>NZ_FKBS01000001.1 GCF_900078315.1 Bordetella ansorpii
CCTGCACGGCGCGCAGCACGCGCTCGTCCTCGCCCTCGGTGAACACGATGCGCGACTTCGCGCCCTCGCGCACCATGCGCTTGGCCGCGCCGAACAGCGGCTTCATGAACGCGCCCGAGTGATACACGAACTGCTGCAACTGTTCGACGTAGGCATCCAGGTCGGCCAGCGGGCGCGTGGCCACGCCGCCGTCCATCGCGGCACGGGCCACCGCCGGCGCGATACGCACGATCAGGCGCGGGTCGAACGGCTTGGGGATCAGGTAATCGCGGCCGAACGAGATGTCGTAGGTGCCGTAGGCGGCCGCCACCACTTCGTTCTGCTCTTCCTGCGCCAGCTTGGCGATGGCGTGCACCGCCGCCATCTCCATTTCGCGCGTGATGGTGGTCGCGCCCACGTCCAGCGCGCCGCGGAAGATGTACGGAAAGCACAGCACGTTGTTGACCTGGTTCGGATAGTCCGAACGGCCCGTGGCCATGACCACGTCGTCGCGCACCGCGTGCGCCACTTCCGGCAGGATCTCCGGCGTGGGATTGGCCAG
>NZ_FKBS01000002.1:0-126032 GCF_900078315.1 Bordetella ansorpii
CTTGCTCATGGCTCGCATTCTCTCAAGAGTTGGAGCCTCCGCAAAACCCGGGGCGATTCAGAGATCTTCTTGAGCGATGGCGTGATCGATGCTGCAAGTCCCGTTCCGATCCCTCCCGGCGCCAGGCTAGCTGGCGCATAAGCATCAAGACCGAAATCTTTCTTGCGCTGCCGGGCGATAAGCTCGGGCCAGCGCAACTTGCCAATCACGACCGCCAGCCCCTGAAAACGCATTCCCTCTTCTTGAGAGGCCAGCTCATCAAGGGCTCTTTCGATGTCAGTTCTAAGAGTGACCATTTTGTGAAATTAGAAAGAAGCAGAGCGGCATGATGAAGATCCAATCCGAGCAGAGCTGGCAAAACGGAGCCTGCTTTTTTCATGATGCCACACTGCGTTCCGAACAACCTACGATTCCAGTCCCGCTCGACGGCGTCCTCGCTGAGAGACTTTTCGCGGAGTGTTTCCTTTGCCGAATCTCCTCTCTCCATTCATCACAAGAGGTAGATACATATCAGGCTTAGTGAGGTAGGACACGACAAATTCAGAAAGTATTTCTCTCTTCTTCTCGTCACTCCAGTCGATCGGCCCTAGCGCCGCGTACTTGTACTTCTTTGCGTTGCAGTTGAAGTAGAGGCCTTGGCCATCTGGAACAATTCTCTGCCAACACTCACCCACTTTTCTTGCAATCAAAACATCCTTCCTAACTTTCGAACCATCGAGAAGCAGCATGATATGAATATGGAACTTCTTTTCAGGACCGTACTCAATCTTGTATGCAAATCCCTCGAGCTCGATTTCAGAAAGATCATTCTGTAAAGCGCTATACATCTTTGACCAGTCGTTTTTCACAAGCGACATCTGCAAGCGTCGCTCTATTGCTCCCGGGTCATCAACTCTTTTCCTATACGTTAGGTCCACACGAACAACCAATAGCCGAGCTCTTTTTTCAAAAATTGCATCGACATAGCGATCCAACTCCCTCTTATTCTTGGCAGATGACCTGGTGAAATCCTTCAGATCTCGCTGGAAAACTGCATCCATAGACTTGGTTCGCATCTCGCGAATGGCACGGTTTATTCTTTTAGCTAGGATCTCGGATGTCGCTCTGGATGACATCTCTTTTTTCGATAGCCACCTATGCGCAGCCCGTTCAGCACGCCCCCCTTTCGCAAAAGCGTCATCTACGAGAGCAATATATGGATTTTCTCTGTAACGCGGGAGAGCCTTTCGAAGGCGCGGCAAATAAGTTTGAACGGCCTGCGCTATTTTTCTGCATCCGCCAAGATGAGACGATACAGAAGGGCTCGCAACATCTAGCGAGAAGAATCGGCACTCCGAACTGAGCGCCAGCTTCGCTACCTCGACAACTCTATCAACTGCAGTAGCGAGATCCTCGTTTGATCCAAAGAACTTGAGAGTGTCATCAGTTTCTAGCACCGACGCTCCATCCACATGCGAGCTGCGATGTGAAATATCTAAGTTCGAATGTGCCCTACGGTTTGATTTCAATTCAAATAACATAAGAACCAGAACCCTTCAGATAAAATTGGTGCACTCTTCTTGCTCTGGCATAGAAAAACGCATATTTTTCATCTGGCCATGTTGTGAAAGTTAGTGTTTGATCTGCCCTTCTCTTTGAAGCTACAGTTCAATCAACGCGCGGATTTCTTTCACATTCCACACGGTGATCCTAGGACCAAAGATCCTCACGGGCTTCGGGAATCTTCCTGACTTGACGCCCGCCCACCAGGTGGATTTGCTAACAGGAATTGGCCCATTAGGAGCGATGATCTGCTTGATGCGCACAAAGCCCTCAAGGGGAAGTTGTGACTGCGCGGTGTTGGGTACGGTGGAGTGCATCGAAACCTTCAGACGTGACGCCATGAACCGGCAAGACAACATGCCCATCCATTGCGTGTAGATTCTTGTTGAGCGGTGCACTCGATCGAAGTGCACAAGCCCGATAGCGAGCTCAAGACCATTAACAAGAATCGCCGATGCAAAAAAACCGCGATAAACCACCGTTTTTTGGCTTGCAGGCGTCGATGGCCCAACAACCTAGGCGCGAACCACTAGATCGTTCTTCGTCACGACAACTACAAAGACGAAGTCGAGCTGCGAGTCACTGGTCAGCAGACCAGTTGACGAATTTGATGCTGGCTAGCTGATGTCTCGTGTGATTGCATATAGAAGCGGCGAAGAAAGCGGAGGCACGACGCCCGCCCAACGAGCGCAGCACTCTCGGCAAGACCTACCATGCGGCTCACACAACGTGGAAGGCCGGGTCTGCAACCATGATGGGCATCGCGATACCGCCCAACAACCGCATACCTAGACGAATCAGAGTACACAGTTGGTGCACGACTGGCGGAGGCCGTCACTAAGTTTTTTCTCGCATTAGGACATGCCTAGCCCGATCGCGTTAGCCAGCAGAGAATCTTCTGCTCTCGCATAAACGCGATCTCGCAGCAAAAGCTCGCGAAGGAATCAAGCAAAAATTTTAGTGCTGAGGGGTCACAGCGCGAGAACTCAGAGGCTTGAAAGCTTCGCGGTGCCTCCGTAGCTGGCGCGTCTTGGCCAGCACTTCTCGCTCATTACGAATAGGTTTGCGAGCAGGTCTCAGCCTAGATCTCCGAGTGGAACTGATCACGCCCAAGCTGCGCTTCAAGAGATTCTTCAACCAGGTTCTGTGTGCCAAGAACCGATTTTTTATACGTCAAAGTCATCCGCAGCTTTGCTCAGCCGCTTCGAGAGACGCTCAATGATTGCAAGGATCAGAGTTCGGTCTGATTCGCTGAGCCCCTCCAGCATCCTGGCGACGCGCTCCCCCACATCACTAGGCCTCCGACTACCTTCGACAAAAAAACTTTCGATTCCACAGTCGAACAAATCGGCGAGCTGGAAGAGTTTCGGAAATCCCGGACTGACAAGACCACGTTCAATTCTCGAAACCGCCTCGCTGCCGATTTCCAATTTATCTGCAACTTGTTCTTGCGTGTAGTCAGCCGCTTTCCGCTTCTTGGCGATCGTTCGCCCCAGTCTCTTCAAGAACTTTTGTTCATCTTGTGTCATTACCAACTCCAACTGTGCAGGTGGAGATGGTTAGGCTTTAACACGAATGACGTAACACACCAAAAGGTTGATTGTCAACCTATTTAGTTGAAATTGACATCTGGATAATTTGTCACTCAACCTTTAAAGTCTAATTTGTCGACTTTCTAAGGTGGATGGAACATGAGCTGGGCATCAAACCGATGCTTCGTCATTGGGCGCGGACTCTTGGCGATGTATCTCTCTACAGTTGGTTGGGCCGCCCATAGTGCGCAGCCGACAGAAGCACACAGGCATGTGCAGACGTACTACAACGCGCATGATCAATGCGCCGGCAGCTCAGACACGAAGGTGCAGCAAAAGTATTGCCCCATTCGGGATCAAGAGAGCAAATGGCTCCGAGAGCACGGTTGGTGCTATGGCCCCGAGGATGCTCCGTCTTACAAGCAAGGTTGGGCGCCTTGCTCACCCAAAACCGCCGCAAGGAAATCACCTCCTACAGAAGTCAAGTTAGCCGCCCCTTTGCGCAGTGCTTCGGATCAAGATTGGTCCGGAGGCACTTTCGTTGGAGAAGCCCCTGGGTGGTACCGGTATGTGGCTCAAAAGTGCATGGAAGGTGATCGAATCTCCTGCGAATGGGCAACTACTGCTGCGCAAAGCCTGCGATCAGCCGGTTGGTGTACATCGGGCGTCGAGTCAGCCCCATGCCCTGGATATGTCCTAGCTACACCAGATCAGTGGAACGCCCACTTAGCTGATCTCGAACGGCAGAAGCCTCGACCGAAGTTGGATCCAAACAATCCTTACGCACGTGAGTTGGCTCGCCGCCTGAAAGACATGAAGGATTGGGCAGAGTATCAAGAAGCCATCAATCCGTACTGACGTCAGTCAGCCAACTCAATCCAATTTGCAGACAATCTCTCGATCACCCACGAAGTGTTCGAAATTTACGCCGCTCTGGGTCAGTCGGCGCAGTGCCTCGGTTCCCGTCCGAGTTGCACGCTGATCCGTAGCGGCAGCTTGCTGATTAACAAGATCAAAGAGTACGAAGAGTCTCCAAAGTGCTGAGAGACTTACTACTCTGCGGCGGATCTCACGCACATGCGAAAACCTGAAAGAAAGAGCGTGCCGATGTGCCGGACGATGCTGTGGCTAGACAGTAGGACTAGGTGAGCGAGCAGCAAGCATCTGCAGCCTTTTCATCACGCCCCTCTTGATCAACCGAAGAGAACGCGAAGAGAGCCGAAGAGCTTAGAGAACGCGCAACTTTCATGTAGAGCAATGAGAAGACTACTGAGAAATAATTTTGGTGGAGCCATCGATGAGCCTTCAAAGCTTGCACCAGCCCAAAGCTTGCACTCCTTGACTGCAGCTAAGAATTTCTGCCGGAGAATCATTAACAGGAAGGGCCGAAATCCGCGAGAAATTGCGGTTTTTTGAGGAATAGCCGTGTCCGCCCCCCCCTGCAGTGGCATGATTAGAGAATTTTTCGGATCGCGGATTGCAAGCGCAAGGTCTACATGACCTTGCCCACCGTCCGCCAAGCCGCAAAATTTCTCTCGAGCCCTGTTTCGAAAGATGCTACGGACATAATACGCCAGCAACTTTCTGCTAGCAGTCCGCACAATGCAAGTCTGGACATAGGGTTTGGTGGCACTCTTCGATGAGCCTGCACAAGCCAAAAGCGTGCACTCCTTGCCGGCAGCTAGGAATTTCCGCCGGAGAGTCATTAACAGGAATGGCCGAACTCCACGAGAAATCGCGGTTTTTTGAGCCCCCTCCGGTGCCGGCTGCTCCCCTGCAGTGGAGTGAGTAGAGAATTTTTCGCCTCGCGGATTGCAAGCGCCAAGTCTACGTGACCTTGCCCAACGTCCACCAAGCCAAAAACGTTCTCTCAAGCTCCGCCTCGAAAGATTCGGCGGACATAATGCGCCAGCAACTTTCTACTAGCAAATCCGAACAACGCAAGTCTGGACTTTGGATACGCCCAGGAATCCTGGCCGAAGCATCATAGAAAAAAGAAACGAACATGGTCGAAATCTGTGAGAAATCGAGGTGTTCAAGGAGCAGCGACGGCCAGCACCCCACCTCTGCAGTGGCGCGCGTAGCGGTTTCTGCGCCTAGCGGACATCTAGCGCTAGAGCTACGTGCTCGTGTCTTTACTCTCCGCCAAATCAAAAACCTCCTCGAAAGCTCCATCCCAGGAGGTGCTGCGGACACAATGCGCCTGCATCTTTTCGTCCAAATAATCTGCCCACATTTGCATCACCGCTTTACGCTCATCCAAGAACTGAGTCCGGTCATACGCGGCCTGCACATCATCTTTCTTGGCATGTGCCAATTGGGCTTCCAGCACATCGACGTCAACTTTCAAACGCTCTCGTGCCAACGTACGCAGAGACGCCCGGAATCCGTGCGGGGTATGCTTGCCGCGGAACCCCATATCCCGCAAGGCTTTGGATAGCGCGTCTCTGTGAACATGTTCTTGGTTCCACCCCCCCATAGGCGGAAACACGAATTTCTGCTTTCCTGTCAGCTTTGCCATTTCCCTCAGCATCGACACTGCCTGGCGTGGAAGCGGGACGATGTGATCGAATCCCATCTTCATTCGATTCGTGCCGTCTTCGTTCTGGCCACGGATGTGCCATTCTGCGCGCCGCAGATCAATCTCATCCCAACGTGCACTGGCGACCACGCCTGGCCTTAAGATGGTCCATGAGCAAAGCAGCAAGGCGTCACGCACGACAAAGCCGCCGTACCCGTGAATGGCTGTCATCAACTCGCCGATGAAGCGTTCGTCCGTGACGCCTGGGATATGCTTCTTGCGCCTTTTCTTGGGCAAGACGCCTCGAAACTGAAGGCGTTGATCTTCTTCCCGAATGTTCTCTGCAATGCAGTAGTCAATCATGCCGTAGATGCAGCGCATGGCAACCTCTGCCTGAGCCGGTGTGTCAGCGGCCATGCGACGAAGCATCGTAGTCAGATCCCCACTACGAAGGGTGCGCATATCCAGGTTGCCGACTTGGGGCTGAAAGTGTTCCTCAACGATGTACCGCACCTGGTAGTTCGTTTTTGCGGCATGGGTTCGCGCGTATTCCTCAAGCCATTTTTTGGACACGGCCGTCAAAGAGTACGACTGCCAGTCCTCGTTCTGGTCTTCCCAACTGGTCGCGCTTGCCTCTTCACGTCGAGCCTTGCGCTCGGCCCGAGCACCCGAGATCGTTTCGCCCGCCTTCACATTCATTCGCAGCTCGGACGACTTGGCTCTGGCTTGTGCCAGCGCCATTGCGGGGTACTCGCCGATCACCACTGCGTTCTGCTTGCCGTCGACTCGATAACGGAACGACCAAGACTTCTTGCCCGCAGGCGATACGACCAGAGACAGCCCCTCGCCATCCGCCAAGGAATACGCCTTCTCTTTTGGCTTCGCGTTCTTGATCGAACGGTCATTTAGCCCGGTTGCCAGCTTGGGCATACGGCAAATCCTTTTAGTGATGACTGATAAGTTTGTCTCGTCTTTAGCGAGCCAATCTTACCAAAATTTTACTCAAAAGTTTACTTACCACCGCTGGATTCCGTTGAAGCACCTTGGACAAGGTTGGACTACAAAAAGAAAAATCCCCATCAAGATCAATATCTTAAATGGGGATTCTGGAATTTATCGGACCAATCCGGACGATCAATTGGCCCGCCCTACACGATTCGAACGTGTGACCGCTCGCTTAGAAGGCGAGTGCTCTATCCACCTGAGCTAAGGGCGGCCGGGGCCGAAATGCGGTGCATATTATAGAGGCCGAAACCGCCGACATGCACCGACACGCGCTTTGCAGCCACTCTTACACGGCGTAGCACCGCGCTTACAGGCGGGTGATACAGTTCAGCGACCCTTTTTCGGCCTCGATACTGGACCGTCATGCAAGCTTCGGCCCCTTCCGCTTTCCCCTCCCGCCACGCCTGGCGCACCATTTTCGCAGCCGCCACATTGGCCGCCGCGTGCACGCCCGCCCTGGCCGGCGTCACCTACAAACTGGACCGCCCCGCGGCCTCGCCCGGCGACACGGTGCGGCTGGAGGCGGTGTATTTCAACGACGGCGGCACCAGCGTGCGCTGGAATGCCCCCCGCCAACTCGTGCTGCAATGGCGCAGCGCCGCCGGCGTCATGCGCACCGTGGCCACCCTGCCCGGCGAGCCGGCCATCCTGACCATCCCCGTCAACAACTTCGCGCGCGTGGCCTGGGACGTGGTCGTCCCGACGCAGGCGCGCGGCGTGCAGGCCGTGTCCATCGAAGGCGAACCCGCGCTGCTGGCGCTGGAAGCCACGGGCCGCGACGACGGCCGCAGCATCACCGCCGCGCCGGCCAACGTACCCGTGGTGGATGCGCGTACCGGCCAACCGCTGTCCGATGCGCAGGTCACGCAAGCCGGCGCCTCGCCGACCTCCGGCCCCGCCCCCGAGGCCGCCGTGGCCGGACGCGCCCCCGTCGACCACAACTCGGGCTTCGACACCTTCCGCAGCGCGCTGTCGGCCTATCAACCCTCGTATTTCGTAGTGGGCACGCGCGAGCGCACCAGCGCGCGCTTCCAGCTCAGCGCCAAGTACCGGCTGTTCACGCCGCCCAGCGACCGGCCGGCCACCTTCGCCGAGAACCTTTACCTAGGCTATACGCAGACGTCGCTGTGGGACTTGGAAGGCGATTCCAAGCCCTTCGTCGACACCACGTTCAATCCCAGCTTCTTCTGGTTGAAGGATGACGTGTGGCAGTCCGCCAACCAGAACTGGCGCCTCGGCATGAACGTGGGCGTGGAACATATGTCCAATGGCAAGGACGGCGCGGATTCGCGTTCGATCAACGACGGCTACATTCAACCCTCGCTGCACTACCGCTTCGACAGCGGCAGCACGCTGAGCTTCGGCCCCAAGATCAAGGGCTATTTCGGCAAGGCGTCCGAGAACAAGGACTACAGCGACTATGCCGGCCATGTCGACTGGAACGTGCGCTGGGCGCTGGACAACGGCCCCGTGCTGTCGGCCATGTACCGCCAGGGCGACCAGCGCCGCCGCACCACGCAGGTGGACTTCGCCTGGCCGCTGCGCTCGTGGTTCGACATGAACGGCTACGTGCACCTGCAGTACTTCAACGGCTACGGCGAAACGCTGCTGGGCTACAACCAGCGCAACGAGTCGCAGTTCCGGATCGGCGTGTCGATCGTGCCGTAAAGGTTCGCGGACGCCCTGGCTGCCTGGCAGCCGAGGCGTCCGGACATCAGGACAAGCCGCGCTGCTTGGCGATCTGTATGCGTTGCAACGCGTCCACATACGACTGCACCCGCCACGACGCCATGCGGCCCAGCTCATCGAAGATGCAGCCGATGCGGCGAATGCGTCCGCCCATGGCCAGCCACTCTTCCTGGTGATGCACCACTTTCAGGTGGAACTCGAAGGCATCGACGTCGGGCAGCTTCAGGCGCGCGCGGTATTCGGTGCCCGGTGTCACGGGCAGCGACCGCGAGCTGTCGACCAGGGCGATGCCCGTGCCGCTGATATCGCGCACCTTCAGCCGGAACGGCGTCTTGCGGGTGCTGCTGATGGGCCAGAGCTCACAGACCAGGCCGTGGCTGGTCGGGATGTCGACGCGGAAGGTATCGCGGCGTTGCGCATACGAGGCGCGCTCGGGTAGATGGCTATGCAGCGCCGGGTGGCCCGAATAGTCGATCAACGACAGGCCAGGCGTTTCGAACATCAGGCCAAGCTGGTCCGCCGGCGTCTCGAAGACGACGCGGCCGCCGCGCACCAGCATCCGGTTCACCGCGTCTTCGCGGACCGGTTTCATCAGCAGGGTATTCGAGGCGACATCCGCGTGCAGGACCGCGGTCACGCCGGCAACGCTGTCGCTGGACAACGAGACCGTCAGCGGAACGCGTTGGGACTGGGCCAGCTCCAGCAATCGGACGATTTCGAGAGGCGAGTTCGCCACGCGAGATGGAAACGTCGAATCCATCGACAGGACATCCTTGAGACAGGTCGGACGCGCTACGCGTGCGACCGGGGCGCCAAGGCAGTCCCGATCGAGGCCGGTTCAGTGAGATATCTCCGGCAACGTAGCAAACAGCGTCAAAAGTCTCCAAATCCTATCAAAGTGTTCCGTCAGTTTTTTGACAAACGCGGTGTGGCACACCGCGTTTCTCGATGAGGGTGAGCGAGATCAGGACAAGCCGCGCTGGCGCGAGATAAGTTCGCGTTGCAGCAGGTTGACGTAAGCCTGAATACGGATGCCGGTGGAGCCGTCCAGGCCATCGAACTGGCAGCCGACCCGGCGAGCCAGGCCGCCCTTGGCCAGTTCGTCGTCATGGTGGTGCACCACGCGCAACGACAGCTCGAACGAGCCCACGCCGGGCAGTTCGAGGTTGCAACGGTACTTCGACCCCGGCGCCACGTTGATGGCCATGGCGGTGTCGGCCAGGGCCAGGCCCGTGGAGCTGATGTCGCGCACGACCAGACGGATCGGCGCGGAATCGTAATCGTGTTCGGCCCACAGTTCGCAGATGGCGGGTTGCTGCATCGGCACGTCCATGCGGAAGTTGTCGCGGCGCTGGGCGTACGAGGCAGCTTCGGGCAGTTGCGAGTGCAGCGCCGGATGGCCTTCGTACTGCACCATCTTCACGCCCGAGGTTTCGAACGCCAGCGTGATGCTGTCGATGGTGGTCTCGAACAGCACGCGGCCGCCGCTGATCATGCGGTGGTTCAGCTCGACATCTTGCGCGGCATCGAGGTACAGCGAATCGGCGTGGCCGTCGGCGTGCAGCACCGTGGTCAGGCTGGTGACCGGACGGCCAGGAATGCGCATCAACACCAGCGCGTTGCGGGTTTGGGCGAGGTGCAACAGCCGGGCGATCTCGAGCTTCGAAGTCACCGAATAAAACTGATTGGAGTCGTTCATGGCATTGTCTGCGGGGCGACGAAACACGCGTGGATGACAGCCTGCCCCTGAGCGGTCGGCAGGCGCCTACTGACGGCAGATACGCGCTCGCCGCCGTATAAAAAAGTAACAACTGTCGGGAAATCTTACCAGAGAGATTTCACCGGCTCTGCGACATTCACGTTTCTTTTCTGTAACTGTGGAGATGTTCCCACGGTGCGCCGCTCCCGCGGCCATGCGCCGCGGGACGGCAGGGATGGAGGCTTACTGCGGCGGCAACGTTTGCTGCATCGACGAACGGGCGTTGAACGAGGCGAACCACTTCGCCGCGCTCGGGTACTGGCCACGCCAGTCCAGGCCGGCGAAGCGGAAATCCAGGTAGCCCAGCGCGCAACCCAGGGTGATGGTGCCGATGTCGAGCTTGTCGCCGAAGCCGCCAGCCAGTTGTTCCAGGCGCTCGAGGCAACTGGTGATCTTTTCGTTCTGGCCGCGCTTCCAGTCTTCCCAGCGCAGCGCCTCGGGACGCGGACCGACTTCATAGCGCACCAGCAGCGCCGCATCCAGCAGGCCGTCGCCCAACGCCTGGTTGGCCAGCGCCACCCAGCGGTCCTGGCCCGCCGGGAACATCTTGCCGCCGCCCAGGGCATCCAGGTACTCGCAGATCACCCGGCTGTCGAACAGCGCCAGGCCGTCGTCGGTCACCAGCGTGGGCACCTTGCCCAGCGGGTTCACCGGCACGATGCTCTGGTCGCGGTTGATCGGGTTGGCGGCGGCGGGCAGCCGTTCGATGCGGCCGTCCAGTCCCAGTTCGAGTGCCAGGACCACGCACTTGCGCACGTACGGGGAGGTGGGCGAGTAGAAGAGCTTCATGTCGGTTTGTCTCCGGGGGGTTGAATCGTCGTTCAGATGCGTTGCAGCCAAAGCCCTTTCAGGTACTCGCCTTCGGGGAAGCTGGCCAGCATGGGATGGTCGGCGCCCGCGCCCAGCCGGTCCAGGATGCGCAAATCCACGCCCGCGTCGGCCGCGGCGTCGGCCACGATCTTCTGGAACAGCGGCGCGCCGATGGCGCCGGAACACGAAAACGTGGCCAGCATCCCGCCAGGCCGCAGCAGCTTCAGGCCCGTCAGATTGATGTCCTTGTAGGCGCGCGCCGCGCGGTCGACGTGCTGCTGCGAGGGCGCCAGCTTGGGCGGATCGAGCACGATCAGGTCGAACTGCCGGCCTTCCTGGTGCAGCGAACGCAGGGTGCGGAACGCGTCGGCGTCCAGCCATTGGGCTCGCCCGGCGTCGAAGCCGTTGGCCAGCACGTTGGCCCGCGCATGCGCCAGGGCCTCGCCCGAGGAATCGACGGACAGCACGCTGGCCGCCCCGCCCTTCAGGGCTGCCAGCGAAAAGCCGCCCGTGTAGCAGAAGCAGTTCAGCACGTCGCGGCCGGCGGCATGCCGCGCGATCAGGGCCCGGCTGTCGCGCTGGTCTATGTAGAAGCCTGTCTTGTGGCCGTTGCGCACGTCGATCTGATAGCGCACCCCGCCCTCTTCCACCAGCAGCAGTTCGGGCGGTTCATCGCCCGCCAGCACGCCGGTGGTCTGGGCCAGGCCTTCCTTCTCGCGCACGGACGCATCCGAGCGTTCGTAGACGTGTCCGCAGCCGGTCTCGCGCACCAGGGCATCGACGATGGCCTGCTTCCAGGCCTCGACGCCGATGGCCATGAACTGGCAGACCAATTGCTGGCGTTGGCCGTCCAGCGAACGGTAGTGATCGACCACCAGGCCGGGCATGCCGTCGGCCTCGCCGAACACCAGGCGCACCGCGCCGGTGCCGCTGACCTGGTCGGCGCGCAGGGCCAAGGCGCGCTGGATACGGCGCTTGATGAAGGCGTGATCGACGGGCTCGGCCTCGTCGAAGGTCCAGACGCGCGCCCGGATGGCGGATTCGGGACTGTAGGCGGCCCGCGCCAGGAAACGGCCGTCGCAGGCGTGCAGCGCGACCGTGGCGCCGGGCGAGACCCGGCCCTCGACACGATCGACCGCACCCGCGAACAACCAGGGATGCCGGTGCAACAACGAGCGTTCCTTGCCCGGCTTGAGAATCAACCTGCCCATGCGGCCTTGCTATGTGCGGGGCCAGCCGGCGCCGGCTGGCCCGTGGAGAAAAGGAAACGGGGCGCGGTCTTGCGAACCGCGCCCCGCGAGGATCGTATCACGCTGGACTAGTTCGTCAGCACGATGAACACCCCCACCAGCACCGCGAACAGCACCAGGATCGCCAGGGCGGAATAGGCCGGGGGGATGGCGTCGCGGTCGGGTTCGATGACCTCGCCCTCGACTTGCCGGACCTCCCTCGGCGCCTTCTTCACCCAATGCCAATAGACCAGCCGGCCCACCAGCGCCGCGATGAGCGCAAGCAATACACAGAACACACCGATGGCGATCTGTTGGTGCATGTCTCCTGGTGCCCGTAAATGTGTTTATTTGTCTATAGGCGGCAGGATACCGCTACGCGAGCATGATGTCGCGTACGTCGCGCAGCGCCGCCGCAAAATCGGCGCCCGCCCCCGCCAGCACGTCGCACTGCGCCAGGTCCGGGAAGGTCAGGCCGGCCAGTTCCTCGATGGCCGCCAGCGGACGCTGCTGATGCTCGATGTCGCCGAAGACGAAGGCGGGCCGCAGGTCCGAGATGGCCTTGGCCTGCGACGCCAGGTAGCCCGATGCCGCCAGTTGGCCGGTTTCGTCATGGATGAAGGCCACGATCTTCCAGAAGCGCACCGGGATCTGCACGCCATGCACCACCGGGTCGTCCTCGGCGAAGACCGGTCCGGTGAAGACGCTGACCCGCATGTTGTCGGTGTCGGCGTTCTCCAGGATGTAGTCCTCGATGCGTCCCCACAACCCGCCATTGAAGAACTGCACCTGCGGCGCGGCGTTGGTGGCGTGGAAGGTGTCGGCATCGGCCAGGGTCGCCACTTTCTTGCTGCCCCAGTTCGGATCCTGCCGGCGCGTCATGTGGCCCCGGCTGAAATAGCCCTTCTGTTCGGCGCCGTAGGCTTCGCGCAGGATCTGGTACTTCTCGGGAATGCGCGGATCGATCTTCCACACATTGCTGCGCGGCACCGAGCGCAGGTTGGCGCCGTCGATGTTGCAGGCGCTGAAGATCGGCAGGCGGCGCGACTTGGACACGGCCGTGGAGAAATGCGTATAGGGCAACACGTGGGTCTTGGCGCCGCGCCAGGCATGGGTGGCGGCGTCCCGCTGCAATGCCTTGCCCAGCACGGGCAGGCCGACGGGCCGCTGCGGATCGATGAACGCAGGGTCGTAGCCCTCGCGGTCGCCGTAGCTTTCCAGCGGCTCGGGAGCCGTCTTGACGCGTTCGATTTCGAATTGGGTTTCCGGGGCGAACCGGAACCGGGGAGCGGTCTTGCCTGACTTCGCCATTGCTGTGCTGCCTCAGGGTGGAAACGCAGGTTGAAGAAATCGGAGGTCTGCGCCGGACGCGGCTATCCGGCGGCAAAACAAAAGCCCGGGCGGCCGGGCTTTGGATGTCGACACCTGCCGCTCAGGCAGGCTGCTTGATGTGCTTGCGCGGCGGCCGGATGCGGACGCTGCGTTCGGGGGTGTATGTCCAGTGTTCGAGCCGGTCCAGGGCGGCGGCGATGTCGGCCTCGATGCCGTCCACCAACAGGGACCCTGGCATTTGCTCGATGACCGTGGCGGCATGCTTGTTCAGGGACGACATGACCTGACGTTCCTCTTTGCGGGGAGGATCGCAATCGCCCTGATAGCAGATGACGTAGCGGCTCATGATGAATTCATCCTACACCAAAATTCCGGCCCCCTCAAAGCCCGCGCCCAGCCCCAGTGGCCGGGCCGCGTCGAGTGCCATTTTTACGACAGCGTCGGAACGGTTTTGGTTCCGATCCATCCCCAATATCCTGGGCGAACGCGCCAGCAGCCGGGCCGCCGCGCCGACGATGGCCGGGCATGCCATCGAGGTGCCGTCCATCACGGCGTAACCGCCTGGATAAGCGGAAACGATACCCACGCCAGGGCCGATCAGGCTGATCTCGCTGCCCACGTTGCTGAAGTCCGCCACGTAGTCTTTCGGATCGGTGCCGAAGGGCTTGGCGGCGCTGAGCACCTGGGCGGCGTGCGCGGGATAGACCCCCTTGCGGCCGCTGGCGCTGACGGCGAGCACCTGGCTGTAGCGGCCCGGGTAATCCACCTCGGAACGGTAGTCGTTACCGGCGGCGGCAATGCAGACCACGCCCATGGCGCGGGCGCGCTGGATCTCGCGCAGCACGTCGGGCACCTCGCTGTCGCCGCCCAGCGACAGGTTGACCAGGTCGCAGCCGTCGTCCACCGCCATGCGGATGGCCTTGGCGATGTGGAAGGAAGAGGCCGTTTCCTCTTCCTTGCCGAAGACCTTGTAGACGTGCAGGTCGGCGCCGGGCGCCACGCCGCGCACGCCCTGCCCCGGCCTGCCGCGTCCGGCGATGATGCCCGCGACGTGCGTGCCGTGGCCGATGTGGTCGGTGACGTCGGCGGGCGGCTCGCCCTTGACCACGTTGCGGCCGCGCCGCACGTGCAGGTCGGCATGCCGGGACGCGCCCGTGTCGATCACGCCCACCTTCACGCCGTGGCCGTCGGCATCCTCGCCGATCAGTTTGAAATGGCTGCGGATGTCCTGCGCGGCCAGGTCGATGGGCGGCGCCTGCAGGCGCGCGCGGCCATCGGCCAGGGAAACGCGCCGCACATAGGCCGGCCAGTAGCCGGACTCGGGAATGGCCTCGACCGATTCCAGCGACGTCACGCTGGCCGGAAAGGCCAGGCGGGCGATGCCGCGGGCGTTGGTGCGGCCGGTGTTGCCGACGCGCTCGGCGCGATCGGTGAAGCCGACCACGTCCACGCCGGCCAGCGGCTTGCCGGTGGCGGCATCCACCACCTCGACGTCCAGCGTCTGCTTGCGGCCGGACGACGCGCCCATCACGGGCGAGACGTCGATACGGCGCAGCCACAACGGCGCGAGCCGCGTGACGGGCACGATGCGCAGGCCGGGATACTCGCGTTGCAGGGCCAGGCGCTGTGCCTGGTCCAGGGACAGCAGCACCGTGTCATTGGGCGCCACGCGGTCCAGCGCCGCGGCGGCATGGATCATCGCGGGCCGCGCCGGGGCCTTGGCCTCGGGACCGCGCACCGCCATGCGGCTGGCCGAACGCATGAAGGACTGGCTGCTGCCGGGATCGTCGGTGTTCCACACGTTGACGTTGGGAAGCACCACGAACAGCAGGGAACGCTTGGGATCGGCCTGGACCACTGGGTTGCTACTCCTGTTGGTGACGGGATCGCTGAAGGCGATGCCTCGTGGCAGCAGGCAATTATGCAAAGGACCGTGGGCGGCGTCCGTATCCGTCGGTAAGGATGACGGTCGTGTGACAGTACCGTTCAACCACGCAGGCGAGCGAGGTGTATCTCGTGCAGCGTGATCTTGCGCACCTCGGCCTGGCTGGCGGCGATGTGCTCGCCAAGCAGGCCGCAGGCCTCATCGGCCTGGCGTGCCAGGATGGCCCGCAGGATGGCGCCGTGCTCGTCGTAGGTCGCCGACACCCGTGACTGCTTGGTGAAATCCAGGCGACGGATGATCCGGATACGCTCCGTCAGCTCGCGGTGCACGCGCGCCATCTCGTCATTGCCGGCCGCCGCTACCAGGGTGCAATGAAAAGCCTCGTCCCACACGCTGACTTGCGCCATGTCCGCGCAGCGCTCGGCCACGCCGCACAGCCAGATCGCCTGCAATCCATCGAGCGCGGCAGGGTCGATGTCCGGGCCTGCCGAGCAAAGGCGGCGAACTGCTTCCGATTCCAGCACGCGACGCAGATCGTACATGGCATCGAACCGGGCAAAGTCGAACGGCAGCACCCGCCAGCCGCTGCGGAACATCACTTCGACAAACCCCTCCTGCTGCAGGCGGAACAAGGCCTGGCGCACGGGCGTTCGCGACACGCCGAGCCGCTGGGCCATATCGCCCTCCGTGAACCTGTCGCCAGGCAGCAAACGGAAATCCGCGATGGCGCGCTTGACCAGCGCGTACACGTCATCGGCGCGCGTGCGATGCGTGGACGGCGACCGCATGACGCCGCCGGGCATCTGCCGAGTCCCGGTCGGCGGCCGTTCGGCAGCCCACCCCTGCGTCATGCCCGGTATCCCGGCGCAGGCATCCGGCCCGATGCGTCCTGGCTCATCGCCGCACCTCGCGCTGGAATATCTCCAGGCTCAGTTTCTTGGCCGCCACGAAACTGGGCTGCGACAGCGTCTCCACCGTGCGCGGGCGAGCATCGTCGTAGGCCAGTATCTCCGCGACCTTGGTCGGCCGCTTGGTCAGCAGCAGTATCTGGTCCGCCAGATACACCGCCTCTTCCAGGTCGTGCGAGACCAGCAGCATGGTCGTGCCCGTCTGCATGAAGACTTCCTGCAGCTTCTCCCGGATGAACAGCGTCATCTCGAAGTCCAGCGCGGAGAACGGCTCGTCGAGGAACAGCACCTCCGGCCGAGGCGCCAATGCGCGCATGATGGACGCGGTCTGCTGCTGGCCGCCGGACAATTCGTAGGGATAGCGGTTCAGGTCGAACTTGACGTCGAACGAAGCGACCAGCTCTTCCATGCGGCGATCGACCTCTGCCTTGCCACGGCCTTCCAGCAGCAGGGGATAGGCGATATTGTCGATGGTGCGCATCCAGGGAAACAGCGCTTCCCGGTAGTTCTGGAAGACGTAGCCGATGCGGGTGTCCTTCAGCGATTTGCCATCGAACAGGATCTCGCCGCGATCGATCGGGACAAGCCCCGCGATCATGTTGATCAGCGTGCTCTTGCCGCAGCCGTTCGGGCCGAACACCGAGACGATCTTTCCCTTCGGGATGTCCAGGTCGAAGTTCTCGTACAGCGGCCAGCCGGCGAAGTACTTGGTCAGGCCGCGGATGGTGATGTGCGTGCCTGCCGGGCCGGGCGTGAAGCGCGGCGCCGGCACGTCGGCGTAAGCCGGAGGATTGATGACGATACTCATTGAATCTACCTTCCGCTCCAGTGGACCACGCGCCGCTCCAGCACGAGGAACAGGATGTTCAGCACGTAGCCCAGCGCGCCGGCCGCCAGGATCGCGGCGTACATGGTCTTGACGTTGAGGATCTGCTGGGCATCGATGATGGCGTGGCCCAGGCCGTTCTCGGACCCGATGAACATCTCGGCGACGATGACGATCACCAGCGACATGGACACCGCCGAGCGCAGGCCCACGAAACTGGGCTGCAGGCTTTCCCAAAGCAGGACGTCCTTGAAAATGCGCCAGCGCGACGCCCCCATGACCTTGGCCGCCATCACGCGCTGCTTGCGCGCATTGATCACGCCGTAGGCGCTGTTGAACACCACGATCAGCAATGCGCCGAATGCCGCGATGGCCACCTTGTTGATGTCGCTGACGCCGAAGACCAGCAGGAACAACGGAATCAACGCCGACGACGGCGTGGACCGGAAGAAGTCGATCAGGAACTCGACGCTGCGGTAGGCCCGTTCGTTGCTGCCCAGCAGCACGCCCAGCGGCATGCCGATCACCGCGGCGATCACGAAGGCCTGCACGGTGCGCATCACCGTGACCAGGAAGTCCGTCAGCAACGGCCCGCCCGCCAGGCCGGAGACCAGCGCCACCAGCGTGTCGGCCGGACTGGGCAGCAGGATGGCCTTGATCATCCCCGCGCGCACCACGAGGTCCCAGATGAGGAACAGCACGACGGGGCCCATGAAAGGCAGGAGCCGGTCGCGCAAGGGCGCCCTGGGCGGCGCCGCGTCGTGCGAGGCAGGCGGCGCCCAGCCGGGCGCGGCGTCCGCCTGCGTGGAGGAAGTAGACGCCTTGGACATGGTCAGGCCTTGTAAAGCAGCGAGGCGACGTCGACCTTCTTGGCGAAGATGCCCTTCTCGGTGAACAGGTCGTAGAACTTCTGGAAGTACGCCACGTCGCTGTCCTTGAACTCGTCGTGCAGCATGTAGGCGGCCAGCGGCACTTCCTTGGTCAACTGGCCCTCGATGGCCGTATAGCCCTTCATGAATTCGCGTGCCTCGTCCGGCTTCTGCCGCACGAGATCGACACCGCGCTTGTAGGCGGCGATGTACTTGGCCGTGGCGTCGGGATGCTTCTTGATGAACTCCGTGGTCAGGCTGGCCGCGCCGCCATGCCAGGGCGCCAGGGGATCACCCAGGATGTAATGCGCCACGACACCGGCTTCCAGCACGCGGGTCGTGCCGTTCAGGCGCCCCACGGTGCCGGTGGGTTCCAGCGTGTAGGCGCCGTCCACCTGGCCGGCGGCGATGGCGGCGACGTGCTGGCCGATGGGCAACTCGGTCACGGTGGCGCCGGTGGCGCCGGCACGCTCGAGCATGGTCTTGGCCAGCGTCACGTTCTGGATGCCCGGGCCGCAGGCGACGCGCTTGCCCTTGAACTCCGCCGCGGTCTTGATGGGGCTGTCCTTGGCAACGAGGAACTCCTCCAGCACGTTCCTGGCATTGCTGGGGTTGGTGCAGAAGATCTTGAAAAGGCCGGGCTGGGCGATCTCGCCGATGGCCAGGTTGGCCGCGCCGGTGCCATTGGCGCTGCCATCGCAACGTCCGGCCAGCATGCCTTCCATCACCTGCTGGGGCCCCGCGAACTTCAGGGCCTCGACGTCCAGTCCGGCTTCCTTGAAGTACCCCTTCTCGATCGCGGCGAAGAACGGCAGTCCCGCCGCCACCGGCCAATAGCCGACGCGGATCTTCGGGCTGGACTGCGCGCGCACGAACGCGGGCGCGGCCAGCACGCCCAACGCCGCCGCGCCCGTCAACAACGTGCGGCGCCGTCCGGCATTCGGCGGGCTGGCGAGGTCGGCAATACGGTTGCTCATGAAGAACTCCAGGATCGTTGACGAGGATGCCGGAGACAGCAAGGCGGCCAGGCGCACCACTGAATCCAAGCTTGTGTACAAGTTTTCGAAGCAACATCCGTGCCAGCGATGCGGGCAGCCTCGCCCCAGAAGAAAAGACGCCGATCGACCGCCTTTCAGACGGCAATGCGCCCTGCCCGGAGGGGCAGTGGCTTCTCGCAGAGGGCTGAAGGTGCATGGCGGATCCGACATGCCTGGCACCAATACCATGCATGACCCGCACCACCCGCGGGCGGCGCACTGTATCGATGCGCCGCATGGCCAGCGTGGCATCCGACGATGCGGATCGTCCTGGGCCGGGCGTGTGGACCACTGGCTCCAACATCCCTCGGCGCTGGATCTATGGCTCGCATCCGAGGCTGCGTAAGGTCTAGTCCCATGCGAGGCCGTGCTGGCCTCATTCACGACATGGAAACAGACGCACACATGGAAACCACACCCGACGCGGCAATGCTGGAAGCGTTCAGCGCAGCCTGGAACCGCCACGACTTGCCGGCCCTGATGTCCTTCATGCACGAGGACTGCGTGTTCGAAACGGCCGCCGGTCCCCTGACCTGCGGTGCGCGCCACGAAGGCCACGAGGCCGTGGCCCGCGCATTCGCGGGAGCATGGCAGACCGTGCCGGACGCGCAGTGGGAAAACGGCCGGCACTGGGTAATCGGCGACCGCGGCGTCTCGGAATGGACTTTCACGGGCACCGCCGCCGATGGCAGCGCCATCGAAGTCGATGGCGTGGACATCTTCACGTTCCGCGAAGGAAAGATCCTGGTGAAGAACGTGTTCCGCAAGCAGCGCATCGCTGCAGCGGCCTGAGCCGCACGCGAACATAGACAGGATCGATCATGGATACGTCAGCACGCCCGACACGCAGCCAGGCCTACAACCCCACCTACGATCCCCTGGTGTCGCCGGGCCCCGGCAGCGGACAGGACTATGCCCCCACGTACTGGGTGGACACCGCGGGGGCGCCGGCGCAGGACGACGGCCCGATCGCGGGCGACCGCGACGTCGACGTCGCGGTCATCGGCTCGGGCTTCACGGGCCTTGCCACCGCGTTGTTCCTGGCGAAAGAACATGGCATCAAGTCCGCCGTGCTGGAGGCCAACCAGATCGCCTGGGGCTGCACCAGCCGCAACGGTGGCCAGGGCCAGAACGCCAGCGGCCGGCTGTACCGCTCGCAATGGATAGCGCGCTGGGGCATGGATATCGCGCGGCGGCTGGACACCGAGATCCGAACGGGCTTCGCCACCTTCAGCGAACTGGTCTCCAGGATCGATTGCGATCCGCAGCCCGGCGGCCATCTGTACATCGCGCATCGCGAGAAGAAGATGGCCTTCCTGCGCAGCGAGGCCGCATTGATGCGGGATCAGTTCGGCTATGCCACCCGCGTTCTGAGCCGCGACGAGGTGCATCACGACTACGTGCGCGACGCCGAAACCCACGGCGCCATGCACGAACCCGACGGCATCAGCGTGCATCCGCTCAAGCTTGCCCGCGGCTACATGCGCATGGCAAGAGAACACGGCGCGACGCTGCACCCGTGCAGCCCGGTCACCGGCTGGAAGACAGAGGGCGAGCGGCACCTGCTGCGCACGCCAGGCGGTACCGTGCGTGCCCGCGCCGTGGCCATCGCCACCGGCGCCTACACCGCCGCAAGCCTGCACCCGAGCCTGGCGGGACGCTGCTACCCCATCCTGTCCAACAGCATCGTGACGCGTCCCCTCGACGACGCCGAGCTGGCGGCGACGAACTTCCTGACCCACGAAGCCATCACGGATACCCGTACGCTGCGCTTCTATTACCGCCTGCTGCCCGACCGCCGCGTGCAGATCGGCAGCCGCAGTTCCATCACGGGCGCGGATGCCCGGCATCCGAAACATGAACGGCTACTGGTCAATGGCCTGTACCGGAAGTTTCCCGCCCTGCGCGGCATCGACATCGATTACTCGTGGTGGGGATGGGTGGACGTCAGCCACGACATGATGCCCCGCATCGCGCAGCCTGATCCACGCCAGAACGTGTATTACGCGCTGGGCTACGGCGGCAACGGCGTCAGCTTCTCCGCGCACGCGGGGCGGCGCATGGCCCAACGCATCGCGGGCCGCGCCGACCCGGCGTTCGACCTGCCCATCTACGACAGCAGCCTGCCCACCCACCCGCTGGCGCCGTTCAGGCGACTGGGCCAGGCGCTGCTGTACCGCTGGTATCACCTGAAGGACGAAGTGCTGTAGAGCAAGACCGCGGCACACCGCGGCTGCATGAGCCGATCAAGGCGAGAAACTCATTCAAGGGAAAAACGATGCGTACACCCAATCTCCGAAGACTCCTGGCCGCCTGCGGCCTGGCCCTGGCCACGGCGGGTGCCCCCGCCGCGCACGCCGCCGGCGGCACGCTGGTGGTCGGCAGCACGGCCGTGCCACGCCACCTGGACGGCGCGGTGCAGTCGGGCCTGGCCACCGCCATGCCATCGACCCAACTGTTCGCCAGCCCGCTGCGATTCGACGACAAATGGAATCCCCAGCCCTATCTGGCCGAATCGTGGGAGTTGTCGCCGGACAATCGCACGCTGACGCTGCACCTGCGCAAGAATGCCGTGTTCCACGACGGACAGCCCGTCACGTCGGCCGACGTGGCGTTCTCCCTGATGGCCATCAAGGCCAACCACCCCTTCTCGACCATGCTCGCGCCGCTGGAGAAGGTCGACACGCCAGATGCGCATACCGCCATCCTGCGCATGAGCCAGCCGCACCCGGCCATCCTGCTAGCCATGTCGCCGGCCCTGGCTCCGATCCTGCCCAAGCACATCTACGACGATGGCACGGACCTGAAAAACCATCCGCGCAACACCAAGGACGTGGTCGGGTCCGGCCCCTTCAAGCTGGTGGAGTTCGTGCCCGGCCAACGCGTGGTGCTGGAACGCTTCGACAAATTCTTCCTGCCCGGCCGCCCGAAGCTGGATCGGGTGATCTTCAACTATATGCCCGACCTGTCCAGCCTGACCCTGTCGCTGGAGCGCGGCGACATCCAGATGCTGCCCAGCCTGAGTTCGCCGGTCGAACTGCGCCGCCTGCAGGGCAACCCGAACCTGGTGGTGACCGACAAAGGCTACGAAGGGATAGGCGCGATCAACTGGCTGGCCTTCAACCTGCGGCGCGAACCGTTGTCCAAGCTCGAAGTGCGGCAGGCCATCGCGCACGCGGTCGACCGCAACTTCATCTCGAAGGCGCTGCACGCCGGCTTCTCCAAACCCGCCATCGGCCCCATCGTGTCCGGCAGCCCCTTCGCCGCCAAGGACCTGGCACCCTACGCGCTGGACCTGAAGAAGGCGGCTGCGCTGCTGGACGCCGCTGGCTACCCCGCCAAGGACGGCGGCGAGCGCCTGAAGCTGACGGTGGATTACATCCCGGGCAGCGACGACCAGCAGAAGAACGTGGCCGAGTATCTGCGCTCGCAACTGAAAAAGATCGGCATCGCCGTCGAAGTGCGCGCGTCGGCCGACTTTCCCTCGTGGGCCAAGCGCATCGCCAGCGGTGATTTCGACATGACGATGGACAACGTCTTCAACTGGGGCGATCCAGTGATCGGGGTGGCGCGCACCTACCTGTCCAGCAACATCAAGCCCATCATCTGGACCAATACCCAGGCGTACGCCAATCCGGCGGTCGACAAGCTGCTGGAGTCCGCCGCCGTCGAGCCCGATCCGCAACGCCGCAAGCAGCTCTACGTTGACTTCCAGAAGGCCGTCACGCACGACCTCCCGATCCTGTTCATCAACGAGGTGCCCTACCGCACTGTCACCAGCAAGCGCGTCGGCAACGTTCCCACCTCGATCTGGGGGCCGCTGGCGCCGTACGACGAGGTCACCTTGCAATGATCCGCTTCCTGCTGTCGCGCGTGCTGCGGGCGGTGACGCTGGTCGCCCTGGTCGTGGTGCTGAACTTCCTGCTGGTGCACAGCGCGCCCGGCGATCCGGTGGAAACCATCGCCGGCTCGATGGGCGGCATGTCCGAGGCGGCCATGACCGCGCTGCGCCAGCAGTACGGGCTGGACAAGCCGCTGCTGACGCAACTGGGCCTGTACCTGGCGCAGATGTTCAGCGGCGACCTGGGCTACTCGTACTATTTCAACCTGCCGGTGGCCGACCTGATCGCGCAGCGCGTGCCCGCCACGCTGCTGCTGGTCGTGTCCTCGGTACTGTGCGCCATGGTGTTGGGCACGGCGCTGGGTGTGCTGTCGGCGCGGCGCCCCAACGGCCTGCTGTCCCAGGCCGTCACCCTGGTCTCGCTGGTGGGCTTCGCCGCGCCGGTGTTCTGGACCGGCATCATGCTCATCATCCTGTTCGCCGCGACCTGGCCGATCTTTCCGGTGGGCGGCATGCGGGCCGTGGACGCGGTCCAGGGCGGCTGGCGCGACGTGCTGGACGTAGCCCACCACCTGGTGCTGCCGACGCTGACGCTCAGCCTGATCCACCTGGCGCAGTACAGCCGGCTGGCGCGCGCCAGCATGCTGGACGTGCTGGGCGCGGACTACGTGCGCACCGCGCGCGCCAAGGGTCTGCCGGAATTCCTGGTGCTCTACAAGCATGCGCTGCGCAATGCCGTGCTGCCGGTCGTCACCCTGGTGGGCCTGCAGTTCGGCAACGTGCTGGCGGGCGCCATCCTGGTCGAGACCGTCTTCAACTGGCCCGGCCTGGGCCGCCTGGCCTCCGATGCCGTGCTGCGGCGCGACTACCCCACCATCCTGGGCACGCTGCTGTTCTCCTCGCTGGTCGTGGTGGTGATGAACCAGCTCACGGACCTCTGTTATCGCCTGGTCGACCCACGGATCAAGACATGACTACCGCTACCGCTCTGGCGCCCGCGCCCGCCCATCCCCTGGCCGAGGCCGCGCGCATGTTCGCGCGCAACCCGACCGCCCTGGCCGGCCTGGCCCTGCTGGCACTGATTCTGGCCGTGTCGCTGCTGGGTCCGTTGCTGCTGCAGGCCGACCCCTTCGAGATCGTCACCGCGCCCTTGAGCCCGCCCGGCTCGCCCGATGCCTGGCTGGGCAGCGACTATCTGGGCCGCGACGTGCTGACCGGCCTGATCTACGGCGGCCGCGCCACCCTGCTGGTGGGCGCGGTGGCGGCCATGCTGTCGGTGCTGATCGGCATCACCGTGGGCGCGCTGGCCGGCTTCTACGGCGGCACGGTCGAGAACGTGCTGATGCGGGCCACCGAGTTCTTCCAGGTGCTGCCCACGCTGCTGTTCGCCATGGTCATCACTACCCTGTTTTCGCCCACGCTGCTGAGCATCACGCTGGCCATCGGCGTGGTCAGCTGGCCCAACACGGCGCGGCTGACGCGCGGTGAATTCCTGAAGTTTCGCGAGGTGGAGTTCGTGCGCGCCGAGCGCAGCATCGGCGCGGGCAACGCGCGCCTGATCTGGCGCGTCATCCTTCCCAATGTGCTGCCGCCCCTGATCGTGTCGGCCACCCTGGCCGTCGGCAGCGCCATTCTGTTCGAGGCCGGCCTGTCGTTCCTCGGGCTGGGCGATCCCAATCTCATGAGCTGGGGCCTGATCATCGGCTCGAACCGCCAGTACGTGCTGGCCGCCTGGTGGGCGGTGACCTTTCCCGGCCTGGCCATCTTCCTGACCGTGCTGGCGGTCAGCCTGGTGGGCGATGGCCTGAACGACGCCCTCAACCCTCGTCTGCGGGAGCGCTGACATGACCGCATCCACTGTTCAACACGACAACGCATTGCTGCAGGTGCAGGCGCTGCGCGTGGAGTTCCAGACGCGGCGTGGCCGTGCCGCCGTGCTCAACGGCGTGGACTTCGAAGTGCGACGCGGCCAGACCCTGTGCATCGTCGGAGAGTCCGGCTGCGGCAAGAGCATGACCGCGCTGGCGATGCTGCGGCTCATTCCCACGCCGCCCGGACGCATCGCCGGTGGCCACGTGCGCTACGACGGCAACGATCTGCTGGAACTGGCCGAAACCGACATGCGCGCCATCCGCGGCAACCGCATCTCGATGATCTTCCAGGAACCCATGACGGCGTTGAATCCGGTATTCAGCGTCGGCGACCAGATCGGCGAATCGCTGCGGCGCCATCAGGGCGCCGGGGGCCGGCAGGCGCGCCAGCAGGCCATCGAACTGCTGCGCGCGGTCGGCATCCCTGCCCCCGAACGGCGCGTCGAGGAGTATCCGCACCAGTTGTCGGGCGGCATGCGCCAGCGCGTCATGATCGCCATGGCGCTGGCGTGCGAGCCGGACATCCTGATCGCCGACGAACCGACCACGGCGCTGGACGTCACCGTGCAGGCGCAGATCTTCGATCTGCTGCGCGACCTGCAGGCACGGCGCAACACGGCGATCGTGCTGATCACCCACGACATGGGCGCGGTGGCCGAAATGGCGGATCGCGTGATCGTCATGTATGCCGGACGCGTCGTCGAACAGGGCAGCGTGGACGAGGTGCTGGGCGCGCCCTCCCATCCCTACACGCAAGGCCTGATCGCCTGTCTGCCCGAGCTGGGCGCCAGCCGGCAGGACACACGCACCGAGCTGGCCGAGATTCCCGGCATGGTGCCTTCGTTGTGGGAACTGGGCGAGGGTTGCGCATTCCGCGAACGATGCCCGCATGCCATGCCACGTTGCGCGCGGCAGATTCCCCCCATGATTGCCGACGCAGGAGGCCATGGCGCGGCTTGCTGGTTGAAGGAGACGCCTCAATGACATCCGCATCCGCTACGCTGGCGCAGGGCAGTCCCGCCCCCGCGGTGCTCACCGTGACCGATCTGAAAGTCCATTACCCGCGCGGCCGCTCCGGCTGGTTCGGCAAACCCGAGGTGGTGCGCGCCGTCGACGGGGTGTCGTTCGAAGTGCGGCGCGGCTCGACGCTGGCCATCGTCGGTGAATCGGGCTCCGGCAAGACCACCACCGCCATGGCAGTCATGCGCCTGGCCCCCGTGTCGCATGGCAGCGTGCGCCTGGGCATCACCGACCTGAGCCTGCTGAGCGGACCCGCCCTGCAGGAAGCGCGGCGCCGCGTCCAGGTGATATTCCAGGACCCGTTCTCGTCGCTGAATCCGCGCCAGCGCGTCGGCGACGCGGTGCGCGCGCCGCTGGAGCTGATGCAGATCGGCACGGCCGCCGAGCGCACCGCGCGCGTCGACGAACTGTTCCACGCGGTGGGCCTGCGCCCCGAACAGCAGCGGCTCTTTCCGCACCAGTTCTCGGGCGGACAGCGCCAGCGCATCAACATCGCACGCGCCCTGGCCACGCGGCCCGAACTGGTGGTCTGCGATGAACCGGTGTCGGCGCTGGACGTCGCGATCCGCGCCCAGATCCTGAACCTGCTGGGACGGCTGCAACGCGAGCTGGGACTGACCTATCTGTTCATCTCGCACGACATGGCCGTGGTGGAACACATCTGCGACGAGATCGCCGTGATGTATCTGGGCCAGATCATCGAGCGCGCGCCGCGTCGCGCCTTCTTCGCGGCGCCCTTGCATCCCTACAGCGTGGCGCTGCTGTCCGCGGTGCCCACGGTGGGCGGCGGGCGGCGCCGCGCGGCGCGCCGCATCATGCTGCAAGGCGAGCCGCCCAGCCCGCTGGTGCCACCGCCGGGCTGTCGCTTTTCCGCCCGCTGCCCGGTGGCGGAACCGCAATGCCGCGCCAGCGAGCCCGAGCTGCGCAAGGTCGCGCCCGACCATTGGGTGCGCTGCCACCGCGTCACGCTGGATGCGGGCCTGCCGCGCGCGCCCCTGTCCATGCCCGACTGAGTCCATTCTTTTCCTTCATCCAGAGCCGATCCATGCATCCCATCAAAGTCTTTCGCGCCCGCAAGATCCTCACCATGAACCGCAGCGCGCCCGAGGCCACGCACGTGGCGGTACGGGAAGGCCGCATCCTGGCGGTCGGCACCCACGACGACGCCCTGTCCTGGGGCGCAGCCGACGTGGACGACCGCTACGCCGACCAGGTGCTGATGCCCGGGCTGGTCGAAGGGCACAGCCACCTGATGGCGGGCGGCCTGTGGAATTTTCCGTTCGTGGGCTACTACGCGCGCACCGCGCCCGACGGCAAGGTCTGGGAAGGCTGCCGCGACTTCGAGACCGTGGTGCGCCGCCTGCAGGAAGCCGAGCGCGCCCTGCCGCCCGGCGACGAACCCCTGCTGGCCTGGGGCTTCGACCCGATCTTTTTCGGCAAGGCGCGCATGACCCGCCAGGACCTGGACCGCGTCTCTTCGACCCGGCCCATCGCAGTCCTGCACGCCAGCCAGCACCTGATGAACGTGAACAGCGCCATGCTGTCGCGGGCGGGCATCGACCAGGACACCGACATCGAAGGCGTGGTGCGCTTCCCTGACGGCACGCCTACCGGCGAGCTTCAGGAATTCGCCGCCATGTTCCCTGTCAACCGGATCATCGGCAACGTCTTCCGGGTCATCGGCATGTCGGCCGACGGTCTGGAGAAATTCGGCCAGATCGCGCGTCTGGCCGGCGTGACCACCGCGACCGATCTGGTCAACGACCTGTCCGACCACACGATGGCCGCCTTGCGCGAGTCGACGCTGCGCCCCGGCTATCCATGCCGCATCGTGCCGGCCTTCAACAGCCTGTACGGCGGGCTGAGCCTGGAAGAGAGCATCGCGCGCGTCCTTCAAGCCCGTACACAGGGCAACGCCAAGCTGCACCTGGGCGCGGTCAAGATCGTGGCGGACGGTTCGATCCAGGGCTTCACCGCAAGAGTGCGCTGGCCCGGCTATTTCAACGGCGCGCCCAACGGCATCTGGATCCTGCCGCCCGACGAACTGCGCGCGCGCATCGCGGCCTTCCATCGCGCCGGCCTGCAGATGCACATCCACGTCAATGGCGACGAAGCCACCGAACTGGTGATCGACGCGCTGGACGCGGCCTTGCAGCAACAGCCGCGCGCGGACCACCGCCACACCTTGCAGCACTGCCAGATGGCGGACGCCGCGCAGTTCCGCCGCATGCGCGCCCTGGGCATCTGCGCGAACCTGTTCGCCAATCACATTTTCTACTGGGGCGACGCCCACTACGGCATGACCATGGGCCCTGACCGCGCCAACCGGATGGACGCCTGCGGCACCGCCCTGGCCGAAGGCGTGCCGCTGGCCATCCACTCCGATGCGCCCATCACGCCGCTCGGCCCTTTGTTCACGGCGTGGTGCGCGGTGAACCGGCTGACGTCCTCGGGCCGGGTGCTTGGCGAAGGGGAACGCATCGGCCTGTCCGACGGACTGTACGCCATCACGCTGGGCGCCGCTTATACGCTGAAGATGGACCATCTGATCGGCTCTATCGAAGTCGGCAAGTACGCGGACTTCTGCGTGCTCGAGGACGACCCCTCCCGCTGCGCGCCCGAGGCGCTCAAGGATCTGTGCATCGCCGGCACCGTGCTGGGCGGCGAACCGACGGACGGGCCCGCCGCGCCATGATCCCGCCACGCATACCGTTGACAGTGCTGGGCGGCTTTCTGGGCGCCGGCAAGACCACCTTGCTCAATCGCATCCTGACGCAATGGCGGGGCCGTCGCTGGGCGGTGCTGGTCAACGACTTCGGTGCGGTGAACGTGGATGCCCGGCTGGTCGCGGCGCAGGATGACACCCTCATCAGCCTGGCCAACGGCTGCGTCTGCTGCCAGATCGGCGACGATCTCGGCGACGCCTTGATGCGCGTGCTGGCCTTGCATCCCCCACCCGAGCACGTGCTGATCGAAACCAGCGGGGTCTCGGATCCGTGGAGGGTGGCCCAGGTCGGGCTGGCCGATCCCGCGCTGGCGCTGGACAGCGTCATCGTGCTGGTGGACGCCGAGGCCGCGCTGGACCAGGACGGCGACGCCCTGCTGCGCGACATGGTCAGGCGCCAGTTGCAGGCTGCCGATCTGCTGGTGGTCAACAAGTGCGACCGCGCCACCGCCGAGGAGATGGAGGCCTTGCGCGCCTGGCTGGATCACCTGGTGCCCCACACGCCGCGCTACGAGACCGAGCAGGCGGACGTGCCCGAAGTACTGCTGCACGCGCCGGATCTGGAACACCCGCTGCCCGCCGCGCCCGCGCTCTTGCCATCCGGGCCCGCCGAGCATGGCTATCTGTTTGAAAGCTGGGACTACGCGACCCCGCATGCGCTGGCCGCCGACAAGCTGCGGGCGCTGCTGCGCGACATGCCGGCAGGGGTGCTGCGCCTGAAAGGTCTGATCCGCACCGATCGGCACGATGCAGCCGTGATGCAGTTCGCCGGCAAGCATGGTTCGCTGCGGCGGGCCGACGCGGGCTGCACGGTGCAGCGGGCCGGCCGCGTGGTGGCGATCGGCCTGCGCGGGCAGTTGCCGCGCCAGGCCTTGCAGCGCGCTTTCGACGCTGCCAACCTCGTGGACCTCAAGGGTCTGTTCCAGTCTTCAGAATGAGCGCGGGCGGGCCCCGCGCCCGCCCGTCAATCGCGCTGCACGGCGAAGTTGCTCCACGATTGCTGCACCGGCATGACTTCGACGCTGTTGATGTTCAGATGCGCCGGCCTGCTGAGTATCCAATGGATCGTTTCGGCGATGTCCTCGGGCGTGATGGGCTGTACGCCGCGATACACCGCGTCGGCGCGCTGCGCGTCGCCGCCGAAGCGCACCAGCGAGAATTCGCTCTCGCTCATGCCCGGTTCCAGGTTCGTCACCCGCACGCCGGTGCCGGCAAGGTCGCAGCGCAGGTTGAGGGAAAACTGCCGCACGAAGGCCTTGGTGGCGCCATAGACATGGCTGCCGGGATAGGGCCAATTGCCGGCGATCGAGCCCAGGTTGACGATGCCCGCGCCGGCCCCATGGGCGATCAGGCGAGGCAGCAACAGACGGGTGGCATACAGCAAACCCTTGATGTTGGTATCCACCATGGTGTCCCAGTCATCGAGGTCGCAGGCCTGCGCGGGCGCAGTTCCCAGCGCAAGGCCGGCATTGTTCACCAGGGCGCGCAAGGTCGAGAACTCGGTGGGCAGCGTGTCCAGGGCGGTCTGCATGGCCTGCCGGTCACGCACGTCCACGACCAGGGGGAAAGCCTGCTCGCCCAACTCGTGCGCCAGCGCCTGCAGCCGCTCCTGGCGCCTGCCCGTGATGATCACGCGCCAACCCTGCGCGGCAAAGCGGCGGGCGGTGGCCGCGCCGAATCCGGAAGTGGCTCCGGTGATGAAGACAGTATCTTTCACGTATTGCTCCTCAGGAAGTCAGGGTGCTCGCCAGGCCAAGCAAGGATAGCGCCAGCAGCAACCATTGCGTGCAGGCCACCGCCCGCTGCGGCGACACCCGTTTGAACAGGTATTGCCCCAGCCACAGGCCCAGTGCGGTCGCCGGCAGCAGCCAGGCCACGCGCAGCGGCGTGGCCGGGCCCAGATGGCCGCTGGCGGACATGGCCGCCACCGACACGGCGTCGACCAGGCCGAAGAACAGGATCAGGGTGGCGCGCAGCGTGGCAGGCGACATACCCGCGTGCGTCAACCAGGCCACGACCAACGGCCCTCCCACGGAGAACGCCGACAGCAGCGCGCCCGTAACGCCCCCCACGGCGCATGCCGCGCCCTGGCCTCCCGACACGGGCAGCGGCACGCGCGCCAGGCCCAGCATGGCCAGAGTGCCGATCAACAGGTAGACCGCCACGGCCATCCAGTGGCCATCGACATAGGCCAGGCCCAGCAGGCCGACCGGTACGCCGCACAGGGCCGACAGCAGCAGCGGACGCGCCATGCCCCAGTCCACCAGCCCGCGCGCGCCTGGCGCCAGCAACAGGCTGGCCAGCACCTCCAGGCACAAGACCACGGGCACGGCCTCGCGCACGGGCAACAGAAAGACCAGGCCCACCACCGCGAAGGCCGCGAAGCCGAAGCCGGTCAGGCCGCGGATGACGCCGGCCACCAGCACGATCAGCCCGGCGGGCAACACAAAGGAAGACAACATGCGCGGTTCCCGGCAGTTCAGCGGAAAGTACGCACTGTAGAGCCCGCGCGCGCGGCGCGACAGAGCCAGAGGCCCCGGCCTTTGGGTCCAGCCCCGGCCAGGGGCAGCGCACGGGCCGCGCCGCTCAGGCAGTCATTTCCGCCCAGGCCTCGGCCAGCGCCAGGATGCCGGGCTCGATGGCGTCGTGCGCGATGGCCCCATAACCCAGGCGGAAATATTCGGTGGGCTGCGGCGTCTGCAGAAAGTGGATGTGGCCAGGCTCGATCAGCACGCCGCGACGCGCGGCCAGCCGCTGCAAAGCCCACGCGTCGGTGCCCGTGGGGCCGCGCAGCCACAACGCCGAGCCCCCCGAGGTGCCGCTGGCGGTCACCTCGGGCAGATGCCGGGCGACGGACTGGCTGATGGTGCGCCACTTGCGCGACAGCGCCTCCCTGAGCCTGCGGGCGTGCGCATCGAAGTGCCCCATGCCCAGGAACAGCGCCAGGATGCGCTGATTGTTGGACGGCGGATGCCGGTACAGGTAGCGACGCAACGCGCGCAACTCGTGAATGAGCTCTGCGTCGGCCACGATGAATCCCAGGCGCACCCCAGGCAGCAGGCTCTTGGTCAGGCTGCCCAGGTAGATCACTCGCCCGGAGTCGTCCAGGCTCTTGAGCGCCGGATGGTTCTTGCCCAGATAGTTCTGCTCGTTCTCGTAGTCGTCCTCGATGACGACGAAGTCCGCCGCCGTGGAGCGCTCCAGCAGCGCCATGCGCCGATGCAGCGGCATCGTCACCCCGGTGGGCGATTGATGGCTGGGCGTGCAGAACACCATCCGGCACGCATCGAGGCGTTCATCCACCACCAGGCCCTGCGCATCGACGCGCAAGGGCCGCAGTTCGCACCCCGCCAGGGCGAAGATATTGCGCGCATCGACATAGCCCGGCTCTTCCAGGCCGAACGTCATGCCCGGGCGGGCCAGCAGTTGCGCCAGCATGAACAGCGAGTTCTGCGTGCCGATGGTCACCAGCAGTTGTTCGGGCCCGACCTTGATACCGCGCCGGGGCAGGATGCGCTGGATGATCTGCTCGACCAGCAGGCCGTCGTCCTGCGCCACCTGGTCGTCCAGCCAGGTACGCGCGTGCACGCCCGAGGCAGCCAGCCGTGCGCACTCGCGCCATTTCACCGCGGTGATCTCGTCGTATTCGACCTGGCCGTAGACGAACGGATACTGGTATTCACGCCAATTCCGTGGCTTGACGATGGCTCTGAGCCGGGATGGATGCTGTGCCAGGCGAGCCTCCCAATCGGGCGCCTCGGCAGGCCGTTCGAACAGCTTGTGCGGTGCGGCCTTCAACCGGGCGTTGAGCTGCTCTCGCAGGTACTTCTCGTTGATGTAGTAGCCGCGCCGGTTGGAGGCGATCAGGTAGCCCTCGTGAGCCAGCTTCTCGTAGACGATGACGACCGTATTGCGGGAGATTCCCAGGGCCTCGCTGAGCCGGCGGCTGGATGGCATGGGCTCGTGTGCGGGCAGCGCGCCCTCGAAGATGGCGTCCAGCAGCTTCTCGCGCAACTGCTCTTGCAGGCCGCGAACCGTGTCGAAAGGCGGGAACAAGTCTTGCAGAACGTAGCCCCTCGGCGGCAATGCCGACAAGCCGGCATGATTCGGTGAAGCCTGATTCTACCCCCGCTTGCCGCGCGGCCAAACCAAGGATTCACAGGGATCGCGGCGGGCCTGCTGCCCGCTTGCAGGGTGACAGCCGCCGCGCGCGGCGCGGCAGCTCCGCGAGGAAATCAGCCGTGTCCACCCAGATAAGCTTCGGCCAGACTCTCATTGGCGGCGATCTCGGCGGCCGTCCCCTCTGCCACCACCTTGCCGTTCTCCAGCACATACGCGCGGTCGGCCAGGGCCAGCGCCAGGCCGGCCATCTGGTCCACCAGCAGGATGGTCATCTGCTCATCGCGCAACGTATCCAGCGAAGCGAACAGCTCGGCGATGATCTTGGGCGCCAGGCCCAGCGAGGGTTCGTCCAGCAGCAGCACGCGCGGCAGGGCCATCAGGCCGCGCGCCACGGCCAGCATCTGCTGCTCGCCGCCCGACAGCAGGCCCGCGCGCTGATGCTGCCGTTCACGCAGGCGCGGGAAACGGCGCAACATGTCCTGCAGACGCTCCTCGCGGCCCTTGGGGTGCAGGAAGCCGCCCAGGCGGATGTTGTCCAGCACGGACAGCTCGGGGAAGACCTGGCGGCCTTCCGGCACCAGCACCAGGCCCAAACCGACGACTTCCTCGGCGGGCCGGCGCTCCAGCGAATGGCCGTCCATGTGCATGGCGCCCGACTGGCTGGCGTGCAGGCCGGCCAGGCAGCGCATCAGCGTGGACTTGCCCGCGCCGTTGGCGCCCAGCAGCGCCACCATCTCGCCGCTGCGCACGCGCAGGCTGACGCCATGCAGCACCGGGTCGGCCCCGTAGCCGGCCACCAGGTCGGCCACGGCCAGCAACTCGGGGGCCGGCATGGCCAGCGGCGAACGGGGAGTTCGCGGCGCGACCGTCATCGACTCGCCCAGATAGGCCTGCCGCACGGCGGGATCATTCTGCACGTCCTGCGGGTTGCCCCAGGCCAGCTTGCGGCCGGCGTCGAGCACCAGGACGTGATGCGAGATGCCCATGACCAACGCCATGTCGTGCTCGACCAGCGCCACGCCGACGCCGGCGGCGCTGATGCGCGACAGCAGCGCCGCCAGCGCGTCCTTGTCCTCGCGGGACAGGCCGGCGGCCGGCTCGTCCAGCAGCAGCACGTCGGGATCGGCGGCCAGCGCGCGCGCGATCTCGACCAGGCGCCGGTCCACGTGCGCCAGTCCGGCGGACAGCTCTTGAGGATCGCCGCGATAGCCGCAGAACGCCAGCAAGGCGCGCGCACGGGTACGCGCCTGTGGATCGGCGAAGCGGGCCGTGCCGAACAGGCCGCCCAGCTTGCCGCGCCCCATCGCCAGCACCACGTTGTCTTCCACCGTCAGGCTGCCGAACAACTGCGAGGTCTGATAGGTGCGCGCCACGCCGGCCCGCGCGATGCGGTAGGCGGGCAATCCGGCCAGCGGCACGGTGGCGCCGCCGGCCGTGGACAGTTCGAAACCACCGGCCGAGGGCTTGTAGAAGCCGCTGAGCATGTTCAGCGCCGTGGTCTTGCCGGCGCCGTTGGGGCCGATCAGGCTGGTGATGGCGCCGCTGACCACCTGCACATCCAGTTCGGCCACGGCGCGCACGCCGCCGAAGGTCATGCCCAGGCCGCGTGCCTGCAACCGGCCACGCGGGCGTTGCGCCAGTACCGAGGACGCTTCGGCCGGCACGGCGCCCACCGCGCCCGTGGCCTGGGCCTGCTTGCGGCCGAGTATCTGGCGCGCCAGGCCGGCAATGCCGTCCGGCGCAACCCACAGCACCAGCAGCAGCAAGGCGCCGAACAGCAGCAGGCGATAGGCTTCCAGCGACGCCAGCAGCTCGGGCAAAGCCCCCACCACCACGGCGCCGATGACGGGACCGCCCACGGCACCCGCGCCGCCCAGCACCACCACCAGCACGAACAGGATGGACTGCATGAAGCCGAAGGTCTCGGGCGTGACGAAGCCGGAGAGCGGCGCGAACAACCCGCCCGCCAGGCCCGCCGCGGCGGCCGACAAGGTGAAGGCCACGGTCTTCATCACCAGCGGGTTCAGGCCGATGGAGGTCGCGGCGGTCTCGCTGTCTTTCACCGCGCGCATCGCCGCGCCCCATGCGCCGCCCGACAGCCGCGCATAGGCCAGCACCAGCACGGCGGCCAGCACGATGGCCAGCACCGCGATGGTCTGCTCCGGGCCCCAGCCCGGCCACAGTTCGGGCGGCATCAGGCCCATGATGCCGCTCTGCCCCCCGGTCAGATCATGCATCTCGACGATGGCATGCTGCACGATGAAACTGAAGGCGATGGTGATCATCGCCAGGTACGGCCCCTTCACGCGCAGGGCGGGCAACGCCAGCAAGGCGCCCAGCGCGGCCGCCAGCAGCGCCCCCGCCACCCAGGCGGGCCAGAAGCTCCAGCCGGCCTTGGTGGTGAGAATGGCCACGGTGTAGGCGCCGATGGCGTAGAAGCCCGCGTGGCCGAACGAGACCTGCCCGGTCAGGCCCAGCAGCACGTTCAGGCCGATGCCCACGACGGCCAGCAAGGCGATGCTGGCCAGCACGAAGACGTAATAGCTGTTCAAGGTAAGCGCCAGGCCGATGCCCAGCGCGGCGACCAGAAAGGTCGCGATGAGCAGTCTGCGGTTCATACCTTCTTCACCTCCGCGCGCCCGAACAGCCCGTTGGGCTTGCAGGCCAGCGCCACGATCACCAGCGAGAACGTGATGATCTGCGTGTAGCTGGAGCCCAAGGTCACGGTGATCAGGCCTTCGGCCACGCCGAACAGCAGGCCCGCCACCATCACGCCCCAGGCGCTGCCGATGCCGCCGAGAATGGCGACGGCGAAGGCCTTCAGGCCGAACAGCGTGCCCATGTCGGCATTCACGTTGAACAGCGGCGCGATCAGCATGCCGGCCACGCCGGCCAGCAGCGTGGACAGCGCGAAGGCCGCGGCGATGGCGCGCTTGATGGGAATGCCCATCAGGCGCGCGGCGTCGCGGTTCTGCACCACCGCCAGCAGCGCGATGCCCCAGCGCGTGCGCCGGGCCACCACATGCAGGACGGCCGCCAGCAGCAGGCCCACCACGGGAATGAGCAACTGCAGCGGATAGATGCCCAATCCCAGGCCCGCCACCTCGACAGGCGAACTGGCCAGGGGGGATGGCAGGCTGCGGGGCTCCTTGCCGAAGGTATGCATGACTACGTTGTCCAGCACGATGCCCAATGCCACGGTGGACATCAGCCAGGCGTTGGAATCGCGGCTGGCGAAAGGCCGCACGGCGGCGAACTCCACCACCAGGCCGTAGGCCGCGCACAGCAATAGCGCCAGCAGGATCGCCAGCGGCATGGGCCAGCCCAGCGTCTGCGCGAAGGTGAAGCACAGCACCGCCCCCAGCATCATGGAGCTGCCCTGCGCGAAGTTGACCGTGCCCGATACCGAGTACGTAATGTGAAAGCCCAGCGCCATGAGACCGTACATGCTGCCCAGTCCCAGGCCGCTGATCAATGCGGCCAGCAATTGCATCGGCTTTGCCTTATTTCGCCATGCCCACGGGCACGATGCGGTTGTCGATGAACTGCGCCCACACGTAGTCGGAGGACGACAGCGCGTCATGCACCTCGGGCGTGAACGGCTGCTTGTAGGTCTTGATCAGGCCTTCGTAGCTGTCGATCTTGTAGAAGCCCTCGCGGATGGCGTCGCCATCGGTCGAGCCCGCCTTCGCGATGGCCAGCGCGGTCAGTTGCATCGCGTCGTAGGCGTTGGCCACGCCCACGGCCGGCGTGATGTTCTCCGGACCCTTGATGTCGGAATACTTGGCCTTCAGCGCCGCCACGACCTTCTCGCCCACCGGCGACTGCTTGCCGAAGAAGCTGTAGGTCTGCACGAAGTGCACGTCGCGCGCGCCCGGGCCGGCCAGTTCCGTGAAGCGGCCGCCCGCCGGGCCCCAGTGCGATACCACCGGCACCTTCCAGCCCATGCGCTCCAGCGACTTCACCACCTGGGCCGACGGGCCCACGTTGCCCACCATGAACAGCGTGTCGGCGCCCGCGGCCTTCAGGCGGCTCAGTTGCGGCACCACGTCCACGTCGCTGCCTTCGAACTTCTCGCTGCCCACGGGCTTCATGCCCTTGGCGGTGAGCGCGGCCACCAGGCCCTTTTCGTTGGATTCGCCCCACGGGTTGTTGACCATGATGAGGCCGAACTTGCTGGTCTTGAAGGTCTTCTGCGCGTACTCGACCATGCCCCGATCCACGATCTCGTCCACGGCGGACACGCGGAACACGTAGTTTGTCTTGGCGCCATTCTTGGTGATGGGCGTGCCGGCGGCCCACGGACCCATGAAGGGCATCCTGGCCTGGTTGACCAGCGGCACGATGGCCATCGACACCGGCGTGTCCAGGCCGCCGAAGATCACGGCCACTTTCTCTTTGTAGATCAGCTCGCGCGCGGCCACCACGCCCTTGGCGGGGTTTGCCTCGTCATCGCGGCGCACCAGCTCCAGCTTGCGTCCGCCCAGCAGGCCGCCCTTGGCATTGATCTCGTCGATGGCGACCTGCATGCCGCGCGTCAGCGATTCGCCGGCCAACGCGGACTGCCCGGACAGCGCGGTGATCAGGCCGATCTTGATGGGTTCGGCGGCCAGCGCGCCGGACGCCCAGCCCGTGGCCATCGCGGCCAGTGCGGCGGAAACGAAGGTGCGGCGAGTGAAGCAGGACATGGAACTCTCCCCAGGGGGTGTTGAATGGACGAAGGGCGGACGCACCGCCGGGCAACCCTGGAGCTAAAGCAAAACGCATGCCATCTTCGGGCGTGGCGGCCGCGAAACATCGGTTCTTGTTTTTTTGCCGTCAATCAATCACTATTTATTGCCGACAATAAATAAGATTTTTGTCGTCGAAAAATTTTTTACCGGATGCGCAAAGCCGACCGCAATGCCGGCATTCGCAAGCCAGGCGATGCACCAAACCAGAGCAATTCATGGGGAAAAACATGCACGATGCACCACTTTCGGGCACCAACCCGATGCACGATGCCGTCACCTCGGCGCGCGACCTCGTCGACACTTATCTCACCGTGCTGATGAAGCCCGATCCCGAAGGCGCGCGTCAATACGTGGCGCCCGGCCTGCGCATCCGCTTCACCGGCGGCCGCGCCATGAGCGATCCCGCGCAGTGCACCGCCTTCAACCAGTCGCGCTACCGCTGGGTGAAGAAGCGCTTCGAATCCACCGACGTGGTGGCCGGCGCCACGCACGGACTGGCCGTGGTCTACAACCGCGGCACGCTGTACGGCGAATGGCTGGACGGCACGCCCTTCGAAGGCAACCGCTACGTCGACCGCTATGTGGTGCGCGATGGCCTGATCACCGAGATGGACGTCTGGAACGACAGCGCCGAATGGCTGCTGGTGCGCGCCGGACTGGCCTCGGCATGAGCGCGGCCGAACGCCACGGTCCGCTGGCCACGCACGACCGCTTCGACTACAGCCCCATCACGCAACGCCCGCACTACAGCTGGCCCGACGATTGCAAGCTGGCGGTGTACCTGGGCTTCAACATCGAGCACTTTGCCTGGGGCGACGGCATGGGCGCCAAGCTGGGCGCCAGTTTCGGCGAACCCGACGTGCTGAACTACAGCTGGCGCGAGTACGGCAACCGGGTCGGCGCATGGCGCTGCCTGGAGCTGTTCGACGCGCTGGACATGCCGTCCGGCATCATCGCCAACACGGCCATCCTGGACCACTGCCCCGAACTCATCGAAGCCTGCGTGGCGCGCGGCGACGAACTGATCGGCCATGGCCACACCAATGCCGAACACCAGGGCCGCTTCGATGAGGCGCAGGAGCGCGCGCTGCTGCAACACTGCCAGCATCGCCTGGCCGCGGCCGGCGGCGCGCCCGTGCAGGGCTGGCTGTCGCCGTGGATCGCCGAGTCGCCGTGCACCACCGACCTGCTGGCCGAGACCGGCTACGGCTACACGCTGAACTGGTGCCACGACGACCAGCCCGTGCGCATGCGCACGCGGCAGGGCACGCTGTGGTCCCTGCCCTATCCGCAGGAAGTCAACGACATCCCGATGATCGTGGCGCGCCAGATGGACGGCAAGGATTTCGCGCAACTCATCATCGACAATTTCGACGAGATGCTGATGCAGTCGCAGCGCCAGCCGCTGGTGATGGGCATCGCGCTGCACCCCTACCTGGTCGGCCAGCCCTATCGCCTGCGCCATCTGCGGCGCGCGCTGGCGCACATCGCGGGACACCGCGCGCCGGGCCAGGTGTGGGTCACCACGCCGGGCGAGATCTTCCGCCACGTCGACACCCTGTTTCCGCTGTAAAGGACTACGCACATGCATGCTTTTCAACCCCTGCCGTTCGAGGACAGCGTCGGCGCCTGGGTGCCGCACGGCCGCTTCCAACTGGCGTCCAGCGCGCCGGGTCCGCTGGACGGCCTGCGCTTCGCCGCCAAGGATCTCTTCGACGTGGCTGGCCAGCCGACCGGCGCCGGCAATCCCGACTGGCTGGCCACGCATGGTCCCGCCCTCGCGCATAGCGCCGTGGTGGACACCCTGTTGCGCGCCGGGGCCACGCTGATGGGCAAGACCGTCACCGATGAACTGGCCTACAGCATCCACGGCGACAACGTGCACTACGGCGCGCCGCGCAACACCCGCGCGCCGGATCGCGTCACCGGCGGCTCGTCCAGCGGTTCGGCGGCCGCCGCAGCCGCCGGCCTGTGCGACTTTGCGTTGGGCACCGACACCGGCGGCTCGACGCGCGTGCCGGCCAGCTACTGCGGGCTCTGGGGCCTGCGCACCACGCATGGCCGCTTGTCCGCGGAGGGGCTGGTGCCGCTGTCGCCGCGGTATGACACCGCGACCTGGCTGGCCGCCGACGCCGATGTCTTCGCGCGCGTGGGCGAGGTGCTGATGGCGGGTGAACCCGCGCGGCGCTGGCGTGGCGCGGTGGTGCTACAGGATGCCTGCGAGCAGGCGGAAGCGCCCTTCCAGTCATTGATCGAACGCGTGACCGCCCAGGCGGCCGACATGCTGGGTGATGCCGTGCAGGCCACGCGTGCCTCGGCGACCGATCTGGAAACCTGGCGCGGCGCCTACATCACCCTTTCCGCGCAGGATGCGTGGCGTACCCACGGCGCCTGGATCGAGGCCACGCGACCTCGCTTCGCGCCCGCCGTTGAAGGGCGTTGGCGCGCGGCGGCGTCGGTGGATGCCGAGGCTGCGGCACGAGCCGCCACCTTGCAGGAAACGCTGCGCGCGGAACTGCGCGCATTGCTGGGTGAAGACCGCTACGCCATCCTGCCTTCCGCATCCAGCGCGGCCTTGCGGCGCGACGCCGACGCGGCCACGGTGGACCGCGTGCGCGCGCAGACCTTCCGCATCACTTCGCTGGCCGGCCTGGCGGGCCTGCCGCAGGTCAGCATTCCCTTCCTGGGCGAAGACGGCCTGCCGTACGGCGTGTCGGTCCTGGGTCCGGCGGGCAGCGACCTGGCGCTGATCCGGTTGGCCGGGGAACTGGGCAAACGCGCAGGCGCACTGGGCACGGCAGGCGCACAGGCGGTGGCACAATAGCGCACGCTTGGCCTTTCCCATTGCTCATGACGAAAGCCGTTCCCTCGAAGCCCAGACCGAAGCCCGCGCCCAAGCCGGCTTCGGCACCGGCAGTGCAGCCGAAGCCGACCGGGCCCAGGAAGAAGGCCTCTGCGGCGCCCGCGCGCACGCCCCGCGGTGCGCCGGCCGTTCAGGTGGCCCCCACACGCGGACGCCCGCGCGTCCGGCCCGGCGCATTGGCGATGGAAGCCCCCGCAGCGGGGGACGACATCGAGACCCGCATCTACGAAGCCGTCGTCGGCAGCGTCATGAGCCAGCGCCTGAAACCCGGCACCAAGCTGCCCGAGGCCGCGCTGTGCGAGCTGTTCGGCGTGGGCCGGTCGGTGGTGCAGAAGGTGTTGCAGCGGCTGGCGCACGACCACGTGGTGGAGCTGCGCCCCAACCGCGGCGCCATGGTGGCCATGCCCAGCCGTGAAGAGGTCGGCCAGTTGTTCGAGGCGCGCCGTGCGCTGGAAGCCGCCATCCTGCCTCTGGTCGCGCAATACGCCACGCGCGCCGATTTCGCCGCGTTGCGCCGCCAGCTACGCGCCGAACACCGCGCCATGCACGACTACGCGCAGACCGAATGGGCGCGGCTGGCCAGCGCCTTCCACCAGCACCTGGGCGAACTGTCGCGCAATCCCATCCTGAACCGCTACCTGAACGAGATCATCTCGCGCTGTTCGCTGGTGGTGGCGATCTTCCAGCCGCCCGGCAACGCCACCTGCGAGCACGACGAGCATGCGCGGGTGGTGGACTATCTGGAACAGGGAAAAGTGGCCGAGGCGGTGGCCGAGATGGATGCGCACCTGCGGGCGCTGGAACAGCATATCCAACTGGTGCGGCCTCCGGCCGAGCAAAGCCTGGCGGGCATGCTCGGCCTGGAGTGAGGCGGGTGCTGCTTAGCCGGCGGTCTTGAAGCGCTCGGCGTCGTCCATGAAGGCCTTGTCGCCGAACGGGGCTTCGTTCGAGCCGAACGGCATCTGCGCGCGCAGCTTCCACGAGGCCGGCACGTTCCACTCGGCGGCCACGGCATTGTCGATCAGCGGGTTGTAGTGCTGCAGGCTGGCGCCCACGCCCTCGTTGGCCAGCGCGGCCCAGACGGACAGTTGGGCCATGCCGCCCGCCTGCTCCGACCACACCGGGAAGTTGTCGGCGTACAGCGCGAACTTCTCCTGCAGGCTTCGCACGACGTCCTGGTCCTCGAAGAACAGCACGGTGCCCACGCCGGCGGCGAAGCTGTTGAGCTTGGCCTCGGTTTTGTCGAAGCCTTCGGCCGGGGCGACCTTGCGGACTTCCTCGGTGGCCAGCTTCCACAGCTTCTGGCTTTCGGCGCCGAACAGGATCACGGCGCGCGAGCTTTGCGAGTTGAACGACGAGGGGGAATGCTTGATGGCTTCCTGGATCAGTTCGACCAGGGCTGCCTGGGACAGCGAGACGTTGCGGCCCAGGGCGTATTGGGTGCGGCGCTGCTTCAGCGCGTCGATGAAAGCGTTGCTCATGGCGGTTAACCTTCAGTGCTTGGGAGGGTGCGGGAATTCTACGTGCGGCGGTCGCGCGCGCGTAGTGTTCTGCCAGGTGCATGTCCGGAACAAACTGTTCCAGGAATGATTCCAATGAGCCGTTTCAGGCTCGTCGCCCCCAATACGGCCACGCCCTCAGACGAATCCCGTCCGCGGCAGGGTCATCACGGGCGTGCGCAGCACCCAATCCAGCACCATGGGCGTGGAAGGCTGGGCGCCGGACGCCAGGCGGTCGAGCCGGGCTTCATAGGCCCGCCGCACGGAGTCAGGCACGCCACGCACCGGCGTATCCACCCTGCCCGCGTCAATATCCTGGTTCAACTCCCGCACCACCGCCGCGCGCAATGCGGGCTCGTTGTCTCCGTCTTTGCCCGCGTGGTAGACCCCCACGGCATCGCGCAATCCCGGCGACAGCCCTTCTTGCACGAATGCCTGGGCACCGACAGCGCCGCACAACGCCCCCGCGGCCCTGTCGACGAAGTCGGCTTGCTTCAGATGGCGCGTGGCGATCACCTCCTGGACGAAGCTTTCCGCATCGGCGTCGCCGAGGCCTTCGCGCGTTTCCGCCAGATAGGCGCGCAGCATGGTGCGGTCGTCGCTGGTGAAGTTGGCCTGCCCGTGGCTGACATACGCGGGCATGATGCCCGCCAGCGCGGCCGAGGCCGCCTTCACCGTGCCCAGTTGCGGGGACTGCACGACCGACGCAACCGTGGTGCTCGACTGGTTACCCAGCTCCAACGCCACGCCGCGCGCGGAGCGGTCCCGCCCGGCGAAGTATTCCCGCGCCTCGAACAGGTGGTCGAGGGCGAATTTCAGGCCATCCATCGGCCGCGTCAGGCCTGCAGCGGAGACTTCCGCATCGAAGGTGCCGACCTCCGTCTTGCAGGTCTCGTAGGCCGACATGATGGCCTCCTTGCTGGCCCCCTCGGTGATGAGCCGGCGCAGCGTCGCCCCGTTTTCGTAGCCTGGATAGGCCAGGAACTCGGACGCAACGAGCGCGTTGCGGTCGGCCCGCTCGAGATAGTTGTGGGACACCGATGGCGCGATCTGGGCCACCGCGGCTCCGACGATGACCAGCCCCTTGCTGGAATCCGACCCCTTGCTCTGCAGCCCGAGCACCGTCTTGTAGGCCGCGTCGCTGAACACTTGGTCGTTGTCGTAAACGGGTTCGAGATCGCGTGCCAAGGCGCCCAGGCAGGGCAGGATGGCCCCGGGCGCCTCCGCGTCCTGTCCCAGTGCATAGACGTAATAATCGGCGCGCAGGTCGGGAGCGGGATCGCCGCTCAAGCCCGTTCCGGTCAGGTGCAGTGGCGGATCGCCTTCACCCCTCGCGATGGCCACATCGCCGACGTGACGCAGCACCAGCATGCTGTCTTCCGTGGCTTCCGTCACCGCAGTGAGCTGGTTGGCGTGCTGCAGCAGATTGCGGTCCAGCAGCACGGGATCCGTCGAGCGCACCAGCCAGTCGACCCGCGCGCCTTTCTCGCGGGCGCGCTCGACGGCATCGATACCCGCATTTGGACCATGCACCACCACGCGCTTGCCCGAAAGGTCCTCCGTCTCGCTCAGGCGCATGAAACTGTCCAGGTCCATCACCCGCGGCGCCACGACCTCGTCCTCGTGGTCGTAGGAAATGTTCAGCAGCATGCGTTCGGCGCGGGTCATCGGGATGCCCGCGATGGCGCCTTCCAGCTCGCCTCGGGCGGTGTCATCCAGGCCCAGCGTTTTGAGCGCGGCATCGCGTTTTTTCGCGTCGGTTCCCAGCAGATCCGAACGCTGCTGGGCATTCAACAGGCCGCCCCTGCCCTCCGGCAGGTCGGCCAGCAATGCGTTCAGCGCCGCGCGGGCGATCTGCACATTCGGCACGCTGCTGTGCGGTCCGGCGCCCATGCCCAGGATCAACTGGCGGGTCTCCAGCGTGCTGCCATCCCCGAGCGTGACCTGGAAATTGCCGTTATCCAGGCGCTCCACGCTACGCAGCGGCTGTTCATGCACATCGGCGCCCAGCTCCCGGGCGCGTCCGATCTGCTCGCGGTTCTGCTCCACGAGTGTGTCACGATCCATATAGGCGGGCGCATGCCCGGGCGCGCCGATCGCCCACTGGCCAACGATCTCTTCCTGGTGATTCAGGACGCCGCGGCCGCGCACGGCGGGCGCCCAGGCATCCTGCTGCCCGACGATGGCGACGCTACCCGTATAAGGGCCGGGCTCGGCGTGGTCGCCCGGCGTCCAGGGCTGGTGCCCGTCAGGCGCGTACTGGCGGTTCATGCCGTTCAGCAGATAGGCTGTGCTGCTGCCCACGCCGACGAAAACGACATCGCGCACGCCGTGGAGCGTGCGTGGCGCCTCGCTGGAAACGGGAGAAACCGGTTCGGCGCCGCCGACCTCCGAAGACCTGGCCACATCGACGTCGGGCGTGACGACGGGTTTGAGGGTGGGTGACGCACCGATCAACATGGAAAGCTCCTTGGGACCATCGAACAGGGCGGGTCGAGGGCTGCCTGCCCCCGCGCAATCCGCTGAGTAACGCCATGCTCGCCAAAGTTCCACGCGGCGCCGGCCCCGGCCGGCCTCATGGCTTACACTGGCCGCTGCTCAATCCAGCCCCATAACGACACCATGAGACAACGTCCCTTATTGCGCGCCGCCGCGCTGGCCGCCGCCCTGGCTTGCTGCACCGCAACGGCCCAACAGGCTCCTTCCGCAGGCAAGCCGCCCGCCGTCCAGCAGACGCCGCCCCGCGACCCCTTCTTCTGGCTGGGCGAGATGAACAAGGCCACCGCCGTCATCAACACCGACGAAGGCCTGCTGGACAAGGAAATGGCCCCGCGCCTGGCCGCCGGTGTCGCCAAGGTGATCGCAGACGGCAACCAGCCCGGCGGCAAGCGTCCGGCCACCGTCATCACCTTCGAGCCGCTGCTGATCCAGGCCGCCGGCCAGGACATCACCCTGCTGCACGCGGGCCGTTCCAGCCAGGACATGCACGCCACCTATCGCGCCGCCATCCTGCGCGACAAGCTGCTGGACCTGGCCGACCAGTTGAACGCCACGTCCAAGACGCTGGTGGCGCTGGCCGGCAAGCACGTCGACACCATCGTGCCCAACTACACCAACGGCGTGGCCGCGCAGCCCAACAGCTACGGCCACTACCTGCTGGGCTTCGCCGCCGCGCTGGACCGCGACGCGCAGCGCATCCGCGAAACCTATGTCCGCGTGGACCGCTCGCCCATGGGCACCACGGTGCTGAACGGCACCAGTTGGCCGCTCGACCGCAAGCGCATGGCCCAATACCTGGGCTTCAACGCGCTGGTGGACAACGCCTACGATGCCTCGCAGTTGTCCTCGATGGACGAGCCGGTCGAAGTCGCCTCCATCGTCACCGCCATCGCGCTGCACACCGGCAACTTCGTCGAGGACGTGATGACGCAGTATGCGCAGTCGCGCCCGTGGATCCTGCTGCAGGAAGGCGGCGGCAACACCTATGTGTCCAGCGCCATGCCGCAGAAGCGCAATCCCGGCCTGCTGAACGACACGCGCAGCGACGCCTCGACCGCGCTGACGCTGGCGATGGGTCCCGCGATCCAGACGCACAACATCACGCCGGGCATGAGCGACCCCAAGGACGTGAAGCAGAACTCGGCCATGGTCGACAGCGCCATCAGCGCATTGAAGCGCTGGGACCGCGTGCTGAAGGCGATGGTCATCAGCCCCGAGCGCGCGCTGGAAGAGCTGAACAGCGACTGGACGGCCTCGCAGGAACTGGCCGACGTGCTGATGCGCAAGTACAAGCTGCCGTTCCGCGTGGGCCATCACTTCGCCTCCGAAGTGGTCGAATACGCCAAGGCCAAGAACATCAAGCCGCTGGACTTCCCGTACGACCAGGCACGCCGCATCTACGAAGAAGCGGTCAAGGGCAGCAAGTATCCGCAGGAACTGCCGATGGACGAGAAGGAGTTCCGCTCGACGCTGGACCCCATCGCCATCGTGAAGAACCGCGCCACCAGCGGCGGCCCGCAACCCGCCGAGATGCAGCGCATGCTGAAGGAAGCCAACGAGAAGCTGGCGGCGCAGGATACGTGGATCAAGGAACGCCGCGCGCACATCAGCAGCTCGCTGGCCGAACTGGACCGCGCCTTCGAGAAGCTGGCGGATAGCGGCAAGGGCGCCGGCAAGAACTGATCGGCGCTGGTGCAAACCCTGCGGTGACAGCGTCCTCGGGGCCGGCATACACTGCCCGCTCCGAGCCGCGCGCCAGACGCGGCCACACGGCATGGCACGAGGCGCGCCGGCACACGCCACGGCGTTCCCGTGCAAGCCATTGGGGATTGCATGTTCGCCGACCTGAATCACCTGTCGCACCACGCGGCCTGGCGGCGCCAGCTGGAAATGCTGCTGGAGTCCGCCGGGTCGGGCATCTATGGCATCGACCTGCGCGGCCGCTGCATTTTCATCAACGGCCCGGGCGCCGCCCTGCTGGGCTACACGCCTGACGAGGTAGTGGGCCGCAACATGCACTACCTCATCCACCACTCGCATGCCGATGCGCAACTGATGCCGGTGCACGACTGCCGCATCTTCAAGGCCTTTCGGGAAGGACGCGGCGAGCAGGCCGACGACGAGGTGCTGTGGCGGCGCGACGGCAGCAGCTTTCCCGCCGAGTACGCCTCCTATCCCATACTGGACCACGAGCAGGTGATCGGCGCGGTCGTCACCTTCGCCGACATCTCCGAGCGCAAGCGCATCGAACGGCAACTGCAGGCCTCGCACGCGCTGCTGGAGCGCCGCGTGGACGAACGCACCATCGAGCTGCAACGCGCGCAGGAGTCGCTGCGCCGGCTGGCGGCCCACCTGAGCATGCTGCGCGAAGAAGAGCGCGCCCGCATCGCACGCGACATCCACGATGAACTGGGCGCCTCGTTCACCGCCCTGCAATTCGACCTGAACTGGCTGGCTCGGCGCCTGCCCGATGAGCCCGCGCTGCAGCAACACCTGTCGCGCATGATCGACGTGACCACCAGCGCCGTGGGCGCCACGCGCCGCATCCTGAATGACCTGCGGCCGGTTACGCTGGACCACCTCGGCCTGTGGGCGGCGCTGGAATCCCTGCTGCAGGACGTCCAGATGCGCGGATCGCTGGCCTGCCGCTATGCCTGCACGCCGCAGGCGGAACGGATGCGCCTGGGCCGGGCCGCCGAGATCGAGGTCTACCGCATCGTCCAGGAACTGCTGACCAACGTACAGCGCCATGCGCGGGCCAGCCAACTCTGCATGGACATCGCCATCCGCGACGGCGCGCTGGAACTCGTGGTGCGCGACGACGGCGTGGGCCTGCCCGCCCAGCCCGCACCCACGCAGTCGTTCGGCATCCTGGGCATGCGCGAACGGGCGCGGGCGATCGGCGCCGTGCTGGCGCTGGACAGCACCCCGGGCGAGGGCACATGCGCCACGCTGCGCATCGAAGGCCTGAGCCTGGCCGCGCCCACGCCATGAACGGCATCCGTTCGGCCACGCCTGCCCCCCGCGCGCGCATCACCAAGAGATCGCCATGAGCCTGCACATCCTGATCGTCGACGATCACCTGATCATCAGGCGCGGCCTGGCTCGCCTGCTGGTGGAAGACCCGCGAATCGGCCGCGCCGACGAAGCGGCCGATGCCCCCTCTGCCCTGCGCGCCCTGCGCGCGGCCCATTACGACGCGGTCGTGCTCGACGTGGCGCTGGGCGAACGCGACGGGCTCGACCTGCTGAAGGCCGTACGGGCCGAGCATCCCCGCCTGGGCGTGGTGATGCTGTCGGTGTATCCCGAGGCGCAGTTCGCGGTGCGCGCCATGCGCGCCGGCGCCCATGCCTATCTCAACAAGGGTTGCGACCCCGAGTCGCTGATGGGCGCCCTGGCCAACGCGGCGTCGGGCAGGCCCTACATTACGCCGGCGGTGGCCGAGTTGCTGGCGCACAGCGTACGGCAAGACCATCCCGATGCGCCGCACGAGGCCCTGTCTGACCGCGAGTTCCAGGTCCTGCAGTTGCTGGTGGCGGGCAAATCCGTGTCGGCCATCGCCGAACAACTCGCCCTGTCCTCAAATACCATCTCCACCTACCGCGCGCGCATCTTCGAGAAACTGGACGTGCATTCGCTGGTCGATCTGGCGACCTACGCGCATCGGCACCACCTGGGTGCGAACTAGGCGCGCGCACCCGTCCGCGCACCACGAGGGCGCTCCCCACGCACCACGTAGTGCGGCCACTACACGGGGATCATCGAAACCGGGATAGGCACCGCGCCCGCCCGCTCGCATCATCTGTCCGACATCATTCATGAGCGGACAGGATGAAGATCCCCGGATTCCGGTTGGGCATCTACGTATACCGGGATGCCGAGATACTCGACTACGCGGCGCCCTGCGGCGTGCTGTCGGTGGCACGGCGCTTCGCGCCCGAGATCGACATCTGCGCCATCGGCGAAACGTTGCAGGCCGTCAGCACGGCCAGCGGCCTGGCCGTACTGCCCGCCTTCGGCATGGCCGACGCGCCCGACATCGACGCGCTGCTGATCCCCGGCGGCCCGGGCGCCAGGCAGCAGATGCACAACCGCCGCCTGCATCGCTACATCGCCTCGCTGCCCCCCTCGTGCCTGCTGGCCGGCAGCGGCTCCGGCGTCTGGGTATACGCGTGCATGGGGTTGCTGGACGGCCTGGCCGCGACCAGCCGCAAAGAGCCCGACCGCATCGAAGCCTCGCACCTGGGCTGCTCCCCCATCGACCGCCTGGCGATGCTGGCGCCAGCTTGCCGCACGCAGCACGCCCGCATCGTCGACAGCGGGCGCATCGTCAGCGCGGCGGGCCCAGCGGCGGGCATCGACCTGGGCCTGCACCTGCTGCGGCGGGCCGGCTACGCCGAAGCCGTGCTGGAAGAAGTCGCCCGCGTCATGGAGTACCGGCACGCCTACGACCTGTATCGCGCCGACATCGAGTACGCCCCCTCGGGGCTGCCATCCACCCTGGTTTCCCACTGAACCGCCGGAGTCCGCCATGTCTCTGTTTCGCAATCCCTTCGACCCCCATGCCCGCCTGGGCTGCGCCTGCGGCCGTCACGCCAGTCCGGCCGAACACGATCGCGCGCTGCCCGAACACGCGGCGCAGGACCGCGCGGTGGAAAGCGCGGTCATGCGCGCGCTGTTCCCGAACGACGCGCTGCGGCGCCGCTTCCTGCGCGCCGTCGGATCGGGCACCGCGCTGGCGGCGGTGGCCTCACTGTTTCCCCTGGCCGCGGCCAAAGAGGCCTTCGCACAGGGTACGGGGCCCCTGGAAAAGCAGAAGCTGAAGGTCGGCTTCATCCCCATCACTTGCGCCACCCCCATCATCATGGCGCACCCGATGGGGTTCTATGCCAAGCAGGGACTGGACGTGGAAGTGGTCAAGACGGCCGGCTGGGCGCTGGTCCGCGACAAGGCCATGTCCGGCGAGTACGACGCCGCCCACATGCTGTCGCCGATGCCGCTGGCCATCACGCTGGGCGCGGGCACCAGCAGCGCGCAGCCGTGGACCATGCCCGCGGTGGAGAACATCAACGGGCAGGCCATCACGCTGTCGATGAAGCACAAGGACCGCCGCGATCCCAAGAGCTGGAAGGGCTTCAAGCTGGCGGTGCCGTTCGACTACTCGATGCACAACTACCTGCTGCGCTACTACCTGGCCGAGCACGGCATCGATCCGGACCAGGACGTGCAGATCCGCTCGGTACCGCCTCCGGAGATGGTGGCCAACCTGCGCGCCGACAACATCGACGGCTTCCTGGCGCCCGACCCGGTGAACCAGCGCGCCGTCTATGACGGCGTGGGATTCATCCACACCCTGTCCAGGACGATCTGGGACGGCCACCCCTGCTGCGCCTTCGCCGCCAGCAGGCAATTCGTGACCGGCATGCCCAACACCTACCAGGCGCTGCTGAAGGCCATCATCGAAGCCACGGCCTATGCGCGGCTTCCCGCGCACCGCAAGGAAATCGCGGCCGCCATTTCCACCCCCAACTATCTGAACCAGCCCGTCACCGTGGTCGAACAGGTGTTGACGGGCACCTTCGCGGACGGCTTGGGCAACGTGATGAACGTGCCCGAGCGGATCGATTTCGATCCCATGCCCTGGCAGTCCTTCGCGGTATGGATCCTCACGCAGATGAAGCGCTGGGGCCAGATCAAGGGCGAGGTGGACTACGCGAAGATCGCCAACGACGTCTTCCTGGCCACCGATGCCGTGCGGCTGATGCGCGAGGCAGGCCTGACGCCGCCGTCCGGCACGACCAAGCCGTTCTCGGTCATGGGCAAGCCCTTCGACGCCAGCCAGCCCGAGGCCTACCTGGCCGGCTTTCCCATCCGGAGGAGCTGATGCGCGCCACTGCCGTCCACGTGCGGGTCCGGGCTGCCGTGCTGTCCCTGGCGATACTGATCGTCTTTCTGGCCAGCTGGCACGTCGCCACGCGCCAGCCCGCCGCCGCGGCAACGGTCGATCCGGCCTACGCGGCCTTGGTCGGCAACGCCGCGGCCAGCGGCGGCAAGACGCCGTTTCCCGGCCCGGCAGAGGTCGGCGCGCAGTTGCTGCGCCACCTGGGCGATCCGTTCTACGACCGCGGACCGAACGACAAGGGCCTGGGCATACAACTGGGGCATTCGATCGCGCGCGTGCTGGCCGGGTTCATCCTGGCCGCGCTGGTCGCCATCCCGCTGGGCTTCCTGATCGGCATGTCGCCCGTGGTGTACCGCGCCTTCGATCCCTACATCCAGGTGCTCAAGCCGATCTCTCCGCTGGCCTGGATGCCGCTGGCGCTCTACACGATCAAGGACGCGAACACCTCGGCCATCTTCGTGATCTTCATCTGCTCCGTCTGGCCGATGCTGGTGAACACCGCGTTCGGCGTGGGATCGGTGCGGCAGGACTGGCTGAACGTCGCCCGCACGCTGGAGGTCTCGCGCCTGCGCACCGCGCTGCAGGTGGTGCTGCCGGCCGCCGCGCCCACCATCATGACGGGCATGCGCATTTCGGTGGGCATCGCCTGGCTGGTGATCGTGGCCGCGGAGATGCTGATCGGCGGCACCGGCATCGGCTATTTCGTGTGGAACGAGTGGAACAACCTGTCCATCACCAACATCCTGTGCGCCATCTTCTTCATCGGCCTGATCGGCATGCTGCTGGACACCGCGCTGGCGCGCGTCGCGCGGCTGGTCAGCTACAAGGAGTAAGCGGATGACCGCCCCTTTCCTGCAAGTCCAGGGCCTGGCCAGGCGCTATCCGGGCCGCGCCGGCCAACCGCTGCAAACCGTCTTCGAGAACATCGACTTCGGCATCGAGCGAGGCCAGTTCGTCTGCGTGATCGGCCATTCGGGTTGCGGCAAGACCACCATCCTCAACATCCTGGCCGGCATCGACGAAGCCAGCGACGGCGTGGTCATCATGGATGGCCGCGAGATAGCCGGCCCCAGCCTGGAACGCGGCGTGGTGTTCCAGGCGCATGCGCTGCTGCCCTGGCTCACGGCCCTGCAGAACGTCGAATTCGGCGTGCGCTCGCGCTGGCCGGAAAAGCCGCGCGACGAGGTGCGCGAGCACAGCATCCGGCATCTCGAAATGGTCGGCCTGAAGCATGCGCTGAACAAGCGTCCCAGCGAACTGTCCGGCGGCATGAAGCAGCGCGTCGGCATCGCCCGCGCCTTCGCCATCCAGCCCAAGATGCTGCTGCTGGACGAACCCTTCGGCGCGCTGGACGCCTTGACGCGCGGCACGATCCAGGACGAGCTGCGCGCCATCGTGCGCGACTCCCGCCAGACCGTGTTCATGATTACGCACGACGTGGACGAGGCCATCCTGCTGTCAGACCGCATCCTGCTGATGAGCGCCGGCCCCAATGCCCGCATCGCCGAATCGCTGCACATCGACCTGCCGCGCGACCGCACCCGCGCCAGCCTGCATCACGAACCTCGCTATTACGAGATCCGCAACCACCTGGTCGACTTCCTGGTCGACAACGCCGCCACACACTGAAGGAGCAATGCCATGATGACTCGCAACGACGTCACCGAACTGGTGGTCACCCGCCGCCTGGAAAAGCAACTGAGCTGGGCCGCCATCGCCGAGGCCGTGGGCCAGAGCAAGGAGTGGACCACCGCCGCCCTGCTGGGCCAGATGACGATGACCCGCGAGCAGGCCGAGGCCGCGGGCCGCCTGCTCGACCTGCCGCCCGACGCGGTGCTGCAATTGCAGGTGGTGCCCTACAAGGGCTCGCTGCCCACCGTCGTGCCCACCGATCCGCTGATCTACCGCTTCTACGAACTGGTCAGCGTCTACGGCACGACCTTCAAGGCGCTGATCCACGAAGAGTTCGGAGACGGCATCATGAGCGCCATCGACTTCAAGATGGACCTGGCGCGCGAAGCGAATCCCAATGGAGACCGCGTGCAGATCGTGATGAGCGGCAAGTTCCTGCCGTACAAGATGTATTGATCAGCGAAAAGGCTTGATCAACGCCTGCAGTTCGGGATCCACCGGGAAGTCGAGGCACTGCATCACGTGCAGCGACTTCCCACTTTTCGCTTGATACGGCGTGGACAGGTATTTCCTGGCCAGCGCCCCGATGGCCTGATAGGTATCCACGTCCGCCCTTCCCAGTTCGACATAACCGCCCAATGCGCGGCCGGCATCCTCCGCCATCGGCGTACCCGGAAACGCGGTAATCAGGCATTGGGCGACGGCGAACTTCTCCAGTCGCTCCGACTCCGGCATCGTGTGGGTATGCGGCTTTTCCTGGCGGGGATCGTCCCTGGCCAGGGTCGACACCGGCAATGACAGCAACAGGCCGGCGGCAATTCCCATCCACTTCATTGCAACTCCTGATCGTCGAGTTATCCCCCGGAAAAGACGTTTTCGCCGGGGCTTTCGTTGCGCGCTCACGACAACGCTTGTAACCGCACGGGCCACAACGCACAAACGGTCCCACCGTTACCCCTTACAAAAAATCTCGTCGCTATACTCAGCCCCGCAGTATCACCTCACATCGTGTCGCAGTCTGTAAAGGCGCGCCAGCTTGCGTGCCCATTTCTCGGGGGCCTGACCGCCCGTTTGCGAATCGCCATGCCAGCCACCGCGGCCATCCGCCGCATCCTTGCCCGCTTCGTCCTGCCTTGCGTGGCAGGCCTCATCACCGCCCCCTCCGCCAGCGCGGCCGCCACGGCCCCCACGCTGGAAGACTGCCACGGCATCAAGGACATGGCGTTCGTCGCGCACCTGGACGACGACCTGCTGTTCATGAACCCGGACATCGCCTCGAACATCGAGGCCGGCGGATGCGTGCGTGTCGTCTACCTGACGGCCAGCGATGCCGGCGAAGGCGACGGCTATATGCTGGGCCGCGAGAAAGGCGTGCGCGCCGCCTATGCCTACATGGCGCACCAGCCCGACCTGTGGAGCACCGACACCCTGCAGGCCAACGGCCACGCCATCACCCGCGTCACGCTGCAGGGCAACCCGCGCGTGCAACTGGTGCACATGCGCCTGAAAGACCCGTGGCTGGGCAAGGGCTGGGGCAGCCTGACCCCGCTGAGCCGCACCGAATCCGATCCGCAGGTCACGTCCGACACGCTGGGCCCTAACCCGGAAACCTATACGCGCGATGCGCTGGTGAAGACGCTGGCCGCGCTGATCCGCGACTACGGCCCCACCACCGTGCGCCACCTGGACGATCAGACCCCGGTGCCCTACACCCAGTTGTGCTGGCGCTGCACGGGCCACAGCCATCCCGACCACATCGCCAGCGCCCGCCTGACCCGCGAGGCCATGGCGCTGGTGCCCGGCAATTACGCCGAGGCAGGCTACGTCGACTATCCCTCGCAGGAACGCGCCGCCAACCTGAGCGACGCCGAGACCACCCTCAAGTCCGAGATCTTCCGGCGCTATGCGTGGGAGGACTACAAGTACTGCAAGGGTCCGCAAGGCTGCCAGGAACCCGCCGGCCCCGCCGCCGCCTGGGTGCAGCGTTCTTATTACGTCTCGCGCCAGGACTTCGCCCCCGAGCTGTACAGCGACGCCCGCCACGGCCTGCTGGTGTTCGCGGCCGGCGAGGCCAACGACGCCGTCAACCTGTGGGACGCGCGCCAGGGCCGCTGGACCTCGCTGGGCGGCCGCACCGCCGGCTCGCTGGTGTCCTTCGCCTATCCCGACGCCACCGCCGGCGTCTTCGCCCGCGACACGCTGGGCAGCCTGTGGGTGAACAAGCAGAACCTGGACGGCAGCTGGAAAGGCTGGCAGGCCATGCCCGGCGTGCGCTTTTCGAACAGCCCGGTCGTCGCGCCGCGCGACGCCGCCGCCGTGGCCATGGGCTATGACGGCCGCTATTACTGGACCTCGCCCTCGGGCATCGGCGGCGGCTGGAACGCCTGGCAGCCGCTGCCCCTGCTGGCCGACGCCATGGGCAGACCCGCCATCGCCATGAACGCCGCGGGCCGCTTCGTGGTGTTCGCCATCGATCGCGCCGGCAATGCCTGGTCGACGACGCAACATGCCGCCGGCCACGAAGGCGGCTGGGCCGCCTGGCAGCCCGTGCCGGTCGCCGCCAGCGCCGGCGGGCTGGCCGCCATGCGCAACGCCCAGGGCCTGGTCGAACTCTATCTGCGCGACCGCGGCAACCGGCACCTGATGCGGGTGGTCGAGGAAAAACCTGCCACGGCGCGCGCCACCGCCATCCACTGGACGGCGGCCGAGGACCTGGGCGTGGAATACGTCGGCAAGCCCGCCATCGGCCCCGACACCCAGGGCAACGTGCTGGTCAGCGTGCTGGAACGCGCCGGTGGCCCGCTGTGGCTGGTCGAGCGCGGCCGTGCCACCCTGCTGGAAGCCACCGCCAGTTCGCTGCCCGCCATGCGCATGGTCGACGGCACGCTCTACGTGGTCGCGCGCAGTTCGGGCAACCCGCAGACCTACCGGATGCTGGCGCGCCGCGGTGGCGTGTGGGGGCCCGCCACGTCGCTGGCCACCTTGCCCGCAGGCGGCGGCGGTGCCTTCGGCAAGACGATTCCCACTGTCATCGCCACCACGGCGCCGCCAGTCGCGGACGCACCGCAAGGCAGGTGATACACCTCGGTACAAGACGCGACACTCGCGTCTCATATCGAGAAAATGAGGGCGGTACGATACCGGGGCACTTGGCTTGGCCCCTCCAATCCACCGGAACCGCTTTCATGACGGATATCGACGAAGACGAGGTTGCGCATGGCTGGGACGCCATCGACGCGGCCTGCAACACGATCTACCCGACGCAGGAACCCAAGCACTACGGCACCATCATCAGCTATCGGCTGGGTGGCAACGATCCGCTGCAAGGCATCAGCGCCTACAAGCGCATGGATCCGGCGCCACACTGGCACTACGTCACGTATGGCTTCACCGAGCTCTACAGCAAGGAATCGGACGACGCCGAGATCAGCGGCTACGGCTTCGAGCTGACCCTGCGCCTGCGCTGCGAGCCCGACGCGGAAGATCCGCCCATGTGGGTGATCAACTTCCTGCAGAACCTGGCGCGCTACGTCTTCAAGACCGGCAACATATTCCGCGACGGCGACTGGCTGGCCGCCAACGGCCCCATCGCGGTCGAAGAGGACACCAGGCTGACCTACGTGGCGTTCACCGCCGACCCGGAACTGCCCACGCAGCAGACGCCCAATGGCGAGTTCGAATTCCTGCAGGTCATCGGCCTGACCGAGGACGAGGCCTACGCGGCGCGGCTGTGGCGCACACTGGACCTGCTGGAAGTGCTGAGGCCCCACATGCCGCTGTACATCACCGACCTGGCGCGCGACTCGCTGCTGGGCCAGCCGGGCGTGCAGGACAGCATCGAGCGCGGCCGCAAGGAAAGCGGTTCTTCCACTGGCTACGTCTACACCGACGAGCTGGACTGGCGGCAGGAGAAGCGCCTGCTGGGCAAGCCCACCACCATCGTCACGCTGGGCGCGCTGCAAGTGCAGGAAGCCACCACGCTGCTGCCGCTGCGCCTGCCCTTCGGCCGCGACCTGCGCCTGCTCAGCAACAACAAGAACGTGGTGTTCGCGCCGGGCGAGAACGCGCTGCGCACGGAAGACGACGTGTTGTACGTCACGCTGGACGATGCGACGGTCGACGAGATCGCCTCGCTGCTGCAACCCAGGCGCGGCGAGTATCCCCTGAAGTCGTTCAAGGGCTTGCGCATCGACGTGCGCCCCACCGAGGTCAAGGACCCCAAGGGCAACGTCGTGCAGACGATAGGCTAGGCAGCGCCCGGACCGGCGGCGCGTCGCCACGCGCCGCCAGCCAGCGCCGGCTTCACCCGCCCGCCGACACCCGCCAGACGACATTGCCCACGTCGTCCGCGATCAGCAGCCCGCCCTCGGCATCCTCGGTGATGCCCACCGGCGCGCCATACAGCTGCTTCTGGTCTTCCGACACGAACCCCGTCACCACGGGTTCGACCGTGCCCGTCGGCTTGCCGTCCTTGAACGCGATGAAGCTCACCTTGTAGCCATTGAGCGGCGTGCGGTTCCAACTGCCGTGCTCGCCGATGAACACCCCGCCGCGATACTTCGCCGGCAGGTTGTTGCCCTTGTAGAACCACATGCCCAGCGGCGCGACGTGCGAACTGATGGCGTAGTCCGGCTTGATGGCCTTCTTCACCAGCTCGGGCTTCTGCGGCGACACGCGCACGTCGACGTGCTGGCCGAAGTAGCTGTAAGGCCAGCCATAGAAGCCGCCGTCCTGCACCGAGGTCAGATAGTCGGGCACCAGATCGGCGCCGATCTCGTCACGCTCGTTCACGATGGCCCACAGCTTGCCGGTCTGCGGCTCCCAGCCCAGGCCCGTGGGGTTGCGCAGCCCCGAGGCATAGATGCGGCTGCCGCGCGAGGCCACGTCGACCTCCAGCACCGCCGCGCGCCGGTATTCCACGTCCAGCCCGTTCTCGCCCACGTTGCTGTTCGAGCCCACGCCCACATAAAGCTTGCGGCCATCGGGGCTGGCCAGCAGTGCCTTGGTCCAGTGATGGTTGATCGTATCGGGCAGGTCGGCGAATTCGCGGCCCGGGTCGGTGATCTTCGTGGCGCCCTGGACATAGGGATACGCCATGATCCTGTCGGTGTTGGCCACGTACAGCGTGTCGCCGATCAACTGCACGCCGAAGGGCGAATTCAGCTTTTCCAGGAACACGTGCTGCTGCCACTTGCCCCCCTCGTTGCGCAGCAGCGTGATGCGGTTGCCGCCCTTGCCGCTCTTGCCGGACTTCGTCTTCACCAGTCCCGACAGCGCCGCCTTCGGCGTGGTGACGGGCGCGGTGCCGGGGCCATTGGCCTCGACCACCAGCACGTCGCCATTGGGCAGCGTGTACAGTTGGCGCGGATGCAGCAGCCCGTCGGCCACCTTCTCGATCTTCAGGCCCGCCGCCACCTTCGGCATCGCATTGCCCTGCCAGCCCACGCCTTCGGGCACCTGCATGGGCGGCATCAGGAAACTCTGCGCCGCAGGCAGCTTCGGATCGGGTCCGATCTGTTCCTTGGGATCGACCGCCGCGCCATCGTTGCAGGCCGCCAGCATCGCCACCACCACCGCGGCGCCCACCGTTCTCACTCGCATGGCGTCATTCATGGGTCAGCCCTCCGGCCGGCGCCTTGTCCGTGACCAGCACGATGCGGCCCAGGCACAGCAGCGCCACGGTGATCGCCGACAGCCACATTCCCAGCGGCATCACACCGAACGCATCGCGGCTGTGCACGAAGGCGTTGACCACGCCCGAGACGATGGCCAGCAGGTTGAACCAGAAATCGAGCCGCTCGGCGCCGGACACGGTGCGGCGCGACACGACCCACACATGCGCCAGATTGATCAGGCGCGGAACGATGGCGAACACCAGCGCCAGCGTCACCAGCCAGGCGGCTCCTTTCACCCACATCACGATGGGCGACGACAGGTAGATCACGTCGAAGATCAGCGCACCGACGAACAGGCCGAACACCACGGGGTCGAGCAGATCGAATAGCGCCGTCGCCAACCGGGATCGGCACTGCAAGGCATGGGATTTCATGGCACCTCTTTGAAGAAAGGTAGAGACGGCAGGCAGAAAGATCCGAAGGGAATTGCCTGGCCGACGCGCCGCCTTGCAGCAAGCCGTGTGCCGCGGCACGCTCCACCGGGGAAGCGTGGCGTCGCCATTCGGGCGCGCCACGGGCGGATCACGCGAGACTCTGCGCATTGTGCCCGTGCAGGACTCGCAATGCGCACCCATCCATACCCACATTCGTAACAATTAGTATTGATTAAAACGATAAATCGTCTTGTTGCGCGTAACCCGCGAGATCAAAATGACGCCACATTACAAATTCGCGACAGTTCGAATAACACCCAGCGAATACGACAATCGCCGTAATACCGAATGGGGAGGATTGGGCATTGGGACTACTGATCCTGAAAGAAAAGATCGGCGCCGGACACCTGCGTGAATGCTGGCGCCACCCGGAGCACCCGGCGCGCTGCGTCAAGATCGCCAAGGACAAGCCGCGCGCGCACCTGCAGAACCTGCTGGAAAGCCATTACGCTATCCATCTGCAGCAACGCGGCGTGGCCGACGCGCGCATCCCGCGCGTGCACGGCTGGGCCATGACCGATCGGGGCTGGGGCCTGGTCCTCGACCTGGTGGTCGACGCGCAAGGCATGCCCGCCCCTACGCTGCGCCAGGCACGCGCCGCGGGACACCTGCCGGACGAGGCCGCGGCCGCGCTGCTGGACGACGCACTGGATTGGCTGGCCCGCAATGGCGTCGTCTGGGTCGATGCCAGCCAGGACAACGTCGTGATGCAAGCCACGGAGAATGGTGGAACCCAACTGGCGTTCATCGACGGCCTGGGTGGCCGCCATTTCGACATGGAATACCGCGTGCGATGCATGTTCCGTGGCGTCGAACGCGTGACGGCCCGGCTGAAGGCCGCCAAGCATCGCGCCCGCATCCACAGCAGGCTGCTGGCGTCGGCGCCGCGCCGGCTGGACGCGATGGATCTGCTCGGCCAGCACGACACCGATGCGATGGCGCCGCCCTCCGTGCCGTCCCGCTGACCCGGCCTTATTGCTTCACCAGCTCCACGCGCCGGTTCATCGCCTGTCCCTCGGCATTGTCGTTGCTGCCCACCGGCGCCAGCGAGGCCACGCCCTGGGCGGCCAGGCGCCTGGCATCCACCTGATACTGGTCCGTCAGCGACTTGACCACCGCATCGGCGCGCTGCTGCGACAGCGCACGGTTGTGCTCCAGCGAGCCCTGGTTATCGGTATGGCCCACCACGTAGAGCTTCAGCGCGGGATTGTCCTTCAGCAGCTTGCCCATCTGGTCCAGCGCGGGCTTTGAATCGGCCTTGATCTCCGCCCGGTCCGTATCGAAGTGCACGCCGTAGATGGCGACCTTCCCCGACTGCGCCAGCGCCTTCTGCATGGCGGTGGCGTCCAGCGCCTTCACCTGGCCCTGCTCCATCTTCCTGGTCTCGACCACTTGCTGGTACACCGGCGTGTAGTGGTTGCTCTCGTCCTGCATGATGTCCAGGAAGACATACACGTCACCGGTCCCGATAGCCTTCTTGGCCAGCAAAGCGTAGTACTTGCCGCCGAACACGGCGTCACCCTGGCCCGTCAGCTTCACCTTGCCGCTGTTCATCACGTAGCCCTGGAAATCGTTGCCGCACTGCTCATCGCTCTTGCACAGGAAGATGACCTCGAAACCGCCCTGCTCCAGCGCGGCGTCGTAATTGCGGTAGACCTCGAGCGCCGACTTGTTGCCCGGAATGCGGTAGCCGATGCGGGTGATCTTGCCCTCCACCTCCAGCAGCTTGGCCTGGGAGTCGTCCGCAATCGCCTGGTTCGGCAGCAGCGCCTCGTCGTAGTCCTGCACGCTGTAGGCGTTGATCTGCGCCCCCGTGAAGCGCGTGAGCATCGGATGGTCTTTCGACCCTTCCTTGTCCTGGGCCCAGCCCGGCTGCGCCGCCAGCATCAGCGCGCTCAGCGCCATCCCAATACCCGCCCTCATTGCCCGCATCACCTGCCTCCTTTTCCTGTACGAGAAAACCGGCCACGAAGGCCGGCTTGCACCCTGGATCGGGCGTCATTATGCCGATGCGCGCGGACACGCCTGTGTCGAATGTGTCTCAGGGCGTATCCGCAGGGAGGGCTCAGTCCGCGCCGTGCGGCGCCTGTACAGCGGCCGCATTCCTGCGCTTGCGGTTGGCGCGCAGGAACGACACGATCTGCCACACCACGATGGCGCCGATCACCGCGAACAGCGTGCCGCTGATGGGACGCTCGACGAACACCGCGAAGTCGCCCCGCGACAGCAGCATGGTGCGGCGGAAGTTCTCTTCCAGCATGGGGCCGAGGATGAAACCCAGCATCAGCGGCGCGGCCTACGGTGTACCGGATCTTGAACACCGACAGCCAGTAACGCACCAGCGGCACGTTCAGGATCAGCAGGAAGCAGTTGCCGACCCACATGCTGGCCACCAGCCCCCAGAACAGATCCGGGGGAGGTGCCGATCATGTTGGGGCCGGGCTGCACGCCCTTGACGATGAAGGCCGCCAGCATCAACGCCATCACCGCGTTCTCGGGAATGCCGATCGCCATCAGCGGAATGAAGCTGGTGCGAGCCGCCGCCGGGCAGGATGCCCAGCACCGAGCCGATGACGCTGCCGCGCAGCGCGCTGGGGATGATGCGCTTGAACTCGGGCCAGGTCGGGATCAGCTTGATCTTGCCATTGAAGGGCGTCAGCGTGCTGCGGTTGTCCAGGTTCTTCACGATCTCGGCGATGCCGAAGCAGCCCAGCGCGATGCTGATCAGGCCCACGCCGTCCTGCAGGAATGCCTGGAACACAAGGCGGCAAGCCATCCAGAACCTGCCGGAGGCCGGGCGCGTGGCGATGCTAGTGAGATAGGCGCGGGGCTCGCGCAGTCTGCCTGATGGCTGGGCACGACGCTTGCTAGGCTGACCGTCAGCGTACGCCTTTTCATTCCGCGGCCCTGGCCGCACCCCTACGGCAAACCTGAAGCCATAAAAGGAAGAATCATGAAAATACTGCTGTGGATCATCGCGATCATCTTCATCGTCGGCCTGCTGACCGTGACGGGCATACTGAAGCTGATCTTCTAGGCGCTGCCGACTTCACACTGCCAAGGCCCAGGGCGTTCCCCCTGGGCCTTTGTCATTGTTCCCTCGACATCCGCGGCGATGCGATAGCGTCAGAACATGCCGTTGCGCGCCTTCCAGAATGCCCGGCACGTCGCTTGCTGAAGAGACAAGCGTTCCGGCAACCGCCGCGATCACGCGAAACCGTTCATAGGAGGATCACCATATGAATGCGATGACGACCCCCACCACGGGCACCAGTGCGTCGAGCACCATTTCGTCCAAGCGCGTCGAAGGCACGAAGGTCTACAACCAGCAGGGCGAAAAGCTCGGCTCCATCGACAATGTGCAGATCGACAAGCACTCGGGCCACGTTCGTTACGCCGTGCTGGAATTCGGCGGCTTCCTGGGCATCGGCACCGACCGGTACCCCCTGCCCTGGAACATGCTGAAATACGACACCGGCCTGGACGGCTACGTCGTGCCGCTGGACAAGTCGACGCTGGACAAGGCGCCGCACTACGAGCACGAAAAGGCGCCCGAATTTACCGACGAGTACGGTCGCCGGGTGCATGAGCACTACGGGGTGCCCTGGCAGTAAGAAGAGGGAGAAGGGCTTGCGGAGGATGCTCGCAAGCCCTTTTTTCCATATCGTCGCGGGAGGAGCGTCTGCCCGCGCACGAAGCACTACGACGATATCCCGCCTGTATGCTTCAGGGCGTAGATCACTACGGCAAGCGCCGATGCCCCGGCGACCGCGGCTGCGCGGATGAGCCAGCGGGGCGCGTAACTCAGCACCAGCGTCGTCATCAGCGCGGCGCAGGACAGGATGCCGAGCCACACGATGGCCGCGACTGGCGCCCCCCAGGGTTGAAGGCAACATGGCAAGGCCAGGCTCATCAAGAGCAGGCCGCGCGCGCGCAAGCCCATGCAAACCGTCCCCGCGAGGCCTTCCCGGCCTGTCGCCTGCTCGTGGTGCCGTTCCATGGCGAGCGCAAACGCCGCGAACCCTGCGAAGGCAAGACCCAGCGCCGCCGCCACTGCCTGTGTCGTGGTCATGGCGCTGCCAACTGCCACGAAAACACGCCCGACACCACGACCGCCGCCAGCAGGCCGGCCCACGCCCAGCGCGCCGCGAATACCCACATGGCGGCCAAGGCATAGACAAGAAAACTCAGCAGCGTGACGTAGACCACGACGATCGAGCGGCTCGCCAAGCCGAGCGCCGCCATGCCCTGCGCCAACGCCATGGCCGCCAGCATCGCAAAAACGTAGCCGCCGACAATCGCGCACGCCCCCCTTCCCAGCACCTGCCAGCGGTAGCCCCGGGCGGTCGCCGAGATCCGGCCTGGCTTCGGTTGTGCCCATGCGCCGTCGCGCAATCGCCACGTCAACACCGCGAACACACCGCCCATGACCAACACCACAGACTCCACGCAGGCCGCCTGCCAGTTTCCCGCCAGCGCATAGTTCAGTCCGTGCTGCCCCGTCGTCAGCACATTGACCACCGGCAGCCCCAGGCACAGCACCGCCGTACACGCGAACTGCTCCACCCAGGCGCGCTGCACCGGCCGAACCAGGGCATGCAGCAGGCTGACCGCCCACACGGCGAAGAATGCCTTGATCTCCCATTCCTCGCGGCCCGACAGCGCCGCGGGAATCAAGCGATTCGCATGGAAGTACGCAATACAGGCCAGGCAAGCCCCGGCGATGGCCGCCACGTTCAGCGACTCGGCCAAACGGTAGAACATCGGCGTATAGGCGCCAAACTCACTGTCGCTTTTGTTGCGCCGCTTGAGGGTGAACAGCACCGCGCCGGTCGCCATCATCAGCGTGCCGGCCAGGCCGCAGACGAAGTACAGCCAACGTATCGTCCAGCCGCCGTACGCCGCCAGGTGCAGCCGATCCATCACCTCGTGCACCACGTCCGGTGAAGCATGCGCGTCTGGCCGCTGCAAGGCGATGAACTCGCCCGTCGCGCCCTGGAACGTGGCACGGCCGGCTGAACTGAGCAGTTGCCGCACCGAGGCCTCGGCGTCCGGCCGCATGTAGACGCTGATGCGCTCCGTCGCCTGTCCGGGCCTCTCGACCATGACCATGCGCGCCTCGCTGTCCAAGGCTTGTTGCGCCGCGTTCATCAGGATGCCCGCCTGCCATCGCGCCGGCTGCCGGCCATCCAGCGCGGGACGCGCGGGCAGTACCGTCGCGGTGCCCGGCTCTGCCGCCTGACGAGCCAGTTCGGCCTGCCATTGCTGATGCCCGTTCTCGCCATACATCGCACGCAACGGCCCTGGCATGTAGCTGGTATAGAAAATGGCCAGTCCGGTGTAGGCGATCATCAACTGGAACGGCAGCGTCAGCACCGCCGAAGCGTTGTGCCCATCGAGCCAGGCCCGCTGCCCTCGCCCCGGCCTGAAGGTGAAGAAATCCTTGAAGATGCGCTTGTGCACGACGATGCCCGACAGCAGCGCCACCAGCATGCCTACCGTCAGCCAACCCACCAGCCAGAAGCCGAAATTGCCGGCATACAGGGTGTAGTGCAGCGTCATGAAGTGACGCCCACCCTCGGTCTTGCGGCCCCAAGGATGCGGCAGTACCGCGCCGTTGCGAGGATCCATCGCGGCCTCGTGCGTGCTTCCATCCGCCGAGCGCCAGACCAGCTTCATCGCCTGGCCCGACTCTCCCGGCAGCTCGATGCGCCAGAAGCGCGCGTTGCCGTCCTGCTGCTGCAGGAAACGCGCGGCCGCCGCGATCACGGCCTCCTGACCGAGCACCGCCGATACCGGCGGCAGCGCGGGCTCGGCCGTCATCCAGCGCGTGATGGGCGCTCGGAACACGCTGATCGTGCCCGCCAGGAAGATCAGGCACAACAGCCAGGCGCACACCAGTCCGCACCAGGTATGCAGCCAGCTCATGCGCTGGCGCAAGCCGGGCTTCATTCTCAGAACGTGCCGCGCAGCGTCAGCATGGCATTGCGCGGTTCACCGTAGTGGATGCCATTGACCAGGTTGCCGACCGCCGTGTAGTAAGTCTTGTTGAAGATATTGTTGACGTTCAGGTGAGCCGCCCAGTTGGGATTGATCTGGTACTTCGCATAGGCGTTCCAGACCGTGCGTCCGCTGGCGCTCGCCGTCGACGCGCCGATCTGGCGCGACTGGCCGCTCTGCACATTGACGCCGCCGCCCACCGTGAAGGCGCTCAGGTCGCCTGGCAACTGATACGTCGTCCACAGTCGGAAGATATGCTTGGGCGTGTACCACGCAAACGACTGGCCTTCGCTGCTGATGTCCTTCAGGTACTTGGTCGTGTTGAAGGTGTAGCCGGCATACAGATTCCAGCCACGCGAGATCTCGCCGTTGATCTCCGCGTCGAAGCCCTGACTACGCACCTTGCCGGTATCGGTATAGCAGTAGTAATCCGCCGCGCACGTCGGGCTGCTGGTGAAATCCTCCTGCGCGCGATGGCTCTGGTCGATACGGAAGATGGCGAACGCCGCATTCAGGCGGCCATCCAGCAGCTCGCCCTTCAAGCCCAATTCATAGTTCTCGCCGACGACGGGCCGCAGATTCCTGCCCTCCTTGTCCACGTTGTATTGCGGCTGGAAGACATCCGAGTAGCTGAGATAGGTGGTCCACGACGGCGTCAGGTCCAGCAGCAGACCCGCGTACGGAGAAAAGTGCGAGTTGCTCTGCGCGGTCTGGCTGATGTCCTGCACACCCGCCGTGGTCGTGTCGGTATCCCAGATTTCCGTGGACCGGCTGAAACGCCCGCCTACCACCAGTTTCAGCGGGTCCGCCAGTTGCAGGCGCGTGGTTCCGTAGAAGCCCAGTTCGCGGTTGAAGCCGATCCGCTTCTCATTGGTGCCGGCGCGCAACGCAGCGTTGGTGGGCTCGGGAATGTCGGGATCGAACTGGAAGGCGTTGAACGTGTGGTAGTTCACCAGATAGGCATACGAGGTATCGATCTTGTTGTGCGAGTACGTCGTGCCCAGCACCACCTCGTGCGTACGCCCGAAGGCACGGAACTTGCCTGTCAGGTTCGCGTCCAGGCCCGAGGTATCAATGTCCGCATGCGTCATCGCGGCATTCACCAGCGCCATCTGCGTCACAGGATTCACGGCGCGGCTGGAGGTCGAGTACTTCAGGTACTGCTTTTCCTTGACGTAGGCGCCGCTCAGCTTGAAACGCCAGTCGTCGTTGAAGGCGTGCGTGAAGTCGGCGAAGAAGCCGTCGTTCGTGGTTTCCTGGCGGTTCCAGTTGGCGCCGAAGTTGGTCGAGCGCTTGAAACCGACCTCCTGGCCGTTGCTGTAGCGCGGCAGCCCCGACATCGTCGGCGTGCCGCGCAGGTCCTCGTGGCTGTAGCCGATATTGAGCTGCGTGCGCGGCGAGAAGTCGTACTCGAGCGTGCCGTAGAACGTGGTGTTCTTCAGGTGCACGCGGTCGATGAAGGAATGGTTGTCCTGGCGGTCCACCAGCGCGCGGGCCCGCAGGCTGCCGTCTTCGTTCAACGCGCCGCTGCTGTCGACCTGCATGCCATAGCGGTCCCAGGTGCCGGCCTTGGTCTCCACCATGAAGCGGTCTTCGGGCAATGGGCGCTTGCGCACCAGGTTCACCGCGCCGCCCGGCGATCCCGCGCCTTGCAGCAGGCCGGCCGCGCCGCGCAGCACTTCCACGCGGTCGTACATGGCGGTGCCGCCGGAATAGTTGCTGGCTCGGCCGTACATGCTGCGTTGCAGCGGCACGCCGTCATACTGGATGACGGTGTCCTGGAAGCCGCGCGAATAGATGTACTTGCCGCCCTGGGGGCTTTGCTGCAGCGTCACGCCGGTCGTATTCTCCAGCGCATCGTAGACCGAGTTCAGGTTCTGTTCGTCCAGCCGCTGGCGCGTCACCACGCTGATCGACTGGGGAATGTCCTTCAAGCGCTGCTCGCCCTTGCCTATCGTCACCGCCGGCGTGTTGTAGCGGCCCGAGCCTTCGCTCATCACCCGGTATTCCTGGCCCGTCACCGTCACGGGCGCCAGCGTCGTCACGCCGCCGCCGCTGGGTAGGCGGCGCACGGAGTAGCCGCCGCCGGGCAGCAGCACACCTTCGAAGCCCGACCCCGCCAGCAACGCGGCCAGGCCGCGGCTGTGGGTGTAGCGGCCGTTCAGGCCCGACGTGCGCAGGGATTCGACCTGGGCGGCATCGAACGACACGTTGACGCCCGACGCGCGGGCGAACTCGTTCAGCGCCTGGTCCAGGGGACCCGCAGCAATGGCGTAGGTGTGCTCCGACTGCTGCACCGCCGGGGTGGACTGGGCCAGGGCATCGGGCGCGGCCCAGGCCAGCGAGGCGCCGAACAGCATGCCGTACAGGGCCGTGGACAATACCGAGGGGACGGGCGCGCGGCGCGCCGACTGACGATTACGAGCGGGGGTCATGAGGTCTTCTTGATAGCCGGGTTTACGTTGTCTTTCCCTGTAGGCCGGTCAAGAAATCAAATCCCCTCAATTTTTCTTGAAAAAAGTGTTGGGCGCGGTGATCTGCTGTTGTAGCCGCGGACCGGACAGCCTCGCCCGGCTCTCGCCTTTGGGCCTCAGGCGGGGCCGACCGATACCCAGAAGCGGGTCCAGTAACGCACGCGGATCGGCGTCGTCTGCGCCAGGAACTGCAAGGCCTGGTCGATATCGTTGAGATGGTACGTACCCGATACGCGCAGATCCGCCACTTCGGGCGCGCAAGTGATGCGGCCATGGCGGTAGCGCGACATCTCCGCCAGCACGTCGGCCAGCCGCATGTTCTTGCCGGCAATGGCGCCCTCGACCCATGCGCCGCTGTCCATGGCGGGCGCGATGACCTGGCGCACCTTCTGGCGATCCAACACCCACTGCTCGCCTGCCCGGGCGATGGACTGCACGGCGCTGTCGGCGGGCCGCAATTCGACAGCGTCCTCCTGCACGCTGACCCGCGCACCGCGGTTTTCCAGCCGCACCACGAAGCGCGTCCCGAGCGCCTCGATCGATCCGAAGGACGTGCGAACAAAGAACGGCCGCTTCACCGCGAAGGCCGCGTCCGCGCCCGTCTGGATCGAGATTTCGCCGCGATGCAGCGTCACGATGCGTTGCGAGCCGTCCAGGCTCAGGCTGACGGCGCTGTCCGTGTTCAGCACCAGCCGCGTGCCATCGGCCAACGTCAGCGGGTCGCGCTGGCCGACGCTCGTGCTGACGTCAGCGACCAGGCGCTGCCACGGCGTCTGCTCGCGGACCACCCAACCGCTGCCCAGCAAACCTCCTGCCACGGCCAGCCCCTTCAACACGGCGCGGCGCTGTTGCCGGCGCGCCGCGTGGGCGCGGGAATGGTCCATGGCCATCAGCGCGTCCAGCGCCAGCCCCTGCGGCACCGACGCGAAATCCGCGTTCAGGGCCTGCATCCGCGACCAGGCGCGCTCGTGCTCGGGCGCGGCCTGCCTCCAGCGCTCGAAGGCCTCCCGCGTACAGGTGTCCGCCTGGCTGAAGTTGAGTTTGACAGCCCAGGCGATGGCCTGGTCCACGACCGAAGACGGGAGGGGAGCCGCGGCGATGTCGCTCATTGGTCACCAAATCGGAAGGCATAGCACTGGCGCAGGCCGGCGGCCACGTAGCGCTCCGCGGTGGCCAGCGAGACATCCAGGCGCAGGGCGATCTGCGGGCAGGTCAGGCCTTCCAGTTGCGCCCAGAGAAAAGCTTGCCGGACCTTGGGTTTCAGGGTGTCCAGCATCTGATCGATCTTGATCAAAGCCTCCAGGATGAGCATGCGGCTTTCCGGAGAAGGAGCCTGTTCTTCGGGGGTACGGGCCAGGACGTCCAGCCAGGCGCGCTCCAGTTCGCGGCGGCGCCAGTGGTCGACCAGCAGGCCGCGGGCGATGGTGCTGAGGTAGGCGCGGGGCTCGGACGCGTCCACCGCCGTGGGGCGGCGCAGCAGGCGCAGGAAGACGTCGTGGGCCAGGTCGGCGGCTTCGAAGGAATTGCCGAGCTGGCGGCGAAACCAGCCATGCAGCCAGGAGTGGTGATCCGTGTACAGCGTTTCGACTTGGTCGTGCGTGCTGAGGGGCATGGCCGTGCGCCCCTGCTGGGCGTGCAAATGATAATTATTGTTATTCTAAGCCGGCCCTCGGGAACCGGGCAAGGAGGACGGCGCGCCCGCTCTCCGGCCGTTGGGAACACGATGTGCTGCTTGGACGGGGAACACCCTGCCCCAGGAGGACACATGAAAACCCAGATCTCATTCAAACAACTGGATGGCGATGACGGCGTTGCCTTGGTCAACGGCAACATCACCAATCCCCAGGAAGCCAAACGCATACTGGCATCCAAGCTGGACCTGCCTGGCGAGCAGGAGGACATCGACGCCCGGCTGAAGCGAGGCGGCATCGATCCCGCGTCGATCCGCACCACGCATGTGAGCGAGTAGGACGACGAATGACGACAGGGCCAAGCGGGGGGCTTGGCTAGCTGTCATCGGGCGTGGCGCGGGACGAAGAGCGCCGTCATCATCGATGAGCAGATCAAGAAATTCTGGAAGAGCAATGCTTGCTGCTATGGTCAAGAATACGTAGCGTGCCCCGCACCCGCGTGACCTGCCCTCAGCTCGGATAGACAACTATACGAGGCTCGTGGGAAACAGTGCCATGCAACGCCCATTCTTGATAAGGTTTTGCGCCCACAAGATAGTCCGGCAGCCGCGCCGTAAGGTCGGCCCACGCTGGCGCATCCTCCGCCACCGTCAAAGTGCGGCCGTCTTTCAATGCAATGGCCAGTACGAGCATGCTGCCGACCATCTGTTCAGTACGCGTCGCGACGATTTCAGCAATGTCTTGCCAACCGATGTGCTGCTTCCCTTGCCTGCCGCACACCTGCAAGCCGGAGTCGTCGACAACGATATCGACAGACGATCTGCGCGAAGGCAGTCGGCTGACAAGCCACGCATTAATCCTGTTCACGATCATCTGATCCGCCACTCCCGTTGCTTGCTAATTCCATTTGATGGAAGCCAGCCGCCACACCTCGGCCGCCGCCACTTTGCTCGCGTCATGGCTGATCCAGCCCGCGAAAAATCCGCCAATGATGCCGCCAAGCACGATGAACCGCCCCGATGCAAAGGTCGTCGAGTGGCTATTGGAAAAAAAGATGGAGCGTCGCAAGGTTGCTCGCAGCCCCACTCACTAGCAGTTCGGTGGGGTAAAAGGTGAGGTAAAACGCCAGAAAATAAAAAGGCCTTACAGAGCAACCTCTGTAAGGCCTTGAATTCATTGGTCGGGGCGGTGGGATTCGAACTCACGACCCTCTGCTCCCAAATTAGAAACGCGCGAACGTCGGCGAACGTCAGCGAACGAATAACCAACTGATTCATAAGGCTTTATACAAATTTCCTTGTTCATCGACGTTCGCTAATGTACGCTGACAGCCGCGAAAATGTTGTCCCATATGTTGTCCCATATGGCGCATGAGGCAGAAGAATGGAGAGATTCGAGGAAATATGACGAGATACCCAAAACGCGGAAAAGGTGCGCGGTGGACCGTCAAAGAACTGGAAGCGGTACCGGCGGAATGGGTCGGTGATCACCTGGCCGATGGGGACGGCCTGACTGGGGAAATCCGCATTCAGCGCGGCACGATGGCCGTGGTGTGGCGATACGCCTATCGCATGGGCGACAAGGTAAAGAGATTCTACTGCGGCTCATGGCCGGAGCGCACACTCGACGAGATCCGCTCCGCCAGGAACAAAGCGCGGGCGGACATTAAGGCGGGCCGCAATCCGTCAGCCGTCCGCGACTTGGAAAAAGCCCAAATGCGGGAAGCTATGGCAGCTGAATCTGCCGCTGTAACCGCCGCTGAAGAAGAGGCCACGACCGACGCCCTGTCGTTCCAAGAGATGTATAAAAGCTGGCTAGAATCGGGAGTGAAGCGAGCAGATGGCAACACCGAGGTGAAGCGCATCGTTGAAAAGGACGTGCTTCCCTTGATCGGTGATACTCCCGTGCGATCAATTCGCGAGAAGGACATTGAGCGAGTGATCCGCTCGATTGTCGGCCGCGGTTGCAATCGGCTTGCCGAGGTGACCTACCAAATACTGGGCCAGATGTTCCATTGGGCAGAAAAGCGCCAACCATGGCGAAAGCTGCTTTCGGAAGGAAATCCGGTTGAGCTGGTTGAGCTCGGGGTGCTCCTGGCGGACGATTACGACCCGGATAACGCGCGCGAACGCGTTCTCCCGCCTATTGAGATTGTCGAGCTCCAGACTCGATACCGCGAGTTGGAGGAGCAGTATCTCGCTTCGGATGACAAGCGAAAGAGGAAGCCTCCATCCAAGGCGTTGCAGGCAGTTTCCTGGATCTGTTTGAGCACGCTATGCCGGATAGGGGAACTGCACCTAACCGAAATTACGCATCTCGATCTCCGAGAAGGTACGTGGTTCATTCCCAAGGCGAACGTCAAGGGCAGAAAATCACAGAAGCGGGACCACCTGGTCTTTCTGTCACCCTTCGCAGTCAAGCATTTCGAGACCCTTGTCAGCCTGGCAGGATCATCCCGCTGGCTCCTACCTTCGCGCGACAATGATGACGCGGGGGTAGACCAACCGATGTACAAGCAGGCCTTTACTAAGCAAATCAAAGATCGGCAAGCCATGTTCAACGGACAGCCCAAAGCACGCCGCGCTTCGGACAACTCCCTGGTGCTCGGCAAAGGCCATAACGGCAATTGGACGCCTCATGATTTACGGCGAACGGGGTCGACCATCATGGAATCACTGGGCATCGATCCAAACATCATCGACCGCTGCCAAAATCACGTCATTCACACGGGCAAGAACCGTGTCAGGCGGCACTACCAGCTCTACGACTACGCCGACGAGAAGCAAGCAGCATGGGCGAAGCTCGGCGACTATTTGGGAAGACTGCTGTCGGGAGCCGTGGCGCCAGCCGAGCTTCAAAAGCGGCTGACCGCCAAGCAACTACTCGCGGCGTAAAAAAAGCCGAAGACCGTTCGGTCTTCGGCTGTTGGACGCAGGCGGGCAAGCCTAGATCAAGCCCATCTTGGCCATAGAATGGCCGCTACCTGCCGCCACGATCACGTGGTCGACCAATGTCACATTGACCAGAGCCACGGCGTCCTTCAAGCGCCGCGTAACCTCAACGTCCGCCCTGCTTGGCTGCGACGAACCCGAGGGATGGTTGTGGGCAATCAAGATGGAATGCGCGTTGTGCCGAATAGCCGCCTTGACGACCTCGCGTGGATACACGCTCGTCTCAGACAGCGTGCCTCTGAACATTTCCTCGAAAGCGATCATTCTCAATTGCGCATCAAGGAACATTACGCCGAACACCTCCACGTCCGACAGCGCCAGGCGCGTCACGATATAGTCGATGGCGGCGGACGGCTTGTCCACTGGCAAGCGACTACCCAGCGCCCCCTCCAATTGCTGTGCAGCCGCACGTAGCAGCTCTTCCGGGGTTGCGGCTCGATAGAGGCCGCCCGCCTCGCATACAACCGGGGCGCCCTGGACATCCTGCGGCACCTGCCTTTCTCCTGCCCAGGCGCGACTGAAACTTAGTTGCATTGCTCTCTCCAATAGCAAGGGTTGCCTACCAACCCATTAATGATCGGTCGTCAACAATGGAGGGTGTCAGAATTGGGGACTCGCCATGCGCAGTCAGCTCTTACCAATGGACATTGGGCTATACCTAGAGCTCACACCTAAGAAGCCAGCTTTCCCGGGCACGCCATTTGCTAACTGGACTCGGTTCCACCTTCTCAAAGGAGCGGCAATGTCTGACGATCTTAGTACCGCGGCCCGCAAGACCGCGCCCGCGTGAACGTCAATGAGGCTCACGAGCTCAAATATTGGTCGCGTGAATTCGGCGTCACCGAAGACAAGCTTCGGCAGGCCGTAAAGGAAGTTGGCGTTTCCGTCGACGCGCTTCGGAAGCACTTCTCGTCGCCCCCACGCTGAGGCGACGCATCCCCACCCTTGGCTGGCAACCGCCATTTGTCGCAGACGCTGCCACAACTGTTCGTTGCTAAGAGCGGGCCCAAGATCCGAATAGGCATAATCTTTGTCGATTACCTTCGCATCGGATTTAGCGCCACGACCGCTTCGGCGTGGTCAGCAAGGGCGCGGCCGGGACTCGGTGTCTCCGTGCCGCTCTCTTGGGAAGAACTGCCACAGCTGTCCAGCTGGGCGCAATGGACCATCACCAACGTAGTCGCTGACAAACGTCCGTTGTGCCTGAAAATTTGACGAGCGTGGCTTGCTTGATCAACCGACTGGCATGGGTCAGGTGCGGTCTGTCACCAAGGACGGATCCCGGCCAGAAGCGGTCATCGGCGATTCTCTTTGGTGCCGTATACCTAGCGGTCTGGTCGCCAACCTCTCGAGTCTAGAAGGTGAATGAGGCCAGCACGAAATTGACGTCGCATTTCGGCACGCTCGACCTTCCCACTGATTCCTGTAGTTCACGGCGCGCATGCTACCCCTTAAATTTCTCCAGGCGGTATGCGGAGTCTTCCAGTTGGGTCGCGCTGGGAGAATTGCCTGCCAGCATCCACCGCTTCGCCAACTTGAGGTCCCGCGCAGCGTTGACGGCAATCACAGAATGAAGCCGACCATCGCGAAACTGGAAGAGGCTGAACTTGTCCCCTGTCATGTCACCCCGAACGACATAGGGCTCTTCGGCAGAGGGCAATCCGAGCACCTGCAAATTTAAATTGTATTGATCCGACCAAAACCATGGGATCTCGGCTACTGAAGCAGGTAGCCCCGCCAGGGATCGTCCCACCGCAATACCCTGGTTCTGAGCGTTCGCCCAGGACTCGAAACGAATACGCGCGCCACCTTGTGTACTTGGCCAGCCGCAGGGTTGGTTTGCCACATCACCCACCGCGTAGATATCGGGATCAGACGTGCACCCAGTTGCGTTGACCAGGATGCCATTGTCGACGTCCAGCCCGCATTCGACAGCAAGCTCAACGCCTGGCGCGAGGCCCACTCCGATCAGCACTAGGTCTACCGTCTGCCGGCCCTGGCTAGTAATGGTGTCGAGGCTCCCCTCTGAATTCCGCTCGATGGCTAAGAGTGAGCTGTTTAGCCTGATGTCGACACCGTTATCGCGATGCCTTTGCATCAGGAAATCCGAGATCACGGGCGGAACAGATCGCGCACACAAGCGCGTGTTTCCTTCCAGCAATGTCACCTGCGTGCCGAGCTGAGTGGCCGTCGCGGCGACCTCCAGACCAATCCAGCCGCCACCAAGAACAAGCAATCTGCCCCCGCCAGCTCGTTTTAGCGCGATCCGTACATTCATCGCGTCGTCCCAACTCCGCAGTGTATGGACGCCGGGGAGCGCTATGCCAGGAAAATTCGGAACGCGGGCGCGGCCCCCTGTGGCAATAACAAGCTTGTCGTAGGAGATATGGTCGCCACTGGACAAAGAAACTACCTTGCAGTGCCTGTCGATCCCAGTTGCCCGGATACCGAGCCGCAAGTCGATTCCAGCCAATTGCGCCTGCTCAACAGATAGCAGATACGCCGGTTCGCTTTCCGAACCGGCCAGTATGCTTTTGGACAATGGAGGACGCTCATAAGGTGCGAGCGCTTCTTCTCCGATCAGGGCAACCTCGGCATCAGGCATGTGCTCGCGCACGGTGCGTGCGACCCAGGCGCCGGACTGACCGGCGCCGATGACCACAGTTTTCATTTCGATTTCCTAGCGGGCCGCGGGACGCAAATAGATGACCCCGCCCTCCACCTTGATCTCATGGCAACGCAAATCCTGCGTGCAGGGAGCTCCCTTCGCCTCTCCCGTACGAATATCAAAAGTGCCTTCGTGAAGGGGGCATTCGATCAGACCGCCCTCCTGAATAAGGCCATCCGACAAGGCCGCGTCGCCATGGGTACATTGGTTATCCGTGGCGAAGACTTTGCCGTCCAGGTTGTAGAGGCAAATTTTCTGCCCATCGACCTCTATGGGTAAAGTCTCCTCGCCTTCGATATCTGCGTACGGCGCCACGTTGATCCAGCTCATGATTGCGACCCCTTCAGTGGTTCGTCCGTCATCAAGTCGATGTAATGGTTTTCCATGTGGTGCAGCGCCTCTTCCAGCGGCGCCATCGGGCCAGGCTGGAAAAATCTTGACCCCGAAGCGTTTTGCAGCGATTCAACCATCACCGCGTCCTCTGCGATGATTTGTTTGACAAAGGCTCGATACTTAGTCAGTTCTTCCTCGTAGTTGGGAATGGAGAAGGCCGCTTCGGGGAAAAGCAGATAGCAGACGACGCGTGTTTCGTTGGGCGAGATCGGCCAGACGTGCCACATGCGCAGGCTGTCCGAGCGCATGGATAGATTCAAATTGGGATAGATCCCTGCCTTGCAGGCGATGCCCGACGACTTGTCGGTTGCCCACGGCAGCGTGGGGAACACCTGCTGGCCGCTCGTGGAGTGCGGCCGAGCTTCGTACTGCGTGTGCCAGCCGCCATTGGCCTCGAGCTGAAATTTTAGCTTCTCGCCTTTAACGAAGCCGCCAAAAGTACTTTTATGAATCACACCAACGTGATAGATGTCGATGAGGTTCTCGACAAGAAATTTCCAATTGCATTTGACATCGATCTCGACCTTATCCGCGAGCTTGCACTCGCCAGACTGAAACCACCACAGTCCTTTCTCGTACGGCGCGATGTATTCCTCGAATGACATGGGACTTTCGGCGAAATTGGTGAAGATCCAGCCGCGCCAGATCTTGACCGGCAACGGCTTGAGCCGGGCGCCGCTCATGTCGACTTCGGATTCCTTCATGCCCGGTGCGGCAATTAGCTTGCCACCGACGTCGAATAGCCAGGCGTGATAGGGACAGCTGAAGTCCTTGGCGTGGCCGCACCCACTGGCAACAGCCACCCCTCGATGCAGGCACATGTTCATGCACACCTGGATTTCGTTCTCGGCCGGTCGCGAAATCAGGATGGGCTCGTTCATGACGCTGAAAGTCATGTAGTCGCCGACATTCGGAATTTCTTCGACGCGGCCGACGGAAAGCCAGTGTGTCATGAAGATGCGCTCTTTCTCCAGCGCATAGATTTCTTCGGAACTGTAGACGCCGCCGGGCAAATGGCGCGCACGCAGAAGGCTCTCGCGGGTTTTCTCGAAGCGGGGCGATAGCTCTCTCAGCTGGATGGTAGCGGTTTGCATCTGGTGTCTCCGTGGGCAGTTAATACTGTGGAGAGAAGTTTATGATTGACATCGATCAATGTATAGATCGACTATCAAATCGATATAAAATTACGCGACAATGACCCCAATATTTGAAGAGGAAACTGCCCATGGGTAAGCCGCACCAGTCTTCAGACGATGCCGTCGCGCTCACTCCCGGAGAATCCGGCCGCCGCGTCAACGACGTGGACTATGTGCGCCGTGACGAAGCCCTAGCCATGTTGGGAATCAAGAAGGAATCGCTTTACACATATGTCAGCCGTGGCCTGATCAAGACGCTGACCGAGCCCGGACGGCGCACCAGCCTGTATCGCAAATCCGATCTAGAGAAGCTCAGTACCCGCGTCGGCGCCAAGGGCGGCGGCGCGCCAGTGGCTCAGTCGCTGCGTTATGGCGAACCGGTAGTGCAGACTTCTATTTGCGAAATCAGCACGGCAGGGCCGAGGTACCGCGGGCAGCCAGCCACCACCTTGGCCCGGGAAGGCCGTTCGCTGGAATACGTGGCGGACCTTTTGTGGGGCGGTCTGCCGCCGGCGCGCGATCGTCCGTGGCCAGTCATGGAAGATGAATCGGCCGAGATGCGGGGCAAACTGGTTTCGATGCCGCAGCAGGCCGACGCCTTTTCGCCAATCCGTGTCCTGGCGATGGCAGCGCTGCAACTCAGCGCGCTGGAGGCCGCTGGCGACGCTCGCGGCCACGGCGATGCACGCGTGAGCGGATTGCGGCTGATCAACGCCTTTTCCGGAATATCCGGATACTTTGGGCCGGACCACGCTTACGCTACCGTGATTGCCGACGAATTCGTGGCGTGGCGCGTGCTGCGTGGCTTCGGCCTGGCCGGGCGGCCTGACGCGGACCAATTGCTTGCGGCGATCAACGCTGCCCTGGTGCTCAGTGTGGACAACGAACTGTCGGCTCCCACCTTTTGCGCACGTATCAGTTCTTCCACCGGCGTCGACATGTACGCCTGCGTGGCCTCAGCACTGATGGCCCAGGCCGGCCCCATGCAGGCTGGCGGCATGATGGATCTGGAGCAGTATTTGGCCGAGGTGTTGTGCGCCGACCGTCCGATGGCGTACACGGGAGTGCCGTGCTTCGGCCATCCCTTATACGATCGTGACCCTCGAGCCGAGCTGCTGCTGGAGATGGTGCGCGACCTGTCGGGCGCGGCGGCGACGCGGGAGCGGCTACTCGAATTCGTCGACGCGGTGCATCGCAGAACCGGCGCCTACCCCAATTTGTTCGCCGCATTGGTGATTTTGGCGCACGTACTAGGCCTGCCTGCGGGCGCGGCGGTGTATCTGCACTGCCTCGGCCGAACCGCCGGCTGGGTGGCCCATGCAGCTGAGCAACGGCTGTCCGGCGTCATGCTTCGCCCGCGCGCGCGATACGTGGGCGCGCGTCCGGCTGGCTCATTCTAGGATTTGCCCGGAAATTAGCTGGCGCAGCCATTTGTGTGCCGCGTCGGTATGCGCGCGACGATGCCAAAACTGTCGCACGCGCGCCTTAGGCATTCTAAAGGGCAGCGGATAGGCCTCCAGCCCTTCCATGCCTTTAACTGCGTTGCCCGGCACCGTGGCGATCAAGTCCGATTGCAGGACGATAGCAGCGCAGCGGTGGTAGTGCGTGACGGTGAGCTTCACGTCGCGTCGCTGCCGGCGGCCAGACAGCGCTTCTTCCACCAGGGCATCAGTGCTGCCCGCGGTGGACACCACATGCTGCTGGGAGAGGTAGAGCGCCAACGTGAGCCTGCCCCCCAGGCCTGGGTGGCCCTTGCGCGCGATGCAGCAATACCGGTCGTCGAACAGATGCTGCTGGTAGAAGCCGGTATGTAAGAAGCTGATGTTGCCGATTGCCAGGTCGGCTTGGCCGCTTCGCAAGGCCGGGGCATAGTCGGCCTGGGGGATGCGCGAGGCTTCAATGCTCACTCCCGGCGCGACGGCCGCCAGGGCACGCATAAGCCGTGGCAGCACCACCATCTCGCCGACGTCGGACATGAGCAGGTGGAACGTGCGGCTGCTAGAGGCTGGACGAAAATCGCCGACATGCTCGAAGCAGGTCTCAATGCCGGTCAGAGCGGTCTCAAGCGGCGCAAATAAGCTATTGGCGAGGGCGGTGGGCTCCATCGCGCGGCCCGAGCGCGTAAATAGGGGGTCATTGCACTGTTCGCGCAAACGGCGCAGTGCATTGCTCATAGCCGGCTGAGTCAGGCCGATGGCGGTGGCAGCGAGCGAAACGCTGCGCAGTCGATACACCATCACAAACACCCGCAATAGGTTCAAGTCGAAATTCTTGATATTCATGGCATGAATTGAGGAACGTTCGATCATTGATTTGACCATAGCCAGGCCGCACCGCGAACATCCAGGCTATGCGTACTTTGATCGAAAGGTAGGAGTCATGTCGGAAGCAATAGAGGAAGTACCGGTCTTGATCGTGGGCGGCGGACCCGTCGGCTTGGCCATGAGCATCGACCTAGCGCGGCGCGGTGTGCACTCAGTGTTGCTGGAGCAGGGTGACGGCACGATCGAGCATCCCCGCACCGGGCTAGTGGCGATACGCACAATGGAGGCATTTCGCATGTGGGATATCGCCCGTCAGGTGCGGGACTGCGGTTTTCCGGAGGACTACAACCTGTCGATGGTGTTCTGCACTTCGCTGAATGGCCTGCTGCTGGACCGCGAACCATATCCTTCCATGCGCGACAGCCCCACGCCGCCCGAGACACCCGAGAAGAAGCAGCGCTGCCCCCAGTTATGGCTACAGCCCATACTCACCGAAGCCGCGTTAGCCAGTCCGGAGGCCCGCATCCTGTTCGAGCACCGTTTCCTGCGCCTGGAGCAACACGGCGAAGCGGTATCAGTCGTCGCAGTCGACACGCGTACTGGCGCGACGAAATCATTCCGCGCACGTTATGTGCTCGGGTGCGATGGCGCCACCAGTCAGGTTCGCGAGCAACTAGGTATAGCTTTGCAGGGCCGGTTGCTGAGCTATTCGGTCAATATCCTCATCCGGGCTGTAGCACTGGCCGACCGGCACGTAATGGGACAAGCCGAGCGCTACATGTTCGTCGGTCCCGACGGCATGTGGGGAAACCTCACAGTCGTGGACGGCGCTGACATTTGGCGCCTAACAGTGCTGGGTTCGGAGGAAAAGATGGACCTGGCGTCGTTTGACGCCGAGTCCTGGGTGCGGCGGGCGCTAGGTGGCCCGGGCGCGCCCGAGATAGAGTTTGAGGTCCTCTCGGTCACGCCGTGGCGGCGCAGCGAGATGCTGGCCGACAGTTATGGCCACGGGCGCGTATTCCTTGTGGGCGATTCGGCACACACTATGTCGCCGACCGGGGGAATGGGGATGAACACCGGCATACAAGAGGTGCTGGACTTGGGCTGGAAGCTGCAAGGGATGCTGCAAGGCTGGGGTGGTCAAAATCTGCTGCGAAGCTATGAACTCGAGCGCCGCCCGATCGCGCAGCGCAACATCAGCTTTTCCACGCAGAACTTTCGCGCCTGGCAAGACACGCCCGATCCCAGCGCCGTATGCGACGACACGCCTGCGGGCGCACGCACCCGCGCGGCACTGGGCCGGAGGCTGCGCGATTCAACGCGAGTCGAGTGGGAGTCGATGGGGCTGCAGATCGGCCACCGGTACGAGCAGTCACCAATATGCGTTCCAGATGGCACAGCGCCCGTGCCTGACGACTTCCGGATCTTCGTACCTAATGCACGTCCCGGAGCCCGAGCTCCTCATGCATGGCTGAAGGATGGGCGGTCGACCCTAGATCTGTACGGCGAGTCGTTCGTGCTGCTCGATTTCGGCGGGGATAAATCTCCAGATGTGCATACTCTGCTAGCCGCGGCGCAGCGCGCGCGCGTGCCGCTGCGACGAGTGATCCTGGATGAACCGGAGGTAGAGCGCCTGTACGCAGCCAAGCTCGTACTGGTGCGGCCCGACGGGCACGTCGCGTGGCGGGGGGGGGCAGTCGGCGACGCCCGGCTCATCATTGATGTAGTGCGGGGCGCCACCTGAGGGTCGGTGATTCCGCAAAAACACGACAAAATAGCGAAGGAGACAAAAATGAATCAATCCACCAAGCGAAAATTCTTGCGCACCGCACTCTGTGGCCTAGTTGCCGGGTTGTGTCTGCCTACATCGGCGGCGCACGCCGCAGACGAGGGTTATCCGAGCCGGCCCATCAAGTTCGTAGTGCCGTATACCGCCGGCGGTAGCAACGATGTGGTGGGCCGTGTGCTCGCGCAAAAATTGTCCACGTACTGGGGGGTGCCCATCATCGTAGAGAACAGGCCAGGCGCGGGCGGCAACCTGGGCGCGGCGCAGGTCGCACGTTCCGCGCCGGACGGCTATACGTTCCTGGTCACGCCAAATAACCTGCTGACGATGAATCCGTATATCTATAAGAAGACCGGCGTGGGCTACGACCCGATCAAAGATTTCGCTCCGGTGTCGCTAATGGCGACTGGACCGATCCTACTGGCGACCAATGCCAAATTGCCGGTAAATTCTGTGAAGGATCTGATCGCATATGCCAAGGCAAATCCGGGAAAGTTGAGTTATGCGTCCGCCGGCATCGGGACGCCGCATCATCTGAGCGCCGAGTTGTTCAAGTCGCTGACCGGCATCGAGATGGTGCACGTGCCATACAAAGGGGCGGTGCCGGCGATCAGCGACCTGACTGCAGGCCGCGTAGATGTCATGTTTGGGATTCCCAACAGCCTGATGCCCTTCGTAAAAACCGGCCAACTGAAGGCATTGGCAGTCAGTGGCCTAAAGCCCTCCTCACTGCTGCCGGAGCTGCCTACCGTAGACGCGTCCGGCGTGCCCGGCTTCGACTCCTCGCTGTGGATCGGCCTCAGCACGGCGGCCGGCACACCTTCGGCGGTGATCACCAAGGTTACCCAGGGAATTGCGCAGGCCATGCACGATCCTGAGGTGAAAGCTAGTCTAGAGGCGCAGGGGCTTTCTCCGGTTTCGAGCACGCCGCAGGAACTCGAGGCGCTGATCCAGCACGATGCGGCGCGGTGGTCCAAGTTGATCGATGAGCGCCAGCTGACCGCGGATTGAATCGCCCCGGGTTTTGCGGAGGCTCCTACTCTTGAGAGAATGCGAGCCATGAGCAAAAACAACGCGAACAAGTTTTCCCCTGAAGTGCGCGAGCGCGCGGTGCGCTTGGTGCAGGAGTCGCGCAGCGAGTACCCGTCGCTGTGGGTGGCGGTCGAGTCCATCGCGCCCAAGATCGGCTGCTCGGCGCAGACGCTGCTGACCTGGGTCAAGCGCCACGAAGTCGACAGCGGACAGCGCGAAGGCGTCACCACCAGCGAGCGAGAACGCATCAAGGAGTTGGAGCGGGAGAACCGAGAGCTGCGCCGCGCCAACGACATCCTGCGCACCGCCAGCGCTTTTTTCGCGCAGGCGGAGCTCGACCGCAAACTGAAGTCGTAAACACCTACATCGACCGGCACCGGGAGGTTTACGGGGTCGAGCCGATCTGCAAGGTGTTGCAGGTTGCCTCGTCGGCCTATCGGCGCCATGCCGCGCGGCTGCGCGATCCGGCGCGGCGCAGCGACCGTGCGCGGCGTGACGAACAGCTCATGCCGCACGTCCAGCGAGTCTGGCAAGAGAACCATCGCGTCTACGGCGCCGACAAGGTCTGGCGGCAGTTGAATCGCGAAGGCGTGATGGTGGCCCGTTGTACGGTCGAACGACTGATGCGCGCTCAGGGCCTGCAAGGCGTGCGGCGCGGCAAGCGGCAGCGAACGACCATCACTGATGATGCGGCCAGCCATCCAATGGATCGGGTCAACCGGCAGTTCCGGGCCGAGCGGCCGAACCAGTTATGGGTCTCGGACTTTACTTACGTCTCGACCTGGCAGGGCTGGCTGTACGTGGCTTTCGTCATCGACGTCTACGCCCGGCGCATTGTCGGCTGGCGCGTGAGCAAATCCATGACGACGGACTTCGTGCTTGATGCGCTGGAGCAGGCCCTATACGCCCGCCAGCCTGGCAACGATGGTTCTCTGACCCATCACTCCGATAGGGGATCGCAGTACGTTAGCATCCGCTATAGCGAACGCCTGGCCGAAGCGGGCATCGAGCCGTCCGTGGGCAGCCGTGGTGACAGTTACGACAACGCCCTGGCCGAGACCATTAACGGCTTGTACAAGGCTGAACTGATTCACCGCCGCGCACCCTGGAAAACCAGGGAATCTGTCGAGCTGGCAACGCTGGAATGGGTCGCCTGGTTCAACCATAAGCGCCTGCACTCATCCATCGGCTATATCCCGCCGGCCGAGGCTGAGGCAAACTACTACAACCTACTCGGCACATCCGCCGGTGAGGCTGTTTTACTTTAACCAAACAGCCTCCGCGAAAACCGGGGCGATTCACCGTCCCAAGTTGTTGCGATCCAGGTGAACTCGCTGTGGTCGTTAGGGCGAGAGGAGTTTCCACACAGCCTCGGCCAGAAGCAGACATTAGGGGCAGAACTGTCATTGAGAGTTACGCTGTCGAATGTGCCGCCAGATGCCCGGGCACAAAGCTCGAATTCGACGAGAATTACGGATTCCGGGACATCGTGGCCGACCGTTACGACGCCGGCTTGCGCATGGGCAAGACCACCGACAAGGACATGATCGCCGTGCCTAGCGGCCCACCGCTGCGCCTAGCCGCGGTGGGATCGCCGGAGTATTTTGCGTCCCGTCCCACGCCAAGGTGCCAGGGCCTCATGCAGCAAGCCTGCATTAACCAGTGGATGCGAAGTTCGGGCGACCTGTAGTCTGGGATTTCGAGCGCCGTGGCCAACACGTCGACGTCCGCGTGGACGGCCGTTGATCGTCAACACCACGCAGCCCCAGATCGATGCGACCGGGCCCGGACTGGGCCTGCCGCTGCTGCCGGACGATGAGCTGATGCCTTACCCAGGATCAGGCCGGCTGGTCCGGGTGCTGGAGGACTGGTGTCCCAGTTTCGAGGGCCATCACCTCTACTATCCCAGCCGGAGACAGCCGTCACCGGCGTTTTCGCTGGTGGTGTGCGCGTTACGGGCAACCAAGCTTCTGAGCAGGCCTGCCGCCAGAAAGCCGCCATCGACCGCGAGCGTCTGACCCGTGATGTACGCCGTATGTTCACCGCACAGAAACGCCACCGCTTCCGCGACCTCATCCGCTTCGCCATAGCGCCGGGCGGGAATCGTGCGCAGGGACTCCGCCCGCGTATCGGCAGGATGATGCGCGCGCTTGAAGGGGGTATCGATAGGCCCGGGAGCGACACAGCTTGCGGTAATCCCTGCGCCGGCCAGCTCGTGGCGATCTGCCGGGTCAAGGCGCCCAACACGGCCTTCGGCGTGCCATAGGCCGCCCGGTAGACACTCGCCCGGTCGCCACCGATTGACGTGATGTTCACGATCCAGCCCCAGGCGCGCTGTTTCATCAGGCGAAGCGCCTTTTGGCAAGCCAGCATGGGACCATTCAGGTTGACCGCCATCACCTGCTGCCACCGATGCACGGGATAGTCCTCGAAAGCGCCTGGATGGGCGATGCCGGCATTGTTGACCAGGATGTCGCACCGTCCAAACTGAGCGTTGACCGCATCAAACAAACTCCTGATGCTGGCCGGGTCACTCGCGTCAAACCTGATCGCGCTCGCATGAGCGAGGTTCGCCGCAACCTCGCTGGCCGCCGGGCCGTCCAGATCCCCGATGAAGACATGATGGCCGCCCGACTCCAGCCGCCGGGCGGTTGCCGCCCCGATCCCTTTCGCCCCACCAGTCACCACCGCGACATGCCTGGCGACACCCTTCACCAGGGCCCCTCGCGCCAATCACAGGTGAGATCGCGGGCCTACCGGCGCGGGCGCGCACAGCGGCCAAAGGGGAGACACTCGGCAAACACCATGGCCACGATTCAAACGGGAGTCGTACCGGCCTGAACGGTGACGCATCCGCAAGCGAAATGTCCACGGTATGTACGTGAAGGCCGTAGGGCATCTACCAGTATCCTTTTCATTAGCGATCTAAGTATTCTGATTGAAGCCCGCAAAGACGGGCCGGCCCTTTCCGTTGCTCACGATCAGGAGACATCCCATGTGCCCGCCCAGCGCCCGGCCTCCCTAGCTGCCGTCCATCATCAAGATCCGGCGTTACGGATCGACCATCGTGAGCCCTCAGCGCTCAACAGCACAAGAATCCCTACCTGTCCCGAAAAGGAATGGCAAGGGACGAGCTCGTCTTTGAAAGAGGAAGCTTGATGAACTCTGATTCACCCAATGTTGCGCAGGAAATACCAGGCCTGAACGCAGCGATGCCTTCGAACTTCGATCTCTATTACGGGGGATCGTGGCATCGCCCAGCGCACGCGTGCTACTCCGTTATTCGTAATCCCGCGACAGGGGGGAAGATCTGTGACGTCGCGCAAGGGTCGACCGCGGATGTGGAGAGCGCGATTACCGCCGCGCATGCCGGTTTCCTGGCCTGGAAGTCCATCCGCCCCCTGGAACGCGCCAAGTCGATTCGCGCCTTTGCCCAACGTCTTCGGGAGAACGCCAAGGAACTTGCGCTGATAGACGCAGCGACGGGGGGAAATCCGTGGCGCGATTTGATCATGGACGTTGAAATTGCCGCATCGCAACTTGACTTCTTTGCCGGATTGGTAACTGAGATGAAGGGGCATTCTGTGCCCATGGGGCCAGGCGAATTTTCGTTTTCGGTGCGTGAGCCTTTGGGCATTGTTGCCCGCATCATTCCCTTCAATCATCCCCTCATGTTCTCCGCTGGCAAGGCAGCCGCCCCGCTCGCAGCCGGGAATTCGCTGATCATCAAGCCGCCGGAGCAGGCGCCCGTTTCTGCGCTGCGACTCGCAGAGCTGTCCGAGGGCCTGTTTCCCGCCGGCGTATTCAATGTGATACCTGGCGGAAAGGACGTAGGAGCGGAATTGGCGTCGGACCCGCGCGTTGCCGCCGTTGCGGTCATAGGGAGCGTCGCAACGGGGATCGCTGTGGGCCGGGCCGCCGCCGAGACCGTAAAGCCCGTACTGCTGGAGCTTGGGGGAAAGAATGCGCTGATCGCATACCCCGACGTCGACCCTGCCACGGTCGCATCCGCGGTCGTCGCAGGGATGAATTTTTCCTGGTGCGGTCAATCCTGCGGCTCGACGAGCCGAGCGTTCATTCACGCCGACATCTACGACGAAGTAAGCCGGCTCCTCATCGACCACTGCCAGGCGTTTGTCCCCGGTATCCCGACGGACCCAGCCACCACCATGGGCTGCATCATCAGCCGTGCGCAATACGATCGCATCCGCCAATACATCGAGCTTGGGAAACAGGAAGGAGCGCGTCTGCTGTGTGGCGGCAAGCCGCCCGCGGATCCTCGGCTTCAAGGCGGCTTCTTCCTGGAGCCCACCGTATTCGTGGACGTCAAGCAGGACATGCGCATCGCGTCCGAAGAAATCTTCGGCCCGGTTCTATCAGTGCTCAAGTGGGAAGACGAGGACGCGATGCTGCAGGACGTGAACGCCCTGCCCGTTGGCCTCACCTGTTCGATCTGGACCCATGACCTGCGGCACGCCCAGCACTGCATCGCGACTGTCGAGGCTGGCTACGTGTGGGTCAACGAAACGTCGAAGCACTTCCTTGGCACCCCGTTTGGCGGTCACAAGCAGTCCGGCCTGGGACGAGAGGAATGCCTTGAAGAACTGCTGAGCTTCTCCAAGGAGAAGAACGTCTACCTGAAGGCGGTGCCCAGCCATCGGGCCGCGTAACCCCTGGAGAGTGTCGATGAAAACCCCTGAAGAAACCAGAAGCCGGCCCGTCGCTCCTATCGTTAACAGCGCCGATGACTGGCGAGCCGAAATTCTGCGGCTTGCCCAGAAAAAGACGCCGAGCTTCTTCCATCTGACCGCCCCGCTTCCCTCAACGGGCCGTACCAATCAGGTGCTCGGCGCCACTGACATGCTGAGCGTCGTCCTCAAGACGTACGCCGAGGGTGGCGAAAACGAATTGCACGCCCATCCCAACGAAGACCACGTGTTTGTTGTGCTGCAGGGGGGGGCGCGGTTCGAAGGACCCGCTGGAGAGGTGCACGAGGCGCGGCGTTACGACTGCGTCCTGCTGCCCGCCGGGAGCTTCTACAAATTCCAGGCGTTCGACGATGAAGCGTTGGTCCTGCTTCGAATCGGCACGGCCGTTTCGCCGGACGTGGACGTCCTGCAGCGTATTGGAATGGACGGCCGCCCTTTCGATGGCTATTCGGCAGAGAACAACGAGATTCCACCAACCTTTATGGCAGGGCGTTACTTCGCCTGATTGGCGCAGACCGAAAAAAACATAAAGGCTCCATGCGAGCCGAGGAGGAAGACATGAAAATCACTATCGCGTCCGTGCTCTGCGCGCTCTGTGCCTCATTTGCCGCAACGCCCGCTGCTGCCACAGGGCAGTACCCTGAGAAGGCCGTGAAAATGGTCATTCCGTTCACGCCCGGCGGCAGCAACGACGTCCTTGCCCGCGTCATCGCCCAGGAGCTCAGCGCAAATTGGGAACAGCCCGTCATCGCTGAAAACAAGCCTGGGGCCGCCGGCAACATCGGCGCCGAATTCGTCGCCAGGTCTCAGGCAGACGGGTACACGCTGCTCATCGCCGCCAACAACGTGATGTCCGTGAATCCTGTCATGTACCGGCAGAATTTCGATCCGGCCAAGGACTTTGCCCCGATCACCTTGCTTGGGACGGTTCCCGTTGTGTTGGTCGTCAACCCCTCGGTCCCGGCAAAATCGCTGCAGGAACTCGTCTCGTACGCCAAGGCGCACCCCGGCAAATTGAATTACGCCTCCTCGGGAGCCGGGTCTCCCCAGCACCTCTCGGCCGAACTATTCAACAGCGTCGTCGGCATAAGCATGACGCACATCCCCTACAAGGGCGCGGCCCCCGCCACCGCCGATCTTCTGGCGGGCCAGGTCCACGTGCTGTTTGCGCCGTTGAACTCGGTCCTGCCCCACATTCAAGCCGGTAAGCTTCGGGCGCTCGCGCTCGGAAGCAAGGATCGTTCAGCCTTGCTGCCGGGCGTTCCCACCATCGCCGAAAGCGGATATCCGAGCTACGAAAGCGACATATGGGTGGGTCTGGCTGCCCCTGCCGGCACGCCCGCCGGAATTCTGCAGAAGATCAATCAAGACACCCGCGCGGTCCTGACGAAGCCCAGCGTGCAAAAGTCACTGTCCGAACAAGGCATCGAAGCTAAGACAAGCACACCCGAGGAATTTCGCGAACTTGCGGCACAAGACCTCAAGCGCTGGGGCCAAGTCATCAAGCAAGCGGGAATCTCGGCGGAAAGCCGCTAAGCCTTCCTGCGTTTCCGCCAGAGCACCGCCCGTGCCTGCGCACCCGATCAAGATCATCAATGTGAGTTCGATATGAGCAAGGACTACCCTCGTCGCGATGTGCCCGTGCCCTCTCCGTCTGAAAGTGGATGCTGGGGAAGCGACGTCATCGCCGACGCGATTCGAGACGTCGGCATCCGCTATCTCTTCGTCAACCCGGGCGCAAGCTTTCGTGGGCTGCACGATAGTCTGGTGAACCACCTGGGCAACCACCAGCCGCAAATGCTACTGGTATTGCATGAGGAGCACGGCGTCGCCATGGCGCACGGCTATGCCAAAGTGACGGGAGATCTGTGCGGCGCCATTGTTCACAGCAACGTCGGCCTGATGCACGCATCAATGGCCATCTTCAATGCCTGGGCGGACCGCACCCCGGTCCTCGTACTGGGAGCGACCGGCCCCGTAGACGCAGCGAAACGCCGTCCCTGGATCGACTGGATACACACTGCGCAGGACCAGGGCGCGTTGGTTCGTCATTTCGTCAAATGGGATGCGCAGCCGGCATCGCCCAAAGCCGCGCAGGAGGCGATCGCCAGGGCGGTGATGATGTCGAACACGGCGCCGCAAGGCCCCACCTACGTCTGCTTCGACGCGGCGCTACAGGAAGCGCCGGTCAATGACCGGCTGCCTCGGCTGGACCGGACCCGCTACCCCCAGCCCGCGGGCGGGCGGCCGCTGGCGCGGGACGTGCGCCAAGTAATGGAATGGGTCCGGGCCGCGCGGCGACCCGTCGTCCTCATGGGGCGAGTCTCTCGAAAAACCGCCGACTGGGAGCAGCGCGTGCGGCTCGTGGAAAGCTGGGGGGCCTTGGTCTTGACCGATCTGAAACTTGGCGCTGCCTTTCCCACCTCGCACGGCGCACATGCCGCCGCCCCTGGGTTCTTTCTCTCTCACCAGGCCGCGGAGACACTTAGGCAAGCCGACCTGATCATCAGCCTGGACTGGCTCGACCTGGCAGGGACACTGGGCCAGGCCTTTGGCGACGCTGCATGCCATGCTCGCGTCGTCCACGTGTCTTTGGATCAGTACGTCCACAACGGCTGGTCCATGGATCACCAGGCCCTGCCCCAGACAGATCTCACCCTCTTGTGCGACCCTGACACCTTCGTGGCGTCGGTAGTCGAAAACCCTGATTTTTCCCAAGCGGAAAAACGGCCCTCCTCCAGCGAGCGCCCATATCCGCGCAGCCAGATTTCAAAGTCGGACACGATTTCCATCGCTCAGCTTGCCGCCGATGTCGAGGCGGCCGCCGCTGAGCTGGACATGAGCCTGATCCGCCTGCCGCTGGGATGGTCCGGCGACCTTTGCGACTTCGACCACCCGCTCGACTATCTTGGCTACGACGGCGGCGGCGGAATCGGGTCAGGGCCAGGCATGGCGGTAGGCGCAGCGCTGGGGCTCAAGGACTCCGGCCGGCTTCCCGTCGCGATCATCGGCGACGGCGACTACCTCATGGGGGTGTCCGCACTCTGGACCGCCGCCAACGCCAGAATTCCATTACTGATAATCGTCGCCAACAATCGATCCTTCTTCAACGACGAATTGCACCAGGAACGCGTCGCGCGGGATCGCAGCCGGCCTATCGAGAACCGGTGGATCGGGCAACGCATCGATGATCCTGCGCCTGATCTGGCAGGGCTGGCCCGCGCGCAAGGCCTTACCGGCTTTGGCCCTGTCTCCGAGCCGGCGGAATTGGTGGGCGTCTTGCGCAACGCCGTGGAAATCGTGCGCGCCGGGGGTAGCGTCGTCGTCGATGTCCACGTGACACCGGGATACAGCCCGGCAATGTCATCGGGCATGACACGGTCGCACGACGATTAGCCGCAGATATCCTGGCAGGCTGCGGCCGGCCTGCCGCAGCCCCCCTGCATCGGTAAAGCAGCGCCACAGATAGGGGAGCCCGCGCGAGGACATCGCAGGGCGGATTGCTCAAGCCCCCTTGGAAACCAGCAGCACCGCCACCGAAGCCAGGAAGCCCAGCAATACTCGTCGAAAGGCCTCTTCGCTGAGGAACGCGCGCATTCGCCGGCCCATGATCATTCCCAGCGCCATCGGCGCAAGAGCCAGCGACGACATCGACGTCTCGACCAAACCAAGGCGACCGTAGTAGGCAAGCGCAAGGTAAAGCGGAATCATCCCGAACAGGTAGATGATGCTGATGCTGCCCACGAACTCGTCCCGCGGTAGCTTGAGCGCGAGCAAGTACGTGATGATGAAAGGGCCTGTCATGGACGACAGTCCGCCCATCATGCCCGCCAGGACGCCCACCCCAATTCCAAGCGGAAGCTCCCGTTCAGGCGGTATCGAACCCTGCGGCTTGTACATCATCAATACCACCGCACAGATGACCGACGCGGCCACAAGCACACTCAAGACCTCGGTGGGAAGCGCGAGCGACAACCGGACGGATACCACCGTGCTCACCAGCAGGCTCAGCGACAGCCATTTGAAACGCATGGCATACCCTACTGGCTTGTCGGCCTGCCACGCCTGCCAAAGATTGGAGATGAGCACGGGAACCACCAGCAGGCTGATCGCTGTGGGCGGCGGCAGCACTAGCGACAATAGCGGCACCGCGACGAGCGGCAGCCCTACCCCCAGGGTTCCCTTGACGACGCCTGCCCCAAAAAAAGCAAGTCCGGCAAATCCCAGAAGCGCAAGCTCTGGGATCCCTGCGAAAGTCCACGGCACCTGGGACAGCAAGTCCATTTTTGTCTCATCCATTGTTTGCGCCAACACCAGGAACGCCAAGCGGCGCTGGGTTGACCATGAACGAGAATATTAGAGATCTAACTTTATTGCAACAGCGATGCACGCCGCAGCACTCGGGCTGGACGAGATCAATCCAGCCCAAACACCTTGCCTGGGCGCGTGGATCGATTAGCGGCGGCTCACTCGGCCGATGATATCCGGCGGGACAGCTCCCGGGTCGAGGGTACCTTGCGCTCGGCGTTCTCGAGGGCGGCTTCGTCTTCCGCCAGGTTGGTAATGATTGCGAGTAGCACTTTGCGCGTGGTCTTTATTTCGACCTCGGTCAGGCCGCGTGTGCCGATCGCGTTGATTTCTTCCGCAAGCGGTACCAGCTTCTTCTTGAGCGCGCGGCCGTTTCGCGTCAGGAAGATATGGATGTTCTTGTTGTTCCCCGGCAGATGTTTACGTTCGACATAACCGAGCGACTCCATCGCCTTCATCGCGGAGAACGTTGTTGGTTCCATTACCCCAGCCTGCTCACTCAGCTCCCGCTGAGTCAGGCCATCCTCCTCCCAGAGGATTCGCAGGAAGGTCCAGTGACCGAACGACACGTTGTAGTCTGACAAGCGGACTTGCAGGCCCCGGACAAGAGCGCGCGTGGCATCCTTAATCAGGTGTGCAAGCCTATCGTCTGGAACAGCCTCGCGCCAGTGGTCAAGGACTGTCCTGGTTTCTTTCGAAGTCATTGGCTATAAGAAGTTTCGTGTACTTAGATGGCTAAAAATGATACCCGAAACGGTCTTAAGCCGGCTGTCACAGATCAAACGTCGCGCATAACCCCGGATAAGACGACATCTCTCGACACTCGGGACGACTCGATCATGGCAAGGCAGATCTCCAGCGTGCGCCGGGCCCATTCCCCTCCGTGCAAGCATGGCTGCCCGGCATGAACGGCGGCATAGAGTTCGTCGATGACCTCGGCTCTTGGAACCAGGGGAGGCTCGATGTCGATGAGGTATTTCTTGTCGTCTTCGTAGACGTAGATACCATCCGGAAGCGGCCGAAGATCCGCTTTATCGCACGACACGACGAAGGGTCCGAAGTGTTGATGGCGCGCCACGCTGGGCGCCTGCCGGTTGGGCGGCGTATAGGCGCTCCCGCCATATGTGCCCGCATTTTTGAGCGCGGACTCCTCCGCGGGGCCTGCAATTGACTTCAACCGCCGCCGGGCCGCGCCATAGTCTTCCGACGACTTGGGCAACCCCATTTCGCCGGTCCACCCCATCCATTCATCGGAGTCGAAATGGCCATACCCGTTGTAATTCAATGCCGCGTATGCACCGCCGTGAAACCACATCAACGCGCTGTAGGCCCCTTCCGTTGGGCGGCTTTCGTCCCAGTTACCCAGGGCGCTGCGCACGCGCTCAGGCTCCTGGCACGCCAACAACCGCACAATGTCGACCTGGTGCGCGGCCTGGCTGAACACTGCCCCGCCTCCCTGTTCCGTCCGTAGTTCCTCCGGCCTGCGCGGCCGACAGATATAGTCCGTGAAGTTCAGGGCATGGATCATGCGGACGGCGCCGAATCTCCCTGATTGCACCAGTTCCCGCGCTCTCAGATAAGGCGTGTCAAAGCTGTGGCAGTGACCGATGAGCAGATGGACGCCGGCCCGCGCGCAGGCGTCGATCATGGCATCACATTCGGCCAGGCTTAGCGCCATCGGCTTTTCCACCAGGACATGCTTTCCATGATCGGCGGCAATCTGTGTATGCCGCGCGTGAAACTGATGCGGGCTGGCGATGTATATGACTTCGACCTTGGGGTCAGCGGCCAGCGCTTCCACCGCCTCGTAGGCAGGCCGGGAGAAATCTCGGCTGAACTGATCCCTGGCCGCCGCGCGCGGGTCGCACCCTGCGACGAGTTCGACCCGGGAATCCGCAAGGAACGTGGGAAGCATCAACGAAAACGCCCGCCCCAGGCCGACCACGCCGATACGCAATTTTCCGTTTTTCATGATTGGGGGTTCGGCTACAGATCGAGGACCAGCTTTTCGCACGTGGCTCGGGAAACGCAAACCATGATCTGGGACTCTTGCTCTTCTGGAAGCAACACCATATCGCGATGGTCTGCCGTTCCTTCGAGCATCCGCGTCCGACAGGACCCGCACGTCCCGCTTTCGCACGAATAGCCGACACGCACGTCCGCAGCCTGCAATACCGACAGTATCGACTTGCCCACGGGCACTTCAAGAGTTTTGTTCGACTTGGCGAGATCCACCAAGAACGGCTTGTCTTCAGGCCGCTTTCCCCCGCCCTCTAAGAAACTCTCAAAATGGATCCGCTTGGGCGACCAATGACCCGACATATCGCGCACGGCTTCCATCAGACCCCTCGGCCCGCAGCAATATACGTGCCCTCGGTTCGGCTTCTCGAGGATTGGCCATAGGTCGAAGCAGGCGTCCGGATTGCCGAGGTCGTGGTGTATCTTGACATTCGAACGGTACCGGTCCGAGCCCAACTCCCCGAGGAACGCCGTTGTCTCCGCAGCTTGGCTCAAGTAGTACAGCTTCCAAGGCGCGGGAGGGAGCTCGCCGAAGGATCGGATCATTGACAAGATGGGCGTGATTCCTATGCCCCCGGCAATGAACGTCAGCGATCCCGGATTGTCGACCAAAGGAAAGGCGTTATCGGGCGGCGCGACCAAAACGGTATCGCCCTCTTTCGCCTCATCGACCATGCTGACCGACCCTCCTCTACCCTGCGCCTCTCGCTTCACGGTAATGACATAGCGCTGGCGTTCGGAGGGATCGTTACACAACGAATATTTCCGCCACTCTCCGTTGGGGACTTGAATTTTGATATGCGAACCCGCCGAAAATTCTGGTAGGCCGGTTCCATCTTCGCGTCCGAGTTCGAATGAACGTATGCCTTTTGCGGCCTGGTGCGTAGCAAGAATTTTCAGCGACATCAATGTCGCATTATCGGTCGTGGGATCTGCCATGATTGCCTCCTTGAGCAGGGAAGCATTGCCTCCCGCCCGCCTTCATATCTTGTAGGACTCGTACGTGCTGGGATGGAACAGTTCCGAGACACCAACCTGACGCTCCGAGAGCCCCTGCGCGTGATGATGCCGAGTAAATGCCTCCAGCGTGGGTAAGCTCTTTTCAACGCCATAGGCCCAATAATCCGCTCCCAATGTGTCTCTTGCCGCCTTCAGTTGCTCCTCCACGAACGGCAAGGTCACCTTGGTGGCCGAGGTGTCGGACAGCTTTTCCAGCGCAGCAAGCTTGGACTGTTCGAAGGCCTTCAAGAGCGTGCTTGGCAGCCAGGGGTGCTGTTCCACCAGCGTTTTTCTCACGCCCACGACGTGCATGATCGGAAAAACTCCGGTTCGCCGGTAGTAGCCTTTTGCGGTCTCGGTCGGGTCGTCGAACAGCCAACCGATATTGGGATTGAATCGGGCATTACCCGACGGGGCGCGCGGCGCCATGAAGCCATCGATATCTCCTCGGTCCAACATGTCTGAGATGGTCGTATCGGCGGGCGCATCGATCATCTTCACGCTGGCCGGCAGCTTCAACTTGATCTTTTCGGGCCGGCCGGGCTGGTCGATACCGCCCCGTACCCAGGTCACGTCCGACGGCTTCACCCCATAGTCTTCTTCCAGGATGGCGCGGGCCCAAACATTCGCGGTCAGCTGATACTCCGGGATCCCGATGCGCTTGCCCTTGAGATCTTCAGGGCGGCGAATTCTGTCCTTACGGACATAGATTGAGGTGTGCCTGAATGCGCGAGACAGGAACACCGGGATGGCGATGTACGGGCATTGCCCGGCCGCATGCTTGACCAGGTAGCTGGAAAACGACAGCTCACTGACATCGAAATCCTGGAAGCGGAATGCACGGAAGAACATTTCTTCCGGGTTCAACAGCGCATACACCGGATTGACGCCATCGATCTGTACGGCCCCGTCATACAAGGCGCGATTGCGATCGTAGTCGCCCATTGCGATAGACAATTGAAGTTTAGACATGCACTGTTGCCCCTAAGCGGTAGTTTCGTAGTTGCTTTCGAGCTGCGGTCCAGAACCGACGCCATACACAGGCTTCGCTTCGAAATCCCGCCAGTCGACGGTCTTAGGAACAATGGCTTGGAATGAACATACGCTGGGTAGAACCTGCTTGTCGCCAGTGCCGATTGCGGCCTGCCCTCGGGAAAATTCCTCGACCGCCTCAAGCATCTGGCGACGGAACTCGACGATAGCCAAGTCACTGGCCCCGAGGCGATCGTTAGAGCGATCGGCGATCGGACCCATCGTTACCCACATTGCGATGTCCTGGTTCGGAAAGCCCTTGATACCCGTAAAGTTACCTGCCTTCATCGCTTGGCGATCCTGCCAGAACCGGTTGTCCACGTTACGCAGCGGGCGGTACTTATCGTCAAGATCCGAGCCGATACTGGTGCCAAGGAATTTGCGCCAGGTTTCGGTGTCTGGTGTCGTGGCGCGGTCCCCCCACGCGATGAAGTAGAAGACCGAATTGGTGTCATCCATCGGCACGTTGACGTTCGCCACGTTGTACAGATTGTTTGGCGGAATCAACACGGTGCCGGGAGCTACGAAAACCGTCGATCGGACATAGTCGGTCTGTGCGGCATTCGTAATGGGGCGTCGGATGGCCGCGTAGCGGAAGCCATAGTCGGTACGATGGACCTGCATGCGCGGGGCCTTGTCCGTCGACGGCCTCAACCAATTCTTTTCGGTTGCCTCCGCCCCCCCCACGCGTGCTGGCACGAAGTCCGAAGAATGCAGACTGGAGCTATGGGCCGAGTCAATAGCGCCTTCCAGGATCTGAGCCCAGTTGCACGGGATCAGGACCTTCGCGATGCTGACTTTCGCGGACTTCTCCGGCGCCCAGGGCGGAGGCACGAACGCTGGGATGCGGGTTTGGTCTCCCATGAACGCCCAGATCAGCCCCGCCCATTCTTGGACCTTGTACGCCTTGTGCTTCACCTTCTCGGCCATGGTGCTGGCTGCCGGCTCCGAGACCATCTCTATGACGGTTCCCTCGACATCCATTTTCCAGCCGTGATAGAGGCAACGCAGCCCACAGTCTTCGTTTCTGCCGTAAACGAGCGACACCCTCCGATGCGGACAGTACTCGTCCATCACGCCGACCCGTCCCTCGGTATCACGAAAAACGACTAGATCTTCGCCCAGGATCCGCGCATGGACGGGATCTCCGTCGGGTTCGCTCACCTCTTCGCTCAGGCAAATAGGTATCCAGAAATTGCGCATCAACTGCCCCATCGGCGCGTCACCTTCAACGCGACAGAGCAGCTCGTTTTCTTTATTCGTCAACATACATCCTCCTCATCCTCAGATCTCTCAGCACACGCATGCGGCGTCTGGCAAATCAATTATATTAGAGATCTAAGTATTTTTTCAATGCTGGATTTCCAACTTGATACGGCGACGGTTCAATTGGCCTTGATCCCGGCATCCTTAATCGCACTTTCGTAGCGCTTGCCTTCAGCCTCGATCGCGTCCCGATACGCTTCAGGCGTACCGCCCACGGATTCAATGCCTAGGGTGTTGAACTGCTTCACCACGGCAGGGTCCTTGACTGCTTTCGCGATTTCCTCGCTCATGCGCTTGACGGCGTACGGGGGAATTCCGGACGCGCCCAAAGCGCCCACGGTGACGGCAAAGTCGAAACCGGGAACGATCTCCGCGATAGCGGGAATGTTCGGGGCAAGTGCGGAACGCTGGCCGCTATTGGTCGCCAGGATCTTGGCCTGTCCCTTTTCCGCGAAGCCGGATAGGGACGGCAGCGCCGCGAACACGACGTCGACCTGGCCCCCGATCATTGCGGGAACGGACTGCCCCGAGCCGCGGAAGGGCACATGGGTGATCTTGGAGTGGAGCGCGACGTTCAACGCTTCCATCGTGAGGTGGTGCGAGCTTCCCACGCCGGAAGAGCCATAGTTCATCTTCGCGCCATCACGCTTCGCGCGCTCGACGAACTCCTGGAGCGTATTGATGTTGCTCTGGCTGTTAGCCGCGAGAAACAACGGAGAAGTGGCGATCAGCGAGACGGGAACGAAATCCCGCTTGGGGTCATATGAAAGATCTTTGTAGAGTGCCGGATTGATGGACATCATCGATCCATCGGTCACGAGATACGTATACCCATCGCGCGGACTGCTCGTGAGCGTCTGCGCGGCTATCACACCATTTGCGCCCGGCTTGTTTTCAACCACGACAGGCTGCCCGAGGTTCTGGCTTACGCGTTGAGCGACAACGCGCGCAACCGTGTCGGGAAGTCCGCCTGCGGCGTAGGGAACGATGAAGCGGATCGAATGAGAGGGAAACTTCGCTGCATCTTCTGCAAGGGCATTCGCCGACCATGTCAGCGCGGACAAGACAGCGGCGATCGCAAACCTTCGCCGCGCAAAGTGACAGGACGGAATGCGCTTCGAGAAACTATTGAACATGATTGTCTCCGTTGGATCCGCGCCTTCTCGTGAGGGTGAATGTCGACGTTTCTTGCGGTCTGACACCAACCGGGCGCATTTCAAAATAATATTAGAGACCTAAGCATTGTTCAATCAGCTAATGCTTTTTTTCCGTTCGCGTTTTCCCTGAGAACAAGATGCCGCGCCGCTTTCGGGCGAACAAGCGCCAGCATCCCCGCGATCCATTGCAGGGATACAAGGCGCGCCTCTCACGCCGGGGCTACTCGGATGCGAACAGGCTGTCGAAGAGATGAAAGGCCGAGTTTGCTGCAGGTACTCCGCAGTAGATGGCCGTCTGAAGTAGCACCTCTTTTATCTCTTCGGGAGATACGCCATTGTTCTTCGCTGCTTTGAGGTGCAGCGCAAGTTCCTCCTGGCGGTTCAGGGCAACCATCAGGCCTATGGTGATGAGACTGCGCGTATGCCTGGGCAAGCCGTCGCGCGTCCAGATCTCTCCCCATGCGTAGCGCGTGATGAGGTCCTGGAACTCTGTGCTCAATGCGGTGCGGTTGCTTAAGGAACGCTGCACGTGCGCTTCTCCGAGCACCTTGGACCGGACTTCCAATCCTGCCTCATAGCGGTCATGCTCGTTCATTGTCTTCCTCCGTTTCATTCGCCGCGTCGCCGCGCGCAACCGGACCGCTCGGTCGCCTGTGGTACTTGGCAAGAACAGCATCCACATAGACGGTCGACTGGCCGCAATAGTTGAGCGGGCTCAACAGCTCGGCGAGCCTCGCAGGGGACAGATAGTCCGTTACCGCGGCGTCCCGCGAGAGAACCTCCAGCAAGGGAAGATTTGACGCGACCGCCAGGCGCGATGCCCTCTCGACCACCTCGTGCGCAGGAAGGCGCCCGATGTGCATACCTAGTGCCAGCATGACGGCTTCCGCCTGGATCAGGCCCCGCGTAATGTTCAGGTTTTGCAGCATCCGGTCTGTGTGCACCTCCAACCCCGACATGATGTCGGCAGTCGTCGCCACGGCACCGCCAGTGACCACTGCGAGCTCCGGCAAGACGTCCCACTCTGCTTGCCAACCGCCAAGCGCCCTTTCGTGCTCCTGGACCATGCCGCTGAATAGAGTCGCCACCAAGTGTGGCGCCTTCACTCCAGCGCTGAGCACGACGGCGCAACCGACCGGATTGCGTTTGTGCGGCATGGTCGAGGAGCCTCCCTTGCCCTTTGCACTGGCTTCCGCGATTTCGCCGACTTCGGTCTGGGCCAGCAAGCTCATGTCGCGCGCCATCTTCGCGCATGCTCCCGTCAACATGCCCATCCATGCCGCCACGGATACGAGTCTGTCTCGTTGCGTATGCCAAGGGATGTCGGGCAGGTTCAGTCCAAGGTGACGCGCGAGGGACCGGGAGACAGCCGATGCCTGGTCACCCAGGCTGGCCAAAGTGCCAGCGGCTCCCCCAAACTGCAGCACCGCCACGTTCTCTTGATGCCTCGTGAGGTCATCCTGCAGACGGGCCACGGCATCGAGATACTGCGCGAATTTCAGTCCGAAGGTCATCGGCAGGGCCTGCTGCAACCACGTCCTGCCGACCGTCGGCGTGGTACGGTGCTCGCTCGCCCGCGCGGCCAGGCTGGACGCAAGGCGGTTGATCTGCCGCTCAAGGATCACCAGAGAGGAACGCAGTTGCAGTACCAGGCCGGTGTCGATGACGTCCTGGCTCGTCGCGCCCCAGTGCACAAATCCCGCCGCCCGGATGTCCGCGCGCTTCACTTTTGCCGTGAGCTCCCGAACAAGCGGAATGGCCAGGTTTCCGCCGGCCGATGCCTCGTTCTTGAGGGCATCGATATCGAACAGATCGGCACGGCATGCGGCAACGATGGGCGCCACCGCGTCTTGAGGAATGACGCCATGCTCTGCACAGCTACGGGCCAACGCCGCTTCGACATCGAGCATGGCCTGAAGGGTCCCGGCTTCAGACCAGACATGGTTCATGGCGGGATGACCGCGCAGCAGATCTGTCAGCGTACCCATCGGCGCTCCTTCAGCAGTCAAAGAAGACCGTTTCGTCCGGACCTTGCAGGTGGATGTCGAAGCGATACTGCTTCACCCCCGAGCCGGCGACCTGCTTGGCGATGAGCGTTCGGCGGCGGGCTGCGGGAACAACGTTCAGGACAGGGTCGCTCTCATTGGCCGCCGGCTCATCCTCGAAATAGAGCCGGGTGAAGGCGTGCATCAACATGCCGCGCATGTGAAGGATCACATCAATGTGGGGAGCCGAACCAGTGGCAACTGGTCCTGGCTTGATCGTACGAATCACGAACCTATTGCCCTCCTCCGTGCCTGTTCCGACACGGCAGAAGCCTTTGAATCCGCGAGCGATCGCGTCATCGTGGCTGGCAACGTATTGCCCCGAGGCGTCGGCCTGCAGGGACTCGACGATGGCGTCGCCCACCGCGGCTCCGCTGCCGTCGTAGACCGTGCCCGTGATGATGATGTGCTCGCCCGCCACGCCGGGTTCGGCCGCATTGGCGGTGAACAGGCTTTTCAAATCAAAGTTGTATTGCTCCGGACAGAGGCCATATGCGAAGAACGGGCCGACCGTTTGGGAGGGAGTCTGCTTTAGTTGGCTCATGGTTATTCCGTGGGGGTCTGGCGCGCGCCGCGCAGCACGATATCGAATTCGTAGCCGAGAGCCACACCTTCCTGGGTCGCGGCAAGAGAGAACCGCGCCACGAGGCGGTCGCGGGCCTGTTCGGGCACGCCCTGGAAGATGGGGTCCAACGCGAGCAACGGGTCGCCCGGAAAGTACATCTGCGTCACAAGCCGCGCCCCGAAGTACTGGCCAAAGAGCGAAAAATGAATGTGATTCGGACGCCACGCATTGCTATGGTTGCCCCACGGGTACGCACCCGGTTTGATTGTGACGAAGCGATAGCGCCCCTGATCATCCGTAATACAGCGCCCCGCCCCAAGAAAATTGGGGTCGAGCGGCGCGTCATGCTGATCGCCCTTGTGAACATACCGGCCCGCCGCATTGGCCTGCCAGATTTCCACCAGCGTATGGCGAACGGGCCTGCCTGACTCATCCAGCACCCGGCCCGTCACGATGATGCGCTCGCCGAGGGGGGCTCCGTTCTTGACCGCGTTTAGGGTCAGGTCGTTATCCAAACTCCCCAGCTGCTCGCTGCCGTACACGGGCGCAAGCCGATTACCCAGCGCGCCCTTCAGAGGCACCAAGGGCAGCGACGGACTGCGCAATACAGAGGACTTGTACGGCGGATGACTGTAGGGCGGATTTGCCTGCCAATCGCGAGGCGTAAGGAGGATAGCGTCTTCGTGGCTCAAAGTAGACCCCGGTCGTAGGTGGAATAGGACGACTTTAACCACGCCAGAAAGTTATATATAGTGATCTTTTATATCTACAAGATGCCGAAAAAGTTATGGATATCGACATACACGGGAATCGCATCAAACTACGGCATCTTCAATGCTTTATCGCGGTCGCCCAACTTCGCAGCCTGCAAAAAGCGAGTGAAGCGCTTGCCATCACTCAGCCTGCGGTTTCCAAAACCCTGGCGGAGTTGGAGTCGGCGACCGGCGCTCGCCTGTTCGAGCGCGGACGTAAAGGAGCGGAACTCACCGATCACGGCCGGATGTTCGCGCCTTATGCCAACGCAGCCCTGTCGGCTCTACAGGAAGGTGTGCAAAAACTCCGGGGCGGAAATCAAGCACCTCCTTCCGTCGTGCGGGTCGGCATTCTTCCCACCCTTGCCCAGGTGTTGTTCCCAGCGGCATTGGCGGAATTCCGGCGGGAATTTGCGACCGTGAGCATTGACGTCCACACGGGACCCAACTTGGAACTGCTGCGCAGCCTCAAAGCGGCTGAGGTCGATTTCGTCGTTGGCCGGTTGGGCGAGCCATCATCCATGACGGGAATGAGCTTCGAGCACCTCTTTCGCGAACCGCTCACGATCGTCGTCCGCGCGGAACATCCCATCCTCCGGGGCGCCATCACAGCAAGCACGCTTGGTTCCTATGACCTCCTTTTGCCGACCGCGGGCACCCTCATCCGCCAGTCGGCGGATAGCGTCTTAGCCGCATTCGGCGTGCCCGAGAGCGCGGCAAGAATCTGCAGCCTGTCGGTCTCGCTGAATCTTCAACTCACGCTGCAGAATGAAGCAATCTGGTTCGTTCCTGCCAGCCTGGTCGACAGCTATGTCGCCAGCGGTGAACTGGTGCGGGTTCCCATGCCGGTTGGCGGAACCGATGAGCCAATAGGCCTATTGCGGCGCACCGACGTGACGCTCTCATCCCACGGAGCCACGCTATTCGAGGCATTCAAGGCCGCAGGCCTGAACCAAAACCGCCAACGCAGCGCCTGAACGCGGCCCGCCAAAACGATTTGAAAGCAGGCTGTTTGGAGTTGACCCGGTATCGTGGACACATCATTCTTTGTGTTCAAGGAGCCGCAAATGTCCAAGGTCAAACCGCCGTACCCGGCGGAGTTCAGACAGCAGATGGTCGAGCTGGTGCGTGCCGGGCGCACGCCAGCCGAACTCGCCCGCGAGTTCAACGTCACCGCGCAGTCCATCACCAACTGGGTCGGCCAGGCCGCCATCGACAGTGGCAAGCCGTTGCCCGGTAAGGAAGGCTTGAGCACGGCTGAGCGCGAGGAGCTCAGCCGGCTGCGCCGCCAGGTTCGCCAATTGCAGCAAGAGCGCGACATCCTGGCAAAGGCTACGGCCTGGTTTGCCGGTCGCAGCGATGCGACTTCAACGAAGTCTTCGGACTCGTGATGGCGAACCAGGCCGACTTCCCCGTGTGCACCATGTGCCGTGTTCTGGGCGTCTCTGCCAGCGGCTTCTACGCCTGGCGCGAACGCGCTCCTTCGCTCCTTCCCAACGCAGCATCACCAACGCGGTGATGACCGAGCGCATCCGCCAGATTCACAAGGACTCCTACGAGTCCTATGGCATGCCACGTGTGCGGGCCGAGCTCGTCGAGCAAGGCGTGTGCATCAGCCGCCAGCGCGTCGCACGCCTCATGCGCACAGCGGGCATCCGGGGCATCAGCCGCCGCCGGGGCTTCACGGTGACCACGCGGCGCGACAAACGCGACTCGCCGGCCCACAACCTGGTCAAGCGCCAGTTCCGGGCCAGTGGCCCCAATCAGCTCTGGGTGGCCGACATGACCTACGTGCCCACCTGGACAGGGTTCCTGTACCTGGCGGTGGTCATCGACGTGTGGAGCCGGCGTGTGGTAGGTTGGTCCATGGGCGAGCGCATGACGGCCGAGCTGGTGCTCTCGGCGCTCAACATGGCGCTGACCCAGCGCAAGCCGCAAGGCGTCATCCATCACAGCGACCAGGGCAGCCAGTACACCAGCCTGACCTTCGGCGAGCGCTGTCGTCAAATGGGCGTTCGCCCTTCAATGGGAACCGTGGGCGATGCCTATGACAACGCGATGGCCGAGAGCTTCTTCGCCAGCCTGGAGGCAGAACTCATCGAGCGCAACAGCTTCGAGTCCAAGGCGCAGGCCCGCATGGCCGTCTTCACCTGGATTGAAGGTTGGTACAACCCCAGGCGCCGCCACAGCGGCCTGGGCTACCTCTCACCCCTGAACTTTGAAAGGAGCCAGCAGACCCGATTCAATGCTCCCGAGCATGACCCACAGTATGCTGACGGGGCACCTCAAATGGTTTGAGAATCAAACCGGAAACCGTCCACCGGACCGGCTCAACTCCAACTCCAACTCCATCATGCAGAATCATCGTGAGCAAGCTAGCACGACTTCGCTGCAAGTGCGCGGGTTGCGTCATAGACCGTATACCGTGAACAGTGTTAAAGGCGGGGTGCAGATGGTTCTTACTCCGCCGACTGACGGATCTTCACCGGATCGGCAAGTCACGCAATCTCTCTGTGCCATTACCTCGGTGAAGCCGTAAGAGATTCCGGCTCTCGAGCAACCCATAGCGGGCTGGGGCACCCTGCTGAGCTGTCGACATTCAGCATGCGAGGGGACGGCATCACCGTCAAATCAATAGCCGTGGCTTCACGCCGGCCGAGACCCACAGGGGTAGGGGGCTCCCCCCCCCTGCAATCGCACCGGGAAATCAGACCTTCAGAAGGAAAACCTGGCCGGAAGCCGCGCCAGTGCTTGTATATCGAAAATTCTCGATTCCCAAACTGGATGACGTAAATCCCAAGTTGGATGAATTTCGACAGCAAGACGGCGCGGCGCCGGGTCGAGTGCGTCCGGGCCGTCAGGTGCTGCCGCAACGTCGATTCCGCTTCCCATCATCACCCCCCCACGCCACAAAGAATGGCGGGCCTCATAGGCATTTGCCGACCAAAAGCCGCCGCTGGGCAAGAGGAGATCGATTCGCCTCGTTACCGTACCTACATGAAGGAATGTACGGTACGCAACTTTCCCAGGTACGACCGTACCTCGCTCGGAGCCGAGGCCACCGACATCAGGTGAAAGTTCGGGCTGGTGAGTTCCGCCTGGCAAGAGATAAGGTAGTCCCTGCCAAAGCCGAGATTGCTCCTCCCCTCTATTGCGCGCTAACCTCGTCGCGCCCCTATATCTCATGCGAGCGCCCCCGTGAAGAGTCCTGCCGACCATAAAGCCGATTTTGCAGAAAATGACGAACGATTTTTTCGGCTCGTTCCTCCAACAGCGGACGAACTCACAGTAATACTGAAAGGGCACCTCCTGGTCGAAGAGCAACTGCGATCCATTACCCGTTCGTCAGTCGCCAACCCTCGCTATTTTGACGAAGCGAAGCTCACATTCTCTAATGCCTTGTGCCTGGCAAGAGCAGTCGCCGGACACTTTAATGAGGGCGGATGCTGGGTTGCTGCGGAGCAACTCAATACGGTACGGAATAAGATCGCCCACAGAGCCGAACCTGGACCAGCCGCCGCACTCCTCGACAGGTTTTATTCAGTGAGCGAAGCGGAGAGCCGCTGGTCCGCCTGGTCATCGGCACCGCGAAGCACGGCAAAGCTTTCCCAGTACATTTGTTGCATCTGAGCCACCTTCGACGCGTTGCGAGCAGTTGTCCAAGTTTGTTCAGAAACCACTTCAGTGTTGCGCCCACGCCTTTAAGTCTCCGGTGACAAAGGCGGCCCCACCTGATGGAAGTCTCGGCTATGCATTCACCAACCATTTCCCAACGGCCGCGCCCCCTCTTTTCACGTAGTCAATACTGAAGGCCATAAGATCAGCGAGGTGGGCATCAATCTGTCCTTTCGAAATCCCCGGCTGCACGCCATAGATGGCGAAACTGACTTTGTCCGCGCTCCGGTTCATCAAGATCTCTTGCAACATTGCAAGATTGCCGACCTTGAAGACTGAAGGACGCCTATGCCGCCTTTCATTTATCCGATGCTCCACATGCTCGACCAACACACGGGATTCGCAATAAACAACTGACTTTAGTAGCTGGCAGGTGACTTCGTAGACGTCGTCAACACGGGCACCATTCGGTTCGCCCCCAGCTCCCTTGCAGTGATACAGACTGACGAGGACTCTGTCGTCTTCTTCTCGTGTGACCGCGATGTAGTCGGCGGCCTCCCCAGTCCTGTGGTCATAAACGAGGACCTCGAGATTTTCCTGCGCCCTGATCCACAATTCCAAATGTCTGTGGACGGTCATTCGTTCGGGATTATCGGCGTCAAACTCTCTACCGATCTCACAGCCATCCCACCCAGGGTTCTCGACGTCCTCATCAAGGAGCCGATTGCTGGCCAGCTTCGGAGGCGGGTAGCAGTTCATCCCTTCGAACGATGACTTGTCGGCTGCGTAAAAGATTGGAGGGTGCATAGAAAGCCACTGGTCAAAATCCAACCAGTCATCGTGCGTGCTAGATATTTCGACTTCCCAACCAGCGCCGTGCTGTCGAAACAATGCGCCCCCGGCTAAAGACATGCGGTAGGGCACCGCATCTGAGTCCGAGACGATTTCGAAATCCAGGCCATCAGGTCCTGAGGCGAATGACGAGAGCTCTAGATCAGTGATTTGGCGATAGAGCCACTGCTGCTGCCCAACACGTCGATATCTCAGCCGATGCGCCTGCTTGTAGGCATTGCGCGACCAACTTCCACCAATAACAACATCTGGGATTCGCCGCAACGTCCGCGAATGCTGGACGAGATCTAGCTGAGACTCTGCCAGCGTTTCGTCGCCATTCAAGCGATTGTTCAGCTTCGATATCCACTCAAGGTATTGCGATACGGAGAGACGTTGATTGCTCCATATACGCGAGTTACTGCTTGCTCCGATGGTTTCACGCTCGCCATCTTCCAATCCACTCCCAAAGTAATGTCCCTGTACGTAGGCGCGCCCATCGCCCGGCGTGACCGCTCGCTCAGCACGAGGTCCAGTTAGCATGCGATAGGATTCTGCTTGCGAATTTACGGCCGTGTTACGCAAGCCAACAGCGTAGAAGCGCATATCCGTGAGGCCGGCGCGCGCACGGATGGTCTCCTCGAAGCTCAAAGGCCTATGGTGATCCTTGGCCACGACCTGCATTAGTGCGATATATAAGCGATCTGTTCTACGAGTGGAGCCAATGAAGCACAATCGCGTAGCGGCGTTGTAGGCCAGCAGGAAAACGTCGTGTCGTACATTTACGAGTACGTCAGCAGTCGCCCAGTTCGGCGGCTCATTGTCGACGGTCAAAAGCAGTGTGATCAATCCATCATCCGAGATCCACTGCTTAGCCAAGTGAAGCCGTCGCCCTATCAATGCCTCAAACAAAGTGAAGTCCGGGGCCTCGTCGCACTGAAAGATTCGAGCATGGGCATATAGCTCAAATGACATTGGCGACACGGCATCGTAGTCAGAGACTGTCTGCCTCTTCGGCTTCAAGATCTCCAAGATCGATTCATCGGCAGCCCCTTCGGCGAGCTGTCGCCTCGCCTCTTCGTCGATAAGGGAAGCGATGTCCACTCCCTCTTGAAAGAGCCGTGCAGTGGCATCCTGCAGACGACTCACAGTCGACACCAAAGTAGCGTTTCCCGTGCGTTCATCGTTTGTTCGCGCGAACCGCCCTATGAACTGTATCGTTGGAACCAGGGAGCGGTGCGGCGCATGGAGTGCTGCGATCTTCAGCTTTGGAAAGTCATAGCCCTCCCCGAACATGTCAACGCAGACTATTCCCTCCAGCTCCCCCTGGAGCAAGGAGACCTCCAGTTGCTCCTGCCTCCGTTTGGAAATTCCGCTGTCGATCGCTTCTACCCTCACCCCAAGCCCGGCGTAAATCCCCGTTACCTTCCTAGCAGCGGATATCGAGGATGCTCGCGCAAACAGTCGATGGTCGAATCCTTGCGCCTGATCTTCCCGCAGCTGTGCAATCGCCACCCTTGCGATGGCAAGGTCCACCTCGTCCTCATCGTGATCGTTATGCACAGGCGCTGGACGAAAGGAGACGCTCCCAAACGCTTGTTCGCGAGACGCCTTGGAAACTGGATAGCTATATGCCAGACGACCCGGAATTGCCTTTTTATCGCGCCTGAATGGAGTAGCCGTCAAGAAGACAAACTTGGCGCGGGAGTAGTGACCGAGATACGCACTCCAAGTGTCTGCTGGAGCATGGTGCGCCTCGTCAAAGATAATCAAATCGAATAGATCTGCGGGACTTACGGGCTCCAGGACCGGCGATGTGCTCGCTGGCGTGGACACGACGACATCGAAAGTTCGAAAGGCAAGCCATTCATCGGCGCTCAATGGCCTGCCCTTCTGTGGATGTACATGAGGATTTCCTGCCTCCGCCGGTAAGACCTTGAGCTTGCGTAGCGTCGACAGTTCGCCGAAGTGGGCCGAGGTCTGTCGTCTCAGCACATCCGTGGGTTCCACCACCAGCACACGGTTTGAGCCCAACAAAAAAGGAAGCGCCATGATCACGGCAGTCTTCCCATATCCAGTCGGCAAAGACACTATGGCCGGCTCGTCGTAGACCGAAAAGTGGGCCGCCACAGAATGAAGAGCGCCCAACTGGCCTGGCCTAAAACCCGAGTTCGGACTGCTAATGGGTTTCAAAGCCAGCATGTGGCTATGTTCAATGAAGAAATCGGCCACGTCCCCCTCCCGGAATGGACTAGATGACCAATTGTTACTTCAAAGAACATAATAAGCCAGCCTAATTTTTGAGACCCACTCCGAATTATTGCCGCTTCAGGTCTGATGGTCTTCTTTGTTGCGCCCTTCGGAACGAGCGATGTTATTCGCGACCCAAAGGCCGAATGCGATAACAGCTACAAGTACTCCGAGCATCACCGTAGTACCCAAGTCCATACGCTTTTCTCCACAAACACAGCCCTATCGGTACGCCTGATGATAGCAATCACCGCCGGATATGAACTGAGAATCCGCAGCGCAACGCAACATCGTTCGTAACAGGAAACCCGTTGGGATCCTGCTGGGTTCCTACTTGGTTAACCGCCGGTTCCCACATCAAAACCTAGAGCGGCACCTCGACCAATTTGGTTCTGAAACACGGCGTAAAGGAGCGCGCTGTGCCCCAGCACAGTTGCTCAGATCTTGAGGTCCATGAGCGCCGCTGACACAGGATCCATGGCGATCCTCATAGGAGAAACACCCACGAAGCGAGGGAACCTCGGGGCCTGTACCGGAAACCCAGCAGGTTATGGCTAGGTTTTACTTTCGAACCCAGTGCAAACCGGATGCAAAGCTACCAATCCCAATCCCAATCCCATTCCCAATCCCAAATCTTTTACTGGCTACGCCAGTGTCAACAGCGTCTGCGCCGCTGTCTGACCTGATAAGCCACAATAGGCCGGACCAATTCCAGATGGGACGCCCTCGTAGATGCAGTGATGGCCCTTAGACGCGTCCACAGCCCGCATGAGCGATCGAAACACCTCGGGTGACGGGGTAGCAGCCACTTTAGAGTCATTGCAGCCCAGAGCGCGTTCTGCGCGGTCTCGCGCTCTGTTTCTGAAACGCGAGTCGAATCTCCGAGTTTTTGCCTTGCAGGGTCTAGAAGAAGGTTGGCGCCGTGCAAAAGAACGTGGGCAAGTCGGAGGGTGTGGCCAGAGTCCTGTATTGCACAATCCAACGACTTCGCTCGCTAGAACGTGAGACCGCCGAGCCAGCCTTCCCTTCTGTCCATGGCAAGAATCGATGCCCACCGGGGCGCCAAGCTTCCCCGCACATTCGGAATATTTGATAGGGGATTTTGATAGGGTGTTTGAAACGGGCTTTGACTGATGGCGTCAACACTTGATCTCTACGCCAGCCAAGCACTCCGGATCTGTTCGATGGTCCACAACTGGACAGCCGCCCCGCCCCTCGCCCACTGTCAGTGAAGCTGGAACGATCAACGGTTGATGATGTTCCAGACTTACGTGACTAGGATGGCAACTGTCCGGCGCCGGCGTCTCAAGGTGGGAGTTATTTTTGCAACGCCACGAGCCGGACTCTTTTGACTGGGAACTGTTTGCCAGGCCGAGATACTCAAATACCCTGTCGGCAATTCAAGCCACTAACTTCTCCGCGACATGAACCGCGCTTTGGTCCAGCCATTGCCGACCTTTTTGCTGCGACCCACGTTCCGTGTTTCTGAGCATTAATCGCGCCCCACGCTCCTTCGGTGCAGCAGGATCCACCAAGGCCGCCCCCTCCACGATTCACAAGTGCGGACGGTTGCGGCGGGGTGAAATCTACGGACCTGCGGACAAGTTTCAGCGCCTCATACGCGGGATCGCGGCCAGCCCGGGGTCGACTCAGCGAAATAATCTGTTAGCCGCCTGAAAGACTCCGTGTCCCTGTCGCAGCCATTCAGACATTGCGCTGGCAACTCCTACTTCCATTGTCGAAAGGGCACCCCTCGTATCAGTACTAGGTTAAAGGATGCCCTATCCCCTCATTCCCGTACTAGGCCAAGTCTCCGCAGTTCGGGTCGGATAGACCGTCGACTTTGATTTCTCTCAGCGCAGCTCAGAGCGCATTTGACACTGAGGTGTGCAGTATGGTCTCAGTGCAATGCACACAGCACATGCAGAGTACAGGCCGCGACGCTTTAAAAGTGCAACCGCGGAAGACCGGTCCACAGCACCGCTCGGCATTTGGTCCGCTAACGAATAACGCCGCGAGGATGGAAGGGCCGAGGGGTCGTAACGATTCAACTGTCGCGTGGTGCCGCCGATGCTCTGCGACCTGGGCTCGGAACTCTCGCTTTGCTGCCCCAGCAACACAGCCTCAGATGAAGGGGTTTGGCCTGCCCCAAGCGCAACAGTCCCCAGAGCCCACCCAATTGGCCTGATGAGCCCAAAGTGCAGCGAGCTGCCCGCCCCCCCCAATCAAGCAGAGACCCGGCAAGTCCCGAGATGGGCTATTGCTACCGAGTGCACATCCTTGCCTTGATGCCGCCTGAACTTGCTCACCGCCAACTGCAAGTTCGTTGTCCCATATGTTGTCCCATATGCCCAGCAAAGAAAAAGGGTTAGCTCAACGACACTGAGCTAACCCTTTGATTTTATTGGTCGGGGCGGTGGGATTCGAACTCACGACCCTCTGCTCCCAAAGCAGATGCGCTACCAGGCTGCGCTACGCCCCGACGGATTGCCGATGAGCAACCCCATCGGCAACGGACACGGATTGTACCCCAGCCTGTCATTCATCTCTTCGAACCACGAAATGCGGCCTGACGCCCGGCCTTGGGCACACCAATTGCAGCGCGGGCGCTGATGCGCCCTGTGCGGCCCGTAGGCCGCCTCATGTCTCTGGCTATTCAAAGCAGGGCTGCCGACCGCCCATCAAAACTTACACTTCGACGCCCCCAAACGACACTGCCTCCAGCACTTCGCAATGTTGAATACAATGGCGGGCTAAACCGACCAAGCAGGCTATACGCAATAACATGGGATTCGAACAACTCGCCGCGCTGCGCGACATGCTGGCCAAGCAAGCGGCCGAAGAACGGCAGCAGCAGGGTAAGCAAGAGCCGCGCCCCAACAAGGGCGGCGGCAAGCCGGGCGACAGGCAAGGTGCCAAGGCGCAGGATGCGCAGCCGGGCGGCAAGCCCGCCGGCAAAGGTGGCGGCGATCGCCCCCACCGTGGCAACCCCAATCGCCAGGGCGAAGGCCGCTCCGGCAAGCCGGGCGAAGGCCGTGGGCCTCGTCCCCAGGGCGAAGGCCGCGGTCCGCGTCCGCAAGGCGAAGCGCGCGGCGGCAATCGTCCGCAGCAGCAGCGCCGCGAGCGCCCGGAAGAGCCGCCGCGCGATCCGCTGCTGGTGGCCATCGGCCGGCTGCAGAAGCACTTCCCCAAGGCCTTCCCGAAGCGCCCCGATCCACGCGTGCCGCTCAAGCTGGGCATCATCGAGGATCTGTACGCGCACTCGGCCAAGCTGAACCTCAGCGAGGACGAGATCAAGCAGGCCGTGGCCACGTGGTGCTCGGCGCAGCGTTACTGGGCCTGCCTGGTGAAGGAAGCCGCCCGCCTCGACCTGAACGGCGAGCCCAGCGGCACCGTCACGCCGGCCGAAGCCGCGCACGCCAGCTTCCTGGCGCGCAAGCAGCGCAAGCAGAAGGCGCAAGAGGAAAAGGCGGCTGCGGCGCAAAAGGCTGCGGCCAATGCGCCGGAAGGCACGTCGGCTGAAACGCAAGCGGCCACGACGGATGCTGAAGCGTCGGCGCAGGATGCCGACACGACGACGCCGGCTGATGCTGCGCCCGAACCTCAAGCGAACGCGGCAGTCAGCACCGCTGATACCGCCGACGCGGCGCCAAAGGCGGCCGAAGCCGAGGTGTCGGCGACGCAAGTTGCTCAAGCCGATGCCGAGGCGACCCAGCCATCCGCCGCCGCGGGTGCTGCAACAACGGAAGCCCCCTCGGATCAACCCGCTGACGACACCAAGCAGGATCGACAGTCCTGATCGGCAGTACCTCAACGGCGCGGTGACTCTGCCGCCCCGCCATTGAAGGTGTCACGAAAACATTTGGCCCCTGGCCGCGATAGCGCGGCCAGGGGCCAAATGTTTTTCATGACCGTGTACAACCATGCCGGACGGTGAACGGATCAAGGTGAACACTCCGATCACCCCAACCGCCCCGGATGCCCTTTCCGCGCCTCCGACAGGCATCCCGCTCCATCAAGAGCGCAACGCCATCAACAGCCAGCGTGCGTCAACGCTAAGCGATCAACCCGCGCTCAATGCGCCAGGCGATACGGCCGCCGGCGCGCACCGCTGAACACCGGCTGCAACTGGAGTTGCTGCGCGGCGCGGCGGGCACGGGCGCCCGACAGCGATTGCACGCTATGCGGTTGCCGGGATGCGTGGCGCGCATGCTTGCTTGCCCGAGCGTGATCGACCACTCCGGCCGGCCGCTTCATGTCGCTCATGTCGGCATCGATGCGAGCCATGTAGAACAGCAAGCCCACACAGGACAGCACGCCCGCGGCGATCAGCAGCCATCCCGCAAAACCCAAGGCCGGCACCAGCACCAGTGGACCGACCAGGCCGGTCAATGGCGCCAGCAGGGCGAAGGTCACGAGGGACCGCCTGCGCGCATTGTGCAACTCGTACCAGGCTGTACGGCTTTCTTCGTCAGACACCATGCTGGAACGATCGAACATCGTAGCAATCATCATCAGCTCCTCCTGCCGATTGATGGGCACGCACTGACAGCTTGCGCTTGAACCTGCTTCCAGGACGCCGGAAGCGCCGTGGTTTGTCTCTGGATTCGGATTATTTATCTAGTTGTCATAACAAATACTCCTTTCCCGGAGGCAGTGCAAGTTTGCACGCACCGGGATTTATCCCTATGGCGTGCAAAAACCAGGTACGAGAAAGGAGAATTGCGCCGTGCGGCGCCGGTTACCTGAGCAGGCCCAACCAGACGGAATCGCCCCGCTCAGGGCTTGGCGAGCCAATCCCGTTCGCTCGACCACGCCACGCCACCGCCGAACAGTTCGGGCTGGTCTTCGAACGGCTGGGTGGCCACGGAACGGACCTGGCAATCCGCGATGGCGGGATGGCCGCAGTTCAGCAGGTATTGCTCGCCGCCGGCCAAGGTAGGCACCTTGAACATGAGGTCGGCGCCGGCCTCGAGCCAGGCGTGCCCCAGCGCGCGAGTGGCGGGCAGATCGGTGCGCCAGTTGCGCGGCGCCGTGCACACCTGCGTGCCGGCTCGGCCGGGCACGCTGATCTCCAGCAGGCGGTACTGGCGGGGAAGCTTGCGGGGATGCTCGGCCTCGACCAGCGCCAACCGTGCGCAAATGGCCGCCAGGGGGGATGGGTCCAGCAGCACGACGGGCGCGCCGGCGGGCAGCCAGCGCCCGCCTGGGTAGAACCCGCCGCCCAGCAGACCGCTATTGCTCAAGCGCCACAGCTGCATCACGGACCATTCCCTTCTTCGATATTCAGCAACCAGCGCTCGATGTGGCCGGCATGGCGGGCCGAGCCGATCAGGCCGACCGGCACGGCGCCGTACAACTGCGCCTTGGGCGTGGACAGCCACTCGTGCGCCAGGCCCTCATCACCGAACACCAGTTCGGCCAGCCAGACCAGCCGCAGCAGGCGATACAACGCGATGGCCTCGGTGGGCCGCAGCGCGGCCGCATCCTCGGGATCGTTCAGCGTGACGATGGACGGCACCAGTTCGCGCCATTGAGGTTGCTGCGGAATCGCTTCGCGCAGCACCGGAAAGAGCTTTACGCCCAGCGTGGCGCTGCGCGTGGCGCGACTGTGGCCGACCAGCTTGCGCAGACGTGCATTGAGCACGTCGCGCACATTGCGAAACGGCGAATGGACAACGACGCCCGCTTTACTTGGCGCCGTCGACAGCGCCCTGGAGCGCCTTGCCGTCGATACTGACCGTGCCTGCATTGAGCAGTCCCTCCAGATAGGCACGCGCGGCGTCCTGCTGGCGCTGCGCGCGCATGGTGTCGCGCAACTGCACCTGCACCTCGGTCAGCGGGACCTGGCGCGAGTCGCGCAGGTCGACCAGCTTGACGATGTGCAAACCCGAGGGCAGTTGCACCACTTCGCTGACTTCACCCTTCTTCAGGCGCTGGACCGTGCTACGCAACTCCGGCACCACCTGCTGCAGGGGAATGAAGCCCGTGTCTCCGCCGCGAGCGGCGCTTTCCTTGTCTTGCGAATTCTCTTGGGCGAGCTGAGCGAAATCCGCCTGCGGCGCGCGCGCACGCTTGACGAGCTCCGCTGCTTTCTTGCGAGCGGCGGCCACGGCCTCGGCGTCGTTGAACGGCGCGGCCAGGAAGATCTGGCTCACGCGGTACGACGCGGGCTGGACGAAGCGCGCCTTGTTCTGTTCGTAGGCCTGCTGCAGTTCGGCTTCGGACGGATAGGTGTCCGGCGGCTGAGAGACGGAGTCCAGATATGAGCGGAAGACGATCTGTTCCTGCGCGGCCTGGATGGCGCGCTTGACTTCGGGCTTGTCGGCCCAGTTCTGCGCGCGGGCCTGACCCAGCAGTGCCTTCTCGGCCAAGCTGCTGCGCACGACCTGTTCGAGCGCGGCGCGGTTGGCCGTCAGTTGCTGGCGTTGCGCCGGGGACAGCGAACGCAACAGTTGTTCGAGGTCGCCTTGCGACACCGACAGCGTGCCCATCGTGGCAACGGCGGGCGAATTGGTGACGGGCGTCGCCGCGGGCGTGGCGGCGGGCTTGGTCGCTTGCGCGGCGGGCTTGCTCTCGGCGGGCTTCTGGGTCTGTTCGGCTTGGCCCTTGTCGCCGCAACCGCTCAACACCAGCGCCAGGCCAAAAGCACTCATCCAGCGCATACGCAGCGCTGCGTAATCCGACTTCTTCATTTCATTCATCCCATTCAAACAGAGCCATGCGGCGGGAACACCCCGGCCGCATGGGGGCACATCTTATTCCTTGCTGTCGGCCTTGCCGGCTTCAGCGACGGCCTCGGCAGCCGTCTCGGCGGCCTGCTCGCCCTGTTCAGCCTGCACGGCCTGCGTGGCGTACTGGCGCAGGAACAGCAGGAACTCTTGCAGCAGGCGGTCCCACAGTTCGGTGGTGGCGCGCAGATGGTTCTCGGCAACGCCGCCGGCGGCGATCACGTCCATTTCCAGGACCAGGAAAGTGCCTTGCTGGGCCAGGCGTGCGAAGCGCTTGCCGATGTTCCACGATTCGACCAGGCCCTGCGGCAGGTCACCCTGCACACGCAGCGCGCAGCTGAGCGTGTAGTCGACGAATTCGCCTTCGGTGTGCGAAGGATTGCCGAAGCGCACGGCGAAGCCGATGCCCTGCGTGGCGCTCAGCAGTTGCACCATGCCGTTCTGCTCGGTGCTGGTAACCCGATACCCCATGCTTTGCAGGATGTCTTGCAGCTTGGTTGCGCTCAGGGATTGGATCAGGGTGGTATCCGTCATGTGACAGTCTCGTATTGACGTGTGGAAAACGTCCCGGCGGCGCACAGCCGCCGGGGTAAGGCTGGAACGATATCGGCCAGCGCATTACTGTGCGGGCTTGGCTCCGGATTGCTGCTGCGGCACCAGGCGCGGGTCGTACTTGCTGTCGTACAGCTTGTCGCCGTATTCCTGGGCCTTTTCATCGAACTGCACGCGGGCTTCGCGCGCCAGCGGCTGCCGGATACTCAGCAGGTCGCCAGTGCTGAACGATTCGTACGCCGTCAGGATCTCCCTGCCGGCGGTGTACATCTGATCGTTCTTCTGCTCGCAGAGCTTCAGTTGCGAATCGCGCTCGGTGAGCGAGACCTGCAGCTTCTTGCCTTCGGCGTCCTTGGCGCGGGCGATGCCCAGCAGTTCGTCGTAGGCGGCCTTGAACTTGCCGATCTGCTCGTTGCTGGCGGCAGCCTGCGCACGCGCGGCATCGCGGATGGCGTCCTGCTGGCCCGCCAGTTGCTCGGCCTGGCCCTGGGCCTTTCCGAGCTGCGCACGCAGCTGTTCGACCTCTTTCTGCGCGGCATCGCGCTGGGTCTCGGCTGCGCTCTTGGCGGCGTTCAACTGTGCCTGCTGGCTCTGCAGCTGCTGCAGTTGCTGGGTGGCGCTGCGCAATTGGGTGCGCAGGCGTTCTTCCATGCTTTGCGCGTGGGCCGGAAAGACCGTCAGCATGGTGGCCAGCGCCGCGGCGGTGGCCTTCAGCGTCCAGGCGACCTGCCGCAACGCCGGGGACATCGGCGTCTTGGCAACGTCACGCTGGACGCGCGCGAGTTGGGAGGGTTGGTTGCGCATGATGATCAGAACCGTGCGTTGACTTCGAGCTGCAGGACGTCGATGGCCAGCGGGGGACCATAGATTTCCTTGGCGCTGCTCCAGCGCAGCAAGCCGTAGACGTTCTTGTCGAACGCATAGCCGCCGCCCAGGAAGTAGCCGCGCGCGTTGGTGCCGCCCAGGTGGAACGTGGAATCGTTGTAGGCATCGGGCAGCGCGTCGGGCTGGATGTACTTGTAGCCGGCGAAGGCCATCCAGTCGCCCTTGCGGGCCAGGTCGATACCGTCGCCGATGGTGGCCTGGAACATCCAGGCGTTGCCGCCGCTCTCGATGTCGTCCAGGTTCTCGCGCGAGTTGACGATGTTGGCGGCGCCACCGGCACGGCTGACCAGCTTGTTCTTGCTGTAGGCCAGGTTGCGGACGTAGTCGCCATCCAGGCGCATGGCCAGGTTGTCGAACAGGCGGGTATCCCAGCGCAGGTTCAGGTTCAGCAGGTTGAACTTGGACGCCAGGCCCACGTACTGGTATTCGCTCCAGTCGGCCTGGTCGGCCGAACTCTGGACGACATCACGCAGCAGGAACAGGGTGTTGCCCTTCTGCATGTAGGCCGGACGCGACCAATCGGTGCTGCAGACGGTCATCAGCGAATCGCAAGGCGCCGAACGCTCGCCCTCGATGTTCTGGAACTGGTAATACGCAAGCGCGCCGCGCAGCTTGTTCTGGCTGTCGATCTTCCATTCGGCGCCGGCCTGCGCGCCGAACAGCCACTTGTTCTCGCTCTTGCCTTCGGAGAAGGTGTCGCTGCTGAACGGGTTGTTCGAGTATTCGAGGGCGTAGGCGCCCAGCGAGCCGAACAGCGTGACGGGACTGCCGTTGCCCAGCGGACGCTTGAACGCGGCCGAGATGCCGTCGAAGTTCAGGTCGTTGGAGTACAGCATGTCAGAGGACACGAACGGGTTGGCCGCGCGGCCGGCCGTGATGGTGGCCCACTCGTACGGGCGATAGCTCAGGTAGGCCTGGTCGAGCCAGATGTCCTTCTTGGCCATGCCGCCGCCCAACGTATCGCTGGTGGACACGGGGCTGTTGTCGCTGCCGGAAGCCAGGCGGATACCGGCCATCCACTGCTCGGACAGTTGGGCCTTGACCCCCAGGCGGGCACGGATGCGCATCAGGTTGCGGCGATCCTGGCGCGCATTCATGTAGGGGATGTCCAGGCCGTAGGGCTGGCCCGCCACGAAGGTGGGAATCGGACCGTTGCGGTTCCACTTGGCGAAGTCGATCAGCTCGTCACTGTTGCCGCTGTCGAAGAAGCGCGACTCGTCGCGGAAGCGCACGTCGCCTTCGACGGTGATGCGCGACGCCCAGTCGGGGAACGTGTTGGGCGCGGCCCAGTTCTCGGCCTTGGCCTGCGCCATGACCTCGGTCTTGACCTCGTCGCGGATCTGGTCGCGGACGGTGGCGGGGATGTACGGGACGCGCACATCGCCCGGCTGCGCCATGGCGGCGCCGGCGCCACCCGCCACGGCCGGTGCGGCGGCGGCCTTGCGGGCCTGCGCGGCCTCGGCTTCGGCTTGCTGGATCAGGGCGTTGGCCTGGTCCTGCTTGAGCACGCCTTGCTGAACCAGCAGGCGGATCAGGTTGACGGTGGCGTTCTGGGACGGCGTGGCGGTCTGGGCCGCAACCTGTCCTGCCGACAGCGCCAGGGCGACGGCCAGCGCGCCGGCCAGTCGGTTGGGTTGCAATTTCATTTTGATCAAACTCCGGTAAGGAAATCGAAGAGCGCGGCGCTTAGGAAGGCCGACGGCTGCTGATGGAGGTTCGGATGGGCATCGGCGTGGAAGCAGGCGGACGTTCGTCCACGCGACCCACCGCACGCAGCGTTGCGACCAGCTTCTCGTCGACCTCGGCATCGCCACTGGAGCGAGCCACTTCGACGCGGGTGACCTGGCCGGCCGTATCCAGCCAGATGTTCACGGCCACGCCGCGATACACCAGGTTGCGGGTACGCTCGTCCTCGCGCAGGATCTTCTGCAGCATGTACGACATGTACTGGCCGTAGGTGGCGTTGCCGAAGCCGCCGCCGCCGCCGGAGCCGGCCATGCCGCTGCCACTGCCGGCGCCGATGTTGAACGCGTCCGAGCCGGCTTGCGCGTCGGTGTTCATTTCCATCGCGTTGGCCATGTCGTTGGCCGGCTTGGGCGGCGCCTCGTCAGGCTTGGGCTGATCGATGGGCTTGGGCTCTTCGATCGGCTTGGGTTCGACCACTTCTTCAGGCGGAGGCGGTTCCTCCGGCGGCTTCTCGGGGGGAGGCGGCGGCGGAGGCGGCGGCGGCAGCGGGATGATCGCGGCGACCTTGGGCGCCTCACGCTGGACACCCGCCATGTCACCGGCCCAGCGCCAGATGAAATAGCCCAGCCCGACCACCACCACCAGGCCCACGACCGGCCAGACGAAACGTCCGGCCGAGCGCGAGCGCTTGGCTTGCTGGCCTTCGTCCAGCAGCGCCGACAGGCGCGAGGACGAGTCCTCGCGGCTATCGGGGGTTTCAGGTTTATTCGACGACATCGCGGGATCGCCCTTCTACTTCAAGTCGGCTTGCCGGTCACGAGACCGACTTGCGGCAGTTCGAGGCGGCGCAGCAGATCGAGCACTTCCATGACCTTCTGGTACTGCACGACGGCATCGCCGCGGACAATGACCGGGAAGTCAGGGTTGAGGGCTTTCTCGGTGCGCAGCCTGTCTTCGAGCTCGGGCAACGTGACCGGGTAGGCGTCCAGGAACACCTGGCCGGCTTCGTTGACCGAGATGGCTTTGGTCTTGGGTTGCGACAACGACACGGTCGAACTCGCCTTGGGCAGGTTCACCTGGATGCCGGCGATCTGGGCCGTGGCGGTCAGGATGAACATGACCAGCACCACCATCAGCACGTCCACCAGGGGCGTGATGTTGATGCCGTCGACGGGTGCGCCGTCGTCGTCGTCTTGCGCGGATACGGAAGCCATCTGGCGTCTCCTCAGGCCGTGGCCACGCGGGCCTGGTTGGCGTGCATGGCTTCAGCCCGCGAGCCTTCACCGTGGACTTCGGCCAGGCGGGTGATGAACTCGTCGACGAACACGCGCATGTCGGCGTTGATTTCCTTGTTGCGCGTGATCAGGCGGTTGTAGCCGAACAGCGCGGGGATGGCGACGAACAGGCCCATGGCGGTGGCCAGCAGCGCGGCGGCCATACCCGGGGCGATGGCGTTGATGTTCACGTCGCCGGCCATGGCCGTACCCAGGAACACCACCATGATGCCCAGCACCGTACCGAGCAGGCCGATGTACGGGCCGCCGGCGATGGCGTTGGACAGCGCCGACAGGCGCTTGCCCAGCATCTGCGATTCCTTGGTGCGGATGGCGTCCATCGAGGCGCGGATGGCTTCGATGGTGGCGGCCGAGACCGTGTTGGTATCGGCGCCCTGCGCACGGCGGACGCGGATTTCGTTGACGGCAACCGAGTACAGGCGCCACAGCGGGGCGTTCTTCAGTTGCTCGTTCAGGCGGGTTTCGTCGGCCAGCATTTCCAGGCGGTTGCCGACCTTGGCGAACACGGTGCGGAAGTCCGAGTTGGCGACTTCGACGCGCTTGGCCAGGCGGCTCTTGCTGACCATGATGACCCAGGACTGGATCATCATCAGGATCAGGACGCCGATAACGACCCAGGCGTCCAGCGGCACGGCGTTGAGCAGGAAGCCCAGTTCGCCGAAGCCCATGCCCGACTGCTCTTCGTCGGCGCCGTAGACCACCATGCGCGACTCGCTGCCCTGGGCAGTGGCGTCGGCGAAGATGAGGGCGGCGGGACGAGCGATCTTGGACAGGCGGATTTCGTCGATGGCGCCGACGAACGCGGCGTACGTGGCGGCGGGAGCCGGTGCAGCGGCGGGAGCGGCGGCAGTGGCAGCAGCAGCCGGATCAGCGGGGACGGCCGGTGCGGCCGGCGCGGCGACAGCCACGTCGCCACCGACGGCGGCGGCGGTGTTCAGGGCGGGCAGGCTGGCGGTCAGCGTGCCGCTGGCACGGCCGTTGACGTACAGCGTGATCTGGCCACCGTTGGCCGTGACAGCCACGTGTTGCCAGGCGGCCGGCGTCAGGGGCTGGCCGGGTTGCGTGCGCTGGCCGTTGACTTCAACGAACGGCACGCCGCTGGACACGCCGATCACCAGCGAGTTGCCGGCATCGCGGCGGGCATAGATCGCCTGGTCGCCCGACGGCTGGTCGGCACGGACCCAGGCGCTGAACGTGAAGGCGCTGCCGGCGGCCATGGCCAGCGAGGGACTGGCGGGCAGCATCAGCGGTGCCGCACCCGTGAACTGGGCAGCGCGGCCGACGACGCCGTCGACCATGCCGGCAACCGGGGTCTGGGCGTTGTTGTTGTAGCCGGTGGCATCACGCGGAGGCGCTTCGGGCGCGCCGTTGAAGTGATAGACCAGCGTGTAGTTGGGGTCGAACGTAACCTGGCCGTTGGAAGCGACGGGCGCCTTCTCGTTGCCGTAGTACATCCAGATGTCCTGGCGCTGGGCGCCGGAGACTTCCGAGACGTCGACCCAGACCACGGCCATGCCCAGCAGGGGGTCGAAGCTTTCGATCTGGTAGTTCAGGACGGTCTGGTCGTCGGCGGCGACGAAGCGCAGGTCCGAACCGTTGGCGTTGACGCCGTCGAACGTGAAGTTGCCGGTGTGCAGGCGAACCAGCAGCGGCACGCGGCCGGCGGGTTCGTTGATGGCAGCACCTTGCTGCGTGGTGTCGATCGACACCTGCTTGCGGTATTTCCAATCGGGCTGCCACCAGGCGTTGGCGACTGCCGGAAGCGCGCTGACCACGAGAGCCAGCAGGTACATCATTAGGCGTTGCATGATTGTCTTACTCCGAAAACCGTCATCCGAATTGGGTTAGAAACTGGCGCGCAGATTGAAGTTGATGCGGGGATCATGACTGTTGGTGTTTGCGCCATTGATCAGGGGGTAGCCCCAGTCCAGGCTGCCCGACAACCAGTCGAGCACCTGCATGCGCGTACCGACACCGACGCTGGCCAGGCGGAAGGAATCCCTCTGCTCGGGCAGCGGGTCGCGCAGGCGCAGCCACGCCCACTCCGCAAAGGTGTAGAAACGCCATTCGTTTACGTTGGAACCGAGATAGCGCGCCAGCGAGGGCGTGCGCATTTCGATGGAGCCCAACACGCCATCGTCGGCCGTGCGCTCGGCGGCCAGATAGCCGCGGATGCTGGTGGCGCCGCCGGCGGCGAATTGTTCGTTGGAGACCAGCGCGCCCGACGCGAACTGGAAACCGGCGCGGGCGAAGGCCTGCCAGTCTTGCGCGAAGTTCTGCGTGTGGGTGAAGTCGCCCTTGAGCAACGCGAAGCTGGGGCTGGCGCGATAGCGCTTGTAGTCGAATTCTTCGGACGAGCTGCCGAGGTCGAAGAACGAACGCGTGGCGCCGACGATGCTCAGGCCGATGGAGCTTTGCGAAGCCTCGGTGTAGCGATAGCCGTTGTAGCCCAGCGTGAACGGCACGTACTTCAGCGGCACGGTGTCGTTATCCCCGCCGAAGACCAGCGACTCGTCGAAGTTCTTGTAGTCGAGGCCGAAGGACAGCGAGTTGTACCAGCTGCCGACCGGGTCGAACGTATAGGTGGCCGTGGCGCCGAACGAGTAGCCCTTGCCCAGCACGTTGGTTCCGCCGATGGTGGCGACGTTGCTGTCCGAGTGGTAGCCCGAGAACTGCAGGCTCCAGCGGTCGGCCAGCGGCAGCGTGTACGAGGCCGACCACACCTTGGCGTTGTCGGTTTCCTGGGGCGCCGTGAAGAACGTCAGCGAGAACGCATGGCCGCGCTGCCACAGGTTGTCGTAGCCGATGGAGGCCGTGGAACGCAGATGCTTGGTATCGGCGCTGTAGTCGTTGTTCAGGCCGACGCTGGCGGTCCAGGGGTTCTTGTCCTCGACCTTGAGGTCGACGTCCATGGTGCCCGGGATCTTGCCTTCGCGAACCACCGGCAGCACCTGGCGGCTGGCCGTGCGGTTGAGCTCGGTCAGCTGTGCCTGCGCCTGGTTGAAGTCGGGCACGGCGCCTTCCTTCAGGGCCGGCACGTCGTCGCGGATGGCCAGCGGCGAGTAGTTCTTGGCGCCGACCACGCGCAGGCGGCCGATCTTGGTTTCGGCCACCTGCAGGATGACCACGCCATCCGAGACCTGCTGTTCGGGCAGGTCGACGTAGACGGACTGGTAACCCAGCTCGTGGTAGGCCGTCTGCAGCGCATCGCGGGCCGACTGGATGTCGGCCAGCGTGCGCTCCGGACCCAGGAACGGATAGACCGCTTTCTCGATGGCCTTGGCATCGAGCACGGTGTTGCCGCGAACGATGTATTCGTTCACGTTGACCCTGCGCGTGTCCGCCGGAGCGGCCGCCTGTTCGGCCTGGCCGGCTTGCGCCTGCCCTTGCTGCACGTCCTGCGCGATGGCGCCGGCCTGCAGCCCCAGCGCCAGGCACGCTGCTAGCGTCGCTCTGGCGCAGGCCGATGCACCTGCTTTATCAAAATCCTGCATAGGGATGCACTCAGTCCTCAAATTAATCTGATGTCCTGCTCTACCCGTCTCGCCGTGCTCGGCGACCGTTCGCAGCCAGGGCCAGGCACTTCACGGCTAGGCACGCGACAGCGGCGGTGCCTGGTTGGTCAGCGTCGAACAGCGTCTGCTTGTTACTAGACGTTCCGCCAACGCGCCCAGTGCGCGATGTAATAAAAATTTCACGAAGAAACTGACTCGTAACAGAAGGACGAGAGGGAAACCCAGGGATAACCCTTGGATGCAAAATCGAGGAAAACAAAATGCGTGCGCGGGACGAAGGACGGCTCGCACCGCGGGCCTGGAGCCAGGCAGCGACGGCGCGTGGACGCTGCGCACGGAAAGTGACATTGACTTGTCACCACGGCCCGGAAGGCGCCACGTACACTTCCAGGATCAGGGACGCATCGAAGCCAAGCACAAACCGTCTCATCACCCAGGAGTCCGCCATGTCCATTTCCGATCTGCGTGCATCAATGCTGCTGGTGGCTGGCTTGGCATTACCTTCGGCCGTGTTGGCGCAAGCGCCTGCCGTCCCGGCGGATTCGCGCGCCGCGCCGGCGTCCTGCGTGGACGTCGAAGTCAACGGCTACCGCGCCCCGTCCTATGACTGCCTCAGCCAGCAGATGGCGCCCCGCCCCCGCGCGCCGCACGAGAACCCAGCCCTGGCCTCCGAGGGCGTCGCGCGCATGCCATCCAACCAGCTTGGCCTGTTCAACCGCGCGGCCACGTCCAACCGCATGGGCAGCAACTTCGGCAACTCGGCCTTCCCGCAGCGGCCGGCGCCCATCTACACCAGCCCGGTCTCGCGCTGATTCCCGACACCGCCAGCGCCGCGGGCCGCGTGAAGCGGCCCGCGTGCTTTTCATCCCATGGCGATGCCAAAAGCCGCGAATCCTTCAGGTCGCGAAATCCAGCTTCAAGCGCAGCACCATCGGCTGACGCATGTCCGGCGGCGGCGGTTCGGACAAGGGCTGCGCCGTCAACACCGTGCGCAGGTCCTGGTCGGCCTGATCGTCGCCCAGCGTATCGAACGTGACGCGCTCGACCTGCCCCTGGTTCGTCACCCACACCCGTACCACCACGGGCGCGGCAGGCGAGCCATTGCTTTCCAGCACGCGCTGCTGCATGCGTTCATGCAGGCGCACCACGGCCTCGTTGGCGGGATCGGCCAACCAGGCCTGGAACTGATTGCTGACCAGTTGCGCGTAACTGATCCAGTGCTGCGGCACGGCGGCCTGCGCCAGCACAGGCGCCGGCTGGGACAGCACCAGGCCCAGTCCCAGCGCACTGGCCGCGGCGCCCCACATGCGGCGCCAGAACGGCGCACGGGACGTCTTGGACGTGTTGTCTTCATGCATTGCAGTGATTCTCCATGGCGATGTTACGGACGCGGGCCGGTTGGACTCAGCCGCAGATGACGCCGACCGACAGCGTGGCGGCACGCGGCGCCTGGGCCTGCATCGGCCCCAATTGCGGCTCGTCGCTTTCGTTGAAGGCGATGCCTGCGTTCCGCAGGAAAGATTTGACGTGCGTCGCCGACACGGCTTTGACACGCGTGGCGCCGGTGGCGCCGCTGGCCTGCGCCGCGCTCAGTGCGACGCGGCCAGACGGGCGGCCGTCCAGCGAGAACCGTTCGACCACGACCCCCAGCATCAGTCCGGCCGCGCCCAGGACAGGGCTGCCGCTGGCGCCGGGACGTACGGACGAGATCAAGGAGAGATCGTTGCCGTCGGCATTGCCCGGTTCGGCGAACGCATTGAACAGCGTGCGAGCCCGGTCGGGCATGCGCTGCAGGGTGTTATAGCTTTCCGCGAACACCGCCTGGCGCCCCACCTTGATTTCGGGTCCGGCCACGAACGTCGCACTGAGATAAGGCTTGAGCGCCGTGCGCAGTACGGCGATATCCAGCTTGTCGTCACCGGCGGCCAGCGAGGCACGCACCACCTTGCCGTCCTTGACGACGAAGATGTCGCCGCAATCGGACACCGCATGGTGCGCCGTCAGCACGTCACCGCCGCTATTGATGAAGAACCCCGTGGCGTGCGCCTCCAGGCCACCGATCAGCGGCAAGGCCTGGACCGCGCCCACCGGTGCCAGCAGGGACGCGCCCACCACCAGGAACAGGCGGCAGGCCAGGACGGGCAAGCCTTTCAGCATGGACAGAATCGTCGCCATTCGCGTTCTTCTGGTTATGTCGGCAACAGGAGGCTGGACAGAGTAGGAAGCGGCCATTGCCAGGCTATGACAGGGTGGGAGGGCCTGGCTGCGCCTGGCTGTTCTGATGTCTAGACGTTTGGCGCTGGGCCCAACCCCCGTTTGTCATGAAAAATTCACAATGTGATAGCTGGAGAGGGACGTTCGGGTCTTATTGCTCTGCCCGCGACATCGTTGCATCATTCCGGGATATCGCAGGAAATACGGCAGCGCAGCATCCGAGATGGGGAGCAACGGCACCGATGTACTACGGCGAACGATTCAACAGCTGGAGCCACCTGGTGGGCCTGGTGCTGGCCGTGGCCAGCGCCGCCACCTTGATGCCGTACGTCATCGTCGCATCGAACGATGCCTGGCACATCGTCAGTTGTGCGGTGTTCGCCACCGCCGCGGTCGCCACCTATGCCGCCTCCACCCTGTACCACTGCTGCCGAGGCGCCCGGAAGCTGTTCTGGGAGCGCATGGACCATTGCGCCATCTACATCCTGATCGCCGGCACCTACACCCCCCTGGGCCTGATTCCCCTGGAAGACGACTGGGGCTGGCTGCTGGCCGGCGGCGCGTGGCTGTTGGCCATCACCGGCATCGTGCGCGAGATCGTGTTCCGCAAGCGTGCCGCCGCGCCCGCGGTGGGCCTGTACGTCGCCATGGGTTGGCTGGGCGTGCTGATGGCGCTGCCCATCGCGCAGCACGTTCCCAGCGAGGGGCTGATATGGCTGCTGGCCGGCGCCCTGCTCTACAGCGCGGGCCTGGTGTTCTACCGCAACAGTTCGGGCTGGGCGCACGCACATGGCGTCTGGCACCTGTTCACCATCGCCGGCACGGCATGCCATTCCGTCATGGTCTGGACCTTCCTCACCTGACGGGCGGTTCGCACGGCATCCATGCCGGCAAGGCATTTGCACAGAAGCAGAAAGTCTTTCGGCGCCGAGCGGCGCGTTCCTAGAATCTCGGTTCGCTTGCATCTGCCCGGATGTTCCTCGAAGGAATCATCCGCCACGGACCTGCCCATTACCTACCGAGACTTTCGTCATGCGCCTCGCCGCCCCGCGCCCGCTTCGCCCCGCCGTCCTGCTCGCCGCCGCCCTGGCGCTCAGCTTGAGTCACGCTGCCGCCCAGGCCGAAGGCCGTATCCGGCTGGCCCAGCAGTTCGGCATCGGCTACCTGATCCTGGACGTCGTGCGCGACCAGAAATTGATCGAGAAACATGGCAAGTCCGCCGGACTGGACATCGACGTGGAATGGACCCAGATCTCGGGCGCCACCGCCATGAACGAAGCCCTGCTGGCGGGCAACCTGGACATCGTCTCGGCCGGCGTGCCGCCCGCGCTGGTGCTGTGGGACCGCACGATCGACCGCCAGAAGGTCAAGCTCGTGGCGGCGCTGGGTTCGCAGCCCAACTACCTGCTGAGCAACAACCCCGCCGTGAAGACGCTCGATGACCTGAGCCCGAAAGACCGCATCGCCGTGCCCGCCGCGGGCGTGGGCTTCCAGTCGCGCACCCTGCAGATCGAGGCCGCGCGCCGCTATGGGAAAGCGCAGTTCAAGAAGTTCGACGACATCACCGTCTCGCTGCCGCACCCCGATGCGACGGCCGCACTGATCTCGGGCGGCCTGGAGGTCAACACGCACTTCTCCAGCGCGCCGTTCTATTACCAGGCGCTGGAAGCCAACCCCAGCGTGCACAAGCTGATCAGCTCCTACGACATCCTGGGCGGTCCGGCCACGTTCAACGCGCTGTACACCACCCAGAAATTCCACGACGACAATCCCAAGACCTATCGCGCGCTCTATGCGGCCCTGGGCGAGGCGGCGCAGTGGATCCGCGAGCACAAGCCGGAAGCCGCCGACACCTTCATCCGCGTGCAGAAATCCAAGCTGGCGCCGGAGCTGGTGCGCAAGATCGTCGAGGATCCCGAGAACGACTTCACCATCGTGCCGCAGCGCACGGCCGTCTACGCTACCCAACTGCACGAACTGGGCGTGCTGAAGACCCGGGCAGGCTCGTGGAAGGATTATTTCTTCGAAGAGATCCACGACCAGCCCGGCAGTTGATCCGGGCGGCGGCAGGTCTTGCGCGGCGCGCGTCAGCGCACCTGCAGATAGAAGATCCCGCGACCGCGGATCAGCGTCATCAGTAGTGGCTGTCCATCCAGCAACTCCAGCAGGTTGCGCAGGTCGGACAGCTTGCTGACCGGACGCTGGTTGATGCCGATGAGCACATCGCCACGCCTCAGGTTCGAGGCCGCCTGGCTGCGGCCGGGATACGTGGCGGTCACCAGCAGGCCGTCGTTGCCCTGGCGGCGCTGGGCCAGCGACATCTCCGCGAACTCCACGCCGTTCAGGCGCGCATCCAGGCTGCCTGCATGCAGCCGCTCGTCCTTCTCGGGCTCGATGCGCAGCGTCACTTCCATCTGCCGGCCCGCGCGCCGCAGTGTCAGGCGCACCTGCTGGCCCACCGGCAGCAGGCCCTCGGCATTATGCAGTTGCTGGCTGGTGGCAATCGGTTTGCCATCCAGGGCGATGATCACGTCCCGCGCCAACACCCCTGCCTGCTGCGCCGGCGCGCCGTCATTGATGCGGGTAACGACCACGCCGGTGGCCGACGGCGCGAACCCCAGTTGCTTGGCCAACGAAGGATTCAGGTCCAGCACGTCCAGGCCCAGCGTGCCCCGCAGGACACGGCCATGCGCGAGCAACTGGCGCATGACGTCGCCCGCCAGGTTCGATGGAATGGCGAAACCCAGGCCCACGTTGCCGCCCGAGGGGGTATAGATCATCGTGTTGATGCCGACCAGCTCTCCACGCAAATTGACCAGCGCTCCCCCCGAGTTGCCGGGATTGATCGATGCGTCCGTCTGGATGAAGTTCTGGTAGCCGGCGGCCCGAAGGCTGGAACGATCCAGCGCGGACACGATGCCGGAAGACACGGACTGCCCCAACCCATACGGGTTGCCGATGGCCACCACGAAATCGCCCACCCGTAATCCGCTGGAATCGGCCAGCGGCAAGGCCTGCAGCCGATCGGCCTGGATACGCAGCACCGCGATGTCGGTATCCGGATCGCTGCCCAGCACCTTGGCGGGCAACGTGCGTCCGTCCTGCAGCGAAACCCGGATGGTCTGGGCGCCGCGCACCACGTGGTGGTTGGTCAGCACATAGCCTTGCGCCGCATCGACGATCACGCCCGAGCCCGAGCTTTGCCGTGCGCGGTTGAGCATGCGCCCGAAACCGGCGGCTTCCTGATTGCTGCCCAGCGCCACGATGCTGACGACCGACGGCATCGTACTTTCCAGCATGGGCGCCAGCGACGGCAAGGGTGCACCATCGGCCACGGGCGGCAATGCGGCCCGTGCGGCAGGCATGACGGGCGCGCAGGCCGCCACGCACAACGCGGCGAGCATCCGGCGGCGGAGAACGGACGGCGTCGCCGCCCACTTGCTGACATCCATGGCTGAAGGCATCGAAAATGAAAAAGGCGGGCCGCAGGGCCCGCCATTCTAGTGGCTTT
>NZ_FKBS01000002.1:126101-261467 GCF_900078315.1 Bordetella ansorpii
ACAGGCCCACGGCCCGCCTCGCGGCCAGACGCATCAGCCGAAACGGCCGGTGATGTAGTCTTCGGTTTCCTTGCGCGCCGGCTTGACGAAGATCTGGTCGGTTTCGCCGAACTCCATCAGTTCGCCCAGGTACATGTAGGCGGTGTAGTCCGAGCAACGGGCCGCCTGCTGCATGTTGTGGGTCACGATGACGACGGTGTAGTCGTTCTTCAGTTCGGCGATCAGCTCTTCGACCTTGGCGGTCGAGATCGGATCCAGCGCCGAGCAGGGCTCGTCCAGCAGCAGGACTTCAGGCTTGATGGCCACGCCGCGGGCGATGCACAGACGCTGCTGCTGGCCGCCGGACAGGCCGTTGCCGCTCTGGTGCAGCTTGTCCTTCACCTCGTTCCACAGGGCGGCCTTGGACAGCGCCCATTCGACGCGCTCGTCCATCTCGCCCTTGCTGAGTTTCTCGAACAGACGCACGCCGAAGGCGATGTTGTCGTAGATGCTCATGGGGAACGGGGTGGGCTTCTGGAACACCATGCCGACCTTCGCACGGATCAGCGAGATGTCGGTCTTGGACGTCAGCAGGTTTTCGCCGTCGAGGATGATCTCGCCCTCGGCGCGCTGGCCGGGGTACAGCTCGAACATGCGGTTGAACGTGCGCAACAGGGTCGACTTGCCGCAGCCCGACGGGCCGATGAAGGCGGTGACCTTGTTTTCGCGGATCGACATATTCACGTTGCGGATCGCATGGAATTTGCCGTAATAGAAGTTGAGGTTCTTGACCTCGATCTTGCTTTTCGTAGCGGTAGCGATGTTGTCCATTTGGCTTTCCTAGTGCCGGCGCCTCTGGCGCCGGCTGGCGATCATTTACGGAACAGGTTGCGGGCCAGGATGTTGATGCCCAGCACCAGCAGGGTAATCAGCGTGGCGCCTGCCCAGGCCAGGTCGTTCCAGTCCTTGAAGGGGCTGGCCGCGTACTGGTAGATGACAACCGGCAGGTTGGCCATCGGGCCGTTCATGTTGGTGGACATGAATTGGTTGGACAGCGCGGTGAACAGCAGCGGCGCGGTTTCGCCCGAGATGCGGGCGATGGCCAGCAGCACGCCGGTCATGATGCCGGTCTTGGCGGCGCGATAGCAGATCATCATGATCATGCGCCACTTGGGGCAGCCCAGCGCGGCGGTAGCTTCGCGCAGGCTGTTGGGCACCAGCAGCAGCATGTTGTCGGTGGTGCGCACCACGACCGGGATCACCAGGATGGACAGCGCCAGGGCGCCGGCCCAGCCGGAGTAGTGACCGACCTGGGCGACGTACACGGCGTAGATGAACAGGCCGATGATGATCGACGGCGCCGACAGCAGCACGTCGTTCAGGAAGCGCGTGGCCGGCGCCAGCCAGCCCTTCTGGCCGTATTCGGCCAGATAGGTGCCGGCCAGGATGCCGATCGGCGTGCCGATGACAGTACCGATGGCCGCCATCAGGACGCTGCCGAAGATGGCGTTGAGCAAGCCGCCCTGCTGCCCCGGGGGGGGCGTGATTTCCGTGAACAGCGTGAACGACAGGGCGGGGGCGCCCTTGGTCAGCAGCGTCAGGATGATCCAGAACAGCCAGAACAGGCCGAAGACCAGGGTGATCATCGACAGCGTCAACATCACCTTGTTGGTGAAATGACGCCGACGATAGATCGGGTTATTCATGTTGAGTGCCGATTGAGCCATTTCGTATTCTCCCTTTCGGACCCAGGATCAGGACTTCGCGCCCTGCGAGGCGGACAGGCGCAGCAGCATGACCTTGGAAATGGCCAGCACCACGGTGGTGATCAGGAACAGGATCAGGCCCAGTTCGAGCAGCGCGGCGCGTTGGATGCCGGCGGCTTCGTTGAACTGGTTGGCCAGCGCCGAGGCGATCGAGTTGCCAGGGGCGAACAGCGATTCGGACAGGCGGAAGGCGTTGCCGATGACGAACGTGACCGCCATCGTTTCACCCAGCGCGCGCCCCAGGCCCAGCATGATGCCGCCGATGACGCCCGAGCTGGTGAAGGGCAGCACGACGCGCCACATCACTTCCCAGGTCGAGCAGCCCAGGCCGTAGGCCGATTCCTTCAGCATGGCCGGCACCAGTTCGAACACGTCGCGCATGACGGCCGTGATGAACGGGATGACCATGATGGACAGGATCAGGCCGGCGGTGAAGATGCCGATACCGAAGGCCGGGCCCTGGAACAGCATGCCCACGCCAGGAATGCCGCCCAGCACCGAGATCAGCAGGGGCTGCACGTATTGCTGGAAGACCGGCACGAAGACGAACAGGCCCCACATGCCGTAGATGATGGACGGGATCGCGGCCAGCATCTCGATGGCGGTGCCCAGCGGGCGACGCAGCCAGGCGGGCGACAGTTCCGTCAGGAAGATGGCAATGCCGAAGGACACCGGCACGGCGATCAGCAAGGCGATGAACGACGTGAGCAGCGTGCCGACGATGGGCACCACCGCACCGAACACCTGGTTGACCGGATCCCATTCGTTCAGCCACAGGAACGACAGGCCGTATTTGGAGATCGATTCATGGCTGCCGTAGACCAGCGAGACCATGATCGCCGCCAACAGCATGAACACGAAGAACGCGAAGAATCGCGTCAGGTTCTTGAACAGCTTATCCATCAGCGCGTTATTGTTCTGGCTGACAGGCGGGGGAGTTCCGGCAGTCATGACCGGAGACGACGTCGCTCTGTCCGATGGAATCGAGGCGCTATTATCCATTACCGCGCTCATGGATGGGCTTTCCTTGGGAAATCTCAGAGATGAAAAGGGGCGCCCAATGATTTGTGCGCCCCCCGGGTCTGCCAGCGCCGGCACATATGCCGGCGCCTGCTGCGGTTTACACGCCCAGGTAAAGCGCCTCTACCTGGGCAACCGCGGGTTTGTCCTGCTTACTGCCAGACAGCCTTGCCGTCAGCCGACTTGACTTCCGACTTCCACTGGCCACGGATTTCGTCCGTGACGTTCTGGGGCAGCGGCACGTAGTCCAGGGCTTCAGCAGCCTTGCCGCCGTTCTTGAAGGCCCAGTCGAAGAATTCCATGACGGCCTTGCCTTGGGCGGGCTTGTCTTGCGACTTGTGGATCAGGATGAACGTAGCGGCGGTGATGGGCCACGAGGCGTCACCCGGTTCGTTCGTCAGGACCACGCCCATGCCGGGAGCGCTCTTCCAGTCGGCGTTCGAGGCAGCGGCGGCAAAAGCCTTCTGCTCGGGTTGCACGAACTTGCCGGCGGCGTTCTGCATTTGCGTCCAGGCCAGCTTGTTCTGCTTGGCGTAGGCGTATTCGACGTAACCGACCGAGTTCTTCAGCTGGCCAACGTAGGCGGCGACGCCTTCGTTACCCTTGCCGCCTTGACCGGTGGGCCACTTGACGTCCTTGCCTTCGCCAACCGACGACTTCCACTCGGCGTTGACCTTGGACAGGTAGTTCGTGAAGCCGAAGGTCGTGCCCGAACCGTCCGAGCGGTGAACCACGACGATGTCAGCCGAGGGCAGCTTGACGTTCGGGTTCAGCGCCTTGATGGCGGCGTCGTCCCACTTCTTGATCTTGCCCAGGAAGATGTCGCCCAGGACCTGGCCCGACAGCTTCAGTTCGCCGGCCTTGACGCCGTCGATGTTCACCACGGCAACCGTGCCGCCGATGACGGCGGGGAATTGCAGCAGGTTGTTCTTTTCCAGATCAGCAGCCTTCAGGGGATCGTCCGAGGCGCCGAAGTCGACGGTCTTGGCCTTGATCTGTTGCTGACCGCCACCCGAACCGATCGATTGGTAGTTGACGGCGTTGCCCGAAGCAGCCTTGTAGTCCGACGCCCACTTGGCGTAGACCGGGTACGGGAACGAAGCGCCAGCGCCGGTGATATCAACGGCGTGAGCGGCGAAAGCAGCCGCGCTCAGGGCGACCGTCAGGGAAACTTGCTTGAAGACACGTTTGAGCATCGTGGTTCCTGTGCTTGTTTGAGGATTCCGGCGAGGGTCAAAGTACTTAGCCTTGACCGACAGGCGCATCTTAGAAGTCGAAAATGACAAGATAGTGACAGTCACAAATGGCCGCCGCCCCATCCAAAAACGATACCCCGCGCTTTCAGGCACAGGACAGCCATATGTCCCTGAAAAGGCGGGAAATTATATGTTGCGACGCAACGTAGAGCGGGCCGATTCCTCTGTCAAGAAGCGCAAAGTCGTTTGAAAAACTTTCGGCAGGACCCGGCGCTGTCACCGAAGGCCGCTTCCCGGCCGCTCTCGTCCGCAGAGGGCTCGCCACAAGAACACGACGCTTTTTTTATTGCCCGAGCGTCTTCATCAGTTGGGTGTGCACGTCGTAGCCCTCGCGCCGGCTGCGCACCCGGGCATAGGTGCCGTCCGGCTGCTGCTGCCAGGCGAGCTGGTTGTCGCGCAGGGCGAACGTGAACGCCTCGTCGATGACGCGCTTCTTCAGCGCCTTGTCCTTCACCGGGAACGCGACCTCGACACGGCGGAAGAAATTGCGGTCCATCCAGTCGGCCGACGACAGGTAGACGAGCTCTTTGCCCTCGGCGTGGAAGTAGAAGACCCGCGAATGCTCCAGGAAACGTCCCACCACCGAACGGACCCTGATGTTCTCGGACAACCCCGGCACGCCCGCCCGCAGCGTGCACACGCCGCGGATCACCAGATCGATGCGCACACCCGCCTGGCTGGCCAGATACAGCTCTTCGATCACCCGCTCTTCGAGCAGCGAGTTCATCTTGGCCATGATGTGCGCACGCTTGCCCGTGCGGGCTGCCTCGGCCTCGGCGCGGATCAGCCCGACCATGGTGTCGTGCATGGTGAACGGCGACTGCAGCAGCGCCTTCAGCGAGCGGCGCGCGCCCAGGCCGGTCAGTTGTCCGAACACCTTGTCCATGTCCTCGCACAAGTCCGGATCGGCGGTCAGCAGGCCGAAGTCGGTGTACAGCCGGGCGGTGCGCGGATGATAGTTGCCGGTGCCCAGGTGGGCGTAGCGGCGCAGCCTGCCCTGCTCGCGTCGAAGCACCAGCGCCATCTTGGCGTGCGTCTTGTGGGCGACCACGCCGTACACCACGTGCGCGCCCACCTCTTCGAGGCGCGCCGCCCAGTTCATGTTGGTCTGCTCGTCGAAGCGCGCCATCAGCTCGACCACCACCGTCACTTCCTTGCCTGCGCGCGCGGCGGCCAGCAGGATCTTCATCAGTTCGGAGTCTTCGCCGGTACGGTAGATGGTCTGCTTGATGGCCATCACGTCCGGGTCCAGGGCCGCCGCCGTCAGGAAATCGATGACCGGCTGGAACGACTGGTACGGATGGTGCAGCAGGTGATCGCGCTCGGCCACGGCCGCGAACAGCTCGGCGGGCTTGTCGCCCACCCGGTCGAACGGGGCCGGCACCACGGCGTGGTAAGACGGAAACAGCAGGTCGGGACGCGCGTCGTTGCTGCAAAGCTGCATCAGGCGCGACAGGTTCACCGGGCCATTGACCCGGTAGGTATCCACCGGCGTCAGCGAGAACTCGCGCTGCAGATAGGCTTCCAGGTCGGGCGGCGTCAGCCGGTCGATCTCCAGGCGCACAGCCGCGCCGAAATTGCGTTGCGACAATTCGCCCTGCAAGGCCAGGCGCAGGTTGGTGACTTCCTCCTCGTCGACGAACAGATCGCTGTTGCGGGTGACACGCCACTGATAGCAGCCGCGGATCTCCAGCCCCGGGAACAGTTCGCCGACGAACGCGCGCAACAGCGACGTCAGCAGCACATAGCCGTCGGGATGGCCCGACACCTCGGCCGGCATGCGGATCAGGCGCGGCAGCGCGCGCGGCGCCTGCACCACCGCAATGGAGGCGCGGCGGCCGAACGCATCGGCGCCATGCAGCGCCACGATGAAGTTCAGGCTCTTGTTGTAGACGCGGGGAAACGGGTGGGAAGGATCCAGCCCGATCGGGGTCAGCAGCGGCATGACCTCGCGGTTGAACACGTCGCGCGCCCAGTCGAGCTGCTGCTCGTTCCATTCGGAAGCGTGCAGCAGCACGATGCCCTCGGACTGCAGGCCCGGCAGGATCTCGCTGTTGAGCAGCTCGTACTGCCGCTCGACCAGCTTGTGCACCTTGGCCTGCACCCGCTCGAAGGCCTCGCCCGGCGTCAGGCCGTCGCAGCCGACCGCGCCCGGCGTCAGGCGCTGCTGCTCTTTCAGGCTGGAGATGCGGATTTCGAAGAACTCGTCCAGGTTGGCGCTGACGATGCAGACGTAGCGCAGCCGTTCCAGCAGCGGCACGCGGGGATTCTCGGCCATGGCCAGCACCCGCTCGTTGAACTTGAGCAGCGACAGCTCACGGTTGAGCATGCGTGGCTCTGCGTTACGGGGGGCCGTGCCGGCCGTGTCGGCGGATTGCGATTCCTGGCGTTTGTCGAGTTCCTGGTTTGTCATGGAAGAAATGAAGGTGTTCGAGCCGTCACACTGCGGTAATCAGTGTCCCAAACCATAAGGGTACGTCAAAACGTCCCCAATACGCGCCGCCAAGCCATTGTTCCGCAAGCGGAAACGCGATCCGTGCCCGCCAATCCCCTCCTCTCTCTATAATTCCGGTTGATCTATAGCCTTACAACGAGCCGCATGGACCATTTATTGGCCGCCGTGGACCTGGGGTCCAACAGTTTTCGCCTTTCGATCGGGCGCGTCGTCCAACAGGACGGCGTCGCCCAGATCTACCAGATCGACCGCCTGAAGGAAACCGTGCGCCTGGCCGCCGGCCTGGATGCCGACAAGCGCCTTTCCGCCGAGGCCGTGGACCGCGCCGTCGCGGTACTGCAGCGTTTCGGTGAGCGCCTGCGCAGCTTCCACCCCAACCGGGTGCGCGCGGTCGCCACCAATACCTTCCGGGTGGCGCGCAACACGCAGGAATTCATGCCCCAGGCGGAAGCCGCGCTGGGCTTCCCCATCGAAGTGATCGCCGGCCGCGAAGAGGCCCGCCTGATCTACCTGGGCGTGATGCACAGCCTGCCGCCCTCGGCCGAGAAACGCCTGGTCATCGACATCGGCGGCGGCTCCACCGAAGTCATCATCGGCAAGGGTTTCGAGCCCAACCTGATGTCCTCGCTGTACATGGGCTGCGTCAGCTACAGCCGACAGTTCTTCGGCGACGGCCTGGTCGATGCGCACCAGATGAAGCAGGCCGAACTGGCCGCGCGCCGCGAAATCGAAGTCATCGCCAAGCAATACCGCAAGATGGGCTGGAAGGAAGCCTACGGCTCGTCCGGCACGGCCAAGGCCTTGTTCGCCATCCTGCAAGAGTGCGGTTTCTCGCAGGATGGCATCACGCGCTCGGGCATGAACAAGCTGAAGGAACGGATCATCCGTTCCGGCCGCGTCATCCCGTCCGAACTGCCCGGCATCAAGCTCGAGCGCGCCGACGTGCTGCCGGGCGGCCTGGCCATCATGAGCGCCCTGTTCGACGAACTGGGCATCGACGCCATGCACACCGGAGACGGCGCGCTGCGCCTGGGCGTGCTGTATGACCTGCTGGGCCGCGACGACGAGCACGACAAGCGCGACGAATCCGTGCGCCAGTTCATGAAGCGCTATCACGTCGATGTCAATCAGGCGCGCCGCGTGCGCGCGGCCGCGCAGGACTTCTACGACAGCGTCATCACCGAACCCACCGACGACACGGCCCACCTGCGTCATGCGCTGGGCTGGGCCGCCGACCTGCACGAAGTGGGCCTGTCGATCGCGCACAACACGTATCACAAGCACACGGCTTATGTGCTCGAGAACGCCGACATGCCGGGCTTCTCTCGCGCCGACCAGCAACTGCTGGCCATGCTGGTGCTGGGCCACTTGGGCAAGCTGGCCAAGCTCGAACCGCTGGCGCCGCAGCGCGATCAATGGATGGCGGTCCTGTGCCTGCGCCTGGCGGTCCTGCTGTTCCGCCGCCGCGAAGACCTCTCGCCCATTCCCGTGCGCCTGTCTGTAAAGGGGGATTCGATCGTGGTCCGGGTCGATGGCGCATGGCTGTCGCGCCATCCGCTGAGCGACTTCACCCTGCGCGCCGAAGAGGCGGAATGGCGCAAGGTGGGCTTCTCGTTCGAGCTGCTCGAACTCTGAAGAAAAAGCCGTGCCGGGAGGCGCTTGTCTTCGTGCGGACGAGCTACCGCGGACGAATCACGTCGGACGGTTACGGCGCGACGTTGGTTTCCCGTTCGAGCTGGTCGAGCTCCAGCAGAAGCTGCCGCGTCACGCGCTGCATAAACCGGAGTCGGGCGCGACGCAGCAGATTGCGCATGATCAGCGCTCCGCGCGATCCAGGCCGAAATGGCGGCGATAGCGCTCGTCCATGCCAGCCATGGTCAGCAACACGGGGAAGTCGGCCGCATTGAAATCCGGATCCCAGGCCGGTTCGCCACAGACTTTGGCGCCCAGCTTCAGATAACCCTTGATCAGCGGCGGCACGCGTGCCGGCAGCGTGCTGTTCAGGCGCTCGACCGGGTAGCGGTGCAGCGGCTTGACGCGCGGCGTGTTCGGATCCTGGAGATGCTTGGACACCGTGCGCCACACTTCGGCGGCCGTGACGCCGTCGTCGCGCAGGCTGACGCTGGCGCAACCCAGCAGGTAGCTGTAGCCGCCGCGGCGCAGGAACTCGGCCAGGCCGGACCACAGCAGCATGATGACGGCGCCGCTGCGATGGTCGGCGTGCGTGCACGAACGGCCCACTTCGACCAGTTGCTCGCGCAGGCTACCCAGGCCGGACAGGTCGAATTCGGATTCGGAATAGTAGCCGCCGGCTTCGCGGGCCTTCTCGGGGGTCAGGATACGATAGGTGCCCACCACCCGATTGGTATCGAGTTCGCGTACCATCAGGTGTTCGCACCAGGGGTCGAAGCGATCCTGCTCGATGCCGTCCTGGGCATCGGGGAAGACGGCGCCCATGTCTTCGGTGAAAACGGTGTAGCGCAGGCGTTGGATCTGCTCGACTTCCTCGCTGGTGCGAGCCAAGCCGACAGCGAGTCCGCGCGGGGCGGGACCCGACCAATTCTGAGCGCCCTCGGCGCTGCCAGTGTCGATGCGTGCTAATTCAAGCATTGCGCGGAACTCCTAAATATCCTGCCAGTTTGGACGCGCGTCATGTCAGTAATCTGACTGATATGTTACGTGATTGTGAAGTTTATGCCTGAAGAAGCCCGAGCGGGCGGCACGCAACGGCAAAAGTAACCTTTGGATACGATGCCATGACGGTGGTCTTCTGTCGTGAGAAAACCACCGTAAAGCAGGCGGCCGTTGCAGCCGCCTGGTCAACGAATTGTCAGGCGGACAGCGCGTCCGCCAGACGCTGGGCGCACTTGCCAGCAAGCTGCTCGTCCTCGGCCTCGACCATCAGGCGCAGCTTGGGTTCGGTGCCCGAGGCCCGGATCAGCACCCGTCCCCGGCCCGCCAGTTCCCCCTCGACCGACTGGCGCGCAGCCGCCAGGCCCTGGTGGGTTTTCCAGTCCAGGCCGGGCGCCAGAGGCACGTTGATCATGGTCTGCGGGTACATGCGCAGGTCGCCCACCCAATGCGCCAGCGGCTCGCCGCCACGGCGCAGCGCCGTCAGCACCTGCAGCGCCGCGATGATGCCATCACCCGTGGTGTGGCAATCCAGGCACAGCAGGTGGCCCGAGCTTTCGCCGCCGAACATCCAGCCGCGTTCCAGCAGTTGTTCAAGCACGTAGCGGTCGCCCACGTTCGCGCGTTCGAACGGCACCTTCAACTGCTGCAGTTGGCGTTCGAGACCGTAGTTGGTCATCAGCGTGCCGACCACGCCGGCGACCGGACCGCGTTGCAGGCGCTCGCGCACGATGGCGTACAGCAGTTCATCGCCATCATAGATGCGGCCATCGCCATCGACCATCTGCAGCCGGTCGGCGTCGCCGTCCAGGGCGATGCCCAGGTGGGCGCCGCGGGCCTTCACTTCTTTGGCCAGCGACTCGGGGTGCAGCGCACCCACGCCGTCGTTGATGTTGAAGCCATCGGGCGACACGCCGATGGAATGCACTTCGGCGCCCAGCTCGCGGAACACGTGCGGCGCGGTGTGGTAGGCCGCGCCATGCGCGGCATCGACCACCAGGCGCATGCCGTTCAGGTCGAGATCGGACGGAAAGGTGCTCTTGCAGAACTCGATGTAGCGGCCCTGTGCATCCTGCATGCGGCGCGCGCGCCCCAGCTCTTCGGAACGCACGCAGCCCAGGGGTTGTTCAAGCTCGGCCTCGATCTCGGCCTCGACCTCGTCGGGCAGCTTCATGCCCTGGGCCGAGAAGAACTTGATGCCGTTGTCCTGGTACGGATTGTGCGATGCACTGATGACGATGCCGGCGACCAGGCGCAGGGCGCGGGTCAGGTAGGCAACGGCGGGCGTGGGAATGGGACCGGCCAGCAACACGTCGATGCCCGCCGCCGACAATCCGGCTTCCAGCGCGGATTCGAGCATGTAGCCGGAAATGCGCGTGTCCTTGCCGATGACCACCTGGGGCCGGCCACCGCCACGAATGGCCTGCTTGCGCGCCAGCACCTTGCCGGCGGCATAACCCAGATGCAGGGCAAAGCCGGGATTGATCGTGGGGCCGCCAACCTCGCCCCGCACCCCATCGGTACCAAAATACTTGCGTTGACTCATCAGCGTATGGCTCCTTGTTCCGCGCAGTGCCAGACCTTCAGCGCATCCACGGTTTCGGCGACGTCGTGCACGCGCACGATCGCGGCGCCACGCGCCACGCATGCCAGCGCGGCGGCGACACTGCCTGCCAGGCGATCCTGCACGGGCTTGCCCGTGGCGGCGCCTATCATGGACTTGCGTGAAAGCCCCACCAGTAGCGGGTAGCTGGAAACACGCAGGCTGGACAGCCTGCGCAGCAGTTGGTAGTTCTGGTCCATCGTCTTGCCGAACCCGAAACCGGGATCGAGCACGATACGGCGAGGATCGACCCAGGCCGCCCTCAGCCGTTGCGCGCGTGCGCCCAGGAACACCCCGATCTCGCCCAGCAGATCGGAATATTCGGGCGCTTCCTGCATGGTGCGCGGCTCGCCTTTCATGTGCATGACGCACAGGCCGCAACGGGTCTGCGCCACCGCCTCGATGGCGCCGGGCTGACGGAAACCGTAGATGTCGTTGATCATGTCCGCTCCGGCATCCAGCACCGCGCGCATGACCTCGGGCTTGAAGGTGTCGATGGACAGCGGCACGCCGCAATCACGCAGCGCCTCGATGACGGGCAGCAGGCGGCGCAGCTCGTCTTCGATGGACACGGGATCGGCGCCCGGCCGGGTGGATTCGCCACCGAGATCGAGGATGTGGGCGCCTTCGGCGATCAGCTGGCGCGCATGCGCCACGGCGGAATCGGTGTCGTCATGCTCGCCGCCATCGGAAAACGAGTCCGGCGTGACGTTGACGATTCCCATGACCAACGGGCGCTCGAGATCGAACTCGAAGCGCCCGCACAGGAAGGTATTTGCCATGAAGCTGGCAGACCCTGGCCGCTATGCGGCCGTCAGACGGCGGCTGCCGTGCTGCCGCCCGCTGCCAGGCCCGACGCCGGCGGCGTATCGGACGAGTCGGACGGACCTTGCGGCGTCTTGGGGGGACGCGGAGGACGATTGTTGATGATGTCGTCGATCTGGTCCGAGTCGATGGTTTCCCATTCGAGCAGCGCGGCCGTCATGACCTCGACCTTGTCGCGGTTGTCTTCCAGGATCTTGCGCGCGACGCCGTACTGCTCGTCGATGATGCGGCGGATCTCGGAATCGACCTTCTGCATGGTCGCTTCGGACACGTGCGTGGTCTTGGTGACGCTGCGGCCCAGGAAGACCTCGCCCTCGTTCTCGGCGTATACCATGGGGCCGAGTTCGTCGGTCATGCCGTAGCGCGTGACGATGTCGCGGGCGATGGCCGTGGCGCGTTCGAAGTCGTTCGAGGCGCCGGTGGTCATCTGGTCCATGAAGATCTCTTCGGCGATACGGCCGCCGAACAGGACCGCGATGGTGGACAGCAGGCGGCCCTTGTCCATGCTGTAGCGGTCGGTCTCGGGCAACTGCATGGTCACGCCCAGCGCGCGGCCGCGCGGGATGATGGTGACCTTGTGGACCGGGTCGGTCTTGGGCAGCATGCGGGCGACGATGGCATGGCCGGACTCGTGGTACGCGGTGTTCTTGCGTTCCTCTTCGGGCATGACGATCGAGCGGCGCTCGGCGCCCATGATGATCTTGTCCTTGGCCTTTTCGAAGTCGGACATGTCGACGGTGCGACCGTTGCGGCGGGCGGCGAACAGCGCGGCCTCGTTGACCAGGTTGGCCAGGTCGGCGCCGGAGAAGCCCGGCGTGCCGCGTGCCAGCACGGTGGCATCGACGTTGGTGGCCAGGGGCACCTTGCGCATGTGGACCTTGAGGATCTGCTCGCGGCCGCGGATGTCGGGCAGCGGCACCACGACCTGCCGGTCGAAGCGGCCCGGACGCAGCAGCGCGGGATCCAGCACGTCGGGACGGTTGGTGGCGGCGATGACGATGACGCCCTGGCCCGACTCGAAGCCGTCCATCTCGACCAGCATCTGGTTCAGGGTCTGTTCGCGTTCGTCGTTGCCGCCGCCCAGGCCGGCGCCACGCTGGCGGCCGACCGCGTCGATTTCATCGATGAAGATGATGCAGGGAGCATGCTTCTTGGCGTTCTCGAACATGTCGCGCACACGGGCCGCGCCCACGCCGACGAACATTTCGACGAAGTCGGAACCCGAGATGCTGAAGAACGGCACCTTGGCTTCGCCCGCGATGGCCTTGGCCAGCAGCGTCTTGCCGGTACCGGGCGAGCCGACCATCAGCACGCCGCGCGGAATACGGCCGCCCAGCTTCTGGAACTTGCTGGGGTCGCGCAGGAAATCGACCAGCTCCTGCACGTCTTCCTTGGCCTCGTCGCAACCCGCGACGTCGGCGAAGGTGATCTGGTTGGTGTTCTCGTCGAGCATGCGGGCGCGCGACTTGCCGAAGCTGAACGCGCCGCCCCGGCCACCGCCCTGCATCTGCCTCATGAAGAAGATCCACACGCCGATCAACAGCAGCATGGGGAACCACGACACGAAGATGCTCATGAGCAGCGACGGCTCTTCGCGCGCCTTGCCGGACACCTGCACGCCGTACTTCAGCAGATCGGACACCATCCAGAGGTCGCCGGGCGACGTCAGCGTGTACTGGCGACCCGCGTCGGGGGTGACGTAGAGCACGTCGCCCTGTACGTCGACCTTGCGGATACGGCCTGCCTTGGCGTCGTCCATGAACTGGGTATACGTGACGCCGTCCTGGCTTTGTGCACGGCCATCGAACTGCTTGAATACCGTGAACAGCACCAGTGCGATCACCATCCAGACCGCGACTTTAGAAAACGAATTGTTCAAGGCCGATCTCCTGCTCTCGATTCCGACCGGTGGCTGCGATCGATGCCGGGTTTGCACCCGCGGAAAAAACCCGGAAGCGCAGCCACTTTTTCATGTGAATGACTCATTCTACCCTGTCGGGAAAGAACGCGTTTTCGCGCTATTGCGCGCAGATAACCGGGACGGACCCGGCGATAAAAACCTCTTGCAGCGGTTACAAATACCGGACGACCCGCGCGCGTCCGGTTACGCGTGTTGCTTCAGATAGCGACCGACCAGGAAGGTTTCGGAGGACTTGTCCCGCGACGCCTTGGGCTTGCGCTCGACCACCCGGCGGAACCGCTGCTTGAAGGATTCCACGATCTGCGAGAACCCGCTGCCATGGAACGCCTTCACGATCAGGGCGCCGTCGGGCGTGAGATGCGCGCAGGAAAACTCCAGCGCCAGATCGCAGCAATGTTGGATGCGAGCCGAGTCCGCCACGCCGACTCCGGACAGGTTGGGGGCCATGTCGGAAATTACAAGGTCTACCGCCTGCGATCCGACCAATTCGTTCAATTGCTCGAGAACGGCGTCTTCACGGAAGTCGCCCTGGATGAATTCCACCCCCGCGATGGGGTCCATCGGCAGGATGTCCAACGCGATGATGCGGCCGTCGACGACGCCGCCCGGACCGGCCAGGCGCTCGCGCGCCACCTGCGACCAACTGCCCGGCGCCGACCCCAGGTCGACGACCACGTCGCCCCGGCGCAACAGTTTCTCGGTGTCGGCGATCTCGATCAGCTTGAACGCCGCTCGAGCCCGGTACCCTTTCTGTTGCGCCAGTTTGACGTACGGATCGTTGATGTGCTGGTGAATCCAGTCTTTGGAAAATTTATTCTTGGCCATTCCCGTACAATTCCACGCATGCCTATATTAGAACTTACCTCTCGCGAACGCAGTGAACTGCGTTCCGCGGCCCACCCGCTGCGGCCGGTCGTGTTGATCGGTGACAACGGCCTGACCGAAGCCGTTCTCAAGGAGATCGACTCGGCCCTGAACGCGCACGGCCTGATCAAGGTTCGCGCCGGCGGCGACGACCGCGAAGCGCGCGAGGCCATGCTCGCCACCATCTGCGACACGCTGTCCTGCGCCGCAGTGCACCATCTGGGCAAGACCTTGATCCTGTATCGCCGCCAACCCGGCAACGTGAAGCCCGTGGCCCGCGACGATGACCAGGCCCCCAAGCGCAAGGCGTCCGAACCGTACACGCCCAAGAAGCTGGCCGCCGAAGGCAAGCGCGTCACCAAGGGTCGCGCCCCCCGCCGCACGGACGAAGACGAAACCCCGGCACGTCCTTCGCGCAATGCGCTGCAGGCCGGCCGTCCGGCTCGTCCCAGCACCCGCAAGGCGCCCGCTCATGGCGTGCCGCGCCGTGCAGGCAGCGCGCTCAGCCTGCGCGCCGGCGCCCGCCGCAGCGCCACCGGTCCCGCCCGCAAGACCAGCAGGACCGTCAAGAAATAATCCTATCCGGATGGGTGGGGCGGCTGCCCTGCCCCGCAAGACGCCCGGCTACGCGCCGGGCCTGACAGCCTGGGGGCCGGCGGCGCAAGACAGCGCCTGTCCGGCCCGCGTTGCGCTCAGATATAGCGCACGTTGATCACTTCGTATTCACGCACGCCGGACGGCGCCTTCACTTCCACAACGTCGCCTTCGGACTTGCCGATCAGGGCGCGCGCCACCGGGCTGGACACCGAGATCAGGTTCGACTTGATGTCGGCCTCGACATCGCCCACGATCTGGTAGGTCAGGCGGTCGCCGGATTCCAGGTCTTCGATCTCGACCGTGGCGCCGAACACGGCGCGGCCTTCGCTCTCGACGGCGGCCGGGTCGATCAGGTGGGCGTTGGACAGCGTACCTTCCAGTTCGGCGATACGGCCTTCGATGAAGCCCTGGCGCTCGCGCGCGGCGTCGTACTCGGCGTTTTCCGACAGATCACCCTGCGCACGCGCTTCGGCGATGGCATTGATGACGGACGGGCGCTCGACAGTCTTGAGCCTGTGCAACTCTTGGTTCAAGCGCTCCGCCCCGCGCACAGTCAATGGAATGGCAGCCATGTCGTTTCCCAAACAAAAGTAGAAAACGCCCCCGATGGAGCGTTTCTGAGTGAAAGGCCGAGCGGACCGCCTGGCGGGTTTCGCTGGGAAACCTGCCGCTGTACCGGACGAGTGAAAATCCAAAAGAGGGGCGGCGCAGGCGCATGGCCGGCGAACGCGGTGTTATGTCCCCTCTTTATGGATCGTACCGGCCGCGTAGCGTGGGCTACGGATGGCAGCGACACGCAATGACGATGCGGTTGCTGTCCAGGCGGCTGGGCGTCGACCAAAACAAAACCCCGGCTCGGGTCGGAACCGGGGCAGATCAAACCTCATTGTGGTCAAAGTCCGGGGGAATTGCAAGGGCCGTCCCTGCATGCCCCGGTGGACGGGGCCCAACGAACACATAAAGAAAGGTAAATGTGCACGGCCCGTGTCGCTGGCAACCACTTGCCCCCGTGCGTGCGCCGAATTCCGGAGGGCATCCAGGCCAGCCCGGAACGGCTGGCACAAGGGATGCGCCGCCTCGCCGATCGCCCGGCGCGCAGCCTGCGCGACGGCTTCGCTGGCCGCGGCAGGCCATGCCCCGCGAGCCGCGAACCGCCCTATTCCGGACGGCGCGCGCCGCCGCGCAGCAGCGCGTACAGGATGATCGCGCCGAAGGTGGCGGTGCCGATGCCGCCCAGCAGGAAGCCTCCCAGCTTCAGGGTGAAGTCGCCCGCGCCCAGCACCAGGGTGACGGCCGCCACGATCAGGTTGCGGTTGTCGCTGAAATCGACGCGGTTCACCACCCAGATGCGCGCGCCGGCGATGGCAATCAGGCCGAACACCACGACCGACATGCCCCCCAGCACGGGGCCGGGTATGGTCTGGATCAGCGCGCCGAACTTGGGCGAGAAGCCCAGGGCGATGGCGATGAGCGCGGCGATGACGAACACGATGCTGGAATAGATGCGGGTGACCGCCATCACGCCGATGTTCTCGGCATAGGTGGTGACGCCCGTGCCGCCCACGGCGCCGGAGACCATAGTCGCCACACCGTCGCCGATGAAGGCGCGGCCCAGGTAGCGGTCCATATCCCGGCCGGTCATGGCGCTGACCGCCTTGACGTGCCCCAGGTTCTCGGCGACCAGGATGATGGCCACGGGGACGATCAGGCCCATGGCATCGGCCTGGAAGACCGGCGCGGCAAAGTGCGGCAAGCCCAGCCACGCTGCCGCGGCCACGCCGGAGAAGTCGATGGGCTTGCCCATTCCCAGGCCATTGGCGCAGATCGCATAGATGACGCAGGCCAGCACCAGCCCGACCAGGATCAACAGGCGTTGCACCATGCCGCGCGTGAACACGGCGATACCGCCCACGCAGACGATGGTGACCAGCGCCATGACGGCATCGAAGGTGCCTTGGCCCATCGCGCCCTTGGCGGCGATGGGGGCCAGGTTGAGGCCGATCACCGCGACCACCGCGCCCGTGACCACCGGCGGCATCAGCGCCTCGATCCAGCCGGCGGCCCGCTTGCCGGCCACGGACACGCCCACGCCGATCAACGCATAGACCAGGCCGCAGGCGATGATGGCGCCCAGCGCCACGCCGATGTTCGGGTTGGGGCCACCGCCCGCGTAACCCGTCACGGCCACCACCCCGCCGATGAAGGCGAAGCTGGAACCCAGGTAGCTCGGCACGCGGCCGCCCACGAACAGGAAGAAGATCAGCGTGCCGATGCCCGACATCAGGATCGCGACGTTGGGGTCGAAGCCCATCAGCAGCGGCGCCAGCACGGTCGAGCCGAACATGGCGACCACGTGCTGGGCCCCCATGGCGACGTTCTTGGACCAGGACAGGCGCTCGTCGGGCGCGATGACGGCGCCCGGCGCGGGATCGGTGACCACGCGCCAGCGCGGAAAGTAGGAATCGGACATGGAACCCCCGTATGTTCTGGGCTATTTATGGGTGATGGCGGCCAGGCGGGCGCCAGTTTAAGGGCTAATGGCCGGTGGCCGGTAGGATTGCATTCCGGGACATTAAGTCGGTGCCAATGACGCCGTAGACGGGTAAAGTACGTCACCTTTTTCCGGAGCCGCCATGGCCATCTCTGCGATCACCACGAATCTCGCCACGTCCAACCCCTATGCAGGCGCCAGCGCGGGCGCCCGCCCGGCAGGCCGGGCCGGCGCCGCCACCGACAGCCAGGACGATACCGACAAGGCCATCGCGCAGTTGCAGCGCCAGCTGGAACGCCTGATGCAGCAGATCAAGCGGGTCGAGGCGAGCCAGGCCACCGACGAGCAGAAGGCCACCCAGTTGCAGGCGCTCAATGCCCAGGCCACGGCCCTCCAGGGCCAGATCCAGACCCTGCAAAACCAGAAGCTGCAAGCCGCCTCGACACAGCAGGGCATCACGGCCTGAGGGCCGTTGGCCAGTCTGCAGTGCTCGCAAGGCTGAGGCCGGCATTTGGCGGGTAGTCGCAGCCGCGCTAAGCTGCCGGCTGCGGCGCGGCGGGCGCGCCGGACGGCGCCGCGGGACGCCGCGACATCACCCTCCCGCGTGGACGATCACGCATGACTGAATTCTGGTTCATCCGCCACGGCGAGACTGCCTGGAACCTGGAGCGCCGCCTGCAAGGCTGGCAGGACACCCCGCTGAATCCGCTGGGCATCAACCAGGCTGCCCTGGTGGCGGACCGCCTCGAGGCGGAAGCCCTGCAAACGCCCTTCGCGGCGATCTACAGCAGCGATCTGCAGCGTGCCCATGACACCGCCCTGCCCGCCTCGGAACGGCTGGGCCTGCGCGTGCGCACAGAGCCCGGCCTGCGCGAACGCGGCTTCGGCGTGCTGGAAGGACTGTCCTACGACACGCTGGATGAAAAGGCGCCCGAGGCGGCCGCGGCCTGGAAAAGCCGCGACCCGGCGCGCGCACTGGAAGGCGGCGAGACGCTGGGCCAGTTCCAGGCCCGGATCGTGGCCTCGGTGGACGACATCGCCCCGCGCCATGTTGGCGAACGCGTCCTGGCGTTCACCCACGGCGGCGTGCTGGACATCATCTGGCGCCACGCCAAGGGTCTGCCGCTGAACGGTCCGCGCGACACCCCGATGCTCAATGCCAGCATCAACCGCGTCAGCGTGGAAAACGGCCGCTGGCAGGTGATCGGCTGGGGCGACGTGGACCACATGGCCGAACTGGCCAAGGACGACGTGGTCTGATCGGAATGCGGCGCGGCGCCTGGCATGCGCCCCGTCACGCGCCCTTGCGTGGCTTGCGAGGCGCGTTGCGCGCCAGCCGGTCATATACGGCATTGGGCAGCAGCCGCATCAGTTTGGCCACCACGCCCATCTGCCACGGGATGACCGTATACGAGGCGCCGCGCGCGATGGCATCATGCGCGCGCAGCGCAAAGGCATCGGCTTCCATCAGGAACGGCATGCGATAAGGATTGTGCGCCGTCATCGCGGTCTTGATGTAGCCCGGCGCGATGGTGACGACCTGCACGCCGCTGCCGGCCAGCTCCAGCCGCAGGCTTTCGCAATACGTGACCACCGCCGACTTCGACGCGCTGTACGCACCCGCCCCCGGCAGCCCGCGGATGCCCGCCACGCTGGCGATGCCGACCAGCCGGCCGCCGCGCGCGGCGCGCATGGGTTCGATGAAAGGCTCGAAGGTGGACATCGTGGCCAGCACGTTGGTGGCGAAGATGGCCTCGAAGACTTCGTAGTCTTCGAGCTCTCCGGTGACGGTGCCCGCGCTGATGCCAGCGCTGGCCACCACCACGTCCACCTTGCCCGCGCATTTCGCCAGGAAATCGGCGGCGGCTTGATGCAGCGCCGGGCGGTCGCGCACGTCCAGCGGGTAGCAATGATGGGCGCCGGGCAGCGAGGCGGCCAGGTTCTGCAGGGCATCGGCGCGCCGGCCCACCAGGCCCAGTGTGGCGCCGCCCGCTGCATAGCGCCGCGCCAGAGCGAGGCCCAGGCCGCTGCTGGCGCCGGTGATGAAAATATTCTGCGTCACGAGGATCTCCTGTCGCCGCCGTGATGGCCAGGCATCCGCCGGCAGGCTGCGCCGCGAACGGCACCCGAAAGCAGCGAATGTACAGGAAGACCGGTTACAGGAAGATCAGGGCCAGGATGCCCAGCACCAGCGCCCACTTCAGCACGTAGTAGAGCGTCTGGTTGTACTTCTTGATGCGCTTGCCGAAACGACGGAAGGCGTATACGCCGCCGAAGATGCGGTTGATGCCGCCGGTGCGGTCGCCCTCCTGGTTGGGCGAGGTGGCCGAGCGCAGCAGCACCGTGGCGAAGAAATGGTTGACCCACTGCGTCCAGCGGTACTTCATCGGCCGCTCGACGTCGGCGAACAGGATGATCCGGTTCTGGTCGGTGCGGTTCTCGGCGTAGTGGATGAAGGTCTCGTCGAACACCACGGCCTCGCCGTCGCGCCAGTGGTAGCTCTGGCCGTCGACGTTGATGTAGCACTCGGGGCTATTGGGCGTGATCAGGCCCATGTGGAAACGCAGCGATCCCGCGTACGGATCGCGGTGGCGCGGCAGCTTGCTGCCCGGCGGCAGGGCCGCGAACATGGCGCCCTTGATGCCGGGAATGCCCGCCAGCAGCTCGGTGGTGACGGGACACAGCGCACGCGCCGAGGGATGGTCGGTGTCATACCACTTCAGGTAGAACCGCTTCCAGCCGCTCTTGAAGAACGAATTGAAGCCGGCATCGGTATAGCCCGCCGCCGCCTTGATGTGCCCTTCGCCGAACAGTTGCTCGGCCTCGGCGCGGATGTCCTGCCAGCGGGCCATCAGGGGCGCCAGCTCGGGAAACTCTTCCAGTTCGATGTACGGCTTGTTCGGCACGCGCGAGAACGCGTACATGAAGACGTTGATCGGGGCGGTAAAGGTGGAGTGGTCCAGCGCCTGCCGGGCAAAGCGATGGCGCACGCGCCCGCGGAAGTGCACCAGGGTGGCGCAGACCACGAACAGGGCAAGAATGAACCATTTCATGAGTAACTCCCGCCAGGCGCATGGCCCATGCCATGCCGCGGTTATACAAAGACGGCCACTACGACCACAGCAAACGAACCGGGGTTCCCGCAGGAACCCCGGCTTGGCCCAGCCTTACGACTGCTTGGGCAATCCGGCGTGCAGTTCCTGCAGCGGGTAGACCTGCAGGCCGCCCCCCTGGCGCATGTACTGCATGCCTTCCACGGCAGCGCGCGCGCCGGCGATGGTGGTGAAGAAGGTAACACGGTTGGCCAGCGACTGCGTACGGATGGTGCGCGAATCGACGATGGCGTTGCGGCGTTCCTCGACGGTGTTGATCACCAGCGAGATTTCGCCGTTCTTGACCATGTCGACGATGTGCGGGCGGCCTTCCGTGACCTTGTTGACCACCTGCACCGGGATGCCGGCGGCCTCGATCTGCGCGGCGGTGCCGCGCGTGGCCGTCAGCTTGAAGCCCAGGTTGTGCAGGCCGCGCGCCACGTCGACCGCGCGGACCTTGTCCTGGTTCTTCACGCTGATGAAGGCCGTGCCGGACTCGGGCAGGCGCACGCCGGCGGCCAGTTGCGACTTGACGAAGGCTTCGCCGAAGCTGGTGCCCACGCCCATGACTTCGCCGGTCGACTTCATTTCCGGTCCGAGGATGGTGTCCACGCCGGGGAACTTGACGAACGGGAACACCGCTTCCTTCACGGAGAAGTAGGACGGCACGACTTCACGGGTGATGCCTTGCTGGGCCAGTGTGCGGCCGGCCATGGCGCGCGCGGCGATCTTGGCCAGTTGCAGGCCGGTGGCCTTGGACACGTAGGGCACCGTGCGCGAGGCGCGCGGGTTCACTTCCAGCACGTAGACGTCGCCGTTCTGGATGGCGAACTGCACGTTCATCAAGCCGCTGACGTTCAGCGCCTTCGCCATGACGGCGGTCTGGCGCTTGATCTCGGCGACGGCCTCGGCCGACAGCGAGTACGGCGGCAGGCTGCATGCCGAGTCGCCGGAGTGCACGCCGGCCTGCTCGATGTGCTCCATGATGCCGCCGATGAAGACGGTTTCGCCGTCGGCCAGGCAGTCGACGTCCACTTCGATGGCGTCGTTCAGGAAGCGGTCGAGCAGCACGGGGGAGTCGTTGCTGACCTTGACGGCCTCGCGCATGTAGCGCTCGAGGTCTTGCTGCTCGTGCACGATCTCCATGGCGCGGCCGCCCAGCACGTAGCTGGGACGCACGACCAGGGGATAACCGATTTCGGTGGCGTGCGACAGGGCTTCGTTCTCGGTGCGCGCGGTGCGGTTGGGCGGCTGGCGCAGGCCGAGCTTGTTCAGCAGCTTCTGGAAACGCTCGCGGTCTTCGGCGATGTCGATGGATTCGGGGCTGGTGCCGATGATGGGCACGCCGTTGGCTTCCAGGGCGCGCGCCAGCTTCAGCGGGGTCTGGCCGCCGTACTGCACGATCATGCCGACCGGGTTTTCCTTGTGGACGATCTCCAGCACGTCTTCGAGCGTGAGCGGCTCGAAGTACAGGCGGTCGGAGGTGTCGTAGTCGGTGGACACGGTTTCCGGGTTGCAGTTGACCATGATGGTCTCGTACCCGTCTTCGCGCAGCGCCAGCGCGGCGTGCACGCAGCAGTAGTCGAACTCGATGCCCTGGCCGATGCGGTTCGGACCGCCACCCAGGACCACGATCTTCTTGCGGTCGGTGGGTTGCGATTCGCACTCTTCCTCGTAGGTCGAGTACATGTAAGCGGTGCGGGTGGCGAATTCGGCGGCGCAGGTGTCGACGCGCTTGTAGACCGGACGCACGTTGAGCTGGTGGCGCAGCTTGCGGACTTCGGACTCGGCCGAATCCAGCAGGTAGGCCAGGCGGCGGTCGGAGAAACCGCGGCGCTTCAGTTCCCACAGCGTGGCGTAGTCCAGGTCGGCCAGCGTCTTCTGTTCGAGCGCCAGCTCGATGTCGACGATTTCCTTGATCTGGGCCAGGAACCACGGATCGATGCTGGTGAGGTTGTGCACTTCATCGAGCGTGAAGCCCTGGGCGAAGGCGTCGCCCACGTACCAGATGCGCTCGGGGCCGGGTTCGCCCAGTTCGACCTGCAGGCGCTCGCGGTCGGTGGTCTTCTGGTTCAGGCCGTCCACGCCGACTTCCAGGCCGCGCAGGGCTTTCTGGAAGGACTCCTGGAACGTGCGGCCGATGGCCATGACTTCACCCACGGACTTCATCTGGGTGGTCAGGCGGGCGTCGGCGGTCGGGAATTTCTCGAATGCGAAACGCGGCACCTTGGTGACGACGTAGTCGATGGTGGGCTCGAACGAGGCCGGGGTCGCGCCGCCGGTGATCTCGTTGCGCAGCTCGTCCAGCGTGTAGCCCACGGCCAGGCGCGCGGCGACCTTGGCGATGGGGAAGCCGGTGGCCTTGGAGGCCAGCGCCGACGAACGCGACACGCGCGGGTTCATCTCGATGACGATCATGCGGCCGTTCTTGGGATTGACCGCGAACTGCACGTTCGAACCGCCGGTGTCCACGCCGATCTCGCGCAGGACCGCGATCGACGCGTTGCGCATGATCTGGTATTCCTTGTCCGTCAGCGTCTGGGCAGGCGCCACGGTGATGGAATCGCCGGTATGCACGCCCATGGGATCGAGGTTTTCGATCGAGCAGACGATGATGCAGTTGTCCGCCTTGTCGCGGACCACTTCCATCTCGAATTCCTTCCAGCCCAGCAGCGACTCTTCGATCAGCAGTTCGCTGGTCGGCGAAGCTTCCAGGCCACGGCGGCAGATGGTTTCGAATTCTTCGGCGTTGTAGGCAATGCCGCCGCCCGATCCGCCCATGGTGAAGCTGGGGCGGATGACCGCGGGGAAGCCGGACGTGCCGATTTCAGCGGCGATGCGGCGCTGGACTTCCCAGGCCTCGTCCATGGTGTGGGCGACGCCCGACTTGGCCGATTCCAGGCCGATGTCGGTCATGGCCTGCTTGAACTTCTGGCGGTCTTCGGCCTTTTCGATGGCGTGCTCGTTGGCGCCGATGAGCTCGACGCCGTGCTTGGCCAGCACGCCGTTGTGAGCCAGGTCGAGGGCGCAGTTCAGCGCGGTCTGGCCGCCCATGGTGGGCAGCAGCGCATCGGGCTTTTCACGCTCGATGATCTTCTCGACGGCCTGCCAGGTGATGGGCTCGATGTAGGTGACGTCGGCCGTTTCCGGGTCCGTCATGATCGTGGCGGGGTTGCTGTTGACCAGGATGGTCCGGTAACCCTCGGTCTTGAGCGCCTTGCACGCTTGCGCGCCGGAGTAGTCGAACTCGCAGGCCTGCCCGATGATGATGGGGCCGGCGCCGATGATGAGGATGCTCTTTATGTCTGTACGCTTGGGCATATCGTGGAATCTTTTATTGCTGCGGGCCGGCCATCAGGCTGATGAACTTGTCGAACAGTTCGACGATGTCGTGCGGGCCGGGGCTGGCCTCGGGGTGGCCCTGGAAGCAGAACGCGGGGCGATCGGTCAGCTCGAAACCCTGCAGCGTGCCGTCGAACAGCGACACGTGCGTGACGCGCGTGTTGGCCGGCAGGCTGGCGGCGTCGACCGCGAAGCCGTGGTTCTGGCTGGTGATGAAGACACGGCCCGACTGCACGTCCTGCACCGGGTGGTTGGCGCCGTGGTGGCCGGTTTTCATCTTGATGGTCTTGCCGCCCACGGCCAGGCCCATGATCTGGTGACCCAGGCAGATGCCGAAGACCGGCAGCTTGCGGTCCAGGAACGCGCGGGCCGCCGTGATGGCGTAGTCGCAGGGCTCGGGATCGCCAGGGCCGTTGGCCAGGAACAGGCCATCGGGATCGAGCTTGAGGACCTCTTCGGCGGGGGTTTGCGCCGGGACCAGCGTGATGCGGCAGCCGCGGTCGGCCATCAGGCGCAGGATGTTGTGCTTGACGCCGAAGTCGTAGGCCACGACATGGAAACGGGTCTGGTCGGGCGCAGTGAATCCTTCGCCCAGCTGCCAGGTGCCGCCCGTCCAGGGCTGGCTTTCCTTCAGCGACACGACCTTGGCCAGGTCTTGCCCGGTCATGCCGGGAAAACCGCGCGCCAGTTCGACGGCGCGCTCGGCGTCGTCGCCGGCCAGGATGCAGCCGCCCTGGGCGCCCTTGTCGCGCAGGATGCGGGTGAGCTTGCGGGTATCGATGCCGGCGATGGCGACGATGCCCTGGGCAGCCAGGTACTCAGGCAGGGATTGCGTGGCGCGGAAGTTGGACACGCGCGCGGGGCAATCGCGGACGACCAGTCCGGCGGCGTAGACACGGTTGGCTTCGACGTCTTCAGTGTTGACGCCGGTATTGCCGATGTGGGGATAGGTCAGCGTGACGATCTGGCCGTTGTAGCTGGGATCGGTCAGGATTTCCTGATAGCCCGTCATCGCGGTGTTGAACACCACCTCGGCCACCGTGTGGCCAGGCGCGCCTATCGATACGCCGCGGAAAATGGTACCGTCCGCCAAAGCCAGAATTGCAGGAGGGTAGCGGCGGTTGGCACCATCGGAGCCCTCAGGAAAAAGTTGCGGCAGCACAGTAAACCCCGGTTTCAAAATCGATAATCAAACCTTCGGATTATACCCCGAACGGGGCTTTTCCCTGGAAAACCGCGCCAGATAAGGCCAGATAGGCCATTTCTCCCCCGCCGGGACCGCTGCCGGCGCTTGCAACGGGGTCATGCGACTGAGGTACCCTATCCCTGCCGGGGGCTCCTGCGCCTGCCGGCCTTCGCGCGCCCCCAGGGCGCCTCCGATAGGCTTCCGAACCGATCTCATACCCGCTTCCATGACCAGCCTGCTCGATTCCCTGCGCCAGTACACCACTGTTGTCGCCGACACCGGCGATTTCGAAGTCATGCGCACGCTGCGCCCCACCGACGCCACGACCAACCCGTCGCTGATCCTGAAGGCGGTGCAGCAGGACGCCTACCGCCCGCTGCTGGCCGAGACAGTGCAAGCCCACCGCGGCGCCCCGACCGCCGAGCTGGCCGACCGGCTGCTGGTGGCCTTCGGCACCCGGATCCTGGGCATCGTGCCGGGCCGGGTCTCCACCGAGGTGGACGCGCGCCTGTCGTTCGACACCCGCGCCACCATCGAGCGCGCCCGCGGCCTGATCGCCCTGTACGAAGCCGCCGGCGTGGCCCGCGAGCGCGTGCTGATCAAGATCGCCTCCACCTGGGAAGGCATCCAGGCTGCCCGCGTGCTGCAATCCGAGGGCGTGCGCTGCAACCTGACGCTGCTGTTCTGCCTGCCGCAGGCGGTGGCGTGCGCCGAGGCCGGCGTGCAACTGATCTCTCCCTTCGTGGGCCGCATCTACGACTGGCACAAGAAGTCGGCCGGCGCATCGTGGGACGAGGCCGCCCGCGCAGGCGCCAACGACCCCGGCGTGCAGTCGGTGGCCGGCATCTACCGTTATTTCAAGCACTTCGGCATCGAGACCGAGGTGATGGGCGCCAGCTTCCGCAATTCAGGCCAGATCCTGGCGCTGGCGGGCTGCGATCTGCTGACGATCAGCCCCGAGCTGCTGAAAGAGCTGTCGGGCACGGAGGGCACCGTGACGGCGGCGCTCGCGGCCGAGGGGGGCGAGGTCGCGCGCATCGATGCCGACGAGGTCAGCTTCCGCACGCAGTTGAACGAGGATGCGATGGCCAGCGAGAAACTGGCCGAAGGCATCCGGGCGTTTGTCGCCGATGGCAGGAAGCTGGATGCGCTGATCGAGGCGCAGCGGGGCTAAGTCTTGCGGGAGAGGGGCTGAAAACAATCGCTCGTAGGGCGTCCCGTGGGTCCACGAGGCCGCACCGGCCAAGTCGTCGGGCTCGGGCGCGCCAGCAGGCGCCCTCGGTCTCGCTACGCGAGACGTCCCCTCCTCCAATTGGCCGGCGCGGCCTCGCGGACCCACGGGACTCACGGTGTCTTGGGCTCGTCGCGCTCCTAACCCGATCCAATGCACGTGCCCATTCGTCAAATGACGGTGCATGGGTTTTCGTGCGATGGAAGATACTGTGAGTCCGCCTCGCTGCCGTGGGTCCCTCCGGCCAATTGGAGGGAGGGCAGCCCCGCGCAGCGGGGCCGAGGGCGCCTGATGGCGCGCCCGAGCCGACCGACTTGGCCGGAGGGACCCACGGCAGCGAGGCGGACGCCCCACAAGCACCTGCAGCCCCACAAGAACACTCAGAACACAGGCTTGCGCAACCTCCAGGGATCCGCGCCCTCCAACTGCGCCGACACCTGCAAGATCAGGTCCTCCCGGCCAAACCGTCCGATCAACTGCGTCGCCACCGGTACGCCTTGCGCAGTGGCATACAAAGGCAAGCTCGCCGCCGGCTGCCCCGAGGCATTGAATACCGCCATGAACGTGGCATAGCGCGACACCCGCTTGCGCAGGTCCATGAAATTCCGCTGCGACAGCTCGCCCAGCTTCAGCGGCAATTCGGTCAGCGCGGGCGCCAGCACCAGGTCGAAATCCGCCATGTAGGTTTCCATCGCCCGGCTGATGGCATGCAGGCGATTGATGCTGGCGATGTATTCGGTCGCCGGGATGGTCTTGCCCAGCTCGTAGCCGGACAGCATCACGGGTTCGAGGTCGTCGGCCTGCAGGGACTTGCCGGTCAGCGACAGGCGCGTGTCCACGGACAGCACGATGTTGCTGGCCAGGATGGTGGCGTGCGCGCGGACGAAACCTTCGTAGTCGATGGCGGGCGGCGCGGAATCGATCACGGTGTGGCCCAGGGCGCGCAACAGGTCGGCCGTGTGCTGCACGGCCTGCAACGGCTCGGCGGCAATGGGGATGTCGTTCCAGGCCGAACGCCACACCGCGATGCGCAGGGGCTTCGGCGCCTGGGCGATGGCGTCCAGGTACGAGCCGTCCTTGGACGGCGCGGCGTAGGGGGCGCCGGCTTCGTAGCCCGAGATGGCGTCCATGGCGGCCGCCGTGTCGCGCACGGTCAGGCTGAGCACGCCGTCGGTGGCCATGCCGCCCCACCCTTCGCCGCGCAACGGTCCCATGGGCACGCGGCCGCGCGAGGCCTTCAGGCCATACACGCCGCAGCAGGCGGCGGGAATGCGGATCGAGCCGCCCCCGTCGCTGCCGTGCGCCACGGGGACGATGCGCGCGGCCACGGCCGCCGCGGCGCCGCCGCTGGAACCGCCGGTGGATCGCGTCAGGTCCCAGGGGTTGCGGGTGGGTGCGCCGTTACGCGCCGCCTCGGTGGTCGGCATCATGCAGAACTCGGGCACGGTGGTGCGCGCGAAGGCGATCAGGCCGGCCTGGTCGAAACGCTGGGTCAGCGTGCTGTCGATGTCGTACTTCGTGTCGTTGAGCAGGCGCGAACCCAGGCTGGACGGGAAACGCCGGGACGGCAGGCCCGAGTCCTTCAGCAGGAACGGGATGCCGCCGAACACGCCGCGCGGCTGCCAGTTCTTGGCCAGCTCGACGGAGGCCTCGTACTGCTCGTAGCACAGCGCGTTCAACGCGGGCGCGCGGCGACCGGCCACCTCGACGGCGCAGCGCATCAGCGCCTCGGGCGTGGTCTGGCCCGACGCCAGGCGGGCCGCCATGTCCAGGCCGTCCAGGGACTCGTATTCTTCATGCTGCATGAACTGCTGCTCCTTCAACGGTGTCGTGGTGGGCAAAGTCCGGCTTGGACCATTGCTTGCCGGGAATCGACTCGATCAGCCGGCGGGTGTATTCGTGCTGCGGGCGATAGAAGACATCGGTGGCGCGGCCCAGCTCGACCAGCTCGCCTTGCCGCATCACGGCGATGCGGTCGCAGATCTGGGCTGCGACGCGCAGGTCGTGGGTGATGAACAGGATCGACAGGTCGAACTGCCCGCTGACGGTCTTCAACAGGTCCAGGACCTGCGCCTGGATCGATACGTCCAGCGCCGACACGGCCTCGTCGGCCACCAGCAGGCGCGGCCGCAGCGCCAGGGCGCGCGCGATGCCCACGCGCTGGCGCTGGCCGCCCGAGAACTGGTGCGGATAGCGGTCGCCGGCATCGCCGCCCAGGCCGACCAGCTCCAGCAGTTCACGGGCATCGGCCAGGGCCTTGGCGCGCTTTTCGCCGAAGGCGATCGGCCCCTGCGCCACGGCATCGACGATGCGATGGCGGGGATTGAGCGAGGCATACGGGTCCTGGAACACCATCTGGATCTGGCGGCGGTGCTCGCGCCATTGCGCGGGCGTCAGGCCGACCAGCTCCTGGCCATCGATCCTGACGCTGCCGCGGTCGGGACGGATCAGCCCGACCAGCGTGCGGCCCAGCGTGGACTTGCCCGACCCGGATTCGCCCACCAGGCCCAGGGTCTCGCCCTGCTGGATGGTCAGCGAGATGTCCTTCAGCGCATCGACCTCGCGGCCATTGGACGAGCGGAAGGTCTTGCCCAGCCGGTCCACCGTCATCAATGGCGGCGCGGGCTCGGCCACGGCCTTGCCCTCGGGCTTGTGCGGCACGGCCGCAATCAGTTGGCGCGTGTAAGCCGCCTGCGGCCGGTTCAGGATATCGGCGGCGGCACCCTGCTCCACCACGGTGCCGTGACGCATCACCACGATGCGGTCGGCGATCTCGGCCACCACGCCGAAGTCGTGGGTGATGAAGATCACGCCGATGCCCATCCGGGCCTGGATGTCCTTGATGAGCGCCAGGATCTGCGCCTGCGTGGTCACGTCCAGCGCGGTAGTGGGCTCGTCCGCGATAAGGATGTCGGGCTCCATGGCCAGTGCCATGGCGATCACCACGCGCTGGCGCTGGCCGCCCGACAACTGGAAGGGATAGGCGTCGATCAGTTGCTCGGGATCTGGCAGCATCACGTCGCGGAACAACGCCAGCACCTTGTCGCGGCGCGCCTGGGCGGACAGGCCGGTATGGCGTTCCAGCACCTCGTCGACCTGCCTGCCAACGCGCATGATGGGGTTCAGCGCCGTCATCGGTTCCTGGAACACCATGCCGAACGACTTGCCGCGCAGGCCGTACCAGTCTTTGCGGGACAAACCGACCAGCTCGCGGTCGCGGTAGCGGATGCTGCCGCCGGACACGCGCAGTTCGCCCTCGGGCAGCAGGCCCATCAAGGCATGCGCCGTGACGGACTTGCCCGACCCGGACTCGCCCACCACGCACAGGATCTCGTTGGCGTTGACGGTGTACGACATGCCCTTGACCACCGGCGTGTCGGGGCCGTCCTGCACCACGGACACGACCAGGTCGCGGATTTCGAGAAGCGCGGTCATCAGCTTGTCCTCTTGCGGGCGAGCTTGGGATTGAGCGCATCGTTCAGCGCCTCGCCCACCAGGTTCAGCGCCAGCACGGTCACCAGGATGGCCACGCCGGGAAACACGCTCATCCACCACGCATCGCGCAGGACGCTGCGGGAGGCGCCGATGATGTAGCCCCAGGTCATCGCGTTGGGATCGCCCAGGCCCAGGAAGCTCAACGCGGATTCCAGCAGGATGGCGCTGGCCACCATCAGCGAGCCCGACACGATCACCGGCGACAGGCTGTTGGGCAGGATCTGCGTGAGGATGATGCGGGTATTGGACTGGCCGCTGAGCACCGCCGCCTGCACGAACTCGCGGTGTTTCATGCTCATGAACTCGGCCCGCACCAGCCGCGCCAGCGGCGGCCACGACACCAGCGCGATCGCCAGGATGACGGTGCCGATGGTGGGCGTGAGGATCGCCACCAGCACCACCGCCAGGAAGAAGCCCGGAATGGTCTGGAACAGTTCGATGAAGCCGACGATCACCTGGTCGACCTTGCCGCCGTAGAAGCCGGCGACGGCGCCCACGGTGATGCCCACCAGGATGGAGACGGCGGTGGACACCACCGCCAGCACCAGCGTGACCCGCGCGCCGTAGGCGATGCCGGTGGCGATGTCGCGGCCCAGCGTGTCGGTGCCCAGCAGGGCGTCGTCGGACAGCGGCGGCATATACGGGGCGTTGATGATGTCCCAGGGACTGTCCGGAAACAGCCAGCCCGCGCATATCGCCAGCGCGGCCACCAGCGCCAGCACGATCAGGCCGATGATGCCGCCCTTGTGGCGGCTGAAAGCGTGGAAGAAATTGTTCATGTCGGCTCAGCCAGGCTGCCCCCGAAACGGCAGCGGAGGTTGCGGATTCATTTGAGTTCGATCCGGGGATCGGCCACCGTGTAGAGGATGTCGGTGATCAGGTTGACCACGACCACCACGATGGACGCCATGAAGAACACGCCCAGCAGCACGCTGTAGTCGCGCTGCACCAGCGCGTCGAACGCCAGACGGCCGATGCCGGGCCAGCCGAACACCGTCTCGACCAGCAATGCCCCGCCGATCAGGTGCCCCGCCTGGATGCCGGCATACGTGATGACCGGCAGCAAGGCGTTGCGCAACACGTGGCGCGTGATGACGGTGCGTTCGGACAGCCCCTTGGCGCGTGCGGTCTTGACGAAATCGAGCTGGCGGATCTCCAGCATCGAGGCGCGCGTCAGCCGCGTGTAGACGGCCATGTAGAACAGGCCCAGCGTGATCGCGGGCAGCATCAGGTGGCGGGCGATGTCGAGAAAGCGCGCGACGCCCGTCAACGAGGTGCCGACGCTTTCATAGCCGAAGGCAGGCAGCCACTGCAGTTGCACCGAGAACACCAGCACCAGCATCAGCCCCACCCAGAACAACGGCGTGGCGTAGGCCAGCATCGCGACCGTGGTGATGACGGTATCGCCCCACTTCCCGACCCTGAGCGCGGCCTGGATGCCCAGCGCCATGCCGGCCAGCAGGGCGAAGGCGAAGGACGTCAGCGCCAGCAGCAGTGTGGCCGGCAACTGGTTCAGGATCAGCGTGGACACGGGCGCCTGCTGGCGGTGCGAGTAGCCCAGGTCGAAGACGGCGACGTGCTTCAGGTAGGACATCAGCTGCACCGCAATGGGCTGGTCCAGGCCGAAGTCCTGCCGCAGCTTCTGGATGTACTCGGCATCCGCCGCACCCGACTGGCCGGCCAGGATCTCGGCCGGATCGCCGGGCGCCGCGCGCACCAGGAAGAAGTTGAACAAGGCGATCATGAAGAGCACCAGGATGCTCTTGACGACCCGCCTGCCCAGGAAGGCGGCGATCTTGCTCATTCTTTCGACAGCCACGTATCGGCGTAATTGCCGACCACGCCCAGGCCCGTGGTGACGGCATCGTGCACGCGCTTGTTCAGCATGGTGCCGTAGTTGGTGTCGACGATCCACAAGAGCGGCACATCCTCGACCAGGATGCGCTGCACTTCCGAGTAGTACTTCTGGCGCTCGGCGTCGTCGCCGGCCGAGGCGGCCTTGGTGAACAGCTCGTCGACCTTCGGGTTGCTGTACTGCGAGGTATTGCTGAACATCACGCCCTTGCGGATGTTGCTGCTCATGTAGGTGCGCGACACGCCGATGGCGGGGTCGCCGTACTGGAACACGCCGTTGCCCGCCATGTCGTAGTCCCAGGCGCCCACGCGCGACACCCAGCCGCCCACGTCCGTGCTTTCCAAGGTCAGCGCGATGCCGACCTTGGACAGGTTCTGCTTGATGTACTCGGCCATGCGGCGCGGCATCTCGCCGTACGGCAGCGGGATCATGCTGACAGTGGCGCGCACGCCGTCGCCGTTGGGCTTCAGGCCCATCTCGTCGAGCAGCGCGATGGCCTTCTTGGGGTCGTAGTCGTACTTCTTGACATTGCCGTCATAGAAGCGCGTGTTGTGGTGGATCGGGCCGGTGGCCACCACGCCCTGGCCGAACATGATCTTCTCGGCGATGAACTTGCGGTTGATCGCATACAGCAGTGCCTGGCGGAAGCGCTTGTCGTTGAACGGCGCCTTCGCGTTGTTCAGTTCGATCCACTGCATCGTCGACCAGTATTCGTAGCCCTTGTTGGTGTAGACCATGTTGGGCAGCTTGGCCACGCGCGGCACGTCCACGGGCTCCAGGTCCTGCAGCCAGGCCTGCATCACGGTGCCCTGCTCGATGGCCAGGCGGCGCGAGGCCGAGTCGGGGATCACGCGGTAGGTGATGCCGTCCAGATACGGGCGCCCTTCCTTCCAGTACTTCTCGTTCTTCACCAGTTCGATGTAGGCGCCGCGCTCCCACTTCTTGAACTTGAACGGGCCCGTGCCGATGGGATGGTTGTTGGCCGGGTTCTGCGCCACGGGCGTATCCACGTCGTATAGGTGCTTGGGCAGGATGGCGCCGCCGCCGATGTCGAACGCGTACAGGAAGGCGGCATAGGGCGCCTTCAGCTTGAACACCACGGTGTTCGCATCGGGCGCGGTGACCGACGCCACGTTCTCCATCAGGCCGCGCGTGCGCGGCGTCTTGGACAGCACTTTCTCGTACGAGAACACCACGTCGTCGGCGGAGAACGGCTTGCCGTCGTGCCAGGTCACGCCGGTCTGCAGATGGAAGGTGTAGGTGAGCTTGTCGTCCGACACCTCCCAGGATTTGGCCAGGCTGGGCAGGGGCTTGAGGTCGAAGGAGTAGGTCAGCAGGCTCTCGAAGATCTTGCCGCCCACCATCTGCGTGCCGGCCACCTGCTGCACCGCCAGGTTCAGGCTGGGCGGCTCGGGATGCAGGATGGCGGTCAGCACGCCGCCATACTGCGGCGTCTCGGCGGCCTGGACGGAAGGACTGATGATCGTGGCGGCAGCGGCCACGGCGAACGCGCATTTGACGATGGCCCGGCGGGCCTGGTTGACCAACGGCATGATTTCCCCTGTTATCGGCGTGATGGATGGGCGGTGTCAGGCGAGCCGGGGCTCGACGCCGCACCAGTCATTCAGGAACAGCGCATACGTCTTGGCCACGCGCAGCATGCTCTGCACGCTGACGCTTTCGTTGAAGCCGTGATAGTTGCGCGAAACGGGCCCGTAGCACGTCACGGGGGCTTCCATCATGAAATGGAAGTGGCGCCCGTCGGTGGTGCCCGTCAGCGCCACGGGCTTGGGCGCTTCGCCGGTCACGTGCCGGTGCTTGGCAGCCAGCAGCTGCAGGGCCGGCACGTCCAGGTCGTACTCGCAACCGGGCGCATTGAAGCCCTCGTAGCGGATCCTGAATTGGGTATCGGGCTGGGCCACGTCCTGCTCCACCTGGCGGATGGCGGCCTCGATGCGCGCCTTGGCGGTCTCGATGGGCATGTCCGGATAGCACGACAGGCGCAGGCCCAGCGTGCACACGCTGGGCACCGACGAGTTCCAGTCGCCCGCATGGATCTGACCGAGATTGAAGTTGATGGGATGCGCATGCTCGCGATAGGCCGGATGGCGGTTCTCGGGCAGGTTCCACTCGTGCTCGATCTGCTTGACCGCCTCCATCACGCGCAGGCCGATGTCCACGGGGTTGATGCCGGTGGTCATCAGGGAGGCGTGGGCCGGCTTGCCGACGATGTCCACATACATCCAGAACACGCCGACCTGGGCCGACATCATCCCTTCGTGAGTCGGCTCGGGAATCAGCACGGCATCGAAGGACGTGAGCTTGGCCGCGCCGATGGCGCTCTGCAGCGCGGACACCGAGGCCAGCGTGCCGTTGCCGGTGTTCTCTTCTTCCAGCACGCCGTTGAAACCCACCTGGGCGGCGGGCTGCATGCCCAGGTCCTGCAGCGCCTTGAACGCGGCCAGCGCGCAGACGATGCCGGCCTTCATGTCGCCCGCGCCGCGGCCGTACAGCCAGCCGTCGTGCAGGCCGCCCTGGAACGGCGACTCGGTCCAGAATTCTTCGGGCCCGGTGGGCACCACGTCCAGGTGGCCGTTGAACAGCACCGAGCGGCCCGTGGCCTGCTGCGGCTGGTGGCAGGCCAGCACGTTGTAGCGACCGCCATCGGGGCAGCACGCAGGCGAGTACAGGGGCAGGTCCTTGATGGCCTCGGTGCGCAGCACGATGCGCTCGCTTTGCAGGCCCAGCTTCGCCAGCTCGGCCTCCATGAATTCGGCGGCCGGCGTTTCCTGCCCCGGCAGGCTGCGGCACTGCACGAAACGCGACAAGGTGTCGGTCATGTACTGCTCCAACCCGTCGACGGCGGCCTCGATGGCGCTCGCGGTCAGCTTGCGCACCTGTACTTCGCTCATTTCGTCCCTCCAAGCCTCGCGACGCGGGCAAGGCGTTCGGCAAAAAACTGGATCGGCATCCACCCGTCGGGTGGCCGGCGTAGGCATACACTTTCAATAAGTATCAAATAATGATACTTATGAAGCGATGATTGATATCATAGGAGTGACTATCAACCCCTGAACGCATTTCTGGAAGGGGTGATTTCCCTAGGATCCGAAACTGAAAGGACCGTTAAAGTGGCGGTCTGGCTACAGGGGCATCCAGCGCCGCATGCTGGATGGCAACCCCGATCACATTCAACAGAGACAAATGCATGGGCAGCGTGGACACCCGTTTCAACCAATCCGTGGCCAAGGCCTTCGACATCCTCGAAGCCTTCGGCGTGCGTCCTGGCCCCCTGAGCCTGAGCGAACTGATCGAGATCTCGAACCTGGACCGCAACTCGACGTTGCGCATGCTGCATACGCTGGTGGCGCTGGGCTACCTGGAGCGCGGCCCCAACCAGCGCGGCTACGTGCTGGGCAAGAAGATCCTGCACCGCACCTTCGACTACCTGCGCGGCAACCCCTTGATCGAACGCGCCAACCCGGTGCTGATCGAGCTGCAGCAGGATGCGGACGAAGGCGTGGACCTGAGCCTGCACGACGACCTGGACATCGTCTATGCGCTGCGCCGGCAGACGCGGCGCCGCTATTACTTCGCCACGCTGGTGGGCCGCACCATGCCGGTGTATCGCTCATGTGCCGGGCGGGCCATCATGGCGCACCTGTCCGACGATCGGGTCGATGACATCCTGGCGCGCTCCGACCTCGCGGCGGCCACGCCCCACACCCTGACCGACCCGCAAGCCATTTGGCGAAAAGTGCTGGAGGCGCGTACGAACGGGTTCGCGCAGACGGTGCAGGAATCGCTGCTGGGTGAGCTGGCCGTGTCGGCCGCCGTGCTGGACCGCAACGGCCTGCCCATCGCCGCGATCCACATCTATGGCCAGTTGTCGCAATGGACGCCGGAGGCGTTCTCGCATCGTTTCGGCCCGATGGTGATCAACGCGGCCCAGGCGCTCAGCGACAAGCATTGACGAGACCTGTGGCCGCACTGATGCGCGGCCGGCATGACGGCGAGCCGGCCGGAAAGCGTGGCGCCGGCCCGTTAAAAAGAAAACGCTCCCACGATGGGAGCGTTGCATCCCGCACGCGGGTTTCAGGAACAGCCCGCGCGCGAGGGAAGCCTGGACCGGCGCGCGCCTCGCGCATCGGCCCGGACAGGGGTCACAGCTTCTCGGTCTCGCCCGATCTGGGCTGCCACTTCATCAAGCGCTTCTCGCCCACGCTGACGAGGTAGTCCAACACCAGCGCGAAAGCCGTCAGCACGATGATGCCCGCAAACACCGTGTTCACATCCAGCGTGCCTTCGGCCTGAAGGATCAGGTAACCGACGCCGCTGGCCGAGCCCAGGTACTCGCCCACCACCGCGCCCACGAAGGCCAGGCCCACCGAGGTATGCAGGCTGGAGAACACCCAGCTGGTGGCCGACGGCAGGTAGACATGGCGCAGCAGTTGCTGGCGGCGCGCGCCCAGCATGCGGGCGTTGTCCAGCAGCGTGGGGCTGACCTCGCGCACACCCTGGTACACGTTGAAGAACACGATGAAGAACACCAGCGTGACCGCCAGCGCCACCTTGGACCAGATGCCCAGGCCGAACCACATGCCGAAGATGGGCGCCAGGATGACGCGAGGCATCGAGTTGGCGGCGGTGATGAAGGGGTCGAGCACGGCGCTGACCTTGCGCGACAGGCCCAGCCAAAGGCCCGCGCCCAGTCCGGCGACCGTGCCGATGACGAAGGCCAGCACGGTTTCGGTCAGGGTGATCCACAGATGCCGGTAGATGTCGCCCTCGACCACGAACCAGCTCCAGATACGCGAGGCGACCTCGGCCGGCTGGCCGAAGAAGAACGAGACACGCGGGCTGGCCGACGCGAAATGCCAGATGGCCAGGATGAGGACCAGCAGGCCCAGTTGCCACACGCGCAGCGTGGCGGAACCCGATTTGAACGACTTGGACATGGCTTCAGGCTCGCTTCTGCTGGGCATAGCCCTTGAGGACTTCTTCACGCAGCACGTCCCAGATGGCGGCGTGCAGTTCGACGAAGCGCGGATGCGTGCGCACTTCGGCCACGTCGCGGGGACGCGGCAGATCGATGGCGAATTCGCCGATGGGATGCGTGCCCGGACCAGCCGACAGCACCACCACGCGGTCGCTCATGGCGATGGCTTCGTCCAGGTCGTGCGTGATGAACAGCACCGCCTTGCGCTTGGCCATCCACAGGTCCAGGACCTCGTTCTCCATCAACTGGCGCGTCTGGATGTCCAGCGCCGAGAACGGCTCGTCCATCAGGATGATGTCGGGATCGCGGATCAGCGTCTGCGCCAGCATGGTGCGCTTGCGCATGCCGCCGGACATCTGGTGCGGATAGCGGTCCTCGAAACCGCCCAGGCCGACACGGCGCATCCATTCGCGGCCGCGCTGCTGGGCCTCGCCGCGCGCCACGCCCGCGAACTCGAGGCCCGCGGTGACGTTGTCCAGCGCGCTGCGCCAGGGCAGCAGCGCCTCGCCCTGGAACATGTAGCCGGCGCGCTCGTTGATGCCGGTGAGCGGCTTGCCGAACACCTTGACCTGCCCGGACGACGGCGCCAGCAGGCCGGCGCCGACGTTCAGCAGGGTGGACTTGCCGCAGCCGGTGGGACCGACCACGGAGACGAACTCGCCCGGGGCGATGGCAATGGTGGCGTCCTGCACCGCCGTGTAGCGCTTGCCGCCGCCCTCTCGAGCGGCGAAGGTGCAGGTGATGCCCTCGAGCGACAGTGCAGCATCAGCCATTGGCGTACTTCTCGTTGGCTCGCTTGACGAACTCGTTGGTGAAAGTCTTGGACAGATCGATCTTGGACTCGTCCATCTGTACGTAGCTCAGCAGCGCCTTCAGGGCGGTCTGGGCGCCGTCGGCGGGGAACGAGCCGTCGGGCGAGATGCCTTCCTTGCTCTTGGTCAGCGACGCCTTGTAGACCTCGGGCTCGCCCAGCAGGTAGCTGGCGGGCACGGCCTTGGCGATTTCATCCGGAGAGGCCTTGGCGATCCACTTGTCGGCGCGCACGATGGCGTTGGTCAGCGCCTGGGCCGTGTTGGGGTTGGCGCTGATGAAATCCTGCGAGGCGTACAGGCAGCCGGCCGGCATGTTGCCGCCGAAGGTATCGACCGTGTCCTTCAGTTTGCGGGTGTCGAGGACGACCTGGATCTCGCCCGCGGTTTCCAGCGCGGACATCACGGGGTCGAGGTTGGCGATGGCGTCGATCTGGCCGCTGCGCAACGCGGTGACCGCACCGGCGCCGGCGCCCACGCCGATGAAGGCCACGTCGGACGGCTTCATGCCGTGCTTGGCCAGGAAGAAGTTGACCAGCATGCTGGTCGACGAGCCCGGGGCGGTGACGCCGACCTTCTTGCCCTTCAGGTCGGCCGGGGTCTTGTAGCCCATCTTGGACGACACGCCCAGCACGATCATCGGCGCGCGGCCCTGCAACGCGAAGGCGCGGTAGAACTGGCCCTTCGATTGCAGGTTGATGGTGTGTTCGTAGGCGCCCGAGCAGACGTCGGCGCTGCCGCCGACCACGGCCTGCAGGGCCTTGGAGCCGCCGGCGAAGTCGGCGATGCTGACGCTCAGACCCTCGTCCTTGAAGTAGCCGCGCGCTTCGGCGATGGACAGCGGCAGGTAGTAGACCAGGGCCTTGCCGCCGACGGCGATCTGGACGCTGGACTTCTCGAGTTTCTGGGCGCGCACGATGGCGGGGGCCAGGCTGAGCGTACCGGCGGCGCCGGCCAGCTTCAGCAGATCACGACGAGTGAGTGACATGGGGGTTGTCTCCTGTTGGGCCGCGCGAAGCGGCGTGGCAACTTGCCCGGACGATCCACGGGCAGTTGCGTACCGGTTTGCCGGTCTGCGCCGGCTTCGATTGCCGCAGCATCATACCGCAGCGCCCAGGGGGCGATCTTCGGGATGATCCCGTAGACAAGGGACTTTGGAGAGGCGGAACGGGCCGGACGCGGCGGACGGGTGTCCGGCGCGGCCCTGCCTAGGACTCGCGGCGCTCCATCAGCGCCCAGGCGATGGTGCCCGCGTCCACGTATTCGAGTTCGCTGCCCGCCGGCACGCCACGCGCCAGGCGGGTGACTTTCAGTCCCAGGCCGGACAGAGCCTCGCTGACGAAGTGCGCGGTGGTCTCGCCTTCGGCCGTGAAGTTGGTGGCCAGGATGACCTCTTGCACCACCCCGTCGGCGGCGCGATCGATCAGGCGCTGGAAATCCAGCTCGCGCGGGCCGATTCCTTCCAGCGGCGCGACGCGGCCCATCAGCACGTAGTACAGGCCGCGGTAGCCGTGGCTGGACTCGATCATGTTCTGGTCGGCGGGCGTCTCGACCACGCACAACACCGAGGCATCCCGCTTGGGATTGGCGCAAACCGAACAGATCTCTTCGTCGGCCTCGGTAAAGCTGTTGCACCGCGCACAGTGACGCAGGTTCTGCACCGCGCCGGACAGGGCGCGGCCCAGGATGTCGGCCCCTTGCAGATCGTGCTGCAACAGGTGGTAGGCCATGCGCCGGGCCGAGCGCACGCCCACGCCCGGCAGGCGCCGCAGCGCTTCGATCAGCGCGACCAGGGGTTGAGGCTCGGGAAGCTGGGAGTCCATCTGAGGCCTGTTGACGCATGAAGCCGCCACGCGGGCGGCCAGCGATTAGAACGGGAGCTTCATGCCGGGGGGCATGGGCATGCCGGCGGTGACGCCCGCCATCTTTTCCTGCGACGTGGCTTCGGCCTTGCGCAGCGCGTCGTTGAAGGCGGCCGCGACCAGGTCTTCGATCATGTCCTTGTCGTCGCCGAACAGGCTGGGATCGATGGCCACGCGCTTGACGTCGTGGCGGCAGCTCATCGTGACCTTGACCAGGCCGCCGCCCGAGGCGCCTTCGACCAGGATGTCGGCCAGGGCGTCCTGGGCCTTCTTCATGTTTTCCTGCATCTGCTGCGCTTGGCGCATCAGGCCGGCCAGTTGATTCTTCATCATGATCTGTCTTCCTTGAGGGAGGGAACGATTCGTGGGAGCCGCGGCGCGTCAGTGCACCGGCGGCGTGTCGGAGGGGCGCACCGAATTGGGCACCACGTGCGCGCCGAAGCGCGAGATGAGCGCCTGCACGAAGGGGTCGGCCTGCACGGCTTCTTCGGCGGCCTGCTGGCGCGCGGCCCGTTCGATGCGCGCCACCGCGTGCGCGGTGCCGTCGCCGGTGGCGCCCACCTGGATCTCCAGCCGCAGGCCCTGCCCGAAATGTTCGCACAGCACCGTCTGCAGGCGCACGCGGCTTTCGCTTTCGGCCAAGGTGCGCACGGCCACGCGCAGCACGACGGCATCGCCCTGCACGCCGGCCCATTCGCTTTGCTTGGCCAGCTCGGCGGCCAGGCCCGTGACGGGCAGCCTGGCGGCCAGCTCCGGCCAGCCGTCGGCCGACATGTCGGTCAGGCGGGGAGTACGGGAGGCGCCTTCGCGCGAGGCGCGGCGGCGTACGGGCGCCGGACGGGCTTCGCGCGGTTCGGCGGGCGCGGCGCCGGGCGACAGCGTCTCGAACTCGTCGTCGGGGTCCGGCGTGAAGGCTTCGGCGTCGTAGGGGATGTTGTCGCCGTGCCAGTCCGGGGGGCCGTCGTCATAGGGCGGCGGACCATCGTCCTGCGAGGCGGCATAGGCTTCGTCGGGAATGTCGAGGACGGGCGGCTCGGAGGACGAAGCCTTTGCGGCGGGGGCGGCGGCCTGGGCTGCCGTCGTGGCAGCTTCGGCGGACGGCATGTTCGTGCCGCGGGTTGACGCGGCAGCAGAGGCTTGCTGCGGCATCGCGGGTGGCTGCGCAGAGGCCGCGGCTTGCGCCTGCGGTGCGGGCAGATCTTCCCAGGGCGGCACGTCTTGTGCGGACGGGGCCTGTACGGGCGTGGCGGCGGGAGCCGCTGCGCTGGCAGCCGTGCCGGACGCCGTGGCGGATGCACTGGCGATCGCCGCAGACGGCTGCGGCGCTATCGGGGCCGATGAAGCGGAGGCCGCCGAAGAGACCGCCGAGACGGCGGCGTCTGTGGCGGCTGAAACAGAGGCCTCTGCGGAAACCGGGCTGAATGCGAGTGGCGCCGGGACGGCACCGCTGGAGGCTGCAGGCGACGGATGCTGGGCAATGGCCGGCGGCGCCACGGCCGCGGTTTGCGCTGCGGGCGGCGCCGCCGACGCTTGCGGCGTAGAGGCCTGCAAAGCAGCCGCGGGGGCCGCGACCGGCGCGGATGGGGCAGCAGCAGCGACCGGTGCGGACACCGCCTGCGGCGTGGGCATCGGCGTCTGCAGGGCCGTGGCCGGTCCCGCGTCGCCGTTGAGCGCCAGCATGCGCAGACAGGCCATTACAAAACCGGCGTATTCGTCGGGCGACAGCGTGAGCTCGCCGCGGCTGTGCACGGCGACGGAATAGAACAGTTGCACCGCATCGGGATGCAGCACCCCGCCCAGGCGCACGATGTCCTGCGTGAGCGGATCCTCGGCGGGCAAGGCGCCCGGCACGCGCTGGGCGATGGCCACCTTTGAAAGCAGCACCGACAGATCGGCCAGCGCGCCCGCATACGACAGGCCGCGCGTGGACAGTTCGTCGGCCACCGACAGCACGCCGGTGGCATCGCCGCCGGCCAGCGCCTCGAGCAGGCGCACCAGGTGGCGCTGGTCGATGGTGCCCAGCATACCGCGCACGGCGTCCTCGGTGAGGTTGCCGGCGCTGTAGGCGATGGCCTGGTCGGTGAGCGACAGCGCATCGCGCATCGAACCGCCGGCGGCCTGCGCGACCAGGCGCAGCGCGGGCACCTCGAAGGGAATGGTCTCCTGCCCCAGCACTTCCTGCAGGTGGCCGACGATGGACTCGGGCGGCATCTGCTTCAGGTTGAACTGCAGGCAGCGCGACAACACGGTCACCGGAATCTTTTGCGGATCGGTGGTCGCCAGGATGAACTTGACGTGCGGCGGCGGCTCTTCCAGCGTCTTGAGCATGGCGTTGAACGCGTGCCCGGTCAGCATGTGGACTTCGTCGATCATGTAGACCTTGAAACGTCCCGCGCCCGGCGCGTACACCGCCTGTTCGAGCAGTTGGGTCATTTCCTCGACGCCGCGGTTCGAGGCCGCGTCGAGCTCGAGGTAGTCGACGAACCGGCCGGCATCGATCTCGGTGCAGGCGCGGCAGTGGCCGCACGGCGTGGGCGTGATGCCCGTCTCGCAGTTCAGGGACTTGGCCAGGATGCGCGACAGCGTGGTCTTGCCGACCCCGCGGGTGCCGGTAAACAGCCAGGCGTGATGCAGCCGCTGGGTTTGCAGCGCGTGCGTGAGGGCGCGCACCACGTGGTCCTGTCCCACCAGGGTCTCGAACGATCGCGGGCGCCACTTGCGGGCCAGTACCAGATAAGTCATGGGCGGATTGTAGAACCAGTTATGCGCGCGTGAAGACGCACTGATGCCGGAACCGCGCCGATCGCTGCGAGACAGGCGAGGTCGGACGGCTGTGTCCGGGCATGTCACGCCCAGATGGGGGTGATTTGCCCGACGGCAAGCCGGCCACAAGACAAAAGGGGCACCGCGTCCAACGCGCAACGGATTCCTGGAATCCCGCTACACGTTTTTCGCGGCGCCCCCTTTGGAGAAACCGGATGACGAGCCTGACTTCGGCACTGATCCTAAACGACTATGGCTGCTTCGTTCCCGACCTGACCAGGTTCACCGCCGAACCATGCGAAGGGGCCCGTCGACATGAATTCTAGCAGAACGGGCTGGACGCCCGTTTCTTCGACGAATTCATGTCGGCGGGCCCCAGGGGGCCACTCTGTTGGGCCCCCGCCCCAACCCTCCCCCCCCGAGGGGGAGGGAGCTTGATGGGAACCCCCTCCCCGGCCCTCCCCCCTTAGGGGGAGGGAGTTGGCGCATGGCGCCTGGGTCTGGGGCGTGTTCTTGGGTCGTGCAAGCGGATTGCCTTGAGGTGGCGCATGGCGCCCGTGACTGGAATTGCTCTCTGGAAACAGCGGAGTCGGCTGCCAGGCTGGCATGTACCGGTCGCCGGCGTTTATCCAATCCTCTGGTCGCTTCGGGTCACAGGTCCAACCACAACTTCGCCCTCGGGAAGTACAGCGCCGCCCTCGCCTTTCTGCCATCCAGGGCCGTGACCTGGCGGCAGTAGCGCTCCAACTGGTCGCCGTGGCGCTGGCGCATGCGTTCGGCGAAAACGGGCTCCGGCTCTCCAGGATGGGGGCGGCCCGTCTTGTAGTCGACGATCAGCCAGCCGTCTTCCGTGCTCAGGGCGAGGTCGATCACCGAGACCTTGCCGGTCGCGTCGATCAGGGGCCACTCGCGGCGGGCGCCGGATTGGGAGAGGAGCCACTGGCCACGGTCATGGGACAGGGTTGCGGTCAGGGTGTCCAGCACGGACTGGGCGGCGTCGGCGGCCAGGGGGGCCGGGACGCCGGCACGCGTCAGTTGCTTGCGCAGCAGCGGCAGGCGCGATTGCAGCGAGGCGGCGGGCCAGGCGGACAGGCCGTCCTGGCCGATGCGGGCAAGCCAGGCGTGCGCCAAGGTGCCGATGGCGGCGTCGTAGGCCGCTTCCAGTTGCCAGGCGGGATGGTCCGCGCCCTGGTTCCATTGGCGTGCGCCGGCGGGCGGCATGGCGAAGCCCGGATTGGCGGCGGTGCGGGGCCGGGTGGCCAGGCGCGTGATGCCCTCGTCCGCCAGGCGGCGCAACGGACGGCCACGCACCGCCGTGGTGTCGGCAGTGGTGTCGTCATCCAGCGGCTTCCAGTCCGGCGGCGGCTGCCTGCTGGCATCGGGCAACTTGTTCCACAGGCGCGCCAGCAGGCTGCTGGCCATCGGCGGCTTGGATTGGCCCGAAGCCGGATCCACGGCAACGTGGGCGATCAGGTGCAGGCGGTGGCGCGCGCGGGTCGCGGCCACGTACAACAGGCGGTCGGTCTCGTACGAGGCGCGGCGCTGCTCGCGCTGCATCAGATAGCGCGAGATCGGATCGGGCTCGCGCTCGGCACGCGGCTTGGCCGGGCCGAACAGCACGCGATCCCGGGTCTGCTCGAAGCTGACCAGCGGCGCGCGGTCGCCGCGCGGCGCCTTGTGCAGGCCGAACAGGATCACCGTGTCGAACTGCAGGCCCTTGGACTTGTGCATGGTCATGATCTCGACTACCCCGCCCTGCGCCTCGTCCGTCGGCGCGGGCGCCGCATACAGGCGCGCCAGCGCGGTATCCAGCCGAGCCGGGTCCAGGCCACCGTGCGGCGACAGCCGCTCCAGCAGCAGGAACAGGCTTTCCGCATCCTCCGCGGCGCTGGCGTCGGCGTACAGGGCCGGACCGCCCAGGCGCCGCCACAAGGATTCGAGCCAGGCGGCCAGCGGCAACGCTCCGGCACGGTTGGCCTCGTCCAGCAGGATGCCGGCCACGTGGCGCAGGCGGCGCAGTTCGGCCTCGGGCAGCAGTTGCGCTGCCCGGCAGGGCTGAACCTGCGGCGCGTCGAACAGGCCCATCTGCGGCGCGTCGGAGGCAGGCGCCGGCGAGGCATCTTCACGCAGGGCGTTGGCCAGCAAAGTGGGCACCGGCGCCGCCAGGTCGTGGCCGAACAGGCCATGCAGCGCATCCAGCGTCAGGCCGCACCAGGGCGCGCGCAGCACGGACAGCCACGCCAGGCGGTCGGCCGGATGCGCCAAGGCGCGCACCAGTTGCACCAGATCGGACACCACTTCGCGCTGCGCCAGCGGCACCAGTTCGACCGCGCGGCAAGCAATGCCCTCTTGCGTCAGGCGGCGCACCAACTGGCCCAGATGACCGCGCGCGCGCACCAGGATGGCCACGGGATGCTTGCTGCGCGGATCGGCATTCGCAAACGCCTCGCGCACCAATCGCAGGGCCAGGCGTTCGGCCTCCTCCTCGGATTGCCCGGTGCCGGGGGCTCCGAATGCACCGTGGAACTGGACTGCCGTGCCGTCCAAGGCCTCGTTGAAGGCGCGCGAATCGGTGTACGAAATAGCCCCCGCGGCGGCGTTGTTCTCGGCCGGCAGCAAGGTGCGGAAGACATCGTTGACCCACTCGACCACGCCGGCCTGCGAGCGGAAGTTGTCGGTCAGATGAAGGAAGTCCGGCCGGATTTCGCCTATGCCCTCTTGCGCCGCCTGCAAGAACAGCCCCACCTCGGCCTTGCGGAAGCGGTAGATGGACTGCATGGGGTCGCCCACCAGGAACAGCGTGCGGCCGTCACCGGGCTGCCATCCCGCGGTCAGCGTGGTCAGCAGCTTGTTCTGCGTGACGCTGGTGTCCTGGAACTCGTCGATCAGAAGATGGCGGATGGACGCATCCAGCTTCAGCAGCAATTCTCCGGGATCGTCCGACGTGCCCAGCGCCCTGGCGGCGCGCTGCGCGATCTCGATGAAATCGACCTCGCCGGTTTCGGCGAAACGCACGTGCAACTGCGCCACCGCCAGCTTCAGCGTCATCAGTTGCGCGCCCAGCACACGCCATTGCTCATCGGTGAACTGCGCGGGAGGCACGGTGCGCAAGGCGTCCAGCGCGGCGATCCAGCTGGCCGACGGATCAGCCGACTCCAGCCAATCGGTGAACGGCGCCTTGTGCCCGCATTTGGCCGGGAAACCCAGGTTCTTGTTCACGCCGCGCGGGCTGCGCAGCTTGCCGTCCGCGGTCAACAGCAGGTGCGCCAGCGCCTGCCAGGCATCGAGCATGCCGGCATCCGCGTACAGCTCGTCGTGCCAATCGCGCAGCGCGGCCAGGCGATGGTCCGGACCGCCCTCGTCCAACGTGGCTGCGGCCATGCGCGCGGGGCCGCTCAATGCGCGCTGCCAACCTGGCGGCATGGCGGCAAGCGCCACCGCCAGGTCTTCGGAAATGGCTTGCGCCAGAGCATCCTGCAGGGCCTCGCGGTCGCTGCCATGCTGCAGCAGCGGCAGCCATTGGTCGCGCTGGCCCAGCATGCCGGCCAGGGCCTCGCGCGCGGCCAGCGTGTCCACGTCCAGGTGCGCCAACAGGATGCGCACGGCCTCGAAATCCTCGGCCAGATCCAGCGTGGCGCGCGCCGCGGCATCGTAGTGCGCGGCCGAGTCGTCGGCGATCTGCGGCATGCCACCCAGTTCGGATAGCCATGGCATGCCGCGCACCAGGCCCGCGCAGAACGAGTCGATGGTGCGGATCGCCAGCCGTGCCGGATGACGCAGCAGCTTCCAACCCTTCTCGTCGTCGCGCGCCAGGGCAGCGCGGGCCAGTTCCCAGCTGCGCCGGCCATGCTCGCTGTCGGGCGGCGGGGACAGGGCATCGCGCAGCTTGCCCAGCACGCGCGCGTGCATCTCGGAGGCCGCCTTGCGCGTGAACGTGATGGCGACGATCTCCTCGGGCCGCTCGACGGTGGCCAGCAGCGCCAGGATGCGGTCGGTCAGCAGTTCGGTCTTGCCCGAGCCCGCGGGCGCCTGCACCAGAAAGGACTGCGAGGGATCCAGCGCGCGAGCGCGGGCCAGGTGATCGGAAGGCTGGCGCGAGCTCATCGAGGCAACCTCCTTTGTGCGAAACGGGTCATGCCTCGTCCTCCACTTCCAGGTTCAGCCGCAGGAACGGCATGGCATCGCAATACTTCAGATCATCCGGCCGCGCCGCGAAGTTCGCGGCGTAGCCGCTGGCGTACTCATCGGCCAGGCCTTCGATGGCCCCGCGCCAGCGCGCCAGGATGTCCGTCCAGGCCCGGCCCTCGAAGGCCTTGCTGGCATCGGCGGCAGTCACGCCCTCCAGGCCCAGGTCGGCGTCGGTCAAGCCCTGCGCGGCCACCTGGCGGGCGTGGATCTGCGCCAGCACCAGGGCTGCCACGCCGGCCTCGGGCTGTTCACCCGCCAGCACCGACGCGTAGAACGGCAATTGCAGGTTCACGGGCCGCATGCGCGACCAGTCGGATTCGGGGTTGCCGGGCGACATGCCCGTCTTGTAGTCGACGATGACGCCACGGCCATCGGGCAGGCGATCCATGCGGTCCAGCCGCACCTTCAGCGTCAGCGCGCCGCGCGACCACGTGTGCTCGCCTTCGACCTGATCGATGCCGAACGGCGTGCGCTGCGCCTCGACGTCCAGCCAGTTGCCCAGCACCGTGGCGGCGCGGGCGCACTCCAGCGTGCGCAACGCCTCGGGATAGTCCTTCAGCGTCTCGTCGGCGGACTGCGCGATCGCCTGGTCGACCAGCGCCGCCAGGCGGCCTTCGGCGATCAGTTCATGCAGGCGCTCCTGATCCTGCACCATGCGCCACACCTGCTCCAGCGCGCCATGCAGAAACTGCCCGCGCACGCTCATGGCCGAGGCTTCGGCGTAATCGGCCATCGCGCGGCCGCCCAGGCGATGGCGCACGAAGGCCCACAGCGGATTGCGCGCCTGCGTGTCCAGCACGTCCAGGCCGCCGCGCGCGCCGGCAGCCGGCCCATCGCCCGTGGGCGCGGGCAACGGCGGGCCGCGTTCGTCGTCCAGCGCCTGCTGCGGCAACGGGGCCTCGGCGGCGACGCCGCCGGGTTGCCATCCTGTCTCGGCCAGATCGGCGATCAACGGCGACGGGCGCAGCTCGCGCTCGCCTTCGGTATGCGCGTGGCTGACGATGATCTCGGGCGCGCAGGTGCACAGCGCGGCATACATGGCCTCGGCCCACTGGCGCTCGCGCTCGGGCGTGGCGCGCGGCGCGCCCGCGGCCCGCAGCACGGCCAGCGGCAAGAGCGGATTGGGCTTGGGCGAGGCGGGCAGCACGTCGTCGGTCAGCCCCAGGATCCAGATGCCATCCCAGGATCCGCCCTCGGCTTCGAGCAGGCCCAGCACGTCGAGCCGCGCCATCGGATCGCGCTGCGGCTGGAACGTGGTGGCGTCCGCCGCGCGCGCCAGCAGGCGCACCGCGGCCATTCCGCCCAGACGGCCGGCAGCCGGCGCCAGGGCGCCGAAGCGGCCCAGCAGTTCGCCGAACGCCCCCACCACCTGATAGCCCACGCTGTCCAATGCGCGCTCGCCCGGATAGCCCAGCGCGCCCAGCGCCGCGCGCATCACGGGCATCCAGGCGTCGGTGGTGGCGAAGCCCTGGCCGCCCGGCACGGCGCGCCAGGCTTGCATGGCGCGCGGCCAGGCCTCGGCCAGCGCACTGCCGGCCATGTTGCGCAGCCAATGCGGCTGGGACAGCATGGGCACGCCGTTGCGCCGCCAGCGCGCATCGGCGCCGGCATGCCACGCCGCCTCGCGCACGTCGCCAGCGCAATGGCCGGCCAGCAAGGCCGCGCCCATCATGGCGGTCTCGGCGCCATCGGCCTCGTCCATGCGCGCCAGCGCCTCGAGCCACGCCAGCGCCGCGCGCACGGCGGGCCATTCCGACAGGGGCCGGCCCACCGCCACGTTGAAGGCGAATCCGCCCGGCGCCAGCGCACGCCCCAGCACGCGGCGCGCGAACGGCGACTCATCCTCGAGCTGGGCGGACACGATGGCGTAGCGGCCTTCGGGATGCTCGGCCAGCCGCCGCGCGGCCCAGGCGGCGGCGCTGCGCCACTCCGCGCCTCGGTCGTGCGCACCGAAACGGCCCGGGATGGCGGCGTCGCGCTGCGCGTCGCTCAGCCACCGCAATTGCGAGCCCCCTGCCTGCAAGGCCGACAGCAAGGCCTCGAAGCGAGGCGACACTTCCGTGAAACCCGCCAGCACCACATGGGGCGAGGCCGGCAGGGTGCCGTCCTGCAACGCCGACAACACGCGCTCGTAGATGCGGCTGGCATCCTCCGCATCGATCTCGTCCAGGCGTTGCCGGTAGCGCGCCCGCCAGCGCGAGAACCCGCGGTATTCATCGGTATCGGCGCCCTGCGGCACCTGCAGGCGCCATTCGTCCATCAAGGCATCGGCGTCGGCCGCCAGCCGGGCGGCCTGCACGGTGTCCAGCAGCACGCGGTCGGCCTCTTCGTGATCGATCGCATCGACCCACATCATCTGCGCCGCGAAGGCATCCAGGCGATACGCGGGCAGTACGGCGCCCTCCACGAACGCCAGTTCATCCGCGGCCTCGCCCAGCCAGGCCGACAGCGGCATCACGCGCGGCAGTTCGCTGACCTGGCGGTCGCGCCGCAGCAGTCCGGCAAGATCGAGCACCAGCCGGCGCGCCAGGCGGTTGTTGACGGTAAGGATCAGCGTGTCGGCGGCGGGCAGCGCGGCGGCTTCGTCCAGGCCGATGGCAGTGCGCGCGGAGGGGTCGTGGATCATGGCGGGTTGCGGTCAGAAAGCTGCGCCGGCATGCACGCGCCGGATGACGGCGGCGTGGCACGTCGTCACGATGCCTGCGGGCATCGCGGACGAAATCGCAAAGCCGACAGGATACCGCCGCGGTGCGCCGGCGTATCCATGGAACAGCCCGCTAGAACCCGCAGAGCGCGGCCAGCGTTTCCCAACTGACGCGCAGGCTGGGGGTGAGATGGCCGACGAAGGCCAGCGCCAGCACGACGGCCAGGACCGCCCCGCCCACCCAGCGCCAGGTCCGGGCGCGCATGGCTCAGGCCCCTTGCACGGCCGGCTGGCCGACAGGCTGTTCCTTCACCGGCAGGCACAGCAAGGCGGCCACGATGGCCAGGGCGATCGACAGCCACCACACCAGGTCGTAGTTGCCGTTGCGCGCATAGGCGTAGCCACCCAGCCAGACGCCGATGAAGCTGCCGATCTGGTGGCCCAGGAACACGATGCCCGACAGCGTTGCCGCATAGCGCAGGCCATAGATCTGGCCGATCAGGCCCTGCGTCAGCGGCACGGTGCCCAGCCAGAACAGGCCCATCCAGGCCGCGAACACGTAGAGCACGGCCGGCGTCAGGGGCACGGCCAGCACCAGCATGATGCCGAAGGCGCGCATGAAATAGACGATGGCCAGCAATCGCTTCTTGCTGAACCGCCCGCCCAGCTTGCCGGCGTAGAACGAGCCGAAGATGTTGAACAGGCCGATCAGCGCGATGGCGGTGGCGCCGTGGCCGGCGTTCAGGCCCGCATCCTGCACGAAGGCAGGCAAATGCAGCGTGACGAAGGCGGTATGGAACCCGCAGACGAAGTAGCTCCAGAACAGGAAGTGGAACGACTTGTGCCCCATGGCCTGGCGCACCGCGGCCCCCAGCGACTGCTGCGGCCCCGTGGCCGTGTGCGTGGCGCGGCCGCGCAGATACCAGGCCATCGGCACCGCCGCGGCCACGAACAGCGACAGGATCCACAGCGTGGGCTGCCAACCCAGGCCGTCGATCATGAACTGGCCGGACGGCACCACCACGAACTGCCCCATCGAACCGCCCGCGCTGGCGATGCCCATGGCGGTGCTGCGCTGCGCCGGCGGCACCGAACGGGCCACGATGGGCAGGATCACCGGAAAGGTCGTGCCGGCCTGGCCCAGACCGACCAGCAGACCGGCACTGAGATACAGCGAAATCTCGTCGCCCGCGTAGCGCGTGCCGATCATGCCCAGCGCGTACAGCACCGCGCCCAGCGCGATGGTGCGCCCCGAGCCGTAGCGGTCGGCCATGATGCCCATGAAGATACAGGCGACGCCCCACACCAGGTTCTGCAGGGCGAACGCCATGGAAAAGACCTCGCGTCCCCAGTCATGCGCCAGCCCCATGGGCGGCATGAACAGCCCGAAGGTGGCGCGCACCCCCATGGCCAGCAGGACGACGAGCGTACCCAGCGCGACGATGCGCAACGAGGCGGATTCGGATTGCGGCATGACACCAGCCTTGTGGATATTGTGATTCGGCGGCGCTCCCTCCTCGGAGCCCCCCCGCGGCGGACGGGACGATCGCCATCATAGCGCCGCGCCCGGGCCAGGCGCGGGATGTCCCTGTCGCGGACCCGAGATGCCGCCTGCGCGCGCGGCGGAACGTGCTGGTAAACTTGCGGTCTTTCCGCGCGGCCTCGCGCGGCGTCTCGCCGTAGTTAAATGGATATAACCGGCCCCTCCTAAGGGTCAATTGGTGGTTCGATTCCACCCGGCGAGGCCACCCCTCCTGCGCGCATTCCTCCCCCCTCGTCTTCTCCTGGCCACCCGCTGACTGCCTCGCGCACTGCGGGATGCTTTTGCGCATCTGCAATACGGACCCGATTAAAAGTGTGCAATGATGTGCGACACACTTGCGGAACAGCTTAAAAGTCTGTTTAAATTCCGCACGTAACTCACTAATTTGCCTGGAAATTTTCACCTGCATCCAGGCATCGGTGGCGCAATATTTCAATACAGATTCCGGATCTGCTTACACTATGGCTTCTCAATGGATTCGCGCAATCGCGACGGCGGCAGCCACCCTGTCGATAGCCGCTGGCGCGCTCTTTTCGGCGCAGGCGCAGGCAGCCACCGCGGATCCGTGCAAGAGCAAGCCGTCTTCCACGGCCTGCAAGAAGCATAAGCAGGAACAGTCCGCCTCCAGCAAGTCCGCTTCCGGCAAATCGTCGCAGGCCAAGTCCGGCAAGACCACCGAGGCCGCGAGCGCAAAGAAACAAAAGGCGTCCGCCAAGACTGCATCGAAAACGGCCGCCAAGCGCCCGGCAAAGTCTTCGTCGAAGAACGGCGCGGCTTCCAAGGCGGCGTCCACCAAGACCGCTTCCAGCAAAGCTGCTTCCAGCAAGACCGCGTCGTCCAAGACAGCGTCCAAGTCCAGCGCCAGGAAGCCGGCGATGAGCGCCACGATGAGCCGTGACGACTACACGCCGCCCAAGGCCGCCAGGAACAAGCGCGCCGCCGAACGCGAAGCGGCCCGGACCGCCTCGAAATCCTCGCCGCGCATGAAGGCCATCGCGCACAAGGCCGTGGCCGACCCCACCGAGGTGGCCGCCGCCGCGAACCCGCACGCCGACATCGCCGCGCTGCGTTCCAGCACCGCCTATGTGCAGGATCTCGAAACGTCCGACGTGCTGTTCGCCAAGAACGAGAACGTGGTGCGTCCGATCGCCTCCATCTCCAAGCTGATGACCGCGCTGGTGGTGGTGGACGCCAACCTGCCGATGGACGAGATGCTGGAGATCTCGGAAGACGACGTCGACACGCTCAAGCACAGCAGTTCGCGCCTGGTGGTGGGCACGCAGCTCAACCGCGGCGACATGCTGCACCTGGCCCTGATGTCCTCGGAAAACCGCGCGGCGCACGCGCTGGCCCGCCACTATCCAGGCGGCCTGCCGGCCTTCGTGAAAGCCATGAACCAGAAGGCGCAGGCGCTGGGCATGTCCAGCAGCCACTTCGTCGAACCCACCGGCCTGTCCAGCAGCAACGTGTCCTCGCCGCGCGACCTGGCCCGCCTGGTGCGCGCCGCCTCGCAGCGTCCGTTGATCCACCGCTACTCCACCGACACCGAGTACGAGGTCGAGGTCAAGACGCGCACGCAGACCTTCCGCAACACCAACCTGCTGGTGCGCAAGCCCGACTGGGACATCAAGGTGTCCAAGACCGGCTACATCAGCGAAGCCGGCGAATGCCTGGTGATGATGGCCCGCATCGACGGCCGCGACGTCGCCATCGTGCTGCTGGATTCGCAGGGCAAGCTGTCGCGCATCGGCGATGCGGTGCGCATCCGCCGCATCGTGCAGAACCAGGTGGCGATGCTGTAGGCCCCCTGCATCTCGCGTGGCAACGAGCGCGTTGATATGCAAAAGAAAAGCCAGTCCTGCGACTGGCTTTTCTCATGGCGGGCACGCGGGATGAATCAAGCGGCGCGTGCTTGCAGCCTCGTATCCTCGCCCTCATCATCCGCCAGGCCGCGCAGCACCTCTTGCACGTCCAACGAACGGATCGCCACGCCCGCGTCCACCGGGATACGCCCCTGCGCCATCAACAGCTGATAGCGCAGGCAGCAGACCCGCAGGAACGAGGTGAAGTTGGCCGCCTGCCCGCGATAGGCGATCAGTTCGTCGTACAGCCGCTCGATCAATTGCGTGACGCGCATGCCGTCACGCTCGGCAAGCTCTTCGAGCACGTCCCAGAACAGCCGTTCCAGCCGCACGCTGGTGGCCGCCCCATGCAGCCGCAGCGAGCGGGATTCGGGGGCATACGAACGGGGATCGGCCCGGATGAAGATTTCGCACATGGGTGGCTCCTGGCGCGGGGATCTTGCCGGCCACTGTACGATTTTTGCAGGGACGGCGGCAAGACGGCCCCGTCCCCAAACCTCGCGGCTCAGTGAGAAATCCGCGTGCCCAGCACTTCCAGGAACTGCGCCATCCACGCCGGGTGCGCGGGCCAGGCGGGCGCGGTGACGAGGTTGCCGTCGGTATGCGCCTGGTCGATGCCGATCTCGGCATACGTGCCGCCCGCCAGACGCACTTCGGGCGCGCAGGCCGGATAGGCGGAGCACTTGCGGCCCTTCAATACATCCGCGGCCGCCAGCAGTTGCGCGCCGTGGCAGATGGCCGCGATGGGCTTGCCGGCCTGATCGAAGTGCCGCACGATGTCGAGCACGCGTTGATCCAGGCGCAGATACTCGGGTGCGCGGCCGCCGGGAATGACCAGGCCGTCGTAGTTCCCGGGATCGGCCTTGTCGAAATCGTGGTTCAGCTGGAAGCGGTGCCCAGGCTTCTCGCTGTAGGTTTGCGCGCCTTCGAAATCGTGGATCGCGGTGGCGATGGTGTCGCCGGCCTTCTTGTCGGGGCACACGGCATGGACCGTATGACCCACGGCCAGCAGGGTCTGGAACGGCACCATGGTTTCGTAGTCTTCGGCGTAGTCGCCGACCAGCATCAGCAGTTTCTTGCTCATGTCGTCTCCGGGAGCTGTGGACGCGGCGAGGAAACGCCGCGAAAGAGCGCGATTTCTTCTTGGTTTTATCGCTCACCCATTGTCCGCCGAAGCCCGGACAACGGGGTGGTATGGGAATACCTCAGCCAGATACGGCGCGCTATTCCAGCGCCACGCTCACGGACTTCGCGTCCAGCAACGCCACCAGCACCCGCGGATCGAGACTGACCAGATACCCGCGCCGCCCGCCGTTGATGTAGATGCGCGGGCACTCCAGCACGGTGGCCTCGACCCACACCGGCATGCGCTTGCGTGTGCCGAACGGCGAGGTGCCCCCCACCTGATACCCGGAATGCCGCTGCGCCACCTCCGGCTTGCAGGGCGCGACCTTCTTCAGGTTGGCCTGGCGCGCCAGGTTCTTGGTGGAGACCTCGCGGTCGCCATGCATCAGCACGACCAGCGGACGCGCGTCCTCGTCTTCCATGATAAGCGTCTTGACCACGATGTGCGGATCGACCTGCAGTTGCCGCGCCGACTCCGCTGCGCCGCCGTGGTCGACGTAGTCGTACGGATGCTCGGTGTAATCCACCTTGTGCTGCTTCAGGAACTGGGTGGCGGGCGTCTCGGAAACGTGGCGGGCTTTGCTCATGGGAATTCGTATCGGGCGTCGGCGGGCATCGTACGCCCGCGTGGGTTGCCGCAAAGTGTAGGCACGGCGCGCGGCGCGTGCAAATGGCGCGTCCCCGGTCCTACCCGCGAGGATGATGCGCCGCATGCAGCGCCTTCAGGCGCTCGCGCGCCACGTGCGTGTAGATCTGCGTGGTGGAAATATCCGCATGGCCCAGCAGCATCTGCACCACGCGCAGATCCGCGCCATGATTCAACAGGTGCGTGGCGAACGCATGGCGCAGCACGTGGGGCGACAGCGGCGCATGGATGTCGGCCAGCCGGGCGTACTTCTTCACCAATTGCCAGAAGGCCTGCCTCGTCATGGACTGCGCGCGCGCGGTGACGAACAGGGCATCGCACGGACGCGCCCCCGCCAATTCAGGGCGCGCCTCGCGCAGATAGCGTTCGATCCAATGGGCGGCTTCCGCGCCCAGCGGCACCAGGCGGTCCTTGCCGCCCTTGCCCTGCACCACGCGCACCACACCTTCGTTCAGGCTGACGTTCAAGGCATGCACCTCGACCAGTTCCGTCACGCGCAGCCCGGTGGCGTACAGGGTCTCCAGCATGGCTCGGTCGCGCAGGCCGCGCGCGGTGTCCAGGTCGGGGGCCGTCAGCAGCGCCTCGACCTGCGCTTCGGACAGGGTCTTGGGCAGGCGCGGCGGCTGCTTGGCCGCCACCAGGGTCAGGCAGGGATCGCGCGGGCTGCGGTGCTCGCGCAGCGCCCACGCATAGAAACGCCGCAACGCGGCCAGCCGGCGGTTGGACGTGGTGGGCCGGCTGTCCTCGAACCGCGCCGCGAACCAGCCCTCGATGTGCGCGGTCTCGGCCTGCGCCAGGGTGACGGACGTGGGCCAGCCGCTGGCGGCCGGATTCTCGGCCCAGGCGGCGAAGGCGGTCAAGTCCCGTCGATAGGCGGCCAGCGTGTTGGCGGCCAGGCCGTCTTCCAGCCAGACGGCATCGATGAAGGCGTCGATATCGGCCTGCGAGGCCAGCGGAGCATTGGCGGACATGATGAGGTGAGTGCTGGAGGGGGCATTCTACGGCGTGGCCGCCTCGGCCTTCAGCCAGGACTCGAACACGCGCAGCGCCTCCGATCGATCGTCGGTCTGTGGATAACAGAAAAAGTAGCCCTGCGGCACCGCCAGCGCATACGGCACCGGCATGGCCAGCGTACCGGCGTCCAGCGCGGGCCGCGCCAGGAAGCGGGGGATCAATCCCACGCCCAGGCCGGCCTGCACGGCGGCCATCACCATGGAAAACAATTCATAGCGCGGCCCGCCGGCGGCGTTCGGACCATACGCCAGCCGATTGGCCTCGTACCAATGCCGCCAGGCATCCGGCCGCGACGCCAGATGCAGGTGCGGCAAGGCCAGCGTGCCACCGCGCGACTTCGCGACGTCGGCCAGCGCGGGCGCGCATACCGGCACCAGTTCGCCTTCTGGAAACAGCAGCGCGCCCTGCGTGCCGGGCCACAGCCCGTCGCCGTGATACAGCGCGGCGTCGAAAGGATGGTCCTTGAACTGGAACGGCAGCGTGCGCACCGACAGGCTGACGGTGATGTCCGGATGCTGGCGCTGGAACGCGGCCAGCCGCGGAATCAGCCAGGTGGTGGCCAGCGTGGGCACCACGGCGATGTGGAGGCTGCGGCCCATGCCGGTGCGGCTGACCAGCCCGAAGGTGTCCTTCTCGATCTGGTCAAGGTGATGGCGGATGCGTCCGGCGTACTCGGCGCCGTGATCGGTCAGCACGATGCGGCGCCGCACCCGGGTGAACAGTTGCACGCCCAGGCGGGCCTCCAGGCTGGCCACCTGGCGATAGACGGCGCTGTGCGTCAACGCCAGCTCTTCGGCTGCGCGGGAAAAGCTGCCCAGGCGGGCGGACGCTTCGAACGCCTGCAGGGCGCTCAGGTTGGGGATACCGTTTCTCATGCGGATAGAGGCAATGCCGGTGGTGCGGCGCAGCACGCTTTCGACGTTCGCGTAGGTCAAAACATTGTGCAATTTTATCAATTGCATTGTGCATGGCAGGCACACTATGCTCGAATGTCCTTTTCCTGCTCAGCCATGACCCAACAAGCCAACTCCGCGCAAGCCGCCCGTCTGGGTGGACACATCCTGGTCGACCAACTGGCCGCCCACGGCGTCAAACATGTCTTCTGTGTTCCCGGCGAAAGTTATCTCGCCGTGCTGGACGGCCTGCACGATGCCCAGATCGAGGTCACCGTGTGCCGCCAGGAAGGCGGCGCGGCCATGATGGCGGACGCCTATGGCAAGCTCACCGGCGAACCCGGCATCTGCATGGTCACGCGCGGCCCCGGCGCCTCGAACGCGCTGGCCGGCGTGCATATCGCCCAGCAGGATTCGGCGCCCATGATCCTGTTCGTGGGCCAGATCGAACGCGGCATGCGCGAGCGCGAAGCCTTCCAGGAAATGGACTACCGCGCGGTGTTCGGCACGCAGTGCAAGTGGGCCACCGAGATCGACCAGGTCGAACGCATTCCCGAACTGATCTCGCGCGCGTTCCACATCGCCACCTCGGGCCGTCCCGGCCCCGTGGTCATCGCGCTGCCGGAAGACATGCTGACCGAAATGGCCAGCGTGGCCGACGCGCCCCATTACGAAGTCATCGAGACCGCCCCTGCCGCACGTCAGCTCCAGGAGCTGGAGATCCTGCTGGCCGGCGCCAGCAACCCGGTCGCCATCCTGGGCGGCACCCGCTGGGACGCCCACGCGGTGCAGCAGTTCGCCGATTTCGCGCAGCGCCACGCGTTGCCCGTCGGCGTCTCGTTCCGCCGCCAGATGCTGTTCCCGGCCGACCACCCCTGCTACATCGGCGACGTGGGCCTGGGCATCAACCCCGCCCTGCTCAAGCGCGTGGAAGAAGCCGACCTGATCCTGCTGATCGGCGGCCGCATGTCCGAGAACCCCAGCCAGGCCTACACGCTGCTGGACATCCCGGTGCCCCGCCAGAAGCTGGTGCACGTGCACCCCGACGCCGCCGAACTGGGCCGCGTGTATCGCGCCAACCTGGCCATCAACGCCTCGCCCACCGCGTTCGTCGACGCGCTGTCCGCATTGCCCGCCCCCACCACCACGCCGGTCTGGGCCGAAGGCACCAAGGCCATGCGCGAGTCCTACCTGAAGTGGAGCGATCCCACGCTGATCCAGACGCCGGGCAAGCTGCAACTGGGCGCCGTCATGGCTCACCTCGAAGAAGTGCTGCCGGCCGACGCCATCATGACCAACGGCGCGGGCAACTACGCCACCTGGCTGCACCGCTTCCACCGCTTCAACAACTATGGCACGCAACTGGCCCCGACCTCGGGCTCGATGGGCTACGGCCTGCCGGCCGCCGTGGGCGCCAAGCGCGTGCAGCCCGAGAAAACCGTGATCTGCTTCGCAGGCGACGGCTGCTTCATGATGCATGGCCAGGAATTCGCCACGGCAGTGCAGTACGACCTGCCCATCATCGTGCTGCTGATCGACAACGGCATGTACGGCACCATCCGCATGCACCAGGAAAAGCACTACCCCGGCCGCGTCTCGGCCACCGTGCTGAAAAACCCGGATTTCGCGGCCTACGCGCAAGCCTTCGGCGGCTACGGCGAACGCGTCGAAACCACCGAGCAATTCGCGCCGGCCCTGGAACGCGCGATGGCCAGCGGCAAGCCCGCCATCCTGCATCTGCTCATCGACCCCGAAACCATCAGCCCCAGCACCACGCTGGAGAAGATCCGCGCGGCCGCCCTGCAAGCCAAGGGCTGACCCCGCCAGTGGCCCGCCGGACGCGCGCGGGCCGCGTCAATCGTTCGGATTTCAACTTTCCCGGATTCCTCACGGAGCCTTACGTATGTCCTCCTCGCCCTCTTTCCACTGGCAAGACCCCCTGTTGCTGGACCAGCAACTGACCGACGAAGAACGCATGGTGCGCGACGCCGCCGCCGCGTACTCGCAGGACAAGCTGGGCCCGCGCGTGCTGAACGCCTTCCGCAACGAGCAGACCGATCCGGCGATCTTCGCCGAAATGGGCGAACTGGGCCTGCTGGGCGCCACCATCCCCGTCGAATACGGCGGCGCCGGCCTGAACTACGTCAGCTACGGCCTGATCGCCCGTGAAGTCGAGCGCGTCGACTCGGGCTACCGCTCGATGATGAGCGTGCAGTCCTCGCTGGTGATGGTGCCGATCAATGAATTCGGCAGCGAAGCGCAGAAGCAGAAGTACCTGCCCAAGCTGGCCTCGGGCCAGTGGATCGGCTGCTTCGGCCTGACCGAGCCCAACCACGGCTCCGACCCCAACGGCATGGAAACCCGCGCCACCAAGACCGCCGGCGGCTACCGCGTCAGCGGCAACAAGATGTGGATCACCAACTCGCCCATCGCCGACGTGTTCGTCGTGTGGGCCAAGTGCGTCGGCGGCGAGTTCGACGGCAAGATCCGCGGCTTCATCCTGGAAAAGGGCATGAAGGGCCTGACCGCCCCCGCCATCCACGGCAAGGTCGGCCTGCGCGCCTCGATCACCGGCGAAATCGTGATGGACGAGGTCGAGATCCCGGACGACCAGATGATGCCCGGCGTGTCCGGCCTGCGCGGCCCCTTCACCTGCCTGAACTCGGCCCGCTACGGCATCGCCTGGGGCGCCCTGGGCGCCGCGGAAGCCTGCTGGCACACCGCCCGCCAATACACCCTGGACCGCAAGCAGTTCGGCCGTCCCCTGGCCGCCAACCAGCTGATCCAGAAGAAGCTGGCCGACATGCAGACCGAGATCACGCTGGGCCTGCAAGGCTGCCTGCGCCTGGGCCGCATGAAGGACGAAGGCACGGCCGCGGTGGAAATCACCTCGATCATGAAGCGCAACTCGTGCGGCAAGGCGCTGGACATCGCCCGCCTGGCCCGCGACATGCTGGGCGGCAACGGCATCTCCGACGAGTTCGGCGTGGCCCGCCATCTGGTCAACCTGGAAGTGGTCAACACCTACGAAGGCACGCACGACGTGCACGCGCTGATCCTGGGCCGCGCCCAGACCGGCATCCAGGCGTTCAGCTGATCGTCCGGTAGCAGGTGGAAAGCAGGCGGCCATCGGCATCGATGGCCGCCTGTTGTTGTTTTATGGGTCCCATCTGGCGGTAACGAGAACGGCTCCGTGCGGCGATTGCCCGTGCGGGACCACTGACCGCCTTGCACGATCGCGTGCGGGCTCGGGTGATCGGCGTCCCACTGAATTGGGGTCAAAGCCAAGGGTGACAAAATCCGCCCTGCTTGCCTGCATCACGCCCGGATGCCCTACACTGGATGCCCCATCAGGAGCCATCGCCATGGGCGCAGTCCTTCCCCCCACTACCTCCGAATTCGAAACCGAAGAACAAGCGGCCCGCTACGACCGCTGGTTTCGCGCGAAGGTGGAAGCCAGCCGGAACGATCCGCGGCCCAGCATTCCGCATGACGAGGCGATGGCGCGTATCCGGGAAAAGTTGGCCGCCAAACTGGCCGAGCAGGAAGCCGCGACCGGCAAGCTGCGCAGGCGTGACGAATAAGTACCTGGTTTCGCAGCACGGAAACCAGACTGACGATGCTTCCCGTTTTCTGGAGTGCCGCCGCACTCGATCACCTGGACGACATCACCGATTTCATCGCCCAATATGACGTCCGCGCAGCCATCGCGATCCACGATCAAATCGAAGGTTCGGTAAGACCCGCCTCGGAACATCCGTATCTATTCAGGCTCGGCCGCGCTCCGAATACGCGTGGGATCGTGGCCCATCCCAATTACATCGTCGTCTACGAAGTACAGGCAGATCACATCGAGGTCAGGGCCGTCCTGCACGCCAGACAGCAATACCCTTCCTGAAGACCGCAGGCTAGTCGCCGCCGCCCAGATCGAACAGGCTGGTCGCGTCCAGCTCCAGCACCGCCTCGTTGTGCTGGTTGTAGATCACCCACCCCCAGTTGATGATGCCCAGGTCGTCGCGCGAGGACGACTCGCGTGCGGCATGCACGCGGGCTTCCAGGCGCAGCTCGTCGCCGGGCCGCACCGGCACGCGCCAGCGCACTTCGCCCAGGCCGGGCGAGCCGAACGATTCGGAATCGTGCAGGATGCTGTCCACCGCCATGCGCATGGCCATGGCGCAGGTATGCCAGCCGCTGGCGATCAGGCCGCCCCAGCGGCCTTCCTCGGCGCGCTTGACGTCGGTGTGGAACCACTGCGGGTCGAACTTGCGGGCGAACGCCAGGACTTCCTCTTCGGTGACCTTGAGCGGGCCACCCTTGATCACCATGCCTTCGCGCAATTCGGCGAATTTCATTGCTTCCTTCCTTGTCGGTCGTGCGGCCCGCCGCTCGTATGAAAGAATGGCGCGGAACCGAGGCTACGCTGCAGCGCAGCAAAATCAAGCATAGACCAATACGCCGCTGGCCGCATGGGGATTGTTGCGGCTGGCGGACACGGTAAAACCGTGCTTGATAAGCTGGCGAAGCCGTGACAGACGCAATGCGCTCAGATCAGCGCTTCGATCAGGTAGGGGCCCTTGCGGCCGAAGGCGCCCTGCAACGCGCGGGTGAAGTCCTCCACGGTGTCCACGCGCACGGCCTCGACGCCCATGCCGCGCGCCAGGTGCGCCCAGTCCAGGCTGGGGTTGTCCAGGTCCAGCATGCGGCGCGCGTTCTCGCCCATCTGCTGCACGCCGACGTTCTTCATCTCGCCATGCAGCGTGGCGTACGTGCGGTTGGCGTAGACCACGGTCACGCAGTCGAGCTGCTCGCGCGCTTGCGTCCACAGCGCCTGCACCGTGTACATGCCGCTGCCGTCGGCCTGCAGCGTGACGACCTTGCGATCGGGGCAGGCAATGGCCGCGCCGGCCGCCATGGGCAGGCCGATGCCGATGGCGCCGCCGGTCAGTTGCAGCCAGTCGTGCGGGCGCGCCGACATGCCGAAGGTGCTCAGCTCCCGGCCCTGCGTGATGGATTCGTCGCACACGATGGCATGTTCGGGCAGCAGGTGCGCGACGATGCGGTTGACGGCGGCGCTGGTCAGCTTGCCGCTTTGCGGGATGTCGCTGCCGTCGAGTACGGGCCCCTGCACCTGGGGCGCATCGGAAGCGATGCCCAGCTCTTCGGCCAGCCACTCCAGGGCGTGATCCAGATCCACGTCGACGTCGGCCATGGTCAGGATGTCGCAGGCATCGGGCGCGATCAGGCTGGGCTTGCCGGGGTAGGCGAAGAACGCCACCGGCCGGCGGGCACCGATCAGCACCAGTTGGCGCACGTCACGCAGGAAGGCCACCGCCATGTCCACCGGATAGGGCAGGCGCGGCAGCGGCGTGCGCGTGATGCCGCGCTCGACGCGGCGATTGGTCGTCTCGCAGGCCAGGCGCACGCCCGTGGCATGCGCGATGCGGCCGGCGGCGGCCAGCGCGCGGCCCGTCACCGCGGCGCCGCCCAGCAGCAGCATGGTGGTCTGGCCGCTGCGGATAGCCTGTGCGGCGGCGCGGATGGCCTGCGCGTCCGGGGCCTTGGGGCCTTCCAGCGGCACGGCGACGGGCGCGGGCGTGCTGTCGGGCAGATCGGTCCAGGCCGCGTCGGCAGGCAGGATCAAGGTGGCGATATTGCCGGGCGCCTGGCGCGCCACGCGGATAGCTTCGCCGGCCTGCGCCGACAGCGACGCGGCGTCGGCAATGCGGCCGACCCAATGCGACATCGGACGCGCCACGGTGTCCACGTCGCTGGTCAACGGCGCGTCGTACTGCACGTGATAGGTGGCGTGATCGCCCACCACGTTGACCATGGGCGTGCGCGCCCGCTTGGCGTTGTGCAGGTTGGCCAGGCCGTTGCCCAGGCCGGGTCCCAGATGCAGCAGCGTGGCGGCGGGCTTGCCGGCCATGCGCGCGTAGCCGTCGGCCGCGCCGGTTACCACGCCCTCGAACAGGCCCAGCACGCAGCGCATGCGCGGCTTGCCGTCGAGCGCCGCGACGAAGTGCATTTCCGACGTGCCGGGATTGGCGAAGCAGACGTCGATATCGTTGGCAAGCAGGGTGTCGCAGAGGCTGTCGGCGCCGTTCATGGGATTCGCGGAAGAAAAGAGGGGGGAAGTCGCCGCGGCCGCCAGGCCGCAGCGGGCTTGCGTCGATGATAGGGATAGACGGTTCCCCGCGATGGAACCATTGAATGCCCGGAAGATGGGACCATTCCCGGACAGCGCGGATCGGACGGGGCGGCCAGCGCCCACGTCCGTATAAACACCTAGATCAACGCACCGGCCACGGGTACATCGCGCCGCCCTGGTTCCACAGCGCGTTCGTGCCGCGCGACAGGCCCAGCTTGCTGTTCTTGCCGACGTTGCGCTCGAAGATCTCGCCGTAGTTGCCGACGGCCTTGATGGCGTTGTAGGCCCACTTCTCGTCCAGCCCCATGTTCTTGCCGGCGCCGGGCGTCACGCCCAGGATACGCAGCACATTGGGGTTGTTGCTCTTCAACATCTCGTCGACGTTCTTCTGGGTGATGCCGTATTCCTCGGCCTCCATCAGGGCGAACAGCGTCCAGCGCACGATGCCCAGCCAGTTCTCGTCGCCCTGGCGCACCATGGGACCCAGCGGCTCTTTCGAGAAGCGCTCGGGCAGGATCTCGTAGTCGTCGGGCTTGGCGACCTGCGTGGCGCGCACGGCGGCCAGTTGCGAGGAATCGTCGGTGAAGGCATCGCAGCGACCCGACTCGAAGGCGCGCACGACTTCCGAGACCTTGTCGATCACGACCGGCGTGAACTTGATGTTGTTGGCGCGGAACCAGTCAGACAGGTTCAGTTCGGTGGTGGTGCCTGGCTGCACGCAGACGGTGGCGCCGTCCAGCTCCTTTGCGCTCTTGATGCCCAGGGACTTGCGTACCAGGATGCCCTGGCCGTCGTAGAAGCTGACCGCCACGGCCGACAGGCCCAGCGAGGTGTCGCGCGTCTGGGTCAGCGTGACGGTGCGCAGCAGCACGTCGACTTCACCCGACTGCAGCGCCGTGAAGCGTTGCTGCGTGGACAGGGCCAGGCCCTTGAACTTCTGCGAATCGCCGAACACGGCGGCGGCCACGCCGCGGCAGATGTCCACGTCCATGCCGGACCAGACGCCCTTGCTGTCGACCGAACTGAAGCCGGACACGCCGTCGGTCAGGCCGCACTGGACGAAACCCTTTTTCTTGACCGCATCGAGCGTCGGACCCGCATGCGCCGCCTGGGCGCCGCAAGCCAGCGCGATAGCCCCCACCACCATGGCAATTTGCCGCTTCATAGCACTGATCTCCTGAATATGTCATTGCCGCGGCCACCCGGATGGGGCAAGCGCAGCGCTTTGGGTACATCCGCGGTCACGGACGACCGGCGAGATTACGCCCGTTCTCGCCACCCCGCAATCCGCAGCGTCCCCCCGCAGATACGCGCAACGACATCCCAGTCTTTTCAGAAAGACACAATCGTGTTTAAATGTACGAACACAACTGTGTTTAAACGAATTTGCTGCGCGCCCTGTGTGCATGCGCCTCCGGGGCAACGCCGCGGGGGTTTCGCGGCGGCGTTTTCCCTGCGGGCCATCCGGCGGGCAGCACCGTTGCACCGATATCCGCACCCACCGTGCGGCATCGCCCCGAATCGCACCGGAATTGGTAGGACGTATGTTCATCCAGGCAAAACGCCGACTGGTCTCCATGCCACGTCGGCAGAAGATGGCGTTGATGCTGGCGGCGGATTTCCTCGCGTTGACCGCTTTCATGCACCTTGCGGTCCTGCAGGGACCATCCCAGGAAGTGCGCTTCTCGGCGTGGATGACGCCCGCCTTGCTGGCCCTGACCGCATTGCCGCTACTGTCCGCCTGCGGCCTGTACAGCCCGTTGGTCCGTTTCATCGATTCACGTTTCCTGCGCGCCGCCACACTGGGCACCGCGGCGCTGGGAGTGCAAGCATTCGCCGCGGCGTCCATCCAGGGGTGGCCCGGTACGCCCGCTGCGGGCAGCATTCCCGTTTTTCTGCTGGTGGCGTTCTGCTATCTCGTGCTGTCGCGGTTCGGGGCGGGACGGTTCCTGCGCAATGCCCCCAGTGGTCGCCGAAGACGTCCGCGCGTGGCCATCTATGGCGCAGGACAAGCGGGCTTCCAATTGGTCACCACGATGCGCGCCAGCGGCGTATACCAGCCTGTCGTATTCGTGGACGACAACCGGGACCTCTACAACCGCCACATGGCCGGCCTGCGGATCGTGTCGGTCGAGCGGCTGCTGGCCGTCCGCGTCGAACTGGACATCGAACAGGTCATCCTGGCCATGCCGTCCGTACCGGCCAGCCGGCACCGAGAGATATACCGCCAGTTGCGCAGGCATGCCGTACCTGTGCGCACGCTGCCCACCCTCGCCGAGATGGTCAATGCGCCCGTGTCCCCCCAGTCGGTTCGAGAAATATCCCTGGAAGATCTGCTGGGCCGGCGCCCCATCGCGCCACGCCAGGACCTGTTCGCCCGCTGCGTGACGGGCAAACACGTTCTGGTCACGGGCGCGGGGGGCTCGATCGGCAGCGAACTGTGCCGCCAGATAGCCGGCCTGGGTCCGCTCACGCTGGTCCTGCTGGACCATTCCGAATATGCGTTGTACGAAATCGAGCGCGAGCTGCGCGCCCAGCATCCCGGGCTGGAGATAGTGTCGGTGCTGGGCTCGGTCTGCGCGGAGGTCCTGGTCCAGGATATCCTGCGGCGCCACAGCATCGATACGATCTATCACGCCGCCGCCTACAAGCACGTTCCCATGGTCGAAACGAACATCGCCCAGGGTATCCGCAACAACGTTTGGGGATCCTGGGTGGTGGCGCGCTGCGCCGCACGGCAGGGCGTGGCGACTTGCGTGCTCGTTTCTACGGACAAGGCGGTACGCCCGACCAATGTCATGGGGGCCACCAAGCGCGCCAGCGAACTGGTATTCCAGGCGCTGGCGGATGCGCCGGGATCGGCCACGACATTCAGCATGGTCCGCTTCGGCAACGTGCTGGGCTCCTCGGGCTCGGTCGTGCCGTTGTTCCGCGAGCAACTGCGCCGTGGCGGTCCGCTGACGGTGACACACCCGGACATCACCCGCTATTTCATGCTGATACCCGAAGCCGCCCAACTGGTCATCCAGGCGGGCGCCATGGCCAGGGGAGGTGAAGTCTTCGTGCTGGACATGGGCGAGCCGGTGCGGGTCATGGATCTCGCGCGCGCCATGATCCAGTTGTCCGGCATGACCGAACGATCGGCCCACGAACCCGGCGGCGAAGTGGAAATCCGCATCACCGGCCTGCGCCAGGGCGAAAAGCTCTACGAGGAATTGCTGATCGGCCAACACGCGGCCCCCAGCGATCACCCCAGGATTCTCTGCTCGCGCGAACCCTTCCTGCCTGTGGAAATCCTGCAGGTGCGCCTGCACACGCTGCTGGCCCGCTGCGAAGACGGCAGCGGCGCGCAGGCCATGCTGCAGGCGCTGCAAGACCTGGTCGATGAATTCTCTCCCTATTCGCCCTGGGTCCCGCGCCCGGCCCGCGACCCCGTTGCGGCGCTGCGCGGCGCATCCCTGCCCGCGCCACGCGTCTCATCGTTGCTGGCCGGCTCCGAGGCCTCGCCGTGATGAAGCGATCCTTCGACGTACTGGCCGCGCTGCTCGCGCTGGCGCTGCTCAGCCCCCTGCTGCTGGCAATCTGGCTGTCGATCCGCATGACCCTGGGCGGACCCGCGCTGTTCCGCCAACTGCGTCCGGGCAAGAACGGCACGCTCTTCGAGATGGTGAAGTTCCGCTCCATGCGCCAGGATCGCGGCGCGGATGGCGCCCCGCTGCCCGATGCGCAACGCATGACCCGCCTGGGCGCCAGGCTGCGAGCCACCAGCCTGGACGAGCTGCCCGAACTGTGGAATGTGCTGCGCGGCGACATGAGCCTGGTCGGCCCCCGGCCGCTCTTGCCCGATTACCTGCCGCTCTACTCCGAGCGGCAGCGCCGCCGCCATGACGTGCGGCCCGGCATCACCGGCTGGGCGCAGGTCAATGGCCGCAACGCCCTGCCCTGGCAGCAGCGCCTGGAACTGGATGTCTGGTACGTCGAGAACCGGTCGTTCGCGCTGGACATGCGGATATTGTGGCGCACGTTCAGCAAGGTGCTGCATCGCGAAGGCATCAGCGCGCCGGGCTCGGCGACGATGGAGCCGTTCAGGGGCAACCCGGACGGCAATGCGCCGACTTCCTTCCACGAATCCCGCCCCGCTACGCACAAGGAGAGCCCGTAGATGCTTGGCACCCCCTTTTCCCCCTGGCCCGCCTATACGCAGGAAGAAGCCGACGCGGCCAGCCGTGTCATCCTGTCCAATCGGGTGAATTACTGGACGGGCAACGAGTGCCGCGAATTCGAGCGCGAATTCGCCGGTTGGACCGGTGCGGCCCATGCCATCGCGCTAGCCAACGGCACGCTGGCGCTGGAGGCCGCGCTCAGGGCCTTGGCCATCGGCGCGGGCGATGAGGTCGTGGTCACGCCGCGCACCTTTCTTGCGTCGGCCTCCTGCGTCGTGAATGCCGGCGCGCGGCCCGTGTTCGCAGACGTGGACCTGGATAGCCAGAACATCACCGCGCAAACCATCGAAGCCGTTCTGACCCCGCGCACGCGCGCCATCATCTGCGTGCACCTGGCCGGCTGGCCCTGCGACATGGACCCGATCATGGAGCTGGCGCGCCGACACAATCTCTACGTGATCGAAGACTGCGCGCAGGCGCATGGCGCGCGCTACAAAGGCAGGCCGGTGGGCGGCATTGGGCACGTCGGCGCCTGGTCTTTCTGCCAGGACAAGATCATGAGCACCGGCGGCGAAGGCGGCATGGTGACCACCAACAGCGAGGCGCTGTGGTCCGCGATGTGGTCGTACAAGGATCACGGAAAAGCCTGGGACGCCGTGTACGCGAGGCAGCACCCGCCGGGTTTTCGGTGGGTCCACGACACGTTTGGCACCAATGCCCGCATGCTCGAGGTGCAGGCAGTCATCGGCCGGATCCAGTTGCGCCGCATGGCCGCCTGGACGGCACGCCGCCAGGCCAATGCGGCGCGCCTGGACGAGGTGGCCCGCCGGTATCCCGTGGTGCGGGCCCCGGTCACGCCAGCCGGCATCGCGCATGCCGCCTACAAGCATTACCTGTTCGTGGAGCCCGACCGGCTGGCCCCGGGCTGGAGCCGCGACAGGATTCTGCAGGCCATCGAGGCGCGCGGCGTCCCCTGCTACCAGGGGTCGTGCGCCGAGGTCTACCTGGAACGCGCTTTCGACAACACCGAGCTACGCCCACCGCAGCGCCTTCCGAACGCCAGGCGGCTGGGAGAGACCAGCCTGATGTTCCTGGTGCATCCCACCCTGACCGACCTTGAAATGGACCATGCGGCGCAAGCCCTGGAAGACGTGCTGCGGCAGGCCTCGGCCGGCCGCCCGGCTCAGGACTAGCGCAGCCACGCCGCCCACAGACTCACCGGACATCCTCAGAATGCTAGACGGCAAAGTACTCATGATCACAGGTGGAACGGGCTCGTTCGGCCACGCAGTGTTGCAAAGATTCCTGGAAACCGGTGCCTCGGAAATCCGCATCTTCAGCCGTGACGAGAAGAAGCAGGAAGACCTGCGCCGGCGCTACCCCCACCCCAAGATGAAGTTCTACATCGGCGATGTGCGGGACTACCGCAGCATCCTGGCCGCGGCGCGCAAGGTCGATTTCATCTTCCATGCGGCGGCCCTGAAACAGGTCCCGTCATGCGAGTTCCATCCCATGGAGGCCGTCAGGACCAATGTCCTGGGCACCGAGAACGTACTGGAGGCGGCCATTGCCGCGGGCGTGTCCCGCGTGGTGTGCCTGAGCACGGACAAGGCGGTCTATCCGATCAACGCCATGGGAACGTCCAAGGCCATGATGGAGAAGATCATGGTCGCCAAATCACGCCATTTGAATGGCGCCCACACGTTTTGCGGCACCCGCTATGGCAACGTCATGGCCTCGCGCGGCTCGGTCATTCCCTTGTTCGTCGAACAGATCTTGCGGGGACAGCCCATCACGGTCACCGATCCTTCCATGACGCGCTTCATGATGACGTTGGAAGATGCGGTGGAACTGGTGCTGTATGCCTTCCAGCACGGCACGAACGGCGACATCTTCGTGCAGAAGGCGCCTGCCGCCACGGTGGGCGTGCTGGCGCGGGCGGTCGCCGACCTGATGGAGCGGCCCGACCATCCGATACACGTGATCGGAACGCGGCACGGCGAAAAACTCTATGAGGCGCTGCTCAGCCGGGAGGAGTGCGTGGCCGCGCGCGACGAAGGCCAGTACTTCCGAGTGCCGCCCGACCTGCGCGACCTGAACTACGGCAAGTTCGTCGAACAGGGCGAAACCAGCATTTCGGTTGCGGAAGACTACAACTCGCACAATACCGAACGGCTGGACCTGGACGGCATGAAGCGCATGCTGCTGAAGCTGCCCTTCATGCGCGCCGTGCTGCGCGGCGAACCCGTCGCGCAGGAAGCTTGAGATGAGGATACTGGTCACCGGCGCGGCCGGCTTCATCGGCAAGACCCTGATGATCCGCCTGGCGGAGATCCCCGGCCTGCATCCCGTTCCATGGACGCGGGACGACTCGGACGCCGACCTGCCCGGCGTCCTGGCGCAGGTGGATGCGGTCGTCCATCTGGCGGGAGTGAACCGCCCCACCGATCCCAGCGCATTCCAGGCCGGCAACGTCGGCGTCACCGCCAGGCTGGCGCGCTGCCTGCTGGCGCAAGGCCGCGCGTTGCCGGTGATACTGGCCTCCTCGGCGCAGGCCGGCAACGACACCCCGTACGGCGTGAGCAAGCGGCAAGCCGAGCAGGAGCTGCGCGCCTACGCGCAACAGGCGGGCGCCAAGGTGTATGTGTTTCGCCTGCCCAACGTATTCGGCAAGTGGGCGCGCCCGAACTACAACTCCGCGGTGGCGACGTTCGCCCACAACCTGGCCAATGGCCTGCCCATCACGATCCACGACCGCGACGCGGCACTGCATCTGGCCTACGTCGACGACGTGGCCGACACCTTCATCGGGATACTGCGCGAGCAGCCGCCCGCGCCCGACTTCTGCGACGTGCCCGTCTACCGCACGACGGTTGGCCAGTTGGCCGACATGCTGGAACGCTTCTCCCGCAGCCGCGTGGAACTGCGTATCGATGCCGTGGGCGCCGGCCTGCCGCGCGCGCTGTACGCAACCTACGTCAGCTACCTGCCGCCGGCGCGCTTTTCCTACGGCGTCCCACGCCATGCCGATGCCCGCGGCGAATTCGTCGAGATGCTCAAGACGGGAGACAGCGGCCAGTTCTCATATTTCACGGCTGCGCCCGGGGTGACGCGCGGGGGCCACTACCACCATACCAAGACCGAGAAATTCCTCGTGGTCCGAGGCAGTGCACGCTTCCGCTTTCGTCATATCGCCACCGGCCAACGGCATGAGATCCATGCCGAAGGCGGCCACCCCCTTATCGTCGAAACCGTACCGGGCTGGACCCACGACATCACCAATGTGGGCCAGCGGGAACTGGTGGTGATGCTCTGGGCGAACGAAGTATTCGACCGCCAGCGCCCCGACACCATCCCGTCCCCCGTCTGAACGCAGGCAGCCCTCTTATTTGCGCAAGGTTATCGATGACCAAGAAACTGAAAGTGGCCACCGTGGTGGGAACGCGCCCGGAAATCATCCGCTTGTCGCGCGTGATCGCCGCGCTGGACCGCCACACCGAGCATCAACTGGTGCACACCGGCCAGAACTACGACTACGAACTCAATGAGATCTTTTTTCAGGACCTGGGGCTGCGCAAGCCTGATCTGTTCCTGGATGCCGCCGGCGACACCGCCTCGGACACCATCGGCCGCATCATCATCGCCGTCGGCGCATGGTTGGCGCAGACGCGGCCGGATGCCCTGCTGATCCTGGGTGACACGAACAGTTGCCTGGCCGCACTGCCAGCCAAGCGCTTCCGCGTTCCCGTCTTCCACATGGAAGCCGGCAACCGGTGCTTCGACCAGCGCGTGCCGGAAGAGATCAACCGGCGCATCGTCGACCACATCGCCGACATCAACCTGACTTACAGCAGCATCGCCCGGGAATACCTGCTGCGCGAAGGCATCGCGCCGGACCGCATCATCAAGACGGGCAGCCCCATGCGCGAAGTGCTGGAACACTATCGAGCCGGCATCGAGCAGTCCGACATCCTGTCGCGCCTGGGCCTGACGCCGCACCGGTACTTCGTGGTCAGCGGCCATCGAGAGGAAAACGTCGATGCGCCCGGCAATCTGGCTCGTTTCGTCGCGGTGCTGGAGAAGGTCGCATCCGCGTATGACGAACCCATCATCGTCTCGACGCATCCCCGCACGCGCAAGCGCCTGGATGCGGCGGCCATGCTGCTTCCGCCACAAATCAGACTGCTGAAACCCATGGGCTTCAAGGACTATATAAAACTGCAGATGCATGCGCGCGCAGTGCTGTCCGACAGCGGCACCATCACCGAGGAATCGTCCATCCTCAACTTTCCCGCGCTCAACCTGCGCGAGGCGCACGAACGGCCCGAGGGCATGGAAGAGGCCTCGGTGATGATGACCGGCCTGAACCCGGCCCGCGTGCTGCAGGGGCTGGAATTGCTGGCGCAGCAACCCCGCGGGGAGGACCGGCTGCTGGCACCCGTCGCCGACTATGGCGCAGGCAATGTGTCCGAGAAGGTGGTGCGCATCCTGCACAGCTACACCGACTACGTGAACCGGGTCGTCTGGCAAAAGTCCTGAGGCACCATGCGCATTCTGCTCATCACGCAATGGTTCGATCCCGAACCGGCGCTCAAAGGCCTGGCCTTCGCGCGCGCGCTGCAATCGGCCGGCCACGACGTCGACGTGTTGACCGGCTTTCCCAACTATCCAGGGGGCAGGCTGTACCCCGGCTATCGCATTCGGCCATGGCAGATAGAAATGATGGAAGGCGTGCGCGTGGTCAGGGTGCCGCTGTATCCCAGCCACGACGGCTCGGCTTGGCGGCGTGCGTTGAACTACCTGTCGTTCCTGGCCAGCGCCGCGATTCTCGGCCCCCTGCTGACACGCCGGCCCGACGTCGTCTACGTCTATCATCCCCCGGCGACCGCCGGACTGGCGGCGGCCATCCTGGCCACCCTGCGCCGCGTGCCGCTGGTGTACGACATCCAGGACCTCTGGCCGGATACGCTAGCCGCCACCGGAATGGTCAGGCAGGGTAGGCTGCTGCGGGTGGTTGGCGGTGTCTGCCGGGCACTGTACCGCCGTGCGGCGCGCATCGTGGTGCTATCGCCCGGCTTTGCCCGCCGGCTGGCCGAACGAGGCGTCCCGCTCGACAAGATCGACGTGATCCACAACTGGTGCGACGAACGGACATTGCGAGCGGCTCAGGACAGTCCGGCACCGCTGGCAATGTCCGGCAAATTCAATGTCGTGTTTGCCGGCACGATGGGCGCCGCGCAGGCGCTGGAGTCCGTACTGCAGGCGGCGCAACAGGTGGCGGACCAACGGGACGACGTGCAGTTCGTACTGGTGGGGGGCGGGATCGAACGCGCGCGCCTTCTGGCCATGGCGCAATGGATGGGGCTGCCGAACGTCGTGTTCCTGCCGCCCATGCCGATGAAGGAAATCGGCGCGGTGCTCGCCGCCGCCGATGTGCTGCTCGTCCATTTGCGCAATGACCCCCTGTTCGAGATCACCATTCCCTCGAAGATCCAGGCCTATCTGGCGGCAGGCCGGCCACTGCTGAACGGCGTGCCTGGCGATGCGGCCGACCTGGTGCGGCGCGCGGAGGCGGGACTGAACGTGCCGCCCGAGGACCCGGCCGCGCTGGCGCAGGCCGTGCTGGCCCTGGCGCACCTGCCACCGGCCTCTCGCCTGGCGATGGGCGTGGCGGGCAGGGATTTCTATGACCGCGAGCTTGCCCTGTCCATCGGAGCGGCCCGCACCATCAATACGCTGGAGCGGGCGCGCCGCCGCTGAATCTACGGCGTCGCCGCCGCGTCGCCTTCGGCATCGCCGCCGCGCAGGTCGGCCAGGAAAGCGGCCTCCAGCTCCAGCATCGTCCGATCGCGCGCCCGCAGCCGCCGCGCCGGCGTGCCCGAATAGATGCCCCATGCTTCCAATGAGCGATTGACCAGCGTCAATGCGCCCACGGAGGCCCCTTCCCCGATCGCCACGCCGGGCAGCACGACACTGTTGCTGCCCACGATGACGTGGCGTCCCAGCGTGACGGCGGCCGCACGGACTGACTTGTAGCGCGCCGGCACGCAGGGATTGGTCAGGGACTTGCCCGAATAATCGTCCGAAACGCTGTACAGCCGTACCCCCTGCGACAGCCCGGAGAAGTCTTCCAGCGTGATGCCGCCACCTCCCCCCAGCGAGCATCCGGCGCCGATGTGCACATAGGAACCAATGTGGATATAGCCTGATCCCGCGGCGAGCAGCGTCGGCCCGTCGATACGTACGTAGTCGCCCAGCGAAATGTTCTGCAAGCCAGCAATGGTGCAGTCGCGGGCGACCTGGACGTGCCGGCCCACGGACTTGAAGCCGAAGCGCGCCAGATCGGCCTCCCCCCAATAGCCGGGAAAAAAAGGGTTGCTGGAGGAAGAATCTGAGGGATGGGACATGGGCGTTCCTGTGGGAAGGGAGCTTGGCTGATGAGATCAATCGAGAAGAATGTCGGCGTTGCAACGGGCCTCAAGCAGGATTCCCGCGCGCAGCGGCCTGGCATCCCGCGGCGGCGCCAGCCCCAGCGAGCCGTCGGCCTGCAGATACACCGGGCTCATGGGAACGGCGCCGGAGCCGTCCAGCGTGCTGTGTATCACCGCGCCCGACGCGTGCAGTTCGATGGGCCGCCCGGCAGGCGTCGCGTAGGAAAGCCAGCCCACCCGAGCGTCGTAGCCGACGCCGTCGGCGTTCGCCCGCAGCACCGATACCGCCATGCCCGAGCCTGCGCCAGCCCGCCTGAAACCCGTCGCCCGCACCAGGACGCCCGCGCCCAGCGGCTCGGCCGCCCAGGCGCGCCGCACCAAGGGATCGTTGCGTTGGAACAGGCCGCGTATCGCGTCCTGCACGGGCAGGTTATCGATCTGGCTGTCCCAGACCGTCCCGGTACCATGCACCAGGGCGGCATCGGACGTGGTCACGTAGTCGGACTGGGCATAGCCGGTATGGCGGCCGCTGCGGATGTCCAGCCGGCGGATGCGGGCGTCCACGAGCACGGGAGAGCGCTTGCGCGCAAATCGCCCGCCCGAAAAATGATCATTGGCCCAGATACGCAGATCCGTGATCGCCGTACCGTCGGGCAGGCCCGGCGCCTCGACCAGGGCGATGTCGTGCCGGACGGCCTGCGCAGCCGGCGCGGTTTCGGGACCATGCCGGTTCTTCAGCAGCAATCCATTCCGGTTCATCGCCATTCCTGGCGCGTTGCGCACGACGATGTCGGCCAACCCGCCGTTGGATTCGAAATCGGAGTTGGCGACCAGGAAGGTCGGGCACTGCAGCAGCAGGGCGCCTTCCGGATTGCCTGTGAACAGGCAGCGATCGTCCACGGTGAACAGATCGCAGTACGCCCCCACGTGGACGGGGGCGCCGCAGCCGCGGATCGTGCAGTGGCGCAGTGCCAGGAAGTAGACGGCGTCGCCACAGTAAAGCGGGCAGCCCGGCACGCCCAGCAGGCCCACGCCTCGCAAGGTGACGCCGGGCTGAGTGGCCGCACCGAACTGCATGCCGCGCGACGCACGCTCCGCCACCAGCGTGATGTTCTCCATCGAGAAGCTGCGTGTGTTGTGCGGCGCGTCCCGCAACGCCTCGGCGCGGGAATTCACCACGATGGCGACGTCGCTGCCGGTGTAGTTCAGGATCACGGAGCCTGGCGGTCCATCAGCGGCCAGGCACAGGTCGCCATCGAGCTCCAGGGTCTGATCATAGTGATAGACGCCCGGTGCCAGGCGCAGCGTCCGGGCGCCATAGCGCAGGCGGACACCCGCCAGCGACAGCGATTTGCGCGACAGCGCTGCCTGCGCGCGCTGTGCCAGCGTGGCGGCCCCGGCAGCATCCGGGGCGCCCGCCAGCGCGGGCATGCCCGCGATGCCCGCGCTGGCGGCGCCATAACCCGCCATGCTGGAAAAGAAACGCCGCCTGTCCATCATCGCCCGGGACCGAACAAGCGGCGGCAGGCATCGGCATCGACGGCACTGTCGACATAGCGGCGCGCGACCGCTTCCGCTCCCGCCCGGAATTCCGCCAACGCGCCGTCGTCCATCTCCACGAAACGCGCCAGCGCGTGCCGCAGCACATCGGGCTGCGCGAGGTCGACGTCGACGCCGGCCCTGTCCTGCCAAAGCCCGCGCCACGGCGTGCGATCGCTCAGGACGACGGGCACGCCGTGCGCCAGCGCCTCGTAGATGGCATGCCCGAAATTCTCGCCCTTGGTCGGCAGCACGAAGACATCATGCTCGACCAGCACCGCGCCCACGCGCGCCGGGTGTACGCCGCCATGGAACCGGACGCGCGCATATAGTCCGTGCTGCGCCACCAGCGCCCGGCAGGACGCGAAATAGCGGGCATCGTCGACAGGGCCGTACACGTCCAGCGTGACGGCGCCGGGCAAACCCGCCATGGCGTCGATCAATTCGTACAGATTCTTCTTTGGCGATACTCGCGACACGAACACCATGCGCAGCCCTCCCCGAACCTTGGCAGGGTGGACCGGCGCGTGTTGCAGCCTGCGCGGCGGCAGATTGCGCAGCAGGACCACGCGGTGCGGGACGACGCCCAATCGGGCGGAAATTTCCCGCGCCTCTTCCTGGCTGGTCGCCTGGAAGCGCACCCCGCGATGCAAGCCCAGCCACCGCATGGCTGCCAGGGCGGCGAGTTTCTTGCAAGAGCGCAGCGACAGCGCGCCATCGGACAGCTCGCCGCGCGGCGCGACGACGATACGTGCGGGACGGATCACCCCCAGCCACGCCAGCAGCAGCGGCATCATCGACCAGCCTGGGCTGAAGCAACTCTGCAGATAGAGGGTTCGGCCCGCCGTGGACGCGCGCAATTCCCTCCACGCCCGGACGGTGCTGGCGCAGTAATACACCTGTGCGGAGCCGAACCGCTGCCACCGATTGGTGGCGATGCCCGGATACGGCGTCAGGTCGGTATGGTCCCGGTTCAAAGCGATCACGCGAATCGACAGCGTGTCAGGCAGAAAGGCAATCAGGCCCAGTACGCTTTGCAGCGGCCCGCCAACCTTGAATCCCGGCGAAAAATGTTTCATGAAAACCAGGACGTCGATCGGCGCATCGCGTCCGGGAACAGGGGCTGTCATCGTCGAGCGCTCCGGAAAAGTCGGATCAGGACATTGCAAGCGCAGCAGATCAGCAGCAACTGCGTCAGTTGCACGAACCGCAGCGGCGACACCTGGAAGTTGTAGGCAAAGCACACCAGGAAGACGAGCGGCAATGCCTGCCACTGCCGCAGGCGAATGCGAAAGGCGCGCCGGAAGAACCACGCCTTGACGGCGAAGAATGCCGCCACGCCCGGCACGCCGAAGGCGGCATAACCGTTGCCCAGCGTTTCCGGAGGCAGCGACGACGGATAGAGCACGCGGGCGGGCGCGGGCGGTGTCAGGAACTGGCCCTCCAGCAACGTGCGGATGTAGACGCCTTCGTCGACCGGCGGCTTGTCGGGATACAGCAGACTGGGCACGAACGACGCGGGGAAACTCTGGAAGACCGACAGCCACCAGTACTCCGCCTGCTGGAAATGCGCCACGATGAAAAGATACGTGTCCACGTAGCTGACGGTCTTGAAGAACGCAGACAAATTCTGCAATCCATCCAGCAACACGGACGCCGGGTCTGCCGATACAGAATCCAGCCCGCCCAGTTGCCGCGCCGCGCCCAGGAAATAGGTGTAGACGACGACCGCCAGGAAGGCGATAGGAAAGACCGGCGAACTCCAGCGCAAGGGCCGCACGAAATACGCGTGGGCGACCAGCGCCGTGGCGCCCAGCAGCAGGGAATCCTTGCGCCCCCCGAACAGGGACATGCCAACCGCGCCAACCAGCATCACGCCGAGGAACAGCGCCCAGTTCGACGGCGTGCGCGCGCTTGCCAGGCGTTGTGCGCCAGCCACTACGGCCAGCGCGAAGCACGCATAGGCGGGCGTCACCAGAAAGCCATAACCGGCGGTGATCTCGGCGCGCAGGGCCAGGTTGGCCAGCAGGAATCCCAGGCCGCCCGCGGCCTGCACGCGCAGCCCCACCAGCGCCAGGCCCAGGCACACCAGAACGCCAATTGTCGGCAGGCCCGGGCGAAAGCTCGCGGCCGGCCGGAGGGAGGGCCGCCCCGTCCAGTCAGCGGAACGCCCTCTCCACAGAGAGAAAAACACCACGGCGCCAAGCAACTCACAAGCCAGGTAGACGGTAAGAACCTCGTTCAAATTCACCGCGCCGATGGCCTGCCGCACCCGCACATCCACGACGTCCGGATCGGCCAGCACGCTAGCCATGTAAGGCGTGATGCGCAGCAGATTGATTCCCGCGTAGAACGACTTGGGCGCCAGGACGTTCTCCCGCCCATGGAGGCGCACGATGCGCAGGTAGTACGCGGTCAGGACGGCCAGCAGCAGGACGTTGATCAGCATGGCCCGCGCCCCTCCGGCCGGAACTCGGCGCAGTCGCCCGGCACGGCCGCCTCGCCTTCCCAATGCGCCACGATCCAGATCAGGGCGGCCGTGCTGACCGCCAGACGCGCCAGCATGGCGGCCAGGTACGCGTTGACCGCCCCCTGCACCGTCGGCGGCTGCAGGACCATGGCGACGGTGGCGGCGCAGACAGCCGCCACCGTCGCGGCAAGTTGCGCGCCGTAGCGGCCGCGCGCCTGCAGGCCCACGCCACTCATGCCGGCGAGATACCACGCCAGACCGCCCCACATCACAGGCGGCAGCAATGCCCCGGCCCCGGCAAAATCGGCGCCATACAGCAAGTGGACGAATGCCTCTCCCCACCAGGACGCCAGCACCGTTCCCGCCAATCCGAGCAGGCCCACGGCCCCATAAGCGCAGGCCAGCAATGTGAGAAACGCACGTCGGCCGCGCGCCGCACGCAAGCGGCTGATGACCGCCTGGCCAATGCCGCTGACCACCACGGCGCCCGCCATGGGAATCTGTACAAGCACGGTGAACGTGCCCACCGCGGCCAGGCTGGCCCCACCCAGCCCCAGGCGCGGCACCGCGATCACCAGGGCATCCACGGCGGCGGTCGCGCCGCTGAACAGCGCCATGCGCAGCAGCGCACCCGTCCCCGTGCGGGACGCGCGCGCCAGGCCACCCTTCGCCACGGGCCAGCGATCCAGCAGGAGAGAGACGGCCAGGGCGCCCGCGAATACACCGGCCATCGCCGGTCCCGGAGGCCAGCCAGCAAGACGGGCCAGCGCGAACAGCAGCGCCACGGTCGTCCCCGCGCGAACGAACTTGCGTACCGCGATCGGCCAGGCCTGGTGGGCACGCTGCAGGAACCCATAGCGGCCTTCGGCGGCAGTCTCCACCATCTTGAGCGCCACCACCGCGACCCACAGGCCCGGCGACAGGCCGTCCCGCGGCTGCAGCAGCACGGCGGCTCCCAGGGCTCCCCCCGCAGCCAGCGCAATGCCCAGGCGCTGCAGCCGCATGAGCGCGGCGGGATCGTAGGCCCGCTCCGGCATGCTGCTGGCCAGCACTCTCAGGTTGAGGCCCCCAAAAAGGAAAAGCGGCGAGACCACGGCCAGGATCAGGCCGTAGGCGCCCAGCGCCTGGCTGCCGTAGGCCTGCGCAAAGATGACGACCACCAGCCATTGCGCAGCGGACGATGCCGCGTTCGCCGCCACGTTGATCGTCGCGCTGCGTGCCAGGCGCTGCATGCCTAATCCGCCATCGAAATGCTGCGGCCCGACCCGATACCGTAGTAGGCCAATCCGGCGCGCTCCACCGCGCCGGGGTCGTAGAGATTGCGTCCGTCGAAGATGGCCCGGTCACGCAGTTCACGCGCCAGGCGTTCGAAGTCGGGGCTGCGGAATGCTTGCCATTCGGTCACGATGGCCAGCGCGTCGGCCCCCGCGACGGCCGCCTCGGGCGAATGGCACAACTGCAGGTCCGGGCGCGGGCCGAACAGACGGCGGGCCTCATCCATGGCGGCGGGATCGTAGGCCGACACCACGGCGCCCGCAGCCCACAGCGCACGCAACAGGTCGATGCTGGGCGCCTCGCGCATGTCGTCGGTGCGCGGCTTGAACGCCAGCCCCCATACCGCGATGCGGCGCCCCGCCAGCGCCCCGCCGTAGAAATGCGCAATCATCCCGTACAGCCGCTGCTTCTGGGTGGCATTGACCGCCTGGACCGCCTGCAGGATGCGTGGGGTATACCCCCGAGATGTGGCGGTATGCGCCAGCGCACGCACGTCCTTCGGAAAGCACGATCCGCCATAACCCGCGCCAGCGTAGATGAAATCGTATCCGATGCGCCTGTCCGACCCGATGCCATGGCGGACGTTCTCGACGCTCGCTCCCACCCGCTCGGCGATGTTCGAGATTTCGTTCATGAAGCTGATCTTGGTCGCCAGCATGGCATTGGCGGCGTACTTGGTCAGTTCTGCCGAGCGCGTGTCCATGACGAGAATGCGGTCATGGTTGCGATTAAAGGGGGCATAGAGCGCCTTGAGCGTCTCGACGGCATCGGCGTCGCCGCCCAGGACGATCCGGTCGGGCCGCATGAAGTCGTCGATGGCCGCGCCCTCCTTCAGGAACTCCGGATTGGATACGACCGGCAACGCGTCCCGCCGGCCCACCCGGCCCTGCGACTCGGCCAACGCTACGCGCACGCGATCCGCGGTGCCGACCGGCACCGTGGATTTGTTCACGACGACCATGTCGTGACGGGCGAGCGCGCCGATACTGTCCGCGACCGTCAGCACGTGCCTCAGGTCGGCGCTGCCGTCCTCGTCGGGCGGCGTTCCCACCGCGATGAAAACCACGCGCGCGCCCGCCAGCGCCGCACCCGGATCGGTCGTGAACCGCAGGCGGCCGGCACTGTGATTGCGGACCACCAACTCGTCCAATCCCGGTTCATGGATGGGGATGACGCCATCGTTCAACTGAGCGATCTTGCCGGCGTCGACATCCATGCAGACCACATCGTTACCGGCATCCGCCAGACAAGCTCCGGTAACCAGACCGACATACCCCACCCCAAACACTGCAACTTTCATCGAATGCTCCAGACATGTAATGTGCCGACGCCGGCCAGGGCTGGCCTCAGCGGCGCCTGCCATATTGGTAGTAGTACGAATAGGACGTGCTGAACCGGACGCGGCGGCGCATGACCCCATTGAGCAACAGCCCATTGACGGAGCCGCCCGCTCCGGAGATCTTCTTGACCGCCGCCCGGACTTCTCCCAACGTGGTCTGCTCGGCGCGCAGCACCAGGAATGTCGAGCCCGCGTGGCGTGTCACCGCCAGCGTGTCGCTGACGGGCAGCACCGGCGCCGAATCCAACAGGACGTGGTCATAGCGATCCTGGACGTCGTTCAACAAGCGCTGGAACGCCTCGCTCAGCAACAGTTCACCGGGATTGGGGGGCAGCGGCCCCGATGCGACCACATGCAGTTCGCCGGACTCGACAGGCTGGACATGGATGGCCTCGGCCAGAGAGGCCTCGCCTGCCAGCACGCTGGACAGACCGACGTGGCCACGCGGCAAACCGAAATAGCCGCCCAACTGCGGACGCCGCAGGTCCGTCTCGATCAGCAGCACGCGCTTGCCGCTGCCGGCAAGCAGCACTGCCAGATTCGCCGAAATGAAGGTCTTGCCCACGCCGGCGGTCGGCCCGGTCACGACGAGCGATTTGCCGCGCGCGCCCAGCAAGGCGAATGCGAGTCCGATCCGCAGCGCCCTCAGGCTCTCCACGGCGGGGTCGTCGGGGTATTGCAGCGCAAGCAGTCCCTGCGACGGCTTGCCCGAACTGTTCCGCGCCTGCGAAATACGCTGCTGGTCGCGGCTTTCCGGGATGTTGGCGTAGGTGGACAGGCCGGTCAGGCGCTCGACTTCCTCCACGTCGCGCAAAGTCGGGCGCAATTGGCGCGCGACCGTGGCGGCGGCGATGCTCAACGCCCCGCCGAGCAGAATCGCCATCAACACCACCAGCGACTTGCGCGGCGCCACGGGCAGCGCGTCCCGTACGGCCATATCGATGATCCGCGCATTGCCCACGGTGCCCGCGCGCGCCAGCTTCAACTGCTGCACGGTATCCAGCAGCGCGGTGTAGAGTTGCGTGCCCACGCTCACGTCGCGCTGCAGCCGGAGCAGGTCGCGCTGGTCGGCCGGCACCTTGCTGGTCAACTCGGAAACCCGATCACTCTCGCGGCGCGCCTGCGCCAGTTGATTGTCCAGCGCCTTGATCGCCGGATGCGCCGGGGTGTAGCGCTGCAACAGTTCATCGCGTTGCAGTTGCAGTTCCAGACGGCTCTTCTCGACGTCGACGGCGCGCTGCAGCAAGGCACCTGCCGACTTGTCGATGTCTATGGTTCCAGTTCGCGTGCGGAAGTCATTCAGCGCGTTTTCGGTGCGTTCGACGTTGCGCTCGATGTCGGGCAACTGCCCGGAAAGGAATTTCAGGCTCTGGTCCGCCTGTGCGCTGCGCCGCGCCACGTCCTGCTCGATGTACACGGTGGATATCGCATTGACCAGTTCGCAGGCGTAGCCCTCGTCCGGGTTCTCGTAGCTGACACGGATGATGTTGCTGTCGCGCCCACTCTCCGCCACGATGAGATTGCGCAGCACCTCGCGGTAGGCCGTCAGCGGCGCCTGCCGGACGATCTCGAACGTCGCGCCCGCCTCTGCCCGCAGCGCCGAAACCACGATGCCCCCCTCCCCCGAGTCAAGCGAGAACGCCAGCGCCTCGCCCACCTCTGCCTGACCCAATTTGGCGCCGTCCTTGTCCTGCAGCTCGTAGCGCCCTGCGCCCAGGCTGCGCAGCACGAGCACGCTATCCAGGTATCCCTCGGGTAGCCGCAGTTCGGATATCTGCAGGGCGGCAGGACTTCCTGCGCTTGCGCCGGACAATGCGCGGCGGCGCTCCAGCCAGTCGCCGATCAACGGCAGACTTGCTGCCGCACGCACCTGGATCAGGCCTCCGGTTTTCTCCAGTGCCTTCAGGATCACGCCGCGCGAGCGCAGAATCTCGACCTCGCCCGTCACCGGGCTGGCGGCCGTTCCCAGCGCGTCCGCCAGATGCTCGACGCCGGCCAGCGCCGCGGGCTTCTTGTCCTCGACCTGGATCAACGTGTCGGCGCGATAGATCGGCGTGGCAAGGAACGCATACGCAACGCCGATGGCCAGTGTGATGGCGAAAATAAGGCCCGTCATCACACCATGCTGCAATAGCATGTCGATCCAATCGAAAACGTGCGTGTCGTCATCCTCGGCGGAAGAATCAATAGTGGCGGTCACGTCGGGGCGAGTCATGGCTGTTGTAAGGTGGATCGCAGCAGCGAAGCGCTGGGAAGAATGTTGTTCAACACGCGGCCGAACCGCGCCACGCCGGCGGGATCGACATAAACCACATCGCGTGGCCGCAGATCGAAGCGGTCCGCCAGCACCAACGCGTCGGGGCTTCGGGCATTCAGGTACCAGATCTCGGGCCGGCTGCCGGTGCCGCCGCGGATCACGTACAGATGGGCGGTGTTCGCCGTGAAGGGGTTGACGCCGCCCGCGTCGGCCAGGGCCTCGGCCAGGCTCATGCGTCCGCGCGGCAGCACGATGGACTGCGGCCGGACGACCTCGCCCAACACGAACACTTTGTTGTAGCGGTTCTCCGGCACGGTCAGGATGTCGCCCGGCGAGATCAGCACGTCCTGGCTCAGGTCCCCCTTGTAGTACAGCGCGTAGAGATCCAGCTTGAGCTGGCTGCCGCCCCGCGTCAGCACGGCGGCACCGAGATCGGCCCGATCGGTCAGGCCACCGCTATGCGCGACCAGGTCGCTGACGCGCATCGGCACCTCGGTGATAGGCGCCATGCCGGGCTTGGCTAACTGGCCCATGGCAAAGGCGCGCTGGCTGCGGAACGCCATGACCGACACATCCACCTGCGGCTCGGCGATGAAGCGCGCCAACTTGCGCGTCAGCGCGTCGCGTATCTGGCCGACGGTCAGGCCGGCGGCGCGCATTTCCCCGACGAAGGGATAGAAGAACGTCCCATTGCCATTGACCTCCTGGCCTGTCTGGACCTCGGATGCGCCCGTCGGGTTGGTCAGTTCAGGATGATTCCATACCGTGATGCGCAGCAGATCGTAGGCGCCGACGAGATAGCGATACCCCTGCTGCGTTCCCTCTACGCGCCGTTGGGCCCGTACGACAGACGCGCTGGCCGCCGCCTGCCGCTGCACCAGTTGATCAACAGACGTGGCCGAAATGCGGAAGACATCCGCCCTGGTGCCCACGTCCTGGACATCCTCTTCCGGGTCATCGGACGGCGGCACCACTCCCAGGTAATGGCCCGGAATGGCACAGCCGGACAACGCAGCGATGGCCAGGGCCATTGCCGCGGTACGAATGCTGGACGCGTAACGCTTTGCGAAGCACATGAAGCAAGGCACTCCTGTTGTATTCAAGACATGAGGCAACACCGGCGCGTCACGCCGTGACCCCGCCGCTTCTGCGCAGCAGATCCATCTTGCGCAGCCTCCCCAGCCAATCGCGGACCCCGCGGTCGATCTGATGCCAGACCGTCTCGAAGACCTGTTCGGATTGACCCAGCGGATCGGGCACCTCTGCCTGCGGGTCCAGCAGGAAAACCTTGCCCGATGCCTGGGGATAACGGCGGATCAGCTCGAACCGCTGCGGGCGATCCATCGTCAGCACCAGGGTTGCGCACACGACATCCGCCCGGGCCACTGTCGTCGCCCGCCGGCGCTCGTCGATCTCGACGTATTCCCGCGCAGCGATGGTGAGCACGTTGCGGTGCGGCGGCTCGCCCTCGCACGCCCAGAGGCCGCGCGACAGCACCTGCGCGTCCTCTCCCGCCTGATGCAGGTAATGCCGGAACAGCGCTTCCGCGATCGGGCTGCGGCAGAGGTTGCCGGTGCAAAGCATGAGCAATCTGGGAGGGTGCATCGAAGAAGCCACATTGGATCGGTCGCTGCAGCAAAGCGCGGCGTGCGGCGCATTGCCAGGGACGCTGATCGTTACCGACGCCAATCGGCGCGCCCGCCATATTAAACACATTTGTGTTTTTTTAAAACACAAATGCATACTTATCGTGGCAGCATGGCCATGCGCGGGGTGGAGGCGGACTCGAGCCCGGGATGCCTGCGGGCGAAGCTGGGGTCAACGCCCCGGGAGCGTCGGCCCGCCGCAAGCCCAGCCCGGGCAAGGCAAGGCAAGGCAAGGTCCGTGCGCTTCTACAATGCCAGATGGGGGTTCTTGTCAATTACGGGAGGCAAGGAGAGAATCGGGACACATCTGCTCGGGGCCGCAGCCTCTCTCCCTCCCCACCACGAGGACCGCTCGCCTGGTTTCCGCGCGAAAGATTTGGCCGCCCGGCCAACGCTGGGCCGGGGGTCAGCCGCCCGGTTCCGGGCAGGAATACGGCTAGGCGCCTCGTTCTCGAGCACGCAACCTTTTCGAGAAATTGCCTTTTATAGACACAAACCGCTCTGAATTGGATATTTCAGATATTTTTTGAAAAACACATGAACATGAGAGTGCAAACAGACACTCTATTCCCTTGTCTCGCTCGACGTAATATTGAGCCTTGCAACGGCACGCGTTATATTTTCCAGAGCGGGGAAGGAAATATAATTATTATTTGGATATCATGTGACTCGGAATAAAAATAAATTGGAAACATTCGGACAACGCCTTCGTAGCGCCAGGCTTGGGGCTGGCTGGACCCAGAAAGAGCTCGCCGGAGAAAGCGGTCTGACACAAAGCGCAATCGGCAACTATGAAAGTGAACAGCGCGTCGAGCCTACCGGCGCCGCGCTGGTGCGCTTGGCGCAGGCGTTGCGGGTTACTCCCGAGTGGCTCAGCCAGGGACGGCCGCCCACGGATGGAATTGGCGTTGGTTCCGCCACCAACGGGCCCGGATTGCCACGTGGGCCCGGACAGGCGAGGTGGCCATTTCGCCAAGTCAGCGCCGAAGATTATGCGAACCTGACTTCCATGGAAAAACGCACACTCGAGGCATTGGTCGCCGCATTCGTCAGATCTTGCAAAGAAGAAAAACGCTGACGCCCCACGGTCTCGCCGCCCATGGCGCTGCCCGGCGGCCCGCGCCGCCAGCCGAGTGGTGCAACTCTGGCCGTTCAGCCGCGACCCGCTCGCGGTAAGGCCAACCCCTACGGCTTCGCGCGCAGCGCCGCACCCGGCAAAGGGCAGATCGGCTGCACCGAAAATCCATCGCCGCGATCTTTCGACTGGATTACCCGGCCAAAGATTCACATTTCATTTTTATTTCCCACCACTTTACTAAAACACAAATGTGTTTGTTTTTCCAGAAATTACCGTTACGATATTAAACGAGCAGCAGATGCTGAAGCGCTCCCGTTGCCGGCATTGTAGTCAGCAGCAGCGGCTATCATGACCATATGTTCGCCGGACATCGCTGCTCTTTATAAAAGTCCTATAAAAGCTTCGAGGCCTCGGTAAAAATGGAAACCCAAGAAACCTTCACCGCTGGCAAGCGGTTCGATCCCGCAACCTATACGGCCGCAAGAAGGAATGAAATCGACGCCCCGGCGCTGCTCAGCGTACTGGAGTCCTCGCGCAAGCTGGCGTGTGGAGTTGCTTCGATTTTGACTCTGGTGAAAAACCACGGGATCTCGGAAGACGGAACAACTGCCGGCACGATGATAGACCACGTGCAAATCGACGAGTTGTTGGGCTTTTGCATAGAATCGATGACGTTATTGAATTCACGCATCGAATCGCTTGCCGATCTCATGTCCATCCGACACGGAGCGGATTAATATCGTTCAAATTCGATGTTTATCATGGCAAGTCACCGGCAGGCGGACAATTCGGCATGAAAACCAGACGGCAACCGCTTCTGGAACCTGGTCTCGAATTGTCCGGGAAGTGTTCAGAGTCTTGCGCAAGATATCCGACGCGCAGCCAATGCACGTGCCGTCTGGGTGCTCCATGGGCTTGGCGGCTCCCCAGCACCCCGCCTGCCCAGACGCCATCCGATGGTTTTCCCGAAGCCGGCCAGTGACCCGCGCCCGCGCCGCCCAGGGCGCGTACCGATCACCCTGGGCGTTTTTCGTCCCGCCGCGCACATCGGCGATGCGTGGCATCCCCAGTCGCGCTCAGGCGCATCCGCGCCCCGCGTCTTGCGCAGACGACCTCGAGGCCGCGTCATCGACGTGGTCGGCAGCGAAGACATACCCCTCGCCCCGGACACTCCGTATTGGCAGGTCAATATCCTGCGCGGCAGCCTTGCGCCGCAAGCGGCTGATGATCAAGTCCAGATTTCTTCGGGACCTTCTCTTGATCGAATTCGACGGGTCACTACCGCCCAATGCTTGTTTGTCGCCGTCCAGGCGCTTGAGCTGTTTGCCCGGGCTGCCGAGCAACTCGATCAGCAATTGGCGTTCGGAAACATTCAGCGCCAATACCGAATCATTGGGCGCCACGAGATTCCATCCATCGTTGACCAACCGCCACCCGCGCCCGGCCGATGCGGAGTCGGCTTGAATCGGATCGACGCCGAGCGGGACCGGTTCGGCGCAAACCGTGTCCAGGCGCAAACGCCGATTCAGCGCCAGCAGGCTCGCCGCCAGTTCCAAAGAATCCGACTGCATGTCGATGCAGGAATCGGCGCCGGATAACAGGCTGCTCACCTTGCTGACGCTGTCGGGAAACTCGGCCATGGCCACGATACCCGCTTGCGGATGCCTGAGACGGACCTGCGCGACGGCCAGATGTACGGCTTCCGCGGGCGACAACAGCGCGATCAACGGCGTCTTGCCAGCAAGTACGGCATTGCCCAGTGCGCCAATATCATGGCAGGCGACGATATCGAATCCGAATGCCTCCAGATTCTCCTTGTGCCGACGTGTATCGAGGTGGCTCAGGGAAAAAAGAACGGCGCGCAGATGCTCGGTTGCCGAAACAGGACCGGGGCTCTCATCCGTCTGAAGTGCGGCGAAAGCTTGCAGCAGCAAAGAAAACCGCGCATCGGGCTTAACCGTCGGTGCGGCAGCCGCCGCTGATTCGCCGAATCTTGCGATTTCCTGCATTTTTGCCTCCAAGACACTCGGGGAATTGCATTTCAAAAACAGTAAATCACAAATGTGTTTACTATTTGAACACAGCAACACATACGAGCACAAGTTTGAAACCGGATACCCGGCATGGAGGCGGAAGAGAATCCGTTAACTACCCATTTGTGCGTGATGGTGGCCTCGCCTGAGCCGGGCTCTGCCGGCGACGTAAAGCGGCGATGGGCCGGATATTGGAGTCCGGCAGAACACGGCACAACGGATCCGCGAAGCGGAGCCGGATGGTTCCAGCTCGGCCGCCAGCGGGCGCGAACGGAACAGACAGGATCGCGCGTGCGCCACGCGATCCATCGCGCGCTACCGGCGCGCGCACGCCTCGCACTACACCAGCGGCGGCAGCAGGTTCAGCAGCAGCACCATCCCCAGGCCCACCACGGCCACGATGGACTGCACCACCGAAATCGTCTTGGTGGCCTCGCCCATGGTCATGCCGAACGATTCCTTGACCAGCCAGAAACCCGCGTGGTTCGCGTAATTGAAGAACAGCGAGCCGCAGCCGATGGACAGCGCCAGCAGCGGCACGTTCAGCGAGGGATCCGATGCCGCCAGCGGCACCAGCAGGCCGGCCGCGCCGACGATGCCGACCGTGGCCGAGCCGGTGGACACCGACAGCAGCATGGAGATGATCCAGCCCAGCACCAGCGGCGACAGCGTGAACTGATGGCTCAGGCTGACGATGGCGTCGCCGACCTTGGCGTCGGTCAGCACCTGCTGGAAAGCGCCGCCGCCCGCGATGATCAGCAGCACGTTGCAGATGGGCTTCAGGCTGGCCGACAGCGATTCGCGCAGGTGCTCGGCATCGCCGCGCCGGCCATAGACCAGCGCGCAAGCCGCGAACACCACGCCGATCAGCATGGCGATGACGGGATTGCCCACGAAGGCTGTGACGTGCATCACGGGCGAAGTCTTGTCGAAGGCCAGCTCGCTGATGGCGTGCAGCAGCATCAGCAAGGCCGGCAGCAGCGCGGCCACCAGGCCCAGGGCGATGCTGGGCGAGGACACCGAGCCGCCCTGGCGCGGCTGCGCGGACGAGAACTGGGCGATCAGCGTGTCGTCGGGCCGCACCTTCAGGCGCGGCGCGATGAAGGCGGCGTAGATCGGACCGGCCAGCACGATGGCGGGCAGCGCGGCGACGAAACCGTAGATCAGCGTGGGACCCACGCTGGTCTTGAGCGTGGCGATGGCGGTCAGCGGGCCGGGGTGCGGCGGCACCATGCCGTGCATGGCCGCCAGCGCGGCGATCACCGGCACGCCCACATAGGCGTAGGCCGAGCCGCGCAGGCGCCCTTCTTCCTCGATCTTGCGCGCCACGCTGAAGATCAGCGGCAGCAGCACCACCAGGCCCACCTCGAAGAACATCGGGATGCCGATGACGAAGGCCACCAGCGCCATCGCCCAGGGCAACGTGCGGCCGGAGGCGCGCGTCAGGATGAAATTGGCGATGCTTTCCGTGACGCCGCTGTCGGCCAGGATCTTGCCCAGCATGGCCCCCAGCGCCACGACCAGGCCCACCACGCCCAGGGTCTTGCCCGCGCCGTTGGTGACGGCCTTGACTAAGTGGTCGCTGGGCATGCCGGTGGCCAGGCCCACGCCCACCGCCACCACCAGCAAGGCCAACAGGGGATGCAGCCGGATGCGCGAAACGATCAGCGCCACCAGGATCAGGACGCTGGCCAGCGCGGTGGCCAATAGTTGAATGTCTCCGGTACTCATGTGCCTATGAACCCATACTTATTGAAGAATACGCATGCGGCTCATCGGTTCGGCCACCGGATCAGTGGTCTTGCGGGCCGCCTGCTCCGGTATTTTGCTCCAGCCCGGTCGTTTCCAGGCTGAACGCGGCCGCCGCGCGGCCGATGCGGTCATTCACGGCATCCCATTCGGGGGACAGCGGCGGCGCCTGCAGCAGGATGCGCACGTAGCCCTGCCCGTCCAGGTCGCGCAGGCCGGCGTACAGCGCCTGGGCATAACGAGCCGGATCGGCGGGCACCGCGTGCCATTCGATGTTGCTTGCCGCGGCGCGGGGAGCGGCATAGGCCACCAGCGCCACGCGGCCCGCCGGCAGGCTGTCGCCCGCCAGCGCGCGCGCCAGGCGGGCGTCGTCGACCAGTTCCAGCGGCGTATGCGGCGCGTAGTGCGCCTTCAGGGTGCCCGAGGCGCGCGGCGCGGCGGCGTCGGGGCGCGATACCGGCCGGCCCAGCACCGCGGCGATCTGCGCCGCGCTGATATGGCCGGGGCGCAGCAGCACCGGCCCCACGCCCTGGTCCAGGCGCGACAGGTCGACGATGGTGGATTCGATGCCGACCTCGGCGGCGCCGCCGTCCAGCACCGGCATGCCTTGCGCGACTTCGTCGGGAAATTCCGCGCGCACGTGCTCGGCCCGCGTCGGCGAGACCTGGCCGAACTTGTTGGCCGACGGGCCGGCCAGCCCGCCCTGCCCGTTGGGCTTGCCCTGCGCGAAGGCGCTGAGCAGCGCCTTCGCGACGGGATGCGAGGGGCAGCGCAGGCCGACGCTGTCCTGCCCGCCGGTCACCCAGGCGCCCACGTGCGGGGCGCGCTTCAGGATCAGGGTAAGCGGGCCGGGCCAGAAGGCCTGCATCAGTTGCCGGGCCTCGGGCGGCACCTCGGACGCCCAGTAGGCCACGTCGCCCTCGGGCGCGATGTGCACGATGACGGGATGGTTGGACGGCCGGCCCTTGGCGGCGTAGATGCTGGCCACCGCCGCGGCGTTCTCGGCGTCGGCGCCCAGCCCGTAGACGGTTTCGGTGGGAAACGCCGCCAGGCCGCCGTCGAGCAGGCGGCGCGCCGCCGCCTCGATGGCGTCGGCGGGCGGAAAGGCGGGTTGAGTCATGGCGGGAAAAGCGGTGTTATTCCGGCGCCGCCATGCCCAGCACGTCCGCCACGCGAGCCGCCGCGGCGCGCGCGTCGTCCAGCGTTTCGCCCACCAGGTTGATGTGGCCCATCTTGCGGCCACGGCGCGCCTCGCGCTTGCCGTACAGGTGCAGCTTGGCCTCGGGCGCGGCGGCCAGCGCGGCGGCCCAGTCGGGCTCGCGCGGCGATTCCGCGCCGTCGGGGAACCAGATGTCGCCCAGGATGTTCAGCATGACGGCGGGCGCCACCAGGCGCGCGCTGCCCAGCGGCAGGCCGGCCATGGCCCGCGCCTGTTGCTCGAACTGGCTGGTGACGCAGGCGTTCATGGTGTAGTGGCCGCTGTTGTGCGGACGCGGCGCGATCTCGTTGACCACGAGCTTGCCGTCGGTCAGTACGAAGAACTCGACGCACAGCACGCCGTAGTAGCCCAGGCCGCGCGCGATGGTGCGCGCCGCGTGGGTGGCGGCGTCGTAGTACTGCGCATGCGACGAGGTGTCGGCCACGGTGGACACGGCCAGGATGCCGTCGCGGTGCACGTTGCGCGCCACGGGGAAGACCACGTCCTGGTCGTCGAAACCGCGCGCCAGCACCACCGAGATCTCGTAGTCCAGCGACATCAGGGCTTCGAGCACGCAGGGCACGCCGCCGAAGCCGGCGAAGGCCTCCAGCGCCTCGTCCAGCGAGGACACGCGTGCCTGGCCCTTGCCGTCGTAGCCCAGGCGGGCCACCTTCAGGATGCCGGGGAACAGGCTGGCGGGCGCGGCGCGCAGTTCCGCCGCGCTGCGGATGGCCGCGTGCGGCGCCACGTCGATGCCCTGGGCGGCGATGAAGGCCTTCTCGGCGATGCGGTCCTGCACGATGGCCACGGCCTGCGCGGCCGGGCTGACGCGGCAGCGCGCCGACAGGGCGTGCATGCTGTCCGAGGGCACGTTCTCGAATTCGGTGGTGACGGCCTGGCACAGGCTGGCCAGTTCGGCCAGGCCATCGGGATCGTCATAGGCGGCCAGGATGTGGCGGTCGGCCACCATGGCGGCCGGGCCATCAGCGCCGGGGTCCAGCACGGCCACCTTGTAGCCCATGCTTTGCGCCGCATGACAGAACATGCGGCCCAGTTGGCCACCGCCCAGGAGACCCAGCCAACTGCCGGGGGGGATGGGCGTCACGGCTTGCGCGGTGTCGTTGGCGTGGCGGCTCATGCCTGGCCTCCGGGCGGCAGGGCCATCGCGCGGGCGGCCTCGGTCTGGCGGGCGCGGAAGGCCACCAGCCGGGCGCGCAGGGCGTCGTCGGTGGTGGCCAGGTTGGCGATGGCATGCAGGGCGGCATTGGCCGCGCCGGCCTCGCCGATGGCGAAGGTGGCCACCGGCACGCCCTTGGGCATCTGCACGATGGACAGCAGCGAGTCTTCGCCACGCAGGTATTTGGAGGGCACCGGCACGCCGAACACCGGCACTTCGGTCAGGGCGGCCATCATGCCCGGCAGGTGGGCGGCGCCGCCGGCGCCGGCGATGATGGCGCGCAGGCCGCGCGATTGCGCCGCGGCGCCGTAATCGGCCATGTCCTGGGGCATGCGGTGCGCGGAGATGACGCGCGCCTCGTAAGCGACGCCGAACTCTTCGAGCATGGCCACCGCGTTCTTCATGACTTCCCAGTCGCTGGAGGAACCCATGATCACGCCGACCAGCGGCTTATCGGAAGACGAGTTTGGCATTGAGGCAGTCATAAACCGTTGGAATGGATTTGCGCGAGCCTGGCGGACCGGGCCCGATTTGCAGGAGGGAAACACTGGATTTTACCGCCATGCGGGGCAGTGCCCACTTCCCCCTGTCCGTGGGCGCCTCAAGCTCCCGCCGGCCCCTTCGCGTGCGGCGGCTCGGCCCAGTGCACCACGGCCTCCAGGCCGCCCCCCTTGCGGTTGCGCAGCACCAGCGTGGCGTGGTTGTTGCCCGCCAGGTCGCGGGCGATGGTCAGGCCCAGCCCCGCGCCCCCGGTCTCGCGCGAACGGGAGGTTTCCAGCCGCACGAAGGGCTGGAACACCGTCTCCAGCTCTTCCTCGGTCATGCCCGGGCCCTCGTCGCGCACGTAGACCGTGACGCCATCCGTGCCGACATGGGTCGACACCCGCGCCGTGCGGCCGTATTTCAGGGCATTGTCGACCAGATTGGAGAACAGCCGGCGCATGGCCAGCGGACGCAGCATCAGCACCGCCCCGCAGCCCTGCTCGAACACGGCATTGCCGCCGGTCTCGGCCGCATCCTCGACCACGCTTTCCAGCAGCGAATCCAGGTCCAGCGCCACGAACGGTTCGGAGGTGGCCGCGCTGCGCGCCAGGTCCAGGCCCTCGCGGATCAGGGCGCCCATCGCCGCCAGGTCGCCGATCAGCCGGTCGCGCAGCGGTTCGTCGGGCACGTCCTCCAGCCGCAGCCGCAGGCGCGTCAGCGGCGTTTGCAGGTCATGGGTGATGGCCGCCAGCATCTGCGTGCGTTCCGCCAGGTGGCGCTGCAGGCGCTGCTGCATGACGTTGAAGGCATGCGACGCGCGCCGCACCTCGAGCGGGCCTTGCAAGGACAGCGGCCGGCCCTTCAGGTTCTGGCCGAGCTGGTCCGCCGCGTCGGCCAGTCGGCGCAGCGGCTGGCTGGCCAGGCGCGCCACCACGAACGACAGCAGTCCGACGCAGACGGCCAGCAGCGACAGGTAGACCAGATCGGAGGCCAGCGCGGGCGGATGCGTGATCGGCGGCGACCCCAGCGCCAGCGTAAGCGGCGTACCGTCGCGCAACTGCACGTTCATCACCCGGCACACGCCCGGCGGACCACCGTTACCGCCGCGCATGCCATGGAGCATGGGTGGCGCAGGCATGAAATCCGGCATGCGCGGCCGGCAGTCCTGTTCGTCGGCGGTGCGGGCGATCACGCCGGCGAAACGCGAGTACTGCGCCTCCAGCACCTCCGCGAAGGCATCGTCCCTGGCCAGCGTCGGCGTATCGGGCGACACGCTGTGGATACCCGGTCCGCCCAGTTCCAGCAGCCGCGCTCGCAGTTCGCCCTGGCTGTCGTCCAGCATGCCGACGTAGCCGTTCAGGCGGTCGGCGGTGCGCAGCATGTCGTGGTGCTCGATCTCGCGGGCGCGCCGGCCTTCGGCCAGCACGGTGGCCAGCATCGCCGCGGCGGACATGCCCAGCAGCAGGATCAGGAACAGCCGGCCGGCCATCGTCGAAAAGAACCGCCGCACGCGCCTCATTCCAGCGTCACTGCCGCGGCCAGCACATAGCCCTCGTTGCGCACGGTCTTGATCAGGCCCTCTCCGCCCCCGCCCTGGCCGAACTTGTAGCGCAGGCGGCTGACCTGCAGGTCGATGGCCCGTTCCTGGCCGTCGTACTCACGGCGCGAGGACAGCGAGATCAGGCGCTCGCGGCTGAGCACCTTGTTGGCATGGGTGACGAAGGTGCGCAGCAGGCGGAATTCGGCGCCCGACAGCACGATGACGCGGCCGCTGGGATCCACCAGGTGGCGGCGCTCCAGGTCGAACACCCAATCCAGGAAATGCGCCCGTCGGATCGACAGCGGCTCCATGCTGGCCGGCAGCGCCTCGGTGCGGCGCAGCACGTTGCGGATGCGAGCCTGCAATTCGCGCGGCTCGAAGGGTTTGGTGAGGTAGTCGTCCGCCCCCATTTCCAGGCCCAGCACGCGGTCGAAGGCTTCGCCGCGCGCGGTCAGCATGATGACGGGGGTCTGCGATTGCGCGCGCAGGTCGCGGCACAGCATCAGGCCGTCCTCGCCCGGCAGGTTGAGGTCGAGCACGATCAGGTCGACGTGCTCGCGGCTGAGTATGGCGCGCATCTCCACGCCCTGGGCGGCGGTGCTGACCCGATAGCCGAGCCGCCCCAGCTGTTCGGCCAGCAGATTGCGGATGTCGGCATCGTCGTCGACGATGAGCAAATGGTGCACGCGTAAGTCCTTGAGGTTCATGGGCCGAGATGATTCATTTTATTCGCGCGTTCCGCACGTGGAATTTCGTGTCGCAGCATGTCAGGCGGACCAGGCGACACATAACGACATCGGCACGGCAGACTTGGTACGTGGCGACATCTTTAGAGCGTTGCCAGCCCTGGCCGGGCTATCCAGACTGCGGGACTTCCCTGATTGCACGGGGGTTCAGCCCCCCTTTTCGACGACGTGAGCCTCTCTCTTTCTGGACGCCGGCGCGGCTGGCTGATCGCCGGCGCCGTCACGGCAGCCGGCCTGGCGGCCGTGCTGCTCTGGCCCCGCCCCGCTCCGCCGCAACTGGCCACCTCGCCCGTGACGCGCGCCGACATCGAGGACGCGGTGGTGGCCACCGGCACCCTCAAGCCATCGAACCTGGTCAGCGTGGGCGCACAGGTGTCGGGCCGCATCGAATCGCTGAAGGTGGCGCTGGGCGATCGCGTGAAAGCCGGCGACCTGATCGCGGAAATCGATTCGCGCACCCAGGTCAACACCTTGCAGAGCGCGCAGGCCAACCTTGAGAATGCGCGCGCCCTGCGCGACGTGCAGACGGCCAATTTGCGCCAGTACGAGCAGGAATACAAGCGCCAGCGCATCATGCTGGCCGCGCAGGCCTCGGCGCAGGCCGACTACGACACCGCGCTGGCCAACCTGAAATCCACCCAGGCGCAGATCCGCGCGCTGGACGCGTCCATCAAGGTGCAGCAGACCAGCGTCTCCACCGCCCAGACCAACCTGGGCTACACCCGCATCACTGCGCCCATCGACGGCACCGTGCTGGCCGTGGTGTCCAAGCAGGGCCAGACCGTCAACGCCAACCAGACCACGCCCACCATCGTGATGCTGGGCGCCGTGAGCACCATGACGGTGTATGCGGAAATCTCCGAGGCCGACGTGGTCAAGGCGGCGGAGGGCCAGGAGGTCTATTTCACGATCCTGGGCAATACGAAGAAGCGCTATCACAGCACGCTGCGCCGCATCGAACCGGCGCCGGAATCCATCACCGACGAGGACACCTCCAGCGCGTCCAAGTCATCCACTTCATCGTCGACCAGCAGCACGGCGATCTACTACAACGGCGTGTTCGATGTGAACAACAGCGACAACGAATTGCGCACCTACATGACGGCGGAAGTGCACATCGTACTGGCCCGCGCAAGCCACGCGCTGGTGATTCCGGCCTCCGCGCTGAGCGCCCAGCACGACGACGGCACGGCCAGCGTCCAGGTGCAAGGCCGGGACGGCCGGCCGGAAACCCGCCGCATCAAGACAGGCATCAACAACCGGGTCAGCGTGCAGGTGCTGTCCGGCCTGCAGGAAGGCGAACGCGTGGTGGTGGGCCAGGCCGGCGCCGCGCCCGCCGTGCCCCAGAACAACCGCCGCGGTCCGCCGCCCATGGGCTTCTGACATGGCCTACGCATTGCTGCAACTGCGCGGCCTGGTGCGCAGCTTTCCCGCGGGCGAAGGCACGCTGGACGTACTGAAGGACATTAACCTGGACATCGACTCGGGCGAGATGGTCGCCATCGTCGGCGCGTCGGGTTCGGGCAAGTCGACCCTGATGAACATCCTGGGCTGCCTGGACCGGCCCAGCCGCGGCACCTACCGCGTGGCGGGCCGCGAGACCGGCGCCATGGCGCCCGACGAATTGGCGCAACTGCGGCGCGAGCACTTCGGCTTCGTGTTCCAGCGCTACCACCTGCTGGGCGACCTGGATGCGCTGGGCAATGTCGAAGTGCCGGCCGTCTACGCCGGCCATGCCCGGGCCGGGCGGCGCGAACGGGCCCGGCAACTGCTGGCGCGCCTGGGCCTGGCGGACCGCACCGGGCATCGTCCCGGACAACTGTCGGGCGGGCAGCAACAGCGCGTGAGCATCGCCCGCGCCCTGATGAACGGCGGTCAGGTCATCCTGGCCGACGAACCCACCGGCGCGCTGGACAGCCGGTCGGGCGAGGAAGTGATGGGCATCCTGCAAGAGCTGCACGCGCAGGGCCATACGATCATCCTGGTGACGCACGACATGTCCGTCGCCCGCCACGCGCAGCGCATCATCGAGCTGCATGACGGCGCGGTGGTGGCCGACCGGCGCGAGACGCCCGCCTCCCCGGCGCGGCCCGCGCGCGATACGCGGCAGGCCGCGCGGCGCGGCTGGTTGCCGCACTGGGACCGTTTCACCGAGGCCTTCCGCATGGCCTGCCTGGCCATGATCGCGCACAAGCTGCGCACCCTGCTGACCATGCTGGGCATCATCATCGGCATCGCCTCGGTGGTGCTGGTGGTGGCGCTGGGGCGCGGATCGCAGGAACAGGTGCTGAGCAACATCAACGCGCTGGGCACCAACACCATCGACGTCTTTCCCGGCGCCGGCTTCGGCGACCTGCGCTCGGGCCGTGTGCAGACGCTGCGCGCGGCCGACGTGGCGGCGCTGGCCGAGCAGAGCTACGTGGACAGCGCCACGCCGAACGTATCGACCTCGGTGACGGCGCGCCTGGGCGGCGCCGCGGCCACCACCCAGGTCTACGGCGTGGGCGACCAGTACTTCCGGGTGAAGGGCCTGAAAATGGCGCGGGGCATGGCCTTCGACGCCGCCGCCGTGGCGGCCATGGAGCGCAGCGTGGTCATCGATCCCAACACGCGCGACAAGTTCTTCCCGAACGGCGAAGACCCCATCGGCCGCGTACTGCTGCTGGGCCAGGTGCCCTGCACCGTGATCGGCGTGTCGCAGAAGCAGACCACGGGTTTCGGCAGCAGCAGCGACCTGCGCGTCTGGGTGCCCTACACGACCGCCATGCACCGCATGCTGGGCCAATCCTATGTCTCCAGCATCACCGTGCGCGTGGACGACGCCACACCGATGACGGCTGCCGAGGCCGCCCTCTCGAAAGTGCTGCTGCTGCGCCATGGCACGCAGGATTTCTTCCTGAACAACACCGCCGAAATCCGGGAAACCATCGAGAAGACCACGCGGACGATGACGCTGATGATCGGCGCCATCGCCATGATCTCGCTGGTGGTGGGCGGCATCGGCGTGATGAACATCATGCTGGTGTCGGTCACCGAGCGCACCCGCGAGATCGGCGTGCGCATGGCCGTGGGCGCGCGCCGCGCGGACATCATGCAGCAGTTCCTGATCGAGGCGGTGGTGGTGTGCATGCTAGGCGGCGTGCTGGGCGTGCTGGGGGCCCTGGGCGGCGGCGCGCTGATCCGTGCGGCGGGCGCGAACTACACGCTGTCCTTCTCCCCGCTGTCGATCATCGCCGCCTTTGCCTGCTCGACCCTGATCGGCGTGGTCTTCGGCTTTTTACCCGCCCGCAACGCCGCGCGGCTGGACCCCGTGGACGCCCTGGCAAGAGAATGACGATGCCTACCCTGCGATTGATCCCTATCCTGGCCTGCTGCGGCCTGCTGGGCGCCTGCGCCGGCAACACCTCGCCCGCCACCCCCGAGCTGCGCGTCCCCGCGCGCTACGCAGCCGGCGGCCCGGCCGAACCCGCTCACGACAAGGTCGAACTGAATGCCACCTACCCCGTGCGCAACACCGCGGAACAGGCCTGGTGGCGGGCCTTCGGCGACGAGCGCCTGTCACGATTGGTGGAACAGGTGCTGGCCGCCAATCCCAACCTGGCCGCCGCCGGCCTGACCTTGCGCAAAGCGCGACTGCAGGCCGGGCTGGCGCGCAATGACCTGTGGCCCCAACCCAGCGGCAGCGTGAACGCCAACGGCAACCACGCGCTGTCGGGCGACGCCACGACGCAGCGCAGCGGGGCCACCAGCCTGTCGCTGAGCTGGGAGATCGACCTGTGGGGCCGCCTGCGCGCCGCGCGCGATGCCGCGCAGTGGGAAGCCCGGGCCAGCGCCGAAGACCGCGAGAACACCGCGCTGGCGCTGGCCGGCGAGGCCTGCCAGCAATACTGGACGCTGGCCTACCTGAACCACAGCATCGAGACCGGCCAGGCCCACATCGAACAGTTGCGGCGCACGCTGCAACTGGTGCAGGTGCAGTTCGACGCGGGCGGCGTGTCGCTGCTGGACGTGCGCGACGCGCAGCAGAACCTGCAGGCGCAACTGGCCGCGCAGAGTCAACTGGTGCAACAGCGCGTACAGGCGCGCAACGCCATCACGGTGTTGCTCGGCGGCCGGGCCTGGCCGCAGGCCGACGAACCCACACGCCTCGATGGCGCGGCCGCGCTGGCGCCGCGCGCGGGCATCCCCGCCGAATTGCTGAGCCGCCGGCCCGACCTGCGCGCCGCCGAGCTGCGCCTGCGCGAAGCCCTGGCGAACATCGACGCCACCGCGCGCAGCTACTACCCGGCCCTGACGCTGACGGGCAGCGCCGGCACCAGCAGCACGTCGCTGTCGAACCTGCTGGCCAACCCCGTGGCGGCCCTGGGCGCGGGCCTGACCTTGCCGTTCCTGAACGTGCCGCGCATGCGATTGAACAACGACATCGCCCGCACCGGGTACGAGATTGCCGCCAACACTTTCCGGGGCACCCTGTATTCGGCGTTGAAAGACGTCGACAATGCCCTGAGCGCGCGCACCCAACTGGCCGAGCAGCGTGAGGCGAGCCAGCGCTCGTTCGAGGCGGCGCAGGATGTCGAGCGCATGTATGGCGTGCGCTATCGCGTGGGAGCGACCGCGCTGCGCACGTGGCTGGATGCGCAGCAGACGCTGCGCGAGGCTGAACTGTCGCTGGCGCAGGTACGCCAGAGTCAGCGGCTGAACGACGTGACGCTGTTCCTGGCGCTGGGCGGCGCCCCGAACTGAGCCCGGCGGACGGCCGGCCCGGCGGACATCAGAGGCCGGTAGTACGCGGCACCGGGCAGGCGCCCACGCCGCACTGCAGGACGGCTCCGGCCATGCCGGACAGCACCGCGGCCAGGAACAGCCCCATGACGATCATGCCGGGCAGGCCCACGGGACGCTTGAGCGCGTTGTCGCCCCACTTGCGATCGACGATCAGCATCAGCAGCGAAAACAGGATCAGCGCCAGGAAGCCCGCCGCCGACCAGGTCGGCCAGCGCAGGCCCAGCAGCGTATCCGTGGATACGGCGGCGCCGGGCACCACCTGCATCAGCACCTGTTGCGCGGCCAGGGCAAACCCCGCCAGCGAGGGGAGGATAACCATGGAATAGTGCATGGGCGACGGGCCCAGCCGCACGTTCAGCAGCAGCCCCACGCCAGCCAGCACCAGCGCGCCGCGCTGCAACAGGCACAGCGGGCACGACGGCCCGGGATGGATCACCTGCCAGGCCAGTGTGAGGATGAGCGCGCAGGACAGCAGCAGCAGCGCCAGCGAACTGCCCAGGCGCGACCGGCCGCCCGCGTTATGTACGAAGAGCATCCCACGGCCTCCTAGAGCACGAATGGCAGCCGTGCCGCCAGATAGGGATAAGCCGCGATCCCGAACAGGATGAACGTCGCCACCCAAAGCAGGAAACAGGCGGGCCGTCTGCCCAGCAAGCCGTACCACACGGCCGCCGCGCCAACCACGAACGGCAACATCAAACCCATTTCTCACTCCGTAGACATTACGGGACGGAAGTATAGGTAACAACTGGAAATCAAAGCAACGTGCAGGAAATGAATTTCCTGTGAATGCGAACTTCCGCACGCCCGGCGGGCGGCCTCCGACAGAAAGAGGCCGTCCAGAACATACAGGGCGCCGACATGGGCGCCCTGTGCGGGTGAGGATCAGGCCTTCAAGGCCTTCAGGCCATCAGGCGGTCCAGCGCTTCGCGGTACTTGGCCGCGGTTTTTTCCAGCACCTCGGCCGGCAGGCGTGGCGCGGGCGGGGTCTTGTCCCAAGTCTGGGTTTCGAGCCAGTCGCGCACGAACTGCTTGTCGAACGACGGGGGGCTGATGCCCACGCGATAGCCGTCGGCGGGCCAGAAGCGCGACGAATCGGGCGTCAGCACTTCGTCCATCAGGTACAGCGCGCCGTCTTCGTCCAGGCCGAATTCGAACTTGGTGTCGGCGATGATGATGCCCTTGGTGGCTGCGAAGGCAGCCGCCTCGGCGTACAGGCGCAGCGTGACGTCGCGGATGCGCTCGGCCATCTCCTGGCCCACTTCGGCCACCACGTGGGCGAAGTCGACGTTCTCGTCGTGCATGCCGAACTCGGCCTTGGCGGCCGGCGTGAAGATGGGCTCGGGCAGCTTGTCGGCCTGCTGCAGGCCGGCGGGCAACGCGATGCCGCACACCGAACCGGTGGCCTGGTAGTCCTTCCAGCCCGAACCGATGAGATAACCCCGCGCCACCGCTTCGACCAGCACGGGCTTCAGGCGCTTGACCACCACGGCGCGGCCGCGCACCTGGTCGATCTCGTCGGGCGCCACCACGTCTTCGGCGGCCACGCCGGTGGAGTGGTTAGGCAGCACGTGCGCCAGCTTCTTCAGCCAGAACTCGGTCAGTTCCGTCAGCACCTGGCCCTTGCCGGGGATGGGATCGTCGAGGATGACGTCGAACGCCGAGATACGGTCGGATGCGACGATCAGCAGCTTGTCGTCGCCCACGGCGTACATGTCGCGCACCTTGCCGCGACCCAGCAGCGGCAAGGACTTGATGTTGGATTCGTGCAGAGCGGAGGTCACGGATGGGGCCTGGCAGAAAAGACGATTCCCGCTCGGGAGGCCCGCAGCGGGAGTCAGGAGGAATCAGGAATGGGCGCGGGCGGCGGGGCCGGCTCGCGCAAAACGCATAGGTTACTGCAAACCCGGCCGTCCCGCGCGGCGCGTTGACTACACTGGGAACGGGCGGCGGCCCGCCCTGGCACGCCGCGTACGGAAAATCCACGGAGACACGCATGCAAGAGACCTCGACCCGCGCCAGCGCGCCCCTGGCAGGCGGCTGCCAGTGCGGCGCCGTGCGGTACACCCTGACGGCGCCTCCGCTCACCGCCGCCACCTGCCATTGCCGGGACTGCCAGTTCTCCAGCGGCGGCGCGCCGGCCCATGCCCTGATCGTGCCCGCTGGCGCCGTGCAGGTCCTGCAAGGCGAGGCCCGGCAGTACCGCTACGCCGGGGGATCCGGGCGCGAGGTCATGCGCAGTTTCTGTCCGGCCTGCGGCACCCCGCTGTTCGGCGGCTCGGAAGGCGCCCCCTATGAAGTCGTGCGCGCAGGCTCCCTGGACGATCCCGAGGCGTTCCGGGCGCGTGCCAGTCTCTGGACCGCCTCGGCGCCGTCCTGGCACCACGTCGCCGATGACGTGCCGGCTTTCCCGGGCAATGCTCCCAGCGCCTAGGGTCGCTGCCGGCGGGATCGTGGGCTCGTCCCGTGGCCGCTGGAAAGGGAAAAGGCTCCTTGCGGAGCCTTTCCGGAACGTGAAGGGCCGCCGACGGCGGCCCAACGCGCCTTACTGGACGACCTGCTCCAGCTTGCCCGCGGCGTAGCGCTGGGCCATTTCATCCAGCGGGACCGCCTTGATCTTGCTGGCGTTGCCGGCGGTGCCGAATTCCTGGTAACGGGCCACGCAGACAGCCTTGGCGGCGGCGCGGGCGGGCTTCAGGTATTCGCGCGGATCGAACTTCGACGGGTTCTCGCCCATGAAGCGGCGGATCGCGCCGGTCATGGCCAGGCGGATGTCGGTGTCGATGTTGATCTTGCGCACGCCGAACTTGATGGCTTCCTGGATTTCCTCGACGGGCACGCCGTAGGTTTCCTTCATGTCGCCGCCGAATTCGCGGATCTCGGCCAGCAGTTCCTGCGGCACGCTGGAGCTGCCGTGCATCACCAGGTGGGTGTTGGGCAGGCGGGCGTGGATTTCCTTGATGCGCGAGATCGACAGGATGTCGCCGGTGGGCTTGCGCGTGAACTTGTAGGCGCCGTGGCTGGTGCCGATGGCGATGGCCAGCGCGTCGAGCTGCGTGCGGCGCACGAAGTCGGCGGCCTGCTCGGGATCGGTCAGCAGCTGGTCCATGGTGAGCTTGCCGTCGGCGCCGTGGCCGTCTTCCTTGTCGCCTTCCATGGTTTCCAGCGAGCCCAGGCAGCCCAGTTCGCCTTCGACCGTGACGCCCAGCTTGTGGGCCATGTCGACCACCTTGCGGGTGACCTCGACGTTGTAGTCGTACTCGGCGATGCTCTTGCCGTCTTCCTTCAGCGAGCCGTCCATCATCACGCTGGAGAAGCCCAGCTCGATGGCGCCCTGACAGATCTTGGGCGACTGGCCGTGGTCCTGGTGCATGACGACCGGGATGTGCGGATAGGATTCGACGGCGGCCTGGATCAGGTACTTCAGGAAGCCTTCGCCCGCGTACTTGCGCGCGCCGGCCGAGGCTTGCATGATCACCGGGCTGTCGGTCTCGGCAGCGGCTTCCATGATGGCCTGGACCTGCTCCAGGTTGTTGACGTTGAAGGCGGGAATGCCGTAACCGTTCTCGGCCGCGTGGTCGAGCAACTGGCGCATGGAAACGAGGGCCATGGAGGACTCCTGGAAACTTGGTGTTATCGGATTGAATTCGTGCTGAACAGCAGGATTTTACGGGAATGCGGCGCGGGTCTTGTGAGGATCCGTTGCAAGACCTGGCGGGGCGGTTCGGAACGGAAGATCAGCGCCGCGCTCAGAGGCGCGCCACGCTGGTTTCGAACTGCTCGGGCGGCATGGGTTTGCCCAGCAGGAAGCCCTGCAGCGAATCGCAGCCCAGGTCGGTCAGGAACGACTGCTGCTCGGCAGTCTCGACGCCCTCGGCCGCCACCTTCAGCTTGAGCTTCTGGCCCAGCGCCACGATGGCGGACACCACGGCCGCGTCTTCCGTATCGCCCTGCAACTGGCGCACGAAACCGCGGCCGATCTTCAGCTCGGTGGCGGGCAGGCGCTTGAGGTACAGCAGGCTGGAATAACCGCTGCCGAAATCGTCGATGGAAATGCGCACGCCCAGGCCGACCAGGCGGCGCAACAGCGACAGCGTGGTCTCGGCGTCGCGCATGGCGGTGGACTCGGTGATCTCGAGGATCAGACTGCGCGGCGGCAGCGCATGGCGCTCCAGGGCCTGTTGCACCAAGTCATACAGGCCTTCATGCACGAACTGCGCGGCGGACAGGTTGACCGACATGGTCCAGCCGTGATGGCCGGCCTGGTGCCACTCATGCAACTGGCGGCAGGCCTCGTCCAGCACCCATTCCCCGATGGACACGATCAGCCGCGAACGCTCGGCCAGCGGAATGAAGCGGTCGGGCGGGATCAGGCCTTTCTCGGGGTGCAGCCAGCGGATCAGCGCCTCGGCGCCCATGATCTCGCCGTCGGGCCGGAACTTGGGCTGGTAGTGCAGCACCAGTTGCTTGCGGGCCCGCGCCTGGCGCAGATCCTGCAGCATGCGCAACTGTTCCTGCGCATTGCTGTTCATGGAGGGTTCGAAATAGCTGAAGCGCGCCCGGCCCATGCGCTTGGCGTGGTACATGGCGGCGTCGGCGTTTCGCATCAGCGTGCGGGGACTGTCGCCATTGGCGGGATACAGGGCGATGCCGCAACTGGCGGAGACAGCCACCCGGTGGCCCATCACGGTAACGGGCCGCGACAGCACCTTGATCAGCCGCGACGCCACCGAGGCGGCATCATTGGGCTCGGTCACCTCGCTGAGCACGACGAATTCGTCGCCGCCCAGCCGGGCCGCGGTATCCGCGCCGCGCAACTGGCGGCGGATGCGGCCGGCCAGCTCCACCAGCAAGGCGTCGCCGGTATGGTGCCCGTAGGCATCGTTGACCGACTTGAATCCATCCAGATCGAGGAACAGCAGCGCGAAGGTGCCATTGGAACGGCGGGCGGTCTCGATAGCCTGCTTGACCTGCTGTTCGAGCAGGATGCGGTTGGGCAGCTTGGTCAGGTTGTCGTGCAGGGCCAACCGCAGCAGTTCTTCGTTGGCGCCCGCCAGCGAACGGGCCAGCACGGCCGTGCGCGACTCGAGCCGCGCGTCCAGCACGGCCACCACCAGCGCCATGGCGAAAATGCACGAGGTGACCACCGCCACCGCCGCCGCCAGCCATTGCGCAGACAAGCCGTCGACGGCCGCCAGGCAGACGCTATCGGCCGGGAACATGGCCGCGCTCATGCCCATGTAGTGCATGCCGCACACCGCGGCCGCCATGATGGACGCCGCCGCCAGACGGTCGCGCAGCTTCCGGCGGGCCTGGCGCCGCACCCAATGCGCCATCCACAGCGCCAGCGCCGAGCAGCCGATGGCAATGGCCGCGGCCGCCGCCAGGCGGGACGGCAGGTAGACGATGCCAGGCGCCATGCGCATGGCGGCCATGCCCGTGAAATGCATGGCCAGCACCGCGCCGCCCATCAGCACCGCGCCCAACGCCAGCATCCCCGCCGACAATTGCGGCCGGCAGGCGATGCGCAAGGCGAGCAACGCCCCGGCCACCGAGATCAGCAGCGAGCCCGCCGTCATGGCGATGTCGTAACCGATGGGGATGGGCAGGCTGAAGGCCAGCATGCCGATGAAATGCATGGACCAGATGCCCAGGCCGAGCACGAACCCGCTGCCCGCCAGCCAATATCGGCCAGCAGCGCCCTGGGCGCTGTCGATACGGCTTGCCAGTTCGAACGAAGTCAAAGAGGCGAAGACCGCGACCAATATGGACACGGCGACCGTTGCCAATTCGTAGCTGCCGTTCAACATCGTTCCGACATCCCGCCTGTATCCGATTCGGGGAACCGGTTCTGGGTCGTCAATCTGCAGACGGTATGCATTGAGGCGATGGCATCCGTGTGCAGTCGGTCCCCGGCAAGATTGGGTCCGGGGCGGTCTTGCCTAGGCACCGCTGTGGTAGCCATATGTAAAAAAACCGGAATAATTGTAGCCGCGGTTGCCGGGAAAGGGGAACCGTTACAGGCGGCAGGTATATATTGGGGACCTCCTGCCATTTCCAGACTGCCATGCTTCACGGTTCTTGCCTATGTGGCCGCATCGCGTACACGGTGAACGGCCCTCTTTCCGATGCGTTGAATTGCCATTGCCGCACGTGCCGCAAGACGCACGGCGCGGCCTTCCGGTCGCGCGCCACGGTACAGGCCCGGGATTTCGCCTGGACCCAGGGCGAGAACCAGATCACCTGGTACGCCTCGTCGCCCGGCAATTATCGCGGGTTCTGCAGCGCTTGCGGGACCCCGCTGCTGAGCCGCTTCGACCAGATGCCCGATGTATACGGCCTGCCTCTGGGCGCGCTGGACGACGATCCGGGCATCAAACCCGAACGCCACGTACACGTGGACAGCAAGGCGCCGTGGCACGACATCACCGACGATCTGCCCCGGCATCCCCAAGGACAAGACACCGGATACTAGCAAAAACCCTTGCAATAAGTTATAGTTATTTTCTGCCCGAGTAATTTTTGCCATTGAGAACGATGGCGAATACAGTCGGGCGGCAGGAAAGCCGCCGGGGATCCGGGGACTTCCTTCGGGAAAGCTCAATTGCAAGCCTACCGACGGCCTCCGGCAGCAACCTCAGTACCCCGCAGTACCGAATTTCTTGTCTCTTGCATGTCCGCCGCCGGCGCTGCCCGGCTCCGTTCAACAAGAAAAACACGCTTCTTCCGGCGGCCTGCCCCGCACAGGCAAACCGTCGCGACCAAGCCGCGCCTCTTGGCGCACACTGCCCTCGCGGCCAGCGTACCCGTCCCTATCCCTATCCAGGGCCATGACCCGTACCCGAGCCGGTTCGCCACGCCTATGCGTCCGCGGCCGGCACACCGCTTGGGCATCCGGCATCCGTGCCGCGTTCGCGCGGCGCCTGCGCATCACAATCAAGGAGTCATCATGGCGAAAGAAGAACTGATCGAACTGGACGGCATCGTCGACGAAGTGCTGCCGGACAGCCGCTACCGCGTCAAGCTGGACAATGGTATCGAAGTGGGCGCCTATGCCTCCGGCCGCATCCGCAAGCACCGCATCCGCATCCTGGCGGGCGACCGCGTCACGCTCGAGATGTCGCCCTATGACCTGACCAAGGGCCGCATCAACTTCCGCCACAAGGACGAACGCGGTCCCGCACCGAGCGCCCGTCCCCAGCAATATCGCCGCTGATCCATCGAGGGCGGGGTAAAATCCGCGCCGGCCGCAGCCGTAGTGTCTTACGTCCGGCGTCCACCCCGCCTTCCTTAGATTGGCCATGTCAGAAAACAGCAGCGACGCACTCCAGCAGGCGGCAGACCGCCTGCAAAAGGCCCGCCGCGCCTTCGAGCGCGGCGAAAAAGGCCTGCTCATGCTGCGCCGCTCGCGCACGGCGTTCATCAGCAGCCTGCGCAACACGGGCCTGACCTACTCGCAGGCCCGCGTCAAATACGACAACTGCATCGACGAGCAGCAACGCATCCACGTTCAGGAAAAGCACCAGTTGCAATACGCGGAACGGGTGTACGCGTCGCTGTGCGAGCCGTTGCAGAAAGCCGGCGCCTGACGCCGGCCTGGCGCCACATCAGGGCTTGAACGCCCCGATGAAGATGGCCGGATCGACACGCACGTTGTTCAGGCTGACGTTCCAGTGCAGATGCGGGCCGGTGGCGCGGCCGGTAGCCCCCACCTTGCCGACCGGCGCGCCACGCGCCAGTTCGTCGCCCACCTTCACGTCGATGGCCGACAGGTGGCAGAACATGCTGATCATGCCCTGCCCATGATCGACGAACACCGTCTTGCCGTTGAAGAAATAGTCTCCCACCAGCACCACGCGGCCGGCCGCGGGCGCCATGACCGGCGTGCCCGCCGGCACCGCGAAGTCCAGCCCCGAGTGCGGATTGCGCGCTTCGCCATTGAAGAAACGGCGCAGCCCGAAGGGACTGGACAGGCGGCCGCCCGCCACCGGACGATCGAGCACCACATTGCTGGGCGTAACGCCGGCACGGTAGACGGCATAAGCCGAAGTCTGCTCGTTCAGCTCGCGCTCGATGCGCTTCAGGTCATCGGGGTTGGGCGAGACCTGGCGCTTGTTCTTCAGCGTGATGTGCTGCGCCACGTATTCCTTGCTGCCCACCGAGAACGGCACGTCGCGCGCGCCGGCGGCGTCGCGCACCTGCAACGCCGTCTGGCCGGGCATGGCGCTCAGCGGGATGCCGACGATGGCGATCCACTGCCGGCCTTCCTCGCGCACCACCAGCACCCGATGCCCGCCGAAGCTGGCCTGCGGCGCCTGCGCGCCCTCGCCCAGCGCGACCACCGCCACGCCGCCGGGCACGGGCTCGTTCAGCTTGCGGCCGATGTAGCCCTGGGCCTGCGCCGTGGCCACGGCGGCCAGCGCCACGAAGCCGAATGCCGCGGCCCGCAGGCCGCGCAGCATGGCCGCACGCGTGTACGCCCTGCCCATCACATGCACAGATTGGCCGATTCGATCATCGACTGCCCGCGCGCGGGCAGCCGGGTCGACAGCTTGATGTCGGTCTTGCCGCGGTACGAAATCACCGACAGCACGCCCTCGACGCTGATGCTGCTGCTGCCCGCCACGCGAAAGCCGTCCTGGATGGGCGTGGTTTCCACCTCGAAGCCCTGGCCCTTCCAGGCTTCGGCCACGCACACGCTGTAGTCCTTGGCGGTGCGCGCGGTGCTGCCGAAGAAAGTGGGATCGAGGCTGCTGACGGAGTCGACGCTGGCGCAGCCGGCAACGGCCAGGCCCAGCGCCAACATGGCGGCGATACGGATTTTCATGGGTAGGAATCGTTTCTGGAAAAAGTGCGGACCACTATAGCGCAACGCACGGCACGCCTCGAAGGGCATGGTCGTCGATGGGCCGGGCGTTCCAGACCTATCGCGCCGCCCTCAGGCCGAGGGCCGCTGCGCGGACTTCGGCCGGAACGCGCGCACCACCTCGGGCCGCGTCTGCGCATAGGGACCGCCGATGAGATCGATGCAGTACGGCACCGCCGCGAAGATGCCCGGCACCAACACCTCGCCGTCCGCCCCACGCAGGCCTTCCAGCGTTTCGCGGATGGCCTTGGGTTGGCCGGGCAGATTGATGATGAGTGCGGCGTGATCGGGCGTCTCGCGGATCACGGCCACCTGGCGCGACAGGATCGCGGTGGGCACGAAACGCAGGCTGATCTGCCGCATCTGCTCGCCGAAACCCGGCATCTCGCGCGTGGCGACGGCCAGCGTGGCCTCGGGCGTGACGTCGCGCCGCGCCGGCCCGGTGCCGCCAGTGGTCAGCACCAGATCGCAACCGCATACGTCCACCAGTTCGGCCAGCGCCGCGCTGATGCCGGCCGCCTCGTCGGGAATCAGCCGCTCGGCGCCCTGCCACGGCGACGCCAGCGCGCCGTCCAGCCATTCGCGCAGGGCGGGCAGGCCCTGATCCTGATAGACGCCGGTCGAGGCGCGGTCGGAAACAGAAACCAGGCCGACGAGCAACTCGTCGGGATGGCGGCGGATTAGGCGCGAAGCGTCGGTCATGGAGGTGTGCGTTAGAAGCGAAAACGAGATGGAGGCGAGGCCATGCGCGGATGGGGTGCGGCGTAGGCAACCGTTCGCCCAGGCACAAATAGTCACCTGAATGCTACCGCATGATGACGCCGCTTTTGGCCCTCCTGACAGCCCGGTGTCATTTAGCTTTCATCTTTCCGTCTCATCATTCCGTCAGTTTTCGTTGCGCGTCCTTTCTTTGCTGCACCAATTTTTTTTGTTTCACCGCCGAATCCTAGATGTTCGTCACCCGTCGCCCGCTCGCGCTGGCGACATCTTTTTTTAAGCTCCCCTACAGCCATCGGACCAGACCATGACCGACCAGACCCAACTCTCTCGCCGCCGCGCCCTCAAGTTCCTGTCGGGCGCTCCCCTCCTGCCGCTGGGCACCGCCATGGGTTCCTCCGTCCTGCTGGCCGCCTGTGGCGGCAGCGATGACGACGACAACGATACGCCCACCGACCCCGGCACGCCGACCCCGGCGCCTGGCGCCCAGTTCGTGTCGGCCCGTTTCGTGCCGATGGCTGCGCCGTCGACGGCTGCCGACATGGCCACCACCCTGGTCAAGTCGGCCATGGAAGTCACGTATGACGACGGCACCGTCGTCACGTACCAGCTGGGCTACGAAACGTTCTTCAACACCGGCGACATGGTGCCGGACGGCAACGGCGGCACGACGCTGGCCGGCGGCTACTACGACATCAACAACAACCCGATCATCGATAATTCGGTGGTGGGCAAGGAACGCCAGTTCTTCTCGGGCTGCCCGGATGGCACGTCGCTGCTGAAGCTGGACAACCCCACGGTTCCCGGCGTCACCGGCAACACCCTGTTCGCCGTCGTGCAGTTCGAATACAACGACGTCGACCAGGCTGGCGGCACGACCTATGGCCGCCTGCCCGCGCCGTACGGCATCCTGACGCTGGACCAGAACCCTGAGACCGGCGAGCTGAAGCTGGTCAAGTACCACAACGTCGACACCTCTTCGGTCAACGGCATCTGGATTCCCTGTGGCGCCAGCCTGTCGCCCTGGAACACCCACCTGTCCAGCGAAGAGTACGAACCCGACGCCTCGCTGGCCACCAACGCCCAGCTGACCGCCTTCGGCAATGCCCTGTACGCCAACTCGGGCGCCCGTGCCCGCGCCTACAACTACGGCCACATGCCCGAAGTCGTGGTGAACCCGGACGGCACCGGCACGATCAAGAAGCACTACTGCATGGGCCGCATCTCGCATGAACTGGTGCAGGTCATGCCCGACCAGCGTACCGTTCTGATGGGTGATGACGCCACCAACGGCGGTCTGTTCATGTTCGTCGCCGACCGCGAAAAAGATCTGTCCGCCGGTACGCTCTACGTCGCCCAGTTCACGCAAGGCACTGGCGCAGCCGCCTCTGTCGGCCTGGGTTCGGGCAGCCTGAAGTGGATCAAGCTGGGCCATGCGACCAGCGAAGAAATCCGCGGCATGGCCAGCGGCCTGAATTTCTCCGACATCATGGAGAAGTCCGCGACCGCCGCAACCGGCTACACGCAGATCAACTTCAATGGCAGGACCGAATATGTCCGCGTCCTTGATGGCATGGAAAAGGCGGCGGCGTTCCTGGAAACCCACCGCTACGCCGCCATGGTCGGCGGCAGCATGTGGCTGACCAAGAATGAAGGCACCACCGTCAACATCAAGGACAAGATCCTGTACTCGGCCATCGCCAACATCGGCAGCGCCATGGTTGCCGGCGAAACGAGCAACCCCGCCGGCGGTCCCGGCGTGGACGAGGTCATCGATGCCGGCGGCGTCATTGCCAGCAAGATGGCCGGCGGCCAAGCCGACACCGATGCTGCCGCCATCGACAGCGAATGGGTGCCCGTTTCGTACTCGACGCTGTTCGTGGGCAAGGATCTCGACACGGCCGACGCACTGGGTAACGAATGCGATCCCGAACTGGTAGGCAGCCCCGACAACCTGAAATTCTCGGAAAAGCTGCGCACCCTGTTCATCGGCGAAGACAGCAGCTATCACGTCAACAACTTCCTGTGGGCCTACAACGTCGACACCAAGGAACTGTCGCGTCTGCTCTCCACGCCCGCCGGCGCCGAGTCCACCGGTCTGCACGCCGTGGACGAACTCAACGGCTTCACGTACATCATGAGCAACTTCCAGCACGCTGGCGACTTCCTGGGCACCATGCCCACCGATCTGGTGAGCGAAATCGAACCCCTGATCGATGCCGCCTACAAGGACAAGTTCTCGGCTTCGGTCGGCTACATCACCGGCCTGACGATGAGCGAAAAGAAGTAAGGCAGTAACCCCCGGCCGTCCCCGGACGGCCCGCCTCACGGCACTGGCGCGAACCGCCGCGCATCGATCTGTCTCCTCTCCTCCAGGTCGATGCGCGATGTGTTCGCGCTTTTTCATGTCATTTTGCTTTCACGCAGCAGGCCGAACATGGCGTAGCCTGCCGGGTCGTGCGCATGGTGGGCCAGCGATTTGCCCTCCATCCTTTCGCAATCGGACCCCGACATGCCTGAGACGACCTCTTCCTCGCGCCGCCGCGCCCTGAAACTGCTGGCCGGCGCGCCGCTGTTGCCCGTGGGCGCCTTCGGCGCCGCTCCCGCCTGGGCGGCCCCGAAAGGCGCCACCTTCGCCTCCGCCCGCTTCGTGCCCATGGCCGCCCCCACGCTGGCCCAGCCCGAGGAAATGGCCACGACCCTGGTGAAGTCCGCCCTGGAAGTTGCCTACAGCGACGGCAGCAAGCAGACCTACCAACTGGGCTACGAGCCCTTCTTCACCACCGGCGACCAGGTGCCCGACGGCCATGGCGGCCAGACGCTGGCGGGCGGTTACTACGACATCCACAACAAGCCCATCATGGACACCTCGGGCGCCACGCCGCGCCAGTTCTATTCGGATTGTCCGGACGGTTCCTCGCTCATCAGGCTGGCTCGCCCCAGCGTGCAAGGCGTGAAAGGCAACACCGTGTTCGCGGTGGTGCAGTTCGAATACACCACCCGCAACCTGAAGGGCGACGAGATGTACGGCCGCCTGCCCTCGCCCATCGCCGTACTGACGCTGGACCAGGATCCGAAAACCGGCGCTCTCGATTTGGTCAAATACCATAACGTGGACACGTCGAAGGTCAAGGGCCTGTGGATCACCTGTGGCGCCAGCCTGTCGCCCTGGAACACCCACCTGTCCAGCGAAGAGTACGAACCCGACGGCGCCAAGCCCGACAGTGCCCAGATGAAGACCTTCGGCGCCAACCTCTACGGCTCGGCGGACCATGCGGCCAATCCCTACGACTACGGCCACCTGCCCGAAGTCACCGTGCATCCCGACGGCACCGGCAGCATCAGGAAGCACTACTGCCTGGGCCGCATCTCGCACGAGCTGATCCAGGTCATGCCCGACCAGCGCACCGCGCTGATGGGCGACGACGCCACCAACGGCGGCCTGTTCATGTTCGTGGCGGACCAGGCGGCCGATCTTTCAGCCGGCACGCTGTACGTGGCCCGGTACACGCAGACCTCGTCGCAAGGCGTGGGCGGCGGCACGATGCGATGGATCCGGCTGGGCCACGCCACCAGCGACGAGATCCGCGCGCTGGCCGCGACACTGACCATCGGCGACATCATGGACGTCGCCACCAAGAACCCGAACGACGCCAGCTATACCGCGATCCACCACAACGGCCAGCCGAACTGGATCCGCATCAAGCCCAGGATGGAAAAAGCGGCGGCCTTTCTCGAAACGCACCGCTACGCCGCCTACGTCGGCGCCAGCATGGCGCTGACCAAGAACGAAGGCACCACCGTCAACATCAGGGACAAGATCGCCTACTCGGCGCTGGCCAACGTGGTCGACTCGATGGTCAAGGGCGGCCGCGGCTGGTACGAAGACAGCGGCATCGCGCTGGACCGGAGACTGCAGGCCGGCGGCATCCTGGCGCACAAAATGCAGGGCGGCCAGAAAGACACCCGGGGCCAGCCGATCCGCAGCGACTGGGTGCCCACCGTCTCGTCCACCCTGCTGACGGGCCAGGACATTGCCGCCGACGAACTGGGCAACACCGCGCACCCGGACCACATCGCCAGCCCCGACAACCTGAAGTTCTCGGAAAAGCTGCGCACCCTGTTCATCGGCGAGGACAGCGGCAACCACGTCAACAACTTCCTGTGGGCCTACAACGTCGATACGAAGGAACTGTCGCGCATCCTGTCGACGCCGGCCGGCGCCGAATCCACCGGCCTGCACGCCGTGGACGAGATCAATGGCTGGACCTACATCATGAGCAACTTCCAGCATGCCGGCGACTGGGACAGGAAGGGCTTCCACGACAAGGTCAAGGACAAGCTCGACCCGCTGGTGAAGGCCAACTACAAGGACCGCTACGGCGCCAGCGTCGGGTACATCACGGGTGTGGACCTGCGTGCCAAAGGCGCTTGACCCGAGGGCAGGGACGGCGCTGACGCCGGCCCGTCTGTCCCGCAGGGGGCCGTCCAAGCCGAATGCTCGCCGTGGGCCTGCCGCGACGGCGCGGCGGGCCTCGCCATCCGCACGCTTCTGTTCGCGTGCGAGGCTCCTTTTAGTATCAACAGGCCCCTAGACCGTGCCGAACGCCGCGCGGCGCGGGTCGAACGGCAGCTCGCGCGCCATCTGCTCGTACAGCTCGCGCGCGCGTTCGCTGTCGGCCGGCGGCAGGGCCACCTCGAGCGACAGATACAGATCGCCCGCGGGCTTGCCGGGCAGGCCGCGTCCCTTCAGGCGCAGCTTGCGGCCCGCGACGGAGCCGGGCGGCACGGTGATCTCGACCGCGCCGCCGGGGGTGGGCACCCGCACCGACGCCCCCAGCGCGGCCTCCCAGGGGGTGACGGGCAAAGTCATGTGCAGATCGCGGCCCTCGGCCCGGTACAGCCGGTGCGGCAGGAAACGCACCTCCAGCAGCAGGTCGCCGTTGCCGCCGCCACCCATGCCGGGCATGCCCTGACCCGCCAGCCGGATCTGCTGGCCCTCGCGCACGCCAGGCGGAATGCGCACGCTCAGCGTGCGGGTGCGGATCTGCTGGCGCCCCTGGGCATCGGCCTCGACGGTGCGCAGGCTGACCTCGCGCGTGGCGCCCTGCAGGGCATCGTCCAGATCGACGTCGATGACGGCATGATGGTCTTCGCCACGCGCCCGGAACGCGCGCGAGCCGGCCTGGCCCGCGCCGAATAACGACGAGAAGAATTCGCTGAACTCATCCGCGCCGCCTTGCTCGCCGCGAAAGGCAAAGTCGCGTTCCCAGCCAGGCGGCGGCTGGCGGTGGCCGCCGTCCAGCACCTGGTCGTAGGCGGCGCGCTTCTCGGCGTCGCCCAGCACTTCGTTGGCCTCGTTGACCTCGCGCATGCGCGCGTCGGCGTCGGGCTCCTTGCTGACGTCGGGGTGATACTTGCGGGCAAGCTTGCGGTAGGCGCGCCGGATGTCTTCGTTGGAAGCCGTGCGCGCCACGCCGAGGATGCCGTAGTAGTCCTTGAACTCCATGAACGGCTCGCTTTCAGAATGGTAGAGGACGCACGCGGGCGACGGGCGCGGCGGCATCCCGGGGATGCATTGCAGATGGGGGTAGACCGGTGGATATTCAATGCCGCACCGCCGCACGGGCGGCTCTTCTATACTGCTGCGGCATGAAGCCGCCGCCCATCTCCGAAGGCAAACCCTGCCCGGCGGTCACCCGTTTCCCGCCATCTTCCCAGACCACCCCATGCCGGACATCATCGACGTCGATTTCGCCAACCCCGACCATGCGCGCGACCTGATCGCGCTGCTGAACGAGTACGCCAGCGGCGACATGGGCAGCGGCGAATCCCTGCCCGAACGGGTTTGCCGCGAGTTGCCGGCGGCCTTGGCGGCGCGGCCCTGGGCGCACGCGCTGCTGGCCTACGTCGATGGCAAGCCCGCCGGATTGGCCGTCTACTTCGAAGGCTTCTCCACCTTCGCCTGCCAACCGCTGGTGAACCTGCACGATTTCATGGTGTCCGCGCCTTTCCGCGGCCAGGGCATCGCCCGGCAATTGCTCGATGCCCTCGACGCCTCGGCCCGGCGGCTGGGCTGCTGCAAGATCACGCTGGAGGTGCTGGAAGGCAACGGCCCCGCCCAGGCGCTGTACCGCAAGATGGGCTACGAGGCCTATCAATTGCAGGATGCCAACGGCCAGGCCGTCTTCTGGCAAAAGAAGCTGGCCGACTGAGCCCCCACCATGCCCGACTGCCGCGACATCCGCCTGATGGCCGACTACAACGCCTGGATGAACGGGCAACTGTACGCGGCCGCCGTCCAGCTGTCGGAGGCCGAGTTGGCCGCCCCGCGCGGCGCCTACTTCGGTTCGCTGCTGGGCACGTTGAACCACATCCTGGTCGGCGACATCTCGTGGCTGAAGCGCTTCGCCACGCATCCGGCCGGCCATCCAGCGCTGGCGCCCCTGCAAGACACGCCCACGCCCGCCTCGCTGGACACGATCCTGCACCACGACCTCGCCGGCCTGACGCGGCATCGCCAGTCGCTGGATGCGATGATCGTGGCGTGGGCCGCCGAACTGCGTGACGCCGACCTGGAACACAGTCTGCGCTACGCCAACCGGCTGGGCATCGTATCCGAACGCCATTTCGGCAGCCTGCTGCTGCATTTCTTCAATCACCAGACGCACCATCGCGGCCAGGCCGCCACGCTGCTGACGCAAGCCGGCGTGGATACCGGCGTGACCGACCTGCTGGTGCGCATTCCCGACACTTTGCGGCCCGATTGAGGCGCCGCCTGCCCCACAGGAACAAGCCATGCAGATGCAGGACATCCCCTTCGGCACTACCGACTGGTCCGAGGTCCCCACCACCGAACACGCCGGCGACACCGGCCTCGCCTACTGGCGCACCCGCCAGTTCGGGCCGATCCGCGTGCGGATGGTGGAGTACACGGCGGGCTACCTGGCGGACCACTGGTGCACCAAGGGCCACATCCTGCTCTGCCTGGAAGGCGAACTGCACACCGAACTGGAAGACGGCCGCACCTTCGTGCTGCGCCCCGGCATGAGCTACCAGGTGGCCGACGGCGCCGAGCCGCATCGCTCCAGCACCCGCACAGGCGCGAAACTCTTCATCGTGGACTGACCGGCCGTGTAGGCGCCCATCCCGGACCGCCCGCGTGTCGTTCCCGCGACACCGTGCGGGGCCACGCCCCGCGCCGCGCCGCAATTGCTGGTACCCTTGCCTGAGCGTGGCGGGACAGACCCGCTCTCGCAGCATTGCCGGAGATGCTTCGTGGTTGCCCCCCTCACCCTTTACGTCGACGCCGCCTTTCTCAGCCCCTACGCCATGTCGGCGTTCGTGGCGCTGGCCGAAAAAGGCCTGCCCATGCAGCTGCGGCCCGTCGACCTGGGCTGTGGCGAGCAGCGCATGCGGCCCTACCTGGCGCGTTCGCTCACCGGCCGCGTACCGGCGCTGACGCACGAAGACTTCCACCTGGCCGAATCCTGCGCCATCGCGCAGTACCTGGAGGAAGCCTTCCCCGCCCCCGGGCATCCGGCCCTGTATCCGCCCGGTCTGCGCAGCCGCGCCCAGGCCCGCCAGATGCAGGCCTGGCTGCGCTCGGACCTGCAGGCATTGCGACTCGACCGCCCTACCGAGGTCGTCTTCGAACACCCCGTGAACACCCCGCTGAGCGATGCCGGACAGGCCGCGGCCGCCAAATTGGTGCGGGTCGCCCAGGCACTGCTGGCGCACGGCGGACCCAATCTTTTCGGGGACTGGTGCATCGCCGATACCGACCTGGCGCTGATGCTGCAGCGCCTGGCCCGCAATGGCGACGAACTGCCTTCCGAACTGCGCAGCTATGCCGACGCGCAATGGCAACGGCCTGCGGTGCAGCTATGGGTACGGCACCACGCCGCCGCCCAGGGCTGATGCCCCGACAAAAATCAGACTGCTTCCCGTTCTGTCGGGCAACTATCCGCGTCTATAATCCGCCGAAGTAATCGTAGAACAACAACGGGATTACCACGGCATTCCTCACCTGATGCGCTCCGACGTCCGCAACCAGGCGTTCCTCCACCGCTCACGCGTGGCAACGAGGCTCGCGTGCCGGTCCTGACCAGCAAGGCCTGGACAAACTTCGTGCGCGGCAGCTACCCGTCCCGGGCGCTCGCGCAGGGCCTCACGTTCCTGGCGGTCGCGCCCATCCTTCACCAACTGGACGCCCCCTGGTGGCAGTGGCTGCTGTATGCCCTGCACGCCTTCGTGTGGCCGTATGCCGCCTGGCGGCTTTCGGCGCGCGCGGGCCAACCCACCCAAGCCAACCGGCGCAACCTGCTGATCGACCATTTCGCGGCCGGCTGGTGGGCGGCAGGCATCGCTTTCAACGCCCTGCTCAGCATCGTGATGCTGGCATTGCTGTTGATGGACAGCATGATCGCGGGGGGCTGGCGGCAGTTTCTGCGCGGCGCCGGCCTCCATCTCGCGGGCGTCGTCACCGGCCTGCTGGTGTTCGGCATCGACTGGCAGCCCATCCCCACCCCCGAACAGGTCTGGGCCTGCCTGCCCCTGCTGCTGATCTATCCGGCCATGACCGGGCGCATCGCCTATCTGGCGCTGCACGAACTGCGCGAGCAGCGTGAAGACCTGTCGCAACTGAGCCTGCACGACGCCCTGTCCGGCCTGCACAACCGCCGGCACATGGACGCGGTCATCCAATCCGAATTCCAGCGCTACCGCCGCCATGCCGAACCCGCCGCCCTGGTGCTGATCGACTTCGATCATTTCAAGCGCATCAACGACGACCTGGGCCACCCGGTGGGCGACAAGGCCATCCGCCAGTTCGCCAAGCGCCTGCAGCTAAGCCTGCGCAGCTCGGACACCCCCGGCCGCTACGGCGGCGAGGAGTTCGTGGTGCTGATGCCGCACACGTCGGCACGCAACGCCGGCCTGTTCATGCGCCGCCTGCAGCAGAGCATCCGCGACGAGCCCCTGATCGAGGAACGCCCGGTGACCATCAGCATCGGCATCTCGGCGCTGTCGCCCGAACTCGAAAGCCACGGCGCCTGGGTGAAACAGGCCGATGCCATGCTCTACCGCGCCAAGGGCCAGGGCCGCAACTGCGTGGTGATCGCGGGCGACGACGCGCCCGAGCCGCAGCCAGCCGAACCGCCGCGCGGCGCCTCGCAGCAGTTGCTGCCCCTGGAGCGGCGGCTGATGGTCGGCCTGGAACTGGGCAATATCGCGGCCGCCATCTTCGACCCCTCCGACCGCATGGCCTGGGCCAACGAAGCGTTCCGCCGGCTATATTGCGTACCGCCCAAGGCGCGCACCTTCGCCGACATCATCCACCACTGCCATCGGCTGCGCTGCGGCCCGCGCATCGAGACGCAAAGCCTGCGCACCTGGCTGTCCATCGCCGATACCGAGCGCCGCCGCCAGCCGCACCGCAGCTTCCTGCAATCCATGCACGATGGCAACGTGTACCGCGTGGAAGAAACCCTGATGGCCAACGGCTGGCTGCTGAACCTGTGGCTGCCCCACCATCGCGAGGGCGCGCCCTCAGAAGAGCTGCAGGCGGTTGCTGGCGGTGTCGACCCACTGGTCCCGGATCGCCAGCAAGTCGGGCAGGCACTCCACGAATAGCGGCACCAGTTCGGGATCGAAGAAGGTTCCGCTGGCTTTCACGATGTAGTCCACCGCCTCGTCCACCGGCCAGGCCGACTTGTACGGCCGTTCGCTGGTCAGCGCGTCGAACACATCCACCAGCGCCACAATGCGCGCCACGTGTGGAATCTGCTCGCCCTTCAGTCCGCGCGGATAGCCGGTGCCGTCCCATTTCTCGTGGTGGCCCTCGGCGATGATGCGCGCCATGCGCAGCAGGCCGGAGCGGTGATCGCCGATGATCTTGCCGCCGATGATGGGATGGCGGCGCATCACCGTCCATTCTTCGTCGGTCAGCTTGCCGGGCTTCTTCAGGATCGCGTCCGGGATGCCGATCTTGCCGATGTCGTGCATCGGCGAGGCATGCAGGACCTCTTCGGCAGCGGTCTGCGAATAGCCCGCCGCCAGCGCCAGCACCTTGGCATAGTGGCTCATGCGGATGACGTGCAGGCCGGTCTCGTTGTCCTTGTACTCGGCTGCCGCGCCCAGGCGCTGGATGATCTGCAGGCGCGTGTCGCGCAGGGCCTGCACCTGCACCAGCGACAGGTGGTTGCGCACGCGCGCGCGGACGATGGCCGGGCTGAAAGGCTTGGTGATGTAGTCCACCGCGCCCACGTCGAAGCCGTACTGCTCGTCCATCGAGCTGGCCAGCGCGGTGATGAAGATGATCGGCGTGGTCTGCAAGGCCTCGTCCTGCTTCAGCGCGGCACAGACCTCGTAGCCCGAGATGTCCGGCATCATGATGTCCAGCAGGATCAGGTCGGGATGCTCCATGCGGGCCAGTTCGATGCCCTTGCGGCCATCGCGCGCGAAGAACAGGCGGTAATCGTCCTGCAGCGTGTGCCGCAACACCTGCAGATTGGTGGGTTCATCGTCCACCAGCAGCAGGGTGGGACGAGCGTCGATCGGTTTTTTCATCGCAGGGCCGTCCCAAGATGAAAAGCGCCCCCCCTGGGGGGATGAGCCCGGACCTGGGACAGTCCTTGAGGACTGTCCCAAGCCTGGCGAATCCGAGCGGCTTGCAAGCCGCGAGGTGGACAGCAAGCCGAAGGCGCGGCGTGGGGGGTATTTTTCATGGTGCGATGCCGGTATCGGCGGGCGCGCCGGACTGCCACTGCAGCAGCAGCAGGCGGGCGTGGTGGAAATCAAACGCATCGATGGCCTCGTGCAGTTCATCGTGCAGGTCTTTCCGGCCCAGCGCGCGCAGGTGCTGGCTGACCACGTCCAGGGCAGTGGCCGGCAACTCGCTGCGATCCAGGCCATCCAGCAACTCGCGCAGGTGCGGCTGCAGATTCTCGGCCGGCAGCACAGGCGCAGCCGGCACGGGCGCAGGAGCAGGGGTCGCCGCATTGAACTGCCGCAGCTCTTCGGCGGCGTTGGCCAGCAACTGGCGCAGTTCGGCCAGTTGCGGACGGATGTCGTCGCGCGAGCCGCGCTTGATGCGCTCTTCCAGCCCGCCCGCCAGTTCGGTCACCTGGGGCAGCGCCAGATTGCCCGCGGCGCCGCGCAAGCCATGCAGGCTGAACAGCGTGGCGTCCCAGTCGATCTCGGCGACGTCCTCGGCAGGCAGGGGATGGCGCAACGTGGCCTCGGCCAGGAAGGTCTGCAGGGCCTGCGCCAGCCGGCCCTTGTTGCCCCACAGCGCAATGCCCGACGTCCAGTCGATCAGAGTGCGGTGGCTGTCGACCTTGCCCGCCGCCTGGCGCGATCCGTAGGAGACGGTCGAGTTGTGGCCCAGCACGCGCGCGATCTCGTGCATCAGGCGCGGCGTATCCAGCGGCTTGGTGGCGAAGCCGCTCATGCCTGCGTCGCGCGCCGCGCGCCGGTCGGACTCCATCACGCTGGCCGTCAGGGCGATGACCGGCGTGGCCGGCAATCCGCTGGCCTGCTCGTGCTGGCGGATACGGCGCGTGGCCTGCAGGCCATCGGTGCGCGGCATGTGCATATCCATCAGCACCAGGTCGAACGAATGCGCCATGAACAGCGCGATGGCCTCGTCGCCATCCTTGGCCACCATGATCTGGTGGCCGCGCTCTTCCAGCGTCAGGGCCAGCAGCTCGACGTTCTGGGGCACGTCGTCGGCCACCAGCACGTGCAGCCGCGGCAGCGAAGCGGCCCCCACCTCGGGCGCGGGCGCGCCAGGCTTGTTGCCCAGCGCCAGCGGCAGATGCACGTGGAAGACACTGCCCACGCCCAGCGTGCTCTGCACGTCGATCGTGCCGCCCATCAGTTCGACCAGTTGGCGCGCGATCGTGGTGCCCAGCCCCGAGCCGCCGAAACGCCGGCTGATGGAGGCATCGGCCTGCGAGAACGGCGCGAAGATGGTGTCCATCTGCTGGGTGCTCATGCCGATGCCGCTGTCGCGCACCTGGATGTGCACGCGCTCGCCGTCCAGGCGGAACATGACTTCGACGTAGCCCTGCTCGGTGAACTTGATGGCGTTGCCGATCAGGTTGGTCAGCACCTGCTGGATGCGCAGCGGATCGCCCTTGAAATACTGCGGCATGCCGCTGGGATAGTCGGTCTGCAGCATCAGGCCCTTCGAATTCGCGCTGAGCGACAGCGAGGCCTCGATGTGGCCGGCAAGGTCTTTCAGCGAGAAATCGATGTGCTCGAGCTCCAGCGAATTCTTTTCGAGCTTGGTGGTGTCCAGGATGTCGTTCAGCAGGCCCAGCAGCGAGCGCGAGGACTGCCTGACCGTGCTGAGATGGCTGCGCTGCAGGGCCGTCAGATCCGATTTCAGCAGCAGCTCGGTGAAGCCGATGATGGCGTTCATCGGCGTGCGGATCTCGTGGCTCATGTTGGCCAGAAAGGCCGACTTGGCCTCGGCCGCCTGGCGCGCCTGCTCGGCGGCGTCGCGCAGCGAGGCCTCCAGGGCGTGGCGCGACGTGATGTCGGTCATGATGCCGACGAACAGCGGCTCGCCCTTCAGTTCGACCTGTCCCACCGCCAGCCGGATCGGCACCAGGGTGCCGTCCTTGCGCTGGCCCGTGACCTCGCGGCCCGAGCCGATGATGCGCGGCTCGCCCGTGTTGCGGTAATTGTCGATGTAGTCGTTGTGCAGCGAGCGGTCGGGCTCGGGCATCAGCATGCGGACGTTCTGGCCGATGGCCTCGTGGGCTTCCCAGCCGAAGATGCGGGTGGCCGACCGGTTGAAGGCGCGGATGATGCCGCGGCTGTCGATGGTGACCACCGCATCGACCACCGTATCGACGATGGCATGCAGGCGCGACTCGTTCTCGCTGAGCTGGCGGAACAGCTGGCGGTAGCGGATCAGGCCATTGGCGGCGGTGACCAGCACGGCCACCGTCAGCGTGAAGGTGGACAGCGCCAGCGACACGAACACCGGGTCCAGCGCGATGTCGGCATGCGCCATGCCGGGCTCGCCGATGAAACGCGCGGCGGCCATGCCCGTATAGTGCATGCCCGCGATCGACACCCCCATCACGATGCCGCCCAGGCCCAGCCGCTGCACCGGTCCCAGGCGAGTGCGGTGCAGGCCGAAGCGGATCCACAGCGCCAGCGTGGCCAGCACCACCGACACCACGATGGACGCCAGGAACATGCGCGGTTCGTAGCGCAGCTCGGCCGGCATCTGCATGGCGGCCATGCCGCTGTAGTGCATGGCGCCGATACCCAGGCCGACCAGCACGCCGGCGCCGATCAGGCGCGGCAGCGACACGTCCGGACGCGACAGGATGCGCAGCGCCAGCGCCGCCGCGGCAAAACCGGGCAGGCTGGACAGCAGCGTGATCGTGGCGCTGTACTTGACCATGGTGGGCAACTGGAAGGCCAGCATGCCGATGAAGTGCATGGTCCAGATGCCGCCGCCCAGCGCCACCGCGCCCGTGCCGATGGCCAGGTTGCGGTAGCGCGCGGAGTCGGCGATACGGGCGATGTGCGCCGTCTGCAGCGCCATGCCCGACGTCAGGATGGCCACGATGATGGAAAGCAGCACCAGCCCCGGGTTGTGGGCGCCGTGCAGATACATCACATCGCTCGAAGTGGAGTCGATGAACAAGCTATGGGTGTGACCCATGTCGTGCTATTCCCGCTCGGCCAGTGATCCGGCCCTTGTGAATTCGAACAAATGCCCTGAGCAGGATCTGGCTGCCGAAGACGTGCTTCCGGCACTTCTTTGCGCTTTCATGGCGGCAATGTCGTGACTACCCGGCTACGTGGATTATCGGCGGTTTCTCTAGGTTCTTTAGGGTCTGCCCTAATAAATTTGTCTAGACCATCAAGGGTTGCAAACCTTGGGCAAGAACTGTCATATTCCTGTTGTTGCACCGCAACATACAATGCGGTGTAATGGAAAGCAGACCGGCCGCTCGCCACGAGCGGCGCCGGCTCGACCAGCGGGCCGGAAGACCCTGTCCGAGGAGATGGCCATGGCAGCATCCGCCGCCGATCAGTTCAACAAGCTGTTCCACAGCCTGCCCAACAACCCCTGGACCGCCGCGTACGAATACTCGGTGGACGCCTGGCAACGCGGCGTGCTGTACACCGACGTCATGCGCCAGCGCGGCAACCAGTACCACCGGCACATCGCCAAGCGCGCGCCCAACGTGCTGAGCATGAAGTCCGAACTGGTCATGGACGGCCGGGAACTCGAGCGTCCGGTCAACTATGGCCTGCTGCGCATCGTGCCGCCCGAGGGCACCGAGGTCGATCCGCGCAAGCGCCCCTTCCTGGTGGTCGACCCGCGCGCCGGCCACGGCCCCGGCATCGGCGGCTTCAAGCCCGAAAGCGAGATCGGCGTGGCCGTGCGCGCGGGCCACCCCTGCTATTTCGCCAGCTTCCTGCCGCACCCGATGCCCACGCAGACGGTCGAGGACGTGATGCGCGCCGAGGCGCGCTTCATGGAAGAGATCATCGCGCGCCATCCCGAAGCCGAGGGCAAGCCGGTTGCCGTGGGCAACTGCCAGGCCGGCTGGCAGATCATGATGACCGCCGCCATGCGGCCCGAGCTGTTCGGTCCCATCGTCATCGCCGGCGCACCGCTGTCGTACTGGGCGGGCTGGCGCGGCATGAATCCCATGCGCTACGCCGGCGGCCTGCTGGGCGGCAGCTGGCTCACCGCCATGACCAGCGACATGGGCGCGGGCAAGTTCGACGGCGCCTGGCTGGTGCAGAACTTCGAGAACCTGCATCCCGCCAACACGCTGTGGAGCAAGCAGTACAACCTGTACGAAAAAGTCGATACCGAGGCCTCCCGCTACCTGGGCTTCGAGAAATGGTGGGGCGGCCACGTCTACCTGAACGGCCCCGAAATCCAGTACATCGTCGACAACCTGTTCGTGGGCAACCGCCTGGCCACCGGCGGGCTGGTCACGTCCGACGGCATCCGCATCGACCTGCGCAACATCCGCTCGCCGATCATCGTGTTTTGCTCCCGTGGCGACAACATCACGCCGCCGCCGCAGGCGCTGGGCTGGATTCCCGACCTGTACCAGAACGACCAGGAAGTGCGGGCGCACGGCCAGACCATCGTGTACGCCGTGCACGAAAGCATCGGCCACCTGGGCATCTTCGTGTCGGGCAGCGTGGCCCGCAAGGAACACCAGGAATTCACCAGCAACATCGACATGATCGACGTGCTGCCGCCGGGCATCTACGAAGCCGAGATCGTCGACAAGACGCCCGAGACCATCAACGCGGATCTCGTGCAGGGCGACTACGTGCTGTCGTTCGAGGGCCGCCGCATGGACGACGTGCTGGCCATCGTGAAACCGCAGCCGGAAGACGACCGCCGCTTCGCCGCGGTGGCGCGCATCTCCGACATCAACCTGGGCCTGTACCGCACTTTCGTGCAACCTTGGGTGCATGCCGCGGTCACGCCCCAATCGGCCGAATGGATGCAGCGCATGCATCCCCTGCGCCTGCCGTACGAGATGATTTCCGACCGCAACCCGCTGGTGGCGCCCGTGGCCCAGGTCGCCGAACAGGTGCGCGAGAACCGCCAGCAGGTGGCGCCCGACAATCCCTTCCTGATGGCCCAGCAGATGGTGTCCAAGGCCATCGAGACCAGCCTGGACATGTACCAGGAAGTGCGCGACTGGGCCCAGGAAGCGCTGTTCATGAACATCTACGGCTCGCCCCTGGTCCAGGACTGGGCTGGCCTGGGCGCCAAGGAACGCCGCGAATCGCCGCGCCGCCACCCGGGCGTCTCGCCCGAGCATCGTGACTTCATGGCCAACCGGAATGCGGAACTGCGTTCGCTGGTGCCCGTCGGCGGACTGCGCGAAGCCGCCATCCGCATGCTGCTTTATGTGACCAGCGCCGAGGGCGGCATCGACGAGCGCAGCTTCGCCGGCATCCGCCGCATGCGCGCCGAGAAAGACCACATCCTGTCGCTGCAGCAGTTCAAGGACGTGGTGCGCGAACAGGCCATGGTGATGCGCCTGGACGCCCAGGCCGCGCTGCACGCCATGCCGGCATTGCTGAAAGGCTCCAGCGCCGAGGAAATCCGCAACGCGCTGGCAGACATGAAGGAAGTGCTCGAGGCGGCGCAGCCGCTGAACGCGCGCGCCCAGGAAAGCCTGCGCCAGATGGAACAGTTGTTCGAGGATGCCGCCCGCCGCGCCGGGGGCGACCGCAAGCGCGGCAATGGCGCGGCCGCGACGGCCTACGCCGCCCAGGCCGCCGAAACGCTGCCCGCCAGAACGGCGCCCGCCGCGGAATCCAAGGCCGTGGCCCAGGCGTCCGCCACCCTGCCGCTGCAAGGCATGGATGAGGAGGACGCCCCCGCGCGCAAGCGAGCCGCCGCGCCCCGCAAGGCCGCGGCCAAGCGGGCGGCGGCCGAACCCCCCACCCCCCAGGCATCGGCGGCGAAGACGGCGACCGCGCGCAAGCGGGCCACGACGAAATCGGCCCCCGTGAAGACGGCGGGCGCCAAGATGCCCGCCACGGCCAACCCGCCCGCCGCCAAAACGGCGACCAAAGCGGCCACCAAGACCGCCGCCAAGACGCCGCGCGCGCGCGGCGCGTCCCGCGCCTAGGCCTGAATCCCAGGCAATTTCGCCAAACGCCCCGCATCGGCCCTGTGTCCGGTGCGGGGCGTTTGCTTTACCGTTCGCTACATTATCAACAAATAAACACGTAATTTGGAAAAATAACAATCCATTCCACCATCTATGGAAAGATATTTTCCCATCCAAGGGTTTATCCTAGGTTTGGAGAGGCGCACTATGTCTTCACCGCGAAACAAAACCAACCACGACGGAATCCTCCGCCGGTTTCGCTCCCTCGACCGAATACCAGGAGATGTAATCATGAAGACCCTCGCCGCTGCCCTGATGATGTCCGCCGGCCTGATGAGCGCCAGCGCTTTTGCCGGTTCGAACGTCGAACCCAATAACATCCCCTTCCAAGGCGTCTACGGCGCCCAAGAGGACGCTGGCAGCCTCAGCCGCGCCCAAGTCAAGGCCGACCTGGCCCAGGCCAAGGCGAATGGCCTGGTCGCCAACGTAGAGCCCAACGACATGCCCTTCCAGGCTGCCTACTCGGATACCGCCTCGACCCAACTGAGCCGCGCCGATGTCCAGGCCCAAGCCGTTGGCATGACGTCGAACGTCGAACCGAATGACACGCCGTTCGTGGCGCAGGCGCCCGCAGCCCGGAACGACGCGCTGGCCGCCGAATAAGGCCCCGATCCCGTAACCGGGATCGTTTCACCGCTGGACCCCGACGCACCCGCCGGATACGACGCCGCGGCGGGTGCGAACTTGCGATGCCTGGCCCTTTGTATGAAGGCCAGGCATTTTTTTGCCGCCGGGCCGCCCCAAGGCAAAAAAGCCCCCTCGGGTGCAGTTCATCACGGCGTGAGGTTTTTGCCCGCCGCGAGGAACGCTGAACACCTTTCAGAACGGAAGGCAAAGTGTAAGCGTCCTGATTTTTTCGATTTCCTGTAATAGAAACCAGGGAAAATCCAGGCTTCCGCACGATTGCGGAATCCGGTCCGCGGCCTCGCGCTGCGGCAAAGCACAGGATTGCCGTCTTTCCGGGCGACCCTCCCCTGTTTTCATTTTTGTCGAAGACTCAGGCTCGCCTATGGTCATCCACAGCGCCACCAATGGCCTGCGCGGTTACGCGCTGGCCGCCAGAGGCGTCGTCAAGCGTGTCGCCCGGCACGCCGAACGCACCGCCAAGAACAAACTGCTGAGCGTCCTTTCCAAAGGCAAGCCTGGCCGGGGTGAACAGACAGTCGCGGCACTGCGCGACATCGAGCGCATCATCGTCATCCGTCCCAACTACCGGATCGGCAACGCGGTACTCAGCACCGCCATCATCGACCCGCTCCGACTCAAGTACCCCGGCGCGTCGATCGATTTCCTCGCCACCGACAAGACGGCGGGCCTGTTCCGCAACCTGCCCGTGGGCAAGGTGGCCACGCTGTCGCGCTCGGCCATTTTCCGCCCCTGGCGCCTGGTCAGCCTGGCGCGCAGCCTGCGTGCCGGCCGCTACGACCTGGCGGTGCAACTGGAAGACGGTTCGCTGACAGGACTGGTCATCTCGCGCCTGGTCGGCGCCCGCTATGTCATCGGCAAACCTCGCGGCTCGGCCTGCTGGTACGACGTCAACATCCGCGAGGACGTGGACCACGCCTATGACACCGCCTCGGTGTTCTCGAAGGCGCTGGGCGTGGCCTGCCTGCCGCGTCCGCAACTGGTGTTCGGCCCGGAGGAAGAGGCCCGCGCCGTCTCCACCCTGGAATCGCTGGGCGTACCCGCCCCCCAGGGCAACCTCGCCCCGTACGTGGCGCTGTTCGTCGGCGGTCATGCCGACAAGGTCTGCCCCGCCGAATTCTGGACCGAATTGTGCCGCGGCCTGAATCACCTGTGCCATCCGTTCGTCGTGTTCGTGGGACCGGAAGAATCCGCCATCGTGCCCGTTCTGGAACAGGCGGTGGCCGCCCTGCCTCATGGCCGGATCTGCCCGCCCCGTTCGCTGCGTGAATTCGCCGCCATGCTGGGCCAGGCCAGCTCGATCATCACGCCCGATTCGGGTCCGATGCACATCGCGGCCGCCCTGCAGGTGCCCATCATCGCCATGGCGCGGTCGCAGCGCTCCAAGGCCTTCATCCCCGCCTACGACGACACGCGCATCGTCTGGAACCTGGACGTGCATGGCGCGCTGCAGGCGGTACAGGAACTGATGCCGCCCCAGGCCCGGGCCCAGGCCGTCTGACTCCGCGGCGCGGAAAAACAAAAGGGCACCGCGGTTTCCCGGGATGCCCTTCGTGCCTGGCGCTGCCGGCAGCGCCAGACGCGTTGCCTGCGCGCTATGCCGCGCGTTCCTGCAGCACCTGCACGGCCGGCAGGGTCTTGCCTTCCAGGAACTCCAGGAAGGCGCCGCCGCCGGTCGAGATGTAGCCGACCTGCTCGCCGATGCCGTACTTGGCGATGGCGGCCAGGGTGTCGCCGCCGCCGGCGATCGAGAAGCCCGACGCGTCGGCGATGGCGCGCGCCACCACTTCGGTGCCGTTGGCGAACTGGTCGAATTCGAACACGCCGACCGGGCCGTTCCAGACGATGGTGCCCGCCTGCTTCAGCACGTCGGCCAATTGGGCGGCGGTCTTCGGACCGATGTCCAGGATCATGTCGTCGTCGGCCACGTCGGCAGCCGCCTTGGTGGTGGCTTCGGCATCGGCGCCGAAGGCCTTGGCGCACACGACGTCCACCGGAATCGGCACCGCTGCGCCGCGCTCGGCCATCAGGTCGATCACGGCACGGGCCTGTTCGAGCTGGTCGGGCTCGGCCAGCGACTTGCCGATGGGCAGGCCGGCGGCCAGCATGAAGGTGTTGGCAATACCGCCGCCCACCACCAGTTGGTCGACCTTGCCGGCCAGCGATTGCAGGATCGACAGCTTGGTCGACACTTTGGAGCCCCCGACGATGGCCACCAGCGGACGCTTGGGTTCGTTCAGGGCGCGGCCCAGCGCGTCCAGCTCGGCTTCCAGCAGCGGGCCGGCGCACGCCACGGGCGCGAAGCGCGCGATGCCGTGGGTGGTGGCTTCGGCGCGGTGCGCGGTGCCGAACGCGTCATTGGCGTAGACGTCGCACAGGGCGGCCATTTTGCGCGCCAGGGCTTCGTCGTTCTTCTTCTCGCCGACGTTGACGCGGCAGTTTTCCAGCAGCACGACCTGGCCGGGCGCAACCTCGACGCCATCGACCCAGTTCTGCACCAGCTTCACGGGCGAGCCCAGCACCTCGGCCAGGCGCGTGGCCACGGCAGCCAGCGAATCCTCCTTGCCCAGCGTGCCCTCGGTGGGGCGGCCCAGGTGCGAGGTGACCATCACGGCCGCGCCCGCATCCAGCGCCAGGCGAATGCCAGGCACGGACGCGCGGATACGCGTGTCTTCGGTGATGTTGCCGGCGTCATCGAACGGCACGTTCAGGTCGGCGCGGATGAACACGCGCTTGCCGGACAGTTGGCCGGCCTTCGCCAGCGCGGACAGCGTATTGACTTTGGACATAGACGATTCTCTCTCGTTATTTGAAATCCGGGCGCGCTTCTCGGCGCTTTTCTTGCTGGGGCACATTCTTCCGCAATTGCGGAGGGATGTGGGTCTGTTCTTGTGAGCTAGTGTTTGGGTTCTTAACGCGGGCTTGCGTGGTTGTCGGTGATTTGAGTTCTTGAGCCGTCTGTGTGCGCCCGGGCGGCTCGTGACGGCCAAGTCGTCGGGCTCGGGCGCGCCATCAGGCGCCCTCGGCCGCTACGCGGCTTCCCCTCCTCCAATTGGCCGTCACGAGCCGCCCGGGCGCACACAGACTACGAATACTTCAGTACATCGATCCCACTACAGCCGCAGGCCATCGCAATGCAAGCAATCTCGGCATGCCGTGCGGTCGCGGCAAGCCGCTGTCGTGAGTCCCCAGGTCTTGCCAGTGGGCCGCACCGGCCAATTGGAGGAGGGGCAGTCCCGCGTAGCGGGACCGAGGGCGCCTGATGGCGCGCCCGAGCCCGACGACTTGGCCGGTGCGGCCCACTGGCAAGACCTGGGGACGTCTCAAGAACGCAGAATCCCCGCCACCATGACACCCATGACCCGCAAGAATCCAGCCAAACGAAAGGGCAGACCCCTTCCCGCACGAAGCGGAGAACAGGTCTGCCCCCATCGGACACAAGCAAGAAATTACTTGGCCGACATCAGAGCGACAGTGGTGTCGAGCATGCGGTTCGAAAAACCCCACTCGTTGTCGTACCACGACGACACCTTCACCAGGCGGCCGGACACCTTGGTCAGGGTCGAGTCGAAGGTGCTGGAAGCCGGGTTGTGGTTGAAGTCCACCGACACCAGGGGGTCGGTGTTGTAGTCGAGGATGCCCTTCAGTTCGCCTTCCGAGGCGGCCTTCAGGATCGCGTTGACTTCTTCGACGGTGGTGTCGCGCTTGGCGATGAACGACAGGTCGACGATCGACACGTTGATGGTCGGCACGCGGATCGCGAAGCCGTCCAGCTTGCCGTTCAGTTCGGGCAGCACCAGGCCCACCGCGGCGGCCGCGCCGGTCTTGGTGGGGATCATGCTTTGCGTGGCCGAACGGGCGCGGCGCAGGTCTTCGTGGTAGACGTCGGTCAGCACCTGGTCGTTGGTGTAGGCGTGGACGGTGGTCATCAGGCCGGACTCGACGCCCAGCTTGTCGTTCAGCGGCTTGACCAGCGGGGCCAGGCAGTTGGTGGTGCACGAGGCGTTGGAGATGACGGTGTCCGTCGACTTCAGCACGTTGTGGTTGACGCCGTACACGACGGTGGCGTCGACGTCCTTGCCGCCCGGGGCCGAGATCACGACCTTCTTGGCGCCACCCTTCAGGTGGGCGCCGGCCTTTTCCTTGGTGGTGAAGAAGCCGGTGCACTCGAGCACCACGTCGACCTTCAACTCGCCCCACGGCAGTTCGGCCGGGTTGCGGTTGGCCAGCACGCGGATGCGATCGCCGTTGACGACCATGTAGTCGCCGTCGACTTCGACGGTGCCCGGGAACTTGCCGTGGGCGGTGTCGAAACGCGTCAGGTGCGCGTTGGTCTTGGGATCGCCCAGGTCGTTGATGGCGACGATCTCGATGTCGTGCTTCTTGCCGCCTTCATAGTGGGCACGCAAGACGTTGCGGCCGATGCGGCCGTACCCGTTGATGGCTACGCGAATGGTCATGGCTGATGCTCCTCGTTTATTGCAAAACCTGCTTGACGGTCTCGGCCACCTTGTCGGCGGTCAGCCCGAAGAATTTGAACAGCGCGCCGGCCGGAGCGGACTCGCCGTAGCGGTCGATGCCGACCACGGCGCCTTCCAGGCCCACGTACTTGTGCCAGAAGGCGGTGACGCCGGCCTCGACCGCGACGCGCGGCAGGCCCTTGGGCAGCACGGAGGCCTTCCAGGCGGCATCCTGCTGGTCGAAGACGTCGGTGCTGGGCATGGAGACCACGCGCACGGCGATGCCTTCCTTGGCCAATTGCGCCTGGGCGTCCAGCGCCAGGCCGACTTCGGAGCCGGTGGCGATGATGACGGCGCGCGCGCCCTCGGCATCGCGCAGCACGTAGCCGCCGCGGGCGATGGCGGCGACGGTGTCGGCGTCGCGCGGCACGAACGGCAGGTTCTGGCGCGACAGCAGCAGCGCCGACGGGCCGCCTTCGCGCACGTCCATGCCGATGCTGGCGGGACGGCCGACGGCATGGCCCCAGGCCACGGCGGTCTCGGTGGTGTCGCAAGGACGCCAGAGCGACAGGTTGGGGATCAGGCGCAGGCTGGAGGCGTGCTCGATCGATTGGTGCGTGGGGCCGTCTTCGCCCAGGCCGATGGAGTCGTGGGTGAAGACGTGGACCACGCGCTGCTTCATCAGCGCGGCCATGCGGATGGCGTTGCGCGAATAGTCGGAGAACGTGAGGAACGTGCCGCCGAAGGGCAGGTAGCCGCCGTGCAGGGCCACGCCGTTCATGACGGCGGCCATGCCGAACTCGCGCACGCCGTAGTTGATGTGACGGCCGAACTTGATGCCGCCTTCGCCGGCGCGCACCGCGGCCACGCCCTTCCAGTCGGTGAAGTTGGAGCCGGTCAGGTCGGCCGAGCCGCCCAGCATCTCGGGCAGCGTGTCGACCAGCGCGGTGATGGCGAACTGCGAGGCCTTGCGCGAAGCGACGGTCTCGGCCTTCTCGACGGTGCTGGCCACGTAAGCCTGCAGCGTGTCGGCGAAGCCCTCGGGCAGGTCGCCCTTCATGCGGCGCGTGAATTCGGCGGCTTCGGCGGGGAAGGCGGCCGCGTAGGCGGCGAAGACCGTGTTCCAGTCGGCCTGCGACTGGGCGCCGTATTCGCGGGCGTTCCAGCCGTCGTAGACGTCTTGCGGGATGGCGAAGGGCTCGCCGGACCAGCCCAGCGCGGCGCGCGTGGCGGCGATTTCGTCCTTGCCCAGCGGGGCGCCGTGCACGTCGTGCGTGCCGGCCTTGTTGGGCGAACCCTTGCCGATGACGGTGCGGCAGACCACCAGCGTGGGCTTGGCCGATTGCGCGCGCGCCTGCTTGATGGCGGCGTCGACCGCGTCGACGTCATGGCCGTCCACGCCGCGCACGACGTTCCAGCCATAGCTTTCGAAACGCTTGGCGGTGTCGTCGGCGAACCAGTGCTCGACGTGGCCGTCGATGGAGATGCCGTTGTCGTCGTACAGCACGACCAGCTTGGACAGCTTCAGCGTGCCGGCCAGCGAGCAGGCCTCGTGCGAGACGCCTTCCATCAGGCAGCCGTCGCCCACGAACGCGTAGGTGTTGTGGTCGACGATGGTGTGGCCGGGCTTGTTGAATTCGGCGGCCAGCAGGGCTTCGGCCAATGCCATGCCCACGGCGTTGGACAGGCCCTGGCCCAGCGGGCCGGTGGTGGTTTCGACGCCCGGGGTGATGCCCACTTCGGGGTGGCCCGGCGTCTTGGAATGCAGTTGGCGAAATTGCTTGATCTCTTCGATCGGCAGGTCGTAGCCGGTCAGGTGCAGCAGCGCGTAGATCAGCATCGAGCCGTGGCCGTTGGACAGCACGAAGCGGTCGCGGTTGGCCCAGGCGGGATCAGCCGGGTTGTGGCGCAGGTTGCGCGTCCACAGCGCCTGGGCGATCTCGGCCATGCCCATGGGGGCCCCAGGGTGCCCGGAGTTGGCTTGCTGCACGGCATCCATTGCAAGCACGCGCAGGGCGTTGGCCAAGGGGTTGGGGGCTGCGGAGAGGCTCATTCGGCGGGCTCTTGGATCGAAGCGGTTGGACGCCGCGGCGGGCGCCGGCACCACGGCCGGCGCGGCCGCGGGAAGCACGAACGTTGCGGCACTGGGATTGCGCCAGGCGCGGGCCTGGAAAGCTCAAGATTTTAGCACCCGGCCGCGGACACCCCGCCCGGGCGGCGGATGTGCCGGGAACACCCCGGGAAGGGCCGGCGGGATGGACGACCGGCCCAGGGCGCGGACCGCTTGCCCCACGGCGGCGCGGCGCATGGGCCGGATGCGCGAGGACACCGGCGACCGCGCCGGGCTGCCCGGCGAGCTTTCATCCCGGGCGGTATGCGCGCCGATGCGCACGCGGCTGTGCAGACGGCAAAATGGTAGGCTAGCCGTCATTTCCCGCCTTCGTTCGCCGATGTCCCTGCCCCGCTTCTATTGCGACCTGCCGCTGGTTTCCGGCGCCCTGCTGCCACTGCCCGAGGCGCTGGCCCACCATGCCGTGCGCGTGCTGCGGGTGCGCGACGGCCAGGACATCGTGCTGTTCGACGGCCAGGGCGGCGAATATCCCGCCGTGCTGCGGGTGGAAGGCCGCGCGGTGCATGCCCAGTTGGGAGAACACCGTCCGCGCGAGGCCGAACTGGCCGGCGCCATCACGCTGGTGCAGGGCCTGCCCAGCGGCGACAAGATGGACTGGGTCGTGGAAAAGGCCGTGGAACTGGGTGCCGTGCGGGTGGTGCCGATCAGCGCGCAGCGCAGCGTGGTGCAGTTGTCCGGCGCCCGCGCCGACAAACGCCTGGCGCACTGGCGCCGCATCGCCCAATCGGCCGCCGAACAATGCGGCCGCAACCGCCTGATGCAGGTCGACGCGCCCGGCACGCTGGCGCAATGGCTGCGCGAAGCGCCGCAGGGCCCGCGCCTGCTGTGCCATCCCGAGGCCGACCTGTCGCTGTCGGACGTGCTGGCACAGGATCCCGCATCCCGCCACATCAGCCTGCTGGTGGGTCCGGAAGGCGGCTGGTCGGACACGGAGTTGCAGGCGGCCGGCCAGGCCGGCACGACGGCGGTGCGATTCGGCCCCCGCGTGCTGCGCACGGAAACCGCCGGCCTGGCCTTGATGGCGGCCGCCAGCGCCTTGCTGAAATGGTGAGCGACGTTTCGGCCTGATACCGGTCTTGGCACGGCGGCAGACCGCATCGCTCAGGCCGCACCTTGCAGGCCGCGCCTTGCAGGCCGCACCTTGCAGGCCGCACCGAAATAACTCGAAACAAGCGGGCGGCAACAAGCGCCGCGCCGGTCGGCTCAAGCCTCGCCGTAAGGGGCGGCGGCGATGCCTGGTTCGGGGTCGGGATGGCGGCCGGCATGTTCGACCACATAGCAGAACACACGGCCGTTCTCGGTGGCGAACTGCGCGGCATCGGCGCATACGCCCTCGATGCTGGCGGCGTCTTCCGTCAGCGCGGGATCGCCCGAATGCAGCCGGTACAGCCACAGCACCACGCCCTCCTTGTGGTCGAGCACGGTGTCGCACAGGCAGTCGTACAAAGCGTCCAGATTGCCGCCGAAATACTCGGGGAAGTCCACGGCCTTGGCCACGGCGCGCAACACGGCAGAGCGGCTGCGGGCACGATCGCAGTCAGCCACCATCAAGGTCATGCCGAGCTCTTGCGTTGCATCGACCATGGCCTGTTTCTCACCGCCATCATGATCGATGGCGCCACCACGTTTCAACTGGCGTTGCAGCGTTGCTTGGCCGTTACGCGTCATGCCTGGGCCTCCTGGAAAAACCTGGTGACTTCATCAATACGCCGCATCGTATCGGCATAACCCAGTTCGATCAATCGCCGTGTGTATCCGGCTTCGAACAGCAGATACGACATGAGCGCGCCGCCACCCGGACGGTCCGGGTCGGACGATACACCGAGTACGCGAAAAAGGGTATGGGCCTCGGATGGCAGGTCCTGCAGATGCTCCAGCGCCAGCTGGTCCAGCGACTGGCTGGGCGTGAGAGTCAGCACGTCGATACGGCGGGTGGACGCGCCTTCGGGCAGGTCCGCGTGCGCCAGCAGCGCGTTGGTGCGCTCCAGGCGCTCGACGTCCACCGCCAGGCTGTCCAGGAAGATGCTGGACATGGCATGCCCCGCCACCTGCGCCAGCGAAGGATACGGCGGGTCTTCGTGACGCTCCTCGGGATGGGTGTCGTCGCGGTAACCGGTGCCGATGACCAGCACGCGGTCGGCCCCCAGGTGGATGGCCGGGCTGATGGGCGCGAGCTGCCGCATCGAGCCGTCGCCGCACCACTCCACCTGGCCCTGCACCCGCACGGCACGCGCCGGGAACACGAACGGAATCGCCGACGACGCCAGCAGATGATCGACGGTGATCGGCGTGGGCACGGCACGCCGCAGGAAGCGGTGCCAGGGATCGATGGGGCGGCCCGCCTGGTAGAAGGTCAGATGCTCGCCGCTGGTGTAGCCCGACGCCGTGACGGCCAACGCCGACACGAAGCCATGCGACAGGTTGGCCTGCAGGCGATGGAAATTGACCGTGCGCGCCAGCAGTTCGGCCAACGGCGAGTTGTCCAGCAACGATCGCGGGCGCTTGTCGTGCCTGCCCGCCAGCATCCAGCCCAGCGACAGCAGCCCCAGCCAGCGCACGCCGGTGCGCGCCAGGCTGGACGCATCGGCGCGGTAGACCATCGACGTTTCCAGCGATTCCCAGAGCTTGCGCATGCGCGCCAGCGCCCGGTGCGGGGTATGGGCGCGGCAGGCCAGCGCCGCGGCGTTGATGGCGCCGGCCGAGGTGCCGCAGATGATGGGAAAAGGATTGACGAAGCCGGCGCGGCCATCGGGGTCGAGAATCTCGAGCACCGCGGCCAGCACGCCGACCTGGTAGGCGGCGCGCGCGCCGCCGCCCGTCAGCACCAGCCCGGTCGGCCGGACCAGCGGCCGATTCAGGGCAGGCATGCCGGATCCCGCGGACTCAACGCGGGGTGTTGGCATCCACCACCGACAGGGCGGTCATGTTGATGATGCGGCGCACCGTGGCGCTGGAGGTCAGGATGCTGACCGGCGCATTGGCGCCCAGCAGGAACGGGCCGACGGCCACGTTGCCGCCCGCGGCTGTCTTGAGCAGGTTGTACGCGATGTTGCCCGCGTCCACGTTGGGACAGACCAGCAGGTTGGCCTCGCCCTTGAGCGTGGACGACGGCAGGATGCGCATGCGCAGCGCCTCGTCCAGCGCGCAGTCGCCGTGCATCTCGCCGTCGATCTCCAGCTCGGGCGCGGCTTCGCGCACGCGCGCCAGCACTTCGCGCATCTTGGCGCCGGACGCCCAACTGCCGGTGCCGAAGTTCGAGCGCGACAACAGCGCCACCTTGGGCGCCAGGTTCAGGCGGCGCATCTCTTCCGCGGCGGACACGGTGAATTCCGCGATCTGCTCGGCCGTGGGGTCGTCGTTGACGTGCGTGTCCACCAGGGCCACCGTGCGCTCGTTCAGCAGCAGGATGTTCATGGCGGCGTAGGTCTTGGCGCCCGGGCGCTTGCCGATCACTTCGTCGATGAAGCGCAGGTGATCGTGATACGCGCCCACGGCGCCGCAGACCATGCCGTCTGCGTCCCCCACGCGCACCATCATCGCGCCGATCAGCGTCAGGCGGCGGCGCATTTCCACGCGCGCCATTTCCTTGGTGATGCCGCGACGGCACATCAGTTCCCAGTATGTCGTCCAGTACTGGTGGAAGCGCTCGTCGTACTCGGGGTTGGTGACCTCTACATCCTTGCCCAGTTGCAGGCGCAGGCCGTACTTCTCGATGCGCGCGGACAGCACGGCGGGCCGGCCCACCAGGATGGGACGGGCCAGGCCTTCGTCCACCACGGCCTGCACGGCGCGCAGCACGCGCTCGTCCTCGCCCTCGGTGAACACGATGCGCGACTTCG
>NZ_FKBS01000003.1 GCF_900078315.1 Bordetella ansorpii
TGGAAACTCGATTACTCAGAAACACTTTACGTTGTGCTTCTTCCTCATTGTTAAAGAGCGAAATGACATTGGGTAAAACCCAACGATCAATACTGACTCGCAGCATTCATCGTTGCGCTTTGGTGGAGGATGACGGGATCGAACCGACGACATCCTGCTTGCAAAGCAGGCGCTCTCCCAGCTGAGCTAATCCCCCCCTTGACTTGACTGGTGGGTCTGGTTGGATTCGAACCAACGACCCCCGCCTTATCAAGACGGTGCTCTAACC
>NZ_FKBS01000004.1 GCF_900078315.1 Bordetella ansorpii
CTCCTTTAAGAGCTGAAGCTCACGTCATTAAGCGTCCACGCTTATCGGTTGTTTGTTGTGAAATGACTTACCTAGGTTTTGAGGGGGTCTGTAGCTCAGTCGGTTAGAGCACCGTCTTGATAAGGCGGGGGTCGTTGGTTCGAATCCAACCAGACCCACCAAGATTTCTGTGCGATGTTGGTGAAACCAGCGTCTGTGTAGGAAACGGGGGATTAGCTCAGCTGGGAGAGCGCCTGCTTTGCAAGCAGGATGTCGTCGGTTCGATCCCGTCATCCTCCACCAAAGCCTAACGATGAGTACTGCGAGTCAGTATTGATCGTTGGTCTTTATGCAGTTTGGTTTAGACCAGTCATACGCTCTTTAACAATGAGGAAGAAGCACAACGTAAAGTGTTTCTGAGTAATCGAGTTTCCACCAGGGAGCTTGATGAAAAGGGATACGGGTTGTGATTGCATTAAATTGTTCTCAAAAGTCAAGGTTGACGAGTAGCAGGCAGTACTGGAGCGTCCGCGAGGATGATCTGGAGGTGGCGAAAGTCGATGAGCTTTGAATGAACGGCACAAGCGCGAAACTCAGCACCTATAAGACTCTAGTGTTATAGGATCAAGCGACTAAGTGCACATGGTGGA
>NZ_FKBS01000005.1 GCF_900078315.1 Bordetella ansorpii
ACCGACCTGTCCAGCCGCACCGAGCAGCAGGCCGCTTCGCTGGAGCAGACCGCCGCCTCGATGGAGCAACTGGCCTCCACGGTCAAGCAGAACGCCGACAATGCGCGGCAGGCCAACCAGTTGGCGGCCAGCGCGTCACAGGTGGCCGAGCGTGGCGGCTCGGCAGTGTCGGAAGTGGTGCACACCATGGAAGGCATTTCGGCCAGTTCGCGCAAGATCTCCGAG
>NZ_FKBS01000006.1:0-188883 GCF_900078315.1 Bordetella ansorpii
GTAGCCCTTGGCTTCGCCGCCGAACTTCGTCGACAGAACCGTCGTGATCGCTGCCGTCAGCGTCGTTTTGCCGTGGTCAACGTGACCAATCGTACCCACGTTCACGTGCGGCTTGGTACGTTCAAACTTGCCTTTTGCCATGGCTGACTCCTGACTTGGGGATTGAAGCTTCTGACTTGAAGAGAAGGACTAGCGGGAATTCTTGGTGCCCATGACGCGGATCGAACGCGTGACCTCTCCCTTACCAAGGGAGTGCTCTACCACTGAGCCACATGGGCATGTAAAACCTGGAGCGGGTGAAGGGAATCGAACCCTCGTCGTAAGCTTGGAAGGCTTCTGCTCTACCATTGAGCTACACCCGCGGCATTACCCGTTCACCTGCTTTTAAATCTACGCACTTGCCGCCAGCCGCCTGGCAAACAAAAGCCAGGCAGACTGCACCTGGGCCTGTTTACCTTGCCGCTGCCACAAGCAAGTTGCTTTTGGCGAACAGCCTGGCTGACTACAAGATTCTTTGGTGGAGGAGGTTGGATTCGAACCAACGTAGGCGCAAGGCCAACAGATTTACAGTCTGCCCCCTTTAACCACTCGGGCACCCCTCCAGCGAAGATTTGAGATTATGCATGGTTCGATACGCTGTGTCAAACCAGGTCAGGGGTTTTCAGCGTCTTGATGCAAAAATTTTCTTCGCTAGCCAAATATCGGCTGCAATGCGGCCTGTTCCACGCCCGCTGCCAACGCCAGCATCAGCAGGATGCGGGCTTTCTGGGGGTTCAGTTCCCCCGCGGCGATGAAGCCTCGCGCATCGTCATCCACTTCGACGTTGCGGCCCACACGGCCCGAGCCCGTGCGGGTGGCGCGCACGACCGCCACGCCCTGCCCCGCCGCGCGTTCCAGGGCTTGCAGCGCGGCATCCGACGCGTTGCCGTCCCCGACGCCAGCCAGCACGATGCCACGCGCCCAGGAGGCCACGGAATCGATCAACGCGCCGTCCATGCCTGCATAGGCATACACGATGTCCACACGCGGCCATTCGCCTTCAGGCAAGGCATATTGCGCGTGCGCCCACGCAGCCGCGGCGCGCACGAAATGCGGCTGTCCCGCATGCATCGCGCCGGCGCGCCCGCCATTCGGCGATTCGAATGCATCCACACCGTTCGCGGACATCTTCTGCACCAGCGAGGCTTCGTGGATCTCGTCGTTCATCAGCACCAGCGGCCCACGCCCGGCGGCATGCGGATGCGCGGCCAGCGCGACGGCGTTGTACAGGTTTGCCGGACCATCCGCACCCAACGCGGTGGCCGGACGCATGGCGCCCACCAGCACCACGGGCTTGGTCCACGGCAGCACCAGGCTGAGCAGGTACGCGGTCTCTTCCAGCGTATCGGTGCCATGCGTGATGACGATGCCATCCACGGCCTCGTCGGCACACAGGGCGGCAACGCGTTCGGCCAGCACGGCCCAGGTGTCAAGCCCGATGTTCTGGCTGCCCACGCTGGCCACCTGCTCGGCCTGCAGGCGCGCCAGGCGATCCAGTCCGGGCACGGCCGACAGCAGCTGTTCGACGGGCAATGAACCCGCGCGATAGGCGCCGGACGATTGGCCGGTCTGCGCGCCGGCAATGGTGCCGCCGGTCGCCAGCAGCGCGATCGAGGGCAACGCGGCGTCAGGCATCGATCACTCCGGACAGGCCCTGGCGCTCGAGCAACGAATTCAGGTGTTCCCAGCCATGGAAGTCGATCACGATCTGGCCCTTCTCGCGCGCGCCGATCTTCAGCGAGACCCGCGTGCCGAGGTGATCGGACAGAGCCTCTTCCAGACGCACCACATCGCGCGACGCGCCCATGCTCTTCTTGCGCGGCGACTCCTCGGCATCCTTCTGCGTGCGGGCGACGAGCTTCTCGGCTTCGCGCACCGACAGGCGCTTGGCGACGATCTGGTTGGCCAACTGGATCTGCGTGGCGGCATCGACGGCCAGCAGCGCACGCGCATGGCCCATGTCGACATCTCCGGCCAGCAGCATCGTCTGCACGGGCGAAGCCAGGTTCAACAGACGCAGCAGGTTGCTGGTGGCCGACCGCGAGCGCCCGATGGCTTGCGCGGCCTGCTCATGGGTCAGGCCGAACTCGTCCAGCAGACGGCGCACGCCGTGGGCTTCTTCCAGCGGGTTGAGGTCTTCGCGCTGGATGTTCTCGATCAGCGCCATCACGGCCGCGTTCTCGTCGGCCACTTCGCGCACCAGCACCGGCACTTCCTTCAGGCCGGCCAGCTGCGCCGCGCGAAAACGCCGTTCGCCCGCGATGATTTCGTATTCGCCCTCGCCCTCAGCCTTGAGCGCGCGCACCAGGATGGGCTGCATGATGCCCTGGGTGCGGATCGACTCGGCCAATTCGGCCAGCGCGCCTTCGTCCATGCGCGTGCGCGGCTGGTACTTGCCGGCGCGCATGCGCGTGACCGGCAGCACCGTGGGCGGGCCTTCGGGCTGCTGTTGCGGCGTGGGCGCCTTGCCGATGTTGTCGATCACGGGCGAATCCGCACCCAGCAATGCATCCAGGCCACGGCCGAGTCCCTTGGGTTTTTTGGTCGCCATAAAGTGCAGTTCCTCTTTCTTTCAACGGGTGCTCGGCGGGCTCAGGCGGCCGCCATCAGGCAAAGATCGATACCAATATTCGTAGCGGTCGGACATGCCCAACCGCGCATACAGCGCACGCGCCGCCACGTTCTGTGGCTCGACCTGCAGATACGCCTGGCGCGCGCCGCGCCGCGATGCGCTGGCCATCAGGTAGTGCATGAGTTGCGTGGCGATGCCCTGCCCTCGCCGCTGGGCCGACGTGACCACGTCGAAGATGCCCATCAGGCCGCCATCGAACACGGCGAGCGCCGCGGCGATGCAGTCGCCCTGCGCATCGCGCGCCAGCACGCACAGCTTGTCCACGGCCAGCGCGTCGACGCGCGCGGCGTGTTCGGAGATATCCACATCGCTTGAACCGCGCAACCGGCCGACTGCCGTGCAAAACGTTTGCGCGTCCACCGGTTCCACGCGCAGGGCTGTAGACAAGGGCGATGTGCCGGCAGGAATGGGACCTGCCATCACGCGCGTGTGCTCGTATGCCATGAAACCGCGCGCCTGCAATGCACCGTCCAGCGAGGGATCGGCGCACAGCGACGTCAGGCGGAACAGCAGCGGCAGGCGATGGCGCGCATACCAATCGGCGCAATGGGCCAGGCGCTCGTCGAGCCCTGTTGTGGACAAGCCCAACACGCTGATGCTGCGCACACGCTTCACCCGCGAGGGCGACCAGCGCACCAGCCAGCCTTCATACAGCATCTGCTGGCGAACCGCGGTGGCGTTGAGCGCGGCTTCCTCGAGACGCAGCAGCTCGCCTCGCGCCGCGTCCCGCACGAATGCGGGACGCGGCGCGTCTTGCACCGGCATGACAGGAGAGCTGCTTTCCATGATGGTCAGATCGATGCGTCCATCGTCTTGACGCGTTCGATCATCTCGGCGCCGAACGAGATGTAAGCCTGGGCGCCGCGCGAGGCGCGATCGTAGATCACGCCGGGCATGCCGTAGCTGGGCGCCTCGGCCAGGCGCACGTTGCGCGGCACCACGGTCTTGAACACCTTGTCGCCGAAGTGCGCCTCGAGCTGCGCCGAGACCTGCTGCTGCAACGTCATGCGCGGGTCGAACATCACGCGCAACAGACCGATCACGCGCAGGTCGCTGTTGATGTTGCGATGGACGCGCTTGATGGTGTTGACCAGGTCGGACAGGCCTTCCAGTGCGAAGTATTCGCACTGCATCGGAATGATGACGCCGTGCGCGGCGGCCAGGCCGTTCAACGTCAACAGCGACAACGTGGGCGGGCAATCGATCAGCACGAAGTCGTACTGCTCGGCCACGGTGAGAATGGCTTCCTTCAACTGACGCTCGCGCGCTTCCATCTCGACCAGGTCGATCTCGGCGCCAGCCAGTTCGCGGTTGGCGGGCAGCACGTCGTAACCACCCGGTTCGGAACGCACGCGCGCATTCTCGATGGACGAGTCGCCAATCAGCACCTGGTACAAGGTCGCGTGCAGCGTGCCCTTGTCGATGCCGCTGCCCATGGTGGCGTTGCCCTGCGGGTCGAGGTCGACCAGCAGCACTCGCTGCCCTTGCGTGGCAAGACCCGCCGCGAGATTGATGGCGGTGGTGGTCTTGCCCACGCCGCCCTTTTGATTGGCGATGCAGAAGATGCGGGCGGACTGGCTGGGCGGATTGGTGGTCATTGGGTTCCTTCTTGGCGATTCTTAGCGACGGCGCATCCAGATCAAGCAGCGCTGGGCATCCAGCTCGGGCACGGTCAGCGGTTCGATGCGCTGCACTTGCCACACGCCCTGCGCATGCAAGGCGTCGATTTCAGCATCAGGGGTCTTGCCTTTCATGGCGACCAGATCGCCATCCTCTCGCACGTGACGGCCGGACCATGCCGCGAAATCCTCGAGCGAGGCGAACGCCCGCGACACGACCATGTCGCAGCCGGCGGGCTCCAGCGCTTCGATGCGGGCATGCCTGGCCTGCAGATTCGGCAGGCCGAGCGAGCCACTCATCTGACGCACGAAAGCCATCTTCTTGTCCACGGCATCCACGCACGTCACCTGCCAGCCAGGCTGCAGCGTGGCCAGCACAACGCCCGGTAATCCTCCGCCCGATCCCACGTCCATGATGGTCGCTTGCTCGCCCAGCACGCCGGCCAGCGGACGCACGACAGCCAGGCTGTCGAACACGTGATGGACCAGCATCTGCTCGCCATCGCGGATCGCGGTGAGGTTGTAGGTGCGGTTCCAGCGCTGCAACTGCGCGACGTAGCGCAGCAGCGTGTCGAGCTGCTGCGGCAGGACATCCAGCGCCATCTGCTGGCAAGCCGCGGTCAGCCGATCCAGGGCGTCGGCGGTGAGGGTTTCTGCTGGACTCATGCGGCCTGCTTGCGCGCGCTGTAGTGCAAGCGCTTGAGATGGATCAACAGCAACGAGATCGCAGCAGGCGTGACGCCCGAAATGCGCGCCGCCTGGCCGATGGTTTCGGGGCGATGCGTCTTGAGCTTCTGGCGAACTTCGAACGACAGGCTGGTCACGGCGTCGTAATCGAGGTCGGCGGGCAGCACCTGCTGCTCGTGTGCGGCGTGCTTCTGCACCTCGTCCTGCTGGCGGGCGATGTAGCCGGCGTATTTGGTCTGGATCTCGACCTGTTCCGACAGGATCTCGTCATCGCCCAGGCCGGGGCCGGCCAGCAGCTCGCCGTCGTCCCGGCGCGCCTGCATCAGGCGGGTGTAGCTGACGTTCGGGCGGCGAAGCAGGTCTGACAGTGAGTACTCACGTTCAATCGCCTTGCCCAATAATGCTTCGGCTTGTTCGGCGGGCAACAGACGAGGATTGACCCACGTCGATTTCAAACGCTGCAATTCATTCTCGATCGCATCGCGTTTGCGGCTGAAGGCATCCCAACGCACGTCATCGACCAGGCCCAATTTTCGGCCGATTTCCGTCAATCGCAGATCTGCATTGTCTTCACGCAAGCTGAGCCGATATTCGGCACGCGACGTGAACATGCGATAGGGCTCGGTGACGCCGCGGGTAACCAGATCATCGACCAACACGCCAAGGTAGGCCTCATCGCGGCGCGGCGTCCAGGGTTCCTTGCCTTGCGCAAGCAGTGCCGCGTTGACGCCGGCCAGCAAGCCTTGCGCGGCGGCCTCTTCGTAGCCCGTGGTGCCGTTGATCTGGCCAGCGAAAAACAGATTCGAGATAGCCTTGGTTTCAAGCGTGGACTTCAACCCACGTGGATCGAAATAATCGTATTCGATGGCATAGCCAGGCCGCAGGATGTGCGCCTGTTCCAAGCCCGGCAATGAGCGGATCAGGTCGAGCTGGACATCGAAGGGCAAGCTGGTCGACACGCCGTTCGGATAGACCTCGTGGGTATCCAGACCCTCAGGCTCCAGAAAGACCTGGTGCGAAGACTTGTCTGCGAAGCGATGAATCTTGTCTTCGATGGAGGGGCAATACCGCGGGCCCACTCCTTCGATCACGCCGCTGTACATCGGCGACCGATCCAGTCCACCACGAATGATGTCGTGGGTGCGCGCGTTGGTGTGCGTGATCCAGCACGGCAATTGGCGCGGATGCATCGCGGCATTGCCCAGGTACGAGAACACGGGGATCGGATCGAGATCGCCGGGCTGCTCTTCGAGGATGCTGTAGTTGATGGTGCGACCATCGATACGCGGCGGCGTACCGGTCTTCAGGCGGCCTTGCGGCAGCTGCAATTCCTTTAGCCGCGCTCCCAGCGAGGTGGCTGGCGGATCGCCGGCGCGGCCACCGGAGTAGTTCTGTAGACCGACGTGGATGAGACCATTGAGGAACGTGCCGGCAGTCAGCACTACCGAGCGGGCCCGGAACTTCAGGCCGATCTGCGTCACCGCACCGACCACCTTGTTGCCCTCTACCATCAGGTCATCGACGGCCTGCTGGAACAGCCACAGATTGGGCTGGTTTTCCAAGCGGGTACGAATGGCCTTGCGATACAGCACTCGGTCGGCTTGCGCACGCGTGGCTCGGACGGCAGGTCCCTTCGAGCCATTGAGAATACGAAACTGGATACCCGCTTCGTCCGTGGCGATAGCCATGGCTCCGCCCAGCGCGTCCACTTCTTTGACGAGATGGCCCTTCCCTATCCCGCCGATCGAGGGGTTGCAGGACATCTGTCCCAGCGTCTCGATGTTATGGGTGAGAAGCAAAGTGGTTGCGCCGGTACGAGCAGAAGCCAGAGCGGCTTCCGTACCAGCGTGACCGCCACCAACGACGATCACATCAAATTCGCGGGGGAAATCCATGATGGGCAGAGATAAAGAGCTTGGTGTTCATTATAGGCGCAGCGGATTGATGTTTCACGTGAAACATGGGAGTAGCCGGTGGCTAGTTGGATTGGTGCGGCGGTTTGGCCACTATCGGGGTGATGTTTCACGTGGAACATTGGAAGCAGGTCCGTCTGGGAAGCGCCAGACGCCTGGAGGGTCCGTCCCTGAGGATGCCTGCTTCTGAGGATGCCTATTTCGGGATGGGAGTACGGGTTGGCAGATCTATGTGCTCTCTTCGATAGAGCCGAAGGAGCATGATGGAAGAGCGAGGGATTGATGCCGGTGGCTTCGATCCCCTGGTCAGGTCTTCCTATCCTGCCTCAACCTTGTCTTGATTCTGCAGGAACAATAGGCCCGAGCAGCTAGCCTTGCTGATAGGGCATCGACTCTGACAGGAAGGCTGAAGGTGAACCTCCCTCTTGGGCGAATACCTGTAATGACATCTGGACAGGTATGGCCATCGTCTAATGACCTAGGTCGCCCCCTATCGCGCATGGCGCTGTGACGCTTGGCCCCCGATGCCCTACTTGTTGATTCCATCTTTTGATGCGTGGCAAATCGCCCGCTAGGTTTTCCCTCAACCCATTCCGCCGAAACCGGCTGTATGTTTCACGTGAAACATCGACTAGCCGCCCGCATGACACGGCCAGAAGCCGCAATTCGATCATCTTCCAGTGCTCCTATGCGGCACCGGAAAATCTGGGAACGCCAAGTCACACCAACCCGTTGAAAGGACCTGCAGCGCCTCCCCATGTCACTCATGGCTAATCCAATCAGCTGACATCGGACTACCTAAGCCCAGGCATATCCATCGACCCGATCAGGGTGCAGCACTTCAATGAGGACCTCTATGGGACCAGTGGATGATGAGGATATCCATCTCCAGATACCGGATTTATCAAAGCACGCGAGGAGCACAATTCGAGGGAGAAAGCCAAGAGGCTGATGGGCAAATATGGACAAGACGGCTACGCAGCAGAGCAAACAACTGAACAGCCGAACCTCTTGGATTTGCACCAACTTCCTGGGTGGACGAACCCTGCCCCCGATACCAGGCCGGTTCGATAGGTCAGGCAATCCTATCCCAGGACAGAGATACTCAAAGCCCACTCCCCGAGTCGTCTCGCTTACTCCCAGCATCCCTCAACCCGGAGAGCTAGGTTAGCCCCAGCGCAGATGCGCATCACCTGGGCCGCCCCGCCGCCTGAATCGACCTCGACCTATATCGAATACGGTTCGGCAAGAAGACCGGAAACGTCAGGCGAATCCAACCATGAGGCGGCCCCCGCACAGACCGGGCTCGACGCCCTTTGCTTCGACGACATAACCGAGGTGTGACCCCACCTAACCAGGCATCCGAAATCCGAAGCTCCCAGCACGCTGCGGGCCACAAGCGGGCAAGCGAGACGGCCTATCCCCCCGAGCCAGCATGAACGTGTACGTCCATTCCCTACTTCAACCGGAAAAAACCAGCACGCCAGGTCCAATGTGCGGTCCCATAGTTACGCCGATACGAAACGCGCTGGTTGTGTCATGGCGTCGTTGCGAATCCCCGCGAGACCAACGGGTATCACTGGGGTTCGCGCGCCTAGCCCTGACCCATGCCGACGTACCTATGGGACAGCACACTCGCTCCGATCAAGCACAGGACCATGCCTGCCACTACGCACTCCGCAGCAACAGCCTTCGGCTATCCGGCATGGGGGCTCTGAGATTCTCTCCGCCAGCTTTGCCATATGCCCGTCGGACTCACGAACAATCTGCATCGGAGACGACAACAACGGCATCACCATGACCATTTCACGTGAAGACGAACTGGCCTGCGGGCATCCCTTTTTCCGGCTGTCCAAAGGGCGCTCGACAGAACGGGAGCGGACTTGCTCCGCCACCGACAACCGGATACGCATGGCACAGAAACGATTCCGATCCCTGCCCCAGCCATGTCTCGACGAATCGCCGATCTATTCAAGTCCAGCCCTCTGGCCGATCTCCACCATTTCCCTGGGCAGCGGGTCCTTCAGCAGTAAAGCCTGCCGACCTGGATGAAACCGGTGCAGCGCACGAATACCGTATGTCTCGCATCGCCCGGACTGCCAGCGGACCGGGCTGCCGAAAGACGGCAAACCTGCTGGTCCGGGCGGCTCGTTGGTCTGGCGATGGCCAGGCTTATCGACTTGAACGATCGAATCGTCATCGAATCGTCGGCTGTGAACAACCGAGAACCACCGTCCTTCTCCGTCAGTAACGCATCACCTGTGGACATCTCATTCCTTCAATATCCGGCCGGGCAACAGGAGTGCAGGTTCATACTTATCCCCAGCCTGGATGGAGCCAATGGATTGCCCCATTCGCCAGCAAGGGCAGCGACCTGTAGCATCAATCAGATGTCCACAGGCCCGAATCATTGCTGTGGAGTACTTACCGCAATCCTCTTCCCCTCCTGGGGACAATGGCAGATATTCGCCCATGCCGTCCAACGGCACGGCTGTTGATAACCTCAAATCGAGTTGCCAACATCCTGCGCCGAGAATGACTTGCCCGATATCCACAGCCAACGACCGAGCACACGCGCAGCCGGCAACTAAAACGGCTATGCACTCAATCTCGGTCTTGACGATTATCGATATAAAGTATCAATAACAAATAGATACACAAATAAAGCCAATTGTATCGTTCCACGTGAAACCGTCCATACCCCAAGGCATGCGCTATCGCTTCGATAGGCAGGCTCGAGCCGAGACACACATTGCTCGCGGAATCCGTTCGAAAATACTCACGCTGTGGAGAAACCGAACCTTGGACGTCGGCAAAGAGATGGGCATGCCATCCGATGGGCGGCTGTGGACAAAATATCCCTGACACGCATCAGCGCGCACCACAGACTTGTTCCACGATGAACAGCCAAAGCCAGTTAATCCCCAACAATATCCACAAGCCTGGACCCAACTTGGGGCGCCGAATCCGACGCTACAAAAGCTCGAAAGTTTGTGGATATCTATGTGAGCAACACGAGGAACAAGGTTTGGCGAAGGGGGTCGCTGTGCGGGACGTGACATCTGCTCAGTTAGAGAAAATCCCACCACATAGGCATATAAGCGCACGAGGTGCGGTATTTCAGGCTAAAAAGCGGCAGATCGGACTGTCAATATCCCATTTCTTGATACTCACAGACTTCATCAGGAATCTCTTACGCTTGGGCAGAAAGACAATCCAGCATGTGTAAAACTGTATTACGCCGTTGTCCGGAACTCACTGACGTGGCTGCTGTGAAATCAGGTCAAGCACACCGCCTACCTCAAGTTATCCACAGAACGGGCCGAGGGACTACGCGTAATCCAAACGGGTGATAGGGAGCCTCAATTTGTACAGGTACAAACATGAACGCCCCACTCGTCAGCAACGGGTGGGGCGTCAAAGATCGGCGCCGGGGCGCCTTATCAGGAAAGCCGGCAGGGATTACAGCGGGCGGATTTCCGCGGCCTGCGGACCCTTGGGGCCGTCTTTCACTTCATATTCGACTTCCTGGCCTTCGTTCAGGCTGCGGTAGCCGCGGCCCTGAATCGCCGAGAAATGAGCGAACACTTCCGTGCCACCCTCGTCCGGCGTGATGAAACCATAGCCTTTGTCAGCGTTGAACCACTTGACCTTGCCTTTTTGAGCCATTTGTATAGCGTCCAGATGATGAAAAACGAAATGCAAGTGAATCAAGGACGCTGAGACCTACAACCTGGCGGGCGGGACGCCCATGGAAGTGGCGTGAGGCCAATCTGGATACTGCAACCAAGCTTGCGCACTGCTTGAGTCAACTGCAGGGGCAGCATACTCAGGCCCCTGGCGGGATACAACTAGCTGTTTACCCCAATGTCGAATTTCTTTCAGTTCCCTATAAGGCGCTCCCGGCTCTGCGCCGCCCCTCTGGGGAAGACGTATCATCCCTCCCAATAATCCATCAGGCAGGGCCGCGAACGCCCTGCCCGGCCGACCGCATCACGCTGACACACTCCCCCCATGATCCGTTCAAAACTCCCCGACGTAGGCACCACCATCTTCACCGTCATGAGCCGCCTGGCCATCGAGCACAAGGCCATCAACCTGGGCCAGGGGTTCCCCGACTTCGATCCGGATCCGAAGCTGTGCGAACTGGTGTCCAAGGCCATGGCCGAGGGGCACAACCAGTATCCCTACATGCCTGGCGTGGCGCCGCTGCGCGCGGCCATCGCCGACAAGGTGAAGACCCTGTACGGCCATGCCTACGATCCGGAAACAGAAATCACCGTGACCAGCGGCGCGACGGAAGCGTTGATGGCCACGGTGCTGGCCGCGGTGAATACGGGCGACGAAGTGGTGGTGATCGAGCCCTGCTACGACTCCTACTTGCCCGCCATCCGCCTGGCGGGCGGCACGGCGGTGCCGGTGCCGCTGCGTCCTCCCACGGAAGCGGATCCGTACTACCGGATCGACTGGCAACGCGTGCGCGACGCCATCACGCCGCGCACGCGGCTGCTGATGCTGAACTTCCCGCACAATCCCACCGGCGCGGTGCTGCAGGAAAGCGATCTGGACGCGCTGGAAGCCATCGTGCGCGACACCGGCATCCTGTTGGTGTCCGACGAGGTGTACGAGCACATCGTGTTCGACGGCGTGCCGCACAACAGCCTGGCGCGCCGGCCACTGCTGGCGCAGCATGCCTTCATCATCTCGTCGTTCGGCAAGACCTATCACACGACGGGCTGGAAGATCGGCTATTGCTGCGCGCCGCGCGAACTGAGCGCCGAGCTGCGCAAGGTGCACCAGTTCATGGTGTTCACGGTGCCCTCGCCGATGCAGTTCGCACTGGCCGAGTACATGAAGGAACCGCAGCCTTATCTGAATCTGCCGGCTTTCTACCAGGCCAAGCGCGACCGCCTGGCCGCGGGCCTGGCGGATACGCAATTCCGCCCCCTGCCCAGTCCCGGCACGTTCTTCATGCTGGCCGACTACAGCGCGCTGTCGCAGCAGAAAGAAGGCGATTTCGCACAACAGTTGACGGTCGAACACGGCGTCACCGTGATCCCCGTATCGGCCTTCTATCGCGATCCCGACGCGGCCGAATCGAACCACCAGATCGTGCGTTTCTGCTTCGCGAAACGCGATGCCACGCTGGACAGCGCAATAGAACGCCTGAAGAAAGTTAAGGCCTGAACCAATTCGTTTTAGGCCTCAACCAATCGGGCAAGCTCGGCATCACGATGCATCGCGCGAACGCGCCAGGCCTGCCCGCACATCAACGTTCGACCCATAAAAAAGGGGCCGCGGCAGCGGCCCCTGCAAACGTCAGCCAGGCGAATCAGCCAGCGGCGTCCTGCTTGCGCTTGCGGCGCAGCATACGCATCAGCAACGGCACACCCACCACGGCTACGGCGGCAACCCACAGACCTTTCGACACGCCGCTTGCGAACAGCACGGAGAGTTCACCATCGGTGATCGACAACGCGCGGCGCAGGTTCTGCTCCATCATGTCGCCCAGCACCACGCCCAGCACCATCGGCGCCATCGGCACATTGAACTTGCGCAGGAAGTAGCCCAGCGTACCGAGCGCGACCACCATCAGCAGATCGAACGAACCGGCGTTGATGGCGTACACACCGATGTAGCTGATGCACAGGATGCCCGGGACCATCAACCAGCCCGGCACGGACAACACCTTGGCGAAGATACGCACCATCGGCACGTTCATCACGAACAGCAGCACGTTGGCGATGAACAGCGAAGCAATCAGGCCCCACACCAGTTCGGGCTTGGTGTCGAACAGCACAGGACCCGGCGTGATGTTGTAGAGCGTCAGCGCGCCCATCATCACAGCGGTGGTGCCCGAACCCGGCACGCCCAGCGTCAGCATCGGCACGAAGGAGCCAATGGCGGAAGCCGTCGCCGCCGCTTCGGGGGCCACCAGGCCGCGCATGTCCCCTTTGCCGAATTTCGCATTGGGATCTTTCGCTTCGTTGATGCGCTTCTCTTGCGAATAGGCCACGGCAGCCGCCACGCTGGCACCCGCGCCCGGCAGCACGCCGACCACGAAACCGACCAGTGCGCTGCGCACCACGCTCCACCACGTGAAGACCATCTCGGCCAGGTTGAACAGCTTGCGGCCGCTGGGCTTGACCTCGACGCTCTGTCCGGCCACGACCTTCTCGAGCATTTCCAGCATCTCGGCCACGGCGAACAGCGCGATCACGACAACCACGAAGTCGATACCGTCGGACAGATGCACCATGTCGAAGGTGTAGCGATACACGCCGGAGTTCGCGTCCACGCCGATCACCGAAATGAACAGGCCGATCATCGCCGCCAGCACGCCTTTCACGGGCTCCTTGCCCAGCAGGCTGGTCAGGCAGCAGAACGCGAACACCATCAGCACGAAGTACTCGGCGGGACCGAATGCCAATGCCCACTTGGCCAGCAACGGGGCCAGGATGATGATGCCGGTGACCGACACGATGGCGCCGAAGAACGCCGACCAGGCCGACAGCGACAGCGCCACGCTGGCCAGCCCCTGACGGGCCAGCGGATAGCCGTCCAGCGTCGTCATGATCGCGCTGGCTTCGCCCGGCACGTTCAGCAGGATCGAGGTGATGCGGCCGCCGTACTCGGCGCCCACGTACACCGCGGCCAGCAGGATCAGCGCAGTCTCGGGCGGCAGATTCATCGCGAACGCGATGGGAATCAGCATGGCCACGCCGTTGATGGGCCCCAGGCCGGGCAGCACGCCCACCATGGTGCCGAAGAAGGAACCGATGGCGGCGACGAGCAGGTTGGTCAGCGAGAACGCGACCCCGAAGCCGATCGCCAGGTGATCGAAAATCCCACTCATAGCAATCCCCCAAGGACGCCCGTAGGCAGCACGACGTCGAGCACTTTGTCGAACAACAGGAAGAACAGCACGCCCATGACCACGCCGCCCAGGGCGCACTTGCCCCAGGCGCCGCCGAACAGGCGGCCGACGAAGATCGTCATCAGCACGGTGGCCAGCACGAAGCCCAGCCACTGGAACAACAGCGCGTAGATCGCGGCGTACACCACCATCATGAAGATGCGGCCGTTGGCGCCGGGAGGATTCGCTTCCATCCGCTGGCCTCCCTTGAAGACCAGCCACAGCCCACAGAGGGCGATGATGACGGCCAGCAGCATGGGGAAGGCGCGCGGACCGACGGGTTCGTATGAGAACGGCGCCTCGATGTCCCAGCCGCCCCAGGTAATGAAGGCGGCCAGGAGCAGGGCGAAGACGCCCAAAATCCGATCATTCATGATCAATGGTTCCTGGAGTTGGCGCGAAAGCGCCGCCCGCGGCGCCATCGTGAGACGCCGTCGGGCAATGTGCGGTACGCGCGACGGACATGCGGCCCGCTGCCGTGCGTCCGCCGCCGATCCGCGTCTTACTTCTTGATCAGGCCAAAGCTGTCGGCCAGTTCGGTGTACTGCTTGACCTGCTGCTTCACGTAGTCGTCCAGGTCCTTGCCCGTCTTGTTGAACGGGAACAGGCCCTGCTGGTCGCGCAGCTTGGTGTATTCGGGATCGGCCATCATCTTGTTGAAGGCATCGACCCAGAACTGGTAGTCGGCGTCCGACACCTTGGGACCGACGTAGAAGCCGCGGATGATCGGCCAGACGATGTCGTAGCCCTGTTCCTTGGCGGTCGGCACGTCGGCCAGCTTGCCCGGCAGGCGGTCGCTGTTGAACACGGCCAGGATGCGGATCGGCGCACCGCCTTCCAGCATCGTGAAGGCTTCGGCCGCATCGCCCATGTAGGCCTGGATGTGGCCGCCGCGCAGCGCGGTGACGGCTTCGCCGCCGCCTTCGAACGCCACGAAGCGCATGCGCTTGAAGTCGACGCCGGCCGCCTTGGCCGTCAGCGCTGCCTTCATCCAGTCCTGGCTGCCCACGGTACCGCCGGCGCCCAGCACGATCTTGGTCGGATCGGTCTTGAAGGCGTCCATCAGGCTCTTCAGATCCTTGTACGGGGAATCGGCGCGCACCACGGCCACGCCGTAATCGGTACCGATGCCCGAGACCCAGCGCACGTCGTTGACGGAATACTTGCCGAACTTGCCTTGGGCGAGGTTCAGCAGCGAGCCGCCCGAATACGCCACGATGGTGCCGGGCTCGTTCGGGTGCTGGGCGACGATGTTGTTGTAGGCCACGGCGCCGATGCCGCCGGGCATGTAGACCACGCGCATGGGGGATTTGAGCGCGCCGCTGTGCTTGAGGCCTTCGGTGGCCAGGCGGCAGGTCAGGTCGAAGCCGCCCCCAGGCTGGGCCGGGGCGATGCACTCGGGGCGGCGGGGTTCGTCGGCGGCCTGGGCCGCCTGGGCCAGCGAAAGAAGGGTCAGCGCGACTGCGCCCAATGCCGCGCCGAGGCGCGTTTTCAGCGGGATCTGCATCTTGCGGTCTCCGTCAGGTTTGTAGGTGTAGGTCTGCGCGGAAGGACCTTCGCCCCACCCGCTGGAGGGCAACCGTACAAAACGCCGCCTTTCCGGACCCTTTCAACTCCATGCATTTTTCTGGTGCATTGCACCAAACCTGGGCAAATCGAGGGTAAATACTAGTGCCACACGCAGTCCCTGACGGCCCGGACGGTTCTCGATCAGCAATTTCGCGCCGTGGATTTCCGTGATGGTGCCGACGATGGCCAGGCCCAAGCCCGCCCCGCCCTTCTTCTTGCCTGCCGCCCCCCGGCGAAAGCGCACGCCGGCGCGTTCGATGTCCAGCTGCGACATGCCGGGACCGCTGTCTTCCACCACCACGCAGGCCGCGTGCGCTTCGCGCGCCACCCGGACGGTGATCTCGCCGCTGTCGGGGGTATAGCGGATGGCATTGTCCAGCAAGTTGCTCAGGGCCTCGCGCAGCAGCCACTCCAGGCCTTTCACCTCGACGGGCGACTGGGGCAGATCCAGGCCCAGGTCCAGCCGGCGCGCCCGGGCAGCCGGCAACAGTGCCCGGACCACGGTATCGGCCAGTTCGACCAGGTTGACGGGCTCGAAAGCTGCGCTCCCTTCCGCCAACGTGGCGTCCTTGGCTCTGGCCAGGGACAGCATCTGGTTGGTGGTGCGAACCGCGTGATCGAGCCCTTCCTGCATACCCAACAGGGCCGCACGGATCTCGGCGGGGTCTTCCTCGCGCAGCGCATAGGCCGTCTGGGTGCGCAGAACCGACAAGGGTGTGCGTAACTGGTGCGAGGCGTCATCCAGGAACTGCCTTTGCACCCTCGCCTGGTCCGTAAAACGGGCCATATGGAGATTTACGGCGTCGACCAGGGGTCTGACCTCACCAGGCACGCCGGACGCGCTGACGGGGCTCAAATCGTCCGCAGGGCGGGTATCCAGATCTTCCTTGAGGCGCTCCAGGGGCTCCAGGGCGTTGAAAACGCTCCAGATGACCACCAGAACGCTGATCAGGACGACGGCAAGGTCCCGGCCTACGGACGTCACCAGCGCGCTTTGCAGGACCTCTGTGCGGCTTTCCAGGCTTTCGGCCACCTGGACGATCACCCTGCCTCCCTGGTCGTTGTACAGCGGCGGGTCCATCGGACGGGCCAGCGCGGCGACCCTGACAGTTTCATCCCCGTAGTGGGCATAGAAGAAGCGGGGTTGTCCGGATATCAGAGGTTCATCCGGCAATGGCAGCCCGGGGTTGCCGATTTCGGCCAGTCCGTCTTCCGTGGCGACCCGGTAATAGACGTGGCCACTGGCCGTCAGTTGGAAAAACTCGAGCAGCAGATAGGGCTGCTCCATGGCCAGGCCGCCGCTCGCTGTGGATATGTTGTGGTCGATCGATCGCAAGGCGCCAGCGAGCGACCGGTCGTAAGCATGGTCGACCTGGTCCCGCAATTGGTGGTTCGACAGGTACAGGGCGACCAGCATCACGCACACCAGCGCGGGGATCAATCTTCCCAGGAGAACCGCCTTCAGCGTGCGGTTACGGGGACGTGCCGTCTGCGGGGTTTTCAACGACGGTCTCCAGGCTGTAGCCCATGCCTCGCAAGGTCACGATTTGCACTCCCGTGCCGGCCAGTTTTTTCCGCAGCCTGTGCACAAGTACTTCCACGGCTTCCAGGTTGACCTCGCTGTCGTCGGGCTGGATGCGATCCAGGATCTGCTGTTTGGCGACCGGCTCCCCGCTGCGCTGGATCAGCACGCGCAGGACGGCATGTTCCCGTGGCGACAGGGCCAGCACCTGGCCGGACACGGAAAAACGCTGCGAAGCGGTATCCAGTACCAGGTTGCCCAGGGCCATTCGAGGATGTTCACGCCCCCGGCTTCGGCGGATGAGCGCCATCAGCCGCGCCTCGACTTCTTCCAGCACGAAAGGCTTGGGCAGGAAATCGTCGGCGCCCTCGTGCAAGGTGCCGATGCGCTCGGCAAGCGAGTCGCGGGCGGTCAGCACCAGTACGGGCGTGCGGTCGTCCCTGGCGCGCATGCGCGACAGGAGACTGTGCCCGTCCATGCCAGGCAGACCCAGGTCGAGCACGACGGCATCGAATTCTTCCAGCGTCAGCCGGCGTTCGGCCACGACGCCGTCATTGGCCCATTCCACGACGAAGCCCGCATGGCGGGCGAGGCTGCGAGCCAGCCAATGCGCAAGCTCGGCTTCGTCTTCTATCAGGAGGATACGCATGAAGGTTCGCCCGGGAGGGGGTGGCGGCTGGCTGACATGGGTTCAGGTTTTCTCTTATCTTGTTCTTTATACAAAGATTGGTAATGGATAAGGGCTGTGGATAACTGCATCAACCCGAAAAAGCGATTCTATTTCATCGGCTTGCCAAAGTTTTTGCTTGTGCATGAACTCTGTTCTGGGGATAAGTCGAAGTTGAACAACTTTTCCACAGGCGAAGAAAAAGCCGGTTTGTTCAATCCACGTCCACACGCTGTGCACAACTTCGCTTCATAGTAGTTATCCACAGGGGAATTTGCCGTGACGGATGCAAAATAGTGCAGCGGCTCCTGATGCCGAGCCCGTCCCGCAATGGCCGCCCAACGTTGCCGGATGGCGTCGGACGGCGCCGTAACCGCCAGGAAATGCCCGGTCCGATGAGCGAAGAGGCGCCCTCGCCCGCATGGCGCGCTCGCGCGTGCGGGTCGGGAAAGAAAGGACTTGGCGGGGGGAAGGAGATGAGCAACTGCCCCCGTACCGTGGCGGCACGGGGCAGTCGCGGGATCAGCGGCCGAAGGCGCGCCGCAAGGTCTTGAGCCCGCGGCGTACCACCGCCGAATAGAGCTCGGCAGCCTTCAGTTTCCAGTCGATGTTGCGCTGGTAAGGCTGGATGGTGATGGGGAAATACGGCGACAGCATCTTCGCCACGCTTTGCGGGGAGATGTGGGTGTTGCTTTGCACGACCGCGAACAGACCGTCGCTACCCGCGCCGAAATAGTGCTCCGGGTTCCATTCCTTCATCTGCTCGGCATGCCAGACGCTCTGGTCGGTGTGCAGCGTCGGCTGCCCAGGCTGGCGCACTGTGTGATAGCGGTCCACCAGCCCTTCGTTCTCGGCATTCAGCCAGTAAAGCGTGTACTCGGTCCAGTCGATCGTGTATTTGCTGAGCAGCACCCGGCGCCAATCTTCGCCGTACAGCGCTTCCAGCTTGCTGTGCAGGCTCAGGCACAGCGTGCGCGACAGGATGGCCGGGGTCCACCAGATGCCGTCGCGATCCAGATGCGGGTCGACGTTGAGCACCTTGCTCGAGGCTTCCCAGTAATACGGTTCGGTCGTGCGCGGCATGTAGTGCGTGAGCGCGCGGCCACCCGGAATCAAGGTATCGGCAGAGAAAGGGTGCGTGGCGAAGCAGTCCGGGTCGAACACCAGGAAGTACTCGGTGTCGATCAAGGCCGGCGCATACAGCTTGATGATCTGCTGACGGTGCCAGTTGCGGATCTGGTGGCGTTGCGAGAACTCGGAGAACACGCCCAGGTGCTGGGACTCGTCGACGACCACGACCGGAAAATCGGACCAGGCCTTCGCGTATCCCTGGATTTCCTCGACTTCTTCGTGAGGCACGACGAGGACGAACCGGGCGAACAGCCCAGGCGCCGCGAAATGGCGCAGCGAGGCGAACAGGATGTCACAGCGGCCGATGTTGTCGGCATAGTGTCTGCCCCGGGTCTTGATAGGAAGAATGGCGCTGATTTGCGTCATTACATGCTCCGAACTCAATTATTCAGGAAAAGCCGGTAGAAGAAGCCGGGAATGTAGGCGCGGCGGTTCGTCATGGCGACGCCGATGATGTTGCCGCCCGAGTCGAGCACCTGATCTTTCAGGGTTTGCGCCACGGGTTTGCGCGTGGCTTCGGCCTGGATCACCAGGACCACGGCATCTGCCCGTGCGGCATTTTCGACGCCATGGAAGGAGCGAGTGGAAGACGGCGCGTGGACCAGCACGTAGGCGTAGTCCTGCTTCAGGCTTTGGAACAGGCCCGAGGCGTACTGCCAAGAGGCCTGTTGCGTGGAGTCCGGGGCCCACGCGACCACGATGTTCTGCCGTGAGACCTGGCTGAATTCGAGATCCAGTACCGGCTTGGCCACGTAGACGATCAATTCTTGATCGGCCCCTTCGACGTCGGGCCAGTCGATCTGGCCCTGGGCATTGGGTTCGCCATAAGGCCGCTTCTTGGCCGAGGTCATGTCCAGGATCAGTACTGGCCGGGCCGAACGGCCGCTCAGTTCGAGGGCCAGGCCCTGCATGAGCCGGCTCATGCCTTCGCCGTCGTTCGCGGCAAGCATGACGACTGTCTTGGACGCGGCATTGGAGCTGAAATGGATGGCGGAAGCGAGACGTCCGTAGTCCGCATGCGCGGACGAGGTCGTCAACTTGCGGGGCGAGGGTGCTGCCGACCCCGAGGGTGCGGTACGGCGCCCGGTGATCGGTGCGCAAAGCACGCTCAGCAGCAGCGAACGTTCGATCTGTTCCGGGCTGAGGAACGTCTCGCGCATCGTGGCCCGCAGCAGCACGATCAGACCGGAAATGACGATGGCCGCGACCAGGGCCGCGGCGACCAGCAACCCCCGCGAGATGTTGCGCTGCGAAGGGGTCACCGGCGGCTGAATGACGCGGACGTTGGTGCTGTTGACCTTGCTGGCCTGTTCCTGCTGGATATTGACCTGTTCATACAGGCGGGCGGCCGTGTTGAAGTTTTCCGCCAGCAGGTCGCGGTCGGCCTGCATCTGACGCAATTTGCCTGCCACGGCGATCAGACTTTCCGAACGGCCGCGCGCTTCGGCGACCTGCGCCTCGAGTTCCTTCTGGCGGGCGGCCTGCCCCGCGATGGTGGTCTGCAGGCCCGCGAGCCGATCCTGCACCGTGTCGTAATAGCTGTTGTGGCCGACACGGCTGGCGGAAATCATCTGCTGCTTGTTCTTGGCGATGTTCGCCCGCAGGTCGGCGATCTGCTTGTCGAGCTGCTTTACGAAGGGCGAGTCGTCCATGTAGCGCGAGGCGACCTCGGCGCGGCGTGTCTGCAGATCCAGCAGTGAAATCTGCATGGTGGCCAGCGCGCGGGCGATCTCGGCGTTGTCGTTGAACAGCAGGATGTCCGACTTGACATTGGCGGTGCTGGCCTGCAGCGCCTGCAGCCCGGCGCGGTCCTGGGCCAGCGCGGCGTCGTTCTCCATCTTGCGCTGGACGAGCAGGTTCTCCAGCGCCACGGCTCGCGAGATCTGATCGGTGATATTGACGACACCGTGCTCCTGCTGGAAGGCGAGCAGTTCGGCGTTGGCGCGGTCGAGCTGGCTTCTGGCCTGGTCGCGCTGTCCCGCCAGCATCGCGGTCCGGCCCGAGGTGAATATCGTCGCGCGCTGCTTGAAATAGCGCGCCAGCAGGTCTTCCAGCGTGGCTGCCGCCCGCTTCGGATCCACGTCGTAGTAGGACAGGTTGAGGGTGTTGGCGAGATCGTTCTGTTCGAGATGGAACCGGGACTCGAACTCGCGCACCTGCTTGTCGAACTCGAGCGGATCGGAGTTGTTGGGCCCCAGCCTGGCCATGACCACTTCGCGGTGCAGTTCGGGGCTGTCCAGGATCTGCGCTTCGACACTGACCAGTTCGCCGATGGCTGGCGCCACGGGAATGCCCCCCCGCCCGCCGGCGGATTGGTCGTAGTAACCGGCGAAGAGCACCAGAAGCGTCGACTGTGCCCGATAGGGAATGGGCACGGTCATGGCCAGGATCACGCCCAGCACGGCCACGACCAGGAATGCCGTGGCAGCGACCTTGTGGTAGTAGAAAAAGGTGTTGAGATGATCTCGGATGGTCAAACTGGCGACCGCATTGCTGCGGTCAGGCCTAGTTCTAGTGGAAATAACCATACAACCTTCAGGTTCGGGATGCGCCGCAATGCTGTCGGATCGGATCCATGCCTAGCCACCACCCGCCGCTGGCCGCCCAACCTGATGGGCGGCAGATTGTTGATTTTATACGTTGAATTACTGTTTGCAAGTATATAATTGGGCGCGTACGGGTGTGTTGCCGCCCGGCACGCTTCGCTTTTCTTCCCAAGAGGTTGGCCGCGCATGTTGTCGTTACGCGCCACACTGATGTTGCGCCTGGTCTTCGCGCTGGCACTGGTCAACTTGACCGCGTGTACGCCTACCTGGGTTCACTCCGAATACCGCCAGCCCGAGCGTTTCGCCACTTGGGTCGATGCCGCCCCCGCCGCCTACGTGCTTCAGCCGGGTGACGAGATCGCTGTCACGCTGCCGTTCAATGCCGAGCTCAACCAGAAAGCCCTGGTCGCGCCCGACGGAACGTTCACCATGCCCCTGGCGGGCGCGCTGCCCGCCGCCGGGCAATCCGCCGCCCAGTTCTCCAGCACCGTGAACAAGGCCCTGCTGGCCAATGGCGTGGTTGCCGATGCGCGTGCCTCGGTCAGCGTCGTGCAGTACGGCGGCTTTGTCTACGTGGATGGCCAGGTCGGCAAGCCGGGTGAAATCATCCTGCGTCCCAACATGACCGTCCTGCAGGCGATCGCCGCCGCCCAGGGGATGCGCGATACCGCGCGCACCGACGAAGTCGTGTTGATCCGCCGTTCGCCGGACGGCCGGCCGATGTTGCGTACTGTCGACACCAAAGCGCTGACGCGTCGGGGAGACCCCGCGCAGGCGGTGGTCTTGCAGGCGTCCGATACGATCTTCGTGCCGAAGTCGTCCATCGCCGAAGTCAATCAGTGGGTGGACCAGCATCTCAATCAGGTTCTGCCCTTCAACAAGGGCGTGACCTACACGATCAACGGCAACGACTGATGGCCTTCCCGGGATATTCCAGGGCTGCCGTCGCGAACCCGGCGTAGCGGGCGGCACGCAATGGAAGAGGCCAAGTCCGACGGTCGGCTACCCGCGATTTTCTCGACCGAACCCGTCCGGTCGCGCGTGCGCTGGTGGCTGGTCATCCTGCTGCCCCTGTTCGGGCAGACGTTCCACTACATGACGGACATCCGGCCACTCTGGGCCCTGTCCAAGGCCTTTCCCTTGCTGTCATTGCCGCTGGCGCTGCGGCTGATGGAGCAGGCGCGCTTTCCCATGACCCGGCAGTTGGTGCTCAGCTTCGCCTGGCTGCTGCTGGTGCCCAGCCTGTCCTCGATGGTCTATTTCAACGAGAGCTTCTTCACCAGCCTCACTGCCCAGGTGAAGCTGCTGCCCTTTCTTTACTTCTTTTCCTTCCTGGCCCTGCTGCAGATGCTGCGGCCGACCCTCTACGAGCTGGAGCGCAGCTTCGTCGCGCTGGGCGTCACCGTGGTCGTCGTCTTGATCGTGCTCTGGATCGTGGTGCCCAGCAGTTGGTACAAGGGGTCTTATGTCGTGGGCACGGCGCCGTTGTTCAGCGAGGACAACCGTGGCCACCGCATCCGCATGTCGATGTACTTCCCCATCATCCTCCTGTTCTTCTGCTACCGCAGGGCGTTCTTCGAGCGCAGCGCACGCTACCTGCTTTGGGTCATCGTCCTGTTTGCCGTCACGCTGCTGATCATCAAGACGCGTGCCATGATCCTGGGTATCGCTGGCGTGCTGGCCATCAATACCCTGTTGTGGGCCTCGCCCCGAGCCAGGCTGGGGTTGGCGTTCGCCGTTCCATTCCTGCTGGCCTCCATGTTCTCCGTCGATTACCTGGCCACGGTCTTCGACACCAGTGCAAAAAGCGGTTTCGACGTACGCAGGACCACCATCGAACTGGCCATCCGCTTCCTGGGCGACAACCCGCTGGGATGGCTGTTCGGCGTCGGTACGATCAGTCCGACCAGCAGCCAAAGCCTGATGTCCTATTTCCACCATTTCTTCTTCCTGGCGGACATCACGTGGCTGGGCATCATCTTCGAATACGGCTTGTTCGGGGCGATGCTGTTCGTGCTCATCGAGTTGCGCGGCCTGCGCTTCTACAAACAGTTGCGCCGCCACATCGAAGACGATCTGCTCGGCGCCCTGTCCGACTACCTGATCTACGTCCTGCTGATTTCCTTTCTCTATCCGCTGACACTGACGCCTGGCGAAAGCGCGATCATTCTCGCCATCTTCGTCTATGTATGGCGCGCCAGCGGTCTGGAGAATTCCCCCAACTCAGTTTCATCGCCCGCGCATGCCTAGCCTCAGACGTTTCAGCCTCTGGTCTTCACTGGCAGCGGTGCTCCTGCTGGTGGGCATCATCGTCGTTCGCGGCGCGGTGCCGGACAGTTCGCCGCTGCCCGCGGCCGTGTCGATCGACGCGTCGGCCAACCGGCGCCCCATCAGCCCGCTGATCTACGGCATGAACTTCGCGACGACGCAGATGCTGCGCGACCTGCGCATTCCCATCAACCGTTCGGGAGGCAACAGCGCTTCGGCCTACAACTGGCGTCTCGATGCCCGGAATGCGGGAAGGGACTGGTTCTTCGAAAGCCTGGGGGCGGACCCCGCTGCGATCAACGATCAGTTCGGCGAGCGTTTCGTGGCGCTTACCCTGGATGCAGACGCCATCCCGATGCTGACCATCTCGATGATCGGCCGGGTGGCGACCTTGGGCAAGGACCGCCAGACGCTGGCCAGCTTCTCGGTCGCGAAGTATGGGCGGCAACTGGCCTACGACGTCGATGGCCTGCGTGACGCTGGCAACGGGGTCTTGCCCGATGGATCACTTATCGTCGACAACGATCCGAACGACGCCACGGTGCCGAACGATCCACAGAACGAGCAGGCGCGTGTCGAGCAACTGGTCCAGCGTTTCGGTCCGTCGAGCCCCGGAACGCCACGCTATTACGTGATGGATAACGAGCCCAGCCTGTGGCATCTCATCCATCGCGACATCCATCCTGTCGGCGCCCACGCTTCCGAAATCGCGGAGAAAGTGCTTGCCTATTCGCGCGCGGTGAAGAGCGCCGATCCGGGCGGACTGGTGGTGGCGCCCGAGGAGTGGGGATGGTTCGGCTACCACTACAGTGGGTTCGACCAGCAGTATTCGGCCAAGAACGGCCTGGATGATGCGCCCGACAAGAAGGATGAAACCGGTGGTATGGATTATGTGCCCTGGCTGCTGTCGCAATGGAAGGCGGCCGGACGGCCCGTCGACGTGTTCAGCCTGCACTTCTACCCGCAAAGTGGCGAGTACAGTGAAGCGGGGGCGCCGGATACGCCCGAGATCGCGTTGGCACGCAACCGTTCCACGCGCAATCTCTGGGATCCGAACTACAAGGATCCGAGCTGGATCAACAGCGTGGTATCGCTGATTCCGCGCATGCGGCAATGGGTGGACAGCTACTACCATCCCGGCACGCCGATCGCGCTGACGGAATACAACTGGGGTGGTGACGCCATCATGAACGGCGCCACGGCACAGGCAGACCTGCTGGGCATCTTCGGCCGTGAAGGACTGGACATCGCAACACGCTGGGGAGCGCCTGATCCCGCGACGCCCGTCTACAAGGCGTTCAAGCTTTATCGCAACTACGACGATCAGGGTTCGGGTTTCGGTTCGACCAGCGTCGAGGCTGCAACGCCGGATCCAGACCAGGTGTCGTCCTTCGCCGCCCTGCGCGATGGGGATGGCGCCCTGACCGTGGTCGTCATCAACAAGCAGCTCGAGCGCCCGGCGGCGGCCACGCTGAAAATCGGCAACTTCGCTGCCGACGGCCAGGCTGAAAGCTGGCAACTGGCGAAAAATACCCTGTCCCGGCTGCCTGACACGAGGTATTCCGGTGGCCAGGTCGAAGCTGTCCTGCCGCCGCAGAGCGTCACCCTTTTCGTCCTGCGCGGCGTTTCGTCCAAATGACGGACAGGCAAGCAAGCCCGCACGCCACACCCGACCAGGGCAGTTCCGTCGTCCGCGGCGCCGCCGTCAGCCTGGGCGTGCGCCTGCTCGATCTGCCATGCCGCTATGGGTTCCACCTGCTGGTCGCCGCGGCGCTGGGCGTGGCGGACACAGGCCGGTTCTATATCGTGTTCAGCATCATGGTCGGCCTGGCGGGCTTTGGCAGGCTGGGGATAGACCAGGCACTGACACGGCAACTGGCCGTCTCGGTGGCCTCGGACCAGCCCGAGGCGGTACGCCCCGCGATCCGGCGCGCACTGGGCCTGATCCTGCTGGCGTCCTCGGCCGTCGCCTTGTTGCTGGCGGCGCTTGCCTGGCCCCTTGCGCACCATGTGTTGCGCAAGGAGGAACTGGCCGTGCCGCTGGCGTTGGGTGCGTTGACCATCATTCCGCAGAACCTCGGAGCGGGCCTGGCCGGTGCGCTGGCCGGGTTGCAGCGCATCGGATACAGCCAGATGATCTATTCCTGGCTCTGGCCGGCCGTCTTCTGCGTCGTCGCCATACCGCTCATGCTGGCCGGCATGCTGACCGTGACCTCCACGCTGTTCCTGATCGCGGCAAGCTTCGCCCTGACCGCGCTGGTCGGCGCCGTTCTGTTGCGCAGTGGCCTGGTCCGGGTGTCCCACGCCGGCACCCTGGCTCCGCGGGTCCAGGGGCTGTTGCGTCCTGGCCTATCGCTGTTCACGCTGGAAGTCACCAAGCTGCTGATTACCTCTGCGCCCGCCATTGCACTGGGCATCGTGGCGACGGCCTACGAGACCGGCCTGTTCGCCCTGACCTGGCGCATGGCGCTGGTGATCAACATCCTGATCAGCGGCGTGGCCGGCATGGCCGTGCCGCGATTCGCGGCGCTGCACGCGCGCGGCGACATACCCGGAATGGAAAAGGCGGCGGCTCAGGCCATCGGCATCGTGCTGTGCCTGGCGCTGCCGGCCACCGCCGTCATGCTGCTCTTCCCCGGACATCTGCTGAGTCTGTTCGGGCCGGGATTCGGCGAAGGCGCCACGACACTGCGCATCCTGGCGGTGGGCCAGCTTGCGGCGGCCTGCTTTACCGCGATGCCTGAAATGCTCGGCATGACCTCGCACCTGCGGGCGTTGTACAGAATCAATGCCTGCACATTGGTCGTGCTGTTCGCCGGCCTGATGACACTCGTGCCCCTGGCCGGCAGTGCTGGCGCTGCCCTGGCGACGGCGCTCGCTACCGTGGTGAATGGCGTTGCTGCGGCGTGGTTGGCGCATCGCCTGCTGGCGGTGTCGCCGCTGAGCCGGCTGCGACACCTCGTGGCCAGCCATCTGCGGCGTCGCACGGATGGAGAAGTTCAATGAGCCTTTACCGAACCGGGCTGGCAATCTTGTTGCTGGGCATCGCGCAGGCCTGCGCAATCCTGCCCGCGTGGGCCGACATCGACCCGCCGCGCTACGATTCGAACCTGTTCTGCCGGTTGCGTGCCAACACGCCCGATGGGTTCTCGGATATCGCGATGGCTCAATGCCTGGCCAGCCAGCGCCACGCGCTGGATCGCATCCGCATGGAGTGGCTTGAACTGCCTGAGGAAATCCAGACGGGTTGCGATGAGTTCACTCGTCGCCGGGATCCGCTGAACTACGTGGCCATGCAGAGCTGCATCGAGGCACAGAAGCGCCGCATCCCGCCCGCGCCCGAGGTGGAGCTCTCGCCAGAGGATTACTCCTCGACACCGCGCTGACGCGGCAGCGAATCCCCGCGCCCGGCCACGGATGCCGAGCGCGCGTTCTACGACGTCCGTGTCCCGGTCGCGCTCACGTCCGTGCTGCGCCGCAAACCCTCGGCAAGGGGGGTCCAGGTCAATCCGAGCCGCGCCTCCGCCGCGCTGCTATCGAGGCGGATGTCTTGCCGCCACAGGCGGGCCAAGGAGGGGGGAATGGGCGGAGGCAGCGCCAGGCCGTGCAGGCGTGCCTTGTGCGCCGCGATGTCGAGGATCTTCAGCGCGGGCGCCACCAGCTTCGTTTCCAACGCCAGCCTGCGTGCGCCGACGCGCGTTATCGGCACGGCGCCCAACGCTTTCGCATAGGTGAAGAAATACGTGTTCCAGTCGGGAGCATCGCGCATGGCCAGGTTATAGGCGCCGTTGGCGACCTCGGGGCGCAGCAGGCAGGTGATGACAGCCTGCGTCACGTCGTCCACGTAGACCAGGTTGCTGCAGGCGTCGCCAGCACTGCCGAGATCGCCGATGCGGCGGGCGCGCAGCAGGCGTGCGATGCGCTGGCTCCATTGCGGACTGCCCAGTCCATAGACGCATCCGGGCCGCAGCACCACGCGGCCGGGAACTTCCGCAAGAATGCTTTCGGCCTGCGCCTTGGCGGCTGAATACGGACCCAGGTCTCCCTTCAATGGGTGTTGTTCATCGATCCGGCCACGCACGGCGCCGTAGGCGGCCATCGAGCTGAAGTGCACCAGCGGCCGCGGATGCTGCTGCAAGGCGTGCTTCAACGCCTGTGCATTGCGCACCATGGTGTCCGGGGAACCTGCCACGCAATTGACCACGGCGTCCACGCTCGCCACGGCGCGCCCCAGCGCGTTCGTGTCGGTGGCATCGAGCACGATCTCGGCATCGGCTCGGCGGCCCGCCATGCGTGGGGTAAACGCGCCGTGTGCAGCCAGCGCGCGCGACACCGTGCGTCCAATGTAGCCTTGCGCACCCAGCACCAAAACCCGTTTCGTCGAATGTAGCGTCGGCATATCGTTTCCAGACCTGCATCAGCCTTCGAGGGACAGGCGTTTTTGCAAGTGATCCGCCAGGCGCAATGACAGCGCGACGATGGTCAGGGTGGGGTTTGCCTGACTGGATGTGGGGAAGACGGCGGAGCCCGTCACATACAGATTGGCCGCCTCGTGCACGCGACAGTCCGCGTTCACCACGCTGCTGCGCGGATCGGCGCCCATGCGCGCGGTGCCGATGTGATGGCCGCCATATGCACCGTAGCGCGTCATCTCTTCCTCGATGTTGTCGGGTTCGTATTCGAAGCGGCCCAGGCCGCCGGCGTGTACCGTGTCGGCCAATGCCGCCAGCGCGATGCGTACCGTGTCGACGTCGCGCGCGGTGTAGCGCCAGTCCACGTTCAGCCGCCGCATTCCCAGCGCGTCGACGCCCGTGCCCAGGGTGACGCGGCTGTCGGGGTTGGGCACTTGCTCGGCGTGGAAGTCCAGACTGTAGCGGCGATTGCGCGGATGCACGATGATCGACGGAAATTTGCGCGTCGCCAGCGTACGTTGGGTCAACCAATGCCACAGGAAGCGGGCCGTCGCGGGCGAGTCTCGCAGCACGTTGGCCAGGTGGGCCATGCGGGATGCCGGGATCTCGTCGTCGCCGTACAGGCGCTTGCCGTACTCGTAGGGAATGAGAGGCCGGGCCAGGTACAGCAGCGACAGGACGCCCACGCCATGGCCTGGGTCGGGGATGTGCGGATGATGCAGCCGGGCGATGAAATTGCCGGCCTGCAGGTGGCGTTGCGCTTGCGGTCGCAGGGCGAGCCGGCGGCGGCAATAGATACCTTCGTCCGAGACCTCGTAGCCGTGCCATACCGACGCCGCGCCGGACAGGTCCATGGTGCCGATCGTACCGGCGATGTGGCACATGTAGAAGCGGCCGACGATGTCGTGCGCGTTGCCGATGCCTGCGCCGCTGAGGCCAGGGTTGGCCAGCAGCAGGCGCGCGTTTTCCAGGCCGCCGGCTGCCAGGACGAAGACCCGCGCCTGCACGGAGAACTGCTTGCCGGGCAGCGTGCGCACGGTCGCACTCTCGATACGTCCATCGGGATGATGGGACAGGCCGCACAGGTTGGCGTTCTGCAGTACGCGCACGGGACCGTCCTGCAGGCGGTGCCGATAGCGCTGGCCGAAGTCGGTCGGGCAACTGAACCGTTCCAGCGTGTTGGACGTGAACGTGTCGCTGTCCAGGCCTGCGATCATCGGACGAATCGGCCGCTCGAATGCGGCTTCTGCCGTGTAGGCGAATTCGCCGGCTTCGCACAGGCGGTTTGCGCGCGGGTAGTACGGCTGCAGGTCCTGCGGGCCGATGGGCCAGCCGCTGTGCGGGATGTAGCCGCGTTCCTCGAAGTCGATGGGATCGAACGGCATGCAGCGCCCCCCCCACAACGTGCTGGACCCGCCGAAGCGCCGCACGCGGTAACGGTCAGGTGGGCTGTGCATGCGCGCGTCGGATACCGTGCCTTCGTACAACCGCTCGGTGCGCTCGTCGGGCCGGTCTGCCCCGCTTTCGAGCAGCAACACATCGAGGCCGCTGTCCATGAGCGCCAGGGCCAGGGAAATGCCTGCTGGACCCGCGCCAACGATGCACACATCTGTCTTCAGCACAGCGCCTGCGGGTACGTTTGTCGCGTCGTCGATCATGGCGTCAAGGGGAAAGGCAACGCATGGCGGACTGCTTTTCCGGCTTCTCTATCGTTTTGGGAACACGGCACTCCCGATTGCCCATCGCACGCAACATCGGTATCGCCACGGATAATAACGTGCTCATTTTGTCACGTTCAAAATTTTATAAATACAATATTGCCGCCTGACTGCTCGTGGTCCGGTGTGGCGCAATATTCGTTTGGCATTTCCTCTGAAGGGGCTTTTTTGCAAACCTTGCCGCACACTTCCGGCCCGGACAGCGCCGGTGCACCTCCCGCCGAACTCCCTGCTCTGCCCAAGGTCCGCTTGTTCGATCTGGACATGTCGGCCGTAACGTTCGATGCCGCCGTGCAGGCGTTGGTCCAGGCGGCCGAGCGGCGTGATGGCCGTGCGCGCGTGGTGGTCACACCCAACGTCGACCACATCGTGCGTCTGGATGCCGCGCCCGAGCTCCGCGCGCGCTACGCGATGGCCGATTTCATCTTCGCCGATGGCATGCCGGTGGTGTGGGCCAGCCGACTGTTCGGGCGTCCCTTGCCGCAGCGCGTGACCGGTGCCGACCTGTTCGTGGCGTTGTGCAAAGAGGCCGAGCGGCGCAACTGGCGCGTCATGCTGCTGGGCGGCATGCCGGGGTCCGAGGCGGATCTGACCGCACGATTCTCCGAATACTTCCCCGCGTTGCACGTGGACATCGTGTGTCCGTCGATGCAGTTCGAGCCGCTGGGACCGGAAGGCGAGGCCTTTGCGCAGCGGGTGCGGGAATCCGCCCCCGACGTCGTGTTCGCCTGCGTGGGATTGCCCAAGCAGGAGAACTGGGCGCTGCACTATGCATCGTCTCTGCCGGGCGGCATCGTGCTGTGCGTGGGGGCCGCCATGGAGTTCGCCATCGGGCTGCAGCGCCGCGCGCCCGCGGTTTTCCAGCGTACCGGTATGGAATGGGTGTGGCGCTTGCTGACGAACCCCAGGCGGTTGTGGCGCCGCTATCTGGTCAACGACCCCTGGTTCGCGATGCTGTGCTGGAAGCAATGGCGCGCATTGCGTCGCTAGCCGCCGCACTGGCCGCCGCACTAGCCGCCGCGTCAGTAGGCGTTTCTATCCCAGAGGATCATCACCGTGGTGCGGACCAGGATCTTCAGGTCCAGCCGTAGCGACCAGTTGGTGATGTAGTAGCGGTCGTACTGTACGCGCCGCTGCATCTTGTCCGGCGTGTCGGTTTCGCCGCGCAGGCCGTGGATCTGCGCCCAGCCCGTGATGCCCGGCTTGACGCTGTGGCGCAGCATGTAGCCGTGGATCATGCGACGGTACATTTCATTGTGTTCGGCGGCGTGGGGGCGTGGGCCCACCAGGCTCATCGAGCCGCCCAGCACATTGAACAACTGCGGCAGTTCGTCCAGCGACGTGCGGCGCAGGATGCGGCCCACACGGGTGATGCGGTCGTCATTGGCGCTGGCCTGGCGCAACTTGCCATCCTGCAGGCGATCGCTGCCCACACGCATCGAGCGGAACTTGAAGACGGTAATGGACGAGCCGCGTTCGCCGTAGCGGTGCTGGCGGAAGATGATGGGGCCAGGCGAATCCAGTCGGATGGCCAGGGCCACCAGCAGCATGACGGGCATGACGAGAACCAGCACCATGCTGCCCAGCACGAGATCCGTCGCGCGCTTGAACGAGCGCGACAAGCCGACCATCTGTGTTTCGTGCAGGGCCAGCAGCGGCACGCCGGCGATGACGGCGTTGTCGATCACCGATTCGCCCGGGATGGGTGACTCGGGAATGAGATAGATGGTGGTCGTGGAGTCGTACAGCCGGTTCATCAACTGCAATGCCTCGTCCTCGTAGCTATGCTTGTCGAGGGGAATGAAGGCAATGTCGATCTGGCCGGAGTCGATCTGCCTGATTGCGCTGGCAAAGTCACCGAGGTAGCGAGGCGTATTGCCCGGGCCTTCCTGGTCGGGCAGAGGCTGTGGCGCGTAATAGCCGTCGACGTGTATGCCCAGGATTGGCGAGCGCTGAAGCCGCATGGCCAGTTCGTTGGCCTTTGGCCCCAGGCTGAAGAAGACGGCGCGGCGCTTGTTCGATGGGGAATTGTTGATGTTGTAGGCAATCCGGCGCAGCACGGCCAATCCGCTCACCTGCAGCACCAGCGAGACGCCGATCCACTCGACGAGGACGGCGCGCCACTGCTGAAAATCGATGTTGCCGTGCGACAGGAACAGCAGGCCGGCCAGTGCGACGAACAGCACATTGAACCAGCGTCTGACGCCCTGGCCCAGCATCCAGAGCCCGGTGCGGGCGCTGACCAGCAACCGGAAGCGGGCATAGGTGAAGAAGGCGCTGACGGCGATCAGCGCCGAGACATTCTGCGCGGCGGCGGAATCGTCGGTCCCGCTCAAGTGCGCCAGCGCCAGGAACGGCATGGCATTGAGCAGCGCGCTGACCACGCCCACGAGCGCCATGAAAGCATTCTGGTGGTGGCTGAGTTTGTCTTGCAGGAACATGTCTCTGGGACGGCGATGAGTCGGTAAGAAGCCTCAACGGCCGTAGGAGTCCTCGAAGCGCACGATGTCGTCCTCGGCAAGATACGGCCCGGACTGTACCTCGATCAGTTCCAGAGGAATCGATCCCGGATTTTCAAGGCGATGGCGCACGCCCAGCGGAATATACGTGGATTGGTTCTCGGTGAGCAGGAAAACTTCTTCGCCTCGCGTGATCCGCGCGGTGCCCGTGACGACGATCCAGTGCTCGGCACGGTGATGGTGCATTTGCAGCGACAGGCGGCAGCCCGGCGCCACGGTGATGCGCTTGACCTTGAAGCGGGCGCCTTCGTCGACCGAGTCGTAAGAACCCCAGGGACGATAGACCAGGCGGTGTTCCACCGCCTCGCTGCGCTTGGCGGCTTGCAGCCTGGTCACGATCTTGCGCACATGCTGGACCTGGTCGCGCGCGGCCACCAGCACGGCATCCGGCGTCTCGACGACCACGGTGTCCTTCATGCCCAGCACCGCCACCAGGCGGCTGCTGGAATAGGCATAGGTGTCGTGGCACGAGTCGGCCACCACATCGCCGCGCAAGGCGTTGCCGTCCTGATCTTGTTTCGCCAACTGCCACAGCGATGCCCACGAGCCGATGTCGCTCCAGCCCGCGTCCAGTGGCACCATCGCCACGTCGGGGTCGCGTTCCATGACGGCGTAGTCGATGGAATCCGATGGGCACGCGGCGAACGCCGATTCATCGAAGCGGATGAAGTCGCCGTCGTCGCGCTTGCCGGCCATCGCGGCCTGGCAGGCCTGCAGGATGTCCGGGCGAAACTGTTGCAGGGCTTGCAGGTAACGCGACGCCAGGAACAGGAACATGCCGCTGTTCCAGTAATAGTTTCCTTCCGCGACATACCGGGCCGCGGTGTCGGCATCGGGCTTTTCCACGAAGGCCTCGACGTCTGCGGGTGCCTGAGCATCGGCGCCGACGCGGGCGCGTATGTAGCCGTAGCCGGTCTCGGCGTATGCGGGCACCACGCCGAAGGTGACCAGCTTGCCCGCCAGCGCGGGCGCGCGGGCGGCTTCGACCGCCTGCCGGAACGCAGCCGGTTGCATGACCGCATGGTCGGATGGGAGCACCAGCAGCAGGGTATCGCCCCCGCGGGCCAGCGCGTGCAGCGCGGCCAACGCGATGGCCGGCGCGGTGTTGCGGCCCACGGGCTCGAGCAGGATCTCGGGGTGTTGCAGATCCAGTTGACGCAGTTGTTCGGCAACAATGAAGCGATGCGCCTCGTTCGTGATCAACAGCGGCTCGTGGTCGGCCAGTTCACTTACGCGCTGCCAGGTTGCCTGCAGTGCGGAGGCATCGTCGAGCAGGTTGAGGAACTGCTTGGGGTAGCTTTCCCGCGATAGCGGCCAGAGCCGGGTCCCCGAGCCGCCCGCCAGTAGCACGGGCTGCAATTCAACGGGTGCGGTGGACATCGCGAGCTTCCTTCTGCCTGTGGCCGGATTCCAGACTCGCCACTGCCCACAGTAACGAAATCGTAAAAATTCGGTAGCTTGACCGTAATTACGAATCTTTGAGTATCAAATGGACAAGGATTCGTACGGTGCATCTTAAAACGGCAGTGCCTCGCTTGGCTACCTCATTCGCGTGAGCGACGGCGAGTGTCGCTATTCGAGCAACACCTCGCCTCACGTATGCTGCCTTGTCGGCATAAAACGTCAAAAAACGTCAGGTTGGCCCGAAAATTGCAGCTGGAGGTAGCAATTGAATGCAGATTTAAACATCTCCATATTAGAATCGGTCCAGTTCAGGGCGGCGTTCGTCAGTCCCGCGCTTGGCGCTCCAGAACACCTGAGACGCAAGGTCATGCTTCAAGAATGCGCGGCCAGAACCCCGCAGCTCCGCCTTGCCAATTGGCAGAAGTGCCATGTTGGTTTCAGTTAAGCCGAAGTTCGCCAGCAGAAAGAATCCCATCCTTCCTGTCCGCGTCCCCGCGAGGCGGAGCCTCCCAGGCCGACTGCCGTCGCCCTCCTGGGCGCTTGCATATTCCCGCTCGCGGCGGGCAGCCAACGACTTGGCTGTCTCTTTTTTGCGCATAATTTCAATCCTTTGCGATGCGCCTGCATCGCGCGCCGCGGGGGCCTGCCCGTTGCGTTCCGGCATCGCGTTCTGATGCCGCTCATCCATAGGACAGTCGTGGAAAGCGCCGTTTACACCCATCTCACCCAACGTCTTTGCTCTCATCAGTGGCGCGACTTCCTCAATGCCCTGGCCGAGGAGCTGACCCATGATCTGACGCCGAAGAACCTGCGCAGCATGATGCGCCGCACCGGCGAGCGCTTTGCTCAGCAGCATGCGCTGGGGGGATCGGGCACGGTGGGCGACCTGCAGAAGGCCATGAACCTCATCTGGCGAGGGCAGGATTGGGGCTGGGTGGACATTTCCGAGGCGAATGATCATTTGATGCTGGCGCATTACTGCGCTCCCCTGCAGGCCGCGTTCGGCGCAGGACACCAGGCATGGACGATCGGTTTCCTGGAAGGCGCCTACGAGTCCTGGATGCGTGAGCTGGGGGCCGATGCGCAATTGCACGTGTCGCAGGTCGGCGAACCCGACCCCATGGGAACCGTCATGTTCCGTTTCGGCAAGTAAGCCTCCCTTGATGCCAGTCCCCGCCTGAAGGCGGAGTCCCACAGAACAGGTCGAACCATGAGCGATGCTACCGATATTTCGAGTCTCTACCGGCGGTTCGGCGGAGACCCCGAGCAATACCTTGAAGTAGGCCAGACCAATCAGGCCCAGGCTTCACGCGACCGTTGGCCATTGTTGTCGGCCATCCGGCCCGAGCTGGCCATGCTGCCGCCGTCCGTGGGGGCGCGCACGGATCTGCCCGCCGCGGGTTCGCCTTGGCCGTCCAGCACGCCGGCATCGGCGTCGCCTGACGTGTCCATCCCGCCGGTTGCCCAGGCCATCGCGCCAGGTTCCGTGCAGGTCGAGCCGCCGCCGGTTTACGTGGAGGTGCCGCCGGTCGTCGTCGCGCCGGCCGTGGCGCCTGCGCCCACGCCCTGGGACGCCCAGCAGCCGGTCGGTGCCCCGGTCACGGCCCCCGCGCCTTCGTCGTGGAACGCCGAGCCAGCCGTCGCCGAGCCGGTGTCGTGGGAAAACCCGCCGGCCATGGCGCCCGCCCCCGCGTCCTGGGATGCGCCGCCCGCTTTCGCCGCGCCGGCCGAGACGCCCGTCCAGGCGGCTCCGATGTATGCGCCGGTGCCGCCGCCCGAGCCCGACAACGTCTTTGCCGCGTCGCCGCCCGCAGCGCCCCAGCCGGACTTCGGGGCGGCGTTCATGATGCCGGTCGCAGCGCCGTCGGCCGATCCCATGCCGCAACCGGCCGTCTTCACCTTCACTCCCGAGCCCGCTCCGGTCGCCGCGCAACCGGAACCCGTCGTCCAGTCATCCGCCGAGTCCGCGCCCGGGGCCGCGGGCGAGTCCCTCAAGAACGTGTTCGCCCGCCTGGCGTCCGGTTCCTTCTCCACCAACAAGTAACCGTGAAGATCATCGCTATCGTTTCCGCCAAGGGCGGGGTGGGCAAGAGCACCGTCGCAGCCAATCTGTGCGTCGCCTTGCGCCAAGCGGGCCGTTCGGTGCTGGCCATCGACCTGGATCCGCAGAACGCGTTGCGCTTTCACCTGGGCGGCGACCTGACCAACATTGGCGGCATCTCGCGTGCCAGCGTGGGCGGTACTTCGTGGCGCGATGCCTGCGTGCAGGGACAGTCCGGCATCTACATGATGCCGTTCGGCCTGGTCAACGAGGCCGACCGCCAGACGCTCGAGCGCCAACTGGTGGCGGATCCGCTGTGGCTCAAGCGCCACCTGGAAGCCCTGAACATCACCGAGGACAGCGTGGTGGTGATCGACACGCCGCCGGGCCCATCCGAATATCTGCGCCAATCGCTGGGCATCGCCCATCTGGTCATGGCCGTGACGCTGGCCGACGCGGCATCGTATGCCACGATCCCCATGATCGAGGGCCTGATCCAAAGCTACTGCGCCAACCGTAGCGACTACCTGGGGCATGGCTACGTCATCAACCAGGCCGACGGTTCCCGCCAATTGTCGAAAGACGCGGTGCGCCTGATCCGCGAGTCGCTGCGCGAGCGCGTGATCGGCGTGATCCATCAAGACCAGTCCGTCAGTGAAGCGCTGGCGTATGGCCGCACGGTCATCGAACACGACCCGCACAGCCTGGGCCGCGCCGACCTGCTTTCCTGCGCGGGCTGGGTGTTGCAGCAGCTGCGCAATGCCGGAGGCCAACCGGCATGACGAACCCGCCTCCTCCGCGCGCCAGCCGCCGCGACGGCGCACCGGCCTGGGACGAAACACTGCTGGCGTTGCCGCTGTGGTCCAAGGCCTGGGTGCGTGTGCTTGCGGGCCTGGTGGCCGGAGTGCTGTTCGTGCTGGCCGTCACGGTCGAATTCGGCCTGGCCGAGCAACTGATGTTCACCGGGATCTGCGTGGCGCTGGCGCTGGTGCTGAACCGCATGGGTGGACGCCTGATCACGCTGGTGATGGTGACGCTGTCGATCATCGTGTCGCTGCGCTACATGTACTGGCGGGTCACCCAGACCTTGGGCTTCCTGGATCCGATCGACATGGCATTCGGGTACGGCCTGCTGCTGGCCGAGTTGTATGCCCTGACGGTGATGCTGCTGAGCTACTTCCAGAGTGCCTGGCCATTGCAGCGCAAGCCCATGCCGATGCCAGGCGACTGCGCCACGTGGCCCACCATCGACGTCTTCATTCCGACCTATAACGAACCGTTGAGCGTGGTTCGGCAGTCGGTGCTGGCCTCCATGGCGCTGGACTGGCCAGCCGACAAGCTGCGGGTCTACGTGCTGGATGACGGGCGTCGCGCCGAGTTCCGCGACTTCTGCGCCCAGGCAGGAGCAGGCTATCTCACCCGCGAGGACAATCGTCACGCCAAGGCGGGCAACATCAACGCCGCATTGGCCAAGACCGATGGCGAGTTCGTCGCGATCTTCGACTGCGACCACATCCCGACGCGCTCGTTCCTGCAGATCTGCATGGGCTGGTTCGTGAAAGACCAGAAGCTGGCGATGCTGCAGACGCCGCACGTGTTCTTCTCGCCCGATCCTTTCGAGCGCAATCTCGAGACGTTCCGCAACGTGCCCAACGAGGGGGAACTGTTCTACGGCATCATCCAGGACGGCAACGACCTCTGGAACGCCACGTTCTTCTGCGGCTCTTGCGCAGTGATACGGCGCAGCCATCTGGCCGAGGTCGGCGGCGTGGCAACGGAAAGCGTCACCGAGGATGCGCTGACCGCGCTGAAGATGAATCGCGCGGGTTTCAACACCGCGTACCTCGCCATTCCCCAGGCGGCGGGCCTGGCCACGGAAAACCTGTCGCGCCACATCGGCCAGCGCACGCGTTGGGCGCGGGGCATGGCGCAGATCATCCGTATCAACAATCCCCTGTTGGGACGTGGGCTGAAGCTTGGGCAGCGGCTGTGCTACCTGAACGCCATGCTGCACTTCTTCTTCGGCCTGCCGCGCGTGGTGTTCCTGACCACTCCGCTGGCATTCCTGTTCTTCGGGGCGCACGTGTTCCAGGCATCGGCGCTGATGGTGGCCGCCTATGCTCTGCCCCACATCTTCCTGTCGAGCATCAGCGGCGCGCGCGTGCAGGGGCGTTTCCGCCATTCGTTCTGGAACGAGGTCTACGAGGCTGTGCTGGCCTGGTACATCATGCGTCCCGCCCTGCAGACGTTGGTCAGCCCCAACCGGGCCATTTTCAACGTGACCGCCAAAGGAGGCGTGATCAGCAAGTCGTACTTCGACTGGGAGCTGGCGCGTCCCTACGTCGTGCTGCTGGGGCTGAACCTGCTGGGGTTGGTGATCGGCGTGGTCAGCATGATTGCCGCGTCGGATCTGGACACCGTCCTGACCATCCTGATCAACGTGGTCTGGACGTTCTACAACATTGTCATCACCAGTGCTGCCGTTGCCGTTGCCGGTGAAGTGCGCCAGTTGCGCAGCACGCACCGCGTGACGGTGGATCTGCCCGCGGCGGTGGGGCTGCCCGACGGCCGCAGCATTACCTGCCGCATCAGCGACTTCTCGCAAGGGGGCGTCGGCGTGGTGCTGCCCAAGGGGGCGCAGGTGCCGCAGGGATCGACGGTGCACATCTCGATATTCCGTGGTGATTTCGAAGGCGTGTTTCCCGCGACCGTGTCGTTCAGCCGCGACAATCGCCTGGGCCTGAGCTTCCAGAACCTGAACATGGATCAGGAAAGCGAGTTGGCGCAGGTCACGTTCGCGCGGGCGGACACCTGGGCGTCGATGTGGGGGCAAAGCAAACCCGCGTCGCCGCTGGTCGCCATGCGTCATATTTCTTCCATCGGCCTGCGCGGTTTCACGCTGCTGTTGCGCTACATGCGCGATCGCAGCATGGTTCGCTTGCGCCGTACGGTTCCGGCATCTCCCAAGAATTGAACAACGAGAGCGTGATGACCTTCAGGCCCGATCCGAGCATGACCGTGCCCGCGCGACCGCGCATGCCGACCCTGTTGGTTGGCGCGTTGCTGTGGGCGGCGAGTTCTGCTTCGGCGTTCGCCGCGCAGGCCGATGTGCCCCTGCCCACGGAACCGGCCCCCGCCGTCGATCCGCTGCCCATCGTGGACCCGGTGCCCACGGCTGCCCGGACGCCCGCCACGGCGCCCATGCCCGTCACGCCGGCGGCTCCCGCTGCCTCGGCGCCGACGGCGCCTGCCCAGGCCGCTGCCCTGCCCGACGGTTCCCGCACGTACCGCATCCCACTGTCGCAACTGGGCGCCCGTGACGGCCTGCCCCTGCGCGGGATCGATGGTTCCAACGGCGTGGATTTCGGCGCAAGGCTGGACGAGCGCATCGTGGACATGCGCCTGGATCTGGATTACACCTACTCGCCGGCGTTGTTGCCCGACCTGTCGCACATCAAGGTGCAATTGAACGGCGACGTGGCCGACAGCGTGGCGCTGCCCAAGGAAGAGAGCGGCAAGCCGCAACAGCGCGTCATCCCGTTGCCGGTGCCGGCCCTGCGCGAATTCAACCGCCTGAACCTGCAGTTGATCGGCCATTACACGCTGAGCTGCGAAGATCCCGTGCATTCCAGCCTGTGGGCCAACATCAATCCCGACAGCGCGCTGGAGTTGACCGTGGTGCCCACGGATCTGCCGAACGACCTGGCATTGCTGCCGGCGCCTTTCTTCGACAAGCACGACGGCCGTCCGTTGGTGTTGCCCATCATGCTGCCGGGCGCGCCCGATGCGGGCCGGCTGGAAGCCGCGGGCATCGTCTCGTCGTGGATGGGGGCGCTGGCCAGCTATCGCGGCGCCAGCTTCCCCGTCAGCCTGGACACGCTGCCCACGCAGGGCCACGCCGTGGTGCTCGCCCGCCCGGGCGACACCCTGCCCGGCCTGCAGATGCCGTCGGTGTCGGGCCCGACGCTGGCCATGGTGCCCAATCCCAACGATGCATACGGCAAGCTGTTGCTGGTGATGGGGCGCAACGATGGCGAGATCAAGCAGGCGGCCATCGCGCTGGCGCTGGGCTACCAGACCCTGTCCGGCCCTTCCACCCAGATCACCAGGCTGGATGCGCCTGAGCCCCGCCAGCCCTACGACGCCCCCAACTGGCTGCCTCACGACCGTCCCGTGCAGTTCGGCGAGCTGATGCCCGTCAGCCGCATGAACGTCTATGGCCATCGCCCCGCGCCCATCGACCTGAACCTGCGATTGCCGCCGGGCCTGTTCGGTTGGCGCAGCGACGGCGTGCCGATGGAGTTGCACTATCGCTATTCGCCGCGTCCGGCGCGCCAGTCCGTGCTGGAAGTGACCGCGGGCAATCAGCTGGTGCAGACCCTGTCGCTGCATCCCGATGTCCGCTCGGATCTCTTCAGCCGCGTCTCGGGCATGCCGCCGTCGGAGGCGCGCGCCACCGTGATGGTGCCGCCCTACATGCTGCCGCCGATGGCGGGCCTGCAGTTCCGCTACACCTACGAATACGCCAAGCTGGGCGAATGCCAGAACAGCATCGTCGACAACGTCATGAGCGCCATCGATCCGGCCTCGACGATCGACATCTCGCGGTTGCCGCGATATGCCGCGATGCCCGACCTGGGCGCCTTCAGCGATGCGGGTTTTCCGTTCACGCGCATGGCGGACCTGTCCGAAACCGCTGTCGTGCTGCCCGACCAGGCGGGCGCCAATGATTATTCCGCCTACCTCATGCTGATGGGCGCGATGGGCGAATCCACCGGCTATCCCGCGGTGGGCGTGACGGTGGGCCGCGCCGCGCAAGCCGACCAGCTGAGCAACAAGGATCTGCTGGTGCTGTCGTCCGGCGGCAACCAGCCGCTGCTCAAGCGCTGGAGCGGCTATCTGCCCGGCGGTTCCGAGGGAGGGGGCAACCGCTTCGGCATTTCCGATTGGCTGTCGCGCACGCTCGACTGGCGTGGCTCGGACCCGCGTACGCGCGGCGCGCCCGCCAGCGGCAAGGTCGTCGCCACCGGTAGCGGCCCCTCCGGCATGCTGGAGGGTATCGAGTCGCCGCTGTCGTCCGGACGCAGCGTGGTGGTCGTGTCGGGCACGAATGCCGACGGCCTGGCGGCCGCGGTGCGCGCCGTGCTGGTCAACCGCAACAACGACCAGAAGATCCAGGGCGATCTCGCCGTCGTGAACGGCACCGAGGTCGCGACGCTGTCCAACGAACAGAGCTATTACATCGGTACGTTGCCGCCCTGGCTGGCTGTGCAGTGGTTCTTCGCCAACCACCCCTTGCTGCTGGTGCTGGCGCTGGTATTCAGCGCCGTGGTGCTGGCCGTGCTGGTCTATCTGTCCCTGCGCGCTCGTGCGCAACGCCGCCTCGGATCCTGAACATGCCTTCCGTAAAACGCCAAGAAAAGGCCAACGCCATGCGCAAGCCCGATAACCGTGCACCGCGTGCCTTCGCGCTGCGCCCCGCGTTTGTGAAGGGGGCCCTGCTGATGAGCTGCGTGCTGGGCACGCAAGCCGCCGCCCAGTCCCAGATGGCCCCGTTCCAAGGGTTGCCGGCCGAGGCGCCGCCGTCCTTTACCAACGCCGCGCCCCGCACCAACGCCCAGGCGCCGGTGGCGCCGCCCTTCGTGCCCTCGGTGTCCTACACGCTCGAGCAACTGGGCGCGCAGTATCCCGTGAACCTGCGCGGAGTGGATGGCAGCAATACCTTCCAGTTCGGCGTGCGCAACGACCAGGTCGTCACCGCCGCGCGGTTGGACATGCGCTACACCTATTCGCCTTCGTTGCTGCCGGACATCTCGCACATCAATGTGCTGGTCAACGACGAAGTCGCGGCGACGATTCCCGTGCCGAAGGAACAGGGCGGCATCAACCAGCGGCGAACGATCGACATCCCGCCCTACCTGGTCACTGCCGACAGCGCGCTGCGCCTGCAGCTGATCGGCCACTACACCATGGACTGCGAGGATCCGCTGCACTCCAGCCTGTGGACCAACATCAGCAACCAGAGCCAACTCGAGCTGATGACGTCGGCCGTGCAATTGCCCGACGACCTGGCCAATCTGCCCGAGCCGTTCTTCGATCGCCGCGATCGCCGCCAACTGCAACTGCCGTTCGTGTTCGCCGCGCAGCCCGACGCCGCGGCGCTGGAAGCGGCGGGCGCGGTGTCGTCGTGGTTCGGTGCGCTGGCCAGCTATCGCGGCGCTCGATTCAGTGCATCGGTGGGCCAGCTTCCCGCGCGCGGCAACGCGGTCATGCTGGCCGTGGGCAACAAGATTCCGGGCGTGACGGTCGACCCGCTGCAAGGCCCCACGCTGGCCATCACGTCCAATCCCAACGATCCCAACGGCAAGGTGCTGCTGGTGATGGGCCGCGACGCGAAGGAACTGAAGCAGGCCGCGGCGGCGCTGGTCACCGGCAGCCAGACGTTGTCGGGCCCCGCCATCACCATCACGCAGTTCGCGGGACTGCAGCCGCGCAAGCCCTACGACGCGCCCAGGTGGCTGCGCTCCGATCGTGCGGTGTCGTTCGGTGAGCTGATGGACGCCAGCCGGATGAGCGTGTCGGGCTACAGCCCCGAGACGATCCGCATGGACGTGCGTGTGGCGCCGGACCTGTTCGGCTGGCACGAGAAAAAGGTGCCGATCGACCTGCGCTATCGCTATACGCCGCAGCCGACCTCCGTGAACTCGTCGCTGCTGTTCAGCGTCGACGACCAGTTCATCAAGTCGATTCCATTGTTCGCACTGGAGCGCATCTCGGATGGCGAGACATTGCGCGCGCAGGTGCTGCCCGATGAAAGCCTGCCGATGCGGGCACAGCTGGACGTGCCGCTGGAATCGTTGAAGTCGCGGTCGCAGCTGCAATTCCGCTACATGTACGACTACATCAAGCAGGGCGAGTGCCGCGACATCATCATCGACAACGTGCGCGGCGCCATCGATCCGGAATCCACCATCGACGTCAGCGGTTATCCGCACTTCATCGCCATGCCTGACCTGGCCGCCTTCACGCAGGCCGGTTTCCCGTTCACACGCATGGCCGATCTGTCCGACACCCTGGTCGTGCTCGGCGCCAATGCCGCCAACCCGGAATACAGCGCCTATCTGACGGTGATGGGCCGTATGGGCGAGTCCACCGGCTATCCCGCCACGGGCGTCTCGGTGTCGCGCGCGCAGCAGGCGTCCTCCGCCCCCGCGGGCAAGGACTTGCTGGTGATCGCGTCGGGCGCCGATCAGTCGTGGCTGAAGGAGTGGGCGTCCTCCGTGCCTGCTTATTCGGGCTCCGCGAACTTTGGCGTGTCCGATCTGGTGTATCGCGTACTGGGCTGGTTCCATGCCGACCCGCGCCTGGACAACGAGCCGCGCCGTACGGCGCTGGCCTATACCGGCACCGGCGTCAGCGCGGTGGTGGCGGGCTTCGAGTCGCCGCGCGAAGCCCAGCGCAGCGTGGTGCTGATCGCCAGCAACCGGCCCGAGGGCCTGCAGGACGCCACGTCGGCGCTGCTGGGAGGCGAGGACTACAAGAATCCCATCCAGGGCAGCCTGGTCGTCATCCGCGGCAAACAGATCGACTCGCTGGTCGGCGAACAGCAGTATTACGTGGGCAGCCTGAGCCTGGTCAAGCGCATCGATTGGGCGCTGTCGGCCATCCATCCCGCCCTGTCGCTGGCGGGCGTGGCGACCATGCTGGTGCTGCTGATCGCCGCGCTGGCGTTGCTGATCGGTCTGTTGTCCCGCCGCAAGTCCAGACCGTCGCCGAAGGCCTGATGCCATGATGCCCGCCGCCCGTCCACGCGCACGACCGCTCCGCGCCCTGCTCCGCATGGCCGCCGGTCTGCTGCTGGCCGTGACGGCCCCGGCCGCTGCGTTGGCCTCGTCTACCTGCGAGATGCCGGCGTGGCCGAAGTGGGACGGTTTCAAGCAGCACTACGTGCAGAAGGATGGCCGTGTGCTTGACGCCAGCACGCCGAAGCAGCACAGCTCGTCGGAAGGGCAGTCGTACGGCATGTTCTTCGCGCTGGTGGCGGGCGATCGCGAAACCTTCGATCGCCTGTGGCGCTGGAGCGTGGACAATCTGGCGGCCGGCGACATGACCCAGCGCCTGCCAGCCTGGTACTGGGGCCTGCGCGATGATGGCTCATGGGGCGTGCTCGACACCAATTCCGCATCGGATGCCGATCTGTGGTTCGCGTATGCGTTGCTGGAAGCCGCGCGCGTCTGGAACCACCCCGAGTACGCGCGCCAGGCGCGCGCGCTGATGGCGCTGATCGAGGAACGCGAGGTCGCTGAGTTCCAGGGGTTCGGCACCATGCTGCTGCCTGGCGCCGAGGGCTTCGTCCAGCCCCGGCAGTGGCGCGCCAACCCCAGCTATCTGCCAGTCTCGTTGCTGCGTCGCCTGCAGGCCGAGTCGCCCGAGGGCTCATGGGGCCGCATCGCCGACAACACGCTGCGCCTGGTGCAGCAGAGCAGCCCGCTGGGTTATGTGGCCGACTGGGTTGCCTACGACGTGGCCGAAGATGGCAAGGGCAAGTTCGGACCGGATCCCGCCAAGGGGTCGGTCGGCAGCTACGACGCCATTCGCACCTATATGTGGGCCGGCATGATTGCCTCCGACGATCCGCTGGCCAAGCCCATGCTGCAGGCACTCAGGGGCCTGGCCCAGGCCACCGGGAAGACGGGTGTGCCGCCCGAGAAGGTCGATGTGTATACCGGAGAGGTATCCGGTGCGGGGCCGTTCGGATTCTCGGCCGCGTTGTTGCCATATCTGAGGGCATCGGGCCAGGAAGCACTGCTGCGCAGCCAGACCGAGCGCGCGCTGAGCAACTGGGACGCCAGCCTGACGCCGGAACGCGTGGAGCAGCAACAACCCCCGTATTACGATTACGTCCTCAGCATGTTCAGCACAGCCTGGATGGACGGGCGCTACCGTTTCCTCGGCACGGGGCATATCCAATTACAGTGGGAAAAACCATGTCCGCACGTCGTTACACGGTAGTTTTAGGGCTGCTGGCAGCAGCCTTGGCGAACCCGGCGACAGCTTGGGCCCAGGATGACGCTTCCCGTACGTTGGTCGAACAGGGCCGCTATTGGCGTGCCCAGGGCAAGCCTGACCAGGCCGTGCAGGCCTGGCAGAAACTGCTGCTCATCGATCCTCGCCAGCCCGAGGCGCTGTACGGCATGGCCGCCATCGCGATCGATCGCAAGCAGCTGACGCAGGCGCGCGACTACCTGACGCGCTTGCGCGCCGCGGCGCCCGCCAGCCGTTTCGTGCCCCAGCTCGAACAAGATCTGAACCTGGCCTCGGATCCCGGCCGCGGCGCGCTCGAGAAGGCCCGCCTGATGGCGCAGGACGCGGCCAACAAGAACGACATTCCCGGTATGGGCGCCGCCATCGCGCAGTACGACCAGGCGCTGGGCGGCAAGATGCCGCAAGGCGACGTCGGGCGTGAGTACTACAACTACCTGGGTTACACCGACGGCGGCCTCGAACGCGCCATCCAGGGCCTGCGGCGCCTGGATAGCCAGCAGCCGGGCAATCCCGCCATCCAGTTGCAGCTGGCGCAGCACATGGCGCGCAACGAGCGCACGCGCGCCGAAGGCATCCGCCGTCTGCAGCAGTTGTCGACCCGCAGCGACATCGGCGGCGCCGCCGCCGAGTTCTGGCGCGCCTCGCTGAGTTGGCTGGGGGCGCCGCGTCCCGAGGACAAGCCACTGTTCGAGGCGTATCTGGCGACGCATCCCGACGATGCCGACATCCGCGCGCAGATGCAGCAGGCGCGTCCCGCCGCGCCGGCCCAGTTGGCCCGCGGCGCCAGCGATTCGGTGCCTGTCGCGATGGCCCTGGATCCGGTCCTGGCGCGTGGCTATGCCGCGCTGCGGCGCGGCGACATGGTCGATGCCGAACGCGAATTCACCGCCAAGCTGCAGACCAGCCCCAACAATGCCGATGCCCTGGGCGGCCTGGGCGTGGTGCGCATGCGCCAGAACAACCTGCTCGAGGCCGAACGCCTGCTGACGCGCGCCGTGTCGCGGCCGGGCGGCGCAAGCTGGGGCAAGTCGCTGAATTCGGCGCGCTACTGGAACCTCTACAACCAGGGCACGGCCGCGCTGGCCGCCAACGATGCGGCTTCGGCGCGTGGCCTGTTCGCACAGGCCACGCGGCTGGATCCGCGTGAGCCGGCCGGTCGCAACGGGCTGGCCCGTGCGTATGCCGCGCAGGGCGATCTGGCCTCGGCGGAAAAGACGTACCGCGCCGTGCTGACGTCCGACAAGCGCAACAGCGAGGCGCTGGGCGGCCTGGTGGGGGTGCTGGGGCAGACGGGCCGTTCCGAACAGGCCATGCAACTGGTCAACGGCATGAGCGCCTCGCAGAGAGCGGATCTGGGCGACCTGCCCCAGTTGCGCGCCTCCGTTGCCGCGGGGCGCGCCAAGGCGGCCGAGCAGCGCGGCGACAGCGAGGGCGCGCGGCTTGCGCTGGAAGACGCCTTGCGCGACGACCCGAACAATCCCTGGATTCGCCTGGACCTGGCGCGCCAGTACCTGGAAAAGGGCCAGCGCACCGAGGCCCGCGGTATCGTGGACGGCCTGCTGGCGTCCAACCCGGACATGCCGGACGCGCTGTACGCCAGCGCCCTGCTGTCGATGCAGATGGGCGAATCGGCCAAAGCCCAGGAAACGCTGGCACGCATTCCCGAATCCCGGCGCACGCCGGCCATGACGGCCACCGAGATGCAGGTCGGCGTTCAGATGCAGGCGCTGCGCGCCGCCGAGGTCGGCCGCGCCGGCCACACGGACGAGGCGCGCGCCATGCTGGCCCGGCTCGAATCCTCCGCGGGACGCAATCCTGCGCTGATCGGCACCATCGCGCAGGCTTACGTCGATGCCGGCGACACGGCGCGCGGCATGAGCCTGATGCGGCAATTGCAGAACGGCCCGGGCGGTTCCCGCCCCGATACCCTGCTGCCCTATGCGGGCCTGCTGCTGAAGGCCGAACAGGATGTCGAGGCAGCCAGTGTGTTGCGCCAGATCCAGGCGCAGCCGCTGACGCCGGACCAGGCCCGCCAGCAGGAAGACCTGGTGATGCTCTACACCGTGCGCCAGGCCGAGTTGCTGCGCCAGCGCGGCCAGTTGGCCAACGCCTATGACACGCTGTCCCCGGTGCTGAACAAGCGTCCCGACGATCCCCTGGCGGTGGGCACGCTGGCGCGCATGTACGCCGACAGCGGCGACAACGCCAAGGCGCTGAACCTGTACAAGCAGTTGGTGGAGCGCGAGCCGAACAACGCCAATCTGCTGCTGGGGGCTGCGCAGGTCGCCGCGCAGGGGCAGGACAGCCGCTATGCCGATGAGACGCTCGAACGCGCCGTCGCGGCGGCGCCCGACGATCCCGACATCCTGGCCGGCGCGGCGCGTGTCTATCGCATGCGCGGCAAAGGCGGCAAGGCGGTCGATCTGCTGGCCCAGGCCATCAAGGTCAAGGAGGCGCGCGGGCAGACGCAACTGGCCATGGCGGACACTCAGCCCGCCGCGTATGACAATCCTTTCGCCGGACGCAGTTCGCAGTATTCGGTGCCGTACGAGGGAATGCAGGACGCCTACCCGGTCCCGGCGTCGGGCCGGTCGCAACCGACGGTCGAATTGCTGGCGGTTCCCTCGTCGAAGCCGTACGGCGATGTCGCGCCGTCCGCGCCCCTGGCTCCGCAACGCAACACGCCGTCCGCGATCGTGCAGCCGGTCGTCGCGACCCGTGAGCCGTCTGGGCCATCGGCCAAGCGCGCCGTGGCCGCGGGCACCGCGGGTCCGGGGTCGCAGGATCTGCTGGTGGGCAGGCCAGGAAGCGCGTCGCAGAGCATCACCGTGCCGCGCACCGTGGCCACCGCACCCGCGCGGTCCACGCAGTCGGCCGAGTCGCCTTCCGATCTGCGCGCCATGCAGAACGAACTGCAGGACCTGCGCGCGGAGCGCTCGCCACAGATCCTTGCCGGCGCCTTCGCGCAGTCCAACAACGGCCAGCCCGGCACCAGCAAGCTCACGATGACGCAACAGCCCGTCGAGGCGCGTCTGCCTCTGGGCGAAGGCAAGCTGTCGCTGCGCGCCACCCCCGTGCAATTGAATGCCCGCTCGGTCCGCGACGACATGGTCAGCCGCAGCCAGTTCGGCGGCGGTCCAGTGGCCGCGCTGGCGCAGCAGTCGGGCGCCACCGGCGGACCGGGCTCGCAGAAGGACAGTGGCGTTGGCTTGTCGGTCGGCTACGAAACCAGGAACCTGAAGGCCGACATCGGCACGACGCCGCTGGGGTTCCTGAAGAGCAATGTGGTCGGGGGCGTCGAGCTCAAGGGATCCATCGATCCCAAGGCCGGCACCTGGTATTCGGTTGGCGCGTCCCGCCGCGCGGTCACCGACAGCCTGGCGTCGTTCGCCGGCGCGCGCGATGCCCGTACGGGCGACACGTGGGGCGGCGTGACGGCCACCGGCGTGCAGGGCCAGATCGGCATCGATCGGCCCACCCATGGCGTGTATGGCTACGGCTCGTGGCAGTCCCTGAACGGCCGCAACGTGGCGTCGAACACGCGCAGCGAGATCGGCGGCGGTTCCTACGTGTATCTGCATCGCGGCAAGGACAGCCTGCTGACGGCCGGCGTGAACGTGGGCGGCACGTTCTACAACAACAACCAGCGCTTCTCCACCTACGGCAATGGCGGCTACTTCAGCCCGCAGGAGTTCTATTCGCTCAGCCTGCCCGTCACGTGGGCGCAGCGTTCGGACCGCTTCAGCTACAAGGTGCAAGGCTCCGTCGGCGTCCAGCATTTCCGCGAGAGCAACGCCAAGTACTTCCCGACCAGCAGCGAGCGCCAGCGCGTGGCGGCCCTGTCGGCCGGGGCCGCCGGCCTGAACGACGGCGCCGTGTACCCCGGCCAGTCCAAGACGGGCGTGGGCTACAACCTGGCCGCCACGGGCGAATACCAGTTGTCCAAGAATCTGCACCTGGGCGCAACCGTGTCGATGGATAACGCCAGCGACTACCGGCAGGTGGCCGGCGGTTTGTATCTGCGGTACTCGTTCTATCCGCAGAAGCAGTCCATGGAGCTGCCGGTGGTGCCGTACCGCTCGCCGTACAGCCGGTAATCCACACTCCGAATTTTCAGGAACCCTTCATCATGCTCGCATCCGCTCTTGCCGGCCTCACCATCCTGGTCGTCGGCGACAGCCATCTGGGTTATCCCGGCTATCTGATCGACACGTTGCACGACAACCTGCTGGCCAACGGCGCCAAGCAGGTGCACACGGTAAGCGTGTGCGGCTCGAACCCCGGCGACTGGGTCGCCGCCACGCAGGGCAATTGCGGCGGCGCCGAGCGTCTCAACAAGGCGCCGCTGGTGCGCAAGCAAAGCGCCAGCACCACGCCCATCACGCAATTGGTGGCCGCCGACAAGCCCGACCTGGTCGTCATCGTCATGGGCGACACCATCGGCGGCTATGGCAAGGACGTGTTCCCCAAGACCTGGGCCTGGCAGCAGACCACCGCGCTGACCAAGGCGCTGGCCAGCACCAAGACCACTTGCGTCTGGGTCGGTCCGCCCTGGGGCAGCGAAGGCGGCAAGTACAACAAGACGTTCTCGCGCGTGCAGCAGGTGTCGTCCTTCCTGGCGACCAATGTCTCGCCGTGCGCGTACATCGACTCGACCAAGATGTCCAAACCTGGCGAATGGGGCAGCACCGACGGCCAGCACCTGACCACCACCGCCTACAAGTACTGGGGCAAGGACATTGCCGATGCGATCGTCCAGTTGCCCGGCGTGACGAAACTGAAACCGTAAGCCACCACGCGCGTTCGCGCGGCATCGAGACGAAGGATACGCAATGCCCCTGTCCGCCCTGGCGGGACTGTCCCTGCTTGTCATCGGCGAAAGCCACATGACCCTGTCCAACTATCTGCGCGAGCCGCTGCACAAGGCGCTGCTGGCGCAGGGGGCGCAAGTGCATTCCGTGGGGGCGTGCGGCGCCAGCCCATCGCGCTGGCTGACGTCCGTGCCCGTGGATTGCGGCGCCGACCAGGTCGGCACCAGCCCTGCCGTGTTGCAGGGCAAGGAAGCGCGCACCACGCCCATCACCGATCTCATCCAGAAAGGCAAGCCGGACGTCGTGGTCGTCATCATGGGCGACACCATGGGCTCGTACGACAAGCCCGCGTTTCCCAAGACCTGGGCCTGGCAGGAGGTCACCAGCCTGACCAAGGCCATCGCCGCCACCAAGACCACCTGCATCTGGGTCGGTCCGGCCTGGGGCACCGAGGGCGGGCCTTTCTCGAAGAACACGCCGCGCACGATGGAGCTGTCCAAGTTCCTGGCATCCAACGTGGCGCCGTGCACCTACGTCGATTCCCTGAAGTTCTCCAAGCCCGGCCAGTGGCAGACGCTGGACGGGCAGCATTTCACGCAGACGGGCTATGCCTCCTGGAGCAAGGCCATCGTCGACGCGCTGGCCACCTCTCCCGCCATCATGAAGCTGAAGAAATGAAGACATCGCTGATTCTGTCGAGCCTGTTGGGGGCGCTGTCCTGCATGACGGCGGGCGCCGCGGAGGTTCCGCTCTACGAGACCGGTCCGGCCGAGGATTCGTCCTTCGTGCGCTTCGTCAATGGCGGCGGCAAGCCGGTGGAGGTCATCGCCTCCGGCTCGAATGCCCGCCTGAAACTGGACGCGGCCAAGCCGGCTTCCGACTTTCTGCCGATTCGCGCTGGCCGCGCCATCGAGGGCGCGCTGGTGCGCGACGGCGGCACGAAGCAGAACGTGTCGGTCACCGTGCAGCCGGGCGAATTCGCCAGCGTGGTGGGCGTGGAGGATGCCGCGGGCGCGTTCACGACCACCATCGTGCGCGAGCAGCCCGATGATTTCAATGCGCTGAAGGCCTCGGTGGCGTTCTACAACCTGGATGCGCGTTGCGCCTCGGCCGCGCTGCGCGTGGCGGGCCGCGACATCACCCTGCTGGACGGCGTGCCGCACGGCCAGGTCAAGCGCCGGCAGGTCAATCCTGTCGCGCTGGCGCTGCAACTGTCGTGCGGGGGACAGCCCGTGGGCGAGGCCTTGAACCTGGGCACGCTCGAGGCCGGCCAGCGCTACACGGTGTTCCTGGTGCCTGCGGGACAACGTTCGCGCATCTTTGGCGCGACCGACTCGGTGGCGCGTTGAGATGACGGCCCGGCCTGGCGCGGCGCACCCTGCGGGCGCCTTCTCAGCGGCAGGCGGGCACCGGCAGCGCGTGCCGCGCGCCGGCGGCGTCGGTGTAGCCGCGCTGGTAGATCGGATCAGTGAATGCGATGGCCGGGTCGGCGAACGACCAGCCGTTGGCTTCGAATTTCGCCAGGATGTCCGGCAGCACGATCGTGTTCAGGCCGTTGGCATGCAGCAGCAGCACGTGTACCGGGCTGCGTCCCAGCCGCTGCTTCCATTCCGCTTCCTGGCGCTGCACTTCCTGCCACAGCCGGTCGAGATAGGGTTTGCGGAACGCTTCGACGTCCAGCGCCGGATTCTTGTTGGCCGACGCCATGAAGCGTTCGTTGTAGTTCCAGTCGTCGATGGTGATGGTGACGGGGGCCAGCGCGTAGCCCCGGCTGGCCAGCAGCGCATACAGCTGGTTGCTGCGTTCGGGCGTGCTGCCTTCGTTCAGGTAGGGCAGCCGCAGCCGGGGGCACCAGCCCGGCATGGCGCCGACCAGGTCCTGCTCCTGCAGCACGTCCTGCAGGAAGGCCGCGGGCGAGGTTCCGTCGACATAGCCCTTGTGCGTGTAGGTGTGGTTGCCGATGGCATGGCCGGCGGCGCCCCAGGCACGCACCAGGGCCAGGCCCTCGGGGCTGTCGACCATGAAACCCGCAGGAAAGAACATGGCGCGGATGTGGTGCCTGGCCAGCGTGTCCAGCAAGTGCTGGTTCCATTGCGCGGCGCGGGGCTCGCCGCGCGGGTCGAAGCCATCGTCGAAGGTGATGGCCACGGTTTGCGCCGCCGTCTGCCACGCCGGCGCGCAAAGCAGCGCAACTGCCAGCAAGCGGCATATTGCGGAAAGAATCCGCGGGAAGAATCTCGGCTTCGGCTGGCTGCGCATGCGGCTGATTCTAATCCTGCCATACCCTCCCCCGCCATCGCGCGGTTGCGTCTCCCTCTTCACTGACACAAAAGAATAATCAAGCATGGTCTTTGCATCGCTGGAGTTCCTGACGCTGTTCCTGCCGGCGTTTCTGCTCGTGTACGCGCTGGGCGCGCCACGGCATCGCAACGCCATCCTGCTGGTGTCCAGCTGGATCTTCTATGGCTGGTGGAGTCCCATCTACCTGCTGCTGTTCATCGCGTTGACGGCGCTGGGCTGGATCGGCGGGATGGTCATCGAAGGCGCGCGGACCGACCGTGGACGCATGCGGCGGCTGGTGCTGTTCATCTGCATCAACGTCGCGACGCTGTGCTGGTTCAAGTACGCCAACATCGTCGTCGAAAGCGCCAGCCACGTGGGCCGGATGATGGGCGCGATGCCGATCGAATGGCAGCGCGTGGTGCTGCCGATCGGCCTGTCCTTCATCGTGCTGCAATCGGTGTCGTACCTGATCGACGTGCAGCGCCGCACGGTGCCGGCCGACCGCAGTTTCATCAGCTACGGCGCTTACCAGGCGATGTTCGTGCACCTGATCGCCGGTCCCATCATCCGGTACCAATGGGTCAAGCGCGAACTGGAATCGCGCCTGGTCGACTGGGCCGGTTTCGCCTCGGGGGCGCGCCGCTTCATGATCGGCGTCAGCATGAAGGTGCTGGTGGCCGATACGCTGTCGCCGCTGGTGGACGCGGCCTTCGCCTTGCCCGATCCCACGCTGGCCGATGCGTGGCTGGGATGCGGCGCGTATACGCTGCAGCTGTTCTTCGACTTCGCGGGCTACAGCGCCATGGCCATCGGCCTGGGACAGATGCTGGGCTTCCATTTTCCCGAGAACTTCGACAATCCCTATCTGGCCCGCAGCATCCAGGACTTCTGGCGCCGCTGGCACCTGTCGCTGTCCACCTGGATCCGCGACTATCTCTACATTCCCCTGGGCGGCAACCGGGGCGGCCGCTGGGCCACCTATCGCAACCTGCTGCTCACCATGGCCATCGCCGGGCTCTGGCATGGCGGCGACAGCTGGAACTTCCTGCTGTGGGGCATCGCGCACGGACTGGCGCTGGCCGCGGCGCGTGCCTGGAACGAAGGCCACATGCCCGCCGTGCCGCGCTGGCTGTCTCACGTGCTGACGCTGCTGTTCGTGATGCTGGCCTGGACGCTGTTCCGCGCCGTGGGTTTCGAATCGGCGATGAACATGTACCGCGGCCAGTTCGGCCTGAACGGCATCGGCCTGTCCGATGCGCTGGCCGTGATCGTGCGGCCCGTGCACGCCCTGGCCGCGGCGTTGGGCATCGTCTGCGTGATCCTGCCGGCCATGCACCCCTGGTGGGCCGGCCGGCCCGATACGCATCTGCGCCAGTTGTGGCGGTCCGCGTGGCCGCTGGCGGGCTTCCTGTTGTCGTTCGGCCTGATCTCCGCGCGCGGTGCGGTGCCCTTCCTCTACTTCCAGTTCTGAGCGCCCGGTCCCGATGAACGCCAATACCAACACCAAGCCGCCCTACGCGCCCGCCACGCGCACCAGCAAGCTGGCCGCGGTCGGGCTGATCGCGTTCCTGGCCGCCGGCTTCGTCTCCAATGGCTGGGGCGTGCTGATGCAGAACATGCAGCTGATGCGCGACAACCCGTCGCTGGACCGCGTGCTGGACGGCGCCGTCATGCGCGATATCGCCAACCACATGTCCGATGCGCCGCTGACCGCCGAGGCCGCGCGCCTGCAACGCGGGCTGGGCTGGGTGACGCTGCACGACCTGGGCCCGCGCGTGCGCCAGGGCTGCGAAGGATGGCTGTTCCTGCGCGACGAACTGCTGGTGCACCGCGATGCGCAGCGTCACGCGCAGGCCCGCGCCGATACCGTCGTGCAGGTCCGGCAGGCGCTGGCCAGGCGCAACATCGGTCTGCTGGTGGCCGTGGTGCCGGACAAGACGCGTATCGAATCCGAGCACTTGTGCGGTCTGCACCGGCCCGCCGAGTTCGAGAACCGGGCTGCCGACTGGATCGCGCGCCTGACCGCGCAGGGCGTGCCGGTGGTGGATCTGGCGCCGGTGATGAAGAACGTGTCCGGCGATGCCTATCTGCGCACCGACACCCACTGGAACGAGGCTGGCGCGGGTGCGGCGGCGCGCGCCGTGGCCGACCGTATCCGCGCATTGGGCACGCCCCTGCAGCCTGCTGCCTACAAGGTCGAGGCCAAGCCCGAGGGGCCGCGCCCCGGCGACCTGGTGCGCCTGGCCGGCCTGGACTGGCTGCCCGTCCGTTGGCAGCCCAAGGGCGAGACCGTGCAGGAGCACGTCTATACCGCCCAGGCGCAGTCGGCCTCGTCGGCCGACGACCTGTTCGGCGATGCGGGCCTGCCCACCATCGCGGTGCTGGGCACCTCGTATTCGCGCACATCCAACTTCATCCCGCAACTGTCTCAGGCATTGGGCGGCGCGGTGGGCAACTTCGCGCGCGATGGCGGGCTGTTCGGCGGCGCCGCGCAGGCGTACTTCCCCAGCACCGCCTACACGCAGACGCCGCCCAAGCTGATCGTGTGGGAGATCAACGAGCGCGATCTGCAGGCGCCGCTGACGGACGCCGACGCGGTCCACGTCAAGTAAGGGGATGCGATCCCGGCTGGCGGCCTGCTTGTGGCAGGCGCCGCCGCGCACGCATAATGGTTCTCGTCCGTGCCGTATCGCGCGTCCGCGCGCGCGGCCATTATTCTTCGCGAGGACATCATGCCCAAGCAGACCGCCGCGCACCGCATCGTGCTGGCCGCGCATCCCGCCGGGGAACCGGAGGATACCGATTTCCGCCTTGAAACCTGCGAGCTGGCCGAGCCCGGGCCAGGACAGATGCTGCTGCGTACCGTCTATCTGTCCCTCGATCCCTACATGCGCGGCCGCATGAACGCCACGCGCTCGTATGCGCCCAGCGTGCCGTTGGGCGGCACCATGGTGGGGGAAGTCATCGCGCAGGTCGTCGAGTCCAGGCTCGAAGGCTTCAAGCCCGGCGACTACGTGCTGGCGCATTGCGGCTGGACCACGCATGCGCTGTCGGACGGCAACGGCGTGCATCGCGTCGATCCTGCACTGGCCCCCATCGAGACGCGTCTGGGCGTGCTGGGCATGCCGGGCTTCACCGCTTTCGCGGGCCTGCGCGAGATCGGCCAGCCGCAACCTGGCGAGACCGTGGTGGTGGCCGCGGCCAGCGGTCCGGTGGGCTCGCTGGTGGGCCAGTTGGCGCAACGCGCCGGCGCGCGTGCGGTGGGCATCGCGGGCGGCGCCGAGAAATGCGCCTATGTGCGCGACGAACTGGGCTTCGATGCCGTGATCGACCATCGTGCGCCCGACATGGCGCAGGCACTTGCACAGGCTTGCCCGCAAGGTGTGGACGTGTATTTCGAGAACGTGGGCGGCGCGGTGTGGCAAGCGGTGTTTCCGCTGCTGAACACCTTCGCGCGCGTGCCGGTATGCGGCGTGATCGCCGACTACAACGGCACCACGGCCAATCCCGGCGACCTGTCCGTGCCCGCCTTGATGCGCGCGGTGCTGTCCAAGCGGCTGACCCTGCGCGGCTTCATCAACTACGACCTGGAGCAGCACCGCACCGCGTTCCTGGAAGAGCTGCCGCCCATCGTGCGCGACGGCAGCATCCGTTATGCGCAGGACATCGTCGATGGCCTGGAGAATGCGCCGCGCGCGTTCATGAGCATGCTCAAGGGCGGCAACTTCGGCAAACTGCTGATCCGGGTTTCGCCGCCGCAGCAGTAAGGCGCTTTCACCCGCGTGCGGTGCATGGCCCGCCGTCGGCAGGCGCGGGGCATCGCGCGGCGTGGTGAAAACCACCCTCTTGAAATCCTCCAGCGCATCTCCAACTTAGGTGCATGGGCGGCGCCCCGCCGCCGACCAACCTCATCCGATATTGCCGGCACAGGCCGGCGGCGATCTTGCACACGCGAGACCGCCGGCTTCGTCACGCATGGAGAAATCGATCATGACTATGCAGCAACTGTTTCGTCCGGAGGTCTTCCGGGCTTTCGACCGCCTGTGGGACCAGATGGATGACGCCTTGCGCGGCGCCGGTTCGCCCACGCATGCACGCGCTGGCGGCCGCGGTTTTCCCGCACTGAACGTGGGCTCCACCGGCGAGTCCGTCGAGATCGTGGCCTTCGCGCCGGGACTCGATCCCGCCACGCTGGACGTCACCGTCGACCGCGGCCTGCTGACCATCTCGGGCGAGCGCAAGAGCGCGCTGGCGGACCTGCCCGAAGGCGCCAAGGTCTATGCGCGCGAACGCCTGTCCGGCAGCTTCCGCCGTGCCGTCGAATTGCCGCGCGACGCCGATGCCGAGCGCGTGCAGGCCCGTTACGTGGATGGCTGCCTGCGCATCACCGTGGGCCGCAAAGCGTCTGCCCAACCCCGCGCCATTCCGGTGCAATAACCGCCAATCCGCAAGGAGCACATCATGACTACCGAAAGCCCCGTCGCCGTGCGCGGCGGCAACCGTACCGAAGCGCGTGTCACCACCTTCGTGCCGCCCGTGGACATCATCGAGGATGCCAAGGGCATCACCCTGATCGCCGATCTGCCCGGCGTCTCGAAAGAGCAGTTGCAGATCCACGTGCAGGCCGAGCGCCTGGTCATCGAAGCGGAGGCGCGCATCGACGTGCCGGCCGACGTGCAGGCGTTCCATACCGAGGTCGAGCAGCCGCGCTATCGGCGCGCATTCAACCTGAGTGCCGAACTGGATACCGCCGCCATCGAGGCCACGCTGAAGGACGGCGTGCTGACGCTGCGTATCCCGCGCTCGCAAGCCGCGCAGCCGCGCCGTGTCGAGGTCCAACTGGGATAAGCGCCCGGACATAACGATCGCATGCAGTAGGTTGGCCGGATCCGCCGCAAGGCGATCCGGCTTTTTTCGGTGCGCACGGACGACGGTGACCGTCCATGGCATGGAACGCCGTTATGCGCGGCCCCGGGGGGTGGCGTTAGCATACGTGCGTCCCCGTCCACTCTCACGCCGCACCCGATGAAACCCGTACTGCTGGTCCTGAATGCGCTTGCCGATGTCTACCTCGATCAACTGCGCGAGCATTACGACGTTCGCTACGAACCCACCGCCGCCGGGCGTGCCGCGGCCATCGGCCATGCCGGCGCCGGCGACATCCGGGTGGTGCTGACCAACGGCACGGTCGGCCTGACCGGCGACGAGATGGCGCGCCTGGCCAACCTGGAGCTGGCCTGCGCGTTGGGGGCGGGCTACGAGAACCTCGATGTCGACGCGGCGCGCAGCCAGGGCATCGCGGTGGCCAATGGCGCGGGCACCAATGACGATTGCGTGGCGGACCACGCCTTCGCCTTGCTGCTGGCCGCCGTGCGCAGCCTGCGCAGTCTCGACGCGCACACGCGCGCGGGCGGATGGCGCGATGGCCTGCCGCCGCTGCCGAACTTCTCGCATCAGCGCCTGGGCATCCTGGGCCTGGGCACCATCGGCCGCAAGATCGCGCAGCGTGCGCGGGGTTTCGATCTGGAAGTGGGCTATCACAACCGCCGCAAGCTGGAAGACTCGCCGCATGCGTACTTCGACAGCGCGCTGGCGCTGGCCGAATGGGCCGATTACCTGGTGGTGATGACGCCGGGCGGCGCGGCCACGCGGCACATGGTCGATGCGCAGATGTTGCGTGCGTTGGGCAGCAAGGGATACGTGGTGAACATGGCGCGCGGCAGCGTGGTCGATACCCAGGCATTGGCCGCGGCGCTGCGCGAAGGCGTGATCGCCGGCGCGGGGCTGGACGTCTACGAAAGCGAACCCGATGCGCCCGCCGAACTGATCGGCCTGGACAACATCGTGCTCACGCCGCACGTGGGCGGCAACTCGCCGCGTGCGATGGCGATGTCGGTGCAGCGCTTCATCGACAATGCACAGCGGCACTTCGCCGGGCAACCGATGATCTCGCCGCTCTGAAGCGCGTACAGCAAAACGCGCCGGGCAACGGCCCGGCGCGGTCTATTGCGTCTCGCGGCTTACTAGCGGGCGCTGTCCTGGATCTTTTCACCGCCACGTTCGATGTCCTTGCCGGCGCCTTCCATCGTGTTGCAGCCGGCGACCATCGCGGCCATGGCCAGCACAGCGGCGAGCAGTTTGCGGGAGTGTTTCATGTGATGCTCCTTTCTCGGGGTTGGACGGCTTATTTGCCGTATTGGGTCTTCGCATCGGCTTCGCACTTGTCCTGGGCATCGCCCGACAAGGCATCGCACTTCTTCCTCGCGACGTCGTAGTTGGCGTCGCGCTTGGTCTTGGCCGCATCGTGGTTGGCTTCGGCTTTTTCCTTCGCGGCCTTGGCATCGGCCTTTGCCGTGGTGCGGTCCGCGGTGGCCTGCTTCAGGCAGATCTCGCGTTGATCGCCCTTGATCGCATCGCATTGCTTCTTCGCGGCGTCATAGCGCGCGTTGATCTGGTCGGGCGTCAGGATCTGGGGCTGCGCCTGTTGCCGGCCTTGCCCTTGTTGTTGCTGGGCCTGCTGCGCATGCGCGGCGGTCGTGGCTGCGCCCATGCCGACGAGCAGGCAGCCGAGGAAGCGCGTGACGGTTTTCATGACTGGTCGTCCTCGATGATGGCGCCGCGGGGTGCGGACGGCAGCTATCAGCAAGGGCCGTGCCTGAGCCCCGGCAGGCCGTCGGCACCGCGCGGCGGGCATGGCGTCATGGGTTGGCGGCGCGGGAGCACGCCTGGTAGTTTTTGCCGTCGGTGTGGTGCCGTTTGCTCACGCCGGCCGCTGGCCGCCTTGCGCCGGCGCGATCGGCCGGTCGATGTCCGCGATGGCAAAAGCGCGAGCCCGGCCCGTGGGTCTGCTACCGCTCGATATCCTGCGACGTCCACGCCGCCGGCGCGCTCAGGCCCAACAGCGCGGTGCCCAGCAATTCGCGCAGCACCAACTCGTTGTCGTCCAGGTCGATCATCTGTCCGGTGCCCGTCAACACCTGGAATTTCTGCGATAGCGGATCGCAGTTGGCCAGCAGGTGCATGGCCGATCCGCGCACGAACTCATAGCGCCAGATGATCTCGGCCCGGGTGAAGCGCGGCAGGCTGGCTTCCAGGGCGTCGATGAACATCTGCGCATAGCCGTCCATGTGCTGGCCGACGAACAACGTGTAATCGCTGTCGGGCGCGGCGCGCAGGTGGCTCTCGGCGCGCACGAACAGGCGGCCGCCGTCGATACTGCGCTCGGCCATCACCAGCGGGCGGAACAGGGCTTCCAGGATCGTCGGTACAGGCAGGGGGCCGGGCTGGAACTGCCGCCGCGCTTCGTCCAGCATCACGCGGCGCTCGATGTTGACGGGTTCGAGGATGGTCAGCAGCACCGTCTTGACCAGCGCATCCTTCGAACCGAAGTAGTAGTGAATGGAGGCCACGTTGACGTTGCCCGCATCGCAGATGTCGCGCACCGTGGTGGCCGAGGGCCCCTTGCGGGCGATCAATTCCTTGGCGACCTTCAGGATGCGGTCCGGCACCGGCATGTCCGCGGTGTCATCGTCTTCCAGGTCCGGCGGTGCCGGGATGAGGTCGGAGGTAGCCATGTCTCGCCTGAATTTAAATGGTTGTTTTATAAATATCGGTCAATAGTACAAGTTGAGGCTGGCCGGCGACACTCAGGGAAGACGAGCATTTTTTATTCATCAGTATTTACCCTGAAAAACCGACCAATTTCACCATTCTATAGCCGAAATTCTCCGTCGTGGTGCAGCATTCACCATCTTGTTGCCTTGACTCTCAACTCTTGCTGCCTAGAATGAAAACAAGTGTTTAAACACGGTAAATCAGTCCAAGTGGCTGAAATCACGGGTTTGTGCGTACGCAGCATGGCGCAGCGCCCGGACAGACAAGGGGTTTACGAATGTCGCATACGGCCGTACCCGAGGGGGCTTCCCCCACTTCCGCGGAACATATCCGTGTTCTGCTGAAAAATGCCCGGTTCTGTCTGCCGGATGCCTATGTGCCCGAGGTCATCGTGGCCTACGGCTATGTCGAACGTCTGGCGGCGCGCATCCACGGCGGCTATCCGCGTGGCGCGGAACCCGCCCATGTGTTCGATCCCCGCGCATTCCTGCCCGTGCCGGAGGCCTGCCATGGCTGACGTGGACGATCCCACTTTCCTGACCCTGGCCGAGGCCGGCCGCATGATCGCGGCCAGGACGCTGTCGCCGGTCGAGCTGACCGATGCCTGCCTGGCGCGCATGGACGCCGTGGATGGCGTGCTGAACAGCTTCATCACGCCCACCCCGGACCTGGCGCGGCGCCAGGCGCGCGAGGCCGAGGCCGAGATCCAGCGCAGCGGGCCACGCGGCCCGTTGCATGGCATCCCGTATTCCCTGAAAGACATCTACGAGACGGCGGGCATCCGCACCACGGGCCAGTCGCGCCTGCTGGCGGACAACGTGCCCGACCAGGACTGCCCCGCGCAGGCCGCGCTGGCCGCTGCTGGCGGCGTGCTGATGGGCAAGACCACCACCTGGGAATTCGCGCATGGCGGACCGTCCTGGGATGTCGTGGCGCCGCCCGCGCGCAACCCCTGGAATGCCGAGCGCAGCCCCGCCGGCTCGTCGTCGGGATCGGGCGCGGCCATCGCGGCAGGCATGTGCCTGGCCAGCATGGGTTCGGACACCGGCGGTTCGATCCGCTTGCCCGCGGCCGCCTGCGGTATCGCCGGCATCAAGCCGACGTATGGCCGCTTGAGCCGTCGTGGCATCCTGCCCAACAGTTTCAGCCACGATCATGCCGGCCCCATGGCGTGGAACTGCGAGGATCTGGCCATTCTGCTGGGCTTCACCGCGGGCCACGATCCGCTGGACCCGGCTTGCGCGAACGTGCCCGTGCCCGACTACCGCGCCGCGCTGAACGGCGATGCGAAGGGTCTGGTCGTCGGCGTGCCGTGGCGTTGGCTGGATGAGGAAGCGCCGATCTCCGCGGCCTACCGCCAGGCCTTCGAGGCCTCGCTGGGCGTGCTGCGCGGTCTGGGCGCCACCGTGCGCGGCGTCGAGTTGCCGCCCATCCTGGAATACAACGACAGCAAGCGCGTCATCGCCATGGCCGAGCTGTTCTCCATCCACGAACAGGACCTGCGCACGCGGCCCGATCTGTTCGGCGCCAGCCTGCGCTTTCGCATCATGTGCGGCTCGCTGCTGCGCGCCGAGGACTACGTGCAGGCCATGCGCATGCGCGCGCGCCTGGCCGCCGCCACGCAGGCCGTCTTCGCCGACACACACCTGCTGGCCGTGCCTTGCGCCGAACCTGCGGGCGTGCTGGCCGCCACCCGGCCCGAATGGATGTTCGAGGCGCCCAGCTACACCGCGCCCTTCAACGTCACGGGCAATCCCGCGCTGTCGATCTGCAGCGGCTTCGACGCCGACGGAATGCCGTTCTCGCTGCAACTGGCCGGTCGGCTGTTCGACGAAGCCACGGTGCTGCGCGCGGGCGATGCCTATGAGCGCGCCACCGCATAGCGTAGCCGCAGGCCCGACGTGGCCGCGCTGGCGCGCCAGACGGTCGCGCCGCCCGAACCCGTTGCGGCGTAGTTCCGCGCATCCCTGCCGAATCCGTGCCTGACCACCGCCTGCCAAGGCGCGTGGCAAGGATCCGCTTTTTTTCCTGCAGTCGGTTTTTCCGTACCCGGCGGACTCGTGCCGTCCGCCGATCCCGCCAGCAAACCGGAGAATCACCTTGGCTCTCAAAAAACCAGCGGCTTCACTATTCGCCGCGCTCTTCGCCTTCGCGATCCACGCTTGCGACGCCCACGCCGAGAAGGTGCTGCGCGTGGCGTCCACCATGGCCGACATTCCCTTGACCACCGGCCAGCCCAGCCAGGGCGGCGAAGGCCTGCGCTTCGTCGGCTTCGCCCTGTACGACGGCCTTGTGCGCTGGGACCTGTCGCGCGCGGACGTGCCGGCCAAGCTCGCGCCTGGCCTGGCGTTGAGCTGGCAGGCCGATGAAGCGACCCATACCAAGTGGAGCTTCAAGCTGCGGCCCGACGTGAAATTCCATGACGGTTCGGCCTTCACCGCCGACGCCGTGGTGTGGAATCTCGACAAGTTGATGAAGCGCGATTCGCCGCAGTTCGACCAGAGCCAGGCCACGCAGGCCGGCCAGTACATCTCGAACATCGCGTCGTATCGCATGGTCGATCCGATGACGGTGGAAATCACCACCAAGGAGGCCGATGCGGTCTTTCCCTACCTGATGACCTTCGTGCTGATGTCCAGCCCAGCCCGCTTCAAGGAGGTGGGCAACGACTGGAACAAGGTGGCCTTCAAGCCGTCGGGAACGGGGCCGTGGATGCTGGACAAGCTGGTGCCGCGCGAGCGCGCCGAGATGGTCCGCAACCCCAACTACTGGGATCCCAAGCGTGTGCCGAAGTCGGACCGCCTGGTGCTGCGCACCATGCCCGATCCCAACACGCGCGTGGCCGCGCTGCTGTCCAAGCAGGTCGATTGGGTCGAGGCCCCGCCGCCCGACACGCTGCCGCGCCTGAAGTCCGCCGGCATGCAGATCGTCACCAATATCTACCCGCACAACTGGCCGTACATCCTCAGCTATTCCGAGGACTCGCCCTTCAGGGATATCCGCATCCGTAAAGCCGCCAACCTGGCCATCGATCGCAAGGGCCTGTCCGAATTCCTGGGCGGCACGGCCATTCCGGCCGAAGGCATGATCGATCCGAAGCATCCTTGGTTCGGCAAGCCCGGCTTCAAGATCCGCTACGACCCGGAAGAGGCGCTGCGCCTGATGAAGGAAGCGGGCTACAGCCCCGAGAAGCCGCTGCGCGTGAAGTTCGCCGTGTCCACCGCAGGCTCGGGCCAGATGCAGCCGCTGCCGATGAACGAGTTCGTGCAGGAGAACCTGCGCGCCGTGGGCTTCGACGTGCAGTTGGACGTGATGGAGTGGGAAGCGCTGCGCTCGCATCGCCGCGTCAGCTCCGATGCGCCTGAAAACAAGGGCATCAACGGCCTGAACAACAGCGTGGCCTATTGGGATCCCTACATCGGCCTGATCGGTCCGTCGTGGTCCAAGACGCGCCCGCCGGTTGGCTACAACTGGGGCGGCTTCAAGGACAAGGAGGCCGATGAACTGGCCGCCGCCGCGCAGGTCGAGTTCGACCCCGCCAAGCAGGACGCGCTGCTGGCCAGGCTGCACACGCGCATCGTCGACCAGGCCATGTGGATCTGGGTCGTGCATGACCTGAATCCGCGGGCGCTGGGGCCCAACGTGAAGGGCTTCGTGCAGGCGCAGAGCTGGTTCCAGGACCTGACCCCCGTGTCGGTCGAATAAGCCGGGAGACCTCCCATGCTGCGATACATCCTTCACCGCATCCTGTACACGCTGCCCATCGCGCTGGGCGTGTCGCTGGTGTGCTTCGCGCTGGTGCACCTGTCGCCCGGCGACCCGCTCAGCTCGGTGCTGCCCGAGAACGCTTCGCCGCAGGTGATCGCCCAGATCCGCTCGGCGTACGGCTTCGATCAGCCCTTGCCTGTGCAGTACCTGAAGTGGCTGGGCCGCGCCGTCACGGGCGACCTGGGCGCGTCGATCAAGAGCGGGCGCCCGGTGATGGAGGAGATCGCGCCGGCCATCGGCAACTCCGTCATCCTCGCGGCCGCCGCCATCGCGGTGGCCTTCGTGGGCGGCTGCGCGATGGGCGGCGTGGCCGGCTACTCGCGCTCGCGGGTACTGGACCGCGTCGTCACCGGCATGGCGGTGACGGGCGTATCGCTGCCGCATTACTGGGTCGGCATGGTGTTGATCGTGCTGTTCTCGGTCGAGCTGGGCTGGTTGCCAGCCTCGGGCATGGGCAACCTGGACTGGCAGCACATGGTGCTGCCCACCGTGACGCTGGCGGTGATCCCCATGGGCATCATCGCGCGTTCGGTGCGGGCCTCGGTCATCGAAATCCGCAAGCAGGAATTCGTGCAGACCCTTTATGCAAAGGGCCTGCGCGGCCCGCAGGTGCTGATGCACGTGGCCAAGAACGTGGCGCCCACCGTGATGGCCGTGATGGGCCTGCAGTTCGCCCAGATGCTGGGCGGCTCCATCCTGGTCGAGACGGTGTTCGCCTGGCCCGGCACGGGCTTCCTGCTGAACTCGGCCATCTTCACGCGAGACCTGCCCATCCTGCAGGGCACGATCCTCGTGCTGGCCTCGCTGTTCGTCTTGATGAACCTGATTGTCGACGTGCTGCAGATGGTCGTCGATCCGCGCGTCAAGCGCATCTGAACGAGAGCGCACCATGACTTCCAACACCGCAACCGCCGGCGCCGCGCCGATTGCCGCGCCCGTGGCGTTCCGCCGGCCCAGCCGGGGCTTCTGGCATACCGTGGGCCGCCGCCTGGCGCGCGATCCCGTCACGCTGGTCTGTGGCTGCATCCTGCTGACCATCATCGGCCTGGCGGTCTTCGCGCCGTGGCTGGGCCTGGATGATCCCTTCAAGATGAGCATGGTCCGGCGCCTGAAGCCGTTCGGCTACCAAGGGCATCTGCTGGGCACCGATGAACTGGGCCGCGACATGCTGTCGCGCCTGATCCACGGCGGCCGCCTGTCGCTGTTCCTGGGCTTCACGCCTGTCGTGCTGGCCACGTGCATCGGCGGCGCGATGGGCGTCATCGCGGGCTATGCGGGCGGACGCTGGAACATGGTCATCATGCGCCTGATCGACGTGTTCTACGCGTTCCCGTCGGTGCTGCTGGCCGTGGCCATATCGGGGGCGCTGGGCGCGGGCCTGCTGAACAGCATCGTCGCGTTGACGCTGGTCTTCATTCCGCCCATCGCGCGCATCGCGGAAAGCGTCACCACGCAGGTGCGCACGCAGGACTACGTGGAAGCCGCGCGCGCCACCGGCGCCTCGGCGCTGCGCATCATCCGCGGCCACGTGCTGTCCAACGTCACCGGCCCCATCCTGGTGTACGCCTCCAGCCTGATCAGCGTCAGCATCGTCATCTCTTCGGGCCTGAGCTTCCTGGGCCTGGGCGTCAGCCCGCCCAACGCGGAATGGGGCCTGATGCTCAATGCGTTGCGCCAGGCCATCTACGTATCCCCCGTCGCCGCCATCCTGCCCGGCGTGATGATTTTCGTGACCTCGATGTGCTGCAGCCTGATGAGCGACGGCCTGCGCAGCGCGATGGACGTCAAGGCCTGATCGGAGACCGCCATGTTTGCACGACTGAAGAACGCTGCCGTTGCCAAACCCGTTTCGGTCGATGACGGGTTGCGGTTGCTGGACAAGCAGGATGACCGCCGTGATCGCGGCGGCCCCGCGCAGCCGATGCTGATCGTGCGCGACCTGAAGAAGCACTTCGAGATCGGCGGCGGCGCGCTGCTGAGAGGGCAGAAGACCGCGGTGCGCGCCGTCGACGGCGTGAGCTTCGAGGTGGCCAAGGGCGAGACCCTGGGTATCGTCGGCGAGTCGGGTTGCGGCAAGTCGACCACCGCGCGCCTGTTGATGCACCTGATCGAGCCGGACTCGGGCTCGCTGATCTTCGACGGCGATGAAGTGGCCGGCGTGCGCGGCATCAGCGTGCGCGACCTGCGCCTGCACATGCAGATGGTGTTCCAGGACAGCTATGCGTCGTTGAATCCGCGCCTGACCATCGCCGACAGCATCGCCTTCGGCCCGGCTGTGGCCGGCATGGCGCGCACGCAGGCACGCCATCGCGCACTGAGCCTGCTGCGCATGGTGGGGCTGGAGCCCGGCACTTTCGCGCAGCGCTATCCGCATGAACTGTCCGGTGGCCAGCGGCAACGCGTGAACATCGCGCGAGCGCTGGCCATGGGGCCGCGCCTGCTGATCCTGGACGAGTCGGTGTCCGCGCTGGACAAGTCCGTCGAGGCGCAGGTGCTGAACCTGTTGCGGCAGCTCAAGCGAGAACTGGGGCTGACCTATCTGTTCATCTCGCACGACCTGAACGTGGTGCAGTACGTCAGCGACCGCGTGCTGGTGATGTACCTGGGGCAGGTGGTCGAGTCCGGTCCCGTCGATGCGATCTACGGCGGCGCGCGCCATCCGTACACCGCCGCGCTGCTGGCCTCGCGGCCATCGATGGATCCGCGCCGCCGCGTCACGCAGCCGCCGCTGTCGGGTGATCCGCCCAATCCCATCGACCCGCCCAGCGGCTGCCGCTTCCGCACGCGCTGTCCGCGCGCGCAGGAACGCTGCGCGCAAGAGGTTCCGCTGCTGATGCCTTCGCCGGATGTCGAAGGCCATATGGCTGCCTGCCACTTTCCGTTGACGCAAAGCCGGATGCCGCGTGTGGCGACGCCGCGCATCACGACGCCGCATGCCAGCGCCGCAGCCTGACCGGAGAACCGCGATGCAAGAATCCACGAATGCCTCACGCGCGCCGCTGGTCGACGTGCAAGACCTGTCCGTGCGCTTCATCACCCGCGACATGAACGTGCCGGTGGTCAGCGGCGTGTCGTTCTCGCTGGCGCAAGGGGAAGTGCTTTGCCTGCTGGGCGAGTCCGGTTCCGGCAAGAGCGTCACGCTGCGTGCGCTGATGCGCCTGTTGCCGCCCAGCGCGCAGTTGTCGGGCAAGGTGAACGTCGGCGGCGTCGACGTGCTGAACCTGCCGCGCAAGAAGTTGCCCGACATCCGCGGTTCGCTGATCTCGATGATCTTCCAGGAGCCGTTGACGGCGTTGGACCCGGTCTACACCATCGGCCAGCAGATCGCAGAGACCGTCGTGCGCCACGATGGCGTCAGCCATCGCGATGCCATGAAGCGTGCGCTGGAACTGCTGGAGCTGGTGCAGATTCCTTCGGCCACGCGCCGGCTGGCGGCGTATCCTCACGAGTTGTCCGGCGGCCTGCGCCAGCGGGCGATGATCGCGTTGGCGCTGTCGTGCCGGCCCAAGCTGCTGTTGGCCGACGAACCCACCACGGCGCTGGATGCTACCGTGCAGATCCAGGTGCTGCTGCTGATCCGCGAGTTGCAGAAAGAATTGGGCATGGCCACCATCTTCGTCACGCACGATCTGGGCGTGGCGTGCGAGGTGTCCGACAAGGTCGCCGTGATGTATGCCGGCCGCTTCGCGGAAACGGGTTCCATCGAGGACATCATGGATCGCGCCGCGCATCCCTATACCCAGGGCCTGCTGCGCTCGACGGTGTCGGGTGATGACCGCGAGCAGGATCTCGTGCCGATTCCGGGCGCGCCGCCCGACCTGACCGCGTTGCCGCCCGGCTGCACCTTCGCGCCGCGCTGCCCCTCGCACCGGCCCGAATGCGATGCGGGCGTGCCCGCCATGATCGGCATGGGCGCACACCGCGCGCGCTGCGTGCTGGCGCCGAGTCGACTGATGCAAGGCCCCGCCAACGCCTACGCAACGGATGCGGCATGCCGGTGATCAGCGCTGGCCTGGTGGCGCGTGCCGCCGCTACATATGCGGGCGCGGCGCTGGCGGGTTGGCTGTTCTCCCGCCTGCACGTGCCGCTGCCGTGGATGCTGGGGCCCGTCGTCATCACGGCCATCGCCTCGCTATCGGGCCTGCGCGTGGCGGGCTGGGCCGGGTTGCGCAGCGCGGGCCTGATCGTGGTCGGTACCACGCTGGGCCTGTATTTCACGCCCGAGGCCGCGCGGCAACTGCTCGATCATGTGCCGTTGATCCTGGCGGCGGTATTCGCCACGGTGCTCATCGCCTGCGCCGCGTCGCTGCTGCTGACGCGCACCAGCGGCATCGATCGCGTCACCGCATTTTTCTGCAGCGTGCCGGGAGGCCCCGCGGAAATGTGCATGCTGGCCAGCCGCTATGGCGGCGAGCCGGTGCCCATCGCGGTGTCGCAGATGCTGCGCATCGTGGTCTTGGTGATGGTGCTGCCCGCCGCGCTGACCTTCGGCGGCGCCGGGCGCGGTCCGGCGCCCGCGCCGGAAGCCTTGACCAGCCTGGGCTTGCTGGAGCTGGGCCTGTTGCTGGCCGGATCCACCGCCGCCACTTTCGCGGCCACGCGCGCCGGGGTGCGCAGCGCCTGGCTGCTGGTGCCGCTGGCGTGCGCGATTGCCGCCACCTTGTCGGGTTGGGCGCCGCCCGCCATGCCCTCCGTGCTGGCCGCGGCCGCGCAGGTCTGCATCGGTACGCAACTGGGCCTGGCGTTTCGCCGGCAGGAACTGATGGCCGTGCGCCGAGCGTTGCCGGCGATCCTGTTGAACGTCGGCATCCTGGCCGCCGGCTGCGCCGCCGTGGCCGCCCTGTTGGCCGTTGTGTCCGGCGCCTCGCTTGCCGCGTTGGTGCTGGCCACCGCGCCCGGCGGCGTCACCGAGATGTGCCTGACCGCGCGCTCGCTGGGCCTGGAGGTGCCGCTGGTCGTGGGCTTTCACATCTGCCGAGTCTTCATCGTGGTGTCCGCCACGCCCTGGCTGTTTGCCGCGATGCGGCGCATCGGCCTGATCGAACTGCCCCACCCATTGCCTGATTCGTCCCGAGGAGCGCACCCATGAGTGCCGAACTGTTCCACCTGTCCGCCGGCGAGGCCGGCCGCCTGATACAAGCCCGCAAGCTGTCGCCGGTCGAACTGGTGGATGCTTTCCTGGCCCGTATCGAGGCGATCGACGGCCGCCTGAAAAGCTATCTGCTGGTGACCGCCGACGCCGCGCGCGACGCGGCCCGCAAGGCCGAGGCAGACATCATGGCGGGCCGCTGGCGCGGGCCGCTGCACGGCATTCCGTATGCGGTGAAGGATAACTACTACACGCGTGGCGTGCGCACCTGCGCGGCCTCGCGCCTGCTGCTGGATTTCGTGCCCGACCACGACGCTGCCGCCATCGAGAAGCTCGACGCGGCCGGCGCCATCTTGCTGGGCAAGCTGAACACCTGGGAGTACGGCACCGGCAACGGCGGCGTGTATTTCGACCTGCCGTTCGAGCCGGCCCGCAACCCGTGGAGCCTGGCGCACTCACCGGGCGGATCATCATCCGGCTCCGGCGCCTCGGTGGCCGCCGGCACAGCGATGGTGGCGCTCGGTTCGGATACCGGCGGTTCGGTGCGCCTGCCCGCCGCGGCGTGCGGCCTGCAGGGCATGAAGCCCACGTATGGCCGCATCAGCCGCCACGGCATCCTGCCCAATTGCTATTCGCTGGATGTGCCTGGTGCGCTGACGTGGACAGTGGAGGACAGCGCCATCATGCTGCGCGCCCTGGCAGGCTACGACGTACGCGATCCCGGCAGCGCCGACGTGGCCGTGCCCGATTTCCTGGCGGGGTTGGGCGATGGCGTGCGCGGCATGACCATCGGCGTGGTGCGCGACCTGGGCGACGCGGAATCGCTGGTGGATGCGGCCAATCGCCGCAACGTGGACGAGATGACGCGCGTGCTGGCCGAACAGGGCGCGCGCATCGTGGACATGGCCTTGCCCGCCCAGATCGCCGACTACAAGCGCGCCACCACCGTCATCAACTGGACCGAGTCGCTGTCGCTGCACGAGCAGGAGTTCATGACGCGCGCGGAGGACATGGGCTACGCGCTGCGCGAGAAGATGATGAGCGGCTTCCTGACGCGTTCGGTGGACTACCTGGCCGCGCAGCGCCGCCGCCGCGAGCTGACCGCCGCCACCGACCAGCTGGTGCGCAGCGTGGATGCGCTGGTGTTGCCCTGCGCCTTCCATACCGCCGCGCCCATCGACGACATCGAACGCGTCAAGGCCTATACCGCCGACACCGCGTGCCCGCCGTTCAACGCTTCGGGCCATCCCGCCATGGCCGTGTGCACGGGTTTCGACGAACAGGCCCTGCCGACCAATGCGCAGATCGTCGGCCGCTGGTTCGACGAGGCCACCGTCTTCAAGATCGCCCGCGCGTACGAGCAGGCCACGGGCTGGCGCGAAAACCGTCCCACGGTCTGAGAGGCATCGTCATGGGAACCCGGGACATGGACGCTGGACTCTTTCACCTGACCGCGGGCGATGCGGGCCGCCTGATGCAGGCCCGCAAGCTGTCGCCCGTCGAACTGCTGGATGCATTCCTGTCGCGCATCGAGGCTGTCGATGGTCGCGTGAAAAGCTATCTGCTGGTGACCGCCGATGCCGCGCGCGACGCGGCCCGCCAAGCCGAGGCCGACATCATGGCGGGCCGTTGGCGCGGCCTGCTGCATGGCATTCCGTATGCGGTGAAGGACAACTACTACACGCGCGGCGTGCGCACCTGCGCGGCTTCGCGCCTGCTGATGGATTTCGTGCCCGAGCACGATGCCGCCGTGGTCGAGAAGCTCGACGGCGCGGGCGCGGTGATGCTGGGCAAGTTGAATACCTGGGAGTACGGCACCGGCAACGGCGGCGTGTACTTCGACCTGCCGTTCGATCCCGCCTGCAATCCGTGGGCGCTGGACCGCTTCACGGGCGGCTCGTCCACCGGCGCGGGCGCGTCGGTGGCGGCGGGCACCGCGATGATCGCCATGGGATCGGACACCACCGGTTCGGTGCGCCTGCCCGCGGCGGCGTGCGGCCTGCAGGGCATGAAACCCACGTATGGCCTGGTCAGCCGCTACGGCATCCTGCCCAATTGCTATTCGATGGACACGCCGGGTCCGCTGACGTGGACGGTGGAAGACAGCGCCATCGTGCTGCGCGCCGTGGCCGGCCACGACAGCCGCGATCCCGCGTCCGGCAATCGCGCCGTGCCCGACTATCTGGCGGGCCTGGAAGACGGCGTGCGCGGCATGACCATCGGCGTCATCCGCGATTTCGGCGCAGAGGGTGAATATCTGGAACCCGCCAACCGCGAGGGCCTGGAGGACATGGTGCGCGTGCTGCGCGCCGAAGGCGCGCGCGTGATCGAGGTGACGCTGCCCGCGCCCATCCACGAGTACCGCAAGGTCACCTCGGTAATCAACTGGACCGAGTCCATGACGATCCACGAGGACGACCTGATGAAGCGCGGCGCCGACATGGGCTTCGCGCTGCGCGACAAGCTGATGTCCGGCTTCATGACGCGCGCCGTCGATTACCTGGCCGCGCAGCGCCGCCGCCGCGAACTGGCCGATGCCACCGACCAGCTGGTGCGCAGCGTCGATGCGCTGATCGCGCCGTGCGCCTTCCACGTCGCGCCCAGGTTCGCGGACAACGACGTGCTGCGCACGTTCACCAGCCAGAACGTGTGTCCGCCCTTCAACGCCTCGGGCCATCCGGCCATGACGGTATGCACCGGCTTCGACGCCGACGGCTTGCCCACCAATGCGCAGGTCGTTGGCCGCTGGTTCGACGAAGCCACCGTATTCAAGGTTGCCCGTGCCTACGAACGCGCCACGTCGTGGCGCGACAGGCGCCCGGTGCTGTAACTCTCATCGTTCCATTCCTGGAGATCGTTCCTCATGCCTACCCCGCCCAAAGAACTCTGGACCGTCGAAGAGATCGCCGCGCATTGCCGCCGCTTCGGCTTGTCGCTGCCCGAGCCGCTGATCAAGCGCATGCACGAGCTGTCCGCCAACGTATCGCAGACCGGCATGGATATCGCGCGCATGCCGACCAAGGATTGCGAGCCCGCGCTGACTTTCAAGATGCCCGTCGAGTAACCCACGCCACAAGGAACCGCCATGCAACCCTATGAGTTGACCGCCACCGAAGCCTCGGCGCTGATCGCCGCCAGGAAACTGTCCTGCGAAGAGCTTGCCCGCTCCACGCTGGCCCGCATCGAGGAGCGCGACCCCGTCGTGCGCGCCTGGAGCTACATCGACCAGGACAAGGTCATCCGCCGCGCGCGCGAACTGGACAAGACGCCCGCCGTCAGCCCGCTGCACGGACTGACCTTCGGTGTGAAGGACGTGATCCAGACCGTGGACATGCCCACGCAGCAGAACTCGCAGCTCTACATCGATCACCAAAGCGGACAGGACGCGGCCTGCGTGGCCGTGGTGCGCCACAGCGGCGCGCTGGTGGTCGGCAAGACCGACACCGTTGAATTCGCGTCCGGCGGCCGCATGGCGGCCTCGCGCAACCCGCACAACCTCGCGCATACGCCGGGCGGTTCGTCGTCGGGTTCGGGCGCGGCGGTGGGTGACAAGCAGGTGCAGTTGGCCTTCGGCACGCAGACCGGCGGCTCGCACATCCGTCCCGCGTCGTTCAACGGCATCTACGGCATCAAGCCCACGCACGGCGCCGTCAGTCGCGAAGGCGCGAAGAACTACTCGCACACGCTGGACACCATCGGCTGGTATGGCCGCAGCGTGGAAGACCTGCAACTGGTGGCACGCGAGTTCCGCCTGCTGGATGCCGAGTTCGCCAAACCGGTGCAGCTGAAGGGCCTGAAGGTCGGCCTCTACCGCTCGCCCGCGTGGGAACTGGCCGATGCGTATGCCCGCGAGGCGCTGTTCGAGGCCGGCCGCCGCCTGGAGGCCGCCGGCGCCATCGTCACCGAGATCACGTTGCCCGAGCCCTTCGCGCGCCTGGACGACGCGCAGCAGATCGTGATGCGTGGCGAAGGCCGTGGTTCCTTCCTGCCCGAAGTGCTGGGCCCGAAGCGCCACATGCTGGCCCAGCATTTCCTGGACATCGTAGGCAACTCGACCAAGATCACGCCGGCCAAGCTGGTCGGCGCCTACGACCTGGCCGCCGAATGCCGCCGTCTGTTCGACAGCCAGTTCGGCGCCAGCCTGGACGTGGTGCTGACGCCGTCTTCGCCGGGTGAAGCGCCCGAAGGCCTGGCGTCTTCCGGCAACCCCGTGTTCAATGCGATGTGGACCCTGCTGAACGTGCCGTGCGTGGGCATTCCCGTCGGCGTCAGCGCGCGCGCGCTGCCCTTGGGCATCCAGCTGGTGGGCCCGCGCTACTGCGACTCGCAATTGCTGGAGATCGCGCTGGCCTGCGCGCCGGCCATCCACGTGCATGAGAACGGCAAGCTGACGCCGTTGAAGGTGGACGCGCCCGCGCTGGCGTGACGTCCGTACGATTGGTTGCAAGGACGGCATGCCTGCAGCACGGGCATGCCGTTTGCGGTTGCTAGAATGGCCCGGCACTGCGCCGTGAACACGCCGCATCTCGCGGCAAGCCATGACGAGACCGCCGATGAGACTGGAACGTCTGAGCAGCAACCACCGCTCCCTTGATGTCCCCGGCCTGCCCACGTTGTTCGCTGCTGGCGACAAGTGGGTCAGCTGGACTTCCGCATTGCCCATGCCGCGAGCCGCCGCGGCATTGCGCCAGCCGCCAGGCCCGTGGTTTGGCCGTGCGCCGGGTTTCGACATCGCCGATGAAGGCGAGATCCCAATCGACCTCGAGAACGACGACGGCGCGGGCGACGCGCCCGATCCCGTCATGCTGGACGCCGCGCGCTGGCTGCTGGCTCACGATGCCGACTTCACCCAGGTCGTGCTCGATACCTTGGTGGCCGATCTGCCAAGGCTGCGCGACATCGAGAATGCCGTCGTTCTGGGCGATGACGACTTCAGGCTGCCCAGGCAATGGGATGCCGCAATGGCATCGTCCCTTGTCTGGCTGGAGACCATCAACCTGCCACCCGTCGCCGGCCATGCGCCCTACATCGGCGTGGGCTTTCGCTGCGCGTGGGAGCCGGAACACGGCTACGGCCTGATGCTGTGCGGCACCGAGGTCGTCGAGCGCGGAGGAGCCGATACCGCGGTACTGTCGTGGATCGCGGCGCGTCATGCGGAGGACCAGGGTGGCTAGATCGAAGAAGGCCGTGCCGCCCGCCGGGCCCGGCCCCGTCATTCCTTTCGACGTCTACGTCGCCGCGCGTTTCTTCATGGCCATGGGCCGCACGCTGGACGACGTGCTGCCGCTGCTGGACCTCTCGGAGGCGCAATGGATGGCGCTGCACAAGGCCTACGACTACCTGGGCCGATTCGACTTCGGCTACCAGGACTACTTCGGCAGCGACGACGAGGCCGACATCCTGGCGCGCGTGGCCGGTCCGCGCTGGCGCCTCTCCGACCCCGTGAACGCCACTCTGGAAGCCTTCGTGCGCGAGGTGCGTCCCGCCGTATGGGCCAAGCCGCATATCGGTCCATTCGCCAACGTGCCGTGGACGGGCGTGCACATCGCCACGCATCCCGAGATGACGCTTTGCTTCTACAGCCATGACGGCGAACACGTCTATTTTCTCGGCAAGCCTCTTGCCACCAAGGATCGCCAGCCATTGGATGTGGACATCGCCACGTTCGAATGGCTGGGTGGACGATGGCTGAAGGATGTCGCGCACATCTATGGGCAAGGCGAGCTCGGCGGACCTGGCGGGCGCGTGTACTGGTATGTGGTCAATGGGGCCGACCCCGCCACCTTCCAGGCATTGAATCTGCGCTACGCGAAGGACGCGTTCAATGGCTACTACATCACCGGCAAGACGCTGCGTACGAAGAGCGTGGACCGCTTCGAAATCGTGCCCGAGGTGCGCCTGAACTTCCGCGACATCAGCCAGGACCCGCTGTACAAGACCAGCGTCTTCGCGCGCGATGCCGAACACGTCTATTTCTATGGCGCGCGATTGCGTGGCGCGCGTCCCTCGTTCCGTGACCTGGGCAATGGCTACGGCACCGATGGCGTGCAGGTGTGGTTCCACGACGCCAAGCTGCTGATCGAGGACGCGGATGCCGCGACCTTTCGCGTGCCGGTTCCAGGCGAACCGCATCCTGGCATGCATTACTGCGCGGTGGACCGCTTGCGTGCATACAGATACGGCAAGCCGGTGCCGTGCGAAGAGGCCTTCGAGGTCTGGAAGGCCTTCTTCGAGTTCCATACCGATCTGCGGGATTGGTGGTGGCACGACATGGCGTGCGCGCGCTGACCCATTCGGGAACTCACGATGAACCACACAACGAGAGCACCGCGCGTCTATGAGGTGGTCTACGACGAGGCGATGGTGCGTGACGCCGTGCGCACCTACGTCATGCGGCGGCTCGTGCGTGAAGAAAGGAGCTGGTGGCTGACGGCGCTGGTCATCTTCGTCGTGAGCATTTTCATGCTGCTCAGGGGCATGCAGGACTGGACGGTAGGGGTGATGCTCGTAGCGTCCATGATGCCGATCTTCTTCGTGGCGGCAGGCTGGGTCGCCCACTATCGCAACAGCGTCGGCAAGCTACGGCGCATGCCGTCGCCTGCGGCGAGCTTCACGTTTCAGGAAGACGGACTGGCGATCGCGTCCGGACTGGGATCGGGCCTCATCGCATGGTCTGCGCTGACCGAGATCTGGGAGCGGCCAGGCTATTGGATGCTGTTCATGGGGCCCAACCAGTTCAACACCCTGCCTTTGCAAGGCATCGACGCCGCCGATCTGGAATGGTTGCGCGGCAAGGTGTCCGCATCGGAGGATTGATCGGCGTTCCGCCACGCTGGCGCGGCGCCAGGCCTGAAGAGGACGGCACTCCGGCGTGGTGTCCGGAACAAGAAAGCGGTGCTCGCGCCATGGCAAGCACCGCTCGCACGAACATCAGTCGACCTTGGCGCCCGACTGCTCGACCAGCTTGGCCCAGCGGCCGATGTCGGCCTTGTGGATGCGTTCGAAGGCCGCGATGCTGGGATCGGCCGGCGGCGCGATGCCTTGCAGGTCTTCCAGCCATGCGCGGAATTCCGGCGTGCTGATCACCTTGATCACCGCTTCGCTCATGCGCTTCTGGATTTCGGGCGACAGCTTGGCCGGTCCGAACAGGCCGTACCACGTGCTGCTTTCATAGCCGGGGATGTTGCATGCCTCGGCCACCGTCGGCACGTCGGGCAGCGCCTTGATGCGCTTGGCCGTCGTCACGCCCAGCGCGACCACCTGCCCTGCCTTCACGGCCGGCACGGAAGGCGCGCTCTGGTTGAAGAAGAAGTCGACTTCGCCCGACAGCAGCGCGGTCATGGCCGGGCCCTGGCCGCGGTACGGCACGTGCGGCACGTCGATCTTGGCGCCGTTGGTGAACTGCGCGCCGGCCAGGTGGCCCGATGCGCCGTTGCCGGTCGAGGCGTAGTTCAGCTTGCCGGGGTTGGCCTTGGCCAGCTTGACCAGGTCGCCGCAGGTCTTGATGTCAGGGTGCTTCTTGGGATTGACCAGCAGCACGTTGGGCACGTCGCCCAGCAGCGCGACGTGCGTGAAGTCCTTCTGCACGTCGAAAGGCAGCGTCTTGTACAGCGCCGCGTTGATGGCATGCGTGCCGGCCGTGCCCAGCAGGAAGGTGTAGCCGTCGGGATTGGCGCGCGCCACCATGTCCGAGGCGACGTTGCCGCCCGCGCCCGTGCGGTTGTCGGCCACGATGGGCACGCCCAGTTCCTTGGTCAGGCCTTCGCCCAGCTTGCGGGCATAGAGATCGGTGCCGGCGCCGCCGGGAAAGCCGCCCACGATGGTGATGGCGCGGGTGGGCCACTTGGCGGCATCTTCCGCATGCGCGGTGGCGGCCAGCGAGGTGGACAAAGCGAGTGCTGCAATCGTGATCGTACGCATCATGATGGTTTTTCCCCTTGTGAATGTGCGATTGGCAGGATGCCGTACTGCGTGTTGTTCGGTTCGCCGCCTGCCGCACCGCAGGTCCCGCGCGGTGCGGCGGCGGGTGTGTTTACTGCAAGGCCTCCACCGCGCGCGCGATGCGCGCCATGGCGGTTTCCAACTGCGCCTTCGACGTGGCGTAGCTGATGCGGAAGTACGGCGCGAGGCCGAACAGCGTGCCAGGCACCACGGCCACGTCATGCTCTTCCAGCAGATAACGGCAGAAGTCCGTGTCGGTCTTCAGTGCTTCGCCCTTCGCCGTGCGGCGGCCCAGCACGCCGGCGCAGCTGGCATACGTGTAGAAGGCGCCTTCGGGACGGCGGCAGCGGATGCCGGGAATGGCGTTCAGCGCGTCCACCACCAGGTCGCGGCGCTCGCGGAACGATTCGCGGCGTTCGGCCAGCACGTCCTGCGGACCGTCCAGCGCCTCGATCGCGGCAACCTGCGTGACCGACGACGGGTTGGACGTGCTCTGGCTCTGCACCACGGCCATCGCGGCGATCAGCTCGCGCGGACCGCCGGCATAGCCCAGGCGCCAGCCCGTCATGGCATAGGCCTTGGACAGGCCGTTGACCGTCAGCGTGCGGTTCTTCAGGCGCGGCTCGACCTGCGCCAGCGTGGTGAACTCGAAGCCGTCGTACATCAGGTGTTCGTAGATGTCGTCGGCGATGATCCACACGTGCGGATGGCGCAGCAGCACCTCGGCCAGCGCCTGCAGGTGTTCGCGGCCATACGCGGCGCCCGTGGGGTTGGACGGCGAGTTCAGCATCAGCCAGCGCGTGCGCGGCGTGATGGCCGCTTCCAAGTCCTGCGGCAGCAGGCGGAAGCCGTTCTCTTCCAGGCAGGCCACCTGCACGGTCTTGCCGCCGGCGATGGTGATCATGTCGGCGTACGAAGCCCAGTACGGCGTACCCACGACGACTTCATCGCCGTCGTCCAGCGTGGCCATCAGCGCGTTGTGGATGACCTGCTTGGCGCCGGCGCTGGCGGTGACTTCGTCGGCGCCGTACTCCAGGCCGTTCTCGCGCTTGAACTTGCGCGAGATGGCGGCCTTCAGCGCCAGCGTGCCATCCAGCAGCGTGTACTTGGTGTCGCCCGCGTCGATGGCGCGCTTGCCGGCTTCCTTCACGTTCTGCGGCGTGTCGAAGTCGGGCTCGCCCGCGCCCAGCACGATCACGTCGCGGCCTTCGCGCTTCATGCGCGCGGCCTGCGCACCGATGCGCAGGATGCCGGAGACCTCGATGGCGGAGATTCGCCGTGCTCGCCGAAGCACCGGGGCCTCGTTCGTGGGGGTGTTCTGTTCAGACATCTCGTTGCATTCCAGATAGGAGAATCAAAGCGCCGCCGTGACCATGATCTCGACCAGGATGTCCGGCGCGGCCAGCTCGATGGCGCCGCAGCAGCGCGCGGGCGCCTGGCCGGCCACGATCCACTTGTCGTACACCTCGTTCATGCCGGCGAAGTGCGCCATCGACGACAGCCAGATGGTCACGTTCAAGGCTTTCGATTTGTCGGTGCCGGCGGCCGCCAGCATTTCGTCGACCTTGGCCAGCACCTGGCGGGTCTGGCCTTGAATGTCGGCGCTGCGATCGTCGGCCGTGTGGCCGGCCAGATACACGGTGCCGTTGTGGATCACCGCGCGCGAGCGGCGCGCGTTCTGGTCCAGGCGGGTGATGGGTGCGCTCATTGTTGCGCTCCGATGCCCGACACGCGGCGGCAGTGGTTCAGCGCGGCCTGCACCAGGTTGTCGCTGGCCTCGGGCGTGCGGAAGGCCGAGTGGGCCGACAGGGTCACGTTCTCCAGCTTGGTCAGCGGATGATCCTTGGGCATGGGTTCGATGGCGAACACGTCCAGGCCGGCATGCAGCAGCTTGCCCGAGTTCAGGGCGTCGATCATCGCTTCCTCGTCGACCAGCGCGCCGCGCGCGGTGTTCACCAGGATGGCGCCGTCGCGCATCTGCGCGATGCGTTCGCGCGAGATCAGGCCGCGCGTCTCGTCGGTCAGCAGCAGGTGCATCGACACCACGTGGCTTTGCGCCAGCACGTCTTCCAGCGACACGAATTCCACGCCGGGATGCGACTTGGGGCTGCGGTTCCAGGCGATCACCTTCATGCCGGCGCCGATGGCCAGGCGCGCCATCTCGGCGGCGATGCCGCCGAAGCCCACCAGGCCCAGCGTCTTGCCGGTGATCTGCACAGCATCCGAACGCAGCCAGTTGCCGGCGCGCATCGCGCGGTCCATCTTGGCGAAGCCCTTGGCCGACGCCCACATCAGCGCGAAGGCGCATTCGGCCACGGCGGTATCGCCATAGCCCTTGATGATGTGCACTTCGATGCCGATCTCGGCCAGCTCCTCGGGATTCATGTACGAACGCGGACCCGTGCCCAGGAACACCACGTGCTTCAACTGCTTGCAGGCGCGCGCGATGTCGGTGGGCAGATGGGTATGGTCGACGATCATGATCTCGTGGTCGCCCAGCACCGCCGGAATCTGGTCCGAAGTGATGTCCGGCTGGCGATTGATCGTCAGCGGCAGGTCGGCGGGCAGATGCAGGCGCTCGGCCACTTTGGCCAGCGTGGGGTTGGCGTCGATGAAGCAGGCTTTCATGGGGCGGTTGTCTCGTCTTGGCGGGTGAAAAAGGAAATCAAGGCGTACAGGGGGGCAGCGCGGCGGCGGCCAGCCGGGTCTCGGCGAAGTCGGCCAGGGCATTGCCCATGTAGATCTCGGCGTAACCGGCCCGGATCAGCTCGATGACGTGATCCAGGTGATGGCTGATGTGGCCGCGCATCAGCGCTTCCACGCGTTCCAGGTCGCGCGCCTGCAGCGCCCGCACGATCTCGGGATGGTCGTTGCGGGTGGCGAAACGGCGCGACTTCAGGTCCAGCCAGCGGGCAAAGCGGATGCGTTCGTTCAAGGAGCGCACCGAGCGCAGGAATTCGTCGTTGCCGGCCAGACGCGCCAGCCTTTCGTGGAAGGCCTCGTCGCGCTCCAGCAGGTGCAGCGCCTGGTCGTCGGTCTCGGGCGTGTCGCGGCTTTGCTCGGTGAAGTCGGCCAGTTCGCGCAGCTGTTCATCGGTGGCGCGGGCGCACACCAGGCGCACCAGGCCCAGCTCGACGGTGGCGCGGTACTCGTACAGGTCCAGGATCTGCTTGGCGTCCAGCGGCCGGGCCGAGTAGCCCCGGTTGGGCGTGGCCACCAGGAAGCCCTCGGCGGCGATGCGGTTCAGCGCCTCGCGCACCGGGGTGCGGCTGACGCCCAGCAGGCGGGCCAGTTCGACCTCGTTGACGCGCTCGCCCGGCCGCAACCGGAAGGTAGCGGCCATCGCCTTGATGCGGTCATAGACCGGGGCGGTGGAGGGGGCGGCGGTAGGCATGGCAGAGCGAGGCAGAGGTTGTATGCGTGTCTGTATACACTTTGGCGAAGCCTCAGTGTATACACTTCGTTGCGACCCTAAATCCTAGGGATTTCCCGTGCGTGCTAGGCTGCATCCGCTGGGTGGCACTCGCCGCGACAGGCGCGCGGCCTACACCATGCCTGAGCCAGAAGAAGCCGAGACACGGCGTGGGCCGTGCCAGATCGGGGAGTCCGTCGTTGCGTATCCTGCTGGTCAATCCGCCTTACCTGTCCATCACCAGCGTCCATGGCGCCGGGCACCAGATACCGCTGGGCCTGCTGTGCGTCGGCGGTCCGCTGACCGATGCGGGCCACGAGGTCAGCCTGCTGGACGCCGAAGCCCTGCGGTTGAACCAGGGACAGATCGCTGAACACATCCGGAACTGCCGGCCGGACATCGTCATGACCGGCCATGCGGGCTCCACGCCCGCGCACGAAGTGGCGGTCGCCACGCTGGCCACTGCCAAGTCCGTCGATCCGGCCATCCGCACCGTCTACGGCGGCCCCTATCCCACCTATCACGGCGAGGACATCCTCGCCGCCGAGCCGGCTGTCGACTTCATCGTGTCCGGCGAAGGCGAAGCCATCGCGCGCGAACTGGTGCGCACCCTGGCCGAAGGCGGCAATCCCGCCGACGTGCGGGGCCTGGTGCTGCGCCTGGCGGGCGAACCCTTCCGCACGCCCGACGCACCCGCCATCCGCGCGCTGGACGATTGGCGCGTGGGCTGGGAGCTGATCGACGACTGGGACCGCTATCAGTGCTTCGGCCTGGGGCGCGCCGCCATCGTGCAGTTCTCGCGCGGCTGTCCGCACCAGTGCAACTATTGCGGGCAATATCAATTCTGGGAGCGCTGGCGGCATCGCTCGCCGAAGCTGGTGGTGGACGAGATCGAGGCCCTGCACCGCGAGCACGGTATCGCCTTCATCACGTTGGCGGACGAGAACCCGACCTCGTCCAAAAAGATGTGGCGCGCCTTCCTGGAAGAACTGTCCTCGCGCCGCTTGCCCATCCGCCTGTTCGCCACGCTGCGCGCGGCCGACGTGGTGCGCGACGCCGAGATGCTGCATCTCTATCGCGGCGCGGGCCTGATGTGCATCCTGATGGGTGTGGAGACCACCGATCCCGAAACCCTGGCCGCGATCCGCAAGGGCTCGACCACCGCGACCGACCGCGAGGCCGTGCGCCTGCTGCGCCAGCACGGCATCCTGTCGATGCTGGGGCACATCGTGGGTTTCGAGGACGAACGCTTCGGGCACTACTGGCGTGCGTTGCGGCAGTTGTTCGCCTACGATCCGGATCTGTTGAACGCCATGTACGTGACGCCGCATCGCTGGTCGGACTGGGTGGTCGAGAATGCCGAGCGGCGCGTCATCCAGACCGATCGCGGCAAGTGGGATTACCGGCATCAGTTGCTCGACACGCCGCACCTCAAGCCCTGGCAGGTGTTCGCGCTGGTCAAGCTGATGGAGGTGCTGGTGCATTGCCGGCCACGCGCCCTGTGGCGCATCCTGCGGCATGAGGACGACATGACGCGCCGTGCCATGCGCTGGAGCTTCCGCCGGTCCGCCAGGGTGTGGTTCGCCGAGGTATGGGAATTCATGTTCGCCACGCAGTTCGCGCGCGTGCCCGACAGCCTGCGCGCATGGTTCCGGCCAGCGTGGAAGGCCGCTGGCGCTGGCCGGGACGAGCCGATACGGATACAGCCGCGCGTCAAAGTGAAGGTGCCCCAGGCGCCGGTGAGCAAGCCGATGGCGCTGGGCTTCGAAGTGGAACAGGTCAGCCGGAACAAGGCCGGCGAGGTGCGACCGACGGTGTGACGCTGCCGCGCAGGTGAATGGGCCGCGTCCCGGGCATCACGCCAGGTTCAAACACACGGCCATCACGATCCACATCACGGCGCACAGCCCCATGCCGATCTTGCCCTCTTTCGCGAGCGGTCCCACCAGCTTGCTGAAAGACATGCCCAGCGTCACGATGGTGGCGTGCGCCAGCGCCAGGCTCAGCGCGATGGTCGCGAAGAACAGCAGCATGCCCGCTTCGGAGGGCCCCTGCCCATCGCGTCCGGGCGCGAAAGGGGTATTGGCGTAAAGGCCCAGCCACACGGCCATCATCAGGATGCCGACGCCGAGACTGACGCGTAGATAGGTCTTCATTTACGGCTCCTTTTGCGCGGTATGTGCGAGGCCTTGGCCTGGATGCGCGGCCCTGCGGGGCGTGGCCGGGCGTGTTGGACGACGGGCGCCTGCGGCGTGGCGGCGGGCTCGCCAAAGACGAAGATGCCTTGCGTGTGCGCGTAAGTGCTGCGCCACGTGCTTACCGAGACGGCCATGCCGATCACAAAGAGCACCAGCGTGCCGAGAGCGATCGCCGCGGGCGGCCAGTCAATCATGAGACTCGCCAGTCCGAAGACGATGGCCAGCATGGCCAGCGTGCCCACCCACATCGCCCGGCGCGGGCCTTTGCGGACTTCCCAGGTCTCGGGATTGAAGCCCGCATCGACGAACAGGTTGCCGTCGATGCGCAAGCCGGGCTGCCTGGCGATGTGCTGCAGGATGGCACGCATCAGCGCATCGTGATTGCTAAACCGTATGCAGTGCAGGCCGACGGCCAGGGACAGATTCAACGAGCCCTCCGCCAGGCTGCCATCGGGCTGCCTGCGCCAGTAGCGCAGGTAAGAGGCCGGGGCGCGCCCGCCCGCCGGCGAGCTGGCCGACACGTCGTAGACCAGGTTGCGATCGATGGCCATGTCTTTCCACTCCAGCGAGAATTCGTCGGCCTGGCCGGGCTCGATGCCGTGGCCGGCATAGACGCCGGCCCGGTCCACGCGCAGCCAGGCACGCCCGGCGCGCGCGCCGGCGACGCCGAAGTAGCCGACCATGCCGTAGAGGCCCAGCACCAGCAGGCCCAGCAGCAACAGCATGCCGAGGCCTGTCTGGCCGGTGGGTTCGCTCGGGAAGTAGACGGTCAGCATGACCGCCGGCACCAGGAGCATCGCCGCGAAGCCGAAGCACAGGCAGCGCGTGATGAAGACGTCGGGGATGCCTTGGATGTCGTCCGGTATGGCGGGACGAGGCAGTGATCGCACGTGGAGGGTCGAGGCCATGGTGCAGGCAATGCTACTGCTTTGGGGGCGAGGCAGTGCAATACCGGCTACCTCGGACCGTGTATGCGCGTTTGCGTGGCCTTCACTTGGCGGGTTCGGCAGCCTCTGGCGCATCGAAAACGAAGGGGCCGCTGGCGCCCGGATAAGCGCGCTGCCAGGCTCGCGTCATGGATACGATGCCGCCCGCGACGCATCGACCGCGCCACGCACGTCATTGGCAATCCGCCAGATCTGGCGTTGCAAGGCAGCGCGTTGGGGTGCTTGTCATGCGGTGGTTCCTGATTCAATGGGTTTGGTTCGGTTTTTGACTCAAGCAGAAGATGCGAGCCAAAGAAAATATTCGCCGCGACAATGGGTTAGCCGGGATTTCAGCCGGTTTGGCGCATGGTTTTGGCGCAGACTTGGTAGATAGTCGTCGTTTTGAGCCAAATCAAGGTAGGCGATAGCGTGTGCCACTGCGAACTCCCTCCTGATACAGTGCGCCCTCCCTGACCAGTTGCTCAAGGCTGCGGCGGATGCGCGAGCGAGGAATTTCGGCGCCAATACGCTGGTGAATCTCGCTGATTCTGGTCAGTGGATAGCGCCCGACATCCTCCACGATCAAGGCTAAGAGCCGGTGCGGCTCGATGCGCTTTAGGGTGGTGGACGTGGAGAAGTCCAGACTGCGCAACAGTTCTGGATCAATGAAGTAACGCGTGGCCTGGGTCCGGCCGACACTGTGCACCAGTTGCCACTCCAGCGGCCGCTTGAGCCACGCGGACAGCGATTCAACCGATGGAAGCTCCAGCGCTCCGCGCCGTCCTGCAACGCTCAGACTTGTTGGTGTATTCATTATTGAGTATATTGAAGACATCAAGACTGCAAGGAGCTGACCATGCCCCGCACGAACACCACTACCATGACAGTGCGCCTCAGTGGCCCTCTGAGCGAATTCGTTGCCGCAAATGTGGGTGAGCAAGGCGACTACGAGAACGTCAGCGAGTATGTACGGGACCTTATTCGTCGTGACAAAGAAACCAGGGAAGCGGCTGCATTCGAGCGGCTCAAGGCCGAACTCACCCACGCTTGGGCGGCGCCGGAGTCGTCATACAAGCCCTTGACGGCAGCAGACGTCATCGCGCGTAACCGGGTCTGATTGCCATTATGGTCAAGGCACAGATACGCGTTCAGGAAGCCGCATCCTGGCGGCTGGACGACATTTACCGCTATACGCATGAGCGTTGGGGCGCGCAACAGGCCGAGCGCTACATCACGGGTTTATTTGAAGCATTTGAGGGTATTGCCACACATCAGACAGTATCCCGTACTATTCCGGCCACGTTCGGCATTGATGGTTATTTCTTCCGTTATGAGCGGCACTTTGTCTATTGGCGCCGCCTCTCGAATGGTGACATCGGTATCGTGACCATTCTGCATGAGAAGATGCACCAGATTGGGCACTTGCGAGAGGACTTCGGTCTTTGAGTGCGGCTGTGTCCGAGACTTGCGCTCAGGCTGGACTGAATTGCGCTGATCACGCAATACAGAGAACAGAGTCCATTGGACTTGTACCATGAGTGAATACCAGTACTACGAATTCGCGGCGATTGACAGACCATTGACCCGCACCGAAATGGCCGAACTGCGCGCTGTTTCTACCCGGGCGATCATTAGCCCCAGCGGTTTTACCAATCACTATGAATGGGGCGACCTCAAGGCCGATCCTGCTGATTGGATGCGGCGCTATTTCGATGCCTTTGTTTATTCAGCCAATTGGTGCAGTTGCCACTTGTCGTTGCGACTGCCGAAAGCCGTTTTCCGAAAGGTCGAGCTGAATGCTTTCATCCGCTCCGCTGTATTGTCGATTGACACCACCGATGCGCACTGGATTTTCAGTTGGACGTTAGAGGAAAGCGAAGACTATGACCGCTTTTCCGAAGACGACGGCAGCGGCTGGATGCGTCGCTTGATTCCCTTGCGCGATGAGTTGATGCGCGGCGATTTGCGGCCTCTGTACCTGGGCTGGTTGGCCGCTGGCGATGCCTTGCACGATGACGTGCTGGAGCCGGAAGTGCCTGCTGGACTGACAGACCTCTCGCCAGCACAGCAGGCCTTGGTCGAATTTCTGGAAATTGGTCTGGATCTGCTTGAAGCCGCCAGCATGGCCAGTGCCGCAGCCACAGCACTGCAGGATGAAACGCTGCCAATTTCCACTTGGCTGGACACCTGGCAGACAACAGATATGCAGGATGTGCTCAAGACAATTGTATTGGGCCGGGGCCAGGAGGCGGAACGTCAGGTGAAGTCTCACTATGCTGCTTGGCTCAAGGCACAGCACCCGGCATCTTCGGGTGTTCCACGACGCAGAGTGGCAGAACTGCGCGAGCTGGCGCAATCGGCAGGTGAACGCAGACGGACTCGCGAAGCCGAGGTGCATACAAAGCGCGAGGCGGAACGTCGCCAAAAGCGTGATGCCGAATTACGCCGCCTCATGGACACGCCGGACAAATACTGGCAAGCAGCGAGCGCACAGGCATCCCGTGGAAGCGCATCCGGCTACGAAAAAACGGTCAGTCTGCTGAAAGTGCTCGCCGAAGGGTATGCCTTGGTTGCCGGGCCCGACGCTTTCGAGCGCCAGTTGCGGCGCTTCCTTGTCCCTCATGCCAAGCGGGCTGCACTGCTGCGTCGCCTGACCGAAGCGGGCTTGTGGTCAGGATAAAACGCAAGCGATGATGGGTCGCGACGACGAACTCGCTCGCCTCCGTGCCGAGAACGCCCGCCTTGTCGCTCTGCTCGAAGCGCACGGCATCGCTTGGCAAGCACCTGCGCCGCTCTCTAAGCCTTCGGCAACCTTATCGCTGAGCACCGACGAAAAAGTCGCGCTCTTTGGCCGGTTGTTCCGGGGACGCACCGACGTCTATCCAGTCCGCTGGAGCAGCAAGGCAGGCAAGAGCGGATATTCGCCGGCATGTGCCAACGAGTGGCGCCCCGGTGTCTGCGAAAAGCCTCGCATCAAATGCGGTGACTGTCAGCAGCGACAACTGTTGCCGTTGACCGATCAAGTCCTTTTCAATCACCTGGCGGGACGCCATACCATCGGCCTTTATCCACTGCTGTCAGGCGATGATTGCCATCTGCTTGCCGTGGATTTCGACGAATCGGACTGGCGTGATGATGCCCGAGCATTCGTTCACTCCTGTCGTGAACTGGATGTTCCAGTAGCCCTGGAAATTTCTCGCTCTGGCAATGGCGCCCATGCCTGGATCTTCTTTGCTGGACGTGTCGCTGCCCGCGATGCGCGCCGCTTGGGGGCGGCGCTCATCAGCCACACCTGTGCCCGTACGCGGCAATTGTCGCTGGGCTCTTACGATCGCTTGTTTCCTAACCAGGACACACTGCCTAAAGGTGGGTTCGGCAACCTGATCGCCCTACCGCTGCAGAAGATACCTCGTGAGCGAGGGGCAAGTGTCTTCGTGGACGACGCTCTGCAACCGCATCCGGACCAGTGGGCTTTTCTCGCCTCGCAGCAGTCAATGGCACCTAACGACATTGAGCAAGCCATCCTGCGTGCTACCGACGGCTCTCATCCACTGGATGTGACCTTCGCCACCGATGAAGACCTGCACGAGCCATGGAAGCGTTCGGCAGTGAGTCGGAAACGCTTGCTGGGTGTGATGCCAGCCTCGCTCACGTTGACTTTGGCTAATCTAATCTACATTGGGAAGGACGGGCTCCCGCAGGAATTGTCCAACCGGCTCATTCGTCTGGCCACGTTCGCCAATCCGGAATTTCATCAAGCCCAGGCGTTGCGCCTGCCGGTCTGGAATAAACCTCGCCTGATTGGTTGCGCTGATAATTTCCCTCGCCATATTGCCTTGCCACGCGGTTGTCTCGATGCCATCTGCGATCTGCTGCGTGAGAATGGCATTGGCTGCCAATTGCGGGACGAACGCTGCGGCGGCCAAGCTCTTGCTGTTGCGTTCGCAGGCCAACTCCGTGAAGACCAGGAGCAAGCCGTCAGAGCGATGCTCCGGTTCGATACCGGCATCCTGTGCGCACCCACCGCCTTCGGAAAAACCGTCACCGCCGCGGCGCTGATCGCCCGGCGTGGCGTCAATACGCTGGTACTGGTGCATCGCACGGAACTGCTCAGGCAGTGGCAGGCACGTCTGCAAACTTTCCTGGGTTGCGGCAAGGAGATGGTCGGCGTGATCGGCGGCGGAAAGTCCAAACCGACAGGCCGCATTGACATCGCCGTCATGCAGTCCATACATCGGCAGGGAGAAACCAATCCCATTGTGGAAAATTACGGACAGGTCATTGTCGACGAATGCCATCACCTCTCGGCAGTGTCGTTTGAGGCCATTCTCAAACGTGTCCGCGCCCGTTACGTACTGGGGTTGACAGCAACACCAATCCGGCGCGATGGCCGTCAACCCATTTTGTTCATGCAATGTGGCCCGATTCGCCATACCGCTGCTAAACCGGCTGGCGCGCCCCGGATGCTGGAGTGTGTGCCACGCTATTTGCCGGCGCGAACTGCATTTCCCGAAGATGCGGCCATCCAGGACATATTCCGCCAGCTTGCTAACGAGGTGACTCGTACCGCGTCGATTGCCGACGAAATCGCAGGCGCTTTTGCGCAGGATAGCAAGGTGCTGGCCTTGTCCGAACGGACTGAGCATCTTGACGCATTGCATGCTGCTCTGGTTGGGCGGGTGCAGCCTTTGTTCCTGCTGCATGGCCGTCAATCGAAGAAACAACGCGCCAGCGTGATCGCGGCCTTGAATGCATTGGATGCGGATGTACCGCGTGTGTTGCTGGCCAGTGGCAAGTTGGTTGGCGAAGGTTTCGACCATCCACCGCTCGACACACTGGTGCTGACAATGCCGATTTCATGGAAAGGCACGCTGCAGCAGTATGCTGGTCGCTTGCACCGAGAGCAGGTGGGCAAGCAGCGCGTACGTATCATCGACTTCATCGACGCCGGGCACCCTTCGCTGCTGCGCATGTGGGAACGGCGCCAGCGTGGTTACCAGGCGATGGGTTATCAGATGGTTGCAACGGGGGAATTGAACCTGGAGTTGCCGGTGTAGAGCGAGTTTCTTGCTCTGGCAATAAACACGGGTAGCGCGCAGTTCGGATTGTTTGCGGCGGCGGCGGTAATGCCGGGGTGAGATAGTGGCTCCTTTGGCCATGTGGCCGATACCGACAGGAGCTTTGATGGCGAACTCACGCAGGAGCCGGTCGCCCACTGGCGGAACTGCGTTGCGCGTATGGAGTTGACCCGATAGCCGACGGAAATGATGGCATCGAGGTTGTAGAAGTCCACCGCCCGGGACACCTCCCGCTGGCCTTCCCGCTGAACTATCCGGAATTTCCGGATAGTTGCCTCAGGCGTGAGCTCATGGCTAGCAAAGATGTTCTTCAGGTGCTCGCTGACGGTACGTACATCCACCCCGAACAACTCGGCCATCAGCTTCTGCGACAGCCACAGGGTCTCGTCCTCGTAGCGGGCTTCGATGCTCTGCTCGCCCGCTTGGCCCGTGAAGATCAGGAACTCGGCCGTGCTGTTACGGATTAAGGTGCGTTTGCCACTCACTGCACATCTCCATGACTTTCTCGGTCGGGCGTGAGATCGCGTGGGGCGATGGTGTTGTCCGACGGAATGGCATTGCCCAATCTGCGTAGTCGCGCGAACAGGGATTGCTCCAACCGCAAAGATGAAGCTGAGTTTTTCCCCCTGGCCAATCATGGTCAGAGCAGGGCGCTCCTCGGTGTGTTTGAATAGAATGTGATAGTTCTCGAAATCACCGGCCTCACGCTCGAACGAATAGCAGACATCCAAGGCTGGGCCACTGCTCACGTTGGAAAACGCCAGCTGCAATGCTCCATTACCGTCAGGGTGGGGCTCGAAATGCGCAACTACCCGGGGCAAGCTGCCCGCTTTGCGCAGTGCGCGGTTTTCACGTAGCAATGCATAGGTAAATCCTGTGTAGAGCAGGGTGGAAAAGCCGCCAACTGCGGTTCCAATCACTGCTCAGTCCCAGGCCATCAGGGTTCTCCTTGTCCCGCGTCTCGCTCTGCTGCTGGAGCACCTTGGACGTAGACCTAAAAGCTAATAGCTCTGGTTCATCACCGGATCACCCAACAGAAAAAATCCGACTATTTAAAGAGGATTGATCTGTGCGGCACATAGTGATCGCCCCTGACACCCACCTCACTTCCCAATACAGAAGGGTTGATTGAGTCGTATCTTTTTGATTTTAATGATCTTATAGTAGGTCGCTGGCTTGCTTGGACCTATTCTTGGACCCAAAGCCGATACGTGTCTCTTGATGGACGTGCATGGCGCTTCTTGGACGATCCGTGCTCTGCCCGCGTCGATGAAGCGCGCTGGCTGGCGACTGCTGATCTTGCCATTAACGTCCAATGACTGCTGCAAGTCTATTTTCCTACTTTCTGTCGCGGAATACCCAGGAGCCTTTGACCTGTTCCAGCCCAAACAATACGGGTAACGCGCAGTTCGGATTGTTTACGGCGACAGCGGTAATGCTGGGGTGAGATGACGGCTCCTTTGGCCATGTGGCCGATACCGATAGGAGCCTTGCCATGTCACATCAACCATCAGACATCATCACCCCGAAAGCCTTGTTGCTGGATGAGCGGCTGACGCCGCTGGAGCGCAATGCCAGGCTGACTTTCCGTGCTCTAGCCAGCAGCGACGGCACCGTGGTCCTCAGCTACGACGCGCTACGCAAATACCTGCCCAGTGCACCGGGCAGCAAGCAGGCGGCCCTTGAAACCGTGTCCAGGGCCGTGCTGTGCCTGCGGCTGTCCACATGGATTGCCCTGGTCGAATACCGTCGCAACCCCATAACCGGATTTTCCATGGCCAGCCGTTATACCGTGCGCAATCAACCGCTGACCTTCGTCGAAGCATGCCTGGAAGACGACGATTACCTGCCGTTGCTCGAACGGGCACTCAACCATATCAGCGCGACGATTCGCCAGTTGGCTCAGTCCATCCTCGACGAGGCTTTGCGTCAGCCTGATGCGCTGGAGAGGTTGCCTGCTACAGCGAGGGAACGCATCGAACAGCTGCGGGGCAATGGCGATGACCATGATCCAGGTGGCCCAAGTGGGTCAACGCCACCCGATGGTCGCGGTCCCATCACGAACGGGTCTGTCGAAGCCAGGGACGGCATTCCGAAGTCCGCACCAGTATCCACTGCAACAGTACGTACTGTAGAAAAAGAAGTATTAAAAGAAGTACATACGTACCCGTCACAATCCGAAGTGCAAGCATCCGGGTCAGCTTTGCCGATCCGCTTCCGGCAACTGCCGCAGGATCAGCAGCAAATCCTCATTGCGCGTCTCAGGGGCTTGGCGCTGGAACAACGCCAGGCTGTGTTGGCGGAATGGGACGCGCGCTGCGCCTCGGGTGGTGTGCATAACGCCATTGCCTATCTGTACGGGCTGATCAAGAAGGCGGTGAATGGGATGTTCAAGCTGTGGGCTGCGCGCAAACCTGCTCCGCAGCAAGGGGCTGCAAAAGTGGGCTGTGGATTGCAAGTGTCGCCGCCTGCAGCCTCTGCATTTCCTGATGTCCCAGCCGTAAAGCCGGCCTCTCGCGAGGTAGTGGAGCAGTCCTTGGCGCAGATTCGGCAAATCCTGCAGACTCCCGCAAAATCGGTTGGACAGATCATTGAGAGCATGGAGGGCAGTGGTGTGCTACCCACTCGGCGCAAGAGGATGCCCATTGCAGGAATGCCTGGATTGCTTGGCGCAACGTAAGGAATGGCCGTGCCGCCATTAGCGCCGATCTGGCCTATCGACTGGAACTGGCGGGCATGGGTAGTGCGAGCCAGTATCTGAAGGAGCAGATCGCCTACGACCTGTGGCAGGCTCGGCAGCGACCACATCCGCCGATCAAGCGTCTGCAGACACAATGAAAGTGGCGCAGGAATTGCGCCAGCCCTTGGTGATTTAGGTATTGCTGCAATGCTTGGCTCTAGCTATGGGGCCGTCACTGCCCGCCGCAGTGACGGCCCGGCGAACTGCAGCAACAATACGGGCCGGCGCGGAACCTCATTGATTGCTGCGTACATGATGATGCCTCGGCACACTGGCCTTGCAATGACCTGCCGGTGGGTATGAACACCGGAACTTTGGCGCAGGGCAGTAAGCGCCACATGGAGCATCGCCATGCTTTCCATGCCGTTCCCATACGGTTTCCCCGATAGCGCAGGTTCCTGCAAGCGCTGATCCGGCTTGCCGGATGGAACCATCCCAGGCACACCACAGGCTCGTTCGGTGTGCCTCCCTACCCACGGGCGGAGCCTTTCTCATCTTCGGCGCGGTTCGTCCCGCCAATCCTTGTTGTCCAGTGCCAGTTGGCGCTTTGCCATACACGGCGTGCATTGCCGGTCGCCCCGACCTGGCACGACATACTTGCGCCTTTTTCCATCACTCCACAGGAGGTATCCATCCCAGCACATCGCGTCGTCGTCCCTTGCAACTCCTCCGCCTGGTCTTCCTGCAGGAAGCGCGGCGGATGCCTCATTCGAGGCCACAGGTGAACTGAGCACCTGGCCCTTGCCCCTACGGGATCTCGCCTTGGCGGGTTGGCACAAACACTGACCCTTGTATCTCAGCCCCAATAACCGACAACCGATGGAGGGACACTCCGATGGACGACCTGACCTATACCCTGCGACAGCTCTGCCTGCGCAACCGCGACGGCAGCCACGCCACCCAGGCCGACCGGCAGCGCTCGCTGAGCCTGGCCGCTCATCAATTGCGCGAAGCAGGCTTCCGCCAGATGCGTGCCCCTTCGTTGAAGGGCAAGCATGTCGAAGTCCTGCTGCAACGCTGGCAAGCCGAAGGCCTGTCTACCGGTACATTGAAGAACCGTATGGCGCATCTGCGCTGGTGGGCCGAGAAGGTTGGCAAGGCAGGCATCTTGCCGGCAGACAACACCAAGCTGGGCATTCCCGAGCGGCGCTATGTGACCAATGAAAGCAAGGCCAAGGAGTTGGGGGATAGGTTAGACAGGATCAACGACCCTCATGTCCGCATGAGCCTGCGTTTGCAGGCTGACTTCGGCTTGCGGCGGGAAGAGTCCATCAAGTTCCAGCCCCGCTATGCCGACTGTGGCGACCATATCGCCATCAAGGGATCATGGGCAAAAGGCGGGCGCGATCGGACGGTGCCGATCACGACGCTGGAACAGCGTGCGGTGCTGAATGAGGCTCATCGCCTGGCAGGCCAGGGATCATTGATTCCATCGCACAAGACTTACATCCAGCAGCGGCATGTCTACGACGGGCAGTGCAAGGCGGCAGGGTTGAGCAACATGCACGGGCTGAGGCATCGGTATGCGCAGCTGCGGTATGAGGTGTTGACGGGGTGGAAGGCGCCGGCGGCGGGAGGACCTGATAAAGCTCAGCTCAATACCAGCCAGCGATTGAGTGACCAACACGCCCGACAGCAGATCGGCCATGAGCTCGGGCATGAAAGGTTGAAAGTGACGTCGATCTATTTGGGAACCTGAGGCTTATCCGTCATCTCTGGTGTTCGGCTCACCTGCTGCCAGTTTTTTCACTGCTTTGTCGAAGTCACTTTCAAACAGGCGATCCTGCACAATTCTGTATTTCTCAAATTCGCTTTCCGCATGCGTCTGGGCAAGTTTCGCAGAAATCTTGCCGCTGTTCTGTAGCACTTCCCGTTCATCAAATTCGAGGAAAGCGTCCAGCCGCTTGGACCAGTCTTCCATGCTCATGGGAATCTTGCGGCGAGCACGATCCTCGGCCAGTTCCAGATAGGCGTTGACGATACGCCCGAGTGAATCCAACTCGTCCTTGGTCAGGTAGTTCTTGGCCACGGTCACATCGGTTTTCAGGATCTTGCCTTCGGGCGCGCTCGCCCAGGAAGTCAGCCCCATATGTGACTTGCTGCTATCGGCCCGCTTACGGATCAACTCTGCAGCGGTATGGCCATGGATGGCGTAGTGCAATTTGTTCTGTACTTTGGCGAAGAAGGCCTTGGTGGTCGGTGCATCCTTGTTGTAGTCCACGCTGGTGGCATAGATGTCGGTGATTTTCTGGTAGAAACGTCGCTCGCTGAGGCGGATCTCGCGGATTTCCGCCAGCAGCCGCTCGAAGTAGTCCTCGCCCAGGAAGCTGCCGTTTTCCATGCGCTGACGATCCAGCACATAGCCCTTGATGGCGAACTCTCGCAGGACGCCGGTCGCCCATTGGCGGAACTGCGTTGCGCGTATGGAGTTGACCCGGTAGCCGACGGAGATGATGGCGTCGAGGTTGTAGAACTGGGTCTGGTAGTTCTTGCCGTCACTGGCAGTTATCCGGAATTTCCGGATAACTGCTTCCTCGGTCAGTTCTTGGCTGGTAAAGATGTTCTTCAGGTGCTCGCTGACGGTGCGCACATCTACCCCGAACAGCTCAGCCATCAACTTCTGCGACAGCCACAGTGTTTCGTCCTCATAGCGGGCTTCGATGCTCTGTTCGCCGGCCTGGCCAGTGAAGATCAGAAACTCGGCTGTGCTGTTGCGGATCAATTTTTTGCCATTCATACCAAGCCACCTATGCAGCCATCACTTCGACCAAGCGTTCGACAGTGATTCCGCTTGCTTCAGCACCAGTTCGATCGCGGCATCCTCACCCACCGGCGGGTACTTCCACTTCTTCAGTGTACGCCGCACCAGAATCCGCAGCTTCGCCCGCACGCTCTCGCGTACCTGCCAATCCACTGTGGTGCTGTTGCGCAGTTTCTCGGTGATCTCGACGGCGATCTTCTTCAGGGTATCGTCGCCCAACTCCCGCACGGCGCTTTCGTTGTTGGCCAGCGCATCGTAGAAGGCGATCTCGTCCGGATTCAGTCCCAGCGCCGCTTCGCGTTCCAGCGCTGCCTGGAAGTCCTTGGCCATCTGGATCAGCTCTTCGATGACCTGCGCCGTTTCCACCGCCCGATTGTGGTACTTGCGCAGAGTTTCCAGCAGGCGGTCGCCGTACTTCTTCTCCTGCACCACGTTGTTGCGCGCTCGCGCCTTTATCTCGTCGCGCAGCAGCTTTTCCAGCAGCTCCACCGCCAGGTTGCGGGTCTTCATCTGTCGCACGTCTTCCAGGAACTCTTCCGACAGCAGGCCGATGTTGGGCTTGTCCAAGCCCGCCAGAACGAAGATGTCCGCCACCCCGTCTGCCACGATGGCATTGTCCAGAATCTGCTTGAGCGCGCTGTTCTTGTCCGCGTCGGAACGCTTGCGGTCCACCGTGGTGAACTTGACGATGGCGGCCTTGACGGCGGCGAAGAAGGCAATCTCCGTGCGCAGGGCGGCAGCATCATCGAGCGTGCTACACAGGGAAAACGCCTTGCTCACCGCCAGCATGGCATCGAGGAAGCGCTGCTTGCCGTCCTTCAGTCCCAGGATATGGTTGGCCACCGGCACCAGCAGCTTCATCGCATCGGTCTCGAACCCGCTGTAATCGAAGCCGTGCATCAACCCGCGCACGATGTCCAGCTTCTCCAGCAGCACGGCCAGGGCCTCTGCCGCGTTGTGCGCCGGGTCGCCCTTGCCCTTGGATTCGGTATAGGTCTTGAGCGCCGCTTTCAGTTCGTTGGCAATGCCGATGTAATCTACCACCAATCCACCGGGCTTGTTGCGGAACACCCGGTTGACGCGGGCAATGGCCTGCATCAGGTTGTGGCCCTTCATGGGCTTGTCCACATACATGGTGTGGCAGCAGGGCGCGTCGAAGCCAGTGAGCCACATATCGCGCACGATCACCAGTTTCAACGGGTTTGCCGGGTCTTTGAAGCGCTTTTCCAGGCGTTTTTTCACCTGCTGGCTGTACAGGTGTGGCTGCAACAAGGGCTTGTCCGCTGCCGAGCCGGTCATGACCACCTTGATTGCACCCTTTTCCGAGTCAGTGTCGTGCCAATCCGGACGCAAGGCAACGATGGCGTTGTACAGCTCGGCGCAGATGTCGCGGCTCATGCAGACGATCATCGCCTTGCCTTCCAGCGTGGCGGTGCGTGTCTCGAAGTGCTGCACCAGGTCGGCAGCCACCTGCTCCAGACGCGGCTGCGCGCCCACCAACTTGGTCAGCGCAGCCCAATCACTCTTGGTCTTTTCCCGGGCGGTGATGTCTTCCTCGTCCTCGATGACCTCATCCACCTGGGCATTGAGCGCGTCGATCTCGGCCTGATTCACGTCCAGCTTGGCTAGACGGCTTTCATAGAAGATCGGCACCGTGGCACCATCGTCTACCGCATCCTGAATGTCGTAGATGCTGACGTAGTCGCCAAACACCGCCCGCGTGTCCTTGTCCTCCAGCGCGATGGGCGTGCCGGTGAAGCCGATGAAGGTGGCGTTGGCCAGCGCGTCGCGCATGTGCTTGGCATAGCCGAATACGTACTTGCCGGTCTTGGTATCCAGCCGTCCCTTCATGCCGTACTGGCTGCGGTGCGCCTCGTCTGAAATCACCACGATATTGCTGCGATCCGACAACAACGGGTGCTGCTCCTCGTCGTCTAACAATGCGAATTTCTGCACCGTGGTGAAAATGATGCCGCCCGCCTCGCGCGAAGCCAGCATCTCGCGCAGTTCTTCGCGGCTACCGACCTGCACTGGTCTTTGCCGGAGTAGGTCTTCGGCGGCGCAGAAGGTGCCGTACAACTGCCCGTCCAGATCGTTGCGGTCGGTCACCACCACCAGCGTGGGGTTCTTCATCTCCGGCTGCTGCAACAGCTTGCCCGCGTAGCAGGCCATGGTGATGCTCTTGCCCGAGCCTTGCGTATGCCACACCACGCCGGCCTTGCGGCTACCGCGCTGCACTTCCTTGCCATAGGTGGCACGCGGCTCCTGCACCTCTAGCATCCCTTTGTTCGGACTGCTAGCGGCGATCACCGTGGCTTTCACCGCTTCGCGCACCGCATGGAACTGGTGGTAGCTCGCGATCTTCTTGATGATCTGGTCGGCATCCTGCTCGAACAACACGAAGTGGCGCACGTAGTCCAGAAACAGCGCAGGCTCGAAGAAGCCGCGCACCAGCGTTTCCAACTCGAACTCCAATAGCGGTCGGTCGTCCTCATTGGCGATCGCCCGCCAGGGCTGCATGCGCTCCTGGTTGGCCGTGAGCGATCCTAGCCGCGCCGTGAAACCGTCGCTGACCACCACCGCCACATTAGTGTTGAACAGGTCGCTGATCTCATCCTTGTAGGTCTGGATCTGGTTGAAGGCATCCCAGATATCGGTCTGCTCGTTGGCGGGGTTCTTCAGCTCGATCACTGCCAACGGCAGGCCGTTGACGAAGGCCACCAGATCGGGACGGCGCGGCTGCTTGGTGCCAGCCACGGTGAATTGGCTAACCAGCAGGAAGTCATTGTTGCGTGGGTTGGCGAAGTCGATGAGATTGACCAGATCGCTGCGTTTCTCGTCGCCCACTGAAAACTCAATCGGAATGCCGGCCAGCAGTAAGCGGTGCACACGACGGTTGCGTGCGATCAGCAGCGGCTCGCTGACCGTCAGAAGCTCGTGTGTCGCCTGCTCAAGCGCCGCAGCGGGGATGTGCGGATTGATGCGTGTGAGCGAAACCAACAGGCATTCGCGCAGTACGGTCTGACTATAGTCGGAGCGGGCAGGTTGGTCTCCATCGGGCGCAATGTCTGGACCCTGTGTGTATGTCCAACCGAGGCTCCCGAACCACCCAATGCAGAGGTCTTCGAGTTGTTGTTCAGTAATCATCTCACCTCCCCTGTCTGCTGCTTCACCGCATCCATGATTTGCTCGACCACTTCATCACGTAGTTGCGATGGATAGCCATTCTTTCGCAACGTGACTCGGATAACGTTACGCATTCGAGCCTGAGCGTCTTCGCGCTTGTCCCAATCTACAACCTGGTGTTTGGAAATATCGCGGGACAGCTCGCTGGCAATCAACGCGATACGCCCTGGTTCCACTTGCTGTGCGTCAGGATGAGCACGCAAGATGGCCTCAATGCTGAAAGACATTTGCTCCGAATCAATGATGGGAGCCTCCACAACGCCCACAGATGGAACAGAAGGCACTTGAACAACTTGAGTAGCCATCGAGCGCTCACGCTTTGCTGCCTGTGCAAGGCTGGCCTCTTCCTCCGCTTCGGCGGTTGCGATATTGCAATAATCAGACGCGCCGATCAGATCAGGAAAGAGGCTGGCATGATGCACGTTCATCCGCCGCAGATGGCGCAAGCAAACATCACGTTCTTCGTTACGGATATAGATCTTGCAGATGTATCTAGCCAATAAATCGGGCTGATCCTCTTCTGCTGCAGAGCGCAGCTCCTCATCCTCAAAAGCCTTGTCGTCGGCTAAAACATTCGCCAGCTTGTTTTCTATCGTGGCATCGTCAGGGGAGAAGGTGAACAGTCCGGCCTGATTAACCAATCTCCCATAGCTATCCTTGCGCGGCTCCCAAAGTCGGATGCCTGTTTCGCCCTCATTCTCTAGAATAAAACTTTTGTTAAGCACATAGACAACCCGGTAGGTGTTTTCCTCTTCATCCTTGCTGTCGGCCTTTGCAAAAGCAAAAAACAAAGCAACATAAGGAGAGTATGTCCAGTCCAACAAAGGCGTCATCAGCCCGTGATGCTGACCAATGGACCAAAGCTCGTCATTTTCATCTACAAGACTGTTGTCGCTTAGTCGCCCACGAATCGCTCTCTTGAAGCGTTCAAGCTGGGCTTCAGCCAAATTCTTGGTAACTATCCCATTGGCAGATAGGCGACCTAATGTAGGCATAAGGCTCCAATCAGAGCGGCGTTGCCCACGAAAAATCAGTTGTACGCCAAAACGATTAAAGAATGGGCTCTCTAGTAGCTCAGCGTAATTTCGCCAAGACTCCAAGCGTGTTACCGGGATACGACCGCTGCGCTCGTCCGCCATGACTTCAAAGCACTTTTCACCAGTTCTCCAGACCGGAATTCTCTCGAAATAATCTGTGCGTTGTTCTTCTGGGAGGGGGCTCTCTTGTTGAGTCATTGAGCATCCTCATTAAATGGGCACGAAACAGAAAGTTCTCCAGACATAAGTTTGGGGAGAAGCGTGTCACGCGTTAGAGCCAGTTTCCGCCCTTGTGCATCATGCCTCCGCTCCAGAATCGGACTAACCATTCGAAAGAATACTTCTAAGACCGAATTCGGGGGGGCAACTACCAGCTCGGCCTCAAGGAAATGGGACGTTTGAAAATTGGCAATTCCGGTACTCTGATTCTGATACTCCCAAGTCTTTCCTTGTTGATAGATGTAGGACAGATGCAAACTAAGTACTACACCAACCTCAATACTGACAGGCCTCAAAAGTCGGCAAAAGCTGGCAGGCTCGACTGGACAGTCAAACTCCCGCAGCGCGTTGGCAGTCATATAAAATGATCTGCCTGTAGGCTGATTTTTGCTGCCACCTGAAACCTCCAGAACAATATCGCCAACCTGTAGGCGCCGTGTGGCGAGCTTCTTCTGATTCGTATATCGAATGGGTACTCGGCTTAATTGAGCTTGATCTAAGTCGGGGATGTCAGTTCCGCGAATGATGGCAACACGCGTGTCTTTCACAGTATCCGGTGCTTCTATCCCCCAATCGCCGCCAATGGTGTACGAAAGCAATGAACCAAAGGGAACAAGACTCCATCCCTTTGGAGTTTCTCCCAACTCCGACTCTTCCATGGCATCGGGAAACAGCGCGGCGGTGGCGGCTAGTTGGTCGTGGTGCTCGCGGGGCATCTGGTCGAGCTCGGCGTCGGTCTTGCCGCTAGTGGCGCGCATGGCGGCGCGCAGCGGGTCTTGGCCTTGTTCGATGGCGGCGATCTTGGCCTTGACCGGATCGAAGTCGACGAACCAGGACTTGAAGATGGCTTGCGCCATGGCTTCGAGGGTTTGGTTGATGCGGCGGTTGAGGTCGATCTTGTTATCAAAAGAACGAAGTGTTTTGGCTATCGCACGCTGCTCTTCGATGGACGGCAATTCAAATTTAAACTGTGCCAGCGCATCTTTATCTCCGCGTGGCATTTTTGCACCCTTGGATGTTCTAATGCTGAACTCGGTGAATTTTTCCCACCGACAAAGATTATTTAGAAACCCAGGGCGCAAAGCAGTTTCGTCTTTAGTGCGAAAGACCAATACATCATTTGAGCAGTATCCATCAAACTCTGCTTGCCAAACTTTCTTGAAATATGTGCGAATATTAGAGAACAGCGTATCGCCAATAATAAATTTCGTCACGCTTCCACTTTTTGGCACGGTTACTGCTATTTCCACGCCCCCAAAGTCTGCCTGCATGTTCTCAGTTGAAACGTATGTCGCATAGGCTGCATCTTGTGCTTTGGCCTTCTCGGAAACAAAATCCACTAATTCACCGAAAACTGTTGGTCTCCACTTAGAAGCCATAACCCAACCCCGCCAAATTCTTCCTGATCTCCGCTTCCAGCTTGGCACTTTCCTCAAACTGCTCCGCCAGTTGCGCCGTCAGCCGCTGCATCTTCTCGGTAAAGGGTTCGCCGTCGTCTTCCTGCTCCGCCGCGCCCACATAGCGCCCCGGTGTGAGCACATGCTCATGCTTTCGCACTTTCTCCAATGAGGCGGATTTGCAGAAGCCGGGGACATCCTCGTACCCCTCGCCATGCTGCCAGGCATGGAAGGTATCGGCGATTTTCTGGATGTCGTCCAGGGTAAAGTCGCGCAGCACGCGGTCCTTCATATAGCCCAACTGGCGAGCGTCGATGAACAGGAATTCACGGCGCCGGTCGCGCTTCTTCTTGTCCAGTGCGAAGCCGTTCTGCTTGTCGCGGGTCAGGAACCAGATGCAGGCCGGAATCTGGGTGTTGGTGAACAACTGGCCGGGCAGCGCGACCATGCATTCCACGTAGTCGTCCTCGACCAGCCGCTTGCGGATTTCGCCTTCGTTGTTGGTGTTGGAACTCATGGAGCCGTTGGCCAGCAGCAGAGCCATGCTGCCGGTGGGCGCCAAGTGCCAGAGCATGTGCTGCAACCAGGCGAAGTTGGCGTTGCCCTGCGGCGGCGTGCCGGCAATCCAGCGCGGGTCGTTGGCCAGCTTTTCGTTCCACCATTCCTTCATATTGAAGGGTGGATTGGCCATCACGAAGTCGGCGCGCAGGTCCGGGTGCAGGTCGTTGAGCAGGGTGTCAGCCGGACCGGTGCCGAAGTTGAAGTCGATGCCGCGAATGGCCATGTTCATTGCGGCCAGCCGCCAGGTGGTGGGGTTGCTCTCTTGCCCGTAGACGCTGATCTGCCCGCTCTTGCCGTTGGCTGCCTTGCCGCCGTGCTGTTCGATGAACTCCTCGCTTTGCACGAAGAAACCACCGGAGCCCATGGCCGGGTCGTAGACGCGGCCTTTGAACGGCTGGAGCATTTCCACGATCAGGGTGACGATGCTCTTTGGCGTGTAGTACTGGCCGCCCTTCTTGCCTTCGGCCAGGGCGAACTGGCCGAGGAAGTATTCGTAGACGTGGCCGAGGATGTCCTTGGATTTCAGGTCCAGCGGCTGGCCCTTGTACTCCTTGGCGCTGAAGTCGGTATCCGAGAAGTGGCTGATTAGCCCGGCCAGCTTGCTGGAATCGAGCTGCACGCGGGCGAAGTCTTTGTTGAGCACGTTCTTCAGGCGGGCGTTCTCGCGCTCGACAGCCTCCATGGCGTTGTCGATCAGCCAGCCGACCGAGCGCATTTCCTCCGGCTCGTCCTTGCCCGGCTTGTTCCACGGCAACGCCGCCTTGGGCGGCAGTTGCGCGCAATCGCGTAGGGTTTGCCAACGCGCTTCCACCGGGACCCAGAACACGTTCTTCTCGGTGTAGTAGTCACGTACTTCCAGTTCGGCGGCGATGTTTTCTTCGTACTCCTGGGTGCCTGCACCGCCGTATTCGTCCGGATTCATGTAGTAGTCATGATCCGGGTTGGTGAACTGCTCGCGCAGTTCGCGCTGCCGTTCTTCGAAGGCATCGGAGACGTACTTGAGGAAGATCAGCCCGAGCACGACGTGCTTGTACACGGCGGCGTCGAGGTTGGAGCGCAGCTTGTCGGCGGCGGTCCAGAGCTTCTTTTCCAGGTCGTTAAAGAACTGTTGTTCTATGGGTTTCATGCACAAATGCCTTGTTCTATATGTTTCATGTCGTTATGCGATCACCGGCCTACGCCCGGTGCAATACGCACCGGCTGCTTGATACGGGCGCGGACTTGTTGGTAGATCGGAATGTCTTCCTTCGCTTCCAAAGTCACAGCGAGCCCGTAGGGAATGACAGCATCAAGGCGTGCGGTCGCGTCCTTTTTGCAGGTGACGCGAATGCGCAAGGTCTCACCATCCTCGAAAGCCTGGATCTGCTTCTTGCCTTCCAGCACTTCATGCTGCACGGTGCCACGCTCCACCTGATTGTGGTCACCGTCTTGACGATCCAGTTTAAGGATCTGACTGGACCAATTCCCCCCTCCGGGCTCTAGCGTCAGTTTGGCTTCTCGAAGATTGCGGTGGTCCGGATTGATTGGTGTCAGCCAAGCTAAGGTCACTACCAGCCGCCGCCAAATCTTTTGGGAAGAGAAGCCGGGAGGGATCGGAAAGGCATACTCATGTACCTCGTTTTCTCGTATCTCTCCACAGCCTAGGACGGTTGCTCGCTGGGCAGTGCAGGTCAGCACACGCTCGATATCCACGGCTCCATAGCCTAGGTAGCGCGTGATTACCTGCTTGAACTGACGAGAGTTGCGCGCGTCTTTCAACGCTTGTTCGATGTGTTGCTTGCCAGCGTCGTCTTGCTTAGCTCCATGTACCAGTAGCGCCTTCATCAGCACCGACATCAACGTCTCGGGAATATCCTCCCCCTCCTCATTGCGTAGTCTGTCCAGCATGTCGTACAGCCGCACCGCGCCTCGTGTGGCCAGCGCCGTCGCATTGCTGGTGCCACGCCAGAAGGCTTCGTTGTTCAAAACGCCTTGCTGTCTGCTGTCCAGCGCAACTTTTTGACCTGGCCCGACGATGGAGTTGTCGACGCTGTACAGGGTAGATCTAGCTAGCACAGGGGCGTTGTAGAGTTGCCGCCCTCCGGGCATGAGGATGTCAGGCTTTATGGAGCGTTTAAAACCAAAGCCCAGACGGGTGGCAGGACTGAACAGTGTTTGCGAAGGCAGCACATCGACACGCTGGCCAAATTGCGGATATGCATCTCCAGAATCATCGGCGTGAGCGGCTCCTACCGTAATGGCGTTCATCGCTTCTGCTGGCGAAAGCAGGCGCCGGGAAGTCAAGCTATTTGATATTGCTTTGACGGTGGCACTTACCTTCTCTCCATCAGAAAGAGCGGCGAACTGCTGTTGATTGAGTCCGATATTAATCTTGTCGCAGTAGTTGCCCGCGCTGATGCAGAACAGCACGCGGTGGCGGTAGGCCAACCAGTCGAGTAACCGTGCCCAAGGACTCGGCGTATGGATAAATTCCCGTGCTGTATCACCAATGGAAAGATTGATGACCTTGACCGTAGGCGCTTGCGCGGGAACGTCGCCAGAGCCTTCGAACATGCGCCGAATGGCAATATGGATGCGGTCTTCAAAGAAAACGTCATCCGGCATATGTTCATCATGTTCGCGTGTCTGATGGTCAGGCTGCATCACCGGGATGCAATACAGTTTGTGCGGTAGCGGTTCGGACTCGGGATTGCTGCGATCCCCATGAAGAATCAAGGAAGCCATGGCAGTACCATGCTTGCGCTCTCCAGGTTGATAAGTTGCCTCCAAGCCAAAGGTGTCATCAACCAGCAGTCGGTCTTTCAGCGCTTCATGCAATTGCAATGGAGCGCCATCAAGGAGCGCTGCGACAGGAGGGAGGGCACTGACACTTTCGGGGAACGCAGCCGGCTCTCCCTCGCCCTCCTCAGAAACCGCCAGGCTTTGCCCGGTAGGGCGGAAATACATGATGCCGGCGAATTTGAACAACTCAATGTCGATATCAGCGTCATCCGCAGCTACTTGATCGAGCAGCGACTGAATGGCGTGAGCAGGCAATTCGGCCTTGACCGCATGGAATGCGATCTGAGGCATATCAAGGAACTCCGAAAGCGTTTGGCCTCCGAGGCCTTCAAGCAAGGATCGAATTGTTGCTTCATTATTTCGACGCTTTTCAACCCTCTTGCGGTAGAAAAGCTCAATCTGAAATCTCACCTTCTCTTTGGGGTCGAGGGGTTCAAGCAGGTCTTGCCAGCGGTCGATCATTCCTGTTTCGACCAATGTCTCCTCAATGCCCCAGCGCCTCAGCACGTTCAATTGCTCGAAAACGGCTTTCCACTTTGTTTTTCCGTGGGGCAGGCTTCTATTGGCTTTCCATTGCTCCCAAAGCGCGAGAATCTCTTGCAAGCCCGCCATGTTGCTCATGGCCAGAAACATGCGACCGCTCAGCGGCTTAACCGCAGGTTGACCGGCAGCATCTCGCTCATGGAAGCCATCATCCTCAGCCTCCAGATCGTCGATTTCCGTCTCCCCTAGCCACTCCAAGCCAGCCGCTTCAACGGCTTGTCGGAAGTCGTCCAGACGTCCAACGATCTCGATGACCAGGACCATTTCAGGTTCGAGCCCGGCCAGAGCACCAGTCAGGCTGGCCTGATAGCGTGCGAAGTCTTCTTCCAGATGTTCGATCTGTCTTCCAATACGGGCTACTTGGGCACCATGGCCGGGCAAATTCTGTTTTCCCGGAGGAAAACCGTTGCCCTTTTCTGGCTGGAGAATTCGCTTTTCAGGAAAAACCAGTAATGGCAAATACTCATCAGGCATATCCCCCTCCTTGTGCCTTATTCGTCTGATACTTCTTTATTGGCAGGTTTCAACCGCTTCTTCCATTGTTCCAACCTGGAAGAGACGATGGTTCTGGCGTCATCTACCTTCTGATCTAGTACCGCTCTCCGGACTACTCCCAAGCAGAACTCTTCCACCTCTGAAAAACTGAGGCCTAAAAGTCTTTTTGCGACAGTCTCATTGGCCAAGCCAAAATTGACCTTGCTGCGTTCACTGATAGAGGCGACGAACGCGGTCAACTGTGCGCGTGTAGGAAGAGGGAGTTCCAGTCGAACCTGAAAGCGCCGCCAAACGGCCCTATCCAAAAGTTCTGGGTGATTGCTAGCAGCAACGACAACGACATAATCTGGAAGATCGTCGAGTTGAAGCAGCAAAGAGCTAACGACACGCTTTATCTCCCCCGTTTCATGAGTGTCACCTCGCTCTTTGCCCAATGTTTCGAACTCGTCAAAGAACAACACGCAGCGCCGTGTTCGAGCGTAGTCAAGTAAGGCTTTCAAGCGGATAGAAGTTTCGCCCAGGTAGCTGCCAATCAACGACTCATAGTGCACAACGATCAGCGGCACCATCAACTCAAATGCCAACGCTTCAGCAACCGATGTTTTACCGTTCCCTGGCGCCCCAGCTAGTAGGATTCGATGCCTTGGGCTTAAGCCGTGAGCATGCAGCAACTCAGCACGATGCTGTTCTTCGACAACTTCTCGTAACTGCCCGCGAATACTATCGTTAAGCACCAAACTTTCCAGCGAACGCTCTGGTGTCAACTCGGCAATCAGATCTTTCTGCGCTATGCCCCCAGTTTGGGCTGGTCGCGTCGCTGCTGCAGAAGGCTGGAATAAGGTCGGCTGATGGGCTGGCGCTCGTAATGCCTTTTCCAGGCGGTCGGCTAGGATTCGGTGCCCCTTGCCACGTTCTTCTTGAATCAAGGCTTCGGTCGACTTCCGAAAAGAAGGTTGGTCGCCGCTACTGGCTGCTTTTACCAGGGCGACCAAGGTATCAGCTTGTGCCATATGTGTTCACCTTGACGAAAAATTTAGGTGGCATTGTCGTACTCCGAATTGGCGTTTGTTCAGGGGCTGTCAAGCACACGTCTTGCATTGATAACTCAAGCAGGCCAGTACAGCCGCTTCAGCGGCACGATTCGTTTGGTTTCGGCGTCTGTAGCGTCGTAGTGCTCGATCAGAGCGCGCACCACATGGTCCAGCGTCCACATTGCCAGAGGGATGGATGCTCGATCTGCTTCGTACTGGGCGTCCTTGGTGAAGCCGCCAGTACTGACATACAGCCCACGATCATCCTTGTGGCGGCCGCCGAGGAAGCTACGGATTTCCTGACTGCCCATCTGTCCTTTGCGGTGCTTGACCTCCACGACGATGCGCGGGTGTTCGAAGCCGAAGCCGTCGGGCGATGCGACGATGTCCTTGCCCCGGTCTGAACCAGGTGGTGAAACTTGGGTCTTGTAGCTCATGGCGCGCAGGATACCGGCGACCAACTGCTGCATGTCGTCCCAGTCGAGTTCGTTGACCCGATCCTTGATGCGCTCCAGCGCTTGGGACTCGATGTCGGCCAGTGGGTCGGCGATGACTTCCTCAGCCTCGTCTTCCACTATTGGAGCAGGTTTACCCTTTAGCGCCGCCAGAACTTCGGAAGCCGCGCTGAACGGCACCTCGAAGAGGGTCAAGGTTGAACCCAGGCTGTTTTTTGTGCTGGTGCCCAAGCTGTCACGCGGCAACTCCTGCGTTTGCCATTGCACCTTGCGCGCCAGCGGCATGCCTTGCTCGACCCACTCCGGGTGGTGCTCGGCTGAACTAGTGACCTTGCCAATCGAGTACAGGCGATTGGCTGGCGAATAGGTGATGACCCAATCGCCATCCTGGATGTCGTTGACGAAGCGCCAGACCTGGGATGCGCCCGATACCACCGTGCCTTGTTTTACTTGGGGCTCGGCGGACTGGTACAGGGCGATTAGCTGCTTACGCCCGACACCGGGTTTGGCATGGGCCGCCAGTTGATTCCAGCCCACAGCAGCCACGCCGCGTTCGCGAAAGGCGTCGTACAGGCTACCGCCTTCGCCGCGCACCATCCACATCCGTGCCATCGCATTCCCTTTCGTATTTATAGTCATCAGTCCAGCACCACCAGAAACTCAGTCGCCAGTGCGGTCGGCTGAACATCCCGAACTTTGCGCTGCAGCGAAACCAGTCCGTAATCCGACATCATCCGCAGGGTGCGCGACAGGTTTGGTACCTTGCGGCCGCTGAGTTCGGCCAGCTCGGTCAGGGACTTGGGTTGTTTGTCATGGATAAGGTGCAACAGGCGGCGATTGTCGTCCGACAGCACTGCTGCCAGTGATGCCAGAGACGGAAACCAAATGCTGGGCGTTTCGCTTCCTTTCGGCGGCGAACTTTCTGGCTGTCGGATACCCACAATGCAGCGCTTCATGATCGCGAATCCAATGACACGTTGATTCAAAATTGTATCAGTGTCTGATAATCATCGTCGATCACAAATGCCTTCCACAAAGGAAAAGACAGGTGTAAGGGAATGGCAATCAAGGGGCAACGGGCCTACCCCAAAAAGGAAAAGGCCATCGGTGCCCCGGACGGGCTCACACCACCAAATTGGCCGACGGCGCCAGCCTGTCGATGTAATCCGCCCACGCTTGCAGCATCTCCCGCCGCTGCTCGGCGTACTCTGCCCGGTTATAAACACCACGTACCCCGCCAATCGTGTGATTCAACGCCTTCTCCACCACATCTGAAGGCCAGCCCTGCTCATGTAGCAGTGTCGAAGCAGTACGCCGCAGATCATGAATAGTGAAAGCCGGAATCTCCTGCCCTTGCAATGACACTTTCAGTGCATGATTCAGCGCATTGTCTGCGAAGGGCTTGGTCAAGGAACCTCGTCCAGGCAACACCCAAACACTGCTGCTGGCCATCGGTTTGAGTTCCTCGAACAGTGTCTTAGCCTGTGTGGATAAGTAGATGATGTGCGGCTTGCCGGTCTTGGAGTTTTCCACTGGAATATGCCATTCGCGTTCGTCCAGATGCACGTCTTTCCACTGAGCTTGCATCAGCTCGGATTTACGTACCAAGGTCATCAGGATCAATTGGAAGGCGATCTTGAACTGACGACGAATGTTGGAGGTTTGCATGGCACGAAGGAACAGCCGGATTTCTTCTGGTGTCAGTGCCCGGTCACGAGTGGTAGCTCGGTAGACGTGTCGCATAGGTAGCGCCATGACCGGGTTGGCCTGGATCAGGCCGCAAGTCAGTGCGTAGTCGAACATACGTTTGAGCAGGCCACGAACTTGGCCTGCTGCAGCGTCGAAGCCTTGTTCCTTCTTGCGCCAGATGAGGTTGCGTACGTCTTCGGTGGTAACGTCTTTGACCCGTTTGTTGCCGATGTGCGGCAGGATGTCCTTCTCAAGGTAGCGCTTCGGTATGGTTATGTCTTTGCGGTCACGTGACTGAATATCTTTGAAGAAACGGTCAGAAAAGTCAGTGACGGTGGCATCTTCAGAGCCAACGACTTTTTCCTGTTGCTTTTTCTTGGCAGGCGATTCGCCCATCGCAATTAGCTGAGCAGCTTCGTCTCGTTTCAGTCGGGCATTCTTCAGTGTCAGAGCTGGATACTTGCCCAGAGTGAGCTTTTCACGTTTGCCATTAAGCCGATAGCGATAGCGCCAGACAATGCTGCCGCTTGGCAGCACCTCAACGTACAACCCACGATCATCGCTGACGATATACGAGGCACCCTTGGGTTTGAGTGCTTTGAGCGCAGTATCTGTGAGAGACATGGACCCTCCATTGGGTCCATCTAAATTATTTAATCAAGCCATTCGGCATATTTGGACCCGTTTATGGACCCGAATAGCAATGGCTGTGACTGTATCACCAAATCCGTCAGTAGACAAAAATTCCTTTATTTATGCGGCTTTCAGGAGCATCAGTAGACTTCAATGGATGTCCCTGGATATCACATCACTTCCCAATACAGAAACTCGAAAAAATCTCCCCCAGCAGATCATCGCTGGTGAACTTCCCCGTGATCGACGTCAGGCTTTCATGCGCCAGCCGCAGTTCCTCGGCGAACAGATCCAGCACCCGATCATCCAGCTCGGCATGTTCCCCGGCAATCGCCAGATGCTCCGCCGACGCCTGCAGCGCATGCAGATGCCGTTCGCGCGCCAGCCAGGGCGATTCCCCACCGGGGTTCCACCCCGCCAACCGCAGCAGCTCGCTGCGCAGCGTATCGAGCCCCACCCCTTCACGCGCGGAAATCGCCAGCGACCCTTCCGGCGCCACAAACCCCGCCGCATTCCCCAACAGATCCGCCTTGTTGTAGACCACCAGCACCGGCGTGCGCGCCGGCAGCCGATCGGTGATCGCGGCATCCAGCTGATCCCCCGGCCGCGTGACATCCTGCAGATGCAGGATCACATCCGCCCGCTCGATCTCTTTCCACGTACGCGCGATGCCGATGCTCTCCACCGTATCCTCGGTCTCGCGCAGCCCCGCGGTATCGACGATATGTAGCGGCACACCATCGATATGGATCTCCTGCACCACCTTGTCCCGCGTCGTGCCCGCAATAGGCGTCACGATGGCCACTTCGTCACCCGCCAGCGCATTCAGCAGGCTCGACTTTCCCACGTTGGGTTGCCCGGCCAGCACCACATGCAAGCCCTCGCGCAGGATCACGCCCTGGCGCGCCTGCGCGATCAGCGTATCCAGATCGGCTACCAATGCCGCCAGCGTCGGCCGCGCCTGGTACTTCTCCAGGAAGTCGATTTCCTCTTCCGGAAAATCCAGCGTCGCTTCGACCAGCATGCGCAGGTGCACGATGCGTTCGGCAAGCGTTTCCACGCGCCGCGAGAAGTCGCCGGACAGCGACGCCATCGCGCCACGCGCCGCCGCCTCGGACGACGCGTCGATCAGGTCCGCCACGGCCTCGGCCTGGGCCAGGTCCATCCGATCATTCAGAAACGCGCGCCGCGTGAACTCGCCCGGCTCGGCCAGCCGGATGCCCTGCTCGCGCGCCGCCTCCAGGCAACGCGACAGCAGGCGCCGCAACACCGCGGGTCCGCCATGTCCCTGCAACTCCAGCACATCTTCGCCGGTGTACGAGTTCGGCCCCTTGAAGTACAGCGCGATCCCCTGGTCCAGCACTTCGCCGTCGGCCGCCGTGAACGGCAGGTAGTGCGCATGCCGCGGCGTCAGCGTCCGGCCGAACAGCGACAGCATCACAGGCACCAAGTCGGAGCCTGACACGCGCACCACGCCAATGCCGCCCCGTCCGGGAGCAGTGGCGATGGCAGCGATGGGGGCGGTGGGGAACATCGGGTAATTACTCTGTTTAAAAGGCCTGGGGGATAAGGGAATATACCTGCTGCCCGGCACCCTGCCTTGCCCTCAATCGACTTGGCATGGACTTTGCTGGTTCAGCATGCATCACCGGCCACAAGCCGGCACACCATGGAGAACACAATGGCGTTCAAGTTCGCACGGGCACTGGCCTGTGGCGCGGCGGCGGTGGCAATGGCTTTCGGTGCGGTGGGGGCGGTCCAGGCGCGAGACCTGGTGGTGGGATTGAAGACCGAGCCCAGCTCGATGGACCCGCAATATCACGCGCTCACGCCCAACATCCAGATCTCCAACACGATGTTCGACGGCTTGGTGAACACCGACCCCAAGCTCAATCCGAAACCGGCGCTGGCCGAGTCGTGGACGGTCGACGGCAAGGTCTGGACCTTCAAGCTGCGTAAAGGCGTCAAATTCTCCGACGGCTCGCCGTTCACGGCGGAAGACGTGGTCTTCACCTATGAACGCGTGCCCAAGGTGCCGAACAGCCCGTCGCCCTTCACGCTGTATCTCAGCGCGGTCGACAAGGTCGAGGCGGTGGATCCGCAGACCGTGCGCGTCACCACGAAAGAGCCTTCGCCGCTGCTGCTGGTGAACCTGGCGCAACTGCCCATCATGTCGAAGAAGGCCGCGTCGGGCGCGGCCCCCGAAGGCAAGACGACGATGGAGTTGAACAGCGGCGACGGCCTGGTCGGCACGGGCCCGTACAAGTTCGTGTCGTGGAAGCGCGGCGCCGAACTGGTGCTGGCGCGCAATGAAAACTACTGGGGGCCCAAGCCCGCATGGGACCGCATCGTCTACCGGCCCATGACCAACGCCGCTTCGCGCGTGGCCTCGCTGCTGGCAGGCGACGTGGACATGATCGAGGATCCCCCGACCGATGACCTGGCGCGCCTGAAAGAGAACAAGAAACTCTTCGTCGAACAGACACCTTCGGCGCGCATGATCTACGTGGCGATGGACCAGTTCAACGCCGAGAAAAGCCCTGGCATCCAGGGCGCCGACAAGAACCCGCTGAAGGACAAGCGTGTGCGCCAGGCCCTGTCGCTGGCCATCGACCGCAACGCCATCGTGCAGCGCGTGATGGGCGGCGCGGCGCTGCCCGCGGCCAACCTGCTGCCGTATCCGATGTTCGGCACCTCGAAGGAACGCACCGCCATTCCGAAGGCGGATGTCGAAAAAGCCAAGGCGCTGCTGAAAGAGGCCGGCTACCCCGAGGGCTTCTCGATCACGCTGGGCTCGCCGTCGGGCCGCTACATCAACGACGCCAAGGTGGCGCAGGCCATCGCCTCGATGTGGACCCGCATCGGCGTGAAGACCAGCGTGGACGCGCTGGCGCCGCCGGTGTTCTTCAAGGGCCGCGACTCGTATCAGTTCAGCGCCTATCTGGCCGGCTGGGCGGTATCGACGGGCGAGATGTCGAACCCGTTGAACTCGCTGCTGGTCACGCCGGATCCCAAGCGCGGCGTGGGCACCACCAACCGCGGCCGCTACTCGAATCCCGAGATGGACAAGCTGGTCGCGCAGGCCTCGTCCACGATGGACGACAAGGCGCGCGCCGAACTGCTGCAGAAGGCCAGCGGCATGGCGGTCGACGACTATGCCCTGCTGCCCATCCACTTCGAGCTGTCGGTGTGGGCAATGAAGTCGGACCTGCGCTATCAGGGCCGCGCGGACCAGACCACCGAAGCCCAGTTCGTCACGCCCGCGAAGTAATCGACGTGCCGCTTATCCGTTGTAGCTGTAGAAGCGGCGGGAGGAGGTTGCCGTGCTAGCCACGATCATCCGCCGCCTGCTGCAGACGATCGTCGTGATGGTGGTGATGTCGGCGTTGGTGTTCGCCGGCATCTACATGATCGGCGATCCCATCGCCATGCTGGCCAGCCCCGAGGCCACCGAGGCGCAGCGTGAAGCCATCCGGCGTGCGCTGGGATTGGACCTGCCGTTGTGGCGCCAGTACCTGATCTTCATGAGCCAGGCGGTGCAAGGCGACTTCGGCAACAGCTTCCTGACCGGCGAGCCGGCCATGCGCCTGATCCTGCAGCGCATGCCGGCCACGCTGGAGCTGGCCACCGTGGCGATGCTGATCTCGGTGCTGGTGGGCGTGCCGCTGGGCATCCTGGCGGGCCTCAAGCCGAAGGCGGCGCGATCGCGCGCCATCATGACGGGCTCGGTGCTCGGTTTCTCGCTGCCCAACTTCTGGGTCGGCATGATGTTGATCATGGTGTTCGCGGTGATGCTGGGCTGGTTGCCGGCCAGCGGGCGGGGCGACACCGTGGCGTTGGGGCCCATCGGTCTCAGCGTGCTGACGCTGGATGGCTGGTCGCGCCTGCTGCTGCCCGCGCTGACCATCGCGCTGGCCAAGTGTTCGCTGGTGATCCGCGTGACGCGCGCGGCCACGCGCGAATCGCTGCCCATGGACTACATCAAGTTCGCGCGCGCCAAGGGCCTGTCCGAAAAGCGCGTGCTGGGCGTGCACCTGCTGAAGAACATCCTGATTCCCGTGGTGACGGTGTCAGGCCTGGAGTACGGCCAGGTGATCGCCTTCGCCGTCGTCACCGAAACGGTGTTCTCGTGGCCCGGCATGGGCAAGCTGCTGATCGACTCCATCATCAACCTGGATCGTCCGGTGGTGGTGGCCTACCTGATGCTGACGGTCTTCCTGCTGGTGATGCTGAACCTCGTGGTCGACATTCTGTACACCGTGCTCGATCCCCGCGTACGTCTGGATGCCCGCCGATGACTACCACCACGCTTTCCACGCCGGCCGTCGAGTCTCCGTGGCGCAGACTGGCCTCGGATTTCTTCGCCAGCAAGCTTGCCACGCTGGGCCTGGTGCTGCTGGTCCTGGTGATCGGCGCGGCGCTGCTGGCGCCGTGGATCGCGCCGCAGAATCCCTACGACATCGGCTCGCTGGACATCATGGATTCCAAGCTGCCGCCGGGCGGCGAAAGCATGACCGGCAGCGCCTATCTGCTGGGCACCGATGGCCAGGCGCGCGACGTGCTGTCGGCCATCCTGTACGGCCTGCGCACCAGCCTGATGGTGGGTTTCGTGTCGGTGCTGGCGGCGTTCGCCATCGGCGCGGCGGTGGGCCTGGTGGCGGCTTATTTCGGTGGCCGCGTGGATGCGCTGCTGATGCGCATCGTGGACATCCAGCTGTCCTTTCCCGCCATCCTGGTGGCGCTGATGCTGTTGGCCATCCTGGGCAAGGGCGTGGACAAGGTCATCATCGCGCTGGTGGTGGTGCAGTGGGCCTATTTCGCACGGGCCGCGCGCGGCGCCGCGCTGGTCGAGCGCGGCAAGGAATACGTCGAGGCCGCGCGTTGCCTGTCGCTGGGATGGGGGCGCATCCTGTTCCGCCACGTGCTGCCCAACTGCATGCCGCCCCTGATCGTCATCGCCACCATCGACCTGGCGCACGCCATCGCGCTGGAGGCTACGCTGTCGTTCCTGGGCGTGGGTGTGCCGGTGACCGAACCCTCGCTGGGCATGTTGATCTCCAACGGCTTCGAGTACCTGCTGTCCGGGCAATACTGGATCTCGTTCTTTCCCGGCATCGCGCTGGCCATCTCCATCATCGCCATCAACCTGGTGGGCGATCATCTGCGCGACGTGCTCAACCCGCGCCACGTTTCCTGAGGGCTGCACGCCATGGACAACGTCATCGCCCCTGAAAACGAAGCCGTGCTGGACGTGCGCGGCCTGAAGACGCATTTTCATACACGCGCCGGCGTGGTCAAGGCCGTGGACGGCGTCGACCTGACGCTGGCGCGCGGCGAGATCCTGGGCCTGGTCGGCGAGTCCGGCTCGGGCAAGAGCATCACCGGCTTCTCGTTGATGGGCTTGCTGGACGAGCCGGGCCGCATCGTCGACGGCAGCATCCGCTTCGCGGGCAACGACTTGCGGCAGGCCTCGCCCGCGCAGTGGCGCACGCTGCGCGGCAACGAGATCGCGATGATCTTCCAGGATCCGATGATGACGCTCAACCCTGTGTTGCGCGTGGATACCCAGATGATCGAAACGGTGCTGGCGCATCACGACGTCAGCCGCGCCGAGGCGCACGACCGCGCACTGAAGACCCTGGCGATGGTCGGTATTCCCGCGCCGCAGGAACGCCTGCGCGCCTATCCGCATCAATTGTCCGGCGGCATGCGGCAACGCGTGGCCATCGCCATCGCGCTGCTGAACAAGCCTCGCCTGATCGTGGCCGACGAACCCACGACCGCGCTGGACGTCACCATCCAGGGCCAGATCCTGTACGAGATGCAGAACCTGTGCCGCGACACCGGCACGGCGCTGATCTGGATCACGCACGACCTGGCGGTGGTCGCGGGGCTGGCCGACCGCGTGTCGGTGATGTACGCGGGACGCGTGGTGGAAACGGGCGCCACCGGCGACGTCATCGGCCATCCGCTGCATCCCTACACGCATGGCCTGATCGCCTCGATCCCCACGCCCGAATCGCGTGGCAAGCCTTTGGCGCAGATCCCGGGCATGACGCCTTCGCTGTTGAACCTGCCGCAGGGCTGTGCCTTTCGCACGCGCTGTCCCCGTGCCTCGCAGGCTTGCGAGACAGCGCCCGAGTCCGTCGAACACCGGCCCGCGCATTGGGTGCGCTGCTGGCATCCCGGAGAGCCGTAAGTGGATACCCCCCAGAACGCCGCATTGCTGCTGTCGCTGCGCCAGGTACAGATGCGCTTCGTGCAGCCGGTCGACGTGGCCGGCCGCATCGCCAACCTGTTCGGCGCGGGCCTGAAGACGCTGACCGTGCATGCGGTCGATGGCGTGGATCTCGACGTGGCGGCTGGCGAAGTCATCGGCATCGTCGGCGAGTCGGGTTGCGGCAAGTCCACGCTGGGCCGCATCGCCGCGGGCATCCTGCGGCCGACCGACGGCGCCATCCACTACCGCGGCCGCAACGTCGCCGGCCTGCAGGCCGACGAGCGGCGCCAGTACGAACTGGGCGTGCAGATGATCTTCCAGGACCCGTATGCCTCGCTGAATCCGCGCATGCGCGTGGCCGACATCGTGGGCGAGGCGCCGATGGTGCACGGCCTGGTGACGCGCCGCGACCGCACGGAATACGTGGCCGAGCTGATGCGCCAGGTGGGGCTCGATCCTTCCTATGCGCAGCGTTATCCGCACCAGTTCTCCGGCGGCCAGCGTCAGCGCATCGGCATCGCGCGCGCGCTGGCCCTGAAGCCTTCCGCCATCGTGTGCGACGAGGCCGTGGCCGCGCTGGACGTGTCCATCCAGGCGCAGGTGCTGAACCTGTTCGAGCGCCTGCGCGCCGACCTGAACCTGACGTACCTGTTCATCAGCCACAACCTGAGCGTGGTCAGCCACATCTCGGATCGCGTGGCCATCATGTACCTGGGCCGGGTGGTCGAGCTGGCGAGCGCGCAGGACGTGTTCGCGCGCGCCAACCATCCGTACACGCAGGCATTGCTGAAGGAACTGCCGACGCTGTCGGCGGGCCGGCGTCAGTACCAGCCCATCAAGGGCGAGCTGCCGTCGCCGTTGGCGCCGCCGCCGGGCTGTACTTTTCACCCCCGTTGTCCGCACGCCATGCCGCGTTGCAAGACCGAGCAGCCGATGCTGCGCCGCGTGGCGCCGGGCCATCTCAGCGCCTGCCATTTGAATGACGCTCCCGCGGCATGATTTAAGATGGATTGGTTAAGGGCCCGTTGTCGGGCCAACGCTTTACGAGGGAATTTCCCATGAAGACCATCGACGAAATCGAACGCGCGCATGCTGAACTCACCGCCCTGCGGCGCGACATCCACGCCCATCCCGAACTGGCTTTCGAAGAGACCCGCACGTCCGGCCTGGTGGCGCAGCGCCTGCGCGACCTGGGTCTGGAAGTGCACACCGGCCTGGGCAAGACCGGCGTGGTGGGCGTGCTGCGCGGCACGGGCGGCAACTCGAAACGGGCCGTCAGCCTGCGCGCCGACATGGATGCGCTGCCCATGCCCGAGCTGAACCGCTTCGAGCATGCTTCCACCATTCCCGGCCGCATGCACGGCTGCGGCCACGATGGCCACACCGCCATGCTGATGGGCGCGGCGCAGTACCTGGCGAAGCACCGCGATTTCGACGGCACCGTCAACTTCATCTTCCAACCCGCGGAAGAAGGCGGCAACGCCGGCGCACGCGCCATGATGCAGGACGGACTGTTCGAGAAATTCCCCTGTGACGCCATCTTCGGCATGCACAACATGCCCGGCATGCCGACCAACCAGTTCGGTTTCCGCACCGGTCCGGCCATGGCCTCCAGCAACCGCTGGGACATTGTGATCAAGGGCATCGGCGGCCATGCCGCGCAGCCGCACCGCGCGGTCGATCCTATCGTGGTGGCGGCCGACATGGTGCACGCGCTGCAGACCGTCATCTCGCGCAGCCGCGATCCGCTGGATTCGGCGGTGCTGTCCATCACGCAGATCCATGCGGGCGACGCCTACAACGTGATCCCCAACGAGGCCGTGCTGCGCGGCACGGTGCGCACCTACACCACCGAGGCGCTGGACAAGATCGAGGAAGACATGCGCCGCATCGCCACGACGCTGCCGCAGGTCTATGGCGGCACGGGCGAGCTTCACTTCGTGCGCGCTTACCCGCCGTTGGTCAACTGGGAAAAGGAAACCGCCTTCGCCGCGCAGGTCGCGCGCGACACCTTCGGCGACGAAGCCGTCGATACGACCATCCCGGCGTTCATGGGCGCCGAGGACTTCTCGTTCTTCCTGGAAGCCAAGCCTGGCTGCTACCTGTTCCTGGGCAATGGCGAGGGCGATCACCGCCTGGCCAGCTACCACGGCATGGGGCCGTGCCAACTGCACAACTCCAACTACGATTTCAACGATGCGTTGCTGCCCGTGGGCGCGACGTACTGGGTGAAGCTGGTGCAGGCCTTCTTCAAGCAGGCCTGACGGCATAAGCGGCGGCGCCATGCCGCCGCGTAGCCCTTGCACGCCGAGCGCCGACCGAGAGGTCGGCGTTTTGCATTGACGCCCCTTTTTGGGGCCGACCGTGGCGCGCCGAACCCGATTCAAGCGTGTTCGACCCATGCGTTCCAGCATAAGCATATGGGCCGATTTCATATGCGTACCCATATGACTAAAAGCTCTGTCGAAAGGCGGATTTATTCGTTTGCGTAAGGCCTCGGCGTTTTCATAATCAGAGCTCCTGACTCATATAAGCGCCGCCTATATCGCGGCAAGGTAGCCGGTCCGCAAGCGGGCCGCTGCATGGAGCAAAACGATGTCCGCCAATCCCGTCATCCTCGAACGTCCTGTCTCGGCTGGGCCGCAATCGGCTGGGTCGCACTCGGCCGCCGCCCCGCAAAGCTTCGAGGTTCGCCCTTTCGCCAACGGCATTGGCGCCGAGATCGTGGGCATCGACCTGGGCCGCGACCTGAACGCAGAAGACTTCGGCCGCGTGCATCGCGCCCATCTCGACTATCACGTGGTGGTGTTCCGCGACCAGCGGATCACCCCGCAGCAGCACATCGACTTCAGCCGCCGCTTCGGCAAGCTGATGATCCACGTGCTGCACCAGTTCCACCTGGCCGGCCATCCCGAGATCCTCATCATCTCCAACGTCGTCGAGAACGGCCAGCCCATCGGCCTGGGCGACGCGGGCAAGGAATGGCACTCGGACATCTCGTACAAGGAATTGCCGGCCCTGGGGTCTCTATTGCATGCGCAAGAGCTGCCGTCCGAAGGCGGCGATACCCTGTTCGCCGACATGGAGCTGGCCTACAAGACCTTGCCCGAGCACCTGCGTAAAGTGGTCGAAGGCCGCAACGCCATCCACTCGTACCTGGCCCGCTACGACCGCCTGCGCGGCCAGAGCAACTGGCGTCCCACGCTCAGCGCCGAGCAGATCGCCCAGGTGAAGGAAGTGTCGCATCCCGTGGTGCGCACCCATCCCGAAACCGGCCGACGCGCGCTGTTCGTCAGCGAAGGCTTCACGACCCGCATCGAGGGCCTGCCCGAAGACGAAAGCCGCCAGGTCCTGGACGAGCTGAACGCGCACGCCGTGCGTCCCGAGCACATCTACCGCCACCAGTGGCAGCCGCACGATCTGCTGTTCTGGGACAACCGCTCGCTGATCCACCTGGCCGCCGGCTGCCCGCCCGAACTGCGCCGCAAGCTGTTCCGCACCACCATCGAAGGCGACGCGCCTTTCTAAGGCCGCGCCGCATCTCCCCTACGCTTTACGGACGTTCTCTCATGCGCCCTGTCGAAACCTCCAGCGAACGCTTCACGCGCGTGCTGACCGCCACCGTGCTGGCCCTGCTGATCGCAGTGCTGGCGCTGGCTTCTCCCACCCCGGCCCAGGCCGAAGGCCGCATCCGCATCGCCGAGCAATACGGCGTCGTCTATCTGCTGCTGAACGTCACCCGCGACCAGCAACTGATCGAGAAGCACGGCAAGGCCGCCGGCGTGGACATCGAGGTGGAATGGGCCAAGCTGTCGGGCGGTTCGGCCGTGAACGACGCGCTGCTGTCCGGCGCGGTCGACATCGGCGGCGCCGGGGTCGGCCCGCTGCTGACGCTGTGGGACCGCACCCGTGGCCGCCAGAACGTGCGTGGCGTGGCCTCGCTGGGCAACTTCCCTTACTACCTGGTCAGCAACAATCCCGCAGTGAAGACGATTGCCGACTTCACCGACAAGGACCGCATCGCCGTGCCTGCCGTCACCGTGTCGGTGCAGTCGCGTGTGTTGCAGATGGCCGCGGCCAGGCAGTGGGGCGCCGAGCAGTTCAACCGCCTGGACCGCCTGACCCTCGCGCTGCCGCACCCCGATGCCGCCGCCGCCATCATCTCGGGCGGCACCGAGATCACCGGCCATTTCGCCAACCCGCCGTTTCAAGATCAGGAACTGGCCGAGAACCCCAAGGCGCACATCGTGCTGAATTCGTACGACGTGCTGGGTGGCCCCAGTTCGTCGACGGTGCTGTTCGCCACCGAGAAGTACCGCAAGGAAAACCCCAAGACCTATGCCGCCTTCCTGGCCGCGCTGGCCGAGGCCGCCGAATTCGTGCGCGCCCATCCCGAGCAGGCCGCCGACATCTACATCAAGGCCACGCAGGCCAGGATCGACCGCGCCCTGCTGGTCAAGGTCATCACCAATCCGCAGGTGCAGTTCAAGCTGGCGCCCCAGAACACCTACCCGCTGGCCGAGTTCATGCATCAGGTCGGCGCCATCAAGAACAAGCCGGCCAGCGCGCGCGACTACTTCTTCGACGACGCCATCACGGCACAGGGCAGCTGAGATGAGCGCCACCCCGAGCCACCTGCCCACGCCGTTGCTCAGCGCGCGCGGCGTCACCATTGAATACAAGACGCCCGACCGCCTGGTGCGCGCCACGCACCAGGTCAGCTTCGACGTGTTGCCTCAAGACCGCTTCATCCTGCTGGGCCCGTCGGGTTGCGGCAAGTCGACGCTGCTGAAGGCCGCCGCGGGCTTCGTGCAGCCCGTCGAAGGCGAGTTCCTGCTGGATGGCAAGCGCATCCGTGGTCCCGGCCCCGATCGCGTCGTGGTGTTCCAGGAGTTCGACCAGTTGCCGCCCTGGAAGACGGTGCGCCAGAACGTAGCCTTTCCGCTGCGCGCGGCGCGTCGCCTGTCGCGCGCCGAGGCCGATGAGCGCGCCCTGCATTATCTGGAGAAGGTCGGGCTGGCTGCCTTCGCCGATGCCTACCCGCACACGTTGTCGGGCGGCATGAAGCAGCGCGTGGCCATTGCCCGCGCCCTGGCCATGCAGCCGCGCGTGCTGCTGATGGACGAACCCTTTGCCGCATTGGACGCGCTGACCCGCCGCCGCATGCAGGAAGAGCTGACGGCGTTGTGGGAGGGCTCGCCCTTCACGTTGCTGTTCGTCACCCATTCCATCGACGAGGCGCTGGTGCTGGGCAACCGCATCCTGCTGCTGTCGCCGCATCCCGGCCGCGTGCGCGCCGAACTGAACGCGCACCAGTACGACCTGCGCAGCCCCGGTTCCGCGGGCTTCCAGGCGGCGTCGCGCCGTATCCACGATCTGCTGTTCGACGAGCCCGACGCCGCCGTCCAGCCCGCGCAGCAAGCCGCCGCGTAAGGAGTTCCCATGTCCGTTTCCTCCGCCTCGGTGCGGCCCGAGTTCGTGCGCGAGCCCGAGCCGCTGCCGCAGGGCATTTCCGTTGCCGTCCCGCTGTCATGGCACGAACGCCTGTTCCGCCACGCCATCGTGCGCAAGTCGCTGATCCTGGTGCTGCTGGCCATCGTGTGGGAAGCCGGCGCGCGCTATGCCGACAACGACCTGCTGCTGCCCGGCGCCCTGCAGACGGGCCGCGCCTTCATCGACGGCATCGCGACCGGTGAGCTGACCCGCCGCGCCGCGTTGTCCATGAGCGTGCTGCTCAAGGGCTACCTGGCCGGCATCGTGCTGGCCTTCGTGCTGACCACGCTGGCCGTGTCCACGCGCTTCGGCCGCGACCTGCTGTCCACGCTCACTTCGATGTTCAATCCCCTGCCCGCGATCGCGCTGCTGCCGCTGTCCATGCTGTGGTTCGGCCTGGGCCAGGGCAGCCTGGTGTTCGTGTTGATCCACTCTGTGCTGTGGGCGCTGGCCGTGAACATGTACAGCGGCTTCCTGGGCGTGTCCGAGACGCTGCGCATGGCCGGCCGCAACTACGGCCTGACGGGCCTGCGCTACGTGCTGGCCATCCTGGTGCCCGCGGCGCTGCCCGCCATCCTGTCGGGCCTGAAGATCGCCTGGGCCTTCGCCTGGCGCACGCTGATCGCCGCCGAACTGGTGTTCGGCGCGTCCAGCGGCCAGGGTGGCCTGGGCTGGTACATCTTCCAGAACCGCAACGAGCTTTATACCGACCGCGTGTTCGCCGGCCTGGTGGCGGTGGTGATCATCGGCCTGCTGGTGGAGAACCTGGTGTTCGAACTGCTCGAGCGCGTCACGGTGCGGCGTTGGGGGATGCAGCGGTAAAGGGCCTTGTCTCGATGCGCAGCAATAGTCTGCAAAGCTGGGTTAGCAAAAGAGGCCGGTCTGACTGTTGTGATTTGACCTACTCGGTTTGAACTTTCTGCTGGGCTGCCAAGGCCGCTTTTAGCATAGCGCCCAGTTGGCTGCCGGGTTCCGTCTCTTTGGTCCGGACATGCTTCCGTGGACTCGGTACATTGGCCGTCCATGCTGGCGAGTTCTTCCAATCTTCCGGAAAGCCCAATGCTGGGCCAATTGGGATGTTTGGATACTTGGCGAACAAGGCTTCAAGGTCGCTTTTCCAACGCGGACCTCGTCTGATGCTCTTGCAAACATAGTTGATTATGGTGGCAGTAGCGTAGAAGGTGCGCTGCTGCTCTTTATCGAATCGTAGGTCCCGCTTTCTGTACTCTGCAGGGGTAACGCTAGTATTTGCGCCAAGCAGGCGCCCGTGGTGAAAGACGGTGTTCCGCATCACTGAGAACGCGTGAAGCCAAGTGCGAAAGACGGCAGGATCTTCAACTTTGAATTTTCGGCTTACCTCTTTGCGCAGGCCTACGTCTGCCACGGTAGGGTACGCGGTAGACCACGATCCGAAGGACAGGCATTCGCTGATCGCCCAGCTAGGCGGAAGTGCCGGTTCCTTGTACTTCTTCTGATAGTGCTCGATGAAGGGCTTCTTCTTCATCCGATCGACTTCTTCTGCTATCAGCTCTACCAGAGACTTCTTGCGCTTGGCGTCCTGGAGCGCCTGAACCTTAACAGGCGCAGGGGTGTGGCCGATGAACAGCGCAGCATTCTCGAACCAATGCGGCCCGTGATGTTTGCTCATCACATTGGAGATTGCCGCGCGAACCATAAGCTCGATTCGTTCTAGCGCATCCCCAGTAATTCTGCGCAGTTCTCGGTCGAACTCGTACCGCTCGATGATTTGGTCAAAGTGTGTGCCTTGCCTGAAAGTCTTTGACTCTGGGTCTAGCCACTGATACCAGTAGCCCTTCATCCTGTAGCCGCCTACCTGCGTGAGATAGGGCAACGCGGTCTGTGCGTCGACGGCCATACCCTGCTTTTGCAGCTTAGCCAACAATTCGTCCGGATCTAAGTGGACTTTGTTGAAGACTCGTCTGGCGTCTCCCGCAGCTTGCTTGGCACCGGCTTCTGCCGGTTGTGCTTGATAGTTCATCGTTCTTGCACAAGCTATAGACGTGAAAAACCCGCCTTTTGCACTGTCTTTCTAAGAAAGACACACTGTCCTAAGACAGCAAGTGTGGCGGGTTGCGTTAGAAGAATTATTGATCAAATTTGATCATCTAGTCAACTACCAAAGAAGATCTTCTTTTGAGATGGTAGAACTATTGGTCTTCTATGTTAGAAAAATTGCTTGAAAGTTACGAGAGCCCATCTGTAGCTGTAACGACGCACGTTTTATCTGTAGGATCACAGTACGCCGCCTGCGATCAGCTTGTCTTCCATTCAGTTCACGGTGATCTTCGCGTCCTTGATGACGCGTCCGTAGCGGTCGGAGTCTGCTTTCATCAGCGCTCCGAACGCGGCTGGCGTGCCGCCAACCGGCAGGAAGCCTGCATCCATGTACGTCTTCCGCACGTCGGGCTCTTGCACAATGGCGCTGATCTCGCGCGCCATGCGATCGATGATGGCTGGATCGGTACCCTTGGGCGCCAGCAGGCCGACCCAGGAACTCGTCACGAAGCCGGGCATGCCCGCCTGTTCCATCGTGGGAATATCGGGCTCGGTGGGCCAGCGCTGCTTGCCCGTGAAGGCCAGCGCGCGCAGGCGGCCTTCCTTGACGTACTGCATGGGCACCAGGATGGGATCGAACACCATCGACACCCGGCCCGCCAGCAGGTCGGCCAGGATCGGCGCGCTGCCCTTGTAGGCCACGTGCGTCATCTTCAGCTTGGCCCGCAATGCCATTTCCGCACCCGTCAGGTGCGCGCTGGAGCCGGTGCCGCTGGAGGCGTAGGTCAGCTTGTCGGGATGGGCCTGCGCATAAGACACCAGTTCGGGCAAGGTCTTCACCGGCAGGTCCTTGTTGACGAACAGGAACAGCGGCAGGTCGGCCATCTGCACCACGGGCACCAGATTGTCCTGCGAGTAGTTCAGTTCGTACAGGTGCGCGTTGATCACGTACGCGGGCAGGATGCTGAGGAACGTGTAGCCGTCCGGATCGGCCTTGGCCGCCTGGGCCGCGCCGAGATTGCTGTTGGCGCCCGGCCGGTTCTCCACGATGATGGTCTGCTTCAGGCGGTCGCCCAGCTTGTTCATCACCACCCGCGTGGCCGTGTCCGTCGCGCCGCCGGGCGTGTAGGGCACGATCACCCGGATCGGCTTGTCTGGCCAGGCCGCCTGGGCATTGCCCACCGCCGCCAGCGCGCCGCCCAACAGCGTGAACGCCATCATTGCCAGGACGCCTCTGCGCCGGCGCGTCTGTTGCTGTGCCATGGATACTCCTCCTTAGTGGGCCGTTGCCGCCGCGCCTGAAGGCGCGGGGCCGATGTCAGTGTTCTGACTATTCATCGGTACCGAGGGAAAAGTATGCCCGCGTGTCCGCGAGCTCGCGTTCGCACTGCCTGATCGTGCTCTTAAGCATAGAAAAAGGGCTGGATTGCATCGTGGCATCCAGCCCTTCCTGGAAAACGCCGGTCAGGCGGCTTTCACCGCCCCGGCCGGCCCGCTCAGCCGTTCGCCGCGCTGGCCGTCTCCTTTTCCATCTTCTTCGTGATGGTCCACTGCTGCGCGATGGACAGCGTGTTGTTCACGCACCAGTACAGCACCAGGCCGGCCGGGAAGAAGAACATCATCCCGCCGAACACCAGCGGCATGACCATCATGACCTTGGCCTGGATGGGGTCCGGCGGCGTCGGGTTCAGGCGGATCTGCAGGAACATGGTGCCCATCATGATGGCGGGCAGGATGAAGAACGGATCGCGCACCGACAGGTCGTGCACCCACAGGATCCACGGCGCGCCGCGCATTTCCACGCTGGCCAGCAGCACCCAGTACAGCGAGATGAACACCGGGATCTGCACCACCATGGGCAGGCAGCCGCCCAGCGGATTGATCTTCTCGGTGCGGTACATCTCCATCATGGCCTGGTTGAGCTTCTGGCGATCGTCGCCGTACTTCTCTTTCAGGGCCTGCAGGCGGGGCGCCACGCGCTTCATGCGCGCCATCGACTTGTAGCTGGCGGCGGCCAGCGGGAAGAAGATGGCCTTGATGATGACCGTCAGGGCCACGATGGTCCAGCCCCAGTTGCCCAGCACGCTGTGCAGCCAGGTCATCAGGGTGAACAGCGGCTTGGCGATGATGGTCAGCCAGCCGTAGTCGACCACGGTTTCCAGGCCGGGCGCCAGCGCGGCCATGGCCTTCTGGTCTTGCGGACCGACCCACAGGTGCGAGTCGACGGTGGCCGTCGAACCCGGGGCGACCTCGCCCACCGCTTCCACGGTGCGCGCGGCGTACAGGTTCGGCTGGACCTGCAGCACTTCGTTGCTGCGGGCCTTGCCCTGCGGCGGAATCCAGGCGGTGGCGAAGTAGTGCTGCACCACGGCGATCCAGCCGTTGTCGGCCTGCTTGACGTAGCCGCCCTTGTTCTTCTGGATGTCCGACCACGTGACCTTCTGGAAGTGCTCCTGGTCGGAGTACACGGCCATGCCGGTGAACGTGTGATAGAAGCTGGACGTGCCGGCCGGATCGCTGCCGTCACGCTCGAGCTGCAGGTACAGCGCGGGCTTGACCGGACCCGAACCCGTGTTCGACAGGTCGTGGCGCACGTCGACGTCGTAGCGGCCGCGATGCAGCGTGAAGGTCTTGGTGACCTTCAGGCCGCCCGATTCGGCTTCGAACACGATGGGCAGGGTGTCGCCGGTCATCGTGCGCTCGGTCGAGACCAGGCGGAAAGGCGTCTGGTGCGTCGGGAAACTTTCGCCGTTGGCGGCGCCGACCACACCGGTTTGCGCGATGTAGGTCAGGTTGGGCGAACGGTCGAGCAGCACGGTGGGGCGCTGAGTCTCGCCGTCGGTGAACTTCAGCAGTTCGGCGCGGATCAGCTGGGCGCCGGTGGTGTCGAAGGTCAGGCGCAGGGCGTCGGACGTGACCACCACTTCTTCCGCCTTGACCGGCGTGCCCGTGCCCGGCACGGAGCTGCCCGGCGCGCTGGGCGTGGACGAACCGGTGTTGGCCGCGGGCGCGTTCGGGATCGAAGCGGTGGGCGCGGGCTCGGCCGGCTTGGCGTTTTGAGTCTGGGCCGCCGGGGTGGACGGGCCAAACAGCGACTGCTTGCCGTGCTGAACCTGCCAGTTGTTCCACAGCAGCAGCAGCGAGAAAGCGAAAATCATCCAGAGGACGGTGCGTCGGATATCCATGGTTCCTGAGGAAGTGAGCGGCGGACCAGCAAAGCCCACCAGTGTAGCGTCAATCCATTCCCGTGCGGCGATGCCCCGAGCAACAGGGCGCGCCGTTGCTGTCGGCATCCGGCACGGGATCGTGGCCCCCGGGTGACCAGGGGTGGCAGCGGCCGATACGGCGGGCCGCCAACCATAGACCGCGCAAGGGGCCGTGGCGTTCGATGGCTTCGATGGCGTAGGCGGAACAGGTCGGCGTAAAACGGCACTGCCGGCCAATCCAAGGGCTGAGGAAGAACCGGTAGAACCGGATCGGCGCAATCAACAGTGCCTTGATCATCGCGCGATACGCTCGAAGTGAGCGTCTACTTCAGCGCGTGCCGTGCGCTTGAGCTCAGTCAGTGAAACCGGTGCGACGCGGCTTTGCAGCCGGACCACGTAGTCGTGGGCAGGCAACGTCAGCCGCTTGGCCCGGAAAGCTTCGCGGATGACGCGCTTCAGGGCGTTGCGGGTGACGGAGCGGGGCGCGAAGCGTTTGGCGATCACCATGCCGAGCCGCGCACAGGCGGGTTCCCCTTCCGTGGTGGCAACGGCGGGAATGGCGCTGATGATGAAAAACGCCCCTCGGGCCGCACGCCGGCCTTTCAGGGCGGCGGCGTACTCGGAGGGGCGATGCAGTCGCGCCTCCGCAGGGAGCGTGGCGCGTGTCATGAACGGCAGGTCCAGCCGGAACCGCAGGGTGCGCCGGGGCGCGCGATGCGGTCTCGAAACCGCCGGGCCTTAGACGGCCAGGCGCTTGCGGCCCTTGGCGCGGCGAGCGTTCAGGACGGCGCGGCCGCCGCGGGTTTTCATGCGCACGCGAAAGCCGTGGGTGCGCTTGCGACGGGTGACGGAAGGTTGGTAGGTGCGTTTCATGGACGTTCCAAGGAAAGAACAGGCCGAATGACCGGGTTACTTGCTGCGGGTTGGTTGTATTTCTTGCCGTATGGCCGGCGGCGTGCCGCCAGGCCTGGCCCGCGGCTGCGGGCTACCCTGTTGCGGTTTCGCCGCGATCAGGGACTTTCGAGACCGGCTGCGTGATCGGCATGGCCTGTTCGGCAACATGTCGTCGTAGGCAGACGTTCCCCGGAGTCTTACAACTCCACAGAGCCGGTTCCAGAGGGTTTTAAGCTCTGCCGCGGCCCTGCTTCCGCACTTTTGCCCCGTCTTCGACAGGTAGAATTCGGAAAAGCCCACCATTTCAGCAAGTTTCCTTCGCATTGTCAAACAGTTAGCGGCCGCTCTCAGAGATGTAACGGTCGCGGGCTGTGGATAACCTGCCCTCAGGCACGGTAGAATCGAGGTTTGAACAAGAGCGACATGAAAGAATTCTGGCAGACCTGCGTCAGTCGTCTTGAGCAGGAACTCCCCCCCCAACAAATCAGCGCCTGGATCCGGCCGCTAGTTCCGCTCGCCTTCGATGAGGCGAACGCGGTGCTGCGCGTCGCCGCGCCCAATCGCTTCAAGCTCGACTGGGTTCGCAAGAACTTCTCCACCCAGATCGAAGCCCTTGCCTCCGAATGGTTCGAGCGACCGGTACAGGTCACGTTCGAGTTGCCGGGCAGCAGCAGCGCGCCGCGTATTCCGCAGGCGCCGCGCTCGCCGAACTCCGCGCCGCCGCCTGTTGCGTCCACGCAGCAGATGCACCTGGACGAGCCCGCGCCCGCCGCGCCTCCCATGCCCGCCGGGGTCGGCAGCCAGGCCGCCGCCATGTCCGGCGGCGCGGCCACCGATGCGGCCAGCCTGGTGTACGAACGTTCGCGCCTGAACACCGATCTCACGTTCGACAACTTCGTCACCGGCAAGGCCAACCAGCTGGCCCGCGCGGCGGCGTTGCAGGTGGCCGAGAATCCCGGCATCTCGTACAACCCGCTGTTCCTGTACGGTGGCGTGGGCCTGGGCAAGACCCACCTCATCCACTCCATCGGCAATGCCATGGTGGCGGCGGGCACCGGCGTGCGCGTGCGCTACGTGCATGCCGACCAGTACGTGTCCGACGTGGTGAAGGCCTACCAGCGCAAGGCGTTCGACGACTTCAAGCGGTACTACCACTCGCTGGATCTGCTGCTGATCGACGATATCCAGTTCTTCTCCGGCAAGAACCGCACTCAGGAAGAGTTTTTCTACGCCTTCGAGGCGATGGTGGCCCAGCGCAAGCAGATCATCATCACCAGCGATACGTATCCGAAGGAACTCTCCGGCATCGACAGCCGGCTGATCTCGCGTTTCGATTCCGGCCTCACGGTCGCCATCGAGCCGCCCGAACTCGAGATGCGCGTGGCCATCCTGCTGCGCAAGGCCGAGTCCGAGGGCGTGCCCATGCCGGAAGAAGTCGCGTTCTTCATCGCCAAGCACCTGCGCAGCAACGTGCGCGAGCTCGAAGGCGCGCTGCGCAAGGTACTGGCCTATGCGCGCTTCCACGGCCGCGACGTCCTGACGGTCGACGTCTGCAAAGATGCCCTGAAAGACCTGCTGTCCGTGTCCAACGGCCAGATCACGGTCGAGAACATCCAGAAAACAGTCGCCGACTTCTACAAGATCAAGGTCGCCGACATGTATTCGAAACGGCGTCCCGCCAATATTGCGTTGCCGCGTCAGGTTGCAATGTACCTGGCGAAGGAGTTGACCCAGAAAAGCCTGCCGGAAATCGGTGATCTGTTCGGTGGCCGCGATCACACCACGGTGCTGCACGCGGTTCGCAAGATCTCCGATGCCCGGGCCAAGCAAGCGGAACTCAACCATACCCTGCACGTGTTGGAACAAACTCTAAAAGGATGAACATGCAACTCGTACAAACCACACGCGATGCATTGCTGAAACCGCTGTCGACCGTGGCGGGTATCGTCGAAAGACGCCACACCCTGCCCATCCTGGCGAACATCCTGATGCGCAAAGAGGGCAACAAGGTGTCGTTCATCGCCACCGACCTCGAAGTGCAGATCACGACGCATGCGGATTTCGGCGTGGGTTCCGAAAACGAGTCGATCACGGTGGCCGCGCGCAAGCTGCTGGACATCCTGAAGGCGCTGCCGGCCACCGACGACGTGCGCCTGTCGCTGGCCAACAGCAAGCTCACCGTGCAGACCGGCAAGAGCCGCTTCGCGCTGCAGACGCTGGCCGCCAGCGAGTTCCCCACCGTGGCCCAGCCCGAGCAGTGGAACGTCTCGCTGACCATGCCGCAACGCATGCTGCGCCACCTGTTCAACATGGTGCACTTCGCCATGGCCCAGCAGGACATCCGCTACTACCTGAACGGCATGCTGCTGGTGTTCGAGCCGGGCCACGTGCGCGCCGTGGCCACCGACGGCCACCGCCTGGCGCACTGCGCCACCGCCGCCGACGGCATCGCCGAGCGCCATGAAGTCATCGTGCCGCGCAAGACCGTGCTCGAAATGCAGCGCCTGCTGGAAGACTCCGACGAGCCGGTCTCGCTGGATGTCGCGCCCGGCCAGATCCGTTTCCGTTTCGGCGGCGTCGAGCTGGTCTCCAAGCTGGTCGAGGGCAAGTTCCCCGATTTCACGCGCGTCATCCCGACCAACTACACACGTCACTTCAGCGTGTCGCGCGAACTGCTGCAGGGCAGCCTGCAGCGTGCCGCCATCCTGACCACCGACAAGTTCAAGGGCGTGCGCCTGCAGCTGGCGCAGAACCAGATGAAGATCTCGTCCTCCAACGCCGAGCAGGAAGAGGCGCAGGAAGAGCTCGACATCGACTATGGCCATGAACCGCTGGACGTCGGCTTCAACGTCAGCTACCTGCTGGACGTGCTGGGCAACGTCAAGACGGAAAACATCCAGTGGTCCGTGATGCCCGACGCCAATGCGTCGGCGCTCATCACCCTGCCTGAAGACGACCAGTTCAAGTACGTCGTCATGCCCATGCGCATTTGATTGCGCATGCGCCCAGCGGCCGCAGGCGGGCGTGTTGCCCGCGGCGGCCCGCCCGGCCGTGAGGCCGCTTTTGCCGCCGGATCGCATTCCGGCACTGCTCTTCGAGCACACCACGGAATGCGGTATCGGGGCCCTTTTTGAAGGCTAAGAATTCCATATGTCTGAGCAACAGAACACTCCGGCTGAAAACGGCGGCTACGGCGCCGATTCGATCAAGATGCTCAAGGGCCTGGAGGCGGTGCGCAAGCGCCCCGGCATGTACATCGGCGACACGTCCGATGGCACCGGCCTGCATCACATGGTGTTCGAGGTCGTCGACAACGCCATCGACGAAGCCCTGGCCGGATATTGCGACGACATCGTCGTCACCATCCATACCGACAACTCCATCTCGGTCACCGACAACGGCCGCGGCATCCCCACCGACGTCCACAAGGACGACGAGTTCGGCCGCAGCGCCGCCGAAATCGTGATGACCGAACTGCACGCCGGCGGCAAGTTCGACCAGAACTCGTACAAGGTGTCCGGCGGCCTGCACGGCGTGGGCGTGTCCTGCGTGAACGCCCTGTCCGAGTGGCTGCGCCTGACCATCCGCCGCAACGGCGAAGTGCACCAGATGGAGTTCCGCCGCGGCGAGCGCGTGGCGCCCCTGGGCGTCACGGGCAAGACCGACCTGCGCGGCACCGAAGTCCGCTTCCTGGCCGACGCCGTCATCTTCACCAACGTCGAATACCACTACGAGATCCTCTCCAAGCGCCTGCGCGAGCTCTCGTTCCTGAACAACGGCGTCAAGATCCGCCTGGTCGACCAGCGCCAGGGCAAGGAAGAGAACTTCGCGTTCTCGGGTGGCGTGAAGGGCTTCGTCGAGTACATCAACCGCAGCAAGACCGTGCTGCACCCCAACGTGTTCGCGGTCACCGCCGAATCGGCGGCGGGTGGCGTGCACGTCGGCGTCGAAGTCGCCATGCAGTGGAACGACAGCTACGGCGAAAGCGTGCTGTGCTTCACCAACAACATCCCGCAGCGCGACGGCGGCTCGCACCTGACCGGCCTGCGCGCGGCGATGACGCGCGTGCTGAACAAGTACATCACCGACAACGACCTGGCCAAGAAGGCCAAGGTCGAGACCTCCGGCGACGACATGCGCGAAGGCCTGGCCTGCGTGTTGTCCGTGAAAGTGCCCGAGCCCAAGTTCAGCAGTCAGACCAAGGACAAGCTGGTCTCCAGCGAAGTGCGTCCGGCGGTCGAAGATGCCGTGGCCCGCTCGCTGGAAACCTGGCTGCTCGAACATCCCAACGACGCCAAGGCCCTGTGCGCCAAGATCGTCGAGGCCGCCCGCGCCCGCGAGGCCGCGCGCAAGGCGCGCGAGATGACGCGCCGCAAGAGCGTGCTGGAAGGCGCCGGCCTGCCCGGCAAGCTGGCGGATTGCCAAGAGAAAGACCCCGCGCTGTGCGAGCTGTACATCGTCGAGGGTGACTCGGCAGGCGGCTCGGCCAAGCAAGGCCGCGACCGCAAGTTCCAGGCCATCCTGCCGCTGCGCGGCAAGGTGCTGAACGTCGAGAAGGCACGTTTCGACCGCCTGATCGCCAGCGAACAGATCGCCACGCTGATCACCGCGCTGGGTACCAGCATCGGCCCCGACTTCAACGTCGACAAGCTGCGCTACCACCGCCTGATCATCATGACCGACGCGGACGTCGACGGCGCGCACATCCGTACGCTGCTGCTGACGCTGCTGTACCGCCAGATGCCCGAACTGGTGTCGCGCGGCTACGTCTACATCGCCCAGCCGCCGCTGTACAAGGTCAAGGTCGGCCGCGACGAGCGTTATCTGAAGGATGACGTCGAGGAAGCGCAGTACATGCTGCAGCTGGCGCTGAAGGATGCCGCGCTGTTGCCGGGCGATGGCGCGGACCCGATTTCAGGCGAAGCGCTGGCTGAGCTGGCTCGCCAGTACGTGCTGGCCGATGCGGTGATCAGCCGCCTGTCGCGCGTGTTCGACGTGGCGGCGCTGTCGGCGCTGGCCGAGGGGGTCGAGATCAATCTGGACAACGCCGAGCGTACGCAGGAATCGGCCCAGGCACTGACGCGTGCGTTGGCGGGCAGCGAGTTCGGCGCAGGTGTCGAGATCGAGGCGCAGTTCGATGAAGCCACCGAGAAGCATCGTCTGGTCGTGAAGCGCATGCACCACGGCAACGTGCGGGTCAGCGTGATCGATGGCGATTTCGTCGGTGGGTCGGATTATGCGGTGCTGGCCAAGTCGGCCAAGACGTTCCTGGGGTTGATCCGTGGCGGCGCGATCGTTGTGCGCGGCGAGGGCGAGAAGCGCAAGGAACAGCCGGTGTCGGATTTCCGCGAAGCCATGCAGTGGCTGCGTAGTGAAGCGGAGCGTGGAATCAGCAAGCAGCGGTATAAGGGTCTGGGGGAGATGAATCCCGAGCAGTTGTGGGAGACGACGATGGATCCGAAGGTGCGTCGTTTGCTGCGTGTGCAGATCGAGGATGCGATTGCTGCGGATGAGGTGTTTACTACGCTGATGGGGGATGATGTTGAGCCCCGGCGTGCGTTTATTGAAGCGCATGCGTTGTCGGCGGGGAATATTGATGCGTAGTCATTTTGATTGTTGATTGATGAGGGGCTCTCAAAAAATGGGAGCCTTTTTTTGGTCAGGAATCTATTTTTTATTATCATCACAATGACTCTGAAGAAAAAAATCGAAGATAATGCAGTTGTCCTCTTCTGCGGAGCCATCATTGCAGGTTTCGCGGCTGGTTGGGCGGCGTCTGAAATTATTCGAGTACAGATTAAGGCGGAAATGATTTCTGAGCTGAGCAGCAAGGAAAAATCAGCGTCAGAGCGACTTTATAGCGCAAATTCAGAAATTGAATCGCTTAAAAGGAAAGTGAGTCTCGCTGAGGCCGACCGTGAGCGATTTAAGTCGGATTTCGACAAGTCGAATTCCGACCTTAATGAATATAAAAGAGTTCTTGAGCAGTGGAGGAAATCGAATGGCGATTTGCAGGAAACAGTGAAATCGTATGCCTCGAATTGCAACGTTTTGCTGATGGCAAAGGATATTGAGAAGAAAAAAGAGCGGACCGAGAGTTTGCTCGAGTCTGCATATTCTTGGGATTCTGAAAAGCCCAAGATTTCTGACTACAAGCGCCAAGTGGCTGAGTATCAAGCACGTTTACTCGCCTTGAACGACAAGTTGGTATGTCAGGGAGACATGTAAATTTGGCTCGCTGACGCGTTTAGTGCGAGAACGGGCTTGCGTGGATCAAGCGTGGCGAGTGTTGCTATTGCGGTTCTTCGATATAAAAAAGCTTTATCGTTGCGCAAGCGGTGTTTTTCTTCCACAATCTCCGCATGATTCGCGGAGATTACCTCTACATCTGGAAGTCCCCAGACTGGCCGCAATGGCGCTATGACGCGGCTCGCTTGGCCGCGCCCCTGGCGGCTGTCGCGCATGCACAGGGGCTGCTCGCAGGCCGGCTGGTCGACGTAGGCATGGCCTTGCAAGACCAAGCCAGCCTGGACGCCCTCACGCAGGACGTACTCAAAACCAGCGAAATCGAGGGAGAACGGCTGGACGTCGGTTCAGTGCGTTCTTCCGTCGCCCGCCGCCTGGGCCTGGACATCGGAGCCCTTGCTCCCGTGGACCGCCACGTGGAAGGCGTCGTGGACATGGTGCTGGACGCCACGGCACGCTACGACGCCCCGGTGACGGCTTCCAGGTTGCAAGGCTGGCACGCTGCGCTGTTCCCTACCGGCTTCAGTGGGATGTCCAAGATACGTGTCGGCGATTGGCGTGACGATGCCTTGGGCCCCATGCAGGTCGTCTCCGGGCCAATGGGCCGCCAGCGCGTGCATTTCGAAGCGCCCCCTGCGCAGTGGCTGGGCGATGAGATGGCCCGGTTCCTCGATTGGCTGGAAAACGACACCAGCGATCCTCCATTACTGAAAGCCGGTTTGGGCCATCTATGGTTCGTCACGCTGCATCCCTTCGATGACGGCAATGGCCGTATCGCTCGCGCCGTCGGCGATCTGCTGTTGGCGCGCGCCGAGAAAAGCCCGCAACGTTTCTACAGCCTGTCGGCGCAAATCCAGCGCGAACGGAAAGATTATTACGACATTCTGGAGCGCACTCAAAAAGGCGATCTGGATATCACTGAATGGCTGAGCTGGTTTCTGGCTACGCTACATCGCGCTGTGCAGCACGCACATATTCAAGTCGACGAGGTACTGGCTCGAGCGCAGTTCTGGCGCCGCTGGGCGGGCGCAGCATTCAACGCGCGGCAGCACAAAGTGCTGACGCGGCTGCTGGACGGTTCTGAAGGAAAGCTGACCAGCAGTAAATGGGCAGCATTGACCAAATGCTCGCCCGATACCGCCTTGCGGGATTTGACCGAACTGGTGGCATTGGGAGTGCTGCGCCGCTCAGAGGCCGGCGGTCGCAGCACCTCATACGAATTGGCCGATTGATCGGCCCGTGTGCATTCAGGCGTTTATCAACGTTTCTGCTGCTTCGCCCAAGCCTCATACCGCGCCTTGTTCTCCTCATTCGGCGGATACAGCCCCGGCAACGCATGCCCCTCGGCAACCTGCTGCATGATCCAGCCCTCCTGCCTCTCCTGCTCCAAGGCAGCTTCAACCACATCATCCAGCAACGCCGACGGAATCAGCACTGCCCCATCGTTATCCGCGACGATAATGTCATCCGGATAGACGGCCACGCCGCCGCACCCGATGGGCTCCTGCCAACCCACGAACGTCAGGCTGGCGACCGACGGCGGCGCCGCGGCACCCGCGCACCACACGGGCAGATCCGTATCCATCACTCCATCCATATCCCGCACGGCGCCATCGGTAACCAGGCCCAGCACCTCGCGCTTGGCCATGCGCGCGCACAGGATATCCCCGAGAATGCCGGCATCTGTCAGGCCCATGGCGTCGACCACGACGATGCAGCCCGGCGGAATATTCTCGATGGCGGAGCGGGTGGAAATCAGCGAACTCCATGAAGCCGGCGTGGCCAGGTCTTCACGGGCAGGCACGAAACGCAGCGTAAAGGCACGGCCCACGATGCGGGATTGGCCAGAACGGATGGGCTTGGCGCCGCGCATCCATACATTGCGCAGGCCCTTCTTGAGCAGCACGGTGGTCAAGGTGGCGGTGGTTACACCTGACAGCGCGCGCACGATGTCTTCGTCCAACTCAATGGGGTCCATGCCCATGGGAAAGCTCCTGATTCGTTGATGACGGAATACTGCGGTTGATTCTTTTGGAAAGACGCTATCACACTAGCGCTACGGCAAATACCACAACTCCAAACGCCTGGCGGAATTTGCAGTGTTTTGCAGATAGGCCAGACAGGCCGAGACGCGGGACGTTCGACCGTGAAATAGGATTGGAGTTTCTCGATCCGATATATATCGGAAAACCCCGGCACACCATACGCCGATAGCCAACGACATACTGAGAAGAAAACAAGCCTGAAAAGCAAAGTGCCCGGACGGCATCGTCATCCGGGCACTCGGTATCGGGCAACGTGATTCACCCGACAGGCATCATCCCATCATTTCGCCGCCAGCCCCAGCTTCTCGATCATTGCCTTGTCCTTCACGAAGGTCTGGCTGGCCCAGGCCTTGAAATCCTCGCCGGTGCTGTACGCCGCGTCCTGGTTCAGCTGGCGCATGATCTCCACGCTTTCAGGATCGAGCAGCGCCTGCTTGAACGCATCGTGCAGGATCTTCACGATCTTCGGGTCCATGCCCTTGGGCCCCGCCAATCCGTAAGGCGACGTCGACACCACGCCATAGCCCAGCTCCTTGGCCGTGGGCACATCCGGCCAGCGCTCGGTGCGCTTCTCGCCGAAGGTGACCAGCAAACGCATCTGCCCGCCGTCCACGAACTTGTCCCAGCCTGCCGCATCGCTCTGCGCCATGATGTGCCCGCCCAGCAAGGCTTGTTGCAGTTCGGCGCTGCCCTTGAACGGAATGTGCTCCAGCCGCACCTTGGCGTTGATGGCGACTTCTTCCATGAACAGGTGCGGCGACGAGCCCGTGCCGGTGGAGCCGTAGTTGACGCTGCCCGGCTTGTCGCGCGCGGCCTGGATGTACTGGTCGAAGGTCTTGAAGGGCGAATCGCTGCGCACGGTCAGGCCGAAGGTGTAGCCCGACAGGCCCATGATGAAGGTGAAGTCGTCGATGGGATGCCACTTCACTTTCTGCATGTGCGGCATGCGCAGCAGGCCCAGCGGATACTGCGAGATGGTGTAGCCGTCGGGCTTGGCCGTCATGGCCATGCTGCTGGGGCCGAGCGTGCCGCCGGCGCCAGGACGGTTCTCGACAATGACGGGTTGGCCCAGGTGCTTGCCAGCGATGTGCGCCAGCGCGCGCAGGTGGCGGTCGGTGGAGCCGCCCGCGGGCCAGGGCACGATCAGGGTGATGGGTTTGCTGGGGTAGGTGTCGGCGGCGTGTGCGGCAGGCAGGGCAGCGCCTAGCGCCACGCCAGCCATCGCAAGCAGGCAGGCGCGCCGGGTGAACGGCTGGGTCATGGTTGTCTCCTTCGGTCTTCTCGTTGGTTTGTGCTGTCGCTTCTCGGGCGATCGATACGGCTTGCTTGCCGCGGCGCTGCCAGCGCACTGGCGATACGTCACGGCGGTACTCGGCACTGCATGCGGCAACCGTGGCGATGGCACGCCGGGTTGCCTTCCCTCCTTTTTCACGCAGGCATGGCGCGCATCGCCGTGCGCGTGCCATCGCCCTGCACTACTCAAGCATCGCGAAACCGGATATCCAGCGGCAGGCGTTGCAGGCCCTGGCGCAGCGATTCGTACGATGCTGGATTGATAGCGCCCTGTGATGTCACGGATACGACCGAGGCCGATTCCGCCCATATCTTCAACGGCGGCACGCCGGTTTCTCCAGCGGCCAGCCACAGGCGTTGCGCTTCTGCCATCACCGCCGCTTCGGCCGCCAGCCTGCGCAGTTCCGGCTTGTAGATCTTGCCCACGTTGGTGGTCGGCAGGGTGGGCAGGATGGTGATGCGCTTGGGCCGCGCGGGCGCCTCTTCGACGTGGCTCGCGGCGTAGGCCAGCAGTTCGGTCTCGCTGACCTCGACGCCCTCGGCCAGCACGGCATACGCCACGGGCAGCTCGCCGGCATAGGCATCGGGAGCGCCCACGGCCGCGCACAGGCGTACGGCGGGATGTCCGCCCAGCGCATCCTCGATGGCCTTGGGATCGATGTTGTGGCCGCTGCGGATGATCAGGTCCTTGGCGCGGCCCTTCAGGTGCAGGCGGCCTTCTTCGTCGACCAGGCCGATGTCGCCGGTTATGAGCCAGCCGTCCTTGGTGAAGGCATCGGCGGTGTCGGCGGCATCGAGATAACCGGGAAAGACGTTGGGCGAGCGGAACAGCACCATGCCGACTTCGCCCACGGGCAGGTCGCGGCCATTGCCGTCCAGGCTGTCCAGCGCGACGATGCGCATGCGGGCATACGGCAAGGGAAAGCCGACGCAACCCACCGGGCCGATGACGCCGGGCGGCGTGATGCTGGAGATGCCGGCCATCTCGGTCATGCCCAGGCTTTCATGCACATGCAGGCCGAACTGCCGTTCGAATCGCGCGGCCAGCTCGGGCGGCAGCAGCGCGGCGCCGGTGCGGCAATAACGCAGCGACGAGATGTTGGCGCCATCCAACGGCACTTCCGCCAGGGCCGCCAGCACGGTGGGCACGCCTTGCAGCGACGTGGCGCGATGGTGTTCGACCAGGCGCCAGTAGTTGCGGATGATGTCGCGGTTGCGCATCAGTGCGGTGGTCGGGATGACGATCTCGACGCCTGCCGACAGCGCGGCCAACGAGGATGGCAGCACGCCCGCCACGTGAAAGAGCGGGTAGCCGTTGATGACGACGTCGTTCGGCCCCGCGCCTTGCAGCTGCATGCCGGCCCATGCGGTGAAAACCTGGTTGGCATGCGTGTGGATGGCGAGTTTGGGCGCGCCGGTGGTGCCGCCGGTGTGGAAGTACGAGGCGATGTCAGTGGGCTGGGGAACACGGCCGCTGAGCAGACGATCGTGGGGCTGCGATGCCAACGCCGCATCGAAGTCCAACATGCGAACCGTGTGGCGGGATGAGTCGGCCTCGGGGGACGGGTGGGACGTTGCCCCGGTCAGGTTCGACTCATCGACCGGCCTGACCCGCAACACCACCCGCAACGTCGGCACCACCTTCGCCAAGCGCAACGCCTTCGACCAGATCTCCGATTCCTTGTCGCTGCCGTACGCGATCATCGCCACGGCGCCCGTCGCATTCAACAGGGCCGCGAGCTTGTCTTCGTTCAGCATGGGATTGAGCGGCTGCACGATGCCCGCCGCCTCGCCCCCCCACAACGCCAGGTGATATTCCAGGCACCCCGGCAGCATGATCGCCACGCTGTCGCGCGCACCCACTCCCAACGCATGCAGGGCATTCGCGGTGCGATGGATGCCTTGCAGCAACTCGACATAGCTCAACGACGAAGACGCGGCGCCGGGCTCGGCGGTATGCAGGAACGTCAGCGCCCGCTTGTCTCCAAAGGCCGCGGCGCCGTTGCGGAAGATCTCGTACGTGCTGCTCGCGGTAACGGCCTGATCGAGCGCAAGGGATTCCAGGCGGCGCACGTCCGCCAGGCTGCGCACCGGCGGACCCGCGCGAAAGGCCCGCTGGGCGGCGGTGGCGTCATCGGGCCAGGCTGCGGCATTCATGATGCGGACTCCTATCCCCGGCCCAGCGCGATGTAGCGCGAAAGCTGTTCGTCTTCGTCGCCCAACTGATGATCGATCATCACCAGCCGCTTGGCGTAATGGGCCAGGGGCAATTCCCACGTCATGCCGATGCCGCCATGCAGCTGGATGGTTTCTTCCGCCACCAGCGCGCCCACGCGGCCGATCGTGTACTTGGCCGCGGCCAATGCGCGCTCGCGCGCCAGCCGGTCATCCTCGTCATCCACGGCCGCCGCCGCGTTGATGACGGCGGAGCGGGCCTGCTCGATCTCGATGACCAGTTCGGTCATGCGATGCTGCAAGGCCTGGAACTGGCCGATGACGGCGCCGAACTGGCGGCGCGTGCGCAGGTAGTCCAATGTGCTGTCGCGGATGACGTCCATGATGCCGACGGCTTCGGCGCACAGGGCCAGCACGCCGCGTCCCAACGCCCGCTCCAGCAGCATGGCGCCTTCGCCTTCGCGGCCCAGCACGGACGAGGCCGGCACGCGGACCTCATGCAGCGTCAGTTCGGCCACCCGGCCGCCGTCCACCGAGCCGCAATCCCGCAGCGTCAGCCCCGCGGCATCGCGCGGCACCAGGAACAGCTGGATGTGGTCCTTGCCCGCATCGGCATGGTTTGCCGAGATGACGAAGTGCCCCGCCGTGTTCGCGCACGGCACCATGGCCTTGCCGCCATCCAGCACCCATTCCTGGCCCTCGGCATGCGCGCGCGTGGCCACGTGGTCCGGTGCATGACCGCCCGTCTCTTCGTGCGCCAGCAAGACGATCTCTTCACCCGCGATCATGCGGCCCAGCATGCCGAGGTGCGCATCGCCCGCCTCGGCCAACACGCCGCCCGCCATCAAGGTGCCGAGGAAAGGCTCGGCCACCAGGCCCTTGCCCAAGGCTTCGAACACGACGGTGATGTCGAACGCCGCGCCGCCCAGTCCGCCGGCGGCTTCGTCGAACAAGGCCGCGATGGCCCCTTGTTCGGCGAAGCGCTTCCATAACTGCGGATCATGTCCTGTCTCGGAATACGCGATGCGCATGCGCGCCGCCGCATCGTGCTGCTCGCCGATGAAGCGGCCCAGCATGTCCGCCAGCATGCGGCGGTCTTCGGTGTGCTGCAGGTCCATGTGTCCGCCTATAGTCCCAGGATCATTTTCGAGATGATGTTGCGCTGGATCTCGTTGGAGCCCCCGAAGATCGACAGCTTGCGCAGGTTGAAGTAGCGCGCGGCCGAGCCTTCGGTGCCCTCCGGTCCGAGGCCCAATGCATCGCCCGCTTCGAGCATGCGCGGATCGTGCGCGCGGCCATGCGGGCCGGCGGCGCGGCGCATCAGCGACGAGATCTCCTGACGGATCTGCGTGCCGCGTATCTTCAGCATCGAGCTTTCGGCGCCCGGCGCGCCGTGTTCGGAGGCCGCGATCACGCGCAGGTTGGTGGTGCGCATGTTGTCCAGGTCGATCTCGACGCGGGCCAGGCGTGCGGCGTACAGCGGGTCTTCGGTCAGGGGGCGGCCGTTGCGCACGGCCTTCGAGGCGGCCGCTTTCAACTCGGCCAGCGCCGCATACGACAGGCCCACGCCCGCGATGTTGGTGCGCTCGTAGGTCAGCAGGTACTTGGCGCAGGTCCAGCCGCGGTTCTCTTCGCCCACCAGGTTTTCCACCGGCACGCGCACGTCCGAGAAGAAGACCTCGTTGACCTCGTGATCGCCATCCAGCGTGCGGATGGGACGCAACTCGATGCCGGGCGTGTTCATGTCGATCAGCAGGAAGCTGATGCCTTCCTGGGGCCGGCCATCGCTTGCGGTGCGCACCAGGCAGAAGATCATGTTGGCGTGCTGGCCCAGCGTGGTCCAGGTCTTCTGGCCATTGACGATGTATTCGTTGCCTTGGCGCACGGCGCGCGTCTGCAGCGAGGCCAGGTCCGAACCCGCGCCGGGCTCGGAATAGCCCTGGCACCACCAGTCCGAGCCATCCAGGATGCGCGGCAGCCAATGGCGTTTCTGGGCTTCGTTGCCGTACTTGATCAGCACCGGCCCCAGCATGCTGACGCCGAAGGGCACGATGCGCGGCGCGCCGGCCAGCGCGCACTCATGGTCGAACAGGTATTTCTGCGCGGCGCTCCAGCCGGTGCCGCCGTACTGCTCGGGCCAGTGGCTGGCCAACCAGCCGCGTGCGTGCAGCTCGGCGTGCCAGCCTTCCATCTCGGCCTTGCTCAGGTGTTTGCCGGCGCGCACCTTGGCAGCCAGTTCGGGCGTCAGGCGCTGGCGTAGGAAATCGCGCACGTCGTCGCGAAAGGCCAGTTCTTCAGGGCTGAAGTTCAGGTCCATGAATACGTTCCAGGAAAAGGAAGAGGGCGTTGCGGCAGTACCGCGCCGACAGATCACGCAGGGACCGCGCAGGAGCACGCATCGCAAGTCGGGCTGGGGATGGGCCGCGCGCAACGGTGCGCCGGCCATGCGGACTTGGGGTCGTCGGCAAGGACTGGTCTCCTGATGGACCGGTCGCCGCGGCGCCGGTGCTCGTCATGTCTGAGGGCACTGCTTCATGGCTGTGATCGATCCGGAACCGCCAGGGAAGCAGGCAACACAGATTCTTTGCCAGCAAGCCTTCCTTGACAATCCCCCATTCGATTGACAATCTGTACAGAAAATTTTGACATTGGCAGCCACGCTGCAGCACAGCAACGCCATGGACCTGAAGTCGCTGACCCTGCTGGTCGAGATTCTCGATGCCGGCAACCTGAGTGAAGCCGCCCGCCGATTGAAGATGACGCGGGCCAACGTCAGCTATCACCTGAGCCAGCTGGAGCGCTCGGTCGGCATGCAGTTGGTGCGCCGCACCACTCGCCGGGTCGAGCCCACCGAACTCGGCCTGAAGCTGTATCGGCATGGCCGCAGCATCCAGGACGAGCTGTCGGCCGCGCGCGAATCGGTGCAGACATTGGGCAATACGCTGCAGGGCCGTGTGCGCCTGAGCGTGCCCAGCGGCTACGGGCATTTCGTGATGGCGCCCTGGCTGATGACGTTCAAGCGCCGCTATCCTGGCATCCTGCTGGACGTGCTGTTCAACAACAGCGTGGACGATCTGGTGCGCGACGAGGTGGACATCGCCGTGCGCATCATGTCCGAGCCGCCGCCCATGCTGGTGGCGCGCGAGCTGGGCACGATCCGCTACTACGCCTGCGTGTCGCGCGAGTACGCTGCCACGCAGGAGCTACCCACGCATCCGGATGGCCTGCGCGAGGCGCCGATGCTGTATGCGGCCGTGATCGGCCGCCCGACGCGCCTGTCGGCCTATGACGCCGATGGCCGGCGCAACCAGGTCACGCTGGAGGCGCCCGCGCTGGGCTCGCGCGATTACCCGTTCCTGCGCCAGGCGGTGCGGGAGGGGCTGGGCATCGGCCTGTTGCCGGATTACGTGATCGACGACGATCTGGCTCGCGGCGACATGGTCCGGGTGCTGTCGGATTGGCACCTGAGCATCTACGGCCGCAGCATGTTCATGCTGTACATGCCCAACCGCCATCACCCGCGCGCCATCGCCACGATGATCGAGTATCTGCAGGAGTGCGCGCGCGATGTCCGAGGCATGGGCATGAATGGCAGGCCCGACACATAGACCCGGCGTATAGTGCCGCTGAACCCGCAACAAGGAGATTTGCCCATGGATTCCACCTCGATCTGCGAGATGACCGCGTTGCAGATGCGCGCCGAGATCGCCGCGGGCCATCTGAGCGCACGCGAGGTCGTGCAAGCCCACCTGGCCCGCATCGAGCAATGGAATCCGAAGGTCAACGCCATCGTCACGCTGGACGCCGAAGGCGCGCTGAAACAGGCTGCGCAGGCCGATGAGGCACAGGCCGCGGGCAAGCCGCTGGGCCTCTTGCATGGCCTGCCCGTGGCGCACAAGGACAGTTTCCTGACCGCCGGCATGCGCACCACGTATGGGTCGCCGGTGTTCCGCGATTTCGTGCCCACGCGCGACAGCCTGCCGGTCGCGCGCCAGCGCGCCGCCGGCGCCATCACGCTGGGCAAGACCAACCTGCCGGAGTTCGGCGCGGGTTCGCACACGTTCAACACGGTGTTCGGCGCCACGCGCAATCCGTATGACCGCAACCGCACTTCGGGCGGCAGCAGCGGGGGCGCGGCCGCGGCGCTGGCCACGCGCATGCTGCCCCTGGCGGACGGCACGGACATGGGCGGTTCGCTGCGCAATCCCGCGGGCTTCTGCAACGTGGTGGGGCTGCGTCCGTCGCCTGGCCGCGTGCCCAACGTGCCGACGGCCGCGCCGTACAGCACACTGACGGTGGCCGGCCCCATGGCGCGCACCGTGGGCGACGTGGCGCTGATGCTGGCCGCCCTGGCCGGCCCGGACGCGCGCGATCCGCTGGCCATCGACCAGGATCCGCGCCGCTTTCTCGAACCGCTGGAACGCGGCTTCCGTGGCGTGCGCGTGGCCGTCACGATGGACTGGGACGGCCTGCCGGTCGAGCCCGCGGTGGTGCAGGCCCTGCAGGCGCAGGTCGAGGTATTCAGGAAGCTGGGCTGCGTGGTGGAAGAGGCATGCCCGGATTTCGGCGACGCGGACGGCGCCTTCCAGGCCCTGCGCGCGCAGCAGTTCGCCATCGGCCAGGGCGATACGGTGCGCCAATACCCCGACAAGGTGAAGCAGACGGTGATCTGGAACACCGAGCTGGGCTGGACGCAGCCGGCGGAACGCCTGGTGCATGCCGAGCGCGAGCGCGCCGCGCTGTTCGAGCGCATGCACGCCTTCATGCAGGACTACGACTTCATCATCGGTCCGGTCAGCCAGGTCGTGCCGTTCAAGGTGGACGAAGAGTATCCGCTGGCCATCGACAACATGCCGATGCTGAACTACATCGACTGGATGCGTTCGGCGTACTACGTGTCGCTGACCGGCCATCCCGCCATCTCGGTGCCCGCCGGCTTCACGGCCACGGGTCTGCCGGTGGGCCTGCAGATCGTGGGCCGCTATCGCGACGAGTGGAGCGTGCTGCAGATGGCGCATGCCTTCGAGCAGGCCACGCAGTTCTGGAAGCAGGCGCCGACGCTCTGACCGCGTCCGCTTCCGTGCGGTTTACAGCTGTTCGAAGCGCCCGTAGCGCTTCTCGCTGAAGTCGCGCTGGGTCTCCAGGTCGGTCACCACGGCCGCGGGCGGGCCGCGGCGCAGCCATTCCAGCATGTGGTCGACCTGATCGGGCGAGCCCTGCACCAGGGCTTCGACCGTGCCGTCTTCCAGGTTCTGCACCCAGCCGGTCACGCCCAGCATGTGGGCGCGGCGCACGGTGGCGTGGCGATAGCCGACGCCCTGGACCTTGCCCCGGATGGAGACGAGTACGGTTTCGAGGGGGGCTTGTTGCATGAGTCTGTCCTTATCCTGCGAGCGGCGGCGGCATGGCCGCCATGGGCCGATTATAGGGAGCGGCCCGTGATGCGGAAGGGGCCGGGCGTATACTGGGCACCGCCTGCGCGCAGGGGCGCGGCATGCCGTCACCATCATTCGAATTCACGGCCATCACGATCCCAATAACATGAGCCAGAATCTCTCCAAGATCACCACCGTAGAAGACCTGCGGATCATCGCCAAGCGCCGCGTGCCGCGCATGTTCTACGACTACGCGGACTCCGGCGCCTGGACCGAAGGCACCTATCGGGCCAACGAGGAAGACTTTCAGAAAATCAAGCTGCGCCAGCGCGTGGCGGTCGACATGGAAGGCCGTTCGCTGGCCACCACCATGGTCGGCCAGAACGCCGTCATGCCCGTGGCATTGGCCCCGACCGGCCTGACCGGCATGCAGCACGCCAATGGCGAGATGCTGGCCGCCAAGGCGGCCGCGGATTTCGGCGTGCCGTTCACGCTGTCCACGATGAGCATCTGCTCGATCGAGGACGTGGCCCAGCACACGCAGAAGCCCTTCTGGTTCCAGCTATACGTGATGCGCGACCGCGAGTTCATCGAGAACCTGATCGACCGCGCCAAGGCCGCCCATTGCTCTGCGCTGGTGCTGACGCTGGACCTGCAGATCCTGGGCCAGCGCCACAAGGACATCAAGAACGGCCTGTCCGCGCCGCCCAAGCCCACGCTGGCCAATCTGATCAACCTGGCCACCAAGCCGCGTTGGTGCCTGAACATGCTGGGCACGCCGCGCCGCAGTTTCGGCAACATCGTGGGCCATGCCAAGAGCGTCACCGACCTGTCGTCGCTGTCGGCATGGACCGCCGAGCAGTTCGACCCGCGCCTGAGCTGGGCCGACGTCGAATGGATCAAGAAGCGTTGGGGCGGCAAGCTCATTCTCAAGGGCATCCTGGATGCCGAGGATGCGCGGCTGGCGGCCGACAGCGGCGCCGACGCGCTGATCGTCAGCAATCACGGCGGCCGTCAGCTCGACGGCGCGCTGTCGTCCATCAGCATGCTGCCTGCCATCGTCGAGGCCGCGGGCTCGAACATCGAGGTCTGGATGGACGGCGGCATTCGTTCCGGCCAGGACGTGCTGAAGGCCGTGGCGCTGGGCGCGCGCGGCACGATGATCGGCCGCGCCTTCCTGTATGGCCTGGGCGCCTACGGTCAGGACGGTGTCCGTCGCGTGCTCGAGATCCTGTACAAGGAGATGGACGTGACGATGGCGCTGTGCGGCCGCAAGAACATCGCGCAAGTTGATCGCAGCATTCTGGTGCCGGGTACGTATCCGGAATAAGCGGCGCATGGCGCTGTTTCATGAAAGAAGCGCGGACAGGCGGGCAGCCTGCCGCGCTTGCGGGCTCGCTACATCGATATCCGATCCGCGATGTACTGCCGCAGCCACGCATGCCCCGCGTCGTCCTGGTACCGCTCGTGCCAGTACAGCGACACCGCGATGTTCGGCAGTCCCAGCGGCACCTTCAGCGTCACCGTCTTCGTCGCCGTGGACATGGTCCTGGCGATGCTTTCCGGCATGGTCGCAATCAGGTCCGACTGTGCAATGACGAACGGACAGACCAGATAGCTCGATAGCGTGGCCACGATGTGGCGGCTGCGGTTCTGCCCGAGCAGCACGCGGTCCACCGCGTTGCTGAAAAAGCGCGTGTGCGCGGCCAGATCCAGGTGGCCGTACTTCAGGTAGGCATCCAGGTTCCAGCGCTTGCGCAGGCACGGGTGTCCTTCGCGCACGACGCACACGGCGGGCTCGTCGTACAGGAAGCGCGTGCGCAGGTCGGGCGACGGTTCGGGAAAGTACCCCGCGATCAATTCCACATGGTTCGTGTCCAGCATGCTCAGGCCGTGCTGCGGGCGGGCCGGCACGATGCGCAGCTGGAAATGCGGCGCGTCGCGCGCCAGGTCGGGCAACAGGCGCGGCAGCAGCGTGAACTGCACGTAGTCGGTGGCGTACAGCGACAGCGAACGCGACGAGTGCGCGGGATCGAAGGCGTCCAGTTCGCGCGTGGCGCGGCGCCATTCTTCCAGCAAGGGGCGGAAGCGCCGGTGCAGTTCGTTGGCCTGCTCGGTCGGCTGCCAGCCGCCCTCGCGCACCAGCAATGGGTCGTTGAACAGGCGGCGCAGGCGGTTGAGGGCCGCGCTCATGGCGGGCTGGCTGACGCCCAGTTGCTCCGCGGCGCGGGTCAGGCTGCGGCAGCTCATCAGCGCCTCGAAATGCAGCAGCAGGTTCAGGTCTGGGTGTTTCATCGCCGGCCTCCATAAATGCCGTTGATGTGACTATAAACAAGAAGTGCTGCTGTCACCTCTTGCGCGGGCCTAGTATGGCCACGTTGTTGCAGTGAACACATGCCGGCGATACGACCGGCGACCAAGAAGTTCTAACGACACAAGGGGTAGTACATGAATGCAGGACGTTTCGTCACGGCATGCCGGATGGCGGCCGCGGTTGTCGCGCTGACCGCGGCGGCGCCTTCCCTGGCCGCATGGCCGCAAGACAAGGTGGTGCGCATCGTCGTGCCGTTCGCCGCGGGCGGGTCGACCGACCTGATCGCGCGCAAGGTGGCCGAGGGCCTGGGCAAGAAGCTCAGCGCCAACGTCATCGTGGAGAACCGGCCGGGCGCCGGCGGCACGGTGGGCACCGAGTACGTGGCGCGCCAGCCGGCCGATGGCTACACCATCCTGATGGGTTCGGTCAGCACGCACGGCAGCGCCGCCTGTGTGTATTCGAAGCTGCCCTATGACCCGATCAAGGATTTCACGCCGCTGGCGGTCGTGGCCACCATTCCCAACGTGCTGGTGGTGAACAAGTCGGTGCCCGCCGACAACCTGCAGCAGTTCGTGGCGCTGTTGAAGAAAGATCCCGAAAAGTATTCGTTCGCCTCGAACGGCCAGGGGACGTCGAATCACCTGGCGGCCGAGCTGTTCAAGACCACGGCTGGCGTGTCGATGGTGCACGTACCCTACCGCGGATCGGGTCCGGCGCTGATCGATCTGGTCGGTGGCCAGGTCAACATGATGATGGACGTGGTGATGACGTCCTATCCCTATGTGAAGGACGGCAAGATCAAGGCACTGGCGGTCACTTCGACGCAGCGTTCGAAGATGCTGCCCGACGTGCCGACGGTGGCCGAGTCCGGCTATCCGGGCTACGAGGCGATGGTCTGGTTCGGCATGCTGGCCCCGGCCAAGCTGCCCGAGGACGTGCGCAAGCCGCTGACCGATGCGCTGGTGTCGGTGCTGCATGGTCCCGAGATGAAGCCTTACCTGGAGGCGCAGGGCGCCGAGGTGTCCGACGTGGCGGGCGCGACCTTTACCGACATGATCAAGACCGAAGTGTCCAAGTGGTGCGACGTGGTCAAGAGAGCCGGCATCAAGCTGGACTAGGGGCCGGCTTGAGCCGAATCTTTGCACGCGTGATCGGGCAGGGCGCGCGGGCCGCCAAGACAACATAGGAAGACAGGCATGTATCGCATAGGCATAGACGTCGGGGGCACGTTCACCGACTTCACGATGATCGACGAGGGAACCGGGCAGGTGCACTTCCACAAAGTGCCCTCGACCCCGCACGACCCCTCCGAGGCCATCCAGAACGGCATCGCAGGCATGCTGGCCGACCACGAGGTCTCGCCCAGCCAGGTCTCGCATGTGGGCCACGGCACCACCGTGGCGACCAACCTGATTATCGAGCGCAAGGGCGCGCGCGTGGGGCTGCTGACCACGCGTGGTTTCCGCGACGTGCTCGAGATCGGCCGCCAGACGCGCCCGCATCTGTACGACTACAGCGTCGGCAAGCCGCCCGTGGCCGTGCCGCGCCAGTTCCGCATCGAGATCGACGAGCGTGTCGATGCCTCGGGCGCGGTGCTGCGCGAGCTGGACGAAGCACAGGTGCGCGCCGCCGCCCGCGTCTTTGCCGAAGGCGAGATCGAAGCCGTGACGATCTGCTTCCTGCACTCCTATCGCAATCCCGCGCACGAACGGCGCGCCGCCGAGATCGTGGCCGAGGAGCTGCCGGGCGTGTACGTCAGCATCTCCAGCGAGGTGCTGCCCGAGTTCCGCGAGTACGAGCGCCTGTCCACCACGGTGCTGAATGCCGCGGTGGGCCCGCGCATGGAGCGCTACCTGGAACGCTTCCTGGCGCGCACCCGTGAGTTGGACATCGCGCACGAGCCGCACACCATCCACTCGAACGGCGGCCTGATGTCGATCGCCACGGTGCGCCGCTATCCGGTGCGCACCTGCCTGTCGGGCCCCGCGGCCGGCGTGGTGGGCGCGGCCGCGGTGGGCCGCGTGATCGGCAGCCCCAACCTGGTGACGTTCGACGTGGGCGGCACCAGCACGGACGTGTCGCTGGTGGTGGACGGCCAGCCGCTGTTCACCTCGCATCGCCACGTGGCCGGCTATCCGGTGAAGACGCCGATGGTCGACATCCACGTCATCGGCGCGGGTGGTGGCAGCATCGCCTGGATGGATGATGCCGGCGCGTTGAAGGTGGGCCCGCACAGCGCGGGCGCGGTGCCCGGTCCGGTGGGCTACGGCCGTGGCGGCGTCGAGCCGACCATCACCGACGCCGAGATCGCGCTGCAACGCCTGAATCCCGTGTCGCTGCTGAAGGGCCGCATGGCGGTGCACGCGGAGGCCGCGCGCAAGGTGATCCAGGAGAAAGTGGCCCAGCCGCTGGGCCTGTCGATGGAAGACGCGGCCGAAGGCATCCTGCGCATCGCCGCGGCCAACATGAGCCGCGCCATTCGCGCCGTGTCCACCGAGCGCGGCTATGCCCTGAGCGATTTCGCGCTGTACGCCTACGGCGGCGCAGGTCCCTTGCACGCGGTGGAAGTGGCCGAGGAGTGCGGCATCCCTTGCGTGATCGTGCCGCAGGAGCCGGGCACGATGTGCGCGCGCGGCATCCTGCTGTCCGACATCTCGTTCGACTTCGTGCGCAGCGAGATCTCGCTGGCGTCCGACGCCAGCTGGCCCAAGGTGCAGGCGGTGTTCGGCGAGCTGAACCAGCAGGCGCAGGCCTGGCTGGAGACCGAGCGCGTGGCGCCCGCCATGCGTCAGGTGCGCATGGCCATCGATGCGCGCTACGAAGGCCAGAACTTCGAGGTGCAGGTCGTGATGGACAGCACCGAACAGGGCTGCGACGAGTTCATGCGCCGCTTCGGCGAGGCGCACGAGCGCGAGTACGGCTACACGGTGGATGACCGCGGCGTGCAGATCATCAACTGCCGCCTGCAGGCGGTGGGCCAGGTGATCAAGGCCCCCCTGGCGCCGCGCCATGTGGACGGCAGCCTGGAACGCGCCCGCATGGGCGAGCGCCGCTCTTATTTCGGCGCCACCGCCGGCTGGCTGGAGTCGCCGGTGTACGACCGCGACCTGCTGCCCGCGGGCACGACGTTCACCGGCCCGGCGCTGGTGGAGGAAATGAGCTCGACCACGGTGATCGGCCCCGGCCAGCACGTCACCGTCGACGCATACGGCAACCTGATCATTCTGCTGCAAGGAGGCCAGCATGGCTGAGTCCACGTTGGAAGCCCCGGTCCTGGCGGACCCCATCGGCATGGAGGTGTTCTGCAACCGCCTGCTGTCGATCACCGAAGACATGAACAACACCCTGGTGCGGGCCTCGTTCTCGACCAACATCAAGGAACGCAAGGACTGCTCGGTGGCGCTGTTCGACGCCGCCGGCCGCCTGGTGGCGCAAGGCACGCAGATCCCGCTGCACCTGGGTTCGCTGGACGGCGCGATGCGCGCCATCCTGAAGACCTACAAGCCCGAAGACATCCGCGACGGCGACATCTACATCTGCAACGATCCCTATCTGGCCGACGGCAGCCACCTGCCCGACATCAATATCGTCACGCCGGTGTTCTGGGAAGGCACGCTGCGTTTCTTCGCGGCCAACATCGCGCACCACTCGGACGTGGGCGGTTCGGTGCCGGGCTCGATCGCCGGCGGCCTGAAGTCGATCTTCGAGGAAGGCATCCGCATCCCCGCCTGCCGCATCGGGCGCAATGGCGAAGTGGACGAGGACATGCTGCGCCTGATCTGCTCGAACACACGCGATCCGGAAGAGCGCGTGCTGGACCTGCGCGTGCAGATGGCCACCAACCGCCGCGGCGCGGCCGCGGTGCAAGGCCTGATCCGCCAGATGGGCCTGCAGGCCGTGCTGCGTTCGGTGGACGACGTGATCACGTACACGCGCCGCCGCCTGCAGAATCGCATCGCCGAATTGCAGGAAGGCAGCTATTCGTTCCGCAGCGATCTGGACGACGACGGCATGGGCGGCGATCCGGTGCCGATCCAGGTGACGTTGACCGTGTCCGCGGGCAAACTGCATTTCGATTTCGACGGCACGGGCAAGCAGGCGCGCGGCGCCATGAACCTGCCCTTCAATGCCCTGCGCGCCTGCGTGTACTACGCGGTGAAGGCGCTGCTGGATCCGGACCTGGCGCCCAACGCCGGCCTGTTCGATCCGATCTCGGTGTCGGCGCCGCTGGGCACCATCACCAATCCCGAGGCGCCCGCCGCCGTGGGTGCGCGCTCGATCACCGCGCAGAAAGTGGCCGGCACGATCTTCGGCGCCTTCCGCGGCCTGCTGCCGCCGGAACGCATCATGGCCTCGGGCAACGACTGCTGCCCGGCCATCACGTTCTCGGGCCGCTGGCCCAGCCGCGCGGGCCAGTTCGTGTACCTGGAAACCCTGGGCGGCGGCGCCGGCGCGCGCTACGACACGGACGGCATGGATGGCGTACACGTGCACATGACCAACACGTCCAACCTGCCGGTCGAGGCGCTGGAGAATGAATACCCGCTGCTGATGGACGAGTACGCGCTGATCGCCGATTCGGGCGGCCCCGGCCGCACGCGCGGCGGCCTGGCGATCGCCAAGCAGATCCGCGCGGTGGGTCCTGGCGTGGTGTTCTCGGCGCGTTCGGACAGCCACGTGGTGGGCGTGGCCAGCGGCGTGGCGGGTGGCGGCGATGGCCGGCGCGCGCGGCTGGTGCGCAACTTCGGCACCCCGCAGGAAGAAGTGCTGTTCTCCAAGACCGCCAACATCCCGTTGGGACCCGGCGAGAGCGTGCGTATCGAGACGCCTGGCGGCGGCGGCTACGGCAGCCCGGCCGAGCGTTCGCGCGCCAAACTGGAGCGCGACATGCTGGACGGCAAGGTCAGCGCGCAGCACGCGGCGGCGGCCTACGCGCAATAAGCCGGCGCCACGCGCTGCGGCGCGGGCTTATTCGGGCAAATCCACCTTCAGCGACATCGAGTACTTCATCTTGGTGTGCGGAAAGGTGGTGATCGTGACCAGCATGGGGATGCTGTGCTCGCCGAAGTAGCGGCGGGTGATGACCAGTCCCGCCGTCTTGGGCGCGACCTTCAGCAATCCGGCCACTTCCTTGCCGATGGGCGTGGCCGAGAACTCCTGTGCGACCTCGCGGATGCGCTGGCTGTAGCGGGTTTCGATCAGGCCGGACAGCGGCAGGTGCACGCGGCCGATGTCGGCCTCGATGGCGGCGTAGTCGGGGTGGATGTAGGCCTCGGAGAACGCCACGGGAGCGGCCTTGTTGCCCAGCAGCTTGATGGCGCGCACGTACAGCCACTCGTGGCGCAGCGTGCAGCCCAGCGCGGTGGCCTGGCGCGCGTTGGCCTTGATCATGCGCGCATCGTGCACGCGCAGCGATGCGTTCTTGATGTACTGGAACAGCTCGGAGAACTGCGAGATGCGCTGGGTGTGGCGGGTGTCCGATTTGGCGGCCTCGACGCGCGTGCCCACGCCGGGCCGGCGCGACACCATGCCGGCTTCGGTCAGCAGGCGGACGGCCTCGCGCACGGTATGGCGGCTGGCGTCGTACTGCACGCACAGTTCGTGCTCGGTGGGCAGCAGGGTCATCACCGGGTAGCGGCCGGCGCGGATACCGCGAGCCAGGTCTTCGTAGATGGCCTTGTAACGCGGCGCGCGGCTGTCCTCTGCCGGCGTGCCGGCGCCGAGCATCGTGCCTGCCTCATGGGCGGGTACGGCGGCCTCGGACGGCGCGGATCGGATCATGGGGTTTTCCTGGAAATCGGGCGGGAAGTAAGGGACATCACTATGTTGACGACTTTACCTCGAAAGCCGGATTATTTGTCCGGACATTCATGTCCGGACAATTGTACGGCCAATAAAGATCGGGGGTTCATCATGGGTAAGGTTGTTGCAGTGCTTGCCGCCGCCACGCTGGCGGCCCTGTCGGCTACGGCGGCGCATGCCCAGCAGAAGCTGGTGGTGGCGGGCTACGGCGGTTCGTTCGAAGACATCATGCGCCAGGAGATCTTCCCGGCCTTCGGCAAGCAGCATGGCGTCGAACTGGAATACGTGGCGGGCAACTCCACCAACACGGTGGCGCGCCTGCAGGCCCAGAAGAGCAACCAGCAGGTCGACGTGGCCATCATCGATGACGGCCCCATGTACCAGGCCATCGCGCTGGGCTTTTGCGCGCCCATCCAGGGCCTGCCCAAGGACGATCTGTACAAGACCGCGCTGTACAAGGACGACAAGGCCGTGGCGCTGGGCATCGTCGCCACCGGCATCATGTACAACAAGAAGGTCTTCGAAGAGAAGAAATGGGCGCCGCCCACGTCGTGGGACGACCTGAAGGATCCCAAGTACAAGCAACTGCTGGTCATTCCGCCGCTGAACAACACCTATGGCCTGCATGCGCTGGTGCAGTACGCCCGGGAGGGCGGCGGCAGCGAGAAGAACGTCGACGCCGGCTTCAAGACCTTCAAGGACAAGGTCGGCCCCAACGTGCTGGTGTACGAGCCCTCGCCCGGCAAGATGACCGAGCTGTTCTCCAGCGGCCAGGCCGTGATCGGCGTGTGGGGCAGCGGCCGCGCCAAGGCTTTCGCCGACACCGGTTTTCCCGTGGGCTTCGTGTATCCGCGTGAAGGCGCCTATGCGCTGCTGTCGTCGGTGTGCCCCATCGCCAAGGACAAGCCGAATCCCGCCGCGCAGGCCTTCATCAACTACCTGATGACCCCCGAGGTGCAGACCAAACTGGGCAGCAGCTACGGCTACGGTCCAGTCAACAAGAAGGCGCAAGCCAAGGACAACCCCAATGTGCCGATGCCGATCGGCGAGCGCGCGGCCAAGCTCATCGTCCTGGATTGGGACACGGTCAACCAGAACCGCGACGACTGGAACAAGCGCTGGACGCGCGAGATCGAGCGTTAAGCACTTCTTGCCGGCTGCTGGGATCCTGACATGACTTATCTGGTGTTGAACGGCCTGACCAAGCGCTACGGTGACGTTGTCGCCGTGGACAGGGTCAGCCTGTCCGTGAATCGCGGCGAGTTCGTCTCGCTGCTGGGGCCCTCCGGGTGCGGCAAGACGACGACCCTGCAGATGATCGCGGGTTTCGTCGAGCCCACCGCGGGCAGCATCGTGCTCGATGGCCGCGACATGGGCCGCATGCCGGCCAACAAGCGCGGACTGGGCATGGTGTTCCAGAACTACGCGCTGTTCCCGCACATGACGGCCGCGCAGAATGTGGCCTTCGGGCTGGAGATGCGCGACGTGCCGCGCGCCGAGCGCGCCAAGCGCGTGGGCGAGGCGCTGGAGCTGGTGGGCCTGTCGCACCTCGCTGACCGCCATCCGGCCCGCATGTCGGGCGGCCAGCAGCAGCGCGTGGCCCTGGCCCGCGCGCTGGTGATCAAGCCGGCGGTGCTGCTGCTGGACGAACCGCTGTCCAACCTGGATGCCAAGCTGCGCGAGGAAATGCAGCTGGAACTGCGCAGCATCCAGCGCACGGTGGGCACCACCACCATCCTGGTCACGCACGATCAATCGGAAGCGCTGGCGCTGTCCGACCGCATCGTGGTGATGAACCAGGGCCGTGCCGAGCAGGTGGCCGATCCGTTCTCGGCCTATGAAGCGCCTGTCAGCCGGTTCGTGGGGGGATTCCTGGGCAAGGCCAATCTGTTCACGCCGCAACCGGCGCAACACGAAGGCCAGGCGCGCGCGGCCATCGGCGAGGCGCGCGTCGCGCTGGAGGGCGCGGCCATGCCGTCCGGGCAGGTCATCGTGCGGCCCGAGAAGATCCTGTTCTCGGAGCCCTCGGTCTGTGCCTTGCCCGGCAAGCTGAAGGCCCGGGTGTTCCAGGGCAACCACTGGCTGTGCCAGGTGGAGACCTCGGTGGGCGACGTGCTGGTGATCCGCCAGAACGACGGCGTGCCGGTGCCGCAGGAAGGCAGCCCGGTGCATCTGCGCTGGCGCGCGCAAGACATGCGGCCGGTGGGCGAGGACAAGGCATGAACGCGGCCCGAATCGTGCCTCACGGAGGCCGCCGATGAGCGAACGCGCCAATCCCTGGGTGCTCAGCGCGCCCGCCATCGTCGTCTACGTCACCTTCCTGACGGTGCCGCTGGCGTTGGTGTTCCTGATCAGCTTCTTCAACTTCGATTTCTACGGCGGCATCCAGGAAGCCGTCACGTTCAAGAACTACCTCGCCATCCTGACCGATGGCTATTACTACGAGATCTACGCGCGCACCTTCGGCGTGGCGGCCGCCGTCACCCTCGCCTGCATGGTGCTGGGCACCGCCGAGGCCTACGTGCTGTCGCGCATGGCCAATCCCTGGAAGGGCCTGTTCCTGATGGTGGTGCTGGGGCCCCTGCTGATCTCGGTGGTGGTGCGCACGCTGGGCTGGGCTTTGCTGTTCGGCTCCACGGGGCTGATCAGCAAGGCGCTGTTGGCGCTGGGCCTGACGTCGGCGCCGGTCAGCCTGATGTACAGCAACCTCGGCGTGGGCATCGCGCTGGTGCACGTGCTGGTGCCTTTCATGGTGATCTCGGTGTGGGCCTCGCTGCAGCGGGTCAATCCGTCCACCGAGTCGGCGGCGCTGTCGCTGGGCGCCAGCCAGTTCACGGTGATCCGACGCGTGATCGTGCCGCAGGTCATGCCGGGCATCTTGTCGGGCTCGATCATGGTGTTCGCCATGGCGGCCAGCGCCTTCGCCACGCCGGCCATCATCGGCGGCCGCCGCCTGAAGACCGTGGCGACGGCCGCCTACGACGAGTTCCTGAACACGCTGGACTGGCCACTGGGTGCGGCACTGGCGATGGTGCTGCTGGTGGCGACCGTCATCGTGCTGCTGGCCGCCAACCGCATGGTCGAGCGCCGCTACAACGCGGTCTTCAACTGAGGGGGCGAACATGAACTCCAAGAACGGTCCGTTGGCCCTGTTGTTCCACGCGGTGTTCATCGCGTTCATCCTGGCGCCCATCGTGATGGTGTGCGCGGTGGCGTTCACGTCGGAAGGCTTTATCTCGCTGCCGTCCGGCGGCCTGTCGCTGCGGTGGTTCCGCGCCATTCTGGACAACCCCCGCTTCATCGACGCGTTCTGGTTCAGCATGGGGCTGGGGGCGCTGTCGGCCTCGATCGCCATCGTGCTGGCGGTGCCGGGCGCGCTGGCCATCGCGCGCAACCGCTTCCCTGGCCGCGAGGCGCTGCTGGCGTTCTTCATGTCGCCGCTGATGATCCCGCACGTCGTGCTGGGCCTGGCGTTCCTGAAGTTTTTCACCACGGTCGGCCTGGTGGGCACGTATTTCGGGCTGGTGATCGCGCACGTCATCCTCATCATGCCGTACGCGTTGCGGCTGGTGCTGGCCTCGGCCACGGGCATCGATCCCGCGCTGGAGCGCGCCGCGCTGTCGCTGGGCGCGTCCAGCTGGGTGGCCTTCCGGCGCGTGGTGCTGCCGCTGGTGCTGCCGGGCGTGATCAGCGGCTGGGTGATCGCCTTCATCACCAGTTTCGACGAGCTGACGATGTCGATCTTCGTCGCCTCGCCGTCCACCACCACATTGCCGGTGCGCATCTTCCTGCACATCGAGGACACCATCGACCCGCTGGTGACGGCCGTGTCGGCGGTACTGATCTACGCGACGGCGATCGCGATTTTCATCCTGGACCGTGTGATCGGTCTGGAAAAGCTGTTTGTCGGAAAAGGACGGTAATGAATCAGCAGACGGTGCCCTCTTCGGGGGGCGCGGCGCCGCAGGGCGGTGTCTACGATGCCGTGGTGATAGGCGGCGGCCTGGTCGGCTCGGCCATCGCCTACGGCCTGCGCCGCTCGGTCGAGCGCGTGGCGGTGTTGGACGAAGGCGATACGGCGTTTCGCGCCTCGCGAGGCAACTTCGGCCTGGTGTGGGTGCAGAGCAAGGGCATGGGCCTGCCGCGCTATGGCTCGTGGACGCTGAGCTCGGTCGAGCTGTGGCCGCAACTGGCGACCGAGCTGCTGGACAAGACCGGCGTGGACGTGCGCCTGGAGCAGAACGGCGGCCTGCATCCCGTGCTGACGGACGAGGAGTTCGACGCGCGCATCCAGTTCATGACCAAGCTGCAGGCGCAGCCGGGCATGCCGCAGTACGACTGGAAGATGCTGGACCGCAAGGAGCTGGCCGACATCATGCCCGGCATCGGCCCGGACGTGCGCGGCGCCAGCCTGACCTCGGTGGACGGCATCGCCAATCCGCTGAAGCTGCTGCGCGCGCTGCATGCCGCCTTCAAGCGTGACCGTGTCGATTACCTGCCGCGCCGCAAGTGCACGTCCATCCGCCGCGCCGATGGCGTGTTCCACGTCGATACGCCGCAAGGCGCGTTGCGTGCCCGCCAGATCGTGCTGGCCAGCGGCCTGGGCAATCCCGAGCTGGGCAAGTACATCGGCATGGACCTGCCGGTGCGGCCGCAACGCGGCCAGATCATCGTGCTGGAGCGCACCAGGCCCGTGCTGAAGCTGCCGCTGAGCACGCTGCGCCAGATGGATGAGGGCTCCTGGCTGATCGGCGATTCGCAGGAAGAAGCCGGTTACGCCGACGAGATCGCCGGCCTGAACGTGCTGGGCACGCTGGCCGACCGCGCGCTGCGCACCCTGCCGGCGCTGCGCGACGTGCGCGTCGTGCGCTCGTGGGCCGCGCTGCGCGTGATGTCGCGCGATGGTTTCCCGATTTATGAGCAGTCCGAGACCTGTCCGGGCGCGTTTGTGGCCACCTGCCACAGCGGCGTCACGCTGGCCGCGGCCCATGCGCTCAAACTCGCTCCCATGATCGCCGCCGGTTCGCTGGCCGAAGACATGGCGCCGTTTTCCACCCGGAGGTTTCATGTTCAAGAGGCTTGATGCGGCCGCGGACCAGGCTGCCCGCACGCCGGTGCGCATCACGGTCGACGGCGCCGAAGTCGGCTGCCGCCAAGGCGACAACGTCGCCGCTGCATTGTTCGCCGCCGGCCACGCCGACTGCCGCGACACGGCCGTGGGCGAGGTGCCGCGCGGTCCGTACTGCATGATGGGCGTCTGCTACGACTGCCTGGTCACCATCGATGGCCAGCCCAACCGCCAGGCGTGCATGACACCGGTGCGCGAAGGCATGAAGATCGAGCGCCAGCGTGGCGCGCGCGAGGTGCTGTCATGAGCCTGCCGGACCGCTCCAAGGGCGAATACCGTAGTGCGCAGCACGAAGGCTCCACAATGACCCCGTCTCGTTGCGAGTTGCTGGTGATCGGCGCCGGCCCCGCCGGCATGGCGGCCGCCGCCACGGCGGCCAACCTGGGCGTGGACACGCTGCTGCTGGACGAGCAGCCCGCGCCCGGCGGCCAGATCTACCGCGCCATCACCACGACGCCTGTTTCCGACAAGCGCATCCTGGGCGAGGACTACTGGCACGGCGCCAGCCTGGTCGAACCGTTCCGCGCCAGCGTCGCACGCTACGAACCCGGCGCCACGGTGTGGGCCGTCTCGCGTATGACGGCCGAGGCGCCTGCCCAGGGCTTCGAGGTGGCGTACTCGGTAAGCGGGCAAGCCCGCATGGTCGAGGCCCGCTACATCCTGCTGGCCACTGGCGCGCAGGAGCGTCCCTTCCCCATTCCGGGCTGGACGTTGCCTGGCGTGATCACGGCCGGTGCGGCGCAGATCCTGCTGAAGTCGGCGGGCCTGGTGACCAGTGGCCCCACCGTGCTGGCCGGTTGCGGCCCGCTGCTGTACCTGGTGGCCTGGCAGTACCTGAATGCCGGCGCCAAGATCGATGTGTTGCTGGAGACTGCGCCCGCCGGTCGAATGAGGCAGGCGCTGCCGCACGTGTGGGATTTCCTGCGCTCGCCGTATCTGGGCAAGGGCCTGAAACTGATGCGCGCGGTGAAGGCCGCGGTGCCCATCGTCAAGGACGTGCGCGATCTGCAGGCCGTGGGCGACGGCAGGCTGCAATCGGTGCGCTATACGGCGGGCGGTCGCCAGCACGAGATGCCCGCCGAGCAGCTGATGCTGCATCAGGGCGTCGTGCCCAACGTGAACCTGTCGCGCGCCGTGGGCGCCGAGCACGAATGGAACGAGGCGCTGGACTGCTGGCAGCCCAAGGTGGACGAATGGGGCGCGACCTCGGTGGCCGACATCGGCATCGCCGGTGACGGCGCCGGCATCGCGGGCGCGTTGGCCGCCGAGCATCGCGGCCGTATCGCCGCCCTGAATGCCGCGAAGACGCTGGGCCGCATCGACGCCGCGCGGCGCGACCGCGAGGCCGTGCCGCACCGTCAGGCGCTGGCTCGCGCCACGCGCGGCCGGGCCTTCTTCGACACGCTGTACAAGGCGCCGGATGCCTATCGCCGTCCGACCGGCGACACCATCGTGTGCCGCTGCGAGGAAGTCACCGCGCAGCAGGTGCGCGACACGGTGGCCCTGGGCTGTTCGGGTCCCAACCAGATGAAAGCCTTCCTGCGTTGCGGCATGGGGCCGTGCCAGGGCCGCTTCTGCGGCCTGACCGTCAGCGAGCTGATCGCCGACGAACGCGGCGTGCCGGTCAGCGAGGTGGGCTATTACCGCCTGCGCTTTCCGACCAAGCCGCTGACGCTGGGCGAACTGGCCACCTTGCCGCAGACCGACGCTTCCCGGCAGGCCGTGGTCCGCCTGAAGAAGTGACATGGACGCATCGCGCAGCGCCGAGGTGATCGTCGTGGGCGGCGGGCTGCATGGCAGTTCGGCCGCGCTGCACCTGGCGCGCGCGGGCGTGTCCGCACTGGTCATCGAGAAGAACTACGTCGGCCGGCATGCGTCGGGCGTGAATGCGGGCGGCGTGCGCACGCTGGGCCGGCATCTCGCCGAGATCCCGCTGGCGTTGGCCTCGCGCGAGCGCTGGTACGGCATCGGCGATCTGGTCGATGACGATTGCGGCTTCGAGCAGCATGGCCAGGTGCGCGTGGCCGAGAACGAGGCCGATGAAGCCACGTTGCGCGAGCGCCTGCGCACCATGCACGCGCATGGCTACACGCATGAGGAATGGATAACCGCGGACGAACTGCGCGCCATGATTCCGCGCATCGCGCCGACGGTGCGGGGCGGCGTCATCGCGCGGGGCGACGCCGCGGCCGATCCCTATCGCACCACGCTGGCGTTTCGCCGCAAGGCAGCCGGCCTGGGCGCGCGCTTCATGGAAGGCGTGCGCGTGCACGAGACGCGCCGCGAAGGCGCGCAATGGATCGTGACGAGCGACGCGGGCATCTACACCGCGCCCACGTTGATCAACTGCGCGGGGGCGTGGGCTGACCGCGTGGCCGGGCAATGGGATGAACCCGTGCCCTTGCAGGCCATCAGTCCGATGATGCTGGTGACGCTGCGCATGCCGCATTTTCTGGATCCCGTCGTCATCGGCACCGGGCGCCCGCTGTCGTTCAAGCAGCGCAGCAACGGCACCGTACTGATCGGTGGCGGACGGCGCGCGTGGGTGGATCGCGATCGCGAATGGACGGAGCTGGATTTCCGTTCGCTGGGCGAAGGCGCGCGCACGGTATGCGACCTGTTCCCGCACATGGAAGGCGCGGTGGTCAATCGTGGCTGGGCCGGCATCGAGGCCTGCATGCCCGATGAGATCCCCGTGATCGGGCCGAGCCTGCGCCGCGAGAACGCCTTTCATGCCTTCGGTTTTTCCGCCCACGGTTTCGAGCTGGGGCCGATCGTGGGCCAAATTCTGAGCGAGCTGGTGACGCAAGGCGCGGCCAGCTTGCCTATCGAACCTTTCAGCATCGGGCGCTTCGCGCGCACCGGTCGTCTTTCCGGTCCGCAGTGACCGCATTCACTTTCAGGAGCAGTACGGCATGAATGACATCGTGCGCATGGATTCCAACGCCAAACTCAGCCGCATCGTGATCCACGGCGACACCGTGTATGTGGCGGGCGTGACCTCCCGCGACGAGGGCGGCATCGAGGCGCAGACGCGTGGCGCACTGGCCAAGATCGACACCTACCTGGCGCAGGCCGGCACCGACAAGTCGCGCATGCTGCAGGTGCAGATCTGGCTGAAGGACATCGACCGCGACTTCGACGGCATGAACGCGGTGTGGGCCGAGTGGGCGCCCAAGGATGCGATGCCCACGCGCGCCACGTGCGAGGCCAAGCTGGCCGCGCCCGACCTGCTGGTGGAGATCATCGTGACGGCGGCGCGCAAGCCGGGCTGATCGTTCCGTCTCGCCTGGGCGCCTGCCGGGCAAGGCGGGGCCGCCCCGGCGGATGGCCTGACGCCGCCCTTCATTCGGGCGGCGTTCGCATTTGTGATGCTGGGAACATAAAAAACTTATTGTCTGAACCTGCCCAAGCGTACTTGTACCGGTGCAGTCACGCAGCCAGAATGGCCTTGGCCGTCCGGGTTGCCCATGCCGTCCGGACGGCACACCCATACCTACAAATCCGGAGACAACCATGTTCACCCCGCTGCTGCGGCCCCTGCTGGGCCGGCTCGCCCTCGCCTCCTGTACGCTGGCACTCACGCTGGGCGCCGCCACGCAGGCGAGCGCCCAGGACGCCTTTCCTGAACGTCCCCTGCGCCTGGTGGTGGGTTTTGCACCGGGCGGCGGCGCCGACGTGGTGGCCCGCCTGATCGGCGCTCGCGCCTCGCAGGCGCTGGGCCAGCAGGTCGTGGTCGAGAACCGCCCCGGCGCCACCGGCACCATCGCGGCCGACAACGTGGCGCGTTCCAAGCCGGACGGCTACTCGCTGTTCCTGGGCTCGCAATCGACCATGCTGGTGGCGCCCTCGCTGTACCCGCAACTGCCCTTCAGCCCATCCAAGGACTTCACGCCGGTCACGATGATGGTGTCGATGCCGCTGGTGCTGGTGGTCAATCCCAAGCTGGTGCAGGCCAGGACCGTGGCCGAACTGGACGCGCAGATCCGCCAGTCGGGCAACGGCGGCACCACGTATGCCTCGTCGGGCCAGGGCGGCCCGCAGCACATCGCGGGCGAGCTGTACTCGCACCGCCTGAAGACGCCCGTGACGCACGTGCCGTACAAGGGCGAGGCGCCCGCCATCACCGACGTGCTGGGCGGCCAGGTGCCCTTCATGTTCGCCAACCTGCCCGTGGCCATGCCCTATGTGAAGTCGGGCCAGCTGCGCGCGCTGGCGGTGACCAGCCTGCAACGCGATCCCAAGGCCGCCGACCTGCCGACCATGGCCGAGTCGGGCTACGACGGTTTCGAGGTGCTGACCTGGTACGGCATCTTCGCGCCGGCCGGCACGCCCAAACCCATCGTCGACAAGCTGTACGGCGCCGTGCAGACCTCGCTGCAGGACAACGCCACGCGCGACAAGCTGGCCGAGCAGGGCTTCACCGTGGTGGGCACCGATCCGGACAAGTTCTCGTCTTTCATCAAGCAGGAAGTGCCGCGCTGGGCGTCGACCATCCGTGACCTCGGCATCCGTCCCGAATGAATTGAACCTGGCCGCCTCGCGCGGCTTCTTGCATGGAGTAGGCCGTAACCATCATGATCGATCAATCCGCAAAACGGGCCAGCGGCCCCATCATCCGCCTGCATCCGTCCGACAACATCGTGGTGGCGCGCGTGCCCGTGGGCATCGGCACCGACGTGCCCAGCGAGGGCTTCACCTCGCGCAGCCAGGTGCCGGCCGGCCACAAGATCGCCGCGCGCGATCTGCGCCAGGGCGAGCCCATCCTGAAGTACAACGTCTGTATCGGCTTCGCGGCCAGCGACATTCCGGCCGGCACTTACGTGCACTCGCACAACACCGAATTCCGCGAGTTCGACCGCGACTACGCGCATGGCCGCGATTACGTGCCCACGCCCATGCTGCCCGAGGCCGAGCAGGCTACGTTCCAGGGCATCGTGCGCGCCAATGGCCAGGTGGGCACACGCAACTATGTGGGCATCCTGTCGACGGTGAACTGTTCGGCCACGGTGGTGCACCGCATCGCCGAAGCCTTCACGCCCGAGGTGATGAAGCAGTTTCCCAATGTGGACGGCGTGGTGGCGCTGAGCCACGGCCTGGGTTGCGGCATGGAGATGTCGGGCGAGCCGATGGACCTGCTGCGCCGGACCATCGGCGGCTATGCCTGCCATGCGAACTTCGCGGGCGTGCTGATCGTGGGCCTGGGCTGTGAGCGCAACCAGCTGGATGCGTTGCTGAAGGATCAGGGCCTGCAGGCCGGTGAGCGCATCCGCACGTTCGTGATGCAGGAAAGCGGCGGCACCCGCAAGACCATCGAGGCGGGGGTGGCGGCGGTGCGTGAATTGCTGCCGGCCGCCAACGACGTGCGGCGCGAGACGGTGTCCGCGCGGCATCTGAAGATCGGCCTGCAATGCGGCGGATCGGATGGGTTTTCGTCGATCACCGCGAACCCCGCGTTGGGGGCGGCGATGGATATCCTGGTGCGCCATGGCGGGACGGCCATCCTGTCGGAAACGCCGGAAATCTATGGCGTGGAACACACGCTGACCTCGCGCGCGCAAAGCCGTGAAGTGGGTGAGAAACTGGTCAGCCGCATCCGCTGGTGGAAGGACGAGTACTCGCCGGGACGCGACGTGCAGATCAACGGCAAGGTCAGTCCGGGCAACCAGATGGGCGGCCTGGCGAACATTTTCGAGAAGTCGCTGGGATCGTCGATGAAGGGCGGCACCACGGGACTGATGGAGGTGTACCGCTACGCCGAGCCGGTGCGCCAGCCGGGGTTCGTGTTCATGGATACGCCGGGGTTCGATCCCGTGTCGGCCACGGGGCAGATCGCGGGCGGGGCGAATATCATCTGCTTCACCACGGGACGCGGGTCGATGTTCGGCGCGAAGCCCGTGCCGTCGATCAAGCTGGCGACCAACACGCCGATGTACGAACGGCTGACCGAGGACATGGACGTGAACTGCGGGCAGGTGCTGGATGGCACCGCGACCATGGCGGAGATGGGGCAGCAGGTGTTCGAGGAGATCCTGCGGGTGGCGTCAGGCGGGACGACGCGCAGCGAAGAGCTGGGCTTGGGGGATCATGAGTTCGTGCCTTGGAATATCGGGGTGACCAGCTGATGGCGGCTCGAGGGCGTGCGGCGTTCTGTGTTCTTCCGACGCCACAGTCGTACCTGCGTAGTCTCGTACTCGCGCTTTCGCGCTGCGTGCGCGACTTCTCCGGTACGCCTGCGGCTTGCAGTTGCGCAATTCGACGGCAATGCCGACCTGCTTCTTGGCATCGTTAAATAGGTTGGTGCACCGGTTGGGCGCGCGTGTAATCCAATCAAAGGTTAGGCCCGAATGGAGTCTTGCCTGAGATGGCAAAAGCCCGATCCAGCGTGGATGCCGGATCGGGCTTCTTGTTGTTGCCACGCGGTAGTTACGCTGCCAGCGACTTCGCGTTGGGCATGCTGAAGCCCGATTTCTCCAGCTCGGCGCACAGGGCGTCCGCCTGGCTCTTTTCCAGTTCGACCAGCGGCGCACGCACATGGCGCCAATCGGCGTCGCCCGATTGCCACGCGATGGCGGCCTTCATGGCGGGGATCATGGGGTAGCGCTGGAAGATGGCGCGCGTGGTGTCCAGGCCGGCCTGGCGCTCGTCGGCATCGGCGTCCTGCCAGTGCTTGAACAGTTCCACGATGGGGCCGGGATTGACGTTGCCGGTGGCGGTGATGCAACCCGCGCCGCCGCCGCGCAGCGTGCGCAGCAGGAACACTTCGCTGCCCGCGAACACCTGGAAGCCGCGCGGGGCGTGGCGCTCGAGCATGGCCGAGGTGTTGGCCCAGTCGCCCGAGCTGTCTTTCACGCCGGCCACGATGCCGGGATAGCGGTCGAGCAGGCGGTCGATCAGGTCCAGGCTGATGGGCACTTGAGCAACCGGGGGGATGTGATACAGGAAGATGCGCAGGCGCTCGTCGGCCACGCCTTCGATCAGGCCCGCGAAGTAGCGGAACAGGCCTTCGTCGCTGACGCCCTTGTAGTAGAACGGCGGCAGCACCAGCACGCCGGCGCAACCGGCCTGCACCGCGGTGCGGGTGAGTTCGATGGCGTCGGGCAGCGCGCAGGCGCCGGTGCCGGGCATCAGTGCCGAGGGTTCGACGCCCGCTTCGAGCAGCGCGGCCAGCAGCTTCTGCTTTTCGGCTACGGTGAGCGAATTGGCTTCGGAGTTGGTGCCGAACACCGCCAGGCCCACGTCCTGCCCGCGCAGCCAGCGGCAATGCTTGACGAAGCGCTCGGTGCTGGGACGGCCCTGGGCGTCGAACGGGGTGAGGACCGGCGAGAATACGCCGGAAAGACCTGCGGAATTGGGCATTGCGACAGTCTCCATGACAATGACGGCGGCGTGGGGCCGGTGCAGACTTCGATTCTGGCACCATATGTGCTTGCGCGAAAAGCTGTTTGTACAGCTTTCAAAACATAGAATTATTGGTGTCTCGCTGCGCTGCGGCGAGAATGCCGGACAGATGTGTCGGCCATGGATGCGTGCCATGTCGGCGTATCCTGCCGGCCCGCGCACCAGGAGGAGGACATCCGTGGACACGCAGTTCCTGCAGAGTTTCGTATCGGTGGTCGAAGCGGGCTCGCTGGCCGAGGCCGCGCGGCGGCTGGACTTGACGCCGGCCGCCATTGCCGCGCGCGTGCGTGCGCTGGAGCAGGACCTGGGCACGCCGCTGCTGCGTCGCGCCGGGCGTCACGTCAAGCCTACCGAAGCCGGCCTGCGCATGCTGGAACGCGCGCGCCTGGTGCTGCGCGACGTGCGCGACCTGCGGGCCAGCGCCAGCGACGACGCGCCGCTGGGCGAGTTGCGCGTGGGCGTGTCGGTGTCGGCGTTGACGGGCGTGATGCCGCCCGTGCTCACGCGGCTTTATCGCCGCTATCCTTCCTTGAGCGTGTACGTCGAGCCCGGCACGTCCAGCCATCTGTATCACCGCACCATCGGCGGGCATGTCGACGTGGCCTTCATCGTGCAGCCGCAGTTTGCGCTGCCCAAGGGGTATGGCTGGCGCACGATTGCCGAAGAGCCGTTGGTGGTGCTGGCGCATCCCGATGTGGCCACGCGCGATGCGCACCGGTTGATGGCCGAGCAGCCTTTCATCCGCTACGACCGCGCGGCCTGGGGCGGGCGCATGGCCGATCGCTACCTGCGCCAGCACGGCATCCGGCCGCATGAGCGCCTGGAGATCGACGGTTTGATGGCGATCGCCAGCATGGTGCGCGAAGGCCTGGGCGTGTCGCTGGTGCCCGATTGGGCGCCGGACTGGCTGGACAGCATCGGCATCGCGCGCGTGCCGCTTCCCGATACGGCGCCGGTGCGCCGCATGGGCGTGATCTGGGCCACGCAGACGCCGCATGCGACGTTGTCGGAGGCCTTCGTGGAAGCGACCGAGGGGGCGATGAGCGATGCGGGGGCGCATGCGCCGGGGCATGGCAACGGTGCCCTGGCGTGAGTCTTTTTCGAGTAAATGCCCCGAAAACCAGGAAATCTGAAAATTTCTCGAGTCTCGTGAGCGTTTCTCGAGGATTTTCTGGTGGTCCGCATGTATCAGGCGCGTGCCATGGCCGCGCCCATGCAGATTGTCCCTATCCCGGCCGTCCCATCCGATAATCGACCTGCCCCGGCCGTCCTTCCAGATGCAGCGTCGCCGTGGCCGGTGGCGTTTCAGCAATCAGCTTGCCGCCACGCCATACCTTCAAACGCGTTGCGCCCAGGCGCACCGCCTCGACCGGATCACTGGCCTGCAGCAGCACCATGTCGGCGCGCTTGCCCACTTCCAGGCCCGTTTCATCCAGGCCCAGGATGGCTGCGGGCGTCGAGGTCACGGCCTGGAAACAGGCGTGCATGGCATCGCGGCCCGTCATCTGCGCCACGTGCAGGCCCATGTGCGCGACTTCCAGCATGTCGCCCGAGCCCAGGCTGTACCAGGGATCCATCACGCAATCGTGGCCGAACGCCACTGGCACGCCGGCCGCCAGCAGCTCGGGCACGCGCGTCATGCCGCGGCGCTTGGGATAGGTGTCGTGGCGGCCCTGGATGGTGATGTTGATCAGCGGATTGGCGATGGCGGCGACGCCTGCCTCGCGGATCAGCGGGATCAGCTTGGACACGTAGTAGTTGTCCATCGAGTGCATGGACGTCAGGTGCGAGCCGGTGACGCGGCCTTGCAGCCCCAGGCGCTGCGCCTGACAGGCCAGCGACTCGATGTGGCGCGACATGGGGTCGTCGGTTTCGTCGCAGTGCATGTCCACGCGCAGGCCGCGTTCGGCGGCCAGTTCGCACAGGATGCGCACGGACTCGGCGCCATCGGCCATGGTGCGCTCGAAATGCGGGATGCCGCCCACCACGTCCACGCCCATGTCCAGCGCGCGCTTCAGGTTCTCCAGCGCGCCCGGCGAACGCAGTACGCCGTCCTGCGGGAAGGCCACCAATTGCAGGTCGAGATAGGGCTTCACGCGTTCGCGCACGTGCAGCAGCGCTTCGGTGGCCAGCAGGCGCGGATCGCACACGTCCACGTGCGAGCGGATGGCCAAGAGGCCACGGCCCACGGCCCAGTCGCAGTAGGCCAGTGCGCGCTCCACCAGGGCGTCCTGGGTCAGCAGCGGCTTCAGTTCGCCCCACAGCGCGATGCCTTCGAGCAGCGTGCCAGACTGGTTGACGCGCGGCATGCCGTACGACAGCGTCGAGTCCATGTGGAAGTGCGCATCGACGAAGGGCTGCGACAGCAACTGGCCGGCGGCATCGACGGTCTGGCCAGCAGGGCCTTGCAAGGCAGGCTCGATGGCGGCGATGCGGCCATCGACGACGCCGACATCCACGGGGCCGCGCCCATCTGGAAGCATGCAACGGGTAATGAGCAGGTCAAACATGAAACGGCACCTCGAAGATCAGCGTTCGCCCTTGCGATAGGGCTTCATCAGCGCCTGCGGGTAGGCGGCGCGGCGCGCCATCACCACCAGGGCGAGGATGGAAAGAATATACGGCAGCATCAGGTACACCTGATACGGCAGTTCGGGCAGGCCCGGTAGCGAGGTGGCGCCCTGTTGCAGGCGCAACTGCAGCGCGTCGAAGAAGGCGAACACCAGCGCGCCCAGCAGCGCCTTGCCGGGCCGCCACGAGGCGAACACCACCAGCGCCACGCAGATCCAGCCGCGGCCGTTGACCATGTTGAAGAAGAAGGCGTTGAAGGCGGCCAGCGTCAGGAAGCTGCCGGCCAGGCCCATCAGCGCGGATCCCGCCACGATGGCGCCGGTGCGCAGTTTGGTCACCGACAGGCCCTGGCCCTCGGCGGCGGCGGGGTTCTCGCCCACCATGCGGATGGCCAGGCCCAGCGGCGTGCGGTTCAGCACCCACGCCACCAGCGGCACGGCGGCCAGCGCAAGCAGCGTCATCGGCGTCTGGCCGGCCAGCGTGGGGCCGATCAGCGGGATGTCCGCCAGGAACTTCATCTCGGCGAACGGCTGGATGGTGGGCGGCGTGTTCACGCTGGGAAACGTGACGCGATAGGCGAAGTAGCTCAGGCTGGTGGCCAGCATGGTGACGCCCAGCCCCGATACGTGTTGCGACAGGCCGAGGCCCACGGTCAGGCCCGCGTGCAGCAGGCCGAACACGGCGCCCGCGGCGGCGGCGGCCAGCAGGCCCACGTACAGCGGCGCGCCCAGGTACACCACCAGCCAGCCGCTGAAGGCGCCCGCCACCATGATGCCTTCGATACCCAGGTTCAGCACGCCGGCGCGTTCGCACAGCAGCACGCCCAGCGTGCCCAGGATCAGCGGCGTGGCCAGCCGCAGCACGGCCACCCAGAATGCCGCGGAGCCCAGCAGGTCTATCCATTCCATCTTGGTTTCCTCAGCGTACGCGGCGCACGCGGTACTGCGCGAACAGCGTCGCCACCAGCATGGCCAGCAGCGCGACGGCGACGATGACGTCGGCGATGTAGTTGGGCACGGCGACGGCGCGGCTCATGCTGTCCGCGCCCACCAGCATGCCGGCCACGAAGATGCTGGCCGCCACCACGCCGATGGGATGCAGGCCCGCCAGCATGGCCACCACCACGCCCGTGTAGCCGTAGCCCGGCGACATATCCAGCGTGACGTAACTGGTGCGGCCCGCGACTTCGATGGCGCCGGCCAGGCCGGCCAGCGCGCCCGACAGCATGGCGGTGCACAGCATCACGCGTTGCACCGGCAGGCCCAGGAAGCGCGAGGCGTGCGCGTTGGCGCCCACCGAACGCATCTGGAAACCGAACACGGTGTAGCGGTTGACCAGCCACAGGCCCACGGCCAGGCCGATGGCCCACAACAGGCCGGTATGGGCGCGCGTGCGTTCGATCAGCTTGCCCAGCTCCAGGCTGCCGTCCAGCGCGACCGATTGCGGCCAGCCCATCGCCATGGGATCTTTCATGGGGCCGTCCAGCATCATCGACACGAACAGCAGCACGATGAAGTTGCCCAGCAGCGTGGTCACCACCTCGTCGACGCCGAAGCGCGATTTCAGCAGCGCGGGAATCAGCAGCAGGAGGGCGCCGGCCAGTGCGGCCGCGGCCATCATGCCGGCGAACAGCACGGGCGTGGGCAGGTCGAAGGCGGCGCCGCCATGCATGCCGCCCACCGCCACGGCTGCCAGCGCGCCCATGTACAGTTGGCCTTCGGCGCCGATGTTGAACAGCCGCGCACGAAAGGCCACGGCGCAGGCCAGGCCGGTCAGCATCAGCGGCGTGGCGCGCGTCAGGGTCTCGGACAGCGCGAAGCGCGAGCCGAAGGCGCCGTCGAACAGCAGGGTATAGGTCTGGCCGACGGGCGCGCCGGCCCAGGCGACCAGCAGCATGCCCACCAGCAGGGTGCAGGCCACGGCGGCCAGGGGCGCCATGGCCAGCGCCAGCCGGCTCGGGTCGGCGCGGCGTTCCAGGGTCCACTTCATCATTGCAGGGTGTTTTCCTTCGGGGGCGTGCCCGTCATGGCCAAGCCGACCGTGGCCGGCGTCCATTGCGATGTGGGGCGTACGTCCACCAGCTTGCCGCCGCACAGCACCGCGATGCGGTCGGCCAGCGCGAATATCTCTTCCAGGTCTTCGGAGACCAGCAGGATGCCGGCGCCGCGCGTGCGGGCCGCCAGCAATTGCTCGCGCACGTAGGCGACCGCGCCGATGTCCAGGCCCCAGGTGGGCTGGTCGGCGACGATGAAGCGCGGCTCGCGCAGCAGCGCGCGGCCCAGCACCAGCTTCTGCATGTTGCCGCCCGACAGGCTGCGCGTGCGCACGTCCAGCGAGGCGGCGCGCACGTCGAAGCGCCTGGCCAGGGCCTGCGCATGCGCGCGGCCGGCGCGTGCGCGCACCAGGCCCCAGCGGGCGTAGCGCGGATCGTGCAGGTCTTCGACGATGGCGTTCTCCCACACGGGGTTGTCGCCGATCACGCCTTCATGGTGGCGGTCTTCGGGGATGCGGCCCACGCCCGCGACCGTCCAGCCTGCTGGCGAGGACGGCGCCAGCGCGTGCTCCGCGCCCAGCCGGATGGTGCCTTCGGACGGCTGGCGCAAGCCGGTCAGCAGCGACACCAGCGCCTGCTGGCCGTTGCCGGCCACGCCCGCCACCGCGACGATCTCGTGCGCGTGGATGGTCAGGTCCAGCGGATGCAGCAGCGGCACGGCATCGCGCGATTCGCGCACGCCGGCCTGCGACAGCGTGATCACGGGGGCGGCCTGTTGCGACGGCGTGGCGGCCTCGGCGCGCGGCAGCACGACCTTGCGGCCCACCATCAGCTCGGCCAGTTCGGCAGCATTGGTATCGGCGGTATCGCGTTCGGCCACCAGCCTGCCCTGGCGCAGCACGGCCACGCGCTGCGACACGGCCATTACTTCGTCCAGCTTGTGCGAGATGAAGATGACGGCCAGGCCTTGCGCCACGAGCTCGCGCAGCGTGGCGAACAGCGCCTGCGATTCCTGCGGCGTGAGCACGGCGGTGGGTTCATCCAGGATGAGCACGCGCGCGCCGCGATACAGGGCCTTCAGGATCTCGACGCGCTGCTTCTCGCCCACCGACAGCGTGCCGACGCGCGCATCCGGCGACACCGACAGGCCGAAGCGCGCGCCCAGCTCGGCCAGCCGGGCGCGCGCCTGGCGCCGTGCCGAGGCCATGCGCCACAGCGACTCGGTGCCGACCATCACGTTGTCCAGCACCGTCATGTTGTCGGCCAGCGTGAAGTGCTGGTGCACCATGCCGACGCCCGCGGCCAGCGCCGCGTCGGGCCGGCCCGGCGGCAAAGGCTGGCCGAACACCTCGATGCTGCCCGCGTCGGCGACGTAATGGCCGAACAGGATGGAAACCAGCGTGGATTTGCCCGCGCCGTTCTCGCCCAGCAGGGCCAGCACCTGGCCCGGCGCCAGCGTCAACGACACGTCGTCGTTGGCGGTCAGGCTGCCGAAGCGCTTGGTGATGCCCGTCAGGCGCAGCGCGGCGGACGGCTGCGTCATTTGGCGGTCGACTTGGGTTCGCTGTCCACGACCTTGACCGTGAAGCTGCCGTCCAGGATGGCCTTCTGCCTGGCGGCCACCTTGGCCATCAGGTCAGCGGGCACCTTGCCTTCGAACGTGCCCAGCGGCGCCAGTTCGGAGCCCTTGAACTTCATCAGCGAGTACTGGCCGTAGTCTTCGGCCTTGAACGTACCGGCCTTCACCTGGGAGAGCGCCTGGGCGATGGTGGGTTCCATGTTCCACAGGGCCGAGGCCACCACGGTTTCGGGATACTGCTGCTGCGTGTTGACCACGTTGCCGATGGCCAGCTTGCCGCGTTCCTTCGCGGCGTCCGACACGCCGAAGCGCTCGGCGTACAGCACGTCGGCGCCCTTGTCGATCATGGCGAAGGCGGCTTCCTTGGCCTTCGGGGGATCGAACCACGAACCGATGAAACTGACAGTGAACTCGACCTGCGGATCGATTTCCTTGGCGCCGGCCATGAAGGCCTGCATCAGGCGGTTGACCTCGGGGATGGGATAGCCGCCCACCAGGCCGATGCGATGCGACTTGGTCATGCCGCCGGCGATCATGCCGGTGAGATACGCCGGTTCCTGGATGTAGTTGTCGAACACCGAGAAGTTGGGCGCCTGCGGCTTGCCCGACGAGCCCATCAGGAAGGCCGTGCCCGGGTAATCCTTGGCGACCTTGCGCGCGGCCGACTCGACGGCGAAGGCTTCGCCCACGATGAACTTGTTGCCCTGCTCGGCGTACTGGCGCACCACGCGCTCGTAGTCGGCATTGCTGACGTTCTCGGAGAAGGCGTAGTCGATCTCGCCGCGTTCCTTGGCCGCGTTCAGCGCCTTGTGGATACGCGACACCCATTGCTGCTCGACCGGCACGGTGTAGACCGCGGCCACCTTCACTTTGGCCGGCGCCGCCTGCGCGTGCACGGCGGATGCCGTCAGGGCGAGACCGGCGGCCAGACTCAGTTTGAGCAGGGCGCGGCGGGCGGATCCGGACACGGAAGAGGAGAACCGGGAAGTCATGGAAGGGGGCTCCGAGGTGGGACGTTCAATGGGAAAGCGGGCGCGTGGCCCGTTCCGATGAAAAGCAAGTTGCATGCCATCGGCGGTGCGCCGCCTGCCCGCGGGGAATGCCGCGATGCGGGGCCGGGCGCACCGCGGCGGAGAATGATACGCCTGTCGGCGCCCCATCGTCAGGCGGAAACGCACCAATAAGGTGCCTGTGCCGGTGCATGACGCGCATGCCGTACCCGTTCCCATACCAAGGGCTTATGTTCCGTGCGAGGCGGCGAGGCCTAAAATGCAGGCCTGTTCCAAACGTCCTTTTCCCACGCATGCCAGACATCCAAACCCTGCTGCAGCAATACGGCGGCTGGCTGGTTTTCTTCAACGTGCTGGCCGAGCAGGCCGGCCTGCCCATTCCCGCCTTTCCCATGCTGGTGGCCGCCGGCGCGCTGGCCAAGGGCGTGAGCGGCTGGATCGCGGCGTGGCTGCTGGCAACGCTGGCCTGCGTGCTGGCCGACAGCGCGTGGTACCTGGCGGGCCAGCGCTATGGCGGCCGCCTGCTGGGCCTGGCGTGCAAGGTGTCGCTGTCGCAGGATTCATGCATCCGTACCTCGCAGAAGCTGTATCTGCGGGTGGGCGTGCGTTCGCTGCTGGTGGCGAAGTTCCTGCCGGGCGCGGGGGCGCTGTCCACCATCATGGCCGGGCTCACCGGCACGCCCTATCGGCGTTTCCTGGCCTACGACCTGGCCGGTTCGATGATCTGGGCGGGCCTGGGCGTGGCGGCCGGCGCGCTGTTTCACGAGGTGGTCAACGACATCCTGGATGTGCTGGACCGCTATGGCCTGTACGGCCTGCTGTTGATCGGCCTGGCGCTGGCGTTGTACGTGGCCATGCGCGCCTTGCGGCGGCTGGTGCTGGTGCGAACGCTCAAGCGCGTGCCGCGCCTGTCGGCCGACGAACTGCTGCGTTGGCAAGCCGAAGGCCGCACGCCCGTGGTCATCGACGTGCGGCCCGGCCTGTCGGATGCGATGCCGCGCATTCCCGGCTCGCTGCTGGCCGACACCAACGTCCGTCTGGCCGACCTGCCCCTGGATGAAGTGCCCGACCAGATCGTGGTCTATTGCTCGTGTCCCAACGAGATATCGGCCGCCCGCCTGGCCGCGCGGCTGCATGCCGCGGGTTTCACGCACATCTGGGCGTTGACCGGCGGCTACGAGGCCTGGGAACGCGCGGCCCGGGCTCACCCCGAGATGGCGCCCGCGGCTTACGGCGCATGACCGGCATGATGTTCGCCCTCCGACTCCCCGACCAGGCGAAGCCGCTTCAGGATGACCGGCCCGACGGCGCATAATGGCGGGCGCGGCCCGACAGAGGCGGCCGCGTCATCTCGGAGAATGCAATGCGGATGTTGGTCTTGGGCGCCGGCGGCACCGGTGGATACTTCGGCGGACGCGCGGCGCAAGCCGGCGTGGACGTGACCTTCCTGGTGCGCGAGGCGCGGGCCGGGAAACTGCGCCGCGACGGCCTGCGCATCAAGAGCCCGCTGGGCGACGCCACGCTGACCCCGCAACTGGCCGTGGCTGGCGACGTGGGTGGCCCCTACGACGTGGTGATGCTCAGTTGCAAGGCCTACGACCTGGACAGCGCCATCGAGGCGATCCGTCCCGCCGTGGGCGAGAATACCGTCGTGCTGCCCATCCTGAACGGCATGCGCCAGTACGAGACGCTGGATGCGGCGTTCGGCGCGCATCGCGTGCTGGGCGGCCTGTGCCAGATCGTGGCCACCATGGGGCCCGAAGGCGAGGTCGTGCACATGGGCAAACATGCCAACCTGGTCTACGGCGAACGCGCGGGCGAAGCGCGCAGCGCACGCTGCGTGGCCATCGAGCAGGCACTGGCCGGCGTCAACTACACGCACCGTCTCAGCGACGACATCTACCAGGACATCTGGGAGAAGTACGTCGGCCTGACCACGCTGGCCGCCGCGACCTGCCTGATGCGCGGCACGATCGGCCAGATCGTGTCGTCCGACGGCGGCGAGGCCTTCATGCGCGCCCTGCTGCGCGAAAGCCAGTCGGTGTCGGCCGCCAACGGCCATCCCGTGCGCCCTGAGGCCGATGCGGCCGCGCTGAAGTCGCAGACCGACCCGACGTCGTCGCTGACCGCCTCGATGTTCCGCGACCTGAGCCAGGGCGGCCGGGTCGAGGCCGATCACCTGGTCGGCGACATGGTCCGCCGCGCCGACGTGGCGGGCGTGGATGTGCCCTACCTGCGCGTGGCCAACATCCACCTGCAGGTCTACCAGGCGCGCCGCGCCGCCGCGCAATGAGTCCGGCAGGCTGTCCCGAAGGCGAGGCCGTGCCGCCCAGCGGATTGCCGCCCAGCGGCTTCGCGCCGGTCGACCTGCCGCGTTCGTACCTGCTGCTGAACCACGGTCCCACTGTGCTGGTGACCAGTGCGCATGCCGGCGAGCAGAACGTGATGGCCGCCGCCTGGGCCATGCCGCTGGATTTCGATCCACCCAAGATGCTGGTGGTGGTCGACAAAAGTACCCACACGCGCGGGCTGATCGAGGCCTCGGGCGAATTCACGCTGTGCGTGCCGGCGCGCGAGCAGGCCGACGCCGTGATGTACGTGGGCTCGCATTCCGCCCAGGCCGCCCAGGACAAGTTCCAGGCCGCGGGCCTGGTGGCCCGGCCCGCCAGCCGCGTCGGCGCGCCGCTGGTGCAGGGCAGCCTGGCCTGCCTCGAGTGCAAGGTGATCCCCGAGCCGCACAACGAGCAGCGCTACGACCTGTTCATCGGTGAAGTGGTCGCCGCCTGGGCCGATCCGGCCGCCTTCTCGGGCAACCGCTGGCATTTCCCCAGCCCCGAACGCCGCTCGCTGCATTACGTGGCGGGCGGATCGTTCTTCGAAACCGGTCCGGGCTTCGTCGTGCCCGGCAGCAAGGAGTAATGCCATGACGCGTATCTATCTGGCCGGCTTCGACGTGTTCCTGGCCGATGCCGTGGCGCATGGCGAACGCCTGAAGGCGCTGTGCCGCCAGCATGGCCACGAAGGCCTGTTTCCCCTGGACAACGCCGCGCCCGCGGGCATGACCGGCCGTGCGCTGGCCGAGTGGATCTATCGCCAGAACACGGCGCTGATCCGCCAGGCCGACGTAGTGATGGCCAACCTGGCTCCGTTCCGCGGCGCCGAACCCGATTCCGGCACGGCGTTCGAGGTGGGTTATGCCGTGGCGCTGGGCAAGCCGGTGTGGGGCTATACCGATCAGGCCGAGCCGCTGCTCGAGCAGGTGGGCGTGGGCGCCGACCCCGCCGATCCGGCGCGTACGGTGGACGCGCAGGGTTATACGGTCGAGGACTTCGGCCTGAACATGAACCTGATGCTGGCGTGCAGCGCCCGCATCGTGGTGGGCGACGCGGCGCAATGCCTGCGTGAGATGGCCCGGCCGCGCTAGTTGCCGGCGCCCGGCTTGTACGACTGACTATGCGCGCGCCGTCTTCCTGCCAGCGCGCGCGCCCGATTTCTGGTGCGCGACGCCATAGGCTCGCAGAAAGGTTTCCACCCCGGACGTCGTCCAGCTTTCGATCTGTGCTTCCGATGGCCGGCTGTCCGGATGCAGCAGGCATTCCAACTGGGCTTCGCCGCGGATCAGACTGAGAAAGTGATTGGCCGCCACGTCCAGGCCGACCGTGCCCAGGTCTATGTCGCCACGTTCGATAGCCAGCGCCAGGTGCCGGGCGACCAGTTCGCAGACCGTGCGCGGACCCAGTACAAAGAATGTGCGCGCCAGCGCCGGAAAACGCGGCGCGGCGGCCACCACCACGCGCACCGTCGCCAGCCCGCGCGGCGACAGCGCCTGCAGCAGATAGGTGCGCCCGATCTCGGTCAGCATCGTCTGGATGGGGCCGGTGGCGAATTCGGTCTTGCGCATCTCGGCCACGACTTCGCCGCATTGATGCTCGATGGCCGCGATGAACAGTGCTTCCTTGTTCTCGAAGTGCGCGTACATGGTCGCCTTCGAAACGCCAGCGGCCTGCTGGATCATGTCCGAGGTGGCCTCGGCAAAACCGTGTTGGAGAAACACGTCGCGGGCCGCTTCGAGGATCTTGGCGGCCTTGGCGTTCGCTCGGGCGGCGGGGGGAGGGGCAGGTAGGGACATAAAACTGTACCTTTCAGTTCAATTTTATTGACAAGCAGGATTGTACAACCTAGCATGTGAACTGTACCGTTCAGTACAGTTTTGCTTGTCAAATGATTTTTCCGTCCAGACACCATTCGACCCTGCTGACGCTCCCGCTGGCGGCCGCCCTGCTGGCGGGCTGCTCCGTGGGGCCCGATTTCCAGCCTCCCGCCCCGGCCTTGCAGGCCGTGCAGCTCGCGCCGCGTCCGGATGCCCTCCACGCGCAGGCCGCCGTGTCGCCCGATGCCGTCCCGCGCCGGTGGTGGACCCTGTTCGGCGATCCGGTGCTGGATCGATTGCTGGCCGGGGTGTGGGACACCAATCTGGATCTGCAGGCGGCGTCGGCGCGCCTGGCGCAAAGCCGCGCCAGATACGGCGTCGCCGTCGCCGGGCTGTATCCGCGGGTCGATGCCGGCGGCAGCTATGCGCGCCAGCGGCTGAGCGAGTACGGCCCGATGGCCGCGCTGGGCGCGCCGACCGACCCGACCGATCTCTGGCAGACCGGTTTCGATGCCCACTGGGAGATCGACCTGTGGAATCGCCAGGGCCGGCTGAACGAAGCCGCGCTGGCGCGCATGCAGGCGCAGGTCTACCAGCGCGAAGCTGTCCGCGTGACGTTGGCGGCCGAGATCGCCCGCAACTATCTGGTGCTGCGCGGCGTGCAGCAGCGCCTGGACATCGCCCGGCAGAACGAGGCCCTGGCGCAGCACATGGTGCAGTTGGTGCAGACGCGGCAGCGCAACGGCGTGGCCACGCGCTTCGACCTGGCCGCCGCGCAAGCGCAACTGGCCAAGGTGCAGGCGTTGGCGCCCGAACTGTCGCAACGCCAGCATGCGTTGATGAACGCGCTGGCGCTGTCCAGCGGCCAAGCGCCGCGCCAGCTGGATGCGCTGCTGGCCCCCACGGGCACGATGCCGCGGGCGCCGGACCACGTCGGCGTGGGCCTGCCGTCCGAGCTGGCGCACCGCCGGCCCGACATCCTGGAGGCCGAAGCCGCCTTGCATGCGGCCACCGCCGACATCGGTGCGGCCCAGGCCGATTTCTATCCCCGCATCACGCTGGGCGGATCATTTGGCCTGCAATCGCTGGACGACGACAATCTTGGTCACTGGGGCGCGCGCAACTTCGCCATCGGCCCGTCCATTCATCTGCCCATCTTCGAAGGCGGCCGCCTGACGCGCACGCTGGAACTGACCCGCGCCAGCCAGCAGGCCGCGGCCATCCATTACCGCAAGACCGTGCTGCAGGCCTGGCATGAAATCGACAATGCATTGAACGCGCGCGGCGCGCAGTACCAGCAGCACGACGCGTTGGCCAAGGCCTACGAACATTCGCGCGAGGCATTCGCCGCCACGCAGAGCCAATACCGGAACGGCGTGGCCGACTACGTGGGCGTGCTGGTCGCGCAGCAGGCATTGCTGAGGGATCAACTGGCGCTGTCCGACAGCACGACGGCGGTCGGCACGTCGCTGGTGGCGCTTTACAAGGCTCTGGGAGGCGGCTGGGATCCCGGCCTGGGCCCGGACCCGGAGGCAGCCGCGGCGGCTTCCGGCCATGGCGCCGAGCCTGCGGATGCCTTGCATGCTCCGGTTCGATCGCAAACCTCGGCAACGCGTGGGCAGCCGTCCGCATCATGACCGTGAACGCCGCAACGCCTGCCGGCGCGTCGCTCGCGCCGCAGCCCTCCGCCGCCGCGTTCGGCCCGCGCCTGGCCATCGGCTTGCTGGGCATCTTCATCGCCGCAGTGATGTCCGGCATCAACAGCCGCGTGGGATCCCTCGCCTTGGCCGACCTGCGAGGCAACCTGGGCCTGGGGATCGATGAGGCCTCGTGGTTGAGCACGGCCTACAGCGCGGGCGAACTGATCGCCATGCCGTTCGCCGCGTGGTTCGCGGTCACGCTGTCGCTGCGGCGCTTTCATTTGATGATGCTGGCGGTGATTGTCGCCATCGCCATCGTGCTGCCGTGGGCGCGAAGCCTGGAGTTGCTGATGGCGTTGCGCGCGGTGCAGGGCCTGGCAAGCGGCGCGCTGATTCCGTTGCTGATGATGGCGGCGTTGCGATTTCTTCCGCCCAGCCTGCGCCTGTATGCCTTGGCCATCTATTCGATGACCGCCACGTTCTCTCCGAACGTGGCGATCTGGCTGACGGGGCTGTGGACGGACCGGCTGTCCGATCTGCGCCTGGTGTACTGGCAGGTCGTGCCCGCCGCCCTGCTGGCCGCGCCGCTGGTGGCCTGGGGCATTCCGCAGGATCCCCCCAGGACAGAGCGATTCAAAGAAGCCAACGGGTTCGGCATGGCGTTCGGCGCATTGGGGCTGGCGCTGGTGGCGGTGACGCTGGACCAGGGCGGCAGGCTGGACTGGTTCCAGTCGCCCCTGATCGTGTGCGCGGCCGTGTGCGGTGCCGCCTGCCTGGGCATGTACCTGCTGACGGAATGGCATCATCCTGCGCCCTTCATCAAGCTGCAATTGCTGGAGCGGCGCAACCTTGGGCTGGGCTTCACCATCTTTTTCTTCCTGGTGGCGATCCTGCTGTCGGGTTCGCTGTTGCCGGTGTCGCACCTGACGCGCCAGTGGGAGTACCGCGCACTGCAGTCCGCGCCGATCGGGCTGTTGATCGGCTTGCCGCAACTGGTGCTGGCGCCCGCGGTGTCGCTGCTGCTGTACCGCAGATGGGTGGACGCCCGGTTCACCCTGGCGTTGGGCTTGCTGTTGATTGCCGGGGCCTGCCTGCTGGGCAGCCACCTGACCCCTGAGTGGATGTGGCGGGAGTTTCTCGTGCCGCAGATGCTGCAGGCCGTTGGGCAGCCTCTGGCGGTGGTGTCCATGCTGTTCCTGGCCACCAGCGTGGTGCAGCCGACGGAAGGCGCCTACGTGTCCGGCATCGTGAATCTGCTGCGCGCGCTGGCCTCGCTGGCCGGGTCCGCCGCGGTGTCGCGGCTGATGGAGCTGCGCGAGCGCTTTCACGCCGAGATGCTGCTCGACCAACTGGGGGGCGCCTCGGCACGAGGCCTGCATGAGCCGCCGGCCCTGGGCGCGGTCATCCATCAGCAGGCGGCCGTGCTGTCGCTGGCGGACGCGTACCGGGTGCTGGGGGTGGCCGCGCTGTTGCTGATTCCTTGCGCGCTGGTCATGCGATACGTCCCGGCGCCGCAGCCCCGGCCCCGTTCTTCCTGATCGATAGAGATACGAACATGGCACTTCCCAAGTCCATCAAGATCGCAGGCGCGTGCGTGCTGGCCGCCTGCATCGCCGGCAGCTTCTACGTGCTGAACCGGCCTGCCTCCAGCGCATCGGCGCAGGCGACCGACGATGCCTATGTCATGGCGGATATGACGCTGGTGGCGCCGCAGGTGGCGGGCCAGGTCGTCGAAGTCGCGGTGCGAGACAACCAGGCTGTGCAGGCTGGCGATCTGCTGGCGCGGATCGACGACCGCGATTTCGTGCTGGCGGTGCAGAGCGCCCGCGCGCGCGTCTCCGAGACCGCGGCGGCCGTGCAGGGCTTGCAGGCGGAGATCGCGATGCAGGCTTCGGCCATCCGCCAGCGGCGGGCGGAGCTGGCCGCCAGCGAGGCCGAATTGACGCTGGCGCGCGCCGACGCGGCGCGCTATCGCAATCTGGCCAAGGACGGCGCCGGCACCGCGCAGGCCTATCAGCAGGCCGATGCCGCGTTGCGCATCCGGCAGGCCGCGCGCGACCGCAATGACGCGGCGTTGCAGGCCGAGACGCGCAAGACCGATACCTTGCAGGCGGCGCTGTTGAAGGCCCAGGCCACGGGGCAGACCGCCGCGGCCGCGCTGGAGCTGGCCCAGTTGCAACTGACGCGCACACGCATCGTGGCGCCGGTCGCCGGAACGGTGGGCGAGCGCGCGGTACGCGTGGGCAGCTTCGTGTCCATCGGCAAGCCCATCGTCACACTGGTGCCGTTGCAGGACATCTACATAGAGGCCAATTTCCGCGAGACGCAGTTGGCGCGCGTGCATGCGGGCCAACCTGTCAGCATCGTCGTGGATGCCTTGCCGGGCCTGGCCTTCTCGGGTTCGGTCGAAAGCCTGGGGCCCGCCAGCGGAGTCAGTTATGCGCCGATTGCGCCGCACAACGCCACGGGCAATTTCACCAAGATCGTGCAGCGCCTGCCCGTGCGGATCGCGCTGGACCCGGGCCAGCCGGGGCTGGACCAGTTGCGCGTGGGCATGTCGGTGCAACCCGAAATCGACGTCGAAGCCGGGTCCGGCCGTTCCTGAGGTGGAGGCCGGCGGCATGGGCCGGCCGGTCTGGTCGGCCCATGTCTTTCGAGGCGGCGTCAGGCTGCAACGGCCTCGGTGGGCTGGTGCGTGTCAGCGCGCGCGCGAAGATGGTCGGCCAGTTCGGCGATGTGCAGCGCCACCAGGCCGTGCATGGCCGCGTAGCGTTCCAGCGATGCGCCGCGCATCATCGTGCCATCGGGGTTCATCAGTTCGCACAGCACACCCGCGGGGCGCAGGCCGGCCAGTTCGGCCAGGTCGACGGACCCTTCGGTATGGCCGCGGCGCGTCAGCACGCCGCCCGGCTGCGCGCGCAGCGGGAACACGTGGCCCGGGCTGACCAGGTCGGTGCGCTGCGCCTGCGGCGCGATGGCCGCGCGGATGGTGGTGACGCGGTCGACCGCCGAGACGCCGGTGCTGACGCCTTCGCGCGCCTCGATGGAGACGGTGAAGGCCGTGCCGTGACGTGCGCCGTTATGGCTGACCATGGGCGGCAGACCCAGCTTGTCGAGCGTTTCGCCGGGCAGGCACAGGCACACGATGCCGCTGCCGTCACGGATCAATTGCGCCATCACGGGCACGGTGAGCTTGTCGGCGGCGACGATCAGGTCGGCTTCGTTCTCGCGGTCGGCGTCGTCCATCAGGATGATGGGACGGCCGGTGCGCAGGTGCTGCAGGGCGCGCGCAAGCCGCATGGCGAAAGGCTGTGCGTACAGGGGGGAAACTGCGGGGGAAGCAACGGTAGAGGACATTGAAACGCTCTCGCGAAAAAAGGGGCGAAAAACGTTCCAGGGCTACGGACAGCCGTACGCCATGCGCGGCACGGACGCGCAGCGTCCTTGCCGTGAATGGCGTGCCGGCACATCTTCTTTCATCCGGACTGTGACCGTCGGCCCTGGCATCGCACCAGATCTGCTGACCCCGTGGTCGGAAAGACCACGGGCGCTCGCGGGCTCGCCGCATTGCGCGGCATACCGCCGGTGGGGAGTTTCGCCCCGCCCTGAAGACGTACTGCGGGTCGCGGGATGGCGACCGTGCGGGAATTGTACGCCTGTCGAAGCGGGCGGACCGCCGGCGGCTCAGACAGATTGCTCAGAAGCTTAAGGACGCGCTTTCCCGTCGCGCCCGGCTCACGCCGCGTCCGGCTGCTTTTTCTTCTTCTTTTCGGGCAGCGCCAGCATGGTGCCGCGGCAGGTGGCCGCGCCGCACAGGCAGCGGTAGCCATCTTTCAGCTTCTTGGTGATGCGGCCGTCCATGACCAGGCCGTAGTCGTAGAACAGCTCTTCGCCGCGCTTGATGTCGCGCAGCGCCACGATGTAGACGCGCTTGCCGCCGGCGCCTTCCTGCGCCTCGCAGTTGGGAGCGCAGGCGTGGTTGATCCAGCGTGCGTCATTGCCGTTGTCGCCGCCGTCGATGACCTTGCCCGAACTGATCGCGAAGAAGAACGTGTGGAACGGATCGTCGGGATTGGTGGGGTGCCGGCGATCGGCCTCTTCCGGGGTGATGCGGCGGCCGCCGTATTCGATGATGCGCGTGCCGGCGGGGATCTTGCGGGCGGCGAAGACGCCGTTGCCATGCAGCTTGGAGCTGCGCACGGCGTACCACGGTTTGGCGATGTCGGAGGTCATTGAGGACGGGGTGCGGTGGGCGGAAGCGAGCGCCATTATATCGGCGCGTGTGTTACGCCATTGCCCTGGCACAGGCGTATAGTGCTCGCCATCGATTCGCCGTGCCGCCTTGTTCCCATCATGATCGTCCGTCCGCGTCCCTCCGCACTGGGCCTGTTGTTCATCAAGCGCGGATCGATCATCCCCATCGTCCTGCCCAAGCTGCTGTGCATCCTGGTGCTGTCCTGTGCGATCGGCTGGGTGCATTCGCGCGGCTGGTTCGACCCGGGCCACCTGAGCGCGGTGCCGTTCTCGCTGTTCGGCCTGGCGCTGTCGGTGTTCATGGGTTTTCGCAACAACGTCTGCTATGACCGCTGGTGGGAAGGGCGCCGCCAGTGGGGCGAGCTGATCGTGCAGGTGCGCAGCCTGGCGCGCGAATCCGCCGCGGTGCTGGCGCCGCCCGAGCCCGAATTGCAGGCGCGGCTGGTGCGCCGCCTGATCGCCTATGCCCACGGCCTGGCGGCCCGCCTGCGTGGCGACACCGATGTGCTGACCGCCGCGCGGCCCTGGCTGGACACCTCCGACATCGAGAGCTGTACGGGCCGGCGCAACGTGCCGGATGCCCTGTTGCGTGCCATCAATGCCGACCTGGCCGACTGCCTGCGCCGTGGCGTGATCGGCGACGTGGTCTATCAGGGCATGGTGCTGCGCGTGGGCGCTTGCGCAGGCGTGCAGGCCGCGTGCGAACGCATCCAGAACACGCCGCCGCCGTTCGCCTATTCGCTGTTGCTGCACCGCACGGCCTGGCTGTTCTGCCTGCTGCTGCCGTTCGGGCTGGTGGGGGCGCTGGGCCTGCTGACTCCGCTGGCCGTGGTGATCGTGGCCTATACCTTCTTCGGCCTGGACGCCTTGGGCGACGAGCTGGAAGAACCCTTCGGCATGGCCGAGAACGACCTGCCCTTGCAGGCCATGGCGCGCACCATCGAGATCGACCTGCTCGAAGGCCTGGGCGTGCAGCCGCTGCCCGAGCCGTTGAAGCCGGTCGACTACGTGTTGATGTAATCAGCCGGCCGCCGGCGGCGCCATCAGCGGCAGCCGTGTCTCTTTCAGGCTGCGCAGCACGAAGCCCGACTTGCTGTGCCGGATGCCCGGAATGCGGTAGAGCCGCTCGCGCAAGAGCCGCTCGTAGTCGCGCGTGTCGCGCACCGCGATGCGGATGTAATAGTCGTAGTCGCCCGACACCAGGAAGGCCTCCAGCACCTCGGGGATATCGGACAGCGCACGGCCGAACTCGTACAGCGTCTCTTCGCTGTGGCTTTCCAGCGTGACGTGCACGATGACGGTGTCCGTGTATCCCAGCTTGGCCGGGTCGATGTCCACCGTATAGCCGCGGATGACGCCCTCTTTCTCCATGCGCTTGATGCGGTTCCAGCAGGGCGTGGGCGACAGGCCGACCAGCGCGCCGATGTCGTTCAGACTGGCGCGCGCGTTGTCCTGCAATGCCTTCAAGATGGCGAGATCGAATTTGTCCAGAGTCATTTTCTTCATTTTCGATGAATCGAAGAAGAATTTACTGCAACTGGACGGTATATGCAGAAAATAAGATAAAAATTCTTCCCATCTGGCCCTAAGATGGTCAACATGAACGATCGTCTCTCCCCCTCCGCCCTCGCCGTCCTGGACGCCGCCGAACCGCCTCGCAACGGGGCGCAGATCCTGCTGGATACCCTCATCGCCTGTGGCGTCGACACCGTGTTCGGCTATCCCGGCGGCGCCGTGCTGCCGCTGTACGACGCGCTGCACGCCGAGCCGCGCCTGCGCCACGTGCTGGTGCGCCACGAGCAGGCCGCGGTGCATGCCGCCGAGGGCTATGCGCGCAGCACCGGCCGTCCAGGGGTGGTGTTCGTCACGTCGGGTCCCGGCATGGCCAACACCACCTCGGGCCTGCTGGACGCCATGTGCGACTCGATTCCCGTGCTGTGCATCAGCGGCCAGGTGGCGACGTCGGCCATCGGCACCGATGCCTTCCAGGAATGCGATGCGTTGGGTATTTCGCGCTCGGTCACCAAGTGGAATACGCAGGTGCATTGCGCGGGCGAGGTCGCGTCGGTGGTGGCGCGCGCCTTCGCGCTGACCCGCGAGGGCCGCCCGGGCCCGGTGCTGGTGGACTTGCCCAAGGACGTGCAACTGGCCGCACCCGATCCCGATTGCGCGGACTCGGAAGCCGCCATGCAGCGCCGCGGCGAGGCCGAGTTGCGCGCGCGCCGGCACGTCAACAAGAATGCCGGCCGCCTGCCGCAAGGTGCGCTGCGCCGTGCCCTGGCGCTGATCGAGCAGGCCGAACGCCCCGTGTTCTACGGCGGCGGCGGCCTGGTGAACGCGGGGCCGGACGCCTGCGCGGCCTTTACCACCCTGGTGCGTGCCAGCGGCGCGCCCTGCACGCTGACGTTGATGGGCCTGGGCGCCTTCCCGGCCTCCGACCCGCAGTTCGTGGGCATGCTGGGCATGCACGGCACGCTGGAAGCCAACCTGGCCATGCACGAGTCCGACCTGGTGGTGTGCGTGGGGGCGCGCTTCGACGACCGCATCACCGGCAAGCTGGCCGAGTTCTGCCCAAATGCGCGCAAGATCCATATCGACATCGACCCCACCTCGATCAACAAGGTGGTGCGCGTGGACGTGGCCCTGGTGGGCGATGCGCTGCCGATGCTGCAGGCGCTGTCGGCCGATCTGCCGGCCTTGCCTGTCGCCCGGCTGGATGCCTGGTGGCGCCGTATCGAGGCCTGGCGCGCGCGCCGCTGCCTGGATTTCACGCCCAGCGACAAGGCCATCCTGCCGCAGCACCTGATGCAGCGCCTGAACGCCGCGCTGGAAGGCCGCGACGCCATCGTCTCGACCGACGTGGGCCAGCACCAGATGTGGGCGGCGCAGTACCTGCGCTTCGACCGCCCCAACCGCTGGCTGACCTCGGGCGGCGCCGGCACCATGGGCTACGGCGTGCCCGCCGCCATCGGCGCGCAGATCGCTTATCCCGACCGCACGGTGGCGTGCGTCAGCGGCGACGCGTCGGTGCTGATGAACATCCAGGAGTTGTCCACTGCCATCCAGCACCGCGCGCCCGTCAAGGTGGTGCTGTGCAACAATGGCTACATGGGCATGGTGCGCCAGTGGCAGGAACTGATCCACGGCGGCCGCTACAGCCACAGCTACAACGAGGCGCTGCCCGATTTCGTGGCGCTGGCCAAGGCGTTCGGCTGGGGCGCCGCGCGCGTCGAGCATCCTTCCGAACTGGATGCCGCGCTCGCGCAATGCCTGGCCTACGACGGTCCGTTCTTCCTGGACGTGGTGGTGCAGGCGCAGGAAAACTGCTTCCCGATGATGCCCGCGGGGCACGGCCACCATCGCATGATGCTGTCCGAAGGGGTCTGGTACGAAGAGCCTTCGGCCTGAAAAAAAACGCCGCCGGATATGAATTGACCTGCGCAGCTTGGGGGTCGCCAAGCCTCCGCGGGGGAGTTCAATGAGGCGGCGTTCTGCGTCGGATACCGGCCGGGCTTACATTTCGGGCGGCTGTTCGGCCAGCACGCCCTGCACCCAGTTGGCGATGGACAACAGGCGATGGTCGTCGTGGGCTCGGCCGATGGCCTGCAGGCCCACCGGCAGGCCCTGCGGCCCCTGCGCGAAAGGCAGGTGCACCGTGGCCACGCCGGCCAGCGTCCAGCCGCGGCAGAATTGCGGGTCGCCCGTGCCCTGTTCATAGAACGGGGCCTCGCCCGCCGCGCTGGGCGCCAGCAGGATGTCGTAGTCGTCGAACCAGGTGTCGATGCGCGCGCAGATGCGCGCGGCGTGCTGGCGCAGCGTCAGGTACTTCTCGGCCGAGATGCCGGCGCCGGCATCCAGAACGGCCTGCAGCTTCATGCTGAGCTGCGCGCCATGCATGCGGCGCTCGAAGGCCAGCGACATCGCGGCCTCGAAGGACATGATGTCCGCGTGCAGTTGCACCACCATGCAGTCTTCATCGGGCGGGGGCATGTCCTGCACGTGCGCGCCCGCCGCGGACAGCACGCGCGCGGCGTGCTCGAAGGCCGTGCGGCTTTCGGGCTGGGTATGGCGCCATTGCTGCGAGCGGAACATGCCGATGCGCGGCTTGCCGTCGTAGTCCAGCTTCAGCAGGCGCGGATCGCGCATCAGCACCGAGGCCAGCAGGCCCACGTCCTCGACCGAGCGGGCGAAGCCGCCGATGGTGTCCAGCGAGTCGGACAGGTTTTTCATGCCGGCGCGCGGCACGCGCCCGAAGCTGGGCTTGAAGCCCACGACGCCGCAATACGCGGCCGGCCGGATGATGGAACCGGCCGTCTGCGTGCCCAGCGCCAACGGCACCATGTCGTCCGCCACCGCGGCAGCCGAGCCGCTGGACGAGCCGCCCGGCGTATAGGCCAGGTTGCGCGGATTATGGGTGGGACCGGGGGTGTAGGTGGCGAATTCGGTGGTGACGGTCTTGCCGGGCACCACGACGCCCTCGTCGCGGCACAGCGCCACACAGGCCGCGTCGGCGTCGGGCTGGTGGTGCTCGTAGATGCTCGAGCCGTACCGGGTGGGCAGATCGTGGGTGTCGAAGATGTCTTTCACCCCCAGCGGCAGGCCGTGCAGCACGCCGCGCACCGGACCGCGGTCCAGCACCTGCGCTTGCGCGATGGCGGCCTCGGCATTCAGGGTCACCCAGGCCTGCACGTGGGGCTCGCGCTGCTCGATGCGCGCCAGGCAGGCGCGTATCAACTGCTCGGCGCTCAATTCCCGGCGGTTGAGTAATCGAGCGGCCTCGAGCGCGCCCAGTTTGTTCAATACGGTCGACATCCCGTTTTCCCCAACGAGTGTTTTCTTTCTTTATGACGCCGGCAATGGGAAATTCGTTCCAAGGCCAAGGCTTTCAACCAAATATGTCTGAAGTGTAGAAGCAAGACCACTGTTGCGCCAACCCCACGCGGCAATATGGCCTCATGCCGGACATATAGGGTGAAGCAAGCGGCGTACCCGGCAATCGTGTGGGTGACATGAGGTTGTCACGCGGCGGTTTTAAATTGAAAACGTTTTCAAAGAAGCTGCCGCCGTGAACCGCAAAGCCCCCCATCGTCCTTCCATCGTCGAAGTGGCCCGCAAGGCGGGCGTCTCGCCGGCCACGGTGTCGCGCGCGTTCAACCAGCCCGAGCTGCTCAAGCCCGACACGCTGGCGCGCATCGAGGCCATTGCGCGGGAGGACGGCTTCCGCCCCAACCGCGTCGGCCGCAGCCTGCGCGCCGGCAGCACCCGCACCATCGGCCTGCTGCTGCCCACGCTGACCAATCCGGTGTTCGCCGACTGTTTCGAGGGCGCCGAGCAGCATGCCCGCCAGGCCGGGTACAGCGTCATGGTAGCCACCACGGGCTATGCGCCGGCCGTCGAGTCGCACGTGGTGCAAGAGCTGATCGATCATCAGGTCGATGGCCTGATCCTGACCGTGGGCACGCCCACGCGCAACGCCACGCTGGCCGCGTTGCAGGACGCCCGCATGCCGCACGTGCTGGCCTACAACGAATCCACCAGCCATCCCTTCGTGTCGGTGGACAACCGCGCCGCCGCGCGCGAGATGGTCGGGCTGCTGGCCTCGCTGGGCCATCGCCGCATCGCCATCGTCACCGGCCCGCTGGCCGCTTCCGACCGCGCGCGCCGCCGCCTCGAGGGCGCCCGCGCCGCCGCGCGCCAGCATGATCTCGACCCCCTTGGGCACATTGTCATGCCGGCGCACACGGCCGCCAGCGCCGAGGTGCTGCGCGATGCGCTGAAAGGCCCCAAGGCGCCCACCGCGCTGTTCTGTTCCAACGACCTGCTGGCCACCTCGGTCATTGCCCATCTGGTCGGCATGGGGCTGCGCGTGCCGGGCAACGTTTCCGTCTGCGGCTTCGACGGCGTGGCCATAGGCTTGCTCATGGTGCCGCCGCTGACCTCGGTCGAGCAGCCCAGCCGGCAGATCGGCGCCACCGCATGCGCCAACCTGCTGGCGCTGCTGGATGGCGCAGAGATCCAGTCCGTGCGGCTGCCGCATCGCATTCTCCCCGGGGGCACGGTTGCCGCTCCCGCCTCTTCCACGCGACCCACCAGGAAGTCCTGATCATGAAACGCATACTGAACGCCCTGCTGCGCGGCACGCTGGCCGCGCTGGCCATCGGCGCCGGCACCGCCCAGGCGCAAAACGCCGTCTGCTACAACTGTCCGCCCGAGTGGGCCGACTGGGCCACGCAGATCCAGGCCATCAAGAAGGCCACCGGCATCACCGTGCCGCCCGACAACAAGAACTCGGGCCAGTCGCTGGCCTCGCTGGCCGCCGAACGCGCCAATCCCGTGGCCGACGTCGTCTACTACGGCGTCACCTTCGGCATCCAGGCCGACAAGGACGGCCTGATCCAGGCCTACAAGCCCGCCAACTGGGACCGCATCCCCGACGGCATGAAAGACCCGGCCGGCAAGTGGTTCGCCATCCATTCGGGCACGCTGGGCTTCATGGTGAATGTGGACGCGCTCAAGGGCAAGCCGGTGCCGAAGTCGTGGGCCGACCTGACCAAGCCCGAATACCGCGGCATGGTCGGTTATCTGGACCCCGCCTCGGCCTTCGTGGGTTACGTGGGCGCCGTGGCCGTGAACCGCGCCCTGGGCGGTACGCTGCAGAACTTCGATCCGGGCATCGCCTGGTTCAAGAAGATGCAGGCCAACAGCCCCATCGTGCCCAAGCAGACCGCCTATGCTCGTGTGCTGTCCGGCGAAATCCCGATCCTGATCGACTACGACTTCAACGCCTACCGCGCCAAGTACAAGGACGCCTCGAACGTGGCGTTCGTGATCCCGGCCGAAGGCACCATCGCCGTGCCGTACACGATGAGCCTGGTGGCCAATGCCCCGCACGCCGACAACGGCCGCAAGGTGCTGGATTTCACGCTGTCGGACCAGGGCCAGGCGATCTGGGCCAATGCTTTCCTGCGCCCCGTGCGCCCCGAGACCATCTCGGCCGAAGCCCAGAAGAAGTTCCTGCCGGCCTCGGAATACGCCCGTGCCGGCACGGTGGACTACGCCGAAATGGCGTCGGTGCAGCGCGCGTTCGCCGAGCGCTACACCAAAGAGATCAACTGACGTGACGCAGGTCCCGCAATCGCGCGCGCGTATTCCGATGCCTGGACGGCGCTGACGTGCGCCGCGGTTGGATTCTGTTCGCCGCGCCCGCCGCGGCGCTGTTCCTGGCGTTCTGGCTGCTGCCGATGGCCGGCCTGGCGCTGGCCGGCGGCCGCACGGTCGATGGCCATTCGGCCTACGTCACGGTGCTGACCAGCCCGCGTTATTGGCGCAGCCTGTTCAACACCGCGGCGCTGTCCCTGGGCGCGACGCTGGCCACGTTGCTGGTGTCGCTGCCCGTGGGCCGCTTCCTGGCCTGGCATCGCCAGTTTCCCGGGCGCCGCGTGCTGCTGGCCCTGCTGGCGTTTCCGCTGGCGTTTCCCGGCGTGGTGGTCGGTTTCCTCATCATCCTGCTGGCGGGCCGCCAGGGCGTGTTCGGCGCCATGTCCGAATGGCTCGGCGCCGAGTCCGTGGTGTTCGCCTACGGCATGGGCGGCCTGTTCCTGGGGTATCTGTATTTCTCGTTGCCGCGCACCATCGGCATGGTGTCGGCCGCCGCCGAGCAGATCGATATCAGCCTGCTGGAGGCCGCGCGTACGCTGGGCGCGTCGCCGTGGCGCCGCTTCGTCGACGTCGAACTGCCCGCGCTGTCGCCCGCGCTGATCGGCGCCGGCGCGATGAGCTTCGCCACCAGCATGGGCGCGTTCGGCACGGTGTTCACGCTGGGCACGCGCATCGACGTGCTGCCGCTGACCATCTACAACGAGTTCACCAACTACGCCAACATCCCCGTGGCCGCAGCCCTGTCCATCGTGCTGGGCCTGGTGACGTGGGTGGTGCTGTACATCGCCCACAGCGTGGCCGGCACGCGCGCAGGCGCCGCGGGATGACGCCATGACCACGACTCCATTGCATTCCAGGACCGACATGCGGCTGGGCCTGGCCGTGACGCTGGCCGTGGCCGCGTTTCTCATCGGCCCGGTGGTGCTGTCCATCCTGGCGGGCCTGACGCGCAATTACTTTGTCGGCCTGTCCAGCGGTTTCACGCTGCGCTGGGTGGCGCAGGTGTGGGACCTGTACGCCGGCACCATCTGGCGCTCGCTGGCGGTGGCGGTATCCACGCTGATCGTCTGCACGCTGGTCGGCGTGCCCGCCGCGTGGGTGCTGACGCTGTATCGCGGCCGCGTGGCGCGCGCGCTCGAAGAGCTGCTGACGCTGCCCGTGGCGGTGCCGGGCCTGGCCTCGGCGCTGGCGCTGATCGTGTCGTGGGGCACCCTGCCGGGCCTGCGCGGCAGCACGGCCTTCATCGTGATCGGCCACGTGCTGTTCACGCTGCCCTTCATGGTGCGCGCGGCGCGCGCCAGCATGTCGGGCGCGGGCCTGGCCGTGCTGGACGAGGCCGCCGCCACGCTGGGCGCGTCGCGCCTGCGCCGCTTCCTGACGATCGTGGTGCCGAACGCCGCGCCCGGCATCGTCACCGGCGGCCTCACCGTGCTGACGCTGTCCATCGGCGAATTCAACCTGACCTGGCTGCTGCATACGCCGCTGACCAAGACCCTGCCCGTCGGCCTGGCCGACAGCTACGCCTCGATGCGGCTGGAAGTCGCGTCGGCGTATACGCTGGTCTTCCTGCTGATGCTGATGCCCCTGTTGGTCGGCCTGCAATGGCTGGCCGGGCATGGCCCCC
>NZ_FKBS01000006.1:188973-218854 GCF_900078315.1 Bordetella ansorpii
CAAGACCTGGCCGGATGGTACCCGCGCCCTGCACCCGCTGGATCTGCACGTGCCCGGCGGCGAGATCCTGGCCCTGCTGGGCCCATCGGGCTGCGGCAAGACCACGCTGCTGCGCATGGTGTGCGGTCTGGAGCGTCCTGACGCGGGCGGCCGCATCCGGTTCGGCGACGAGGACGTCACGGCGCAGCCGCCCGAGGCGCGCGGCGTGGGCGTGGTGTTCCAGAACTACGCGCTGTTTCCCAACATGACGGTGGCCGACAACGTGGGCTATGGCCTGCGCGTGCGCGGACAGGACGCCGCCGCTCGCCAGCGCCGCGTGGCCGAGATGCTGGACCTGATGCGCATGCGCGAGCATGCCGGTCGCGCGGTCACGCAGTTGTCCGGCGGCCAGCGGCAACGCGTCGCGCTGGCGCGCGCGCTGGCCATCGAGCCGCGCGTGCTGCTGCTGGACGAGCCGCTGACCGCCCTGGACGCCAAGCTGCGCGAACACCTGCGCGTGGAGTTGTCGCAGATGCTGCGCGAACTGGGCATCACCACGCTGATCGTCACGCACGACCAGGACGAGGCCATGATGCTGGGCGACCGCATCGCCGTGATGTCGGCGGGCAGGCTCGAACAGATCGGCACGCCCGAGTCGCTGTACCGCCGCCCCGATACCGCATTCGTCGCCGATTTCCTGGGCACCCTGTGCCGCTTGCAGGCGGGGACGCAGGGGAGCATGCTGGTCGAGGGCGAAGAGACCGTTTCCTTCCGGCCGCACCAGGCCGTGCTGCGCCCGCCGCATCCCGGGGCCTTGCAGGCCCGCGTGCTGGCCCGTTTCTTCCTGGGGGGCTCGGTGCGCTACGAGATCGGCCTGGACGACGGCCAGCGCTTCGCCGTGGCCGCCCCGCCCGACAGCGCCTACCAGACGGGACAAACGGTCAGCGTACAGCTGATCATTCACTGAACCATGGAGCGCGAGATGCTGATTGCGCAAATCACCGACCTGCATATCCGCATGCCTGGCCAGAAAGCCTATCGCATCGTGGAGACCGACCAGTTCCTGCCGCCCGCCGTGGCGGCCCTCAATGCGCTGGACCCCGCGCCCGACGTGGTGATGATCAGCGGCGACCTGACCGACTTCGGCCGTGCCGCTGAATACCAGCACCTGAAGGCCATGCTGGACCGCCTGGCCGCGCCGTACTACCTGCTGCCGGGCAACCACGATGCGCGCGCCGAACTGCAGAGCGTGTTCGACAGCCACGCCTATCTGGGCGGCGTGGACGGTTTCGTGCAGTACACGGTGGAAGACTATCCGCTGCGCATCGTCGTGCTGGACACCGTCGTGCCGATGCAAAGCCACGGCGCGCTGTGCGAACGCCGCCTGGATTGGCTGGCCGAGCGCCTGGCCGAACAGCCGGAACGTCCCACCGTCATCGTGATGCATCACCCGCCATTCATCACCGGCATCGGCCACATGGACGCCATCGGCCTGCTGACAGGCGCCGAGCGCTTCGAGGCCATCGTCCGCCAGCACGGCAACGTCGAGCGCATCATGTGCGGCCATCTGCATCGCACGATCTTCCGCCGCTATGCCGGCACCGTGGCGTCCACCGCGCCCAGCACCGCGCACCAGGTGGCGCTGGATCTGCGGCCGGACGGCCCCTCGGCGTTCCGCATGGAGCCGCCGGGCTTCCATCTGCACGAATGGCGCCACAGCGCGCTGGTCACTCACCATGCGTACATCGGTGACTACCCGGGTCCGTTCCCCTTCCATGAAGGCGGCGAACTGATCGACGAATGACGCCTTGCTTCCGGCCTGTGGTGCGCTTGCGGCAGGCCGGTTTTGACATCGCTCGGTCATGTTCGCTGGCCAGAATGAAAAGGATTTCATTCGTGGCCTTTCAAGGGTGACAGACCCTGGCCGCGCTCAGAAGAAAAATCCCATGCTCGTCCTCGAAAGCCTCACCAAGCGATATGCCGACACGGCCGCCGTCGACGGGGTCGGCTTCAGTGCGCCCGCGGGCAGTTTCACGGCATTGCTGGGCCCGTCGGGCTGCGGCAAGTCGACCACGCTGCGCATGATCGCCGGGCTGGACGAGCCCACCTCCGGCCGCATCCTCATCGGCGGCCGCGACGTCACCCGCATGGCGCCGGCGCAACGCCGCATCTCGATGGTGTTCCAGACCTACGCGTTGTTCCCGCATCTGACAGTGCGCGAGAACCTGCTGTTCGGCCTGCGCGTGCGCCGCGAACCCGCGCGCGACTTCCCGCGCCGCGTCGAGCGCGTGGCCGGGCTGCTGGGCTTGCAGGCGCTGCTGGACCGCCGGCCCGCGCAATTGTCGGGCGGCCAGCAGCAGCGCGTGGCATTGGGGCGCGCCGTGATTTCCGAGGCCCCGGTGTGCCTCATGGACGAGCCGCTGTCCAACCTGGATGCCCAACTGCGCCACGAGATGCGCCGCGAGATCCGCAATCTGCAGCGCGAACTCGGCATCACCATGATCTACGTCACGCACGACCAGACCGAGGCCATGAGCATGGCCGACCAGGTCGTGCTGATGCGCGCCGGGCGAATCGAGCAACGGGATACCCCGGCGGGCCTGTACTCACGGCCCGCCACGCCGTTCGCCGCGCGCTTCATCGGCACGCCGCCCATGAACCTGATTCCCTTGGCCTTGCTGCATGGCCAGCCCGTCATCTCCGGCACGCATGGACCCGCGCTGGCCGGCGTGCCCGCGGGCATGGACACTCTGGGCGTGCGTCCCGAGCACCTGCGCCTGCATGACGACGGCGTGTCGGCCACGGTCGAAGCCATCGAATACTTCGGCGCGGATTCCATCGTGCAATGCCGCCTGGGCGGTTGCCTGGCGGCCGTGCGCATGGCCGGCCACCCGGAACTGCGCCACGGCGGGCGCGTGGGCCTGGCATGGGATCCGCAGCACCAGCATTTCTTCGCCGCCGACGCGGCGGCACCCGCAGTCTGAACCTCTCGCCCGGGCACGGCGAACCTCACGCAAACGGAAAGGAAACACCCATGCGACGCATCGTATTGAAGACCCTGGCCGCCGCACTGGCCTATGGCGCGCTGGCGCTGCCCGCGCAGGCGCAGCAGTCGCCGGTCGAAGTCGAGTTCTACTACCCGGTCGCGGTCGGCGGCCCCGTCACCAAGATCGTCGACGGCATGGCCGAGCAGTTCAACCGCGAGAACCCGGACATCCGCATCAAGCCCGTGTACGCCGGCTCGTACCAGGACTCGGTGGCCAAGGCCCTGACGGCGCAGAAGGGCGGCACGCCGCCGCAACTGGCCGTGCTGCTGTCCACCGACATGTTCACGCTGATCGACGAAGACGCCATCGTGCCGATCGACTCCGTGGCCAAGACGGAAGCAGACAAGAAGTGGCTGGGCGGTTTCTACGACGCCTTCATGCAGAACAGCCGCACCGGCGGCCACGTGTGGGGCGTGCCGTTCCAGCGTTCCACCATCGTCATGTACTACAACAAGGAACTCTTCAAGGAAGCGGGCCTGGACCCCGAGCGCGCGCCCGCCACCTGGAAGGAACTGGTCGAGGTCGCCGGCAAGCTGACCAGGAAGGATGCCTCGGGCAACGTCACGCAGTGGGGCATCGAGATCCCCTCGGGCGGCGCCTTCGCCTACTGGCTGTTCCAGGCGCTGACCACGCCCAACGACGCGATCCTGATGAACGAGGCGGGCAACGAGGTCTACCTGGACAAGCCGGGCGTGATCGAGGCCGCCGAGTTCTGGCATGACCTGGCCTACAAGCACGGCGTGATGCCCAAGGGCACCACCGACTGGGGCACCACGCCCAAGGACTTCCTGGAAAAGAAGGCCGCCATCGTCTGGACCACCACGGGCAACCTGACCAACATCCGCAGCAACGCGAAGTTCCCCTACGGCGTGGCGATGATGCCCAAGAGCAAGCGTGGCGGCAGCCCCACGGGCGGCGGCAACTTCTATGTGTTCAAGAAGGCCACGCCGGCCCAGCAGCAGGCCGCGATCAAGTTCGTGAAGTGGGCAACCACGCCCGAGCGCGCCGCCGACTGGAGCATCGCCACCGGCTACGTCGCCGTCACGCCGGCCGCCTGGCAGACCGACAAGATGAAGCAGTACGTGAAGGAAGTGCCGGCCGCCGAAGTCGCGCGCGACCAGTTGGCCGTCAGCGTGGCCGAGTTCTCCACGCACGAGAACCAGCGCGTGACCAAGGTGCTGAACGACGCGCTGCAGGCCGCGCTGACCGGCGCCAAGACGCCCAAACAGGCGCTGACCGACGCCCAACGCGAAGCCGAGCGCATCCTGCGCCCGTACAAGTAAGGCGCGGGCCCGGTCATGGCGATGCGCCCGTCCCCCGACGCCGCAGTTCCTGGCCGGGCCACCGCTGGCCGTGCGGGCAACGGCATGGCCCAGGTGTATGCCTGGCTGATGCTGCTGCCTTCCCTCGTGCTGCTGGCTGCCTTCACGCATTACCCCGCGCTGGCCACTATCTGGCACAGCTTCTTCAGCACTCCCAAGGCGAATCGTCCCGCCCGCTTCGTGGGTCTGGACAACTACGCGGCGCTGCGCGACGACCCCGTGTTCTGGCAGGCGCTGTGGAACAACCTGTGGTTCGCGCTGGTGACCGTGCCGGTATCCATCGGCGTGGCGCTGGCGATGGCATTGTGGGTCGACCGCAAGCTGGCGGGACGCGGCTTCCTGCGCATGGCCTACTTCACGCCCACCGTGCTGCCCATGGTGGCCGTGGCCAACATCTGGCTGTTCTTCTACACGCCGCAGTACGGCCTGATCGCGCAGGTGCTGCAGGCGTTCGGCATGCCCGGCCCGAACTGGCTGGGCAACCGCGAGACTGCCTTGCCCGCGCTGATGCTGGTCACGGTGTGGAAGGAAGCCGGCTTCTTCATGATTTTCTACCTGGCGGCGCTGCAGTCGATGTCGCCGGCCTTGCGAGAAGCCGCGCTGCTCGAGGGCGCGTCGCGCTGGCAGTACTTCCGCCGCGTGCTGTGGCCGCTGTTGATGCCCACCACGCTGTTCGTGCTGGTGAACGCGCTGATCAATGCGGTGCGCATGGTCGACCACGTGGTGGTGATGACGCGCGGCGGCCCCGACAACGCCAGCACGCTGCTGCTGTACTACATCTACCAGGTGGGCTTCAGCTTTTGGGACACCGCCTACGCCGCCGCGCTGACGGTCGTGCTGCTGGGCGTGCTGGCCCTGGTGACGCTGGCCAAGTTCCGCTGGCTCGACCGCAGGACGCACTATCAATGAACCGCACGCTCGATACCGTGGGCGCCTGGTTGCTGGGCCTGTTGTGGATTCTGCCGCTGGCCTATGCGGCCTGGGCGGCCTTTCATCCCGCGGCCTATGCCACGCGCTTCGAGCTGCTGGCGCCGCTGACGCTGGAAAACTTCGAGCGCGCCTGGCACTCGGCGCCCTTCGCGCGTTACTTCCTGAACACCTTCGTGCTGGTCACCATGGTGACGGGCGTGCAGTTCGTGCTGTGCACGCTGGCCGCCTACGCCTTCGCGCGCTTCACCTTCCGGGGGCGCGACACCTTGTTCCTGCTGGTGCTGGTGCAACTGATGGTGATGCCGGATGCGCTGCTGGTCGAGAACTACCGCACCATGACGCTGATGGGCGTGCGCGACACCGTGTTCGCCATCGGCCTGCCGTACTTCGCCTCGGCCTTCGGCATCTTCCTGATGCGGCAGACCTTCAAGACTGTGCCGCGCGAACTGGAAGACGCGGCGCGCGTCGAGGGCGCGGGGCCGTTGCAGATCCTGTGGAAAGTGTATGTGCCGCTGGCGCGGCCGATGTACGTGGCCTATGGCCTGGTGTCGGTCAGCTACCACTGGAACAACTTCCTGTGGCCGCTGATCATCACCAATTCGGTCGAGTCGCGGCCGCTGACGGTGGGTTTGCAGGTGTTCTCGTCATCCGACCAGGGTATCGACTGGTCGGTGATCACGGCGGCCACGCTGCTGTCCGCCGCGCCGCTGCTGGTGGCGTTCCTGCTGTTTCAGCGGCAGTTCGTGCAGTCGTTCATGCGGGCGGGGATCCGGTAGGACGCGCCGATAGCGATATGGCATTCCCGGTGCCCGTGCCAATCGCCTGTCAGTCCATTCGGCGGGGAGCGGCGTTTCGTGGGCGACCCATAGCAGCATCGCTTCTTTGAGCCGGTTCAGATCGTACCGGCCGGAATGAGACAGGCGTTGCCAGCCTCTGAGAAATTCCCTTGTGTAGTCCGACGACGCGCGGGGAAGGTTATGTCAGTATCCGACCGTCAGTCCCGGCAGATCCACGGTGATGCGAGCTTTGCCGAGCGCCAGCGCCGCCTGTTCGGCGAATTCGCGCGATTCCTTCTCGTCGTGCTTCAGCGTGTCGTAGCCCAGCGCGTCGGCCACGCCCATGATCTTGTCCAGCAGCAGCACCTTGCCGCTGGGGCGCAGCGGTTCGCAGCCCAGCGTTTCCCAGGCGCCTTCGAACCAGTCACGCGCCTGGGTAGCGCGTTGCGGGGACGGGTCGACGTCGACGGACAGGTCGACCGAGTGGCTGGCGTCGAAGATCACGGTAACGTCGCTGCGCATGGCTGTCTCCTGGGAGGCGTGGTTTCAGGGAAGGAAAGTATGAGGCAAAACGATGTCGTCGAATGTCAGCGCTGCGACATTGCTGCGCCACACGCTTTATGAAGGTCCGCTATGCCCCATAGGGCGATTCACCACCCTCGCGAAGTCTGCCACGTGATGTCTTCACCGGCTTCCAGCGACTTGCGCATCATGTCCAACAGCGGAAATGCGCGGTTGCGCAGCGCCACGGGCTGGTCGATCGGGTTGACCGGCGGCTTGTCCGGGTCGTTCTCGTCGTCCTGGGGATCGCCATGGCCGCTGTCGGCCTGGATGGCTCGCTCCAGCCCGGCGATGGCGGCCGGAAGCTGGTCGCGGGTGAAGACGCCGCGTTCGGGAATCTGGTCGCCGACCGGCTTGCCGGCGGCATTCAGCAGTGGGCCCACGTCGGCGCTACGCATCAGGACGTCGGCGACGGCCTTGGAATGGAAAGTGACCAGCATGTCGGCTTCTCCTGAAATAGGGGGCAATTCCGTACACTACCTCAGGCCGTGCGGGGCTGCCACCCATGCGCCATGGCGCCGCGCCGCGGTGCGCGCGCTCAGGCGGTGGAGGCAGGCATTCCCCCGACAATGTCCATGATGGAACGCGCGCATTCCAGCAGGCGCGGCGCCACGCTGTGGCATAGCACCTCGGGCGGCAGCTTGAAGGCAGGCCCCCCGCAGTTCAGCGAATAGATCTCGCCGTCCGGCATCACCAGTGGCGTGGCAACGGCGTTCACGTCCGGGTGCCATTCGCCGAAAGAGGCGACGTATCCCTCCTCCTGGTATTGCGCCAGCGCCTGCTGCAGCGGCTCAGCCAGCATGGGCCAGCGGTCGTCCAGGCCGACCCGCAGGCTGTCGATCAGGCGATGGCGATCTTCTTCCGGCAGGCCGGCCAGGTAGGCGCGCCCCGAGGCGGAGGTGGCCAGCCCCAACCGGGCGCCGATGCCGATGCGCATGACGATGGCGGCCGATGCCGGCCGCACGGATTCCAGCAGCACCATCTCCAGGCGGTCCCGCGTACCCAGGTGCACCGTGACGCCGGCTTCTTCGGCGAAGGCGCGCATGGGTCCGCGCGCTTCGGCGCGCAGATCGATGCGGGACAGGTAGGCGTGGCTCAGCGCCATCACGCCGGGCCCCAGCGCGTAGCGCTCCGATCCTGGCGGGCGGCGCAGCAACCCGGCCGCCGTCAGGGTGCCGACCAGACGCAGGGTGGTGGCCTTCGGAATGCCCGTGCCTTCAGAGATGTCCTTGAGCGTGGGAGCGGTTTCCTGGCCGCCGATGAAACGCAGGACCGCCAGGCCGCGTGCCAGGGCGCTGACTTCGCCTTCTGCAGATTCGGCGCCGAACTGGGTGTCTTGCATGGTGATTTCCAATACGTGAAATCGGCCGGATGGCCTGGAAGTTTCATTTTACGGGAATCCCCTTAGGCGGGTAGCGTGTTTTTTCGCAACTTAGTCAATATAATAAAATGTAGTTTCATAAAAAGGATGATGACATGGGATTGACGCTGACGTCCATCCGGGAGGGCTTTGCCGCCCGGGCAGAGGGAATCGATCTGACGCAGCCGTTGGACGACGAGCAGATTGCCGACATCGGCCGCGCCATGGATGAACACGCGGTGCTGGTCTTCCGCGGCCAGGCGCTGACACCGGAGCAGCAACTGCGTTTCGCGCGAACGTTCGGAGAATTGGACCTGGGTTTCAAAAAAGCGTCCAAATCGGCGACCCGCCTGCAGCACGACGAACTGCTGGATATCTCCAACGTGGCCGAGGACGGCCAGGTGGCGGACCGCAACCACCGCAAGATCGTGGGCAACCTCGCCAATCAGCTCTGGCACAGCGACAGTTCGTTCCAGGCGCCTGCCGCGCGCTATTCGATGCTGCACGCGGTGGTGTTGCCGGCCGAGGGCGGGGAGACCGAGTTCGCCGACGTGCGAGCCGCCTACGACGCGTTGCCCGAGCCGCAGAAGCAGCGGCTGGCGGGCCTGTCGGCCGAGCACTATGCGCTGCATTCCCGCTTCCTGCTGGGCGATACCGACTACACCGAGGAACAGCGCCGCGCCATTCCTTCGGCCGTGTGGCCGTTGGTGCGCCGGCATGCCGGCAGCGGGCGTGACCTGCTGTTCATCGGCGCGCACGCCAGCCGCGTGATGGAACTGTCGCTGGCGGAAGGCCGCCTTCTGCTGATGGATCTGCTGGAACACGCCACGCAGCCCCGTTTCGTCTACCGCCATGCGTGGCAGCCTCGGGACCTGGTGATGTGGGACAACCGCAGCACGTTGCACCGCGGCCGCGCCTTCGACCTCTCGGTCCGCCGGGAACTGCGCCGCACCACCACGCTGGACGCGTGAGCCTGCCCCGTTTTTCGCAGCACCCCACATAACAAGCCGCACAGCGGCAGAGGAGACATCGTGAAACGCATTCTGAGCGCGGCGCTGTGCGCCCTGGCGGTCTTTGCAGCCTGTGCGCAGCCGGCACAGGCCTATCCCAACGGGCCGGTGCGCCTGATCGTGCCGTTCCCGCCTGGCGGGCCCACCGATACCTTGGCGCGCTTGCTGGCCGAAGGGTTGCAGGCCCGATGGAAGCAACCCGTCATCGTCGAGAACAAGCCCGGCGCGGGAACCATGATCGGGGCCGACCAGGTGGCGAAGGCCGCGGCGGACGGGCAGGTCATCGGGATCGTGAACAGCGCCTTCACCATCAATCCGCTGGTTCGCCGCAGCATGTCCTATGACACGCTGCGCGACCTGACTGGCGTGACGCAACTGGTGGATTCCAAGCTGGTGCTGGTGGCCCGGGCCGACGCGCCGTTCAGTACGGTCGGCCAACTGGTGGACATGGCCCGCAAGCAGCCCGGCAAGCTGTCCTACGCCTCGCCCGGCGCAGGCACCTCCACGCATCTGGCGGGCGAGCTGTTCAAGAACGTGGCTGCCGTGGATATCGTGCACGTGCCTTACAAGGGCAGCAGCCCGGCCCAGACCGACCTGATCGGCGGGCAAGTGGACATCATGTTCGACGTGCTGCAGTCCGCGTTGCCGCTGGTCAAGAGCGGACGGCTGAAGATCATCGCGCTGGCTTCGCCGCAGCGCGATCCGGCCTACCCGGACATTCCAACGGTAGCGGAGGCCTTCAAGGGCTTCGACGTCGGCAGCATGTTCGGCCTGATCGCGCCGGCGGGCACGCCGCAGGCGGTGCTGACGGACATCCGCGACAACACGGCGGCCGTGCTGGCAACGCCCGCGATGCGCGCCAGGCTGTCCGAACTGGGCATGACGCCCGTGGCATCCACCCCGGATGCGTTCAACCGGTTCCTGCGTGCCGAGATCGAGAAATGGCGCCCCGTCGTGCTGCGCAGCGGCATCCAGGTGGAGTGAGCCGGTCGCTGGTCGCCGCCTGCGCGGAGCCGGGCTGACCGCAACAGTGAGGCCGCGCACCATGCCGGTTCTTTCGCCGGCCGGCGCGGCATCGTCGTGGCGGCCTCCCCGGGAATGCCTCGGTACGCGATCTGTCCCTTCATGCCCGGCGCGGCCCGGGCCGTGTGGTGGCCTGCCGGCTTGCGACATCAATTCACGCTATGATCTAGGCGGTTTGCCGGTCCGCCGCCCCTGTGCCGCGCCGGCCCCGGCGCGCCTCGGCCCAGGCCCCGGGCATGCGAGTACGTCCCCGCGGCGTACATGCCTTCACTGACTCATTTCTCCGGTCATCCATGCTCCTCGAGCAACAACGACAACTCGTTTCCCTGATCCAGGCCGCGGTCGCGCGCGCCCTGCCCGACGCCCAGCCCAACGTGCAGCTCGAGCGGCCGAAAGTCGCGGCGCACGGCGACATCGCGTGCAACGTGGCCATGCAGCTGGCCAAGCCCGCCAAACGCAACCCGCGCGAGCTGGCGCAGCAGATCGTCGACACGCTGCTGGCCGAGCCGCAGGCGCGCGACCTGATCGAGTCGGCCGAGATCGCCGGCCCCGGCTTCCTCAATTTCCGCCTGACCGCCGCGGCGCGCCAGGCCGTGATCGCCGTGGTGGCCCGGCAGGCCGACCAGTACGGCCGCGCCCCGCGCAGCAACGAGAAAGTGCTGGTCGAATTCGTGTCGGCCAATCCCACCGGTCCGCTGCACGTCGGCCACGCCCGCCAGGCGGCCCTGGGCGACGCCATCTGCCGCCTGTTCGACGCCAGCGGCCATGACGTCACGCGCGAGTTCTATTACAACGACGCCGGCAACCAGATCGAGAATCTTGCCATCAGCGTGCAGGCCCGCGCGCGCGGCATCGAGACCGATTCCGCCGATTGGCCCGCCGATGGCTACAAGGGCGACTACATCGTCGACATCGCCCGCGATTTCCAGGCCGGCGCCACGGTGCAGGCTTCCGACGGTGAACCCGTGAAGGCCAGCGGCAACGTCGACAACCTGAACGACATCCGCCAGTTCGCCGTGGCCTATCTGCGCCGCGAGCAAGACCTGGATCTGCAGGCCTTCGGCCTGTCGTTCGACAACTACTACCTGGAAAGCTCGCTGTACACGTCGGGCCGCGTCGAGGAAACCGTCCGCGCGCTGATCGCCGGCGGCCACACCTACGAGCAGGAAGGCGCGCTGTGGCTGCGCACCACCGAGCTGGGCACCGGCGACGACAAAGACCGCGTGATGCGCAAGCGCGAAGGCGGCTACACGTATTTCGTGCCCGATGTCGCCTATCACAAGGCCAAATGGGAGCGCGGCTTCCACCACGCCGTCAACATCCAGGGCAGCGACCACCACGGCACCGTGGCCCGCGTGCGCGCCGGCCTGCAGGGCCTGGAAGTGGGCATCCCGAAGGATTTCCCCTCCTACGTGCTGCACAAGATGGTCAAGGTGGTGCGCGGCGGCGAAGAGGTGAAGATCTCCAAGCGCGCCGGCAGCTACGTCACCATGCGCGACCTGATCGAATGGGTGGGCCGCGACGCGGTGCGCTTCTTCCTGGCGCAGCGCCGCGCCGATACCGAGTTCGTGTTCGACATCGACCTGGCCCTGTCCAAGAGCGACGAGAACCCGGTCTATTACATCCAGTACGCGCACGCCCGCATCCGTACCGTCACGGCCAACTCCGGCGCCGAGGCCTCGGCCATCGCCGCGGCCGACACCACGCTGCTGGTCGCGCCGACCGAGTTCGCGCTGATGCAGCGCCTGGCCGAGTTCCCGCAGGTGGTGAAGCTGGCCGCGCAGGAACTGGCTCCGCACCACATTGCGTTCTGGCTGCGCGACTGCGCCGCCGACCTGCATGGCTGGTACGGCGCCGAGCGCATGCTGGTCGACGATCAGGCGCTGCGCCTGGCGCGCCTGCGCCTGGCCGATGCCACGCGCCAGGTGCTGGCCAACGGCCTGGCGCTGTTGGGCGTGACCGCGCCCGACCGCCTGGATCGCGGCGAGTAACGGAGCGATATGGCTACCAAGCGCAAATCCAGCCGTTCCGGCGAGGGCGGCAGCATGATGTACGGCGTGTTGGCAGGGCTGTTGATCGGCCTGATCGTCGCCGCCGTGGTCGCGTTCTACGTCACGAACGCGCCCATGCCCTTCGTCGACCGCGCCACCCGCCAGAACGACACCGGCAAGGCCGCGGACCCGCGCCAGGTGGACGATCCCAACAAGGCCCTTTATGGCCGCGATGGCCCGGCGGGCAATACGCCCACGGGCCCCATGGCCGACACGCCGTCGGTACCGTTGCCGGGCGTGCAGCCCAGCAAGCCGTCCGGTCCGCCGGACGACCTGGGCGCGCTGATCGCCACGCTGCCGTCCAGCGGCGAAGCGCAGACACAGGCTGCGCCTGCTGCGCCGGCAGCCAAGCCTGCGGCCCCGTCGGCCAAGCCGGCCGCCGTGGCGCCTTCCACCGCGAAGCCTGCCACGGCCCCGCAACAATCGGGCAACTACTATCTGCAGGCGGGCGCCTTCCGCGGCCAGCAGGACGCCGAGGCGCTGCGCGCCCGCATCCTGCTGCTGGGCATGCCGGTGGCCGTCCAGCGCGCCGAAAGCAATGGCTCGCAGATCAATCGCGTGCGGGTCGGCCCCTTTGCCAAGCTGGACGACATGAACCGCGCGCGCAGCCGGTTGGGCGAGAACAAGATCGAGTCCACCGTGGTGCGCCAGCAATAGGCGGAACTTCCCGGCCTCGTCCGCAGTCTGTCACTCATCTCATTTATCTCAGGAAGAAGACTGATGCAGTCCAAGACCTTCACCCGTTTCGTCGCCGCCGCCGCGCTGGCCGCCATGAGCTTCTTCGCCCCGGCCAGCCAGGCCCAGGGCACGCAGGCCTACAAGGTTCTCAACCCGGCGCTGCCGTCCGACACCCCGGGCAAGATCGAGGTCGTCGAGTACTTCGCCTACACCTGCCCGCACTGCGCCGCCATGGAGCCCATGGTCGAAGAATGGGCCAAGAAGGCGCCGCAGGACGTGGTCGTCAAGCAAGTGCCGATCGCCTTCAACGCCGGCATGAAGCCGCTGCAGCAGCTGTACTACACGCTGCAGGCCATGGACCGCGCCGACCTGCATCCCAAGGTCTTCAACGCCATCCACGTCGAGAAGAAGCGCCTGTTCACGAAGTCGGCCATCGCCGAGTGGGTGGCCTCGCAAGGCGTGGACCGTGCCAAGTTCGAATCCGTGTTCGACTCGTTCAGCGTCACCAGCCAGGTGCAGCGCGCCGACCAACTGAGCCAGGCCTCGCAGATCGACGGTACCCCGTCGTTCACCGTGGGCGGCAAGTTCCTGACCTCGCCCGTGATGGCCGGCAACAGCTACGAGGGCGCCCTGAAGGAAGTGGACAAGCTGATCCCGCTGGCGCGCGCGGGCAACCGCTGATCCGGCGCGGCGCCAGCCGCCATCGGACAAAAAAGGAGCGCTCTGATGCGCTCCTTTTTCATGGCGGGATTACACCCCGGCGGCCTTGCTCAACGCCTGCTCCAGATCCGCAATCACATCGCGCGGATCCTCCAGGCCGATGTGCAGCCGCACCGCCGCCAGCTCGCCTTCCTGCCAGTACGCATGGTTCGCCAGATCCTTCGGCGACACCAGTTGCACCAGGCTTTCGAAGCCGCCCCACGAGAAGCCGATGCCGAACAGCGTCAGCGCTTCGACGAAACGGCGCGCCGCCGCGGGCGACAGCTTCAGCGATACGGCCAGCATGCCGTTCGAGCCCGTGGCGTCGCGCTGCCACAGCGCGTGGCCCGGATCCTGTGGCCACGCCGGGTGGTAGATGCGGGACACCTCGGGCCGCGTGGCCAGCCATTCGCAGACGGCCATGGCGTGCCTGGCATGCTGCGTCATGCGGATCGGCATGGTGCGCACGCCGCGCAGCGCCAGCCAGACGTCGTCCGCGCTGACCGAATAGCCCATCGCGTATTGCGTGCGGCCCAGGCGGCGGGCGATGTCTTCGTCGTTGGTCACCACCGCGCCCAGCATCAGGTCGGAGTGGCCGCCCACGTACTTCGTACCCGCGATCACCGACACCTGCGCGCCCAGTTCCAGCGGACGGTACACGTAGCCAGAGCCCCAGGTGTTGTCGGTGGCCAGCACCAGCTTGTGCTTGCCGGCGAAGGCGGCAAGCGCCCGCATGTCCATCATCTGGAACAGCAGCGAGCCCGGCGACTCGGCATACAGCAGACGCGTGTTGGGCCGCACCAGCGTTTCCAGGTCGGCATCGGGCGAGAAGTACGTGATTTCGATACCCAGGCGCGACAGCACCGCGTCGTGCAGTTCGCGCACGGGGCCGTACACGCAATCGGCCACCAGCGCGTGGTCGCCCGCCGACAGCAGGGCCATGAACACCAGCGTGTTGCTGGCCATGCCCGACGAGGACAGGTAGCAATGCGTGCCGCCTTCCAGTTCGTTGAAGATGCTTTCCAGCGCCAGGTGGGTGTCCATGCCGGCGCGGCCATAGGTGATGGCGCGCTCGCCCGCGGCCTTGCGGCGGTAGGCGTTTTCCAGCGCGGTCAGGTCGCGGAAGCGCACGGTGCTGGCGCGTACGGACGGCTGATTGACGGGCGCCACACCGGTGTCGGGATCGAAGCGGGCGGTGCCGGTGTGCTGCAGGACGGTATCGATGTGCTTGCGGGAATCTGAGGACATGGAGCGATGCGGCAGGATTTGGAAAGGAGGGCTGGGCCAATCTTATACCTGTCGCTCGCCGGGCCGGGACTTCCCGTATGATCGGCGGCATTGCCTGCGATCCGCTGCATCGTGGGCTGCCCAGAAAAGGCCCCCACGCTGCGCCTCCGGCTTGCTGCCCCCGAGGGGGCCGTCTTTGCCTTGGGACGGCCCGGCGGCAAAAAACGGAGACCCGCATGCTTCCCCTGGACGCCCTCATCGCCTTCTTCGGTATCGCCGTACTGCTGGCCCTGGCGCCGGGACCGGACAACCTGTTCGTGCTTGTGCAATCGGCCATGTGGGGACGCGGCGCAGGCATGATGGTGGTGCTGGGCCTGTGCACCGGCGTGCTGGGCCATACGGCCGCGGTGGCGGTGGGGTTGGCGGGGGTCGTCGCCGCGTCGCCGGTGGCCTTCACGGTCTTGAAGCTGGCGGGGGCGGCGTACCTGGCCTATCTGGCCTGGGGCGCGTGGCGCGCGCCGGTGGGCGCCAGCGGCGTGGACCGGCCCGAGCGCATGCCGTCGCTGGCGCTGTACCGGCGCGGCGTCTTCATGAGCCTGACCAATCCCAAGGTGCTGCTGTTCTTCTTCGCTTTCCTGCCGCAGTTCACGCAGCCCGATGCCGGCCCGCTGGCCCTGCAGATCGTCGAGCTCGGCGTGGCCTTCATGGTGGCGGCGCTGTTGGTGTTCAGCGCCATCGCGTTCTTTTCCGGTGCGTTCGGTGAACTGCTGCAGCGCTCGCCCCTGGCGCAGCGCGTGCTGAACCGCCTGGCGGCGGTGGTGTTCGTGGGACTGGCGCTGCGGCTGGTGACGTCCAGCCGCTGAGTCTTGGCGATGCCGTGGCAAGCTGCGCGGCAGCCTGCTTCGGCATGAGGATCATGCCGCCGTGGTAAACCGCACGATCCCATCCTGGCCCTGCGCGCGGGTCAGCTTGCCCTCGAAATACAAGGCATGCAGGTGCGCCAGCGCCTCGCCCATGGCGAAGGTCATCTGGTGCAGGTCCAGCTTGCGGCGGAACAGCACCGGCACGATGTCGGAAGTGGACTGCGGCGTGGCACAGGCTTCCAGCACTTCGGCCAGGCGATCAGCATGGTGGCTGTGCTGCTGCGCGATGCGCTCGTGCAGGCCCTTGAACGGGCGGCCGTGCGAGGGCAGCACCAGCGCGTCGCCGGGCAGCCCTTCGTAGCGGTCCAGCGAGTTCAGGTACAACGGCAGCGGATTCGCTTCGGGCTCGTAGGCGAACACGCTGACGTTGGTGGAGATGCGCGGCAGCACCATGTCGCCGGAGATCAGCACGCGCAGCGCATCGCTGTACAGCGAGACGTGCTCGGGCGCGTGGCCGTAGCCCACGATGACCTGCCACTGATTGGCGCCGATCCGCACCGTGTCGCCGTGCAGCAGGCGCACGTAGCTGCGCGGCATGGACGGCACCAGGTTGATGAAATAACCCGTGCGCTGGCGGATCTGTTCCAGCGACTCGGGGTCGGTCATGCCGTGGCGGGCGAAATGGCGCACCGCGGCCTCGCCATTGGGACCCGAGCCGCTTTTATCGGAACACCACAGGCAGGCGGTGACGTAGTCCGTCATGCTCATCCACAGCGGCGCGTTCCAGCGCTCGCAGAGCCAGTGCGCCAGGCCGACGTGGTCGGGATGCATGTGGGTGACGATGACGCGCAGCACCGGCAGGCCTTCCAACTGCGATTCGAACACCTGGTTCCAGAGCGTCTTCACTTCCTCGCGCGAGATGCCGCAATCGACGATGGTCCAGCCCTGGCGGCCGTCGATCTCGTCGCGCAGCAGCCAGAGATTGATATGGTCCAGCGCGAACGGCAACGGCATGCGGATCCATTTGACGCCGTCGGCCACGGTTTGCGAGGTGCCGGCTTCGGGTTGCGCGTCGCCCCAGGGATACTGGAGTTGATGTTCGTTGGGATTCATCTGCGAAGGCCTACGTGAAAGCGGCGGCTTGACGGGGCAGGCCGGCCAGCATAATTTACGTTTACGTAAACTGCCATACATCGCATGCCGCCGTCAACCTGGACCATTTCCGATCTCGCCCGCGAGTTCGCCATCACGCCCCGCACGATCCGCTTCTACGAAGACCAGGGCATCGTCAGCCCGGCGCGCGACGGGCGCAACCGCGTCTACGGCACGCGCGACCGCACCCGGCTGAAGCTGGCGCTGCGCGGCAAGCGGCTGGGCCTGCAACTGTCCGAGATCCGCGCGTTGATCGACATGTACGAAAGCCCGGTCGACACGGCCTCGCAACTGCGCGAGTACCTGAACGTGCTGGCCCGCCATCGCGCCCAGCTGGAGCAGCAGCGCCGCGACATCGACGAGACCCTGCAGGAAATCGAGAACCAGGAAATCAACTGCCGCGAATTGCTGGCGCACGGCAGGGTGATTCCCTGAAGCGTGGCCGGGTACGGGTTTTCCCTGTCTACTTTACGTTTACGTAAACGTTATAGTTGCACTGCATCATTGCTCCGCAAGCCAGCGGCGCGCATGATGGCGCAGCCGGCCACGATGCGTCGGCGACTACGAAGCACACCATAAAAGTAAGTGCATACTGTCACGGAGACGACGATGGATATTCCCGGCCTCAGCTTCGACCTGGGCGAAGACCTGGACATGCTGCGCAACGCCGTGCGCGCTTTCGCACAAGAAGAGATCGCCCCGCGCGCCGCCGAGGTGGATCGCACCGACCAGTTTCCGATGGACCTGTGGCGCAAGTTCGGCGATCTGGGCGTGCTGGGCATGACGGTCAGCGAGGAGTACGGCGGCACGGGCCTGGGCTACCTGGCCCACATGGTGGTGATGGAAGAGATCAGCCGCGCCAGCGCCTCGGTGGGCCTGTCCTATGGCGCGCACTCCAACCTGTGCGTGAACCAGATCTTCCGTAACGGCAACGACGACCAGAAGGCGCGCTACCTGCCCAGGCTGGTGTCGGGCGAGCACGTGGGCGCGCTGGCGATGAGCGAGCCGGGCGCCGGCTCCGACGTGGTCAGCATGCGCCTGCGCGCCGAGAAGAAAGGCGACCGCTACGTATTGAACGGCACCAAGATGTGGATCACCAACGGCCCCGACGCGGACACCCTGGTGGTCTACGCCAAGACCGATCCCGAGGCCCATCAGCGCGGCATCACCGCTTTCCTGGTCGAGAAGGGCTTCAAGGGCTTCTCGGTGGCGCAGAAGCTGGACAAGCTGGGCATGCGCGGCAGCCATACGGGCGAACTGGTGTTCCAGGATTGCGAAGTGCCCGCCGAGAACGTGCTGGGCGAAGTCAACGGCGGCGTGAAAGTGCTGATGAGCGGCCTGGACTACGAGCGCGCTGTGCTGTCGGGCGGGCCGCTGGGCATCATGCAGGCGGTGATGGACGTGGCCGTGCCCTACATCCACGACCGCAAGCAGTTCGGCCAGGCCATCGGCCAGTTCCAGCTGATCCAGGGCAAGATTGCCGACATGTACGCCGTGCTGCAGGCCAGCCGCGCCTTCTGCTATGCCGTGGGCAAGAACATGGATAGCCTGGGCCGCGAGCACGTGCGCCAGGTGCGCAAGGATTGCGCAGCCCTCATCCTGTACACCGCCGAGAAGGCCACCTGGATGGCTGGCGAAGGCGTGCAGATCCTGGGCGGCAACGGCTATATCAACGAGTACCCGGTCGGCCGCCTGTGGCGCGACGCCAAGCTGTACGAGATCGGCGCCGGCACCAGCGAGATCCGCCGCATGCTGATCGGCCGGGAGCTGTTCAACGAAACGGCCTGAGGGCGCGCGTCCCGCCGTGGACGCCGCCCCTCCGGCTGAAAGAATTTATCCCTTACGATTACCTTCAGGCGGCAGCGCCCGGGCCGGCCGTGCCGCGCCGGCGCCCGCTTCGTCCCGATTCCCAGGAGCTTCATCATGTCCGATCCCGTCGTTATCGTTTCCGTCGCCCGCACGCCCATGGGCGGCATGCTGGGCAGCCTGTCCGGCCTGGCCGCCCACGAGCTGGGTTCCGTCGCCATCAAGGCCGCCGTCGAACGCGCCGGCCTGAAGCCGGAGCAGGTCAACGAAGTCATCATGGGCAACGTGCTGCAAGCCGGCCAGGGCCAGGCCCCGGCCCGGCAGGCCGCGCTGGGCGCCGGCCTGCCGCTGGGCGTGTCGTGCACGACCATCCACAAGGTGTGCGGCTCGGGCCTGAAGGCCGCGATGTTCGGCCACGACCTGCTCTTGGCCGGCACGGCCGACGTGGTCGTCGCCGGTGGCCAGGAAAGCATGAGCAACGCGCCCTACCTGATGTTGAAGGGCCGCCAGGGTTACCGCTACGGCCACGCCACGGTGTACGACCACATGGCGCTGGACGGCCTGGAAGACGCCTATTCGCGCGGCACCGCCATGGGCGTGTTCGCCGAAGACTGCGCCAGCAAATATGAATTCACCCGCGAAGCGCAGGATGCCTTCTCGCTGGAATCGCTGCGCCGCGCGCGCGCCGCCACGGAAGACGGTTCGTTCAAGTGGGAAATCGCGCCGGTCACGGTGGCCGGCAAGAAGGGCGACACGGTGATCGATGCCGACGAAGCCCCGGCCAAGGCGATGCCCGAGAAGATCCCGACGCTCAAGCCCGCCTTCAAGAAGGACGGCACGGTCACTGCCGCGAACGCCTCGTCGATCTCCGACGGCGCCGCCGCGATGGTGCTGATGCGCGAATCGACCGCGAAGAAGCTGGGCTGCACGCCGCTGGCCCGCATCGTGGCCCACACGCAGCACTCGCAAGAGCCCCAATGGTTCACGACCGCTCCGGTCGGCGCGCTGAAGAACCTGTACGCCAAGACCGGCTGGACGCCTGCCGACGTCGACCTGTACGAAATCAACGAAGCCTTCGCGGTGGTCACCATGGCTGCCATGAAGGACTTCGACCTGCCCCACGACAAGGTCAACGTGCACGGCGGCGCCACCGCCCTGGGCCACCCGATCGGCGCCTCGGGCGCCCGTCTGGTCGCCACCCTGGTCGGCGCCCTGCGCAAGACCGGCGGCAAGAAGGGCGTCGCCACGCTTTGCATCGGCGGCGGCGAAGCGGTGGCCATGGCGATCGAGATGGTGTGAGGTATTTGAGTTCTTGACGTCGCATCGTTGCGGCGGGGCGTGCCGGAGCGGGACGGCCCGGCCAAGTCGTCGGGCTCGGGCGCGCCATCAGGCGCCCTCGGTCCCCCTTCGGGGGACTGCCCCTCCTCCAATTGGCCGAGCCGCCCCGCTCCGGCCCACCCCACCACAACGATGCTGCAACAGCTTAATGCCGCGTCAACCTTCTCTGGTTTGAGCGGTGCGGGACCCCAGCATTGCCCTGAGTCCTTCATGCACCTTCGGCAGCCGCGACGGCCAATTGGAGGGAGGGAAGCCCCGCAGGGGCCGAGGGCGCCTGGTGGCGCGCCCGAGCCGACCGACTTGGCCGGCGCGGCTGCCGAAGGCGCATGAAGGACGTCTCAAGAACAAAGCCTGAGACCAGCAAGACAAGCCAGTAAAAGACAAAAACCCGCGCACTAACGCCGCGCGCGCGTCACAACAGAGACAAAGCGATATGCCGATTATCGAATCCCGCATCAACCCGCGTTCGCAGGAATTCACCGATAACGCGCGCGCCATGCAGGCGCAACTGGATGATCTGTCCACCCAGATGGCCCGTACCGCGCTGGGTGGCAACGAGGCGGCGCGCGCCAAGCATACGGCGCGCGGCAAGCTGCTGCCGCGCGAGCGGGTCGAGCGGCTGGTGGATCCGGGCAGCGCGTTTCTCGAACTGTCGCCGCTGGCCGCGCACGGCATGTACGACGGCGAGGCGCCGGGGGCCGGCATCATCACGGGTATCGGGCGCATCTCCGGGCAGGAATGCGTGATCGTCTGCAACGATGCGACGGTCAAGGGCGGCACGTACTATCCGTTGACGGTGAAAAAGCATCTGCGCGCGCAGGAAGTGGCCGCGCAGAACCGCCTGCCTTGCGTGTACCTGGTGGATTCGGGCGGGGCCAACCTGCCGCGCCAGGATGATGTGTTTCCGGACCGGGATCACTTCGGGCGTATCTTCTTCAACCAGGCCAACATGTCGGCGCAAGGCATTGCGCAGATCGCGGTGGTGATGGGGTCGTGCACGGCGGGCGGCGCGTATGTGCCCGCCATGAGCGACGAGTCCATCATCGTGCGCAACCAGGGCACGATCTTCCTGGGCGGGCCGCCGCTGGTGCGCGCGGCCACGGGCGAGATCGTCAGCGCCGAAGACCTGGGCGGCGGCGACGTGCATACGCGCCTGTCGGGCGTGGTCGATCATCTGGCCGCCAATGACCTGCATGCGCTGCAACTGGCGCGCGGCGCGGTGGCGCGGCTCAACCTGACCAAGCCGCAATCGGTGGCCCTGCAGCCCGTACGCGAGCCGCGCTACGACCCGGCGGAGCTCAACGGCATCATTCCGGCCGATACGCGCAAGCCCTACGACGTGCGCGAAGTCATCGCGCGCATCGTGGATGGTTCCGAGTTCGACGAGTTCAAGGCGCGCTTCGGCGCCACGCTGGTCACGGGTTTCGCGCACATCCACGGCATGCCGGTGGGTATCGTGGCCAACAACGGCATCCTGTTTTCCGAGTCGGCGCAGAAAGGCGCGCACTTCATCGAACTGTGCGCGCAGCGCAAGATTCCGCTGGTGTTCCTGCAGAACATCACGGGCTTCATGGTGGGCCGCAAGTACGAGAACGAAGGCATCGCGCGCCACGGGGCCAAGATGGTGACGGCGGTGGCGACCGCCGCCGTGCCCAAGTTCACGGTGCTGATCGGCGGTTCGTTCGGCGCGGGCAACTACGGCATGTGCGGCCGGGCGTATTCGCCGCGGCTGCTGTTCATGTGGCCCAACGCGCGGATTTCGGTGATGGGCGGCGAGCAGGCCGCCAGCGTGCTGGCCACGGTGCGCCGCGAAGGCATCGAGGCCAAGGGCGGCCAATGGGCCGCCGAGGAAGAGGAAGCCTTCAAGGCGCCGATCCGCGATCAGTACGAGCGCGAGGGCCATCCGTATTACGCCACGGCGCGCCTGTGGGACGACGGCATCATCACGCCCGCCGATACCCGGCGCGTGCTGGGACTGGGACTGTCCGCGGCGTTGAACGCGCCGATCGAGGACACGCGGTTCGGCGTGTTCCGCATGTAGGACAGGCTTGCTCTTCCCGCGCTTGCCGCGCCACGCAAAACCTCATTCCGCAGCCTCTCCAGGGCGGCTCCGGCGGACCTGCAAAGCAGGATCCTCCGATCATCCGGGATGAGGCCCCCGCCGCTGTAGAACGACTTCTTTTCGGACCCGCCCCATGAGCAAACTGTTCGATACCTTGCTGATCGCCAACCGTGGCGAGATCGCCTGCCGCGTTGCCGCCACCGCCCGCCGGTTGGGCATCCGCACCGTGGCGGTCTATTCCGATGCCGACGCCCAGGCGCGCCACGTGGCGGCCTGCGATACGGCCGTGCGCATCGGCGGCCCCGAGCCGCGCGCCAGCTATCTGCGCGCCGACGTCATCCTGCAGGCGGCGCGCGATACGGGCGCGCAGGCCATCCATCCAGGCTACGGCTTCCTGTCCGAGAACGAAGACTTTGCCCGCGCCGTGGCGCAGGCCGGCATGACGTTCGTGGGCCCGCCCGCCGAGGCCATCGCCGCCATGGGCAGCAAGTCGGCCGCCAAGACGCTGATGGAGAAGGCCGGTGTGCCGCTGGTGCCGGGCTATCACGGCGACAACCAGGACGCAGCCTTCCTGCAATCGCAGGCCGATGCCATCGGCTACCCCGTGCTGATCAAGGCCAGCGCCGGGGGCGGCGGCAAGGGCATGCGCGTGGTCGAAAGTTCGGCCGCGTTCGCCGATGCGCTGGCCTCGTGCCGGCGCGAGGCCGCCTCCAGCTTCGGCGACGACCGTGTGCTGATCGAACGCTATCTGCAGAAGCCGCGCCACATCGAGATCCAGGTGTTCGCCGACACGCAGGGCGAATGCGTCTATCTGTTCGAGCGCGACTGCTCGGTGCAGCGGCGCCACCAGAAGGTGATCGAGGAAGCGCCCGCACCCGGCATGACGGAAGAACGTCGCCGCGCCATGGGCGAAGCCGCCGTGGCCGCCGCGCGCGCGGTGGGCTATGTGGGCGCGGGCACGGTCGAGTTCATCGCCGAGCCCGATGGCCGTTTCTATTTCATGGAAATGAATACGCGCCTGCAGGTCGAGCATCCCGTCACCGAGCTGATCACGGGACACGATCTGGTGGAATGGCAGTTGCGCGTGGCGGCGGGCCAACCGCTGCCGGCGCGCCAGCAAGACCTGCGCATCACGGGCCATGCCATCGAGGCGCGCCTGTATGCCGAGAATCCCGACAACGGCTTCCTGCCGTCCATCGGCACGCTGATGCATCTTGAACTGCCCGCGCATGCGGCCTTCGTCAACGGCGAGGTGCGCGTCGATGGGGGCGTGCGCGCCGGCGACGCCATCACGCCTTTCTACGACCCCATGATCGCCAAGCTGATCGTGCACGGCGCCGATCGCGACCAGGCGCGCCTGCGTATGTTGCAGGCGCTGGCGCAGACGCGTGTGGTGGGCGTGCAGACCAACGCGGCTTTCCTGGGCCGCCTGATGCGCGACGACGCCTTCGCCGCCGCCGACCTGGATACCGGGTTGATCGAACGGCGCCGCGCCACGCTGCTGCCCGCGCCCCAACCGGCCGATGACGATACGCTGGCGCTGGCCAGCGCGGCCTGGTTGACGCGGCAGGGCATGGGCCAGGCGCCTGAGACAGCGGTGGATCCCTGGGGCGTGCGCGATGGCTGGCGCGTCGGCGCCCGTTTGCCGCAGCAGCTGGCCTGGATGGACGGCGGCGAGATGCGTACGGTGGCGGCGACGCGTCAGGCCGACGGTTGGACGATCGACTGCGGCGCGGGGGCGCAGGCCTGGTCCTGGCGCGCGGAATCCGAAGACGCGAACGCCCATGCACTGCGCATCGTGCGGGATGGCCGCGAGGTGGGCGGCACCGTGGTGGCCAACGGCGATCAGTTCCACGTCTTCCGCGGCGACACCGTGCACGTGCTCGAACGCCATGATGCGCTGCGTCATGCCGGCGACGACGAGCAGGGCCATGGCGGCGGCCTGACCGCGCCCATGCCCGGCAAGATCATTTCGATCGGTGTGCAGGCCGGCGATGCCGTCAAGAAGGGCCAGCCGCTGCTGGTGATGGAGGCCATGAAGATGGAGCACACCATCGCCGCGCCCGCCGATGGCGAGGTGCGCGAGGTCTTCTACAACGTGGGGGACCAGGTGACCGAAGGCGCGGAGCTGGTGGCGCTGGAGGCCGCGCAGGGCTGATCGGGCAAGCTGCGGGTCATATCGACGGATCGTCATCCGTCGCTTGCCCGCGCAAGTTACATCTGCGTTAGTCCGATGTCAGCGGGGCGTGGCTAGAATCTCCGCTTCCCGGCGCCGTCCGTGCGCCTTGTGCGCCGTTCCATGTCCGCCGATCCTGCTCTCGCCGATTCTCCCAGTCCGCTGTCGCGGCCTGCCTTCCTGCATTTCCTGGCTGGACGTTTCGGCGCCTCGCTGTCTTTCCAGATCGTCTCGGTGGCATTGGGATGGCAGGTCTATGAGTTGACCGGCGATCCGCTCGACCTGGGCCTGATCGGCCTGGCGCAGTTCCTGCCGATGGCCGTACTGACGCTGGCCGTCGGCCACGTGGCCGATCGCTATGACCGGCGCAAGATCGTGGCCACCTGCATGGTCATCGAGGCGGTGGCTGCACTGGTACTGGCCTCTGTTGCGCTGTACGGCATCGGCGGCCGCACGCTGTTGTACGCCATGATCGTGCTGATCAGTTCGGCGCGCGCCTTCGAGGCGCCCACCCTGCCCACGCTTTTGCCGGCCATCGTGCCGCGCGCCTGGATCCCGCGCGCCACCGCCATGTCGACCTCGTCGAACCAGGTGGCGATGATTGCCGGCCCCGCGCTGGGCGGCGTGGGCTACGGCCTGGGCGCAGGCTGGATCTACTGCATTGCCGCGGCCGTGTACCTGACGTCGTTCGTCTGCATGATCACCATGGTCATCGAACGCGCGCCGCCGCGCCGCGAAGTCACCACGCTGCGCACGCTGTTTGCCGGCATCACGTTCATTTTCCAGCGCCGTGTGCTGCTGGGCACGCTGTCGCTGGACCTGTTCGCCGTATTGCTGGGCGGCGCCGTGGCGCTGTTGCCCATCTATGCCAAGGACATCCTGCAGGCCGGGCCGTGGGCATTAGGCGCGCTGCGCGCCGCGCCGGCCTGCGGCGCCGTGCTGATGGCCCTGCTGCTGGCGCGGTACAACGTGCTGGGCGAGCGCATCGGTCCCATGCTGTTCGGCGCGCTGATGCTTTTCGGGCTGGCCACCGTGGTGTTCGGCCTGTCCACCTCCATTCCGGTATCGGTGGCGGCGTTGGTGTTGCTGGGCGCCTGCGATGCCATCAGCGTGGTGGTGCGATCATCGCTGGTGCAGTTGAATACGCCGGATGAGATGCTGGGCCGCGTCAGCGCGGTCAACACGCTGTTCATCGGCACGTCGAACCAATTGGGCGAATTCCGTGCCGGCCTGAACGCGGCATGGATGGGCGCGGTGCCCGCCGTGGTGGTGGGCGGTTTCGGCACCGTTGCCGTGGCGGCGCTGTGGATGTGGTTGTTTCCGGAACTGCGGAAGTTGAAGTCGCTGCATAGCGACAAGTGATGCCTTCCGCGCCTGACGGGCGGCTGATGCCGGCGTTCGGCAAGGCTGCTCGCGTTCGCGCTCGAGGCCGCACGAAGACACGGCCCGTGATGCCTGCGGCGATTTCGATGCGACACGATCAATGTCCGATGGCCGCCACGATATGCTCGCGCAGCCACAGCAAGCCAGGATCCCGATGCTTGCGCTCGTGCCACAGCATCAGCATTTCGTAGCCCGGCACCTCCACCGGCGGCGCCACCTCGCGCAACGCGGGATTGGCCCGCACCAGCCGTGACGGCATCATGGCCACCATGTCGGTAGCCACCAGCACCTGGCCGACGATCAGGAAGTTCGGTACCGACAACGCCGTGTGGCGCGTCATCCCCAACTGCGCCAGCACCGTGTCGGTGGGGCCGTGGAAACCTCCGCCGTCCGGCGACACGATCACATGGTCCAGTTTGCAGTACTGCGCCAGCGTCGGACGCCGCTTCAGCCGTGGATGATCGATGCGGCAGGCCAGCACGTAGCGTTCCTTGAACAGGGGGCGGCTGCGCAGTCCCTCCGGCGACTCGCCGACGATGTGAAACACCAGGTCGGCCTCGCCCTGTTCCAACTGCCGTGCGATCAGGGGCGGCTGCAGGTCCAGGATGGCCAGCCGCGTGCCCGGCGCCGCGGCGCGCAAACCTGCCAGCGCCGGCAACAGGATGTTGGCCTCGCCGTAATCCGACATCGACAGCCGCCACGTATCGGTAGCGCCCTCGGGGTCGAACGGCGCGGACGGCGCCACCGCCTGGCCCAAGGCCTGCAAGGCCAGGCGCAAGGGTTCACGCAATTCATCGGCCCTGGCCGTCGGCCGCATGCCGCGCGGTCCGGGCAGCAACAGCGGATCGCTGAACAGTTCGCGCAGCCTGGCCAGTTGCACGCTGACGGTGGGCTGTGCCAGATGCAGCCGTTCGGCCGCGCGGGTGACGTGGTGCTCCGCCAGCAAGGCGTCCAGCGTCACCAGCAAGTTGAGATCGATGCGTCTGAGGAAATTGTCCAAGGCAATACCTGATATCTGGATAATTCATTTCCACTATAAGCCATCGAAACCTATCGTGTGTCCATGAACACTTTGGAGCACACATCATGAACGTACTGCTGGTCTACGCCCATCCCGAGCCCCGTTCGTTGAACGGTTCGCTGCGCGACTACGCCGTGCAGCATCTGCAGGAAGCGGGCCACGCCGTACAGGTGTCCGACCTGTACGCAATGAAATGGAAAGCGGAAGTGGATGCCGGCGACAACACCGCCAGTGAACCGGGCATGCCTTTCGATCCTTCCGAAGACTCGCGCATCGCCTTCCAGCGCGGCACCCAGAGCGCCGACATCGCGCGCGAGCAGGACAAGCTGCGCTGGGCCGATGCCGTCATCCTGCAGTTTCCATTGTGGTGGTTCTCGATGCCGGCCATCATGAAGGGCTGGGTCGACCGTGTGTATGCGTACGGTTTCGCCTATGGCGTCGGCGAGCATTCGGACACGCATTGGGGCGACCGCTATGGCGAGGGGACGTTTGCCGGCAAGCGCGCCATGCTGGTGGTGTCGGCGGGAGGATGGGCGCCGCATTACGGCCCGCGCGGCGTGAACGGCGCCATCGATCAGTTGCTGTTCCCCATTCAGCATGGCGTGCTGTTCTACCCGGGGTTCGACGTGCTGCCTCCGCATGTGATCTATCGCACCGGGAAGATCGGCGAGGCCAACTATGCGGAAGTGCGCGATGCGCTGGGCCGGCGCCTGGACACGCTCTTCACCACGGCGCCCATCCCGTTCCGCAGACAGAACGGGGGCGACTATTCCATTCCGGACCTGACGCTCAAGCCGGAGTTGGCGCCGGGCGCGGCGGGGCTGGATATCCATCTGGCCGCGGACTGACCGCGACTCCTCGGCTGCGGCGATCTTCCAGGAAGCTGTACCCGGTTTATTCAGAGGCTGAGGAGTTCTTCTTTTGGTCCTATATTCACAACACTTGAGCTTGCCTTTCGGCATTGCTGGAATAAACTCAAGGTCTAAATGGATTGGGGGTGCCTGGTCGGCGTCGCAGCCTCGGTGGCTACCATCGGGGCTTTTCGCTTTTTGGGGCCGCTAGATCATCAGCGCCGCGCCATCGAAAACGCCGTCCACTGGCATTTTTCCTCCATGTCGAAAGAACCTTCGTTGCAGTAATTCGAACGCCTTATTTTCTTGGGCGGGCCGCAGGTAGCCAAGGCCAATGGGACGAGCTACGAGGTCAGCCAATTGCAGGCCCGCCAGATTGGCTTTCTTGTCGGCGAAGACCATCTCGAAAGCCAATCCGTATTGCGCGGAATTCTCGCTATTGCAGATGCGGCGAAATTCGCGTTCTAGTTCCATGTCTTCTTTTTTTTCCCCGGCATTCCACCAGAATGTGCGTCTTCACTGGGCCCTGCCCTTTTTCCGCCAGGTAGCCTCGCAGTGCCTCCGGACACAGGCCCAACGCAAGGTGATAGGGGTTGGATGCAAGTTCACCGGCCTGGCCGACTCTTTGCTTGTCTACGACACCCGCAATCAGCACGAAATCGATTCTCTCCATGAGCGCTGTCAGGGCTTGCGTGAATTCGTCTTGGGCCGGGCGGTGAGAGAGAAAGGAAAAAGCGCGCTTTTGCTTGCGGATCTCATGTTCGTGCAGAACGACGTTGTCATGCCCGAAATAGTGGAACTTCAGGGTTTCGATCTCGGGCACAACAGTCTCGGCGTAATGCCGCTTCTGGAATACGCATAGCGCTAGAACAAATATCGGGTAGCTTTTATCGATGCTTGCCAATGAGTGGTCGCCACTCTCATCGACATAGACGATGAAGTCGCTGAATCGTTTTTCAGATGCTTGTCTGCTGGGCTCGGCCAGGCGGGTGTGGGGGAGTGATATCAATGCGTGGTCTCGGCGGGTCAGTGATCGAGCACTCTAAGCATGCTTCGTGCATCGAACGATCCACCGTGTGAATTACCAGAGCAGTCCTACAAAGAAAAAGCGCCATGGATGACAGCATGGCGCTCTTTTGGGCAGCTCGGCCCGGTCTTACTTGCGAACCGCCGCGATCACCGTATCCAGCTGTTCCAGCATGCGCGTCACTTCGGCTTCGGTGACGTTCAGCGCCGGCATGAAGCGCAGCAGGTTGGGGCGCGGGGCGTTCAGCAGCAGGCCTTCCGGCAGGTTGCGGGCGGCATCGACGATGGCCGGGCCGTCGTCGCGGTCCAGCAGCAGGGCGCGCAAGAGGCCCATGCCACGCTCGCCCTTCATGCCCCATTTGGCCGACAGGGCCAGCAGGCCCTCGGACAGCTGGCGGGTGCGCGCGGCCAGCGTTTCCATGAAGCCCGGCGAGGTCAGCGTGTCGTACACGGCCACGCCCACGGCGGCCATCAGCGGATTGCCGTTGTAGGTGCCGCCCTGGTCGCCGTGGGCGAATACGCACACTTCCTGGCGGGCCAGCAGCGCCGCCAGCGGCACGCCGCCGCCGATGCCCTTGGCCAGCGTCATGATGTCGGGCACCACGTCGAACTGCTGGTACGCGAACATCGTGCCGGTGCGGCCCATGCCGGTCTGCACTTCGTCGACGATCAGCAGCATCCTGTGTTCGTCGGCCAGCTTGCGCAGGCCCTGCATGAATTCCTTCGTGGCGGGGAACACGCCGGCTTCGCCCTGCACGGGCTCGAGCATGATGGCGACGGTCTTGTCGTCGATCAGCGCGCGCACCGAGTCCAGGTCGTTCAGCGTGGCCTTGGGGAAGCCCTCGACCTGCGGCGCGAACATCTTGTCCCAGCCCGGCTTGCCCGAGGCCGACATGGTGGCCAGGGTGCGGCCGTGGAAGCCGTGATCCATGGTGATGATCTTGTAGGCGCCGTCGCGATGCACCTGGCCCCATTTGCGCGCCAGCTTGATGGCGCCTTCGTTGGCCTCGGCGCCGCTGTTTGCGAAGAACACTCGGTCGAAACACGAGGCGCCGGTCAGGCGCGTGGCCAGGTCGATCGAGGGCTGGTTGTAGAACGCCGGCGACGGGTTCATCAGCTTCTCGGACTGGTCGATCAGGGCGCGGCGCATCTCGGGCGCGCAATGGCCCAGCGTGTTCACGGCCCAGCCTTGCACGAAATCGAGGTATCGCTTGCCGTTATGGTCTTCCAGCCACGATCCCTGGCCTCGCACGAACACCAGTTCGGGGCGGGAGGTGATCTCCATGAGGGCGTTGACGTTGAACTGGCTGAAGTCCATGGCGGTTCCTGACAAGGGGGAAACTGGGAAAACTGGAAATGTAGCACCGGCCGGCGATCCTTTCGTGACCGCCCGTGCCGGAAGGACCTTCCACCGCCGGGCCGCCCCAAGGTGGAAGCGCCCCCTTGGGGGGCAGCAAGCCGCAGGCGCGGCGTGGGGGCTCCTTCCACCGCCGGGCCGCCCCAAGGTGGAAGCGCCCCCTTGGGGGGCAGCAAGCCGCAG
>NZ_FKBS01000006.1:218864-296063 GCF_900078315.1 Bordetella ansorpii
TCCCTTCCTCTAGCGGCTCAACCCGCGCGCCGCGATGCGCCAGATCTCGGCCACCATGCCGTTGCGATACGCCACCAGGCAATCGTGCAGGTTGAAGGTCGGGTCGACGTGCGAGGGCACCAGTTTCAGCACCTCGCCCAGTGCGGGGCCGTCCCCTTCCTGCACCGTCACCACGCCGTGCTCGTCGTTGGCCGCGACGTATTTCAGGTCGGGGCGTTCATACACCGACGGCAGCCCGCACTCGATGGTGGTGGACTTCAGGCCCGCGTCCAGCACGGCGCGGCCGGGTTTGGCGGTGCTCATCACCGTGGACATCAGGAACAGACTGTGGCGGAAGGCCATGGCGCCGTCCCACTCGTTGGCGCCGTAGTCGCCGTCCATGAAGGCATAGGAGCCCGCCTGCAGCTCGGTGTACACCCCGCTTGCCGCGTCGAACTCGGCGCTGCCGGTTCCGCCGCCGGTGATGCGTTCGCAGACGATGCCCGCGTCGCGCAGCGCTTGGGCGAACGCCGCGGCGCGTTCGCCCGCCTGGGCGCACACCGCTGCCCGTTCGGCGCGGGTGCGCAAATGCTGCACCGTGCCGTGATAGGCCTGCAGGCCGCCGAAGGTCAGCCCCGGCGCGGTCTGGATGCGCTGGGCCAGCGCCACCGCCTGCCCGCTGTCGGCCACGCCGCAGCGGCCCTGGCCCACGTCCACCTCGACCAGCACCGTCAGGTGCGCCCCCGCCTGCGCCATGGCGGCCGACAGCGCGTCGACGTTGTCGGGATGGTCCACGCACACGCTCAGCGTGGCGTTGGGCGCGATGCGGGCGAGCAGCGCCAGCTTGGCCGGCCCCACCACCTGGTTGCTGATATGGATGTCGAGGATGCCGGCGGCGATGAAAGGCAGCGCCTCGCTGACCTTCTGGCAGCAGATGCCGCGCGCGCCGAGCGCCAGCTGGCGTAGCGACACCTGAGGGCACTTGTGCGCCTTGGCATGGGGGCGCAGGGCGACGCCGTGCTTGTCGGCCCAGTCCTGCATGGTCTTCAGATTGGCCTCGAAGGCGTCCAGGTCGATGGCCAGCGTGGGCGTGTCCACGCTGGCCAGCGGCTGGCCGGGCAGGACGGGAGGCGGCAGGTACGGATTGCCTTCCGGGCAGGTGGGAGTGTCGGATGAACCCATTTTTCCTCTTGGAATATTTGAAGGCGCGGGTAAGCCCGCCCCAGGTAAACCATAGCCCCGCGAGCATTGGCGCACGCCGGACCGCGTGTAAGAATTTACCTAAAGAAAGCGAAAAGAAAGGTTTCCCAACGCTGCATATTTGGCGGGATGTTCCAAACGGGGTGTTTTTCCTGGAATGACCCGGCCTTGGGCGGCCCACAAAAAGCTTTCACGCCGCACGCGTAGTGCGGGCGCGTCCCGTCTTGGGAGGGACGGGACGCAAGGTCGTGCCTTATTACTACGGAGAAGCCATGAAGCTCAATCGCTGGATCAAAACCCTGGCCGTCGCATTGGCCATCACGGGCGCGGCCACCTCGGCGCACGCCCAGCAGTTCTTCCGCATCGGTACGGGCGGTACGGCCGGCACCTACTACCCCGTGGGCGGAATGATCGCCAACTCGATCTCCGAGCCCGGCAAGCTGGTCGCCACCGCGGTGGCCAGCAATGGCTCGGTCGCCAACATCAACGGCATCCTGGGCGGATCGCTCGAATCCGGTTTCACGCAGTCCGACGTGGCCTACTGGGCCTATAGCGGCACCGGCACGTTCGAGGGCAAGCCCAAGGCGCAGGGCCTGCGGCTGATCGCCACCCTGTATCCGGAAAGCATCCATCTGGTGGCCCGCAAGGGCTCGGGCATCAAATCGGTGGCCGACCTGCGCGGCAAGCGCGTGTCCATGGACGAGCCCGGTTCGGGCACCCTGGTCGACGTGCGCCTGATCCTGGCGGCCTACGGCATGGCCGACAAGGATGTGAAGGCCGAATACCTCAAGCCCAACCAGGCCGGCGACAAGATGCGCGACGGCAGCCTGGATGCCTTCTTCTTCGTGGGCGGCGCGCCGGCCGGCGCCATCGCCGAATTGGCCGCCAGCGGCGGCGGCATCGAACTGGTCTCGCTGGTCGGTCCCGAGATCGACAAGCTGCGCGCCGAACAGCAGTTCTTCACGCCCGACGTCATCCCGGCCAATACCTATCAGGGCGTGGCCGAGGCCAGGACGATTTCCGTCAACGCGCAGATGGTCACGTCCGACAAGCTGCCCGAAGCCATCGTCTATGAGCTGACCAAGAAGCTCTACAGCGACGCCACGCGCAAGACGCTGGACAGCGGCCATGCCAAGGGCAAGCTCATCACGCTGCAGAACGCGGTCAAGGGCGCGGGCATCCCGTTCCACCCGGGCGCCGAGAAGTTCTACAAGGAAGCCGGGCTGCTGAAGTAAGCACCGACCGACGTCAGGCATTCGACGTCTCTACCGCGCGCGCCGGCCCTTCGACAGGCCGGCGCGCCGCGTCTTCTCGCATTCTCACAGAGTGCCCAGGTCATGCAGATCGATCACGAAAAGACCCAGCAACTGGCGGAAACCTACGACTCCGAAATCCGTTTTCGTCCCTTGGGCAAGACGGCCGCATGGATCGTCTCGCTGCTGCTGGTGGCGCTCTCGCTGTTCCATTACTACACCGCGGGTTTCGGCCTGCTGCGCGAGGCCACGCACCGCGGCGTGCACCTGGCCTTCGTGCTCAGCCTGATCTTCCTGGTGTTCGGATTCAGCAAGGCGCATTACCGGCGCGAGCCCCGCTCGGCCTGGTATGCGCCGGGCGGCGTGCCGCTGTACGACTGGCTGATCGCCGCCCTGCTGGCGCTGACGGTGCTCTACATCCCCTACATCTTCGACGACCTGGCCTATCGCGTCGGCAATCCGCTGCCGCTGGATGTGCTGATGGGCTCGATCCTGATCGTCGGGCTGCTGGAGGGCACGCGGCGCGCCATGGGCTGGCCGCTGCCCATCATCGCGATGGTCTTCCTGGCCTATGCCGCGTTCGGACGCGTGTTTCCCGGCCTGCTGCAGCACGCGGGCAACAGCTGGGCGCAGATCGTCAACCACATGTACCTGACCAGCCAGGGCGTCTATGGGGTGGCGGTCGGCGTGGTGGCCACTTATGTGTTCCATTTCGTGTTGTTCGGCGTGCTGGCCACGCGCATCGGCCTGGGCCAGCTATTCCTGGATACGGCCTCGACCATCGCCGGGCGCTATGCCGGCGGACCGGCCAAGGTGTCGGTCTTCGGCTCGGCGATGTTCGGCATGCTGTCGGGTTCGTCCGTCGCCAACGCCGTCACGGTCGGCTCGCTGACCATTCCCGCCATGATCCGCGTGGGCTATCCGCGCCACTTCGCCGGGGGCGTCGAGGCGGCGTCCAGCACCGGCGGCCAGATCACGCCGCCCATCATGGGCGCGGCCGCTTTCCTGATGATCGAATTCCTGGGCATCCCGTATCAGCAGATCGCCATCGCGGGCATCTTTCCCGCGCTGCTGTATTTCTTCGGCATGTTCATGCAGGTTCACTTCGAGGCCAAGCGCGAGGGCCTGCGCGGCCTGACCGCCGAGGAAATGCCCCGCCTGCGCGAGTCCTTCCGCACGCGGTGGCCGACCCTGATCCCGCTGCTGTTGCTGGTCGGCGTACTGGCCAGCGGACGCACGCCGTATCTGGCGGCGTTCTGCGGCATCACGGGCTGCATCCTGGTCGGATTGCTCAATCCTTATCAGCGCCTGCGCTGGCGCGATCTGTACGAGGCATTCGAAACCGGCGCCAAGTACGCGCTGGCCGTCGGCGCGGCGGCCGGCACGGTCGGGCTGATCATCGGCGTGGTGACGCTGACCGGCGTGGGGTTCAAGATTTCCTTCATCGTCATCTCGACGGCGCAATGGCTGGCCTCGGGCGCCAGCGCCGTGATCCCCGAGGCGCTGGCCAGCACCCAGACCCTGACGCTGGCGGCCGCGCTGTGCATGACCGGGCTGGTGTGCATTCTGATGGGGTGCGGCGTGCCCACGACGGCCAATTACCTGATCATGGTGACTGTGGCGGCGCCCACGCTGGTGCAACTGGGCGTGCAACCGATCGCGGCGCACTTCTTCGTGTTCTATTTCGGCATCCTGGCCGACATCACGCCGCCGGTGGCCCTGGCGGCCTATGCGGCGGCCGGCATGGCGGGCAGCGATCCCTTCCAGACCGGCAATACCGCCTTTCGCCTGGGCATCACCAAGCTGATCGTGCCGTTCGTCTTCGTGTTTTCACCGTCGTTGCTCATTTCCGTGCAGGGGTTCTCGCCCTATGATTTCTGGGTGACGCTGATCGGCTGCATGATCGGCCTGGTGCTGCTGTCCGCGGCGTTCTCGCGCTACATGCTGGTGGGCATGAAATCCTGGGAACGCCTGCTGTGCGCGGTGGGCGCATTGCTGACCATCGCCCCCGGCCTGGCCAGCGGGCTGCTGGGACTGGTGGTCGCCGCCCCCGCCGTGGTCAATCAGGTGGTGCAAGCGCGCGCCGCGCGCGGGGCCGCGCCCGCCTGACGGCCGTGGGCGCCGCTCTGGTGTCGATGCGACGCGACCGTTTTTCACGCCGGGGCCGCCTGCGCAACCTGTACGTAGGACCAAGTTGCCCCAGGTGGCAAATCAGCGTAAAGTAAAATTACGTTTGCTGGTTTGCCGATATGCGGGCCGACTGGGCAAACGGCCACTTGGCCGCTATATGTTCGATATCCTGGTTTATCTGTTCGAAAACTATTACACGCCGCAAGCCTGTCCTGCGGCCGACGTGTTGGCAAAGCGGCTCGCCGCCGCCGGGTTCGAGCACGAAGACATCGACGACGCCTTGGGTTGGCTCTACGGTCTGGCCGAAACCACCGAGCGTTGCGTCGAACTGGCGCAGGTTCCCAGCAGCGGCGTTCGCATCTACACCGATTCCGAATACCGGCAACTCGGTACCGAGTCCATCGGTTTCATCGCCTTCCTGGAGTCCGCGGGCGTGCTGCCGGCGCCGCTGCGCGAGATCGTCATCGATCGTGCGCTGGCCTCGCCCGAGACGCCCGTGCCGCTGTCGCGCATCAAGATCATCGCGCTGATGGTGCTCTGGAGCCAGGAAGCCGAGATCGACAATCTGGTGCTCGAAGAACTGCTCGAGGACGAAGGCGGCCGCCGCCTTCTGCATTAACCGCATCAGCGCCGGTTTCCGGGCCCCAGAAACGGGGCCCGTCCCTCATTCATTCCCGTGACGACGTACATCGGCCGCTTCGCTCCCAGTCCCAGCGGGCCGCTGCACGCGGGTTCGCTGGTGGCTGCGCTGGCCAGCTGGCTGGACGCCCGTGCCCAGGGTGGACGCTGGCTGCTGCGCATCGAGGACGTCGATACCCCGCGCACCGTGGACGGCGCCGCCGACCGCATCATGGATCAGTTGCGCGCCCTGGGGCTGCACTGGGACGGCGACGTCATGTGGCAATCCCGGCGCGGCCAGGCGTATCAGCAGGCTTTCGATGATCTTGCCGCGCGCGGATTGATCTACGGCTGCGGCTGCACCCGGCGCGAGATCGCCGATTCGCAACTGCGCGGGGGCGAGGCCGGCGCCGATGGCGAGCGGCCCTATCCCGGCACCTGCCGCCACGGCCTGGCGCCGGGCCGTCAGGCGCGCGCCTGGCGCGTACGGGTGCCTTCAGGCACGGAACACTTCCAGGACCGCTGGTTGGGCCCACAGCAGCAGGACGTGGCGCAGGCCGTGGGAGACTTCACCCTGCGGCGTGCGGACGGCCTGTGGGCCTATCAGTTGGCCGTGGTGGTGGACGATGGCGCCCAGGGGGTGACCGACGTGGTGCGCGGCGCCGATCTGCTCAGTTCCACGGCGCGGCAGCGGGTGCTGGCTCGCTTGCTCGACCTACCCGTGCCGCGCGTGATGCACGTGCCGCTGATCGTGGATCCGGACAGCGGCATGAAGCTGTCCAAGCAGAACGGCGCGGCCACGTTGGACACCCAGCGGCCTTTGCGGACGCTGGGCCAGGCTTGGCGCGACCTGGGATTCGCAGGTTTCGATGCGCCGGACGTGCAGGCCTTCCTGGCCGAGGCGACGGCCCGCTGGGCGCGGCGGTTTCCGCTGGCCGGATCAATCTCTCCGCAAGAAAAGCGGTAGGCCCTGAACCGAGTCCCGAAGGCCGGATTCATTTCGGGGGCAACTCATCCGTGCCGCCTGCCTACAGCGGTTGCCGTTTCTCATCCAGCATCCGTACCAGCAGCCCCGTACCGCTGTCGTCGACCCGGATCTCTCCATAGCGTGCCGCCGCGTAGCGCTCGGCCTGCCCCTCGGGAAAGAAATAGGCGTTGGTGACGATGCGCACGCCTTCGGGGCGCACACGGTAGCGCAGCACCAGTTCGTCGCCGGTCCGCGGCTCTGCGCGCTCCTGCAGCCGCACGGCCTGCGCCACGCCCTGTTCGTCGGGCGCCAGCACCAGATAGCCCTCGGTGCGCACGAAAGGGCTGTCATCCGGTCCCAGATGGCTCGGGTCCTGGTCCAGCAACCGGTTGACCGCGTCGCCCGCCGCGAAGCGCAGCGCCATGTAGTCGCCCTGCATCAGCGAGCGCGGATCGACCGGCGCCAGCGCCAGGATGGCCACGCGGCCCGAGGCCAGCAGGGTCTCGCGCTGCCAGATGGCGGTATTGGCCGCCGCCAGCGCCAGCAGCAGCCCAGCCACCACGCCCGCCGCGCGCCAGCGCTGCGTGGCGGTGGCACGGCCCGGCACGTCAGGCGCGGCCGTTGCCGTGCGCATCACGCGCGGCACCAGCCACACCATGCCGCGCAGCAGGAACATCATGACGCCCGCCGTGGCCAGCCAACCGGCCTTTTGCAGCAGCGGCACTTCCAGCTGGTAGTAATAGATCAGCAGGTAGAACAGCAGCGCCACCACGCCAAAAATGGTCAGGCGCGGCTTGTTCAGGCCGGCTCCGAGCAGCATCCATGTCAAAGCGAAGGCGATGCCCGGGCTGGGCAACCAGAACAGCGCCAGCACCAGCAGGGCCAGGGGCACGGTCCAGACCAGCGCGGGCGTGAGCGCCGCGCGGCGTGCGCCCAGCACCAGGGCCGCCACCACGGCAGGCAGCAGGGCGCCGGCCAGGCTGAGCGCGGCAGTGGCCGGCCGCGCCGACCAGAGCTCGAACAGGTTCGTGGCCGCCACGCCACCCGACAGCCACACCAGGCTTTGCACGGCGATGGCGGTCGACCAGCCCAGCGGATCCAGCTTGCGCTGGCGCGGCGGCGCCAGCCGATGCCCGATCCAGAAGGCCGCGGCGGCCGTCCAGGCGCCCAGCACCGCGACCGGTTGCCAGATGATGGAGGAGACGGCCACGTCGTAGTCCATCATGGCGTCGATCAGATCGACGTTGGTGCTCAGGTTGGGCCACATGAACCGCCAGACCAGGCAGGCGCCGGCCAGGGCCATCATCCAGCCGCTGAGAAACCGCAGCAGCGCGTCGGGCGCCAGGACATAGACGACGATACCCATCGCCAGCACGATCAGCCAGGTGCCGTAGGCGGAGGACAGGTCGTACAGGCCGTACGCGATCAGGAGTTGCCCGGTGAAGCCCATCGCGGTGGCGCACTGGCGCCAGAACGCCCCGCTGGCGTTGCGCAGGGCTGCGATGCTGGCCGTGCACAGGGCCAGGCCGGCCAGTCCCGCCATCTCCGGCGAGCCGATCACGCCGGACACGGCGAGGAACAGCAACAGCAGCAGTGTCGCCAGCCAGGCGCTCAGGCCCAGCAGGCCGTAGATGTACCAGGGCGTCTCGGCCCGTGCCTGGGTGGTGTCGCCCGCCAGCGCGATGACGGGGGCGCTGGCGTCGGCGGGATCGACCGCGTTGCCCGCCGAGGCGCCTTCGGGCGCGGAATCGGCCATGCGCCCGGTGGGGCTCTGCGCGGCCAGTTTGCGCAGCCAGCGCGCGGCCCACACGGCCTCGGCCATCAGCAGCGCGGCCAGCGGCAGGACCGCCCAGATGCCGGGCTCGAGACGCAGCAGCCATTCTCCGACGACCCGCAGCGACACGAGGATGGCGCCGGCGGCCAGCATGGCCAGGATGACCAGATCGCGCCGCGCACGAAGGTAATACAGGCCCAAGGCCACGGTGACGATGATCCAGGCGATGCCGGTGTAGCTGCCCAGGCCCATGATGATGTCGCCCACGATCAGGGCCAGCACCAGTACGCCCACCGTCAGGATGGCCAGCACGCGGGGTCCGACCCGGGTACTGGCGCGCCAATGGCGCGCGGCCAGTTCCCAGCCGATCAGCATCAGCAGGTTCAGCCCTGCCATCACCAGACTGGGGAAACCGGGGCCGGCGAATGCCACCCACCACGCGAACAGATGCTCGCCCAGCCACAGCGAGGCGGCGACGTTCACGACCAGCACCCACAGCAGCCAGACCGGCTGGCTGGCCGCCACCAGCGCCCAGGGCAGCAGCAGCAGGGCCCAGAAGGCAAACAATTCCCAGGTGTCGGCACCGGTTTGGTATGTTTGACCCACCAGGGCGAGCAGGGCGCCCAGCAGCAGGCCGGCCAATGTCAGCACCGCGCCCGCGATGTGGCGCCGCGAATCGGCATCGGCGCGCAGGCGCAACCCGATGCCCGCGGCGGCCAGCGCGCACAACGCCAGCAGGGCCTGGGCGCCCACGAAACGCTCGGTCTTGTCCAGGGCCGGCCAGTTGGCCGCCACCCAGCAAATCACGCCGCTGCCCAGCAGCAGGACCCCCAATCCCAGGGTCGCGCGACCCAGGAATTGGCGCCAAGTGTGCAATTCCGATCCTGCTGGCGAATGACCCCCGACTTGCATGCCCTGAATCTCCCCTCTTATCATCCGCGCTAATCGAGGCGGGACTGCCGCCACTGGATACTCATGAGCAAAACGCTGATTATTGCCGAGAAGCCCTCGGTAGCCCTGGATATATCACGCGCCCTTGGAGGCTTCGCGCGGGAGGGCGACTATTTTGAAAGCGAACGTTACGTCCTCGCTTCCAGTATCGGGCATCTGCTCGGCTTGGTCGCCCCCAACGATCCCGTGAAGGGCAAATGGAGCTTCACGCACCTGCCGGTGATTCCGCCGGCGTTCGAACTCGGCCCGACGGACAAGCGGTCGTCCGAGCGCCTGAAGCTGCTGGTACGCCTGGCCAAGCGCAAGGACGTCACCGCCCTGATCAATGCCTGTGACGCGGGCCGGGAGGGTGAGCTGATCTTCCGCTACATCATCCAGTACGCCGGCGTGAACAAGCCTGTCCAGCGCCTGTGGCTGCAGTCGATGACGCAGCAGGCGATCCGCGATGCGTTCCAGAACCTGCGCGACGACATCCAGTTGAAGCCGCTGGAGGCCGCCGCGCGCTCGCGCGCCGAGGCCGACTGGCTGGTGGGCATCAACGGCACGCGCGCCATGACCGCCTTCAACAGCAAGGACGGCGGCTTCTTCAAGACCCCCGTGGGCCGCGTGCAGACGCCGACCCTGGCCATCGTGCACGAACGCGAAGAGCGCATCCGCCGCTTCGTGTCGCGCGATTACTGGGAAGTGCACGCCACCTTCGTGGCCGCCGCCGGCCTGTACCAGGGCCGCTGGATCGACCCGGACTTCAAGAAGGACGACCGCGATCCCGAGCGTCGCGAGTCGCGCCTGTGGTCGCAGGCCGCCGCGCAGAGCGTGGTGGCGGCGTGCCGCGAGCAGCCGGGCAGCGTCACCGAGGAGTCCAAGCCCTCGACGCAGGCCTCGCCCGCGCTGTACGACCTGACCTCGCTGCAACGCGAGGCCAACGGCCGTTTCGGCTTCTCGGCCAAGACCACGCTGGCCCTGGCGCAGACGCTGTACGAACGCCACAAGGCCCTGACCTATCCGCGTACCGATTCGCGCTACCTGCCCGAGGACTACATCGGCACCGTGCGCCAGACCATGTCGGTGCTGGCGCAGGGCGATTCCGCCGCGGTGGGCGGGTTGTCGCGGCATGCCGCCACGGTGGTGAAGAACGACTGGGTCAAGCCCAACCGCCGCATCTTCGACAACAAGAAGGTGTCGGATCACTTTGCCATCATCCCCACCCTGCAGGTGCCGCGCGACCTGAGCGAAGCCGAGGGCAAGCTGTACGACCTGGTGCTCAAGCGCTTCCTGGCGGTGTTCTTCCCGTCGGCCGAGTTCCGCGTCACCACGCGCATGACCCAGGTGCAGGGCCACCGCTTCAAGACCGAGGGCAAGGTGCTGGTGTCGCCGGGCTGGCTGGCCGTGTACGGCAAGGAAGCCCAGGGCGAGGACGCCAATCTGGTGCCCGTGGCCGACGGCGAGACCGTGCGCACCGAGGAAGTCGATGCGGTGGGCCTGGCGACCAAACCGCCGCCCCGCTACAACGAAGCCACGCTGCTGTCGGCCATGGAAGGCGCCGGCAAGCTGGTCGACGACGAGGAACTGCGCGAAGCCATGTCCGAGCGCGGCCTGGGCACGCCGGCCACGCGCGCGGCCATCATCGAAGGCCTGCTGAACGAGGTCTACTTGCGCCGCGAGGGCCGCGACCTGGTGCCCACCGCCAAGGCGCGCCAGTTGATGACGCTGCTGTCCGGCCTGGACGTGACGGAACTGACCTCGCCGGAACTGACCGGCGAATGGGAGCACAAGCTCAAGCAGATCGAGCAGGGCGGCCTCGGCCGCGAGGCCTTCATGCGCGAGATCGCGCAGATGACGCAGGTGATCGTCAAACGCGCCAAGGAATACGAGCGCGATACGGTGCCGGGCGATTACGCCACCCTGGTCACGCCCTGCCCCAAGTGCCGGGGCGTGGTGAAGGAGAACTACCGCCGCTATGCGTGCACGCAGTGCGACTTCTCGATCAGCAAGCATCCGGGCGGCCGCACCTTCGAGCTGCCGGAAGTGGAAGAGCTGCTGGCCAAGCGCGAGATCGGTCCGCTGCAGGGCTTCATCAGCAAGATGGGCCGTCCGTTCGCGGCCATCCTGCGCATCAGCGACGAGGACAAGCTCGAGTTCGACTTCGGCCAGAGCGATGACGACGACGGCGAGGAAGTGGACTTCTCCGGCCACACGCCGGTGGGGCCGTGCCCCAAGTGCCAATCGCGCGTGTTCGAGCACGGCATGAGCTACGTCTGCGAGAAGTCGGTCGGTCCGTCCAAGACCTGCGACTTCCGTTCGGGCAAGGTGATCCTGCAGCAGGAGATCTCGCGCGAGCAGATGGAAAAGCTGCTGGCCAATGGCCGCACCGACCTGCTGGACGGCTTCGTGTCCAGCCGCACCAACCGCAAGTTCAAGGCGTTCCTGGTGCGCCAGCCCGACGGCAAGGTGGGCTTCGAGTTCGAGCCGCGTCCCGAGAAGCCGGGCCGCGCGCCGGCGAAGTCGGCCAAGACCGCGGCGACGTCGGAAGGCGCGCCGGCCAAGACGGTCGCCAAGAAGGCGGCGACCAAGAACGCGGCCACCAAGACGGCCACGAAGACGGCCGCCAAGAAGACCGCGACCAAGACTGCCGCCAAGAAGACGGCGGTGAAGAAGGCGGTTGCCAAGAAGGCCGCCAAGACCGCGGGTTGATCTTCCGATCCGCCCAGGACCTGGCGCGTGCGTGAGCCACGCACGCGCCCGGGCCGCGCTTGCGATCCCGCCGTTTGCTCCGAACAAGGAATCTCCATGCCTTACGTCCGTATCGAAATCCTGGAAGGCCGTACCGAAGACCAGAAGGCCGCCATCGCCGCGTCGGTGACGCAGGCGCTGGTCGAGCATGCCGGCGCCAATCCGCAAAGCGTGTTCGTGGTGTTCGACGACGTCGCGCCGCAGAACTGGGCGACCGCCGGCACGCTGGTCTCGCGCCGCAACGCCGCGCCGAAAAGCCACGGCTGATACGCCGTTGCGGCGCGCTGGCCCGCCTCGGGGGCGGGATGCGGCGCGACCGGATCCGGCCATCCCCAATCCTGTCCGGCTGAGGTATCGTTGTGCGCACAATCATCACAACAACACCTCGCGAGGACGACATGACTTCCACTGCGCACGGCACGGGCATCGGCGCGTCGCGCCGCCGGTTCCTGGCGGCTTCCACCGGCCTGGCCGCCGCCGGCATGCTGGCCCCCTGGTCGGCCTTCGGCGCCCAGAAGCTTGGCCGCGTGGCCTACGGCCAAGGCAGCATCGATCCCTTCTTCGCCGCGGGCTACGTGGCGCTGAAGCTGGGCTATTTCGGCGAGCACGGCTTGGAAGTCGAATACCTGAATTCGCAAAGCGGTCCGCGCACCAACCAGCTGCTGGCGGCCGGGCAGATCGTGTTCGGCGCCACGGCCGCCACCGCCGCGCCCGCGCTGACGTTGTCGGGCAAGCCCGCCGCGCTGGTCTTCGGCTTCGACCGCAAGCTGACCTACGCCAACGTCATCGTGCGCCGCGAGGACTACGACAGCGGCAAAGTGCGCAGCCTGAAAGACCTGGCCGGCAAGCGCATGGGCGCCACGCAACCGCAGTCCAGCACCTGGCTGATGGCCGTGTACCTGACACAAAAGGCCGGTATAGGCGACAAGGTCGACATCCGGCCGCTGGGCGATCTGGCCACCATGCTGGGGGCGCTGAAGACGGGCTCGGTGTCGGCCAGCATGGCCACCATGTCGATGATGGAGCAGGCGCAGCAGGAAGGCTGGGGCGTGCCGATCTTCGATGCCACCACCGACGCCTCGTGGCAGGAATTCATGGGCGGCGACGTGCCCGGCATCGCGGCGCTGACGCTGCGCGACACCATCGAGAAGCGTCCCGAGGTGGTGCAGGCCTTCGTCAGCGGGCTGGTCAAGGCCCAGGACTTCATCACCGCCCACAGCGCCACGCAGATCGCCGATGCGATCTACGACGATTACCTCAGCGCCTACGCGCGGCCCGCCATCGAGAAGACGCTGGACGTCTACAAGAAGTCGGTGTTCCTGAACGACAACATCATCACGCAGGACGCCTACGCGCGCATGACCGGCGTGATGGGCGATGGCCGCCAGTACAGCAACGACGAGCTGTTGAAGGCGCCCTACGCCGACTGCGTCGACATGCGTTTCGTGCGCCGCGCACGGGGCCTGTGACGATGATCGAACTGGAGGGAGTCGGCAAGGCCTATCAGTCGCGCACGGGGATCGTGCACGCGGTCGGTCACGTCGACCTGCGTATCGAGCAGGGCCAGTTCGTGTCCATCGTCGGTCCATCGGGTTGCGGCAAGAGCACGCTGCTGAACATGATCGCGGGATTCCTGCCGCCCACCACCGGCAGCATCCGCGTGGCGGGCCAGGCCGTGCAAGGCCGTGTGCCGCCGGCCCTGGGCTACATCTTCCAGAAAGACACACTGCTGCCCTGGTACAGCGTGCGCAAGAACGTGGCGCTGGGCCTGAAATTCCAGGGCGTGCCCGCCGCGCGCATCGCGCCGCGCGTGGCCGAACTGCTGGAACTGGGCCATCTGTCCGCTTTCGCCGACGCCTATCCGCACCAGTTGTCCGGCGGCATGCGCCGGCGCGTGGCCTTGCTGATGAGCCTGGCCGTCGAGCCGCGCATCCTGCTGCTGGACGAGCCCTTCGGCGCCCTCGATACGCACACCAAGACCCATCTGCACCGCGAGCTGATGGAGATCTGGCGCAAGCTGGGTCAGACCATCGTCATGGTCACGCACGACCTGGACGAGGCCATCATGCTGTCGGACCGCGTGGTGGTGCTGTCGGGGCCGCCCAGCCGCGTGCTGCGCGACGAGCGCATCGACATTCCGCATCCCCGCGACGTGTTCACCTTGCGCGAGACGCCGCGGTTCACCGCCCACGTGCAAAGCCTGTGGTCGGTGCTGGGCCAACAGTTCCGCGCGGCGGCCTGAGGCATGATGGGATTCGATCTCCGTTTCCTGCCGGGCTGGGCGCGCCGGCACGCGCTGCCCGCCGACGCCTCGTCCGCCAGCCTGCCGCCGCAGGCCGCGGCTGCACTGCAGGACCAGTTGCGCCAGGACCGCCGCAGCGGCCTGCGGCACCGGCTGCGGGTCAGCCTGTGGCAGTTGCTGATCCTGGCCGTGTTGCTGGGGGCTTGGGAAGGCCTGACACGCATTCCGTGGTTCGTGCAGAACACGCTGTTCGATCCCTTCTTCATCAGCCAGCCCTCGCGCGTGGCGGTGCGGCTGTGGCAGTGGGTCCAGCCCGGCCCGCGTTCGGTCTGGCCGCATCTGCTGCTGACCTTGCAGGCCACCCTGCTGGGCTTGCTGGCTGGGGTGGGCAGCGGTTTCGCCGTGGGCCTGGCGCTGTCGCGCAGCCGCATGCTGTCCGAGGTGTGCAATCCCTTCATCGTGGCCTTCAACTCGATGCCGCGCATCGCGTTCGTGCCGCTGATCACCATGTTCTTCGGCCTGGGACTGGCGTCCAAGGTGGTCACGTCGTGGTTCGTGGTGTTCTTCCTGGTGTTCTTCAACACCTACAAGGGCGGGCGCAGCGTCGAGCGCGAACTGGTGGATTTCTGCCGCACGCTGGGCGGGTCGCCACGGCAGATCCTGTGGCGCGTGCGGATTCCGACGGCGGCGGCCTGGACTTTCGCCGCGCTGCCCAATGCCATCAGTTTCGCGTTGATCGGCGTGGTGCTGGCCGAATTCGTGGGCTCCACCACCGGCATGGGCTACCTGATGATCACCGCCCTGGCCACGCTGAACGCCACCGACATGTTCGCGGCGGTGACGCTGCTGTCCATCGTGGGTATCGTGCTGGTCTACGCCGTGACGTGGGTCGAGCGTAGACTGCTGCACTGGGCGCCCGAATTCCGCGATTCGTAGCGCGTCCATCCCATTGATCCGGTCCGGGGTTCCGGGCCGCGCAAGGCCGGATGCCGCGGCCTTGCCCGACGCGAGTGTCGCCGCATGACTGCCTCATCGTATCTGCAACAGTTCTCGCTGGCCGGCCAGGTCGCGCTGGTCACCGGCTCGGCCCGTGGGCTGGGTCTTTGCATCGCGCGCGCCATGGCGGGCTGCGGCGCGCATGTGCTGGTCAATGGCCGCAACGTGCAGGCCATCGAACAGGCCGTGCAGGCCCTGCGCGCCGAAGGCCTGATGGCGTCGGCGCTGCCGTTCGACGTGGCCGACGACGCCGCGGTCGAAGCGGCGTTTGCCCGCGTCGATGCCGAGTTCGGCCGGCTCGACGTGCTGGTCAACAACGTGGGCGCACGCAACCGCAAGACCCTGCAGGCCATGACGCCCGCCGAGATCCGCGAGCTGATCGACACCGATCTGGTGGCCGGCATGGTGCTGTCCAAGCTGGCAGCCGAGCGCATGGTGCGCAACCGGCATGGCCGGCTGATCGCCATCACGTCGGTGGTGGGCGAATTGGCGCGCGCGGGCGACGCCGTGTATCCCGCGGCCAAGCAGGGCATGACGGGCATGATGCGCGCCCTGGCCATGGAGTATGCGCCGCTGGGCATTACCAGCAACGCCATCGCGCCCGGCACGTTCGCCACCGAGACCAATGCGGCCATGGTGGCCGATCCCAAGATCGGTCCGGTGGTGGCCTCGCGCAATCCCATGCGCCGTTGGGGGCAACCGGAAGAGATCGCCGGCGCCGCCGTGTTCCTGGCGTCGTCCGCGGCGTCCTATGTGAACGGACACGTCCTGGTCGTCGACGGGGGCTTGTCGGTCCAGTTCTGAGGGTGTGTTTAAACTGGTGCGTCGTACCATGCGGTGGGGTGATTGCGCCAATGAGCGCATTCCATGCATGGCGCATGACGGCATGCGGGGAGGTTGTCCCCATCGACTGCCGGCCAGGCTCATGGCGCGACGGCATGTCCGCGGCGAGCGTCCCATCAAGAGGACTCGGCCTTCCCCAAGCATCTTCATCAGAGGTGGTTATGAGACAGCACTTCATCGACAATCGGCCGGCGCAAGGTTCGTCGGGCGAGCGCATTCCCGTCATCGATCCGTCCACGGGCCAGGAATTCGACAGCATCGCGCGCGGCAATGCCGCCGACATCGACGCGGCCGTGCAAGCAGCGCGCCGCGCCTACGACGGCGCCTGGGGCCGCCTGAGCGCCGCCGAGCGCGGCCGCCTGCTGCTGAAGCTGTCGGTGAAGGTGCTGGACCATTTCGACGAACTGGCCGGGATCGAGTCGCGCGACTGCGGCAAGCCCACCAAGCAGGCACGCGCCGACGTGACGGCGCTGGCGCGTTACTTCGAGTTCTATGGCGGCGCGGCCGACAAGCTGCATGGCGAAACGCTGCCCTATACCCAGGGCTACACCGTGCTGACACTGCGCGAGCCGCACGGCGTGACCGGCCATGTGGTGCCGTGGAACTATCCGATGCAAATCTTTGGCCGCAGCGTCGGCGGCGCGCTGGCCGCGGGCAATGCCTGCGTGGTCAAGCCCGCCGAGGACGCATGCCTGTCGCTGTTGCGCGTGGCCGAGCTGGCGGCGGAAGTGGGCTTTCCGCCGGGGGCGCTGAACATCGTCACCGGTTATGGCCACGAGGCCGGCGATGCGCTGACGCGCCATCCGGGCGTCGATCACATTTCGTTCACCGGTTCGCCGCGCATCGGCGCGCTGGTCACGCAGACCGCGGCCGAGCGCCACGTGCCGGTTACGCTGGAACTGGGTGGCAAGTCGCCGCAGATCGTCTTCGACGACGCCGACGTCGATGCGCTGTTGCCCGTGGTGATCAATGCCATCGTGCAGAACGCTGGCCAGACGTGCTCGGCCGGTAGCCGCCTGCTGGTGCAGCGCGGCTCGTACGAGGCCGTGCTGGAGCGCCTGGGCGCCGCCTTCGCCAAGCTGCGGGCGGGTCCGGCCACGATGGACCTGGATTGCGGCCCGCTGATCCGCAAGACCCAGCTGGAGCGCGTGCAGGGGTTCCTGAAGACCGCCGAGCAGGACCGCATTGCCACCGTGGCGCGCGGCGCCGTGGTCGACGATGCGCCGCCCGAGGGCTTCTACCAGGCCCCCACGCTGTTGCGCGACGTGCCGGTGGACCATCGACTGGGCCAGGAAGAGATTTTCGGCCCCGTGCTGTCGGCCATGCCTTTCGAGGACGAGGCCGATGCCGTGCGCATCGCCAACGCCACCGAATACGGCCTGGTGGCCAGCATCTGGACCCGCGACGGCGCGCGCCAGTTGCGCCTGGCCCGCAAGGTGCGCAGCGGGCAGGTGTTCATCAACAACTACGGCGCGGGCGGCGGCATCGAGCTGCCGTTCGGCGGCGTGAAGGCCAGCGGCCACGGCCGCGAAAAGGGCTTCGAGGCGCTGTATGGGTTTACGGTGCTGAAGACGATTTCGATCAAGCACGATTGAGCGAGATGCGGCGGCCTGTTCGATCAGGCCGCCGCCGGATGCCCAGCCAGTCCCATCGCGGTGGCTGCTTTGTTCAGCTTTCTATCGCGGGTCCATAATCGGGTGCCTGGTCGCCGCTTGACGGCGCAAAGCAGGTGCAGATCCACGCAGCCTATACCTGACCCATCCAGCCGCTGGCTGTGCAGCAAGGCCAACGCTTCGGCATGCGAGGCTTCTTCGATATGAGGCAGGTTTTGCAGAATCTGCAAGGTGGAATCCCGCTGCGGAAGATTGCCCAATGCGATCTCGGTGATCACCAGAGGGTGCGTCAGGACGCCATCCTGTTCAAGCAAGGGTTGCAGGCTGGTGTTTCTGCCGTCGAAATGATCTATCCAGATCGCGGAATCGACGAGCATCATCGATCTGTTCCTGTTGCCCTCGATCCGTGCCCTCGTCTTCCAGACGCCTGCGTCTTGGTGCGTGAAGGAATGGGCATGGATCGGATCAGCCCCGTACCGCGCTCTTGAATGCCGCTGAAAGGGCGGCAAGCGCATCGCTGGCTCGACCGCTCCTGATCCTGGTGTGCAGCAGGACGGGCAGTCGCGGCAACGTGGGAAGTCCGAGCCTGGGACCCACATCCAGCGCGCCGAACGGCACCATGCGCGGAGACAACGCGGCAACGCCGAGCCCCGCCATGACCGCCGAGGCGACCGCCATGACGCCGCCGCCCACGAAGACTTCGGCCCAGGGTATGCCGGCTTCATCCAGAAGCTGCTCTGCCATCGCACGCACGCCGCAGGGTTCGGCCATGGTGGCCAGGGGCAAAGGCTCTCCCGCGCGATGCTGCCAGCCCGGCGCGGCAAACCAGCCGAATTGCTCTTCGACGACGACATGGCCGTCGCCGCGCTCGACGTGCAGGCGAACCAATACCGTGTCCAGCTCCCTTCGATCGAAGCGCTGCAGCAGGTCATTCGACGACCCGATCCGGATTTCGATCAGCAGTTGCGGGTCTTGCGCGTTCATGCGCGCGATCAGCGCGGGAAGCTCCGGTCCCGCGACATGGTCGCTGATGCCGATGGTCAGGCGCTGCCTGGCCTCGGCGGCGGCGCAAAGCGCACGATCATGGACGGACAGCAGTTCGCGTGCGTGCGCCAGGAAACTTGCGCCTCGCGCCGACAGTTCCACGTATCGGGGCGTGCGCTCGATAAGCCGGAAACCCAGCCGGTCTTCGAGCCGCTTGAGCTTCAGACTCATTGCGGCCTGCGTTGCCCCCAGGGATTCGGCGGCGCGCGTGAAGCTTCCCAATTCGGCGATGCGGACGAAAGCCTTGACGGCATCCAGGTCCAAAGCGGATTCAGTCATTTCAATTGTTTATTGCTGAAATTCACCCGCATAGCATATCCGAATGGATAGCATGAAGGTCCATCATCAGGAGGCCCCTCATGCCACTCGTTCATATTTCTTTGCGCACCGGAAAGACCGACAGCTACCGGCAAGCGATCTTCGATAGTGTCTACCGCGCCATGCGTGACACCTTCAATGTCCCCGACGATGACCAGTTCATGGCCCTGACCGAGCATGACGCCGCGAATTTCCGCTACGGCGCGACGTATCTCGACGTGGCTCGAACCGAGGATCTCGTGTTCATCCAGATCACCGCGAACGACACTCGCACGGTGGAACAGAAGAAAGCCCTGTTCCAGCGGATCGCACAACTTCTGGGCGAAGCGCCCGGCATACGGCCGGAAGATGTGTTCGTGAATCTCGTCGAGGTCAGGAAGGAAAACTGGTCGCTGGGCAACGGCCTCGCGCAATACGCTTGACGTAACGCCGCCTGCAAGGCGATGCGCCGCCCGCGGGTCCGATGGACCGGCGCAATCCCGCGCCATCCGGCTGCGGCGTCATGCTGAAATGGCAAAACCCGCCGCAGCGGGTTTTGTCTTTAAGGGCCGAACCTGGCCCATTCATCGGCAAGGCAGCCCGGAAAGGGCTGCCAGACGCCCGTATCAGGCCGCCACGGCCTCATCGGCATCCACGTTGGCGCCGCTGGCCAGATGGCGGTTCACGGCGCTCAGCACGGCGCGGAACGACGCGGTGACGATGTCGCGGTCGATGCCCACGCCGAAGCCGGTGGGCGAATCGCCCACGCGCATTTCGACGTAGCTGGCGGCGCGGGTGTCGGTGCCGGTGCCGATCGAGTGCTCGTGGTAGTCCATGATGCGGACCGGCACGTCCAGCGCGGCCACGAAGGCCGAGATGGCGCCGTCGCCGCTACCGGTGACCGTGCGGCGTTCGCCGTCGTATTCCAGTTCGGCCGTGATGGTGAACTGCCGGCCTTCGCCGGCGCTGGGATCGCCGTCGATACGGTGACGGATCAGCTTCCACGGGGCGTGCTGCTGCAGGTATTCCTCGTCGAAGATCGTGTAGACGTCTTCGGCGGTGACTTCACGGCCGGTTTCGTCGGTCACGCGCTGGATGGCGCGGCTGAATTCGATCTGCAGGCGGCGCGGCAACACCAGGCCGTGTTCCTGTTCGAGCAGGTACGACACGCCGCCCTTGCCCGACTGGCTGTTTACGCGGATCACGGCGTCGTAGCTGCGGCCCAGGTCGGCCGGGTCGATCGGCAGATAGGGCACTTCCCAGACGGCGTCGGATTTCTGCTGCGCGAAGCCCTTCTTGATGGCGTCCTGGTGCGAGCCCGAGAAGGCCGTGAACACCAGGTCGCCGGCGTAGGGGTGGCGCGGGTGCACGGGCAACTGGTTGCAGTACTCGGCGCAGCGGCGCACTTCGTCGATGTCCGAGAAGTCCAGGCCGGGATGCACGCCCTGCGTGTAGAGATTCAGCGCCAGGGTGACGAGGTCGACGTTGCCGGTGCGCTCGCCGCTGCCGAACAGGCAGCCTTCGATGCGATCGGCGCCGGCCATCACGGCGAATTCGGCGGCGGCCACGGCGGTGCCGCGGTCATTGTGCGGGTGCACGCTCAGGATGATGCTGTCGCGGCGCGCCAGGTTGCGGTGCATCCATTCGATCTGGTCGGCGTACATATTGGGCGTGGTGGCCTCGATGGTGGCCGGCAGATTCAGCACCATCTTGTCCTGCGGCGTGGCGTTCCATTCCTCGGCCACGGCGTTGGACACGGCCAGCGCGAATTCGGGCTCGGTGGTGCTGAACACCTCGGGCGAGTACTGGTAGCGCCACTTCGTCTGCGGGTACTTGGCCATCTCCTGTTTGATCAGGCGCGTGCCGGTCACCGCGATGTTCTTGATCTCGTCCTGGCTCATGTTGAAGACGATCTTGCGGAACGCGGGCGCCACGGCGCTGTACAGGTGGACGATGGCGCACTTGGCGCCTGCCGCCGCTTCCACCGTGCGGGTGATCAGTTCTTCGCGCGATTGCGTCAGCACGATGATGGTCACGTCGTCGGGGATGCGCTTCTCTTCGATCAGCATGCGCACGAAATCGAAGTCGGTCTGCGAGGCCGAGGGAAAGCCCACCTCGATTTCCTTGAAGCCGATCTTCACCAGTTGCTCGAAGAAGCGCAGCTTGCGCTCGATGCTCATCGGCTCGATCAGCGACTGGTTGCCGTCACGCAGGTCGGTGCTCATCCAGATCGGCGCCTGGGTGATGCGGCGGCTGGGCCAGGTGCGGTCGGAGAAATCCTGTTCGAACGGGCGGAACGGTACGTATTTGGCGGCGGGGTTGGCGAGCATCATCGGTACACCTCGGTATCGGGGAATCCGGGCGCCGTCCGCGCGAAAAGGTCGGCGGCGGATGGCGTGGTTTCTGGCATCAAGCCGGAAGTCTGGCCGGATTCGGTTTCAAATGTGGGAACGTGCAGGGAAAGCGGATAGACGCGTGGCAGGCGTGTCGGGTCGGGGTGGGGCCGTACCCAGGCTGCCGAGCTACCACTTGGGGCCCTAGGCCCGGCAACCGATCGGTAGGTGTAGCGATAGCGCTAGTAGGCGTGCGGAGAGCACGCGCAGGCCTGCGACCGAGGCGTCGTTGCGCTCGGTGGCAATTGCGAAGGGGGTGCAATCGAAGGCCATAACCCGTAGTCAAACATATTTTGCGCACACGCGCAATTGAACCCGCCTATCGGAACGGGCCGATGGTAGGTTCAGTGTGTTGCCGCGGCGCGGTCGGCGCAGGCGGAACGCTGGGGGCCGACGTGGACGTGGCGACCGGGATGCCGCCCTGGTCCAGAATGGCCGATTGTTCTCGCACCAGTGCGATCTTGCCGATACGATTGCGGCGCAGTTCCCGGTGTGTGCGTTGCAGGTCGCCCAGCGTGAAGGGCTCTTCGCGGTCGCCCCAGACCCAGCGCAGCACGTCGATGGATTCGTCGGACAGCGAGGCGCGCAGGCTGGCCAGCGTGTTGGCGTCCAGCGGGCGCGCACGCGCCGAGGCCATGTCCGAGTAGATCCACGAACGCAGCAGGAAGAAGACGATGAGCGACCAGATGGCCACCACGCCCCACCAGGCGTAGGGATTGATCCGGGTCAGCAAGTCCACGGTTTGCTGCCCCAGCGAGTGCAGGCTGTCGAAGTTGATCGAACGGCCTACCCCCAGCAGCTTGGACGATACGTAGAGCCAGATGATGGCTGCGACGACGATGACCAGAGCCCGGACGACCAGGCGAGGAATCGCGAGTTTCACCAGGGTTTGGCCAACGATGCGGCTGTCTTGGCGAATGCGTTCGGGCGAAAAGGGATTCATCATGCAAAATATTGTACCTATGACTCGTCCCGCTTTAGAACTCCGTCCTGGTCAGCATCTGACACTGACCCCCCAACTGCAACAGTCGATCCGACTGTTGCAGTTGTCGTCGCTGGAGCTGGAGCAGGAGATTTCCCAGGCCCTGTCCGAGAACCCCCTGCTGGAGCGCGATGAAACGGCCGATCAGGCCGATGCCGCCGATCCGCAGCGCGAGGCTTCGGTCGAGAACGATGACAATCAGCCCGACACCGAATTGCGCATCGAAGAGATGCCGGGCTCGGGTGGCGTGTATCCCGACGACGACAGCGATACGCCGCAGACGGCCCGCACCGACACGCTGCGCGAGCATCTGCTGGGCCAGTTGATCCTGACGCGCGCGGGACCGCGCGACGCCGCGCTGACCGCGTTGCTCATCGACGAACTGGACGAGAACGGCTACCTGGGGTCGCCGCTCGAGGAAATCCTGACGTGGCTGCCCGAAGAGCTCGAGGTCGACCTGGACGAGCTGCGCGCGGCGCTGACGCTGCTGCAATCGTTCGATCCGCCTGGCGTGGGCGCGCGCGACACCGCCGATTGCCTGGTGTTGCAACTGCGCCATCCCGACGTGTCGCGCCTGCCTGAAGCCGCGAATCCCGAGGCGCTGGCCGCCGCGCGGCTGATCTGTGCGCAGCACCTGCCGCTGCTGGCCAGCGGCAACCCCGCGCGGCTGCGCGAGGCCCTGCGTTGCGACGAAGCGACGCAGCGTGCGGCATGCACGCTGATCCAGCGGCTCGATCCGCGGCCCGGCCGCGCCTGGACGGTGCCCGCGGCCGACTACGCGATTCCAGACGTGATCGTGCGCAAGACCCGGCAAGGCTGGCAGGCGGTGCTCAACAGCGCCGTGGTGCCGCGCCTGCAGATCAACGGCCTGTACGCGCAGATGCTGGGCAACCAGCGCGAGTCCAACCATGCGGGCCTGCATGCGCAACTGCAGCAGGCGCGCTGGATGATCCGCAACGTCGAGCAGCGCTTCGACACCATCCTGCGTGTGTCGCAGGCCATCGTGGCGCACCAGGCCGCCTTCTTCAGCCAGGGGCCGGCGGCCATGCGGCCGCTCATCCTGAAGGACATCGCGGGCGAACTCGGCCTGCACGAATCCACCATTTCGCGCGCCACCACGCAGAAGTTCATGCTGACGCCATACGGCACGATGGAGCTCAAGCGCTTCTTCGGCACGGGTGTGGCCACCGACAGCGGCGACTCCGCGTCGGCCACCGCGGTGCAGGAGCACATCCGCCAGATGGTGGCCGGCGAGAACCGCGCCAAGCCGCTGTCCGACAGCCAGATCATGGAGCGCCTGGCCGGCCAGGGCATCGTCATCGCGCGCCGCACGGTCGCCAAGTACCGCGAGGCGCTGCGCATCGCGCCAGCGGCCGTACGCAAGGCGCAGGCCGCCGCGCGCTGATCCCTCATCCTCACGCAGGAACCGTATCGTGACCACACCGATTTCATGGGACGACTTTGCCAAGGTCGAGCTGCGCGTCGGCTGCATCGTCGAGGCCGCGCCCTTTCCCGAGGCGCGCAAGCCGGCCTACAAGCTGATGGTCGACTTCGGACCCGGGATCGGCCAGAAGAAATCCAGCGCGCAGATCACGCATCACTATCGCCCGGAAGACCTGGTGGGCCGCAGGGTGGTGGCCGTGTTGAACTTCCCGCCCAAGCAGATCGGGCCGATCATGTCCGAGTGCCTGGTGACGGGCTTTCACGACGAGAACGGCGATGTCGCCCTGTGCGTGCCGGATCGCGACGTGCCGCTGGGCGCCAGGCTGCTCTGAGCCGCGCGGAGCATCCATGAGCCAGGACAGCGCCAAGCCGCTGCGGCCCCGCAAGGCGCCCACGCAGATGCGTTCGCTGCAGACCGTGGCCGCCATCGTCGAGGCGGCCGCGCAGGTGCTGGAAGCGGAAGGACTGGAAGGTTTCAACACCAACGCGGTGGCCCGGCGCGCGGGCGTCAGCATCGGTTCGCTGTACCAATACTTTCCGGGCAAGGACGCGCTGACGGTCGCCCTGATCGAACGCGAGACCACCAGCTTCTACGACGACGCGCGCGGCGCCCTGGCGCAACGCGGGGGCCGCGCGGCATTGGAATACCTGATCGGCGCCGCCGTGCGCCAGCAGTTGCAGCGTCCCATGCTGGCCCGCCTGCTGGACGTCGAAGAGGCGCGGCCGGCACTGCGCGGCGAGGTCGACAAGCCGCAGGGTTTCCATGCCGTGCTGGTCACGTGCATCCGGCGGGCCAAGCGCGGCTGTGCCCGGCCCGAGGTCGCGGCAAGCGACGTGTCCGCCATCATCCGCGCCATGACCGACGCGGCGGGCGAGCGTGGGGAGCGTGATGTCGCCGACCTGGAACGGCGCATCGGCGCGGCCGTCTTCGGCTATCTGGCGCGTGTGGACGCGGCCTGAAAACAGCGGTTCAAGACCCCGAATGCGAGCAACCGGCATCGACCTCGATGTCCGTCATGCCGCGAGATCGCCTTTTCGCGGGGCCCGCGTGGCAATGCCGTGGCCACAGCCGGATGCGAGTAGTTCAATGTGAGCTTTTGCTTATATTCTGACGTCATCGCAGCGCATGGCAGGACGCCATGCCCGACCCCTTATAGCGAGGCTATGATGACCGGACTGACTACCGCCATGAAGCTCAATCACCTGAGCTTTCCTTCGTCCGACGCAACCGCCACGGCGCGGTTCTTCGAGAATTACCTGGGTTTCACCGTCGACGGGACGTGGGACAAGTCCTACATCCTGAAGCGGCCCGGCTTTGACGTCGTGATCGAGCACGTCGAGGCCACGCCCGCCTGGCCCACGAATTTCCATGGGGGCTTCGAGCTGCCCGACGCCGAAGCGGTGCAGACGCTGTATGCACGCTTCAAGGCCGAAGGCGTCGAGATGGTGTCCGACGTCTTCAACAATGGCCGCGGTTCGCGCTTCTTCTGCCGCGCGCCCGGCGGCGTGATGTTCGAGTTCAACACACGCGCCGACGTGGCGGCCGAGTATCGCGGGACCTTCGACAACTGAGCCCCGCGCGGCATACGGGCTTGCCACGTATGCCCCATTGCCCTGGCCCTCAGTGGCGCGGCTTTTCCTGGTGCCTGACGCCGTCCTTCGGCGGCCGGCTGGCCCAGAAGGAGGCGATCAGCGAACCCGAGATGTTGTGCCACACCGAGAAAATGGCGCCGGGCAGCGCGGCCAGCGCCGAGAAATACTTGTACGCCAGCGCCGCGGCCAGGCCGGAGTTCTGCATGCCGACTTCCAGGGCCAGCGTGCGGCACACCGATTCGTCGAAGCGCAGCAGGCGGCCGCCCCAGTAGCCGCCCAGCAGGCCCAGGGCGTTGTGCAGCATCACGCCCAGCAGCACGATGGGGCCGACGCTGGCGATGCTGGCCTGGCTGGCGGCCACCACGGCGGTCAGGATGGCCAGGATGGCCAGCACCGAGACCAGCGGCAGGACCCCTTCGATCGCGCGCACCACGGGACGCGCGAAGTGGTTCAGCAGCAGTCCCACCGCGACCGGCAGCACGACGATCTTCAGGATATCGATCAGCAGGCCCAGGGTATCGACGGGGATGGCCGCGTCCACGTACAGCAGCGTCAGTAGCGGCGTGGCGATCACGCCCACCAGCGTGGACAAGGCGCCGATGGTGACCGACAGCGCGACGTCGCCGCCCGCCAGGTACACCATCACCGTCGAGCTGGTGCCGCTGGCCACGCTGCCCACCAGGATCATGCCGACCGTCAGTTCGGGCGGCATGTCCAGCAGCTTCGCCAGCAGGAAGGCGGCCAGCGGCATCACCAGGTAATGGATCACGATGCCGGCGACCACGGGAGCGGGCTGCTTCGCCACGCGCCGGAAGTCGGCGAACGTCAGCGTGGCGCCCATGCCCAGCATCACCAGCATCAGCAGGTACTGCACATAGGCAAGCAGGGGGCGGAAAGTGGTTGGCGAAAAATAGGCGACGGCCGAGATGAGCAGCGCCCAAAGAGGGAATAGACGGGTGATGAACGACATGAAGGTGCAGCGTGTGACGCGTCGCGGGCCAGGCCCGGACGGGGCGGTTTTGAGAAGGCGGTTTCCGGGAAAACGGCTTGCGGTGATGCAGGCCCGCCTTTTTAGCATGAGGGGCGTGAAGCCCGGCCCGGGCGGGGCGATCTGCGGTCGAGTTGGCGTTTTGCCACTCTGTCATTGCGCAACGCTTGCGCACCCTAGAATAAAGGACGATAATTATTCTCATGTATATTTGTGTTTGTAACGCTGTCACCGAACGTCAAGTCCGCGCCTGTGTCGACGCGGGTGCCACGTCGCTTGGCGATCTGCAATTCGAACTGGGCGTTGCCTCGTGCTGCGGTTGCTGCGCCGAGACCGCGCTCGCGTACCTGCCGGGGGGGCGCTGCTCCACCGTCTGCGACGTGCGTACGATTGCCATGCCGGTTCCGGTGAGCATGCCCACGGTCCGGGTCGAGAACGACCAGCCGGCCGCCAACATCGGCGCCGTCACCCAGGCCGCCTGATCGTCCCCTGGCCCGGGTCGGGCCGTATCGCCGCGCAACCTCTCGTTCAAGCGGCCTCCTTTTCCCTTTCCTGTCGAATTCAGTCCGTCATGGCCGGGCTGGGCATCGTTGCGTCCGCCGCGCGCGTCAACGACACGACCTCGTCGCAGAAGCCCTGCATCTGCCGGGCCAGGCTGCGCGCGCTGCCGGACGCCGCGGGGCTCATGCATAGCGCCAGTTCGCTGGGCGCGGCGCGAGGCAGCAGGCCGTCGCAGGTCCGCATGGCCGGCGTCAGACAGCGCCGGTCCATCAGCGCGATGCCCAGGCCGCCTTCCAGCGCCGCCTGAATGCCGCCCATGTGCGGGCTTTCGTAGGCGATGCGCCAACGCCGGCCCGCGCTTTCCAGGGCGTGAATGGCACGGTTGCGGTACAGGCAGCCCTGCGGAAACGCGACCAGCGGTACCGGATCGGGCAATTCCCGCATCGGCCAGTCGCGGCAGCCGAGCCATGTCAGGCGTTCGGGCCAGGCCGCCACGCAATCGCCCGCGCCGGGTTCGCGCTTGAACAGCGCCAGATCCAGTTCCCCGCGTTCCAGGCTTCGCGACAGCATGGCGCTGAGATCGCAGCGCATGGTCACGCGCACGGCGGGATGGGCGCGTGCGAAGTCCGCCACCAGCGCCGTCATGCGTTCCACCGCGAAATCGTCCGGTACGCCGACCCGCACCATCTCCACGCCGCGCGTTCCCCTGACCGCCTCGCGGATTTCGGTGGACAACGCCAGCATGCGGCGCGCGTAGCCCAGCAGGCGTTCGCCGTCTTCGGTCAGGCGCACCTGGCGGCCCTCGCGCACGAACAGGTCGCAGCCCAGGGCAGCCTCGAGCTTGCGGATCTGCTGGCTGACGGTGGACTGCGTGCGGTGCACGCGTTCGCCGGCCCGCGTGAAGCCGCCAGCGTCCACGACGGAGACGAAACTATGCAGCAGGTCGAGGTCCATGATGATCCTGTCCAGTGGTTTTTCAAATACTTTTGATCTGAATAAAGAATTTGTCAATGGATGGTGGGCGGCGCAGAATCCCTCTGACGGTCGCGGTCGGGCCGGCCCTTTCTTTCGACTCGTCCCCCATGAAATTCACCGTTGCGCTGCCCGTATCCGCCGCCGTTGCCGCATCGTCCGCAGAACGACCCACGCCATGGGGTTCCATCGCGTTGTTCTGCCTGCTCTGGAGTTCGGCCTTCGCGTCCGCCAAGATCGCCCTGCATGACTGTCCGCCGCTGACGCTGCTGACCGTGCGCTTCCTGATCGCGGGCGTACTGATGCTGGGCATGTCCGCCATCACGGGCGGCCTGCGCCGGATTCCCTATGCCGAATTGCTGTGCCTGGCGGGGTTGGGCGTGCTGAACAATGCCTTCTACCTGGGGTTCAGCTGGAGCGGCATGGCGACGGTGTCGTCCGCCTTCACCGCGGTGTTGATCAGCACCAATCCCCTGCTGATCGGCCTGCTGGCCGGGCCGGTGCTGGGCGAGAAGCTCGGCTGGCGCAAGCTGCTGGGCCTGTGCCTGGGCTTGCTGGGCGTGATGCTGGTGCTGCGCTCACGCCTGGTCGGCATGCACGAAGACCTGCAAGGCACGCTGCACGTGGTGATGGGCTTGCTGGGCCTGGTGGCGGGCACGCTGGCGTACAAGCGCCTGAAGCCGCGCGCCAGCCTGTGGAGCGCGACGGCGGTGCAGTCGTTGGCCGCGTCGCTCGTGTTGCTGCCGTTCGCGTTGCACTACGAGTCGCTCGACCAGGTGCACCTGACGTCCAGCCTGTTCTGGAGCATGGCCTACACCATCGTGCCCGTGTCGATGGGCAGCTACGCCTTGTGGTTCACGATTCTCAGCCGCAACAGCGCCACCTCGGCCAGCGCGCTGCATTTCCTGATGCCGCCGCTGGGCCTGCTGTTCGGCTGGGCCGTGCTGGGCGAGCCGGTGTCGTGGCTCGACATGGCTGGCATCGTGCCGATCGCGTTCGGTATCTGGTTGGCGACGCGCCGGGCCTGATCGCCGGAACTGGCCGCATCGCAGGGGCCGTCTGATGTCTCATCAGATTGCCCTTCGCCCCTGCCGGCGTGAAGTCGATCGACATGTTCCCTGTTTGTTGCCGAACGCCAACATGGCAGTCACGGCCATGTCACGCGCGTTATCGGGTGGCCGGCGCAGCCTATCCGGGTGGATATGACTGGACAGGCCGGGCGGAATCAAGGCGTGCATGCTTCGCCAGCCCGCATGCAGCCGTGTCCGTGGATGCGGGCTGTCGCGCACGCATACTCATTCTCATTCGGTTCACGTTTCCGTATTGCACTCGCAAAGCCGTTTACCAAATGCAGGCAAAGGGTAGTCGCGGCCCTTTGCGCAGTGTTAGCCTTCGTCCATTCGCATGACGTCGGCGTCGTGTCCATGGGCATGCGCATGAATACAAGGAGTTCATCATGAAAGGCGATAAGACAGTCATCCAGTTCCTGAACAAGCAGCTCACCAACGAACTGACTGCCATCAACCAGTACTTCCTGCATGCGCGCATGCTGAACCACTGGGGCCTGAACAAGCTCGGCAAGCATGAGTACGAAGAGTCCATCGGCGAGATGAAGCACGCCGACCGCCTGATCGAACGCATCTTCATGCTCGACGGCCTGCCCAACCTGCAAGACCTGCACAAGCTGCTGATCGGCGAAGACGTGCCCGAATTGCTGGCCTGTGACCTGAAGCTGGAAACGGCGGCCCAGGCCACGGTAAAGGACGCCATCGCCTACTGTGAATCGGTGCGCGACTACGTGTCGCGCGATCTGTTCCAGGACATCCTGGACGACACCGAAGAGCACATCGACTACCTGGAAACCCAGATCGGCCTGATCGATCAGGTCGGCCTGCAGAACTACCTGCAAAGCCAGATGGAAGTGGCCAGCTAAATCGCCGGCTTTCCAGGCCGCGGCATATCGCGCGGCCAGCAAAAAGGGCGCGGAGATGTCTCCGCGCCCTTTTTGCTGGACCGCGCAAGGCGTGGTCCGGGAGGCATCGCGCCGCCTACGGGCGTTGCGGGCACTCGGGAATGGCGCCCCATGCGCGGTTGGGCGCACAGTACTTGTTGCGGGCGTTCCAGGAGCAGGTGGGGCGCTCGAAGAAGCCCTGGTTCGAACACTGGGCCAGTTCGTGGCGCAGGGATTCCTGCCAGTTGCCCGGATTGTTCTGCGGCGCGGCCGGTTGCGCCGGTTGTCCCATGGCCATCGGCTGCGACGGCTGGCCCATGGCCTGCTGGTTGATGGAGACGCCGGGGGCGGGACGGATCGGGGCGACGTTCGGTTGTTGCGGCTGCTGCGCGGTGGGCTGTATGCCAGCGCCCTGGCTGCCCAGCGATTGCAGATCCAGCGTGGTGATGTCGGAGCCGCCGGTGGGCAGCGGCACGTCGGAGTTGGCGGCCAACTGGCGGGCTTCCTCCTGCGAGACGTTGGTGCGCGAGATCTGCACCGACGGGTCGGTGACGGTGTCGAACAGCGAAACGGTGGGAATGGCCCACTCGGCGCCCGCGGGCTTGTCGGGAACGCCCAGGGATCCGTCCACGCGCGGTTGCGGAGGCTGCGCCACGTAGGGGCGGCCATTGGCATCCAGCACGGGTTGCTGGGAGGCTTCGGTTTCTTCCTGCCCGGGAGCGGGCGTGGCCTGCGGAGCATGCGCCACCAGCCAGTCACCCAGTTGGATGCCCCCGAAGGCGGCCGCGCCGACCGCCAGCAGAAGCACCGCGAACAATACACGCCACGACATTGATACCCTCTACCGCCTGCCTGGGCAGGCTATACCTTGTCTGCGAAGACCTTGCCGCCATGCTCGCGCATGGCGTGAAATTTAACGTTTGGATACAGCTCTTCGGCTACCCGCAGCTGGGCCGCGGAACCGCTCAGGAAGGCCACCGCATCGACGACATCATAGGCGATATGGGCGGCATTGGCATCCATGAACTTGCGCAACGCCTTGGGGTCGTCCGAGGTGATCCAGCGCGCCATGTTATAGCGCGAGGGCATCATCCGGGCGTCCACGCCGTACTCCGCCTTCAAGCGGTGGGCCACCACTTCGAACTGCAGCTGGCCGACCGCGCCCAGCAGCAACGCGCCACCGGCCGCCTCGGGGCGGAACACCTGGATGGCGCCCTCTTCGCCCAATTGGGTCAGGCCGATGCGCAATTGCTTGGTGCGCAGTGGATCTTTGACCTCGACCGCCTGGAAGAGTTCGGGGGCGAAGAACGGCAGGCCGGTGAAGCGCAGCGACTCGCCTTCGGTCAATACGTCCCCTAATTGCAGCACGCCGTGGTTGGGGATGCCGATGACGTCCCCGGCATAGGCCTCGTCCAGCAGCTCGCGGCGCTGGGACAGGAACGACACCACGTTGTTGGGCCGCATTTCCTTGTTGTTGCGCGCCACCTTCAGGCGCATGCCGCGCTCGAAGCGGCCCGAGCTGACGCGCACGAACGCCACGCGGTCGCGGTGCGCCGGGTCCATGTTGGCCTGCACCTTGAAGACCACGCCCGTGAACTTGGGCTCTTCGGGCTGCACGGTGCGTTCCAGCGCGATGCGGGCGCCCGGCGGCGGGGCTTGTTCGACCAGGGCGTCCAGCACTTCCTGCACGCCGAAGTTGTTGATGGCCGAGCCGAAGAACACGGGCGTCTGCTTGCCCGCCAGGAAGGCGTCGCGGTCGAAGGCGGGCGACGCCTCGGTGATCAGGTCGATCTCGCCGCTGGCCTGCTCGAAGGCGGCGCCGAAGCGCTGGGCGATCTCGGGATTCTTCAGGCCCTGGATGATGTCGTCGTCGTCCGAACGGCGTTCCTGGCCCGGACGGAACAGGCGCATGCGGTCGCGGCGGATGTCGAACACGCCGCCGAAGGCCTTGCCCATGCCGACCGGCCACGAGAACGGCACGGCGTCCATGCCGATGTGCGATTCGATCTCGGACAGCAGTTCCAGCGGCTCGCGGACTTCACGGTCCATCTTGTTGATGAACGTGATGATCGGCGTGTTGCGCGCACGGCAGACCTGCAGCAGGCGGATGGTCTGCGGTTCGACACCGTTGGCGGCGTCGATCACCATCAGCGCCGCATCCACGGCGGTCAGCACGCGGTAGGTGTCTTCGGAGAAGTCCTGGTGGCCCGGGGTGTCCAGCAGGTTGATGACGCAGTCGCGGTATTCCATCTGCATCACGGACGAGGCCACCGAGATGCCGCGCTGCTTTTCGATTTCCATCCAGTCGGACGAGGCGTGGCGCGAGGCCTTGCGGGCCTTCACGCTGCCGGCGATCTGGATGGCGCCTGCGAACAGCAGCAGCTTCTCGGTCAGCGTGGTCTTGCCCGCGTCCGGGTGGGAAATGATGGCGAACGTGCGTCGCCGCGCGACTTCTTGGGTGATGGTCATGATGCGGGGATTTTACAAGCGGCGTCCTGGGGGCGGCCCGGCGCGCTTACGTATGGCGGCGGAACGTGGCCAGCACGACGCCGGCCAGGATGAACAGCGAGCCGAACACCCGGTTCATCAGGCGGATGTGGCTGGCGCTGCGCAGCAGGCGCAGCACCTTGGCGGCCAGCAGCGTGTAGACGCCCATGGCCACCAGGTCGGTGAAGGCCAGCGTGCCGGCGATCGCCAGGTACTGCGGCGTCAGCGACAGCGCGGGATCGACGAACTGCGGCACCACGGCCATCAGGAACACCGTGCCCTTGGGGTTGGTGATGTTGATGAGCATGCCGCGCACGATCAGGTCGCGGATCGAGGACTGGCCGGGATCGCCGCCGTCGACCGCCACGGGGGCGGCGTCGGTGCGGATCTGGCGGATGCCCAGGTAGATCAGGTAGGCCACGCCCAGGTACTTCACCACCGCGAAGGCGGTTTCGGACGTGGCCAGCAACGCGCCCAGCCCCACCGCCACGATCATGAACTGGATCAGGATGCCCAGGATCAGGCCGGCCGTGTTCCAGTAGCCGCGCGCGAAGCCGTACTTCAGCCCCGACGACATGGCCGAGATGGCCCCGGCGCCGGGCGAGAAGGAAATGGCCCAGGAGGCAACGAAGAAGGTCAACCAGGTCGACAGCGGCATGATCCAGGATGCGTGGCGTGGAGGATCGGCGAGTTTACTTGCCCAGCAGCACGCCCGCACGCGGGTTGCCGCCCTGGCGGGCACCGCCGTTGCGCGGGGCGCCGCCCTCGGGACGCGGCGAGCCCTGGGAACGGCCGGCATCCCTGTGGCCGCCCTCGCGGCGTTCGCCGGAGGCCTGGCGGTCGCCGCTACGCGGCTGCGCGGCGCGGGCCGGCTGCTGCGGGCGGCCATTGCCGCTGCCCTGGCCGCGGCCGCCGGCATTGCCCTGGGCCGGACGGCCGCCATTGCCTTGGCTGGCGCGAGCGCCGTTGCCCTGGCTGCCGCGTCCGCCGCCGTTGCCGCCCCGATTGCCGGCGCCCTGGCCCTGGCGGCGGCCGCCGCCGCGCGGGCGGTCGTCGTCGTCACGGTCGTCTTCGGGCTCATCGGCGGCGCTGCGCGCGGGCGGCACCCAGCCGGCCACGGGCTTGCGCTCGATGGTCTTGCTGATCAGGCGTTCGATGGCCTTGAGCAGCTTGATTTCGCTGTCGTCGACCAGCGAGATCGCCGAGCCGGTGGCGCCCGCGCGGCCGGTACGGCCGATGCGGTGCACGTAATCTTCAGGGACGTTCGGCAGTTCGAAGTTGATCACCAGCGGCAACTGGTCGATGTCCAGGCCGCGGGCGGCGATGTCGGTGGCCACCAGCACGGCGACGCTGCCGTCCTTGAAGCCCGACAGCGCGCGGGTACGGGCCGATTGGCTCTTGTTGCCGTGGATCGCGGCGGCCGACAGACCGTCCTTCACCAGCTTTTCGGCCAGGCGGTTGGCGCCGTGCTTGGTGCGCGTGAACACCAGCACCTGGTGCCAGCCGTTTTCCTGGATCAAGTGGCTGACCAGGTCGCGCTTGTGCGACTGGGCCACGGTGTGCACGGTCTGCGTGACCAGCTCGGTGGCGGTGTTGCGCGGCGTGACCGAGACTTCGCCCGGATCGTGCAGCACGCCGCGCGCCAGCGTACGGATCTCGTCGGAGAACGTGGCCGAGAACAGCAGGTTCTGGCGTTGCTTGGGCAGCAGGGCAAGCACTTTGCGGATGTCGCGGATGAAGCCCATGTCCAGCATGCGGTCGGCTTCGTCCAGCACCAGGATCTCGACGCCCGACAGGTCGATCGTGCGTTGGCCGGCGTGGTCCAGCAGGCGGCCGGGCGTGGCCACCAGGATGTCCAGCGGCTTCTTCAGCGCGCTGATCTGCGGGTTGATGTTGACGCCGCCGAACATCACCATGGCCGACAGGCCGGTGTACTTGCCGTAGGTCTGCACCGATTCGGCGACCTGGGCGGTCAGCTCGCGGGTGGGGGTCAGGATCAGGCAGCGCGGACGGCCGGGCTTTTTCAGCGCGGGCTTGGTCTGCGACAAGCGCTGCAGGATGGGCAGCGTGAAGCCGGCGGTCTTGCCCGTGCCGGTCTGCGCGGCGGCCAGCAGGTCGCCACCCTTGAGCACCTGCGGAATGGCCTGTGCCTGAATGGGGGTGGGCGCGGTGTAGCCGGTCTCGGCGATCGCGCGCAACAGCGAATCGACCAGTCCGAGGTCGGCGAAGGAAACAGTGGTAGTCAAGACAACTCCAGCGGCAAGCCTGTCGCTCAGGGGGAGCGACACCAATCCAGGCATGCAAATGAGGAGAAAGGGGGCCGGACCCGTCGGGGTTATGAGGCGGCGGGAGCCCCGGCACAGGCGGCGAGATTGCGCCTGCGGCGGCGTGCTGATTGGGATAGCACGCGGCGCATTGTAGCTGATCTTACTGAAAACCTGGGCGGTGAAGATCACCGCGTGGTTGAGACTTATGCTCTACGTCACGTGAGGGTTCAATCCTCAGGCTGGTGATTGAAGGCCCTGAGTATGAGTGCGATATCTTCGTGCTGCATTTTTTCTAGGAACCATTGGTACGAGGAATGCTCCGGAGATCTCCGGATAAGCGATGCGAGCTCTTCACCATTTCCCAGAAAGCCGTAGATATGGCGCGAGGGAAGCTGATCTTTCTCGTATTGCATGACATAGGCCAAGCCCTCGGGTCTGCGGCAAAGTGCCATGAGTGCACGGTATCCCCGGACATCTCGATCATCGGCCAACTTTCCCATGCCCTTCAGTACAGATCTCAGGTGTTTTTCCCGAACGACTGTCCCTGCTTGAAAGGCTTGCTCGGCGCGTGCTAGCCAGACTTCTATGCATTGCGAAAACTCTTCGGGATCGAAGCCCGTCGCACGACCAGCCGCGCCCTCCATGTCCTTCAGGTTCGTCAACAGTGCCTGTCCATAGGCTAGTGGCGTAGAGTGAACGAAGCCGAGAAGTAACTCTAGCTTATCTGCGCCGCAGAGACGAACGCATTTCGCTGCTAGTTCCCCCAGTCCGTCAAGATTCTGTGTCCAATCGTCGTCCTCAAGCTTGGCGTAATCGTAAGCGTGTAGTAGCTCCTGAAACAGTCCTGCATGATCAACGTCTTTTCTTGATTCCACGAATGTCATCGAGGCTTGAATCAGCCATTGCCCCTCTCGCACACCGGATTCACGGATTCTTCTGCCGATCTCCGCTCTAGCGGGAGCGATCAGCCATTCATAGATATGGTCTGCATTGGGTAACCCATCGAGAGAGGCGTGTACTAGAAACCGAATTAGGGTCCATGGCTCACAGATTCGGAGATCGCTGACGGAAGAGCGCTGGTCCTTTAATGGGGCAGAGAACAGAAAATCCAATGCGGCGTTGCAAACAGCGGCCTGTGCTGCATCTTTCGGAAGATAGGATTCCCAGTTTATGGAGCTCTGTGTATATTCTTCGACGAATCTCAGGTCAGAAAGTTTGTTCTTGACGGTGAAACGCTCTTGGACGAAATGCTGCGGGCTCTTGCCCAATGCATCTCGTATCCTTGGAAAACGTTGAAACACGGCCTCGGCTACAAGGACGTCTGCTGCATTCGCATGGTGTCTGGTCGAGACGAGGCTCAGCGTCAACCGATTGGCTAAGCGAACGATGTCACGGGGATGCCGACAAAGTGAACATGCGATTTTGATCGCTTCGGGCATGAGCCGCTCTTCGTAGGACTCCAGTGTGCGTCCGCTACGATCCAGCCGGTCGTCCAATGTGGCCTTGAGATGACTGCGCAGTTGCCACGGAAATGCTGGTGCCAAGGGATAGGCGACCTGGACGATCTTGTCCAGATAGGCCTCCCCGCTAGCGTGGTTGCCGCTTCCCAGACTATCGCTGACAACCTCTCGATCATAGGTAACCAAGTAGGCAACCCCAGGAAAATCAGCCACTGCCTTGATCGTACGGAATACCTCTATGGTCTCTGCCGGAGTCAAGCGGTCTACGTCGTCGACGACCACGAGGATGCTTCGATCCAAGTCAATCAGTGCATTTTCGACATCGCGTTTGCGGCGGTGCAGGGTATTCTGAACCGTCAGCGCGCTTTCGACATCGGTGACGATCTTATTGGCCTGGTCTACGCCGTTGCCGATGCTTTCGGCGATAGAACCAGCCACTGTCATCGCGTTGCCGATGGCTTCCGCTGATACGCCGACCAGGCTTACTCCTGGAACATGCTTCAAATACTTCAGGTGTCGGAGCAGGCCGACATAGCCCAGAATGCGTTTGGAGACAGTTAGCGCCTTCCCAGTGGCGGCTTCACCACTGCCTTCATTGATACCTGCAGCCAACTCCGTCAGCAGGGCTTCCACCAGCGCTTCGGATCCGGAGAGCATCCATGGGCTGAATTGGACGATGATCGGTCCGGACTCGGGCGAACTATCGAGATTTTGTTTGATCATTTCGATGATCGATGATTTTCCAGACCCCCAGGGTCCCTCGATCCCCACGACGATACCCGGACCACCGGGGCGAACTTTCAACAGATTGCCGATCTGGTGTGCAAAGTCCGTTCGGCCGTATTGATCGCCTTCAGCAGAGGGTTTGTCCGCAAGCAATTCGGGCTTGCCGGGGTACGCGCTATCGTCATACATAGTAGTAGCCTCAGGATCGCGCTTAGCGCATGTCACGTCTGCGTATGCATCCGATGGATCTCATTACAGATATAACGACTTCATAGCCGGGCTATTTTTTTATCATTCGATTATTTCTAATCTAAGTCGAATGTATTGGGACCGTTGTGGGTTTTGTGATGTGGAATCAGTGCAGAGCCCGTTGGGCATCTATGTGAAGGAAGCTGTTTTCACCGCTAACGAGCCCAGCCCGACAAAGCGATCAATCCACACTCTTTGCCTCGATCTCCAATCCGTCCCGCGACATCACCTGCAACTTCGGCATCAAGCCCAGCAGATGCCTGGAATATTCGTGCTGCGGGGTGCGGAACAGCGTTTCGGTGTCGGCCACTTCCAGCAACTGTCCATGCCGCATCACGCCCACCCGGTCGCACATCTGGCGGATCACGGGCAGGTCGTGGCTGATGAACAGCATGGTCAGGCGCAACTGTTCTTGAAGATCCTTCAAGAGATTCAGGATTTGCGCCTGGATGGATACGTCCAGTGCGGAGGTCGGTTCGTCGCAGATCAGGAAGCGCGGCCGGGTGGCCAGCGCGCGGGCGATGCAGATGCGTTGGCGCTGGCCGCCGGAGAACTCGTGGGGATAGCGCTGCGCGGCCTGTGCGCCCAGCCCGACCACGTCCAGCAGGTCGGCGACGATACGGCGCGCCTGGGCTTCGCTGTCGGCCAGTTTGTGGAAGCGGATGGGCTCGGCCACGATGTCCAGCACGCGCATGCGCGGATTCACCGACGAATACGGATCCTGGAACACCATCTGGATCTGCCGGCGAAACGGGGTCAGCGCCCGCTCGCCGCGCAAGGCCGTCAGATTGGTGCCGGCGAAGGTGACCGAGCCGCTGCTGGGGGTGTACAGCCCCGAGATCAACCGCGCCACCGTCGATTTGCCCGAGCCCGATTCGCCGACCAGGCCGAAGACTTCTCCCTCGGCGATGGACAGGTCCACCTGTTTGACCGCATCCAGGGTGCGGCGGTTGCGTTTCAGAAAGGCGTTGCGCAATACGAAGCGCATGCCCAGGTCCTGGACCTGCACCAGCGGCGCGCCGTCCTGCGTGCCGCCGAACTCGCGGCGCTGGCCCAGCCAGTGCGTGGCGATGTCCAGCGGGGCGGCGGGCGTGCGCACGTCCTCGATGTAGGTCACCAGCGGAAAGCGCCGCAGCTTCACGTCGGGCCGGGGCACGGCAGAGATCAGGCTGCGCGTGTAGGGATGGTCGGGATCGCCCAGGATCTTGGCGGTGGGGCCCTGTTCGACCAGGCGGCCGCGGTACAGCACCGCGACGCGGTCGGTCACGTCCGCGATCACGCCCATGTCGTGCGTGATGAGGATCATGCCCACCTGCTGCTCTTTGCACAGCTTGCGCAGCAGGTCGAGGATCTGCGCCTGGATGGACACGTCCAGCGCGGTGGTGGGCTCGTCGGCGATGATGACGTCGGGCTCGCAGCACAGCGCCAGCGCGATCACCACGCGTTGCCGCATGCCGCCCGAGAACTGGTGCGGGTACTGTTTCACGCGTAGTTCGGGCTGGTCGATGCCTACCTGCTGCAACAGCGCGACGGCGCGGCGGCGGCCATCGGCCGGCGATACGCCCAGGTGCACCTGCATGGTCTCGACCAGTTGGCTTTCCACGGTCTGCAAGGGATCGAGCGAGGTCAGCGGATCCTGGAAGATCATGCCGATGCGGCGGCCACGCACCTTGCGCTGTTCGGGCGCCGGCAGCGCGTCGATGCGCTGGCCTTCCAGGCGCACCTGCCCGCCGGTCAGCCTGCCGGGCGCCTCCAGCAGGCCGATGACGGCGTTGCCGATGGTGGATTTGCCCGCGCCGGATTCGCCGACCACGCCGAGGATTTCTCCGGGTTCCAGCGACAGCGAGATGCCGTCCACCGCCACGTGGTTGCCGCGGCGGCTGGGAAATTCGATGCGGATGGCGTCGATGTCTAGCAGGGCCATGGCGTCGTCCTCAGCGCAGCTTGGGGTTGAGCGCGTCGCGCAGCCAGTCGCCCAGCAGGTTCACCGACAGCACCAGGGCCACCAGCGCCACGCCGGGAAAGATCGAGATCCACCACATGCCCGAGAACAGGTAGCTGTTGCCGATGCGAATCAGCGTGCCCAGCGAGGGCGCGGTGGGCGGCACGCCGACGCCCAGGAACGACAGCGTGGCCTCGGTGATGATGGCCACGGCCAGGTGGATGGTGGCAATCACCAGCACCGGCCCCATCACGTTGGGCAGGATGTGGCGGCGCAGGATGGTGATGGGGCCGATGCCGATCAGCCTGGCGGCCTGTACGTATTCCTTGTTGCGCTCGACCAGCGTGGAGCCGCGCACCGTGCGCGCGTACTGCACCCAGCCCGAGATGCCGATGGCGAAGATCAGCACGTACATCGCCAGTTGGTCGTGCATGTCGCGCGGCAGCAGGCCGCGGGCCACGCCGTCGATCAGCAGTGCGATCAGGATGGCCGGAAACGACAACTGCACGTCGGCGATACGCATGATGAGGCTGTCCACGCGTCCGCCCGCATAGCCGCTGATCAGGCCCAGCGACACGCCCAGCACCATGGCGAACAGCACCGAGGCCACGCCCACCGTCAGCGAGACGCGCGCGCCGTACAGGATGGCCGACAACACGTCGCGGCCCTGGTCGTCGGTGCCCAGCAGGAACGCGGCATTGCCCTCGGGGCTCCATGACGGCGGCGTGTTCGCATCCATGATGCTCAGCGAGGCCAGGTCGAACGGATTGTGCGGCGCCACGAAGGGCGCCAGCACGGCGCCGGCCACGATGATCAACGTGACCACGGCCGAGATGATCGCGCCGGGCGAGCGCCGGAAGCTGTACCAGAGGTCACTGTCGGCGGCGCGGGAGAACAGCAGGGTGAGGCTCATGCGCGTCCTTTTTAACGGCTCTGCACGCGCAGTCGCGGGTCGACGGCAAAGTACAGCAGGTCCACGATCAGGTTGATCAGTACGAAGAAGAAGGCGATCAGCACGAGGTACGCGGCCATCACCGGGATGTCCACGGCGCCGATGGCCTGGATGAACAAGAGGCCCATGCCCGGCCACTGGAACACGGTCTCGGTGATGATGGAGAACGCGATGATCGATCCCAGCTGCAGGCCGGTGATGGTGATGACGGGCACCAGGGTGTTCTTCAGCGCGTGGCGGAAATTGATCAGGCGCTCGGGCAGGCCGCGCGCGCGGGCGAACTTGATGAAGTCGGTGCGCAGCACTTCCAGCATCTCGGCGCGCACCAGCCGCATGATGAGCGTCATCTGGAACAGCGCCAACGTGATGGCCGGCATGATCAGCGCGGCCAGGCCCGAGGGCGTCAGCAGGCCGGTGGTCCATCCGCCCACCGCGATGACCTCCCCGCGCCCGAAGCTGGGCAGCCAGCGCAGCTGCACGCCGAACACCAGGATCAGCAGGATGCCGATCAGGAACGTGGGCAGGGAAATGCCCGCCAGCGACAGCGCCATGAAGGCCTTGGCCATCACGCCGCGGCGGCGCAGCGCGGTGTAGATACCCATGGGAATGCCGAAGGCCAACGCCATCAGGGCCGACACGAAGGACAGCTCCAGCGTGGCGGGCAGGCGCTCTTCGATCAGTTCGCCGACGGGCCGGCGCTGCCGGTACGAGATGCCGAAATCACCCTCCAGCGCATCGCCCACGAAGCGGGCGAACTGTACGGGAAAGGGATCGTTCAGGCCCAGGTCGGCGCGCAGCTGGGCGCGCTGGGCTTCCGTGGTGTCCTGGCCCACCATGCCGGCGATGGGATCGCCCACGTAGCGGAACATCGAGAAGGCGATCAGCGCGACCACCAGCATGACGATCAGCGACTGCAGCAGTCGTCGCGCGATGAAGGAAAGCATGTGCGGAGGGCCTCGGGGCCATGCGCCGCTGGGCGCGGGTTGAAAGAGTCACCTGCGCGCAGCGGCGCGCCGGCCGCTGCGCGCAAACGCGGCGTCAGGGCATCACGACGTTGCGCAGGTCGAGCACGTCGTCGGCGCGCTGGATGACCTGGATGTTGTCCTTCACGCCCCATGACATGGGCTGCTGGTGCAGCGGCAGGTAGCCGAAGTCCTTGCGCACGATCTCGAAGGCCTGCTTGATCATCTCGTTGCGCTTGGCCTGGTCGGTCTCGGTGCCGACCTTGGCGGTCAGCGCGTCGACTTCCTTGTTGCAGTAGCCGCCCAGGTTGAACTGGCCGCTGGCCGTCTTCGAATCGCGGCAGGCCGCCAGGTTCAGCAGCGCGTTGTGCGCGTCGGTGGAACTGGGCGTCCAGCCCAGCATGTACATGCTGGTCTCGTTGCCGGCCTGCAGCAGCACCTTGGCGAAGTACTTGGACTTGCTCTGCGCCAGCAGGTTGATCTTGATGCCCACGCGCGCCAGCATGCCCGCCACCGCCTGGCAGACCTTCTCGTCATTGACGTAGCGGTCATTGGGGCAGTCCAGCGTCACTGTGAAACCCTTGGGATAGCCGGCTTCGGCCAGCAGCTTCTTGGCGCGTTCGGGATCGGGCTTGTACGGCGCGCCGTACGAATCGGCGTAGCCGTTGATGGAGGTGGCCACCAGCGAGCCCAGCGGCTTGGCCGCGCCGCGCATGATCTTGGCGTTGATGGCGGCGGTGTCCACCGCCAGCACCACGGCCTCGCGCACTTTCGGATCCTTGAAGGGATTCTTGCCCTTCACGTCGGAGTACAGCAGTTCGTCGCGCGCCTGGTCCATGCCGATGAAGATGGCGCGCGCCTCGGGGGCGGTCAGCGGCTTCACCCCGGGGGCGTCCTCCAGGCGTTGCCAGTCCTGCACGGGCACGGGCTGCACGATGTCCATCTCGCCGGAAATGAGCGCGGCCACGCGCGTGGCTTCCTGCGCGATGGGCTGGAAGATGACTTCGTCGACGTTGGTCTTGACCTTCTTGTCCCAGTAGCCGGGGAAGCGCTTGAGCACCGTCTTCACATCGGGCTGGCGTTCGGTGACCATGAAGGGGCCGGTGCCGTTGGTGTGCAGGTTGGCGTAGTTGCCCTGCCCGCCTTTCACGTTGGTGGCTTCCGTGGCGTTGTTCTTTTCCGCCCACGACTTGCTCATGATGTACAGGAACGACCACTCGCGCGGCAGGATGGGGTTGGGGGTAGGCGTGATGACCTCGACCGTGTGGTCGTCGATCTTGCGCACCTCTTTGGCCTTGGCGCCGTAGCCCTTCATGTCCGAGCCCGGCGTCAGGCTGCGCTTCCACGAGAAGATGACGTCGTCGGCGGTGAACGGCGAGCCGTCGTGGAACTTCACGCCCTGGCGCAGCTTGAAGATCCACTTGGTGGGCTCGGGATTCGTCCAGCTTTCGGCCAGCACGGGCACCAGTTTCAGGTTGCCGTCATAGCCGGCCAGCGTTTCGTAGATGTTGCCCTGGAAACCCAGCGTGAAGGTTTCGTTCAGCGCCATCGGGTCCAGCGACGTGGCGTCGCCTTGATAGGCCCAGCGCAGCGTGCGGGCGTCGACGCCCGATGCGAATGCCGTGGCCGCGAAGGCCAGGGCCAATGCCGAGATCTTTACTGCGGGTTTGATGCGCATAGCCCTAGTGCTCCGTACGGTGCGCGCGTGTGGCGCGTCAGAACTGACAGGGCCCCGTTTCCCCGATCGCGTGCATCAGGACGGGGCATGGCTCATCCAGCAAATCCGGCGGCGCGGCCTATGCAGGCCGCACCGATGTACGTCGCATCTTACGTTTAAGCGTCAACCAATTTGGATTGGGGTTATCACTCGGTTGGCGCGGACTGCGCCATGTCCTGCGCCAGGTGTTGGGCGAGTTCCGCCAGCTTCAGCTTGCGGCGTTCGTCGTCTTCGTGATGCGCGTTCAGCGCGGACCACGCGGGCCGGCTGCGCGCTTCCGCGATGGCGTCGGGCAAGGCCGCGCGACGCCAGGCTTCATCGGCCGGCTGATCCAAGTGCACCGGTTCGCGCGCGGCATGGCCACGGCGTTCCAGCGCCTGGATCAACTGCCGTTGCCGCAGTGCCAGCAGGCGCAGCACGGCGTCGTCGACGCTGAGTTCGCGATGGCCGCGCAACCGGTCGGCCATGCGCTGGCCCAACTGGCCGACGCCTTGCCACAGGCCGCCGGCGGCCGCGCCCAGCAGCATGCCCGCGCCCAGGCTCAGGCCGCCCACCGCCAGGTCCACCGCCGCGCCAGCCATGGCGCCCGCGGCGGCGCCCACGCCCAGCCGCACCCCCATGTCCTTGACGGCCTGGGGATGGAAGAGATCCATGCGCCAGCGTTCACCGGATAGCGGCAGCGTGTCGGCGGCGTAGTCGCCGGAACGGAAGTTGTACAGCGCCAGCAGCGCCTGCGAGGCGGCCTGTTCGCGCAGGCGCACCTGTTCGCGCAAGGTGTCCGTGGCGGCGGCCACGGCATCGGGGTCGTCGGCGACCGTCAGCCGCAAGGCGGCGGCGTCGATCAGCAGGTCGGCCGACACGCGGCAGGCATCCATGCGGCGCTGCCTGCGCTGTTGCGACAGGGTCTCGGCGATGCGTTCGAGCAGATCCGCATGCTGGTGCAGCAGCATGGCCAGGCGGCCATACAGGCGCGCTTCGCCATCCAGGGGCGGCGCCACCGTGTCGAACTCCAGCACGGCATGCAGGCCCAGCCGCGACATGGCATCGCGCCAGCCTTGGGCGCGGTGCGCGGGCGCCTGCACGAAGTTCAGCACGGGCAGCAGCGGCCTGCCGCAGGCTGCCAGCAGGGCCAGTTCGTCGCGATGCTTGCCCAGCACGGGATCGCGCGCGTCGATGACGTACAGCGCCGCGTCGCAGTCCAGCAGCTTGGCCAGCACGCGCGCCTCTTGCTCGAAGCGGCCTTTGGCTTCGGGGGAATCCAGGAAGCGGTGCACGCGGGCCGGGCCGTCCCGCCGCTGGCCGGGTTCGTCCAGGCGCTCCAGGTATTCCAGCAGCGCGATGCTGTCTTCCATGCCGGGGGTGTCGTACCACTCGACCGTGGCGTTCTCGCCCGCGGCCAGGCGCACGCCCTCGACGTGGCGCGTGGTGCCCGGCGCATCGGCCACCTGCCCGAACGCGGGGTCGCGTGTCAGCGTGCGCAGCAGCGAGGTCTTGCCGGTGTTGGTGTGGCCCACCACCGCGATCTTCAATTGCGCCTCAGCCATGAAAGATGTCCAGGGGCGCGCGCCGGCCGCGCGCGGAAAACTTGATCTGCCGCAAGGCGCCGCACGGGCGCCGGTGGAATGATGGCTGCATCCTCAACGAGAGCGTAGTCATGAACATGAAGAACATCAGAATAGCCTGCGTTGCCGCCCTGTTGGCCCTGGGCTGCGGCAATACCCTGGCCGCCGAGGGCGACATCCTGGTCCGCCTGCGCGCCCTGCACGTGGCGCCGGACGTGTCGACGAACAATACCCTGTCGGCGCTGGATGCCGGCGTCAAGCAATCGACCGTGCCCGAGCTGGACCTGACCTACATGTTCACGGACCACATCGGCGCCGAACTGATCCTGGGCGTCACGCGCAACCGCGTGACGTCCAACGCCGGCAGCCTGGGCAAGGTCAGCCTGCTGCCGCCCACGCTGACGCTGCAGTATCACTTCAATCCCGCCGGCCAGTTCCGTCCCTACGTGGGCGCGGGCATCAACTACACGCGCTTCTACGACAACAGCCTGTCCGCGGGCGGCCAGCGCGTGCGCATCGACCGCGACAGCTTCGGTCCCGCGCTGCAGCTGGGCATGGACATCGGCCTGGACGACGACTGGTTCATGAACGTGGACGTGAAGAAGCTGTGGATCCGTACCGACGCCTCGCTGGCCGGTGCGTCGCTCGGCACGCTGAAGATCGACCCGTGGCTGGTCGGCGTGGGCATCGGCCGACGCTTCTGAGGTCGATCCGTCATGACGCATTCCCGCGATCCGATTCCGCCAGACGCCCCGCTGCCGCACCGCAAGGTGCTGCGCGACTGGCTGGCGCCACTGGTGACGCGCACCTACGTGTATCCCGTGCTGTTGCTGATGCTCGACTATGCGATGCTGGCAGCCGCTTTGGCCGGCGTCGTGCTGGCCGGCAGCGTGGTGGTGAAGTTTCTCTGCGGGTTTGCCGCGGGCCTGATCATCGGCCGCCTGTTCATCATCGCCCATGATGCCTGCCACCAGAGCCTGACGCCGTCGCGCCGCCTGAACCGCTGGGTGGGCCGCATCGCCTTCCTGCCGTCGCTCACGCCGTACAGCCTGTGGGAAGTGGGCCACAACGTGGTGCACCACGGCTATACCAACCTGAAGGGGTTCGACTTCGTCTGGGCGCCGCTGACGCAGGCCGAGTTCGGCGCATTGTCGCGGCCGCGCCAGTGGATGGAGCGCATCTACCGCAGCGGGTGGGCGCCGGGGCTGTACTACGGCATCGAGATCTGGTGGCGTCGGCTGTTCTTTCCCAGCCGCGCCTCGATGCCCACGCGGCGTCCGGTGTTCCTGCGCGATTGCCTGCTGGTGGCGGCGTTCGGCGCGCTCGTGATCGGCCTGGTGTGCGGGGCGGCGGTGGCGACGGACCAGTCCGTCCTGCTGATGCTGGCCCTGGCCGTGGCGCTGCCCTTCTTCGTGTGGTGCTCGCTGGTGGGCTTCGTGCTGTATGCCCATCACACGCACGTGCGCGTGGGCTGGTATGACGATCGCACGGAATGGGGGCAGTCGCAGCCCTTCGTCTCGACCACCGTGCACCTGACGTTCCCGTGGCGTTTCGGCGCCATGCTGCACCACATCATGGAACACACCGCGCATCACGTGGACATGAGCATTCCGCTGTACCGCCTGGACACGGCACAGCGCACGCTGGAGCACATGCTGCCGGAACGCATCGTCATCCAGCCCTTCTCGCTGCGCTGGTATCTGGACACCGCCCGGCGCTGCAAGTTGTACGACCTTCGTACTCATCAATGGACCGACTTCCATGGCATTCCCACTACCTGAACAGGCTTACCACGCGGCGAGCCGGCGCATCACGCCCTTCACCAGCGCCGCGGACGAGACGATCGACGTGCTGGCCGTGCGCGGCTATCTGGTCGACCTGCAGCAACGCATCGTCGCCGCGCTGTCCGAATTCGACGGCGAGCGTTTCGAGGTCGACGAATGGGCCCGCCCGGCGGGCGAGGCCCTGCGTGGCCAGGGCCGCTCGTGTGTGATCGAGAACGGCCAGTTCTTCGAGCGCGGCGGCGTGAATTTCTCGCACGTGCATGGCGATGCGCTGCCGCCCTCGGCCAGCGCGGGCCGTTCGCACCTGGCCGGCCGCGCCTTCGAGGCCATGGGCGTGTCGCTGGTGCTGCATCCGCGCAATCCGTACTGCCCGACGGTGCACATGAACGTGCGGCTGTTCTGCGCGCAGGCCAAGGGCCATCCTCCCGTCTGGTGGTTCGGCGGCGGCATGGACCTGACGCCGCACTATGGTTTCGAGGACGATGCGCGGCATTTCCACCGCGCCTGCCGCGATGCCTTGCTGCCGTACGGCGCGGATCTCTACCGCAGCTTCAAGCTGTGGTGCGACGACTATTTCTATCTGCCCCATCGCGGCGAACCGCGCGGCGTCGGCGGCATCTTCTTCGACGACTTCTGCGAACTGGGTTTCGACGACGATTTCGCCATGCTGCGCAGCGTGGGCGATGCGTTCCTGGGCGCCTACCTGCCCATCGCCAAGCTGCGCCGCGACACGCCGTATGGCCAGCGCGAACGCGATTTCCAGGCCTACCGGCGCGGCCGGTACGTCGAGTTCAACCTGGTGCTGGACCGCGGCACGCTGTTCGGCCTGCAAAGCGGCGGGCGCACCGAGTCGATCCTGATGTCGATGCCGCCCACCGCCGCGTGGCGCTATGCGTGGCAGCCCGAGCCGGGCTCGGCCGAGGCGCGCCTGTACGCCGACTTCCTGGTGCGGCGCGATTGGCTGGTGGGCGGGCGCTGAGCGCGCGGGTTCAGGGCCTGGTGATCGGATCCAGTCCGGTCTTCTTCACCGTGTCCTGGGCCTGCCTGGATGACAGGAAGGCCAGCAGCGCCGCGGCCTCCTTCGGATGCTTCGATGCGCTGGGCACGCCGCCCGCGAAACGCGTGACCGACTGCACGGCATCGGGCACCGTGCCCACGAAGGTCACGCCCGGCACGGGCAGCAGCTCGGCCACCTGCTGGAAACCGACTTCGTATTTGCCTTCGGCCACCTGCGAGGCCACCGGAACGCGCTGCACCCTGTGGGCCTTGCCCTTCACCTGGTCCTCGATGCCGAGCTTCTTGAACATCTCTTTCTCGATGTACACGCCGCTGGCGCTGTCGGAATAGGCGATGGAGCTGGCCGCCAGCAGTGTCTTCTTCAGGCCGTCGGTCGTGGCGATGTCCGGCTTGGGTTGCCCCTGCCTGACCACCATGCCGATGCGCGAATCGGCCAGTTCGACGCGCGTATCGGCGCCCACCTGGCCCTTCTTCACCAGATCGTCCAGCGCATAGCCGACCATGATCACCACGTCGGCCGGCTCGTTGCGGGCCAGGCGGTTGGGAATGGCCTGCGGGGTGGTGCCCATGGAGGGGCCGTGTTCGGTGACCAGCGTGTTGCCGGTGGCCTGGGTGAATTCCTTGCCCAGCGCTTCGTACGCGGCGGAAAAGCCGCCCGAGATCAGCACATGCAGTTCCGCCGCCTGGACGGGGGTATGGGCAAGCGACGCGGCCAGCAGCGAGCCGGCCACGGAAAACGCGCGCAGATAATTCTTCATGTCTCCTCCAGAGTGCGGGAAGCCTTGGGCCGGCGCAGGATGGCTGCGCCGGGCTTCTCCGTGCTCTAGAGTACGCCGCTTGCGGCGTCGGGACCTGACCGCTTCGTTAACGCGGCGTCACGCGCTCAGACGCGCTGCAGGCGGTCCGCGTCGAGGATGCGGATCAGCTTGCCGCGCACCTCGATCAGCTTCTCGTCCTGGAAGCGCGACAGCATGCGGCTGACGGTTTCCAGCTTCATGCCGAGGTAACTGCCGATCTCTTCGCGCGACATGCGCAGCTTGAATTCCATGTCGGCATGGCGCAGCGCGCGCAGCCGTTGCGACAGGTTGAGCAGGAAGGCCGACACGCGTTCCTCGGCGCGCATGCTGCCCAGCAGCGCCATCAACTGCGAGGCGCGCACGATTTCGCCGCTCATCAGGCGGTGCAGGTGGCGCTGCATGGCGCGCATCTCGCCGCACAGGCGCTCCAGGCGGCCGTAGGGGATGATGCACAGCATGCCGTCTTCCAGCGCCACGGCGTCGGCGGTGTGCTCGCTGGCGTGGATGCCGTCCAGGCCCAGCGGCTCGCCCGCGATGTGAAAGCCCGTGATCTGTTCGCGGCCATCGCGCAGCGTGACCACCGTCTTGAAGGCGCCGGCCTTGATCGCGTACAGGTTGCGGAAGGCATCGCCCTGGCGGTACAGCGTTTCGCCGCGCGTGACCTTGCGCGAAGCGCACACCAGCGCGTCCAGGCGTTCGAAGTCCGCCGGCGTCAGGTCATCGGGCATGCAGACGTCGCGCAGCGCGCAATTCGAGCACGCAACGGGATCGGTCGACCGCGGGGCGGCGCCGGGGCAAGAAGAGAGGGCGATGGGAAGCATGGCGAAAGCCTGGATGGGCGCTGAGTCGTCACCATCATACCCCTATTTAAAGTAGGGGTATTTGATCCAACGCAAGGTTTGGTGATGTCGTACTCAAGACTGTTGTTTTTCCTGCTCGTCGACCAGGCGGCGCTCGTGCCGGGATCGCTCCAGGCGGCGAGCGTTGATGAGAAATGCGCCGACGCTACCCTTGCGGATGGCGACGCCGTCGCGTTCGACGTGGCTGGCGTGATCGAGGGAGGATGTCTTCGGCGCGCATGATGGACCCTGTGGATAAGTGACAACGCCACTTTAGGCGAATCTGTTTGGCTTGGGTGCGCTATAAAAGTCATTCAATAGCTTGAATACGCCAGTCATACACGTTCCTCCCATTACTCCCGAGCAGGTTTCGGCCACCGGTGGCCCCTTCATCGTGGCCGGCCTGGCCCCACGCACCCTGACGCGGCGGTTCGTCAGCGAGACCGGCTTCAGTTTCACGGCATGGCGCCATGCGGGCGCGACGCTCGCCGGTCCTGGCCACGGGATTGCGCCCCTGACTTCCAGGCCGTCGTCAGCGGGTTGGTGCCAGCCAGGCCAGCGGGGCGTCGGCGTCGGCCACGATGGCCTCGGGCGGCAGTCCCGCTTCCTGGAGGCGCGCGCGCCAGGTGGCCGAGCGATCCGTGCCCTCATGCTCATTGAAGCCGGCCGACAGCCAGACGCGCGTCTGCGCGGCCTTGCCGGACAGGTCCGCGATCAGCGCCAGCGTGCCCCGGTCGGGGGTCTGGTGTGCGTCGCAGGCCAGCAGCAAACGGGGCGCGGGGGTGCGCGCCAGGGCGTCCAGCAGGGTGTTGCGCTGCTCGCGCGTGTCCAGGATGCCGGCGTCGTGGGCCTGCGCAGGCAGCATCGCCGGCGGCCAGGGCGTGCCGGGCGGCAGTTCGATGCCGGCCAGCACCGCGTGGCCGGACAGATCGGGCAGGGTCTGCGTGGCGACCACCGCCGGCGTGCGCAACGGCCCGGTGGGTTGATCCAGCCCGATGGATTCGGTAGGCGGCTGCAGGCGGTCCCGCAGGGCCGCGTAGCCCGGCAGTTCGGGCTCGATGCGCAGGCGGCGCAGCGCGCGGGCCGACATGATGACGCAGCCCAGTCCTGCCAGCAGGCGCGGCACGATGCCGTAGCACACCACCTGGCCCAGCAGCCACACCGCCCATTGCGCCTGCGCGCCGGCGGGCAGGGCCTGCACGCCATCGCTGGCCTGTACCACGGCCGGATCCGGCGCGGCAAAGCCGAACTGGGCCGGCAGCCATCCCAGGCCGGCCACCAGGCGCACGAAGGCCTCGGGTTGCAGCAGCGTGGTGGCCCAGACGAAGCGGTAGCTGGCGGTGGACAGCATGGCCAGCAGCACGGCCAAAGCCGCGCACAGCGCCGCCAGCCACAACAGATGGCTGACCGATCCGAACAGCCAGCGCAACGCGCCCGCGCGGGCCAGCAGGTTCAACAGCGCCTGCGGCACCAGCGCGGAGTCGGGGCCGCGCGCCAGCTTTCGGGTTGTCCACAGCCACAACCGGCCCAGGCCGGTGGCGCCGGTCTGGCGGATGGCGAAAGTACTTATCCACAGCACGAACATCAGCGCGTGCAGGCCCAGCAGCGCCGACAAGGCCCACAGCACGTTGACGGGCCGGCTGCCGTTGCCCAGGGCGCCCAGCGCGGCGCCCGCGCCGGCCAGCAGGGTGGCCAGCACCAGCAGGATGAAGGTGAGCGCCGCGCCCTGGCGCCAGCGGCCCAGCAGCGCGTCCAGGCCTTCGCGGCGCGCCAGCAGGCGCGCGCGCAGCAGAATGCGGGAGGTCAGTGTGCCGCCCGCCAGGCGGGCCTGGCGCACGGCGTCGGCATCTTCGAGCGGGCCCCAGTGCGCCTCGCGCAGCCGGACGGCTTCGGCCAGCCAGTGCGAGGCGGCTCCTTCTTCCTGCCGGGTTTCGTCGGGAAGGACGTTTCCAGCCCGGCCCTCTGCGGGCCGGGCCGCGTCAGAGGGCGGCATCGTGATGGACAGCGCCCTCGGCAAGGGGCTTGCCGCCCCGCCAGCGCGCCAGCGTGTCGTTGGCGCGTTGCTTGACCTTGTCGTCGATGGAGAAGGCCACGGCGGTGAGCGCCGCGGCCATCACGGTCAGGTCGTCCGTATAGCCCACCAGCGGCGCGAAATCGGGAATGGCGTCCAGCGGCAGCACGAAATAGCCCAGGGCGCCGTAGATGGTGCGGCGCGCCCATTTGGGCGTGTCAGGGCTTTGCGCGGCGTAGTACAGCCACAGCGCCTTCTCCAGCGCCTGGCGGCCGGCGGCCGAGGCCTGGCCGCTCAGCTTGCGCCAGAAACGGCGCTCGGAATAAGCGTTTTCGTACGAGGCGGTGTCGACAGGCGGCATGATGGGCATTCCTGGCAAAACGGCGGCGCCGCTTGGGCGGCCCACCCGGATAGAGACATTGTAGATGTCTATTGGAGTGCCGGATGCCGGGGAGCGTTCCCCGGCCGCAGTCCGCCGCCGCGGGCAAAAGAAAAACGGCCCAATGGTGTCGCCACCAAAAGGCCGTCGTTCCTGCTGAATTCTTTGGCTCCCCGAACTGGATTCGAACCAGTGACCTGCGGATTAACAGTCCGTCGCTCTACCGACTGAGCTATCAGGGATCAAGAGGACCGCGATTATGCACGAAAAAACGAAGGTGTGCATGCGCGTGCGGATTTCAGAACTTCCTGAAGTCGTTCTGTTGCCTTTGCGTCACACGGATTCGCCGGGCAGCGGATCGAAATCCGCCCCTGGGGTCAGCGGCGCGTGCCGGTAGGTGGCGGGCGTGCGGCCCAGTTTCACGGGCGATGCCAGGCCGCGGTAGTGCTCGCCCATCTCGACCACCATCGCGCGGTGCGCCGTGTGCGGATGGTTCAGCGCGGCGTCCACGGGCAGGACGGGGGCCGCCGGTACGTTGGCAGCCATCAGCTGCCGCACCAGGCTTTCGGCTTCGAAGTTCACCAGCGCCGCTTCCAGCTCGGCCTTCAGCGCTGTCCGGTTCGTCGACCGACCGCCCGCGCTGGCGAAGCGCTCGTCCCGCGCCAGCTCCGGCCGGCCCAGCACGCCGCACAGGCTGGCGAACTGGCGGTCGTTGCCCACCGCGAGGAACAGCGGCTCGGTGCCCGTGCGGAACGTGTCGTACGGGTAGATGTTGGGATGCGCATTGCCCGTGCGAGTCGGCTCGCGTCCATCCATGAACCAGTTGGCCGCATGCGGATGCAGCAGCGACAGGCCGCTGTCGTACAGCGCGGCCTCGACGAACTGCCCCCGTCCGCTGCGTTGCCGTTCATTCAGGGCCAGCAGGATGCCGATCACGGCGTTCAATCCCGTCACCATGTCCACCACCGGCAGGCCCACGCGCAGCGGCTCGCCGCCGGCTTCGCCGTTGACGCTCATGAGGCCGCTCATCGCCTGGATGGCCGCGTCGTAGCCCGGCAGCGCGCCCAGCGGGCCATCGGCGCCGAAGCCCGACACACGGCACCAGATAAGCCGGGGAAAGCGCTGCGACAGCGTCTCGTAGCCCAGGCCCCAGCGTTCCATGGTGCCGATCTTGAAGTTCTCCAGCAGTACATCGGCCTGGGCGATCAGTTCGAGCAGGCGCTCGCGGTCGGGCTCGGTCGTCAGGTCCAGATGCTGCACGCGCTTGTTGCGGTTCAAGCCGAAATAGTAGGACGCCACCCCGTCGCGGAACGGCGGCCCCCAGGTGCGCGTGTCATCGCCCTGCGGCGGTTCGACCTTCAGCACGTCGGCGCCGTGGTCGCCCAGGATCTGCCCGCAATACGGGCCGCCCAGGATGCGCGACAGGTCCAGCACGCGCAGCCCGGCCAGCGAACCCATGTTGATTGCACTGCTCATGCCGTATTCCTCAGTTGACCTGCGCGCCCGACTTCTCGACCACCGTCTTCCACTTGGCCTTTTCCTGCGCGATGAACTTGCCCAGCGCCTGCGGGCTGTTGTCCGCGGCGGATTCCAGGCCCTGCGCGGCGAACAGCGCTTTCACTTTGCCGGAGTTCAGGGCCTGCACGAAGGCCTTGTTCAGCACCTGCACGCGGTCCTCGGGCGTGCCGGCCGGGGCCACGATGCCGAAGAACACGCTGACGTCGTAGCCTGCGTAGCCCTGCTCGGCCACCGTGGGCACATCGGGCAGCGCCTGCGAGCGCTTGGCGGTGGTCACGCCCAGGGCGCGCAGCTTGCCGTTCTCCACATAGGGCTTGGCCGTCAGCACGTCGGTGAAGCTCATGGTGACGTGGCCGCCCAGCAGGTCGGTCAGTGCGGGGCCCGTGCCCTTGTACGGCACGTGCAGGATGTCCGTGCCGGCAATGCCGTTGAACATCACGCCCGCCAGGTGAGACGACGCGCCGCTGCCCGACGAGGCGAACGTCAGCTTGCCCGGATGCGATTTCGAATAGGCCACCAGTTCGGGCACCGTCTTGGCCGGCACGCTGGGGTTCACCACCAGGATGTTGGGCAGGTAGCCCACGTTGACCACCGGCGTATAGCTCTTGACCGGGTCGTAGCTCAGGTTGCTGTACAGGCTGCTGTTGATGGCCAGCGGGCCCGAGGTGCCGAACATCAGCGTGTAGCCATCGGGCGCGGCGCGCGCCACGTACTCGGCGCCGATGTTGCCGTTGGCGCCCGCGCGGTTCTCCACGATCATGGGCTGGCTGATGTAGTTGGAGATCTCGGCGGCCAGCGTGCGGGCCATCGCATCGGTGGGGCCGCCGGGCGGGTATGGAATCACCAGCATCAGCGGCTTGGACGGAAAGGTCTCGGCGGCTTGCGCCAGCGGCGCTGCGGCGGCGGATACGAGGGCCGCGGCCAGCGCGGACAGGAAGATTCGCTTGTGCATGGTGGTGTCTCCTTTGTGCGTGTCGCAGGCCGCGCGGGCGGATGGGCCGGCGCGTCGCGATGCTGTTCTGGTGGTGGGTAAGGCGGTGTTTCACGGCTATACCGGCGGCTCTGCAAGCGCCGGTATCGACACGCGGGATGTCATGCGGGGCGGTCCGCGGATTGCGGCGTGCCGCTCGTCCAGGCTTCGGGCAGATCGTCCGGCTTCAACGGATCGCGCGGCAGCACACGATGGCGCAGCGCCAGCTGCGCCCAGCGCAGGCGGTCTGCCGAACCGGTGCGCGAGGCCTCCCACGCCATCGCGATGCTGCTGGTGCAGTGATAAAGCGCCGATGCCGCCTGGCGGGCCAGTGCATCGCCGCCTTCGCGCGCCGCCGTCTCGGCCAGGGCGCTGGCGCCATCGAGCGCGCCGCGCAGGGCGTCGGCAAACGCCGGTGCGATGCCGGCCTGTTCGAGCAACGACAGCAGATGCGCACGCAGCACCGGCAACGAGCCTTCGCGCTTGATCGCACGGATCACGTCCAGCGCCACGATGTTGCTGGTGCCTTCCCATATCGAGCCCAGATGCGCATCGCGCAGCAGGCGCGGATCGCTCCATTCCTCGATGTAGCCGCAGCCGCCGCGCACTTCCATCGCGTCGCCCGTCACCTTGCGCGCATCGCGGCAGGCGCGGAACTTGATCAGCGGCGTCAGGATGCGCAGCAGCGCATACGCGTCGGGTTCGCCGGCGTCCGAGCGCGCCAGCGCCTGCGCGGTCTGGAACATCATCGTGCGCGCCTGCTCGGCGGGCACGCGCAACTTGTCCAACTGGCGGCGCATCAGCGGCATGTCCTGCAGCGACTTGCCGAAGGCGCGGCGCTCGCGCGCCACGAATTCCGCTTCGGCCACGGCGCGCCGCATCAGGCCCGCCGCGCGCACGCCGTTCGACAGGCGCGAGTTATTGACCATGTCTGCCATCTGCACGAAGCCACGGCCCGGCTCGCCCACCAGGTAGGCCACCGCGCCCTCCAGGCGGATCTCGCCGCTGGCCATCGAGCGCGTGCCCAGTTTGTCCTTCAGGCGGATGATCCGATAGGCGTTGACGCTGCCGTCGTCCAGATGGCGCGGCAGCAGGAACAGCGAGATGCCCTTCATGCCCGCCGGCGCATCGTCGGGACGCGCCAGCACCATCGCGAACTCGGCGTCGGGATTCGAGCAGAACCACTTGTCTCCGTACAGCCGCCAGTTGCCGTCCGCATCGCGGCGCGCTTCGGTGGCCGTGGTGGCGATGTCCGACCCCGCGCCCTGCTCGGTCATGAACATGGCGCCCTGGGCCAGTTCGTCGAAATCCAGCGAGGTCAGGCGCGGCAGATAGCGCTTGACCAGTTCGGGGTTGCCGAACTTGCGCAGCGTGCGCGTCAGCGAATCCGTCATCGACACCGGGCAGCACAGGCCGAATTCGGACTGCACGAACAGGAACGTCAGCGCGTACTTCACGGCGGGCGGCATCTTGCCGCGCCAGCCCAGCGTTTCTTCGCGATGCGACATCGCGCCCAGGCCGAATTCGCTGAAGGCCAGGCGCTCCATCTCGACGTAGGCGGGATGCTTGAGCACGCGCTGCTCGTCCAGGCCGCTGCGCGACCGGTACTGCAGCGTGGGCGGATGGTGGTCGGCCGTGCTGGCCAGTTCGTCCAGATGCCCGCCCGCCAGTTCGCCCAGCCGGGTCAGGTGCGGTGTCAGGTGCGTCAGCAGGTCGGCTGGCAGGTACAGCGGCAGCAGCTGCTGCAACTCGCGGTCGGTGGTGTAGAAATTCTCGCCGCGGCGATCGGGCACGGGGTGCGGGGCGATGTCGGACATGCCGTGGTCTCCTTATGGCTTATGACTGTTTTTTCGGCCCATTCTAGGGATACCGATGATAGGTATCCAATATTGATTTAGTTTTGTACGATTTGATTCGTATATTGTTGATCGGCTGCCCACGCACAAGCGGCAGCTTTTTTCCAGGGGCCCTGCGATGGAACTGCGTCATCTGCGCTACTTCTCGGTGCTGGCCGAAGAGCTGCACTTCGGGCGTGCGGCGGCGCGCCTGTCGATCTCGCAGCCGCCGCTATCGGTGGCCATTCGGCAACTGGAAGAGAGCGTGGGCACGCGGCTGTTCGAGCGCAACAACAAGGCCGTCAGGCTGACCGCCGCCGGGCGCGCCATGCAGGCTTCGGCGCGCAAGATCCTGGCGCAGGCCGAAGAGGCGGCGCTGGAGGCGCGCGACGCGGCGGCGGGCCTGGCCGGGCGGTTGCGCATCGGTTTCGTGGGAGCGATGCTGTACCGCGGCTTGCCGCAGGCGCTGCGCAGCTTCCAGGCGCGCTATCCGGGCGTGCGGATCAAGCTGACCGAACTGAATTCGGGTGAGCAGATCACCGAGCTGATGCAGGATCGCCTGGACGTGGGGTTCGTGCATACCAGCCGCCTGCCGGACGAACTGGAAAGCCGGTTGCTGTTGTCGGAGCCCTTCGTGTGCTGCCTGCCAGAGAAGCATCGGCTGGCCCCCAAACGATCGGTGAAGCCCGCGGATCTGGCGTCCGAACCCTTGGTGCTGTTCGCGCACAGCGTGTCGCCGGATTATCACGACCGGGTGCTGTCGATCTGCGCCGAAGCCGGTTTCCGACCGGATGTGCGGCACGAGGTGCGGCATTGGTTGGCCGTGGTGTCGCTGGTGTCCCAAGGACTCGGGGTGGCGTTGGTGCCGAAGGCGCTGGAGCGTTCCGCGTTGGGCGGAGCAGTGTTTCGTCCGCTGGCGGGCAGCGTGGCGCGGTCGGATTCGTACGGCATCGCTCGGCGGGATGCTGGCAACACCTTGGTGACGAGATTGCTGGATGCTTTCCAGGATGGCCGGGCGAGCTGACGGACCGCGGGCCCCAACGGCAAGGATGCCCTGTGCAGCCGGCGCGGTGCGCTGCGGTATCATCGAAAAAGACCCTGCGGCAAGCGCGGCAAGGCCGGGTCGAGTCTCGAATCGACGCCCGGCGTTGCGCTCGATGCGGCCTCATTCAATGTCTGAGATGGATGTGAACGCTCTCGAGTATTTCCATGACCTCGCCCACACGGGCAGCGTGTCCCGTGCCAGCGCGTAGCTGCGTATCGAACCATCCACGCTGACCCGGCATATCAACCGCCTGGGAGGAATGCGTCGGCGTTCGCCTGCATCAGTCCCGTCACCGCCAGCTTCCACAAGACCAGACTGTCCGCGCACGAGTCGCTGTAGTTACCGCTGGTGCGGCCTGCGCCGGGATGCGGTGATGTGCGGCCAAGCCTGCCGATGCGTTGAGGCCCACGTCCTGGGCCGTCTGGTTCAGGGGGTGATGATGTGCAGCCCGATGGCTCGTGCGACCGCCTGGCGTCGATTCGTCGCGCCCAGCTTACGACACGCATTGCCGATGTGGAACACCACCGTGCGCTCCGACACGTTCAGGATGTAGGCGATCTCCCAGGAGGTCTTGCCCACGGCGGCCCATTGCAGGCAGTCCTTTTCGCGGGGCGTCAGCGCGGGGACCTGGTCGGCGCGGTGCGAGAGCTGGATGCGGCGTACCGTCTCATGCAGGTACATGGCCGTCATGGTCACCAAGCCCGCCATCGCGGCGGTATGGCGCGATGAGCGCTCGGGTGGCAAGTCTCCTGCGATCGAGAAAAGCGCGCGGTCGCCATGGATGCTGGTCAGCGGCACGGTGATGCCGCTGGCTAGCCCGTGTTCGCGCGATTCGCCGAACACCGGATGGCGCCGCTGCTCCTTCGACAGCCCGTCCCACAACAACGGCAGGTTGCTGTTCGCGGTCAGTTTCACGACGGGATCGGTTTCGACGAACTTCGCTTCCTGATAACGCTGGATCCAGGCGGTGGGGTAGCTCGTGTAGATGCTCTCCTGGCCCAGCTGTTCGGCGCGGCGCACGCGCCCGTGGTCTCGGAAAAACCGCGGTGTGGGCGTTTCGGTCAGCAACGGCGAATAGAAGAAGCAACTGTATTCCAGCTGTTCGGCATGCGACGTGAGGAACCGGCTCACCTCGGCACGCGTGTGCGCATGCAGCAAGGGCTCGAACATCGAAAGCGACGGGCTCATTTTTTGGGCGCGTGACGCGCTGAGAGCTTGGGAAACGTCGATTGTAAGACTGTAACAATACAATTCGTACTGCTACGTGCTGCGCGGGGAATGAAAGTGTGGCCGGGAGGCTCTGACGATGGTGCCGGTGAAAGGAATCGAACCCTCGACCTTCTCATTACAAGTGAGCTGCTCTACCAACTGAGCTACACCGGCACTGCCCGCCGCGCGTTGCACGCGGCAGGGGGACTGCATTGTATGGGAAACACGCCACCGCAGTCATGCGGCGGCGTTGTCATCCGCTGATCACTTCACGATCGTCAGGCGCGGACGCTTGTTGGGGCCGTCGCCGTCGGGCGTATCGTCATCGGTCGTTTCCGCCAGCGCCGCTTCGGACTGCGGAACCGACGACAGCGCCGCCGCAGCCGAAGCCGTGGCCGCCGTGTCTTCTTCCCCGGCGGCTTCCTCGGAGGGCTCGTATGGCTGCACCTCGAAGCCCATGCCGGCGCCCGTCTCGCGCGCATAAATCGCGCTGACGTTGGACACCGGCACCAGCACGTTTTCCGTGACGCCGCTGAAGCGGGCCTGGAACTCGATGAACTCGTTGCCCAGCACCAGCTTGTTCGTGGCCAGCGTGCCCACGTTCAGCGTGATCTGGCCGTCGCGCACGTGTGCCAGCGGAACCAGCGTATGCGCGTCGACCTGGACGGTGAGGTACGGGGTGTAGCCGTTGTCGGTACACCACTCGTGCAACGCCCGGATCAGATAGGGTTTGGTCGACGTTTCGCCCATATCAGCGACGCATGACCTTTTCGGAGGGGGTCAGCGCTTCGATGTAGGCCGGACGCGAGAAGATGCGCTCGGCGTACTTCTGGATGGGGGCGGCGTTCTTCGGCAGTTCGATGCCGTAGTGGTCCAGGCGCCACAGCAGCGGAGCCACGGCCACGTCCAGCATCGAGAACTCTTCGCCCAGCATGTACTTGTTCTTCAGCAGCATGGGGGCGAGCTGGGCCAGGCGGTCGCGGATGTTCTGGCGGGCGACGACCATCTTCTTGTCGTCGGGCTTGGCCGAGCGGTCTTCCAGCGCCGAGACGTGGACGAACAGCTCTTTCTCGAAGTTGTACAGGAACAGGCGGGTGCGCGCGCGCATGACCGGATCGGCCGGCATCAGTTGCGGGTGCGGGAAGCGCTCGTCGATGTATTCGTTGATGATGTTCGACTCGTACAGGACCAGATCGCGCTCGACCAGGATGGGCACCTGGCCGTACGGGTTCATGACCGAGATGTCCTCGGGCTTGTTGTACAGGTCGATGTCCCGGATCTCGAAATCCATGCCCTTTTCGAAAAGCACGAAGCGGCAGCGTTGCGAAAAGGGGCACGTGGTCCCGGAGTAGAGCACCATCATGGTGGTAAGTCCTTGTATGAAAAGCGAAAGGCCAGCGGCCTAGTCTAGCGGTCGCTGGCCCGGAATTCCAGGCGTGCGCTGGGGTTTTCCCCAGTCGATCCGGCGGCGCGAGCCCCGTGGGGGCGGCGCCGAATTGTGCCAAACCGGATGTTTTAGCAGATTTAGCGTACGTGTTTCCAGTAGGACGCGTTCAAACGCCACGCGATCACGAAGAAAACACCCAGGAAAAGCAGCACCCAGACCCCCAGTTCGCGGCGTTGCCGTTGGGCCGGTTCGGCCATCCAGGACATGAAACCGGTCAGGTCCGCCATGTCGCGGTCGTAGGCGGCCGCCTGGGCCGGATTGAGGGACTTGAAGCGGGTCTCGACGCTGGCGTGGCCGTGGAAATCGGCCACGGGCTCGGTCTTGGCGGTGGCGAAGCCCTGCGCATCGTACACGGTGGTGACGCGTTCCCAGGCGTGGGCGCCGTCCTTGCCCTCGGTCTGGTGCATGGCCACGGTGGTCAGCTCGCGCGGCCCCTGGCGTTCCCACAGCACGTGGGGCATGCCCACGTTGGGAAAGACCAGGTTGTTCCAGCCGCTGGCCTTGCTGCTGTCCCGGTAGAAGGTACGCAGGTAGGTGTAGATGTAGTCGGCGCCCGTGGGGCCGGCGTTGATCGACTTGGCGCGGGCGATGACCGACAGGTCGGGCGGCGTGGTGCCGAACCAGCGCTTGGCGTCGGCCGGCGTCATGGCGATGTGCATCAGGTCGCCGACCTTCTCGCCGGTGAACAGCAGGTTGGCCTTGATCTGTTCGTCGGTCAGCCCGATTTCCGCCAGCTTGTTGTAGCGCATGGAGTTCGCGCTATGGCAGTTCAGACAGTAGTTGACGAACAGCTTGGCGCCGTTCTGCAGGGCCGCCAGATCGTTGATGCGATCCGGCGCCTTTTCCAGGTGGTAGCCGCCCTCGGCGGCGTAGGGGGCGGTGCACGTCAGCATCAACGCGACGGCACCGATCAGCTTCTTGATCATGGTCGTTTCGTCCTGTCGTGGCTCAGTGGGCGTGGAAGGTGACGCGCGTGGGCACGGGTTTGAAAGTGCCGATGCGGCTCCACACGGGCATCAGGAAGAAGAAGCCCAGGTAGATCAGCGTGCCGGCCTGCGACATCAGGTTGAACACGTCGCTGGGCGGCTGCGTGCCCAGGTAGCCCATGATCAGGAAATTGACGATGAACACCCCGTAGAAGCACTTGTGCCACGTGGGGCGGTAGCGGATCGACTTGACCGGCGAGTGATCCAGCCACGGCAGGAAGAACAGGATGACGACCGCCCCCCCCATGGCCACCACGCCCCAGAACTTGGCGTCGATGCTGCGCAGCAGGACGGCGACCGCGATCAGCACGACCGGGAACACGATACGCCAGATGCCCTTCAGGCCGCCGCGCAGGAACAGCGCGATGGCCCCCAGTACCGCCGCGCCCGCCAGCACCCAGGTGAACTCGTCGGTGGTGGCGCGCAGCATCGAGTAGAAGGGCGTGAAGTACCAGACCGGCGCGATGTGCGGCGGAGTCTTCAGTGCGTCGGCGGGGATGAAGTTGTTGAACTCGAGGAAGTACCCGCCCATCTCGGGGGCGAAGAACACGATGGCGGCGAAGACGATGAGGAAGCCCGCCACGCCCATGATGTCGTGCACCGTGTAGAACGGGTGGAACGGGATGCCGTCGGCCGGGCGGCCGTACTTGTCCTTCGGGCCGTCCTTGATCTCGACGCCGTCGGGATTGTTGGAGCCGACTTCGTGCAGCGCCACCAGGTGGGCCGCCACCAGGCCGACCAGCACCAGCGGAATGGCGATGACGTGGAACGAGAAGAAGCGGTTGAGCGTGGCGTCGGACACCACGTAGTCGCCGCGGATCCAGATGGACAGCTCGGGCCCGATGAAGGGGATGGCCGAGAACAGGTTCACGATGACCTGCGCGCCCCAGAAGGACATCTGGCCCCAGGGCAGCAGGTAACCGAAGAACGCCTCGCCCATCAGGCACAGGAAGATCGCCACGCCGAAGATCCAGACCAGTTCGCGCGGCTTGCGATAGGAGCCATAGAACAGGCCGCGCAGCATGTGCAGGTAGACCACCACGAAGAACATGGAGGCGCCGGTGGAGTGCATGTAGCGCACCAGCCAGCCCCACGGCACTTCGCGCATGATGTACTCGACGGACTCGAAGGCGCGCGCCGCGTCCGGCTTGTAGTGCATCACCAGGAAGATGCCGGTGAGGATCTGGATGACCAGCACCAGCAGCGCCAGCGATCCGAAAAAGTACCAGAAGTTGAAATTCTTGGGCGCGTAGTACTCGGAAAGATGCGCCTTCCAGGTGGCGGTGACCGGAAAACGCCGGTCCATCCAACCCAGCAAACCTGTTGTCTCGACAATCTTATCGCCAGCCATGACGGCTCCTTTTTATACGTGGCGTACTGCGATGCTTTCGTTGGGGAACGATTGGGGCGGCGCCGTGCGCTACGCCTTGTTGTCTTCGTCCACGCCGACGATGATGCGGGTGTCGCTCATGTACTGATAAGGGGGGACTTCCAGATTGTCTGGAGCTGGCTTGTTGCGATAGACGCGCCCGGCCAGGTCGAAGGTCGATCCATGGCAGGGGCAGAGGAATCCGCCCTCCCAACTGCTGGGCATGCCGGCGCCGCCGCCGGTTTCGAAGTGGGGGGTGGGCGAACAGCCGAGGTGGGTGCAGATGCCCACGCAGACGAACAGCTCGGGCTTGCGCGAGCGGGTTTCGTTCTTGGCGTACTCGGGGGTGAAGCCGGGGCGGTCCGACTTGGGATCGGCCAGCAGGCTGTCCTGCGACGTGAGACCCTTGATCTGCTCTTCGGTGCGGCGGATGATCCACACCGGCTTGCCGCGCCATTCGACCGTGCGCATCTGGCCTGGCGCCAGATCCGCGATATCGACCTCGACCGGGGCGCCCGCCGCGCGCGCCCGCTCGGACGGGGCGAATGTGCTGACGAACGGTATTGCGACGGCGACGCCGGCGGCGCCGCCGGCCGCACAGGCGGTTGTTACCCAAAAGCGACGCGATGGGTCGGGCGGCAGCGTGGGATCCACTGCGCCGTTGTCATCGTGCACCAACGTGTCCTGACTCATTGTCTTCCCTTCCTCGTGGATGCGCCTGTTCTTCTACTCGGATCAGGCTTGCAGCAAACTTAGGTACTGGCACGTGTTACACCATAGCAACCGCATATTATATGTTTTGAGGGGTCGGTATCCAGCACAATGACGGTCGCCGGTGTCTTCACGGCAGGTACGGGCTTTGCTGGCCCAAGTTCCGGCAGTACCATTTCCAGGCACGTCATCTCCAGGAGCAGGCATGAGTTCGTCCAAAGGGTTTTTCCACGAGTTCCGCGAATTTGCCGTCAAAGGCAGTGTTGTCGACCTCGCGGTCGGCGTGATCATCGGCGCGGCGTTCGGCAAGATCGTCGATTCGATGGTGAAAGACATCATCATGCCGTTGGTGAACTACCTGGTCGGCGGTTCGGTCGACTTCACCAACAAATTCCTGGTGCTGTCCGCACCGGCGGGCTACACCGGCCCGCAGACCTACGCCGACCTGACCAAGGCGGGCGCCACCGTGCTGGCGTGGGGGAATTTCGTCACCATCCTGATCAACTTCATCCTGCTGGCCTTCGTGATCTTCCTGATGGTCCGCGGCATCAACGCCGCGCGCCGCCGCAATGAAGAAGCGCCGGCGCCGGCCCAGCCCGCGCCGCCGCCCGAGGACGTCGCGCTGCTGCGCGAGATCCGCGATCTGTTGAAGAAATAAAGGCTTGCGCGGCCGGCAGCCGCGTCAGACGGGATTGTCGATATCGACGAACTCGACGCGGATACCGAACTGCCGCGCCACGGCTTCGCCCAGGGCCTGCACGCCGTAGCGTTCGGTGGCGTGATGACCTGCTCCGATGAAGCCGGTGCCGGTTTCGCGCGCCAGGTGCACGGTGGGTTCCGAGGCTTCGCCGGTGATGTAGACGGTAGCGCCTGCATCGACGGCATCGGCCATCATGCCTTGCGCGCCGCCGGTGCACCACGCAATGCGGCCCAGCGGCTGTTGCGCATCGCCAACGGTCAGGGGGGCGCGGTTCAGGCGCTCGGCCACGCGAGCGGACAGGTCGCCCAGCGTGTTCAGCCCGGGCGCGCGGCCCAGCCAGATCAGGCCGTCGTGGCCACAGGTCATGGGCTGGTCGCCGGCCAGGTCGGGTTCCAGGCCCAGCACGCGGGCCAACTGCGCGTTGTTGCCCAGTTGCGGGTGGGCGTCCAGCGGCAGATGGTAGGCGAGCAGGTTCAGGCCGTGCGCCAGCGTCAGGGCCAGGCGGGTGCGGCGCGGGCCGCGCACGCGAGGGTCTTCGTTCTTCCAGAACCACCCGTGGTGCACCAGCACCGCGTCCGCATTGCGTTCGATCGCGACGCGTAACAGCGCCTCGGAGGCTGTGACGCCGGTGATAATGTGGCCTATGCGTTCGCGGCCCTCGACCTGCAGGCCGTTGGGGCAGTAGTCTTTGAAGCGCGCCGCCTGCAGCGTGCCGTCCAGCCAGGCGGCCAGCTCGCGGGTCTCGATCGTAGTCGTCATGTCGTTCCTGTGGGGATCATGCGCCGCCTTTGGCTGATATTCGCCCAGGCTGTCACCGTCAGTCTGGCCATTTTATTCGTCGTCACCACGCTGCGGCCCGACTGGGTACGGCTGGGTTCGTCGCCTGCCGCGCCCTCGCCGGTCGTGCCGGTGGCCGTTTCCACCCCGCCGCCGGTGATGCCGCCCAAGGTGTCCGCGCTGTCCTATGCGGATGCGGTGGCGCGCGCCACGCCGTGGGTGGTGAACGTCTACACCGCCAAGCACATCGACGTGCCGCTGATGCCGATGCCGGACGACCCGGTGCTGCGCCAGTTCTTCGGCCAGGTGCCTGGCATGAGCCGCCGCCAGGCGGCTTCGAGCCTGGGTTCGGGGGTGATCGTCAGTTCGGGCGGTTATGTGCTGACCAACTATCACGTGGTGGAAGCTGCCGACGCCATCGAAGTGGCGCTGTCCGATGGCCGCAAGGCCGCAGCCAAGGTGGTGGGCGCGGACCCGGATACCGACCTGGCGGTGCTCAAGGTCGGCGCCAATCTGGGCGAACTGCCCGTGGCCGAGATCGCCGAGAACGTGCCGCTGCGGGTGGGCGACGTGGTGCTGGCCATCGGCAACCCCTTCGGCGTGGGCCAGACCACCACGCAGGGCATCGTGTCGGCGCTGGGCCGCAACGGCCTGGGCATCAACACCTACGAGAATTTCATCCAGACCGACGCGGCCATCAACCCTGGCAACTCGGGCGGCGCGCTGATCGACGCGCAGGGCAATCTGGTGGGCATCAATACCGCGATCTATTCCGAGACGGGCGGGTCGCTGGGCATCGGTTTCGCCATTCCGATCGACGGCGCGCGGCGCGTGATGGACGAGATCATCCAGACCGGCGCGGTCAAGCGCGGCTGGCTGGGTGTCGAGCCGCAGGACATCACGCCGGACCTGGCCCGCGCATTCAACCTGCCGCGCGATACGCGCGGGGTGATCATCGCGGGCGTGCAGCGCAATGGACCCGCTGGCCGCAGCGGGTTGCGCGTGGGCGACATCGTACGCCGCATCGACGGCACGCAGGTGGCGGACACGACGACCATGCTGGCGATGATCGCCGCGTTGCCGCCGGGCGAGACCTCCACGCTGGACGTGCTGCGCGCCGGCAAGTCGGTGTCGGTGAAAGTGAAGGTGGGCACGCGGCCGACACGGCCGCGCTAAGGGGCCTCAGAGGCGCCTGGCGCGGTTTCTGGCATCGGGCCAGGGGGTTGCCCACACGCGGCCTGTTCCTGGGCGATCAGGCGCACCACCGCGACGATCTTCTTGCGTGCGTCCGTGGGCAGGCGCGCCATCAACACTTTGATCTCGTCGTCGTAGCCGTCCGTGGGCGGACGCGACGCGGGTGGCGGGCCGATGCCGATGTTGCCTTCGAGCCAGGCCGGCGTGATGTCCAGGGCTTCGGCCAGGCGCTGGATGGTGATGCGCGCCGGCATGTAGGTTTCATCGCATTTGAGAATGCGATGGATGGTGGGTTGGCCCACGCCGGAGATGCGTGCCAGTTGGGTCTGGCTTTTGATTCCGCGCCATCGCATCTGGGCGCGCAGGCGGTAAGCGAGCGACATCCGTGCAATGTACGGTTGCAGGTAGGGGGCGACAAGGGTGAATGAGTCCCAGATTTACATAGGACGTGGCGGCCTGTGCGGCGTTCTTCGTGCGATTCTCCAGACGACGATGGCGGCCCTATGGCCGCCATCGTGGTTTGAGCAAGGCGAGATCAGTTGCGTTCGCTGATCGCGTTGCTGCCGTCTTTCTCGTCGCTATCCGAGTCTCGTGGCGTGACCAGCCGGGCGCATAACAACCCCACCTCGAACAGGATGCACAGCGGTACGGCCAGCATGAACTGGCTGACCACGTCGGGCGGCGTGACCACCGCGGCAATGATGAAGGCGGCGACCACTACGTAGCCACGCATGGTGCGCAGCTTCTTCAGTTCGACGATGCCCATCTTGACCAGCAGCACGACGGCCACCGGCACCTCGAAGGTGATGCCGAACGCCATGAACATCGTCATGACGAAGCTGAGGTAGGCCTCGATGTCCGGCGCGGGCGTGATCGACTTCGGCGCGAAGGTCGCGATGAAATGGAACACCGTGCGGAACACGAAGAAATAGCAGAACATCATCCCCAGGATGAACAGCAGCGTGCTGGAGATGATCAGCGGCAGGGCCAGCTGTTTCTCGTGGCGGTACAGGCCGGGAGCGACGAAGGCCCAGGCTTGATACAGCACGATCGGCAGCGCGACGACGAAGGCCGCCATCATCGTGACCTTGATCGGCACCATGAACGGCGTGATGACGCCCGTGGCGATCATGGTGGTGCCTTGCGGCAGCGAAGCCAGCATGGGCTGGGCCAGCACGTCGTAGATGGCCGAGGCGCCGGGGTACAGGAACAGCACGATGAAGACCGCGAGCACGCTGCCGCCTGCGCGGATCAGCCGTGTGCGCAGTTCGACCAGATGGGAAATGAAGCTTTCCTCGGGCTGCTCTTGGTCTGCGTGGGGGGCGTGCTGGCTCACGTGGGGGTACCGGTAGGCGGTGCGGTCTTGGGCGCCGGCTCGGAAGCGGCGGGCGTTTGCGTGGGCGCTGCGGCCGTGATGACGGCTTCAGCGGCCGGCGCCGCCGCGACCGAGGGTGAAGGCACCGTCTCGGAAGCGGGAACGCTGGCCGGCGTGTCGGACGCGAGCGCTTCCTTCACTTCCTGGGCGGCGCTGGAGACCGAGGCCTTGGCTTCCTGAAGCGTGGCTGTTGCGGCTTGCTTGACCTCTTGCGAAGTGGTGCCGAGGTCGGCGCGGATGCTTTGCTCGGCGCTGCGCAGCGAATTCTCGGTGTCGCGCAGCGTGTTCTGCATGTCGCTGGCCGCCTCGTCCATGTTCTGCTTGAACTTGCGCAGTTCGTCGAGTTCGATTTCGCGCTGGATGTCGGACTTGACGTCGTTGACGTAGCGCTGGGCGCGGCCCAGCAGGTGACCAACGGTGCGCGCCACCTTGGGCAGGCGCTCGGGGCCGATCACCACCAGCGCGACCACGCCGATGATCAGCAGCTCGGTGAAGCTCACATCAAACATGCGGCAGCCGATTGAAAAAGAAAACGGGAACGGCCAGGCTCGGACGCCCGGCCGTCAGGAAGACAGGCCGCTGGAATCAGGAGCGCGTCTTTTCGCGGGCGTCGACGTCGATGGTGTCGTCGGCAACGCGGTTCTGGGCGACCTTCTCCTGAGTCGTGGGTTCGCTGGAGGCTTCCTTCATGCCGTCCTTGAAGCCCTTGACGGCGCCACCCAGGTCGCCACCGATGTTGCGCAGTTTCTTCGTGCCGAAGACCAGCGCGACGATGACCAAAACGATCAACCAATGCCAGATGCTAAAGCTGCCCATGGAAGTTCTCCGTGAATTAGGCGTTGACGGCCACGCGCCCGTGCCAGGGCCGCGGACCACCGATGATGTGGAAATGCAGATGGGGGACTTCCTGGCCGCCGTCCACGCCGGAATTGGCCACCAGCCGGAACCCGCCTTCGGGGCCTGGCTTGCAACCGTTTTCAGCTGCCAGCCGGGGGGCCAATGCGACCATTTTACCCAACCAGCCGGCGTCGTCGGGACCGACGTCCTGCAGGGAAACCCGGTGGCGGCGCGGAATCAACAGCAAGTGCACGGGCGCTGCGGGAGAAATGTCGTGGAAGGCGACGAAATCGTCGTCTTCGTAGACACGTTTCGCCGGGATCTCGCCACGCACGATCTTGCAGAAAATACAGGTGTCGCTCATCAAGTGACCGTTCAGTCGGCCGGACGCCGCGCTTTCTCTTCCAGGCCCGAAAGGCCTTCGCGGCGGGCCAGTTCGGCCAGTACGTCCTCGGGGCTCAGATTGTAGTAAGCGAGCATGACCACGCTGTGAAACCAGAGGTCGGCTGTCTCGTTAATGATACGGTCGGGCACGCCGTCCTTGGCGGCCATGACCAGTTCGGTCGCTTCTTCCCCGATTTTCTTCAGGAAGGAATCCGGCCCTTTTTTCAGCAGCTTGGCCACGTAGGACGTGGCCGGATCGCCGCCGCGGTCGGGATGGCGCGAGGCGACGGTTTCGGCCAGGCGCGCCAGGATGTCGGCGGAATTCAGGGCGTCGGTCATTTGTAGATCAGCTCGGGGTCTTTCAGGACGGGATCGACAGTGTTCCATTCGGCCTGGTCGGCCGTGCCTTCCAGGCGGCGGTAGAAGCAACTGGCGCGGCCGGTGTGGCAGGCGATGCCGCCGTCCTGGTGGACTTTCAGCAGCACCACGTCGCCGTCGCAGTCCAGGCGCAGCTCGTGCACGTGCTGCATGTGGCCGGACTCTTCGCCCTTGCGCCACAGGCGGTTACGCGAACGCGACCAGTACACGGCGCGGCCGGTGGCGGCGGTCTCGGCCAGGGATTCACGATTCATCCAGGCCACCATCAGGATCTGGCCGTTCTCGGCGTCCTGGGCGATGGCGGGAATCAGGCCCTTGTCGTCGAAGACGACTTCGGACATCCACGAGGGGTCGGTGGCGATGCTCATTGTTGATCCAGTCGGACAGTGATGCCGCGTTCGGCCATGAAGCGCTTGCACTCGCCCACGGTGTGCTGGCCGAAGTGGAAGATGCTGGCGGCCAGCACCGCGCTGGCGCGGCCGGTGGTGACGCCGTCGGCCAGGTGTTCCAGGCTGCCCACGCCGCCCGAGGCGATGACGGGCACCGGCACGGCGTCGGACACCGCGCGGGTGAGCGCCAGGTCGAAGCCGGACTTGGTGCCGTCGCGGTCCATGCTGGTCAGCAGGATTTCGCCGGCGCCGTAGGCAGCCATGCGGCGCGCCCAGGCCACGGCGTCCAGGCCGGTGGCCTTGCGGCCGCCATGCGTGAAGACTTCCCAGCGGGGCGGTTCGCCGTCGGCCACGGGCACCTGGCGGGCGTCGATGGCCACCACGATGCATTGCGACCCGTGGTAATCGGCCGCGGCGCGCACCAGTTCGGGGTTGGCCACGGCGGCGCTGTTGATGCTGATCTTGTCGGCGCCGGCATTGAGCAGGCGCTGCACGTCGGATACCTGGCGCACGCCGCCGCCCACCGTCAGCGGAATGAAGACCTGCGACGCGACCTGCTCGATGATGGGCAGGATCAGGTCGCGGCCATCGCTGGTGGCGGTGATGTCCAGGAACGTCAGCTCATCGGCGCCCTGCTCGTCGTAGCGCCGGGCGATCTCGACCGGATCGCCCGCGTCCAGCAGGTTGACGAAGTTGACGCCCTTGACCACGCGTCCCGCGGTGACGTCCAGGCAAGGAATGATGCGGCGCGTCAGCGCGTTGGATGTGCTCATTGCGTGAGTTCGTCGGCCCGGGCCTGCGCGGCCTGGAAGTCGAGCGTGCCTTCGTAGATGCTGCGGCCCAGGATGGCGCCTTCGACACCTTCGGACTCGACCGCGCACAGCGCCTCGATGTCCTGGATGCCGGCGATGCCGCCCGATGCGTAGACGGGGATGCGGACGTGCTGGGCCAGGCGGACCGTGGCTTCGACGTTGACGCCCGACAGCATGCCGTCGCGGCCGATGTCCGTGTAGATGATGGCTTCGCAGCCGTAGTCCTCGAACTTCTTGGCCAGGTCGAGCACGTCGTGGCGGGTGAGCTTGCTCCAGCCGTCGGTGGCGATCTTGCCGTCGCGTGCATCCAGGCCGACGATGATGTTGCCGGGGAACGCGCCGCAGGCGTCGTGCAGGAAGCCGGGGTTCTTGACCGCGGCGGTGCCGATGATGACGTACGAGATGCCGGCGTCGAGGTAGCGTTCGATGGTGTCGAGGTCGCGGATGCCGCCGCCGATCTGGACGGGGATTTCACCGTCGATGGCGTCGAGGATGGCCTTGATGGGCGCCTCGTTGGCAGGCTTGCCGGCAACGGCGCCGTTCAGGTCCACCAGATGCAGGCGCCGGGCACCGCGTTCGAGCCATTGGCTGGCCATGGCGGCGGGGTCTTCGGAGAACACCGTAGCATCGTCCAGGTCGCCCTGGCGGAGGCGCACGCAGCGCCCGTCTTTGAGATCGATGGCGGGGATCAGCAGCATGGTCGTGAATGTATGTGCGAGCTTGAAAAGCGGTTGAGAGGTCCTGACCGGGGCATTGCGACGCCGGTGTCCGGGCCGGTTCAGGGATTCCAGTCTACAAAATTGCGATACAGCCGCAAACCGTGCTCGGCGCTCTTCTCGGGGTGGAATTGCACCGCGAAAATGTTAGCGGCGGCCACGGCGCAGGTAAAGGCAAGGCCATAGTCGCTTTCGCCCACGGTCAGCGCCGGATCGGCCGGGGCTGCGTAATAACTGTGGACGAAGTAGAAGTGCGTCTGGTCGGGAATGCCGGACCACAGGGCATGAGAGCGCGTCTGGCGGACTTGGTTCCAGCCCATGTGCGGCACTTTCAGGTGCTCCTGCATGTCGGCGGGCGCGGCGCCCTCGCCTTCGCCGGTGACCGGCGCGGCGAATTGTTCGCCCGCGAAGCGGCGCACCGAGCCGGGAAATACCGACAGGCAGGGCGTGTCGCCTTCTTCGCTCAGGTCGAACAGCATCTGTTCACCCACGCACACGCCCAGCAGGGGCTTGTTGCGCGCGGCGCGCAGCACGGCCTCGCGCAGGCCGGACTGGTTCAGTGTGCGCATGCAGTCGGGCATGGCGCCCTGGCCGGGAAAGACCACACGGTCGGCCGCGTCGATGTCGCTGGCCTGGTTGCAGATGCGGATGTCGGCGTCGGGGGCGGCGAATTTCAGCGCGCGCGCGACGGAATGGAAGTTGCCCATTCCATAATCGACGATGGCGATAGTGCTCACGGGTTCGAGTGCGTACGTAGGAGGGAAAAGGGAGCCGCGCGGCGCACGGGTTACAGCACGCCCTTGGTGGACGGCACCACGCCGGCCATGCGCGGGTCGACCTCGGCGGCCATGCGCAGCGCGCGGCCGAAGGCCTTGAAGACGGTTTCGCACTGATGGTGTGCATTGAAGCCGCGCAGGTTGTCGATGTGCAGCGTCATCAGGGCGTGGTTGACCAGGCCCTGGAAGAATTCACGCGTGAGGTCGACGTCGAAGTTGCCGATGCGCGCGCGCGTGAAATCGATGTGATATTCCAGGCCGGGACGGCCGGAGAAGTCGATGACCACGCGCGACAGGGCTTCGTCCAGCGGCACATAGGCGTGGCCGTAGCGGCGCAGGCCCTTCTTGTCGCCGATCGCCTGGGCGATGGCCATGCCCAGCGTGATGCCGACGTCCTCGACGGTGTGGTGGTCGTCGATGTGCAGGTCGCCATCGCACTGGATGTCCATGTCGATGAGGCCATGGCGCGCGATCTGGTCGAGCATGTGGTCCAGGAAGGGCACGCCGGTGGCGATGGTCTGCTTGCCCGTGCCGTCCAGGTTGATCGCGACGCGGATGCGCGTCTCGTTGGTATTGCGGGTGATTTCTGCGGTACGCATGTCAGGGACTCAGGATGTCTTGCAGGGCGGCCAGCAAGGCCGCGTTCTCGTCGGGAGCGCCTACCGAGATGCGCAGGCATCCGTTGAGCAGCGGATGGGCCGACGAGAAGTTCTTTACCAGTATATTGCGCGTTTTCAGTTCGAGATGCACGGCGTTTGCGTCTTTCTTGCCGGAAAAGCGGGCAAGAAGGAAGTTTGCGGCACTGTCGTGCACCTGCACGCCGGGCAGCGCGGCCAGGGCGTCGGCCAGGGGCTGGCGGTCGGCGCGCAGGCGGGCGGCCTGCTCGTCCAGCAGCGCCTTGTGCGGCAGCACGGCGCGCAATGCGGCCTGCACCAGCACGCCCAGGTTGTAGGGCGGGCGCACCTTGTCGATTTGCGTGGTCCAGGCGGGATGGCCCGCCAGGTAACCGAAACGCAGCCCCGCCAGGCCGATCTTGGAGACCGTGCGCAGCACGACGGCATTGGGTAGCTCGGCGGCGCGGGGCATCCAGGTGCTGCCGGCGAACGGCTGGTAGGCCTCGTCCAGCACCACCAGGCCGGGCGCGGCGTCCAGGATGGCCTGCACGTCGGATTCGCGCCACAGGCCGCCGGTGGGATTGTTGGGCAGCGCCAGGAACACCACCTTGGGGCGGTGCTCGGCGATGGCGGCCAGCATGGCGGGCAGATCGAGCTGCAGCCCGGCCGTCAACGGCACGCCGACGAAACGGGCGTGCGACAGGCGCGTTGCGATGTCGAAATACACGAACGAGGGCCAGGGCGACAGCACGACGTCGCCAGGTTCGCAGCACGACTGGATGACCAGGTGGATCAGCTCGTCGGAGCCGTTGCCGAACAGCAGGCCGGCTGCTTCGGGCACGCCGAAGGCCTGGCGCACCTGCTGCGCCAGCGCGGACAGGTCGCCTTCGGGATAGCGGTTCAGCGGCGCGGCAGCGACGGCCGCGGCCACTTCGGCGCGCACGGCCTCGGGCAGCGTGTAGGGGGATTCCATCGCGTCGAGCTTGATGAAGCCCGTGGCGTCGGGAACCGGATAGGCCTGCTGGGCGCGGACGCCGGCGCGTATCGTGTCGGCGATACGGCCGGAAACCGGATCGGAGGTCATGCCTTGTCGAGCCGGTATTGTGCGCTGGCGGCGTGCGCCTGCAGGCCTTCGCCCAGCGCGAGTTCGGCCGCGATCTTGCCCAGCGTCTGCGCGCCCTGGTGCGACACCTGGATCAGGCTGGAGCGCTTCTGGAAGTCGTACACGCCCAGCGGCGACGAGAAGCGCGCGGTGCGCGAGGTGGGCAGCACGTGGTTGGGACCGGCGCAGTAGTCGCCCAGCGATTCGGAGCTGTAGCGGCCCATGAAGATGGCGCCGGCGTGGCGGATCCTGGCCGTCCAGATTTCGGGCTGTTCGGTGGAGATTTCCAGGTGCTCGGGTGCGATGTCGTTGGCGATGGCACAGGCTTCGTCCAGGTCGCGCACCAGGATGAGCGCGCCGCGGTTGGCCAGGCTGGCGCGCAGGATGTCCACGCGCGGCATGGTGGGCAACAGGCGGGCGATGGCGGCCTCGACCTCTTCGAGGAAGGCGGCGTCGGGGCACAGCAGGATGGACTGGGCCAGTTCGTCGTGCTCGGCTTGCGAGAACAGGTCCATGGCGATCCAGTCGGCGGGCGTCTTGCCGTCGCAGATGACCAGGATTTCGCTGGGACCGGCGATCATGTCGATGCCGACCACGCCGAACACGCGGCGCTTGGCGGCGGCGACGTAGGCGTTGCCCGGGCCGACGATCTTGTCCACGGTGGGCACGGTGGCGGTGCCGTAGGCCAGGGCGCCGACGGCCTGCGCGCCGCCGATGGCGAAGGCGCGGTCGACGCCGCTGATGGCAGCCGCGGCCAGGACGATGGGGTTGCGCACGCCGTCGGGCGTGGGCGTGACCATGATCACTTCGGGCACGCCGGCGACCTTGGCCGGAATGGCGTTCATCAGCACCGAGGACGGATACGCCGCCTTGCCGCCGGGCACGTACAGGCCCACGCGGTCGAGAGGGGTGATCTGCTGGCCCAGCAGGGTGCCGTCGGCTTCGGTGTAGGTCCAGGTTTCGCCGCGCTGGCGCTCGTGGTAGGCGCGCACGCGGTCGGCGGCGGCTTCCAGCGCGTTGCGCTGGGCCGCGGGCAGCGAGGCCAGGGCCGCCTGCCACTCGGATTTGGGGATTTCCAGGGCTTCTACCGAATCGGCCGGCACGCGGTCGAATCGATGGGTGTACTCGAGCAGCGCGGCGTCGCCGCGCGTGCGCACGTCGGCCAGGATGCCGGCGGCGGCACGGTCGATGGACTCGTCCTCGCCGGCTTCGAAGGCCAGCAGCTTGGACAGTGCGGATGCGAACCGAGGGTCGCGGGAGTCGAGACGATTGATCAAAGCCATGGCGTCATGGTAAAGCAAACAGGCCCCGGACCATCCGGGGACTAGGTATGCGACTGTGGAAACTACGACTGCGGATAGTACGACTGCGGGAACTACTTAGATGCGCAAGCCCGCGCCAGGCGCGAGGCCTCATCCAGCCAACGACGGGATCACCAGGATTCGTCGCCAGCCGCGAAGGATTTTCAAGCGTTGCGCGAAGATGCCCGTTCGAAGGCGTCCAGCAGCGGCTGCAGCCGCTCGCCGCGCGTCTTCAGCGAAGCCTGGTTGACGATCAGGCGCGACGAGATCGGCATGATGTCTTCCACGGCCACCAGGTCGTTGGCGCGCAGCGTGCCGCCGGTGGAAACCAGGTCGACGATGCAGTCGGCCAGGCCGACCAGCGGCGCCAGCTCCATCGAGCCATACAGCTTGATGATGTCGGCGTACACACCCTTGCTGGCGAAGTGCTCGCGCGCCGCACGCACGTATTTGGTCGCCACGCGCAGGCGGGCGCCTTGCCGCACGGCGGCCTGGTAGTCGAAACCGTTGCGCACGGCCACGCACAGGCGGCAGCGGGCGATGTCCAGGTCGATCGGCTGGTACAGGCGGCCGGGCTGCTGGTCGGCATGCTCGATCAGCACGTCCTTGCCGGCGATGCCCAGGTCGGCCGCGCCGTACTGCACGTATGTCGGCACGTCGGTGGCGCGCACGATGATCAGGCGCAGGCCGGGATCGCTGGTGGGCAGGATCAGCTTGCGCGAGCTTTCGGGATTCTCGGGCACGTCGATGCCGGCTTCGGCCAGCAGCGGCAGGGTTTCCTCGAAGATGCGACCCTTGGAAAGCGCCAGGGTCAGGGGCGAGCCGGGTGCCATCATGCTTTTTCCTTCCCGTCCAGGCGTTCGATCGTCGCGCCCAGGGCGCGCAGTTTGACTTCCATGCGGTCGTAGCCGCGGTCCAGGTGGTAGACCCGGTCGACCACGGTATCGCCCTCGGCGGCCAGGCCGGCGATGACCAGGCTGGCCGATGCGCGCAGGTCGGTGGCCATGACGGACGCACCCGACAGGCGCTTGACGCCGCGCACCACGGCGGTGTGGCCGTCGATGTCGATGTCCGCGCCCATGCGGGCCAGTTCCTGCACGTGCATGAAGCGGTTCTCGAAGATGTTCTCGACGATGACCGCGGTGCCTTCGGCCACGGTGTCCAGCGCCATCAGCTGCGCCTGCATGTCGGTGGCGAAACCGGGGTACTCGTGGGTGCGGAAGCCCACGGCGCGCGGGCGGCCCGTCATCTTGCCGCGGATCCAGTCGTCGCCGATTTCCAGTTGCACGCCGGCCTCGGTCAGCTTGTCCAGCGTGGCGCCCATGGTGTCGGGGGCGACGTTGCGCAGCATGATGTCGCCGCCGGTGGCGCCCACCGCGCACAGGAAGGTGCCGGCCTCGATGCGGTCGGGAATGACGCTGTGTTCGGCGCCATGCAGGCTGTCGACGCCGTCGATCACGATGCGGTCGGTCCCGTGGCCCTGGATCCGGGCGCCCATCTTGATCAGCAGCTCGGCCAGGTCGACGACCTCGGGTTCGCGCGCGGCGTTCTCGAGCACGGTGCGGCCTTCGGCCAGCACGGCGGCCATCAGCAGGTTCTCGGTGCCGGTGACGGTGACCATGTCGGTGCGGATGGAAGCGCCCTTCAGGCGCTTGGCGCGCGCCACGATGAAGCCGTGCTCGATGCTGATCTCGGCCCCCAGCGCGGCCATGCCCTTGATGTGCTGGTCGACCGGACGCTGGCCGATGCCGCAGCCGCCCGGCAGACTGACGCGGGCTTCGCCGAAGCGCGCCAGCAGCGGCCCCAGCACCAGCACCGAGGCGCGCATGGTCTTGACCAGTTCATAAGGCGCTTCGACCTTCTCGACCTTGTCGGCCTGCACCACCGCGCCGCCGTTGTCGTCGCGCTCGGCGCGCACGCCCATCAGGCGCAGCAGCTTCAGGGTGGTGTGGATGTCGTTCAGGCGCGGCACGTTGTGCAACTGCACCGCGTCGGCCGTCAGCAGGCCCGCGCACAGGATCGGCAGCGCCGCGTTCTTGGCGCCGGAGATGGCGATCTCGCCGTGCAGCGGATTGCCGCCGGTAATGCGTAGCTTGTCCATCAGGCGCCTGCCTTGGCGTATTCGCCGGGAGTAAGGGTGCGCATCGACAGCGCGTGGATCTCGGCCTTCATGCGGTCGCCCAGCGCCGCGTAGACCAGTTGGTGGCGCGCGATCAGGCGCTTGCCTTCGAAGGACGCGCTGACGATCACCGCATCGAAATGCTGGCCGTCGCCCTGCACGTCGAGATGCTCACAGGGCAGGCCCTGGGCGATGTAGTCGCGCACCTGTTGCGGGGTGGGAAGCATGCGATCAATTCCTGAGTTTGTAGCCGCTGGCCAACAGGCGCAGCGCGTACAGCGACAGCGCCGCGAACACCGCCGCCACGACCGCCAGGCTGTGCCAGGGCGAGACGTCGGAGACGGAGAAGAAGCCGTAGCGGAAGCCGTCGATGGTGTAGAAGATGGGGTTCCAGTGCGATACCGCCTGCCAGAACGGCGGCAGCGTATGGATGGAGTAGAACACGCCGGACAGGAAGGTGGCCGGCATGATCAGGAAGTTCTGGAAGGCGGCCAGCTGGTCGAATTTCTCGGACCACAGGCCTGCCACCAGGCCCAGTACGCCCATGATGCCGCACGCCATCACCGCGAACACCAATACCCACAGCGGATGTGCCGGCACCAGGCGCACGAAGCACAGCGCCACCAGCCACACGCACAGGCCCACCGCCAGGCCGCGCGCCACGGCGGCCAGCATGTAGGCCGCGAAGATCTCGCGGTGCGACAGCGGCGGCAGCAGCACGAACACCAGGTTGCCGGTGATGCGGCTCTGGATGAGCGACGAGGACGGGTTGGCGAAGGCGTTCTGCAGCATGCTCATCATCATCAGCCCGGGAATGAGGAAGGCCGTGTACGGCACGGTGCCGTAGACCACCACGCGGTCTTCGAGCACGTGGGCGAACACCAGCAGGTACAGCAGCGCGGTGATGACGGGCGCCAGGATAGTCTGGAAGCTGACCTTCCAGAAGCGCAGCAATTCCTTGCGCAGCAGGGTCGGGAAGCCCGAGCCGGCGTCCAGCTTGGGCTGGACCAGGGGTTGGGACGGAGCGGTCACGTCGTGAGTCCTTCGGTTTTCAGGGCCGTGACCGGATCGTCCTGGTGCATGATGCGCACGAACGCGTCTTCCAGGTCGACCCCGCCGACGCGGGCCAGCAGGGCCTGCGTGGTGTCCAGGGCGACGATGCGGCCGCCCTTGAGCATGGCGATGCGGTTGCACAGCGCCTCGGCTTCTTCGAGGTAGTGCGTGGTCAGCATGATGGTGTGGCCGGCGCGGTTCAGGCGCGAGATGAACTCCCACAGCGTGCGGCGCAGGTCGACGTCGACCCCGGCGGTGGGCTCGTCCAGCACGATCACCGGCGGGCGGTGCACCAGGGCCTGCGCCACCAGCACGCGCCGCTTCATGCCGCCGGACAGGGCGCGCATGTTGGTGTCGGCCTTGTCGGCCAGGCCCAGGTTATGCAGGATCTCGTCGATCCAGTCGTCGTTGCGGCGCAGGCCGAAATAGCCGGACTGGATGCGCAGCGTTTCGCGCACGGTGAAAAAGGGGTCGTACACCAATTCTTGCGGCACCACGCCCAGCGAGCGGCGCGCCGACTTGTAGTCGGTGATGACGTCGTAGCCGCAGACGCTGGCCTTGCCCTGCGTGGCGTGCGCCAGGCCGGCCAGGATGGAGATCATGGTGGTCTTGCCCGCGCCGTTGGGGCCGAGCAGGCCGAAGAACTCGCCGTGCTCGACCTGCAGGCTGACGTCGTTCAAGGCTTGGAAGTCTTTGCCCGTGGGGCGGCGGCCCAGCAGTTTTTTCCACCCGGGCTGGCGCGCGGCGTAGATCTTGGAGACGTGTTCGAGGCTGACGGCGGACATAAGGCGGGAGGGGGCCCGGAGGGGACAACCTGCCGAAGGGCAGGCCGAACGGGCCGACCATTATATAAGGCGCCGCCTGACGGTTCGCGCATGCTCGCCCTGCGAAGGTGCAAGACCGTCACGCGAGGCCTCTTTTGCCGCCGGGCCGCCCCAAGGCAAAAGCGCCCCCTTGGGGGGCAGCAAGCC
>NZ_FKBS01000007.1:0-168656 GCF_900078315.1 Bordetella ansorpii
TTATCCCCAAAACCCCGTAGACACAACGTCTGCGGGGTTTTGCTTTGGACGCTCGAAAAAAGCGCAAGAGAACTGCTTTCATCCATCAAGGCAGAGGCGATCCCCGGGCAGGATGGCTGCCAGGAAGGCCTCCTTTCTCGTCTGTCAATCGGGGTCTTGCAGCATAGGCTGGCAAGCAGCATCGGCATGCAACAGAAGGGGTCGGAAGCGCTCTATTGTGCGGTAAGATTGCCCTAACTTATTCGATGGAGCAGCGATCGTGACCGATCCCCAGATCCCCTCGGCAACCTCGCCGGACCTGCGCACCCTGACGCACGTGGCCTATGGCCTGTTCGCGTTTTCGCTGCTGACGGCGGGGATCTTCGGCGTGGCGGCCATTGCCGCCATCGTGCTGATCTACGTCAAGCGTTCGGACGCGGCCGGTACCATGTATGCCGCGCATTTCGACTGGTTGTTGCGCACCTTCTGGTGGTCCGTACTGTGGCTGGCCATCAGCTTCGTAACCACCGTGATCTTCATCGGCTACATCGGTTTCCCGATCGTGTTCGTCTGGGCCGTGTACCGCCTGATCAAAGGCTGGCTGGCGCTGTTGGAAGGCCGCACGCCCAACGCCTACGCCTGAACGGCGAACACCCACACCCTAACGGCCGGTCTGCGTTTTACGCGAACCGGCCGTTAGTCACGCGCGTGGCGTGCGGGGCAGAGGGGAGAGAGAAGGGGGGAGGCGAACCCGCGCGCGTCGGCGGGAGTCGCGATCAAGGCAGGGACGTACGCCGTACGCCCTCGGCCTTGCTTACTTCAGGTGAGCGTTGACCAGCTTGGTCAGTTCGAACATCGTGACCTGGTCTTTGCCGAAGATGGGGCGCAGCTTGGCGTCGGCGTTGATGTTGCGCTTGTTGCTGGCATCTTGCAGGTTGTGTTGCTTGATGTAATCCCAGATCTTCTTGGTGACCTCGGTACGCGGCACGGCGGCGTCGCCAATGACCGCAGCCAGTTCGGGGCTGGGAGTCAGCGGCTTCATGAACGCGGCGTTGGGCTTGCGTGCAGTCGCGGTTTTGGAGGTGGTGGCCATGTTGCGGCTCTCCTTCTCTGGTGGTTGGAAAAAGTGTCCTTGCGGGCCGCAGCATAACGTGTCTCTCCTCTAAAGACAAAGCCATTTATCCTCTGTAGCAACTAAAATAGCCGGTGTCTTTCCTGCATTGCGGTATCCTGTAACTTCCCATGCATGCACGCTCACCCCTCGAGTCGATCCGGCTCTTCCACGACGAACTGACCGCGCTGCGGCGCGATCTGCATGCGCATCCCGAGCTCGGATTCGAAGAAGTGCGCACCTCGGGCATCGTGGCGGGCTCGCTCGAGGCGCTTGGCATCGAGGTGCACCGCGGCATCGGCAAGACCGGCGTGGTTGGCGTCATCCGCGGCAAGCGCTGCGACAGCGGTCGCATGATCGGCCTGCGCGCCGACATGGATGCGCTGCCCATGACGGAAGACAACAGCTTTGCCCACAAATCCAGCAAGCCCGGCCTGATGCATGGCTGTGGCCATGACGGTCACACCGCCGTGCTGATCGGCGCGGCGCGCTACCTGGCGCAGACCCGCAACTTCGACGGTACGGCCGTGCTGATCTTCCAGCCGGCCGAAGAAGGCCGGGGCGGCGCCAAGGCCATGCTCGACGACGGCCTGTTCGATACTTTTCCCTGTGACGCCATCTACGCGCTGCACAACTGGCCGGGCTTGCGCCCGGGCACCATCGGCATCAATCCCGGGCCGATGATGGCCGCGGCGGATCGTTTCGAGATCACCATCGAGGGCCGCGGCGGCCATGGCGCGCATCCGTATCAGACCATCGATCCGGTCACGGTGGCCGGACACCTGATCACGGCGCTGCAGACCATTGTCTCGCGCAATGTGAATCCGCTGGACTCGGCGGTGGTGTCCATCGGGTCGCTGCAAGCCGGCCACCCTGGCGCCATGAGCGTCATCCCGCGCGAAGCCAGGCTGGTGGGCACGGTTCGCTCGTTCCGCAAGTCCGTGCAGGAGATGATCGAGACGCGCATGCGCGAGCTGGCCACGTCCATCTCGGCCGCGTTCGGCGCCACCGCCCAGCTCCACTATGAACGCCTGTATCCGGCCACCTTGAACACGCCTCAGCACGCTCACCTGGTGGCGGACATCGCCACCGAGATGATTGGCAAGGAAAACGTGGTGCGCGACCTGACGCCGTCCATGGGTTCCGAGGATTTCTCTTTCATGCTGCAGGCCAAACCAGGCGCCTATTTCCGCCTGGGCCAAGGTGGCGCCGAATCCGGCTGCCTGCTGCACAACTCGAATTTCGATTTCAACGACGCCGTGATTCCGCTGGGTAGCGCCATGTTCTGCGCCCTGGCCGAACGCGGCATGCCCCTGGCCGATTGAGCCCTCCGTCATGTCCGTTTCCGCTGCTGTTTCTTCCCTGACGCTGGTCCGTCCCGACGACTGGCACCTGCACCTGCGCGATGGCGCAGCGCTCGAGGCCGTCGTGGCCGATACGGCGCGCCAGTTCGCGCGCGCCATCATCATGCCGAACCTGAAGCCGCCGGTCACCACGACCGCGCAGGCGCAGGCCTATCGCGAGCGTATCGACGCGGCGCTGCGCAAGGCGGGCATCGGCGCCGATGTCTTCAATCCGTTGATGACGCTGTACCTGACCGACAACACGCCCGCCGACGAGATCGTGCGCGCGCATGAGTCGGGCCAGGTCTACGCGGTGAAGCTGTATCCCGCCGGCGCCACGACCAATTCCGATGCGGGCGTGACCGATCTGCTGGGCAAGTGCGCGCCGGCGCTGCAAGCGTTGGAGCGCTGTGGCATGCCGTTGCTGGTGCATGGTGAAGTAACCGACCCGGGTATCGACGTGTTCGACCGCGAGGCCGTCTTCGTCGAGCGCGTCATGCAGCCGCTGCGCCGCGCGTTCCCCGGCTTGAAAGTGGTATTCGAGCACATCACCACCAAGGAAGGCGCGCATTATGTGCGCGATGCCGACGGCCCCATTGCAGCCACCATCACGCCGCAGCATCTGCTGTACAACCGCAACGCCATCTTCCAGGGCGGCGTGCGGCCGCACTGGTACTGCCTGCCCATTCTCAAGCGCGAGACGCATCGCCTGGCGTTGATCGAGGCCGCCACCAGTGGCAACCCGCGCTTCTTCCTGGGCACGGACAGCGCACCGCATGCCCGCCACCTCAAAGAGCATGCCTGTGGCTGCGCCGGATGCTATAGCGCGCTGCATGCCATGGAGCTGTACGCCACGGCGTTCGACATGGTCGGCGCCATCGACAAGCTGGAAGGCTTCGCCAGCTTCCACGGTCCCGATTTCTACGGCCTGCCGCGCAACACCGGCACGCTGACGCTGGAACGCGCCGAATACCAGATTCCCCAGGAACTGCCGTTCGGCGAGACCTCGCTGGTGCCGCTGGCGGCTGGCGAAACCTTGCCGTGGCGCATGGCGGTCGCTGGCTGAAGCCGCCGGGTTCAAGCGGCGGGCGGGTGCGCCGCTGTTCCATGAATCGCGCGTTCAGGTTTGGCTCCTGAAGGCAGTACCGGAGGCCGTCCGCTGGGGCGGCCTTTTTGCATTTCGTTCGTGCTTACAAGGACAGAAGACGGGCCTGCGTGTGCAGTCCCTCTTCACGAGTGCTCAGGGAGCCTGGCCAATGACTCCAGGGTGTCGAGGCGCCGGAGTTTTTTCAACGAGTCTCAGGCGCCCGTACGACGCGCCTCCAGGCTTTCCCAGCGCTCGAACTTCTCTTCCAGTTCGGATTCCAGGCGCGCCTGCTCTTCGCCCAGGCGCGCGGCCAGGGCCGGGTCTTCGTGATAGACCTTGCCGTCGGCCAGTTGGGCGGCGATGGCGGCCTGGCGGGCCTCGTTGGCGGCGATGGCGTCGGGCAGTCCGTCCAGTTCGCGCTCTTCCCAGCTGGACAGGCGCTTGGCGGCCTTGGCGGGCGCGGGCGCTGCCGCGGTGGCGGGTTTCTCGGCGCTGGCCGGTTGCACGGCGGCTTCCGGGGCCGATACGGGGGCCAGGACGGGAGCCGGCGCAGCGGGCCGCTGGGCCAGCCATTCATCGTAGCCGCCGACGTAGTCGCGCCATTTTCCGTTGCCCTCGCTGGCGATGGTCTGCGTGACCACGTTGTCGAGGAAGGCGCGATCGTGGCTGACCAGCAGCACCGTGCCGGTATAGTCCTGCAGCAGCTCTTCGAGCAGTTCGAGGGTTTCGATGTCCAGGTCGTTGGTGGGCTCGTCCAGCACCAGCACGTTGGCCGGGCGGGCGAACAGGCGGGCCAGCAGCAGACGCGCGCGCTCGCCGCCGGACAGGCTGCTGACCGGCGAGCCCGCGCGCGCGGGCGAGAACAGGAAGTCGCCCAGGTAGCTCATCACGTGCTTGCGCTGGCCGCCGATCTCGATCCATTCGCTGCCGGGGTTGATCACCTCGGCCAGCGTGGCGTTCTCGTCGAGCTGGCTGCGCATCTGGTCGAAGTAGGCCACCGAGACGTTGGTGCCCATCTTGACGGTGCCGGTGTCGGGCGCCAGTTCACCCAGGATGAGCTTGAGCAGCGTCGTCTTGCCGGCGCCGTTGGGGCCGATCAGGCCGATGCGGTCGCCGCGCAGCACGGTGGTGGAGTAGCCGTCGACTACGGTGCGGTCGGCGAACGACTTGCCGACGTTGTCCAGTTCGGCCACCAGCTTGCCCGAGCGTCCGCCTTCGGCCACGGCCAGGGTGACGTCGCCCACGCGTTCACGGCGTTCGCTGCGCTCGACGCGCAGGCGCTCCAGGCGGCGTACGCGCCCTTCGTTGCGGGTGCGGCGGGCTTCGACGCCTTTGCGGATCCAGACTTCTTCCTGCGCCAGCAGCTTGTCGAAGCGGGCGTTTTCGAGGCGTTCGGCTTCCAGGAACTGGGCCTTGCGGACCTGCCATTCGCTGAAGTTGCCGGGGAAACTGAGCAGTTTGCCGCGATCGAGTTCGACGATGCGGGTGGCGACAGCGTCGAGAAAGCGCCGGTCGTGGGTGATGAACAGCACGGCGAAGTTACCGTCGCGCAGCATGCCTTCCAGCCACGAGATGCCTTCGAAATCCAGGTGGTTGGTGGGCTCGTCCAGCATCAGCAGGTCGGGCTGGTCCGCCAGCGCGCGGACCAGGGCCAGGCGCTTGCGGGTGCCGCCGGACAGGCCCGAGGCCGGGGCGTCGGGATCCAGGCCCAGCTTTTCGATGAGGGCGCGCACGCGGGCAGGCCGCTGCCAATCTTCGGAGTCGAGGTCGATCTCGCCGAACACCGCGTCGTACAGGGTGCCGCTTTCATCCAGCTCGGGTTCCTGTGTGACGACGGCGACTTTAAGGCCGCTGGTGCGCGAGACGGTGCCGTCGTCGGGCTCGGCCTCGCCGGACAGGATGCGCAGCAGCGAGGACTTGCCGGCGCCGTTGCGGCCGATCAGGCCGATGCGTTCGCCCTGCTGGATGGACAGGTCGGTGTGGTCGAGCAACGCATGGTGGCCGAAGGCCAGTTGCAGGTCGGTGAGGGCGATGAGGGAAGAGGCGGCCATGTAGGGCGATCTGCTGCGGAAATCGGAAGAGATCCGTATTTTCGCAGGAAGGGCGGATTGATGCGCGGACGGTGTCCGCCGGCATGCGAGGGCGCCCAAAACAAATGCGCCAGGCCCGTTCCGGGTCTGGCGCATCGAGGTGATCACGGGGGCAGTGAGCGTTGTACTGTCAGTGCGCGACTGCGCTGGCCTGCTTGGCGGCGACGGCCGTCTTGTCGTCAGCGGCGGCCTGGGTGGGATCGCTCTCGGGCTTGTAGCCATCGGTCAGCGTGTTCAGGAAGGCGATCACGTCGTCGATCTCATCCGGGCTCAGCGCGGGCGCATCGCCGGGCTTGCCGCCGAAGGGCGGGTCCATGTTGAGGTTCTCGCGGTACTGCTTGGGCAGGTCGTTGTATTGATCGATGCTGCCGTCGGCGCGGCGCGGATAGATCTTCTCGGGCTGCACGTCGCGCAGCACGTAGAAGTTCAGCACTTCCTTCAACGAGTGGTAGACGCCGTTGTGGAAGAAGCTCTTGCGCGTGGCCACGTTGCGCAGCGAGGGCGAGCGGAACAGGCCGCAGTACTCGGGGTGATGCTTGTAGTCGGTGCGGTAGGGGCCGCACAGGCCCAGGTCGTAGTAGCTCTTGTCGTGCGTGGCGGGAATCGCGGGATTGCGCGGCACGCCCAGCGCGATCAGGCCGTAGTCGTTGAACACGGGCAGGGTCGCGGGCAGCGAGAAGCGGTGGCAACTGGCGCAATTGCCCTTGTCCTCGGCGATGAACAGGCGCAGGCCTTTCTCCTCCTGGGCGCTCAGTTTGGCGCGGCCCAGGCGGAACGCGTCGTACTTGCTGGTGTAGGGAAAGAACTCCTCGGGCGTCTGTTCGTAGAACTCGAAGATCTGCAGCACGGCGTTCATGGCCGTGGTGGTGTTGTCGAACACTTTGGCACCGTACAGGCCACGGATTTTGTCAGCGTAGGGCGCCTTGCTGATGCGTGCGATCAGATCGGCCGGATCTGTGTTGGCCATCTCGGCCGGATTGAACAGCGGGATGCGCGCCTGCTCGCTGCCGCGGTTGACGCGGCCATCCCAGGTCAGGCCGCCGGTGGGGCCGGCATCGAGGCTGTCATCGCCTTCTTCTTCCGAGTCATGGAAGTGCTCGACGAACATCGGCACTTGATGGATGTACGTCAAGGACGGCACGTTGCGCGTGCCAGCTTCGTTCAGCTTGCCACCGCCCAACTGCACTGAAAGGTCGTTGGAAGGCGAGAAGTGATTCTTCGGATCGTGGCATGACGCGCAAGCCTGCTTGCCCGACGCGGACAGGCGCGGGTCCAGGAACATTTCGCGGCCGATCGCACGGATGGCCAGCACGCGTTCGTGGTGCGCGGCACGCTCGGGCGATGTCTTCAGGTCACGCGGCGCAGGCTGGGCCTGCGTGGCTTCGGAGGCGGGCTGGGCGGCAAGCGCGTCGCCGTTGAACAGTGCGCTGGATGCGCTGATTGCACAGATCGCGAAGAGCGTGGCAGACAGGGGACGCGTGTTGCGGCGGCCAAAAAAAACGGCGCGCCGCGAAGAGAATCGGAGCATGGATCGGGCGAACGGATTTGTAGAAGAACGCTCGCAGGATAGAGCGCGGATGTGTCGGAGATTTAGCAACTTGCTGACGTGCAGGTGAATCACGGAAAACGCACGAAACCCCTATAAATAAGGGGTTTGTCAGATTCAGTGCGCCGTCAGTGCGTGGTCACGAACTTCACATGCGAGCGCTGCATCATGCGCGGCGATACGGCATTTGCCGGATGAAGCGAGAGGAAAAAAACCGTGAACAATCGATCAAAGCTGGTGTGGCCCGCGATGGCCATTGCCGTTGCCGGCGGCCTGTACGGCTGTAATGGCGATCACAACGACGACCAGGCCGACAACAGCGGCGACACCACGACCCCGCCGGTCGTGTCGCAGGAAGAGCTGGTCAATAAGGCGGTTGCCGACGTGCAGAACGTCGTCGTGATCTTTGCCGAGAACCGCAGCTTCGACAACCTGTACAGCGAGTTCCCCGGCCAGTTGGATCCCCTGTCCGGCGCGACCTATGAAAAGCAGAAAGACCGTGACGGCACCGTGCTGGCCACGCTGCCGCAGGTGTGGGGTGGCCTGACCACCGCCGCGTCGACGCAGTTCGTCGCCGGCCTGCCGACCGTCACGCAGGCCGACACCGACGGCATGGCCAACGCGCCGTTCTCGATCAACGAGGAATACAGCGTGGGCCTGAACGCGGTGACCCACGACTTGTGGCACCAGTTCTATCAGAACCAGATGCAGATCAACGGCGGCAAAAACGACATGTTCGCGGCCTGGGCCGACTCGGGCGGCATGGTCATGGGCCATTTCAGCGGCACGGAAGAAAAGACGTTGCCCCTGTGGGCCGTGGCGCAGAAGTACACGCTGGCCGACCGCTTTTTCCAGGGTGCGTTCGGCGGCTCGTTCCTGAACCACCAGTACCTGATCGCCTCGGCGCCGTTGAAGGTCGACGCCACGCTGGCGCGCTTCACGCCGCAGGTCGCGCAATTGACCGATGGCGACCAGGGCCACAACCTGGCGCTGGCCACCGGCCACGAAAGCGATTCGGCCCTGACCAATGCCGCCAGTGCCGTCCTGGCCACGCCGTACGCCGCGCTGACGCCCGATGGCTACGCCGTCAACACGATGCAGCCCCCGTACCAGCCCAGCGGCGTCGCGCCGCTGGCCGGCGCCACGGGCGACGACCTGCTGCTGGCCAACAATACGGTCAACAACGTGCCCACGCCGCAGACGGGCCCGAACATCGGTGATTACCTGACCACGGCCGGCATCGACTGGGCCTGGTACGCCGGCGGCTACGGCTACATCCAGGGCCGCACGCTGCCTCCGGCTGCCTACGCGGGCAACGACGGCAACGGCCTGAACGCCGCGACCGGTACGCCGAACGTGAACTACCAGTTCCATCACCAGCCCTTCAACTACTTCACGCGCTTCGATCCGACGACCGACGCCGGCCAGGCCGAGCGCGCCAAGCATTTGAAGGACGGCGGCCTGGAAGCCAGCCAGTTCATGGCCGACATCGATTCGGGCAAGCTGCCCGCCGTAACGTTCTACAAGCCGGAAGGCAACCTGAATGAACACTCGGGCTATGCCGACGTGCTGCGCGGCGACCAGAACATCGCCAACATCATCTCGCACCTGGAAAAGAGCCCGCAGTGGGGCCACATGCTGGTGGTGGTGACGTACGACGAAAACGGCGGCATCTGGGACCACGTCGCGCCGCCCAAGGGCGACCGCTTCGGCCCGGGCTCGCGCATTCCGGCCCTGGTCATCGGCCCGAACGTGAAGAAGGGTTTCGTCGACCACACCTACAACGACACCACGTCGATCCTGCGTTTCATCACCCGCCGCTGGAGCCTGCCGGTCCTGCCGGGCCTGAAGACGCGCAATGACGGCTACGCCTCCAACGGCGTGACCATCGGCGACCTGTCGGAAACGCTGATCACCGACACGACGGCTACCGCGACCGCCAGCAACTAAGCTGCCTGCCGCCATCGCGGGCCCCAGCCGTCGTCCAGACGGCGGGGCCCGTTGTTCTTTGTCGAGTAAAATGCCGCTCGCAGGACAGATCGGGCAATCGCGGGGCGTCTTCGGGCGTCTCGAGGAAGGTCCGGACTCCATAGGGCAGGATAGCGGCTAACGGCCGTCCGGATGCTGGCGGGGCTTGCCCCGCCTTGTTCATTCGAGGAATAGGGCCACAGAGACGAGTCTGCGGCGCGGGCGTGCTTCGGTACGCACAGGCACGGCCATCTCCGTGCCTCGTCCACCGGCAACGGCGGGCGGCGCGGCAGGGTGAAACGCGGCAACCTCTATCCGGAGCAACATCAAATAGGCATGCGTACGGTCTTCGGACCGGGAAGGGCGGCTCCGTTCGAGCATGCGGGTAGGTGGCTACAGCCGTCCAGCAATGGCCGGCGCAGAGGAATGATTGCCCGCCGGGGTCACCCGGCGTACAGAATCCGGCCTATAGATCTGTCCTGCTCTGAATGCAGGAGCCCACGCCTTGTGGCGAGGGTTGTTACCCATATGTAACCGGAAGTTCAAAAGTATGTTGGCGGGCCGTAACACGCTGTCCCAGCGCACTATTTCCGGCGCTTTCTGATGAAAGACATTGAGTTGTATCAACAACCCCCTGATTTTTCAGGGGGTTTTTTTATGGGGTCTTATGGCGGTTGCCCTAAGTCCTTGGTTTGATTGAAAAAATTGCAACCGCTCGCTTGACCGGGTTTGCCCATTACCGTAGAGTGGGAAAAAGTAGGATTTTGTGCAACTAAGTGGGGCGGATGGGTGTTCCAGGGAAGCAGCGCGCTGACGATGGATGCCAAGGGGCGGATCTCGATTCCGACCCGGCATCGTGACGCGCTCGCGGTTCAGGCTGACGGCTGCCTGACACTGACCCGGCACCCCGATGGCTGTCTGCTGATGTATCCGCGGCCCGAGTGGGAGAAGAAGCGCGAGCAGATCGCCGGCTTCCCCATGTCTGCCCGGGGTCTGCAGCGCTTGCTGTTGGGTAACGCCCAGGATGTGGAGATCGACGGCTCCGGCCGGGTCCTCGTCGCCCCCGAACTGCGCAACGCCGCCGGTATGACGCGAGATGTGATGCTGCTTGGCATGGGCACGCACTTCGAGCTGTGGGATGCCGCTTCCCTGGCCCGCCGTGAAGAGGCGGACCTGGCTCAGGGGATGCCGGACGTGTTGAACCAGTTTTCTTTCTGAAATTTTCTATGAACCTCGAGCATCGGCCCGTACTGCTGGCGCCGACGGTGGACGCGTTGGTGTTGCCGCGATTCGGCAACAAGCGCGCGGACCGGTCGGGCGCCGCGGACGACGCCGAACCGCAGCAGCGGGTGCAGCGCGGCATCTATGTCGATGGCACCTTCGGCCGCGGCGGTCACAGCCGCGAGCTGCTGTCCCGGCTCGGGCCCGAGGCGAGGCTGGTGGTGTTCGACAAGGACCCGCAAGCCATTGCCGTGGCGCATGAGCTGGCCGCGGCGGATAGCCGGGTGACGGTCGTCCATAACGGCTTCGTCACCGTGGCGCAGGAATTGGAAGCATTGGGCATCGGCCGGATCGATGGCCTGATGATGGATCTTGGTGTGTCGTCGCCTCAGATCGACGACGCCGAACGAGGTTTCTCGTTCATGCGGGAAGGCCCGCTGGACATGCGGATGGATACCACCCGCGGTCCGACGGCCGCGGAATGGCTGGCGCAAGCCAGCGTGGATGAAATGCGGGAGGTCATTGCGGATTATGGCGAAGAACGGTTTGCTTTTCAGGTTGCAAAGGCGATTGCTGCTCGCCGCGCAACACGGCCGCTGTGCACCACGCTCGAGCTTGCCGAGTGCGTCGCCAGCGCCGTCCGCACGCGCGAAAAGGGGCAGCATCCGGCCACACGCACCTTTCAGGCTCTACGGATTTACCTCAATCGGGAACTCGAGGAACTCGCTGGCGCCCTCGCGTCAGCTCTAGGTCTGCTCGCCCCTGGGGGGAGGTTGGCTGTGATCAGCTTTCATTCGCTCGAAGACCGCATGGTCAAGCAGTGCATCGCGGCGGCCGCCCGGCCTGCGGCGGCGTACTCGCGCCTGCCCCTGCGTGAAAGCGAACTTCCCCAACCCATTCTGAAGTCGCTGGGCCGCGTGCTGGCCGACGACGAGGAAGTCGCCGGCAACCCGCGTGCGCGCTCCGCCGTGCTGCGCGTGGCCGAGCGCACCGCCGAGCCGCTGCCCCCGGGCGGCGGCGATTTCGTTCCGCCGGTGCCTGGCGCGCAGGCGCGCCGTCCGGCCGGCAAGCGGAGGGCGAACTGATGGCCCGCTTGAGCCTGATCGTGGCCGCGTTGCTGATGCTCGCATCGGTGTCGCTGGTCACGGCCCGTTATCAGTCGCGCCAGCTCTTCATCGAGCTGGGCCGCGACCAGGCGCAGGCTCGCGATCTGGACACCGACTGGCGCCGCCTGCAGCTCGAGCGCGCCGAGCTGGCCCGCAATGCGCGGGTCGACCAGGCCGCCCGCGGCGACCTGAAGATGATCCCCATCGTGCCTGATCGCACGATCTACCTGAACCAGGCTCCCATCGCGCAGCCCACAGTCGGAGGTGCGCAATGAAGCGCATGCCTTTCTTCGACAATCCCGTGCTGCGCGGCCAGTTGCCCATGTGGCGCGCGCGCCTGGTGCTGATCCTGCTGTTCGGCGGTTTCGTCGTGCTGGCGGGCCGGGCATTGTTCCTGCAAGGGCTGTCCACCGAATTCCTGCAGCAGCAGGGCGAGCGCCGCTACGAGCGCACCCTGACGCTGTCGGCCACGCGCGGCAAGATCCTGGACCGCAATGGCGTGGTGCTGGCCTCCAGCGTGCCCGCACGCGCCATCTGGGCCATTCCCGAAGACGCCAAGCAGGCCGACAATGCCCAACTGGCGGCGTTGGCCAACCTGCTGGGCATGCCGCTGCCCGACCTGCGCCGCCGCCTGGCCGACGAAGACCGCAACTTCGTCTACCTGAAGCGCCAGGTGCCGATGGAAGTGGCCGACAAGATCAAGCAGTTGAGCCTGCCGGGCATCCATCAGCAGCCCGAGTCGCTGCGCTATTACCCCGAAGGCGAAGTGACGGCGCACGTGGTCGGCTTCAACAACGTCGAGGACAAGGGCCAGGAAGGCGTCGAGCTGGCTTTCAACGATCTGTTGTCCGGCCGTGCCGGCAGCCGCCGCGTCATCAAGGACCGCCTGGGCCGCGTGATCGAGGACGTGCAGGCGGTGACCATGCCCGTCGACGGCCGCGACCTGCGCCTGTCGATCGACACGCGCGTGCAGTACCTGCTCTATAAAGAACTGCAGGACGCCATGCAGAAGCATGAAGCGCGTGCGGCGACGGCGGTGGTGCTGGACGTGCAGACCGGCGAGATCCTGGCCATGGCCAGCTTGCCGACGTTCGATCCGAACCGCCGCGACACCTTCCAGATATCGCAGCTGCGCAACCAGGCGATCACCGACACCTTCGAGCCCGGCTCGATCATGAAGCCGTTCACCGCCGCGCTGGCGCTGGATCTGGGCCGCATCACGCCCAGCACCCTGTTCGAGACGGGCAACGGCCGCTTCCAGTACCAGGGCAGCACCATCACCGACGTCAGCCGCCACAACGGCACGCTGAACGTGGCCGGCATCCTGCTGCGCTCCAGCAACATCGGCATGACCATGATCTCGGAGCGCCTGGAAGCGCGCGAGATGTGGAACCGCTTCACGGAACTGGGCCTGGGTCAGGCGCCGCAACTGGGATTCCCGGGGGCCGCGCCGGGCCGCCTGCGTCCCTGGGAGCGCTGGCGCCTGATCGAAAAGGCCACGATGGCCTACGGCTACGGCCTGTCGGTGTCGCTGCTGCAGGTGGCGCGCGCCTATACCGTATTCGCCCGCGACGGCGACATGGTGTCGCTGACGCTGGTCAAGCGCGACAGCGATCCCACCAGCGTGCGCGTGTATCCGCCCAAGATCGCCCAGATGGTGCGCGGCATGCTGGAAGGGGCGGCGGGTCCCGATGGCGCCAAGGCGGCCATGGTGCAGGGCTACCGCGTGGCCGGCAAGAGCGGCACGGCGCGCAAGATCGTGGACGGCAAGTACAGCACGCAACGCTATCGCAGCTCGTTCGTGGGCTTCGCGCCGGTGTCCAATCCCAAGATCGTGGTGGCCGTGTCCATCGACGAGCCCAAGGTGGGCGGTTATTACGGCGGCGCCATTGCCGCGCCGGTGTTCTCGCGCGTGGTCAGCGGTTCGTTGCGCCTGATGGGCGTGCAGCCCGACGCGCCGTTCGAGTCGACCATCGTCGCGGGTAACCCGTCGGCCGGCGCTCCGGAAGTGGGTCGATGAACATGCGCGCCGCCACCCCGCCCAACATGCTGGCCGACTGCACGCAAGTGCTGGAATGGCTGCGCACGCACGCCGCGGCGGGCGCCGACATGCACCTGGATTCGCGCCAGTTGAAGACCGGCGACGTCTTCGTGGCCTGCGCTGGCCAGCGTTCCGACGGCCGCCTGTATGTGGATCAGGCGCTGGCGCAAGGCGCCGGCGCGGTGTTGTACGAGGCCGAGGGCGCACCGCAGGTGCCTGCCGGCGGTCCGGTGCTGGCGGTGCGCGGCCTGCGCGCGATGCTGGGCGAACTGGCCGACCAGTGGTACGGCCAGCCGTCGGCGGCGCTGACCGTGGTGGCCGTCACCGGCACCAACGGCAAGACGTCCACGGTGCAATGGCTCGCGGGCGCATTGACGCGCCTGCAGCGGCCGTGCGGCGCCATCGGCACGCTGGGGGCGCAATTGCCCGATGGCCGCGAGCTCGGCGGTGTGCTGACGACTCCTGACGTGCTCTCCGTGCATCGCACGCTGGCGGCCATGCGGGCCGCGGGTGCGGCCGCGGTGGCGCTGGAAGCCTCGTCGATCGGCCTGGAGCAGGGCCGTCTGGACGGTGTGCGCATCGCGGTGGCGGGGTATTCGAACCTGACGCGCGATCACCTTGATTACCACGGCACGATGGAACAGTACGAAGCGGCCAAGGCCCTGCTGTTCCGGCGTGCCGAATTGAATGGCGCCGTCATCAATGCCGGCGACGCGGCCGGACGGCGCATGCTGGCCAGCCTGCCCGCCGGCGTGGCGCTGTCGTACTCGCTGGGCGGCGAACCGGCCGACATCCAGGCCCGCGACCTGCGGGTCACGGCGCATGGCCAGGTGTTCACGCTGGTCTCGCGTGGCGCCGAGGCGCAGATCGTCTCGCGCCTGCTGGGCGTGCACAACATCGCCAACCTGCTGCTGGTGGCCGGCATGCTCCAGAAGCTGGGCTATGCGCTGTCCGACATCGCACGGGAACTGGCTGCCGCGCAGCCGGTGGACGGCCGCCTGCAGGCGGTGACGCCGCTGTCGCTGCGCAACGTGAATCCCGCGGCGCGCGGCCCGCTGGTCGTGGTCGATTACTCCCATACGCCGGACGCGCTGGAGCGCGCGCTGGCCGCGCTGCGGCCCGTGGCGCAGGCGCGCGGCGGACGCCTGGCGTGCGTGTTCGGCTGCGGCGGCGAGCGTGATCCGGGCAAGCGTCCCGAGATGGGCCGCATCGCGGCCGAGCATGCCGACCGCGTGCTGGTCACCAGCGACAATCCGCGCGGCGAGCCGCCGCAGGCGATCATCGAACAGATCCTGGCCGGCATGCCGCGCAGCGCGCGCGCCAGCGTGCAGGCCGATCGTGCCTTGGCCATCATGCACGAGATCTGGCGCAGCGCGCCCGAGGACGTCGTGCTGCTGGCGGGCAAGGGCCACGAGACCTACCAGGAAGTCGCCGGCGCCAAGCTGCCGTTCGACGACCGCGAGTGGGCGCGCCTGGCGCTGCTGCTGCCGCAGGTGCCCACGCTGTCCACCGACACGCGCCGTATCGGCGCCGACGAACTGTTCCTGGCGCTGTCCGGCGACAACTTCGATGGCCACGACTACCTGTCGCAGGCCCAGGCCGGCGGCGCCTGCGCCGCGGTGGTGGCGCATCGTGTCGAGGCTTGCAGCCTGCCGCAACTGGTGCTGGGCGATACCCGCCTGGCGCTGGGCCGCATCGGCGCCGCCTGGCGTGCGCGTTTTGCGCTGCCGCTGGTGGCCGTGACCGGCAGCAACGGCAAGACGACCACCAAGGAAATGATCTCCGCCATCCTGGCGGGCTGGCAGGGCGAGGCGCACCGCCTGGCCACGGCTGGCAATTTCAACAACGACATCGGCGTGCCGCTGACGTTGCTGCGGCTGCGGCCCGAGCACCGCGCCGCCGTACTCGAACTGGGCATGAACCATCCCGGCGAGATCGCCTATCTGGCGGCGCTGGCCGCGCCCAGCGTGGCGCTGGTCACCAACGCGCAGCGCGAGCACCAGGAATTCATGCACACGGTCGAGGCCGTGGCGCGCGAGAACGGCGCGGCCCTGGCGGCGCTGCCCGCCGATGGCGTGGCCGTGTATCCGGGCGACGAGCCCTACGCGCCCATCTGGGACGCGCTGGCCGGTCCGCGCCGCGTGCTGCGTTTCGGCCTGGAACCGGGCCTGGAAGTCTATGCCGAGCAGATCGAATCCGACGTCACCGGTACGCGTTGCCGCGTAGTGACGCCGGCGGGCTGCGCGCCGCTGGACTTGCCCGTGCCGGGCACGCACAACCTGCGCAACGCGCTGGCGGCCATTGCCTGCGGCCTGGCCGCGGGCGCGCCGCTGGACGTGGCCCTGCGGGCGCTGTCGGGTTTCAGCGCGGTGGCCGGACGCATGCAGCGCAAGCCCATGGCCGACGGCACGCTGCTGATCGACGATACGTACAACGCCAATCCCGATTCGGTGCGCGCGGCCATCGACGTGCTGGCGCAACTGCCCGGCCCGCGCGCACTGGCGCTGGGCGACATGGGCGAAGTGGGCGACAACGGCCCGGCGATGCACCAGGAAGTGGGCGCCTATGCGCGCGAGCGCGGCATCGAGCAACTGGTGACGCTGGGCGAGGCCAGCAAGCTGGCCGCGCAGGTATTCGGCTCGGGGGCGCAGGCCTGCGAGTCCGTGGAAGAAGTGGTGGCGGCGCTGCGCAAGGCGGCGCCCGCCAGTGTGTTGGTGAAGGGTTCGCGTTTCATGCGCATGGAGCGGGTAGTGCAGGGTTTTTCTTCCAATAACAACAACACGCCCTCAGGCGCAGGAGACCGGCATGCTGCTTGAGATCGCCCGTTGGCTGTCGGATGACGTCCGCGTCATCGGGGTATTCGAATACATCACCCTGCGCGCCCTGCTGGCTTGCGCCACCGCGCTGATCATCGGCCTGGTGGCCGGTCCGCGCGTGATCCGCAAGCTGACCGAACTGAAGATCGGCCAGGCCGTCCGTTCGTACGGTCCCCAGACCCATCTGGTCAAGACCGGCACGCCCACCATGGGCGGCGCGCTGATCCTGATCTCCATCGCCATCAGCACGCTGTTCTGGGCCGACTGGACCAACCGCTTCGTGTGGGTGGTGCTGCTGGTCACTTTCGGCTTCGGCTGGATCGGCTGGATGGACGACTACAAGAAGGTGGTGCACCGCGATCCCGAAGGCATGCCGGCACGCCAGAAGTTCTTCTGGCAGGCCACCATCGGCATGATCGCTGCCGTGTACCTGGCCTTCGCCGTGTCCGCGCCGGCCAATGCCGAGCTGTGGCCGTTGTTCAAGGCCTGGGTGTCCAGCGGCTTCATCATGCCGCTGCCGACCCGCGCCGACCTGATCGTGCCGTTCTTCAAAAGCGTGAGCTATCCGCTGGGCGTGCTGGGCTTCGTGGGCCTGACCTGGGCCGTGATCGTGGGCACCAGCAACGCGGTGAACCTGACCGACGGCCTGGACGGCCTGGCCATCATGCCGACCGTCATGGTGGGCGCGGCGCTGGGCATCTTCGCCTACGTGGTGGGCCGCGTCGATTATTCGAAGTATCTGCTGTTCCCCTACATTCCCGGCGCGTCCGAGCTGATGGTGCTGTGCGCGGCCATCGGCGGGGCCGGGCTGGCCTTCCTGTGGTTCAACGCCTACCCGGCGCAGGTGTTCATGGGTGACGTCGGCGCGCTGGCGCTGGGCGGCGCGCTGGGCACCATCGCCGTGATCGTGCGCCAGGAAATCGTGCTGTTCATCATGGGCGGCGTGTTCGTGGTCGAGACGCTGTCGGTCATGGTGCAGGTCACCTGGTTCAAGTACACCAAGCGCCGCTATGGCGAGGGCAGGCGCATCTTCCGGATGGCGCCGCTGCACCACCACTTCGAAGTGGGCGGCTGGAAAGAAACGCAGGTGGTGGTCCGCTTCTGGATCATCACCATGATGCTGGTGCTGATTGGTCTGTCCACCCTGAAACTGCGATGAGCGAGATCGACGCAACCTCCCCTGCCGCCCGTACCCTGATCCTCGGATTGGGCGAGACGGGTGCGGCTGCCGCGCGCTGGTGCGCCCGGCAGGGGGCGTCGCTGCGCGTGGCGGATACGCGGGCCGAACCCGCGGGTATCGAAGCGCTGAAGCAGTCGCTTGAACAGGCCGACGTGCAATACCGCCTGGGCTGCGGCAATGCGTTCGACGCTGATCTGCTGGACGGCGTTGACCAGGTCGTGCTCAGCCCCGGCCTGGCGCCGGGCCAGGCGCCTGCGCTGGACCTGCTGACCGAAGCCGCCGTGCGCGGCATCGACGTCATCGGCGAGATCGAACTGTTCGCGCGCGCCCTGGCCGGCCTGGCCGAGACGCGCGAGTATCGGCCGCGCGTGCTGGCCATCACCGGTACCAACGGCAAGACCACGGTGACCGCGATGACGCGCCAACTGGTCGAGGCCTGCGGCCTGACCGCGCGCGCCGCGGGCAACATCAGCCCCGCCGCGCTGACCGCGCTGATGGATGCGCTGGACAGCGACGACCTGCCGCAGGTGTGGGTGCTGGAACTGTCGAGCTTCCAGCTGGAAACCACGCGCACGCTGTCGGCCGACGCCGCGGTGGTGCTGAACGTGACGCAAGACCACCTGGATTGGCACGGCGGCATGGAGGCCTACGCTCAATCCAAGGCGCGCCTGTTGACGATGGCCCGTATCGCCATCGTCAACCGCGACGATCCGCTGACGGTGCGCATGGTCGAGACGCTGAAGGCCGAGCGCGTGCGCAGCTTCGGCCGCGACGTGCCCGAAATGGTGGGCGACATGGGCCTGGAGCAGGGCCATGGCGTGGCCTGGCTGGCCGCCAGCGAACCCAACGACTTCTACGAACCGGCTCCCACGACCACGCGCCGCAAGAAAGATGCGCCGCCGCCCGTCCGTCCGGCGGGCCGCCTGAGCCGTCTGATGCCGGTGGATGCGCTGCGCATCCGCGGCCTGCACAATGCGATGAATGCTCTGGCCGCCATGCAACTGGCGCGCACGCTGGATCTGGGCTGGGGTCCGATGTTGCGGGCGCTGCGCGACTACGCGGGCGAGCCGCACCGCGCGGCCTTCGTGCGCAGCATCGGCGGCGTGGACTACATCAATGACAGCAAGGGCACCAACGTGGGCGCCACCGTGGCTGCCCTGGAAGGCCTGGGCCAGCAGGCCGTGCTGATCGCCGGCGGCGTGGGCAAGGGCCAGGATTTCTCGCCGCTGGTGCCGGTGGTGTCGCGCCATGCGCGCGCGGTGGTGCTGATCGGCGCCGACGCCGACGCCATCGGCCAGGCGCTGGCATCCACCGGTGTGACGTTGCAGCGCGCCGATGGCATGCGCGCCGCCGTACGCGCCGCGGCCGACCTGGCGCAGCCCGGCGATGCCGTGCTGCTGTCGCCCGCGTGCGCCAGCTTCGACATGTTCCGCAACTATCCGCATCGCGGCGAGGTGTTCGCCGGCGAGGTCGCGGAACTGGCGATGGATCGGGGAGAGGTATGAGCCTATTTGCCGACCTGACCGCCAGCGTCAACGCCGTTCCGCCCGGCCGCACCCGCATGCGCAATTGCGACATGGCCCTGATCGTGGCCGCGTCGACGCTGCTGCTGCTGGGCCTGCTGATGGTCTATTCGGCATCCATCGGCCTGGCCGACGGTCCGCGCTATGCCTCGTACGGCCGCTACTACTTCATCCTGCGCCACGGCATTTTCATGGCCATCGGCGTAGTGGCCGCGCTGGTCGTGCTGACGATCCCGGTGCGGGTGTGGCAGCGCATGGCCGTGCCGCTGTTCATGGTGTCGATTCTGCTGCTGGCCGCCGTGCTGGTGCCGGGCATCGGGCGCGAGGTCAACGGCGCCCACCGCTGGATTCCGCTGGGTCCGATCAACTTCCAGCCCTCCGAACTGATGAAGCTCGCGGCGGTGGTGTATGCCGCCGACTACACGGTCCGCAAGCAGGAGCACATGCAGGCCTTCGCCCGTGGCTTCCTGCCGATGGCGGCCGCGCTGGGCGGCGTCGGCATGCTGCTGCTGCTCGAGCCCGACCTGGGCGCCTTCATGGTGATCGTGGCGATCGCCATCGGTATCCTGTTCCTGGGCGGCATCAACGGCAAGTACTTCAGCAGTCTGCTGGCCGTGCTGCTGGGCATGTTCCTGATGCTGATCTGGCTGTCGCCGTGGCGCCGCGCCCGTCTGTTCGCCTATCTGGATCCCTGGAACGAAGCCAACGCCTATGGCAGCGCCTATCAGTTGTCGCATTCGCTCATCGCCCTGGGGCGTGGCGAGTGGCTGGGCGTGGGCCTGGGCGCCAGCGTCGAGAAACTGCATTACCTGCCCGAAGCGCATACCGACTTCCTGATGGCGGTGGTGGGCGAGGAACTGGGTTTCGCCGGCGTGATGCTGGTGATCTGCCTGTTCGCGGTCGTGGTGCAACGCGGCTTCGACATCGGTCGCCAGGCCATCGCCATGGAACGTACCTTCGCGGGCCTGGTCGCCAACGGCGTCGCCATGTGGTTCGGCGTGCAGGCCTTCATCAACATGGGCGTGTGCCTGGGGCTGCTGCCCACCAAGGGCCTGACGCTGCCGCTGATGAGCTACGGCGGTTCGGGCATCGTGATGAACCTGTGCGCGCTGGGCCTGCTGGTGCGCGTGGACATCGAGAACCGGGTCATGATGCGCGGGGGCAGGGTATGAACGCCCCGGCAAAGACCATCCTGATCATGGCCGGGGGCACCGGCGGGCACATCATGCCCGGCCTGGCCGTGGCCGACGTGCTGCGCCAGCGCGGCTGGCGCGTGATGTGGCTGGGCAACCCCGAGAAAATGGAAGGCCGCCTGGTGCCGGCGCGCGGGTTCGACCTGGTGCCGCTGCGCTTCGCGGGCCTGCGTGGCCGTGGCGCGGGCGCGATGCTGCGTCTGCCGTTCCTCTTGGCCAGCGCACTGGGCCAGGCCTGGAGCCGCCTGTCCGCCGTGCGTCCCGACGTGGTGCTGGGCATGGGCGGCTACGTCGCCTTCCCGGGCGGCGTCGTGGCCGCGCTGCGCGGCATGCCGCTGGTGGTGCATGAACAGAATGCCGTGGCCGGCACCGCCAACCGCTGGCTGGCGCGTCTGGCGCGCCGCGTGCTCAGCGGCTTCCCTGGCGTGCTGCCGAATGGCGATGCGCTGGGCAATCCCGTGCGCGCCGACCTGTGCGCCTTGTCCGGACCCGCGCAGCGGTATGCCGGCCGCACCGGCCCGCTGCGTCTGCTGGTGGTGGGCGGCAGCCTGGGGGCGCAAGCCCTGAACGAAGCCCTGCCGCGCGCGCTGGCGATGCTGCCTGAAGGGCAGCGTCCGCAGGTGGTGCACCAGGCGGGCGAGCAACATATCCAGGCATTGGCGCAAGCCTATGCCGATGCCGGTGTGCGGGCCGATTGCCGCGCCTTCATCGAGGACATGGCGGGCGCCATGGGCGAGGCCGACCTGATGGTGTGCCGCGCGGGCGCCATGACGGTGTCCGAGGTGGCGGCAGCCGGCGTTGCGGCGCTGTTCGTGCCGTTTCCGCACGCCATCGACGACCACCAAACCGCGAATGCGCGCTTCCTGGCCGACGGCCAGGCCGCCTGGTTGCAGCCCCAGCCGGGCCTGACGCCCGAATGGCTGGCGCAGTGGCTGGGCCAGCGCACCCGCGAAGAACTCCAGGCCGTGGCCGAACGGGCGCGCACGCATGCGCGTCCGCAGGCCGCGGCCGATATCGCCGACATTTGCGAACAAGCAGCGAGGCAAAAAAAATGACCCCCACGCTCACTATGTTCGCTGCCCCCCGAGGGGGCGCCAGCCTCCTCCGGGCGGCCGAGCGGAGGCTATGGGTTGCCCCCAGGCTCACTGCGTTCGCTGCCCCCCGAGGGGGCATCAGCCTCCTCCGGGCGGCCGAGCGGAGGCTGAAATAATGAAACACCGCATTCAACACATCCATTTCGTAGGCGTAGGCGGCTCGGGCATGAGCGGCATCGCCGAAGTGCTGCTGAACCTGGGTTACCAGGTCAGCGGTTCCGACCTGAACGACTCCGCCGTCACGCGCCGCCTGGCCAGCCTGGGCATGCACGTGGCCATCGGCCATGACGCGGCCAACGTGGCCGACGCCGACGCCATCGTCACCTCCACCGCCGTGGCCGGCGACAACCCCGAAGTGATCGCGGCCCGCGCCGCGCGCATTCCGGTGGTGCCGCGCGCCGTGATGCTGGCCGAGCTGATGCGCCTGAAGCGCGGCATCGCCGTGGCCGGCACGCACGGCAAGACCACCACGACCAGCCTGGTGGCCAGCGTGCTGGCCGCAGGCGGCATGGATCCCACCTTCGTGATCGGCGGCCGCCTGAACTCGGCCGGCGCCAATGCGCAACTGGGGCAGGGCGAGTACATCGTGGTCGAGGCCGATGAGTCCGACGCGTCGTTCCTGAACCTGCTGCCGGTGATGGCGATCGTCACCAATATCGACGCCGACCACATGGACACCTATGGCCATGACGTCGCGCGCCTGAAGAGCGCCTTCATCGAATTCAGCCAGCGCCTGCCGTTCTACGGCAGCGCCGTGCTGTGCGTGGACGACGCCAACGTGCGCGAGATCATGCCGTTCGTGTCGCGTCCCATCACCACCTACGGCCTGAGTCCCGAGGCGCAGGTGCGCGCCCTGGACGTGCGGGCGGACGGCACGCGCATGCATTTCCGCGTGCAGCGCCAGGACCGCGACCAGGTCCAGTTGGCCGAACTGAACATCACGCTGAATCTGCCGGGCCTGCACAATGTGCGCAACGCCCTGGCCGCCATCGCGGTCGCCACCGAACTGGGCGTGTCCGATACCGCCATCGCCGAAGCCCTGGCCGCCTTCAAGGGCGTGGGACGCCGCTTCACGCAATGGGGCGAGATCGACGTGCCCACCGAGCATGGCGGCGGCACGTTCACACTGATCGACGACTACGGCCACCATCCCGTCGAGATGGCCGCCACGCTGGCCGCCGCGCGCGGCGCGTGGCCCGAGCGACGCATCGTGCTGGCCTTCCAGCCGCACCGCTATACCCGTACCCGCGACTGCTTCGAAGACTTTGTGCGCGTGCTGGGCACCGCCGATGGCGTGCTGCTGACCGAGGTGTACTCGGCCGGCGAGGCGCCGCTGGTGGCCGCCGACGGCCGCGCGCTGACCCGCGCGCTGCGCGTGGCCGGCAAGGTCGAACCCGTGTTCGTGGAAGACGTGAAGGAACTGCCGCAGGCCGTGAAGGCTTTCGTGCGCGACGGCGACGTGGTCATCGTGATGGGCGCCGGCACCATCAGCCGCGTGCCGGCTCAGTTGGGGGGCAAATCATGAGCATTGATCCCAAGTCCTTCGGCAAGGTCGGCGTGCTGTACGGCGGCCGCTCCGCGGAACGCGAAGTCTCGCTGATGTCCGGTACAGGCGTGCACGAGGCCCTGTTGTCGGCCGGCGTGGATGCTCACCTGTTCGACACCGGCGAATGCAGCCTGGCCGAACTGGCCCAGGCGGGCTTCGACCGCGTCTTCATCGCGCTGCACGGCCGTTACGGCGAAGATGGCACGATCCAGGGCGCGCTGGAGTTGCTGGAAATTCCGTACACGGGCAGCGGCCCGATGGCTTCCGCCCTGGCCATGGACAAGATCATGACCAAGCGCGTGTGGGAGCAGCATGGCCTGCCCACGCCGGCGTTCGAGGTGCTGGATGCCACCACCGACCTGCGCCTGGTGCCGGACCGCCTGCAACTGCCGCTGATCCTGAAGCCGCCGCACGAGGGGTCCTCGGTGGGTATCACCAAGGTCGTCGGGTATTCGGACATGAAGTCCGCCTATGCCGAGGCCGCGCGCCTGGACAGCACGGTGCTGGCAGAAGCCTTCATCACCGGCCGGGAAATGACGGTGGCGGTGCTGGGCAGCGGTTCGGAAGCGCGTGCGCTGCCCGTGATCGAGATCGCGGCGCCGGGCGGCAACTACGACTTCGAGCACAAGTACTACTCGGACGAAACCCAGTACTTCTGCCCCGCGGACGTGCCGGCCGAGCTTGCCCAGCGGATGGGCGAGCTGGCGGTGCAGGCCTATCGCGTGCTGGGCTGCGAAGGCTGGGGCCGCGCCGACTTCATGCTGGACCGCCAGGGCAAGCCCTGGCTGCTGGAAATGAACACATCTCCGGGCATGACCAGCCATTCGCTGGTGCCCATGGCCGCGCGGGCGGTAGGCATGAGCTATGCCGACCTGTGCGTGACGATTCTGGCCGGCGCCACCTGCAAGGTGCGCAGCCCGGCTCGCAAGAACTGACAGGAAGCTCTGTGTGGAACGACGCTCGCACCATCAACCTGATCGCCAACACGCTGGCCGTGCTGGCGGTTGCGGTCATGCTCGCCTGCGGCGTGGCATGGGTGGCGCAACGGCCCTACTTCACGCTGGCGGCCATCGAGCTCGAGCCCATGCCGGACAGCGAGCTGCATTACGTATCGCCGGGCTCGGTGCGGGCGTCGATCGCCGGCCGTTTCCGGGGCAACTTCTTCACGATGGATCTGGACGAGGCCCGCGAGGTGTTCGAGTCGGTGCCCTGGGTGCGGCATGCCACCATCCGGCGCATCTGGCCGAACACGCTGCGCGTGCGCATCGAGGAACAGCAGCCGCTGGCGCTGTGGAACGAGAACCAGATGATCAACACCTGGGGCGAGGCGTTCACGGCGAACACGGGCGAGCTGGACGACGACGCGGACCTGCCGCAGTTCTCCGGCCCGGAGGGCAGCCAGGAACTGGTGGTGCAGCGCTACGCCGAGCTGGCGCGCTGGTTCGCGCCGCTGGACCTGCGCGTGAAAGAGCTGGAACTGAGCCCGCGCTATGCGTGGCGCGCCAAGCTGTCCAACGACCTGCTGCTGGACCTGGGACGCGATCCGGCAGCCGACGCGCCGGACCCGCTGGGCCTGCCCGGCGCGCTGCCGTTCGCTGCCCGCATTCAACGATTCGTGCAGGCCTGGCCCGCCGTGGCCACGCGCCTGGAAGGCCGCACGGTGACGCAGGCGGACCTGCGCTATCCGAACGGCTTCGCGCTGGCGCTGGCGCCGCTGCCCGAATCGCAACCTCATACGAAACCACCCAAGAAACGATAACGCCATGACTCGTGACATCAAGGACCTCATCGTCGCGCTCGACATCGGCACCAGCAAGGTGGTCGCGGTCGTCGCCGAAATTCTGCCGGAAGGCCGATTCGAAGTGCTCGGCCTGGGCCAGCACGAATCGCGCGGCATGCGAAAGGGCGTGGTCGTCAACATCGAGACCACCGTCAACTCCATCCAGCGCGCGCTGGAGGAAGCCGAGCTGATGGCCGACTGCAAGATCCGCGACGTCTACACCGGCATCGCGGGCAGCCACATCCGCAGCTTCAACTCCAGCGGCATGGTGGCGGTCAAGGACAAGGAAGTCACCGCCACCGACGTGGCGCGCGTGATCGAGACGGCCAAGGCCGTCAACATCCCGACCGACCAGCAGGTGCTGCACGTGCTGACGCAGGAATTCATCGTCGACGGCCAGGAAGACATCCGCGAGCCCATCGGCATGAGCGGCCTGCGCCTGGAAGTGCGCGTGCACATCGTCACCGGCGCCGTCAGCGCCGCGCAGAACATCGTCAAGTGCGTGCGCCGCTGCGGCCTGGAAGTGCAGGACCTGATCCTGCAGCCGCTGGCCTCCAGCCTGGCCTGCCTGACCTCCGACGAGAAGGAACTGGGCGTGGTGCTGGTCGACATCGGCGGCGGCACGACCGACGTGGCGATCTTCACGGGCGGCGCGATCCGCCATACCGCGGTGATCCCGATTGCCGGCGACCAGATCACCAACGACATCGCGGCCATGCTGCGCACGCCGACGCCCGACGCCGAAGAGATCAAGCTGCGCTACGGCGTGGCCAAGCAGGTGCTGGCGCGCCCCGAAGAGGCCGTCGAAGTGCCCGGCCTGGGCGACCGAGGCCCGCGCCAGGTCAAGCGCCAGGCGCTGGGCGCCGTGATCGAGCCGCGGGTCGAGGAATTGTTCGGCCTGGTGCAGCAGGTGGTGCGTGATTCGGGCTACGAGGATCTGCTGGCGTCCGGCGTGGTGCTGACGGGCGGCACCGCCCAGATGCCCGGCATGATCGAGCTGGCCGAGGACGTCTTCCTGAAGCCGGTGCGCGTGGCCGTGCCCGAGTACGAAGGCAGCCTGGCCGACGTGATGCGCAACCCGCGCTTCTCCACCGTGATGGGCCTGCTGCAGGAGGCGCGCATGCAGCGCCTGCGCGGCCGCAAGGTGGCGGCGCAGACCGGCAACTTCAAGTCGCTGCTGCAGCGCATGAAGGAATGGTTCATGAATTAGGGAAACGGTAGGCCTTGCGGCCCACCGGAGGCCTGCCTACGAAGGCAGGCCCGAAGGAGGCGCTTCAAACCGGTAGCGGACAACCCGGTCGGCTTCTGCTTTGAGGCGATTCACAAAAAAAGGCAGTAATCGGGAATTTTGTGATTTGCAATTCTGACTTGTGAGGGAGTCATCATGATGAATTTCGAGATGCTTGAGACCAATACCAAAGGGACCGTGATAAAGGTCGTTGGTGTCGGAGGCGCCGGCGGCAATGCCGTGGCGCACATGATTCGCAGCGGCGTGAGCGGCGTGGATTTCATCTGCGCCAACACCGATGCGCAGGCACTGGCCGCGACCAACGCGCCCGTGCAGATCCGTCTGGGCCGCACCGGCCTGGGCGCCGGCGCCAAGCCCGAGCAGGGCCGCGCCGCCGCCGAGACGGCGCGCGAAGAGATCCGTTCGGCCCTGAACGGCGCTCACATGGTGTTCATCACTGCCGGCATGGGCGGCGGTACGGGGACGGGCGCCGGTCCCGTGGTCGCGGAAGTGGCCAAGGAACTGGGCATCCTGACGGTGGGCGTGGTCACCAAGCCCTTCACGTTCGAAGGCAACAAGCGCCTGAAGATGGCCGAGGACGGCATCAACGAACTGGGCAAGCACGTCCATTCGCTGATCGTCGTGCTGAACGAGAACCTGTACGAACTGATGGACGAGGACGCGACGCAGGAAGACTGCTTCAAGTCCGCCGACGACATCCTGCACAACGCTTGCGCGGGCATCGCCGAAATCATCAATGTCGAAGGCAACGTCAACGTCGACTTCGAAGACGTCAAGACGATCATGGGCGAGCAGGGGCAGGCCATGATGGGCACGGCGACCGCTTCGGGCGCCGACCGCGCCCGCGTGGCCGCCGAAAAGGCCATCGCTTGCCCGCTGCTGGAAGGCGTGGATCTGAACGGCGCGCGCGGCGTGCTGGTCAACATCACCGCCAGCCGCTCGCTGAAGATGCGCGAAACGCGCGAAATCATGGAAACGATCCGCAGCTACGCTTCGGACGACGCCACCGTGATCTTCGGCACCGCCTATGACGAAACGATGGGCGAATCGCTGCGCGTGACCGTGGTCGCCACGGGCCTGGGCCGCGCCGTCGCTCGTCCGCAACTGGTCCAGAGCACCGAAGAAGCCCTGCGCACCGGCACGGACAACCTGCCGCTGGCAGGCATGATGGCCGCGGCCGGCCAGCAAGGCGGCGACTACCGCAACCTGGACATGCCTTCGGTCATGCGCAACCCGCGCAGCCAGGCGTCGGCCCAGGTGCGCGCGCTGGAAAGCTCGGGCATGGATCACTTCGACATCCCGGCTTTCCTGCGCAAGCAGGCTGACTGATCCGGCTCCCCGCCGAGGCCCTTCCGGGCTAAAGTAGTACCTCCCTCAGCTCCGGTCCGCCTTCCCGAGGCGGGCCGGGCGCGGAGCTGCCAGAAAAATAAAACAGGGCCGCATCACTCGCTGAAACCATTTCGTCGTATTACAGACAAATGGCAGGGGTGGTTCTCCCGGGTTACAATGTTTGTCTCTTGCTGGCTACCCTGCTGCATTGCGGGAAGCGAGCCTAGTTGATCTCATAAGACATGTTCCGACAGCGCAGCATCCAGAATCTCGTTCGCACGACCGGTGTGGGCGTCCACTCGGGTCGCCGGGTCGAGCTCACCCTGCGTCCTGCCGAAGCCAATACCGGCATCGTGTTCCACCGCGTCGACCTGCCCCAGGTGGTCGACCTTCCGGCACGTGCGGATGCGGTCGGCGATACGCGCATGGCCTCGGTGCTGCAGCAAGGCAACGTGCGTGTCTCCACGGTCGAGCACCTGATGTCGGCGCTGGCCGGCCTGGGCATCGACAACCTGCATATCGACCTCACCGCCGAAGAAGTCCCGATCATGGACGGCAGCGCCGCCACGTTCGTGTACCTGCTGCGCTCGGCGGGCATCGTCGAACAGAACGCGCCCAAGCGCTTCATCCGGGTGTTGAAGCCCGTCGAGATCCGCGAAGGCGAGGGCCGCACCGAGAAGTGGGCCCGCCTGGAGCCGCACGAAGGCTACTCGCTGGCGTTCTCCATCGATTTCCGCCATCCCGCGATCGATTCCACGGCAAACTTCGCCGAAATCGACTTCGCCACGCATTCCTACGTGCGCGAGATCGCCCGTGCCCGTACCTTCGGCTTCGTCAACGAAGTCGAGGCGCTGCGCTCCATGGGTCTGGCCCGTGGCGGCAGCCTGGACAACGCCATCGTCATGGACGAATACCGCGTTCTCAACAGCGACGGCCTTCGCTACGACGACGAATTCGTCAAGCACAAGATCCTGGATGCCATCGGCGACCTGTACCTGCTGGGCAAGCCGCTGGTGGCGCGTTACGTGGCCTCCAAATCGGGCCACGGCCTGAACAACCAGCTGGCGCGCGCGCTGCTGGCCCAGCAAGACGCCTGGGAACTGGTCAGCTACGAATCGCAGGCCGACGCGCCGCAGGCGTTCCGCCACGAGTGGCAACTGGCCTGACGCCGGTCGGCGCGGGCTTGCATTGATCCTGGCGCGGTGTTCCGCGCCATTCCTTTCGTACGCGGCATGGCAAAAGGCCCGGTACTTCCGTCATGGGCCGCCGCGCTATTTTTCCTTATGATGCCGCAGCAGGCGGGCGATGGCGTCGGCCAGCGGCCCGGGGCGCACGGTCTGTCCCAGTTGTTCGAAAGCGTCCAGCGCGGACGACGCCAGCGGCTGTGCCAGCTTGGGCGGGCGGGGCGCTTTTGCACCAGGACGGGGCATGCCGGCTTGAACCTTCACGTTTATTTCGTTAAGGTTCCAGCCTTGTGCGGACAGTGTCTGCGCGATGCGCGGCGCCAGCTGACGCAGCTTGGCGGCATGCGCCGGGCCGGGAACGGCCAGGTACAGGCGCTGGCTTTCCAGCTTGGCGACCACGCACACCGCGCCCAGGCCGGGCGGCAGGATCGCCGCCACGGCATGCTGGATCTGTAGGTGCACGCGCGCCGTGGCCAGTACGCCAGCGCCGCGGGTGTCCGAACCCAGCCAGCCCAGGGCGGTTTCGCCAGAGCGGCGGCTGGGCCGGGAACGCGAAGGGGGTGAGGCAGGTCTGACCATGCCGGCTCGAATTACAGGATACAAACCTTGAAGATCGTGATTATGCACGCCCGGGGCGAACACAACGGGCATCTCATCCTGGAAGGCGTCCGTCTGGCCGCCATCCTGGGCGTGCTGCTGGTCGCCGCGGCGGTCTTCGGGGCTTCCCTGCAACGCTATCTGGCGCAGTCCACGGTCACCTCCAGCGGCATGCCCGACTATGCCGGCACGCCGCATCCCGAGCGCGAAGCGGCGTTCCTGCGCGACACCGTCAACATGCTGGCCGCCAAGGTCGGCACCCTGCAGGCCCGTCTGGCCAGCATCGACGGCATGGGCAAGCGCGTGGCCGAAGTGGCCGGCGTGGCGTATACCGATCCCGAACTGGCCCTGGCGTCCACGATTCCCGCCCACGCCCAGGCCTCCGAGGTCATGGACGAACTGTTCACCGACCGCCAGCCGCCCAATGTCGAATCGGCCGAGGCGCTGGGCCGCCAACTGGACGAACTGCAGGAGCGCATGACGCAGCAGTCCGACACGTTGCGCATGCTGGACGTGGCGCTTACCCGCCGCTCGGCCGACCAGGCCCGCCTGCCGACCACGTCGCCGGTCGTCGATTTTCCCTATCTCAGCTCCTCCTATGGCTGGCGCACCGATCCCTTCACCGGGCGCTACGCGATGCACGAGGGCCTGGATTTCGCCGCGCCCACCGGCACGCCCATCCTGGCCGCGGCCGGGGGGGTCGTGCTCGAAGCCGGTTTCCGGCAGGGCTACGGCAACATGGTCGAGATCGACCATGGCGATGGCCTCGTCACCCGTTACGCCCATGCCTCCAGCCTGACGGTGAAGCAGGGCGATCTGGTCGAACGCGGCCAGGAAGTGGCCCGCGTCGGTTCCACCGGCCGATCCACCGGCTCGCATCTGCACTTCGAGGTGCGGCTGGCCGGCCAACCCCTCGATCCGCGCCTGTTCCTGGGCGCACCCCGCACGGTCCCGCCGGCCGTCGCACAGGCCACCGCCTCCGGTTCGGCCTCGTCCACCGCCCCGCCTGCCACGCCCGTCGCGCGCTGAGGCGCGTACGGCCCACACGGCCGTTCCTGGGCTGGTTTGTTGCAGGTCATCAACACCCAGGTGCGTTACACTCGATCGTTTCCCGGCGGGGTCCGTCCCGCTCAACCGCACGCTCATACAAGACATGAGGCGTCGGCCAGTGCCCCTTGGCGCGGCCGCCGTCCGTGCCGACGACGACAAGCATGGTTTCTCTGCTCAAAAAACTCATAGGCAGCCGCAACGACCGGCTGCTCAAGCAGTACCGCAAGCTGGTCAACCAGATCAACGGCCTGGAGCCGAAGATCTCTGCTCTCTCCGACGAAGAACTCGCCGCCAAGACGCAGGAGTTCCGTAACCGCGTCCAGCAGGGTTCGTCGCTGGATGACCTGCTGCCCGAGGCCTTCGCCGTGGTGCGCGAGGCGGGCAAGCGCGTGTTCGGCATGCGCCACTTCGACGTCCAGCTGCTGGGCGGCATCGCGCTGCACAACGGCAAGATCGCCGAAATGCGCACGGGCGAAGGCAAGACGCTGATGGCCACGCTGCCCGTGTACCTGAACGCGCTGTCCGGCCGCGGCGTGCACGTGGTCACGGTCAACGACTACCTGGCCCGCCGCGACGCCGAAAGCATGGGCCGCCTGTACGGCTTCCTGGGCCTGACCACCGGGGTGGTCGTGCCGCAGCAGGCCAACGAAGAGAAGATCGCGGCCTACAAGGCCGACATCACCTACGGCACCAACAACGAGTTCGGTTTCGACTACCTGCGCGACAACATGGAGTACCGCGCGGAAGACCGCCGCCAGCGCGGCCTGTCGTACGCCATCGTCGACGAAGTCGACTCGATCCTGATCGACGAGGCCCGTACCCCGCTGATCATCTCGGGCCAGGCGGAAGACCATACCGAGCTGTACGTCCGCATGAACACGGTGCCGCCGCTGCTGACGCGCATGGCATCCGAGCCCAAGCCGCACGAGCCCGAACCGGAAGGCGACTACTGGGTCGACGAGAAGAGCCAGCAGGTGCACATGTCCGAAGCCGGGCACGTGCACGCCGAGGAAATCCTGTCGCGCGTGGGCCTGCTGCCCCCGGGCGAGTCGCTGTACGATCCGCGCCACATCGCGCTGATGCACCACATGATGGTGGCCCTGCGCGCCCACACGCTGTTCTTCCGCGACCAGCAGTACGTGGTGCAGGACGGCGAAGTCATCATCGTCGACGAATTCACCGGCCGCCTGATGGTGGGCCGCCGCTGGTCCGACGGCCTGCACCAGGCCGTGGAAGCCAAGGAAGGCGCGCGCATCCAGCACGAGAACCAGACGCTGGCGTCGATCACCTTCCAGAACTACTTCCGCATGTACGACAAGCTGTCGGGCATGACGGGTACGGCCGACACCGAAGCCTACGAATTCCAGGAAATCTACAGCCTGGAAACGATGCTGATCCCGACCAACCGTCCCATGATCCGCAAGGATCAGAACGACCAGGTCTTCAAGACGGCGCAAGAAAAATACAACGCCATCCTCGAAGACATCCGCGATTGCCATCAGCGCGGCCAGCCCGTGCTGGTGGGCACCACCAGCATCGAGAACTCGGAACTGCTGGCCGGCCTGCTGAACAAGGCGCGCCTGCCGCACGAAGTGCTGAACGCCAAGCAGCATGCCCGCGAAGCCGAGATCGTGGCCGAGGCCGGCAAGCCTGGCCACATCACCATCGCCACCAACATGGCGGGCCGCGGCACCGACATCGTGCTGGGCGGCAGCGTCGACAAGCAGGTGGCGCTGATCCGCGCCGATGAGTCGCTGTCCGAAGCCGAGCGCGAAGCCCGCATCGCCAAAGTGCGCGCCGACTGGAAGCCGCTGAACGAGCAGGTCAAGGCCGCTGGCGGCCTGCGCATCATCGGCACCGAACGCCACGAATCGCGCCGTATCGACAACCAGTTGCGTGGCCGTGCCGGCCGCCAGGGCGATCCGGGATCCTCGCGCTTCTACCTGTCGCTGGAAGACTCGCTGATGCGCATCTTCGCGGGTGACCGCGTGCGCGGCATCATGGAGCGCCTGAAGCTGCCCGAGGGCGAGCCCATCGAGGCGGGCATGGTGACGCGCTCCATCGAGACCGCGCAGCGCAAGGTCGAAGGCCGCAACTTCGACATCCGCAAGCAACTGCTCGAGTACGACGACGTCTCGAACGACCAGCGCAAGGTGCTGTACAGCCAGCGCAACGACGTGCTCGAAGCATCGACCATCGGCTCCACGGTCGAAAGCCTGATCGACGGCGCGGCGACCGAACTGTTCCGCGCCTTCATCCCGGCCGAATCGGTCGAGGAGCAATGGGACGTGGCCGGCCTGCAGCAGGCGCTGGCAGGCGACTGGAATCTCGAGCTGCCGCTGCTGGACATGGTCGAGCAGGAACCCAACCTGACCGACGAGGAATTGCTGGAGCGCGTGATCGAAGCCGCACGCGCCGCATATGCCGGCAAGGTTGCGCTGGTGGGCCCCGAATCCTGGGGCCAGTTCGAACGTTCGATCATGCTGCAGTCGATCGACACGCATTGGCGTGAACACCTCTCGTCGCTGGATTACCTGCGCCAGGGCATCCATCTGCGCGGCTATGCGCAGAAGAACCCCAAGCAGGAATACAAGCGCGAGGCCTTCGAGCTGTTCTCGGGCATGCTCGACCGTATCCGGACCGACGTCGTCCGCGTGCTGATGACCGTGCGGGTGCAGTCGCCCGAACAGGTCGAGCAGGCGGCCGAAGCCGAGCCGTCGCACATGCAGAACGTGCAGTACCACCACTCCGACTACGACGAGGCGCTGGCCAACGCCAACGCTGCTGCGCCCGCTGCTGCGCTCGCTGCTGCGCCCGCACGCAACGTCGTGCCGAAGGTGGGACGCAACGATCCGTGCCCTTGCGGCAGCGGCAAGAAGTACAAGCAGTGCCACGGTCAACTGACCTGATAGACGGAGACGCCGCCATGCTGCACGCCGTGGGACGAACCGAGTTCGATCATGCCGTCATCATGGTGCGTGATCGCCTGCAGGAACTGGCGCCGCACTACGAGCGCCAAGGTTTCCTGCTCAGCGAGACCTCGGTGCACAACCTGGGATCCTGCAACCGGCTGATCGCGCTGGAGGGCACCTACGTCGAGCTGCTGGGCTGGCCCCCCGGCGCGCCGCCCGCCCGCAAGGAAATCGCCGACTCGCCGTTCGGGCTCGAAGCCCTGGTGTTCCGCACCTACGATGCCGAGGCCACGTATCAGCGGTTGCTGGCGGCGGGCCTCGCCGTCAATCCGGTCCAGGAGCTCACGCGGCCGGCCCAGCTCGATGGCGAAATCGTGCAGGCGCGGTTCCATACCGTGCGGTTCGCGCAGCAGCCGATTCCCGGCATCCGCATGTATTTCTGCCGGCATCTCACGCCCGAGTGCGTATGGGTGCCATCCCTGATGGACCACCCCAACGGCGCGCAGGCCATCCATCGCATCGATGCCCGCGCGGCGCAGGCCGAACAAGTGGCCAGGCAACTGGCCCGTGTGGTGGACGTGCCGACGGAGCCGGTCGCCGGGGGCTGGGATCTGCAACTGGGCAATCTCAAGCTGCACGTGGCGCAGGACGATGCCGCTCTCACGCCGGCGTTGTCCACGCTGACGCTGGCCAACCGCAGCGGCGCGCACTACACGCTGGATACCGGGCTGTAAGTCAGGCGGTTTGCACCAGGTGGTTCACGCCGCTGGCGATGTCCGCCTCGGCCACGCCATAGATATGCAGGGATATCGCGACCGCGTCGCTGGCGTTGCCCAGGCGATGGATCTGTTGCAGGCCGGGTGAGGCCGTGACGATATCGCCTGCGTGGCGTACCGCCTGGCCGCAGGCCTCGGCCTGCTGGCTGGCGGGATCCCAACGGTAATGCGTTTCCGACAGTTCGCCTTGCAGCACGCGATAGGTGCACCAGGTCTTGTGGCCGTGCACGGGGCTGAATTGCCCGGGGCGCCAGATCAGATACACGATGGTGAAGCTGCCGTGCAGGTCGGCATAGGCCACATGGCGCGTGTAGCGTTCCGGACAGCCCTGGCGCAACGCGTCGGGCAGGCCGGCCAGCGCGTCTTCGCCGGCGTCCGCCACGCTGGCGTTCAGCTCGTGCAGCAGCGACTGCGCAGCTTTGCGCTGGGCGGACTCGACCGAGGCGCACAGGGCTTGCAACGGGGCGGGAGTGGCGGACAAGGGCATGGAAGAAGTCGAAAGCAGTGGTGGCGCAACGCCGCCGGATGCCTCTCATGCTATGCCCCCAAGGCGGGAATGGCTTTGCGTAATCCGGGGCGATGCGGCCCGGGATTGGAAAAAATTTCCTCTTCCGGCCTTCTGCGGCGTTTTTGGCCCGCGGAACGTGTTTGAATCACGCCAATTACGTGCCGGCAGGCGCGGATTGACCCGGCATGGCGCGGCAGCGGTCGGCCAAAGTGCGGTGGACGCGGATTCATGGAAAGGGCAAGATGACGCCCGCACGGACCGCAGTCATGCGGCAGGGCCGTCGCCGCCATTCCGCCAGCGCATACCGGGCGTTGCCTTTCAAGGAAAAACTGTGGACCAGACGGATCTAAAAATACTCAGGCTGCTGCAGAAGGACGCCACCTGCTCGGTCGCGGACATCGCCGAGCAGGTGAATCTCTCCGTCACGCCGTGCTGGCGCCGTATCCAGAAGCTGAAGGACGACGGTGTCATCGCCCAGCATACGGTGCTGCTCGCACCCAAGGCGCTGGGGCTGAACCTGACCGTGTTCGTCACGATCAAGACCAGCCAGCACAACGCCAAATGGACGCAGAGCCTGGTCGGCGCCGTGACCTCCCTGCCCAACGTGGTCGAATTCCACCGCATGGCGGGAGACATCGACTATCTGCTCAAGGTCGTGGTCGAGGACATGGCGGCCTACGACCGTTTCTACCGGCGCCTGATCGAGACGGTGGATCTGCTGGACGTCAGCGCCAGCTTTTCGATGGAAGTCATCAAGAGCACCACCGAGTTGCCGCTGAACATCGCCTGAGCAGGCCTGCCATCAGGAAAATTTTTTCCGATTGACCGGGTCTGCCGCGCTTCCCTTGCGTCGGGTCCGCGCCACAGGGGCTTATCCCGCAATCTTTTTCCCCGCCGACAGGCGTAGCATTACCGACATTGTTTTCTGGTACGGGGTCCAGGCAGGATCATGTCGTCGGAAGTGGCAGCCGCATGCAGCGGCACAGTGTGCGCGTCGTCGTCGGTCGAGGCGCTGCTGGCGGATTGGAACGGTATCGACGACATCTGGGTGTTCGGCTACGGGTCGCTGATCTGGCGACCCGGTTTCGCCTGGTTGGAACGGCGCCTGGCCACTGTGCGCGGCTATCACCGTTCCCTGTGCCTCTGGTCGCATGACCATCGCGGCTCGCCTGATGCGCCGGGCCTGGTGTTCGGCCTGGATCGAGGCGGTTGCTGCCGGGGCGTGGCTTTCCGGGTGCCCGCGGCCGACGTCGTGCCTATCTTTCATGCACTGTGGCAGCGCGAAATGCCCAACGGCGCCTACGTGCCGCGCTGGCTGGCCTGTTCGACCGAGGCCGGCCCGGTGCGCGGGCTGGTGTTCCTGCTCAATCGGGGATGCAGCCACTATGCCGGCGAGATCAGCGAAGATCACCTGATGGCCTCGGTGCGCCGCGCCGTGGGCCAGTCGGGCGCCTGCCTGGATTACGTCATCGAGACCGATCGGGCGCTGCGGGCGTGCGGCATCGACGATGGCCGCCTCGGAGAGCTGGTGCGCAAGCTCGGGGGCGCGTGGCAGCCTGCGGCCGCCTGAATCACCGCCTTCAAGAACGCAGGGCCCGCAAACCGCGGGCCCTGGCTCTTTTCGGGGGCGTGACCGGAGCGGCACGCGCGGCGTCGGTCTACAGCAGGAATATCGTCGCCAGCCCCAGGAAGATGAAGAACCCCAGCGAGTCGGTGGCGAAGGTGAGCAGCACCGAGGAGCCGATGGCGGGGTCGCGGCCGAAGCGCGCGCGCAGCATCGGCACCAGCACGCCGATGCCCGCGCCCACCAGCATGTTGCAGATCATGGCCGCCATCATCACGAAGGCCACCGCGAACGAGCGCGAGATGATCCAGGCGAACAGCGCGGCCATCAGGCTGCCGCACAGGCCGACCATCAGGGTGATGGTCATTTCGCGCTTGACCAGCGGCCACAGGTTGCGGCCGGTGATGCGGCCCATGGCCAGGGCGCGGATGATCATCGTCATGGTCTGGTTGCCCGAGTTGCCGCCGATGCCGGCGACGATGGACATCAGGAAGGCCAGCACCACGATGTGGCTGACGGTGTCCTCGAACTGCGAGGCCACGAACGAGGCCGTGGCGGCCGTACAGATGTTGAACATCAGCCAGGGCGCGCGGTTGCGCAGCGCGCTGAACATGGGGGCGAAGATGTCTTCTTCCTGCAGACCGGCGCGCGACAGGGCCTGCTCCTGCGAGTCTTCGCGCATCACGTCCACGACGTCGGCGATGGTGACGCGGCCGATGAGGCGGCCCTGGTCGTCGATCACGGGCGCCGACACCAGGTCGTAGCGTTCGAAGGCGCCGGCCGCGTCGGCGTCGGAGTCCAGCGGGTTCAGCGTGAGGAAATCGGTGTTCATCACGCCATGCACTTCGGAGTCGGGGTCGGTGACCAGCAGCACCGAGATCGGCAGCACGCCCTGCAGCTTGTCCTGGCGGTCGACCACGAAGATCTGGTCGGTATGGTCGGGCAGCTCGTGCAGGCGGCGCAGGTAGCGCAGCACGACCTCGAGGGTGACGTCTTCGCGCACCCGGACCATTTCGAAGTCCATGATGGCGCCGACGCTGTCCTCGGGGTAGCCCATGGCTTCGAGCAGTTGCGCGCGCTCTTCCTCGGTCAGGCCCTTCTGCACCTCGGCCACCACGTCGGGCGGCAGGTCGGGCGCCAGGTCGGCCAGCTCGTCGGCATCCATGTTGCCGGTGGCCTTGACCAGGTCTTGCCGGTCCATCGCCTCGATCAGCGATTCCCGGACCCAGTCCTCGACCTCGAGCAGCACGTCCGCGTCGTGCTCGGAACTGACCAGGTTCCACACCAGTTGGCGTTCTTCCTTGGGCAGCGATTCCAGGATGAACGCGATGTCCGCCGGATGCAGGTCATCGACCAGCGCCTTCAGTTCGGCGGTGTGCTGGCGATGCACGAGATCTTCGACCAGCGTGGCCTTGGCGTCGCCTTGCTCCTGGCGGTGCACCAGGTGCTCGACCAGCATCTGGCGGCGCAGGCATTCCTGTACCGCGGCCAGGGCGTGCTGGGCGTCTTCGGGGTCGAGCCGGCGAGGGGCGGCGGCCGGTTTCTGCGCGACGGTTTCGGTCATGCGGGTTGCTTCAGATCGTGGGCAGGGGGCGGCTGCGGCGGGCTTCGTCGGTGGCGACGTAGGTGAGGGTGGCTTCGGTCACCTTGACGACTTCGGCGTCCAGGCGCTGGCGCTCGGCATAGACCTCGACCGATACGGTGATGGAGGTGGAACCGGTTTTTACGATGGAAGCGTAGAAACTGAGCAGATCGCCGACGAAGACGGGCTGCTTGAACTGGAAGGCGTTGACGGCCACGGTGGCGACCCGGCCGGCGGCGCGGCGCGCCGCGGGGATGGACCCGGCGATGTCGACCTGGGCCATGATCCAGCCGCCGAAGACGTCGCCATGGATGTTGGCGTCGGCCGGCATGGGCATGACGCGCAGGACGGGGTCGCGGCCTTCCGGCAGCCGGATCAGGGAGTGTTTTGCGGGGGACGTCATGCGGCCGGCTCCGGAGCGGGAACCGGTCGATTATGCAGGAAAAACGTGAACACGGTGCGGTAGTGCACACCGTGTTTTCTACAGGATATGTCGGCTTGCCGTCAGCGTCGAACGGGCGCCGTTCAGGCCGCCATCTTGACAATGGCGTAGCCGCCGAACAGCAGCCAGGCATACAGCACCGCGCCCAGCGCCAGCACGCGGGGGCCGGCCTTGCGGATCTGCGCGAAGCGGGTCTCGATGCCCAGCGCCGTCATGGCCATGGTCAGGGCGAAGATGTCCAGCTTGCGGATCGCGGTGACGGCATCGGGCGGCAACACGTTCAGCGAGTTGACGATGGCCAGCGCCAGGAAGCCGATGGCGAACCAGGGTATCGGCAGCTTGCCCTTGCCGCGGCTTTCGCCGTCGGCCTCGCCGCTGGAGCGGCTGCGCAGCCACAGGCCCAGCGCCAGCAGCACGGGCACCAGCAATGCCACGCGGGTCATCTTCACGATGGTGGCGACTTCGGTGGTGGCCGGATCGATGTTGCTGGCGGCGCCCACGACCTGCGCGACCTCGTGCACGGTGCCGCCGATGTAGATGCCCAGCGCCTGGGTGTCGAACGGCAGCCAGCCGGCGTGATAGAACACCGGGTACAGGAACATGGACAGGGTGCCGAACAGCACCACGGTGGCCACGGCCACGGCGCTTTTGTGCGGGGCGGCGCGCAGGGTGGGCTCGAAGGCCAGCACGGCGGCGGCGCCGCAGATGGCGCTGCCGGCCGAGGTCAGCAGGGCGGTGTCGCGGTCCAGGCCCAGCAGGCGCTGGCCCACGAAGGCCCCGATCGCCAGCGTACCCAGCACCACGGCCACCGACACGGCCAGGCCCGGCAGGCCGACGGCCACGATCTGCTGGATGCTGATGTTCAGGCCGTAGAACGCCACGGCGATGCGCAGCAGGCGCCGCGCAGTGAAGTTCACCCCGGCGCCCCATTCGGCGGGCATGGTGCCGCGCAGGAAGTTGCCGTACAACATGCCGCAGACGATGCCGACGACCAGGGGCGAGAAGCCCAGGCTGCGGATGGCGGGCAGGTCGGCCAGTTGCACGACGGCGCCGGCCATCAGGGCCACGAACAGCACACCGTTGAGTTTGTCGCGCCAGGGGGTGGGCGTGGGAAGGGGGAGCGAGGCGTCCATGAACTGGTTTTGCTTATATTCAAATTACTTATGGAAATATTAAAGTCCGCGCTATTATCTGAAAAATGGTTATTCCGGATAGCTAATATCTGAAATCCGGATATCGTCGTTTTCTGTCATTTTTGCCATGACCCCAGACCAGTTACTTACCTTCGCCTGCGTGGCCGACACCGGCAACATCAGCCGCGCCGCCGGCCTGCTGCATCTGTCGCAGCCGGCCGTCTCGGGCCAGTTGCGCGCCTTGCAGGACTGGTTCGGCGAGCCGCTATACCGCCGCCAGGGCCACGGCATCGCGCTGACGGCCGCCGGCGAGCGCCTGGCCGAGCAGGCCCGGCTGTTGCGGCAGATCTATCTGCGGGCCCAGGCCGAGCGCGATGCCTGGCGGGGCCTGGATGCCGGGGTCTTGCGGCTGGGGGCCAGCACCACGCCCGCCAGCTATCTGTTGCCCGGACTGGTGGCGCGTTTTCACCAGCGCTTTCCCGCGGTGGGCCTGCATCTGTCCGATGGCAACACCCGGCAGATCGTCGAGCGCCTGCCCGAACTGGATCTGGCGTTCATCGAGGGCGACGTGCCGGCGGGTTTGTCGGAAGGCACTGCCGTGCACGCGTGGCGCGAGGACGAGGTGGTGGCCGTGGTGCGCGCGGATCACGCCTTGGCAAAGCAGGCCGCTGCCACGCTGCCCGACCTGGCCGCCTGGCCGCTGGTGATGCGCGAGCCGGGCTCCGGGGTGCGTCAGTTGGTGGAGCGGGCCTTCGCGGCCGCGGATCTCAATCCCGAGGCCGCGCTGGAACTGGCCGGCGTCGAAGGCGTGAAGCAGGCCGTGCGCGCCGGCCTGGGCGTGGGCTTCGTGTCGGTGATGTCGATGCGCCACGAAGACGGTTCGCTGGCCGTGGTGCGCGTGGCACCGCGTGCGCTCACGCGCCGTCTGAGCATCCTGGTGCCGCACGCGGATACTGCCGGGCGCGCGGCCCGCCAGTTCCTGGACAGTTGCCTGGCGCTCGAAGAAAGGGACGCTTAGGAAGCACCTCTGTGTGGCGTGTTCGTCGTCCAGGTGGACGAGGGCGCCGCAGCGTTATGGCCGCTCATGGCAGCGCCGGCCGCGCCATGCCGCTTCTCAGCGCGGGCGCGCCAGCCAGCGCGTGGCCAGCCGCACCCAATACGTGGCGCCCAGCGGCAGCACTTCATCGTTGAAGTCGTAGCTGCCGTTGTGCAGCATGCACGGTCCCAGGCCGTGGCCGATGGTGCGGTGCGAGCCATCGCCGTTGCCGATCCACACGTAACAGCCCGGCAGTTCCTGCAGCATGAAGGCGAAGTCTTCGGCGCCCATGGTGGGCGTGACGTGGTCGTTGACGTTCTCGGCGCCGACGATGTCGCGGATGACTTCGGCGCAGAACGCCGATTCCGCCGGATGGTTGATGGTCGGCGGATAGTTGCGGTCGAACTCGAACTCCATCGTGCAGTCGAGCGCGGCGCAGGTGTGCTGCGCGATCTCGCGCATGCGGCGTTCGATCAGGTCCAGCGTTTCGAGCGTGAAGGTGCGCACCGTGCCACGCATTTCGGCCACGTCGGGCACCACGTTGTCCGCGCTGCCCGTGTGGATCTGCGTGATGCTGAGCACGGCGGCATCCTGCGGATCGCGGTTGCGCGTGATGATGGTCTGCAGCGATTGCGCCAGTTGCACCGCCGTCATCACGGGGTCGACGCCCAGGTGCGGCATGCCGCCATGCGCGCCCTTGCCGTGGATGACGATGCGGAACTCGTTGGACGAGGCCATGATGGGGCCGGACGTCAGGCCGAAGTGGCCGGCCGGCACCCCGGGCCAGTTGTGCATGCCGAACACGGCTTCCATCGGGAAGCGCTGGAACAGGCCGTCGTCGATCATGCGCTTGGCGCCGCCGCCGCCTTCTTCGGCGGGCTGGAAAATCACGTATACGGTGCCCGCGAAATCGCGGTACTGGGACAGGTATCGCGCCGCGCCCATCAGCATGGCGGTATGGCCGTCGTGGCCGCACGCGTGCATCTTGCCCGCGTGCCGGCTGGCGTGTTCGAAGGTGTTGACCTCTTGCATGGGCAGCGCGTCCATGTCGGCGCGCAGGCCCACCGTGCCCTCGCCGGGCAGGTTGCCACGGATGATGCCCACCACGCCGGTGCCGCCCAGGCCGCGGTCGATTTCGATACCCCATTCCTGCAATTTGGCCGCCACCAGGTCGGCCGTGCGGAACTCTTCGAAGGACAGTTCGGGGTGGGCGTGGATGTCGCGGCGCAACACGGCGAGATCCTGCTGCCAGGTGACGATGGGATCGAGCAGGTTCATGATGGACTCATGGGATAGAAGGCCGACACAAGGGTATCATCAATCAAAATCCTACAAGAACGGAGGCAAAACATCATGTTGTCACGTCCCTGGCTCGCCCATTATCCGGAAGGGGTTTCCGCGGAAGTTTCCCTGAAGGGCTACACCTCGCTCACCGATCTGCTGGACCAGGCTTGCCGGCGTCACGCCGACCGCATCGCCTGCACCTCGATGGGCAGCGACATCCGTTACGCAGAGATCGACACGCACGCGCGCGCGCTGGCCGCCTGGCTGCAATCGCTGGGGCTGGGGCGCGGCGCGCGCATCGCGTTGATGATGCCCAACGTGCCGGCTTATCTGGTCGCCATGCTGGGCGCGTTGCGGGCCGGCATGGTGGTGGTCAACGTCAACCCGCTGTACAAGCCCGATGAACTGGGCCATCAACTGCGCGACAGCGGCGCCGAAGTCATCGTGATCTTCGAGAACTTCGCGCACACGCTGCAGAACGTGCGCGACCGCGGCGCGCTGCGCCACGTGGTCATCGCCGCGCCCGGCGATCTGCTGGGCGGCCTGAAGGCGCCGCTGATCAACTTCGCGGCGCGCTACGTCAAGCGCCTGATTCCCGCATGGCACATCGACGGGGCAGTGCGTTTGCCGCAGGTGCTGGTGGATGGCGGGCGCGAAACCTACACGCCCGTCACGCTCGGCATGAGCGACCTGGCGGTGCTGCAATACACGGGCGGCACCACCGGCACCCCCAAGGGCGCGATGCTGTCGCACGGCAACCTGGTCAGCAATGTGCTGCAGGTGCAGGAAGTGGCGCGTCCCGCGCTGGGCGACCTGTCCGGCCCGCCGCTCACCATCATCAGCGCGCTGCCGCTGTACCACGTGTTCGCGATGATGCTGTGCGGGCTGTACGGCATGCATGCCGGCATGCGCAACTTGCTGATCATCAACCCGCGCGACCAGCCCGCGCTGATCCAGGCCTGGCGCAAGGTGCCGGTCAATGTGTTCCCTGGGGTCAACACCCTGTTCAACGCGCTGGCCAACAACCCGGAGTTCGCCAAGCTCGATTTTTCGGGCCTGCGCCTGACGCTGGGCGGCGGCATGGCCGTGCAGCCTTCGGTGGCCGAGCGCTGGCTGAAGCTGACGGGACGTCCGTTGATCGAGGGCTACGGCCTGTCCGAGACCTCGCCCGTGGCGACCGTCAACCGCACCGATGCCACCGAATACACCGGCTCGATCGGCTTGCCGCTGCCGTCCACCGACGTGGCCATCCTGGACGAGGCGGGCGCGGAACTGCCGCTGGGCGAGCGTGGCGAGGTCTGCATCCGCGGGCCGCAGGTCATGCTGGGCTATTGGCAGAAGCCCGAGGAAACGCGCGCGGTGATGACGCAGGACGGCTATTTCCGCACGGGCGACATCGGCATCATGGACAGCGCGGGCTACACCCGCATCGTCGACCGCAAGAAGGACATGATCTCGGTGTCGGGCTTCAAGGTCTATCCGAACGAGGTCGAGGCCGTGCTGTCGTCGCACCCCGGCGTGCTGGAGTGCGCGGTGGTCGGCATTCCGGACGGGCACTCGGGCGAATCCGTGAAGGCCTTCGTGGTGCGGCGCGATGCCTCGCTGACCGAGGAGGCGCTGCTGCAGTGGTGCCAGGACAAGCTGACGGGCTACAAGCGTCCGCGCCATGTCGAGTTCCGCAACGAACTGCCCAAGACCAACGTGGGCAAGATCCTGCGGCGCGAACTGCGGCCCGAAGAGCCGAAGCAGGCGGCCGCGGCGTAATGCGCGCGCATGCTGATCGCTCCGGTTCGGGGAGCGATCAGCGTGAACCGGTTCAGGCCGAGGCCGTCGACGTGGCGTCCAGGTGCGGCGTCACCATGTCTTGCAGCGCCTGGTGCACTTTGGGATTGCCCGCCACCAGGCGGCCGCCCACGGGCCACGGGTCGCGCAGGTGCATGTCGGTGCAGACGCCGCCGGCTTCGCGCAGGATGACGGTGCCCGCGGCCACGTCCCACGGAGCCAGGCCCATTTCCCAGTAGCCATCGTAGCGGCCGCAGGCCGTCCAGGCCAGGTCGAGCGCGGCCGCGCCCATGCGGCGTACGCCGCGCGTCTGGTTGATGGCGTCGTGCAGCATGGGCATGTACTGCCCGGCGAACGAGAAGTCGCGGAACGGAAAACCGGTGGCCACCACCGCGTCGTCCAGCGTGGCGGTGCGCGAACACGAAATGCGGCGGCCGTTCAGCCACGAGCCGATGCCGTACACCGCGGTGAAGAGCTCTTCGCGGCAGGGGTCGTAGACCACGCCGATGACGGGCGTGTCCTGCGTGATGCCCTGGTCGCCCGGCAGCTTGAGCTTGGTGCCCGGATGCGCGACCAGCGCGATCGACACGGCATAGTGCGGGATGCCGTGCAGGAAGTTGGTGGTACCGTCCAGCGGATCGATGTACCAGGTGGCCGGGCCGGAAACCGCGCCGCCGGTTTCTTCGGCGACGATGCCGAAGCCGGGCGTGCGGGCCTGCAGCACCGCCAGGATGGCTTCCTCGGCTTCCCGGTCGGCTTGCGAGACCAGGTCGTTGCGCGCCTTGCGATCGATGACCAGGTCGTCCCGATGGTGGGCGTAGGATTGCAGGAGGGCGGCGCCTGCGTGCGCCGCGCTGACGGCAGCGTCGATGGCGGCGCCCAGGTCGATGGGCGTGGCGGCGGGGTGGGTGTCGGCGGTCTGCATGGTTTCGAGTGTAAGCCCGTGTCCGGCGCGACGTGCCGGATCCGGGATAAATGCGCGCGGGGTCGTGGCGTCGCGCCAACGGCCGCCGCGCCGTCATCATTCAGTCTTCTGTTAATTTGGCGGCCCGTTGCCGTTTCCACGCCCGTCCATGTCCACCTTTCCGATTCCTCTGCAACCCGCCGCGTTCGCGCTGGACCAGGACGGCAGGCTCTACAGCGCGCAGTACGGTGATGTCTATCACTCGCCCATCGAGGACGCGCTGGGGCAGGCGCACGAGGTGTTCCTGCGCGGCAACGGCCTGCCCGATCGCTGGCGGGGACGCAGCCGCTTCACGGTGTGCGAAACCGGTTTCGGCATGGGGCTCAATTTCCTGGCGCTGTGGCAGGCCTGGCGCGACGATCCGCAACGGCCGGCCAGGCTGCACATGGTGTCCATCGAAGGGCATCCCTTCGAGCGCGAGGTGCTGCGGCAGGTCTTGCGCAGCCGTGCCCCGGCGGCCTTGCAGTCGCAGGCCGGGCAACTGGCTGACCAATGGCCCGCGCTGCTGCCCGGCCTGCACCGGCTGGAGTTCGAGGGTGGGGCGGTCACGCTGACCTTGGGGTTCGGTCCCGCCGCGGTGATGGCGCCGCGCCTGGCGGCCCGCGTCGATGCGTACTTCCTGGACGGTTTCGCGCCGGACCGCAATCCCGAGATGTGGACGCCCGAGCTGTTCGCCAGCCTGGCGCGCCTGGCCGCGCCCGACGCCACGCTGGCCTCGTGGGCCAGCGCCGGGCACGTGCGGCGCGCACTGGCGGATGCCGGGTTTGCCGTGCGGCGCGAGCCCGGATACGGCGGCAAATGGCATCGCATCGAAGGCCGGCGCCTGCCGCAGGCGGGCGCCGGGCCGACGCTGCCGGACGATGATGGCGCGCCGGTGCTGGTGATCGGCGCGGGCCTGGCGGGAGCCGGCGTGGCGCATGCGCTGGCGCTGCGCGGCAGGCAGGTGACGGTGATCGATCCGACCGGCGCGGGGAGCGGGCATGCCGGGCATCCGGCGGCCGCGCTGACGCCGGTGGTGGCCCGCGACGACAACCCGCGTGCGCGGCTGTCGCGTGCGGGCAGCCAGCGCGCGCTGCGGCGCTGGGCAATCTTCGGCGAGGCGGTGGCGCTGCGCTGCGGCACGCTGCAACTGGAGCGGGACGAGGGCCGCGCTGCCGCGTTGGCGCAGACGATCGCCGGCCTGGGCTTTCCCGAGGACTGGGTGCGCACCGTGGACGCGGCCGAGGCGGCGCGCCTGGCGGGACTGCCGGTTGCGCGGGGAGGGGTTTTCTTTGGCGACGGCATGCTGGTGCGGCCATGGCCGCTGATCGAGGCGCTGCTGGCCATGCCCGGCGTCGGCCGCGTGGCGGGACAGGTGGATGCCCTGACGCGTTCGGCGGACGGCTGGCAGGCCAGGGCGGCGGACGGCCGCCTGCTGGGTGAGGCGCCGCAGGTGGTGCTGGCCAATGCCGCCGGCACGCCGGCGCTGCTGCAGGCCGGTGGCCTGCTGGAAGCACTGCCTCGCATGGCGCAGATGCACGCCCTTGCCGGCGAGGTGACTTTGCTGCCCGCGTGGGCGCTGGGCGGCGGGCCGCGCTGCGTGGTGGGCGGCGAGGGGTATCTGTTGCCGGCCATTGACGGCTGGTGCGTGGCGGGCAGCACCTATGTGCACGGCGCCGCCGAATCCCAGGTGGGCGAGGCGGGCCAGCGCGTCAACCTGGCCAAGGCGGCGGGGCTGCTGGCCGAAGGGCAGGCGATGCTACAGCCGCTTGTGCCGGGTGCCTTGCCGGGCTGGGCGGGCTGGCGCGCGGTCTTGCCGGGCCGGCTGCCGGCCGTGGGGGCGGTCCCGCGGGCGCCCGGCCTGTGGGTGGCCACGGGTTACGCCTCGCGGGGATTGAGCTGGTCCGCGCTGGCCGGCGACCTGATCGCCGCGCAACTGTGCGGCGAGCCGCTGCCCCTGGAAAACGACCTGATCCGCCAGATGACGCCGCGCTGAAATCGCCCGCAAGCCCAATGCTGGCGCGGGTTTTCGCCCGCCGGCATGCCTGAGTGAGTGGTCGCTGCGCCGTGCGCGGCGCGCCTGTTGGAGGCCGTGTTTTGGCGCTCCTGGCAGGCCGAAAGGGGCCCGAGTTTATTTCAAACGACAAATCCGTCAAAATAGCGTCTTTTGATGCATTTTTGGCTTAAACCGCTAAGCCGGGGGATGCTCTGTGCCGCCGAAGTTCGACTTTGCCCATACCAATCCGCTCGATACGGTCGAGCTGCTGACGTCTCGTCCCAGCCGTATCGATTTCGACGTGGGCGATGGTCTGCACCTGGTGGTCGAGGCTCATGCGCCGGGGGTGTTTCGCCTGCGTTGCGGCGAGCCCGGCCTGCTTACCGATGAAAAGACCAGCGCCCGCGCGCGCGCCGTGGCCGAAATGCTGCTGGCGCGGCAAGAGGCCGTCAGCGAGGCCACGATCGCGCCGCGCGACAGCGCCGACGGCTGGCGCATCGCGCTGGGCGACGTCGCCATCGAGGTGCTGACCGATCCGGTCCGTATCGTGCTCTACCGCGGCGAACAGCCCGTGCTGTCGTCCAACGTCTCCGAACACGCGCCCGCATTCGGCCACAACGCGCTGGACGAACACGACCATGCCGTCTGGACGGTCGGTTTCGCGCTGGAAGGCGCCGAGGGCGTCTACGGCCTGGGTGAAACTCCCGGAGACCTGAACCGCCGCGGCGAAGAAGTCGTGTCCGACGACCCCGAGCACCGAGCCTTGCCGCTGGCCTGGAGTCCGCGCGGCTGGGGCATCTACGCCAACACCATGCGCCGCGTGCAGCATGCGCCGGGTGTGGCGCCGGCCGATGGCGCCTACGTGCTGACCATCGACGATTCCGTGCTCGATCTCTTCCTGTTCGCAGGAGAACCCGGCGAGATCCTGAATCAATACACCGCGCTGACCGGCCGTGCCGGCCAGCCCGTGCTGTGGGCCATGGGCGCCTGGCTGCAACAGGCCGCCGGCGAAATGCCCACGCAGACCGTGGCGCTGGTCGAGCAGATGCGCCAGCACCAGATCCCCCTGGATGCCGTGTCGCTGGCGCAGCCGGCGGCCTGGAGTTTCCAGTCGGACAAGCCCGCGCTCGAATGGGACGCGCGCCGCTTCCCCGACGCCCGCCAGATGCTGGCCCTGTTCCACAAGCACAACGTGCACGTCAGCGGCACCGGTTTTCCCGGCGTACTGAAGGCCAGCCCGCTGTTCGAGGAACTGGAAGACCGCGGCTGGCTGCTGGGCCGCGATGACGGCAGCGCGCAAGTGTTCGACGGCGTGCCCGCCACGGGCGGCCAGCCGTTCGGCCTGCTCGATCTCACTTACCGCGACGCTTACAACCTGTGGGTCGAGCGCCATCGCCAACTGGTCGACGATGGCCTGGACGCGCCGGCCTGCGACGCGCAACTGGCCATTCCCGATGGCGTCAGCGCCCGTAATGGCGAAAGCGGTCCGGCCCTGCGCAGCATGTATCCCCTGCTGGCCCGCCGCGCGCTGTTCGACGCCGTGGCCGGCCACAAGGTGCCGCCCGAAGGCGTGGTGCCCAGCACCGACCTGTTCCCGGCCGCGCAGCGCCTGCCGTGGCAGGCGGGTCCGCGCGTCACCAACGACTGGGCCGGCCTGGAACACAGCCTGCGCACCGCGTTGTCCATTGGCGCCTGCGGCGTGCCGGTGCAGACCCACAACCTGGGCAACATCGACGCTCCGCTGGACGCGATGAATGCCGAGCTGTACGTGCGCTGGCTGGCGGCTTCGGTGTTCTCGGCCAACTTCACCTTCCAGGGGGTTGCCGGCCTGATGCCGTGGGCCTTCGGCGAAGAGACGCTGGGCCACGTGCGCACCTGGATGAACTGGCGCTATCGCCTGATCCCCTACGTGCTGGGCGCGGTCGAAGACTCTGTGCGCACCGGCCTGCCGGTGCAGCGGTCGATGGCGCTGTCGTTCCCCAACGACACCGATGCCCACGCCTGGGATACGCAATACCTGCTGGGGCCGGCCCTGCTGGTGGCGCCCATCACCCAGCCCGGCCGCGAGGCACGCGTGTACCTGCCCAAGGGCGAGGCGTGGTGGGACCTGGCCACCGGCCACCGCTACGAAGGCGGCACCACCTGGACCATGACCTGCGCCCCGGACCAGTTCCCGGTGTTCGGCCGCGAAGGCCACATGCTCTGTCTGGGCCCGATGGCCCAGCACGCGGGCGAGTTCAACTCGGCCCGCATCCTCGACGAGGTCTGGATGTTCGGCATGCCGGTGCACAATCCGGTGGTCATGCGCAACAAGATCCGCGTCATGCAGATGCAGGGTTCCAGCTACATCAAGGGCCTGGAGGGGTTGCGTATCCTTCCCTCCGAAGGGCTCGAGGTCAAGCGCCGCGGCGCCGAGGTACGTATCTCCCGCGCACGTTGATCGTTTCCTGGCCGGCTTCGGCGTCATTGCCCAGGCCGGCCGGTTCCACCCGGCGGCCGTTGTCCACGTGGCCGCCGTGTCTCGTATCCCGCCAGGAAGTGCCCACGCCTGTGGTTTGCCGCCGCTTCAGCGGGTTGTTGCCGTGGAATCGGCCCGGCGGCAACACGCAGCAGGCGGCCAGTACGCCTTGTCTTTATATTTCCAAAAGTTATTAAAGACAGAATAAACAGTCGTTCTCAACAGAAGGACGGCGTTAGAAAATTCTCCGCCATGATTCATATCGAAAATCTATATAAGACGTACGCCACGCCGCACGGCCGGTTCGAGGCGCTGAAGGGCATCGACCTGCGGATCGAGCAGGGCGAGGTCTTCGGCATCATCGGCCCCAGCGGGGCGGGCAAGAGTACGCTGGTCCAGTGCATCAACCTGCTGGAACGTCCCGACCGCGGCAGCATCACGCTGGGCGGCCAGGTGCTGACCGGCCTGTCCGAAGCGCAACTGCGCGACCAGCGCCGCCGCATCGGCATGGTGTTCCAGGGCTTCAATCTGCTGTCGCGCCGCACGGTGTACGCCAACGTGGCCCTGCCGCTGGAAATCGCCGGCGTGCCGTCATCACAGATTCCGGCCAAGGTCGAGCGCCTGCTGGCGCTGGTGGGCCTGGAGCATCTGCGCGACCGTTATCCCAGCCAGATCAGCGGCGGGCAGAAGCAGCGCGTGGGCATCGCGCGCGCGCTGGCCAACGATCCGGACGTGCTGCTGAGCGACGAGGCCACCTCGGCGCTCGACCCGGAAACCACGCACAACATCCTGGCGCTGCTGCGCGACATCAACCGCAAGACCGGCGTCACCGTCGTGATGATCACGCACCAGATGGAAGTGGTGCGCGAGATCTGCGACCGCGTGGCGGTGCTGTCCGACGGTCACGTCATCGAAGTGGGCCGTACCCAGGACGTGTTCGCCTCGCCGCGCCACGACGTCACCCGCGGCATGGTCTCGGCCGCCACGGCGTCCGAGCTGACCGATGCCACGCTGGCCGCGTCGCGCCAGCGCATCGCCGACCGCGCCGCCGCGCGTCCCGGCCAGGCCGTGCGCCTGTTGCGCCTGCAACTGACCGGCAGCGGCGCCGATACCCTGCTGTCCGACCTGACGCGCGCCTACGGGCTGGCGCTGGGCCTGGTGCAGGCCCGCGTCGAGGACATCCAGGGCGTCGCGGTGGGCACGCTGTTTGTGTTTGCCGAAGGGGAACCCGAATCCATGCAACGCGCGCTGGCCGATCTGGCCCGCCGCAATATCCAAGTAGAAGAAGTCGCCACCGAGTCCGATGTGTCGGGCCTGCGGGGCAAGGAGGTGGCAGCATGAGCCCGCAGAGCCGCCTTAAGGGCGAATTCCCCCTCGGGGGGACGGCGCGAAGCGCAAAGGGGGCAGCATGAGCCCGCAACTGATCGACCTGCTCATCACGTCCCTGCTCGAAACGCTGCTGATGGTGGGCGTATCCGGCGGTATCGCCGTACTGGTGGGCGTGCCCCTGGGCGTCACGCTGATCGTCACCGCGCGCGGCGCCATGCTGCAGAACCTGGGCGTGAACGCCGTGCTGGGCCTTGTCGTGAACGCCACGCGCTCGGTGCCGTTCGTCATCCTGATGGTGGCGATCATCCCGTTCACGCGCTGGGTGGCGCAGACTTCCATCGGCACCACCGCGGCCATCGTGCCCCTGTCGGTGGCCGCCATTCCGTTCATGGCGCGTATCGCCGAGAACGCCATGCGCGAGGTCGATCCCGGCCTGATCACCGCCGCGCGCGCCATGGGCGCCTCGCCCCTGCAGATCATCCGCAAGGTGCTGCTGCCCGAGGCGCTGCCCGGCCTGGTGGCCGGCACCATCGTCACCCTGGTCAGCCTGATCGGCTACTCGGCCATGGCCGGCGCCATCGGCGGCGGCGGCCTGGGCGACCTGGGTATCCGCTATGGCTACCAGCGCTTCCTGCCCGAAGTGATGCTGGCCGTGGTGGTGGTTTTGATTGTCCTGGTCCAGGCCGTGCAGAGCCTGGGCGATTGGGTGGTGCGGCGCATGTCGCACCGTTGAAAGCTGCTCCTTTCTTTTCTGTCCGGAATTTTTCCATCATGCGCATTTCGTTCATCAAGTCCCTGGCCGCCGTGGCCCTGGGTGTCGCCGCCTTCGCGCAACCCGCGCTGGCGCAGGACAAGCCGATCAAGGTCGGCGTCACCGCGGGCCCGCACGCCCAGATCTTCGAAGTGGTCAAGCAAGAGGCCGCCAAGCAGGGCCTGAACGTGCAGATCATCGAGTTCAGCGACTACGTGCAGCCCAACATGGCGCTGGCCTCGGGCGACCTGGACATGAACAGCTACCAGCACCAGCCCTACCTGGACAACGCCAACGCCGACCGAGGCTTCAAGCTGGTCAGCATCGGCAAGACGGTGATCTATCCGATCGGCATCTACAGCAAGAAGATCAAGAGCCTGGACGCGCTGCCGCAGGGCGCCAAGTTCGGCCTGCCCAATGATCCGACCAACGGCGGCCGTGCGTTGCTGCTGCTGCAGGCCCAGGGCCTGATCAAGGTGAGCCCGGCCGCTGGCCTGAAGGCCACCCCGATCGACGTGATCGAGAATCCCAAGAAGCTGCGCTTCATCGAACTGGACGCCGCCCAACTGGCCCGTTCGCTGGCGGATACCGATGCCTCGGCCATCAACACCAACTTTGCCCTGGAAGGCGGCCTGGATCCCACCAAGGACGCGATCGCCACGGAATCGCCGGATTCGCCGTACGCCAACGTGCTGGTGGTGCAGGAGAAGAACAAGGACCGCGCCGACCTGCAGAAGCTGGTCAGCATCTATCACAGCCAGCCCGTGAAGGATTTCATCCAGAGCAAGTTCAAGGGCGCGGTGATCGCGGCCTGGTAAGAGACAGGCCCGCGGGATACAGGCTGGCGCAGAGTTACCCGAGTCTGGTTGACGAATGCCATTCTGGTGTGCCATAATCGTCGGCTTGCTGGGTCGATAGCTCAGTCGGTAGAGCAGCGGACTTTTAATCCGTTGGTCGCGAGTTCGAGTCTCGCTCGACCCACCAGTGAATGCAAGAAAAACGCCGCGACGCAAGTCGTGGCGTTTTTTTTTGGCCTGCCGGGAAGGCGCGCGGCGAGCATGACCATGCCGCTGCCATCGCTGTCCGTGTCCTGTCTGCAGGCTCGTGGTCGTTATGATGTCCCCACGAACGACACGAAACGGAGGCGGTACATGACGACTTTCCACAAGGCCGGCGTGCTGGCCTGCCTGTTGAGCCTTTCTCTGCCCGCATGGTCGCAACCCAGCGGATGCGAGGCGAAACGCCAGGAGATCGAGGCTCAGATCGCCGCCGCCAAGGCCAAGGGAAACAAGGCGCGCGTCGCCGGCCTGGAAACCGCGCTGGCCAACAACAAGGCCCATTGCACGGATGCCTCGTTGCGCCGCGATGCGCAACGCGAGGTCGATCAGGCGCGCGAGAAGCTGGCCGAGCGTGAACGGGAATTGCAGAAGGCCAGGGACGAAGGCCGCGACGCGGACAAGCTCGCCGACCGGCAACGCAAGGTCGACGAGGCGCGCGCCGATCTGGCGCGCGCGCAGGCCGACGCGGGGCAATAGCCGCTTCGCCGTCCTGCTGCGTCAGGAGGCCTTGCCCGGCGCTCGGATCAGTCCCAGCATGCTGATCGTCAGGTCGCGGACGCTGTCCAGCGCGCTGGCGGTTTCCTGCGCCAGGGCCTGCTTGGCCTGCGCGGCGGGATCGTTGCCGGCCTTGGTCTGGCCGATGTCGGCACGCAGCTTCTGGCTGAACGCATCGAACAGCACCGCAATGTTCTCGGGGCTGCGGTCGCCCTTGCTCGGGGTCGACGCGATGGCCAGCGTGATGGCGACGGCCACGAGGGCGGCTTCCGATTTGGCCGCGCCGCTGGATGCGCTGAGGGTGCTCATTTCTTGCTCCTTCCCCGGAATCGGGGGTGATAAACCCCGCCAGTGTACGAGGCCGGCGCTCGCGCGTTCACGCCTGGTCACGTCGAGAACAATCCGTATCAGCGCGATTCCGCGTGGCAGGTAACATCCAAGGTCTGTCTTCAACCCCTACAGGAGTCGAATCATGGCCATCGAAAGAGCAAGCGACAAGGCGAAGGATCTCGTCGAAGAAGGCGCTGACGCCGCGGAAACCGCCATCGACAGCGTGGCGCGCTCGGCTCGCCGCGGCACCCGCGCCGCCCGCGACACGATCGAGGACGTGGTGGACGACAACGGCGACGCCGTCGAGAACGCCGTGCTGTGTGCCAAGGACTTCATCCGCCAGAATCCCTTCACCGCCGTCGCTGCGGTGGCGGCCGTGGCGTACCTGTGGGGCCGCATTCGCGGTTGATGTCCCGCATCGTCCGGCAAGGACGAGTGCATGAATGGAATTGCCCCTGGAAATTTCCAGGGGCAATTTTCTTTTCGGACCCTAGAAAAGGGTCGCGCGGCGCGCTCTCTACGGCGAAATCAGGCCGATGCGCCCTGGTCACCCATCGCCGGGTCGCTCACAGAGTGCTCGCCCGTTTCGACACGGCCGGCGAAGCGGCGCACGAACTGGGCGTCGCTGCTGCACTTGACCTGGAAGTCGTACCAGCGGCCGCTGTCGGCCAGCTCCCAGTGCAGGGATTCCTGCGCGCCGGCGGCCACGGTGACGGTCCACGGACCGTCTTCACGATAGGCCAGGGACGACACCGTGAACGTGCAGGCCTTGTCGCCGCCGTTCATCAGTTCGGCATAGACGTTGCCGTTGGCGATGTCGTAGCAGACGCGGATCTCGGGTTGGGCGCCGCTGTCGGCGATGCGCGCGGTGTCGCCCGTGAACTGGCGGTGATAGCCGTTGGGGCCCAGCACCCACAGGTCGTAGCGGCCGAGGTTGTCCAGGCCGGCGTTCCAGGTGTCGTCCAGCGTCTTGCCGGCTTCCACGGTGTAGCGGCGCGGGATGCGGTCCAGGTGGTGGCGGTCGTAGACGTGGAACACGGCGGCCTGCGTGCCGGTGTTCGAGAACAGCAGTTGGACCTGGCCGTTGCCGTCGGCGCGGGCGCTGGTGTGCAGCTCGTAGGGCAGCGCGCGCGACGGGCGCGTGCCGCTGGCCTGGATGGGCATCTGCATGTCGCTGGGCAGCGGCATGGCGGGCAGGTCTTCCTGCGCATCGCGCAACTGGTCGGCATTGGCGCGCGTCATGCGTCCGGCCAGCGTCGGCAGCACTTCTTCGTTGGGCGTGGCGAAGTTGAAGGCGCTGGTCAGGTCGCCGCAGACGGCGCGGCGGAACGGGCTGATGTGCGGAGCCTTCACATCGAAGCGGGCTTCCAGGAAGCGCAGCACCGAGGTGTGGTCGAACACTTGCGAGTTGACCCAGCCGCCGCGGCTCCAGGGCGAGATCACGTACATGGGCACGCGCGGGCCGGGGCCGAAGACGCGGCCGTCGGCGTCGGGCTGGCCCGAGCTGCCGGCGGGCGAGACCTGCGTGTAGTACTCGTAGGCCATGTCCGCGTCGGCCAGCGTGGTCTTGCCGGCCAGCGTGCTGTCGGCGTTGCGCGACGGGGCCGACGGCGAGGGCACGTGGTCGAAGAAACCGTCGTTCTCGTCGAAGTTGACCAGCAGGACGGTCTTGCTCCAGACCTCGGGGTTGGCCGTGAGCGCGTCCAGGATTTCCTGCAGGAACCAGCCGCCTTGCACGGGGCTGGACGGGCCGGGATGCTCGCAATAGATCGAGGGCGCGTTCACCCACGACACCTGCGGCAGATTGCCTTGCAGCACGTCGCGGCGGAAGGTGTCCAGGTACGTGTCGGGCGTGGTGCCCGGCAGCGTGTTGGCGATGCCCTTGTACAGCGGGTTGCCGGGGTTGTCGGTGGCGGCGTCGTACGCCTTGTACGGCAGCGTCTGGCCACTGTCGGCATAGGCCGAGTTCGGTGAGCCGCCGCTGGACACGGGAAAGCCCGAGTCGATGTTGGCCTGGCGGAACTGGCGGAACGCGCCCAGCATGTTGTCGCCCCATTCGTCGGGCATGTTCTGGTAGCAGATCCAGTTGACGCCGGCGTCTTCCAGTTCCTCGGCGTAGGTCTTCCAGGTGTAGCCGCGCGCCGCATCGGTGCCGCTGATCCAGTCCCACTCGTTGTTCACGTAGGCCACGTTCTGCGCCGTCGGGCCGTTGGTGCCGGTCAGGTGGAACGAACGATTGGCGTCGGTGCCCGTGTGCATCGAGCAGTGATAGGCGTCACAGAGGGTGAAGGCGTTGGCCAGGGCGAACTGGAAGGGCACTTCCTGTTCCTTGTAATAGCCCATGGCCTGGTCCTGCTTGAAGCGCGGCCATTGCGTCATCTGGCCGTTGTTCCAGGCGTCCTGGCTGTCGACCCAGGTGTGGTTCGTGCCGGCCACGCGCTGCGCGTTGTTGGCCGTGCTGTCCAGGTGATAGGGCGTGAGCAGTTCGCCGCTGGTGCGCGCCTGCTGCCACACCTTGCGGCCGTTGGGCATCGGAATGGTGAAGCGGTCGCCGAACCCGCGCACACCTTTCAGGGTGCCGAAGTAGTGGTCGAACGAGCGGTTCTCCTGCATCAGGATCACGACGTGCTCGACGTCCTTGATGGTGCCGGTCTTGTTGTTGGCCGGGATGGCCAGCGCACGGCGGATGCTGGGAGGGAAGGTGGCGAGCACGGCGGCGGCAAGGCCGGCGCCCGCGGTGGTGTGCAGAAATTGGCGGCGGGAAGTCATGATGTCTGTACGGATTCGTGGAGGCCGTTACGGCGCGCAGCGCAGTTCGGGTTCGGCGGGCGTGGGCTGCTCGGTGCCGGGATCGGCGGGCGTGGACGGCTCGTCGTCGCCGTCGCTGCCACCACAGGCAGTCAGGAGGGCGGCCATGGCGAGGGCCGCGGCAAGGACGCGCACAGAGTTCGATATGGGCATGGGATAGGCTTGCTCGGAAAGAATACGTCGGGCCGGATGCGACAGGGCAGCAGGCCGAGCAAGGCTAAGAAGAGCAGATGACAGCGGGGTGAAAGCTGGGTGGATTTAGCGCAACGAAATGCAATAGTTTCGATACGTAACGCAATAATCGTGTCATGCCGGGGGGCGGCATTTTGCAGGGACGCGCAGCCCAAAGCAGAAGGGGCCGCGTTTCGGCGGCCCCTTCGTCATGCGGCGTGAACACGCCTGGCGATCACTTGCCGGTCAGCTTCGGCGGCAGGTCGCGGCCGTGATATTTCTTGTAGATGTCGTTCAGCGTGCCGTTCTGCAGGTTGGCCTTCACCCATTGGTCGGTCCATTCCTTCAGCTTGGGTTCGCCCTTGCTCAGCGCGATGCCCAGGTCGAAGTTGGTCTGTTCGAACTTCAGTTCGAACTTCTTGCCGGGCGCGCGCTTCTGCATCTCGGCCAGGTTGGACGGCGTGCTCGAGAACAGGTTGATCTGGCCCGTGACCATCGACGTGATCAGCGTGGCGTCGTCCTCGTAGCGCACCATTTCCACGCCCTTGGCGTTCTGGGTGGTCAGCGAGTCGTTGACGGTGGCGCGGGTCACCCCGATGCGCTTGCCCGCCAGGTCTTCGTAGCCTTTCACTTTCACGTCCGCCACGCCGCCCACGATGATGGAGATCACCGCGTACGGCACCGAGAAGTCGATCACCTGCTGGCGTTCCGGCGTGATGGACAGGTCGGCGATGACCACGTCGGCGCGCTTGGCCTGCAGCGTGGGCACACGCGCCGCGTTGGTTACCGGCACGATCTCAAGCTGCACGCCCAGATCCTTGGCGAACAGCTTGGCGGTGTCCACGTCCGAGCCGGCGGGCTGCAGGTTGGCGTCGGTATAGCTGAACAGCGGCGTGCCCATCGCAATGGCCACGCGGATCTTGCCGGCCTTCTTGATGTCGTCGAGCTGGTCCGCCATGGCGGTGTGGGCCAGGCCGCTCATCAGCAGGGCGGCGGTGCAGGCGCGCACCAGCAGTCGGGTGGGGGTCATGGTTGTCTCCGTGTACTTGTCGTTGGGGAAAAGAGCGCGGCCGCCTTCAGAGGCCGTTGTCGAGAAAGGCGCGCAGTTCGGGCGTGCGCGGCGCGTCGAGCATCTCGCCCGGCCCGACCTCCCACACCTTGCCCTGGTGCATGTAGATGATCTGGTCGGCCACGCGGCGGGCGAAGGCCATTTCGTGCGTGACCAGCAGCATGGTCATGCCGTCCGAGGCCAGATCCTCCATCACGCGCAGCACTTCGCCCGTCAGTTGCGGGTCCAGCGCGGAGGTGACTTCGTCGAACAGCATCACCTTGGGCGACATGGCCAGCGAGCGCGCGATGGCCACCCGCTGCTGCTGGCCGCCCGACAACTGTTCCGGATAGCTGGCGGCCTTGTCGCCCAGGCCCACCTGGGCCAGCACCTTGCGCGCGATCTCGTCGGCGTCGCCGCGCTTCATGCCCTTGACGTGGCGCAGCGCCAGCGTGATGTTCTCGCGCACGGTCAGGTGCGGGAACAGGTTGTAGCTCTGGAACACGATGCCGACTTCGCGGCGCAACTGGTGCAGGTCGATGTCCGGGTCTTCGACGCGGATGCCGCATACCTCTATCGAGCCTTCATCGATGGTCTCCAGCCGGTCGATGCAGCGCAGCGCGGTGCTCTTGCCCGAGCCGCTGGCGCCGATGATGGCGACCATCTTGCCCTTCTCGACCTCGAACGACACGCCCTTCAACACGGGGTTGTCGCCGAAGCGCTTATGGATCGCGTTGACCTTAACGATTGCCGACATTGAGCCTGTCCTCCAGGGCGGCGCTCCAGCGCGACAGCGGGTAGCACAGCAGGAAATAGAACACCCCGACCAGCGTGAAAATCAGGAAGGGCTGGAAAATGGAGTTGTTGATGATCTGGCCCGCGCGGGTCAGCTCGACGAAACCGATCACCGACGCCAGCGAGGTCATCTTGATGACCTGCACCAGAAAGCCGATGGTCGGCGGCAGCGACAGGCGCACGGCCTGCGGAATGATGACCAGCCGTAGCGTCTGCCAGCGCGTGAGCGACAGGCACTCGGCGGCCTCCCATTGCGGGCGCGGCATGGCCTCGACGCAGCCGCGCCAGATGTCGGCCAGGTAGGCGCTGGTGTAGATCATCAGCGCCAGCGCGGCCGCCACCAGCGCGGGCAGGGCCAGGCCATAGAACGACAGGCCGAAATACACGATGAACAGCAGGATCAGCAGCGGAATGCCCTGTATCAGTTCGATGAATACCTGCGCCGGCACCCGCAGCCAGCGGCGCGGCGAGATGCGCGCCAGCATCAGCAGGAAGCCGCCGGCGCCGCCCAGCGCGAAGGCCAGGGCGGACAGCACCAGCGTCCAGCCGATCGACTGCACGAGATACCAGAGATAGGTCCAGGTGAAACCGCCGGTCATGTCGCGCTCCCGCCGGTCGAGGCGCGGGCCACCGGCGGGCGGCCCGCCAAGGCGTTGCGCCGGGCCGCCTTGGCCGATTGCGCGGCGGCGCGGCGCACCGTGCGGCGCCGCTTGAACGCGTACTCGCCCACGGCCCAGGCCAGCGCCTTGATCAGCAGCGACATCGCCACGTACAGCGCCGCCACCACCAGATACGTCTCCAGCGAGCGGAAGGTGTCTGACTGCACCGTGTTGGCCACGGCCGTCAGTTCCTCGGCGGAGATCTGCGAGGCCATCGCGGAGGCCTGCATCATCAGCAGGAACTGCGTGGTCAGGGCCGGATAGACCTTCTCGATGGAGGGTTGCAGCATGACATGCCAGGCAATGCGCCACTTGGACAGCCCCAGGCATTCGGCGGCTTCGATCTGGCCGCGCGGCACGGCTTCCAGGCCTGCGCGGATGATCTCGGCGGCATAGGCGGCGATGTTGATGCTCATCGCCAGCACGGCCGCGGCGAAGGTCGGCATGTGCACGCCCAGGCTGGCCAGGCCGAAATAGAACAGGAAGATCTGCACCAGGAACGGCGTGTTGCGCACCGCCTCGATGTAGGCGGTGCAGGCGCGCGACAGCCAGCGGCGCGGGCTGCGCTTGGCGAAGGCCACCAGCGTGCCGGCGGACACGCCCAGCAGCACGGCCAGCGCGGTCATCTTCAGCGTCAGCCACGCGCCGTTCAGGAATACCGGCCAGTATGGCGCCAGCGGGGCGAAGTTCAGGGAAAAGGACATGACGGGCTCTTGGTGAGCAGCCGTGGCGGCGCGCCACGGCCCGGATGGCAACGGCGTGCCGGCTTATTGCGGGTCGAACGGGCCGGTGACCGTGAACTTGCCGCCCTGCAGCGTCACGGCGGGATCGTCCGGCGCGGGAGCGGGTTGCGCGTCGATCTTGGCGCGGAAGACCTCGGAGGTGTCCTGCGGCGCATAGCCCAGCCTGGCCGCATGGCGGTTGTCCCACCACACCTTCTTGTTGGCCGACATGCCGTAGACCACGGTGTGGCCGACGTCCGGCGTGAACAGGCAGCCGTGCAGCAGCGCGTCGAAATCGTCCAGGCTGATCCAGCTTGCCATCATGCGGCGATCGACGGGTTCGGGAAACAGCGAGCCGATGCGGATGCTGACGGTTTCGATGCCGTAGCGGTCGAAGTACAGCTGGGCCATGTCCTCGCCGAACGACTTGGACACGCCGTAATAGCCGTCGGGGCGGCGCAGGGCCTGTGTATCGATCACCTCGTCCTGGCGATAGAAGCCCGTGACGTGATTGGAGCTGGCGAACACGATGCGCTGGACGCCGTGGCGGCGCGCGGCTTCGTACAGGTTGAAGACGCCCTTGATGTTGGCTTCGAGGATTTCCTCGAACGGGCGTTCGATCGAGACGCCCCCGAGATGCACGATTGCATCGCAATCCTGGACCAGCGCGTCGAACGCGGCGCGGTCGGAGATGTCGCAGGGCAGGGCTTCCTCGTGCGGGCCGAGCGGCTCGGTTTGCGCCGACAGCGCGGCGGGCAGGTCGGACAGCCGCACGTGGCGGGCATAGGCGGCCAGGCGTGGCCTGATCGCGCGGCCCACGCCGCCGGCGGCGCCGGTCAGCAGCAGGCGGTTGAACCTCGGGATACTGCTCATGGCATTGTCTCCAGTCGCGCGCGCTGCTTTTTACCGCACTCAGGGGTAATGAGTACGGGCGCGGGCTGCTTTTTTCTTGTACGTCATCGTACAAGCCTGTGAATTCTATGCCTGCCTGATTGCCCCGTGCGAGTCGGTATATTCCCGAATAAGGGGAATTCGATGTTTCGTGCCCGGGCTGCCCGGCCACGGGCGGGCTTGTCCGATGAGGCTGGGCTCACACGTCGGCGCGGGCAGCGAGATCAGCTCGCGCCCCTTCAAGCCCTCCTTGGGGCTGCAGGCCGACCGCGGCACGTCAAGCCGCAATAAGCGCGCTGCCGCATGACGCCGCCCTGGCATGAACAGGATCAGCCCGCCGCCTGCAGCCTGCGCCAGCGCGTGGCGCGGGCCACCACGCGCTTCGTGTCGGATTTGCGCAGAAAGACGAACTTGTGCCGCGAGCCGTCGTCGATGCGGTGATGCGGACTGTCCACCCCCTCGATGGGCGGCGTGAACTCTTCCAGCAACCGGTAGCCTGCCACGCGCTCCGCGCGGAATGGCAGGCGATCCGGGCGGTCGTTGTAGCCCAGCACCAGCACGCCGCCCGGCGCCAGGACCGCGTGGCAGGCCCGCATCATGCGGTCGAAATCGTTCGCGCGGTTCAAGCCATAGCCGATCAGGCCATTGGCGACGATCACGTCGAAACTGCCAGGGGCGTAATGGCGAGCCAATTGTGTGGCGCAACCGACCACGTGCCGGCCGGGCTGTCCATACACGGCATGCTCGGGCTTGATGTCGATGGAATGAAACCCCGGCCCCAGCGCGCGGTGGTAGTGCCAGTTGTAGCGGTCCAGGCCGATGAACAGGCAGCGCCCGCCGGTTCGGCCCGCCGCCAGATGGCGCGCCAGGAATCCGAAGATCTGGTTTTCCAGGAAGGCGCGATTGGGCGCTTCCAGGCGGAACTCCACCTTGCAGCGCTCGGCCAAGCGGGGAGAGAGACGGAACAGCCAGCGTTTTGCCTTGCCGGCCAGTCTGGCGGAAAGTCGGTCCATGATTTCGCGGGGTTCTTTCTCGTTGGACTGAGGCAGGCGCGCTTTCGATGAAAGCGGCCCGAAAGATTCAGTCCAATGTAAGAAAATGGCTCCCGCGATGCTGTCACCTGATGCCCCAATGGGTTACGGCATCTGTCCGTACCCCCGGATGATGACGGGCTCAGTTCTTGGGCCCGGACTTCTTTTTCAGGAAAGCCGGCGTGTCGTCCCGGGGTTTGAACAGGCGTGGAGAATCATCCGTGCCTGGGTTGGGGTTGCCGTCGAACTGCGTCGCCTTCTCCTCGGGGCTGTCCATCGGCGGCCGGGGCTCGCCGGGCCCGATGGACCGGTCGTCCTGGGCATCAGGCTGGCCGGGATTCTCCTTGTCCGGAGCCTGGTGCGTTCTTGCCGAGGCATCTTGGGTGGGTGGCTGTCGTTGCGGATCTGTCATGAGGGCCTCCTGAAAGGCGGTAAGCGTGCGCCTGCCATGCAGCATGGGGCATGCCCGGCAGGCGCTTGTCCGCGGTCCGGCCGCTGAACCGTCAGTAAGTCGTGCAGCGCGTTTCCTTGCCCTTCTGCTTGCAGGTGGTGTGCTTGGGGGCGGCGGCGCTGGCCGCCGCGCGTTCGGTGGCCAACTGCGCGGCTTCCGCGGCACGGGCCGCCCGATACTGGGCATTGACGATCTCCTGCTGCTGCAGCAGGGCGGTGCGTTCCTGCGCATAGTCCGCGACCAGCTGCTGCTGGCCCTGGTTGAACTGTCCGAAGGTGAGCTTGCCTGCCCACAGCGTCGACACCAGGCTGCGCAGCCGCTGGCCGTAGTTGACGTAGGCGGCATGCGTGACCGGCCTGTCCAGCGCTTCGATCGCGGCTTGCTGCACATGGCAATCCGCCAGCAGGGTGTCCATCACTTCCAGGGCCTGCTTCTGCCTGGCGGTGGGCCGGGCCGTGTCGCCGAGTTGCCGCAGGCTGGGCTCTTGCGGCGGCACGGGGATTTTCGTGCGCAACGCTTCTGTCTTGGGATCGGCATAGGGAAGGGCGCAGGCCGCTTGCGCATTGCTGATCTGCTGCCGCTTCTGCTCGTACAGCGCCTGACGGGCGGCGGCCTCCGCCGCTGCGGCGGCTTCCCGTTCCGCCACATAGCGCTCGTAGGCGGCGCAGCCGGATAGCGACAAACACAGCGACAGGCTGGCCATGGTAAGGATCGGTCTCATGCTTTTTGCCTTTCTTGTCTGGAAACCTGCGAGGGGCCGGTATCGGGTCGATGTCGCGGGGCGTGTGCCCCGTGCAGAGCCACTCTATTCAGGTGCCCGTCGGGTAGCCATAACGGATCCATTACGGCCGGCGGGCAGGCATTTCCATGCGTTACAAATCCGCGAAGACGCGGTCAAAGCCCAGGCGATCCGCTTCGCTGCCGGGTCAGGTCGAGGCATCGGTCGCCCGGACGTCGTACCATTCGGGCAGCCCACCGTCCCTTTTTGTTCAGATACGCCCGATCCATGTCGTCCGCTTCCGACCCCAACGCCTTGTACCGAACCGCCACCGCCTGGGTGGCCCGCCGCAAATCCAGGGTTTGGAGCGAGTCGGACCAGCGTGAGTTGGACGCCTGGCTGCAGGCCGATCCCAGCCATGCGCAGGCCTATCGGCGCATGCAGGCCGCGCAGGGGGGACTGGGCGATGCGCCCGTTGCCCAGACCGGTGCCGGCCTGCCTGGCGGGCAGGGCAAGCCCGCGCAGCGCAAAGCCAGCGCTTGGGGCTGGAAATGGTGGCTGGCTTCCGCCGTGGGCCTGGCGCTGGCCGTGGCCTTGACCGTCAGTTTCGTGCTGCGTGAAAGCACGCCCCAGTTCCGGGAACGCGTGAAGGTCGAGGGCGGCCAGGCGCGCGACTGGAAACTGCCCGGCGGATCGGTGGTCGTGCTCGACAACGGCACCGAGGCCGCCGCCGCGTATTTCTCGCGCCGCCGAGAAGTGACCATGTCGAATGGCCAGGCGCTGTACCGCGTGGCCTACATGGCGCGCACGTCGTTCATCGTGCACGTGGGCGCCGAGGACATCCTCGTGGACGGCGGCCGGGTACCGGTGCCCGACGTGGTGTTCGACGTGACGTCGACGCCGCAATCGCTGCGAGTGCGCGTGGCCGCGGGCAAGGTCAAGGTCCGTTCCGTGGCGGCCGGCGCGCGCGAGGAGCTCGAGGTCGAGGGGGGGCACACGATCACCATCGACCGGACCAGGCGCAGCTACGAGATCGTGAAGGCCGCGCCCGATGCCGTGGGCGATTGGGCGCGATAGCAGCGCAGCCGTTCTACGCGCGGCACAGGGCGGTCGCCTCGATCTCGACCAGCATGCCGTCCAGCGCCAGACGGGGCACGGGAATCAACGTGCAGGCCGGCGCCGGCCGCATGCCCCAGCGGGCGCGCAGAGCCGCGCTCCATACCTGCAGGCGGGCCTCGTTGTGGTCCACCACCAGCACCGTCAGCTTGGCCACGTCCGCCAGCGCGGCATCCGCCGCGCCCAGCGCAACCACCACATTGTCCAGGGCCTGCCTGACCTGCTCGCCGAAGTCGGGGGCGAGCTGGCCCTTGTCGTTCTCGCCGCCCTGGCCGGACACGTAGACCAGTCTCGACGGCATGGCCGTGGCCACGACGTGGCTGTAAGCGTTGGGGGCGGGATCGTACAGCCCGGTCGGATTGATGAAGCGCAGATGCGGCGCGCCGCCGGGCAAGCTGTGGGAATTCATGGTGCGACTCCGGATAAGGGGCCGCCAGTATCGAAGTTGAAGTCCGCTTGAGGTCAAGCGCTTCCTGGTTCGGGCGTTTGCAGGCGCGGCGCTGCGTGGACCTAGGCGACCTTCGGCTGGTTCGGATGCGCGGGGCCGTCGGGGTCGTTCTCGGCTGGTGGGCGCGGGGGCAGCGCGGCCAGCCCCAGCGACAGGCGCAGCCGCTGGCAGTCGGGGTTGACGCTGCCGTCGGGTTCCCAGGTCTCGAATTCACGGCAGGGCGACGGGCGCAGCGGATAGATGTCGCAGTGGATACCGGGCTTGCCCAGTTCGCCGCGCAAGGCCACGCAGCGGCCGTTGCCCATCTCGGTGCCGCGCATGCAGGCGCGCAAGGGGCCGATCTGCACGGCCATGTCTTCGGGGACGGTGCCGCCGGTTTCGCCGGCCATCTCGCCGCTGTAGAACGACACCCGGAAATGGGCGCAGCATGCGCCGCAGTCCAGGCAGGGATTGGCGGGGATCGGCGTGGCGCCGGACGCATCGTATGCGAACGGAAGGGACGTGCTGGACATGGGGGAGCGGGCAGGACCGGCCAAGGAAGAATCCCGGCTGCTGCCGGGTCGATTCATAGTAGCAGGAAGGTCACGCGGCGGGTGGGCGGGCCGTGCTGCGCTGCGGTAGCATCGTTGTCTTTTCGCAGCCTGGCGGCGCGGAGTTTCTCGAGGAGGAATGAGGATGGGAGTGCGTACCGATTTCGCCGATGGGCTGGCGCGTTGCAGCTGGCTGGATAGCTCGCCGGGCTACATGGCCTATCACGACAAGGAATGGGGCATGCCGGTCGACCAGGATCAGGCGCTGTTCGAGCAACTGTGCCTGGAGGGCTTTCAGTCGGGCCTGAGCTGGCGCACCATCCTCAACAAGCGCGAGGGCTTTCGCGCCGGCTTCGACCATTTCGAGATCGACCGCGTCGCGCGCTTCGATGCGGCGCGGGTCGAGACCCTGGTGCAGGACGCCGGCATCGTGCGGCACCGGGGCAAGATCGAGTCGGTCATCAACAACGCAAGGCGGGCCCAGGCATTGCGCGACGAAGCCGGTTCGCTGGCGGCGTTCTTCTGGCGCTACGAGGCGCCGGCCAAGCCCGAGGGCGCGCCGCTGGTCGTGCAGGCGTCCAGCGCGGAATCGACGGCCTTGTCCAAGGCCTTGAAGAAGCGCGGATGGTCGTTCGTCGGCCCCACCACCGTATACGCCTTCATGCAGTCGGTGGGCATGGTCAACGACCACGATCCGGGCTGCCATCACCACGGGCCGTGCGAGCATGCGCGCCGCGTGTTCAAGCGGCCCGCCTGATCTGCTCTTAGGCCGCCGCGCCACGCTTGGACACGAGAGCGTGCCCGGTTCTTGCGTTTTGTATCCATTGCGCGCAATGGGGTTCCGCCTGGCCTCCGGCGGCGTTACGCTGGCATGAAAGCAGGGCCGGATGATCGCCATCGGGTCAAAGGACGGGGCCGCATGACACGCAGAAAGAAAGTTCTCCTGGGCGTCCTGGCGACCCTCGCCGTGGTGGTGGTCGCATTCGTCATCATCGTGGCGACGCTGGACTGGAACCGGTTCAAACCCACCATCAACGCCAAGGTGTCCGATGCCATCGGCCGCCCGTTCGCCATCAACGGCGATCTGTCGGTCGCCTGGCGCCGCGAGCCCGATGAAACCGGTTGGCGCCGCTGGGTGCCTTGGCCGCGCGTCACCGCCAATGACCTGACCGTCGGCAATACCGAATGGGCGCGCAAGCCCGTCATGGCCAACCTGCAGCGGGTCGAGTTCAGTCTCTCGCCCGTGCCGTTGATCGCGCGTCAGGTGGTGATACGGCACGTGCAACTGACCGGCCCGACCGCCGACCTGCAACGCCTGGAGGATGGCCGCGCCAACTGGGTGTTCACGATGCCCGAGACGGGCGAACCGTCCCCCTGGTCGATCGACGTGGATCAGATCGGATTCGACAAGGGCGTCATCGGGTACGCCGATGCCAAGCTGAAGGCCGACGTCACGGTGCAGATCGATCCATTGGGCAAGCCGATTCCGTTTGCCGAACTGGCGGGCAAGGAGCCTCAAGGGAAAGGCGAGCCGGGCAAGGGTGATGCGTCCAAGGCGGAGGCTGGCAAGGCAGAGCAGGCCAAGGCAGACTCCTCCAAATCCGAGGGCCAGAAAACCGCCCAGGCCAAGTCCGATCAACAGGCGTCGGGCAAGACGGCTGGCGATGATCAGGACAAGGATGAAACCGCCGACGGCACGCCCGACGACGCCAACGCCCAGTCGCTGGACCAGGCCCAGCGCGCCGGCGAGGTCCCGCGCCGTCCCCCGCGCGACTACGTCTTCGCCTGGCAGGCCGAGGGCAAGTACAAGGATCTGCCCGTGAAGGGCGAGGGCAAGGTGGGCGGCCTGCTGGCGCTGCGCAATGCCGACGAGCCGTTCCCGGTGCAGGCTGACGTCTCGGTGGGCCGGACCCGCGCCTCGGCCGTGGGCACGCTGACCGACCCGTTGCACCTGGGCGCGCTGAACCTGCAGATGTCGCTGTCGGGTTCTTCCATGGCGAATCTGTATCCATTGGTGGGCATTACGTTGCCCGACACGCCGCCCTATGCCACCAAAGGCCGCCTGATCGCCAGCTTGCAGAATCCCGCGGGTCCGGTGTTCGAATACCGGCACTTCGACGGCACCGTCGGCAAGAGCGACCTGAGTGGCACCTTGCGTTTCACCATGCAGGCGCCGCGTCCGAAGTTGGTGGGCAGGTTGCGGTCCGACCAATTGCGCATGGACGACCTGGGCCCGCTGATCGGCGTCAAGCCCGACACCGGGGGCGCCAAGGCGGCCGAGGCCAAGACCGAGAAGGTCGCGGACAAGCCTGCCTCGGGCAAAGTGCTGCCCACCCAGGAATTCCGTACCGAGCGCTGGCGCGTCATGGACGCCGACGTGCATTTCTCCGGCAAGCGCATCATCCACGGCAGCAAGCTGCCTTTGTCCGACCTGTATACCCACGTGGTGATGGACGAGGGCCGGCTGCTGATGGATCCGATCCGTTTCGGCATCGCTGGCGGCGGCATCGGCGGCACCGTGCAGCTGGATGGTTCGCAGGCGCCGATGCAGGGCCGCGTGAAGCTGCGCGCACGCAGCCTGAAGCTCAAGCAACTGTTCCCCTCGGTCGAGTCCATGCAGACGGCGCTGGGCCAGATGAACGGCGAGGTGGCGCTGGCCGGGCGCGGCAATTCCGTGGCGGCGCTATTGGCGACCGGCGACGGCGAGGTGCGCATGCTGGTCAACGACGGCGTCATCAGCCGCAGCCTGATGGAGATCGCCGGGCTGAACGTGGGCAACTACGTGGTGAGCAAGCTGTTCGGCGACGACGAGGTGCACATCAACTGCACCGCGGCAGACATGGGGATCCAGGATGGGTTGATGAAGACGCGGGCGTTCGTCATCGATACCGACAACGCGGTGGTGACCATCGACGGCACGGTGAACTTCAAGAACGAAGGCCTGGATCTGGACATCTCGCCCGAGAGCAAGGGATTCCGGATTTTTTCGTTGCGGTCGCCGTTGTATGTGCGCGGGACGTTCGGCAATCCCCAGGCGGGGGTGCATACCGGGCCGTTGCTGGCGCGCGGCGCGGGGATGGTGGCGCTGGGCGTGGTGTTGACGCCAGCCGCGGGGTTGCTGGCGCTGGTGGCGCCCAGTGCGGAAGAGCCGGACAGCCAGTGCGCGGCGTTGCTGCAGGAGGCCCGCAAGCCGACGAAGGCGCCGGCACATGTGCCGGCTCGCAGGCGGTGAGGCACTGGTCGGGGAAGAGAGGCGTGGCTTTGCGCCCTTATGGGATCTGTGGCACAAAGATGACGATTTGTTTGGACAGATCCCAAAAAGCATGTATACTCTCGCTTCTTGACTGATCGCACGCATTTAACGGTGTGACGCAGCAATGGGTTGTTAGCTCAGTTGGTAGAGCAGCGGACTCTTAATCCGTAGGTCGAGTGTTCGAGCCACTCACAACCCACCAGAATTCACTTGTATATCAAGTACCTACGCCGCTCTAGCCAGCGGCGTTTTTACTTTCGCATCCGAGTTTGACCAAAACTTGACCGTGTTCGCGTGGGCCGCCATGTGACTCGGCGCGAGATGGGCGTACTTCTGCGCCATCTCGATGGTTTCCCACCCCCCACTCCTTCAGTACCAGCAACGGTGTACTGAATCGCCTCGGGTTTTGCGGAGGCTTCCTCTCTTGAGAGAATGTGAGCCATGAGCAAGAACAACGCGAACAAGTTTTCCCCGGAAGTGCGCGAGCGCGCAGTGCGCTTGGTGCAGGATTCTCGCAGCTAGTATCCATCGCTGTGGGTAGCGGCCGAGTCGATCGCGCCCAAGATTGGCTGCTTGGCGCAGACTCTGCTGACCTGGGTCAAGCGGCATGAAGTCGATAGCGGGCAGCGCGAAGGCGTTACCACCAGCGAGCGCGAGCGGATCAAGGAGCTGGAGCGGGGGGAGAGCCGCGAACTGCGGCGGGCCAACGACATTCTGCGTACAGCCAGCGCTTTTTTTCGCGCAGGCGGAGCTCGACCGCAAGCTGAAGTCGTAAACACCCACATCGATCGGCACCGGGAGGTCTACGGGGTCGAGCCGATCTGCAAGGTGTTGCAGGTTGCCCCGTCGGCCTATCGGCGCCACGCCGCGCGGCTACGCGATCCGTCCCGGCGCAGCGATCATGCCCGGCGTGACGAACATCTGAAGCCGCATGTCCATCGGGTCTGGCAGGAGAACCATCGCGTGTACGGTGCTGACAAGGTCTGGCGGCAACTGAACCGCGAAGGCATGGCGGTTGTCCGCTGCACGGTCGAGCGCTTGATACGCGCCGGGGTCTGCAAGGCGTGCGGCGTGGCAAGCGGCTGTGCACCACCGTCGCCGACGATGCTGCCGTGCGGCCGCTGGATCGCGTCAACCGGCAGTTCCGGGCGGATCGGCCGAATCCGCTCTGGGTCTCGGACTTCACCTACGTCTCGACCTGGCAGGGCTGCTGTACGTGGCCTTCGTCATCGACGTCTACGCCCGGCGCATCGTCGGCTGGCGCGTGAGCAAGTCCATGACGACGGACTTCGCGCTCGATGCGCTGGAGCAGGCGTTATATGACCGTCAGCCCGGCAATGACGGTTCTCTGACCCATCACTCCGACAGGGGATCGCAATACGTCAGAATCCGCTATAGCGAACGGCTGGCCGAGGCCGGCATCAAGCCCTCGGTCGGTAGCCGTGGCGACAGCTACGACAAAGCCTTGGCCGAGACGATCAACGGTCTGTACAAAGCCGAACTGATCCACCGTCGTGCGCCCTGGAAAAGCCGCGAATCCGTCGAACTGGCCACCCTGGAGTGGGTCGCCTGGTCCAACCATAAACGCCTGCACTCATCGATCGGCTATATTCCGCCAGCGGAGGCTGAGGAAAATTACTACAACCAACTCGGCAAACACGCCGACGAGGTCGTTTTACTTTAACCAAACCGCCTCCGCGATTCTCGGGGCGATTCATACTCCACAGGCCGACGACCAAGCTGAGGGCTAAGGGCTGGTGCACTGGCCTGGGCTGAGGTCTGTGCGACCGACTCGCTAATCGCTGTCACGTGTAAAAATTAATCTCCTTTTTTCAATGAAATTGTGGTGAGATGCCGCATTTCCAAGACAAATCGGAGTCTTAATTGTCGTTTCGCATCCAAGACCCAACGGACCCAGACAGCGAGTATTTCATTGATGCGCTAATTGACGCATGCGAAGGGGCTCATGCCGGTGGTGGTGCATTTGCGTTCCTATCTGCAGGTGGCGTCCGCTTGTTTCTCAAGGACTCGACCTTCGGAGAATTCTTGGGCCGTGGCCGTTTTGAACTAATCGTCGGTGTTGATGCCATCACAGACGGCAAGGCCGTCGATGAACTAACCGAAGTCGCAACTAGTCTTCCAGGCTTGGGGGCGCGCGTCTTGGTGCCGACGTATCCAAGGTCAATTTTCCATCCCAAGTTCGCCTGGTTCGACCGGGGCAACGGTGGCTGGCTACTGACTGGTTCTGGCAATCTAACGGCTGGTGGATTGCGTTGGAATATCGAAGCGTTCTCGGTTCAGGAGCTTGATGCAGATCAAATGGCCGCAACGCGAGCTCTCTGGGACGCGTTTCTCCAACGAACGGCTGACTGTCAATTTGACCCGGCCGACCCTAGGGTCGTAGCTCTCCTTGAGCGCAATACGTTGCGTCGGAAAGCCATGTACGAAGCAGGCATCGAACATCCAGGTGAGGTTGAAGAGGATGTCATTGATGATGGACAGGCTGGCGAGGGTGAGAAGGTAGTCGGTGGTGGCCAGCAGCCGCAGCCGAGCGACGAAGTTCCTCCTATCGAGGATGAAACTCTTGTCTTGATTGCGGAGATTCCGAATGGAGGTGACCGTTGGGAGCAGGCCAATTTCAGTAAAAAGATGTTTATTGATTTCTTCGGTGCCTCGACAACTCAACGACGGAAGGCATACTTTTTCCACGTTCGCCCTGATGGGACATTGGGAGAACAAGAAGTACGGCAGGCGGTTGTGGTCAAAAGCCGGAACTTTCGGTTCGAGTTAGATGCCGCAAAGGGACTCGAATATCCCGTCGGCGGACGCCCCATCGGTATATTCGCACGAATTGCGGTGAGAACTTTCCTCTATATGCTGCTACTACCCGGATTCGAAGGGTATGAACAGATAACGCAACTGCTGGATTCGCGCGGGGAGGGGGTTCCAAGAAAAATGCGACGTATAACCTTTGGCGCTGCCGAAGTAAAGGCCGCATGGCCTACCTCTCCAATATGGCGCCGACTTACCATTTGAGGCGGCAAATGAGCAACACCTCCGACTCGTCGGGCTTGCCAAAGTTGAGGCTGGTGTGGTTTAGCTTACTATGAGCCACCCCTGTGACGCTTTCCAGCTCAACGCTCTTGTAATACTGCCGAGCCATTTCGACCAATGTGTCAATTTGCATTAGCCGCGGGTGCGCACCTGTCTCGAACGGAGAGTACGAAACCACCAAGTTGGCTGAGCTTTGAGAGGTTAAGCGAAATAGCTGGAGAAAAGCCTCTTGCGACTGGCTCTTTATGCAAAACGGAGACTGGTGCCGCTGCTCTCGGTAAAGACCACGGCTTAGCTCGCTGCTGGCTGTTCCGGGATTACGAGCAATCGCCGGATTGTCGCGTAAGGCCAAAGTTTCCAGTACGTGATAAAAACGGCTGTAATGGTCCCGTGTATACGGTGGGTCCGCGTACACAACAGAATAACTTCCTGCAAGTTCCTTGAGCACATCGCGATAGTCGGCCCGTACCGCCTTGTGTGTGGAGCCAGGGACGGCCGCCCGGGCGTACCGGTCAAGCCACCCCATGTAGACTCGTCGGACGTCCTGGCGCCTGTCCCTCTCAATCTTCGCGAGCAGATGGCGTTTTATGACCCCTTCTTTATTTCGAGGTCGAATCGGCTGTGCGAACTGCTTGCCGACAGTGTTCACTACATCGCTAGCGGTGCTGAGAAGCGCAGCCATGAGTATGTCCCTAAATTCGCTAGGGAATTCAGCTGCCGTAGCTGCAAGGAAATCGAGTTCAAGTGCTTGCGCATACGAAAAGTAAGCTCCCCCGAAGTAACGGAATCCTGTCATCAGCGACGAGCCATAAAGGTTGTCGTTCGACAGGCGACGAACGACCTCTTCAAGGGCGGCACTCAGTGCTTTATCGGCGCTCGGCGCACGTCCACGCTCGGCTGCGAGAACTGAGCCACCCTCGAGAATTGCGCAGATTGGCTCGCCATTACCACCAGCGGCGTCTGTCAGCGCCTGATGTTCGAAAGCCAGAAGTGGTTCAGCAGCAAACCGCAACCTTTCAAGTAACGGCGCGCCTGTGGATGCCTCACGCTCGAAAGCAGTGACGATGTCTATAGTTGACGCTGGCTTGCAAAGCAGGGCGTTGCAAAGGACCCGCGAGTACTCCTGGATGTCAGCTGCAATGACGGTGCGATGGGACGCTAAAGCGAGAGCGGTTGTACCTGAGCCCGCGAAAAGGTCTAGCACGGGACCTCGACTAGCATCGACGCTATCGAGCGCGTCAGCTATCGAGGGTGCGAGGCGCAGCTTGCTGCCCAAGTAGTGGATTGGCCGGAACAGTCCGCTGAGTGCGGACGTGCTTAATTGGTCCGTTGCGGTCACGTGGGCCAAGTCGAGTGGAAGGGGCAGAGCGTCGCCAGAAGCCACAGTCTAGGTTACCATCGCAAAACCGTTGATGATAGCGCACATGATGGACGAACTGAACTTACACACAGAAATGGCACGAGAGGCGGCACGGCCGGCTTTAGAGGTCAGCAGCGTCAGGCCCGTGTTTGCTCGCTTGGGTCCAGTCAAGAAGCTATCTTACGGACCATCGAATACAGGAAATTTTTTGGTGCATGGTGAGAACGTCTCCGTCATGAAGAGCATGAACGCTTGGCTTAGCGGCCGGGTGAAGTGTGCCTATCTCGACCCACCTTATCGGACCGGTGAGCGCTTTACGCACTATGACGATGATGCCACGCACGAGGAGTGGCTTCGCGATGTGACGGCTCGCGTCCGCCATGTGTGGGAATTGTTGGCCGAGGATGGGAGCGTCTGGATTTCCATCGATGACCGAGAGGTTCATTATCTGAAAGTCGCGCTCGACCGAGTCGTTGGCCGTGAAAATTTCATAACGACTATCATCTGGCAGCAGCGTACGACTCGAGAAAACCGAAAGGTATTCTCAAACAACCATGAATACTTGTTGGTCTACGCGAAGAATCCGCGCAGATTCAGCCGGACCCGTAATGGCTTGGCGTTGACGGACGATATTCGGGGGCGTTACGTGAATCACGATAATGACCCAAGAGGGTTGTGGCAGTCGGTTTCAGCGAACGTGCAGGCAGGGCACGCTGTCGCGTCCCAGTTCTATACTATTACTGCGCCAAACGGCCGAAAGCATGTACCACCCAATGGCCGCTGCTGGGTGTACAACCAGTGCCGGATGGAATTGGAGATCGCGCAAGGTAACGTCTGGTTCGGAAAAGATGGAAATGGGGTGCCGCGGCTCAAAAAGTTCCTGAGTAGCGGGGGCAGAGGCGTAACGCCTGAAACCCTATGGTTCGCAGACGACGTTGGCACCAATGACCATGCTAAAAAGCATATTCATGCTATGTTCCCTGGGGACCCGCCTTTCGACACTCCGAAGCCCGAAGCCTTAATTTTGAGGGTCCTGCATATTGGGAGTGACCCTGGCGATTTAGTTTTTGACCCGTACTTGGGTTCTGGAACGACGAGTGCCGTAGCAATGAAGATTGGCCGACGTTTCGTTGGTATCGAATCCGGTGAGCACGCCGCGAGCATCGCGGCTGCGCGGATGAAGATGGTTATCGACGGCGAGTGTGGTGGAATTTCGAAAGACGTTGACTGGCAAGGCGGAGGCGGTTTCGACTTTTTGCGATACAGGTAATGGCGGGCCGACTTAATTTGCCACCCGTTTGGAATAGCCACCGGCTATGCGGCGTCTGACAGCCAAATCGCATTCAATGCGGCGACGGAGCACTCCAGTTGAGGTACTTGAGCAGGACCGTTTAGCTGGTACGCAACTCATCAATGCCGTAATACTGACGGGCAACGCCGCGGACTGTTAGGTTGGAGTAGTAGGGCCGGAGGTGAATCGGCTCGGTTTGTGATTGACGACGCAACCTCATTGTAACGGTAGCATCGCTGACCTCCGACAACCGAAAAATTCTTCTTGAGTTTCGAATTTCAACATTTCGCGCTGCTCCTATGTAGGATGGCGGGGGGAGTGTTTAACCAAAGCTTGACCAAGGAAAGCAGAAATCGACCGAAAAAGACTCAAAGCGCAGTTGCCCACTGGATGGCTGCCGCTGAAATTCATTGATAGACTGCACTTTCGCCTTTATTTGGGTGCGAGACTCTTAATCCGTAGGTCGAGTGTTCGAGCCAATCACAACCCACCAGAATTCTCTAGTATCAAGCGCTTAGCCCACCGGCAACGTTGGGCTTTTTGCGTTCTGGGAATTTCGACCGCACTTCGGTGCTCTGACGGACTCTGGCAGCGCTCTTCGAACACTGTTGCACAATAATTTCCGCCTCCATTTGCTGGTAATTCGGCGAAACGTGAGCAGGCGTGCGAGGCGGACCAGCGGCGTCCGTGCGCGCGGCGCGCCAGGCACCGCTTCAGCGGAAACGTCAGTAGCGTTTATCTGGCCGGCAACATCCGGCGCAACGCGGCGAAGAACAGGTCGGACTGCATCCGTTCTCCCTTGATCTGTGCTGCCGTGCGCCGCGCCAGCGCCATGTCCGCGATGGGCCGCAGCGCACTGCCGGCGGAAGCCGCCAGGACCTGCTGCCGCGCCGCGCGTTCCAGGAAATAGAGGTCGTCGTAGGCATGAGCCAACGACTCGCCGGCAACGATCACACCGTGGTTGCCCAGGAAGGCGACGTCCTTGTCCCGCATGGGGCGATGCGCTCGCCTTCACTGTGGTCCAGGGCCAGCCCATTGTAGGTACGGTCGACCGCGATGCGGTCCATGAAGCGCAGGGCATTCTGGCTCAGCAGGGGATCGATGGCGCCAGCCTCGGTCAGCGTCAGGCAACTGGCGTAGGGCATGTGGGTGTGCAGCACGACCTTGTGGCCGGCTATCCGGTGCACCGCTGCATGAATGAACAGGGCGGAGGGTTCGACGTCGTGCCGGCCTTCCAGCACGGCGCCGTCCGCGTCCACCAGCAGGATGTCGTCGGCCTGGATCTCGCTCCAGTGCAGGCCGCGCGGATTGAGCAGGAACCGGCTGTCGTCCACCGCCACGCTGAAGTGATTGCAGACGCCCTCCGAAAAATCGTGGAAGGCGGCGGCGCGCAGCGCCAGCGCCAGGTCGTCGCGCAGTGCATGCGTGGTGGGGTCCAGGGGCTTTGAGGGCGTTTTCATATCGAGGTGTCCTGGCTTGCGTGAAAGTGCGCTCGCCGCAGGGCAGGGCGCGGGAAGGTGATCGACACCCACGTGGCGGATGGACCGGCGCCCGATCCGCGCAGCGGCATGTCCGGGGCCCGATATCTGTCAAAAAATTGGGGTGCCGTATTGCCGGCTCTTCATGACGGCCCGGTTAACCGTGGAGAATTGACACGATTTAAAACCTATAAAAATAAGTTTATGCCCACTACTTTTTTGATGTTTGTGTAATGAGTGTAATTCTTTGCCCCCCACGCTCCCCGTGCCACTGGTAAACCCTGATTCATCTTCACAGCAATAAAAATCTTTAGAAAGAATATTGCCTGTCTTTGCGCCTAGGATTCGTTCGCCGAGGTCCTGGCAGCCCAACGGTTGGATGGCGTTGCGCCGTCCAAAAATTTTTTGGGCGACATGCTGGAGGCCGGGCGGATTCCCGCACATGAAATTGTTTCTGGTTGTATGCGGCGATCCTCCTCTCGCGCCTGCGGGCACGACGACAAAGCAGTGAGGTACCAGTGGTGAAGCACAACGCAGTTTCCGGCCCGAAGCAAACGGGCCTATCCGTAGCCGGGGCGCTTTGCGAGCGTCTCGATGCCATCGGTCTGGACGTCGACCAACGACGTATAGCGCGCCTGAAACAGGTGACGATTGGACGGGCCATCTCGAGCCCGATGTACGCAAGCCGAAGCTAGCCGGCCCCCGAAGACTCGGGCGCCTGGCGGCGCTCGGACACTGTCCGATCTCCGTTACTGAACTCTCCGGGTTCAGCCCGTCAATCCACCTTATCTAGGACTCTGAATGGCTGATTTCACGATCGCTCCGATTGGCACTTGCCGCATCCATAACCCGCTGCGCGAAGCGGTTTCGCGCTTCCCGATCAAGCTGGAGCTCGGGCGCAACTATGGATTCGTCCACACCAGCTCCGAGGCCCTGCAGCAGGTGCGTTTCATGTACGACCAGTGCGAGATTCCCGCCGACGTACAGCGCCTGGTGTTCCGCCCCTCGAATGGCGGCAAGGCCCGCAACGCCGCGCACAAGCCGGCGAGCCTCTACGTGGTCGAAGTTTCGTCGCGCAAGCTGCTGACCATCGACGGCTACCCCATCCAATCCAATTACCTGATGCGCCACTTCAGCGAGTTCTTCGCCGACCGCGCGCGCGCCAGGACGTTCTGGTCGATGTCCACCGCCGACAAACTGGCAGAGCGTCGCGCGCTGCTGAATCAGGATCCGGTGTTCAAGAGCCTGTCCGCGCAAGACCAGGACCTGTTGGCGCGCATCGTCAAGCGCGATCTCTCGGATGACGAGATCGCCAACGAAATGCGGCAGCTCGTCGAACTGCTGGGCAAGGACAAGGTGGTGTTCGTCACGCACGTCAACGCCCTGGCCGAGGACAATGCGCCCATCGAGTCCCGCCAGCACCTGATCGCCACCGTGGCCGATGCCGCGCAGCGCCTGGGCGTGCCGTGCTACGACCCGACGCCGCTGATGAGCAGGATCGGCCAGGCCGAGGCCATGGAAGAGGGCGGACTCGACCTGACGCATTACACGGCGCTGTTCTCGGATCGGCTGGGCGCCGAGTGGTTCAAGACTTACGTGCGTCCGAAGATCAGCACCTCGGTGCCGCAGCCCGTGGCCGCCAAACTGTCCGGCGACGAAACCGCCGAGAGCATCGAGAGGATCTGGGAGGCGGGCGAGCTGCGCGATGCCTCGCAGCGTGCGCGCGCCGTCCTGCGCCGCCATCCGGGCCTGCCCGAGCACGTCGTGCTGCTGGCGCGCATGCAGTCGGAACTGGGCGCCTACGAAGAAGCGATCGCGATGCTGGAAGGCGCCGGCGGCGTCGTGGCGTCCGGCAGCAAGGCCGAGCAGATCCTGATGCGCAGCCAGTTCAAGCTGGGCCGCTATGACGTGGCCTACTCGCTGTCGGCCGGCCTGCTGGGCGACGAGAAAGAGACGCCGGAAATCGTGCGCGTGGCGGCCATCTCCGCCGCGCAGCTCGGCTACGCCGACGAGGCCCTTGGCAACTGGAAGCAGCTGTTCCGCATTCCGTCCACCGATCCGGCCTGGGCGCACGAAGCCGCCGACACGGTGCTGGCCATGCTGCAGGCCAGCGGCGACATGCAGGCGGTGCTGCGCTGGGTGGACGAGGTGCGCGCCTCGTTGCCGTCGCATGGCCGCAGTTTCGCCGTGCTGTGGCGTGACCGCCTGATCGCGGGCGACCGCGGCGCGCTGCGCGCCCTGGCCGCAGAATCCCCCATGCTGGCCGATGCCGAGGCGCTGGAGCTGGTGCAGGAAGCCTCGTGGCGCGGTTGCCTGGTCGCGGCCGCGGCGCTGGCCGTGTCGTGCAACCTGCTCAAGAGCGAGCAGGAAGAGATCCGCGGATGGCTGCAGGCGCAGTCGGCGGCCTGGGCCGAGGAAGGCGCCCGTGCGATGGAGGAGAACCGCTTGCGCGATGCCGCCGAGCGTATCTGCGCGCACCGCAAGCTCGATCCGGATGCGCTGGCCGGGGCCCGCGCGCAGCGGGCCTTCGAGCGCGCGATGCGGGTGGCCGTGCGCGCCGCGCTGGTGGCGGGCAACCACAAGGAAGTCATCGAACTGACGGACATCGCCCTGGACGCGCAGGTCGATTTCCCCGACCTGGACGCCATGCGTGGCCGCGCCGCGGACGCGCTGGGCGATACCAAGACCGCGATGCGTCACCTGGGGCGCGCCGTCTCCGACGATGCCGCCCAGTTCAGCACCCGCCTGTACTTTGCCCGCGTGGCCTTCAACGGCGGCTGGTTCGGCGAAGCCATCGATGCCTACACCGCGGTGCGCGACCACGCATCGGCCGACCAGAGCGCACGGGAAGAAGCCGAGCGCCAACTGGGCCGCCTGGGCGCCCGGTCGATCCGCGCGGCACGCCAGTTCCTGTCCGAAGGCAACTACGACGCCGCATGGCAACTGCTCGATCGCATCGAGCAATCGTGGCCGCAGATGCAGGAAGTCGCGCACGAGAAGCGCCGCGTTCTTGCCGTGCTGTATGCCGAAGTCCGCGCCCTGGACCCGGCCAGCACCAGCGAGCGCCTTGCCGTGGGCGAGAAGATCCTGCAGCTCGCGCCGACCGATCTCATCGGCCTGCGCACCGCGGCCGTCGGCGCGATGCGGCTGCATCTGTTCGAGAAGGCCCTGCCCTACTGGCAACAGTTGCGCCAACAGTCGGACAACCCAGAACAGTTCGACCACTACATCCATCGTTGCCAGGTCTGGATCGAGAAGGCCAATCGCAGGAGAGCGGCATGACGACGCATCTACAGGATACGGCGCACGAAGTGGATGAGGCCTCCAACCTCGAATGGGTCCAGGCCCAACTGGAGGAGATCGTCGCCGCATCGGGCCGGGTGCTGCTTGCGCAGGAGAACCTGCCGCGCGCCCAGGCGCTGGCCGCGGATCACCTGCAGGACCCGAAGGTGCGCTTTCTCTTGCTGCGCCTGAAGGAGACGGCTGGCCAGAACGAGGGCATGGCCGAGCAGTGGTCGGAACTGTTGCGCCAGTGCCCGGGCGACCTGCAGATCGTGCGCTACTGCGCGACCCGGCTGGTCAAGGACCGCAACCTGGACGATGCGCTGGCGCTGATCGACCGGCACATTCCGAAGACGACGCGCAAGCCGGACAGGCTGTTCGCGCGCGCCAAGCTGCTGGGCGACATCCGTGCGTATGAGCAGTCCGATGCGCTGTTCCGCCGCCTGATCGCGCGCCATGACGACCGCAACGTGCGCATCGAGTTCGCCAAGCGCCTGCGCAAGCGCGGCCTGCTGCTGGATGCGCACGAGGCGATCGCACCGGTGGCCGATCAACTGGCGCCGGGCAGCAAGGCGGCCGACCTGGCCGCCGCGCTGGCCGAGGACCATGCGTTTTTCCGCAGCTTCGAGTCGGAAGAGGAGCTGGCCGGCAAGGACATCAAGATCGTCTCGATGAAGCATGCGATCCTGCATTTCAAGGATCGCGAGATCGACGAAAAGGCGCCCGAGAATCCCGTCTCGATCGCGTTGGTCACCGGCAGCCTGGGGCCCGGCGGCGCCGAGCGCCAACTGACGCGCCTGGCCGGTGAGCTGCATCGCATGGCGTCGTCCGCCGACCAGCGGCCGTCCTTCATGCACGTGCGCCCCGAGAAGGTCGAGGTGCTGGTCAAGCAGCACACCGACACTTCGGGCGCCAAGAAGCAGGGCCTGGATTTCTTCCTGCCCATCCTGACCAAGGCGCAGATCCCGGTCACCGAGATCAATGGCCTGCCGGCGATCTCGGCCTCGCACCAGCCAGCCGAAGATCCTCATCTGGCCCGCCTGCTGGAGCAGTTGCCGCCACCGGTGCACTATGGCGTGACGCGCCTGACGCCGATGCTGCGCGAGAATGCGTTCGACGTGGTGAGCCTCTGGCAGGACGGCACGTGCCTGTTCGGCGCGCTGGCCGCGCTGCTGGCCGGCGTGCCCACGATTCACCTGGTGTTCCGCGGCCTGCCGCCGAACATCCGCAAGGACCGTTTCCGCGAAGAGTACCCGGTGCTGTACCAGGCGCTGGCGCAGGTGCCGGGCGTGCACTTCGTCAGCAACAGCCACACGGCCGCGGTGGAATACGCGAAGTGGCTCGACATCCCGATCGAGCGCTTCCACATTCTCTACAACGGGGTGCCCGAGCTGAACACCGAGCCTTCCGAAGAGGATGAGCGAAAGTGGGAGGCCTTCAATGCCAGCACGGCCGACGCCACGGAAACCATTGGCGGCGTCTTCCGCCTGGAGCCCGACAAGCGGCCGCAGCTCTGGATCAAGCTCGCCGCGCAGTATCTGAAACGGCGTCCCCTGGCGCGCTTCTTCATCGTGGGCGATGGGCGGTTGCAGGACAACATGACGGCGCTGGCGCAGGAGCTGGGCGTGATGGACCGCTTCCTGTTCGTGGGCCTGTCCAAGCACGTGGGCTATTGGTACTCGCAGATGGACGTCAAGGTGCTGCTGTCCCGCTTCGAGGGCCTGCCGAACGTGCTGATCGAGGCGCAGCAGCTGGGCGTGCCGGTGGTCTCGACCCCGGCGGGCGGCGCGGGCGAATGCTTCGTGAAGAACGTGACGGGCCATCTGCTGGACAGCCTGGAGCATCCGGATCTGACCGAAGCGTGCGACAAGGTCGAGTCCATCGTGGACATGGCGCGCGGCAACGACGTGTTGAAACAGCACAGCCGCCAGCGGGCCCGAGACCTGTTCTCGCTCAACGCCATGCTCGACAAGTTCCTGAGCCTGTGCGTGACCGTGCTGGGGGGCTCCGAGCAGGAAGAGGAGTTCATCGGCCTGCGGCCCATGCGCGCTTGATGGGGGCCTGAAGTTCGGGCGATCCACGATCCTGGAAAAAATGGATTCTATGCAAAAGAACGTTACGGCCTTCGGCCAGCAACGCAAGGCGGCACTGCTTCTGGCAGTGCTCGCCACGCTTACCGTGACGGGGTGTACGTTGCCCCGCTCCGGTCCCATGATGGGCGACCTGACGGGCGCGCACGACGACAAGGATGTCGTGCTGATGTCGGTGTCGCCCGAACTCGTTCAGGCGAGCCGCATGCCGGCGGTCGAGAATTTTCCGGCGCACTACCGCGACCTGACGCAGGCGGGCTTCGATCGCCTGGTGCCCGGCGACGGCATCAACGTCAAGGTCTGGGAGCGCGATGGCCTGGGGGTCTTCGCCGCCGACGCCACCGGTGTCAGCGACCTGGGCATCCACGAGATCGACCCCAAGGGCATGCTCTACCTGCCCATCCTGGGCCGCTTCAAGGCCGCGGACCTGACGTTGGCGCAACTGCATGACGCCCTGGTGGCGCGCCTGAGCAAGCTGGTGGTCGCGTCGGACGTGACGGTGACGCGCGCCGGCGAACGCGGGCAGATGGTGACGGTGCAGGGCAACCTGACCAAGCCCGGCATGTATCCCATCACGCAGACGTCGCAACGGCTGAGCAGTGCGCTGGCGATGGCCGCGCCGGTGCAGACCAATCCCGAGCAGCTCGTGATCTCGCTGCGCCGCGACAACAAGGTGGCGTCGGTGCGCCTGGCCGATATCTACAACAACCAGGACAACGACGTCCTGCTGCGCGCGGGGGACGTCATCACCGCGCACGAGGCGAAGGAGTACCTGACGGTGCTGGGCGCCGCCGGCAACCAGGGGCGCGTGTCCATCAGCAAGCGCAACTACACGGTGCTGGATGCCCTGGCGGACGCCAAGGGCCTGGACGACGCCACGGCGGATCCCCGTTCGGTATTCCTGTTCACGCCCGCCAAGGCCGGCGTGAACGGCAAGCCGGACACCGTGCCGGTCGTCTACCAGTTCGACCTGACGCGTCCCGAGCAGGTGGCGATGGCCCGCCAGTTCGCGGTGCGCGAAGGGGAAGCGATCTACATTTCCGATGCGACGTTCACCCAGGTGCAGAAGGTTCTGTCCGCATTCCGCTTCAGCATGAGCGCGGGCTTCAGCGCCACTCGGGCCATCGACAGCGGCTCTGGCGGCGGCAGCCAGGTCATAAACCAACAATAGCGTGCCGGATGAGCAATGAGGATCGCATCAAGGGATGGCGCAACCGCCGTCAGGATCGTAACTACACCGTAGGGGCAGGCGTCGATGCATGGCGCCTGGACCCCACGGCGCTGTTCGATCCGAACTCGACGCCCGACGTCCTGTTCAAGCCGCTGGTCGCGCGCCTGCAGGGTGAGCCGCACGATTCCGTGGCGGCCCGCCGGGCCGTGTACGAGGTCATCCATGCCGAGCTGGAGGCGGCGGTCGCCAGCCATGGCGCGGATGAGGGGGTGGCCGATTTCTCGCGCCGGCGCCTGCGTCTCATCATGCGGCTGCTGGAGAACGACATCCGCGCGGGCGTCGACGTCTACCAGCCCGGCTATATCCCGGCCAAGCTGGTGGAGGAAGACCAGCGGCTGAACGCCGCCCACCTGCGCCGCGTGGAGCGTCGCCGCGCCGAGGCCGCGCAGGAGGCGCGCCGCCACGCCTCGCGCAACGACATCGCGCTGGAAGTGGAGCTGCCGCCGGACGAGGCGCACGATCTCGCGATCCTGCGCGACCGCATGCGTTTCCTGCATGCGGGGCATCCCGAGCACCGCGCCGACGAGGGCAGCGGCGGGCTGCGCACGCTGTTTGCGCTGTTCATCTATCAGTTGCACGTGATGCACGGGGAGAGCCGGCTCGCGCTGGTGTGGGCGCTGGTCGGGCCCGTGGTGCTGCTGACGCTGATCTCGTCGCTGTACTTCATCATGGGCACGCACTTCATCCTGGGGATGGACGTGCCGACGTTTTCGCTGCTGGGCGCGACGACCTGGATCATGTTCCGCCAGATCATCTTCCGCAGCAGTACGGCATACGTGTCGGCGCGCGGCCTGCTGAACCTGCCGGGCGTGACGCCGCTGATGTGCGCGGGGGTGCAGGCGTTCCTGTACGGCTCGGTGTACCTGGTGGTGTTCGGCGTGCTGATCACCGCCGGCCATGCGCTGGGCCTGATCACGCTGCCCACGAACGTGGCGGGTTTCGTCCTGTTCGTCGCGTTGATGGCGGGCTGCGGCACGGCGATGGGCATCCTGGTCGGCGCGATCGCGACGAGTTGGCGGTTCTTCCTGCGGGTGACCCCGGTGATCGAGCGCTTCCTGCAGATATTCTCCAGCGTTTTCCTGGTGTCGGAGCAACTGCCGGAGCAATTGCGTCCCTGGGTGCTGTGGTCGCCGTTCGCGCACGGTATGCAGTTGCTGCGCTCGGCCTATTTCGAGAGCTATACCTCGCAGGACGCGAGCCTGAGCTACTTCCTGACGTCGCTGGTGTTCCTGGCGGTCGTTGGCCTGGCGGCGGAACGCCTTTCCCGCAGCAATGTCCAGCCGATGTGAGCGACAGCCATGATCCATCTCAATCGCGTGACCGACGAACCCTTCACTTTCGGCAGCCGCCAGCAGTTGCTGGCGGACGTGACGCTGGACATTCCCGTGGGCCGGTACGCGCTGCTGTCCCCCACGCCGGAGCTGCACAGGCAGGTCGTCGATGTGCTGTGCGGCCTGCGTCCGCCGCGCCAGGGGTTCGTGCAGCACGGCGGCGCCATCTCGTGGGCGATCGGGCGTCAGGGGTTCGTGCGCGGCAAGGCCAATGGCCTGAACATGATCCAGTTGGTCTGCGATCGTTACGAGCTCGATGCGCAGGCCACGACCGAGCTCGTGGCGGATCTCATCAGCGAGCCGCAAAGCCTGTCCAAGCCCATGGAGCACTGGCCGCTTTACGTGCGGCAGGAGTTCTCGTTCGCGCTGGCGCTGGCGCCCGCGTTCGACATCTATGTGATCGAAGGGGCCTTGCCTTTCGAGCCCTGCCGCTTCACCCGTCTGTGGCAGGCGCTGTTCGAGGAGCGCCTGGTTGGACGGACGCTTGTTTTTTCCAGTTACCGCCAGAACCAGCTGGCGGACTATTGCTACAGAGGCCTAATTTATGAGCGAAGCGCTCTCAGAATCGAAGAAGACCTCGACCGGTGCATCAGCCAGTTCCCGCCCCGACGGTCCAGGGCTGAATCCGGCGGCGCGGGCGAAGAGCAATTCGGAGGGGGCCTCGACGATGTCGGCTTCTGACAACGAGTCCGAGATCCATCGCCGCCGCCGCGAGCGCGAGGCCGCACTGCGCGCCCGCCGCCGCCGCCGGTGGATGAGCGCCTTCATCGTCGTGGCGCCCGTGGTGTGCGCGCTGGTGTATGCGATGAACATCGCCACGCCCCGGTACGAGGCGGAATCCCGCTTCTTCGTGCAGTCGGGGTCCAACCAGCAGGCCGGGGGCGTGGGGGCGGCCAGCCTGCTGACCACCGGTAATGGCGGCGGCATGCTGGGCGGCTTCGTGGACGGCTGGGCGGTCAAGGACTTCCTGATGTCGCGCGACAGCATGCGCCAGCTCGACCAGAAGGTGGGGCTGCGCCAGTATCTGGTCAATCCCGGCCTGGACCCCGCCAACCATCTTTCCACGGATGCCAGCGAGGATGCGCTGTACCGCGCCTACCAGTCCTCGGTGCAGGTGTCGTTCAATGCGCTGGAGCAGATCGACGTGCTGCGCGTCAGCGCGTTCTCGTCGGAAGACGCCGAGCTGCTGTCGAAAGCCTTGATAAATCTGGCGGAAGACTTCGTCAGCCGCCTGAACGAGAAGGGCGTGGCCGACAAGTTGAAGGTCAGCCAGGATTCGCTCACGCGCGCGGAGCGCAAGGCGATGGAGGCCCGCGATGCGCTGACGCAGTGGCGCACGACGCACGGCAACATCGATCCCACGGCCACCGTGTCGATGCTTCTGAACCTGTCGAGCACGCTCGAAAGCGAGCTCAACAGCGCGCAGATCAACTACGACAAGATCCGTGCCCTGGGCAATCCGAACCATCCCATGCTGCAGCCGGCGCGCTTGCAGATCACCGCATTGAAGAAGCGGCTGGCCGAGGTGCGGCAACGCCTGAGCGGGCAGGGCAACACGGAAGCGAAACTGCTGAAATCGTATGAGGCGCTGCGCAACGCGCAGGCCTTCGCGGATTCCAACCTGACCCTGGCCCAGCAGTCGTACCAGCAGGCCCTGGCGGATACGCTGCGGCTGCAGCGCTACCTGTCCATCATCGCGCAGCCGGTGCCCACCGACACCCCCAGCAGCCCGCGCATGATGATCCTGCTGCTGGAAGCGCTGGCCCTGGGGTTTGCGCTGCTGTTCGTGGTGCGCGTGGCCATGTCCATGCTGAAGGGGTTGCGCCATGGTTGACGCCGCCGTCGCTGCGCCCGATGCCGCGACCCGCCTGCGCGAGACCATCGACGGCATTCGTGGCGCGCAAGATCCCGCGCGCGCAATGTCGGCCTTGAGCGCCGATCTGGTGAAGGCCGCGGACGGCTGGCGCGAGGTGCGGCGGCGGCTGGTCACGCCCTTCGTCAAAGAGGGCAACCTGCCGCCCGCCATCGCCGCGCTGGAAGTGCTGGCGGCGGCCTATCCGGCGCATTCCGAAGACCATCGCATGCTCGCCAGTCTGTTCGGCCGCATGCAGCAATGGGATCGCGCCGTCCGGCACGCGGATGTCGCGGCGGCGAACGAGCCGGATGCGGTCGTCCTGCACGCCGCGCGTATCCAGTTGCGCCTGCAGGCCGGCCACGTGGCCGATGCCGCGGTCATCGCCAGGCAGACGTCCGGCCTGGCCGCCGGTGAACCGGGCGAGGCCGGCGTGTGGCTGATGGCGTTCCTGCGCAACGGAGACGGCGCCGAGGCCGCGCGCATCGCGGCCCTCCTGGATCCCCGGGCGCTGCCCAACGAGCGGGTGGCGGCCATGGCGGTGCGCGCGCTGTACGAAGACCATCAGCCGGAAGCGGCGATCCGCTTCGGCACCGCCGCGTTGGACGCGGGGCACGACAGCCCGGCGCTGCGGACCTCGCTGGGGCAGTCGTATCTGCGGCGCGGCACGGAGGACGACCGCAAGGTGCAGGCGCTGGCGCATTTCGAGCACGCGCTGAAGGTGTCGCCCTCGGACGTCAGGCTGCTGTCGCTGTACGGCGAAACACTGCTGCGCGCCGGGCGCTACCGGGACGCCGTGGCGCCGCTGGCGCGCACGGTCGAACTGGCGCCCGAGCTGGAGCATCCGCGCGGGTTGTACGCGCGGGCGCTGCGTTATTCGGCGCAGTTCGAGGCGGCCGCGGAGCAATCGTTGAAGCTGCTGGAGGGCGCACCCGAGAACGTGATGTGGCAGCGCTCCGCCATCGGCGCGCTGTCCCAGGCGGGCCGCACGACCGAGGCCGAAGCCCTGTACCGGCAGTACGTGGCGAACCGGGGAAAATCCTTGCCGGACACCTTCCAGGAAGCCGTGGCCCGGCTGGAGGCGCGTCTGGACAGCGCCCCGATCCCCAAGGCGCGCTTCGACTGGGCGTGGTCGATGCGTGGCGATCAGCACGCCGATCGCGCGCAGTGGGAACGTTCCGCCCGCTGGGGCCATCTGATGGATCATCTGTTGTTCGATTGGCTCGAGTGCCGAGATGAACAGGCCGAAGAGGCCATGCAGGTGCTGGGCGATCTGGAGATCGGCGAACGTTTCTTCGCGCCGTTGCTGGCGGCGGGCCGCGGCGTCGTGGTGGCCACGGCGCACGTCGGGCCGATGTATGCCTCGCTGATGGCCCTGGAGTTGCTGGGGATACCCTCGCGCTGGCTGGCGACGGCGCCCAGCATCGCCCAGAGCAGTTATTCCTCGGCGTTGATCTCCACCGCGGACCAGACCGAGGCGCAGGTCGCCAAGGCCTGCATGCGGGCCCTGGGTTCCGGCTTCGTGCTGGGCCTGGCCGTCGATGGCGCCGCGAATCCGGCCGCGCCGCGCGCGACGTTCGAAGGGCAGGAAGTGACGTATTCGAGTTTTGCGTCGCGCATGGCGCATCGCCTGGGCGTGCCTTCGGTCTTCTACGCGCCGCGTTGGGAGAACGGCCTGGTCACGTTCACGCTGGAAATGCTGCCGGCGGCGAAGCCCGGCGAAGACGTCGAAGCGTATGCGCTGCGATGGCAGCAGGCGTATTTCGAACGGCTGCGGGAGCATCTGGCCGGGCCCGCGGAAAACCTGCGATTGAGCGGCGGTATCTGGCGCCATGTGACGCCACCCGACCGGTCCGCACGGCAGTAAGGAGAGATGAGCGATGCACGCAACCAGAACCCGGCACGATAGGCGAAGCCCCGCATCCCCCGGCAGGCGGCTTGCCGTTGGACTGCTGGCGGCTGCGGCGCTGTATGGCGGTGCGGCGTCCGCGCGCCCGTCGTGCGCCATCCCGGATGCGCAATGTCCGATCGTGTCGTCGCTGCTGCAGCAGCGCGAGGGATACGGACAGAAGGCCACCGGCGGCCTGGGCGGCAGGTTCATCGAGGTCACGTCCGACAAGGATTCCGGGCCGGGCACCTTGCGCCAGGCCGTCCTGGACGCCAAGAAGGGGCCTGCCTGGATCCGCTTCGCCTCGGACATGCGCATCGTGCTGGATTCGCAGATCCGCGTGCCCTCGAACGTCACGATCGATGGGCGCGGCAAGCGCGTGACCCTGATCGACGACGGGCTGGGCGTGTACCGCGCCACCAACGTCATCCTGACGAACCTGTCCATCGACGGCCGGTTGACCCGCTTCACGCAGGCGGTGAACGTGGCCAACGACAGCCGGGACGTGTGGGTCAACCACATGGACCTGTCTCGGTTCTCGGACCGGCTGCTCAACGTGAAGAACGGCTCGACCGACGTGACGGTCTCGTGGAACAAGTTCCATGATTCCAACAAGGTCATGCTGCTGAACAACATCACGTCGAAGGACATGTTCAAGAACCGCGACCGCGACCGGATTGCGCGGGTCACGCTGCATCACAACTACTTCCTGAACACGGTGCAGCGCAATCCCCGGGCGCAGTTCGGCACCTTCCATTTGTTCAACAATCTGCTGGAAAACTGGGACTTCTATGGCATGAGCTTCAGCCTGGAGGCGCGCGCGCTGGTCGAAGGCAACATCTATAGCAACGTCGCCAAGCGCGAGTGCGTGGAGCCCGAGAAGACGCCGACGGTGGAAGGGGTCTACGTGAACTACTGCCGATACATTCCGGATGCGCCCGCGCGCAGTGCCCTGGGTAACGGCGAGTCGGACCGCCGCAACTACGAGAAGACCAAGGCCAAGTACGGCTACGAGAACGAGCACAAGGCCTTCCTGCGGGTGAAGGACAACCTGTTCCTGGGCGATGCGAAGCCGGTGCTGCAGGATTATCGCCCCGAAGAAGCGCCGAGTCCTCCCTACTGCTACCGCTACGAGAAGCCGACCGCCGGCGTGGCGGAGAAGATCCGCAAGTACGCCGGGAATACGCCGGGCGATGCGCCGGCCATCGAGGCGCGCAGCGGACAGGGGTGTTCCTGACGAGGACGGCAGGGCGGACCTCCCCTGCCTGAGCGATCCTTCACCGGACGAAGGGCTTCAGGCCCCTGGTCTTTCTTCCTGCGGCGATGGCGATGTCCGCAGGATGGCAACTATTACAACCCCGCGCGCCCATCGTTCGCGCTGCCCCTTCCTCACAGGGAGACTTTTACGCACGCCCCGGCGCGGCCGGGCGCACGGGGCCCGGTCCTGCCGCGAGGGCAGGACCGAACTCGAGCACGCGCGCGGGTTCCGCGCCCCATCGGCCTGGTGCCCGGCAGAGGGGCTTACCAAGGGGCCAGGGACATGACGATGGCCACGATGAGAACGATGGCCAGCAGGGTCAGGATTTGTTGTTTGCGCATGGACAGCCTTTTCTGAGGGTTGAGACGGGTGTGTCCGGCATGGCGGTATGGGCACGGTGCTTGCTTACTGGCCCGACTTGGCTGCCGTGTCCCGCGAGGCGCCGCGGCGGCCAGAACCATGAGACGACTTTCCGGCGAAGCAAGCGGCGTGCCCGCGCCGCCGCATCGGCCATGCCCGCCAGGTATGCGCGCGCTGACCAACCGGAATGCCGTCCGCCACGCACCCATCCCTCAAGGAGCCTCTTTATGGCAACCCGAAAGCGCCAACCCGCAAAAGGATCGCAGCAAGCCGCCGTCGATACCGCCTACCTCAATTCGGACAGCGGGCCGGCCATGCCGCCTTCGCCGCAGGCCACCCATCCCGCGCTGAAGAAGACGCGCGAGGTGGGCGAGATGGTCGACGCGCTGCCCGCCAATGAAAACAAGGCCGCCGAGTACGGCGCCGGGTCGGGCTGTCCGTTCACGGGCAAGACCGTGGCGCCCAAGGACCCGGCGGCGGTGGGCAGCACGTTGTCGGAGAAGAATGTGTCGGACAAGACAGGCGGCGCCGCCGAGCCCGGCGTGAATGCCGCCAGCGGCGAGTTGCCGCGCGTGCGCGCCGACAGCGAAGGCCAGGCCATGACGACCAACCAGGGCGTGCCGATGGGCGACAACCAGGCGTCGCTGAAGGCCGGCCTGCGCGGTCCCGCGCTGCTGAAGGATTTCATCCTGCGCGAGAAGATCACGCATTTCGACCACGAGCGCATCCCCGAGCGCATCGTGCATGCGCGCGGCTCGGCCGCCCACGGTTATTTCGAGTGCTACAAGCCGTTGACGGACCTGACCTGCGCCGCGCCCTTCGCCGAGGCGGGCAAGCGCACGCCGGTGTTCGTGCGCTTCTCGACGGTGGCGGGCGAGCGCGGCTCGAAGGACACGGCCCGCGATGTGCGCGGCTTCGCGGTGAAGTTCTACTCGGACCAGGGCAACTGGGACCTGGTGGGCAACAATATTCCCGTGTTCTTCATCCAGGACGCGATGAAGTTCCCGGACCTGGTGCATGCGGTCAAGCCCGAGCCGCACCACGGCATGCCGCAGGCCGCGTCGGCGCACGACACGTTCTGGGACTTCATCTCGCTGATGCCGGAGTCGGTCCACATGATTATGTGGGTCATGTCCGATCGCGGCATTCCGCGCAGCTACCGCATGATGCAGGGCTTCGGCGTGCATACCTTCCGCTTCGTCACGGCCGACGGCAAGTCCAGCTTCGTGAAGTTCCACTGGAATCCCAAGCTGGGCACGCATTCGCACGTGTGGGAAGAGGCCGTGAAGATCTCGGGCGCCGATCCCGACTACCATCGCCGCGACCTGTGGGAGGCCATCGAGGCGGGCGAGTATCCCGAGTGGGAGCTGTGCGTGCAGGTGTTCGACGAGGCCCAGGCCGAGACATTCAGCTTCGATGTCCTGGATCCGACCAAGATCATCCCCGAGGAACTGGTGCCGCTGATGCCCGTGGGCCGGCTGGTGCTGGACCGCAACCCGGACAACTTCTTCGCCGAGACCGAGCAGGTGGCGTTCTGCGCCGCGCACGTGATTCCGGGTATCGACTTCACCAACGATCCGCTGCTGGCGGGGCGCATCCATTCCTACGTCGATACGCAGATCTCACGGCTTGGCGGTCCGAATTTCCACGAGCTGCCGATCAACGCGCCGGTGGCGCCGGTGCACAACAACCAGCGCGACGGCATGCACCGCCAGGCCATTCATCGCGGACGGGTGGCGTACGAGCCCAATTCGCTGGCGGGCGGTTGCCCCTTCCAGGCGGGCACGGCGGGTTTCGTGCCGTTCCCGGAACCCGTCGAAGGCAACGAACTGCGTGGCAAGCCGGAGAAGTTCGCCGAGCACTACAACCAGGCCACGATGTTCTACGAGAGCCAGGCGCCGCATGAGCAGCAGCACATCATCGATGCCATCTCGTTCGAACTGAGCAAGGTGACCGTGCCGGGCATCCGCCGCCGCATGGTGTCGATGCTGCGCAATGTGTCGGACGAGCTGGCGCATGGCGTGGCCGGCAACCTGGGCATGGCCGAGCTGCCCGAGCCCATGCCGCGCGCCACCGGGCAGGCGTTCAAGCCCGAAGTGACGCGCTCCGAGTTCCTGTCGCTGCTGGCGCGTCCGGGCGAAGGCGGCATCCGCACGCGCAAGATCGCCATCCTGGTGGCCGAGGGCGTGGATGCGCAGGCGGTGCGGCAGACCGCACAGGCCCTGATCGACGAAGGGGCGGTGGTGCGGCTGGTGGGCCAGCGCATCGGCCTGCTGCCGGGCGGTGGGAAGGAGGCGCTGGACGTGGATGCGTCGTTCAAGAACAGTCCGTCGGCCCTGTTCGATGCGGCGGTGATCCCCGATGGCGAAAGCGCGGTCGACACGCTGTGCGGCGATGGCCTGGCGCTGGAGTTCGTGCGCGACCAGTATCGCCACGGCAAGCCCATGCTGGCCCTGGGCGAGGGTTTGCGCCTGCTGGAACAGGCGGGCATTCCGCCGGACGAGCCCGATGACGGACTGGTGATCGCCGAAGACGCCGGGCAGGACGGCATCGAGGCCTTCGTGAAGGCGATCGAACAGCACCGACATCCCATCCGCGAGAGCGATCCGCCCGTGGTGTAAGGCATTTCGGGCCAAGCCAGCAAGAGGACCGGCGCCAATCGAGGCGCCCGTCCTCTTTTTTCGCCCTGCGGAAACAGAAAAATTCCTGTTCGGTAATTTCTCTTGACTGATGGCCGTATGCGATGCTCTTATATTCCCGATCGGTAATTCTTTGCGCGACTAAGGCGGGTATATGGACAAAAAAAACCCGACCGGTAAAACGGTCTTCGAACCCGCTATCGTGCGGGATGTGGGCGATATCGGCCGCATCATCCAGGCCACGCGCAAGTCGCAGCAAATGACACAGCGTGATATCGCAGGACTCGCCGGGCTGGGTAACCGCTTCGTCGTCGAGTTGGAACAGGGCAAGCCCTCCATTCAAGCGCAGAAGATGCTTGAAGTGCTGGGATTGCTGGGATTGGAAGTGGTGATCCGTGAAAAGGGACGTTGATGGAGCCGGCTCGGGTTGATCGCCAGATGGACGCAGACAAAGATGCGGAACGGCTGGCCGTGTTTTGGGATGAACGGCGGGTAGGCACCCTGTTTCATACCGATCCGCTGTCGTTTGCCTACGATCCTGCCTGGTTGACGAGCGCCGGCGCATCCGTGTTGCACCAGGCGTTGCCCCTGCAAGCGGGCATCCAGGATGCGCCCGGCGTCTATGTCTTCTTCGAGAACCTCTTGCCTGAAGGAGATCAGCGCCGGCTGGCCAGCATGCGGTACAAGGTCTCTTCGGTGTTCGGCTTGTTGAGGGTGGCGGGAGGTGATACCGCGGGGGCTGTCGTACTGTTGCCCGAAGGTACGCTGCCATCGGCGCCGGTCTATCAGCGGCTGACGTGGGAAGAGGTCGACGCCCTGTTGCACGCCGATGCCAGAAACGTAAAGCTGCGTGAACGCATCCAGGCGGATGCCCAGCGTTTTCCTGCTCCCCGTGTCTCCATTTCGGGCGCTCAACTGAAAATGCTGTTATCCCTGGACGAGCAGGGAAAACCCATGCGTCCGATGGGCTCGACGCCATCAACGCACATCCTGAAGCCGGATATCGTCAGATCGGATATCAATGTCTTTGCTTCCGCAGCCAACGAAACGCTGGTCATGATGGCTGCACGATTGTGCGATCTGCCAGTCGCAGCCGTGGCCTATCAATCTGTCGTGAAAGCGTGCCTGGTGGAACGAAACGATCGCACCTTACGCGCCGACGGCACGCTCGAACGTCATTGGCAGGCCGATTTCTGCCAGATGCTGGGCATGCCTTCCGATGTGAAGTACGAAGCGGACGGAGGGCCTTCATTCGCGGACTGTTTCGCGCTCGTCAAGCGTGAGTCCGTTCGACCCGGTGTCGATCAGCGCCTGCTGCTGCGTTGGCTGTTCTTCAATCTGTACGTGGGCAACAACGATTCGCACGCCAAGAACCTCTCGATGCTCGCTACGCCCGGCGGTCTTCGGCTGGCGCCGTTCTACGACCTGATGAGCACGCGCGTGTACCCAGGGCTGGGAGAGGCATTCGCCTTTGCCATCGATGGACAGACGCAGCCAGGGCAGATCGGCGCATCGCATCTGCAGTCGCTGGCCGGTACGCTGGGAATCACGCCCAGATACCTCATGACGATTGCGCGTGACATGGCGGTTCGCGTTGAAACCGCCATTCCCGCCGCGGCGCAGGCCCTTGCCGATCAGCTATCGCATTCCGAAATGGCGCTGGTTGACCGGTTGGTGAAGAAGGTCAGCCGCCTCGTGCGGCAGATGCGCAAGCGTTTGGCGCCCCGCGGCTGAGCCGCCGGCACGGACGCCTCACGCGCCTGCCGCCGCGCGCGGCCCCCGCGGTCCGCTGGGCCCCGAGAACCGCTGCGACGCGAAGATCTGCACGATGCCCGCCGTCATGCCCAGCGCCGCCGCCACCTGCCAGGCCAGCGTGTAGTCGTGCATGACCTGGTAGACCAGTCCGCCGCCCATCGCGCCCAGGAAGCTGCCCAACTGGTGGCTGCAGAATGCCACGCCGGCCAGCATGGCCTGCCAGCGCAGGCCGAAGGTCTCGGCGATCCAGCCCGACACCAGCGGCACCACGCCCAGCCACAGAAAACCCATGATGCCCGCGAACACCAGCGTGGACGAGGGCGTGGGCAGGGTGTGGAAATACCAGACGATGGTGATCGAGCGCATCACGTAGATGCCGCCCAGCAGCGTCTGCTTGTTCCAGCGGCCGCCGGCCCAACCGAAGAACAGGCTGCCCAGGGCGTTGAAGGCGCCGATCACGGCCAGGGCCTGCGCCGACAGCATGGGGTCCATGCCGCACAGATCGAGGTAGGTGGCCAGGTGGGTCTGCAGGAAGATCAGCTGCATGCCGCATACGAAGTACGCCGTGGCCATGATGACGAAGGGCATGTTGCGCGCCGCCTGGCGCAGCACGTCGCGCGCGGTCGCTTCCTTGCCATCGGGCATGGCGGGGGCGGGCGGGCGCGGCAGTGCGTCGACGCGGCCCGCCAGCCAGGCCGCCGGCAGCATCGCCAGGGCCAGGATGATGAAGGTGAGGCCGCCCATGCGCCAGCCGGCGTCCTGCGCGACGTACTGGCCCAGCGGCGCGGCCAGCATCGCGCCCAGCGACCCGCACGATGACACCAGGCCCAGCACCAGGCTGCGCAGCGCCGGCGGCACGGGGCGCACCGACGCGGCCATGGCCACCGCGCTGCCCGTGCAGGCCATCGCGATGCCCACCGCGAAGCCCGCGCCCAGGATCACGCCCAGCAGCCCCTGGGCCGTGGTGAACAGCGCCATGCCGATCAGGTACAGCACGGAACCCGCCATCATCATCGGCCGGAAGCCGATGCGCGTGACCAGCGCGCCCGCAAAGGGCTGCATGATGCCCCACGTGAGGTTCTGGATGGAGATGGCGATGGTGAAGTCGCTGACGGAAATGCCCAGGTCGCGGGTCAGCGGAGGGATGAAGATGCCCAGGCTCTGGCGCAATCCCATCGACAGGCTGAGCATGAGGGATGCGCCCACCAGGATGGGCAGGGCAGGCCGCAGCGCGGCCCACTTCGATGAGGCGGATGACATCGGGACGACGACGTAGGTTGCGAGGCCGGCGCGACCGAAGGCGTCGGGCAGGCGTGTAGTGTGGGCACCGAGGCGCGATACTGTCAATCCCGGAATATGGGTTTGCCATCCAAGAATATGAAGGGGCCCTTTCGCACATTCACAGGCCGGGGGAATCCTAGCTGGCTGCGGTGGCTGGGCAGGCATGGACGCGCTCGGTACAATGCCATGATTTCCCATTATTTAGGATGCTTTCATGGACAAGACGCTGCTGAAGGGCCTGACCGTCCTCGAGGCCGTGACGGATGTCGAGCATCCCACGCGCACCATCGACGAGCTGGCCGCGCGCGTCGGGCTTACCCGCAGCAACACGCACCGCACGCTGCAGACCCTGATGCACGCCGGCTACATCGTGCGCGACGACGAGGGGCTGTATCGCGGCGGCGTGCGCCTGTTCGAACTGGCGGCGCGCCAGTTGGGCCACCTGGACCTGCGGCGCGTGGCCGCGCCCAGCATGCGCAAGCTTGCCGAGCAGACGGGCGAGACGGTGCACCTGTCGGTACTGGACGGCATCGAGGTGGTCTACATCGACAAGATCGACAGCCCGCAGCCGATCCGCGCGTACTCGATGATCGGCGGGCGCGCGCCGGCCTACGCGGTGGCCACCGGCAAGGTGCTGCTGGCCTATCAGTCCGATGGCTACATCGACAAGTACGCGGCCGAGCTGCCGCGCTATACGTCGGCCACGTTGACGTCCATGCCGGTGCTGAAGGACGAGCTGCGCAAGATCGTGCGGGTGGGCTATGCGATGAACCGCGGCGAATGGCGTGACGGCGTGGGCGGCATCGCCGTGGCCATCTTCAATGCGCTGGACGATGTGGTCGGCGCCGTGGGCATTTCAGGTCCGCTGGACCGCCTGTCGCTGGCCCGCGTGAAAGAGGCCGGGCAGCAGGTCAAGGCCTGTGCACGCGAGATCTCTTCGGCGCTGGGGCACCAGGAACCGGCGTGAAGCCAGAGTGCTATCGAGAAGGGGCATCGATGATGCCCCTTCGTGTTTTCAGGCAGAGGCCGCCGCCGGCGCGGCTGTCTCGGCCACCCAGCGCGCCACGGCCTTGCGGTCGACCTTGCCCACGGTGTTCTCGGGCAGTCCGGGGCTGAGGTACACCGCCTGCGGCACATAGATGCGGCCCAGCCGCGCGCGCACCGTGTCTTGCAGGGCCTGGGCATCGGGCGCCCGGCCGTCCTGGCGCGGCACGATCACCGCCACCGGCACTTCGCCCAGGTCCGTGTCCGCCAGGCCCACCACGCAGCAGGCCGCCACGCCGGGTGCCTGGCACAGCACATCCTCGATCAGCTTGGGCGACAGGTTCTCGCCGCCGCGGATGATCACTTCCTTGATGCGTCCCGTGATGCTGAGATAGCCGTCGGCATCGAAGCGGCCCAGGTCGCCGGTGCGCAACCAGCCATCGCGCACAGGGTCGTCGCCGTCATGGCCCAGGTAACCCAGCATCAGCGCGTCGCCGCCGATGCAGATCTCGCCTTCGGCGTCGGCCGGCACGGGTTGGCCCTGCGCATCCAGCAAGGCGATGCGCTGGCCTTCCAGCACCGTGCCCACCGTGCCGATGCGGCGGGCGCCGGGCGGGTTCATGGTCGAGGTGCAGGTCGCCTCCGACAGGCCGTAAGACACCACCAGCTGGCATCCCAGGAAGGCCTCGATGTCGCGGTGCAATGCCGTCGTGATGGGCGCCGAGCCGCAGCGCGCCATGCGCAGGCCCGCCAATATGCCCGGCGGGAAGTCCTGTTGCAGCATGCGCGCATACATAGTGGGCACGCCGGTGACCAGCGTGGGCGCGAAGCGCGTCATCAGTGCGGGCATTTCGTCGGCACGGAATCGGCCGGCCAGCGCCACGGTGGCCCCGCAGGCCAAGGGCGCGAACACCTGGTTGTTGATGGCGTTGGTATGGTGCAGCGGCATGATGTGCAGCAGCCGGTCGTGCGGCCCCAGGCCGGTATGGGCGATGATGCCCTGGCTGTTGAGCCACACGCCTCGGTGCGATTGCAGCACGCCCTTGGGCTTGCCGGTGCTGCCCGAGGTGAACAGCAGCAGGGCCGGGCTGTCGGGGGCGGGGTCGGGCGCCCAGTACGGTTCGGCGCCCTCCAGTGAACCATAGGCCAGCCTTTGCGAAGCGGGCAGGCCGCTGTCGTCCGCCAGCGCCTGGTTGTCCGCGTCGTACACCAGCCAGCGCAGGCCCACGGCTTGCACGCGGCGGCGCGTTTCGTCTCCGGCCAGGCGCGGCTCCAGCGGGCAGGGGCAGGCGCCCGCCACGAGGGTGGCCAGCAGCGCCAGCACCTGTTCAGGGCCGCGTTCGATGGCAAGCGCCACGTAGTCGCCGGGTTGCACGCCGGCGCGGCGCAGGCCGCCCGCCAAGGCCCGCACGGCGCGGTCCAGTTGCGGGTACGTCCAGGTGGCGTCCTGCGTGATCAGGGCGGGCTGCTCGCGCAGCGCCGGGTCTTGCCAGGCCGTGCGCCAGGCCTGCGGCAAGGATGGCATGTCGCTCATCGGAGGATCTCCTAGCGCAGCACGACGGCGGCGTCGCGTTCGAAGGCGCCGTCCGGATCCAGCCTGGCCAGCGCCGCGCGCTCCGCTGCGGTGGGCAGGGGCGTGGGTTGCGCGCCTTCGGCGTCGAAGGCGAAGCCGGTGCGTTCGCGCACTTCTTCCAGGCTCGCGTCGGGATGCCAGGACTGCAGCGCCAGCCGGCCTTCGCGCTTGATGAAGATGGCGATGGGCGTGACCACGCCGTGGAAGCCGCCCCACGAGGTGCGGAAATCCAGTTTCTCGACGAAGGTGCGGCGCGAATGTTCGGTGCGCCAGGTGCAGGCGCGCTTCGCGGTGGGCAGCATCACGGCGCCGCCGCCGCCGCCCGGCAGGCGCACCTTGGGCTTGTTCCAGTCGCCGATGCACGAGTTGTTGGCCGAGCCTTCGCCGTCGATCTGCGCGGCGCCCAGGAAGGTGAGGTCCATGCGGCCGCGCGTGCACAGGTCGTAGAAGTCTTCGTTGGAGAAGATCGAGGCCGTGTGCCGGGCCAGTTGCGGATCGGAACTGGAGATGGGGATATGCGCCGGGCGCGGGTCGACGCCGCCCGCCACGTTGATGTAGATGAAATCGTAGTCGTAGGCTTGCTTGGCCAGCAGGCAGGCCAGCATCGGCGGCGTGGAGTTCACGCCGCTGAAGGTGATCTCGTCGGGGCGGATGAAGCGTGCCAGGCCCATGACGACGTGGGCGAACGGCGAGAAGGTCTCAGACATGCGCGGCTTCCTTCGTTTCCGGGGCCTCGGCCATGTGGGCGTCGAGCGAGCGGGCGGTATCCATGTAGCGTTCCACCGCCGGATAGTCGATGTCGTAGAACGGGGTGCACGAACCGGGCCAGGCGCTGCCGGGCAGCACCGTGAAGGCCTGGACCATGAAGTAGGGCAGCAGGGTGGCCTCGGGCTGGGCCTCGAACACTTCGGTCTCGACCAGGCGTTCGGCCACCACCAGCACGCTGCCGGCCGCGCGCGACATGATGCGGTCCCAGTGCGAGGTGCCGAAGACGCGGGCGTTGCCCAGGCGGTCGACCTCGGAGACCTGCAGCACGGCGAAGTCGGGGCGGATGGCCGGCACCAGATACGTGCTGTCGCCGCTGCCGTACGGATCCTCCATCAAGGTCCAGTTGTTCAGGCCCGGCAGGTCGCTGCCGTGCAGGCCGCCGCAGGGCAGGAAGGGCACGCCGAAGGCGGCGGCGCGCAGGCCCGCCGTGAGCGTGGCGCAGGCATGTTCCTCCAGCGCCATCTCTTGTTTCTCGACGGCCTTGCGGTACCACGGGGCCAGGCCGAAGTTGCCTTCCATGGCGACGATGCCGGCGCGCGCGCGGCGCACGGCGCCCGCGCGGCACAGGATGTCGATGTCGTAGCCCGGCGATTGCTTGATGATTTCCAGGTCGCGGCGGCCCTGGCGGATCAGTTCGCGCACGAAGGCGAAGGGGCCGCGATGCAGGAAGCTGCCGCCCAGCGCCACCGAGGCGCCGTCGGTGATGTGCCGGGCCAGGTCGGCCAGTGCGACCTGTTTGTCCGGTCGATTGAAGCCTGATGTCATGTCTGTCTCCACGGGCGGCGCATAGGGCCGCCTTTATCTACGCTATTTAGGCATTCAGATAGGCCTGGATGCGTTGCTTGAGGCCCGGCGCGGCGGCCGAGCGGACCAGGCTGGCCAGGTCGGCGTCCGCCGTCTGCGGACCCAGCACCTGGTACAGCTGGCGGCGCGTGTCGGGGCTGAGTTCGCGCGCGCTGGCCCGGGCCTGGTCCTGGCGGGCGGGCCAGTCTTGCGGCGCGGCCAGTTCGGTGACGAAGCCCATGTCCCGCGCGGCTTCGGCGCCGAAGGTGCGCGTGTGCGTGAGCACGTCGCGCGCGGCCTGCGTGCCGACCATGGCGGCGAAGCGCCGCGTGCCCAGCACCAGGCCGAACTTCAGGCCGGGCATGCGGAACGTGGCGTCGGGCGCGCTTATGCGCAGCATGCAGGCGCCGAACAGGTCCACGCCCGCGCCGAAGTTCTTGCCGTGCGCCAGCGCCAGGGTCAGGGCGGGGGACCCGGCCACTTTCTGCAGCAGGGTTTCCAGGCGCACGAAGCGCAGCAGCAGGTCGCCCTCGCTTTGCTCGGCATAGCCGCCGAAGTCGAAACCCGCGCTGAAGTTGCGGCCCTCGCCCTTGAAGACGATGAGATCGCTGCCGCGCGCATGGGCGGCGTCGACCGCCGAGATCAAGCCCTCGACCAGTTCCGCCGACAGGGCGTTCATCTTGTCGGGACGGTTGAGCGTGATGACGGTGGTGTGCTCGTCGACGGCAATGTCCACCAAGGCGCTCATGCCGACTCCTTGGCGCGCGGTGCGCCAGCCAGCGCCCCCAGGATTTCGTCGTTGTGCTCGCCCAGCGCGGGCGGACGCAGGCGGATGGGCGTGGTGGCGCCGTCGATGCGCACGGGGGCGCCGAAGCTGCGGGTGCGCACGCCGTTGGGCAGGTCGATGTCCTGCACCCATTCCATGTGCTCGACCTGCGGGTCTTTCAGCACGTCGGAATAGTTGTTGATGGGCGCGCACGGCACGCCGCGGGCGCGGAAGCGTTCGAGCCAGGTGGCCGCGTCTTCCTGCACGAAATGCGTTTCGAGCAGTTCGCGCAGCGCGTCCTGGTTGCGTGCGCGCAGGCCCGTGTTGGCGTAGTTCGCGTCCTCGTACAGTTCGGGACGCCCCACCACGTCGCACACCGATTTCCACAGCGCATTGTTGCCGGCCGCCATGCCGAAGTAGCCGTCACGGCAACGGAACGCCTGGTACGGCGCGTTGCGTGGATGGGCCGAGCCCAGTTTGACGGGATCCTTGCCGCTGCCGAAGTACTCGGAGGTCTGCAGGGCGGCGATGCCCAGCGTGACGCCCAGCATGGGCACGTCCAGGTGCGTGCCCTGGCCGGTGGCGGCCGCCACGCGCAGCGCCGCGCTGATCGAATAGGCCGCGTACAGGCCCGCGGTGAAGTCGGCGACGGGCACGCCGCACTTGACCGGTGCGCCGCCCTGTTCGCCGGTGACGCTCATGATGCCGCTCATGGCCTGGATGGTGAGGTCGAAGCCGCCTTCCTGGGCGCGCGGGCCGCTTTGGCCGTAGGCCGAAATGGAGCAATACACCAGGCGCGGATTGCGCGCGGCCAGTTGTTCGTAGCCCAGGCCCAGGCGCGTCATGACGCCGGGGCGGTTGTTCTCCAGCAGCACGTCGGCGCTGTCGATGAGCTGCCGCGCACGCTCGGCGTCGGCGGGGTCTTTCAGGTTCAGGGCGACCGAGCGCTTGTTGCGGTTGAGCGAAGCGAAGTTCTCGCTGTAGCCGTCGGACAGGGGCGGCCACGCGCGCAGCGTGTCGCCGCCCTCGGGGTGTTCGACCTTGATGACGTCGGCGCCCATGTCCGCCAGCAGCATGCCGCAGAACGGGCCCGCCGCCACGTTGCATATCTCGATGACCCGCAGGCCGGCCAGTGCCTCGCTGTGTTTCATATCGTCTCGACTGGAGTGATGGGGCTTCCTGATTCTTGTGAGAAAGGTCTCAAGAAGCCCGAATAGGGACAAACATCGCTTGACCAGAATATCACCGTATGGAATTCTTGTTAAGCCAAATATGGGATGGCAGTCCTAATTTCTAGGACTTATAAGCAAATAGCCGCACACCTGCAGCGGCACCACGGAGACAACCCAAAATGCGCAAGTCCTTCCTGTCGATCGCCGCGGCCATCCTGGCCGCGGCGTCGTTGAACGTCCAGGCCGCCAGTTGGCCCGACAAGCCCATCCGCATGATCGTGCCGTACCCGCCAGGGGGAGCCACCGACGTGGCCGCTCGCCTGTATGCCCAGCAGATGGGCGACTACCTGAAACAGCCCGTCGTGGTCGAGAACAAGGCCGGCGCCGGCGGAGAGGTGGGGGCCGAGGCCGTGGCGCGCGCCGAAGCCGATGGCTACACCGTGCTGATGGGGGCGCTGGGCAGCCTGGCGATCAACGCCTCGTTGCTGGAGAAGCAGAACTACAGCTTCGCCAAGGATTTCAAGGGTGTCTCCGTGGCCATCACCATGCCGGTGGCCCTGGCCGTCAGCACCAAGATCCCGGCCAAGACCGTGCCCGAACTGATCGCGCTGGCGAAGCAGCGTCCGGGCAAACTCACCATCGGGTCGGCCGGCACCGGCAGTTCGCAGCACATGGCGGGCGAACTGTTCAAGCAGATGACGGGCACCGACATCCTGCACGTGCCGTATCGCGGCAGCGGTCCGGCGGTGACGGACCTGCTGGGCGGCCAGATCGACATGGTGATCGAGACCCTGCCCGCGCTGCTGCCTCATGTGGCCGGCGGCAAGATCCGCATTCTGGCCGTGAGTTCGGCGCAGCGCGCGCCGACGCTGCCCGACGTGCCGACCTTCGCCGAGCAGGGCCTGCCCGGCTACAAGGTGGCCACCACCTATGCGCTGCTGGCGCCGACCGGCTCGCCCGCCGCCGCCATCGACAAGATGTCGGCGGCCATGCAGAAGGCCGGCGCATCGGAACAGGTGAAAGAGGGCGCCGCCAAGCTGGGCGCCACCGCCACGCCGACCACGCCCGCGCAGACCGACAAGGTCGTCGCCACCGAGATCGAAACCTGGGGCGACGTGGTGCGGCGCTCGGCCAAGCGCTGAAACCGCCCTTTGCCCAGCCCATCGGGGAGTGTCAGCATGCAGCATGATCCCAGCCGCCTGGCGATCGTCGGCGGCGGTTCGGTCGCCGTGTCCTTTCTCTATCAATTCCTGGCGGCATGGCCCGAGGGCCGTGCGCTGGAGGTGGCGATCTTCGAGCCACGCCAAGAGGTCGGTCCGGGCAGTGCCTATCAGGCGGACCTGGCCAGCAACCTGTTGAACATTCCGGTCAATCGCATGTCGGCGGTGGCGACCGAGCCCGACAGCTTCATGGATTGGCTGCGGGCCCGCGACCCTGCCTGGCTGCAGGCGCATGGGGTGCAGGCCATCGAGCCCTCGGCGTTCCTGCCCAGGCCGGTGTTCGGCAGCTATCTGCGCGATCTTTATGGCCAGGCATTGGCCTGCGCGCAGCGCAAGGGCGTGGCCGTGCGGCGTGTGGCCCAGGCCGCGGTGGGCGTGTGGCCGCTGGCCTCGGGGCAGGCGGCCGTGCTGGGCGCGGGCGGCGAGCGCGTGGTGGCCTCGCGGGTGGTGCTGTGCAATGGCAATCTGCCATCGGTGGCGTTTCCCGACCTGGCGCCGCTGCCAGGCTACTTCAACAGTCCATATCCGGTGGCGGACCTGTGCGGCCGCATCGGGCGCGACGATACGGTGTGCATCGTCGGCACCAGCCTGAGCGCCATCGATGCCATCGCGGCGTTGCGGGCACAGGGGCATCGCGGCCAGGTGCACTGCGTGTCGCGCAACGGCCGCTTGCCGGCGGTGCGCAGCCCGCACAACACCAAGGTGTCGCTGCCGGCCCTGCCCGAGCCGGAGCCGGACGGCCGCGTCACGCTGGACGGACTGCTCGACAGCTTGCGCCGCGCCTTGCGGGCCGCGGGCGGCGCTGAGGATCACGAGGACATCCTGGGCCTGGCCGGCCCGGCGGGGGCGGCGCTGGACGCGGAGATCGCGCGCTCGCAGGCGGGGCCGCGGCCCTGGCAATCCGTGGCCGCCGCCACCAACGACCGCATCGAGCATATCTGGCACGCCCTGGACGATGCCGAGCGCCGCCGCTTTCATCGCGACTGGCGCACGCTGTGGATGGCGCGCCGCGCCACTTTCCCGATGCGCAACGCCCTGACCTTGCAGCAATCGCTGCATGAAGGACGGTTGCACGTACATGGCGGCTTCCGTTCGGCACGGTATGACGCGGCCAGCGGCGCCTTCATGGTGGAATCCGGCGAGGGCCAGGTCCTGTCCGCGCCCTGGCTGGTCAATGCCACCAGCTTCTCGATGGACGTCGAGGCATCCGCCGACCCGCTGGTGCGCCAGCTGTGTGGCCAGGGCCAGGCGCGCGCGCATGCGCTGGGCGGCTTCGACCTGGATTTCGCCACGGGCTGCCTGCTGGATCGCGATGGCCGGCGCGTGCCGCAGGTGTCGGTGCTGGGCAGCCTGGCCGCTGGCACTTATTTCTGGACGACGTCGATGGAGGTGAATGCGCGCCTGGCGCAGGGGCAGGCGGTGCGGTTGGCCAGCGAATGCGCCCTGGATGCCGTGCCGGCATCCGTGCTGCCCAATAGCGGCTTTCTCGCTTCATAGATGTAAGAAACAACCGTTTTCATCGTCTTGCGGCCCGATTTTTCAATTGCATGAATCCTCTCTGGCAGCCGGCGCGGAACGGGTGTTAGTGAACGCTCCCTTTTTTCCGCCTGGCGCGTAACACCCCCACACACCTTGTCGGCTTCGCTGCCCTCCTTCGCAGAAGGGCGCTGCTACCTTGTTTCCGTACAAACAAGCAAATGCCTGCGTGCGCGGCATCCAGAAGAGTGTGCACTTGCAGGCCTTTCGATGTCGAAAGGCCTGGCGGAAACTTTTGTCCTGACCACACCAGGACTGCGGCGCGTGGGCTCGGACTATGCAGTTGCCGACCTCCAGATCCAAGAGCACATGCCGATTCGTGACTTTTTCCTTGGCCGGCCTGACGGCCCTGATGCTCGCCAGCGCCTCGGCACCCGTGGCGGCACAGACCGGCGCGTATTCGAGCGCGGCGCATGACGCCCTGATCCGGGGGCAGGCCACCCGGCATCCCGAAGCCGCGGCGGTCATCTTGCAGCAGTGGCTGGCCCGGCACGATCGTGCGGGGCCGCACGGCGCCGACCGTCAGCGGGTGCTGGCCGACTATGTGACGCTGCTGGCGCGCGCCGGCAGCGAGCGCGAGGCGCTGGATGCCGCGCGCGTCGAAGGTTACGACGGCCTGCCGGCCTATGCGCTGCAACCCTTGTTCGTGGCCGCGCGCGACGTGCGTGCGCTGCAGGACGAATACCGCATCGTGACGCTGCTGCGGCGGCGCGAGCCGCGCGCGCCCCTCACTGGCCTGCGCCTGGCCCAATACACGTTCGACATCGACAGGCTCGACGACGCGCGCCTGCGGGCGACGGCCGTGATGAACGATACGTCGGCCTCGCGCGAGATCCGCTCCTCGGCCGCCGAACTGATCGGCACCATCGAAGAGGCGGCGGGCAACCTACCGCAGGCCAGCCAGGCCTACGGCCGTGCGTTGGAACTGAATCCGGAGTCGCGCAGCGCGCGCCGGGCCGATGTCTATCTGTTGGTCGCTCAGGCCGCCGCGCCGGCGGCGCTGGAAGAGGCGCTGGACGCCAACCGCCGCGCCGAGGCAGCGCGCAAGCCCGTGCTGTTCAGTCCCGCCGAAATCGCCGGGCTGCGCCAGCAGGCCATCGGCCAGGAGATCACCTGGGCGATCGAACTGCGCGACATCATCGGCGGCCAGCAGCGCTACGACGCCCTGGACGAAGCCTTGGCCAAGTCCAACGTGCTGCTGGACGAGATCGGCCAGGACGATGACCAGGAAATGCAGGCCGTGCGCACCCGGCTGCGCGTGGACCAGTTGATCGCCCTGAGTGCGCGCGGCTATTACCAGGCGTGCGTCAGCCAGTACGAGTCGTTGGCCGCCGAGGGCGTGGATGTCCCGTACTACGGCCTGGCGCCGGCCGCCGATGCGTATGCCCATCTGCGCCGTTCCGATCGGGCGGTGCCGCTGTACGAGCGGACCATCGCGCTGGCGGGCGACCGTCTGCAGATGCCCAGCGATACGCATGTCGGCCTGTTCTACGCCTATATCGATACGGCGCGCTTCAAGCAGGCGGATGCGCTGCTGGCCCGGATGGAGGCGGCCACGCCGCCCACCGTGCGCCTGGCGCCGGCTCCCGATACGCTGAATGAACAATACGCCGAGGTGCGCGACCTGCGGGCGCGGTACTACCTGTACACGGACCAGCCGGCGCGCGCCGAGGCGCTGTACGCACGGCTGCGCCGCGAGGCGCCGTTCAACGAGGCCTTTGCCGAAGGCCAGGCGCGCACGGCCTCGGCGCGCGAGCATCCGCGGCAGGCCCTGGAACTGGCGCAGGCGGCTGCCGTCAATCATCCCGAATCGGCTGCCGTGCGCAGCGCGGTCGGGCAGGGCCTGATCGAGAACGGCAAGGTGCGCGAAGGCCGCGAGGCGATCGAGCAACTGCACCAGGATCACGCCGAAGCCAACCAGGCGCAGAACGCCGCGCGCGATCTCGCCGCCATGCAGGCGCCGACGCTGAGCATCGAGTCGCGCTACGGCAAGGGCAATGGCAACAGCGCGCTGTCCGACGAAGACTATCTGGTCGATGCGCGCCTGCAATCCGGCCTGATCGACGACCAATGGCGCGTGTTCGTGCGCCAGGCCTGGGCCTATGGCAGCGCCAACGGCGTCAAGGCGCATCGTGGCCGCACCAGCCTGGGCGCGCGCTGGGAGCGCGAGGGCTGGTCGCTGGAAGGCGAGGCGCATCGGGACGACGGCGGCGCGCGCAATGGCGGCCTGGCCGTGTCGGGAAGCTATCGCCTGAACGACAACCTCGAACTGGGCCTGTCCTACGACAGCAATGCCCTGGACGTGCCCTGGCGTGCCTATGACGCGGGCATCGCCGCCAACCAGGCCGCTGCTTCGGTGGGCTACATCGTCGACGAGTCGCGCCGTTTCGATTTCAGCTATCAGCGCATGGATTACACCGACGGCAACCTCAACCAGAACGCGTCCGTCGGCTGGACCGAGCGCTGGTACAGCGACCCGTCGCAGCAGTTCCAGACCACGCTGAGCGTCGGCCGGTCTTCCAACCGTCTGCAGGACGTGCCCTACTACAGCCCGGACTCGGACGTGTCGGCCGAACTGGAGGCGCGCTACCAATGGCTGACCTGGAAACGCGACGACCGCACCTTCGTGCAGCGCGTCTACGCCAACGTCGGCACCTACAAGCAGTCGGGCTATGGATCGAGCCCGATATATGGCCTGCGCTACGAGCACGAGTGGCGGTTCCGTCCCGGCTGGTCGGTGCGCTATGGCATCGGAGCCGCCTGGCATCCCTACGACGGGGAACGGGAACGCCGCACCGTCGGCTACCTGAATCTGACCATTCCCTTTCACTGACAGGAGCGCTCGGCGATGAAGGTGCTACGCCTCTTGGGGCTGCTGCTGTGCGTGAGCATGCTCTCCGTATCGGGTCCCGCATTGTCGCAATCGTTATTTCCCGCCGACCACGACGACGGGAAGACCTTCCGCGTGCTGACCTTCCACGACGTGCGCAAGAACGTGCGCGCAAGCTTCGAGAAATCGCCCGACGCCACCGCGGTCGACGAAACCACGTTGCTGGACGCCTTCACATGGCTGGGCAGCGCGGGGTATCGTCCCGTGAGCCTGTCGCAGATCATCGCGGCGCGCAACGGCGGCGCGCCGCTGCCGCCCAAGGCCGTGCTGCTGACGTTCGACGATGGCTACGAAAGCGCCTATACGATCGTCTTTCCGCTGCTCAAGCGATTCGGATATCCGGCGGTGATGGGATTGGTCAGCGGCTGGCTGGACGCGCCGGGTGGCGAAGGCGAGTACGGCGGCCGCGAGGCATTGAAGCTGCCCGACGCGCGTTTCCTGACCTGGGCGCAGGCCGCCGAGATGGCGCGATCCGGCCTGGTGGAACTGGCAGGCCATACCGATGCCATGCACCGGGGCATCCCCGCCAATCCGCAGGGCAACCTGCTGCCGGCGGCCACGGCGCACCGCTACGATCGCGCCACCGGCCGGTACGAATCGGACGCCGCCTATCGCGCGCGCATCGTGGCCGACCTGCGCCGCAACAAGGCCGGGATCGAGCGGCACACGGGCGCCCGGGTGCGTGCCCTCGTGTGGCCTTACGGCTCGTACAACGAGGTGGCCATCGCCGCCGCGCGCGAGGCCGGCATGCCCATCACGCTGACGCTGGACGACGGTCCGAACACGCCGGACGTGCCGCTGGACCGCATCCGCCGCGGCCTGGTCAACTACGAAGACCAGGGGCCCGAACTGCTGCGCGACCTGCGTTCGCAGATTCCCTCGATCGCGGCCACGCGTGACGTGAACCGCATCATGCACGTCGATCTCGATTACGTGTACGACCCCGATCCGCGGCAGCAGGAGCGCAACCTGTCGCGGCTGCTGGACCGCGTGCAGAAGATCCGCCCCAGCAGCGTGTTCCTGCAAGCGTTCGCGGACCCCGATGGCGACGGCGTGGCCGATGCGCTGTATTTCCCCAGCCGCCGCATGCCGATGCGGGCCGACCTGTTCAACCGGGTCGCCTGGCAGTTGCGCACGCGGACGGGCGTCAGTGTCTATGCCTGGATGCCGGTGTCGTCCTTCCATCTGCCCGATTCCGATCCGGCCGCCAACCGCCTGGTGCAGCAGATGCCGGGCGCGCCGCAGGGCGCCTCGCACACCTACCGCCGCCTGTCGGTCTTCGATCCCGTGGCACGCCAGGCCATCCGCGACATCTACGACGACCTGGGCCGGCATGCATCCTTCGCCGGCGTGCTGTACCACGACGACGCCATGTTCAACGACTTCGAGGACGCCAGCCCCGCGGCGCTGGCGGTCTATCGCGGCTGGGGGCTGCCCGCCGACGTGGCGGCCATCCGCGCCTCGCCCGAACGGATGGCCCGCTGGACGCAGTTGAAGACCCGCGCGCTGATCGACTTCACGCAGGACCTGACTGGTGTCCTCAAGCGTTGGCAGCCGGTGCTGATGACGGCGCGCAACATGTACGCGCAACCGCTGTTGAACCCGCCGTCCGAAGCCTATTTCGCGCAGAACTATGCCAGCTTCCTGCAGGCCTACGACTACACCGCGCTGGAGGCAATGCCCTTCATGGAGCAGGCGAAGGACCCCGACGCCTGGTTGCGCGACCTGGCGCGGCGCGTGGCGGCCATTCCCGGCGCCAATGCCCGCACGTTGTTCGAATTGCAGTCGCGCGACTGGCGTACCCAGACGGCGATCCCGGATGACGTGATGGATCGGCATTTCGCGATTCTGCATGAGGAAGGCATCCGCAACCTGGGCTACTACCCCGACGATTTCCTGGACAACCAGCCTGCGCTGGACATCATCAAGCCGCACCTGTCGATCCAGCGCCTGCTGGGTCGCCAATTCTTCCGCGATCCCGTGGAACGCACCGATTCGCCGCGCCGGAGCAACGTGGTCATTCCGCCTGCCGAGCAGGAGAACCCGAGGCCATGACCACGCAAAGCTGGGATCTCGCTTCGAGCTTCGTGCTCGCCTATGTCTTCTATTACCCGTTCTGCATGGCGTGGCTGTGGATCACGGGCGGGCTGGCGCACTACATCCAGTTCGAGCGCAATCAGCGCGACGACATCGATCCGCTGACGCTGCTGGCCTCGCATCCCAAGGTCAGCATCCTGGTGCCCTGCTACAACGAGGACGAGAACGTCGACGAGGTGATGGAAGCCTTGATGACGCTGAACTATCCGGACTATGAAGTGATCGCCGTCAACGACGGCAGTACGGACGCCACCGGCGACAAGCTCAGCGCGCTGGCGCTGCGTTTTCCCAGGCTGCGCGTGGTGCACCAGGATTACAACCAGGGCAAGGCCGTCGCGCTGACCACCGCGTCGATGCTGGCGCAGGGCGAATACCTGCTGGGCATCGACGGCGATTCGCTGCTGGACGAGAACGCCATCTCGTGGATGCTGCGTCACTTTCTGCGTGACGGGAAGATCGCCGCCATGACCGGCAACCCGCGCATCCGCAGCCGCACCACGCTGCTGGGCCGCATGCAGGTGGGCGAGTTCTCGTCGACCATCGGCCTGATCAAGCGCACGCAGCAACTCTACGGCCGTCTGTTCACCGTGTCGGGCGTCATTGTCATGTTCCGCCGCCATGCCTTGGTCGACGTGGACTTCTGGAGCAGCGAGATGCTGACGGAAGACATCGACATCAGCTGGAAGCTGCAACTGGCGGGCTGGCGTATCGGCTACGAGCCGCACGCGCTGACGTGGATCCTGACGCCCGAGACCGTGCGTGGCCTGTGGCGGCAGCGTCTGCGCTGGGCCATGGGCGGCGTGCAGACGCTGGTCAAGTACACGGGGCAGGTGGCGCGCTGGCGCATGCGCCGCATGTGGCCGATCTATGCCGAGTACTTCCTGAGCGTGCTCTGGGCCTACCTGATGATCGGCGTGCTGATCGCGGGCGTGTTCGGGGCCCTCTTCGACATGCCCGCGGTATGGCGGGTGGGTCTGTTGCCGGAATGGCGCGGCCTGCTGCTGGCGCTGGCCTGCATGATGCAACTGCTGACCAGCATGGTGGTGGACAGCAAGTACGACCGAGGCCTGCTGCGCTACTACTTCTGGACTTTCTGGTATCCGGTGGGGTTCTGGTTCCTCACCATGATCGCATCCGCGATCGCTGTCCCCGCGGTGGTATTGCGCCGCCGCGGCAAACGAGCCGTCTGGGTCAGCCCTGACCGAGGAGTGAGAGATGTCTGAAGATCCCATCATCGACCAAACCGACCTGCCGCTGTCGACATGGATGCGCATCGCGGGGCCCATCGTGGGGGCGGCGCGCTACCTGTGGTTGAAGGTGTTGCGGCCCCTGATGCTGGTCGGCGTCTGGGGGGCATTCCTGATCTATCTGTATTGGGACTTCTTCATGGCGCTGTCCGGATCCGCAGCCGACCTGCGCTTCCTGGTGCTGACCGGCGTCGCCATCACGGCGTTGTTGGGCGCCATGCTGCTGATCGCGCGCGCGGTGCGCAACCGGGAGGATGACGAGAACCAGCAAAGCGACACGGCGGCCATGGCCCAGCCGGTGCGGGTGCAGGAGATGGCGGCGGTGGCCAAGGTGCCGGTGCGGCAGCTGTCGCTATGGCAGCGCGCCCGCAGCGTGGTGGCGCTGCATGACGACAAAGGCCATTTCCGCGCGGCCGTGCTCAAGCCCCTGGGCGAGCCTGTGCGCCGCACGCCCCGTCCGCGCCAATGATCGGGCGGACGCGTGCGGCGGGCATCATTCGGACGCGGCCGGTCCGCCGGAAGGCTTGCCCAGCAGGGCTGACGGCCGGGATTGGAGCAGCACCAGATTGCTGATGGTGGAAAGGGTGGCCTGCAATTGCGAGCCGTCGGGCCGCTGGCGGGTCTCGTCGTACTGCTGCGCGGCCTCGACCATCGCCAGCAGGTTCCATTCGCGCGCCTCGTGGTGCGGCGTGGTCGTGTCCTGTTCCAGCTGGCCGCGCACGTACTTCATCACGCGGCGCGATTCGTCGGCCGTCTGGTTCAGCGTGGCCTTCACCATCTTGCCGTCGTGGAACGACAGGTTGGTATCGCTGGAGGCCTTGTCGTTGATCTGGGTGTACAGGTAGTTCTGGCTGAGCGGGTCGGTGGTCAGCATCAGCGAAAGCTCGGGCGACAACGCATCGTGGAAGCTGGCGGTCAGTTGCGATTGCTGCGACTGCCTGATGCCGAACGAGCGTCCGGTGCCGCTGGTGTCCGTCTGCTGAGATGCCTGGTACGAGAAGCCGTCGGTTTCTTCGGCGCGCAGCGGATTGACCGCGCGCGCCTGGTCGGCGACGGAAGCGGTGAAGTCGGCCAGGCCGGTCAGCATCGAGCGGCTGCTGTCATTCAGGATGCTGCCCAGGCGCGAGGTGGGGGCGGACTTGCCGGTGGCGGAGCCGTAGTCGCTGTGCAGGTCGGCAAAGGCGCTCTTGAACATGGCGGTCAGCGCCGCGCCGCCGCGGCCGCGATTGGACGCGTCGTCGAACTGTTCCAGGTAGCTCTGGACGGCGCGCTCGCGCTGCGCCGGGTTGCCCAGCATGGCGGACTTGGACAGGTCGACGCTGATCTGCACCGTACCTTCCGGGCCCTCGGCGTGTACGCTGCGCGATACACCGTCCGCATGGAAGGCCAGCGACTGGTTCTGGTTGCTGGCCGTCTTGACGTTGGCATGCAGGTCGATCGAGGCGATGGCCGTGCTGTCGTACTGCGTCAGGGCGGCCAGGTCCAGCTTGGGCGGTTGGGCGGTCAGGCCGTCCAGCGCGGCCTGGAAACCCTTGGCCAGTTTGGCCAGCGCGGCCTTTTCGGTGTCGCTGAGGGTGCCGCCGGTGACTTCCACCTGCACCGACAGGGCATCGTCCTGGCTGCCGATGGCCAGGCGGACCGTGGCGCCGCCCGTGGTCTTGATGTCCATGGCGACGTAGTTGCCGGTCTGGGGCAGGGCCAGGGTCGTATCAACCGCGTCCAGCGACAGGCTGGACGAGCCCGCCGTCCATACCGACTGCGTGAACTGGCCGCCCTCCATCGCGCGCTCCAGCAGCGCCGCTCCCAATCCGTCCAGACGTCCGGCCGCGGTGCCGCTGCCGAAGTTGGCGGCCATGCGCTGGGTGACGGCGTCGTTGGCGCTGTACGCCCAGATACGGGTGACTCCGGGCAGCGTGCCGTCGGGCAGGTAGACCGAGGCGCCGTTGCCGCTTTGACCCAGCGCGACATGGCTGGACGAGGCGGGCGCGACCGCTGCGGCGGTGCTGGCCTGCTGCGCGCGCGCGGCGACGGCGGCTTGCACGGGCGGGACGGGCACCAGGTCGGGACGGCTGACAGAGGAGACGGTGGTCATGGCGGCGAGGGTGGACGAGCGGGCGTATGCCGGGAGTTCTCTGGTCTACGGCAGGCGGCGGGCAGGTCTTTAACCGCCCGATGGCAACTGGCAGGGCACAGGCCGTTGCCAGCATCCCTGCGCTATGCTTGCCCGCATGCGCCGGCGCAGTCCGCCGCCGGTTGTTCATGCCGCCGATCCGATCGGTCACGGCGTTCTTTCAGGAGATTTCCCATGCCCGACATCGCGGCGCTGGCCTGCGCACTGCCCAAGGCCGAACTGCACCTGCACATTGAGGGCACGCTGGAACCCGAGCTGGCCTTCGAACTGGCCCGGCGCCACGGCGTGGCGCTGCCCTGGCCCGACGTGCAGGCGCTGCGGGCCGCCTATGACTTCTCCGACCTGCAGTCCTTCCTCGACCTGTATTACGCGGGCGCGGACGTGCTGCGCACGCGGCAGGACTTCCACGACCTGACATGGGCCTACCTGTTGCGCGCGCGGGCCGACCATCTGCGCCACGTCGAGATTTTCTTCGATCCGCAGACCCACACCGCGCGGGGCGTGCCGATGGCCGACGTCATCGACGGCATCCACGGCGCGCTGTTGCGCGGCCGCGACGAACTCGACATCAGCTTCCGCCTGATCCTGTCGTTCCTGCGCCACCTGCCGGAAAGCGAGGCGCTGGACACCCTGGCGCAGGCGCGGCCTTTCCTGGACCGCATCGACGGCGTGGGCCTCGATTCCAGCGAGCGCGGCCATCCGCCTTCGAAGTTCCGCCAGGTGTTCGCCCGTTGCCGCGCGCTGGGTCTGCCCGCGGTGGTCCATGCGGGCGAAGAGGGGCCGCCGGCGTATATCGAAGAAGCGCTGGATCTGCTGCATGCGCAGCGCATCGACCACGGCGTGCGCGCCATCGAAAGCGAGGAGCTGCTGGACCGCCTGGCGCGCCAGCAGGTGCCGATGACGGTCTGTCCGCTGTCCAACGTCAAGCTGAAGGTCTATCCCGACCTGCGCAAGCATCCCTTGCGCGACATGCTGGCGCGCGGCTTGAAAGTCACGATCAATTCCGACGATCCGGCCTATTTCGGCGGCTACGTCAATGCCAACTTCACGGCCTGCGTGCAGGCGCTGGGGCTGACCCAGGCAGAAGTGGTGACGTTGGCACGCAACAGCATCGAGGCCAGTTGGCTGGATGCGGCGCGGCGCGAGGCCTTGCTGGCGGAGATCGACGACACCGTGCGCCGCTGGCGCGGCGCGGCGGCCTGAGGCTCATCGGCCTGGTGTTTTTTACGGTTCCATAATGCGAGTGGGCCTCCCTTGCGGGAGGCCCTACCCTTCTTGGCGCACGGCGTGCCGGTCAGGCTAGACGGGGGGATCGCTGCTTGTCACTCGCGGCCTACGGAGATAAACCGCATGTGTCCGGGTCGCCCGTCCGGCGTGCCTCGGGGGTCTGCTCACCCCCTGCGCTTTAGAACCGGTGACGCATGCCGACGGCGACCGCGGTGTCCTTCAGGTTGTCCTGGAAGGCGTAGTTGTCGGCATAGGCGGCGTAGGCGTACAGATTGGTGCGCTTGCTCAGGTCGTACGTGTAGCCCAGGCTGAAGATGTTGGTGGTCTTGTCGTCACCCGTCAGCAGATCGTTCTTGGCGTCGGCGCGTTGCCACGACGTGAAGATCTTGCTGGCGCCCAGCGGCAGGGTGGCGCCCAGCATCGTCGAGTCGGCGCGGAAGCCGTCGGCCACGCGGTAGGTGCCCAGTTGCTGGTTGCCCGTGGGCGTGGTGCCCAGGTTCAGGCCAGTGAACCAGCCGTCGAACGTCTGGCTCCAGGCGGCCACGACCTTGACCACTTCGAAGTCGTAAGAGCCGCCCAGAATGTATTGCTGGACTTCGTTGTCGCGGTCGGCGCTGGCCGACGACGGGTTCAGGCGGTCGTAGGTGGCGATCAGGTCGATCGGGCCGTTGGTGTAACGCGCGCCCAGGGTGATGACGCGGTTGTTGCTGTTCGTGGCGAAGTTGCCGGCGCCGTCTGCGTTGAACGAGTAGCCGGCGCCCAGGCGCAGGCCGCCGATGCTCGGCGTCTGGTACATCACCATGTTGTCCAGGCGGGTCGAGTTGGCGGCGCCGAAGGTGGCGCCCACGCCGGCGATGGTGAAGCTGGTGCCGAACGGATCCATCGAGTCGAAGAAGCGCGACGCGAAGTTCTTCTGGCGGCCGAATTCCAGCGTGCCCCAGCTGTCGCTGGCCAGGCCGACCGTGGCCTGGCGACCGAACAGGCGGCCGCCTTGGCTCGACGTGCCGGTTTCATTGTTGAAACCGGCTTCCAGCGTGAAGATCGCCTTCAGGCCGTCGCCCAGGTCTTCCGTGCCGCGCATGCCGAAACGCGAGCCGCCGCTGACGCCGTTGGCCGCGCCGATGTGGCTTTGCTTGAAGCCGTTGGCGCCTTTGACTTGTTCGTAGTTGATGCCGGCATCGATCAACCCGTACAGGGTGACCGAGGTTTCTGCGGCGTGCGCCGCGCCGGTGAAGCCCACCGCCAGAGCGGCAACGAGAAGCGTCTTTTTCATGCGGGACTCCCGAGTTGTTTGTTGTGGCCCCGGCTGCTTCGCGCGCGTGAGCGCGTCATGCCGATTGGGCAGGAAAGGAGTCTAGGGGGTCGGAGCGCGGGGAAAAAGAGGGCTGGCTTGGAAAGACTTTTCCAAATGGCCGAACACTGTCGGGCGCTTGTCAGGAAGGCGCGCGCCACGCGTGGCGCGCGGCAGGTTTCCGGCGCCCAAAAACGAGTGGGCCTCCCTTGCGGGAGGCCCGACCCTTCATTGCACGCGGTACACCCGCCCGGGCTTGAACGGGGGGATCGCTGCTTGTCACTCACGGCCCACGGAGATAGGCCGTGTGGTGTCCGGGCAGCCCGGTCAGGTGTACCTAGGGGGTCTGCTCACCCCCTTGTGCTTAGAAACGGTGACGCAGGCCGACCGAGAAGGCCGTGCTACGCAGGTCTTCCTGGAACGCGTAGTTGTCGGCGTACGAAGCGTAGGCGTACAGGTTCGTACGCTTGCTCAGGTCATACGTCGCGCCCAGGGCGAAGATGTTGGTGGTTTCTTCGCCGCCGGTCAGCAGGTCGTTCTTGGGATCGACGCGCTGCCACGAGCCCATCAGCTTGGTGGCGCCGAACGGCACGGTGGCGCCGACCATCATCGAGTTGGCGCGGAAGTCTTCAGCGTAGGCCATCGAGGGCAGGCCTTCGTCGTTGCCGGTGGTGCCCGGGTTGGCGGCGGTGAACCAGCCGTTGCGGGTCTGGCCCCAGGCGGCGGCCAGCTTGACCACTTCGAAGTCGTACGAAGCACCGATGATGTACGAACGGACCTTGGTCACGTCGTCGTCATTGGCGGTCGAGGGCTTCAGTTGGTCGAACGTACCGAACACATTCAGGGGGCCGTTCACGTAGCGCACGCCGGCCGTGATGGCGCGGGTGTTGTCGTTCGTGGCGAAGTTGCCCGAACCGCTGGTGTTGAACGAGTAGCCCACAGCAGCCTGGAAGCCAGAGAAGCTGGGGGTCGAGTACATGACCATGTTGTCATAGCGGGTCGACTGGCCCGAGCTGAAGGCGGCGCCCGAGCTCGACAGACCGTAGTCGGTGCCGAACGGCGAAACGGCTTCCAGGTACTTGGAAGCAACGTTCTTCTGACGGCCGAATTCCAGCGTGCCCCAGGCGTTGTTCGACAGACCAACGGTGGCTTGGCGGCCGAACAGGCGGCTGCTCTGGCCCGATTGACCGGTTTCGTTGTTGAAACCCGATTCCAGGGTGAAGATCGCCTTCAGGCCGTCGCCCAGATCTTCCGAACCACGCAGGCCCCAACGCGAGCCGCTGCTCACGCCGTTGGTGGCGCCGATGTGGCTTTGCTTGAAGCCGCCGCTACCCTTGACTTGTTCGTAGCCCAGGCCAGCGTCGATCAGGCCATACAGCGTAACCGAGGTCTCGGCTTGAGCGACACCCGTGAAACCAATCGCCAGAGCGGCGACAAGCAGCGTTTTTTTCATGAAGGACTCCTGAGTTGTTTTGGCTCTGTTCGCTTGCGCCACGCACCGGCGAGGCATGCCAATCGAGCTGAGGGGAGTCTAGGGTTTACACGGGGGGAGGGAAAAGGTTGGTTATATGAAAAGACTTTTCCATATACGTACCTAATCGGCGCGTAGGGGTATTTTTGGAACTTTTTGCCAGACGATGAGCACTTACGCGCGCGCACGCGTCAAGGAATAACGCGTGTGCGCGCTCGAGGGCGCGCGCGCTGGCGCACACGCACACACACGCGCGCACGTAGCATGTGTTCGTGGCTTTGTCGTGGCAGTGCCTGGCTGTTGCGTGGTCGCCGCAGGCCGACTCCCATGTGTGGCGTGGAAGCCGCACCCATTCGCCGCCGACCACTTCCCGCTTCGTATGCGAACGTGCCGAGGCATGCGCTGCAAGTGGCGCAGATCGCCCTTGAAAGGGTGATCGAACACTAGCCGCCGCTAGAGTATGTCTTGTCATCCGATGTCCACAATCCGGGCCGATGCGGATAGGGCAAACCCGTACGGTCATGGGCAAGCGGATCACCTGGCAAAATAAATGATGCTAAAAATCTAATTGCGGCGGCATCACCGCCTTGTACATGAGAGGAGAAGGAAAGCGATGAGTCTGGTGGAAGAAACCGGCGGCGGGCTGGACGGGTTGGGCCAGTTGCGCGCCTTGATGCATTCCGGCCGCAAGCCCGGAATCATGGTGTCGCTGGATCTCGATTTCATCGAGGTCGAGGCCGGGCGGGCGGTTTTCGCGGGAGTGCCCGGGGACCACGCCTACAATCCGATCGGCACCGTGCATGGCGGCTATGCCGCGACCTTGCTGGACTCGGCCTGCGGCTGCGCCGTGCATTCCCGCTTGTCGGCCGGGCAGGGCTACACCACGCTCGAACTGAAGGTGGCTTATCACCGCCCCATCACGCGCGATACGGGGCTGGTGCGCGCCGAGGGGCGCGTGCAGACGCAGGGCCGCCGGGTGGCGTTCGCCGAGGCGACCCTGGCCGATGCGCAGGGCCGGCTATACGCCACGGCAACGTCCACGTTGTTGGTCTTCGATCTGGAGACGAGGGCGCCGAAGAAGGCCTGAGCAGGTTGCCCGAGCGCCGGCCGCGCGCCGGGCGGCTCGGCAATCTCCGATCAGCCTTTGCGGGGCGGACGGCGGGGCGCGTCGGTTTCCGGCCGGGCCAGCGCATCGCGCGCGGCCGCCAGTATCTGATTGGAGACCGTGTCGCCGCGGGTGGCGCGGGCCAGCATCAGCGCACCCACCATGGTGGCCAGTTGCGCCATGGCGGCGCGCGTGCGGGCGGGGGCGTCCGGACCGGGCTGCTGGCTGGCCATGGCGGCCAGCAGGCGTTTCAGTCCTTCTATATAGGCATCCTGCACCGGCGGTTCGCCATCGTGCCGGGCGACGTCGGTGGCCAGCGCGGCGGCCGGGCAGCCCTTGCCGGGGTGGTCGCGGTGCGGACTGCTGAGATAGGCGTCGACCAGGGCCTGCCTGGAAGCGCGTCCGGCCGCCACCGCCTGCCAGCGTGCGACGGCCTCGTCGAAGGCTTGTTCGCAGGCCAGCGCCGCCAGGGCGTCCTTGGATTCGAAATGGCCGTAGAACCCGCCGTGCGTCAGGCCGGCGGCGGCCATGACATCGGCGACGGTGACGCCGTCGATGCCCCGTTCGCGGAACAGCCGGGAGGAAGCCGCCTCGATGGCGAGGCGGTTCTTGCCGGCTTGTTCCCGTGAGACCCGGGGCATGCGTCTCTCCGTCCCGTCAGCCGCGCACGTAGTAGATGCGCATGGCCTGCTGGCGCGATTGCGGGTCGACCACGCGGATCGTGACCGTGCGCGCCGAGAAGCCCTCGGGCAGGGCCATGGAGCCCTGCGCGTGCGTGTACCGATCCAGCTTGATGGCGATGGGCTCGGAGGTGACCGCGTCGCGGCGGCCATTCTTGTAGTTGCCCGCCACTTCCAGGGTGATGTTGCCCTGGAAGGTCTGGCCGCCTTCCTTCTCGCGCATGATCAGCGCCTGGTAGGCCAGCTGGCCCGGTTGCTGCTGGCGGAACTCGCCCCAACGCACGCCGATGTCGCCGCCGCGTGGGTCGGGCGGGATGGCGTCCAGGAACATGGCCATTTCCTGGGTCAGCGCCTGCACGCGCTCGCGGGCCTGGGCCAGGTCGGTGGTCTGCTGTTGCTGGGCGGTCTGGTTGGCGTCGCGCTGGGCGCGCGTTTCGTCCAGCTGGGTCTGCAGGCGCTGGCGTTCCAGGTTGGCGGCGCTGAGCTCGGAGTGCAGTTGCTCGGACTGCTCGGCGGTCAGCCGCTGCGGACCGTAATTGGTCTGCAGGAACAGCACGCCCCCAGCGCCCAGGCCGATGCCCACCAGCAGCAACACCAGCCAGCGCGGAAGGCGCCGGCTACGCTTGCCCGGTTGGTAAACGGAGGGCTTGAAGACTGCCCGCTGCGATCGTCCGAATGCCATGCAAAAGACTTCCTATGCCTAAGTCGTGCCACGCCGGGCCTTCAGCCTGCTGCGGGCGAAAATACCAGAGGATACCTGCTGTATGCCGTGATGGGGCCTTGCGGACAACTCTGGTTGCTTACGTTGATACCGTGAAAAGTTTAGCCGCTGGCGACCAGCGAGGCGTCCAGTTCGTCCAGGCGCTCGGGCGTACCCACGTCGACCCAGCGGCCAGTGTGGTGCGTCGCCAGCACGGCGCCGCGCGCCATGGCGTGGCGCAACAGTGGCGCCAGCCTGGCGGGCTGGCCTGCCGGCAGGCCATCGAACAGGCGGGGCCGGTAGATGCCGATGCCCGCGAAGGTCAGCCGTGGCGCGCTGGCGTCGTCGGCCACGCGGCCATCGGCGCGCAGGGCGAAGTCGCCAGCGGGATGGTGCGCCGGATTGTCCGTCAGCAGCAGCCAGGCGTCCGCCTGCTCTGCATCCAACTGGCGTGCCAGCCCAGGCGCCTGGCCCGGATCCCAATCGCACCAGACGTCGCCGTTGATCACCAGGAAGGAATCGGCGCCCAGCAGCGGCAGGGCCTGGAGGATGCCGCCGGCCGTTTCCAACGCGGTGGGTTCGGCCGAGTACCGGATGTGCAGGCCCCATTGCGCGCCGTCGCCCAATTGCCGGACGATCTTCTCGCCCAGCCAGGCATGGTTGACGACCACGTCATGGATGCCGGCGGCGGCCAGGCGCTCCAGGTGCCAGACGATCAGGGGCTTGCCCCCGGCGGCCAGCAGAGGCTTGGGCGTGTGGTCGGTCAGCGGGCGCATGCGTTCGCCACGGCCCGCGGCCAGGATCATGGCGCGCATCAGAAGGTGTATCCGACCGAGGTTTCTTTCTGGTCGAGGCGGTCGAGCAGCCGCACCAGCGGGGCGAACACGCCGTAGCGCTGCGCCACCTGGCGCACGTAGGCATTGACGCGCGGCATGTGGGAGAGATATGCCGACTTGCCGTCGCGGTGGTTCAGCCGGGCGAACACGCCCAGGATGCGCAGGTTGCGCTGCAGGCTCATCCACTCGTAGGCGCGGTGGAACTCGGCGAAGTCGGGGTCCACCGGCAGGCCGGCGGCGCGCGCCATTTCCCAGTAGCGGATCGCCCAATCCAGTTGCTGAGGTTCTTCCCAGGTGGTGCGCGCGTCCGTGACCAGCGACGCCAGGTCATAGGTGAGCGGACCCGCCAGGGCATCCTGGAAATCGAGCACGCCGGGGTTGGGGCCGTGGCGCGGATCCTCGCAGACCATCAGGTTGGGCGAATGGAAGTCGCGGTGCACGAAGACCGTGGGCTGGCCGTCGGCGCTGCTGGCCAGCAGTTGGAACACCTGGCGCAGCGCGTCCTTCTCCTTGTCGTCCAGGGCGGCGCCGTGGTGGCGGCCGACATACCACTCGGGGAACAGTTCGAGTTCGGCGCCCAGGCGCGAGGCGTCGTAGGCGGGCAGGCCGGTGACCGCCGCCTGCTGCATGCATACCAGCGCGGCCAGGGCCTGCCGGTACAGCGCCTGCAGGCGCGCATCGTCCAGGCCGTCCTGGATGCGCTGGTAATAGGTGTCGTTGCCCAGGTCGGACAGCAACAGCAGGCCCTGCTCGGGCGCCTGCGCCAGCACGGTGGGCACGTTCAGGCCGGCATCGCGCAGCAGGTTGCCGGCGTGCAGGAAGGGGCGCACGTCTTCGTGCGGGGGCGGGGCATCCATGACGATGGCGGTGCCGTGGCCGGCATCCAGCCGGAAATAGCGGCGAAAGCTCGCGTCGCTGGACGCGGGGCGCAGGGTGCCGGGTTGCAGCGCCAGGTCGGCGGGCAGGCTGCTCAGCCAGGCCTGGAGCTGTTCCAGGCGGGAATCGGGGGGTGTGCTCAAGGCGGCCGTCTCTGGGTCGAAAAGCGGGGAAACCGGCCTGGGCCGGTGCCGTGATTGCCCGGGTATTGGGGTGTCGCGCGGCTTCTCTATAATACCGGGTCGTTCCAGCCCATGCGGTTGGTCGTTTCCTCATCGATAAGGTCGACTCGTTCGTGCGCATGGTCCGGTGCTTGTTTCTCTCCGCAGTCTGCGTTGCCGGGGCCGTGCAGGCCCAAAGCCGCCCGGACGCGTCGCCGCCGGCCGCCTCGACGGGCGTCGAGGTCCTGGGCCTGCGCCAAACCCCCCAGTTGCGAACCTCCTCCGGATTGCGTGTGCATCGTCTGAACGACGACCAGATCCCGGCCCACATGGAGGCCGACGACATGCAGGGCAGCGTCGATTCGCAACTGGTGCTCAAGGGCAATGCGCAGGTGCGCCGCATCGACGGCATCATCAAGGGTGACCAGATCACCTACGACCGCAACTCCGGTGACGTCGACATCCAGGGCAACGCGCGCATCCTGCGCGACGGCACGCTGATCACCGGACCCTCGGCGCGCCTGAACGTCGACACCTACAGCGGCGAGATCCGGCAGCCGAATTTCTGGATCGGCGCCACGGGCGGCCACGCCGAGGCATCGCACGCCGACATCTTCAGCCAGTCGCAGATGCGCCTGAAGCAGGTCACCTTCAGCGGTTGCCCCTGCGACAAGCCCGCCTGGTACATCAAGGCCGATACGGTCGACCTGGATTTCGACGAGAACGAAGGCGTGGCGCGCAGCGGCGTGCTGTACTTCAAGGACGTGCCCATCCTGGCGTCGCCCTTTCTCAGTTTTCCGATCAAGGCCGAGCGCAAGTCCGGCTTCCTGCTGCCCACCTACGGCACCTCCAGCAAGAGCGGCATCGACATCGCGGTGCCTTACTACTTCAACCTGGCGCCCAACTACGACCTGACGCTGACGCCGCGCTATTTCGGCAAGCGCGGCATGCAGCTGGGCGCCGAGGGCCGATATCTTGGACCGAGCTATTCCGGCATCCTGCAGGGCACCTACCTGCCCAATGACAAGGAAGCCGACATGGACCGCTGGATGTACCGCTGGGTGCATACGCAGCAGTTCGGCAACGGTTTCTATGGCCTGTGGGACGTGGCCAACGTCTCGGACGACGACTATTTCCGCGACATGTCCTCGCTGGGCCTGAACGAGTCGTCCACCACCTATCTGCCGCGCCGCGCGCTGTTCGGGTGGGGCAGTACCTACTGGCAGAGCTACATCCAGGTCTACAAGTACCGTACGCTGCAGGATCCGGACGCACCCATCAGCCCGCCGTTCGACAAGGAACCGGAGCTGTACCTGAAGGGCGCCCGCTACGACTGGAACGGCTTCGACGTCGAATGGGAATCCACGGCGGTCCGCTTTCGCCGTCCGCTGTTCATGGGCCAGCAACTGGGCGCCGAAGGCGACCGTCTGCAGACCTATCCCACGCTGGCGTATCCCATCGTGCGGCCGGGCTGGTTCGTCATCCCCAAGGTCGGCGTCAACTTCACGCAGTACAACACCGACTGGCACAATGGCGACTGGAACGGCCTGGGCAGCACCGATGCCTACCGCCGCAGCGCGTCGCGCACCGTGCCCATCGGTTCCATCGATGCCGGCATGGTCTTCGAGCGCGATGCCTCGCTGTTCGGCAAGGCCGCCACGCAAACCCTCGAACCGCGCCTCTATTACCTGCGCGTGCCGTACCGGGATCAGTCGGCCCTGCCGGTGTACGACACCACGCTGGCCGATTTCAGCTTCGCCCAGGCGTTCCAGCCCAACCTGTACGTCGGCGGCTGGGACCGCATCGCCAACGCGAACCAGATCACGGCGGGCCTGACCACGCGCTGGCTCGATGCCGACACCGGTTTCGAGCGCCTGTCGCTGTCGGCGGCGCAGCGTATCTACTTCGAGGATCAGCGCGTCATCCTGCCGGGCGAAACCCCGCGCGAGAACGTGCGCTCCGATTTCCTGGTGGGCGCCAGCGCCGCCCTGACCGACACGCTGAGCACCGACGTCGCGGCCCAGTACAACCCGTACGACAACCGCTGGGCGCGCACCTACCTGGCCGCGCGCTGGTCGCCGCAACGCCTGACCTCGATCTCGCTGGCCTACCGTTACCAGCGCGATCCGCTGCCCGGCGTGTCGTACCAGCCGCGCGGCCAGAACCAGATCAGCCTGGGCATGCAGTGGCCCTTCACCAAGCGCTGGTATGGTGTCGGCCGCATCGACTATTCGCTGCGGTCCGAAGATTCCACCGGCAGCACGATCGCCGAGTCGCCGCGCGTCACGCAGGCCATCGCGGGCCTGGAGTACAAAGGCGATTGCTGCTGGACGGGTCGCGTGGTGTTCCAACGCTATGCGGTCTCGGCTGCCGACACCAATACCGCGCTGTTCTTCCAACTGGAGCTCACTGGGCTCGGTGCACTGGGCACCGATCCCATCGGGCTGCTCAATCGCAGTATCCCGGGCTATCAGTCGGTTACGCCGCGCCCCGTGCCCGGCACGTCATTTGAAAGGTATGAGTAATGCGTAGATTGCAGAACCCGCGCCGCACGTCCGGCAATGCACTGCTGCTGGCCTTGTGCGCAAGCCTGGGGGCCGCACCGGCCTTCGCCCAGCAGGGTTCCCAGCAGGGCAGCCATCGCCCGGTGGCTGCGCGGGCGCCAGCCGCCCAGCAGCCCGCGGCGCCGCAACCGGCCGTCCAGGGCGAGCAGTTCGCCGACGGCATCGCCGCCATCGTCAACAAGGACGTGATCACGCTGCGCGAAGTGCGCCAGGCCGCGCAAGAGGCCGTCGCCGACCTGCAGCGCCGCAAGATCGCCGTGCCCGACAATGAAACGCTGCAGCGCCAGGTGCTGCAACGCCTGATCATGGAGCGCCTGGAGCGCCAGGAAGCCGATCGGCTGGGCATCCGCGTGGACAACCCCCAGATCGACCAGGCGGTCACCATGGTCGCCACCCGCAACAAACTGTCGGTCGACCAATTGCGCGCCGAGGTGCAGAAGTCCGGCGTCAGCTGGGAAGAGTACCGCCGCACGCTGCGCGACGAAATCCGCCTTGACCGCCTGCGCCAGCGCACGGTGGACTCCAGCATCATCATCACCGACGCCGACATCGATGCCTTCCTGAAGGATCAGGCTCGCGGCGGCGGCCAGTTTGGCGCAGGCGGTGCGCCGTCTGCCCCCGCCGCGGCGCAGGCCGCTCCCCAGGCCGCCGGCCCCGTGTCGCTGACACTGGCGCAGATCCTGGTGCGCGTGCCCGAGGGGTCGTCGCCGGAAGCCATCGCCGCGCTGCGCAAGAAGGCCGAAGACCTGCTGGCCCGCGCGCGCAAGGGCGACGATTTCGCCAGCCTGGCGGCCGCGGGCTCCGACGGCCCCGAGGCGCTGCAGGGCGGCCAGATGGGCTCGCGGCCGCTGGACGGCTGGCCCGATCTGTTCATCCGCGCGGTGGGCAATCTTCCGGCCGGCCAGGTCTCCGACCTGGTGCAGAGCGGCAACGGTTTTCACATCCTGAAGGTGGTGGCGCGTTCGGGCGGCGGTGCCGCGCCGCAAGGCGGCCAGCAGCCTGCCACGCAGCCGGGCGGCCAGTTCGCGGCGCCCACGCAGGCCAACCAGGGCCCGGTGCGTGTCACGCAGACCCACGCGCGCCACATTCTCATCAAGACCTCGGCGGTGATGACCGACCAGCAGGCCCGCGAGCGCCTCGAACAGGTGCGCCAGCGCATCGCCTCGGGCAGCACCACCTTCGAAGCGATGGCGCGCCAGTACTCGCAGGATGCCACGGCGCCGCAGGGTGGCGACCTGGGTTGGACCAACCCAGGTGAAATGGTGCCCACGTTCGAGGCTGCCATGAACGCGTTGCAGCCCAACGAAATAAGCCAGCCCGTGCAATCGCCGTTCGGCTGGCACCTGATCCAGGTGCTCGAACGCCGGGAGCAGGATGTCACCGACGAAATGCAGCGCATGCAGGCTCGCCAGATCCTGTTCGAGCGCCGCGCCGCACCGGCTTTCGAGGATTGGCTCGAGAACCTGCGTGGCCAGGCGTACATCGATAACCGCCTCGAAAAGCGCGAAACCATCGAGCAGCGTTATCGCTAGGCCGTCCGCGCACCGCCCTGCCTTGCCAGGGCGGTGCGCGACAGGCAAGGTAATACCCAATAATGTCCCAGCATCAGGCGCGCAAGCGCTTCGGCCAGAACTTCCTTACCGACGAAAGCGTGGTCGAGTCCATCGTGCGGGCCATCGGTCCGGCGCAGGATGACCGCGTCATCGAGATCGGCCCTGGCCTGTCCGCACTGACCAGACCCCTGCTCGAGCGGCTGTCGCATCTGACGGCCGTCGAGATCGACCGCGACCTGGCCGCGCGGCTGCGCAAGCAGTATCCCGCCGAGCGCCTGACCGTGGTCGAGGCCGACGCCTTGACGATCGACTTCGCCGGATTCGGCGCCGATCTGCGCGTGGTCGGCAACCTGCCGTACAACATCTCCAGTCCGCTGCTGTTCCATCTGATGACGGCGGTCGAGCACGTGCGTGACCAGCATTTCATGCTGCAGCGCGAGGTCATCGACCGCATGGTGGCCCAGCCGGGCGGCGCGGACTACAGCCGCCTGACGGTGATGCTGCAGTCGCGCTACCGCATGGTCAAGCTGTTCGACGTGCCGCCCGAAGCCTTCGATCCGCCGCCGCGCGTGGTGTCGGCGGTGGTGCGCATGCTGCCGTTGCCGGCAGACCGGTTGAAGCCGCGCAGCGACGCCGCCTTCGAGACCGTGGTGGCGCGGGCGTTCTCGCAGCGCCGCAAGATGCTGCGCCGCGTACTGGCCGATTGGGCTGCGCACGTTCCCTGGGACGATCTCGGCATTCCGCCCACGGCGCGCGCCGAGGAAGTGTCGGTGGACAAGTTCATCCGGCTGTCCGACGTGTTGTTCGACGCGGGCCTGGTCCGCTGATTTCCTTGCGCGGCGCGGGCTGCCCCGCGCAAATTGCAGGGCGCCAGGCACGGCGGCTTGCCGTCCTTCCCGATCGCTACAGCCGGCGCTTGCCCGCGGCCATCCAAAGGCGCATGGCATCGCGCGCACGGTCGGCCAGCAGCGTTTCCGCCTGTTCGCAGGCCTGCTGCAGCGTCATCGGGCCGCTGGCCAGGCTGAAGGCGGCGGTGATGCCGCCCGCATACAGGGCGTCGTAGCCCTCTCCCAGCGAGCCCGCCAGGGCGATCACCGGCACACCCGCGCGCTGCGCGATGCGCGCCACGCCGGCGGGCGTCTTGCCGCGCAGGGTCTGCGCGTCCATGCGGCCCTCGCCGGTGAAAGCCAGGGTGGCGCCTTCCATGGCCGCTTCCAGGCCGCCCAGTTCCGCCACGATCTCGACGCCGGGCCGGAAGGCTGCGTCCAGGAAGGCCAGCGCGGCATAGCCCAGGCCGCCGGCCGCGCCAGCGCCCGGGGTGTCGCGCAGGTCGCGCGACAGGTGGGCCGCGCACACGTCAGCCAGGCGCGCCAAGCTGGCGTCCAGTTCCCGCACCTGCTCGGGCGTGGCGCCCTTTTGCGGACCGAAGATGTGCGAGGCGCCTTGCGGACCGCACAGCGGGTTGTCCACGTCGCAGGCGACTTCGACGGTGGCCTCGCGCAGGCGCGCGTCCAGCCCGCCGGTGTCCAGGCGCGCCAGGCGCTTGAGCGCCGCGCCGCCCGGCGGCAACTCGGCGCCTCGTTCATCCAGGAAGCGCACGCCCAGCGCCGCCAGCATGCCGACGCCGCCGTCGTTGGTGGCCGAGCCGCCCAGGCCCAGGATGATGCGGCGCGCGCCCGCGTCCAGCGCGGCACGCACCAATTGGCCCACGCCGTGGCTGCTGGCCCGCAGCGGATCGCGTTGCGCCGGGGGCGTCAGTTCCAGTCCGGCGGCGGTGGCCATCTCGATGACGGCCGTGCCGTCGGCCAGCCAGCCCCAGCCGGCCTGGCGCGCTTCGCCCAGCGCGCCTTGCACGGGGCTTTCGCGCCATTGCCCGCCGGTGGCGGCCAGCACCGCCTGCACCGTGCCTTCGCCGCCATCGGCCATGGGCACGCACAGCGTCTGCGCGCCGGGGAAGGCCTGGCGCACGCCATGGGCGATGGCCTCGGCGGCCGCGGGGGCGGACAGGCTTTCCTTGAACGAGTCGGGGGCGATGACGATTTTCACGGGGCGCGTCTCCTGGCGCAGGCGGTTGATGTTGTCATGTCAATGCATGATACCTGCCGCAAAGTCGGGGGCGTACCATAGGACTTTGCGCCCGCCTCGCCGAACAGGAGACAGCATGACCGTAATGCGCCGCACCAAGATCGTCGCCACCCTGGGCCCCGCCACTTCGACGCCCGAACGCCTGGAGGCGCTGATCCGCGCCGGCATGGACGTCGCACGCCTGAATTTCTCGCACGGCAGCGCAGACGACCACCGCGAACGCGCGCGTCAGGTGCGCGAGCTGGCGGCCAAACAGGGCCGCTTCGTCGCGCTGATGGGCGACCTGCAAGGTCCCAAGATCCGTATCGCGCGCTTCACCGACAAGCAGGTCGTGTTGACGATGGGCCAGTCCTTCACGCTGTCGAACTCGCATCCCAAGGAAGAGGGCACCGCGTCCATCGTCGGCATCGACTATCCCGAACTGGCGCACGACTGCAAGCCCGGCGACGAGCTGTTGCTGGACGATGGCCGCGTGGTGCTGCAGGTCGACCGCATCGAGGGCGATGCCGTGCACACCACGGTTACCGTGGCCGGCCCGCTGTCGAACAACAAGGGCATCAACCGCCGTGGCGGCGGCCTGTCGGCCCCCAGCCTGACCGACAAGGACCGTGCCGACATCCTGCTGGCGGCCGAACTGGAACTGGACTACGTGGCCGTGTCGTTTCCGCGCTATGGCCACGACATCGACGAAGCCCGCACGCTGGTGCAGGCGGCCGGCAGCCAGGCCTGGATCATCGCCAAGATCGAGCGCGCCGAGGCCGTGGCCGACGACGAGGCCCTCGATGCCCTGATCCGCGCCAGCGATGGCGTGATGGTGGCGCGCGGCGACCTGGGCGTGGAAGTGGGCGACGCCGAGCTGGTCGGCATCCAGAAGCGCATCATCCTGCACGCGCGCAAGCTGAACAAGGTGGTCATCACCGCCACGCAGATGATGGAGTCGATGATCAACAGCCCGATGCCCACGCGCGCCGAAGTGTCGGACGTGTCGAACGCCGTGCTGGACTACACCGATGCCGTGATGCTCTCGGCCGAGAGCGCCTCGGGCCAGTATCCCGTCGAGGCCGTGCAGGCCATGGCGCGCGTGTGCCTGGGGGCCGAGAAGCATCCCACCAGCACCAAGTCGCACCACCGCCTGGAAGAGGTCTTCGAGCGCTGCGACGAAACCATCGCCTTGTCGGCCATGTACGCCGCCAATCATTTCCCCGGCGTGAAGGCCATCATCGCGCTCACCGAAAGCGGCAACACGCCGTTGATCATGTCGCGCATCCGCTCGGGCGTGCCCATCTACTGCTACAGCCCCAGCCCGATCACGCAGCACCGCGCGGCGCTGTTCCGTGGCGTGTACACGGTGCCCTTCGAGGCCGAGAAATACGATCCCGCCGAGTTGAGCGACGCCGCCATCGAGGAACTGAAGAAGCGCGGCCGCGTACAGGAAGGCGATTGGGTCATCCTGACCAAGGGCGATTTCCACCGCGACAGCGGCGGCACCAATGGGATGAAGATCCTGAAGGTGCAGTAGCAGGCGGCGTCGCGCGGCCGCGGATTCAGTCCGTGCCGTGCCGTCTCAGGCGCAAGGCATACGTGAAGCGGTCGGCGGGAAATACGCTGACCGTGATTTCGAAGGGGCCGCTGCCGCGCTCGCTCTGATACCAGCGCGTCACTTCCAGGGCATGCGTATCCGGCTCCACGCCCAGTGGGTGCGCAGCGTTCGGCGGCACGCCCACCGCGCGGATTTCCTGCACCACCTCGGTCACCGTACAGCCGTAGCGGTCTTCGATCATCTCGCAGATCAGGCCGGAGCTCTGGTGCAACTGGTCGCCCAGTTCCGCGCCGATCTCGGGATCCAGGTAGACGTCGGTCCAGCACAAGGGCGCATCGGGCTTCTGCATGTCCACGCGCAGCATGGTGACGCACAGCCATTTGCGCAGCACCTCGCATTTCAGCTTGGCGGCCAGCGCGGCATCGCACACCACCGGCCGGATGTGCTGCACGTGTCGCTCGGTGACGCTGGCGAACTGCATCAGGTCTTCCAGGTCGGACATCGAGCGCTGGTAGGGCTTGCGCGGCTCGGACGCCTCGATGCGGATGCCGGCGCGCTTGCGGCGCGAGATCAGGCCCAGGTTCTGCACCACCTGCAGCGCCGAGCGCAGCGTGGCGCGGCTGACCCCGTACTGCTGCGACAACTCGACTTCCGGCGGCAATGACGCGCCCACGGGCAGTTCACCAGCCTTGATCTGCCGGATGAGTTCCTGCGCCAGTTCCATGTAGCGCGCCGCCATTGTCTATCCCGTATTCCTTTCTTGTCGCGCAGCAGCCCGCCGAGGCGTGGCGGGGCCATTCCGCGGCCGGCCGGCTGCCGGATTTCTCGTCCCGGACTCTACACGCAATGCCGGGCTTGTCCAATTCATACGGGTAAACCCCTGGTACTCAGGATGCTATCAATTCAATAAAGTACGTACTTAATAAAAATGTACGAACTTATTGTCGATGCACGGAGACTGTAGTCATGGGCGTTTCACCCCCCACCGCAACACCTGATACCCGTCCGCCGGGCCCGTTCTATACCCGCCTGGGATTCCAGATCACCGCCGGCATCGTCCTCGGCATCGCGCTGGGCTTCATCGAGCCCAAGCTGGGCATGTCGATGAAGGTGCTGGGCGACATCTTCCTGCGCCTGATCAAAACTGTGGTGGCACCGCTGGTCTTCCTGAACCTGGTGCTGGGCATCCTGGCCGCTGGCGACCTGAAGAAAGTCGGCAAGATCGGCTTCAAGGCGCTGATCTATTTCGAGATCGTCTCGACCATCGTGCTGGCCATCACGATGGTGCTGGCCAACTTCTCCGAAGTCGGGGTCGGGATGCACCTGCAGCCCGATGCGGCCGCGCAGGCGTCGGCCCAGGCTGCCTATGGCAAGGCGGCGGCGCCGACGTTCGATGCCTTTCTCACCTCCATGATTCCCGACAGTTTCGTGGGCACGCTGACCGGTCATTCCTTGCTGCAGGTCGTGGTGCTGGCCATCGCGTTCGGGGCGGCCGTCCTGATGCTGACGGCCAAGACCCGCACGACCGTCGAAGGCGCCTTCACCACGATGTCCGAATGCTTCTTCAAGCTGACCGACCTGGTGATGCGCTTCGCACCCATCGGCGCGTTCGGCGCCATCGCCTATGCCATCGGCGCAAGCGGCACGCAGGCATTGATCTCGCTGGGCTACCTGCTGCTGGTGATGTACGCCATCCTGGCCTTCGTGGTCGTCGTGGTGTTCGGCGTGATCCTGCGCTGCGTGGGCATGAACATCTTCCATTTCCTGCGCTACTTCAAGTCCGAGATCGGCATCCTGTTCGCCACGGGGTCGTCCGAAAGCGCCTTTCCGCGCCTGATGGAGAAACTCCAGGCCCTGGGCTGCTCGAAGCAGACCGTGAGCCTGGTGCTGCCCACGGGCTATGCGTTCAACCTGGACGGCACGTCGGTGTACATGCCGCTGTGCGTGATGTTCCTGGCCAATGCCTACGGCATTCCGTTGACGTGGGAACACCAATTGGGCCTGTTGCTGATCATGCTGGTGACGTCCAAGGGCGCGGCCACGGTGTCGGGAGGCACGTTCATCGTGTTCGCCGCAACCGTCACGGCCTCGGGCATGTTGCCCATCGAGGGGCTGCCGCTGCTGTTCGGCATCAATCGCTTCACGTCACAGGCGGTGTGCATCTGCAACGCCATGGGCAACAGCGTAGCCACGGTGGTGGTGGCCAAGCTCAACGGCGACTTCGACACCGACGTCGCGCGCGCCGAGTATCACCGTGCGCTGGGCCGGCCAGCGAACGCTTCGCTGTAATGGCGCAGGTTTCCTTGCGCGCCATCCATATTCTCCTCAAGGTCAGTACTCATGAAGCTTATCGACGTACGTGAAATCTCCGTGCGCATGGAAGGCAACGTCGCCAACGCGTTGGTCAATTTCTCCGAGCACGATATTTCGCTGGTGGCATTGGTCAGCGACGTGATCCGCGATGGCAAGCCCGTCATCGGCTATGCGTTCGATTCCATCGGCCGCTATGCGCAGGGCGGCATCCTGCGCGACCGCATGATCCCGCGCCTGAAGCAGGCCGAGCCCGAGTCGTTGCTGGACGCCAGCGGCCGCCGTTTCGATGCGGCCAAGGTGCTGCAGACCGTGCTGCGCAACGAGAAGCCGGGTGGCCACGGCGACCGCGCTGCGGCGGCCGGCGCGCTGGAACTGGCGGTGTGGGACCTGAACGCCAAGCTCGACGATGAACCGGCCCACGTGGGCATCGCCCGCCATCACGGCCGCCAGGGCAGGACGCAGGGAGTGGACGTATATGCCGCGGGCGGCTACTACTATCCCGACGAGGGAGCGTCCGACGGCGCGGCGCGCCTGCGCGACGAACTGCAACGCTATCGCGAGCAGGGTTTCCAGGCCTTCAAGATGAAGATCGGCGGCGCCCCGCTTGCGACCGACCTGAAACGCATCGAGGCCGCGTTGGCCGTGGCCGGCGACGGCAGCCGCCTGTCGGTGGACGTCAACGGCCGCTACGACCTGGACGCCGCGCTGGCCTGCGCGCGCGCCATCGAGCCGTATCGGCTGCGCTGGTACGAAGAGGTGGGCGATCCGCTGGACTACGGCCTGAACCGCCGCCTGACCGATGCGTATGCGCTGCCGGTGGCCACGGGCGAGAACCTGTTCTCGCTGCAGGACGTGAACAACCTGGTGCTGTTTGGCGGCATGCGTCCAGGCAAGGACATCTTCCAGATGGACGCGGGCCTTTGCTATGGCCTGACCGAGTACGCGCGCATGCTCGATCTGCTGGAGACGCATGGCTACAGCCGCGCGCAGGCCTATCCGCATGGCGGGCACCTGATCAACCTGCACATCGCGGTCGGGTTGGAGCTGGGCGGTTGCGAAGCCTATCCCGGCGTATTCCAGCCGTTCGGCGGCTATCCCGAAGGCTGCGGCGTGGGTGGGGGGCTGGTGCGGCCCACCGATGCGCCGGGTTTCGGGCTGGAACAGAAGACCAATCTGCGTCCCTGGCTGGACAAGCTGGCAGGGCTTTGAGGAGACATGAATCCATGACTATTTCCGCTTTCCAAGGCGCCACCACCGTATTGGACTCGGTGCTGTTCCGTGATGCCTTCGGCACGCCGGCCATCCGCGAGATCTTCTCTGACCGTGCGCTGATCGAACGCTACATCGAGGTCGAGGTCGCGCTGGCTCGCGCGCAGGCCTCGTGCGGCGTGATTCCCGCCGAGGCCGCCGAGGCGATCGCCACGCATTCGAAGTTCGAATCGCTGGATCTCGACCATCTGCGCCACGAGACGGACATCGTGGGCTACCCGATCCTGCCGCTGGTGCACCAGTTGGTGAAGTTGTGCGGCGAGGCCGGCCGCTATGTGCATTGGGGAGCGACGACGCAGGACATCATGGACACAGCCGTGATCCTGCAGGTGCGCGCCGCGCTGGACCTGGTGGACGCGGACATCGCCGAACTGCGCCGCATCCTGGCCGGCCTGGCCGTGCGCCACCGTGACACGCCGATGGCCGGCCGCACGCACTTGCAACAAGCGTTGCCCATCACCTTCGGCTACAAGGCGGCCATCTGGCTGGCGATGTTCGACCGCCACGCCGAGCGCTTGCAACAACTGCGTCCGCGCGTGCTGGTGGGCCAGTTCGCCGGCGCCGCCGGCACGCTGGCCTCGCTGGGCGACCAGGGCCTGGCGGTGCAGCGCGCCCTGATGCGAGAGCTGAACCTGGGCGTGCCCGCCACGACGTGGCACGTGGCGCGCGATGGCCTGGCCGAAGCCGTGAATTTCCTGGCGCTGGTCACGGGTTCGCTGGGCAAGATCGCGCTGGACGTGATGCTGATGGCCTCGACGGAATTCGCCGAACTGTACGAGCCGTTCGTGACGGGCCGCGGCGCCAGCAGCACCATGCCGCAGAAGCGCAATCCGATTTCCAGCGAACTGATGCTGGCGGCCTCCAAGGCCGTGCGTCAGCATGCCGGCCTGATGCTGGACGCAATGGTGCAGGACTTCGAACGCGCCACGGGGCCGTGGCATGCGGAGTGGATGGCAATCCCCGAGAGCTTCGTGCTGACGGCGGGCGCGCTGAATCAGGCGCGTTTCATGCTCGGAGGCCTCATCGTCGACACGGATCGCATGCGGCGCAACCTGGGCATCACGTCGGGCCTGATCGTGGCCGAGGCCGTGATGATGGGACTGGCGCCGCACATGGGACGTCAGCAGGCTCACGACGTGGTGTACGCGGCATGCCGCCACGTGAACGAAAAGGGTGGCACGCTGGCAGAGGCGCTGGAGGCCGTGCCCGAGGTGTCGGCGCACTTCGATCGCGCGGCGTTGGAGCGATTGACGGCGCCGGAGAACTATCTGGGATCGGCGCCGCGGATGGTGGACCAGGTGGTGGGGATGCGGGACGTCTGATTCTTGCCGAGGCCTGCAACGTCTGCCAGGACGGTGTTTTTTTGTTGACGATGGCTCCAGCCCGGTACTTCGCTGGACTGCGTCGTAGCTCGATACAGCAGGTTTATCAAGAGCTTACGCGCATCCAGCATATGCCGGTGCTTTCTGAAACTTGACCCGGTTTCCCCTCGCGCTGCTCCTATCTGGCTCTTAAAGGACATCGAACTTCGGGATACCGTGGTGCCCGGCTTCCTGTGCAAGATTACCCCGGCGGGTCGCAAGGTGTTCATGCTTCAGTACCGCACGAACGCCGGGTAGCCTCGCAAGCCTTGGCTGGGACTGTACGGGGAACTGGTCGTGGAGCAGGCCCGCGCCATGGCGCAGGACTGGCTGGCCGAGGTTCGCCGGGGCGGCGATCCCGGCGGTGCCAAGGCCGAGGCGCGCAAGGCGCCCACGGTGGAGGCGCTGTGCAGGAAATTCATGGAGGACTACTCCAAGAAGCGCAACAAACCCACCACGCAGCGCGGCTATCAGGGCGTCATCGACCGCTGCATTGTTCCAGTATTGGGCCGCAAGAAGGTGCTTGATGTGAAGCGCCCCGACATTGCTGGACTGATGGAGAAGTTTGCCTACAAGCCGGCCGAAGCCAACCGCGCTTTCGGCGTGCTGCGCAAGATGTTCAACCTGGCCGAAGTGTTGGGCTACCGCCATAGATTATGATTCATCACCTTTGAGGTTGTACTTTTGCACGAGCGGCTTCCTCCGGGTTTGAAGGCTCGCGGTAATACTTGATCAGAAGTTCGGTGAGAACTTGTACTTTCCGAGAGGGGTGCTGACTTGGGGGGCGAACGACGTATACGGCCCCTGAAGGTACCGGATAGCGTGTCATGATCGGTACCAGCGCGCCGGAGGCCAGATGTTCCTCTGTGACGTAATCGGGCAGCCAAGCGATGCCGAGCCCTGCCACTGCCGCGATGGCAAGAGCTGTAGCACTGTCGGCCTTGAACCTACCCTGCGGCCGAACGGTGACAACCTTGTTGCCGTCCATAAATCGCCATGCCTCAGTCCCCTGCATGAGCGCCTGATGCATGACTACTTCCCCGATGGTTTTGGGCGACCCGTGCGCCTCGATATAGTCTGGGCTCGCGACGAGCTTTCCATCGATTGGCCCGACGCGCTTCGCGATCAGGTTGGAGTCCTGAAGGTAAGCGCCTCGGATCGCGCAATCGAAACCCTCTGCAATCAGGTCAACGAAGCGATCGCTGTAGCAGGCGTGAATGTGAAGCTGCGGGTGCTGGCGTGCCATTTCAGCTAGCACCGGGGCGAAGTGGGTTGGACCGAAAGTAAGTGGCATGGCGACCCGCAGACTGCCGCGAAGACCCCCTTCGGGAAGGATCGTTTCCCTGGCCATTTCGATCTCGGCGTATACCCTGGCTGCATAGTTCCGAAACGTGGCTCCGGCCTCTGTCAAAGTAGCCCCGCGAGTGGATCGTGCAAGCAACTGGACGCCAAGTTCCGCTTCGAGTCGGGCGAGCCGACGGCTGACAATCGACTTGGACAAGCCCAACCGAAGCGCGGCAGGCGAAACTCCTCCCGCCTCAGCAACTTCTACGAATGTCCGTAGCTCTTCGATGTTCATTCCGTGTTCCTTTTTCCGCAATATGATGGCCATGGAATGGTGCCGCTGCATTGGATGCAGGAACAGAAGACGGCCAATTTCGACTTGGCGTCAGCGCCTACACATGTCTTCTCGAGAGAAATACTCACCTGAAAGCGCAGTATCTACTGAGTGACCACTCGCTAGGCAGTTGCTGAGTCGAGCGGCTCCGAGTCGAAGAAACGCTCGAAACGACGGGCTAATCAGAAGGTTGTTGTGATACTGACGAGCCGGCAAGCGGCTCAGGGATAGGTTGTAGAAGCAACCTATCCCGGCCCGACATGAAGTCTCCCTGCACTTGTTCGGACAAGCGCTCGTTATCCCGCTGGCGGATGACCTCGGCTGCTTCCTCGATATCGACTTCGGCGTGCCCCAGCGCTCGAAGCCCAGCCGCTCCCATGAGATAGGCGGATTCCACCGTCTCCCGAATCTGATAGTCGACACCTGCGCGGATCAGTTCCACCGCATGTCCACGGTCGCGGCTTCGAACCAGCAGCCTGGCCTGTGGAAACTCGTGGCGAGCCAGCTCCACGATCTGCATCGCGGCCTTGGGGTCGTCTATGCAGACCATAATGGCATCGGCATCACCCGCACCAGAGTGGCGCAGGGTGTCGAGCCGGACGCCATCGCCGAAGAACACCTTGAAGCCATAGCGTCCCGCGTCGCGGATTCGCTCGGGATCCTTGTCGATGACGGAAAGCCTGACACCTTTGGCCAGCAAGATCTGCGAACTGATCTGGCCGAAGCGGCCAAAGCCGATGATGAGTATCCGCCCCTTCAGATCGCGGGCGGCTTCGACGTCGTCGTACGACGTTTCGGTCCGCAGCAGCCAGTCGGCCGCGATCATGAGCAGCGGGGTCATTGCCATGGACAGGATCACGACGGTAATAAAGAGCGCGTGTTCGCGCCCGTCAATCACGCCACCCGAGGCCGCCGCCGCATAGAGCACGAAGGCGAATTCCCCGCCCTGCAAGAACATGGATGTTCGATGCAGCGCCTGGCGGTTGGACGCGCCGAACAGGTGTGCGGCGGCAAAGACCACGATTCCCTTTGCGACTGTGAATGCGAGCAGCATCGCAAGCAGCAACTGCCATGCGGCCACCACGATGGTTAGGTCGAGCGACATGCCAACAGCCAGGAAGAACAGCCCCATGAGCAGGCCACGGAAGGGCTCAATGTCACTTTCGATCTGGTGCCTGTAGCTTGAACCCGACAGCATCACCCCGGCAAGGAAGGCGCCCATCGCCATCGACAGGCCGGTGACCTCCATCAACAGCGCCGCGCCCAGCACCACGAGCAGCGCGCCCGCAGTCATAACTTCGCGTATACGTGTCTGCGCGAGCAGGGCGAAGAACGGATTCAGGCCCCACCGTGATACCGCCAGCAGTGCCAGCAACGCGGCCAATGCCATCAACACGTCAGGCCATCCCGCCTGTCCATGGGAGAGCGGCGAGAGGAATGAGACCACGGCCAGCAGCGGCACGATCATCAGGTCCTCGAACAGCAGGATGGCGACCGACTTCTGGCCTTCCGGGCTCGATGTCTCGCCCCGATCCTGCAGTACCGACATGATGACGGCGGTCGAGGACATGACGAAGCCCGCGCCGGCGACGAAGGCAACCGGAGCGGAAAGGCCGAAGATCGCCACGCCGGCCAGCGCGAGCGCAGCGATCGCGCCGGCGACCTGGAGCAGGCCCAGGCCGAAGATCTGGCCACGCATCGCCCACAATTTGTGCGGGCGCAGCTCCAATCCGATCACGAACAGGAGCATCACCACGCCGAGCTCCGAGAAGTGCAGCATGGATCGGGTATCGGTGAAGAACCCGAGCACCGATGGGCCGACGAGCACGCCGGCGGCAAAATAGCCCAGTACCGAACCCAGGCCGAGCCGCCGGAACAAGGGCACCGCAACGACGGCCGCTCCCATCAGGACGACCGCAGGTCCGATCGTCTGCCCCAGGCTCGCTTCGGCCATCTAATTACCTTTCTGATCTTGAGCCATTAACTGATCAAGCGTATCGCCGCAAACGTCTGTTGGGCTAGCCGTAGCCGGGGTGAAGCTGTGTCGCAAAAAGTGCAACGCCCGGTTCGAGTAGCGGATTTCGACACTTAGATAGATATGAATCAAGTCGATACGCATCAAGTGTTCCACTTCTCGCAACACAGCTCATCGCGGAGCGCTACTACCACGTCAAAATTAGGTCAGCACAATAGTGCCTTAAAGCAGCGACGCAGATCGTCGTAGCACGTAGCAGTGCAATTAGGATGAGAAGTAGCGAGCCATCTTGACCCGCGCCTCGTCCGGAACAGATGTGGCATTCGAGAGCTTGGTCAAAAGAGGCTGCGACCTTGTGGTGGCGGCTCGCCTGAGCCAATTCGGCGCAACCCTCTGCCTATACACGAATGAAGGAGCCCAGGAATGACGATGATGACCACGCAAGACGGAACCCGCATCTTCTACAAGGATTGGGGGCCGAAGGAAGCGCGCCCCATCATGTTCCATCACGGCTGGCCATTGAGCGCAGACGATTGGGACAACCAGATGCTGTTTTTCCTCAGCAAGGGCTATCGAGTCGTTGCCCATGACCGACGTGGTCACGGACGCTCCGACCAGACCGACACCGGCAACGAGATGGATACTTACGCCGCCGACGTCGCGGAGTTGGTGCGAGCACTCGATCTGAACGACGCCGTCCATATCGGACACTCGACCGGTGGCGGCGAAGTCATCCGCTATGTTGCGCATAGCGAGCCCGGGCGCGCGTCCAAGGCTGTGCTCATCGGCGCAGTGCCGCCGATCATGCTGAAGACACCCGAGTATCCCGGTGGCCTGCCGATGGCGGTGTTCGACGGATTTCGCGAGGCGCTCTTCCGCAACCGCGCACAGTTCTTTCTCGATGTCCCGACCGGTCCCTTCTACGGCTTCAACCGCGAGGGTGCCGAGGTGAGTGACGGGCTGATCCGCAATTGGTGGCGGCAGGGCATGATGGGCGGCGCCAAGGCCCATTACGACTGCATTGTCGCCTTCTCGGAAACTGACTTCACTGAGGATCTGCGGGCCGTCTCCTTGCCGGTGTTGCTGATGCATGGCGAGGACGACCAAGTTGTGCCGATCGACGCCTCGGCGCGCACGGCGATCAAGTTGCTGTCGAACGGTACGCTGAAGACCTATCCGGGTCTGTCGCACGGCTTGTTCGCCACGCATCCCGACCTCATCAATGCCGATCTGCTGGCATTCATCGAGGAGCGGGCAGGCGCATGAGCACGATGCGCAATCCGGGAGAGTCCTGATCGGGAGGCTAGTTCGGTCGCAGGGGGAGGCAAGGAGCGGGGAGAATCGTTGGTATACCCGGTACGGTCTATTACATGACGAAAGCGGCGCTTCAGGCATTCAACCGCGGCCCCGCGCGTGAACTGGGACCCCGGGACATCACGGTAGATCTCGTTCAACCGGGATCGACCAACACCGACTCGAATCCCGAAACGGGCGAATCTGCGGATTACCAGCGTAGGCTGATCCCCCTCGCCCGCTTCAACCAACCAGAGGACGTCGCGGCCGCGGTCGCCTTCCTCGCAACGCTTGCCGCCCGGCAGATCACCGGGACGATCCTCACTGTGGACGGTGGCGCGCTTTCATGGATGGAAGCACGGTGCTCTGGATGGTCATTCGACGAAACCGATCCGGATTCATTGATGAGGTAGAGGAACAATCATGAAAGCAGCGGTTTACGACGCGCAAGGCGCACCCAGCGTCTTGAGGTATGTCGATATCCCCAGTCCAACCGTAGAGCCAGACGACGTCCTGATTTCTGTCGAGGCGATCTCGATCGAAGGGGGCGATCTGATCAACCGTCGCTCGACACCGCCGCCTCGTCCTTCCTGGGTGGTCGGCTACGCTGCCTCGGGCACGGTGATCGCGGTCGGATCGAACGTCAGAAGCCGCACGATCGGAGATCGGGTCGCGGCTTTTGACATGCAGGGATCGCATGCGGAACTCTGGGCCGTGGCGGCGGGGCGAACATGGCTCATTCCAGATGGGGTGGCTGCGGCAGATGCGGCGGTGTTGCCGATCTCTTTTGGAACCGCGCATCACTGCCTTTTCACGCGAGGCGCGCTCCGGCGTGGAGAAACCGTTCTTGTCCAAGCAGCTGCTGGTGGCGTGGGTCTCTCCGCCGTTCAGCTTGCCGCACAGGCTGGCGCGACGGTTATCGCTGTGGCAAGCGGAACGCGGCGAAGCAGCCGGTTGATTGAACTCGGTGCCGACCTCGTCGTGGATCGCACGACGAGTGACGTCGCGGACACCGTCCGACAGATCACCCACGGCGCCGGCGCTAACCTCGTCATCGACCCGGTGGGGGCGACCTTGCCAGCTTCTCTTTCCGCCCTTGCTCCGGAGGGACGTCTCGTCTTCGTTGGCAATGCGGGCGGTGGCAGCCTGGCCGTCGACCTGTGGCCGCCCATGCAATCTAACCAGACGCTTCTGGGGGTGTTCATGGGACCTCTTTTCGAAAGGCCCACTGTTCGGTCAAGTGTGGACGACCTGTTGCAAGCCGTTGCCACCGGGCGCATCCGGGCCGTCATCGACCGAACGTTCCCCTTGGCCGAAGCTGCGGCAGCCCACGAATTCGCGGAGACGGCGAAGCCGCTTGGCCGCATCGTCATGAAGCCGTGAAGCGCGTCCGGCCAGTGTAAGTAGTTCGGCCAAACTGCGAGCTGGCCAATTCAGACGCCCATATCCCACTCAAGCTGCATTGAGCAGAGCTGGCGATCCTGCATAGTTTAGCGCGGGACTCACGACAGACCGCACGTCCAGAGACCCAGGCCGCGCTCGATCCAACGGGATCGTTGCGGGCCTCGTGCGACCGGAACTCCTGATGACATAACTATTCCCGCCACCGCCGCCAGCACGGAGTGTCGTAGCGTCGGGGGCATAAATGTCCAAGTTTCTTCTTGAGGCCCATGTTGATGTTCCTGTTTCTGCGACACAGCTCGCCGGGCAACGGCACTATCGAATCGAGCATGCGAAAAGCACAATGTTGATTCAGGGAATAAACGTTGCAAGCGCTTGTTTTTCTGAAGCCCCATCCTTCTTCCAAACGGCAACAAAGGAAATGCGCATGACTTTTCGAAATGGCCTCGACTCACTTCTTCGTCCCGAAGACTCAGTGCTCGTTCTGATCGATCACCAACCCTACCAGCTCGCCAACCTAAATAGTCATGATCCGCAAGCCGTGGTCAACCTTACAACCGCGCTGGCCAAGCTGGCCAAGGCGTTCGAAGTCCCGACCATTCTCACCAGCGTGATCGCGGCGCGCGGTGGGCTTCTCTTCAAGCAGATCACCGACGTATTCCCGGACCAGGAAGTCATCGATCGCACCTGGGTGAACACCTGGCAGGACAAAAGCGTGGTCGACGCGGTCAAGGCGACTGGCCGCAAGCAGTTGATCATCGCCGGCCTCTGGACCGAGGTCTGCGTCGCAATGCCTGTCATCCAGGCCGCTGGCGAAGGCTGGGACGTGACCGTGATCACCGACGCGTCGGGCGGGATTTCGAAGGAGTCTCACGAAGTTGCCATCCAGCGAATGATCGCGGCCGGCGCGAACGTGATGACCGTGATGGCGCTTGCTGGCGAATGGCAACGCGATTGGGCGCGCACCGAGCATGTCGAGGCGCTGACCGAAATTCTCATCGAGCACTTCAGCGGCAGCGGCATCGCGTACCTGTGGGAGCAGCAACTGCTCAACACCCCCGTCGAGAACAAGGCGAGCTGACCCCGATGGATGGCGAGGATCGACCTGGCATGGCGATGCCCGCCATCCCTTCTGATCGGGTCGGGAGCGTGTCGAGCCATCTACCGTGCCGCGATGGCAATCGACACACAACCACTCGGCCGGCGAATGCCATATGGTGGCGAATGTTCATTGCTGCGGCCACGCCGTTCGCGGCGAACGCGCAGGTATCGACCAACCTAGAGCGCGCCCCGACACTGACGATCGAGCGCTATTCTGAAGATTGGTCCGCGCTCGCCGATCCCGCAAACCGCAAGGGGCGTTGGACAGAGCCATTCAAATACATTCCCCTCAGCGTCGACGGCACGACCTACCTCACGACCGGTGTCGAGGCGCGATCACGCTACGAAGGCTATGAGAATGTGAGCTGGGGATCATCACCGGACGACAGCTACGTCTGGAATCGTCTGATGCCCTACGCTGATCTCCACATTGGTAACGTCCGGATGTTTGCGCAGCCGATCCTGTCGACGATATCAGGGACAGATCGTATGAAAGGGCCAGCAGACACGACTGGCGTCGACATGCTCCAGGCGTTTGTCGATGCCGGGGTTGCGGTACCGGGTAACGCCTTGCTCCAATTGTCGGCAGGACGAAAGCTGGTTTCGTTTGGATCGGGACGCTTCATCGACAGGCGGTATGGCACCGGTGTTCCGCTGCCCTTTGACGGCGTTGAAGCGACTCTCACCGGCGAGGTACATCAGTTGACCGGCTTCTACCTCCAGCCGGTCGACACGAAGATCGGCGGGTTCAACGACCGACGTTCGCGCAATAAAGCAGTCTGGGGGCTTTACACCACGCAATGGTTCGATGCGAAGCATCTGAGCGGCTTCGATGTGTACTACATCGGCCTGCGAGATCGAAATGCTGTCTTCGACCAGGGCGCTGGCAAGCAGTTGGCGCACACTGTTGGTTCCAGAGTCTTCGGATATGACGGCGCCTGGCACTGGAACGTCGAGGCGGCGTTCCAGCTTGGCACATTTGCAGGTCATCGCTCGCAGGCGTGGGGCGCAGGAGCCGAGACGGGGTATCGCTTCCGGAGTACGCCGCTGCAACCAGAAATTGCGCTCACCGCCGATATCGTCTCAGGCGACAGCGATCCAGACGATCCGAAGTTGGGAACGCTGAACCCGCTTTTTCCGAACGGGAAGTATTTTGGAGCACTGTCGCCAATCGGCCCGCGGAACCTCATTCACGTGCGCCCCTCGATCTCGGTGCATCCGCACGAGGATGTCGCAGTATCGCTGACCGCGGTGGCCTACTGGCGTCAGAGCACTGCTGACGGAATCTACGGCATTTCAGGGTTGCTCGTACGCAGCGGTCGGCGAAGCGACGCGCGCTTTATTGGCAAACAGATCGAACTAGCCACAAGCTGGCAGATGACACCAGAGCTGAACTTGACCGCGTCGCTCAGTGCTTTTGATCCCGGGCCATTCATTCGTGACACCGGGCCCGCGCGCACTATCAAGATGGTCGGTTTCCAGACGACGTACAGGTTCTAACCTCAAGGAGGCAACCATGGCCGACTTCGTTTCGCCGACACACAACCGTCTTTCACCCTTCGCCGATATGCGCGGCCATCACGTCGCGGTCCGCACCCGTGACATTGAGGCGTTCAAGCGCTGGTATGTGGAGAAGCTGGATTTCCGCATGGTCGCTGAATGGGACTACGCCCACGCGAAGCTCGCCTTCATCGCTCCGCCGACCGACGATCTTTTCTACATCGAGATACTCGGCGGGGATGAGCCCGTCCCGCAGGACGTGCGGCCCTATACCGACCTCGGCGGCAGCCTTGCCTACGCTGGCTATCACCACTTCTGCCTCACCGTGGCCAATGTCGATGCAACTGTCGAGGAGCTCCGGGCGCGCGGAGTGAATATCGTCGCCGAGCCGTTCGTGGTCGAGGCGATCAGTCGCCGGCTCGCGTTCTTCGCCGATCCCTTCGGAAACCTAGTCGAGCTAGCAGAGCTCCTCGCCTAGCCGGCACAGCCGAGCACCTTTAGGCATGAATCGAATAGGAGCACCAACAATGATGCAGATCGGCATCGACAGCTTTGCAGCGATACTGCCCGATCCCACGACCGGCGCGCTGCCGTCGGCGGCCGACCGCATGGCCAACCTGCTCGCCGAGGTCGAAATCGCCGACCGGGTCGGGCTCGACGTGTTCGGGATCGGCGAACATCACCGTGCAGAATTCCTCGATTCCGCGCCGTCGATCATCCTCGCGGCGGCGGCGGCCCGCACCACTCAGATCCGGCTGACCAGCGCGGTGACGGTGCTGAGCGCGGTGGACCCCGTGCGTCTTTTCCAGGAGTTTGCGACGATCGACCTGATCTCCAGAGGGCGTGCCGAACTCGTCGTCGGACGCGGGTCGTTCGGCGAGGCTTTCCCGTTGTTTGGCCTCGATACGCGTGCCTACGACGACCTGTTTGCGGAGAACCTCGAACTCTTCTTGAAGCTCGTCGAGACGACCCACCCCACTTGGCAGGGGCGGTTTCGGCCAGCGCTGACCGGCCAGGGCGTCTTCCCGCGACCGCACCAACAGCGCCTGCCCGTCTGGCTCGGCGTCGGCGGCACGCCGCAGTCGTTCGCGCGTGCTGGCACGCTCGGCCTTCCGTTAATGGTGGCCATCATTGGTGGCTCGTTCGAACGCTTCCGACCGGCGGTTGATCTCTACCGTGAGGCCGGCCTTCGAGCCGGCCACGACCCGGCCACCTTGAAGGTCGGTATCCACGCGATGGGCTTCGTCGGCGAGACCGACGTTGCGGCGGGTGACGCCTTCTTCCCCGGTTGGTCCCAGCTTACCGCCAAGGTCGGAAGCGAACGCGGCTGGTCGCCTCCGACGCGCGCGCAGTTCGACGATATGGCGAGCCCCAAGGGCGCGTTTCTGGTCGGCAGTCCGGACACGGTTGCGGCGAAGATGCTGCGCGCCAGCGAGGTGCTTGGCGGCGTCTCGCGCATCACCTTCCAGATGAGTACCGCCTCTCTGGAAACAGCGGCGATGACGCGTTCGATCGAACTTCTGGGCTCCGAGGTCGCGCCGATCGTCCGCGTGGCCACCACGCCGGAGACGCACCATGATTGAAATGATCATCGAGCAGCGGCGTCGCAACCTCGGCGGCGGCTTCGACGTAGGCCGCGTGCTGCCGTTCGCAAAGCGGCGCATGGTGGGGCCCTTCATCTTCTTCGACCACATGGGGCCGCTCGACCTCGCGCCGGGACTCGATAGGAGCATGGACATCCGCCCCCATCCGCACATCGGTCTTGCCACGGTGACCTACCTGTTCGCCGGCGAGGTGATGCATCGCGACAGCCTCGGCTATGAACAAGCAATCCGGCCACAGGAGGTGAACTGGATGACCGCGGGGCGCGGCATCACGCACAGCGAGCGCTTCGAGCGCGCTCGTGTGCAGGGCGATCACCTGCACGGCATCCAGGCTTGGGTCGCACTGCCGACCGAACTGGAGGAGATCGCCCCGTCCTTCTCCCATCACCCTGAAAGCGAATTGCCGAAATGGAGCGACGCCGGCGTGAATGGGCAGCTCATCGCCGGCAGCGCCTACGGTTTGACCGCTGGCGCCAAGACGCATTCGCCGCTGTTCTACGCCCATCTCGACATGGCGCCTGGTGCGACCGCCGAGATTCCGGGCGGACACAAGGAACGCGCGCTTTACATCGCGACCGGTGCGGTGGAATTGGACGGTGTGCGCTACGAGGACGGAAGGATGCTCGTGCTCGGCCCAACCGCTTCGCACGTGCGGGCCTTGGCGCGCTCTACGGTCATGGTTTTGGGCGGCGAGCCCCTGGGAGAGCGGTTCCTTTACTGGAACTTCGTGTCCTCCTCGAAGGACCGGCTTGCGCAGGCGGCTTCCGATTGGAAGGCCGGAAGGATGAAACTGCCGGATGCGGACGACGCAGAGTTCATCCCACTGCCGGAGGAGCCGAAGCCGCCCTCGTCAGCTACGTAATGAGCCAGGACATCCATCCGACCTGGTGCATGGCAAGAAAACCAATCGTCCCTGCGCAGTCTTGCGGCGTTGGGTGCAGTACCAGCATCGACTTTGGCAAATCACGGCCACCAATCCCGGTGGGACGTTGGATGCATGCCTTGGAGAAATACAATGGAAAAGCCAGAATTTTTCGTCGTCCCCGGGTCTGGCGCTATGTTCCGGGAAAACCTGCACTTCTCGTCCGCCGTCAGGGTTGGAGACCGGGTGGAGACCTCCGGCCAGGGCGGCTGGAACGACGATCTCGTAATGCCCGAGGCGATCGAGGAAGAAATCACCGCCGCATTTCGGAATATCGAACGGGTTCTGGCGCAAGCCGGTGCAGGCTGGAGCCACGTCATTCACGTCAATACATACCATGTGGGTGGCTTCCCTCCGATCGTCAATGAAACGATCGTCAGGCTGTACCGTCAGTACATGCCGAACCATGCGCCGATCTGGACGCAGCTGGGTGTCGAAGCACTGGGGCTTCCGACGATGCGCTTCGAGATTCGCGTCACCGCGATCATTCATTGAACGCTTCGGGAAGACCGCCATGACGCGGAATTCCGTTTTCCCTGACTGTCGTCATGCGCTTATCCCGGCGCACGACAAGCGGCATGAGCCCCCGGGCATCAACCCGTCATCCAAAGAACCAATAACAGACAAAGATCGAAGCCAGCACCCCCGCCAGATCCGCGATCAACGCGCACCCGACCGCATGCCGCGTGCGGACGATGCCGACTGCCCCGAAGTACACAGCCAGCACGTAGAACGTCGTTTCGGTGCTGCCCTGCATCACCGCGGCCAGCAGCGCCGGGAAACTGTCCACGCCGAAGTGCGTCATCGTCTCGAGCATCATGGCGCGCGCCGCGCTGCCCGAGAACGGCTTGACCAGCGCGGTCGGCAAGGCATCGACGAAACGCGTGTCCCAGCCCACCGCATGCGCCAGCCAGCGGATGCCTTCCAGCGCGAAATCCAGCGCGCCCGAGGCGCGCAGCACGCCCACCGCGCACAGCATCGCCACCAGATAGGGCAGCAGGCTGCGCGCCACGTCGAAACCTTCCTTCGCGCCCTCGATGAATGTCTCGTAGACGGGGATTTTCTTCCACGCGCCGATCAGCAGGAACGACAGCAGGATGCCGAACAGCGCCAGGTTGCCCAGCAGCGACGACAGCGCGGCGATGGCGCTGGCCGTCATGGTGGACAAGAGCGCCATGAAACCGCCCAGCAGCAGGGCGCCGCCGCCCAGCCAGGCCAGCGCGATGGGGTCGTGCAGCTTCAGGCGCTGGCAGGCGGCCACGGCCAGCAGGCCCACCAGCGAGCCGATGCTGGTGGCCAGCAGGATGGGCAGGAACACCAGCGTGGGATCGGGCGCACCCTGTTGCGCGCGGAACATGAACAGCGTGACCGGCAGCAGCGTCAGCGACGACGCATTCATCACCAGGAACAGGATCTGCGCGTTGGTGGCGGTCTCGGGCGTGGGGTTCAGCGTCTGCAGCTCGCGCATCGCGCGCAGCCCGATGGGGGTGGCGGCGTTGTCCAGGCCCAGGCCGTTGGCCGCGAAGTTCAGCGTGATCAGGCCGATGGCGGGGTGGCCGCGCGGCACCTCGGGCATCAGGCGCGCGAACAGCGGGCCCAGCAGCCTGGCAAGTTTCTCGACCAAGCCAGCCGCCTCGGCGATGCGCAGGAAGCCCAGCCACAAGGTCAGCGTGCCGAACAGCAGCACCATGACCTCGACCGACACGCGCGCCATGTCGAACAGGGCGGCCACGATGTGGCGGAACACGTCGGCGTCGCCCCAGCCGATCCACCGCACCAGGCCGGCGGCGGCCGCCGCGATGAAAAAAGCCAACCAGAGTTTGTTCAGCATCGACGAGGACGTAGGGCAGGGCTGCAAGAAACGGCCATTGTCGCAGAGTGACCCGCGGGCGAGGCGTGTGGCCCCGACGGGCTAGTGACTTGAATGTGACGGAATCGGCCCCGTTTTGTAGCAATCGACATGTCAGGAAAACATTGAGAACACGCTTGTAACCAGTCCACAGAAAACGGGTCCGTATAATCCCGATCCTCAGTATTTACCCTAGGTCTCGTCGATGCCCCGCAGTGGTGACGCCCGGATCATGCAACGCGATCCGCTGGTTTCCTGTACGACCTGACGCCGCCCGTGCGGTCGTCCTGCTGATCTCTCTTCAATATCTCCAAGCGACTGGTTCTTACCGGCCGCAGGGACTTTCTTTGCCTTTTACTTTAGAACGAGGAGCTCTCATGATCGTCAAGAATGCGATCCGGTCGCTGGCCGTGGCAGCCTGCGTGTTGGCGTTGTCCGCTTGCGGCGAAGACAAGCCCAAGCAGCCCGATGCGCCGAAGGTGTCGGCCGATCAGGCCGAAATCCAGAAGTACAACGCCTATGTGGGCGTGGCGAACTCGGTGACCGATTCGTACGGTGGCGCGCTCGAGAAGTACCAGAAGTACGTGCAGCCGGTGATCGAAGGGAAGGAGAAGAAGGACGTCCAGTACTACGCCTCGTTCTATATGGACCGCACCAGGGAGCAGTTGGACAAGGCCGTGGCCATGAAGCCCGAGATGGCTGAGCTGGACGGCCCCGCGCGCAAATACATCGAGGCGCTGACCAAGGCCGCGCCGCTGTACAACGACATGACGCAATACATCAGCGCCAAGACCTACACCAGCGACAACGGCGCGCATGGCCGTGAGATCCAGCCCGCGTTCATCGAGAGCATGACCGCGCTGGCCACCGCCCAGGAAGGCTTCTTCGAAGGCATCGAGGCCAAGGACCGCGCCCGCACCAAGGCCGAGTTCGAGAGCGCCAAGAAGGATACCGTGGCCTACTTCCGCGCCGGCATGGTCTATTACAGCAAGGACGCCATGGACCAGGCCGAAGGCGTATTCGATGGCACGGGCCTGGGCGACAAGAAGGACGCCTTCAAGCAGTCCGTGGACCAATTCAACACCATGGCCACCCGTTTCGACGCCAAGATGCGCGAGTCCAACCAGAAGGGTTGCTCGTCGTTCATGATGGACGCCAACGCCTTCACGGCCATCGGCCGCTCCATCGTCCAGCGCACCGAGGACGGCACCTACGTGAAGGAAGCCAAGGACCGCAAGCCGTACATGCCGCAGACCCAGGCCGTGCGGGACGCCTACGACCTGCGCCAGAAGTTCAATAACGTGGTCAGCGCGATGAACACCAACCGCTGCTAAGCACCGCGGCTTTCCCGAAAGGGAAAGCACCTCGGGCCCGTATCGCCATCGCCGGCGGTACGGGCCCGAGTCATTCAGGGCGTGGAATCCGCGCCTGTTGCGAGTATCTGCCACGCGCGTATCGGGCGCGCGTCTTCAATCGTCCTGGTTGGGATCCATGCCCGGAAACAGGATCTCGGTGAAGCCGAACTTCGAGAAATCCTGGATGCGGGAGGGATACAGCCGGCCGATCAGGTGATCGCATTCGTGCTGCACCACGCGGGCGTGGAAGCCTTCGGCCTCGCGGTCGATGACGTTGCCCTGCGGATCGCGGCCGGTGTAGCGGATGTGGTGGTGGCGCGGCACCACGCCGCGCAGGCCGGGCACCGACAGGCAGCCTTCCCAGCCGTCTTCCATCTGGTCCGACAGCGGGGTGATGACCGGATTGCACAGCACCGTCAGCGGCACCGAGGGGGCGTCGGGATAGCGTTCGTTGTGCTCGAAGCCGAAGATCACCAGTTGCAGGTCGACGCCGATCTGCGGCGCGGCCAGGCCCACGCCGTGCGCGGCGACCATGGTCTCGAACATGTCGCGGATCAGTTCGTCCAGCGCGGCGCTGCCGAACTCGGTGACCGGCGCGGCGACGCGCAGCAGCCGCGGGTCGCCCATCTTCAGAATGGGATGGATCATGGCGAGGTCAGTCGGCGCGGCCGCTGCGCTGGATGAACTCGATCTTGTAGCCATCCGGATCCTCGACGAAGGCGATCACGGTGCTGCCGTGCTTCATCGGGCCGGCCTCGCGCGTGACCTTGCCGCCCTTGTCCTTGACCTTCGCACAGGCCTCGTAGGCGTCCTCGACTTCCAGGGCGATGTGGCCATAGCCGTTGCCCAGGTCGTATTTGTCGGTGTCCCAGTTGTGGGTGAGTTCGATGACGGCGCCTTCGTCCTCGTCCTGGTAGCCCACGAAGGCCAGCGTGAACTTGCCGTCCGGATAGTCCTTGCGGCGCAGCACGCGCATGCCCAGGACGTTGGTGTAGAAATCGATGGACTGGTCCAGGTTGCCGACGCGCAGCATGGTGTGCAACATACGCATGATGGGGTTCCTCGGTACGGAGAGACGACGAAAGCCGTCATCGTAACAAGAAACCCCTGGGGGAAACCCGAAGGCGCGCGGGCCCTCGAGGTGTTGCGGCGGGGCGATTCCGCTCAGGACTCTCAGTCCGAGACTTTCAGTCGGAGACTTTCAGTCCGAGACTTTCAGTCCGATCCCAATTGCAGTTTGTTGGGTTGGCGTTTCTCTATCGCGAACTTCAACAGTGCGGCGCTGCGGAAGATGCCGTGCGCGAACTTGCCGTAGGGCAGGGTCAGGAACAGCGCCATCACCACGCCCAGGTGCAGCGCCAGCATCAGGCCCATGACGCGGGTATCGCGCAGCGCCAGCAGCAGCAGCCCCGTCAGGCTGATCAGGAACAGCAGCACGATGAAGCCGCGGTCCATCGGCCGTTGCGCGGCGTCGCCCTGCATGGGATGGCGCTTGAGGTTCAGCCACAGCAGGCCGGCCGGGCCGATCAGCAGGCCGATGCCGCCCGCCGTGCCCAGCAGCACCGGCGCACTGAAGAACGGATAGGGCGCGTGCCAGTCCAGCAGGTAGTGATACAGCGTGGCGACACAGGTGGCCGCGAAACACAGCATGAAGCCGTAGAACGTGAAGTGGTGGAAACGCCGCCGCGCCAGCGAGAAGGCATCGTCCTCGTTGTTGCAGCCCTTGCCGTGCCCGCCGCCCAGGTAGCGCAGCCGCAGGGCATCGTGCGTCGCCTCGGCAATGGCGGGGCCACTGGCCGAGCCCGGACTGACGTCGCGCCAGAAGCGCGTCACGCCGATGCCCAGGGCCAGCATCGAGAACAGGAACACCGCGCCGAACATCAGGGCCAGCGTGTTGTGCGGAAAGACGGCGTAGAAGTTGCCCGCCAGCGGCTCGTGCAGCAGGCCGCCGGCCAGGTGCGCGGCCAGCGCCAGGAACAGCACCAGCGCGGCCGAGGCGATCAGCGACACCGCCAGGCCGTTGCGCTTGTACAGGCCGCCCAGCGCGGCGGGCCAGGCATAGTCGCCGTAGGTTTGTACGCGGACCTTGGCCATGGCCTGGGGCACGTTCACCATGAACTCGTGCGGCGGCGCGTATTGGCAGGCATGCAGGCAGCCGCCGCAGTTGTGGCACAGGTTGGCCAGGTAGTTGACGTCGCCCTTGCCGAATTCCAGCCGCCGCGTCATGGCCGGAAACACGGCGCAGAAGCCTTCGCAGTAGCGACAGGCGTTGCAGATCTGCATGACGCGCGCCACTTCGGCTTCGTCGGCGGTCAGGTCGGCGCTTTGGACCTTGCGGCGGTGGATATGCACGGGCTGTTCGGTGGCGGTCTGACCATCCGTGGCCCGGCCATTCGTGGCCCGGCCCCCAGGGGCCGCGCCGAAGTCCTGTGCGCCGCGGGTCAGTTCTTCAAGCTGCTGCACGCTGTGCCTCCGGGTTCTGGATCGATCGCGCCGCCGCCGCGGCCTGCGTGCCGGCGATGCGGCCGAAGGCCGTGCCGATGGACATGCCCACGCCCGCCGTATAGCCCTTGCCCAGCACGTTGCCGGCCATCATCTCGCCCGCCACGAACAGGTTCTGGCTGGGCCGGTCGCCGAAGCGCACGGCGGCGGTCTCGTCGACCTTCAGGCCCAGGTAGGTGAAGGTGATGCCCGGACGCACGGCATAGCCGAAATAGGGCGGCGTATCCAGGGGGCGCGCCCAGTGCGTCTTGGCGGGCTGCACGCCTTCGGTATGGCAGTCGTCCAGCTTGGTGTGGTCGAAGGTACCTACGCGACAGGCGGCGTTATAGGACTCGATGGTTCGCATGAACGTCGTCTCGTCCAGTTCGAGCTTGCGCGCCAGCTCGGGCAGGCTGTCGGCGCGCACGCCGGGAAACACCGGCGGCATGAAGCGGCCGATGGCCTTGGCGTCGATGATGGAATAGGCGATCTGGCCGGGCTGCATGGCCGTCAGGCGGCCCCAGATGGCATAGCGCTTGGGCCAGAAGTCTTCGCCTTCGTCGTAGAAGCGCTCGGCGTCGCGGTTGACCACGATGCCCAGCGACACGCAGTCGATGCGCGTGCAGATGCCGCCGTCGTACAGCGGCGCGCGCGCGTCGATGGCCACACAGTGCGACTGCGAGGGATCGCCGATGATGTCCGCGCCCGCGTCGATCATGAATTTCAGCAGCACGCCCATGTTGAAGCGCGTGCCGCGTATCAGGAAGTTGTCGGCCGGCCATTCGCCGCGTTCGTTCCGGCCCCAGGCCTCGCGCAGCCATTCGCGGTTGGATTCGAAGCCGCCGGCCGCCAGCACACAGGCGCGCGCCTCGATGCGCTCATCGCCGATGCGCGCGGCCACGAAGCGGCCATCGTCCAGTTCGAGCGCGTCCACCGGCGCGTCGTAGCGGACTTGCACGCCCAGTTGCTCGGCGCTGCGGTAGTAGGCGTTGACCAGCGCCTTGCCCCCGCCCATGAAAAAGGCGTTGGTGCGCGCCACGTGCAGCGCGCCGGACAGGGGCGGCTGGAAGTTCACGCCATGCTTGCGCATCCAGTCCCTACAGCTCGACGACGCGCGGATCACCAGCCGGGCCAGGTGCTCGTTGGTCTGGCCGCCGGTCACTTTCAGCAGGTCCTGCCAGAACTCTTCTTCGGGATAGGCTTCCACCAGCACGTCCTGCGGCGCGTCGTGCATGCAGCGCAGGTTGCGGGTGTGCTGGGAATTGCCGCCTCGCCATTCGCGCGGCGCGGCTTCCAGCAGCAGCACGCTGGCGCCGGCCTCGCGGGCCATCAGCGCGGCGCACAGCGCCGCATTGCCGCCGCCGATAACCAGTACGTCGATCATGTCTCTTGTCCGGGTGGTTGAGCGGCGACTATAGAAACGCCGCGCCAGACCGGCAAGAAGGTGCCCGACAAGGGCTGTTCACGAATCGTGAAGGCCCGTCCTCAGGCGCCGTGCAGCTTCGCGCCCGGCCATGCGCCTTGCCGGACCAGGCCGGCGGCCGTCTGCGCCAGCAGCACGCGCACCGCCAGCGCGGCGGGCGACAGTTCGTCGTCCGACAGGCTGGCCAGCAGGTTGGTGCGCGCCAGTGCACGTTCGCGCACCAGCCGCAGGCCCAGCGACTCGCCGCGCCGCACGGCTGCCGCACCGGGCTGCAGTGTGGCGCCATGGCCGGCGCGCACCAGTTCCATCAATACTTCCAGCCCGTCGATCTCGGCGCTGAGGGTGGGTTCGATGCGCAGCCGCGTGAACGTGTGGTTCAGCAAGGCGCGCAGGCCGTGGCTGGCGCCGGGCAGCAGCAGGGGCAGGTGCATCACGTCGCGCAGCCGCACCGGACCGGGCGGCGGCATGCCGGGCAGGTCTTCCCGCGCGATCAGGAACAGCCGTTCGTCGATCAACGGCTGGATGCTCCAGCGGCGCGCGGTCTCGGTCTGGAACACGATGGCCAGGTCGAGCTGGCGCGCGTTCAGCATGGTGGTCAGGAAGCCCGAGAGGCTTTCCACCAACCGCACCCGTACGTCGGGATAGCGTTCGCGCATGGCCTGCATGAAGGGCACCGCCAGCACCGAGGCCGTGGTGGGCGCCATGCCTACGCTGACATGGCCGTTCAGGCGCGACGATTTGGCGGCCTCGATGGCATTGTCGGCATGGCGCAGCGACAACTGCGCCTGCCGCAGAAAGGCCAGGCCCGCGTCGGTCAGCGACACGCCGGTCGAGGTGCGGATCATCAGCCGGGTGGACAGTTCGCCTTCCAGGCGGCTGATCTGCTGGCTGAGCGCGGAGGTGACCATGCCCAGCTCGGTGGCGGCGCGGCCCATGCTGCCGCATTCGGCGACCTTGGCGAAATAGCGTAGCTGGCGGAGTTCCATGTCGGGTTTTCGTTGTTGGCGTGGGGCCGTTTATTGACCGGATGGCCCGCAAGGCAGGCGGCAGGCCCGAGGTCCGAGGAGAGACTTCATGGCAAAGCGGTTTCCTGGCGCCAGGCCGAAGCGCCGCCCGTGTCGTTCGGCCGGTTATGCCGACGCGGCCATCATAGCGCCGCGGCGCGGGTCTTCCACAGGCCGCGGACGTTCGTCACGCTCAGGAACAGCTGCAGCGCCACGACGGCATAGGCGGCGGCATGCAGCCCCCACGCGATCCACAGCACGTTGCTGACCACGAATGTCCAGAAACCGGCGTGACGCCGGCGCTTGCCTTTCGAGGCCACCAGATAGGAGGCGGCGACGGTCACCGCCATCGCCGGCCATTGCATTGCATCCAGAATGTCTTCCATCGTCAGTCAAAGGCAAGAGGTTGCGGCGGATGCCCAGCCGCCAGCAGGATCGGGGCATGGCCGCATCCTGCTGGCGGCTGGGCGGTGCCGTTGCCTAGCAAGCGCAGTGCCCGGGGGGATGGTCAAGAGATAGGGGAGAATCGCTATTGCATACAATTAATCCCAGGTATACAACTTATCCGGTCAAATAACGCGGAATGTTTTGATAGTTGTATGCAAAGTTCCGAAATCTCGACGCGCCTGGATAACAAGGATCATGTCTACCTGACCATCAAGGAAGCCATCCGCGATGGCCGTTATCCGGCTGGCGAGTCGCTGCGCGAGCAGCAGGTGGCCGAAAGCCTGGGCGTCAGCCGCACGCCGGTGCGCGAGGCGTTCCGGCGGCTGGGCGCCGAGGGCTGGCTCGAGGTGCGCCCCAACTACGGCGTGCGCGTGAAGGTGTGGTCTGCCCAGGACGTGCGCGAGATCTTCGAGGCGCGCGTATTGATCGAACCCTATCTGGCGGGCCGGGCCGCCACGCGGCTGCCGTCCGAGCGCATCGATGAACTGATGCGCCTGGCCGAGTCCATGAAAGAGATCGCGCGCGACACGCCCACGGCCGACACCGTGCAGGCCTGGTACCTGGCCAACGGCGCCTTCCACGACATCCTGATGCAGGGTGGCGAAAACGTCCGCCTGGCGCAGGCCCTGCGCACCATGAAGGAAGTGCCGCTGATCAAGTGGACCTTCCGCAATTTCGATCCCGAGGACCGGCAACGCGCGGTTCGCCAGCACATCGAGATCGCGCATGCCGTCGCGCAGCGCGACGCGGCATTGACCGAATCCATCATGCGCAGCCACATGCTGGGCGCGCAGGCCTCGGTGTTACGGCACCTTGCCACGGAGGCCGGCGCCATAGCCGATCTGTCCCGGCAGACCTGAATCCATACCGACGTTCACGCCGGGAACCCAGCCCCGTCCGACGGCGGCGGATGGAACCGGCGGTATCCGCCGCGCTGAGCCGCCTGCATGGGGCTGCCGCCCGGCTCTTCACGATGAGAGGAGACCCATGAGATCGACCACCGAAAAACGGCGGCTGTTGCGCGACAAACTGCATTCCGGCGAGTTCCTGTCCGCGCCGGGCATCTACGACATGATCTCGGCGCGCATGGCCGACAGCATGGGCTTCGAGGCCCTGTACATGACGGGCTTCGGCACCGTGGCCTCGTACCTGGGCGAGCCCGACGCGGGCCTGGCCAGCTACAGCGACATGGTCAACCGCGTGGGCGCCTTCTGCCGCGCCACGCAGGCGCCGGTGATCTGCGATGGCGACACGGGGTATGGCGGGTTGCTGAACGTGGCGCACACCGTGCGCGGCTACGAGGCCGCGGGCGCCGCGGCCATCCAGCTGGAAGACCAGGAGTTTCCCAAGAAGTGCGGCCACACGCCCGGGCGGCGGGTGATCCCGGCGGCCGAGATGGTGCGCAAGCTTGCGGTGGCGGTCGAGGCGCGCGGCGACAGCGGCATGCTGATCGTGGCGCGCACCGATGCCTTGTCCGGCCTGGGCGTGGACGAGGCCATCGAGCGCGGCCACCGCTATGCCGAGGCGGGCGCCGACGTGCTGTTCATCGAATCGCCCGAGAACGTCGAGCAGTTGCAGCGTATCGGCGCGAGCTTCGACAAGCCCCTGCTGGTCAACGTGGTCGAGGGCGGCCGCACGCCGCAGCTCAGCGCGCAGCAGTACCGCGAACTGGGCTTCGCCTTGGCGATCTACCCGGCGGCGGGCTTCCTGGCGGCGGCGCAGGCCTTGCGGCAGGCCTATGCGGGCGTGGCGCAAGGGCGCGGCACGCTGGACATGCAGGACGCGCTGTATCCGTTTTCGGAGATGTGCGAACTGATGGGATTTCCCGCCGTGTGGGAATTCGATCGGCGGCATGCGGACTGAGGCCGGCAACACCGCGTCTGCCTGAAAACGGGGGCGCCTGCGCGGTCCGCGCGATGCGCCGCGCGCCAGCGCGATCCCCCTTCTTCGAAAGGAGTTTCTCTTGACCCGCAATCAACGCTTCCGGTCCCTGTTCCGCCCGGGATCCCCCTTCGTCTGCATGGGCGCCTTCGACGCCATCAGCGCCAGGCTGGCCGAAGCCGCCGGCGCGCAGGCGCTGTTCGTCAGCGGCTTCGTGGCCTGCGGCATCGAGGCCGGCGAGCCCGACATGGGCGCGCTCTCGCAACGCGACATGTTCGAGCACATCCGCCGCGTGTGCCGCGCCACCACGCTGCCCGTGTTCGCCGATGCCGACACCGGCTACGGCGGCATGCTGGACGTGCAGCGCACCATCCGGCTGTGGGAAGAGGCCGGGGCCTCGTGCCTGCACCTGGAAGACCAGGCCCTGCCCAAGAAATGCGGCCACTTCGCCGGCAAGCAACTGGTCAGCCGGCAGGACATGGTGCAGAAACTGCGCGCCATGGCCGATGCGCGTCAGGACCCGGACTTCTTCATCGTGGGCCGCACCGACGCCATCGCCGTGAACGGCCTGGACGATGCGATCACGCGGCTGATCGACTATGCCGAGGCGGGCGCCGATGGCCTGTATGCCGATGCGGTCGAAAGCGTGGACCAGATGCGCGAACTGAGCCGCCGCCTGAAGCCGCTGGGCAAGCCCCTGCTGTTCAACATGGTCACGTCGGGCAAGAGCCCCGCGCTGTCGCTCAAGGAGGTCGGCGAACTGGGCTTCGATTTCACGCTGTGCCCGGTCGAGCCGCTGCTGGCCATGCACAAGGCCGTGAAGGACATGATGGAGACGTTCTACCGCGAAGGCGCCGACACGCGCGCCATCGCGCATCTGTTGACGCCGTTCGAGGACTACAACCGCTTCGTCGGATTGGACGAGGCCGTGGCCCGCGAGCGGCGCTATACCCAGGCCTGAACACAGGCCGGTCCGGCGGGCCCGGCTACGGGGCCGCCTACAACGACAAACCCTCGCAACGACGAGACCACGGTAGGAGACAAGCATGAACAGACGACTGACCGGCCTGTGCTGCGCCGCCTTGCTGGCGCTGGCGGGCAACGCCGCGACCGCGCAGGACAAATGGCCCGATCGCGCGATCCGCGTGATCATTCCTTCCACGCCCGGTGGCGGCACCGATTTCATCGGCCGCACGCTCAGCCAGAAGATCGGCGAGGCCACGCAATGGAACCTGGTCCCCGAGAACCGGCCCGGCGCTTCGGGCACGCTGGGCCTGGCCGAAACCAGCCATGCGCGGCCCGACGGCTATGACATCGTCATCGGCCAGACCGCGAACGTGTCGCTGGCGCCGTGGATGATGAAGCTGAGCTTCGATCCCGCCCGCGACCTGAAGCCGATCGCCTGGGCGGTGGACGCGCCGACCGTGCTGCTGGTCAATGCGAGCTCGCCGTACAAGACCTGGCAGGATCTGGTGAAGGACGCGGCGAAGAAGCCGGGGCAGGGCATGACCTACGGCACCTCGGGCACCGGCAGCGTGGCGCAGGTGGCGGGCGAATTGTTGCAGGAGGCCAGCGGCTTCAAGCTGCTGCACGTGCCGTACAAGGGCTCGGCGCCGGCCATCGCCGACCTGATGGGCGGGCACCTGGACATGGCGGGAACCTCGGTCACTTCGGCGCTGTCGCTGGTGCAGAGCGGCAAGGTGCGGGCGCTGGCGGTCACGTCCCTGAAGCGCAGCACCGCGCTGCCGGACGTGCCGACGCTGGACGAGCTGGGCTACAAGGGCTTCAACATCGTCGAGTGGTATGGCGTGTTCGGGCCGGCCAAGCTGCCGGAAGCGGTGGCCGACCGCATCAATGCCGAGGTGAACAAGGCGCTGAAGCGTGACGACGTCCGGAAAGCCATCATCACGCAAGGCCAGGAGCCGCGCGCGGAAAGCCGCGCGGCGTTCGCCAGCATGGTGGATGCCGACATCAAGCGCTCGAAAGAGGTGATCGCCAAGAGCGGCATCAAGGCGCAGTGAACCGGCGGTGCCGTCAGAACTGCGGCAGCGATGCCGGATCGTGTCGGCGCAACTGCTTCTTGGCATCCTCGAAGCCCGGCAGGATGTTGCCGACCTCGGCCCAGAAATCGTTGCTGTGGTTCATCTCGCGCAGGTGCGCCAGCTCGTGCGCGATGACGTAGTCGATGATGGCGGGCGCGAAGTGGATCAGGCGCCAGTTCAGCATGATCTTGCCGTCGCTGGTGCACGAGCCCCAGCGCGTGGCCGCGGACGACAGGCGCCAGCGGCTGATGGTCAGGCCGGTGGCCTGCAGGAAATGGCCCAGCCGCGCGCCGAACCAGTCGCTGGCGCGCTGCTGCAGCCAGGCCTGGGCGGCGTCGCGCACGCGGGTCTGGTCGGCGTCGGGCGGCAACGGCAGCCACAGCACGGCGCCGTCCTGCGGAGCCGCGGCGTCGCCTTCCAGGCCGGCCTGGCGCCGGTCGGCGCCCAGGCGCAGCATGATGCGGCGGCCCAGGTAGGGCAGTTCGCCGCCCTCCTGCCAGCGCGTGTGGGACATGGCCAGCTGCTGCTTGCGGGCATGCCAGTCGCGCAGCTTGGACAGGATCCAACGCGCCTTCTCGCGCACCGCGTCGTCCACTTGCAGCAACGTCACCCAGTTGGGCGCCGTGACGCGCAGGCCATCCTCGGCGATCACGAAGCCGATGGTGCGGCGGCGCGAGCGCAGCAGCACGAAACCGATGGGCTGCTGGGGCGTGACGACCTCGCGCCAGCGCGCGCCGTCAGGCAGCGGATCGGGGCGCGGCGTGGGAACCAGCGTGGTGGTGACGGGGGGAGGAGAAGGCGGGGGCACCAGGCCCGGCGCATGCCGTTGGGCAGGCGTCGGGGGAAACGTGACGGACAGCGAGACCGGCGGCGTTCCGTCGTCGGCTCGAGGCTCGCTGGGCGGCCCGAAGTCGAACGACAGTTCGAGCTGATCAATCTTTGCCATATCTCTCGGGGTTCAGGACTCGCATCTCCGCGTCGATCCAGGCTTGCACCCTGGTATTGAGGGCTTCGGCGGAGAGGCCCTTCGATTCTATCGCGGGTCCGATGGAAACCGTGATCAGGCCCGGCCGCTTGACGAACGCATTGCGGCGCCAGCATTCGCCGGCATTGAGCGCGATGGGAATGACAGGCGCGCCGGTGACGGTGGCCAGCCGCGCGCCGCCCGTCTTGAAGCGGGCCGTCTGCCCAGGCGGCACGCGCGTGCCCTCGGGAAACAGCAGCGGCCAACGGCCTTCGTCCAGGCGCACCTGGCCCAGGCGGGCCACTTCGTCGAAGGCGTCGCGGCCGCGCGAGCGGTCGATGGGGATCATGCGCAGCAGCGCCAGGCCCCAGCCGAAGAACGGCACGCGGTGCAGTTCCTTCTTGTAGACGAAGCAGACCTGGCGCGGCATGTGCGCGGGAAAGAACAGCGTTTCCCAGGCCGACTGGTGCTTGGACAGCAGGATGGCCGGGCCGTCGGGCAGGTTGTGCGCGCCCTTGACCTGCCAGCGCAGGCCGCAGATGACGCGCGCCCCCCAGATGGCCAGGCGCGGCCAGCCGACGGTGAGCCTGTAGCGCAGGTGCAGCGGCAGCGGCGCCCACAGGATGCAGGCGAACGCGTAGGGGATCACCGTGACCGACAGGAACAGGGCGTAGAGAAAGGAACGAAGCCAGGCCATGTCTTCAGGCGGTGATGAGTGAGGGGGGATGCATCGTCAGGCGTCTTTGAGCAGTATGTCCGCGAAGGCCGCCAAGTCGTCGCACACCTGCGTGCCGGGCGGCAGTTCGCCCTTGGCCTGCGTCTTCTGGCCGTTGCCCGTCAGCGCCAGCCACGGGTCGCAGCCGGCGGTGGATGCCGCCTGCAGATCCCGCAGCGAATCGCCCAGCGCGGGCACGCCGGCCAGGTCGACGTCGTAGCGGCGCGCGATGTCGTAGTACATGCCGGGCAGCGGCTTGCGGCACGAGCAGCCGTCGCTGGGACCGTGCGGGCACAGGAAGATGGCGTCGACCTGGCCGCCGGCCTGCGCCACTTCGTGGTGCAGCTTGGCGTGGATGGCGTTGAGCGCGGCCATGTCGAACAGGCCGCGCGCCAGGCCGGACTGGTTGGTGGCGACCACCACGGTCCAATCGGCCTGCGTCAGCCGGGCGATGGCGTGCACGCTGCCCGGCAGCGCGATCCATTCGTCCGGCGATTTGACGAACGCGTCGCTGTCCTGGTTGATCACGCCGTCGCGATCGAGAATGACGAGCTTCACTGTGCCAGCCTGGAAATGTCAGCCACGCGGTTCATCAGGCCGTGCAACTGGGCCAGCAGGGCCAGCCGGTTGGCGCGCACAGCGGGGTCTTCCGCCATGACCATGACGTCGGCGAAGAAGGCATCGACCGGTTCGCGAACCTGGGCCAGGGTGCGCAGGCTGCCGGCGAAGTCGCCGGCCGCGGCCTGGGCTTCGGCCTCGGGACGCAGGCGCGCCACGGCGTCGGCCAGCGATTGCTCGGCGGGTTCGACCAGGCGGGCCAGGTCGACCTGGCCGATCTCGCCTTCGGCCTTCTTCAGCAGGTTGCCGATGCGCTTGTTGGCGGCGGCCAGGCTGGCGGCCTCGGGCATGCCTGCGAAGGCGGCCACGGCGCGCACGCGCTCGGCCACCTGGTGCAGCGGCGGCGTCAGGGCGATGACGGCCTCGACGGCATTGCGGTCGGCGTCGGCGATCAACTGGTTGCGATAGCGTTCGTAGATGAACGTGCGCACTTCGGCGATGGTCTCGGCGGGGATCTTGCCGGCGGGGAAGGCGCCTGCGGCCAGTTCGAGCAGGCCGTCCAGCGACAGCGGACCGTCGGCGTCGATCTTCAGCCAGCCGCCCGCGGCCAGTTGCTCGAAGGCGCTGATCAGGCCCAGCGCCGCGCGGCGCAGCCCGAAGGGATCGCGTTCGCCCGTGGGCGCCAGGCCGATGGCCCAGATGCCCACCAGGGTTTCGGCGCGCTCGGCAATGAACAGCACGGCGGCGGTCAGGGTCTCGCGGGTGACGGGGGCATCGAAACGGTTGCGGTATTGCCCGCGCAGCGCCTCGACCACATCGGCGGCTTCGCCATCGCCGGCCGCATAGTACGCGCCCATGACGCCTTGCAGCTCGGGGAACTCGCCCACCATGTTGGTGCCCAGGTCGGCCTTGGCCAGCTCGGCGGCGCGGTCGGCGGCGGTGGCGTCGGCGCCCAGCGCCTGCGCCACGCCGCGCGCAATGGCGCGCACGCGTTCCACGCGTTCCAGCTGGGTGCCCAGCTTGTTGTGATAGACGATGCTGCCCAGTTGCGCCACGCGCGAGGCCAGGGTGGTCTTGCGGTCGGTCTGGAAGAAGAACTGCGCATCGGCCAGGCGCGGACGCACCACGCGCTGGTTGCCTTCCACGATGTTGACCGGGTCGGCCACGTCCATGTTGCTGACGATCAGGAAGCGGTGCGTGAGCTTGCCCGAAGCCGGATCGAACAGCGGGAAGTACTTCTGGTTCAGGCGCATGGTCAGGATCAGGCATTCCTGCGGCACTTGCAGGAACTGTTCCTCGAACTCGCCCACGTATACGGTGGGGTGCTCGACCAGCGCGGTCACTTCGTCCAGCAGGGCGGCCACTTCGGGGTCGTCGCCCAGCGTGGCGCCCAGTCGGGCGGCGTGTTCGTTCAACTGGCGCGAGATCTCGTCGCGGCGGCCCTCGAACGAGGCGATCACGCGGCCGCGCCCGGCCAGCGTATTCACGTAGGCATCGGCGTCGGCGATGTCCACGGCGCCGCTGCTCATGAAGCGGTGGCCCATGGTGTAGCGGCCGGCGGTCAGGCCCAGCGTGCGCACGGGCACGATGTCGCCGCCATGCAAGGCGATCAGGCCGTGAGCGGGGCGCACGAACTTCACGCTGGTGACGCCGTCATCCAGCTGATAGCGCATCACCTTCGGAATGGGCAGGCCGTCGATGGCCGTGTCCAGGGCTTCCTGCAGGCCATCGGCCAGGGCCAGGCCGGGCGCGGTGCCGCGCGCGACGAGGTAGTCCTGCTTGCCGTCGGATTCGCGTTCCAGCGTGGACAGGTCGATGTTTTCCAGGCCCTTGGCGGCCAGCTTTTTCACCAGCGCGGGCGTGGCGGCGCCGTCGGCGGCCAGGCCGACCTTCACGGGCATCAGCTTTTCGGCATAGGCCTGGTCGGGGGCTTGCGACAGCACGGCCGACAGGCGCACGGCCAGGCGGCGGGGCGTGGCATAGGCCTCGACCAGGCTGCCGTCGGCCAGCAGGCCGTGCCTGGCCAGCGTGGCGCGGATGCCTTCGGCGTAGGCCTGGCCCAGCTTCTGCAGGGCCTTGGGCGGCAGTTCTTCGGTCAGCAGTTCGACCAGCAGGGGGCGGACGGTAATCGTCATTGTGCTGCCCCCTTGGCGCTTTGCGCCGTCGCCCCGAGGGGGAGCTCGCCCTTGGGGCGGCCCGGCGGGCTCGCCGCAGCTTCCACCGGGCGCTTCAGCATGGGGAAGCCCAGGCGTTCGCGCGAGTCATAGTAGGCCTGCGCGACGCTGCGCGACAGGTTGCGGATGCGGCCGATGTAGGCGGCGCGCTCGGTGACGCTGATGGCGCCGCGCGCGTCCAGCATGTTGAACGTGTGGGCGGCCTTCAGCGCGGCCTCGTAGGCGGGCAGCGCCAGCGGCACGTCCATCAGGCGCTTCGCCTCGGCTTCGTAGTCGTTGAAATGGGCGAACAGCATGTCGGCCGAAGAATGCTCGAAGTTGTAGGTGGACTGCTCGACTTCGTTCTGGTGGAACACGTCGCGGTACAGCACGCGGTTGCCGCCGGCGCCTTCGGTCCAGACCAGGTCATAGACGCTTTTCACGTCCTGCAGGTACATGGCCAGGCGCTCGAGGCCGTAGGTGATCTCGCCGGTGGTCGGCGTGCAATCCAGGCCGCCCACCTGCTGGAAATACGTGAACTGCGTGACCTCCATGCCGTTCAACCAGACCTCCCAGCCCAGGCCCCAGGCGCCCAGCGTGGGGTTTTCCCAGTCGTCCTCGACGAAGCGGATGTCGTGCTGGGTCGGGTCGATGCCCAGGGCCTTCAGCGAGCCGATGTACAGCTCGAGGATTTCCGGGGGGGCGGGTTTCAGCACCACCTGATATTGGTAGTAGTGCTGCAGGCGGTTCGGGTTCTCGCCATAGCGGCCGTCCTTGGGGCGGCGCGAGGGCTGCACGTAAGCGGCGCGCCACGGCTCCGGTCCGATCGCGCGCAGGAACGTGGCGGTGTGCGACGTACCGGCGCCGACTTCCATGTCGTACGGCTGCAGCAGGGCGCAGCCTTGCTTGTCCCAGTATTCCTGGAGCGTAAGGATGATTTGCTGAAAGGTGAGCATAGAGGCTTCTAGGCGGCCGCCCGGCGGGGCCGAACGCGTGTCGGCGGCCCGGCATGGGCATGGGAAACCGGGCATTTTAACTGGGTGTGGGGGAAATGCTTGCGACCGGCGGGACATGGCTTGGCGTGCTTCCTCTGTCACTCCCCCTCGCTTCAGGGCTGCATGGATAAAGGACACTTCGTCACTGCGGCTTCAGTTGGAAACGCATCGTGGGCGAATTGCCGCTCAGCAACGTCGCCATTGTTTTGTACATATATTGTATGTATTATCTTCATGAACATTGTCTTCGACCCGGTCAAAAGCGTCGATAACCAGATCAAGCATGGTATTTCGCTGGCCGCCGCGCAAAACCGGGAATGGGACTGCGCCTTGGCGGCGCTGGACGACCGGCGCCCTTATGGCGAAGACCGGATGATTGCCATCGACTATATCGGGGATCGTTTGTACGTCGTGGTGTATGTGGATCGCGACGATTGCCGCCGGGTCATCAGCCTGCGCAAGGCCAATGCCAGAGAGGTAAAACAATATGCCGAAGCTTAAATCGGGGCACGTTTCCCCCACCGTCGCGGAGAACGCCGCGATCAATGCGGCGATCCGCCATGATCCTGATACTCGCGAGATGACGGCCCGGGATTTCGCGCGCGCGCGGCTTGGCGCGACATTTCCGCCGAGCGACGGCAAGACGCGCATCACGATGTGGGTGGACAGCGACGTCCTCGACGCCTTCAAGGAATTGGCTGGAAAAGGCGGGAAGGGGTATCAGACGCTGATAAACGAAACCCTGCGCGATGTCGTGAGCGGCTTGGCGTCGGGTCGCGATACTCAAGGCAATCCCGCTTCCGCCAAGCTCGGCTTCGATGAAGAAAGGTTGCGCCAGGTGTTGCGCGAAGAGCTCGCCCGGCAACGCGAAGCCTTCATCCGGCAGATTCACGATCCGCGGGAGTGAAAAGCCGGATGAGGCCCCGCCAGCGCCCCCGCAACGCCCAGGATCCGGCTTGCGGGTGGCGCTCATCGAGCGGGTGGGTTCAGGGGCAGGTCCGCAGTGCCCGCCCGCACAGTCGTATCATTCCCCCTTGCCGCAGTCTTATACATAACCGCGGACCGTCCCCAACCCCACGGTCCGCCCACAGAGGAGCAGCAGCATGTCCGACCTGGTCAAGGTAGAAGTCGCCGATGGCGTCCAGATCATCACCGTGAACCGGCCCGAGGCCAAGAACGCCATCAACCTGGAGACCGCCCAGGCCCTGGCTGCCGCGTTCGATGCCATGGACGCCGATGACGCCGTGCGCATCGGCATCCTGACCGGCGCCGGCGGCACGTTCTCGTCGGGCATGGACCTGAAGGCCTTCGCGCAAAGCGGCCAGCGTCCGCTGATCCCGGGCCGCGGCTTCGCCGGCCTGAACGAGCGTCCGCCCAAGAAGCCGCTGATCGCCGCCGTGGAAGGCTACGCCCTGGCCGGCGGCTGCGAGATGGCTTTGTCGGCCGACCTGATCGTGGCGGCCAGCAATGCCAAGTTCGGCCTGCCCGAAGTCAAGCGCGGCCTGGTGGCCGGTTCCGGCGGCATGTTGCGCCTGCCGCGCCGCCTGCCGTACCACATCGCCATGGAAATCATCCTGACCGGCGACATGCTGGACGCCCAGCGCGCCCACGGCTATGGCCTGGTCAACCGCCTGGCCGAGCCGGGCCACGCGCTGGAAGCCGCCCTGGAACTGGCCCGCGTCATCGTCGAGAACGGCCCGCTTGCCGTGCAGACCGCCAAGAGCATCGTGGCCCAGGCCACCGACTGGGAACAGGAAGGCATGTTCGACCGCCAGCGTCCCCTGATTGCGCACATTTTCCAATCGGCCGACGCCAAGGAAGGCGCCACCGCTTTCGCCGAGAAGCGCAAGCCGGTCTGGCAAGGCAAGTAGCGCGCGTGCCGCTGGGCGGGCGCCGTTCCGCCCAGCGTTCCGTCCCCCGCCGGGGCCTGCGCCGGGCGCGCGCCCGTTCTATGATTCACGCAGGCGCGCGGTTCCATGCGGTCGCGCGCGGGCACGCAACGAGTTCCGGCAGGTCTCCCTCCGTTTTTCGTTTTTCCCCTTTCTTTCCGCGAACCAGGCGGGTCTCCGGCCCCGTCCTTCCTACATCATGACCACGCTCATCAAAGAAGAAGACCTGATCCAGTCCATCGCGGACGGTATCCAGTTCATCAGCTACTACCATCCCGTCGACTACATCCGCCACCTGGCGCGCGCCTACGAGCGCGAGGAAAGCCCCGCGGCGCGCGACGCCATGGCGCAGATCCTGACCAACTCGCGCATGTGCGCCGAGGGCAAGCGCCCGCTGTGCCAGGACACCGGCATCGTCAACGTGTTCCTGAAGATCGGCATGGACGTGCGCTTCGACACCAAGCGCAGCCTGCAGGAGCTCTGTGACGAAGGCGTGCGCCGTGGTTACCTGAACCCGGACAATCCGCTGCGCGCCTCGGTGCTGGACGACCCGCTGTTCGCGCGCAAGAACACGCGCGACAACACGCCCTGTATCCTGCACGTCGAACTGGTGCCCGGCGCCAAGGTCGACGTGCAGATCGCTTCGAAGGGCGGCGGTTCCGAGAACAAGTCGAAGTTCGTCATGCTCAACCCCAGCGACTCGCTGGTCGACTGGGTACTGAAGACCGTGCCCACGATGGGCGCCGGCTGGTGCCCGCCGGGCATGCTGGGCATCGGCGTCGGCGGCACGGCCGAAAAGGCCATGCTGATGGCCAAGCAGTCGCTGATGGAAGACATCGACATGTACGAACTGCTGGCCCGCGGCCCGCAGAACAAGCTCGAAGAGCTGCGCATCGAGCTGTACGAGAAGGTCAACGCGCTGGGTATCGGCGCGCAGGGCCTGGGCGGCCTGACCACCGTGCTGGACGTGAAGATCTCGACCTTCCCGACGCACGCGGCTTCCAAGCCCGTGGCCATGATCCCGAATTGCGCCGCCACCCGCCATGCCCACTTCGAGCTGGACGGCTCGGGCCCGGCGCGCCTGGATCCGCCCTCGCTGTCCGAGTGGCCGGAAGTGCACTGGGCGCCCGACTACAACAAGTCCAGGCAGGTCGACCTGGACACGCTGACGCGCGAGGAAGTCGCCAGCTGGAAGCCGGGCCAGACCCTGCTGCTGTCGGGCAAGATGCTGACCGGCCGCGACGCCGCGCACAAGCGCATCCAGGACATGCTGGCCCGCGGCGAGCCGCTGCCGGTGGACTTCACCAACCGCGTCATCTACTACGTGGGCCCGGTCGATCCGGTGCGCGACGAAGTGGTCGGTCCGGCCGGCCCCACCACCGCCACCCGCATGGACAAGTTCACCGAGATGATGCTGGCGCAGACCGGCCTGATCTCGATGATCGGCAAGTCCGAGCGCGGTCCGGTGGCCATCGACGCCATCCGCAAGCACAAGTCGGCGTACCTGATGGCGGTGGGCGGCGCCGCTTACCTGGTGTCCAAGGCGATCCGCACGGCCCGCGTGCTGGCGTTCGAAGACCTGGGCATGGAAGCCATCTACGAATTCGACGTGAAGGACATGCCGGTGACGGTGGCGGTGGATGCCGAGGGTATCTCGGTGCACAACACCGGCCCGCAGGAGTGGCAGGCCAGGATCGGCAAGATTCCGGTCGCGGTGGCTTGATGGAAGACGCCGGTCCGTTCGATCGGGCCGGCCATCGATAGCGCCGCCCGGCATCCTGCCTGGCGGGACATGAAGCATCCGGGCTTGCCCGGATTTTTCATGGGTCGCGCTATGCCGTCTCGTGGGCCGAGTGCGGCGCTGCGCGGCCGGCCAGCAAGGCGTCGATGGCCTGCGAGACCAGTTCGTTGAGCGAGACCCCGCGCCGTTTCGCCTCGATGGCGGCCAGGCGATGTGTCTGTGGACTGACGCGCACGTTGAACGAGCCCTTGTACGGCACGTCGGGCTGCGTACCCGTTCGTTCGCAATGCGCGAGATAGTCGTCCACGGCGCGCTGGAAGGCCGGGCGGATCTGCGCGACGTCTTCGGCCTCGAAGGTGATCAGGTCCTTGATGAACTCGATCTTGCCGAACAGACACTCGTCCTCTGCGCTATACGAGACCGAGCCGTGAAAGCCTTTGTAGTGAAGCAGGTTGTTCATGTGATTCCCCAGTCTGCGAGTTTCCGGACGATTTCCTTGATCTGGTAGATCTTGATGACCGTGTCCGGATGCGGGCGACTGCGTTGATGCGGTAGTGAAGGCCACGGCGGCGAAGTACGAAGAAGTGGTGTGACCCGCCGTTTTCCTGGTTCAGCTCGAAGCCATAGGTTGCCAAGGTGTAGACGAGCTCTTCCCAGCGCAAATCCCTGGGAGGAGGCCTGCGGAGGAACTTCTCCCGCGCTTTCTGGATTCTGGACATCGATTATCGGCCTATAGTGTCCGCCTTGCAACTGAAATTTAGTTGCAAGGCGGACGTACGATTGACAGGGCCTCCGATGATATTGGCGCGGGCGCCGGGATTCGAACGGGACCGTGACGGAACGGTCTCTTCCGCGTCCCCCACGCGAGGCGCCAGCCGGCGTTTTTCCCGGGGCCGGCGGCCGGCTACGACGCTGCCGTCGAGGCAGAGCCGGCGGCAGGCGGTCGCGCCGCCGGCCTGGCGTGGCCGACGTCGACCCGTTCCACCAGGAAATCCAGGAAGGCGCGCACGCGGGGCGGCATCAAGCCGCGATGGCCGACATAAACCGCGTGCACCGCTTCCCGGTCGCCCGGATTGCAATCCTCCAACACCGGGTGCAGGCGGCCCGCCGCGATGTCTTCGCTTACCTGGAAGGCCGCCAGCCGGGCCAGGCCCAGGCCGGCCAGTGCGAGCCTGCGCAACGCTTCGCCATCGCTGGCCTGCGCGTTGCCGGTGACAGGAACGATGGTCTCCTGCGTCTGGTGACGCAGCGGCCAGCCTGGCTGCGCCCGGGCGTAGGTCGCGCCCAGACGGTTGTGCGCCAGCAGTTCCTGGGGCGTGGCGGGCATGCCGTGGCGTGCGAAGTAGGCAGGCGCCCCCACGATCACCATACGCGTGCTGCCCAGCCCGCGCGCGATCAGATTCGAACTTTTGAGCGGGCCCGCGCGGACCGCGACGTCGGTGCGTTCTTCAAGGATGTCGATGACCTCGTCGGTCAGGACGATGTCCAGCGTCATCTCCGGGTGGGCCACCAGGAATTCGGGGACCAGCGGCAGCAGGAAGTGATGCCCGAAAGGCACGTTGGCATTGATCCGCAGCCTGCCGCGCGGCGTGGTGCGTTCACCGGCGCAGCGTTCCGCCTCGTCCAGATCCGCCAGGATGCGCACGCCCTGTTCGTAGAACACACAGCCCTCGGGGGTGAGCTGCAGTTGCCGGGTGGAGCGGTTGAGCAACCGCGCGCCCAGGCGCTGTTCCAGCCGGGTGACCAGTTTGCTGACGGCCGAAGGTGTCATGCCGTAGGCGCGGGCGGCGGCGGAGAACCCGCCCAGTTCGATCACGCGCGCGAACACTTCCAGTTCGCCAGACCGATTGACGTCCAGGCGTGCCATGGCTGCTCCTGTCGTGAGTTCAAATCACAAATGATTTTCCATCGGGCAGTCTATTCGATATTTGGCTTTGGATTCATGATTTGTCCCCTGACGAATCCTGAAGGCCTGGCCATGAATACACCGACCCTTTCCATGAAGATGGCCACCGCCGTGCTGGCCTTGGCCGGCATCTTGCCTGCCGGGCATGCCGAGGCGGATTCCGCTGCGGGGGCGGCGTGGGTGACGAGCTGGCAGGCCAGCCCGCAACCCGTCTGGGGAGCGGATTTCCTGTTTCCCTCCAATGTCCCGACCATTCTGAGTAATCAGACCGTGCGCCTGGTGGCGCGGCTCAGCCTGGGTGGCAAGCGCCTGCGCGTCGTGCTGTCCAATGCGTATGGCAGGCAGCCGCTGGCGTTGGGCAAGGTGACGGCGGCGCATCCCATACAGGGCAGTGTCAAGGGAGAGATCGCCAGCGACAGCCTGCGGACCGTGACCTTCGCCGGTCGCTCCTCTGCGACGATTGCGCCCGGCGCATCGCTGGTCAGCGATCCCGTCGATCTGCCCACGGCGAACTTGAAGCAGGTGACCATCAGCATCCATGTGCCTCAGGCCACGCCGTTGACCACGTTTCATTGGGATGGCCGCCAGACAGGCTGGATCACGGCGGGAGAGCAGTCCGCGATGGGCGTGTTGCGCGGGCTGCCCGGCAACGACCCCGGGAGCACCACGGCGCGGCCCATTCTGACCGGGTTGCTGGTCGAGACGGAACAGGCGCCGCGCGCGGTGGCGATCATCGGCGATTCGATCACCGATGGCGCGACGGCCAGTCTGGATCGCGATCGGCGCTGGCCGGATTTCCTGGCCGCGCGCCTCGCGCCGCATGGAGTGGCGGTGAGCAATGCCGGCATTTCCGGCGGACGCTTGCTGTCGGACGGCATGGGCGTCAACGCGTTGGCGCGGCTGGATCGCGACGTGCTTTCCCTGCCTGGCGTGCGCAGTGTCGTGGTGCTGATCGGCATCAACGACATTGCGTGGCCCGGCACCGCTTTTGCGCCGGATGCGCCTCGCCCCGGTTTCGACGACCTGGTCGCCGGATATCTCCAGTTGATCGGGCAGGCGCATCGCCGTGGCGTGCGCGTCATCGGCGGCACGTTGACGCCCTTCGAGGGGGCGTTGCCGGACACGCCGTTGGCGGATTACTACGGCAAGGAAAAAGACGCCTTGCGCAAGCGGGTCAATGCCTGGATACGCCAGGGCGGCGCGTTCGACGCGGTCATCGACTTCGATGCGGTGCTGCGCGACGCCGCGCATCCGGACCGCATCGCTGCCCGCTTCGATTCGGGCGACCACCTGCATCCCGGGGACGAAGGCAACCGCGCCATGGCGCAGGCCGTCGATCTGCAGGCGCTGTTGCCCGGCCTGGCCGTGACCCCCGGCCTGCCGGCCCCGCGATAGCGCCGGGCCGGAGGCCTCGATGGACCGGGTTCGATGCCTACGCCGCCGGCCGCGGCAGCCGCTGCATCCAGCCGGCCCATTCCAGCAGATCGAGATCGCGGTCGGGCAAGGCCACGCATTGCACGCCCACCGGCAAGCCGGTGGCGGTCCTGCCGGTGGGCAGGTGCACGCAGGGCCAGCCCAGCAGCGACCACACGCGGTTGAACACCGACGAGCCGGTGGTGGTGAATCCCGCCGGGGCTTCGGAGGGGGCGCTGGGTGCCAGGATGACGTCGACATCGGCAAACTGGTCCTGCCAGCGCCGCGCCAACGGCATCCTGGCCTGTTGCAAGGCCGCGTAGCCGGCAGGCGGGATGGCCAGGCCACGGTCGATGGCATGCCGCAGCGCGGGGGTCAGGTCTTCGTCTCGCGCCAGCCGCAACGCCAGCAGGCCGCGCGCCAGTTCGGCCAGCATGATGTCGCCGTGCACCCGCAGCAGTTCCTTCATGTCCGTGTCGCAATCCGGCTCGACGACGTGGGCGCCGTGTTCACGCAGCAACGCGACCTGCTGGTCCAGCGCGGCCTGTGCCGCCGGGCTCAGCGTGCCCAGTGTACGGGAACGCAGCAGGGCGACGCGCGGCGCGCGCGTGGTGGGTAGGGATGCGCCGGCCGATCCCAGGAACACGCGCGCCGTGGCGGCCGACTGTTCCAGCGTGCGTGTGAACCAGCCGATGGTGTCCAACGAATCGCACAGCACGTGCATGCCCTGGCGATGCACGCGTCCGAATGTGGGCTTGAAGCCGATCACGCCGCAGAAGGCCGCCGGCCGGATGATGGATCCTCCGGTCTGCGTGCCCAGCGCCAGCTCCACCATCCCCGCGGCCACGGCGGCGGCCGATCCGCTGGACGAGCCGCCCGGCGTATGGTCCAGGTTGTGGGGATTGCGGGTCGGACCGGGCGTCACGTAGGCGAATTCGGCCGTCACGGTCTTGCCGATCGGCACGGCGCCAGCGTGGCGCAGCAGCGCCACGCTGGCGGCATCGAACGGGCGTGGCTCCCCGCC
>NZ_FKBS01000007.1:168746-335439 GCF_900078315.1 Bordetella ansorpii
GAATGCCACGCCGGCAAGCGGTCCGGATTGGAGCGTCGTGTCGCACGTCGGGTCCAGGTGGGTCCACGCGCGGACGTCCTCGTCGCGCCGGCTCGCGGCCAGCGCGTCCGGGGTACTCAAGGCCCAGACCGGGCCCGGTGCTGCGTGCTCCTGCATCATTGGACGGTGATGTTCTGCTTGCGGATCAACTGGCCCCAGCGCTCGCTTTCGCTGGCGATGAAGTCGCGGAATGTCTCGGGCGAGCCGCCTGCGACTTCTCCGCCCTGCGATTCCACGAGCTTGCGGTAGGCAGGGTCCTGCAAGGCCTTGTTGATGTGCTCGTTGAGCTTCTTCACGATATCGGCAGGCGTGCCGGCCGGCGCGATCACGCCGAACCAGTTCGACATCACCATGCCCGGCAGGCCGAGTTCCTTGAAGGTCGGCACGCCGGGCAGGGCGGGCACGCGTTGCTCGGAACTCACCGCCAGCAGTCGCAGGCGCGGCGCGTCTCCGCTGGCATACGGCATCAGCAGGCTGGGCAGTTCCAGGTACAGGTCGACGTTGCCTGCCATCAGGTCGTTGGACGCGGGGGCGCCGCCGCGATAGGGCACGTGCGTGGCCTGCACGCCGGACAGCGTCTTGAACAGTTCGGTGCCCAGGTGCGAGGCGCTGCCCGCGCCGGTCGAGGCGTAGTTGAACTTGTCCGGATTGGCCTTGGAGGCCTGCTTCACGGTGTCCAGGCTGGTGTAGGGCGATTTGCTGTTCACGCCCAGCACCAACGGGCCCAGTTCGATCAGCGCCACGGGCGCCAGGTCCTTGATGGGATCGAAGTTCAGCGTGTACAGCGACTTGTTCACCGCCATGGGCGCGAAGTTGCCCAAGCCGATGGTATAGCCGTCGGGCTTGGACATGGCGATCTGGCCCGTGCCGATGTTGCCGCTGGCGCCAGGCTTGTTCTCCACCACCACCGGCACGCCCAGCGTGGCGCTCAGGTGCTGGGCCAGTTGGCGTGAACGTGTGTCCGAGCTGCCGCCGGCGGCGTAGGGCACGACGAATTTGATCGGCTGGCTGGGATAGGCGGGTTGCGCGGCGGCGGGCGCTGCGATGGCGGTCAAGCCGGCCAACGCCGTGCCGGCAAGGGTCTTGAGCCCGGTGTGCAGCAGTGTCATGAGATTCCCCATTTGTTGTCGAAAGGCTGAGGGGGATGTTAGGAATCGGCCGATTATGTTGTCCAATACATTATTCTTTCACCATTGATTTGCTGGGAAAAATAATGATCTCGCTGGACAGCAAGCTGTTGGACGTGTTCGCGGTCGTGGCCGAAGAGCTGCACTTCGGCCGTGCGGCGCAGCGCCTGCACATGAGCCAGCCGCCGCTGAGCCAGAGCGTACGACGGCTAGAAGCCTTGCTGGAAGTGAAGTTGCTGGAGCGCACGACACGCTCGGTGCGCCTGACGCCGGCGGGCGCCGAGCTGTACCGGCGCGTGCAGCGCATGCAGGCCGACGCGGACGCCACCGTGCGCGCGGTGCGGCAGGCGGGCAAGGGCGAGGTAGGACGCCTGACCATCGGGTTGACGCCCAGCGCCGCCTACACCGGCGTGCCGCAGGCCATGTTCGCGTTCAGCCAGCGCTATCCCGGCATTGCGCTGTCTCTGCAGGAGATGAACTCCAGCGAGATGCCCGATGCGCTGCATCGACGCAGCCTGGATCTGGCCCTGCTGCGGCCGCCCTTCGCGGATGCCGATCTCGCGCCTGAACGCATCCACACCGAACCGATGGTGCTGGCCGTGCGGCAGGGCCATGCGCTGTCGCGTCGCCGGTCGGTCACGCTGGCGCAGGTGGCCGAACTGGAATTGATCGGCTACTCGCGGGTGAACTCCCGGTACTTCAGCCAGGTGCTGCACCGCATGCTGGCTTCCACGGGCAAGCCCCCGCGCATCGTGCAGGAGAGCATGATTCCCACCATTCTGGCGCTGGTGGAAGCGGGTTTCGGTGCGGCGGTCGTGCCCGCTTCGCTGGCACGCATGCGCAACGATGCGCTGGCCTACGTGGCCATTCGCGGCGCGGACGCGATGCAGGCCGAGCTGCTGGCCGCGCATCATCCCGCCAATCTCAACCCCGCCATCGAGGCGTTTCTGGGGATCCTGCGTGGACGATCCTGATGCTGCACCCGCACGCTTGCTGATCACCTGAGTCGAACGCCCTCTTAACGATTCAGGAATAGGCTGGCTCGCGCGCCTTTCCTACACTCCTTCACACAATCATTAAAAACGCCGAAGGAGACAAACCATGGCGCAAATCCGTCGCTGGCTGTGCGCCGGCGTGTTGTCATTCGCCTGCTCGCAGGCCGCATGGGCCGCGTGGCCCGACAAGCCCATCACCGTGATCGTGCCCGCGTCGCCTGGCGGCACCACCGACATCTCCGCGCGCATCATCTCCGACAAGCTGTCGCAGAAGCTGGGCCAGCAGGTCATCGTCGAGAACAAGGCCGGGGCCGGCGGCATCATCGGCGCGCAGGCGCTGGCGCGCGCCAAGCCCGATGGCTACACGCTCATCATGGGCAACATCGGGCCCAACGCCATCAACTATTCGCTGTACAAGTCGCTGCCGTACAAGCCTGAAGACTTCGCGCCCATCACCACGGTCATCTCGGTGCCCAACATCCTGGTGGTGCACGAGGCCACGCCCGTGAAAACGGTGGCGGAACTCATCGCATTCATCAAGAAGGATCCCGCCGCGGCCACCTTCGGCAGCTCGGGCGCGGGCCAGTCGCCCCACATGTCGGCCGAGCTGTTCAAGCAACGCGCCGGCATCCAGGCCACGCACGTGCCCTACAAGGGGGCGGGGCCCGCGGTGGCGGGCCTGATGGCCCGGCAGTTCACCTTCATGATCGACAACCTGCCCAGTTCGATGGCGTCCATCCAGGGCGGCAAGTTCCGCGCGCTGGCGGTCACCAGCGACAAGCGCGTGCCCGAACTGCCCAATGTGCCGACCATGGCCGAGGCGGGGGTGCCTGACATGGTGGTCACCGCCTGGTTCGGCCTGATGGCGCCGGCGGGCACCCCGAAAGACGTCATCGACAAGATACAGCGCGCTGCCAGCGAAGTGCTGAAAAGCGAGGACGTCATCACCCGCTTCCGCGCGCTGGGCGGCCAGGCGGGCGGTGAATCATCCGCCCAATTCACGGCCTTCGTCGACAGCGAGCGCGCGCGCTGGAAAGACATCGTGGCCAAGTCAGGAGTGGAACTGCAGCAATGATCGACAAGATTCAGCATTCGATTCAAGAGGCGCTGTCCGTGATCCCGGACGGCGCCACGGTGATGATCGGCGGCTTCGGCGATGCCGGCGTGCCCTACGAACTGGTGCACGGCCTGGCGGACCTGGGCCGGCGCGACCTGACCGTCGTGTCCAACAATGCCGGGACCTTCGACAAGGGGATCGCGGCGCTGCTGAACAAGCAGCTGGTGCGCAAGATCATCTGCTCGCATCCGCGCCCGCCCAACGCCGAGGCCTTCGCCCGTGCGTTCCGCGCAGGCGAAGTGCAGCTGGAATGCGTGCCGCAGGGCACGCTGGCCGAGCGGCTGCGCGCTGGCGGCGCGGGCCTCGGGCCGTTCTATACGCCCACCGGCTACGGCACCGAATTGGCCGACGGCAAGGACACGATGATCATCGACGGCGTGGGCTACGTAATGGAGCAGCCGCTGCGTGGCGACTTCGCGCTGATCCGCGCCGATGTGGGCGATCGCTGGGGCAACCTCATGTATCACCAGGCGGCGCGCAATTTCAATCCCGTGATGTGCATGGCGTCCAGGCATGCCATTGCCCAGGTGCGCGAGGTCGTGCCGCTGGGCAGCCTGGTGCCGCAACAGGTGATGACGCAGGGCATCTTCGTGCAATCCGTCGTATGCGTGGAGGCCTGACATGCCTGACATCAAACCCCTGAACCGCCAGCAGATCGCGCAACTGGTCGCCAGCGAGATTCCCGATGGCTCGTACGTGAACCTGGGCATCGGCATGCCAACGCTGGTGGGCGACTACCTGCCCGCCGACCTGGACATCGTGCTGCACAGCGAGAACGGCATCCTGGGCATGGGCCCGGCGCCCGCGCCCGAAGACGCCGATCCCATGCTGATCAACGCCAGCCGCCAGCCCATCACGCTGCTGGACGGCGCGTCCATCACCGAGCACACCGTGTCGTTCGCCATGATGCGCGGCGGCCATCTCGATTACGCGATCCTGGGCGGCTTCCAGGTGGGCGCCAACGGCGACCTGGCCAATTGGAAGACCGACGCGCCCGACGCCATTCCCGCGGTGGGCGGCGCGATGGACCTGGCCGTGGGCGCCAAGCAGGTGCTGGTGATGATGGAGCACCGCGACCGCAACGGCACGCCCAAGATCCTGCCGCGCTGCACCTATCCCATCACGGGCGCGGGCGTGGTCACGTGCGTCTACACCGACCTGGCCGTCATCGACGTCTTGCCCGAGGGCCGCCTGGTGGCGCGCGCCATGGCCGAAGGCGTCACGCGCGATTTCCTGGCGTCCGTCACCGGCGCGCCGCTGGAATTCGCCGAGTCGGTGCGCACCATGTATGTCGGCGCGGATGGCATCGCCTATTTCGATTGAGTCTTTACCCCATAGAACAGGCCCGCGGCGGACACGTACGCGGGCCAACGAGGAGACAAGGATGAACAAGACGATCTGGAAGGCGGCCAGCGCCCTGGCCGTGTGCGCGATGGCGATGGCCCTGCCGGGCACGGCGACCTGGGCGGCGGGCTTTCCCGACAAGCCCGTCACGCTGGTGATTCCCTATCCGCCGGGCGGCAGCGCCGACATGCTGGCACGGCCCCTGTCGGCCGCCTTGCAGGAAAAGTGGGGCCAGCCGGTGGTGCTGGAGTACAAGGCGGGCGCGGGCGGCACCATCGCATCGGCCTATACGGCGCGGGCCAAGCCCGACGGCTATACGCTGCTGATGGTGCTGGCGGCGCACGCCATCAACGACAGCCTGTACAAGCAACTGCCCTACGATACCCGCAAGGACTTCGCGCCGGTGTCGCTGGTGGCCACGCTGCCGCTGTTGGTGGCGGCACCCCTGTCCACGCCGGCCAACAACATGAAGGAACTGATCGAGTACGCGAAGGCCAATCCGGGCAAGCTCAGCTATGCCTCGGCCGGCAACGGCAACACCAGTCACCTGGCCGTCGAGATGTTCAAGAAGACCACCGGCACCAACATGATGCACGTGCCGTACAAGGGCAGCGGGCCGGCAGTGGTGGCCTTGCTGGGCGGCGAGGTCTCGTTGATGTTCGACAGCATTTCCACGTCGTTGCCGCAGGTGAAGTCGGGCAAGCTGAAAGCCCTGGCGGTGACGGGCGAGAAGCGTTCCCCCCTGCTGCCCGATACCCCCACGGTGGCCGAAACGGTGCCGGGATTCGTGGTGAATGGCTGGTATGGGGTGCTGGCGCCCGCGGGGACTCCGCAGGACGTCATCCAGAAGCTCAGCGCCGACATCTCGGCGGCGGCCAGGAAGCCCGAGATCAAGGATCAACTGGCCAGCTATGGCTATGAGGTCGTGGGGTCAACGCCGCAAGCGTTCGGCGCGCACATCGATCACGAATTGAAGGTGTGGAGCGAAGCGGTGAAGTCATCGGGGGCGCAGATCAACTGAGCGCGCCGTATCCGCTTCCTCGGCGGCCCCGCCGCCTGTCATCAGGCGGGCGGGGCCTTCTGCTGCAGGGCGGCTTTCTTCAGCACCAGCACCTCGCTGCGGCCATCCTGCACCACGTCGCCATTCTGGTTCACCATGCGCATGCGCCGGTCGATGGCGCCCACGCGCTGGCTGGTGCCGGCAGAGGTGCCCTCGATGTCCAGCACCAGGTGCAGCGTGTCGCCGATGAAGATCGGTTTCTCGAACTTCCATTCCTTTAGCGACAGCATCGCCACCACGGATTTATGGAAGATGCCCAGCTCGTGCATCATGCCCGTGGCCAATGCGATGCCCAGCGTGCCATGCAGCAGGCGCTGGCCATAGCGTGTGCCGGCGGCGTAGACGCTGTCGGCGTGGATGGGATTCCAGTCGCCCGAGATCATGGAGAACATCGTCAGGTCGGCTTCCGTCAGGGTGCGGCCGCTGCTTTGAAAGCGCTGTCCGACCTGGAAGTCCTCGAAGTACAGGGAAGTCATGGCGTGATGTCCGTGAGCGTTCGACCGTCAGGCCGGGGTTTCCTGTTGCAGGCGCTCCTCGGCCATCTGGCGCAGGCGGGCGCGCTGGATCTTCTCGCCATTGGCGCTGGAGGTGACCGGGAAGGCATCGACGATCCACAGCCTGGCGGGCACCTTGAAGGGCGCCAGGGTGGCCCTGAGCGTGTCCAGCAGCGCCTGGGCCTGGATGTCCTGGCCTGCCTGGGTGTTTCGGCTGCGATCCTGGTGGCGACTGTGCGCGCTGTCCGGTGTCGCGGCCTCGGCGATGACAAACGCCACCGCCCTGGGCTGGCCGTCCAGCGTGATGCCCACGACCTGGGCGTCGTGTACGCCCGGTTGCGAGGTCAGCGCGAACTCGATTTCCGCCGGATCGACCAGGAAGCCGCCCAGGCGCAGGGCATCGCCGATACGGGCCAGATAGACTAAGCTGCCGTCGCCGCGCACGTAGCCCATGTCGCCGGTGCGGAAATAGCCATCCGTGGTCAGCGCGTCGGCCGTTGCCTCGGGGTTGTCCAGGTAGCCGATGAAGTTACCGGGCGCGCGGATCTCGATCTCGCCATGCATGCCGTTTTCGCAGAGCACGCCGGTCTGCTGATCCCGGATGCGCACGTGCGCCTGCACGCCCGCGGCGGGCTGGCCGCCGCCCAGCGCGCGCTCGGCCACGGGCAAGCCCGGATCCTGGATGGAGAACAGGGCCTGCACCTCGCTGGAGCCATACAGGCCGGACATCGGAAAACCGCATCTCTCCAGTTTGGCGGCCAGTTCGACGGAGCCGGGATGGAATGCGGCGAAGCCGAACACGCGGATGTGCGGGAAGGGCCGCTCGCCCTCGACCTCGGCGTGAATGCGCCGCAGCATCTCGTCGCTGCCGTACATGTGCGTGATGCGTTCGTCGCGCAGCAGCCGCGCGGTGCGGCCGGCCTCGAACAGATCCATCATCACGATGGGGGCGCCGGCATGCAGCGCGCCCAGCACGCTGTTCAGGCCGAACACGCCGCACAGGGGCAGCGCGGCCAGCAGGCGGGTATCGGGCTCCGTCAGGCCGAAATGCGTGGCCACGCGCCGGGTGTGGGCCAGCAGCGTGGTGGCGCTGTGCATCACCAGCTTGGGGCCCTTGGTGGTGCCCGAGGTGGTGAACAGGATGACGGGGCGGGTGGGGGCCTCGGCGTCGCCGCCGGTATGCTCGGCGGCCGTGCCGGGTGTGCAGGCCACCGTGGCGCGGCCGGGCATCACGGTCGAGGCGGCGTCTTCCGCATCGACCAGCGCGATGGTTCGCAGCGCGGGCAGCGTATCCGGCTCCACGTCCTTCAACACTGCAGGGAAGTCGATCTTGCGAAAGGAGGGCTGCATGATCAGCATGCTCGCCCCGGAGCGGCTCAGGATGTATTGCAGCTCGGCGCTGCGATAGCGCACGTTGATGGACACCAGCGTGGCGCCCAGGCGGGCCAGGCCGAACAGCAGCGCCAGCCATTCGCGGCGGTTGGGCAGCCACACGGCCACCTTGTCGCCGGGCCTCACGCCTTGCGCGGCCAGCCAGCCCGCCGTGCGGCGGCATAACTGGTCGAACTCGCGATAGCTCAGCGGCCCGGTTTCGTCGGACAGGGCCACGGCATCGGGATGGCGCTCCAGGGCGGGCGCGTACAGATGCGCCAGGCGTGTCGGCTGCGGGGACATCAGTACAGCTCCATCAGGTTCGCATTGCTGGAGAAGTCTTCGGGCACGCCGCTCTTGATCAGCGCGCCGGACTTCATCACGATGACGCGGTCGGAGATCTTCAGCGCCTCGCGCACGTTCTGTTCGACGATCAGGATGGCCATGCCGCGCGATTGCTGCAGGTCGCGGATGGGCGCCATCAGGTCCTGGAACAGCTTGGGCGCCAGGCCGATGGAGGGTTCGTCCAGCAGCAGGCAGCGCGGCTGGCTGAGCAGCGCGCGGCCCAGCGACACCATCTGCTGCTGCCCGCCCGATAAAGTGCCGGCGCGCTGGCCGTAGAACTTGCGCAGCGCGGGCAGCACCTGCATGACCCATTCCAGGCGCTGCGGGTGCTCGGCCTTGGGCACGCCCGCCGACCATAGGCCCAGGCGCATGGTTTCGGCCACGGTCAGGCCCGGGAAGATGCCGCGGCCTTCCGGCACCAGCGAGATGCCGGCGGCGGTCAGGCGGCGCGGCTCGCAGCGCTGCTGCGCCTGGCCGTCCAGCAGGATGGCGCCGCCCGAAGGCGATACCAGGCCGAACAGGGCCTTGAGCAGCGTGGACTTGCCTGCGCCGTTGTGGCCGATCAGGCAAAGCACTTCGTTGGGCATCAGCTGCACGTCCAGGCCGTCCAGCACCGGGCGGCCGCCGTAGCCGACCTGTAGTTGGCGGGCTTCCAGGATGGGGGCGCTCATGATCGCTCTCCGAAGTAGATCGCCGCCAGCTTGGGATCCTGCAGAATCTGTTGCGGGTCGCCGCAGGCCAGCAGGCGTCCCTGGTCGAGGAAGGCCAGGCGGTCGGACAACTGGTTGACCAGGTCGAGGTTGTGCTCGATCACGCAAATGGTCACGCCACGGCTGGCGTAGTCGCGCAGCAGCGCGATGAAGCGCGCGAACGAGCGCGGATCGAGTCCGGATGCCGGCTCGTCCAGCAGCCACAGCGTGGCGTCGCCCGCCATGATGCGGGCCAGGCTCAGGAATTTGCGCTCGGCATAGGCCAGGTCGGCGGCGCGTTCATGGCGCTTGTCCCACAGGCCGGCCTCGTTCAGCACGGCTTCGATGCGCACACGGTCGGCCCGCCGTTGCCACAGCCAACTGCCGCGCTCGATGACGGTGGTGACGTTCTCCAGCACGCTCATCTGGCTGAACAGCCGCAGGTCCTGGAAGGTGCGGCCCACGCCGCGGCGGGCGATCTGCCACGGCGCCTGGCCCGCCAGTGGTTCGCCCCGCCACAGAATGGCGCCGCTGCTGGGCGTCAGGTGGCCCGTCACCATGTTGAACAGGGTGGTCTTGCCGGCGCCGTTGGGGCCGACCAGCGTGGTGATCTGGCCGCCGGGAAGATCGAGCGAGACGTCGCTGATGGCCTGCAGGCCGCCGAAGTTCTTGCTGAGGTTGCTGATGCGCAGCAGCACTTCGCCATCGCGCGGCGGGGGGGCGGAAGGCGGCTGTGCATGCTGGGAGGCCGGCCCGTTCATCTGGCGGCTCCCAGCTTGCGTCCGCCCACCAGGCCGCCTGGGCGATACATCATCAGCAGCACCATGATGGCGCCGTAGATGATCTGTTGCAGCGTGCCCAACTCTTGGGGCGGCAGGAAAGGCAGGTAGGTCAGCGCCGCCGGCAGGGCCATCAGCAGCGCCGCGCCGATGATGGGGCCCAGCACCGTGCCGGTGCCGCCGATGATGACCATGGCCATCAGCAGGATCGAGGTCTCCAGCATGAAGCCCTCGATGTTGACGAAGCTCATGTAGAACGCGTAGATGCTGCCCGCGACCGCGGCCAGCCCGGCCGAGACCGCCACGGACAGGGCCTTGATGGCCGCGACCCACTTGCCCGCCGCCTGCGCGGCCGACTCGCTGTCGCGAATGGCCATCAGGCTGCGGCCGAAACTGCCGCGCAGCAGTGCCGTGGTGACGAGCAGCACCAGTATCAGCCCGCCCACGGCCAGGGCCAGGAACTCGCCCGGCGTGGACAACGCATGCCCGAAGACCGTGGGCGGCGGAATGCCGACCAGGCCGCCCAGGCCGCCGGTGACGCCCTTCCATTCGGAAAAGATCGTGACCCCGATGACCTGCAGCCCCAGCGAGGCTGCGACGAAGTACTCGCCGCGCACGCGCAGCGCGGGCAGGGCCAGCGCCATGGACAGCAGCGCGGACACCAGGATGGCGGCCGCCACGCAGATCCACAACGAATCGGTGAAGTGCAGGGCGACGTTGGCGGCCACGTAGGCGCCGACGCCGAAGAAGATGGCATGGGCCAGCGAGAAGATGCCCGCGTAGCCCATGATGAAGTTCAGCGTGACGGCCAGCATGGCGTTCACGCAGAACAGGATGGCGATGTTTTGCAGGTAGGCCAGCATGTGTCGGCTCTCCAGTGTGCGGCCGTGGGCCTACGACGCCACCGCGCGGCCGAACAGGCCGCCGGGACGGAACAGGATGAACAGGAACAGCAGCACGAAGGTGACGGCCTCGCTCCATTGCGGATCGATCCACGCCAGCGACAGGTTCTCGGCCAGGCCCAGCAACAGGCCCGCCAGCGCCGCGCCCCGCAGGCTGCCGACGCCGCCCACGATGGTGGCGGCGATGCTGATCAGCATGACGTGATGCCCCATCGACGGGCTGAGGCCCGAGGTGGCCGCCGTGAGGATCGCGGCGGGCACCGTCAGCAGCGAGCCGATCAGGAATACGTACTGCGACAGCCGGCGCGGCGTCAGGCCATACGCGCGCACCAGGGCCGCGTTCTCGCCCAGCGCGCGCATGGCCAGGCCCAGGTTGGTGTGCGTCAGCAGCCAGTGCACCAGGCCGAAGGCCAGCAGCGCGCAGCCCACCGCCACCGCCGCCATCGGCGCGACGTACAGCCCGCCCGCCACTTCCACGCTTTTGCTCAGCGGCGAAGGCACGGTCACCAGGCCGCGGCCGAAGCCGATGGCAATCAGGTTCTGCACCACGATGGCCAGCCCGAACGAGGCGACGAACAGGGTGAAGAACGCGCCTTCGTGGCGTTGGATCACGGCATAGACCCAGCGGTCGACCAGCACGCCGAACAAGGCGGCCGCCACGCCCGCCAGGACAACCGCCGCTGGCCAGGGCCAGCCCAGCACGGCGTTCAGTTCGTAGAACACGAAGCCGGCCAGGGTGAAGGTGGCGCCATGCGCCACGTGGAAGACGCGGGTCGTGCCGAAGATCAGCGAGAACCCGGCCGCGATCAGGGCATACAGGGCGCCGGTCTGTATGCCGTTGACGAGCAGTTGCGCGAGCAGCATGACGATCCGCGGATCAGTTGGCGACGTCGGCGATGGGCTTGGCCCCGTTCTCGACGATCTCGTTCAGTTGCATCGGCGCCTTCACGGTGCCGTTGGCGGCGAAGGAGACCGTGGATCCGACGAAATCGAACGACGGCGTGGCCTTGCGCTGCGCCAGCAGGTTCTCGCCGGTGATGGGCTTGCCGGCCTTTTCGAGCGCGGCGGCCAGGATGCCGAAGGTGCGCACGGCGTTGTAATAGTTGACGACGTAGGGGTTGGGTTCCTTGCCGCCGTTGAGCTTCCTGTAGTCGTCGCGCATGCGGCGCGTGATGTTGTCCTGCTTGTCCCAGTCGACCTTCTGGCTGGAGAAGATGGCGCCGCGCGCCTCGGGCAGGGCCTGCGTGGACGGGATGGCGAACGCCGAATAGCTGACGATCTGCTGCGACACGCCGTTGTCGCGCAATTGCTTGATGATCTGCCCCTGCTGGCTGCCGTACGACGCGATGTAGACGGCGTCGGGCTTCAGGTCGCGCACGCGCGCGGCGATGCCGGAGAACTGCTGCGCGGTGGCGGGCACCGAAAAGCTGCCGGCCAGTTCGCCACCCACCGTCTTCAGCGCGCCGCCCAGTTCCTTCAGGATGGCCTGGCCCAGCGGATCGTCGACGTAGACCAGGGCATAGCGCTTGAGGTTGCGCTGTTGCGCCAGGTAGGGAATGGCAGCCCGGACTTCGTCGTTGGCCAGCGCGATGGTGTTCCAGAAGTAGTCGCCCAGTTCGGCCAGGTCGGGCCCGACGCCGCCGCCATTGACCATGACGATCTTCGCGCGCGTGCCGACCGGCGCGATGGCCTTGGACACGCCCGTGAAGGCGCTGAGCACGAACGGCACCTTGGTGACGTTGACCAGCTTGTTCATGCCGATGACGCCCTGCATGGGCAGGGCCTGGCTGTCCTCGTAGACGATGGACAGCTTGCCCGACAGCATCTTGTCCTCGTTGATGTGCCGCACGGCAAGATCGGCGCCCGAACTGAAGGTCTGGCCGTATTCGGCGTTGGTGCCGCTCATGGGGAACAGGCCCCCGATGACGACGTCCGCCGCGGACGCGGGCAGGCTTACGGCGATCCCCTGGCACACGGCCAGCAGGGCAAGCAGTCGCTTCATGGTGTGTCTCCGTCCTTTTTATGGTGTCGTTCTTGCTGCATGTGCCGCCTGCCGGGCGGCGTCGGGGGATGTGGTTCGGGCAAGGCTCCTGGTCAGGCGGACGGCGTCTTGGCCGGCACGGTCTTGCCGAGCACGTCGCGCAGCACTTCCTCGGTGTGCTGGCCCAGGGTGGGCGGCGCCATGCGGTAGGTGACGGGCGAGGCCGAGAAGCGCATCGGGCTGGCCGTGGTGGGCGCCACGCCGCCCAGCGGGTGCGGGATGTCGCGGCGCAATTGCCGAGCCTGCGCCTGAGGATGCGCGAAGGCCTGGGCGATGTCGTTGATGGGGCCGCAGGGCACGCCCACGGCTTCGAGCCTGGCGATCCAGTCGTCGCGCTTGCCCGTGAGCATGATGCCGGACAGCCGGCCGATCAGTTCCTTGCGGTTCGTGACGCGTAGCCGGTTAGTGGCGTAGCGCGGATCGGTGCCCAGCTCGGGTGCGCCGATGGCGGTGCAATACGCGCGGTACTGCGAGTCGTTGCCGATGGCGACGATGAGATGGCCGTCCGACGAGGCGAAGACCTGGTACGGCACCACGTTCTGGTGCGCATTGCCCGCGCGGACGGGCGCCACGCCGGAGGTGAAGTAGTTGGAGTTCTGATTGGCCAGCATCGCCACGTGGCAGTCCAGCAGGGCGATGTCCAGTTGCTGGCCCTGGCCGCTGCGGTGCCGTTCCTGCAGGGCGGCCAGGATGGCCACCGTGGCGTACATGCCGGTGACGATGTCGGTGACAGCCACGCCGGCCTTCTGCGGACCGCCGCCCGGCAGGTCGTCGCGTTCGCCCGTGATGCTCATCAGGCCGCCCATGCCCTGGATCATGAAGTCGTAGCCGGGACGGCTGGCCCAGGGGCCGTCCTGCCCGAAGCCGGTGATGGAGCAATAGATGAGACGGGGGTTGATCTCGCGCAGGCTGGCGTAGTCCAGGCCGTATTTCGCCAGGCCGCCCACCTTGAAGTTCTCGACCAGGATGTCGCTGACGGCGGCCAGTTCGCGGATGAGCGCGGCGCCTTCCGCAGTGGCCATGTCGGCTTCGACCGAGCGCTTGTTGCGGTTGGCGCTGAGGTAGTAGGCCGCCTCGTGCGTGTCCTGGCCGTTGCCGTCCTTCAGGTAGGGCGGACCCCAGCCGCGCGTGTCGTCGCCCACGCCGGGGCGCTCGATCTTGATGACGTCGGCGCCCAGGTCGGCCAGGTTCTGCGTGCACCAGGGGCCGGCCAGGATGCGCGACAGGTCCAGCACCCGGATGCCGTCCAGTGCAGCGGGGCGGGTCATGCGGATACCGTCGCGGTGCCGTGGCTGATGACCACGACGTTGCGTTCGACGGCGCGCACCCGATACTGGATGCGGTCTTCGGTGCGCCACATGTCGCATTGCAGCGTTTCGCCGGGGAACACGGGCGACGAGAAGCGTGCGTTCAGGCTGGTCAGGCGATCGGCGTCGTAGTCGCACCAGGTGCGCACGATGGCATGCGCGGCCACGCCGTAGGTGCACAGGCCGTGCAGGATGGGGCGCTCGAAGCCTGCCTTGCGCGCGACCTGCGGATCGGCGTGCAGCGGGTTGGGATCGGCGTTCAGGCGATACAGCAGCGCGGCGTTGGGCGCCACCTGCAACGTGCAACTGCGGTCGGGCTCGGCGTCGGGCGTGGCGGGCAGCGCCTCGGGCGGTGCGTCGCCCTGGCCGAAGCCGCCGTCGCCGCGGCAGAAGGTGCTTTGCTGCAGCGTGGCCAGCAGTTTGCCGCCTTCATCGTGCAGCGTGCGTTCGCTGACGACGATGGCGCCCTTGCCGGCGCCCTTGTCCACCACGTGCGACACACGGGTCTTGCCCACGACGGTACCGCTGGCCGGCAGGGGGGCATGCATTGTCAGGCGTTGTTCGCCATGCACCACGCGGACCCAGTCGATGCCGGTGCGAGGATCGCGCACCCAGAAGCCCGGGAAGCCCAGCACCACGCTCATCGTGGGAAAGGCTCGCAGGGTTTTCTCTTCATACACGTAGGGCAACTGGCGTTCGTCCATGGGGTCGTACCCCAATCCGATGCCCAGCGCGTACAGCATGGTGTCTTTTTCTTCGTAGCGCTGGACGACGTCGTCGAAGGGCCAGGACTTCACGGTTTGATAATCGAGCGTCATGGGGCGTCCCTCCTCAGATGGGATCCCAGTCGATGACGTCGGGCGAGCGTTCCAGCGCGTAGAAGTGCTTGCGCATGGCGGGAATCGCGATCTCGCCGATGAGCTCGGGCGTCCAGCCTTCGCTGTAGTGCACCGTGCGCAGCGGACGCGGCTGGCTCATCAGCATGATCTCGTTGGCGCGCACCGCGAAGATCTGCGCGGTGACGGCGCTGGCCTGGTCGCTGACCAGGTACACGGCCAGGGGCGCGACCTTGTTGGCTTCCATCTTCTTCAGCTTTTCGACGCGGGCCTTCTCGGCGTCGGTCTCGGCCGGGATGGAGCTGGTCATGCGGCTCCAGGCAAAAGGCGCGATGCAGTTCGAGCGCACGTTGTAGCGCGCCATGTCCAGCGCGATGGACTTGGACAGCGCCACGATGCCCAGCTTGGCGGCCGAGTAGTTGGCCTGGCCGAAATTGCCGATGAGGCCCGAGGTGGACGTCATGTGCACCAGCGAGCCGGACTCCTGTTCGCGGAAGAACGACGCGGCGGCGCGGCTCATGTAGAAGCTGCCGTTCAGGTGCACGTCGAGCACCTGGCGCCATTCTTCCTCGCTCATCTTGTGGAAGACGCGGTCGCGCAGGTTGCCGGCGTTGTTGACGACGGCGTCGATGCGGCCGAAGGCATCCACGGCGGTGCGGATGACAGCGTTGGCGCTTTCGTACGAGGCCACGCTGTCGGTGCTGGCGACGGCCTGGCCGCCCGCGTCGATGATCTCTTGCACCACCGCTTCGGCGGGGCCTTTCGCGCCGCCTTCGCCCGTGAGCGAGACGCCGATGTCGTTGACCACCACCTTCGCACCCGCCTGGGCCATGGCCAGCGCGACGCCCCGGCCGATGCCGCCGCCCGCGCCCGTGACCACCACCACCTTGCCCGCAACCATGCCGCTCATTGAATGTCTCCTATGCTGCGTCGCACACAGGCTTGCGTGCGCGCCGCGTGATGAATGGGTCGCAGGTGCCGTATGGCCTGCGATTGACCCTCATGGTAGATTTCAAGGGCCCTAGAGCAGTATTCAAAATTAAAAATGCCCCCCTTCTGCGTGGTGGAACATGAGACATGACTTGACTGATCTGCGTCTTTTCCTGAATGTGGGGGAGACGCTCAACCTGACACGCGCGGCCGAGCGCACGTTCCTTTCCCTGCCCGCTGCAAGCGCCCGCATCAAGCACATGGAAGAAGCCTTCAAGGCCCGCCTGCTGGTGCGCATGGCCACGGGCGTGGCCCTGACGCCCGTGGGCGAAGTGCTGCTCAAGCACGCCAACGCGGTGTTCCGCCAGCTGGAATGCCTGAATGCCGATCTGCAACCGTATGCGTCGGGTGTCAAAGGCAAGCTGCGCCTGCTGGCCAACACCACGGCCACGAATTCGTTCCTGGCCGATGCGCTGTCGACTTTTCTTGCGGAAAACCCTGACGTCGACGTCGAGCTCGAAGAAAAGATCTCGGGCGACATCGTCATCGCGGTGCGCGCGGGCGCGGGCGACCTGGGCCTGGTGGCGGGCAACATCGACGTCAGCGGGCTGGACGTGACGCCGCTGTTCCGCGATGAACTGACCGTGGTCACCGCGCTGGATCATCCGCTGGCCGGCAACGACACCGTGCAGTTTCTCGATCTGCTGGACACCTACCAGTTCGTCGGCATCCATCCCAACAGCGCGATCCAGACCTTCCTGGAAGACATTGCCAGCGGCCTGGGCAAGCGCATCTGCCAGCGCGTGCACGTGGGCAGCTTCGAGGCCGTGTGCCGCATGGTCGAGGCGGGCGCCGGCATCGCGGTGGTGCCGCGCGCGTGCGTGGCGCGCTACAGCCGTTTCGACAAGCTTCGCGTCATTCGCCTGGAAGATTCCTGGGCGATGCGCGACCGCCTGCTGTGCCGTCAGCGGGGCCGCGATCTGCCGCGCTTTGCCGAAAGCTTCATCGAACACGTGCAGCGCGCGGCCGCGGGCTGACGCGCTGCCTGCCCCGCCCTGGCGCGCGCCTTTGGCGTGGAAGGGGGGCTTTCGCAAATGTGTATCGGCAGGTTGCCGTGCCTGGGCAAATAATAAAAAAGCACAACAAGCACACCGGAGACATGCCGTGATAGACCTGCAACGCCGCCGCGCCACCGCGGCGCTGGGCGCCGCGTGCGCCGCCGCCTTGTTACCTGCCTGGGCTCGCGCAGCAAGCGCCTGGCCGACCCATGCCGTGAACTTCACCGTGCCGTTTCCGCCAGGCGGTCCGGTCGACACCACCGCACGCTTCACCACACAGCCGCTGGGCCAGATCTGGTCGCAGCCTACGGTGGTCGACAACCGCTCGGGCGCGGGCGGCATCGTGGGCGCACAATACGTGGCCAAGGCGGAGCCCGACGGCTACAGCTTCCTGTTCGCCTCCATCCATCACGCCGTGCTGCCCAGCCTGCGCGGGAACCTCAGCTACGACATCGTCAAGGATTTCGAACCCGTCGGCATGGCCGCGGTGTTTCCCATCGTGTTGGTGGTGCATCCTTCGCTGCCGGTCAACAACATCGGCGAACTCATCGCCTATGCGAAAACCAGGCCCGGCAGCCTGTCGTTCAGTTCGTCGGGCACGGGCGGCGGCACGCACCTGGCGGGCGAATTGTTCAACAGCATGGCGGGGGTGAAGATCCAGCATGTACCGTATCGCGGCAGCGCGCCGGCCATGCAGGATCTGCTGGGCGGCCAGGTGCAGATGATGTTCGCCGATGGCCCGTCCGCCGTGCCGCATTTGAAGGCGGGCAAGGTGCGCGCGCTGGGGGTGGGCAACCCGCAGCGCTCCAGCCTGTTTCCCGAAATACCGACCATATCCGAGTCCGGCCTGCCAGGCTACGAAGCCTATTCCTGGACCGGCGTGATGGCGCCCAAGGGCGTACCGAAGGACGTCATCGCCAAGCTGAACCAGGACATGGTGAAGGTGTTGTCCGACCCCGGTACGGCCAAGGCCATGCTGGCCGCGGGCGCCGAACCCAAGCCGGGCTCGCCCGCCGAATTTCGCGAGTTCCTGAACAATGAGATCGCGAAGTGGCGCGACGTCATTCGCAAGGCCAACATCAAGCTGGATTGATATCGCATGGGTTATCACGCAGCAGTGCGTGGTCAACCCATTGTCTACCCATGCGCGCAAGCGCTCCTTCGGCGCCTTGCCATCAGGCCAAGCCTTGCACGCCAGCCTTCAGTGGCGCGGCAGGGGCCGTGCCGCTGATGACATGATGGTCATGCCGCCCGCGCCAGCAGCGCCTCGCGCGCATGGAGATACTCCTGCTCCAGTTGCTCCACCAGCATCTCGACCGACAGCAGCTCCTGCGCCGAGCCCACGCCCTGGCCCGCGCTCCAGATGTCTTTCCAGGCCTTGGCGCGCGACGTGCTGTCCAGGTTGGGCGAGGCGGCGGGGCCGCTGGCGGGCAGCAATGCCGGATCCAGTCCGGCCGCCCGCACGCTCTCGGAAAGATAGTTGGCCGGCACGCCCGAGAAATACGGGGTGTACACGACGTCGGCCGCCTGCGACTGCAGCACCATCTCGCGATAGCCGTCGCTGGCCAATGATTCCTCGGTGGCAATGAAACGGGTGCCCATGTAGGCGTAGTCACAGCCCAGGGCCTGCGCGGCCAGAATGTCCTTGCCGTGGCTGATGCAGCCCGACAGCACCAGCGGGCCGTCGTAGAACGCGCGGATCTCGTTGACCAGCGCGATGGGATTGAGCTGCCCCGCATGCCCGCCCGCGCCCGCGGCCACCAGGATCAGGCCATCGACGCCAGCCGCCAGGGCACGCTTGGCGTGCTTGACGTTGGTGACGTCATGGAACACGACACCGCCATGCGGCTGCATGCGTCTGACCACTTCGTCGGGCGCGTGCAGCGACGTCACGATGAACGGCACGCGGCGTTCCGCGCAGATGGCCAGGTCACCCTGCCAGCGCGCGTTGCTGGGATGCACGATGAGGTTCACGCCGTAGGGCGCCACGGTTGCCTGGGGACGCGCCTGGCGGTGCGTCGCCAGGCCGTCCTCGATGCGGCTGATCCATTGATGCAGTTGTTCCTGCGGCCGCGCGTTCAATGACGGAAACGTGCCGACGATGCCGGCCGCGCACTGGGCCACGACCAGGTCGGGCCCGGAAACCAGGAACATCGGCGCGCCGATCACCGGCAGCCGAGTCGGAGCAAGCAGAGAGTTCGGCGCGCGCATGGTTGCCTCCGTGCAGGGTCAGTTCGCCTGGATGTTGGCGCTTTTGACGACGTCCGCCCACATCGCGTATTCCTTGTCGATGCGGGCTTGCAGCGCCTTCGAGTCGCCGGTGTTGATGGTGTAGCCGCCTTCGGTCATCGCCTTGCGGAAGGCCGGATCCTGCGACACGGCGTTCAACGCCTTCGTCAGCCTGGCCTGAACGTCCTTGGGCAGTTCGCGAGGACCGACCAGCGCATACCAGCCGACCACCTCGTAGTCCTTCAGGCCGGCCTCGATCATGGTGGGCACGTCGGGCAGCTCGGGATTGCGCGTTTTGGAGGTGACCGCCAGCGCGCGCGCCTTGCCGCTCTTGATGAAGGGAATGGCGGTGCTGGTGATGTCGAACATGAAGGTGACCTTGCCGCTGACCACGTCCATCATGGCGGGGGAGTTGCCGCGGTACGGCACGTGCAGCATGGGCACGCCCGCCTGCTTCTTCAGCAGCTCGGCCGACAGGTGGTTGGAGGCGCCCACGCCGGCCGAGCCGAACGATACGCCGTCGGGGTGCTTGCGTGCATAGTCGACCAGCTCGCCCACCGATTTGGCGGGGACTTGCGGACCCAGCAACAGCACGTTGGTGTAGTCGACCACCAGGCCGATCAGCGAGAAGTCCTTGCGCGGATCGAACAGCGTGCTGCGCTGGACCAGCGGCGACATGGTCAGCGTGGGGCTGGCCGCGAAGCCCAGCATGTAGCCGTCAGGGGTGGCCTTGGCGGTGGCGTCGGAAGCGATCATGCCGCTGGCGCCGGCACGGTTTTCCACCACGACGGTCTGGCCGAGCTGGTCGCCCAGGTATTTCGCGAACACGCGGGCGGTGGTGTCCACCGGGCCGCCCGGCGCGTAGCCGACCAGCAGCCGGATGGGCCGGTCGGGGTAGGTGGATTGTGCGCTGGCGCCGCAGCCAGCGGCCAGCGCCGACGCGGCCAGCGCGGCGGTAACGAAGGTCTTGAAGTTCACGCCATGTCTCCTGTTGTCGAGCCGGTCGTGGAACGGACCCTGGGGGGCACGTGCCTACGCCAGCCTTTCTTTCAGCGGCTGCTTGAGGATCTTGCCGCTGACGGTGGTGGGAATCGAATCGATGGGAATGATGCGAGCGGGCCGCTTGTACGGCGCCAATTGGGTGCGCAGGTGTTCCATGAGGCGCGGGGTGTCGACCCGCGCGCCGGGCAGGGGCTCGACGAAGGCGACGACCTCTTCGTTGCCGTCCGCCTCGGGCCTGCCCACGACGGCGGACAGACGCACGCCGGGAAAGGCGTTGATGACGGACTCGACCTCGATGGGATAGACGTTGAAGCCCGAGCGGATGATCAGGTCTTTCGAGCGGCCGGCGATGAACAGCGCGCCGCCCGCGTCCAGGTAACCGATGTCGCCGGTGTCGAGCCAGCCACCGGGCAGCAAGGTGCGCGCGGTCTGTTCGGGATCGCGGTAGTAGCCGAGCATGACGCCCGGCCCGCGAATGAGGATGTTGCCGCGTTCGCCCTGCGCGGGCGCGGTGGCGTCGGGCCGACCCAGGCGCATCTGCACGCCTTCGACGGCCCGGCCCACGGCGCTGTCGGCGCGGGGGTGGTCGATGTCGGTGATGAACATCGAGCCCGCGTACTCGGTGATGCCGTAGCCGTGGTGCATGGGCTGGCCGAAATAGCGTTCGGCGTCGCGCTTGAGCGTGGGATCCAGCGCGGCGCCGCCCGTGTAGAGGTAGCGCAGGGCTGGCGCGCGCAGCGTGTCGCGCGGCGGCGCCGAGGCCAGCATGCGGCTGAACATGGTAGGCACGCCCTGCAGGATGCTGACGCCCGGTTCGGCCAGCGCGGCGAAGGCGTCGGCGGGATCGAAGCGGCTGCGCAGCACCAGGCTGGCGCCGGCATGCAGCGTGGCCATCAGCACCGTGGCGATGCCGAAGATGTGCGACAGGGGCAGGGCGGCGTAGCCGATGTCGCGGGGGGCCAGCCTGCGCGATGCCGCCGAGATGCCGGCGAAGTGCAGCAGCCCGCGATGCGGCACCATCACGCCCTTGGGCGCGCCGGTGGTGCCCGAGGTGTAGATGACGGTGGCGACTTCCGCGGCCAGCGGCCCGGTCTCGGGCTCGGTGGGCGCACTGGCCACGGCCATGCGCAGGCCCGGTCCCCAGACCTCGGGATCGGCATCCTGGGCCTCGGCATCGTCCGCATGCCCTTGCGCCGCGCCCGAGATGCCGCTGGTGTACAGCGACAGCGCGGGCTGCGCATGGGCGCGGATGGCGGCGATCTCGCGCGGGCTGAGCCGTGCATTCACCCCCACCGGCCATGCGCCGACGATGCCGCAGGCGAACATCGACACGAGCATCGCCCGGCAGTTTTCGCCCACCATGAGCACACGGTGGCCGGGTCGTACGCCCTGGCCAGCCAACCATTGCGCGGCGTGCCGCACCTGCTGCCACAGTTGGCCATAGGTGACGGTGCCGCCGCCTTCTTCGTACAGGCAGACGGCGTCGGGACGCGCGCCGGCCTGATGGGCCAGTACGTCATGGATGCGGGTGGCGTGCGCTTGCGGCATGGGTAGGGCGTCTGGGGTGAAAGTTCGGGAGGCAAGGGCCAGGATCCAGCGTGCGTCCAGTGTGGCGAAAGCATCCTCACTTCGGCCATTCTTCATTGCTGAGGGAGGGCTTTTGTCCGCCCGTAGAGTCGCCAGGCCCTTTATCCACATGGAAGGCGGCCCTCGGCAGAGGCAGATTGCTAGGCGGGTGCGAGCCGTGGCTAGATACCGGCAAAGGAGGTGGACCATGGATCTGAACTGGACGCCGCAAGAGCGTCGTTTCCGCGAAGAGGTGCGGGCCTTTGCCACGGACAGGCTGCCCGCCGACATCCGCGACAAGGTGCTGAAGCACCGCCGTCTCGAACGGGACGACTACGTGCGCTGGCACAACGTGCTGGCCGACCAGGGCTGGGGGGCGCCGAACTGGCCCGCCGAACATGGCGGCACGGGCTGGAGCCCCATGCAGCGCCTGATCTTCGAGGTCGAGTGCTTCAAGGCCGGCGCGCCGCGCCTGCTGCCGTTCGGCCTCAGCATGATCGGCCCCGTGCTGATGAAATACGGCAGCCCCGCGCAGCAGGCGGAACTGCTGCCGCGCATCATCCGCGTGCAAGACTGGTGGTGCCAGGGGTATTCCGAACCGGGCTCGGGGTCCGACCTCGCGTCGCTCGCCACGCGTGCGGTCCGCGACGGCGACGTCTACGTGGTCAATGGGCAGAAGACCTGGACGACCCTGGCGCAGTACGCCGATCGCATGTTCTGCCTGGTGCGCACCGATCCCGAGGCCCGCGCGCAGCGCGGCATCTCGATGCTGTTGCTGGACATGCACGCGCCCGGCGTCACCGTGCGGCCCATCCGCACGCTCGACGGCGGACACGACGTCAACGAGGTCTGGCTGCAGGACGTACGCGTGCCGGTGGCCAATCTGGTGGGGGAAGAGAACCTGGGCTGGACCTACGCCAAGTACCTGTTGGGGCACGAGCGCACCACCATCGCGGGCCTGGGCCATTGCCATCGTGAGCTGTCCATCCTGAAGGACATGGCCGCGCAGGCTCGGGTGCGCGGGCGGCCGCTGTTGCAGGACAGCCGTTTCCGCGACCGCATCACCCGCATCGAGGTCGACATCATGGCGCTCGAGATGCTGCTGCTGCGCGTGGCGGCCGACACCGGCGGCGTGCCCGGGCCCGAGGCCTCGGTGCTGAAGATCCGCGGCTCCGAGATCCAGCAGGACCTGGCCATGCTGCAGATGGAAGTGGCCGGTCCCGATGCCTGGCCCTACGACCCCGAATGGATGTTGGCCGACGCCGATTTCCATGGCCCGGGGCCCGAGATGGCGGCGGCGGCCGGCGCGGGGTATGCCGACATGCGCAAGACCTCCATCTATGGCGGCACGACCGAAGTACAGAAAGGCATCATCGCCCGCATGGTGCTGGGGTTGTAGGGCCGCCTGCCTGTGGAACTGCCGCGCGGGGTGATGACGCCGAGCGGGCCTGCATGACGATGCCCCCGCGGCGCTGACGGCGGCCTCCGGCCGCCAAGACGAGGATCATGATGGATTTCCAATATTCCGAAGAACAACGCATGCTGGCCGACAGCCTGCGCCGCCTGGTCGGACAGGACTGGAGCTTTCCCGCCCGCCGTGCGCGGCAGGCGGCCGGCACGCTGGATGGCCAGGCCTGGAATGCCCTGGCCGAACTCGGCGTGCTGGGCCTGACGATTCCACAGGAGCACGGCGGATTCGGCGAGGTGCCGGCCAGCCTGCTGCCCGTCCATCTGGAACTGGGCCGGGGGCTGGTGTCCGAGCCCGTCATTCCCAGCGCCGTCATGGCGGCGGCGCTGCTCGATGCCTGCCGCGATGCGGTCCGGGCGCGCTGGCTGCCCGGTATCGCCAGCGGAGAAATCATCGCCACCGTGGCTTATCAAGAGCCGGGCCGGCGGTACGACGCCGCGCCACGGGATTGCCGCGCCACGCGTGCCGCCGATGGCTGGCGGCTGGATGGCGCCAAGCACCTGGTCTGGCACGGCGCGGCCGCCACGCATAGTCTGATCAGCGCGCGTGACGAGTCCGGTCAGGCTGCCCTGTTCGCCATGCCGGCGGATACCGCGGGCGTGCGCGTGACCGACACGCCCACGCTGGACGGCGCCCGCTGCGCCCGGCTGGATCTCGATGATGTGCGCCTGCCGCCCGATGCCTTGCTGGTGCAGGGCGAGGCCGCGTCGGCGGCCTTGCTCCGAGCCATCGAATGGGGCACGGCCGCGCTGTGCGCGCATGCGGCCGGCGCCATGGAGCGCCTGCTGGACATCACGGTCGACTATCTCAAGACGCGCAAGCAGTTCGGCCAGGCATTGGCGTCGTTCCAGGCCTTGCAGCACCGCATGGCGGAAATGCTGGTCGCCCGCGAACTGGGGCTATCCATGGCCTATGTGGCGGTGGCGGCGCTCAGCGAACCCGATGCCGTGCAGCGCGGCCGCATGCTGGCCAGCGCCAAGCTCGAAGCCGCGCGTACGGGCAGGCTGGTGGCCCAACTGGCCGTGCAACTGCACGGCGGCATGGGCATGACGGACGAACTCGAGGTCGGCGACTATTTCAAGCGCCTGACCATGGTGGATCAACTGCTGGGCGACACCGCCGAACAATTGGCCGTACTCGAGGCCCTGCCATGAGCCCACGGCGGATGCGCACGCCGCATCGTTTCACGCGCCAGACCCTCCCCACCCGCAGGAAACCCGGATGAACCACGCGACGCAGGCGGCGGCCTATACGCAAATCGAATTCACGCTCGACGAGGGCGTGGGCCGGATCGTGCTCAACCGGCCCGACCGGATGAACAGCTTCACCGAGGTGATGCACCAGGAGCTGGCGCGCGCGCTCGACACGCTGGAAGCCTTCGACGGCCTGCGCGGCCTGATCCTGACGGGCGCGGGGCGGGGCTTCTGCGCCGGCCAGGACCTGGGCGAGCGCAAGCCCGCCGAGGACGGCTCGCGCCGCGACCTCAGCCTGGCGCTGCTCAAGTACTACCGGCCGCTGGTGATGCGCCTGCGCGCCTTGCCGGTGCCGGTGGTCTGCCTGATGAACGGCGTGGCGGCCGGCGCGGGCGCCAGCCTGGTGCTGGCCTGCGACGTGGTCTACGCGGTCGAGTCGGCGCGTTTCGTGCAGGCGTTCAACAAGATCGGACTGATCCCCGACGCGGGCGGCACGTGGTTCCTGCCGCGCCTGGTGGGCACGGGCCGGGCATTGGGGATGACCCTGTTCGGCGAACCGCTGTCGGCGCGGCAGGCCGAGGCCTGGGGGCTGGTCTGGAAGGTGGTGCCCGACGATAACCGGGCCGATACCCTGGCCGAGATCCACGCCACCCTGGCCAACGGACCCACCCGAGCCTACGGCGCGGCCAAGCAGGCTCTGCACGCTGCGGGGGGCAATACGCTCGAACAGCACTTCGAGCTCGAAGCCCGCCTGCAGCGTGAGTTGGGCTACACGGACGACTACCTGGAAGGCATGCACGCCTTCGCCCAGAAGCGCGCGCCCACGTTCAAGGGACACTAGCCAGACGGCATCGGGCCCTGTTTTCCACCGGCATTTTCCCGAGGGAGCAGAATCATGTGCGGGCTGTTGCGGCCCAGGATTTTGGCTTCCTCAAACCCCACCTTGAGCAAAAACGAATTCACAAGGCATCAGGGGTACTGCATCCTGCACCAGTGAGACACAGGGCATTTTCACTGCGGCAGGGCCAGGTGGGAAGCGGCTGTGCGATACGTTCGTGGCCTGCCGCCCCGGCGTCAAAAATAGGATGATCGACATGAGCAACTCCAATCCCGCCGACTGGATCGGCAGCAGCGAGCGCAAGCCGGACGCGCTGGATCCCGGGCACGTGCAGCGCGTGGCCGCCACGCTGGGCCGGCCGGCGCCCGCGCCGGGCGAACCCTTGCCGCCGCTGTGGCAATGGGCGTTCTTCATCGGCACCGTCGAAGGCCAGGGCCTGGGCACCGACGGCCATCCGGCGCGCGGCGGCTTCCTGCCGCCGGCAAACGACCGCAACCGCATGTGGGCGGGCGGCCGTGTCTCGTTCGATCAGCCGCTGAAGGTCGGCATTCCGGCCGAGCGCGTGTCCACCGTGCAGGACGTCAAGGAAAAAACCGGCCGTACCGGCTCGCTGCTGTTCGTCACCGTGCGCCACGAATACCACCAGGAAGGCCGCCTTGCCTTCCACGAAGAGCAGGACATCGTCTATCGCCAGCCGTCGCCGCCCAAGCTTACCGGCACGGAACCGGCGCCGGAATCGCAATGGCGCGATCCCGTCGACCCCACGCCGGTGCTGCTGTTCCGCTACTCGGCGGTCACGTTCAACGGCCATCGCATCCACTACGACCACCCTTACGTCACCGAGACCGAGGGGTATCCGGGCCTCGTGGTGCACGGTCCGCTGATCGCCACCGAGATGCTGGCCGCCTTCACGCGGGCTCATCCCAAGGCCAGATTGCAGCACCTGGCCTATCGCGGCCTGCGTCCGCTGATTTCTCCTGCCCGTTTCCATGCGGCGGGCCGCATCGCCGAAGCCGGCCTGGCCCAGTTGTGGGCCGAGCAGGACGGCACCCTGGCCCACCAGGCCGACCTGAGGTTCTCGGAATGACCCAAGCCGCTTCCCCCCGTCCGCTGGACGGCATCACCGTCATCAGCCTCGAACATGCCATCGCCGCGCCGTTCTGCACGCGCCAACTGGCCGACATGGGCGCCCAGGTCATCAAGATCGAACGGCCCGGCGCCGGCGATTTCGCGCGCGGCTACGACGAGCGCGTGCGCGGCCTGTCCTCGCATTTCGTCTGGACCAACCGCTCCAAGCAGAGCCTGTCGCTGAACCTGAAGCATCCCGATGCGGGCGGCGTGATGGAACGCCTGCTGGCGTCGGCCGACGTGCTGGTGCAGAACCTGGCGCCTGGCGCGGCCGAGCGCCTGGGCCTGTCGTTCGAGGTCCTGCACGCCAGGTACCCGCGCCTGATCGTGTGCGACATCTCGGGCTATGGCGAAGGCGGCCCCTACCAGGACAAGAAGGCCTACGACCTGCTGATCCAGAGCGAAAGCGGTTTCGTGTCGGTCACGGGCACGAAGGAAGACACGGCCAAGGCGGGCTGCTCGATCTCCGACATCGCCGCCGGCATGTATGCGTATTCGTCCATCCTGAATGCCCTGCTGCTGCGCCAGCGCACGGGCGAGGGCAGCCGTATCGACGTGTCCATGCTGGAAAGCATGGTCGAGTGGATGGGCTTTCCCATGTACTACGCGTTCGAGGGCGCGCCGCCGCCGGTGCGCGCGGGCGCGGCGCACGCCACCATCTATCCCTACGGCCCGTTCCCCGTGGGCGGCGGCGCCACCATCATGCTGGGCCTGCAGAACGAGCGCGAGTGGGTGGTGTTCTGCGACAAGGTGCTGAACCAGCCGGCCCTGGCGCAGGACGAGCGTTTCTCGTCCAACTCGCGCCGCGCGGCCAACCGCGACGTGCTGCGCGCGCTGATCGTCGAGGCCTTTTCGGCCCTGGACGTGCAGGAAGTGGCCGACCGGCTCGACGCGGCGCAGATCGCCAACGCGCGCGTCAACGACATGGCGGGCGTCTGGGCGCATCCGCAGTTGCGGGCGCGCGATCGCTGGCGTGAAATCGGCAGCCCCGCGGGCGCCTTGCCCGCGCTGTTGCCGCCGGCCTCCAGCACGGCCTTCGAGCCGCGCATGGACCCGGTGCCCGCGGTAGGCGAGCATACCGACACGGTGCTAGCATCGTTGGGATACGCGCCCGACGAGGTCGCGAAACTCCACGCTTCCGAGGTCGTCTGATGCCATCGTCGCTCCTGCTGCGCACCGCCCTGTTCGTACCCGCTTCGCGTCCCGAGCGCATTCCGAAGGCCCTGGCCAGCGGCGCGGATACCGTCATCGTCGACCTGGAAGACGCCGTCGAGCACCTGGCCAAGGATAGCGCGCGCGAAGCGCTGTGCGACTTCCTGGGCACGCAGCCGCAGGCGCGCGTATGGGTGCGCATCAACGATGCCTCCACGCCCTGGCACGAGGACGACTTGCGGGCCTGCCGCGGCCGCTCGAACGTGGCGGCCATCATGCTGCCCAAGGCCGAGAGCATGGCGCAGGTGCGCCATGCGTCGCAGACCGGCATCCCCATCGTGCCCATCATCGAGACCGCGCGCGGCGTGCTGAACGTGGGCGAGATCGCGGCCACGCCGGGGATTGCCCGGCTGTCCTTCGGCGGACTCGACCTGGGCGCCGACCTGAACCTGGTGCCCGACAGCCCGGGCGAGATGGTGATGCTGAACCACGCCCGGGCGCAGGTGCTGCTGCACAGCCGCGGCGCGGGCCTGGCGGCGCCGCTGGATGGCGTCTACCCCGACATCCAGGATGCCGTGGGCTTGCGTGTGGCGGCTTCGCGCGCCCGCGACATGGGCTTCGCGGGCATGATGTGCATCCACCCCAGCCAGATCGGCGTGGTGCACGATGCCTACCAACCGCCGCAGGCCGACGTCGACTGGGCCCGCCGCGTGGTGCAGGCCTATCGCGACAACAACGCGGGCGCGTTCCGCCTGGATGGCAAGATGGTGGATGCGCCGGTGGTGGCGCGCGCCCGGCAGGTGCTGGAGCGGGCGGGGGAGCTCGGCGCCTGATGGCGGGACAGCGCCCAGGTAAGGGCGCACCGCATGTCAATCCAGCGGAGCGGCAGCTTCGGGATAGAGTCCGGGAAGCAGGAATTGCAGGGCATCCAGCGGCAGTGCGAATCGCAGGAGACCATGCGTGGAGGGAGATGTGATCAGGCCCGTTTGAAGCAGGCGGGCGATCAACTTGCGGCTGGTTCTCTCTCCCATGCCAGACATCTGGGAAAATTCCCCTCGTGTAAGCGGGCCTGCCGCAAACAGGTGATACAGCGGCAAGACGGCTTCGCGTCTGATCTCGGGGTCTTGCGTGCTTCGGAAAGTGATCAGGGCCTCGATCCGAGTCTTCATGTTGTCCATGTCCAGCATGCGCGACATGAAGTCGACCTGATCAGAGCAGATGCGCAGAAAATATTGGACCCAGTCGATCAAGCCTCTTTCGGTAAGATTGCCACGACCGTCCAGGTCTCCCTGACGTGGGATGTCGGCAGCAGCCAGATGTGCGTAGTATTGGCCTACATCCCGAGCCAGCCCGCGATTGGCCGACCACAGCCCTTGGCTGATTTCGGACATGACAGCGTGCGTTTGCAGTCGCACCGCTCTGCCGTTGCCGTCGATGAAGGGATGAATCCATGCCATGCGGTGATGGGCGCAGGCAATCAGCAGCAGTGATTCATCCCATGAGCGTTTGCGCTTGTAGGCTCGGTCGAAGGCTTCGAAGAAACGCGGTATGGCCTGCCAGCGTGGTGGAACATGCATTCCCACCTGCACGTCTCGTCGGCGCAGTTGTCCTGGTTCCACGATCTCGCCGTCATCCGTGACCCGATCTTCCGCTTGAAGGCGACCATATAGTTCTGCATGAGCGGTGAGAGCAAGCCCGGAATCTAGCGCCCATCCTTGTTGTTCAGCGAGGTCTTCCAAGGACCGTTCCGCTTCGATGTGCGCAACGGCAATCCGCTGTAGGCGAGCGATCTCGGGACGGCTGGAGAAATTGGCGTGCAAGGCGCGGTCGATGTTCAATGGGTGGGTGCCCTGACCTTCGATGCGGTTGCTGTAATAGGAGTTCATGGCACGGACCAATTCCCGCAAGGTTTCGCGGGAGGTCGGGTGCGCTTGACTAGCCAGGCGAATTGAACGACGAGCGATATCTGCCGCCTGCTCACGTACAAGAACAAGCTTTTCCTGGCCAGGAATGAGCGGTTCGAACTGATGAGGGGTATCGTACACGCTAATTTTTGCCGGTTTTTTTGCCGACCAAGATCTATTTATAAGTGTCTGATTTTACATATGTATAAATAGAATTTCGAGATAAATTTCTGGAAAATTTTGCCGGTTTTTTTGCCGGTCTGGTTGCCTGAGGCAAGTTTAGCCTAGCCGATCTATCGCCTGATCCCCCCGCTTGGCGATCAGGGCATCCAGATTGCCCTGCGCCAGCACCAACCCCGGCGCCAAATCCCTTAGCGGCAGCAACACGAACGCACGTTCGTGCATGCGCGGATGCGGCAGCGTCAGCCGGTCCGTGTCCAGCCGCGCGTCGCCATGCATCAACAGATCCAGGTCCAGCGTGCGCGGCGCATGGCGATATGGCCGTAGCCGGCCATGCCGCAATTCGATGGCCTGCAGCACGTCCAGCAGTTCGAGGGGAGACAGCGTGGTGTCCAACGCCGCGGCGGCGTTGACGAAGTCGGGGCCGGCGGCATCCACCGGCGCGCTGCGATACCAGGGCGAAACCTGACACGCCAGAATGCCGGGCGTGGCGGCCAGGTCGGCCAGCGCCGCCTTCAGCGTGGCGACGCTGTCGCCCAGGTTCGATCCCAGTCCGATGTAGGCCCGGACCGGGGCGCCGCCGCCCTCGGCACTCATGCGCCGTCAGCCGGCGCGGGGCCCGCATTGCCGCTGTTATCCCCGCCACGGCCACCGCCGCCACCGGAACGGCGGCGACGCGGACGGCGCTTGCGCGCCGGACCTTCACCGGCGCCGACGCCGGCCTCGCCACCCGAGCCCGCACCGGCCCCCGATCCTTCACGCGGCAGGCGGGCGGTGTCTTCGATCATCTCGGCGCGCGTGGCGTCGTCGGCGTTGGCCAGATCCATCCACCACTGGGCCAGCACGCTGTCGAATTCGCCCGAAGCGGCGCGCAACTGCAGGAAGTCGCACGCGGCGCGGAAGCGCGGTTGCTCGATCATGCGGTAGACGGTCTTGCCCTGGCGGCGCTCGAAGCGCGGCTGCATGAACCAGATTTCGCGCATGTCGGACGAGAAGCGGCGCTGGATGGCCAGCTTCTCGGTCTGTTCGTCCAGCACCGAATCGGCGGCCTGCACCAGCGCGGGCATGGTGTGCTCGCCCTGGGCGCGCAGTTGCTTCCAGCGCGCGTCCACCAGGCGCCACAGCAGCACGGCGAACAGGAAGCTGGGGCTGATGGCCTTGCCCGAGCGCACGCGCGCGTCGGTGCGTTCCAGCGCCTGTTCGACGAAGTCTTCACCGCCGGGCTGTTCCAGCACCACGTCCAGCAGGGGCAGCAGGCCGTGATGCAGGCCTTCCTCGCGCAACTGGCGCAGGCAGTCCATGGCGTGGCCGCAGGTCAGCAGCTTCAGCATTTCGTCGAACAGCCGCGACGCGGGCACGTTCTCGATCAGGCCGGCCATGGTGCGGATGGGCTGGCGCGTGGACTGCTCGATGGTGCCGTTGAGCTTGGCGGCGAAACGCACGGCGCGCAGCATGCGCACCGGATCTTCGCGATAGCGCTTGATCGGATCGCCGATCATGCTGATCTGGCGCTTCTTCAGGTCTTGCACGCCGTTGTGATAGTCGATGACTTCTTCGGTGTGCGGGTCGTAGTACAGCGCGTTCATGGTGAAGTCGCGCCGCGCGGCATCCTGTTCCTGCGTGCCGAACACGTTGTCGCGCAGGATCCGGCCGTGTTCGTCGGTTTCCTGGTTTTCGTCGGCGGGCGCGCGGAAGGTCGAGGTCTCGATGATCTCTTGCCCGAACACCACATGCACCAGCTGGAAGCGGCGGCCGATGATGCGGGCGCGGCGGAACAGCGGGCGGATCTGCTCGGGCGTGGCGTTGGTGGCCACGTCGAAGTCCTTGGGCTCGAGACCCACGATCAGGTCGCGCACCGCGCCGCCCACGATGTAGGCCTCGTAGCCATGCTGGCGCAGCACTTCGCAGACCTTGATGGCGTGGCGCGACACGTTGCGCCGGTCGATGCCATGACGTTCGCGCTCGATGCGCAGGGGGCCCCCGGCGACCGTCGGGCCGAACAGGCGGCCGACGAATTTCTTTATGGTGGTTGTGATCATTTATCTACGACTTGGCATCCAGGGTGTGATCGAACAGGTCGAGCACGATCCAATTCTGGCGCTCGGCGATGTCCCGCAGCGCGGGGCTGGGGTTGGTGGCGATCGGACGGGTGACCTGTTCGAGCAGGGGCACGTCGTTGACCGAATCGCTATAAAAAAACGTTTCCGTGAAATCGGCAAGCGTCAGGCCCATCCCGGCCAGCCATTCGCGCACGCGCACGACCTTGCCTTCGCGGAAGCTGGGCGTGCCCAGGATACGGCCGGTGTAGCGGCCCGCCACGTATTCGGGGTCGGTGGCCACCAGGTGCGGCACGCCGAAGGCGCGCGCGATGGGGGCGGTGACGAAGCTGTTGGTGGCGGTGACCACGGCGCACAGGTCGCCTGCCTGCAGGTGCTCGGCCACCAGGTTCACCGCGCGCGCCGTGAAGGCGGGGCGGATGACCTGGGCCATGAATTCTTCATGCCATAGCGCCAGGTCGTACGGCGCATGCGCGGCCAGCAGGCCCAGCATGAATTCGGCGGCCTGTTCGGCCGTCAGTTCGCCGCGGTTGTAGCGTTCCATCAGGTCGTCGTTGCGGCGGCGCGCTTCGTCGGGGTCGCCGGCGCGGCCCGTGCGGGCCAGGAAATCGGCCCATTGATAGTCGCTGTCCAGCGGCAGCAGCGTGTGGTCCAGGTCGAACAGGGCGAGGCGGCGAGGAGCGGTCATGGCAAGTGAGGGTCTGCCAGCATGGTGCGCAGCAGCGGGATGGTGATGGGCCGGCCGGTGGCCAGCGAGTAGCGGTCGAGCATGTCCACCAGCGTGGTCAGCTTGCGGATGTCGCGCTCGTAGTGGGTGAACATCCAGTTGACGACTTCCGGGTTCAGGTAGAGGCCGCGATCGGCCGCGCGAGCGGTGAGGGCGGACAGCTTGTCGGCGTCGGACAACGGTTCGAGCCGGAAGACCAGGTCCCAGCCTAGGCGGGTGCGCAGATCTTCGCGCAGGGGCATGGACATCGGCGCGCGGTCGCCCGACACGGCCAGGGCGAACGCCCGGCTGGTGGCCGCGGATTCGCGCCAGCGATTGTACAGGGCGAACAGGGCGGCCTGCCGGGGCTCGTCCATGCGGTGCACGTCGTCGATGGCCGCCACGCGTGGCAGGACCGGCGAATCGATCTCGGCCAGGGTGCGGATCACGGCGACGTCGCTGTCCGCGTTCAGGAAGATATTGCCGGGCTCGGAGGACAGGGCGCGCAGCAGGTGGCTGCTGCCGCAGCCCGAGGGGCCCCACAGGTACATGGCCCGGCCGGGCGACAGCGCGCGCGCCGCCGCCACCGCCGCCCCATTGGGCCCGGCGATGTAATTGGCCAGCGTGGGCGCTGGCGCGGTAAGGACATCAAGCAACAACTGGCGAGTCATGAGCGGCGATAAAAACAGGCTTTCCGGGGCGATCCGCCTGGGGGGACAGGGTGAAAACGGCGTGTCTGGCCTGTCCGGGCCGGCGGCGTCGTAAAATCGGAAAGATTCCACCTAAATCCCGCAATTTTTACATAGCCCACGGTTTTTCTCATGACGAATCCTTCCTCCGCTCCCCTGACCTACCGCGATGCCGGGGTCGACATCGACGCGGGCGACGCGTTGGTCGATCGCATCAAGCCCCTGGCGGCGCGCACCATGCGCCCTGGCGTGCTGGCCGGCATCGGCGGTTTCGGCGCGCTTTTCGAGGTGCCGAAGAAGTACCGCGAGCCCGTTCTGGTGTCGGGGACCGACGGCGTGGGCACCAAGCTGCGCCTGGCATTCGAATGGAACCGCCACGACACCGTGGGCGTCGATCTGGTCGCCATGAGCGTCAACGACATCCTGGTGCAGGGCGCCGAGCCGCTGTTCTTCCTCGACTACTTCGCCTGCGGCAAGCTGTCGGTGGACACTGCCGCGGCGGTGGTCGGCGGCGTGGCCCGTGGCTGCGAACTGGCCGGTTGCGCCCTGATCGGCGGCGAGACCGCCGAAATGCCCGGCATGTACCCCGACGGCGAATACGACCTGGCCGGCTTCGCCGTGGGCGCGGTCGAAAAATCGACCATCATCGACGGCAAGTCGATCCAGCCGGGCGACGTGGTGCTGGGCCTGGCTTCCAGCGGTGCGCATTCCAACGGCTATTCGCTGGTGCGCAAGATCATCGACCGCGCGGGCGCCAAGCCCGGCCAGGATTTCCACGGCCAGCCGCTGGTCGACGTCGTCATGGCCCCGACCCGCATCTACGTCAAGCAGATGCTGGCCGCCATCGCCAAGCACGGCGCCGCCATCAAGGGCATGGCCCACATCACCGGCGGCGGCCTGCTGGACAACGTGCCGCGCATCCTGCAGAACGGCCTGACCGCCCGCCTGCAACGCGACGCCTGGCAGATGCCGCAACTGTTCCAGTGGCTGCAGCAGCAGGGCGGCGTGGCCGACACCGAAATGCACCGCGTCTTCAACTGCGGCATCGGCATGGTCGTCGTGGTGCCGGCCGACCAGGCCGACGCCATCGCCGCCACGCTGCGCGAGCAGGGCGAAACCGTCAGCGTGCTGGGCGAGATCGTCGAGCAGAAGGACGGCATGGCGCAGACCGAGGTGGTGTAAGCCTCTCCCGCGCGGCCGGCGCGTCGGTCCTCGAACCGCCGGCCTTGCAGGAAGTCCGCGCGCGCTTGCCGCCCCGGGGCGGCGATGCCGTTCGCGTCATCGGCGTGCTCCGGACGCTGGCCGGTCCGGCAAGGCCAGCCTCAAGAGTGGCAGACCAACCCGTCCTGCAGCGCCGTGACTTCCAGGTTGACCTGGCCGACACGCTGCGCGCGGGCCTGCCGCAGCGCGCCGCTGGCCTTCCAGTAGCGCACCGCCTGGTCCACGTAACGGGCCGACACCGGGTCTGCCTGCGCCAGCACGATCTGCGGCTGGCGTGCATCCGGCACGATATCGATGGGCAGTCTCCGGTAGAAACGCCATTCCTCGCGCGCCAGCAGCCGTTGCAGCACGGCCTCGTCCTCCGCCAGCACCTCGCATTCGCCGCTCATGAAGGCATAGGCGGCGTGCACGCTGGAGGGGTAGGCGCGTGGCCGGGCCTGGTAGGTGGCCTGCAGGCTATCCGCATAGGGGCTGCCCTGCTGCACGCAGACGCTGCGGCGGGCCAGCACATTGCGGCCGGCCGGGGACGCCGCCGCTTGCCAGGCATCGGCCGCGCCGCGCAGGGCCAGCAGCGCGGCGCGGCCCGTCACGTATTCGGTGGCGATGGCGCCGCCGCCCGAGACCGGCGTGTCGTTTCCAGCCGGCATGCCGTAGCGCGTGCCGGCCAGGATCAGGTCGGCACGGGGGCGGGTCAGGGCCTCCAGCGCGCCGCGTTTCTCGTCCGTGGCGGGCAGGTTCACCAGGCGTAGCGGCACGTCCAGCGTGTCCGCGAGATAACGCGCCAGCGCGGCGTCGTAGTCATCGGGCTCGGACGGGGGCTGGGAGCCCGGCGGCGCTGGGCGCGGATAGGCGCGCACGGCCACCACCAACGTGCCGCGCGCACGCGCCTGCTGCAGGACGGGACCCAGGGGCCGTGCGCGCCAGTCGGGCTGCCGGGCCAGCGTCTCCAGCCAGCGCTGCACGGATTCGGGCAGGCGGTCGGCCAGTCCGTCATCGCCGGTGCGCCAGGCCGTGGCCAGCGCCGTGCCACCCACCAAAGCCAGCGCCACGCCGCCGGCCGCCAACAACGCCGCCACCGAACGGACGCCGCGACGGACGGTCCTCGGATGGCCGGCGCTTTGGCGTCCGGCATTCCGTGAGCCGTCGGCCCGGCTGCCGGCGCTTCTAAGACCCTTGGCGCGGGATGAAGGGCTCTGGTGCCTGTTGCCCATTCTGCGCCTCAGCCGTCCGACGCCAGGCCGCGCCGCCACCGCGTGCAGCCGCGCTCCACCAACGCCAGCACGTAGTTCAACGCCAGGCCCAGCAGCGCCAGCAGCAGGATGCCCGCGTACATCGAGGGAATCTGGAACACTTCCTGCGAGTTCAGCGTCAGGAAGCCCAGGCCGGAGTGCGCGCCGATCATCTCCGCGGCCACCAGCGCGGTGATGCAGTAGGTGCCCGCCAGCCGCACGCCGGTGAAGATCGATGGCGAGGCCGCCGGCAGCACCACCTTGCGGAACACGAAGGCGCTGGAGGCGCCCATCGAGCGCGCGGCGTTCACCAGCAGCGGATCCACCTGCTTGACGCCGCCGATGGTGTTCAACAGCACGGGCCAGAACGAGGCCCAGAAGATGATGGCCACTTTCGACAGTTCGCCGATTCCCAGGAACAGCACGAACACCGGAAACAGCGCCAGGGCCGAGGTCTGCCGGAACAGTTGCAGGATGGGGTCGATCACGCGTTCGAAGCGCGCGAAGCGGCCCATCAGCAGGCCCAGCGACACTCCCAGCGCAATGGCCAGCAACAGGCCCCACAGCGAGCGTTGCAGGCTGGCCAGCACGTGTTTCAGCAGTTCGCCCTGGCCGCCCAGGTCGATGATGGCCTGCGCCACGTCCGATGGCGGACTGAGATAGGCCTGGCTGACCACGCCCGTGCGCGGCAGCAGTTCCCAGCTCAGCAGGAAGCCGGCGATGCCGATCAGGCCCAGGCTGTGATCGCGCCAGCGGCCCGAGGGACGGCGGGGCGGCGCGCCGGCCAAGGGCCTGGAGGCCGCGCCGCGCGCTGGCGGGGACGCTTGGGCGGGTGCGCCCTGGGCGGCGTGCGAGGGAAGCAGCATCGCGCCATCTGGGCCGAGCAGGGGCAGGTCGATGGGCGTACTCGATGCGGCCCCATCCTGACGCGCGCTCCGGTGCTGGCCCCGGGAGAGGTCCGGCAGGCTCATGGCGTCGCCTCCGCCACCGCGCCGCGCTCGGCAGGATTGGCCGTGGCGCCCAGCGGGCGCGGCGTGGCCGCGGGATCCAGGAATTGCACCTCGTCCTTCAGGATGTCCCAGGCGCGCTGGCGCAGCTGCACGAAGGCCTCGGTGTTGCGCAGCTCGGGACTGCGGGGGCGGGGCAGCGGCACGTCGATGATCTCCTTGATGGTGCCGGGGCGGCGGGTCATGATGGCGATGCGGTCGGACAGGAAGATCGCCTCGTCCAGGCTGTGCGTGATGAAGACGATGGTCTTGCGGTGCTGCTCCCACAGGCGCAGCAGCTCGTCCTGCAGGATCTCGCGTGTCTGCGCATCCAGCGCCGCGAACGGCTCGTCCATCAGCAGCACGTCGGGCTGGTAGGCCAGCGAACGCGCGATGGCCACGCGCTGTTTCATGCCGCCCGATATTTCGTGGGGATAGCGGTTGCCGAAGCCGTGCAGGCCCACCTGTTCCAGGTGCTCCTGCGCGATGCGGCGGCGCTCGGCGGGCGGCACGCCGCGTATTTCCAGGCCCACTTCGATGTTCTGCAGCACGGTGCGCCACGGAAACAGCGCATAGCCCTGGAACACCACACCCTGGTTCGGATTGATGCCTTGCAGCGGCTGGCCGTTGATGGCGATGCTGCCCGCCGTGCGCTCGGTCAGTCCGGCCAGGATGCTCAGGAAGGTGGACTTGCCGCAGCCCGACGGACCCAGGATGGAGATGAACTCGCCCTCGCGCACGCTCAGGTCGAAATCGTGCAGCACGGACAGGGTGGAGGGCTGTCCATCCTCGTCACGCACCGCGTATGCCTTGCCCACGCCCTGGGCCACGATCTTCTGCGTCATCGCGTCAGGTCCGCGCGTAGGGGTTGAACTCGTTGGTGTAGATATCCTTGGCCTTGATCTTGCCCTTCGGCAGCTTGCCCTCGGTTTCCAGCACGTCGATGTAGTACTGGATCGGGGGCTCGGTCACCACCAGGTTGTCGACGTAGGCGTAGCGGTCCACGTAGTCCAGCCGCAGGTTGATGCGCTTGGACACCAGCTTGCGCGCCTCTTCGGGATTGGCGTTGACCCAGTTGGCGGCGCGCGCGATGGCCGTCACCACGTCGCGCACGGCCTGCGGATGGTCGCGGATGAACTTGCCGTGCGCGCTGTAGGGCTGCATGCCGCCCAGCCCGCCGTCCAGGTCGTAGTCGCTCCACAGCCGCCTCAGCGTCTGGGTCTGGTCGGCGCGGCCCGAGAAGGGCGCATGGATGATGGCCAGGTCGGTGTTGCCGGTGGCCAGCGTCTGTTCGGCCTGGTCATCGGGGATCACCACGAAGTTGATCTTGCGCACGTCCACGCCCTGCTGGCGCAGCCACGTCTTGGTGACGAACTCGGCGCAGGCGCCGAAGCTGTTGATGCCGACCGTCTTGCCTTCCAGGTCCTTCGGCTGGCTGATGCCGCCGTCCTTGCGCACGAAATACTTCATGTGCGGCGCGTCCTGCAGCGTCTTGTTGCCGGCGGCCACGACCTTGATGTCGCCGCCCGCGGCCACGGCCGAGATCACCAGCGGCACCATGCGCGAGCCGAAGTCGATCTCGCCGATGGCGGTCAGCGGAATGACCTGCGGGGCGGCGACCTTGCCGATGTACTTGGGCCGCGTCTGCGTGCCTTCGAAATAGCCCAGGTCGTCGGCCAGGTAGATCAGGTCGAACGAGGGGTTGTTGGGGTACTTGAAGGTGACGAGCTCGCCCGTCTGCCTGACCACCGCGGGCGCCCCGGTGGACGCGCCGGCCTGGGCCAGGCTGCGGCTGGCGATGCCCAGCAGGCCCGTGCCCGCGGCGGCGATGCCGGCAATCTGCTTGAGCGCGCGGCGGCGCGGAACGGAGGCGCTGTCGCGCGAGGATGACGGAAGCATGGCGGTGTCCTGACGGGAAGGGGCGGGCCCCGCCGCGCTGCGGCAAGGCGTCGGGGATGTCGGACACTTTATGGGCCACGCTTTCCGGCGCTAACTATTTTTCCGAAGGAAAAACATCCTTGCAGGATAAGGATATATGTGCTGTTGGAGATCGCGTTGAAACCACCGCCGCGAAACGCCGGGCCTGAACGATCCCGCGCCGCGATCAGCGCCCAAGCGCATCACCGTGACGCCGCCGAAATACGGCCAGGCGCCCCGCGTTCAGGCGCCGTGCAGCAGCCCGGCCACCGCGTCCACGACTTGTGACGCCGAGTCCGCCGCCATGCACTCGACGATGGTGCGCCCGGGCTGCGCGCGCAGCCAGGTGATCTGCCGCTTGGCCAGTTGGCGCGTGGCCGCGATACCCTGTTCGCGCGCGGTGCGCAGATCCACCTCGCCGTCCAGATGTTCCCATAGCTGGCGATAGCCCACGCAGCGCATGGACGGCAACTCGGGATGCAGGTCGGGCCGTGCGTGCAGGCCGCGCACTTCGTCCAGGAAACCGTTGGCCAGCATCGCGTCGAAACGCATGGCGATGCGGGCGTGCAGGCCGGCGCGGTCGGCGGGCTCCAGGCTGATCGTGTGATAACGCGGGCCGCCGGCATCCGGCTTCCTCTCCAGGCCGCTGAGCAGCTCGGACATGGGGCGGCCGCTGAGCCTGCAGATCTCCAGCGCGCGCTGGATGCGCTGGCTGTCGTTGGGCGACAGGCGCGCGGCGGTGGGCGGATCCAGCAGGGCCAGTTCGGCATGCAACGCAGGCCAGCCGCGCGCGGCGGCCTGCGCCTCCAGTTCGGCCCGCAATGCCGGATCGGCCCGAGGCAGGTCGTCCAGGCCGTCGCGCAGCGCCTTGTAGTACAGCATGGTGCCGCCCGCCAGCAACGGCATGCGGCCGCGCGCGCGGATATCCGCGATCAGCCGCAGGGCATCGGTGCGGAACTCGGCCGCGGAGTACGACTGCGTGGGATCGCGGATGTCCAGCAGGTGTTGCGGCACCCGCGCCTGTTCTTCCCGGGAAGGCTTGGCGGTGCCCACGTCCATGCCACGGTAGATCGTGGCCGAGTCGACGTTGACGATCTCCAGGGGCCAGCGTTGCGCCAGCGCCAGGCAGGCGGCGCTCTTGCCGGCGGCGGTGGGGCCGGCCAGGCAGATGACGAGGTCGTCGGAAGGCTTCACGTGATACCGGCGATAAAGGACAGGGAAATCACTGGCCGCGCAGGAACAGCTTGTCCAGCTCGGACACCGACCACTGCACCCAGGTGGGCCGGCCATGATTGCACTGGTCGGCGCGTTCGGTGGCTTCCATCTGGCGCAGCAGCGCGTTCATCTCTTCCAGCGTCAACTTGCGGTTGGCGCGCACCGAGCCGTGGCAGGCCATGGTGGACAGCAGTTCGTTGCGCTGCTCGGTCAGCAACTGCGAGACGCCCACGTTGTCCAGATCGCGCAGCACCGAGCGCGCCAGCGTCTCGATGTCGCCGCGCGCCAGGATGGCGGGCACGCTGCGCACCGCGATCGACGAGGGGCCGGCGGGACGCAGCTCGAAACCCAGTTCGGACAGGTGGTCTTCGTACTCCTCGATCAGCGCCACGTCTTTTTCCGAGGCGTGGAAGACCACCGGCACCAGCAGGTCCTGGCGCGGCAGGCTGCGCGCGTCCAGGGCGTGCTTGAGCTGTTCGTACACCACGCGCTCGTGCGCGGCATGCATGTCCACCAGCACCATGCCGCGCGAGTTCTGCGCCAGGATGTAGATGCCGTGCACCTGCGCCAGCGCCATGCCCAGCGGGTGCTCGCCATCGGGCAGCGGGCGGGGGGCGGCCTGGGGGGCGGGCTCACGCAGCGAAGGCGCGGACGTGGGCTGGGGAAGGGGATAGGGCGCAGTGGCGTGGTCGACCGTGGCCGGCGCCGCCGTGTAAGGAGAGGCGGCGTAGGCGTCTGCCGGATACGCGGACGACGTGCCGGCGGCCTCCCGATGCGCGGGCGTCTCGATCACGCCGTCTTCGTCGGGCACGCCTGCCGCCAGGGGCCGCGCTGGTTCGTTCAGCGGGCGATACAGCGACTGCCAATCGGAGACCGGCACCGCGTTGGCTTCGTTGTGCAGGCGGAAAGGCACCTGCGTGTGAGAGCGAGGCGCCGGAGCGGGCGTGCCGGGGCGGCTGGGGGATGACGAAGGCGAAGCCGGGCGGAACGCCGAGCCCGCATGCGTGGCGTTGCCAAGGCCGGCCGCCGTGCTGTTACCCGCGCCATGAGCACCGCCGCCGTTGGAAGCCTGGGCCTGGCCCGTGTCATTGCCGATTCCCGCATTGGAATCCGAGACATGCTGACCATCCGTATTGCCCTGGCCCGCATCCGCCGATACCGCCTGCGCACCGCCCGTCTGCGCCAGCGCCTGCCCGACCACCTGGCTGACGTAGCGGTGCACCGCGCCGCTATCGCGGAAACGCACTTCGGACTTGGCCGGGTGCACGTTGACGTCCACCGCGCCGGGGTCCACGTCCAGGTACAGCACATAGGCGGGCTGGCGGTCGCCGTGCAGCACGTCGGCATAGGCCGAGCGCAGTGCATGGCTGACCGTGCGGTCGCGCACGAAGCGGCCGTTCACGTACAGGTACTGCCGGTCGGCGCGGGCGCGGGCGGCCGTGGGCCGCGTGACCATGCCGGCCAGCGAGATCGCGCCGATGGCGTTCTGCAGCGGGATGGCTTGCGAAGCGAACTCGGCGCCCAGCACGTCGCGGATGCGCTGCGGCGGATCGGCGGGCAGCCATTGGCGCTGCGCGCGGTCCTGGTGGAACAGGCGGAAGGCGATGCGGGGATTGGCCAACGCGATGCGTTCCAGCACGTCCAGGCAGTGTCCGAATTCGGTGGCTTCGGCGCGCAGGAACTTGCGGCGCGCCGGCACGGCGTCGAACAGTTGGCGCACGTCGACGGTGGTGCCGATGGGGCCCGATGCCGGCGAGACCTCGCCGCTGCCGCCGTCGACCTGCCAGGCGTGCTCGCCGTCGCGGGTGCGCGAGATGATGGTCAGGCGCGCCACCGAGGCGATCGAGGCCAGGGCTTCGCCCCGGAACCCCATCGAGGCCACGGATTCCAGTTCGCGCAGGTCGCGGATCTTGCTGGTGGCATGGCGCATCAGCGCCAGGGGCAGTTCGTCGGGGGGAATGCCGCTGCCGTCGTCGGTGACGGCGATGCGGCGGATGCCGCCGCCTTCGAGCCGCACCTCGATGGCGCGGCCGCCCGCATCGATGGCGTTTTCGAGCAGTTCCTTCAGTACCGAGGCCGGCCGCTCGATCACCTCGCCAGCGGCAATCTGGCTGATCAACAGGTCGGGAAGCGGGGCGATGGAACGGCGTTCGGACATGGGCGGAATAGGGCGCGCCGCGGGCGGCGCGGCGGCGAAGACAGGGGATGCGCCGATTTTACCGCCGCCGTGGCGGGGCGATGGCGTGGACGGCATGGGCGCCTGTCCGGCGTGCGGGACGGTCGACTCCGTAAGCGCCCCATCGCGGGCGCGGCAGGCCCGATCGGCGATGCCCCGCGCTCAGGCGGCGTCGTCGGCGTTGTACAGCCGCAGCCGCTGGGCCGCATTGCGCAGGTGGCGTTCGGCGGCATCGCCGGCGGCCTGCGCGTCGCCATCCGAAATCGCCTGGAAGATGGCCTGGTGCTCGGTCTGCACGTCGGCCATGCGCTGCGCGTACATCCGCGCGGTGTTGCGGCGCGCGCTGCGGATGACATGGCGCACGCTGGATTCCAGGTATTCGTTCAGCGCCACCAGGTGCGGGTTGTGCGTGGCCTGCACGATGGCCTGGTGGAACGCGTAGTCCTCGTCGTCGCCCAGCCTGTCGTTGAGCACCGCGTATTCCATGCCGACCAGGCCCTGGCGGATGCGCTTCAGGTCGTCCGGCGTGCGGCGCTGCGCGGCATAGCGCGCCGCCGTGCTCTCGATGGCCAGCATCAGTTCCAGGATGTGTTCCAGTTCCTGGTTGTCGGTGGGCGAGATGGCGGCGATGCGGAACGCGTTCTTGCGCGCACCCGGGTCGACGAACACGCCCTTGCCCTGCTGCGAGGTCACCAGCCCTTCGGACTTCAGGCGGGCGATGGCCTCGCGCACCACGGCGCGGCTGACGCCGTGGGCCTCGACCAGTTCGCGCTCGGTGGGCAGGCGGTCGCCGGGCGCCAGCACGCCCTGGTGGATCTGAGTGGCCAACAGCGCCGCCAGGTCGGCGGGCAGGGAAGGGCGCGCGGATTCCGGCGCCGTGTCGGTCGGGAGCGAGGCAGCAGTCATGAGGCGGGGCGGCCTGTTCAGGAGAGGTAGATGCCGCCGTTGACCTGCAGGGTCTCGCCCGTGACGAAAGCGGCCAGGGGCGAGCACAGGAAGGCGATGGCGCCAGCGATGTCTTCGGCGCTGCCATGGCGGCCCAGCGGCGTGCTGGCCAGCAATTGCGCGCCTTTCTGGCCCAGCAGGTCGCGCGTCATGGACGTGGCGATTATACCGGGCGACACCGAGTTGACCCGCACGCGCGGGGCCAGTTCCAGCGCCAGGCTGCGCGAGAAGGACAGGATGGCGCCCTTGGCGGCGGCATAGGCCGCGTGCGCATGGCTGCCCCGGTGCGCGGCCAGCGAGGCCAGCAGCACGACCGAGCCGCCGTCGCGCAAGGCGGGTTGCACCGCGCGGCACAGGTAGAACGTGCCGTTCAGGTTGATGTGCATCAGGCGTTGCCAGTCGGCGTCGCTCGTGTCCTTGACCAGCGCTTCGGGATAGATGCCCGCGCAGTGCACCAGATGATCGATGCCGCCGAACCGCGCCTGGCACTGGCGCACGGCGCGGTCGCAGTCGGCGGACGACGAGACGTCCGCCGGGAGAGTCAGCACCTCGTTGCCGTGCACGCCCAGGGCTTCGGCGGCGTGGGCCAGCCGGGCGGCGTCCACGTCCAACAAGGCGACGCGCGCGCCGTGGCGCGCCATCAGGTGCGCGGTGGCCAGGCCGATGCCCATGGCGCCGCCGGTGACCAGGACGGTCTGGTTCTGGAACGAAATCACTTTCTGTCTCCGAGGGTCGTGGCCGGCGAAATTGGCCGTTGACAGCCGGCCGCCGACGCTTTCATAATTTGTCTGACAACAAATATAACTGGTCAGACAAGCTAAGAAAAGCGAGATCGGCGCGCCACCCGGCCGCGCCGGCCCTGATTGGACGGAGACACTATGCAGACATCCCGGACAACCGACACGGGGTTGCAGGATCGGGCCGTGGTCATCACCGGCGCCGCGCGCGGCATCGGCCTGGCGTGCGCGCGGGCTTTCGCGGCCGAGGGCGCGCGGCTGGCCTTGCTGGATCGGGACGCCGAGGCGCTGTCCGCCGCGTGCGAAGCATTGCGGGCACAGGGCGCGCAAGCCTTGCCGCTGGCCGCGTCCGTGACCGACCCGGACGCCGTGGCCCATGCCTTCGAGCGCATCGACGCCGCTTATGGCGCCGTCGATGTCTTGGTGAACAACGCCGGCGTGTCGGCCAACAAGCCCACGCTGGACGTCACGCCGGAAGAATGGCGCCGCGCGGTCGATATCAATCTGAACGGCGTCTTCTATTGCGCGCAGGCCGCGGGCCGGCGCATGCGCGAGCAAGGCGGCGGCACGGTCATCAACATGGCGTCGATGTACGGCGTGGTGGCCGCGCCCGACCGCGCCGCTTACTGCGCCACCAAGGGAGGCGTGGTGCTGTTGACCGAGTCGCTGGCGCTGGAATGGGGGCCGCTGGGCATCCGCGTCAATGCGCTGGCGCCGGGCTACGTGGACACCGGCCTGCTGCGCGACCTGGACGCGCGCGGCCGTGTGGACATCGAGCGGCTGAAGGCGCGCACGCCCCTGCGGCGGCTGGGCAGCGCGCCGGAGATGGCCGATCTGGCCGTCTTCCTGGCCTCGCGCCAGGCCGCCTATCTCACGGGCCACACGCTGGTGGCCGACGGCGGCTGGAGCCGCAACGCTTATCTGTAGGGCGCGGTGGCGTCCTGAACCTTTCCGGAGTTCGACCCGTATGTCCCGATATGAAGCCCTGGCGCCGGCGGCGCCGTGGCGCAGCCTGATCGCGGAACCGCGCGATTGGCAGGCGGCCGATCCGGCCCTGCTGGGCGCGATGCTGACGCAACTGCACTGGATCCGCGCCTTCGAGGAAACCGTGCTGGACCTGGCCGCCGCCGGGCTGGTGCATGGTCCCGCCCACTCGTCCATCGGCCAGGAGGGCGGCGCCGTGGGTTCGGTGCTGGCGCTGGGCGCGGGCGACGAGGTGAACGGCTCGCACCGCGGCCATCACCAGTTCCTGGCCAAGGCCTTGCAGCACGTGGCGCCCGCCGGGCTGGACCCGGCCGCGCCGCTGACGCCGGAGGTGGATACGGTGCTGCAGCGCACGCTGGCCGAGATCATGGGGCTGTCGCAGGGCTACTGCAAAGGCCGTGGGGGCTCGATGCACCTGCGCTGGCTGGAAGCCGGCGCGCTGGGCACCAACGCCATCGTGGGCGGCGGCGTGCCGCTGGCCGCCGGCGCGGCCTGGGCGCACCGCCACGCCGGCGCCGGCCGCGTGGCCGTCACGTACTTCGGCGACGGGGCCATCAACATCGGCTCGGTGCTGGAGTCGATGAACCTGGCCGCCGCGTGGAAGCTGCCGCTGTGCTTCTTCGTCGAGAACAACCGCTACGCGGTGTCGACCACGGTGGAAGAGGCCACCGCCGAGCCGCGCCTGTCCGCACGCGGGCTGGCCTTCAACATCCCGGCGTGGCACGTCGACGGCATGGATCCGCTGGCCGTGCACCTGGCCATGCGCGAGGCCGCCGCCCACATGCGGGCCGGCAACGGCCCTACGCTGATCGAGGCCGACGTCTACCGCTATTTCCACCAGAACGGTCCTTTCCCGGGCAGTGCCTTCGGCTATCGCCCCAAGGAAGAGGAAACGGCGTGGCGCGCCCGCGATCCGCTGGACATGCTGGCCGCGCGCATGATCGAACGCGGCCTGATCGACGCGCCGCGCGTCGATGCCTTGCGCAGGCAGTGCAAGCGGGTGATGGAAGAGATCGCGCAGCGCCTGACCGAGCCCCTGGCGGACGGCAAGCGCCGCATCCGGCCCGAGCTGTGGCCCAGCCCGGACTTCCGCGACGTGGGGCTGCGCAGCGACATGTCCGAGTTCGATGGCATGCGCGTGCTGGAGGCCGCCGATCACACGGGACAGACCGTGCCGCGCAAGCTGGTGGATGCCGTGGCCGACGTGCTGGGCCGCCGCATGGAAACCGACCCGGGCGTGGTCGTGCTGGGCGAAGACGTGCACCGCCTGAAGGGCGGCACCAACGGCGCCACGCGCGGGCTGAAGGACCGCTTTCCGGATCGGGTGCTGGGTACGCCGATTTCCGAGAACGCCTTCGCGGGCCTGGGGGGCGGGCTGGCCATGGACGGGCGCTACAAGCCCGTGGTCGAGTTCATGTATCCCGATTTCATGTGGGTGGCGGCCGACCAGATCTTCAACCAGATCGGCAAGGCGCGCCACATGTTCGGCGGCGACATCGACGTGCCGCTGGTGCTGCGCACCAAGGTGGCGATGGGCACGGGCTACGGCTCGCAGCACTCGATGGATCCGGCCGGCATCGTGGCCACGTCGCCCGGCTGGCGCATCGTGGCGCCGTCCACCGCGCACGACTACATCGGGCTGATGAACACGGCTTTGCTGTCGAAGGATCCCGTGCTGGTGATCGAGCATGTGGATCTGTACGCGTCCGTGGACCAGATTCCCGCCGAGGACCTGGATTTCCACATCCCGTTCGGCCGCGCCGCGGTGCGGCGTTCCGGCGGCAAGGTCACCATCCTGACGTATCTCGCCATGGTGGCCAGGACGCTGGCCGCGGTCGAGGCCAGCGGCGTGGACGCCGAGGTGATCGACCTGCGCACGCTGGACCGCGCCAGCCTGGATTGGGACACCATCGGCGCCAGCGTGAAGAAGACCAACAACGTGCTGATCGTGGAGCAGGGCGCGCGCGGCACGTCGTATGGCGCCATGCTGGCCGACGAGATCCAGCGCCGCCTGTTCGACTGGCTGGACCAGCCGGTGAAACGGGTGACGGGCGGCGAGGCTTCGCCCAGCATTTCCAAGGTGCTGGAGCGCGCGGCCTTTGCCGGCGAGGAAGAAGTGATGGCCGGCCTGAGGGACGTGCTTGCGGACCTGGGTGAAGCGGATGCGGGCACTGGCGCGCAAGGAGCGAGTCGTGGCTGAAGTGATCAAGCTGCCCGCCGTGGCGGCCGACAGCGCGGGCGGCGCGTTGTCGCGCTGGCTGAAGCAGGAGGGCGAGGGGGTCCGGGCGGGGGACGTGCTGGCCGAGATCGAAACGGACAAGGCGGTGGTCGAGATCGCGGCGGAGCAGGGCGGTGTGCTGGCGCGCATCATCGTGGCCGCGGGGCCGGCGCAATTGAACGTGAATACCGTGCTGGGCGTGATCCGCGCGGAGGGTGAGCAGGACGAGGACGTCGAGCGGGCGCTGGAGGAGGCGGGCATCGGCAGGGAGGGCGCCAAGGCGGCTTCCGCAGGCCCGTCTCATGGCGCAACCGCAGCGGCGGCCACCGTGTCCGAGGGGGAATCGGTTGCCTCGTCAGCGCAGAACGCCTCCGCCTCATCATCGGGTGGCGAGGATAGCGGCCAGCGTATCCACGCCAGCCCGCTGGCGCGCCGTTTGGCGCTGGAGCGAGGCATCCGGCTGGCAAGCCTGGCGGGCAGCGGCCCGCGTGGCCGTATCGTGAAGCGCGATGTCGATGCCGCCGGGACGATGGCGGCTACCGGAGACGCTGCGCATACGGCACGGGCCGCAACGGCATCGGCCGGCGCGGCACCGATCACGGCCGCATCGGGCGCGGTATCCCACGCGGGCGCAGTCCCTGAGGGCGCGTCCGTATCCGGTGCGCCAGCCACCCGCATCCCCCACACCAACATGCGCCGCACCATCGCGCGCCGGCTCGGCGAAAGCAAGCAATCCGTCCCGCACTTCTACCTGACAGTCGATTGCCGCATGGACGCCTTGCTGGACCTGCGCGAAGCGGTGAACAGGCAAGCGGCCCGCAAGATCTCGGTCAACGACTTCATCGTCAAGGCCGCCGCGCGGGCCCTGGTCGAAGTGCCGGACGTGAACGTTTCGTGGGAGCCGGACGCGCTGTTGCACCATGCCTCGGCGGACATCAGCGTGGCCGTGGCCACCGAGGGCGGCCTGACCACGCCCATCGTGCGCGATGCCGAACGCAAATCTCTGGGCCAGGTGGCCGACGAGATCGCCTCTCTGGCGGCCAGGGCGCGTGAACACCGCCTGCGCCCCGAGGACTACACGGGCGGCTCAATGACCATCAGCAACCTCGGCATGCATGGCGTGCGCGAATTCGCGGCCATCATCAATCCGCCGCAGGCCGCCATCCTGGCGGTGGGCGCCGCCGAACGCCGCGCCGTCGTCGGCGAGCAGGGCGCCGTGATCGCCGCGCGTGTGATGACCGTGACGCTGTCCGCCGACCACCGCGCCATCGACGGCGCCGTCGGCGCCCGCTGGCTGGCCGCCTTCCGCGGCCTGATCGAAAACCCCTTGCGCATCCTGCTATGAGCCAAGACCGCTACGACGTACTGGTGATCGGGGGCGGCCCGGGCGGCTACGTGGGTGCCATCCGCGCGGCGCAACTGGGGCTGCGCACCGCGCTGGTCGAGCGCGCGGCCCTGGGTGGCATCTGCCTGAACTGGGGCTGCATCCCCACGAAGGCCTTGCTGCACAGCGCGGCCGTGTTGCGCACCTGCCGCGCGGCGGCCGAGGCGGGCGTGTCCATCGAGGGCAGCATCGAGCCGAAACTGGATGCCATGGTGGCGCGTTCGCGCGCCATCGCCGGACACTTGGGACGCGGCGTGGCGCATCTGCTGAAGAAGCATGGCGTCACCGTCATCCAGGGCCGGGCCAGGCTGCTGGGCGAGGGGCGGGTGCAGGTCCAGGATGGCCCGCGAATGCAGGCGCAGCACATCGTGCTGGCCACCGGCGCGCGTGCCCGCGCCTTGCCCGAATTGCCGCCCGGCGAGCGGGTGTGGACCTATCGCGAAGCGCTGGCGCCCTCGTCTTTGCCCGCCAGCCTGCTGGTGGTGGGGGCGGGCGCCATCGGCATGGAGTTCGCCTGCTTCTATCGGGCCCTGGGCAGCGACGTGACCGTGGTCGAGGCCGCGCCGCGGATCCTGCCCCAGGAAGATGCCGAGATCGCGGCGGTGGCGCGCAAGGCCTTCGAGGCGCAGGGCATCCGCATCCATACGGGCTGCAAGGTAGCGTCCTCCCGTGTCGGCGCGCTGGGTGTGCACGTGGCCTTCACGGGCGATACCGCGCCCGCCGCGCTGCAGGTCGAACGCGCCATCAGCGCCGCGGGCATCGTCGGCAATGTGGAGGACCTGGGCCTGGAGCACACCCGGGTCGAAGTGCGCGGCACGCATATCGTCACCGACGGCCTGGGCCGCACCGCGCAGCCGGGCGTGTACGCCATCGGCGACGTGGCGGGCGCGCCGTGGCTGGCGCACAAGGCCAGCCACGAGGCCGTGCGCTGCATGGAGGCCATCGCGGGCCTGCCCGCGCATGCGCCGGATCCGCGCCGGATCCCTGCCTGCACGTACACCTTTCCGCAGGTCGCCAGCCTGGGCCTGACGGAAGCGCGCGCCCGCGAGTGGGCGCGCGAGCAGGGCCGCGAACTGCGCATCGGCCGCTTCCCGTTCGCGGCCAATGGCCGCGCGCTGGCCGCGGGCGAGGGCAGCGGCCTGGTGAAGACGATCTTCGATGCGGTGTCGGGCGAACTGCTCGGCAGCCACGTCGTGCATGCCGAGGCATCCGAACTGATCGCGGCGCATGGCGTGGCGATGGGACTGGAGGCGACCGAGGCCGACCTGATGGAATCGGTCTTCGCACACCCGACGCTGGGCGAAGCGCTGCACGAGGCCGTGCTGGCCGCGCAGGGAGCGGCGCTGCATGTCTGACGCCGTTTTCCGCCGCGACATGACGTGCGGGCCTCGCGGCAGGGGCGCCTTGGCCGGTCGTCTTGCCCGCTTTAGGGAAATTACCAATTCGGTATGCGGAGACCTAATTTAGACTTGGGCGGCTAGGGTCGAATTAAATACATCATATATCATATATTTTAAAAAGACCCGCCGTACAAGGGGTAGCCGTTTTCCAAACGAGACAGGAGCGAGACAAATGTTCAAAGTCAAAAAACTGGCACTGGCGATGGGTGCTTGCAGCATGCTGGTCAGCGGCGTTGCGCTGGCCGATATCAAGATCGGGGCGCTGTTTCCGTTCAGCGGCGGGCTGGCCCTGCTGGGCCAGGAAAGCTATCGCGGCCTGGAACTGGCCGTGAATGAAATCAACGCGGCGGGCGGCGTCAACGGCGAGAAGATCCAGATCATGAAGGCCGACGCCGTGGATCCCACGCAGGCCGTGTCGGAAACCAAGCGCCTGACGTCCTCGGGCGTGGTCGGCGTGTTCGGCAGCTATGCGTCGGGCGTGTCGTACGCCGCGTCGCCGGTGACCGAGCTGGCCGGCATTCCGTACTTCGAGCTGGGCGCCACCGCGCACAAGATCACCACGCGCGGCTACAAGTACCTGTTCCGCACCAACCCCAACACCGCGCTGTACGGCGTGGCGGTGGTGGATGCCCTGCACGACATCATCGCGCCGGGCATGGGCATGGATCCCAAGAGCATCAAGATCGGCATCATCCACGAGGACGGCCCCTACGGCACCGACGTGGCCGCCACCGAGAAGAAGCGTGCGGCGGAACTGGGCTACACCGTGGTCGAGGTGTTGCCGTACTCGGCCAAGACCGTCGACCTGTCCTCGCTCATCCTGCGCCTGAAGGGCGCCGGCGTGAACGTGGTGCTGCAGACGGCCTACCAGAACGATGCCATCCTGTACTTCAACCAGGCGAAGTCGGCGGGCTTCACGCCCAAGATCGTCATCGGCGCGGGCGGCGGCTATTCGCTGGCCGACACCGCGAAGGCCGTGGGCGAAGGCATGAACGGCGTGTTCGACCTGGACTTCCCGCAGTCGTCGATCAATCCGGCCGGCGCGCCTGGCCTGGACAAGTTCCTGGCGGCCTACAAGGCCACTTACAAAAGCGATCCGCAGTCGGGCCACAGCCTGACCAACTATGTGGGCGCCAAGGCCATCTTCGAAGCCATCGCCAATGCCAAGTCGACCGATCCGGACAAGATCCGCGCGGCCGTGCTGGCCTACAAGAAGCCGGGCGGCCAGACCGCCAACGGCTGGGGCTTCGAGTTCGGCGAGGACGGCCAGAACAAGGCCTCGACCTTCTACGTCATGCAGTGGCAGGACGGCAAGCTGGTCACCATCGCGCCGAAGGCGCTTGCCCAGGGCAAGCCGGTCTTCAACAAATAAAAACGACAGACAGGTGCGAGTCGGGCGCTGCCGGGGCAGTGTCCCGGCTGCCCATGCTTGCGAGGCAGCACAATGGATATATTCGTTCAATTGCTCATCAACGGGTTGTTGCTGGGCGGTGCCTACATCATCATCAGCCTGGGACTGACGCTGATTTTCGGCGTGGTGCGCGTGGTCAACTTCGCGCACGGCGAGTTCCTGATGGTGGGCATGTATCTCGTTTACCTGATCGCCACGCACCTGGGCGTGCATCCCTATGCCGGCCTGGTGCCGGTGGCGCTCATCCTGTTCGCGCTGGGCGCGCTCACCCAGCGGGCCATCATCCAGCCCCTGCTCAACGCGGATGAGCACATCCAGATCTTCGCCACGGTGGGGCTTTCCACCATTCTGCTCAACCTGGCGCTGGTGGTGTTCGGCGCCAACGTGGTGCGCGCGCCGGCCCAGTTGGGCACGTCGGTGATCTCGGCGGGCGGCTTCACGCTGGTCAGCGGGCAAGTCATCACCTTCGTGGTGGCCATCGTGCTGACGGTGCTGCTGCACCTGTTCATGCACCGCACCTACCTGGGCCGTGCGTTGCGCGCGGTGGCGCAGCATCGTTATGCCGCGCTGCTGATGGGCGTGAACGTCAACGCGGTGTACGTGATCGCGTTCGGCCTGGGCACCGCCTTCGTGGGCGTGGCCGCGGGCCTGCTGGCGCCGCAGTATCCGGTGTTTCCCAGTGTGGGCACGTATTTCGTGCTGACCGCTTTCGTGATCGTGGTGCTTGGCGGCCTGGGCAGCCTGTATGGCGCCGTGGCCGGCTCGCTGATCATCGGCGTGGTCGACACGCTGGCGGGCTACTACATCGCGCCCGACCTGAAGGAAGTCGTGTACTTCGGCATCTTCCTGTTGATTCTTACGCTGCGGCCGACCGGCTTGTTCGGCACCGTCACCGAATAAGGAGACCGACGTGCTACCCGATTTCCGTCATCCCAAGACTTACCTCAGCCTGATCCTGCTGGCCGTGTTGTTCTGCGTGCCAGTGGCGATGGGCTCGGCCTTCTGGCTCAACCTGTTCGTATTGCTGTTCACCTTCGCCGCGCTGTCCACGGCTTGGAACATCGTGGGCGGCTATGCCGGCCAGCTGTCCCTGGGACACGCCGTGTTCTATGGCATCGGCGGCTACACCGCCGTGCTGCTGACGCAGAACTTCGCCATCACGCCCTGGATCGGCATGCTGGCGGGCGCCGTCGTCTCCGGCCTGGTGGCGGTGGTGATCAGCTACCCGACCATGCGCCTGAAAGGTCCGTTCTTCGCGTTGTCCACCATCGCCATCCTGGAAGTGGTGCGCCTGTTGGTCATCCACGAGGAAAGCTGGACGGGCGGCTCCAGCGGCATCAGCCTGCCGCTGAACATCGGCTGGAAGTGGATCGTGTTCCGCGACAAGGTCAACTACCTGATCATCGCGTTCGGGCTGTTCCTGTTCGCGCTGTGGGTGTCGTGGATGATCCGCAAGTCGCGCGCGGGCCACTACCTGATCGCGATCCGCGAACGCGAAGAGGCCGCCCGCGCCGTGGGCGTGCACACCGTCAGGATGAAGATCATGGCGGCGGTGGCCTCGGCGATGCTGACCAGCATCATCGGCACCTTCCACATCACGTATCTCACTTTCGTCGATCCGGCCTCGGCCTTCTCGCTGGAATTGTCGATCCAGCTGGCCATGTTCGCGCTGATCGGCGGGTTGGGCACGGTGGTCGGTCCCATTGCGGGCACCTTCCTGGTGTTGCCGATCGCCGAGCTGGCGCGCGGCTGGCTGAGCAGCGTGGGCAACGGCATGCACGGCGTGGTGTACGGCGCCATCCTGGTGATCGTGGTGCTGACCATCCCGCGCGGCCTGGCCGGCGCGTTCGGTCCCGCCGTCGAGCGCTGGGTGAACGGCTTGCCTTACCTGGGCACGCGCAAATCCAGGCCGGCCTTGCCGCCTGCGCAGGCGGGCACGCACGGCATCGACCTGGAAAAGCCGGTGCTGCAGGCCAAGAATCTGTTCAAGAATTTCGGCGGCCTGCGCGCCACCAACGACGTGTCGCTGACGCTGTACCAGAACGAGATCCTGGGCATGATCGGCCCCAACGGCGCTGGCAAGACCACCGTGTTCAATCTGATCTCGGGCTTCATCCCGCAGGACAGGGGCACCGTGACGATGCTGGACCGCGACGGCGCCTGGGTCAGCTGCAAGACGCCCGACGAACTGGCGCACAAGGGCATGGGGCGTACGTTCCAGATCGCGCGTCCGTTCACCGGCCTGACCGTGCTGGAGAACATCATGCTGGGCGCCTTCATCAAGACGTCCAACCGCGACGAGGCCGAGCAGATCGCGCGGCAGGTGGCCGAGCAGACCGACCTGACGAAGTCGCTGCACATCGAGGCGCGCAATCTGACGGTGGGCGGCATGAAGCGGCTGGAGGTGGCGCGGGCATTGGCCACCCGGCCCCGCATCCTGCTGCTGGACGAGGTGATGGCGGGCCTGAATCCCGCCGACATCGAACGCGCCATCCAGATGATCCGGCGCATCCGCGATTCGGGCGTGTCGATCCTGCTGATCGAGCACATGATGCAGGCCACCATGGCGCTGTCGGATCGCATCATCGTCATCAACGAAGGGGCTGTGCTGGTCAGCGGGCATCCGAAAGAGGTGGTGGAGAATCCCAAGGTCATCGAGGCCTATCTGGGCAAGGAGTACCAGGATGCTTAAGGTATCGGCATTGAGTTCCGGCTACGGCAAGACGCAGGTGTTGTACGACCTGGACTTCGAGGTCCGTCCCGGCGAGATCGTCACGCTGATCGGCGCCAATGGCGCTGGCAAGACCACCACGCTGAAGACGCTGTGCGGCGTGATTCCCGCCACGCACGGCAAGGTGGAATTCGACGGACAGGACCTGACCAACCTGGCGCCGGGCAAGATCGTGGACGCGGGCATCACCATGATTCCCGAGGGCCGCCAGCTGTTTCCCAGCTTCACCGTGCGCGACAACCTGGTGATGGGTTCGTACAAGGGCGCCGCGCGTGCCGATGCGGCGCGCCGCATGGAAGAGGTGCTGGAGATCTTCCCGCGCGTGCGCGAGCGCCTGGCGCAGCGCGCCGGCTCGCTGTCGGGCGGCGAGCAGCAGATGGTGGCCATCGCGCGCGGCATGATGGCCGATCCGCGCCTGCTGGTGTTCGACGAGCCCTCGCTGGGCCTGTCGCCGCTGCTGGTGCAGCAGATGTTCGACGTGATCCGGCGCGTCACCGAACAGGGCGTGACCGTGCTGCTGGTCGAGCAGAACGTGTTCCGCACGCTGCGGCTGGCCGATCGCGGCTACGTGCTGGAGAACGGTTCCATCGTGTTGAGCGGCACCGGCCAGGAACTGCTCAACGATCCTCATGTAAAACGGGCCTATCTCGGCCATTGAGCCGGCGGCCCAGGAGTCGGAGGCGACATGTCGCAGACGTTCAGTTTCATCGATCACGGCAAGGGCGGCGGCCCGGAATGCCTGCACGTGGCGCAGCGCGAACGCGTTGCGCCCACGGGCCGCCAGGTCGAGATTCAGGTGGCCTATGCGGGTATCAACCGGCCCGAGGTGTTGCAGCGCGCGGGGGCCTATCCGCCGCCGCCGGGTGCGTCGCCCTATCTGGGCCTTGAGGCCGCGGGCGTGATCTCGGCGGTGGGGCCGGACGTGCGGGATCGCAAGGTGGGCGAGCAGGTCTGCGCGCTGACGCCGGGCGGTGGCTACGCACAGTTCTGCCTGGCCGACGAGCGGCACTGCCTGCCGGTGCCCCGCGGCATGGACCTGCGCGCGGCCGCCTGCTTGCCCGAGAACTACTTCACCGTGTGGACCAATGTGTTCGAGCGCGGCGCTTTGAAGGCCGGCGAGACGCTGCTGGTGCACGGCGGCTCCAGCGGCATTGGCTTGACGGCGATCCAACTGGCCGCGGCCTTCGGCGCGCGCGTCTGGACCACCGTGGGCAACGCGGCCAAGGCCGAGGCCTGCCGCGAGGCGGGCGCCGAGCGCACCATCCTGTACAAGGAAGCCGACTTCGCCGACGAGGTGCGTACGCTGACCGGCGGCAAGGGCGTGGACGTGATCCTGGACATGGTGGGCGGCGAGTACATCGACCGCAACGTGCGCAGCCTGGCCATCGACGGCCGGCTGGTGCAGATCGCCTTCCTGGAGGGCAGCAAGGCGAAGATCGATGCGATGCCCATCATGACCAAGCGGCTGACCTTCACGGGTTCGACGCTGCGTCCGCGCTCGGTCGAGGACAAGGGCAAGATCGGGCAGGCGCTGGTGCAGCACGTATGGCCGCTGCTGGAACAGGGCCGCTGCCTGCCGGTGATCCATGCCGAATTCCCATTGGAGCGCGCCAGCGAGGCGCATGCGCTGATGGAAAGCAGCTCGCACATCGGCAAGATCGTGTTGAAGGTGGCGGCATGAACATGAAAATCCAATGCGTCTTCAGCGGCACGGCGCGTAGCGCCAAGGGGGCGGCATGAGCGGTTTCGACGGGCTCTCGGGCAAGACCGTACTGCTGACGGGGGCAGCGGGAGGCATCGGTTCCGCCATCGCCCAGGGTTTTGCCAACGCAGGCGCACGCCTGGCCCTGGTGGATTTCGACGCGGCGCGTGGCAACGCTTTGCGCGACGAGCTGCGCGCGGCCGGCGCCGCCGCGCATTTCGCGCAAGCCGACGTCTCCACTTTCGCCGCCTGCGAACGCGCGCATGCCGAGCTGACGTCGGAGCTGGGCGGCATCGACATCCTGGTCAACAACGTCGGCATTTCGCCCAAGACCAACGGACGCGCCCTGCGCGTGTGGGAGATGCCGCCCGCCGAGTGGGACGGCGTGGTGGCCGTGAACCTGAACAGCGCGTTCTACATGGCGCGCCTGTGCTCGCCGCACATGGTTCAACAACGCGGCGGCCGCATCGTCAACATGTCGTCGGTGGCCGGCAAGGCCTACTGCGACATCGTGGCGGCGCACTACGCGGCGACCAAGTCGGCGCTGCTGGGCCTGACGCGCCACTGGGCCGCCGAGCTGGGCGAGTTCGACGTCACCGTCAATGGCCTGGCGCCGGGCCGCATCAGCACGCCGCTGCTTGCGAGCGTGCCGAAAGAGATCAACGACGCGGTGGCGAGGGTCACCGCATTGCGCCGCCTGGGCACGCCCGAGGAAGTGGCCGATGCCTGCCTGTTCTTCGCGTCCGACCAGGCGCGTTTCGTGACGGGGCAGGTGCTGGATGTGGCGGGCGGTTGGCTGATGACCTGACGCCGCGGCAGCCAGCCCGGCGGAAAAACAGAGGAGACGAGACCATGTTCGAGGATGTGCAGTTCGCGGGACGCAAGGTGCTGATCACCGCCGGGGCCGATGGCCTGGGGCTGGAAATGGCGCGGGTGTTCCATGCCGCGGGCGCCACGGTGTTCGTGTGCGACGTGAACGAGGCCCGGTTGGCGGACCTGAAGCAGGCGTTTCCGGATATCCACAGCCTGGTGGCCGACGTGTCGGACGAAGCCAGCGTGGCGGCCCTGTTCCAGCAGGTCGATCAGCGCCTGGGCGGGCTGGACGTGCTGGTCAACAACGCCGGCATCGCGGGTCCGACCGGCGCGGTCGAGACCCTGAGCAAGGCCGACTGGGACCGCACGCTGGCCGTGAACGTGACGGGCCAGTTCCTGTGCGCGCGACTGGCCATTCCGATGCTGAAGGCCTCGCCGGCCGGCGTGATGATCAATCTGTCTTCCGCCGCCGGCCACCTGGGCTTCGCGGGCCGCTCGGTGTATTCGGCGTCGAAGTGGGCGGTGATCGGCTTCACCAAGTCGCTTGCCATCGAGCTGGGCGCGTTCGGCATCCGCGTCAACGCCATCCTGCCGGGCGCGGTGGAAGGCCCGCGCATCCGCGCCGTGATCGCCGCCAAGGCCGAGGCGCTGGGCGAGCCGGTGGCGGAGGTCGCCGCGCGCTACGAGAACCAAGCCGCGCTGGGCCGCATGGTGACGGCGCGCGACATCGCCAACATGGTGCTGTTCAACGCCAGTGACGCGGCGCGCAGTGTCTCTGGCCAGGCCATCGTGATCGACGGCTTCACGCAGAAACTCTACTGACCGGAGGCGCCATGTCCACCGTCGCCATCATCGGTTGCGGATTGATCGGGCAGGGCTGGGCCATCGTGTTCGCGCGCAGCGGCTGGCAGGTGCGGCTGCACGATCCGGACGCTGCCGCGCGCGCCGAGGCGCCCAGGCTGGTGCGCCAGCAGTTGCTGGCCCTGGAAAAGCACGGCTTGCTGGAGGACGCCGAAGGTATCGCGCAACGCGTCGGCGTGGCGGATACCTTGGCCGACGCGCTGGCGGGCGTAGACTACGTGCAGGAGAACTCGCCCGAGCGGCTTGAGGTCAAGCTGGCCCTGTTCGCCGAGCTGGACCGGTTGGCGCCGCCCGAGGCCATCATCGGCAGTTCCACCTCCAGCATTCCCACCAGCGCCTTCACGGCGGCGCTGCCCGGACGCGCGCGCTGCCTGGTCGCGCATCCGGTCAACCCGCCGTACCTGGTGCCGGTGGTGGAACTGAGCGGCGCGCCGTGGACGGATGCGGCCACCATCGAACGGGCGCGCGAGATCATGTGCGCGGTGGGCCAGAAGCCCGTGACCGTGCGCCGCGAGATCGAGGGCTTCGTGCTGAACCGCCTGCAAGGCGCGCTGTTGCAGGAGGCATTCCGGCTGGTGCAGGCGGGCATCGCCAGCGCCGAGGACATCGATGTGACGGTCAAGGACGGCCTGGGACTGCGTTGGTCTTTCATGGGGCCCTTCGAGACCATAGACCTGAATGCGCCGGGCGGCATCGCGGATTATTGTGCCCGTTACGGCGGACTGTATGCCTCCATCGGCGCCACGCAGCAGCAATGCGTGCCCTGGGAGGGCGAGCTGGTCGACGATCTGCAACGGCAGCGGCGCCAGCAACTGGACGCGTCGGAACTGCCGGCGCGGCGATTCTGGCGCGACGATGCGCTGATGCGGTTGTTGCGGCATAAACAAGAGCGGAGAGACTAATGGCAAAGGCCAAGAACAAGGTCATCATCACCTGCGCCGTGACGGGCGCGATCCACACCCCCAGCATGTCGCCTCACCTGCCCGTGACGGCGGACGAGATCGCCGACGCCGCCATCGGCGCGGCCCAGGCCGGCGCGGCGGTGCTGCACCTGCATGCGCGCGATCCCGTCACCGGCAAGCCGACCCAGGACCCGGCGTTTTTCGAGCCCTTCCTGAAGCGCATCAAGGCCGAGACCGATGCGGTGATCAACATCACCACCGGCGGCAGCCCGCACATGACGGTGGAAGAACGCATGAAGCCCGCCACCACCTTCGCGCCCGAGGTGTGCTCGCTGAACATGGGGTCGATGAACTTCGGCCTGTATCCGATGCTGGACCGTTTCAAGGAGTTCGAGCACGAGTGGGAGCGCGCGCACCTGGAAAACAGCCGTTCGCTGGTGTTCCGCAACACCTACCAGGACATCGAGACCATCCTGAACCTGGGCAATGCCAACGGCACGCGCTTCGAGTTCGAGTGCTACGACATCAGCCACCTGTACAACCTCAAGCACTTCGTCGACCGCGGCCTGGTCAAGTCGCCGCCCTTCATCCAGTCGGTGTTCGGCCTGATGGGCGGCATCGGCCCGCATCCCGAAGACCTGATGCACATGCGCCGCACGGCCGACCGCCTGTTCGGCCGTGATTACGAGTGGTCGATCCTGGGCGCGGGACGCAACCAGATCCCGCTGGCCACCATCGGCGCGGCCATGGGCTCGAACGTGCGCGTGGGGCTGGAGGATTCGCTGTGGATCGGTCCGGGCGAACTGGCCGCGTCCAACCGCCAACAGGTCGAGAAGATCCGCACGGTGATCGAGGCCCTGAGCCTGGAAGTCGCCACGCCCGCCGAGGCCCGCGAGAAGCTGGGGCTCAAGGGTGGGGACAAGGTGAATTTCTAGGAAGGCGCCCGGCCCGTGGGGGGCGGGGCCTTGAACCGGCCCGCCCCGGCCGTGCTCAGCCCGCGTGCCGCTGCAGCGCGCCGGCCAGTTCCGCCACGCCCAGCGTACGAGGGAAATTGGCGGCATGGCGCGCTTTCAGCGTCAGGCCGGCGCACAGCGTGAGTGCTGCCTGGTCGATGCGCGTGGCGCCCAGTTCGCGCAAGGTGCGCGGCAGGCCCACGCGGCCATACCAGCCGAGCAGTGCTTCACGCACGCCATCGTCGCGCGCTTCCAGGTCGAGCTGAACCAACAGGCCCAACGCCACCTGCATGCCATGCAAGGCTTTCTCCACACCCGATATCTTGGACAGGCCGCGCGTCAGCGCGTGCGCGATGGACAGGCCGCCGCTTTCGAAGCCCAGGCCGCTCATCAGGATCATGGCTTCCACGGCGCGCTCGAAGGCCGGGTTGGTCTGGCCGGTGCCCGCGGCCGCCAGCGCCGCCTCGCCATCGGCCAGCAGCGTGGCCGCGCAGCCGTCGGCGATCAACTGCGCCGTGCCCGTGGGGGCCGCGTCGTACATGTTCAGGCCGCCGTTGGCGGCGCATTGCGCGGCCTCGAACTTCTTCGAGATCGCATCGCCCAGGCCGGCGCGGAAAAACAGCGGCGGGGCGGTGGCGACCAGCGCGGTATCGACCAGCACCAGCGTGGGATTGAACAGCATGTGTTCCACCGCCAGCAGATTGTGGTGTTCGTCGTACAGCACGTAGTTCTTGCTGGTGGGCGCGTCGTTGGACGCCACGGTGGGCACGGTGACCAGATGCCGGTGCAGGTGTTTGGCCACGGCCTTGCCCGCGTCCAGCGACTTGCCGCCGCCCACCGCGATGACCATGTCCGCGCCCAGTGCATCGGCCTGGCCGCGCAGGTGGGTCACCACATCCGGCGTCAGGTCGCCTTCCAGCACCAGCGCGTGCAGCGCCACGCCGTGCGCCTGGCACAGCGCCGCAAGCCTGTCGCCCAGCACGCCGTGCACATAACTGTCTATGACCAGTACGGCCTTGCGGCCGAACACCGCCGCCCAGCGGCCGAGCTCATCGATCGCGCCCGGTCCCTGGTAGTACCGGCTGGGCGCGCCAAACGCCTTCAACATCCTGTCGTCTCCTCATTTGCGAGCGGCGCGGGCGGCAGGCTCGGGCCTGGCCTCGCTGTCGGCCTGCTCTTTTTCCCGTTCGATCAGCCAATCGATCATCATCTTGCCGCCCCAGCGCAGGTCGTCCTGCAGGGCCTGCGAGGCCGCCTGCGAATCGCGCGCGCGCAGCGCCTCGATGACGGCTTCGTGGCGATGGCGGTCTTCGGAATAGTCCAGGCCCGCGGTCTTCACGTGGAAGACCTTCAGCAGCGGGCCGGTGATGACCCAGAACGACTCCACCGTGTTGCGCAGCGTGGGCATGCGCGCGGCTTCCAGGATGGAGAAGTGGAACTTGCGGTTCAGGTAGCTGGCGCGCTTGGGATCGGTGGCCGTATTGGCCAGGAAGTCGCGCTGCAGCGACACGAGGTTGTCCAACTGGTGCGGCGTGATCTTCTTGGCGGCCTCGGCCGCGCCCAGCCCTTCGAGTTGCAGGCGGATCTGGTAGATCTCCCACAGCCGCTGGGAGTCGACGAAGGGGACGTACACCGCCGTGGCGGCCTGCATTTCCAGGCCCTGTTCGCTGATGAGGCGAAAGATGGCTTCGCGCACGGGCGTGATGGACACGCCCAGTTCAGCCGCCAGTTCGCCGATGATGAGACGTTCACCGGGCTCGTACTGCCCGTCGATCAGGGCGTTGCGCAGCTCGTTGTAGACCTTGACGGACAGGTTCTCTTTTTTAACGGGCTTCAGAGTGGTCATGGGGCGGCGGGCAGGAAGGAAAAAAAGCGGCGTGGGCAACGATTCTAGCTTGGCGGACCCCAATTTTCGGTTGATAGGTATATTATATATGATATATCTTTAACTACAAGGAACAGCGCCATGACGCATGTACCGGCATATCCCACCTCGGAGGAGATCGAGAGGTTGCGGGAAAAGGCCCGCTTCGTCCGGCTGGAAACGATCCGCTTGATCGAGATCGCCAAGGTCGGCCACTACAGTTCGGTATTTTCGTGCGCGGAAATCTTTGCCGCGCTGTACTACGACGTGATGCGGCTGCGCCGGGGCGAACCCGCCTGGGCCGGCCGCGACCGATTTCTTATGGGCAAGGGCCATGCCGCCGTGGGCCTGTTTCCCATCCTCGCCGACCTGGGCTTCATCGACCGCGAACTGCTGGATGGCTATACCCGCCTGGGCAGCCCGCTGGGCGACCACCCCGACATGAGCAAGGTGCCGGGCGTGGACTTCAGCTCGGGCTCCATCGGCCACGCGCTGTCCAACGGCGTGGGCATGGCGGTGGGCGGGCGGTTGAACAAGCTCGACTATCACACCTTCGTCATGCTGGGCGACGGCGAGATGCAGGAAGGGCAGGTGTGGGAAGCGGCGCTGTTCGCCGCGCACAACAAGCTGAATCGCCTGGTGGCCATCGTCGACCGCAACGGCTATCAGCTGGACGGCAAGGTCGACGACGTGATGGGTGTCGAATCGCTGGGCGACAAGTGGCGCGCCTTCGGCTGGGAGGTGCACGAGGTCGATGGCCACGACCTGCGAGAGCTGACCGCGCTGCTGCGCCGCCTGCGCGCCGACGAATCGCGCCAGCGTCCGGCCTGCGTGATCGCGCGCACGCTCAAGGGCAAGGGCGTGTCGTTCATGGAGACCGAGCCGGGCTGGCACCTGGGCTATCTGGCGCCGGCCGATGCCGAGGCCGCCATCGCAGAAATCATGTCGCGGGAAATCTGAAATGACCCACACCCTTCTTTCCTCCGATTCGTGGCAGTACCGCGCGCTGAACGCCATCAACCCCGGCCTGGACTATCTGTCCAAGGGCCTGATCGCGCTGACCGAAGCCGGCCATCCCGTGGTGGCGGGTTCCGCCGACCTGCAGTATTCCAACGGCCTGAACCGCTACGCCGAGGCCTATCCGGAGCGCTACGTGCAGTTCGGCATCTCCGAACAGAACATGGTGTCGGCCGCCGCCGGCCTGGCGGCCTGCGGCCACATGCCCTTCGTGGCGACGTTCGCCTCGTTCCTGGGCCTGTTGTGCTGCGAACAGATCCGCATGGACGTGGCCTACACCCGATTGCCCGTGCGTCTGATCGGCCATCACACCGGCATCAGCCTGGGTTTCTACGGCACCTCGCACCACGCCACCGAAGACATCTCCACCATGCGGGCCATCGCGGGGCTGACCGTGGTGTCGCCCGCCGACGGCCCGCAACTGACGGCGGCCATCGAGGCCTCGGCGGACTGGCCCGAGCCCATCTATTTCCGCATCGGCCGTGGCCGCGATCCGCAGGTGTACGCCGACGGCACGCCCTTCGTGTTCGGCCGCGCCATCGTGCACTCGCAGGGCAACGACCTGAACCTCATCGCCTGCGGCATCACGCTGCATGCCGCGCTGGAAGCCGCCGCCGCGCTGAAAGAGCTGGGCTATTCGGTGGGCGTGATCGACATGCCGACTATCAAGCCGCTGGACCGCCAGGCCGTGCTGGCCGCGGCCGGCCGGTCGCGCCTGCTGATGACGGTCGAGGAACACAACGTGCTGGGCGGCCTGGGCTCGGCGGTGGCCGAGGTGCTGGCCGACGCCGGCACGGGTACGCGCCTGGTCCGCCACGGCATCCACGACGAATACAGCCTGATCGCGCCGCCCACCACGCTGTACAAGCACTATCAGCTGGATGGCGAGGGCATCCGCCAGGTGGCGCTGCGCCAATTGAAGCAATCTTCCTGAGAGTCATCATGAGAGAAATCACGGGCTATACCAAGGTGATGGCCATCCTGGCCGATCCCATCGAACACGTGAAGACGCCGCAGCGCATGAACGAGCATCTGGCGCGCCTGGGCTACGACGGCGTGCTGGTGCCGCTGCACGTGCGGCCGCAGAACCTGGCCACCGCCCTGCAAGCCATGCGCGGCATGGAAAACCTGGCGGGCAGCATCGTCACCATGCCGCACAAGAGCGCCATCCTGTCGCTGTGCGACGAGGTGACGCCTGTCGCCGAAAAGATCGGCGCGGCCAATGTGATTCGCCGCGAGGCCTCGGGCCGGCTGGTGGCGCACATGCTGGACGGCGAGGGCTTCGTCACCGGGCTGGTGCAGGCGGGCCTGGATCTGAAGGGCAAGAGCGCCTACCTGGCCGGCGCGGGCGGCGCGGCCAATGCCATCGCCTTCTCGCTGGTGCAGGCGGGCGTCAGCAGCCTGACGGTCTATAACCGCACGGCGTCGCGCGCCGAGGATCTCAAGGCGCGCGTGCTGTCGCTGTATCCGCAGGCCGACGTGCGCCTCGGCTCCTACGATCCGGCGGGCTTCGACGTGGTGGTCAACGCCACGCCGCTGGGCATGAAGCCGGGCGATGCGCTGCCGGTCGACGTCGCGCGCCTGGACCCGGCGCAGTGGGTGTGCGAGGTCATCATGCAGCCCGCCGAGACGCCGCTGATGGCCCAGGCCCGCGCGCGCGGTTGCAAGGTGCAGCCGGGCGGTCCGATGCTGGCCTGCCAGATCGAACTGATGGCGCGTTTCCTGGGCGTCGGCACCGCCGCCGACGCGGCGTAGCGCGAGGCGACCCATGGACCAGCAAGTCAGCGGGTTCGACTACATCATCGTCGGCGGCGGCACCGCCGGCGCCATCCTGGCCAACCGCCTGACGGCGGACGGCCGCCATCGCGTCCTGGTGCTGGAGGCGGGCGAGAACGCCTCCAGCATGTGGATCTCGATCCCGGCCGGTTTCAGCAAGCTGCTGACCGATCCGCGCTTCAACTGGCGCTTCGCCACCGAGCCGGAGGACAACACGCGCGGGCGCGTGATCTCGGTGCCGCGCGGCAAGGGGCTGGGCGGCTCGACGCTGATCAACGGCATGATCTACGTGCGCGGCCAGCCGGGCGACTACGACGCCTGGGCGCGCGCCGGGGCCACGGGATGGGGCGCGGCCGACGTGATGGACGTGTTCCGGCAGATCGAGAACTACGCGCCGGGCGACGCCTCGCGCGGGCATGATGGCCCGATGCACCTGGAGCAGGTCGCCGAGCGTTATCCGGTGTCCGAGGCTTTCCTGCAGGCCGCGCGGCAGGACGGGCAGACGCTCAACCCCGACTACAACGGGGCCAGCCAGGAAGGTTTCGGCTACTACCAGGTGCTGCAGCATCGCGGCCAGCGCTGGAGCGTGGTCGACGGTTATCTGAAGCCCGCCTTGAAGCGGCCGAACCTGTCCGTGGAGTGTGGCGCGCACGTTACGCGGTTGCTGTTCGACGGCACGCGCTGCGTGGGTGTGGAGTACACGCAGCACGGCAAGACGCTCCAGGCGCGCGCGGGCCGCGAGACCCTGCTGTGCCTGGGGGCCGTACAGACGCCGCAACTGCTGGAGCTGTCCGGCGTCGGCGACCCCGAACTGCTGCGCCGGCACGGCATCGGCGTGGTGTTGGCGCGCAAGGGCGTGGGCGAGAACTATATCGACCACTTCGCCACGCGCATGAACTGGCGCGTACGCAACACGGTGACGCTGAACGAGATGTCGCGCGGCGTGCGCCTGGCGCGGCAGGTGGCCCGCTACTACGCGATGCGCCGCGGCATCCTGACCCTGGGCACGGGGTTGGTGCACGGTTTCGTTCGCACGCGTGAAGACCTGCCCACGCCCGACGTGCAGTACTTCTTCGTGCACGCCAGTTACGCGAACGCGGCAGAGCGCATCCTGGACCGCGAACCGGGCATGACGATCGGCGTGGCGCAGTTGCGGCCCGAGTCCGTCGGCAGCATCCACATCAAGTCGGCCGATCCTTTGACGGGCCCATCCATCCGGCCCAACTTCCTGGCCCAGGCGGAAGACCGGCGCAGCCTGGTCGAAGGCATGAAGCTGGCGCGCCGCATCGTGTCACAGCCCGCGTTGCGGCAGTATGTGGCCCACGAGATGAGCCCGGGCGAGAAAGTGCAGGGCGATGACGAATGGCTGGACTTCGCGCGCGCCAACGGCCAGACCATCTACCATCCCATCGGCACCTGCCGCATGGGGTCGGACGCCGACGCGGTCACCGATCCGCGGCTGCGCGTCAACGGCATCGCGGGGCTGCGCGTGGTGGATGCCTCGGTGATGCCGTCGATGGTGTCGGGCAATACGCAAGGGGCTGTGATGATGGTGGCGGAGAAGGGGGCGCGCATGATTCTGGAGGAGGCGCGCGGCTGATCGGCCGGGGCTGCCCGTGCGCGCCGGCGGCGGGTTGGGGGCCGCGTCGCTGCGTGTCACCGGTCGGTCATATTCCGCCGCTACGATGCGATGCGCCCCGGCCAGGGCGTTCCCTCCCTCTTGGCGCCGGGCGCGCTCGCTCTCCCCAATCATCCTATGACAGGCCGTTGCGCATCGGTCGGTTTGCTTGCCTTGGCGGCGCTGCTGGCGTGCGCGCCGCTGTGGTCCGCGAATGTCCATGCCCAGGCGGCGGCCGCTTCCGCTTTCTCCATGGCGCCCGACCAGACGACGATCGACTTCGATATTCCTCCGCAGGGTCTGGGCGATGCCCTCGAGGCCTACAGCCGGCAGACCGGCATGGCCGTGCTGATCGACGACCGCCATGCCAAGCTGCCCGCTAACGGAGTGCGCGGCCGCTATGCCGCCGGCCACGCCTTGCAACTGCTGCTGGCCGGCATGGATCTGCGGGTGCGCTATCCGGATTCGCGGTCGGTCGTGGTGCATGTGCCCGAGTCCGGTTCGGCGGCCGCGGCGCCGGGGCCGCGGATGGCCGAATTGGTGGCGGCGGCGGACATTCCCGGCGCATCCGGTTCGGGCGCCGACACCGCGGCCTATGTCGGACTGATCCAGAGCACCTTGAGCCGGGCGCTGTGCGCCTCTCGCACGACACGGCCGGGCGGCTACCGGCTGGCCCTGCAATTGCGGCTGGACGCGCAGGGCGCCGTGCAGCGGATGCGCCTGCTGGACAGCACGGGCGATCCCTCCCGCGACAGCGCCGTGTCGAATGTGGTGCGCCGCCTGCGCATCGGGGTCCCGCCGCCGGCGGCCATGCCGCAGCCTGTTTCCATCCTGGTGCTGCCGGCGGGACCGCACAGCGAACCCAGTTGCCCCGCCGCGGCGCGCTCCGGGAATGCCAGGCCATGAGCGACAGCCCGCGCGCCACGTTGCGCCTGCGCCTGGCGGCCCGCTACGCCGAACTGCGCGGGCGGCTGGAGCGCATCGTCGGCTCGCGCGATGCCGCCGCCGATGCCCTGCAGGAAACCTGGCTGCGCCTGGAAGCCACGGCGCAGCCCGCCGGACCGGTGCATAATCCCGACGCCTATCTGTTGCGCATGGCGGCCAACATCGCCACCGACGCCTATCGCCGCGACAATGTCCTGGTGTCCGACAGCGAGCGCGAGGCGCTGATGCACATCGCCGACGAGGTGGCCGATCCGGCGCGCATCGTCACCGCAAGGCGCGACCTCGCCGCCCTCGACGCCGCGCTGGCCGAATTGCCGGCGCGCCGGCGCGCGATGCTGGCCGCGGCGCGCGTCGACGGCCTGTTGAATGCCGAGATCGCCGAGCGCTTCCAGGTGTCGGTGGCCACCGTCAAGAAAGAGCTGCAGCAGGGCATGCAGCATTGCCGCGCGCGCCTGGCCGATACGCAGGCCGTGCAGCGCGGCAGCACCACCGGCCGCCGCAAATTCTGAGTTCCGCCATGACCTCCCGCCCCGAATCCTATGCCGCGATCCAGCAACAGGCCAATGCCTGGTGGGTGGAGCTGCGTTCCGAGCGGCTGACGCGCGCCCAGGCGGATGCGTTCCGCCGGTGGTGCGCGCGCAGCCCCGAACATGCCCGCGCCTGGCGCGAAGTGATGGACGTATGGCAGGGAATGGCGCCCGTGCTGGGCGAGGCCGCGCGCCGCGATTCCCGGCTGGCGCACCCCGCGCCGCATGCGCGCGGGGCCGCCTGGCGGCCGGGCCGCCGCGCGTTCATCGGGGCGGCGCTGGCCGCGCCCGCGTGCGCCGTGCTGGCCGTGCGGCCGCCGTTCGCGCTGTGGCCGTCCGTCATGGACCTGGCTGCCGACTATCGCACAGGCACCGGCGAGCAGCGCCAGGTGGCGCTGTCCGAGGCTACCGTGCAGATGAACACGCAGACGCGCATCAACCTGCACGCCGAAGATATCGAGCTGCTTGGCGGCGAAGTCGAAATCCAGACCGGCCCCGGCCTGCGCCGGCCGTTCACCCTGCTGGCCGGCAATGGCCGCCTGTCCGCCCAGGCGGCGCGCTTCAACGTCCGTTACACGGGGCCGTCCGTGTGCGTCACCTGCCTGGATGGAGCGGTGGACCTGCTGTACGGCGCCGAGCGGCGCCGGCTGCAGCCCGGCCGGCAACTGAGCTACGACCAGCGCGGCATGGGCGCTGTCGATGCCGTCGATCCGGCCGGCGTCTCGGCCTGGCGCACCGGGTCGCTGAACTTCGTCGGCCGTCCGCTGGCCGAGGTGATCGACGAGATCAACCGCTACCGGCCGGGCCGCGTCGTGCTGCGCAATGCCGAACTGGGCCGCCGGTCCGTTCGCATGCGCTTCGCCATCGACCAGACCGATGGCGCGCTGGAGATGCTGCGCGACCTGTATGGCGCGCGCCTGACGGAGCTGCCCGGCGGCATCGTGCTGATGAGTTGAGGGTCGGCCCGGCGGCGGGCATGGCCGCCGCCGGGCGAAATTGCGTTATCCCTTTTGCCCGCGGGATTCGTCCTGGGACAGGAAGGGCGGCTGCCGGGCCATGAGGCCGGGCAGGGACCGCGCAGGGTGGCCGCCCGCGCGCCGCCCATGGCTCTCATCAGGAAAAGGCATTCCATGAATTTCCCGTCCCCGCGTTTCCGCCGCCATGCATCCGTTTCCGGTGGAAAATTAACGCCGCTGGCCCAGGCGCTGGCGGCATTGCTGATGGCCGGCGGGCTGTCGCTGCCCGGCACCGCGCAGGCGCGCGCCTGGTTCGCGGCGGAAGGGGCGGGCAAGAATGCCGCCTCGGGGGCCGCGGCCAGGGCGCCGGCCGGCCGCGCGGGCCTGGGGGCGAGCGGCTCGGCCGCGCAGCAGGCGGCGGCGCGCCAGAAACTCACGCGTTCCATCGAGAACCTGAACCGCACGGCCGGGGCGATCGCGGCGGCGCAGGCTGCCCAGGCGGCGGCCCGGCAGGCGGCGCAGGCCGCCTCCCCGGTGCCCGACGGCCTGGCCGAGGGCGGGCTGAAACTGGCCGCGGGCGCTGCCGACGACGCCCTGGCGCCGTCCTCCGTACGCGACCCCGCCCTGTGGCAGAACGCCAGGCTGCCCGTGCAGAGCCGGGCGAACGGCCACACGACCGTCCATGTCGAGCAGACCGCCGATCGCGCGATCCTGAACTGGGAGACCTTCAACGTCGGCAGGGACACCACGGTGCAGTTCCAGCAGGACAGCAACTGGGCGGTGCTGAACCGGGTCGTCGACCCCGCCGCCCGGCCGAGCCAGATCCTGGGCCGGATCAAGGGCGACGGCACGGTGCTGGTCGTCAACCGCAACGGCATCGTGTTCGGCGGCGCCAGCCAGGTCGATGCGCGCAATCTGGTGGCCGCGGCCGCCAGCATCACCGATACGCAGTTCCGCGGCCACGGCCTGTATGGCGCCGACGCCGGCACGCCCAGCTTCACGGACGCGGCGGGCAGGATCGAGGTGCAGGCCGGGGCGCGGATTTCCACCAGCGTCCCCACGTCGGTGACGCAGGGCGGGGGCTACGTCCTGCTGCTGGGCACCGAAGTCTCCAACGCCGGCACGATCTCCACGCAGAAAGGGCAGGCGCTGCTGGCCGCCGGCGACGACTTCATCCTGCGCAAGGGCATGGGAACCGAGGGCAACACCCATGCGACCACGCGCGGCAGCGAGATCGCGGTGCTGCGCGACCCGGACGGCCTGGACGCCGGCGGCAACGCCGTGCCGAATCCGTCCGGCACGGTGGTCAACACCGGACTGATCCTCGCGCGCGAGGGTGACGTCACGCTGGCCGGGCACGACGTGCGCCAGCAGGGCGTGGCGGTGGCCACCACCACCGTGAACACGCGCGGCACCATCCACTTGCTGAACTCGCAGGGCGACGCGGCCGGCAGGGTCGCGCTGGGCGCGGGCGCGACCACGGCGGTCGTCATCGAGGACGACGGCCAGACGGCGCTGGACAGCCAGCGCAGCGCCCTGCTGGGCGAGTCCGTCGCGCAGGACAAGCTGCGCGTGCTGAGCACGCCGGGCGCCTTCGACAACTATTCGCGGCTGGGCGACCGGCGCGACCAGTCGCGCATCGAGATCGTCTCGGGCGGCGACGTGGCGTTCGAGGGCGGCAGCCTGACGCTGGCCACGGGCGGGCAGGTCGTGGCCGATGCGAAGGGCCGCAGCGTGCTGGCCGACCGGGCGCAGGTGGACGTCTCGGGGGCGGTGGGTGTGCGGGTGGCGATGGAGAGCAACAGCATCCAGGTCAACGTGCAGGGCAACGAGCTGCGCGACGCGCCCGTGAACCGCGACACCGGCAGGCTGGTCAACAACGATGTCTGGGTCGACCGGCGCCGCCTGGTCCTGCTGCCCGCGGGCACGGGCGGCTACGCGTCGGATCGCTGGTACACCGCCGGGGGCCTGCTGGAGGTCGGCGGCTATCTGGGCAACCAGGGGCATACGGCGGGCGAATGGGCCGCGCAGGGCGGCTCGGTGACGCTGGCCGGCGGACAGGTCGTCACGCAGCCGGGCTCGATGGTGAACCTGGCCGGCGGCACGCTGGACGTGCAGACGGGCTATGTCCGGCAGTCGTGGCTGCGCGGGGCCGCAGGGGCGCTCTACAGCCTGGACTCGGCGTCCGCGGACATCGCCTATCGCGGGTTCTACAAGGGATACGAGGCCGCCAGCCCGCGCTGGGGCGTGACCGCTTACTACCGCAGTCCCCTGATCGGCCCGTCCCAGTGGCGCGAGCCGGGCTATACCGTGGGCCGCGACGCGGGGACGCTGATCGTCAGCGCCCCGGCCGCGCTGCTCGACGGCGATATCGACGCGGCCGTCTACAACGGGCCGCGCCAGTTCCAGGCGCGGCCCGCGGATCTGCAGGACGGCTATCTGCTGGGGCAGACGCAAGTGGCGCAGGCGGCGGGCCTGGTCGTCGGCCATGCGTCCGGCGCGGGCTTCGAACCTCCCTACGACAGCCGCATCGTGGTGGGCGGCGAGCAGGGCGAGCCGCAGGCCGGCACGCTGTGGCTGGACGCGGCCCGCCTGAGCCGGATGGGACTGGGCCGGCTCGACCTCGCCAGCGCCGCCGGCATTGCCGTTACGCAGGACCTGACGCTGGCCGAAGGCGGGCGCCTGCAACTGGTGGCGCCGGACGTCGACATCGCCGCCACGGTCACCGCGCACGGCGGGACGGTCGAGGCCACCAATGTGTTCGACCAGGACCAGCGCTGGGGAACTCCGGACACGCTGCTGGACGCCGACGGCGGCGCGCGGATCCGGCTGCGCGAAGGCGCCGTGCTGGACCTGCGCGGCCTGCGCGCCGATGCGGCGCAGGACGCCGCCAGCGCGAACCGGCGCGGCTGGATCGACGGGGGCGAGGCGCGCCTGGCCGCGACGGGCGACGTGGCGCTTGCGGCGGGCAGCCGGATCGACGTGTCCTCGGGCGCGGCGATCCTGGACGACGGGAAGGTGCAGGGCGGCAAGGGCGGCGACGTCACGATCGCGGCCAATGTCTACGCCGCCGGCGCCGGCGCGCCGGCCGGGCGGCTGACGCTGGACGGCACGTTGCTCGGCCACGGTGTCGCGGGCGGCGGCAGGCTCAGCGTGGGCGGCGCGCCGGTGCTGATCGCCGAGGACGGCGCGGCGCTGCAGGCCGGACAGGTGCTGCTGCGGCCCGGCGTCTTTCGCAGCGGCTTTGCGCACTATGAGATCGCGGGCGGGGCCGTGCCTACGTCCATCGCCGTCGCAGCCGGCACGGTCGTCGACGTGGAAATGCCGGTATACCGGCTGGCCGACGCCGGCCAGGCCGCGCCGGCTGGGGCGGGCGGCTTCGAGGCATGGACGCCGCCGCTCTACCAGGTGGATCCGGCAGGCGCGGCCTTCGTCCAGCGCAAGGGGGCCAGCCTGTCTTTCGTCAACGCCGCGGAGGTGTCGATCGGCACGGGATCGCGCATCGAGGTCGATCCCGGCCAGTCCATCGCGATCTCGGCGAGCGGGCAGGTCACCATCGATGGCCGGCTCGACGCGTGGGGCGGCACGATCGCCATCAACAGCGGGCTGGGCTTCGGCCAGCCGGGCGATCCCATGCCGGGGCGCTCGATATGGATAGGCGGCAATGCCGTGCTCGACGTGGCCGGGCGCGCGGTGAGCGGCCGGGACGAGCCCGGCGGCCGGCCGTTCGCGCACGTCCAGGACGGCGGCACGATCCGCATCGGCACCGGCGCGCTCACGCTGGACGACGCCACGCTGCCGGCGTCGGTCACGCCGCTGCTGGTGATCGTGCGGCCGGGCGCCGTGCTGGACGCGTCCGCGGCCAGCGCCGCGGTGGACCTGGACGCCGGCACCGCCAATCCGTCGGCGCGTTCCGGCGTGCGGACCCTGGCCGGCAATGGCGGCACGATCACGCTCGCTTCGTCCACGGGGCTCGCGCTGGACGGCGAGATGCGCGCGGCCGGCGGCGGCGCGGGAGCGGCGGACGGCGCCCTCAACCTGATTCTCGAAACGCGCTTCTACGGCGACGACGTTCCCGATGCGGTCAAGGCGCCGCGCATCCTCAGCATCTCGCAGGGGCGCCGGCCGTCCTCCCTGCCCGCCGGATTGGCGCCGGGCGAAGACCACGCGGCGCTGGGCTATGCGCAGGGATGGATCAGCGCCGAGCAGGTGCGCGCGGGCGGCTTCGGCAACCTGTCGCTGTGGAGCGCCGACGTCATCCGCTTCGAGGGCGACGTATCGCTGCAGCTCAACCAGAGCCTGGCCCTGCGGCGCGGCGTCATCGCCGTGGCCGACGCGACGCCCGGCGCCCATGTCTCCCTCTCCGCGCCGGTTGTGCGCCTGGACGGCTCGGTGGCGCGCGGGACCAGCGGCCTGGAGGGTCTGCATCCCGGCCTGCGCAACGTGAAGGCAGGCGCCTGGCAGCCCGCCGCGACGGCCAATGCCGCCACCCTGGCGGTCGAGGCGGACCTGATCGACATCGGCAACTGGGTTGCGTTCGGCGTGACCGACAGCTACGACATTGCCTTCCTGACCGAATGGTCCTTCGAGACCATCACCCGCCCGTTCGAGGCGCCCGGCTTCGCGGACATCCGGCTTTCGAGCCGCGGCGACATCCGCCTGCGCGGCGGGTCGATCGGCACAGCGGGCAACATGACGCTGACCGCGTCGCGGATCTACCCCGCGACCGGCGCGAGCACGACGATATTCGCCGGCGCCGTGGGGGCTGGCAGCGGCAGTATCCAACCGCGTCCGGACAGCGTCCTGGCCATCCGCGGCAACGGCCGGGACGCGGGGGCGCCGGCGTCCATCTTCGGCTCGATCGGCCTGCTTGCCGGCGTCATCGACCAGGGCGGCGCGCTGTACGCGCCGCTGGGCACGATCCGGCTGGGCGCCAATGCGGGCGGCGCCGGTTTCCAGGAGTACCGCAACGGCGGGCAGGTGGTACTGCGCGACGGCAGCACCACCTCCGTCAGCGCCGCGGGGCTGGTCATTCCCTACGGCGGCACGGTGGACGGCCTCAAGTACCACTACAACGGCCAGGAGCTGGCCCTGCCCGACCTGATGGCGCTGGGCGCGATGGGCAAGGTCGAGATCGCCTCCGACCGGTTCGAGGCCGAGCCCGGCGCCGTGCTCGATCTCTCGGGCGGCGGCGAACTGGCCGGCGCCGGTTTCGTCGCGGGCCGCGGCGGCTCGGTCGACATCCTGGGGGCGCCGCTGGCGGCCGCCAATCCCAGCTTCGGCTTCAGCGCGGCCGGCAACCGGATCTATGCCATCGTGCCGGGCCATGCCGCGGACTACGCGCCGCTCATGCAGGAAAAGGGGGCGGGCGACCCGGCCGTCGGCCAGCAGATCTCCGTGCCCGCGGGCATTCCTGGGCTGGCCGCCGGCACGTACACCTTGCTGCCGTCGAATTTCGCCCTGCTGCCGGGCGCCTTCCGCGTCGAGATCGGCGCGGGCCTGCGGCGCGATCCGGGCGTGATCGCGATGCGCAATGGCTCCTATGCGGCGGGCGGCTATCTCGGCATCGCCAATACCGCGATCGGCGCCGTCCTGCCCAACCAGATCGTGGTGACGCCCGCGCAGGCCGTGCGCACTCATTCGCAATACAACGAGACCAGCTACAGCCGTTTCGCGCTGGAGCAGGCCGCGCGGTTCGGCACCACGCGGGCCCGGCTGCCCTCGGATGGCAAGCAACTGGTGCTGACGTTCGAGGAGGCCGGCGAAGTGCTCGACTTCAGGGGCATCGCGCGATTCGGGCCGGGCGAGGGCGGCTATGCCGGCTCTCTGCTGGTCCAGGCCTATGAGGACGTGGAAATCAAGGCCGCCGGCAGCGCGGCCACGGCGGACATGGTGTCGCTGGACGCGGAAGACCTGTCGCGCTTCGCCACCGGCACGCTGTTCGTCGGCGGCGCGTATGACTACGGCTCGGGCGGCAACGTCTACCTGCGGTCCGGGCTGTTCACGGACGCGGACGTCGCCGTGCGCAAGGGCGCCGTGCTCGAAGCCGGGCAGATTCTGCTGGCGAGCAACAACATTCTCGTCGAGGACGGCGCGGTCCTGGACACCACGCGCAGCACGTTTGCCGTCCCCGACTCCACGCTGGGCTACATCTTCGCCAACGGCAATGGGCCGGACGACACGCAATTCGGCACGGTGCTCGTGGTGGCCAACGGGTGGCTCAACCTGCTGCCGGCGGTGGTGCCCAGGAACAGCGTCTCCAGCCGGCTGGTGGTCGCCGACGGCGCGGTCCTGCGCACGCGCGGCACCATCGGGTTCGTCGCCGCCGACCAGCTCTCGCTCGGGCAGGCGCAGTTGAATGCGCGCTACCTGGCGTTGAGCCTGCCCGCCGTGAACGTGGGAACCGAAAGCTCCCTGGCCGCCGCGCAGGCGGCGGGCGTGCTCGGCACGGGCTGGAACCTGACGCAGACGACGCTGGACCGCCTGCTCAACCCCGCCACGACGAATCTCGCGGCCCTGGAGCGCCTGTCGTTCTCGGCGCGCGACGGGATCCGCTTCTACGGCGATGTCTCGCTCGACGCACGCAACCGCGCGGGCGGCTCGTACGAGACTATGGTCGTGCTCAACACGCCGGCCATCTACGGCTGGGGCGGCGCGGACGCCTCGGCGGTGCTGGCTGCCGATACGCTCGTCTGGAACGGCATCGCCACGGGCACCGGCACGGTGGCCGACCCCTACGCGAGCCTGCAGCCGCCCGCCGTGCAGCCCGGCGGCGCCGGCACCGGCTCGGGCCGCCTCGCCTTCCAGGCGCGCGAGATCCACTTTGGCTACGATCCCCTGGCGCGCAGCCAGAACAGCGCGGATGTCGAGCGGTTGTCGCTGGGCTTCTCGGGCGTGGAACTCGTCGCCACCGAGAAGGTGACCGCCAACAATCGCGGCCGCGTTTCCTTCTATCGAAGCGGCACCGATGCGGCGTCCTATGCGGGCGGCGATCTCACCATCGCCACGCCGCTGCTGACCGCCGACAGCGGCGCGATGATCGACATCCGCGCGGGCGGCGCGATCGCGGTGAACGCGGCCGGCACGGCCGCGGATCCGTCGACGCAGGCCGACCTGGGCGGCGAAATCCGCCTGCAGGGCGGATCGGTCCTGCTCGACACCACGGTCGCCTTGCCGAGCGGGCGCCTGGTCATGGCGGCGCAGGGCGATATCGCGCTTGGCGATCGCGCGCGCGTCGACCTGGCTGGCCGCGCCGTCTCGTTCTTCGATGTGACGAAACACAGCTGGGGCGGCAGCCTGGAGCTGGAAAGCCACGGGGGGCGCATCGCGCAGGCCGCGGGTTCGGTGATCGACGTGTCCGCCCGCGACAACGACGCCGGCACGATCGAGGCCGTGGCGACGCAAGGCTCCGCGGTGTTCTCCGGCACCTTGCGCGGCAGCGCCGACGGCGGCGGCAACGCGGGCGGCTTCGCGCTTTCCGCGGACGCCATCGCCGATTTCGCCGGCCTGAACACGCTTCTGAACGACGGCGGATTCTTCGGCGAGCGCCGCTTCACCGCCCGGCGCGGCGATCTGGTCGTCGGCGACGGGGTGAGGGCGCGGTCCGTCACGATCTCGGCCGATGGCGGCAGCCTGATCGTGAACGGCAGGATCGACGCCAGCGGCGAGAAGGCGGGCAGCATCCGGCTGTCGGCGCGCGACGATCTCACGTTGGCCGCTGGCGCGGCGCTCGACGCGCACGGCGCGGTCCTGCAGGTCGACAGCCATGGCGCGGCAATCGACGCCTCCAATCGCGGCTCGGTTGAACTGACGGCGAGCCGGGGCGTCGTGGCGTTCGCACAGGGGGCAACGATCGACATGCGCTCGGCCGACGGCATCGCGCGCGGCAGGCTGGAGATCAATGCGCCGCGCGTGGGCAGCGACGGCATCGGCATCGACGCGGCGGCCCGCGTCGACATCCTGGGCGCGGCCAGCATCGCGGTCAATGGATTCCGCGGCTATACGCCGGCCGGCGGCATCATCAACCAGGCGTACCTGGACGGCATTCATGGCGACAGCGCCGCCTTCATCGCCGCAGCAGGCGCGAATGGCGCGCTGCAGGCCCGGCTTGCCGGGCTGAGGGCCCACGGCCCGGCCTTCCACCTGCGGCCCGGCGTCGAGATCGCCAGCGCCGGCGATCTGGCGACGCAGGGCGACCTGGATCTGTCCGGCTATCGCTACGGCCCCGGCGCCGATCCCGGCGTGCGCGGTTCGGGCGAGCCCGGCGTGCTGGTCGTGCGCGCGGGCGGCGACATCAAGATCAACGGCAGCGTCAACGACGGCTTCGCGCCGCCGCCGGCGACCCCGGACGACTACAACTGGGACGATGGCCGCGCGGGCCGGATGTGGGCGGTCGCGCCGATGCTGGCGCCGGGCTCCCGGTCCTGGTCCATGCGCTGGGTCTCCGGGGCCGACCTCGCGGCGAGCGACACCCGCGGGGTCAGGTCCCTCCAGGCGCTGGGCGAGCACGGCGACCTCGTGCTCGAAGACCGGCACATCGGCGGCGGCTGGATGCTGGAAGCGATGAGCGTGGTGCGCACCGGCACCGGCTATCTCGACATGATCGCCGGCCGCGACTACCGGCATGCCTCGCTCTTCGGCGTCTATACCGCAGGCGCCGCGCTGCCCGAGACCCAGGCCTACAGCGGCCTGTGGCTGACCGGCGGCGGCGGCGACGTGCGGGTCGAGGCGGGCCGCGACATGGCCGGCTACGTCTACACGAGCGACCTGAACACGGACCAGCGGCGCATCAACGAATGGCTGCGCTGGCAGGACGGCGCGTGGGGCATCAATTTCGGCGCCTACATCGCGGACACCTGGGGCATGGAGGAGCTTGCGGGGTTCTCCGGCATCGGCGCGCTGGGCGGCGGCAACGTGACGGTGACCGCGGGCGGCGACGCCGGCGTGACCCAGCCGCAGATCCTGGAGATCAATCCGGACATCGGGCTGTTCGAGGCCAGGACCGGCGGCCTGACCGTCGCCGTCGGCGGCAGCGGCTATGTCGACGCCGGCGGCGTGCTGCGGCAGACGGGCGGCGGGGACATCGTGATGCGGATCGGCGGCCGCCTGAACAAGGCGCCGCTGGCCAATCCGAACAATCCGGGAGGCAGCACGCTGATCAACGTCCGCGGCGACGTGTCGGTGACGGCCTCGACCATCGGCCTGGTGAGCAACCTGGGCTACGGCTCGCCGCTGGGCTACCCGGATCCCCGGCCCATCGATCCCACGCGCCCGTACGACTACCGGCCCGACAGCGGCCTGACGCTGGCGCTTGGAGACAGCCGCGCCACGATCAACACGCGCGGCGACCTCGTCATCCTGCATGCCTCCGATCCCGGCGCGACCGATCCGGCCAGCTTGGGCGCGATATACCTTCCTTCCATCAGCGCGCCGGGCTTCTCGCTGTGGACCGAACGCACCGCCATCGACCTGTTCTCGGCGGGCGGCTCGGTCGCGCCCGTCTCCACCTACGCAATAAACAGCGGGGCCTTCAACGACGGCTACTACGGCTATGTCGGGAAGCGTCCCTACCCGCCGGCGCTGGGCGTCGTGGCCGCGGGCGGCAATGTGCTGGTGTTCGGCCGGGCCGAACTGATGCCCACGCCGGGCAGCAGGCTCGACCTGCTGGCGCGCGACTCGATCTACTTCGGCTACAACCCGAGCGGAGAGGGCAACTACCTCACGATCTGGGATGAAGACATCGCCAACACGGCGTCCCGGCCCATGCGCTTCTATGCCGTGGGCGGAGACCTCACCAACGTCCGCACGGGATATATCCGGCAGCCCACGGGCGAATTTCTGGAAACCGCCTATATCGGCGGCGGCCCGGTATGGATGCGGGCCGGCCGCGACATCATCGCCGCCGGCGGCGTGGACGACCGAAGCTCCGACTGGCTCGACGAGGGCGGCATCGGCGGCCTGATCGTCCACAGCGGCGACAACGACATATCCATTGTCCAGGCGGGCCGCGACATCATCTATGCCAATCTGAAGATCGGCGGTCCCGGCACGCTGGAGGTGACGGCGAGCGGCGACATCTATCAGGCCGACCGGGGGTCTATCGTCGCCCTCGGTCCGGTCGCCGAGGGCGACACCCGCCCCGGCGCGTCGATCGCCATCCAGGCCGGCGCGGGCGCGGCCGGCGCCGACTGGGCCGCGCTGGCGGCGCTGTACCTCGATCCGGCCAATCAGGCCGACCTGACGCCGGGCCATCCGCTGGCCGACCAGCCCGGCAAGGTGGCGCGAGTGTACGGCGGCGAACTGACGCTGGCCGGCTGGCTGCGCCAGGAGTTCGGCTATGGGGGCGACGAGGCCGGCGCGCCGGCGTGGCTGGCCGCCAGGCAGGCCGAGCTGAATGCGCGGCGCGCGGCCGACGGCAAGTCGCTGCGCGACCTGAACCGCGAGTACGCGGACGCGAGCCAGGCGTACCTTGTGAACTGGCTGCGCGCGCGCTTCGCGCAGCAGTACGACGGCATGGACGATGCGCGCGCATTCTTCGCGGCGCTGCCGGCCGAGCAGCAGCGGGCCTATTTGCGCAATGTTTACTACGCCGAACTGAAGGCCGGCGGGCGCGAATACAACGATCCGGCCAGTTCGCGCTACGGCAGCTACCTGCGCGGCAGGCAGATGATCGCCACGCTGTTCCCGGTCTACGAGACGGGCGGCGACCTGGCCGCGCAGGTCCAGTCCGGGCTGGACCCGCAAGGCAGCGACGCGGCCGGCCAGCCCTATGCGCAGAAGTACGCGGCGATCGCGCGCGGCGGCGACTTCACCATGTTCAGCTCCGCCACCGGCACGCCGGGCACCCCGTCCTACAAGACGATCGACAGTTCCCTGCGCACCCAGTTCGGCGGCGACGTCAGCGTGCTCGCGCCGGCCGGCCAGATCGTGGCGGGCGTGCAGGGGGTGGTGCCGGGCAGCATGTCGGGCATCGTCACGCAGGGCGAGGGCGACGTTTCGCTGTACTCGCGCGGCTCCATCCTGCTGGGCCTGTCGCGCATCATGACTACCTTCGGCGGCGGCATCCTGGCGTGGTCGGCCGAGGGCGACATCAACGCCGGCCGGGGCGCCAAGACCACGGTGATATACACGCCGCCCCGGCGGGTCTACGACCAGTGGGGCAACGCGGCGCTGTCGCCCCAGGCGCCGTCCTCCGGCGCGGGCATCGCCACGCTGGCGCCCATTCCGGAGGTGCCGCCGGGCGACGTGGACCTGATCGCGCCGTTAGGCACCATCGACGCCGGCGAGGCGGGCATCCGCGTGTCGGGCAACGTCAACGTGGCGGCGCTGCAGGTGCTCAATGCGGCCAACATCCAGGTGCAGGGCGAATCGAAGGGCGTCCCGGTGGCGGCGGTGGTGAACACGGGGGCGCTCACCAGCGCCAGCGCGGCGGCCACCAGCGCGGCGACGGCGGCCCAGGACGCGGTGTCGCGCTCGCGTGCGGCGGTGCGGCAAGGCCTGCCGTCGATCATCAGCGTGCAGGTTCTCGGCTTCGGCAATGAACCCGCCGCGCCGCCGCCCGGCGGCCGCGATGGCGGCGCGGGCGGTTCCTCGTCCTATAACCCTCGCAACGCCGTGCGCGTGCTGGGCCTGGGGGAATTGCCGGAAGGCGCGCGCCGCCAGCTGACCTCGCCAGAACGCGCCAATCTGGGCCTGTAAGCCATGCCGCAACCCGCAGTGGGACCGGCTGGCGCCGAAACCGTGCGGCTGCGGGCGTGCCTGGTCGAGAACTATGCGCGCCTGCATCGCCGCCTGAGCATGCGCCTGGGCTGCGCCGACTTGGCGCGCGAGAGCCTGCACGATGCCTGGGTATGCCTGGGCGAGCGGCGCGCCGCGCCCGCGGCCGATTGTCCGCAAGCCTATGTGTACCGGGTGGCCTGCAATGCGGCCGTAGACCGGCTGCGCGCCGATCGCCCGTGGCGCACGAGGGACGAGGCCGATTTGCCGGCATTGCTGGAAGCGGTGCCCGATGGCGGGGCGGGTCCGGCCGTATTGGCCGAACTGCGTTCGGAACTGCGGGCCGTCGCGGGCGCGGCCGCACGCCTGTCGCGCCGTGACCAGGCGGTGCTGGCCGCCGTCAGCCTGGACGAACAGACCCGGCGGCAGGTGGCGTGCCGCTACGGGCTGTCGCTGCGCAAGGTCGACACCGCGCTGCGCCGCGCGCGCGATTGTTGCGCCGCGCCAGGGTAGGGCGCGGGATCGAACCGCGCCGCGCAAGGGGGATGGCGTCGCCGCGCTACGACACGTCGCCCACGCGCGCCAGCGGCGGGTTGGCCGTGAAGTAGCGTCCGATGCCGGCCATGATGGCCTGGGCCAGCTTCTCCTGGTGCGCCTCGGAACGCAGCAGCCTTTCTTCGCGCGGGTTGCTGATGAAGGCGGTCTCGATCAGTACCGACGGAATGTCCGGCGCCTTCAGCACCGCGAAACCCGCCTGCTCGACTTCGTTCTTGTGCAGGCGGTTGATCTTGCGCAACTCGTCCAGCAGTGCGGTGCCGACCCGCAGCGAGTCGTTGATCTGCGCGGTGGTCGACAAGTCCAGCAGCACCTTCTGCACCTGGCGGTCGTGCGACCCCAGGTTGATGCCGCCGATCAGGTCGGCCGCGTTTTCCTTGTTGGCCAGCCAGCGCGCCTGCGTGCTGCTGGCGCCGCGTTCGGACAGCGCGAACACCGACGTGCCGCTGGCGGTGGGCTTGATGAAGGCGTCGGCGTGGATCGACACGAACAGATCGGCGCGCACGCGACGCGCTTTCTGCACGCGCACATGCAGGGGCACGAAGAAGTCGTCGTCGCGCGTCAGGTAGGCGCGCATGTAGGGCTGCGCGTCGATCAGCGTCTTCAGGCGCCGCGCGATGCGCAACACCACGTCTTTCTCGCGCAGGCCGCTGCCACCGATGGCGCCCGGGTCTTCGCCGCCGTGGCCCGGGTCCAGCGCGATGGTCAGCATGCGTTTGCGGCCGGCTGCCTGGCGCGACGGGCTGGGCGCGGTCGGGGGCGCCACGGCCACCGGCGGGCGCGGCGTGGGCGTGGGCAGGACCGGCGAGGCTTCCTGGCCCTTGGCCAGCGGCACGCCGCCATCGGCGCTGCTCCTGGCCGCGCCGTTGCGCGCGATCTCGTCCAGCACGCGCGCCAGCGGATCGTCCACGTCGGGGCCGCCCTGCTTGTTCAGGATGGCGACCAGCGGGTCTTGCGCGATCTTGGGATACAGGTCGAGCACCAGGCGGTACTGGTAGTCGGCCACCGGCTTCAAGGTGAAGACCTGCGGCGCCACGGCCTGCTTCAGGTCGAACACGATGCGCACGACGTTGGGGCGGTTCTGCGCCACGCGCAGGCCGCTGATGTAGGGATCGTCGGGACGGACCTTGCGGACCAGGTCGTTCAACGCGGCGCTGACGGAAAGGCCTTCGATGTCCACCACCAGGCGGTGGGGATTCTCGAGCGTGAAGTGCTCGGCCTTCAGTTCGTGGTCGAGTTCCAGCGTGACGCGGGTGTATTCCTCGGCCGGCCACGTCCGCACCGCCAGGATGGTGGCCGCGTGCGCCAGCTTGGGCAGCACCGGCAGCACCAATAGCGTGGCGGCGACACTGATCAGGCGCCGCCGTTTGGGGGAGCCTGCGTCGAGGGCGGGGTGTTGATCGCGTTCAACCATGTTTGTCCTCGAGCGGTGTAAGCGGTCAGGCCGGCATCACGCCCCTGGACGGCATACTCCAGGGCGATCAGCAGATCCGGGGGCGGTAACAAATCCCCAGCGCGCTCGGGCCATTCGACGAGGACGACCGCTTCGTCCCTCAATAAATCCCTGAACCCGGCGTCCAGCCATTCGCGCGGATCGCTAAATCTATAAAAATCAAAGTGATAGAAGTATAAGCTAGAAATTTTATAAGATTCAAGCAATGCATAGCTCGGACTCTTGATCCGGCCCTGAACGCCGCATGCACGCAACAGTGCCCGGGTGAAGGCGGTTTTGCCCGCGCCGAGGTCGCCTTGCAGATGGATGCGTCCCCCCGGGGGCGCGCCGGTGCGCCCGTCCAGAAGGGGGGCCAGTTGCCGGGCCAGGGCGTCGGTGGCGGCCTCGTCGGGCAGGTGCAGCAGGCGCGAAGCGTGCGGAGGGTGTGTCATGGCGGGATCCGGGCGCGGTGTTAAAACCGGGAGAGTGCCCGCGATTATAGGAAGCGCGCTTTCTGCTACGCTTCTATTGATATCGATTCTCGTTCTAATTTTCCCGGCAGAGCCGGGATCGCCGCAACGGAGCTGCACCGCCATGAAAACGCGTACCGAGAAAGACACCTTCGGCCCCATCGAAGTCCCCGACGATCACTTGTGGGGCGCGCAGACGCAGCGCTCGCTGCATTTCTTCGCCATCTCCACCGAGAAGATGCCGGTGCCGCTGGTGACCTCGATGGCCCGCCTCAAGCGCGCCGCGGCGCAGGCCAACGCCAGCCTGGGCGAACTGGACGGCAAGATCGCCCAGGCCATCGCGCAGGCCGCCGACGAAGTCATCGCGGGCAAGTGGCCGAACGAGTTCCCGCTGTCCGTGTGGCAGACCGGCTCGGGCACGCAGAGCAACATGAACATGAACGAGGTGCTGGCCAACCGCGCGTCCGAGCTGCTGGGCGGCGAGCGCGGCGAAGGCCGCAAGGTCCACCCGAACGACCACGTCAACCGTGGCCAGTCGTCCAACGATACCTTCCCGACCGCCATGCACGTGGCCGCTGCCGTCGAGGTCGAGCAGACCCTGCTGCCGGCCCTGAAGGCGCTGCGCGCCACGCTGGCCCAAAAGAGCGCGGACTTCTTCGACATCGTGAAGATCGGCCGCACTCACCTGCAGGACGCCACGCCGCTGACGCTGGGACAGGAACTGTCGGGTCATGTGGCCCAACTGGATCTGGCCGAGCAGCAGATCCGCGCCACACTGCCGGGCCTGCATCAACTGGCCATCGGCGGCACCGCCGTGGGCACGGGCCTGAACGCCCACCCCGAATTCAGCGCCCGGGTGTCCGCCGAACTGGCCCGCGACACGGGCAGCGCCTTCGTGTCGGCGCCCAACAAGTTCCAGGCCCTGGCCTCGCACGAGGCGCTGCTGTTCTCGCACGGCGCCTTGAAGACTCTGGCCGCGGGCCTGATGAAGCTGGCCAACGACGTGCGCTGGCTGTCCAGCGGCCCGCGTTCGGGCCTGGGCGAGATCAGCATTCCCGAGAACGAGCCGGGCAGCTCCATCATGCCGGGCAAGGTCAACCCGACGCAGTGCGAGGCCATCACCATGCTGGCCGCGCAGGTCATGGGCAACGACGTGGCCATCAACATCGGCGGCGCCAGCGGCAATTTCGAGCTGAACGTCTACAAGCCGCTGGTCATCCACAACTTCCTGCAATCGGCGCGCCTGCTGGCCGACGGCATGGCCAGCTTCGACCAGCATTGCGCCGCGGGCATCGAGCCCAACCACGCGCGCATCGCCGAGCTGGTGGACCGTTCGCTGATGCTGGTGACCGCGCTGAACCCGCACATCGGCTACGACAAGGCCGCGCAGATCGCCAAGAAGGCGCACAAGGAAAACCTGTCGCTGAAGGAGTCGGCGCTGGCGCTGGGCTACGTGACCGAGGACGAGTTCGCGCGCTGGGTCGTGCCGGCGGACATGACCAACGCGAAGCGTTGAAGCAATGACGGGCGGGGCCGCCGGGCGGCCCTGGTCAGCCCGCCACCATCAGCCAGAGCGGGATGGTGGCGGCCGACAGCAGCGTGCCCAGCGAGATCAGCACGGCCACCATGCGGCCGTCGCCGCCCATGCGCATGGCCAGCACGTAGGCCGCCGAGGCCGTGGGCAGGGCCGCGAACAGCAGCAGCATGCGCGATTCCAGCGGCGGCAACCCCAGCAGTGCGGCGGCGCCCAATGCCACCGGTGGCAGCAGCAGCAGCTTGACCACGATCATCCACGCGATCAGCTTCCCTTGGCCGCGTCCGCCCTCCCAAGACAGGCTGGCGCCCACGCAGATGATGCCCAGTGCCAGCGCGGCGGCTCCCAGCCGGCTGAACACCGTATCCACCGGGCCGGGCAGCGACAGGCCCGCCAGGTTGCACGCCAGTCCCAGCAGCGTGGCCAGCAGCAGCGGATTGCGCAGCAGTTCCTTGAACACGTTGCCGCCGCCGTGGCGCGCCAGCGCGTACACCGCGGCCACGTTGGCCATCGGCACCGCGAAGCCCACGATCAGCGCCATGGTCGATTGGCCTTGCGGGCCGCCCAGGCTGGCCGCCAGCGCCAGCCCGATATAAGTGTTGAAGCGGTAGCCGCATTGCGCGGCCGAGGCATGGGCCATGGGCGCGCAGCGCAGGGCCGGCAGCGCCAGCCAGGCCAGCAGCACGCCCACCACGATCACCAGCGCCGTGGCCTGCAGCAGCAGCAGGGCGCTGCCGGCCGAGATGGGGGTGCGCAGCACCGACTGGAACAACAGCGCCGGGAACAGCACGAAGTAAACCAGGCGTTCGGTGCCGGCGAAGAAATCGCGTGAGTATCCCAACCTGTGGCGCAAGGCCCAACCCAGTGCTACGAGGAGAAAATCGGGCAAGACCAGTAAAGCGACCGACATGTAGGGGCCAAAGTGGTTGATTTTCGGGATAACAGCGATGTGCGCTGCGGAAATTTGCTGCTATTCTTCGTCGTCCAGGCGCAGCCGCGGACCATGTATCCGCGACGCAAGCCCATAAGATCGCACGGCATATATCTCAGCACAAAGCGGCTTTTTGACCGCAGCCGCATTCTAGGAGGAAACACCCCATGCTTAAAGTCCGCACCCTGGTTCGCGCCATCGCCCTGGCCAGCGGCGTCGCCGCTGTCGCCGCCGCGTCCGTCGCCAATGCTGCCGGCTATCCCGAGCGTCCGATCCGCGTGATCGTGCCGTTTGCACCCGGCGGCTCCACCGACATCATCGCCCGTCTGGTCACCACGCGCATGAGCCAGGAACTGGGCCAGCCCATGGTCGTCGAGAACAAGGGCGGCGCCGGCGGCGCCATCGGTGCGGCGGAAGCCGCCAAGGCCGCCGCCGACGGCTACACGCTGTCGATCGCCACGGTGTCCACCATGGCCGTCAACCCGGCTTGCCGCCCCAACGACCTGCCCTACGATCCGATCAAGGACTTCCAGCCGGTCACCAACTTTGCCAACACGGCCAACGTCGTGGCGGTCAACCCGAAGTTTCCGGCCAAGGATTTCAAGGAATTCCTCGAAGTCCTGAAGAAGAACCCCAACAAGTACTCGTATGGCAGCTCGGGCACTTGCGGCGTGCTGCACCTGATGGGTGAATCCTTCCGCATGGCTACCGGCACCGACATCGTGCACGTGCCGTACAAGGGCTCGGGCCCGGCCATTGCCGACGCTGTCGGCGGCCAGATCGAAGTGCTGTTCGACAACCTGCCGTCGTCGATGCCGCAGATCCAGGCCGGCAAGCTGCGCGCCATGGCCATCGCATGGCCCGAGCGCATCGCCTCCATCAAGGACGTGCCCACGTTCGCCGACGTTGGCCAACCGGTGCTGAACCAGCCCGTCTGGTACGGCCTCTTGGCTCCCAAGGGCACGCCGATGGACATCGTGAACAAGCTGCGCGACGCCGCCGTGGTGGCCCTGAAGGACCCGAAGGTCATCAAGGCGCTGGACGACCAGGGCTCGGCCCCGTCGGGCAACACGCCCGAAGAGTTCGCCAAGGAAATCCAGTCGCAGTACGACTGGGCCAAGGACGTCGTGAAGAAGCAGAACATCAAGCTGGACTGATCGCTCGATGCGATGACGCGGTAGCGTCGTCGAGAGAACGCCCCGTCCGGGTTTGCCGGATGGGGCGTTTTGCATTTGCGGTTGGCAAAAGGGGCTTGCCAATGGAGAGATGAAAGCGCCACGGTCTTCGTTGCAGTCGAGACAACGAACCTGGACCATGCCGATTCGCCGCGGACGCGGCTTGAAATTGCTTGTTGTATTGCGCCAGTTGGCCCAGGCGTTCGGTGGGGTTCAAGCAGTTGCCGAGCATGCGCAACTCAATCCAACGCAGATCTACCGCACGTTGTCGTCCAGGGGCAATCCCGCCTTGAGCAGTCTGGCGGCCATACTCAAGGCAATGGGCTTGCGACTGGCCGTGCAGCCTATCCGTGCCGGGCAGGCTCCGGCTGCTTGAGGACCGCCCAGTTTTATTCAGGCCGCCGCAACGTCAGGTGCTCCTGCGCCTTGATCTGGTCTACTGAGGTCACGCCCAGCATCGCCATGTCGCGCGACACTTCCTGCGTCAGCAGCCGGATGCCGTGCTCCAGCGCGGGCAGGCCGCCGACAGCAGCAGCGTAGCCGAAAGGCCGGCCCACGAAGGCCATGCGCGCGCCCAGCGCCAGGGCCTTCAGCACGTCGGTGCCGCGCCGCACGCCGCTGTCGATCATCACCGGGATGTCGGGGCAGGCGCGCACCACCTCGGGCAGCGCGCGCAGCGGCGCCACCGCGCCGTCCAGTTGGCGGCCGCCGTGATTCGAGACGATGATGCCGTCCGCGCCGCAGTCCTGCGCGCGCCGGGCATCGTCACCGCGCAGGATGCCCTTGACCACCAGCCGGCCGCGCCACTGGCGGCGGATGTTGCGCAGATCGTCCCAGTGCAGGTGGCCGCGTTCTGAAAAATCGCGCATCACGGATGGGGACAGGATAGGAGCGCCGCGCGTGGCGTAGTTGTTCTCGAAGTGCAGCATGCCGTGCTTGACCAGCGTGCGCAGGAAGGTGCCGAACAGCCAGCGCGGATGCGTCATGCCTTGCCAGGCCAGGCCCAGGCTGGGCCGCAGCGGCGCCGAGAAACCCATGCGCACGGTGTTCTCGCTGTTGGGTGGCACGGGCGTGTCCACCGTCACCACCAGGGTCTTGAAGGCGGTGCGCGACACCCGGTCTATCAGCGCTTCCAGCGCGGCGCGGTCGCCGGGCAGGTAGGCCTGGAACCAGGCGCCGGGATGCTGTTCGGCCACGTCCTCCAGGCGGATCAGCGACGAGCCGCTCATGACCATCGGCAGGCGCGCGGCGCGCGCCGCCTGGGCGATGACGACGTCGCCGCGATAACTGGACAGCGCGGTCAGCCCCAGCGGCGAGAAACCGAAGGGCGCGGCGTAGGTCTCGCCGAACAGCGTGGTGGCGGTGCTGCGCCTGGACACGTCCACCATCACGCTGGGCCGGAAGCCATAGTCGGCATAGGCCGAGCGGTTGTCGTCGAACGAGGCGCCCGTCTCCGCCACCGCGCTCATGTAGCCGTACACGGGGCGGGGCAGGTGGCGGCGCGCCAGGGCCTCGAAGTCATCCAGCGACAGCACGCCGCGCAGGCGCCGCGGCGGCCGGGCCGCGGGGGCGGCAACGGGCTTGGAAGCGGCGGACAGGTTCGGCATGGCGGTGCTGGGAGGCATACGAGGATTTCCTTCTACGGGTCTATTCCGGCTTGATGCCGGACTTCTTGATGAGAGCGCCCCACTTGACGCTCTCGGCTTGCATGTATTGGCGGAACGCGGCGCTGTCGCGGCCCTCCAGCGTGGCGCCCTGCTCGGCCATCTTGGCGCGCAGGTCGGGATCGGTCAGGGCGGTTTTCACACCGGCCTCCAGCTTGGACACGGCCGCTTGCGGCGTGCCCGCCGGCGCGTACAGGCCGAACCACGTCAGGGCCTCGAAGCCTTGCAGGCCCGATTCGCTGACGGTGGGGATCTCGGGCGCGCTGGGCGAGCGCTGCAGGCTGGACACGGCGATGGCGCGCAGCTTGCCGCTGCGGATGTGCGGCAGCAACGTGGGCAGGTTGCTGAACATCAACGGCACCTGGTTGCCCAGCACGTCGGTGATGGCGTTGGCCTCGCCCTTGTAGGGGATGTGCACCATCTTCGTGCCGGCCATGGCGTTGAACAGTTCCATGGAGACGTGCTGCGGGCCGCCCAGGCCCGACGAGGCGTAGCTCAGTTCGCCCTTCTTGTCTTTCGCGTACTGGATGACGTCCTGCACGGTGTGCAGCGGCAGCGAGGGATGCACCACCAGCACCAGCGGCACCGAGGCCACCAGCGACACGGGCACGAAGTCCTTGATCGGATCGAAGCGCAGGTTGGGGTACATGCTGGGCGCGACCACCATGGTCGATTGCGTGCCCAGCAGCAGCGTGTAGCCGTCCGGCTTGGCGCGCGCGGTGGCCTCGGCGGCGATGGTGCCGGTGGCGCCCGGGCGGTTCTCGATCACGTAGGGCTGGTCGAACTGCTTGCCCAGCGCCTGGCCCAGCTGGCGCGCCACCAGGTCGACCGCGCCGCCCGCGGAGAAGCCCACCATCAGGGTGGTGGAGCGGCTGGGGTAGGCGTCCTGCGCCCAGGCGCCGCCGGCCAGGGTGGCCAGGCCACCCGCCAGCAGGGCGGAAAGGGTGCGTCGGCGTAGGGGATCGATCATGGTCATGCGTGTCTCCTGTTGGAATAGGTGTGTGCCAGCCGGGGCGGATGAGGGTCTCCGCCTGTTGTTCTGCGTATCGCGGGCTGACTGCATTGTGGATTCGGTATGACTGAAGCACAATTTCGTTTTTGAGCTTTCAAACTGAATTTTTTATTGATTCATGGATACGCGCTTTCTCGATACCTTCGTGATGGTGGCCGAATGCGGCTCGATGGCCGAGGCCGCGCGGCGCAGCAACGTCACGCCCACGGCGCTGGCGCAGCGCCTGCGCGCGCTGGAGCGCGAGTTCGGCGTGCCGCTGTTCACGCGCTCGGGGCGTTTCGTGCGCATCACCGAGGGTGGGGCGCGCCTGCTGGACCGCGCGCGCCGCTTCCAGCGCGAGCTGTATGAACTGAAGGCCGCCGTGTCGACCGAGGGCTTTCCGGGCGGCCTGCGTATCGGCACCATCCGCACGGCGCTCACCAACGTCATGCCCGATCTGCTGAAGTACGTGGCCGAGACCTATCCCCGGCTGGACGCCGTGCTGGAGATCGGCGTGTCGCACGAGCTGTACCACGAGGTGACCGCGGGCAAGGTCGACGCGGCGCTGGTGGTCGAACCGCCGTTCCGGCTGCCCAAGTCGTTCGCGTGGCAGACGCTGCGCGTCGAGCCGCTGGTGCTGCTGGCCCCGGCCTTGCTGGTGCGCGGGCGCAAGGCCGACGTGGACCGCCTGCTGGCCATGCAGCCCTTCATCCGCTACGACCGCCGCACCTGGGGCGGCTCACTGGCCGACCAGTACCTGCAGCAGCGCGGCCTGCGGCCTCAGGAACGCTTCGAGATGGATGCCCCCGACGGCATCCTGATGCTGGTGGGCCAGGGCCTGGGCGTTTCGCTGGTGCCCAACTGCTTCCGGCCCGAGGCCGTGCCCAGGAACGTGGCGGTGCTGCCCTTGCCGCGCAACAAGCTGGAGCGCAAGCTGGGCATGCTGTGGCCCGCGCAGTCGCCGTACGCGCGGCTGTTCCGCGAGATGATAGTCGCGGCCACGGCGCAGAAATAAGAAGGCCGCGGGCAGATTGCCCGCGGCCTGTACGGCGCGCGCCTGCGCAGGAAGGATCAGAACGCCGAGCGGATCACGCCGCCGTCGGCGCGCAGCGCCGCGCCGTTGGTGGCTGCCGCGGCTTCCGAGCACACGTACACCACCATGTTGGCGATTTCCTCGGGGGTGATGAATCGCTTGAGCAGCGACGACGGGCGGGCCGTCTCGAAGAACTCCTGCTGGAAGGCCTCGAACGGCTTGCCGCCCGACAGCTTGTCGACGAAGTCCATCACGCCTTCGGACTGCGTGGGGCCGGGCAGCACCGAGTTGACCGTGACGCGGGTGCCGGCGCAGCTTTCGGCCAGGCCGCGCGCCAGGCTGATCTGCGCGCTCTTGGTGACGCCGTAGTGGATCATCTCGACGGGGATCTGCACGCCGCTCTCGCTGCTGATGAACACCACGCGGCCCCAGTTCTTCGCCTTCATCTTCGGCAGGTAGGCGCGCGTCAGGCGTACGCCCGACATCACGTTGGTGTCGAAGAAGTGCTGCCAGTCCTCATCGGGGATGTCCTCGAAGGGCTTGGGGTCGAAGATGCCCAGGTTGTTCACCAGCACGTCGACCTCGGGGTACTTGGCCACCAGCGCGGCAACCTGCGTGGGGTCGGACAGGTCGCCGGCATGGCCCTCGGCCTGCGCGCCGGGGACGGCCTTGAACAGGGTTTGCAGCGCGGCGTCGACCGAAGGCTGCGAACGGCCGTTGACGATGACGCGCGCGCCTTCGCGGGCCAGGCCCACGGCGATGGCGTGGCCGATGCCCTTGGTCGAGCCGGTGACCAGGGCGAGCTTGTCTTTCAGATGCATGTCCATGGGTGGTGCTCCAGGGAGATGGGTGAAGGGAGCCGGGCGTTGTGCGCACGGTTCGGGTCAGGATAGCGGATGCAGGGTTTAAGCTGTGGCTATATCAGGACGCGCCGTGGGGTTGTTGGCGCGGGGCGTCCGGTCTTCATGCCGATGTCAGCGATAAGGTCTATGACGATGATGTCCGATTCCAGTTTCGACGCATTGCTGCAGGGCCAGCCGGCCGATGAACGCCCGCCCTGGGCCGAGCGCGATGAAGAAGCCATCGATGCGTTCTATCGCCTCGTCTGTTCACGGATCGAACGCGAAACCCGCACGCTGTCGCGCATCGAGTGGGATCACTATGGATCGGGCTACGCCTCGTTCGTGGACGCCTGGTTCTATCGCGACGAGCCGGGATTCCGTCTGCCGCCCTTCAAGCGGCTGAGCCTGCGCAAAGAATTCCGCTACACGGGGCTGGCCGTGCTGCTATGCCGGATGGCGCCCGTGTTCGTGTTCATCGAAGGCGAGAAGTCCTGGCACCGGCAGGGCGGCAGCGGCTATCTGCCCAGCGGCAGCAAAGTGGACCAGTTGAGGACGGATGCGGTGCGGGAACTGGCCGCGCAGGTGCAGGGCGTGCTGGAAGCGCAAGGGCTGACGCGCCTGTCGCGCCAGCAGTTGGACGTGCCGCTGCCCACGGGCACGCAGGTGCCCACGATGCTGGACAACGGCGCCTACACGCGGTTCGACGCCTTGTTCCATTGGGAAGACTGAGTCCGCGCCGGCGCGGCGCGTGTCAGCTGCTTTCCAGTCCGCAGTGGACGTTGGAAAAATCCCGCTTCGCCAGATCGCTCTTGTGGATCACGAAGTAGATCTCGCCCGCATCCCAGAAGCAGAATCCGGGCCGCTCATCCGACGAGACGCGCAGCAGCACCATGAAGTCTTCGGGCCGGCCGCGCAGCCTGTGGGCGGCCTCGATCTGCGGGGTGTCGTGCTGCTTGAAGACGTAGCTGTTGATCGCGTGCGCGGGCGTCACGTCGCACGCCTGGGACAGCGATTCCCGCAGCGCCTCCGTCTGGTCGAACAGTTCGTGCAATGGCTCCAGCGGTTCCGCCTCGCCGGTGCAGTAACCCTCGTCCGAATAGAAATGCGGCACGCTGGCCTGCCGGGCGGCCTGCGCGCGATAAGGCCGGTAGATGCCGCGTTCGTCGCCGATGAAATCCTCGGCGATGTCCAGCCCTGCGGCGCTACGCAGCGCCGAGGCCGGACCTTCGTGGAACAACACGCGCGCGCCGACGCTTTCCTGGTCATCGATGAAGAAGTACAGGGTGCCCGTGCGCGGCAGATAGTCCTGGTAGGGCGCCAGGGCCGCGCAGTCCAGTTGGGCGATGAACTGCCAGCCCTTGGTTTCCCCTTGATAGGTCGTCAGCGTGGGATAGTCCATGCCGGCGGGCAGATCGGGCAAGCCGCCGAAACGGGTGTTGCCCGGCGTGCCATAGTCGTCGGGATCGGTGGTGCACAGGGCCACGGCATGCAGGGCAATGGCATCGAGCCCCGTCCGATAGGCCTGCCATTGCGGGCCCGCCAGCGCTTCATCAAGCATGGCTTTCGATGCCCTGTCGTTGCGCGCCAGGAAGATCGCTTCGTCCACCGGCACGGTGCCGCCGCCGTCCGCGCCGCGGTACTCGTAGTCCAGCAGCGCGAGCTTCTTCTCCAGCTCCAGCTGCAGGTTCTCGATGCGCTCCAGCCCCTCGGGCAGCGAAGACAAGGGGTTGGATTGAAGATCGAGCGTGCGCAGGTTGGGCAACTGCGTCAGCGCAGCGGGAATGGTCTGCAATTGATTGTTCGCCAGCGACAGGCTTCCCAGCACCGGCGAATAGCCCGCTTCGGGCAGCGACTGCAAGGCGTTGTCCGATAGCGTGCAGTGCACCAGTTTCGGCAGCGCCAGCAGTCCGTCCGGCACCTTGGCGGCTCGCGAGCCTGTGATGAACAGCCATTGCAGTTCCGTCAGCGCGCCTAGCGAATCGGCAAGCGTGGTCACTGCCTCGATGCCCGTCAGCGCCAGCGATCGCAACCGAGTCAGACCGGACAAGGCATCGGGAATGGCGGGAAGCGCCTGCGCGGTTTCGGGCGTGGTGTAGCGCAGAGTCAGCGTTTCCAGCGCACGGTAGCGATACAGCGCATCAGGCAAGGGCCCGGGATCGGTCAGTTGCGCGTGGCGCGGCAGATCCGCGGGGGCGCGCAGCAATTCCTCCAGCGACCCGAATGCGTAGTGCGACCAGTCGATGTCCGCCACCGGCAGGCGCAGGCCGAATCCCACGGGATAGCGCTTGTCGGACGAAAAGCCCTGGAAATAGCCGCTGAAACCCGCCCAGCCGTCTTTCAGCACCAGTTCGCCGTGCAGCGACAGGCTGTAGTGGAAGCCGCCTTTCCATACCGACACCGTATAGGAGGCTTCGCTGTCGTTCACGATGGCGTAGCGGCCGGTGGGGGCGTCGGGATGGTAGATGCCCTTCATGGTGAAGCGCAGGTACACCTCGCCGTCCTGATAGTCGTTCAGGATGTGCGCGCAGGCCTGGGCGTCGTAGCCGATGGCGCGGGCCTTCAGGTCGAGGGTCAGGCCATCCCCGGTGTCGCTGTAGGTGTGCACGCTGCAAGCCGTGTCCGCCAGGATGTCGAAGCGCGTGGCGTCCACGAACAGATAGTCCTGGCCATCCTGCGGAATCTCGAACGGCGGGGCGAGCTCGGCGACGATGTCGTCCTCGTCTTCTTCCTCGTCGTCGTCCGCGAACATCGCGTCGATGGCGCGCCGCTGGGCGGCCAACGCGGGAACGGGATCGCCGAAGCAGCGCAGCGTCAGCAGCGTCTGTTCGAACAGCGGGAAATAGGTGTCCTGCTGGCTGACCAGGCAATCGCCCGTCAGTTCGTAGTGGTAGCCGCCCTCGATCGGCACGATGGCGAAGTAGAAGGCATAGCCGGTCTCGGCGTTGGCCGTGATGACGTGGCCGGCGTGATCGCCGACCTGTATGGGCCTGTCGCTGGTGAAGGTCGCCGGGCCGCGGCGGTCCGCGCAGAACGCGCGGAAACGGTCGATCAGGGTGGCGCCGGGATGCTTGCGCAGGTGGGTCTGGTCGGCCAGGCCGGCGCTGATCATCACGGTGTCGTCGCCGGTCTCGTGCTCGGCGCGGATGCTTTCCCACATGGGACGGACGGCTTCGAAGACGTCGGGGATGTCCAGGGAAAAGGTTTCGGTCTTGACATTGCGCATGGAAAGGCCGGCGGAAAAAAGGACGGCCAAGGATAGCAGCGAGGGTCTGCAATAAATGAAAGCACCTGTACCGAAACGGCGGCGCGGCACGGTCTTGGGAGACAATCTTGCGGTCTCGCGTTTCGTGCCCCGACCTTCCGGCCTGATGCCCGTATCGCCCCTGCTCGAACAGATCCTGCGCAATGTCGCGCGCCGTTACCGCCTGCCGGCGTTGGATGAGGCCCCGGCACGTCTGCACGATGGCCATCCCGCCGCCGTCATCGCGCTATCGATCGAGCAGGCACGGCGGGACCACGAACGCGGCCAGGCGCCGGATGCCGCGCTGAAACAGACGTTCACGCAGGCGCTGGCGCGCCTGATCCAGGAGGCGATGCGCGCGGAACAGGGCGATCCCGGCGTCCAGGCCATGGCGTTGCGGCATCGGTCCGTGCCGGTGCGTGAATATGCCCTGCTGGCCGCCCAGGCCGAGGCGGATCGCCGCGCTGTCCATGCCATGGTCAACGCGATCGCCCACCCCGCCAAGCTGGAGCGCCTGCCGCCCGGTCCGATGCGCGAGGGCTTGCGTGCCCTGCAAGGGGCGTTGGCGCAGCGCCGGTGGGACGGCGTGCGGGAGGCCGCTCGGCATCTGGCCGGCTTGCCGGACGTGCCGGGCGAGGTCTTGCCCGGCCTGGATCGCCTGCTGGATACGCCGGCTTTGGACCATCTGCGGCGCCAGGATGCGCTGACCGCCGAGGCCGACGTGCGCGAGTATCTGGCACTGGGCGCGCGCAGCGGGCCTCGGCCGGGCAGCGAGGCCGCGGTCGCGGAAGGCCTGGCGTCACGGCGGCGTGGCGACGCGGTCGAGGCCGCCACGGCGCGCGCCATGCAGGCGCTGGCCGGACGGCTGGACCGCGAGGCGGGCTTGCAAGCGTCGTATCGCGTGGTGACCTCCATGCGCGTGCCGGCGTCGATTCCCGCCAGCCACGAGCGCGCCAAGACCGAATGGGACGTGGTGCTGTTGCGGCATGCAGGCATGCAGGGCGATACGGCGCTGTGGGACGTCTGCCTGCTGGCCGAGGCCAAGGCGTCGGCGGATGCCGCGCCCACCGATCTGCCCCGGCTGGTGCGCGGGCTGCGCCTGCTGGCGCATGCCGATGCGGCCATCGCCTATACGTTCGAGACCCGGGAAGGCCGGGTGCTTCTGCGCGGCGCATCGCTGGCCGCGCTGCGCACGGAACCGGCGGAAGTGGCGCGGCAGGTGCTGTATTGCTGCGAGGCGCCGGTGGAGCCGGCTCCCCGGCTGTTGGGCGCCGCCAGCCGCATGCAACTGCTGTGCGCGCCACCCAGCCTGGAGGTGGCCGCGGCGATGACGCCGGGCCAGCCGGTGGATCCGGCGCCGCTGGCGGCGATCTGGGACCAACTGCCGGTCTCTGCGCATTGGGCGGGCGTGTTCCACCAGTATCCGGCCCTGGAGCAGGTACGAAACTTGATGGTGCACCCGGATGACCTCCACGCGGCCATCCAGGGATTCCGGTCCGGAAAGATCGTCACTAAATTGTCACAATGAATTGAGCATAAATATGCGGCCAAGTCCCATCCAGCGATGGGCGTAGCCATCAATCGCTGTAATAATTGGCTTCATTTTGTTGGCAAGCTTTCAACGTAGAATTTTGCCGCTGTTGCGAAGTCCCACCGCAGCACCAAAACGTCCGGGATGTACGTGGATCTGCTCACCCTTTACCTCCTTGCTACCGGAACGCTGGCTGTCAGCGCGGGCCTGCTTTTCTGGGAGCATCGGGCCAATCCCAAGCGCGCCACGACGCTGAAGCGGCTGGCGGTCGGGTTCGGGACATTGGCGTTGGGGTGTGTCGCCGTGCTGTACCGGGGCAGCCTGCCCAGCCCGCTGGGTTCGGCCATCGGCAATCTCATCATCCTGTCCGGCTATCTGCTGGTGCTGGCGGGCGTCGGTTCGTTCAGCGGCCAGCGTTACCGCGCGTTCTCCGCCTTCATCCTCATCGGCGCGGCCATCATGTGGACGATTGCGGGGGCCGAGGGCGAGGCGGCAGGCTGGAGTTACTACAGTGCGGTGCCGATTGCGCTGGTCAGCGGCATGACGGCATGGGCGATGTGGCGCTGCCAGGCGATGAAAGCCTTTCCCGCGCGGCACATCGTGGTGGCGGCCGCCGGCATCCACACGCTGTTGTATGCGGGCCGGGCCACGCTCCTGCCCTGGTTCGTGGCGCATGGCGGACCGGCGGTGCAGGCCATCGCCAGCAAGCTCACGATCTACGAGGGCGTGCTGTATTCGGTGGCCTTGCCCATGGCGCTCCTGAAGGTGATCCGGGACGAGACGCACGGCCAACTGCTGCAGGAGTCCCTGACCGACTACCTGACCCGCCTGGGCAACCGCCGCTGGTTTTTCGAAGAAGGACCACGTCGGCTGCACGCCTGTGCCGGGCGCGGGCCGATCGCGCTGCTGGCGTTCGACCTGGACCAGTTCAAGGCCATCAACGACGCGTATGGCCATTCGACGGGCGACAGGGTGTTGAAGACTTTTGCTGAAGTCGCCCGCGACGTACTCGGGCCGCAGACCTTGCTGGCGCGCATCGGCGGGGAAGAGTTCGCCGCATTGCTGGTGGGCGACGATGCCCGCCGGGCCCGGCAACTGGGCGAGACGATCGCCCGGCGCTTGCCCGAGACGATCGCGCAGCGTATCGACGGCCTGGCCATTGCCACGACGGTCAGCATCGGCATGTCGTGCCACCAGGAAAACCTGCCCACGCTGCCCGAAGGCCTGTCCGCGGCCGACCAGGCGCTATACCGGGCGAAATCGCTGGGTGGCAATCGCCTGGAAGAGGCTGCCTGACGGCTTCAGAGGCTTCGCCACGGGGCTCAGGAACTCAATACGGTTTCGCCCGCGTAGGGCGCCATGTGGATTTCGTCGCCCACTACGGTGATCGTCCCCACGGTCCATTCGTAGTCGCGCGGATGGCTGGGCTTGAGTACCCAGGTAGTGCCGCCCTGGATCCGAATCCGGCAGGCGACCGTGGCCGTGGACAGTGCCCCGGTCTGCGAGAAATTGCGCACGCTGATCAGATAGCTGGCGTCGCCCCAGCGCGAAATCTCGATCACTTCCTGGCCCGGCCCGGTCACGACATCCTGCATCAACTGCGCATACGGCGCCTCGGCCAGGCTGCCGGTGTGGTCATACGCCACGGTCTGAGGGTTCTTGCCGTCGTTGATCAGGACCAGGCGCAGGTCGACGTCCTGCAGCGCATCGGTCCATTCCAGCAGGACAGTGGCGGCCAGGTCCTGCCGCAGGGCGTTGGGGACCTGCGGCGCGGCTGTGGGCAGGGGCGGTGGCGTCTCGATGGCGGTGAAGGCTGGCGATGGCACGGCCTTGTTCCGTGCACCGTTGAACAGGATGTCACGGATGCTGTCATGCAGTGCGGGATGCTGGCGTTCGCGGCCGGCCGTCGCATGGGTGATGATACGGAAGTGGTCCGCCCTCGAGGCGAACGCCCGGGCGATCATATCGACAGCGATGGCTGGCCGGGGGTACACCAGCAGAATATCGGTGTCAGGACAGGCCTGCGTGTAATCCCCGATGGCTCGTATCGCATTGGCCGAGTCGCACTCGTGCCGGTGCTGGCATTCCAGGACGAAGCGCGTCGCGTCATTGTGGTTGCCGTTCAGCGTGGCCCGCACGACCCGGAAATCCGGATACCTGCCTCGCTTGCGTTTGCCCTGGCCGCGCAGCAGGGCGGACCGCAGTTCGATCCAGATGTCGAACTGTTCGCCGTCGTACTCGTAGGTGGCCAGCCGCTTGCCGCCAGGTGTGAAGGGCAGCGTGTCGCCTTGGGTGTGGAAATGGAAGCGGTCAGCATGCTCGCGCGCGGCGCGCAGCAGGCGTGTGCCCGTCCACACCGGGTAGAGCACATGCCGCGCTTTCCACAGCGGCAGCGTCAGCACGCCGATCAGGCGGCCGCCGATCTCGTTGATCCATGCCGCGAGCGTGCGCGGATCGGCTGGGGCGATGCGTGTGTCCAGCGCCTGCCGGACCGCATCCATCTGCTCCTGAAGCTGGGCCCGCGTATGCAGGGCGACGGTATCGTCCTGAAGCCGCAGCGCCAGACGCAGTGTGTCGGCGCCTCGGTGGGTTTGCGCGCAGGCCTGCGTGTCCAGAATATCCGCCAGCATGCAGGCAAAGTCCCGCAGATGCGTCCGCACGGTTTCCAGAAAATGAGAAACCGTGACCTGCGGTGCGCTGGCCTTGGCGTCCGTGCGCAGCAGATCGCGCAGTCTGATGTCGCCTTTCCGGGGCGTGGGAGACCACTCCGTCACCAGATGCATCCGCAGCGCGTCTTCCAGGTCGGCATCCCGGCCGGGCTTGTTCCTGCCCGTGCGCAGCTCCAGGCCGGCCTGCGTGCAAAGCCTGTCCCACCATTCGAGCGCCGTATCGGTTACCGCCATGCCTGTCTCGCTGTTCTGCTTTGGCCAGCAGCATATCCCAGGCTGTCTGAATGGCGCCGTAAAGCATGGGGCGGTCCTGCACCTCGTTGATCTGCGGCGTTTATGCTACCCGGTGACCGAGATCTCCATAAGGCGACCCCATGCACAATCTCGCCCGCCTGGCCGTGCTGCTGGCCTGCACGCTGTGCCTGGCGCCCGCACAGTCCCAGCCGGCCACGCAGGACACCAATCCCGAAGCCGCCACCGGCTATGCCGACAAGCCGCTGGCGCATGCACGCCACTTCATGCTGGCCTCCGCCAATCCGCTGGCGACGCAGGCCGGCTACGGCATCCTGAAGCAGGGCGGCAGCGCTACCGACGCCGTGATCGCCACGCAATTGGTGCTGGCGGTGGTCGAGCCGCAGTCGTCCGGCCTGGGGGGCGGCGCGTTCATGGTGCATTACGAAGCCGAGGGCGGCGCGGTTCAGGTGTACGACAGCCGCGAGACGGCGCCGGCGGCCGCGCGCGCGGACCGTTTCCTGGCGGACGGCAAGCCGATTCCGTTCAAGGAGGCCGTGAACAATGGCCGTTCGGTGGGCACGCCGGGCCTGTTGCGCGGCCTGGAGCTGGCCCACCGGCAGCACGGCAGGCTGCCGTGGAAGACGTTGTTCGAGCCAGCCATCCAGGTGGCGTCGCGGGGGTTTGCCGTATCGCCGCGCCTGCATGCATTGCTGGCGAACACGCCGGAACTGGCCCGGCAGCCCGAGGCGGCGCGCTATTTCTACGCGCCCGATGGGCAGGCGTGGCCCGTGGGCCATGTACTGAAGAATCCCGAGCTGGCGTGGGTGCTGCGCCGGGTGGCCGAGGAAGGGCCCGACGCGTTCTATCACGGCGGCATCGCGCGCGACATCGTGGCGGCGGTGCAAGGCCACGCCAAGCCGGGCGACCTGACCGAGGCCGACCTGGCAGGGTATCGCGCGCAGGTGCGCATGCCTGTGTGCGGGCGCTATCGCGCCTATCTGCTGTGCGGTCCGCCGCCGCCCAGCAGCGGTCCGCTGGCCGTGCTGCAGATGCTGGGCGCGCTGCAGCAGCACCCCATGGGCCGCATGAAGCCGGATACCGCGCAGGCGGTGCACTATTTCTCGGAAGCCGGCCGGCTGGCCTATGCCGACCGCGATTTCTACGTGGGCGATCCCGCCTTCGTCGACGTGCCGGTGTCGGCGCTGCTGGATCCGCGTTACCTGAAGGCGCGCGGCGCGCTGATTCGCCCGGACCGCAGCATGGGGACCGCGTTGCCGGGGGATCCCGCCGGCCTGCTGCAGGCCCGCGCGCGCGACGATGCCTTCGAGGTGCCGTCGACCACGCACATTTCAGCTGTGGACGCCCAGGGCAACGTGGTGTCGATGACCTCGACCATCGAGTCCGCCTTCGGCAGCAAGATCCTGGTGCATGGTTTTCTGCTGAACAACGAGATGACGGACTTCTCGTCGTCGTACCGCGATGCCGAGGGACGGCTGGTGGCCAACCGCGTCGAACCGGGCAAGCGGCCGCGCAGCGCCATGGCGCCGATGATCGTGTTCCGCGCCGGCAAGCCCTATCTTGCGGTGGGGTCGCCGGGCGGCAGCGCCATCATCAACTACGTGGCCAAGACGCTGGTGGGCGTGCTGGACTGGAACCTGGATATTCAGGAAGCCATCGCGTTGCCCAACATGGGCAGCCGCAACCGCGCCACCGAACTGGAGCGCGGCACGTCGTTGGCGAAGCTGGCGCCCGCGCTGAAGAAACTGGGGCACGAGGTCAGGGAAGAGGAATTTCCCAGCGGGTTGCAGGGAATCGTGATCGGGCCGTCGGGGCTGTCCGGTGGCGCGGACCCGCGCAGGGAAGGGCTGGCGCTGGGGGATTGAGCGCCGTACCAGAGGACCGGCAGCGGATCCGCCGACGCCAGCATGGGGCGGGTGCGGCGCGAGCCGTCGCCCAGCGAGGGCTCGGCGGGGTCGAGCCCGGCGGCCTGCCGGGCGGCCGCCACGATGGCCGCGGGCTCGGCGGACGGCATGGCGTAGTTTTCGATGCGGGTGTCGACGCGGGCCTCGCTCCAGGCGCCGACCAGCGTGCCGGTGCTGGCGGCCAGGGCCAGCAAGGCAGCGGCGGCCAATCCCGTCAGCAATCCCCAGGGCATCATCGTCAGGGCTTGTTTCATGATCAGGGGCTCCTCGAAATGGGTGCGGGCGTAGTGTGCCAAGGACTTATGAGGATGGAATGAAGAGAATGGCCGGTGGATGAGGTGCATGACGGATCTTCTTGTCGAATCGGCCGGGCGGGCCGCCGGACGTCCGAGTCGGGGACGCATGAGGCATGGCCGGGCGTGCCCGGATTCCGTCACGTCATGGGGACGCCTGACGCGCGCTTCAGCCGGCATGCCAGGATGAGCAGGGACGGCAGGACATACGAACCGATGAAGACGGCGACCAGCAAACCGCCCATGACCGCCGCCTCGTCGTGCGTGTCGAACCACGCGCTGGGAAACGCCGCCCAGGCCAGCACGGGCGCCGCCAGGACCCACAGCAGCAGCCCGCGTACCCAGGCGGCGGGCGCGAGCAGGGCGGTCGCGGGGCAGGCGGCGATCATCCACGTCAGGGCCAGCAGGTGAGTCGGTTCGCCGACCAGGTCCCACAGACTGTCGAGGGCGTTATTCATGGCCCGAGTCCGGCTTGGCCCGGTTCGGCGCATCCACCATTTCACCGAGTCGCAGCAAGCCCAGCGCCGCGCCGCACATCAGCGTGGCGCCGGTGATGACGAAAGTCTTGAAGAGATATTTCATGGTCCGATCCTCCCGTTGAGATGCATCGCAGTCTGACGATGCGGCGTGAGGACCGGACGAAGTTTGTGAAGGGACGGTGAAGAACGGGAGAATGCCGGCGCGAAGACATGCGCCGGGCAGGAGAAGCGGTCAGGCGGTGTTCAATGCCCGCCAGGCTCGCTGAAGTCCGCCAGCACGTCGTCGCGCAACGCGATGAATGCCGGATCGCTGCGGCTGCGGGGCCGTGGCAGATCCACTTCCACGGTGCGGCGGATGCGTCCCGGATGCGGTTGCATGACCACCACGCGGTCGCCCAGGAACACGGCCTCGTCCACGTCGTGCGTGACCAGCAGCATGGTGATGCGCTCCTGCTGCCAGATACGCTGCAGCTCGTGCTGCAGGCGCGAGCGCGTCAGCGCGTCCAGCGCGCCGAAGGGCTCGTCCAGCAGCAGCACGCGCGGCCGGTTGACCAGGCCGCGCGCGATGGCCACGCGCTGCGCCATGCCGCCGGAAAGCTGATGCGGATAGGATTGCTCGAAGCCTTGCAGGCCGACCAGGGCCACGTGCCCGGCCACCAGTTCGCGTTTCTCGGCGTGCGCCAGGCCGGCGTTGCGCAGGCCCACTTCGATGTTCTGCTCGACGTTCAGCCACGGGAACAGGCGATGGTCCTGGAACACGATGCCGCGGTCCAGGCCGGTGCCGCGGATGGGGACGCCGTCGAACTGGATGCGGCCGTCGTATCCGGTGTCCAGGCCCAGGATCAGGCGCAGCAGTGTGGACTTGCCGCAGCCGCTGGCGCCGACAATGCTGACGAACTGGCCGGCGGGCACGTCCAGGTCGATGTCCTGCAGCACCTGCAGCGTGCCGCCCTCGGCCTGCGTGCTGGCGTAGCGCTTGCTCACGCCCTGTATCTGCAGGCGGTTGTGATCTCCCTGGGGCGCGGCGCGCGAGGGGATGTCGGTCAGGGTCTCGGTCATGGCATTCCTTTCGATGTCGGGTTGCGAGGACCGCCGCGCGACGGCGGCCCCGAGGCGAGGGATCAGGCCTGCGTGCCGCGCCATCGGCCCAGGCGCCGTTCCAGCGCGCGCGCCGAGGCGTTCATGGCCCAGCCGATCAGGCCGACCACGAACATGGCGAAGATCACCAGGTCCATCTGGAAGTGTTCGCTGCCTTCGATCAGCAGATTGCCCATGCCCAGGCCGGACACCAGCAGGTACTCGGCGCCGATAGTGGCCAGCCACGAATAGATCAGCGCCAGATAGATGCCGGTGAAGATCGAGGGAACGGCCGAGGGCAGCACCACCAGCCGGATGGTCTGCCAGCGCGTGTAGCGATAGACCCGCGCCACCTCCAGCAGGTTGGCCGGCACGTTGCGGATGCCGTCGCAGGTGTTCACCACGACGGGCACCAGCGCGGCCAGCGACAGGAACACCACCTTGGCCGTGTCGCCCAGGCCGAACCACACCGAGATCAGCGGAATCCACGCGAACAGCGAGATCTGCTTGAAGGTGTTGAAGCTGGGGCCGACGATGCGGTCGAACAGTGCCGACAGGCCCAGCAGCGCGCCCAGCGCCAGGCCCAGCACGGTGCCGATGGCGAAGCCCGCCAGTTCGCGCGCCAGGCTGGACGACAGCGCCCGCCACAGTTTGCCGCCCGACACGTATTCGGCGGCGGTGGCCAGCACCTTGGCCGGCGAGACCAGCAAGGCGGGATTGGCGGCGCCCGCGGCGGCCAGCGCCCACCAGATCGCGATGGCGATCACGGGCACCACCAGGCCGCGCCAGCGCCCGCTGGCCGCGAGGCGGCGCAGGACGCCGGGGCGTTGCAGCGGTTCATCGGCGCGCGGCGCCAGCCTGCCCCTGGGGCCCAGCGCGGCCTGCAGATATTCCACGTCGGCGCTCATGAGCGTGCTCCGTGCGCCGGGCGATGGCGCAGCAGACGCTGCTCCGACAGATCCAGCAGCCGGTCGATGGCGTAGCCGATGGCGCCCACCACGATGACGGCGGCCATCACCAGGTCCAACTGGAACAACTGCCGGCCGTACACGATCAGGTAGCCGATGCCTTCGCTGGAGGCCACCAGTTCCACCACCACCAGCGACAGCCAGGCCTTGGTGAAGCCCAGGCGCAGGCCGGTGAACAGCGTGGGCACGGCGTGCGGCAGCACGATCTCCAGCACTTCCTGCCGGCGCGTGTAGCCGTAGACGCGGCCGACTTCGCGCAAGCCCTGGGGCGTCTGCCGGAAGCCTTGCAGCGTGTTCAGCGTGACGGGCACCAGCGCCGCCTTGGCGATCAGGATGTACTTCAGGGGTTCGCCGATGCCGACCAACAGCAGCACGAAGGGCAGCCAGGCCAGTACGGGGATCTGCACCAGCGCGTTGAAGGTGGGCAGCACGTAGGCCTGCAACCGTGGCGACAGGCCCATCGCCGAGCCCAGCGCCAGACCCAGAAGACTACCGATGGCGAAGCCCGTGACCACGCGCAGCAGGCTGGCTTGCAGGTGGGTCCACAGCTCGCCGCTGGTGGCCAGGTCGCTGAGTGTCTGCCACACGAAGGCGGGCGGCGGCAGCACCTGGGGCGAGATCCAGCCGCCTTCGGCGCCGGCCTGCCACAGGGCCAGCAAGGCCAGTGGCAACAGCCACGGCAGCACGCGCAGGGACACGCGGCGAACCGTGCGGCGCAGCGCGGCGGCGGGGGCGCGGGTCAGTGAAGGCAGGCCTGTGCCCGAGGGCAGCGCCGGCGCGAGTATCGAGGGATGATTCATCGGCCGCTCCTTATTTCGCCGCGGCGTGCGCTTCGGGCGCTTCGCGGCCCTGCGGGTCGTAGGCGGTCCAGTAGTGCTCCAGGCCCTGCTTCTTCAGCGCGGCCTGCAGGAAGCTGGTGTCGAACCAGCCGTCCGTCGCGACTTCGCGGCGCACCAGCTTGGCCTTCAGCGCGTCGGAAGCCACGGCCTGGTAGCGCCCCACGATGAAGGCGTCGGCCAGCGGCGAGTTGCGCGTGCGCAGGTCCTGGTCCTTGAACTCGGCCTGCCACGAGGCATACGGCGTGCCGCTCTTCTCCCAGATGCGGAACAGCGCCTCGCGGTTCTTCTCGTCGGACGACCAGTGCGCGGCGCGCACGAACACGTCGACCACCTGCTGCACCTCGGCGGGATGCTCCTTCGCGAAATCGTCGCGCACCAGCAGCGAGGCCTGCCGAGTGAAGGACGGATCCTGGCCCTGCGTGGAATAGATCACCTTGGCCAGGCCCTGATCGCGCACCTTGAACCATTCGTAGCCGCCGAACGCGGCATCGACGCCATGCGATACCAACGCGGCCTGCGCGCTGCCCGTGTCCAGGTTCACGCCCTTGATGTCGCGTTCGGTCAGGCCGCGCGAGGCCAGCACGTTGATCGCCACCAGATGGCCGTTGGTGCCGCGAAACAGCGACACGCGCCGGTCCTTCAACTGATCGATGGACCGCAGCGCGGAGTCGGACGGCGTGACGACGTACAGGTTGTTGCGCGCGCCGCTGGTCAGCAGGATGCGGGTCTTCAGGCCGTTGGCGCGGCCCACCACCGAGGGCAGGTCGCCCTGGTAGGCGAAGTCGATCTGCCTGTTCGACAGCGCTTCGTTGACGGCGGGACCGGCGCCCTTGAAGAACAGCCATTCGATGCGCACGCCGGCCGGCTCGAAAGCCTCTTCCAGCCAGTGGTTGGCGCGCGCCACGCTGCCGGGCGAGCCGCCCCAGGTGATGGGATCGCCGCCGCCCGCGGTGGCCACGCCGATGCGTATGACCTCGGGCGGCGCGGCGATGGCGTTCGTGGAGAAGGCGCCCAGCGCCAGGGCGATGGCCGGCAACGCCAGCAGGCGGCTGGCGGTGTTCAGAAGCTTCATGATGCGTGTTCCTTGGTCGTTGCGGAGGGCGGCCGTTCAGGCGGCGGCGCGGCGGTCGGCCAGTCTGTGTTCGATGGCCGTGCCCTTGAAGAAGTCGGGATTGGCCTCGGTGTACAGGCGGTACGGATTGCCGAACACCAGGGCCTTGAATTCGGCTTCGCTCAGCACGCCCTGCTCGACCAGATCCCAGCTTTCGGCCAGGGGTTCGGTCAGGTCGGGCACGTCCCAGTGGCCGATGTCCGAGGACCAGATGGCGTTGATGGGCGTGCCCAGCGGATTGACGCGGGTGTTGAATGCGGCGGACACGGTGCGGTCGTCGGCTTCGGCGCCGAAGTAGAAGCTGTCGACCCAGCGTTTGCGGATGTCCTCGACGCTCTCGATGCCGGCGGCGGCGAAGTCGTCCAGTTCCGCGCCTCGGGGATCGCGGCTGTGCGGCAGCGCGGAGATGCCCAGGCTGTCCTGCACCAGGCGGGCGGGATCGGCGCCCGGCGCTTTCAGGAAATCCGGCGCGTAGCGCTGGAACAGATCGTGCAGCAATTCGGCATCGGCCAGCTCGGGGTTGTAGTTCTGCACGGCGTCGCGGTTGCGCTTCTCCCAGCGGTCCGCCAGATGCGCGTAGACGTGTGCGCCCCAGTCCGCGCCGCCTTCCAGCAGGGCGACGCGCAGGTTCGGAAAGCGGCGCGTGACGCCGCCGAAGAACAAGGCCTTGGCGAAGGCCTGAGAGCCGTCGGCGAAGTGGCCGATGTGGTTGTACATGTAGTTGCTGATGGACTGCCGGCCGGTCCAGCCCTGGCTGCCGTAGTGCGTGGTGACGGGCACGCCCAGTTCCACCACCCTGGCCCAGAACGGGTCGTAGTCGTACTCGCTGTCGATGCCGTAGAAGTCGATGTACGAGGCGTACTTGGCGATCTCGGGGAACTGTTCGGCGGGGTACTTCTGCGCGATGGCCTTGATGGGCCGGCGCACGCCGCCTGGAATGTTGATGACTTTCAGGCCCAGCGTCTTCACCGCGAATTCCAGTTCCTCGATGGCTTCCTGCGGCGTGTTCATCGGTATGCCGGCCACCGGCGTCAGCCGTTCGCTGTACTTGCGGTACTGGTCCGCATGGAAGTGGTTGATGGCGCGGTGCAGGGCTTGGCGTTCTCCATCGCGCGCGGCCAGCGGGGCCAGCACGTCGTTCGGAAACAGGATGGAGTAGTCGGCGCCTTGCTCCGCCAGCCGCTCGTACAGCAGTTCGGGCAGCGTGTAGGTGGCCAGATCCAGCGTGTTGCGCGTGACGCGCGCCCACCACGGGGCCCGCAGCGTGCGGTGATGCTGGCGTTCCTCGGGCGTCTGCTGATACCAATCCTTGCCCGCGCCGCGGGTGACGAAGCGCGAGCCCAAGGCTTTGCGCAAGGCGTCCACCAGCTTCGACCCGCCATAGTGCTGCACGTAGTCTTCCAGCACGGGCGCGTAGTCGTTGACGTGCACGTCGGTGTCGATGACGGGATAGTCCAGCGTGGCCTTGACGGCAGCCGAACGGGAAGCGTGCACACGGCCGAGTCGATCATTCATGGCGGTTCTCCGGTAGGGGGTCCGGATACGCTACGGCAGGGCCGGCGCGCCGCAAACGAACGATTCGGTATTACTTACTTGGGCATTTTCTAATGCGCCATTAGCGTATGACCGGCGGGAAGATCGGCGTCATGGCGCGGGGCGATTGCAGGCGGCCGTACTGGATGGCGGTGGCCAAGGCATCGCCTCAGGGCCGTGTGTGCCGCCTGAAGAACTGCCACAGCAGCACCGAGGCGTCCGGGCCCGTATCCGCGTGGTACTCGATGGCGCCGTCGCCGCCGCTCCAGGCATGCGTCAACCGGGGAATCTCGCACAGCCGCACCACCGGCGTGCGGCCGCGCAGCGTGTCCACGCGGCGGTACTCGCGCTTGGTACCCTCGGCCAGCACGCGTGCAACGGAGTCGCCGGGCGGCAGGCCATTCAGGTGGCGGAACTGCTCGGCCAGTTGCTGCGCGTTGCGCACGGAGACCGCATTGTCGCGCTGGCCATGCAGGATCAGCGCGGGCATGCCCAGCCGGAAGGCCTCGGGATGCGCGACGGCGCCGACCAGGGCGCCGGGCGCGCGCAAGGTGCCGCGCCGCATCACGCTCAAGCCGTCCACGGCGTTGCGCGCGTTGCCCATCACCACGCCGGAATGCAGCGCCACGGCGGCGACCAGATCCGGATGGCGCAGGGCGATCAGCGCGGCCATGCCCGCGCCCGCCGAGAGCCCCGCGATATACACGCGACGCGCGTCCAGGTCGTGGCGTGCGATCTCGACGCGTATCAGCGCGGCGATGGCGTCGGCATCCTCGCGTCCGCCCCGGCCAGGCTCGAACCAGCGCCAGCAGCGCTGCGATTGCCTGGACTGCGCCTGTTGGGGATAGAGCACCGCGAAGCCCATACGGTCGGCCAGCAGGTTCATGCGCGTGCCGCGCGCGAAATCCGAGGCGGTCTGGCGGCAGCCATGCAGCATCACCAGCAAGGGCAGACCCTTGACCGGGCCGGCTGGCTGATAGCGTGCGTAGGCCAGCCGGCGTCCGCCGGGGGCGGCGACCTGCAGCGAGGGTTGCCATGTGCCCAGGCCGAACGCCCAGGATGCGGGGCCTGGTGTTGCCGGCGCCTTGCGCGGCGCGGCCTTTGCCCGCCTGGCGCCGGCCTTGGCCTGGGCCGCCAGCGTGCGCGTGCCGGCGCGCACCATCTTGCTCTGCAGCCGCGTCATGTTGCGCGCGGCCTTGAAGAACAGGCTGGCGAAGCCGCGCTTCATCGGCATGCGCAGGAAACGCGGAGGGGAGCGTTGCGGTGCCGCATCGGGAAAGAGTTCCGCTGAGATCCTGGATACCGGCCAGTGTACGCGCACGATGGTGCATTGCGGCAGCATATGGCGCCCCTTGGAAAACTATCGAATCACACGGCAAACAACCGACGGGAAACTTCTCTTGCCATCGTGGTCTGATCCATGAGTGGCTCATGAAACGGCGGCCGCCAGAAAGTTCAGCGGCATGTCAGTGCATGGGCATCATGCCAAGGAGACAGCATGTCCCAGACGCAGGAACTTGCGGGCCGCGTGGCCCTGGTCACCGGCGCCACGTCCGGCATCGGCCGTGCGGTGGCCATATCACTGGCGGGGGCGGGCGCGCGGGTGGCCGTCAATTACCGCGATGCGAAAGACGGCCGGCAACGCGCCGACGACGTCGTGGCCGAGATCGCGCGGGCGGGCGGCCAGGCCGTGCCCGTGCTGGGCGACGTCAGCCGCGAGGACGAGGTCCAGCGGATGTTCGCCGACGTGCACACCCAATTGGGCGAGCTGGACATCCTGGTGAACAATGCGGGCATCGAGCAGCCCGCGCCCATCCAGGACATGACGCTGGCGCAGTGGCAGGCCGTCATCGACGTCAACCTGACCGGCCAGTTCCTGTGCGCGCGCGCCGCGGCGCGCGCCTATCTGGCGCGCTGGCCCGAGCCGCCGCCCAAGGGGGCATCGGCGGGCAAGATCCTGTTCATCAGTTCGGTGCACGAGGTCATCCCGTGGGCCTTCCAGGCGAACTATGCGGCCTCGAAAGGCGGCGTGTCGCTGCTGATGCGCTCGCTGGCGCAGGAGCTGGCGCCGCGCAAGATCCGCGTCAACAGCATCGCTCCGGGCGCGATCCGCACGCCCATCAACCAGGCGGCCTGGGGCACCGACCAGGCCATGGCGGAGCTGTTGAAACTGATTCCGTACGACCGCATCGGCGAGCCCGAGGACATCGGGCGCGCGGCGGTGTGGCTGTCTTCCGATGCCTCGGATTACGTGACGGGCGCGACGCTGTTCGTCGATGGCGGCATGACGCTGTATCCGGAGTTCCGCGGCGCGGGTTGATGGCGCGGCATCGCCATTTCCGAGTCCATCACGGTTCCGGCCAAAGGAGTGTCCATGTCCAAGCCCCTGGAAGACTACGGCCTGATCGGCAACATGCTGTCTGCCGCGCTGGTATCGCGCGACGGTTCCATCGACTGGCTGTGCCTGCCGCATTTCGATTCGCCCGCCTGTTTCGCCGCGCTGCTGGGCGACGAGCGCCACGGCCACTGGCGGCTGGCGCCCGCGAAGTGCGATCAATGCCGCATCACGCGCCGCTACATTCCCGACACGGCCGTGCTGGAAACCCGCTATGAAAGCGCCACCGGCACGGCCACGGTATGCGACTTCATGCCCATCAGCGACGACGAATCGCGCGTGGACGTGGTGCGCATCGTGTGCGGCGTGGCGGGCAAGGTCGACATGGACATGGAGCTGGTGCTGCGCTTCAACTACGGCCAGGCGGTGCCGTGGGTGCGTCGGCGCGACTACGGCCTGAGCGCCATCTCCGGCCCCGACGCGGTCGAGCTGCATACCTCGGTGGACCTGAAGGGCGAGGACATGCGCAGCATGGCGCATTTCACGGTCAGGGAAGGGCAGTCGGTGCCGTTCACGCTGTCGTACCACCGCTCGCACCAGACGCCGCATTTCGTGCCCGACCGGTTGGAAAGCAAGGACCGCACGGTGTCGTGGTGGCAGCAATGGGCGCGCCGCTGCCATTGGGAAGGCTCGGACGAGCGCCGCGAGGCGGTGGTACGGTCGCTGATCACGCTGAAGTTGCTGACCTTCGAGCCCACCGGCGGCATCATCGCCGCGCCGACGATGGGGCTGCCCGAGGAGCTGGGCGGCAGCCGCAACTGGGACTACCGCTATTGCTGGCTGCGCGACTCCTCGCTGACCCTGTACGCGCTGTTGAACGCCGGCTATCGCGAAGAGGCCGAGGCGTGGCGGCAGTGGCTGCTGCGCGCGGTGGCGGGCCATCCCAAGCAGATGCAGATCATGTATGGCATCGCCGGCGAGCGCTGGTTGCCGGAGCACGAGGTGCAGTGGCTGCCCGGCTACGAGGGCAGCCTGCCGGTGCGCGTAGGCAATGCCGCGGCGGACCAACTGCAACTGGACGTGTACGGCGAGCTGATCGAGACCTTGCATGCGGCGCGTGCCGCGGACCTGGCGCCGCTGGCCGAAGCCTGGCGGCTGCAGAACGTGCTGATCCAGCCGCTGGAAGAATTGTGGAAAAGCCTGGACCACGGCATCTGGGAAGTGCGCGGCCCCAGGCGCGCCTTCACGCATTCGCGCCTGATGTGCTGGGTGGCGTTCGACCGCGCCATCAAGTCGTGCGAGCAGTTCGGCCTGCAAGGTCCGGTGGAGCGCTGGACCCGCGTGCGTGACGAGATCCGCGACGACATCTGCGCCCATGGCTACGACGCCCGGCGCAATACCTTCGTGCAGTACTACGGCGGCAAGGGGCTGGATGCCAGCCTGCTGCTGATTCCGCTGGTGGGATTCCTGCCGCCCGACGATCCGCGCGTGCAGGGCACGATACGCGCGGTCGAACGGGAATTGCTGCGCGATGGCCTGCTGCTGCGTTATTCCACCGACCATACCGACGATGGGCTGCCTGGCAACGAAGGCGTGTTTCTGGCGTGCAGCTTCTGGCTGGCCGACGCCTACGTGCTGCAAGGGCGGCTGAACGACGCCGAGCAGCTATTCCAGCGCCTGCTGGGCATGCGCAACGACCTGGGCCTGCTGGCCGAGGAATACGACGTGGCTCGGCATCGCCTGGTGGGCAATTTCCCGCAGGGTTTCTCGCACATCGGGCTGGTGAATACCGCCTACAACCTGGGCCGCGCGAACGGGCCGGCGAAGCAGCGCTCCTCGCGCAAGGCGCCGAAGGAGTGACAAGTTCCCCGCTGCTTTCCGACGTCCACATTCATTGGCAATGCCGGAGACCGCCGCGCGGCCGGGGGGTCAGCGAAACACGACCGTCTTGTTGCGATTGACCAGGATGCGGTGCTCGACGTGGCCGCGCACGGCGCGCGACAGCACCAGCGATTCGACGTCGCTGCCCACCTGCGTGAGTTGCTGCGCGGTCATGCTGTGGTCGACGCGCTCGATGTCCTGCTCGATGATCGGGCCTTCGTCCAGGTCGGACGTGACGTAGTGCGCCGTGGCGCCGATGATCTTCACGCCGCGCGCGTGCGCCTGGTGATACGGGCGCGCGCCCTTGAAGCTGGGCAGGAAGCTGTGGTGGATGTTGATGGCGCGGCCTTCCAGCGCGCGGCACAGGTCGGCGGACAGGATCTGCATGTAGCGCGCCAGCACGACCAGGTCGATGCGCTCGCTGGCCACCAGGTCCAGCACCTGCTGCTCTTGCCGGGCCTTGGTGTCCGCCGTGACCGGCAGGTGATGGAACGGAATGCCGTACGAGGCGGCCAGCGCGGCGTAATCGTTGTGGTTCGAGACGATGGCCGCGATCTCGGCATGCAGCTGGCCGCTTTGCACGCGGAACAGCAGGTCGTTCAGGCAGTGGCCCTGCTTGCTGACCATGATGAGCAGGCGCGGCTTGTAGCGCGCGTCGTGGATCTGCCAGTCCATCGAGTAACCGTCGGCCATCGTGGCGAAGCGCTCGCGCAGCGATTCGTGCGTGATGGCCTGCGGCAGGTCGAAGTGCACGCGCAGGAAGAAACGGCCCGTCTCTTCGTCGCCGTACTGCTGCGAATCCAGGATGTTGCAGCCCAGTTCGAACAGCAGGCCGCTGACGCGATAGACGATGCCGGTGCGGTCGGGGCAGGACAGGGTCAGGATGTAGTCGTTGTGCTGCATGGCGAAAAGGGCGAGGTCAGGGGTTGAGTCGTTGCAGGGTTTCTTCGGCGATGGCCAGGCTGGCCGTCAGTCCGGGGGATTCGATGCCGTACAGATTGACCAGGCCGGGCACGCCGTGGGCGGCGGGGCCGGCGATGGCGAAATCCGCGGCGGGGTCGTGCGGGCCCGAGATCTTGGGCCGGATGCCCGTGTAGCCGGGCGCCAGCGCGCCGTCGGGCAGGGCAGGCCAGTAGCGGCGCACCGCATCGTAGAACACATCGGCGCGCCGGGGATCCAGCGTGTAGTCCTCGGTCTCGATCCATTCGGTGTCGGGACCGAACTTGGCCTGGCCGCCCATGTCCAGCGTCAGGTGCACGCCCAGGCCGGCATGGTTGGGCGCGGGCGCGGGGTAGATCAGGCGCGAGAACGGCGCGCGGCCCGCCAGCGTGAAATAGCTGCCCTTGCACAGGTACTCGCGCGGGACGGTGTCCGCCGGCAGGCCTTCGATGCGGCGCGCCAGCGTGGGCGCCTGCAGGCCGGCCGCGTTGATCAGCACATTGCAGGTCAGCGTCATGGCCTCGGCGCCGCCGAAGCGCGCCTCGAAGCCGCCGCCGGGCAGCACGCGGGCCGATTGCATGGGCGTGTGGAACACGCACTGCGCGCCCGCGTTCTCGGCATCGCCCTGGTAGGCCAGCATCAGCGCATGGCTGTCGACGATGCCGGTGGACGGCGACACCAGCGCCGCCGTGCAGCGCAATGCAGGCTCGAGCCGCCGGGCCTCGGCGCCGTCGATGCGGCGCATGTCGTCCACGCCGTTGGCCAGCGCGCGGGCCGCGATACCTGCCAACTGGCCGGCCTCTTCGTCGGACGTGGCGACGATCAGCTTGCCCAGGCGCTGGTACGGCACGCCGCGCGCATCGCAGTATTCGTACAGCAGATGCTTGCCGCGCACGCACAGGCGCGCCTTCAGGCTGTTGGCGGCGTAATAGATGCCGGCGTGGATGACTTCGGAGTTGCGCGAGCTGGTGCCGGTGCCGATGCCTTCCGAGGCTTCGGCCACCAGCACTTCACGGCCTTGCAGGGCCAGCCCGCGGGCCACGGCCAGGCCGACGACGCCGGCGCCGATGACGATGCAGTCGATGTCCATGTTCGTATTGTTCTGTCAGTCCTGGCGCTGCGCGGCCGGGGTCAGGTCGAAGCCGCCGGCATGGAACACCAGCGGCGCGGCGTCGGTATGGCCGCAATGCAGCACGCGGCCGACCATGATGAGGTGATCGCCCTCGGCGTACTGCGCACGGTTGCTGCATTCGAACCAGGCGGCGCAGTCCGTCAGCATGGGCGTGCCGTCGGGCGCGTGGCTCATCGGCAGGCCCTTGAAGCGCTCGGTGGTGATGCCCGTGGCGAAGCGCCGCGCCAGCGCGATCTGTTCGGCCGACAGCACATTGACCACATAGCGCTCGCAGGCGCGGAACAGATCCAGCGACGACGATTTCCGCGCCAGGCTCCACAGCACCAATGGCGGATCGAGCGAGACCGAGTTGAACGAGCTGACCGTCATGCCGATGGGCGTGCCGTCGGGCATGGCCATGCTGACCACGGTGACGCCGGTGGCGAAACGGCCCAGGGCATGGCGGAAGTAGGGCGCGTCGAAACTGGAAGCGGAAACGGAGGACATCGGTGCGGCGGGCTGCGGCGTGGCGGGCTCAGGGGGCGAGTCGGTCGATCTGCCAGCCCGACTTGCCATCGGGCCGGTAACGCAGGCGATCATGCAGGCGCGACGGACGGCCTTGCCAGAACTCGAAGGCGGTCGGCGCCAGGCGATAACCGCCCCAGTGCGACGGACGCGGCGGCTGGTCGCCGTAGCGGTCGCGGTACTCGCGCTCGCGCGCTTCCAGCACGTCGCGCGTGACGGGACGGCTTTGCTCGGACGCCCAGGCGCCCAGGCGCGATCCCACGGGACGGCTGGCGTAGTAGGCGTCGGATTCCTCGGCCGAGGTGAATTCCATGCGGCCCTCGATGCGCACCTGGCGCTCCAGCGGCTGCCAGAAGAACAGCAGCGCGGCGCGCGGATTGGCGGCGATCTCGCGGCCCTTGCGCGATTCGTAGTTCGTGAAGAACACGAAGCCGCGTTCGTCGTAGCCCTTGATGAGCACGATGCGCGCCGAGGGCTGGCCATCGGCGTCGACCGTGGCCAGCGTCATGGCGTTGGGCTCGGGCACGCGGGCGGCCAGCGCCTGGTCGAACCAGAGGCTGAATTGATCGAACGGCGAGGCGGCGGCCTCGTCTTCCAGCAGCACGCCTTTGTCGTAACTCTGGCGCAGATCGGAGACGGACATGGGGGTAAACACCGGGTGGGCGGGAATGTTCCAGTGTACCGCTTAGGCCCCGGCGCGCCGGGGGATGCCCATGGGGCCGGGTTTACTTTGCCGGCACGGAGGCGGTGGCGGCGCGGGTTGCCATGCCGGCCTGCGCACGTGCAGCGGCGTCTTCCTGCATGGCGCCCTCGAGGCGGGCGGCCACGTTTTCCAGGCGCGCGTCGCGTATGCCCGAGCCGCGCAGCGCGTGCACGGTTTCCATGATGTAGTCGGTGCACGGGCCGTAGCGGCCCGAGGCGCGCCGCACCACGGCGACCAGTTCTTCCTCGGGCAACGCGCTGACATAGGCGGGATTGGCGCGGTTCATGACAAATACCAGCGCTTTTACATCGCCTTCGGGGGTGTTGCAGTTCAGCCAGCGCGGCAGGTAGGCGCCGGTGGACATCTCGCGGTTCCAGAGGGCGGGAAAGAATCCGGGCACCTGGTTGCCGTCCACGCGGTACACCACGCCGCGGCACGAGCCGCCGCGGTCCAGGCCGAAGACCAAACCGGGACATTCGGGCGTGCCGCGGTTGACCCGCGACCACAGGCACAACGCCCGGTGATGGCCGCGCAAAGTGGCCAGGCGGCGTTCCAGGTAGTCGAACTCGGGGCGCCAGATCAGCGAGCCGTAGCCGTATATCCAGACGTCCTGGCCGGGTGGCCAGTCTTTCAGGGCGGCCTGCATCGAGGCCTGTTTCTCTTCGGCCGTCCACAGGCGGAACGGCAGGGCGGCGGGGTTGCTGATGTCCGAGGCGGGGAGGGAAGCGGGTTTCACGGCGGGGGATCTGCGGATTCTTGCGGAGGGTGGCGGTTGAACCAGCCTCCGAGCGCCAGCGCGGTGGCATAAGCCCAGAAAAGCGGCGCCACCCCAATTAAGGCACCGAGCGCGCCGAAGGTCAACGGCAGCGACACCTGGGAACAGTTGATCAGCGCCAGGCGCAGGCCCATGGCTTCGGCCGCGCGTCCGGGCGGGCTGAATTGATGCACCAGGGCCAGCACGCTGGGCTGGCAGGCGCCCAGCGCCAGTCCCAGCACGAAAGATAGCCCGATCAACACGTTAACGTCTTCGAACAGCGGATAAATCATGAAATCCAGGGCTGTCGTGACGATGGCGACCCGCACCATCGTCCAGCCCCGCACCCGCCGCTGGATGATGGGTAGAAAGATGCGGATGATGAACGTTGCCGCCGAGAACGCGGCGAGAATCAGGCCGATGGTGGTGGCGGACAGCCCGATCCGGATGCCGTAGATGGGCACCACGAACAGATGCGTGTCCCAGGCCCCGGACAGGATGGTGTTGACCAGCATGACCCGGCGCAGCGCCGGCACGGCCAGGATCTCGCCCAGCTTGGGGCGTGTCTCCGGCACGCGGTGGCTGGCCACCAGCGCGGCGCTGAACGTGCGCAACGGCCGGCGCATCAGCACCAGGCCGCCGACCGACAGCAGGGGACAGAGCGCCAGGATGCCGAAGGCCAGCCGTGATCCCAGGTGGTCGATGGACAGGCCGGCGATCAGCGGCCCGCTGAAGCCCGACGCGGCCAGCGCCAGCGACAGGATCGAGAAATTGCGCAGCCGCCGCTCCTGGCCGGCGTGGCCCAGGATGTCCTGGGTGGCGACCTGGTGCAGCATGAAGCCGATGCCGATACAGCACGCGGCCACCAGCAGCGCGGGCTGGCTCTGCCAGATGAACGGCAGCAGCGTGCCGATACAGGTCAGGCCGGTGCCGATGACCAGCGGCCGGATGACGCCGATCTTGTCCACCCATCGGCCGGTATGCACCGAGGCCAGCATGGGCAGGATGGCGAAGACCGCCACCAGCATGCCGACCTGCAGGGTGGACAGGCCCAGCTTCAGCGCGGTCAGCGAGACGGTGATGCGTCCCCCCGTCAGCGCCACGTGGTTCAGCATGGACAACAGGCACAAGCCTGCCGTCCCCGAATATTCGGGGCCGTGGGGGGAACGCGAGGGATGTGGGCGGGGGGCGTCGGGCACGGCGTAGTCTTTTGTGCCCATTCTGTGCCTAACGTCTGGCTAAGTCGATGTTGCGCCGCCGCAAGTACGATGACAGGCAGTTGAACAGATAACGGCATGATCCTGGCCCGCTGTCGGCGGTTTTGGCGCGAAATCGCCGCAGATCGCTGCAAACCTTCATTTGCATCATCAAAGATTTCACTGACAACCATTGTCGCGTCCACGCAACGAGGCCGACGGCCGGGTTGCTTGAACGTCCTTAACGAGGGCCACGTAGAATGCAACGCTGTTGCTTTCTTCTCTTCTTCCATGAAACCCAAGACCAAGCGCTATCTATGGATTGCCGTGGTGCTGCTGCTGGCGGCTTTTGCCGTCAAATGGGCGTTCTTCTCCAACCCCCCCGCGCCCGCCTACACGACGGCCGAGGTGCGCCGCGCCGACCTGGAAGACAGCGTGCTGGCCAGCGGTACGCTGGAGGCCGTGCGGCAGGTCAGCGTGGGCGCGCAGGCCACCGGCCAGTTGAAATCGCTGAAGGTGCAACTGGGCGATCGGGTCAAGCGCGGGCAGTTGGTGGCCGAGATCGACGACCTGACTCAGCAGAACGACCTGCGCACCGCCCAGGCCACGATCAATGCCCGCCGCGCGGACCTGCGCGCCAAGCAGGCCAGCCTGCGGCAGGCCGAACTGTCGTTCCGCCGCCAGCGCGAGATGCTGGCCGCCGACGCCAGTTCGCGCGAGGACTATGAAACCGCCGAGGCCACCCTGAACGTGACCCGCGCCGAGATCGCCTCGCTGCAGGCGCAGATCGTGCAGGCCGAGGTCGAGGTCGATACCGCCAAGGTCAACCTGGGCTACACGCGCATCGTCTCGCCGATCGACGGCACCGTGGTGGCCGTGGTGACCAAGGAAGGGCAGACCATCAACTCGTTCCAGTCGGCGCCCACCGTCATCAAGGTGGCGCAGGTGGAAACCATGACGGTGAAGGCGCAGATTTCCGAGGCCGACGTCACGCGGGTGAAGGCGGGCCAGAAGGCCTATTTCATCATCCTGGGCGAACCGGACACGCGCCACTACGGCACGCTGAGGGCCATCGAGCCGGCGCCGGATTCCATCCAGAAAGACGATTCCAGCGCTTTGATGGCCAGTTCCTCGTCGTCGTCCAGCACCTCGTCGGCCGTGTACTACAACGGCCTGTTCGACGTGCCCAACCCCGACGGCAAGCTGCGCATCTCGATGACGGCGCAGGTCTTCATCGTGCTGGGCGAGGCCAAGGGCGCCCTGGTGGCGCCGTCCGCGGCATTGGGCAAGACCCACCCCGACGGCACCCGCACGGTGCGCGTGCTGCAGGCGGATGGCCAGGCTGTCGAGCGGCAGGTCAAGGTAGGCCTGAACAACAACGTCGATGCGCAGATCCTGGATGGCCTGAAGGAAGGCGACAAGGTCGTCACGGGCAATGGTCCCGGGGCGGCGCCGGTGCCCGCGTCGGCCGCCGCGCCGGGGGGCTGACGTGGCCGAGGCGTTGATCAGGCTGGAAGGGGTGCGGCGCGAGTTCGTGTCCGGCGAGCAGACCATCGCGGTGCTCAAGGACGTGAACCTGGAGATCGCCGCGGGCGAGATGGTGGCCATCGTGGGGGCGTCCGGGTCGGGCAAGTCCACGTTGATGAACATCCTGGGCTGCCTGGACCGGCCCACGCGCGGCACGTACCGCATCGGCGGGCGCACCACGGGCGAACTGTCGCCCGACGAACTGGCCGAGCTGCGCCGCGAGCACTTCGGCTTCATCTTCCAGCGCTATCACCTGATGGGCGACCTGACGGCGCGCGGCAACGTCGAGATGCCCGCGGTCTATGCCGGCCGCGCCAGCGGGCCGCGCCGCGAGCGCGCCGAGGCGCTGCTCGAGCGCCTGGGCCTGGGCGAACGCGTGGATCACCGCCCCAGCCAGTTGTCGGGCGGCCAGCAGCAGCGCGTCAGTATCGCGCGCGCCCTGATGAACGGCGGGCAGGTGATCCTGGCCGACGAGCCGACCGGCGCGCTGGACACGCACACCGGGCAAGAGGTGCTGCGTATCCTGGAAGAACTCAACGCCGCCGGCCACACCGTCATTATCGTCACCCACGACCTGGAAGTGGCGCGGCACGCCCGCCGCATCATCGAGATCCGCGACGGCGACATCGTGGCCGACCGGATCAACGACGACCGGCGGCCCGTGACGCCGCCGCCCGCCGCCGAGGAACCGCCGCAGGCGCGCGCCCGGCCCCGCTGGCAAGGCGCCGTCGAACGCACCGGCGAAGCGCTGCGCATGGCGCTGGTGGCCATGAACGCGCATCGCCTGCGCACCGCGCTGACCATGCTGGGCATCGTGATCGGCATCGCGGCCGTGGTGTCCGTGGTTGCGCTGGGCGAGGGCTCGCGCCAGAAGATCCTGAACGACATCAGCCAGATGGGCACCAATACGGTGGACGTGTATCCGGGCGAGAACTTCGGCGACGAGAAGGCCGCCCGCATCCGCACGCTGGTGCCGGCCGACGCGGATGCGCTGGCGCGCCAGCACTTCGCCGACAGTGTCACGCCGCAGGTCTCGACCAGCGTGTCGCTGCGCTATCGCAACGTGTCGGTGAACGGCACCGTGCAGGGTGTGGGCGAACAGTTCTTCCGTGTGCGCGGGCTGAAGCTGGCGCAGGGGCAGTTCTTCGACGCCACCGCCGTGACGCGCCGCAGCCAGGACGTGGTGATCGACGAGAACACGCGCAACCGGCTGTTCGGGGCCAACGTCAATCCCATCGGCCAGGTCATCCTGCTGGGCAGCGTGCCCAGCCGCGTGGTGGGCGTCACGCAGAAGCAAGAGGCGCTGTTCGGCGCCGCCGATACCCTGAATGTGTACATCCCCTACACGACCGCACTGAGCCGCGTGCTGGGCCAGCAGCATCTGCGCAGCATCACGGTGCGGGTGTCCGACGACACGCCGACCAAGACGGCGGAGACGGCCATCGTCAAGCTGCTGACGCAGCGCCACGGCACGAAGGACTTCTTCGTCTTCAATACGGATTCCGTACGCCAGACCATCGAGCGCACCACGGCCACCATGACGCTGCTGGTGTCGATGATCGCGCTGATCTCGCTGGTGGTGGGCGGCATCGGCGTGATGAACATCATGCTGGTGTCGGTCACCGAGCGCACCCGCGAAATCGGCGTGCGCATGGCCGTGGGCGCGCGGCGCGCGGACATCATGCAGCAGTTCCTGATCGAGGCGGTGCTGGTCTGCCTGATCGGCGGCCTGGCCGGCATCGGGCTGTCGCTGGGGTTGGGCGTGCTGGTGTCGCAGGCCACGGGCGGCTCGTTCCAGATGGTGTATTCGGTCAACTCCATGGTGGCGGCGTTCGTGTGTTCCACATTGATCGGGGTGGCCTTCGGCTATCTGCCGGCGCGCAACGCGGCGCGCCTGGACCCCATTGAATCCTTGGCCCGGGAATGAAGATGTCCTTACCGTTTTCGCACGCGTCGTTGCCGAAGTTTCGTCCGCAGGGCCGGGCACGCGGATTTCGGCTCGCCGGCGTGGCTTTGGCGGTGTCGCTGCTGCTGGGCGGCTGCGGCCTGCTGGACAGCCGCTACGAGCGGCCCGCCGTGCAGGTACCGATGCAATGGAACCAGGGCCAGCCGGCCGACGCCGCCGCGCTGTCTGGCCCGTGGTGGCTGGCCTTCGGCGATGCCGAGCTGAACCAGCTGATCGAGCAGGCCCTGGCGCGCAACAATGACCTGGCCGCGGCCGGCGTGCGCGTGCGCCGGGCGCAATTGACGGCCGGGCTGGCGCGCGCCGACCTGTTCCCGCTGTTCGGCGGCAATGTGGACGTGAACCGCTCGCGCAACCTGTATGGCGACCGGCTGATCACGCGCAGCAACCAGGCGCAGTTGACCGTCAGCTACGAGCTGGATCTGTGGGGGCGCCTGTCGCGCGCCCGCGATGCCGCGCAATGGGAGGCCGAGGCCACCGAGCAGGACCGACAGGCCACCGCGCTGAGCCTGACCGGCACCACCGCGCAGTTGTACTGGCAGATCGGCTTCATCAACCAGCGCCTGGCCACCAGCACCGAAAGCATCGCCTATGCGCAACGCACGCTGGATCTGGTGCGCGCGCAGTACGCGGCCGGCGGGGCCTCGGCGCTGGAGGTGGCCGAGGCCGAACAGAACCTGTCCAACCAGCAGGCCGCGCATACCGACCTGCTGCAGCAGCGCGTGGAGTACCGTAACGCGCTGGCGATTCTGTTCGACGGCCCGCCGGGCCGCATCGTGACCGATCCGCAGGCCTTGCCCCAGGCCGCGCCGCCGCCGGTGCGAGCCGGCCTGCCCGCCGACCTGCTGGGCCGCCGTCCCGACCTGCGGGCAGCCGAGCTGCGCCTGCGCGGCGCACTGGCCAACGTCGACGCCACGCGCTACAGCTATTACCCCCCCATCACGCTGACCGGCGCCCTGGGATCGGCCAGCACGGCGCTGGGCAACCTGCTGCAGAATCCCGTGGCCACGCTGGGCGCGGGGCTCAGCTTTCCGTTCCTGCAACTGAATTCGATGCAGTTGAACATCGACATCTCGCGCACCGATTTCGAAGAACGCGCGATCAGCTTCCGCCAGGCGCTGTACCAGGCCATGGCGGACGTGGAGAACGCCTTGTCGGCGCGCACGCAGTTGACCGAGCGCGCGCGGCTGCTGGCGCTGTCGCTGGAGTCGGCCCGCCGCGCCGAACGCCTGTACGAAGTGCGCTACCGCTCGGGCGCGGTGTCGCTGCGGTTCTGGCTGGATGCGCAGGAACAGCGCCGCAATGCCGAGATCGCGGTGGCAGAGAACGGGCTGAACCGGCTGGTGAACCAGGTGTCGCTGTACCAGGCGTTGGGCGGCAGTGATGTGCCGGCCGTGGCGCAGATGCCGCCGCGCTAAGCCTGCCCGGCCCGCACGCAGGAAGCGCCGCCGCCAAGGAAGTGGGAAAATACCGCCCACCATGACGATTACCCCACCCGACCTCACGCCTTCCTGCGGCATCGACGCCGAACGCCGTTTCGGCGGCCTGGCCCGCCTGTACGGCCCCGGCGCGCCCGCGCGCCTGTATGGCGCGCACGTCGCCGTCGTCGGGCTGGGCGGCGTGGGTTCCTGGACGGCCGAGGCGCTGGCGCGCTGCGGCGTCGGCGCGCTGACGCTGATCGACCTCGATCACATCGCCGAATCCAACGTCAACCGCCAGATCCACGCGCTGACGCCCACGCTGGGCCAGTCCAAGATCGAGGCCATGGCCGCGCGCATCCGCGACATCAATCCGGGCTGCGTCGTCACCTGCGTGGATGAATTCGTCGATCCCGACAACGTCGGCCAACTGCTGGCCGGGCACTATGCCGCCATCGTCGACTGCACGGACCAGGCCGCCGCCAAGATCGCGATGATCCTGCACGCGCGCCACCGCGGCGTGCCGCTGCTGCTGTGCGGCGGGGCAGGGGGCAAGACCGACCCGCTGTCATTGCGTGCGGGCGATCTGTCCGACGCGGCCAACGACGCCTTGCTGTCCAAGCTGCGCAACAAGCTGCGCCGCGAACATGGCTTTCCGCGCGCGTCGGATGCGCAGGGCCGGGCGTTGAAGCGCGTGCCGCGCATGGGCGTGCGGGCCTTGTGGTTCGACCAGGCGGCGATTCTTCCGCAGGCCTGGACGCAGGCCGCCGAGATGGACGACGACATGGGCGCGCAAGGACTGGCCGCTGCCGCGCCGCAGGGCCTGTCGTGCGCGGGGTATGGGTCGGTGGTGATGGTGACCGCGGCGATGGGCATGGCGGCCGCCAACGAGGCCGTGCGGCTGGCGCTGGCGGACTGACGTGCGCGACGCGGCGGGCGCGCGGTTGAACCGGCTGGCGTGTTTGCCGTCACGCGGGCCGAAGCACGGATAGCCACGGCACGGCCACAGGCGTGGTCCATCGACGGGCGCCTGCCTCATTCCGGCAGATACGCGTCACCGCCGATCTCGATGATCTGCTCTTCGCTCAGTGCGCGATGCCAGTGCGAATACAGCACCTGCTGCCTGGGCGAAAGACCGACCTCCTGCTTCAGATGGCGATGGATGTCCCGGAAGGCACGGTGCTCGCAGCCGCCCCACACGAATACCTCTTGCCGATCCGCGGGCCACGCCAGGCCGCGCACGGCATCCGGCAGCAGCGAAGTCGTGCCGGCTGGCGCGCCCTGGCGATGCAGCCAGTTCAACCCAATGCCGGGCGGCCGGGCCAGCGGCAGTTCCTCCGCGCCGTCGCGCACTTCGATGAAGGCATGGCCGCGCGCATCGTCCGGCAGCGATTCGAGAATGCGCGCGATCCCGGGCAGGCCGGTTTCATCCCCTACGAAGACATACCAGGACGCCGGCCTGGGGCCGCCCGCCGCGGGGCCAACCACGCCCACCTGATCGCCGGGCCCGGCGGCCAGCGCCCAGCGCGTGGCGGGGCCGGCGGCGGCGTGCAACGCGAAGTCGATGGTCAGTACGCCGCGTTGCGCATCGATGGCCCGGATGGTGTAGACGCGCGTCGGCATCTTCCGGCCGGGCCACACCACGTGGCCCCGGTCGTCCAGCATCGGCCAGATGGGATTGGCTTCGTCCCGAGGGCCGAAGATCAGCCGGCAATGCATCTGGTCCGCGCGGTCCAGGTGCGCCAGGTTCTCGCCCTGGAATTCGATCCGTCTCATGCCTGGCGTCAATGAATGGACCCGCGCCACGCGCACCACGCGGAAATCGTCCAGCGGCACCAGCCCGGCCTGGTCACCGGTCCAGGCGATGTCCAGGCGTTCGCGCGCCGCGATGAATCCGATGGGGCCCGCCAGCGCGTGCTTCATGCGGTTCAGGGCATGCCGGTGTGCCGTGACGATGGCGATATGCAACTGGCCGGGCAAGATTTCCAGCGTGGCCTGCCCGAAGACGGACCGTACCTGGTAGCCGCCGTTGACTTGCGTCACGGTCATGTCGTGCGTGGCGATGGCATCGAGAATGGCCGGCAGGTAGTCGGCCAGCCTGGGAAAGTCGATCAGGGCCTGCGCCCTACAGGACGCGGATGGTGTGTCGGACAATGTTCACTCCTGGATCGAGGCCCATAGCGGCCCATCGATCGGCGTGCCGAGAAAGCGGCGGTTGATGTCGGCCAGGGTCTGCGCGGGATCGAGGTCGCGGCAGCGCTCCGGATGCAGCCACTTGGCCGCGACCTCGACGAAAAGCAGGTTCAGCGGTACGACGGCGATCAGGCCGGTCCAGATGCCGTGCACGCGGTGATGCCGGGTGCTGGCCAGGCCCGCGAAGCCCTGGCGGGCCACCAGCCGCTGCAATCCCGCGCGGCCTTCGGCGGGGTCCAGGCCGGGTCCGATGGCCGGCCGTCCCCCCGACGCCCAGCCGCCGCCCGAGGCGATGTAGACGTCGTGCGGCGTGCTCAGCAGGTACTCCAATTGCAGCTTCTGGAACCAGGGCGCGGTCACCCCCGGCAGGGTTCGGCCGCCGGCCAGGGCCAGCAGTTCGCCCCAGACCTGCGTGCCCGCGGCCCAGCAGCAGTCGTTCAGAGTGGATTGCACTTCCAGATAGGTGGTCACGCGCGGCGCATCCGCCAGCCGTTGCGCCACGCCAGCCAGGCGCTCATCGACGTAGGCGGCGTAGGCCGCCGCGCGGCCGGGAGCGCCGAGGATCCCGCCCCACATGCGCATCTGGCGATGCAGGGTTTCTCCAGGGCCGGCCCGTGAGGCCTCGGCGGCATTGCTGGACACGTCGCTGAACACGACGGGGATGCCCAGCCCCTGCAGCCGTTGGACCACGCCGCCGCCATCGGCCTGCGAGGCCATGAAGGAACTGGCCACCACGAGGTCGGGCTTCAGTTGCAGGATGCCTTCCAGCGACACCGAGCCCGGCGCCTGCTTGCCGACCTCGGCGATGGGGCGCCCGTCTGGACGGCGCCTGCCTTCAAAGCGGGCCTGCAAGGCCGCGCTGTCGATGCGGTCGGCCGCGGCCCAGCCCACCACCAGCGAGGCCGGATCGGGGTGCAGGAAGGACATGGTGACGATGTCGTGCGCCTCCAGCAGCACGATGCGGCGCGGCACGCCGTTCAGCGTGACGGCACGGCCCGCCATGTCGGTCACGGTGCGAGCCTGCGCGCGGGCGGGTGCGCCGGGCAGCATGCCCGCCATCGCGCCCGACAGCGCGGCCGCGCAGAAACGGCGTCTGTTCATCGTCCCGGCCTCACCAGCGGTATCGGACGCCCGCGATGATCTGGCGGCCGTTGCCGTACTGGCAGTAGAAGTTCGAGCTGCAGCTGCTGTAGTACGTCTTGTCGAACAGGTTATTGACGTTCAAGCGGCCTTCCAGGCCCTTCAGGCTGGGGATGCTGGCGCCGAAGTCGTAGCGCAAGGCGGCGTCGATCAGCGTGTAGCCGTCCGCCTTCACCTGGTTGGCGTTGTCGGCGTAGCTCGACCCCACCACGCGCACGCCCGCACCCAGTTTCACGCCGGGCAGCACGTCAGGCGCGAAACTATAGTTCGCCCATAGCGAACCATAGTAATCGGGCACGGCCTGGGGATGCTTGCCGCTGTTGCCGGGCACGGCGGCCTGGGTCACCTTGGTGTCCAGCAGCGTCAGGGCCGCCACCAGTTCCAGGGCGGACGTCACCTGTCCGCGCGCCTCGAATTCCAGGCCACGCGAGCGGATGCGGCCTTCCTGGGTGTTGAAGCCCAGCGTATCGGGCACCAGCGCGTCGCGCTGGCGGATGTCGAAGGCCGACACGGTGAACAGCGCGTCCAGGCCGTTCGGCTGGAACTTCAGGCCCACTTCATACTGGCTGGCCTTGCTCGGCACGAAGGGCTTGCCGGTGGCGTCGACGCCCACGTTGGGTTCGAACGAGGTCGAGTAGCTGGCGTAGGGCGCCAGGCCGTTGTCGAACTGGTAGAGCAGGCCCGCGCGGTAGCTGGTGGCCTCGTTGTTCTGTTCGGTCGAGGCGCCGGCCAGCCGGTTCTCGGTGTCCTGCGAGGTCCAGTCGTGGCGCACGCCCAGCATGCCGCGCCAGCCGCCGAATTTCAGCTGGTCCTGCACGTAGGCGCCCGTCTGCCGCAGGGTCTGTCCGCTGTCGATGATGGTGGTCAGCGCGCCGATGGCCTGGCCGTACTGCGGGTTCAGTACGTTCAGCGCCGGCGCGGGGCCCCAGTCGTAGGCCCAGTCGCTGCGGGCGTGCTGGTAATCCAGCCCCGTCAGCAAGGTGTGCCGCACGCTGCCCGTGGCGAAATCGAACTGGGCCTGGTTGTCCATCGAGACGCCTTTCACGCTTTCGATGGAACGCAGGGCCTGCCGTGCGATGGTGCCGTCGGCGGCCAGCGGCGCGGCCATCTGCAGCGAGCGGAAGTCACTGTCCACGTCGGAATAGCGCAGGCGCGAGCGCAGTGTCAGCAGCGCATTGGCCCGGTGCTCGAACTGGTAGCCGATGCCGTGCTGTTCGCGCTCGAACGAATCGAAGTCCGGATCGCCGATGTTGAGCTTGCGGCCCAGCGCGTGCTTGTACTCGGCGGGAGCCAGGAAGCGCGGGTACAACGAATTGAAGTAGCCGCCGTACGGGTCCTTCTGATAGTAGGCCGACAGCGTCAACGAAGTATCGGCGTCCGGTTGCCAGGTGATGGACGGCGCCACGGCGTAGCGGCCTTCCCTCACGCCGTCGTAGCGGGTGTCGGCGCGGCGGCCGATGGCGTTCAGGCTGTATTGCAGCGTGCCGCTTTCATTGAGCGCGCCGCGCGTGCCGAAGCCGGCCTGCGCACGGCCGTCCGAGCCCGTTTCCAGCAGGATCTCGCGGGCGGGTTGCGCGGAGGGCGCGCGGCTGACCTGGTTGACCAGGCCGCCCGGGCTGACCTGGCCATAGAGCAGGGCGGACGGCCCCTTCAGCACGTCGATGCGGTCCAGCAGATACGGATCGATGGACGCCTGCGCGAAAGCCTGGCCGCGCGGCAGCTTGAGTCCGTCCAGGAAGTTGACGTAGCTGGTCGCGGTGCCGAACGCGCCGAAGCCGCGCAGGAAGATGGAGTCGTAGCGGGTATTGGAATCGCGGTCGGACAGCACGCCGGAGGTGTACCGCAGCGCTTCGCCAACGGTCTGCGCGGCCTGGTCGTCCATCTGCTTGCGGGTGATGGTGCTGACGGATTGCGCGGTCTCGGCCACCGGCGTGCCGCTCTTGGTGGCCGATGCCGCGGCGGGGACGAACAGCCGGTCGCTGGTGTCCGTGGGGTCGGGGGCCTCGCCCTTCACGATCACCGGACTGAGCTGGACCGTGTTCTGTTGCTGGGCCTGGACCGTACCCGCCAGCGCCAGGCAGCCGGAAACCGTCCCGAGCATGACGGCTTCCCGCACATCAATCGCCATTTTCACACCTCATTGCAAATGATAAAAAATCTCAGTTGCAGTTATCTTCCCATAAACGGGACGGTAGCGTCCAGTTATTTTGAGAGGAGGCAAACCCGCATTCATTGGGTGACAACGGGATGTTTGCGTATGGTTGTTTGCCGTGCAGGGGTTCGTGCGGGACAATACGGCGCTTGATCACCCACGAGACACCAGGATCGGATGCCCACCAGACCTCCCCGGACGGCCTCGGCTGACGCTCATTCCCCTTCGCCTTCGCGCGGTGGACGGCCGACTCGCGAGGCGGCCGCGCAGATGGAACGCCGCATCCTCGATGCCGCCGCCGAGCTGTTCGCGTCGCAAGGGTACGCGGCCACGTCGATGGAACAGGTGGCCGAGGCCTGCCAGGCCGGCAAGGACACCATCTATCGGCGCTACGCCTCAAAGGGGGCGCTGTTCACGGCCCTGATGGATCGGTTCCGCATCCAGGTGCAGGACGAACTGGCCGCCTGTACGCCGGATGGCGGCGAACCGCTGCAGCGCCTGCAACGCTATGCGCGCACCCTGCTGGACATCAATCTGCGGGTGCAGATGGTGGCGCTGAACCGGGTGGCGCTGGCCGAGGCGGTGCCGTCGAAAGGGGTGCAGCTCACGCCGTCCGAGCAGGATCCGCTGATGCGCCGCATGGCCGAACTGGTCGGGCAGGCGCAGGCGGCGGGCAGCCTGGGCGAGGGGGATGCCTTCTTCATGGCCGAGCAATTGCTGTATGCCACGTCGATCAGGCCGCTGGTCGCCGCCATGCTGGGCGATGCCCGGTTTTCGGGGCAGGCGGCGCAACAGGATTATTTCGACCAGGCCTGGGCCTTGTTCTTGCAAGGCGCGGCCTGCAAAGGCGCGGGACGGCGCTAGCGGGGATGCAGGCACGCGTCCGGGCGTTTTGCCGGCTGCCCGCGGAGGCTAGATCCAGGCGACGGCCTTGCCGATCTGCTGGCGCGCCTCGATGCGGGCGTGTCCCTGCGCGATGCTGTCGAAATCCAGGTGCTCCGAGATGTCCACGCGTAGCTTGCCGGCCAGTATGGCGGCGAATACGTCGTCGGCGCGCCGTTGCACGGTGGCGGCATCGGCCATATGGTCGGCCAGGCGCGGCCGGGTCAGGAACAATGAACCCGCCTCGCCGAGTTCGTAGGGGTCGAGGTCCTTCACGGACCCCGACACGTTGCCGTAGTTGACGATCAGCCCACGAGTGCGGGCGGCGCGCAGGCTGTCGCGCAAGGTCGCCTTGCCCAGCGAATCGAACACCACGTCCACGCCTTGCCCGTCCGTCAGGGTGCGTATCCGTTCGGCGAATCCGCCGTTGTCGTACAGCAGGGCCGACGCCGCGCCCAGGCGGCGCGCGACGCTGCATTTCTCCTCGGTGCTGGCCGTGGCGTAGACCGTGACGCCCAGCGTGCGCGCCATCTGGATGATCAATTGGCCGATGCTGCCGGAGGCGGCATGGATGAGGCAACTGCCGCCGGATTGCAGGCGCGCGACGTCGTGCACCAGGTAATGGGCGGTGCATCCCTGGAACATGGCCGCGGCCGCGGTGTCGAAGCCGATGGCATCCGGTATCGTGGCCGCCAGCCGGGCGGGGATGCTGGCGTATTCGGCAAAGCTGCCCCAGGCGATGCACCACGCCACGCGTTGGCCCGGAGCCAGGTGCGTGACATCGTCGGCGGCGGCCACCACCACGCCGGCGCCTTCCATGCCCAGCGTGCACGGCAGGCGCACGGGATAGGTGCGCGAGTCCGCGTACTTGCCCTGCCGGGTGTGGATATCCATGAAGTTGATGCCGGCGCAGGCCACCTTCACCAGCACCTCGCCGGGGCCCGGCGCCGGCACTGGCGCGTCGTCGCGGCGTTGCACGACGTCAGGTCCGCCGTACCGGTCGATGGCCAGGGCGCGCATGGACTTGGGAAGCGATGCATCGACAGGCATGGCAGGGGCTCGCGGTCAGGGTTGAACTGCGGTGAAGGCCGTGCCGGGCGCGGGGAGCTCAGTTGACGTCGGCCGGCGCCGCCAGGACCACGTCGAACCATCCGCGCAAGGCATTCGACAATCTTATTCCTTCCGCCTGCCGCAGCATGGCCGCGGTCAGCACGCGCTCTTGCGCGGCGCCCTGTTCCAGCAGCTCGGCGCGCTGCACGCCGGGCAGGCAGCCCGACGTCACCGCGGGCGTGAACCACTGCCCGGCCAGCTTCAGGTAGACGTTGGTGCGGGTGCCTTCGCACAGCTCGCCGCGGGTATTCAGGTAAATCAGGTCGAACACCTTGGGGTGCTCGGCCAGCCAGGCCGTCGAGGCCTGATACCAGGGGCGATGCGTGGTCTTGTGCCGAAGCAGCGGCTCGGCCGCGTCCAGCGGTTCGGTGGCCAGCATGACCCGTTGCACCGGTCCCAGCGCGGGCAGCGGCGAGGCCTGCACCGTGCGGTCGCCGGCGCTGTTGAGCAGCAGGCGCAGGCGGTGCGGCCCCTGGGCCAGCGCCATGCCGGCGGCGGCGCGCACGTCGGCCTCGATGGCGGGCAGGTCGCACGGGTAGCCCAGCGCCTGCGCCGAGGCGTTCAGCCGGGCGAGATGCCGGTGCAGCAAGGGAATGTGTCGGCCCGACGTGACCAGCATGGTTTCAATCAGTTCGGGCCGCATGCACGCTCCTCTGTGCGGGTCAGTGGGATCGCGTGCTGTCTGGCGCGCGCCTTGCCTTGCAGGCCGCGGCCGCCAGGGGCCGTGTCGCGGCGGGAAAACAAAAGGGCGGCCGAAATCGCCGGGCCGCCGCGGTGGGCATCAGCCCAGGATCCGGGCTTTCCAGTGGCACTCCTGCCATTCCCGTTCGGGATCGGAGTCGTGCACGATGCCGCCGCCCACATGGTACACGCCACGCCGGGCCGTGCCGCCGTCCGACGGCAGCACCAGGGTGCGGATCGCCACGTTCAGCGAGAAGTCGCCGTCGGGCGCCAGCCAGCCGATGCTGCCGCAATACAGGCCGCGCGGCGCGGCTTCCATGCGGCGGATGCGGCGCATGGCGGTGATCTTGGGGGCGCCGGTGATGGAGCCGCACGGGAATAGCGCGGCCAGCACCTGCGCAAGGGTGGCATCGGGCGCATCGGCGGAGATGGTCGAGGTCAGCGTCCAGACGCTGGGGTATTGCTCGAGCGAGAACAGCGCATCCACCCGCACCGAGCCGGGCCGGGCCAGCCGGCCCAGGTCGTTGCGCAGCAGGTCGACGATCATCAGGTTCTCGGCGCGGTCCTTCGGGCTGGCCTGCAGCGCCTGGCCCAGCCGCTGGTCTTCGTCCGGGTCGGCATGGCGCGGAGCGGTGCCCTTCATGGGGCGCGTCACCAGCCGGGCGCCCTGGCGCGCGACGAAGAGTTCGGGCGAGAAGGACAGCACGGTGCGCGCGCCGTCTTCCACATAGGCCGCGTGGCCGACGGGATGCCGCGCGGCGATCCGGCGGTACAGCGCCTGGGGATCTCCTTCGACGTCCACGTCCAGGGGCATGGTGTAGTTGACCTGGTACAGCTCGCCCTGCGCGATGAGTTCGCGGATGCGGGCGATGTGCCGCACGTAGTCGTCGTGGACCATGCGCGGCGTGACGCCAAGAATGCTTGCCGGGTCGGCGCCGGCTTGCTGCGGCGCGGGGCGGCCGGGCGCCGGCGCCGCGCCGTGGCCGTCGATGGCATCGGGCGCCGGCCACGGCGCTTCCTGCCGTGCGCGGTCGAACACCAGCGCGGTCAGGCGGGGGCTGCCATCGTCGGGGCGCAGGCCGGCCACGGGGCCGGGGCCCGCTTCGTCGGGCGGGGGCTGCGTCGCTTCGGGCAGCAGCCATTCGCCCAGTTCATAGTCCAGCAGCAGGCCCACCCAGCGGCCCGCCGCGCGCGCGGCCTCGATGGCCTGCAATGCCGAGGGGACTTCGTCGCGGTGGCACGCGACGATGCGCTCGCGGAAATCGAGCAATTCCAGCGCGTGGCCGGCCAGGCGATCTTCGAAACGGCACTTCATATCAGTCTTGCCGGACTGTCCCAGGGAAAAGAGGCGCCGCTATCCGGGACAAAAAAGGATGACGCCGCACGCGTGCCGCATGTCTCGATGACCCGAGGCATGCGGCGGGCGTGAGGGTAACGCCATTTCAGGCCTGCTGCCGGGCCTGGTCCATGAATTCGCGCAGGATGCGCCCGGTATGCGAGGCATCCTTCGCAGCCATCACGTCCTCGGGCGAGCCTTGGGCCACCAGCTGACCGCCGCCCGTGCCGCCTTCGGGGCCCAGGTCCAGCAGCCAGTCGGCTTCGGCGATCACGTCCAGGTTGTGCTCGATCACGACCACCGTGTTGCCGGCCTCGACCAGGCGGTGCAGCACGTGCACCAGCTTCTCGACGTCGGCCATGGACAGGCCCACCGTGGGCTCGTCCAGCACGTACAGCGTGTGCGGCGCGCGCGAGGCGCGGCCGGTCTTGAACACGCCTTCGGTCATGCGCGCCTTGGACAGTTCGGTGACCAGCTTGATGCGCTGCGCCTCGCCGCCGGACAGGGTGGGCGAGGGCTGGCCCAGCGTCAGGTAGCCCAGGCCCACGTCCTGCATCAGTTGCAGGGGCCGCAGGATCTTGGGATGCGAGGCGAAGTAGCCGATGGCGTCGTCCACTTCCATGGACAGCACCTCGCCGGCGTTTTTGTCGCGCATCTTCACGCTGAGCGTGTCGCTGTTGAAGCGCGCGCCATTGCAGGCATCGCACGGCACCTTCACGTCGGGCAGGAAGCTCATTTCGATGGTGCGCATGCCCTGGCCTTCGCAGACCGGGCAGCGGCCGTCGCCGGTATTGAACGAGAAGCGCGCGCCGGTCCAGCCGCGCACGCGCGATTCGCGCATTTCGGCGAACAGCTTGCGCACGTCGTCCCAGAAACCCACGTAGGTGGCCGGGCACGAACGCGGCGTCTTGCCGATGGGGGTCTGGTCCACTTCCAGCACGCGGTCAAGCAGCTCCCAGCCGGTGATGCGCTCGCAGCCGCCCCAGGCCGGCGCCTTGCGCTGCGAGACGGCCTGGGTCAGGTTGTCCAGCAGCACCTCGCGCGCCAGCGTGGACTTGCCCGAGCCGGACACGCCGGTGACGACCGTGAGGCGGCCCACCGGAATGCGCGCGTCCACGCTGCGCAGGTTGTGCAGGCGAGCGCCCTTGATCTCGATCATGGGCGTGTCGGCCTCGATGGGCCGGCGGCCATTCAGCGGATGCGCCAGCGGCTTCGCCAGGTAGCGGCCCGTGACGGACTCGGGCGAGGCCACCAGGTCTTCGGCCGTGCCCTGCGCCACCACGCGGCCGCCGCGGATGCCCGCGCCCGGTCCGATGTCGATGATGTGCGAGGCGCGGCGGATGGTGTCGTCGTCGTGCTCGACCACCACCAGCGTGTTGCCGTTGCCTTCCAGGCGCGCCAGCGCGTCCAGCAGGATGCGGTTGTCGCGCGGATGCAGGCCGATGGTGGGTTCGTCCAGCACGTAGCACACGCCCTGCAGGTTGGAGCCCAACTGCGCCGCCAGGCGGATGCGCTGGGCTTCGCCGCCCGACAGCGTGGGCGCGGCGCGGTCCAGCGCCAGGTAGCCCAGGCCGACCTCTTGCATGAAGGTCAGGCGGCCGCGGATCTCGGCCAGGATGTCGCGCGCGATCTCGCCTTCGCGCCCGCGCGCCACCAGGCCGGTGAAGAAGGTGTGCGCATCGCTGACCGGCAGCGAGGCCAGTTCGGCGATAGAGCGGCCGCGCCATTGCACGGCCAGCGCCACGCGGTTCAGGCGTTGGCCGTGGCATACGCCGCAAGGCTTGGCCTCGCCCTCGTACCAGGCGTTCCAGGCGGTTTCCTCGCCGGTCTGCTCGGCATCGAAGCCCTGCAATTGCAGGCCCGTGCCGAAGCAGCCCGTGCACCAGCCGTGCTTGGAGTTGTACGAGAACAGGCGCGGATCGGGTTCGGGGAAGCTGGTGCCGCACGACGGGCAGGCGCGTTTCACCGAGAAATGCTGGTGCTGCAGGTCGCTGTCCAGCGCCTCGTGCAGCTTGTCCACCGGCCACACCACGTTGAGGATGCCCTGGCCGTGTTCCAGCGCGCTCTTGACCGCGGCGCGCAGTTCATCCTCGCGCGCCGGATCGACCACCACGTCGGCCACCGGCAGTTCGATGGTGTGTTCCTTGTAGCGGTCCAGGCGCGGCCACGGCGATACCGGGATGAAGGCGCCGTCCACGCGCAGGTGCGTATGGCCCTTGCCCGCGGCCCACTTGGCCAGATCGGTGTAATAGCCCTTGCGCGCGGTGACCAGCGGCGCCAGGATGCCGATATGCTGGCCCTTGTGTTCGCGCAGCAGGCGCGCCACGATCTGGTCGGTGTTCTGCGGTTCGACGGCCACGTGGCAATCAGGGCAGAACTGCGTGCCCAGCTTCATGTACAGCAGGCGCAGGAAGTGGTGGATCTCGGTCATCGTGGCCACGGTCGACTTGCGGCCGCCGCGGCTGGTGCGCTGTTCGATGGCCACCGTGGGCGGGATGCCGAAGATGGCGTCCACGTCCGGCTTGCCGGCCGGCTGCACGATGGCGCGCGCGTAGGCGTTCAGCGATTCCAGGTAACGGCGCTGGCCTTCGTTGAACAGGATGTCGAAGGCCAGGGTCGATTTGCCCGAGCCCGATACGCCGGTGATCACCGTGAACTTGTCGCGCGGAATCTCGACGCTGACGTTCTTCAGGTTGTGCTCGCGCGCGTTCAGGATCTCGATGGCCTGGTTGGCCTTGCGGCGGCGCCGCATCAGCGATTGCAGCGGCGTGCCGGCCACCGTCGCCGCGGCTTCGGCGTCCGGGCCATAGGCCGCGCCCGGTTCGGCCAGCGCCGGCACCAGTCCGGTCTGCTCGGCTTCCTGCGCTTCCATGTCGGTGGACACCACCACGTCGGCGGGCACGGGCGAGGCCGGCAGCACCGAGCCTTCGTATTCGCGCAGCGCGTGGCCCGTGTACGAACGCGGGTTGTCCATCAGGTCTTGCGGCGTGCCCACGCCGACCAGTTCGCCGCCGGCATCGCCGCCGTCGGGGCCGAGGTCGATCAGCCAGTCGGCCGCGCGGATCACGTCCAGGTTGTGCTCGATGACCAGCAGCGTGTGGCCCGCGGCCAGCAGCTTGCGGAAGGCGCGCATCAGCCGCGCCACGTCGTCGAAATGCAGGCCGGTGGTGGGTTCGTCGAACAGGAACAGGCTGCCCTTCTTGGCGACACGGGCGGTGGAGATGCCGCTGCGCGCCGCCTCGGCCAGGTGGCCGGCCAGCTTCAGGCGCTGGGCTTCGCCGCCCGACAGCGTGGGCACGGGCTGGCCCAGGCGCACGTATTCCAGGCCCACGTCGGCCAGCGGCGCCAGCCCGGTCTGCACGTCGCGCAGGCCCTTGAAGAATTCGAGCGCCTCGTTGACGGTCATGTCCAGGACTTCGTCGATGGACGCACTCTTGCCCAGGTGCTCGACGCGGACTTCCAGCACCTCGGGGCGGAAGCGCTTGCCGTCGCAATCGGGACAGCGCAGGTACACGTCGGACAGGAACTGCATCTCGACGTGTTCGAAGCCGGTGCCGCCGCAGGTGGGGCAGCGGCCATCGCCGCTGTTGAAGCTGAACGTGCCGGCGGTGTAGCCGCGCTCGCGCGACAGCGGCGCCTGCGCGTACAGCTTGCGGATGGCGTCGAACGCGCCGACGTAGCTGGCCGGGTTGGACCGCGCGGTCTTGCCGATGGGCGTCTGGTCGACCATGACGACCTCGGCGATCTGCTCGGCGCCCAGCAGGCGGTCGAATTCGCCGGGGGACTCGGTGGGCTTGCCCTGGTGCTTCAGCAGCGCGGGATACAGCACGTCCTGCACCAGTGTGGACTTGCCCGAGCCGGACACGCCGGTGACGCACACCAGGCGGCCCAGCGGCAGTTCGACCGAGACGTTGCGCAGGTTGTGCGCGCGCGCGCCTTCCAGGATGAGTTTGGGCGTGTTGGCCGCCACCGGCATGGGCCGCGGCGCCTCGACGCGCTGGCGGCCGCCCAGGTAGTCGCCCGTCAGTGTCGCGGACGCGCGCAGTTGCTCCGGCGTGCCGTCGAACACGATGCGGCCGCCGCGTTCGCCGGGGCCGGGACCGATGTCGATGATGCGGTCGGCCGCCACCATGACCTGCGGATCGTGCTCGACCACCACCAGCGTGTTGCCGGCATCGCGCAGGCGATGCATGACCTCGACCACGCGGTGCATGTCGCGCGGATGCAGGCCGATGGAGGGCTCGTCCAGCACGAACAGCGTGTTGACCAGCGAGGTGCCCAGGGCGGTGGTCAGGTTGATGCGCTGCACCTCGCCGCCCGACAGCGTGCGGCTCTGGCGGTCCAGCGTCAGGTAGCCCAGGCCCACGTCGCACAGGAAGCGCAGGCGTGCGCGGGCCTCGGTCAGCAGCAGGTCGGAGGCCGCGTCCATCACGCCTTCCAGGCGCAGGCCGTCGAAGAACTTGCGCACACGCTCGATGGGCAGCAGCATCATGTCGTGGATCGACAGGCCGTCCAGCGAGTTCAGCAGGTCGCGGCTCCAGCTGACGCCGACGGGCAGGAAGCGCTTGTAGCGTTCGTCATCCGGTGGCAGGACCGCATCGGCGTCGGCTTTCGACCCCAGACGCCACAGCAAGGCATCCGACTTCAGGCGCGCGCCGCCGCATGTGGGGCAGGGCGTGTAGCTGCGGTACTTCGACAGCAGCACGCGCACGTGCATCTTGTAGGCCTTGCTTTCCAGCCATTCGAAGAAGCGGTGCACGCCGTACCACTGCGTCTTCCAGGCCTGGCTGCCGCCCTTGAAATCGGGGTCGCCGTTCAGCACCCAGTCGCGCTGCGCCTGCGTCATGTTCTTCCACGGCACACCCAGCGGGATGCCGGCGCGTGGCGCGTACTTCGCCAGCTCGACCTGGCATTCCTTGAACGACGGGGTCTGCCAGGGCTTGATGGCGCCTTCGAGCAGGGTCTTGCCTTCGTCGGGGATGACCAGGCCGAGGTCGATGCCGATGACGCGGCCGAAGCCTCGGCAGCTTTCGCATGCGCCCAGGGGCGAGTTGAACGAGAAGCTGCTGGGCAGCGGGTCGTTGTATTCGATGTCGCAGTCGGCGCAGTGCAGCCGGTCGCTGTATTTCCAGACGGCGCTGTCCTGGCCTTCGTCGTTGACGACGTGCACGGCCAGGTGGCCGGCGCCCATGCGCAGCGCGGTGTCCAGCGCCTCCATCACGCGCTCGCGCTCGGCGCCCGCGAAGCGGAAGCGGTCCTGCACCACGTGCAGGATGCGGCGCGCCGCGACGGGCTCGGCCGTCTTGCTCTTGCCCTTGCCGCGCGACACCTGCTTGACCGCGCCCTCCTTGGGCTCGGACTCGGCGTGCACGCGGGTATAGCCCTGCTGCTCGAGAAAGCCGCGCACTTCGTCTTCGGTGAAGTTGGCGGGCACGGGCAGCGGGAAGGTGATGACCAGGCGGGGATCGCCCGCGGCCTGCGCCTGCTCGGCCACCGCGCGGTGGATGGAGTCGGGCGAGTCGCGCCGCACCGGCTTGCCGCAGCAGCGGCAGAACAACGTGGCGCCGCGCGCATACAGCAGCTTCAGGTGGTCGTTCAGCTCGGTCATCGTGCCGACGGTGCTGCGCGAACTGCGCACCGGATTGGTCTGGTCGATGGCGATGGCGGGCAGGATGCCCTCGATGCGGTCGACTTGCGGCTTGTCCATGCGGTCCAGGAACTGGCGCGCATAGGGCGAGAAGGTTTCCACGTAGCGGCGCTGGCCTTCGGCGTACAGCGTGTCGAAGGCCAGCGAACTCTTGCCCGACCCCGAGACGCCGGTGACGACGACCAGTTCGCCGGTGGCGATGGTCACGTCCAGGTTCTTCAGGTTGTTCTGGCGGGCGCCAACAATGCGGATTTCGGAGCTCATGGGGTGATCGTAGCCTGTGTCCGGCCGGGCGCCGGAAATGAGGGGCGGATAGGGAGGGGCGCAGAGATATCTGTATATATGAACAGTATCTCAGATTCACATGGTCTTACGCCATAGCTGGGGACAGACGCGCATAATCAAAGCAGGAAATGAGGCCGGCACGCCGTTTTTCCGGGCGCGCCGGACGATCCGTCCCAGCGGGATGCTCCCTGCCGACAGAGGTGCCATGACCGATCCTGATTCCCTGCATGCCCGCCTGCTGGCCGCGCGCGTCGTGCCGGTGCTGCGCTATACCGATCCCGCCCAGGCCGCCTACGCCGTCGAGGTGGCCGTGGCCGCCGGTTGCGGCACCCTGGAACTGACCTGCACCATCCCCGGCGTGGCCGACCTGGTGCGGGTGCTGCGCGAGAAACATGGCAACGCATTGTTGCTGGGGGTGGGCACGGTGCTGCACGAAGACCAGGCGCGCGATGCCCTGGTGGCGGGCGCCGACTTCCTGGTGTCGCCGGGCCATACGCCCGGCCTGGTCGAGATGGCCCATGCCGCCGGCGCCTTGTGCCTGCTGGGCGCCTTCACGCCGACCGAAGTGCTGGCCGCGCGCGATGCGGGGGCCGATCTGGTGAAGATATTTCCTGCCGAGACGGGCGGCCCCGGCCACGTGGCGGCGCTGGCATCCGTGTTTCCCGACACCGCCTTCTGTCCCACGGGCGGCGTCACGCGGCAGAACATGGGCGCGTATTTCGCGGCGGGCGCGGCGCTGGTGGGCATGGGCGGCAACCTGTACGACAAGGCTGCGTTCGCGGCGCGCGACACCGCCGCGCTGGTCAGGCAGGTCGGGCAGATCCGTGAGGAGGCGATGCATCATGACTGAATTCGATGTCGTGGGATTGGGTGAGGCCCTGATCGAGTTCAACCAGACGCGGCCCGGGCAGCCCGAGTATCGGCAGGGGTTCGGCGGCGACACCTCCAATGCGGTGATCGCCGCGGCCCGCCAGGGCGCGCGCTGCGCCTACCTGACACGCGTGGGCGAGGATGCCTTCGGACAGCAATTGCTGGACCTGTGGGAAGCAGAAGGAGTGGACACCCGTGGCGTGCAGCGCGATGCCGATGCCCATACCGGCGTGTATTTCGTGCAGCATGGCCCCGATGGGCATGTCTTCAGTTATCTGCGGCGGGATTCCGCCGCCGCGCGCATGCGGCCCGAACACATCGACGTGGACCTGGTCGAGCGCGCCCGTTTTTTGCACGTGTCCGGCATCAGCCTGGCCATCAGCGACAGCGCCTGCGACACGGTGTTCGCCGCCATCGCGCGGGCGCGTTCGGCGGGCGTGCAGGTCAGCCTGGATTCCAATCTGCGCCTGGGGTTGTGGCCGCTGGACCGGGCGCGGGCCATCCTGCGCGAGGCGCTGCGGCATGCCGACCTGTTCCTGCCCAGCCTGGACGACCTGCGGCATTTCACGGGCCATGAAGATCCGGGCCGCACGCTGGACTGGATCCGCGAGGCCGGCGCGCCGGACACCGTGGTGCTGAAGCTGGGCAAGGACGGGGCGATGCTGGACGAGGGCGGCCGGCGCACGGCCATCGCCAGCCAGCGCGTGCAGGCCGTCGACGCAACGGGCGCGGGCGACTGTTTCGCGGGCAACCTCCTGGCGCGGCGCTGCCAAGGCGATGCGTGGCAGGATGCGGTGCGCTATGCCAACGCGGCAGCCGCGTTGTCGACGCTGGGTTATGGGGCGGTCGACCCCCTGCCGCGGCCCGGGCAGGTGCGGCAACTTCTGCAACAGGGTTGATCCCGCATCCGCCGGGCCGCCGTGGCGTTGCGCCGTTTTAACGTCCCCGTTTTTCATTGAGAGGGCCATTTGCCAGATGGCCGATTCCAAGGCTAGAATTCCGAGTTATCCCTGATTTCGCCGTCCGCCTTTTCGGCCTGATCCGAGCAGACCCGAAACACAATCGAATAGAACCTCTACCGGAGAATAGTCATGGCCGAACGTAAACGCGTCCGTCGTAACACCCTGGAACGCCGCTGCCTGGGCAAGGCCTTCAAGCGCCTGTTCGTCAAGTCGCCCAAGGGCGTGTTCAAGATGCTGGAGAAGGTCAAGCGCGTGTAATTGCGCTGGCGGTGGTGGGCAGTTTGCCCGCCGCAAATCTCTGCGCGAACGTCTGTCCAGACGCTGGACCGTTCAGCCCGTTCGAGATCCAAGGCCTGGGTCCGGTGCCACACCGGACCCAGGCCTTTCGCATTGGGCTCGACGTCCGCTTGCGGCGCTACATGCGCCAGCGCAGCGTCATCATGGCGTTGCGCGGCTCGCCGTAGATCACGTTGCTGTAGAACGACGTGCCCAGGTAATACTTCCTGTCGAAGACATTGCTGACGGCCAGGTTCGCGCTCAGATTCCTGGAGATGTCGTAGCGCGCCATCAGGTTCGCCACGGCGTAGCTGCCCTGCCTGAAGCGGACCGTGGCGCCTTCGCCAGCAAGCACGCCCGCCGCCGGCCTGGCGAGGTCGCTGTAGGTGCTGCTATTCCAGTCCACGCCGCCGCCCACCGTCAGCCGGTTGAACGCGCCCGGAAGCTTGTAAGTGGTGAACAGGCGGAACACGCTGCGGGGGATATCCGGATTGACCCGCGTGCCCGCACTGTCCTGCGCGATCTGATGCGTGTATCCGGCCCCGATGTTCCAGCCGGGTCGGATCTGTCCATTGATCTCCAGTTCGATGCCCTTGGAGCGCACGCCCGGCGCCGCTCGGTAAAAGGTCGACGTTCCGTGTGTGCCGGCGGCTTGCGCGAGGTTGTCCTGGTCGATGCGGAACAGCGCCGCCGAGGCATTCAGCGCGCCACCGAAGTATTCGCCCTTGACGCCGGTTTCATAGGCGTTGCCACGGGCCGGAGGAAGCACGCTGCCCTGCTCGTCGACGTCGTTCTGCGGGTGGTAGATCCTGGTGTAGCTGGCATAGGCGGAATGGTGCGCGCCCATGTCGTAGACCAGGCCGGCATACGGAGTGATGACACCGTTTTCCCGGTTGTCGTAGCGGGTGTATTGGGTCGGGGCGGGATTCGTGTTGTCCTGCTGCCGCCGGTAGCTGGCCACGCGCGCGCCGAGGATGACCGCCAGCCGGTCCGTGGGATGCAGCCGCGCGGCGCCATACGCGCCCAGATCCACGTTCTTGCCGGTGTAGTGTTCGGGATCGCGCATCGGGGGCATCGGATCGTCGTGATCCCACGTGTAGATGCTGCTGGAAAGCGCCGGGTACGCCAGGGGATACCAGGCTCTGCCGTCGTGGGTCTGGCGCGAAGCGCCGATGCCCACCACCAGCTCATGCGTGCGTCCGCCCCACTGGAATGGGCCGGATGCATAGACGTCCACGGCGTTGGTGCGGTCGGCTTCATCGAATTTGCCGGGGAACTGGAAGGCATTGCCCCCCGTGGCCTTGTCCGGATACACCCCGCGGACCGCCCAGCCACCCCATGCGCTCAGCTCGGAAGCGAATCCGCTGCGATAGTGGTTGAAGCTGGCCTTGATCTCCCAGCCATTGCCGAATGCGCGATCGAGGGTGACGAAGACGTTGCGCGTATCTTCGTCCCACCAGCTCCAGCGCGTGGCGGTGCTGTAGGCGCGGGAAAAGTGAGTGCGGGTGCCATCGCTCCAGAACGGCGGCAGGCCGCCCCAGGTTACGCCGGTCGCCTTGTTGGTTTGCGTGTCCATGCCGAGGGTCAGCACGGTCGACGGCGTCAGGTCTGCCTGGATCACGCCGTAGCCCACCGTGCGGCGTTTCGCGTAGAAATCCATGAACGAGTTGCCGTCGGAATAGGCGCCCACGATGCGTCCTCTGACGGTTCCCGCCGCATTCAACGGCCCGGAGAGGTCCGCTTCCGCCCGATGGCGGTCCCAGGATCCCGCGCTCAGCGCCGCAGAGGCCTGGAAGGCGGACGTCGGCATCTTGCGCACGAGATTGAGGCTGGCCCCCGGATTGCCGGTGCCGGTCATGAGGCCGCTGGCGCCCCGCACGATTTCGACCCGGTCGTAGATGGCCATGTCGGACTGCTTTTTCCCGTTGCTGGAGTACTGGTCGCTGGCATAGGAGGGCACGCCGTCGTAGAGGATGTCGTCCACCCGGAAGCCCCGCGCATAGAAGTGCACGCGTTCGGAATCCTGCGGCTGGATGCTGATGCCCGGGCTCTGCCCGACCACCTGCGTGATGTCGTTCAATTGCTGGTCTTCGATGCGCTGCCGCGTCATGACGGTCACGGACTGCGGTGTCTGGCGCAGGGACAGCGGCAGCCGGGTCGATGCCGCCGTCTGCGCCGTGGTATAGGAGGCCGTGCCTTCGGTGGTCGGACTGGAGGCGCCGCCGGTCACCGTCACGGTTCCCAGCGTGGCGATCGAGGCCTCGTCGGCGGCGGACCGGGCCGCTCCAGCGTCATCCTGCGATTGGGCCCAAGCCGCCAGCGGCGCCGCCAGCGCCAGTGCGCAGGCGGTTTGCGCAAGCGGGATATGCGGTCGGCGCGCGCGTGGGCGCGGTCCCGCCGTCGTGGGGGCAGTGCGGGTCTTCATGGTGATCCTTCAGGTCGGCGCAGGCGCGGAGCGGGCGGCCAATCGTCCTTCCGGCACGGTCCGAAAATTATTGAACGAGACGTATTTCTATCTTTAGGCAAATAAAAAGGCATCCGGTCCTAGCCGGCGGCCACATCCTTGTGATCCCGCGTGCCGTGTTTCCAGTAGCCCACGTCGTGGGACTTGATCCTGCCGCCGCAAGCATGCATGGCCAGGTAGCGCCGGGCCTTTTGCGCGACGGCAGCCTCGGCCGCGATCCAGACCAGGCCGGGTTGGCTGCCGGGCAGTGACTGTCCGGCCAGCAGGGCAAGCAGGCCGCCGTCGTCGCCGGGGCGGGCCAACGCGCTGGTGACCGATACATTGGCCCGGTGCGGCAGGACGTGCTCGTCGTCCTGTGACGGCAGCGTCAGCAGCACGCGGATCGGCGTGCTTTCCGGCGCATGCTCGATCAGGCTCGCCATGGCCGGCATCGCCGAGGCGTCTCCCGCCAGGACCATCCAGGCATGCCTGGCCTCGATATCATGGCCGCCGCGCGGCCCGGCAATCTGGACCGCATCGCCGGTGCGCGCGGTCCCTCCGGCCCACTGAGAGAGCGGGCCTGCCGCTTCATGCAGGACGACATCGACGTCGATCTCTCCCGCCGCGGGCCGGTGACGGCGCACCGTGTAGGCACGCCCGACCGCGCCATGAGGATCCGAGTCGTTCGGCAAGAACAGCTTGATCCATTGCGCCGCCCTGGTCACCGGAAGACCGTGCAGCGCATCGCCGGCCAGCGTGATCCGCCTGATGCTGGGACTGATCTGGCGCAGGCGCGCCACGCGCGCCGGATGCCGCCGGTAGCTCGACGATGCGCCGATCACGAGCGGCTCGGCCTCCAGTCGACGTTGGCGCGCCGCGATGAACTGGCGCGGCCCCACGGAGATGCTGGCCTGGTTCATTGCCTGCGCGCATTGGAAGAATGCGTGGAGCAGCGACGTCCGGTCCAGGCCGGACGTGGCCGCGCCCGGGGGAGGCGCCCGATCGAGCGAGAGCCGGTGCAGCGTGGCGAGGACGCTCAGCTCGTCCATTGAGACGAATGGCGACGCGGGGCCGTAGAGCGTCAGGCCGCGCGTGGCTTCGGCCAGCAGGCGGCTCAGCTTGGCGAATGCCCAGATTCCTTCGGGCGAGATGCGCAGCGCCGCCAGCGTGCGCCCCGCATCGGCGCTGTCTTCGCTGCCACGCGCCAGCTTCCGCAAGGCGAGGATCAGGTGCCGTTCGATGCGGGTGCAGTGATTGCGCAAGGTCCAGAGCACAGGGGGGCTTTGCCTGCCGTCCTGCGGCCGATGGCCGGGCGTCGTCGTGGACATGGCCGGCCCGGTTCAGCCCTGCTTGTCCGACACGGACGAACGAGCCAGGTCCAGCGCCTGCGCGTGCGTCGCGGTGGCCGTCTGCGGAACGCCGAAGGCCCGGCTGAGACCGTCCAGTTGTGCCTGCAACGCCTCGCGTCGCTGCTCGTCGGGTTCGATGGTGACCAATGCCCGGCACAGCGCCGCCAGCGCGTCGCGATATTGCTTGAGCCACTGGCCCCTGATCTTGCGGTCCTCGTGCGTTTCGTCGAACGAGCTTTCGGGATAGATCACCGCGAAAGGCTCGCCCCGGGCGAGCAGCGCGTCCATGTCCTGCACCCATCGGGCCGCGTAGCCTGGTACGGCCGCCTCGGGAAGAAAGCGGATGACGGGATAGGTATCGACGGCGTGGACCGACAGCAGAGGGGGGGACATGGTGGACTCCTGGGCAGGCATTCGGGGATGGGGGAGATGGGCCGCGCGTCAATGTTCGGCGGCCTCGCCGGGGCGCAGCAGATCGATCAGTGGGGTCAGCAGCGCGTGGGCACAGGCGGCGGCACGTTCGGGGGTGTGGGCCGCGATGGCTTCGACCAGGCAGGCGTGGGCAGCCAGGTCCGGCTCGGGCAGATCGCCGACGGCCATGATGGCGCAGTTGTGGCTGCGCACGGCCGCAGAGAAATGGTGGTAAAGCGCCTGCAGCGCGTCATTGTGGGCGGCGTCGGCGACGGCCAGGTGCAGCGCGGCGTCCCGGTCCAGGAATGCCTCCAGTGCGTCGGCCGGCGTGTCTTCGGCCTGGCGGTATTCGCCGCGTTGCGCCAGGGCCGCCCGCAGGCGTTCGATGTCCTGGGCAGTGGCGCGCCGGGCCGCGAAGCGGGCCGCCTCGGTTTCCAGCATGCGCTGCATTTCCAGGTGGTCCAGCAGGCTGGCTCGGGACAGGCCGCGCAGGGTTTCGGCGGGATCGACCGCGCTGCGCACATAGGTGCCGTCGCCCTGGCGGACTTCGAGCATGTGCGAATGGGAGAGCACCCGCACCGCCTCGCGCACGGTATTGCGGCCGACGCCGAACTGCCCGGCCAGATCCGCTTCCGGCGGAATGCGTTCTCCGACCGGCCATTGCCGGCTGCCGATCTGCTCGCGGATGGCGGCGATCGTGGCGTCGACCAGGGAACGGCGTTCGATGGGCGGGAGGGTAGGCATGATGAGGTCTCTGAAAATTTACAGGATGATCCTAACATCCTATGTTTTGGCGCGTCAATGAGAATGCATACGTTTCTCTGGGTGTTATTCGCAAAATTTACCCTGGTAAAATAAATATAATCCGGGTAAAATTAGGTATATCTTCAAGGAGCCCCGCGATGTCCGATCCCCTTTTCAAGCTATCCACCGCGTTCGTCGGCCATCGACTGCTGGCCAGCGGCGAATTGGTCGAGGTTGCGCTGGCCGTGAAGGCGGCCAATGAGAATGGCGTGGCCGACCCCGTCCTGGTGTTCGACGACGCCACGGGTCGCGTCATCGACCTGGATCTGCGCGGCACCAAAGCCGACGTGGTGAAGCGATTGTCGCAACCGGTCGACCTGCCGCGGGGCCGTTACGCACCCAAAGAGGAGGCCGAAGGCGCGCCGCAGGACGATGCCCAGCCCGAGCCGCGCGGCCGTGGCCGTCCCAGGTTGGGTGTGGTGTCGCGCGAGGTGACCTTGCTGCCGCGCCAGTGGGAATGGCTGTCCGCGCAACCCGGCGGGGCGTCGGCCGTCCTGCGCCGCCTGGTCGACGACGCGCGCCGCAATGGCGCCGCGCAGCAACGCCAGCAGCGCCGCGCCGCGCAGGAGGCGGCGTACCACGTCATGCTGGCCGTCGGCGGCAACCTGCCGGGTTATGAAGAGGCAACGCGCGCGCTGTTCGCGGATGACCGCGAGGGCCTGGAAGCGCGCATCGCGCAGTGGCCGGACGATGTGCGGGCTTACGTATTGCGGCTGGCGTTCGCGCCCGCGTCCGCCTGAACGCGGCCAGGAGACCGGCATGGACACGCTTCGCCATCTCGACCCGACCCAACGCGCCGGCTGGCAATTCATGCAGCGCGGCATCGAGGGGCCGGTCATCATGCTGAATCTGCTGCGCTTGCGGGCGCAGGCCGATTATTCGGCCCATCCGGAACTGGCGCCGGTCCGGCCCATCAGCGGGGCGCAAGCCTTCGACCGCTACATCCGCCATACCCTGCCGTTCCTGCGCGAAAGCGGCGGCGACCTGACGCTGCTGGCCACCGGCGGTCCTTGGCTGATCGGCCCCGAGGACGAACGCTGGGACCTGGCCATGCTGGTGCGGCAGGCCAGCGTGGCCTCGTTCCTGGCCTTCGCCGGCCACCGCGAATACCTGGCCGGCATCGGGCATCGCACCGCCGCGCTGGAGGATTCGCGGCTGCTGCCGCTGGCCGAGCTGCCGCGGCCGGCCTGAGCGTGCGCAGCTTCAGGCCGCGGCCGGGTCCTCGTCCGCCGGCTTGAGCATCGGCATGATGAATTCCATGAAGGCGCGCGTCTTGGCCGGCAGCAGGTTCGACGGAAACACCGCATAGACAGACATCGGATCGACCGTCCAGTCGGGCAGCACGCGGTGCAGCGAGTTGCGCTTGATCACCGGGTCCAGCGCCGGACAGTAGGGCAGGCGCGTGATGCCCATGCCCAGTCCGGCCAGCGTGCCCATCACGCTGATGTTGTTGCCCGCCACGTGGCCGTCCACGTGCACCCGCATGCTGCTGACGCCGTTGTGCAGGTTCCAGTGCGAATAGGCCTCGTCGATGGCCGTGCGCAGGCATTGGTGCTGCGCCAGGTCGGCGGGTGAGCGCGGCTCGCCGTGGCGCTCCAGGTATTCGGTGGAGGCGTACAGATAGCTGTCCAGTGTCTGGACTTCCTGCACGACCGCGTTCACGTCCGCGCCGGCATCCACCTGGTCGCGGCCGAAGCGCAGGATCACGTCATAGGGGGTGCCGTGCGAGTCGGAGCTGGAGCGCATGCTCAGGTCGAACTCGCAGTCCAGTTCGGGATACTGGTTGGTGAAGCCGCGCAGCGCCTCGGGCAGCAGCCAGATGGCCAGGCTGTACGGCATGGAGATGCTCAAGCGCCCCTTGGGCCGGTCGGACAGCGCCAGCAGCTGTTCGTGCGCCAGCCGGGCTTCGTCGATCAGGCCCTGGCAGCGTTGCAGATACACCGAGCCAGCGTCGGTCAGTTCCAGCCGGCGCGTGTTGCGGTTGATCAGCCGCATGCCGATGGCCTGTTCCAGCTGGTTGATGCGCCGCGACAGGGTCGAGGTCGGCATGTCCAGCGCGCGGGCGGCCAGGCTGAAACTCTTGCGCCGCGCCACTTCGACGAACAGGGCAATATCGTTCAACTGCACGTGATGCGCGTCCTGCTCGGCGGCGCTGGTTTGCGGTGTCATATTCGATTGCAAAATCCGGAAATTCCGATACTTGCGCGGGGCGCGTATCCCATAAACTCAAGTTCTCTTCCGCCCGACCGCCTGCTTACACGGCTTGTGCATGACGGATCAACCCTGTTCCATCTCGGTGGTCACGCCCACCTACAACCGTGCGAATACGCTGCCGCGCGTGTTCGCTTCATTGAACCGGCAGACGTGCCGCGATTTCGAGTGGGTGATCGTGGACGATGGCTCCACCGACGGCACGCACCAGATCGTGCAGGCCTGGCAGGCCCGGGCGGATTTTCGCATACGGTACGTCTGGCAGCGCAATCAGCACAAGAAGGCCGCCATCAATCGTGGCGTGCGCGAGGCGCACGGGCAGTGGCTGGTGGCGCTGGACAGCGACGATGAAATGCCGCCCGACGCCCTGCAGATATTCCGGGACGAATGGGAGGCCATCCCGCCCGACCAGCGCGATCGCTACGTGTCGGTCACCGGCCTGTGTGCCCGGCCGGACGGCACCATCGTCGGCGACCGATACCCGGACAGCCTGCACGACGGCACCGCGCTGGACATGTACTTCCAGCACAAGGTGCGCGGAGAGAAATTCAGCTGCATGCGCACTGACGTGCTGCGCCGCTTTCCGTATCCCGAGGACGTGGCCGGCTTCGTGCCGGAAAGCCTGGTCTGGTGGGCGGTGGCGCGCGCCGGCTACCGGCAGCGCTTCGTCAACAGGGTGGTGCGCATCTATCACGATTCGGCCGAAAGCCTGACGCGCGGCGGCGTGTCGGGCAGCAACGTGCAGGGTCTGTACCTGCTGGCCTGGGATACCTTGCAGCACCATATGGCGATGTTCCGCTGCCGGCCCAAGGTCTTCCTGATGGCGGCGGCGCGGTATACGCGATTCCGCCTGTACCTCGAGCGCTCGGGGCTGCCCAGCGCGGTCAGCAAATACCGCCTGACCAATCCCTCGGCGCTGGCCCTGGTGTGGCTGCTATGGCCGATGGGGTATGCGTTGTACAGGCGCGACAAGCGGCGGCAGTAGGCGCGTCGCCCCATCACGCTGGTGGCCGCCCATGCGCCGTCAGCAAGGGATACGGATTGATCGCGCCGCCCGTCTGGTAGATGCCGTAGTGCAGATGTGGCGGCGTGCCGCGCGCATTGCCGGTATTGCCCACGTAACCCACGGTGTCGCCCGCCGCGAGCAGGTCGCCGCGCGCGATGTCGGCGTAGTCGTCCAGGTGGGCGTAATAGTGCATCTGCCTTCCCGGCCCCACGATCCACACCACCTTGCCGCCCAGATTATTGGTGCCGACCTGCGTGACCACACCCTCGGTGCTGGTGACGACGGGCGTGCCGCGCTTGGCGAAGATGTCGATGCCCTGATGCGTACGGCCGCGGCTGCGCGCGGCGCCCCAGGTGTCGGCCAACTGGCGCGGCGAGATGCCGGCCACCGGTACGGGCAAGGACACGGGAATGGGTTTGAGGGCCAGCCGCATCACGTGCCACGGCGCGCGCCAGGCGGAGGGGACGCGGGGCCAGCTCCACCAGCCGGCGGCGCCGAACAGGGCCAGCACGACCAGCCAGGTCAGCCATCCGCGCAGGCGGCTGCCGAAGGTGCGGGGGGGAACGGGCGTGGCGGCATCGGTCATGTCGGGGTCCTGTCCGTCTGCAAGCGGATTGGACCCCGGCAGGGCGGACGGGGTTCCCGCCCCGTGGTCAGTCGCGCGAAGCGGGCGGCACGTGGTCGCGCATGTCCGCGTCGTCGTCGCCGTCCTCATCTTCGTCGTCGTAGTCTTCCTCGTCCAGTGCGTCTTCCTGCAGCGAGAACGGCAGCACGTCGACCAGCTCGTCGGACCAGGCGGCTTCCTCGCCGTCCTGGTCGATCTTGACGAAGCGTTCGCCCTCGTTGGTCGAGATCTGGACGGCCCACAGGAACAGGCAGTCGTAGGGCTCGACGCTTTCCGGCAGGCCGCCGCGCTGGCCCAGCAGGCGCGTCCCCGCGCCGCCCAACTGCACGTGCAGCGGCTGCTCTGTTTCGTCGTCGTCCTCGGCCAGCGTCATGCCGAAGCTGACCCATTCGAGGCCGGCTTCGTCGGTGCCCACTTCGGCCAGCACGGGCTGGCCCAGGTAGGCGCTCATGGCGTCGGCTGTCTTGGACAGCATGTCGAGTTCGGGTTGGCTGAAGCGGGCGACGGAGGCGGGCGGCGTGGCGGAGGCGGACATGGCGGCGGCCTGAGGAAGAATCGGAAAGACCGCTATTGTCTCCCGATCCGGATACGGCTGCATGACGCCCGCTCCGATAGTGCGCGCCCGCGGCGGCGGCGCAACGTCGAAGGGCCTACAATCGATGCTTCTGCAACCCGCATCCCCCCATTCACGCATCCATGGCCCAATACGTCTACACCATGAATCGCGTCGGCAAGATCGTGCCGCCCAAGCGTCAGATCCTGCGCGACATCTCGCTTTCCTTCTTCCCCGGCGCCAAGATCGGCGTGCTGGGCCTGAACGGCTCGGGCAAGTCCACGCTGCTCAAGATCATGGCGGGCGTCGACAAGGAGATCGAGGGCGAAGCCATTCCCATGCCCGGCCTGAACATCGGCTACCTGCCGCAAGAGCCGCAACTCAACCCCGAGCACACCGTGCGCCAGGCCGTCGAGGAAGGCCTGGGCGCCGCGATGGCCGCCAAGAAGCGCCTGGACGAGGTCTACGCGGCCTACGCCGAGCCCGATGCCGATTTCGACGCGCTGGCCGCCGAACAGGCCGAGCTCGAGGCCATCATCGCCGCCGCCGCTTCCAGTGGCGCCGACGACATCGAACACCAGATGGAAATCGCCGCCGACGCGCTGCGCCTGCCGCCCTGGGACGCCAACGTGGGCAAGCTGTCCGGCGGGGAAAAGCGCCGCGTGGCGCTGTGCCGCCTGCTGCTGTCCAAGCCCGACATGCTGCTGCTGGACGAACCCACCAACCACCTGGACGCCGAATCGGTCGAATGGCTGGAGCAGTTTCTGCACAAGTTCCCGGGCACCGTGGTCGGCGTCACCCACGATCGCTACTTCCTGGACAACGCCGCCGAATGGATCCTCGAACTGGACCGCGGCCACGGCATCCCCTGGAAGGGCAACTACAGCACCTGGCTCGAACAGAAGGACGCGCGCCTGAAGCAGGAAGAGGCTTCCGAGTCCGCCCGCCAGAAGACCATCAAGAAAGAACTCGAATGGGTGCGCCAGAACCCGAAGGGCCGCCAGGCCAAGGCCAAGGCTCGCCTGGCCCGCTTCGAGGAACTGTCGTCCTACGAATACCAGAAGCGCAACGAAACCCAGGAAATCTTCATTCCGGTGGGCGAGCGCCTGGGCAACGAGGTCATCGAGTTCAACAACGTCAGCAAGGCCTACGGCGACCGCCTGCTGATCGACAACCTCAGCTTCAAGATTCCGCCGGGCGCCATCGTCGGCATCATCGGTCCCAACGGCGCCGGCAAGTCCACGCTGTTCCGCATGATCGCCGGACGCGAGCAGCCCGATTCGGGCGAGGTGGTCATCGGCCAGACTGTCAAGCTGGCCTACGTCGACCAGTCGCGCGACGCGCTGGAAGACAAGAAGACCGTGTTCGACGCCGTGTCCGACGGCGCCGACATGCTCACCATCGGCAAGTTCGAGATGTCGTCGCGCGCCTACCTGGGCCGCTTCAACTTCAAGGGCGGCGACCAGAACAAGGTGGTCGGCCAGTTGTCCGGCGGCGAACGCGGCCGCCTGCACATGGCCAAGACGCTGATCGCCGGCGGCAACGTGCTGCTGCTGGACGAACCGTCCAACGACCTCGACGTGGAAACCCTGCGCGCGCTGGAAGATGCGCTGCTGGAGTACCCCGGCAGCGTCATGGTCATCAGCCATGATCGCTGGTTCCTGGACCGTATCGCCACGCACATCCTGGCCTTCGAAGGCGATTCGCAGGTGGTGTTCTTCGACGGCAACTACCAGGAGTACGAAGCCGACAAGAAGGCGCGCCTGGGCGAAGAGGGCGCCAAGCCCCGCCGCCTGCGCTACAAGGCGCTGAAGTAAGTCTTCTTGCGATGCGCGGATTGCCCTTGGGGCGATCCGTTTCAAGATGATCACGGGCCGCTGATGCGGCCCGTGCCACACCGGAAGCCACGCCATGCCCGCCATTTCGCTGCAAGCCTCGGATTGCACCCTGCTGGTCATCGACATGCAGGAGAAGCTGCTGCCCGCCATCCATGAAGGCGACGCGGTGCTGGCGGCCACGCTGAAGCTGGCCCGCGCCGCGCGCCTGCTCGACATCCCCGTGGTGGGCACCGAGCAGCAGCCCGGCAAGCTGGGCGCCACCGTGCCCGACCTGGCGGGCGAGCTGCAGGCGGTCTACGCCAAGACGCACTTCTCGGCGGCGCGCGAGCCGGGCTTCGAAGAGTGGCTGCCGTCCGCGCGGCGCACGGTGCTGGTGGCGGGTGTCGAGGCCCACGTCTGCGTGCTGCAGACCCTGCTGGACTTGCGCCAGCGCGGCTGGCAGGTGGCTTTGGTGTCCGATGCCGTGGGCTCGCGCAAGCCGTCCGACCACCATGCCGCATCGCGGCGAGCCCGAGCGGGCGGCGCCGACATCGTCAGCGCCGAGATGGCCATTTTCGAGTGGATGGAGACCTGCGAGCATCCGCGTTTCCGCGACGTGTTACGGCTGGTCAAATAAGATGCACCCTCGGGGGCGGTGACAGGCATATGTCAAACGATTGACACAAATCCTGGGCAACCCTCACACCTGTCAGGCGGCCGTTCTGCGAACCTGAAGGCTCCGGAAAAGAGCGCGCACCGTGCCGGCTGTCGAGGTTGCGTTGCGGGCTCACCGTACGAGAATCAGGAGTCTCGCCATGAAAATCCAGACACTAACCAAGGCTTGTGCCGCCGCCGCGCTCATCGCCACGATGGCCGGCTGCTCCACCTGGGACGGCATGAGCCACCGCCAGAAGGGCGCGGTGGGCGGCGCCGCCTTGGGCGGCGTAGCGGGCGCGGTCATCACCAACGGCGGCGTGCTGGGCACGGTGGGCGGCGCGGCCCTGGGCGGCATCATCGGCGACCAGGTCAGCAAGTAAATCCCGCGTGCCTGTGCACGTTGCGGTATCCGAAAGGCCCGGCGGGGGATCGCCGGGCCTTCGTCATGTCGGCAGGCCTGAAACGCGCGGGGAAGGCAGGGTCCGGCCACTGCCGCGGACGACCCTATGCAATGCGCCCGGACATGCCGGGCGCATTGCATTCGGAACCGGGGCGCCTCAGGCGTCCGGCTGCGGGATCTCGATCTTCACTTCGAGCACTTCCAGGGTGTCCTGGCGTTCGAGGTTGACCTTGATGTCTTCGGGATTGATCTGCACGTATTTCGAGATGACGGCCACCAGCTCTTGTTGCAACTGCGGCAGGTAGTCGGGCGAATCGCCACGCCCCGAGCGTTCGTGCGCGAGGATGATTTGCAGGCGTTCTTTGGCCACCGCGGCCGTCTTCTTCTTTTCGCCCAGCAGGAACGACAAGAACGACATCGTTTACTTTCCTCCGAAAAGCCGCTTGAGGAAACCGGGCTTGGTGTAGTCGACGAAGCGCAGCGAACGCTCTTCGCCCAGATAGCGGGCGACCACGTCCTTGTAGGCCTCGGACACGTCGGTGTCCTTCAGGTGGATGGCGGGCAGGCCCTGGTTGGAGGCTTGCAGCACCGCTTCGGATTCGGGCACGACGCCGATCAGCTTGATGCGCAGGATGTCTTCGATGTCGGTCAGCGACAGCATTTCGCCGTCATTGACGCGCTTGGGGTTGTAGCGCGTCAGCAGCAGGTATTCCTTGACCGGATCCTCGCCCTCGATGGCACGGCGCGATTTTGCGGCCAGGATGCCCAGGATGCGGTCGGAGTCGCGCACGGAAGAGACTTCGGGATTGGTGACCACCAGCGCGTCGTCGGCGTAGTAGGCCGCCAGCAGCGCGCCCGTTTCGATACCGGCCGGCGAATCGCAGATGATGTAGTCGAAGCCCATGGTCTTGAGCTCTTCGATCACCTTGCCCACGCCTTCCTGCGTCAGGGCGTCCTTGTCGCGCGTTTGCGAGGCGGGCAGCACGAACAGGTTCTCGAGCTGCTTGTCCTTGATCAACGCCTGCTTCAGGGTGGCTTCGCCCTGGATGACGTTGACGAAGTCGTACACGACGCGCCGTTCGCAACCCATGATGAGGTCGAGATTGCGCAGGCCGACGTCGAAGTCGATGACCGCCGTCTTGTGCCCCCGCATCGCCAATCCGGACGAGAAGCTCGCGCTGGTGGTTGTCTTGCCCACACCGCCTTTGCCGGAAGTCACCACAACGATACGTGTCATGACTGTGAAACCCTTATCAAATAAACCGCGTTATCGTAAAGCAAAAAGCCCGTGTAAGGCTTATTGCAAGATGTATGGCGAACGCCTGTTCGCCAGTATGTTCTTACTCAGCTTTTCAGTGCCTCGACCCGCAGCGCTTCGCCGTCCAGCCAGACCAGCGCGGGCTGATTGTGCAGCTTTGCATCGAGCTTGGCTTCCACCACGCGATACACGCCCGCCACCGCAAGCAGTTCGGCATCGAGCTGCGTGGTGAAGATGCGCGCATTGGTGTCGCCGCGCGCGCCGGCCATGGCCTTGCCGCGCAGCGGGCCGTAGACGTGCACGTTGCCGTCGGCAATGACTTCCGCGCCCTGGCTGACCATGCCGATGACCACCAGGTCGGTCTGGCGCGCGTACACGCGCTGGCCCGAACGCAATGGCCGGTTGATGACCATCGCCGAGGACGACGGCGCCGGGGTGGGCGCGGCCGTCGGGGCTGGCTCGGGGTCCGGTACGGGTTCGGGTTCTGGCTTGGGCGCGGCCTGTACAGGCGCGGCAGGGGCCGGTGCGGCGGCAGGAGCCGATGGCGCGGCCGGCACGGGCACCTGGGCGAATTCGGCGGCGCGCACGGCGGCGGCCGCATCGGCCGGCGCCGTCGGGCGCGCGTTGGCCGTGGACAGGTCGACCGGCGTCAGGCCGGCTTCGCGCGCGGCGGCCAGGTTGGCGCCTTCGGCGACCACGCCGATGGGCGGCAGGTTGTGCTGGCGCAGCGCCTGCAGCAGGCGTGGCCAGTCGATGGTTTCTTCCACGCGGCTGGCGTCGATGACGACCGGCTCGTGTTCGAAGAAGCTGCCCGCATCGGCCATGCGCTGCGCCAGCGCATCGGCCAGCCTTTCGGTGTCCGCGCTTTGCAGCACCACCCGCACGGCATACAGCGTGGCGCTCTTGAAATCCAGGGCGAGCGATTCGGTGTTCATGGCGATGCTCAGGCGGCCCAGGAGTCGCGCAGCGTGACCACGCGGTTCAGCACGGGGGCCTCGGCGGTGGACTCGACGCGGTCGGCCGTGAAATAGCCCAGGCGCTCGAACTGCCAGGTGGCGCCGGGTTCTGCGACGGTGCCCGGTTCGAGCCAGGCCTGAACCGTCTGCTTCGAATTCGGGTTCAGGCAGGTCAGGAAGTCTTTCTCGCCGGCGTCGGGATGCGGGTCGGCGAACAGGCGGTCGTACAGATGCACTTGCGCCGGCACGGCATGCGCCGCGCTGATCCAGGTGATGGTGCCCTTGACCTTGACGCTGTCGGCGCCCGGCGTGCCGCTGCGGGTTTCCGGCAGGTATTCGGCGTGCACCTCGATGACGTTGCCGGCCTCGTCCTTGCGCAAGCCCGTGCATTGCACGACGTAGCCGTACTTCAGGCGCACCTGGTTGCCCGGGAACAGGCGGAAGTACTTCTTGGGCGGCTCTTCGCGGAAGTCGTCGCGCTCGATCCACAGTTCGCGCGAGAACGGGAATTCGCGGTGGCCGGCTTCGGGGTCGTGCGGGTTGCGGGGGGCGGTACAGAGGTCGGTCTGCCCCTCGGGGTAGTTGGTGATGACCAGCTTGAGCGGATCCAGCACGGCCACGGCGCGCGGCGCGATCGGATCGAGGTCGTCGCGCACGGCCTGCTCCAGCAGGCTGTAGTCGATGCGCGAGTCGGACTTGGACACGGCGGTGCGGTCGCAGAACAGGCGGATGGCGGCCGGCGTGTAGCCCCGGCGGCGCAGGCCGAACAGCGTGGGCAGGCGCGGGTCGTCCCAGCCCGCCACGTGGCCTTCGCGCACCAGTTGCAGCAGCTTGCGCTTGCTGGTGACGATGTACGTGAGGTTCAGGCGTGCGAATTCATACTGGTGCGGCAGCGGCGCGGCCAGTTTGCCCAGCTCGGCCAGACGCGCCAGGATCCAGTCGTAGAACGGACGCTGGTCTTCGAACTCCAGCGTGCAGATGCTGTGCGTGATGCCTTCCAGCGCGTCCTCGACCGGGTGGGCCCAGCTGTACATCGGATAGATGCACCAGTCGTCGCCCGTGCGGTGGTGCGTGGCGTGACGCACGCGGTACATGACCGGATCGCGCAGGTTGATGTTGGGCGAGGCCATGTCGATGCGGGCGCGCAGCACCAGGCTGCCGTCCGGATGCTTGCCCTCGCGCATCTCGCGCAGCAGCGTCAGCGACTCGGCCGCGGGGCGGTTGCGCCACGGCGAATCGGTGCCGGGTTCGGTCAGCGTGCCGCGGCTGGCGCGGATCTGATCGGCGTTCTGTTCGTCGACGTAGGCGTGGCCGGCCTCGATCAGCGCTTCGGCGAACTCGTACATGTAGCCGAAGTAGTCGCTGGCGAAGTACTGGTTGTCGTTGCCGTCGGCGCGCCAGTCGAAGCCCAGCCATTGCACGGCCTCGGCGATGGCGTCGACGTATTCCTGCTCTTCCTTTTCGGGATTGGTGTCGTCGAAGCGCAGGTGGCAGACGCCGCCGTACTCGCGCGCCATGCCGAAGTTGACGCAGATGCTCTTGGCGTGGCCGATGTGCAGGTAGCCGTTGGGTTCCGGCGGGAAACGGGTGCGGATACGGGCCGGATCGGGACCGCCCTGCTGCTGCACGGCCGCCGGGCCGGGCCGGCCGGCCCAGCGCTTGTCCTGGAAGCGACCCGACTCCAGGTCGTCCTCGATGATGTTGCGCAGGTAATTGCTGGCGGCAGGCGGCGTCGGAGCAGTGGTCATTCTGGACAGAATCGAAATGGCAGCGATAAAGCGTCAATTTTGCCACGTTCGCGGCGGTAACCCATGAGGCGCGCTGCGCTGATCTGCTTTTTTGCGAACGCCAGCCTTGTCCCGGACTCATGCCAGTGCCGCCGGCCCCATCCAGGGCACGGCGGATCCGGCTCCGCCGGTCCGCCAGGTGCCGCCCCTGGAGGGGCGCCGTGCAACGGGCGCGCGTAAGCGCGTAGGGGGGTGGGCCCTGTCCTCTACCCATTCGACTACACTACCGGCCATCATGGAAATCCCCTCGCTTTTGCTGGCCCGCGCGCAGTTCCTGGCCAGCTTCAGTTTCCTTGCGCTGTTCATGGCCGTGGCGCTTGCGCTGGCCTGGTTGCTGCTTTTCTTCAAGATCCGCGCGCGCGTCACCGGGCAGGCCGGCTGGACGGCCGCCTACCGCTTCTGGGTCCGCATCTTTGCCCTCTGTTTCGTGCTGGCCCTGGGGGCGGCGTTGCCCGTGCTGGTCCAGATGGGCAGCCTGTGGGGCGGGGTGATGGACCGGATCGGCAACGTGGCCGGTCCGTTGGTGGGCTACGGCGTGCTGTCGGTCTTCGTGCTGAAGTCCTGTTTCCTGGGCGTCATGCTGTTCGGGCAGCGCCGCGTGTCCGACGCGGCCCATACCCTGGCGGTATTCATGGTGGCCGTCGGCCAACTGGTCGCCGCGGGCTGGCTGGTGGCCCTGCATTCCTGGATGCAGACGCCCGATGGCGCCGCGCTCGTCGAGGGGCGCTATCAGGTTTATGACTGGCCTGCGGTGGTGTTCAATCCCTCGTTCGGCTGGAGCATGGCCCTGACCGCGCTGGGCGCCTTGCTGGCCGCCGCGTTTCTCATCATGGGCGTGATCGCGCTGCAGACGCTGCGCCGTCCGCCCGGTGACGGCGAACGCAATGCGTTCAAGGCCGCGGCGGTGGTCGCCGCCATTGCCGCTCTGCTGCAGGCCCCGGCCGCGCTGGGCCTGGCCGAACTGGTCGCGGTGCACCAGCCCGCCAAGGCGGCGGCGGTGGCGGGCTACTGGCAGACCGGCGCCCAGCCCGAGCTGGCCCTGGTCGGCTGGCCCGACGCCAAGACCCAGACCAATCTGTATTCCTGGACGATCCATTCCGGCACCCGCCTGCTCGGGCGTACCGCGCAGGGCGAGTTCGTGGGCCTGGACCGCTTCGCGGGCATGCAGCCCCCCGTGGCCGTGGTGTTCTGGTCGGCACGCGTGGCCGTGCTGCTGGGCGTGGCCATGCTGGGGGCGGCCTGCCTGACGCTGCTGCTGGGCTGGCGCCGCAATCTCGATCCCTCCGCGCTGCCCGCCTGGTGGCTGCGCGCGCTGATCGGCATGACTTTCGCTGGCGGCATCGCCGCAGTGGCCGGCTGGTGGGTGTCCTTGGCCGGCCTGTTGCCCTACATCGTCAACCGCACGGTCACGCAATCCGAAGTGCTGAGCAGCGCCTCGCACACCTCGCTGGGCTATGGCCTGCTGGCCTACCTGCTGCTTTACCTGGCGCTGGGCCTGGCGTTCGTCGGCATGCTGCTGCACGCCGCGCGTTATGGCGTGGTGCCCGTACGCAAGACCATCGGAAGCGCCGCATGATCGATACCCTTGCCGCCTCGCTGGGACTGACGCCGGGCGACCCCGCCTTCTGGATGCCGCTGGTGTTCATGGGCCTGCTGTTGCTGCTGATCGTGGCCGGCATCGTGCTGGATGGTTTCGACATCGGCGTGGGCGTGCTGCTGCAGCTCGCGCCGTCCGAGATGCGCGGCCGCATGATGGGCCTGCTCAGCCCCTGGCGCGACGCCAACGAATTCTGGCCCCTGCTGGGCATCGGGCTGTTCTGCGCGGCGTTCCCCTTTGCCTGGGGCTCGGTGTTCAGCAAGCTCTATGGGCCGTTGGCCTGCATGGGGTTCGGCATGCTGCTGCGCAGCGTGTCGTTCGAATTCCGCATCCGGGCCCGCAACGAACACAAGCCGCGCTGGATCGTGGGCTTCTGGCTGGGCTCGGTGCTGACCGCGGTCGGGCAGGGCGCCGTGCTGGGCCGGGTGGCCACCGGCTATCAAAGCGATGCCGGCTATGGCTGGTTCTCCATCTTCACCGGCGTGTGCGGCATCGCCGCCTACGCTCTGCTGGGCGCCTGCTGGCTGATCATGCGCGTCGATGGCGATCTGCAGCGCCGCGCGGTGGCCTGGGCTCGCCATGCCACGCGCTGGACCTCGGTCGGCATGGTGGCGGTGGCCGTGGCGCTCGGCCTGGCCAACTCGGGCGTGTTCTACCGCTGGAGCGACGATGCCCACCTGGGCCTGGCCGTGGCCGTATGGGTGGCGATGCTGCTGTGCTTCGTGGGCATCGAGATGCTGCTGGCCCGCCTGCCGGGCCGCGCGGACCGCTTCGACTGGCTGCCGTTCGTGCTGTGCGTGCTGCTGTACGTGCTGATGCTGGCGGGGCTGACTTACAGCTTCTTCCCCTACCTGATCCTGGACGACCTGACCATCTGGGACGGGTCCGGCGCGGTGGCGTCGATGCGCCTGGTGCTGGCCGGCGCGGTGATCGGGGGGCCGGTGGTGCTGATCTTCAACGTGCTGGCGTATCGCACGGTGTTCGGCCGGGAGCGCCGCGCGGCGGCGCAGCCGGTGTTGCCGCAGCCCTGACCGGCGCACGCGCCCACTTGCAGGGCAAGCCTGGGACAGCGCCGCGTCGACAGCGCCGGCCGTCCTCCTGCGCCCATCCGTGGCCTTCCTACGCCGCCAGCGGCAGCGAAATCCGCACCAGCAATCCGCCTTCCGGCGCATCCAGCAATTCCAGCGTACCGCCATGCACCCGCGCGATCGAATCGGCCAGGGCCAGCCCCAGGCCGACATTGCCGGTGCGGGTGCGCGCGTCGTCCAGGCGGGCGAACGGACGCAGGGCTTCCTGGCGCCGTTCGGGTGCGATCCCCGGGCCGTGGTCGGCCACGTCCAGGATGGCCAGATCGCCTTCCCGGCGCAGGGCGATGTCCAGGGGCAGGGCGCCGTGGTGCAGGGCATTGCCGATCAGGTTGTCCAGCAGCCGGCCCAGCGCGACCGCGTCGCCGTTGACCACCAGGTCGGGATCGTCCGGCGATTGCAGCGTGACGTCGGTGCCGGCGCCTTTCCAGGCGCCCACGCGGTCCTCGATCCATTCGGTCAGGGACAACGGGGTGCGATGGTAGGCCGCCGGGTCGGTGCCGCGCACGAAGCCGATGAACTGGTCGACCATGTGCTGCATGTCCTGCAGGTCTTTGCGCAAGCCGTCCTTCAGCGCCGAGTCGTCGGCCATCTCGATGCGCAGCCACATGCGCGACAACGGACCTTTCAGGTCGTGGGGCAGGCCGGACAGCAGGGTGCGGCGCACCGAGTCGGATTCGGCCAGCGCGTCCAGCATGGCGTTGAAGCGTTCGCCCAGCACGCGCGTTTCGTGCGGGCCGGAGGGCTCGACGCGTTGCGGCTGGCCCGCGGCCAGCCGGTCGGCGGCGTCGGCCAGCCGGGTGATCGGCCGGGTGATGTGCCAGGAGAAGCCCGCGGCCAGCAGCAGCACCATCCCCAGTCCGCCCAGCCAGATGGCCAGCAGCGGCGTGGACACGGGGGGATCCAGCCGTTCCAGCGGAATGACCAGCCACTCGCGCAGCAGCGGCGCGTCTTCCGTGGCCGGGTTCGGCGCCAGCGAGATGTACAGCTCGGGATCGGGGCCGCGCGACAGGGCCACCCGGGTGCCGTCGTTCAGCCGGTCGTTCAGCTCGCGCACCAGGCCGCGCAGGTTGCGCCTCACGTCATCGGTGTCGGGCGGGTCGCGACGGGGCGGCAGGTGCTCGCGGCGTTGCAGCCGGGCTTCGGCGGGCAGCACGCGCGACCATAGCCGCCATTGGTTCTGCGAGGCCACCCGCACGAAATCGGGGCGGTCCTCGGCGGGCACCTGCGACAGCGCCGCGCGCAGCGTGCGGATGGTCGTGGTGAGATAGTCGATGCCGACGTTCTCGATGAACTTGTCGCGGAAGTACGCCGCGCTGGTCAGCGTGGCGGCCTGCGCCAACAGTACGGCGCCCAATACCAGCAGGATCAGGCGGGTGCGCAGCGAACGCGGCAGCAGCAGGCGGGGATGCAGGCGCATGGCAGCGCCGCCTTATGGGGAGAACCGGTAGCCGATGCCCCAGACCGTCTGGATCCAGCGCGGCTGCTTGGGGTCTTCCTCGATGGCGCGGCGCAGCCGCAGGACGGCGATGTCGATGGCCCGGTCGTTGCGTTCGCCGCTGTCGTCGTCGCGGGCCAGCGACAGCAGGCGTTCGCGCGACAGCGGCTTGCCGGCGTTGCGCACCAGCGCTTCGAGCAGGTTGATCTCGCCGCCGGTGAGCTTGACGGGCGTGCCGTCGCGCAGCAGCTGGCGCGTGGCCGGGTCGAAGACGAACGGGCCGAACGAGACGGGCGAATCCTTGGTCAGCGCCGACGGGCCGCGCTTGCGGCGCAGCACCGCCTCGATGCGGGCCAGCAGCTCGCGGGGGTCGAAGGGCTTGCCCAGGTAGTCGTCGGCCCCGGCCTCCAGGCCGATGATGCGGTCGACGGCCTCGTCGCGCGCGGTCAGCAGGATGACGGGCAGGTCTTCGCCCTGCTCGCGCAGCTTGCGGCAGGCATCGGCGCCGTCGCCGCCGGGCAGCATGCGGTCCAGCACCAGCAGGTCGGGTGCATAGCGGGTGATGCGCGCGGCCAGGTCGTGGGCATCGGGCGCCAGCAGGGTGTCGTAACCGTGCCGGTTGAGATAGTCGGCCAATAATTGCCGCAGCGCGGGATCGTCGTCGACGACCAACAGCTTGGTGTGGGGCTGATCCATGGGCGGCATAGTGACTCGGCGGAAGGCGCCCGGCAAGGGGTGGAAATCAATTGAAATATGCTGCGGCATTATTTTGCTATGTCCCTGCTTTGAAGGGAACCCGAGGCTGGCCTTAAAATCGAATCTGTCCGTCGCGCCCGGCCGCGGCAGTACTCAGGACACTTTTTCCCTATGCCGTGCCCTCGTTTCCATTTCTGGATGCCTGCGTTTGTCCGCGCGCGTCAGCGGATGGCGACGCGCGTCATGTTCCTGGGCCTGGCAAGCACCTGCACGCTTGGGGCCTGCGCCACGCTGGACGGCAGTCCGTCCTCCGAGGCCGATGCCGCGCCGCAGTCCGCCAGGCCGCAGCCGGTGAGGGTGGCGCAGGCCACCCCGCGCCGCACACCCTCGTCCAACCGCGGCTGGGCGGGCGACGGCGACGTGGCCCGCTACGGCATCGGCGTGCTGGCGCCGGCCTTGCCCATGCGGGTGGCGCCGGTGGCCGAACTTGAGGCGCACGAACTGCCCCCCGACCCCTGCCTGGAGGATGACGACGTAGGTCTCCTGTGCGCGACCGCGTTGGCCGATCCCGACGCCGTGCCGCCGCCCGAGCCGGACCCCGCCTATGCCCTGGGGCTGGAGGCCGCTGATTTCGGCCCGGGCACGAAGGTGCAGGTGGTCTACGGCATCGCCAAGCCGCGCAAGCGCTGGTTCGCCTCCGTCGGCTCGCAGACCGGCATGGTCTATGGCGACCGCAGCTGGACGTATCGCGAGGCAGACGGGCCGTCGGTGGCGGTGGGCAACCTGAGCACGACGGCGCTGACCTGGGGCAGTTCGGCTTTCGCGATCGGCGGCTTGCAATTGTCGAGCCCGGCGCCCACCACGACCTCGTCCGGCACGCTGGAGCCGGGCCAGTTCGGCTACTCCTCGTCCATCGGCCGCCTGAACAACACCGACATGACGGCTACTTCCGGTGCGGTGACCTACGGTCCGTCGGTGGGCACCGGCAGCTTCCGGTACGGCCTGACCTCCGACGTGACCCTCGAAGCGCAGGTCCAGAGCGCGCCCTCGCTGGCCGCGCACGGCCTGGGCACCACTTATTCGGCGGGCGAGTACGGCAGCGTGCAGGCCGGCATCACGCAAAGTTCCTACGATGCGGTCGGCGCCCGCCGGTACCGGCTGGGCTACAGCGTCGATGTCATCGAGGATCTGAAGGTGGGGCTGATCACCGAGCGCACGCAGAACGGCTTCAGCGACCTGGCCACCTATCAATCGGGCGGCGCGCAGCCCTACAGCCGCAACATCTACAGCGCCGGCGTACCGGTGTCGGGCATCGGCACGCTCAGCGGCACCTATACGCTGGGCAATGGCCTGACCCCGGCGGACGACGAGCGGCGCATCGGCCTGGTGCAAAGCGTGCAACTGGCGCCGAGCGTGCAGTTCGCCCTGGGCGCCGACCGCGACATCGTCACCGGCGACTACGACGTGCGCGCCAACCTGAGCATGCCGGTGGATACCTTCATGCGGGGTCGTTGGTGGCTCCGTTAGCGCGCCGATTCGTCACGCCGGGCCGGCCGGTCCGAAAATGGGGCTTAAAATCCCCCGCATGATGCTTTCGGCTGCTTTCCATGTCTGACCCGCGCGCCCTGTCCGTACTGCAGCGCGTCTTCGGCTACGAATCCTTCCGCGGTGACCAGCAGGACATCGTCCAGCACGTCATCGACGGCGGCGATGCCCTGGTGCTGATGCCCACCGGCGGCGGCAAATCCCTCTGCTATCAGGTGCCCGCGCTGGTGCGCGAAGGCACCGGCGTGGTCGTGTCCCCGCTCATCGCGCTGATGCAGGACCAGGTCGACGCGCTGACCGAGCTGGGCGTGCGCGCGGCCTTCCTGAATTCCACCCAGGAGTGGCGCGTGGCCCGCGAGGTCGAACAGGCCTTCCTGGCCGGCGAGCTCGACCTGCTGTACGTGGCGCCCGAGCGCCTGATGACCGACCGTTGCCTCGAACTGCTGGAACGCGGCCGTGTGGCCCTGTTCGCCATCGACGAGGCGCATTGCGTGTCGCAGTGGGGGCATGATTTCCGGCCGGAATACCTCGGGCTGTCGATGTTGCACGAGCGCTGGCCCGACGTGCCGCGCATCGCGTTGACGGCCACGGCCACCGCCGCCACGCGCGACGAGATCGCGCAGCGCCTGGCACTGGATACGGCCCGCCATTTCGTGGCCAGCTTCGACCGGCCGAACATCCGCTATCGCATCGTCGAGAAAAACGAAGTGCGGCGCCAGTTGCTGGACCTGATCCGCACCGAGCACGCGGGCGATTCGGGCGTCATCTACTGCCTGTCGCGCGCCCGCGTGGAAGAAACCGCCGAGTTCCTGTGCAACAACGGCGTCAATGCCTTGCCCTATCACGCGGGGCTGGGGGCGCAGGTGCGCGCGGCCAACCAGTCGCGCTTCCTGCGCGAGGACGGCATCGTCATGGTGGCCACCATCGCGTTCGGCATGGGTATCGACAAGCCCGACGTGCGCTTCGTGGCGCACATCGACCTGCCGAAATCGGTCGAGGGCTACTACCAGGAAACCGGCCGTGCCGGCCGCGACGGCCTGCCCGCGTCGGCCTGGCTGGCGTATGGCCTGCAGGACGTGGTGCAGCAGCGCCGCATGATCGACGAATCGCCGGGCGACGAGGCCTATCGCCGCCGCCTGGGGCAGCAACTGGACGCCATGCTGGGCCTGTGCGAGACGGTCGAATGCCGCCGCGTGCGCCTGCTGGCCTACTTCGGCCAGACCATCACCGCCTGCGGCAACTGCGACGTCTGCCTGGATCCGCCCCAGGCCTGGGACGGCACGGTGGCCGCGCAGAAGGTGCTGTCGGCGGTCTACCGCCTGCAGCAGCGCGGCCAGCGCTATGGCGCGGGCCACATCATCGACATCCTGCGCGGCAAGAGCACCGAGCGCACGCGCCAGCACGATCACGAATCGCTGACCGTGTTCGGCATCGGGGCCGACCTGTCCGACCAGGCCTGGCGCGGCGTGCTGCGCCAGTTGCTGGCGCAGGGGCTGCTGATGGTGGACCACGAAGGCTACGGCACCCTGGCGCTGACGGAAGACAGCCGCACGGTGCTCAAGGGCGAGCGCCAGTTGATGCTGCGCCGCGAGCCGGAGAAGAAAGAGCGCTCGCGCGGCGCGCAGCGCGCCCGTGCCGAGGCGGTGGATCTGCCGCCCGAGGCCAAGCCGCTGTTCGATGCCCTGCGCGCCTGGCGCGGCGAAGTCGCCAAGAACCACGGCGTGCCGGCCTACGTGATCTTCCATGACGCCACGCTGCGCGAGATCGCCACCGCGAAACCCGAAACGCTGGAAGACCTGGGGCACATCAGCGGGGTGGGCGCGCGCAAGCTGGATGCCTACGGCGAGGACATCCTGCGGCACGTGTCGCAGGGATGATCCACGCATGACGGGCGCCGCGGCGCCCGTCACCGCTTTCGCCGATTCAGCGCGGCATCATCACCACGATGGCGCCGAGCGCCAGCACCAGGCCCACCAGGTTCAGCGGGCTCAGGCGTTCGCGGAACACCAGCGCGCCCACCAGGGTGCCGACCGTGATCACGCCCATGTTCATCGACGCGAACACCAGCGCCGGATTGCCCGGCAGGCTCTGGTGCGCCTTGATGTAGGTGATGATGTTGCCGTAGTTGAACAGTCCCAGGACGACGCCCGCGCCCAGGCTGCGCCATTGCCACTGCACGCGGCGCGCCACCAGGTACAGCGTGGTCACCAGGCCGGCCAGGATGAACACCACCAGCATCGTGCCCGGAAAGGCCGAGCCGGCGCGCGCCATCTGCTTGTACAGCACGTCGATCACGCCGTAGCCCACCATGACCGCCACCGGCCACAGCCAGGCGCCGCGCGTGGCGTCGGGATCGGCGGCCTCGTTGCGTGGCCGGCGCAGCAGGCAGGCCAGGGCGCCGAAGGCCAGCGCGATGCCCGCCAGCTTGTGGCCCGTCAGTTGTTCGCCGAACAAGGCGAAGGCGGCCAGCAGGGGGATGAACAGGGCCAGGCGCTGCGCGGCGTCGCTGCGCACGATGCCCGCGTGGCGCACCGATTGCGCCATCGCCATGAAGACGGAAGGCATCAGCACCGCCAGCGGCGCCAGCAGCATCCAGGCGCCGGGCGTGGACAGCGCCTGCACGGGCTGGGGCGACAGCGTCAGCCAGCACAGGATGGCCGCGATGCCGTAGTTGGCCGCGAAGGACTGGCGCACGTCGATGCCGTGGCGGCGGGCCAGTTTCAGCAGCACGGAAACCGTGACGCTGCACGTCACGCTGATGGCCAGCAACAGAAGGCCGGGGGTCATAGGCATACAGCCTCCATGGGGGGAAGGGCATCGCCGGCACGCATGCCCAGGCGCGCCAGAAGGCGGCGGTCGGCGTCGGCCTGCGGGTTGGCGGCGGTCAGCAAGGTGTCGCCGTAGAAAATCGAGTTCGCGCCGGCCAGGAAGCATAGCGCCTGTTCGGCGTCCGCCAGCGACTCGCGGCCCGCCGACAGGCGCACCATGGCGCGCGGCATGGCGATGCGGGCCACCGCGATGGTCCGCACCAGTTCGAAGGGGTCGAGCGGTTCGGCATCGGCCAGCGGCGTTCCGGGCACGGCGATCAGGTTGTTGATCGGTACCGATTCGGGATACGGGCGCAGGTCGGCCAGTTGGGCGATCAGCGCGGCGCGCTCGCGGCGCGATTCGCCCATGCCGATGATGCCGCCGCAGCACACCGACAGTCCGGCGCCGCGTACGCGCTGCAGCGTGTCCAGGCGGTCCTGGTAGGTACGGGTCGAGATGATGTCGCCGTAGAAGGCCGGCGACGTGTCCAGGTTGTGGTTGTAGTAGTCCAGCCCGGCGTCCTTCAATTGCTCGGCCTGGCCATCGCGCAGCATGCCCAACGTCACGCAGGTTTCCAGGCCCAGCGCCTTCACCGCCGCCACCATCTGGGCGACGGCTTCCAGTTGATGCGGCTTGGGGCTGCGCCAGGCCGCGCCCATGCAGAAGCGGCGCGCGCCGCTGTCGCGGGCCGCGCGGGCGGCCTGCAGCACGTCTTCCAGCGGCAGCAGAGCCTGCGAGGTCACGCCGGTGTCGTAGCGGGCCGCTTGCGGGCAATAGCCGCAGTCCTCCGGACAGCCGCCGGTCTTGATCGACAGCAGCGTGGAGAGCTGCACCGTGTCGGCGGCGAAATGCTTGCGATGCACCGATTGCGCGCGGTGCAGCAGGTCGGGCAGCGGCAGGTCGTACAGCGTCATCAAGTCGTCGACTTGCCAGGCGGCGTCCGCCGAGAGGGCGGATGGCTGGCGCGCGGGGGCAGCCACGGGCTGGGTGTGCATGGGGGCTCCTTCTTCACGGCCGAGGCGGGGGCCAGCGGCTGGCGCATCGTAAGAAGGGTGGGGCGAGAAAGGCAATTCCGTCAAAAATCGCGAAATTGGCGTTATTTTGGCTGATGTTAAAAGAGGTAGCCTGAAAATTGCGTGCTGGTTGCTGGTAACGCGCAGGCATCTTGCGGACCGACCAGGCGTCTTAATTGTTGTATCTGAAAGTAAATTTAAGATGCGCCTTGTGCCCGAGGCCTGGAAGAGCGGCGTTTCGCCAAGCGGGCCTTGTCTTTCAGAGATCCGGCCTGCCGCGAATGCAAGCCGGTCACGGTCGCCATGCCGCGGGGGCCGCCAGACCGTCCGTCCAAAAGTTCGCCCGCCACGCCTGGCGGCCATTTCTGGCCACCCGGCAGGCGGGCGTATCGGACACCGAGGCTCAGCCTTTTACAGGCCGAGCGGCGTGCCTATCAGGGGTTGAACGACTTCGTGCTGTACAGCGCGCCGTCCACGCGCTCGATCACCGGCAGGTTCGTCGACGAATCGACGGTCTGGCGATCGATGTAGGTCTGGAAGGCGTCAGCGTCGAGCACGCCGATGTCTTCGCGGCGCTCGGCCGGGATCGTGGCCAGGACCTTGTAGCCGTCGCCACCCTGGGCCGCGAAGCTCAGCGTGAACAGCTTGTAGGTCTTGGCAGGGTCGATGGCTTCCCACACGCCGGTGTCGCGGTTGCGCACTTCCAGGTTGCTGGCGCGGCTGCCGTAGGCTTGGGCGTAGTTCACGTCGAAGCGCAGGCCGCCCGTGTAGGGGTAGGGGCCGGTCGAGCCGCCCGTGCCGAACACGGCGTTCAGGCCATCTTCCACCATGGTCTTGACCTCGGCGCCGGTCAGCTCCAGGCGCCACAGCATGTTGCTGAAGGGCAGGACGGTCAGCACGTCGGCAGCCGTCACGCGGCCCGTGACGGTGTCGATGGGCAGGGCCACGCGCACGCCGCCGCCGTTCTGCAGCGAGATGTCGGCGCCACCGTAGTCGCTGTTGGCGATTTCCAGGAAGGCCTGAGCGACATACTGCTGGATGTCGCCGCCGCGCAGGGCGACGTTGCCTTCGGTGTTGCAAGTGTCGCTGCTGTTGCTGACGTCGGCGATGGCGGGGTTGGGCGGCGTGCCGGGAACGCGGCGACGGCACAGTTCCTGCATCGTGATGGCGACTTCCTTGGCGCGGAACTCATCCACGAAGGCCTTGAAGGGCTTCAGCAGTTCGGCGGCGGCGGTGTCGGGGTGCGTGATGCGCAGGAAGCCGCTGGCGGCGATGTCGTCACGCATGGCGCGCAGATCGGCCGCGCTGGGCGTGGCACCGCTGACGCTGATGTTCTCGTCGATCAGCACGTGAGGCGTACCGCCGCAGTTGGTGACCTTGCCGTCCTTGTCGAACGAGACGTTCAGTTCGCCCACGACCTGCGAGTATTCCCAGGCGTGCACCAGGCACACGGGGCTGCCGTCCTTGTCGGCCAACTGCTCGGCATACTTGCCGGCGGGGGTGCCCACGCCGTAGTCGGTCAGCGAGTCCGGGCCCAGCAGGGTGTGCGAGTCGCCACCGACCACGACGTCCACGCCGCTCAGGTTGGCCAGCACCTGCTTGTCGTACTCGTAGCCGATGTGGCTCATGACGACGATCTTGTTGATGCCCTGTGCCTTCAGTTCGTCGATCGAACGCTGCGCGGCAACGGTTTCGTCTTCGAACGTGGTGTCGGCGTCGGGGCTGGACGAGTTCTTGGTCTTGGTGGCGATCGTCAGGCCGACGATACCGATCTTCTGGTCGCTGCGCTCGACGATGGTGTACGGGTTGACGTAGCCCGGGGCGCGCGACGGGTTCAGTTGGGAGTTCTCGCCGAAGTGCACGTTGGCGCTGATAACCGGGGTCTGGCAATCGCCGGCGTGCAGGCGGTCGATGAAGCCCTTGAGTTCGGTGTCGCCCTTGTCGAATTCGTGGTTGCCCAGCGTGAAGGCGTCGAAGCACACGGTGTTCATCATCGTGGCATCGGCTTCGCCCAGCGCGCCGGCGCGGTTGTAATACAGCGTGCCGGTCAGGGCGTCGCCAGCGTGCAGCTTCAGCACGTTGCTCTTGCCAACGGACAGCTCTTTCATGGCCGCGGTGACGCGCGGGAAGCCGGCGGCCTCGACGCTGACCGCCGTGCGGGTGCCGGCGGCATTCTTCAGGTTCAGCGTACGGTTCTTGGCATCCAGGTTCGAATGGTGATCGTCGATGTGCAGGATGGTCAGGTCCATCGGCTCGCCAGCGACCGGCGGCGTGGTGGCCTGGTCGTCGTCGTGGTCGCTGCCGCCGCAAGCGGCGACCAGACCTGCGGCGGCCAGGGCCGCGGCGATGACTTTCAGACGATGGTTCCAACGGGACTCGGACCCGTTGCGGCCAAAGGACGGCTCAGCGTGCATGACTCTCTCCTCGATACAAAAAGAGGCGTCATGGTTGCCTGGGGTAATGACGTAGCTGTTACGCAGCTGAATGAAAAAGGGTTTCTGTCGTTTCCCTGAAACGGTGTGTATTAATGTGTCGGCCAGTCATGCTGACGTAATTTGAATATGAGGGACGCAATGTTCCTTCTGCTCACATCGGTCATGGATCGTGACCGCGCGCCGCCGGCAACAGGCCTACCATTGGATCACCACGTTAAAAAACCGGAGACCACGATGGCCCAGAAAGAAGAACGTACCGCCGATGAGATCCGCCTGTATGTCCAGCAGGCGGTGGATGGGCTGACCTCGCCCGCGGGCGACGTGAAGATCGTCATCCCGCCGCCGCAACTGCTGCGGGACGACCAGGGCGCCGGCAACTGGAACATGCCGCCCTATGCCGGCGACAAGACGTATGCCGAGGTGGTCGCGCGCGTCGTGAGCGAGGCGCAGGCCAAGTACCGGTTGAGGGTGGTGGTGGCGGAGGATGACGACGACGAGGACTGACGTCGCCGCGCCGGCTGCGGCAGGCGGAAATGAAAAAGGGTTGGCTCGATCTGCATCGAACCAACCCTTTGAATTTTGGCGGAGCGGACGGGGCTCGAACCCGCGACCCCCGGCGTGACAGGCCGGTATTCTAACC
>NZ_FKBS01000007.1:335539-376461 GCF_900078315.1 Bordetella ansorpii
TTGGACCCGCACATTCTGTTCGCCTGGACTGGTGGAGGTAAGCGGGATCGAACCGCTGACCTCTTGCATGCCATGCAAGCGCTCTCCCAGCTGAGCTATACCCCCGATGGTCTTCACTGCGCTTGGCGATGGCCTGGGAAGGTATCGCTTTGCCTTTGCCGTAAAGCCGTTTCGGCGAACAGGGCGCGAATTATGCACTATTTTTTTACCGCTGTCAGATGCGCAAGCAAATCCGCCGAAATTTTTTCGGACCGCCGTGCAGCGTCGTCAGCGCCGGGGGGCAACGTGCCGTGTCAGCGGCGCAGGCGCTCGGTCAACGGCACGTCGTCGGCATGCGGCCAGGCCGGCCCCGCGCCCGCGCCGCTGCGTTCGATGGCTCGGGCGATATCGTCCAGATCGTCTCCATCCAGCTCCAGCGTGGCGGCCGCCAGCCAGCCGTCGACCTGCGCGGCGCTGCGCGCGCCGACGATGGCTCCGGTGACGCCCTGCCATGCCAGCGTCCAGGCGATCGCCACCGCGCCCGCTGTCGTGCCGTGGCGGTCGGCGATCGGTTCCAGCGCATCGGCCAGCGCCAGGTTGCGCGCCAGCAGTGGCGCGGTGAACTCCGCGTGCCGCGAACGCCAGTCGTCCTTGGGCAGGGCGGCCGCGCGGGCTTCGGAGAACTTGCCCGACAGCAGGCCCGATTGCATGGGGCTGTAGACGATCACGCCGACGTCGTGTTCTGCGCACCACGGCAGCAGATCCGCCGCGGCTTCGCGCCGCACGGCCGAGAAGGGCGGCTGCAGCGTATCGACGGGGCCCAGCGCCTGGGCGGCCTGCAACTGGGCCAGGTTGTGGTTGGACAGGCCGATGGCGCGCAGCTTGCCGGCCTGCTTCAGTTCCAGCAGCGTGCCCCAGTATTCGGAAAGCGGCGTGCCGTCGCCCGCCGGCCAGTGCATCTGGTAGAGGTCGATGCATTCGACGCCCAGGCGCCGCAACGAAGCGTCGACTTCGCGCCGCAGGCTGTCGGGCGAACCGTTGCGGCGGGGCATGGCGCGCGGATCGTCGTCCTGCGACCAGGTCAGTCCGCCCTTGGTGAATACATAGGGGCGCTGCGAGGACGGCATGCCGGATAGCGCCCGGCGCACGATGTCCTCCGAATGGCCCAGTCCGTAGACGGCCGCCGTGTCGATCCAGTTGATGCCGCGGTCGACCGCATGGCGGATCGCGGCGATGGACTCGCCGTCATCCTGCGACCCCCAGCCCACCGCCCAGTCGCCGCCGCCGGCGGCCCACGCGCCGAAGCCGACGCGGGTGATGTGCATGTCGGTGCGCCCCAGGCGCCGGGTAGGGAAGGAGGTTCGGGTCATGATGTGTCGTCGTGCTGGATGCGGCGTCCGCGATCGTCATTGCATCGACGATGCACCTAAAGCGCTTGACGCGCAAGTTGTTGATTTGATTCGAGCTATGTCCCTGGATCTGCGATTGCCGCAGGCCTGGTGTCGAGTTCGTGGCAGAGAGATGACGAAAAAATTGGATTTTTTCAGCAGCCGACTTGCACAAAGCCAAAAACTTCTGCATAATCTCGTTTCTTCGCCGACACAACGAAGCAAGCAGCAAAAAGCAAGGCGCTGTTTGAATCTCGGGGGGGTATAGCTCAGCTGGGAGAGCGCTTGCATGGCATGCAAGAGGTCAGCGGTTCGATCCCGCTTACCTCCACCAGTCAAAGCGAAGAAATGTGCAGTCCGGGTCCCCTTCGTCTAGAGGCCTAGGACATCACCCTTTCACGGTGAGTACAGGGGTTCGAATCCCCTAGGGGACGCCAGCTTGCTGGCATCTGCACAAGTAGTACGGTGACATAAACCGCTGCGGAGCGGTAGTTCAGTTGGTTAGAATACCGGCCTGTCACGCCGGGGGTCGCGGGTTCGAGCCCCGTCCGCTCCGCCACTAGATTCAAGCTGAAGGGTTAGCGCGCAATGTGCTGACCCTTTTTGCTTTGTGCGATCGGTTGGCGGCCGCGAACGGGCGGCCTCGAAAGCCGCCGCCATTCGCGGCGCTTCATCTCGTCAACGCGTCTTGCGCCCGCGCCGCGCGGCCGCGACGATCAGCAGCGCGCCCGACAGCAGCAGCAATGGCGCATCGCCATAGCGCGTATAAGGTGTCAGGCCGGCCATGCCTTGCACCGTCACGGGCAGGATGCCCGCCGTGTGCGGCGGCAGTATCGCGTCGACGCGGCCATGCGCATCGATCGACGCGGTGATGCCGGTATTGGTCACCGTCACCATGGGCCGGGCGGTTTCCACGCTGCGCAGGCGGCCGATCTGCAGATGCTGGCGCAACGCCCAGCTGTCGCCGAACCATCCCAGATTGCTCAGGTTGACCAGGATGGTCGCGCCCGGCTCGCCATTGGGGCCGGGCAATATCGCCGGCAGCAACTCGGGCCCGAACAGGTCTTCATAGCAGATGTTGAACGCCAGGTGCCGGCCGCGGATGTCGAATGGCTGCTGGCGCACCGGGCCGCGGTCGAATTCGCCCAGCGGAATGTTCAGCATCTGCACGAACCAGCCGAAGCCTGGCGGCACGTATTCGCCCCAGGGCACCAGATGGCGCTTGTCGTAGCGCTGCGGCATGGTGCCGGCGGCGATCTGCTCGAATGGCGTATTGGCGTCGAAGCCGATGGCGCTGTTGGTATAGCGCTGCGAGCCGTCGGCCTCGACGGTGTGCAGCGGCACGCCCATGGCGATGGCGCTGTTCTGGCGTTCGGCCAGCTTGCGCCAGGTTTCCCACACCTGCGGATCGAGCTGGTCCTGGAACAGCGGCAACACTGTCTCGGGCAGGATGATCAGGTCGGGCGCGGGCTCGCCGGCGGCAGGTGCCTGCACGGCCAGCCGCATGTGGCCGATGATGCCCTCTTCCAGCAGGGCCGGATCGAACTTCTGCGACTGGCCGATGTTGCCTTGGACCAGGCGCATGTTCATCGGCTCGCCCTCGGGCGCGGACCATTCGACGCGGGCCAGGGGCCAGCCCGCCGCGACCAGCGCCAGCGCGGTTCCCAGCACGGGCAGGGCGGGCCGCAGGCGGCCGGCCGAGGACCGTGGAATGGATCCCAGCGCGGCGGCCGCCAGCGCGGCCAGCAGGGCCATGCCGTGCACGCCCAGCAGGGGCGCCCAGCCGGCCAGGGGGCTATCCACGTGCGCGTAGCCGATGTTCAGCCACGGGAAGCCCGAGAACAGCACGCTGCGCAGCCATTCCAGGCCGGCCCAGGCGGCGGCCCAGGTCAGGGCATGGGCCAGCGGCGAAGCGGGTTTGCCGATGGGACGTAGCCACACGGACAGCATGCCGGCGAACCCCGCGAACAGGGCCAGGAAGGCGGACAGCGCCACCACGCCGGCCACGGCCAGCGGGGCCGAGAGGCCGCCGAAGTGATTCATGCTGATGAACAGCCAATACAGCCCGATGCTGAAGCTGACCAGGCCGAACCACCAGCCGCGCGCGAAGGCGTGCCAGCCGCGCCGGGCGTCGGCAGTGGCGCGGGCCAGCACGGCCAGCGCCAGCACCTGGACGACTGCCAGGGACCACGTCGGCAGGGGATCGGGGGCGAAGGCCAGGGCATGCACGCCGCCGGCCAGGGCCAGCGTGATGGCGGTGCGCCACCGCGGGGGTATGGTGTTCACGGGCTTACCCTTCTTGTTGCTGCGTGGCCGAGGCCCGGATGTGACGTCCGCCCGGCCAGGCCGGGCGGCAATGCTTACGCTTCGGCGGGCGCGGTGGATTCGGCGGCCGGACGCTGCGGCAGGCGGCGTACCCGCAGCCACAGCGCGCGGCGCGCATCGGCCCGGATGACTTCGATGCGCAGGTCGCCCCGCACGGCGATGTCGCCGCGCTTGGGGATACGGCCGAGTTCACCGCCCATCCAGCCGCCGACGCTGTCGTAGTCGTCGTCGGGCAGGTCGGTCTGGAACGTGTCGTTGAAGTGGCTGATCTCGGTGGCGGCCAAGAGGCGCCACTGGTTGTCGGCCTCGGGGATGATCGAGGCGGTGTCGTCCTCGTCGTACTCGTCCTCGATGTCGCCGACGATTTCCTCCAGCACGTCTTCCATGGTGACCAGGCCCGAGATGCCGCCGTGCTCGTCGATGACGATGGCCTGGTGGTTGCGGCTGACGCGGAAGTCGCGCAGCAGCACGTTCAGGCGCTTGGCTTCGGGAATGAACACGGCGGGACGGACCAGCGCGCGCAGTTCGATGCCGGGCTCCAGCATGCAGCGCAGCAGATCCTTGGCCAGCAGGATGCCGATGATGTTGTCGCGGTCGTCTTCATAGACCGGGAAGCGCGAATGGGCCGTCTCGATGACGATGGCCAGCAACTGCGGCAGCGGCTGGGAGATGTCCAGCAGGTCCATGCGCGCACGCGGCACCATGATGTCCGCCACGGTGAGCTCGGACACGGCCAGCGCGCCCTTGATCATGGAATAGGATTCGGCGTCGATCAGCTCGCGTTCGTGCGCGGCGTCGAGTACGGCCTTGATGCCTTCGCGGTCTTCGGGCTCACGGCGTACGAGGCCCAGGACACGGTCGAGGAGGGATTTGGAGGATTTTGCGTTGCGCGCGGGCGCATCGGTGGCAGGGTAAGGGTCGGACATCGTCCAAGCGGACAAGTTGGGGAAGAGCCAGCATAACCGAATCCTGGCTGCAGGTTTGTTACGCGATTACCCGGCTGGCGCGATATAAGGGTCATCGATACCCATGCGGGCGAGCACGGCGGTCTCCAGGCTTTCCATCCGCTTGGCGTCGCGCGCCCGGATGTGGTCGTAGCCCAGCGCGTGCAGCACGCCATGGATGGTGAGGTGGGCGGCGTGGTGCAGCAGCGTCTTGCGCTGCTCGCGGGCCTCGCGGGCCAGCACCGGCACGCAGACGATGATGTCGCCGCGCGCCACGCCGTCCGGGCCGATGCCGTACTCGAAGGTCAGCACGTTGGTGGCGTAGTCGCGCTCGCGGAAGTCGCGGTTCAGGCGCCGTCCCTCGGCCTGCCCGACCAGGCGCAGGCTGAGTTCGGCGGCGTCGAAGTCGACCAAGCCGTCCTGCGCGGCGCCCGCCAGGGCGTACTGCGCCCAGCGGCGCAGGCGCCAGCGCGGCAGGCGCGGCTCGGCCACGGCGTACTGCACCGCCAGGGACAGATCAGGACTCTTCATTCTGGGCGGCCAGGTCGTAGGCGTCGACGATGCGGGCCACCAGAGGGTGGCGCACCACGTCGCGGCTGGTGAAACGGGTGGTGGCGATACCCTGCACGTCTTCCAGCACCTGCACGGCATGCGCCAGGCCGCTGCGCTGGCCGCGCGGCAGGTCGACCTGCGAGGGATCGCCCGTGATGACCGCCTTGCTGCCGAACCCGATGCGGGTCAGGAACATCTTCATCTGCTCGGGCGTCGTGTTCTGCGCCTCGTCCAGGATGACGAAGGCGTGGTTCAGCGTGCGGCCGCGCATGTAGGCCAGCGGCGCGATCTCGATGGTCTGTTTCTCGAACAGGCGCTGCACGCGGTCGAAGCCCATCAGGTCGTACAGGGCGTCGTACAGCGGGCGCAGATAGGGGTCGACCTTCTGGGCCAGGTCGCCGGGCAGGAAGCCCAGGCGCTCGCCGGCCTCGACGGCCGGGCGCGTCAGCACCAGGCGCTGCACCGTCTCGCGCTCCATCGCGTCGATGGCGCAGGCCACCGCCAGCCAGGTCTTGCCGGTGCCGGCCGGCCCCACGCCGAAGGTGATGTCGTGCTTGAGGATGTTTTCCAGGTAGTCGCGCTGGCGCGGCGTGCGGGGGCGCAGGTCGGAGCGGCGGGTGCGCAGGATCGGCGTGCCGTCCTCGCTTTCCAGGCCGGGCAGGCCGTTGGCGCCCTGTTCGCGCGGATCGACCTCTTGCGCTTCTTCCTCGGTCTGCCGGCCGATGCCGATCTCGACCAGGCCCAGCTGGATGTCGTCGATCGACAGTTCGCGGTGCGTGGCCTGGTCGTGGAAACGGCGCAGGGCGCGGCTGGCCAGTTCGGCCCGCTCGCCTTCGATGGTGACGCGCGAGCCGCGCCGCGACAGGCGCACGCCCATGCCGTCGGCCAGTTGGCGCAGGTTCTCGTCCAGGGGGCCGCACAGGTTGGCCAGGTGGGTGTTGTCGCCGTCCAGCGTGACGATGACGGGCATCTGCCGCTTGCGGCCGCGGGGGGCTGTACTCATTCGGTGTCCTGGCCTGCGGTGATGGGGGCGCCTGCGTGTTGCGCGGTGCCGGACTCGTGGTTCGAGCCGTCGCCGATGACCACCCGGCCGCGCAGGGTGTTGGTATTGGCGTGGGTGATCTCGACGTCGATCATCTGGCCGATCAGGCGGGCCGGCGCGGCGAAGTTGACGATACGGTTGTTCTCGGTGCGGCCCATCAGTTCGCGGGCGTCGCGGCGCGACTCGCCCTCGACCAGCACGCGCTGGCGCGTGCCGACCATGCCGTTGGCGATGGCGGCGGCCTGTTCGTTGATCAGGGCCTGCAGGCGTTGCAGGCGGCGCAGCTTGACGTCCTGCGGCGTGTCGTCGTGCAGGTCGGCGGCGGGCGTGCCGGGACGGCGCGAGTAGACGAAGGAGAACGAGGTGTCGAAGCCGACGTCCGCGATCAGCTTCATCGTTTTCTCGAAGTCTTCCTCGGTTTCTCCGGGGAAGCCCACGATGAAGTCGGACGACAGCGTCAGCCCGGGACGGGCGGCGCGCAGCTTGCGAACCACCGACTTGAACTCGAGCGCCGTGTAGCCGCGCTTCATGGCGGCCAGCACGCGGTCGCTGCCCGCTTGCACCGGCAGGTGCAGGAAGGACACCAGCTTGGGCAGGTGCGCATAGGCGTCGACCATGCGCTGGGTCATTTCCTTGGGATGCGAGGTGGTGTAGCGGATGCGCTCGATGCCGGGGATCTCGTGCACGTACTCCAGCAGCGTGGCGAAGTCGGCGATCTCGCCGGAGTCGCCCATCGCGCCGCGATAGGCGTTGACGTTCTGGCCCAGCAGCGTGACTTCCTTCACGCCCTGGTCGGCCAGGTCGGCCACCTCGACCAGTACGTCGTCGAACGGACGCGAGACTTCGTCGCCGCGCGTGTAGGGCACGACACAGAAGCTGCAGTACTTGCTACAGCCTTCCATGATGGACACGAAGGCGGTGGCGCCGTCCACGCGCGGCGGCGGCATCGAATCGAACTTCTCGATCTCGGGGAAGCTGATGTCGACCTGCGAGCGGCCCTGCGCGCGGCGGCGGGCGATGAGCTCGGGCAGGCGGTGCAGCGTCTGCGGGCCGAACACCACGTCGACATAGGGGGCGCGTTTGACGATGGCCTCGCCTTCCTGGCTGGCCACGCAGCCGCCCACGCCGATCACCAGGCGCGGATTGAGCTTCTTCAGGTGCTGCACGCGGCCCAGGTCGGAGAACACTTTCTCTTGCGCCTTTTCGCGCACCGAACAGGTATTGAAAAGTATGACGTCGGCATCTTCGGGCGTGTCGGTCAGCTCCAGGCCCTGGTCGGCGCGCAGCACGTCGGCCATCTTGTCCGAGTCGTACTCGTTCATCTGGCAGCCGAAGGTGCGGATATAGAGCTTGCGGGGGCCGGCGGCGTCGGAGGGGACGGTGGCGGCAGCGGGCGCGTCGACCGGGGCGGACGCGCGCTTGAGCGTGGTTTCTTGCATCGGAGTTCGCCGTGACGGGTGTAGATCCCGGGGGCGCCTAGGGAAAACGAACATTTTAGCGTGCGCGGGCGGGTGGAGCGCCGGGGCGGTCCGCCACCGGTTCAAGAAAGGCGCGCGGGGCCTATCCAAGGGACGATGTCCGCAAAGATGACCGAAATATTCCCGCCAACATTCAGCAACCCTCGTTGCCATTCGGCCATGAAATTCGGGTCTTGCCCGCCCATAATCGATTCATGTCCATTGCAGAGGAGCAGTCCCGCATGGCGGACAACAACAAGACGGTATTGGTGCTGGGCGCGCAGGGAGGCATCGGCGGTGAAGTGGCCCGCCAGCTGCGCGATATGGGTTGGCAGGTGCGCGCACTGCGGCGCGGCAACGACGACGTGCCGGCTTCCGAGCCGCGCGACGGCATGCTGTGGCTGCGCGGCGATGCGATGGATGCCCAAGGCATCGCCCTGGCGGCCAGAGGCTGTTCCGTGATCGTGCACGCGGTCAATCCGCCGGGCTACCGGCGGTGGGACGAGCTGGTGATGCCCATGCTGGAGAACACGCTGGCGGCCGCGCGCAACGAGGGCGCCACGGTGGTGCTGCCCGGCACGGTGTACAACTACGGGCCCGATGCCTTTCGGGCCGTGTCGGAGGAGGCTCCACAGAATCCTGTCACCCGCAAGGGGGCGATCCGGGCGAGGATGGAAGAGCGCCTGTCCGAAGAGGCCGAGCGCGGAGGGTTGCGGGCGCTGATCGTGCGGGCCGGCGATTTTTTCGGGCCGGGGGCGCGCAACAACTGGTTCTCGCAGGCGCTGGTGAAGCCGGGCCGGCCGGTGTCGCGCATCTCCGTGCCAGGCGAGCCCGGCATCGGCCATCAATGGTCGTACCTGCCCGACGTGGCGCGCACCATCGTCGCCCTGTTGGCCTGCCGCGAGCGGCTGGCGCCGTTCGCGCGTTTCCACATGGCGGGCCATTGGGACGACGATGGCATGACGATGGCCAGGAAGATTCGTGACGCCATGACCCAGCACGGCGCGCGGGAGCCACGGATGGCCCGCTTTCCCTGGTGGCTGACGTCCGTGGCCGCGCCGTTCTCGTCCACGCTGCGCGAAATGCGCGAGATGCACTACCTGTGGCGCACGCCGGTGCGCATGGAGAATGCCAGGCTGATCGCGGCGTTGGGACGCGAGCCGCACACCCCTTGGGACGAGGCGGTGCAGACGACCTTGGCAAGCCTGGGATGTTTTCCCCGCGCCGCCACGCGAACGGTGGCGGGTTGAGCGGGCGGGAGGGACTCGGCGGCCACGGGCGCGGCCGCCGGCGCGACCGACGTCAGGCGATCTCGACGTCGTCGTCTTTCTTGACGGGCTTGACCATGTCTTCGCGCTTGATGCCCAGCCACATGGCCAGCGCGGCCGCCACGAACACCGACGAATAGATGCCGAACCAGATGCCGATGACCAGGGCCAGCGCGAAGTAGTGCAGCGTCGGACCGCCGAAGAACAGCATGGCCAGCACCATCATCGTGGTGGAGCCGTGGGTGATGATGGTGCGCGAGATGGTCTGGGTGATGGCGCTGTTGATGACTTCCTTCGTGTCCGCCTTGCGGTACTTGCGGAAGTTCTCGCGGATCCGGTCCATGATGACCACGGATTCGTTCACCGAGTAGCCCAGCACCGCCAGCACGCCGGCCAGCACCGCCAGCGAGAATTCCCACTGGAAGAACGCGAAGAAGCCCAGGATGATGACCACGTCGTGCAGGTTGGCGATCACGCCGGCCACGGCGAACTTCCACTCGAACCGGAAGCCCAGGTAGACCATGATGCCCAGCACCACGACCAGCAGGGCCATCAGGCCGTTGTGCAGCAGTTCCTCGCCCACCTGAGGGCCGACGAACTCGACGCGGCGCAGCTCGACCGAGGCATCGGCCGCCTTCAGCGCCTGCATGACCGATTCGCTTTGCGTGGCCGAGGTCTGGCCCTGGGCGACCGGCAGGCGGATCATGACGTCGCGCGACGTGCCGAAGTTGGCCACCTGGAAGTCGGTGTAGCCCAGCTTGGACACCGTGCCGCGCACGTTTTCCAGCTGGACGGTCTGCGCGTAGCTGACTTCCATGACCGTGCCACCGGTGAACTCGATCGACAGGTGGAAGCCGCGCGTCAGGATGAAGAACACCGCGGCCAGGAAGGTGATGAGACTGATGGCGTTCAGCACCAGCGCGTGGCGCATGAACGGGATGGTGCGGTGGATCCGGAAGAATTCCATGTTGCTTCGCCCTAGGGGTTACTTGACGGCCGGCGTGTTGCCGCGCGAACCGTTCTTGCCGTTGGCGGCGGGAGCATCGGCGCCCGGACGCCACACGGTGCCGACCGAGATGCTGGTCAGCTTGCGCTTGCGGCCATACCACAGGTTGGCCAGGGCACGCACGCCCACCACCGACGAGAACATCGAGGTGAGAATGCCCAGGCAGTGCACCACCGCGAAGCCGCGGATCGGTCCCGAACCGAAGGCCAGCAGGGCCAGGCCCACGATCAGCGTGGTGAGGTTCGAGTCGAGAATGGTGCCCCAGGCGCGTTCGAAGCCGTGGTGGATGGCCTGCTGCGGCGTGGCGCCATTGCGCAGTTCCTCGCGGATACGCTCGTTGATCAGCACGTTGGCGTCGATGGCCATGCCCAGCGTGAGCGCGATGGCCGCGATGCCGGGCAGGGTCAGCGTGGCCTGCAGCATGGACAGCAGCGCCAGCAGGAACAGCACGTTCATCGTCAGGCCGACGGTGGAGAACACGCCGAACAGGTGGTAGTACAGGATGATGAACACGGCGATGGCCAGGAAGCCATACAGCGTGGAGTCGAAGCCCTTCGCGATGTTGTCGGCGCCCAGGCTGGGGCCGATGGTGCGTTCCTCGATGATGGACATCGGCGCGGCCAGCGAACCGGCGCGCAGCAGCAGCGACGTGTCGGCGGCCTCCTCGGCGGTCATGCTGCCGGTGATCTGCACCTGTCCGCCGCCGATCTCGCCACGGATGACCGGGGCGGTGACGACTTCACCCTTGCCGTTCTCGAACAGCAGGATGGCCATGCGCTTGCCGATGTTGTCGCGGGTGACGTCGCGGAAGATGCGCGCGCCCTTGCTGTCCAGCGTGAGGTGCACGGCAGCCTGCTGGGTCTGCTGGTCGCGGCCCGGTTGGGCGTCCTGCAGGTTTTCGCCGGTCAGGATGACCTGGCGGCGCACCAGCACGGGCGAGCCGTCGCGGTCGGTGTAGCGTTCCAGGCCGAAGGGCACGGTGCCGTTGGCCAGGGCGCTCATCGAGGCCGGCGAATCGTCGACCATGCGGATTTCGAGGGTGGCGGTGCGGCCCAGCAGTTCCTTGGCCTTGGCCACGTCCTGCACGCCGGGCAACTGGACGATGATGCGGTCGGCCCCCTGCTGCTGGATGACGGGTTCGGCCACGCCCAGCTCGTTGATACGGTTGTGCAGGGTGTTGATGTTCTGCTTGAGCGCGTTGTCCTGCACGCGGGTGACCGCGGCGGGGCTCAGTTGGCCGACCAGTTGGGGACGGCCGCCGTCGTTGTTCTCGGTGTAGGCCAATTCGGTCAGGCGGCTGCGCAGCGCGTCATGGGCGCGCGAGCGGTCGTCGTCGTTGGCGAAGGTGGCCACGACCGACATGCCCGAGCGTTCGACGCCGGACACATTGACCTTCTGGTCGCGCAGCACGCTGCGCACGTCGGCCGACAGCGAGTCGTAGCGGGCGGTCAGGGCGCCCTGCATGTCGACCTGCAGCAGGAAGTGCACGCCGCCGCGCAGGTCCAGGCCCAGGTACATGGGGCGCGGCTCGAAGAAGCCGAGCCAGCGCATCCAGGTGGGCGAGGCGGGCAGCAGGTTCAGCGCGACGGTATAGCGGGGGTCGCCGGCATCGGGATTCAGAGCGTGGTCGATCGCGTCGCGGGCCTGCAACTGCACGTCGGTGGACGGGAAGCGGGCGCGCACGGTGCCCAGCGTGCCGTTCAGCTCGTAGTAGACGCTGGTGGGCTCGAGCTTGGCGGTGGCCAGGATCTGCTGGATCTGTTCCAGCATGGCGGGCTCGACCTTGGTGGTGGCCTTGGCGCTGGAGATCTGCACGGCGGGAGATTCGCCGTAGAAGTTGGGCAGCGTGTAGAGCAGGCCGATCACGACCGCGACCAGGACCGTGATGTATTTCCAGAGAGGATAGCGGTTCATTGCCGGCGATTGATGCGTAAAGAAGACGAAAGGCCCCGCATGCGGGGCCTGATCAGAGGCTTACAGGGCCTTGATGGTTCCCTTGGGCAGCACGGTCGTGACCGCGGTCTTCTGCATGATTACTTCGACGGGCTTTTCGGCCAGGTCGGCGATCTCGATCGTGACGTAGCTGTCGGTCACCTTGGAGACCTTGCCCAGTACACCGCTGGCGGTGACGACTTCGTCGCCCTTGGCCAGCGCGGCCACCAGGTTGCGATGCTCTTTCTGGCGCTTCATCTGCGGACGGATCATCAGGAAATAGAGGATCACGAACATCAGCACGATGGGCAGCATGCCCATCAGCGCATTGCCTTCCGGAGCGGCGGCCTGGGCCAGGACGAGGCCGGCGGTGTCGATTGCGGACATGGTTGAACTCCCTGCAAATATCAGTGTTTTGGGTTGGCGGGTGACGGGTCCAGGCCGGCTTCGAGGCCGGCTCTGGCCGGCACGGCGCGTGGCCGTGCCTGGTTCCGGGATTTGTCCCGGTGTACCGTCCCTACATCTAATCGCGCCCCGTCCCCGCGCGAGCCTATTGGACAGGGCAAGCCGACTATTGTAGCGGGGTTGCCATCCGGTCGCGCGGGATGTCGCTCAGCCCGGAAGATCGTGCGGATGCGTATAATTAATGCGCATTCATGTGCGCATTTTTGATGCGCAGGAGACAGCCCATGGTCGAGACCTCCACGAAAACTGCGCCGAAACGCGCCACGAACATCTCGCTTTCCCTTGATGTCTATGAAAGCGCGCGGGAACTCGGCATGAATATTTCTCAGCTATGCGATCAGTTGCTGCGCGAGGCTATCCGCGTGGAGAGGGCCCGGCGCTGGGCCGATGAGCATGCCGATTTCATCGACGCCTATAACCGTCTGACCGAAGCCGAGGGCTTGCCGCTCGATCAGTGGCGAAGCTTCTGACCGCCATGGCCCGCTTCGACGTTTACCCCAACCCGGGCGCGCATGCCGCGACCACGCCTTTCTTGCTCGACGTGCAAAGTGAGCATCTCGCGGGCTTGAACACCCGTGTCGTTGTCCCGCTGCGCCTGTTGTCGAGTTTTCCCGATCTGCGCCTGCCGGCAGATCTGATGCCGGTCTTTCAAGTGGCAAGCCAGCGGTGTTTTCTGGATATGCCCAAGCTTGCCGCCATCCCTTTGCGCGAACTGGCTGCGCCGGTCGACTCGCTGCGCCCCGAGCAAGACAAGATCGTCAGTGCGCTGGATCGCCTGTTCGGCGCATTCTGATTCGTCACTCCACCCCGCGCGCCCGGTCTGCCGCGAATTGCGCGCGCCAGGCGTCGAAGCGGCCCTCTGCGATGGCTTCGCGCATCTGGCGCATCAGGTCCAGGTAGAAATGCAGGTTGTGCAGCGTGTTCAGGCGCGCGCCGGTGATTTCGTTGGCGCGCTGCAGGTGATGCAGGTAGGCGCGCGAGAAGTTCTGGCAGGTGTGGCAGCCGCAGGTCGGGTCCAGAGGGCGGGTGTCGTCGCGGTAGCGCGCGTTGCGGATCTTCAGGTCGCCGAAGCGCGTGAACAGCCAGCCGTTGCGCGCGTTGCGCGTCGGCATCACGCAGTCGAACATGTCCACGCCGTTGGCCACGCCTTCGACCAGGTCTTCCGGCGTGCCCACGCCCATCAGGTAACGCGGGGCGTCGGCCGGCAGGCGCGGCGCCACGTGCGCCAGGATGCGCAGCATATCTTCCTTGGGCTCGCCCACCGACAGGCCGCCGATGGCGTAGCCGTGGAAACCGATGTCGCGCAGGCCGGCCAGGGACTCGTCGCGCAGCGATTCGTACATGCCGCCCTGCACGATGCCGAACAGGGCGTTGGGATTTTCGAGCTTGTCGAACTCGTCGCGCGAGCGGCGCGCCCAGCGCAGCGACATGCGCATCGAGCGGGCGGCTTCCTCGGCGGTGGCGGGGCGACCGTCGATCTCGTAGGGCGTGCACTCGTCGAACACCATGACGATGTCGGAATTCAGCCCGCGCTGGATGCGCATCGATTCCTCGGGCGTCAGGAACAGGCGCGATCCGTCGATGGGCGAGGCGAACTTCACGCCTTCCTCGGTGATCTTGCGCATGCCTTGCAGGCTGAACACCTGGAAGCCGCCCGAGTCGGTCAGGATGGGCTTGTCCCACTGCATGAAGCCGTGCAGGCCGCCATGCTTCTGCATGATCTCGGTGCCGGGGCGCAGCCACAGGTGGAAGGTGTTACCCAGCACGATCTGCGAACCGATTTCCTTGAGTTCGTGCGGCAGCATGGCCTTGACGCTGCCATAGGTGCCCACGGGCATGAAGATCGGGGTCTCGACCGTGCCGTGGTTGAGGGTGATGCGGCCGCGGCGCGCGGCGCCGTCGGTGGCCAGCAGTTCGTAGCGCAGTCCGGTCATGGGCGGGGAGTTTCGATGAACATGGCGTCGCCGTAGCTGAAGAAGCGGTAGCGCTGTGCCACCGCGTGCGCATAGGCTCGGCGGATGGGATCCATGCCGGCCAGCGCCGATATCAGCATCAGCAGGGTCGACTGGGGCAGGTGGAAGTTGGTCAGCAGCGCGTCCACCGCGCGGTAGCGGTAGCCCGGCGTGATGAACAGCCGGGTATCGCCCTGGGCGGCCTCGATGGGCCGATCGCGGCCCGGACGCGCCGCGCTGGCCGCCGTCTCCGTCTTCGCGGCGGCGGATTCTAGGGCGCGCACGCTGGTGGTGCCCACGGCCACGACGCGGCCGCCGCGGGCGCGGGTGGCCGCCACGGCGTCGGCCGTGGCCTGCGGCACGGTGTACCACTCGGCGTGCATGACGTGTTCGGACAGGTTCTCCACGCGCACGGGCTGGAAGGTGCCGGCGCCCACGTGCAGGGTGACGAAGGCGCGTTCGATGCCCAGGCCGGCCAGTTTCTGCAGCATGGGGTCGTCGAAGTGCAGGCCGGCGGTGGGAGCGGCCACCGCGCCCGGCTCGCGGGCGTAGACGGTCTGGTAGCGGCTGTCGTCGGTTTCCTCGGCCGCGTGCGTGATGTAGGGCGGCAGCGGCGTGGCGCCGTGCGCGTCCAGCAGGTCCAGCGCCGGCGCCGGAAAGCGCAGGTCGAACAGTTCGCCTTCGCGGCCCAGCACCTCGACGTCGAACGCATCGGCCAGGCGCAGCACGGTGCCGGGGCCGGGCGACTTGCTGGCGCGCACGTGGGCCAGGGCGCGGGTGGGCTCGACCAGGCGTTCGACCAGCACTTCGACCTTGCCGCCGCTGCCGGCCTTGTGGCCGGCCAGGCGCGCCTTGATGACGCGGGTGTCGTTGAAGACCAGCAGATCGCCCGCGCGCAGCAGGTCGGCCAGGTCGGGAAACTGCCGGTCGTGCAGTTGGCTGGCGGCATCCAGGTGCAGCAGGCGGCTGCCGCCGCGCTGGGCGGCGGGATGCTGCGCGATCAGCTCGGGCGGCAGTTCGTAGTCGAAATCGGAGAGGGTGAGCGGGGCGGACACGCGAGGGGGACAGCCGAAAAGATTGACGCGGCATCGGGCCGCGGGACAACCCACTATTGTATGACGGCGCGAAAACACCGCCCACCGGCTGGATGAAGCTCGTTGCGTGGTGCGTCGGGTCACCGGTAAACCCGGCGCTTTCGATGGCCCGGCGTTGGGCTGCCCGCAAGCTTGATTCGGTATGCTCACGGTTTTCTGGAACACGGCGGCGTGGCGCGTATGGCGGTCAAGCGAGCGGGAATACTGAAGCGGTGGCTGGTGGCGGCCGGGCTGGTGCTGGCGGCGGCACAGGGACACGCGCAGGCGCTGCCTCCCGAGCTGTCGGCCATCTGGAAGAAGAGCGGCCTGCCCGACGATTCGCTGTCGCTGGTGGTGCAGGAGATCGGCGGCCCGCGCCTGGCGGCCATCAACGCCACTACGCCGCGCAACCCGGCTTCGGTGATGAAGCTGGTCACCACCTGGGCGGCGCTGTCCGAGCTGGGGCCCAACTACATCTGGCGTACCGAACTGCTGGCCGATCCGGGCATGCGCCCCGATGCCAAGGGTGTGTTGCCCGGCCCGCTGTACCTGCGCGCCGGCGGCGATCCGCAACTGATGCTGCAAGACGTGTGGAACCTGCTGCGCGACCTGCGGTTGCGCGGGGTGAAGCAGATCGGCGACCTGGTCATCGACCGCAGCATCTTCGGCCAGGTGTCCATCGACCCCGGCGCCTTCGACGGCGCGCCCGACCGCGCCTACAACGCCAGCCCGGACGCCCTGATGGTGGGCTTCGGCGCGATGCGCCTGCTGTTCGTGCCCGATGCGGCCAAGCGCCAGTGGGTGCCCTACATCGATCCGCCGCTGCCCGGCGTGCGCATCGAGGGCAAGGTGCAATGGAGCGACGCGCGCTGCCCCGGTCCCCCGGTGGTGACGACCGATCCGGTGATGACCCAACAGGGCGTCTCGCTGCGCGTGGGTGGCACAGTGGCGGGATCCTGCGGCGAATTCAGCCTGTACCGGCTGGCGCTGTCGCAGCCCGAATACGCCCAGGCGGTGTTTCGCCAGTTGTGGACGGACCTGGGCGGCAAGTTCACGGGCCAGGTGCGCGCCGGCCGCGTGCCCGCCGACGCGGTGCTGTTGACGGCCAACGAATCGAAGCCGCTGGGCGAGATCATCCGCACGATCAACAAGCGCAGCAACAACGTGATGGCGCGCACGCTGCTGCTGACGCTGGGTGCCGAGCGCGGCGCGCGTCCGGCCACGGTGGCCAGCAGCGACATGGTGGCGCGTTCGCTGCTGACGGCGCAGGGCCTGAAGATGCCCGAACTGGTGATCGACAACGGCGCCGGCCTGGCCCGCGAGGCGCGGGTGTCGGCGGAAAGCCTGGCCTCGCTGCTGACGCTGGCGTGGTCCTCGCCGTATATGCCCGAATACATGTCATCGCTGGCGATCTCGGGGGTGGACGGCACGGTGCGCCGTCGTCTGCGCGGCAAGGATGCCGAGGGCATGGCGCATCTGAAGACGGGATCCTTGCGCGATGTGCGCGCCATTGCAGGCTATGTGCTGGGGAGCAACGGCAAGCGGTATGTCATCGTCAGCATCGTCAATCATGAGCAGGCCGGGGCGGTGCGGCAGTTCGACGATGCGTTGATTGCCTGGCTGGTGGATCGTCAATAAGTGCTTTGGCGGTGCGCTGGGTAAGTGTTTTTTCGTTGTCTTGGGTGCTTATGTCGCCTCTGGATGGGAGTCCGGGCCGCGCCGGCCAAGTCGTCGGGCTCGGGCGCGCCAGCAGGCGCCCTCGGTCCCGCTGCGCGGGACTGCCCCGACTCCAATTGGCCGGCGCGGCCCGGACTCCCATCCAGAGGCTGGCGTTCGTGCAATGCGGCGGATGCCGCGCCTTCACTGGCCGTGCCGGGAAGGTTTTCCGAGTCGCGACAGCCCGGAATACAAACCCCCCTCTCTCCACTTATTGCGCTCGATCCGTTGCACGCTGCATGCGGCGCTTGTGGCTATTCGTGTTTGCTCGGCGGTGACGAGCCAGGCGGAGGGAGTGGAGACAGCGTGGATGGGAGGAGGGCTTGCCGCAGGGGGAATCGGAAAACATGCGCAGTGGCGCCGCCATCCGCATGCCGTTGCCGCGAAGACCGTCGCATGACGCGGGTGTGAGTCCTCTGTGCGGGATGGGGGCAGTGCCGGCCAATTGGAGGAGGGGCAGCCGCGTAGCGGCCGAGGGCGCCTCGTGGCGCGCCCGAGCCCGACGACTTGGCCGGCACTGCCCCCATCCCGCACAGAGGACGCCTCAAGAACACAGCAAACGCCGGCACAGAAACAGCGCCCCGATGAGAACCCCGCACCGGGCTCCGGTCCCGGCATGCCCGCAACGGGTTAACATCCCGCCCGCCCCACACCCACCGCCATCCTGCCCGGAACCAAGCTACGATATTCCGACGGCACGCTGGCCGGCGCATGCCGTATTCGTATTCCCTGGAGATCCCTGTCATGCCCGTGCATGAAATTCGTCATCCGCTGATCCGCCACAAGCTGGGCATCATGCGGCGCGCCGACCTGAGCACCAAGAGCTTTCGCGAACTGTCGCAGGAAGTCGGCGCGCTGCTGACCTACGAGGCGTCCAAGGACATGCCGCTGATCGAAGCCGAAGTCGAAGGCTGGTGCGGCACCGTCAAGGTCGAGAAGATCGCCGGCAAGAAGGTCACTGTCGTGCCGATTCTGCGCGCCGGCATCGGCATGCTGGATGGCGTGCTCAGCCTGATTCCCGGCGCCAAGGTCAGCGTCGTGGGCGTGGCTCGCAACGAAGAGACCCTCGAAGCGCACACCTACGTCGAGCGCCTGGTGGGCGAGCTCGACCAGCGCCTGGCGCTGATCGTCGATCCCATGCTCGCCACCGGCGGCTCCATGCTGGCCACCATCGACATGCTCAAGCGCGCCGGCTGCCGCGAGATCCGCGCGCTGGTGCTGGTGGCGGCGCCGGTCGGTATCGACGCCGTGCTGGCCAAGCATCCCGACGTCAACATCTACACGGCGTCCATCGATGAACGCCTGAACGAAGATGGCTACATCATCCCCGGCCTGGGCGACGCGGGCGACCGCATTTTCGGTACCAAGCAGAAGAACCACTGAACCGTGCGGCCCGTGACGGCCGCCCGCACTTTTCCGCTCCGTGGCCATGCTGCGCCGCGATGCGGATGCCAGGCGCGCTGTCTTTCCGCGCACGCACACGAACGGCCCGGGGGCGATCGTCTCGGGCCGTTGACTTTGTCCCCGCCCCCTCCTACAGTCAACGCAGGAATTTTCCGCACAGGAAATTTCTTTCAGGCGGCTGCACGACGCTGCCCGATGCTTCGCATTTGTACCTATCAAAACAAGCGGCCACAGGCCGCGCAGGGAGACAAACAGATGCGCATTTCCGCTGTGGTGGCGGCCGTGGCCGTGGCATTCGCCGTGGGCGCCGCCCAGGCCCAGGACGTCGTCCGCCTGGGGGTATCCAACGATCGATCCGGCATCTATGCCGACCTGGGCGGGCTGGGGTCCGAGATGGCCGTGCGCATGGCCGTCGAGGACTTCGACGGCAAGGTCGCGGGCAAGACGGTCGAGGTCATCGGCGCCGACAACCAGAACAAGGCCGACGTGGCCTCGTCGCTGGTGCGGCGCTGGTTCGACACGCAGGGCGTGGTGGCCGTGGTGGACGGCGGGGCCAGTTCCGCCGGGCTGGCGGCGCAAGGCGTGGCGCGCGAGAAGGGCGGCGCCGCGCTGATCAGCGGCGGCTTCGCCGGCGACTTCAGCGGCAAGCAGTGCAGCGAACTGAGCACGCAGTGGGCGCCCGACACCTACGCGCTGGCCAATGCCGTGGTGCGCAGCGTGGTCGACCAGGGCGGCAAGAGCTGGTACTTCATCACCACCGATTACGTGTTCGGCAAATCGATGGAAGCCAACGCGAGCCGCTTCGTGCAGACGGCCGGCGGCAAGGTGCTGGGCAGTACGCGGCACCCGCTGGGCGCGCTGGACTTCGCGTCGTTCCTGCTGCAGGCGCAGTCCTCCGGCGCGGACGTGGTGGGCCTGGCCAGCGCGGGCGGCGACCTGGTCAACCTGATCAAGCAGGCACAGGAATTCGGACTGACGGGCGGCCAGCAGCGCCTGATGACCTTCCTGACTTTCATCAACGACGTGCAGGCCATGGGCCTGCCGGTGGCGCAGGGTTTGACGTTTCCCACAGGCTTCTACTGGGACGCCGACGAGGACACGCGCGCCTGGACCCGCCGCTGGCAGCAGAAGGTGGGCACGACGCGCCCGCCGTCCATCGTGCAGGCGCTGAGCTACGTGTCCACGGTGCACTATCTGCAGGCGGCGCAGGCCGCGGGCACCTTCGACGGCGCGGCGGTCAACCGCAAGATGCGCGAGCGGCCCATCACGACCCGGCTGATCAAGAACGCCCGCGTGCGTCCCGAGGACGGGCGCGTCATCATGGACATGTACCTGGTGGAAGTGAAGAAGCCGGCCGAATCGAAGTACGCCAACGACTTCTACAGGATCCTGTCCACCGTGCCGGGCGAGAAAGTGTTCGTGTCGCTGGCGGAAAGCGAGTGCCCGTCGGTCAAGAAGTAAGAACCAGGAGGCTTTGATGAAGTGCTATTGCGTTGTCAATTTCCGCGAACCGTTGCAGGCGCTGGACCAACCCACGCCGCAGCCGCAGGGAACCCAGGTCTTGCTGAAGGTGCGCGCCGCGGGCGTGTGCCACAGCGACATCCACCTGTGGGAAGGCGGTTACGACCTGGGCCAGGGACGCACGCTGTCGCTGAAAGAGCGGGGCGTGACGCTACCGCTGACGCTGGGCCACGAGACCGTGGGCGAGGTGGTGTCGGCGGGGCCCGATGCACAGGGCCTGGACGAGGGACGCCAGTATCTGGTGTATCCGTGGATCGGCTGCGGCAGCGCCAAGTGCCCGGCCTGCGCGTCCGGCATGGAGAACCATTGCTCCGCGCCGGCGTGCCTGGGCGTGCACCGGCCGGGCGGCTATGCCGAATACATCGTGGTGCCGCATCCGCGTTACCTGATCGACATCGGCGATCTCGATCCCGCCTTGATCGCGCCGTATGCCTGCTCGGGCCTGACCACCTATTCCGCGCTGAAGAAGATCGGCGCCGAGGTGTATACGCAGCGTCCCATCGTCATCTTCGGCGCGGGTGGACTGGGGCTGATGTGCCTGACGCTGATCGAGGCGTTGGGCGGCGCGGGCGCCATCGTGGTCGACATCGATCCGGCCAAGCGCCAGGCCGCATTGGATGCCGGGGCCCTGGCGGCCGTCGATGGCGCGGCGCCGGATGCGGCCCGGCAGATCATCGAAGCGGCGGGCGGTCAACTGCTGGCGGGCGCCATCGACCTGGTCGGCGCGCCGTCCACCACGGGGCTGGCGTTCGACTTCCTGGCCAAGGGCGGCAAGCTGGTCGTGGTGGGCCTGTTCGGCGGCGGCTCGTCGTGGCCCATCGCGCTGATTCCGATGAAGGCCTTGTCCATCATCGGCAGCTACGTGGGCAACCTGGCCGAACTGCGGGAGTTGATGGACCTGGTGCGCGGCGGCAAGGTGGCGTCCGTGCCCGTCACCCGGCATCCGATGGCCGAGGCCGACAGCGTGTTGGCGTCGCTGCGCCAGGGCAAGGTGGTGGGGCGCGCGGTGTTGACGGCGGCGTAGCCGTCCATCATTCCGCCGCGAAAGCGCGCGGGGCTGCCGTGTCGCGCCTCTATCGGCAGGGTCCAGTCTTCAATAAGGATTCCAGGCGGCAGGCCCGAGCGGGACCCTGCCGCGATCAACGTTTCATTCGCCGTGCGCTTCCAGCGACTGGCCGAACCAGTGCAGCTTCGGTGCCAGCGCGGCCACCTCGCCCACGATCAACAGCGCGGGGGCGTGGATGCCGTGCGCGCGCGCGCGCTCGGCCAGATCGGCCAGCGTGCCCGTCACCACCCGCTGCTCGGGCCGGCTGCCGTTCTCGACCAGTGCGAAGGGCGTGTTGGCCGCGCGCCCGTGCGTGATCAGGCGCTCGGACAGGTATTCCAGCTGGCCCACGCCCATGTAGAACGCCAGCGTCTGGCTGCCGCGCGCCAGGCCGTCCCAGTCCAGCGTGTCTTCGTCCTGGCGGCAGTGCGCCGTGACGAAGCGTACCGACTGCGCGTGATCGCGGTGCGTCAGCGGGACGCCCGCATAGGCCGCACAGGCCAGCGCGGCGGTGATGCCGGGCACTACTTCATAGCGCACGCCGTGTTCGCGCAGATATTCGAGTTCCTCGCCGCCGCGGCCGAAGATGAAGGCGTCGCCGCCCTTCAGGCGCACCACGCGGCGGCCGGCCCGCGCATGTTCCACCATCAGCGCGTGGATGCGGGCCTGCGTGGCATCATGGTTTTCGCCGGGCAGCTTGCCCACGGACACACGGTCGGCATCGCGCCGCGCCAGCGCCAGCACGTCGGGGCTGGCCAGACGGTCGTACAGGATGACGTCGGCTTCGTTCAGGGCGCGCAGCGCCTTCAGCGTCAGCAGGCCCGGATCGCCGGGACCGGCGCCCACCAGCACCACGCTGCCAGCCTCCTGCGGCCAGCCGCGGTTCAGCATCTGGACGAGTTCCGCCTCGGCCTGCGCGGGCTGCTGCTGGCGCAGCCAGCCGGCGACCGGGCCATCCAACAGCCAGTCGTAGAAGCGGCGGCGCCGGCCCAGGTCGGGCAGGGCCTCGCGGATGCGCGGACGATGGCGCGCGGCCAGTTCGGCCAGCGGGCCCAGGGTGTGGTCCAGCAGCGATTCCAGGCGCTCGCGCAGGCGGCGCGCCAGTACGGGCGCCACGCCGGAAGACGAGATGGCCAGCACCAGCGGCGAGCGGTCGACGATGGCGGGAACCTGGAACGATGACAGTTCGGCCACGTCGACGACATTACAGAAGATGCGGCGTGCATTGGCGGCGGCCTCGACCGCGGCGTTGACCTCGCGATCATCGGTGGCGGCCACCACCAGCCAGGCGTCGTCCAGCCAGGAAGGTTCGAAATGACCGGCCACGTGATCGATGCCGCCGTCGGCAGCCTGCTGCGCCAGCGCCGCTTCGAGCTCGGGCGCGCCCACGCGCACGGCCGCGCCGGCCTCTTGCAGCGCCATCACCTTGCGGGCCGCCACGCTGCCACCGCCTACCACCAGCACACGCCGGCCTTTCAAGTCGGCAAATATCGGAAAGAGCTTCATCGGGAATAACCAGGCGCGGACCACAACGATCCGCAGGATACCCGGGATCATAGGAAGCTCGGCTACATCCCTACAACGTCTGATTTATTGGATTGATATTTCCGCAGGTTATTTGTTGGTATGGCCGCGTCATTCGCTGACGCCGGCATTGTTGCGCTGCGGCACGGAAACAGTGCGGTGGCACCGGACCGCGCACCGCTTCTGTGCGTCGAGTCCGAGCCCGGCAGCAGTGGGGAGGTGGGGTTTTCTGGTAAGTCTATGAACAAAAAAGGAAAAAACAAGAAAATAAAAACTGGCACAGCGATTGCTTAAGGAAGGTTGGACGGCCAAGAAAGCCCTCCGCCTCAGCATTGCAGTCAGGAACAACGGCGTTCCGCAACGTCCCGGTCAACAGGCTCCGGTACGTGCGGAGCGTTTTTTTTTGCCACGGCGTTATTTCCGGAGCCTCGACGATGTCTGTTTCTCGCCTTACCGCCAAGCCGCCTTTCCCTGGTACGCCGGCCGCCGACTCGTCGGCCGCCAACCCGCAACGCCGCCGGTGGCTGGCCGGCGCCGCGGGCGCAAGTGTGCTGACCCTGGTCGATCCGCTGGTGCGCGCCGGCGCCTGGGCCGCGGGTAGCGACGCGCCCGAGAAGCCCGAGGTGCGCATCGGCTTCATCCCGCTGACCGATTGCGCCTCGGTGGTGATGGCCTCGGTGATGGGCTTCGACAAGAAGCACGGCGTGAAGATCGTGCCGAGCAAGGAGGCGTCTTGGGCCTCCGTACGCGACAAGCTGGCCAACGGCGAGCTGGACATGGCGCATGTCCTGTACGGCCTGCTCTACGGGCTGCACCTGGGCGTGGGCGGTCCCAAGAAGGACATGGCCGTGCTGATGAGCCTGAACCAGAACGGCCAGGGCATCACGCTGTCCAGCAAGTTGCTTGCGGCCGGCGCGCGCGACGGCGAGTCGCTGGCCAAGGTCATGGCCGGCGACAAGCGCGACTACACCTTCGCGCAGACCTTTCCCACCGGCACGCACGCGATGTGGCTGTACTACTGGCTGGCCGCGTACGGCATCGATCCGTTCCGCGACGCGCGCGCCATCACCGTGCCGCCGCCGCAGATGGTGGCCAACATGCGCGTGGGCAACATGGACGGCTTCTGCGTGGGCGAACCCTGGGGCGCGCGGGCCATCATGGACAAGATCGGCTTCACCGCCTGCACCACGCAGCAGATCTGGACAGACCACCCCGAGAAGGTGCTGGGCACCACGTCCGATTTCGTGCAGCGCAATCCCAACACCGCGCGTGCCGTCACGGCGGCCATCCTCGAGGCGGGAAAATGGATCGACGCCTCGCCCGAGAACCGCCGCAAGACGGCCGAGACCATCGCCGCGCGCGCCTACGTGAACACCGAGGCGGAGGGCATCGTCGACCGCATGCTGGGCCGCTACGAGGACGGCCTGGGCAAGAAGTGGGACGACGCGCACGCCATGCGCTTCTACGGCAACGGCGAGGCCAATTTCCCGTACCTCAGCGATGGCATGTGGTTCCTGACGCAGCACAAGCGCTGGGGCCTGCTGAAAGAGCACCCCGACTACCAGGCCGTGGCGCGCCAGGTGAACCGCATCGACATCTACAAGCAGGCCGCCACGGCGGCGGGCGCGGCGCTGCCCGCGTCCGAGACGCGCAAATCCACCCTGATCGACGGCGTGGTCTGGGACGGCAGCAACCCCGCCGCCTACGCCGACGGTTTCAAGATCAAGGCAGCCTGACATGTCCACTTCCGTCATGACGTCCTCCCCCTCCCAGTCCCTGCCCACGGCGGCGCCATCGGCCGCGGCCGCCGCGCGCACCCCGTTCCTGCGCGAGGCCTACGAACCCGCCGCCCGCCGCGCGATCGGCGCCGTGGCCGGATTCGCGGTGTTCGTGCTGATGTGGCAATGCATCTCGCTGCTGGTGCCCGAGATTCCCACTCCGGGCAAGACGTGGCACGCGGCGGTGCAGCTGTTCGCCGATCCCTTCTATGACAACGGCCCCAACGACAAGGGCGTGGGCTGGAACGTGCTGGCGTCGCTGCGGCGTGTGGGCCTGGGTTTCGGCCTGGCCGCGCTGGTAGGCATTCCCGCGGGCTTCATCATGGGCCGCTATGCGATGGCCGGCGCCATGGCCTCGCCCATCGTCAGCCTGCTGCGCCCGGTCTCGCCGCTGGCCTGGCTGCCGCTGGGGCTGCTGCTGTTCAAGGCGGCCGATCCCGCGGCGATCTGGGCCATCTTCATCTGTTCGATCTGGCCCATGGTGATCAATACCGCGGCCGGCGTGGCGCGCGTGCCGCAGGACTACCTGAACGTGGCGCGGGTGCTGAACCTGTCCGAATGGAAGGTGGTGACGCGCGTGCTGCTGCCCGCGGTGCTGCCCTACATCCTGACCGGCGTGCGCTTGTCCATCGGCACGGCCTGGCTGGTGATCGTGGCCGCCGAGATGCTGACGGGCGGCACGGGCATCGGCTTCTGGCTGTGGGACGAATGGAACAACCTGAAGGTGGAGCACATCGTGGTCGCCATCTTCGTGATCGGCATCGTCGGGCTGCTGCTGGAGCTCGCGCTGCTGCGGATCGCACGCCGGTTCGCCTACGAGGAGTGACACCATGCAGAAATCCCTGCGTATCGAGAACGTCGGCCAGGTCTTCAGCACGCGCGGCAAGCCCTTCGTGGCGTTGCGCGACATCGACCTGACCGTCGACACCGGCGAGTTCGTCACGCTGATCGGCCATTCCGGCTGCGGCAAATCGACGCTGCTGAACCTGATCGCCGGCCTGGCGCGGCCCACCTCGGGCGTGCTGCTGTGCGCCGAGCGCGAGATCACCGGACCCGGACCGGACCGCGCGATGGTGTTCCAGAACCATTCGCTGCTGCCGTGGCTGACCTGCTTCCAGAACATCCACCTGGCCGTGGAAAGCGTGTTCGGCGGCCGCGAAAGCCGGGCGCAGCAGGACGAGCGCGCGCAGGCCGCGCTGGATCTGGTGGGACTGACGGCGGCGCGCGACAAGCTGCCGCGCGAGATCTCCGGCGGCATGAAGCAGCGCGTGGGCATTGCGCGCGCGTTGGCCATCGAGCCGCGTGTGCTGCTGATGGACGAACCGTTCGGCGCCCTGGATGCGCTGACGCGCGCCCACCTGCAGGACGAATTGCTGCGCATCGTGGCCAAGACGCGCAGCACGGTCGTCATGGTGACGCACGACGTGGACGAGGCCGTGCTGTTGTCCGACCGCATCGTCATGCTGACCAACGGGCCCGCGGCCACCATCGGCGAGATCCTGCCGGTGGACCTGCCGCGTCCGCGCGACCGCGTGGCGCTGGCGGGCGATCCGGCCTACCAGGCGTGCCGCGCGGGCGTGGTGGACTTTCTGTACCGGCGTTACGCGCATCCCGCGCACGCCTGAACGCAGCGCCAGGAGAGGATGCGATGAAGCAACGTCTGGTGGTGATCGGCAACGGCATGGCCGGCGTACGCACGCTGGAAGAACTGCTGAAGCAGGCGCCCGATCTGTACGACATCACGGTGTTCGGCGCCGAGCCGCATCCCAACTACAACCGCATCCTGCTGTCGCCGGTGCTGGCCGGCGAGCAGGCCTTCCAGGACATCGTGCTGAACGACCTGGACTGGTACCGCCAGCATGGCATCGACCTGAAACTGGATTGTCCCGCGGTGCGGATCGACCGCGCGCGCCGCGTAGTGCATGGCGCCGATGGCTCGCAGTCGCCGTACGACAAGCTGCTGCTGGCCACGGGCTCGCATCCGTTCGTGCTGCCCGTGCCCGGCCGCGACCTGCACGGCGTGGTCGGCTTTCGCGACATCGGCGATGTGCAGTGCATGATCGCGGCCGCGGCGCGGGGGGGCGATGCCGTGGTGATCGGTGGCGGCCTGCTGGGCCTGGAGGCCGCCAACGGCCTGGCGATGCGCGGCATGCGGGTCTCGGTGGTGCACCTGGGCCACGCATTGCTGGACCGCCAGCTGGATGGCCATGCGGCCGCGTTGCTGCAGCAGAGCCTGCACGCTCGCGGCCTGGCGTTCCTGCTGGCGAAACAGACCGAAGCCTTGCTGGACGATGGCCGCGGCCATGTCCGCGGCGTGCGTTTCGCCGATGGACAGGAAATTCCCGCGGATCTGGTCGTGATGGCGGCGGGGGTGCGTCCCAATACCGAGCTTGCCGAGCAATGCGGCCTGCAGGTTCATCGGGGCGTGGTCGTCAGCGACACCCTGCAGACCTACGATCCGCGCATCTACGCCGTGGGCGAATGCGCCAGCCATCGCGGCGCCTGTTATGGCCTGGTCGCGCCGCTGTTCGAGCAGGCGCGCGTGGCCGCCAATCATCTGGCGCTGCACGGCATCGGCCGTTATGCGGGCAGCGTGACGTCGACCAAGCTCAAGGTCACGGGCATCGATCTGTTCTCTGCAGGGGATTTCTCGGGCCAGGCCGGTGCGGAACTGATCACCCTGTCCGACACCACCACGGGCGTCTACAAGAAACTGGTGGTGAAGGACGACAAACTGGTGGGCGCCTGCCTGTATGGCGATACCGCGGACGGCGCGTGGTACTTCCGGCTGATCCGAGAGGGCCTGCCCATCGGGGGCTTGCGTGATGCGTTGATGTTCGGCGAGGACGAGGCCAGGGAGGCCAGCGCGGCATGAGTGCAGGGATTTCCATCACGCGTGCCGATGTCCAGGCGCATACGGTCTCGTCCGTCTGCTGTTATTGCGGCACCGGCTGCGGCGTGCGCGTGCAGGCAAGCGGCGACCAGGTCCTGTCCGTCACCGGCGACGCGGATCATCCATCGAGCCAGGGCAGGCTGTGCAGCAAGGGCCGCACGCTGGCCGACACCGTGCGGCGCGATGCCGCCCGGGTGCGCGAGGCCGAATGGCGGCCCAGGCGCGACGCGGCGCGCGCGCCCCTGGCGTTGGACGATGCACTGGACCTGGCCGCCGGGCGCCTGGCCGAGACCATCCGCCGGCACGGGCCGGACGCGGTGGGCTTCTACCTGTCCGGCCAGTTGCTGACCGAGGACTACGCCGTCTTCAACAAGCTGGCGCGCGCGCTGGTCGGCACCAACAACATCGACACGAACTCGCGGCTGTGCATGTCCAGCGCGGTGTCGGGCTACAAGAAGACGCTGGGCGCCGATGCGCCGCCGGCCTGTTACGACGATCTGGACCGCGCCGACATGGTGCTGATCGCGGGCTCGAACATGGCGTACGCGCACCCGGTGCTGTTCCGCCGGCTGGAGGCCGCAAAGGCCGCACGGCCGGACATGAAGATCGTGGTGGTCGATCCGCGCCGCACCGATACCGCCGGCATCGCCGATCTGCACCTGGCCATCGCGCCGGGCAGCGACGTGGCCCTGTTCCTCGCCATGATGAATGTGATGGAGCGCGAGGACCTGATCGATCGGGACTACATCGCGCGCCACACGGCGGGTTTCGATGCGCTGCGGGCGCGCATCGACGCCTATGCCCCGCAGGTGGCGCAGGCGCTGTGCGGCGTGCCGGCCGCGGACATCGCGCAGGCCGCCCGCTGGTTCGGCCGGGCTGGCGCCGCGCTGTCGCTGTACACCATGGGACTGAATCAATCCGCGAACGGCACGGCCAAGAACGCGGCGCTGATCCATCTGCACCTGGCCACGGGCCAGATCGGCCGGCCGGGCGCCGGGCCGTTTTCGCTGACCGGCCAGCCCAATGCCATGGGCGGCCGCGAGGCGGGCGGCATGGCGACCCTCCTGCCGGGCCACCGCGATCCGTCCGATGCGGCGCACCGCGCGGAAGTGGCCGCTGCCTGGGGCGTGGAGGCCTTGCCGGATACGCCGGGCCTGCCGGCCGTGCAGATGTTCGACGCCGTGCGGGAAGGGCGTGTGAAGGTGCTGTGGATCGCGGCCACCAACCCGGCGCAGTCGCTGCCCGACCAGGCGCGCGTGCGGCAGGCCCTGCAGGCGGCCGAGTTCGTCATCGTGCAGGAGGCCTTCGCCAACACCGAGACGCTGGCCTATGCCGACCTGGTGCTGCCCGCGGCCACCTGGCCGGAGAAGAACGGCACTGTGACGAATTCCGAGCGCCGCATCAGCCGCGTGCGCGCGGCCATCGCGCCGCCGGGCAGCGCGCAGGCCGACTGGAGGCTGGCGTGCGGCGTGGCGCGCCGCCTGGCCGCACGGATCGCCCCGCACAAGGCGGCGCTGTTCGATTATGCGGACGAAGCCGCCGTGTTCGCCGAGCATGCGGCCCTGACCGAGGGCCGCGACCTGGACTACAGCGCGGTGGATTATGCGGCGCTGGAGCAGGGGCCGCGCCAATGGCCGGTGCGCGGCGGCCACGACACGGCGCGCCTGTATGCCGATGGCCGCTTCCCGACGCCGGACGGACGCGCGCGCTTCATCGACGTGGACCATGTGCCCGTGGCCGACCCCGTCAGCGACGAATTTCCCCTGCGCCTGACCACGGGCCGCCTGCGCGACCACTGGCACACCATGGCCCGCACCGGCCTGTCCGCCACACTGGTGCAGCACGTCGAGGAGCCCTGGATTTCGCTGCATCCCCAGGATATGGCGAGCCTGGATCTGGCCGAGGACGCGCTGGTGCGCGTGCGTTCGCGGCGGGGCGCCGTGGTGCTGCCGGCCCGCGCGGACGAGGGGCTCGCGCCCGGCCACGCATTCCTGCCCATGCATTGGGGCAGCGGCTTCATGGCCGGCGATGGCGTCAACGCCTTGACCCATCCCGCGCGCGATCCCGTGTCGCACCAGCCCGAGTTGAAGCATAGCGCGGTGGATGTGGCGGGGGCGCCGTTGCCCTGGCAGGCGATGGCCTGGGTTCGAGGCGACGCGGCCATGCTGCGGCAGGCGTTCATGCCCTGGCTTGCGCGCTTTCCCTACGCGGTATTGTTGCCGTCCGCGCTGGGCGGAGGCGGCCTGAGGCTGCGCATGGCCGCCGAGGCGGCGCCTGCCGCCGACGTGCTGGAGGAACTGGCGCGGGCGCTGCGCCTGGCCCGGCCCACGGCGGCTTTCGACGATCCCGCGCGTGGCGTGCTGCGCCGCGCCGGCCTGGACGAGGCGCGCCGGCCCGATGCATTCCTGCTGGCGGGCGATGCGCGCGCCCAGCCGGGCATGCTGGCCTGGGCCGACAGCGGCGAGGCGCCCGCCGGCCTGGCGCGCCTGCTGATGGGCCGCGGCGGCGCGGCGAAGCGGGCGCGCACGGTCTGTGCCTGCATGGGCGTGACCGATGCCGCCATCGAGTCCGGCATCGCTGCCGGACTCGACCTGGCCGGGTTGAAGACGCAACTGGGTTGCGGCACGGGTTGCGGCTCCTGCGTGCCCGAGATCCGGGGCATGCTGCAGCGCCGCCCCCCGGTACTCGTTCAGCCGCCAGGCCGCGCTATTTGAAGTCCGCGGCCGGGTTGTCTCCGCCGTAGATGCCGCCGCTTCCGTAGTCGCTGGTGGGCACTTCGATCTTGATCTTGGTGGCGTCGACTTCCGGCGCATCGCCCTTGTAGTGCATCACGAGGCCGGGGAAGGCCATGACCGCGGCCACCATGGCCAACTGGATGACGATGAACGGCACCGAACCCCAATAGATCTGGCCGGTGGTCACGGGCTCGATGGTCTGGCCCGTGACCCGGTCGCGGTAGCGGCTCTTGGGGGCGACCGAGCGCAGGTAGAACAGCGCGAAGCCGAACGGCGGATGCATGAATGACGTCTGCATGTTGACGGCCAGCAGCACGCCGAACCAGATCAGGTCGATGCCCAGCTTGTCCGCCACCGGCCCCAGCAGCGGGACGATGATGAAGGCCAGTTCGAAGAAATCCAGGAAGAAGGCGAGGACGAAGGTGAGTATGCTGACGGCGATCAGGAAACCCATCTCGCCGCCCGGCAGGCCCACCAGCAGGTGCTCCACCCACAGGTCGCCGTTCACGCCGCGGAAGGTCAGGCCGAACACCGTGGAGCCGACCAGGATGAACACCACGAAGGTGGACAGCTTGGTCGTGGTGTCCATGGCCTGCTTCAGCAGGGACAGGCTCAGGCGGCCGCGTATCAGCGCCATGATGATCGCACCCACCGCGCCCATGGCGCCGCCTTCCGTCGGGGTGGCCACGCCGATGAAGATCGTGCCCAGCACCAGAAAGATCAGGAACAGCGGGGGAATCATCACGAAGGTGACGCGCTCGGCCAACTTCGAAAGCAGCCCCAGCTTCAGCAGGCGATTCGAGCCGGCGATGATGAACGCAGTCAGGCCCCAGATCAGCAGGGACAGGACGATCTTCTCGTCAACGGGGGCGGCCTCCGACTCGATGAATTCGGTGAGCAGGTAGGCCGACAGCGCGGAGATTCCCATCAGCACGCCCAGCGAGCGGTCGCCGCGGCGGCCGTTCGGCTCTTTGAAGGCGCGCGCCGACTCGGGCAGCGCCGGGGCCGAACTCGGCTTCAGGTAGGACATCAGCACGACGTACGCCACATAGGTGCCTGCCAGCAGGAAGCCGGGCAGGATGGCGCCGCGGTACATGTCGCCGATGGAGCGGCCCAGCTGGTCGGCCAGGATGATCAGCACCAGCGAGGGCGGGATGATCTGCGACAGCGTGCCCGAGGCCGCGATGATGCCCGTGGCCAGGCGCCTGTCGTAGCCATAGCGCAGCATGATCGGCAGCGAGATCAATCCCATGGAGATGACCGAGGCCGAGACCACGCCCGTGGTGGCCGCGAGCATCGCGCCCACGAACACGACCGCGATGGCCAGCCCGCCGCGGACGGTGCCGAAGAGCTGGCCGATCGTCTCCAGCAGGTCTTCGGCCATGCCGGAGCGTTCGAGGATCAGCCCCATGAAGGTGAAGAACGGGATGGCCAGCAGGGTGTCGTTGGATATGATCCCGAAGACCCGTTGCGGCAGCGCCTGGAACAGTGCGGCGTTCAGCAGCCCGAGTTCCATGCCGATCAGGCCGAACAGGATGCCGTTGGCGGCCAGCGCGAATGCGACCGGGAAGCCCAGCAGCAGGAACACCACCAGGGTGGCGAACATGATGGGCGCCATGTTTGCGATGAAGAATTCCATGATCAGCGTCCTTTCCCTGCGCTTTCTGCGGTGGCGGCCTGGGCTTCGCGCATGCGGGCCTCCTCGGCGATCTCCTGTGCCAGCGCCTCTTCGGCGGAGACGCCTTCGTCGCGTGCGCCCGGATCGGCGCAGCGTCCCATCAGGAAGCCCACGCACTTGATCAGGTGCGACAGGCCGGCAAGCACCAGCAGGGCGAAGCCCACGGGGATCATCAGCTTGACGGGCCAGCGCACCAGCCCGCCGGGATTGGAGGACTGCTCGTTGGTGAGATACGAATCCATGAACATCGGCCACGATAGCCAGAGGATCAGCAGGCAGGCCGGCATCAGGAAGAAGATGACGCCGAAGACTTCGATATAGATCTGGGTGCGGCGCGGCAGGCGCGAGGCCAGCACATCCACGCGCACGTGCTCGTTGCGCAGCAGCGTATAGCCGGCCGCCAGCAGGAACAGGGCACCGAACAGGTACCACTGCAGTTCCAGCCAGGCGTTGGAGCTGGTGTTGAAGAGCTTTCTGACGACGGCATTGCCGGCGCTGACGAGCACGACGATCAAGGTCAGCCACGTCACCGCGCGGCCCACCACCGTGTTGATCGCGTCGATCAAACGGGAGAGAGCGAGCAGGGCATTCATGATGCAATCCAGTCCGCGTAGCGGACGTTCGAGAGGAGGGAGGGGCAAAGGTCGGCGCGCCCCCGCACGGCGGCGCGCCGTGGCAAGGCTTACTTGCCGCGCTTGATGGTGCCCATGTAGCTGTCGTAGCTGCCTTCGGCGACACGGAACCACGGCAGTTCGTTGTCGCGGAAGTCGCGCATGCTTTCGTAGACCTTCTTGAACATCGGGCTCTTGCCGCTCAGTTCGTCATAGAGCTTGACCGACTCGGCGTAGCAGGCGTCCAGCACCGACTTGGGGAAGGGCTTGAGCTGGGCGCCGCCCGCGATCAGCCGGCGCAGCGCCGCGGGGTTTTCGGCGTCGTACTTGGCGATCATGTCGTTGGTGGCGGCGGCGCAGGCCTGCGCCAGCACGGCCTGGTAGTGCTTGGGAAGCTTGTTGTAGGCTTCCTGGTTGACGTAGAGCGACACCTGGAGCGTGCCTTCCCACCAGCCGGGGAAGTAGTAGTGGGGCGCCACTTTGTTGAAGCCCAGCTTCTCGTCGTCGTACGGGCCGATCCATTCGGCCGCATCGATCGTGCCCTTTTCCAGGGCAGGGTAGATGTCGCCGCCGGCAATCTGTTGCGGCACCACGCCCAGGCGCGACAGGACGGCGCCGGCGAAGGCGCTGACGCGGAACTTCAGCCCCTTGAGGTCGTCGACCGACTTGATCTCCTTGCGGAACCAGCCGCCCATCTGGGTACCGGAGTAGCCGCAGGGGAAGTTGACGATGTTGTAGCTCTTGAACACCTCGCGCATCAGCGACAGTCCGTCGCCGTGCCGCATCCAGGCGTTCATCTGGCGCGTGTTCAGGCCGAAGGGCACCGCGGCGTCGAAGCTCAGGACGGGGTCCTTGCCGTAGTAATAGTAGGACGCGCTGTGGCCGGCCTCGACGGTGCCGTTCTGCACGCCATCGAGGACCTGCAGCGCCGGGACGATCTCACCGGCGGGAAAGGTGCGGATGGTGAACTTGCCGTTGGTGGCCTCGGAGACGTACTTGCCCACGCTTTCGCCGCCCGAGTAGATGGCATCGGCGCTGCGCGGGAAGCTGGACGCCAGCCGCCACGCGATGGCAGGCGTATCCTGGGCGATGGCCGGCGCGGCGAGCGTGGCGCCGCCGGCTGCGGCTCCGAGGGTGGCTTTTTTGAGGAACGAACGGCGCTGCATGATGGCAAGTCTCCTGGTTGGCTCGGGTAAGCCCGTTTGAGTATCGACGTGTTTGGTGGACACTGCGCCGGCGTTCAGGGTGGCGAAAGACGGCTATTTTGTTGTGGCCTGGAATATATAGAGAAACGCTCTCGCAGCGAACTAAGTAAATACCCTTGTTTCCGGTCAATACTGAAATGTCCCGCACGATTCTTGCGGTGTAGTATCGGAACAGCCGTCCACCACGTGGGCGCGTCTATATATATATTGCGGGAGCGGTTTTGTGGCGATGAAAAAGGTTTTGCATGCTTTCCTGCCGGTGGCCGCCGCGCTGGCCGCCGTCTGCGGCGCCGCACAGGCTGGCGTGTGCGATGCGCCTTTCATGCACGACGGCGGGCAGGTGCAACTGACCGGCAAGGGCAACATCGCGCTGGGCGCCGACCTGGCCTTTGCAGAGGTCGCCAAGCAAAGCGGCAGCCAGTGCCGCGCGCGCATCACGGGCACGGCCTCGTTCGGCTATGCGGGCCTGCCGCCGGGCAAATCCAGGCTGGATTACCTGATGACGGTCAAGAACGGCCAGGCCACGTTCGTGCGCTACGACAAGGCCGGCGAACAGCCGCAGGAAGCGGGCCAGTTCGATCTGCGCATGCTTGGCCTGTTCGCCTACGGCGGCGTCACGGGCGAGGGCCAGCGCCTGCCAGGCGCCAATTACCGGCTGAACATCGGCCGCGACGCCCCGGTGGGCGGCCGCCCCAGCACCACCGTGCGCATCGGCGAGAAGCGCGTGGGCAAGCGCCAGAACCTGGATACGCCGGTGGGCAGCTATTCGTGCTGGCCCATCACCTACACGCGCGATACCGATCCGACCATGGCCACCTTCAAGGGGCTGACCCTGCCGATTCCGGGCTTGAACACCACCGTCACTGACTGGTTCTGCCCGAAGGTCGACATGGTGATGCGCCAGGATATCGAGCAGCCGGGCAACGTGAAATCCGTGGTCGAGATCACGCAAATGAAGTAGCGGTTGCATGCCGTAGCAAGACTGTCCCTGCTTTTGCGCGGGTCGCTGGTATCATCGACCTGCCCTTTGACTCTTACCGAGGAGCCCAGCATGAATTCGAGAAGATCCGACGAAGTCGCGAAAGAGAAAGAAAAGCTGATCGACAGTGTGAAGACCAGCCTGAACGACGCCGAGAATCTGCTGCGCGAAGCCGCCGGCACCACCGGCGACAAGGCCGCCGAACTGCGCGATCGCGCCATGGTCTCGCTCAAGCGCACCCGTGAGGCGCTGCACGACGCGCAAGACGCCGTACTGGAGCGTGGCCGCCGCGCGGCACGCGCCACCGACGACTACGTGCACGACAATCCCTGGCAAGCCATCTCGATCGCGGGCGTGACCGGCCTGCTGGTCGGCTTGCTGATCAGCCGCCGCTAAGCCGGCCTGGACGCACGGCCGGCGCAAGCTGGCCGCGTGTCCGCCCCTGGCTCCTACATGAGTTTGCGTAGATCCGTCATCGGTGTGGCGTCCAGTCTGGTCGGACTGCTGCGTACGCGCCTCGAATTGTTCGGCCTCGAAGCGGCCGAGGAAAAGTCGCGCCTGGTCAAGCTTCTGGCCATGGCCTTCGGCGCCCTGCTGTTCCTGACGCTGGCGGTGCTGGTGGTCACCATCGCGATCGCCGTGGCCGTGTGGCCCACCGAGCAGCGGTACATGGCGCTGGGTTGCCTGGCCGGCGTCTATGCCCTGATCGGCGTGGGGCTGCTGATGACCGTGCGCCGCCTGCTGGTGCATGACCCGTCGCCGTTCGCGGCCACCCTCGATGCGTTGCAGCAGGACGTGGCCATGCTCGAGCGCGTGCGGGTCGACGACGATGATTACGACGCGCCCGGCCACGACCGCGCGCAGGAGCGCTGAGCCATGGCCCGCATCACTCCCGCCGTCGAACGCCAGGTGCGCATCGAAATGCTGCGCGCCCGTGCGGCCCTCGAACGAGAAACCCTGGCCCAGCGCCTTATCGAAACCGGCCATGACCTGGCGCCGTCCAATCTCATCCGCAGCCTGCTGCCTTCCAGCGTGGCCGGTCTGGTGAGCGGCGGCGGCGCCAAGACCGGCGCGTCCCTGCTCTGGCAGGCGGTGTCGCTGGCCCGGCGTTATCCCATCGTCAGTTCCACGGTGTCGTCGGTCCTGCTGGGGGGCGGCAAGCGCCGTGGCCTGCTGAAGGTGGCCGGCGCCGGCCTGGCCGGCTGGCAACTGTTCAAAGCTTGGCGCGCGTCGAAGAAAGACGACGAGGCCGCCCGCGACCCCGCCGCCGCGCCGCCCGCACGGCACGGCAAATAAGGCGCGGCAAGCAAAGCAGCCCCCGAAAGGGGGCTTCTTCGTTGTGGCCCGATTCCCCGCCTGTGTGCCCCGGGCTCCTTTTGGCGTCAACAGGCCCTACAGCCCCAGGTCGCCCCACATCGCATCGACGCGTTGCTTCACGTCGTCGTCCATGCGGATCGGCGTGCCCCATTCGCGGTCGGTCTCGCCGGGCCACTTGTTGGTGGCGTCCAGCCCCATCTTGCCGCCCAGCCCGGACACCGGCGAGGCGAAGTCGAGGTAGTCGATGGGCGTGCGGTCGACCAGCACCGTGTCGCGCACCGGATCCATGCGGGTCGTCATGGCCCAGACCACTTCCTTCCAGTCGCGCGGATCGATGTCCTCGTCCACCACCACGATGAACTTGGTGTACATGAACTGGCGCAGGATGCTCCACAGCCCGAACATCACACGCTTGGCGTGGCCGGCGTACTGCTTGCGGATGGACACCACCGCCAGGCGGTAGCTGCAGCCCTCGGGCGGCAGGTAGAAGTCGACGATCTCGGGCAACTGGCGGCGCAGCAGCGGCACGAACACTTCGTTCAACGCCACGCCCAGCACGGCGGGTTCGTCCGGCGGCTTGCCCGTGTAGGTGGAGTGGTAGATGGGGTTGCGCCGCATGGTGATGCGGTCCACGGTGAACACCGGGAACCAGTCCTGCTCGTTGTAGTAGCCGGTGTGGTCGCCATAGGGGCCTTCCAGCGCCATCTCGTAGCCGGTGTCGGGCGGCGGATTCACGCCGTCGGGTACGGTGGGCGCCACGGCGCGCGGATCGCTGGCGGGCAGCAGATGGCCTTCCAGCACGATCTCGGCCCAGGCCGGCACGGACAGTTCGCTGCCCAGCGCCTGAGCCACCTCGGTGCGCGAACCGCGCAGCAGGCCGGCGAACTGGTACTCCGACAGCGTGTCGGGCACCGGCGTGACAGCGCCCAGGATGGTGGCCGGATCGGCGCCCAGCGCTACCGCCACGGGAAAGGGCGTGCCGGGATGCGCCTGCGCATGGTCGCGGAAATCGAGCGCGCCGCCGCGATGCGACAGCCAGCGCATGATCAGCTTGTTGCGCGCGATGGGTTGCTGGCGATAGATGCCCAGGTTCTGGCGGCGCGCATTGGGGCCGCGCGTGATCACCAGGCCCCAGGCCAGCAGCGGGGCCACGTCGCCGGGCCAGCAGGTCTGGATGGGCAGGCGCGACAGGTCGACGTCGTTGCCTTCCCAGACGATTTCCTGCGAGGCCGGGCTGCGTACGCGCTTGGGCGCCATGTCCCACAGCGCGGCCTTCAGCATGGACACCTTGGCGAAGGCGTCGCGCAGGCCGCGCGGCGGTTCGGGCTCGCGCAGCGAGGCCAGCAGTTCGCCGGTTTCGCGCAGCGCCCCGACGTCCTCGGCGCCCATGCCCCAGGCCACGCGGCGCGGCGTGCCGAACAGGTTGGCCAGCACCGGCATGCCGGCCGGCGCATCGTCGTGCCGTGCATTCTCGAACAGCAGCGCGGGGCCGCCGGCGCGCAGCACGCGGTCGGCGATCTCGGTCATTTCCAGCTTCGTGGAAACGGGCGTGGCGATGCGCTTGAGCTCGCCACGGCGTTCGAGCTGGTCGATGAAATCTCGGAGGTCTCGGTACTTCACTGCGGGGGTCCCGGGAATTTGGTTACATATGTGTCTGTGATGAGAGGTTAACATCCACCCCTTCACTTCTTTACGCAGGAGGTCGTCATGCCCGATGCGTCAGTGGCCGCCGTCCGCCGGCTGGCCCAAGGAGTGCACCGCCAAATGGCCGAATGGCTGCGCATCTGCTCTGTATACCTGGGCATCGCAGTCATTGTCACGGTCAGCATGGGATTCGCGTTGCCCGGTCTGCGAGACCAGGCATTGCAGGTGCACAAAGCCTTGCTGACCGCCCTGGCTCCTACATCCGCGCTGAACGCTCTGGAGTCTGACCTGAACCCCGAAACGGGGCTCGAAGCCGCAACCGCCGTCGCCATGGCGGTACCCGCCGCGCCCGCCAGCAATGCCACCGGCCTGCTGGGCCCGCTGGGTAGCGACAAACCGGCCGCCGCCAAAGCCGCGGCAGCCAAGCGCAACACCCCGGCCGGCACGTCCGGCGCCCAGGTGGAAGCGCTGCGCAACTATATCTCGCGCAAGTACAAGGTGGCGTATGACGCGACCGGTGTGCTGGTGAATACGGCGTATCGCGTCGGCCGCGAGCAGCGCATCGATCCGCTGCTGCTGCTGGCCGTGATCGCCATCGAGTCGCGCTACAACCCCTTCGCCGAAAGCTCGGTGGGGGCGCAAGGCCTGATGCAGGTCATGACGCGCGTGCACCAGGACAAGTTCGATGCCCTGGCCGATTCCGGCCGCAAGAGCACCGCGCTGGATCCGGTGGCCAACATTCATGTCGGCACCACGATCCTGCGCGACTGTATCGACCGCCGCGGCTCCGTGTCCGCCGGCCTGGCGTGCTATGTCGGCGCGTCCGGCCTGGACGACAACGGCTACGGCGCCAAGGTGCAGGCCGAGCGCCGCCGCCTGGCGCTGGCCTCGGGCATCGCGCTGGCGCGCGATTGACCCTCGGCTGGCTGCCACCCTTCGCCTGAATCGTTGCCCATCGGGCGTGTGCCCTACAGCACGCGCCCGATGCGCGCGACCGCCTCCTGCAGGCGGTCCAGTCCGGTGGCGTACGAGAATCGCATCGTGTGCGCGCCGTGCGCCGGGCCGAAGTCGACCCCGGGCACCGCAGCGACGCCGGCTTCGTGCAGCAGGCGTTTCGAGAACGCCGTGCTGTCCACGCCCAGCGTCGTCAGGTCCGCGTAGATGTAGAACGCGCCGTCCGGGCGCACCGGCACCGGCAGGCCCATCCGCTCGAATTCGGGCAGCAGGTAGTCGCGCCGCTGGCGGAAGGCCTCGCGGCGCTGTTCGTAGATCTTCAGCGTGGCCGGGGCGAAGCAGGCCAGGGCCGCATGCTGCGCCAGCGTGGGCGCGCAGATCGCCAGGCTGGCCGCCATTTTCTCGACGGTGCCGGCAATGGCTTGCGGCACGATCATCCAGCCCAGGCGCCAGCCCGTCATGTGGAAATACTTCGAGAAGCTGTTGATGACGATGACGTCGTCGTCGAGGGTCAGCGCCGAGCGCGGCTGGCCTTCGTAGGACAGGCCCAGGTAGATTTCATCGACGATGGCGTAGCCGTTGCGTTCGCGCACCGCGGCCAGCAGTTCGGCCAGTTCCGCCGGCGCGATGGAGGTGCCGGTGGGGTTGCTGGGCGAGGCCACCAGCACGCCCTGGGTGGCCTCGCCCCAATGCCCGCGCACGTCCGCGGCCGACAGCTGGAAGCGCTTGGCCGCGCTGCTGGGAATCAGCCGCGGGCGGCCGCCCGCCGACAGCACGAAATTGCTGTTGGCGGGATACGAGGGATCGGGCATCAGCACTTCGGCGCCCGGATTGACCAGCGCGGCGCAGGCCAGGGCCAGCGCGCCCGAGGCGCCCGCGGTGACGATGACGCGCGAAGGGTGTACCGCCGCGCCGAACTCGCTTGCGTAGAATGCGGCGATGGCCTCGCGCAGCGCCATCAATCCGGCCGGGGCGGTGTAGCCGCTGTGGCCCGACGCGGCGGCGCGCTGCAGGGCTTCCACGACCTGGGGCGGGGCAGTGAAATCCGGCTCGCCGATGCCCAGGCTGACGATGTCGCGTCCGGCGGCCGTCAGGGCCTGGGCTTCTTTGAACAGCTCGACGACGTGGAATGTCAGGAAGTCTTCGGTGCGTGAGGCGAGGCGTGGCATGGAATGGTTCTCGGCGAAAAAAGGATTGTAGTCATGCAGTCATCGCGGCGCGCTTTCCTGCTTGGACGACGGCCGGCCCGCACGGCCTGGGACGAACTGCGCGCGCGGCTGGCGCGCGTCGCGCAGGGCGCGCTGCGCGACGCCGGCCCGCGCCGGGCGCATCTGGCGGCGAGCGATGCGGCCGACGTGCGCCAGGCCCGCGCGCTGTGCGCCGAGTACGGCGCGGTGCTGGCGCTGGCGGGCACGCCACCGGCCCTGCGGTCCGCCCACGATGCCGAACCGCCCATGCTGGTGGTGGATCCTTCCGCCCTGAATACCCTGGCGCGCGCCGGGCAGGCCTGGCGTGCCGGCCCCGGCTGCCTGGCGGGCGATCTGGCCAACGTGGGCCTGCGCCAATTCGCCGACGCACCGCGGGACCAGACCCTGGCGCTGTGGCTGGCGCGGTCGGGCGCCTGGCCCACCGGCCAGACCGCCGCCAGCGGCGTGCGCGAACTGGACGTGCTGCTGGCCGATGGCAGCGCCGAGACCCTGGGGCCGTTCGGCCAGGACGACCTGCGGCCGCTGCGCACGGCCACGGTGCAACGGCTGATTCCGGCGTTGTTCCAACTGGGGGGCGGCGCCGATGCGGCAAGCTGCCTGGCGGCGCGGCAATGGCCTGGCCGATATCGGCTGGATGCCTTGCGGCCCGTCGCCCCGCATGGCGTCAATCTGGCGCATCTGCTGCTGGGGCATGAAGGGACGCTGGGCTGGGTCGAGGGGGCTACGCTGGTTCCCGCGCCCGAGACGCCGAGGGCATCGGCCACGGTTGCCGCATCGGCGCCGGATTCGGCAATGGCTGGCGACGCGTCCGTCCTCCCCGCATCGGCCGCCCGGCGGCTCGATCTGCGCATCGCGGAATGCTTCGATCCGGCGGGCCTGTACGGCGCGTCTTGATCCACGCGGCCTGCGCGGCGCGCTCATCGCGAGACGCGCCCGGTGAGCCGCAGGCCGTTTGCGCCGCGGTGCATTGCAACATCGCAAGTATCGTGAAAGGCGAGAGTAAGATAGCGCGAGATTCCCGCGCCCACCCAAGGCGCTCCTCTTTCCGTGCCGGCCTGGCGGATCCTGGCGCCGGCATTGCGGACCCCGCGGCTGCAGCCCATCGCCGCACGCGGACACGAGGCCAGAGTCACCGCATTCCTCCCTTCAACCTTGTCGGACATCGCCAGCCCCACATGGATGCCAACTTTCGCAAGGCCGCTCTCGAATACCACGAGCACGGCCGCCCGGGAAAGATCTCGGTCACGCCCACCAAGCAACTCTCCAACCAGCGCGACCTGGCGCTGGCCTACTCGCCCGGCGTGGCCGCGGCCTGTGAGGAAATCGT
>NZ_FKBS01000008.1:0-26329 GCF_900078315.1 Bordetella ansorpii
GGGGCCGAGACGCAGCACCTGATCTGGACCAGCCACCATCTGCTGCTGGACGGCTGGAGCAAGACGCAGCTGATCGCCGACGTGCTGGCCCGTTATGGCGGGCAGCCCATGCCGCAACGGCCGGGCCGCTATCGCGACTACATCCAGTGGCTGCAGGACCAGGATGGCCAGGCCAGCCTGGCCTATTGGCGGCAATGCCTGCGCACGGTCGAGGCGCCCAGCCTGCTGGCGTATCCGCGCCCGCGCGAGCTGCCCGCCGCGCAACGCCGCACGCAGCGCCAGGCCGTGCTGGATGCCACGCGCACGCAACAGTTGCAGGCCGTGGCGCGGCAGGCCCGCGTCACCCTGAATACTTTGCTGCAGGCGGCGTGGGCAGTGGCGCTGAGCCGCCACACCGGCCAGCGCGCCGTCACCTTCGGCGTCACGGTGGCGGGCCGGCCGATGAGCCTGCCCGGCGCGGATCAGATGCTGGGCCTGTTCATCAATACCCTGCCGGTGGTGGCGCACTGCACGCCGGGCGAGGCGCTGTGGGACTGGTTGCGCGGCCTGCAGGCGCAGAACCTGGCCTCGCGCGACCATGAATACACGCCGTTGAACCAGATCCAGCGCGCCGGCCCCGATGGCACGGCCGCGCTGTTCGACACCATTCTGGTGTTCGAGAACTATCCGGTCGATCAGGCGCTGCGCGACAGCGCGCACGACGGCCTGAGTTTCGGCGACCTGCAGGGCGAGGGCGGCAGCCACTATCCGCTGACCTTGCGCGTGATGGTGGGCCGCGAACTGGCGCTGGACTACCTTGCCGACCTGGCGTGGATCGACGCCGCGCGCGTGCAATCCATGGCCGACGATGTCGACGCGTTCCTGCAGGCCATCGTGGCGCTGCGTGCCGGCGCGCGGGACACCGCGCCACGGTTGGCGGACGCGGCGCCCACGGGCGCGGCGCAACCGGGCTTGCAGACGCTGCCGCTTGCGCGGGCCCAGGCCGACGTGCTGGACCTGTGGCAGGCCCAGGTCCAGGCGCGGCCCCATGCGGGTGGCGCGCAGGACGCCCTGGGCCGGCTCGACCATGCCGGACTGGACGCCGCCAGCGAGCGGCTGGCGCAGGCCTTGCGGCAGGCGGGGGTCGGCCCCGAGGTGCGCGTGGCCGTGCATGCCCCGCGTGGCGTGCCGTTCGTGCTGGCCGTGCTGGCGGTGCTCAAGGCAGGCGGCGCCTATGTCCCGTTGGATCCCGCCTTGCCCGCCGACCGCCTGGCGTACCAATTGCGCGACAGCGCGGCGGCCCTCGTGCTGGCCGCCCAGCCGCTGGCCGCGCCGGTGGACATCCCGGTCTGGCCCTTGCAGGGCTGGCCCGTGCGGGACAATGCGCCGCCGGCTTATGGGTCCGTCGCGGCATCAGGCCAGTTGGCCGCCGCCACGGTACACCCGCGGCAGGCGGCCTACGTCATCTATACCTCCGGTTCGACCGGCCAACCCAAGGGCGTGGTCGTCACGCGCGGCGCGCTGGCCAACTACGTGCAGGCGCTGCTGGCGCGCCTGGACCTGCCGCCGGGCGAGGGCAGCATGGCCATGGTGTCCACCGTGGCGGCCGACCTGGGCAACACCACACTGTTCGGCGCCCTGTGCGGCGGACGCCTGCTGTACCTGCCGGGCGAGCAGGAGGCGTTCGATCCCGATGCCTTCGCGGCGGCCCTGCGCGCGCATCGCGTCGAGGTGCTGAAGATCGTGCCCAGCCATCTGCAGGCGCTGCTGTCGGCGCGGGACGCGGCCGGCGCCTTGCCGGCGCGCTGCCTGGTGCTGGGCGGCGAGGCGACGGGCCGCGCCTTGCTGGACCGCATCGCCGCGCTGCGGCCCGATCTGCGGGTGTTCAACCACTATGGCCCGACCGAAACCACGGTCGGCATCCTGACCCAGCCCGCCGAAGGCGCCTTGCTGCACAGCGAGACCCTGCCCATCGGCGTGCCGCTGGCGGGCAATACGGCCCATGTGCTGGACCAGCATCTGAATCCGGTCCCCCCGGGCATCGCGGGCGAACTCTACCTGGGCGGCGCGCAGGTGGCGCGCGGCTACCAGGGGCGCGCCGGGCTGACCGCCGAGCGTTTCGTGGCGCATCCCGGCCTGCCGGGGCTGCGGCTGTACCGCAGCGGAGACAAGGTGCGGCAACTGTCCGACGGCAGCCTGCTGTTCCTGGGCCGCCTGGACGACCAGGTCAAGCTGCGCGGTTACCGCGTGGAACCCGACGAGGTGGCCCGCGTGCTGCGTGGCCTGCCCGGCGTGGCCGACGCCGCGGTGATCGCCCGCGCCGATGCGCAAGGCCGCCTGCAACTGCATGCCTATGCGGCGCCCGCCGCCGGGCGGGCGATCCCGTCCGCCGCCCTGCGCACCGGGTTGGCGCGTGTGCTGCCCGACTACATGGTGCCGGCCACCTTGACCGTGCTGCCGCGCCTGCCGCTGACCGCCAACGGCAAGCTCGACCGGCGCGCCTTGCCCACGCCCGAGGCGCCCAGCGCCGCGGCCTCGTACGAAGCGCCCGTGGGTGCGGTCGAGACCGCCTTGGCGGCCATCTGGGCCGACCTGCTGAAGGCGCCCCGCATGGGCCGCCACGACAACTTCTTCGAGCTGGGCGGCGATTCCATCCTGACGCTGCAGATCGTGGCGCGGGCGCGTCGCGCGGGCCTGGCCATCACCGCCCGGCAGATGATGCAGGCCCAGACGGTGGCGGCGCTGGCCGAAGCCGTGGCTGCTGCGCCGTCCGCCGCGCCGGCGGCGGCCGTGGTCGATCCGGCGCAGCCCTTCGGGCTTACCCCGATCCAGGCGTGGTTCTTCGAGCAGGACTACGCCGATTCGCACCACTGGAACCAGTCGCTGATGCTGGCGGGCGAGGGCGCCGTCGATCCCCGGCGGCTGCAACGGGCGCTGGCCCGCCTGAGCGCGCATCATGCCGCGCTGCGCCTGCGCTTCACGCGAGACGCGCAAGGGTGGCGGCAGCAGGTGGCGCCGGCCGGCGAGGTGCCCGAACTGGAGGTCATCGACCTGCGCGACCACGCCGATCCGCAAGCCGCGCTGGCCGATGAGGTCGAGCGCCTGCAACGCAGCCTGACGCTGGCGCAGCCGTTCCGCGCGGCCTGGCTGGACCTGGGCCGGGCGGGCAGCCGCCTGCTGCTGGCCACCCACCACCTGGTGGTGGATACCGTGTCATGGCGCATCCTGCTGGAAGACCTGGAAAGCTGCTACGAGCAAGCGGCGCACGCCGCCTCGTCCGCGCCGCTGGCGCACGGCGCCACCTGGCAGGCCTGGGCCGCGCGCCTGCACGAGCATGCCGCCAGCCCGGCGGTGCGGGCCGAACTGCCGTACTGGCAGCAGGTCTGCGGTCAGCACGAACCCGATCTGCCCGGTCAGGCACAGGGAGGCAATACGGTGGCGGATGCGCAGACGCTGTCGTGGGAAGCCGATGAGGCTTTCACGCGCCAGGTGCTGGTGGATGCCGCCCGGCTGGGCCGCGTGCGCATCGACGAACTGCTGCTGACCGCGCTGGCCCGCACCCTTTGCGCCTGGACCGGCCGGGACAGCGTGCTGGTGGAGCTGGAGGGACATGGCCGCGAGGACATCGGCGAGCTGGACACCAGCCGCACGGTGGGCTGGTTCACGGCGCTGTATCCGCAGCGGCTGGCCGCCCGCGGCGTGCACGCGCGGGACGACCTGAAATCGGTGGTCGGCGCACTGCGCGCCGTGCCGCAGAAAGGGCTGGGCTATGGCCTGCTGCGCTATCTGCATGCCGATGGCGCGGTGCTGGCCCAGGCGCCGTATCCCCAGGTCAAGTTCAACTACCTGGGGCAGTTCGGCGAACGCGCCAGTGAGCAGGCGGCCTGGGGCATCGCCCCGGAAAGCGCGGGCGCGCAACGTGCCGCCGGCAGTGGCCGGCGCGCCTGGCTGGACGTGGGCGCACGCGTCTATCAGGGCCGCCTGACGCTGCAATTGACCTACAGCCGCAACATTCACCCGACCGGGCAGATCCAGGCGCTGCTGGACGCCCTGCGCGGCCATCTGCAGACCCTGCTGGCCCATTGCCTGAGCGGCGCGGCAACGCTGACGCCGGCGGATTTCCCGCTGGCCGGCCTGGACCAGGCGCGGCTGGACGCACTGCCGATCGAGCTCTCGCAGGCCGCCGACCTGTATCCCCTGGGGCCGATGCAGCGCGGCCTGATGTATCACAGCATGCTGGACGAGGCGGGCTCGGCCTACGTCAACCAGTTGCGCGTGGACATCGAGGGCCTGGACACGCAGCGCTTCATCGATGCGTGGCGCGCCGCCGCCGAGCGGCACGCCATCCTGCGCACCGGTTTCGTGCCGGACGACGCCCAGCCCCTGCAGTGGGTGGCGCGCCACGCCGCCTTGCCGGTCGAGGAACTGGACTGGCGCGGCCGCGGCGATCTGCCGCAGGCGCTGGACGACTATGCCGCCCGCCAGGTAAGGGCATTCGACCTGGCGCGGCCGCCGCTGCTGCGGCTGGCGCTGATCCGCTGCGGCCAGCGGCGTCATCATTTCGTGTGGACCCGCCATCACCTGTTGCTCGATGGCTGGGGCACCTCGCAGCTATTGGGCGAAGTGCTGGCGCGCTATCACGGCGCCGATCCGGGGCCCGCGCCGCGTCCCTACCGCGACTACATCGCCTGGCTGGCGGGCCAGGATGCGGCCTCCCATGAACACTGGTGGCGTGCCGAACTGGCGCGGCTGCCCGAACCCACCCGCCTGGCCGATGCCTTGCGCCGCCCGGCGGCGGACCCGGCGGCCCAGGCCAGCCACGGCGTGGTGCAGGCCCGCCTGGACGCCGGACAGACGGCCGAACTGCTGGCGGCGGCGCGACGCGAGCGCGTGACGCCCAACACCCTGGTGCAGGGCGCGTGGGCCCTGGCGCTGGCGGCGGCCACGGGCCAGGCCACCGTGGTGTTTGGCGCCACCGTGGCCGGCCGGCCAGCCGACCTGGCCGGCGCCGACCGCATGCTGGGCCTGTTCATCAACACCTTGCCGGTGGTGGTGGATACCCCGCAGCAGGTTGCCGTGGGCGCCTGGCTGCGCACGCTGCAGGACCGCAACCTGGCGGCGCGCGAGCACGAGCACACGCCGCTGCACGAGATCCAGCGTTGGGCCGGGCATGGCGGCGAGGGCCTGTTCGACAGCATCGTGGTGTTCGAGAACTATCCCGTGGACGCCACGCTGGCCGAGCATCGCCAGCGCGAGCTGCGCTTCTCCAACGTGCAGACGCGCGACCTGACCACCTACCCGATGGACGTAGAGGTGCATCTGGCCGACGAACTGTCGGTCAAGCTGATCCATCGGCACGACATGCTGCGCCAGGACGACGTGCAGCAGTTGGCGCAGACCTTCACGCACCTGCTGCGCCAGTTGGCGCACGATGCCGGCCAGCCCTTGGGCGCGCTGTCGCTGACGGGCGAGACGCAGCAGGCCGACCTGCACGACATGGCGCGCGGCCTGGGCGCCGCGCCGCTGACCCTGGCCATTCATGAGCAGATCGCCGCGCAGGCATTGCGCCATCCGTCATCCGACGCCGTGCGCGTGCAGGACACGGTGCTCAGCTTCGCCCAACTGGATGCGGCCGCCAACCGCCTGGCGCATCATCTGATCGCCGGCGGAGCGCGGGCGGACACCCGCATCGGCGTGGCCTTGCGGCGCTCGCCGCACAGCCTCGTCGCCTTCCTGGCGGTGCTCAAGGCGGGCGCGGCCTACGTGCCGCTGGATCCGGCCAACCCCGATGAGCGCAACGCCTACATCGCCACCGACAGCGGCCTGGCCAGCATCCTGACCCAGGAGGACCTGGCGCACCGGCTGCCGGCCTCGGTACCGCTGATCTGCGTGGATACCCTGGACCTGGCCGACGCGCCGCCGCACGATCCGCGTGTGCCCGTGCATCCCGGACAACTGGCCTATGTGATCTATACGTCGGGCTCCACCGGCAGGCCCAAGGGCGTGGCCGTGGCCCACGGGCCGTTGGCCATGCACTGCCAGGCCGTGGCCGACATCTACGGCATGCAGCCGCAATCGTGCGAGCTGCACTTCATGTCGTTCTCGTTCGACGGAGCCCATGAACGCTGGCTGACGGCCCTGAGCATCGGCGCCGCCGTGGCCTTGCGCGACGATGAACTGTGGGAGCCGCCGCAAGCCCTGGCCGAGCTGGCCCGCCACGGGGCGGCCAACGCCGCTTTCCCGCCGGCCTATCTGACACAGATGGCGGAGTGGGCAGAGTCGCGCAACGAGGCGCCGCCCGTCGAACTGTATGTGTTCGGCGGCGAGGCCATGCCGCGCGAGGGCTATGACCGGGTCCGCAAGCATCTGCGTCCGCGGCTGCTGATCAACGGCTATGGCCCCACGGAAACCGTGGTCACGCCGCTGATCTGGAAGGCCCGGGCCGACCAGGGCTTCGATTGCGCCTACGCGCCGATCGGGCAACCGGTGGGCCGCCGCGTGGCCTATGTGCTGGACGGCCAGATGCGCCTCTTGCCGCGCGGCGCGGTGGGCGAGCTGTACATCGGCGGGGAAGGGCTGGCGCGCGGCTATCTGGGCCGAGGCGGCATGACCGCCGAGCGTTACGTGGCCGATCCCTACGACCCGGCCGGCGGCCGCCTGTACCGCACCGGCGATCTGGTGCGCTGGCGCGAGGACGATCAGCTGGAGTACGTGGGCCGGCTCGACCATCAGGTCAAGATCCGGGGATTCCGCATCGAGCTGGGCGAGATCGAGGCGCGCCTGCGCCTGCTGGCGGGCGTGGCCGACGCGGCCGTCATCGCCGTCGAGGGCGCGGCCGGCGGTCAACTGGCAGCCTACGTGGTGCCCGAGGCGGGCGAGGATGCCGCCGCGCTGGCGGCCCGCGTCAAGCCGGGCCTGGCCGGCGCCTTGCCGGACTACATGGTGCCGACCCACGTGATCCCGCTGGCGGCGCTGCCGCGCCTGATCAGCGGCAAGCTGGACCGCAATGCCTTGCCGGCGCCGGAAAGCCAGGCGGCCGGCCAGTGGGTGCCGCCCTCGACCCCCGAGGCCCAGGCCGTGGCGGGCGTGTGGCAGAGCGTGCTGGGCGTGGAACGCGTGGGCCAGACCGACAACTTCTTCGAACTGGGCGGCGATTCGCTGCTGAGCCTGAAGGCCATCGGCCGCATGGCGGCGCTGCGCCTGCCGGGGCCGCGCCTGACGCTGCGCGACCTGCTGCAACGTCCCACCATCGCGGGATTGCTGCGCCTGGACGCGGCGCCCGCCAAGACCCCCGCCACGGCATCGCCGCTGGTGCCGCTGGGGGGATCGGATCAGGACGCGCCCGCGCTGTTCTGCGTGCATGCGGGCTTCGGTACGGTCTTCGACTACCAGCCGCTGGCACGGGCCTTGCAGCAACAGCGGCCCGTGGTCGGGGTGATGTGCCGCATGCTGCTGGACCTGGCGCACCAAGACACGGGCTTGCCGCAGATGGCGGCGGATTATGCACGGGCCATCCGGCAGGCCCAGCCGCAGGGCCCGTATCTGCTGCTGGGCTGGTCGCTGGGCGGCACGTTGGCCGCGCTGGTGGCCGCCCGCCTGGAGGCCGAAGGCCAGCGCGTGGACTACCTGGGCCTGATCGATCCGTACGTGCCCGCGTCCGACCCACGCGAACCCTTGGCTTGGCACGCCGAGGCACAGGCCTTCGCGGCGGCGCTGGGCGGTTCGGCGGACGTGGCCGGCCTGCCCGCCAGCGTGCCGGACAGCGAGGCGGGCGTCGCCGTGCTCGCGGATTGGCTGGGCCGTGCGTTGCCGGCGTCCCGCCTGGGCCATCCGGCCTACGCCGCGATGAGCGATGCCGAACTGGCGCGTCATCTGGTCGTGGGGTACCGCTTGCGGCGCCTGTCGCAGGACGGGCCGGCCGTGCCCGCGCTGCGCGTGCCGGCATGCAGCTGGTGGGCGGCGCAACGCGCCGGCGACGCCGCCGGCGTGCTGGCCCGTCAGCTGGGGCAGCCCGACATGGTGTCGGTGCGCGTGCAGGCGTCCCATGACGACCTGCCGGCGCATCCGCGAGTGCTGCAGGACGTGGCCGATACGCTGGCCGGTCAGGTGGGGGTACGGTCGGGCCTGGAGTCGGTGTAACGCGCGCGGCGGCTTCTGGTCCGGACCGGAAGCCGCCTGCGGGCAGCATTCAAGGAAGGCGGACCGCGCCCCGGAACGTGGCCCAAGGCCGTGGGCTCAGCAGGCCAGCGCGACGGGCTTGCCGGTGGCCTGCTGCATCGTCACTTCCATGTCGATGCCATAGATGCGGCGCAACTCGGCCGGCTGCATCAGGGCTTCGGGCGTGCCGCGCGCGATCAGGCGGCCGCTGTGCAGGGCGATGATCTCGTCGCAGAAGCGCGCCGCCATGTTGATGTCGTGCAGCACGACGATCACGGCCACGCCTTTTTCGCGCGCCAGGCGGTGTACCAGCGACAGCACGTCGAGCTGGTGCGCGATGTCCAGGGCCGAGATCGGCTCGTCCAGCAGCAGGCACTGGGCATCCTGCGCCACCAGCATGGCCAGCCAGACGCGCTGGCGCTCGCCTCCGGACAAGGTGTCGACCAGACGGTCGGCGTAATGGCCGATGTCGGTCAGTTCGATGGCCTCGGCCACCTTGCGCCGGTCGGTGGGGCCGAAACGGCCCAGCGCGCCATGCCAGGGATAGCGGCCCAGCGCCACCAGTTCATGCACGCGCATGCCGGAGGCATCGGGCGTGGTCTGCGGCAGATAGGCCACCTTGCGGGCGTAGGCGCGGTCGCTCCAGGAGGACAGCGGCTCGCCCTGGAACCGCAGCGTCCCGGCGCTGACGGGCTGCTGGCGCGCCAGCAGTTTCAGCAGCGTGGACTTGCCCGAGCCGTTGTGCCCGATCAGGGCGATGGCGCGGCGCGCGGGCAGTTCCAGCGTCAGGGGATGCAGCAGTTCCCGGCCGGGCACGGCATAGCGCACGTCCTGCAGGGTATAGAGCGGGGTGTCGGCGGTCATGCGCGGGCGTCCTTGGCCGGGGGATCGGCGCGCCAGTACGACACGCACAGACTATTGGGTTTGTAGGTGGCCAGCAGCGGCCGCAGGGCGCCGGCCACCCTCCATTCGCCCGCCATCCAGACGAACAGCGAGGGATCGGGCGCGGGCAGGCCGGCCAGGGCCGCGCGCACCCCGGACAGCAGCAGCGGGCTGGTCGAGGCGCGGGCGCCGTCGCGGTACAACCAGTGCACCGCCATGCCGGCGGGCGCCGCGAAATCGATGCGCTCGGCCGCGCCGTCGACTTCGATCAGCATGGCGCCGCGCGCATCGGCGGGCAGCGATTCGGCGATGCGCGCCATGGCGGGCAGGGCGGTCTCGTCGCCCGCGATCAGATATTGGCCGGCGGGGCGGGCGCCACGGCCGCAAGGCCGGGAAATGGCGCAGATGTCGCCGGGGCGGGCGGCTTGCGCGAAAGCACTGCCCGGTCCACGGGGACGATGCAGCACGAAGTCGATATCGACCCAGCCAGCGCGCGCATCCACGCGGCGCAGCGTGTAATAGCGCGCCGCCATGTCGCCGGCCAGGCTGGCGGCGGCCCGCGCCAGGTCGGCGCCGTCCGCCACCCGGTACAGCGCCGCTTGCACGGCGTCGTGGCGTCCCAATTTGGGCACATACAGACGCACGTGCAGTTCGCCAGGGTCTTCGTAGGGCGCCAAGCCCGTGCCGGCCAGGCGCAGCCTGACCATGCGGGGTGTCAGCGGCGTGGCGGACACCACTTGCAAGGGCAGCAGGCGGTCGTCCTCGCGGGTGGCCGCGCCCTGCGGCGTGTCTTTTGGCGTGTCTTCCGGGGCGCCGGCGCTGGCGTGTTCCGGCTGGCTCATGCGCGTCTCCCGAGCAGGTAAAGCAGGAAAGGTCCGCCGACCAGCGCGGCCAGCAGGCCGGCCGGCACCTGGAAGGGGAACAGGATGTTGCGTCCGATCCAGTCGGCGGTCAGCAGGATCAAGCCGCCGATCAGGGCCGACGCCAGCAGATGCGAGCCGGCGCGCTGAAAGCCCGCCAGCCGCGCCAGATGCGGGCCCATCAGGCCGGCGAAGCTCAGCGGGCCCACCAGCATGGTGGCGCCCGCCGTCAGCACGCTGGCCAGCAGGAACAGCATATTACGGCTGGCCTGCAGGCGCAGCCCCAAGGCCTGGGCCTGCACCGCGCCCAGCGGCAGCAGCTCCAGCCAGCGCCGCATGGCCGGCACGCACAGCAGCCCCAGCGCCAGCAGACCCGCGGCCAGCGATGCCTCGGTCACGCTGACGGCGTAGGTGGAGCCGGACAGCCAGGCCAGCAACTGGTTCAGCTGCGGATCCTGCGACACCATCAGCACGGCGGTGATGAAACTGGACACCGAGCCCAGGGCGATGCCGATCAGCAGCAGCCGTTCGCCGTTGAAACCCGGCTGGCGCGACAGCAGACGCATCAGCGCCAGCACCATGAAGGCGCCCACGCCGCCCGCGGCGATCTGGATGGGCCGGGTGACCTCGTCCAGGCCCAGGGTGGCGCAGATCACGCCCAGGATGGCGCCCGACGACACGCCCAGCACTTCGGGCGAGGCCAGTGGATTGCCGGTGGTGCGCTGCATGATGGCGCCGGCCAGGGCCAGCATGGCGCCGCCGCTGAAGGCCGCCAGCGCGCGCGGCGCGCGCCAGGCCAGCAGTTCCGACGGCACGAACGCCGACAGCGTCCATCCCTCGGCCCCACGGGCGATGCCCAGCGCCGCCCAGGCCGCCAGCGCGGCCAGCAGCGTCAGCCCCACCAGCACGCGGCCCGGATGCGTCAGGCGCCGCGCGCCGTGCGCGGTGTCCGATTGCGGCGCCAGCAGCTTCAGGCGCCGGATCAGCAGGAACAGCAGCGGCGCGCCCAGCAGACCCGTGATGGCGCCGGTGGGGAACACCCGGAAGGTGACGGGCATGGCCTGCACCAGTTGATCGGCCGCGCCCAGCAGCAGCGCGCCCATCAGGCCGGACCAGAACAGCATGGCCCCCGACGTGCGCACGCCGCCCGCGCGCGCCAGCGTCGGCGCCGCCAGGCCGATGAAGCCGATGATGCCCACGGCCGAGGTGGCCAGGGCCGCCAGCGCGGCGGCCACGGCCAGCGTCAGGAAGCGGAATGCCGCCAGCGGCAGGCCCAGGCTGCGCGCGTTCTCGTCGCCCAGGGCCATCACGGCCAGCGGCCGCAACAGCAGCGTGGCCGCGACCACGGCGACCAGCACGCGCGGCCACAGGTAGTTGGCGACCCGCCAGTCCTGTTGGTCCAGAAAGCCCGCGCCCCACAGGATCTGCCCGGCCAGGTAGTCGTAATAGAACAGGGCCAGCACCGAACTGACCGCCGCGCAGTACAGGCTGACGATCAGGCCCGACAGAATCACGGTGACGGGTGACAGCCGCTTGCGCCACGACAGCACCAGCACCGCCGCCAGCGCCAGCAGCGCACCGGCGAAGGTGACGGCCTCGGGCGCGCGCGCGGCCAGGCCGGGTGCGAACAGCGTCACGATGGCCAACGCCAGATACGCGCCCGCCGAGACCCCGAGAGTGGACGGCTCGGCCAGCGGGTTGCGCAGCAGCCGCTGCAGCAAGGCCCCCGCCAGGCCCAGCGCGCCGCCGGCCAGCACGGTCACGGCCAGGCGCGGCAGCAAGGAGTAATACACCATGAGCGTGCGGGTTTCCTGCTGGGCGTGCGCCGCGCCATCGGTGGGCAGCACCGCCGTCAGGTTGTACAGGCCGACCCCCCCCATCAGCAGCGCCAGCGCCAGGGCGATGAGCAGCGTGCGCCAGCCTTCGTGGCGGCTCATGGCCGGCCTCCGGGCAGCAAGGGAGAGGGTGCGGCCCCCGGGGCCAGCGCCCGCGCCACCAGTTGGGCGAAGCGGCGCGCCGGCGGCAGGCCGCCGTAGAACAGCACATTGGGAATGATCGCCACGCGGCCCGCGCGCGAGAACGGCAGACTGGCGATCACGGGCGCGGCCAGGGCGCGCGCCAGGTATTCGGGCCGATCGGTGCCCACGGCCAACAGGCGCGCCTCGGGCTGGCGCAGCAGTTGGTCCACCGACACGGTCAGGTGGCCAAAGCGCGACACGGGACCATCCCAGGCATTGGTGATGCCATAGCGGTCCAGCACGCTTTGGAACAGGCTGCCGCGCCCGAACACCAGCATGCGCCGGCCATCCAGCACCGTGGCCACGTACAGCGGACGGCCGTCATAGCCTTGCAGAAGCCGGCGGCCTTGGTCGATGTCGGCCATGCAGGCCTGGGCGTAGGCCTGCGCGGTGTCCTGCAAGCCCAATTGCGCGCCCAGGCGCAGCAGCGCGTCCCGGCCGGCCAGAAAGGGATCCGGCGCGCCGCCGGGCGGATACGGGTCGAAGCGCAGGGTAGGCGAGATGCGGCTCAGCAAGGGTTGCAAGGCCAGCATTTCCGAACTGTAGACCTGCAACTGCGGCGCCAGCGACACCAGCAGTTCGAAGTTGGGCTCGGCGCGCAGCCCCAGCTCGCGCGTTTGCGGGCCGGGGTCGGGCTGCACCACCACGCGCCGGTACAGCTCGATCTCGGGCATGGCCAGCGGTGCGACGCCCAGGGCCATCAGGTTCTGGGCGCTGACCCAGTCCAGCGCGGCGATGCGGCGGCCAGCGGCCACCGCATCGCGCAACGCGAACAGCAACAAACCGCCGAGCAACGCCCGGCGGGAAGGACTGCGCAAACCCGCCTGCATCAGAACTGCATCTGCGCCGAGAAAGCCACGCTGCGCGGGCTGCCCAGGTAGTAGCTGCTTTGCCAGTAGTCGCGGCCCGCCACGTTGTTGACGTTCAGGCGCAGCGTCAGCGGGTGTCCCGTTACCTTGGTGGCGTATCGAAGGCCGACGTCGAACGTGGTGTACGACGGCAGGCGGCTGGTGTTGGTGGCCAGCGCGTACTGCTTGCCCACGAAGTAGACGCCACCCGTCAGGCTCAGGCCCGGCACGGCGGCCAGGGCGTACTCGTTATAGAGCTTGGCCATGATCTTGGGCGTGTTCATCGGGGCGCGGCCGTCGTTGACGCCGCCCTCGACGTTGGCCGTCAGCATGGTGACGCCGCCCACCACCGTCCATGCATCGAGCGGCTTGCCGAAAGCGGTCAACTCGGCGCCACGGTGGCGTTGCCTGCCGTCCTGGCCGTAGACGTTGTTCTCGTCGAGATACTCGTAGGCCTTCTCGATGTCGAACAGCGCGCCGGTCAGCAGCATGCCGCCCACTTGCGCCTTGACGCCGAATTCCTTCTGCTTGCTCTTCATCGGCGCCATGATGGCGTTGGCGTTCTCTGCCGTCGAGGGTGCGACACCGCCTTGTTCCAGACCTTCGATGTAGGTCGCGTAGGTCGTCAGCCAGCTGGTGGGCTTGTAGATCAGCGAGAAATTGGGCGAGTTGCGCGATTTGTCGTACTTCGGGTCGATCGAATCACCGGTGGGCGTATTGCCGGTGACCTCGATGGTGCTGTGGTTGACGCCGACCAGGGCCGACCATTGATCGTTGAAGCGGATCGTGTCGCCGATCATGAAGTTGTCGTTCTTGGTGCGGCTGGCGTAGTACCGCGAGTTCGCGGGCCGGGCGGGCCAGTCGGGCTCGGGCACGTGCGTGGGGCCGTCGGCGAACAGATTGGGGCCGAGGTAGCCCGTGTTGGGCGAGTACGTGGTCTGCCAGGCCTTGTCGGTGTAGCCGTAGTAGCCGAACGTGATCTTGTGGCCGATCGGACCGGTGTCGAACGACACGTCGGCCAGCGCCTGGGTGGCCTCGGCTTCGGACTTGGTGGGGCCGGAGTGGATGCGGATCTGGTAGTACTCGGTGGCCGAACGCACCGAGTTCATGGTGTGATCCTGCGTGGGGCGGTCCTGGTTGTCGCGCGAATGGGCGAAGCGCAGGGTCAGGTGCTCGTTGGCCTCGTAGGTAGCGCGCGCCGTGATTTTCTTGCTTTCGATACGATCCTTGATCCAGGGCTGGCCCCAGTTCTTGCTGGCATCCGGCGCCTTGATGCGCGGCACGCCTTCGCGGAACGTCCAGTAGGCGGTGGGCGCCTCGGTGCGGTAGTCGCTGTACGAGCCCATCAGTTCGAGCTTGAGGCGATCGGTGACGCGGAAGTCCAGCGCCACGCTGGCCAGGGTGCGATCGATCTTCTGGTCGTCGACCGCGGTCTCGCCATCCTGGCGCACCAGGTTGACGCGATAGCCGAAGCGGCCGTCCTCGTCGATGCGGCCGCCGAAATCGCCATGCACGTAGTACTGGCTGCCGCCGTAGTTGCCCACGGTGACGCTGTTCAGGCGTTCCATCGTGGGCCGCTTGGTGACGTAGTTGACCATGCCGCCGGGCGAGGCCGCGCCGAACAGGAAGCCGGACAGGCCGCTCAGGATCTCCACGCGTTCCTTGTCTTCGATCGACGTGGCGAAGCCGTAGGCGCGGCGCAAGCCGTCCTCGGCGCGGTCGTAGCTGCTGAAGCCACGGATCTTGACCATGGGGGCCCAGCCCGCGCCCTGAGGCACCTGCGTCAGCGCCGTGGGGCTGATCTTGTAGACGTCGTCGGGCGACTGGGCCTGGACGTTCTGCATCAGTTCTTGCGAGATGGTGGTGATGGAATAGGGCGCGTCCATGACGTCCAGCCCGCCCAGGCCGCCCACCGAGGTGACCGTGCTGGTGCGATAGCCGTCGCTGGCCTTGCCTTCCTGCTGTTCCACGTTGTTCAGGTTGGCGCCGATGCCCGTGCCGATGACCTGCACGCGCGGCAGCGTCTGCACCTGCCCGTTGGCGGTGGTGTCGTCGCTTTGCGCCGAATACGCCGGATAGGCCGCCGCCAGGCTGGCGCCCAGCACCAGCAGGCGCAATCGGTTGGGTTGCAGGGCAGGGGATTTGCCTTCGGTAACCCGCGCATTCCCCTGGCCGATTCGGAGTTTTCTAGAGTGCGTCATGCCTATTCTTTTATAAAAAAACTGCGTTTGAGAAACTGAATCATCCGTGTTCAATAATGCGGTTGCACAGGATCTGGCCAAAAATCAGATCAATGGAAGGCTGGCGCCCGCGGCGGTACCAAGTGCGTCAACAGCGCGCTGCGGATCTCGTCGCTGCGCACGGCGATCAAGGACAACAGCGTGTCGCTCAGCCCGTGGCTGGTCTCGCACGCGCCTTGCAGGAAAATCGGTACGCGCAGCGCGGCATCGGCGCGCAGGCGATAGTCGCGATCGACGTCGAAATTGCCCAGGTACGGCGCCAGGGGGGCCAGCAGCGCTTTGTGGTGGGCGCGTTCGTACCCCGTGGCCAGCACGATGGCGTCGTAGCTGGCGCTGAATTCGCGCTGCTCGTTCAGGTCACGCAGATCGATCTGCACGGCCTGCGCAGTGGCGCGCACGGCCGAGACCTCGTGGCGGCGCAGGAACCGGTGGCGCGCCTGGCCCGCCACGCGCTGTTCGTAGAACACCTTGAAGATCTGCTCGATCAGTTCCAGGTCGGGGCTGGCATAGTTGGTGTGCCAGAACTCCTTGAGCAACTGGGCCCGCTCCTCGGCCGTGCGGCTGTAGATGTGGTCGACGAACTCGGCATTGAAGACCTCGTTGACGAACGGGCTGTCGTCCGAGGGACGGATGGCGCGGGCGCGCATGATCAGGTCGACGCACGGCGCCTGGTGGCGGCCTTGCAGGTCCATGAACAGCTCGGCCGCGCTCTGGCCGGCGCCGATGATGGCCACCCGCTGGGCGCTGCCGTTGCGCTCGACGTTCTGCAGATAGGTGCTGGAGTGGAACACGCGCGGGTCGTCCCGCAGGGCGGCGAAGACGTCCGGGATGTGTTCGCGCCCGCCGATCCCCAGCGCCAGGCTGCGGGTGCGGCGCACGCGCTGCATGCCGTCGCTGGTGCGCGACACCACGCGCACCACGTGTACCGCGCCGTCCTCGACCTCGGGCACGATGGACTCGACCGTCTCGCCGTAGGCGCAGCTGTCCTCGAAGTGCGAGGCGGCCCAGGCCAGGTAATCGTTGAACTCGTGGCGGCTGGGGAAGAAGGTCTTGAGGTTGATGAAGTCCTGCAGCCGGCCCTTGGTGTGCAGATAGTTGATGAAGGTGAATGCGCTGCGGGGGTTGCGCAGCGTCACCAGATCCTTCATGAAGGATATCTGCATGTGCGCCTGCTTGAGCAGCATGTTGCGGTGCCAGGCGAAGTCGGGCTGGCGTTCGATGAACAAGGCATCCACGGGGCGGCCGCGATTGTGCTCGCCGTGTTCCCGCAGCGCGATGGCCAACGCAATGTTGGAAGGTCCGAAGCCGATACCGATCAGGTCGTGGATGTGCATCAAACAGGCTCCTGCTGGGGGGAAACGGCGCCAGGCGCCGCGGTGTCCGCGTGGGGAATCCAGAGCGCTTCGCCGAAGTAGCGTTCGCGCGTGAGCATGCCCAGCATCGCCCGCTTGTGCGGGAAGTCGAAATGCTTGAGCAGTGCATAGCCGCAGCGGGCCAGGCTCTTCATCATTTTCCGGTTGTCCCAGCGCGGCTCGATGACCAGCCGCTGCGTGCGGCAGTCGTCCAGAAACAGATAGTGCGAGATTGCCGGCATCCAGGCCGTCAGCCAGGGCTTGCCGCGGCGGTCGGCCTCGCCGATCAGCACGTGCCAGCCACGGTCGTAGTCGGCGGCGTCGTAGTAAGGCGCGATGCGGTCTTCCTTGGCCCAATAGGTCTCGAAATAACCAAAGGGCTGGTCGTCGAAGCAGCCGATCAGGCCCAGTGCGTGCGGGTCGCCGGCGATGCGTTCGACGTAGGCGCGATGCCGCTCCAGCTCGCCGGCTTCTTCCCAGAAGGCATCGACCACGGGGTCGTTCATCCAGCGGTGGAAGTGCGGCAGATCGCGTTCGGGGTCCAGCACGCGCAGCGACAGGCTGCGGTCCAGCCAGGGAATATGGCGGCGGTAGACCGTGCCCTGCGGTTTGGCCGGGCGGCGCGGATGACGCCGGCCCTCGCTGACCGCATAGCCCTGGGCGTAGGGGGCGCGTGCGGCGGGCAGCCAGGCGGCCGGGTGTTGCCAGATCGCCTCGCGGCGGGCCCGCCACCGGCCGTTTTCGGCGGCGGCATCCAGGGCGCCGCTGGCGCGCAAGGCCTCGATGATGGACGCGCCCAGGCTGGCATCCAGCAACAGCGTGTCGCGGCCGGGGTGCGCGGTGAAGACCGCCTGCAGCGCCGCCAGTGCCGTATCCGGATCGCCGGCCGCCGGATCGCCGGCCGCCGGATCGCCGGCCGGCGCGGGTGCGGCCAGGACCAGCGTCCGCCCGTGTTCGTGTACGCCCAGGCGCGGGCCGCCGTCGCCCACCTGCACCGCATCCTGCGTGACCCGCACGTCCGTCCAGCGGCCGTGCAGCAGGCAGGGCGCGGCAACGGCCTCGGGCGGCGGCATGACGGCCAACGTGCTAGAGCGGGCAATGGACATGGGCGGGCGTCTCGGCGGGTAAGGAACGGCATGCGGAAAGGCCGGGCGCGGCACGCCCGGCTTTCCCATGTGGCTGTCGGGGTGACGAACGAGGGCGCGGAATGTTCACGGCGGGGTCAGGGTCCGCAGGGCGTGCGCCAGCCGGCTGCGCAGCGCGGCGGCTTCGTCGGTGATCATGCCCAGGCGGGCGAAATCGTGGACCATGCCCGCGCACAGGTCCCATTGCACGGGTACGCCGGCCTGGCGCAGGCGGTCCGCATAGGCCTGGGCTTCGTCGACCAGCGGATCGTGGTCGCCCACGGCCAGGTAGGCCGGCGCCAGCCCCGCCAGGTCGGACGCCGCCAGCGGCGCGAAGCGCCAGTCCCGCCGGTCGGCCGGATCGCGCAGGTACTGGTCGAACATCCAGTCCAGCGTGTGCTTCTCCAGCAGGTGACCGCGCGCCAGGCGCAGATGCGACGCGCTGTCCTGGTGGCTGGCGGTGCAGGGGTACAGCAGCAATTGCAACAAGGGCTGCGGCCGGCCGTGGGCCCGTTCGTCCAGGCACAGCGCGGCGGCCAGGCTGCCGCCCACGCTGTCGCCGCCCACGGCCAGGCGGGCCGGGTCCAGATCCAGGCAGTGCGCCTGCGCGCGCAACCAGGCCAGCGCGTCCCGGGCATCCCGAAAGGCCGTGGGAAAGCGGTGCTCGGGCGCCTTGCGGTAGTCCAGCGCCAGCACGGCCCAGCCCGACTCCTGGGCCAGGCTGCGGCACAGGCTGTCGTGCGATTCCAGCCCGCCCAGCACGTAGCCGCCGCCGTGCAGAAACAGCAGCGCCGGCAGCGTGCCGGACGCGCCACGGTACAGGCGCGCCCGCAAGGTGGCGCCGTCGCTGGCGGTCAGGCTCAGATCCTGTGTGGGCACGTCGGGGCCGGGCAGGTCCATCGCCTCGGTGGCCGCGTCATAGGCCGCGCGGGCACGCTCGATACCCAGTTCTGACAAGGGCGGATTGCCACTGTGATTGACCAGTTCCAGGAAGGCGTCGATGTCGGGGTGCAGAGGCATGTGGGCAGCGTGGGAAAGGCAGCGGTATTGCCTTCAGGACGAATGAACCGGCCAGGCGTTCAGCCCGTGCGCCGTCCCCGGCCGGCGGCGCGAGGCAGGCTCCACCAAGAGAAATGAACATCGGCCCGCCTCATCCGTCCCGCTTATGCGGGCACTGGGGCCCGTATCGGTCGTCAGGGTTGCATCGATGTCGTATTTCCCGGGTGGGACGAGGAGCAGGGCGGGCGTGGGTCGGCGCATTCGCCCCCTATGGCGGTTCGTGCTGGGCTGTCTGGTGTGGGGGGCGGGCCTGCCGAGCGTGGCGCAGGACCAGCCCCGGGTCGAAATCCGGCGCACCACGGGCGACGTCGCCCATGTGCGCGCCGACGACTGGTACGGCCTGGGCCTGGGCGCCGGTTACGCGCAGGCAGAGGATGCGCTGTGCACCCTGGCCGACGGCTACCTCACTTACGCGGGCGAGCGGTCGCTGCACTTCGGGCCCGACGGGCGCCGAGCGCAGGGCCGCTACGCCACCGAGAGCAATCTGGATCTGGACGTGTTCTTTCGCGCCGTGGCGGGTCCGGTGCAGGTGCGGGCCTTCGAGCAAGACCAGCCGCCGGCCCTGCGCCAACTGGTGCAGGGATATGCGGCGGGCTACAACCGCTATCTGGCCAGCCAGCCGGCAGGTCAATCCTGTGCCGGGCAGCCCTGGGTGCATCCCATCGCGCCGCAGGACGTGTATCGCCGCATGATCGCCGCGTCCCTGGCAGGCGGCTATGCGCGCTTTGCCAAGGCCATCGCCATCGCCGCGCCGCCGGGCGTCGCGACGCCGGGCACGGCCCCCTCGTCATCCGCGCAACGGCCAGCCGGCACGCAGAACCTCGCGGCATTGCTGCAATCCGAGTTGGGCGTGGCCGGTGGCCTGGGCAGCAATGGCATGGCCTGGGGGGCCGACGCCACCGGACAGGAGCAGGGCGTGCTGTTCGGCAACCCGCATTGGTTCTGGGGCGGCCCGGACCGTTTCCACCAGATTCACCTGACCTTGCCGGGCCAACTCGACGTGGCCGGCGTGGCCATGTTGGGCGCTCCGGTGGTCATGATCGGCTTCAACCACGATATCGCCTGGACACACACCGTGTCCGCCGCGCGGCGCTACACCTTCACCTCGCTGGAACTGGATCCCGCTGATCCCACGCGCTACCGGGTAGACGGCCGCAGCCTGCCCATGCGGGCGCACCGCATCACGGTGCCCGTGCGGCACGCGGACGGCAGCGTGGGCACGGTATCCCGCACGCTGTACGACAGCCGCTTCGGCCTGTTGCTGCGCCTGGACAACGATGGCGCCGCGCTGGGCTGGAGCCGCCAGCGGGCCTGGGCGATCCAGGATGTGAACGCGTCCAGCCACGGCGCGTTCGCCAATTTCCTGCAATGGGGCGCGGCCCGCTCGCTGGACGCCTTCGTGGACATCCAGCGCCGCATGGCGGCCATGCCCTGGGTCAATACGGTCGCCATCGGCCGCAATGACGGCCGGGTCTGGTATGCCGATGTCGGCGCCATGCCCAATGTGCCGGACACGCTGCGCGCGCGCTGCGCTTCGCCGATGGCGGCGGCGCTGGCGTCCGTCGACCCCTATGTGCCGGTGCTCGATGGCAGCCGTTCCGAGTGCGGCTGGATGCGCGATCCGCGTGCCGCCGTGGCGGGCGCCATGCCCGCGGCCGCCATGCCGCAACTGCTGGCCCGCGACTACGTGGCCAATATGAACGACAGCCACTGGCTGCCGAACCCCGCGCATCGGCTGGAAGGCTTTGCCGCCAATCTGGGCGGCGAGCGCCAGCCGTTGCGCCTGCGGGCACGCCAGGGACTGGCGATCGCCCAGGCCCTGGCGACACCGCCCGCGCGCTCGGCCGCCGCCCTGGCCGAGCGCGCGGGCGCCGCCTTGCTGGACGCCCACTCGTACACGGCGCAGCACTTCCGTGCCGGCGTGCTCGATCAGGCCTGCGACCCCGCGGCGCCGCCGGCTGCGTCCGAGGCCTCCGACATCGGCGCCGCCTGCCGCATCCTGCGCACGTGGTCCGGCGCCGCCGATGCCCAGGCCCGCGGGGCGCTGCTGTGGGAGGCCTATTGGCAGCGCCTGTCGCGGGTGCCGGCCCGGCGTCTGTACGCGCGGCCGTTCTCGGCGGAAGATCCGCTGCACACCCCGGGCGCGCCCACGCTGCCGCGCGACGAACTGCGCCGTCTGCTGGCGCAGGCACTGGACGACCTGCGCGCACGCGCCATCGCGCCCGACGACCCCTTGGGCGCGCACCGCTACGTCCAACTGGGCGGGCAGACCGTGCCGCTGTTCGGCGGCTGCGAGGACAGCGGTTACTTCACCATCGCCTGCCCGGCGCGCGGCGCGCAGGCGATGTCGGCGGCGGCCTATGGCAACAGCTACCTGCAACTGGTGTATTTCGACGCACAGGGCGTGCATGCGCGCACCATGCTTGCGCACGGGCAGCAGGACAGCGCCCTGGCCGGCGGCCCGGGCGGCGACAGCGTGCGCCGTCATGCCCAGCGGACCTGGCTGGATTTCCCCTACGCGGATGCCGACATCGCCCGCGATCCGGCCCTGCGCACGCGCTGGCTCTACTATTCCGAATGAACACGCACGGCCGTCGTTCGTCATCCAGGTTCAATCCTCCGCGATCCGAGGCCGCCCGCGGCTATCGGCCACGCACGTTACAGGCGCCCCCATGACCCAGACCCGAGACCAGAAGACGGTAGAGGTATTCCGACTGCTCAAGCCGTTCTGGCCCTGGCTGACGCTTTCCGTGCTGACCGGTATCGCCGCGGGCCTGGCCACCGTGGCCCTGCTGGCGACCATCAACCGCGTGCTGCACAGCAGCGCGGGCATGTCCGGCGCCGTGCTGGCGGTATTCATCCTGCTGTGCGCCATATCGCTGGTAGGGCGCACCGTGTCCGACATCGCGGCCAACCTGGTCGGCCAGCGCCTGGTGGCCGACGTGCGCAAGACCCTGGCGCAGAAGATCCTGGCCGCGCCCATCGACGCGCTCGAACGCTACCGCAGCTATCGCCTGATGCCGGTGCTGACCCAGGACGTCGACATGATCAGCGACGTCGCCTTCGTGTTGGCCTCCACCTTGATCTCCGTGGCGGTGGCGCTGGGTTGCCTGGGCTATCTGGCCTATCTGTCGCCGTCCATGTTCGTCATGCTGGTGGTCATGATGACCATCGGCACCGTGTTGCAAAGCCTGGCCCAGGCGCGCGGCGTGGCGGGTTTCCGCAAGGCGCGCGACCACGAAGAGGCGCTGCACAAGTCCTATCGCGGCATCAGCGAGGGCGCCAAGGAACTGCGCATGCACCGCGAGCGGCGCAAGCGCCTGTACGCGGGCTACATCGGCGCCACCGTGGACGCCATCCGCCAGGTCAACGGGCGGGCCATCAGCACTTTCGTGATCGCGCGGGCGTTCGGCTCGGCGCTGTTCTTCTTGCTGATCGCCATGATTCTGGGCTGGGCCGCGTGGCGGCCGGTCGACCCAGAGGCCCTCAGCGGCTTCGTGCTGGTGCTGCTGTTCCTGAAGGGGCCGATCGACCAGATCCTGGGCACGCTGCCCAGCATCGGCCGCGCCAAGGTGGCGTTCCAGCGCATCGCCGACCTGTCGGCGCGTTTCGCCACGCCCGAACCCCACCTGGACCTGGACCTGCCGTCCACCCAGGCCGAACTGCAAGAGGGCATCACCCTGAGCGGCGTGCGCTACCGCTTCGACGCGGTGGGCGACGCCGCGCCCTTCGAACTGGGTCCGATCGACGCGCAGTTCCGCCGTGGCGAAATGGTCTTCATCGTGGGCGACAACGGCTCGGGCAAGACCACCCTGATCAAGCTGCTGCTGGGCCTGTACGCGCCGCACGAAGGGCAGATCCTGCGTGACGGCGCGCCGGTGACGCCGCAGACGCGCGACGACTATCGGCAACTGTTCACCACCGTCTTCTCCGATTTCTATCTGTTCGAAGACCTGGCCGATGCGCAGTCGCTGGGCGCGGCCGCGCAACCCTACCTCGAGCGCCTGGAGATCGCGCACAAGGTGCGGGTCGAAGACGGCGCCTTCAACACCCTGGATCTGTCCACCGGCCAGCGCAAACGGCTGGCCCTCGTGCATGCCTATCTGGAAGGCCGCCCGGTGATGGTGTTCGACGAATGGGCCGCCGACCAGGACCCGACCTTCCGCCACCTGTTCTACACCGAGCTGCTGCCGGACCTGCGTCGGGCGGGCCACCTGTTGATCGTCATCTCGCACGACGACCGCTACTTCCATGTCGCTGATCGCATCCTGCGCCTGCAGGCGGGCAAGATGGTGCAGGAGCCGGCACAGGCGGTGGCCGAGGCGCCGCTGTCCGCCTGAACCCGCCTACGCGGCACCTGCTGACCGAATCGCCGCAAGACGGCCGGATCAAGGCTTCAACAACAGCCGGAAACCGAACGTGTTCACCCCGCCTTCGCTGCTCATGAACACGTCACCGCCGTGCATCCGCGCGATACCCCGCACGATCGACAGCCCCAGGCCATGATGCGCGCCGCTGCGGGTGCGGGCTGCATCCGCGCGATAGAAGCGCTCGAACAGCTGCGACTGTTGCGCGACGGGGATCGGGTCGCCGTGGTCCGACACCTTCACCGCGGCATAGTCGCCGTCCTGCGTGATGGTCACGGTGACGGTGGAGGGCGCATTCGCATAGCGGGCGCTGTTGGACAGCAGGTTGGCCAGCGCGCGGTGGAACAGGCGGCGGTCGGCGCAGACCTGCACGTCGCCGCGCAGCACCACGGCCATCCGCCGCTCACTGAAGGATTCTTCCAGATACTCGACGGTCTTCTCGGCCTCTTCGCGCAGCGAGATATGGCTCAGTTCGGACGCCCGGGTGCCGTTCTCGGCGCTGGACAGGAACAGCATGTCGTTGACGATGCCGCTCATGCGTTCCAGTTCTTCCAGGTTCGAGGCCAGCAGGTCCTGCAGTTCGTCGGCCTGGCGCGGCTGGCTCAACGCCACCTGGGTCTGGCCGATCAGGTTGGTCAGCGGCGTGCGCAGCTCGTGCGCCACGTCGGCGTTGAAGCCTTCCAGTTGCCGCCAGGCCGCTTCGCGGCGCTCCAGCGAATGGTTGATCGATTCCGCCAACTCGCGGATTTCGTTGGGCGCGGGATCGATGGCCAGCCGCTGGCGCGGATCGTTCGGCGGCAGGGCATTGGCCTGCTTGCTCAGGCGCCGCACCGGGCTCAGCCCCACCTTGGCGACCCAATAACCCAGGATCGCCACGAGCAGGATGCCCAGGCCCGAGGCGACGCGCAGCATGTAGACGAAGCGGTCCTTGGTGTGCAGGTACGAGGTGGAATCCAGGGCGATGACGAAGCGCACGGCCGGGCGTTCGCCACGGCCGGCGATCTTGCGCGACAGCAAGCACCAGATGCTTTCGTTCTCGTCGCGCACGATGTGCACGACGTCGTCCTTGAGCAGCCCGCCGTCGTTGATCTTGGGCGTGGGGCCGTGGCGCCAGCGTGCATCGTCCGACAGGATCCAGTAGCGGATGCGGCCGTTTTCCTGCATGGCGTTCAGCTTGGTATGGACCACGCCCCAGTCCGCGTAGTTGTCGCGCGACGAAATCATGGGGTCGAGCAGCGTATGCTGCAGGGTCAGTTCGCCGCGGATCTGGTTGCGCACGGCCTCTCCGAGCACGTGGTAGAGCACCATGGCCACGCTGCCGAACACGACCGCGCCCGTGATGGCGATCATGGCCGCCAGGCGGCCCGCGATGGACAGCCGGCGGATCATGCGACGGCGGCGGGCAGGCCGTCCGCGCGCGCCTCCAGCACGTAGCCCATGCCGCGCACGGTGTGCAGCAGCTTGTTCTCGTACGGGGCGTCGACCTTGGCGCGCAGGCGCTTGACGGCCACTTCGACCACGTTGACGTCGCTGTCGAAGTTCATGTCCCAGATCTGTTCGGCGATCATCAGCTTGGACAGCACTTCGCCCTGGTGGCGCGCCAGCAGCGTCAGCAGCGAGAACTCCTTGGCCGTCAGTTCCAACCGCTGTCCGGCCCGCACGGCGCGGCGCGCCAGCAGGTCGATGGACAGGTCGTCGATGTTCAGGACGGTGGCCTCTAGCGTGTCGGTCCGGCGGCGGGTCAGGGCTTGCAGCCGTGCCACCAGCTCGATGAAAGAAAAGGGTTTGGCCAGGTAGTCGTCGGCTCCCTTGCGCAGGCCATCGACGCGATCCTGCACGGTGCCGCGCGCCGACAGCATGATGACCGGCGTGGATTTGCGGCGGCGCAGGTTGTCCAGCACGGCGTGGCCATTCATGCCGGGCAGCATCAGGTCCAGCACGATGGCGTCGTAGTCGAACTCCAGCGCATAGTGCAGGCCGTCGGTGCCGCTGGCAGCCGTATCGACCGTATAGCCCTGTTCGACCAGGCCGCGAAGAATGTAGGAAGAGGTCTTTTCCTCGTCCTCGATGATCAGGACACGCACGGGGGTTATTGCCTTTCTTATGGACACGCTACGGGCGCACTGGCCCAGTTCGGGGTGAACTGTAGGAAATGTAGCGGGTCGAGGGCCTGTCCGCCAACTGACAATTTTGTCAGGCTTCGGGATAGGGCCGGATTGCTGTCATTCTGTCAGCAACGCGTCAAGGCACTGACAGGCACGGACTCCTAAAGTCTGGCTGGCTTGTTGCTTGTGGCGACTCGGGATGTCGGGGCTGCGTCCCGCAGCCGCCTCGTTCGCCGCCTGCCAACCGGCATAAGGACGAATCATGAGACTGTCCAGCAACGGCTTCAATTTCAACGACATCGTGTTCTTCGTGGAGGTCGCCAAGCGCCAGAGCCTGTCGCGCACCGCCGAATCGATCAACGTGCCGCCCTCGACGCTGTCGCGCCGCCTGCAAGCGCTGGAGCAGCACCTGGGCGTGGAACTGCTGGCGCGCAGCACGCGCAAGATCGCCCTGACCGAGGCGGGCAAGCTGTACTACGAGCGTTGCCGGCAACTGGTGGAACAGGTGTCGGACGCGCAGGACGTGTTGCTGCAGCAGGGCATCAAGCCCACCGGCACGCTGAAGATGCTGCTGCCCGACCCCCTGGACGCGCTGCAGTTCTCCATGCTGGTGCAGGCGTTCGCGCAGGACTGGCCGTCGCTGGATTTCCATTGCGACTACACGGGCGGCCGAGGTTGGGATGCCAGCCGCGAGTTCGACGTGGCCGTGCGTTGGGGCGTGCAGCCGGATTCCGATCTGGTGGCGCGTTGCCTGGGCTTCGTGCCGTTCCGGCTCTACGCCTCGCGCGATTATCTGGCCAGGCACGATAGTCCGCAGGCCCCGGAGGATCTCGACCGCCATGAATGCCTGCGCTGCGACGTCTGCCCGGAGCTGACGTCGTGGACGCTGGTGCAGGACGATGAACGCGCTGGCGTGCGGCCCCAGGCGCGCCTGCGCGCCAATGACCTGGAGATCGTGCGGCGCTTCGCATTGGCGGGCATGGGCATCGCCGCCTTGCCCGCCACGGGCATCTCGGATTCGCGCCTGGTGCCCGTTCTGCCGCACTGGCGGCTCGATCCCGTCGGCATCTATGCGCTGTTCGGCAGCCGTACGCCGCCGGCGCGCGCACGCGCTTTCGTCGACTTTCTGGTGGACCGCCTGGCGGTGCTTTCGCGCCGTTCCAGCGTGCTCGATTCGGTGTCCGACGTGTTGCCGGATGTGCCTGACAGAAATGACCCGTTCGCGTCCGGAAAGGGTCAGGCGTGGGCCCCTAAAGTGGATGCATGGACGCTCAGCGCCTAGGGCCTGTTAACCCTAAAAGGAGCCTCGCACAGCCGGGGAATCGGGCGGCAGGCTAG
>NZ_FKBS01000008.1:26470-212723 GCF_900078315.1 Bordetella ansorpii
ATCCGGGCCACCCCGGCGTCCTTGTCCAAACTTTATCGAGGTACACCATGCAGAAAGCCCAATCCCTGAAGATCGTTGCCGCCCTGATGCTGTCGATGCTGGCCACCGGCGCCGCGCAGGCCCAGAAAGAAAGCGCCGTGCCCAAGGACTCGCTGTCGCGCGCGGAGGTCGTGCGCGACATGCAGGCCTGGAAGCAGTCGGGTCTTGCAGAAGAATGGCGCACCGAGAACACGCCCGACGTCTACAGCCCCGCATACCTCGAGAAGTACGAAGCGTATCTGCGCATGACGCAGCGTCCCGCCGTGCCGTCGGCCTCGCCGTCGCAAGCGCAGCCCGAGCCGCGTGGCTGATCGACCGGCATGGCGGGCGCATCGCGCAGGCTTCAGAACCGGTGCCGCAGCCCCACCGCATATTGCGTCTGCCGCCAGCCCGCATCGTCCCAGGCGCCGCGCAACTGGCCAAGAATGGCGTACACGTTCGTGCGGCGCGACAGGTCGTGCGAATAGCCCACCGAGGCGATGTGCTGCGCATGCGTCGCCCCTTGCCGCGCCAGCGCGCCGTCATTCTCGGGAATGCTGGATTGCCAGGAAGCCATCACCGTTCCCGCGCCGACCTGCCAGCCCAGGCCTGCCAAGAAGCCATGCACCGTGCTGCCGGGAAAGTAGGGCGTCTGGCCAGGCGAGGGCGCCGCGGGCAGCGTCGAGCCATGCCGCATGTGCGAGTACGCCAGGTACAGCGTCGCGGGTCCGATCTTCTGTCGTCCCGCCAGCGATACCGCCGAGGGTTGCTCCGCGCCGCCCGCCGCGGCCATCGCGCGGCCCTCGGCGGTGTTGGCGGCCCAGCGCCCACCTTCGTAGGTCACGGCCACGGCGGACGCGCCGTCGTCATAGCCCAGCGCGGCGCTGTCCAGGCGGTTGGCGCTGTTCGTGGCGAAGCCGCCGGTGCCCGTGGCATCGAAACTGTGATCCACCGCCACGCGCCAGGGGCCAGGCACCGGCAGGCGCCAGGCCAGCGTGTTGTCGGCGCGGTTGGCGTTGAAGGGCAGCAATGCGGTCTGCGCGCCCAGGTTCAGGTAGGACGCCAGGAAGGGATCGAACTCGCCGAGCAATTCCGACGACACCGAGGTCTGCCGGCCCGCGCGCAGTTCGCCCCATGCGCCGCCCACGCCCAGCCAGGCGCCCCGGCCGAACAGGCGGCCGCCCTGCGCGCTGCGTCCGGTGGTGGCCAGCACGCCGCTTTCCAGGTGATAGCGGGCGTACAGGCCCTCGCCCAGGTCTTCGCGGCCGCGCAGTCCCCAGCGCGAGCCGGACTGCATGCCGCTTTGCATGGTGTGCGAACTGCCGCGCTCGCTGTCGTCGAAGCCGGCCAGGCCCAGATCGACCACGCCGAACAAGGCGGGGCCGTCAGCCTGCGCCGCCAGAGCGGGGGCCACGGCGGCCAGGCCCAGCGCCAGGCAGGTGGCGCGCCATTTGGATACGTGCGTCATGGCCTGGCGTCTTACAGGTACTTCAGCCACGCGATGTCGCGGCGGCGGGCCTTCAGTTGCCCGAAGGCGCGCACCGGCCAGTACAGGGCCACGCCCAGCGCTACCGTCAGCACCCACAGCATGCCCACGCCGTCCACGCTGAAATACTGCCCCTGGTTGGGGCCCCACATCGCCATGGCCGCCAGGTACATCGCCTTCAGCACATACAAGTGCAGGATGTAGAAGAACAGCGGTGCGGCGCCGTACACGCACATCACGCGAACGGCGGGCCGCGCGTCCAGGCGTTCCAGCCAGGCCAGCAGCAGCAGCCCCAGGCCCAGGGTCAGCAACAGGAAGAACAGGGACGGCGGATACTTGGTGATGTTGATGAAGCTCATCAGCGAACGCACCGCGTCGTCCTGCACGCTCCAGCCTTGCCCCTGGCCGTAGGCGTTGAAGGTGCGCAGCACCACGAACAGCGCCAGGGCGCCGCCGCCCGCCAGGCACAGGCGCCGCCGGCGTTCGGCGGGTGCCACCGTGCGGGCGAACCACGGGCCGCAGGCATAGCCCAGGGCGATCACGCCGATCCACGGCAGCAGCGGGTACGAGGTGCGCAGGCGCAGCGATTCGCTGACCTCGATCCAGCCGCGGTCATGCAGGATGGCCCACAGTACGAAACCGGGTTCGCCCGCCGCCACGTGGATGCCGTCCAGCAGGTTGTGGCCGGCGACCAGCGCCACGCCCACCGCGATCAGCGCGGGACGGGGCAGGCGCACCAGCAGGGCCAGCGCCAGCATCGACAGGCCGATGGCCCAGATCACCTGCAGGTAGACCACCGACGGCGGGAACTGGAACGTCCAGGCGAAGTTGACGACCGTGAACTCCAGCGCCACCAGGAACAGGCCGCGCTTGGCCAGGAAGGCGCTGGTGGCGTTCAGGCTGCCCGCCTTCTGGCCGTACAGCCAGGCGGACAGTCCGGTCAGGAACACGAAAACGGGCGCGCACAGGTGCGCCAGCGCGCGGGAGAAGAACAGTTCGGGCGGGGTGTTGGCCACGTCCATGGGATCGCTGACCTGGGCATGCAGATACACGGTTTCTCGGACGTGATCCAGCAGCATGATGAGCATCACCAGACCGCGCAGGGCGTCGATGGACAGCAGGCGGGAGGGGGGAGAAGAGGAGGAAAGACCAGTCATCGGGTACGGCAACAGCGGGGCCGGCAAGGCGGCGGGTGACGCCTGGCGCTGCCTGTGAAGGCGGTCCAGGGCGGTAAAAGGCCGCAAGTGTAATGAAATAACATTACATCATCAAGCTGTTTGTCAGGTTGCCGTGCGAAAGATGGGGACGTTACGGTCCCGGCTTGAGCAATCCCGCGATCGCTCCCGGTTTTGCCTTTCCGGACTTGGCCGCCGCCTCGATGGCGTTCTGGATGGTGTTGGCGCCCGCCGTGGGTTTCAGGGCCTGGGACTGCTCGATGGCCTTCAGCGCCTGCGGATACTGGCGCTGTTCGGCCAAGGCCACCGCCAGATAGACCAGGACGCTGTTGGCGTACTCGTAGGCGCCGCTGGGCTCGTGGGCTTCCCAGGCGGCCTTCCAGCTGGACAGGTGCTTGACGGCGGTGCCGTACTGTCCGGCCAGCACGGCGGCCATGCCGATGTGCTGATGCAGGGCCGGCAGGTCCCGGGGCATCGTGGTGGGCAGAGCCAACGATTGCTCGAACGAGCTCACCGTCTTGGTGAAATCCAGCTTCTGCCGGTAGGCATGCCCCATGCCCTCCAGCGCCAGGGCCGCCATGTCGGGGTTGGCCGACGAGGACAGCGCGCGGAACGTGTCGACCGCGGTATCTGGTTTCTTCGCTTCCAATGCCGCGAAACCGCGCTTGAGGGCGGCGATTTCCGCCTGGGACGGATCGGCGGGCGGAGCCGGCTGGGCGGCCTGGACGCAGGCGGCGAAGCACAGAAGCAGGGCGCCCGCATGGGCCTTGAACACGTTCGGCACGGCAGGTTTTTCGGTTCGGGAAACCGGTATTGTGCCTGTTGGAAAGCCGCTGCGCCGGGGGCGTCGGTATCTGCGGCAAGCGCCCGGCAGGTCCGCTACGGGCACCATGCGGTGCAACTGCTGCCGACCGGGTACCGATTGATGGATTACTTCATGAGGCATGCCGGCCAGCTGCTGACGCGCGCCATGATTTTTCAGGCTGTCTGGCAATGAATGCGCGCTAGGCAGGGGACGTGGCTGTCAGTGCACGGCAGGCCCAGACGCCCCCGGCAATGGCATCGTTGATGCACGCCGTCAGCAGATGGCGCGTCTCGACGGCCGCCGCGGTGGGATGGTGGTATCGCGACACCGCGATGTAGCCAGTCCGGGCCAGCGCCTCGTCCTGCAGCAGCGCGCTGTCCAGCCGCAACTTCGCATCGGAGCCTGGCAACGAGGCCGAAGGCAGGATGGAGAAGCCCATTCTGCTGGCGATGGCCTGCATCAGCAGGCTGGGCGAGTCGATCTCGGCGCGCACCTGCGGCTTCACGTTCAGCCGCAGCCAGGAGGTTTCGAGGATTTCGCGGATGCCGTTGGGCCGGCGCAGAAGCAGCAGCGGATAGGTGCAGGCTTCCTCCAGCGTGGCCTTGCGGCGGCGCTTGAGCGTGCCGTGCGCGCCCACCAGCCAGAGCGGTTCCACCAGCATCGGCGTCAGGCTCAATGCATCGTGATTCGTGTCGTCGAACACCACGGCCATGTCCAGTTGGCCTTGCGTCACCAGCGTGCCTAGCATGGAGCTGGGGCCCTCGACGATCTGCAGGCGCACGGCGGGGAGGTGATCCAGCACGGCGCGCAGCAGATCGAGACCGATGACGGACGACACCGTCCACGGAAGCCCGACCACCACCGGGCCGGAGGGGCCGATGGCCGCCTGCGCGGCCACTTCGGGTGTCGCGGCCAGTTGCCGCAACACATGCTTGGCATGTTGATAGACGGCCTTGCCGGCCTCGGTGGGCGTGGCGCCGCGCACGTCGCGCAACAGCAATTGCACGCCCAGTTCGGCCTCCAGCCGGTTCATGTGCAGCGTCAGCGCGGGCTGGGCGACATGCAATGAACGCGCCGCCCGCGACAGGCTGCCGGCATCGACGATGCCGACGAAGTATTTCAATGGCCGGGTATCCATGGAGGAAGGGCGTCAGCGAAGAGAAGAGGCGGCTTTGGCAAGGGTATAACGATTCTATATGCCCCCAGTCTGAAAATGTATTTTTTGTGTCGCGCCGGTGACTCCTAGACTAGCCAAAACTCGAAACAGGAGACTCCATGAGCGGCACGCTGCAATTGCACCGCGACGGCCACGTCGCGACCATCGTCATCGACAATCCCGGCAAGAAGAACGCCATGAACCAGGCGATGTGGATCGCCATGGGCGACATGCTGCATGACCTGAAGAGGGATCCCGGCCTGCGCTGCCTGGTGCTGCGAGGCGCCGGCGACAGCGCCTTCGGCAGCGGGGCGGACATCGAGGAATTCGAAGCCATTCGCGCCACCAGGGAACAGGCCATCGCTTTCGCCCAGCACGGCCATCGCGCCATGCACGGCGTACGCGACTTCCCGGTGCCGACGGTGGCCGCCATCCGCGGCGCCTGTGTCGGCGGGGGGCTGGAGTTGGCGGCGTTCTGCGACATTCGCCTGTGCACCTCGGACAGCCGGTTCGGCGTGCCCATCGCGCGCCTGGGCGCGGTCCTCGCCTATCCTGAACTCGAAGGCCTGGTACGCGTGGCGGGCCCGGACGGCGCGCTGCGCTTGCTGCTGCTGGGCGACGTGGTCAGCGCCGACGAGGCCCTGCGCATGGGACTGGTGCAGCAGGTCGTCGAGACAGCGGACTTCGACGAGGCGCTTGGCCAAGCCGTATCGCGCATCCTGGCGGGCGCGCCGCTGTCGGCGCGCTGGCACAAGAAATTCGTTCAGCGGCTGCGCGACGGCACGCCGCTGACGCCGCAAGAACGCGACGAAGGCTACGACTGCTTCGATACGGAAGACTATCACCGGGGCTTCCAGGCCTTTCTGGCAAAAACGAAACCCGAGTATCTGGGGAGATGAGCAGCATGTCGGTTCACACGCACACCGAAACGGGCGGCCCGCTGTCCGGCCTGAAGGTCATCGAGATCGCACACGTCATGGCGGGGCCGGTCGGCGGTCTGCTGCTGGCGGACATGGGCGCGGACGTCATCAAGGTCGAACGTCTTCCTGGCGGCGACGACACGCGGCGCACCACGCCGCCCGAGATCCACGGCGAGTCGGCCTCGTTCATGATCATCAACCGCAACAAGCGGGGCATCGCGGTCGATCTGAAAGACCCCGCCGGCGTGGAGGTGGTCCGCCGGCTGATCGCGACGGCCGACGTCGTGCTGGAGAACTACCGGCCCGGCACCCTGGAAAAGCTGGGCCTGGGCTACGAATCCCTGCGCGAGCAGAATCCCGGCCTGATCTATTGCAAGATCACGGGTTTCGGCACCAACGGTCCCTATGCGACGCGCGCCGGCTATGACCTGATCTCGCAAGGCATGTCGGGGCTGATGAGCATGACCGGCGAAGCCCCGGGCCGTCCGCCCGTAAAGCTGGGCGTTCCCGTGGGAGACGTGACGGCCGGCATCCTGGCCGCCACCGGCATCCTGGCGGCCTACATCCGCCGCCTGACAACCGGCCGGGGGCAGTTCGTCGATACTTCGCTGCTGGAGGCTTCTGTGGTGCATACCTATTGGCCGGCTGCCCTGGCCCTGGCCACGGGCGTATCGGCCGGCCCCATGGGATCCGCCCATCCGGTCGCCGCACCCTACCAGGCGTTTCCCACGCAGGATGGCTGGATCAACGTCGGCGCCATCAGCAAGGCCACCTGGGAGGGCACGGCAAACGTGCTGGGCGCGGGCTGGATGATCACCGACGAGCGCTTCGCCACCAACGGCGCCCGCATGGCCAACCGCGACGCGCTGGTGGCCATCATGTCCGATATCCTGCGAAGCCGGCCGACCGACGACTGGATGCCGGATTTCGAGCGGGCGGGCGTGCCGGCGGGGCCGGTGCGCACCATGGCGCAGGTGCTGGCCGATCCGCAGACGCAGGCGCGCCAGATGGTGGTGGAAGTGGACCATCCCGTCGCGGGAACGGTGCAGGCGCTGGGCTGCCCGATCAAATTCTCCGATGGGCATGGCGTGACCCGGCGCGGGGCGCCGCTCTACGGCGAGCACACCCGCGATGTCCTGTCCGAGCTTGGCTACGCTGCAGAAGAGATCGAGGCGTTGGCCGGCAGAAACGTGGTCGGCGCGCGATAGGCGCGCTGCGCGGCACGGTTGCCCTAGAACGATAGGCAACGCGGCAGGCCTCGGAACGAAGGCCTGACAAACAAAAAAGCAGGAGACAACATGACACATTTCGCTCGACGCGCCTTGCGCGTTTCCTTTGGGGCGCTCGTTTCCGTGGCCTGTGCCTTGTGCACGGGCACTGCAGCGGCGCAAGACTATCCGCAACGCAGCATTCGCCTGGTGGTGCCGTCTGCGCCGGGCGGCGGCGGCGACTTCGTCGCCCGGCTGGTCGGCGAGAAGGTCGGCCGGATACTGAAACAGCCTGTCGTGGTGGAAAACCGGGGTGGCGGCGGCGGCAACATCGCAACGGAAGTGGTGCGCAGCGCCAAGCCGGACGGCTATACCTTGCTGCTGACCGGCAACAATCATCCGCTGAACGTCTACCTGTTCGCCAAGGCACCTTATGCATTGAATGAATTCGTGGCGATTGCGGAGGCCACGCGGGGACCCTCCGTATTGGTCGCGGCCAATAACGCGCCGTTCTCCACGCTGCGCGAACTGATCGCGCAGGCGAAAGCCAAACCAGGCACCATCGCCTACGGCAGCCCGGGGGTGGGCCTGCCGAGCCATATCGCCGCCGAACTATTCCAGCGCGCCGCGGGTATTTCGCTGGTGCACGCGCCGTATCGCGGCTCGGGGCCGTCCTTGGCCGATGCGTCAGGCGGACAGATTCCGCTGGTGTCGTCCACCTTGTCGGCCGCCTTGCCGTTGATCCAGGCGGGCAAGCTAAAGGCGCTGGCGGTGACGTCGGAGCAAAGGTGGCCGGCGCTGCCCGATACGCCCACGGTGGCGGAAGTGCTGGGCAAGCCCTTCAGCCATTTGACCTGGCTGGGCATCCTGGCGCCTGCCGGCACGCCGCCCGAGATCGTGTCGCGGCTCAATGCCACCGTCAACGACGTGCTCAAGGACAAAGCCGTGCAGGATGCCCTGGTGGCCCAAGGCACCTTGCCGCGTGGCGGCACGCCCGCCGACTTTCAGGCCACCATCGACCGCGAGGCGGTGGTGTCGAAGCAACTGGTCGAAGCCGGCGGCTTGAAGGTGGAGTAGCGTGCCCCCCGATCACGATCTTCCTTCCGGATTGACGCGGGCGGCCAGCATCGGCGACCTGCGGTTGCTTGCGCGGCGTCGCCTGCCCCGAATGGTCTTCGACTACATCGATGGCGACGCCGGCGAAGGAGAGTGCGCCGCGCGCAATCGGCGTGCGTTGCAGGAGTGCCGCCTTCAGCAACGGGCGCTGATCGACGTCAGCCGCGTGGATATGTCGACGACCCTGCTGGGCGCATCCAGTACGATGCCCGTGACCATCGGTCCCACGGGCTTGAACGGCGCCTACTGGCTGCACGGCGACGCGTGCCTGGCACGTGGCGCCGCCGACGCGGGCATTCCTTTCGTGATGAGCACTGCGGCCTGCCTGCCCATGACGGACATTGCCCGCATCGGCGGCCTGACCAAGTGGTTTCAGCTATACATGCTGAAGGACCGCGGACTGGTCGAGTCCTTCCTGCAACATATCCACGCGCAGGGCTTCGACGTGCTGCAGCTGACCGTGGATACGGCGGTCGCCGGGCGCCGCAACCGCGATATCCGCAACGGGTTCACCCTGCCGTTTCGCTGGACGCTGGCGAATCTGCTGGACTGCGCCAGGCATCCCGCATGGGCATTGCAGATGGCGCGGGGCGGATCGCCCACGCTGCGCGTGTTCGCGGAAGTCTTGGGCGAGGTGCCCAAAGGCAGTACGATCTCCGAAGTCATGCAGCAACAGCTCAGCAGCAGTTTCACCTGGGACGATCTGGCGTGGCTGCGCCGCGCATGGCCGAAGAAGCTGGTGCTCAAGGGCATACTGGATGCCGGCGATGCGCAGCGCGCCGTGGACGAAGGCGTCGATGGCGTGATCGTATCGAACCACGGCGGGCGGCAGCATGACGCGGCGGCGGCCACGCTGGACATGCTGCCCGCCATCGCCGAGCGCATCCAGGGCAGGGCCGCGCTGCTGATCGACAGCGGCTTCCGGTCCGGCTCCGACGTGGCCAAGGCGCTGGCGTGGGGCGCCGACGGCGTGCAGTTGGGCAGGGCTACGCTATATGGGCTGGCCAGTGGCGGACAGGCCGGTGTACGGCATGCGCTGGCCATCATCAAGGACGAATTACGCCTCGCCATGGCCCTGTCCGGGGCCGTGTCGGTCGCGGAAATGAAAGGGAAAGGGGTATGACCGAAGCAAGCGCCGTGCGGGTGTGCCGCAGCGACGAATTGGTGAACGGCGGGCTGTGCGTGAAGCTGCCCGCGCAGGATCGGCGCGGGCCGACCACCGTGTTCTTCGTCCGTTATCAAGACCAGGTGTATGGCTACCTGAACCGCTGCCTGCACATGGGCATCGCCATCGACTGGGAAGGCAGCGTCTTCACGCGCGCGGGCGACCTGCTGATGTGCGCGCAGCATGGCGCCACGTTCGCGCCGGACACCGGCACCTGCATGGGCGGCCTCAACCTGAAGGGCAGGCTCAGCCCCTTGCAGGTGGAAGAGCGGCAGGAGGCAGGCGGCAGCGTGGTGTACTGGCTGCCCGACGAGCGCGTCTGGCCCGTGGCGCAACCGGCGGCCTGATCGGAATCCTGGCCGGACTGCGAGCCTGCCTGCCGTGGGCGCCGGACTCTCCCGGGCGCGTCTACGGCTTTGCCGTGTCCTGCCAGGCCCTTACATATCCCAGCACCACGTCTTCCTGCTCGCGATGCGGCACATGCCCACAAGAGGGCAGGATATGCACCGTGGTGTCCGCCGGGGCCAGGCGGGCGATGCGCTCGGGATGCGTGGTGGAGCCGTACTCGTCGGTGTCGCCATGCAGCGACAGGATCGGGCTGCGCACCTGGCGCAGTTCCGCGTCCAGGTTCCAACTGGCGAACTCGGGCGCCAGCCAGGAGTCGATCCAGGCGTGCAGCACCCATCCGGCCTTTTCGCCGTGATACTTGGCCAGCCGCTGCAATTGGACCGGATCGGCAAACGCCTGTCGGGCGTCGCGGATGCCGTTCAGGGTGCGGTCTTCGGCGTACATCTGAGCCGATTCGCAGATGAGTCCCGCGCAGGCCGACGGATAACGCGCCGCGCAGGCCACCGACATGCCGCCGCCCACGCTGTGCCCGAACAGCACGAAACGCTCCAGCGCCAGGGCCTCGCGCACGCTGCGGAAACCTTCGTCGGCCTCGGCCTGGATGAAATGCAGCGGGGACAAGGTGCCGGGATTGGGATCGGAACGGCCGAAGCCCAGCCGGTCGTAGGCGATCACGTCACGGCCGGTGGCCGCAGCCAGATGCGCCGGAAAATCGCGCCACAGTTCCACGCAGCCCAACGAGTCATGCAGCATCACGATGGGAGGCAGGGCGCCGAAGCCATCCTCGTCCGGCGTCCAGCGCCGCACGAAAAGTCCGCCCTGATCGGTGGGCACCCGGTAATCGTTGGTTTGAATCGTGGACATCCGCTTCCTATTCCATGAAATGCCGTAGCGTACCCGCCGCCGCCACGCCGATAAGCACCGTCGGCAGCATAGGCAATCGCGTGGCCGCCAGCAAGGTCACCGCTGCGCCGCCAGACCGGCGGGCCGCCCGGCCAGGACAGTGTGTTTGGCTGGTCCGGCTTTCCGCACCCTGTTTTTCTGGGAAAATGGCGGTTGGAGCCGAAAATCTCCTCCTCTTGCACGCCATATCGTACTCACCCGCACATCGAGTCCGGTATTCCGATGCAGAACGATAAAACGGCGCTGGCAATTGCCGCTTCAGCCCCCATGTAGCATGGAGCGCCTCCGTGCATGGCGCGTTTTCCTGCCGCTGGCGCCGCAGGTTCCTGACATTTTTACCAAGTTGGTTTTCCGCTGTGACTGCCGTAGCCCCTCGAACCACACCCATTCAACCCGCCGCCTCGATCCGCGTGACGGTGCAACTGCCTGTCCGCCTGGCCGATGGCACGGACACCCTGGCGCAGTCGTACAGCTTCAACGGCCTGGCCGATGGCAAGGAGCACGTGGCGCTGCGCCTGGGCGAGCCGGGGGCCATCCCCGTGGTGCGGCTGCATTCCGAATGCCTGACGGGCGATGTGTTCGGGTCGTTGCGCTGTGATTGCGGCCCGCAGTTGCAGGAAGCGCTCAGCGTGCTGAACCAAGAGGGCGGCTATCTGCTCTACCTGCGCCAGGAGGGGCGCGGCATCGGCCTGTATTCCAAGCTGGACGCCTACCGCCTGCAGGAACAGGGCCGCGACACCTATGCCGCCAATCTGGAACTGGGGCATGGCGTGGACGACCGTGACTACACGGCGGCTGCGCAGATGCTGAAGGCACTGGGCATCACCCGCATCGAGCTGGTCACCAACAATCCCGACAAGAAGCAGCAGCTCGAACAACTGGGCATCGAGGTGGCCAGGTGCCGCCTGACGGGCGTGCACGCCAACCAGCACAACCTGGCGTACCTGAAGGCGAAGATCGATCGCACCGGCCATCTGCTGAAGATGGACGAAGGCGAAAAGAAGTAATCAGGCGGATCGGGTCGGTGCGCCTTCGGATTGACCAGTGGCCGGCGTTGCCGGCGGTGCGGTGCGCGACAGCGCCAGACCGGCGATGATCACCGAGATTCCGATAGCGTGGTACAGGTGCAGCGATTCGCCCAGGAAGCCCACGGCCATCAACGCTCCATACACCGGCAGAAGGTGGATGAACAGTGAGGCTTTGGCCGGTCCGATGCGTGCCACGCCCACTGAGTAAAGCAGATTGGCCAACAGCGAGGCCACGATGCCCACGTAGAGAATGGCCGCCACGGAGGTTGCGCTCCAGACCGTCCGGGCTCCGCCCCGGTACTCGATGACGGCAAGAGGCAGTAGCGCCACCACCGTGATGCCCAACTGGATCGTCAGCAACCCAATGCGGCTCAGGCTGGGGGGGACCGATCTTAGCCACAGCGAATACAAGGCGAAGGAGGCCATGGCCCCGAACACGATCAGGTCGCCCTCGGAAAAGGACAAGGCCAGCAGTCCCGCCAGGTCGCCGTGGGTGATGATGGTCAGTACGCCGACGCAGCTCAGTGCCAGGCCTACCACTTGCCGGGCCACCAGTTTCTGGCCGAAGAACAGGGCAGCCATCAGCAACACCAGTACGGGAATGGTGGAATTGAGCAACTGACCGTTGGCCGCGGTCGTGTGATGCAGGCCGATATAGACCAGCACGCTGAACATCGCCAGGCCGGCCAGCCCGGTGCGCACCAGCAACCAGCGCAGCCGCCAATATTGACGCCAATCCCGTCGGATCACCGCCCAGCCGAAGGGCAAAACACAAGCAAAGGCCACGACGTGCCGGGCGAAGGCCAGCATCATGGGAGGGACATCGGCGCGGACGGCGCGTCCGACGATGAAGTTTCCCGCCCACAAGAGGGGCGGCAGCAACAGGATGAGCCAGCCGTGAGAATCCGCCGCGCGGCTTTTGTCCATGCCCATGTCGTAGTTTCCGGTGTCTCGTTATCGGGGACTTTGCAAGAGCGCAAGAATACCCCTGTTGCACGAAACGGGCTGACTTGTCCATAGACCGAACCCCATAAGCCCATAGAATCCCGTCGATGGGCCGCCACCGCCCGCGCCTCTACGATGCCTTCATCTTCTACTGCAACGATGAAAGGCGAGGCATGTATCGAATTGGTATCGACGTCGGGGGCACCTTCACGGACCTGGTGCTGACGCACGGGGAAAGCGGCAAGACCGTCTTTCACAAGGTTCCGTCCACGCCGCACGACCCCTCGGAAGCGATCCACCGCGGCATCTCCGAGCTGATCCAGGACAACGGCCTGGACCCGGCGGACATCCGCCACATCGGGCACGGCACTACGGTAGCCACCAATCTGGTCATCGAGCGCAAGGGCGCCAGGTGTGCGCTGCTGACGACGCAAGGCTTTCGCGACATTCTGGACATCGGCCGCCAGACGCGTCCGCACATCTTCGACTACAGCGTGCGCAAGCCCGAGGCGCTGGCGCCGCGCAAATGGCGCCTGGAGGTGGCCGAGCGCATCGACGCGCGCGGCCAGGCGGTCGAGCCGCTGGACGAAACCGCCGTGCGCCAGGCCGCGCAGGCCATGAAGGACGGCGGCATCGAGGCCGTGGCCATCTGCTTCCTGCACGCCTACCGCAACCCCGCACACGAAATCCGCGCGGGCGAGATCCTGCGCGAGGTCCTGCCGCAGGCCTACGTGTGCCTGTCCAGCGAAGTGCTGCCCGAGTTCCGCGAGTACGAGCGCTTCTCGACCACGGCGCTCAATGCCAAGGTCGGCCCCAACATGGAACGCTACCTGGGCCGCTTCCTGCAGCGCGTACGGGAAACAGGCGTGAAGATCGAACCCTTCACCATCCATTCCAACGGCGGCCTGATGTCGGTGGAGTCGGTGCGCCGCTTCCCGGTGCGCACCTGCCTGTCGGGCCCCGCGGCCGGCGTGGTCGGCGCAGCCGTGATGGGCCGCATCATCGGCTATCCCGACCTTGTCACCTTCGACGTGGGCGGCACCAGCACCGACGTGTCGCTGATCGCCGATGGCAAAGCCATGCTCAGCGCCAGCCGCAGCGTGGCGGGCTATCCCGTGAAGACGCCGATGGTCGACATCCACGTGATCGGCGCGGGCGGCGGCAGCCTGGCCTGGCTGGACGATGCCGGGTCGCTCAAGGTGGGGCCGCAAAGCGCGGGCGCCGTGCCCGGCCCGGTGGGCTATGGCCGCGGCGGCACGCTGCCGACCATCACCGACGCGCAGATCTCGCTGCACCGCCTGAATCCCGTGGCCGTGCTGGACGGCAAGATGCCCATCTACGCCGACGCCGCCCGCCAGGTGATGCGCGAGAAGGTCGCCGAGCCGCTGGGCCTGGGCGTGGAAGTGGCCTCGGAAGGCGTGATCCGCATCGCCAACGCCAACATGAGCCGCGCCATCCGCTCGGTGTCGACCGAGCGCGGCTACGACCTGTCGAAGTTCGCGCTGTTCGCCTTCGGCGGCGCCGGACCGCTGCACGCACTGGACGTGGCCCGCGAATGCGGCATTCCCACCGTGATCGTGCCGCCCGAGCCGGGCAATATGTGCGCGCGGGGCATTCTGCTGTCCGACATCTCCTTCGACTTCGTCGCCACCGCGATCGCCGTCGTCACGCCGCAGACCTGGGCCGACGCCACCAGCCGCTTCGAATCCCTGCAACGCGCGGCCGATCAGTGGCTGGACGAAGAGAAGGTGGCCCCGCAGGACCGCGCCTTCGTCAAGACCATCGACGCCCGCTACGTGGGCCAGAACTTCGAGGTGCAGGTGCCCGCGCAGGACTTCGATGCCGGCAGCCTGGACGCCTTCCTGCGCGACTTCCACGCCGCGCACCAGAAGGAGTACGGCTACGACGTGCCCGAGCGCCAGGTCGAGATCATCAACTGCCGCATGAAGGCGGTGGGCGCCATCGTGAAGGCGCCGCTGGTGAAGCTGGAGGCGCGCGGCGACAACCAGCCCAGCGGTTCGCGCGAGATCTACTTCGGCGCCGGGCATGGCTGGCAGCCCAGCGCGGTGTATCACCGAAGCAACCTGTCGCCCGGCGCGCGCGTCGAAGGCCCCGCGGTGATCGAGGAAATGAGCTCGACCACCGTCATCCGCCCCGGCCAGTCCATGGTCATGGACGACTACGGCAACCTGATCATCAACATCGCATAGGAATGGCTCCCATGAAACCCCAAGAACTGCTGCGGGATCCGATCGAGATGGAGGTCTTCAGCAATCGCCTGCTGTCGATCACCGAGGACATGAACAACACGCTGGTGCGCTCGTCGTTCTCGACCAATATCAAAGAACGCAAGGATTGCTCGGTGGCGCTGTTCGACGGCCGTGGCCGCCTGATCGCCCAGGGCACGCAGATTCCGCTGCACCTGGGTTCGCTGAACGGCGCGGTGGAAACGGTGCTGGCGCGCTACAAGCCCGAGGACATCAAGGACGGCGACGTCTATATCTGCAACGATCCCTACCTGGCCGCCGGCAGCCATCTGCCCGACGTCAACCTGATCACGCCCGTGTTCTGCGACGGCCGCCTGGCCTTCTTCACGGCCAATGTGGGGCACCATGCGGACTTCGGCGGCGTGGTGGCCGGCTCCATCGCGGGCGGGCTGCGCTCGATCTACGCGGAGGGCCTGCGCCTGCCGGTGATCCGCATCGTGCGCGAAGGCGTGCTGGACGAGGATCTGCTGAACCTGATCGCCCACAACACCCGCGATCCCGAAGAGCGCGTGCTGGACCTGAAAGTGCAGATCGCCACCAATGCACGGGGCGCCCAGGCGGTGCGCGAGCTGTCGCAGCAGATGGGCCTGGACAAGGCGCTGGATGCGGTCGAGGACCTGATCTCGTACACCCGCAACCGCCTGCGCCTGCGTATCGGGCAACTGAAGCAGGGCTCGTACCGTTTCGAGAACTGGCTGGACGACGACGGCCTGGGCGATGGCGATCCGGTGCCGGTGCGGGTGGAGGTCACCGTGGCGGCCGACAAGCTGATCTTCGACTTCGCGGGATCCGGTCCCGAGGCGCGCGGCGCGATGAACCTGCCGGTGAATGCGCTGAACGCCTGCGTGTACTACTCGGTGAAGGCGCTGCTGGATCCGGACATGGCGGCCAACGCCGGTCTGTTCGAGCCGCTGGAGATCCGCCTGCCCAAGGGCAGCATCGTCAGCCCGGATTCGCCGGCCGCCGTGGGCGCGCGTTCGCTGACCGCGCAGAAGGTCGCGGGCGCCATCTTCGGCGCGTTCCGCGGCGTGCTGCCGCCCGAGCGCATCATGGGCGCCGGCAACGATGTGTGCCCGGCGATCGTGTTCTCGGGACGCCATGCCGACCGGCCGGGTTCCTACGTGTACATCGAAGCCGTGGGCGGCGGGTCGGGCGCCCGCGCGGATTCGGACGGCATGGACGGCGTGCACGTGCACATGACCAACTCGTCCAACCTGCCGGTCGAGGCGCTGGAGAACGAGTATCCGCTGCGCGTGGACGCGTACGGCTACGTGGTGGACTCGGGCGGCGAAGGCCGGCAGCGTGGCGGCATGGGCCTGGCGCGCCAGATCTCGGCGCAGGCCGAAGGCATCGTGTTCACGGCGCGGGCCGATTCGCACACCGTGGGCCAGGCCTCGGGCGCGGCCGGCGGCAACCCGGGCCGGCGCGCCACGCTGTCGCTGCGCAAGGCGTCGGGCGAGGTGACGGCGCTGCAGTCCAAGTCGGCCAACATCGTGCTGAAGACGGGCGACAGCATCCGCATGGAAACCTCCGGCGGCGGCGCGGTGGGCCTGCCCGCCGAACGCTCGCTGGAGGACATCGTCAACGACCTGGAAGACGGTGTGCTGACGGCGGAACGGGCGCGTATCGCCTATGGTGAATTGGGCGAGGCCGCGCTGGCGAAGCTGTTGCCGGCGGGCCGCTGAGGTTCACGCCCCGGCGCGCCCACGGGTAGCGCCCGCAACGAGAAAAGCCCTTGCGTGGGGCCTTTCTCGATTTCTATTGCGCCACCGCCTGCGCCATTGCCGGCATCCGCTGGCAGGTGGAAGGCTCCCGTTGCGTCTCCAGCTCGGTGGCAATGAAGTTGCGCAGCCAGGCATGCGCGCCATCGCTGCGGTTGCGCTCGTGCCAGAACATCGAGATGCGCATCTTGGGCAGCTTCAGGGGGATGGGCAGCACGGTGGTCTTCGACACCGACGCCAGCGCCTGGCCCACGCTGGACGGCAGGATGGCCAGCATGTCCGACTGGGCCAGCACGAAGGGCACGGCCAGGTAGCTCGACAGCACCGCACCCGTGCGGCGCAATTGGCCGGTTTCCCGCAGCGCGGCGTCGATCTGCGTGCTGAAGTAGCCCGCGTGCCCCGACGTGTCCACGTGCTCGTAGGCCAGGAAGGCGTCCAGGTTCCAGCTGCGCGCCAGCACTGGGTGGTCCTGGCGCACCACGCAACAGACCTCTTCTTCGAACAGATAGCGGGCGCGCAGGCTGCCGGGCGGATCCGGGTAATAGCCCAGGTACAGCTCGATGTGGTTTTCCGTCAGCATCTCCTGCCCGCCGTGCAGCCGGGGCGGCAACATGCGCAGCGTCAGGTTGGGCGCGATCTCCTTCAGCTTGCCGATGATGCGGGGCAGGGCGGCGAACTGCAGATAGTCGCTGGCATAGATGTCGAAGGTGCGCGACTCGGTTTTCCAGTCGAACTCGCTGGCGCGCGTCGAGGCCGACAGCCAGGTGTCCAGGAAGGGGCCGAACGAATGGTGCAGCGCCAGCGCGCGCTCGGTCGGCGTCCATTGGTTGCCTTCGCGCGTCAGCAGCGAATCGCCGAACAGGTGCCGCAGGCGGCTCAAGGCGGCGCTCATCGAGGGCTGGCTGATGCCCAGCTGCGCGGCGGCCTTGGACACATTACGGTGCGTCATCAACGCGGAGAAGTGGGGCAGGAGGTGAAGATCGCAGGCTTTCATAACACACCGTCTATGCACTTATAAATGGCAAGGGCTGGGTGGACGCGGCAGGAGTTGCGTAGCATGGTCCATTCCATTCGATGGACGGCAAGTCAAGGCGACCGTCCACGACGACATACTTCAAGGGGAAGTGATGAAGCAAAGTTTCAAGCGGCACGGTCTGGCGGCGGCCCTGTGCCTGGCCGCGGTGTTGCCCGGCGCACGCGTGGCGCAGGCGGCGGATACGGCCTCGTGGCCCAGCCGGCCGGTGCAGCTGATCGTGCCGTTCGCCAACGGCGGCTCGACCGACCTGGTGGCGCGCAAGGTGGCCGATGCCCTGGGCAAGGAAGTCGGCCAGACGGTCATCGTCGAGAACAAGGTCGGCGCGGGCGGCGTGATCGGCTCGTCCTACCTGTCGCGCCAGAAGCCCGACGGCTACGCGTTGCTGCTGGGCACAGTCTCCACGCACTCGATCCACGAAAGCGTGATGAAGAACCTGCCCTACAACCCGCGCAAGGACTTCACGCCCATCACCATGATCGGCCTGATTCCCGACCTGATCGTCGTGAATCCCGAAGTGGTCAAGGTCAAGAACCTGCAGGAGTTCATCGCGCTGGCCAAGGCCAAGCCCGGCGTCCTGAACTATGCGTCGGGCGGTCCCGGCACGTCGAGCCACCTGGGCAGCGAATACTTCGCCACCGAAGCCCAGATCAAGATGAACCACGTGCCGTACAAAGGCAGCGGTCCGGCCCTCATCGACGTGCTCGGCGGCCACGTGGACATGATGCTGGACGTGATCATGACCTCGCTGGAACCGGTGAAGGCCGGCCGCCTGAAGGCCCTGGGCGTGACCTCGCGCACCCGTTCGCCCCTGCTGCCCGACGTGCCCACTCTTGAAGAGCAGGGCATGAAGGACTTCGAGGCCATCATCTGGTTCGCGGTCTACGCGCCGCCCAACATGCCGGCCGACCTGCAGGAGAAGATCGCCGGCAAGATCGACACGGTGCTCAAACGACCCGAGATGGTGCAGTTCCTGCAGGGCCAGGGCATCCAGGTGGTGGCCGAAGGCCCGAAGCAGCTTCAGGAGCAGGCCAACGCCGACGCCGACAAGTGGCGCGCCGTCGTGCAGAAGGCCGGCATCGAACCGCAGTAAAGCGGACTGAGGGCTCGCCATTCCGGGCCTTTCCGGGTTCAGGCGGGCGAGCCCTGGAAACGCCCGATGGCGAATGCGTCGATCGGCAGGCTGCTGCGCCGGTCGACCACCAGTTCGCTGACGATGCGCCCGACCACGGGCGACATCTCGAACCCGTGGGCCGAGAAGCCGAAGGCGTGCACCACGTTGCTGGCGCGGCCGCTGTGGCCCAGCACCGGAATGTTGTCCGGCATCACGCCCTCGACACCGGCCCAGGTGCGGTTCACCGGCAAGGTCTTCAGGTGCGGAAACAGGTCGGTCACGGTGACCGCGCTGTTGTACAGCCGCGCCACATCGACGTCGGCCAGGCGTTCACCGGGATTGGCCTCGCAGCGCAGCGCGCCGCCGATCAGCACCGACCCGTTCTCGAACTGCTTGAACGACAGGGGCCGGCCCATGGCGCCCAGCACCGGATCGACAAAGGGCGCGATCTTCTGCGTGATCATCAGCATCAGCCCGGTCGGCTGGACGGGCACGGGCTCGCCCAACTGGCGCGCGAATTCGCCCGCCCAGGCGCCGGCGCAGTTGACCACATGCGTGGCCGAGCAGATCACGCCGCCCGCCTGCGCCACCCAGCGGTCACCCAGGGGTTCGATCTTCTCGACTTTCTGGCCTTCGAACACCTGCACGCCCTGGCGGCGGGCCGCGCCCAGCATGGCCAGCACGGTGCGGTAGGGGTTGGCGTGGCCGTCTTCCTTCGCCCAGATGCCGCCCAGCACGTGGGGCGACATGGATGGCACCAGTTCGCGCACGGCGGTCTGGTCGATCAGCACTTCGTGATGAAAGCCCAGGGCCTGCAGTTCGCCCACGCGCTTGCGAGCAGCCGCCATGTCGGCCTCGGTCTCGGCGACCTTGAGCTGGCCGCTGGCCTCGAAGCCGCAATCGGCTCCGAAAAAGCCGGGCATGTCGACCCAGTATTCGTCACGCGCCACCAGCGACAGCGGGATTTCGGCGACGTGCCGTCCCAGCGTGCGCACGCCGCCCGCATTTACGCCCGAGGCGTGGCGGCCGCTGTACTGCGCTTCCAGCACTACCGTCTTCAGGCCGCGCCGCGCGAGATGCACCGCGCTGGACAGGCCGGCCAACCCGCCGCCGACCACCACCACATCGGCTTCGATACGTTGCGGGCTCATGGCTTTTCTCCTGCTTGGGCGGCGGCGCCGCGCGCCAATTGTTCCAGCGTGATCGGTTTGAGCGGGGGCCGCAGCCGGTAATAACCGACCTGGGCGGGCGATATGCCGCGCGCGTCGGCAACGATCTCGTCCACGGTCAGGCCGCATTGGCGTCCCTGGCACGGGCCCATGCCGCAGCGCAGATAGGACTTGAGCTGATTCGGATCGGGCTGGTCCGTGGCCAGTTGCGCACGGATCGCGCCGGCGCTGACATGTTCGCAACGGCAGGCGATGACGTTGTCGGCAGGCACGCGAATGGCGTCGGGCGGCGTATAGAGCGTGTCGAGAAAGGCGCGGAACGGCGCCTGGCCGGCGATGCGGCGCTGCAGTTCGGCGATGCGCGCATCGCGGGGTTGCGACGCCGCCGACTGGCGCGCCGCGGCGATCGCCAGGCCAGCCAGTTCGCCTTGCAGCGCGGAGGTCCTGGCGCCGACGATGCCCGCGCCGTCGCCCACCACGTAGCAGCCGGACAGGCTGGCCAGGCCGCGGTCATCCACGCGGGGTTTCCAGCAGCGTTGCGTGTCATCCCACGTGTGGTCCAGGCGCAGCGCCTGGCTGTTCTGGATGTTCGGCACCACGCCCTGATGCAGCAGGACGAGGTCGGTCCCGATCCGGTGCGTGCGGCCCGCGGCCTTGAAACGCACGGCCTGCGCCGCTTCCTTGCCTTCGATGACCAGATCCTCGGCATGCTTGTAGCGAGGGATGGCGGCGCGGCGGATCGCCCGCAGCATAGTCATGCCCTTGCGCAGTTCCGCCCAGTTGGCCAGCGCACCGGCCACGTTGCGGGCCGCGCGCAGGTAATGGGCGCGAGGCGTGGTCTCGACGATGGCCTTGATCGAGACGCCCGCGCGCAGATACTGCCAGGCCAGCAGATAGAGCAGGGGGCCGGCGCCGACCAGCACCGCCGGCCGGCTGGGCACCACGCCCTCGGTCTTCAGCAGGATCTGGGCCGCGCCCGCCGTCATCACGCCGGGCAAGGTCCAGCCAGGCACGGGACAGGGGCGTTCCTGCGCGCCGGTGGCCAGCACCAGGGCATCCGTCGTGTAGGTGCGCGGCTGGCCATCGACCAGCGCGAAGACCTGCTTTTCCCGGGTGATCTGCCACACCGACGTGCCACCTTGCAGGCGCGCACCACTGCGGCGGAACCGGTCCAGCAGCGCCAGCCCGGCGCCGTAATCGGGGCCCAGTATCTGGTGCCGCGCCGGATCGGCGGCCTCTACCGCGCGGTAGATCTGGCCGCCCGCGCGGGCCTGTTCGTCCAGCACCAGCACCCGCAGCCCCTGTTCGGCGGCGGCACAGGCAGCGGCCAACCCCGCGGGGCCGGCGCCGATCACCAGGACATCGGCATGGCGGGCGGCGGCCGTCGCATTGACTGCCGCGCTCATGCCGGATCCCCGCCTGGTTCCGTGACGGATCGTCCCGTGCGCACGTTCATGCCCTCGCGCACCACGACCATACAGCTCTGCGTATGGACCTCGCCGTCCACGTCGACCAGGCATTCGAAACAGGCGCCCATCATGCAGTAGGGCGCGCGCGGATCGTTGCCCGCGGGATTGCGTTGGAAGGTTCGCGCGCCACTGCACAGCAGTGCGGTCGCCAGGGTGATGCCGGCAGGTACGCATTGCGGCTGGCCATCGACCGTCACGGTGACGGTGCCACGGGCGCCGGTCGAGGCCTCGAGCCGCCGCCATATGGGTTCGGACGCATTGGCCGAGGATTGATTCGGGTTTTCCCTAGATTCCATAGCAAATAGGTATGTATAGGTTCGCCGGTGCTTCTTTGAGGGTGGCGCCGGAAATTCGCAGGAAAATCGCAACGCAGACCTTGCTTCAGCAGATGCTAAGACCCTGGAAAGCCTATGTACAATTCCTAAACTTCACCTTTCAATGTCTTTTTGCTATGGCTGGCCGCGTCACTTTCCGCCATCTCGAAGCCTTCCGCGCGGTCATGCTGCGCAAGACCGTCACCAGCGCAGCCGAGATGATGCACGTCTCACAACCGGTAGTGACGCGCCTGCTCAATGCCCTGGAAGAACGGCTGGATTTCCGCCTGTTCGAGCGTGTGAAAGGGCGCCTGACGCCCACGGCCCAGGCCCTGTTGCTGTTCGACGAGGTGCAGCGCTCGTTGCGCGGCGTCGATCACGTGCTGGGCGTGGCGCAGGAAATCCGCGACCAGCACTATGGCCGGCTGCACATCGCGGCGGCGCCGGTGATGGCGCTGTCCTTCCTGCCCAAGGTGATCGCCGAATTCTCGCGTACGCGGCCCCGGGTGGCCGTCACGCTGGTCATGCACAGCTCGCGCACGGTGGTGGACATGGTGCTGGGCGAGCAGTGCGACGTGGGTTTCGGCATCCTGCCCGAGGTGTCGCGGGGGCAGTTCGGCGAACTGCTGATGTCGGCGCGGCTGGTCTGTGGGTTGCCGCTGGGACACCCGCTGGCCTCGCGTTCGCGCCTATCGCCCAAGGATCTGGCGGGCGAGCACTTCGTTTCGCATTCGACCATGCTGGACGTGCGGCTGCGCATCGACAGCGTCTTCGCGGCGCATGGCGTGCAGCGGGCGCTGACCATCGAAACGCCCACCTCGCAGTCCATTCTTGCCCTGGTCGAGGCCGGCGCGGGCGTGGCGCTGATCGATCCGCTGACGGCGGCATGCTATCAGGGCGGGAAGTTGCGCTTCCTGCCGTTCGACCCGGTGATCAAGACGGGCTTCTCGATGCTGACGGCACCGGGCCGCTTGCCATCGATGCTGTTGGAGCCGTTCGCGCAAGAAGTCCGGCGCAGTCTGGCGAGCCTGGTGGATCCTGCGATGGTGCTGGAGGGGGATCAGGAGGCGAGGCGAGGGTAGACCGTCTGCCCCCGCCCACGCGCTTACGCCGCCTGGACCAATCCCAACTGCGGCGGCAGGCGTGGCGCCGCTGACCTGCCTGGCCGAATGGCGAATGGGGCTGGCCAGGCGCGCGTTGCGGGAGGGCAAACGGCCGGTGGCGGCCATTGCAAAGACTGGCCAACCAGCCTTGCCGGCTTCACTTGAATTTGGCCCAATGGGCTTCGAGCCAGGCCACCACGTTTGCCTGGGTGCGGACGTCCGCCGGCAGTCCTGTCTGGATCATGCGTTCGGCTTTCAATGCCGCGGCGCGATTGAAGTTGTGCTTGGCGCAGAACCGGTTGAGCAGATAAACGACTTCGTAGATCTCTTTCCGGTTGAACAGGCTGCTGTCCGGCTCTCCCCGGAGTTTCAGGTCATCTCCCCGGGTCGCGCCTTTTGCGTAGGGATATCCGAGCGTATCTGCGGTGATGACTGCCATCGCTTCTCCTGTATTGGTATTCGAAAGCGGTTCGGTTGAATCCCTCTGAACAAAAAGCCGCGCTGTATGCTCCTTTCGTTTGCCAGCCGGGTCAATGGCGGTAACGGTTTGATGCTTTCTGCCCGGCCGATCCCATTTCAAGTCCTCCGTATGCTGACGATTTGGCGCAATTTAGCGATCTGCTGTCCGGACTTGCGTATTGCATCCGGAACGGGCCGACGTATCATGGCTGCATAGACCGTCAGCAAGAGCTTGCCTGGGCATGAATGCTGCCCGCCTCTCATGCAACGGCGGCGCGAATCAAGGGCAAACATGGATACGATCGACACACTGGTGCTGCGTGCCTTGCGGGACTGGCGGATGGCCGGACGGCGGGCGGTACTGGCCACCGTGGTGCGCACCTGGGGGTCGTCGCCACGGCCCGTGGGCGCGATGATGGCGCTTTGCGAAGACGGCGGCGTGGTGGGGTCGGTATCGGGCGGCTGCATCGAGGACGACCTGATCGACCGCTACACCCAGGCCTATGGCCGCGGAGCGATTCCCGGGGGGCCGCCGGAACTGCTGCGCTATGGCGTCAGCGCGGACGAGGCGCACCGTTTCGGACTGCCTTGCGGCGGCACGCTCGAATTGCTGCTGGAGTTCGACCCCGACCCCGGCTCGCTGGACAGGCTGGTCGTCCGCCTCGATAACGGCGAACTGGTGCGCAGAGAGGTGGATTGCCGCGATGGCGCCGTGCAACTGTTCGGCACGGATGCGCCGTGCGACCTGCAATTCGACGGCGCGCGCCTGGCGAATACCTTGGGACCGGGTTATCGCATGCTGCTGATCGGCGCGGGCGCGCTGGCGCAGTATCTGGCCACCATGGCCATCTTCAATGGATTCAAGGTAACCGTGTGCGACCCCCGCGTCGAGCATCGCACCACCTGGGCCATGCCCGACGTACCCCTGCTGACGGAAATGCCCGACGATGTGGTGACGGCGTTCCGGCCGGATTCGCGCACCTGCATCCTGGCGCTGACCCACGACCCCAAGCTGGATGACCTGGCCTTGCTCGAGGCGCTGGAAAGTCCGGCCTTCTACGTCGGGGCCATCGGCTCAAGGCGCAACAGCGCCGCCCGGCGCGCGCGCTTCATGGAGCACTTCGATGCGACCGAGACCTCGCTGGCCAGGCTGCGCGGCCCCATCGGGCTGTATATCGGCAGCAAGACGCCCGCGGAAATCGCCGTCAGCATCATGGCCGAGGTGCTGGCCACCAAGAATGGCGTGGTGCTGGCGCCGGAAATGGACATCGAGGCCGCCAAGGCCTTCCGTGAACTGAACCCCTAGGCTGGTCAGAATGCCCGCAGCAGGGCGCGTCCGTAGTGATTGTTGGATTCGACCAGGATACCCAGCAAGCGCATGAACACCTCGCGGTTGCGGGCATTCAGGGGTTCGAGCAGGCGCGCCTGCGCGCGCGCCATGCCCTCGTGCAGCTCTTCCACGATCTTGGCGCCGGCCTTGGTCAGCTTGGCCTGGCGCGACCGCTTGTCTTCGGGGTTGACGCGACGCTCGAGCAGGCCGCGCTCTTGAAGCCGCTTGATCACATCCGCGGTGGTGGTGCGGTCCAGGCCCACGTCCATGCCGATCTCGGTCTGGTCCATCCAGGGCAGCAGCGACAGCGCGGTCAACACGCCATACTGGACCGGCGTGATGTTCTGCGAATGGCATTCCTCGAAGAACATGGCGTAGTGGATCTGGTTCAGGCGGCGCACCAGGAAGCCCGGGCGCTCCCACAGGACCTCGCGCGCGACGTCTCCGTCCTCGTCCTGGGCGGGCGGGCGTGCGTTGAGGGTTGCCGACTTGCGCGCCGCCAGGGCGGATTTCTTAGGAGACGTCATGCACACTTCCCGTGTGGGCAAAAATAACAGTGTACTGAATAAAGTCAGACGGGATAGACCAGATCGTTGGCCAGGATGTTGGTATCGTAGATCACGTCCCGGCGCTTCAGGCGCAGTGCGCCGTCCTCGCGCACGAACACATCCTGGTACACCCCGGCCAGGTGCACGGTGGTGGGGCCTTCGACCAGGGTCTGCATCAGCAGGAAGCTGGCCTGGGCGGCGATCTCGCCGGCTTGCGTGGCGTCGATGACGCGCACGCCGCTGACGATGTGCAGCAGGTAGCGCGGCGCGAACATCTGCGTGCGCGAGATCGCCACCGCCCGATCATGCATCATGTCGCGGCCTTCGGCGTAGACCAGCCCCACGGGCAGGTTCAGCTCGGCGTTTTCGCGCGCGGTGACGCGGTACACCGCATCCTCGACGAAGAACTCCGGCCAGCGCTCGACATCGCCGCCGTCCAGCGCGGCGCAATATTCGGCGTGGAACAGCTCGATCCCGGCCTTCAACGCCAGCGCCTGCTCCAGCGGCAAGCGGCTGGGCACATAGGTGTTGCTTTGGTTCATCTCGGCAGTTTCCTTCAGAAGCCCATGACCTGACGGTAGTACTGATACATCGAACGGATGGCCGCCTCGGAGATCAGCGTCTCGGAGGTGCCGAGCTTGCCGCTTTCCAGTTTCAGCACGTTCAGGTCGGTGCTCGAACGCCGTACGCCTTCCTGCACGAACTTCATGGCCTCGTTGTCTTCCAGCCCGAGGAATCCGGCGGGGCCCATCAGGTTGCCCTGGCGCAGGCGATGGCGCTGCATCTCTTCCGTGTCGTCCTCGTAACCGAACATGGTCCATTGCATGATCATGCTGTTGGGGCCGTTGGGGATGATGTGGCGCACGCCGAGCGTATTCATCTCGCGCTGCACGATGAGGTTCGGCCAGATGGTCTGCATGGTGACCGACCAGGGCGAATCGAACTCCTTGACGTATTCCAGGAAACGGTCGTCGCGCAGCCGCAAGCCGTCGTGGAACGAGCGCATTTCCTTTTTGTTCTCTTCACTGACCGTGGCGTACTTCTCCTCGCTCTTGGCCGATGCCATGGTGCCGTGACGGCCGTGCACCGTATCCACGGTCATCGCCGACTTGTTGCCGGCCACCAGCAGGCCGAACACCACCAGGAACGAATGCAGCAGGGTCGCGTGGTACGGATCCTTCAGGTTCTCGTGGTACATCTTCCAGTTGCAGGGCAGCTCGTTGCGGTAGTAGCCCAGCAGTTTCAGCGGACGGCCGGGAAATACCGCATCGAAGTCCACCAGCATCTCGGGCGTCAGGTATTCCTCGATCGGCTCGACGTCGTCGGAATACGACGCGAAAATCACGCCGTGGCGCGTGGTGACGTTCAGCTTGCGCAGGCCGTGCTCTTCGTTGCGGAAGTCACGCGGCATGCCGCCGGCCTTGTTCACGCCGCGCTTGAACGGCACCCCCTGCAGATTGCCCTTCAGGTCATAAGACCACTGGTGGTAGGGGCACACGAACTCTTTGGCCTTGCCCTGGCCGTGGCGGCAGAACTCCGCGCCACGGTGCGCACACCGGTTCTCGAAGACATGCAGGCCGCCGTCTTCCGCGCGCGACACCACCACGGGCACGGCGCCCACATACGACCGCTTGTAGCTGCCGGGCTCGGGCACTTCGGCTTCCAGCGCCACATAGTTCCAGGTCTTGCCGCGAAAGATGCGGTCCTGCTCCTGCTCGTAGACCGCCTGGCTGGTATAGACCCAGTCAGGCACGAAATGCAGGGCGTCCTCGGGCCAGGTGCAGTCTTGCAGCGGCGGATCCTTGCGGGCGGGAGTGATGCCGATCACGGTTTGCGATTGATACATGAAAGAGCTCCGATGAGCCGCGCGTTCAGGCGGAACGCTGCAGGCAGGATTTGACGAAAGGCTTCAGGGCGCAGGCAGGATCGGCGAACGCGTGCGCGTCGATGGCGGCCGCCTGCTCGAACAACGGGCGCAGCACGCGCAGGTCGCCACCGGCATTGATGGCCACGCCGTGCACCGGCACGCCCTCGCGCAGGCCCACGGCCAACAGCCTGGGGGCATCGTCGGCGGGCTGCGCCGTGCCTCGCATGACGTACTGCAGGCCCGGTTGCGCAGCGCCCAGGATCTGGATGTTGCAGCCGAGCTGGTCGGTCCAGAACCAGGGGTAGGGCGTCACGGGGCGTTCGGCCTGCAACAGGGAAGCGGCGGCGATGGCGCCGTGCGTGTTGGCGTTCTGCCAGGATTCGGTGCGCACGGCCTGCGCGTCCGGTTCGCGGCATTGGCTGGCGCAATCTCCCGCGGCCCAGACATGCGGGTCCGCCGTGCGGCAGTCCGCGTCCACCAGCACGCCCGCCGTGGCCGCGCACAGGGGCAACCCCGCCGATGACGCCAGTTCGGTATTGGGGACGAGGCCGATGGCCACCAGCACCTGGTCGGCCTCGATCTGGTTGCCGTCGGACAGCGCCAGCGTGGTGCCGGCGGCGGTGGCGCCCGGCACCGCGCCGCAGACCGAGACTTCCAGGCGCACGTCCAGGCCCGCTGCGCGGGCGCGCAACAGCAGCCACTCGCTGAGCACGGGCGGCAGCACCCGTCCCAGCAACGCCGGCGCGCCTTCGATCACGGTGACGGCCGCGCCGCGCTGGCTGGCGGTCCATGCCGCTTCGAGCCCCAGGAATCCGCCGCCGACGACCGCCAGCCGCACGCCCGGGGCCAGGGCGGCGCCCAGCGCCATGGCATCGTCCAGGGTGCGCAGCACATGCACATTGGGCAGGCGCTCTGGCAGCAGCGGCAGGCGCCGCGCGCGGCCGCCGGTGGCCAGCAGGCACGCGTCATACGGCAGGCGCCTGCCATCGGCCAGTACGACTTCGCGCTGCGCGCGGTCCAGCGCGCTGGCCACGGCCCCCGAGACCACGCGGATGTCGTGGTCCGCGTAGTACTGCGCCGGGTGCAGGCGCCCCACGCCGGCATCGACGCCCGCGCCCAGGGCTTCCTTGGACAGGGGCGGGCGTTCGTACGGCAGGTGCGCCTCGTCGCCCACCAGCGTAATGACGCCGGCGTAGCCCCGTTCGCGCAGCGTGCGCGCGGCGACGGCGCCGGCCTGTCCCGCGCCGACGATCACGATGGAGGCGGGTACGGCCATCGTTCAGGCCTCCAGTTGCGCAAAGATCGCGCCATCCTCGACACGCACCGGGTACACGCTGATCGGAACGGTCGCCGGCGCGCACTCCGGCTCGCCGGTACGCAGATTGAAACGGGCCTGATGCAGAGGGCATTCGACGCAGCCGTCTTCCACATACCCCTCGGCCAGCATGGCGTGGCCATGGGTACAGACACCGTCGGACAGAAAGTACTCGCCATCGCATTTGTAGAGGGCCAGTTGCATCTGGCCGACGGTCAGCGCGATGGCGCTGTCGTCATCGACCTGATCGGTGGAGGCGATGCGTATCCAGTTCATGGTTTTCTCCGGCAATTAATCAGTACACTGAGCAAAGTCTAGCAGCGATGCATCGATTCTTCCAGCGTTTGTGGCAGGAATGAACTACGGGAAAACACGGGGCTCCGCGGGGCGTACAACACTGGTGCAGGCATGCATTTTCCTGGGCATCGCATGCGCCGATACGGTGCGTGAAAAACGCCGGAAATTTGTCCGCATGCTGAGGATTCAACCTATTGACGAACCTGCAAAGTAATCAGCATACTGATTAATAGCACGACGGCTGACAGTCAGTGCGATGCGCTTCACGCGAGATGGCACGATCCTTGCATGGGTAAGGTTGCCGCTCGCAGACCAGGGCCGGTCGGCCTCACGAATCAAGGGGAATTGAGTTATGCAACGTCGTCGTTTCCTGACCCAGGCGGCAGGTATGGGAGCCGCCATCGCGGCCGTTCCGGCAATTGCGCAGGAAGGCGCCACTGTGCGCTGGCGCATGTCCACCAGTTGGCCCAAGAGCCTGGACGCCATGTACGGCTCGGCCGACGAACTGGCCAAGCGCGTATCCGAACTGACGGGCGGAAAATTCGAGATCCGCGTCTTTCCCGCGGGCGAGATCGTGCCGCCGGCGCAGAACATGGACGCCGTCAGCAACGGCACCGTGGAATGCAACCACGTGCTGAGCACCTTCCACCTGGGCAAGAACACCGCGCTGGCGTTCGACACCGGCCTGTCGTTCGGCCTCAGTGCGCGGCAGCACAACGCATGGATCCACTACGGCGGCGGCCTGGAAAAGCTGCGGGCCCTCTACAAGAAATACAACATCGTCAATCACGTCTGTGGAAACGTCGGCGTGCAGATGGGCGGCTGGTTCCGCCGCGAGATCAAGACGGTCGATGACCTGAAAGGCCTGAAGATGCGCATCGGCGGCATCGGCGGCATGGTGCTGTCCAAGCTGGGCGCGATTCCTCAGCAGATTCCGCCGGGCGATATCTACCCCTCGCTGGAGAAGGGCACGATCGACGCGGCCGAGTGGATCGGTCCTTACGACGATCTCAAGCTGGGCCTGAACAAGGTGGCCCCGTTCTACTACTCGCCGGGCTGGTTCGAGGGCAGCGCGTCCATCACCACCATGGTCAACGCCGCGGCCTGGGCCGCGCTGCCGCCGCTGTTCAAGGCCGCCTTCGAGTGCGCATGCTCCGAACAGACCATGAAGATGCTGGCCAAGTACGACGCCAGCAATCCCGGCGCGATGAAGTCGCTGCTGGCGGGCGGCGCCAAGCTGTCGTTCTTCCCGCGCGACGTGATGGACGCCGCCTACAAGGCGTCGCAGGAACTCTGGAAGGAACAGGTCGCGGCCAATGCCGATTTCGCGGCGCTGTTCCCGCAGTGGTCGGAATTCCAGCGTGACCAGGCCAGCTGGTTCCGCGTGGCCGAAAGCGCGCTGGACAATTACACGTTCCAGGCGGTGACGCGTCGTTGAGCCACGGCCGGCCAGCCGTCTCATCACCATAGAGGTGTTTCATGCAAGACAAGCCCCACGCCGCCCACGGCGCCAAGCCCCAAGGCGTCGGCGCGCGTGTTCCCCGCAAGGAGGACACGCGCCATCTCATGGGCCGCGGCCAGTTCGTCGGCGACATGTCCATGCCCGGCCTGCGCGAGGTCGCCTTCCTGCGCAGCCCGCTGGCCCATGCCCGCGTGGCCGATGTCCGCATCCCGCCGGCGCTGGACGGCAAGGTGTTCACGCGTGAGCACATGCAGGTGCTGGACATCGTGGCCGACTCGACGCTGCCGACGTACCAGCGTTCGGCCCAGCCGCCGCTGGCGCGCGGCAAGGTGCGCTTCGTCGGCGAACCGGTGGTCATGGCGGTGGCGGCCACGCGCGCCGAGGCCGAAGACCTGATCGAAGAAGTCGGCGTGGATTACGACGAGCTGCCGGTCTACGCCAGTGCCCAGGCCGCGTTGGCCGCGCAGGGCGATCTGGTGCATGAGGAATGGCGCGACAATCTCTTCGTCACGCTGAAGGCCGAGAAGGATTTCGCGCCCGAGCAACTGGACGCGCCCGTGGTGGTGCGACGGCGCGTCGAACTGGCGCGCCAGTGCATGGTTCCCATGGAAGGCAAGGCGGTGCTGGCGTACTGGGATCACCGGGAAGACCAGTTGGTGGTGGTCAGCGCGACCCAGGTGCCGCACATGATCCGCACCGGCTTGGCGCAATGCCTGGAACTGGACCAGGCCAAGGTGCGTGTCATCTCTCCGGACGTGGGCGGCGCCTTCGGCTACAAGTGCGTGCTGCAGCAGGAAGAGCTTTGCGTGGCCTGGCTGGCCAAGACTTACAAGAAACCGTTCCGCTATCTCGAGGACCGCCGCGAACACCTGATCGCTGGCGCCAACACGCGCGAACACGACTACGAACTGACGGCCTATGCCGACCGCGACGGACGCCTGCTGGCCCTGGACGCCCACATCGTCATCGATGGCGGCGCCTATTCGGTCTGGCCGTTCACCATCGGCCTGGAGCCCGGGCAGGCCACCGGCAATCTGCCTGGGCCCTACGACTTCCAGCGCTACCGCTGCCTCACCCAGTGCGTGGCCACCAACAAGCCGGGCTTCGTCCCTTATCGCGGCGTGGCCCGCACCGGCGTCTGCTTCGCCATCGAACTGATGATGGACAGCATTGCCTACCAGGTCGGCAAAGAGCCCTGGGAGGTGCGCATGCTGAATCTGGTCAAGCCCGAACAGATGCCCTACGTGAACGTGGCGAACAAGCATTTCGACAGCGGCGACTATCCGGCCAGCCTGCGGCGCGCATTGCAGATGATCGACGCGCCCGCGGTACGCCGACGCCAGGCGCAGGCCGAGGCCGATGGACGGCTGATCGGGCTGGGCGTGGCGACCTATACCGAGCAGTCCGCGCACGGTACCTCGGTCTTCGCGGCCTGGGGCACGCCCGTGATTCCTGGCTATGACCAGGCGGCGGTGAAGATCACGCCCGATGGCGGCCTGGAGGTTCGCGTGGGCGTGCATTCGCACGGGCAGGGCATGGAGACCACGTTCGCGCAGATCGCCAACGAAGTCCTGGGCACCGATATTTCGCGCATCAAAGTGCTGCACGGCGACACCGGCCAGACGCCGTTCTCGACCGGCACCTACGCTTCGCGCGCCCTGGTGATGTCGGGAGGCGCGGTGTCGCAGGCCTGCAAGCGCCTGGCGCCGCGCCTGCTGCACATCGGCGCGCACATGCTGAACGCGACGCCCGACCGGGCCGAGTTGCGCGACGGATCGGTCTGGGTGGGCGAGCACTCGGTCAGCGTGCGCGAGATCGCCGACGCCTGGTACATCAACCCGCACAAGCTGCCCAGGGACGCGGACATCGGCGGCCTGGAGACCACGGTGGGCTACAAGCCCAAGGTGGACACCGGCTCGTTCACCTACGCCAGCCATGCGGCGGTGGTGGCGCTGGACCCGGGCACGGGCGCCGTCGAGATCCTCGATTACGTCGCGGTCGAAGACTGCGGCACCATGATCAACCCCATGGTGGTCGAGGGCCAGACCTTCGGCGGCATCGCCCAGGGCCTGGGGACGGCGCTCTACGAAGAAACCCCTTACGACGAGAACGGCCAGCCGCTGGCCTCGACGTTCGCCGACTACGTCATGCCCGGCGCGACCGAAGTCCCGTCCATCCGGATCGACCATTTCGAGACCCCGTCGCCGCACACGGAATTCGGCGCCAAGGGCATGGGCGAGGGCGGCGCGATCGCCCCTCCCGCCGTCATCTACAACGCGGTCAACGACGTGCTGCACCGGCTGCACGCGCCGCTGGTGCACCGCACGCCGCTGACGCCCCGGCGCCTGATGCACGCGCTGGCCGGGGCGGGCCGCGCGGCCGTCGCACCGGCGGGATCTTCGTCCGTCGCAACGCCGTCCGACGCCCTGATGGAGGTGGGCCAGTGAAAGCAGCCCGTTTCGATTACGCCCGCCCCGCCAGCCTGGCGGATGCGCTGAAGGGCCTGATGACCGCCGGACACGGGGCCAAGCCCATGTCGGGCAGCCAGTCGCTGGGGCCGATGCTGAACCTGCGCCTGGCCCGGCCCGGCGCCGTGGTGGATGTGTCCGGCGTCGCGGAATTGCGCAAGGTGGAGCAACGGGGCGAGCGCCTGCGGGTGGGCGCGGCGGTGACGCATGCCGAGATCGAGGATGGCGTGCACGCGCCGCTCAGGAACCATCCCATGCAGGGCGTGGCCGGGCGCATCGCCTACCGGGCGGTGCGCAACCGGGGCACGCTGGGCGGCAGCCTGGCCCACGCCGACCCGGCGGCGGACTGGGTGGTGGTGTGCGCCGGCCTGGGCGCCAGGCTGGAGATCGCGGATGCCGACGGCGCAGTGCGCCACGAGACCGTGCAGCGCTTCATGGCGGGCGCCTACACCACCTCGCTCCAGGAGGGCGAACTGATCGTGGCGGTGGACGTGCCGGCCGCCAGCGCCGACAGCCGCTTCGGCTACTACAAGTTCTGCCGCAAGACGGGCGAGTTCGCGGAGGCCAGTTGCGTGGCCTGGTTCGATCCCCGCAGCCGCACCGCGCGTCTCGTGCTGGGCGCGCTCGACGCCACGCCGCGGTCGCTGACGGCGCTGGCGCAGGCCTGTGCGCGGCAGGGCGGGGCGGCGGTGACCGCGGCGGCGGTACGCGGCGCGGTCGAACAGGCCCTGCCCGAAAAGGATGCGGTCGAACGCCGCCTGTACGAAACCGTGGTGGCCCGCTGCCTGGCCCAGGCGCTGGGCACGCCCGCCAACCTGATCGATGACATGCCGCCCCGCGGGGCCGGCGAGGCAAAGCCATGAGTCTGGTTTCAATGAAAGTCAACGGCGAAGCCGTGTGCCATGACGTCCCGGCGCGCATGCACCTGGGCGACTACCTGCGCGACGAGGCGCGCCTGACGGGCACGCATCTGGGATGCGAGCACGGCGTATGCGGGGCGTGCACCGTGCTGGTGGACAACCGGCCGGTCCGGTCCTGCATCACCTTCGCGGTCGCCTGCGAGGCACGCGAGGTCGTCACGGTCGAAGGCTACGACGAGGATCCGGTGATGCGCCGCCTGCGTGCCGCCTTCACCGCCCACCACGCCCTGCAGTGCGGTTTCTGTACGCCGGGCATGCTGGCCACCGCGCGCGACATCGCGCTGCGCCTGCCCGACGCCGACGAGAAGCGCGTGCGTATCGAGCTGTCCGGCAACCTGTGCCGCTGCACGGGCTATATGGGAATCGTGGCGGCAGTCCTCTCGGTGTTGCACGACCTGCGGGAACAACCCGATCCGGCCGTCGAGGCATTGCGCCGCGCACTGCCCGTCGCGCCGCCGCTGGCCGCGCTCGCGGACAGGCCGCTGCAGGTCTTCGAAGCGCGCCACGACGAGGACGAGGTCGCCGCGCCCACGCCGCCGGGCAGGCCCGCCGCCGGCGGCGCCAGGGAAGGAAAGGGCAAGGGGCAGCACATCGACGGCGAATTCAGCGTCCCGTTCCCGCCGGACGAGGTATGGACGTTCATGGTGGATCTGCCGCGCGTGGCGGGATGCCTGCCCGGCGCGCAGATCGTCTCCCGGCAGGGCGATGAAGTCCAGGGCCGGATCGGCATCAAGTTCGGTCCGATGCAGGCGGCGTTCGAAGGCAAGGCCACGCTCGAACGCGATGACGCGGCGCGCGCCGCCATCCTGCGCGGGGCGGGCAAGGATACGGTCAGCCAGTCGCGCGCCCAGGGCGACATCGGATACCGCCTGGAACAGGACGGGCAGGGCACCCGCGTCGTCATCGACATGGATTACGCCCTGCAAGGACCGCTGGCGCAGTTCTCGCGCTCCGGCCTGGTGCAGGATTTCGTACGCCGCATGATCGCCGAGTTCGGCCGCAACGTGGCCAGGCGCATGCAGAACCCCGACGCCGCCGATGACGCGCCGGTGGCCGCCCTCAATCCCCTTGCCCTGTTCTTCGGGGTGCTGAAGGACCGCATCATGCGCCTGTTCCGACGCCGGACGTAGCCCGGCCCCGATTCACCCCGGTTTTCCTGTTGGTTTTCAGATATCCCGTTTTTGTTGGGAGGCACCATGTCGCTCATACGCAAGCCATTCCTGTTGTGGGCCGCCCTGGCCAGCCTGCTGCTGGCAGGCCCTGGGCAGGCCGCCGAGACCGTCCGCGTCCGCCTGGACTGGACGCCCTGGGGCGTGCATGCGCCGTTTCATCTGGCTGCCCGGAAAGGCTGGTTCAAAGAGGCGGGGCTCGACGTCCAGCTCGAAGACGGCAATGGTTCCGTGACCACCGTGCAGATCGTCGGCAACGGCGACTCCTTCGACGTCGGTCATGCCGCGCTGGCCTCCATGATGGTCGCGCGCGACAAGGGATTGCCCGTCAAGGCGCTGGCGGTGTTCGCGCGCCAGGGCGACATCGGCGTGCTGGTGCCGGCGGACTCGGGCATCGATGGTCCCGCGGGCCTGAAGGGCAAGAAGGTGGCCTACACCGCCGGTTCGCTCGAAGCGCCATTCATCGATGCCTTCCTGGCTCATGGCAAGCTGCGCCGCGACGATCTGGAATTGATCAACGTGGATGCCGCCGGCAAGGCCAGCACGTATGCGGTGGGGCGCGCCGACGCGGCCTTCTCGACCATTCCGTTCTTCCTGCCGGTGGTGTCCCAGAGCCGCGCCTCGCGCGCCGTGCGCTTCGCGGATTACGGCCTGCACATGCCGGGCTTCGGGCTGTTCGCCAGCGAAAGCAAACTGGCGCAGCGGGGCGAGGTGCTGGGGCGCTTCGCCGGCGTGGTCGCCGCCGCGTGGGAATACATCTATGCCGGCCACCAGGACGAGGCGGTCGCCGCGATCCTGGCGGCGCGTCCGCAGGCCCGGCTGAACGCCGACGTTCTGCGTGGCCAGATCGACGCGTTGCGCGACTACTTCGGACCGCTGGACGGCGCGCGGATCGGGCCGCCGGTGGCGCAGGACTGGATCCAGGCCGTCCAGACCCTGTCCTCGGTCGGCCTGGTGTCCGCGCAACGCCCCGCGGCCGACTACTACGCCGAGGGCCGCATGGTCCTGCATGCTCCCTACGGAAGCGCCAAATGAGCGACATCACGATCGCCGCGCGCGGCGTGGGCAAGCGTTACGAAGGCGAGCGCGGGGTGCAGGCGCTGGCCGGCGTCGACGTGCAGGTGCCGGCGGGACGATTCGTCAGCCTTCTGGGCCCCAGCGGCTGCGGCAAGAGCACGTTCCTGCGCTGCGTGGCCGGACTGGAATCCATCACCGAAGGCAGCCTGGCTGTCTATGGCCAGCCGGTCCGCGGCGCGCCGGAAGGCATCGGTTTCGTCTTCCAGCGCGATGCGTTGCTGGAATGGCGCTCCATCCGCGACAACATCCTGCTGCCTATCGAATTCGCCGGCAAGAAGCGCCAGGATTACCAAGCCAAAGTGGACGCCCTGCTGGACATGACGGGCCTGTCGGCCTTTGCCGGCAGCTACCCCCGCGAGTTGTCGGGCGGCATGCGGCAGCGGGCGGCGATCTGCCGCGCGCTGGTGGATGCCCCCCGTCTGCTGCTGATGGACGAACCTTTCGGCGCGCTCGATGCCATGACGCGCGACCAGATGAACGCCGAGTTGCAGCGCCTCTGGCTGGGCACGCGCAATACCGTGCTGTTCGTCACGCACGGCATTGCCGAGGCCGTATTCCTGGGCGACGAGGTGATGGTGTTCTCTGCCCGGCCGGGCACGGTGCGGGAGGTGATCACGATCGGCCTGCCGCGGCCACGGCCGCTGTCGATCCGGGAGACGCCCGAGTTCGGCGCGTACGTATCGCGATTGCGCGGGCTCTTCCAGGAAATGGGCCTGTTCCAGGAGCCGGAGGTGGCGCGATGACAGCCCCGCGTTCCGGCCCGGCGCCCCGCAAGGGCGCCATCGGCAAGCTCGCCGCCGGCGCCGTGTCCATCGCGGCGATGCTGCTGTTGTGGGAAGCGGCGGGGCGGTTGCTGCACGTGCGGCCCATCATGCTGCCGCTGCCCTCGGCCGTGCTGGCCGACCTGGCCAAGGATTGGCACTGGTATCTGGACCACGCGCTATACACCCTTTTCACTACGCTGTGCGGCTTCGTGCTGTCGGTCGTCGGCGGCGTGGCCATCGCGCTGTTGCTGGTCGGATCGAGCGGGTTCGCGCGCTTCGGGTATCCGCTGATCGTGGCGCTGAACAGCGTCCCCAAGGTCGCCGTCGCGCCGCTGTTCGTGATCTGGATGGGCACGGGCGCGGAACCCAAGGTGGCCATCGCCTTCCTGATCGCCGTGTTCGCCATCATCGTCGACGCCGCCCACGGCCTGCGATCGGTGCCGCAGGACGTCCAGGACCTGGGCCGCGTGCTGCGAGGCTCGTGGCTGCAATTCTTCCTGAAAGTCCGGCTGCCCGCCGCGTTGCCCTCGCTGGTGGCCGGCATGAAAGTCGCGATTTCGCTGGCGCTGGTCGGCGCCATCGTCGGCGAATTCGTCTCGTCGCAGCGCGGCCTGGGCTACGTAATCATGAGCGCGCAGGGCACCTTCGACACCGTGCGGGTATTCGCCGCGCTGTTCGTGCTGGCGGCGCTCGGCCTGTTGCTCTATGGCGCGCTGGCATGGATCGAGCGGCGCGCCATGCCCTGGCGCGCCGCCGACCACTGACGGCTCGCGCCCACCGATTCCATTGTTTTCAAGATCAGAGACTGCCATGCAATCCTTGCTCCGCCTCTCTCGCATGATCGATGCACTGAACGTCCGGGTAGGACGGATCGTGGCCTGGTTGATCCTGGCCATGGTGCTGATCAGCGCGGCGAACGCCTTCGGGCGAAAGTTCTTCCACGCCAGCTCCAACGCCTGGCTGGAGATCCAGTGGTACATGTTCGGCGCCTTGTTCCTGCTGGCGTCCGGCTACTGCCTGCTGCGCAACGACCACGTGCGCGTGGACATCATCGCGCAGCGTTTCTCGCCACGCACGCAGGTGCGCCTGGAGATCTTCGGCATCCTGTTCTTCCTGCTGCCGGGCTGCACCATGATCATGTGGCTGGCATGGCCCATGTTCTGGGAGTCCTATACCAGCGGCGAGATGTCCTCCAACTCGGGGGGGCTGATCCGCTGGCCCGCCAAGCTGCTGGTGCCCGTCGGTTTCACGTTGCTGATTGCCGCCGCGCTGTCGCACCTGGTCAAGTGCGTCGGCTTCCTGCGGGGCGCGTGCGGCGATCCGCGCCAGCGCGAAGCCACGGCCGACGAAAAGGCGCTGGCCGAGGAGATCGCGGCACGCCTCGGGGAACACGGCGTGCCCGCCGGGCAGACGGCGCCGTCCGGCAAGCAGGCAGGGAAGGCGGACTGACCATGGAATTCTTCATCGACAACCTGGCGCCCATCATGTTCGCCACCTTGATCGTGCTGCTGCTGTCGGGATTCCCGGTGGCCTTCGCGCTCATGGCCAATGGCATCCTGTTCGGCCTGATCGGCATGGAACTGGGCCTGCTGTCGCCCGCGCTGTTCCAGGCCCTGCCGCAACGCGTCTTCGGGGTGGTGTCCAACGACACCCTGCTGGCCTTGCCGTTTTTCACGTTCATGGGGCTGATCCTCGAACGGTCGGGCATGGCCGAGGAATTGCTGGAAACAGTCGGCCAATTGTTCGGGTCGGTGCGCGGCGGCCTGGCCGTGGCGGTGGTGGCCGTAGGCGCCGTCCTGTCGGCCACCACGGGCGTGGTGTCGGCCTCGATCATCTCGATGGGGTTGATCTCGTTGCCCATCATGCTGCGCTACGGGTATGACCGCAGACTGGCGACCGGCGTCATTGCCGCCTCGGGCACGCTGTCGCAGATCATCCCGCCATCGCTGACGCTGATCATCCTGGCCGACCAATTGGGCCGCTCGGTGGGCGACATCTACCGGGGCGCCATCCTGCCCGGCCTGCTGATGATCGTCATGTACATGGCCTATGTGCTGTTCCTGACATGGGCACGCCCTTCCGCCGGCCCGGCCATGCCCGCCAGCGCCCGCCAGACGGCCGAACCCAGCGGCGCTTCCGGCACGCGGTCGCTGATCGTGCTGATGCTGCTGTCCAGTCTGTCCGCCTACTTTCTGGCGGTGGAGGTGCTGGACCCGGATGCGCCGGTCGACGAGACCGTGGTGGTGTCCATCCTCTGCTGGGGCACGGTCGCCTTCGCGGCTGCGTCGGTCAACCGCGTGCTGCGCCTGGGCCTGCTGTCCGGAATCGCCGAGCGCGTCACGTTCGCGCTGATCCCGCCGCTGGCGCTGATCTTCCTGGTGCTGGGCACCATCTTCATCGGCCTGGCCACGCCCACCGAGGGCGGGGCGATGGGCGCTGTCGGCGCCTTGGTCATGGCGATCGCCAAGCGCCGCCTGACGCTGCCGCTGCTCAAGCAGGCCATGGATTCCAGCACGCGGCTGACCTGCTTCGCGCTGTTCATCCTGATCGGCTCGACCGTGTTCGGCCTGACTTTCCGCGCCGTCAACGGCGACCTCTGGGTCGAACACCTGCTGGTGTCCGTGCCGGGCGGGGAGACCGGCTTTCTGGCCTTCGTGATGATCTTCGTCTTTATCGCGGCGTTCTTCCTGGATTTCTTCGAGCTGGCGTTCATCGTCGTGCCCCTGCTGGCGCCGGTGGCCGACAAGCTGGGCATCGACCTGATCTGGTTCGGCGTGCTGCTGGCCCTGAACATGCAGACCTCGTTCATGCACCCGCCGTTCGGGCTGGCGCTGTTCTATCTGCGTTCGGTGGCCCCACGCGAGGACTACCGCGACCGGGTCACGGGCCACGTCATTCCCAAGGTGACGACCGGCCAGATCTATTGGGGCTCCCTCCCGTTCATCGGCATCCAGCTGCTGCTGGTGCTGATCGTTCTTTGCTTTCCCTCGCTGGTGACGCACGACAAGGATGACGTCGTGAAGACCGACACCAAAGATGTGAGGATCGAAATGCAGGGAGGAGGCTTCGACAGCAATTACGGCGGGGAAATGAGCAACCCCTTCGGCAATTGAGAACACCGGCCGCCGCCAAGTGGGGAAGGGCGGCCGGCCACAGGACATAAGCCGGGCCAGCCGGTTGCCGATTCTCGGCGCGGCGCGGCCTGAATATTCAGTGCACTGACCATAAACAGGACAAGAGGTAGAACCATGCGCAAGATCGCTTTCGAGGAGCACTACACCGCGCCGGGCTTCCAGGACTATTCCAAAGTCTTCGCCCAGCACATCGACGCGCAATCGCTGGCCGAACTGGGGCGCCGGCTGACCGACTTCGACCAGTTGCGCCTGCAGGACATGGACGAGAACGGCATCGACTACGTCATCCTGTCCCAGACGGGGCCCGGCGTGCAGGCCGAGCGGGACCCCGTGGTGGCGTTGCGCCGCGCCCGCGAGAACAACGATTTCCTGGCCGAACGCGTGGCGCGCAACAGCCGCCGCTACGGCGGCTTCGCCGTGGTGCCCATGCACGATCCGCGCGTGGCGGCCGACGAACTGGAGCGCACCGTGCGCGGCTATGGCTTCAAGGGCGCGCTGATCAACGGCCACACCAACGGCACGTATTACGACGGCCGTGAATACGACGCCTTCTGGGAGCGCGTGCAGGCGCTGGACGTGCCGATCTATCTGCACCCGTGCGACGCCTTTGTGATGCCGCACGCCTACACGGGCCATCCCGCCATCGAACGGGCCACATGGGGCTGGGGGGTGGAGACCGCCACGCACGCCTTGCGCCTGCTGTTCGGCGGCGTGTTCGACCGTTTTCCGCGGGTCAAGCTGATCCTCGGCCACATGGGCGAAGGGTTGCCGTTCCAGCGCTGGCGCTTCGACAGCCGCTTCGCGGTCTACCCCCACGGCGTCACGCTCGACCGCATGCCGTCGGCCTATCTGGGAACGAACATCCTGATCACCACCTCGGGCGTGTGTTCGCATCCGACGCTGATCGGGGCCATCGCCGAGATGGGCGCCGAGGCGGTGATGTTCTCCGTCGACTACCCCTACGAGTCCAGCGCGATCGCCTCGCGATTCATCGACACCGCGCCGCTGGACGACGCCACCCGCGCCCTGGTTTGCCACGGCAACGCGGAACGCCTCTTCAAGCTCTGACCCATACCCGACCCGATTGCCCATTCCCGGAGGAGCAACCATGACCAAGACCTACCGCATCGGCCAGATCGTGCCGAGTTCGAACACCACGATGGAGACCGAGATTCCCGCGATGCTGCGCGCGCGCGAGCAGATCCGGCCCGAGCGTTTCACCTTCCACTCCAGCCGCATGCGCATGAAGAAGGTGGTGAAGGAGGAACTGGCCGCGATGGACGCCGAGTCGGACCGCTGCGCCGTCGAGCTGTCGGACGCGCGCGTGGACGTGCTGGGCTACGCCTGCCTGGTGGCCATCATGGCCATGGGCCACGGCTATCACCGTGTGTCGCAGGAGCGCCTGACGGGCCATACGGCGGCCAACGGCGCCAGCGCGCCGGTCATCACCAGCGCGGGCGCGCTGGTCGATGCCCTGAAGATCATGAAGGCGAAGAAGATCGCCGTGGTCGCGCCCTACATGAAGCCGCTGACCGAACTGGTGGTGAGCTACATCGCCAACGAGGGCTACGAGGTGCTGGACTACCGCGCGCTGGAGATCCCCGACAACCTGGACGTGGGCCGCCACGACGCCGCGCGCCTGCCCGAGATCGTGCAGGGCCTGAAATACCAGGATGCCGACGTGATCGTGCTGTCGGCCTGCGTGCAGATGCCCTCGCTGCCGGCCATCGCCAAGGTCGAGGCCATGACGGGCAAGCCCGTGGTGACCGCCGCCGTGGCCACGACCTACGCGATGCTGACATCGCTGGGCCTGGACCCGGTGGTGCCGGGCGCGGGCGCGCTGCTGTCGGGCGCGTATTGAACACCGGAGAGCCGACATGAGTACCTTCCAATACGGCGCGCACGTGCACGCCAACGGCATCCGCCAGCACTACCTGCGCTACGGCGGCGCCGAAACGGGCCTCGATCCCGTCATCATCGTGCCGGGCATCACCAGTCCGGCCGTCACCTGGGGCTTCGTGGCCGAGCGCTTCGGCCGGCGGTTCGACACCTACGTGCTGGACGTGCGGGGCCGCGGACTGTCGCAGGCCGATGCCTCGCTGGACTACGGCCTGGACGCGCAGGCGGCCGACCTGCTGGCCTTCGCGCAGGCCCTGGGCCTGGAGCGCTATAGCGTCGTGGGCCATTCCATGGGCGCGCGCATCGGCATCCGCGCGGCGCGCACCCGGCCCGCGGCGCTGGCCCGGCTGGCGATGGTGGACCCGCCTGTCTCGGGCCCGGGCCGCCGGCCGTATCCGGCCAAGCTGCCGTGGTACGTGGGCTCGATGGCGCAGGCGCGCGCCGGCATGACGGCCGAGGACATGCTGGCCTATTGCCCGACGTGGACCGAAGAACAGCGCCAGTTGCGCGCCCAGTGGCTGCACACCTGCGACGAGCGCGCCATCCTGGCCAGCTTCGACGGGTTTCACCTGGACGACATCCACGCCGACCTGCCGTCGATCGAGGCCGCGCGGCTGTTGGTCACGGCCGAGCGCGGCGAAGTGGTGCGCGACGACGACGTGGAAGAGATCCAACGGCTGGCGCCGGGCACGCGGCACGTACGCGTGGCCGACGCGGGCCACATGATTCCCTGGGACAACGAGGATGGCTTCTACGCGGCCTTCGGCGAGTTCCTGGGTGCGGCGCTAGACCTCCCCGAACAGGAGCCATGATATGCCAGTCAGCGACTACGCCATGATCGAAGCCTGGAAAGAGGTGCTGACCCTGTCCCGCCTGGAAGCAGGGCAGACCGTCACCATCCTGACCGGCGCGACCACCCATCCCCAGACCCTGTCCACCGCGCTGATCGCGGCGCAGTCGCTGGGCGCCATCGTCAATCGCCTGGACCTGCCGCCCGTCAACGGCGAGAAGGCGTTGAGCCGCGACACGCTTGCCTACCTGGGCACCACGCCGCTGACGGGCAACCAGGCGGCCATTGCCGCCCTGAAGGCCAGCGACCTGGTGCTGGACCTGATGACCTTGCTGTTCTCGCCCGAGCAGCATGACATCCTGGCCAGCGGCACCAAGATCCTGCTGGCGGTCGAACCGCCAGAGATCCTGGCGCGCATGGTGCCCACCGAGGCCGACCGGGCGCGCGTGAAGGCCGCCGCCGCCCGCATCGAGGCCGCCGGGACCATGCATGTGACGTCGCCCGCGGGCACGGACGTGCGGTTCCGGCTGGGCGAGTTCCCGGCGATCAGCGAATACGGCTACGTCGACGAGCCCGGCCGCTGGGACCATTGGCCCAGCGGCTTCGTGCTGACCTGGCCCGACGAAGGCAGCGCCGACGGCGTGATCGTCATCGATCGCGGCGACATCCTGCTGCCGCAGAAGAACTACGTGAACGACCCCATCCGGCTTACCGTGCAAGGGGGATACGCCACGCATATCGAGGGCGGCATCGACGCGCAGTTGCTCAGCGAATACATGGCGTCGTTCAATGATCCGGAAGGGTACGCGATCTCGCACATCGGCTGGGGACTGCAGCCGCGCGCCAGCTGGACCACCTTGTCGCTGTACGACAAGGAGGCCACCATCGGCATGGACGCGCGCGCCTTCGAGGGCAATTTTCTTTTCTCGCTGGGACCCAACAACGAAGCGGGCGGCCATCGCACCACGGCCTGCCACATCGATATTCCGCTGCGCCGCTGTACCGTGCGGCTGGACGGCGACACCATGGTGCGGGACGGCAAGGTGCTGTACCCGCCACAATCAGGAGCCCAGGCATGACCCAGACCCCACAGACCGCCGATACCGATGTCTACCGCCGGCAGAGCTTCGGCACGCCGCTGCCCTTGAAGGCTCCGTATGGCCTGCTGATCGTCGATTTCGTCAATGGCTTCGCCGATCCCGCCGTGTTCGGCGGCGGCAACATCCGCCCGGCCATCGACCGCACGGTGGGCCTGTTGCAAGCGGCGCGCGAACGCGGCTGGCCGGTGGCGCACAGCCGCATCGTCTACGCGGACAACGATGCCGACGCGAACGTGTTCTCGTTGAAAGTGCCAGGCATGCTGGGACTGAAAGAGCAGGGGCACAACAGCGCCATCGTGCCCGAGCTGACGCCCGCCGACGGCGAACTGGTGGTGCGCAAGACGGTGCCTTCGGCCTTCTTCGGCACGGGCCTGTCGGCCTGGCTGTCATTCCATGGCGTGCAGACCCTGCTGGTCGCCGGCGCCGTCACCAGCGGCTGCGTGCGGGCCAGCGTGGTGGACGCCATGCAGTACGGCTTCCGTCCGCTCGTGGTCACCGACTGCGTGGGCGACCGCGCGATCGCGCCCCACGAAGCCAATCTGTTCGACATGGAACAGAAGTACGCAGCGCTGATGACCCGCGACGAGGCGCTGGCCGCGACAAGCCGATAACGAAGCATGGGGCCGGCGGCCACGCCCTGCGTATTTCCCGACAGGTCGCCCTAGTCGTTCTCAAGCAACCGCCCGGCCTTGGACGACAGCGCCGACCCCGCGCGGTGATAGCCGACCACGCTGGCCACGCTGGCGTGGCCGGTCAGCGCCATGGTCTCGCCCAGCGGCAACGCCTGCCGGCCGGCCTCGGTCACGAAACCCGAGCGCAGGCTGTGCGCCGAGTAGTCGCCCTGCAGCCCGGCCTGCGCGGCGCGCTGCTGCACGATCTTGCGGACTGCCTCGGCCCCCAGGGCGGCACCCATCACGCCCCCCCGCCGCACGCGGCGGAACAGAGGACCTTCGGTAATGCCGGCTGCCGTCAGCCAGGCCTGCAGGGCCACGGCGGCGCGGCCCACGACGGGCTTGTGGCTGTCAGCGCGTTCGGCGCCTTCCTGGTTGGTCTTGGACGTCCCCATCGAATACAGGAATCCTTCGGGCACGCGTCGGGTGTTTTCCATGGTGGCCCGCACGACCTCCGAGCGGCGGCGTCCGCCGCTGGCCCAGGCGAACAGCAGCAGGGCGCGATCGCGCAGGCCGATCAACGAGTCGTCGCAGGTGGCCAGCAGTTGCTCCAGCGGCTCTTTCGTCAGTGCGTCCTTTCTGGCCGGACGAACGCCACGCTTGGCATAGGCGCTGCGCACGCGCGCCATCAGTGACCGCACCTCGCGGCTGCGGCAGGGATTGGGCTGCTGTTTTGCCTCATGGGCTTCGGACAATACCGCCAGGCGGTGCCGGACCGTGGCCAGCTTGAAGGGGCCCGGGCTGCGCTTGACGCCACTGGCGACCAGCGCGGCATCGACGGCAGCGGGCAGGTCGTGGGCCAGCCCTTGTTGCTCCGTGACGTGTTCGACGTGATCGGCGATGAACTGCAGGACGGCAGTGACCGAAAGGGGCAGCACGAACGGCTGGCCCAGGCGCAGCTGATGCCACGCGGCCCAGTACTGGATGGCCGACCGGTACGAAGCCACGGTGTTCTGCGCGCTGCCCTCGCGCATCAGCGCCTGGATCGAGGCTTCACTGGAACCCAGCGCGGCCACGACGGTTTCAGCGATGAGGGCCCGCCTGGGCATGGGTGTCGACGGAGAGGGCAGGGCTTCGGTCATGGCAATTCGATGTTGGCTTCAATATTGTTTGATATAATACATATCACGTATTAAATAATACGTCATTAAGAAACTAGATCGGATAACTTTCAATTATCCGCCCTAATTCTACGTCGCGACGGCGGTTCAACCCCTTACGTAACCAGGAAAAGGCACCCACCATGGCCAGAGGCATCACCGACGAGGACGTCTGGGCGGCCGCCGATGCGCTGCTGCGTGACGGCGAGCAACCCACCATCGAGCGTGTTCGGCTGCACCTGGGGCGCGGTTCGCCCAATACCGTCGGCCCGCACCTGAAAACCTGGTTCAAGCAGCTCAGCGAACGCCATTCACGGCTGGGCGGGGCAGAGCAGGGGGCCAGCGGCTTGCCCGCGCCGCTGTTGCGGGCGGCTGGCCAGCTCTGGGAAGTGGCGTTGGCCAGCGCCCACGCTGAATGGGCGGAGGCCGCCGCGCAGGAACGGACGGCGGTGGCCAGGCAACGGGAGCACATCGACCTCGAGCGCGCAACGCTGCGGCAAGAGCGGGACCGATTGCAAACGCGCGAAGCCGACCTGCTGGCCTCGGCCGAAACGGCGCGCGAACAGGCCGCCGCGGCGGAAGCCCGTCTGGTGGCGGCAGAGGCCCAGGCCCGCGAAACCCGCGCCGCGCTGAAAGACGCCGAATCGCAGTTGGCAGACATCCGCGACCGCGAGACCCGGCTGCAGCAGGCGCTGCGCGACGGCACGGTGGCCCACCAGGATGCCTTGGCCAAGGCAGACGCTCGCCATGCCGTGCATGAGCGCCGATGGCTCGGCGAGCTGGACGAATTGCGCCAGGCCCTGAAGAAAACCAACGAGGATCAGGAGCGCGCACGAAAGGCCGCCGAGACTACGGCGGCCAAGCTGCGGGCGGATATCGAACAGGCCCGGTCGGAAACGGACGCGCAGGTGCAACGCGCCCAGGCCGCCGAATCCACGGTGCAGACCGTGATTGCGCAGTTGGATGCCAGCATTGCCGCGACCGAGACGGAGCGGTCATTGCGTCACGCCACCACGGCGCAGTTGCTCAGTCAGTTGGGCAGCCTGAACGATCAGCTGGTGGGCCGAGACCGGCAGATCGACCATCTGCTTGCGCAATTGGCCACGCGAGCGTCCGAGCCTGTGGCCCAGGCCAAGACACCGGCGCAGCCCCAAGATCCGGCCCACGCTCCGCCCGACGCGAAGCCATCCGTCCCCCCTCGGACAGCCTCAGCCTCCGCGCCTTCCAGCCCGTCTCGAAAGCCAACGGCCAGGAAGCGCCGTTCCTGAACTTCCCGAGCGGCCTGCGTGGTTCCTGCGTACACTGGCCGCCATGCTACGCATCGATCAACTCGGCAAACGCTACGGCGACTACACCGTCTTCGACGGCCTGACCCACGTCTTCCCGGCGGGTTGCTATGCGCTGTGCGAAGAAGACAGCACCGGCAAATCGACCTTGCTGGGCATCATCGCGGGCGTCATCCCTCCCGATGCCGGCGAAGTCTGGATCGACGGCCATTCGTTGGCCGGAACGCCGCAGGAAGCCAGGCTCAGGCTTGCCTACGTCCCCGACAACTGCATGGTCGACCCCACGCAGACCGGCCGCGAGTTGCTGGCGCAAGCCGCCGCCGGCAAGCACACCACCGTCGACGAAGGCACGCTGGCGCTGGCCCGCGCCCTCGGACTGGAACCGCACCTGGACAAGCGTTTCGAACAGATGTCCACGGGCACCCGCAGAAAGGTCTATCTGGCGGCGGCCTCGCTGGGCCATCCCGCCGTCGTGATCGCCGACGGCGCCAGCAATGGGCTCGACGGCCCGGCCCGCGCAGTGCTGGCGCAGCAGTTCAAGGCCTGGGCCCGGGACCGCGTGGTGCTGTTCGCCAGCCATGACCCAGAACTGGTGCAGGCCTGCGGCGCGGCGACGATCAACGTCGGCGACCTGCGCCCGGCCTGACGCCGCGCGCGCCCTCATGTCCGCCGATACCGCCCACCGCCGCCGCGCCTTCCTCGCCGACACCACGGCGCTGATCCTGTTCTTCACCACGACCGGCGCGCTCAATGAACGCTACATCGCGGGCATGACCTGGGATCAGGTGCTGCATGCCCGTCTGCTGGGCGCGGCCCTGATGGTTCCGGTCGCAAGACCCTATGGAATCTGGCGAGACTACGTCATGCGTCGAGCGAGCGAGAACCGCTTGTCCCGGCTGCTGTGGGACAGCGCGGCCCTGGTCAGCTTCCAGGTGCCGATCTACGCCGCGATCATCGCGTTCAGCGGCGCCTCGGGGCAGGGCCTGTGGCTCGGGGTATTGAGTGCCACGGTAATGATGCTGGTGCTGGGACGGCCCTACGGCGCGTTTCTCAACGCCGTGCGCAGGCTGTTCGGCCTGCCGCCAGGCGGCGCCAAGCCGATGAGCCTGGATACCTGAAGACCAGGGCGTCCTGCGCCTGGCAAGGCCTGGATTCCGCCTATCTCTCGCGCCGCCGCCCCGTGCGCGCCACGATCACGGCCCCCACGATCACCATCGCCGCCATCGCGAACCAGGTAATCGCATAGACCAGGTGGCTGTTGCGGAACGCCAGCACCGTCAGGCCGCGCACCGGCGCAACGGAAGGATCCACCGCCGGGCCGGCGGTCTTCTCGGCATCGATGAAGTAGGGCGCCACCGCGCCCGCATCCAGGCCGCGCGCCACGCCGATCGCCCGCGTATCGCGTGAATACCAGACGTCCTTGGCGGGATCGTTGGTGCGCAGGATGGGAAAATCCGGCTCGGACATCCGCAGCAGCCCGGCCACTTCGACCAGGCCCGCCGGGCCGCCCTGATCCTGCTGCTTGCGCCAGGCCGGCAGCACGAACCCCCGGTTCACCAGCACCGTACCGCCCTGGCGCAGCTGCAGCGGCGTCATCACCCAGTAGCCGCTGCCGTAGTCCGTGGTGGCCTGGACCAGCGTCTGCTGGTCGTAGCGGTACTCGCCCGTGGCCACGACGTGCCGGTACTCGTCATTGGCGGTGTTCATGGTGTCCCAGCGGTCTTCGCCGGGCGCCTGGGTGGCGGGCAGATGCACGCGCTGGTCGACCTTCGCGATCAGGTCCAGCTTCCAGGCGCGGCGCTGCACCTGCCATACGCCCAGCGAGCAGAAGCCCGCGAACAGGACGATGGCCAGCAAGACCAGGAACACCCGCCGGGCCACGCCGCGCGACCGGGAAACGGCGGCTGTCGCGGTCAAGGCATCTTCCGTGCGTCGTCCGGCATCATGTGCATCATGTTGTGGTCCAGGTGGTACATGATCCAGATCGAGCCGCTCAGCGTGATGATGACCAGCACCAGCGTGAACAGGATGGACAGCATGTTCCAGCCGCCTTCCGAGCGGAAATCCATATGCAGGAAGTAGATGACGTGCACCACCATCTGGATGGCGCCCAGCGCCAGCAGCACCAGGCTGGTCACGCGCGTGCTGGAGAACAGCCCGCCCATCACGATGGCGAAGGGAATGGCGGTCAGGATCACGGCCAGCGCGAAGCCCAGCAGATAGCCGTGCAGCGAGGCGTGGGCCAGCGGATCCTCGTCCTCGTGGCCATGCCCATGGCCGTGCTCGTGGGCGGAGGTCGTCGTCGCGCTCATGGCAGCACTCCCATCAGGTACACCACGGTGAATACGCCGATCCAGATCACGTCCAGGAAGTGCCAGAACATCGACAGGCACATCAGGCGGCGCTTGTTGGGGATGGTCAGGCCGTGCCGGGCGACCTGCACCATCAGCACCACCAGCCAGACAATGCCGAAGGTCACGTGCAGCCCGTGGGTGCCGACCAGCGTGAAGAACGAGGACAGGAAGGCGCTGCGCTGCGGTCCGGCGCCTTCGTGGATCAGGTGCGAGAACTCGTACAGCTCCAGCCCCAGGAAGCCCAGGCCCAGCAGGCCGGTGATGGCCAGCCAGCCCAGCAGCGAGCCCACGCGCCCCTTGCGCCCCTGCAGCAGCGCGAAGCCGTAGGTGATGGAGGACAGCAGCAGCAGGGCGGTGTTGATCGCCACCAGCGTCAGGTCGAACAGCTCGGCGCCGGTCGGCCCGCCCGCGTAGTTGCGGCCCAGCACGCCATAGGTGGCGAACAGGCAGGCGAAGATGAGACAGTCGCTCATCAGGTACACCCAGAAGCCCAGCAGCGTGCCGTTCTTCGGATGGTGTTCCGTGGTCAGGTAGAACTGGCGACCCGCGTCGCCGTTCGGGGCGGTGGCAGTGAGTTCAGGCATGGTTGGCCAGCAGTTGGGTGCGATCGGATTCGGTGCGCGCGACCTGGTCGGCCGGCACGTAGTAATCGCGGTGGTAATTGAAGGTGTGCACGATGGTGACGCCCACCAGCGCGGCGAAGGACACGATCGCCACCAGCCACATGTGCCAGATCATCGCGAAGCCCAGCACCATCGATATCGCCGCCAGCACCACGCCGGCCCAGGTATTGGCGGGCATGTGAATGGGGATGAAGCCGTCCAACGGGCGCCGGTAGCCCTCGCGCTTCATCTGCCACCAGGCGTCGCGGTCGTGGATCAGCGGCGTGAACGCGAAGTTGTAGGCCGGCGGCGGCGAGGACGTCGACCACTCCAGCGTGCGGCCGTCCCACGGATCGCCCGTCTCGTCGCGCAGCGCGGCGCGCTTGCGGAAGCTCACCACCAGCTGGATCAGGAAGCAGGCGATGCCGCCCGCGATCAGCAGGGCGCCCACGGCCGCGATCTGGAACCAGATCTGCAGCGAGGGATCGTCGAAATGGCTCATGCGGCGCGTCACGCCCAACAGGCCCAGCACATAGAGCGGCATGAAGGCGGCGTAGAAGCCCACGAGCCACAGCCAGAACGACAGCTTGCCCCAGAAGGGGTCCAGCCGGTAGCCGAAGGCCTTGGGAAACCAGTAGGTGATGCCGGCCAGCAGGCCGAACAGCACGCCGCCGATGATTACGTTATGGAAGTGCGCGATCAGAAACAGGCTGTTGTGCAGGGCGAAGTCGGCCGGCGGCACGGCCAGCAGCACCCCGGTCATGCCGCCGATCACGAAGGTCACCATGAAGCCGACGGTCCACAGCATCGGAACGTCGAAGCGGATGCGCCCGCGGTACATGGTGAACAGCCAGTTGAACACCTTGGCCCCGGTCGGGATCGAGATGATCATCGTGGTGATGCCGAAGAACGAGTTGACGCTGGCGCCGGACCCCATCGTGAAGAAGTGATGCAGCCAGACCAGGTAGGACAGCACCGTGATGACCACCGTGGCGTACACCATCGAGGCATAGCCGAACAGGCGCTTGCGGCAGTACGTCGCCACGACCTCGGAGAAGATGCCGAAGGCCGGCAGGATCAGGATGTAGACCTCGGGGTGGCCCCAGATCCAGATCAGGTTGATGTACATCATGGCGTTGCCGCCGCCGTCCGCCGTGAAGAAGTTGGTGCCGACGTAGCGGTCCATGGTCAGCAGCGCCAGCACCGCGGTCAGCACGGGAAAGGCCGCCACGATCAGCACGTTGGTGCACAGCGAGGTCCACGTGAAGATCGGCATGCGCATCATCAGCATGCCCGGCGCGCGCATCTTCACGATGGTCACCAACAGGTTGACCCCCGACAGCAAGGTGCCCACCCCCGCGATCTGCAGGGCCCATATGTAGTAGTCCACCCCGGGATCCGGACTGTGCAGGATGCCGGATAAAGGCGGATACGCCAGCCAGCCGGTCTTGGCGAATTCCCCCACGAACAGCGACATCATCACCAGCACCGCGCCCGCGGTGGTCATCCAGAAACTGAAGTTGTTCAGGAACGGGAACGCCACGTCGCGCGCGCCGATCTGCAGGGGCACGATGTAGTTCATCAGGCCCGTGACCAGCGGCATGGCCACGAAGAAGATCATGATCACGCCGTGCGCGGTGAAGATCTGGTCGTAGTGGTGCGGCGGCAGGTATCCCAGGTTGTCGCCGAAGGCCACGGCCTGCTGCGCCCGCATCATCAGTGCGTCGGCGAAGCCGCGCAGCAGCATCACCAGGCCCAGGATCACGTACATGATCCCGATCTTCTTGTGGTCGATGCTGGTGAACCACTCATGCCACAGGTAGCCCCACTTGCGGTAGTAGGTGATGCCGCCCAGCACCCCGATGCCGCCCAGCGCCACGGCGGCGAAGGTTGCCAGCAGGATGGGCTCGTGCAAGGGAATCGCTTCCCAGGTCAGGCGTCCGAACAGAAGGCTTTCAGGTGCTGAATGATCGGCCATTTGGCGTTCCTGCGAGAGGCGTTCGTCGAGCGGGGAGTGGTTCTACAGGGCGGCGGGCGAGCTCATCGGGTTCTGCGGCAGTTGCAACTCGGCCTGCCGGGGCGCCCGGCAGATGTTGGCGTCGTCGAACCGGGCATGGGCGGACGTGCAGTGCCCGCCGGGCTGCGTGCAGCGGTCCAGGATGGCCTGGTACAGGCTCGGATCCACCGTGCCGAAGCGCTGCACGGGCACGGCCGAACTGGGCTGCACCAGCGCCTGGTAGGCGGCGCGGTCCAGCGCGCGCGGGTCGGCCTTGTTCTTCTGCACCCACTGGTCGAACTCGGCCTGAGACAGCCCGTGGAACTTGAAGCGCATCTGCGAGAAGCCCGCGCCGCTGTAGTTGGCCGAGAAGCCCTGATACACGCCGGGCTGGTTGATGACCGCGTGCAGGCGGGTCTGCATGCCTGGCATGGCGTAGATCTGGCCGGCCAGCGCGGGAATGTAGAACGAGTTCATCACCGAGGACGAGGTCAGCTTGAACTCGATGGGGCGATCGACCGGCGCGGCCAGTTCATTGACCGTGGCGATGCCCTGTTCGGGATAGAGGAACAGCCACTTCCAGTCCAGCGCCACCACCTGCACTTCGAGCGGCTCGGTGCCCGCCGGCACCTGGCGCTGCGCGTCCAGGCGTTCGAGCGGACGGTAGGGGTCGAGCTTGTGCGTGCTGACCCAGGTGAGGGCGCTCAACGCGATGATGATGAGCAGCGGCGCGGCCCAGATCAGCAGTTCCAGGATGGTGGAGTGGTCCCAATCCGGAGAGTAGGGGGCTTCGGTATTGCTTTCTCGATAGCGCCATGCGAACCACAGCGTGGCGACGATCACCGGCACGATGATCAGCAGCATCAGGCCGGTGGATACCAGGATGATGTCCCGCAACTGCCAGGCCACGTCTCCGGAGGGGGACAGCAGCACGGCCTTGCTGCATCCCCCCAGGGATGCCAATGCGGGAAGCCACAGAAAACGTCTCAACTTTCTGAAGAACAGCATGGACATGCAGCCCCTCCGCGGTTGGTGCCCCGATTAGGATAGTTTCAACCGTACTCTGGAGCCTATGAAAAATCTAGAGCAAAATGCAGGCTGGTTCGGTTGCAGGGCGCACAGGCAGGGTGCTGGCGCTCATCAGGGCAGGCTGTATTCCACGTCAAACACGGAGCGCGCCAACGTATGTCCACCACCGCGACGCAGTACCCCGCAAATACGCAGGCCCCCAGTCATTCCGCTGTCGCTCCGGGCGAGATCGCGGTCGGCGTGGTCATCGGACGAACGTCGGAATACTTCGATTTCTTCGTCTTCGGCATTGCCTGTGTTGCGGTTTTCCCACAAGTCTTCTTCCCCTTCGAGTCGCCCCTGTACGGCATCCTGTGGTCATTCGTGATCTTCTCGTTCGCGTTCGTCTGCAGGCCGTTCGGCACCGCGATCTTCATGGCCGTGCAGCACCGGTGGGGCAGAAGCGTCAAGCTCACGCTGGCCCTGTTCATGCTGGGCACCGCGACGGCGGGCATGGCCTTTCTGCCCAGTTATGAAACCCTGGGGCCAGCGGCTATCGTGCTGCTGGCGCTGTTTCGATGCCTGCAAGGCATCGCGCTGGGCGGCTCGTGGGATGGCCTGCCATCGCTGCTGGCACTGAACGCGCCGGCCCATCGACGCGGCTGGTACGCCATGCTGGGCCAGTTGGGCGCCCCCATCGGCTTCATCATCGCCGGCGCCATCTTCCTGTACCTGCTCAGCACGCTCAGCGAGTCCGACCTGGTGGAGTGGGGCTGGCGCTATCCGTTCTTCGTGGCCTTCGCCATCAACGTGGTGGCGCTGTTCGCGCGGCTGCGTCTGGTGGTCACCGAGGAATACACGCGGTTGCTCGAAGAGCGTGAACTGGCGCCGATCAAGGTGTCGCGCGTCATCGACGAACAGGCGTACAACGTGTTCATCGGCGCGTTCGCGGCGCTGGCCAGCTACGCACTGTTCCACCTGGTGACGGTGTTCCCGCTGTCATGGATCAGCCTGAACGGCGAACGGAACCTGGCCAGCGTGCTGTCGGTGCAGATCCTGGGCGCGGCGCTCAGCATGGTGGGCACCGTGGGTTCGGGCTGGCTGGCCGACCGCTTCGGCCGCCGCAATACGCTGGGCGCGCTGGCGCTCTTGATCGGCCTGTTCGCGCTCACCGTGCCGTGGCTGCTGGGAGGCGGCGCGGCGGGTGAGAACATCTTCATCCTGGGTGGCTTCGTGCTGCTGGGCCTGTCCTATGGCCAGGCTTCCGGCACGGTCACCTCGAACTTCTCTCTGCATTTCCGGTATACGGGCGCGGCGCTGACCGCCGACATGGCCTGGCTGTTCGGCGCGGCCTTCGCCCCGCTGGTGGCCTTGGGGTTATCGATGAAATTCGGCTTGGTGGCCACCAGCCTCTACCTGATCTCGGGCGCCGTCTGCACCCTGGTGGCGCTGAAGCTCAATCGCCTGCTCGAAACCAACTGAGCCCAGGCGGCACGGGGCTTGCATGAGCGGGCACATGCCGCCCGCGCAAGCGTCCGGCGTCAAGCCACGCGGCAGCGTGGCGAAGACAGGCGTCGGCAGATAGGGATAGAATTGCGTCCTATTCCTATTTACCCGCACCGACTACGCTCGTGGAGCCTGCTTCGTTATCCCTTTCTTCCGCCCGGCCGGCGGATCCGGCGGCCGTGGCCGTCGTCTACAAGGAACACCACGCCTGGCTGCTGAACCTGCTGCGCCGCCAACTGGGCGGCGGCCAGCAGGCCGATGCCTGGGATCTGGTCCAGGACACGTTCGAACGCCTGATGCGCCAGTCCTACCTGGAGCAGGGCGCCTGGAACCGAGGCTACCTGGCCACCATCGCCAAGCGCCTGCTGATCGACCGGCATCGGCGCCGTGCGCTCGAAACCGCGTATCTCGAGGCGCTGGCCGCCCAGCCCGAAGCCACCGAGCCATCCGCGGAAATGCTGGCCCAGGTCTCGCAACAACTGCTGGCGGTGTGCCAGGTGCTGGACCGGATGCCCGCGCGCATGCGGCGGATCTTCCTGCTGGCCCGCATCGACGGGCAGGCCTACGACACCATTGCGCGCACGCTGGACGTCAGCGTGAACATGGTGCAGAAAGACCTGATCCAAGCCTGGCAACGTCTGTATCACGCCTTCGATGACTGCTGAATCCGGCTTGATGGACCGCATCGTCGCGGAGGCGGCCGGCTGGATCGTGCGGCTGGACCACGTCGATGACGAGGGCGCGCGCCGGGCCTGGCGCCAGTGGCACGATGCCGATCCGCGCCACGCGGAAATATGGCGCCGGTTCGGACAGGTTCGGCTGGCCGTGCCGGACGGTACGCGTGGCCGCGACCAGGCCGCCGCCCAGGCAGTGCGTGCCGCCGCGACAGTGCAACCGCGCCGCCATGCGCTCAAGCTGCTGGCCGGAGGCATAGGCGTGGGCGTGGCGGGCACGGTCGCCTACCGGCAAGCGCGGCGCGAGGGCTGGCTGGCCGCGTACCGCACGGGCACGGGCGAACAGCGGCGTGTGGCGCTGCCCCAGGGCGTGAGCCTGACCCTGAACACCGGCACGTCCGTGGACTACGCCCTGAACGGATCGGACGTGGACGTGCGCCTGTACAGCGGCGAGATCATGCTGCACGCGCGGCCGGCCTCGGCGCCGTTCCGGGTGCTGACCTGCCATGGCGCAATCTCCGCCACGCAAGCGCAGTTGGCCGTGCGTCTGGTCGGCGACGCGACCCGGGTGGCGCTCAACGAGGGCAGCGCCTCGCTGCAACCGCGCGCCCAGGCGATCACGACCCTGGCGCCGGGTCAGGTGCGCAGCTTCACGCGCGATCAGGTCAGGACGGAACCGGAATGGGCGGGGCGTGACTTCGCCTGGACCCAGGGCATGCTGATTGCCGACGACATGCGCCTGGATGCCTTTCTTGCCGAACTGGAGCGCTATCGCCCAGGAGTGCTCGGGTGCGACGCAGACATCGCGCATCTGCGCGTCACCGGCACGTTCCGCGTGCAACAGACCGACCGGGTGCTGGAAGCCCTGGCTGCCACGCATGGCCTGCAACTGCGGTACCGCACGCGCTACTGGGTCAACGTTGGCCGGGCCTGAAAGCGGGCGTCATACCGGCCTGGCCACACAAACACAACAAAATGTAATTTCTCGGCAGATCGACGCGCGTGCTTCGTTAGTACAGGTGCAAGGCCCACGTCATGGGCCTCAACCGCGAGTCGTTTTTCTCATGCCCGTCATTTCCTCTTCCGTGCTTGCGCCCGTGCTGGGCGCGTTCCGCAGAACGTCCGCCACGCTGGTCTTCGGCGCCTGCGCCACCGTGCTGGTGGCGTCCCATCCGGGCGATGCCCGCGCCGCCGCCGTCGACATCGCCTTGCCTGCCACCACCTTGCAGGACGCCTTGCTGCGTCTGGGGCAGGCCAGCGGCACCACCATCATCAGCGATCCCCGGCTGACCGCCGGCAAGCAGAGCCGGGCCGTCCAACTGCGGGGCTCGGTCAGCGACAGCCTGCGGCAACTGCTGCAGGGCAGCGGCTTGCGCGCGGTGCCCAATGCCAACGGCGAGGGTTTCCGGCTGGAGCGCGAGCCGCAGGCCAGCGTGGACGGCGTGGCCACCCTGGCGCCCGTCAGCGTGACGGGACAGCTGGCGTCGGACGTGGGCGTGCTGGGCCTGACCGGCAGCGCCGCCACCAAGACCGATACGCCGCTCATCGAAAGCGCCCAGTCCATCTCGGTGGTCAACCGCGAGCTGATGGACATGATAGGCGCCAGGAGCACGGGCGAAGCCCTGCGCTACAGCGCCGGCGTGACGGTCGGGGCCTACGGCGTGGACAGCCGGGTCGACGAGATTTCGGTGCGCGGTTTCCGCACCGGCAGCTTCGCCAACAACCTGTACCTGGATGGCTTGCGGCCCCCCGGGTCCAGCAGCGGCGCCACCGCGTCGGCCACGCAGTTCGATGGCTACGGGCTGGAACGCGTGGAAGTGCTGCGCGGCCCGTCCTCGGTGCTGTATGGCCAGATCGCGCCCGGCGGCCTGGTCAACGTCACCAGCAAGCGTCCGACCGACTACGCGCGTGGCGAGATCGGTGTCAGCACCGACAACTACGGCCTGGCCCGGCTCAACGCGGACGTCAGCGGCCCGCTGGACGAGGCCGGCGAGTGGTTGTACCGCGTGGTGGGCACGGGCTACCACACGGACACGCAGGTGGACCATGTCGACCTGAACCGGGTGATGCTGGCGCCCAGCCTGACCTGGCGGCCCTCGGCACGCACCTCGCTGACCTTGCTGGCCAACTATCAGCAGGACCGGGGCGGCAGCACCTATCAGTTCCTGCCGTCGCACGGGACCTACTACGCCACCGACTATGGCACGTTCGGCTCAAGCCGCTTCCTGGGCGAGCCGGGCTTCAGCGCCTACGACCGCACGCAGTACGCCCTCGGCTACCTGTTCTCGCATGCGCTGAACGACCGCGTGAAGCTGAGCCAGAACCTGCGCTACATGCGGGTGGATACCGATAACGCCTCGGTGGCGCGCCAGGGCGACCTGCAGGCCGATGGCCGCACGCTGCGCCGCACGGCCTCGCTCAACCAGATCCGCTCCGAAGGCTTCACGGTGGACAACAACGCCGAGGTGAAATTCGGCCTGGGAGCCACCGAGCACACGGCGCTGCTCGGGCTGGACTATCGCACCCAGACCATCCGGGTGCGGCAGGCCTCCGGCACGGTCGGCTCGCTGGACGTGTTCGATCCGGTCTACGGCAGTTCGGTCACCATCGGCTCGGCCGTGCCCACGCGGCGCAGCGACAGCGACCAGACCGGCCTGTATGCACAGGACCAGATCCGCTGGGGCCAATGGACCGGCACCCTGGGCCTGCGCCACGACTGGTCGCATGACAATGCCCTGGTGCGCGCCACCAATGCCCGCACGAGCTATGCCGACGAAGCCACGACCTGGCGCGCGGGACTGGTCTATCTGTTCGAGAACGGCCTGGCGCCGTATGCCAGCTACGCCACCTCGTTCGAGCCGGTCAACGGCGTGGGCTATGCGGGCGTGCCGTTCAAGCCGACCGAAGGCAAGCAGGCGGAAGTCGGCCTGAAGTACCAGCCGCCGGGTTCGCGCAGCATGGTGACGTTCTCGGCCTACGAGATCCGCCAGCAGAACATTTCCACGCCCGATCCCGATCCGACGCATCTGTGCGATGGCAGCCAGTGCCAGGTGCAGACGGGCGAAGGGCGGGTACGCGGCCTGGAGCTGGAAGGCAACCTGGCCTTGACGGACAACCTGACCATGATCGCCTCGGCCACGCTGATGAGCAGCGAAGTCACCAAGAGCAACAGCACCGACCTGGGCCGCGAACTGCCGCGCGTGCCGCGCCGCAGCTACAACGTGTGGGTGGACTACCGCTTCGACCAGGACGTCCTGCCCGGCGTCAGCGTCGGGGTGGGCCTGCGGCACATCGGCGCCAGCTATGGCGACAGCGCCAACGAATACCGCTCGCCGGCCGTCAATCTGGTGGATGCGGCGGTGCGCTACGACATGTCCGGGTTGAGTCCGGCGTTCAAGGGCATGAAGTTCTCGCTCAACGCCACCAATCTGGGCAATCGGGAGTACCTGGCCAGCTGCTCGGGCGTGGCCAGTTGCTATTACGGCGCCCGCCGCGCGATCACCGCGAACCTGAACTACGCCTGGTAATCATGATGACCCTGACTGATCGAACGCCGAGGCGCCAGGTGAAGACCGGCGCGCATCTTCTGTCCCACGCCGTGGTGCTGGCCGCCACGCTATGGGTCGCCGATGGGCATGCGCAGTCCGCGCCGAATGGGCCGGTGCGGCCCGGCATGCAGTTGGTGGGGGAAACCGTGGCGGACCGGCCTTCGGCCGTCTACCGCTTCGAAACCCATCGGCTGGACTCGGCCGACGGCAAGCGCCACTATCGTATCCAGATCGCCGTGCCCCGGCAGCCCGGTCCGGCCACGGGCTATCCGGTGCTGTACATGCTGGACGGCAACGCCGCGCTGGACTCGCTGACCGATGCCGACCTGGCCCGACTGGGCAAGCAGGCCACGCCGGTGCTGGTGGCCGTGGGCTATGACGTGCCCACGCGCAACGACGTGGTGGCGCGCGCCTACGATTACACGCCGCCGTCGTTCGAGCAGGGCGAGCGCCTGCCCAATCCGGTGGTGCGCGGCCATGAGGGGGGAGGGGCGGATGTGTTTCTCGACCTGCTGCTGAACCGCATCAGACCCTTGGTGCGTCAGCGCGCGGCCATCGACCCTGGCAAGGAATATCTGTGGGGCCATTCCTACGGCGGCCTGTTCACCCTGTATGTGCTGTACAACCGGCCGGACGCGTTCGCGCGCTACATCGCGGGCGACCCGTCGGCGTGGTGGAACGACGGCGTGCTGGTGCGCCAGTGGCAGCAATTCCAGGCATCCCGCGCGGCGGGCAAGCGCGTCGCGGTCCTGGTGGGCACCCGGCCGCGCGATCCGGCCCGGCCCGCGCCGCCTGCCGCCAATGGCCAACCCGCCGATACGCGAGCCGCGGTACGAGACATGGTGGACGGATTGCGTGCCGCCGGCGCCGATGCCAGCTACGAGGCCTTCGCGCAGTTCGGCCATGGCGAGATGCTGCGCGCCTCGCTGGAACGCGCGCTGGACCTCGCGACGGCGCCCTGATCCGCGTCCGCTTACACGGGTAACAAGCAGACACGCAATGGCGGGGCGTGCCCATGCCTCAATGGGTACAGTACCCCCCTTGCCACGGTGGGGGCGGCGGGTCGGGGTGGTAAGGGAGGGGCGCTTACCGCCCGTCCGCCGCAACGGCCTGGATCTCGATTTCCACGTCCACACTCATTGCCAGCGCCGCCTGCACCGTGGAGCGAGACGGAAACGTCTCGCCGAAGCGTTCGCGGTAGACCTCGTTGAAGTCGTTGAACAGCGCCAGGTCGCTCAACCACACCGTGGCCCGCACGGCATCCTTCAGGCCGCAGCCGGCCAGGGCCAGCGTTTCCTCGATGCGGTCGAACACGGCGTGGGTCTGTGCGCGGATGTCGCCGCGCACGACCTGGCCGGAAGCATCCATCGGCACTTGCCCGGACAGGAACAGGAATCCGCCGGCCTGGGTGGCGCGGGAGAAAGGCAGCGGCAGGGAGCTGGGGTAGCGTTTGATCATGGGGCAGGCTCTGTAGGACAGGGTTATTTATCATATATGAGAATTTCTCGATGCGATAACCGAACTGTCTTGCCTCGCAAGATACTTTACATAATATACATTATGCGTAATTCAAAGCCGCAGTGTCATGGGCCTCGATGCCGCTCTCGATCCGGTCCCGCAACGCGAGCAGCCTGGGCGCCAACGCGGCCGCCACTCGCGCCCGCTGTGCGGGCGCCTCCTCGGACGGCTGACTGAAATTCAAGGCCAGCGTCCGGCACGCGATCGTCAGCGGCGCCGCCAACGCGATCACGTTCGGCTGCCAGGAAGTCCAGCAGTAGCCGGAACGGCCCAGCTCCGCCATGGCCTCGTTGATGCCCGCGCTGATGGGCCGCCATGCCGCCGCCGAATGGGCCCGCTTCAGGCTGGCCAGCAGTTCCTGACGCTCGGATGCATCCAGCCGGCCCAGGTAGGCGCGCCCCAACGACGTCAATTCGATGGGAACCCGCTGACCGGCCACCACCGTGCGCAACGATACTTTCCGGTGATAGCGAATCGACTCCAGGTAGATCATGTCCGCGCGGTCCGGACTGGCCAGGCCGACATTGACCTTCAGCCGCGCCGACACCTCGTGCATCAACGGCACCGCCACGCGCAACACGGGCGACGAGGCGCGCATGGCATGGCCCAGGCTCAGGACTGGAACGGCCAATCGGTAGGCGCGAGCCGCGCGGTCGTGTTCAAGGAACCCCGCCGTCACAAGCGTCTGGGTCAGGCGGCTGATCGTGGCGCGGGACAACCCCGTGCGTTCCGCCAGTTCGCCATTGCCCAGCAGGTCCGTGCCGGGACGGAAGGCCCGCAGCACCTCCAGCCCTCTTTCCAGGGACCGATTCTGGCCGGGACCGCCGAAGCGGCCCTGCCCGGCAATGGCAGGATCCTGAGTCATTTGCAATTCCACCAGATGGAAATGGGGTGATGTCGCCGCCCACTTTAGCGCGTAGTGTTCGCGGTAGGCCAGTGCAACGGCACACCAGCTACTGGCAGCCATACCGGAGGAGACATGGCGCACTACGAACTCATCGAACTGCAGGTCCACGCGGGCGTCGCCACGCTGACTCTCAATCGTCCCGACAAGCGCAACGCCTTCACCGACGGCATGCGCGCCGACTTCATCCACGCGCTGGAACACATGGCGCGCGACAAGGACGTCCGCGCGCTGGTACTGACCGGCGCGGGCAAAGGATTCTGCGCGGGCGGCGACGTCGCGGGCATGCAGCAGCGCATGGAAGCGCCCGCGGGCGACGTGGCGTTCAATGGATGGTCACGGCAGCAGGTCGTGCACCATGCCGTGGGGCTGCTCTATCACATGCCCAAGCCCACCATCGCCGCCGTCAACGGCGCCGCCACCGGACTGGGGGCCGACACGGCGCTGGCCTGCGATTTCGTGCTGGCCTCCGAGTCCGCGTCGTTCGCATGGAGCTACATCGACCGGGGCCTGATCCCGGACGGCGGCGGCATGTACTTCCTGCCTCGCCGCGTAGGCCTGCCGCACGCAAAGGACCTGATCTTCAGCGGCCGCAAGGTCGACGCCCGCGAAGCGCTGGCGCTGGGCATCGCCGACAGGCTGGCTTCGCCCGACGCCCTGCTGGCCGATGCGCAGGAATGGGCGGCGTCGCTTGCTCGCGGGTCGCGCACGGCGCTCGCGCTGGGCAAGTCGATCCTGAACCAGACCTTCGAGCTGACCGCGGACCAGGTCTTCGCCATGGGCAGCCAGGCCCAGGGCGTCTGCTACACCAGCAGCGAACACCGCGAATCGGTCCAGGCGTTCCTGCAGCGCATGGCGCAGGCCAGGGAGGCCCGTCAATGACGCTCTGGGACCGCCTCATGACGCCCCGCTCGGTGGCCATCATCGGCGCCTCGGCCGATGCGTCCAAGACCTCGGGCCGGCCCGTCGGCTATCTGCTCAAGCATGGCTACAAAGGGAAGATATTCCCCGTCAACCCACGAGCCAGCGAGATCGAGGGGCTGGCATGCCATCCGGACATCGCCTCGCTGCCGCAGGCGCCGGACGTCGCGCTGGTGCTGCTGGGGGCGCAACGTTCCGTGGACGCCGTGCGGGAACTGGCCGCGCTGGGCACGCCGGCCGCCATCGTGCTGGCCAGCGGATTCGCCGAGACCGGCGAGGAAGGCGCGCGCCGGCAGCAGGCCTTGTGCCAGGCGGCCGGGTCCATGCGGCTGCTGGGCCCGAACACGATCGGACTGGTCAACCTGACCGACGGCATCACCCTCAGCGCCAGCGGCGCCCTGGAGCTGGAGCAGTTGCAGCGGGGCGAGATCGGCCTGGTATCGCAGAGCGGCGGCATCCTGGGCGCCCTGCTCTCCCGCGCCAGCGCGCGCGGCATCGGCTTCTCCAAGCTGATATCGACCAGCAACGAGGCTGACCTGGATCTCTCGGATTTCATCGGCATGCTGGCCGACGATCCCGGCACGCGCGTCATCGCACTGTACGTGGAAACCGTGCGCCGCCCCGAAGCCTTCGTCCGGGCTTGCCGCAAGGCGGCGGCCGCCGGCAAGCCCATCGTGGCCTTCAAGATCGGCCGTTCGGAATCCGGCGCCCGCGCCGCGGCGTCGCACACCGGGGCGCTGGCGGGCGCGGACCGCATGTATGACGCGCTTTTCTCGCAGGCCGGCGTGCTCCGGGCGCAGACCTACGCGGACCTGCTGAACATACCGGCGGCCTTGGCGGCGGGACGGACATTGCAGGGCAATCGCGTGGCGGTGCTCACCTCCACCGGCGGCGCCGGCACGCTGGTCGCGGACAGCCTGGGCATGGCGGGCTTCGACCTGCCCGCGCCCGACGCAGCCACCGCGGCCGACCTGCGCGCGCTGCAGGAAGGCGACCATGCCGTGCTGGACCGCAATCCAATCGACGTCACGCTGGCCGGACTGCAGCCCGCCCTGCTGCGCCGGATCATTCGCGTGCTGCTGGACAGCCCGGCATACGACGCGCTGGCCGTGGTCGTAGGCTCTTCGGGCGTGGCGCAACCGGAACTGATGGCGGATGCGTTGCGGGACTCCATGGGCCACGATGGCAAACCCGTGATGGCCTACGTCAGTCCCCACGCGCCGGCTGCGGCCGCCGTACTGGGCCGCTATGGCATTCCCGCCTTCCACGAGCCCGAAGGCGTGGCGGCGGCCCTGGGCGCGCAATGGCGCTTCGCACAGCTATCCAGCGGCCCAACCGTGCATGCCACGGCGCGACGGCCCCTTCAAGCCCCGAAGGATCTGCCCGCCGGGCCGATGGACGAAGCGCAGGCCAAGGCCCTGTTCCGCCATTTCGGCATCCACGCGGTCCGTGAGCGGGTCGTGCACGACGCGGCACAGGCCGAGCAGGCCGCGCGCGAACTCGGGCCGGCCGTCGTGCTCAAGCTGCTGTCCGCACGGATCCTGCATAAGTCGGAGGTGGGCGGCGTGGCGCTGGGCCTGGAGGCGGCATCGATCGGACCACGCCTGGCGCGGATGGCGCGCGACGTCCAGGCCAGCACCGGCCTGGCGCCGGATGCCTTCCTGGTCCAGGAGATGACGGCAGGCGTGGCCGAACTGATCCTGGGCGTCCGCAAGGACACCCTGGGCACCGCCCTGTTGATCGGCATGGGCGGCGTGATGGCCGAACTGTTCCGCGACACGGCCTTGCTGATGCTGCCGGCGGATGGCGGTTCGCTGGGGCGCGATCAGGTGCTGGAGGCGTTGCGCGGCCTGACGTCCTGGCCGTTGCTGGAGGGTTACCGTGGCCGCCCCAAGGCCGACGTGGCCGCCGTCATCGACGCCGTGCTGGCGTTCGGCGATATGGCCCGGTCGCTTGGAGACCGCCTCGTCGAGGCCGAGATCAACCCCTTGTTCGTCCGCGCGGAGGGCCAGGGCGCGATCGCCGCGGACGGTGTGGCCACTCTTTCCTAGTGCCCGGACGGGCGCATGAACGCGCCCGCCATTTTTCACGATAAGTGCCGCACGAGCCGGCACGCTTTCTGGAGACAAGCAATGAACCGACGCCTATCTCGGGGGTGGCTGCTGGCCGCCGCCTTGACCGCCCTGCTGCCCCTGCACGCCGCACGGGCCGAATTTCCCGACAGGCCGTTGCGCATCGTCGTGCCCTTCACGCCCGGTGGCGGCACCGACATCATCGCGCGCCAGTTGGCCAAGGACCTGGGGCAGGAGCTCGGCCAGACGGTGGTGGTCGAGAACCGCCCCGGCGGCAGCACCATCATCGGCAGCGACAATGTGGCGCGCAGCGCGCCGGACGGCTACACCTTGCTGATGGCGACGTTCGCCCATGCCGTCAATCCCGCCATCCAGCAGAAACTGCCCTACGACACCGACAAGGCCTTCGCGCCGGTCGCCATGATCGGCAAGTCGCCGAACGTGCTGGTGGTCGCGGCAGACTCGACGTTCAAGACCGTGCAGGAGCTGCTGGCGGCCGCCCGCGCGCAGCCCGGCAAGCTGACCTTCGGCTCGTACGGCAACGGCACTTCCGCGCACCTGGCGGGCGAGATGTTCAAGAGCCAGGGCAAAGTGGACATCCTGCACGTGCCCTACAAAGGCGCAGGTCCGGCCATCAATGACCTGATGGGCGGCCAGATCGACATGATCTTCTCCACCTCGGCCAGCGTGAGCGCCCAGGTCAAGAGCGGCCAGTTGCGCGCCCTGGCGGTCACCTCGTCGAAGCGCTCTCCGACCTATCCCGACGTGCCCACCGTGGCCGAAGCGGGATTGCCCGATTATTTCGTGGACAGCTGGTATGCGGTGTTCGCGCCCGCAGGGACCCCGGCGCCCGTGATCGCACGGTTGAACCAGGGCATCCGCAACGCGGTCGGCAAGGAGGATTTTCGCCGCGCGGTCGAGCAGGAAGGGCTGCTGCCCGAGGTCGGCGCACCGCAAGACCTCGGCAAGTATGTCGCGACGGAGGAAAACCGGTGGCGGCGCATCGTGGACCAGGCAGGCTTGAAGCAGAAGCCGTAGGCCGGCAACGATCCTCTACAGATCCCGGTCCACGCCCCGGCGGGCCGAGGCGGCGCCCGGACTACTCGGCCTGCAATCCGGCAGCCTTGACCACGCCGCCCCATTTCCGCACATCCGCGGCGACCTCGGCATCCATCGCCGACGGTGTCCCCAGCGCCAGTTCGTACCCCAGTTCCTGCATCCGGGCCTGCATCTCCGGATGCTTGGCAGCCGCGGCCAAGGCCTGATTCAGGCGCGCGACGACCGCATCCGGCGTGTTCGCGGGGGCCATCAGGCCATACCAGATGCGAACCTCGTACCCCTTGACCCGCTCCGCGATGGCAGGCACCGCTTTCAGACGGTCCAGGCGGCCGGCATCCGCCACCGCCAGCCCGCGCAGTTTTCCCGACTCGATATACGGTTGCGCCGAATTGATGGCCGCCGACACCAGCGGGATGTGCCCCGCCAGCAGGTCCGATAGCGATTGGCTGGAACCCTTGTACGGAACGTGCGTCATCCGCAGGCCGCTCATGTGTGCCAGCAGTTCCACGGCCAGATGCTGCGGCGTGCCGACACCGGGAGAACCATAGGAGACCTTGCCCGGATTGGCCTTGGCATAGGCCAGCAGTTCGTCCAGGGTGGAAAACGGCGAGCCTGGCCCGGCCACCAGCACGATCGGCGACGTCGCGATGATGCCCACGCCGCGCACATCCCGCTGGATGTCGGTGGCCAGATTGCGGTAGAGGTGCGGATTGATGGTCACGGTGTTGGCCGCCAGCAGCAACGTGTAGCCATCGCGCGCCGATCGCGCGACCTGGTCCGTCGCGATGTTGCCCCCCGCGCCCGGCTTGTTCTCGACCACCACGGGCTGGCCCAGTTCCTGCGAGACGTGGGTGGCCACCAGGCGGGCGATGAGGTCGGTGCCGCCGCCCGGCCCATATCCCACCAGCAGGCGTATCGGATGGTCCGGAAAGCCCCCCGCGTGAGAACCGGCGGCCGATAGCGCCAGCATCCAGAGCAGGCTCAAGCGCTGCAGGTGTTTGTGCATGTCGATCTCCATGGCCGCCATGTCCACACGGACGGCCGCGCCGGCGCTACGCCAGCTCTCAGCGCCCCTTGAAGACGGGTGCGCGTTTTTCCAGGAAGGCCTCGACGCCTTCGCGATGGTCCTCGGTCATCAGCGCCGCCGATTGCGCCCAGTTCTCCGCGTCGAGATAGGTTTCCAGCGCCGGCGCATAGGCCTGACGGAACAGCCGCTTGCCGAAGCCATAGGCCAGCGTCGGCCCGTGCGCCAACGTGGCCGCGGTCGCCAGGGCTTCCTCTTCGAGCGAGCCGGCATCGACCACGCGCGTCACCAGTCCCATGTCGAAGGCTTCCTGCGCGCCGAGCCTGCGGCCGGACAGGACCAGTTCCTTGGCGCGCAACAGCCCGATGTTCTGCGCCAGCAGATAGATGGCGCCGCCGTCGGGCGCCAGGCCGACGTTCTTGAACACTTGCGAGAAAAACGCGGTATTCGCGGCCAGCACCGTGTCGCAGGCCAGCGCCAGGCTCCAGCCGATGCCCGCCACGGCGCCCTGCACCGCGGCCACCACGGGTTTGTCGATGTCCGCCAACGCACGGATCATGGCGTGGGCGCCCTGCAACCGCTCGCGTGCCGACGTAACAGTGAAATGACCCATGGTGGACACATCGCCGCTGGCGCAGAATGCCCGGCCCGCCGCGCAGAGCATCACGGCGCGCACCTGCGGGTCGCGGCCGGCCTGCCTGCACAGCTCGGCCAGGCGGTCGCGCATGGCATCGTTCAGCGCATTGAGCCGATCCGGCCGATTCAGCCTGATGATCGCCACATGGTCTTCGAGCCGGCATTGCACCAGTTCCTGCGGGTCTTCCTGCCGTGGTTCCGTCATGATGCTCTCCCCTACTGCGCTTCGATGCCGGCCTGGCGCACCTTCTCGCCCCACACCGATTTCTGCTGCTCCACGAACGGCCCGAAGGCCTGCGCCCGGGCCGGCGTCGGCTCCGCGCCCATTTTCTTCAACTTGCCCTGGATCTCGGGCGACGCGACGATCCGGTAGAGCGCGTCGCCCAGCTTGGCCGACACCGCGGCCGGCATCCTGGCCGGACCAAAGATGCCGACCCAGGCGGCCAGGTCGAATCCGGGCTTGCCCAACGCCTCGGACACCGGCGGCAGATCCGGGGCCAGCGCGCTGCGCCGTTCCGTGGTCACCGCCAGCGCACGCAGCGAACCGTTCTGGATATGGCCCGCCGCCGACGCCAGATCGACGAACATGAACGTGGTGCGCCCGCCGATGATGTCGGTCATCGCCTGAGGGGTGCTGCCATAGGGAATGGCCGCGCTGTTCAGGTTGGCGGCGCGGTCGAACGCCGCCGCTGCGATCTGGCCGGTGCTGTTGCCGTAGCCGTAGTTCATCTCGTTGCGGTGCGTCTTGCCGTATTCGAGCAGTTCCGCCACGTTACGTACCGGCACCTTGCCGCCGACCACCAGCACGAACGGGAAATTGCACACCTGCACCAGCGGCGTGAAGTCCTTGATCGGGTCGTAGCGCAACTGCTTGAACAGGTACGGATTGGAGGAATGCGTCGTGTTGGTCGCCAGCATGATGGTGTAGCCATCGGGCTGCGCCCGCGCCACGAAATCCGAGGCGACCTGGCCGGAGGCGCCCGGCTTGTTCTCCACGATGACGGGCTGGCCCAGATCGCCCTGCAGCTTCTCGGCGATCATGCGGGCCACGATGTCGCTGGCGCTGCCCGCCGCGAACGCGGTGATCATGCGCACCGGCTGCGAGGGATAGGCCGGCTGGGCCCGCACCGGGACGCACGCCAGCGTGGCCAGCATCAGCGCGCACAACTTTGCGGAAAATGCGTACATGGTTGTCTCCTTTGGTGTGAGGCCCCCGCAATCTGGGCGCGGTGGGCCGGCGATCCGTCGTGCCCGGCTAGGCCGGCAGATGGGCCAGGATGCGCTGCGCCTGCTTCAGGTGCGGGCGGTCCAGCATCTCGCCGTCGAGTTGCAGCGTGCCCACGCCCGGCGCCTGCTCGAACGCGGCCACGATCCGGCGCGCGCGCGCGATGTCGGCCTCGTCGGGGGTGAAAGCCTGGTTGATCGGTGCGACCTGATCGGGATGGATGGCGATCTTTCCGGTGAAACCCGCCCGCCGGGCGCTGGCCGAGTCACGCGCCAATCCTTCGGGATCGCGGAAATTGCCCCAGATCGTGTCGATGGCGGGCACCCCGGCCGCATGAGCCCCCAGGAGGCAGAGCGAACGCGCCATGCGGTAGGTGAAGTCGTATTCGCCGTTGTCCAGCCGGTTGCTGGCCGCGCCGACCGCCGCCGCCAGATCCTCCGCGCCCCAGGTCAGCCCGCGCAGGCGCGCGCTGCATCCCTGGTAGCTGCCCAATCCGAACATGGCCTGCGGCGTCTCCGTGGCGACCGGGACGATGCCGATGCTGCCCGGGTCCAACCCGTCGCGGGCCTCCAGCGCGCTCAGGTAGCGGTCCAGCAGAACGATGTCCGCCGCGCCGCCGACCTTGGGCAGCAGGATCGTGGCCGGGCCGGCGCGCACCACCGCGGCCAAATCGTCCAGCGCCAAGCCGGAATCCAGCGGGTTGATGCGCACCCAGAGCTGCGCGCCGCCGCCGGCCTTGGCCGCGAGATACTCGCGCACCATGTCGCGAGCGACAGGCAATCGCGACGCCTCGACGGAGTCCTCGAGGTCCAGGATCAGAACGTCCGCGCCCGCGCCGGCGGCCTTGGCCTGCTTGCGTTCACTGTCGCCCGGGACAAACAATAACGATCTCAACGGCATGGGTGCTCCTTGTGGGTGGGGATAGCGCTCAACGCCCCTGGAAAGCGGGCTTGCGCCGCTCCGCAAAGGCCTTCGTTCCTTCCTGTACGTCTTCCGAGTCCTGCAGCACGCGCAGGAAGATCTGTTCCATGCGCAGTCCGCTGGCCAGGTCCATGTCGCGGCTGCGCAGCGCCAGTTCCTTGGCGGCCTGCACGGCCAGCGGCGCATTGGCGGCCAGGCGCCTTGCGTACTGCATCGCGGCGTCCATCAATTGCCCGTCCGGCACGACCTGGTTGACCAGCCCCCAGCGCTGCGCGGTCGCGGCGTCGAACTTGTCGCCGATCAGCAGCATTTCCATGGCGATCGCATGCGGCAGTTGCTGGGCGACGCGCTGCGTGCCGCCATTGGCCGGGAACACGCCACGCTGCACCTCGCTCAGTCCGAACACGGCGGACTCCGTGCAGACCCGCAGATCGGTGGCCAGCAGCAACGTCATCCCTCCCCCCAGGCAATAGCCATTCACGGCGGCGACCACCGGCTTCCAGAGTTCGATGCCCCGATTGAGCAGTTGGTCCGACTGCGTGCGCATCAGGGCGCTCAACGCCGGCGGCGCGCCGATGAACGACTTCAGGTCCGCGCCCGCGCAGAAGGCCTGGTCGCCCGCGCCCGTGACGATCGCCACGCGGATGCCGTCGTCGTCCCGCACGCGCTGCCAGGCCTCGGACAGCCGCGCGTAATGCTCGGCATCCAGCGCATTGCGCCGTTCCGGACGGTTGATCGTGATCGTGGCGATACCGCCACCGACGGAGAAATCGATGGACATCAGCGTGCCTCCTTGATTGAGAAATCCTTTCTCGCGCGCCGCCGCCCAGGCGGCGCGCTTCAGGCCGATCCTGTGATGCGTGCGATATCCGCTTCGTCGTACCCCAGCGATGCCAGGATCTCCTGCGTGTGCTCGCCCAATACTGGTGGCGGACATTGGGCGGCGGGCCGCTGGCCATCGAAGCGCAGCGGCTGCGAGACGACCTGCAGCTGTGCGTCCGCGCCGCGCGGCAGCGCCTGGACCATGCCGCTGGCCAGCGTGTGGGGATGCGCCAGTACCTCGGACACGCCCATGATGGGCGCGCACGGAATGCCGGCCCGCGAAAACCGCGTGATCCACGCGTCGCGGCTGTCGCGCGCCAGCAGCGCGGCCACCTCGGCGAGCACGGCCTCGCGGTGCGCGACCCGGCCGGCATTGGTGGCGTAGCGGGCGTCCTCGGCCAGCGCCGGCGCGTCGACCTCGCGGCAGAACGCCTGCCACAGCGTATCGTTGGCCACGCCCAGCAGGATCGGACGATCGCTGGCCTGGAAAACCTGGTACGGGCACAGGGATTCGTGCGCCGATCCCCAGCGGCGCGGCTCGGTGCCGCGCTCCCAGTAGCTCTGCATGACGTAGCCCATGAAGGCCAGCGAGGTGTCGAACAACGACGCCTCGACGCGTCCGCCCCTGCCGGTCCGCAAGCGCCTGACGGCGGCGGCCAGAATGCCGATGGCCGCATGCATGCCGGTGGCCTGATCGATCGGCGAGATGGGGCTGCGCACCGGCTCCCCCTCCTCTTCCCCCGTCAGCGCCATCATGCCGCTGAACGCCTGCAGGATGACGTCGTACCCTTTTCCCTGGCGTAGCGGCCCCTCGCTGCCGAATCCCGAGATGCTGCAATGGATCACATCGGGCCGCAGCGCCGCCACGCTGTCGTAGTCGATGCCCAGCCTCTGCGCCACGCCCGGTCCGAAGCTCTCGACCACGATGTCGGCAGTGCCCAGCAGGCGCCGCACGGCCTGCATGCCCGCCTCCGACTTCATGTCCAGCACCACACTGCGCTTGTTCCGGTTGGCGCTGAGGAAGACCGTGCCATCGCCGTTGCGAAATGGCGGCCAGTGCCGGGTGTCGTCGCCGCGCGGCGGCTCCACCTTGATGATCTCGGCGCCCATGTCTCCCAGATACTGCGTGCACAGCGGCCCCGCCAGCACTTTCGAAAAATCGACCACCCTCAAGCCCTGCAACGCGTCCATGCCTGTCTCCCTGAAGATGCCGGCGTTCAGAACGCGACGTTGTCGCGGCCCTTGGTCTGGATCATGTCGCGCGCCTCCTGGGGCGATGCGACCTCCAGCGACAGTTCCTCGAGGATGCGGCGTATCTTGGCGACCTGCTCGGCGTTGGACACGGCCAGCCTGCCCTTGCCCGCATACAGGCTGTCCTCCAGGCCCACGCGGACATTGCCGCCCAGCAGCGCGCTCATCGTGACGAAGGACATCTGGTGGCGGCCGGCGGCCAGCACCGACAGGTAATAGTCGTCGCCGAACAGGCGGTCGGCGATCAGGCGCATGTGCAGCAGGTTGTCGTGGTCGGCGCCGATGCCGCCCAGGATGCCGAAGATGCACTGCAGGAAGAATGGCGGTTTCACCAGCCCCCGGTCCACGAAATGCGCCAGGTTGTACAGGTGCCCGACGTCGTAGCACTCGAATTCGAAGCGCGTGCCCATGGCCGACAGTTCGCCGATGCCGCGCTCGATCTGGGCAAAGGTGTTGGAAAGGATGAAGTCGCGCGTCATGTCCAGGTACGGCTTCTCCCAATCGTGGCGGAACTCGCGGATCCGCTCGCCGGCGCCCGAGATATTGAAGTTCAGCGACCCCATGTTCATCGATGCGACCTCGGGTTGCGCCCATTTGGCGGGCGCCAGCCGTTGCTCCAGCGTCATGCCCAGGCCGCCGCCGGTCGTAATGTTGATGATGGCGTCCGTGCGCGCCTTGATGTCCGGCAGGAACGCCGCGAATCGTTCGGGACTCTGGTCGGGCTTGCCTGTCTCGGGATCGCGCGCGTGCAGATGCAGCATCGCCGCGCCGGCCTCGGCCGCCGCCACGGCCTGGTCCGCGATCTCGCGGGCCGTCACCGGCAGGTGCGCCGACATGCTCGGCGTGTGGATGGACCCGGTCACCGCGCAGGTGATGATCACCTTCGGGGATTTCTTCATGATCGTCTCCTTGCCCGGCCACTGCGTGGTGGAAAGGCTGTAATGTGCATCGATGGTAATATCCGACCAGTCAATGGTCAAACAATTAGGCCGTTATTTACGGCATGGAAAACCCTTAAACAGATGATCACGCCATGAAGCCTCCGTCCGACCGCCCGCTGGCGCCGCAACTCGAAACCCTGCACATTCCGAAGTCCTGCGACGTCCTGGCCTCGCACTTGCGGCAGAAGATCCTGGACGGCAGTTTTCCGGACGGCACGATGCTGCCCGGCGAGCGCGACCTGGTCGAACAGACCGGCCTGAGCCGCGGGTCGGTGCGCGAGGCGCTGCGCATCCTCGAAGCGGAGGGCCTGGTCACGACGCGGCCGGGCCGCTACGGAGGCTCTCGGGCCACGCGGCCGACCGGCACCACCGTCTCGCGCCAGATCGCGCTGTTCGCCCGGGGGAGCCGCCTGCCGCTGGCCTCCATCATCGAAGCGCGCGAAGCCATCGAGCCGCCCATCGCGGAACTGGCGGCGCGGCACCGCACCGACGCGGATCTCGCCACGCTTCGCCAGATCGACGAGAGACTGCAGGACGCGTTCTCCGACGTCCCCACGTATCTGGCCGAGAACGTCAATTGGCATTGCGCGCTGGCGGCGGCCAGCCGCAACCCCTTGCTGGAGGCCTTCATGCGCTCCATCGCCAACCTCATCCACGAAGCCTCGGCCATCAAGGATTTCGCCAACGACGAGGTGCGCAGCCTGGTGCTCAAGGCGCACGACCGCATCCTGGATGCCGTCGAGAAACAGGACGCGGACGCCGCAAGGCGGCGGATGGCGCGCCATGTGCAGGCCTATTCGGTTCATCTGCGCACGCTCCTCGATCGTCCGGAATGACACTTCGGCATCCGGCGCGGGCGCGTGGCTTCCGCGCCCTCGGGCGTTGCCGGCGCTACCGGGCTAGTACGACTTCGGCAACCCCAGCACCCGCTCGGCGATGTAGCTGAGGATGAGCTGGATGGACACGGGCGCGATACGGGGCAGCATCGACTCGCGGAAATAGCGCTCGACGTGGTACTCCTTGGCGTAGCCCATGCCGCCATGCGTGAGGACCGCCGTCTCGCATGCCCTGAATCCCGCTTCGGCGCAGAAGAACTTGGCCGCGTTCGCTTCCGCGCCGCAAGGCAGGCCCTGGTCGTACAGCCAGGCCGCGCGCCGGTACAGCAACTCGGACGCCTCCAGTTCCACCCAGCGTTCGGCCAGAGGATGCTGGATGCCCTGGTTCTGGCCGATCGGACGGTCGAACACGACCCGCTCGGCGGCATATCCGGAAGCCCGCCGCAACGCGGCACGGCCCAGGCCCGTGGCCTCGGCCGCCAGCAGCACGCGTTCGGGATTCAATCCGTGCAGGATGTACGAGAACCCCTTGCCCTCCTCCCCGATCCGGTCCTCGACGGGCACTTCGAGGCCGTCGATGAACAGCTCATTCGAATCGACGGCTTTGCGTCCCAGCTTCTCGATCTCGCGCACGCTGATCCGGGTGCGATCCAGGTCGGTGTAGAACAGGCTCAGGCCGTGGGAGGGTTCGGTCACCTGGTCCAGCGGCGTGGTGCGCGCCAGCAGCAGGATCTTGCTGGCAACCTGTGCGGTGGAGATCCAGATCTTCTGGCCATGCACGACGTACCGGTCGCCATGCCGCACGGCCAGCGTGCGCAGCTTCAGCGTATTCAGGCCGGTGTTCGGCTCCGTCACGCCGAAGCACGCCTTCTGCTCGCCGTTGATGATGGGAGGCAGCCACCGGGCGCGCTGCGCATCGGTGCCATGCACCACCACCGGATGCAGGCCGAAGACGTTCATGTGGATGGCGGAGGCGCCCGACAGGCCGGCGCCAGACGCGGAGACTGCCTCCATCATCAAGGCCGCCTCGAGGATGCCCAGACCCGCGCCGCCATACTCGGTGGGCATCGCGATGCCCAGCCAGCCCGCGCCGGCCATGGCGCCGTAGAACTCGTCGGGAAAGCCGCCCTCGTGGTCCTTGCGGGCCCAGTAGTCATCATCGAAGTCCGCGGCGATGTCCTGCACGGCACGCCGGATGGCGTCCTGTTCTTCCGTCAAAGCGAAATCCATGATCTGTCCTCGCGCGGCTCAGGCCGTGGTTTCGGGCTGTCGCAACATCAGCGCGACGCGCCGGCAGGACGCCACCAGCAGGTCGCGCTGGTTGTAGGCGCGATGGGCGAACACCACGATGCCATTGGCCGGCCGTGACTTGCTGTCGCGCAGCTCCAGGACCTCGGTTTCCACGTGCAGGGTATCTCCGGGAAACACCGGCTGCGGAAACCGGACCTCATCCCAGCCCAGGTTGCCCACCGTGGTGCCCAAGGTGGTGTCCGATACGGAGATGCCCACCATCAGGCCCAGGGTGAACGCACTATTGAGAATGGGCTTGCCGAATTCGGTGCCGCGGGCGTACTCGGCGTCCAGATGAATGGCGGCGGGGTTGTGCGTCATCGCACTGAACAGCACGTTGTCCGCCTCGGTGACGGTGCGGCGCACATCGTGGCGGAACTGTTGTCCCACCCGGAACTGCTCGTAATAGAGGCCGGCCATGCATGTCTCCTGATGCACCCGGGAAGGCGCCGGATGCTTTATATTGGTCAAAAGTACTCTACCATAATGTATGCATGCATACTATATAAGTGACAACCCGAGGAGACACCCATGCCTGCCCGATCCAACCGCCAGATCGTCCTCTCATCCCGACCGCTGGGCATCCCGCGCGCCGAACACTTCTCCCTCCGTACCGCGCCCCTGCCCGCGCTGGAACCGGGCCGGTTCCTGGTCCGGAACCGGTTCCTGTCGGTCGATCCCGCGATGCGAGGCTGGGTCAACGCCGCCGCCAATTACGCGAATCCTGTGGAGCTGGGCGAAGTCATGCGCGCCTTCGCCGCCGGCACGGTCGTCGAATCCCGCCATCCCGACTATCCCGTCGGCACGGACGTCATGGGCATGCTCGGCTGGCAGGAATTCGCCGTCAGCGATGGCAGCGAGATCCGACGACGGGTCAAAGAATCCGACCTGCCCCTTTCGCTGTCCCTGGGCGTGCTGGGATTGAACGGCGTGACGGCCTACTTTGCGCTTCGAGAGCTGGGAGAGCCCCGGCGTGGCGACACCGTCGTGGTGTCGACGGCCGCCGGCGCGGTGGGCTCCATCGCCGGGCAATTGGCCCGCAAGCAAGGCTGCCGTGTCGTGGGCATCGCCGGCGGCGAACAGAAGTGCGCCATCTGCGTGTCCGAGTTCGGCTACGATGCTGCGGTCGACTACCGCGCCGCGGACCTGCCCGCTGCCTTGCGGCAGGCCTGCCCCGACGGCATCGACGTGTATTTCGACAATACCGCCGGCCGCATCAGCGATGCCGTGTTGCCCCAGATCAACCGGCACGCCCGCATCGTCGTCTGCGGCACCGCCTCCGTCGCCAGTTGGGATCCCTGGCCCGAAGGGCCGCGGGTGGAACGCCATCTGCTGAACAAGGCGGCGCGCATGGCCGGCTTTCTGGTCTGGGACTACGAACATCGCTACGAGGAAGCCGTCAGCCATCTCGCCGCCCTGGTGCGCAGCGGCGGACTGCGCTATCGCGAAGAAATCGTCGAGGGACTCGACGCCGCGCCCGGTTCCATCGCCGACCTGTACGAAGGCCGCAACCTGGGCAAGCGATTGATCCGCCTCGCCCCCCTCTGACCCGCACGGCGCCATTACCCGAATCTTATGCCCAGCAAGAAACCGCCCGCCCCGTCCAACACCTCGCAGGAAGACGATGCCAAGCAGCCCCAGCTCAATTGGGACCAGCGGCTGGGCTTCCTGATGCACGATGTCTCGCGCTTGCGCCGCAAGGTGTTCGACGAGGTCATGAAACCCGAAGGCGTCACGCGCTCGCAGTGGTGGGTAATGGCGTATCTATCGCGCCATGACGGCATGTCGCAGAGCGACCTGGCGGAGATGCTGGGGATCGGGCGCGCCGCGCTGGGCGGACTGATCGACCGGCTGGAAAGCCAGGACCTGGTGCGGCGCGGCGCCGATGGCGAGGACCGCCGCGCCAAGCTGGTCTTCCTGACGCCCGCGGGCAGCGGCATGATCGACCGCATGCGCGCCCGCAGCGATCAGATGAGCGAGATCATCCTGCAGGGGCTCAGCGTGGCGCAACGGCACGAGTTGGCCGACATGCTCGGGCTGGTGAAGAAAAACCTGCTGGCATTCGACGGCTTGCCTGACTGAGTGGCGCTCACCATTCATCGCGCCTTTTCCTACACCGCCTGCGCGGAGGCCCGTCTGCGCCCCGTGCACCGGAAACCCAGGCCGGCCTGCCGTAGAATTTCCGCCGAGCCAAGTCAACCGCCCGCCCCGCCGTGATCACCATCAAGCAGGTAGAAGCCTTCTACTGGACCGTCAAGCTCGGCACGTTCACCGCGGCCGCCGAGCGCCTGCACACCACGCAATCGGCCATCACCAAGCGCGTGCAGGACATCGAGAACATCTTCGGCGTGGCCCTGTTCGACCGTGTCGGCCATCGCCTGGTGCTGACCGACCGCGCCAAAAGCATCTGCGACTTCGCCAAGAACATGCTGCAGCAGCGCGATGCGATGCTGGTACAGTTGGCGGGCAATCCGGCCATGACGGGCACCGTGCGTATCGGCATCACCGAGATGACGGCAATGACCTGGATCTCCACGCTGATCCGGCAGACGCGGGCCCGCTACCCCTCGCTGCAGCTGCAACCCCGGCTCGATCTCAGCGGCAAGCTGCAACGCCTGCTGCTGGCCGGGGAGCTCGACCTGGCCTTCCTGCCCGAGATGTACCTTCATCCCGACCTGGACGCCCTGCCGCTGGCACCGGTGGAATTCGGCTGGATGGGCAGCCCCAACACCTTCGACCAGAGCCATCGCTTCAGCGTCGAGGAAATCGGCCGGATGGCCATCCTGGGCCAGTCCAGCGATTCGGTCATCAGCGCGATCAGCGACAACTGGCTCCAGCAGCGGGGCCAGCCGTATTCGAATGTGCTGGCCATCGACAACCTGGTTGCCATCGCGGGCCTGGCGGTCGCGGGGCTGGGCGTGGTGTGCCTGCCCATGGACTATTTCGCAGAACATCTGCGGGATGGACGGCTGGCCGTCTTGCGCACTGAAGTGCCGCCACCCAGCGCGCGGTACTTCGCCCTCTTCCGCAGGGAACCCGGCTCCGTCCTCGCCAAGACGCTGGCGGCGCTGGCGCAAGAGTGCTGCGACTTCACGGTCGAATCGCGCTAGCCCCGCTTTCCAAGAGCATTCTTTAAAGGACTGCCCAACAGGATATTTATTCCCTTTATTCCGACGCCGCGATCTCCCATGATGACTGCGGGACGCGCCGCCCACGCAGGCGCGCCGCGCAACCATCACTAATCATGAGAGCGGAATGTCAAATCCTGATTGGCCCCGGCAGATCTACGAAGAATTCAAGTCACTCGGCGTGCGCCAGGTCTCCTATGTGCCCGACGCGGGCCACAGCGCGCTGATCCGCCTGTGCGAAAACGATGCCGAGATCCATTCGGTATCGCTGACCACCGAGGAAGAAGGCGTGGCCCTGTCGGGCGGCGCCTGGCTGGGCGGTGACCGCGCCGTGCTGTTGCTGCAATCCAGCGGCGTGGGCAACTGCATCAACATGCTGTCGCTGCAGCACGAAGCCCGCATGCCGCTGTTCATGATCGTGACCATGCGCGGCGAATGGGGCGAATTCAATCCCTGGCAGGTGGCCATGGGCAAGTCCACGCAGGCCGTGCTGGAAGCCTCGGGCGTCTACGTGTATCGCGCCGACGCGCCAGAGGAAGTGGCGGTCAGCGTCGCGGCGGGCGCGCGCTTTGCCTACCAGACCGGCCGCAGCGTGGCAGTGCTGATCGGCCAGCGCGTCATCGGCACCAAGGACTTCAACAAGTGAGGCACGGCAAATGACAGAGCACATTGTGTTGGACCGCCGCGCGGCCGTGGCCCGCATCCTGCGGGACCGTGGCGACGCGCTGGCCATCGCCAGCCTGGGCAACCCGACCTTCGACCTGGCGGCCGCGGGCGATTGCGACCAGAACTTCTACCTGTGGGGCGCGATGGGCGGCGCCGTCATGGTAGGCCTGGGCCTGGCGCAGGCGCAGCCTGAAAAACGCGTCATCGTCTTCGTGGGCGATGGCGAGATGATGATGGGCCTGGGTTCGCTGGCCACCGCCGCGGTGCATGCCGCGCCGAACCTCAGCGTCGTGGTGATCGACAACGAGCACTATGCCGAGACCGGCATGCAGCCGGCGCACGCCGGACGCGGCGTGGACATCGGCGGCGTGGCGCGCGCGTGCGGCTTCCAGAAAACGCTGCTGGTGCGCACCGATGCCGAACTGGAGGCCGCCGCCGGCTCGGTCCTGAACGGACAAGGTCCGCTGCTGGCCACGATCAAGGTGAATACCGAGCCTCAGCCCACCGCCCTGCCGCCGCGCGACGGCCCGTATCTGCGCAGCCGCTTCCGCACCGCGCTGCTGGGGGAGGACGCTCACCGATAACACGCACGGAAGGATGGCGCGCGTCCGCCATCCCGCAATCCCTACCCATACGAGCTTCGGCAAGAAGCCGTCCGCCGCCCACGGGCAGCGGAACCGAGGAGACAGACATGAACACCTGCAATCAACGCCGCCTCGTACTGTGCGGACTGGCGCTTGCGCTGGGCGCGGCCACGCTGGGCATGGCGCCTGCAATCACTCATGCCGCATCGGGCAAGCCGATCCGGCTGATCGTGCCGTTCCCGCCGGGCGGCGGCGGCGACCGCCTGGGCCGGCTGCTGGCCGGCCCGCTGGGCAAGGCACTGGGCGCAGACGTGGTCGTGGAGAACCAGGGCGGCGCCAACGGCAACATCGCGCTGCAGAACGTGGCTCGCGCCGAAACCGACGGTTCCGTGCTGGGCCTGACGCTGGTGGACCACATCGGCGTCAACCCGCTGGTCTACAGGAACCTGCCCTACGATCCCTTGAAGGATTTCAAGGGCATCGGCCTGGTGCTGTCGACCCCGTATGTGATGGCCGTGCCGGAGGCCGGCCCACGCACGCTGGGCGAGTTCATGAACCAGGCGAAGGCCAGACCCGGTGAGAGCAGCATCGGCTATCCCACGACCAATATCCAGATCGCAATGCTGGATCTGCAATCGCGCTCGAAATCGGAACTCAATCTGATTCCCTACCGGGGCATCGCCCAGGGCCTGCCGGACATGCTGGGCGGACGGCTGTCCGCCTGGGTGGGGACCAGCGTGACGATGCGCGGCTACATCGAGGGCGGCAAGGTGCGCGGGCTGGCGGTCACGTCTTCCGAGCGCGTGAAGGTGCTGCCCGAGGTGCCCACGGTGGCCGAAAGCGGCTATCCCGGCTACCAGCACGTCAGTTGGTACGGCATCGTGGCGCCGGCGGGTACGCCGGACAAGGTCGTCGCGCGCTTGAACGAGGCGCTGAACGACGTGCTGCGCGAACCTGCGGTGAAGGACGAAATCGAACGGGACGGCGCGACGGTACTGGGCGGCGAAGCGGGCGCGCTGATGCAGGCGCTCGAAGCGGACCTGGAACGCCTGAAGCCCATCGTGGCGTCGGCGGGGATCAAGCCGCAATAAAGCCTGGCGCCAGCCGGCACGCACCGTGTTGCGTGCCGGGCTGGCCACCGGGGACGAGCCGTCGTTGCGTCGATACCCGTGCGCACGGCAGGCGGCGCAGGTTTCAAAGCCGCTCGAACGCCGCCCGCACCAGGCTTCGCACCACCGGCTCGATCTGGCTGGCCGCTTCATCGCGCCATGCGTACGGAGGCTGTTCGTCCATATAGGTGGACTGGCACATCTCCAGCTGCACCGCATGGATGCCGTCTTGCGGCGCGCCATAATGCCGCGTGATGTAGCCGCCCTTGAAGCGCCCGTTCACCGCCCAGCTGTAGGCGCCCTGCTGTTCCAACGCCTGCCGTATCGCCGATTCGATCCCCGATGCACAACTGGCGCCGGAGGACGTGCCGATGTTCAGGTCGGGCAGCTTGCCGTCGAACAGGCGCGGAATCACGCTGGCGATGGAATGCGCCTCCCACAGCAGCACCTTGCCGTGCGCGGCGCGCAGCCGGGCGAGTTCCTCGTTCAACTTGTCGTGATAAGGCTGCCAATAGGCCTGGCGGCGCGCATCGCGTTCGTCCACGCCGATCTCGTCACGGCCATCCTGGTACAAGGGCTGGCCATCGAAGGTATGCGTGGGACACAGGCCCGTCTTGGCCTGGCCTGGATACAGGCTTTCGTCATTGGGCGGACGGTTCAGGTCCACCACATAGCGCGAATAGCGCGCCCACAGGAAGGAGGCCCCCATCGTGCGCCCGAAGGCGTACAGGCGGTCCAGGTGCCAGTCGGTATCGCCCGAGCGCAGCGCCAGTTCGGTCATGCCGGCCCGTTGCGGCTCGGGGATCAGGCGGCCCAGATGCGGGATGGAGATCAGCAGCGGAGCCGACCCCGCTTCAAAATGGAAGACGTCGTTCATGGAACCTCGTTTTTGCGTGCGGGCATCGGTGCCCAGCCCATCCTAGGCGGGGCCCGCCGCGCGGCACGGATGATCCAGCGCGCTGATACTAAATACATGGCCCGCGTGATGCTGCCCGGCAGACCTAGGGTAAACGAGGGTTTTCATGGCGGCGTTAACTAAACCCCCTGTGATAAAGTCATCCGCGTTGTAGCTAGAGGACTTGCCACATGAACGATGAAGGTATCGCTCGATATCCAGATTGGGAATTGCTGGCAAGTTGGGTAGCCGTGGTCGAGGCAGGCTCCATTTCCGAGGCCGCCAAGCGCCTGCGCATTTCGCAGGCGGGCGTGTCCCAACGGGTCAAGGCCATCGAGGCCTTGCTGGACACCGTCCTGCTGGACCGCTCCACCCGCCCTGCCCGTCCCACTTCCGCCGGGCAGCGGCTGTTCGAACACGCCACCGCCATCTTGCAAAGCGCCGACCAGATGGTCGAGGGCGTACGCAGCGTCACGCGCGCCAAGCGGGTGGTCGTGCGCCTGGGCTGCGTCGATTCCTTCGCGGCCACCATCGGCCCCATCATCATCCGCGCGCTGACCGGCACCTCGCAGCAGATCCGCATGTGGTCGGGCATCACGCCCACGCTGGACGGGCTTCTGGATGCGCGCCAGCTGGACATGGCCGTGACCACCACGGGCGTCAGCGCGTCGCCGGGCGTGCGCCGCCAGAAGCTGTTCTCCGAGCCCTATTTCGTGGTGCTGCCACGGGGCTTCGCCGTCGACAGGCTGACCTCGCTGTCGGACCTGAGCCGCCATCTGCGCTTCATCCGCTACAGCGCCCGCTCGGTGATAGGCCAGCACGTCGACACCTACCTGATGGCCCATACCGACAGCATCGAACGCACCTGCGAATTCGATGCCACCGATCCCATGCTGAGCCTGGTGGCGGCGGGACTGGGCTTCGCGTTGTCCACGCCGCTGTGCATCTGGCAGTCGCGCCATTTCGTGCCCGACATACGCGTGGTGCCGCTGTCCGCGTTCTCGCGCCACGGCCGGCCCTACGAGGTGCTCAGCCGCACGTTCTATCTCAGCTCGCGCGAGAACGAGTTGGGCAACCTGCCCAATGAAATGCACGACCTGCTCTGTCAGGCGTACGACAAGCAGGTCTCGCGCGACATCGCCCGCGCGCTGTCGCTGCGGCCCGAAGACGTCTATTCGTTCGAGGGCTGATCGCGCACGCCGGCTGCACACATAACCGGCACCGATCCAAAGCATAAGGCCCGCTTAATTAACGGCAACGCCGCGAACGTGACGCGTACGCTGGGGATTCTCGCCGCGCGCCCCGCAGGCCGCGGCATGGATGCCCCATCAAGACGCTTTCCACACGAACCGTACAAGGAGTAAGCCAGCGTGATTTCCGGTCCCCAACTTCCGTTTCCCGCCAATGAACCCGAGTGGTCCTTCGCCCCGGGCACCGACGCCGCCAAGCAGTTGCAACAGGCGCTGGCCCGGCGCGAAATCGTGGACGTGCCCACGGTGATCGGCGGCAAGCGGCTGTACTCGGACGATGTGCTCGAAGTGCGCGCCCCGCATGACCACCAACGCGTGGTGGCGCGCATCCATCGCCCCAATGAAGCCCAGGTCAAGGAAGCCATCGCCAACGCGCGCAGCGTGTCGCGCGACTGGGCCGACCTGTCGCTGGCCAGCCGCTGCGCCATTCTGCACCGCGCCGCCGAGATCATCGCCACACGCTATCGCGTGGACATCAACGCGGCCACCATGCTGGGCCAGAGCAAGACCATCGAGGAAGCCGAGCCCGACAGCGGCTGCGAGCTGATCGACTTCTTCCGCTTCAACGCCTACAACGCCCAGAAGGTGCACGCCGAGCAGCCGCTGTCGGTGCCCAGCGCCGCCAACCGCACCGACTGGCGTCCGCTGGAAGGCTTCGTCTACGCCGTGTCGCCGTTCAATTTCACGGCCATCGGCGGCAACCTGAGCACCGCGCCCGCCGTGATGGGCAACACCGTACTGTGGAAGCCCTCGGACAAGTCTGCATGGGCCAACTACCTGTGCTATGAAGCGCTGGAAGAAGCCGGCTTGCCTGCGGGCGTGATCAACTTCGTACCCGGCGAAGCCGAGATGACCACGCGCGTGGCGATGGCCTCGCAGGAACTGGCCGGCATTCACTTCACGGGCTCGTCGGCGGTGTTCAATTCGCTGTGGAAGCAGGTGGCGGGCAACGTCGAGCACTACCGCTCGATCCCACGCCTGGTGGGCGAAACCGGCGGCAAGGACTTCGTGCTGGCCCATGCCTCGGCCAACGCCGACGCGGTGTCCATCGCGCTGGTGCGCGCCGCCTTCGGCTACCAGGGCCAGAAGTGCAGCGCCGCCTCGCGCGCCTACATCCCCAAGAGCCTGTGGCCCGAGGTCAGCCGCCAACTGCGCGAGCGCCTGGCCGAGTTGCAGGTCGGCGACGTGGCCGATCCCAAGACCTTCATGGGGGCGGTGATCAGCGAGGCGTCGCACGCCAAGTTGACCAACGCGATTGCGGCGGCGAAGGCCGACAGCGGCGTGGAACTGATTTCGGGCGGCCGCACCTGGGCGGATCCCGGCTACTTCGTCGAACCCACCGTGTTCCGCGTGCAGGATCCGAAGCATCTGCTGATGCAGGAAGAGCTGTTCGGCCCCGTGCTGGCGGTGTACGTGTACGACGACAGCGCCTGGGACGAGACGCTGACGCTGATCGACGGCACCAGCCGCTACGCGCTGACGGGCTCGATCTTCTCGAACGAGCGCGCCGCGCTGCACCAGGCCGAGGCCGTGCTGAACTTCGCCGCCGGCAACCTGTACCTGAACGACAAGCCCACGGGCGCCATGGTGGGCCAGCAACCCTTCGGCGGCGGCCGCGCCAGCGGCACCAACGACAAGGCCGGCTCGTTCATCAACCTGATGCGCTGGAGCTCGCCGCGCGTGGTGAAGGAAAACTACGCGCCCGTGCGCGACTGGAAATTCCAGCTATAAGGACCGCAGAAGCGGGCGAGCGTCAGCGTGCGATCACGCGGCTCGCCCGTTTTTTATTGCGTGAACGCAGTCCGCGACGAATCGTCTTGAAGCACTACGGGAAACCCCCAGCTTGTGTATCCCCGATACCCTGGAAAGCTAGTATTGACGCGGGTTTGCGCGAAGTTCTGTGCTAAACCGCGTAGCGGTTTGAATAATTCGGCGTTATGTAGATAGTCACGCTGCTTGATGTTGTTCAGACCCCTGCAACGCCTGACTTAAGTTCACGTTCATGGCCAGTGCGTGACATCAACCCACTGTCCTCCCGCCATCTGGAGGCACCGACATCATGAATAAATCGCAGCACAAGTATTCGGGCATTCTTACCGCGCTTCCCACGCCGCTGACGGCGGACCTGCAGATCGAGACCGCGCCGCTGGTGGCGCACGTGCAGCGTCTGGCCCAGGGCGGCGCGACCGACGGCGTGGTGCCGCTGGGCGGCACCGGCGAGTACACCTCGTTGTCGGCCAGCCAGCGCCTGCAGATCGTCGAAGCCACGCTGGCCGCGGCCGGCGACACCATGCACGTCATCCCCGGCATCCTGTCGCCCGGCGTGGGCGACGCCATCGACAACGCCCGCGCTTTCGTGCGGGCGGGCGCCAAGGCCTTGATGGTCGTCACGCCCTACTACTTCCGCCCCACGCAGGAAGGCATTCTCGACTACTACAAGCGCTTCTCGGACGCGGTCGACGCCGACATCATCCTGTACGAGATCCCCTACCGCACTGGCGTGTCGCTGCACTACGGCACCGTGGACAAGCTGGCCGACATGACGCGCGTGGTCGGCATCAAGGCCTGCAATCCCGACCTGGCCCAGCAGATGCGCGCGGCCGAGCTGGCCAGCACCAAGATGGCCATCCTGACCGGCGAGGAAGACGTCGCGCCGCTGCATATCGCCATGGGCGCGGTGGGCGCCGTCATCTCCAGCTCGAACCTCGTGCCCAACCAATGGCAGCGCGTGCTGGGCCTGGCCATGGAAGGCAAGCTGGCCGAGTCGGTGGCGCTGCACGCCACCCTGCGCCCACTGATCGACGCCATTTTCGCGGAGCCGAACCCGGCGCCGCTGAAACTCGCCATGAACCTGCTTGGATGGGGGTTCGGTCCCGACGTGCTGCCGCCGATGCAGGCCGGCAGCGCCGCATTGCGCGCGCGGCTGGAACAGGTCGTCCCGGCCCTGATCTCGCGCGAATAACCAACTTCCACACACAGGGGAAATCATGCAGAACCAGAATAACGCCAGCCGCCGCAGCTTCCTGAAAGCCTCTGGCGCCACCCTGACGGCAGCGGCCGTCGGGATGCCCATGATCATGACGTCGCGCCGTGCGATGGCCGCCGGCAATCTGGTGGTCGTCAGTTGGGGGGGCAACTACCGCACCGCGGTCGAAGAGGCGTTGACCAAGCCCTTCGAGAAGGAATTCGGCGTGCGCGTCACGCTGGTCGACACGCCGGATCTGGCCAAGGTCAAGGCGCAGGTCATGACCCGCAACGTCGAGTGGGACGTGTTCGATGCCGTCGGCCCCATGGCCATGACGGGCTCGAAGAACGGCTACTGGGAAGCGCTGGATCCCGCGATGTTCGACCAGGGCGACCTGATCGCGCCGATGACCAAGGAGGCCGTGCCCTTCTACGGCTTCACCGGCGGCATCTGCTGGGACAACAACCGCCATCCCGAGGGCAAGCACCCGGAAACCTTCGCCGACTACTTCAACGTCGAAAAATTCCCCGGGCAACGCACGCTGCGCAACCGCGCCAGCGAAACGCTGGAGATCGCCCTGCTGGCCGACGGCGTGCCGGCCGACAAGATCTACCCGCTGGACGTGGACCGCGCCTTCCGTGCACTGAACCGCATCAAGCCGCACATCGGCAAGTGGGTGGACCAGACCCCGCAGACCACCTCGCTGGTGGAAACCGGCCAGGTCGACTTCAGCTACACCTATGCCACGCGCGCCAAGGCCTCGCTGGAGTCGGGCAAGCCCACCGGCTTCTCGTTCAAGCAGAACCTGATCGGCCTGGAATACCTGGTGGTGCTGAAGAACGCGCCCAACAAGCAGAACGCCATGAACTACCTGAAGTTCGCCATGCGCCCCGATCGCCAGGCCGCGCTGATGGATCTGCACGGCAACACGCCCGCCAGCAAGAAGGCGATGGACCTGATGAAGCCCGAGGTGAAGAAGTGGCTGTCCAATCCCGCGAACCCGAACAACGTGATCAGCAACGACGCATGGTGGGCGGATCACTATGACGAGCTGACCCTGAAGTTCAAGGAGTGGGTGCTGACCTGACGAAGGCGGCGGCGCCGGTGCCCCGGCGCCCCTCTTCGGGAATTCGATCAATAAGGGAAAGTCTGATGAAAGCGCGAAGCGAGGCGTGGCTATACGTCGCACCAGCCACGTTGTTTCTGTTTCTGGTCATGCTGGTGCCGCTGGCCTACGTGGCGTACACCAGTTTCACCACGGCGGGCGGCGATTTCTCGATCGCGGCCTATCAGCGCCTGTTCGGCAGCGAACTGTTCCGGCGCACGCTGTGGTCCACGTTCGAGATCAGTATTCTCGCGTCGCTGTCCAGCCTGTTGCTGGGCTATCCGATCGCGATGCACCTGGCCCGGCAGACGCCGCGCAAGCGCGCCATCTTCATGGTGCTGGTGCTGGTGCCGTTCTGGACCAGCATCCTGGTCAAGAGCTATGCCTTCACCGTGCTGCTGGGGCGGGCGGGCCTGGTCAACCAACTGCTCACCTGGCTGACGGGCGACACCGTCCAGTTGCCCATGCTGTTCAACCGCTTCGGCGTGATGGTCGGCATGACCAACTACCTGATTCCCTTCGTCGTCTTCCCGGTGCTGGCCAGCCTGCTGGCCATCGACAAGTCGCTGTACCGCGCATCCGAGATCATGGGCGCCAGGCCGCCGCGCATCTTCCTGCGCATCACGCTGCCGCTGAGCCTGCCCGGCGTGGCGGCGGCGGTGCTCAGCACCACCGTGATGTCCATGGGCTTCTTCGTCATTCCGGCGCTGCTGGGCGGACGCCAGGACGTGATGATGTCGAACCTGGTCGACTTCTACACCCGTGAAACGATGGACTGGAACATGGCCTCGGCCATCGGCGTGATCCTGCTGGGCATCGTGACGCTGGCCGCCGTGGGCGCCAGCACCCTGAAGAAATCGGGCAACCGCGCGGAGGTGCCGGCATGAGCAATACCCTGACCATCGTCGACAGACAGGCGCGCACCTATGGCGCCTTGCGCAACCTGATCGCCTACGTCGTCTACGCCTTCATCCTGGTGCCCACGCTGATCGTGATTCCGATCTCGTTCGGCGGCCCCGGCGAACTGACGTTTCCGCCGCGCGTCTGGACGCTGGAGCTGTATGGCCAGCTGTTCTCGTCGGCCAACTGGATCGACCCCATCCTGCAGAGCCTTAAGGTGGCCGTGCTGACCATGATCGTCTCGATGGCGATCGGCGTGCCGGCGGCCTACGGCCTGGTGCGCTTCGAGTTTCCGGGCAAGCGCCTGGTGACCCTGCTGTTGATGAGCCCGATCCTGGTGCCGGTGATCGTGATCTCGCTGGGCCTGTATCTGTACCTGTCGCGCCTGCAGATCGTGGGCACCACGGCCGGCCTGGTGGCCAGCCACGTGGCCTACGTGACGCCCTTCATGATGATGACCGTGATGGCCGGCGTGAAGAAGCTGGATCCGGCGCTGGAGTTCGCCTCGACCATCATGGGCGCCAACCGCCGCACGGTGTTCCTGAAGGTGGTGCTGCCGCAATTGCGGCCGTCCATCATCGCGGGCGCCCTGCTGGCCTTCCTGGTGTCCTTCGACGAGGTGGTGATCGCCTGGTTCCTGACCAGCCCCACCACGACCACGCTGCCCGTGCGCATGTACAGCAGCATCCAGTGGGACATCTCGCCCGTCATCGCGGCCGTGTCGGCGCTGCTGACCGTGCTGTCCATCGTGATCTGCTGCGTGTCGGTGATGCTGCAGTCGCCCGCGCAGGAAGAATCCAATTAACAGGGGAACCGCCATGCAAGCCGTTCTGAATCAACCCGGTACCCGACCTCTGGCCCAACACGCGCCGGACTCTCATGGAAGCAAAAGTATGGAAGGTGCAGTCGCGTCCCCGCAGCAGATGATCGTCTTCGAAGGCGTCGGCAAATCGTATAACGGCGCCGTGGCCTTGCACCCCACCGACCTGACCGTGAAGAAGGGTGAGTTCCTGAGCCTGCTGGGCCCCAGCGGCTCGGGCAAGAGCACCATCCTGAACATCATCGCCGGCGCCATCGCGCCCAGCGGCGGCCGCGTGATGCTGGATGGCCGCGACGTGGCCACGGTGCCGCCGCGCGAGCGCCAACTGGGCATGGTGTTCCAGAACTACGCCCTGCTGCCCCACCTGAACGTGTACGAGAACGTGGCGTTTCCGCTGAAGATCCGCGGCGTGGGCGCGGCCGAGATCCGCCAGCGCGTGGGCAGCGCCCTGGAACGCGTGGGCCTGGTCGGCTACGAGAAGCGCAAGCCACGCGAGATGTCGGGCGGCCAGCAGCAGCGCGTGGGCATTGCGCGCTGTATTGTCTACTCGCCGTCGGTCATCCTGATGGACGAGCCGCTGGGCGCGCTGGACAAGAAGCTGCGCGAACAGTTGCAAGGCGAGATCAAGCGCCTGCACAAAGACCTGGGCACCACGCTGGTCTACGTGACCCACGACCAGGAAGAGGCGCTGAACCTGTCCGACCGCGTCTGCCTGATGAACGGCGGACGCATCGCCCAGCTGGGCACGCCCGACGAGCTGTATTTCGAGCCGCGCACCGAGTTCGTGGCCGATTTCGTGGGCGAATCGAACCTGCTGCCCGGCGTGGTGATGGACCGCGGCGTGGTGCAGGTGGACGGCAAGTGGAACATCGCGGTGCGCGGCACCGAGGGCTACGCCACCGGCGACCGCGTCAAGGTGATGGTGCGCCCCGAGAAGATGCGCGCCAGCCTGAACGACAACGAGGCCGACCAACTGGAGAACCGCTGCCAGGGCAAGGTGACCCAGGCGTCGTTCGTCGGCGGCATGACCCGCTATGAAGTCGCCCTGGCCGATGGCCGCACCGTATTGGTCAAGGGCATTTCCGACCGCTCGGCCGAGCGGTCGGCCCCTGGCTGCCCCTTGTATATGTCGTGGTCCGCCCGCGACAGCGTCGTCATCAAGCAGAACCCAGCATGAACGATTCCCTGATCAATGACCTGCGTGCCCTGGTCGGCAACGCCTACGTGGTGGACCAGCCTGCCGACATGGCGCCGCACCTGGTGGACTGGCGCGGCCGCCACCGCGGCAACGCCGCCTGCCTGGTGTATCCGCAGGACACCCGGCAGGTGTCGGCGGTGCTGAAGTACTGCCTGGCCAGCGGCGTTCGCGTCTATCCGCAAGGCGGCAACACCAGCGTGTGCGGCGGTTCGGTGCCTGGCGAGGACGGCGACAACGTGCTGCTGTCGCTGGCCAAGATGAACCGCATCATCGAGGTCAACCCGCGCAACAACTCGATGACCGCCCAGGCCGGCTGCGTGCTGGCCGACCTGCAGGAAGCGGCCTCAGAGGCCGACCGCCTGTTCCCGCTGTCGCTGGGCGCCGAGGGCTCGTGCCAGATCGGCGGCAACATCGCCACCAACGCCGGCGGCACCAACGTCGTGCGCTACGGCAACACGCGCGACCTGGTGCTGGGGCTGGAAGTGGTGCTGCCCGATGGCCGTATCTGGAACGGCCTGCGCACCCTGCGCAAGAACAACAGCGGCTACGACCTGAAGAACCTGTTCATCGGCGCCGAGGGCACGCTGGGCATCGTCACCGCCGCCGCGCTGAAGCTGTTTCCCAAGCCCAAGTCGATGGCGACCGCCCTGCTGGGCTTCGCCTCGGCGGATGCGGCGGTGGACGAAGGCATCCGGCTGCAGGGCCTGTTTCCGGGCGAGCTGGTGGGCCTGGAGCTGATCTCGCGTTCCGAATTCGAGATATCCATCCGCCACGGCGCGCACCTGCGCAACCCGTTCCAGGGCGAGACGCCACCGTGGACGGTGTTGGTGGAACTGGCCTCGCCCGAGCCCGGCGCCGGCATCCATGAGCGCCTGAACACCGTGCTGGAGGCCGACTACGAGGCCGGCATCTTCGTGGACGTGGTGATCGCCACCACTGAGCAGAACCGCCAGGGCTTCTGGCAGATCCGCCACAACGTGACCGAGGCCAATGGCCGCGAAGGCATGGGCCTGACGCACGACATCGCGGTGCCTACCTATCTGATTCCGGAATTCCTGACGCAGGCCGAAGACCTGCTGCGCCGCAGCTACCCGCAGGCGGTGCCGGTGATCGTGGGGCACATGGGCGACGGCAATCTGCACTACATCGCCATGTTCCCCCACGAATACTGGGCGGCGGTGCAGGACAAGCCTGGCCTGCAACGCCAGCTCAGCCACGACCTGTACGACATCGCGGCGGCGATGGGCGGCACCTTCAGCGCCGAGCACGGCATCGGCTCGCTGCACGTGGCCGAAATGCGCAAGTACAAGGACGGCATCGAGGTCGACGTGATGCGCCAGATCAAGGACCTGCTCGATCCCACCGGCATGATGAACCCCGGCCGCGTGCTGCCCCAGTAGCCATGCGCGCCAACGTCGAGGATTACAAGAAGGCCGCGCGCCGCTTCCTGCCGGCGTTCGCCTACGGCTATCTGGAAGGTGGCTCGGAGGACGAAGTGACGATGCGTCGCAACCGGCGGGTCTTCGAGGACATCGTGTTTTCGCCGCGCACGATGGTCGACGTCGGCAGCGTCAGCCTGCAATGCGAGATGGCCGGCACGGCCGCGGCCTGGCCCGCCGTGGTCGGGCCGACGGGCCTGAATGGCCTGTTCCGCCACGACGCCGACGTGGCGCTGGCCAGGCAGGCGCATCGCGCCGGCCTGCCCTTCACGCTGTCGACGGCCTCCACCAGCCTGCTGGAACGCGTGCGCGAGGCGACTGCGGGCGAACTGTGGCTGCAACTGTACGTGCAGCGCGAGCGCCGCATCGCCGAAAGCATGATGGCGCGGGCGCGGGCCTGCGGCTTCACCACGCTGCTGCTGACGGTGGACACCCCGGTCACCGGGCAGCGCGATCACTATCTGCGCACTGGCTTCACGCTACCGGTGCGCTGGACGCCCCGGCTGTTGGCCGACCTGGCGCGGCATCCGCGCTGGGTGGCTCGGGTGGGCCGGCACGGCATGCCGCAACTGGTGAACCTGAGCCGCAGCGCCGGCATGGGACCCGACCTGGCGCAACAGGCGGCCGCCATGAGCCGCGAGATGGACACGGCGCTGCGCTGGGAAGATCTGGCGTGGATACGCCGGCACTGGGCCGGCAAGGTACTGGTCAAGGGCATCCAGTCGGTGGAAGACGCCCGTCGCGCCCGCCAATACGGCGCGGACGGCGTGGTGCTGTCCAATCACGGTGGGCGCCAGCTCGATGGCGCGCCCAGCGCCATCGACATCCTGCCGCACGCCGTGGCTGAGCTGCCCCGTGGATTCGAGATCCTGGTCGATGGCGGCATCCGCCGTGGCAGCGACATCGCCAAGGCGGTGGCGCTGGGCGCGCGCGGCGTGCTGCTGGGCCGGGCGCCGCTGTACGGCCTGGCGGCCGACGGCGAACCGGGTTGCGCCGAGGTGCTGGCGCTGTTGCGCAAGGAACTGGAGATCTGCATGCGATTGCTGGGCTGCACCGACATCCGCCAACTGGACCGCCGCTTCCTGGCGCCGCCCGCCGGCCAGGCCGGCCCCGCGCCATGCATCGCAGCCTGACGCCACGATGCAAGAGCCTTCCCTGTTTCAACTGCAGCCCGGCCACGCCCCGGTGCTGATGGTGATGCCGCACAGCGGCACCGAACTGCCCGCCGATGCGCGCGGCATGATGACGCCGGCGGCGGGCAGCATGGCCGATGCCAGCTGGCATCTGGAAAGGCTGTACGCCTTTGCCCAGGACCAGGGCGCTTCCATCCTGCGTCCCCGCTATACGCGCTACTGGCTGGACCTGAGCCCCGTGCTGGAAACCGCCGGCCGCCTGGGCGACGACATCTACATGCCGCGCGAGACGCTGCACGGCGAGCCACTGTACCTGGGGCCGCCCGATGCCGCCGAACGCGACCGGCGCATCCAGGCCTACTGGGTACCCTTTCACCGCTGCATCCAGGCCGAACTGGCCCGATTGCGGGAAACCCACGGCGAAGTGCTGCTATGGGAGGCGCACGCCAGCGCCAGCGTGCTGCCCGGCCGCTATCCGGGCCGCCGGCCCGTGCTGTGCGTGGGCACCGACGCCGGCGCCACCTGCGCCGAGCCCGTGATGCAGCCGCTGATCCAGGCACTGGCCGCCCAGGACACCTACAGCTGGGTCGTCAACGGCCGCTACAAGGGCGGACGCATCGCGCAGAAGTACGGCAATCCTGCCGAAGGCGTGCATGCGGTGTCGCTGGACATCTGCCAGTCGGCCTACATGAACGAGTTCGCGCCCTACAACTATCGGCTCGACCTGGCCGAGCGCTTGCAGCCGCTGCTGGGCAGGATGTACGCCTCGGCCCTGGGCGGCTTGCGCATCGCGCAAGCCTGAAGGCCGCAATCCTTACAACGACGCCGTCAGCGACGGCACGACCTCGAACAGATCGCCCACCACGCCGTAGTCGGCCACGCCGAAGATCGGCGCCTCGGCGTCCTTGTTCACCGCGACGATGACCTTGGAGTCCTTCATGCCCGCCAGATGCTGGATGGCGCCGGAAATGCCGACGGCGATGTACAGCTCGGGCGCGACGATCTTGCCCGTCTGGCCCACCTGGCAATCGTTGGGCGCGTAGCCCGAATCCACCGCCGCGCGCGACGCGCCGATCGCCGCGCCCAGCTTGTTGGCCAGCGGATCGAGCAGCGTGAAGTTCTCGGCGCTGCCCAGGCCCCGGCCGCCGGCCACGACCACGCGCGCACCCGTCAGGTCGGGACGCTCGCTCCTGACCACCTCGCGGCGCACGAATCGGGACAGCTCATTGCCGTCCACCGGGGGCACGCTCTCGACCAGGCCGCTGCCGCCCTCGCCCGCCGCGGCCTCGAAGGCGGTGGCGCGCACGGTGATGACCTTGACCGCATCCGCGGATTGCACCGTGGCAATGGCGTTGCCGGCATAGATCGGCCGTTTGTAGGTATCGGCATCGACCACTGCGGTGATCTCGGAGATCTGCGCCACGTCCAGCTCGGCGGCCACACGCGGCGCCACGTTCTTGCCCGCGGCCGTCGCGGCGAACAGGATATGGCGGTAGGGTCGGGCCAGCGCCACCACCTGGGCCGCCACATCTTCGGCCAGTTGATGGCCCAGTTGCGGCGCGGACGCGACCAGCACTTTCTGCACGCCCGCCACGCGGCTGGCGGCCTGGGCCAGGTTCTCGACGCCATCGCCCGCCACCAGCACGTGCACGGGCTGGCCGATGGCCAGCGCCGCGGTGACGGTGTTGAGCGTGGCGCTCTTCAGTCGACCGTTGTCGTGGTCAGCGATCACCAGGGTCGTCATGTCAGATCACCTTTGCTTCGTTCTTCAGTTTGCCGACCAGCGTGGCCACGTCGGGCACCACGATGCCGGGCTTGCGGGCGGCGGGTTCCTCGACGCGCAGCGTCTTCAGGCGCGGGCTGGGATCCACGCCCAGGTCGGCGGCCTTCAATACGTCCAGCGGCTTCTTCTTGGCCTTCATGATGTTGGGCAACGTGACGTAGCGCGGCTCGTTCAGGCGCAGGTCGGTGGTGATGATGGCCGGCAGCGCCAGCGACAGCACCTCGGAACCGCCATCGATCTCGCGCGTGACGAGGGCGCGGCCATCGGCGATCTCGATGCGGCTGGCATAGGTGGCCTGGGGCCACTTCAACAATGCGGCCAACATCTGGCCGGTCTGGCCCGCGTCGTCGTCGATGGCCTGCTTGCCCAGGATGACCAGTTGCGCCTGTTCCTTCTGCACGACGGCATGCAACAGCTTGGCCACGGCCAGCGGCTGCAGCTCGGCGTCGGTCTCGACCAGCACGCCGCGGTCGGCGCCGATGGCCATGGCGGTGCGCAGGGTTTCCTGGCTTTGGGTCACGCCGCACGACACGGCCAGCACTTCGCTGGCCTGGCCGGCCTCTTTCAGGCGGGTGGCGGCCTCGACGGCGATCTCGTCGAAGGGGTTCATCGACATCTTGACGTTGCCGATGTCCACGCCGCTCTGGTCGGACTTCACGCGTACCTTGACGTTGTAGTCGACGACGCGTTTGACTGCCGCGATCACTTTCATCACATCTACCTCAGGGTGTCAGGATCGGCCTGCCGGAACAGGCGCGATCAATATCAAAATGGGTTGCGCGCCCACGGCATCCGCCACGACCGTGCGCGCATCCGGGCCAGGCGCCATCACGGCGTACTCGTCCTGGTGCAGGTTGGCGAGGCGGCCTTCGGCGGCATGCCCGATGGACAGTTGCGAACCGTTGGCCAGGACCAGCGCGTGCACGCCAGCGGGAATGCCGGCCCGACCGTCCACCGTACAGGCGGACAGCTCGTAGGCCCCGTCGCGCGCCATCACGTTCAGCGCCTGGCATGGGCCATCGGCCAGACGGGCCTGCCAGTCCAGCGCGCCGTCGTATTGCAGGGGCCGCCATGGCAGCAACTCGACCGTGCCGCCCGAACCGCGAAGGACCACGCCCGCACCGGACAGGATCATCGACAGGCGACGCAGCCCCGGAAAACGCGAATAAGCGCCGTCCTGCGAGATCGTGGCGATGCTGACGCGCCATTCGTCGCCGTGGACGGCCAGCGTACGGGTGACCCCGCCGCCGTTCTTCCAGGATTCGGCGGGCACGTCGGCCAGCCGGCGCACGAAGGATGGGCTCATGGCGCGGCCTGCCCTGTCAGGACACGGCGCCCAGGCCGTACTTGCCGGTCAGCAACTGGCCGGTGGAGAAACGCTCGATCGAGTACGGTTGCAGCGACACGTCGGTGGGCAGGCCCAGCGCTTCCTGCGCCAGGATGCGGCCCACCGTGGGCGACAGCTTGAAGCCGTGGCCCGAGAAGCCATAGCCCACCACCAGGCCTTCGATGCCGGGCAGCTTGCCCAGCACGGGATTCCAGTCGGGGGTGACGTCGTACACGCCCGTCCACGACGACGCGATGCCAGCCGTTTCATACGCCGGGAAGCGCTCGGCCACCTGGGCGCCGACTTCGACGATGTAGTCCATGGGGATGTCGCCCTGTTCGACCTCGGCAGCCTTCAGCTTCTCTCCGACGATGCCTTCGCTGACCAGCATCTGGTTGCCGCCGTAGCTGCGGCAGTACAGCATGCCCGGCGAGGCCAGGTCCTTGAAGACCGGCATCGAGAACGTGTACTTGGCCGGCTCGCACTCCAGCGCCAGCACGGCGTGGCGTTCCGGGACGACGGGCAGGTCGCGGCCGGTCCAGCCCGCCAGTTCGGGCGTCCAGATGTTCTGCGTGCTGACCACGGTCTTGGCATGGAAATCGCCGGCCGAGGTGGACACGCCGACCACCTTGCCGTTCTCGATCAGCAGCTTGCGGACCTCGACGTTCTCGCGCACCGTGACGCCTGCGCGGCGCGCGGCGCGGGCGAAACTGGTGGCCACCAGATACGCATCGGCAAAGCCCGCCTCGGGTTCATAGCCGATCAGGGCCGCGTCGTCGAAATGCGCGATGGGCAGCAGTTCGCGCGCCTGGGCCTGGCTCAGGATCTCCAGCGGGATGCCCTGTTCCTGCTGCTGCTGCAGCGAGGCGCGCAGCGGCTCGAGCTTGTCGCCGTCGGGCGACACGATCATGTAGCCGCACTTGACCATGCCGCACGAGGCTTCGTCATCGCCCAGGTATTGGGCGAAGTTGTTGAAGACGTCCCAGGAATGCCGCGCCAGCTCCACGTTCTCCTTGACCGAGTAATGGGTGCGCAGGATGCCCGAGGACTGGGACGTCGTTCCCGCCCCTATCGTGCCGCGGTCCAGCACCAGCACATTCTTGGCGCCCAGCCTGGCCAAGTGAAAAGCCACAGAGCTGCCGATGACGCCTGCGCCGATGACAACTACGTCATATGTATTCACGGTCCACCTTCCGTTTGAGGGATGCGGGCAGTGTCTTACACGGGGCGCAATGCGCGTTCAATATAAGTCGCGGCGATTCTTAACTAAATCGCGGGCTAACCTAGCAGCCCGAAAATGGGCTGGGCTCAGCCGAAAGGCTGCTCCGGAAAATGCGGCAGCCGTTCGCGCAGGCGCGATGCCAGCCCTGAAAGCATGTCGTTCACGGGCAATGCCAGGCAGGCGCGGCGCGCCTGGTCGGCCTCGTCCTGGCGCGACACCAGCACGAATTCGCGCAGGCCGTAGCGGCTGCGCGGCAGATGGATCAGCGACAGCTCGTCCAGACACTGCCTGGCCTGCCACAGGCACAACGGCGTCGTGATGGCGCACCCTGCCCCATTGGCCACCATCGTCAGCAGCGGCTCGGACAGATCGAACTCGTAGCGCCGCGGCGCCATCAGGCCGATATGGGCCGTATAGCGCTCGATCTGTGCGCCCAGTTCCACCCGGCTGCCGTAGCGCAGCAGCGGAAAGCGCTCGACCACGCTGCACAGGTCCCGGAACGGCTGGCCGTTGGCGCGCGCGCGCGGCACGGCCATCACGAAGATCTCGGAGAACAGCCGGTCGGCGCGTAGATGGCGGCTTTCCGGTGGCGGCGAGGCGCAGATGGCCAGGTCGATGGCGCGGCCGTGCACCCGGTCGGCCAGGTCGGTGGACTCGCCCGTGTGGAAGGTGATGTCGTGAAACCCCTGGCCCAGGGCAGTGACCAGATCCGGTCCCAATGCCGAGCAGACCGAGCCCGGCGCGCCGATGCGCAGCGGCAGACCCTCGTCGTCGAGCGCGGCCCGCACGCTGCGCGACACCGCCTGCGCATGGGTCAGCAGGCTTTCGGCCTGCTCGAACAGCGTGGCGCCCGCGGCGTTCAGGCGAGCCGGCCGGAAGCGCCGGTCGAACAGCGGTACGCCCTGGTCCTGCTCCAGCGCGCCGATGAGCTGGCTGATCGCGCTGGTGGTCACGCCCAGCACACGGGCCGCCTCGCCCATGGACTTGGTTTCGCACACCAGCACGAAGGCGCGCAGGGCCTTGAGATTCAACCCTTCGATCGCATGGCGCATGGAGGTCTCCTTTCCTCGCGCGATCGTGCGCCCGCTCAGCATCCGGCCTGACAAATCAAGCAGTTCGAATGCATTGCATAAGGCGTCTTTATGCAATGCGCCTGGCCGGGATAAGCCATCGGCCCGGCCTGGACTTAATCAATCGCGCGGACCGATCTCGTGCATCAGCAATCGGAATGCAGACAAGAGCCCGCGACAGCCGTTCCTAAGATGCCTGCACGGGGATTGCCCGCCGCTGGTGGCGGCTTCCGCCGTTGTTTGATTTCCCACGTAGTCGACACAACCACACAAGGGGTACTGCATGCTGAAACCGAACCGATCCGTAGCCGATCCGAGCCGCCGCTCGCTGTTGAAAGCGGGTGGCGCGGCCGCCATCGCCGCCGCCTTGCCGCTGCGCGCCAGCCAGGCCGCCGACGACAAGCGCATGACACTGGTCAGCTGGGGCGGCGCCTACCGCGACGCCGTCGAGCGCGCCGTCGTCAGGCCCTTCATGGAAGAAACGGGCATCAAGGTCACCATCGTCGACACGCCCGACCTGGCCAAGCTGCGCGCGCAGATCCAGTCCAACAACGTGCAGTGGGACGTGTTCGACGCGCCCAACGCGCTGGGCGTGGCCGGCGTGAACGCCGGTTTCTGGGAGCCGCTGGACCTGTCCCTGTTCGACCGCGACGACCTGGTCGTGGACATCCAGAACAACCTGGTGCCCTGGTACCTGTTCGTGGGCGGCGTGGCCTGGGACCCCAGGCGCTATCCGGCGGGCAAGCATCCGCGCAATTTCGCCGAGTACTTCGACCTGCAGACATTCCCCGGCCTGCGCACCTTCCGCAACCGCCCCAGCGAAACGCTGGAGGCTGCCTTGCTGGCCGATGGCGTGGCGCCCAAGAATCTGTATCCGCTGGACGTGGACCGCGCTTTCAGGGCGCTGGACCGCATCAAGCCCAAGGTGGTGAAGTGGGTCGAGCAGACGCCGCAGTCGCTGACCCTGCTGCAGACCGGCGAGGCCGACTTCTCCTATTCCTATGCCTCGCGCGTGCGGCCGGCCCAGGCCAGCGGCCAGTCGGTCGATTTCTCGTTCGACCAGACCATCGCCGGCTTCGAATACCTGGCCGTGGTCAAGAACGCCCCGAACAAGCGGGCCGCGATGCGCTTCGTGGCCTATGCCGCGCGCCCGCAGTGCCAGGCCGCCTTCATGGAACTGCTGGGCAACGCCCCGGGCAGCCGCAAGGCGCGCTCGCTGATGAGCGCCGATGCCCTGAAGTGGATCCCCGATCTGCAGTCGGACAAGGTCGTGCTGATGAACGACGCCTGGTGGACCAAGAACTTCGACGCAATCACCCTGCGCTTCAAGGAATGGTCGCTGTCCTGAGGACGCGCGCCCCTGAACCCGTTTTACCTGGAGGACAACACGCATCATGACCAAGCAACAACCGTTCAATGAAGACATGGCCGCGCTGAAGCAGCGCGTCTCGATCGCCGAGACCTTCGGCTGGGCCGTGGTCTCGGGCCTGACCGCGACTGTGTGGCGCGAGAAAGGCGAGGACGCGCTGAACAAGGTATGGCGCCGCCTGATGGCCGCCGAGCAGAAGGAACGCTTCGTGGCCGCGCTGGAAAAGCTCGGCATCGTGGGCGACACGCCCGCCGTCACCGCCGCTAAATACCACTACTTCAGCAATTCCATCGGCGGCCTGAACATGCAGTACATCGAGGAATCGCCCCGCAAGGTGTGGATCCGCTATCTGCCCCCCTGGGGCAGCTATCCCGGCATCTCGGCCCTGGCCGTGCCCAGTTCGGTGCGCCGCACCATCCTGACCACCTGGCATCCGCGCAACGGCGAACTGCTCGGCTGCCCCCGCCTGGGCTGGGTGGCGACCAAGTTCGTGGTCGAGGGCCATCCTTACGATGAAGGCTATTTCTACGAGTACGACCACGACCTGTCGTCCGACGAGCGCTTCGTGGTGCGGCACGAGGACAAGACCCCGGAATTCGACGCCGCCCGCGCGCCGCGCCTGGACCCGGTGCTATGGCCCGAGGCCCGCATCATGAAGGGCAGCGCCAATTACGCCTCGGATTACGTGAAGCACGCGGTGGAAACCGTGGTCGAGCATTTCGGCCTGGCCGCCGCCACCGACATGCTGCGCGCCACCATGAAGACGCTGGCCATCCAGTTCGTGGGCAACGTGCGCGGGCTGACCGGCAGCACGGGCAACGACGTGGCGGCGCTGGCCGGCAGCTACGCCACCATCCTGCGGGCCTTCAAGAACGACGTGCGCTGGGAAAGCACCGGCCAGGACACGGCGGAACTGGAGTTCTCGTCGCTGGCCCCCTTCCCTTATCCCGATTCGGAAGCCATGCGCGAGGCGGTGTTCGCCTACTTCCATATGGGCGTGCGCGTGGCCAATGGGCACATCCTGCTGGAACGCCGCCGCGACTGCGCCACGGCCCGCGAACGCTGGGTGTTCACCGACACCAAGCAGTGGCTCTGGTAAGTCCATGGGAATGCTGTCATGAACCATTTCTCCAGTGACGACAATATCCCCAGGCTGTTGCGCGACCGCGCGCGCGACAACCCGGATCACGTCTATTGCCGGTCCGACGCCGGCCCGCTGACCTACGCCGGCCTGAACGAACAGGTGAACCGGCTGGCCAATGCCCTGGCGGACACGGGCATCCAGGCGGGCCAGCGCGTGGCCGTGATGCTCTCGCATCACGTGGACCATGCGCTGGCGTTCCTGGCCCTGGCCAAGATCGGCGCGGTGAACGTGCCCGTCAACGTCCATCTGAAAGGCGCGGGGCTCGAGCACATCCTGCGGCATTCGGGCGCCGAATACGGCATCTTCGAGGATGCGTACGCCCAGACGCTGCAGCCGGTGGTGGCGGGCACCGAGGGGCTGCGTACGCTATGGCGTGGCGCCGTTCCGGCCTGGGCGGCCGATGGACTGCCCACGTTGGCGGCATTGCAGCGCCAAGGCGCTCCGCACGAACCTGCCTACCAGGCCGCCGACGACGACCTGCGCGCCATCCTGTACACCTCGGGCACCACCGGCCCGGCCAAGGGGGTGCTGATGACGGACCGCATGTTCCGCGCGGCCGCCCTGGGTTCGATCTGGATCGGCGACATCGCGCCGCGCAGCGTGCTGCACTTCTGGGATCCGATCTATCACGTGTTCGGCAGCGAAGTACTGGTGCTGGCGCTGATGCGGCCGGTGACGCTGTGCTTCGTGCCCCGCTTCAGCGCCTCGCGCTTCTGGGACGAGATCGCCGCCTGCGGCGCCACGCACCTGCACTTCGTGGGCGGCGTGCTGCAACTGCTGCTGAAACAGCCCGAATCCCCGCGCGACCGGCAGCACACGCTGAAGGTGGCCTGGGGCGGCGGTGCGCCGGAGGAAGTCTGGCGCGCCTTCGAGGCGCGCTTCGGCATCCCGGTGCGCGAAGGCTACGGCATGACCGAGACGTCCAGCTTCAGCGTCATCAACAAGGCCGGACGCCCTGGCTCCATCGGCCAGGCCGTCGACTACTTCGAGGTCGGCATTTCGGACGACGGCGGCCAGGCGTTGCCGCCCGGCCAGGTGGGCGAGATCCGCGTGCGGCAGAAAGAGCCCCACCTGATCACCACGGGGTACTTCCGCAATCCCGAAAAGACCGCCGAAGCCCTGCGCGACGGCTGGCTGTACACGGGCGACCTGGGGCGGCAGGACGAGGCGGGCTATTTCTATTTCCTGGGCCGCAAGAAAGACAGCCTGCGGCGGCGCGGCGAGAACATCTCGGCCTGGGAGGTCGAGAACGTGGTCAACGGCCATCCGCTGGTGGAAGAGTCCGCGTTGATCGGCGTGGTCAACGAGTTCGCCGATGAAGACCTGAAGCTGTTCGTCAAGCTCAAGCCCCAGGCCCAAGGTTTCGACCCCGCCGAGCTCGTGGCCTGGTGCGCCCGGCACATGGCCCGTTTCCAGGTGCCGCGTTTCGTGGCCGTCGTCGAGGACTTCTCCAGGACGCCCACCCAGCGCATCCAGAAGCACACCCTGTCGCCCGCCATCGACGACTGCTGGGACAGCGAGCGCCAGCCCGCCGCCAGCCGCTGATTTGCATCAGCCGCCCTTATCCTGGATGTGAGGCCGCGTTGAATTTCGCGGCCTCGCACAAGGGCGCTCTTATGCTGTCCGGGAAACGGATGGGAGCGTCCCATCCCGCCTGCCCTTCTTTCCCGAACCCACATGAACAATGCAGAAGTGATCGCGGCCCACGGCCCGCGTGAATCCATGTCGTACGACGTCGTGATCGTCGGCGGCGGCCCCGCGGGCCTGGCAGCGGCGATCCGGCTGAAGCAGCTGAACCCCGAGATCAGCGTCTGTGTGCTGGAGAAAGGCTCCGAGATCGGCGCCCACATCCTGTCCGGCGCCGTGATGGATCCGCGCGCCCTGACCGAACTGCTGCCTGATTGGCGCGAACGAGGCGCGCCGCTGAACGTACCGGTGACCGAAGACCGCTTCCTGTTCCTGGGCCGCGAATCGGCGCGCAAGGTGCCCAACGTCCTGCTGCCCGGCAGCTTCCAGAACCACGGCAACTACGTGGTCAGCCTGGCCAACGTGGCCCGCTGGCTGGGCCAGCAGGCCGAGGCGCTGGGCGTGGACGTGTTCGCCGGTTTCGCGGCCAGCGAGGTGCTGTACGACAGCCACGGCGCCGTGATGGGCGTGGCCACCGGCAACATGGGCGTGGGCAAGGATGGCGCACCCACCGGCAACTTCCAGCTAGGCATGGAGCTGCATGCCCGGTACACGATCTTTGCCGAGGGCGCGCGCGGCCACTTGGGCAAGCAACTGATCGAGCGCTACGACCTGGCGCGGAATGCCGGCCCGCAGGTGTACGGCCTGGGCATGAAGGAAGTGTGGCGCATCGATCCGGCCCGGCACCAGCCGGGGCTGGTGGTGCACACCGCGGGCTGGCCGCTGGACAGCAAGACCTATGGCGGATCGTTCCTGTATCACCTGGACGACCACCAGGTCGTGGTGGGCTTCGTGGTGGGCCTGGGTTACCAGAACCCCTATCTGTCGCCGTTCGAGGAATTCCAGCGCTACAAGACGCATCCCGCCATCCGCGGCTTTCTGGAAGGCGGCAAGCGCCTGGCCTACGGCGCGCGCGCCATCGCGGCGGGCGGCCTGGCCTCGCTGCCCGATCTGGTGTTTCCCGGCGGCGCGCTGGTCGGCTGCGAGGCCGGCATGCTGAACGCGTCCCGCATCAAGGGCAGCCATGCCGCCATCAAGTCGGGCAGCCTGGCCGCCGAAGCCGCCTATGAAGCCCTGTCGGCCAATCGCCAGCGCGACGTGCTGAACGCCTATCCGCAAGCCTTCCGACAATCGTGGCTGTGGCAGGAACTGCACCGCGCCCGCAACTTCAAGCAATGGATGTCCAAGGGGCTGTACCTGGGCTCGGCCATGGTGGGGCTGGAACAGAAGCTGCTGAAGGGCAACATCCCGTGGACGCTGCGCCACCGCAAGGCCGACCACCAGGCCATGAAGCCCGCCAGCCAGTGCACGCCGATCGACTACCCCAAACCGGACGGCAAGCTGAGCTTCGACCGCCTGTCGTCGGTGTTCCTGTCCAACACCAACCACGAAGAGAACCAGCCTGCGCACCTGACGCTGAAGGATGCCGGCGTGCCGGTGCGGGTGAACCTGGCGCAATATGCGGGGCCCGAGACGCGCTTCTGTCCGGCGGGCGTCTACGAGTTCGGCAAGACGGATGAAGGCCAGGACAGGCTGATCATCAATGCGCAGAACTGCGTGCACTGCAAGACGTGCGACATCAAGGACCCCACGCAGAACATCGTATGGGTGGCGCCCGAGGGCGGCGGCGGGCCGAACTACACCAATATGTAGGGCCGCGCATCAACCGCCCTCTGTTGACCACGCGCCGGAGGAATCAGACCGAACGAAAGGCAGGAGCTATATCCCGCTTCGTCCCGCTACTATTCTCCCAATCGACACTCCCCCTTCCGACATGGAACTGCGCCAACTCCGCTACTTCGTCCGCGTCGCCGAGCTCGGCAGCATCGGCCGCGCGGCGCGTGATCTCGGCGTGGTCGGCTCGGCCCTCAGCCAGCAGATCAGCCGCCTGGAAGGCGAACTGGCCACCCGCCTGCTCACCCGCACCTCCACCGGCGTCGTGCCGACCGAAGCCGGCACCGCCTTCCTGCGCCAGGCCCGCCTGACGCTGCGCCACGCCGACCAGGCTGTCGCCGCCGCGCGCGAGACCCGCCTGTCGGGCATGGTCAGCGTGGGCTTCGCCCCCACCACCGCCTCGGTGCTGGCGCGCCCCTTCCATACCGCGATGACCCAGCGCCACCCCAACGTGCGCCTGCACCTGGTCGAAGGCCTGTCCGGTAACCTGGGCGACCTGCTGAACGGCCGCAAGCTGGATCTGGCGGTGCTGTTCCAGAACGACAGCGGCGGCCAGGGCCGCAGCCTCATCCCGGTACTGGACGAGAAACTCTTCCTGCTGGCCCGCCGCGGCCTGTTCGCCGTACCCGACGGCGAACCCACCACCCTGTCCCAACTCGCCCCCCTGCCGCTGGCCGTCACCAGCAAGGCGCACGGCCTGCGGGCCTGGGTCGAGGCCGCCTTCGACCGCGCCGGACTCGAGCCCTGGATCGCCATCGAAGTCGACGGCATGACCACGCTGATGGACATCGTGCAGGCCAACGCCATGGCCACGATCCAGCCGGGCGCGGCGGTGGCGCGCGTCGAGGCGGGCCTGCTCACCATGCATCCCATCGACGATCCGTACCTGTACCGCCGCAACTCGGTGGCCTGCATGAACGACGAGGAACTGTCGCCCGCCGCCCTGGCCGCCCGCTCCGTGCTGGTCGACGTGATGCGCGGGCTGGTACGCCAAGGCGGCTGGCCCGGCGCCACCCTTCTGGATTCGTGAAGGCCTCTTGCCACATCGCGGGCTAGCCACCGCCCGCCGCCCCCCGTAGAGTCTGTCCGCATCAACGCCGCCGCCTGGCGGCACTTCTCGGATGGTGATGTGATGACGCAGACACGACGCCCCGGCGTTCTGGATATTCCCTCGATGCGGCCGCATTGCTCGGAGCAGGAATGGACCGCCCGCGTGAACCTGGCGGCCTGTTACCGGCTGGTCGAGCTGTACGGGCTGTCGGACATGATGGCCAACCACATCTCGGCGCGGGTGCCGGGCGAGGACAACGCCTTCCTCATCAACCCGTACGGCATGATGTACGAAGAGATCACGGCTTCGAGCCTGATCAAGGTGGACCTGGACGGCACGATCCTGGCCAAGCCGGATTTCGGCGCGCTGGACTACGGCATCAACAAGGCGGGCTACGTCATCCACAGCGCCATCCACGCGGCGCGCCACGAGGTGGACTGCGTGATCCATACGCACAGCTGGGCCTCGATGGCCGTGGCCTCGCTGGAATGCGGGCTGCTGCCCATGACGCAGACCGGCATGCGTTTCCTGAAGATCGCATATCACGATTACCAAGGCGTGGTGCTGGACACGGCCGAGCAGGCCTCGCTGCTGGAAGACCTGGGTAACGGCGAGGCGCTGCTGCTGCGCAACCACGGCGCGCTGACGGTGGGCCGCACCATCGGCGAGGCCTTCAACTGGATGCACCGCCTGGAGCTGTCCTGTCGTTCGCAACTGGCCGCCATGGCCACCGGCGCGAAGCTGCGGGCCGTCCCGCCCCAGGTGCTGCAGGAAACCTGGAACAACTACCAGCCCGGCACGCGCCGCCCGTACGGCGTGATGGAGTGGCCGGCGCTGCTGCGCAAGCTGGACCGCATGGATCCGGGTTTTCGCGACTGATCGCGTCACCCCATACACACCGATTGCATGAATCGACCGGCGCGCCAGACGCCGGCATTCCGAAGTCCAACGACGACCATCCCAAGGAGGAGACATCATGAGACTCGCCCGAGCCTTGCTTGCCGGCGCGACGCTGGCGGGCGCCTGTGCGGCCCTGCCCGCCGCCGCGGCCGACTACCCCGCCCGCCCCGTGAAAGTGGTGGTGGCCTTTTCGCCCGGCGGCACCACGGATACGCTGACCCGCAGCATCACCAACATCCTGTCCAAAAAGCTGGGCCAATCCTTCATCGTGGAGAACCGGCCCGGCGCGGGCGGCAATATCGGCACCGAATACGTGGTGAAGTCCGCACCGGATGGGTATACGCTGATCGTCAACTCGGTGGGCCCGATCGCCGTCAACCCGTCGTTGAACAAGCTGTCGTACAACCCGCTGACCGATCTGCTGCCGATGGCGCAGATCGCCACGGTGCCCAATGTGCTGGTGGTGCCGCCCAACTCGCCCGCGCGCGACATGAAAAGCTTCCTGGCCTACGTGAAGACGCGCAAGAACCTGAACTACAGTTCGACGGGCGTGGGCACGTCCTCGCATCTGTCGAGCTACATGCTGATGGACCAGTTGGGCGTGCAGGCCACCCACGTGCCATACAAGGGCGCGGATGCCGTCAACGACCTGCTGGCCGGCCGCATCGACTTCATGTTCGCGACCATTCCTTCGGTGATCGGGCAGATCCGCGCCGGCAAGCTGCGCCCCCTGGCCGTCAGCACCCTGCGGCGTTCCACCACCCTGCCCGACCTGCCCACGGTGGCCGAGTCCGGCTTTCCGGGGTTCGACGCGGGATCCTGGTTCGGCTTCTTCGCCCCCAAGGGCACGCCGCGCGGGGTGATCGACCGCATCAACCACGAGGTGAACGCGGCGCTGCCCGCGCTGCACGAGCAGATGCTGAGCGAAGGCGCCGAGCCCGTGAAAGGATCGCCCGAGCAGTTCGGCGCGTTCATCAAGACCGAATACGACAAATGGGCCGCACTGGTGAAGAAATTCGATGCCCCTGCCCAGTAATCCGATCCGTCTGCTGTGTTCGCCCGCCGAGGCCCCGCGGCTTCGGCAGGCGCTCGAACGGCCCGGCATGCCCGGCTGCGTGCTGTGCCATCCCGAGCCCGGCCAGCCCGCGCGGGCGGACGCGGCCTTCGTGTCGCGCGACATCACGGGCCGCTCGACCAAGTTCGACATCCTGCCCGAGACGGCCGTGTACTACGAGGCCATGCGGCATTCGGCGGACCTGCGCTGGGTGCACATCCATTCGGCGGGCGCGGACCGCGAGATCTACCAGGCCCTGCACGCTCGCGGCGTGATGGTGACGACGTCGCAAGGCGCCAGCGATGCCGTGGTGGCGCATACCGCGCTGGCCGGGGTGCTGGCCCTGGCGCGCCGGCTGCCGCTGCTGGCGCGCGCCCAGCAAGCGCGGCAATGGCAGCCGCTGATGGCGTCGCTGACGCCGCGCGACCTGAGCGGCCAGCACGCGGTCATCGTGGGCTGGGGCGGCATCGGGCAGCGCATCGGCGAACTGCTGCGCGCGCTGGGCATGACGCTGTCGGTGGTGCGCCATTCGGCCACGCCCGTCGAACATGCCCGGCACACGGTGGACTATACCCATCTGCCCGGATTGCTGCCGTCCGCGGATTGGCTGATCCTGGCATGCCCGCTAACACCGGTCACGCGCAATCTGGTGGATCGCGCCGCGCTGCAGGCGTTGCCCGGGCACGCCATGCTGGTCAACGTCTCGCGCGGGCACGTCATCGACGAAGCGGTATTGATCGAACGATTGCAGACCGGCCAGCTGGCGGGCGCCTTCCTGGACGTGTTCCAGCAGGAACCGCTGCCACCGGAATCGCCCCTCTGGGCGCTGGACAACGTGATCGCCAGCCCGCACAGCGCGGGGTTCTCGGACGGCAATGCCGACCGGGTGCGCCACCTCTTCCTGGAAAACCTGCGCCGTTGGGCGGCGGGCGAACCCTTGCGCAATGTGATGATGGGCTGAGGGGCGGGGACGCACTAGCCGTCGTCGAAGCGCACCGCGGCCACGCGCCGCGCCAATTCGTCGATGTCCGATGCGTTCAACGCATCCGCATGCACGCTGGCGGCATGTCCCAGCCGCTGCAGATGGCGGCCCTGCGAACGCGCATACAGCGGGTCATAGTGCAAAGCCATCATGTCCTGGAACAACGGCGCCAGTTGCCGCGCGATGGCCCAGTCGTGCCATCGCGACAAGGTGTCGTTGGCCTGCGTGCCCTTGAGCGCCGCGATCTTGCCGGCCAGGGCATCGGGATCGTCCCCCAGCCACGCGTAGTCGCGCAACAGGAATTCCAGCCGCGCCTGCACGGGCGCCACGATCTCGACCACCGGACTGGCGCGCAAGCGGTTCAGCAACGCCTCGGGCAAGGCCACGCGGCCGATGCGGCGGCTCTCGGCCTCGACCCATACCGGCCGGGCGGGATCCAGCGCCGCCATCGCCTCATACAGCCGCGTTTCGAAGGCCTTCTGCGAGGGCTGTTCAACCCCCGGAATCGCGCCCAGCACCGAACCACGATGCCCGGCCAGGCCCTCGAGATCCAGCACCTGCTCGCCCTGCCGCGCCAGGGCATGCAGCACGCGGGTTTTGGCGCTGCCCGTCGGGCCGCACACCACGCGCAGCGGCAAGGCCTGCGCCAGCACGTCGTTGCGCGCGATGACGTGGCCGCGGAACGCCTTGTAGCCGCCCTGCAGTTGCTGCGCATCCCATCCCACCAGCCGCAGCCAGGTCACGAAACTGCTGCTGCGCAGGCCGCCGCGCCAGCAATAGACCAGCGGCCGCCAGTTCTGCGGCTTGTCGTGGAACTGCTGCTGGATGTGCCGGGCGATGTTCTGCGCGACCATGGCGCCGCCGATGCGCCGCGCCTCGAAGGCCGAGGACTGCACGTAGGTCAGGCCGACGATATGGCGCTGCTCGTCGTCCAGCACCGGGCAATTCAAGGCGCCGGGCACATGATCCAGCGCGTATTCAGCGGGCGAGCGCGCATCGATGATGGCGTCGAAGCGCGAAATATCGTGGACGGTGGTAGGTTTGTAGCTCACGCGGATGGCCGGCGGGACGGAAGTCTGGCGCCCGCGCGGCGGCGGACACTATAGCCCAGCCGCCGGTAAGATCGTTTTCATGCAGCCCGACTGTCGCGTTGCATCATCCAGTCGCGCGAGGTGCGGAACAGGTCGTGCAGCGTGTGTTCGGGGATGGTTTGCAACGTGTGGGCCGGGGCGTAGGTCAGCATGGCCAGCAGTTGCGCCGAGCCCGGCGGGCCGGCATAGACGGCATTGGGCATGGCGGCCTGCATCTGCTTGAGCACCACGGGCAAGGCCCGCGCGGCAAGGCGATCCACGCGCACGGCTCTTTCGATGTCGTCCAGCAACCGCAAGGCCTCGCGTCGCGGGCGGTCGCGCACCCAATGGCGCAAGGCCCAGGCTGTGGCCGTGACGGTGCACAGGGGCACCAGGATAAGCAGGACCCACTGCCAGGCAGGTAATGCCAGCAGCACCGCGGGGTCGAACAGCTGCGCCAGCAGCTCGGCGAATCTGTTCATCGCACTTTCCTTGGCTTCAGGTGGCGAAGAGAAAAACGTAAAGCATAGTCAAGGGGGAGCTTGGCACAAGCCGGCAGGAAAAGGAATCCCGGCAAGCCCCCGATAAGCCAATTCGACACGCATTTTTCATCGCGAAATGGTTTCGCATGCTCATGCTATGCAAATTCGGACCCTGGCTATGCGCAATCCTCTGGCGCCATGCGGTCCAGCCGCAATCTGTCGCGGCCATCGGTCAGGCGCCGCAAGGCCAGATAGGCCGCGCCCATGGCGGCAAGACCGCTCGCGCCGCACAGCAGGAACATCAACAGGATCTGGTAGCGCGCCGCCTCGACGGGGTCCATGCCCGCGATCACCTGCCCCGTCATGATGCCGGGCAGCGTGATGATGCCGGCCGCGGACATCTGATTGATGCTGGGCACGATACCGCGCCGCACGGACTCGCGCAGCAAGGGGCTGAACGCGCGCCGTGCGGTGGCGCCCAGCGCCAGTTGGGCCTCGATGGCGCCGCGCTCGCGCCGCACGCCGGACAGCATGCCGTCCAGGCTCAGGCTGGCCGCATTCAGGATGGCGCCCAGCATGATGCCGACCAGCGAAATGACGTAGCGCGGGTCATACCAGGGATCGGGCCGCAATGCGGTCGACAGGATGAACAGCGTCGTCACCAGCGTGGTGGAAACCACCGTCAAGGCGCCTACCCACGCGTTGCCGCGCGCCGCCAGGCGGGCTCGCGGCCGCGCCGCCACTTCGCGCGCGGCCAGGGCCATCATCACCGCGATCACCAGGGCCGTCGCCGCGGGCGAGGCATGCGCGAACACCATGCGCAGGATGTGCCCGACCAGCAGCAATTGCAGCACCGTGCGCACGGCCGCCACCAGCATCTGCCGGTGCAGGGACAGGCGCAGCCAGAGCGAGATCACCGCTGATAGCGCTACCAGGCACGCCGCCAGCGCCAGGTCCCATTCATTCAGGGCAATCGCGCTCATGCGGCCTCCAGCGTGCCCTGCGCCATGCGCCAGCGATGCGTCGCCATGCGGGCGGCCTGCGCTTCGCTGTGCGTCACCAGCAGCACGGCCATGCCCTCGCCCATCGAGGCATGCAGTTCGCGTTCGACCCGCAGCGTCGATTCGGCATCCAGGGCCGACGTGGGCTCGTCCAGCAGCATCACCGGCGGCTTGCGCAACAGCGCCCGTGCCAGTCCCAGGCGTTGCCGCTCGCCGCTGGACAGCTCATGCACGCGCGCATCGAGCTGCGCCGCGCCCAATCCCAGCCGTTCCAGCAGGTCCAGCGCCTGCGCGCGATCGGGGAAATGCGGCGCCATCCGGTCGTGCCACCAGCCTGGCTCGGCCGCGCAGTACAGCACCTGCGCGCGCCATTGCGGCGCGGACATCGCGCTGCGCGCCTGGCCGCGCAGCAGGGCCTGGCCCTGGCCGGGATCCAGGTCGGCCACCAGGCGCAGCAGCACCGACTTGCCCGCCCCCGACGCGCCCTGGATCACATGGCATTCGCCGGCACGGCAGGCAAGGCTGGTGGGGTTCAGGCGCGGACTGGCCAGCGCCTGAAGCTGCAGCAAGGGAACATCGTCGGGGGAAACGGAAGACATCGGGCGTGCGGACCAAACGGAACGGGCAGCCACGATACCCCAGCAGCGCAAACCCCGCGCGGCTCAGCCCGCCCCACCCGCCTGCTTCCAGGCCTCGGCCAGCAACGCCGGCAAGCTGGTCTCGGCGATGTCGAAAGCGATGTCGCCGCTTTGTCCATCGAACAGGATCTCGACGCGGTAATAGCGCCGGTCTCCGCCAGCCAGCGGGCCGGCGCGCGAAGCCGCCTCGTCCAGCGCCTCGCACAGCGCCTGCCTGCGCGACGGATCGCAGTCCCGCAGATCGATGTCGCGAGCCCGCGCCAGGGCAGCGAGATACGCCACGCCGCCTTCGCGGCGCAGCCGGATGCCCGTGGCGGTGTCCAGCGGCGGCAGGGTAATCATGGCAGCACGCCCACCTCGGTCCAGGCGCGCTGCACGGCTTCCCGCACGCGCGCATCGCTGGCGGTGACCACCGTCAGTTGCGCGAAGGACACGAAATCGGCCTGCGGCGGCAATTGTCCGCCCGTCAGCGCGCGATACCAGACCTGCCCGGCGCCCTGCCAGGCGGGTCCGCCCAGGTTTGTCGCGGCCAGGTGGAAAGCCCGGTTGGGAATACCCGAATTGATGTGCACCCCGCCGTTGTCTTCGTCGGTGTCCACGAAATCGCGCATGTGCCCCGGTTGCGGATCGCGGCCGATCAGGGGATCGTCATAGGCCGTGCCCGGCTCGGACATCGACCGCAGGGCCCGCGCATTCACCGCCGCGGTGAACAGCCCAGCCCCGATCAGCCAATCGGCCTGCTCCGCCGTCTGGCCTGCCGCGTGCTGCCGCACCAGCGAGCCGAACACATCGCACAGCGACTCGTTCAAGGCGCCCGCCTGCCCTTGATAGGCCAGCCCGCCCGAGTGGTCGATGATGCCGTGCGTCAACTCATGCGCCACGACGTCCAGCGCGATGGTGAACCGGTTGAAGATCTGGCCGTCCCCATCGCCGAACACCATCTGCGCGCCGTTCCAGAAGGCGTTGTCGTAGTCCTCGCCGTAATGCACGGTGCCCACCAGCGGCAAGCCCTGGCCGTCGATGGAATCCCGGGCGTGCACCTGGCGGAAGTACGCGTGCACCGCGCCCAGATGATCGTAGGCCTCGTCCACGGCGGCGTCCGCGCGCGGCGGCTGGCCTTCGGCGCGCACCAGCTTGCCCGGCAAGGCAGTGGCATTGCCGGCGTCGTGGATACGCCGCTGGGGATGCGCCGAGGCATCCGCCTGCACCGTGGCCGACGCCCCCGCCGGCGACAGCGCCACCGATGACGCGCGCAGGCTGAGCTGCCGCGCATCCAGGTGCAGGGTGTTGGCGGCGCCGCTGGCCGCCCGGCCGGTGCCCTGGCGGGACAACCGGTCCAGCAGATAAGGGGGAATCAGGCAACGCGGCAAGGGCTGGGACGCGATCACTGACATGCAAGCTCCTTTTTCTGGTGGAACACAAGACTGGAAGGCCCCCGCGAGCCCTCCTCGACAAGCTGTACCTGCCCGGCGGGATTTGCCATAATGGCGCCGCCCGCGCCGCCGAGCCGGGCGGGTGTTGAGGCAGGCCGTCCGGCCATGCCGTCAGCAGGTCCCAACCGATTCCAGCGAGAACCCTCATGAGATCCGACGATACCGGCAAACTGATCCTGCGCCTGAGCCTGGGCATCCTCATCCTGCTGCACGGCCTGTCCAAACTGAGCACGGGCGTCGGCGGCATCGCGGGCATGCTGTCCCAGCACAATATCCCCGGCTTCGTGGCCTATTTCGTCTACGTGGGCGAGATCCTGGCGCCGCTGCTGCTCATCCTGGGCATCGCCAGCCGCCTGGGCGGCCTGATCATCGCGATCAACATGGTCGTGGCCATCATGCTGGCCCACTCCAGCCAGGTAAGCGGCATGACCGCCCAAGGCGGCTGGGCACTGGAACTGCAAGGCATGTTCCTGTTCAGCGCGCTGGCCATTGCCTTCATGGGCGCGGGCCGCTTTGCCCTGGCGGGCGCCAACGGCCGCTGGAACTGACGCACGCCGGCACGCCGCCGGCAGCGAATCGCGGGGTCGCTCAGGCGGCCCCGTTTGCTTGGCGCGGCGCACGCAAGCTGCCCATGCCATGCGGCGTCAGCGTCCGTAGCGGGACGCGCCGCCGGGCCTGGCCGGAACCATGGGCACCGCGGGCGCGGGCGTGTACGACGGACGCGCCGAGGGCAGGCCCGCCGGCGCCGAGGGCCGGCTGGGCCGCGACGGCAGCGTGGGCGCCGCTGGCGGCGACGGCTGCATGGGCACGGCGCGCGGCGGCTGATAGACCGTGACCCCCAATTCGCCTGGCTGGCGCGGAATGGGCGGCAAGGCCCGGTTGCCGCCAGGCGGCGCCATGTAGGCCGGTTGATTGGTCGAATAAACGCGGCCCGGCGTGGAGCCAGAAGGCTGCGCGAACGCGGCGCCGGCCATGCCGGCCAGGACCAAGATGGCGGGGCCGCCAAGGCGATGAGCGATGTGCATGGATTGTCCTCCTGCAACGTGCGCCGATCCGTCCGGGTGCGCACCGATGGGCGTATCGATGATACGGCGCAGGATCGGGCAGCGATACCGGCGGATTCAGCGTCTGGACAGGTCTAGCGTCCGCCAAAACGCCCACGCGCGTCAACCGCGCCGCGTAAGCGGATGTACAGCCCGTCAGGCGCATGATGGCACTGGACCGCGACCGGTTCAATCGCTATAACAAGGGCCTGACGCCGTCCGGAGATCCGCATGAAACGCTATCTGATTGCCGCCACCTTCGCCGCCGCGCTGGGCGTGGCCGCCGCCGCCCACGCCGCCCTCGAGATCGGCGCGCCCGCGCCCGATTTCACGGCCCAGGCGGCGCTGGGCGGCCAACCCTTCACGTTCAGGCTGCACGAGGCGCTCGCCAAGGGCCCGGTCGTGCTGTACTTCTACCCTGCCGCCTTCACCCAAGGCTGCAGCCTGGAAGCGCGCAGCTTTGCCGACGCCATCGAGCAGTACAAGGCGCTGGGCGCCACCGTGGTGGGCGTGTCGGCCGACGACATGGAAACCCTGAAGAAATTCTCGATGGCGGACTGCGCGGGCAAGTTCGCGGTGGCGGCGGACGCCGACCGCAAGGTGATGCAGCGCTACGACGCGGCCCACGAGCGCAATCCCGCGCGCGCGCAACGCATCTCGTACGTCATCACCCCTGACGGCAAGATCCTGTACGAATACTCGGACATGAACCCCGATCATCACGTCGCCAACACGCTCAAGGCGCTGCGCGACTGGAAGGCCAGGCAAGGCTGAAGGCGCCGCCGCAAAGAAAAATGGCGCGCGGCAGGCATCGGCCTCCCGCGCCTTTTTTCATGCTTCGATCAGGGCAGCAGTTCCCGCACCACCTCGGCCGGACGGCACAGGCGCGCGCCGCGCTCGGTGACCACGAACGGACGGTTGATCAGGATGGGATGCTCGACCATCGCGTCCAGCAACGCGTCGTCGTCCACGCCCGCGGCGTCCAGGCCCAGTTCCTGGTACAGCGACTCCTTGGTCCGCACGGCCTCGCGCACGGTCAGGCCGGATTGCTGGATCAGGCCGGCCAACGTCTGGCGCGACGGCGGCGTCTTCAGGTATTCGATGACGGTGGGTTCGATGCCCGCGTCGCGCAGGGCCTGCAAGGCGTTGCGCGACGTGCCGCAACGGGGATTGTGATAGATGGTGGCGGACATGATGCAGCGTAGGATCGGTCAGGCATTGAAGGGCCACACGGGCGGGTGCGTGCCCGGCGGTACCGAGGGCCGGTCCCAGCGGGCCGGCGTCTCCGAGAACTGTGCGCTGTGGCGCACGGCCTCGAGCAGGCCGAAGCCCGAGGGCTCGGTATACACCAGATTATCGATCGGCGGCATCGGACACGCCAGCCCGTCCCGCACCCGTCCCAATTGACGCACCCACAGCGCCGTACGGGCCAGCGACACACGCACGTGCCAACTGCCGCCTTCGGTGGCCTGACGGGCCAGCGCGGCCATCGCGCCGAAAGCCATCAGATAGCCCGAGGCGTGGTCCAGCAGTTGCACCGGCAGCGGCTTGGGGCCTTGCTGGCCGGCCGCCTGGGCCTCGGCATGATTGAAGCCCGTGGCCGTCTGCACCAGCGAATCGAAGCCGCGCCGCCCCGCCCAGGGCCCCTGGTGCCCGTAGGCCGACAGCGACACATACACGATGCCGGGACGCAGCCGCGCGGCATCTTCCGGCCCGAAACCCAACGATTGCAGGCCGCCCGGCCGGTAACCCTGCACGAACACGTGCGCACGGCGCAGCAGGTTGGCCAGCGCGATCCGGCCCTCGGCCGTTTCCAGGTCGGCATGCACCGACAGCTTGCCGCGGCTGGTGTCGGCGATGTTCTCGATATTGGGCAGTCCGGGCGAGTTGATCAGCATCACATCCGCGCCATAGGCGGCCAGCGCCCGGCCGCACACGGGGCCGGCGATGATGCGCGTCAGGTCCAGGATGCGCAGGTCCTGCAACGGGCGGCGCAGATCGCCCTGGGCTGGCAAGGGCCGCGGGTCGGCCTCGCCGATGCGCTCGATGCCGATCACCGGCTGCGCCGCGATGGCGTGCGCCTGCGGATGCGCGTCCCAGGAGGCGAAGTCGCGCATGGCGGCCACCAAGATGCCGGCATCGGCGGCCGCCTGCTCGACCTCGAACGAGTTCCATCCGGCCAGGGCGCGCTCGACGTCTTCACGCGAGGTGCCCTCGCCCGTGGGACAGCCCAGCAAGGCCAGGGCCCCGTCGCGATGATGCGCGAAATTGGCGTGGATGCGTACCCAGTTGCCATCGCCGCAACGATACGTGCCGCTGATCTTGTCCCAGATGGAGGGCGTGACGCCGTCGAGCTTGAAATGGCTGCGGCATTCCTGCGCGGCGCGCACCAGGTCGACGCCGACACGCTGGCGGCCCTTGCCGCGCAGATGCCAGACCTCGGCCGCGGCCAGCGCGGCGGCTGCGATGCTGGCCTGCGCCGCGGTGCCCACCGCGAACGAGGAAGGCAACGCCGGTTCGCGCCCGGGCAGATCCACGTAGTCCAGGGCCTGCGCCGGCATCCCGGCCTCTTGCCACAGGCGGTGCAAGGGATGGCCGGCGCCCGCCTCCGGTCCGGAACTGGACGGGCGTCGATCGATGTCGGTCAGTGATCCCATGAGCGCCGTGTCTTCCTGTTCTGATCGCAGCGTGAGTGCTGTGCGTACGATTACAAGACCGCGGCGCGGACTCGTCAAGCCAGCCCGTGCGGGGGGTGTTTCATGGTTTGACGGCCGCCGCCGCGGCGGTGGCGCGCGGCTAAGCAATGTCACATCTGCACCGATGTGTTTACACCGCCGTCAACCCTGTCCGGTTTCGCGCTCCAGGCGCCGCAGGAACACCTGCAATTCCTTGACCACCTGCGCGTCGCCGCGCGCCTGCGCCGTTTGCAAGCCGTCCTGCCAGGCCTGGCGGGCCTCGTCGCGAAGGCCCAGGCCCAGCAGCGCTTTGCCCAGCCATTTCCAGGCCACGGAATAGTTCGCGTCGAGGGCCAGCGCGGCGCGCAGATGCGTCACGGCTTCTTCGTGATTCCCGGCCTCGGCGCAAGCCTTGCCCAGCGTATAGCGCAACATCGGGTTGTCCTGGCCTTTGGCCAACATGCCCCGCAGGCGCTCGATCATCGGATCCATGCGTGTACTCCTTGCAGCCCGCGGACAGACGGCCGCCTGTCCGCATCATATAAGCCTTGCGGGTGGCGTCCAACGGTTCCAGCACGTTTCAAGGGGGTGATTGCAATGGTTTTTTCAGGCAGTCTGAAGACTTGATCGATCCGCCGATCGCAAGGAGCCCTCGTGCAAGCCAAACTCCTGCGCCCCGTCGCGCTCGGATTTTTCTGTCTCGCCCAGGCCTGGGCGCATGCCAGCCTGGCCGCCGGTACGCCGCCCCTGTGGCGACAGGTCGACCGCATCACCTGGGGCGTGACGCCCGCGGAACTGCAGCGCGCGCAGCAGCAAGGCTGGAGTGCCTATCTCGATCGCCAGTTGCATCCCGCCCCGGATGCGGCGCTGCCGCCCGAGGTGCAGGCCCGTATCGACGCCCTCTCCATTTCCCAGGTCGGCGCGGTCGAGGCCCTGCGGGCGCAGACCGAGCGCCGCCGCGAGATACGCGAGTTGCCGCAGGCGCAGCGCGCCGACGCCAACCAGGCGGTGCGCAAGGTCTCCGCCCAGCGCGCCAACGAAGCCAACCAGCGCATGGCCTGGCGCGCGCTGTACTCGCCGAATCAACTGCAGGAGGTGATGACCTGGTTCTGGATGAACCACTTCAGCGTCTACGTCGGCAAGGGCGACGTGGGCGCGCTGCTGGGCGATTACGAAGAGCGCACCATCCGTCCGCATGCGCTGGGCAAATTCAGCGACCTGCTGCGCGCCACGGCCCGCGCGCCGGCCATGCTGCAGTTCCTGGACAACGCCCGCAACGTCAAGGGCAAGATCAACGAGAACTACGCCCGCGAACTGATGGAACTGCACACACTGGGCGTGGATGCCGGCTACACGCAGCAGGACGTCCAGGAACTGGCGCGCGTACTGACCGGGCTGGGCGTCGATCATGGCGAAAAACCCGGTGGCCGGCAGGCGCGCGGCAAGCGCATGCAGGCGACGCAGGACGGCCTGTTCCGTTTCTCTCCCGGCCGCCATGACGACGGCGCCAAGACCCTGCTGGGCCGCACGATACCGCCCGGCGGCATGAACGAGATCGACGGCGTGCTGGATCTGCTGGCCCGCCAGCCCGCCACCGCGCATTTCGTCAGCGGCAAGCTGGCGCGCTATTTCGTGTCGGACAAACCCAGCCGGGCGCTGGTCGAGCGCATGGCGCAGACCTTCCTGAAAAGCGACGGCGACATCGCGCAGGTACTGCGCACGATGTTCGACTCGCCGGAATTCGCGGCCTCGCTGACCGCCGGCAAATTCAAGGATCCCACCCAGTATGTGTACTCGTCGCTGCGCGCGGCCTATGCAGACCAGCCGCCCATCATCAACGTCCGCCCGGCGGTCGCCATGATCAACCGGCTGGGACAGGCGATGGGCCGCCGCATCACGCCGGATGGCTATCCCATGGCCCAATCCGACTGGTCGGGATCGGGCCAGATGACCACGCGTTTCGAGGTCGCGCGCCAGATCGCCACGGGCGGCGCCGGGCTGTACCGCGAATCGCCCGACGCCGCACCGCCCAAGCCCCCCACTCTGCCCAGCCTGCTCGATGCCTATGGCGCGGACGGCCCCTACGCCAGCCTGTCGTCCGCCACGCGAACCGCCATCGGGCAGGCGCCCAACGTGCGCGAAGCGAACACCCTGCTGCTGTCCTCGCCGGAGTTCATGCGCCGCTGACCGCAGCGCAGCTCCCGCCCAGATACGGAGCCCAGATCATGGACCGACGCCGCTTTCTTGCCCATGCCGCCGCCGCCCCCTTGCTGCTGCACGGCGCCAGCCTGTATGCCGCGCCAGCCGCCGATACGCGACTGCTGGTGGTCTTCATGCGAGGCGCCTATGACTGCGCCAACCTGCTGGTGCCCGCCACCAGCGAGTTCTATTACGAATCGCGTCCCAACATCGCCATTCCCAGAGACCAGGCGCTGCCGCTGGCCGATGGCTGGGCGCTGCATCCCGCGCTGGCGGACAGTCTTATGCCGATGTACCAGCGCGGCGAACTGGCCTTCGTGCCGTTCGCCGGCACCGACGACCTCAGCCGCAGCCATTTCGAGACACAGAACAGCATCGAGGTGGGCCGCGCCGCCAGCGCACGCGGCAACTACCGTTCCGGCTTCCTGAACCGCCTGTCCGAGGTGCTGTCGCGCGACAGCCGGCACCCCGCCTCGTTCACCCGCGACGTGCCGCAGATCTTTCGCGGCGAACTCGGCGTGCCCAACATCGACCTGGGCGGCGGCAACCGGAAATCCACGTTGAACGAAGACCGTGCCCGCACGTTGGCGCGGATGTACCAGGGCACCGACCTGGGCCAGTCGGTGGACGAAGGCCTGCAGATCGCCGCTCAGAGCGAGGCCATGCAGAAAGAGATGGCGCAAGCCAATGGCAAGGCGGTCTCCACGCAGACCCTGGCCGCGCAGGCCGAACGCATCGGCGGCTTCATGGCCGACCGCTACAACATCGGCTTCGTCGACGTGGGCGGCTGGGACACGCATGTGGCCCAGGGCGGCGTCAACGGCAACCTGGCCAACAACCTGGGCCGGCTGGGGCAGGCCCTGGCGGCCTATGCGAAGGCCATGGGGCCGGCCTGGAAGAACACCACGGTGGTGGTCATCAGCGAATTCGGACGCACCTTCCGCGAGAACGGCAACCGGGGCACCGACCACGGCCACGGCTCGGTATATTGGGTGCTGGGCGGCACGGTCCGCGGCGGCCGCATCGCGGGCCGGCAGGTCGAGGTCGGGCACGCCACGCTGTTCCAGGACCGCGACTACCCCGTGCTGAACGACTACCGCGCGGTGTTCGGCGGGCTGTTCGGCAAGCTCTACGGACTGAACGCCAGGCAGCTGGACACCGTGTTTCCCGGCACGCGGGCCCAGGACTTGCGGCTGGTCTGAACACGGGCCGCCGCCCTCGCGCGCATTTCAAGGTGGCGTTACACTTCTGGGCGCCAGGCGGCTAGCCGCGGCGTCTTGCCGCCCCAGCCGCCCAAACGGAGGCTGAATGACCACCCTGTTCGATTTCTCCGCGCGCGGCCTCGATGGCCAGGAGCGCCCCCTGTCCGACTTCGATGGCCAAGTCACCCTGGTCGTCAACGTGGCGTCGCAGTGCGGCTTCACGCCGCAGTATTCGGGCCTGGAAGATCTCTATCGCAGCTACCGCGACAAGGGCTTCGCCGTCCTGGGCTTCCCCTGCAATCAGTTCGGCCACCAGGAGCCGGGCGACGACGCCGAGATCCGCAGCTTCTGCGACATGCAGTACGGCGTCACCTTCCCGATGTTCGCCAAGATCGACGTCAACGGGGCGGACGCCCACCCGCTGTATCGCTGGCTGAAGGAACAGAAGCCCGGCCTGCTGGGCACGGAAGGCATCAAATGGAACTTCACGAAGTTCCTGGTGGGCCGCGACGGCCAAGTCATCAAGCGCTATGCGCCGACCGATGCGCCGGCCTCGATCGCCGACGATATCGCGGCCGCCTGCGCCGCCCAGCCCCCCGCCGCCTGAGCGGCTGGCGCGGCGGCGGCAGCACGCCGCGCGTCCGCCGCCGCGGCCTGGGCCGTCAAACCCGCGTGCCGGGCCGGGGCTTGAGCCCCCGCCCGGCGGCAAGCCGCTATCATGGGGACTTGCCGCCCGCACAACGGGCGACGCAACGAGCAAAGGACCATCATGATCGACTTGTACTACTGGACGACCCCCAACGGCCACAAGATCACCCTGTTTCTCGAAGAAGCCGGCGTGCCCTACAAGATCCATCCGGTCAACATCGGCAAGGGCGAGCAATTCCAGCCCGAATTCCTGGCCATCTCGCCCAACAACCGCATTCCCGCCATCGTCGACCAGGAGCCCGCCGGCGGCGGCGCGCCGGTCTCGGTGTTCGAATCCGGCGCCATCCTGCTGTACCTGGCCGAGAAAACCGGCCGGTTCATCCCGCAAGACCTGCGCGGCCGCACCGAGGCCCTGCAATGGCTGTTCTGGCAGATGGGCGGGCTGGGCCCCATGGCCGGCCAGAACCATCACTTCTCGTCGTACGCGCCCGAACCGATTCCCTACGCCATCGAACGCTACGTCAAGGAAACCAACCGGCTGTACGGCGTGCTGGACCACCGTCTGGCCGACCGCGAGTTCGTGGCGGGCGAATACTCCATCGCCGACATGGCGGCCTACCCCTGGATCGTGCCGCACGAGAAGCAAGGCCAGAAGCTGGAAGACTTCCCGCACCTGAAACGCTGGTTCGACGCCATCGCGGCTCGTCCGGCCACCGTGCGCGCCTACCAGAAGGCCAAGGAAATCAACGTCACGCCGTCGGTCAGCGACGAGGCCTCGCGCCGCGTGCTGTTCGGCCAGACCGCCGCCTCGCTGCGCCGCTGAACCGCATGGATCGAGCGGATCCCACTTTCCGGCGCGCCGTCGCCGACGATCTCCCCGCCATCATCGCCCTGCTGGCCGACGACCTGCTGGGCAGTACCCGCGAAGATGCGACCATGCCGCCGCGGCCCTGCTACGTGCAGGCCTTCGAGGCCATCGACCGCGATCCGCTGCACCAGCTCGCCGTGGCCGAGCGCGATGGCCATATCGTGGGCTGCCTGCAGCTCACGTTCATCCCGGGCCTGTCGCGGCAAGGCCTGTGGCGCGCGCAGATCGAAAGCGTGCGCATCGCCGCCAGCGCCCGCGGCACCGGCCTGGGCCGCGTCATGTTCGAATGGGCGATCGCGCAATGCCGCGAGCACGGCTGCGGCGTCGTGCAGCTCACCACCGACAAGCAGCGCACCGATGCGCGGCGCTTCTACGAATCCCTGGGTTTCGTGGCCAGCCACGAAGGCATGAAGCTCAACCTGGATTGAACGGCAAGGAGCCTTCCCCATGCACGGAGAGTACAAAGTCCCCGGCGGCAAGCTGGTCGTGGCCGACGTCGACGTCGTCGACGGCCGCCTGGCCCACGTGTGCATCAGCGGCGATTTCTTCCTCGAACCGCCCGACGCGCTCGAGACCATCAACCGCGGCCTGTCCGGCCTGTCCGCCGACACCGACGAAGCCGGCCTGGCCGAGGCGGTACGCCAGGCCCTGCCCACCGGGGCCGAACTGTTCGGTTTTTCGCCCGAAGCGGTGGCCGTGGTCATCCGCAGGGCCCTGTCATGACATCCATGGACGCTTCCAACACTCCCCCCGCCGCCCCCACCACGGTGCCCCCCCAGCCTGTCCAGGCGCCGCGCCGCACGGCCTGGTCGGACTACGAATGGCAATTGATCCATGAAGGCCCGCAGATGCCGGCCACGCACATGGCGCTGGATGCCGTCATCACCGACGAGGTGGGCGCGGGCCGCCGTCCGCCCACGTTGCGCATCTGGGAATGGTCGGCTCCCGCCGTGGTCATCGGCCGTTTCCAGTCGCTGCGCAACGAGGTCGACATGCAGGCCGCGCACGAGCACGGCATCGCGGTCGTGCGCCGCGTCAGCGGCGGCGGCGCGATGTTCGTCGAGCCTGGCAACACCATCACCTATTCGCTGAGCGTGCCGCAGGCGCTGGTGCATGGCATGAGTTTCCAGGAGTCCTACGAGTTCCTGGACGGCTGGGTGATCCGCGCGCTGCACGACCTGGGCATCAAGGCCTGGTACCAGCCGCTGAACGACATTGCCTCCGAAGCCGGCAAGATCGGCGGCGCCGCCCAGGCGCGCCGCGGCGGCGCGGTGCTGCACCACGTCACCATGTCCTATGACATCGATGCCGAAAAGATGGTGAAGGTGCTGCGCATCGGCCGCGAGAAACTGTCCGACAAGGGCACCACCAGCGCCAAGAAGCGCGTCGATCCGCTGCGCAGCCAGACCGGCCTGGCGCGCCAGACCATCATCGGCCGCATGCTCGACACCTTCTCGGGCATGTGCCTGCTGTCCCCCGGCACCTTGGGCGCGGCCACCCTGGAGGAAGCCGAGCGCCAGGCGCGCGAGAAATTCTCCACCGACGAATGGACCGGCACGGTCCCCTGAGACGCGAGTACGACAATGCTGGACCTACAACGACGCGCGGGCCGTATCGCCCTGATCGCCCTGGCCGCCGCGCTGGTCGCCGCCTGCGGCAGTTCGCCTTCGGACACCATCAGCCTGCCCGCCAAGGGCGCGGCGGCCAGCGAGGGCGACGTGCGCACGGAATCCATCAAGCGCGAACTGACCAAGCCCGGTTGCCGCGGCGAATGCCCACGGATCGTCATCGACAGCGTGGCGTTTCCCGGCATCGCCCCGCTGACCCAGGCGGTGGACCGCGGCCTGGCCGGCATGACGGGCGTGGATGCCAATCTGCAGGGCAATTACCGCACCATCGACGAATACGTGGCGTATTTCTGGCGCACCGCACAACCGCGCGACCGCACGGACCTGCACGCCAAGGTGAGGGATACCGTCGGCGACCTGATCGGGGTCGAACTGACCACCAGCCAATACCTGACGGGCGCCGCCCATCCGATTCCCGCCACGCATTTCCTGAACTGGCAACGCAGCACGGGCAGCGAGCTCACGCTGGCGCAGATGGTCATCCCCGGCCGGGGCGAGCAATATCTGCAGGCGCTGCGCGAAGCCCATGCCGCGTGGCTGAAGCAGAACGAGGACGCGCGCCGCGATCCGGCCGCTTACGACAAGAACTGGCCGTTCCAACCCACCGACAACGTCACGCTGACCCGCCAGGGCATGGTAGTGAAGTACGACGCCTACGCGATCGCGCCCTATTCGTCCGGTCAGCCGGAGCTGACGCTGCCGTACAAGGCGCTGCGCGGCATCCTGAAGCCGGAGTTCATGCCGCCGGGGTCTTGATCGGCTGCGTGGCAGCCCAGCCACCCGGCTTGCCTGTGGCGGGCTGCGGCAGGCACTGCCTGGCCGGCCCTGCCGTCCAGCCCGCGCATGGCCAGCCGCTCGTTGCAGGCCATCGGCCTAACGCCGGCCAGGATGCAAAATGGTCGCCGTCGGGCGACCATTTTTTGCTCGATTCCAGGCAGGCGCCGAAGCGCCCCGCCTGATGCGACCGTCAACCGGTCACGGATACAGGCCGCGCACCTGGCGCGCCTGCAGGATGCGCGTGCACGCCACGATGAACGCCGCCGTGCGCAGCGTGACCTTGTGCTCTTTCGCCATCTGCGACACGCCCGCGTAGGCCTCGCGCATCAGGCGTTCCAGGCGCTGGTTGATCTCTTCCTCGCTCCAGAAGAAGCTGGAGAAGTCCTGCACCCACTCGAAATAGCTGACCGTGACGCCGCCGGCGTTGGCCAGCACGTCGGGCACCACGTACACATTGTTGTCGCGCAGGATGTCGTCGGCCTCGGGCGTGGTCGGGCCGTTGGCGCCCTCGACCACCACCTTGGCGCGCACCTTCGCGGCGTTGCCGGCATTGATCTGGTTCTCCAGCGCGGCGGGGATCAGGAAATCGGTTTCCAGGCCCCAGAACTCGGCGTTGTCCAACGCCTGGCCGCCGCTGAAGCCGCCGACGCCGCCCGTGGCGGCCACATGGGCCAGCAGCTTGTGCACGTCCAGGCCAGCCGGGTTGTAGACCGTGCCGGTGTGGTCCTGCGCGGCCAGCACGGTAGCGCCGGCTTCGTGGAACAGGCGGGCAGCGGTGCCGCCCACGTTGCCGAAGCCCTGCACGATGACGCGGGCCTTGGAGACGTCGATGTTCAGGTCGCGCGCGGCTTCGCAGGCCACCACGAACACGCCGCGGCCGGTGGCCTCGACGCGGCCCAGGCTGCCGCCCAGCGCGATCGGCTTGCCGGTGACCACGCCGGTGGCGGTGGCGCCTTCGTTCATCGAATACGTGTCCATCATCCACGCCATGGTTTGCGCGTTGGTGTTCACGTCGGGGGCGGGAATGTCTTTCGACGGGCCGATGATCACGCCGATCTCGGACGTGTAGCGGCGCGTCATGCGCTCGAGCTCGGATTGCGACAGGTTGCGCGGGTCGACACGGATGCCGCCCTTGGCGCCGCCGTACGGCAGGTTGACGGCCGCGTTCTTGATCGACATCCAGGCCGACAGGGCCATCACTTCGGACAGCGTGACGTCCTGGTGGAAACGCACCCCACCCTTGCCCGGACCGCGCGACGTGTTGTGCTGCACGCGGTAGCCCTCGAAGTGGGCAATGGTCCCGTTGTCCAGCTCGATCGGCACGTCCACGACCAGCGCACGCTTCGGGCGCTTGAGCGTCTCGACCCAACGGCCCAGCGAGCCCAGGTAGGGCGTGACGCGGTCTACCTGTTGCAGGTAGATGCCCCACGGGCCGAGATGGTCGGGATCCAGATACGACGGCAATGCATGGGTGGGAGTTTGAGACATGAGGCTGCTCTCCTGGAGGAATGACGCCATTTTATCCACGAACCCAAATACGTCCCCAATTAATTCATATTTATTTAATTAGGGACGTATTAAATATTGCTGGTCAGACTGAATTCACGCAGTGTCAGGCTATTTTCACTCAATCATAGGACTGCTGGCGTACGCCCGTCACGCCTCGAATCGTCGGCGCGGGCGGCGTTGCGGTGGCGGGCGCGGGCTGCATGGCCGCCGGCGCGGGCGGCGCCTCAGGCAGGGGGGCGGATTGCATCGGGGGCAGGCTGGGCGCCGGCGCAATCGGTTCGCCCTGCCCTTGCGTGGCCCGCAGGTCGCGCTTGCGCTGTTCCGCCCGCGCCACCACCTCTTTGAGATTCTTCGCCAACGCCGGCTCCTTGCGCGCGTCGACCCAGTCGGCGGCATTCTTGCCCTCGAGGTCGCGGGTGGTCACATCCGCGCCGGCGTCCATCAACAGTTGCACCATGGCCTGGTTGCCCGACAGCGCCGCCATCATCAGCGGCGTGGCGCCCTGGGGCGACGGCGCATTGGGCATGGCCTGGTTCTGCAGCATGAGCTTGGCGGCGGCGACCTGGCCCTTCGACGCGGCGTAGTGCAGCGGCGTCCAGCCCAGGCGATTCACATGAGCGCCACGGGCGATCAACGTCCTGGCCCGCTCGGTCTCGCCCAGCAGCGCCAGATACATCAAGGGCGTTTCGCCGGCCGGATTCTCGGCGTTGACGTCGGTGCGGGGATCCGCCGCCAGCAGGTCGAAGACCTTCCACGCCTTGTCGATGACCGCGCGCATGATGGCCGGCTGGCCGTTCTGATAACGTAGATTCGGATCGGCGCCCTGGGCCAGCATGGCGCGCATCTCGTCCACGCGATCGTTGGCAATGGCCGGCCACCAGTTGGCGGAGACCTGCGCGGCCGACACGGGCGCCCCCCCGGCCAGCGCCAGGGCCATGACCAGGGCGGCCGGCGCGATGCGGCTGCCTGAACGTTGAATGAAATTCTTACGCTTGAACATAGCCATATCGCACAATCCTAAAGTAATGCTTTAACTTTATAAGATGAGATATTTTAGATTAGATTATCTCTTTATCTTATTGAAAAGTTTGAAGAAATTTTCCGTAGATGCCTGAGCCACGTCTTCCACCGGAATACCCTTCAACTGGGCGATGCGTTCGGCCACGTGCACCACCTTGGCCGGGTCGTTCAGCTTGCCACGATGCGGCACGGGCGCCAGATAGGGCGAATCCGTCTCGATCAGCAGGCGGTCCAGCGGCATGCGGGTCGCCACGTCATGCACGACCTGGGCATTCTTGAACGTGACGATGCCCGACAGCGAGATATGGAAATTCTGATCCATGGCCTGGCGCGCGATCTCCCAGGTCTCGGTAAAACAGTGCATGACGCCGCCGACTTCCGCCGCCCCCTCTTCCCGCAGCATCCGCACCGTATCGGCGGCCGACGAGCGCGTATGCACGATCAGCGGCAGGCCCGTGGTGCGCGCGGCGCGGATATGGCGGCGGAAACGGTCGCGCTGCCAGTCCAGCGGCTCGGACAGGCGGTAATAGTCCAGGCCCGTCTCGCCGATGGCCACCACTTTGGGGTGCCGGGCCAGGCGCACCAGCTCTTCGGGCTCGGGATCGGGCGTGTCCTCGTAGTCGGGATGCACCCCCACCGACGCCCACAGGTTGCCATGCGGCTCGACCAGTTCCATCAGGCCGGGCCATTCCGGCATGTTCACGCTGACGACCAGGGCGTGGCTGACCCGGTTGGCCTGCATGCGGTCCAGGATGCCGGGCAGGTCCTTCGCCAGTTCGGGAAAATTCAGATGGCAATGCGAATCGACGTACATGGTGGATGGGATGATGGCCGCGGGCGGCGCCTGCGCGCGCCGCGGCATGGACTGAGACAGGCGTATCCGCCAGGAAAGCCGCCGCGAGGGCGGGCTTGTTCGATCAATGCGGCCCCGGGGAACCGGGACATCATGCCTGGCAGGATAGCACCACCCGCTGCAGCGCCGCATGGGCGAACAGCTTGGCATTCAAGGGGTGATTGGCCACCGCGCGCTGGGTGGACAGCCAGTGGGCCGTGTCGGCCACCCGCGCGGGATGCGCCCGTGCGGCCGCTTTGCCCACGGCATCGGCCAGCGAGGGAAAATAACGCGCGGGGGCGCCGCAGCCGGCCAGCATCAGGTCGGCATGCAGACGCTGCAACGCATCGATCCATTCGGGCGTCGGGATTTTTTCCAGCCATTCGGTCAGTGTCCCCACATCCGGCGCCTTGCCCACGGACAAGGGAACGATCAATTGGCCCAGCCAGGCGGGACACGGCAGGTCCTGCTGCTGCGACAGGCGCTGGGCCGCCAGGGGCGCGCCGCCCGCCGCGGCCAGCCACTCGGCCGCCGGCTCCACGCCCTGGTCGCGCAGCCATTGCAGGGCCAGCTCGGGCGCCGGCGCCGGCAACGGCAGGCGCCGGCAGCGAGACACCAGCGTGGGCAGCAGGCGATCGGGCGCATCGGCCACCAGCAGGAACACCGTATTGGGCGGTGGTTCTTCCAGCACCTTCAGCAGCGCATTGGCGGAAATCACGTTCAGCGCCTCGGCCGGATACAACAGCGCCACGCGCCAGCCGCCACGGTGCGTGGCGGTGTTGAACCAGGATTCCAGGCCGCGGATCTGGTCGATGCGGATGTCCTTCGACGGCGCGCGCTTGGCCCCGCCCGTGGCAGGCGTCTCGGTTTCGTCGGATTCGGGCGCGGCATCCGCGCCCTCTTCCAGCGCCACGGCCTCGGGGCGGATGCGTCGCAGGTCTGGGTGATTGCCGGCGGACACCCACGCGCAGGCGTTGCAGCGCCCGCAGGCCAGGCCGTTGTCGGGCGACTCGCACAGCAGGCTGGCCGCGGCAGCCGCCGCGAATTGCAGCTTGCCGATACCGGCCACGCCGTGGATCAGCCAGGCATGGGCGAAACGCTCGCGCTGGCCGAGCCAGCCGTGCGCCTTTTCCATGTGCCAGGGAAGAAATGCCGCCAGACTCATCGAACCCCCCGCATCCGCATGACCATCATTGCGCCGACGCCAGCAACGCCTGCAACTCGGCCGCGAGCTGGGCCCGGACCTCGTCCACGGAACGGCTGCCGTCGATGATGTGCAAACGTTGCGGCTGCGCCTGCGCGCGCGCATGGTAGGCCGCGCGCACGCGCTCGAAGAAGGCGCCGGCCTCGCGCTCGAAGCGGTCGGGGTCGCGGCTGGCCGACAGGCGCTGGCGCGCCACCTCGGGCGGCACGTCGAACAGCCAGGTGCGGTCGGGCTGCAGGCCGGGCTGCATCCATTGTTCGAGCGCGGCGATGCGTTCGGTGCCCAGCTCGCGGCCACCGCCCTGGTAGGCGTAGGTGGCGTCGCTATAGCGGTCGCAGACCACCCACGTGCCGCTGGCCAGCGCGGGCTCGATGACGGTGCGCACGTGTTCGCAACGGCCGGCGAACATCAGCAGCGTCTCGGTTTCCAGGTGCATGGGTTCGTGCAGCACCAGCTCGCGCAGGCGTTCGCCCAGCGGCGTGCCGCCCGGTTCGCGGGTGGCCAGCACGGTGCGGCCCGAGGCGCGGATCGCGTCGACCAGCCAGCCGGCGTGGGTGCTCTTGCCGGCGCCATCGACGCCTTCCAGCGTGATGAAAAGACCGCGGGCCGTCATTCGGCCCTCACGGATTGCGTACGGATGATCGTGCGCGGGAAAATCATTTCTGCCCTTGTCCCAGGATGTAGCGCGAGACGTTGCGGTTGTGCTCGTTCAGGTTGCGCGAGAACTCGCTGGTGCCGTTGCCGCGCGAAACGAAATAGTAGTAGTCATGCGCCTCGGGATGCGTGGCCGCATGCAAGGCGGCGCGGCCCGAGGCGGCGATGGGCGTGGGCGGCAGGCCGGGCCGGGTGTAGGTGTTCCACGGCGTATCGGTCTGCAGGTCGCGCTTGCGGATGCGGCCGTCGTAGGCGGCGCCCATGCCGTAGATGACGGTGGGATCGGTCTGCAGCAGCATGCCGCGGCGCAGGCGGTTGACGAACACGCCGCCGATGCGCGCGCGGTCGGCGCCGTCGCCGGTTTCCTTCTCGATGATCGAGGCCAGGATCAGCGCCTCGTAGGGCGTGGCCAGCGGCAGGTCGGGCGAGCGGTCGGCCCAGAACTTCTGCAGCACCTGCTCGCCCGCCTGGTAGGCGCGGCGCAGGATGTCGAAATCGCTGCTGCCGGGGGTGAACACATAGGTGTCCGGGAAGAACATGCCTTCCGGATGCTCGATTTCGGAGCCCAGGCGCTTCATCAGCGCCTCGTCGCTGACGCCGTCCAGCGTCTGCTTGACGTCGGGATGGTTGCGCAGCGCGTCGCGCATCTGGCGGAAGGTCCAGCCTTCGACGAACGTGATCTGCCGTTGCGACATGTCGCCGCGCGCCATGCGTTCCAGCAGCTTCCAGGGGCTGTCGCCCTGCACGGCCTCGTAGCCGCCGGCCTTGATCAGCTTGTCCTGTTCGGTCAGGCGCGCCATCCAGATGAAGCCGTCTTCCCAGACGGGAATGCCCGCCTGCGCCAGCGTGCGCGCGACCGCGCGCGGGTTGCTGCCGGGCTGCACCACGAAATCGACGCGCTCGGCGGCCAGCGGTACGGGTTCATGCGCCCAGCGCCAGGCCAGGCCCACGACGGCGGCAGCCGCCACGAGCGCCAGCAGCACGAACATCAGAAAGAGGGTGCGGAAACGGATTCTCATGAGTGGGGTGAAGTGTAATGGATAGGCGCGGCGCCCGGCCGCGTTCCGCCCCTGACAAGCGCAAGGACTTGAACCGGCTGGCGGCCGGCACGGCGTATCATGGGAGTTTGCCTGCCAGCCGCGGGCGGCGCTGCCGTCCGCCTACCGCCACCATGCATGCTTTCTACGATTCGATTCCGCTGGGCGCCGAAGGTTCGCCGCTGTGCGCGCCGCTGCCCGGCTTCCGCGTCCTGGCCGCCGCCGGCGACGATGCCCTGCCCTTTCTGCACGGCCAACTGACGCAGGACGTCACCGGCCTGCCCGCCGACGCCGCGCGCCTGGCCGGCTATTGCACCGCCAAAGGCCGCCTGCTGGCCACGCTGGTGATGTGGCGTGCCGCCGAAGGCGCCGAGAACGATGCCCGCCTGTACGCCCTGGTGCGCGCCGATCTGGCCGAGGCCTTGCAGAAGCGCCTGTCCATGTTCGTGCTGCGGGCCAAGGCCAAGCTGTCGTTCGCGGCCCTGCACCCCGCCGGCGTGCAATGCGACGCCGATCAGTTGCCTGCCCTGCAGGCCGCCGCGGGCGGCGAACTGCCGCGCACGGCCTGGCAACGCGTGGAACGGGTCACCGGCACCTGGATCGCCGCGCCCGCGGCCAGCGGCGCCAGCCTGCGCTGGTGGTGGATCGCCAGCGATGCCCAACTGCAACAGGCCGGCGCCCTGGGCCAGTTGCTGGCCCGTGCCGTGCCCGCGCTGTGGCAAGCCGCCGACCTGGCCGCCGGGCTGCCCTGGATCGGCAGCGCCACGCAGGATCTGTTCATTCCGCAAACGGTCAACCTGGAACTGGCCGGCGGCGTCAGCTTCACCAAGGGCTGCTATCCCGGACAGGAAGTGGTGGCGCGCAGCCACTACCGCGGCACGGTCAAGCGGCGCATGGCCTATGGCCAGTTGCAGGGCAGCGCCGGCACGGATCAGTTGGCCGGCCTGGACGTCTACGACGCCACGCAACCTGGCGAACCCTGCGGCCGCGTGGTCGACGCCACCGGGCATGCGGGCGTCTCGCTGCTGTTCGAGACCACCCTGTCGTCGCTGCCGGAGGGCGATCTGCGGCTGGGCGCGCCGGACGGCCCGCGCATCGAGGTGATGCCGCTGCCGTATGCGTTGACGGCAAACGCTTGACCGCGTGATGCACGCGCAGGGCGCGCCGCGTCATCGACACGGTTTCGCCCTGCTTGCCGATCTACACCGCCACCCCGAACAACGCGCCCACCCCGGCGGTCAGTCCAATCGCCAAAGCCCCCAGCACCATGACCCGGATGCTGGCGCGCCCCATCGGCGCGCCGCCGGCCCGTGCCGAAACGGCTCCCAACAGCCCAAGGCAAACCACCGACGCCACGCTGACCGTCCCGATCACGCCCGGCAGCGGCGCCAGTGCGGACACCGCCAGCGGCAACGCCGCCCCCACCGCGAACGACCCCGCCGAAGCCACCGCCGCCTGCACGGGCCGAGCGCGGTTGTGCAAGGAAATGCCCAATTCGTCGCGCGCATGCGCGTCCAGGGCGTCATGCTGCGTCAACTGGCGCGCCACCTGCCCGGCCAGGTCGGGGCTCAGCCCGCGCGCCACGTAGATGCCGATCAATTCGTCCAGTTCCTGCGCCGCATTGCCACGCAACGAGCGCATTTCCATCTGCAGGTCGGCGGCCTCGGTATCGGCCTGGCTGCGCACCGAGACGTACTCGCCGGCCGCCATCGACAGCGATCCGGCCACCAAGGCCGCCAGTCCGGCCGCAAGAATGGCTTCGTGACTAGTCTGCGCGGCCGCCACGCCGGCGATCAGACTGGCGGTGGAGACGATGCCGTCATTGGCGCCCAGCACGGCGGCGCGCAGCCAGCCGATACGGAAGATGCGATGGTGTTCTGCGGTAGGCATCATGGAACGCGCCCGGCAACCCTGCCGATCGGCGCGTGCCGAGTATAAGCCCGCGCTGTCCGTGGTCACACCGCCCGATGCCGCCGCACGTGCCGGCCGGCGGCGCGCATCAACGCCGCGTGACGCGCACCGTGGTCATCAAGCCCACCACGCACAGCGTGGGCTGGCCGTCGCGCCAGGCATGCACCTCGGCCTGGCAGACGGTCAGGCGGCGCCCCGGCTTGAGCACGGTGCCGGTCGCCACGTAATACTCGCCCGAGGCCGGCGCCAGGAAGTTCATCTTGAACTCGGAGGTCAGCACGTCCTCGCCCGGCTCGAACAGGCTGAAGGCGGCATAGCCGCCCGCGCTGTCGGCGATGGTGGTGGAGATGCCCGCGTGCAGGAAGCCGTTCTGCTGCGACAGGTCGGCGCGATGCGCCAGGCGGATCTCGACCTTGCCGGGCGCCGTCACGCGAAGTTCCGCGCCCATCATCGCCATCACGCCCTGGCGGGCGAAGCTGGCCTGCACGCGCGCGGCCAGTTCTTCCGATACCGCCGCGCCGCCGCTCATCCGGGCTTGCGGGTATACAGGCGCACGATGCTGGAGAAGTCCAGCCCGCCGCTGCCGCCCTGGCTGTGCAGCGCATACAGGTTGCGCGCCAGCTCGCCCAGCGGCGTGGCCGCGCGCGCCGACAACGCCGCCTCGGCCGCCAGCCCCAGATCCTTGAGCATCAGGTCCGTGCCGAAGCCGCCCGCATAGTCCTTCGAGGCCGGCGCGTTGGGCATCACCTCGGGCCAGGGGTTGTACAGCTCGGTAGCCCAGTTGCGGCCCGAACTCTTGGCGATGATGTCGGACAGCACCTTGGGATCCAGCCCGTTGGCCACGCCCAGCGCCAGGGCCTCGGAAGTGCCGGCCATCAGGATGCCCAGCAGCATGTTGTTGCAGATCTTGGCCACCTGGCCGGCGCCCGACGGTCCGGCATGGAAGATGTTCTTGCCCATCTGCTCCAGCACGGGCCGGGCCCGCGCCAGCGCCTGGTCGGCGCCGCCCACGATGAAGGTCAGCGTGCCCGCCACCGCGCCGCCCGTGCCGCCGGACACCGGCGCATCCACCATGTCCAGGCCGCGCGCCTGCGCGGCCGCGCCCACCTTGCGCGCCGAATCCGGCGCGATGGTGCTGCAGTCGATGACCAGGGTAGGCGGCTGGATGCGGGCCAGCAGGTCTTCGCCCAGGTACAGGCCCTCGACGTGCTTGCTGGCCGGCAGCATGGTGATGACGATCTCGGCGCCCGCCACCGCCTCGGCGGCCGAGCCCGCGGCGCGCGCGCCGGCGTCGGTCAGCGTGCGCACCGCCGCGGGCACCAGATCGAATACGGTCAGCGCGTGGCCGGCCTTGATCAGGTTCTGCGCCATCGGCGCGCCCATGTTGCCCAGCCCGATGAAAGCGATACTGCTCATGTTGCGTGTCTCCTCGCATTGTCTGGCCCCGTGTCCGCGCCCGGGTCGGGACGGGCGGCCATCAGGGCGCTCGTCCCGCCGAGACGTCGGCGCGGGGTCTTGGGGGTGAATCGTCGCGTGCCGCGGCGGGTCAGGCGCGGCCCAGGTCCTCCAGCGGATGGGGCATGTCCTCCGGCCAGGGTTCCTGGAAGAACTGCTGCACCCAGGCCGCACTGGCCTCGGCCAGCGTGGCCGGGTTCCACTTCGGGGTCTTGTCCTTGTCGATCAGCAACGCGCGGATGCCCTCTTGCAGGTCGCCGTGCGCCGTGCAGACCAGCGCCGCCACGTACTCGATGCGGAACACGTCTTCCAGCGAACGCAGCCGCGTGTGCTGTTGCAGCGCGTAGGCCAGCCGCGCCGAGCCCGGCGAACCGGCCAGCATGGTCTTGGCGGCGCGCGCCAGCCACGGATCGTCGTGGTTCTTCAGTTCGGCCAGCTCTTCGTAGATGGTTTCCAGCTTCATCTCGCCGCAGATGCTGTTGATCAGGAACGAGTGCTGGCGCAACGGGCCGGGTTCGAGCGGCTCGGTGGGCTCGTGCGCCAGCAGCACCTGGCGCAGCAGGCCGTCGTTGATGGAGCGCGGCGCCAGGCCGCCCTGGTTGGGGCCGCCCGCCCAGGGCTGGTGCAGGAGCGCCTCGCAGAACCGCGGCCAGTCGGCCGGATCGAGCCGGAAATCGGCCATGCCCGCGAAGAAGGCGTCCGAGGTGTTCAACTGCGCGCCCGTCAGCGCCAGGAACAGGCCCACGCGGCCGGGCATGCGGTTCAGCATCCAGCTGGCGCCCACGTCGGGAAACAGTCCGATGGAGATCTCGGGCATGGCCACGCGCGCGTCGGAACTGACCACGCGGTGGCTGGCGCCCATCATCAGGCCCACGCCGCCGCCCATGACGATGCCGCGGCCCCAGCACAGCAGGGGCTTGGGATAGCAATGGATCAGGAAGTCCAGCCGGTACTCGTGCTCGAAGAACGTGCGCGCATGGGTATTGGCCCACGCGCCCTGCCCCGCATGCTCGCGCATGCTGCGATACAGGCCGTGCAGGTCGCCGCCCGCGCAGAACGCCTTTTCGCCGGCCCCTTGCAGGATGACCAGCGCCACCGAACTGTCGGCCGCCCAGGCGCGCAACTGCACGTCCAGCATGTCGACCATTTCCAGGGACAACCCGTTGAGGGTCTGCGGCGAATTCAGCGTGGCCACGCCCAGGCGCATGCCGGTATCGGTAAAGCGTTCCTCGAACAGCACGGGTACGTTCATCTTATGTCGACTCCTTTATCCAGCAGTTGTCGGGCCACGATCACACGCATGATCTCGTTGGTGCCCTCAAGTATTTGGTGTACCCGAGTATCGCGCACCAGACGCTCCAGCGGATAGTCACGCAGGTAACCATATCCGCCATGCAGTTGCTGCGCGTCCAGGCAGATCTGGAAGCCCATGTCCGTGGCGAAGCGCTTGGCCATCGCGCAATAGGTGGTGGCATCCGGCGAGCCGCCGTCCAGCTTGCAGGCGGCCAGCCGCACCATCTGGCGCGCCGCCACCAGGTGCGTGGCCATGTCGGCCAGCTTGAACTGCAGCGCCTGGAACTCGGCCAGGCGGCGGCCGAACTGTTTGCGCTCGTCCATGTAGCGGCGCGCCGCGTCCAGCGCACCCTGCGCCGCGCCCACCGAGCAGGTGCCGATGTTGATGCGCCCGCCATCCAGGCCCTTCATGGCGATCTTGAAGCCCTCGCCCTCGGCGCCCAGCAGGTGGCCCGCGGGCACCCGCACGTTCTCGAAGGTGATGGGCCGCGTGGACTGGCTGTTCCAGCCCATCTTCTGTTCCTTGCGGCCGTAGCCGATGCCCGCCGCATCGGCCGGCACGGCGAAGGCGCTGACGCCGCCCGCGCCCGCGCCACCCGTGCGCGCCATGACCACCAGCAGATCGGTATCGCCCCCGCCCGAGATGAAGGCCTTGGCGCCGTTGATGACATAGTCGCCGCCCTCGCGCTCGGCGCGGGTCGACAGCGACCCGGCATCCGACCCCGCGCCGGGTTCGGTCAGGCAGTACGACGCCAGCTTCTGGCCGCTGGCCAGCGCGGGGCCCCATTCGGCGCGCAGCGCCGGCTGGCCCCACTGGCCCACCATCCACGTGGCCATGTTGTGGATGGTGAGAAAGGCGGTGGTGGACGGATCGACGGCGGCCATCTCCTCGAAGACCAGCGTGGCGTCCAGGCGCGGCAGGCCCAGGCCGCCGATCTCTTCGCTGGCATAGATGGCGCAGAAGCCCATCTCGCCGGCGCGCGCAAAGGCCTCGCGCGGGAAGATGCCTTCCGCATCCCAATGCGCGGCGTTGGGCGCAAGCTCGCCCTGGGCATAATCGCGCGCCGCCTGGGCGAAGGCGCGCTGCTCGTCGGTCAGTTCCAGGTCCACGAAGCGTCTCCAGAGATCGTTATGGTCTTATGGGGATGCGACCGTCTCATGAAGGATGCCGGCCGCTGGATATTACGTTAACGTAAACGTCATACCCAGTTCAATCTTACGCCGGAACGTGGCCTGGATTTTGTCCCGCGGGCGACAATTCCCGCCGGGGACCGTCCTACAGCAGTCCGGGCGGACGCTGGCGGGCCTGGCTCGTGCGCCGGTGTTCGACACGGCGGCGGCGCGATTCCTTGGGATCGAAGCGCAGCTCGCGGTAGATCTCGACGCGGTCGCCGTCGGACAGCGGCGCATCGGGCACACAGGCGTGTCCGTAGATGCCCACCCCGTGCCGCCAGGGGTCGATGCCGGGAAATGCCTGGGCGAATCCGCTGGCGGCCAGGGCATCGGCCACCGTGGCGCCGGCGGGCAGGGTCAGGTCGCGCTGCCAGGCGCTGGCCGCCGCGGCATGGCAGACCTGCACGCGCAAGGCGCCGGCATGGGCATCACTCGCCATACTGGGTCTGGGCCCGCTTGGTGAAGGAATCGATGAAGCTGGTGGCGATGCGATTGAATACCGGTCCCACCACCATCTCGAGCGCACGGTTGGAAAACGCGTATTCCAGGGTGAACAACACCTTGCAGGCATCGTCGGCCAGCGGCTGGAACTGCCAATTACCGACCAGGCGCGAGAACGGCCCATCGACCAGTTCCAGGTTGATGCGGTTGGGATAATCGTGGGTGTTGCGCGTGGTGAAACGCTGCTTCAGCCCCGCCAGGCTGATCATGATGGAGGCCTGCATGCCGTGGTCGTCACGCGACTGCACCTCGGCGCCGCCGCACCAGGGCATGAACTCCGGATACTTTTCCACGTCGGCCACCAGGTCGAACATCTGGGCGGCCGAGTAAGGCACGAGGACGGAACGCTGGACTGTGTGCATCGACTATCGCAAATGGCTAGAATGATCGGATTTTACCGGTACAGCGGATCCTGCCCGCCGGAACGATCTCGACACCGGCCCCGGAGCAGGTATCCTCCCCCAATGAGCATCATCGACAATCGCAAGGCCTCGCACGATTACTTCATCGAAGACCGCTACGAGGCCGGCATCGCCCTGCAAGGCTGGGAGGTCAAGGCCATCCGGTCGGGCCGCGTGCAACTGAAGGAAAGCTACGTCATCGTACGCGAAGGCGAAATCTACCTGATGGGCATGCACGTCAGCCCCCTGCCCACCGCCTCCACGCACATCCATCCCGACGCGATGCGCACGCGCAAACTGCTGCTGCACGCGGAAGAAATCAGCAAGCTGATCGGCAAGGTCGAGCAGCGCGGCTACACCCTGGTTCCCCTGAACCTGCACTACAAGAACGGCCGGATCAAGCTCGATTTCGCGCTGGGCCGAGGCAAGAAACTGTACGACAAGCGCGACACCGCCCGCGAGAAAGACTGGCAGCGCGAGAAAGACCGCGTGATGAAGCACGACACGCGCAACAGCCGCCGCGACGACTGACCTCATGGCGGGCCCAGCCCGCCTGCGCCATCCAGGCCAACCCATTCAGGTCTTGTACCCTTCCGGCGGCGCCATCACCAGGCAGTTGCGCCCGGCCGCCTTGGCCGCATACAGCGCCTGATCGGCGCGCAGGCTGGCCGACTCCAGCGGCTCCCCGGGTTCGCATTGCGCCAGCCCCCCGCTTACCGTGCACCTCAGCGTGCGGCCATCGTAGAAGCACGGCGTGTCCCGTATTGCCTGCATCAGCCGCTGGGCCACGTGCTGGGCCTGCCACAGCGGCGTGTCGGGCAGCGCCACCGAGAATTCCTCGCCCCCCAGGCGGCCCACCACGTCCCCTGCGCGCATCACCTCGCCCACCACCCGCGCGAAATGCTGCAGCACCGCGTCGCCCGCGGCGTGGCCGTGCTGGTCGTTGATCTGCTTGAAGTAATCGATGTCCAGCGTCAGCACCGTCAACGTCCGTTCGCCGCGTCCCGCCTGCGCGTGCAGCCGGCCGGTCTCGCGCCACCAGGCCTTGCGCGTCAACAGGCCGGTCAGGAAGTCGGTGTTGGCCTCGCGCTCGCGTTCGCCCAGCATGCGGTCGTGGATCATCATGATCACACCCAGTGTCACGCTGGGGCTCAGCAGCACGCCCAGCGTCAGGAAGGCCACGTTCCAGAACGCCGGCGACATCAGCGTGTCCACGCTTTCCATGCCCAGCACGTATACCGCCGCGCGCACCAGATAGCCGACGGCGGCGATCAGGGTGATCGCGAGCGTGAACAGATAACTGTAGCGCGAGCGCACCGCGGGCAATGCGCGCCAGAGGGCCAACGCGATGCCGCCACTGATGAAGCCATGCAGCAGCGACGCCGCGACGATGCGAACATCGGTAGAGGGCCAGACGTATAGATACAGCCACAGCACGCCCATCAGGGCGGCCACGCCCGTGGCCAGCAGCCGCACCGGCGCGCGCTGGCCCAGGAAGCGGCAGATGCCGTAATAATAGATGCTGTAGCCGGCCGAGATCAGCAGATTGGGCAGCAGGATCGTCAGCCAGCGGATGCTGCCGGGCGCCTGCTGCGCGAAGATGACCAGCGAGCAGATGGTCAGGACGTTGGCCCACACGGCTTCGCGGATGCCCGGCATGCCGCTGCGCGCCAGCGACCCCAGCACCGCCAGGCAGATCAGGCTGGACAGCGCGGTGAGGACAAGCAGGTTGACGGGGGCCAGCATCCAGGCAAGGCAGTCAGGCGGCGGCCCCCAGCAGCGATCAGGCGCCGCGCGTGGACTTGACGATGGTCATGGCCGACGCCACCAGGCCGCCCACGTCCGACAGGTTCGACGGCAGAATCAGCGTATTGCCTTCCTTGGCCACTTCGCCGAAAGCCTCGACGTAGCGCTCGGCCACGCGCAGGTTCAGGGCCTCCATGCCACCGGGCTGGCTCACCGCGTTGCCCACCTGGACGATGGCCTGGGCGGTGGCCTCGGCGATGGCCAGCACCGCGGCGGCCTCGCCCTGGGCCTGGTTGATCTGGGCCTGCTTCTCGCCCTCGGAACGGGCGATGGCCGCCTCGCGCTCGCCGGTGGCGATGTTGATTTGCTCCTGGCGGCGGCCTTCGGACGCCGCGATCAGCGCGCGCTTCTCGCGCTCGGCGGTGATCTGGGCCTGCATGGCCCGCAGGATCTCGTTGGGCGGCGTCAGGTCCTTGATTTCATAGCGCAGCACCTTCACGCCCCAGTTCAGGGCGGCCTCGTCCAGCGAGGCCACGATGGTGCTGTTGATGAACTCGCGCTCTTCGAAGGTGCGGTCCAGTTCGAGCTTGCCGATGACCGAACGCAGCGTGGTCTGCGACAACTGCGTGATGGCCGTGATGTAGTTGGACGAACCGTACGACGCGCGCATCGGATCGGTGACCTGGAAATACAGCACGCCGTCGACCTGCAATTGGGTGTTGTCGCGCGTGATGCAGACCTGGCTGGGCACGTCCAGCGGGATTTCCTTCAGCGAATGCTTGTACGAGATGCGTTCGATGAAGGGGATGACGAAACCGGCGCCCGGCGACAGCACGCGGTCGAACTTGCCCAGCCGCTCGACCACCCACGCATGCTGCTGCGGCACGATCGCGATGGCGCGGATCAGGACCAGCAGCACCAGGAAGACGACGATGATCAGGAAGATGGTGGATGGGTCGAGCGTCATGTAAACCCCTTCTGGAAAGAAAATCAGCGGATTGCGGCCGCCGGAAGACTGCCGGTTGGCCTCAACGCTTGCCCGACAGCACCAGGCGCGTGCCGCGCACTTCGGTGATCACGTGCGTGCCGGGCGCGGCGACCTCACCGGCGGCGAGCTCGGCCTGCCAGTGCGCGCCGCGATACCAGACGCGCGCCGAGCCGGTGGCGGACCATTCCTCGACCTGGACCGCCTGGCCGATGTCGAGATTGACGTTGGCGTTGCGCGAGGCATCGATCTCGCGCTTCTTGAGCACGCCCGTGCCGCGCAGCACGGCCAGGCCCGCCAGCGCGACCACGCCGCAGGTCACCAGTTGCCATTGCAGCGCCATGTCCAGCGCGGCCACGATGCCGGCTGCCGCCAGCCCCAGGGCCACCAGCAACAGATAGAACGTACCGGTCATGACTTCGCCGATGAGCGCGATCGCCGCCAATCCGAACCAAACCCACATCGCAAGGTACTCCGCGCGTGAAAACATAGCGGATTGTACGGATTTCCCACAGAATGCGCCGTTGATATGCGCATTGTCCCCCGAGGTTGCGCATGCGCCCCGGCGCGGGCGCCATGTCGCCTTCCTCTTTCCTGAACCGCTTTTTCAGCCTGTAGCAGCCATGACCGCATCCCTGACCGCCAGCGCCCTGCCCGTCCTCATCCTGCACACCGGAGACCCGAACGACACGCTGCGGGCGCGTCACGGCGGATATGGCGAGCAGTTGCGCGCCGCCGCCGGCCTGGCCCCGGAGCAGGCGGAAATCGTGCCGGTGTTCCGGGACGGGCGGCCGCGAGATCCCTCGGCCTACCGCGCCGCGCTGATCACGGGTTCGCCGGCCATGGTCACCGACCACGAGCCCTGGAGCGAAGAGACCGCGCAGTGGCTGCGCGGCGCGGCGGCCGCCGGCCTGCCCATGTTCGGCGTCTGCTACGGCCACCAGTTGCTGGCCTACGCGCTGGGCGGCGAGGTCGGCGACAACCCCGCCGGCCGCGAAGTGGGCACGCAAGCCATCACGCTGACCGAAGCCGGCCTGAACGACGCCTTGCTGCAGGGCATGCCCGAGAGTTTCCCGGCGCAGACGGTGCACATGCAGACGCTGCTGCGGCTGACCGACGACGCCCAGGTGCTGGCCCGCTCGGCCATGGATCCCCACCAGTTGGTCCGCTGGACGCCCACCTGCTACAGCGCCCAGTTCCATCCCGAATTCGGGCCCGCCTTCATACGCGAACACCTGGCGTACTACGCCGAACCGTATGGCCGGGAAGGCATCGACGCCCAGGCGCGCGCCCAGGCGGTCGGCGACACGCCGCAGGCCGGCACGCTGCTGCGCCGGTTCCTGCAGACGTGCGCGGCCGCCTGAACGCAACGATCGAATCGCAGAACCGGCGCGGCGCGCCTCAGCGCTGCCCGTCGTTCACGCTGACGGCTTCCTTCAGCAGCCCGCCCAGGCGCGAGCAAAGCCTGGCGCGGTCGCGTTTCGACCGGCCCACCGCGCACGTGCAGCGCTTCGTACGCCTGTTGAAGCAATCGGTGCACGAATCCGGGCGCGCGGCCTGACGAGGCGCTCGCCTGGGCGCCCGCTTCAATGTCGCCCAAAGAAAAACCCCGCCGATGACGGCGGGGTTGTCGAAGCCAGGCAAGGCGGCGGATCGGATCCGCCCCCTGCCCTGCTTGCCGGGCGGCTTACTTCGCCGCCAGCTTCTGCCAGGTGTCGACCACGGTGTCGGGGTTCAGCGACATCGACAGGATGCCCTCGTCCTTCAGCCACTGGGCGAAGTCCGGGTGGTCGCTGGGGCCCTGGCCGCAGATGCCGACGTACTTGCCGGCCTTCAGGCACGCCTGGATGGCACGCTGCAGCATGAACTTGACGGCCTCGTCGCGCTCGTCGAAGTCGGCGGCCAGCAGTTCCATGCCCGAGTCGCGGTCCAGGCCCAGGGTGAGCTGGGTCATGTCGTTCGAGCCGATCGAGAAGCCGTCGAAGTACTCCAGGAACTGCTCGGCCAGGATGGCGTTGGACGGCACTTCGCACATCATGATGAGCTTCAGTTCGTTCTCGCCGCGCTTGAGGCCGCGAGCGGCCAGCAGGTCGACCACGCGGGCCGCCTGGCCCAGCGTGCGCACGAACGGCACCATGATCTCGACGTTGGTCAGGCCCATTTCGTCGCGGACCTTCTTCAGCGCTTCGCACTCCATGCGGAAGCACTCGGCGAAGTCTTCGGCGATGTAGCGCGACGCGCCGCGGAAGCCCAGCATGGGGTTCTCTTCCTCGGGCTCGTAGCGCGAACCGCCCACCAGCTTGCGGTACTCGTTCGACTTGAAGTCGGACATTCGCACGATGACCGACTTGGGCCAGAACGCCGAGGCGATCGTGGCGATGCCTTCGGCCAGCTTGTCGACGAAGAAGGCGCGCGGGCTGGCGTAGCCACGGGCAGCCGACTCGACGGCCTTCTTCAGTTCGCTGTCCACGTTCGGGTAGTCCAGGACTGCCTTCGGGTGGATGCCGATGTTGTTGTTGATGATGAATTCCAGGCGGGCCAGGCCCACGCCCGAGTTCGGGATCTGGGCGAAGTCGAACGCCAGTTGCGGGTTCCCCACGTTCATCATGATCTTGATGTCGATGGGCGGCATCTCGCCGCGGCGCACTTCTTCCACTTCGGTCTCGATCAGGCCATCGTAGATGCGGCCTTCGTCGCCTTCGGCGCACGACACGGTGACGTTCTGGCCTTCCTTCAGGACGTCGGTGGCCTCGCCGCAGCCGACCACGGCCGGGATGCCCAATTCACGCGCGATGATGGCCGCGTGGCAGGTACGGCCGCCGCGGTTGGTGACGATGGCGGCGGCGCGCTTCATCACCGGCTCCCAGTTGGGGTCGGTCATGTCGGTGACCAGCACGTCGCCGGGCTGCACCTTGTCCATTTCGGACACGTCGCCCACGATGCGCACGCGGCCGGCGCCGATCTTCTGACCGATGGCGCGGCCGGTGATCAGCACGTCGCCGGTGGCCTTCAGGCGGTAGCGCTGCTGCACGTCGGCGGTGCCTTGCTGCGACTTCACCGTTTCGGGGCGGGCCTGCAGGATGTAGATCTTGCCGTCGACGCCGTCGCGGCCCCACTCGATGTCCATCGGGCGCTTGTAGTGCTGCTCGATGATGACAGCGTAGCGGGCCAGTTCGGTGACTTCCTCGTCGGTCAGCGAGTAGCGGTTGCGCTCGGACACGGGCACGTCGACGGTGCGCACGGCACGGCCTTCGGTGCGCTCGGGGTCGAACTCCATCTTGATCAGCTTCGAGCCGATACGGCGGCTGACGATGGGATAGTTGCCCTTTTCCAGCGCGGGCTTGAAGACGTAGAACTCGTCGGGGTTGACGGCGCCCTGCACCACGGTTTCGCCCAGGCCGTACGACGAAGTGATGAACACCACGTCCTGGAAGCCCGATTCGGTGTCGATGGTGAACATGACGCCGGCGCTGCCCTTGTCGGAGCGCACCATGCGCTGCACGCCGGCCGACAGGGCGACCTCGGCGTGGGCATAGCCCTTGTGCACGCGATACGAGATGGCGCGGTCGTTGTACAGCGACGCGAAGACGTGGCGGATCTTGTCCAGCACGTCGTCGATGCCGACGACGTTCAGGAAGGTTTCCTGCTGGCCGGCGAACGAGGCGTCGGGCAGGTCTTCGGCGGTGGCCGACGAACGCACGGCGAACGAACCCTTGCCGTCGGCATCCAGCGCGGCGAAGGAATCACGGACGGCCTTCTCGAACTCGGGAGAAAGCGGAGCCTCGACGATCCATTGGCGGATCTCGGCGCCGGCCAGGGCCAGTTCGCGGACGTCTTCGGGATTCAGCGTGGACAGGCGCTCGGCGATGCGGGCATCCAGGCCCGACGCCTTGAGGAAGTCGCGGAAAGCCTCGGCGGTGGTGGCGAAGCCGCCCGGCACGCGCACTCCCGCGCCTGCCAGTTGACTGATCATTTCACCAAGCGATGCGTTCTTGCCTCCTACCGAGTCCACATCCGTCATGCGGAGCTGCTCGAACGAAACGACGTACGACATTGAAGTCACCTTTTACAATGGAATGAAAGCGAGTTTGGTCAGGGCAGGATTCACTGCGCTGACCAAACTGGCCTGGACGCCCTTGGGGTGACTTTTAAGGGGCAGATTGTACCCGGTTGCGGCCTACAACTCCCTTGCCTGGTTGGAATCTCTTACACATGAATGACACGACCCCACTTCGCACCGTCTACATCGTTTCGGACAGCACGGGCATCACCGCCGAGACCTTCAGCAATTCGGTGCTGGCGCAGTTCGACCAGGTGCGTTTCCGCCCCGTGCGCGTGCCGTTCATCGACACCCTGGACAAGGCCGACGACGTCGCCGTGCGCATCAACAAGAATGCGCTGGAAACCGGCGTGCCGCCCATCGTCTTCAGCACCCTGGTCAACCCCGACATCCAGGCCCGCGTGCGCCAGGCCAACGGCATCTTCCTCGACCTGTTCGGCACCTTCGTGTCGCACATCGAGCAGGCGCTGAACCTGAAGTCCAGCCACTCGATCGGGCGCTCGCACATGGCCGCCGATTCCGAACGCTATACGCAGCGCATCGACGCCATCAATTTCAGCCTGGCCCACGACGACGGCCAGTTCATCCGCCAGCTCGACGAGGCGGACGTCATCCTGGTGGGCGTGTCGCGCTGCGGCAAGACCCCGACCAGCCTGTACCTGGCCATGCAGTACGCGGTGAAGGCGGCCAATTTCCCGCTGACGCCCGACGACTTCGAGCGCGGCCAGTTGCCCAAGACCATCGCGCCCTACCGCAAGAAGATGTTCGGGCTGACCATCCAGCCCGAGCGCCTGTCGAAGGTGCGCAACGAACGCCGCCCCAACAGCAAGTACGCCGAGCTGGAACAGTGCCGCTACGAAGTGGCCGAGGCCGAACGCATGATGCGCCGCGAAGGCATTTCCTGGCTGTCCACCACCACCAAGTCGATCGAAGAGATCGCCACCACGGTGTTGCAGGAAGTCGGCCTGGATCGTTGAACCTCGGCGACCCCGGGGCAGGCGCCCTGGCATGGGCAGGAGCCCGGCGGCGGATGCCGCACGCCGCCCGCGCGGCCTGGCCCGCCGTCGGCTTCAGAACCCCGTCTGCAGCGGGGCGCGCACCGGTTTGCCCAGGGACAGGTACCCCCTTTCGCCGGGCAGGTAGAAGCCGATGAGCTGGCCTGCCTGGATGACCGGCAAGGCCTCGCCCCGGTAGCCGCCTTCCAGGCTGAACATCTCGTCAACACGCCGGTAGACGTCGCCGCGGGGAATGGCGCCGATCTTCTGCCAGCGCGAACCGGCGGGCAGGTTGACCGTGCCCTTCGGTAACTGCACCTGCACGGGATCCACGAGGCTGACGGGCCGGCGTAGTTCGCTGGCCGGCACGGAGACGTAATGGGCTCCGGCACGGGTGTCGAGTCCACCGCAGCCAACCAGCAGCGCCGAGAGTCCGATGGCGAAAACAAGGGTGCGGGCGTGCGCGGCGTGCAGGGTCATGGAAGCGTTTCCAACTGGCTTGCGAATCATGCCAGTATAGGGGGCAAGGACCGGGCCGGGCGCGAAAAGGCCGCTCTCGGCAACGCCGGCCGCCGCCCCTGTGCGGGGAGCAGGCAGGCCAAGGACAGACCACCGCCCGGCGCAACGAAAGTCCCCGGAAGCTTGCCTAGCCGGCGCGCCTGAAGCGCCGCCGCTGCTCGAACAGGCAGATGGCCGCCGCGGCGCCCACGTTCAGCGACTCGACCGCGCCGGCCTCGTGCGCAATGCGCACCCGCAATGCCGCCGCCGCCAACAGCTCGCCGGCCACTCCCTGGCCCTCATGGCCGAACACCCAGGCGCAGCGCTCGGGCAGGTCCGCGTCGTACAGATCCTGCGAACCGTCCAGGGCCGTGGCGATCAGCGGCACGGACAGCCGCGGCAAAAGGGCCAGGAGATCCACGTGTTCGTGGATCTGCATCGCGAAATGCGCCCCCTGCCCGCTGCGCAGCACCTTCGACGACCAGGCGGCCGCGGTGCCGGTGGCCAGCAGCACACGCGTCACGCCGGCCGCCGCGCAGGTGCGCAGCAGCGTGCCGACGTTGCCCGGGTCCTGGATGCGGTCGAACAGCACGCAGCGCTCGTCGATGCGCTCGGGCAACTGCGGCTCGGGCGGCCGCACCGCGAAGATCACGCCCTGCCCGCTTTCCACGCTGGCGATGTCGCGCAGCACGCGGCTGTCCAGGGCATGGCACCGGGACGCCGGCACCCTGGCGGCCAGCGCGCGCAATTCGGGGCGATCCAGGCGTTCGGCGTCGAAGATCGCCTGCTCGGGCTCCCCGTGATGGTCCAGCCAGGCCTGGCACAGGTGCACGCCGTCCAGCAGCACCCATTCACCGCGCCGGCCCGTCCCCGCGGCCAGCTTGCGCAGCGCCTTGACGACGGGATTGTCGCGCGACGTCAGATGGCGCATGGCTGGAGGTCGAATGCCTTGATGGGCGCAAAGCTGCGGCGATGTTCGGGACATGGGCCGAAGCGGCGCAGCACGTCCATGTGCTGCTTCGTGCCATAGCCCTTGTGGCGGTCGAATCCGTACTCGGGATACAACGCGTGCAGGCGCATCAGGTCGGCGTCGCGCGCCGTCTTGGCCAGGATGGACGCGGCCGAGATGGCCGGCACCGAGGCATCGCCCTTGATGACCGTCTGCACCGCGCATGACAGCCTGGGCGCCTGGTTGCCGTCGATCAGCGCCAGTTGCGGCGCCGTCGCCAGCCCCTGTACCGCCCGCTGCATGGCCAGCAGCGTGGCGCGCAGGATGTTCATCGTGTCGATTTCCTGCACCGTGGCGAAGGCGACGCACCAGGCCAGCGAACCGGCCTTGATCTCTTCGGCCAGGGTTTCGCGGCGCTCCGCGGCCAACACCTTCGAATCGGCCAGGCCGTCGATCAGCCGCGCCGGGTTCAGGATGACCGCCGCGGCATAGACCGCGCCGGCCAGGGGGCCTCGGCCCGCCTCGTCGACGCCGGCGATGACGGTGGGCAGCGGCGCCAGGTCGGCGAAAAGATCAACCTGCGCCATGCGCCACCTCGAGTATGGCCTGCGCCGCCAGAGCCGGCGTATCGCGCAGCAGTTCCTGGTGCAAGGCGGTGAAACGGGCTTCGATGCGCGCGGCCTGGGCGTCGTCCGTCAGGGCCGTCCAGGTGGCGGCCTCGAGCCCCTCCGGCGTCGCGTCGTCCTGCAGCAATTCGGGCACCGCGAAGTCGCGCAACAGCACGTTGGGCAGACCCACCCAGGGCAGATAAGGACGCTGCTGGCCGGACTTCCAGGTCATGATGCGCCGCATCCAGGGCGACAGCACGTAGGAAATGACCATGGGCCGCTTGTACAGCGCCGTCTCCAGCGTGGCAGTGCCGCTGGTCACCAGCACCGCATTGGCCGCCTCCATGGCCGACCACGCGATGGGCTGCGCGGCCTGGCCTTCGGCGAGCGCCTCGGCCATCACGCAACGCAGTCCCGGCACGGGATACTGCGCCAGCAAGGCCTCGAACTCGGCACGGCGCTGTTCATTGACCATGGGCACGATGCATTGCAGCGCCGGATCACGCCGCAGCAGACCCTGCGCCGCCTGCAGGAAGCGCGGTCCCATCAGGCGGATCTCGGACCCTCGGCTGCCCGGCAGGATGGCCAGCACGCGGGCCTGGGGATCGATGCCCAGGCGCTGGCGCGCGGCCAGGCGGTCCGGCTGCATGGGAATGGCGCCCGCCAACGGATGGCCGACGTACGTGACCGGCACGCGCTCCTTGCGGTAGATCTCTTCCTCGAACGGAAACAGCACCAGCATGTGCGAGACCGATTCGCGGATCTTGTGGATACGCTCATAGCGCCAGGCCCAGATGGACGGGCCGACGAAATGCACCGTGGGCGTGCCCGCCTGCTTCAATTGCCGCTCCAGGCGCAGGTTGAAGTCGGGTGCGTCGATGCCGACGAACACCGACGGCGGCTCGGCCAGCCAGCGCTCGCGCACGTTGCGGTACGTGGACAGCAGGCTGGGCAGCCGCTTGAGCGCATCGACGTAGCCGAACACCGTCAGGGCATGCATGGGATGCCAGGTGGCCAGCCCCTGCTGCGCCATGTGCGGACCGCCGATGCCCTGGAAGGCGGCGCCGGGCTCGCGCTGGCGCAGGCCCGCGATGATGCGGCCAGCCAGCAGATCGCCGGAAGGCTCGCCGGCGACCATGCCGATCACCGGTGCGCCCGTGTCGTTGCGTTGCGGGGTCATGCAGTCCCTTCTGCGCCCGCCTTGGGAGCGCCGATGAAGCAAAAGCCGCCATCGCGGCGGCTGGAGAGGTCGAGTCGTGCGCGGCGCGCACGGGGCACCGTCCCCCCGAGGGGAAACGCGCCCCTGGGGAGGATCGTGCCCGTCATGGCCGGATCAGGCCCCGTGTGGAGGCGTCGATGAAGTCGAGCATGACCTGCAGTTGATCGGCCACCTCGGGCTCGCTCTGCTGGCGGGCGCGCAATTCGGCGCAGGCCTGCTCCAGCGTCAAGCCACGGCGGTAGATCGACTTGTAGGCGTCGCGCAGCGCCGAGATGGCAGCCGGCGTGAAACCGCGTCGCTTCAGGCCTTCGACGTTGATGCCCACCGGCCGGCAAGGATTGCCCGCGCTCAGCACGTAGGGGGGCGTGTCCTGCATCAGCGAGCTGTTGCCGCCCGTCATGCTGTGCGCACCGATCTTGCTGAACTGGTGCACGCCCGTCAGGCCGCCCACGATGGCCCAGTCGCCCACGTGCACGTGGCCGCCCAGTTGCACCGAGTTGGCCAGGATGGTGTTGTTGCCGATATGGCAATCGTGCGCGATGTGCACGTACGCCATGATCCAGTTGTCGTTGCCGATGGAGGTCACGCCGCCGTCCTGCACCGTGCCGGTGTTGAACGTGGTGAATTCGCGCACCGTATTGCGGTCGCCGATGACCAGCCGCGTGGGCTCGGCGGCGTATTTCTTGTCCTGCGGCATGCCGCCGATGGAGCAGAAGCGGTAGAAGCGGTTCTCGCGGCCCACCGTGGTCACGCCGTCGAACACGCAATGCGGGCCCAGCTCGGTGTCCGCGCCGATGGTGACGTCGGGCCCGACCACGCAATACGGGCCGATGCGAGCCGTCGGATCGATCCGCGCGGCGGGATCGACCACTGCGGTGGGATGGATGTTTCCGCTCATTTAGTCTTCCAGGCTACGAATGGCGCACATCAGCTTGGCCTCGGCCACAAGTTGACCATCGACCAGTGCGCGTCCCTGATATTTGCAGATGCTGCGGCTCAGGCGTTCGGCCTCGACTTCCAGGCGAAGCTGGTCACCCGGCACCACCGGACGGCGGAAACGCGCCCCATCGACGCCCACCAGGTAGTACGCTGTCTTGGTGCCGTCGCATTTCAGGCCGCCCTCTTCGTCCGAGAACGAGAAGATGGCCGACGCCTGCGCCATCGCCTCGATGATCAGCACGCCCGGCATCACGGGATGGTGCGGGAAATGGCCGGTGAAGAACGGCTCGTTGATCGTGACGTTCTTGATGGCCACGATGGACTTACCCGGCACCATTTCCAGTACCCGGTCGACCAGCAGCATCGGGTAGCGATGCGGCAATCGGTTCATAATCCCCGCGATGTCGAGTTCCATGTCTTTCTCGTTCCTGCTCAGTCAATGAGGGTGACGGCGCATGCACGGCGCGCCCGCGAAACGGCTTCGCGAGACGGCCGGCTACGCCGACGAATCTTTTTCCAACGCGCGGATCCGCTGGCGCAACTGGCCCAGCTGGGAAATCACCGCGGCATTGCGTTGCCATTGGCCATGTTCGGCGTAAGGATACACGCCCGTGTACTGGCCCGGTTTGGCGATGTTCGAGGTGACGGCGGTGCCCCCCGAAATATGTACGTCGTCGGCCAGCGTCAGGTGGCCCGACACCATAGAGGCGCCGCCGATGGTGCAGCGCTGGCCGATGACGGTGGAGCCCGCCACGCCCACGCAGGCCGCGATGGCCGTATGCGCGCCGATGCGCACGTTGTGCGCCACCATGATCTGGTTGTCCAGCTTGACGCCATCGCCGAGCGTGGTGTCTTCCAGCGCGCCGCGGTCGACCGTGGTGTTGGCGCCGATCTCGACGTCGTCGCCGACCCAGACGCCGCCGAGTTGCGATATCTTGGTCCAGGCGCCCTTGTCCAGCGAGGGATCGGGCGCGAAGCCGAAACCGTCGGCCCCCAGCACGGCGCCGCTATGGATGATGGCGCGGGCGCCGACACGCACGCCGTGGTAGAGCGTGACGCGGGCATGCAGCCGGCAATCCGGCCCGAGCTGCGAGCCACGGCCGATGACACATCCCGGTCCGAGCACGGTGCCTCGGCCGATGCGCGCTCCGGACTCGACGACGCATTGCGGGCCGACGCTGACGCCGGCCTCGAGGATCGCATCGGGCGCGACCACGGCGGTGGGATGCACGCCGGCGGCTTCGTCCGGACGGCCAGCGGCCTCGAACCATTGCGCCAGGCGGGCGTACAGCAGGTAGGGGTTGGCGCACACCACCAGCACGTAGGGCAATACGGCGTCTTGCGCGCGCAGCACTTCTACGGCGACGGGCGGGACGATGACCGCCGCGGCCCGGGTGCCTGCCAACTGCGCCTGATAGCGCTTGTTGGACAGGAAACTGATTTCTTCGGGACCGGCGCCCGACAGGGTACCGATGCCACGAATACGGGGAAGATCATTCCCCGCGGCATTGCCTTCTAACTGCCAGTCCAGGCCCTGGGTATCGGCGCGGGCCAACAGGACATCGAGGGTCGGCGCATGAGCGAGGTCCAGCAGAACCGGCATGGCGATGGATCAGCGGCCCAGGCTCTGGATCACCTTGTCGGTGATGTCGACGCGCGGATTGACCGTGACGGCGTCCTGGACGATCAGGTCGTAGTTCTCTTGCTCGGCGATGCGCTTGATGGCGTCGTTGGCCTTGGTCACGATGGACGAGAACTCTTCGTTGCGGCGGCGGTTGAAGTCTTCCTGGAATTCGCGGCGCTTGCGCTGCAGATCCATGTCCAGGTTGGACAGCTCGCGTTGGCGCGACACGCGGTCGGAATCGGACAGGACGGGAGAGTCCTTGTCGAACTTCTCCGCCTGGGCGCGCAGGTTCGTGCTCATGCGCTGGAGCTCGTCGTCGCGGCGCTTGAACTCGCCTTCGATCTTGGTCTGGGCAGCCTTGGCCGGGCCCGACTCGCGCAGGATGCGTTCCGTATTCACGAAGCCGATCTTGGTGCCTTGGGCTTGAGCCTGTGCGGCACCGGCGGCCACGGGTCCCAGCAGCAGCGCACCCGCCAGGGCAACCGCCATGCCAAGTTTGCCGCCGCGAACGGGAGCCAGGGTTTTGAGTGCAAAATCAGACATCATGAAAATCTCACCTTCGAATGAGGTAAAGCAAAGCGAACAAGACGATATTGTGCCATTAAACAACAGCAGCGCCGGGCTGCTGCTGTTTTTCCCGTGTTTTCATGCGTAACCGCGCAATCAGAACCCCGTACCGATCTGGAACTGGAAGCTCTGCTTGTCGTCGCCCGGCTTGGCATTGAGCGGACGCGCATAGGACAGTTGCAGCGGACCCAGCGGCGACTGCCACGACAGGCCCACGCCTGTCGAGTAACGCCAGCCGCAAGGATCCTCGACCATGTCGCCCGCCCTGCCACCCGAGCACCCCACGCCGCTGTTGGACGAGACCTGGCCCGCATCGGCGAACAGGAACCAGCGCAGCGTACGGTCGCGCGAGGCGCCCGGGAACGGCAGGTAAAGCTGCACGTTGCCCACCAGGCGGCGCGAACCGCCCAGGTAGTCGCTGGTCTCGGGATCGCGCGGGCCCAGCGAGGCGCCGTCGTAGCCGCGTACGGTGCCGATGCCGCCGGCGTAGACGTTCTTGATGACCGGATAGTCGTTGCCGCCGTAGGCGCGGCCGTAGTCGGCCATGCCGTTGAACGCCAGCGTGTACGACCGGCCCAGCGGCAGGTAGTACTGCTGCTGCGCGGTCAGCATGTAGTACTTCAGGTCGACCGTGCCGAAATCTCCCTTCAGGCGGGTATAGGAGCCCTTGGTCGGCGCCAGCGCGCTGTCGCGCGTGTCTTTCGACCAGCCCACGTTGAAGATGACGGAGTTGGTCTTCTCGCCGTACTGGTCGACGAAATTCTTGTAGGCCAGCGGCGAGTTGTCGTACAGGCCGATCTGGTTGCGTTCGAGGTTGGCGCCCACGAACACGCGGTCGTATTCCGAGATCGGCACGCCGAAGTTCATGCCCAGGCCCATGGACTTGACGCGGTAGTCGCCGTCGTTGTTGTCCCAGGGCTCGGTGGTGCGGTAGTAGATCGACGTGGTGCGGCTGATGCCGTCCTTCGTGAAGTACGGATCGGTGTGCGACAGCACGGCGGCACGGTTGATCGAGCTGGTGTTCACCTGGAAGGTCAGGTTGGTGCCGCTGCCGAACACGTTGTCTTCGCTGATGCCGGCCGACAGGATCGCCTTTTCGGTCGAGCCGTAGCCCACGCCCAGATTGATCATGCCGGTGGGCTTTTCCTTCACGTCGACGTTGACGTCTACCTGGTCGGGCGAGCCCGGCACCGGGTCGGTCTTGACGTTGACTTCGTTGAAGTAGCCCAGGCGGTCGACACGGTCGCGGGAGACACGGATGTCGCCCGCGTCGTACCAGGCCGACTCCTGCTGGCGCATTTCCCGGCGGATGACCTCGTCGCGGGTGCGCGTGTTGCCGCCGACCTGGATGCGGCGCACGTACACGCGGCGGCTGGGGTCGACGTAGAACGTGACGTCGGCCTCGTGCTTGGCGCGGTCCAGCTGCGGGTTCGGGTTGACGTTGGCGAAGGCGTAGCCCAGGTCGCCCAGATAGTCGGTGATGGCCTTGGCCGAGGCATTGGCCTCGGCGGCCGAGAAGACCGCGCCCGGCTTGACCTGCACCAGGTTGTTGATTTCCTTGTCCAGGCCCAGCAGGTTGCCCGCCAGCTTGACGTTGCGGACCTTGTAGGGCTCGCCCTCGTGCACGGTGATGGTGACGAAGATATCCTTGCGGTCCGGCGAAATGGTGACCTGCGGCGGCTCGACCGAGAATTCCAGGTAGCCCTGGTCGAGGTAGAACGAGCGCAGGCGCTCGACGTCGCCCTCGAGCTTCTCGCGGGAGTACTTGTCGGTGTTCGTGTACCAGGTGAGCCAGCCGGGCGTGGTCAGGTCGAACAGGTCGGTCAGGTCGCTTTCCGAGAAGGCCTTGTTGCCCACCACGCGGATCTCGCGGATGCGGGCCACGTCGCCTTCGAACACGTCGAAGCTGACGCCGACGCGGTTGCGCGGCAGCGGCGTGACGGTGGAGGTGACCTCGACACCGTACTTGCCCTTGCCCAGGTACTGTTCCTTCAGTTCGTACTCGGCGCGTTCGAGCATCGACTGGTCGAAGATGCGGCCTTCGCCGAAACCGACCTGGTTCAGCGAGGTGGTGATCGCCTTGCTGTCGAACTCGCGCATGCCCGAGAAGGTGATCGAGGCGATCGTCGGGCGCTCCTGGACCGCGATCACGACGACGTTGTTGTCGGTGCGGATCTGCACGTCGCTGAAGAAGCCGGTGCCGTACAGGCGCCGCACGGCTTCGGTGGCCTCTTCCTCGGTGAAGCGCTCGCCTACCTTGACGGGCAGGTAGCCGAAGACGGTGCCGGCATCGATACGCTGGATGCCTTCGACGCGGATGTCACGGACCACGAAGGGGTTGAACGCCTGGGCAATCGACGGAACCAGCAACGCGGCGGCAAGCAGGGTCGGAGCGAACACCTTGCTTATCGGCCGCAGGCCACCCGCCGTCAAACCCCGTTTCGTCCAGCCCTGTTCAAACTGAATCTTCCGGCGAAAAGACATCCTTGCGTATCCTTGGTAGAGCAAATAAGGCCCCCACGCGCCACCTGCGGCTCAGGCGCCCGGAAAGCATTTCCAGTCGCCGTTCGCCGATAAGCGGCCCCGCGGCAAAGCCGTGGATTTTATTCGATTCGCGACTAGGTGAACAGGCGCGAGAAATCGTTGAACAAAGCCAGCCCCATCAGGCAGGCCAGCAATCCTATGCCGGCTCGTTGCCCCAGATCGATCCAGCGATCGGAGAGCGGACGGCCCCGCACGAATTCGACGAGATAGTACAGCAGATGGCCACCATCCAGCATAGGAATGGGCAAGAGGTTCAGCACGCCCAGACTGATGCTGATCAGGGCCATGTAGGCGATATAGGCAGCCAGGCCGATACGGGCCGTCTGCCCGGCGTAGTCGGCGATGGTGACCGGGCCGCTGACGTTGCGCCACGAGACCTCGCCCATGACCATGCGGCCCATCATGCGCAGCGACAGCAAGGCGGTGTCCCAGGTGCGCTGCGCGCCGCGCCAGACGCTTTCCAGCACGCCATAGCGCACCGTGACCATGGGCAGGTCGCCGCCCACCTGCACGCCGATGCGGCCGATGGTGCGGCCCTCGACGGCCTCGGCCTTGGGGGTCAGGGTCAGCGACAGCGGCGCGCCGTCGCGCACCACGGCCAGCGCCAGCGGCTGGTCGGGATGCTGCTGGATCTGTTCGATCAACTGCCCGGCGTCCGGATCGCGCAGATCGCCGGCGCCGACGATGCGGTCGCCCGCACGCAGGCCGGCGGCCTCGCCGGCGCTGCCGGCGAACACCTCGACCACCACCGGCTTGGGCCGGGCCAGGCCCAGGCCCGTCTTGGCCAGCGGATCATGGGCGGGGTCCATGTCGCCGCCGGCGATCTGCAACGTGTGCTGTTGCGCGGCGCCGGCGGCGGTGCGCACGTCCAGCACGGCCTGGCCGCCCGAGGACAGCACGTCCAGCAGGTGCCAGCGCGCGTCGTTCCAGGACTCGACATGCTTGCCATCGACCGCCTGGATGCGGTCGCCGGCCTGCACGCCCGCCTGGGCGGCGGCGGTGCCGGCGGCGGGCTGCGCCAGGATCGGCGCGGGCTCTTGGGTGCCGACGATGTTCAGGCAGGCATACAGGAAGACCGCCAACGCGAGGTTGAAGACCGGGCCGGCCGCCACGATGGCGAACCGCCGGCCGACAGGCTGGGCATTGAAGGTCTGCTTCACTTCGGCGGCCGGCGCGCCCACCGGGGCGTCGTCCTGCATCTTGACGTAGCCGCCCAGCGGAATGGCGGAAACGGCCCATTCGGTGCCATTGCGGTCGATGCGGCGCAACAGTACCTTGCCGAAGCCGATGGAGAAGCGCAGGACCCGCACGCCGCACAGCCGCGCCACCCAGTAGTGGCCCAATTCGTGGAAGGTGATGAGAACGCCCAGCGCGATGGCGAAGGCAAGCAGCGTGAAAAGCATGGTCGGGCTTCCGAAGAGGTGTCCGAGACCGAGGATTCGAAACCGGCGGGCCGGGTACCTGTTATAGGCTCCTTACACCACGCCCAGGTTCCCCGCGTAGGCGCGGATGTCGGCATCCAGGGCGAGCACGTCGCCCAAGCTGGCGAGGGTAACAGATGATCGACCCGCCTGCCACTCGAGGGCCGCCTGGATCACCCTGGGGATCCAGGTGTACCGCAAACGTCCCTCCAGGAAGGCCTGCACCGCCACCTCGTTGGCCGCGTTCAGCGCGACGCTGGCCGCCTGGCCGGCGCGCAGCGCCTCGAAGGACAGGCGCAGGCACGGGAAACGGTCGAAATCGGGCGCCTCGAAGTCCAGCCGGCCCAGCCGGGCCAGGTCCAGCCCCCCTACTCCGCTGGCAATGCGCTCGGGAAAGCCCAGCGCGTAGGCAATAGGGGTACGCATATCGGGCTGGCCCAATTGCGCCAGCACCGAACCGTCTTCGTACTCGACCATCGAGTGGATGACGCTTTGCGGATGCACCACCACTTCGATGCGTTCGGGCGGCATGGCGAACAGCCAGTGCGCCTCGATGACTTCGAGACCTTTGTTCAGCATGGTGGCCGAATCGACCGAGATCTTGCGGCCCATGCTCCAGTTGGGATGGGCGCAGGCCTGTTCAGGCGTGACGGATTCCAGGTCGGCCGGATCGGCGCGGCGGAACGGACCGCCGGAGGCCGTCAGCAGCAGGCGCCGCACACCGGCCGCGGGCTCGGTCGGCGCGCTGGCGCGGGCGCCGTGCGGCAGGCATTGGAAAATCGCGTTGTGCTCGCTGTCGATGGGCAGCAATTCGGCGCCGCTGGCGCGCACCGCGTTCATGAACAACGGGCCGGCAGCCACCAGGGCCTCTTTGTTGGCCAGCAGCACGCGTTTGCCGGCCTGGGCCGCGGCCAGCGCGGACGGCAGGCCGGCGGCGCCCACGATGGCCGCCATCACGGTATCGCACCGGCTGTCGGCCGCGGTATCGGCCAGCGCCTGGGCGCCCACCCGGACCTCGGGCCGCTGCCCTGCCGATCCGTTCCAGGCCGCCAGGAAGCGCGCGCGCGCGGCATCGTCGGGCACCACCACCACGGCGGCGCGGCTGGCGGCGGCCTGCTCGGCCAACTGCTCCATGCGGCTGTGCGCCGACAGCGCGTAGACCGACATCCGCTCGGGATGACGGGCGATCACATCCAGGGTACTGACCCCGATCGAACCGGTCGAGCCGAGCACGACCACGCGTTGCATTGCGTTCACTGATACCTCTTCGGCCCGCGACGGAGCGGGTCTCAAGACATGACACCGGACAGCAGCAGCGCGACCGGCATGACGGGAATGATCGCGTCGATGCGGTCGTAGACGCCGCCGTGGCCCGGCAATAGCGAGCTGGAATCCTTGCGGCCGGCCCGGCGCTTGAGCAGGGACTCGAACAGATCGCCCAGGATGGCGATCACGCCCAGCAACGCGGCCAGCGGAATGGCGCCCCAGACGGTCCAGCGTTCGACCAGCAAGGCGCCGAAGGTGCCCTGCCACAACGCGGACAGCAGGATCCAGATGATGGCGCCCGCAACGCCGGCGACGGCGCCCTCGATGGTCTTGCCAGGACTGACGCGCGGCGCCAATTTGTGCCTGCCCAGCGCTCGGCCCGCAAAATAGGCGGCGATGTCGGCCACCCAGACCAGCGCCAGCAGCGAGACGACGAACAGGCCGCCGTAGGCCAGGTACATCAGCGCCAGCACGGCCCAGCCGGTGAGCAGCGCCACGGGCGCGAACAGCGACCAGCCCATGTTGCCCGCTGGCGCGTCGGCGCGCCCCTTGATGACGGCGCTGGAAGCGAACACCAGCCACACCAGCGCCGATGCCGGGGCAAGAACAGCCGAGACGAAGCGCTGCAAGGGCAAGGCGAGATCGCCGCCCTGCACCCACAGGCCCGCGGTGCCCAGCATGATGACGAACAGCATGATGCCGGTGGCCGGCCCCGTGGCGCGCGGCAGTTCCGGGGGTAGCGTCAGGCGCAGCCACTCCCAGGCCGCGCACGCCGTGGCCAGGGCCAGCAGCGACAGGAACCACATGGGCTGATCGGAAGCGAGCGCGCCGGCCAGGATGGCCAGCAGCACGATGGCGGTCAGGATGCGCTGGCCTAGCATGGGCGGGCTCCTTTCAGCGCGGGGCGTCGCCGCGCACCTGGGCGCTGGTGCGGCCGAAACGGCGCTCGCGCGTGCGATACCACTCGAAGGCCGCTTCCAGTGCGTCAGCACCGAAATCGGGCCAGTACAAGTCGGTGAAGTACAGCTCGGTATAGGCGAGCTGCCAGATGAGGAAATTGGAGATGCGCTGCTCGCCGCCGGTGCGGACGAACAGGTCGGGCTCGGGCGCCCAGGACATCGACAGATGCGAAGCCAGTTCGGCCTCTTCGATGCGCTGCGGATCGGCCGCCAGTTCGGGACGGGCGGCCAGCATGGCGCGGGTGGCCTGCAGCACATCCCAACGCCCACCATAGTTGGCGGCGATGGAAAGATTCAGGCGGTCGTTGTGCGCGGTGCGGGCCTGCGCGGCATCGATCAGGTCGCGCAGGCGCGGCTCGAAGGGGGACAGATCGCCCACCACACGCAGCCGCACGCCCTGCTCCTGCAGCTTGTCGACCTCGCGCTCCAGCGCCTGGACGAACAGGCGCATCAGCAGCGACACTTCGTCGGCCGGACGCCGCCAGTTCTCGGAACTGAAGGCGAACAGCGTCAGGTAACGCACCCCGGCGCGCCCGCAGGCCTCGACCACGCGGCGCACCGCCTGCACGCCCTTGGCGTGGCCGGCCGTGCGGGGCAGGTGGCGGCGCGTCGCCCACCGGCCGTTGCCATCCATGATGATGGCGACGTGCTCGGGAATCGCACCGGTCTCGGGAACCGCCTGGGTGGAGCTGATGGCCATGTGACGGACAGGCTCAGACCGTCATGATCTCGGCTTCTTTCTGGGCGACCATCTTGTCGATGTCGGCCACGAAGCGGTCGGTCAGCTTTTGCACGTCGTCCTGGCCGCGGCGCTCGTCGTCCTCGGAGATGGCCTTGTCCTTGACCAGCTTCTTCAGGGTTTCGTTGGCTTCACGGCGCAGGTTGCGCACGGCGACCTTGGCGTCCTCGCCTTCGCTCTTGACCACCTTGGTCAGGTCGCGGCGGCGTTCCTCGGTCAGCGCGGGCATCGGCACGCGGATGTTGTCACCCAGTGCAACCGGATTCAGGCCCAGGTCGGATTCACGGATGGCCTTCTCGATCGGGCCGGCCATGTGCTTCTCGTACGGCTGCACGCTGATGGTGCGGGCATCGACCAGGTTGACGTTGGCCACCTGGCCCACGGGCACCGGCGAGCCGTAGTATTCGACATGGACGTGGTCCAGGATGCCGGTGTGCGCGCGGCCGGTACGGATCTTGGCCAGGTTCGTCTTCAGGGTCTCCAGGGACTTGGTCATCCTGGATTCTGCGGACTTGCGGGTATCTGCGACGCTCATGGTCTTTTTCCTTGCTTTCTTGGACTTAGACGTGGACCAGGGTGCCTTCGTCCTCGCCACCGATGGCGCGCTTGAGCGCCCCCGATTTATTGATCGAAAACACCTTGATGGGCAGTTTCTGGTCACGGCACAGCGCGAACGCGGTGGCATCCATGACTTCGAGACGACGCACGATGGCCTCGTCGAAACTGATGCGCGAATAGCGGGTGGCGGTGGGATCCTTGTTGGGATCCGCACTGTAGATGCCGTCCACCTTGGTGGCCTTGAGCACGATCTCGGCGCCGATTTCGGCGCCGCGCAGCGCCGCGGCCGTGTCGGTGGTGAAGAAAGGGTTGCCCGTGCCGGCGGCGAAAATCACCACCCTGCCTTCTTCGAGGTAGCGCAGGGCCTTGGGACGGATATAGGGTTCGACGACCTGGTCGATGTTCAGGGCCGATTGCACGCGGGTGTCGACACCGCGGTGCTTCAAGGCGTCCTGCAGCGCCAGGGCGTTCATGATGGTGGCCATCATGCCCATGTAGTCGGCGGTGGCGCGGTCCATGCCCTGCGCACCGGGCGCGACGCCACGGAAGATGTTGCCCCCACCGATGACGATGGCCAATTCGACGCCGGAGGCTGCTACCTCGGCAATCTCTTCGGTCATGCGGATGATGGTGCTGCGATTGATGCCGAATGCATCCTCGCCCATCAGCGCTTCGCCAGAAAGTTTGAGAAGAACCCGTTTGTATGATCTGCTGCTCATAGGCGATATCCCGAAGAACGATCCGACGAAAGTGTATGACAAGAAACGGGCCGGGCCCGGCAACCGCGCTGGCGGTCCCTGGGCACCGGCCCGTGGCAGCCTTAGCGGGCGGCTGCGGCGGCGGCGACTTCAGCGGCGAAGTCGGTCGTCTTCTTTTCGATGCCCTCGCCCACCACGTACAGCACGAATTGGCTGATGGTAGCGCTCTTTTCCTTGAGCATCTGTTCAACGCTCAGCTTGTCGTTCTTGACGAACGGCTGGGACAGCAGCGTGACTTCCTTCAGGAACTTCTGGACCGAACCTTCGACCATCTTGGCGACGATGTCGGCCGGCTTGCCGGATTCGGCGGCCTTCTGCTCGGCGACCGAACGCTCGGTGGCGATGTCTTCGGCGGCGACGCCATTGGCATCCAGGGCCTTGGGCTTGGTGGCGGCGATGTGCATGGCCAGGTCCTTGCCCACTTCCTCGGCGCCGGCGTATTCGACCAGCACGCCGATGCGGCCGCCATGCACGTAGCTGGCCAGCGCGTTCGGGGTCTCGATGCGCTCGAAGCGGCGGATCGAGATGTTTTCGCCGATCTTGCCGATCAGGGCGGTGCGGGTCGTGTCGACGGTGCCTTCACCGAACGGCAGGGCCGACAGCGCGGCCACGTCGGCCGGGTTCTGCGTGGCGACCAGCTCGGCCAGCTTGTTGACGAAAGCGACGAAGTCGTCGTTCTTGGCGACGAAGTCGGTTTCGCAGTTCACTTCCAGCACGGCGCCCTGCTTGGCGTCGGCGCTGATGAACAGGCCGATCAGGCCCTCGGCGGTGACGCGGGAGGCCGCCTTGCTGGCCTTGTTACCCAGCTTGACGCGCAGCAATTCCTCGGCGCGAGCCAGGTCGCCTTCGGCTTCCGTCAGGGCCTTCTTGCACTCCATCATGGGGGCGTCGGTCTTTTCGCGCAGCTCTTTGACCAGCGCGGCGGTAATTTCAGCCATGGTTTGCTCCAAATTTCGCTAAGACATGCCCCGGAAAGGACCGGGGCAAGGATATGGATGTTACGAGGCGGACGGCCCCGCCGGCATTGCGGCGGGCGGGCGCATTCCGTGCGCCGCGGCGTGGCGGCCGGACGGCGGGCGGGTCACCCCGCCCCATCCTAGCTGCCGGACATGACAGGCGAATTAGGCCTGGTTGTCCTGGACTTCGACGAACTCTTCCTGGCCTTCGCCCAGCTCTTCGACCAGACCGTTGATGTTCTGTTCGCGGCCTTCCAGCACGGCGTCGGCGATGCCCTTGGCGTACAGCGCGATGGCCTTGGCCGAGTCGTCGTTGCCGGGGATGATGTAGTCGATGCCGTCGGGCGAGTGGTTGGTGTCAACCACGGCGACCACCGGGATGCCCAGCACGCGGGCTTCGGCGACGGCAATCTTGTGGTAGCCGACGTCGATGATGAACAGGGCGTCGGGCAGGCCGTTCATGTCCTTGATGCCGCCGATCGACTTGTTCAGCTTGTCCAGCTCGCGTTCGAACAGCAGGCCTTCCTTCTTGATCATGCGCTCGGCGCCGCCTTCGGCGACGACGGCTTCCATGTCCTTCAGGCGCTTGATCGAGGTCTTGACCGTCTTGAAGTTGGTCAGCATGCCGCCGAGCCAGCGGGCGTCGACGTAGGGCATGCCGCAACGGGCGGCTTCGGCGGCGACCAGCTCGCGGGCAGCGCGCTTCGTGCCGACGAACAGGATGTTGCCGCCGCGGGCAGCCAGCTGCTTCACGAACTTGGTGGCTTCCTGGTACTTCTCGACCGTCTTTTCCAGGTTGACGATGTGAATCTTGTTACGATGGCCGAAGATGTAGGGAGCCATCTTCGGGTTCCAGTAACGGGTCTGGTGGCCGAAGTGGACGCCGGCTTCGAGCATTTCACGCATGAGGGACATATCAAAATCTCCAAGGGTTGGGTCTTGCGCCTATGCCAGTACCAGCGGGATGAACCCAGGCAGCTCCAAAATTGAGCCTTGTCGCCCTTCTCTACCCACCGGACCCTTTGCGGCACGACGCGCGATTTTCCGTACATTTCGGGTAAAACCTCGGCAAGGACAGTGTATTGAACCGCCCCTAAACCGCCCCTAGCAAGCAGGTGTGTTTTTACCCATCCGCCAAGTGTGTTTTACCCATCCGTTCCCCGAAATTTCGGGAAAGCCTATAATTCTACTATCTTTCCAAGCAACTGCTCAAGTCGCAGCGCACACAAGCCCTGCGAGGCGAGCCGAACAAGAGATACATGGGACTCGCAACCGATCCGGCCGACCTGGCCAAAATGCGCGCCGCCTGCCAGGACGCCGCCAAGATCCTCGACTTCATCACCCCCTACGTCAAGCCGGGTGTCACCACGGGCGAGCTCGACCGCATCTGCCTGCAATACCTGACGGAAGAACTGAAGGTGAAGTCCGCCACGGTGGGCTATGCGCCGCCGGGCTACCCGCCCTTCCCCGGCGCCATCTGTACGTCCGTCAACCACCAGATCTGCCACGGCATCCCGGGCGACAAGGTGCTGAAGAACGGCGACTCGCTGAACATCGACGTCACCATCATCAAGGATGGCTGGTTCGGCGACACCAGCCGCATGTACCATGTGGGCGAGCCATCGATCCTGTCGCGCCGCCTGGCCGACATCACCTTCGAATGCATGTGGAAGGGCATCCAGCAGGTGCGCAACGGCGCCACGCTGGGCGACGTGGGCTCCGCCATCCAGAAGCACGCCGAATCGCATGGTTTTTCAGTGGTGCGCGAATTCTGCGGCCACGGCATCGGCCGCCGCTTCCACGAAGATCCGCAGGTGCTGCATTACGGCAAGCCCGGCACGGGCGTGCGCCTGACCACCGGCATGCTGTTCACCATCGAGCCGATGATCAACGCCGGCCGCCGCGAGATCCGCCAACTGTCCGATGGCTGGACCGTGGTCACGCGCGACCACAGCCTGTCCGCCCAATGGGAGCACGCGGTGTGCGTCACCGAGACCGGCTACGAGGTCCTGACCGTGTCGCCCGGCATGCCGCCCCCGCCGGCCTTCATCACCGAGCCCGTCACCATTCCGGCGCTCTGACCCCGCAGCAACCCGCAGGCCGCCCGCATGAACCCCATAGACCTCACCCCGATCAAGACGCGCATGCAGGCGGCCCGCGCGGCGGCCATCACCGAATTCCGCGAGCATCGCCGCCCTGATCCGCTGCTGGCCGAACTGCGCCGCATCGTCGACCAGGCGCTGCGCGAGCTGGTGCGGCTATGTCCGCTGCCGGCGGGCGCCACCCTGGCGGCCGTGGGCGGCTATGGGCGGGGCGAACTGTACCCGCACTCCGACGTCGACCTGCTGATCCTGCTGCCGCAGGCGCCCGCGCCCCAGGACGAAGGCGCCATCGAGCAGTTGGTGGCCTCGCTCTGGGACCTGGGCCTCGAGCCCGGCCACAGCGTGCGCACCATCGAGGACTGCGAGCAAGAGGCCCAGGCCGACATCACCGTCGAGACCGCCCTGCTCGAATCCCGCTGGCTGGCCGGCAGCCGCTCGCTGATGAAGCGCTTCGAGCAGGCCATGCACGACCGGCTCGACGCCCGCGCCTTCTTCCAGGCCAAGCGGGTCGAGATGCAGCAGCGCCACGCGCGCCACCGCGACTCGCCCTATTCGCTCGAACCCAATTGCAAGGAGTCCCCCGGCGGCCTGCGCGATCTGCAGGTCATCATGTGGATGGCGCGCGCGGCGGATTTCGGCGGCACCTGGCGCGAGGTCTCGCAGGCGGGCCTGCTGACCCCCACCGAGGCGCGCGACCTGCGCCGCGCCGAACAGGCGTTCAAGCGCCTGCGCATCGAGCTGCACCTGCTGACCGGCCGCCGCGAGGACCGCGTGCTGTTCGACCTGCAGTCCGGCCTGGCCGAGGTCTACGGCATCCAGGCCACGGCCACGCGGCGCGCCAGCGAACTGCTGATGCAGCGCTATTACTGGGCCGCGCGCCTGGTGACGCAACTCAACGTGATCCTCGTGCAGAACATCGAAGAGCGCCTGTTCCCGCGCCCCGACGACGACGCGCGCCAGATCGACGAGGATTTCCGCAACCTGCACGACCGGCTGGACATCGTCCGCGACGATTGCTTCGAGCGCAATCCCACCCTGCTGCTGCGCGCCTTCCTGGTGATGCAGCAGCAACCGGAACTCAACGGCATGTCGGCGCGCACGATGCGTGCCATCTGGCACTCGCGCCACCGCATCGATGCGCAATTCCGCCGCAATCCGGTCAACCGCAAGCTGTTCCTGCAGATCCTGCAGCAGCCGCGCGGCATCGTGCACGAATTGCGCCGGATGACGATGCTGAACATCCTGCCGCGCTACCTGCCGGTGTTCCGCCGCATCGTCGGGCAGATGCAGCACGATCTGTTCCACGTCTACACCGTTGACCAGCACACGCTGGCCGTGGTGCGCAACGTGCGCCGCTTCACCATGCCCGAGCACGCGCAGGAATATCCTTTCGCCAGCCAACTGATCGCCAGCCTGGACGACCATTGGGTGCTGTACGTGGCCGCGCTGTTCCACGACATCGCCAAGGGCCGGGGCGGCGACCATTCCGAGCTGGGCGCGCGCGAGGTGCGACGCTTCGCGCACGACCACGGCATGGATCCGAAAGACGCCGAATTGGCCGAGTTCCTGGTACGCCAGCACCTGCTGATGTCCGCCGTGGCGCAGAAACGCGATCTGAGCGACCCCGCCGTGGTGCAGGAGTTCGCCGCCCAGGTCGGCGACGAACGCCACCTGACCGCGCTGTACCTGCTGACGGTCGCCGACATCCGCGGCACCAGCCCCAAGGTCTGGAACGCCTGGAAGGGCAAGCTGCTGGAAGACCTGTATCGCCTGACGCTGGCGGCCCTGGGCGGCGCGCATCCCGACGCCCACACCGTGCTGTCGCAACGCAAGGAAGAAGCCGCCAGCCTGACCCGGCTGGCCGGCCTGCGCGACGATGCGCGCGAGGCGTTCTGGCGCCAGCTGGACGTGGCCTATTTCCTGCGCCACGACGCCTCGGAGATCGCCTGGCACACCCGCCACCTGTATTACCAGGTGGCGCCTGACCGCCCCGTGGTGCGCGCCCGCCCCACCGAACAGGGCGAAGGCCTGCAGATCATGGTCTACACGCCCGACGTGCCCGACCTGTTCGTCAACACCTGCGCCTATTTCGACGCCAAGTCGCTCAGCATCCAGGATGCCCGCGTGCACACCACGCGGCACGGCTGGGCGCTGGATAGCTACATCGTGCTGCCGCCCGAGGGCCAGTCCGACCTGCGCACCCTGGCGCCGCTGGTCGAACACGAACTGGCCGAACGGCTCAGCCTGTCGCGCGACGTGGCGGCGCAACTGCCGCCCGTGCGCCATTACCGGTCGCGCCAGTCCCGCCTGTCCAAGCTGTTCCCGGTCATGCCGCAAGCCGAGCTCGATCCGGACGAAGGCAGCCGCTCGTGGCGCCTGTCGGTCATCGCCACCGATCGCCCGGGCCTGTTGCACGCCCTGGGGCGCGTGTTCGCCGACAACGGCGTCAGCCTGATCATGGCCAAGATCATGACGCTGGGCGACCGCGTGGAGGACGTGTTCATCATCTCGGGCTCCGCGCTGGAACGGCCGCGCACGCAGATGCAGTTCGAACGCGCGGTGCTGCGCGCCCTGGCGGGCGACGAGGCGCCGCAGCAGGCGGCGGCCTGATCGCGGCGCGCCGGCCTGCCCTGAAGCGGCCGGCTCCGCATGAAATGCCCCGCGCGCGGGCCTTACGCCAGGCGTCATGCGGCCACGGGACGCCTGGCTGCCGGCCACGCGGTGGCGGCGTCCCATTCCCGCATAAAATCGCGGTTTCCTACCCTAGCGGGGCCCGCCGGCATGCCGTACAACGAATACCTGCTCGTCTTCGGCCGCAGTTTTCTCTTCGCGCTGGCCACCTTGCTGCCGTTCCTGAACCCGCCCGCCGTCGCGCCCATCTTCTGGGCGCTGACCGAAGGCGCGTCGGCGCAAACCCGCGCCAGCCTGTCCAAGCGCGTGGCCATCAACGTCATGCTGATGATGACCGTCGCCATGGTGGCGGGCAACCTGCTGCTGAGTTTCTTCGGCATCTCGCTGGCCATCGTGCGCGTGGGCGGCGGCATCCTGGTCATCCACAGCGCCTGGCGGCTGGTGAACTCACCCGACGCCGACACCAGCCGGGTCGCCCGCATGGCCGAATCCTTCACCCCCGAAATGGCGCGCTCGCGGGCCTTCTATCCCCTGACGTTCCCCATCAGTTGCGGCCCCGGCACCATCGCGGCCGCCATCACGGTGGGCGCTTCGCTGCGCGACCAGCATCCGCTGCTCAGCGCGGTGCGCCTGGCCGGCTCGCTGCCGGGCCTGGTGGTGGTGTCGCTGGCGCTGTACGGCTGCCTGCGCTTCGCCGCGCAGATCCTGCATCGCCTGGGCGAGAACGGCACCGCGGTATTCATGCGCCTGTCCGCGTTCATCCTGCTGTGCCTGGGCGTGCAGATCTTCTGGGACGGCTCGCGCGAACTGCTGCTGGAATTGATGCGCCAGGGTATGCAACCAATTGCCGCGCCGCCAGCCTAAGGGTGGCCGGCCTCGCCTGGCGCGCGGGCCGAGCCACGCCAACCCCGGGCCTGCGCCCGAACTTCCTTCAACCCCTACACGCCTTTCCGCCATGCCCTCCTCCCGCCAGCGCCTGTTGCTTCTGATCAGCTTCCTGAGCTTCGCCTCCCTCGGCATCGCGCTCATCTCGCAGCACGTCTACGACTATCCCCCATGCGCGTGGTGCGTGTTCCAGCGCCTGATCTACCTGGTGATCGGCATCGTCGCCCTGCTGGGCGCGGCAGGCGGGGCCGTGGCGGCCCGCATCGCCGGCGTGCTGACGGCGATCCTGGCGGCCGGGGGCATCGTGGCCGCGTGGTACCAGTACACGGTGGCCGCCAAGATGCTGTCATGCGACCAGACGTTCGCCGACCGCTTCATGGTGTCCACCGGCCTGGATGGCGCGGTGCCGTGGCTTTTCGGAATATTCGCCACCTGCATGGACGCCTCGGTGGAAGTGCTGGGCGTGGAATACGCCATCTGGAGCCTGATGATGTTCGCCATCGTGCTGCTGGTGTCGCTGGTGGCAGTGTTGCGCAGCGGCAACCGGGCATGAGCCGGCCGCACCGGACCGGCCCACGCCTCGCCCCTTGAATGCAGATCGGGCGGCCATGCGCCGCCCGATTGGCAATTCCCAGGCCTGGCGCCTGGTGAATGCCCTGCCGCCACGCGCCGGGTGACGGCGGATGGCGGCTGGCCGTGGGCCTTACTGGTCGTTGGCCGCGTAGCCCATGTTGAACTGCAGGCCGCCGCTGCGCTCTTCGTCGCCCGAACTGCCCTCGCGCGACTGGCTCAGGCGAGCCAGGTACTCGGCGGTGATGTCGCCGGTGACGTACTGGCCATCGAAACACGAGGCCTCGAAGCGCGACAGGGCGGGATTGATGTCGCGCACCGCCTGCTGCATGTCTTCCAGGTCCTGGTAGACCAGCGAATCGGCGCCGATGGCGCGCGCGATCTCCTCGTCGCTACGGCCCGTGGCGATCAGCTCCTGCTGCGTCGGCATGTCGATGCCGTACACGTTGGGATAACGCACCGGAGGCGCGGCCGAGGCGAAATACACCTTGTTGGCGCCGGCGGCGCGGGCCATTTCGACGATTTCGCGGCTGGTGGTGCCGCGCACGATCGAATCGTCGACCAGCAGCACATTCTTGCCCTTGAACTCTTCGCCGATGGTGTTGAGCTTCTGGCGCACCGACTTACGCCTGACCGCCTGGCCCGGCATGATGAACGTGCGGCCCACGTAGCGGTTCTTGATCAGGCCCTCGCGGTAATCCAGGTTCAGGCGGGCGGCCAACTGCATGGCGGCCGGACGCGACGAATCGGGAATCGGCATGACCACGTCGATGTCGCCCAGGCGCATGTTGCGCGCCAGCTTGTCGGCCAGGTATTCCCCCATGCGCAGGCGCGCGCTGTACACCGACACGCCGTCGATCAGCGAATCGGGTCGGGCGAAGTACACGTATTCGAAGATGCAGGGCACCAGTTGCGGATTGTCGGCGCACTGGCGGCTGACCAGGCGGCCATCCAGATCGATGAACACGGCCTCGCCGGGCTCGACGTCACGCACGAAGCTGAAGCCGCTGCCCTCCAGGGCGACGGATTCGGAGGCGACCATCCATTCGACGCCCTCTTCGGTTTCCTGGCGGCCGATACACAGCGGGCGGATGCCGAAGGGGTCGCGGAAGGCCAGCAGGCCGTAGCCGGAAATCTGGGCCACCACGGCGTAGGCGCCGCGCACGCGCTTGTGCAGGGCGGCGACCGCGCGGAACATCGCATCGTCGTCCAGCGACACGCCGTTGGCGGCCGACTGCAGCTCGTGGGCCAGCACGTTCAGCAGGACTTCGGAGTCGGAATTGGTGTTGATGTGACGGCGGTCGACACGATAGAGCGACTCGCGCAGCTCGCGCCAGTTGGTCAGGTTGCCGTTGTGGGCGAACATGATGCCGAACGGCGCATTCACGTAGAAGGGCTGGGCCTCTTCCTCGCTGGCGCTGGAGCCCGCCGTGGGGTAGCGCACCTGCCCCACCCCCGTGGTGCCAGGAAGCGCGCGCATGTTCCGGGTGCGGAACACGTCGCGCACCAGGCCGTGGGCCTTGAACATGTTGAAGGTATTGCCGCTGGACGTTGCGATGCCCGCGGCGTCCTGGCCACGGTGCTGCAACAGCAACAGGCTGTCATAGAGCAGCTGGTTGACCGGCCCGCGCCCGATGACCCCGACGATTCCACACATGGTAGTTCCTGTTAAATAAAGCGAATATCAGTACGGCAGGTATTCCGCCAGCGTAGGCGGCAGCCATGACTTGATATGTTTGACGGCCTCGACCGCCGAATGCGAAAACATGGCCCCTTCCCACCAAGGCTCCTTGGGAAGCGGCGTGTAACCCGCCGCGGCGACCAGGACCACGATGATCAGCAGGCCGCGCGCCAATCCGAACATGGCGCCCAATCCGTGGTCCGCCGGGCCCAGCCCGGTGGTGCGGATCAGCGCCGACAACGTCATGTTGACCAACCCCACGCCCAGCAGCACCACGATGAAGACCACCGCATAGGACACCGCCATGCGCAGCAAGGTGGTTTCGATGTAGGGCTCGAGCCAACCGTAGACCGTGGGGCCCCACCAGATCGCCGCGGCGAATGCCGCGAGATAGGCGATCAGCGACAGCAACTCTTTCAGCAGGCCCCGGACCAGCCCCAGCACGCCGGAGACCGCCAGAATGGCCAGGACGACGAAATCGAATCCCGTCACTGCGCGGCAATGAAACCGTTGTCGTAGCCCAGCGTGCGCAGGCGCGCCTGGGCCGCCTGGGCCGCCTCGCGCGACGGGAACGGCCCGACACGCAGGCGGTACTGCTGCTTGCCGTTGATGCTGGCCTGCTCGACGAATGCGTTGGTGATGCCCGCCTGGTGCAATTGCGTACGGCGCGACTGGGCGTCGGCCTGCGCGCCATACGAGGCGATCTGCAATACGAAATTGCCTGCCTGGGCCGGTTTGGCGGCAGGCGTCTGCTGCGAGGCGGCGGGTGCCGAACGGCCTTCGAGCAGCGCCAGGGCGCGCGCGCCGTCGTCGGTGCGCGTGCTGTTCGCGGGCGGCTTGGCAGGCGTTTCGGGCTTGGCGGCCTCGGGCTTGGGCTCGGCCGGCTTCGTCTCGACCGGCTTGGGCGGCGTGACGGGATGCGCGGGCGACACGGGCACGGTATTGTTGGCGATCTGGCCCGGCACGGGCGGCGTCGGCGCCTGCGGCGGGGCGGCAGGCGGCGTGGCGGGCTGGCTTGGCGCCTGCGCCGCCTGGCCCTGGGCGGCTGTTGCCGGGTCGGCGGGTGCTGCGCCATTGGCGGCGGGCGCCTGGCCCTGCTGCGCCTGCGGCTCGGTGACCTGCGGCTGGAACGGCGTGTCGCGGTCGGGAATGCGGATGGGAATGTCGTCGGCGACCGGCACGGGCTCGGAATCGAGCACCATGGGCAGCACGATGACGGCGGCCAATACCAGCACCACGGCGCCCGCCAGGCGGCGCCGGGCTCGACCGCGCAACTCGGCGGCCTGGGCCTCGCTGGAGACGGATGGACGCGGCCGTGACGAACCCGTGTCAGCGGCGGAATCTTTGCGTGTGAACAATCCCATTCGAGATCAACCCCTGGCGGCCGGATAAGGCATCCAGCCTGTCTGCGCCCAGTTCAGCGCCCTATCCACGACGGCCCAGCGCCTGCAAGACGGCGGCCACGGTCAGGAAGGACCCGAACACGAGAATTCTATCACCCTCACCCGCGGCGGCCCGCGCCGCGGCATAGGCCGCCGCAGGGTCGTCGAAGGCCTGCACCGAGGGGCCCTCGGCCCCGGCCGGCGCCGCCGGCAGGGCCGCCTGGACCCGATCGGCCAGCGCCTGCGGCGCCAACCCGCGCGGCCCCGGAAGGCCCGCGCAATACCAATGATCGATACGCGTGCCGATTTTCGCCAGGACACCGGCGATGTCCTTGTCGGACAGCATGCCGAACACGGCGTGCGTATAGGGATGGAACCCCATGTTGTCCAGGTTCTGCGCCAGGACGGCGGCCGCGTGCGGATTGTGCGCCACGTCCAGGATCACCAGCGGCTGGCCCGGCAGGATCTGGAAGCGGCCCGGCAGCGACGCCTGCAGCAGGCCGATGCGCACGGCCTGCTGCGGAACCGGCAGGCGGTCGCGCACCGATTCCAGCGCGGCCAGCGCGGCCGAGGCGTTCAGCAACTGGTTGGCGCCGCGCAGCGCCGGGTAGGCCAGCGCGGCGCGGCGCTGCTCACGGCCGCCGTACGCCCATTGCTGGCGATCGCCCGAATAATTGAAGTCGTGCGTGAACCGCCACAGGTCGGCGCCGATGGCCGCCGCGTGGTCCAGCAACGATTGCGGCGGCACCGGATCGCTGCAGATGGCCGGCTTGCCCGCGCGGAAGATGTGCGCCTTCTCGAAGCCGATCTTCTCGCGCGTGTCGCCCAGGTAATCCATATGGTCGAGATCGACGCTGGTGACGACGGCGCAGTCGGCGTCCACGATGTTGACGGCGTCCAGCCGGCCGCCCAGGCCGACCTCGAGCACGACGGCGTCCAGGGTGGCCTGCGAGAACATGCGCAGCACGGCCAGCGTGGTGAATTCGAAATACGTCAGGCTGATGTCGCCGCGCGCGGCTTCGACGGCCTGGAATTGCTCGACGAACGCGGCGTCGGAGACGATTTCGCCGTTGATGCGGGCGCGTTCGTTGAAATCGATGAGGTGCGGCGAGGTGTACAGCCCCACCTTGTAGCCCGCGGCCAGCAGGATGGCCTCGAGCATGGCACAGGTCGAGCCCTTGCCGTTGGTGCCGCCCACCACGAACTTGACCGCATCAAGTCGGATGCCCAGCCGCTGCGCGACGGCGCCGACCCGCTCCAGGCCCAACTCGATGGTTTGGGAATGCAGGGACTCGAGGTACTGGAGCCAACCGCTGAGCGGCGTGGCGGCATCGGGACGCGAAAGCGGCATAAATAGCGACACGAAAATGAAACACGCGGAAGTGTACCAGCCGCTTCCGCGTTTACCCGCATGTCCACGCTCGAATCGGGGCGAAAAGACGGCCGGGCGCGGACAGCGGACGCCGCGCTCCCGAGCAGACTTCCCGGCGCGCCTAAAGTTCATTCCCGGCCTGCCGTTATCGGTACTGAGATTTTGCTGACACCGAACGCGCCCCTACCTCGCCGGAGCTGAAAACATCATGGCCGTAAGTCCGCTTCATCCTGCCGCCCCGCTCCCCGTGGCTCCCGTCGCCGCTGCCGTCCCCAACGCACCGGCGGATGCTGCGCTGGCCATTACGTCCTCGGCAGTCGCCGCCACCGCTGGCGCCACCGACAGCAACAGCACGCGCGACCCGTCGTCCGACCCGTCGCAGCAACCGCAGACGATCGAGAAGGCGCTTGAGGACATCAACGAGCAGATGAAGGCGTGGTCCACCCAGCTCCAGTTCGAAGTCGACCCGGACATCAACCGTGTGGTGGTATCGGTCGTCGATTCCAAATCGGGCGACGTCGTGCGCACCATCCCGTCGGAGGCAGTGCTGCGTATCGCAAAGATGATCGTGAAATTGCAAGGCAACGCGGTGGAAACCTCAGCCTAGCGGGCCTCAGAGGTCACCACAGTCACTCATGGCCGCACCAAATTGGTGCAATTATTTCAAGTTCTTTGAAATAGCCCAACGTTGTGCCGTTTCCCGGCCAATAGATGTTGGTATTTTTTGACAGAATTGCATCGAAGGAGCAACGCATGGCCACCATAACTTCTCTCGGCGCTGGCACGTCGCTGGACCTGGAAACGATCCTCACGAGTCTGCAGGCCAACAACGAGGTCGTCCTGGACCAGCTGAGCGCCCGGCAGGAAAGCTACGAGGTGAAGGTCTCTTCGTTCAGCCAATTGCAGAGCAGCGTGCAGTCCGTGCTCGATGCCGCCAAGGCATTGGCGAAAGTCGACACGCTCAATGCCGTGAAAAGCACGGTGTCCGGCAGTGCCGTTACCGTCACGACCGTCGCAGGCGCCACCCCTGGCCAGTATTCGGTTACCGTCAATCAGGTCGCCACCGCGCAACGCCTGCAGTCCGCCAGCGCGCTGGATCGCACCGAAAAGCACGGTGCCAGCGCCACGCTCGAAATCGAACTGGAAAACGGCACCAAGACGACGATCACCACCAGCGACACCTCGCTGGACGGCATCGCCAAGGCCATCAATGCCAACGACGAGAGCGGCGTGAACGCCACCATCATCAACGATGGCCAGAATGGCTCGTACCTGATGCTGACGGCCAAGGACACCGGCCAAGCCAACACGATCAAATCGATCAACGTCACCGACAACACCGAACTGGGTGCGCTGCTGAACTACACGTCGGCCGACCCCACAGGCGGCCAACTGGTCCAGACACAGGAAGCCCTGGACGCCGAGGTGACCATCAACGGTATCGCCGTCACCAGCGCGAGCAACAGCATTACCGAGGCTGTCGATGGCGTCACGTTCGACATTTCGCCCGACGCCGAGCCCAACGACGTCGCGACCGTATCGATCACCAGCGATCCTCAGGCCATCAAGGACGCAGTCACCAAATTCGTCAACGCGTACAATTCGCTGCAGACCACGCTGTACAACCTGACGTCGTTCAGTGTTGCGGACGAAACGCAGAATCCGCTGACCGGCGACAGCACGGCCCGCAACATCCAGACGAGCCTGGCATCCGCCCTGCAGGTGGTCAGCGGCGAGGGCGCCCTGCAAACGCTCAACGCGCTGGGAATTTCCACCAATCCGGACAAGGTCGCCGGCGTGGGGGGCACCCTTACCGTGGACTCCACCAAGCTGACCAATGCCCTGAACAGCAACCCGGCCGACGTGGCGCGCGTGCTCGCCGGGCCGAACGGCCTGGCCGCCTCGATCACCACGGCCACCGACGCGATTCTCGGCTCGTCAGGATCCATCAAGCATCGCCAAGACGGCCTGCAGGAGACCGTCGACGCCATGCAGAAGCAATACGACAATACCGAATCCCGCATGACCGCCGAACTGGACAACATGCGCGCCCGCTTCGTTCAGCTCACCGTGCTGGTCAACCAGATGAACAGCACCAGCAGCTACCTGACCCAACAGTTCGCCGCCCTGTCCAAATCGACGTCGTAACCTTTTTCGTTACCTATGACCTACGCCTCGCGCCGCCCGACGGGCTCTTATTCGGTTCGCTCCTACACGGACATCGGCCTGGAAACCCAGGTGCTGAGCGCTGGTCCCGAGCGGCTGATCACGCTGTTGTTCAACGGCGCGAGAGCGGCGATTGCCCAGGCCCGCATCCATATGGAAGCGGGCCGCATCGCCGAGCGCGGAGCCGCCATCAGCAAGGCGACCCGCATTGTCGAGGAAGGCCTCAAGCAAGGCCTCAACATGGAAGCCGGTGGAGAGATCGCGGCGAATCTTTCTCAACTTTACGACTTCATCATTCGCGCGCTCCTGACCGCCAACCTGAAGTCCGACCCCGAGCAATTGAACATTGCCGATCAACTGCTCTCGGAGCTTGCTGACGCCTGGCAGCAATCGGTGGACGCGCAACCGTCCGCCAACACAGCCTGAACCGGGGCCGGCCCGCCCGCCCCGAACGCGAGACCCTTCCTATGCCGTCCCTCATGCAGCACGCTCCTGTCCTCGATTTGTATCTAGACATTGCAAACATCACCAGTGCAATGTTGAATGCCGCGCAATCGGACGACTGGGATACCGTGATGGTCCATGGCCAGCAATATTGCGAGGCCGTCGAACGGCTGCGTGACCTGGAACCCGGCCAGCCGCTGGACGAGGCCGGCCGCAGCATGAAGCACGATCTTCTCGTCCGCATTCTTGAAAACGATGCCGCCGTACGCGACCTGGCCCTGCCGCAACTGGCTCGCCTGGGCACGCTGCTGGGCCGCATGAAGCGTCAGCAGACCGTCCTGGCGGCCTATCGGGGTCAAGCGGCGGGCGCATGAGTATCGGCCCGCCCGCGCTAGGCAACATTCTGGTCCAACGGCTGGACGCCGTGCTGGGGACCAGCATGGCGGCTCATGCCAACCTCATTTCCGGCGCGCGGCCCGACGCGGTGACGCCGCCCGGCGAAGGCGCACGCCCCGACGGCACCGAAAACGCCACGCGCGGCCCGCGCCAGGGCGTGGACATCGTGGACGGCGGCGCTGGTGGCAAACAGAATGCCATCACCGACGCCAAGACAGCCGCCGCACTGGCCCTGGCCGCGCGCGGCCTGATCACACGCAGCGACTTCACGCCCTCGGCGCCCACAACACTGGGCGCGACCGCGCGCACCCTTCTCGCGCTGCTGGCGCAGTTCCCGGAAAAAGCCCCGCCCGTTCCCGGCCGCGAACCGCTCTGGACGCCTGCGGCCGGCGAGGGGCCGGAAGGCATGCCCGCCAGCGGCCGGCCCGGCCCCAATACGGCGGCACAAGGCGGCGCGCAAGGCGCGGGATCCGCGGCCAGCGCCGCGACGGGCGGTCATTCCGCGGGAGCGTCCGGCGCCGCGGGTGGCAATGCCGCCGCGGCCACCGCCTCGCAAGCGGGCAATACCTCAGCGTCCGCCACGGCGGCACGCCCCGGACAACCCGGCGCGGCGCCCGCCGGCCAGGGCGCCAGCCAGGCTGCCCAGGCCGCCGCCATCGCGGCCCGCACCGACGCCCCGCCTGCCGCCATGCTGGCCCAGGCCTTACGCTCCGCCCTGCAGCAAAGTGGCCTGTTCTACGAATCCCACCTGACCCAGATGGTTTATGGCCAGCGCACGCCCGAGCAACTGGCTGCCGAGCCCCAGGCGGCGATGCGCATGCCCGCGGGGCACGCCGAGGCCGCTGCGTCGGCCACGCGCCAGGCCATGGCGGACGCCTTGACGCCACGCGACGCCACGTCATCGCAGTCCTCCACCGGCAGCGCCACGGTCACGCTGAGCGGCGGACCGCCCGCATCGCCCGGCCAGGCCCTGGCCAGCATCCACCCCGATGCCACGTTGCTCGTGCGCCAGCAACTCGACGTACTGGCCAACCAGGCAGTGGCCTGGCAGGGCCAGCCATGGCCCGGCGCCGAAATGGAATGGGAAGTCGAACGCGACCGCACCGCGGGCGGAACCGAAATCGAAGAAGGCCACTGGGCCACTCGCATCAAGATCGATCTGCCACGCCTGGGCCTGGTCGAAGCGCGCCTGAACATCGCCGGCGATCAGTTGGTGATGCATCTGGTGGCGCCCCGCAGCGCCGCTGAACTCGGCCGGCACGGCGATGGCCTGCGCCAGCGCATGACGGCCGCCGGCCTGACGCTCAGCCAACTCAGCGTCGACGTCGCGCCACCCTCGCCTTTCGTATTCGAGCCATGACCGACACGACCTCGTCCGCCGATCAGGATCGCCAAGCGGCCGTCGCCATCTCGTATGACGAGCAGGAAAGTGCGCCGCGCGTCGTCGCCAAGGGGTATGGCAAGCTGGCCGACACGATCGTGCGCAATGCGCGCGAGCACGGACTGTACGTGCACGAGTCCAACGAGCTCGTCAGCCTGCTGATGCAGGTCGATCTCGACTCGCAGATTCCACCCCAGCTTTATACGGCGGTCGCGGAGCTGCTGGCATGGCTGTACCGCCTGGAAGCGCGCGATACGCCCGCGCTGCTACCGCCCATCGCCAAGCCGTCCGCCTGACGGGCGCCACGCCGTGCATTCCGCCACCGACCCATCCGACCACGAAAGCTGGCTGCAAAGCGGCAGCGACATTCGCCATGCACTGTCGTCGCTGTCGCACCCTGCCAGCCTGGTGCAGGCGCGCGACGACCGTGGCATGCAATGGGCGGTCAGGGTGCTGGGGCTGGATGCGCGTTCACGATTGTTCTTCTGGCGCCCTGACGGCACGGACGTGCGTCAAGCCGACACCCTGGCGCAACGGCTGGCGTCCGCGCCGCTGGAATTCACCGCGAAGGCGCACGATGGCGCGTGGATGCAGTTTCGAACCGAGAGGCCCTCCGTGGTGCGGTTCGATGACGGCAGCATGCTGATGGTGTCTCCTTTTCCGACACGGCTGCGCCGGGAATTCGGAGCCCATTAGGGGCTGTCAACGCTAAAAGGCCCTGAGCGTCGGCGGGATGGACCGGCCCAGCGGCACGGCACCAGGCGATGCGTCGATCCGGACTTACATGGCCATCGTGGAGATTTCGCGGTAGGCCGCGACCAGGCGGTTACGGACTTGCACCGTCGTCTGGAAACCGATGCTGGCCTTCTGCAGATCGATCATGACGTCGTTGAGCGACACGTCGGGAGCGCCCAACTCGAAAGCCTGCGCCTGGGCGCCGGCCGCCTTCTGGGCCGCGGACACGCGGCGGATAGAATTCGCGAGTTCGGCGGCGAATCCGCCGGACGGCTGCGGCGACAGCTCCGCAGGATCGGACACGCCGTTCTGGGCAGTGCGCACCACGGTGCGCATCTGTTGCAACATGCTCTCGATGCCGGACAGGCCATTGACCGCCATTGAAGATACCTCGGACGTAAATCGGGACGATGCGCAAGATTACTCCGCACCCAGGCGCCCCATAACGGCTAAAAGCCGCCAAAAACCCCGGCAGTTCACCGTTGTTGACGCGGGGTTGCAACCGCGCGCCAGCCGAAAGCGGCCGGGGCGCGAGCGATAGGAGACAAGTAACGCCAAAAAACGGTTGTTTTCGGCAATTGGGATGGCGTGCAGGCCCGCCATAATCCACGCTCCCCGACCTAAAGCACGTTGCATGTGTAACCTGCCTTCCTCGACCATGTCGCTAGAATCCCTGCTCCGCGAAGCTTGCGGGAGCCACCGATGAATCAACAGGCAACCCTCGGTGCGTCTCTTCTGGCACGATTCCCGGTACTCGAGAAAGTACGGACGCTGCCGAAACCCATTCTGCTCGGCGCGGCAGCGGCCCTCGTGGCCGTGATCGCCGTCCTGGCGATGTGGAGCCGCGAACCGGACTACAAAGTGCTGTTCTCCAACCTCGAGGACCGCGACGCCGGCGCCATCGTTGCCGCCCTGGGCTCGATGAACGTGCCCTACCGCTACAACGAAACCGGCACGGCCATCATGGTGCCCGCCACGCGCGTCTATGACGCCCGCATGCAGTTGGCCGCCCAAGGCCTGCCGCGCGGCGGCACCGTCGGTTTCGAGCTGATGGACAACGCCCGCTTCGGCGCCAGCCAGTTCACGGAACAGATCACCTACCAGCGTGGCCTGGAGGGCGAGCTGGCGCGGTCCATCGAAGCCATGAACGGCGTGCAGAAGGCCCGCGTGCACCTGGCCATGCCCCGCCAGTCGCTGTTCGTGCGCGAACGCCAGGCGCCGACCGCTTCGGTTCTGCTGAACCTGTATCCGGGCCGCAGCCTGGCCGACTCGCAGGTCTCGTCCATCACCTGGCTGGTCGCCTCCAGCGTGCCGGAACTGACGGCGGACAACGTCTCCATCGTCGACCAGAACGGCCGCCTGCTGTCCGCTCCGCAAGGCGAAGGCCTCGGCATGGACGCCGATCAGATGCGCTACGTGCGCGAGGTCGAGCAGCGCGCCGTCGAACGCATCCTCACCATCCTGAATCCGCTGGTCGGCCCTGGCAACGTGCACGCCCAGGCCACCGCCGACGTCGACTTCGCCCGCCGCGAAGAAACGTCCGAGGTCTACCGCCCCAACCAGGAGCCCGGCCAGGGCGCGGTGCGCAGCATGCAAAGCAGCGAATCGCGCCAGACCGGCGTCGATCCCGCGCGCGGCGTGCCCGGCGCACTCAGCAACCAGGTGCCCGCCCCGACCCAGGCGCCGCTGAACAACCCGCAATTGCCGCCCGGCCAACAAGGGCAGCAAAACCAGCAGCAACAACAACAGCAGCAGGCGCAGCAGCAACAGAATGGCACGGCCACCGGCACCGCGCAGGCGGGCGGCCAGGCGGCCGGGCTGTCCACCAGCAACCGCCACGACGCCACCACCAACTACGAAGTCGACCGCACCATCAGCCACATCAAGCAGCCGGTGGGCGTGCTCAAGCGCATGTCGGTGGCCGTCGTCGTGAACTACCTGCCCGGCAAGGACGGCGGCGACCCGCAGGCCCTGCCGCCCGAGGAACTCAACAAGCTGACCGATCTGGTCCGCGAGGCCATGGGTTATTCCGAGGCGCGCGGCGACTCGCTGAACGTGGTCAACAGCCAGTTCAACGACGCCGAGCCCACCGTACCACTCTGGCGCGATGCCGAACTGATCGCCCTGACCAAGACGGTGCTGGGCTGGCTGCTGGCCATCATCGTGGTGCTGTGGCTGTATCGCCGGATCAAGCCCGCGGTCATGAACCACTTCTACCCGCCGGTCGATCCCGAGATCGAAGAGCAGGAACGCCGCGACGCCGAGCGCGATGCCCAGGCCAACGCCCGCGCCCGCGAGATCGACCGCTACGAAGACAACCTGCAGCGCGCCCGCGACATGGCCACCAAGGATCCGCGCGCCGTTGCAATGGTGCTGCGCACCTGGATGAGCAAAGATGAATGACGGCAAACCCATGGACGGCATGACCCGCAGCGCCGTCCTGCTGATGTCCCTGGGCGAGGACGCCGCCGCCGAGGTGTTCCGCTACCTGACCGCGCGTGAAGTGCAACAGGTCGGCGCCTCGATGGCCACGCTCAAGCAGGTCACCCGCCGCGAAGTCGGCGGCGTGCTGGAAGAGTTCCGCCAGGAAGCCGACCAGTTCACCGCCGTGACGCTGGGCTCGGACGACTATATCCGCACCGTGCTGACCAAGGCGCTGGGCAGCGACCGCGCCGCCGGCCTGATCGAAGACATCCTCGAAGCCGGCGAAGGCGGCAGCGGCATCGACGCCCTGAACTGGCTGGATCCCGTCACCGTGGCCGAGCTGATCGGCAACGAGCACCCGCAGATCATCGCCACCATCCTGGTCCACCTCGAGCGCGATCGCGCCGCCGGCGTGCTGGCCCTGCTGACCGACCGCCTGCGCAACGACGTCATGCTGCGTATCGCCACGTTCGGCGGCGTGCAGCCATCGGCACTGGCCGAGCTGACCGAAGTGCTGAACTCCATGCTGTCCGGCCAGAGCGCCAAGCGCAGCAAGATGGGCGGCGTGCGCACCGCGGCCGAGATCCTGAACATGATGAATTCGACGCAGGAAGAGGCCGTGGTCAACAGCCTGCGCGAACGCGACGCCGACCTGGCCCAGAAGATCATCGACGAGATGTTCGTCTTCGAGAACCTGCTGGACGTGGAAGATCGCGGCATCCAGCTGATCCTGAAGGAAATCGACAACGACATGCTCATGATCGCGCTCAAGGGCGCGCAGGACGAACTGCGCAACAAGTTCCTGCGCAACATGTCCAGCAGAGCCGCCGAGATGCTGCGCGAAGACCTCGAGGCCCAGGGCCCGGTCCGCATGTCCAAGGTCGAGAGCGAACAGAAGAAGATTCTGCAGATCGCCCGCCGCCTGGCCGAGAGTGGCCAGATCGTCCTGGGCAGTTCGGGAGACGACGCGTATGTCTGACCGCGGTCCCGTCGCGCCCACGCTGTCGCGCCGCGCTGCCTGGCAGCGCTGGCAGATGGCGTCGTTCGACGAGCCCCAGGTCGAGGAGCTTCCCGCCGAGGAGGCCCCGCCGCCCGATCCCGGCCCCGATCCCGAGGAGGTCCGCCAGGCATTGCGCGAACAGGCCCGCACGGAAGGCCACATGCAAGGCATGGCCGAGGGCCTGCAGCAGGGTCTGGCCGAAGGCCGCGAACAGGGACATCAGGAAGGGCTGGCCGCGGGCCGCGAGGCCGGACATGCGGAGGGCCTGGCGCAAGGCCGTGAACAAGGTCGCGAAGAGGCCTTGCACCTGCATGCGCTGGCCAGCAACCTGGCCACCTCGCTGCGCGGCGTCGAGGAGCAGATGGGCCAGAGCCTGATTACCTTGGCGCTGGACATCGCCGCGCAGGTCGTGCGCCAGCAATTGGCCAACGACCCGCAAGCCATGCTGGCGGCCGTGCGGGAAGTCCTGCACATCAACCCCGCCCCGCCGCAGGGCGCATTGCGGCTGTGGATCCACCCCGACGATCTCGAACTGGTGCGCCTGCACCTGGCCGATGAACTGAAGGAAGGCAACTGGCGCGTGCTGGCCGACGAGTCGATCACCCGTGGAGGCTGCCGCGCCGAAACACCGTACGGGGACATCGACGCCACGCTGCAGACCCGCTGGCGCCGCGTCGCCGCCTCGCTGGGCCGCAGCGCCTCGTGGGACGAACAGCCATGAATCCCGTCATGCAGCCGCCCGAATCGGCCGCTCCGGCGCCGCTGCCCGAGCGCTGGAAGACTCAGCTCGAGATCGGTTCGATCCGGGCGGCGTCGACCGAGCCGTGGCTGGTCACGGGGCGCATCACGCGCGCCACCGGCCTGGTCCTGCATGCCACCGGCTTGCGGTTGCCCGTGGGCGCCGCCTGCCGCATTGAAATCGCCCGAGGCCACGATCACTGGGCCGACGCCGAAGTCGTCGGCTTCGACGGCCACACCCTCTATCTCATGCCGCAGGCCGACATTTCCGGCCTGCCGCCCGGCGCGCGCGTCGTGCCCAGCGAGCCCACGGTCCAGCGTCCCGTCCCGCTGCCGCGCAAAGCCGAACTGAACGGCAACGCAAAACCCCAGCTAGGCCGCCATCTGCCGGTCGGCAATGCCATGCTCGGCCGCGTGGTCGACGGCGCGGGCCGTCCGCTGGACGGACTGGGCCCGCTGACCGGCGCCGAAGCCGCGCCCCTGACCGCCCTGCCCATCAACCCACTGTCGCGCGCGCCCATCGATACGGTGCTGGACGTCGGCGTACGTGCCATCAATGGCCTGCTGACGGTCGGCCGTGGCCAGCGCATGGGCCTGTTCGCGGGCTCCGGCGTGGGCAAGAGCGTGCTGCTGGGCATGATGGCCCGCTACACGCGCGCCGACATCATCGTCGTGGGCCTGATCGGCGAACGGGGCCGCGAAGTCAAGGAGTTCATCGAGCACAACCTGGGTCCGGAAGGCCTGGCGCGCTCGGTCGTGGTAGCCGCGCCCGCCGACGTATCGCCGCTGCTGCGCCTGCAAGGCGCCAGCTACGCCACGCGACTGGCCGAGCACTTCCGCGACCAGGGTCTGGACGTGCTGCTGATCATGGACTCGCTCACGCGCTATGCCATGGCGCAGCGCGAGATCGCGCTGGCCATCGGCGAGCCGCCCGCGACCAAGGGCTATCCGCCGTCGGTGTTCGCCCGCCTGCCCGCGCTGGTCGAACGTACCGGCATGGGGGCCCCCGGCCCCAATGGCAAGGCCGGCTCCATCACCGCCTTCTATACCGTGCTGGCCGAGGGCGATGATCAGCAGGACCCCATCGCCGACTCGGCGCGCGCCATCCTGGACGGCCACATCGTGCTGTCGCGCCACCTGGCCGAGGCCGGTCACTACCCCGCCATCGACATCGAAGCATCGATCTCGCGGGCCATGACCTCGCTGATAACGCCTCAGCAGTTCTCGCTGGTGCGCCGCTTCAAGCAGACATTCTCGCGCTACCAGCGCAACCGCGACCTGATCGCCGTGGGCGCGTACGCCGCGGGCAACGACCACCAACTGGACGATGCCATCGCGCGCTATCCGCGCCTGGAAGCCTATCTGCAGCAGGACATCTCCGACAACGTCGACTACAAGACCGCCATCGACCAGTTGCGCGGTTCGTTCGAGATCAAGGACACCTATGCCTAGCCAACTGCCTCTGGACATGCTGCGGGGACTGGCCAAGGAGAGCGCCGACGACGCCGCCCGCGTGCTGGGCAAGCTGAACGCCGACCGCACCCAGGCCGAACGCCAGTTGACCATGCTGTACGACTACCGCCAGGATTACCTGCAGCGCCTGCAGCAGGCCATGCAAAGCGGCATGTCGGTCGCCGACTGCCAGAATTACCAGCGTTTCATTTCCACGCTGGATGACGCGATCGGCCAGCAGACCAACGTGTTGCGCGCCGCGGACGACCACCTGACCCGCGGCCGGCAGCATTGGCAGCAGGAGCAACGCAAGCTCAATTCGTTCGATGCCCTGTCGCAGCGCCAGGTGCGCGCCGAGCAACTGGCCGAGAACCGCCGCGAACAGCGCGCCAGCGACGAATATTCGGCCCGCATCGCACGCGGCCAAGCCATCTATTGATTCCAGCGGGACACAACGACATGCCGACCTCCGCTTCCCCCGCCACCGTCCTGCCGTTTACGCCAGCAGCTTCGGTTCCCGCGCCGACCAAGCCCGCCGCCAAGAAGGACGACGGCGGTCCGTCGTTCTCGCAGGCGCTGGCCGACCAGAAAAGCGCCTCGCGCCAGGACGCGCCGGGCAAGAAGGCCGAGACCCAGCCCTCGGGCGAGTCCCAGTCCGCCGAAGGCAAGCCCGCGGATTCGCAGCAGGATGCCACGCCGGTCGCCTCGACGGACGGCAGGCCGTCTGCGGATCCCGCCCCGCGCGGGGACGACGCCACGGCCGGCACGGACACGGCCGACACGACGGCCGCGCAACTGGCGCAGGCGCAAGCCCTGGCCGCCGCTCAGGCGCCGGTGGCCGTCGCGACCACCCCGGGCTTGCCTCTGCAGGCGCTGGAGATCGCCGCCCAGTCGGCAGCCCTGCAATCGCAATCCGCCGCCAAGCTGGCCGCGCTGCAATCTGGCTCGCCAGCCGATGCCGCCCCACAGGCGAACCGCCTGGCGCAAGGCATGCAGGCCGCGGCCGTATCCGCCACTGCCGTGCAGACCGCCGCCGCGGCCCAGCAGGCGACGGCGCTGACTCAGCAGGCCGCGCAAGCCGCCTTGCCGGCCGCCGCCGGACCGGCTATGCCTCAAGACAACGGCAATCCGCTCGCCGCGGCGCGCCCGGCCATCGCCACCGCCCGCGATCCGCGCGCCATGGCGCACGCGCAAGCCGCCAGCCAGCGTGCCCAGGCAACGCAGGACGCGATCACCCAGCCTCTCGCGACGACCGACAGCCCCACGGCCCCGCTGCCTGATCTCGGCGCACAGGCCGCACCGGCACGGGACGACAGCGGCAACGCCCGCAATGACCTGGCGGCGCTCAGCGCCGCCGCCCAGCGCTCCACCCCGGCGCAGACCACCGCCGCCGCCGCCGACACCCGTGCCGCGCCGGCAGCCCCGATCCTGGAAGTGGCCAGCCCCGTCGGCTCGACAAACTGGGGACGCGACCTCGGCCGCCAGCTCGTATTGCTGGGCGGCGATGCCCAGCGTGGCCAGCACACCGCCGAACTGCGCCTGGATCCTCCGGATCTCGGGCCGCTGCGCGTCACCCTGAGCCTGTCCGACGGCGTGGCCACGGCCAATTTCATGTCCGCCCATGCCTCCGTGCGGCAAGCCCTGGAATCCGCGCTGCCGCAACTGCAGCAAGCGCTGGCCGATGCCGGCATCTCGCTGGGCCAGGCCGACGTCGGCGACCAGAACCAGTTCGCCCAGGAACAGTCGCAGGCCAATCGCCAGCACGGCGGCCAGGCTGCCTCGGGCTCGGAATCGCAAGACGAGACCGATGGCGCGCAACGCGTGACCATCGTGCGCGACGGCAATGCCCTGGTCGACACGTTTGCCTAAGCAAGACTTGTCGTAATAGCCTGAGATACCCCGCTTTCGTCCTGTTTTTCGCGTGCCTGGGTATGCGGACTTTGGGGCAGAATGCTGTCATTCCACCATCATCGGTTCAGTTTCAGCCGCACAACACGTATCGACAACGAGATGGCGACCTCCAAGACTTCCTCCGCAGCACCTGGCGCGGCTTCCTCCTCCATCGGCCGCTTGCTGCGCCCGCTGCTCATGCTGGTGATTCTGCTGCTGGTGGCCGGCCTCAGTGTCGCGGGCACCTGGTTCTTCCTCCATTGGCAGAGTGGCCGTGATCTCAGCCCCGTGCAACTGGGCGTAGGCGGCGTCTCGGGCCAAACGGCCGCGATGCCTGGCCAGCCGGGCGCCCAGCCGACCACCTTTGTGGCCCCGCCCGCCGCGCCGCAACCGGTTCCCGCGCCCATCTTCGTCCCGCTCGAACCGTTCACGGCCACGGTGGAAGACCAGGAATCGGAACGCATCGTGCGCGTGGGCATCACCCTGCGCGTCAGCGACGAGCAGACCCGCAGCCGCATCGAGAAATACCTGCCCGAAGTGCGCAGCCGCGTGCTGATGGTCCTGTCGGCCCAGACGCCGCAGAGCGTCCGTACGCCGCAAGGCAAGGCCGACATGGCGAAGGCCATCATGCAGACCATCAACAAGCCGTTTTCGCCTATCCCTGACGGCCAGTACGTCACCGATGTGCTGTTCACGGAATTCGTGGTGCAATAAGCATGGCCTATGAGGCGTTTCTTTCCCAGGACGAAGTCGATGCCCTGCTCGCCGGCGTAACCGGCGAGAGCGAAGACGCAGCCCCCGCGCAGGCCGAACCAGACGGCACCCGTGCCTACGATCTCAGCTCGCCGGAACGCGTGGTTCGCCGGCGCATGCAGACGCTGGAGCTCATCAACGAGCGCTTCGCGCGCGGCATGCGCAACGTGCTGCTGAATTTCATGCGCCGCAGCGCCGACATCACCGTCGGCGCCATCCGCATCCAGAAATACGCCGACTTCGAGCGCAACCTGCCGGTTCCCAGCAATCTGAACATGATTCAGATGCGGCCGCTGCGCGGCACCGCGTTGTTCACCTACGACCCGAACCTGGTATTCCTGGTCATCGACAGCCTGTTCGGCGGCGATGGGCGTTACCACACCCGAGTCGAAGGCCGCGACTTCACCAACACCGAGCAGCGCATCATCCGACGCCTGCTGAACCTGACGCTGGAATGCTACGGCCGCTCCTGGGAGCCCGTGTATCCCATCGAGTTCGAATACGTGCGCTCCGAAATGCACACGAAGTTCGCCAGTGTCACCGGCAGCAACGAAGTGGTGGTGGTCACGCCCTTTCACATCGAGTTCGGCGCCACCGGCGGCGACCTGAACATCTGCCTGCCCTACTCGATGATCGAGCCGGTCCGCGACCTGCTGACCCGCCCGCTGCAGGAAACCGCCCTCGAAGAGGTCGACCAGCGCTGGACGCAGCAATTGTCACGCCAGGTGCGCAGCGCCGACGTGCAACTGTCCGCCGAATTCGGCCGCATTCCCTCGTCGATCGGCGAACTGATGCGCCTGAAGGTGGGCGACGTGCTGCCGATCGACGTCCCGCAAAACGTAACCGCCCACATCGACGGCGTGCCGATCATGGAATGCGGTTACGGCGTCTTCAATGGCCAGTACGCCTTGCGCGTACAGAACATGCTCAACTACGATTTCGTATCTCCCGAGGCTCCCGAAAATGACCGACCAGACCGGCGACAGCAGCACGCCCGCCTCCTCGGCCGCCGACGACTGGGCCGACGCGCTCGCGGAACAGGCGCGCGTCCCGACTCCCCCGACCCAGGCCGACGGCCTGAAGGCCGCCGAACCCGCCGCGGCAGCACCTGCCTCCGCGCCCGCGCCGGCACAAAGCGCCTCCGCCGCCAAGCCCGCAGGCGAAAGCATCTTCAAGCCGCTGGCCACCAAGGACGGCGTCACCGGCACCGATATCGACCTGATCATGGACGTCCCCGTCCAGCTCACCGTCGAACTGGGCCGCACCCGCCTGACCATCAAGAACCTGCTGCAACTGGGTCAGGGCTCGGTTGTCGAGCTCGACGGCCTGGCCGGCGAACCGATGGACATCTTCGTCAACGGCTACCTCATCGCCCAGGGCGAAGTGGTCGTCGTCGAAGACAAATACGGCATCCGCCTGACCGACATCATCACCCCGTCGGAACGGCTGAATCGCCTCAACAACCGCCGTTGATCCCATGACGCAAGCCGACGTCCTGCGCGTCGCGATCGCACTCGCCCTTATCATTGCCGCCATCCTGGCCGCCGCCTGGCTGGCCAGGCGGTCGGGCCTGCTGCAGCGCCAGGGCGGCGGCGTATTGCGCATCGTCGCCAGCCTGTCCGTCGGCCCACGCCAGAACATCGCCGTCGTCCAGGTGCGCGACACCTGGGTCGTGGTGGGCATCACGCCCGGCGGCATGACGCCCCTGCATACCCTGCCCGCCGAATCCGCCGACCCGGCCGGATCGGCGCAAACCGGCAGCGAAACGACTTCCGCCGTGCCCGGCCAGCAACCGCCCGGCACCTTCGCCACGGCGCTGGCCAAGCGCTTCGCCGACGCGCTCAACAAGCGCCCGTAGCTTCCCGGACATCATGTCTTTCCTCACTCGCCGCCGTTCAGCGCGCCTGCGTTCGGCCTGGCCCCAGACCGCCGTCCTGCTGCTTGCCGCGCTGGCGCTATGGCCGGGCGCCACCCTGGCGCAAGCCACCCTGCCCGCCCTGACGTCCACCCCGGGCCCCGGCGGCTCGGAAACCTATTCGCTCAGCATGCAGACCCTGCTGCTGATGACGTCGCTGACCTTCCTGCCGGCGGCGTTGCTGATGATGACCGGCTTCACCCGCATCATCATCGTGCTGGGCTTGTTGCGTACCGCCATCGGCACGCCGACTTCGCCGCCCAATCAGGTGCTGATCGGCCTGGCGCTGTTCCTGACGTTCTATACGATGTCGCCGGTCTTCGACCAGATCTACGCGGACGCCTACCAGCCGCTGAGCACCGGCGCCATCACGTTCGAGACGGCCGTCCAGCGCGCCGCGGCGCCGTTGCACACTTTCATGCTGCACCAGACCCGCGAGACCGACCTGACCCTGTTCGCCGACATGGCCAAGCAGCCGGCCATGGAAGACCCATCCCAGGTACCCATGCGCATCCTGGTGCCGGCCTTCATCACCAGCGAACTGAAGACGGCATTCCAGATCGGCTTCACCATCTTCATCCCGTTTCTCATCATCGACATGGTGGTGGCCAGCGTGCTGATGGCGCTGGGCATGATGATGGTGCCGCCCGTCACGGTGTCGTTGCCGTTCAAGTTGATGCTTTTCGTGCTGGCCGACGGCTGGCACCTGCTGCTGGGATCCCTGGCGCAGAGCTTCTATCAATGACGCCCGAGGACGCCGCGCCATGACTTCCGAAACCGTCATGTCCCTGGCCTATCAGGCGATGAAGGTCGCCCTGGCCATGGCGGGTCCGCTGCTGCTCATCACCCTGGTCGTCGGCCTGGTCATCAGCGTGTTCCAGGCGGCCACGCAGATCAACGAAATGACGCTGGCCTTCATTCCCAAGCTGCTGGCCATCTGCGGCGTGCTGGTGCTGCTGGGCCCGTGGCTGATCAGCCTGATGACGGACTATATCCGCCAGTTGATCGGCCAGATTCCCATGCTGGTCTCCTGACCGGCAGGGCCGGCCGGCACGCCATGATCTCGTTCACGCTCGAACAGCTGACCGGCTGGATCGGCATGTACCTCTGGCCCTTCATACGCATGGCCGCGTTGGTGGGGGCGTCTCCGCTGTTCTCCGAATCCAGCATTCCCACGCCGACCAAGATCGGCGTCGCCTTCATGCTGACGGTCGCACTGGCGCCCGCGCTCGGGCCGATGCCGGCGGTTCCGCTCAACTCCTACGCCGCGCTGTGGATCGTCCTGCAACAGATCCTGATCGGCGTGTCCATCGGACTGGTGATGCGTATCGTATTCGCGGCCGTGCAGACGGCGGGGGAATTCGTCGGGCTGCAGATGAGCCTGTCGTTCGCCTCCTTCTTCGATCCCTCGGTCGGCGCCAACACGGCGGTGCTGTCGCGCCTGTTCAACCTGATCGCGATGCTGGTGTTCCTGTCGCTCGACGGCCATCTGCTGATGCTGACCGCCCTGGCGCGCAGCTTCGAAGTCCTGCCCGTCAGCGTGAACGGCCTGGATCCCAACGGCTGGGGCGTGCTGCTGGAATGGGGCAACACCATTTTCACCGCTGGCCTGCTGCTGGCGCTGCCGCTGATCTGCTCGCAGCTCACGGTCAACCTGGCCCTGGGGATCCTGAACCGCGCGTCGCCGCAGTTGACGGTGTTTGCGATCGGCTTTCCCATCCACTTGATCGGCGGTCTGATCCTCCTGGCCGTCGTACTGCCGCACTCGGGGCCGTTCTTCGAAGACCAGTTCCAGTTGGCGTTACGGACGATCGGGGAACTGGTGTTGAAGTTGGCGGGGCGATAGGGGTATTGCTTGCTTTTGGGGGGTGGGCCGGCGGAGGATGGTGTTCTTGGGGTCGCCGGTGCGTGCCGGGCGGGACCGTGACGGCCAAGTCGGTCGGCTCGGGCGCGCCAGCAGGCGCCCTCGGCCTCGCTGCGCGAGGCTGCCCTCCCTCCAATTGGCCGCCACGGCCCCGCGCGGCACACACCGGCTACAGCCGAGCATCACAGCGACCAAGCGAACATTCTCTGGTGTCCAACGCTTCTGTTAGCCGTGCCAGGGCGCGTGCTGGAAGTGCGGGGTTTCTTGTGTCTACGGAATGCGTGCGCCACCATTCGAGAAACCATCGCCATTGGGCGGTATCCGTCATGAGCGCCTGCCTTCAGATCATGGGCCCGTCCCTGCCGTGAGTCCTCGGCAAGGGTTGGGGCCGTGACGGCCAATTGGAGTCGGGGCAGCCGCGCAGCGGCCGAGGGCGCCTCCTGGCGCGCCCGAGCCCGGCGACTTGGCCGGCGCGGCCCCAACCCTTGCCGAGGACGCCCCACGAAGACCCCTTTACCCTGAACACAGGCCATAAAAAAACGAGCCGGACTTCCCAGAAGGAAATCCGACCCGTCGATGTACCTGAAGCCCCCCGGACGACCGGGCGGCAGTCAAGCCGTAGCCGTCATCAGGCTTGCGTCACCATCGGCGCCGAGCCATAGCCACGCAGTTGGGCGGCGGGCAGGTCGATGACTTCGCCGGCGTTGATGCGGAACACCGCCACCGCTTCCGCCAGGCGCTGCGCC
>NZ_FKBS01000009.1 GCF_900078315.1 Bordetella ansorpii
GGTTAGAGCACCGTCTTGATAAGGCGGGGGTCGTTGGTTCGAATCCAACCAGACCCACCAAGATTTCTGTGCGATGTTGGTGAAACCAGCGTCTGTGTAGGAAACGGGGGATTAGCTCAGCTGGGAGAGCGCCTGCTTTGCAAGCAGGATGTCGTCGGTTCGATCCCGTCATCCTCCACCAAAGCCTAACGATGAGTACTGCGAGTCAGTATTGATCGTTGGTCTTTATGCAGTTTGGTTTAGACCAGTCATACGCTCTTTAACAATGAGGAAGAAGCACAACGTAAAGTGTTTCTGAGTAATCGAGTTTCCA
>NZ_FKBS01000010.1 GCF_900078315.1 Bordetella ansorpii
TCCGTGAAGGCGGTCGTACCGTCGGCGCCGGCGTCGTCGCCAAGATCCTGAAGTAATACCGGCTAGCGGCGGATTTCCGCCGTTACCCACATGGATAGGGCGGCCTTTCGGCTTCTCTATCCATGTTTGCTGTAAAAGTAGTACAATGTATGGTTCCGTGATCTGCTAGGCAGCGGCGCATGCCGAAGTGGTGAATGCGCTGGCGGCACGGCCGGTAGATCGATGCTCCGCAATCAGCAGTCATTGCGGTAAATCAGGAACCGTACTAGCAAGTTTTTAGGGGTATAGCTCAATTGGCAGAGCGTCGGTCTCCAAAACCGAAGGTTGTAGGTTCGATTCCTACTGCCCCTGCCACCGATCGGCACCCTCCAGCCAACACGCCGGAGTATGGCGCGAACGCCTGAGAATCGGGTTCGCGTAGCAAAATGTCTACCAATACCAACGTAGAAACCGTAACCAGCACTGCCGACCGGGTCAAACTCGGCCTGGCTGTTCTCGTCATCATCGCCGGCATCGTCGGGTTCTCCGTGCTCGGCGCGCAGCCCCTGGCCGCGCGCGTTGGCGTGTTCATCGGCAGCCTGGTCATTGCCGCCGTCATCGCCTGGTTCAGCGAGCCTGGCCGCCGCACCATCAGCTTCGGTCAAGAGTCGTACAACGAAGTCAAGCGGGTGTCCTGGCCGACGCGCAAGGAAACCATGCAGATGACGGGCATCGTGTTCGCCTTCGTCGCGGTCATGGGCCTGTTCATGTGGCTGCTGGACAAGGGCATCGAGTGGATCCTGTACGGTATCTTGCTGGGTTGGAAGTAACAAGGACGACGCGATGAGTAAACGTTGGTATGTCGTCCATGTCTATTCCGGCATGGAAAAAAGCGTTCAGAAGGCCCTGATCGAGCGCATCGACCGAGCTGCCCTGCAGACCTCGTTCGGCCGCATCCTGGTGCCTTCCGAAGAAGTCGTCGAAATGAAGGGTGGCCAGAAGTCCATCAGCGAGCGTCGTATTTTCCCGGGCTATGTCCTGGTCGAGATGGACCTCACCGACGAGACCTGGCATCTGGTCAAGAACACCAACCGCGTCACCGGCTTCCTGGGTGGCTCGGGCAACCGTCCCACGCCGATTTCCGAACGTGAAGTCGAGAAGATCCTCTCCCAGATGGAAGAGGGCGTCGAGAAACCCCGCCCCAAGGTGCTGTTCGAAGTGGGCGAGATGGTTCGCGTGAAGGAAGGTCCGTTTGCAGACTTCAACGGCAACGTCGAAGAAGTCAACTACGAAAAGAGCAAGGTGCGTGTGTCCGTGACCATCTTCGGTCGCGCCACCCCTGTCGAGCTCGATTTCAGCCAGGTCGAAAAGACCTGATCTGGCTTTTTCATTAACCCCGGGGAGCCTGGCGTCATTCGTCCGGCGTTCGTACCCGCAAGGAGCAAAGCATGGCGAAGAAAATCGTCGGCTTTATCAAGCTGCAAGTGCCGGCTGGTAAGGCAAACCCGTCCCCCCCGATTGGCCCGGCTCTGGGTCAGCGCGGCCTGAACATCATGGAATTCTGCAAGGCGTTCAACGCCAAGACCCAGGGCCTGGAGCCCGGTCTGCCGATTCCGGTGGTGATCACCGCTTTCGCCGACAAGAGCTTTACCTTCATCATGAAGACCCCGCCCGCGACGGTCCTCATCAAGAAGGCCGCCGGCGTGCAGAAGGGTTCGCCCAAGCCGCATACCGACAAGGTCGGCACGCTGACGCGCGCCCAGGCTGAAGAAATCGCCAAGACCAAGCAACCCGATCTGACCGCGGCCGATCTGGACGCCGCCGTCCGCACGATCGCTGGCAGCGCCCGCAGCATGGGCATCACCGTCGAGGGCATCTGATCATGGCAAAACTGTCCAAGCGCGCCGCCGCAATCGCTCAGAAGATCGATCGCGTCAAGCTGTACCCCGTCTCCGAAGCCCTGACCCTGGTCAAGGAAACCGCCACCGCCAAGTTCGATGAATCCATCGACGTGGCCGTGCAACTGGGCATCGACCCCAAGAAGTCCGACCAACTGGTTCGTGGCTCCGTGGTGCTGCCCGCCGGTACCGGCAAGTCCGTCCGCGTGGCCGTGTTCGCCCAGGGCGACAAGGCCGAGCAGGCGCGTGCCGCCGGCGCCGACATCGTCGGCCTGGAAGACCTGGCCGAGCGCATCAAGGCTGGCCAGATCGACTTCGACGTGGTCGTGGCCTCGCCCGACACCATGCGCGTGGTCGGTACCCTGGGTCAGGTGCTGGGTCCCCGTGGCCTGATGCCGAACCCCAAGGTCGGCACCGTGACGCCCGACGTCGCCACCGCCGTGAAGAACGCCAAGGCGGGTCAGGTGCAATACCGTACCGACAAGGCCGGCATCATCCACGCCACGATCGGCCGCGCCTCGTTCGGCGTGGAACAACTGCAAACCAACCTGGCCGCTCTGGTCGACGCCCTGCAAAAGGCTCGTCCCGCAGCTGCCAAGGGTATCTACCTGCGCAAGCTGGCTGTCTCGTCCACGATGGGCGGCGGCGCGCGTGTGGAACTCGCTTCGCTGACGGCTACGGCGGCCTAAGCCCCGTACCGACGGCACGTACTGTACTTTGGGCCGTATCCGGAGGGAAACCTCCGGATGCAGCTGTCAAAGACCGCTGGAGCACCCCGTCCTCGGCAGCATCAGGGCAGGGCGCTTAATCCCGAAGCTAGTGATGTTCGGATCCAGCGTAGACGGCGTCCCCAGGAAGAATTCTTTACTCGAAGAACTCGACCAGGCGCCGCATTCGGTTGACGCGCAAGGCTCTTTGCCCCAAGCGTCTTTTGATGGAGTGTTCAAACCGTGAGTCTCAATCGCCAAGAGAAAGCGGTCGTGATCGAGGAAGTGTCGGCACAAGTGGCCAACGCGCAATCGATCATCATCGCTGAGTACCGTGGTCTGGACGTCGCCTCTGTCACCGTACTGCGCAAAACTGCGCGTGAATCGGGCGTTTATCTGCGAGTTCTGAAGAACTCGCTGGCCCGTCGTGCTGTTGCCGGCACGGCTTTCGAGCCGTTGGCCGAGCAACTGACTGGTCCGCTGATCTATGGCATCAGCGCTGACCCGGTCGCGGCGGCCAAGGTGATCGCTGGTTTCGCAAAGAGCAACGACAAGCTGGTTGTGAAGGGTGGTTCGCTGCCCAACAGCCTGCTGAACGCTGAAGGTGTGAAGGCCCTGGCCACCATGCCGTCGCGTGAAGAGTTGCTCTCGAAGCTGCTGGGCACCATGCAAGCCCCGATCGCGCAATTCGTGCGTACGCTCAACGAAGTTCCGACCAAGTTCGCCCGTGGCCTCGCCGCCGTGCGCGACCAGAAGGCTGCCGCTTGAGGCACCTGGTCCGGATATCGCTGAACGACAAAGCGACAACCAAACCTGGCATTACCCAATTTTGGAGTTCTAAAGAAAATGGCACTTAACAAAGCTGAAATCCTTGACGCCATCGCTGGCATGACCGTGCTCGAACTGTCCGAGCTGATCAAGGAAATGGAAGAGAAGTTCGGCGTGTCGGCTGCTGCCGCCGCTGTGGCCGTGGCCGCTCCGGCCGCTGGTGGCGCCGCCGCCGCTGCTGAAGAGCAGACCGAGTTCAACGTCGTCCTGCTGGAAGCCGGCGCGAACAAGGTCAGCGTCATCAAGGCCGTTCGCGAACTGACGGGCCTGGGCCTGAAGGAAGCGAAGGATCTGGTTGACGGCGCTCCGAAGCCTGTCAAGGAAGCCGTGGCCAAGGCTGACGCCGAAGCCGCCAAGAAGAAGCTGGAAGAAGCTGGCGCCAAGGTCGAAGTCAAGTAAGACCTTGCCGTACGTGCCCGGGGACAGCGCAGTTTGCCGTCCCCGGGCTTTTGCGTTTCCAGGAAGCCCCTGCTGAGGGGATGGATTTCAGCGGGGCTTCCTGGAGTCGTATCACCCCGGGCCGTGGTTGACGGCCCATGCAACCTCGAGTCGGAGTGCTCATGCCTTACTCGTACACCGAAAAAAAGCGCATCCGCAAAAGCTTCGCCAAGCGAGAAGACGTTCAAAACGTTCCTTTCCTGCTTGCGACTCAGCTTCAATCCTACCTAACTTTCCTGCAATCGGATACGCCCTCTGCTGAGCGGGCCAACGACGGTCTGCAGGCGGCGTTTTCGTCGATTTTCCCGATTGTCAGCCACAACGGAATGGCGCGCTTGGAGTTCGTCAGCTACGCGCTTGGCGAGCCGGTGTTCGATGTCAAAGAGTGCCAGCAACGTGGCCTGACCTTCGCGTCGCCCCTGCGTGCCAAGGTTCGCCTGGTGCTGCTGGACCGTGAAGTCAGCAAGCCGACCATCAAGGAAGTGAAGGAACAGGAAGTCTACATGGGCGAAATGCCGCTCATGACGACCACCGGTTCGTTCGTCATCAACGGCACCGAACGCGTCATCGTGTCGCAGCTGCACCGTTCGCCCGGCGTGTTCTTCGAACACGACCGCGGCAAGACGCACAGCTCGGGCAAGCTGCTGTTCTCGGCCCGCGTGATTCCCTACCGCGGTTCGTGGCTGGACTTCGAATTCGACCCGAAGGACGTGCTGTTCTTCCGCGTCGACCGCCGCCGCAAGATGCCGGTGACGATCCTGCTGAAGGCCATCGGCATGACGCCGGATTCGATCCTGGCCCACTTCTTCGACTTCGACAACTTCGACCTGAAGAGCGAAGGCGCGATGATGGAATTCGTGGCCGAGCGTTGGAAGGGCGACATGGCCCGCTTCGATATCTCGGACCGTGACGGCAAGGTCATCGTCGAGAAAGACAAGCGCATCAACGCCAAGCACCTGCGCGACATGGCTGCCGCCGGCATCCAGTACGTGTCCGTGCCGGAAGACTTCCTGTTCGGCCGCGTGCTGGCCAAGAACGTCGTCGATCCCGACACCGGTGAGATCGTGGCCCACGCCAACGAGGAGATCACCGAAAGCGTGCTGGCCACGCTGCGCGCGGCCAACGTGCTGGACATCCAGACGCTGTACACGAACGACCTGGATCGCGGTCCCTACATCTCGCAGACGCTGCGCACCGACGAAACCGTCGACCAGATGGCTGCCCGCGTGGCCATCTACCGCATGATGCGCCCCGGCGAACCGCCCACGGAAGAAGCCGTCGAGGCCCTGTTCCAGCGTCTGTTCTACAGCGAAGAAACGTACGACCTGTCGCGCGTTGGCCGGATGAAGGTCAACAGCCGCCTGGGTCGCGGCGACGACGACAACGGTCCGATGACGCTGACCAACGAAGACATCCTTGAAACCATCAAGGTGTTGGTCGAACTGCGTAACGGCCGTGGCCTGATCGACGACATCGATCACCTGGGCAACCGCCGTGTGCGCTGTGTGGGCGAACTGGCCGAGAACCAGTTCCGCGCCGGCCTGGTGCGTGTCGAGCGCGCCGTCAAGGAACGTCTGGGCCAGGCCGAGACGGAAAACCTGATGCCGCACGACCTGATCAACTCCAAGCCGATCTCGGCTGCCATCAAGGAGTTCTTCGGTTCGAGCCAGCTGTCGCAGTTCATGGACCAGACCAACCCGCTGTCGGAAATCACGCACAAGCGTCGCGTTTCCGCACTGGGCCCGGGCGGTCTGACGCGCGAACGCGCGGGCTTCGAGGTGCGCGACGTGCACCCGACCCACTACGGCCGCGTCTGCCCGATCGAAACGCCTGAAGGTCCGAACATCGGCCTGATCAACTCCATGGCGCTGTACGCTCGCCTGAACGAGTACGGCTTCCTGGAAACGCCTTACCGCAAGATCATCGACGGGAAGGTCAGCGACCAGATCGACTACCTGTCGGCCATCGAGGAAAGCCACTACGTCATCGCCCAGGCCAACGCCGAGCTCGACGAAGAAGGCCGCTTCACCGATGACCTGGTGGCTTGCCGTGAAGCAGGCGAAACCATGCTGACCGCGCCGGCGAACGTGCACTACATGGACGTGGCGCCCTCGCAGATCGTGTCGGTCGCGGCGTCGCTGATTCCGTTCCTGGAGCACGACGACGCGAACCGTGCACTGATGGGCGCCAACATGCAGCGCCAGGCCGTGCCCTGCCTGCGTCCCGAGAAGCCGCTGGTCGGCACGGGCATCGAGCGTACCGTGGCGGTCGACTCCGGCACCACCGTGCAGGCCCTGCGTGGCGGCGTCGTCGACCATGTCGACGCCGAGCGCGTGGTGATCCGCGTCAACGACGACGAGAACGTCGCCGGTGAAGTGGGTGTGGACATCTACAACCTCATCAAGTACACCCGTTCCAACCAGAACACGAACATCAACCAGCGTCCCATCGTCGCCCGCGGCGACCTGGTCGCCAAGGGTGACGTGCTGGCTGACGGCGCATCGACCGATCTGGGCGAACTGGCGCTGGGCCAGAACATGCTGATCGCGTTCATGCCCTGGAACGGCTACAACTTCGAAGACTCGATCCTGATCTCGGAACGCGTCGTGGCCGATGACCGCTACACCTCGATCCACATCGAGGAACTGACGGTCGTCGCCCGTGACACGAAGCTCGGACCGGAAGAAATCACGCGCGACATCAGCAACCTGGCCGAGACCCAGCTCAATCGCCTGGATGACTCGGGCATCGTCTACATCGGCGCCGAAGTCGGCGCCGACGACGTGCTGGTCGGCAAAGTCACGCCCAAGGGCGAGACCCAGCTGACGCCGGAAGAGAAGCTGCTGCGCGCCATCTTCGGCGAGAAGGCTTCCGACGTGAAGGACACCTCGCTGCGCGTGCCCTCGGGCATGGTCGGCACCGTCATCGACGTGCAGGTGTTCACGCGTGAAGGCATCGTGCGCGACAAGCGCGCCCAGTCCATCATCGACGATGAACTGCGCCGCTATCGCCAGGACCTGAACGACCAGCTGCGCATCGTTGAAAACGACCAGTTCGACCGTATCGAGAAGATGCTGGTCGGCAAGGCCGTCAACGGCGGCCCGCGCAAGCTGGCCAAGGGCGCCACGATCACCAAGGAATACCTGGTCGATCTGGACCGCTGGCAGTGGTTCGACATCCGCCTGTCCGACGAGCAGCATGCGGTCGTCCTCGAACAAGCCAAGGAATCGCTGGAGCAGAAGCGCCACCAGTTCGACCTGGCCTTCGAAGAAAAGCGCAAGAAGCTGACGCAGGGCGACGAACTGCCCCCGGGCGTGCTGAAGATGATCAAGGTCTACCTGGCCGTGAAGCGTCGTCTGCAGCCTGGCGACAAGATGGCCGGCCGTCACGGCAACAAGGGCGTGGTCTCGCGCATCACCCCGGTGGAAGACATGCCGCACATGGCCGACGGTACCCCCGCCGACATCGTGCTGAACCCGCTGGGCGTGCCGTCGCGGATGAACGTCGGCCAGGTTCTGGAAGTGCACCTGGGCTGGGCCGCCAAGGGCGTGGGCCATCGTATCGCCGACATGTTCCGTGACGAGCGCACCGCGCAGGTAAAGAGCGTGCGCGGCTACCTGGAAAAGGTCTACAACACGACCGGTTCCGGCGCCCACCTGGAAGAGCTGTCCGACGATGAAATCCTCGAAATGGCGCGCAACCTGAAGAACGGCGTGCCGCTGGCAACGCCCGTCTTCGACGGCGCCACCGAGGAAGAAATCACCAAGATGCTGGAACTGGCGTACCCCGACGACGTGGCCAAGCGCATGCAGCTGACCCCGTCGCGCACGCAGGCGTGGCTGTTCGACGGCCGTACCGGCGAGCAGTTCGAGCGTCCGGTCACCATCGGCTACATGCACTACCTGAAGCTGCACCACCTGGTCGACGACAAGATGCACGCGCGTTCGACCGGCCCGTACTCGCTGGTCACCCAGCAACCGCTGGGCGGCAAGGCGCAGTTCGGCGGCCAGCGTTTCGGGGAAATGGAAGTGTGGGCCCTGGAAGCCTACGGCGCGTCGTATACGCTGCAGGAAATGCTGACGGTGAAGTCCGACGACATCACCGGCCGTACCAAGGTTTACGAAAACATCGTCAAGGGCGATCACGTCATCGACGCCGGCATGCCGGAATCGTTCAACGTGCTGGTCAAGGAAATCCGCTCGCTGGCCCTGGACATGGATTTGGAGCGTAACTGATGAAAGCGCTACTCGACCTCTTCAAGCAAGTCTCTCAAGACGAGCAGTTCGATGCCATCAAGATCGGCATCGCCTCGCCTGAGAAGATCCGTTCGTGGTCTTTCGGCGAAGTCCGCAAGCCCGAGACGATCAACTACCGTACCTTCAAGCCCGAGCGCGATGGCCTGTTCTGCGCCAAGATCTTCGGCCCGATCAAGGACTACGAGTGCCTGTGCGGCAAGTACAAGCGCCTGAAGCACCGTGGCGTGATCTGCGAAAAGTGCGGCGTCGAAGTCACGGTGGCCAAGGTGCGCCGCGAGCGCATGGGCCACATCGAGCTGGCCAGCCCCGTCGCGCACATCTGGTTCCTGAAGAGCCTGCCGTCGCGCCTGGGCATGGTCCTGGACATGACGCTGCGCGACATCGAACGCGTGCTGTACTTCGAAGCCTGGTGCGTGATCGAACCTGGCATGACGCCGCTCAAGCGCGGCCAGATCATGTCCGATGACGACTTCCTGGCCAAGACCGAAGAGTACGGCGACGACTTCAGCGCCCTGATGGGTGCGGAAGCCGTGCGCGAACTGCTGCGCACCATCGACATCGACCGCGAAGTCGAGACGCTGCGCGCCGAACTCAAGGCCACCAGCTCGGAAGCCAAGATCAAGAAGATCTCCAAGCGCCTGAAGGTGCTGGAAGGCTTCCAGAAGTCCGGCATCAAGGCCGAGTGGATGGTCATGGAAGTGCTGCCCGTGCTGCCGCCGGACCTGCGTCCGCTGGTGCCGCTGGATGGCGGCCGCTTCGCGACCTCCGACCTGAACGACCTGTACCGCCGCGTCATCAACCGCAACAACCGTCTGAAGCGCCTGCTGGAGCTCAAGGCCCCTGAAATCATCCTGCGCAACGAAAAGCGCATGCTGCAGGAAGCCGTCGACTCGCTGCTGGACAACGGCCGTCGCGGCAAGGCCATGACGGGCGCCAACAAGCGCCAGTTGAAGTCGCTGGCCGACATGATCAAGGGCAAGAGCGGCCGCTTCCGCCAGAACCTGCTGGGCAAGCGTGTCGACTACTCGGGCCGTTCGGTCATCGTGGTGGGTCCGCAGCTCAAGCTGCACCAGTGCGGCCTGCCCAAGCTGATGGCCCTGGAACTGTTCAAGCCGTTCATCTTCAATCGTCTGGAGATGATGGGCCTGGCCACGACCATCAAGGCCGCCAAGAAGCTGGTGGAAAGCCAGGAACCGGTGGTGTGGGACATCCTCGAAGAGGTGATCCGCGAACACCCGGTCATGCTGAACCGCGCGCCGACGCTGCATCGCCTGGGCATCCAGGCGTTCGAGCCCGTGCTGATCGAAGGCAAGGCCATCCAGCTGCACCCGCTGGTCTGCGCGGCGTTCAACGCCGACTTCGACGGTGACCAGATGGCCGTTCACGTGCCGCTGTCGCTGGAAGCCCAGCTCGAAGCCCGCACGCTGATGCTGGCCTCGAACAACGTGCTGTTCCCGGCCAACGGCGAACCGTCGATCGTGCCGTCGCAGGATATCGTGCTGGGTCTGTACTACACGACCCGCGAGCGCATCAACGGCAAGGGCGAAGGCATCTTCTTCGCCGACGTCTCCGAAGTGCAGCGCGCCTACGACAACCGCGAAGTCGAACTGCAGACGCGCATCACCGTGCGCCTGACCGAGTACGAACGCGACGACCAGAACGAGTGGCAGCCGGTCCTGCGCCGCCACGAGACCACGGTCGGCCGTGCGCTGCTGTCCGAGATCCTGCCCAAGGGCCTGCCCTTCACGGTGCTGAACAAGGCGCTGAAGAAGAAGGAAATCTCGCGCCTGATCAACCAGTCGTTCCGCCGTTGCGGCCTGCGCGACACCGTGATCTTCGCCGACAAGCTGATGCAGTCGGGCTTCCGCCTGGCCACGCGCGGCGGCATCTCGATCGCGATGGGCGACATGCTGATCCCGTCGGCCAAGGAAGGCATCCTGGCCGAGGCCAGCCGCGAAGTGAAGGAAATCGACAAGCAGTACTCGTCGGGTCTGGTCACGTCGCAAGAGCGCTACAACAACGTGGTCGACATCTGGGGCAAGGCCGGCGACAAGGTCGGCAAGGCGATGATGGAACAACTGGCGACCGAGCCCGTGGTGAACCGCCACGGCGAGGAAGTGCGCCAGGAATCGTTCAACTCGATCTACATGATGGCCGACTCGGGCGCGCGCGGTTCCGCCGCCCAGATCCGCCAGTTGGCGGGCATGCGCGGCCTGATGGCCAAGCCGGACGGCTCGATCATCGAGACGCCGATTACCGCCAACTTCCGCGAAGGCCTGAACGTTCTCCAGTACTTCATCTCGACCCACGGTGCTCGTAAGGGTCTGGCCGACACGGCACTGAAGACGGCGAACTCGGGTTACCTGACGCGCCGTCTGGTCGACGTGACGCAGGATCTGGTCATCATCGAAGACGACTGCGGCACCTCGCAGGGTTACTCGATGAAGGCCCTGGTCGAAGGCGGTGAGGTCATCGAACCGCTGCGCGACCGTATCCTGGGCCGCGTGGCCGCCATCGACATCGTCAATCCGGACACGCAGGAAACCGCCATCGTGGCCGGCACCCTGCTGGACGAAGACCTGGTCGATTCGATCGACCGCCTGGGCATCGACGAAGTCAAGGTGCGCACGCCGCTGACCTGCGAAACGCGTCACGGCCTGTGCTCGCACTGCTACGGCCGCGACCTGGGCCGCGGCGTGCACGTGAACGTCGGCGAGGCGGTCGGCGTAATCGCCGCCCAGTCGATCGGCGAACCGGGCACGCAGCTGACGATGCGTACCTTCCACATCGGCGGCGCCGCTTCGCGTTCGGCCCTGGCCAGCGCGGTGGAAACGAAGTCCAGCGGCAACGTGGGCTTCGCCAGCACGATGCGTTACGTGACCAACGCCAAGGGCGAGCGCGTGGCCATCTCGCGTTCGGGCGAAATCGTCATCAGCGACGACAACGGCCGCGAACGCGAACGCCACAAGATCCCGTACGGCGCGACCGTGCTGGTGGGCGATGGTGAGGCCGTCAAGGCCGGCGCGCGCCTGGCCACGTGGGATCCGCTGACCCGTCCGATCGTGTCGGAATACGCTGGCGCCGTGCGCTTCGAGAACATCGAGGAAGGCGCGACCGTGGCCAAGCAGGTCGACGAAGTCACCGGCCTGTCGACCCTCGTGGTCATCACGCCCAAGACGCGCGGCGGCAAGGTCGCCATGCGTCCGCAGATCAAGCTGGTCAACGATGCGGGCGAAGACGTCAAGATCGCCGGCACCGATCACTCGGTGAACATTTCGTTCCCGGTGGGCGCGCTGATCACCGTGCGCGATGCGCAGCAGGTGTCGGTCGGCGAGATCCTGGCGCGTATCCCGCAGGAATCGCAGAAGACCCGCGACATTACCGGCGGTCTGCCGCGCGTGGCCGAGCTGTTCGAAGCCCGTTCGCCGAAGGATGCCGGCATGCTGGCGGAAATCACCGGCACGGTCTCGTTCGGCAAGGACACCAAGGGCAAGCAGCGCCTGGTCATCACCGACCTGGAAGGCGTCAGCCACGAGTTCCTGATTCCGAAGGAAAAGCAGGTGCTGGTGCACGACGGCCAGGTGGTGAACAAGGGCGAAATGATCGTGGACGGCCCGGCCGATCCCCACGACATCCTGCGCCTGCAGGGCATCGAGAAGCTGGCGACGTACATCGTCGACGAAGTGCAGGACGTCTACCGTCTGCAGGGCGTGAAGATCAACGACAAGCACATCGAAGTGATCGTGCGTCAGATGCTGCGCCGTGTGCATATCGTCGATCCGGGCGACGCCGCGTTCATCCCCGGCGAACAGGTCGAGCGTTCGGAACTGCTGAACGAAAACGACCGCGTGCTGGCCGAGAACAAGCGTCCCGCGATCTACGAGAACGTGCTGCTGGGCATTACCAAGGCCTCGCTGTCCACCGACTCGTTCATCTCGGCCGCCTCGTTCCAGGAAACGACGCGTGTGCTGACCGAAGCCGCCATCATGGGCAAGCGCGACGACCTGCGTGGCTTGAAGGAAAACGTCATCGTCGGCCGTCTGATCCCGGCCGGTACCGGCCTGGCTTACCACCTTGCCCGCAAGGACAAGGAATCGCTGGAAGCCGCCGAACGCGAAGCCGCTCGCCAGCAGGCCAACCCGTTCGAGGAAGCGCCGGTCACCGTGGGCTCCGACGCCGACGTGCCGTCTTCGGAAGACGCTTCGGGCAACGCCGAGTAAGCCTCGGGCGCGCTGTCACGTATCGTCCGATCCCGCATGGGGTCGGACGTCCCGAAAAGGGCTGCCGATGCGAATCGGCAGCCCTTTTCGTTGGTGCGCCGATGCCGATGGATGGGCGAATACCCGGCTTGCCATGGCGGGGTCGCACGCCCGGAGGTGCGGCCGGGCGGGTTCGTGTCGAATGCTTCCAAGCGTTGATGTTTGCTTACCAGTGGATCGGCCCGGTTGGTATATTCTTCCCGCTTCGAGGAGGCATCCCCATCGGCCAGGATGTCCGGTTGGTGTATCCGTAATGCATGCCCGCGGTGGTTCGCCTGAAGCGGCCGCCGCGACCCCTGTTGCCAGATATTCACGCTCATGTCTGCTACTGCCGGTTATTCCACGCAGCGCAATCCCTTCGCCGGTGCGGCGCCCCTGGCGTATCGCCCGCTCAGCGCCATTGCCGCCACCACCGCTGGCGGCGTTCCGCAATCCCGCATCAAACGGGTGCTGGCCGAACTCGTGGTGCCCTTGCAGGCGCTGCACGACCAGGGCCTGATCCGTGCCGACATCAGCATGCATTCGGTCGGCCTGGACGAAACCGGCCGTGCCCACCTGATGACGGTCAGCGGCCCGCCCTATACCGCCGAACCGCCGTCGGGCGTGCCCGAACCCGGCTACGCGCCGCCCGAGCTCTACGCCACGGGCCCGCAGTGGCCGCGCGGCCCGTGGACCGATGTCTATGCCCTGGCCGCCGTGGCGCATTCACTGGTCACGGGCATGCGCCCGCCGCCGGCGTCCGAGCGCCTGAACGAAGACGTCTATCGGCCATTGGCACAACGCGATCTGACCAAGTACGACACGGGTTTCCTGCGGACGCTGGACGTGGCCCTGTCCGTCGATCCGCGCAATCGTCCCCAGACCCTGGAAGAGTTCGCGCAACAGATGGAGATTCCGGCCACGGTGGCCCCCAGCGCTGCCGAACCGCTGCCGCCCCTGCCGCCGCCGGTTCCGCCCGCGGTCGTGCAGGCAGAGCCTGCGCGTGCGGGGTGGCGCACGTTCCTGTTGGTGCTGCTGGTGCTGATGGTGGGCGCCGGCGTCGGTGTGTACTGGTGGAACCGCTTTGCCACACCGCCCAGCAGCCTCATCATCACGCGATCGGAGGTCTCGCCGCCCGGCACCCCGCAAGGCGTCGATCCGTTGCGTGGCGGCCATCGCGCGGGCGGAACGAGTACACCGGCCGCCGACGAGGGAGATCCTCCCGAGCCGCCAGGCCTGGCGACGCTATCGGCGCGTGCCCTGGAGGCGGAGACCCGTACGGCCGGCGACCCTGCCGCTGGACCCGATGCCGGCAACGACGACGAACAGGCCAAGCCGGACGAGTCCGAAGCCGCCGAACCGCCGCCTCCACCTATTGCCTCGCCGGCGCCGTGGGTACGTGTGCGCGTCAACATCCATCCCTGGGGTGAGTTGTGGGTCAACGGCGTGCGGCGCGGCGTCAGCCCGCCCTTGAAGGAGATCCGCCTGGCGCCGGGCCAGTACAGCGTGGTGGTGCGCAACGCCAATCTGCCGCCTTACCGGGGCACGCTGACGGTGAAGGAAGGGCGCCAGTCGGTGCTGTCGTACCGCTTCGACTGAACGGCTGCAGGGCGGGCGGCGCGCCTATTGCGCGCGAGGCATCTCGTCTTCGTCGTCCGCCATGTCGGCGGGCAGGCTCAGGGTGAACGTCGAGCCCGCACCGCTTCGGCTGGAGACCTGCACCCCGCCGCCGTGGCGCGTGGCCACGGTGTGCACGAAAGCCAGGCCCAATCCGGCGCCGCCCGTGTCCGAACGCGTCGCCCCCACGCGTGAGAAGGCCTGGAACAGCTGCGGCACGTCCTCGGCGGCGATGCCCACGCCGTCATCGGTGACCGCGACGACCCAATGGGCGCCATCGGCGCGCAGCGCCGTGCCGACGTGGCCCCCGGCCGGCGTGTACTTGATGGCGTTGTCCAGCAGATTGTTCAGCGCCCGCCGCAGCAGGGCATGGTCGCCGCGCACGAATGCCTGCGGCATGTCCTGCGGCTCCAGCGCGATGCCGCGCGCCTGCGCCAGCGCCCATACGTCGTCCATCGCATCCAGCACCAGCGCGGTCAGGTCCACGCGCGTATCGCCGATCTTCAAGGATTCGGCACGCGTCAGGTGCACGAAATCGTCGACCAGCCGCAGGGTGCGATGCGCCTGCTGTTCCACGCGGGACCAGGCCTCTTGCCCTTGCTGCGATTGCGCCAGGCCGCGGCTGAGATCGACCAGCGCCAGGATGGAGTTCTGCGGCGCCCGCATGTCGTGCGAGACGAAGCGCAGCGTTTCCTCGCGCTTGCGTTCGGCGGCCCGGATTTCGGTGATGTTGCTCAGCGTGACGACGCTGCCGGCGAACGCGTCTTCGTCATTGCGGATCGGCGCGCATTTCACGATGAAGCTGCGGCCGGTGTAGTCGCGCACTTCCTGATCCAGGCTCCAGGGGGCTTCGCGTTCGTCGGGATGCAGGTCGTGAAGCGCGCGGTTGATCTCGGTGCGCGCCGTGGCGTCGGCCACGATCTTCTCCATCAGCCATGCCGCCGGCTGGCCATTGCGCGGCGCGCGCACGCCCAGGCCGCGGAAGTAATCCAGTGCCGCGCGGTTGCAGAACTGCAGGCGGCCGCCTGCGTCGAACACCAGCGTGGCGTCGGGAATGCCGTCCAGGCTGTCGGCCAGGAAGCGGCGCAGGTTGCGCACGCGGGTCAGGGCCTGGCGCAGTTCGTCCAGCCGGTCTTCGACGGACCAGTTGGCGCCCAGCGCCAACTGGCGCGACTCGCCCATGATGGGCGGGTACTCCTGCCGCAGGCGCTTCAGTTCATAGTCCATGTGGCGCAGCACGGCCTCCTGGCCGCGCCAGCTCCACAGCGGGTAGCTTAGCGCCAGTCCCAGCAGGGCGGCTGACGGCGCGAACCATATCTGCAGGTAGCGCAGCATCAGGAAGGCGCCCGCCAGCACCAGCACCAGCATCAGGCCCGTCAGCAGCAGGGCGCCGCGCGGCGGCAGATGACGCAGCGCCAGGCACAGCAGCAGCACGGGCAACGCGCACGCCAGCGCATTGAGCCAGGGAGCGGCGGGCCGGATCACCAGATCCTGCCGGGCCGCCTGCAGCATGTTGCCGATCAGCTCCACGCCGGACATGCCGTTGGCGGGCGTGGAGCCGGGCGTCCGATAGACATCGCCGCCCGCCTCGGCGCTTCGGCCGACCAGCACGTACCTGCCCTGTATCCACGCAGCGGGCACGCGTCCCTGCAGCACCTGGAGATACGACACGGTGCGCAGGTGCCCCGGCGGGCCGCTGTAGGGAATGCCACCTTCTCCGGAATCGCCCAGCCGGCGCGCCAGCGCCTGCGCCAAGTTGGCTTCGCCGCCGGCCTGCAGCATGGCCAGCGCCATGTGCTGCCAGTGCCGTTCGTTCAGCGTGGTGCGCCAGACCGCCTGGCGGATGACGCCGTCGGTATCGGGGGGGACGTTGGTGAAGCCCAGGGCGGCGGCCGCGCTGGCCAACGGCGGCAAGGCCGGTTCGAGCGAGGCGGGCCGTGGCAGCGGGTTCAATGCCACGGGCAGCACGACGTGCCCGTTGGCGCGGATGGCTTCAGCCAAGGCGGCGTCGCCGTCCGGATCGATGGCGTCGTGTTCGTTGAGGCGGAAATCGAGACCCACCGCGCGAGCGTTCTGCAAGCGGCCGAGCAGGGTGGCATGCACCGCGCGGCTCCAGGGGCCGCGGCCCAACGCCTCCACGGTCCGGCCGTCTATCGTGACCAGCAGGATGTCATCGGAGGCAGGCCGTTCTGCGGCGATCACCGCCCGATCGTAGAACGCCTGGTCGAAGCGGCCCAAGCCGTTCATCGAGCCCAGCAAGGCCGCGACCAGCGTGAGAAAGCCGATCAGCAGGGGGGCCGAGTGGATGCCGAGCCGCCGACGGGGATGGCCGCCGAGCATGGATTACCCGGCCGCGGCGGCTGCGTCTTCGGTCGCGACCAGGTCGAGCCGGTAGCCCAGGGCATAGGACGACGTCAGGCGCACCCCATGCTGGGGGCGCAACTGCAGTTTCTGCCGGATGTTGGACAGATGCGTGTCCAGTGTGCGCGAGGTCGCGGGGATCTCGCGGTTCCAGACGCGTTCGGCCAGCACGTCGCGCGAAAGCAGCCTGCCCAGGTTGCGGAAGAACAGCAGGGCCAGTTCGTATTCCTTGGGCGCCAGCACGATCCTGTTGCCATCGAGCTGCACGCTGCGTTCGCCGGGATCGATGCGATAGGCCGCGACGGTGAACACGGCGTGCGCGGGCGTGGCGGGCTGGGATCTGCGCAGCAACGCGGCTACGCGCGCCAGCAGCTCGGCCGGCCGCAGGGGTTTGGGGATGTAGTCGTCCGCGCCGGCCTGCAGGCCACGCACCAGGTCTTCTTCCTGATTGCGGCTGGTGACGAAGATGACGGGAATGGCGAACCCGAAATTGCTGCGCAACTGGCGCACGACTTCGTCGCCGTCCATGTCGGGCAGTTGCCAGTCGAGCACCACCAGATCGTAAGTGTCGGTACGCAGCGCTGCCAGCAGGTCGAGACTGCGCTGGAAGCTGTCGCATTCGTACCCGGCGCCTCGGAGGGTCTGTTGGATGTGACGAGCCTGGTCGAGATCGTCCTCGAGCGACGCGATCTTCATCGGTTTTGCGCTTTGGGTCGGGGCGAGGGGGAAGGTCGAATTCGCCGAAGCGATTCGCGTGCTTGCCGGCGATGATAACGCAAGCACCTGCCCGCAAGACCGCCAAGACGATACAAATGTCAATCATTGCAAAATTGACTGATCTTGACTGGATGTATCACGCAACGACCGGCCACACTGTGTCAATTGCGTTGTACAGGAACCGCATCGACCACCATGGCAACCGATGCATGTGGACTCAGCGAGATCACGATGAAGCAACTCAGCATTCTGCTCATGACCACGGACGAGCCCTACCGCCAGCGAGCGCTGACGGCAATGGAGCAGGCCGGCGTGGTCGCCCGCGAATGCACGACGCCGCTGGAACTGTTCGGCCTGTTGGAAGAGGTCGACTGCCACATCGTCGTGCTGGATCTGTCCGAACTGGGTGAATTGGGCTATGCCGTCATCACGCGCCTGCGGGGCGCGGCGGACCTGGGCATCATCGTGACAGGTGCCCAGCTGACATTGGAGGCCAGGTTGCGCTGTCTGCAAAGCGGCGCCGATGCCTGTCTGCCGTCGCCCGTGGACGAGCGCGAGCTGGCCTGCGTGACGGTCGCCCTGGCGCGCCGGCTGCTGCCCACGATCGGCGCCCACGTCGAACCGGACCTGCCCACCGATACCGGCCGCTGGGAATTGCGCGACCAGGACTGGACGCTGATCGCGCCCGCGGGCGTGCATCTGTCGCTGTCCGCGAATGAACGCCTGATCGTGCGCGCGTTGTTGGATCTGTCCGGCCGCTCGATCGGCCGCGCCGACCTGGCCGCCCAACTGGCCAGCGAAGGCGAGGCCGGCCGTACCACGGGGGCGCGCAGCATCGACGTCATCATCAGCCGCCTGCGCCGCAAGGCCGAACTGGCGGGCGTCACGCTGCCGATCCGCACGGTCTACGGCAGCGGCTACCTGTTCGCGAATCCGTGATTTTTCTCTCGCGCGGGCATCCCGGCGCGTTGCTTCCCAGCAACTTTGACAACTCGGCCCTTTTGAGCTAACCTCTCGGGCTCGCTACTTCATCTGCGCGAAAAGGCTCGCCAGCAGATATCAGGGTAAACCCTAGTTTGGGTTTGATGGCTGGTTCGGCCCCTGGTTTCTGCAACGACGGCTCAGACGTCCCGCGCGCAACAAAACCTGGCTCGAAGCACTTCCCGGCTGCACAACCCGGGACGGAAATCGACGGCAGGCGTGCAGATGAATTGTCATGCCAGTTGTGCAAGATAAGTTCATGCAAAACCCGCAAGACCCGCTCTTTTACGTATGCGACGTTCGAGGCGGTTTGGCGTCTAGTGTGAACTGCCTCCATCCAGCGCCACGGCATCCGGCGTCGGAGGAGTCGCCAGTACTCCAAAGTACTTCCAGTGGTACGTAAAAGGGATTTCAAAGGTCATGCCTACCATCAGCCAACTCGTGCGCAAGCCGCGCGAAGTCAGCATCATCAAGAGCAAGAGCCCTGCGCTCGAAAACTGCCCGCAACGCCGCGGCGTCTGCACGCGCGTCTACACCACCACCCCGAAGAAGCCGAACTCGGCTCTGCGTAAGGTCGCCAAGGTTCGCCTGACCAACGGTTACGAAGTCATTTCGTACATCGGCGGTGAAGGCCACAACCTGCAAGAGCACTCGGTGGTTCTGGTGCGCGGCGGCCGTGTGAAGGACTTGCCCGGTGTGCGTTATCACATCGTGCGCGGTTCCCTTGACCTGCAAGGCGTCAAGGACCGTAAGCAGGCCCGTTCGAAGTACGGCGCCAAGCGCCCGAAGAAGGCCTGAAGCAGTATCCGCAGTAGTCCAGGCAACGGCAAGCCGTTGGTTGGATGGTGCAAACGTGCCGGCCCGATGCCGGGAGGCGCGGAACGTAAGGGGTCGTCTGAATGGACGGCCATGGCCGTGTAAAGAAACACGGTTCAACTGAACAGACACAAGGAAGCAAGAAATGCCCCGTCGTCGCGAAGTACCCAAGCGCGAGATCCTGCCCGATCCCAAGTTCGGCAGCGTCGAGCTCGCCAAGTTCATGAACGTCGTCATGCTGGATGGCAAGAAGGCCGTCGCAGAACGCATCATTTACGGCGCCCTCGACCAGGTTCAGAGCAAGACTGGCAAAGAGCCACTGGAAGTCTTCTCTCTGGCCATCAACAACATCAAGCCCATCGTCGAGGTCAAGAGCCGTCGCGTGGGTGGTGCCAACTACCAGGTCCCGGTCGAAGTGCGCCCCGTGCGCCGTCTGGCCCTGGCCATGCGTTGGCTGCGTGAAGCCGCGAAGAAGCGCGGCGAAAAGTCGATGGACCTGCGCCTGGCCGGCGAGCTCATCGACGCATCTGAAGGGCGTGGCGCCGCGATGAAGAAGCGCGAAGACACGCACAAGATGGCCGAGGCCAACAAGGCCTTCAGCCATTTCCGCTGGTAAATCAACTGGACTAATCCACCATGGCCCGCAAAACCCCGATCGAGCGCTATCGCAACATTGGTATCTCTGCGCACATCGATGCAGGGAAGACCACCACTACCGAACGCATCCTGTTCTACACCGGCGTCAATCACAAGATTGGCGAAGTCCACGACGGCGCAGCCACGATGGACTGGATGGAGCAAGAGCAAGAGCGCGGCATCACCATCACGTCGGCAGCAACGACGGCGTTCTGGCGCGGCATGGCTGGTAACTATCCCGAGCACCGCATCAACATCATCGACACCCCGGGCCACGTGGACTTCACCATCGAGGTGGAACGCTCCATGCGCGTGCTCGACGGCGCCTGCATGGTGTACTGCGCGGTGGGCGGCGTTCAGCCCCAGTCGGAAACCGTCTGGCGCCAGGCCAACAAGTACGGCGTGCCGCGCCTGGCCTTCGTCAACAAGATGGACCGCACCGGCGCCAACTTCTTCAAGGTCTATGACCAGCTGAAGGTGCGCCTGCGCGCCAACCCCGTGCCCATCGTGATCCCGATCGGCGCCGAAGATACGTTCTCCGGCGTGGTCGACCTGATCAAGATGAAGGCCATCCTGTGGGACGAAGCCAGCCAGGGCACGAAGTTCGACTACGTCGACATTCCGGCCGAGCTGGAAGGCACCGCCGCCGAATGGCGTGAAAAGCTGGTCGAGGCGGCTGCCGAGTCGTCCGAGGAACTGATGAACAAGTACCTCGAGACGGGCAGCCTGGACGAAGCCGAGATCAACCTGGCCATCCGCCAGCGTACGATCGCCGGCGAAATCCAGCCGATGCTGTGCGGCACCGCCTTCAAGAACAAGGGCGTGCAGCGCATGCTCGACGCCGTCATCGACTACCTGCCCTCGCCGATCGACATTCCGCCGGTCGACGGCATCGACGACGATGGCAAGGAAGTCACCCGCAAGGCCGACGACAACGAGAAGTTCTCGGCGCTGGCATTCAAGCTGATGAGCGATCCGTTCGTGGGCCAGCTGACCTTCGTGCGCGTCTACTCGGGCACGCTGAAGTCGGGCGACACGATCCTGAACCCCATCAAGGGCAAGAAGGAACGTATTGGCCGCATCCTGCAGATGCACGCGAACAACCGCGAGGAAATCAAGGAAGTTCTGGCCGGCGACATCGCCGCCGTCGTGGGTCTGAAGGACGTCATCACCGGCGAAACGCTGTGCGATGTCGACTCGCCGGTCACGCTGGAGCGCATGGAGTTCCCCGAGCCCGTGATTTCGCAGGCCGTCGAACCCAAGTCGAAGGCCGACCAGGAGAAGATGGGCCTGGCGCTGTCGCGCCTGGCGCAGGAAGACCCGTCGTTCCGCGTGCGTAGCGACGAAGAATCCGGCCAGACCATCATCTCGGGCATGGGCGAGCTGCACCTGGAAATCCTGGTTGACCGCATGAAGCGCGAATTCGGCGTGGAAGCCAACGTGGGCAAGCCCCAGGTTGCCTACCGCGAAACGATCCGCAAGGTCTGCGAGGAAATCGAAGGCAAGTTCGTCAAGCAGTCGGGCGGCCGCGGCCAGTACGGTCACGTCGTTCTGAAGGTCGAGCCTCTGCCCCCGGGCGGCGGCTACGAATTCGTCGACGCCATCAAGGGCGGTGTGGTTCCTCGCGAATACATCCCCGCGGTGGACAAGGGTATCCAGGAAACGCTGCCCTCGGGCATCCTGGCCGGTTACCCGGTGGTGGACGTGAAGGTCACGCTGTTCTTCGGTTCGTACCACGACGTCGACTCGAACGAAAACGCGTTCAAGATGGCCGGCTCGATGGCCTTCAAGGACGGCATGCGCAAGGCCAGCCCCGTGCTGCTCGAGCCCATGATGGCTGTTGAAGTGGAAACGCCGGAAGACTACGCCGGTACCGTGATGGGCGACCTGTCGTCCCGCCGCGGTATGGTGCAGGGCATGGACGACATCATGGGTGGCGGCAAGGTCATCAAGGCCGAAGTCCCCCTGGCCGAGATGTTCGGCTACGCGACCAGCCTGCGTTCGCAAACGCAAGGCCGTGCCACGTACACGATGGAATTCAAGCACTACGCTGAAGCCCCCAAGAACGTCGCTGACGAAGTCATCGCCGCTCGGGCCAAGTAATGAAAACCGCCGCGCCCTTCATCCGAAGGGCGCGGCACCCCAAATATTCCAAATCTCCTTGCAATCCAGAAGGATATAGATCATGGCAAAAGGCAAATTCGAACGTACCAAGCCCCACGTGAACGTGGGTACCATTGGCCACGTTGACCACGGCAAGACGACCCTGACGGCAGCGATCACGACGGTTCTGTCGACGAAGTTCGGCGGCGAAGCCAAGGGCTAC
>NZ_FKBS01000011.1 GCF_900078315.1 Bordetella ansorpii
GCCGCCTGCGCGCTGCGCTGCGCCAGCGAGCGCACTTCGCCCGCCACCACCGCGAAGCCCTTGCCCTGCTCGCCCGCGCGCGCCGCTTCCACCGCCGCGTTCAGCGCCAGGATGTTCGTCTGGAACGCAATGCCGTCGATCACCGACACGATCTCGGAGATCTTGCGCGAACTGGCCGAAATGCCTTCCATGGTGTGCACCACTTCCGACAC
>NZ_FKBS01000012.1:0-41449 GCF_900078315.1 Bordetella ansorpii
CGAAGTCGCGCATCGTGTTCACCGAGGGCGAGGACGAGCGCGTGCTGCGCGCCGTGCAGGTGATCGTCGACGAGAAGCTGGCGCGCCCCATCCTGGTGGGCCGCCCGCAGGTGCTGATGTCGCGCATCGAGAAGTACGGCCTGCGCCTGCGCCTGGGCCAGGACGTCGAGGTGACCAACCCCGAGTACGACGAGCGCTTCCACCAGTACTGGACGACATACTGGGAGCTGATGTGCCGCCGCGGCATCACCAAGGAAATGGCGCGCGTGGAAATGCGCCGCCGCCTGACGCTGATCGGCGCGATGATGCTGCACCTGGGCGATGCCGACGGCATGGTCTGCGGCACGGTGGGCGAGTACCACGAGCACCTGCGCTTCATCGACGAAGTGATCGGCAAGCGCCCGGGCGCCAAGACCTACGCCGCCATGAACATCCTGCTGCTGAACGAGCGCACGGTGGCCCTGGTGGACACGCACGTCAACGACAACCCCACCGCCGAGCAGATCGCGGAATTCACGGTGGCCGGCGCGCGCCAGATGGCGCAACTGAACCTGGCGCCCAAGGTGGCGCTGCTGTCGCGCTCGAACTTCGGCACCGGCAGCTCGACCTCGGGCACCAAGATGCGCGAGGCGCTGGCGCGCGTGCGCGAAGCCGCGCCCGAGATGGAGATCGACGGCGAGATGCACGGCGACTGCGCGCTGGACGAGGCGTTGCGCCTGCGCATCCTGCCGTCGTCCACGCTCAAGGGCGAGGCCAACCTGCTGGTCTGCCCCAACGTGGATTCGGGCAACATCGCGTACAACCTGCTGAAGGCCACGGCCGGCGCGAACGTGGCCATCGGCCCGTTCCTGCTGGGCGTGAACGCGCCGGTGCACATCCTGACCTCCAGCGCCACGGTGCGGCGTATCGTGAACATGGCGGCGCTGACCGTCATCGATGCGAACCGGGTCGAACAGCCGGCAGCTTGACGAGTTTGCCGGCCGTGACCGGCCGGCAATCCGAATTCAATGTCAGGAACGGGCCCCGCGCGATACCGGCGCGGGGCCCGTTCTGTTTCAGCGGCCCACTACCGTCGCGCAATACGTGGGATCGCCGATCGCGAGGGTTCCGCTGCCCAGGAACCGGCTGGCGACCGCGGCTCGGGTGGCGTTGGGCAGGGGGGCCAGCGGGTCTGCGTAGGGCAGCGTCAGGACACGATTGAGCATGGACTTCATCGCGGCGCGCACGGTCGCCGATTGATAGCACTGGCTGGCCAGCGTGAAGACGTAATGCACCAGCGGATAACCTGAATAGGGTTGCGTGACGGGCGGGCTGACTCCCCAGCTCAGGGGGTTGCCTGGATTGTTGCCGCTTCCATAGCCAGGACTCGATGGATTGGTAATGACGGTTCCACCGGGCGGGGCGAAGGCGCTCATGGCGGCGGTCGCATTCGCAGGCGTGGGAGCGAAACCGTCTATCGACACGAGAGCCGGGGACGGAATGTCGACCGTGTTGTAGCCGATGGTGTCGGGATGGCCGTTGACAAGAATCGCCATGGCCGTGTTGGAGGTCACCGCGGCGAAATGCATGGGAACCGTGCCGTACATGTCGGAAAACATGTGCGTGACGACCGGGTTGGGAGGTTGTTCGCCCGGATTGCAGTTCGTCATCAGAAACCGGCTCAGGATGTACGTCAGCGATGAATTTGTGGTCAGGTAGCCGACGGTGATAGGCGTCGCGGGCAGCGATGGGTCGAGCGTGTTCCAGTGGGTATAGCTACCGGTATAGATACGGCAGACCTGATGAGTGGTCAGCGCCAGCGGGCCACTGTGGCCGGGCAGGTTGACGTGTAGACCCAGCATCATGACACCGGCCGGAAACTGGATCAGCCGTCCGCTGTTGGAGCCGGGCGCGCTCGTCGGATACGTGGCCGCCTCGGTAGCCGTCATCGAAATGACGGCGTTCGAGAAGTGGATCTCGGGATGAGGGAACCAGGGGTCCAGCAGCGCTGGATTGTTCTGCAGGAATGCCTGGCGCGAGGGCTGGTCGCCGGAACCCGTGGCGTAGGTGTCGAATAAAGCGTCCGAATCCATCGCCTGCTGAAAAGTCGGGCGTGCGGCGAAGGTGCCGCCGCCCTGGATGAACTGCTGCGCGGATGAGGGGGAGGCCCAGGCTGTTGCAGCCAGGCAAGCGGTAAGCGCCGCGGTGCGGGCCGATCGATCGATGAGCATGGTGAACTCCGGATGTGGGATGGCGGTGGGCGGTGCGCGCCTGCTGTCGTGCCGGGTTTGGCCGAGGCGACGCGACTGGACGGACTCCCCTGCAGGGAAGGGCCGTCATGGTGAGCAAGAGGGCATCGATCTGGCGCCGGGACGAGGCCATGAGCTATCCGCTGCGTCGATGCGGGCAGCGATCGGCGTGCTCTGTTCTTTTTCTGATGGGCGAGTGGGTGCGACGCTCGCTTCTTTTCCCAGAAATCGTGCGCTATCCGATTGACGGCCGGATGAAGCGATTCCGGGTAGCGGCCGCGTGTCATCTACCGGAAGATTCGGGGCCGTCCTGGCCGGCTTTGCCGTCGTGTCGCGGCTCGGCCTATTCCATCGGGAATGGGGTTCCACGGCCTGCCGGTGCGGCACGGAGAGTGCCGGCTTACTCCGATTCTTGTCGATTCATGCAGACGCAACCAGGCTTGAAGCAATGGATGCGAATGTTCCGACAATCTCGTCGTTGAATGTTCCGGAACTCGGAGCCCTGGGCAACGCCCCTGCCGATGGCGCCGATTCCCGGCGCCGCCTTCAGGCCGGCAGCGCCGTTCGCGCGCCGCGCTCGATCGACGTCAGCGCCACATGTTGCGGCGACAGCCCCGTCTTCACATATTCCAGCGCCAGCTCGGGCCGGGCGTCACCGCACATGAAGACGTCCAGCGCAGCAAAGCCATGTTCAGGCCAGGTATGGATGCTCAGATGCGACTCGCCCAGCACGACCACGCCGGTCACGCCGGCCTGGCCGCCGAAGTGGTGGAAGTGCGCGCTGAGTACGTGCGCGCCCGCGGCGTGGGCGGCCGCGGTCAGGATGGTTTCGATGCGGACCGGGTCGCGCAGCACGCCGGCCTGTACGCCATGCAGGTCGGCCAGCAGGTGCCGTCCCGATGCGGCCGGGCTGTGGGCGCTCATTTGTGGGAACCGCTGGAGGACCACCCCGAGCGGCCGGAACTGGAGCCGCCCCAACTGGAGCCGCCGCTATTGGCGGCGCTGTAGCTGTTCGCCGTGACGGTGCCGACCACCGCGATCAGATAGATGATGTACAGGATGCGGCCCATTATTCCTTCGATCCCTTCCACAGCAGCTTGATCGCGCCCAGCGGCATCCAGATCAGGAACAGGCCGGCCAGCAGGAAGGGCAGGCCGGCGCTGAAGATCTGTTCGAAATTCAGGAACAGCATGGCCATGGTGGCGATCCAGCCCAGGCTGCCGTAGGGGCTTTTGTTCTTGGCGGTGGAGCGCGAGGGTTGCGCCAGTTCGGGACGCTTGAACCATTCGGCCAGTTGGGCGGGACGGACCGTATTGGAGCCGGACCAGCCCAGCTCGGTATCGGTCTCTTCGCGCGTGATCGTGGTGAAGCCCTTGGGGAACGCGCTCGTGAAGTCGGCGCAGCGCGTCAGGTAGCCCTGGTGCACGCGCCAGTTGAAAGCGCCCAGCGCGACCTCGACGGTCGAGGTGTATCGCTCGTCCAGGGTGTATTTCCTGCCGTCCAGCACCGCGCTGGCGGGGTCGGGCTGGTGGGGCCACTGGTCGCACACCCGGGCGCGGCTCCAGCCGTCTGGCGTCTCGACCAGCCACAGGAACCCGGCCTGCGGACTGTGCAGCAGGTATTCGATCCAGACGTAGGGCTCTTCCGGATCGGAATCGGTGCAGCGCATCAGGCCGATCAGCGTGTAGGCGCTGCCGTTGATGGTGGCCTTCTCGCCCAGGGCCAGCGTGGTCTTGAAGGCCGAGACCTCGCGCTGCTTCTGGATGACCAGGGCGGTGTCGCCGCTGCAATCCACGATGGCCTGGCACGAAGGACAATTGACCTGCGTGGCCACCGCCGCGGCGAACGAGATGGGCGCGCCGCAGTTCGGGCAGTCCAGCGCCTCGATGGTGCCCTGGAACACGCCGGAGGCCTCCTCGATGAGGTGCGTCGGGCGCAGCGTGGCGCGTTGCAGCGCGTCCAGTCCGATGGACTTGCCCAGATAGGCCGTGGGCGTGCCGCCGTCGGAATAGTCCAGCGTAAGGAATTCGTCGCCGAAGCGGAAATCGGCCACGCGGGCGGTCCAGCCGCCTTCGGGCACCGCGAAGGGCAGTTCGCCCTGGCCGGCGGTGCTGCGTGCCGTGCGCACGTCGGCGGCGCTGAACAGGCGGCCCGTCAGGTTGACCTTGTCGTCGGGCTTGAGCGCATCGAAGGCGGGCGGGCCGCTCATCAGTTCACTGATCTTGCGCGGGCGGGTGACGGCATACTGGCCCGACGCATCGGACAGCCAGCCGTCGCTGCCGTCATCGAAGAACAGGTACCACTCGTTCCAGAAGCCGTCGTCGTATTGCAGTTGCAGACGGCCGATGACGTCGAAGCGCTTGCCGTCGAACTGGCCGGCGGTGCCGATCTGGATGGGCGAGTAGTCTTCCAGCACCTCGGACATGGTGCCGATGCGCCGGACCGATTCGGCATCCTTGAGCAGCGTGCTGCGGCAGGCGCCGCACACCGCCATGACGGAGGCGGCGGACTGGAACTTGACCGGCGCGCCGCACTGGGGACACAGGATCTGCTGCATGGACGTCGTGTCAACCGCCCGTGAGCTGCTTGAGCACGGCCGCCTTGGCGGTGTCGTAGTCCTGCTGCGTGATCAGGTTCTGGTCCAGCAGCGTCTTCAGTTGCGTCAGCCGCTGGGTGGGATCGCCCGCGGGCGCAGGCGCCGCGGGGCTGCCCGCCGCCGCGGCCGCAGGCGCCGCGCCCGCCAGGCCGGCCGCCATGGTCTGGCCCAGCGCCGCGCCGGCCGCCAGGCCCGCGCCGATGCCGGCGATGCCGCCTTCGTTGGCCGCCGCCACGGGAATCGACGTGGCGGTCTGGTACTGCGTGTACTTGCTCATGTCGCCGACGATACCCATCGAGATCCGGGTATCCAGCGTCTTCTGCAGTTCCTCGGGCAGCGAGACGTTCTCGACCGTGAAGTTGTCGAGTTCGACGCCATAGCGCGAGAAGACGGGCTTCAAGGCCTGCGCGATGTTCTGCGACATCAGGCCCTGGTTGGCGGCCATGTCGAGGAAGGGCACCTGCGAGCCGCCCAGCGTGGTGCTGAGGGAGGCGACCACCATGTTGCGCAGTTGTTCTTCCAGGTCGTCGACCGTGTAGCTTTCGCGCGTGCCGCTGATCTCGCGGTAGAACAGGCCCGGGTCGGCGATGCGGTACGAATAGATGCCGTAGGCGCGCAGGCGCACCATGCCGAATTCGCTGTCGCGCACCGTGACGGGCTGGGCGGTGCCCCAGCGGCGGCCCAACTGCAGGCGCGTGCTGAAGAACACCACGTCCGACTTGAAGGGCGATTCGAAGAGCTTGTCCCAGTTCTTCAGGTAGGTGAGGACCGGCAACGTCTGCGTGGTGAGCTTGTGCATGCCGGGGCCGAACACGTCGGCGACCTTGCCTTCGTTGACGAACACCGCCATCTGCGACTCGCGCACGGTCAGGCTGGCGCCGTACTGGATTTCGAAGCCCTCCATGGGATGACGCCAGGCGAGCACGCCGTCGGTGTCTTCGTTCCATTGGAGGACGTCGATGAACTGTTTACTGATGAACGATCCGAGACCCATGATCGGCTCCTGTTCGGTGTGTTATCAGGTCAGGCAGGCGGCGTTGACGATGCCTACGGCCAGTGAGATGCCGCCCATCAGGCCACCCATGGCGACGTTGTTGTCGTGGATGGCCTGGTTCATGGCGCGGATGACGCGCGAGATCACCAGGTAGACCAGCACCTGCGTGGCCATCGCGCCCAGCGCCCATGAGATGAACATCGGCCAGGTGGCGTGCGAGGCGATGCTGGAGAACAGCGTGAGGCTGAAGCCGATGAGCGCGCCGCAATAGGACAGGGCGGCCGCGCTGTTGCCCTTGCGGATCAGCGCCATTTCGTCGAAATGGGTGATCTTCGAATACACCATGGCAAAGACGCCCAGTATTGCCAGGGCGGACACCAGGTAGATCAGGTAGGCATAGGCTTGCGGCATGAGGTTCCCGTGGATTGCGCTACGGCGTGAGTATAGGCAAGAGCGTCCGATATACTGCCACCGATTTATTGCCCGGGAAACCATTCATGCGCGACCGCGCGTTGATACTGTCGGTATTGATCGTGGCCTCGTGCGGGCTGGGATACGAGTTGATCGGCAGCGCACTGGCCAGTTATCTGCTGGGCGACTCCGTACTTCAGTTTTCAACTGTCATCGGTTGTTACCTCTTCGCCATGGGCGTGGGGTCGTGGCTGTCGCGTTACGTGGCCGACGAAGACGTGCTCGACCGCTTCGTCGACGTCGAGATGATGGTGGGCCTCTTGGGCGGCATATCGGCCGCCGTGCTGTTCCTGACCTACGCGTGGGTGGCGGTGCCGTTTCGCACGTCGCTGTACATGACCATCTTTCTGATCGGGATGATGGTGGGGATGGAAATCCCGCTGGTCATGCGCATCTTCAATCACCAGCGCACCGAATTCCGGGAACTGGTCAGCCGCGTGCTGGCGTTCGATTATCTCGGCGCGCTGGCCGTGTCGCTGGTCTTTCCGCTGTTGCTGGCGCCGCGCCTGGGGCTGCTGCGCACGGGCTTCCTGTTCGGCATCCTGAACGCGGGCGTGGCGCTGTGGATGATCCACCTGTTCCGCGCGGACCTGCACCGGCCTCGCGAGCAGACCCTGCGCGCCGTGCTGGTGCTGGGACTGCTGGGCACGGGGTTCGTGTTCTCGGGCCAGTTGACCGGCTGGGCCGAGAAGGGCCTGTATGGCGACGAGATCATCCACGCCGAGACCACGCCTTACCAGCGCCTGGCCGTGACGCAATGGCACGACGACCTGCGCCTGCACATCAACGGCAACCTGCAGTTCTCGTCGCGCGACGAACACCGCTATCACGAATCGCTGGTGCATCCAGGGCTGGGCGCGGTGCCGTGGGCGCGCCACGTCCTGGTGCTGGGCGGCGGCGACGGCCTGGCGGTGCGCGAGATCCTGAAGCATCCCAGCGTGAAGCAGGTCACGCTGGTCGATCTCGATCCGGCCATGACGCGCCTGTTCTCGACCTCGCAGCCCCTGGTGGCCTTGAACAAGGGCTCGCTGAAAGACCCGCGCGTGCGGGTGATCAACGCCGACGCGGGCCGCTGGCTGGAAGACAACGCCGAGGTGTTCGACTTCATCGTGGTGGATTTTCCCGATCCCACCAATTTCGGCCTGGGCCGCCTGTATTCGGTGCCGGTGTACCGGCTGATGGCCCGCCACCTGGCCGAGCAGGGCTACATGGTGGTGCAGTCGACCTCGCCGTACTTCGCGCCGCGCTCGTTCTGGAGCATCGACGCCACCCTGAAGGAAGCGGGCCTCCATACCTGGCCGTATCACTGCTACGTGCCGTCGTTCGGCGACTGGGGGTTCATCCTGGCCGGCAAGCGGGCGGACTACACGGTGCCCGACAAGGTGGGCGTGCCCACGCGCTACCTGGATTCGTCCACCATGGCCGAGCTGTTTCATTTTCCCGCCGACATGCCGGCCCTGTCCATGCCGCCCAACCGCCTGAACGAGCAGTCGCTGGTGCGGTATTTCGACGAGGACTGGCGCAAGGTCATCCGCTGATGCTGCGCCGCGAGTTCCTGCTGGGCGGCGCCGCCGTGGCCACGGGCCTGGGCATCGCCTGGCGCGCGGGCGTGCGCGAGGTCGAACCCGCGATCTCGTATCCCGGCATGCGCGAGGGGCATGGCTTGCGTGACGGCGCGGCGCGGCCTGTGCCGTCTGGCGAACGCGCGGTGGGCGTCGCCATCCTGGGCGCGGGCGTGGGCGGGTTGTCGTGCGCGTGGCAGTTGGCGCGCTCGGGGTTCCGTGATTTCGTGGTGGTGCAAGGCCCGGAGTTCGGCGGCAACGCGTCGGGCGGCGGCAGTGGCGAACTGGCCTATCCGCGCGGGGCGCACTATCTGCCGCTGCCGTCATTGGCCAGCACGCACGTGCGCGAGATGCTGGCCGAGTTCGGCGTGATCCTGCATGGCGCGCAGGATGCGCGGCCGTACTTCGACGAAGCCGTGATCGTGCATGGCCTGGACGAGCGCCTGATGCGCCACGGCCACTGGGAAGACGGGGTGGTGCCGCACGGCGATACGCCTGCCGAGCAGGCACAGCACGAGGCGTTCTTCCGCTATGTGGACAGCCTGCATGGCGCGCAGGGGGCGGATGGACGCAAGGTGTTCAGCATTCCGCTGGAACTGTCGTCGCGCGATCCGGAGTGGCTGGCGCTGGACCGGATGACGTTCAAGCAGTGGCTGCTGGATCAGGGCTATACCTCGCCGAGGCTGCACTGGTACCTGAACTACTGCTGCCGCGACGACTACGGCGCGTCGTACGAGCGGGTCTCGGCATGGGCCGGCCTGCATTATTTCTGCGCGCGCGACGGGCATGCCGACAATGCGCCCGATGGCGCGGTGATGACCTGGCCCGATGGGCTGGCGCCCCTGGTGCGCAGGATGCGAGATTCCATCACGCGCCGCCTGGGCCATGCGGACTGGCTGGCGCCCGGTTTCGCGCTGCACGTGGACGAGCGCGCGCGAGACGCGGTGCGGGTGCTGGTGGCCGACCCGTCGGGCGCGGCGGGCACCTTGCGCGCGCAGCGGGTGGTGTGCGCGATGCCGCTGTTCGTGGCGTCGCGCCTGCTGGATCTGTCGGGGCACGGCTTCGACCCGCAGCGGCATCAGCCCGAGCATGCGGCGTGGATGGTGTCCAATTTTTCGCTGAACGGCTATCCGGCCGAAGCGGCGGGCGCGCCGCTGGCGTGGGACAACGTGGTGTACGAAGGGTCGGCGCTGGGCTATGTGGTGTCCACGCACCAACTGCTGCGCGTGGCGCCGTCGCCGCGCACGGTGTTCACGGCCTACGAGGCGCTGTCGCATCTGTCGCCTACACAGGCGCGGCAATGGCTGGCCAAGGCCAGCCCCGAGGAACTGCGCGAACATGCCGCCGTGGACCTGCTGGCCGCCTACGGCCCGGAATTCTGGCGGCACGCGACGGCGCTGGACATCACGGTGCGCGGCCACGCGATGGCCACGCCCACGCCGGGATTCCTGTCCAATGAGGGCTTGGCGGCGTTGCGCCAGGCCAATGGGCGCGTGCTGTTCGCGCACGCGGATCTGTCGGGGTATTCGGTGTTCGAGGAAGCCGCGTGGTGGGGTGTAAGGGCGGCTGCGCGGATCCTGGGCGAAGCCTAGGGCCCTGGCCGTGTTCGCCGTCAGCGCCTGAACCACAGGATCGACAGCGTGCAGGCCAGCACCATCAGCAGGGCCGCCAGACCCGCCAGCAACGCGCCGATCTCGGTTTCGCGCTTTTCCAGCGCCAGCCGGGTGGTCAGTTGCTTGTAGACCTGGCCCAGATCCGCCGCCGACCCTGCCTGGAAGTACTCGCCGCCCGTCAGCTTGGCCACGGCGCGCAAGGTGGTTTCGTCCAGTTGCATGAAGAACGACCAGCCGTCGTCCATGACGGCCGAGCCCTTCGGGGTGCCGAAGCCGACGGTGTACACGCGTACGCCGCGGTCGGCCGCCAGCCGCGCGGCCTCCATCGGATCGGGGCCGGTGGTACGCCGGCCATCGCTCAGCAGGATGATGGCGCCATTGGTGTACGAACCGGGAGGCACGGGCTCGCGCTGGGCCTGGCGTTCGCGCGCGGCCTGGGCCTGGCCCAGCGGCATGGGCTTGCCGTTCCATTGCGGCGACACGCTTTCGAAGCGCATGGCGCTGGCATCGATGCCGTCATCGGGAAACAGCGTGGCCAGGGCCATCAGCAGGCCGCTGCCGGTGGCCGTGCCGCGTTGCAGTTCGAAGCGGTCGATGGCGTCGAGCATGTCCTGCTTGAACTCGGTGGGCGCCTGCACCAGCGTGGCGGCGGCCGCGAAGGACACGATGCCCACGCGGGCGCTGGACGGCAACTGGGCCACGAAGGCGCGTGCGGCTTCCTGCGCGGCGACCATGCGTGTGGGCGGAATGTCGGAGGCGTCCATGCTGCGCGACACGTCCATGGCCAGCACCAGCGTATAGGCATCGGACGGCAGGGTGACCGTGGCGCTGGGCCGAGCGCAGGCCAGCAGGGCGGCGCCCAGGGCCAGCAGGAACAGCACGGGAGGAATGTGGCGGCGCAGCCGCTGGCCGGGACCCATGGCCGCGCGCGGCAACGCCAGGCTGGCGTAGATGACGGCGGCTTTCTTGCGCCGGGTCAGCACGTAGACGTATGCCGCGGCCAGCGCCGGAAGCACCAGCAGCAGCCAGAGCATGTCGGGCCAGAGAAACTGCATGCAGTGCTCCTTGGCGCAGGGGTAGGACGATGGTACTGTAGTTCGACGGCGGCGCGGAGCTTCGGCATCGATGAAACGGGTTGCGAAATTCGGATGGGCGGCAGCAGGCCTTGCCCTGGCCTTCGCAGCCGGTCTTGCATGCACCTGGCTGGTGCAGCCGGCGCCGCACACCCTCACGCAGGACGATATCGACACCGCGGTGCTGCATACCCTGCAGACCAAAAGCCTGCCCTCGCGCACTGCGCGCGCCGCGGCCGTGGTCCGGCAATCGGTGGTGGAGATCCAGGGTTTTCCCGATGAAGATCCGCCCAAGGCCGAGGCCCCGCGCACCGCGGACAAACCCACGCCTCAAAAGAAGCCCCCGCGCAAACCTCAGGCCAACGCGAAGAACGAGCGCGCGGACAAGGCCGGCGCGGGCGACAAGCCTCCCGAAGCCCCCAAGCCCCAGATGCGCAACGTGGGTTCCGGCGTGGTCGTCACGGAAGAGGGCATGATCCTGACCAACTATCACGTGGTGGCCGGGGCCCACCGGCTGCTGGTGACGTTCCACGACGGCCAGGAGTCCGAGGCCACGCTGGTCAGCGCCACGCCCGAGAAAGACCTGGCCGTGCTGCGGCCCAAATCCATTCCCGACGATCTGCCGGCGGCCACGCTGGGCTCCAGCCGCAATCTGTCGCCGGGCGACGAGGTGGTGGCGATCGGCTTTCCGTTCGGCATCGGGCCGTCGGTGTCGGCGGGCGTGGTGTCGGGCCTGAACCGCGAGTTCGTCTCGGCCGAGCACAAGCAGAACCTGTCCGACCTGATCCAGTTCGACGCGGCGGCCAACCCGGGCAATTCAGGAGGGCCGCTGGTCGACATGAACGGCGAGGTGGTGGGCATCGTCACCGCCATTCTCAATCCCACGCAGAGCGGCACTTTCATCGGCATCGGTTTCGCCACCACCATCGAAAGCGCCGGCAGCGCCGTCGGTTTCTCTCCCTTCTAGACACGGAGTCCCATGAACGACACAGCTTTCAACGCCGCTGGCGGCGACCCCCTGATGGAGCGGGTGTTGTTCGAGGTCAAGCGCGTGGTGGTCGGGCAGGATCACTTCCTGGAGCGGGTGCTGGTGGCCATCCTGGCACGCGGGCACCTGCTGGTGGAGGGCGTGCCGGGCCTGGCCAAGACGCTGACCGTGAACACGCTGGCACAGACCATGCGCGGCGTGTTCAAGCGCATCCAGTTCACGCCCGACCTGCTGCCGGCCGATCTGGTCGGCACGCGCATGTACAACCAGCGCACCGGCGAGTTCTCGACGGTGCTGGGGCCCGTGTTCGCCAATCTGCTGCTGGCCGACGAGATCAACCGGGCGCCGGCCAAGGTGCAGAGCGCCTTGCTGGAGGTCATGCAGGAACGCCAGGTGACCATTGCGGGCGAGACGCACGCGGTGCCGTCGCCATTCCTGGTGATGGCCACGCAGAATCCCATCGAGACCGAGGGCACCTATCCCTTGCCCGAGGCGCAGGTCGACCGCTTCATGATGAAGGTGCTGGTGGGCTATCCCAGCGAGGAAGAAGAGGTTGTCATCGTCAACCGCGTGACGGGACCGCGCATCATGGTCAATGCGCTGGCCACGCCGGACCAACTGGCGGCGTTGCAGGCCGAGTGCCGGCAGGTCTATGTGGATCCGGAATTGGTGCAGTACGCCGTCCGGCTGGTGGCGGCCACGCGCAAGCCGGCGTTGTACGGGCTGGACGAACTGGCGCGCTATGTGTCGTACGGCGCCAGCCCGCGCGCCACCATCGGCCTGATCGAAGGGGCGCGAGCCTTGGCGCTGCTGCGTGGCCGGAAGTATGCGTTGCCGGAGGACGTGGTCGATCTGGTGCCCGACGTACTGCGCCACCGGCTGGTGTTGACCTACGAGGCGCTGTCGGAAGGCATCGATGCCGACCTGTTGATCGCGCGCATCCTGCGGGCCGTGCCCGTGCCGGAACGTCCATTGGAATCCCATGTTCGGGTGGCGGCGGAATAAGCGGGCGGCGCCCGCGCCACAGGCCCCGGCCGGGAGCGCATCGGCCGCGGATGCCGACGCCTTGCTGCAACGGCTGGAATGGACGGTGGTGCGTCGGTTGGACGGACTGCTGCAGGGCGACTACCGCACGCTGTTGCGCGGCTTCGGGCTGGACGTGGCGGACCTGCGAGAGTACCGCCCCGGTGACGATGTGCGCCACATCGACTGGAATGCCACGGCGCGCCTGCCGTCGCCGCACGTGCGCGAATTCCAGGAAGACCGCGAGGTGGCGGCCTGGTTCCTGCTGGACCTGAGCGGATCGGTGGACTTCGGCTCGGGCGCGGTGCGCAAGCGCGCCATGCTGGATGATTTCACCGCGGTGATGGCGCGGCTGCTGGTCAAGCATGGCAATCGCATCGGTGCCGTACTGTATGGCGGGGCGGGTCAGCCGCCATCGGTGGTGCCGGCGCGCGCGGGGCGCCGCCATCTGCTGCATCTGCTGTCGCGCATGCGCGCCACGCGGGCGGCGGCGTCAAAGGACAAGAGAGAAGCGCATGCCGAGGGCGGCACGCGCCTGGCGGATCTGTTGGCCCATGCGCAGGCGGCGGCTACGCGGCGCGGCGTGGTCTTCGTGGTGTCCGATTTCATCAGCGAGCCAGGCTGGGAGGCGCCGCTGGGCATGCTGTCGCGGCGGCATGAGGTGGTGGCGGTGCGTCTGGTCGATCCGCTGGAGCTCAGCCTGCCCGACCTGGGGCTGGTCGTGTTGCAGGACGCCGAGAGCGGCGAGCAGATGTTCGTCGATACGCACGACGCAGGCTTTCGCAGGCGCTTCGAGGCGGCGGCCGAATCACGCGAAGCCGGATTGCGCCAGGCCTTCGCGCGGGCGGGGGTGGACTGCCTGGTGCTGCCGACCGACGCACGGTTGGATCTGGCCTTGCTGCGATTCGCGCGCGAGCGCAGCAGGGCGCGCAGGCGCGGCGCCGCGGCGCCCGGAGCGGGCGTTCCCGACCGGGCGCCGATCGCCGCCGTGGCTGGCGGGCAAGCCTGGGCGCGGCCGGCCGAGGGGCGCCGGCCATGAATACGCTGCCCGAATTCAGTTTCATCTGGCCGCGCCTCTTGTGGCTGCTGTGCCTGGTGCCGGTGCTGGCCGGCTTGTATGGGTGGCAGGCGCGGCGCAATCGCCAGACGGCACGCTATCCTGCCTTGCAGGCCGCGGGGCTGGTCGTGCAGGGGGGATCGCGCTGGCGGCGGCATGTTCCGCCGGTGTTGGCATTGCTGGCGGTGGCGGCGTTGCTGGTGGCCACTGCGCGGCCGCAAGCCATGCTGCGGCTGCCGTCGAATGTGCAGACCGTGATCCTGGCCCTGGATATGTCCGGCAGCATGCGTGCCGAGGACGTCAAACCCAGCCGCATGCAGGTCGCCCGGCAGGCGGCGAAGGCCTTCGTGGCGGAGCTGCCCGCCGGCGTACGCGTGGGCGTGGTGGCCGTGGCCGGCACGGCGGCCGTGGCCCAGCCGCCCAGCCGTCGCAAGGACGAGGTCACCGCCGCCATCGACCGCCTGCAGCCGCAGCGCGGTTCCGCGTTGGGCAACGGGCTGGCCATCGCATTGGGCACGCTGCTGCCGCGCGGCACGGTAGACACCTCCGAGTTCCTGAACCCGGAGGCGGGACCGCCCGGCAGTTCGCCGCGCAAGCCGGCCGCTGGCGCCAGCGCGGGCGCCGCCCGGCCGGGCGAGGGCGCCGGCTACGAAGGCCCGCCGCCGATCCGCCAGGAGGCCGCGCCGGGTTCGTATGCGTCGGGCGCGATCGTGCTGATGTCCGACGGCGAAGGCAATGCCGGACGGGACGTCCTGCAGGCGGCCGATCTGGCGGTTCGGCATGGGGTGCGAATCTACACCGTGGGCATCGGCACCACGGAGGGGGCGGTGCTGTCCGTCGAGGGCTGGTCCGCGCGCGTGCGGCTGGACGATACCGTGTTGAAAAAGGTTGCCGACGTGACCGGCGCGTCCTACTACCGGGTGGACGACGCCAAGGGGCTGAAACAGGTCTACCAGTCGCTGAGCGACCGCCTGGCCTACGACCGTACGAACATGGTCGAGATCACGGCCTTCTTCACTGCGCTGGGGGCTCTGCTGGCGGCCTGCGCGGCCATGCTGTCGCTGTGGTGGTTCGGCCGGGTGGTGTAGCGTTGCGCGGTGGCCCGCTCGCGCGGGCCGTCTTGCTTCGAGGCCTGCCTGCCAGCGCGGGCAGCGCATGCAGGCAGGCCTATTTCTGCGCGGCCATCGCTGCGGCGCCGCGAGCGTGAGGTGCCGCAACGGCGGACTCGCCGACCGTACGACGGACCGCTTCCGCCGACCGGTATCCAATGCGGAAGCCGCCCCAATGCCTGCCGTTCACGTAGATGGGAGCTGACAGGTCATGCATCACTTCGCCGGTGTCGCGTTTGTAGGTCTGCAACAGGAAGGGCAGGGTATTGCTGCCGCAGCGGGAACCCGTGCGGTCGGTGAAGATCCGCTTGGTGCGGTTGTGCACCAGGTCGTAGTCGTAGTCGCCCGTCAGCGGTTGCGAGAACTTCCGGTTGTGCGTGGGAAAGTAGCCGCGGTCGTCCACCGCGCCCGCATAAGCCAGCCACGGCAGGTCTTCCAGCACCGCTTCCTGGATGGGCGGCAGCGCCTGGTCGGTATAGGCGTCGAACGCGCTGGCGTGTTTCTGGGGATTCGTACCGGGAATCGGCACGTAGTGGCGGTCGAACAGGGCGGCTTCGGTGATGCGGCCTTCGGCGATGGCCCGCTCGAACAGGGCGCCCACGGCCTGCGCGGCGCGTTGCGCGGCGGCGCGCACGGGGTCATGCGCGGTGCGGGCGCCCAGGTCGGCCATGGCGCCAAGCAGCGTCTCGCCGCGTTCGCTGAGCAGCATGGCCGAGCCCGTGGCGCGCGGCAGCTCGTCGTGCGTGGCGAGCATGCCGTCGCGGATGTGCGAGACCGTCTCGGCGATGGCGCGGGTGGTCGCCACGTGCTCGTGCGAGGCGTCGGCGATCTGTTGCACGGCCTGCTGCGACGCGCCCGCCGAGTGTTCGATGTCGCCCAGCAGGGCATTGACGCGTTGCACGTTGCGGGCGGCGTCCACCACCTTGCCCGTCAGCGCGGCCATGCCGTCGGCGGCATGCTCGGCCTGTTGCGCGATCTCGCGCACCATGGCGCCGATGTCGTCGGTCGCCTCCTTGGTGCGCAGCGCCAGTTGGCGCACCTCGCTGGCCACCACCGCGAAGCCGCGGCCGTGCTCGCCGGCCCGCGCGGCCTCGATGGCGGCGTTCAGCGCCAGCAGGTTGGTGCGCATGGCGATCTCGTTGATCGTCGTGGTGATGCCGTGGATGTGACGCGACTTCTCCTGCAGCGATGCCATTCGCGCACTGGCCGACTGGGCATCCTCGCGCGCCTGCTCGATCCGTTGCCAGCCCTGATCCACTTCGGCGCGGCCCGCCGCGCTCTGGCCGCGCACTTCGGCGGCCACGCGCGAAGCATCGGCGGCGCTCTGGGCGATCTGTTCGGTGGCCTGCGCGGTCTGCGCCGCCCGCGCCGCGATCTGCTCGGTGGCGTGCAGGTCGCGGTCGACTTGGCGCTTGATGGCGTCGATGAAGTGCGAGGTCTCGGCCGCGCCGATGACGATGTGATCGATCTCGGCGCCGGCCTGTTCCAGGCGATGCGCGTCGGCGCGGCGGTTGCCGCTGCGCCACCACAGGCTGACGGTCAGCGTGACGGCCGACGCGAGCGCGGCCGGCAACAGGGTGTGAGTGGTGGTGGCGCCCGCCGCGGCCGCGGCGGCAACGCCGCACAGCGCGCAGGCGCCGCCGGCCGCCAGGCGCCGGGCGGCAAGATGGCCTATTGCTGTCACGGATAGTCCCCTCCAGGTGCTTCTACGCTGCAACAGGTGTGCGCAGCCTTGAGGCCGCGTCTGGTTATGGGTGATGCAAGGTCTGGCGAATGCGGTCCATCGTGACCGCAATCCAGGACGCGAGACGGGACGCGTTCCCTGATCGGCGGCGGATGTGGCCGGACGTCGAAGTTTTATCTCAATTGCGAATATCGCGCCATTCGCAATACTCCGCAGGGGTTGGCAGCAATGCCGGGGCATGCGCAATCGGGGGGGCGGGGATCGTTCTGCGTGCCCCGGGTGCCCAAAACAAAACACCCGCCGGGGCGGGTGTTGGATAGGACACGGATCGCGATCTACTCGATGTTCTGCGCCTGTTCGCGCATCTGCTCGATCAGCAGCTTCAGGTCCATGGCCGCGCGCGTGACTTCCATGCTGCCGGCCTTGGAACCCAGGGTGTTGGCTTCGCGGTTCATTTCCTGGAACAGGAAGTCCAGGCGCTTGCCGGCGCTGCCGCCGGCCGGGCCGCCGCGCTTGCCGGCAGCCTGTTTGCCGCCGCCGCTGCCGGCGCCCAGCAGATGGCGCAGTTCTTCCAGGTGCGACCGCAGGCGCGACAGTTCTTCCGCCACGTCGATGCGCAAGGCGAACAGGTTGGCTTCCTGCGCCAGGCGCTCGGACAGTTCGGGACCGCTGATGTGGGTGAAGCCGCCGGGGAAGGCCGCCTCGACCGATTCGCGCAGCTTGGTGGCCAGTTTCTCGCGGTGGTCGGCCAGCAGTTGGGGCAGGTGGGTGTCGACGCTGTCGACGATGCGCGCCACGCCATCGGCGCACTCGCGCATCATGCCGGCCAGGCGCTCGCCTTCGCGGGCGCGAGCTTCCTGCATCTGGGTCAGGGCTTGCTGGGCGGCCTGCAGGCAGGCGGCGCCCCAGGCTTGCGGATCGAGCGCGTCGGCGTTGCGCTGGCCGGGCCAGTTGTAGAGTTCGGCCAGGCGCGGCGCGGCCACTTCGGGCAGGATCTGGCGCGCGGCTTCCAGTTGGGTGGCCAGGCGTTGCAGCCAGGCGGTATCCAGCGTGTTCAGGTCGGCACCGGCGGCACGGGTGTACGAGACGCGCACTTCGACCTTGCCGCGTGCCAGATTGCTGGTCAGCAGTTCGCGCAGCGGCGTTTCGGCATGACGCAGCTCGTCGGGCAGGCGAAAGTAAAGATCGAGATAACGGCTGTTGACGCTGCGCAATTCGAGCGCCAGCGAGCCTTGTTCGAGGTCCGCTCGGGCGTTGCCGAAGGCGGTCATGCTACGGATCATGGCGTGTCCTGGTAAAGCCGGGCGCTCTGCGGCGCCGCTTGCAAACGAGCAGGATACCACTGGCGCCCCTCGTACAATGGCCCCATTTGCCAACTTTTCCGGAGCCCGCCGTGAGCCTGAACCCTGAACCCGCCACGTCCGCCGCTCGTCCGTCCGGTCGCCGCCCCGACGAACTGCGCCCGTTTTCGCTCGAACGCCACTACACGCGCTATGCGGAAGGCTCCGTCCTGGTGCGGGCCGGGCACACGCATGTGCTGTGCACGGCCAGCGTGCTGGAGAAGGTGCCGCCCTTCCTGAAGGGCCGCGGCGAGGGCTGGGTGACGGCCGAGTACGGCATGCTGCCGCGCGCCACCCATACCCGCGGCGACCGCGAGGCCGCGCGCGGCAAGCAAAGCGGCCGCACGCAGGAAATCCAGCGCCTGATCGGCCGCAGCCTGCGCGCCGTGTTCGACCTGAAGGCGCTGGGCGAGCGTACGCTGCACCTGGATTGCGACGTGCTGCAGGCCGATGGCGGCACGCGTTGCGCCAGCATCACCGGCGCCTGGGTGGCGGCGTCCGACGCCATCGCACTGCTGATGCAGCGCGGCGATCTGCAGGCCAATCCGATCCGCGATGCGGTGGCGGCGGTGTCGGTGGGCCTGGTGGGCGGCCGTCCGGTGCTGGACCTGGATTACGAGGAAGACTCGGCCTGCCAGGCCGACGTCAACGTGGTGATGACCGGCAGCCGCGCCTTCGTGGAGGTGCAGGGCACCGGCGAAGAAGCCACCTTCACCCGAGCCGAACTGGACGGCATGCTGGCGCTGGCCGAAGGCGGCATCGCTCAACTGGTGCAGATGCAGCGCGGGGCGTTGGGCGCCTGATCTTCCCGGTCGGGCAGGGGGCTGGCGGACGTTGCCGCCAGGCCCCGCCCGATAGCAGGCGCCAGTCCGCTGGGGCCCGTCCCTTGGGGCAGTGCGGCACGGTCAGTTCGACACGGTCAGTTCGACACGTAGCTCACGTACGGCCCGGTACCCCCACCGGCCGAGACCATGCCCGTCAGCCCGTAGTACACGTGCCGGCCGTAGAAGAACGGCAGGCCCAGATCGAACAGCCCGGCGATTTCGCCGCCGAGGTTGTTGAAGGCGGCATTGCCTGTGCCGAACAGCGCATCGGCGTTGGCCACGTCGAAAGTCAGGGCGGTGCCGACCGCATCGGCGGGCGCGCTGCGGTCCAGCAGCGTGGCCGAAATCGACTGGGTGGTCGAGGGCGCATAGAAATCGGGGCTGTTGCGGCTGTGCGCGATGGACGTGTCGCTCAAGAAATAGCCGTTCGAACCCGAATCGGTGAAGCCGCGGATGCGGTTGCCCTTGTAGATGACGTCGAAGTCGCCCGCCGAGTTGGTGCGCAACACGGGGGATCCCTTGCCCTGCAAGGTGTTGTTGTCCGCCGTGTCGATGCCGAACACCAGCGTGCCCGTGGCGACGTTCTTGCCATTGGGGCCGATGGGTTCCATCTGCAGTACCACGCCATTGTTGTGCTGCGCGAAGCGGCTGACCGGATTGCCGACCTGGTTGGCCACCGCTTGCGTGATGGGCGTGCAGGCCGCGCCGTTGCACGAATAGTAGAAGCGCGGGTTGGCCGTGGTGCTGCATGCGGGGCAATCCGCGGGCGCCACGCCCACGCCCAGGATGCCATTGCCGCCCAGGTCGGACACCTTGCCCAGATAGCTGTTCTGCACGCAGGCGTCCGGCACGGCGCCGCCGATGGCGGGATCGCCCCAGATGTGGATCGGCACGTTCTGGGCGGTCTGCGCGCCCAGGCGAACGTCGGCGTTGCGCACGCCGCCCCAGGCATTGCTGTCGACGAACAGCGTGCACTCGGCGATGCGCGCCGCACCGTCGCGCTGGGCGGTGAGCGTGGCCAGCGTGGCGGAGGGCACGGCCGAGGCGAACAGGCGCAGGCCGTACGAGCCGGTGTCCACCAGGACATTGTCGATGGTGGCGCAGGCGGTCGCGGCGTTGGAGCCCGGCGCGCAGATCGTGACGCTGGCCGTGGGGAAGTTGCGCGGCTTGTCCGCGCCATTGCTGACCGTGACGGGAATGGCGTTGACGGCGTTGCTGTCGGTGGGTTGGGCAGAGGGCGAGCCGGGCAGGGGCGCGTTGGGATCGACCGCGGGCGCCGTCACGGCATTGTCGCCGGATTTGGAGCTGCCGCTGTCGGCGCTTGCGCCGTCATCGCCGCCGCCTCCGCCGCAAGCGGCGAGCAGCATCATCAGGCACGCCGCGGTGATCCAGCGCGCCTTGTGCATCAGGTTCTTCGTGTTCATCGTATGTCGGCTGCGGTAACGCCAGAGGGAATGGAGTCGGTCAGATAGGCTCGGCCAATGAATGAGCCCATGTGGCCGCCGCTTTGTACGGTGAGGCCGGCTTCTTCGACTTGAACGGGACCGGGTGCGCCGCCGCGCCGGGCCGCGCGACGCGCGTCCAGGGCCTGGCGATAGGTGGGGAAGTAGGCGCCCAGCAGCGTATTCAGGGGCGGCATGTCGGGGCCGTCCCAGACGATGCCGAACACGGTGCCGCTAGGCGTGACGTACTCGCGGACCGTAGTGCCGCTGGGCAGCAGGGTCTGGATGACGTTGAACGGGGTGGTGGTGGCCGCCAGTGCGCGGGCTTGGAACGTACTGATCTGCGGCGCCGGCCAAGTCGGGGTGCCCCCCAGCTCGGCGTGCGCCGGCAGTGCAGCGCAGGCGATGCTCGCCAGCGCTGCGTAATGCCATTTCGCCATGAAAGTCCTTATTTACTTGCGCCGTCTTTTGATGTCCAGCGGCGACGTGGGGCGAATAATAAGGGTATTTCTTGACGAAAATGCGACGAACTGACGAATAAAGTGTAGATATATCCGGAGGTTGCATTAACTTCCGGATATTCCTACATTTTAAATATTCACAAATAATCGATTGATTTGTGGATATTTATCGCAAGATTGTTATTAATTTCAGGGATGATTCAGGCCGGCATCAGCGTGCCCACGCGTTCCAGGCGCTCGAGGTTCCAGATGGTGTCGATCAGCGTGCGCACCTCGGCTTCGGAGGCGGCGCCCGCATAGACGCCCAGGCGCAGCGTCTTGTCCTCGATCTCGGGGCGGCTGAGCGTGTTGCCCGGATCGCCCTTGGGTTCGTCGACGCGCGCCTCGAACGTGCGGCCATCGTGGGTGTGCACGGTGACCTTGCCGATCCAGCGGTTGGGATAGGCGTTGTCGACTTCTTCGTCGAGCTGCATTTCGACCCGATCACGGAAGCTGGCCACGGCGGGATCCTGCAGGGCGGCGTCGAACTCGGCCAGGCCGGCCCGCCCGCCACGCGCGATCAGCGCCAGCACGGTGCCCATCGAGAACTTGGACTGGTGCACCGTGCGCGGATCGGTGACCGGCCCCAGCACGTCGATGGCGCCCTGGTGCACGTGCGTGACCACACGGGCGATGTCGTCGGCGCGCAGACCGTTGGCGCGCATGGCTTCCTGCAGGGCATCCGCCGCGGGGTGCGTATGGCGGCATGACGCGTGGTACTTGAACGAGGTTTCGGCCAGCGCCCAGCGCTGGCCCAGGCGGTCGGTGAGGCGGGCCGGATCGGCGTCGCGCGACATGCCGGCCGCCATGCCTTGCGGACCTTCGAGGATGTGCTGCGCGCCGGTGAAGCCTTCGCGCGCCAGCCAGGCGGCCATCAGGCCATCTGCCGCGGCCTTGGCGGTATGCAACTGCTTGGAGTCGGCCGCGTCGCGCAGGAATTCCCACAGGCCGGCGGCCTGGGTGCCGGCCGAGCCGAACGCGTGCAGCATCTGGGCGGCGTCCAGGCCCAGCAGGCGGCCCGCGGCGGCGGCGGCGGCGATGGTGCCCGCCGTGCCGGTGGTGTGGAAGATCTTGTAGTGCGAACGGCCCAGGAATTCGCCGACGCGGATGCCGACTTCGTAGCCGGCCACCGAGGCCGTCAGCACGTCGCGGCCGGAACTGCCCAGCGCCTGCGCCAGGGCCAGCACGGGCGGGAAGACCACGGCGGCGGGATGGAACACCGAGCCGTTGTGCACGTCGTCCTGTTCGACCACGTGCGAGGCGGCGGCGTTGACCATGGCAGCGAACAGGGGCGAGGAGCCGCGCCGCGCGGTGAGGATCTCGGACGGGCCGGATTGCGGGCCCATGGCCAGGGCGTAGCGTTCGATGGCCTGCACGGGACGGGCGCGCGCGCCGGCCAGGATCGAGGCCAGGCCGTCGAGCAGCAGGTCTTCGGTGCGGCGCAGGACCGCCGCGGGGATCTGTTCGAACCGCAGGTTGGCGGCGAAGGCCGCGAGTTCGGCGCTGGGATGGGCCGGGACGTGGGAAGCGGGCGCCACGGCGCTGGGCGATGCCGACATGGAGGACCTCAGAAGGAGCGGGGCAATCCGAGCACGTGTTCGGCCACGTACGACAGGATCAGGTTGGTGGAGATGGGCGCGACCTGGTAGAGGCGCGTCTCGCGGAACTTGCGTTCGACGTCGTACTCGTTGGCGAAGCCGAAGCCGCCGTGGAACTGCAGGCAGGCATTGGCGGCTTCCCACGAGGCGTCGGCGGCCAGCAGCTTGGCCATGTTGGCCTGCGTGCCGCAGTGCTGGCCGGCATCGAACAGGCGGCAGGCCTCGTAGCGCATCAGGCTGGCGGCCTCGACGTTGATGAAGGCGCGCGCGATGGGGAACTGCACGCCCTGGTTCTGGCCGATGGGGCGGCCGAACACCACGCGTTCCTTGGCATAGGCGGTGACCTTGTCGACGAACCAGTAGCCGTCGCCGATGCACTCGGCGGCGATGAGCGCGCGTTCGGCGTTCAGGCCGTCGAGGATGTAGCGAAAGCCCTTGCCCTCTTCGCCGATGAGGTTCTCGACGGGGATTTCGAGGTTGTCGAAGAACAGCTCGTTGGTCTCGTGGTTGACCATGTTGGCGATGGGACGGACTTCCATGCCGTGGCCGATGGCTTCGCGCAGGTCGACGATGAAGATGGACATGCCGTCGGCCTTGCGCGTGACCTGTTCCAGCGGCGTGGTGCGCGCCAGCAGGATCATCAGGTCGGAATGCTGGATGCGCGAGATCCAGACCTTCTGGCCGTTGATGACGTAGCGGTCGCCGCGGCGGATGGCGGTGGTCTTGATGCGCGTGGTGTCGGTGCCGGTGGTGGGCTCGGTGACGCCCATGGATTGCAGGCGCAGTTCGCCGCTGGCGATGCGCGGCAGGTAGTTGCGCTTCTGTTCGTCGGAGCCGTGGCGCAGCAGCGTGCCCATGTTGTACATCTGGCCGTGGCAGGCGCCCGAGTTGCCGCCGCTGCGGTTGATCTCTTCCATGATGACCGAGGCTTCGGTCAGGCCCAGGCCCGAGCCGCCGTATTCCTGCGGGATCAGCGCGGCCAGCCAGCCGGCCTCGGTGAGGGCGCGCACGAAGGCGTCGGGATAGCCGCGTTCTTCGTCGACCTTGCGGAAATATTCGGCGGGGAACTGCGCGCACAGGTCGCGCACCGCGCTGCGGATGTCATCAAAGGCGTAGGGAGAGGTATCGGACATGGGGAATGGTTGTGTGCAGCGATCTTCTATGATGGCGCCCAGCACGGGCTGGTACGCCTCAACTTTGCCGCAGCCCCGCCGCACTGCCAATTTAAGATTGCCGAATACCGGGTTATCGATTCCCGAAGAGAACATAGGAGACCGGCCCGGATGGCTGCGCATTTCGACCTGACCGACCTGCAGTTGATCGTCCACATCGGCGACTGGCACAGCCTGACGCGAGGCGCCGAGAAGTCGCATCTGTCGCTGCCGGCCGCCAGCACGCGCGTGAAGAACCTGGAGGAATACTTCGGCACGCAACTGCTGTACCGGTCCAGCCAGGGCGCCACGCTGACGCCCTCGGGCGAGGCCCTGCTGCGCCACGCGCGCACGGTGATGCAGCAGGTCGAGCAGCTGCGCGGCGACATGCAGGAGTACGCGCGCGGCATCAAGGGCCACGTGCGCGTGCTGGCCAACACCACGGCCATGACCGAATTCATGCCGGCCGTGCTCAGCCGCTTCCTGGCCGGCCATCCCGACGTGAACGTCGAATTGCGCGAGCGGCTGAGCTATCTGGTGGTGCGCGCGGTGGCCGAGGGCTCGGCCGACATCGGCATCGCCGCGGCCGGGCAGGGCGCGGACCCGAAGGTGCAGTTCATCCCGTACCGCAACGACCGGCTGGTGCTGGTCACCGGGCGTGGCCATCCGCTGGCCGGCGAGCCGTCCGTGGCGTTTGCCGACACCCTGGGCGACGATTATGTCGGGCTGTCGGAGGCCAGCGCCATTCATCCGTTCCTGGTGCAGGCCGCGGCCGCGCTGGGCCGGATCTTCCGCTTTCGCGTCGAAGTGGGCAATTTCGAAGCCGTCTGCCGCATGATCGAAAGCGGGGTCGGCATCGGGGTGATCCCGGAATCGGTGGCGCTGCGCTACGCGCGCAGCCTGGGCATCGCCATCGTGCCGCTGACCGATGCCTGGGCCCTGCGCCGGCTGCACATCTGCGTGAAGGATCTGGACGCCTTGCCGGCATTTGCCCGCGATCTGGTCAAGGAGTTGGTAGAGGACGTTCCTCCCGACGAACGGGCCATTTCCGACTGAGGTGAAGCATTAAGTTACGTTTTTGTTTGCCATAAGCGAGAAGCGTAAACAAATGTCAAGAAACTGCCAAAGTTGCACTGCAAAATCGTGCGCATCCCCGCGCTCTGAGCGGGCTCTGGCAGGTATCTAATGCGTAAAAGTCTCAATGGTCTGAAAGTCAGTACGGCTTTGACGGCCACCCTGGTCATGTTCGTGGCGCTGTTCGCCATCGCCGCGGCGGCCGCCATCTGGACGCTCCGGGCCGACCGGCAGGCCATCGAACAACTGGGCCGCGCCAACATCGAGCGCGCCAGCGATCTCAGCGATCTGAACAGCCGGCTGTTCCAGGCGCGCGCCGATCTGGCCGTGGCCAAGACCTATATGGAAGGCGGCCAGGAAGAGCCCCGCAACGCGGCGCTGGCCAGCGCCGACAAGTTGCTGGAGGCGGCGCGCGCCAGTCTCAAGCGCCTGGCCGACAACCCCGATACGGCCGAGGACGGGGCGGTCCTGTACAAGGAAGTGATAGATGCCAGCAAGGCGCTGGACGTCGAGGTGATGATGCCGCTGCACAAGGCCATCACGGGCTGGAACGGCATCCAGGCCAACATGCTGGCCGATAACGCGATGTCCAAGATCAGCACGCGCTATATCGCCGCCGTGGACAAGTACCAGGCCTATTCGCGCGACGTCGGCCGCGCCGCCGTGGAAGAAGCCGCCCGCACGCAGGAGCGCGCCATCACCGCCGCCGTGATGATGCTGGTCGGCGTGTTCGTCATCGCGCTGCTGGTGCGCCTGGGCTTTCGCCGCGCCATCCTGCGTCCGCTTACCGAGGCCGGCAAGCAGTTCGACCGTATCGCCGACGGCGACCTCACCGGCAAGCTGGCCGCGCGCGGCAACAACGAAGTGGGCGTGCTGTACGCCGCCATGGGCCGCATGCAGAGCGGCCTGACCAATGCCGTGGCCGCCGTGCGCCACAGCGTCGAGGAAATCCACGCGGGCTCCACCGAGATCGCCGAGGCCGGCAACGACATGTCCGATCGCAGCTCGCGCCAGGCCGGCGCGCTGCAGGAAGCCTCGGCCAGCCTGACCGAGCTGGCCGCCACCGTGACGGGCAACGCGCAGGATGCCGCCACGGCCAACCAGCAGGCGCTGGACGTCTCGCAGTTGGCGCGGCGCGGTGGCTCGGCGGTCGACGAGGCCGTCAGCAGCATGCAGGGCATCGCCACGGCGCAGCGCCGCATTGCGGAAATCGTCGGCGTGGTCGATGGCATCGCTTTCCAGACCAACCTGCTGGCCCTGAACGCCGCCGTCGAGGCGGCCCGGGCCGGCGCGCAGGGCCGTGGTTTCGCGGTGGTGGCGGGTGAAGTGCGCACGCTGGCCCAGCGCAGCGCGCAAGCCGCGCGCGAGATCAAGGAACTGATCGACGACGCCAGCCAGCGCGTCGATTCGGGGGTGCGCCAGGTCGGCAACGCCGGCCAGACCATGAAGCAGGTGGTCGAGTCGGTGGACCGCATCACCGGCATCGTGGCGGGTATCTCGGACGCCAGCACGCAGCAGGCCGAAGGCGTGGCCGCGGTGAACCAGGCCGTGGCCGAGATCGAGCGCAATACGCAGGAAAACGCCGCAATGGTGGAAGAAACCGCCGCCGCGGTGGCGTCGCTGGCCGAGCAGGCCATCGTGCTGCGCAAGGCCGTGTCGGTCTTCACGCTGGAAGACGACGTGGCGGCCGGGCAGGAGCCGGCCGAGGTGCCGCACTACGTGGGCGCGCCGCGCCTGGCGGTGCAGCCCAAATATCTGCCGGCCTGAGCGCCCTGCAGGCGCGATGCCTGCCAGATGAATCCCACCGCCGTAGCCGAGCGTCCGTGGCCGCAGGCGGCGCAGCCACCGTTCATCGCAACGCCGCGAAGTATTTTCCGGGCGGCTGCCCCGTCGATTTCTTGAACATGGTGATGAACGCCGTCACCGAGTCGTATCCCAGGTTGCCCGCCACCTGTTGCACCGTGGCGCCGCCGGATAGCTGCTGCATGGCCACGATCATGTGCAACTGCTGGCGCCAGCGCCCGAAGGTCAGGCCCGTTTCGCGCTTGACCAGACGGGCCAGCGACCGGTCGCTCAGCGCCAGTTGACCGGCCCATTCGGCCAGCGTGGTGCGATCGGCGGGGTCGCGCGCCAGCACGTGCGCGATGCGCCGGATCTTGGGATGGTGCGAGATCGGCAGATGCAGCATTTCCACCGGCATCGCGCCCAGTTGCTCGACCAATACGCGGGCCAGCCGCGCCGTGGGGCCATCGGGATCGTAGGCCTGGCCCTGGTCAGCCAGATGCTGGATCAGCTCGCGCACCATGGGACTGATGGCCAGGGTACGGCATTGGGCGGGCAGGGACGCAGCTTCCGGTTCGACGAACAGGAAGCAGATACTGGCGTTGTCGGTGGCGCGATTGCTGTGCGGCATGCCACCCGGAATCCACACTGCGTGATGCGGCGGCACCATCCACATCGCCTGCGAGACCGAGCACGTGACGCCGCCGCGCAACGCCAGCACCAGTTGGCCCTTGCGATGCTGGTGGATGGGCTGCTCGGCGTCGCGTTGCGCCACTTCGACCCGCAGGGCCACGGCGGGCAAGGTGTCGCCGTCGGCATCGTAGTGGCAGAGCGAGTGCGTAATCATTGTCACAATTTAGCGATTTATTGTCAGTCCTTCTCTATTTCAGCAGAAGGAGAGCGCGTAGAGTACCTCCATCCCTGTTACCGAGATGGCGCCGTGAGTATCCTGACCCCGCCCCGCACGAGGGGCTGGCAAACCAGGACCATCGTGAACGCACTCCGGCCTTCCATCGCCTCGTCATCCAAGGAGCAATGCAATGAGGATTCTTCTGATCGGCGCCAGCGGCACCATCGGCCGTGCCGTCGACGCCGAACTGGCGCAGCGTCATGAGGTCGTCCGCGTCAACCAGCGCAGCGGCGACTTCCAGGTGGACATCGCCGATCCGGACTCGATCCGCCGCCTGTACGAGCAGGTGGGGGCGTTCGACGCCCTGGTCAGCACGACGGGCAAGGTGCATTTCGGACCGCTTGCCGAGTTCACGCCCGAGCAGTACGAACTGGGCCTGCGTAACAAGCTGATGGGGCAGGTCAATCTGGTGATGCAGGGCCTGGCGCGGATCCGCGACGGCGGGTCGTTCACGCTGACCAGCGGCCTGTTGAACGACGATCCGATCCGCCAGGGCGTGTCTGCGGCGTTGGTGAACGGCGGGCTGGAAGGCTTCGTGCGCGGCGCGGCCATCGAAATGCCGCGAGGCGTGCGCATCAATCTGGTCAGCCCCACGGTGATCGAAGAGGCGCTGCCCGGCTATGCGCCATTCTTTCGCGGCGTGAAGGCGGTGCCGGCCGCCGAGGCCGCGTTGGGCTATGCCCGCAGCGTGGAGGGCGCGCAGACCGGCCGCGTCTATCGCATCGGCTGGTCGCGCGATACCTGAGCGCCGCCGGGGTGATTGGTCCTCGTCGGCGCTTCTCGGCCCTGGAAGCACCTACGCGTTGCGATCGCTTTCCAGCACCGTCTCGGGCATCAGCACCGGCGGGTAGTCCTCGACGATCATGCCCGTACGGCCATGCTTGACGCGGTGCTTGACCTGCGCGGCGGCCGAGGCGATGTCCTGCGGCCGCACCCCGCCGCACAGCACGGGCCGCACCATCAGCGAGCCCACGCCCAGCGTGACGAAGGGAAAGAAGCGCGGCACGCCGTAGCGGTCCTCGGTTTCGATGCCGCCGTTGCGCCGTCCGGCGTCGTCGTACAGGCCACGGGCGCGTTCGTTGAACTCGGTGATCAGGCGCTCGATGCGCTCGCGCCAGTCGCGGCTGCGCAGCAGCACCACGAAATCGTCGCCACCGACGTGGCCCACGAAATCGCGCTGCGGATCGCAGTGGCGCTTGATGATCTCGGCCACCAGCTGGATCATGTCGTCGCCGCGCCAGTAGCCGTAGACGTCGTTGAACGGCTTGAAATTATCCAGGTCGCAGTAGCCCACCACGAAGTCTTCGGTGCCGGACAGCAGCGTGCCGATGTGGCGGCTGATGGGGATGTTGCCGGGCAGGGCGGTCAGCGGGTTGGCGTAGCGCGCGGCCTCCAGGCGGATCTCGGTGACGGCGCGCACCAGGGCCTCGCCGGTGCCCAGGCCGGCGTAGCGGCCGTGGCGCGTCAGGATGAAGCCGTCGCGCAGGTAGCGCTGGTCTTCGGAGATGAGCACCGGCGCCAGGCGGTCGACCGAGGTGTCGAGGTCGACCAGCAGCGGCTCGGGGTTCATGAAGGACGAGCACAGGTCGCGGCCGAACAGTTCGCGCGTGTAGCGCATGGCGTACTGCTCGGAGAAGTCGCGCCGGTTGATCAGGCCGATGGGATAGCCTTCGCCATCCAGCACGGCAACCGCGTGCAGGTCGGCGCGTTCCAGGAACAGACGGTGCACGTCGTCGTTGGTGTGTCCGTCGCGCCGCACGGCGGGGGCTTCGACGCGCAGGCTGGCCACGGTGTCGTACGTGGCGCCCGACAGGTCGGGGGCGGGCCGGCGCAGGTTCAGGATGCCCTGCACCGATTCGGGCAGTTCGGTGACGGCGCGGGTGGTGGGACGGCCCAGCAGCCAGCCTTGCGCATAGCGGATGCCCAGGTCGCGCACCACCGCCATGTCTTCGGTGGTTTCGATGCCTTCGGCCAGCACGGGGGTGCCCAGGGACTGGGCCACGCTGAGCATGCAGCGCACCAGTTGCTGGCGCGGCGCGTCGTTGCTGATGCCGTTGAAGAAATAGCGGTCGATCTTGACCAGGTCGGGACGCAGCTCGGCCCACAGCCTGAGGCTGGCGTGGCCCACGCCGTAGTCGTCCAGCGCGATACGCATGCCGCCTTCGCGCAGGCAATCCAGCGCCTGGATGAGCGTGTGCATGTCGTCCTGGGCGGGGTCGTAGTCGGACAGCTCGATGATGATGCTGTTGGCCGACACGCCGCTGTCGCCCAGCAGGAACCCGGGCATCCGGCGGCCAGATTCGTGCCAGTACTGGATCAGGCCGCCGGCCGACATGTTCAGGAACAGCTTGCCGCGCAGCCCGCCCTCGGCATAGCCGGCAAGGCCCGCGCGCAGACAGGCCATTTCGAGCTCGCGGTAGCGCCCGGCGGCGCGGGCCGCGCCGAACAGGGAATCGGGCATCTGCAAGGGATGCCCGGCGGGGCCTCGGATCAGGCTCTCGTAGCCGTGGATGCGGCCATGGAACAGGTCAGCCACCGGCTGGTAGTGGGGGGTGAGCAACCCCTGCCGCAGAATCTTTGACAGATCTTCCGCGCGGCCGGGATCGGCTGGGGGTGGTTGCATAATGGGTCTTGCAGGCCTTGACGATTCGGTGCGGCCCTCATGTTGGCCGCACATTGTGTCCATAGTGTGGCCGTGCGCAAGAGTGTTGCAGCATAGCTAATACAATCGGACCGATGAAAGCTTCTTCTGACTCCATTGCGTCCCGCCGCGTGGTGCTGGCCTCGGGCAACCCTGGCAAGCTGCGCGAATTCGCGGCCCTGTTTTCTCCCCTGGGTATCGAGCTGGTGCCGCAGGGCCAGCTCGGCGTGGCCGACGCCGAAGAACCCTACGTCACCTTCGTCGAGAACGCGCTGACCAAGGCCCGCCACGCCAGCCGGCAGACGGGCCTGCCTGCGCTGGCCGACGACTCCGGCCTGTGTGTGGCCGCGCTCGATGGCGCCCCGGGCGTCTATTCGGCACGCTATGCGCAGCGCGCCGGCGGCGAGAAAAGCGACGCCGCCAACAACGCGCTGCTGGTGAGCAACCTGGCGGGCCGCGCCGACCGGCGCGCCTGGTACGTGGCCGTGCTGGTCTACGTGCGCAGCGCCGACGATCCGCAGCCGCTGATCGGCGAGGGGGTCTGGCACGGCGAGATCCTGGATACGCCCGAGGGCGAACACGGGTTCGGCTACGATCCCCACTTCTACCTGCCCGAGCTGGGCGCCACCGCCGCCTCGCTGGACCCGGACGAGAAGAACCGCGTCAGCCATCGCGCCCGCGCGCTGCGCCAGTTGCTGGACAAGCTCGCACTCTCCTGATTTCTTCGCATGTCCCGCACCATCATCCTGCATCCCGAAGGCACCGTCGCGCGTCCGCGCGCGGTGATGCCGGCCGGCCCGGCCACCCTGACCAGCCTGCCGCCGCTGTCGGTCTATGTGCACGTGCCCTGGTGCGTGCGCAAATGCCCGTACTGTGATTTCAATTCGCACGCCGCGCCCGAGATGCCCGAGCGCGCGTACCTGGACGCGTTGCGCGCCGACCTGGAGCAGGCGCTGCCCTTGATCTGGGGGCGGCAGGTGGTGTCGGTGTTCCTGGGCGGCGGCACGCCCAGCCTGCTGTCGGCCGCCGGACTGGACGAGCTGCTGGCCATGCTGCGCGCCTGTCTGAACCTGCTGCCGGATGCGGAGATCACGATGGAGGCCAATCCCGGCACCGCCGAGGCCTCCCGCCTGCGCGACTATGCCGCCAGCGGCGTCACGCGCTTCTCGCTGGGCATCCAGAGTTTCGACGACGCGCAGTTGAAGCGCCTGGGCCGCATCCACGATTCGGGCCAGGCGCGCGCCGCCATCGAGATGGCCCAGCGCGCCACCGAGCGGGTCAACCTGGACCTGATGTTCGCGCTGCCGCATCAAAGCCTGGAGGCCTGTCTGGCAGACGTGCGCCAGGCGCTGTCGTTCGGCACCGAGCATCTGTCCATGTATCACCTGACGCTCGAACCCAATACGGTGTTCGCGAAGTATCCCCCCGAGGGCCTGCCCGACGACGACCTGGGGGCGGCCATGCAGGACGCGGTCGAGGCCGAGCTGGCCGCCGCCGGCCTGCAGCGCTACGAAGTGTCGGCGTACGCCCGCCCGGGCGCGCGCAGCCGGCACAACGTCAATTATTGGGAGTTCGGCGATTACCTGGGCCTGGGCCCGGGGGCGCACGGCAAGCTGTCATTTCACGACCGTATCGTCAGGCAGGCCCGCGCCCGCCAGCCAGAGTCCTGGATGGAGCGGGCAGGGCGCCACGACGGCAGCCACATCGCCGAGGATCGCGTGGTGCAGGCCGATGAACTGCCGTTCGAATTCATGCTGAACGCGCTGCGCCTGAAAGACGGGGTGGCCGCCAGCCTGTTCGCCGAGCGCACCGGTTTGTCGCTTGCCGCCATCGCGCACCAATTGGAAGCAGCCTCGTCCCGGGGCCTGCTGGACGCCGACCCCACCCGGTTGCGCGCCACTGCCCTGGGTTGGAGCTTCCTGAACGATTTGCAGGAAATGTTCCTGTCCGCCGATTGATCTATATTGGTGCATCGTGCACCACGTTTTGCACTAAATTGGTGCTTTGTTTTGGCCGATTCGCCCTCGCTTGCGGGGAATCCCGAGGTTCAGCCCTGGCACGGTTATTGCTTTGAATGCCATTGCCAGTCGGGCTGACTTTGCCCAACGACGTTTTTATCAATGGAGATGACATGGCAAGCCCCCAAGACGTTCTGAAACTGATCGCCGACAACGAAGTCAAGTTCGTTGACTTCCGCTTTACCGATACCGTTGGCCGCGAGCACCACGTGTCGGTGCCCGCCCACACGGTGGACGAGGACAAGCTGGAAAGCGGCCAGGCCTTCGACGGTTCGTCGATCCCCGGCTGGAAGGGCATCGAAGCGTCCGACATGCTGCTCATCCCCGACGTGGAAACGGCCAACCTGGATCCGTTCCGCGAAGAATCGACCCTGATCCTGTCGTGCGACGTGGTCGAACCGTCGGACATGAAGGGCTACGACCGTGACCCGCGCTCGCTGGCCAAGCGCGCCGAAGCCTACCTGAAGTCCTCCGGCCTGGGCGACACCGCCTACTTCGGTCCGGAACCCGAATTCTTCGTGTTCGACGGCGTGACGTGGAACACCGACATGTCGGGCACCTTCGTCAAGATCAAGTCCGAAGAAGCCCCGTGGTCGACCGGCCTGGAATTCGAAGGCGGCAACATGGGCCACCGTCCGGGCGTCAAGGGCGGCTACTTCCCCGTGCCCCCGGTCGATTCGTTCCAGGACATGCGCTCGGAAATGTGCCTGGTGCTGGAACAGATGGGCGTGCCCGTCGAAGTGCACCACCACGAAGTGGCCGCTCCCGGCCAGCTGGAAATCGGCACGAAGTTCAGCACCCTGGTGCGCCGCGCCGACTGGAACCAGATCCTGAAGTACGTCGTGCACAACGTGGCCCACGCCTACGGCAAGACCGCCACGTTCATGCCCAAGCCCATCGTCGGCGACAACGGCTCCGGCATGCACGTCCACCAGTCGATCTGGAAGGACGGCCAGAACCTGTTCGCGGGCAACGGCTACGCCGGCCTGTCGGAATTCGCGCTGTACTACATCGGGGGCATCATCAAGCACGCCCGCGCGCTGAACGCCATCACCAACCCCGGCACCAACTCGTACAAGCGCCTGGTCCCGCACTTCGAAGCCCCGGTCAAGCTGGCCTACTCGGCCCGTAACCGTTCGGCCTCGATCCGCATCCCGTACGTCGGCAACCCGAAGGGCCGCCGCATCGAGACGCGCTTCCCGGATCCCCTGGCCAACCCGTACCTGGCTTTCTCGGCCCTGATGATGGCCGGCCTGGACGGCGTGCAGAACAAGATTCATCCCGGCGATCCCGCCGACAAGAACCTGTACGATCTGCCGCCCGAAGAAGACGCGAAGATCCCGACCGTCTGCGCGTCGCTGGACCAGGCCCTGGAAGCCCTGGACAAGGACCGCGAGTTCCTGACCCGCGGCGGCGTGTTCAGCAACGAAATGCTGGACGCCTACCTGGCCCTGAAGGAGGCCGACGTGCAGCGTCTGCGCATGACGACGCACCCGGTCGAATTCGACATGTACTACAGCCTGTAATGGGCTCTGGGGCGGGCCTGGCGGCCAGCCCCCACGGCACGGCCGGCAGGTTCGTCTCGCCGGCGCGCGAGGTGGCGTGGCCACCTCGCGGCAAGCCGTTGCCCGCGGGCAGGCCTCGCGTCTGCCCGTGGTTTCCCGCGGTATCCGGCTGGCCTGGCCGGTCGGATGCCCGCCTCACGGCTCTGGTGCTTCAGCGATGAATGTAGACGCTTTTGATTTGCTCGCCACGTCCGTTTTCCTCGTGAACGAGCGCGGCCACATCGAATACGCCAACGCCGCCGCCGAAGACCTGTTCGGCAGATCGCGCAAGCAGTTGCGCGGGCTTTCCGCGGTAGGCATGTACGATCATCCCGAAGACCTGCAATCCTCCATCGACGGAGCGGTCGCGGGCAAGTTCGCCGACGTGCGGCAGCTGACCTCCCTGCGTCGCGCCACCGAATCGGTCGAAGTCACCGTCACCACCGTGGCGCTTACCGGGCAGCCCTGGCCCGTGATGATAGAAACCCGCGAGATCGAGCAGCGCACGCTGGCCGACCGCAACCATCGCCTGGTCGAAGAGATCGAGTCGCATCGCGAGTTGCTGCGCAACCTGGCGCATGAGGTGAAGAATCCCCTGGGCGGCCTGCGTGGCGCCGCCCAATTGCTGGAGGCCGAGCTGCCCAGCGCGGCCCTGACCGAATATACGCAAGTCATCATTTCCGAAGCCGACCGCCTGCAGGCCCTGGTCGACCGCCTGAGCGGTCCGCAACGCGTGCCCCTGAACGCCAAGCCGGTCAACATCCACGAGATCTGCGAGCGCGTGTGCGCCCTGATCCAGGCCGAGTTCCGCGATGGCCTGGGCCTGGTGCGCGACTACGACGCCTCGGTGCCCGACCTGCACGGCGATGCTGCGCGCCTGATGCAATCGGTGCTGAACGTGGCGCGCAATGCCGCGCAGGAGCTGGTGCTGCAGAAGCCCGGCCCCAACGTGCCGCCGGCCCAGATCACGCTGCGCACGCGCGTGGCGCGCCAGGTGATGCTGGCGCACCGGCACCACCGGCTGGCGCTGGTGCTGTCCATCATCGATAACGGTCCCGGCGTGCCCGAGCACATCCGCGACCGCATCTTTCATCCCCTGGTCACCGCCAGGCCGGGCGGTACCGGCCTGGGCCTGAGCCTGGCACAGGATTTCGTGCAACAGCACGGCGGCATCATCGAATTCGAGTCGCGGCCGCGGCATACCGAATTTCGCCTGGTCCTACCGATGGAGCCCCCACTCTGATGAAACCCGTCTGGATTGTCGACGACGATCAGGCCATACGCTGGGTGCTCGAAAAAGCCCTGGCGCGCGCCGGTATCGCCACCCGTAGTTTCTTCCAGGCCTCGGACGTGCTCGACGCGATGACACGCGAGACGCCCTCGGTCCTGGTGTCCGATATCCGCATGCCCGGCGGCAACGGCCTGGAGCTGCTGCGCCAGATCAAGGAAAACGATACCGGGCTGCCCGTCATCGTGATGACGGCCTTCGCCGACCTGGACAGCACCGTGTCCGCCTTCCAGGGCGGTGCGTTCGATTACCTGGCCAAGCCCTTCGACATCAACGAAGCGGTCGCGCTGATCCAGCGCGCCATGCAGGAATCCGAGCCGCAGGACGAGTCGCCGGCGCAGGCCGAAGGCCAGCAGACCGGCGAGCGCTGGATGATGACGCAGTCCTCGTCCACGGCCATGCAGGAAGTGTTCCGCGCGATCGGCCGCCTGGCGCAGTCCAAGGTCACGGTGCTGATCACCGGCGAGTCCGGCACCGGCAAGGAGCTGGTGGCACGGGCCTTGCACGGCCATGGCGCGCGCGCCAACGGGCCGTTCGTGGCCCTGAACGCCGCGGCCATCCCGCGCGACCTGCTGGAAGCCGAGCTGTTCGGCCATGAACGCGGCGCCTTCACCGGCGCCAATACGCTGCGCCGCGGCCGCTTCGAGGAAGCGCACGGCGGCACGCTGTTCCTGGACGAAATCGGCGACATGCCGATCGAACTGCAGACGCGCCTGTTGCGCGTGCTGGCCGAGGGCAGTTTCTACCGCGTGGGCGGCGCGCAGCCGGTGCGCGTGGACGTGCGCATCGTGGCCGCCACCCACCAGCCCCTGGAGCAGCGGGTCGAGCAGGGCCTGTTCCGCGAGGATCTGTTCCATCGCCTGAACGTGATCCGCCTGCGCTTGCCGCCGCTGCGCGAGCGCGTGGAAGACATCCCGGCGCTGGCCAATCATTTCCTGGGCGTCAGCGCGCGTTCGCTGGGCGTGCCGGTGAAACGCCTGACGCCCGAGGCGACCGCGGTGCTGACCCGCTTCGATTTTCCGGGCAACGTGCGCCAGCTGGAGAACTTCTGCCACTGGCTGACCGTGATGGCGCCGGGCCAGACCATCGACCGCAACGACCTGCCGCCCGAGATCCGCGCGGTGGAGCACTCGCCCGCCGTGGCGCCGCCGGCGCGCGCAGTGGCCTTGGCCGAGTCGCCCGTGACGGGCGGTGGCGTGGTCTATCCGGATGAACCGATTCCCGCCGGCAGCTGGCAGGACGCGCTGCTGCGCGACGCCCAGCGCCGCCTGGAGCGCGGCGAGCCGGCCGTCATGGCCACGCTGACCCGGCAGTTCGAGAAGATCCTGCTGCAAAGCGCGCTGGACGCCAGCCGCGGCCGCCGCGTGGAAGCGGCGTCGCGCCTGGGCATCGGACGCAATACGATCACGCGCAAGCTGCGCGAACTGGGCATCGAGGACGAATAGGCGTACACGCCGGTCGTCTGTTCGTTCTGGTGTGGGCGGGCCTTTCGGGGCCCGCCTTTTTCATGGCGTCGGCCTGTGATCCGGCGGGCTGTCGGCGCACCGGGTGGCAGCGCCGGAGCCGCCCAGGCCAGTGGCAACGAGGCCATGGAGCAGCAGCGGCGTCCAGCGAGGACGCCGCGGGCAACGCGTCGTGCGTGCGCGGCGCCAACCGCACGCGGGTTCAGTCCAGCAACCGGGCCAGCCGCCAGGTGTCCAGGAATGCCAGGACGTCCACGATCTTGCCGTCTTGCAGCACCATGTGCCAGGCGTAGCGGTTGTCATAGGTGCTGCCGTCCCTGGCCGTGGCGCGGCCCTGCCAGACCACGATGACCGCGTCGCCCAGGGCATGCACCTGCTGCACTTGCGGCACGATGGGCGTGGACAGCCGCGCGGTGATCGGGGCCACCGCGGCATTCATCAGGTCCTTCTTCGAGCGATAGACGCCGGAGACCGGGCTGTTGCCGGCCACGGTCCAGCGCACGTCATCGTGCAGCAGGTCGAAGACGGTGCCTTGTCCCAGCCGCCAGCGCTCGAAGGCTTGCCTGACCAGCTTCTCGTTGGCTTGCGCCTGGCCGCCGCGCGCGGGTTCGGCGTGGGCGGTGACGGTCATCGCCATGCTCAGCATCAGGCCCGATGCCAGGGCCAGGGGAAAGGTGCGAATTGCCATGCCGGATCTCCTTCGGGGGGGATGGCGCGGGCGTGCGCCGTACCGTAGCCATGGTAGGAAGCGTCGGGTTCGCCGCGAAGGCAAGTTTCTCTTCCGTTCTTGCCCAAAACGATGGCTGGCCGTCCATGGAGCGATGACGCGGGGCAATGCCGTAACGGGCGGGCCGTGCGCGAGGGGACAGGGCTCGCGGGACGCCCTGGCGCCGCGGCGCACGGTCCAGCCTTCCGGGGCTCCCGCGGGATCGGCTGGACTCGGGCTCGCGCATGGCCGCACGTCGAGCCGTAACAAAACCGTCATTACTCGCCCGCACAATGCGATGTTTTTCAGGGTGGGGTAAGAACATTGCCGGTGCGACCGTTCGCAGCGTCAGCATGCCCTTGGCTCATCGGCGCCGCAGGACGCGGCGCGTCAACGCGGCAGGCATGCACGCCCCCCTGAACCGTCATCGGGCCGCCGCGTGGGCGCTGGGCGTTGCCGGACTGGCCGCACCCGTGTGCGCATGGCCGGCGGGCGGCGCAATCGCCGATGCCGCGCAGTCCGCCGATGAGGCGCTCTTCCTTTTCGACATTCCCGCCCAGCCCCTGGAGACCGCACTGGATCAGTTCGCCGTCGTGACGGGCCGTTCGGCCCTGTTCAGCAGCGCCATGGTCGCGGACCGCAGGTCCGCGCCGCTGCGCGGCCGCTACACGCCCCAGCGCGCCTTGCGCCACATGCTGGCGGGCACCGGCCTGGCCGCGCAGGAAGCCGTGGCGGGCAAGGTCGCCGCCTTCGTCATCCGCCCCGCGGACCCGGCGCACGAGGCGAGCGACGTGGCCGGCCGCAATCCCGTGGCGCAGGCGCGCCTGGCGGCCTACGACGAACTGCTGCAGAAACGCGTCTGGGTGGCCTTGTGCGCCCGGCCGCTGACGGCGGCGTCGAACTACCAGTCGGTGCTGCGTTTCGAGGTCACGCAATCCGGGCGCCTGGCCAATCCGCGGCTGATCGGTTCGACCGGCGATCCGCGGCGAGACTCGGCCTTGCTGGATGCATTGGGCAGCGTGCGCATCGGCCATCCGCCGCCTGCGGAACTGGCCCAGCCCGTCACCCTGCTGATCCTGCCCGGCCGCGCCGACCGCGGCCATTGCCCGGGAGCGCGCGGCTAGCCATGTCCGAAGAAGTCAGGCTCCTGCTGCTGGACTTCCTGTCCAAGAACTACGGCGACCTGCGGCGCCGGCTGATGCGTTTCCTGCGCAGCCCCGATCTGACCGACGACGCGCTGCACGATACCTGGCTGCGCGTGAAGCGGCTGGAGAACCAGTCCACGGTGCTCAATCCGCGCGGCTTCCTGCTGCGCATGGCCGTCAACTCGGCGTTGAACGACATCCGCAGCCAGAGCCCCATGGTGCCGCAGAGCGAACTGGACTCGGTGCTGGAGATGGCCGATCCCGGGCCGGGACCAGAGCACATCGCCGCCGCGCGCTCGGACGTGGCCGAGCTGGTGGCCGCCATGCAGCGCATGCCGCAGCGCCGCCGCGACGTGGTGCTGCTGGTGCGCTGGGAAGGGCTGACGCAGAAAGAGGTGGCCGAGCGCCTGGGCGTGTCGCTGCGCACGGTCGAGCTGGAGCTGAAGCGGGCCAACGATTTCTTCGCCGCCCGCCTGGGCGCGAAAAAATAATTTGCGGGTTTCAGCATGCTCATGTGTCTTCCTTATGAAAACCCGAATATTTCCGTGCGGCGGCATCGAATCCGCCACGCACGCCCGCCGGCGCCGCCGGCCAAGGTAACCCTCGCATGACTGCATCCTCGTCTTATCCCGGCGCGGGGCTCGACCCCGACGCGTTGCGTGAAGAAGCGGGCATCTGGCTCAACCGCCTGGTGCTGGGCGAGGTCACGCAAGCGGAAATGCGCGCGTTTCGCCGCTGGCAAGGCGCCAGCGATGCGCATGCGGCGGCTTTCGAGGCGGCCAGGCGCCAATGGCATGCCATGAAACCCGTGGCCGGCGAACTGCTGCGCACCGACGCGCGCGCCGCGGCGCGGCACGAGCGCCTGCGGGATGGGCCGCAGAGGCGCGGCCGGCGCGCCTTCCTGGGCGCGGCGGCGGGCGCGATGGCCACGGCTGCCGGCGTGGCGGTGTTCCATCCGCCCCTGGGGCTGTGGCCCGCGCCGGGGCTGTGGGGCGCCGATTACCGTACCGCCACCGGCGAGCAGCGCGCGGTGGCATTGGCCGAGCGCGTCAACGTGGTGCTGAACACGGATACCCGTATCCGGCGCGCGCAGGGCGACGGCGCGCGGGGCATCGACCTGCTGGGCGGCGAGGCGGCCATCGACCTCGCCGGCACGGGCGAGCCCTTCGGCGTGCAGGCGGGGGCCGGCCAGGCATGGGCCGAGACCGGGCATTTCCAGGTGCGCTATCTGGACGGGCAGGTGTGCGTCAGTTGCCTGGACGGCGCGGTGCGTGTCGAACATCCGCTGGGCGCGCGCACGTTGCAGGCCCGCCAGCAACTGGTCTATGACGATCACTCCGTCAGCGGCACGGCGGGTATCGAACCCGATGACGTGTCCGCGTGGCGGCGTGGCGAATTGCTGTTCCATCGCACGCCGCTGGCGCAGGTGGTGGACGAGATCAACCGCTACCGGCCGGGCCGCGTGGTGTTGATGAACGACGCCAAGCGCGACACGCCGGTGTCCGGCCGTTTCCGCACGGCGGTGCTGGACGAGGCCATCCTGCAACTGCAGCACACCTTCGGACTGCATGCGCGTGAACTGCCGGCGGGCGTGTTGCTGCTGAGCTGACGTAAAAAAGTTTACGGGTTTGCGAAAGCCCGCGTGTCTTTCCAGGTAAGGGGATCGACATGCCGGCGCCGTGGGGTGGGGCTGACGATCCGGATGGATACGGCGGCCCGCATCGGCCGCCTCAACTTTCGGCGGGAAAGGCACATGGGCAGCATGGTCGGGCGTGACGCGAAGCATCAATCCGTAGTGAAGGGAGGCGGCGCGTTGCGCCTGGCTCCGGTGGCGCGGGCGCTGGCCCTGGCGGTGGCCGCGGGTGGCTTCATCGGCCACGGCGATGCGCAGGCGCAGGCCTGGTTCGCGGCGTCGGGTTCCAGCAAGGGCGCGGGGTTCAGCACGGATGCGCGGGCGCGGGCGCAATCGGCCGGCGTCGGCGTGGGCAATGGCACGGCGGCCCAGCAGGCGGCGGCGCGGCAGAAGCTGGACCGCTCGATCGGCAACCTGAACGTGGCGGCGCAGGCGATTGCCGCGCAGCAGGCCGCGCAGGCGGCTGCGCGTGACGCGGCGGTGGCGGCGGGTGGCGGCGTGCCCGATGGCCTGCACGACGGTGGCCTGAAGGTCGACGGCAACGCGCTGACCGCCGGCTGGCGCAACGCGCAGGCGCCGGCGCAAAGCGTGGCCAACGGCAAGACCACGGTGACGGTGCAGCAGACCGGCGACCGCGCCATCCTGAACTGGGAAACCTTCAACGTCGGCCGCAACACCACGGTGGATTTTCGCCAGCAGGCCGATTGGGCGGTGCTGAACCGCGTCAACGACCCGCAGGCGCGGCCCTCGCAGATCGAGGGCGCGATCCGTGGCGACGGTACGGTCATGGTGGTCAACCGCAACGGCATCGTGTTCGGCGGCGGTTCGCAGGTGGACGTGCGCAACCTGGTGGCGGCGGCGGCCAAGATCGGCGACCAGCAGTTCATCGACCGCGGCATCTATGGCCTCGACAGCACCATGTCCACGTTCACCGAGGCCTTGGGCAAGATCGAGGTGAAGCAGGGCGCGCAGATACGCACCGCCGTGCCGACGACGGTCACGCAGGGTGGCGGTTACACGCTGCTGCTGGGCAAGGAAGTGGAGCAGGCCGGCACGATCCACGCGCCTCGTGGACAGGCCCTGCTGGCGGCGGGCGACAGCTTCGTCATTCGACGCGGCCAGGGGTCCGAAGGGAACCTGGAATCGACCACGCGCGGCAGCGAAGTGCTGGTGTCGGGCATGGGGACGGTGCGCAACACCGGCCTGATCCAATCCCCGTTGGGCGACGTGACATTGAGCGCCAATCAGGTCGAGCAGGCCGGCGTGCTGGCGGCCACGACTTCGGTGGATGCCCGGGGCACGATCCACCTGGCGGCCAGCGGCACGGGTAGCGCCATTACGTTGCGAGAGGGGGCGGTCAACGCCATTCTGCTGGACGCCAGCACGGCCACGGCGCTGGACGGCCAGCGCGAGAGCCTGTTGGCGCCGTCTCAGGTGTCCAGCGCCGACATCCAGGCCGCGGACCGCTATCGCCGCGACCTGTCGCTGGTGCAGATCGACAGCGCGGGTTCGGTGGATTTCCAGGCTGGCACGCTGACGCTGGCCACGGGCGGCCAGGTGGCCGCGCGCGCCGGCACGCGCACGCTGGTGCGCGATGGCGCGCAGATCGACGTGTCGGGCGCGATCGGCGTGCCGGTGGCCATGGAGTCGAACAACCTCAAGATCAACATCCAGGGCAACGAACAGCGCGACGCGCCGGGCAACCGCGACAGCGGCAAGCTGGCCAACAGCGATGTGTGGGTGGACATTCGTGATCTGGTCTACGTGCCGGCGGGCACGGGCGGCTATGACAGCGCGCGCTGGTACACGAAGGGCGGCCTGCTGGAGGTCGGCGGCTACCTGAGCAACCGTTCGGTGCCGGCCAGCCACTGGCTGGCGCAGGGCGGCATCGTGCGCTTCGACGGCGGCGAGGTGGTGACGCAGGCGGGCTCGATCATCAACCTGTCGGGCGGCACGCTGGACGTGCAGTCCGGCCGCATCAACATGACGTGG
>NZ_FKBS01000012.1:41459-293081 GCF_900078315.1 Bordetella ansorpii
CGGCGAGGATGGCCGCCTGTACAGCGTGGACCGCGCGCCGGGCGACCTGCTCTACAAGGGCGTCTATCGTGGCTACGAGGCCGCGTCGGCGCGCTGGGGCGAGGATGCCACGCGCTACTACTACAACCCGCTGATCGCGCCGACCTCGCGTTTCGAGCCGGGCTATACGGTGGGCCGCGATGCGGGCACGCTGGTGGTGTCCACGGCCAGCGCGGTGCTGGAAGGCCGGCTGGTGGGCGAGACGTTCCAGGGCACGCGGCAGACGGAAGCGCCGTTGCCCGAGGCCGAGGGCTACGGGCAGTCCCACAGCGCGCAGTCGCGCCGCGGGCAACTCGTGGTGGGCGACTGGCGCTATTACTACGACGCTCGCAATCGCACCCTCGTCCCCACGCTGGGCGCGACCAGCCAGAACATCGGTCGGATCGTCGTCGAGCAGGATGTCGCTTCGATCGCGCAGGAACTGGATCTGTCTGCCGCGTTGCCCGACGACCGCAAAGGCGTGCTGCGCCTGGACACGGCGCTGCTGGATCAATCGCCGCTGGGCGCCATCCGGCTGGCGGCGCGCGAGCACATCGCCATCGACGCTACGCTGAACACGGCGGCGGGCGGCAGCATCACGCTATATGCCCCCCAGGTGGACATCCGCGCCGACGTGGTCAGCCGTGGCGGCAGTATCCAGGCCGGCAACGTGCTGAACCAGCCCAATGGCCAGCGTATCGAGAACGTGGCGCTGGCGCCGCTGGCAGGTCAGACGACGCACCTGAACGTGGCCGAAGGCGTACGCCTGGATGCCAGCGGCCTGTGGAGCGACGGTCTGGACGGCGCGCAGGCCCTGGCGGCGCGCGTGCATCGCCACGGTGGCAGCGTGTCGCTGCAAGGCACAGGCGATGTCGTCATCGCCGAAGGCAGCGTGATCGACGTGTCGGCGGGCGGTGTGCTGCAGCCCGATGGCGAGCTTCTGGGTGGGCGCGGCGGCAGCGTCACGCTGGCGGCCGATGTGCTCAGCGACAAGACCCTGCCCGTGGGCGGACGGCTGGCCTTCGACGGCCAGGTGCAAGGTTTCGGCATCGCTGGTGGCGGCACGTTGTCGGTGGCCAGCGCGGGCGTCATCGTGCTGGGAGGCGAGCGGCAGGCCGCCCAGGATGCCGATGCGCTGTGGCTGGACGCCGGTCTGTTCCAGACCGGCTTCGCCCAATACACCGTGAATGGCCACGGCGGGGTGACGGTGGCCGAAGGCGCGGCCATCGACGTGGCGATGCCGGTCTATCGCAAGACGCCTGGCGAAACGCGCGAGCCGGGCGCTGCGCGCGACGCGGCGCTGTCGCTGTGGACGCCGCCGCTTTACGACGAAGATCCCGCGAAGGCGATGCTCACGCAACGCAAGGGCGCCAGCCTGACGCTGCGCTCGGAGCGCAACGGGCAGGGCGGCGCCATCGAAGTGAGCGAGGGCGCGCGGGTCGCCGTGGATCCTGGGCAGTCGATCACGCTGCGCGGCGCGGACCAGATGACCGTGCTGGGCAGCCTGGTGGCGCCGGGCGGCCGGATCTCGATCGATGACACGCGCCCCGACACTGCCGCGTTCGACGGCGTGGCCAATGCGAAATCGGTCTGGATCGGCGAGCACGCCGTGCTGGACGTGGCCGGCCGCAGCCATGTGGCGCTGGACCGCCTGGGCCAGCGCTATGGCATCGTGCAGGACGGCGGCAGCATCGAGATCGGCGGCACGCTGAACTGGGAGACGGGGTCGCTCATCCCGCATGGCGGACGCTACATGGACCGCCACCTGATCCTGCGTCCCGGCGCCTTGCTGGACGCCTCGGGCGCGCAGGCCGTGCTGGACCTGCCGGGCCGGGGCGCCACGACGGTGGCCTCCAATGGCGGCAGCATCATCCTGGCGTCGTCCAACAGCCTGTATCTCGATGGCCAACTGCGCGCGGCCGCGGGCGGTGCGCAAGCGGCGGGCGGCCTGCTGGGCGTGGCGCTGGGCGGCGCGTTCTATTTCAAGAACACGGTGACTCCCGAAGTGCTGGTGCCGCGTTCGCTGACGCTGTCGCAGGTGCAGGGCGCCAGCGTGCTGGGCGCAGGGTTGCGCGCGGGCGAAAGCGATCCGGCGCTGGCCTATGGCACGGCCGCGCTGGGCGTGGACCGCATCCAGGCCGGCGGCTTCGGCAGCTTCTCGCTGTACGCCACGACCCTGATCCAGGGCGACGTGGATATCTCCCTGCCGCAAAGCCTGCGCCTGGTCGGCGTGCCGTCCGTGCACGACGACGCGCCGGCCGGAACCACGCTGCGCCTGGCCGCGCCGCATCTTTTCCTGGACGCGGCGGGCTTCCAGATCGTGGAGGGCGGCGATTCGTACACCTATCCGAGCGAGACGATTCCGGGCCTGACCACGGGCTGGCTCAAGCGCGGCCACCAGGCCCGCCTGGACGCGGATCTGATCGACCTGCGCGGCGCGCTGAACTTCAACCACTACGACGACGTGCTGATCGCCAGCCGGGGCGATATCCGGATGCACAAGAACATTCCCGTCGGAACGGGCGATGGCACGCTGTTGTCCGCGCCGAATACCTTGACCGTCATTGCCGCGCAGCTCTATCCGGTGACCGGCGCGGCGGGCGGGATCACGGTGGGCTACGGATTCCGCCTGGACAACGTGCGCAATCCGGATGCGGTGCTCACCCTGCGCCGCGCCGAGGGCGCCTTGCCCGACCAGCCGTACTCGGCGTTCGGCGTGCTTTCCATCAAGGCGCCCACCATCGAGCAGGGCGGCGTGCTGCGCGCGCCGCTGGGCCTGATCACCGTCAGCGGCACCGACATCGGTCCGTCGAAGGTCAGCTTCCTGCCGGGCAGCGTGACCTCCGTCAGCGCGGTGGGCCTGGACATGCCCTATGGGGGCACCGCCGACGGCATCAACTATCGCTATGCCGGCGCCGCGATCGACCCCACCCCGGCAGGCGGGCGAGCCAGTGATGGCCGAATCTCTCGCCGAGTGGAGATCGAGGGCGTCGAGATCGCGGTGGAGCCAGGCGCGATCCTGGATCTCTCGGGTGGGGGAGAGCTGCGCGGCGCGGCCTTCGTCAGCGGCCGCGGCGGCTCCATCGACATCCTCGCGCACGCAATGGCCGACAGCAATCCGGCCATGGGATTCGCATCCTCCGGTAACGGCGTCTATGCCATCGTGCCGTCCTTCCAAGGTGCGTATGCGCCGGTGGTGGCGGAGTCCGGCGCGGGCTTGCCGGCCGTGGGCCGCCAGGTGACGATCGAGCACGCGCTGCCCGGCCTGGCGGCCGGCACCTACACGCTGCTGCCGTCTTCCTATGCGCTGTTGCCCGGCGCCTTCCGCGTCGAGATCGGTGCGGCCACGCCCCATGCTTCCGCCGTCACCGCGCGCACGCGGGGCGGCTCGCTGGCCACCCAGGGCTTCCTGGGCACGGCCCATACGGGCCAACGCAACGCGCTGGCCAACACGCTGCTGGTCACGCCGGCCGGCGTGGTGCGGCGTCATGCGCAGTACAACGAGACCTCGTACGCGCAGTTCCTGCTGGCCGACGCGGCGCGTCGCGGTATTCCGCGCGCCATGCTGCCGGTGGACGCTGCCACGCTGACGCTGACGCTGGGTGCCGGCGCGGGCATGAACGGCAGGCAAGCCTTGCGTGTGGACGGCGAGGCCCGCTTCGCGCCCGCGGCGGGCAGCGCCGGCTATGGCGGCACGCTGACGGTCAGCGGCGCCGCCGCGGGTATCGAGGTGCTCGCGCCTGGCCAGTCGCCCATCCTGGGCGAGCGCGCCGCCGCGGTATCCGCCGACGCGCTCAATGCCTTGGCGCCGACCCGGATGGTCGTGGGCGGGGCCCTGTATGGGACCTACGGTTCGGGGCGCCAGGGATTGGGCACCGACAGCGACGGCGGCAACGTGATCGTGCGCAACGGTGTCACGCTGCAGGCCGCCGAGATCGTGCTGGCCAGCGGCGCGGCAGGGCGCATCGTCGTCGAGCAGGGCGCCACGCTGAACACCCTGGGCCAGGGCGCCATGCCGATGGATGCCCGCAACGGCTTGCTGATCGAGACGCAGGGAACGGGCGCGCTGGTCGTCTCCAACGGCGATGTCACGTTGCTGCCGCCCTCGTTCAAGAATGCCACGCGCATCGAGCTGGGCGCCTGCCTGTCGCAGTGCGAGGGCATGGCGCGCATCGTGTCCGAGGGCTCGATCGCCGTGGCCACCAACGGCGTGTTCTCGATGGGCGAGGCCGTCGAATACGGCACGCGCAACCTGATGCTGAGCGTGTCTTCGCTGAACCTGGGATCCGCGCGGTCGCTGGCGGCTGCCCAGGCGGCGGGCGTGCTGCCGCCGGGCATGGCGATGAGCCAGGACGTGCTGGACCGCCTGTTGCGCGGCAATACGGCGCTGGGCACGCCCGCGCTGGAAAGCCTGATCCTGACGGCGGGCGAGTCCGTGAACGTGTTCGGCTCCATGCTGTTCGATACGCGTGGCGCCAACGGCGCGTCTTCCCTGCAGCGCCTGGTGCTGGGCGCGCCGGCCATCTACGGTTATGGCGCGGCGGGCGACACGGCGACGATCCGCGCCAATGAGTTCGTGTGGGCGGGATCGCTGACGGCCGATCCGGCGACCATCATTCCCGGTTACGACACACCCGCCGCGCCTGGCGGCGCGGTGCTGGACCGCCTGGGCGACGGCACGCTGGCCATCACCGCCGACGTCATCCGTTTCGACGCGGCGCCGTACCGGACGGCGACCTCGCTGGTGCCGGCCAACCGCCTGGTGCTGGGTTTCTCGGCCTTGACGCTGGATGCCGCGACCCGGATCACGGCCAAGGACACGGGCAGCCTGGCCGTGCACCATGCGGTGGACGGCTACGAGGACGGCCGTGGCTGGCAGTACCGCGGCGGCGACATCGTCGTGCATACCCCCTTGCTGACCGCCGAGGCGGGCGCCACGCTGGAGGTGCGCGCGGGTGGGGCCCTGACGGTGCAAGGCACGGGCAACGCCTCCGGCACGAGCAATGCCCTGGGCGGTTCGCTGAGCCTGGCGGCGCAGCGCATCTCGCTGGACACTACCGTGGCGCTGCCCTCGGGCAAGTTGACGCTGGACGCGCAGCAGGACATCGTGCTGGGCGACGCGGCCCATCTCGATCTGGCGGGCCGCGAGATCGCCATGCACGACGTCAAGCAATACAGCTGGGGCGGCGATCTGGTGATGAAGAGCGCCGAGGGCGACATCACGCAGGCCGCCGGCTCGGTGATCGACCTGTCCGCGCGCTACAACCGCGGCGGCCGTTTGCAGGCGACCGCGCTGGGGGCATCGGCGGGCCACCTCGACCTGGCCGGCGCCGTGCTGGGCAGCGCCAGCGGCCTGTACGACGCGGGCGGCACCTATGTGCCCTACGACGCCGCCGAGATCACGTTGCGCGCGCAGACCCTGGCCGACTTCCAGGGCCTGAACACCCGCTTGAACGACGGTGGGGTGGTCGGCGCGCGGCGCTTCCAGGTCAAGCAGGGCGACCTGACGGTGGGCGACGAGGTGCGCGCGCGCCACGTCGAGATCGTGGCCGACGGCGGCAGTCTCACGGTGAATGGCCGCATCGACGCCAGCGGCGTGCAGGTGGGCAGCATCTACCTGGCCGCGCAACGCGACCTGACGATCAACGGCCAGCTGGACGCGCACGGCACGTACCTGCGCCGCGACAGCTACGGCAAGATCATCGACAGCCCGAACCGCGCCATCATCGACCTGACCTCGCGCCAGGGCACTCTGACGCTGGGCGCGGGCGCGTCCTTCGACCTGCGCGCGGGCACCGCGCAGCCCGAGCGGCACGACGGCGTGATGCGCGGCACGCTGGACCTGAACGTGCTTCGCACGGGCGGCAACGATGCGCGCGGCGCGCTGGCCGGATCGGGCGACGGCGCCAACGGCGTGGCGCTGAATGTGGCGGGCACGCCCGTCATCCAGGGCGCCGGCCTCGTGGCGGTCAACGCCTTCCGCCGCTATACCGATGCGCCGCTGGCGGCTGAGCTCGACATCAACCACAAGCGGCCGCAACTGATCTCGCAGGGCTATTTCGGCAACGAGGAACAGGGCATCCACAAGGAGAACCTGGACTTCATGCAATTGGCCAGCGGCAACGCGGCGCTGGGCGATACGCTGTCCCGCCTGGGCGCGCGGCTGCGTCCCGGCGTGGAGATCGCCAGCGCCACGGCGGACGGCGATCTCACGGTGGTGGGCGACCTGGATCTGTCGGGCTACCGCTACGGACCGGACGCCGATATCTCGCGACGCGGCTTCGGCGAGCCCGGCGTGCTGGTGCTGCGCGCCGGCGGCAACCTGAACATCCATGGCAGCATCAACGACGGTTTCGCGCCGCCGCCCGACACGCCGGACGACAAGGAGGGCTGGCTGCTCGTCGAAGGCCGCTACAACCCGACGACCGGGCAGACGCCGTTCGGCGGCGACCTCGTCATCCCGGTGGACAGCGTCACCCTGGACACGGGTACGGTCTTCCCCGCGGGCCGCGCGCTGAACTACGACCTGCCCGCGCAGGCCGCCACGCTGCCCGCGGGCACCGAACTGCCCGTGGGGGTCACCCTGGCGGGCGATCTGGCCCTGTCGGCCGGCCTGGTGCTGACCGGCCAGGTCACGCTGGCCGACGGCACGGTGCTGGCGGCGGGCACCGTTCTGCAAAATGCGGTCACGCTGGGCAGCGGCGCGCAACTGGGGGCGGGCTTCCGCTTGCGCAGCGCCGCCAGCGTGCAGGCCTTCACCTGGCCCAAGGGCATCGCGCTGCCGACGGCGTTGACGGCCAGCGGGCAGATCGTGCTGGCGCGCGGCGCCATCATCCCGTCGCAGACCAAGGTCGAACTGCCGGGCGACGCGCCGGTCAGCCTGCGCCCGGTCGGTCCCGACGGTACGCAGGGCCGCAACTGGGCGGTGGCGCCCATGCTGCCGGCCGGGGCCACGTCCTGGGACCTGACACTGGTGGCGGGGTCGGACCTGGAGTCGGCCGACGTGCGCTCGCGCAATGCGCTGGGCACGGGCGACATCGTGCTGGCCGATACCCATTACGGGCGCCTGGCCAGCTTTACCCGGCGTACCGTGGGCGGGGGCGGCGGCATGCGCCTTTCGGAAACGGCGGCGATTGCATACGGGGTGCCTGAACTGGCGGGCAAGACGGCCGCCGAAGCGGAGGCGTGGTTCCAGGAAACCTACGGTATGGGCTGGATGGACTGGTTCGGCGAATCCTTCGAGGACTTCTGCTCGCAGGCTGGCAATTGTGTCGCCAGCAGCGGACCACGCCTGACGCAGGCCTGGGTGGACGCCAACGCCATGCCCGAACTGCTGGGCATGACCTACGCCGAGGCCGAGAACTGGTTCCAGACGAACTACCAATTGGGCTGGATGGACTGGTTCGGCATCTCGTTCGAGGACTCCTGCGCGACGGCCGGCTTTTGCGAAGGCGATGCGGGCCAAGCGCCCGAGGTCATCACCGAATACGCGTACCGGTACGGCACGCCTTCCTTCAGCGTGCTGCGCACCGGCACGGGCGATCTGTCCATGGCGGCCGGGCGGGACGTGGGCATGATGTCCGTCTATGGTGTCTACACCGCCGGCACGCCGACGTCGGTGGGCGCCGCGGATGCGCGCTTCGAACTGGCACGCGGCGGCGTCACCGAAGGCAGCGCGCTGGGGCCTTACCAGGGCAGCGAATTCGCCGGGGCCATGTCGGTCTACCGCGCCTGGTATCCCGACCAGGGCGGCAACCTGACGGTGTCCGCGGGCCGCGACGTGTATGGCGATGCCTGGGGCGACAATGCCCAGAACGGCGTCAGCTATCCGGGCCAGGACTGGTCGCGGCAGGCCAGCTCGGCGGTCGGCAACTGGCTGTGGCGCCAGGGCGGCCAGGACATCCCCGGCGTGCAGGATATCGACGCCAGTTGGTGGATCAATTTCGGTACGTACGCCAACCGCTTCGAACGGGTGGATGGCCAGCCGCGCCTGGTGGGCTTCACGGGGTTCGGCACCCTGGGCGGCGGCAATCTCAGTCTTTCGGCCGACCGCCACGCCGGCGTGCGCGAGGCGCGCGGCGATGCCTTGGTGTCCCTGTCCGACGCCACCCCGCGTTCGCAGGGCCTGGTGGTCGCCGTGGGCAGCAGCGGGCGCGTTGTCGACGGCGAGCTGGTGTTGACCGGCGGCGGCGACCTGGACCTGCGCATCGGCGGCGCGCTCAATCCCAACGTGCGCGCCACGCAGCAGAGCGACGGCGCGACAGGCAACGGCGGGACCTTCAGATCGGGCGGCGGCTCCATCGACCACCTGGATCTCAATGGCGTGCTGACCAACCTGCGCGGCAACCTGACGCTGTCGGCGGGCAAGGTGGGCGCGGTGTCGCGGTACTACGGCGACGGGGCTGGCCTGCGTGCCAGCGATCCTTTCGCGCTGTCCGGCGGACTGGGCATGGGGGGGCCTGTGCTGATGCTGGGCGATGCGCCGGCCTGGTTGCAGACGCGCGGCGACCTGGTGCTGGCCGGCACCGGCGATCCTGGCCGCACGCAGCTCCTGAACACCACGCCCTATAGCAAGATCGGCGCGGCCGAGCCCGAGTCCGCCGGCGGCGAGAGCTGGTTCTCGCTATGGACTGGCGCCACGGCGGTGAACCTGCTGTCGGCGGGCGGCAATCTGGTGCCGATCAGCTTTTACGGCAACTACAAGAAAGGGTCGAATCTCGGCTGGGAAGTCACCCATTACGCCAGCAGCAGTACCGTCGCGAATTACTACATCGTCTATCCCTCCATCCTGCGCGCGGTGGCGGCGGACGGCAACGTCATCCTGCCCGTGGTTCCCACGAATCTGAGCAGCCAGCGCTATACCCTGATGCTGGCGCCGTCCGCATCCGGAGAGTTGTCGTTCCTGGCGGGAGGCTCGGTGCTGGCCAATGGCGGCCCCGCGGTGACCCTGTCGGGCGCGGACACGGCGCTGCCCAACCCGCTGCGGCCGGCCTTCGCGTCGGGGCTGCTGTCCGCCGCGGATACGCTGTCCAACACGTCCAAGGACGCCATTCGCGGCGCGTCGAACGGCTCCTACCCGCTGTTCGTCTTCGGTCCCAACTCGCCGCAGGAGCGGGCCTTGCATGCCGGCGACGGCACGCCCGCACGCTTCTACGCGGTCGACGGAGACGTGGTGGGCGTGAAGGCGGGCAGCACGACCTCGATGTTGAATCGCGGCTACCCGGATTGGACGACGGTCCCCCTGGCCCAGTGGTTCGAGGCGGCCACGCCGCTGGCGGTGCGCGCCGGCCGCGACATCCTGGACTTCAACGGGATCGCCTTGCACAACAATGCCAGCGACGTATCGGTGGTGCAGGCCGGGCGCGACATCGTGCATGCCGGCTTCACCGTGGCGGGGCCGGGCGCGGTCGTGCTGCAGGCCGGCCGCCAGTTCCGCCAGGACGACGTGGCCAGCGTGCGCAGCATCGGTCCGCTGGTGCGCGGCGATACGCGCCCGGGCGCCAGCATCGCGGTGCTGGCCGGCGTGGGCGCGGCGGGACCCGATTACACGGGCTTCCTGGCGCGCTATCTGGATGCGGCCAACGCGATGGCGACCGGTCCGGGCAACGGCCTGGACGCCCAGCCCGACCGCGTGGTGCAGACTTACGGCGGCGAACTGACGCTGGCCGACTGGCTGCGCGCCCAATACGGCTATGCGGGCACGACGGAGGATGCCCCCGCCGAGTTGGCCCGGCGGCAGGCGCTGCGCGACGCCGATACGGAACAGCAGTACCGCAGCCTGGCCGAGGACTATCGCCAGGAAAGTCAGCTGTACCTGGTGAACTGGCTGCGCGACGTGCAAGGCTACGAAGGCGATGCGGACGGTGCACGCGCCGCGCTGGAGGCCCTGGCGCCCGCGCAGCGCGAGATCTACGCACGCCAGTTGTACTTCGCCGAACTGCGCAAGGGCGGCCGCGAGTACAACGACGAGGCGGGCCCGCGCTTCGGCAGCTACCTGCGCGGCCGGCGCGCCGTCAGTGCGTTCTTCCCGGAAATGGATGCGCAGGGGCAGGCGGTGTCGTATGGCGGCGACTTCACCATGTACGGCGGCGCCGGCCTGCACACCGACTTCGGCGGCGGCATCCAGGTGCTGACGCCGGGCGGCTTGCAGCTCGTGGGCCTGGAGGGCGAAGCGCCGCCGGCCACGGCCGGCGTCGTCACCCAGGGCCGCGGCGACATCGAGATGTACGCGCAGTCCAGCATCCTGCTGGGCCAGAGCCGCATCATGACCACCTTCGGCGGGCATGTGCTGGCGTGGTCTGCCGAAGGCGACATCAACGCGGGCCGGGGCGCCAAGACCACCGTGGTCTACACGCCACCCAGGCGCGTCTACGATGCCGTGGGCAACGTGGCGCTCAGCCCCACCGTGCCCAGCAGCGGGGCCGGCATCGCCACGCTGAATCCGATTCCGGAGGTGCCGGCGGGCGACGTGGACCTGATCGCGCCGCTGGGCACGATCGACGCGGGCGAAGCGGGGATTCGCGTATCGGGCAACGTCAACATCGCGGCCTTGCAGGTGGTCAACGCGGCCAACATCCAGGTGCAGGGCGAGTCCAAGGGCATTCCGGTGGTGGCCGCGGTGAACGTGGGCGCGTTGACCAACGCCAGCGCGGCGGCCACCAGCGCGGCGACCTCGGCGCAGGATGCCGTGGCGCGGTCGCGGGCAGCGGCCCAGAAGGCGCTGCCGTCCATCATCAGCGTGCAGGTGCTGGGCTTCGGCAACGAGCCCGCCTCGCGGCCGGCGCAGCCGCCGGGCGGCTCGGCGCCGCGCGCGGTCGAGCCCAGCGCGGATGCCGGGGGCCGGGTGCGGGTGCTGGGGCATGGCGACACGCTGCGTCCCGAGCTGATGGCGCACCTGACCGACGAGCAGCGCCGGCTGCTCGCGCAAGAACGTTGAGGCGACCCAGGTCATGGACATGATCGGGATCCATAGCGGGGGCGGGGAGTCCAGCCCGAATACCGGCTGGGGCGATGGGTGCATCGCTTCGACCGGAGACTGGGCAGGGGACGCCTGCCGGTATGCGGCCGGTGCGGCGGAACCGGTCCGGCAGCAGCCCCTTCACAAGGCGGCGTTACCGGCACGAAGCCAGCACGGACAGGGGCAAGGGACGAAGGATGTCCGCGGTTTTGTTCCCACGTTGCGTGAAGTCCTGGCTTCCAACTATGCGCTGCTGCAGCGCCGCCTGCAGCGTCGCCTGGACAGCGAGGACCTGGCCAGCGACTGCCTGCACGAAGCCTGGTTGCGGCTGGGAGACGCCAGCGTGCCGGCGTCGATCAGGCACCCGCAAGCCTATGTCTATCGCGTCGCCTGCAACGTGGCCATGGACATGCTGCGGACCCAGCGGCCGGGGCTGCATCACTGCCTGGACGAGGACGGCATGGATGCGTTGCCCGACGCCGCGCCGGGACCCGAAACCGTTGCGCAGGCGCGGTCTGGCCTGGCGGCGCTCGAGCGCGCGATGGATCGGCTGCCGGCGGGACACCGTACTGTGCTGTCCGCGCTGCGGCTGGAAGACCAGACCCGTACCGAAGTGGCGGACCGGCACGGCATGTCCCTGCGCCGGGTCGATACCGTGTTGCGGCAGGCCCTGGATTACTGCGCGCAGGCTTGCGGGGAGACCGTGCGGGTAGGCGTCAGCGGTCCGCGGCGGGCCTTGCCCCGGCGCTGGCGGAGACAGGCAGAGGCGGGCCTGCTGCCGGCGTCCCCCCACGCGGCCGCTGCCCGCCCGCGCGGGGTCGCGCGCCTGGCATCCCGGTGACCGGCGCCCTCCGGCCCGAGGGGAGCAAGGCGGCATGACGGCGTAATGCCCACGGGCCTGGTGAGTTCGGTTCGCGAAGCCCGGACGGCAGGACAGGCATGCCGGGCCTGACCTCGACGTCATAGCACGGCGCAGCCCCTCGTGCAGGCAGATGGCCAGGATTGGGGCGATCAGGCGCCGAGTCCCAACAGGCTTTCACAGAGCTTGGGCGACTTCAACCGTTCCAGCCACCACGCCAGCCCCGCGCCGGGCTGGCGCGCCTGCCACGCGTACACCACGTTCTCGTCCAGCGAAACGCCGCCGTCGACGGGACACACCACCAGCCGCCCTTGCGTGATGTAGGGCGCGGCCAGCGTCAACGGCAGGTAGCCGCAGCCCAGTCCGCGCATCTGCGCCTCGATCTTGCCCTGCATGTTGGGCATCACGATCAGGGGCTGCTGGTTCAGCAGCCCGCGCGTGCGGGTGGGCAGGTCGCGCGAGGTATCGGCCACCACCACCGCGCAATAGGCCGAGATGTCCGCGGGCAGCAGCGGCCGGTTCAGCGCGGCCAGCGGATGATGCGGCGCCACGCAGAACGCGAACTGCGTCTGGCCCATGGCCTGCGAGCGGAAGGCGTTGCCCGGCGGCGAACCCGCCGCGTCCGCGCCGATGATGAGGTCGGCCCGTCCTGACGCCAACGCATCCCAGATGCCGCTGAGGACTTCGCTGGAAAAGCGCAGCGTGGTGCCGGGGCCGGCGATGCGGAAGTCCTCGATGATCTCGTACAGCGGCTGCCAAGGCAGCACGGCGCTGACGGCGATGCGCAGCTCCACCTCCCAGCCCGTGGCCACGCGCTTGACGCGGTAGGCCAGTTCATCGAGCGATTGCAGCACGTGGCGGCCTTCGTGCAGCAGGGTTTCGCCCGCCGGCGTCAGTTGCGCCCGGTGGCCGCTGCGGTCGAACAGCAGCACGTCCAGCCCATCTTCCAGCTTGCGGATGGCGTAGGTGACGGCCGAAGGCACCTTGCCCAGCTCGCGCGCCGCGCGGGCGAAGCTGCCGTGGCGGGCGATGGCGTCGACCATCGACAGCAGTTCGGGGGTGATGGGCTGTTGGCTCATGGGGAGAGATCGCGCGAAAGGGCGGCCGAAAAGTCGTTCAAATTATTTGAATAATCTCATCAATGCCGTTCAATCTCAAGGCGACGGGCGACGCGCACAATGCGTTTCATGCGGTGAACGACGAGGCCAACCGGCTGCGTTCCCCCCACCAGAGTCATTCATGATTTCCAAAGGAGTTTGCCATGATCACGATCCGTCGCAGCGCCGACCGCGGCCACGCCAACCACGGCTGGCTCGATACGCACCACACGTTTTCCTTCGCCAACTACTACGACCCCGAGCACATGGGTTTCGGCCCGCTGCGCGTGATCAACGATGACCGTATCGGCGCCGGCCGCGGTTTCGGCACCCACGGCCACCGCGACATGGAGATCATCACGTATGTGCTGGAAGGCGCCGTGGCGCACAAGGACAGCATGGGCAACGGCTCGACCATCCGCCCGGGCGACGTCCAGCGCATGAGCGCCGGCCGCGGCGTGCTGCACTCCGAGTTCAACCCGCAGCCCGACCAGCCCACGCACCTGCTGCAGATCTGGATCGAGCCCGACGTGACCGGCATCGTGCCCGAGTACGAGGAAAAGCGCTTCGCCGAGGAAGAGAAGCGCGGCCAACTGCGGCTGGTGGCCGCCCCGGACGGCGCCGAGGGCGCGGTGCGCATCCACCAGGATGCACGCCTGTACGTGGGCCTGTTCGATGGCGACGAGTCGAGCCGCCTCGAATTGGCGAAGGGCCGCCGCGCCTGGGTGCACGTGGCCCGTGGCCAGGTCACCGTCAACGGCCTGGCGCTGCAGACCGGTGACGGCCTGGCGGTGACCGACGAGGCGGCGCTCGAACTGTCGCAAGGCCAGGGCGCCGAAGTGCTGGTCTTCGATCTGCCCTGAGCGAGGCCGGGCGGCGTGTGACCACCCGCCGCCCGGCGGCCGGGGTATCGTGACCCAAGTCTGAACGATGCCCCGGCCGCGTGTCCCCGCCTTTGTGGCGGCAAGCAGCAAGTCCTTGAATCCGTTTTCGTTGCGCCGAGCCCGCCATCGAGGCGCCGGCCCGATCCCAAGCAAGCACACCCAGGAGTTTTCCATGTCCGACCTGTCTACCGCCGTCGATACCATCGTTATCCCCCGCACCAGCGACATCGGCAATTTCGAGGTGCGCCGCGCGCTGCCCTCGGCGCAGCGCCGCTCGGTCGGTCCCTTCGTGTTTCTGGACGAGATGGGCCCGGCGGTGATGCCGGCCGACATCGGCATCGACGTGCGTCCGCATCCGCACATCGGCCTGGAGACGGTCACCTATCTGTTCGACGGCTCGCTGGTGCACCGCGACAGCCAGAACAACACCAAGACCATCCTGCCGGGCGAAGTGAACTGGATGACGGCCGGCCGCGGCATCGTGCACTCCGAGCGTTCGTCGCCCGAGGCGCGCGCCGTGGCGCAGCGCATGTTCGGCCTGCAGATGTGGGTGGCATTGCCGCGCGAGCATGAAGAGACCGATCCGGGTTTCGTGCATTACGGCCGCGACGCGCAGCCCGTCGTCGAAGGCGAGGGCGTGCACGTGCAGGTGGTGGCCGGCTCGCTGTTCGGCAAGACCTCGGCCGTGCGCACGCTGTCGCCGTTGTTCTACGGCGACATCACCTTGCAGCCGGGCGCGTCGGTGGACGTGCCGGCCGAGCATGAAGAGCGCGCCGCCTACCTGGCCGAAGGCTGTGTCACCGTGGAAGGCATCCAGCACGATCGCGGCCGCCTGCTGGTGTTCGCGCCGGGCCGCACCGTCACGGTCACCAATACCGGCAACACGCCGGCCCGCTTCGCCATCGTGGGCGGCGAGCCGCTGGATGCGCCGCGCTTCCTGTGGTGGAACTTCGTGTCCAGCAGCAAGGACCGCATCGAGCAGGCCAAGCAGGATTGGCGGCGCAACCGGTTCGATCAGGTGGTGCAGGGCGACGAGACCGAGTTCATTCCCTTGCCGGAAAACCGCGCTTGAAGCACTGACAATCCCGTTTCAATCTGTCTTGGACCGCGCAATGCGCGGTCTTTTTGTATTTTCTTAAATAAAAACGAAATGTTCCGTTATAAATGCGCCAGATGAACGGCGCGGAGGACGCAGCTCGCCAGCAGTGTCGGCGCGCCCGCGCCGTAGGCTATCGATTCGGTTTCGCGATCGAACGCGCGATACCTACAGAACATTTTCAGGGAAATACGCCGATGTCCCGTGCCCGCGATTCGAAACGCCGCGAGTTGCCGAAATTCCTGCCCGCCATGGGCGTCTTCCTTGCCCTGGTGGGCGCGGGCATCCTTCCCGCTCCCGCTTATGCGGCCTGCTCGGCGGTCGGCAGCAATGTCACGTGTTCGGGGGCCGCCAACCCGCTGGCGCCCAGCTATGCCAATGGCGCCAACAATCTGAACGTGACCGTGAACAACGGCGCTACGCTGGGCGTGCTGCTGGGCGTCGGCGGCAATGTGATGACGCTGACGGGCGCGAATAACACGCTCACCAACAACGGGCAGATCGACGTGACCACGCTGGGCACCGGCCTGGGCGTGCTGTCCTCGGGCGTCGTCATGGGCAATGCCTCGGCCAGCACGCAGACGATCGTGAACAACGGCGTCATCCGCGGCAGTTCGGGCGTGGCGGTCGCGCTGACCGGCATGGCGCTGGCGGTACAGAACGGCCCCGGCGGCACCACCAACATCACCAACACGGGCCTCATTTCCACCGCCGGCATCCTGGGCGCGACGCTGGTCGGTCCCGATGCGGGCGTGCTTGTGGTCTACGGCGGCGGGCAGGTCAACATCGACAACTCGGGCACCATCAACGGACGCATCGCGCTGGACAGCGCCGCGGGCGGCAACACGTTCACCAACTCCGGCACGATCAACGGCAGCGTGTCGATGGGGCGCAACAGCACCAACCACTTCATCGCCACCACCGGCTCGTCGGTCACCGCGGCTGGCGGCACCGCCTTGCAGGCCAACCTCGGCATCGGTGCGACCACGCTGACTTTCGCGGCCACCGGCTTCGTGGACGGCGGCGCCGGCGGCGACAACACGCTGAGCCTTCAGCAAGGCAGCGAGGCCACCGGGTCAATCGACAACAGCCGTTACATCAACTTCAACCACCTGGATGTGCAGAGCGGCTTCTGGACGCTGTCCGGCGCCTCCGGCGCGACCGACGCCACGCTGGGCAACGGCACGACCGCGGTGATCGACAACGCGGCCTCGCTGGGCACGGGCAGCATCGTCTCGAACGGCGGAGCCATCCAGGCCTCGGTGTCGGGGCTTACGCTGTCCAATGCCATCAGCCTGACCGGCAGCGGCCTGACCGTGGGCGGCACCGCCAATCTGGGCTTGAGCGGCACCCTGTCGGGCAGCGGGGCGCTGACGCAGGCCGGCACCGGCACGCTGTTGCTGAGCGGTGCGAATAACTACACCGGCGGCACCGATATGCAGTCGGGCACCGTGACGGTCGGCAACAACGCCGCGCTGGGCAGCGGCAGCGTGACGGTCAGCGGCAGCGCCACGCTGGACAGCAGCCAGAGCGTTGTGGTGACGAACCAGATCGCCGTCAACACGGGCGCCACGCTCACGCTGGGCGGCAGCAATGCGCTGCAATTGGGCAGCGTGATTTCGGGCGACGGCAGCGTGGCCAAGAATGGTCTGGCCACCGTTACGCTGACGGCCGCCAACACCTACACCGGCCCGACCACCATCAACTCGGGCACGCTGGCGCTGAGCGCGGGCGGCTCGCTGGCCGCCACCGCGGCGGTGAATCTTGCCGGGGGAGCGGCCGGCTTCGACATCAGCGGCGCGAACGCGAACCAGACCATAGGCTCGCTGTCGGGTGTGGCGGGCAGCACGATCACGCTGGGAGCGAACGCGCTGCGCTTCGGCGGTGCCACCGACCAGAGCTTCGGCGGCACGATAGGCGGCACCGGCGGCATCTTGAAAATGGGTAGCGGCACTCAGACGCTGACGGCTGCCAACACGTATACCGGCGTCACCACCATCAGCGCGGGCAGGCTGGCGCTGGGCGTGGGCGGCTCGCTGGCGGCCGCCAGCGCGGTGGTTCTCGATACGTTCGGCGCCAGCTTCGACATCAGCGGCGCGGGCGCGAACCAAGCCATAGGCGGGCTGTCCGGCGTGTCCGGCACCACGGTCACGCTGGGGGCGAATACCCTGACTTTCGGCGACGCCGATAACCACACCTTCGGTGGCTGGATAAGCGGTTCCGGTGGCATCGTCAAGCAGGGCAGCGGCACCGAGACGTTGACGGGCGCCCTCACCTATTTCGGCGGCACCACCATCAATGAAGGCACGCTGGCAATTGGCGGTAGCGGCTCGCTGTCGGGCATCGGAGCCGTCAATCTCGCCAACGCGGGGGCCCGCTTCGACCTGAGCGGTGCGAGTGCACCGCTGACGATAGGCGCACTGGCGGGCGCGACCGGCTCCGGCGTCGTGCTCGGCCCGAACGGCCTGGCATTCGGCGATGCCGGCAATCACACGTTCGGCGGCACCATCGGCGGAACAGGCGGCGTGGTCAAGCAGGGCAGCGGCACCGAGACGCTGACAGGCACCAATACCTACACGGGCGGCACGACCATCATCGGCGGCACGTTGGCGCTGGGCGCGGGTGGCTCGCTGAGCGACAGCGGCGCGGTCAACCTTGGGGCGCCCGGGGCACGACTGGATATCAGCACCGCGGGCGCGAACCAGACCATAGGCGCGCTGGCGGGCGTGGCCGGCACCACGGTCGCATTGGGCGCGAACGTGCTGAGCTTCGGCGACGCCAGCGACCAGACCTTTGGCGGCGCGATCAGCGGCACGGGCGGCATCACGAAGCAGGGCTCGGGGATCGCCAGGCTGACCGGCGCCAGCACATATACCGGCACCACCACCATCAGCGCGGGCACGCTGGCGCTGGGCACCGGCGGCGCGCTGGCGGCAGGCGGCGCGGTGGATCTGGACACCTCCAGCGCCCGCTTCGACATCAGCGACTCGGGCGCAAGCCAGACGATAGGCGCGCTGTCGGGCGTGTCCGGCACCACGGTCACGCTGGGCGCGAACACGCTGAGCTTCGGCGGTGCCAGCGACCAGACCTTCGGCGGCGCCATCGAGGGCACCGGCGGCGTCGTCAAGCAGGGTAGCGGCACCGCGACGCTGACGGGCGCCAACACCTACAGCGGCGGCACCACGATCAACGCAGGCACGCTGGCGCTCGGCGCGGGCGGCTCGCTGTTGGGCACGGGTGCCGTCGATCTCGCCAATGCGGGGGCCACCCTCGATCTTGGCGGCGCGAACGCGCCGCAGACCATCGGCGCGCTGACGGGCGTGGCCGGCGCCAGCGTGATGCTGGGCGCCAACGGCCTGGCGTTCGGCGGTTCCGGCAGCCACACCTTCGGCGGCACCATCGGCGGCACCGGCGGCATCGTCAAGCAGGGCAGCGGCACCGAGACGCTGACGGGGGCCAACACCTATACGGGAGGCACCACCATCAGCGCGGGCACGCTGGCGCTGGGCACGGGCGGCTCGTTGGCCGCGGGCGGCGCGGTCAACCTGAGCGCGTCCGGTGCAAGCCTGAACATCAGCGGCGCAGGCGCCGACCAGACCCTGGGCGCGCTGTCGGGCGTGGCCGGCACCACCGTGTCGCTCGGGGCGAACATGCTGAGCTTCGGCGATGCCACCGACCAGACCTTCAACGGCACGATCACCGGCACGGCCGGCATCGTCAAGCAGGGCGCTGGCAGCCAGACGCTGGGCGCCGACAACACCTACTCCGGCGGCACCACGCTGATGGACGGTACGCTGGTAGTCGGCTCGAACGGTGCGCTCGGCACCGGCGCGCTGACCGTGAGCGGCCCCGCCAGCCTGGAGGCTGCGACGGCGGTCACGCTGGCCAACGACGTCGTCCTGGACTCGACGGCCACCCTGGACGGCAGCCAGGACCTGACCCTGGCCGGCGTCGTGTCCGGCGGCGGCGCACTGGTCAAGAACGGCGCCGCCACGTTGACGCTGTCCGGCATCAACACCTTCAGCGGGGGCGCCACACTGAACGCCGGCACGCTGACGGTCGGCAATGCGCAGTCGCTCGGTCTTGGCGAACTGACTGTCAACGGCGGTCGCCTGTCGCTGGGTGCCACCGAGTTGACGGTCACCTCGCTGGACGGCATGACTGGCGGCACCATTGACTTGGGCACCGGCAACCTGAACATCTCGGGCGGCGGCGCCTACAGCGGTGTGCTGACCGGAGCCGGTTCACTCATCAAGAGCGGCATCGACACGCTGACCCTGCTGGGAGAGAACCTTTACACCGGCGGTACGCGCGTGGCGCAGGGCACCCTGAGCGTGGGATACCTGGGCACGGGCAGCGTCCTGGGCAATCTGAATGTTTCCAGCGGCGCCACGCTGGCGGGCTCGGGCACGGTGGGCCAGGGCGGCACGGTCATCATCGAAAGCGGCGGCCATCTGGCGCCGGGCAATTCCATCGGCACCCTGAACGTGGCGGGCAACCTCGACCTGAACCCAGGCGCGATCCTGGACTTCGAGTTCGGCCGGCCCGGCGCCAGCGGCAACGCAGCGTCCGCCACCAACGACCGCGTGGCGGTCACGGGCAACCTGACGCTGGATGGCACGCTGAATATCGCGCAAAGCGGCGCACCCGCCGACGGCACCTACAACGTGGGCTACTACCGCCTGATGACCTATGGCGGCACGTTGGTCGACAACGGCGTGTCCATCGGTACGCGACCCGTGGGATCGAACGCCAACCTGGCGGTGCTGGCCGAAGGCGGCAACGTGGATCTGCGTGTCGGCGCGCTGGGCGACGACACCCTGCAGACGTGGCAGGGCGGCAGCGGCGCCTGGAACGCCTCCGACCTGTCCTGGCTGAACGACGCGGGTGAATTGCCCCAGGCCTGGGCCGGCAATCATGCGGTGTTCGACGGGACGGGCGGCACGGTCACCGTCGCGGGCACCCAGTCCTTCAAGAGCCTGCAGTTCCGCAACGGCGACTATATCCTGGCCGCACCGGTCGGGACCGGCGCCTTGGATACGGTGGCCGCAGGCAGCGAATTGCGCGTGCTCTATGGCGCAAGCGCCGAGATCTCCGCGCCGATCACCGGCCCGGGCGCCGTGTCCCTGACCGGAGGCGGTACGTTGACCCTGTCCGGAGCCAATACCTACACCGGCGGCACGCGTATCGACGTCGGCGTGCTGCAGATCAGCAGCGATGCCAACCTGGGCGCGGCCACAGGCTCGGTGGCGCTGGGCGCGAGCATCCTGTCCACGACCGCCGATATCGACAGCGCGCGCGCCGTGAACTTGACCTCCAACGGCATGCTGGCCCAGGCCGAGAACACCACGCTGACCTTGTCCGGCATGGTCACTGGCCAGAACCTGATCAAGATCGGCGCCGGCACGCTGCGGCTGACGGGGCCGAACAGCTACCTCGGCACCCTGGTCGCCGACGGCACCCTGATCGGCAACGCGGCCTCGATTTCCGGAGACATCGGCAACGGCGCGACCGTGGTGTTCGACCAGGCATCCGATGCCGATTTTGCCCGCAACATCGGTGCGTTCGGCAGCACGGCCGGCCACATGGTCAAGCGCGGCGCGGGCATACTGAGCCTGCTGGGCGGCAGCACCCTGGATTGGACCGTCGAAGCCGGCACGCTGGCCAGCCAACTCGGCACGCAGCCGGGCGGTGGCGCGGCACCGCTGGCCCTGCATGGCGGCGCGCTGGACATCGATGCCGGCGCGGCCTTCGTCGCGCAGCAGACCGCCGTGAATCGCAGCTATGCCGGCACTTTGAGCGGTGCGGGCAGCTTCACCAAGACTGGCGCGGGCAGCCTCACCTATACCGGGGATGCCAGCGGCTTCTCGGGCAGCACTGCCGTGCAGGCCGGCGCCCTGATCCTGGGCAGCGACGGCGTGCGTTGGGGCGGCACCATGAACGTGGCGTCCGGCGCCACGCTGGGCGGGGTGGGCACGGTCGGCAGCGCCAACAGCGAGGTCGTCATCGGCGCCGGCGCGCATCTGGCCCCGGGCGCGCAGGTGGGCGTACTGCGCGTGGCGGGCGACCTGACGCTGAACGAGACCGCCATCGTGGACGTCAGCCTGGGCAGCCCGGGCACGGCGGCCAGTCCGTCGGCCGGCCGCAGCGGCCGCATCGTGGTCGACGGTGACCTGGTGCTCGACGGCACACTGACTCTTGCGCAGAGCACCGCCAGCGCGGACGGCACCGCGGCGCTGGGCTACTACCGCCTGGCCACATACGCTGGCGCGCTGACCGATCTCGGCCTGGACATCGGCACGACCCCTGCCATCGGCAACGCGACCTATCGCATCCAGACCGGCAACAACCGCGTCGACCTGTTCGTGGGCGCCACCGGCGACCAGAGCCTGCAGGCCTGGCAAGGCGGCAACGGCGTCTGGAACACCAGCGACCAGGTCTGGATCAACGATGGCGGCCAGGTGCCGATGGCGTGGGCGGGCGGCCATGCCGTATTCGGCAACGGCAGCGCCGCGGGCACGGTGCAGGTGCAGGGCAACGTCGCCATCGACGGCATCCAGTTCGTCGATGACGGCTATGTGCTGGCAGGCAACGGCGCGTTGGACGTGGGGGCGGCGGGCGCCGAAGTGCGCGTGCTGGCCGACGGCGCGACCATCGCCACGCGCATTGCGGGGGCGGGCGCGCTGACCAAGACCGAGGCCGGCACGCTGGTCTTGTCCGGGCAGAACACCTATGAGGGCGGCACGCGCGTCCAGGGCGGCGTGTTGCGTATCGGCAGCGACGCCAACCTCGGCGCCTCGACGGGCGAAGTGCGCCTGGCGGGCGGCACGCTGTCCGTCAGCGACAGCCTGCAGACCAGCCGCGTGCTGACCGTGTCGGGGACGGGCGCGCTGGACGTGGACGACGGCGCGCTGCTGCAATGGCGCGGCGACTGGGCCGGCCAGGGCACGCTGGCCAAGACCGGCGCGGGCAGCCTGATGCACCAGGGCAACAGCAGCCTGGACCTGGACATCGCGGCGGGCCGGTTCATCGCGGCAGGTTCCCTGGCGGGCAGCGTGGCCGTAGGCTCGGGCGCTACGCTGGAGCTGCAATCCCCGGACAGCCAGACGTTGACCGCTGCCGTGTCCGGCGCCGGCAGCCTGCTCAAGAGCGGCACGGGCAACGTGCTGTACAACGGCGATGGCTCGGCGTTCACCGGCAACACCGTCGTGCAGGCGGGCCGCTTCAGCGTGGGCTCGGCCGGGTCCGGCGCCGTGCTGGGCGGCACCCTGCAGGTCATGAGCGGCGCCACGCTGGGCGGCAGCGGCCGTATCGGCAGCACCACGCTGGCTGCCGGCGCCACGGTGGCGCCGGGCAACTCCATCGGCACGCTCAGCGTGGCCGGCGACTTCACCTTCGATCCGGCCTCGCGCTACGAGGTCGAGGTCGATCCCGGCGGCACCGACAGCGACCTGCTGCGCGCCACCGGCGCCGTGGCGCTCAACGGCGCCGCCGTGCAGCACGTGGGCCTGAACGGCAGCTACCGGCCGGACGCCACCTACACCATCGTGTCGGCCGATGGCGGGCTGAGCGGCACTTTCGGCAGCGTCAGTTCCGACTACGCCTTCCTGGCGCCCAGCCTGAGCTACGACGCAAGCAATGCCTATCTGCGCCTGGTGCGCAACGACGTGGCCTTCGACCGGCTGGCCCAGACGGGCAACCAGCGCGCGGTTGCCCGCGGCGCCGAGAGCACGGGCATCGGATCGCCGGTGTACGACGCCATCGTCACGCAGACCGGCGACGCGGCCAGCATCCGGCGCGCCTACGACCAACTGTCCGGCGAGATCCACGCCTCGCTGCGTTCGGCCTTGCTGGACGAAACCCAGTTCGCGCGCGGCGCCGTCAACGACCGCCTGCGTACAGCCTTCGGATTGCCGGGCGCGGCCACCGCGCCGGTCACCGCGTATGGCGACGGCAATGCCCAGGCCGCACCCGCCGACGCGCGCGGCCTGGTGGGCTGGGCGCAGGCCTACGGCGGCTGGGGTTCGCTGGACGGGCAGGCCGGCCAGGGTTCCTCCAAACTGGACCGTTCGGCGGGTGGCGTGTTCATGGGCGCCGACGCCTCGGTGGGCGGCAACTGGCGCGTGGGCGCGATGGCGGGCTATGGCAGTTCCTCGCTGAAAGCCGAGTCGCTGGGCGCCAAGGCCAATGTCGACAACTACACCGTGGGCGTGTACGCCGGCACGCAGGCCGACAGGCTGGGCCTGCGGCTGGGCGCCACGCAGACCTGGCACCACGTCGATACGCGCCGCGGCATCGATGTGGCCGGGCTGACCGACGGCGCGAAGGCGTCGTATCGCGGCAGCACCGCGCAGGTGTTCGGCGAGGCCAGTTATGCCTTGCAGACGGGCCCGGTGTCGGTCGAACCGTTCGCTGGTCTGGCCTATGCCAATCAGCGCATGCGCGGCTACGACGAAGACGGTACGGCCGGGCTGAAGGGCAAGAAGGACAGCGACGGCACGCTGTTCAGCACCCTGGGCGCCCGGGTGTCGGGCCAGTTCACGCTGGGCGGCGCGGATGCCACGGCGCATGGCGCGCTGGGCTGGCGCCACGCCTATGGCTCGGTGCGGCCCACGGTCACACAGGCCTTCGACGGCGGAAACGACTTCACGGTGGCCGGTACGCCCATCGCGCGCGATGCCGCCTTGGTGGAAGCCGGGCTGGATCTGCGGGTTGGCCGCAACACCACCGTGGGCGTGGCCTACCAGGGCCAGTTAGGAGATGGCGCACGCCAGCACGGGGTGAAAGCCCAGGTGAGCGTGCGGTTCTGAGGCGGCACCGGACGAGCGCCGCTTACGCCCCGCGCGCGTACGCCTGCTGGCGTTGCTCGTGCAGGTCCTCGCGCCGCACGAAGCCGCGCACGAAATCATCCACCGGCTGATGCAGCAGGTTGTGCGGCGTATCCCATTGCGCCAGCCGGCCTTCGGACATGATGCCGATGCGATCGGCGATGGCGAAGGCCTCGGCCTGGTTGTGCGTGACCAGGATGGCCGTATGGCCCGTGGTCTTCAGGATGTCGCGCACCTCGAAGGCCAGTTTCTCGCGCGTGTCCACGTCCAGGTTGGAGAACGGCTCGTCCAGCAGCAGCAACTCGGGCGAGGGCGCCAGCGCACGCGCCAGCGCCACGCGCTGCTGCTGTCCGCCGGACAGTTCATGCGGATAGCTGTCGGCCGCATGGGCCAGCCCCACCAGTTCGAGCATTTCGGCCACGCGCGCCTCGCGTTGCGCGCGAGCCGCGCGGCGCAGGCCGAACCCCACGTTCTGCGCCACCGTCAGGTGCGGAAACAGCGCGTAGTCCTGGAACATCATGCCGACGCGGCGGCGTTCCGGCGCCACTTGCACCTGCGGCGACGAGATCACCGCGCCATCCAGGCGGATGGCGCCGGCGCGCACCGGCTCGAAGCCCGCCACGGCGCGCAGCACCGTGGTCTTGCCGCAGCCGGACTGGCCCAGCAGGCAGCCGATGTGGCCGGCGGGCAGGCCCAGCGACAGGTCGTTCACCACCACCTTGTCGCCTTGCGGCGTTTCATAGCCCAGCAGGATATGGTCGAGTTCCAGCAAGTCGGCCATGGTCTCAATGTCCTATCTTCAGATTGGTGCGCGCCAGCAGGATCACCGGCAAGAGGCCGGCCAGCACGATGGCCAGCGCGGCGACCGCGCCTTCCTCGTACGTGCCGCGCGCGGCCTCGGCGTACAGCCAGGTGGCCAGCGTGTCGAAATTCATGGGGCGCAGCAGCAGGGTGGCGGGCAGTTCCTTCATGGCGTCCACGAACACCAGCAGCGCGCTGGCGGCAATCGCCGGGCGCAGCAGCGGCAGGTGCACGCGGCGCAGCGTGCCCGCGGCGTTCTCGCCCAGCAGGCGCGAGGCCTGTTCCAGCGACGGCGGAATGCGCGACAGCCCGGCCTCGATGCCGCCCGCGGGCATGGCCAGGAAGCGCAGCGTGTAGGCCACCACCAGCGCGCCCATCGAGCCCATCAGCAGCAGTCCGTCCAGGTTCAGCGCGTCCGCCAGAGCGTGGTCGATCAGCGTGAAGGGCGTCAGCAGGCCGATCGCCAACACTGTGCCCGGCAAGGCATAGCCCAGGCTGGCGATGCGCAGGCAGGCGCGGCCGGGATTGAAGCGTGAGCTCTCGCGCAGGGTGCGGCCGGCCCAGGCCACGACCAGGCCGCACAGCACGGTGACCACCGTTGCCGAGCCGGCCAGAACGAGCGTATTGCCCAGCCCGGCCAGCAACTGATGCGAGACGCCGCCCACCAGATGCAGGCGCTTCCAGGTCTCGGCAACCAGGTACAGTGCCGGCGCCACGAAACCCAGCAGCACCGGCATCCAGCCCAGCGCGATCGCCAGCAAGGCGCCGGCGCCATGCAGCCGGCGCGCCTGCATCGGCCGCATGCGCTGCGTGTTGGCATAGCGCTGGCGCTTGCGGCCGTGGCGCTCCAGCAGGATCAGCGCGACCACCAGCGCCAGCATCGACAGGGCGATCTGCGCCGCGCCGGCCAGATCCGAACGCGTGACCCAGGTGCTGTAGATGGACACCGTCAGCGTCTGCACGCCCAGGAATTCCGAGGCGCCGATGTCGTTCAGCGTTTCCAGCAAGGCCAGGCTGACGCCCACCACGATGGCCGGGCGCGCCAGCGGCAGCGCCACGCGCAGGAATACCTCGGCGCGGCCGGCGCCCAGCGTGCGGGCGGCTTCCAGCAGGCTGGCCGCCTGCGTCATGAACATCACGCGGGTGCTGAGGTACACGTAGGGATACAGCACGAAGCCCAGCACGAAGATCGCGCCGTAGATCGAGCGCAGGTCGGGCAGGCGGAACTGGCGCGGGCTGTCGTAGCCCAGCATGGCGCGGATGGCGCCCTGGATGGGCCCGATGGGATGCAGCAGGTCCAGGTAGGCGAACGCGATGATGTAGGTCGGCACCGCCAGCGGCAGCAGCAGCGCCCAGGTCAGCATGTGGCGGCTGGGAAAGTCATAGGCCGTCACCAGCCAGGCCGATCCCGTGCCCAGCAGGGTCACCAGCACGCCCACGCCCAGCAGCAGGAGGGCGGTGTTGGTCAGCGCGCTGGGCAGCACGTTCTGCGCCAGGTGGCGCCAGTGTTCCAGGTCGGCCTGCAGCGCCCACCAGGCCAGCGCGGCCAGGGGCGCCAGGACGGCCAGGGCGATCAGCACGGCGCCGGTCAGCCAGCCCGCGCCGCGTTCGGCGCGCGGGCGCATGGCCCGCGGCAATGTCTGTTTATGCATGCAGCAACATCGAATACGGCGCCGATTGCGGCGTGGGAAGATTCGCGGCCCTCGTGGCTTGCCGCGTCGGGAAAGGGCGGATTGCACCCGGCAATGCGGGGACGGCAAAAAAGCGCAAAGCGGCCGGGGGCCGCTTTTCGCTGATGACAGGCACGAGCCGTGGCGGCGTCAGTTGTCGAAGCCCACCTTGTCGACCAGTTCGCTGGCCTGCTTGCGGTACTTGGCTATCTCGGCCACGGGCAGGGGATCGACCTTCAGTTCGCCGAAGCTGGCCACCACCGGGTCCAGCTTCACCCCCTTGCGGATCGGATACTCGTAGTTGGCCTGGGCGTACAGCGTCTGGGCCGGTTCGGACACCAGGAACTCCAGCAACTTCACGGCATTGGCCTTGTTGGGCGCGTACTTGGCCACCGAGGCGCCGCTGACGTTGACGTGCGTGCCGCCGCTCTTGTCGTTGGCGAAGGTCGGGCGGATCACCTTGATGGCGTCGCCCCACTTGCGGGCATCGGTGCCCGGCTCGGCGTTCTTCATGTGGCCGACGTAGTAGGCGTTCGCCAGGCCGATGTCGCAGATGCCGCCCAGGATGTCGCGGGCCACGTCGCGGTCGCCGCCGGTGGCCTTGCGGCCCAGGTTGTCCTTCACGCCGCGCAACCACTTCTCGGTGGCCTCGACGCCGTCATGGGCGATCATCGCCGCCACCAGGCCGGTGTTGTAGGGATGCTGGCCCGAACGGATGCAGACCTTGCCCTTCCACTTGGGATCGGCCAGGTCTTCATAGCGGAAGCGGGTGAGCGGCAGGTCTTTCTCGACGTACAGCACGCGGTCGCGCAGCGACAGCACGTACCAGCTGCCGTCCGCGCCGCGCAGGTTGGCGGGCAGCACTTCATCGAGCGTCTTCGACTGGATCGGTTGGGTGATGCCGCCGTCCACCAGGTCGATCAGGTTCCCGATGTCCACGGTCATCAGCACGTCGGCGGGCGACTTGTTGCCTTCCGCCTTCACGCGCTCCAGCAGGCCGTCCTTGACGAACACCGTGTTGACCTTGATGCCGCTGTCCTTCGTGAACGCGTCCAGCAGCGGCTGGATCAGCTTGGGTTCACGGGTGGTGTAGAGACTGACCTCCTCGGCGGCCGAGACCGGCAGGGACAGGGCGGCGGCGCCGGCCAGCGCCACGGTGCGCAGCAGGGGCAGGAGCTTGATGGAGGAGGGCATGGGGAACTCCGGTAGTGCGACAGACGCGGCTGGCGCCGCGCCACATCAACGAAAATGATTATCAACAACTCGATGGGAATGCGGGAAGATAGCAGGAAGAGCGCTGCCGTTCAACTATCTGACAGGTTTGGGGCGCGCAGGCGGCGCGTGCGCCAATGCCCCGGCGGAGCAACCCGCCAGGGTCCCCCTTCAGGCCGTTGCGCCTGCCTCGGGCAGTTCCCCTTGCAGCAAAGCGTCGATGTCGCGGTGGATGTCGTTCCACAGGGCGTCGTTCATGGGGTAGTTGGCCAGGTGCCGCACGAAGAACGCCCCATCCGCGGCCAGGAACGCGATGCGCAGCAGGCGGTCCTCGGCGCTGTCCACCGAGAACGCGTCGATGCGTTGCCGATACCACTGCACGACACTGCCGGCCCGATGGTCCGCACTGGCCAGCGCCACCATCAACGCGGCGACACGGCGTGAATCCTCGGCTTTCTCGGCCCCCAGCAGCCGGACGTGCGCGCGGATGCGCGTGCGTTTGTCCGCGTCAGGGGCGACCGCGGCGGCGAAGCGTGTCTCGTCGAACTGCATCCAGCGGTCGAGGATGGCCTCGATCAACGCCTCGCGGGTGCCGAACACCGACTGCACGCTGGCCTTGGCCAGGCCAGCGGCGCGGGCCAGCGCGCCGAACGTGAGCGCCCCCGTCCCGGCATCGGCCACCAGCGCCTGCGCCACATCCAGCAGGTGCTCGCGATCTATGGTGCGCGGTCTTGCCATGCCTTCTCTCCATGAGTTAACATACGATCGTATTTTAATGGCGGATCAGCGATCCGCGACAGGAAAATCATGAGCTGGATATACCTCATTCTTGCCGGTGGATTCGAGATCGGCTGGCCCGTCGGGTTGAAAATGGCCCAATCGCAGGACGGGCGCTGGCCCGGCATCGTGCTGGCGCTGGTCTGCATGGCCATCAGCGGCACCTTGCTGTGGATGGCGCAGCGCCATATTCCCATGGGGACGGCCTATGCCGTGTGGACCGGCATCGGCGGCGCGGGCACATTCCTGGTCGGTGTACTGTTCTACGGCGATGCCGCCACGCTGGCGCGGTTTGCCGGCGTGTTCCTGATCGTGGCCGGCGTGGTCACCCTGAAACTGGCGCACTGACGCGCCGGGAGGCGAGGGGCATATGCTTCATAAGCGGTACAGCTGCCCTGAAACCCCTGATGAAAGGCATAAGGGTATAACTGAAAGATGAGAGCGGTTCTCGACTGGATCGGGTAAACTCGGGACATCCTTGCCTTGCGCGTTCCTTTTTCGCAGCGCGCTTCCGGCCTTAAAAGGCGCATTTTCGCGCCGCATTCTTCAGATCGACATGGCAGCTTTCAATACCGAGCGCGTGCTCAGCGTGCGCCACTGGAACGACACGCTTTTCTCGTTTACCACCACCCGCGACGCCGCCCTGCGTTTCCATAACGGCCACTTTGTCATGATCGGCCTGGAAGTCAATGGCAAGCCCCTGATGCGCGCCTATAGCATCGCCAGCGCGAATTATGAAGAAAACCTCGAATTCTTCAGCATCAAGGTGCAGGACGGTCCGCTCACCTCGCGCCTGCAGCACCTGAAGGAAGGCGACACCATCCTGGTCAGCCGCAAGCCGGTCGGCACGCTGGTCGCCGACGACCTGAGGCCGGGCAAGCACCTGTACCTGTTCGGCACGGGCACCGGCCTGGCGCCGTTCATGAGCATCATCAAAGACCCGGACATCTACGAGCGCTACGAAAAAGTGGTGCTGGTGCACGGTGTGCGCTGGGTCAACGAACTGGCCTACGCCGACTTCATCGAGCGCGAACTGCCCGACAACGAGTTCTTCGGCGACGTGGTCCGCAACAAGCTGGTGTACTACCCCACCGTCACGCGCGAGCCCTTCCGCAATCAAGGCCGCATCACGGCCCTGATCGAAAGCGGCAAACTATGCGAGGACGTGGGCCTGCCGCCCCTGGATCCGGCCGTCGACCGCGCCATGATCTGCGGCAGTCCGCACATGCTGGCCGACATCCGCGAACTGCTGGATGCCCGCGGCTTCGAAGTCTCGCCGGGTGTGGGCGAGCCGGGCGACTACGTGTTCGAACGCGCGTTCGTCGAGAAGTAAACCACGCTGGAAGCGCCGGGCGGCGCTGGTTCGCCTGGTTGCCGTTTCAACGATGACGCCGGCTCGATGCCGGCGTTGTTGCGTCCGCATCCGGCAGGACGTGCTCCGTCCACCGAGGGCCAGGGCCGGCGCGGATCTCGGCGCAATGGCGGCGCGAGCGGTGGATCCGCCGCCGCGCTTCAGCCCCGGCCCGCCGCCAGCAGGATATCCTCGGCCCGGCGCACGAAAGGCGGATCGATCATCTTGCCATCCAGCAGGAACGCCGCGCGTCCCGCCTGGCGGGCCGCTGCCACGATGCGTTCCGCCTGCGCCACCTCGGCTTCTCCCGGCGCGTACACGGCATTGGCGATATCGACCTGGCTGGGATGGATGCAAGACTTGCCCAGGAAACCCAGCCGGCGCGACAGCGCCGCCTCGGCCCGAAAGCCATCCGCGTTGCCCACGTCGGGATAGGCCGCGTCCATCACGTACTTGCCGCTGGCGCCGGCCGCCAGCCGCACCGACAGCATGATGCCGTGCAGCGTGTCGGATTCGTAGCGGGCGATGCCCAGCGGCTCCAGCAGGTCGCCCAGTCCCAGTTGCAGGCCGCATACGCGCGGATGCGCCGCGGCCAGTTCCGCCGCGTGGCGCAGCCCCTGCGCGGTCTCGATGTTCACCAGCACCGGGCATTGCCAGCCCTGTGCCGTGATGGCCTCGACAGCCTGGCGCACCGCGTCGGGGTGGTCCACCTTGGGCAGGTTGATGATGTCGATGGGCGCACCCGCCAGCCCTTGCAGATCCTGCAGAAAATCTGTCGTGTCGGGAGCATTCACCCGGACGATGATCCTGCGGCCCGGACGGCGCTCGGCCGTCTTCAGCCACTGCGCCAGGTTGCGCCGCGCGGCGGGGCGGTCATCGGCCGCGACCGCGTCTTCCAGGTCGAAGGACAGGGCGTCCGCGCGGCTGGAGTCGGCCTTGGGGAACAGTTCCGGCCGGCTGGCCGGCACGAACAGCTTGCTTTTCATGCAATGTCTCCAGGTATTTTTCCGGATTCTGGCAAACAAGCCGATGCCCAGGAGTATGCTGGGGATACGATCAAACGATAGAAAACCTATCATCATGAACCTTCGTGCCCTGGAAACGCTGGTAGCCGTGGCGCAGCACGGCTCGATGGCCGCGGCGGCCCGGCAACTGAACCTCACGCATGGGGCCGTCGCGCAGCAGGTGCGCGCGCTGGAAGAATCGCTGGGCGTGGCCCTGGTGGCCCGCGCGGGCCGCACGGTGCACCTGACCGAAAAGGCCGTGCAATTGCTGGCCCCGATGCAGCAGGTGCTGGCCGAGGTGGACCGCATCCGCTACCTGGCGCGCACCAGCGAGATGGTGGGCGAGTTGCGGCTGGGCGCCGGCAATACCGTGTTGAACAGCATGCTGCCGGTGATCCTGGAACAGTTGGTCAAGGACCATCCCATGATCAACGTCGACATCCGGCCCGGCTTGTCGCCCGCGTTCTACACCGCCATCGAACATGGCGAACTGGACGCGGCCATCGCGCTGCAGGCGCCGTATCCCGTGCCGAAAAGCCTGGGCTGGGAGTTGCTGCGCGAGGAGCCTTACGTGCTGGCGGCCGCGTCGCGCCATGCCGGCGACGATCCGCATCACTTGCTGGCCACGCAGCCCTTCATCCGCTACAAGCGCAGCGAATGGGGCGGCCGGCAGGTCGAGAACTACCTGCGCGCCGCCGGCATCCGCCCCAACGAACGCTTCGAGGTGAATGCGATCGAGTCCATTGCAGTGATGGTCAGCCGTGGGCTGGGCGTGGCCATCCTGCCCTTGTCGACCAATGACGTGATGATGCGGCTGGGCCTGGCGCAGATTCCCCTGCCGGCCTATTGCGAGCCGCGCCGCTTCGGCCTGATCTGGTCGCGCGCGTCGCCGCGCATCAGCCTGGTGCGGGCCTTTCTGCGCACGGCGCAGGCGGAGTACGCCAAGCGCGAGCCGGTGAACGCCTCGTGGGGCGGGGATGCCCGTGCCTAGCGAGCTGGATCCGCCCCCTCCAGGCGCGGGCAGATCCGGCATCCCCGCAAGGCAAGGCGGTCGAGGCTGTCGCCTTCAGGGGGCGCGCAGCACGGTGGACGCCCGCGCCGCCTCGATCGCCGCATCCGCATCCTCACGCAGCAGCAGGCGATCGCGCATCAACGCCTGGGCGCCGCTCTCGACCGCGCGCACATAGCCGTCGTGGTCGCCGTAGCGCTCCTCCAATGACAGCCGCTGATCGCCGGCGGCCAGCCGTTCGGCCCGCGTGGCGTGGAAGGGGATGAAGCTGCCGGACAGGCCCAGCAGATCGGTCCAGGGGCCCTCGGGCGTGTAGTTGTAGCCCAGGCTGGTGCCCGTGGGCGCCAGGGCGTTGACGCTGCGTATGCCCGCGGCGTCCATGCCGTCGCTGTCCGGCCTGGGCACCAGGATCGCATAGTCGCGCCCGGTGTAGTACGGCGGCAGGCGCGTGGCGATGCCCGATTCGTCGTCGTGCACGTACTGGGGACCGAAATCCAGCAGCGGAAAGCCGTTGTACAGGCCCAGATACGAGAAGGCGGGCAGTGCCGTGCCGCCTTGCCAGCGCAGCCCTTGCATCGTGGGGTAGCTCAACGTATCGGCGCGCACCAGTGTGCCGTCGTCCAGGCGCGGCGTACGCGTGGCGGGCGGCTCGGCGCCGCTGACCACCCATTCCTCCAGCGCCACCCACAGGGCGCGGAACGTCGTGCCGAAGGTGGCCTCGGTGCCGATGGGATAGCGGCCTTGCGCGGGGGCATAGTTGGGCACGCCATCGCCGTGCTGGGTGCCGGCGTAGTAGTAGATGCGCGCGTTGTCCGGCTGCCGCAGGTCTTGCTGGCCGTAGGCATCGGTCAGCACGGGCGAGCCCTGCAGCACCCAGAACTCGGTGCCGCTCAGGCCGAGGAAGAACTTGGGGCAGGTGTCGGTGCGGGCGCAGCGGGTCATCACGCCGCCTTGCCGGCCGCTCAGCGTGTCCACGTAGTCGGGCGCCAGTCCACGCGGCGCCGTCTGGCCGAAGGCAGTGTGGTCCGTGCGCAGCCCCCCGCCGCCGCCCGGCACCGCGAAGCGCGTGTTCAGGTTGGTCTGCCGGGCGGCCACGTGGGCGTAGATGCCGTCGAACACCTTGCGTCCCTGCCGGTCGGCATTGAAGCCCAGATGCAGGAAGGTCTTCATGAAATTGCCGCTTTGCGAGGTGCCCTGGCCCAGGGTGTGCAGCACGCGGCCCGCCAGCGGATTGGCGCGTCCGCCGGCGTCTTCCTGACCATGCCGCAGAAAGGAGACCGTATCGCGCAGCGCGGCCAGCCCGATGCCCATCACCTTCGGATCCTTGGCGACATAGGTCAGTTCGTACAGATACTGCGGATCGAAGCCGCCTTGCAGGCAGATCGAGGCCGGGTCCGGCGTGCCCGGGAAGGGATTGCCGCTGGCGTCGCAGGCGGCGAATTTCCATTGCGAGGCCGGGATGCTCTGGCGCGGATCCGTCTCGCGCAGCCGGCGCGTCAGTTGATAGCCGGGCAGGGTGTTGTCCAGGCTGGTGGGCGCGTACGGAATCATGGTGCCGTTGAACACGCCGCCGGGCAGCGTCAGGCGCGGCGAGGCCGTACGCGCGATCAGTTCGGCGCGGTAGGGGCCGGTGATGCTGCCGCCGTCGGCTGCGCGGGCGACCGGCACCTGCAGCGTCAGGCGCTCGGCGGCGCTCTTGGGCACGTCGCCCTGCCAGGCCGAGTACAGCACGCTGTAGCCGCGCCGCCGCAACAGCGCTTCGGGCTGGCCGCCGACCAGCGTCAGCAGATTGCCGCGGTTCGGCGCGTCGTAGCGCAGGATGCCGTTGCCATCGGCGGCATTGCGCGGCCGGAACAGCACGAACTCCGATACATACTCCACCATGCCCGACGCGGTGCGGGGCTGTGCAAGGTCCAGATCGGTGATGATGGCGTTGGCGGGATCCGCCGGATCCACTTCGCCACGGATGCGTCCCGTCAGCTTCTCGTACTCGGGCGCGCCATCGGCCGCGGCAATGCGTTCGACATTGTCGACATCCATCCAGATCCGCGGCGCGGCGGCTTCGGGCGGCGGCACGGGCGCCGGGTCGTCAGAGTCCGCGGAATGGCAGGCGGCCAGCAGCAGCGCCAGCCAGGGCAACAGGCGTTTCGTTCTCATGTCTGCTCCGATATGGGTATTTGCCGGGCCGCCCGTCAGGTGGGCCCGGCGATGGCGGTTTTATTGGCAGGTGTAGTTCGTGGCCACGTCGGGATCGCCGCTGCCCCGATAGGTGGCTTGCGTGGGATAGGCGCACAATGGCCGCGTACGCGAAACCGATGCCCCGCTCATGCGCGTGGCCACCAGATCATCAGGCGCACGGCCCTGTTCCACCCAGCGGTCCAGCGCGGCGAGGATGTCGCTGCTGGCCGCGGGCGAGGCCGCATCGCTGCGCAGACCCGTAACGCCCGGCCCGCCGCCGCAATGGCCCATGCCGGGCACCAGGAACATGCGGTAGAACGCGTCCATGGCGTCCTGCGACCCCTGCGCCTGGCGCACGCGGCCGTAGTAGTCGATGCTGTCGTGGGCGCTGACCACCGGATCGCTCCAGCCGTGATAGACGATCATCTTGCCGCCGTTGGCCTTGAAGGCGGACAGGTCCGTGCTGGTCTGGTCGACCCATGGCGCGACCTTGGCGTACGCGTACGAGACGTCACGGTCGAAATCGAACGTCCACCAGTTCCAGTGGGGATCATCGAACACCCAGTAACGCCAGAAGTCGGCGCGCACCGGTTCGGTCGTTCCCATGTAGCCGGACCAGCCCGATTCACTGCCGACCGGCCAGCCGGGATACCACTGTGCGTCGGTGCGCGGGTTGCGCGGACCCTGGTAGATCTTCTTCGCGGCGCTTATCTGGTCGATGGTCAGGCAGTCCGCCGCGTCGGCGCCGGTGCACAGCAAGGTGTCCACGTCGAAGCGCGCCGCCGTGCATTGCCGCGGATCGTCGATCACGCCATCCGCCACGCCGTCCAGGGCGTCGCAGGCCGCGGTGGCCTTGCTGGTCAGCAGGTTCAGCTTGGCACCGGTCAGGTACTGCGTCAGATTGTCGTCGACGGGCCGGTTCGAACGGAACCGCCACATGAACTCGATGTTCAGCGCCGTGCGGTTGTTGCCCGGCGCGCCGGCGATGATGCCGTCGAAATCCGTGGGATAGCGCTGCGCTTCGGCGAAGCCCTGATGGCCGCCTGTCGAGCACCCCAGGTAGTACGCGCGGCTGGCTGGTTGCGCACGCAGTTCGTCGATCATCTGCTTGCCCGCGACGGTGATCGCATTGATCGATCGCGTGCCCCAGTCGATGATTTTTTCCGTGTTGTTCACGCCCCAGAGCATGTCCTCGGTCTGGTGGCCGGTATCTCCGCCCAGCGTCGCATAGCCCTGGCGCAGGGCGTAGGCCATGTCGGTGTAGCTCAGCGCGGGGCTGTAGCCGCCGTTGCCGGTGGCGACCAGCTTGCCGTTCCAGGCAGAGCCTTCCGGCACCCACACCTGGAAGTTGATAAGCGAGCTGGCCGACGGCGTGGCCACGGCATCGATGCGGCAGAAGGCGGGCAGATCCGGCAACGTCTGGCGGGTACCGGGCGGGGTGTAGTCCCCCGCGGCGACCGGCTCGGCCGACGAGATGCGGGCGCCCGCCAGTTGAACGTCGGCGAACGCGTCCGTGCTGCATGCCCGCGGGGTGGGTTGGGTGGGCGGCGTGGGCGGAGGGCTACTCTCGTCATCGTCGTCGCCATTGCCGCCGCAGGCAGCCAACATGGCCGCCAGAACGGACACTGCGCAGGCGCGCGGAAAGGCACTGAAACGTACAGGTCTCATCTTCGTCTCCTCTTGGGTTGACCCCCGGAGCGAGCGTCCCGTACGGGCGACGTCCCGCACCCGCGGCGGGGTGCGCCGAGGGCAGGGGGGTACGTCTGGTTTTTATTTATCCGGCGCGGGGATGCGCCGGTCGGGCCTCGAAGGCGGACGCCATGCGAGGCGTCCGCCGGGTCCTTATTCCGGCTGGATGCCGGCCTTCTTGATGATCTCGCCCCACTTGGTCGATTCGGCCGCCTGGAATTGCGTCAGTTCGTCGGGCGTGGAGGTGGCGGGGGCGGTGCCCGTGTTGGCATAGAACTGCTTGGCGGCGTTGCTTTCGGTGGCCTTCACCATCAGCTCGTTCAGGCGCTTGACCACCGCCGGAGGCGTGCCGGCCGGCGCATAGGCCGCGAACCAGTAGCCCATCTCATAGCCCTTCACGCCGGCCTCGTCGATGGTGGGCACGTCCGGGGCCAGCGGCGAGCGCTTCAGGCCTGTCACGCCCAGGGCGCGCAGCTTGCCGGCCTTCACCTGGGGCAGGCCGGTGGCCGTATCGGTGATCATCATGTCGATCTGGCCGCCCATCAGGTCGGTCACGGCCGGCGGATTGCTCTTGTACGGCACGTGCAGCAATTGCACGCCGGCCATCTGCTGCAGCAGTTCGCCCGCGATGCGGCTGCTGGAGCTGCCGCTGCCGAAACTCATCTTGCCCGGATTTTTCTTGGCCATTTCCAGGAAATCGCCCACGCTCCTGGCCTGCGAGGCCGGATTCACCACCATGATCTGGCCGCCCTTGCCCAGCAGGGTGATGGGGGCGTAGTCCTTCACGGGGTTGTACTGCAGCGTCTTGTACAGGTGCTCGTTGGCCGCATGCGTGGTGTTGGTGGTGATCAGCACGCGGTAGCCGTCCGGCGCGGCGCGGGCCACGTCCTGCGCGCCGATCATGGCGCTGGCGCCCGGCTTGTTCTCGATGACTACGGCCTGGCCCGTCTGCTCGGTGACGCCTTGCGCGATGGCGCGGCCGATCTGGTCGGTGGCGCTGCCGGCCGCGAACGGTACGACGAAGGTGATGGGCTTGTTCGGGAAGTCTTGCGCATTGGCGGCCAGCGGCAGCGCGGCGACGGCACACCAGGCGGCCAGTCGGGTCAGGGTGAAAAATCGCATGGTTGTCTCCTGTGGGATGTCGTTATGAACGCGAAGGTAAAGAAGGAAAAAAGCGCCCCTCAGCCCGGCACGTCGGGCAGGCGCGCCGCCAGCGCCGCGGGCACGGCGACAGGCAGGTCCAGCAGATGGAAAGACAGGCCCTTGCCGTGCGCGTCCAGGTTCAGCGCGTCGTTGACGCCGCCATCCAGCACGCCTTCCAGCACGAAATTCATGGCTTGCAGGCCGGTCAGCACATAGCGCGTCACGCGCGCCGGCCGGCGGTAGGCGAACCATTCGGCGACGCGCGCCTCGGTCACCTGGTCCAGCAGGACGGCATGGCACTCGGCGTCCCAGGCGATCAGGCTCAGGTTCGAGATGTCGCCCTTGTCGCCCGAGCGGCTGTGCGCCAGCCGGTACAGCGGTACTTCCACGGTGTTCGTCATGGTTGCGATCCTTATTGGCGAGCGCCGGTATCGTGCATGCTCCAGCCCGCCGCCACGGCCTCGCGCGGCACGGTGCAGGACAGCATGTTCAGGCGTGGACGCAGCGAGGTGCGCACCCCGCCGCCGCCCGCCGGGCCGCAGCAGTACAGCGCCATCACTTCGCGCAGCACGCGTTCGGCCACGGCGCGGTCGGCGTGTTCCCCCGCCACGCGCAGGCGCACGTCGCGGCCGTGGCCGGGTGCGCGAGCGTCGCGCATGGCGCCGCCATCGTCGGCCAGGATGCTCAGCGCGCCGATCAGGTCGATGCGCAGTTTCAGCGCCGAGCCGATGCGGCGCGCCACGGTCTCGCCCGCCAGGCGCGCGCGGGCTTCCGCCTGCACCCCGGCGTACGAGATCTCGGCCTCGGCCAGCCAGCCGCCGCGATAGCAGACGTTGACCTTCAGCTCGTCCGGCCGCACATGGCCGGTCACGCCGTGCACCGCCACGCGGTCGCCGCCCAGTTCCCGCACCGTGGCGCCGCTCAGATCGGCAATCACGTCGGGGGTCAGGTAGCGCGCGGGATCATGCACTTCGTACAGCAGTTGTTCCTTCACCGTGCGGGCATCGACCATGCCGCCGGTGCCGTCCGCCTTGCCCACCACGAAGCCGCCGTCCGCGTCGATCTCGGCGATCGGAAAGCCCGTGTCGGCCAGGCCGCCGGGCACGTCCTTCAGGCCCGGCACGCTGAAATAGCCGCCCGTGACCTGCGTGCCGCATTCCAGCAGGTGGCCGGCGATGGTGGCGCGGCCGATGCGCGCCCAGTCGTCCGGCGCCCAGCCGTAGTGGGCCAGCGCGGGGCCGACCGTCAGCGAGGGATCGGCCACGCGGCCGGCCACCACGATCTGCGCGCCGGCGCGCAAGGCCTCGGCGATCTCGGTGGCGCCCAGATAGGCATTGGCGCTGACCACGTCCAGCGTGTCCAGCACGGGGCCGAGCTTTTCGCGCAGCAGCGCGCGCTGTTCGGGGCGGTTCAGTTCGTCGCCATGCACGGTGGCGATGCGCGGTGCGGGCAGGCCCTGCGCGGCCGCCAGCGCGGCGATGCGCCGTGCCGCCGCCGGGGGATTGGCCGCGCCGAAGTTGCTGACGATGTCGATGCCATGCCGCAGGCAGTCCTGCAGCACCGGTCCGACCAGATCGTCCAGCAGCGGCTCGTAGCCGGCGTCCGGGTCCTGGTTGCGCGCCAGTTGCGCCAGCGCCAGCGTGCGTTCGGCCAGGGTTTCGAAGATCAGGGTGCCGCCGCCCTGGCGCGCCAGCGTGCGCACCACGGGTAGCGCGCCATCGGTGCGGTCTCCGGAAAAGCCGGTCGCGCATCCGACCAGGCAGGGGGAGGGCTGGGCAGGCATTGCGTTGTCTCCAGGGCGTGCGATGCGCCCGATGTCGCGATTGATGACGGCCACTATAGGCATGCCGGCTTCATACGTAAAATAGAAATATGAGATTGATTTATCCAAGGTTTGTATGAATCTGTCCACCCGGCAATTGCGCGCTTTCGTGGCCCTGGCCGAAGAGAAGCACTTCACCCGCGCCGCCCAGCGCTGCCACCTGACGCAGCCTGCATTCAGCGCCCTGATCCGTACGCTGGAAGAGGCCGCCGGCGTGCGCCTGTTCGACCGCAATACGCGCCGGGTCGAACTCACCATCGAGGGCCGCGTGCTGGAAAGCACGGCGCAGCGCCTGCTGGGAGAGCTCGAACTGGCCATGGAAGACCTGCGCGACCACGCCGAACGGCGCCGCGGCCGGGTGTCGGTGGCGGCGTTGCCCTCGCTGGCCGCGGGCTGGTTGCCGGGCCTGCTGGCGCAGTTCCATGCCGACTACCCGGGCATCGTCCTGCAACTGCGCGATGCCTTGCTCGATCCCTGCCTGGACATGGTTCAGAACGGCGAGGTCGACTTCGCCGTGGCCGCGCGCCGCGCTGACATGAGCGGGCTGGACAGCACCTTCCTGCATGCCGACCGCTACTTCCTGGTGTGCCGCGAAGACCATGCGCTGGCATCGCAGCGCCAGGTGCGGCTGCGCGACGTGGCGCAGTGGCCCGTCATCCAACTGGCGCGCGGCAGCAGCGTGCGCCAGCGGCTGGACGAGGCCCTGGGCGCCGAAGCCTTCACCCCCGTGCTCGAGGTCGAGCACCTGGCCACCGTCACCGGCCTGGTGCTGGCGGGCATGGGCGTCAGCGTGGTGCCTGCCATGACCCTGTTCCATTTCCAGCGGCCCGAACTGGTCATCAAGCCCTTGCAGGGGCGTGCGCTGACGCGGCCGCTGTTCCTGGTCAGGCGCAAGGGGCGCGGCCTGTCGGTGGCCGCGCAGACCTTCTATGATCTGCTGATGGCGCATCGCGCCGGCCTGGCCTGATCCATGCCGTGCGCCGACGCCCGGCGATGCGCCAAATATCCCTTTCACGAAGGACTATTGCTGGCTACACTCCGATAGTCCTAACCGCCGTAATTTCCCCAGGATTCCCGCCATGAGCAAGCAGATCATCCATACCGACGACGCCCCCGCCGCGGTCGGCCCGTACTCGCAAGCAGTGGCCGCCACCGGCAAGACCGTGTTCCTGTCCGGCCAGATCGGCCTGGAGCCCGGCACCGGCGAACTGGTGTCCGAGAATTTCGACGCCCAGGTGCGTCAGGCCTTCGCCAACATGCAGGCCGTCATCACGGCGGCCGGCGGCACGCTGGACAGCATCGTCAAGCTCACGCTGTTCCTGACCGATCTCAGCAAGTTCACCGCCGCCAACGCGATCATGGCCGAGATCATCCCGCAGCCGTTCCCGGCGCGTTCCACCGTCGGCGTGTCCAGCCTGCCCAAGGGCGCGCAGTTCGAAGTGGAAGCCATCCTGGTGCTGTAAGGCCTCGCGGCAGTACGGTTCTGTCTACTTCAGACACGCCCATGGCATCCCGCCAAGCCGCGGCCGACAAACCCGTCGCGGCAACCCGGCCGCGCCGCAAGGCGCCGGTCGAGTCACGCCCCAAGGAAGTCCGCAGCGCGGCCAGCCTGGTCGAGCGCAAGCTCCAGTCGCTGGGTCTCTACGGCCCCGAAGATTTCCTGCTGCATCTGCCCCTGCGCTACGAGGACGAAACCCGCGTCGTGCCCATCGGCAGCCTGCGGCCCGGCTACCCCGCACAGGTCGAAGGCGAGGTGCTGCGCTCCGAAGTCATGTATCGCCCACGCCGCCAACTGACGGCCGTGCTGGCCGACGACAGTGGCGAGTTGCAGTTGCGCTGGCTCAATTTCTACCCCAGCCAGCAAAAACAGCTTGAGAAGGGCCGCCGCCTGCGCGCGCGCGGCGACGTGCGCGGCGGCTTGTTCGGCCGCGAAATGGTGCATCCGCGCATGAGCAACGCGGACACCGCGCTGCCCGAGGCCCTCACGCCTGTCTACCCCAGTACCGATGGCCTGCCGCAGCCCACCTTGCGCCGCGCCGTCACCCAGGCGCTCGAACAGGCGGATCTGGGCGACACGCTGCCCGACAGCGTGCGCGGGCGCTACGACCTGATGCCGTTCGAGCCGGCCATCCGCCTGCTGCACGCGCCGCCGCCGGGCGTGTCCGGCCACGAACTGGCCGAACGTGCGCATCCCGCCTGGCGCCGCATCAAGTTCGACGAACTGCTGGCCCAGCAACTGTCGCTGGCCGCGGCCCGCGCGGGGCGGCGCAGCAAGCGCGCCGACAGGCTGCCCAAGCCTACCCAACCGGGCAATCTGGTCGAACGTCTGTACGCCGCCTTGCCGTTCGCGCTGACCGGCGCGCAGCAACGCGTGGTCGACGAGATCGCCATCGATCTCGACCAACCGTATCCCATGCACCGCCTGCTGCAGGGCGACGTGGGCAGCGGCAAGACCGTGGTGGCCGCCGTGGCGGCCGCCCAGGCCATTTCCTGTGGGGCGCAGGTCGCCATGATGGCGCCCACCGAACTGCTGGCCGAGCAGCATTTCCGCAAGCTGGTGTCCTGGCTCGAACCGCTGGGCGTGGGCGTGGCCTGGCTCAGCGGTAGCCTGCCCGCGAAGGCCCGCCGCGAAGCCGCCGCCGCCGCGGCCGAGGGCTCGGTGGATCTGGTGGTGGGCACGCAGGCGCTGGTGCAGGACCACGTCTCCTTTCATCGCCTGGGCCTGTCCATCGTCGACGAGCAGCACCGCTTCGGCGTGGGCCAGCGTCTGGCGCTCAGCCGCAAGGGCGAGATCGAGGACGAGCTGGCCCCGCATCAACTGCACATGAGCGCGACGCCCATTCCGCGCACCCTGGCCATGACGTTCTTCGCCGACCTGGACGTGTCCGTCATCGACGAGTTGCCGCCGGGCCGCACGCCCGTGGTCACCAAGCTGTTCTCCGACGCGCGGCGCGAGGAAATCATCGGCCACATCGCGCAGGCCGCGCGCCAGGGGCAGCAGGCCTACTGGGTCTGTCCGCTGGTGGAGGAGAGCGAGGCGCTGGAATTGCAGACCGCCGTGGACACCTACGAAGGCATGCAGGCCGACCTGCCCGATCTGCGTATCGGCCTGGTTCACGGCCGGCTGCCGCAGGCCGATAAGGCCGCGGTGATGCAGGCCTTCCGCGACGGGCAGATCGATCTGCTGGTGGCCACCACCGTCATCGAAGTCGGCGTGGACGTGCCCAACGCCTCGTTGATGGTGATCGAGCATGCCGAGCGCTTCGGCCTGGCGCAGTTGCATCAGTTGCGCGGGCGGGTCGGGCGGGGCAGCGCCGAATCCGTTTGCGTGCTGCTCTACCAGATGCCGCTGTCGCAGGTGGCGCGCGAGCGCTTGCGCGCCATGTTCGAGACCAACGACGGCTTCGAGATCGCGCGCCGCGACCTGGAGCAGCGCGGCCCGGGCGAATTCCTGGGCAAGCGCCAGTCGGGCATGGCGCTGCTGCGCTTCGCCGACCTGGATGCCGACGCCGAGCTGGCCGAGCAGGCGCGCGACGCCGCCGCGGTGCTGCGGCGCGACCATCCCGACGTGGTCGAGGCCCATCTGGCGCGCTGGATGCGTGGCCGTGAAGACTTCCTGCGGACCTGACCATGCCGACCCCATCCCATCCGCGCAGTCCGAAAGGTAATCCTTCTGCCGTCCGCCGCGTTGGCGGGTGTTGTCGTTCCACTCTTTTTCCCTGGCGGACCTTGCCATGACCCTCACCGAACTCAAGTACATCGTCGCCGTGGCCCGCGAGCGCCATTTCGGCCGTGCGGCCGAGGCCTGTTTCGTCAGCCAGCCGACGCTGTCGGTGGCCATCCGCAAGCTCGAGGACGAACTGGGCGTGACGCTGTTCGAACGCGGCGGCAACGAGGTGGGCGTGACGCCCATCGGCCAGCGCATCGTCGCGCAGGCGCAGAAGGTGCTGGAGGAAAGCGCCAGCATCAAGGAAATCGCGCGCCAGGGCCATGACCCGCTGGCCGGGCCGCTGCGCGTGGGCATCATCCACACCATCGGCCCCTATCTGCTGCCGCGCCTGGTGCCCACGCAGATCGAACGCACGCCGCAGATGCCGCTGTTGCTGCAGGAGAACTTCACCGTGCGCCTGGTCGAGCTGCTGCGCCAGGGCGAGATCGACTGCGCCATCATGGCGCTGCCGCTGCCCGAGGCCGGCCTGGTCACGCAGCCGCTGTACGACGAACCCTTCCTGGTCGCCGTGCCCCAGGATCACGAATGGGCGAACGCCGAGTCCGTCGACGCCCAGGACCTGAAGCAGCAGACCATGCTGCTGCTGGGCAGCGGCCATTGCTTCCGGGATCAGGTGCTGGAGGTCTGTCCCGAGCTGTCGCGTTTCTCGGCGGCCAGCGACGGCATCCAGCGCACGTTCGAGGGCTCGTCGCTGGAAACCATCCGGCACATGGTGGCCGCCGGCATCGGGGTGACGGTCCTGCCGGTCACGGCGGTGCCCGAACATCCGCCGGCCCGCAGCCTGCTGAGCTACGTGCCGTTCACCGGCAAGCCGCCCGAACGCCGCGTGGTGCTGGCCTGGCGCCGCAGCTTTCCGCGCCTGGCCGCCATCGAGGCGCTGGCCGATGCGGTGTATGCGTGCGGCCTGCCGGGCGTGGCGATGCTGGCGGACGAGGCGCGCAGCGACGCGTAGGCGTCCCGCGGGCCATCCGGATGGCTGCTCGAATGGACGGTTCCCGAGCGGGGTGATGCTTTCGTCCGTCCGTATTCTCCGATCTGGCGAGCCATGCCCGTCTGCGCCACAGTGCGATTTCCCGCTGTTTCGGAAACCGCATCATGCCGCATCGCTCATCAGGAAAGCCGCTCCGCGAGGACTTCGACTCTCCGTGGAAAGAGGCGCTCGAGCGATTCTTGCCGCAGTCGCTGGCGATATTCGCGCCCGAGCTGCACGACCGTGTCGACTGGAGCCAGCCGCCGGTTTTTCTCGACAAGGAATTCCAGGGCATCGCGCCGGGCGTGCGGCACCGGCGCCAGGTCGACAAGCTGGCGCGCCTGAAGCTTGCCTGCGGCCGCTATGTCGCGCTGCTGCTGCATGTGGAAGTGGAAAGCCGCCATCCGTCCGTGGCCATGCGGCGCCTGGCCTCCTTGCGATTGCAGCAGTACGACTATCGAATTCATGATCGCTACGTGCTGCAGCCGGGCATGCAGAGCATCGAGCCGCCGTCGACAACGGTCTACTCCCTGGTCATATTCACCCGGGGCGCAAGCGGTCCCGATTGGCTGACGGCCGAGCACCAGGCGTTGCAGAACGCGCAGCCATTGCGATATCAGGCGGTATATCTGGGACGGTGGCTCGCGCGCTGGCGGGACCTGGAAACGCTCGCGCAGGCCAATCCGTTCGCCATGGTCAACATGGCTCAACTGCTGGCGCATCGGCATCCTCGAGCTGATCGGCTGTCATGCAAGGTCGGACTGGTCCGAAAATTGATCGCGAAAGGTTATGCGCCGGAAGAATCTATAAGCTTGCTGAGACTGATCGATTGGCTGCTCGCGTTGCCAGCCGCTCAGCAAGAATCCTACGCACGCATGCTGGTGCAGATCGAACAGGAGTCCCGCATGGCCTTTGTCATGACCCATGAACGTGTTTTTACCAAGCAAGGCATTGCCATCGGCCTGAAGCGTGGCCAGGCGGCCCTGCTGCAGGACATGATCGAGCAAAAATTCGGCCCCAGCCCCGACTGGGTGGGCCAACGCCTGGACCAGGCCGATCCCGAACAGCTACGCGCCCTGGGCCGCCGCATCCTGATCGCCGAGTCGCTCCAGGGCCTGTTCGGCGACGCTGCCGTCTAGGACCTGCGATCAGTCGATATCCGGATGCCGATCCGCCAGCCGCTGCCGCTTCTGCTTCAGCGCCTCCAGCTTCTCTTCCATGTCGGCAATCTCGGCGTCCATGTCCTGCACGCTCTGTTCGATCCGGTCATAGGCCTGTTGCAGCAGGGCCTTCACTTCCGCCTTGCTGGAGGCGTTGGGCGTGTCGCCACGCAGCGGCCGGTTGGCGGTCTCGGGCATGAAGATCGCCGTGATCAGCCCCACCACCGCCGCGGCCATCAGGTAGTACGCGGGCATCATCAGGTTGTCGGTCTCTTCCACGATCCACGCCGCCACGGTAGGCGTCAGGCCCGCGACGATGATGGCCACATTGAAGGACGCCGCCAGCGCGCTGTAGCGGATGCGGGTGGGAAACAGCGCGGGCAGGGTGGCCGCCATCACCCCGATCATGCAGTTCAGCACGATCGCGATCAGCAGCAGCCCCAGGAAGATCAGTCCGATGTTGTCGATGCCCACCAGCTTGTAGGCCGGGATGGCAACCAGGAACAGTCCGATGCAGCCCGCCGTGAAGAACGGCTTGCGGCCGATCTTGTCGCTGATGAACCCCACCACTGGCTGCACGAACAGCATGCCTACCATGACCACCACGATGATCAGCACGCCGTGCTGCTCCGAGTAGTTCAGGCTGCCCGACAGGTACGTCGGCATGTAGGTCAGCTGCATGTAATACGTGATGTTGGTCGTCAGCACCATGCCGATGCAGACCAGCAGGGCGCGCCGGTACTTGGCGAAGATCTCGCGTACCGACACGGTGGGCCGCTCCTGCACGGCGTCGCGGTCTTCCTGCTCCATCTTCTCCAACTGCTGCGTGAAGGCCGGCGTTTCCTCCGCGGCGTGCCGCAGGTACAGGCCCAGCAGGCCCAGCGGGCCGGCGATGAAGAACGGCGCACGCCAGCCCCAGTCCAGGAAGCTCTGGTCGCTCATCACCGCCTGCAGCAGCACCACCAGTCCGGCGCCCAGCACGAAGCCCGCGATCGAGCCGAAATCCAGCCAACTGCCCAGGAACCCGCGTTGGCGGTCGGGCGCGTACTCGGCCACGAAGATGGCCGCGCCGGTGTATTCGCCGCCCACCGAGAAGCCCTGCGCCAGCTTGCACAGCAGCAGCAACAGCGGCGCCCACAGGCCGATGGTTTCATAAGAGGGAATCAGCCCGATGCAGAACGTGCTGATGGCCATGATGATGATGGTCAGCGACAGCACTTTCTGCCGCCCGAACTTGTCGCCCATCAGGCCGAAGAATACGCCGCCCAGGGGCCGCACCAGGAAGGGCACCGAGAACGTGCCCAGCGCGGCGATGGTCTGCACGGCCGGCGATGCGTCGGGGAAGAACACTTTGCCCAAGGCGTGGGCCACGAAGCCGTAGACGCCGAAATCGAACCACTCCATCGCGTTGCCCAGGGCGGCGGCCGTCACGGCTTTCTTGAGCTTGGTGTTGTCGATGACGGTGACGTCGCCGCTACGCCAGGGGCGCACGGTTTCTTGCAAGGCGGGCGATGTGTCGACCATGAGAAACTCCCTGGATGCAACGCGACTCAGGAATTCTACTGGCGCACGGGCGCTATTTGCCCGTCAAGGTGTGACTTATGCGCATCCAATTAAGGGGCCGGATGCGCAAGCGCAAAAAACATACGGGGCGGCCAGGCAAGCGCCGCCCCGTATGCCGGGGTCACGATCAGAAGCGGTGCATGATGCCCACGCCGCCCGCCGTGCTCTTCAGCCCGTCGACGAACGCATAGTCCGTCGCATAAGAACCGTAGGCGTACACGTTGGTGCGCTTGGACAGGTCGTAGGTATAGCCCACGCTGTACGAGTTCATGGTCTCGTCGTCACCGGTCAACTGGTCGTTGTTCGGGTTGACGTTCTGCCACGAGAAGAAGACGCTGGAGGCCGCGCTCACGGGGACGGTCGCGCCCACCATGTAGGCATTGGCCTTGAACCCGTCGACATAACGGTTGGTGCCCAGCGCGGAGCTGAAGGGCGTACCCGCGGGCAGGTCCTGGCCGATGAACCAGCCGTCGGTCGTACGTCCGTAGGCCGCCGCAACCTTCAGCACTTCGAAGTCGTAGCTGGCGCCGATGGCGTACTGGCGCGGCTTGGCGCCGCCCGCGTCCGAGGCGTTGCTGGGGTTCAGTTGGTCGAAAGTCAGGGTGACGTTCAGCGGGCCGTTCAGGTAGCGCACGCCGGCGGTGATGCCGCGCGCATTGTCCGCCGTGGCGAAGCCGCTTTGCGAGGCATCGTTGGCGTCCACGTTGAACGAGTAGCCCACGGCGGCCTGGAAGCCGGCGACGGTGGGGGTCTCGTACATGACCACGTTGTCCCAGCGGTTCGTGTTCGAGGCGCTGAAGCCCAGGCCCAGGTTGGACTGGGTGTAGCTGGTGTAGAACGGGTCGATGTCCGCGAGCCACTTCGACGAGACGCCCACCTGGCGCCCGAAGTTGACGCGGCCCCAGGCGTCGTTCGCCAGCCCGATCGTGGCCTGGCGGCCGAACAGGCGTCCGCCCTGCGAGCGGTCGCCGGTGCTGGAGTCGAAGCCGCTTTCCAGCACGAACTCCGCGCGCAGGCCGTCGCCCAGGTCTTCCGCGCCGCGCAGGCCCCAGCGCGAGCCGCCTTCGATGCCGTTGATCATACCCAAGCGGCTGGCGTCGTAGCCCGCACCCTTGACCTTGTTGTAGCCGATACCGGTGTCGATAAGTCCATAAAGCGTGACCGACGTATCTGCATGTGCCACACCCGCGCAAATCATGGCTAGGGAGGCAGCGAGCAGCGTCTTCTTCATCTTGGGGGTTCTCCTGAAAGAGGAATTTTTGAAGGGAAAATCCCGGGTCGTGCCCAGGGTTGTTCCTGTTGGAACGGCCTATATTGCAACAGATTTGCGTGATCTTTGCCCAAGACGGGTGATCTTTGCAATTCCGGGGGCGCCGAACGCTTGTTTTTGCCTATCATGGCGATGCATTTATTTCGCCGAATCTGTCCCCCAGCGGTGGTATCCTTCCCCTGTTTCCGTCCCGCTAAGAAGGAGCATTCACATGGCAAAGACTTCCAAGAGCACCGCCGCCACCACGGCGCCGCGCATCAACATCGGCATTTCCGACAAGGATCGCGCCGCGGTCGCGGGTGAACTCTCCAAGCTGCTGGCCGACTCGTACACGCTGTACCTGACGACCCACAACTTCCACTGGAACGTCACCGGCCCGCTGTTCAACACGCTGCACAACATGTTCATGACGCAGTACACCGAAGAGTGGACCGCGCTGGACAGCATCGCCGAACGCATCCGCGCCCTGGGCCACTACGCGCCGGGCACGTATCGCGAATACGGCAAGCTCACGTCCATCGAAGAGCCCAAGACCGTGCCCGAGGCCCTGGAAATGGTCCGCATCCTGGTCGAAGGCAATGAAGCCGTCGCCAAGACCGCGCGCGCCGCCTTCGACAAGGCTGACGCCGCCAACGACCAGCCCACGGCCGACCTGCTCACGCAGCGCCTGGACGTGCACGAAAAGAATGCGTGGATGCTGCGCAGCCTGCTGCAGTAAATCCTGCCCGGGCCGCCGCGGTGGCCTGAGTGCGTTCTGATGGCGGCCTCCCTGCGCGGAGGCCGTCTTTTTTATCGTGCCTCGGGCCGCAGCGCGGGCCTGGGCAGAGAGGTCGTCCGCATGAATCCCCTCGATAAACGTGTCACCGGCGTTCCGCGCTGCGTGCTGATCACCGGCGCCTCCGGCGGTATCGGCGGGGCGCTGGCTGAAGAGTATGCCCACGCCGGCACGGCCACGCTGATCCTGCAGGGCCGCAACACGCAGCGCCTGGATGAGCTGGCAGCCCTGTGCGGCGGCCTGGGTGCGCGCGTGGTCACCGCGGCGTTCGACGTGCGGGATCATCAGCTTCTGATGGACTGGCTGCGACGCATGGGCGAAGAAGAGGCGCCCGACCTGGTCATCGCCAATGCGGGCGTCAACATCAACACCGGCCCGGCGCATGAAGGAGAGCAGTGGGACGACATGCACCGCCTGTTCGACGTCAACGTCAAGGCGGTCATGGCCACGGTTCAGGCATCGCTGCCGGCCATGCGGGCGCGGCGCAGCGGGCAGATCGCCCTGATCAGTTCGCTGGCGGCCTGGCGCGGCCTGCCCGAGACGCCCAGCTACAGCGCCAGCAAGGCGGCGGTCAAGGCTTATGGAGAGGCCATGCGCGACGGGCTGGCGGGCGAGGGCGTGCGTATCAACGTCGTGATGCCTGGGTATGTGGAATCGCAGATGTGCGCGGACATGCCGGGCCCCAAGCCGTTTCTCTGGAAGGCGCCGAAAGCCGCGCGCGTCATCCGCATGGGCTTGCGTGCCAATCGGGCGCGGATCAGCTTTCCGTTTCCGTTGAATCTGGGCTGCTTCCTGTTGGCCGGTATCCATCCGGCAGTATCAGGGTGGTTCCTGCGCCGGCTGGGGTATGAATAGTGGGCGGCTCGGCGCTCAATGGCTCCAGTAGCCGCGCGGCGGTCAGGCGCAGGTTGTCGACCCGTGCCGGGTCGGCGGCCAGGCGGCACAGTTCAGTCACCCAGGCCTGCGGGTCATTGTCCAGCAGCAGACCGTTGTGCCCATGCTGAATCACCTGCCGGTACGGCCCTTGCGCCGAATACAGTCCGGCCGCACCGCAGCGAGCGATGTCATACGCCTTGACGTAAGAGCGGCCTGTGTTGAACACAGAAGGTAGTAGCGGGACCAGGCCGATATGGCCGTTCAGGGTACGGCAATGGGCCTGGTAGTTGGCCCAGCTCATGGGATGCAGCACGCGCGTGCGCGGCAGGCTGCGGTACCGGCTGTTGACGTCATGCCCACCGATGACCTCGAAATGCACGTTCGGGCAGCGTTCCAGCACCTGCGACATCACGGGATGCAGCCATGCCAACTCCGTCTGATGGGCCGAGGTGCCGTGGTAGAACACCTGGAGCGGTGCGTTGGGCAATAGCGGCTGCAGTGGGCGAGAGCCAGCGGCCAGGTCCGCCAGGAGCGGGCGCGCTGGCATCAGTTCAGCCGATAAATGGGGGTAGCGGTCGCGTAGGGCGTCCGTCGAGAACCAGTAATGCGAGGCCAGGGCGCGGATGTCCGAAGCGCGGGCGTGGCAGTACTTGTTCAGCTTTTTCACGTAAGGGCGCGGCAGGCCCTGCCAAGCCTGGCGGTGCAGCAGGTCGTCGTCCATGAAGTAGGCGACACACGTCAACTGTGCCCGATGCGCGGCCAGGAAGCGCGCCCAGGCGGGATTCAGATAGCGGACGATGACGACGCCGGTGCCCGGCGCCAGGTCTTGCAGGCTTGGGCGGACGGTATCCAGATTCCGATAAGCCACGGGTTGGCCGAGCCCTTGAAGATATGGCCGGACATAATAATCCGTGGAGGGGCTGTCCCCGCCCTGATGCAGCACCAACCAACGTTGCGTAGTTTGTTGGAATGTTGCAGGCACAACCAAAGGTTTCAGGCGTAATAATTTTCGTAGCATCAGGCTAGAATCGCTTCACCAATTACGGTGCATGTGCTGCCGCGCAGCATGAGTATTTTATCGAAACGTAAAGATTTTCAGCTTGTTGCGAATAATTCCCGTTTGTAGATTTTACCTTCCATTGCTACACTTCGTGCGTGTGTGGAGATCCTGCAGACACGGCAGCTTTGCGGCAAATGCGCGACGTTGCTGCACAAAAAATTCCAGATATTGCAGGTTTGCATATGTCGCGATTTCGCTGGTTAAAGCGGGTATTTGTTGCCGATATTGCATGCTGCTCCGCAGCATTTGAATAGGCCATATGCATCAACGGCGTATCGCTTTATTGAAAGCGTCCAAGGAAGGCTAATTTGAAAAATCGCAAGGGTATTATCCTGGCCGGAGGGTCGGGAACACGCCTCTATCCCGCGACACTGGCGGTATCCAAACAGTTGCTGCCGGTCTACGACAAACCGATGATTTATTATCCGCTCAGCGTGCTGATGCTGGCGGGCATCCGGGACGTCCTGATCATCTCCACCCCCCAGGATACGCCGCGATTCGAACAATTGCTGGGGGACGGAAGCGCCTGGGGCATCAATCTGCAATACGCAGTGCAACCCAGTCCCGACGGTCTGGCCCAGGCTTTCCTCATCGGCGAGCAGTTCCTGGATGGCGCTCCGGCGGCATTGATCCTTGGCGACAACATCTTCTACGGGCACGACTTGGCCAAGCTGGTTGCCGGCGCGTCCCAACAAGACCGTGGCGCTACGGTGTTCGCCTACCATGTGCAGGATCCCGAACGCTACGGTGTCGTGGAGTTCGATGCCAACGGCCGGGTCCTGAGCCTGGAAGAAAAACCTACCACTCCGCGTTCGCATTACGCTGTCACCGGGCTGTACTTCTACGACGACCGCGTTGTCGATTTCGCCAAGTCCGTTCGGCCGTCGGCGCGCGGCGAGCTCGAGATCACCGATCTGAATCGCCTCTATCTCGATCGGGGCGGGCTGAATGTCGTCACCATGAGCCGTGGCTACGCCTGGCTCGACACGGGTACGCATGAGTCCATGCTGGAGGCTGGGCAGTTCATTGCCACTATCGAGGCCCGCCAGGGCCTGAAGGTCGCGTGCCTGGAAGAGATCGCCTACCGGCTGGGTTACATCGACGCCGCCAGGATCGCGCAGCTCGCCGATCCCATGCTGAAGAACGGCTACGGCCAATACCTGAAACGCATTCTTGCCGAGGAGCCGCGGTAGTGAAGATCGTGGACACCGCAATTCCCGACGTGAAGATCATCGAGCCGGCCGTCTTCGGCGACGCGCGCGGTTTTTTCTTCGAGAGCTTCAACCAGCAGAAATTCGACCAGGCTGTCGGCCGCAGCGTGCATTTCGTGCAGGACAACCACTCGCGCTCATCGCGCGGGGTGCTGCGCGGCCTGCATTACCAGTTGCCGCCGCATCCGCAGGGCAAGCTGGTGCGCGTCACCAGCGGCGAGGTCTATGACGTTGCGGTGGACATCCGCCGCAGCTCGCCCACGTTCGGAAAGTCCGTCGGCGTTTTGCTGACGGCTGAAAATAAACGACAGTTCTGGGTGCCGGAAGGCTTTGCTCACGCGTTCGTCGTGTTGTCCGAAACGGCCGATTTCCTCTATAAGACCACCGACTACTGGTTCAAGGACCTGGAGCGTTCCATCAAATGGGACGACCCCCAATTGAACATCGAATGGCCAGCGGACATCGAGCCTGTCCTGTCCGAAAAGGATGCTCAGGCCGGCTCGTTCGCCCAGGCAGATGTCTTCGAATGACTTGACTGACCGGCGAACCCAAGGCTGCGGCGATTCGTTGATGGCATTGCCGTCGCGCCGGGTCTACGCGCTTGCGCCGGGCGTCAATCGCATTGCCACCCTGCGTGCGTTGCTGGACGACTACGACGTGCTGTACCGTCCCGCAGGCAGGCCGGCATCGCACGAATCCGTCCTGGCGTGGGGCATGCGCCCCAGCGCGCTGCGGGCGCAGCGTTACGCAAAGCAGCGCGGCCTGCGGGTGCTTCATATCGAAGACGGCTTTTTGCGTTCGGTTGGGCTGGGCAGGGACGATCCTCCCTTGTCGATCGTGCTGGACGACCAGGGCCTTTATCTGGATGCCGGCAGGCCATCGCGCCTCGAGGCGTTGATTCGCCAGTGTCTGAATGGCGCGGAACAGCGCCGGGCGTGCGCGCTGGTGCGCTCCTGGCGCCATGCCAGGGTTTCCAAGTACAACCACAGCCGCGACTTTTCAGGCGAGTTGCCGCATGACAGTGTTCTGGTGGTCGATCAGACCAGGGGCGATGCGTCCATCGAGTATGGGGGGGCTGACGCCGCCAGCTTCACGCGCATGCTCGATGCCGCGCTGCGCGAGTATCCCCAAAGCACGATCCTGCTGAAAGTGCACCCCGACGTTATCGCCGGACGCAAGCAAGGCCATTACGATCTTGCCACACTTCGGTCGATGCCGCGGGTGCACATACTGGATTCGGACGCACATCCCGTCAGTCTGCTGGAAAGGGTGCGTGCCGTATACACGGTGACCTCGCAGCTGGGTTTTGAGGCGTTGCTATGGGACGTGCCTGTCCGCGTGTTCGGCATGCCGTTCTATGCGGGCTGGGGCCTGACGCTCGATGAGCTTGCAGCTCCCGCGCGGCGGTGCGCCTTGTCCTTGCTGCAGTTGGTGCACGGCGTCCTGATCGATTACTGCCGCTACGTGAACCCTGAGACGGGACTGCGTTGTGAAGTCGAAACCGTGCTGGCCTGGATGGGGCTGCAGCGCCGCATGCGCGAACGCTTCGCTCCGGTTGTCGATGCCGTGGGGTTTTCGGGCTGGAAACGCGGCTATGTTCGGGATTACTTCGCCGGGACATCGGTCCGGTTCCTGCGTCGTCCCCGCCGTGTTCGAGAAGGGCTGATCGCTGTGTGGGGATGCAATCAGGACGAGCGCGTTGAGAGAACTCCTGGACATGGGGCGGTCGTTCGCGTGGAAGATGGTTTTCTGCGGTCGGTGGGACTGGGCGCTGACCTGACCCGCCCTTTGTCGTGGGTGCAGGACGACATCGGCATCTATTACGATGCGACCCGGCCCTCCCGCCTCGAGCAGTTATTGCGCGAGACGGCATTTTCCGAAGCGTTGGTGGCGCGAGCGGCTTTGCTGCGCCAGGCGATCTGCTCGGCTGGCATCACCAAATACAACCTCGAGGGCGGCGCCGATTGGTCCGCGCCGCCGGGACGCCATGTGATCTTGGTGCCGGGGCAGGTTGAAAGCGATGCTTCCATAAGGTACGGCGCAGCGGATATCCGCTGCAATCTGGAATTGTTGCGGGCCGTGCGGCGCGAAAACCCTGGCGCATACTTGGTGTACAAACCGCACCCGGACGTGCTTGCCGGTCTCAGGAAAGCCGGCCGTGGCGAGTGCCACGCATTCGAGTGGTGCGACGAGATGCTGGGGGCGGTGCCGTTTTCTCGACTGCTGGCATGCGTGGATGAAGTCCATGTCCTGACCTCCCTGGCGGGATTCGAGGCCATGTTGCGCAACGTGCCCGTGGTCACCTACGGTCAGCCGTTTTACGCGGGTTGGGGCTTGAGCTGCGATACACGCCTGGAAGCGGCGGTGCGGCAGCGCCGGGGACGTACCCTTGCACTGGACGAACTGGTGGCTGCTGCCTTGATCCTCTACCCCACTTATGTCAGTCGCGTGACAAATCGTTACACGACTGCGGAGCAGGTCCTGCGGGAACTGATAGAGTGGCGAGCCACGCCCGGAGTGCCGCGCTGGCGGCACTGGATTGCCCGGTTGTTCCGCGAAGCATGACGAGGCGATGGTGTAAACGCATGCCGCTGTCATTCCAGGAGTGGAAAATAATCACTTTCATCACCTGCGCATCGCGCGCTCGTTCCGGAAGTGTGGTCGATGGATCGGCCATGAGCGTTCCGGCATGGCATCCGATAGCGCTTTTGGCGTCGATCAGGTTGGCATGGACTACTTGATAGAAGGCCTGGTGCTGAACAACGCACGGGCCTGCGTGACCGATCTGCTGCTTGAGTTGCAGGACGGCCGTACGCATCCACTGAAAGTACTGGTCAGCCGCAAAGGACGTATCCAGGAAATGGTCCGCCTGCCGGTCGGCGTGCGTACCCTTCGGCTGAGTCAGGGAGATGGCGAACTTTTCGCCGTAGTGCGCCTGGCGGCCAGGCGGCTGGGCGCGGCCGAGCACAAGTTGCGTCAGTTCTGGCGGGCATCCCAGGCGTTGCTGCGCCAACCTGCCGAGAATCGTACGCGCACAGGCTTGACCCTCAAGGCAGTGTTGTTCGACCTGGATCATGCCTACGACATTGCGTGCCGGCTCCGGGCGAACGTACGCACGGGGCAGTACTGCGACTGGTACCACGAGTTCTATGGCTTGGCCGCGGATGATCGTCCGCTTATGGCGGCCATGGCTGCCAACTGGTCCCATCCTCCTGTCTTCCATATCGTGTTGCTGCGGAAGGGCGACAGCATGCAGGCAGATATCGATACAACATCGGCGAGTTTGCAAGCCCAGATCTATCCCCATTTTCAGGTCAAGGTGGAGGAGGGTGCGTTCGCGGCCGCACCGACGCCTTCCGGCGAGCAGACCCAGGGGATATGGCAGGTCACGGTGCGCGCAGGTGTGCGTCTGGCCGAGCAGGCGCTATTCTGCCTGGCCGAGGCCATCGTCAAGACGCCCGGCGCCGCGCTGGTCTATGCGGATCATGACCAGCTGGATCCGGATGGGCGGCTTCATTCGCCGGTTTTCAAGCCTGACTGGTCGCCGGAGATGCTGCGCGCGACAAACTATATAGGCGAGGCCTTCGCCTGCAACGCGCAGTACACGGCGAGACTGGCCGGCCTCGCCGCGTCTTCCCGCCATGCGCTCCTGCTGGAACTGGGCGCACTGGACCTGCCAGTCCTGCATGTGGCCGCGCCGCTTTGGCACGTCCCCGATTCCGCGCCGGCCACCGGCACGTCCGAGATCGTGCGCGCGCATCTTCAACGCCTCGGCGTGGTTGCCGACGTGGTCGATGCCGGGGCCGGCCGTTGCCGGGTTCGATACACGCTGCCATCCGCGCGGCCTCTGGTCAGCATCGTCATCCCGACGCGGGACGGCTTGCACCACCTGAGGCGCTGCATCGACAGCCTGATCGGCAGGACCGCCTATGCGTTCTACGAGATCCTTGTCATCGACAACCAGAGCATGGAGCCGCAGACGCTGGCCTATCTCGGCCAGATCCGGCAATTGCCCAACGTGCGGGTCCTGCCTTTCGATCGAGCCTTCAACTACTCGAGCATCAACAATATGGCGGTCGGGCACGCCCAGGGCGAACTGGTCTGCCTGCTGAACAATGATACGGAAGTCATCTCGCCCGACTGGCTGGACGAGATGGTGGGCCAGATTTCCCGCAGCGATATTGGGGTGGTGGGCGCGAAACTGCTGTATGGTGATGGCCGCGTGCAACATGCCGGCGATACTGTAGGCCCCGGTGGGTGCGCGAACCATCTGCATGTGGGTATCGGCCGCGATGACCCGGGCTATGCGGGCAGGGCGCTGGTGGCCCAGGATCTGTCGGCGGTGACCGCCGCCTGCCTGCTGACCAGAAAATCGCTCTATCAGGCGCTGGGCGGGCTCGAGGAAAAGAGGCTGCCGGTGGCGTTCAACGATGTCGACTACTGCCTGCGGGTCAGGGAAGCAGGCCTGAGGGTCGTCTGGACGCCCCACGCGTTGCTGTACCACCATGAGTCCGCCACGAGAGGCAAAGACGAAACTCCGGCACAATTGCGTCGCGCCAAATCCGAGATCCGCTATATGCGCAAGCGTTGGCGGCGTGAAATGCTGCATGACCCCTTCTACAATCCCAACCTCAATTATCTGCAGGCCGACTTTTCCCTGAGTTCCACCCCTTCCGTCTGCTGTCCCTGGCGAGGCGCCCATGTCGCGTCCGTGCACCGGCGGACTGGCTGAGCGAGTCGGGTTCTGGGACAGGCAGTTATGGCTCAGGTTCGCCAGACGCGACGGAATCCTTACACCACGACAAGATGATGGTCAAAATTCTAAAGAAACACGGGCTTTTTCTCGGCATCGTAGTGGTGCCCATGATCGTGGCCATCGCCTATTTCGTATCGCTGTCGATGGACCGATACGTCAGCCGGTCCACCGTGGTGGTCCGCTCTCTGGGCGGGCAGGGCGGCAGCGCCGCGGCGGCGCAGCAGATGCAGGGCCTGTCGATGCTGCTGGGCGCGGGCAACGCCTCGTCGCTGGAGGAAACGCTCTACGTCAGTACGTATGTGTCTTCGCAGGACATGCTGAACATTCTGCAGTCGAAATTGCGTTGGAGCGAGCAGTATGCAGGTAACTGGCATGATTTCTGGTTTTATCTGCCGGAAGATGCCACGCAGGAAGATATCCTGAAGTTCTACCAGCGCATGGTCACGACGACGTTCGATGAAACCAACGGATTGCTGACGATCCAGGTGCAGTCCTTTGACAAGGAGTTCGCCAAGCGCACGCTCGATACGATCGTTGCCGAAAGCGATCGCTTCGTGAACGAACTGTCCCACAAGCTTGCTCGAGACCAGGTTGATTTCGCGCAAGGTGAGCTTGAGCGTGCCCGTCATAACTACGAGGAGAAGCGTACGGCTATGCTCGATTTCCAGGCGGTTCACAACCTTCTGGACGCCGAGCAGAGCGCGGCCGCTCGCAACGAGGTCATCGCGACGTTGCAGTCGAATCTGGTCACGGCCCACGCCAGCCTGCGCGCCATGAAAGAGACGCTCAACAAGAATAGTCCGCAGGTCCAGCAGCAGGAGCGGACCATCCGCGCCCTGGAGAACCAGATCGCGGTCGAAGAGAAAAAGTTGGTCGCGGCGAGCAGCAGCAGTCAGTTGAACGTCATTGCATCGAAGTATCGTGCCCTCGAAGTGGACGCCGGAATCGCCGAGGCCAGCTACAAGTCGACGGTCAATTCATTGGAGTCTGCGCGGATCGAGGCGACCAAGAAGATGCGCAGTCTTTCCGTCATCGTCAGCGCGAATGAGCCGGACGAGGCGCTGTATCCCCGCCGTGGATACAGTCTGGCAACGACGCTGATCATCCTGCTGTTGATTTATGGCATTGCCCGTTTCGCCATTGCGACGGTCAGGGACCACCAGGACTAAGAAGACATTCAGAGCACGACCATGCAGAATAAATATTCTTCCGGCTCCGCCACGATGGAATTTCTCCGCCCGCTGCGGCTCGCAATGATGCTCAGTGGGGCGCTCTCGCTGAGCGGTTGCGCCTTGCTGTCGGGTAGTGGACCCGGCATTTCCGCGATCACTTCGGAAAGCAGCACGGCGAATCCTGACTATCCGTACGACCTCATCGATCTGTCGCCATCCAACATCGCGCCTTACATGAGGCCCGCCGACGCGGCGTTGCTCAAGAAGGTCGCTCAACCTGAGATTCCCGAGATTCGGCTGGTGCCCGGGGATGTGCTCAAGGTCATGATCTCCGATGACAGCAATGGCGAGAAAACGGTGTTTTCGCCGCTGGCGCAGGGGGGCACGGTGTTCGAGCAGGTCCGAGTCATGGCCGATGGCACGATTTCGCTGCCTTATGTCGGCATCAAGGCGGTGAAGGGCGCCACGTTGCGCGAGGTTGAGGCCACGATCCGCCAGGGGGTCAAGGGCTGGGCGGCTGCCCCTCAGGTGCATATCGAGATGGTCGGTGATCTTTCCGGTTCGGTGCTGGTGGCGGGCGCCGTGAAGGCGCCTGGCCGGTTTTCCGCGTTGCAGGGGCCGCTGACGTTGCTCGATGCCATCAACCGGGCCGGCGGGCCGATACTCGAGCCGTATCTCATCAAGGTGGTCCTGCGCACCGGCAAGGACGTGCAGAGCTATAACTATCAGACCCTGCTGTCGGGGGGCAATATTGTCGTGCCGCCCAATTCCGAGATCGTCCTCGAGCGCGACCGCAAGCGGTTCGTGGCCATGGGCGCCGTCAAGGAGCCTGGCCTGCGGGATTTCCCTTCTTCTTCACCGACCCTGCTCGAGGTGCTGGGCTCGGTCGGTGGACTGAATGAGCAGGCCGCCAATCCCAGCGGCGTCTTCGTATTCCGCCTAGCTGACACGGCCGAGGGCGAGAAGCCGAGAGCCCAGGTGTTTCGCCTTGACATGCGCGAGCCGGTATCCATGTTCCTGGCCAAGGGCTTCCAGATACAGCCGGACGATACGGTCTACGTGACCAACGCCGCCGTCTACGAACTGCAGAAGATCATTTCACCGATCGTGCAGGTGCTGGTGCTGGGCCGCACCGTGGAAAACTTTCAATAGGTCCCGCCCAATGGAACAACTTGGGTCGTCGTTCAGGGCCAGCCGGACATCACTGCAGATCTTTCGCGCGGTGCTGTTCGCACTGTTCATGCGCGAGATGCAGACGCGTTTCGGCGCCAGGCGCATGGGTTTCATATGGGTCGTGATGGAGCCGCTGGCCATCCTGGCCATCATCGTCGTCTTTCACTCGTTCTTTCGGGCCATTCCAGTACAGGGCATCGATTTCGTGATGTTCATGGTCTCCGGTATCGTGCCGTTTCACCTGATGCGCAGCCTGGCGTACCGGTTGACGGACGCCGTGCCCGCCAATCAGGGGCTGTTCGCGTATCGGCAACTCATGCCGTTCGATACCTTCATCGCGCGTCTCATCGTAGAGCTCTGCACCTATACCTGCGCCTATCTCATCATCTGCTTCGTCATCGGGTTCTGGCTTGGCCGTGATGTCAGGATCAATGATCCGCTGGCGTGGTTGCTGGCCCTGGGGGATGGCGTGTTGCTGTCGTTCGCGCTGGGTGTGGCCTTTGCGATGATCAGCCATCGATTTCCCTCCATGTCGCGGGTGTGCCGGCTGTCGTTCATCCCCATCTACCTGACGGCGGGCGTGTTCTTTCCCATCTGGCGCGTGCCGCAGGACAAACTGATCTTCATCGCGTGGAATCCCTACGTCGAGGTGATCGACAATATCCGTGCAGCCACATTTGAGAACTATCCGGTCACCGAGGGATTGAACAGCAGCTATCCCGTGTATTTCTCGCTGATCCTCCTGTTCATCGTGATGGCGGTATACAGAGGGCAGCGCCAGATCCTCCGGGCGCCGAGGCCATAATGATCGAGTTGCAGAAACTGACCAAGTCGTACGTTACCAAGCGTGGACGGCAGTACGTCTTCCGTGACCTTTCCTACGTCATCCCGCCGGACAAGAACATCGCGTTGATCGGCCGAAACGGCGCGGGCAAGAGTACCTTGATGCGCCTGCTGTGCGGCACGGACATCCCCGATAGCGGAAAGATCATCACCGACAAGCGAATATCCTGGCCGGTCGGTCTGGGTGGAGGATTCCAGGGGTCGCTCACGGGGCGGCAGAACGCGAAGTTCATCTGCCGCTCTCTGGGCGCGGAAGGCGAAGCCATGGAGAAGGTGCTTGCCTACGTGGAAGACTTCGCCGAGCTGGGTGACTACTTCAACCAACCCGTCAAGACCTACTCGTCGGGCATGAGCTCACGGTTGCGGTTCGGCCTGAGTCTGGCCTTCGATTTCGACTACTACATGATCGACGAGGCCATGTCGGTCGGCGATGCCCATTTTCGGGAGAAGGCGACTGCCGAATTCAAGAAGCGGGTGGGGCGGGCAAACGTCATCCTCGTCACCCATGGCATGGGGCAGGTCAGGAAGATGTGCGACATCGTCCTGATCTTGAATCAGGGCACTGTGCAGGCATACGAGGACGTCGAGGAAGGAATCGACACCTACATGAAGCTGTAGGCGCAGTGGGGCGGCCAGCAGCGCCTTGGCGGCATGCCTTCCAGCATGGCTTGCCGCCATGATCGATCAATGATTTTGTGGACAAGGAATGGAAGAACAGCTCAGGGTAAAGGTCATCGCGATTGCAAAGGACGAGGCTGCCTACATTCCTCAGTGGATCCATCATCATCTTCACTTTGGATTCGACGCGGTCGAGTTGTGGCTGAATGATATTTCGGACAATTCGCTCGCCTTGTTGCGCAAGATCCAGGCCGCGCTCGGCGCGGACGTGGTCTCGATCGTCGAGGCAGACGACGTCCTGGAGCGATGCATCAAGACCCGCCGCCATTTCCAGGAAGAGGCCTACAACCTGGCCTACCAGCGCGAAGTGAAGCAAGGGGCATTCACGCATCTCATGTTCCTGGACCTGGATGAACTGTGGACGCCCGCCAATTTCGAGGATTCGGTCAAGGACGTGCTTCGCCGTTATCCGCAATCCGATTCCATCTCGTTCCTGTGGATGGTCGACTTGCCGGACAGGCAAAGGAAATCCTTCTGCCGGCCTTTCTACCTCGAAAACAAATTTCAGAGAAATCGCCATGTGAAGTCACTGGCGAGGATTTCGCCGAATATCCAGAAAATCGGGATTCATAACCACGTAGTGAAGGACGGCGTCTTTCACCTGAGCGACGGAACGGCGTTCGAGCCCTCTCCGGATGTGCTGCGTGTCGGCTGGTCCTACATCTCGCTGCCGCAGGTCAAGGCCCGCCTCAAGCAGCCGGAGCCTTACTTCATCGTCCATCAGATCTACCGTTCGAAAGAGGAATATCTCTCGTCGCTGCTGCGTGGGCGCAGGCACACCGGGGACCGCGAGCATCTTTTCAAGACCAATCGGCAGGGTTATCTGCCGATGCATGACGAGACGCATACGGAATCCATCCGGGTGTCCGAGGCGAACCTGCGTCGTTACGATTCCGGTTATCAGGATTTCATCAAGCGGACCGGACTGCCAGAAGTCCTGCGCGCTGCCCAGGACTTCATCGTCGAGCGCTGCGAGTCCGCGTTCGCGGCCATCAAGGACGACCCCTCGATGCTCGTCAAGTATGAGCAGCAACTGCGAGGGCTGCCGGATGTCCAGGCCAAGGCGGAAGGCGACTCGATCGTCGGCAAGATCGAGGCGACGTTGAGGGCCAGCCAGACCGACTGCGTCGAGATCCGCGGTTGGGCGGCCGATGTCGGACGCAACCGCCCGCTGAAATTCCAGTTCCAGGACGATGCCGGTCAACTCGCCGCGCTGTTTTCGCAAAGAGTGGCGCGCCCGGACCTTTACGAGAAAACGAAGCCGTTGGGGCTGGATTGCGGCTTCCGCCTGGAGATATCTCCCGAACAGGCTGCAGCGATCGAGAGCGGCATTGCGGGAAATGTGTTCGAGATCATTGCCAAGACCTTCGACGGCAAGGCGCGGCACGTCTTCTCCATCGAGAAATCCGCGCTCAGGCCGGCCAGCGATGTGCCCAATCCGAAGATGCGAGAGCCCTATGGCGAGGTATCTTGCGCGGAGGTGCAGGGGGGCATGGTGCAGTTTTCGGGCCAGGTGAACAGCGGTAAGGGAGTCGCTGTTCAAGTCTATGCTGCGATGGACAGCCTGCTCTTTCCCCTGGCGATCGGCAGCTACGAGCAGGCCGCTCCCGGCGCGATGACGTTCGCCGCATCGCTGGAACTGGCACGGCTGCCGGGTGATCTCCAGGCTAAGGTGCCTAGAATCTATGCGGCGATCAATGGACGTGCATGCCCCTTGTCCATTGGCGAGAGTTACGCCTATCCCGCCAGCGACGTCGCCTCATTCTACCGGGCGAAGTTGCCAACCGCGGCATTTAGCGCGTCCTTGCCCAGGGAAGAGCATGCCAGCCTGCTGGAACATCTTCCGGGCAAGAAGACTTATCTGACGTATGGGGCGCCGGATACGGCGTCGTTGGCGTTGCAGGCGGGAGCACAGAACATCGTTGCCGTGGACAGCGATGCCGCCGTGTCAGCCAGGCTCAATGAGCATATGGCCGTGGCGATCCGCAATACCAGCCGGAATTTCTTCCCGGTCCACGTGAATCTGGGCAAGACCAAGGAATTGGGCTATCCCGTGGACGATACGGGCTGGAAGGCCTATCCGACCTATGCCTCGCTGGCGTGGGAACTGTGCGAGGCAAAAGGTATCTCTCCGGATCTGGTGTTGATCGACGCCCGGTTCCGCGTGGCCTGCTTCCTGGTGTCCGTGATGATGGCCAAGCCTGGCGCCGTCTTGTTGTTCGATGATTATTCTGATCGGCCGCAATACCATGTGGTCGAACGGGTGCTAAAGCCGGTTGAGCGGTACGGCAGGATGGCCAAGTTCGTCGTGCCTGAGCAGGTCAACCTGAAAGTCGGGCTGGCCCTTTTGTTGCGCTATTGCAGTAACGCGTTCTGACCGTGCTTCCTTTTATGCCGGATGTCGATATGGCCGAAGAAAAACGTCCTGGCGCCCACGTGCCACAGGCAGGGGAAGCCCTCTCGATTGGCGGGCATGCGGATGAGGTGGCCCACGTCTCTCTTGCCCGTTACCGGGAGTTACAATTGCATGCGCAGGCGCTCGAGCACAGGAACAATGAACTTGCTGTCGCGCTGCACCAGGCGCAGATCAAGGCATTAGTCCTGAATCACAAGTTCCGCGATGCACGCTCCGGTTTCAAGGGCGTGCTGGCCGCGCCCTTGTCGCTGGCTAGAAGCCTTCAGCGCCGCTTGTCGGGACGCTACCGGCTGCAGATGGCGCCAGTTCATCAACTGGAAGCGCACAAAAATGGGCAGTGGCTCGTCACGGGAGACACGCCGCAGTGCTTGCTCATTGCCGATCTGCGCTGGCAGCGCCTGCAGGGCTGGTACTGGCTGGATCTTCGAGTCACCGAAGCAGACGACGTGTTGGATGCGGCATTCTTCTTCGACATCGAGGGCTCCGCCGGCTTCATCAAGCGCCATTCGGTAAACGTTAGGCTGCAGGCCAGGAAAAACATCCGAATCCCATTCTACGTGCCTGCGAATTGTCGGGCGATTCGTTTCGATCCTTGCCATCGCGCGACGCGCTTCGGGTTGAGGATCGACGGATTGGTGCGCCTGGATCAGCAACCTGCGGTCGCCGGGGGCAATGAAACGATGATGCGCCGCTGGGCCCTGTTGGGAGGTGGCGTGGGCAATTGGGCGGTCCTCTCCGCAAAGGGCCATGTCGCGCCCGCGATCGGCGACGATTATCAGTGGCGCTCCGAAGGTATCGATCCCTGGTTTCAGGTGCGGACGCCTGACGATGTATTCAAGGCTGGCTGGTACAAGGTCGATCTTGCGCTCAATGCCCGGGTGCGCCGCGGCATCTCCAAGCTGTACATGAATTTCGGCGATGGCTATAACGAGGCCGACTCGGCGTCGCTGCCATATGAGTCCGGCCAGACGACTTCCCGCGTGGTCCGCTTCCACGGCCAGGCCAAGGCACTGCGCTTTGATCCAGTCGAATGCGAAACGGCATTTTCCATCGAGGGCCTGGCAGGCACGCCCATATCCGCCGAGCAGGCCAGGCAGGTCATCCTGACAAAGCTCTCCGCCGAGCACGAAGATTTCTTCGGCCAACCTTCGGACGATATCTGGGCAGCGCTCACGCGCACGGCTGGCAGCTCTGGGAAAGATCCATTGGCCATGGCCTACGAGGCCTATCAGGCGTTGCATGTCCAAGGTCGCAACACGTCGGACTACCCCGAGTGGATAGAAGCCAATGAGGGACAGTGGTTCGACGAGGATCTCGTCAGGCGGCAACGAGAGCAGTTCGTGCTCAGGCCGTTGATTTCCATCGTCATGCCGACGTACAACACGCCGCTGGCCTTGTTGCGCATCGCGATCGATTCGGTCCTGGCGCAGAGCTACCCGGATTGGCAACTGTGCATCGCGGACGATGACTCCACGGATGCTGCGGTGAGGGAAACGCTCGACGCCTATGCGCGGCAGGACCCGAGAATTCGTGTGGTGTTCCGCCCGTCGAACGGCCATATATCGGAGGCATCGAACACGGCACTCGCGTTGGCCGATGGCCAATACGTGGCCTTGCTAGATCATGACGACCAATTGGCCGAACATGCCTTGCATTATGTCGTTCATTATCTCAACCAGCATCCGCAGGCCAAGATCGTTTATACGGACGAGGATAAGATAGACATCAAGGGCGAGCGCTTCGATCCTCACTTCAAACCGGATTGGAACCCCGACCTCTGCTTCTCCCAGAATTACGTCTCGCACCTGGGTATTTACCGGCGCGACATTCTCCAGCAGATCGGCGGCTTCCGTACGGAAGTGGTGGGGAGCCAGGACCACGACCTGTTATTGCGCTGCCTGCCTTTGGTCAAGCCCTCGGAGATCATCCACGTGCCGATGGTTCTTTACCACTGGCGGGCTGTTAGGGGGTCCACGGCGCAGGCCGGTGAGCACAAGGGCTATACGGCGGAGGCTGGCATCCGCGCGCTGCAGGATTTCATGGATTCTCAGGGTGATGGCCAAGCGATCGTCGAGGAAGGCCTGGCGCCGAACACCTACCGTGTGCGCTATCCCGTCGCGGAGCCGGGGCCGCTGGTATCGCTGCTGATCCCCACCCGCGACAAGGTGGACCTGTTGCAGGCCTGCGTGTCCAGCATCCTCGAGAAAACGGAATACCGTAATTTCGAGATAATAATCATCGACAATGGAAGCGAACTTCCCGAGACGATAGATTATCTCGAGAAAATCCAGAAAGCCGAGAGCTCTGTCAGGGTCGTGCCTTATACACATCCTTTCAATTATTCCGCCATAAACAACTTCGGGGCCAGGCATGCTCGAGGTGAAATACTTGGCTTGGTCAATAACGACGTCGAGGTGATCACCCCCGGCTGGCTGACTGAAATGGTCAGTCATGCGATTCGCCCCCATATCGGCTGTGTCGGCGCTAAATTATATTATGGCGATGACACCATCCAGCATGCTGGCGTCATTATCGGGCTCGGTGGGGTGGCAGGGCATTCCCATCGATATTCCGCACGAAATGCATCCGGATATTTTTATCGATTGAAAGTGATACAGAACCTTTCGGCAGTCACGGCTGCCTGCCTTTTGGTGAGAAAATCGGTGTTCATGGAAGTCGGCGGCCTCGAGGAAAGCCTCAGGGTTGCGTTCAACGATGTTGATTTCTGCCTCAAGGTACGCAAGGCAGGGTATCGGAATCTGTGGACGCCTTACGCAGAGCTGTATCACTATGAGTCGAAATCCCGAGGCCACGAAGACACGCCTGAAAAAATGGCCAGGTTTGTGTCGGAAATTGCGTTCATGCAGCAGCGCTGGGGCGATGAGCTCAAGAACGATCCGTGCTACAGCAGGAATCTGACCTTGGCCCGAGAGGATTTCTCCTTCTGAGTGATGAGTGATGCGTGGGCGCTGGCTGCCAGGCAGCAGGCGCCCGCATTCCGTCGAGGTGTTCCTGGTGCCGCTCTTGCGAGGGCAGGCCTTTCCTGCCTGATCAGACACAAGGACTGGCCATGATCAATCGTCGACGCTTCATTTCCTCTGCCTTGGCCCTGACGGCCGCCCCTCAGGTCGTCCATGCGGCCAAGCCTTCCTCAGCACCCAATGCCACCGAGTCGCCGGGTGAAGATCCCAGGGTCCAGGAGCTGCTGGCCTACGCTCAACGGGACAGGAAGGCGGCGAAGCAGTCCAGCCAGGCCGGGGTTGCGAAGGCGATGGGCGTGCAGTACGCGGACCAGTTGGGCATTCCCTCCGATGGGACGCGAGACGCGGCGGCGCGTATCCGAGCGGCGGTGGAAAGCAACCGCACCATCATCTTCCCCCCTGGGACGTATTTGCTGGACAGTACGGACGGCCCTGTCGCGGGCGTGGCGCGCGCGCCGGCGATCGTCCTGGATGGCATCAGCAACTTCGCTCTGATCGGCATGCCCGGCGCAGTATTCAAGATGGGACCGAAAATGGCTGCGCAGAACAGCAGTTTCGTGGTTACCCTGGTCTCCGCCGGTCAGGCAAAGAAAGGGAATTACACGAGGAATATTACGATCTCGGGCTTCACGTTGATATTCAATGCCACCCGCGACGTATCGGGCGCCGTTGCCGGATTGAATATAACCTCCGCAGAAGAGGTTGTTGTCGAGAACATGGTTTTCGACGCGGGGAACTCGGCGACCGGCGTGCTTGGCATTACGGGAACAGGCGGACGCGGTCACGTATTCCGCCGTAATCGCTTCATGGGCGTGGCAACCCCGTTCGATAATTCCCAATACGAAAATTGTACGTATGAAAAAAATACGCTGATAGGCGCTGGAAAAGGAGTGACGGGTTTCAATCACTTCTATGATGTCAATACGTTGAAGAACGTGCGGCTGGAAAGGCCATTGTCGCAAGGAATAAGTTCGGGGCTGCTTGTTCTGGATAATGATATATCCGGCTATCCGAACGCAATTGCGCTGCGCGGGGCCAGGGACTCGTGGATTGACCGGAATCGCTGCCATTCCGTTGATCTCAATAATCGCCGGCCGAACAGCGGTATTTCGATCTACGCAGGCAAGGGCGAACTCGCAGCCGGATTGCAGGTAAGCGGCATCAGCGTCACCCGCAACGTCATCTATGGCTACAAGCAGAACGGGGACGGGCAGATACGCGGCATCTTCGTCAATCGCTTTGGTGGCGACCGGCCGGTGAAAAATATTTCGGTCAGTAACAACATTATCCATGACCTGGGCGGAAAGTCGGCCACGGGCGTCGATTTCGACGAACTGTCGGACGGCGATGATGTATTCGGCAATATCGTGGACGCGCCAACGGTTGCCAGGGCTTATGGCACGGGGATGCAGAGCCGGATGGGAGCGTTGGCGAAGCGCTGTTGAGCGGCTTGATGGCGGCTGCCGCCATCAAGCCGGGGAATCATACCGCGGTGCTCGGGGCTCCGTCGCACAAGGCGTTGAACGCGGGCGACGCGGGGATTTCCATTTCGTTCATCAGATTGCGGATCTTGCGTCCGAGTTCAATCCGGTGATCGTCTCGCTGTGCTGCCGTGTTCTTGGCTATTTTCTCGAATAGCCGGTCGAACTTGCCCACGGACGGGACTTCCATTGCTTGGTCCAGCGAGGTCACGGGAATCTGCAGCGTCTCGCACAGTTCGGAGGTGCGCGAATCGTGGGAAATCATGGCGGCGGGGCGCTCGGCCTGCAGTGCCATGATCGTTCCATGGATGCGCGTGCCGATGACGGCCTGATAGCGCCGTACATCGCGAATCCAGTGGTCGATGCGGACGTGGACGCGCGATCGCGCGGCCAGCAGTTCCCGGAACTCGGGGATTCTCATGCCTGGCGCCAGGCGCTTTCGAAGATGGAAAAGGGTGGAGTCCTCGACCATATGGCCGTCGCCCATGGCGAATGCCATGATCGTGGGATGCGCCTGGGTGATGTAGTCGCTATTGCGAAAGCGCACCAGATCGAACAGGCGACGTTCCAGTTCGCTGACCTTCTCCGCATGAGGATGACCCGTGGGGTAGATGCCTTCCATCAGAGCGATGGAGGAAAAGTCCTCTGCGCCAATCTTGCGGGCAACATCCTGCCAGAGCGTCCGGGATGGATTGATGAAAAATGACGGGCAACCCAGGACTTGGGCGCCGGATACGCCCAGTTCGTCGATGATCGATTTTGTATAGGCTCCGCGTACGCCGAAACCGGCGGAGCGTTTGCTGACGGCGTGCAGGTAGTCCAGGGTTCCGGCCGGAATCGTGATTTTGTCACCCATCGTGCCTGCCTGAGCGCCGATGCCCAGGCAAAAAGTCGGAAGATCCACGGTTTCGATGAACTTGGCGGGGGCGCCATAATCGATGCCGGGGTTGACCAGATTGGCTTCCGCGACGATCAGGGCTCTGGCGTTGCGCCGGACATAATCGGGATCGGTGCGGTAAGTCGTGTAGATGACATCTTCGCCGATCAGCTTGCGCATGCCGTACTTGAACGCAAAATTGCCGACATTGACGCCAGACAGCTTTAGTACGTCGGACGCATTCAGCCCGGCAGTGTCGCCGATGCCGGCGTAGTCGCTTTGCGCTTCCGTACTGATCAGCAGGATTGCAACAGTCATATGTTCCTCAGCGATTATGAAGATGAGCGCGTCGGTAGTGCGACGCACGCATAGAGGGTAGGCAGATGGCTTGCTCTGATCGAATTAATGGCTGTCAGTCCCGTCCTCTTCGGCTAGCAGCTGCTTGGATGCCGCCCATACGCCTTCAATATAGCTGATCTTCGCTTGCAGTATGTTTTTCAAATCGGATTTATTCAGGCCCAGCGTGACGGAGTCCGCCAATACCATTTTCTCGATGTGACGATTTGAATTGATCACATCGATTGCGGAGCGGAATCGGATAAGTCCGAAGTTTTGGAACAACGCCTTGCCCTCTTCGACACCGCGACGATAGGCTTCCTCGAAATTGCTGGTGTAGTCGTGGGAATGGAAAATAATTGCGGAGGGACAATAGGCGCGCGAAAACCCCGCTTCCAGCAGACGTTTCGCGATCCCCTGGTCCTCAGCGAAGTCGACCGTGGGGAATTTGAAGCGGCGGAGCAGGTCGCCGCGATAACCCGCGTTGTTGTCGCTGTTGAAGCACAGGCCTGCCTTGAAGAAGGGGTCGGTGTTATATCGGCCCGCGTGCTGGCGCCGGTTGGTGATGAAGCCGTGCTGCACGAATCCGTTGAAATGCATGATCAACTCGTGATCGTAGATCGGATGGTGCTGCGGATAGGCGCGGTGCGGGCCAAAACTGTAGCTGCAATCGGGCAGCATGCGCAGCGGCGTCAGCAGTGATTCCAGCCAGTACTCGCTGGCCGGCAGCGCATCCTGGGTCAGGTAGGCATAGAAATCCGCATGGGTCAGGCTGGCGCCGAGGTTGCGGGTTTCGCCATGCTGAAAGGTTGCGGCATCAATGGCGTGGACTGATGCCAGCTTCTGTTGCTCGATCTTCTCGATAACCGGCGACACCTGGCCATTCTTGCGGGAATCGACGATCTGGATGGTGACATCGTACGAGCAGAGTTGCCCATGTATGGCATCCAGCACTGCCAGGAAGTCTTCGTCCGGATAGTAGGTGGGAATGACGACAGTGGCCGGCTTTCGCAAGGAGATCGCGGGCGCGGACGGTTTCACCTTTTTCTCGAGCCAGGCGCCGACCCGTTCGAACTCGGCTTCCCAGGACACTGAGCGAGCGAAGTTGGTGTAGGCGTTGCGTAACTGGTCGAACGAGGCCTGGTCCAGCGTGGCCGCCAACTGAAGGACGTGGTTTGCGATGCTCTTGGCGGTGGGCATCACCGAAATGGCGCCATGCGCATCGGTGGTGTCCTGCGTGGAATCGGAAGCCGGCTGGATGACAACGAGTCCGGAAGCCGCCATCTCGACGGGCAGGATGGAGTAGTTGGTGGCCGAGGCCACCAGGCCGAACTTGGCGCGATGGAACAGGTCGGCCATCTGGTGCGGCGTGAGGATACCGGCATTGGTGACCGCCGGATCCACGTCAGGACCAGGATTGTCGTCACCGAAGATGACGATCTCGCCCTGGCCGGCCTTGGCCAGCCTGTTGGCGGCTTCAATCATGAGATCCGAGCAGCGTCTGCTGGTATGGCCGCGGACATAAACTGCGGCCAGGATGTCGCGTTGCTCCAGGGTGGGATCCTTGCGCTGGTAGAAGGGCTCTGCGCATAGTTCGAAGTGGGTGTGGTCCCCGCCTTTGTCTGCCACCAGGTTTTCCAGCCAGCCTCCGGCGCAGATGAAGTCGAACCCCATCTTGTAGGTGTATTCCGCGCGCAGGGCATCGGTACCCGCGGCGCTGAACAGGCTTTCCCGGTCCTGGACGAAATACAAGCGGACGTTCGCCTGCTTGTTCCTGGCGACGGTATAGGCGGTGGTCCAGGCCGTGGCTACCAGGAACTCGTCCTCGATGGCCTCGAAGCCGGCATCGAGCATGCGGAACGATACGGCGGTGGAAGGGAAGTAGCCGACATACTCGGCATAGAGTGCGTCGATCTGTCCCGCATCCGTGGTGCCGTCCACCCAGAAGGTCGATTCCCAGCCCAGCCGCGAGAGCGTGCGGGCGCAGCGGAAGATGGTCGTGTGTCCGCCTCCACCCTTGGAAAAAGAGGGGATGACCCAGTTCAGTACTTTGCGGCCAACCTGCGCGGCTTGGTTCATGCCGCTGTCCGGCTGGACGGTGTAAGAGCTGGGCTGATGAGCGCCGGAAGGGGCCACCAGGGGCCCCATGTCGTCACGCTCGAGCCAGTGGCCGGCCCACTCGATGGCCGAATGCAGCGTGTGCCGTTTCGCGCCCATCGCGACTTCAGCGCTGGGGAACAGGCCGCTCAGCATGCCGATCGAGAGGAAGTGCTCAAGAGCGGACAACTTCCAGCCGGCCAGGTGTGCCGCATAGCTACGGCGATAATACAGGCCGTCGAAATAAGGGTTGGGACGGGCACCTTCCAACTCGCCGAACAACTGGTAGTGTTTCCAGACGTCGATAGCGCTGGGGTCCAGGTCGGGACGATGGGTCAGGTAGCTGTTCCGGTCGAATTTGAACAACTCGCGGGCCGCAGCCAGTGCCAGTGGTGAGTACACCCTGCGACGCCGCTCTGCCGCTGCAGCAGGCGCCTGGAAGCGGCGTTTCTCGCCATATCCGTGCTCGATATAGTGCGTAACGGGATCGACCAGAAGCTGTGCGACGTCGGCATTCAATTGCCAATAGCTCAACGGCGAGAACTCGCGGTTGGGCGCCAGGAGATTTTTCCGTCCGATCGATCGATAGTGGTCGGTGGCTGCCTCTGGCCCGGCCAAACCGTGGACGCTGGCATACCACTGCGAGTCCAGCGCAGTTGTAATGCGGATCTCGGTGACTTGGGCTTCCGAGTATTGTGGCTGCTTTGGAGCACGCGCCAGGCTGGCTTTGCCGAGAGCCGGCTTGGACGAACTCGCGGCGGCGGCTTCCTGCGCTGCGGCGTCGAATGTATCCTCGGTCGTCGCTGACTCGAAGTCTGCCATCGGTGCTGCCACGGGTTGGCTGTCGGCGCCCTCGGATTGCGTGGCGGCGTCGAAAGGTGGGACAGAGGCGGGGCTGTCAGCCTGCTCGGGCCGCCTGTACTCCCGGACCTCCTTGTGGCCATACTGCAGATAGTGCAACCGGGCTTGCCATTGATTCCATTGAGCCGGCAGGTCCTCGTTCGACTTGATGTAGTACTCCCAGTCGAAGTCCGCGGGAATGCCCGTTTCTTTCAGGCCGATCGTGTCCAGCATTTCCGCGAAGGAACCGAAGCGCTTGTGCACTTCCGGTTGAGCCGCCCAATGCGCTTCGATCGCGGCATCATCGAGTCCGGCGACGTCCGGATACCAACCTCTATAGAAATCGTGGTCAAGCGTAGGCACGGGGGACTAACTCCTATCGGAAGTAATTATTCTGGAAAGGCTGGAGCCTGTTCTTCAACATCTGGGTGATGGCGGGTATGCCTGCCGGCTCAGCGGCCAGACCGTGGGCCGAGATGCAGGCGCGGTCGGTCAGGCGAATCGCATGCAACGCATTCTTCAAGGAGTAGGGCAACTCTCCAGACATGACCTTCGATCAACGCGGCAAGGACTATATCAGGCGCCAGTTGCCGCCCAATGAAGAAGCGGGTCGAGGATAGCGTGGGTGCTGGCCCGATGCGTGCATGGCAGGACCCACTTCACGGTCCTGTCGGCCTGCCCCGGTGACTATTGTAAAAGCTACCGCTCGGGCTGTGAGCCGCCATGCCCAGGCTTTCCGGCCCTGGTACACGGCCATGATGGGCAGCAGGAAAGCCGCGAGGACGGGCGCGACTCAATGCATGGCGGCATCTTGCCGCACTCGCGTGCGCGAGGTGGCCGGCGCTTCCCATTAATTTGCAACAAAGAGAGAGTGTTGTGAGTGGCGGTATCCTGGGCGGGCGACCGAAGCCGCCGAGCGCCTGCGATGCCGTGACACGAGACAATCCTCGCCCGACCTCGGCCGGCGCCGAACGGAGGGGACGCATGTCGGAGGGCTGTACTACTATTGCGGATTGTGCACTGCTTCCTCAACCTACATCAACTCGCTACATGACCATACTCGTCACTGGAGGCGCCGGCTTTATCGGTGCGAACTTCGTGCTGGACTGGACCGACAGTTCGGATGAAGCACTGATCAACCTGGATAAGCTTACGTATGCCGGAAATCCGGATACCTTGACCGCGTTGGATGGTAATCCGCGCCATCAACTGATCCAGGGCGATATCGGCGATCCCGCATTGGTGCGTGCCCTGCTGGCGAAGCATCAACCGCGCGCCATCGTGAATTTCGCTGCGGAATCGCACGTGGACCGATCGATTCATGGTCCGGCGGAATTCATCCAGACTAACGTAATGGGGACGTTCAATCTGCTGGAGGCCGTGCGGGAGTATCTGGGCACGCTGTCGGACGAGGCAAGGACGGCATTCCGCTTCCTGCATGTCTCCACGGACGAGGTCTATGGCACGCTGTCGCCTCACGATCCTCCCTTCAATGAGCAGAACCAATACGCGCCCAACAGTCCGTATTCCGCATCCAAGGCCGCCTCCGACCATCTGGTGCGCGCCTGGCACCACACTTATGGTCTGCCGGTTCTGACGACTAATTGCTCGAACAACTACGGACCATTTCAGTTTCCCGAGAAGTTGATTCCCCTGATGATCCTCAACGCCTTGTCGGGCAAGCCTCTGCCCGTCTACGGGGATGGCATGCAGGTGCGTGACTGGCTATATGTCAAGGACCATTGCAGCGCGATACGGCGAGTCCTGGACGAGGGCGCGCTGGGCGAAACGTACAACGTCGGCGGGTGGAACGAACAGGCAAATATCGACGTAGTGCGCACCATTTGCGGCCTGCTGGACGAATTGCGGCCGCTGGCGGAAGGGCGCTCCTATGCGGATCAGATCATGTACGTAAGGGATCGTCCTGGCCATGACCGGCGCTACGCGATCGATGCTCAGCGTATTGAGCGCGAGCTCGGCTGGCGTCCCGCTGAAACCTTCGAGACGGGCATACGCAAGACCGTCCAGTGGTATCTCGACAATGAGCAATGGATCGAGGGTGTCACCAGCGGCGCCTACCGGAATTGGGTCTCCAAGCAGTATGGTGCCGATGAGGCGCGCACATGAAGATCCTCATCACGGGTTGCAGGGGCCAGCTGGGGTTCGAGTTGCAGCGCAGCTTGGCGTTGTTGGGCAAGATCGTCGCCGTTGACCGCGCCGGCTGCGATCTTGCCAGCGAGGAGATCATCCGAGGCGTGATGCGCGCGCAGCGGCCCGATGTCGTTGTCAATGCCGCGGCCTACACCGCCGTGGACAAGGCCGAGCAGGACCAGACGCTTGCCGAGCAGGTCAACGGTCGCGGGCCTGGGATATTGGCCGAGGAGGCGGCGGCATTGGGAGCGCTGCTGGTGCATTACTCGACTGATTATGTATTCGACGGTGAGCAGCCTACGCCGTACGGTGTGGATACCGCGCCCAATCCCCGCAGCGTGTACGGCTTGAGCAAGTGGCACGGTGAGCAGGCCATCCAAGCCGTCGGCAAGCGTCACCTGATCCTGCGCACCAGTTGGGTCTATGGCGCATATGGGACCAACTTCCTGAAGACCATGCTGCGACTGATGCGCGAGCGCGATGCCTTGAGTGTCGTCAGCGACCAGGTGGGAGCGCCGACAGGCGCTGCGTTGATCGCCGATGTGACCTCGCACATATTGGCCCGGTACATTGCTGGCAAAGGGGCCGGATTCGCCTATGGGACGCATCACCTGGTGGCCTCGGGCGATACCTCTTGGTACGACTACGCCCGGTTCATCGGCGGCGTGGCCGAGCAGGCGGGAATGGCGTTGCGCGTCAGTCCAGGCATGATCAAGCCGATCTCGACGCAAGATTATCCCGTCCCCGCGCGCCGTCCCGCTTATTCGCGTCTGGACACGACCAGCCTTTGTGAGTCTTTCGGCGTGGTTCTGCCCGAGTGGCAGGCGGGTGTACGCCAGGTCGTGCAGTTGCTTGCATCATTGCAGGGCAAATAAAAATAATCCCAGCGGCATGGCAGGAGGCCCCGTCGTCGGTCATGGATGGCTGGGCAGGACTATTCATGCATGCGGTGGGTACAATCCGCCATCGTGCGGAACGATGGCTTAGGTGCACATTTTCGAGATGCAGCGAACTGTTCTATTCCTGCAAGGCCCCCCCTCAACATTCTGGTGCCAGTTGTGCGAGCACTTTGAGGCGGCGGGGGTAACCACGCACCGCATCAATTTGTCCATGGGCGATTGGGTCTATTGGCGCAAGCGTGGGGCCGTCAACTATCGAGGCCGTTTCAGCCGTTGGGCTGATTTCCTGCGCGAATACATTGTCCAGCACGCTGTCACGGACATCCTCTATTATGCTGATCGCCTGCCTTATCATGCGGTGGCACGGGAGATTGCGCAGTCTTTGGGCGTTCGTACCTATGCGATCGAATTCGGTTATCTCCGCCCTGACTGGCTGACTTTCGAACGTGGTGGCATGGGTGCGCTCTCCCATTTTCCTTCGGATCCGGACGCTATTCGGCGCATTGCAGCCAGCGTAGGCACATTTCAACAAGACCCGCAGCGCTTCTCTCACTCGTTCGGGCAGGAGGCCTTCAACGAGGTTTTCTACAATCTGCTTGCAACGTTGGCACCGTACCTGTTTCCGCTGTATCGATCGGACAAATACTACATGCCTCTGCTGGACTACCTGGCGTGGTTGCCGCGCTCACTGAGCAAGCGCATCCGGGAGCCGGCTCGGGTCTGGGCTGTGACGCGCTTGCGCAGCCAGCGCAAGCGCTACTGGATGCTTGCCCTTCAGATGCAGTCGGACTACCAGTTGCGGGCAAATTCCCGTTATCGGCACCAAGGCGACATGATCGAAGAGGTCATGAAATCGTTCGCGGCCTGCGCAGGAAAGGAAGACAATCTGGTCGTCAAGCTGCACCCGTTGGATAACGGCCTGGAACGCTGGGAGCGTGTCGTGGCTCGCCTTGCGCAGCGTCATCGGGTCGCGGGGCGGGTATTGGCGGTCAGCGACTGCGATCTGAAGCGTACGATGCGGCGCAGCCTGGGTGTGATTACCATCAACTCCACTGTCGGCTTGCACGCATTGCGGGCAAATGTGCCAGTTAAGGTGTTGGGCGCCGCGATATATGACATTCCAGGCCTGACACACCAGGAGTCCCTCGATTCGTTCTGGGGGCGGCCGCAGAAGGTCGACCGGCAGTTGTGCGATGCGCTTGTCAGTGCGCTGGCCTCGACGATCCAGGTGCACGGTTCGTTTTATCACCCCGCAGGCCGCGAAGCGGCTTGCAACGAGATCGTGAGCCGGCTTTTGAACGATCAGGTCAATCAGGCTGGCGCCTTTGTCGATCCTCCGCCACGACTGGAAAAATCGCTACGAGAGAATATCCCCGTGCATCATTCGTTGCGAGGCAGCGGCCTGACGCCAGCCCGCAGCTAGTGCCTCGTCTGATTAATCTAGATTCTTAAGTTCGATGTGCTAGCTCGCTGCGCCAAGCAGTTGGGCGTCGAGTCTTTGTGCAACCAACCTTGCAATGTCGCCGTGTCAGCAGAGGCAAGGAAAAAATCAGCGATCGGTCTTGCCATACTCTCTGCATCCCAAAGTGTTCAGCAGACATCTCACCTGATCTTGCCAATTTAGAACCAAAATTAATAGGACGGAATACTAGCCACCTGGTGCTCGGGGCAGGGCGTGTTGAATGCAAAGCAGCGCTCGCGCAGTGCCTCTCGCCGCTGTACATACTCGGCGTGTCTGTGCGATTTTTCCATTTCAGAATACGTGCTGGAGGACATGCGCGACCATGCGATTCCGGGGCGGACCAACTTGGCCGGAACCCCGGCGTAGAGATTGTCCGATGCGGCGCAGGCATGCCCGTTGACCAGTGAGCGTTGTCCGATGACAGAGCCAGAGCCGATGCGAGATCCTTTTCCAAGACTCACATCCCGGCCCAGCCAGACGTGGTTTCCGACGTGAATTGATGCCACTGGGTTGATTCTTTCGCCGCTGGCTAGATCGTAGATGCCGTGATGGTCGGTCGTGTCACCGATGATCCTTGTCGACAGCATGCACTCGTCGCCGATCATGAATTTGGTACCTGCAGCAATCTGTGCGGTCAGGCTGCCGACTGTCGACAAGGCGCCGAACCAGAAGACGCTGTTGCTACCCAGAACGATGACTGTGGAATCGGTAAACCGCGTACCCGCGCCGATCACGACCACATTGCCGGTGCCGGATATTCGAATATTGGAGGTGTTGCTGACGCTGCCGCTGCCCCAGATGATCAGATTGCCGCTCGGATTCGCGCACTGTACTTTAGCTTTGCGCGCGCCTTCCCCGGTCAGCTCCCCGTCACTGGCGTGCAGGCAGTCTCTTTGTTCAAGCAGCAATTGTTCCTGCTTGGCATGCGCGACTGCAATATCGAACAACTCCATTGATCCTCTCTTGTGTACCCAGATTCAGTTTGCCTGCGAGCAGAATCTTAATAAACGACTTTGAGAACTACAAGGCGAATTCCTCTGGGACAGGGCAGGTCCGATGGGGGGCCATTATGGTGATGACGGCTCAGATAGTCTGGATGTGCTGTGTCAGTGTCTCGATCGTTTGGAGAATCTGCCCTTCGCTGTGCATCGCGGAGACGAAGAACCGCAGCCGCGCCGATTGCTCCGCGACGGCAGGATAGAGAATCGGCTGCACATTGATGCCGCGCTCGAACAGCGCAGCTGATAGCCTGGCCGCCCGCAACGAACTGCCGACGATGGCGGGAATCACCGCCAGGCCGGTGCTGTAGCCGGTGTCGATGCCGTTTGCCTTGGCCTGGTCCAGGAACAGCGCACCGCGCTGCTGCAGTGTTTTCACGCGTTCCGGCATGGCAAGCATGCCCCGCAACGCAGCCAATGAGGCGCCGGCCACCGACGGCGGCATGCCCACGCTGTACAGAAAGCCCGGCGCCAGGAACTTCAGGTGTTCGACCAGCGCGGTTTCACCCGCAATGTAGCCCCCACAGCCCGCGAGCGCCTTGCTCAGGGTACCCATCCAGATGTCGACCGCGTTGCCGGGCAGCCCGAAGTGTTCGCGGATGCCGCGGCCGGTGGCGCCCATCACGCCTAGCGAGTGCGCCTCGTCGACCATCAGGAAGGCATGATGGCGCTGCTTGATGTCGATGAAGCGGGGCAGGTCGGGGTAGTCGCCGTCCATGCTGTAGATGCCTTCCAGCACGATCAGCACGCGTTCGAACTCGTGCCGCTGGCTGGCCAGCAACTGGTCGAGCGCGTCGGCGTCGTTGTGCGGGAAGGACAGGCGCTTGGCGCCCGACAGTTGGATGCCCTGGAGGATGCTGTTGTGGATCAGTTCGTCGTGGACGACCAGGTCGCGGGGGCCGAACAGGTAGCCGATGGTGGTGACGTTGGCGGCGTGTCCGCTGACGAAGGTGACGGCATCATCGACGTCGTACAACTGCGCCAGTTCGCGCTCGAGTTCGCGGTGGATGGGCCGCTCGCCCGAGACGAGGCGGCTGGCCGACACGGAGGTGCCGTACTGGTCGATCGCATCCTTGGCGGCCTGCGACACCTCGGGATCGCCCGACATGCCGAGGTAGTTGTAGCTGGCGTAATTGATGTACTTCTTGCCGCCGATGCGCGTTTCGGCGCCGGCGATGCCCTCGTGCAGCTTGAAGAACGGGCTGCGCACACCCATGCGCGCGGCGCCATCGTTCATGATGCGCAGATGCAGGTAGCCCGGATGTTGATCGAAGCGCGTATAGGCCTCGGGTATCACGGGCTTGTCCGTCTTGGGCAGCGGGATGGTGGGACGGCCCTGGTCCTGGCCTGCCTGTCGCAGCTTGCGCTCCATGGCCTGCTGGATCAGCTTGTTCTTCAGTCCTGCGGTCAGGCCCGGCAGGCCCTTCTTGGAGTTGGACACAGCGTACTCAGTGAATCATGCGTTGCGTGGACAGCTCAGGGCCGGCCTTCAGGTCGTCGGCGAGCTGCGCGACGACTTCACTGGGAACGTCATCGTCGATATGTTGCGCGACGACTTGAGCAATCTGGCTCGTGACGGCGTCGGGCTGTTCGGTATTGTCGCCGCGCAGCAGCTCGATGAGCTTGCTGGCCAGCCGGGCGGTGGTCGGGCTTTCGTTCAAGGCCATGACCGGCAGGCGGATGCCGAAGCGATTTTCGACCGCGACGATCAGTTCGACGCCCATCAGCGAATCCAGGCCCATGTCGTAGATGGAGCGTTGCGGGTCGATCTTGTCGACCGGTACGCGCAGGATCTCGCCGACTTCGCTCTTGAGCATGTCGATGAAGGCGTGGTGCAGCGCATCGTCGTCCAGGGTGGCCAGCATGTTCGCGATATCAGGGCTGCCGGCATCGTCCGCCTCGCCGGTCGAGGCACGCCGGGCGATCCATGAGAACTTGGGCGAGCCGGCGCTGGGCAGGAAACGCGCCAGGGCGCGCCAGTCCAGCTCCAGAACCCCCAGGTCGGGCGTATTGGACAGCAGCATGTCCTCCAGCACGCGCAAGGCGAGGTCGGAGGACAGCGCCGTGCCGCCCATGCGTCCCTGCAGGGCGTCCTTGACCTTCTTGTTGCGGGCGAGATAGCCGACGTCGTCGATCGCCCCCCAGCGCACGCAGGTCGCGGGCAGGCCTTGCGAGACGCGGTGGCGCGCCATGGCTTCCAGCCACCCATTGGCGGCCACATAGTTGGCCTGGCCGGGGTTGCCGAACAGTGTGGTGCCCGACGAATAGAAGACGAAGAAGTCCAACGGCATGCCGCGCGTGAGTTCATCCAGATGCAGGGCGCCCAGCACCTTGGGTGCGAGCACGCGTTCGATCTGCGCGGCGTTGGTGCTGCGCACCAAGCCGTCATCGATGACCATCGCCGCGTGCACCACGCCACGCAGTGCAGGCATGCCAGCGGCGACCTCGGCCAGCACGCCGCTCAACGCTTCGCGGTCCGTGACGTCGCAAGCAGGCGCGTGGACGGTGACGCCGCGCGCCCGCAAGGCGTCGACGGCCTGTTGCGCGGCTTGCGAGGAGAGGCCGCTGCGCGTCAGCAGGACGAGATTGCGCGCGCCCTTGTCGGCCAGCCAGTTGGCGGTGCGCAGGCCGAAGCCGGACAGGCCGCCCGTGACCAGGTAGGTGGCGTGCGGCGACAGTTCGAGCGTGCCACGCAGGGCGGCAGGGCGGCGCGCATCGCGGATGCCGTTGCGATACGTGACGACGATCTTGCCGATCTGGCGGGCCTGCTGCATGTGGCGGAATGCGTCGACGACGTTGTTGGCGTCGAACGCCTGGTAGGGCAGCGGGTGCAGCACGCCGTCCTGGAACCGTTGCATGACTTCGGCGAACAACCGGCGCGTCAGCGAGGGCCGTTCCTGCATCAGTTGGTCGGCATCGATGCCGAAATAGCTGATGTTGTTGCGGAACGGACGCAGTCCGATGCGCGTGTTCTCGTAGAAATCGCGCTTGCCCAGTTCCAGGAACCGGCCGAAGGGCTTGAGCACACGCAGGTTGCGGTTGATCGCTTCGCCTGCAAGGGAGTTCAGCACGACGTCCACGCCACGCCCGCCGGTCTCGGCCAGGATGTCGTCGGCGAAGGACAGCGAACGCGAGTCGTAGATGTGCTCCACGCCCATCAGGCGCAGGAAGTCGCGTTTTTCGTCCGAGCCCGCGGTGGCGTGGATCTCGGCGCCTACCCATTGCGCGTACTGGATGGCGGCGATGCCCACGCCGCCGGCCGCACCGTGAATCAGCACTTTCTCGCCTTCTTCCAGGCGGGCCAGGTGATGCAGGGCGTAGTAGACAGTGAAGAAGGTGCTGGGGATCGTCGCCGCCGCCTCGAAGGACATGCCATCGGGAATGCGTGCGATACCGTTGGTATGCGTCAGGGCAATGTTGCCGAAGCTGGCGGGGCCGAATCCGACCACCGCGTCGCCGGGCTGATAATCCGTGACCGAGCTGCCCACGCGTTCGACGATGCCCGCGAACTCCAGTCCCAGCGTCGGGCCGGCGAAGCCGTTCTCGATGGCTTCGTCGGACAGCAGGCCCAGGGCATACATGACGTCGCGGAAATTCAGGCCGGTTGCCTGGATGCGGACCTCGACCTGTTCGGCGCCGGGTGCGGTGCGCGGCTGGGCGGACCAGCGCAGGTTGCGCAACTGGCCGGGCATGTCGAAGCCCAGGCTCAGCGTGCTGTCGTCGCCGGCCTTGAGGCTGGCCGGCAGGGTACCGGGGCGCGCAGTCTGCTGCAGGCGCGGCACGTGGCGGGCGCCGTCGGCGTCCAGCGCGACTTCCTGTTCGGCGTCCGGCGCGGTCAGCTCCAGAAGCAGGGCGTCCAGCGGCAGTGGGCCGCTCAGCGGCAGATCGACCAGGCGCACACTGAAACCGGCGGCTTCGTTGAGAAGCGTGCGGCCGTAGTTCCAGAGCGCGGCGTCGTTAAGCGCGGCGGGCGAACTGCCGCCATCGGGCATGAACGGGGCCGCGCCTGTCGTCAGCAGCCACAGCGTGGGGGTCAGCCCGGCCTGCTCGCAGGCCTGCGCCAAGCCTGCTGCCAGCGCGCAGCGGCGGACCTGCTCGGCCAGCAACTGGCGCGGCGTATCGTCCGCGCGCTGCTGCCCCAGGCCGTCGAGCAGCACGACGCCGTGCAGACGGCCCAGGCGAGGCAGTGCCTGGCTGAGTACAGCCTGCAGCGATTCGGGGGTGCAGTTCTCCTGGATCATGACTGGCGCGCCGGTTTCGCCCAGGCGCTTCGCCAAGGACTGAGTCTGTTCACGGCGGTAGGAGCGGGAGGTGCCGGACAACAGCAGCCAGCCGCCATCCACTGCCGGCAATGCGGCCTGCTCGGACGGCGCGGCGTCCAGGCCCGCCATCAGCAGATAGGGGCCGCAAGCGCCGCCAGGAACGAATTCGAGAGGGGCTCGGCAGACGAAGCCGCGTTGCAGCAGCAAGGCTTGCCAGTAGGCCAGGGGATACTGGGTACTGACCTTGCCGCCGTTCAGATCGCTGGTCCACCAGTTTTGTTGGGCCCCGAATATGAAATCGAGCCAGGCAGCCGGATGCGCGCCCAGCAGCATCAGCGTGGCGCCTGGCTTCAGGTTGCCGTGGGCGTATTGCAGGGCATGGGTGATGGCCTCCGGCGTGTCGAAGTCGCTGTGCAGCAGGATCAGGTCCGCGGCCGGTCCGCTGGCCGGCTGGGCGGGCTCGATCAGCACGGTGCGCAGGCCGGGATGGCGGTCTTGCAGGCGAGCCGCCTCGTCCAGCGCCGCGCGGGACGGGGTGGCGTAGATATAGTCGCAGGAGGCGGTATCCAGCGCGTGGCAGAGGCCATCGGCGAACAACGGCTGGGAGTTGCCGATCTCCAGGATGGAGACGCGCTGGCCGGCCGGGCGCGTCTGCATCGCCAGCGTCAGTTGGGCACACAGCGATTCACTGATGCGCTGGCTGGCGGCTTCGCCGATGATCTGCCGAGCCAGAGCCGAGGGGGTGACGCCGCGCGGGCAGACGTCGGCGAACGGCTGCGTGCCCGCCAGCAGTGCGGGCAGATGCAGGCCGACACGCCCGACGGCGTGCACGACGGGAAAGTAATCCGAATATTCGCGGACCAGGCTGTTCCAGATGTCAGTGATCCGCGGATCATCCTCTCGGGGCGCGGTAACCCGCCACTGGTTGCGTCCATCGGGCGTCAGATCGCCGGTGCGCTCCGCTCGGGCCACCAGCCAGTCGAGCAGCGAGGCGGATTGCGGTGCAGCGTCCCGGCAAGCCTGTAGCGCGGCCGAGGTCAAGCGCCCATTCCTGGACAGGCCATAAAGGGCTTGCGTCGCATAGCGGTCGCACAAGCCATCCAGCAGCGGATCGACTTCGTGTTGATAGCGTTCGTGCACGCCGTCCTTCGCAGCCTGCCGCAGCGTCTCGCGCAGCGCGTCTTCCAGGCGGGACGGCTGCAGCGCGGCGTTGGCTTGAACCGCCTTGAGCGGGTGCGGGACGGGCACCGCGACATAGTCGAGGAAGCTGAGGTGGTCGACGGCGGCCTTGGACAGCCGCACGCTACGAAAGCGCGCCTGCTCAATGACGGCGATGAGGCTGCCTTGCGCATCGAACAGTTCGAATTCCGCCGTCAGAGAATGGGGCGCCCGCGACAGCAGGCGCGCGCGCACCTGATGGGGCACGCCACCCTGGCGCCAGCGCAATCTGCCGATCTTGGCGGGTACGAAGGCGATGCCCTGGCCCAGCACCGGATCGTCTTTCATCATGTGGATGATCAACTGGAAGGTGCAGTCCAGCAGGGCGGGATGCAGCAGGCTGCCGGGCAGGCTTTCGGACAGCGTGGCGTCGGGTTGCAGCAGGGCGCAGACCGTGCCGTTCGGTTCGATCCAGCCTTGGGCAACAGCCTGGAAGGCCGAGCCGTAGTCGAGTCCGGCCAGGTGGGTCAGGGCGAGGTGATCGGCTCCGGTGAAATCGTGCGGTCGCAGGGGCAGCGACGGCGCCGTGTGTTCAGCAGGCATGCCGCGCGCTTCGGTCAGCACCCGTCCACTGGCGTGCACCGTCCAGGGATCCGTGCTGCCGACCTCCTTGCCGCGCAAGGAGAACCGGCCATCGGAGGCGTCCAGGGCCATGCGGACCAGCTTGGACGGCGCGGCATCCAGCAGCAGCGGAGCATGGATTTCGAGTTCTTCGATATCGGCGAACTCGCCGGGCTGCCATTGCCGCGCGGCCGCCAGGGCAATCTCGGCGAAGCCCGACCCCGGAAACACGGTAGCGTCGCCCACGACGTGATGGCCGAGCCACGGCACGCAACGCGTGTCGAGCTGGTTCTCCCAGGTGAGATCGTGCTGGCGCAGCGGATAACCCAGCAGTTCGTGTGCGCGGACGCGTTCGAGCTGGCCCAGAGCCTGCGGCGTGACGGGATGCCAGTGGCGCTCGCGTTGCCAGGGATAGGCAGGCATGGTGACGTGCCGGCCTTCCCAGGGGAACAGGAAGGGCCAATCGACCTGTGCGCCGCTCAGCAGCAGTTGGCCGGTGGCATCGCGCACCCGTGCGGGATCGTCGTCTCCTCGCGTGCAGGTGTTGACAACGCGGCCAGCCAGGCCGGCGGCCTTCAGGCTGTCGTTGACGTAGCCGCGGAGCACGGGATGCGGGCCGATTTCGGCGTATACGGTGTAGCCTTGGGCCGTCAATGCCGCAAGCGCCTGCGCGAAACGCACCGGCCGGCGGATGTTGTGCCACCAGTAGGCGCCATCGAGCGTGGTGCCGTCGGCCTGCGCGCCAGTGACCGTGGAGAAGAACGGGATGTGGCCCGCCAGCGGAGCGATGGCGTCCAGCGACTGCAGCAGCGGGCCTTCGAGCGTATCCATGGCGCTGCTGTGGAACGCGTAGTCGAGGTCCAGCCGGCGGTAGAACAGGCGCTGGTCGGCCAGGGTCTTGCCGATCTGTTCGAGCGCACCCGGGTCGCCCGCGAGGGTGGCGCCGCGGGGACTGTTGCTGCCCGCCACACAGACGGCCTCATCCAGGCGCAGTTCGGCAATGAGCGCGGCGGCCGCGGTGGCGTCGATGCCGACGGCGGCCATCCGGCCGTTGCCGCGGGTGGCGCCCTGCAGGCGGCTGCGGTGGAAGATCACCGCCACGGCATCGGGCAGCGACAGCGCACCGCACGCCCAGGCCGCGGCGACTTCGCCGACGCTGTGGCCGACCACGGCGACGGGGCGGATGCCGCGCTTGGCCAGCATGCGGGTAACGCCCAGTTGGACGGCGAACAGGGCTGGCTGGGCGATTTCGGTGCGGTCATAGGCCGAGGGGCCATCGTCGCGGCGCAGTTCGGCGGCAATGGACCAGTCAGCGTATTCGCGGAACAGGGCGTCCACTTCCTCGACGGTTTCCGCGAACAGCGGATCACCCATCAGCTTGCGGCCCATGCCGGACCATTGCGAGCCATTGCCCGAATAAACGAACACCGGGCCCTGGCTCTGGGCCAGGCGCTGGCCCGTGCTGACGAGGTGCTTGGGGGCTTCGTCCGCGGCGAACTGATCGAGCAACTGTGCGATCGCTTCGCTGTCCGTACCGTAGACCACCGCCCGTTCGTCGTGCCAGTCGCGGCGGCGCGCGGCGTGATAAGCAATGTCGTACAGGGCGCGTGCCGGCTGGCTGCGCAGCACTTGGGCCATGTCGCGTGCCGCATCGTGCAGGGCGGCGGCGGTGCGGCCCGTGACGACCACCGGGATCGCGGTGGTCGACGTCAACTGCGCGGCACGGGCCGCCGGAGCCTGCGGTGGCGTCTGCAGGATGGCGTGCGCGTTCGCCCCGCCGAAACCGAAAGAGTTGACGCCGATGGTCAGCGTGCCTGTGCCACGCAATTTGCGCGCACGCGTGACGACTTCGATGTTCCAGTCGTCGAAACGGATGTTCGGATTGGGGGTGCGGATGCCGATGGTCGCGGGGACGGTGCGGTATTTCAGACTGTAGATGGCTTTGACCAGGCCGGCGACGCCGGATGCTGCTTCGAGGTGGCCGAGATTGCTCTTGATGGAGCCGATGGGCAGCGGGGCAGCCTCGGCACCGCGCGCCCGGCCCAGCGCCATCCCGATGGCGCGCGCCTCGATGGGGTCGCCGACGGCCGTGCCGGTGCCGTGCGCTTCGATGTAGTCGATCTGTGCCGGGTCGATGCCGGCGCGCTGGTAGACCTGGCGCATCAGCGCGATCTGGGCGTCGGCATTGGGCACGGTCAGCCCGGATTTGCGGCCATCGGTGTTGACCGAGGTGCCGGCAACCACGGCCAGGATGGGGTTCCCGTCGGCCACCGCCTGGTCATAGTCCTTCAACAGGAAGAGGCCGCCGCCTTCGGAGCGCACATAGCCGTCACCCGAGGCGTCGAACACCCGGCACCGGCCATTGGGTGACAGCATCGACGCCTTGGAGAACGTGATGAATCCGTAAGGATGCAGGTGCAGGCTGACGCCGCCCGCGATGGCCTGGGACACTTCACCGCTGGAAATGGCCGCGCATGCCTGGTGAAAGGCAACCAGCGAGGACGAACACGCGGTGTCCACGGCCATGCTGGGACCGTGCAGGTCGAATACGTAGGACAGGCGGTTGGCGGCGATGCTGGCGGTGTTGCCGGTGGCGAAGGACGAGTCCAGCGCGTTGAAATCCTCGGCCAGGCGATAGGAATAGTCGGCGCTGGCGATGCCGATGTAGACGCCGCAGTCGCTACCGCGCATGGCGGATGGCTTGATGCCGGCGCTTTCGATCGTTTCCCAGCACATCTCCAGCAGCAGGCGCTGTTGTGGATCCATGAGGGCGGCTTCGCGGGGCGAGATGCCAAAGAAGTCGGCATCGAAGCCGGATACGTCCCCGATCGAGCCCGCCGCGAACGTATAGGAGGTGCCGGGGTGTTCTTTCGAAGGATGCAGATACGCGTCGTGAGCCCATCGCCGGCTCTCGACCTCGGTGACCAGATCTTTGCCTTCGAGCAGGTCGTTCCAATAATTCTGGATGTCGGTACTGGGGAATCGGAACGACAGACCGATGACGGCGACGCGCTTTGGCATAAACAGGTTTCTTCCCTCATGAGGCCGTCTGTAAACAGCTTGCCCCGAAAAATCTTATTGGTATTGGCAGACAAACTGCATCGTTCTTTTCAGGTTTTTGGATTCAGGCGAAAAAAATGCCCGACAGTCTGAGAAAAACGTTATGGCATAGTAATGGATACGACGATATGAGGGCCTGAAGCGCGGAGTAATCGGCACGATGTAAGTGCCGTCTTACGATGGATTTTAGGGATACTCGCCCCCATTTTATGTGAATAACTCTCACGGCAACCCGCGCGCCTTTGCGACGAAGCCGCGTCATTTGCTACTTGATGTACGTGACTGTCACGGATCGGAAATCTTTCGCAACAGTGCGCAAATCGTCTCCCCCGCGTTGGGGCAAACCTTGGGAGCAACAGGGCTCAAAAGTGCGAAAAAGGGGGCCGATCACGGGCTTTGGCGCGTGACAGGCTATTTTGCGCTGCCACATCGTAGAAATTTTTGCTTACAAAAAAGCGTATTTCCGCAACGCAGCAAAGCCGTCCTCACACCGGTACGGCGGGCACTTTGGGCAGGGGAGCCGCCATCCGCCACGTCGCTCGCCGGCGTAACGAAGTCAGCAACTTCAGGCCCGCCGGCCAGTCATTCAGGCCGCTGTCCGCATTCAGATGGCCGCCAGACGGCACCACCACCAGCCGGCTGCCCCAGTCGCGGGCAAATCCCTCGGCGCGCTGCAGTGCGCAATAAGGATCATCGTCGCCGACCACCACCACGCTCTGGAAGGAAAGGGACTGCCGAGGCATGGGCGCGAAGGCGCGCAGGCATTGCGGGAGTTCTGTGCGTTCGACGTCGGCGGGCGCCACCAGCAGCGCGCCGGCCACGCGCGAATGCAGGGGCACAGGCAGGCTGGCCACGGCCAGGCAGCCCAGGCTGTGCGCGATCAGCAGGGCTGGACAGGCGGCCGCATCGACGGCGGCGGCGACCGCGGCATGCCAGGTCGCGGGGTGCGGATCGCTCCAGCTTTGCTGGCGGACCCGCACGGCATGGGGCAGGCTCTGCTCCCACAGCGTCTGCCAATGTGCGGGGCCGGAGTCTTTCCACCCGGGAATGATGATGGGTTGCAGTCTCATGCGGGGGATCATGCCGTCTGCCGCAAACAACGCAAACGAATAAATGTTCAATTGCATATGCTGCGATGCATATAAGGCGCCACAGCGAGGCCCGCGGCCTGGGTGTATGCTTGCGCCGGTGCCCTACCTGGCACGGGAGAAGGCCGCCGGCTACTCGCTGCGCGCCGATCACAGACCATAAAAGGAGGTTCGCATGAGCAAACAACAATCGATTTTCAAGCTGGCGCCCGCATGCGCCGCCCTGGCGCTGGCCGCCGCGGGCCTGTCGCTGTCGGCTGGCGCGCAGGCGCAGAACATCAAGATCGGCGTCGTGGGCCCGACCACCGGCGCGCTGACCCAGTACGGCGACATGGTGCGTGAAGGCGTGGACACCGCCATCGAGCGCGTCAACGCCCAGGGCGGCATCAACGGCAAGAAGCTGGAGGCCGTGCTGATCGATGACGGTTGCGAACCCAAGCAGGGCCCGGTGGCCGCCAACCGGGTGGTCAACGACAAGATCGGCTTCGTGGTCGGTCACGTGTGTTCGGGCGCGACCATCGCGGCCACCGAGATCTACAACAACGAGGGCGTGGTCATGGTGACCCCCTCGGCCACGGCGCCCGCCGTCACCGACGGCAAGAAGTACGACTTCATCTTCCGCACGATCGGCCGCGACGACCAGCAAGGTCCGGCTGCCGCCAACTTCATCCTGCAGAAGATCAAACCCGCCAAGGTCGCCGTACTGCACGACAAGCAGTCGTACGGCCAGGGCATTGCCACGGCCGTGCGCGACACGCTGAGCAAGGGCGGCGTATCCGTCGCGGTGTTCGAGGGCATCAATGCCGGCGACAGCGATTATTCGGCCGTCATCACCAAGCTGAAGTCGGCGGGCGTCGATTTCGTCTATTACGGCGGCTACCACCCCGAGATGGGCCTGCTGCTGCGCCAGGCGTCGGAACAGGGCTTGAAGGCCAAGTTCATGGGCCCGGAAGGCGTGGGCAATCCCGACATCAACGCCATCGCCGGCGCCGCCGTCGAAGGCATGCTGGTGACGCTGCCGGCCGACTTCACCCAGAACGCGGCCAACGCCGACATCGTCAAGGCGTTCAAGGACAAGAAGCGCAATCCCGGCGGCGCATTCCAGCTGACGGCCTACTCGGCCACCCAGGTCATCGCGGACGCGATCAAGGGCTCGGGCAGCACGGATCCCACCAAGGTGGCCGATTACCTGCACAAGAACAGCTTCGACACGCCGATCGGCAAGGTCTCCTGGAACAAGCAGGGCGACCTGAACAACTTCGAGTTCGAAGTGTTCACCTGGCACAAGGACGGCAGCAAGTCGGCCTATAAATAATACGTAAGCCGCCTGGACGCCGCCCCGGTATGGTACGGGGTGGCCCGGTGCCGCTTCCATACAAGGACGGGCTCCCGGGCCCGTCTTTGCATTGGCGGCCGCGTTTCTGCGTTTCTGTCTAGTAGACGCCGCCCGGTTTGGGCACGGTGGCCGTCGTGCCCTTGAAGCGGGCGGCCAACTGGCGCGCGGCGCCGAACAGAAGCGACGTATCCACGCCAACCGCGACGAACAACGCGCCACCCTCCAGGTACTGGCGGGCTTGCTCGTTGTCGGAGGTCAGAATGCCGGGTGCCTTGCCGGCAGCCAGTATGGTTTTGATGCCGTCCAGGATGGCCCGCTGCACGTCGGGATGATTGGGATTGCCCAGGTGGCCCAGCGAGGCCGACAGGTCGGCCGGGCCGAAGAACACCCCATCGACGCCTTCCACGGCCGCGATGGCCTCGAGATTGCCCAGGCCGCGGGCGGACTCCACCTGCACCAGCAGGCACATTTCCTCGTCGGCGCGGTGCACGTAGTCGTCGATCTGGTTCCAGCGCGAGGAGCGCGCCAGGGCCGAGCCCACGCCGCGCACGCCGTTGGGCGGATAGCGCGTGGCCGCCACCATCAAGGCCGCCTGTTCGGCGGTTTCCACCATGGGGATGAGCACCGTCTGAGCGCCCACGTCCAGCACCTGCTTGATGAGCGCGACATCGCCCACCGGCGGGCGCACGACGGGGTGCGAGGGATACGGCGCCACGGCCTGCAGTTGCGCCAGGGTGCTGCGCAGATCGTTGGGCGCGTGCTCGCCATCGATCACCAGCCAATCGAACCCGGTGCCTGCCAGCAGTTCTGAGACATAGGCGTCGGCCAGGCCGACCCATAGACCGATCTGGGCGCGGCGTTCGCGCAGTGCCTGCTTGAAGGTATTGCGGGGGATTTCCATGGAAGAGCCTCGATGCATGGGGGGGAATGAAACGAAGAATAAGACGGCGCGAGCCATGCCGTCGATGCATGGCCATGGTGTGATGGCGTCCAAAAGGGGCTTTATTTCGACCCGAGTTCCTGCGTGACGCGGGCCGCTTCGTGGCGCAGATGCTCGGCGATCTGGCGCCGCCGGTCCGCGTCCATGCGGCCGTAGTGCGCCGCCACGCTCAGGGCGGCCACCGGTTGGCGCGCAAGGAAGATGGTGACGCCGATGCCATACATCCCTTTGAGCAGATGCCCGGGATTGAAGGCGTAGCCGCGCTGGCGGGCATCGCTGACGGCTTCGCGCAGCGCGCCGGCGGTGACGCTGGGATAGGGGGCCAGCCGCGTGGCGTTGCGCCGCAGGACATTCTCGACCTCCTCGTCGGACAGGGCCGCCAGCAAGGCCAGGCTGCCGGAGCCCACGCCCAGCGGGCGCCGTGTGCCCACGTTCTGGGTCAGCACCTTCACCGGAAACGTGCCTTCCTTGCGGTCGATGCAGACCGCGTCCAGGCCGCTGCGGATCGTCAGCATGACGGTGTCGCTGGTGAGCTGCGCCAGCCGCTCCAGCGAGGGCTGGGTCACCGCGCGGATGTCCAGCCGGTTGGCGGCGCGTTCGCCCAGCGACAGGAATTCCAGCCCCAGGTAGTAGACGCGGCTGCCCGCCGCCTGCTCGACGAAGCCTTCGCTGACCAGCGACTTCAGCAGCCGGTGCAGGGTGCCCTTGCTCAGGCCGCTCTGCGCCTGCAGGTCCGAGAAGCGCATGCCCGAGGAGGAGGCATTGAAAGACAGCATGCGCAGGATGTCCAGCGCGCGCTTGACGCTGTGGACCGTGTCGGCGTGCGGCGGGGCGTCCGCGGGCGCTTGCCGGGGGGCGGGAGGTGTCATGGGTCGCCGTGTCTCCGTCCGGTGGTTTTGCAGGGCGGGACCATCGTTCCGCCTGCCGGAACTTTTCGGCAGTTTATGCCTTTTATCAGGGGGCCGGGTCTAGAGTCCTCCAAAACCACCGCACCCCCAATGCCGGGCGCAGGGCGAAAAAGGAGACGAGATGGAACAGGCGCAGGCGCCGCATGGCTGGAGCCGCATGCTGTGGCGTGACAGGGTCGATGCGGGTTTTCTGGATGGACTGCGAGACACGGTGGCGCGCCATGTCCTGCCGGACGCCGATGCGATCGACCGCGAGGACCGTTACCCGGTCGAGGCCATCAAGGCGCTGGCCCGCGACGGCTACACGAGCCTGACACTGCCCGTGCAATGGGGGGGGCGGGGCGCGGGCTATGCCCGCTGCGCGGCGGTATTCGAGGAGGCGTCCTACGCCAGCGCGGCGGTGGGCATCAGCCTGATCACCATCTTGCAGGCGCAGAACCTGTTGAACGCGTTCGGCAGCGATTCGTTGAAAGCGGCCGTGTTGCCGGAGTTCGCGCAGGGGCTGATCACCTCTTATGCCTTGACCGAGGCCAATCATGGCAGCGACATCCGCAAGCTGGACACCAAGGCCACCCGCGCAGGCGACGGCTGGGTGCTGCGCGGCCGCAAGTCCTTCATCACCTCGGCGGCGGCCTCGGAGGCCTACATCATCCTGGCCGAAACCGGGCAGGGCGTGTCCACCTTCTTCGTGCGCCGCGACATGGCGGGCGTATCCACCCATCACGGCGCCAACGCCAGCACCTTCGGCCTGCGCAACGGGCCGCACCTGGACCTGATTCTGGATGACGTGCGCCTGCCCTCGGACCATCTGGTGGGCATCGAAGGCAAAGGGGTGCGGCAGGCGGTGACGGTGCTGGACTTCTCGCGCACGATGGCCGCGGCCATCAGCATCGGCATCGCACGGGCGGCGTTCGACCGCGCGCTGGATTTCGCGGCGCGCCGGGTGGCGTTCGACAGCACCGTGCTGCAGTTCCAGGGCATTCAGTGGTACTTCGCGGACATGCTGGCCGAGATCGACGCGGCGCGGTTGCTGGTCTACGACGCCTGCGGGGCGCTGGATGAACATCGCGACATCGCCCGCCATGCCAGCGAGGCCAAGCTGCTGGCCAGCCGGGTGGCCACGCGCACGGCCGAGACCGCGGTGCAGATCTGCGGGGCGTATGGCGTCACCGAGAACGCGCCGTTCGGCCGTTACCTGCGCGATGCCAAGGCATACGAGATCGCGGGCGGGTCGTCGGAAATTCTGAAGAACACGATAGGCAAGCAGTTGCTGAAGTTCGCCGGAGCACAGTTCCTGGCGTGCGGCGCCGGGGAGAAGCAGGCATGATGACCGACAGGCTGTACCAGTTCGCGCAGACGCGGCCGCAGGACGTGTTCCTGGTGTATGAGGAGGCCGAATATACCTATGCAGGCATGGCCGACCTGGTGTCGGCCGTGGCGCGCCGCCTGGACGGGCTGGGCATCCGCGCGGGGGATCGCGTGGCCTTGGTGTGCGGCAATCGGCCGGCTTTCCTGGCGGCATGGTTCGCCGTTACCGAGCTGGGCGCGGTGGCGGTGCCGCTGAACGTGGGCTTGAAGGGCGATGGCCTGCGCTACACGCTGACCCAGAGCGGCGCGGCCGCGCTGTTGATCGAGCCAGATCTGCTGGCCGAAAAACGCGGCGATATCGCCAGGCTGGAAAGCGCGCTGCGCATCCATGAGATCGACGCCGCGATGGAGGCGCCGCCCACCGACGTCACGCCACGCTGGCGCCTGGCGACGCGGCCCGATGCCCAGCAGGCCAACAGCATCCTGTACACCTCCGGCACCACCGGCTTGCCCAAGGGAGCCGTGCTGCCGCACGCCGCTTATGAGGCGGCGGGCCGGGATATGACCCGTTCGCTGGGCCTGACCGATCAGGATCGCATCATGGTGTTCCTGCCGTTGTTCCATGCCAATCCGCAGATGTACGCCGTGGCGTCGGTGCTGCATGCGGGCGCCACGTTGGTGCTGCGGCCGAAGTTCTCGGCGCGCGCCTTCTTCGATGACGCCGTGCGCTATCGGGCCACGGGCTTCACCTACGTGGGGACGGTGCTGGCCATCCTGGAGAAGCAGCATCCGGGGGCGCGCGCCGACCACGGTTTGCGCTGGGGCGTGGGCGGCGGTGCGCCGGAACGGGTGTGGCGCGAGCTGGAGCCGCGTTTCGGCATCGCGATCCGCGAGCTGTACGGGATGACCGAGACGGGCGGGTGGGTCAGCATGAATCTGCCCGCGGCGACTCGGCTGGGGTCGGTCGGCCAGGCCCGGCCCGGGGTGCATCTGCAGATCCGCGACGAAGCCGGCAATGCGGTGGCGGCGGGCGTGCACGGCGAGATCGTGGCGCGCGCGGCCGAGCCCGGCATGTTCTTCTCGGAGTACTGGCGCAATGCCGAGGCCACGGCGAGCACCTGGCGTGACGGGTGGCTGCATACCGGCGACCGCGGCGCGCTGGATGCCGATGGCTACCTGACGTTCCACGGCCGCATCAAGGAGCTGATCCGCCGGGGTGGGGAGATGATCGCGCCGGCCGAGATCGAGATGCAGTTGCTGCGCCATCCGGATATCCGCGAGTGCGCGGTGATCGGCGTGCCCGACGACATCCTGGGTGAAGAGATCCAGGCGGTCATCGTGGCCGACCGTGCCGTGCCCGCGGACGAGCTGCATGCGTTCGCCCAGGCGCGCCTGCCGGACCATATGGTGCCGCGCTATGTCTTGTATGTGGACCGGCTTCCCAAGACCGAAACCGAAAAGATCAAGCGCCACGAGCTCGCCGGGCTGATATTGCCGGCCGTCGATCTCAGGCCCGGACGCTGATCCCCGCCGGTTCGGGCGGACCGAGGGCGCAACCAGGGCCATTCCAGGCGAGCCGCGCCAGCGGCCGGAAGGAGACATCATGCGTGACACACACAGGGAGGCCGGCCACGGGCTGACCGATTTCTATACGGATCTGACGCCTGTCGAGCGGCGTACGTTCTGGGCCTGTTTCGGCGGCTGGGTGCTGGACGGTGTGGATTTCATGATCTACCCGCTGGTGATCGGCACCATCATCGCCCAGTGGCAGGTGGCGCCTTCCAGCGCGGGCTTTGCCGTCACCGCCACGTTGCTGGCCTCGGCGGTGGGCGGCTGGGCGGCGGGCATCCTGTCTGATCGCATCGGGCGCGTGCGCACGTTGCAGATCACCATCCTCTGGTTCTCGGTGTTCTGCCTGCTGTGCGCGGTGGCGCAGAACTTCACGCAACTGGTCATTTTCCGGACGCTGCTGGGCGTGGGCTTCGGCGGCGAGTGGACGGCGGGCGCGGTATTGATCGGCGAGACGATCCGGGCGCGCTATCGCGGCCGGGCCGTGGGGTCGGTGCAATCCGGCTGGGCCGTGGGCTGGGGCATCGCCGTGCTGCTGCAGATGGTGTTCTACACCCTGATGCCGCCCGAGCAGGCCTGGCGCTGGATGTTCGCCTTTGGCGCGATTCCAGCCTTGCTGGTGGCGATGCTGCGGCGCTATGTGCCTGAGCCGGTGATCGCCGCGCGCACGCAGGCCGAAGACACCGCGCGCGCGCCGTTCTGGGACATCTTCAAGGGACCGGTGCTGCGCATCACGATCCTGACGGCTTTGCTGGGCACCGGCGCGCAGGGCGGGTATTACGCCATCACCACCTGGGTGCCGCTGTACCTGAAGAACGAGCGCCACCTGTCCGTGCTGAACACTGGTGGCTATCTGGCGGTGCTGATCGCGGGGTCGTTCTGTGGCTACCTGGCGGGGGCATGGCTGTCGGACCGCATCGGGCGGCGCAACCTGTTCCTGCTGTTCTCGCTGGCGTCGCCGCTGCTGGTGGTGGCCTATCTGGTGTTGCCCATATCGAATCATCTGATGCTGGTGCTGGGTTTCCCGCTGGGATTCTGCGCCAGCGCCTACTACTCCGGGCTGGGGCCATTCTTCACCGAGATGTTTCCCACACGGGTGCGCGGTTCGGGACAGGGCTTCGCCTACAACTTCGGGCGCGGCATCGGCGCCCTGTTTCCCGCGCTGGTGGGCATGCTGGCAGGGTCGATGACTTTGGGCCGGGCCATTGCCGTGTTTGCCGTGGCGGCCTACGGATTGTTCTTCGTGATGGCGCTGATCATGCCGGAGACGCGCGGGCGCACCCTGGATTGACGGGGGGCGGCCGCTTGAGCAGCATCGGGCGGCGCCTGCCCGCCCGCCTGGAAAACCGACCACAAGGAGGGCCGCATGGCCAGACGCTGGAAGCAACGCCCAGAGGGATCGAACTGGGGGGAATTCGGAGACGACGATCAACTGGGACGCCTGAACCTGCTGACGCCGCAGAAGGTCCGCGAGGGCGCGGCCGAGATACGCGAAGGCCGGGTGTTCAGCCTGAGCCTGCCGCTGGACCTGCCCGGAGGCAACGTGCTGAACCCGGCGCGTCACCCGCCGCATCTGACGGCGACGCGCCGGCCGGATGGCAAGCAGGTCTATCTGCATACCTTCGCGCATGACCACAACACGACCGACGTGGCCTGCGACGACATGGTGACGTTGTGCCTGCAGTACTCGACGCAATGGGACGCGTTGTCGCACATCGGGTCGCGCTTCGATGCGGACCAGGACGGCGAGGCGGAAATCGTGTTCTACAACGGCCACCGGCCCGATCCCGACTTCAGCCATCCCGATGCCACGCCGGGCGGGGCCTCGAAGGCGCTCAGGCTGGGCATCGAACACATGGCGGCCAAGGGCGTGCAGGGGCGCGCGGTGCTGGTGGACCTGCGCCGCCACTATGGCGATGCGCGGCGGCGGGTGGGCTATGCGGACCTGATGCAGATCATCGAGCGCGATCGGGTCGAGGTGCGGCCGGGCGACATGCTGTGCCTGCACACGGGCTTTGCCGACCTGGTGTTGCAGATGGGGGGGCAGCCCGATGCGGCGCGTCTGGCGCAATCGTGCGCGGTGCTGGATGGCCGCGACGCCGAGCTGCGGGCCTGGGTGGACCGCAGCGGCATCGCGGCCTTGATCGCCGACAACTACGCGGTGGAAGACCGTCCCTACGATTTTCACGGCGATGGTTGCAGCGCCTTGCTGCCCTTGCACGAGTTGTGCCTGTTCAAGCTGGGCATCCATCTGGGCGAGTTGTGGCACCTGACCGACCTGGCGAACTGGCTGCATGCCAATGGCCGGCATGCGTTCATGCTGACCGCGCCGCCGCTGCGTCTGCCGGGCGCGGTGGGTTCGCCGCTGAACCCGATCGCGACGGTGTGAAACCGGCCGCGTCATTCCTGCCAAGGCAGTTGCTGTACGACGCGCGGGGACCCGGGAGTCCACCGCGACGACCTATAAAAACGGAGCGAGACATGAAGAACCGAAATCTGGCGGCCTTGTCGGCCGCGGTAGTTGCCTGCGCGGCGATGGCCGTCGCACCCGCCCATGCGCGCGATGCGTGGCCAGACAAACCCATCCGCCTGCTGGTGGGTTTCGCGCCAGGCGGGCCCACCGACAACGTGGCGCGCATCCTGGCCGAGCGCGCGGGGCATGAGCTGGGACAGACCATCGTGGTCGAGAACAAGGCGGGCGCGGCGGGCAACATTGCCGCGGCGCTGCTGACCCAGGCCGAGCCCGATGGCTACACATTGCTGTACAACACCTCGTCCATCGTGATCGCGCCCTGGGTGTACAAGGCGCCGGGGTTTGATCCGCTGAAGGACTTCGCGCCTGTCGGGCTGACGGCCGCGGTGCCGCTCGTTCTGGCGACCACGGCCTCGTTTCCCGCCGACTCGCCGCGTGCGCTGGTGGAGAAGTTGAAGGCCAATCCTGGCAAGTACAACTATGCGTCATCGGGCACGGGGGCCATCGAGCACCTGACCGCCGCGCAGATGCTGCGTATCGCTGGCGTGGAGGCCACGCACGTGCCGTACAAGGGCACCGCCCCGGCGCAGGTGGACCTGATCGCGGGGGCGACACAGTTCACCACCACGACGCTGAACACTGTCATCGGGCCGGTGCAGAAAGGTAGCCTGAAGGCGTTGGCGGTGACCAGCCGCGAACGCTCGCCGGTGCTGCCGGACGTGCCGACGCTGGCCGAAAGCCTGATTCCGGGTTTTGAAAGCCTGGCCTGGCAAGGCGTGGTGGCGCCGAAGGGCACCCCCGAACCCGTGGTGCGCAAGCTGAACGAGGCCTTCGCGAAGGCTCTGGCGTCGGAAGAGGTGAAGCAGAAGCTGCAGCAGCAGGGGACGCTGGCGCTGGGCGGCAGTCCGCAGCAATACACCCGCTACATCGAAGAAGAGTACGACCGTTGGGGTCAGGTCGTGAAGCAGGCAGGGGTGACGCAGCAGTAGAAGGCCGGCGCTGATTGGCAATGGCCCGCCCGGGTGGGCAGGCCATTTCGATCAGAGTCCCTCGACGCGGCGGCCGCGTTCGTCCGATTCGAACCAGTGCAGCGGATGGCGCCCGTCCGACCCGATCTGCACGCGTTCGCCCACCCGGGCCGGCGACTCGTTCAGTTGCCGCGTCGTGCAGCGCACCACCATCAGGGTGCTACCGCAGCGGCAATGCACCAGTTGTTCGGATCCCAGCGTCTCGACCATCTCGACCACGGTGTCGATGCCTTGCGTGTTCAGCAGCATGTGCTCGGGGCGGATGCCCATGATGACGCGGCGGCCCCGCACGGCCTGCGGCACTTCCAGCGGCGAGATGTCCAGCGGCGGGCCGTCGGCGGTCTGCACGGTGCCGTCGCCGGCCACCTGCACGGCCAGCAGGTTCATCGGGGGCGAGCCGATGAAGCTGGCCACGAATGTCGAGGCCGGCTTGTCGAACACTTCCATGGGCGTGCCGATCTGTTCGGGGATGCCCTGGTTCATCACCACCATGCGGTGGGCCAGCGTCATGGCCTCGACCTGGTCGTGGGTGACGTACAGGCTGGTGGTGCCCAGGCGGCGGTGCAGCTTCAGGATTTCCAGGCGCATCGCCACGCGCAACTTGGCGTCCAGGTTGGACAGGGGTTCGTCGAACAGGAACACCTTCGGTTCGCGCACGATGGCGCGGCCCATGGCCACGCGTTGGCGCTGGCCGCCCGACAACTGGCGGGGGCGGCGGTCCAGCAGCTTGCCCAGTTCCAGGATCTGCGCGGCGGCCTCGACACGCTTGCGGATCTCGTCGCGCGAGAACTTGCGCAGCTTCAGGCCGTAGGCCATGTTGTCGTACACGCTCATGTGCGGATACAGGGCGTAGTTCTGGAACACCATGGCGATGTCGCGTTCGGCCGGTTCCAGGTCGTTGACCACGTTGCCGTCGATGCGGATGTGGCCGTCGGTGACGGTCTCCAGGCCGGCGACCATGCGCATCAGCGTGGACTTGCCGCAGCCCGAGGGGCCGACGATGACGATGAACTCGCCGTCGGCGATTTCCATGTCGATGCCGTGGATCACCGCGACGTTGCCGGCGTAGGTTTTCTTGACGCGTTCGAAGCTTAGAGTAGCCATGTCTTAACTCATTTCTCTGTGTCGACCAGACCCTTGACGAACCACTTCTGCATGAGGATCACCACCAGCGCCGGCGGCAGCATCGCCAGGATCGCGGTGGCCATCGTGATGTTCCATTCGGTGACGCTGTCGCCGCCGCTGATCATGCGCTTGATGCCGATCACCACGGGGTACATGTCTTCCTGTGTGGTCACCAGCAGCGGCCAGAGGTATTGATTCCATCCATAGATGAACTGGATGACGAACAGCGCGGCGATGGTGGTGCGCGACAGCGGCAGCAGCACGTCCAGGAAGAACCGCAGCGGTCCGGCGCCATCGATGCGGGCCGCCTCGATCAGTTCGTCGGGGACCGTCAGGAAGAACTGGCGGAACAGGAAGGTAGCGGTGGCCGAGGCGATCAGCGGCAGCGTCAGGCCTGCGTAGCTGTTGAGCAGGCCGAGGTCGGCCACGACCTTGTACGTGGGCGCGATGCGGACTTCGACCGGCAGCATCAGCGTGACGAAGATCATCCAGAAGAAGAACATGCGGCCGGGAAAGCGGAAGTACACCACCGCGAAGGCGGACAGCAGCGAGATGGCGATCTTGCCGAGGGAGATGGCCAGCGCCATGACCAGGCTGACCGTCATCATGCGGCCGACCGGCACCCCGGCCGATCCGCCGCCCGAGCCGGCGAACAGGGCGCGCAGATAGTTGTCGACCAGGTGCGGGCCGGGGATCAGCGACATGGGCGCCGAGGCGACTTCCTGGGCGGTCTGGGTGGATGCCACGAAGGTGACGTAGATGGGAAAGGCGACCAGCGCGATCCCGCAAAGCAGGATCACGTGCGCCAGCGCGTCGAGCCAGGGGCGGCGTTCTACCATGATGATGCGGCCTCTTGCGGAATCAGTACTGGACCTTGCGGTCGATGTAGCGGAACTGCACCACCGTCAGGACGATGACGATGCCCATCAGCACCACGGACTGCGCGGCGGACGAGCCCAGGTCCAGTCCGCGGAAGCCGTCGCTGTACACCTTGTAGACCAGGATGGACGTGGACGTGCCCGGCCCGCCCTGGGTGGTGGTGTCGATGACGGCGAAAGTGTCGAAGAAGGCGTAGATCACGTTCACCACCAGCAGGAAGAAGGTGGTGGGCGACAGCAGCGGGAAGACGATGGTCCAGAAACGGCGCGACGGCGAGGCGCCATCGATGGCGGCGGCTTCGATCAGCGAGCGCGGGATGGACTGCAGGCCCGCCAGGAAGAACAGGAAGTTGTACGAGATCTGTTTCCAGACCGCGGCGATCAGCACCAGGATGAGGGCCTGGTCGCCGTCCAGGCGCGGGTTCCAGGGCACGCCCATGCCTTGCAGCGCCACGGCCAGGATGCCGACCGACGGCGAGAACAGGAACAGCCACAGTACGCCCACCACCGCCGGCGCCACGGCGTAGGGCCAGATCAGCAGCGTCTTGTACAGGCCCGCGCCCCGCACCACGCGGTCGGCCATCACGGCCAGCAGCAGCGCCAGCGCCAGGCCCACGAAGGCCACCAACACCGAGAACACGGCCGTGACGCGGAACGAATCGAGGTAGGTGTCCTGGGCGAAAAGGGCGGTGAAGTTGTCCAGCCCGACGAATTCGGAAGACAGGCCGAAGGCGTCTTCCAGACGCATCGACTGCCACATGGCCTGGCCGGCCGGCAGGAAGAAGAAGACGACCGTGATGACCAACTGCGGCGCCAGCAGCAGGTAGGGCAGGAACTTGTGGCCGAAGACGACGCGCTTTTCCATGGAGGGCCTATGGGTATGCCAGAAACGAGCGAGGCGACGGTTCGTGCGAACCGCCGCCATCGGAGTTAACGGCCGCGGCCGGCGCGGCTTGAATCGGAACGCGGCGGCGCCCCTGCGGGCCGGCGCCGCGCGGCATCAGTTGCCGGTGCTCTTCTGGAATTTCTCGAGCAGTTCGTCGCCGCGCTTGGTGATGTTGGCCAGGCCTTCCTTGGCCGACACCTTGCCCGACACGATGCGCTCGATCTCGGCATCCTCGATCTCGCGGATCTGCGGCAGGTAGCCCAGGCGCACGCCGCGCGACTGCGCGGTGGTCTCGACGTTGAGCTGCTTGACGCCCACGTCGGTGCCCGGGTTCTTGCCGTAGAAGCCTTCCTTCAGGGTGCGCTCGTAGGCGGCCTTGGTGACGGGCACGTAGCCGGTCTGCTGGTGCCAGCGGGCGGCGATCTCGGGGCTGGCCAGGAACTTGAAGAACTTGGTCACGCCCTTGTAGACCTCGGGCTTCTTGTTGGCGAACACCCACAACGATGCGCCGCCGATGATGGTGTTCTGCGGCGCGCCCTTGACGTCGCCGTAGTAGGGCAGGGTGGAGGTGCCGAACTCGAACTTGGCGTTCTTGGCGATGTTGGCGCGCAGGCCGCTGGAGCCGGTGATCATGGCGCACTTGCCGCTGATGAACAGCGAGTTGGGCTCGTCGCCGCGGCCGCCGTATTGGAAGATGCCTTCCTTGCCCATTTTGGCCAGGTTTTCCATGTGGCGCACGTGCAGGTCGGTGTTGACCGCCAGGCGCGCGTCCAGGCCGCCGAAGCCGTTGTCCTTGGTGGCGTAGGGCACGTTGTGCCAGGCCGAGAACGTCTCGAGTTGCGTCCAGGACGGCCACGAGGTGGTGTAGCCGCACTCCTGGCCAGCGGCCTTGAGCTTCTGGCCGGCGGCGGCCAGCTCTTCCCAGGTCTTGGGCGGCTTGTCGGCGTCCAGGCCGGCCTTCTTGAAGGCGTCCTTGTTGTAGTAGAACACCACGGTCGAGCTGTTGAAGGGCATCGACACCAGCTTGCCGTCCGGCGACGAGTAGTAGCCGGCCACGGCGCCGATGAAAGCCTTGGGATCGATCGGGTCGCCCGCTTCCTCGGACATCTGCTGCACCGGCTTGATGGCGCCCTTGGCGTACATCATGGTGGCGGTGCCGACTTCGAAGACCTGCAGGATGTCGGGCGCGTTGCCGGCGCGGAACGCGGCGATGCCGGCATTCATCGACTCGCCGTAGTTGCCCTTGTAGACGGCCTTGACCTGATACTCGGTGTTGTTCTTGTTGAATTCATCGACCAGGGCATTGACGCGGTCGCCAAGCGCGCCTTCCATGGAATGCCAGAACTGGATTTCGGTGGCGGCGTGGGCCGGGATGGCGGCCAGCGCGGACAAGACCGCGGCGGCGGCCAGCGCCATACGAGGGGTGCGCATGAGAGAGTTCCTCCGTTCGTGTGCTGCCGCATCGGCCGATGCGAAGCGCAACACCTTATGAATTGTTTGTGTCAACCGCGTGACTTTCACATCGTGGGACTGGCATGTCAATTGGACAAAGTGTTGCAGCGCGTTGCCCGCCCGGGGAAACGTCCGGGGAGAAGGGCGGGTTTACAATCCTGCGCCATGGACAACTCCCTCTCTATCGCCTTCATCGGCGGCGGCAACATGGCCGCCGCGCTGGCCTCGGGCCTGGCCGACCGCGCCTGCCCGGCGGGCAACCTGCACGTCGTGGACATCAATGCATCCGGGCATGACGCCTGGCGCGCGCGGGGCGCGACCGTCGCGGCCGCGCCCGACGATACGCTGGCCCGCTGCAAGGTCTGGATTTACGCGGTCAAGCCGCAGAACATGCGACAGGCGGTGGCGGACACGCGCCAATGGCTGAATGGCGACACGCTGGTGATCAGCGTGGCGGCCGGCCTGCGCGCCGATACGCTGGCCGGCTGGCTGGGCGAGCCGGGCCAGCCCTGGCAGCGCCTGGTGCGCTGCATGCCCAACACGCCGGCGCTGGTCGGCGCGGGCATCACCGGCCTGGCCGCGCTGCCGGGCGCCAGCCAGGCCGACCGCGATCTGGCCGCGACGCTGCTGCGATCGGTGGGCGAGGTGGTGTGGGTCGATGACGATGCCGGCCTGGATGCCGTGACGGCCCTGTCGGGCAGCGGCCCGGCGTATGTCTTTCTGTTCCTGGAGGCGCTGATGGCCGGCGGCAAGGCGGTCGGCCTGAACGAAGAACAGTCGCGCCAACTGGCGCTGGCCACCTTCGCCGGCGCCACCAGATTGGCCACCCAGTCCGACGAGCCGCCGTCGGTGCTGCGCGAGCGCGTCACCTCCAAGGGCGGCACCACGGCCGCCGCGCTGGGCGAGTTCGAGCAGGGCGGTTTCGCGCCGCTGGTCGAGCGGGCCATGCAGGCGGCCGCGCGCCGTTCGCGCGAATTGGCCGAGGAGTTCGGCAAGTGAATCGTGCAGTTCCGCGCCGCTACGCCCCGATGTCGCCCGGGCAGTTCGCCCTGGCGGTGCTGGCCATGGGCGTGGTGGTGGTGGGATCGAACGTCCTGGTGCAGGTGCCTCTGAACGACTGGCTGACCTGGGGCGGGCTGTCGTATCCGATGGCCTTCCTGGTTACCGACCTGCTGAACCGCCGCTTCGGCCCGCGGGCGGCGCGCCGCGTGGCGTGGTGCGGTTTCGCGCTGGCGCTGGCCGTGTCGATGTGGGTGGCCTCGCCGCGCATCGCGCTGGCCTCGGGCCTGGCGTACCTGTGCGCCCAACTGATCGACATCAAAGTGTTCGACCGCCTGCGCGACCAGCGCTGGTGGCGCGCGCCGTTGCTGGCGGGCACGGCTGGCGCCGTGTTCGACACGGCCGTGTTCTTCAGCGTGGCCTTCGCCGGCTCCGGCCTGCCGTGGCTGACCTGGCTGCTGGGCGACCTGGCCATCAAGCTGGCCGTCAATCTGGCGATGCTGGCGCCGTTCCGGGCGCTGATGTGGAATTTGGCGCGGCCTGCAGAGGCACGGCCTGTAGAGGCGCGGCCTGCAGAGGCACGGCCTGTAGAGAGATAAGGCCGTCAAAGACGCCGTTCGTCGGGCCAATCGGACAGGCGAGGTGGCACAGCCTGCTTAGTGGCAAGCGTTCTGGATTCGCTTCGTCCGATATTGATCCTTGCTTCGGCTTCACCCGGTAAGCGGCGCTAACTTCCACTCTTGTGATCACTTGAGAGGGTTGTCGATTGACAACCTTTTTTTGTGCGCGTAGGCTGGAGGCAATCGCATGGGCCGTGGTGTTCATCCAAACAAAGAATTTGAAGCGGCCCTTCGCCATGCGGAAGCACGCGGCTGGCGTGTGGAGGCAGGCGGCTCCCATGCATGGGGCAGAATGTATTGCCCTTACGACGATGAACAATGCCGATGCGGAGAGTTCCGTATCGCAAGTGTGTGGAGTACACCGCGTAATCCCCGGAATCATGCTCGTCAACTCAGGCGGGTTGTCGATAACTGCACCACACGCAGGAATGATCTAGTCGCTTCGGGACATGATGCCCGGGAGTAGCCGATGGAATACACATTCACGCTCAAATATCAGTTATCGGAGCGGGATTCCGATCACAATGACCTTGTCGAACGGCTGGGTGCCATGGGATGTGACGATGCGCTCGTGGGCGTCGGCCTGCCGGGCCGCATCGCTTTGGAGTTTGTTCGTGAGGCGCCAAGCGCCGAAGCCGCGCTGCTGAGTGCTCTGACCGATATCAAGCGAGCGATCCCGACGGCGAAGCTGATCGAGGCGGCTCCTGATCTTGTCGGGCTTAGCGATGTGGCCGATGCCGTGGGCGTTACGCGGCAGAACATGCGCAAGTTGATGATCAATCACGCAACGAGTTTCCCGACGCCAGTTCATGAAGGCAGTGCGTCAGTATGGCATTTGGCCGAGGTCATCACCTGGCTGCAGGCCCGAGGAAAGTACGAAATCGACGCCTTATTACTCGAGGTTGCGCTGACCACGATGCAGGTGAACGTCGTCAAGGAAATCCAGATTCGGCCACTGAAAGATAGGGTCCGCAAAGCGCTGCAAACGATTTTGGCCTGATTGAAGTCAAAACAGGTCGCTCTCGGGCCATTCATGCCTGTCCCCGTTTGTTCATCCCGATGAAATATTGGGGATTCCACGCAGTGACACGCACTGGGGCAGCGAACAGAATACCGGCCACGTTACCGCTATACAAAATAAGCGGGAAATGCCGTATCCCGGAGCCGGAAAATCCTTCCGTTCCGGATCGGGCAGAGCCGTCCAACCCCTCCCTGCTGGAGAAGTCTGCATGAAAATCGCGCAACGCTTTACCCCCCTGGCCGTTGCACTGGGCGCCCTGATGCTCGCCGGAAGCGTCCACGCCGCCGACACCATCAAGATCGGCATTCCGCAACCCATGACCGGCCCGAACACCCAGTATGGCGATCAGATCCAGGCCGGCGCGCTGACCGCGATCGAGACCATCAACGCCAAGGGCGGCGTCAAGGGCAAGCAGCTCGAACCCATCCTGATCGACGATGGCTGCGAACCGAAGCAGGCCGTGCCGGCCGCCAACCGTGTGGTCAACTCCGGCGCCAAGTTCGCCGTGGCGCACGCCTGCTCGGGCGTCACCGTGCCCGCCGTCAACGTGTACGAACAGGAAGGCATCGTCGCCATCACCCCGGGCGCGACCTCGCCGCTGGTCACCGACACGACCAAGCCGCACTTCTTCTTCCGCACCATCGGCCGCGACGACCAGCAAGGCCCGTTCGCCGCCAACTACATCGCCAAGACCATCAAGCCCAAGAAGGTCGCCGTGCTGCACGACAAGCAGACCTACGGTTCGGGCGTGGCCACCCAGGTGAAGAACACGCTGGAGAAGGACAAGGTCAACGTTGCGATCTTCGAAGGCATCAACGTCGGCGACAGCGACTACTCGGCCGTCATCACCAAGCTGAAGTCGGCGGGCGTCGATTTCGTGTATTTCGGCGGCTACCACCCCGAGCTGGGCCTGCTGCTGCGCCAGTCGCGCGAACAGGGCCTGAACGTGCAGTTCATGGGTCCGGAAGGCACCGCCAACCAGGATCTGGTGGCCATCGCCGGTCCGGCCATCGAGGGCCTGCTGGTCACGCTGCCGGCCGACTTCACCAAGCTGCCGGGCAACGAAAGCGTGGTCAAGGCCTTCGAAGCCAAGAAGCGCAATCCCGATGGCGCCTTCCAGATGCCCGCCTACGCGGCCGTGCAACTGATCGCCGACGGCATCAACGCCGTAGGTGAGGATCCCGCCAAGGTGGCCGACTATCTGCACAAGAACTCGTTCAATACGGCCATCGGCAAGGTCGAGTACGACGCCAAGGGCGACCTGAAGGATTTCGAGTTCGCCGTCTACAAGTGGGACAAGGCCGGCAAGAAGACCCAGCTGTAAGGCGTCCGCTGTACTATGCGTCGTTTTTCTGCGCAGGCCCCGGGCTATCCGCCTGGGGCTTGATGTAGTCGAGGTCATCCGGCTCCGGGTCGCACTACCGGGGCCGGAACCATTTTTTGCCGCCACGCCGCACCCAGGCGCAAAGCCCCCCCGTACGGGGTCAGTGCGCCAGATGGGGCGGCGTGGCAGCATCTGGAGCGATTCCTCCCCATGTCAGATCTGATCCCACAACTTACCCAGCAGTTCTTCAACGGACTGTCCCTGGGTGCGATCTACGCGCTGATCGCCATTGGCTACACAATGGTCTACGGCATCATCGGTATGATCAACTTCGCGCACGGCGAGATCTATATGATCGGCGCCTACGTCGGCCTGGTCACCCTGACCGCCTTCGGCACCGATAGCGGCTTGCCGGTGTACTTCATCATCGCGGCCATGCTGCTGGTGGCCATGGTGGTCACGGGCGTGTATGGCTACAGCGTCGAACGCGTGGCGTACCGTCCGGTGCGCGGCAGCCCCCGCCTGGTGGCGCTGATCTCCGCCATCGGCATGTCGATCTTCCTGCAGAACTGGATGGCCCTGGGCCAGGGCGCGCGCGACATGGCCGTGCCGGCGCTGCTGTCCGGCGGGGTGTCCGTGCCCATGGGTGACGGCTTCGACGTGACGCTGCCGTACTCGCGCATCGTCATCATCGTGGTCACCGTGGTGCTGATGGTGGCGCTGACCATGTACATCAAGCATTCGCGCATGGGCCGCGCCTCGCGCGCCTGCTCGCAGGACATGCACATGGCGGGCCTCCTGGGCATCGACACCAACAAGGTCATTTCCTTTACCTTCATCCTGGGCGCCATGCTGGCGGCGGTGGGCGGCGTGCTGATCGCCGTCACCATCGGCAAGCTGAACCCGTTCATCGGCTTCATCGCCGGCATCAAGGCGTTCACCGCCGCGGTGCTGGGCGGTATCGGCAGCATTCCCGGCGCCATGCTGGGCGGCGTGCTGCTGGGCCTGGCCGAGACCTTTGCCGCTGCCTACATCTCGTCGCAGTACAAGGACATCGTGGCCTTCGGTCTGCTGGTGCTGATCCTGCTGTTCCGTCCGACGGGGCTGCTGGGCAAACCCGAAGTGGAGAAAGTCTGATGGCCGCTCAGGAAAGCGCTCTGAAAAACGCGACGATCGCGGCGGTGCTGACCGCCGTCATCGTCATGCCCGTGTTCGGCCTGCAACTGATTCGCCAGGGGGTGCGCACGACGATGGAGCCCCGTTGGGACCTGGTCGCCATCGCCTGCGGCGTGGTGTTCCTGTTCCAGTTGCTGCGTCCGTGGATTTCCAGGCCATTCAAGTCGCTGAAGTTCAACCTGCCCACGCTGCCGGCCACGCCCACCAAGGGCCACCGCTGGGTCGGCGTGCTGCTGATCGCCGCCGCCATCGCCTGGCCGTTCTTCGCCGGGCGCAGCTCGGTGGACATCGCTACGCTGGTGCTCATCTACGTGATGCTGGGCCTGGGCCTGAACATCGTGGTGGGCTTCGCGGGCCTGCTCGACCTGGGGTTCGTCGGCTTCTACGCCGTGGGCGCGTACACGTACGGCCTGCTGTACCACTGGGGCGGCTGGAGCTTCTGGGAGGCGCTGCCGTTCGCGGGCGCGATGGCCGCCTTGTTCGGCTTCATCCTGGGATTCCCGGTGCTGCGGCTGCGCGGCGACTACCTGGCCATCGTCACGCTGGGCTTCGGTGAGATCATCCGCCTGCTGCTCATCAACCTGAACACCCTGACGGGCGGTCCGGACGGCATTTCCGGCATTCCCAAGCCCTCGGTGCTGGGCATGGAGATGGCGCGCCGTTCCAGCGAAGAGGGCTCGCGTACGTTCCACGAGATCATGGGCTGGGGCTTCCAGAACCAGCATATGGTGGTGTACCTGTACCTGATGGCGCTGTTGCTGGCGCTGGTGACGCTGGCCGTGTCCACGCGCCTGATCCGCATGCCGGTCGGGCGCGCCTGGGAGGCGCTGCGCGAGGACGAGATCGCCTGCCGCTCGCTGGGCCTGAATCCCACGCGCATCAAGCTGTCGGCGTTCACGCTGGGCGCGATGTTCGCGGGTTTCGGCGGCGCGTTCTTCGCGGCGCGCCAGGGCATGGTCAACCCCGAGTCGTTCACCTTCATCGAATCCGCGCTGATCCTGGCCATCGTGGTGCTGGGCGGCATGGGGTCGCAGGTGGGCGTGATCCTGGCGGCCATCCTGCTGACGGTGCTGCCCGAGCTGGCGCGCGAGTTCGCCGAATACCGCATGCTGGTGTTCGGCCTGGTGATGGTGTTGATGATGATGTGGCGTCCGCAAGGCCTCTTGCCCATGAAGCGACCGCACGTGGAACTGGGTAATGCGGAGGTCGGTAAATGAGCGAAGCGCTGCTGAAAGTATCCGGCCTGACCATGCGTTTCGGCGGCCTCTTGGCCGTCGACAGCGTGGGCTTCGAGGTCCAACGCGACGAAGTGTTCGCCATCATCGGCCCCAACGGCGCGGGCAAGACCACGGTGTTCAACTGCGTGGGCGGCTTCTACAAGCCGACCGCGGGCGACATCGTGATGGACGGCAAGTCCATTGCCGGCCAGCCCAGCCACAAGGTGGCGCGCCACGGCCTGGTGCGCACCTTCCAGAACGTGCGGCTGTTCAAGCAACTGACCGTGCTGGAGAACCTGCTGGTGGCGCAGCACACCCAGGTCGAGGCGCGCCTGCTGCCCGGCCTGCTGAAGCTGAAGTCCTACCGCCAGTCCGAGGAAGACGCCAAGGCGCGTGCCGCGCAATGGCTGGATTTCATGGGCCTGCGCCAGTACGCCAACCGCGAGGCGGGCAACCTGGCCTATGGCCATCAACGCCGCCTGGAGATCGCGCGCTGCATGATCACCAAGCCGCGCCTGCTGATGCTGGACGAGCCGGCCGCCGGCCTGAACCCGCAGGAAAAGCGCGACCTGCAGTCGCTGATCGACCAGTTGCGCCGCGAGTTCGGCGTGGCCGTGCTGCTGATCGAGCACGACATGAGCCTGATCATGGGCATTTCCGATCGTATCCTGGTGATGGAGCACGGCAAGCCCATCACGACCGGCACCCCCGAGCAGGTACGCAACGACGAGCGGGTCATCAAGGCGTACCTGGGGGAAGAATGATGCTGAAACTGGAGAACATCCATACCTACTACGGCGCCATCCAGGCGCTGAACGGCGTGTCCGTCGAGGTCAACCAGGGCGAGATCGTCACCCTGATCGGCGCCAACGGCGCCGGCAAGACCACGCTGCTGATGACGGTGTGCGGCAATCCCCGCGCCAAGGAAGGCCGCATCTCGTTCGAGGGCAAGGATATTACGAATGCCGAGACGCACGAGATCATGCGCAGCGGCATCGCCATCTCGCCCGAAGGACGCCGGGTCTTCAAGGACCTGACGGTGGCCGAGAACCTGATGATGGGCGGCTTCTTCTCGAACCGCCAGGAGATCGAGTCGGGCATCGAGCACGTCTACACGCTGTTCCCGCGCCTGAAAGAGCGCGCGGCGCAGCGGGCGGGCACGATGTCGGGCGGCGAGCAGCAGATGCTGGCCATCGGCCGCGCGCTGATGAGCCGTCCTCGCCTGCTGCTGCTCGATGAACCCACGCTGGGCCTGGCTCCGCTGATCATTGCGCAGATCTTCGACATCATCCGTACCATCCGCGACCAGGGCGTCACCGTGTTCCTGGTCGAGCAGAACGCCAACAAGGCGCTGCAGGTGGCCGATCGGGGTTACGTGCTGGAGAACGGCCGGGTCGTGCTGCAGGATACGGGCGCGAACCTGCTGGTCAATGCCGAGGTGCGCCGCGCCTACCTGGGCGCCTGATCGCCTTGGCGCGGCCTCCGGGCCGCAAAGGAATCCGTTGAACGGGCTCCCAGGCGATTGGATCGTCGGGAGCCGTTCACCCGGATTCTTTTTTTTCATCAGGGCTTCGATAGGGAGCCGGGCGAACCGCCGCAAGGTGCCAGGTATGGCAGCATTGCGGGTTACGGCGCGCCTTGGCGACTTCGGATCCTCCTCAATGTTCATACGCCAGCTCAAATACCTCATTGCCCTGGACACGCACCGCCATTTCGGCCGGGCCGCGGAAAGCTGCCACGTCTCGCAGCCCGCGCTGTCCAGCGGCATCCGCGAGTTGGAGCGGGAACTGGGCATCACCATCATCAAGCGCAATCGCAGCTTCGAGGGCATCACGCCCGAAGGCGAACGCGTGATCCGCTGGGTGCGCCAGACCTTGGCTTCGCTGGAAGGGCTGCGGCAGGAAGCCGACCTGATCCGCAGTTTGCCGCAGGGGCACCTGGCCATCGGCGCGATTCCCACGGCGGGGCACGCCGCGGCGCTGCTGGCCGCGCAATACCGGGAGATGCTGCCGCAACTCACGCTGGAGGTGGCCGCGTTGAGCACGCCCGAGATCCTCAAGCGGCTGAAATCCCAGGACATCCTGCTGGGCATGCTGTACGAGCGCTCGGTGGCCGGCGACGAATACGACCGGCTGCCGCTGTTTTCTGAGCGCTATGTGCTGGTGTCCAGTGGTCAGGCCTCGCTTCCCCATCAACTGGGCTGGGCGGAAGTGGCCGAACTGCCGCTGTGCCTGCTCAGCCGCGACATGCAGAATCGGCAGACGCTGCAGGCGCTGTTCGAGGCGGTCGATGCCTCGCCTCGCGTCGTGCTGGAAACCAACGACATGCGCCTGCTGCTGGCCGAGTGCCAGAGCGGACGGGCGTTCGCGGTCGTGCCGCTCAGCGCCTTGCCGACCCGGCACGATGGCGCGGGGTTGCGCACGCATCCCATCGTGCCGGAACACGCCGAGAACGTCTGTCTGGTGCGCTTGCGGCGCGAACCGCAGCCGGCGTTGTCGCAGGTCACCTGGCAGATCGCCGGCGACCTCGACCTGGAGGCGGCGCTCAACGAGTCCCTGCCCGGGGCATCGTGATAAGCGTGGTTTATCACGTGGTGCAAACAAACGATTGGGTAACTTCGGCCAAACCGGGGCACACTCGCGCACTGACAGGCGCAGGAGTCCCTTGCACTTGAAGAAACCACCACTGCGCAAGCGCTCGTACAGTCATGGCAACCAAGCTACGTGAAGTCCCCGGCATTCGCCCCTACGATGGTCCCGCCGGCGGGTGGGGCGCACTCAAGGCCACCGCCCAGGCCGTCTACCAGCAGATGCAGGTGGTCGCGGCGCCCGGGGTGCTGATGCGTACCAACCAGCCCACCGGATTCGACTGCCCGGGCTGCGCCTGGCCGGACAAGGAACACCACTCGACCTTCCAATTTTGCGAGAACGGCGCCAAGGCGGTCACCTGGGAGGCCACCAGCAAGCGCGTGACGCCCGAGTTCTTCGCGCGGCACACGGTGACCGAGCTGCTGAAGCTGTCGGATCATCAGTTGGAGGACTTCGGCCGGCTGACGCACCCCATGGTCTATGACGCGGCCACCGACAAGTTCCATCCCATCGGCTGGGACGCGGCCTACGCACGCATCGGCCAGGCGTTGCGCGCCCTGGAATCGCCGGACCAGGCGGAGTTCTACGCCTCGGGCCGCGCCTCGAACGAGGCCGCCTACCTGTTCCAGCTGTTCGCGCGCGAATACGGCACGAACAACTTTCCCGATTGCTCGAACATGTGCCACGAGGCCACCAGCGTGGGCTTGCCGCAATCTATCGGCATCGGCAAGGGCACGGTGTCGCTGGACGACTTCGACCATGCCGAACTGATCCTGTCGATCGGCCACAATCCCGGCACCAACCATCCGCGCATGATGGGCACGCTGCACGAGGCAGCGCGCCGCAAGGTGCCGATCATCGTGTTCAACCCGATGCGCGAGCGGGCGCTGGAACGGTTCGCCGATCCGCAGAACATGGTCGAGATGGCGACGTTCCGGTCGACCGATATCGCCTCCACCTATTACCAGGTCAAGGCCGGTGGCGACGCGGCCGCGCTCAAGGGCATCATGAAGGCGCTGCTGGTGCTGGAAGACGAGCGCGGCGGCGTGCTGGACCATGACTTCATCGCCGAGCATACGTTGGGCTTCGATGCGCTGGCGGCCGACCTGCAAGCCACCGAATGGTCGGACATCGAGCGGGAAAGCGGCCTGCGCCGCGACGAGCTGGAGCAGGTCGCGGCCATTTATGCGACATCCAAGGCGACCATCGTCGCCTATGGCATGGGCATCACCCAGCACAACACCGGCACGGCCAACGTCAAGCTGATCGCCAACCTGCTGCTGTTGCGGGGCAATTTCGGCAAGCCCGGTGCGGGCATCTGCCCGCTGCGGGGCCATTCAAACGTGCAGGGCAACCGCACCGTCGGCATCACCGAAAAGCCGACCGAGAGTTTCCTCAAGCGCATCGAAGAGGTGTTCGGTTTCACGCCGCCGCGCGGCCATGGGCACGATGCGGTCAAGGCCATGGATGCCATGGTCGAGGGCAAGGCGCGGGCGCTGATCTGCCTGGGCGGCAACATTGCCGTGGCGCTGCCGGATCCCGAGCTGTGCTTCACGGCGATGAAGCAGTTGGCACTCAGCGTGCACCTGGGCACCAAGCTCAATCGTTCCCATCTGCTGGTGGGCCAGGAGACCTTCCTGCTGCCCGTGCTGGGACGCACCGAAGTGGACAGGCAGGCCAGCGGGCCGCAGTTCGTGACAGTGGAGGACTCGATGTCCATGGTCCACGCATCGGCGGGCAAGCTCGAGCCGGCGTCGGCGTTCCTGCGCTCGGAGACGGCCATCGTCGCCGGCATGGCCCGTGCGGCGTTGCCCGAAAGCCAGGTGGATTGGCTGGGATTGGCGACCGATTACGACCGGATCCGCGACCTGATCGAACGCACCATCCCCGGCTTCGACGACTACAACCGGCGCGTGCGCGTGCCCGGCGGTTTCCGCATGCCGCTGCCGCCGACCGAGCGCAAGTGGAACACGCCGTCGGGCAAGGCCATGTTCTCGGTGTTCGAAGGCGTGCGCGAGCGCTACGAACCCTGGCCCGACGACGTGCTGCGCCTGGTGACGATCCGCAGCCACGACCAGTACAACACCACCATCTATGGCATGGACGACCGCTACCGCGGCGTGTTCGGCCGCCGCGACGTGCTGTTCATGCACGAGGATGACCTGGCGGCCCATGGGCTGGAGCATGGCGACAAGGTGGATATCGAGACGGCCTCGGGCAAGCGCCGGTTGCGGATGGAGAACATCACGGCGATCCAGTACAGCATCGCGCGGGGATCGGTGGCCGCCTACTATCCCGAGGCCAACGTGCTGGTGCCGCTGGACTACATCGACCAGGACAGCGGCACGCCGTCGTACAAGTCGATTCCGGTGCGGATCCGCAAGTCCGGTACGTAACACGTTTGCCGATCGCGCAGGGCAATGGTCAAGGCGGCCCCTGGGCGGCGCCGCTTGGCAGGGATGCGCTCAGGCACTGCGCTTGGATACTCGGATTTCTTGTGTCAGGCTGACAGAAGCGGGCGTGCACACGTCGCCGCAGCGTCCAGATAGCGGCGCGCGATGCCAGGAATGGCGAGTTGGCTGGCCACGGTGTTGTCGACGAAGCGGCTCATTTCCCGGATGAAAGTCGTCTCGGCATCGGGGGAGGCCAAATGGTCTACGCGGGCCTGTAATGTCTGCCGGAAGGCGGCCGGCGACAGCCGATAGTCGGCCAGCTTGGCGGCGACCAGCGCGGGATCGAGGGCGACGGCGCGGTCGCGCAGAAATTTCAGGTCCCACACGTCGCGTGCCTTCAAATAAGGGCGTGCGCCCAGCGCGACCAATTTGTCAGCCAGGATTTCGGGCAATGTCTCCACGACGACCAGCATCTGGCGTAGCGGACCGGGCAGGTGGTCGTAGTTCACGGCCACGGGCATGAGGTCGCGCGTATGCGCGGGCACGCTGGCGACTTCGATATGGATGATCTGGCGTTGACCTGCGCTGGGATCGGGTTGTGGAATCTGCACACGGGCACGCCAGCGTGCGACGGCCACCTCTTCAGGCGCGGCAGGTTGGCCGTTGGCGTCCAGGCGTTCGCGCGATTTCGGGGGGCTGACGTCGACCTCCAGCCCGTAAGCCTCGCCAATTTCCCGTTGCAGCATGTCGCTGAAGGGGGCCATTTCAGCCGGGTCGAAATCCGCTCCCCCGACGAAGTCCAGATCCTCGGAATAACGATTGCCTTGATAGCACAATCGCAGCGACGTGCCTCCCTGAAACGTCAGGAGAGCGGCCGCGCCGCTCTGATTCAGGGCAAACAGGATTTCGTAATGCAGGATCTCCTTGATGATCGTGGCGACCGGTACGCGGCGCTGCGTGGCGTAGCGGCCAGCCAAGGCCAGTAGATCGTTGCGCGTGCGCATGGGTTCTCCTGAGGTCAGACGATGCACTACCCGACGCGAGCAACAAAGGTTGGGTCGACCAGGTCGAGATTGCGGCGGCTGCGGCGCAGGTCGCGCCATGCCTGTTCGGGCGTGGCGACCCAGAGTGTACGGGCAGCTTGCCAGGAAAGGTTCGGTTGCAGCTTGTCCGGCGCCTGGGTGGTGTGGGTGAATTCGATAGTGCCGTAGGGCGTGTCGAAAACCTGGCTGCGTCCGGTAGTGATGAGGGTCAGCCGCGACGGGATCTGAGATAGCAAGCCGGACTCGCTCAGTACCGATTCCAGGCTCAGGTAGTTCAGATCCCAGGGCCGCAGCCAAGGTACCAGTGCGCTGAGCAGATCGGCGGGAAGGCTCTGCGCGTGCGGGTTGATGTACAGGCCGCGCGCGATGCGCGCGACCAGGCCGTGGGCCTGGTGGGCGGCCAGGGCCTTGGCGCGGGCGCGGTCGTTACCGGGGAACAGCAGCTTCAGCGTGGTGGCCGTATAGGCCCAGAAGCCACGTTCGTCCCAGCGATTGAAAGTAGTGAGCAGGTCTTGGACGCGCATGGGTAGCCATCATGATGCATGGGCATCTATGACGGCATTTTAGGCATCCCTGCTTTTGCTGTACAGAAAAGGAACCTGGAAGTACAGTTTCTGTGTAGTCAGGGGACTCAGGCCAGGACCACGCCGGGTCGGCAATGCGCGATGGCGGCCAGGGCCAGGGCATCGATCGAGTCCGACAGCGGACCCAGGCCGGCGCGCAGCGCATGCGGGATGGCCAGCGGCAGTTCCGTGCAGCCCAGCACCACGGCGTCGGCGCCACGATCACGCAGAATGTTCACGCAACGCACGGCCGGTTCGATGGACGCTTCCATCCGGCCCGCCTTGACCGCGCGGATCGCGCCCATGCATTCCACTTCGACTTCTTCATCCGTCGGCACGATGCATTCGTAGCCGGCGGCTTCCAGGTGGCGCTGGTACAGGCCCAGCGCCAGCGTGGCGGTGGTGCCCATCAGGCCGATGCGGCCGCGGGGCACACCCTGGCGCACCAGGTCGTCGACCACCGATTGCACAATGTGCAGCACGGGCACCGACGCGGCGGCGGCCAGTTCGTCGTACCAGAGGTGCGCGGTGTTGCACGGAATGGCAATGACCTGCGAGCCCGCGGCTTCCAGGAAGCGGATACCTGCCTGCATGGCCGGCAGCGGGCTCGGACCGCCCGCCATGTGGGCGGTGCTGCGGTCCGGGATGCGCGGGTCGTTGCGCAGGATGACGGGGATGTGGGCCTGGTCGTTGGACGCGGGGGTCAGCGCCGCCACGCGCAGTGCGAACTGCGCGCCGGCCAGCGGGCCCATGCCGCCCAGGACGCCGAGATAGCCCTCGGAGGCGTTGTCGAAGATCGGTGCGTTCATAAGGGCGGTGATTTTACGCCTGTGCCTGCGTCTACGCCTGCGCCGTGGCGCGCGTCAGCACCTGGCCAGGCCTCGCGGCGCCCGTCGACTGGCCGTCCCAGACCTGCTGGCCGTTGACCCATACCGCGCCGATGCCGCGGCTGGCCTGCACCGGCGCCTCGAACGTGGCGGCGTCGGTGACGCGCTCGGGATCCAGCAGCACCAGGTCGGCCTGGTAGCCTTCGCGCAGCAGGCCGCGCTGCGCCAGGCCGTATTGTTCGGCGGCCAGGCCGGTCATCTTGTGGATGGCCTGTTCGAGCGTCAGCAGCTTCTGTTCGCGCACCATGCTGCCCAGCACGCGGGTGAAGGTGCCCCACTGGCGGGGGTGCGGATGCGGATCGAAGGGCAGGCCGTCGGAGCCGACCATCGTCAGCGGATGCTGGAAGATGCGGTTGACGTCGTCCTGGCTCATCAGGAAATAGATGGCGCCGGCGGGCGTCAGGCGCGCAAGCGTGGCTTCGTCGTCCAGGCCCAGTTCGGCCATCACGTCGGCGAAGTCGCGGCCGGTGGCCTCGGGATAGCCCTTGGACCACGTCACCATCGTGCGGCTGGCCAGGCGGACACGGTCCAGGCGCAGCATGGTCGAGGTGGCGGGATAGGGATGGCAATCCAGGCACACGGACTGGTTCGCGGCGGCGCGGGTGATGATGTCCAGCGTTTCGCGCGACCGGCCATGGTTGCGTTCGCCAGCCAGCTTGTGGTGCGAGAACACCACGCGGCAGTCCAGGGCGCGGCCGATCTCCAGCGCCTCTTCGACGGCGGGGACGATCTGGTCGCTTTCGTCGCGCAGATGGGTGGCGTAGATGCCCTTGACGCCGCGCAGCGGTTGTCCGACGTCGATGATTTCATCCGTCGGGGCGGCGGCCGCCGGCGGATAGAAGGTGCCGGTGGACATGCCGAAGGCGCCGGCCTGCAGGGCGTCATCCAGCAGTTGGCGCATGGCGATGCGCTCGGCCTCGTCGGCGGCGCGGCCGGTATCGCTCATGGCGGCCACGCGCAGCGTGGTGTGGCCGACCAGGGGAATGACGTTGACGGCGGCCGGGGTGGCGCGCAGCGCGTCCATCCAGTCGCCGAAGGTCTTGAAGCGGAACAGCTCGGCGGGGCCGAGCAAGTCCAGGGGCTGGGGCACCGGCGCCGTCACGGCGGGCGCCAGGCTGATGCCGCAGTTGCCGGTCACCACGGTGGTGATGCCCTGCGACACCTTGGGCAGCATGTCGGGATGCGCCAGCAGGTAGCCGTCATCGTGGGTGTGCGAATCGATGAAACCGGGCGCGAGCACTTGCCCGCTTCCATCGATCACCGGCACGTCCGGCGGTAAGTCGAACGTGCCGATACGGACGATGCGTCCGTTCGACACGGCCAGGTCGGCCCGGCGCGCGGGGGCGCCGGTGCCGTCGACCAGCATGGCGCCGGTCACGATGAAGTCTGCCTCCAGCCGCATGGTCTTCTTGCGTCCCTTAGTCCAGCTTTTCGATCTTGGCTTCGTCGATGATGCGCGCCCACTTGGCGGTTTCGTCGTTCATCAGCTTGGCGAACTGTTCCGGCGTGCCGCCGGCGGGTTCGGCGCCCAGGGCTTCCAGGCCGTCGATCACGGTCTTTTCCTTCAGGGCGTTCTGCATGGCGGTGTTCAGCGTGGCGATGCGGTCGGCCGGCGTGCCCTTGGGCGCGACGACGCCGCCCCAGGCCACGGTTTCATAGCCCTTCAGGCCGGCTTCGTCCAGGGTCGGCACGTCGGGCAGCAGGGCCAGGCGCTTCAGGCTGCTGACGCCCAGGGCGCGCAGCTTGCCGCTCTTGACCAGGGGCAGGGCTTCGGACGTGTTCGAGAACATGAAGTCCAGGCGGCCGCCCATCAGGTCCTGCAGCGCGGCGGGGCCGCCGTTGTACGGAATGAACATGACATCAACCTTGGCCATGCTCTTGAACAGTTCGCCGCCCATGTGGCCGGTGGTGCCGACGCCCGAGGCGCCGTAGGACATCAAGCCGGGCTTTTCCTTGGCGCGGTCGATCAGGTCCTGCACGCTCTTGACGGGCGAATCCGCCGGCACGATCAGCACGTTGTACAGGTTGAACAGGTGGGCGACGGGCGTCAGGTCGGCGTCGACGTCGTACGGCAGCTTCTTGAACAGCGAACGGTTCACGGCCAGCGTGTTGATGTTGCCGTAGCCGATCGTGTAGCCGTCGGCGGCGGCGCGCCTGATCTGCATGATGCCGATGTTGCCCGCGGCGCCCGGCTTGTTCTCGACCACGAAGGTGGCCTTCAGGTCCTTGGACAGCTGGTTGGTGAACAGGCGCGACAGCACGTCGGGCGAGCCGCCGGCAGCCGACGGCACGATGAACGTGACCGGCTTGCTGGGATAGGCTTCCTGGGCCTGGGCGCCCGTGGCGGCGAGCACCCCGGCGACGGCCAGCGCGGTCAGGCCGCGCTTGAAAAATTGATGCAGCATGTGTGCTTCCCCTCAAAAATGTTGCATTGCGAAGAAGCGCAGGTTATCACCCGGTCTGTTTGGCCGATTATCGAAAAATGTATAAAACCTATAATCCCGGGTTATCGATGCAATCAAAAGGAAATCAGGGATGGATGCGCTGGACGAGCCGCGTGACGAGGATGGATCGGCCGCGCGGCCGCTGAATCTGCGCCAGCTCGAAGTGTTCCGCGCCATCATGATGGCCGGCTCGATCAGTGCGGCGGGCAGGGCGCTGCATGTGTCCCAGCCCGCGCTCAGCCGCGTGCTGGCGCTGACCGAAAGCCGCCTGGGCTATCCCTTGTTCGAGCGCGTGCGCGGCAGGCTGTCGCCTACGCCCGAAGCGCGCCGCCTGTTCGCGGAGGTCGAGCAGGTATATGGGGGCATCCAGCGCGTGAATGACCTCGCCGCCAATCTGGGCCGCAAGGGCGCGGGCATGTTGCGGGTGGTGACCAGCGCCAGCTATGGCCAGCGGCTGGTGCCCCAGGCGCTGGCGCGGCTCTTGGCGCGCAATCCGCGGGCGCGGGTGGATTTCCGCAGCGCCACCTACGACGAACTGGTGGGCTATTTTCTGACGGGCCAGGCCGACCTGTCGATTTCGATGTCGCCGCCCGACCATCCCAGCCTCGATTCCGAGAAACTGGGCGAGCATGCGCTGGTATGTATCGTCCCGCCCGACCATCCCCTGGCGAAACACGACGTGATCCGGCCCGAGGATTTCACCTCGGGTGCGTGGATCGGTTATCCGCCCGGCACGCCGCTGGGCACCGCGTTGCGGTCGTTCTTCGGCGGGGAGCCTGTCATGCCGGCCGCCATCGAGGTGCATTCGCCCGTATCGGCCCTGGCCTGCGTACAGCAGGGGATCGGGCCGGCCATGGTGGACAGCACCTCGCTGGCCAAGATGCCGGCCGAAGTCACCGTGCGGCCGATCGAACCCACCGTGTCCGCGCCCGTCTGGGCCACCCAGTCGAATCTGACGCCGCTGCCCCTGCTGGGACGTCGCTTCCTGGACGCCTTGCGCGCGGTGCTGGCCAAGCCCGCCTGAAAACGCGCGTCTTCGCCGCCAATACGGTTTTTTGCCGCCGCCGTTTGCGCGGCGGTAAACCTTTTGTCATCTCCCGCATCCAATTCCCGGCCGGTTCCGTATCTGGGACCAGGCTGGCGAATAGCCATCGAATTTTGTGGGTATTGCATAACCTGCCGGTATCGCGGCAGAGAGAGCGGGTTTTCAGAAGGGCGCGGCCGGGGTTTTACGGCGGCCGCGACACTTGGCATGCTGCGCGCTTGCCGAGATAACGCACTCAAGGGAGAACGAGATGGCAGACAAGCGCAAGATGGGATTGGCCGTGGCGCAGATGGGGCCGGTGCATCTGGCCGACACGCGGGCGATGGTCGTGAAGCGCCTGCGCGACATGCTGGCCGAGGCCCATGGCCGGGGCGCCAGGATGGTGGTGTTCCCGGAACTGGCGCTGACCACGTTCTTCCCGCGCTACTGGATGGAAGAGCGCGAGGCCCAGGCCCGCTTCTTCGAGGCCACGATGCCCAACGCCGACGTGCAGCCGCTGTTCGACGACGCGCGCCGCCTGGGCGTGGGCTTCTACCTGGGCTATGCCGAGCTGACTCCCCAGGGCGTGCCGTACAACACGGCGATCCTGGTGGACGAGACCGGCAAGATCGTCGGCAAGTACCGCAAGATCCACCTGCCGGGCCATGACGACCACAAGCCCGACGCGCCGTTCCAGCATCTGGAGAAGAAGTTCTTCCAGGTAGGCGACGAGCCCTTCGGCGTGTGGGATACGATGGGCGCGCGCATCGGCATGGCCCTGTGCAACGATCGCCGCTGGCCCGAGACCTGGCGCATGATGTCGCTGCAAAGCGCCGAGATCGTCGTGCTGGGCTACAACACGCCGTCGCTGAACATCCACTGGCCCGAGCCCGTGCACCTGCGCATGCATCACCACCTGATCACGCTGCAGGCCAGCGCCTACCAGAACTGCGTGTGGGCCGCTGCCGCCGCCAAGTGCGGCGCCGAGGACGGCTTCCACATGATCGGCGGTTCGGTCATCGTGGCGCCCACCGGCGAGATCGCGGCGCAGGCCGTCACCGAGGACGACGAGGTGCTGGTGGTCAACGCCGACCTGGGCCTGGGCGACACCTTCCGCAAGAACGTGTTCGACTTCGCGCGTCACCGCCGTCCCGAACACTATTCGCTGATTACCGAGCGCGTGGGCCCCGGCGCCGCGCTGCCGCGCAATCTGATCGAATGACAGGTTGTACGCCGCCGTCCGGGCACGGCCGGCGGCGTATCGAAAAAGCAAGGCAATAAAGGCAGTCAAGCAAGGCGAAAGCAGCACCCGCAGTAAAGCAAGGCAATAAAAAAGAAAACGGCCGGGCATCATGCCCGGCCGTTATTCTTTGCGCGGCCTGAAAACAGGCGTGGGTATTATTCCAGGCCTTCTTCCTTCAGTGCGGCCTGCACGGCCGGATCGGCCTTCATGCGCTGGAAGTGGGCGGCGATATTGTCCAGCCCGCTCAGGTCGACCTGCTTGGCATGCGCCCAGCGCAGCACCACGAACAGATAGGCATCGGCGGCGCAGGGCTTGTCGGCGGCCAGGTAATCGCGGCCCTTCAACTGGGTGTCGAGCACCGTGAACAGGTGGCGCAGCATCTTGGCGGCCGAGGCGCGCAGTTCGTCCTGGGCGGCGTCGGCAGCCACGTAGCGCGGGGCGCCGAACAGGACCGAGAACGTCTTGTGCACGTCAGAGTTGATGAAGGCCAGCCAGCGGCGGGCTTCGGCGCGGCCGCGCGGCGAGTCATTGCCCAGCAGGCCCGCCTTGGGCGCCTTCTCGTTCAGGTATTCGAGGATGGCGATGTTCTGCGTCAGCACCCAGCCGTCGTCTTCCAGGGCCGGCACGGCGCCCATCGGGTTGATCGCCAGGAAATCGGTCTTCAGTTTGTCGCGCTCGACCGCGTGCAGTTCGCAGGGCAGGCCGGCCCACTTCACGGCGATGTGGATGGTCAGCGAGCAGGCGCCGGGCAGGTAGTACAGCTTCATGGAGGGATCCCCTTTGGCGGTGGCAATCGTGTTGGCAATACCGCCCGCTATGGTACGCCTGCGGGATGCTGTTTGCATGGCGGGCAATGGGTGGGCCAGGCCTGTTACGCCGCGCCGCCCGCGCGTTTCTGGCGAGGCCGGGCCTCGCGCCAGGCGATGTAGATGCCGCTGCCGGCGATGAAGATCGCGCCCAGGCAAACCGCCAGCCCCGGCGCATCGCGCCAGATCAGCCAGCCCAGCAGCGTGGCCCACAGCAGTCCGGTGTAGTCGTAGGGCGCGACCACCGACGCCGGACCGATGCGGAAGCCCTGCGTGATGAATGTGAGGCCCAGCGTGCTGAACAGCGCCACCGCACCGAAACGCGGCAGGTCGCCCCATTGCACCGGCGCCCAGAACCAGGGCGCCAGGACGGCGCTGGCCACCAGTTGCGCGGCCACGATGTAGAACATGGTGGTCAGCATGCCTTCGGCGCTGCTGATGGCGCGCGCGGTGATCATCATGACGGCGTACAGCACGGCGGTGGTCAGCGGCAGCAGCGCCGCTGGCTGGAAACTGGCCGCGCCCGGCTGCACGATGACCAGCACGCCGGCGAACCCCGCCGCCACGGCGATCCACTGTGGGCCGTCGACGCGCTCTTTCAGGAACAGCACCGACAGGGCCGTGACGAACATGGGCGCGGCGTACGAAATGGCGGTGGCTTCGGCCAGGGGCATGGCCGCCAGGCCCAGGTAGAAACAGCCCGCCGACACCACGTTGATGGCGCCGCGGCCCAGGTGCAGCCAGGGATGCTGCGTGCGCAGCGCCCGGCGTCCGCCCAGACTCGTGGTGAGCGCCAGCACGAAGGGCAGGGCGATCAGGGCGCGCAGGAAGAGGATCTGCGGCGGGCTGTAGTGCTCGCCCAGCAGCTTGGCCGTGGCGTCGCTGATGGTCAGGAACAGGATGCCCACGGCCACGCAGGCAATGCCCGCCATCGGCGAGCGTTGCGCGGGGGAGAGGGTCATCGCGTCACCGGAAGGGCAATGCCGTGACGCGTCATCATGCGGGCGCCCGCCAGGCGGCCCACGCCACCATGGCCCAGGCGGCCAGGAAGGCCACGCCGCCCAGGGGCGTGACGGCGCCCAGCCAGCGCGTGCCGGTCAGGGCCAGCACGTACAGGCTGCCGCAGAACAGCACGATGCCCACGAACATGGCCACGCCCGCAGCGGACAGCAGCGGCGAGCCGTAACGCGCCAGCAGCAGGGCCACGACGAACAGGCCCAGGGCGTGCACCAGGTGATACAGCACACCGGTCTGCCACACCGCCATCAGGTCTTGCGACAGGACGCCGCGCAGGCCGTGGGCACCGAACGCGCCCGCGCCCACGGCGGCGATCATGTTCAGGGCGGCGAGGGCGACGAGTTGTCTGTCGTTCATGAGGGAAATCCAGGGTGGCGAGGCTCAAGCCGCCTATGATAGCGGGATCGGGCAGCCCGCTCTTTCACTTCCCCGGGAAATTTCATGTCGCGTGTCCATTCCTTCCTGAACCGTCTTGGACTTGCCGCCGCCTTGTTCGCGATGGGCGCTGGCGCGCAGGCGGCGTCGCCCACGCCGCCGTTGCGCATCGGGGTGATCGCCAGCGTGGCCAACCAGGCGACCGAGCAGGCTATCGAAGAGGCGCGCAAGCAGGGCCTGGAGGTAAAACTGGTGGAATTCAGCGACTGGGTGCTGCCCAACATCGCGGTGGCCGACGGCTCGATCGACGCCAACTTCTTCCAGCACGAGCCTTTCCTGCAACTGTTCAACAAGAGTCGGGGCGCCGGGCTGGTGCCGGTGGCGTATGGCTACTCGACCACCATCGGGCTGTTCTCGAAGAAGCTGAAGCGGGGCGACGCGGTGCCCGAGGGCGCGACCATCGCCGTGCCCAACGACCCGGTGAACACGGGGCGCGCCTTGCTGCTGCTGCAGTCGATCGGCCTGGTGAAGCTGCGTGAAGGCACGGGCCACCAGGCCACGCTGCAGGACGTCGTGGCCAATCCGCGCAAGCTGCGGCTGGTGCAGCTGGAAGGCTCGCAATCGGCGCGCACGTTCGACGACGTGACGGCCTCGGTCACCTACACGACCTTTGCCAAGCACGCGGGCATCGACGAAAAGGATGGCCTGGCCTTCGACAACACCGATCCGGACACCGTGAAGCGCTATGCCATCCGCTGGGTGGCCCGCGCCGACCGCGCCGAGGATCCGCGCCTGCGCCAGTTCATCAAGATCTACCAGGGGTCGCCGCAGGTGAAGGCCACGCTGCGCAAGCTGTATGGCGACCTGATCGATTTTCCCTGGGAAGCGCCGGCGCGTTGAGGCCAGAGGATGACCCGCCCGCTTGACGGCAGGTGTTGACGTCAGCGCGATGAGCGGGCCGGCGTTCCGGTCCTGTGGACGCCGTGCCAGCGCCACCTGAACGGCGGCAGGCCGTCAGGCGGGCAGGCCGAGCAATTCGCCCATGCGCACCGCATGGCCCGCCACGGCGGTATCGCCGGCCCAGCGCACGCGATCCTTGCCGAACAGCACGACCACGGTCGACCCCAGCAGGAAGCGGCCCATCTCGGCGCCCTTGTCCAGACGCACGGGAATGGGCGCGGCAGGATCGTAGCGGGTGGTTTCCACCTGGTTACGGTGCGGCGCGATGCGGCCGGCCCATACGGTTTCCACGGAGCCGACGATCATCGCTCCCACCAGCACCAGCGCCATCGGACCGTATGCCTCGGTGTCGAAGATGCAGACCACGCGCTCGTTGCGCGCGAACAGGTCCGGCACGTTGCGGGCGGTCAGCGGGTTGACCGAGAACAGCCGGCCCGGCACGTAGATCATCTCGCGCAGCGTGCCTGCCGCCGGCATGTGCACGCGGTGGTAGTCGCGCGGCGACAGGTAGATGGTGGCGAACGATCCGCCTTCGAAGGGTTGCGCGCGCGCGGCGTCGCCGCCCAGCAGGTCGGTCAGGCCGAACGAGTGGCCCTTGGCCTGGAAAATCCGGCCCTGCTCGATGGCGCCCAGCTGGCTGATGCCGCCGTCGGCCGGACAGAGCACGGCGCCAGGCGCATTCGAGGCCGGACGCGCGCCGTTTTTCAGGGCACGGGTGAAGAAGGCATTGAAGTTCTCGTAGGCCAGGGGGTCTTCGAGCAGCGCCTCGCTCATGTTGACCCCGTAGTCGCGCACGAAATTGCCGATCAGCCGGTTTTTCAGCCAGGGCGTCCGGTTCTCGGCGAGCACGCCGGCCAGGCGCGAGACCAGGTGGTGAGGCGCCAGGCGCTGGCTGGCCAGGAAGATCGAGTCTTTGATGGGCATAGGAGTCATGGACGGCGCGGTGAAGGCGCCCAACCCGGCAGTGTAACGTGGGCAGCCTGTAGAGGCACGGCCAGTCTGGTCAGGTGCCGTCCAGGGACAGTCTGCTCGCCGTGGCGCCACCACGGCTGCGCTTCGCGCCTTGCCATCCGCACGTCTTCGTTCGCACCGATAATCAGGGTTCCAGTGCGTCGGTCGGCTGCGCTGCGAGCGGCTGCGTGGCCGCCGCCTGGATGTCGTCCTCGGGCAGTGTGTTGCCGCTGGCGAAACGGTCGGCCAGGTACTCGATCTGCGCGTCGCGTGGGATCTTGGTGATGCGTTCGCGCTGGATCTGGCGGCCGATCAGGATGGGACGGCGAGCCGCCGCGTTCTGCAGCAGCACCGACAGCACACAGCCCTTGTCCTGGATCCAGTTGGGCTTGCCGCGCAGCAGGCGCAGGGCAGTGTCGGGCGTGCCCATGCGGAAGGTCATGCCGCTGAATTGCGTGGCGCTGCGTCCGTCGAACTGCATGGGAGGCAGGTCGGTGATGGCGGCTGCGTCGAGATTGTTCGTTTCGTGCTGGACACGGTAGACGAACTGGAAACCGCTTTGCGGGTCCCTGACGACGATGAGCTTCTCGGAACCCGACACGTCGGACAGCATGCCGACCACGACGGATTCGACGAGCTGGTTGCCGCGTTGTTCTTCGGTGTAGACGAAGATGGTGCGCGTGGGGCTTGCGTTATTGCTCATTGGACTCGCTTTCAGGGAGGCGGGCGTGTGACGAATGTGCCGGCTCGGCAATTCTAGCGTGAATCTGTAAAAGTGTAACCAATTTTGCCAAAAAAGGGCGGCGCGATCGGCCCGTGGGATTGGCGGAACTTTCCCGCAGCCGAAAGCTCATATTCAGGTTTCTGTCAGAAAGGCTAAACTGGCGCCCTTTGGCGGTGCCGGGGCGGCCGACCCACGGCGGCAGTTGCCGGGAAGCATATAAGGAGTCTTTCATGAATCAACAGGACCGCGACGCGATCGAGAGCATTTTCACCCGCCTGCAGGAAGTCGAGCGCCAAGGGGCGCCTCGCGACGGAGAGGCCGAACGCTATATCGGCGACCGGCTGGCCGCCCAGCCCGGTTCGGCGTACTACCTGGCACAAACCGTCATGGTGCAGGAGCAGGCCCTGAAGGCGGCGCAGCAGCGCATCGCCCAACTCGAGGCCGGCCAACAAGGCCAGGGCGCCGAGTCGGGCCGCGGCTTCGCGCCGCCGGGCGGCTCTCAGGGCTTTGGCCGCAATGTCGGTGCGCTGGGCGAGCGTGGCGGCGCCACGCCGGGCATGGGCTTCGGCGCCGCGCCAGGCGCCGCGGCGCCGGCTGCTCCGGCCAGCGGCCTGTCGGCGGGCTTCGGCCGCAGCGCCGGTGGCGGCGGCGGTTTCCTGGCGGGCGCCATGCAGACGGCCGTGGGCGTGGCTGGCGGCATGATGCTGGGCAGCTTGCTGGGCGGCATGTTCGGCGGCAACGAGGCCCATGCCGCGCAAGCGCCGGCCGAACCCGCGCCCGACGCCGCTGCCGATGAGGCCGCCAACGACCAATCGGGTCATGACGACGGCGGCTTCGACGACGGCGGCGGTTTCGACGACATCTGATTTCGCGGGTGCGCTTTGGCAGGAAACTGTCCGGCGTGCCCGTGTCTTGCGGCCGGCCGCCGTGGCGCAGGCCGGTCGATCCATCTCACAAGCACAAGATATTCCGGGAGGTAAGACGTGCTCGAGTTTCTCCAGACCCTGAGCTGGGCAGCGGTATTCCAGATCATTCTCATCGACATCCTGCTGGGCGGGGACAACGCGGTGGTCATCGCGCTGGCCTGCCGCAACCTCCAGCCCAAGCAGCGCATGCAGGGCATTCTGTGGGGCACGGCCGGCGCCATCGGCCTGCGCGTGGTGCTCATCGCCTTCGCACTGACGCTGCTGACCATCCCCTACCTGAAGGTCGTGGGCGCGCTGCTGTTGCTGTGGGTGGGCGTGAAACTGCTGATTCCCGAGGACGAGAACCATGAGGTCAAGGGCGGGGCTTCGATCTGGGGCGCGGTCAAGACCATCATCGTGGCCGACTTCGTCATGAGCCTGGACAACGTCATCGCCATCGCCGGCGCCGCGCAGGGCGCGGACCCGGATCACCAGATCGGCCTGGTGATCTTCGGCCTGGTCATCAGCGTGCCCATCATCATCTGGGGCAGCACGCTGGTCCTGAAGCTGATCGACCGCTATCCGCTGGTGATCACCTTCGGTGCCGCGCTGCTGGGCTGGATCGCCGGCGGCATGCTGGTCACCGATGTGGTCGTGGTCCAGCACTTCGGCGAAGTGTCGGGCGTCGCGAAGATCGCCGCTGAAGTCATCGGCGCGCTGCTGGTGGTGGGCCTGGGCCGTTTCTTCGCCAGCCGCAAGAAGTCGGTGGCCGTCGAGGCCCCCAGGTCGGCTTGATGCCGAGGGCCGGCGGCGCTCGCCGCCGGCACGCCTGAGCACGTCGCGGGGCCGCTGGGCCCCGATATACGGGCGGTTCGTCTTTGGGCGAACCGCCCGTTTCGTTATCGGGCGAAGATCGCCCATGCACCGGGCGGCATTCTGAAGGCCATTATTTGCATGCGCCGGTAAATTCCTCAGGAATCCGGCGCCGCAGCCTGCGGGCCTCCCGGTTTTCCCGGGGAAAAGCCCTCGTGGGCACAGGACTTGCGAATACGGGTGTTCCGTTAAATCTCCCAAGGAGCCTGCTCATGAGATCCCGGAAATATCTGAATGAGGTCCTCGCTGCTGCCATGGTCGCTGGCGGCCTGATGATGGGCGGCGCCGCCGTCGCGCAGACCTCCTCGACGCAACCCACTGCCAGTCCGCCATTCTCGCCGTCCATGACGCCGAACGATTCGACGGCCACGCAGCCGGGCACCCCACCCGCGCCGGGCCGCCAACCGGCAGCCCCGACCGACGCGCCGGCCGGCGGCCCGCCCACGCAGGGCCAGAGCAGCACGGGCACGTGGTCGTCCAGCAATAACGCCCACATGACCGGCCAGGGCACGCCCACCAGCGGCACGACGATGGCCCCGCGTCACCGCGAAATCAACGACAATCTGCCGACTCGCCAGAATAACCAGGGTGGCTCGCCTCCCGCGGGCTATCCGAATACCGGCGGTTCGAAGTAACGCCCCGGTGGGCGCTGGCGGATGCCCTCCGCCACGCCATGAGAATGGCGCTCCTTGCGGGGCGCCATTGTCGTTTCCGGCGGCTCAACTCTGGCGCCGCATCTCCGCTGGGGGCACCTTCATCTGGATGCGGTACTTGGACACGGTGCGGCGCGCCACCACCACGCCGTTGCTGGCCAGGCGCTGCGCCAGCACCACGTCCGACAGCGGCGTGCGGGGGTCTTCCTCGTCGATGTATTCCTTGATCAGCGCGCGCACGGCGGCCGCCGAACACGACCCTCCGGTATCGGTGCTCAGTTCGCGCGAGAAGAAATGGCGGAATTCGAAGAGCCCCCGGGGGGTGATCATGTACTTGTTGGCCGTGGCGCGCGAGACGGTGGATTCGTGCATTTCCAGTTCGTCAGCCACGTCGCGCAGCATCAAGGGGCGCAGGGCCACGTCGCCGTATTCGAAGAAGGTCTGCTGGCGGCGCACGATGGCCTCGGCCACGCGGCGGATGGTGATGTAGCGCTGCTCCACGTTGCGGACCAGCCAGCGCGCTTCCTGCAATTCCTGTGCCATGGGGCTGCGTTCGTCCATGCGGGCGCGGTGGAACAGATCGGCATAGGTGCGGTTCAGGCGGGCCTGGGGCATCGAATGGCGGTTTGCCACGACCTGCCAGCGCGCTCGCACCTTGGTGACGATCACGTCGGGCACCACGTAGTTGGGGGCGTCGGAGGCATATTGGCGGCCTGGCTTCGGATCCAGGCTGCGCACCAGCTCGCAGGCGCATTGCACCGTGCCGGTATCCACGCCCAGCACGCGCTGCAGGCCGGCGATGTCGTTGCGAGCCAGGCGGTCGAGGTTGCCGCGCACGATGCCTAAGGCGGCATCGCGCAGTTCGTCCGGCACGTCATCGCGCGCATACAGCTGCAGCGACAGGCACTCGGTCAGGTCGCGCGCGCCCAGGCCCGGCACGTCCAGTTGCTGCACCAACTTCAGGGCGGCGGCCCATTCGGTGGCGTCGGGCGCGGGATCGAATGCGGCGGAGCCGGCCAGTTCTTCCATGCTGGTGTGCAGATAACCGTCTTCGTCCAGCGCGTCGACGATGAACTCGGCCAGCAGGCGATCGCGCACCGTCAGGGGATAGCTGCCCAGTTCGCCGGACAGGCGCTGGCGCAGCGACACGGGCGCGGCGATCCATTGGCTGAGGTCGGTCGCCGGGCCGCCATCGTTGCGGACGTGAGTGGGATAGTCACCGGAATAGGCCGGACCCTCGGCCTGGGGCAGGGGGGCGTCGGAGAAGTCGGCTTGCGGCTCGGGCGTTGCCGCCTCGGCGGCAGACGCCCCGGAGCCGTCTTCCGCGGCGGCCTTCTCCTGGCCATTTTGCGCGGAGGCGGCGCCATTGCCATGCTCGGCATCCTCGCCGTCTTCCAGGAAGGGATTGGTTGCCAGTGCGTCCTGCACGGCGGTGGTGAACTCTAGCGCGGACATCTGCAGCAGCCGGATGGACTGCTGCAGGCGCGGGGCCAGCAGGGTCTGCTGGCGCATGCGAAGTTCTTGTGCTGCATGTGCCACGGGTATCTCCTCGCATTACGGCAACGGGCGCGGAAAGGGTTTTCTTCAGGCCACGCCCTGAACATCCAGCCCATAGGCGTTCAGTCGGTTGTAGAGGGTCTTCAGGCTGATGCCCAGCGTGGCGGCCGTGCGCCGCTTGTCTCCGTGGTGCAGGGTCAGCGTCGCGCAGATCAGTTCGCGCTGCGCCTCGTTCAGGGGCGTGCCGACCGCGAAGGCGAGCGAATCGGAGCCGCGATCGAGGGCCGGTGCACGTACCGACGCGACGAGTTCATAGTGCAGCACGTCGTCGCACATCAGGTAGGCCCGTTGCACAACGTTGCGAAGTTCGCGGACGTTACCCGGCCAGTCGTAGGCGTCCATGCTGTCCAGCAGGCGCCTGCCCAGCTTCTTGCTAGAGTCGTAGCGGCGGTTCAGGTCGTCCAGCATCTGCTGGGCGAGGTAGGCGATATCCTCGCGCCGTTCGCGTAGCGGCGGCACGCGCATGGGAATCACCAGCAGGCGGTGCAACAGATCTTCGCGCAGGCGTCCCTGGGCCACGGCTTGCTGCGGATCGCGGTTGGTGGCCGAGATGATGCGTACGTTGGTGCGCAGCACGTCGGTGCCGCCCACGCGGCGATAGGTGCCGGTCTCGAGCACGCGCAGGAAGTGCGCCTGCATGTCGATGGGCATCTCGGTCAGTTCGTCCAGGAACAGCGTGCCGCCGCTGGCGTGCTCGAAATAGCCGGGTGTGCGGGCCAGGGCGCCGGTGAAGCTGCCTTTCTCGTGGCCGAACAGTTCCGCGTGGGCCAGGCTGGAACTGACCGCGCCGCAATTCAATGCAATATAGGGACCTTCGCGGCGGTCGCTGGCGGCGTGGATGCGTTGGGCGATCATGTCCTTGCCCGTGCCGCTTTCGCCGACAAGGAAGACGCTGGCGTCGGTAGGCGCGGCGCGCGTCACCAGGGCCTGCAGATCGCGCATGGCCGGGCTGCGGCCCAGGGCGACGGCGTCGGGGGCAGTATCCTGGCGGGGTGGGGTATCTTTCAGCATGCGGCACATCCTAGTGGGCAGCGGGTTGCAGTCCTTCAGCAAATCTTAGGCCCAGGTGCGCGCGTACCTGAGACCAAATGCAAGTAAGCGAAAACATTCGTCCCTTGTCTCGATTCCTTACGTACGAAAAGGGATTGCCGTTGTACGCTGAAAGTCCGACATGCGGGGCTGGCGCGAGGCCGGCCGTTCCAACGCTTTTTTCGCTCCGGATTTCGCTGATCGTCCATCGCATGGACACAGCCGGGTCCGTCACCGCAACACCTAATCAGGCTCAAGCGTTACGGAGTATCAATGCCTCATCTGTTGATCGTCGACGATGATGAAGATGTACGGGATGTCCTGTCGGAGATCGCCCGGGAAAGCGGCTACTCGGTAGCCGGCGCCGCCTCGTTGAAAGAAGCGTACCTGCAATTCGAGCGCCATCTGCCCGACCTGGTCCTGACCGACGTGCGCCTGCCCGGCGCCAGCGGCATGGACATCTTCGAGAAGATTTCCGGCGCCAGCGTGCCCGTGGTCGTCATCACCGGCTACGGCAGCCTGGACAACGCTGTCGAGGCGTTGCGCTGCGGCGCCACCGATTACCTGGTCAAGCCGGTATCGATGGAACGCCTTCAGCAGATTCTGGATCGCGTGGCCAGCCAGGCCGGCGAGAGTTCGTCCACCTGGGGCGCTCAGGAGCCCGGCCGGCTGGGTCCGTTGGTGGGGGCTTCGCCGCAGATGGAGCAGCTCTACCAGCAGTTGCGCCGTGTGTCGCCGACCGACGTCACCACGATGCTGGTCGGCGAAAGCGGCACTGGCAAGGAACTGGCGGCGCAGGCGGTGCACGCGCTCAGCCCGCGCCGCAAGGAAGCCTTCGTGGCCGTGAACTGCGGCGCGATATCGCCCAACCTGATCGAAAGCGAACTGTTCGGCCACGAGCGGGGCAGCTTCACCGGCGCCGAGCGCCAGCACAAGGGCTACTTCGAACGGGCGGACCGCGGCACGCTGTTCCTGGATGAAGTCACCGAGATGCCGCTGGACCTTCAGGTCAAGCTGCTGCGCGTGCTGGAGACGGGCCGCTTCATGCGGGTCGGCACCAACAAGGACATCGCCTGCGACGTGCGGGTGGTGGCGGCCACCAACCGCGATCCGGAGCAGGCCGTGCGCGATGGCCGCCTGCGCCAGGATCTGTATTACCGGCTCAGCGTATTCCCCATCGATCTGCCGCCGCTGCGCGACCGCGGCGATGACGTGCTGCTGCTGGCCGACCGCTTCCTGGATGCGCAGAATGCCGAGCACAACACGTCCAAGCGATTCTCCGAGGCGGCCAGGCAGGCCATCGCGTCGTACGCCTGGCCGGGCAACGTGCGCGAACTGAAAAACTTCGTGCGACGCGCCTACATCATGGCCGACGGCGCCGAGCTGCAGGCCGATACCTTGATGCCGCAGGTGTCTCCCGGCGCGGGCCGGGACCAGGCCTCGGGCCGGATCACCGTGCCGGTGGGCGTGACGCTGGCCGAGGCGGATCGCCGCCTGATCCTGGCCACGCTGGAGCGCTGCGGCGGGGTCAAGAAGCTGGCGGCCGAGGTGTTGGGCATCAGCGCCAAGACGCTCTACAACCGGCTCGAGGAGTATGAGTCGTCGGGCGATGCCACGGATGACGACAAGGATGCGTCCGACGCGGCCGGGAAGGAACGCGGCTGAGGTTTCATGGGGTTGACCGGAAGGGCGGCGGGCCGGTGTGGGGCCGCCGCCCTTTGTCACGTCAACGGTGCGGTCGAACGACCTTGGCGAGCGCCGGATCGTCCAGCACGTCCAGGCACTGCATCACGTTGAGCGATTCGCCGTCCTTGCCCCGATAGGGTTTGGCCAAGTGGGCTTGGACCACCTTGATGATGTCGCCATAGACATCTTCCTGGGACGTTCCCATTTGTACGTAGCCGCCGGATGCGCGGCGTGCATCGGCCGCCATGAGGGTATCGGGGAAGGCGCGCACCAGGCACTGGGCGACGGCGAATTTTTCCAATCGTTGCGCTTCGGTGACTTGCGGTGCGGCCTGCATAGGCGCGGCCTGCGTGCCGGTGGCCGCGCACGTCATCAGCGGCCAGGCCAAGGCGCCGGCGGCAATCCAACGCGGACTCATTTCAGCTTCCAGAGGGTGGCGCGGTGGCCTCGGTGAAATAGCACGAGTCCGAGCACGAGGTGCCGTTCCATAACGCTCCCGTGTTGAAAAAACGTGCGGCCAAGATAACGAGTTCCCGGCGGATTTCCTCTAACCGGAAAAGCGGCGTTACGCAGATTTTCCTGGCGTTACGTGGGCCGACGGCGCCGACCGGCCCCACTCACCGGCATGGTCTTTGCTGAGGTTTCGGATCGCACCCGATGTACATGTCCGTGGCTTGGCGGTCATGGCGACGGGCGCGTTTTCCTGGAGTACCGCATGGACACTGTTTCCGATTTCATCGTGCGCCGCCTGGCGCAATGGGGCATCCGCCGCGTCTTCGGCTATCCGGGCGACGGCATCAACGGCATGATGGCGGCGCTGGGGCGTGACGACCACGGCATCGAATTCGTGCAGCCTCGCCATGAGGAGGCCGCGGCCTTCATGGCCTGCGCGCACGCCAAGTTCACGGGCCAGGCGGGCGTTTGCATCGCCACGTCCGGCCCTGGCGCCATTCATCTGCTCAATGGCCTGTACGACGCCAGGTTGGACCATCAGCCCGTGGTGGCCATCGTGGGCCAGCAGGCGCGCAGTTCGCTGGGAGGCGACTATCAGCAGGAGGTCGATCTGGTGTCGCTGTTCAAGGACGTGGCGCACGACTTCGTGCAGCAGGCCTCCGACGCCACGCAGGTAAGGCACCTGATCGACCGGGCGTTGCGCATCGCGCTCGAACGCCGCGCCGTGACGTGCGTGATCCTGCCCAACGACGTGCAGGAATTGCCCGCCGTGGAAAGCCCGCCGCGCGAGCACGGCACGGTGCGCACGGGCATCGGCGTCACGTCGCATGCCGCCGTCCCCAACAGACAGGCGCTGGAGAATGCGGCCGACATCCTGAACCGCGGCGAGCGCGTCGCCATGCTGGTCGGTGCGGGCGCCCTGGGCGCCGGGGCCGAAGTTCGGGACGTGGCCGAACTGCTGGGCGCGGGCGTGGCCAAGGCCCTGTTGGGCAAGGGCGTGGTGCCCGACGATCTGCCTTATGTGACCGGGGCCATCGGCCTGGTGGGCACGCAGCCCAGCTGGCATCTGATGAACGAGTGCGACACGCTGCTGCTGGTCGGCACGTCGTTCCCGTACGGGGAGTTCCTGCCGCCGGAGGGGCAGGCGCGCGCCGTGCAGATCGACGTGGACGGCCGCAATCTGAACCTGCGCTATCCGGTCGAGGTGGGCCTGGTGGGCGACAGCCGGATGACGCTGTCGGCCTTGATTCCGTTGCTGCAGCGCAAAGAGGCGCGCAAATGGCGCGACCAGATCGAGAGCCGCGTGGCGCGCTGGTGGAGCACATTGGAGGCGCGTGCCAAGGTGGCGGCCAAGCCCGTGAATCCGCAGTTGCCGTTCTGGGAGTTGTCGTCCCGGCTGCCCGACGACAGCATCATTGCCTGCGATTCGGGCTCGGCGGCGAACTGGTACGCCCGCGACGTGAAGCTGCGGACCGGCATGATGGCGTCCTTGTCCGGCGGGTTGGCCACCATGGGATGCGCCGTGCCGTATGCCCTGGCCGCCAAGCTGGCGCATCCGCACCGGCCGGTGATCGCGCTGGTGGGCGATGGCGCCATGCAGATGAACGGCATCAACGAACTGATCACCATCGCGGACCGCTGGAAACAATGGGAGGATCCCCGGCTGGTGGTGCTGGTGCTGAACAACGGCGATCTCAACCTGGTGACCTGGGAGCAGCGTGCCACCTCGGGCAGCCCGCGCTACGAAGCGTCGCAGTGGCTGCCGGATTTTCCCTATGCCGCTTATGGCCGGTTGCTGGGGCTGGAAGGCATCCATGTCGACACGCCCGCCGAAGTCGGACCGGCCTGGGAGCAGGCGCTGCGGGCGGACCGGCCCGTCGTGATCGAAGTGCGGGTGGATCCCGAGATGCCGCCTTTGCCGCCGCATGTCGACTTCAAGCAGGTGAAGGCCTATCTGCAAGCCTTGCGCGCCGATGCCAAGGGCGGGGAGGCCATGCGGGCGACCTTGAAGCAATGGTGGGCGTCGTAAGGGCAGGCCGGACCTTGCGGGCCCGCTGTTGGGCATGCCGCTTGCTGGCATGACTGGTTCACGCACGGCCATAGCGGGCCCGTGCGCAACCTGCAGAAGGAGAATTCGATGTTTTTTCGTGAAGACCGTGTTGCCGAGTCCCGTCGCCGCGTCAAGCGCAGCCTGCGCGACCTGACCGACAGTGCCGACGACCTGCTGCGCGCCACCGCCTCTTATGGCGGCGCCGAGATGGAAGTGGCCCGCGATCGGCTGAAACAGCAGATGGAGCGGGCCCGCGAGCACGCCGGCGGCTGGGAGCGCAGCGCGCTCGACAGCTATCACCGCATCGCGGATACGGCGGGCACGTATGTGCAGCAGAACACCGGCAAGATCGTCGGCGTAGGCTTGGCGGTGGGCCTGCTGGCCGGGATTTTCCTGATGTGCAGCGGCAGTGGCAACGGCCGCCGGCGTTGACGGGGGGCGCCGGCCCGCGGGCCAGGCCACTGTTGCACGAGCTGGTAAGAAGTTCATCGCGGCGCGGCGCTTGCCGGTATTGAACCGGCTCGCGGCGCGCCGTGTCGTGTTGGAAAGGAGAAGACGGCATGCGCAACGAAGAGACGAGCAGCAAACCGGGCAAGACGCCGGCGGGCACGGGCGATCCGAAGCAGCCGCGCGAGAAGTCGGCCAGCCATGAAGCACACACGCGGCAAAGCGGGAATTTTGGCGCCGACGAGCCCGATTACGGGCGGGCGCAAGGGGAGAAGCCCAATCCCGGCCAGGGGGGCCAGGCCAATCCCAAGGGACCGGAGTACGAGCAGGGCGGCCGGTATCCCGGCACGCGGCAAGGCAATGGCGGCAAGGACGGCGGCACGGGAAAATCCGATCCCGCCCACGGGCGGCGAGAGCGCGGGTAGCGCGTAGCCGGTCTCCCGCACGGCATGGTTGGGCAGGAGGCCCGGCCGCCTACCTGCGCCCGGCCGGTTGTGGAACCTAGAATCCCGGCGATCCCGTGATCGGCAGCACCAACCCCGTGATGTAGCTGGCGCAGGCATGGCTGGCCAGGAAGACATACGCTGGCGACAGTTCTTCCGGTTGGGCCGGCCGCCCCAGTGCGGTGTCCTTGCCGAAGTTCTCCACCTCTTGCGGCGGGCGATCCGCCGGGTTGAGGGGCGTCCACACGGGTCCCGGCGCCACGGCATTGACGCGTATGCCGTGCGGCGCCAGGTTTGCCGCCAGCGACCAGGTGAAGGCGTGGATGGCGCCCTTGGTGCTGGCGTAATCCAGCAACGCGCCGTTGCCGCGCAGCCCGGTCACCGATCCGGTGTTGATGATCGACGAACCGATGCTCAGGTGCGGCAGGGCCGCGCGGGCCATCTGTACGTAACCGAGGATGTTGGTGCGGAAAGTCTGGTCCAGCCTTTCGTCGGTCAGGTCCAGCAGCGATTCGGCGTGTTCCTGGAAGGCGGCGTTGTTGACCAGGATGTCGAGTTTGCCCAGGTCTTTCACCGTGCGCGCGACGGCTTCGCGGCAGAAGTCGGGGTCGCGCACGTCGCCCTGGATGGTCAGGCACCGCCTGCCTTCCTGCTCGACATGCCGGGCGGTTTCGCGGGCGTCGGTGTCCTCGTCCAGATAGACGATGGCGACGTCGGCGCCTTCACGGGCGTACAGCACCGCCACCGCGCGGCCGATGCCGGAATCGCCGCCTGTGATCAGCGCGACCATGCCGGACAGCTTGCCGCTGCCTCGGTAGTCGGGGGCCAGAAATTGCGGGGCTTCGTGCAGATCGGCTTCGAGACCGGGCTTTTGCAGATGCTGGGCAGGCAAGGGGGGAACCGGGCGGCCGCCTGAAGGCGGGTGGGTATCGCTTCCACCGCCGCCCTGGGGGGCGGCGTCGCGCGCATCCTGCTCGCGCTGGATCTTGCGCTGGGTGTCTGCGGTGGGCTGGGTGAGCGGGCCTTGCCTGGGTGCCATGGAAAGCTCCTTTGGGACGATGCTTACGCTGGAATCGCAAGGCGCATGCCCGTCGATCGCAGGAGAAAAACGGGGGCTGGGCGCAGGAAAGGCCGCAAGCGGTTTCACGGCCAGCCGTCCCAGCCCGCGTGGGTCAGTTGCGGGCGATCAGCATCCCGACCAGCAGGCCGAGGCCTGCCGCGGCGCCCAGCGATTGCCAAGGGCGGTCCTGCACATAGTTCTCGGCGCATTGGCGTGCTTCATGGGCCAGGTCGGTGGTGCTTTCCGACAGCGCGTCGAAGGCGGCGCGGGTCTTGCCCAGTTGGGCCTGCACGCGGGCGCGCAGGGTTTCCACGTCGGTGTGGCTGCTGTCGTTGAGGATGGCATCCAACTCGTCCAGCCACTGCTGCTGGCGGGCGGTGCGGCTGCGCAGGGTGCGCATGCCGTCGTCGGAGAACGGCGTGCCTCGATCTTGTAGGTCCATGAAGACTCCTCAGTCGGAAGCGGCCGGTGCGCGGATTTTGCACGGGCCGGTAGAAAGTTCCGGCAATACGGCCTTGGCGGCCGATACCGGGCGGACAGGGCGGGCCGGCAGGCGAGCCGCCGGCCCGATCAATGGAGCAAGCGGCGGACCCGCGGGTATGCGGCATGCTTGTGTCCGACGCCAGCGCCCCGGCATTTCCGGGGCGTGGATTCCAGGAGGACGTGAAATGACATCCAGCCCCCGTACCGCAAAAGCCGCCGCGCAGCCCGCCAACCGGCAGAAGGACAAGGAAGGAAAACCCGTGCCGCCGCGCCAGGGCAAAGTGCTGCCACCCGCGGGTCCCGTGACCGTTCCCAATCAGCCCGAGCCGGTTCCCAAGGAACACGACGAGGCCGCCGCGCAGGGCCGGGCCCGCGCGGACGACAAGACCGAATCCAATTGGGCAGATGGCTCGGCGCCGCAGCCGCGCGCCAAGAACGCACGTTCGTCGCTGTTCTGAAGGGCCTTCCCCCGGCTGGCCTGCCGCCAGCCGGACTCGGCGCCACGCGCGGCTATGAACGCCGGGCGCCTTGACCACGGTTGCGCATGCTTTGCTGGTCCTGGCCGGTGCCCAGGTTGGTCGCGTGGCCGTCCTTCTTCGAACGGTTCTGCGCGTCGTGATGGCTGGCCTGGTCCTGGCGGGCCAGGTCATCGTTGCGGTTGGCCTGTTTGCTGGAGGAAGTGGGTTTCATGATGCCTCTCCTTGCGGAACGCCGGGCCGGATGCCCGGCCCATGCCGGCCCGCAAGCCCCATGCCGGGGTAAACACGGTGGCCGTGCGCGACCACACAGGCACGGCGCTTGCGTAAGTTCCGGTTCGTCGGCGCGCCATGTGGAATCGAGCGCGCCGCCCTTTCTACTTCGTACTCCGTTTCGATCACGAGGTGAAAAATGTATAAGCAGATGCGTAGCCACGTTCCTCCCCCGCACGACCCCGAAATGCCCGATCCGCCTCCTGGCGACCTGCCCGTGGAGCCCGATACCGATAATCCCGACATCGACCTGCCGCCCCCCGACGATGTGCCGGGCGCGCCCAAGCGCGGGCATGGGCGCGCGGGCGGGAATCATCATCAGGGCCGCCGCGGCTCCGGGCTCTACCGGATGCGTCTGGTGCGCGGGCGGGCGCACTCCATGTAAGGAAGGGGCCGGAAACCCGTCTACGGAAATGTCGGGCAAGCTGAAGAACGGCCAGGGAATGGCCGTTTCTTGCATCCAGCGAGCGATCCCGTGCTTCGGCGGCCGGAGGATCAGCGGGAGATCAGAACCGCGACGGGTAGCGTTTTCAGCAGGTCCCGCACGGACAGCGTCCGGGTGGATGTCGGCAAGGGCAGATTGCCCAAAGCGTCGTGCAATACCCCGGTGGTCAGATTCGAGGGCAGTTGAATGCGCGTGTCCTGCCACCACGTGGCGTCGATCCACCCGTGCGCAGGCTGGGCGCCGGCCATCCGCGCCGCGCAGGCGCGCGCCGCGATCACCAGGGTGGCGCCCCGCGAACTTCGGCGCGCATACGCGACGACGTGTGCCGCCCGCGCGCCTTCGACCGCCAAGGGGTGGTACGTTCCGCGCCGCAGCTCGTTTCTCTCCGCGCGCAAGCGCAGCAGGCGGTGCACCAGCGCCTGCTTGATTTGTCCGTCGTGCCACGGTGCCGCATCGGCCGACGCCAACGTTCCGGGATCGCTGCCCCGAAGCGCCGCCTGCCGGACCGCATAGTCCACCGGGCGGCGGTTGTCCGGGTCCACCAGGCTGAAGTCCCAGCGGTCGGTTCCCTGGTACAGGTCCGGCACGCCGGGGGCCGTCAGGCGCACGGTGGCCTGCGCCAGGCTGTTCAGCATGCCGGGGCCCATCAGGCGTCCGGCCCATTGCGCCACGTCCTGCAGCAGCTCTTGCGATGCCGCCTCGCCGGCGGGCAACGTCGCCGCGTGGGACAGCGCTTGCAGCACCGCGCCGCAAGCCGTCTCGTAGGCCTCGTCCGGCACGTACCAGTTGCTGCCCAGCTTGGCTTCGCGCAGGGCCTTGGTCTGCCATTGGCCGACGCGCTCGCAGAAGGCGCGCACGCCTGCCGCATCGGTGGGGGACAGCGCGGGCGGCCAGGCGCCGACCAGGGTCTGCAGCAGCATGTACAGGTCGCCGGGCTGCGGCACGGGGCCGCCGGGGCCGCGGGCATCGGCGTCCAGCAAGGCGGCGCGCGCGACCCACGAACCCGCGAACGCCAGCCACGGCTGCGGCATCTCGGTCAGCACGGCCAGGCGGGCGCGCACGTCCTCGCCGCGCTTGTGGTCGTGCGTGGCGGTGGCCAGCAGGGCCTGCGGATGCGCCTGGGCGCGGCGCATCAGGCGTTCGTGCAACTGCTGCGGATCCAGGGCGTGCACATAGGGCGACGCCCCGACCTCATTGCGCGACAGCAGCGTGCCGCGCCGGTAGAAGTAGGTGTCCTCCAGCGCCTTGGCCGCCAGCGGCGGCGTCAGGTGGCGCAGGCGGTTCTGGGCGCGGCGGCGCAGGCGCGCGGATTCGGGGGTGTCGTCGGCGCCGGGGGGCAGGGCCAGCCAGCCCAGCAGCCGGTCGGCGATCCGGTCGGCGGCTTCGTCGGGTTCCTGCCGCGTGTCCTCCATGATGCGCTGGCCGCGCAGGGACGCGGCCTGGCAATAGGCCAGGTCGGCCCGCGTGGCGCTGCCGCCTTCACCATAGGTGCGATACACGGGAAAGGCCACCAGCCACGGCACCAGCGCACGCGAGATGGCCTGGGGCGGGCAGTCGCAGGTGGAGGGATCCAGCCGGGCCAGCCGGCCCAGCACCCGCACCAGCGCGGCGTTTTCCGCCGAGAAATGGCGCGCCAGCATCAGGCGGCGCGCGGCCTCCAGTTGCTCGGCGGGCGAGCGCGCATCGCCGCTGAAGGCCTGCCAGCCCTGTTCCAGCACTGCCACGCCCGCGGCGTCGTGCAGCGCCGCGTTGACGTCCTCCATGAAGTCGTAGCCAGTGGTGCCGTCGGTCTGCCAGCCGGCGGGCAGGGCCTCGTCCTCGGCCAGGATCTTCTCGACCACGATGTAGGGTTCGGGCTGGGCGCGGCCGCCTTGCTGGCCCGCGTGGCGCAGGTCGGCGCGCAGGCGGCGGCAGTACATGGCGGGTTGGGCCAGGCCGTCGATGTGGTCGATGCGCACGCCGTCGATCACGCCTTCGGCATACAGGCGCAAAACCAGGGCGTGGACCGCGGCATGCACGTCGGGACGGTCCACGCGCACGCCGGCCAGGTCGCTGATCTCGAAGAAACGGCGCCAGTTGATCTGGTCGGCGGCGGTCGGCCACCAGGCCAGGCGGTAATGCTGGCGGTTCAGCAAGGCATGCAGCGCGGCGCGCCCCGCGTCGGTCTGGGGATCGTGGGCGGCCAGCGTCTGCTCGGGGGCGGCCTGCCGCGCCAGGGTGCCGGGCGCCACGGGGTAGCGGCCGCCGGCCTCGATCACGTAGATCTGGTCCGCCTCGTCCCACGTCAGGTGGATGTCGCCGTTCTGCAGCGCGGCCAGGTAGGGACGGCCCAGGGTCGGGGCCAGCAGGCGGCCGGACAGCCACGGATCGGGGTCGTGCCAGTCGATGTCGAACCAGTCGGCATAGGCGCTGTGGCGGCCGTGGGTCAGCACGTCGCGCCACCAGGCGTTGTCCCAATGGGTGGCCATGTGGTTGGGCACGATGTCCAGCAGGATACCCATGCCGCGCGCGTGCAGGGCGTCGGCCAGCGCGCGCAACGCCGGTTCGCCGCCCAGTTCGGGATTGACCTGGCCGTGGTCGACGACGTCGTAGCCATGCGTGGAGCCCGGCCGCGCCCGCGTGACGGGCGACAGGTAGAAGTGGCTGATGCCCAGGCCCGCGTAGTAATCCACCTGTTCGCGGGCGTGGTCCAGCGTGAAGTCCTTGTGCAGTTGCAGCCGCACGGTGGCGCGCGGGGCGCCGTCGCGATGGGGGCGGCTCATGTGGCGGGTTCCGTCTTGAAGGTATTGCGTGAGGCGGTCATCCGCGTTTTCTTCCCAGTCGTATGGCTTCGACGCGTTTCATCGCGCCGACGTGTTCGGCCAGCCGCGCGGGCTCTTCGGGCAGGCGGCGGCGCCAGTTCGGGTGTTCGTCTATGGTGCCGGGGATGTTGGGTTGCTCGTCCAGCCCGTACAGGTCTTCCAGCGGCGCCAGCATCAGTTCGCCGGGCGATTGCGCCACGAAACGAAGCATGGCGGCCACGGGGGCCTGGGCGGGCGGGCCGCCGGGGTCGGCCGCGCCGGCAGCCTGCAACGCCTGCCACAGCGCGGCGCGGTCTTCGGCTCGCTGCTGCCGGGCGGCCGCCGCTTCCGCGTCGGGCACGCCGTGCAGGCGCACGCGCCAGTCGATGTCGCGCTCATGCCACCAGCCGTGCAGCGTGGGCAGGTCGTGCGTCGTGGGCATGGCCAGCGCGTGCGCCGACCAGCGGCCCGGCGGCATGAACACCGCGGGCTTGCGTGGCCGTCCCGACGGATGGTCGCGCTGGAACCACAGCACCTCGGTGCCCAGCAGCCCGCGCTGTTCCAGCTTGTCGTTCAGGCCTTCCGGGACGGTGCCCAGGTTTTCGCCCACGATCAACGCGCCGTGCCGGTGGGCCTCCAGGGCGGCCAGGCGCAGCAGGTCGTCCAGCGGATAGCGCAGGTAGGCGCCGTCGGCGGGCCCGGCTTGCGGCGGCACCGTCCACAGGCGCGACAGGCCCAGGATGTGGTCGATGCGCACGCCGCCCGCGTGGCGCAGGCCTGCGCGCAGCGTGTCCAGGAAGGCGCGGTAGCCGGTGGGACGCAGCCTATGGGGCGCGAACGAGGTCACGCCCCAGGACTGGCCGGCGGGGTTGTACAGGTCGGGCGGCGCGCCCACCGTCATGCCCGCCAGATAGGCGCGGGGATCGGCCCATACCTGGCTGCCGTCGGTGGCCGAGCCCACGGCCATGTCGGCGATCAGCCCGATGCCCATGCCGTTCTGGCGCGCGGCATCCTGGGCCTGGCGCAGGCTTTCGTCGGCCAGCCACTGGGCGAACAGATGGAAGTCGACCTCGCGCGCGTGGGTGTCGGCGTAGGCCTGGATGCCGTGCGCGCCGGGATGGTCCGGCAATCGAGCCGGCGGCAGCTCGCGCTCGACCGCCTCGGTCTGCATCGCTTCGAACACGGCGTGCGACCGCAACGACGGGCCGGCCGCCTGCCGCCACGCGGCGTAGCGCGCTTGCAGCGCACGCGGCATCTGCCCGAACTGCGCGTGCAGGCGCCGCAGCACGCGCAGGCGCAGTGCCGCGGCCTGTGGCCAGGCGATCAGTTCGGCGTCTTCCAGGCGTGCCGCCTGCATGCTCAGGTCGTGCATGGCGTGGCGCACGGCGTCCGCGCCCAGCACGGCGGCGGGCGACGCATACAGCACGTTCAGGCACAGGCGGCTGGACGGCGAATAGGGGCTGTAGCGCTCGGGCAGGGCGCTGAACATGGCGTGCGCGGGGCTCATGGCCAGGGCATCGGCGCCCAGCTTGCCCGCCGTGCGGGCCAGGGCGGCCAGCGCGCCGAAGTCGCCATGGCCCAGGGTCGGGCAGGCGCCGTCGCGCTGCCGCAAGCTGCCGATCTGCACGGCAATGCCCCAGGGTCGATGGGCGCGCTCGGGGGTCAGCGCGTCCATGCGTGGACCGCGCGGGGGGCACACGGCCAGCGTGGTGCAGCGCTCGCCCACCAGCAGCCGGTGATAGCCGGGGCGGGCAGGCGCGGTGAATCGCCATTGGCCGGGCGAGCCTTCCAGGCGGCCCTGTTGCACGGCGCCGTCCTCGCAATCGATGCGGTAGGGAAGCGCACCGCCCGCGGCCACCTGGACCGTGGCGGCCGCGTCGCAGACCAGCAGAGGGGCCTCGGGCGCATCGCCGCGCAGGCAGTCCAGCCAGGCCCCGTGCCTGCAATCGGGCTCGCCGGCCTGCGCCTTCAGCCGTTCCGAGCTGTCGCGCACCTGCTCGGGACTGCCGGCGGGCAACTCCAAGGCCTGCAGGATGGCCCGCAAGGTATCGGGCGCGACGCGCTGGCGGTGGCCGCCAGCGTCGGTCCAGTGTTCCTGGATCCCCGCCTGTTCCGCCAGCTCGGATAGCGCGCCCGTCGCACGCGCGGTGTCAGTCATCGCTTTCCTCGATCATCCAGACGGCGGTGGCGGCCGGCAGGTTGCCGTCGATCAGCGCCTGCGCCGCGCCGGCCATGCTTTCGAACACCAGGGTGGCGCCGGCCGAGGGACGTTGCGCGGCGGGCAGGGCCTGCTCGTCGCGGGCGTGCAGGTTCAGGTAGAGCGTGAGGATGGCGGAATCGTTCATGCGCCAGGCGGCGCGGACTGCACGAGGACCGAGTTCCGCCGCGCCCTGGGTGCGCGCGCCCATCAAGCGCGGCGCGATCAGCCGCGCGCGGACCTGCAGAAGCGCGCGGTAGTAATCGCGCCAGGCGCCGGCATCCTCGTCGTCCGGCGACGGCCACGGATTGCTGCGGTCGTAGGTGCCGGGCTCGTTGGGATCGGGCACGGGATGGCCGTCGCTGCCGGCGAAGGCCGGAAACTCGGCGCGCCGGCCTTCGCGTACGGCGCGCGCCAGCTCGGGATCGCCGTGGCTGGTGAAATACAGGAACGGCGCCCGGGCGCCGCATTCCTCGCCCATGAACACCAGCGGAATCTGTGGGGCCAGCAGCAGCGCGGCGATGGCGGCGCGAAGGGCGGACGGGTCCACGCTGTCCAGCGCGGTCAGGCGTTCGCCCCAGCCGCGGTTGCCGATCTGGTCGTGGTTCTGCAGGAAGTTGACGAAGGCGGTGGGCGGCAGGCCGCTGCTGTCCTGGCCGCGCGGCTCCCCGCGCGTGGGCGGGGTCTCGCCCTGGTAGACGAAACCCGTGCCCAGGCTGCGCGCCAGTTTGCCGGCCGGATCGTCGGCGTAGTCCTGGTAATAGCCTTGGCGTTCGCCCGTCAGCAGATGGTGCAGCACATGATGCGCGTCGTCGTTCCACTGCGCGTCGTACCCGGCGCGCAGCAGATCGGCGCAGTTGTCGTCGTTCTCCAGAACCAGGTGCACGTGGCGCGGCGGCGGCACCACGCGGCGGATGTTGCGCGCCAGTTCGGGCAGCCAGCCCTCGTCCTCGATGGCATGCACCGCATCCAGCCGCAGGCCGTCCACGCGGAACTCGGTCAGCCAGTACAGTGCGTTGTCCTGGAAGAAGCGGCGCACCTGGGGGCGGCGAAAATCGATCGCGGCGCCCCACGGCGTCTTCAGGTCGTCGCGGAAGAACTCGGGCGCATAGCGCGACAGGTAGTTGCCGTCCGGGCCGAAGTGGTTGTAGACCACGTCCAGCAGCACGCTCATGCGCAGGCCGTGGGCCGTGTCGACCAGGTATTTCAGGTCCTCGGGCGAGCCATAGGCACGGTCCGGCGCATAGGGCAGCACCCCGTCGTAGCCCCAGTTGCGCGCGCCGGGAAAGTCGGCGATGGGCATCAGTTCCATCGTCGTGAAGCCCATCTCGGCCAATTCGGGCAAGCGCTCGGCCAGGCCCAGGAAGCCGCCGCACAGGCCCGCGTGCGCCTCGTAGATCACCGACTCTTCCCAGGGCCGTCCCAGCCAGTCGGGATGGCGCCAGGGGTAGCCGCCGCCCGCCAGCACCACGCTGTGGCCATGCACGTCGTCGGCCTGCAGGTGCGAGGCGGGATCGGGCACGGCCAGGCCGTCGTCCAGCCGATAGCGGTAGCGCGCGCCGGGGGCGCAGCGCACGGTGGCGCAGGCATAGCCGTCGGCCGCCGGCTTCATGGGCACGGGGTCCATGCCCTCTATCTCCAGCGCGAAGCCGGGCGGGGCGGACGGCGCCCAGATGCGAAAGCGTGTCTGGCCGTCCGGCAGCACCCAGGCGCCCACGCGCTGTGCGCCCAGGCATCCCGGCGTGGTCAACAGCGAGGCGGGTTCAGTCATGGCAGATCCTTCGAGGATGCCGCTGCGCAAGCTTGTCCTCACGATGCGTGTTCCGTTGTCGTGATGGCCGACAGCAAGGCCAGGGTGTGGCCGGCCAGCGTGCAGGTGGGTTCGGTCCAGTCGCGCGCGGGCTCGGCGCTGCCGCGGGTGTCCAGTTCCAGCCGCCAGCCCAGCGCGGGCTGGGGCAGAGTGAAGACGGCGTCGTCATCGCCGCCGTTCAGCAGCAGCAGGGTGACGTCCACACCGTTGCGCGGGCCGCGTTCCGCGGGCGCGGCGCGGCGCAGCGCCAGGGTGCGCACGTGCCCCATCGACCAGGCATCGCTGTGCATGTCGTTGCCCTCGGCATCGAACCAGGCCCAGGTGGCCAGGCCGCCCGCGGGCCCCGCGCCATAGCGGCACACGCGCAGGCTGGGATGGTCGCGGCGCAGCCGGGTAACAGTGGCCACCAGCCCGGTCAGCGCCTGGCCGGCGGGCGATTCCGCCTGCTTCCAGTCCAGCCAGCCGATGGGGCTGTCCTGGCAGTAGGCGTTGTTGTTGCCGCCCTGGCTGTTGCCGAACTCGTCGCCCGCCAGCAACATGGGCGTGCCGCTGGAGAAAAAAAGTGTCGCCAGCATCGAGCGCTGCACGCGGGCGCGCAGATCCAGGATGGCGCCGTCCTCGGTCGGGCCTTCCGCCCCCCAGTTGCGGCTGTAGTTCTCGCCGTGGCCGTCGCGGTTGTCTTCGCCGTTGGCTTCGTTGTGGCGCTGCTCGTAGGCGGTGATGTCGTGCAGCGTGTAGCCGTCGTGCGAGGCCACGAAGTTGATGCTGGCCCAGGGACGGCGGTGGCGCTTGTCGAACAGGTCGGCGGAGGCGGTGAGCCGGCCGGCCAGTTCGCCGCGCATGCCTTCGTCGCCGCGCCAGAAGCGCCGCACGCCGTCGCGGTAGCGGTCGTTCCATTCCGCGAAGCCGGGCGGATGGCAGCCCAGCTGGTAGCCGTCGGGACCGATGTCCCAGGGCTCGGAAATCAGCTTCAGGCGCGACAGCGTGGGGTCCTGGAGGATGGCGTCGAAGAAGCCCGAGCCGGGATCGAAACCGGTGCCTTCACGGCCCAGCGTGGTGCCCAGGTCGAAGCGGAAGCCGTCCACCTGGAAGGACTGCGCCCAGTAGCGCAGCGAGTCCATCACCATCTGCAGCACGCGCGGATGCGACAGGTTGACGGTGTTGCCGCAGCCGGTGTCGTTGATGAAGTAGCGTTCCTCGCCGGGAATCAGCCGGTAGTAGCTGGCGTTGTCCAGGCCGCGCCACGACAGCGTCGGGCCCAGCTCGTTGCCCTCGCAAGTGTGGTTGTAGACCACGTCCAGGATCACTTCCAGGCCGGCCGCGTGCAGCCGGCGGACGGCGCGGCGCAGGTCGTCGCCGCCGCCCGGCGCGTAGCGCGGTTCGGGCGCGAAGAAGCTCAGCGTGCTGTAGCCCCAGTAGTTGCCGAGGTTGCGTTCGACCAGGAAGCGGTCCTGCAGGAACGCATGTGTGGGCATCAGTTCGACGGCCGTGACGCCGATACGCTGCAGGTGTTCGATGAACCAGGGATCGGACAACGCCTCGGCGGTGCCGCGCAGCGGCTGCTCCAGGTCGTCGCGCTGCATCGACGTGCCGCGCACGTGCATCTCGTAGATGACGGTGTTTTCCCAAGGCGTGCCCGGCTGCGACGTGCGGCCCCAGTTGAAGGCCTCGTCCACCACCACGGCCTTGGGCATGGCGGCGGCGCTGTCGCGGCGGTCCATGGCCAGATCGGCGCGCGGGTGATTCATGCGGTAGCCGAACAGGGCATCGTTCCAGCGCAGCGTGCCCTTCATCTGGCGCGCGTACGGGTCCAGCAGCAGCTTGTGCGGATTGAAGCGATGGCCCGCGTCGGGCTCGTAGGGGCCATAGGCGCGCAGGCCATACACCAGTCCGGGCCGCGCGCCGGGCAGATAGCCGTGCCAGACCTCGTCGGTGCATTCCGGAAAGTCCAGGCGCTGCAGTTCCTTGCGGCCCGAGGCGTCGAAAATGCACAGCTGCAGGCGCGTGGCGTTGGCCGAGAACACGGCGAAGTTCACGCCCAGGCCATCGCTGCTGGCGCCCAGGGGATAAGGCCGGCCGGCCGTCAAACGTGAGGAGGAGGGCATTTTTTCTTATCCTTCGTGGCGCAGCAGCAGCGTGGACATCGGGGGAAGGGTCAGGGACAGCGATTGCGCCTGGCCGTGGGCGGGGACGCCGTCGGTGCGAACCCGGCCGCCATTGCCCATGCCGCCGCCGCCGTAAGGCTCGGCATCGCTGTTGAAGCGCTCGGCCCAGACGCCCGCCTGCGGCACGCCCACGCGGTAGCCGTGGCGCGCCACCGGCGTGAAGTTGCTGACGGCCAGCAGGTGGCGGCGTCCGTCGGTGCGCACGAAGGCCAGCACGCTGTTGGCGTTGTCGTCGCCGACCATCCAGGCAAAGCCGCCGGGATCGGCATCGCGCGCGTGCAGTTCGGGCAGGTCGCGGTAGAGCAGGTTCAGGTCGGCCACGGCGCGTTGCAGGCCGCGATGGCCGGGGCGGTCCAGCAGGTGCCAGGCAACGAAGCCGTCATGGTTCCACTCGGTGTCCTGGCCCAGTTCGCCGCCCATGAACAGCAGCTTCTTGCCGGGATGCGCCCACATGAAGCCGTAGTAGGCGCGCAGGTTGGCCAGGCGCGCGGCGTCGTCGCCGGGCATCTTGCGCAGCAGCGAGCCCTTGCCGTGCACCACTTCGTCGTGCGACAGCGGCAGGATGAAGCGCTCGGAGTAGGCGTAGATCAGGCCGAACGTCATGTCGTTGTGGTGATGGCTGCGGTGGATGGGATCGTGCGACATGAAGCGCAGGGTGTCGTGCATCCAGCCCATGTTCCACTTGTAGTCGAAGCCCAGTCCGCCTTCGGCCACGGGCGCGGTCACGCCGGGCCAGGCGGTGGATTCCTCGGCGATGGTCATGGCGCCGGGGCATTCGCGCGCCACGGCCAGGTTCAGGTCGCGCAGGAAGGCCACGGCCTCCAGGTTCTCGCGGCCGCCGTACTGGTTGGGCACCCATTCACCCGCCTTGCGGCTGTAGTCGCGATACAGCATCGAGGCCACGGCATCCACGCGCAGGCCGTCGACGTGATAGTGGCGCAGCCATTCCAGCGCGCTGGCCACCAGGAAAGCCTTCACCTCGTTGCGGCCATAGTTGTAGACCATGGTGTGCCAGTCGGGGTGGTAGCCCTCGCGCGGATCGGCGTGCTCGTACAGCGCCGTGCCGTCGAACTGCACCAGGCCGTGCGCGTCGTTCGGAAAGTGGGCGGGCACCCAGTCCAGGATCACGCCCAGCCCGGCCTCGTGACAGCGGTCGACGAACATCGCGAACTCGGCCGGCGTGCCGTACCGGGCGCTCGGGGCGAACAGGCCCAGCGGCTGGTAGCCCCACGAGCCGCCGAAGGGGTGCTCGGCCACCGGCAGCAGTTCCACGTGCGTGAAACCCATGGCGCGTGCGTAGCCCGGCAGCTTGGCGGCCAGGCGCGTCCACAGGCTGGCCGGACCCGGTTCATCCACCCACGAACCCACGTGCAATTCGTAGATCGACATGGGGGCATCGGGCGCCTGGCGGGCCGCGCGGCCGCGCATCCAGTCTTCGTCGGTCCAGTGGAAGGCGCGGGCGTCGGGCACCACCGACGCGGTGGCGGGCGCTTCTTCCGTGGCGCGCGCCAGCGGGTCGGCCTTCATGTGCTGGGCGCCGTTGGCGCCGATGATGGCGTACTTGTAGCGCGCGCCGGCCGGTACGCCGGGGATGAAGATTTCCCAGACGCCGGCCTGATGGCGGCGGCGCATGCCGTGGCGGCGCGCGTCCCAGCCGTTGAAGTCGCCGACCACGGCCACGCGGCGCGCGTTGGGCGCCCATACCGAGAACCGCACGCCGGCCACGTCGGAAAGGGACATCGGATGCGCGCCGAGAGCGTCGGCAAGATGCAGCCAGGAACCGCCGGACAGCAATTGCAGGTCGCTGTCGGCGATGGACGGGCCGAAGGCATACGGGTCGTGCAGAAGCTGGTCCTGGCCGTCGTGGGTGACCCGCAACTGATAGGCGCGCGGGTCGCCGGGGTGCAGCGCATCGATCCGGGCGGCATACAGGCCATCGGCCTGCTGCGCCAGGCCGATCGACGTGCCATCGGCCAGCACCGCGCACACGGCGCTGGCGCCGGGGGCCAGTACGCGCAGCACGCCCTGGCCGTCCCGTTGGTGCGGCCCCAGCACGCCGAAGGGATTGTCATGGGTGCCTGCCAGCAGGGCTAGCACCTCGGGCTGCGGCAGCCCGGGCGCTTGCCCATGCGGCGGCGTTCCGCCTGGCGCGGCGCCGCCGGCAGTGTCGGCGTCTGGGGCGGACAGGCGGATCATGCCGCCCCCTTGGCGCGGTGCGCCGTTCCCCCAAGGGGGAATACGAACTTCGGGCGGCCGTGCTCTTTCATGGTTGACGTTCCTCGTCGATGGCGGCGTCCAGCAGCGCCGAGCGGCACAGCTCGCCCAGCGCGCAAAGGGGGATGGAGATCCAGGTGGGGCGGTGCAGCACTTCGTAGCGGACTTCGTAGGCGGCCTTCTGGATCTGGGCCAGGCGCAGCAGGTCGCGTTCGGCGCCTTCGGGCGCCTGCAGCGAAACCGCCGCCTCGCGGTAGCCGGACAGGAAGGCCTGGCCCGCGCTCTGCCGGAAGCGTTCCAGCAAGGCCTCGCGGCGCTCGTGCGAGGCCGTGGCATGGCCGTCGGCATCCACCGCGCCCGCCACGAAATCGGTGGGCGCGCCGCCCAGCGGATCCGCGCGCGACAGCGTGGCCGCCGCGTAGTCGAACGAACGCAGCATGCCGGCCACGTCGCGATAGGGGCTGGCGCGGCCATGCCGCTGGTCCGCCGTGGCGGCGGGCTCGCCTTCGAAGTCGATCAGGTAGGCATCGGTCTGGGCGATCAGTACCTGGCCCAGGTGGAAGTCGCCGTGGATGCGCAGGCGCGGCAGGCCGGTCTCGGCCTCGGCCAGGCGCTGCAGCATGGCGGCGATGCGGTCGCGGTGCTCGAACAGCCACTGCACGCAGGCGTGCGACGCGGGTTCGAGATCGTCCCGCGCCTGCTTCAACGCCTTCAGCGCGCGGTCCAGTTCTGCCACGGCCTCGTCGCCGGCGTGGCGCGCCTGGGCCGCGCTGGCCTTGGCGGGCCGGAAGGCCTCGGGCGCATCCTCGCGCGCCAGCACGGCGTGCAGCTCGCCCAGGCGGCGGCCGATGGTCGTGGCCATCGTCGCGTAGCCGTTCAGGCTTTGTTCGAATTCGTCGGCATCCGAGCCGGACAGCGTGGCGTTGTCCAGTGCGCGCCTGAGGAAATCGAGGCTCCAGCCCCAGGCATCGCCCTGGTTGACGATGTACTGGTGCATCAGCGCGACGGTCTGCGCCGGGGCGCCCGCGCCCGTGCGGCGGATCTCGCCCAGCAGCGCGGGCGTGTTGGCATAGCCCGCCCGCGTCAGGTGGCGCGTCATCTCGGCCTCGGGCGTGTCGCCGTGCTGGACGGTGCGCAGCAGCTTGAAGACAGCCTGGTCGCCGATGATGACCGAGCTGTTCGATTGTTCCGCGGTCACCCAGCGCAGCTCGGCATCGTCGGGCAATTGCCACCCGGGTTCGGGCAGGAATTCCAGCGCGCCGTCGACGCCGTCCAGCAGCAGGGTCTCACCCGCCGCCAGCAGGGACACCAGGCGGCGCACGAAGGCCGGCTCGTACATGGCGTCGCACAGCGTGCCCACCTGGGCCACGCGGCGCACCTTGGCCAGCGCCTGCTGCGGCGTCTGGTCGGCGGTCCAGTACACGGCCAGCGGCAGCAGATAGCGCTTGCCGTTGTCGCGTTCGATCTCGGCCAGGTACAGGTCGGTGTCGGCCGCCAGCCACTGGGCGCGGGCGAGCCGCACCGGCTCGTCCGCCTTCTGCACGCCCGACCAGCGCTGGCGCGCCAGATAGGCTGGCAGGATCTCGGTCTCCAGCACGCGGCGCGACGGATCGGTGAAGGCCAGGCCCTTGCCGCGCAGCACCAGCGTGGGGTATTCGGCGGGGGCCTGCTCGGGCGGCAGCGTCTGCCACGAGGGCGGCGCCACGTCACGGCGCAGGTCCATCCAGTAGAAGCCGTAGGGCGGCAGCGTCAGGCGGTAGGGCTGGTCGGTCACCTCCGGGAATGGCGTGCTGCCCAGCATCTCGACCGGCGTGCAGCCGACGTAGCCGTCGAGCTTCAGCTCCAGCGGCTGCGCGGTGTTCGACAGATTGGCCACGCACAGGATGGACGTGTCTTCCCACGCGCGCAGATAGGCCAGGACCCTGCGGTTGCCGGGATAGATGAAGTGCAGCGCGCCGCGCCCGAAGGCCTGCGTCTGGCGCCGCGTGGCCAGCATGCGGCGCGTCCAGTTCAGCAGCGAATGCGGATCGCGCTGCTGGGCCTCGACATTGACGGATTCATAGCCGTACAGCGGCCCCATGAGCAGCGGCAGGATCAGGCGCTCGGGATCGGCGCGCGAAAAACCGCCATTGCGGTCGGACGACCATTGCATCGGCGTGCGTACGCCGTCGCGGTCGCCCAGGTGGATGTTGTCGCCCATGCCCAGCTCGTCGCCGTAGTACAGCACCGGGGTGCCCGGCATGGACAGCAACAGGCTGTTCATCAATTCGACGCGGCGCCGGTCGCGTTCCAGCAGCGGCGCCAGCCGGCGGCGGATGCCCAGGTTGATGCGGGCGCGCCGGTCGGCGGCGTAGATGTTCCACAGGTAGTCGCGCTCTTCGCTGGTCACCATCTCCAGCGTCAGTTCGTCGTGGTTGCGCAGGAAGATCGCCCACTGGCAGTTGTTGGGGATGTCCGGCGTCTGGCGGATGATGTCGGTGATCGGAAAGCGGTCTTCCTGCGCGATGGCCATGTACATGCGCGGCATCAGCGGGAAATGGAACGACATGTGGCATTCGTCGCCGTCGCCGAAGTACTCCTTGGCGTCCTCCGGCCACTGGTTGGCCTCGGCCAGCAGCATGCGGCCCGGATACTCGGCCTGGATCACGGCGCGGATCTGCTTGAGCACCGAGTGCGTCTCGGGCAGGTTCTCGTTGTTGGTGCCTTCGCGTTCCACCAGATAGGGCACGGCGTCCAGCCGCAGGCCGTCCACGCCCATGTCCAGCCAGAAGCGCATCACCGACAGCACTTCCTTGAGCACCTGCGGATTGTCGTAGTTCAGGTCGGGCTGGTGCGAGTAGAAGCGATGCCAGTAATAGGCGCCCGCCACCGGGTCCCAGGTCCAGTTCGACTTCTCCGTGTCCAGGAAGATGATGCGGGTGCCGGCATAGGCCTTGTCGTCGTCTGACCACACGTAGAACTTGCGCGCGGCCGAGCCGGGCTTGGCCGCGCGGGCGCGCTGGAACCACGGATGCTGGTCGGACGTGTGGTTGACCACCAGTTCGGTGATCACGCGCAGCCCGCGCGCGTGGGCGGCGCGGATGAAGCGGCGCACGTCGGACATCGAGCCGTAGTCCTCGTGCACGCCACGGTATTCGGCGATGTCGTAGCCGTCGTCGCGGCGCGGCGACGGGTAGAAGGGCAGCAGCCAGACGGCGGTGACGCCCAGCTCGGCGATGTAGTCCAGCTTCGCGATCAGGCCCGCGAAGTCGCCCACGCCGTTGTTGTCGGCGTCGAAGAACGACTTCACGTGCAACTGGTAGATGATGGCGTCCTTGTACCAGAGGTCGTCCGCGGCGTGCGTGGCGGAGGGCTCGGCGGCGGACGGCGCGGGCAGGGCGGGGGAGGTCTTGCGTGGGGTCATGCGGGCAGTCTCCCTGGGTTCAGTCGGGCGCGGTCAGGCGCCATACGCGGTAAGGCCTGCCGGGATGCAGGGCGACATCCACCCGGCCGTCGTGCCAGACGGCGGCGCCGCCATCCAGCAGGTCTTCGGCCTGCACGGTGGTCCGGCCGCTGCGCACGGGCGCGTCGAACGGCACTTCCAGGCCCGTGTGCTGGACGTTGTAGGGATCCAGGTTGATGGCGGCCAGCAGCGTGCTGCCGCCGTCCGCGCAGGCCTTCATGAAGCTGAGGACGTGCGGGTTGCCGTTGGGCACGGTGCGGTAGCCACGCTGCGACCACAGCGCCGGATTGGCCTGGCGGATCGCGTTCAACTGCGCGATCTCGGCCTTGATGTTGCCCGGCGCGTCCCAGTCGCGCTGGCGCAGCTCGTACTTCTCGGAGTCCAGGTATTCCTCTTTGCCCGGCACGGGTTGCCACTCGCAAAGTTCGAAACCGCTGTACAGGCCCCACGACCCGGCGCCCAGCGCCGCCAGCGCCGCGCGCGCCAGGAAAGCCGAGCGCGCGCCGCATTGCAGGTAGTAGGGGTTGATGTCGGGCGTGTTGACGAAGAAATTGGCGCGGAAGAAATCGGCCACGGGTTCGCCCGCCAGCTCTTCCAGATAGGCGGCGATCTCGTGCTTGTCGTTGCGCCAGGTGAAGTACGTGTACGACTGCGTGAAGCCGATCTTGGCCAGCCGGTACATCATCTTGGGCCGCGTGAAGGCCTCCGACAGGAAGATCACGTCGGGATGGCGCATGTGGATGTCCGAGATCATCCATTCCCAGAAGGGCAGCGGCTTGGTGTGCGGATTGTCCACGCGGAAGATGCGCACGCCATGTTCGACCCAGAACAGCACCACGTCGCGCAGCGCGCGCCACAGGGGCAGCAGGCGCGCGCGCTTGGCCGTGTTGCGGTAGAAGCTGACGTTGACGATGTCCTCGTACTTCTTCGGCGGATTCTCGGCGTAGCGGATGGTGCCGTCGGCGCGCCGCGTGAACCACTCGGGACGCTGGGCCAGCCAGGGGTGGTCGGGCGAGCACTGGATGGCGAAGTCCAGCGCCAGTTCCATGCCGTGCTCGCGCGCGGCCTGCACCAGCCGCAGGAAGTCGTCCAGCGTACCCAGTTCGGGATGGATGGCCTCGTGGCCGCCGTCGGGCGAGCCGATGGCGTAGGGGCTGCCGGGATCGTTCTCGCCCGCCTGCAGACTGTTGTTGGGGCCCTTGCGGTGTGCGCGGCCGATGGGGTGGATCGGCGGGAAATACAGGACGTCGAAGCCCATGGCGCGCACGTCGGGCAGGCGCGCCTGCACGTCGTCGAAGGTGCCGTGGCGGCCGGGCGTGGCGGATTGCGAACGCGGAAAGAGTTCGTACCAGCTGGAGAAGGCCGCCGTCCTGCGGTCCACCCACAGGGGATACGGGACCGGGCTTTCGTACAGGAAGGGGCGGGGCGCGATGGCTTCCATGGCGCGGGCCAGGTCTTGATCCAGCAGGATCGCGACCATGGTGTCCTGGGTTTCGATGGACAGGGCCTCGATGGGCTCGTCCTTGCCGGAGGTCGCGGCCTCGTCGGCTTTCGCCGCGCGGGCCGCTTCGGCCAGCGCCGCCATCGCGACGTCTACCCGGGCGCGCGCGTCGGCATGATTCTGCCGGCTGGCCAGCAGGGCTTCGCGCAACTTGATTGCGCCTTCACGCAGTTCCAGCTCCAGCCGCAGGCCGGCCGCATGTTTCTTGCGCAGTTCGTTGCGGTAGGTCTCCCACTCGTCCATCCAGGCGGTGATGCGGAATTCGTGTGGCCCGTTGCGGGTGGGCAGCACCTCGGCTTGCCAGCGGTCGTTGTCGACGAAGCGCATCGGCGCGATCTGCCAGGCAGTCTCGTCGGTCGCGCGCCATTGCACTTCGGCGGCCAAGGTGTCGTGGCCATCCACGAAGATATCGGCCTGCACGCGCACGGATTCCCCCACCACGCACTTGGGGCTCAACGTGCCGTGCTCGATCACCGGGCTGACCGCTTCCACGGCGATGCGTGGGGTCTGGCGCGGGTCGGGCCTTCCGGTGGCCGGACGCGTATGCGCTTCGGACAGTTGCGACAACCCGCGGGAGGTCTCCAGCTTGAATCCGCCAGGCGGCAGCAGGGCGGATTCGGCGCCGTGCGTGGCGCGCAGCAGCGAGGACGGCAACAGGTTTGTGGCGCCGCTCCAGTCCGCGCGGGCGGGCATGCCGTCGTCGGGGTTGATCAGCAGTGCGTAGGCCGCGCCGTCCGTCGTCGAGCGATCGCGCACGCCGTCGCGCAGCAGCACGGTGCAGTAGCCGCGATCCCCCACCGCCAGGCGCGGCGTGCCGCGCAACGGCGTCTCTGCGCGCCAGCGCACGGCCTTGCCGGCGATGTCCCATTGGGTATCGCCGCGCGGCATCGCCATGATGCCGTCGCCGCTGACCGCCGCGGCCCACATGGCGCGTTCGAAGCGCTGCGGATCGGCCTGCTCGAAGGGCGGCTCGGGCATGGCGATGACGGGCGCCACCGCGCGTAGCCGCAGGTCCTCCTGCGCGAGCCAGGGCGCGCGCAGGTTCCACCAGGGCAGCGACGAGTACACCGCATCGAACCCTGCCTGGCGCAGATCCTGGACCTGCCAGGGATTCAGGCCCGGTGTCCAGGCGAAGAAGCGGGCGTCGGAGAACGCCTGGCGCAGCGGCGCCAGCATCTCGCGCCAGGCCTCGCCCCCCAGATGATGCGGCTCCAGGCAGCGAAAGCCCTTCACCCCGCAGCATATCCAGCGGGTCAGGCGTTCCTGCCACTGTTGCAGGAACGCGGGTGCAGGCGGACCGTCGCGCAGCCGCAGCACCTCCCATTGGGCTGCCGGCTGGCGCGGATCGCGGTCGCTGTCATCGGCCTGCGTGCGAAACCAGGCGGGATCCAGCGTGCCGGGCACGGCATCCACGGCCACGCGGCCCACCAGCAAATCCAGCGCCAGGTCCAGGCCGTGGCGCGCGGTGGCGTCCACCAGCCGGCGCAGCGCATCCTCCATCGAAAGGCCGGCCTGCACGGTGGGATCGCACTGGTCGGCATCCAGCGGCGCGAACAGGCGCGCGCCTTCGGGCAGGCGCCACAACGGCGAGCACATCAGCATGTCGAAGCCGCCCGCGCGCGCGCGCTCGCACACGGCATTCCACGCCGTGTCGTCGGACGGCGCGCCGATATCGGCGGCGTGCACGTAACAGATACGCCACGCACCGGGCGAGGCGTACGGCGGACGAGCGGCAGGGGTGGGCTGCGCAGCAGTCATCGGGGCGATTCCTTACGCCGCGGCTTGCAGCGGCGCACCGCCGAGATCCGACGCCGGCTGCACCAGCGGCACGCCGGGTGCGACCTGGCGCAGGCGCGCAGCGGGCACGCGTGGGGTGGCCGGCCAGGCGGCGAGGCGGGCGTACAGGTCGGCATATTGCTGCACGGGTTGGCGCCAACTGAAGTCGGCCGTCATGCCATTGGCCTGCATGCCGCGCCACAGGTCGGGCTGGGCGTAAAGCTTCACGGCGCGGCCGATGGCGTCAACCATGGCTTGCGGCGTATCGCCCTCGAACAGGATGCCGTTGGCGCGATGCTCGCCGCCTGCGGGATCCTGGATCGTGTCGGCCATGCCGCCGACCCGCGATCCGATCGGGATCGTGCCGTAGCGCATGGCATACAGCGGCGTCAGGCCGAAGGGTTCGAAGCGGCTGCCGTGCAGCAGAATGTCGGCGCCAGCGTGCAGGCGGTGCGCGGTATGTTCGTCGTAGCCGATGCGCACGGCGCAGCGCCCGGGATACTGCGCTTCGATGTCCAGCAACTGGCGCTCGACGGCCGGATCGCCTTGCCCGAGGATCACCACCTGCAGATCGGGATGCGCCTTCATCACCTGCGGCAAGGTCTGCACGACCACATCGGCCATTTTCTGATGGGTCAAGCGGCTGCCCATGGCCAGCAGCGGACCCTCATGCTCGTCGGCCAGGCCGAACGCCAGGCGCAGCGCGGCCTTGCAACGGCGCTTGTTGCGCAGATTGTCCAGGTCGTACCGGCAGCGGCCCAGCGCGGGGTCTTCGGCCGGATTCCACAGCACGTCGTCGATGCCGTTGGGTACGGGCAGCAATTCGGCACTGCGCGCGCGCAGCAGGTCGTCCAGCCCGCAGCCGAACTCCGGCGTCAGGATCTCGCGGGCATAGGTGTGGCTGACCGTGGTGACGCGGTCGGCGTACCGGATACCGGCCTTCATGAAACTCATCTTGCCCCAGAACTCCACGCCGTCCGGACCGCAATAGTCGGCCGGAACGCCCAGGTCGTGCGCCTGGCCCAGGTCGAACAGACCCTGGAACGCCAGGTTGTGGATGGTGAATACCGTCTTCACATAGCGCAGCCCCACGGCGCGCACCAGCAGCGGCGCCAGGCCGGCATGCCAATCGTGGGCATGCACCACGTCCGGCCGGCGGCGGCCGGGCAGGCCCAGGCACAGGCGGACGGCGGCGTGCGACAAGGCCGCATAGCGCAGCGCATTGTCGGGATGGTCGACGCCGTTCTCGTCCACGTACAGGCCGGCGCGGTCGTACAGGGCATCGTTGCGCAGAGCGTGCACCGCCATGCCGGTGTCACGGCAATAGCCTCGGTACAGGGTCGCCTCGCCACCCGGCAGGCCGGACAGGCGCTCGGGCGGATGCGTCTGGCGCAGATTCTCCAGCACGCCCCGGTAGGCGGGAAGCAGCAGTTCCACTGACGAGCCTGCGCTGCGCAGGGCGCAGGTCATGCCGGTCACCGCATCCCCCAGGCCACCGGATTTGGCCAGGGGATAGGCTTCCGAGGCCACCATCAGCGTGTTGAGCGTCACCATCGTGTCTTCCTTGGAATGAGGGGATGCCTCGAAAAAGGGCGAGGCGAAATAGGCCGGTGCTGCACCAGCGCAAGCGGCGTGCCTGGGCCTGGGCGGAAAACGGTGGTACTGCCATCAGGGGCGGGATTTGCGTCATCAACGATATGAATGAATCGTTTTTTCATTAATTGGAATCCGTTTGACTCGCCTCTCATCGAATGAGAGGTGAAATTTATTTATGCTGGTCAGTTGTCCAGTACCGATGCAGTGGGCCATTCCAGCGCCGAGGCCTGCATCTGGAACGCCGCTTTGCGGCGGCGCATCAATTCCGATGGCCGTGGAATCGCGCCATTTACGACTGGGATCGGTTTCTTCGCGCGCGGTCCCTGGCGGCCGTCAAGCAGTCCCCCTGATCGTTCCCCCGCGCGAAACCGCGCTAGGCCCATGCCTTGCCGTGGTGCATTTGTAGTTTTGACACTCGGGCCGGGTGCGTTTTCTGCCACGACAAACCAGAGGGGATCCGATGTCCAGGCACGCAGCTTGCGTACGAGTCCGCTTCCGACCCGCCTCGTGCCCTTGAACGCCTGGAGTCCCGCATGTTTCGACCGAACGAGCCTCTGCAATGTCCGGCCCGTGACGAGCGTGTCCCCGACGCGGGCGACGAGAGCGCCACTTATCACCGCGGCGCGGCTGCGCGGGCCGTCGAGCTGGTCATGCCCATGCTGCGCGCGGCCGTTGCCGACGGCCGCATCGGCGATAGCCAATGCCTGCACGTCGTGGTGATGCACCCATTGAAGACGCCGGGTAACGCGACATTCGAGGAAGCCGTGCTGTACGAGGCGAGCGTGGGCGACCGCGACCGGTGGGACGCGGACTACGCCGCCTATGCGCGCGGCAAGGCGGCGCTGAGCTGGCGGACTGGCCAGAACAGCCATGCCGTGTGCACGACGGTGGCCCATCTGCTGCGGCCCGAAGACACGGCGCTCTGGGGCAGCGTATGGCATGAAGGCATCATCGTCGGCGTCAGTGGCGCGCAACCTTGGTATGACGAGGCTTTCGCCGGCGCCGTGGCGCATGCGTTCAAGGCGGTATTGAAGGACTATCGTCTGCGCGCGGCGGCGGACCCGGTCGCGGCGCCTGGCTGATGCTTTTTTCGTGTCAACAGGCCCTAGTCGGCGCGCTTGCCGAGCACGCTGATTTCCCCGTTCGATTCCATGTAGGCGCGGCGCACCGAGGACAGGTCGTCCACGCCTTTCAGGCGTAGTTCGGCCATCAGTTCCTCCCGGGTGACGTATTCCCGGCGCAGATTGCGCATCTGTATCTGGCCGTCGCGGACCAGGCACACGCGAGGCGGCGCCAGCAGGCGGTCCAAGCGCGGAAAGTGGTAGCCAGCGCGGTCGATCGCCCAGGTCCATCCCACGATGGTCGCCACCAGCACCATGCCATCGGGCACCGACTTGTAGTCCCCCGCCATCGCGTTCTGCGCTGCGTCGGCGATCAGCACCAGCACCAGCATGTCGGCCACGCCCAGGCTGCCGACGTCGCGGCGTCCCGCCGCGCGCAGCAGCACGAGAATGAACCAATACACGAGGGTGCCTCGCAGGAAGATCTCCAGGGGCGGTATGCTGAACGCGAACATGCCTGCCCAGTCCGGTTGGAGCTGCATGATGTTCGCCTCCCGGAAGAAGAGGGCGGAAGGTCTTGGCGGCAGCCGGTCAGTCTGGGGTGCCGCCGTTGCGTACGGGGTCCGGCACGCTGTGCGAAACACCGGCCTGGTCTTCGTCGACGATCTCGTCGGGGGCCACGTCCGAGGGGCGTCCGGAATGGCGCTGGTTCACGCTGTCGCGCTCACCCGTGCCCTGGGCGTCGCTGTCGCTGTCCATGCCGGGCGGCAGGTCGCTGGCGGAGTCTGACGAGTCGCTGGGCCCCACGTTCGGGCGGCCGGCCTCATGACGCGACGAGGACAGGTCGAGGTCCATGAAAGGATTCATGATCGGCGCTCCTAAGCTGGTGGCCGGCCAATGCCGGCCCTGTGGCTGCTTCAGCAAGCGGCATGCCCGTCGCGGCAGCGCCTCACGCCGCATCCCGTCCGCCCACGCGGGCGCCGACCACCATCTCGGTGATCCAGCCGCTGAGGATCGACGTATAGGCCTGCTGCGACACCTTCTCGGTCAGCGCATGGTCGGCGCCGTCCAGCCGCCGGTGGGTCAGCGAATGCGCCGCCATGAAGGCGTTGCGGTAGCTCATGATGGTGGCATGGGGGATGAAATCATCGTGCTCGGCCTCCACCAGCAGCACGTCGCCGCCGAAGGCCTCGCAGGCGCTCAACGCGCGGTTGTCCGCCGGCAGCACCGGACCTTGCCGGTAGGTGCGCAGCACGCCGCGGTCGAAGCCGGCCTTGGGCAGCGCCCAGGTGTCGTCGCGGTACAGCGCCGGCACGTGCAGGGCCAGCCAGCGCACGTGCCGCAGCCCGGTCAGGATGGCGGCCAGGTAACCCCCGTAGCTGCTGCCGACCACCGCGATGGCGGAGGTATCCACCTCGGGATGGGACACCAGCGTGTCGTAGGCCTCCAGTACGTCGCGCAGATTGTCCTCGGGGGTCACCTGCTGCTGCTGGGCTTCGGTGGCGGCATGTCCGCGCAGGTCGAAGGTCAGGCAGACGCAACCCAGCCCCGCGATGCCACGCGCGCGCTTCAGGTCGAAACGCTGGTCGCCGCCCCAGCCGTGCACGAACAGGATGCCGGGCATCTTGGCCGCGGGCGCCAGCAGAGTGGCCGCCAGTTCCTGTCCATTGACCGCGATGCGGATTTCTTCACTTTGCGCCGCCATACGCCGTAATTCCTCCGGATTTGGAAATGAACCCCACCGTGCTGTCTTCCGCGTGGAATACCAGGGCATGTTCCGGCGGGCGGGGATGGCCGGCGCCATAGCGTTCACGCGTATGCGCCGTCACGCTGTGCAGGGCCGGGTCTGACGCGAGGGCCTCCAGCGCGGCGATCTCGGCCAGGCTTGCGCCACCGGCGCGCCAGGATTGCTCCAGCACGCCCATGCGCCGCATGCCCTGGGCATCGGCGCCCAGGGCCACGTCGTAGTTGCGCCGCGAAGCCAGGATCGAGGGATAGTGGCGCTGCACGCAGGCGTCGTAATGGCGCGCCAGGTGCACTGCCTGCCGCTCGTCGTCGGACAGCCCGCTGTTCAGCAGTTCGTCGTAGCCGCCGCGCACCACGCGCAGCGTCGAGCCGCCATATACCGAGGCGCCGCTGTTGTCCGGCGTCAGTTCCTGCGTGCCCACGTAGGCGGCCCGCAGGCCGGGAATGCGCACGCTGCCCACGCTGAAGGTCAGCACTTCGCCGATCAGGTTCATCTCGATCACCAGGCCGTGCGCGCGCACGTCGGCGGGGTCGCATCCGGCCAGTACGGCCTGCAACCGGGCGGCATCGCGCACCACGGTCTGGCCACGCCCGGCGTTGGCCTCGGGCAGTTTCAGCCGGATGGGGCCGTCCTGCAGCAGGGCCAGCGCGGCCGCCGAGGCATCCGCCAGCGAGAAGGCCGTATAGCCGGGCAGCACGGCGTCGCCCAGTTCGGCGCCCAGGCCAGCGGCCCAGCCGGGCGGCTGGGCGTCGTGCGCGCGGTGCAGCGGATGCGAGACGGCCTTGGTGGCCACGTAGGCGTGCGGCACCACGCCGCCGTACAGATGGTCTTCGGCGGTGATGCCCAGCGCGTCGGCCTGGGCCTGGCCCACCAGCGTGTGCGCCGGCACGTAATACACGCGCTTTCCCGCCAGCATGGCGGGGTCGTACTCGGCATAGCCGGCGCCCAACAGGCCCGCCAGGCGCTGCGCCAACACACAATGGCTGGCGATCTCGTGCTCGGGCGCCGACGGCCGGCGGGGATGCGCCACGACGAGGTGCGGGGCGGCGCCTGCGCGCGAATCGGGCCGGGAATTCATGTTGAAGGCTCCCGGTTGCGCTGCACCGCGCGCACGCCTTGCCGCGCCTCAAGGATCAGATACGAGGCGCCGGCGATGCACAGCGGCAGCAAGGCATAGAGCGCGCGATACACCAGCGCCGCGCCCAGCACCTGCGAGGCGGGCAGTTGCCCGGCCAGGGCGCCCACGAAGATGGCCTCGGTGGTGCCCAGCCCGCCCGGAATGCGCACGATCACGGCCGCCATGCTGGTGCACAGCAATACGCCCAGCACGGTGGGATAGGGCACCTTGGCCTGCAACAGCGTGTACATGATGGCGCCCATGGTGGCCCACGACAGGATGGCCAGGCTGCACTGGATAAGCGCCGTGCGCCCGCTGGGGATCACGATGCGGTGGCCGCGCACGGTCCAGAATCGCCGTTTCAGGCGCCAGCACGCCACGATATAGGCGAGGCCACCCAGCATCAGTGCGACCCCGGCCACGCGCAATGCCATGCCTCCCACGTTCCAGGACGAAGGAATCGGCGTCACGCCGCTGGCGAACACGGCGCCCGCGATCAACCCGTAGCCGATCCAATTGGTCGTGACGCTGAAGCCGGCGATGCGCAGGATGGTCGAGCGCCGCAAGCCCAGCAGGCTGGCGTACAGGCGCAGGCGCACGGCCAGGCCGCCGATCAGCACGCCCACGTTCAGGTTCAGTGCATAGCTGATGGCGGCGATGCCCAGCACGCGGCCAGCCGGCATTTTCTTGTCGACATAGCGGCGTGCCAGCAGATCGAAGCTGCCATAGGCCACATACCCGACCACCACCAGTCCCGCCGCCAGCAGCAGCGTGGTGGACGGAATCGAATGGATGGCCTTGAGCACCGCGCGCCAATCGACGTTGCGCGCCAGATTGAAGATCACCACGAGGGCGAAGGCCGCCACTATCCAGATGAAAATGTTGAACAGGCGGGTCCAGCGGCCTTTCTTGCGCGGATGGCCGGATGGGCTGGAGGCGCTGCCGTCGCGAGGTGTCTTCATGGCGCTCATCCTGGTGGCGGCATTGGCGGGGTTGGCCGACGTCATCGTGTTCATGTTGTTGACCTCCGCCACTCAGGGCGTTGAGCCGTTTTCCTGGGGCGGCGAGGCCAGGGCTTCCGCGTCCACCGATTGCAGCCGGGGCTTGTGCGCGGGCAGGGCGCCCGCCCAGGCCGGAAAGCGGCGCAGGAAGTGGAACACCACCACGCCTACCCAGACCCGCCGCAGGTTCCGGGCCGAGCGCGAGGCCCGCGGCGCCAGTTGGCAATGCTTCTGCAGCAGGGTGTCCAACCGTTGCCGCAAGGCCTGATTCAAGCCCTTGTCGTAGGCGATGACGTTGGCTTCCAGGTTCAGCGCCAGGCTGAAGGGATCCAGGTTGCTAGACCCCACCGTGACCCAGCTATCGTCGATACAGGCCACCTTGCCGTGCAACGGCCGCGCGCAGTATTCGTGGATCTCCACGCCCGCGTCAGCCAGGTAGTCGTACAGCATGCTGGCGGCGATCTTGGCCGCGGGCATGTCCGGTTCGCCCTGCATGATCAGGCGCACCCGCACGCCGCGGCGGGCGGCATTGGCCAGTTCACGCAGCAGCCGGTAGCCCGGGAAGAAGTACGCATTGGCGATCAGGATGTCACGCCTGGCCAGCCGGAACGCCGCTCGGTAATGCCGCTCGATATCGTCGCGATGGCGGTCGTTGTCCCGCACCACCAGGCAGGCGGCGCCCTCGTCGCCGCCGTCGCGCGGCGCCAGGGCGGCGCGGCGGCGGCCTGGCGCCCGGCGCGCCGCGGTGGCCAGGGCCTCGCGCGCGTACTTCGCGATGTCGGCGGCCAGCGTGCCGCGCACGGCCACGGCGTAGTCCTGCTTGGCTTCGGGTCCGCTGGACAGCAGGTGGTCAGCCCCGAAATTGATGCCGCCCACGAATGCCAGCGTTGCGTCGATGGCGACGATCTTGCGGTGCATGCGCCGGAACAAGTTGGTGCGGATACCCAGGCGGCGCGGCTGCGGATCGAAGAAATGGAACCGCACGCCGGCCTCGACCAGGCCTTCCAGGAAGTCCGCCGTCAGGGCCTCGCTGCCGTAGCCGTCCACGGTCACGTCCACGGACACGCCGCGCTCGGCCGCGGCGATCAGGGCCTCGCGCAGCGCGCGGCCCACCTCGTCGTCGAACAGGATGAAGGTCTCGACCAGCACTTCCTTGCGCGCGCGGCCGATCTCTTCCAGCACGCGCGGGAAGTATTCCTCGCCGTTCTCCAGCAGTTCGAACTTCGTGTCATTGCGCCATTGGGGATTCATGCCGACACCTCCGCGGCAATGGGTACGTGATCCGACAGCTTCGACCAGGGCTGGCCTGCCAACGGCACCGGCTTGCAGTGCCTCACGTTCTTCACGTAGATGCGGTCCAGCCGCAGCACCGGCCAGCGGGCAGGGAAGGTGCGCGCCGGACGCGGGCGCACGCCATGGTGGATCTCGCGCATGCCGCAGCCATGCAGCACGCGGTCGGCGCGCAGGCGCCAGTCATTGAAATCGCCAGCGATCACCACCGGCTCGCTGGCGGGCAGGGTGGCGACGAAATCGCGCAGCCGGCGCAATTGCTCCTGGCGATGCGTCTCCAGCAACCCCAGGTGCACGCACAGCAGGTGCACGTCCGTGTCCTGCGGCCGGATCACGCAGTGCAGCAGGCCGCGTGCCTCGTGCTTGCCGACGCTGATGTCGTGGTTATCGAACGAGACGATGGGAAACTTGGACAGCACCGCATTGCCGTGATGGCCGTCCGGATAGACCGCATTGCGGCCATAGGCGTGCGCCGTCCAGATCGTGTCTGCCAGGAACTCGTAATGCGAGGTTTTCGGCCAGGCGGCGTGCCGCAACGCGTGCTGCTGATGCTCGCCCGTGACCTCCTGCAGGAACACGATGTCGGCGCCGACCCGCCGGATGGCATCGCGCAGCTCCGGCAGCATGAAACGTCGGTTGAAGAAGGTGAAACCCTTGTGGATGTTGACGGTAAGCACCCGCAGTTGCTGCGAGGGACCGGCGTGGGGTTTCTGCGGGGTATGTTGTTCTGGCATGCGCGCTCCGCGACCTGACTGGCGGAGGGTTCAGCAAGCCGCGTGCCCACGGCGCCGCACCGGGGCGGGGGCAGGGCGTAAGTGCTTGAAATTGCTGCGCTGCGCAAGCGCATGGCCGGTGGCGCCGGGCCCGGCGCAAAGCGGGCCGCCACCTTTCGGCGCGGCCCACAGGCAAACAAGACGAATTTATTACCGGCTGCGCCATCAAGTGGGCGCCTGGCGTCATTCCACCGGCTGGCCCCGGCCCGAGGCGGCCTCGGCATTGCTCTCCAGGGTACTCAGCGCGTCGTTCAGCAACCCCACCTGTTGCTCGGACAGCCCCTCGAGCATCTCGCGGAAGAACGCCGCTCGCCGCGGCAGGGCTTCCTCGACCACCTCGCGTCCCGTCCGGGTCAGCGAGGCATTGGTCAGGCGGTTGTCGCCGGCGTCCACCGCGCGCTCGATCCACCCGAGCTTCTGCATGGCCTGCAACTGCCGCGTCAGCGACGCGGGATCGAGCCTGCAACGCTCGGCCAGCACTTTCTGCGAGCTGCTGCCCAGCTCGTACAGGCTATACAGGATGCGCCAGCGTGGCAACGGGTGCCCGACCCGGCTGCTGAACGCGCTCTGCATGACGCGGTAGGTCTGGCCCACGTGCTGGACCACCAGCAGACCCTGGTGTGGTGTCGGCAATGCTTATTCTCCGGCGCTTTTCGGGCTCTGGGAATGGCCCGGAAGCGCCAAATGTACCCTGGGCGCACGATACACGCACCACAGGGCCGCCAGCGCCACGACCAGGGCGATCACCTGGCCCCCGTGAATCGCCGTCACCAGCGCCTGGCGGGCGGTGTCCAGCATGGCCGTGCCGTCCACGCCCTGGCCGGCCCATTGCGTCAGCAAGCGGCCCTGCGTTTCGGCGTCGACCAGCACGCGCGGATCGGACAACTGTTCCAGGCTGGCGGCGTCCACCTTGCCGCCCAGCGTGGCGGCGGTGCGGCTGGCATACATATGGCTGACCACCGTGCCGACCACCGCCGTGCCGACCATGCCGCCGATCATGCGCAGCGATTGCAGCAGCGCGGTCGCGATGCCCAGGTGGGCCCGGCCCGCCGCGTGCTGAGTGAAAATGGTCAGGGTCGGCATCACGAATCCCATGCCCAGTCCGCCCAGCATCATGTAGACGGCCAGCAGCCAGTGGGCCGTGCCGCGGTCGCTGGCCAGCACGCCCATGCACGACGCCGCCAGCAGCGTGAAACCCGCATACAGGATGTGATTGGGATTGGCCAGGCGGGGGATCACGCGGCCGCCGGCGATGCTGCCCACCGTGATGAAGGCCGCCAGCGGCGTCACCAGCAGGCCCGCCTGCTGCGGCGACAGCCCGAAGCCTCCCTGCATCAGCAGCGGCGCGTAGAACAACAGGGTGAACATGGTGGTGCCCACCAGCAGCGCCATCATGAACAGCATGGCCAGGTTGCGGTCGCGCAACATGTCGACGGGAACGATCGGGTGATCGCAACGCTTCTCCCAGGCGTACAGTGCGAAGAATGCCGCTGCGCTGCCCACCGCCAGCAGGGTGACGGCGCCGCCCGCGTCATCCTGCGGCAGCAGTTCCACCAGCAGTTGCAGCGACCCCAGGGCCACCGTGATCAGCAGGGCGCCGGGCCAGTCGAGCCGGATCCTGCCCCCGGCATGCTGGCGCAGGTGCGGCATGTGGCGCAACACGAACCACGCGCCCAACAGACCGATGGGCAGATTGACGTAGAACACCGAACGCCAGCCGTAATGCTCGGTCAGGATGCCGCCCAGCGACGGGCCCACGGCATTGGCGATGCCGAAGGCCGAAGCCACCATCACCTGCCAGCGCAGCCGCACCCGGGTGTCGGGAAAGAGATCCGGGATACAGGCGAACGCCGTGCCCACCAGCATGCCGCCACCCACGCCCTGCAGCGCCCGGGCCGCGACCAGTTGCGGCATGCTCTGGGCCGCGCCGCATAGTACGGAGGCCACGGTGAACACGATGATGGCCGCCACCACGAAGGGTTTGCGGCCGTAGTAGTCGCCCAGTCGGCCGAAGATCGGCACGGTGATCACCGAGGTCAGCAGGTAGGACGTGGCCACCCAGGCGTACAGGTTGAAGCCGTGCAGTTCCGACACGATGGTGGGCAGCGCGGTGCCCACCACCGTCTGGTCCACCGCCACCAGCATGATCACGAAACACATGCCCAGCATGGCCATCAGCGACTGGCGGAACGGCAGCAGCTGGCCCGCCGAATGCGGGGCATCGAGGGTGACGGTGGGTGGCATTTGTGACAAATCAATAATTGATCGATCAAGAATTATAGCGTTTTCCCGAATATGGTTATTACCCATTCGTGGGGCGCCGTCCGTTTCGCGCAACGGCCCTGCGGGATACTCCGCGAGATCCGCACGCCGGCCCAAGGCGTCCGCCGGCGGTGACTGGCTTCGGCTACTATCGTCCATCACCCGGGCAGGCGCCCAGGCGCGCTCACGCGTCCGTTTCCCGCAAAAAATACCGACATGCCGTATTCCCAACAGCAGAAGCAAGAAGACCTGATGATCGTGGCCACGGTCTGGGGCCTGACCGCCGTCATCTTCGCCCTGGACATGGTGGCGGTCACCGGCCTGACGGTCTGGGTCTTTTATGTGATCCCGCAACTGTTGTCCGTCAAGCAGCGCAACCGCAACCTGCCATTGATGCTGGCCGCGGCGCAGGCCGTGCTGCTCATCGTGGGCTTGTTCCCGCTGGCCACGACCCAGGTCGAATTGCGGGTGGCCAACCGCATCATCAACATCCTGTCCGTGTTCAGCGTGGCCTACCTGGCCTACGCCGTGATCGGCGCGCGCGAGCGCACCGATCGCCTCTTGTGGCTGCAGCGCGGGCAGTCGGACATGGCCGCCGGCATGCTGGGCGAACTGGAGTTGTCGTCGGTGGGGCGCGGCATGCTGCAAGTGTTGTCGCGCTACGTCAACGCCCAGGTCGCCGCGCTGTACACCCACGAACAGGGCCGCCTGGGCTTCGTGACCGGCTATGCCTTCGATGCCCCGGATGGCGATGCCGATACCCTGGGCCTGGCCCGCGAGGTGGCGCGCGACGGCAAGCCCCTGATTGTCGACGACGTGCCGTCGGATCACGTGCGCATCAGCAGCGGCACCGGCGGCGCCGCGCCGCGCCGCCTGCTGATCGCGCCGGTCACGGCCGAGGGCCGCATCGTGGGCGTGGTCGAGCTGGGCTTCGTCAGCACCAGCATGGATATGGACCGCATCATCGAGCTGATGCGCATCCTGGCCGAGGACATGGGGCAGGCGCTGAGCGCCGCCATGTACCGCCAGCGCCTGAAGGACGCGCTGGAAGAGACCGAGCGCCAGCGCGAGATCCTGCAGACCCAACAGGAAGAGCTGCGTGCCACCAATGAGGAACTGGAAGAGCAGAGCCGCGCGCTGCGCGATTCGCAAAGCCGCCTCGAGGACCAGCAGAGCGAGCTGGAACAGACCAACGTCCGGCTGGAAGAACAGGCCAACCGCCTGGAACGCCAGAAGCAGGACCTGCTGCGCGCCCAGCGCACGCTGGAGGCCAACGCCGACGAGCTGACGCGCGCCAACCGCTACAAGTCCGAGTTCCTGGCGAACATGTCGCACGAGTTGCGTACGCCGTTGAACAGCTCGCTCATCCTGGCGCAGATCCTGTCCGGGCACGATTCGGCCACGCTCAGCAGCGACGAGGTGCGCCGCTACGCCCAGACCATCCATGCCTCCAACCAGGACCTGCTGACGCTGATCAACGACATCCTGGACCTGTCCAAGATCGAGGCAGGCCACGTCGACATCGTGGCGGAACCGGTGTCGGTGGCGGGCGTGCTGCGTCCGCTGCAGTCCGTCTTCGAACCGATCTCGCGCGATCGCGGGGTGGCGATGCACATCGAGATCGACGCGGATACGCCGGCCACCTTCACCACCGATTCGAACCGCCTGCAGCAGGTGCTGAAGAACCTGCTGTCGAACGCCTTCAAGTTCACCGAGAAGGGCAGCGTCACGCTGCGCGTGTGCACGGCTGGCGCTGACCGCGTGGCCTTCGAAGTGCGCGATACCGGCATCGGCATCGCGCCCGAGCAGCAGGACATCATCTTCGAGGCCTTCCGCCAGGCCGACGGCACCACCAGCCGCAAGTACGGCGGCACCGGCCTGGGCCTGTCGATCTCGCGCGAGCTGGCGCGCCTGCTGGGCGGCGAGATCCGCGTGGCCAGCGAGCCGGGCCGTGGCAGCACCTTCACGCTGGAAGTGGCCACGGAACTGGAGGCCGGCACCTACGCGCGCGACGGCGTGACGGATGACGAGACGCCGGCCATCACGCCGGCCGCCAAGGCCGCGGCCGAAGCCGAGATGGCGGCCATCGCCGCCGCCAGCACCGCGGCCCGCAAGCCCGCGGTCACCGCCTATGCGCCCGCTGGCGCGCCCAAGCCCATGCCGGGCGCGCCGTTGCCGCGGCACCTGGACGATGACCGCGAGCGCCGCCAGCGCTCGCGCCTGGTGCTGGTCATCGAGGACGACGAGCGCTTTGCCGCGGTACTGTACGAAGTCGCCCATGAACTGGATTTCGACTGCATCCATGCGGTCACCGGCGAGGAAGCCCTGGCCCTGGCGCGCAGCCAGCAGCCCAGCGGCATCCTGCTGGACGTGAACCTGCCCGACCAGTCTGGCTTGAGTGTGCTGGAGCGCCTGAAGCGTGATCCCGTCACCCGCCACATCCCGGTGCACATGCTGTCGGTGCACGATCACCTGCAGACCGCGCTGGAACTGGGCGCGGTCGGCTATGCATTGAAACCGGTGGCGCGCGAGTCGGTGCTGGAGGCCTTCCAGAAGGTCGAGGCGCGCCTGCAGCAGCAGGTGCGACGCGTGCTGGTGGTGGAAGACGATGCCGTATTGCGCGAAAGCATCGGCCTGATGCTGAAGGCCGGCGACGTGGAAATCACCACCACGGGCACGGTGGCCCAGGCCCTGGAGTATCTGGCAGCCGGCCACTACGACTGCATGGTCATGGATCTGATGCTGCCCGACGCGTCGGGCTACGACCTGCTCGAACAGATGGCCAGCGGCGAGAAATACGCCTTCCCGCCCGTCATCGTCTACACCGGCCGCGCGCTGACCCGCGACGAAGAGCAGCGCCTGCGCCGTTACTCGCGCTCGATCATCATCAAGGGCGCCAAATCGCCCGAACGCCTGCTGGACGAGGTGTCGCTGTTCCTGCACCGCATCGAGGCTGCGCTGCCGCAGGATCAGCAGCGCCTGCTGGCCCAGGCGCGCCAGCGCGATGCCGTGTTCGAGGGCCGCCGCATCCTGCTGGCCGAAGACGACGTGCGCAACGTCTATGCGCTGTCCAGCATCTTCGAGCCGTTGGGCGCCAAGCTGATCGTGGCGCGGGACGGCCGCCAGGCGCTGGAACGCCTGGCCACGCACGAGGACATCGATCTGGTCCTGATGGACCTGATGATGCCCGAGATGGACGGCCTGACCGCCATGCGCGAGATCCGCCGACAGCCCGCGTACGCGCGCCTGCCCATCATCGCGCTGACGGCCAAGGCCATGGCCGACGACCGCCGCAGTTGCCTGGAGGCGGGGGCCGACGACTACATCGCCAAACCCATCGACGTCGAGAAACTGGTATCGCTGTGCCGCGTATGGATGCCGAAGTAACCCCCCGAACGAGGCGGCGCAGGAGGCGCGCCAGCCGCAACCGCTGCCCGAGATCGAGCTGAAACTGCTGCTGGAGGGTATCTACCAGCGTTATCAGCATGATTTCCGCGATTATTCGCTGGGATCGATGCTGCGCCGTGTGCAGAGCGCCATGGAGCACTTCGGCTGCGCCACGGTCTCGCAGCTGCAGGACCGCATCCTGCACGAGCCCGCCGTGTTCGCGCAGTCGCTGCAGTACCTCACGGTGCAGGTCAGCGAGATGTTCCGCGACCCGGCCTATTTCCTGGTGCTGCGCACGCAGGTGCTGCCGGTGCTGCGCACCTATCCGTCCATCAAGATCTGGGTGGCGGGCTGCAGCAGCGGCGAAGAAGTCTGGTCGCTGGCGATTCTGCTGCACGAAGAGGGCATGCTGGAACGCAGCCTGATCTACGCCACCGACATCAACACCGACGCCCTGAAGGCCGCGCAGGCGGGCATCTATCCGGTCGACCGGGCCCGGCTGTTCAACCGCAACTACGTGCTGGCCGGCGGCTGCCACGACCTGTCCGACTACTACACCTCCGACGAGCACTACGTGCGTTTCGACCCGGCGCTGCGCAAGCAGATCGTGTTCGCCGATCACAGCCTGGCCACCGACAGCGTCTTCTCGGAGGTCCATCTGGTGTCCTGCCGCAACGTGCTGATCTATTTCAATCGCGAGCTGCAGGACCGCGCCATCGGGTTGTTCGTCGAGGCCCTGGTGCATCGTGGGTTCCTCGGGTTGGGCAGCAAGGAGACCATACGCTTCACCGCGCATGCCGACCGTTTCGTCGAATTCCATGCCGACGAGAAGGTGTATCAACGTATCTGAGGGCGTACCCCCGGGCGGGACCATGCCCCCCCGCCCGAGCAGAAGGAAAAACAACCGGCGGCGCGTGGCGCGTCGAGCCCCCGATCCCTGCAAAGGGTCGATTGGCGCAATCGCGACAATATCTGTATCGTCCGGATGTTTCCTTATTTCACCTCATAAATAACGGGAGCCAGCGGAGTGTCCTCCGACATCAAAATCCTTGTCGTCGACGACGTGGAACAGAACCTGATTGCGATCGAGGCGGTGCTTGCCCGCCCGGGTCTCGTCGTTCGCAAGGCCTCGTCAGGCGTGGAGGCACTGGAAATCCTGCTGGCCGAAGAGGTCGCGCTGGCGCTGGTCGACGTGCAGATGCCGCAGATGGACGGCTTCGAGCTGGCCGAGCTGATCCGCGGCAGCGAGCGCACCCGTCATATTCCGCTGATTTTCCTGACCGCGGCCGCGCTGGAACGCGATCACTATTTTCGCGGCTACGAAGCCGGCGCGGTCGACTTCCTGTACAAGCCGATCGATCCGCGCGTACTGTGCAGCAAGGTCAACGTCTTCGTCGAGCTCTACACCCAGCGCGTCACGCTGGACAGCCAATTGCAGGCGCTGCGCCGTGCGCTGCACCTGAACGAACTGTTTACCGCCGTACTGGGCCATGACCTGCGCAATCCCTTGTCGGCGGTCACGACGGCGGCGGCGATCCTGGTCAAGATCTCCGAGAATCCGATGGCGCTGTCGGCGGCGCAGCGCATCCAGCAAAGCACCTCGCGCATGTCCAAGATGGTCGACCAGCTGCTGGACGTGGCGCGCATCCGCTCCAACGGCCTGGTGCTGCAGATCGCATCCACCGACTATGCCGAACTCTGCGGCCACATCGTCGACGAACTGGCGGCTGCCGCGCCGCAACGCGTGAAGTTCGAGGTGCGCGGCAACGTGCATGGCGACGCCGACGGCGACCGCCTGGCTCAGGTGGTGTCCAACCTGCTGGGTAACGCCGTGCAGCACGGCGAAGCCGATTCGCCCATCTGGCTCGAAGTCGATGGCAACCATGCCGAACGCATCACGGTGCGCGTCAGCAACCGCGGCGTGATTCCGCCGCACCAGTTGCATGGCGTGTTCGAGCCGTTCCGTTCAGGCGTGATGGAACACCGCAGTCCCGAGCGTGGCCCGGGCTTGGGCCTGGGGCTGTATATCGTCAAGAGTTTTGTCGAGGCCCACGGCGGTCAGGTGGGCGCGCACTCCGCCGCGCCGCAGGGCACCGAGTTCTATTTCACCATTCCACGCCGTGTGCCGCCCGGTGGCACGCGTGCGCTCGACCCGCTGGGGCTCAAGCCGGCGGATCCGGCGCAAGGGGCAGCCGCAGCAGGCGAGCCAACGCTCGCGCATCGCCCGGCGCCTTGACCTTCACGTCGTTGTCGAAATAGCAGTAGATGTCGCGAGGCCCGGTCCTCGTTCTGCCGGGCCCCGCGACCCGGCGTGCCCCACGCGGTTCGCGCCCGTCCGCCCAGGCCTGGATGCGCCGCTTCCAGTCGCCCAGGGCATCCGGCGTATAGCCGCTGGCGTACAGCGTTTCATCGCCATGCAGGCGCAGATACGCAAAATCCGCCGTCACGTCCTCCATCAGCGGCCATTTGCCCGCCGTATCTGCCGTCACCAGCGCCACGCCGTGATGGCGCAGCATCTGCACGAACGCCTGACAGGCGAAGCTGTCGTGCCGCACCTCCATGGCATGTCGCAACCTGCGGCGCTTGCCTGGCGGCGGCATGGGACGTCCGGCCACGCGCGCGTCGAAACGATGCGCCAGGCGCTCGGCGGCCGCGGTATCGCGCGGCAGCGCCTTCAGGAAGGCCTCGGTGATGCCCGCATCGAATCGCAGCGACGGCGGCAGTTGCCACAGGAACGGCCCCAGCTTGTCGCCCAGCTCGAACACGCCGCTGGCGAAGAAGCGCGCCAAGGCTTCCTCGGGGTCGCGCAGCCGCTTGACGTGCGTGATGTACCGGCTGCCTTTCACGCTGAACACGAAGCCGCGCGGCGTGGCGTCACGCCATTGCGCGAAGCGCTCGGGCCGTTGCAGGGAATAGAAGGTGCCATTGATCTCGATGGTCGGCACCTGGTGGGAGGCATAGGCCAGTTCGTCGGCTTGCGGCAGGTCATCGGGATAGAACACGCCCCGCCATGGCGGGTAACGCCAGCCGGAAATGCCGATACGGATGGCGGCGGCGGTCATGGCGTGTGGGCGCAATGGGGAATAGGGCGGGTGGGCTGCATGGGGGGACGCCTCCAGACGTTTTGGCCGGGAAGGCCGGTGTGACGTAGTCGGCATGCCAGCAATCATCGTGCCGGGGTCGCGTGGCGGCGAGCGTGTGTGCTTCGTTTGAGGGGGGGTGTTCTTGCGGCCGCCGGAGCGGGTCAGCCAGGGGCGTGCCGGCCAAGTCGCTCGGCTCGGGCGCGCCACGAGGCGCCCTCGGCCCCGCTGCGCGGGGCTGCCCTCACTCCAATTGGCCGGCACGCCCCTGGCTGACCCGCTCCGGCTACATCAGAGTCATTCCGACATTAAACCCATCACCCATGCTTGCCTGATGTGAGGGGGTCGGGGGATGGCAAGCCAGTTCAATGTCATCGTCCTGCGCGGGGCCGAGATGTCAGTGCAATATGCGGCGCATGCCGACGGGAACGATGCGGTGTCGCCATCCGGTCCTGCAAACGGTTCTTACCCATCAGCGTGTGGGTTGACGACCGACGTGGATCACGGGTGCGAGTCCTCTGTGAGGGTTGGGGCCCGTGACGGCCAATTGGAGAGAGGGAAGCCCCGCGTAGCGGGGCCGAGGGCGCCTGATGGCGCGCCCGAGCCGAACGACTTGGCCGGCGCGGGCCCCAACCCTCACAGAGGGCGTCTTAAGAACCAACAACCGTCCCACCAAGCGCTTATTTCCGCTTGGCCAACGACCCCGCCAATCTGTCCAGTTCCTTGCTGTGGAACAGGTCGATGCACTTCATCGTGTTGAACTCGCTGTCCACCGACCCACCGTACTTGCGTCCGGCAAACGACTGGGCCAGGGTCCGCAACTTGTCGTAGTCCTCGACCGTCTGATGGCCGAATTCCAGGTAGGCGCTGGCGGTCTTGTTCGCGTCGTCGCGCTCCTCGGGATGCTTGGCCACCGTGGCCAGGCACACGCTCAGCGCCCAATTCTTCAGCAGCGTCTTCTGCGAGTACGTGTCGATCAGCGGTTGGTCGGCCTTCGGCGTATCCGCTGCGTGGACGGGCACCATCGCCAGCATCGCGCCTGCGCCGGCCACCGACAGCGCGGCCTTCAGCAGGGCGGTCCTGCCCGGAAGAAAGGTCTTCATTGCAATTTCCAGATGGCGGCGGTGTCGGGCGTGAACGTGCCGTTTTCCGGGTCGTACAGGAAATGGCAGGTGTCCGAGCACGAGGTGCCGTTCCACAGCGTGACGTGGCCGCGCGCGTTGTTCCAGCCGTGCCCGCGCACCACGACAATGCCCTTCATGCCCGAGAAATCCGACGGGCGGGGCGACTTGACGGTCAGGTCGGGCTTGCCGAACGTGCGTTCCAGGTACGACATCATGTCGTTGACGCGGTACATGTACTGGCGATGATCCGCGCCGCTGACCGTGGCATAGGAACGGTTGCGGGGGATGGGGAATCCGGTGACGTTCAGCACGTAGCTCATGCGGATGGGGCAGGCATTCTCGAAGCCGCCCGTGGTCATCTCGGTGTTCACCTTGACCTGCCCGCCGATCTTCTGTCCTACCTGTCTCACGGACATGTTCACTTCCGTGAAGGCATTCCACGCACTATTGAATGAAGGTCTTCTGCCAGCCATGTCGACTCAATGTTTGAGGGAGGAAGGGCGCGATGGCGAACATCCCCACGGGCTACGGCTCGATGCCGTCTCGGTCTGTTGCCAGTGCGAGTACGCGTCGCATGGTAGCAGCGGAAAAAGCACGCCGGGCCGATTGCACGGCCTCGAAACACACCTCTACATCCGAACACATTGACGGGGTGTTTGCGTCAGTTTCCGTTCAGTTGGCGCCCGACGGCCTGGCCGGTGGCGTGACTCCCGTATTTGCGGGAGAAAGCGAGGTCGAGCCCGCCGCATCGCCCGCCTGCGCGCCCTGCGCCGGATTCGCGGCGGGTTGCTGCTGTGTGGTGGCCTGCGCCGCGGGGACCTCCTGCGCCTGCGGCAGGTAGTGTTGCAGCAGATCGAAGAAGCCGCCGTAGAAGGCTTCGCGCGTCACCGTCAGGCTGCTGGTCTTGACCAGCGAGTCGTCGCTGGAGCCGACGGGCAACGACACGGCCCCCAGCACGCTGACGCCCACGCTGGCCGAACTGGCGCTCTTCTTCATCGAGAAGTCGTCCTGCACCGCGTTGGCGAACACCAGCGAGTGCTTGCCGTCGCCGCCCTCGGCGGTGCAGTTGATGGTGACGGTGATCTGGGTATTGGCCTTGTCCTCGTCCTGGAAGTTCTTGTGGCCGGCCACCGTATCGGTCTGCGCCTTGTCGATGTTGTAGCCCTGGCTCAGCAGGGCGCGGCGGCCGGCATCGCAGGCGCGTCCGGGCGGCGCTTCGTACTTGCGCGAGAACGTGTTGGTGGTGCTCTGCGCGAAGTTCTCCTGTTCGTAGGCCGCCTTTGGCGACGAGCAGCCGGCCAGTACGGCGAGCGCGGCGGCGCAGGGCAGGGCGACGAAAGAGGCTTTGTTCATGAGCATCCTGGCGGCGGGATAAAAAGCCAGTATCGATCAGCCGGACGCCCGCGACGTGCTTCGATCCGTGTACGCGGCAATAGCTTTGTAACCGCGCGATGACGCCCGCCCCGGCCGCTTTGCGCACCGCGGCGACGCGCATCAACACATTTGTAACCCCTGGGGAAACAACCGCTCGCGGGCAAAACGCGTAGTGTCATCCGTGGCGGAAATGGACGCGGCACGTCATACCTACAAGCTTCATGCCGCGCCCCGCGCCATACCGGCGGCACGGGCCCGCCGGGACACCTCGGAGGGAGAAAGAGCATGCATGCACTGAAGCGGTACGCCGGCGTCTGCCTGGCGGCGGGTCTTGTTGCGTTCCTGGGGGGCTGCGCCACCCGCGGCGGCGAGCAGGCCGCCATCGACATGCCCGGGCTGACGCAGCCCGTGGAGATCCTGCGCGACAAGCATGGCGTGTCGCACATCTACGCCCAGAACGAACACGACCTGTTCTACGCCCAGGGCTTCGCCGCCGCGCGCGACCGCCTGTGGCAGCTCGACCTGTGGCGCCGCCAGGGCGAGGGCAAGATGGCCGAGCAGTTCGGTCCGCGCTTCGTCGAACAGGACCGCGCCGCGCGCATGTTCCTTTACCGCGGCGACCTGGAAGCCGAATTCGCCAGTTATCACCCGCGCGGCAAGGCCATCCTGACCTCGTTCGCCGACGGCATCAATGCCTACGTCGATTGGGTGCGCGCGCATCCCGACCAGATGCCCGAGGAGTTCCGCCTGACGGGCACGCAGCCCGGCTACTGGAGCCCGACCACCTCGCTGATCCGCCTGTTCGGCCTGACCCGCAACGTCAAGGACGAGGTGAAGCTGGCGCAGCAGGTCGCCACGGTGGGCGTGAACGCCGTGCAATCGCTCAGGGTGTTCGAGCCGCCCATTGCGCTGCAGGTGCCGGCCGGCCTGGACGTGCGCCCGATCAACAGGAACGTGCTGGCCAGCTACAACCTGGCCCGCGATGGCCAGGCTTTCACCGCCGCCGACTTCCCGAACAGCCCGCTGGGCATGGCCGAGCGCGCCAAGCTTGCGGAAACGCTGTCGTCCACCCGCATGGCGGCGCTGGATCCGCAGTTCGATCCGACCGCGCCGCGCTACGAAAGCAACAACTGGGTGCTGTCGGGCCAGCGCACGGCCACCGGCAAGCCCATCCTGGCGGGCGATCCGCACCGCTCGATCACCATGCCCTCGCTGCGCTACATGGTGCACCTGAACGCGCCGGGCTGGAACATCATCGGCGCGGGCGAGCCGTCGCTGCCTGGCGTGTCGATGGGCCACAACGACCGCATCGCCTTCGGCCTGACGATCTTCGCCTTCGCCGACGAGGAAGACCTGTATGTCTACGACACCAACCCCGCCAATCCCAACCAGTACCGCTACCGTGGGGCCTGGGAGGACATGCGCGGCGTGAACGAGTCCATCGCGGTGCGTGGCCAGGCCGGCGTCCAGGCGCAGGTCAAGTTCACGCGCCACGGGCCGGTCATCCATGAAGATCCGGTCAATCGCAAGGCGTATGCGCTGCGCGCCGCGTACCTGGAGTTTCCGGGCACGGCCGCCTATCTGGCCAGCCTGCGCCTGAACCAGGCGCAGAACTGGAACGAGTTCGTGGCCGGCATGCAGCGCCACTACACGCCCAGCGAGAACATGGTCTATGCCGACGTGGACGGCAACATCGGCTGGTTCGGCGGCAGCATCGCGCCGATCCGTCCGCGCCAGGACTGGTCCGGCATGCTGCCCGTGCCGGGCGACGGCACCTTCGAGTGGAACGGCTTCCTGAACCCGACCGCCTTGCCGAGCATCCACAATCCGGCCGAGGGCTACATCGCCACCGCCAACGCGTACAACCTGCCCAACGACTTTCCCTACAAGGAAATGTCGGGCCGTTCGTGGGCCGATCCGTATCGCGTGCTGCGCATCCGCGAGGTGCTCAGCGGCGCGCAGGGCGCGACGGTGCAGAGCTCGCAACAACTGCAGTACGACAACCTGTCGCTGCCGGCGCGCAAGATGGCGGAGTACGCACGCGGCCTGAACGTCGCCGATCCGCGCGTGGCCGACGGTCTGGGCCTGCTGAAGGACTGGGACGGTCGCGTGGATGCCGATTCCAAGGCCGCCACGGTGTACGAGTTCTGGATGCCCGAGGTGGTGGCGCGCGTCAGCGCGCTGTACGTGCCGGCCAACGGCCGCGAGATCATGGGGCCGCTGGCCACGGTGAAGGTGATGGAGAAGCTGGCCAGCCCGGATCCCGCGTTCGGCGCCCGGCCGCAGGAGGGCCGTGATGCGTTGCTGCTGGCCGCCCTGGCAGATGGCATGGCCAAGCTGCGCGCCAAGGTCGGCAACGACCAGGCGCAGTGGGAGTGGGGCAACCTGCATCACATCCAGTTCGAGCATTCGCTGTCGCCGCTGCTCGATCCGCAGACCGCCCAGGCGTTCAGCACGCCGCGCTATCCGGTGGGCGGCGACAACGACACCGTGCACCGCGGCACCTTCCGCAAGTCCGACTTCCGGCAGATCAGCGGCTCGTCGTACCGCCAGGTGATCGACGTGGCCAACTGGGACAACTCGATGATGCAGAACGTGCCCGGCCAGTCCGCCGACCCGCGCAGCCCGCACTACAAGGACCTGCTCAAGGGCTGGGCGACGGGCGAATACTTCCCGATGGCGTTCAGCCGGGCCAAGGTCGAGAGCGAGACCGGCGATACGTTGCTGTTGCGTCCGGCGGGCGGCGGCGCTGTGGCGCCGCGCTGACGGCGGGGCGGGGCGGGGCGGGGCGGCGGCTGGCGCCGTCTCGCTTTCTGCTGGAGGAGAGGGCGGGGCTGGCGTGTGCGCCCGCCCTCGTTACATTTGCAGGTCCGCCGCCGTCCCAGCCATCGATACGGGAATAATCGCGAAATTCTCGATATTGGACTTGCGGACAGGTGGCAGCCCAGAGCCTGGCCGGTATAATTCCGGCCGGGCAGGTACGGGTTTTTGCGGCCAGGCACAGCGGGGCGCCAGGCGCACGGGCGGAAGCGGCAACACGGACGATAAGAGACCCGCCTGCGGTCCCGATCGCTATCGATCTCGCCACTTTCGAACAAATTGGGGTGATTTTGTCCTAAATCTCAAGATTTAGGTGCTAAATCATGTATCCGGCACCTGCGTAGATGTATCATTCAGTAGCCAAAACCCATCGCCTGTCACATGGCCTAAATATCGAGGACTTAGCATCCAGCGTAATTCAGCCGGATGATCAGGGTATGCACGCAGCGCTTTCACCTTTCCGTCGTCCCGACACGCCGGGAGACCATCGCTGCGCAGGCGATCTGTCCCAGGAAATGCCCACCATCGACGTGTCGGGCACCAACTCCATGGTCATGGAGATCTTCTCGTCTCGCCGCGACATGACCAGTCTCGCCGTGGTCGAAGGCGAGCGGCCCATCGGGCTGATCAATCGCAGCATCTTCATGTCGCAGATGAGCAAGCCGTTCCATCGCGAGCTCTACGACAAGAAGAGCTGCATCGCCTTCATGGACAAGGAACCCCTCATCGTCGACGCCAACATGAGCATCGAGCAACTCACCTTCAAGACGGTCGAGTTCGGTGAGAAGGCGTTGGCGGACGGTTTCATCATCACGCGCGACGGCCGCTTCGATGGCCTGGGCCTCGGCCTGCAACTGATGAGCGCGGTGGCCTCGATGCAGGCGGAAAAGAACCGCCAGATCATGCAGAGCATCGAGTACGCCAGCGTGATCCAGCGCGCCATGCTGCGCGTCTCGCGCGAGGCGCTGGCCGGCACGCTGCACGACGCCACCCTGCTCTGGGAGCCGCGCGACGTGGTCGGCGGCGATTTCTACCATTTCGCGGCGCATCAAGACGGCTGGTTCGGGGCGGTGGCCGATTGCACCGGCCACGGCGTGCCGGGCGCCTTCATGACGCTGATCGCCTCGTCGGCGCTGTCCAAGGCGCTCGAGCAACTGGGGCCGCGCGAGCCCGCCGCCTTGCTGTCCGCGGTCAACCGCAGCGTCAAGGGCCTGCTGGGTCAGGTCCACGGCGAGGACGAAACGCCGGAATCCGACGACGGCCTGGATGCGGCCTTCTTCTGGTTCGACACTTCGCGCCACGAACTGCGCTTCGCGGGCGCCCGTATCGCCGTGCACATCCTGCGTCCCGGCGCCGAGAAATTCGAGTCGCTGGCGGGCCAGCGCATGGGCGTGGGCTACGTGGACAGCCACGAAGACTACGTCTGGAACGAGACCCGCGTCGAGCTGCCTCCGGGCAGCCTGATGTTCATTACCACCGATGGCCTGACCGACCAGATCGGCGGCCCTCGCAAGATTGCTTTCGGCAAGCGGCGCGCCTGCGAGGCGATCCTTGCCCACCGTGACGAATCCGCCATCGCCATCGGCGAGAAGCTGAAGCAGGCCCTCGCGCAGTGGCAGGGCGTGCAGACCCGTCGCGACGACGTCACCCTATTTTGTGCCCGCATTCAGGAACATTGATGACCATCGATCATCTGCTAGGCCAGGACAGTGCATTCTTCGAGCTGGCCCAGCGTCGCAATGTGATTTTCTATCACAAGGGCTATTTTTCACACAGCATCATCGCGGCGATGTCCGAGGTGGTGAAGCTGCAGCTCGAAGTGTCGGGCGTCAGCGGCCCGACCCGGCGCAAGCTGTTCTCGTCGTTCGTCGAACTGTCGCAGAACATCATCCATTACTCGTCCGATGCGCTGCTGCCCGGCGGCCCCGACAGCGGTGCGCTGCGCGAGGGCGCGGTGTGCATCACCGCCGACGGCGAGCGGTACCTGATGCTGTGCGTCAATCCGATCTCCACCGCGGGTGTCGCGGGGCTGCGCGACAAGCTCGAGCCGCTGCGCACCATGTCGCTGGAGCAGATCAAGCAGGCATACAAGGTATCATTGCGTGCCGAGACCCCCGAAGACAGCAAAGGGGCGGGACTGGGGTTCCTGACGATGGCGCGTGACGCCAGCGCACCCCTCGAATTCGCCTTCCATCCGCGTGCCGACGATTCCGGCACGACGCTGTTCTGCCTGAAAGCCATCATCTAAGCAAGTCGACGACCCGAGCCATGGACAATCTGTATATCGCCGCTACGGCAACGTCTCCCGAAGTCGATTTCCGCTTCGACCAACACCAGCTGTCGCTGAAGGGCGAGTCGTATCCCGAGAACGCCGCCGCCTTCTACACGCCCATCATCGAGCAACTGCGCGCCTACCTGGCCGGCTGCGATGGCGCGACGATCACCGCCGACGTGGCGCTGGCCTATTTCAACAGTTCCAGCACCAAGATGCTGTTCAGCATCTTCGACGCGCTGGACGAAGCCGCGCAATCCGGCAACCGCGTGAAGCTCAACTGGTACCGCGACGACGAGGACGAGACCATCCTCGAGTTCGGCGAAGAGTTGCAGGCCGACTTCCAGGCCATCGAGTTCACCGACTGCCCGGTTTCCGCACGATAAGGATATCGATGCCAGCTTCTGGTTCTTCCCAGGATGCCGCTACGAGCGGCGCACCGGATCTCTTCAAGAGCGAAAACGACGCGCTCGACAAAGCCCGCTCGGCTTTCGACAATCAAGATGCCAGCGGGCAGGAGTACCGGCAGTCGCTGGGCGAGTTGATCGGGCACTTCGAACGCCTGATGCGCGAAACCCGGCGGCTCATCGGCCGCAGCGACCGTGCCGAACGCGAGATGAACGCGCTGAACATCCAGTTGCAGACCCTGGCCCAGCAGCTCGAGTATCGCGCCACGCACGATGCCCTGACGGGCGTGTTCAACCGCAGCGCGGTCATCGAACTGGCCACCAAGGCCCTGGCCGAGGGTGACTCGGTCATGGTCGTGCTGGACATCGACTACTTCAAGCGCATCAACGACGAGTTCGGCCATCCCGCGGGTGACTCGGTCATCCTCGGTATCGTCACGTGCCTGCGCCGCATCGTCGGCGACGAGGGCATCATCGGCCGCGTCGGCGGCGAAGAGTTCACGGTGGTGCTGCCGGGCTATCAGTTGCAGCAGGCGGTCGAACTGGCCGAGGCCATGCGCGCCGCCATCGCCGAACATCGCTTCGAGCCCCCGGTCGATCGCCAGATCACCGCCAGCTTCGGCCTGAGCGCCAACGCGGGCGGAACCGATTTCGATGCCGCCTACGGCCTGGCCGATGAAGCGCTTTACGCCGCCAAGCGCAAGGGGCGCAACTGCGTCGAGATCGCCCAGCCGCTGTCCGGCGCCGTCACCTGAGATACGCCATACCCTCCGGCCGGTTTCCCTTGATGGGGCCGCGCCGGTCGTCTTGCTTCCCCGGTTTTTCGCAGTCTCGCCTGAGCGGGCGCGTCGTGGCCGCCGCCGTGCGTGCTTAGGGTTCTTGTAAGCGCATCAAAACTAGACTGAACGTCTCAGTTCAATTTTGGTGAGCCGCAATGCCCACGGAAAGCGCAGGCCCTGCATCCGAATCCCGCCCCATGTCATCGGGGCAAGCCACGAGCGGGCAGGGGCCGTCCAAGCCCGCGTCCGACCCGACTCGCGAGTCCGGCCCGGCGGCGCACGGGGACGCCCAGCAGGGCGACGGTGCTCCGGCCGGGCCGCCCAAGCGGCCTGGCAGGAAACCGCTGTTCATCCTGATCGCCGTGGTGCTGGTGATTGCATTGGTCGCGCTGGTGTGGTGGTTCCTGACCCGCAACCAGGAGTCGACCGACGACGCCTTCACCGAAGGCGATACCGTCAGCATGGCGGCCCAGGTCGGCGGCTACGTGCAGGAACTGCGGGTGCAGGACAATGCCTACGTGCACAAGGGCGATCTGCTGGTGCGCATCGACCCGCGCGACTACGGCACCCGGCGCGACAGCGCGCGTGCCCAGCAAGGCCTGGCCGCCGCGCAGTACGAGCAGGCCAAGGTGCAACTGGCGCTGGCGCAGACCCAGTATCCCGCGCAGTTGGAACAGGCCCGCGCGCAAGAGGCGCAGGCGCAGGCGGCGCTCAGGCGCGCGCAGCAATCGTACCAGCGCCAGCGCCGCGTCGATGCGCGCGCCACCACGCAGGAAAGCATCGACGCCGCCAACGCGCAACTGCGCGATGCGCAGGCGGCGGTGCAGTCGGCCCAGGCGCAGGTACGCATCGCCTCGCAGTCGCAGTTGCAGATCGACCAGGCACGCACGGTGGTCGAGCAGCGCGCCCGGCAACTGGACCAGGCGCGCGCGCAGACCGCGCAGGCCGAGCTGGATCTGTCGCGCACCGAACTGCGCGCCCCCGAAGACGGCTGGGTGACGCGCCGCAACGTGCAACTGGGCACGCTCGTGCAGCCTGGCTCGGCGCTGTTCTCGCTGGTCACACCACAGCGCTGGATCCAGGCCAACTTCAAGGAATCGCAGCTGGCGCGCATGAATCCCGGCGATAAGGTCGAGATCGCCATCGATGCCTATCCCGATCTGCAGCTATCGGGCCATGTGCAGAGCATCCAGCAGGGCACGGGATCGCGCTTCTCGGCATTTCCCGCCGAGAATGCCACCGGCAATTTTGTGAAGATCGTGCAGCGTGTGCCGGTGAAGATCGTGATCGACAGCGGCTGGGACCCCAAGCAGCCGCTGCCGCTGGGCCTGTCGGTCGTGCCCACGGTGACGGTGCAGTGATCATGAACCCGTACGCCAGTCAGTCCCGCAGGAGCGCGCCGCATGGCGCGAGGCGGTGGATCGCCGCGCGCGGCGCCGAGGAGGGCGCATGACCCGGGCCGCGGGCGCCGTCCATGGCCAGCTCGGCTGGACGCCGCGCGCCAATCCCTGGGCGGTGGCCATCATCGTCACGCTGGCGGCCTTCATGGAGGTGCTGGATACCACCATTGTCAACGTGGCGCTGCCGCACATCGCCGGCACCATGTCGGCCAGCTACGACGAGTCGACCTGGGCCCTGACCTCGTATCTGGTCGCCAACAGCATCGTGCTGCCTATCTCGGCCTTTCTGGGCCGCCTGATGGGCCGCAAGCGCTATTTCCTGTTGTGCATCGTGATGTTCACGGTGTGCTCGCTGCTGTGCGGTATCGCTACCGAATTGTGGCAGCTGATTCTGTTCCGGCTGCTGCAGGGCTTCTTCGGCGGTGGGCTGCAGCCCAACCAACAGGCGATTCTGCTCGACTACTTTCCGCCCGAGGACCGCGGCAAGGCCTTCTCGGTGTCGGCGATCGCCATCATCGTGGCTCCCATCTTCGGGCCGACGCTGGGCGGCTGGATCACCGATACGTTCTCCTGGCGCTGGGTGTTCCTGATCAACGTGCCGGTGGGCGTGCTCACCACGCTGGCGGTGATGCAGTTCCTGGAAGATCCCCCCTGGGAGAAGCGGGCCGAGCGCGGCTCGCTGCGCATCGACTACATCGGCATCGGCCTGATCGCGCTGGGGCTGGGCTGCCTGGAGGTGACGCTGGATCGTGGCGAGAACCTGGACTGGCTGTCGTCCAACGTGATCCGCGTCTCGGCGGTGATGGCGGCGGTCGGCCTGGTGGGCGCGGTGTACTGGCTGCTGTACGCGAAGCGGCCGGTGGTCGACCTGCGGGCGCTCCGGGACAAGAACTTCGCGCTGGCCTGCGCCTGCATCTTCGGCTTTGCCACGGTGCTGTACGGCAGTGCGGTGCTGATTCCGCAACTGGCCCAGCAGCAGTTAGGCTACACGGCCATGTGGGCCGGGCTGGTGCTGACGCCGGGCGCGGCCATCATCATCTTCGTCATTCCCGTCATCAGCAAGATCATGCCGCACGTGCAGACCCGCTTTCTGGTGGCGTTCGGCTTTCTGTTGCTGGGGCTGTCGATGGTGTATTCGCACGGCATCGCGCCGAACATCGATTACCGCACGCTGGCGACCATGCGCGCCACGCAGTCGCTGGGCATTGCCTTGCTGTTCGTGCCGGTGACCACGCTGGCCTACGTCACCTTGCCCAAGCACCTGAACGGCGATGGCACGGCCTTGTTCACCATGTTCCGCAACATCGCGGGCTCGGTGGGCATCGCCATGTCGTCCGCCTTGCTGCGCGATCGGTCGCAGGTGCGCCAGGCCTATCTGTCCGAGCACCTGTCGCCGTATGACCCATCGTTCCAGGAGACCTTGCAACGCATGGCACGGTCTATCCAGGACTATGCCCATGTGACGGGCGACGCGACGCAGGCGGCGGCCGCGCAGCTCTACCGCACGCTGATCAACCAGGCCACGTTCCAGGCCTACCAGGACATCTTCGCGTATTGCGCGATCCTGGCGTTCTGTTTCGTGCCGCTGACGCTGCTGTTTTCCAAGGTGAAGAGTTCGGGCGGCGCGCCCGGACATTGAGCGACCACGACCATGATCCTATCCAGCTCGATTCCGTTTCGCGGGGCCGCCGTCGGCCTGGCCATCACCGGCCTGGCCGTGTCGCTGGCCGCTTGCACGGTCGGCCCCGATTTCCAGGCGCCCGACCCGCAGGCCCCCGAACAGTACAACGATGCAAGGCGATCAGCGGTCGACGGCAGCGCCGCCGCGTCGCGTGTCACCATGCAATCCGAACCCGATCCGCACTGGTGGCGGGCCTTCAATGATCCGGTGCTCGACAGCCTGATCGAGCGCGCCGTGGCCAGCAATCTGACGCTGCGCATGGCGGTGCTGCGCATCGCCCAGGGCCGGGCACAGACGCAGATCACCTCGGCCGCCGGCTTGCCCAGCATCAGCGCCACGGCCAGCTACAACCGGCAGTTGCTGGGCCTGAAGGGCCTGCTCGAATCGCAGGATGGCAGCGGCAAGATCAAGCAGGCCGTGGGCGATGAGAATGCCGACAAGGTGGATGGCGCGCTGGATTCGCTGAACCGGCCGGTGGGCCTGTTCCAGGTGGGTTTCGACGCGTCCTGGGAGCTGGATCTGTTCGGCCGCGTGCGCCGTGCCGCCGAGGCCAGCGAGGCGCAGACCCAGCAGGCCATCGAAAGCCGCAACGATGCCCTGGTCAGCCTGCAGGCCGAGGTGGCGCAGACCTATGCGCAACTGCGCGGCGCGCAGGCGCAGCGCCAGGTGCTGGACGCCCAATTGGACAGCGCACGCCAGACCCTGGACCTGACGCGCAGCCGCCAGCAGTCCGGCCTGACCAGCGAGATGGACGTGGCCAACCAGGCGGGGCAGGTCGCGCAGCTGGAATCGCAACTGCCGGTCACCGAGGTGCAGGCCCAGCAGGCCCGCAACGGCCTGGCGGTGCTGCTGGGCCTGCCGCCCGGCGCGCTGGACCAGGAGCTGGCCGCGCCCGCGGCGGTGCCCGCCGTGCCTCCCGAGGTACCGGTGGGGTTGCCGGCGTCACTGGCGCGACGCCGTCCCGACGTGCGCCAGGCCGAAGCGACCTTGCATGCGGCCACCGCGCAGATCGGCGCATCCATGGCGCAGATGTTCCCCGACATCTCGCTGTCGGGCCAGTTCGGCAGCCGGGCGACCGATGCGGATTATCTGGGCCGTTGGGCCAGCCGCTTCTGGTCGGTCGGGCCGAGCGTGTCGCTGCCGCTATTCCAGGGCGGCCGGCTGGTCGCCAACGTGCGCCTGGCGCGCGCGCAGCAGGCGGAAGCCGCGCTGAATTATCGGCAGACCGTGTTGGACGCGTTGCGTGATGTGGAAAACGCGTTGGTGGCCTATCGCCGCGACCAGGCGCAACGCGAGGCCCTGCAGCGCGCCGTGAGCGAGGCCGAGCGCGCGCACGGGCTGGCCCTGGATGCCTATCGCGGCGGACTGGGCAGTTTCCTGGACGTGCTGTCCGCCGAGACGCGCGCGCAGCAGGCGCGGCAGTCCTGGGTGCGGTCCAACCTGCAGGTCACCACGGATCTGGTGGCGGTCTACAAGGCGCTGGGCGGCGGCTGGCAGGACGATGCCTCGGCCCAGGCCGCGCTGCCCCCGGTAGGCACCGTGGGCAATGCGGGGCAGGGTGCGCCACAACCCGAAACCCCGCGCACGCAGGCGCGGCAGGCGGATCTGCGGCAGACGGCCGCGCCACCCGCCGGAGCGCGGCCATGACGGACGCGAACCTGCCGCCGGATGCCGCGCCGCCGGGCACCGCCATGGCGGGCCGCAAGCAGGGACAGGTGATCGCCGCCGCCCGCGGACTGTTCCTGGCGCAGGGCTTCGAGGCCACGACAATGAACATGATTGCGACCCACGCCGACGTGTCCAAGGCCACGCTGTACGCCTACTATCCTGCCAAGGAACAGGTGTTTCTGGCGGTGATCCTGGATGAAAAGCAACGGCTGCATCAGGTGCTGGCCGACATCGGCCGCGATCCTGCCATGTCCTGCCGGCAGAAACTGCTGCAGTTCGGTCGCACCGCCATCTGCGGCTACACGACCTCGGAGCATATCGCCTTCTTTCGCACCGTCATCGCCGCGACCCTGCGCTTTCCCGAGATCGGCCGCGCGATCGAGCGCGACATGCGCGCGCCGTTGCGCGACATGGTGGCGGGCATCGTGGCCGACGGCGTCAAGGCGGGCGAACTGTCTTGCCCCGATCCGCAGGCGGCCAGCCGCATGCTGCTGGCCATGATGCGCGGCGACATGGTGATGACCATGCTGTTCGACAGCGCGGCCGCCGAAGTGCTGCAGGCCGACATGGCGCGGCATGTGCAGGACAGCGTGGACGCGTTCATGCGCGCCTGGCGGCCCGCGATCTAGCTGCGGCTGTTTCGTGCGCAATCCGGATGGGTACTAAGCCGAGGTGGTGTGCCACGGCAAGCGGGCCTGAGACCTTGCCAGGACAGCCTGCCGCCAGACACCGGGCTTGCCGGGAGGCCATCCGGCCCGCCAGCATGGCCTCACCGCGCCCGGATCACTGGATCTGCAACCCGATGGTCTTGCCCAGCTCCTGGTAGAACTTCACCTGCTCGCCGATGAACGTTGCCGTTTCATCGGCCGGCATCACGCGCGGAATCGATCCCAGTCCCTCTACCGAGCTGCGCCACGGCGTGGTCTGCCGCAAGGTGTCCAAAGCCTTTGCCCATGAGGCGCGCACCGGTGCCGGCAAGCCCTTGGGGCCATACAGCGCGCTCCAGCCACTGAGCGCCTCCAACCGTGGCACGCCCGTTTCCCGCGCGGTCGGCGTGTCGGGCAGGTCCTTGAGGCGTTCGGGCGAGGTTGCCACCAGCGCGCGCAGCTTGCCGCCCTTGACCGGACCCACCAGCGAGGTGACGTTGTTGCAGGTGAAATCCACTTCGCCAGCCAGCACCGCCGTGGTCGCATCGGCGCCGCCCTTGTAGGGAATCTCCACCGCGGCCGTGCGCGGCAGCCCTGATGAGGACAGCAGCGCCTGTGCGGCCAGGTTCAGCACGGTGGCCGGGCCAGAAGTGCTGTAGTTCAATTTGCCGGGCCTGGCCTTGATCGCCGCGACCAGGTCGGCCAGGGTGCGGTAGGGCGCGCTCGCGTTCACCACGCAGGCCATGGGGTTCAGTTCCAGCAGGCCCAGGATGGTGAAGTCGTCCCAGCGATAGCCCAGGCCGGGTTGCAGCGCGGGCAGCACGGCCTGCGAGCCCACGCGGGCCAGCAGCAGTGTGTAGCCATCGGCCGTGGCCTCGCGCACGAACTGCGAACCGACCGCGCCATTGGCGCCGCCCTTGTTCACCACCACCAGCGGTTCCTTGTAGACGCCGCGCAGATGCGCGGACAGGTTGCGGGCGGCCATGTCGGCATCGCCGCCGGCGGAGAAGGGTACGACCACGGTGATCGGCCGGGAGGGATAGGCGTCGGCCAGGGCGATGGCCGGACTGGACAGCGGCAGGGCCAGCGCCAGCGCGCGCAGCGCCGGTCGCCGCCATGCCGGGAGGGCGGGGCTGTGCATGGGGACTCTCCGGAGCGCGGCTCAGTTGGCCTTCAGGTTGCGGCGGCTGACCACGGCCTTCCACATGACCGATTCGGTGCTGATGGTCTGCGCCAGCTGCTGCGGCGAACTGGGCGTGGCATTGCTGCCCTGGGCCTCCAGTGCGCGGCGCGTATCGGTATTGGCCAGCGCCTGGTTCACGCCTTGCTGGATCTTGGCCACCACATCCTTGGGCGTGGCGGCGGGCGCCATCAGCGCGAACCATCCCTGCGACTGTAACTTGGGCAAACCGGCCTCGGCGGCGGTCGGCACGTCGGGCAGCATGGGCGAACGGGTGGGACCGGTGACCGCCAGGCCGCGCACCCGGCCGCTGGAGACCAGCGGCGCCAGCGCGGCGATGTTGCCCACCACGAAATCGATATGGCTGGCCATCAGGTCGGCATAGGCGGCGCTTTCGCCCTTGTAGGGTACGTGGATGGCGTTCAGGCCGGCCACGTCCGCCAGTTGCTCTGCGGCCATGTGGGTCTGCGTGCCCACGCCGGCCGAGCCGAAATTGACCTTGCCGGGCCGCTGCTTCACATAGTCGACCAGGCCTTGCAGGTCCTTGATGGGCAGCTTGGGATTGACCGCCACCACCATCGGGCCGGTGGCCACGTTGCTGATCAGCGCGAAGTCCTTCAGGCTGTACGGCAGGCTGGAATAGATGAACGGATTAACAGTGAACATCGACCCCGAGGCCAGCAACAGCGTGTAGCCGTCCGGATCGGCGCGCGCCACGTTCTCGGCGCCGACCAGGCCACCCGCGCCGGGCTTGTTCTCGACCACCACGCTCTGTTTCCAGATGGCACCCAGGCGCTGGCTGACGGCGCGCGCGATGCTGTCGGTAGCGCCGCCCGCGGTAAAGGGCACGATGACGCGCACCGGTTTGTCGGGCCAGTCGGCGGCCAGCACGGGACGGCTGGCCAGACAGGCGCCCGTCATGGCCACGGCCAGTGCAACGCCTTTGATCAGCCACGCGCGCCGGGGCAGGGCGCGCGCAGGATGGGCGGTGGGCGAATCGGAATAGGGGCAGGTACAGCCTGGTGTGCGTTGCATGCTTGTCTCCGTTGATGTTCTATGCGTACGCGCCGCGTCTGTGTGCGGCTGGGAGTGCTGCGCGAATGCGGGAAAGCGGATGGCGTGAATGCGTGGCGGGCGTGTGCCATGTCGCACGGGTGTGCTGTGCGAGGCCCGCCGGGCCGTGTGGGCGGTGCCGCCGCATCTCGTGGCGCGGCGTGCGTGAAAAAGTATTGGTGATTGAACCGGCTTTGCAAAGCGAGTATTTTTCGGCGTGAGCGAAAGCAAAACTTTACGAACAGCGCCCGCACAGGAGACAAATTCCGCCATCGCCATCCGGCGGCGGGGGAATCCATGACACGGGTCCAAGGCCATCCCGAAGAGGAGCCGCGCCATGTCGTCCATCCGTACCCTCAAGACCTTTCTGGCCGTCGCGCGCCACGGCTCGTTCGCCGCAGCCGGCAAGCACATCGGCCTGACGCCCGCGGCCGTGGGCCTGCAGATCCGCGCGCTGGAGACCGAGCTGCGCTGCCAGTTGTTCGACCGCGGCGCGCGCGCCGCCGTGCTCAATCCCTCGGCACGCCGGCTGTTGCCGCAGATCCAGGAACTGGTGCGCGACTACGAAGACCTGGCCGATGCCGGCGCCTCCGACGGCTTGTCGGGCTCGGTGGTGATGGGTGCGTTGGTGTCGGCGCTGATGGGCGCGTTCTCGGATGCGCTCTGGAGCCTGAAACGCGATCATCCTCGGCTGGACGTGCGCCTGTACGCCGGCATGTCCAGCGATTTCGCGCAGCGCGTCGAGACCGGCGAACTGGACGCCGCGGTGGTGACGCAGCCGCCCCGCGCTTTGCCCAGCATGATGATGTGGACCCCGCTGTACAGCGAACCGCTGGTGCTGGTGGTGCCGCGCCAGCCGCACTTCGCCTTGTCGGCCGACCCGGTGGACGCCTTGCACAACGCACCGTTCCTGCGCTTCGACCACGGCACCTGGACGGGCTATCTGGTGGACGAGGCGGTGCGCCAGTGCGGCGCCGCCGTGCAGGTGGGCATGGAGTTGAATTCGGTGGAGGCCATCGTCGAGCTGGTGCGCCAGGGCATGGGCATCTCCATCGTGCCGCAACTGGCCAATGTGGCCTGGCATCGCGACCGGGCGTTGCGGGTGATTCCGCTGCCGGGCGTGGACGTGCACCGCCATGTGGGCCTGCTGGAACGCCGCCAACATGCGCGTTACCGCTTCACCGATGCCGTCAAAGCGTACTTCTCGGATCGCTCCTGTAGCACCGGCCGGCGGCGTTGACGCCCCGGCCACGGCGGCGGCGCGGGCTTCATGGCTACGGGCTATATCAGTATAAAAATTGAATCAAATAAAACTTGATTCAAAATAAAAGCACAAATAAACTGCCCCTCATCGCAGTCAATCTCTGCGCGCGTCTCTACCCATGGCGCGCCATCGCCGGAGTCCCGTACGCATGTCAGGAGCCCACCTAGTCACCCGCGCGCTGTCGCGCGCCGGGGTCAAGACCGTCTTCAGCCTGTCCGGCAACCAGATCATGCCGATCTACGATGCCTGTATCGACGCGGGCATCCGCATCGTGCACGTGCGCCACGAAGCCGCGGCCGTGCACATGGCCGATGCCTGGGCCCAACTGACCGGTGAGATCGGCGTGGCGTTGCTGACGGCCGCGCCCGGCATCACCAATGGCCTGTCGCCGCTGTATTCCGCCCGCATGGCGGAAAGCCCCGTGCTGGTCCTGTCGGGCGATTCGCCGATGTCGGCGGATGGCACGGGGCCGTTCCAGGAACTGGCCCAGACCGAAATCACCAAACCGCTGGTCAAGCGCGCGCTGCGGCCCACGCGGGCGGCCGAGCTGGACCGCGACGTGACCGAGGCGATCGAATGCGCGCTGTCGGGCCGGCCCGGCCCGGTGCACGTGGCCTTGCCGTTCGATCTACTGTCGCAGGACGTGCAAGACAGCGACGCGCCCGGCCCCGCCGCGCCCCGGCGCCAAAGCACCGCGCTGGCGCCGCAAGCGGCGCAGGCCATCGCGCAGCGCGTGGGGCAAGCCAAGCGGCCGTTGGTGCTGGTGGGGCCGATGCTCAATGCCAGCCGCGCGCCGGGCCTGTTGGCGCGCGCCCGTCAGGCTTTGCAGGCACCCGTCATCCCGATGGAAAGCCCGCGCGGCCTGCGCGATCCCTCTCTGGGCACCTTCGCTTCCTGCCTGGCCGACGCCGACCTCGTGCTGTTGCTGGGCAAGCCGCTGGACTTCACGGTGGCGCATGGCAAGACGCCGGCGTTCCATGCCCAGGCAGGCGTCATCGTGGTGGACCCCGAGGCGTTCCTGCTGGAGCGCGCCGTCAAGGGCCTGGGTGCGCGTCTGCGGGAACATGCGCAGGCCGATGCCGATGACGCCTTGCAAGCCTTGTGCGAGGCCGCCGCCCAGGCATCATCGCCACGCGCCGACTGGCTGGCGCGCGTCGATGCTGCAATCGCCTCGCGCCAACTGGTGGCCGGCACCGGCGGGTTGCCCGATGCGGCCCAACCCTTGCCGCAAGCCATCTGCGGCGCCGTGCAGCAGGCGCTGGATCAGGCCGACGAGCCGATCCTGATCTGCGACGGCGGCGAGTTCGGCCAGTGGGCACAGGCCTTCTGCCAGGCGCCCACGCGCGTCATCAACGGCGTGTCGGGCGCCATCGGCGGCGCGCTGTGCTATGCCATCGCGGCCAGCCTGGCCCGGCCCGACGCCACCATCTTCACCCTGATGGGCGATGGCACGGTGGGTTTCCACCTGTCGGAATTCGAGACCGCCGCCCGCGAGGGCGCGCGATTCGTGGCGGTGGTGGGCAACGATGCCCGCTGGAACGCCGAGCACGTCATCCAGATGCGCGAGTACGGCGCCGACCGCCTGTACGGCTGCCAGCTCAGCGCCGCGGCGCGCTATGACCAGGCCGCGCAGGCGCTGGGCGCGCATGGCGGCTATGCCGACCGGCTGGCCGACGTGGCCGGCGTCATCGACGCGGCCTTGCACAGCGGCAAGCCGGCCTGCCTGGACATCCGCATGGACGGCCAGGCCGCGCCGTCCTTCGCCAGTACCGGCGTGGCCGCCCAGGGCCCGCACTAGGGCACCCCGCGCGCGGCAGTGCCGCGCTTTTCCTCACAAGCACATCGAGGGTATAGATGGAGACAAACACAGTGCCGGCGTCGACCGGCCGGGGCGAACTCGCGCAAAAAATGCTGAAGGTGAGCATCTGGCGCGGCGCCGATCAGGGCGAGTTCGTGCGCTATGACGTGCCCTGGCGCGAGAACCAGACCGTGCTGGACGTGGTCACGGAGATCCAACGGCGCATCGAGCCCAGCCTGTCGTACCGCTTTTCCTGCCGGGTCGGCGTGTGCGGCTCCTGTGCCATGACGGTCAACGGCAAGCCGCGCTGGACCTGCCGCAGCCACGTCAGCCGCGTGCACGAGGACGGCGTGATCCGGATCGAGCCGCTGCGCAACATGCCGCGCATCAAGGACCTGGTCGTGGACATGACCGAGTTCTTCGACAAGTGGCTGAAGGCCGGTGGCCGTTTCATCGGCACGGCCACGCGCGCCGATCCACCGGCGGCCATCGATCCCAAGAGCCGCAGGCGCAAGCAGGCCGACGCCGCCATCGAATGCATCAATTGCGGCGTGTGCTACGCGGCCTGCGACGTGGTGCAGTGGGACAAGGATTACCTGGGCCCGGCCGCGCTGAACCGCGCCTGGAGCCTGGTCAACGACGAACGCCATGCCGACATCAAGGGCCTGATCAAGCAGGCCACCGGGCAGGGCGGCTGCAATTCGTGCCATACGCAAGGCAGCTGCATGACGCATTGCCCCGTGGGCCTGAGCCCGACCGGCAGCATCGCGGGCCTGAAGAAGCGCGCGCTGCTGGAATTCTTCAAGGGGGACTGAGCGATGGAGAACCTGCTGTTCGTCGCCCAGCGGCTGTCGGCCATGGTGATGGGGCCGTTCGTGCTGGTGCACCTGGGCCTGATCCTGTATGCCGTGCGCGGCGGCCTGACCGCCGACGAGATCCTGCAACGCACGCAGGGCAATCCGTACTGGCTGGTGTTCTACACGCTGTTCGTGGTGGCCGCCGCCGTGCATGCGCCCATTGGCGTGCGCAACGTCCTGGTCGAGTGGACCGGGCTGGGCCGCCGCGCCGCCGGCCTGTTCTGTACGGCATTCGGCGTGGTGCTGCTGGCGCTGGGCCTGCGCGCCGTGGTCGCCGTGGGCGGGTGGCTGTCATGAGGTCCCCGCGCAATCACAGGGGATATTGGGCGTTCATCGGCCACCGCGTGTCGGGACTGCTGCTGGCGGTATTTCTGCCGCTGCACTTCCTGGCGCTGGGTCTGGCGCTGGAGGGCGCGGCCCGCTTCGACCGCTTTCTGGTCTTTGCCGAACTGCCGCTGGTGAAGGTGGCGGAGTGGAGCCTGGTGTTGCTGTTGACGATACACATGGCCTTCGGCCTGCGGCTGCTGGTGCTGGAGTTCCTGCCGTGGCGCGATCCGCGCGATGCGCGGCTGGGCTGGGTGGGCTGGGGAACGGGGCTGGCGATGGTGGTCGGCGTGGCCTTTCTGATGGGAGTGTTCTGACCATGCGTATCGAACGCACGAAAACCGACATCCTGGTGCTGGGCTCGGGCGGCGCGGGGCTGTTCGCCGCGCTGCATGCGCGCCAGGCCGATCCGACGCTGGAAGTGACCGTGGCCGTCAAGGGCCTGATGGGCAAGAGCGGCTGCACGCGCATGGTGCAGGGCGGCTACAACGTGGCGCTGGCGCAGGGCGACTCCATCGAGCGCCACTTCATGGACACGATCTCGGGCGGCAAGTGGCTGCCGCGCCAGGACCTGGCCTGGCGGCTGGTGGTGGGCGCGGTCGAGCGGGTGCGCGAGCTGGAGAACGAGATCGGCTGCTTCTTCGACCGCAATCCCGACGGCACCCTGCACCAGAAGGCCTTTGCGGGCCAGACCTTCGACCGCACGGTGCACAAATCCGACCTGACGGGCATCGAGATCATCAACCGGCTGATGGAACAGGTGCGTGGCGCGGGCGTGCGCCGCATGGAAGAGCACCGCGCCATCGAGCTGGTGCCCGCGAAGGACGGCTCGGGCATCGCAGGCGTGCTGTTCATCGACATGCGCGACGGCGGCTACCGCTTCGTGCAGGCCCGCGCGGTGCTGCTGGCCACGGGCGCCGGGCCCACCATGTACCTGTATCACACGCCCTCGGGCGAGAAGACCTGCGACGGCCTGGCCATGGCGTTGCGTTACGGCCTGAAGCTGCGCGACATGGAGATGGTGCAGTTCCATCCCACCGGCCTGCTGGGCGGACCGGACACGCGCATGACCGGCACGGTGCTGGAAGAGGGCCTGCGCGGCGCGGGCGGGCACCTGCTCAACGGCCAAGGCGAACGTTTCATGCAGGGCTACGACCCGCGCGGCGAGCGCGCCACGCGCGACGTGGTCAGCCGCGGCATCTATGCCGAGATGCGCGCCGGGCGCACCAGTCCCATGGGCGGCGTCTACATCCAGATGAGCCACCTGGGCCGCGAGAAAGTCGCCAAGACCTTTCCGGGCATGGTGCAACGCTGCGCCGATTGCGGTTTCGACCTGGCCGGCGGCCGCGTCGAGGTCGTGCCTACCGCGCACTACCTGATGGGCGGCGTCGAGTTCAACGTCGATTGCACCACCGAGTCGCCGGGCTTGTACGCGGCGGGCGAGGACTGCGGCGGCGTGCATGGCGCCAATCGGCTGGGCGGCAACGGCGTGGCCAATTCCACGGTGTTCGGCGGCATCGCCGGGGACTCGATGGCGGCCTTCGTACGCGGCGGCGCGCCCTGGCGCGATCCGGATGAGCGGGTCATCGATGCCGGCATCGCGCGCGCCGAGTACCCGTTCTCGCGGCCGGCGGGGCACACACTGCAGTTGCGCGAGGCGTTGTCTCGCACCATGTGGAACCAGGTCGGCGTGCTGCGTACCCGCGACAGCATCGCGCGCGGCATGGGCGAACTGGCCGGGCATGCCCAGGCCCTGGCCGACGCCGGGGTGCAGGACGGCGACCGCCGCTTCAACCTGAGCTGGCACGACTGGCTGAACCTGGACAGCCTGACCACGATCTCGCGCGTCATCGCCACGGCGGCGCAGGCCCGCGAGGACAGCCGCGGCGCGCATTTCCGCGAAGACTTCCCCGACACCGGCGACCTGGCGGGCAGCCGCTATACCCAGGTCTCGCAGCACGCGGACGGATCGTTGGCCTTGAAGCTGGTGCCCGTGTCGTTCGACATCGTTTCACCCGGGCAATCGCTGCTTGAGGACGAGGCGGACACGCAGCTCGTGCCCAGCCCGGCGGCGGCAGAGGCCCAGTTGGCCTGATTCCACCCCGGGGCCTCGATGCCCCGGACTCATGACAAAGGAGACCATGATGAGCATCAGCATCGACAGGGTCGAAGCCGCGGCGTACGAGATCATGTCGCGCGCGGCCATCGACATTCCCGAAGACTACGAGCGCGGCATCAAGCAGATGCGCCAGGCGGAAACCGGCAAGCTGGCCCGCTTCGTCCTGCATGCCATGGAAGAGAACTGGGAGGCCGCGGGCAAGGACCGCCGCCCGATGTGCGCGGACACCGGCCTGCCGCGCTACTACGTGAAGGTGGGCAACGAGGCCCGGGTGGAAAACGGCTTCGTGGCCGTGGAGCGCGCCTTGCGCTGGGCCACGGCGCGCGCCACGGTGGACGTGCCCCTGCGGCCCAACCGGGTGCATCCGCTGTGGCGCACCGAGCACAACAACAACGTCGGCATCAACGCGCCCGAGATCGAGTGGACCTTCGAGCCCGATGCGGACTGGATCGACATCACCACCGTGCACAAGGGCGGGCTGTTCGGCACGGATTACCGCATGCTGTTTCCGGGTGACGGCATCGACGGCATCAAGCGCTTCGTGCTGGATGGCCTGATCGCCTTCGGTAAGCGGGGCCTGGCGTGCCAGCCGGCCATCGTGGGCATCGGCATCGGGGGCTCGAAGGACACCTGTATGCAACTGGGCAAGCAGGCGGCCTGCCTGCGCATCGTGGGCGACCGCAACCCCGACCCGCGCATCGCCGAACTGGAACTGGAGCTGAAGCAGCTGGGCAACTCCATCGGCATGGGCGCCATGGGTTTCGTGGGCTCGTCGATGGTGGTGGACTGCCACATCGAGGTGGGCTACACGCACACCGGCGGCATGCCCGTCAGCATGCATACCTTCTGCCTGTCGTCGCGCCGCGCGACGGCGCGCATCCACGCGGACGGACGCATCGAGTACCGCACCGATCCGCAATGGTTCACCCCATACATGCGCAGGGAGACAGTCGAATGGCCGACCGAAACGACAGTGACGATCTGAAGGTGTTCCGGCTCGATCTGCCGGCCTGCGACGAGGACATCGCAAAGCTGGAGATCGGCTCGGTGGTGTACATGACGGGCACGATCTATACGGCTCGCGAAGGCGTCTACCAGAAGGTGCTGGGCGACGGCGTGCCGCTGCCCGCGGATCTGCGCACCCTGAGCAACGTCAACTTCCATTGCTCGCCGGCTGCCGCGCCGGACGGCAATGGGGGCTACAACGTGGGCGCCGTCACCGCCACGGCCAGCTTCCGCTTCTCGAAATGGATGGATCGCTGGCTGGCCCTGACCGGCACGCGCATCGTCATCGGCAAGGGCGGCATGCCGCACGAGGATTATGCAAGAGTCATGGTGCCGCACGGCGCGGTCTACCTGACCACCGTGGGCTACGGCACCGGCGCCTTGCTGGGGCGGGGCATCCAGCGCGTGCGCGAGGTGCATTGGCTGGACGAGCTGGGCATCGCGCAAGCCATGTGGATCTTCGACGTGAAGGACTTCGGGCCGTTCATCGTGGAGAGCGACGTGGCGGGCAACTCGCTGTTCCAGCAGCACGGCGAGCAGGTCAATGCCGGCATCGACGCCCTGTACGCCGGGCTGAAGCCGCCCGCGCTGCACCGCTACGGCGAGACCGACGACCGCAAGAAGGAAGTGATGTAGGAGCGCGTCGGCGCACTGGCCGCCGCGCGCCGGCACAGGCACAGGCACACATAGGAGACCGCATGGATATCATCGATTTCAGGCTGCGTCCGCCCGTGGGCGGCTTTCTGGACACCCTGATGTACAACGCTGGCGAGCGCCGCGACGGCTTCACCCGCACGGTGGGCTTCGAGCCGTCGCCCGCCGCGCAGCAGCAGTCCATGGATCTGCTGCTGGCCGAGATGGACCGCGCCCGCGTGGCGCACGGCGTGGTGGTGGGGCGCTTGGCGGGGATGCTGGGCAGCGTGTCCAACGACGACGTGCTGGGCATCATGCGCCAGCATGGTTCCCGCTTCATCGGCGCGGCGTCCATCGACCCGACCTCGCGGCGCGGCGCCTGCGACACCATAGACCGGGCGCTGGAGCAGGGCTTCAAGCTGGTCAACATCGAGCCGGGCGCGTATCCGGTGCCCATGTATGCGGACGACCGCAGGCTGTATCCCATCTACGCGCACTGTGAAGACCGGCAAGTGCCGGTGATCATGATGGTGGGCGGCACGGCGGGGCCGGACCTGAGCTATTCCGATCCGATCCGCACCGACCGCGTGCTGGCGGATTTTCCGTCGCTGAAGGTGGTGGTGGCGCATGGCGGCTGGCCCTGGGTGAACGAGATCCTGCACATCGCCTTTCGCCGACCGAATCTGTACCTGTCGCCCGACATGTATTTCTCGCGCATGCCGGGCTGGGAGGAATATGTGAAGGCTGCCGATGGGTTTCTGGCCGACCGCATGCTGTATGCCAGTTCGTTTCCGTTCTGCCCGGTGCAGGGCTATCGCGAATGGTTCGAGACATTGCCGCTGCGGCCAGAGAACCGCCAGAAGGTCATGGCCGAGAACGCGCGTCGACTGTTGGGGCTGTGAGGGCCGGCGCGGCGCCCGCTCTTGCCAGGACACGCTCGTCTACAATCGCCCGCACCCCTGCACAGGCAGCCGTTCGCGGGCTGCCGAACCTGGAGCCCCATGGACGTCAAGACCCTGTACACCCTCGTGGCCATCGCCGACCGTGGCAGTTTCGCCGAAGCGGGCAAGGCGATCGGACTGTCGCTGTCGGCGGTCAGCATGCAGATGCGCGCCCTGGAAGACGAGCTGGGCATCGTGCTGTTCGACCGCACCCGGCGCCCGCCGGTGCTGACGGCCAGCGGCGTGAACCTGATCGACCGCGCGCGCGACCTGATCGCGCACTGGGAAAGCCTGAGCGACAGCCTCAAGCGCGACGCCGCCAGCGGCGTGCTGAAATTGGGCGCGGTGCATACCTCGGTGTCGGGCGTGCTGCCGCTCGCCCTGCGTCATCTGCAGAAGCATGGGCAGGGCATCGAGATCCGTCTGACCACGGGACTGACCCACGAGCTGGAAATGGCCGTGTTCCATGGCCAGTTGGATGCAGCCGTGGTGACCGAGCCCGAAGTCAGCCGGGGCGACCTGGAGTTCCATGCCTTCTTCGAAGAGCCCATGGTGGTGATCGCGCACAAGGACGCCACCGGCCAGACCGACCAGGAACTGCTGCGCAACAATCCCTACGTGCGCTTCAACCGCATGGCGCGCGTGGGCCGCATGGTGAACGCCGAGATGGAGCGGCGCGGCCTGCCCGTGACGTCCTCCATGGAAATCGATTCGGTCGAAGGCGTGATCGCCATGGTGGCCAACGGGCTGGGCGTGTCGGTCGTGCCCAATCGCGGCGTGGCCAACGAGTTCCCCGCCACGATTCGCACGGTGCCGTTCGGCGATCCACCCATCATGCGCAAGCTGGGGCTGCTGATGCCGCGCGACAATCCAAGGGCGCATTTTTCGCAGACGCTGCTGGAGGCGTTGCGGAAGGTGTCTACACCGAAAGCGCGGAAATGAAGCGAAGTATGCCGGCCGCGGGCAGGACAACACGATCCTCCTGTATTTCAAGGTCGGACTGAATTTGGACTAAACTTGGTTCGCTTGCTTCCGAGGGAGAGCCTCCGTGAAATACTCAACCCAAGTCAAACCCATCAGCTATCTCAAAAGCCACGCCGCGGAGATCGTCAAGGATCTTGCCGAGCGTCGTGAGCCGATGCTCATCACCCAGAACGGCGAAGCCAAACTTGTCGTGATGGATGTTCAAAGCTACGAGGAGCAAGAGCAGACCATTGCTCTTCTGCAGCTTCTGGCGCTCGGCCGCAGAGAGATCGAAGAAGGCCGGGTGGTCCAGGCCGCGGATGCCTTCGCGAAGATCGAGGAGATGGACGCGGAAGACGCCGAATGAGCTACAAGGTCGTCTTGCTTCAATCCGCCGTCGATGATCTGCATGACATCCGGCGTTATGTCCGAAAGCACTTTTCCCAGGAGGTTTGGCTGGATTCCTATGCCAGGATCAAGAAAGCCATCTTGAACCTGGAGCAGTTTCCCCAGGTGGGACACGCTCCGCCTGAGTTGCCCGCCACCCATTTTCTCGAAATCATTGCGGTCAAGAACCGGGTCATTTACGAAGTGGCGGGCGACACCGTCCTCATTCATCTGATCTGCGACTCACGGCAGGATTTCAAGACCAAGCTTGCAAGACGTCCCATTCGTACACTCAGGCCGTAGGTAGAGCGAGGTCTGGCGATGAAGGGCCACCGTGCCCCGTTGGTGGACCCTCATCATTCGTGGCGCGCGGCTTACTTCGCCGTCGGCATCGCGAATTCCGCGCCCTTGGCGATGCTTTCCGGCCAGCGCTGCATCACCGACTTCTGGCGCGTGTAGAAGCGCACGCCTTCCTCGCCATAGGCGTGCATGTCGCCGAACAGGCTCTTCTTCCAGCCGCCGAAGCTGTGCCAGGCCATGGGCACCGGAATCGGCACGTTGATGCCCACCATGCCGACCTTGATCTGGCGGGCGAATTCGCGCGCCACGTTGCCGTCGCGGGTGTAGCAGGCCACGCCGTTGCCGTAGGCGTGGGCGTTGATCAGGCGCACGGCCTCGGCAAAGTCGGGCACGCGCACGCAGCACAGCACCGGACCGAAGATCTCTTCCTGGTAGATCACCATGTCGGGCGTGACGCGGTCGAACAGCGTGCCGCCGGTGAAGAAGCCTTCTTCATGGCCCGGCACCTTCAGGCCGCGGCCGTCGACCACCAATTCGGCGCCTTCGGCGATGCCCTTCGCGATGTAGCCCTCGATGCGCTCCAGTGCCTGGCGCGTGACGATGGGGCCCATTTCGGCGTCGGCCTCCATGCCGTTCTTGATGACCAGCGAGCGGGCGCGATCAGCCAGCTTGGGCAGCACCCGGTCGGCCGCTTCGCCCACCAGTACCGCCACCGAGATGGCCATGCAGCGTTCGCCCGCGCTGCCGTAGGCCGCGCCGATCAGGCCGTCGACGGCCTGCTCCAGGTCGGCGTCGGGCATGACCACCATGTGGTTCTTGGCGCCGCCCAGCGCCTGTACGCGCTTGCCGTTGCCGGCGCCCGTCTGGTAGATGTACTGCGCGATGGGCGTGGAGCCCACGAAGCTCAGCGCCTCGACCTCGGGATGGTGCAGCAGCGCGTCCACGGCCTCCTTGTCGCCGTTGACCACGTTGAACACGCCGTCGGGCAGGCCGGCTTCGGTCAGCAGGCGGGCCATGAACAGGCCGGCCGAGGGATCGCGCTCGCTAGGCTTCAGGATGAAGGTGTTGCCGCAGGCCAGCGCCACCGGGAACATCCAGCACGGCACCATGCACGGAAAGTTGAAGGGTGTGATGCCCGCGACCACGCCCAGAGGCTGGCGCATCGTCCAGTTGTCGATGCCGGTGGAGACCTGGTCGGTGTAGTCGCCCTTGAGCAACTGCGGAATGCCGCAGGCGAACTCGATGACGTCGATGCCGCGCATGACTTCGCCCTGCGCGTCGCTGAAGACCTTGCCGTGCTCGGCCGTGATGATGGCGGCCAGTTCGTCGCGGCGCTCGTTCATCAGGGCCAGGAAGCGGTTGAGCACGCGCGCGCGGCGGATGGGCGGCGTGCTGGACCAGCCGGGCAGGGCGGCGCTGGCGGCGGCCACCGCGCTTTCGACTTCGGCGGAGGTGGCCAGCGACACCTGGCGGGCGACCTTGCCCAGCGCGGGGTTGAAGACGTCGGCGGCGCGGCCGCTCTGGCCGGCAATTTCGTGGCCGTTGATGTGGTGGCCCAGCGTGCCCTGGTGCGCGTATGCCTGCGGCATGGTCTGCTCCTTCGATGCTCGTTTGAGAAAGACGGATCGGCCTGAAAAACGCGTGATCCGTCTGTTGACCGATTGGTGATCGTTCAATACAATGAACGACGTTCATAATCCAGAACAAAAGGTACCATGACCGATACCGCGAGTAAAGCGCCGGCCGTCGTGCGCGCGTTCGCCATCCTCGATGCGTTGGCCGGCAGCCCCCGCGCGCTGGGCATCGCCGATCTGTCCCGCCTGCTGGATCTGCCCAAGAGCACCACGCATGGCCTCATCCATACGCTGGTGGCCGAAGGCGCCATCCGGCCCGACAACGGCGGCTACCGGCTGGACTCGCGCGTGCTGCCCTGGGCCACGGGCTTTTCGCAGCAGAACGAACGCGTGGGGCGCTTCCTGCAGCTGGTCGAAAGCGAAGCCGCGCTCGAAGGCGAAACCGCCATGCTGTCGGTGGTCGACGGCGTGGACGTGCTGTACGTGGCCACGCGGCCCGGCAGCAAGCCCTTGTCGGTCAACTTCAAGCCTGGCGTGCGCATTGCGTTGCAATGCACGGCCTCGGGCAAGGCCATGCTGGCGCTGCTCGATGAAGCCGATTGCGCCGCGCGCGTGGCGGCGCTGCGCTACGAGGCCCTGACGGCGCACAGCCTGTCGGGGCCGGCCGACGTGGCGCGCGAACTCGACAGGGTGCGCGCGCAGGGTTACGCCACCGACGACGAAGAAACCGCACAGGGCCTGCTGTGCCTGGGCGCGGCGGTGCGCGATGCGCAGGGCCAGCCCGTGGCGGGCGTGGCGGTCAGCGTGGTGAAGTCGACGGTGGATGCGGCAAGGCGCCAGGCTTTGCAGGACGGCATCGTGAATCTGGCGCGGCGGCTGTCGCTGGGGTAGCGGCAGGCACCGATCCGGTCACGCCTGATGATGCTCTGGCGGGGACGGGCAGGGCGGCGCGGCGCCAACCCCCGCCATGCAAGGCGCGCGATCTCGGCGGCGCCTTCGGGCGGCGGGCTCCGCTGGCCGCAAACATCCACACATTTGCAAACATTCTGGTCTTCAATGTCGCAAGCCGCCCGGTTGCGACATCCAAGTACGCCTGGCGGCGGGTTGCTATCGAAAAAATCCTGAAGCCGAGGTTTCCCATGTCGGAAAAGATCTACAACGTGCTGTTCGTCTGCACGGGCAATTCCGCCCGCTCCATCCTGGCCGAGGGCCTGCTCAATGGGATGGGCCGCGGCCGGTTCGTGGCCCATTCCGCCGGCAGCCATCCGCGGGGCGAAGTGCACCCCATGGCCCTGGCCACGCTGGAACGCCTGCGCATGCCCGCCGCCGGCTACCGCAGCAAGAGCTGGGTCGAGTTCGCGCAGGCCGGCGCGCCGCCGGTCGATTTCATCATCACCGTGTGCGACAGCGCCGCGGGCGAAACCTGCCCGGTGTGGCCCGGCAAGCCGATGTCGGCGCACTGGGGCGTGCCCGATCCGGTGGCGGTCGAAGGCTCGGAAGAAGTGCGCATGCGCGCTTTCCAGGACGCGGCCGTGATCATCAAGCGCCGCATCGAGCTGTTCCTGTCGCTGCCCATGGCCAGCCTGGACGCCATGTCGATGCAGCGCGAGCTGCACGACATCGGCAAGTCGTAAGCCGGAACAGGGCCGCGGGGCCGCGCGGGGATCACCAGAGATCCGCCCCGTGGCCCGCCATGCCTGCTTCCGCCCGCCTGCGTTCGGGAGCCGGATTGCGCGGCGGGCCGCACGGGCGGCGCCGGCGGGTCACCCCGCCGACACCAGCGCCGGCCATGCGGCCAACGCCGCCTGCGCGACGGCTTCCAGTTCCACCTGGCTGGCGCCATCGCGCGCCTGGATCGACATGCCTTGCTGCACGGTGACGTAAAACCGCGCGATGGCGTGCAGATCGGTCCCGCGCGCGATTTCGCCCGTGTCTACCGCCGGCGACAGGCGGTCGGCCAATTGGGCGATGTTCTGGACACGCATGGCCGACAGATCGGCGCGCACGGCGTCGTTGCTTCCATTGGCCTGCAGGGCCGACAACACCACCATGCAGCCGTTGGGCCTGCCCGGCCGCGTGTAGACACGCGCCGACGCCATCAGCATGGCTTGGACCGCCTCGCGCGCCGTGCGGGCGCGCTGCACACCCTGCTGGATTTCCGCGCCCTCCACCGAAACGTACAGGGCCAGCGCCTCGCGGAACAGTCCGTCCTTCGAGCCGAACGCCGCATAGAGACTGGGCGCCGCGATGCCCATGGCCGCCGTCAATTCCGCCATCGACGCGCCTTCGTAGCCGCGTTCCCAGAAGACTTCCATGGCGCGGGCAAGCGCCTGCCGGCGATCGAAAGCGCGCGGTCGGCCACGTTCTGCCATGATTCGCTCCATTTATTTAATGATCGTTATATAATTCAACCCACGGCTGGCCAGCCTGCGTTCCGAACCTGTCGATCACTGAAAAGAAAGGAGTTTGCCATGCCGTCACTCGCAGGGAAAAAAGCATTCGTCACCGGCGCCAGCCGGGGCATCGGCGCGGCCATCGCGCGCCGTCTGGCGGCCGAGGGCGCGGACGTCGCCATCGGCTACGAGCGGTCGGCCGAGGCTGCCGACACCTTGGCCGCGGAAATTCGCCGGGGCGGGCGCCGCGCGGTCGCGGTGCGGATGAGCGCCTCGGAGCCTGCCTCGGTCAAGCAGGCGGTGGACCGCGCGGCATTCGAGCTGGGGGGCCTGGACATCCTGATCAACAATGCGGGTATCTTCCGCGGCGGGCCGGTCGAAGGGCTGACGCTGCAGGAGGTCGATGAAGTGCTGGCCGTGAACGTGCGCGCCGTCGTGCTGGCGTCCCATGCGGCCTTGGCCCATCTGCCGGAGGGCGGACGCATCGTATCGATCGGCAGCAACCTGGCCACGCGCGTGCCCGACGCCGGCATGAGCCTCTACGCCTTGAGCAAATCCGCGCTGATCGGCTGGACCCAGGGCCTGGCGCGCGACCTGGGGCCGCGCGGCATCACGGTGAATCTCGTGCATCCGGGCTCCACCGATACCGATATGAATCCGGCCGATGGTCCGCAGGCCGCGCAGCAGGCCCAGCGCATGGCCATCAAACGCTATGGCAAGGCGGACGACGTGGCGGCGCTGGTGGCGTTCGTGGCCGGGCCGCAGGCAGGGTCCATAAACGGCGCGGGGCTGACGGTCGACGGCGGCGCCAACGCCTGAGAGAGCGCCGGATGCGATGTGATCGGCCTGGCGTCGTGCAGCGGGCCACGCCATCGGCGTTCAGGCATTCCAGGCCGATTGGCGGATCACGTCGCAGAAATTCCCCGGTCTGAACGCCGCTTCCTTGTCGGCGATGACGTCCCCCTTGACGTTGCCAAAGGTGGTCTGCGGCTTGTGGCGGATCCCGTCGTAGAAGGCCTGGATGATGTCTTCCTTGAACCGGCCGCCGCGCGGATGCGCCGCCACGATGGCCTCGCGCTGCGCATCGGTGTAGTCCGGATAGGCCAGGCCGAGCACGTCCATCTCCACGCCGGCCGTCACCAGCGCCACGACGGGATGCATGTGCCGCGGAATGCCTGGCGTGGTGTGCAGGGCGATCGCCGTCCACACGGTATCGATGTCCTGTTGCGCGATGCCGCGCGCGCTCAGGAAGTCGCGCGCGCAATTGGCGCCGTCCACCTCGAAGCGCTCGCAGGCGCTGCTGTGCTGGTGGGTCAGGCCCAGGTCATGGAACATGCAGCCGCAATACAGCAGCTCGGGATCGAAGGCCAGACCGCGGCGCTTGCCTGCCAGGGCGCCGAAGTAATAGACCCGGCTCGAATGATGAAAGAGCAGGGGTGAAGCCGTATCGCGCACCAGTTCGGTGATCTCGCGGGCAAGCTGGCTGTCGGGAATGGTGATGCCGTCTACGTCGAAGCGCATGGTGGGATTCCGGGTGGGAAGAGAGGCCTCCATTTTGGGTCGCCGCACCTCCGTCTTGAATAGACGGGATACGTCATATACTGCCATTTTGCTTGAACGAGCGACATACGCATCATGGCCCGGACGATCGTCATCCTCGCGCTACCCGGCGTGCAACTGCTGGACGTATCCGGCCCCCTGGACGTGTTCGCGCAGGCCAATGCCGAGGCGGGGCGCGCCATCTATACGCTGCGGGTGGCGGCCTGCGAGCCGGGCCCCGTGCGCAGCTCGTCCGGGGTTCGCCTGCTGCCCGACCTGGTGGTGGGAGAGGCGTGTCCCGCCATCGACACCCTGCTTGTCGCGGGCGCGCCGCATGCCGTGCATGCGGTCCTGAACAACGGCGTGACGCAATGGCTGCGGGACACCGCCTCGCGCGCCAGACGTTATGGTTCGATTTGTACCGGGGCGTTTCCCCTGGCCGCCGCGGGCCTGTTGGATCGGCGGCGCGTGACGACGCATTGGGCCGCCGCGCAGGCGCTGGCCGACGCCTGCCCGGGCGCGACGGTGGAGGAAGACGCGCTGTATGTCCGCGACGGTAAATTGCGCACGGCGGCAGGCGTCACCGCCGGCATGGATCTGGCCTTGGCGTTGATCGAGGAAGATCTGGACCGCGAGATCGCTGCCCGCGTCGCATCCCAGCTGGTGATGTATTTCAAGCGTCCCGGCGGACAACTGCAGTTCAGCCGGACGGGGCAAGCGAGACCGGTCGGGCGCACTGTGCTGCAGGAGGTGCAGCGCTGGGTGGCCGCCCATCCCGCCTTGCCGCTGTCGGTGCAGGCGCTGGCCGATCATGCGGGAATGAGCCCGCGGCACTTCGCGCGGCTGTTCCTCGCCGAAGTCGGCATGACGCCGGCGGCCTGGGTCGAAATGACCCGCGTGGCCGCCGCACGGACCCTGCTGGAGCAGGGCATGGCGCCCAAGGCGGTGGCCAATCGCTGTGGCTTTGCCAATGCGGATACGTTGCGCCGCGCATTCGCCCGGCACGTCGGCGTGACCCCCGCCGACTATCGCAAACATCACGGCAAATCGCCCTGATACCGACGCAGCACCTGCTTACGAACGTTCATGTCTTGCTTACGCCTGCGTGGGTAAGATGGTTTTGCCAGATTCCGCAACGAACAACAAAGGTCAAGGCCACGCGCGCCCGAGCCGGACTTTCTGACGGAGAACTAACCATGCACAAGCGTATTCAAGGCCTGATGATTCCGCTGCTGATGGCAGCGGCGCTGGGAACAGCACATGCCCAACAAATGCAGACACGGGGCGAGAACTCGGGCGGCAGCGCCACCCAGCAGACCGCCCCGGTCACCAGCGCCAGCGGCAAGCCCGTGCGCAGCCCCATCGTGGTGGACGGCAAGGGCTGGATGGCCGCCAGCGCCGACGAGCGCCGCGCCTTCCTGATCGGCATGGCCAACATGATCGTGGCCGAGTCGGCCTATGCCAAGCGCCACAACCAGGCGGCTCCCGGCGCAGGCGCGCAGATCACCAAAACGCTGGAGAATATGAATCTGTGGCAGGCCTCCGAACGCATCACCGCCTGGTACGGCGCCAATCCCGACAAGATGGGCGCGCCTGTGATGGGCGTGGTGTGGCGCGATCTGGTTGAACAATCCTCCAAGTAATCTCAAGGAGAACGCGATGAAAAAGACTGCCTACAAACTCGCGGCGATCGCCTTGGTCGTCGTGCTGAACGGCTGCGCCACCGCGGCCGGCGGCCTGATCGGGGGCGGTGTGGACCGTGCCTCGGGCGGCGACGGCTCGGCTGGCGCCATGATCGGCGCCGGTACCGGCATGATGATCGACATCTTCCGTTGATGTCCGCGCGCGGCCGCTAGGGCGACCGGCCTTCCGGCCGGGGTGCCCAGCACAGCGCGACACGCGCCAAGCGTCCGACGGCCGGCTGGCCTCGAACGGTTGGCGCGTTTTGCCGTCTGGCAGAACAGCAGGTTCCCTTCAAGCGTTAACAGGCCCTAGACCTGCTCCAGCAGCGACTGTGCGTCGCTGATCTTGAACTCGCCCGGCGCTTCCAGGTTCAGTCTGGCAAGCACGCCGTTCTCGACGATTGCGCTGTAGCGGCGCGAGCGCCAGCCCATGCCCTTGTCGCCCAGGTCCACGGCCAGGCCCAGCGCGTGGGTCCAGCGGGCCGAGCCATCGCCCAGCATGCGGATGGCGCCGATCGCGCCGTGCGCCGCGCCCCACGCAGCCATCACGTGCGCGTCGTTGACCGATACGCACCAGATCTCGTCGATGCCCTTGGCGCGCAGTTGCGCCGCCAGCGCCACGAATTCGGGCAGGTGCCGGGCGGAACAGGTGCGGGTGAATGCGCCGGGCACGGCGAACAGGGCGATGCGCTTGCCGCGCGCCAGTTCGTTGACGTCGTGCGACAGCAGTGTGGGCTCGCCGCCCGCCGGATCTTCGATGCGTTCCATCAAGATGCCGTCAGGCAGGCGTGCGCCGATGGCGATGGTCATATGAGGTCTCCTGGTTGGTGGTGCCGATCAGGTATAGCACGAGCTGCCTGGCAGCTGGATGGGGCCGTCCTGCAAGGCGGGCAACGTCTGCGGCGCCTCGACGTCGCGATAGCGCACGGGTCGGTGACCTGGAGGAGGACACTTGCCTACGTCTGCTTCGCTACCTGCTCGCGCAGTACCTCGAGGGCGGCGCGTTCGGCGTTCGCGATGTGGTCTTGCGCGGCCTGCTGCGCGCCGGCCGCGTCGCGCCGTTCGATACAGGCGAACAGGCGGTCGATCTCGGCCAGGCTTTGCGGCAGGCGCCGGGGGCTGGAGAAAGACGTGGCGCGCAGCAGATTGATGCGCGACAGCATGCCGGGCAGCATGTCCTTGACCAGTTCGTTGTCGCAGCCGGACAGCAGCACATCGTAGAACTCGCGCTTGGCCGCCAGCAGCGTGCCCTGGTCCGCCTGGGCGGCGCAGCGGTGCAGGGCCTGGACGGTGGCGCGCAGTTTCTCGATGTCGGCTTCGCTGGCCAGGCGCGCGAATTCGTGCGCGGCATAGCCTTCCAGCAAGGCGCGCAGGGCATACAGGTCGCGCGCCGCCTTGGCCGTCAGTGTGGCCACGGTCGGGCCGCGATGCGGCTCGATGGCGATCAGGCGCTCGGCCTCCAGCGTGCGCAGGGCTTCGCGCAGGGTGGGGCGGCTGATGCCCAACTGCTCGCACAGTTCCATCTCGCGCAGCTTCTCGCCGCCTTTCAGCCGGCCCTGCATGATCGAGCTGCGCAGGTAGTCCTCGACCCGCGCACGCAGGGTGCTGGGCTTTTCGAACACGGAATCGGACGGCTTGGCCATGTAATCCTCGGCGGGCGGAACGGGCCGGCGTGCGCGGCGCGGCGGCAAAGGCGGAACTATATCCCGCGGCGGCCCCCTTTCAGGGACGCCAAGGTCACGCCAGTATGGCGTTTTTTGTAGTTGACTGCCATTCAGATTGTCTGACAATATAAAAAAGACCGGAGACGACCGAGCGGTCCGGCATCGCGGCGTCCGCGGTTGTCCGCGCACGCCATCCCACCGATTTGAAGGAGACATTCCATGGCAGACAAGCAGAATCCCGTGCAGGACCTGTTCGACCAGGGCCTGAAACTGCGCCGCGAAGTGCTGGGCGCCGAGTACGTGGACGGCTCGCTGGCGCGCGCCAACGATTTCATGATGGCCTTCCAGCGCATCACCACCGAATGGTGCTGGGGGTATGCCTGGGGCCGTTCCGGCCTGGACAAGAAGACGCGCAGCATGCTGAACCTGGCGATGCTGACCGCGCTGAACCGTCCGGCCGAGATCAAGCTGCACGTGAAAGGCGCGCTGAACAATGGCGTCACGGCCGACGAGATCAAGGAGATCCTGCTGCACGCCACCGTGTATTGCGGCATTCCCGCCGGCCTGGATGCCTTCAAGGTGGCCAACGGCGTGCTGGAGGAAGAGGGCGCGTTCAAGGATCCGCCCGCCCGGGGGCAGCAATGAGCGCGGCGGCAGTGCGTGTCGGCTTCATCGGCGTGGGCAGCATGGGGTGGCCGATGGCCAGCCGCCTGCTGCAGGCCGGCCACGGCGTCACGGCCTGCGACGCGCAGCCGGGCCAGGCCGCGCGGTTCGCGAAAGAGGCCGGCGGCCAGGCCGCGTCCAACGGTCGTGAACTGGCCAGGCAGAGCGACGTGGTCATCACCATGCTGCCCACCAGCGTCATCGTCGAGCAGGTGCTGCAAGGGTCCGACGGCGTCTTGGCGGGTATCCAGCCCGGCACCGTCATCATCGAGATGAGTTCCGGCGTGCCCGCCCATACCCAGCGCCTGGCGCGCGCCGTGGCCGAGGCGGGCGGCGAACTGGTGGATGCGCCGGTCTCGGGCGGCGTGCCGCGCGCGCGCACCGGCGAGCTGGCCATCATGTTCGGCGGCGAGGCGGCCACGCTGGAACGCGTGCGGCCGGTGCTGCAGGCGATGGGCACGTCGCTGCTGCATACCGGCGCGGTCGGCAGCGCGCATGCCATGAAGGCGCTGAACAACCTGGTGTCGGCCGGCGGCTTCCTGATCGGCGTGGAGGCCATGCTGATCGGCCAGCAGTTCGGCCTGGATCCCGAGGTGATTGTCGACGTGCTGAACGCCTCGACCGGCACGAACAATTCCACGCAGAAGAAGTTCAAGCAGTTCGTGCTGTCGCGCGCCTTCGATTCGGGCTTCGGCCTGGACCTGATGGTCAAGGACCTGAGCATCGCCCTGGGCATGGCGCAGGACACCGGCACGCCGACGCCGTTCGCGGCGCTGTGCCGCGAAATGTGGGCCTCGGCCGGCAAGTCGCTGGGCAAGGGACAGGACCACACCGCGGTGGCGCGCCTGTCCGAGCACCTGGCGGGCATCGAACTGCAGCCGCACAAGACGCGGCAGTCCTGAGCGGCAGGCCGGCCATCGGGCCGGCCCGCCACCCTCTGATCACGACAAGACATCGGCCCGATGAGGCCGAGGGGCACGGCTTTGTCCGCGTCCAGGAGACAGATGATGAAATCATTCCCCTTGCTGGCGCTGTGCGCCACGCTGGCGGCCGGCCCCGCGCTGGCCCAGGACTATCCGTCGCGCGCCATCTCGATGGTCGTGCCTTATGCGCCAGGCGGTTCGACGGACGGGCTGGCGCGCATCGTCGCCAATGCCATGGGCAAGAACCTTGGCCAGACCCTCGTGGTCGAGAACCTGGGCGGCGGCGGCACCATGATCGGCAACCAGCGCGTGGCGCGCGCCGCGCCCGACGGCTACACCATCACCTTCGGCAATATGGGCTCGCTGGCGATCGCGCCATCGCTGTATCCCAGGTCGAAGTTCGACCCGCGCCGGGACATGGTGGGCATCGGACTGGTGGCCACCGTGCCGATGGTGCTGTCGGCCAGCAAGGCCAGCGGCATCACCAGCGTGAAGCAGATGCTGGACACACTGCGCGCCAAGCCCAATGCGCTGAATTTCGGCAATGCGGGTTCGGGCTCGACCAGCCACATTGCGGCGGCGAACTTCCTGTTCGTGACCGGCACTCAGGGCACGCAGGTGCCGTATCGCGGCGCGGGACCGGCCATCGCGGACCTGATGGCGGGCACCGTGGACGCGGTGATCGACCAGACCGTCACGATGATCCCGCTGCACACCTCGGGCCGGGTGACGGCCCTGGCGGTTGCCTCGGGCAAGCGGTTGCCGCAGTTGCCCGACGTGCCCACGTTCGCCGAGGCGGGCGTGCCGCAGTTCGACCTGAGCGTGTGGAACGGCATCGCGGCCCCGGCCGGCACGCCCGCGCCCGTGATCGCGCGGCTGGAGCAGGCCTTGAACGCGGCGTTGCAGGATCCCGAGGTGATCGCCTCGCTGGAGAACCTCGCCGCGGTGGCGCCCGTGGGCAGCGAGCGGGGATCGGCCGCTTTCCAGGCGCTGATCGCGAAGGACGTGCCGCGTTTCGCGGCATTGATCGAGGCGGCCGATGTGACGGTGAACTGAGCGCCGCCGGCCCTCAGAGGAACAGCCGCGCCATCTCCAGCCCCCGGATGATCGCGGCGGTGGCGTCCACCAGCGGCGGCAGCGGTTCGCGCACGGGCAGCGCCAGCGTCAGGTTGTTCATGATGACCGGCTCGGCGATCTCCGAGTACACCAGCGCATCCTGTCCCGGCATGTCGTGCAGCGCCGACCGGGGAAGAATGGTGTACAGCGTATCCTGCGCCATGGTCTGCAGGATGGTGTGCACCACGTCCACCTCGGCCACGATGTCCAGCGTCACGTCCAGTTCACGGCAGGTCCTGTCCACCAGCATGCGGATGGTGTTGGGCGCGCTGGGCAGCACCAGCGGATAGCGGTTCAGGTCGCGGGCCCGCACGCGCGGCGGCGGCAGCGGCCGGCATGTCTTGCTGTAGGCCAGCACCAGGTCTTCGCGGTACACCGATTCGAAACGCACCAGCGTCGAGGGCGGCGGGTCGTACAGCAGGGCCAGGTCGACGCGGTCTTTCGCCAGCCACTCGTTCATCTCCGAGCTCAGGCCCTCGGCCAGCGTCAGCGCGGCCTCGGGATGCAGGCGGCGGAAGGTCTGCACGATGTGCGGCGCCAGGCGGCGCGCCACCCGATGGGGCATGCCCAGCCGCACCTTGTCCTGCGTGGTGGACGCGTAGGCGCGCATGTCGTCCTTGGCGTGCAGGGCCAGCGCATCCAGCGCCTTGGCGTGCGCCAGGAAACGCAGGCCCGCCGGCGTGGGTTCGACGCCGCGTCCGGTGCGCACCAGCAGGTGGTGGCGCAGTTCGGTTTCCAGCAACTGGATCTGCCGGCTGAGCGAGGGCTGCGACAGCCCCAGCACGTCGGCTGCGCGCGACAGGCTGCGCATTTCGCAGGCCATGATGAAGTAGCGGATTTGCTTGAGATCCATGCGCGCAATGGTATACGTTTTTTCTATATCAGAAGTCAGCTTTGCGCCATTGCCGCGGCGGCGCGGGCTGCGGATGATGCGGGGATTCCCATTTCTTTGCCGCCTTCCATGCCCGATTGCGCACCGCCGCTCGCCACGATCACCCCGCCCAGCCAGGCGCTGCCGGCGGGCGCCTGCGACACGCATTTCCACGTGTTCGGCCCGGCGCACGTATTCCCGTATGCCAAAGGCCGTCCCTATACGCCGCCGGATGCGCCGTTCTCCCAGGCGCGGCAGTTGCATCGGCAACTGGGATTCACGCGCGGCGTGATCGTGCATCCGGGCTGCCACGGCTACGACCTGGCGCCCACGCTGGATGCGCTGGAGCAAGGGCAGGGCCAATACCGTGCGGTGGCTCTGCTGCCGCCCGAGGTGGACACGGCGCGCATCGCCGAACTCGACCGGCTGGGCGTGCGCGGCGTGCGCTACAACTTCGTGGCCCATCTGGCCAATGGCGGATGGGACGAGCTGGCGGCGATGGCGCCGCGCATCGCGCCGTTCGGCTGGCACCTGTGCGTGCATTCCGACCAGGCCTCGCTGCCCGGCCTGTTGCCGAAGCTGAAGGCCCTGGGCGTGCCGTTCGTGATCGATCACATGGGGCGCGTGGCGGCGAAGCAGGGCGTGGCCAGCGAGGCCTTCCAGGCGCTGCTGGCGCTGCAAGGCCACCCGGGCGCGTGGGTGAAGATCTCCGGCCTGGACCGCGTGTCCAGCCAGGCTACGCGTCCCTTCGGCGACGGCGAGGCGCTGGTGTCCGCGCTGCTGGACGCGATGCCCGGACAACTGCTGTGGGGCACCGACTGGCCCCATCCCAACGTGGCGGGCGACATGCCGGACGACGGCGAACTGCTCAACACCTTCCTGCGCCTGTGTCCCGATGACGGGATGCGGCGCCGCATATTGGTGGACAACCCGCACGCCTTGTACCGCTTCGCGCCGTAGACCGTGCGGCGGCTTCAATAAAAGATAAAGGAGACCGACTCATGCCCCGTTTGAATGCGCCCGACGTCGCGCAGATGTCCGAGCACCAGCGCCGTGTGTACGACGCCATCGCCAGCGGCCCGCGTGGCCGTGTGCGTGGGCCCCTGGCGGTCTGGCTGAATCGTCCCGGGCTGGCCGAGCATGCCCAGGCGCTGGGCCAGTACTGCCGCTACGACTCCAGCCTGGAGCCGCGCCTGTCCGAACTGGCCATCCTGACGATGGCGGCCTGGTGGCGTTCGTCCTTCGAATGGTGGGCGCACCATCCCATCGCCTTGAAGGCGGGGCTGGACGCGCGAGTGGCCGAACAGGTCCGCCTGGGCGACGCGCCGGTCTTCGAGAAAGAGGACGAGTCGGTGGTCTACCGCTTCGTGCAGGCGCTGCTGGAGACGCGGCAGGTGCCCGATGCCCTGTACCAGGAAGCGGTGCGGGTGCTGGGCGAGCCGCGCGTGGTGGACCTGGTGGGCATCGCCGGCTACTACACGCTGATCTCGATGACGATCAACGTCTTCGAGGTGCTGCCGGACGACGGCAGCACGGTGACGTTCGGACGCTGAGTCCGAAGCAGGGCGTCGGCGATGCGCCGGCGATACGAACGATAACGAGGAGCACACATCATGACGGGCCGTTTGCAGGGCAAGGTGGCGATCATCACCGGCGCGGGCAGCGTGGGGCCGGGCTGGGGCAATGGCCGGGCCATCGCCTATCGTTTCGCGCAAGAGGGCGCGAAGATCTTCGCGGTGGACATGAACCCCGACGCCATGGAAGAGACCGTGGCGCGCGTGCGCGAGGCGGGCGGCGAGATACGGACCTGGCGGGCGGACGTCACGTCCTCCGATGCCGTGCGCGATCTGGTGCAGGCCTGCGTGGACGCCTGGGGCCGTGTCGACATCCTGGTCAACAACGTGGGCGGGTCGCGCAAGGGCGGCCCGGTCGGCCTGGACGAAGCCGCCTGGAACCAGCAGATCGACTTCAACCTGAAAAGCGTCTACCTGGGCTGCCGCCACGTGCTGCCCCTGATGGAAGCACAGGGCGGCGGGGCCATCGTCAACATCGCGTCGACGTCGGGCATCCGCTGGACCGGCTCGGCGCAGGTGGGCTATGCCAGCGCCAAGGCGGGCGTGATCCAGTTGTCGCGCGTGGTGGCGCTGGAATACGCCAAGAAGAACATCCGCTGCAACACGGTGATCCCGGGGCAGATGCACACGCCCATGGTCGAGGTGCGGCTGGCCGGCCAGCGTGCCGGCGGCGACGTCGAGACCTTGCTGGCGCAGCGCCAGGCGCGCATACCGCTGCCCTTCATGGGCGACGGCATGGATACCGCGAATGCCGCGCTGTTCCTGGCCTCGGACGAGGCGCGCTTCATCACCGCCACCGAGATCGTCGTCGATGGAGGCATGAGTGCACGCTGCGACTGATTCCCCGGCACCGGGGCGCTATCCGGATCCGGCCGTCATCGCGCTGGACCCGCGCTTCGAGAAGCTGGTGCTGCCGCTGGCGGCGGTCGAGCGCCTGGCCACCGGCTGCCGCTGGGCCGAGGGCCCCGTGTGGTTCGGCGATGGCCGCTACCTGCTGTGGAGCGACGTGCCCAACGACCGCATCATGCGCTGGGACGAGGTCAGCGGGCAAAGCCACGTGTGGCGCCATGCGTCGAACTACGCCAACGGCAATACGCGCGACCGGCAGGGCCGGCTGGTGACCTGCGAGCACCTGGGCCGGCGCGTGACGCGCACCGAGCACGACGGCCGCATCACCGTGCTGGCCGACCACTACGACGGCAAGCGGCTGAACTCGCCCAACGACGTGGTGGTGAAGTCGGATGGCTCGATCTGGTTCACCGATCCGCCGTTCGGCATCATCGGCTACTACCAGGGCGAGCGCGCGCCGCAGGAACTGCCCGCCGCGGTCTACCGCATCTGCCCCGGCAGCGGCGCGATAACCAAGGTGTGCGACACCATCGATGGTCCCAACGGGCTGGCGTTCTCGCCCGACGAATCGAAGCTGTACGTCATCGAATCCCGCGCGCGTCCACGCAACATCGTGGCCTGCGACGTGCGGGACGATGGCCGCGCGCTGGGCGAGCCGCGCGTGCTGGTCGATGCGGGGCCGGGCACGCCCGACGGCTTCCGGGTCGATATCGAAGGCAATCTGTGGTGCGGCTGGGGCATGGGCACGCCGGAGCTGGACGGCGTGCACGTGTTCTCGCCGCAGGGCGAGCGGCTGGGCCGCATCGCCTTGCCCGAACGCTGCGCCAACCTGGCCTTCGGCGGCAAGCACCGCAACCGGCTGTTCATGGCGTCCTGCACATCCATCTATTCCCTGTTCGTCAACACCCAAGGGGCCACGCCCCTTTGATGCGCGCGCGCATCCATCAATAAGTAAACAAAGAGGAGAGAAACCATGCATAAGCGAATGTTGAAGTGCCTGGCGGCAGGACTGCTGAGCCTGGCCGGCCTGGCCGGCGCGCAGGCGCAGACCCCCACCAGCCTGGTGGTGGCGTTCCCGGCGGGCGGCCCGGCCGATTCGCTGGCGCGCATCGTGGCGCAGCAGCTGGAGAAGGCGCTGAAGCACCCCGTGCTGGTCGAGAACAAGCCCGGCGGCAACGGCGCCATCGCCGCGACCTACGTGGGCCGCGCGCGTCCCGATGGGCAGACGCTGTTCCTGAGTTCCGTGGGCGCCATCTCGATCAATCCCGGCCTGTATCCCAAGCTGATCTACGATCCCATCAAGGATTTCGCGCCGATCTCGCTGCTGGTGTCGGTGCCCGAGGTGCTGATCGTGGGCGAGAGCAGCCCGATCAAGACCGCCAAGGACTTCGTGGCCCGCGCCAAGAGCGACGGCCTGTCGATGGCCTCGTCAGGCGTGGGCAGCATGCCGCACATGGCCATCGTGCAGTTGAAGAAGGCCACGGGCGCCAACCAGATCCTGCACGTGCCGTACAAGGGCGCCGCGCCCGCCATCACCGACACCATCGGCGGGCAGGTGGCCGGTTTCATCGGCGACGTGTCGGGCCTGATGCCGCAGATCAAGGCGGGCAAGGCGCGCGCGCTGGCGATTGCCGCGCCGCAGCGCTCGGGGGTGTTGCCCGAGGTGCCGACTTTCGACGAACTGGGCATTGCCAATGTGTACGCCAACAACTGGTATGGCTTGTTCGCGCCCAAGGGCACGCCGCCCGAGAAGATCGCTGAGTTGAACAGGATGGTGGCCACGCTGATGGCCTCGCCCGAGATGAAGGCCTATGCCCAGGCCACGGGCGTGGAGCTTTCGCCGACGACGCCGGAGAAGTTCGCCGAGATCGTGCGGGACGACATGAAGAAGTGGGGCGAGTTGAGCAAGGCGGAAGGCATACAGATGGAAAACTGAGATCCGGCGTGACCGGATGACGACAAACATGCGCATACGGGCTCCTCGGGGAGCCCGTATGCTTGGTCGGGCAGGTGCGCCCACCGATGGCGGGACAATTCCGTGTGTATGAACGAAAATTCAGGCACTGCGTTGGCGCGTGGCGAGCGGGTTAAATTGCGAGCGGGTTAAAAAGCGGTTTCTCTTTTCCTGAAAAACTGCGTCGTCTGTTTTAATGTGTCCCTCTAAATGCCGAATTCGATTTTCTTCGCTTTTCCAATTGAAAGAATAAATTTCCGAATCGGCCGGCAAGGCAATACTCGTGCTTGATGCCTTGAGAAACCCGCTGGCCTTGCCCTCGTGGGTCAGTATGTCCGCGCTGCCGATTGCGCCCCAGCGTATTGCCCAGGCCCTCCAGACGCTTTGCCCGCAGGCCGGCGCCACGCTGGCCGGGATGACGGCCAGCATGGCCGACAAGCGCCGCAACGAGTTCATGGCGGGACGCCTGTGCGCGGCCCAGGCCTTGCTCGATGCCGGAGCGCCGGCCTCGGCGCTGCCGGCGGATCGCATCCTGCGCATCGATGAGCGCTTACCCGTTTGGCCGGCGGGATGGCGGGGCAGCATCAGCCATGCCAGGCACTGGGCGGTGGCTGCGGTGGCCGGGACGACCCATTGTGCGGCCCTGGGCCTGGATCTGCAGGACTTGATCGATACGCACACGATGGCCGACGTACAGTCCATGATCGCCACCGAAGACGAGTGCCGGCGACTGGCGCCCTGGGGCGGCAGGCAGCATGGCCTGACCTTGCTGTTCTCGGCCAAGGAGGCCTTGTACAAGGCCCTGTATCCGCGCCTTCGCGCGTTCCAGGAGTTCGACGCGGCCGAACTGACCGACGCGGGGCCCGCCGCCATCACCCTGACCTTGACGCGCGATTGGGACCGACGGGACTGGCGGGCAGGGCGCTCCGTCGCCGTGCGCTACGCCTGGGCAGACCGCCAGGTATTGACCGTATGCTGCGTGGCGGCCGGCGCGTGGGCAGGCGAGCAACCGTCCGGTCTTTGACCCTGCTGGCAACTCGATATCTTTCCCCGATCCGCCATCGAGGGTTATTATCTTTGGCGATCTTCGACTTTCGCCAAGGTGCGGATTTCGTTTACAGGTGCAATGACACATCGCAGATTCGGTAATTCGATGGTCATTCTCCTCGGTTAATTTCTCTCGGCCGTTCCTGCATTTGCGGGGCGGTTTCCCCGCTGACTTTTCCTGGCCCGCTCCATGCGCACGCGTCCCCCCTGTAGATAGTTTCATCACTGAAAACTACGTAACGGCGTGGTGTGCCCAGCCGTTGCCAGGGAGGCTGTTGTCATGGTGAGGACCGCTGTACAGCGGGAGCTCGTGTCCATTTATTTGGCCAATCGTTCCCATCTCTATCGCATTGCCTACGGCATCGTACGCCGGCCGGAGTGCGCCGAGGACATCGTCCAGGATTCGTACCTGCGCGTGGCCGAACTTTCCCCCGTTGCCGTCGTGAAGCAGCCCTTGCACTACTGCTGCCAGGTCGTGCGCAACCTGGCGCTGGACTATTGCCGGCGCCAGAAGCTCGAACGCATGTATTGCGAGTTCGACGAGCATGCCGAAGCCGCCCTGAGCTATCCCTCGCTGGACATGCCGCACCGCAATGTCGAGAACACCTCGGTGCTGATGGCCGTGGACAGCGCGCTGTCGCGGCTGCCCGAACGCACCCGCAAGGTGTTCGAGATGTACCGCATCGAAGGCAAGACGCAGCGTCAGATCGCTGCCGACACGGGGCGCGCGCTCGGCCTGATCAACGCCCTGATCGCCGATGCGGACCGCTCGCTGGACGGCTGCCGCCAACTGATGGCCAGGTAGTGTCCGGGCCATGGGCGCTGCCGCGCGCCGGGACTGAACACATCGCGCACTGATTCGTCATCCTCAGCAAGCCCGCGTGTCCTTCTGGCGTGTTGCCGCAGGAGCGCGTCGGGCATGCCTATGAGGATGACCCCGCCATGTCCACCAGTTGCTTCGACCGCGAAGACGAGATCTTCATCGTGCTGGTCAATCACGAGGAACAGTATTCGATCTGGCCCCACTGGAAGGCGGTGCCGGGCGGATGGAACGCCGTCGACGGCGTCAAGGGCGACAAGAAGACCGTGCTGGAATTCGTCGAGCGCACCTGGACCGACATGCGCCCGAAGTCGCTGCGCGACTGGATGGCCGGGCAGGCCGCGCCCGCCGGCACGGCGGACTGATCCCGTGACGCAGACCGTCACGCTGTTGTGCCTGCCGTGCGCGGGCGCCAGCGCGGTGATGTACATGCGCTGGCGGCGCCTGTTGCCGGCCTGGCTGCGGCTGGTTCCCGTCGAATTGCCGGGTCGTGGCGCGCGGCTGGCGCAGGCGCCGGCGCGCGATTTCTCCGCCCTGGTCGAGCAGGTCGCACGCGAGCAGGCCGGCGAAATGCAGGGCGACTATGCCTTGTTCGGCCACAGCATGGGTGCGCTGCTGGCCTACGGGCTGGCCAGGCGGCAAGCCGAACGGGGCGGGCCGATGCCCTTGGCGCTGCTGGCCTCGGCCAGCCCGGCGCCAGGACGGCGCGACCCGGCGCGCTATGCGGATCTGCAAGGCGATGCCGCACTGATCGCCGACTTGCGCAAGCAGGGCGGCACGCCTCAGGAACTGTTCGACAGCCCGGAACTGCTGCGCCTGACCCTGGATGTGCTGGCGGCCGACTACGACGTGTGCCGCAGCTTCCAGGATGACGGCGCGCGGGCCTTGCCCGTGCCCGTACATGCCCTGGCGGGACGCGATGACGACATCGAGGCGCACCGGATCGAGGGATGGCCGGCGCTGGGTCAGCCGGGATCGACCATCGACTGGTTCGACGGTCATCACTTTTTCATACGCCAGAACGAGGCGGCGGTGCTGCGGTGCGTGGAGGATCGCCTGGCCGCGGTGCGCCCGTTCCGCCAGGCGGCGCTGCCGGGCTGTGCGCGGGCGTAGCCACGCGCGGATGTAGAGACGGGTGCGCGGGTGCCGCGCGCCGACCACGCAGGGAGATCGGAATGGCGGGCGAGAAGGGGCTGGCGGGCCGGGAGCGGGACGGGGCGGCGGACATCGTGTCGCATCTGCGCGGGTTGGCCGATGCGCGGGGCGACGAGCCGTGGCTGACCGTGGTGGGCGCGGCGCCGCAAGGCCGCCGTGCCGACGTGCTGACCTACGGGCAGCTGGACGCGCGCGTGCGGGCCCTGGCCGCGGTGCTGCAACGGGATCATGACCGCGGCGCGCGCGCGCTGGTGATGCTGGACAACGACGAGCACTACGTCATCAGCATGCTGGCGTGCTTCTATGCCGGCGTCGTCGCGGTGCCGGTGTTTCCGCCCGAGCCCAATCGCCCGCAGCCGATGATGCGCCTGCGCGAAATCGCGCTGGACGCGCAGGCCGCCTGCATCCTGACCCTGGCGCATTGGCGCGACGCATTGCGCGAGGGCGCGCAGGAATTCGAGGAGGCGCGCCTGCTGGCGGTCGACGAGGTCGACGCCAGCGAGGCCGAGACCTGGCATCCGTTCGCGCCGTCGCCTTCCGATATCGCATTCCTGCAATACACCTCGGGATCGACCGCCGCGCCCAAGGGGGTGATGGTGTCGCACGGCAATCTGATCGCCAATGCCCGGGCCATCATCGCCAGCATGGGCATCACGCCGGCCGACCGGATGTTGACCTGGACGCCGCTCTACCACGACATGGGGCTGATCGGCGGCCTGCTGCAGCCCTTGTACGCCACCACGCCGCTGGTGCTGATCTCGCCGCGCTATTTCCTGGAAAGTCCCGTGCGCTGGCTGGCGCTGGTGCACGAGTTCCGCAGCACCATCAGCGGCGGTCCGGACTTCGCGTACCGGCTGTGCGTGGACCGTGTCAGCGACACCCAGTTGCGCGGCCTGGACCTGTCCTGCTGGCGGGTGGCCTATACCGGCGCCGAACCGGTGCGCGCGGATACCTGCCGGGCATTCTCCCGGCGCGTGGCGGCGGCCGGGTTCTCGCCGGCCGCGATCTATCCCTGCTATGGCCTGGCCGAATCCACCTTGCTGGCCACCGGCGGGCGGCGGGGCGACGGCATGCGCAGCACGCGTTTCCACAGCGCCGACATGGCGGCCGGCCAGGCGCGCGCGCTGCAGGAGCCGGACGGCGCCGAGGCCATGGAGCTGGTCGATTGCGGCGTGGCGGCGGATGGTCACGAGATCGGAATTTTCGACGGCGCCGCCGCGCGGCCCCTGAAGGCAGGCGAGGTCGGCGAGATCTGGATATACGGCCCGAGCGTGGCCTGCGGTTATTGGAACCGGCCCGACGCCTCGCGCGAGACGTTCGTCGGCGAACCGGGCCGCCGCTGGCTGCGCACCGGCGACCTGGGCTTCCTGCGCGAAGGGCGGCTCTACATCACGGGCCGCCAGAAGGACCTGATCATCGTCAATGGCCACAATCTCTACCCGCAGGACATCGAGCGGGTCGTGGAGCAGGGCGTGGCGGGCGCGCGGCCGGGCCGGGTCGCGGCCTTCGCGGTGCACGGCGCCTCGGGCCAGGATGAAGGCGTGGGCGTGGCGCTGGAGGTATCGCGCAAAGAACGCAAGCAGACGAGCGTCGCGCAGGTGGTCGAGGCCGCCATCACGGCGGTGGGCGCGGCGTTCGGCCATGCGCCCGAGGTGGTCGTGCTGCTGGAACCCGGCGCCTTGCCCAAGACGTCCAGCGGCAAGCTGCAACGCCAGGCGTGCCGGCAGGGCTGGGCCAGGCGCACGCTGGACGCCTATGGCGCCTACGCGCATGGCCGCTACGTGCTGGGCGAGGACGCCAATGCCAATGCCGATGCCGGCGACGCGGCGCCGCGGACGGATACCGAGCGCGCCCTGTGCGAGGTGTGGCGGCAGGCACTGGACCTGTCCGCCACGCCGCCGCGCGATGCGCATTTCTTTGCCGCGGGCGGCGACTCCCTGGCGGCGACCCGGCTGGCCGCCTTGATCCGCCGGCAGTGGGGGTTCGCGTGCTCGGCACAGGACATCCTGGCGCAGCCGCGCCTGCACGCGCTGGCCGGATGGATCGCGGGCCAGGCGGATGCGCCGGCGCCGCAGGTCGACGGGCCCGCGCCGCGGGACCGCGGCCAGCAGGCGCTGGCTCAACCGGTGTCGCACGCCCAGGAGAGCCAATGGTTTCTGTGGCAACTGGATCCCGGCGGCGCCGCCTACCACGTGTGCGCGGCGCTGCATCTGTCGCGCCGGCCCGACCGCGCGGCTCTGGAAACCGCGCTGGCCGCGCTGCGCGAACGGCACGCGGTGCTGCGTACCGTCTACGATGTGACGCCCGAGGGCGCGGTGACGCAGCGCGTCACGCCGGCGCAAGGCCCGGTGGCGTCGTGGATATCGGCCAACGATGGCCTGGACGCGGCCTTGCGCCGCTTCAGCCATGCGCCGTTCGACCTGCGGCAGGGGCCGCTGCTGCGCGCAGCGGTGATCACCGAAGAAGACGCGCCCGATTGCGTGCTGGCCATCGCCTTGCATCACATTGCGGCGGACGCGGTCTCCATGGCGCTGCTGCTGCGCGAATGGGCCCAGGCCTATGCGCACGCCGCCGCAGGCCAGGCGGACCCGGCCAGCGCGCCGGCCTTGCAGTACGCGGATTTCGCGGCGTGGCAGCGCGGGCAGTCTCAAACGGCGGCGTTCGCACGGCAACTGGCATGGTGGCGCGATCGGCTGGGCGAGCGTCATCCGGTGCTGGCCTTGCCCCTGGACCGGCCGCGCACCGATGCCGCGCGGCATCCCGCGGGGCATTTCCGGCTGACGGTGGATGCGGCGCTGGGCGCGAGACTGCAGCAGGTGGCGGCCGGGCAGGGCGCTTCGCTGTTCATGCTGTTGCTGGCCGCCTTCCACGCCCTGTTGCACCGCTATACCGGCCAGGAGGACGTACGCGTCGGCGTGCCCATGGCGCAGCGCACGGCGCCGGGTACGCAGGACATGGTGGGGCTGTTCGTCAATACGGTCGTCATGCGCGCCACGGTGCGCGGACGCCTGACGCTGGGTACGCTGCTGGAACAGGTTCGCACGATGGCGCTGGGCGCGCAGGCCAATCAGGACTTGCCGTTCGAGCAGGTCGTGCGCGCCCTGGTGCCGATGCGCAATCTGCGCGTCAGTCCGCTGTTCCAGGCCATGTTCAATTTCCTGGGGCAGGACGTTCAAGGGCAGATCCAGTTGCCAGGCATCGCCGTGCGCTACCAGCGCGTGCCCGAGGCGGCCTCGCAGTTCGACCTGGCGCTGGATGTGCAGCGCCAGCAGGACGGCACGCTGCTGGCGGATTTCGTCTACCCCGCCGATCTGTTCGACGCCGCCACCATCGCGCGCATGGCCGACAGCTATGCGCTGCTGTTGCAGGCCTGCGTGGATGACCTGCAACAGGCGGTCGGCGAGATCGTCCTGCTGGCCCCCGCGCAGCAGCAGGCGCTGGCGCAGTGGAGCGCCAGCCGTCACGACGGTGTGGCGCCGCTGTTCGAACCGGTGCATAAGGCGATCGAACGGCATGCGGTGACGCGGCCGCGCGCGGTGGCCCTGGCTGGCGATGCCGGCGAGCTGGATTACGACGCGCTGAACCAGCATGCGAACCAGCTGGCGTCGCGGCTGCGCGAGGCCGGCGTGCGTCCGGGCGGCGTGGTGGTGTCGGCGTTGCCGCGCTCCGCGCAGATGGTCGTCGCGCTGCTGGCGGTCTTCAAGCTGGGCGCGGTGCACGTGCCGCTGGACGCCACGCAGCCCGCCGCGCGGTTGAATGCGCTGGTGGCCGACTGCCGCGCGCAACTGGCCATCTTCGAGGCGGAATCGCCGCTGGCGCTGGCCGCGCCCGCCTGCCCGCAACTCATTCTGCCCGCGCAACTGCCCCCGCTGGGCCCGCGCCTGGCCGATCCCGCGGTGGCGCTGCATGCGGACAGCCTGGCCTATGTCATCTATACCTCGGGCACGACCGGACGGCCCAAGGGCGTGGCGGTGCCGCACGGCGCGCTGGCCAGCCACCTGCGCGCCATGACCGCGCTGTGCGGCATGGACGGGCACGACAGGGTGCTGCAGTTCGCGTCGCCGCACGTCGATGCGGGCCTGGAGCAGACCTTGTTGCCCCTGGCCACGGGCGCTGCGCTGGTGCTGCAGCCGCGTTGGCAGACGCTGGCGCCGGCCTTCGACCAGGATCTGCAACGATTGGGCGTAACGGTGGCGGACCTGCCGCCGGCCTATGCCCGCCAGTTGCTGGCGCAGGCGCAGCCCTTGCAGGCGACGCTGCGCGCCGTGCTGTTCGGTGGCGAAGCCTGGCATGAGGACGATCTGCGCCTGTTCCGGCGCGTGTTGCATCCCGCGTGCATCATCAATGCGTACGGGCCGACCGAGGCGGTGATCACGCCGGTGGCCTGGCGCGCGGACGGCCAATCGCCGGGCGGCGAGCCCACCGGGGCGCCGCCTATCGGCCGGGCGCTGGGCCCGCGCTGCGCCTATGTGCTGGACGCCGATCTGCAGCCCGTGCCGCCAGGCGTCACCGGCGAGCTCTACCTGGGCGGCGAAGCCCTGGCGCGCGGCTACCTGAACCGGCCCGACATCACCGCCGACCGTTTCGTCGCCGATCCCTTCCACGTGGCCGGCGCGCGGCTGTACCGCACCGGCGACCTGGTGAAGTGGCGCGAGGACGGCGAGCTGATCTATCTGCGCCGCAATGACGCGCAAGTCCAGCTGCGGGGATTCCGCATCGAGCCGGGCGAGATCGAGGCGCGCCTGCTGGCCCTGCAGGGCGTGCGGGAAGCCGTGGTGCTGCTGCTCGAACGCGGCGATACCGCGCAACTGGTGGCCTGCGTCACGGCCCGAGCCGATCACGCGCTGGATGGCGCCGGCCTGCGGGCCGCTTTGCGCCAGCATCTGCCCGAGGTCATGGTGCCGGGCGCCGTGCACGTCCTGCCGAGCCTGCCGCTGGCCAGCGGGGGCAAGATCGACCGGGCCGCCCTGGCCGCGCATGCCGAGCAGGCCGCCGTGGCGGCGGCTGGCGCATGTCCTGTCCCGGCTACGCCGGCCCAGGACGGCCCGGCCACCGCGCTGGCCGCCGCGCTGGCGGCCATCTGGGCCGAGGTGCTGGGCGTCGAGCACGTCGGTCCGCACGACAACTTCTTCGACCTGGGCGGCAATTCCCTGCTGCTGATCCGCCTGCATCAGCGCATCGAGGCGCAGCTCGATGCCGGCTTGACCGTGCTGGACCTGTTCCGCCACGCCACCGTCGCGGCCCAGGCCGCCCATCTGGCGCCCAAGCCGGCGTCCGCTGCCGCCCCGGCGGCCGCGCAGGCCGCCGAGGGACGCGCGCAGCGCCAGCGCGCCGCCCTGTTGCAACGCGGCGCCGCACGGAGAGTTCAATGAGCACCCCTGATTCCGATTCCCTGGATACCGGCACGGGCCTGGAGATCGCCATCGTCGGCATGGCCGGCCGCTTTCCCGGCGCGGCGGATCCCGATGCCTTCTGGCGCAACCTGCGCGACGGCGTGCAATCGCGCACGGCGTTCTCGGACGCGGACCTGCTGGCGCGGGGCGTGCCGCAGCAGGCGCTGGACGATCCCGGCTATGTGCGCGCGGGCATCGTGCTGGACGACGTGGCCGAGTTCGACGCGGGCTTCTTCGGCTATACGCCGCGCGAGGCCGAACAGCTCGATCCGCAGCACCGATTGTTCCTGGAGTGCGCCTGGCAGGCCCTGGAGCAGGCCGGCGGCGTCGGGCGCGCGCGCAACGATTCCGTCGGGGTGTACGGCGGCAGCGGCGCGGGCCTGTACCTGCTGCGCCACCTGTTGCCGGCCACCGGGTTGGGGGCGGACAGCGGCATCGCCGACCTGCTGGGCCTGCTGAACGGCAACTCGCCGGGCTCCTTGTGCGCGCGGGTGGCCTACAAGCTGGACCTGCGCGGACCGGCGGTCACCTTGCAGACGGAATGCTCGACCTCGCTGGCCGCGGTGCATTACGCCTGCCATGCGCTATGGGCGCAGGACTGCGACATGGCCCTGGCGGGCGGGGTGTGGATCAACCTGATGCAGGAGCAGGGCTACCAGTTCCAGGAAGGCGCCATCCTGTCGCCGGACGGCCGTTGCCGCGCCTTCGACCAGGACGCGCGCGGCACGGTGATCGGCAGCGGCGCAGGCGTGGTGGCGCTCAAGCGCCTGGCCGACGCGCTGCGCGATGGCGATACCGTGCATGCCGTCATCAAGGGGTCCGCCGTCAACAACGACGGGGCGGACAAGGTCGGCTTCACCGCGCCCAGCGTGGCCGGGCAGGCCGCTGTCATCCGCGCCGCGCTGGCCCTGGCCGATGTGGCGCCGGCCAGCGTGGGCTATGTCGAGGCGCATGGCACCGGCACCACGCTGGGCGATCCGGTGGAGATTGCCGCGCTGGCCGAGGCCTTCGGCGCGGATTGCCCGCCAGGCAGTTGCGCGCTGGGATCGGTCAAGACCAATATCGGCCACCTGGACGCGGCCGCGGGCATCGCCGGCCTGATCAAGGCGGCGCTGGCGCTGCGCCACCAGCAGTTGCCGCCCAGCCTGAATTTCCAGTCGCCCAATCCGCGTATCGACTTCGGCGCCACGCCGTTCTACGTGAACACCTCACTGCGGCCGTGGCCGCGCGGCGCGACGCCGCGCCGCGCCGGCGTCAGTTCGTTCGGCATGGGCGGCACCAATGTGCACGTGGTGCTCGAAGAAGCGCCGGTTCCCGACGTATCGGGCGCGCCCGATGATCGCTGGCAGGTGCTGCCCGTGTCGGCGCAGACGCCCGCCGCCCTGAACGACGCACGGACCCGCCTGGCCCGGCATCTGGAACAATCGCCCGGGGCGCCGCTGGGCGACGTGGCGTGGACGCTGCAGGCCGGCCGGCGCGAGTTCGCGCACCGCGACGCCGTGGTCGCGCGTGATGCCGCGCAGGCGGCCCGGTTGCTGGCCGAGCCCATGCGCCAACCGGCTGCCGCCGTGCGCGCCGCGCCGCCGGTGGCCTGGCTGTTTCCCGGCAGCGGCGCGCAATACGGCGGCATGGCCGCCGCGCTGTACCGCGACGACGAGGGTTTCCGCCAGACCCTGGATCACTGCTGCGCGCGGCTGCGCGCACTGACCGGACATGATCTGTTGCCCCTCGTGCTGGCCGAGGGCGCGGCAAGCGAGACGGCGGACACGGCGCTGTTCGAGGTCGCGCTGGCGCAGCCCGCGCTGTTCGCGGTCGAGTACGCCATGGCGCAATGGTGGCTGCGGCGTGGCGTGCGGCCCGACATCATGCTGGGCCATAGCCTGGGCGAATATGCCGCCGCCTGCGTGGCCGGCGTCTTCGAACTGGACGACGCGCTGTACGTGGTGGCCGAGCGTGCCCGGCTGCTGCAATCGCTGCCGCCCGGCGCCATGACCGCCGTGGCGCTGCCGGCGGACGCGCTGGCGCCGGTGCTGCGCGAGACCGGTTGCGATCTGGCCGCCGTCAACGGCGAAGAGGTCAGTGTGCTGTCGGGGCCGCTGCCGGCCATCGAGGCGGCCGAGGCCTGGCTGGCGCGCGAAGGCCATGTGCCGCGCCGCCTGCACGTGGCCCTCGCCTCGCATTCGGCCATGACCGAGGCCGTGACGGGGCCGCTGGAGCGGGTCGTGGCCTCGGTGCCACGGCGTGCGCCGTCCATTCCGTTCGTCTCCAATCTGACGGGCGCGCGCATCACCGACGAGATGGCGACGGACCCGGCCTATTGGGCCCGGCACCTGCGCGGCACGGTGCGCTATGCGCAAGGGCTGGACACGCTGTATGCCGAGCCGGGCAGGGTGCTGCTGGAGGTCGGGCCTGGCGAGACGCTGATCGCGCTGGCGCGGCAACATCCCGGCGCCGGCACGGCGCGCGCATTGATGGCTTCCCTGGCGCACCCGAGGCAGCGCGACGAGAACGGCGCGCGCATCGCGCAGGCGGTGGCGGCGCTGTGGCAAGCCGGCGTACCGGTCGATTGGCGCGCCTGCCGCGCCAACGGTGGCCGCATGGTGCCGCTGCCCACCTATCCGTTCCAGCGCAAGCGCCATTGGGTCGACGCCACGACGGCCGCATCGCGGCAGGCGCAGGCGGGGCCGACGTATTGCATGACGTGGCGCCGTGCCGCCGCGCCAAGTCGTGTGAAGACGACCCGCGGGGAGGGCCCCGGCGTGGCGTGGTCCGGCGTGGATGCGTCCGGCGTGGATACGTCCGGCGCGCAGAATCGCAGCCTGGATACGTCGGCCACGGGCTGCGTGCTGTGGGTCGGGCCGGCGCCAGACGGCTGCATCGAAGGATTGGGAACGCGGGGGTACACGGTACGCCACGTAGCGGACACGGCGGCGCTGCCTGCCGCATTGGCGCGGGCGCGCGCCGAGCCGGGCGGACTGGCGCAGGTGGTCTGGCAGGCGCCCGGCGCGGGCGCGGACGACCTGGCCGGCATCGACGGCCTGTTGGCCGTGCTGCACGCGTTGGACCCGTCCACCCCGCCCCAGGCCGCCTCACCCCTGGGGCTGACCGTGCTGACGCGCGGCGCGCTCGATGTCTCGGGCGACGAACCTATCGATCCGGCTGCCGCCGCGCTCAATGGCCTGCTCAAGGTGGCGCAGCAGGAGTATCCCGGCCTGGCGTGCCGCCTGCTGGACCTGGGCGGCGCCGCCACGCCCGCCGCCGTGCTGTGCGCCGAACTGGCGGCCTGGCCGTCCGGGGACCCCGCCACGCCGCACCCATCCACTGTTGCCTATCGCGGCCGCCAACGCTGGCTGCGCGACGTCGCGCCCCTGGCGCTGCCGCCGTCGGCGCCGCGCCTGCGCCGCGCCGGGGTCGTGCTGATCACCGGCGGCCTGGGCGGCGTCGGCCTGGCGCTGGCCGGCCATCTGGCCGCGCAATGGCAGACGCGGCTGGCGCTGCTGGGCCGCAATGCCACCGCGCAGGCCCGCGCACCCGCCATGCAGCAGCGCCTGCAGGCCCTGGAGGCCGCGGGCGGCCAGGTGCTGGTCTGCGACGCCGACGTCGGCGATCCCGCCAGCCTGCAGGCGGCGCTGGCGCTGACGCGCGCCCGCTACGGCGCCTTGCATGGCGTGGTGCACGCCGCCGGCGCCGATGCGACCGGTATGCTGGCCGATTGGGACGGCGCCGCGATGGCGGGCGTGCTGGCGCCCAAGATCGCCGGCACGCGCGCGCTGCTCGACGCGCTGGCCGGGCAGCCGCTGGATTTCGTGCTGCTGTGCTCGTCGCTGGCCAGCGTGGCGGGCGGCCTGGGCATGGGGGCCTATGCGGCGGCCAATGCCTATCTGGACGGCGCCGCGGCGCAAGCCACGCGGCACTGCGATTACCCGGTGCTGTCGGTCAATTGGGATGCCTGGCGCGGCCTGGGCATGGCGGCCGGCATGGAGATGCCCGATGGCGTCGGCCTGGAGGGTCCGGCCGGCGCACGCCTGTTCGAGCGCATCGTCGACGCCGCGCCGTGCGCGCAGGTGCTGGTCTGCACCACGGACCTGCACGCGCGCCTGCGGGCATCCGGCCAGGATCTGCTGGACGGCGTGGACGAGGCGGAAGCGGGCGCCGCCACGGCGCAGACGCGTCATCCCCGGCCGTCCCTGCCGACCCCCTACGCAGCGCCGCGCGACGCGGCCGAGCGCGAAGTGGCCGCCGTCTGGCAAGAGCGCCTGGGCCTGGACGGCATCGGCCGGGACGACAGTTTCTTCGAACTGGGCGGCGATTCGCTGGTGGCCATCCAGGTCCTGTCGCGCCTGAAGAAGCAATGGGGCGTGGACGTCCACCCCAGCGCGTTCTTCCGCGAACCCACCATCGCCGCACTGGCGGCGCAGGCCGCACGCGCGCGCCAGGGCGGCGCGGCGGCCCGGGCGCCGGTGGAACTGGCGCCGCTGCAACATGGCGACGTGCTGCCGCTATCGCCCATGCAGCGGCGTCTCTGGCTGGTGCAACGGCTGGCCGACCCGGCGCAGGACAGCGCGCTGTCGGCCTACAACATCTCGGCCAGGCTGGACATCGAGGGCCGGGTGGAGCCCGACCTGGTGGCGCGCGCCATCGGCACCATCATCGAACGCCACCAGGCCCTGCGCACGGTCTATGACGAAGACGAGGACGGCAATCCGCTGGCGCGGGCCGTGGCCGCGCCGACGCTGAATCTTCCCGTGCACGACCTGCGCGACGCGACTGCCGCTGACCGGCAGGCGCGCGAGGCGGCCTTGTTCGACACGCTGCGCGGCACGCCGCTGCCCTTGGACGCCGCGCCGCTGTTGCGCGCATGCATGCTGCGGCTGGCGCCCACGCGGTCGCGCCTGTTGGTGGCCGTGCATCACATCGCCTTCGATGGCTGGTCGATCTCGGTGTTCGCCCGCGAGCTGAGCGGCATCTACCAGGCCCTGGCGCAAGAGCGCCCGCTGACGCTGGCGCCGCCAGCCGTGCAGTATGCCGACTACGCCGCCTGGGAAGCGCGCCGCCACACGCCGCAGGCCCTGCAGGCCAGCCGCGCTTTCTGGCGCGACTACCTGGCCGGAGCGCCCGCCGTGTCCAGTCCGCCGTCCGAACGGCCACGGCCCGCGGTGGCCTCGCATCGCGGCGGCTGCGTGCCGCTGCAACTGCCGCCCGAACTGGCCGACGGGCTGCGCCGCGTGGCGCGCGGCAGCGGCACCTCGCTGTTCAACGTGCTGATCGCGGCGTTCTTCCTGGTCATGCACCGGGCGGCCGATGCGCGCGACCTGGTGGTCGGCACCGACGTGGCCGGGCGCGACCATCCCTGGCTTGAACATTCGATCGGGTTCTTCGTCAACGTAGTACCGCTGCGTTCGCGCCTGGACGATGCGCCGCCCAGCTTCCTGCCCTGGCTGGCGCACACCGCCGGGCAGGTATCGGCGGCCATGGATCACCGCCACGTCCCGTTCGACGAGATCGTGGACATGGCGGGCGCGCCGCGCTCGCGCGGCCACAATCCCTTGCTGCAGATGCTGTTCGTGCTGCAGAACACGCCGGCCGCGCGCTTCGAACTGGGCGAGGCCAGCGTCCAGATACTGCCCCAGGGTGAGAATGACGCCAAATTCGACCTCGCCGTGTTCGTCACGGAACAACCCGCCGGCCTGGCCTGCGAGTGGGTCTATGCGTCCGACCTGTACTCGGAAGCGACGGCGCGCGAGTACGCGGCGGCATGGCACGGGCTCCTGACCCGTATCGCGGATACGCCGGATCTGGATATCGCGCCGTTCGTTTCCCGCAACAAGGAGAAGGTCGGCATGCGAACCGCTTTGGCAAACAGCAAGGCAAACAAACTGGCGCGCCTGGCGGCGGGCGCCGCGCAGCGCCCCGACAGCGCCGCGCAGGTCGCCACCAGGCCCTTCGACGAAGGCAGGTTGCTGCCGCTGGTGATCGAGCCGGCCCAGCCCGGCCTGGATGCGGTCGCGTGGGCCCGCGCCAACGCCGGGCAGATCGAACAATGGGTGGCGCGGCACGGCGGCCTGCTGTTCCGCGACTTCGGGCTGAAGACGCCGCAGCAGTTCGAATCGTTCGCCGAGGCGATCGAGCCGCAACTGTTCGGCAGCTATGGCGACCTGCCCAAGAAAGAGGGCGGGCGCAATACCTACCGCTCCACGCCGTATCCCGAAAAGCAGATGATTCTGTACCACAACGAAAGCGCGCACCTGGAGCGTTGGCCGCGCAAGCAGTGGTTCTTCTGCGAACTGCCTTCGCCCTCGGGCGGCGCCACGCCCATCGTCGATTGCCGGGAGATGCTGACGCGCCTGCCGCAACACGTGGTCGAGCGGTTCGAGCAGCACGGCTTGTTGTACGTGCGCACCTTCACGCCCCGGCTGGACGTGGATTGGCGTGATTTCTACAAGACCTCGGACCGCGCGCAAGTGGAGTCGCGTCTGGCGGCGGCGGGTACGCAATGGCGCTGGCTGGATGCCGACACGCTGCAGACCCGCACGCAGTGCCCGGCCATCATCCGCCATCCCGTGACGGGCGAGCGCAGCTTCTTCAATCAGGTCCAGTTGCACCATAGCGCGTGCCTGGAAGAGGACGTGCGCGAAGACCTGCTGAGCCTGGTGGGCGCCGAGCGCATGCCGCGCCAGGTGTACTACGGCGACGGATCGGTGATTCCCGACGACGTCATGCGTATCGTGGGCGAGGCCTACGAGGCATGCGCGGTGCGCTTCCAGTGGCGCCAGGGCGACATCGTGATGCTGGACAACATGCTGGCCGCGCATGCGCGCGACCCGTATCAAGGCCCCCGCAAGATCGTCGTGGCGATGGGGGAAATGGTCGACCGGTCCTCGCTGGACCTCGCGGAGCAGGCGCAATGACGGAGCATCTCGATACCGCCCAGGCCTATGGACTGAGTCCCGAGCAACAGGCCTTGGCGGCCGCCGCGTGGACACCGCTCACCTATGTATGCCCGGCCGTGCTGGACGCCGCGACGTTGCGCGCCCGGCTGGCACAGCTGCTGGCCCGCCACGAGGCGCTGCGCGTGGCCATCCGGCTGGCGGAGCCCGACGCATCGGAGCCGGGCCTGCAGGGGCCGTTGGCGCAGGCGCGCGGCATGGCCTGCGATGACATCGTGCTGGAGGCCGGCGACGACGCGGCGCTGGAAGCGGCCGTCGCGGCATGGGCGCAACCGCCCATGGACGCCGCTTGCGGCGAGATCCTGCGCGTGGCGCTGCTGCAAGGCGCCGGCCGGGTCGCGTTGGCCGTGGCGGCCCATCCCTCGGCGCTGGACCACGGCAGTCTGCGCCGCCTGGCGCGGGCACTGGCTGGCCAAGCCTCGGCGGACGCGGATTTCGCCTATCGCGACTATGTGTCTTGGCGCCAGGACATGGCCGCCGATCCGGCGGATGTCGCCGCCGGCCTGGATTACTGGCAGGCCGCCTTGCCCGAAGGCGCGGCGCTGGCCGGCCCCGTGTCGGGCTATCAGATCGATTGCCCGGCGCATTCCGGCCGCGTGCGCGCCCGCCTGCAGGCCGATCCGGCGCTGGTTCAGGCGGTACGGCGCCACGCCCAGCAAGCCGCTTGCGCGCCCTCGACCGTCTGGATGGCGGCCTGGTGGCTGCTGCTGGCGCGCTTGAACGGGCCGTCCGCGTTCGCCGCGGGCGTGCTGCGCGATTGCCGCGACGATTACGACGTGATGCGCGGCGGCCTGGGCGTGTACGAGAAACTGCTGCCGCTGCGCGTCGAGATCGGCGCCGGCCTGTCGTACGCCGACTGGGTGGCGCGGCTGGACGCCGAGCTGGCGGGGCAGGGCGAGGCGCAGGAATACTGGCCATTGCAAGGCGACGCCCGGCAGGGCCACTGGTCGGTGGGCTTCGCGCACGACGCCCAGGGCGACCCCGCGGCGTGGCGCCGCGGCGGCACCTTGTCGGGCTGCGCGCTGGCCCTGCGGATCGACGAGGATGCGGCCTCTGCCTGCCTGACGCTGGAGGCGGATGCCCGTCACTATCACCCCGACACGGGACAGATGCTGGCGCAGTACGAAGCCCTGTTGCGCGCCGCCCTGGCGCAGCCGGGCGCATCGGCCTGGCGTCTGCCCGTGGCGGTCGACCCGTCGCGTATCGCGCTGGCGTGGCAAGGCGCGGCCCTGCCGGGCGACGCCGTGCCGCTGGCCGAACGTTTCCGTTTCTGGGCCCGGCAGACGCCGGATGCGCTGGCCGTGGCCGAAGGCTCGGACGGTCTGAGCTATCGCGACATGGATGCGCGGGCAACGGCCCTGGCGGGTGCGCTGCGCGCCCAGGGCGTGGCGCCGGGCCAGATCGTCGCGCTGGAACTGCCGCGCGGTGCGGCGCTGCTGACGGCCATTCTGGCGGTCTGGCGCGCCGGCGCGGCCTATCTGCCGCTGGAGCCGAACTGGCCGCAGGCCCGCCGCGCGGCCATCCTGGAAGATGCCCGGCCGGCGCTGTGCGTCCATGCGCGCGGGGACGAGACGGCGCTGGCCCACGTTCCGCGCATGGCGTACGACGCGCTGGCGGCGGCCGCCGCGCAAGACGGCACGGAGGCCGCCGGGCACGGCCTGGCCTACGTGCTGTACACCTCCGGATCGACCGGCGTGCCCAAGGGGGTGATGGTCGGGCATGCGGCGCTGGCGAACTACGCCGCGGCGATCGGCACGGCCTTGTCGCTGTCTTCCGGTCAACGCTGGGCGCTGACCAGCTCGGTCGCCGCCGACCTGGGCAACACCGCGCTGTACGGCGCCTGGTACAGCGGTGGCTGCGTGGTGATCGCCAGCGACGCGGATGTGCGGGATGCGCGCGCGTTCTCTTCCTTCGTCAGCCAGCACCGGATCGACGCGATCAAGATCACGCCCACGCATCTGGAAGCGTTGATCGAGGACGCCGCGCCGCGCCTGCCTTCGCTGATCGTGCTGGGCGGCGAACCCACGCCGCGCGCCTTCGCGCAGCGCCTGCTGGGCATGGCGCCGGGTGTCCGGCTGTACAACCATTACGGCCCCACCGAGACCACGGTAGGGGTGATGGTGCACGCGGCGCGCCCGGACGAAGCCCTGTCGTCGCTGCCCTTGACGCAACTGCTGGCCAACAACCGCGTCCAGGTGCTGGACGCGCAGGGGCAGCCCGCGCCCGTCGGTGGCCGGGGCGAAGTGTGCATCGGCGGCGCGCAACTGTGCCAAGGCTACCTGAACCGGGACGACGGCGAGGCTTTCACGGGCGACGCCGCCGGCCGCCTGTATCGCAGCGGCGACGTGGCGTGGGTGCTGCCCGGCGGCGGCCTGCGGCTGGCCGGACGGGCCGACCATCAGGTGAAGATCCGCGGTTTCCGGGTCGATCTGGCCGAAGTGGAAGCGCAGTTGCTGGCGCTGCCTGGCGTGCGTCTGGCGGCGGTCGTGGCCGACCGTGGCGCGGGTGGCGAAACCGTACTGGCGGCCTTCGTGCAAGCCGACGGTACGCTGGCCGATCCGCGCCGGGCCCTGGCCGAACGCGTGCCGTCGCACCTGGTGCCGGCCCGCGTGACGCAGCTGCAGGCGTTTCCGCGCCTGGCCAACGGCAAGATAGACCGTCAGGCTCTGGCGGCATTGGACGCGCCGCCGGCGCAGACGGGCCAGGAACAGGGCGATGCCGCACCGCCGCGCGATGCGCTGGAGACAGTGCTCGTCGAGCTGGCCAGCGGCCTGCTGGAGGTGCCCGGGCTGGGCATCCATGACGACTTCTTCGAACTGGGCGCGCATTCGCTGCTGGTCATCAAGCTGGCCGCGCGCCTGCGCAAGCGGCTGGCCGTGGACATCGCGCCGGGCACGGTCTTCGATCATCCCAACGTCGCGGCGCTGGCGCAGTATCTGCGCGGGCTGGGCGCCACTGTGCCGCAGCATGCGCCCTCGGGCGGCGCCGGCGTGCTGGAGCCGACATGATGGCCGCGGTTCCGCCCGTCCTGGCGTCGGCGCCGCTGTCGTTCGCGCAAGAGCCCTTGTGGCTGTTGCAGTCGCTGGATCCGGCGTTGACGGCCTACAACCTGCCGCGTGCGTTGCGCATCCGGGGCGAGCTCGATGCCGATGCGCTGGAACGTGCCTTGCAGGGCGTGATCGCGCGCCATGACACCTTGCGCACCCGCTTCGCGATGGTGGACGGCGAACCGCGCCAGGAAGTGCTGGCGCACGCCGCCTTCGCGCTGTCGCGCGAAGACCTGTCGGCGCTGGCGTCGGCCGAGCGCGAGGCCGGCCTGGCGCGCACGCTGCGCGCCGTGGCGGGCCATGTGTTCGATCTGGCGCGGCCGCCGGCCATCGTCGCCACCCTGGTACGGCTGGCGCCGGATGAATCCGTGCTGGCCTTGTGCCTGCATCACATCGCATCGGATGGCGCCTCCAATCCGCTGCTGGCCGCCGATCTGCAGGCCGCGTATGCGCAGGCCCTGGCGGGGCCCGTGCAACTGGCGCCGCTGGCGGCACGTTATGCCGAGCTGGCGGACGACCAGCGGCTGGCGGTGCACAGTGGGCGGCTGTCGGCGCAGATGGCCTACTGGGAAGCCTATCTGGGCGCGCCCATCGCGCCGCTGGCGCTGCCCAACGACCGTCCGCGTCCACCGCGCCAGACCCATGCCGGTGCGCTGCTGCCGTTGCGCCTGCCCACGGCGCTGTCCGAAAAACTGCGCGAGCGCTGCCGTGAAATGGCCGCCACCCCGTTCGTGCTGCTGCTGGCGGCCTGGCAGGTGACGCTGGCGCGCCTGTGCGAACAGGGACGCTATGCCATCGGCGTGCCGCAGGCCGGCCGGCATGACGAGCGGGCCGAGGCGCTGATCGGCTGCTTCGCCACCACCCAGGTCTATGTGGCCGACATCGCCTCGCATCACACCCTGCGTGACGTGGTGGCGGCCGTGCGGCGCGATGCGCTGATGGCCATGAATCACGCCGAGGCGCCGCTGGAATGGCTGCTGTCGCAGCGCCGCGACCCGCGCGATCCGGCCCGCAATCCCTTGTTCCAGGTGCTGTTCGGCGTGCAGATGGGCGCCGCCGCGCCGCGCTGCGCCTTCGGGCAGGCGCAGGCCGAGTTCATGGAGCTGGATCCGGGCACGGCGAAATTCGAACTGTCGCTGGACCTGCGCATCGATGCCGATGGCGTGAGCGGCTACCTGGAATACAACACCGATCTCTTTTCCCCCGACGCCGCCGGGCGGGTGCTGCAAGCCTGCGAGCGCGTGTTGCGCCAGCTCGCGCAGGATCCCGACGTGCGTTGCGGCGCCTTCGATCTGGTGCCGTCGGCCCACCGCCTGCAACTGCGCCGCTGGGCGGTGCCGGCATCCGCGCCGATCCCCTTCGTGGCGGTGCATGAGCGCATCGCGCGGCAGGCGCGCGGCACGCCGGATGCCGTGGCCCTGGTGCACGGCTCCGAAACGCTGCGCTACGCCGAGCTGGAGGCGCGCGCCAACCGCCTGGCGCACCGGCTGGCGCAGGCGGGCGCGGGCGCCGATACCCGTGTGGCCGTGCTGGCCAGCCGCAGCGTGGCCATGGTGGTGGGGCTGCTGGCGGTGCTGAAGGCCGGCGCCGCCTACGTGCCGTTCGATCCCGAACTGCCGGCCGCGCGGCTGGACTACATGCTGGCCGACAGCGGGCCCCGGGTGCTGCTGTCGCAGGGGGGCCATCACCAGACCCTGTCGCTGCCGCCGGGCTTGACGACGCTGGACCTGGATGCCCCCGAATCGCCCGGCATGGCCGATCCCGGTCCGCCGGCCGTGCCCCTGCATCCCGAGATGCTGGCCTACGTGATCTACACCTCGGGCTCCACCGGCATGCCCAAGGGCGCGGCCAACCGGCATGGATCGCTGGACAACCGGCTGATGTGGATGCAGGACATGTGCCGCCTGCAGGCGGGCGACGTGGTGCTGCAGAAGACGCCGTTCGGGTTCGATGTCTCGGTCTGGGAGTTCTTCCTGCCCCTGATGACGGGCGCCACGCTGGCCGTGGCCGATCCTGGCGCGCACCGCGATCCGCAGGCGCTGGCCGCCGTCATCGAACGCGATGGCGTCACCACGGCGCATTTCGTGCCGTCGATGCTGCAGGCCTTCCTGGACGGCGGCGTGGCCAGCCAGTGCCGCAGCCTGCGCCGGGTGATCTGCAGCGGCGAGGCCTTGCCCGCCGCCCTGCAGGCGCAGACCTGGCAGCAACTGCCCTGGGCCGAGCTGCACAATCTGTACGGCCCGACGGAGGCCGCCATCGACGTTACCCATTGGCCCTGCCTGCCGCCCGGTGGCGCGGACGTGCCCATCGGCCGGCCCATCGCCAATACGGGCACGCATGTGCTGGACGCGGATCTGAACCCGGTGCCCGCCGGCCAGCCCGGCGAGCTGTATCTGGACGGGATCGCGCTGGCGCGCGGCTACCTGGGACGCGCGGGCATGACTGCGCAGCGCTTCGTGGCAAGTCCGCTGGGCACGGCGGGCGGACGCTTGTACCGCACCGGTGACCGGGTGCGCTGGTCCGCCGACGGCGTGCTGCACTATCTGGGCCGGGCGGATGACCAGGTCAAGATCCGTGGCAATCGCATCGAACTGGGCGAAATCGAAACCGTGCTGGCCGGGATGGCCGGCGTGGCGCAGGCGGCGGCCCTGGTGCGCGATGGCGCGGGCGGCCCCGAACTGGCGGCCTACGTCGTGCTGGCGGCGGGTGACGCGGCCGCCGCGCCGCAAGCCTTGCGGGCCGGACTGGCCCAACGCCTGCCGGCCTATATGGTGCCGTCCAGCATCACCGTGCTGCAGCGGCTGCCGCTGAACGCCAGCGGCAAGCTCGACCGCAAGGCCTTGCCCGCGCCCACGCAGGCCGCGCCGGCCGCGATGCAGGCGCCCACGCGCGACATCGAGAAGACCATCGCGCGGGCCTGGTGCCTGGTGCTGGGACGCGAGCGCGTGGGTCTGCATGACAACTTCTTCGACAGCGGCGGTCATTCATTGCTGGTGCTGCGCCTTCAGGCCGAGCTGCAGTCGGCGCTGGGCCAGCGCATTCCCGCCGTCGATCTGTTCACCTATCCGACCGTTGCCGCGCTGGCCGCGCACCTGAGTCCGGCGCCACCCGACCCGGACCAGGACGCTGCCCAGGCGCAGGCACACGCCGACGACGCGCGTCAGCGCCGCGAACATCTGCGTCGCCGCAAGCGCGCCGCGCAAGGAGCGTTGCCATGAATGACCGGGATCCCGCTTTCGAGGACGACGACGATGGCCTGGCGATCGCCATCGTGGGCATGGCGGGACGCTTTCCCGGCGCGGCGGACGTGGACGCGCTGTGGCGCAACGTGGCCGCGGGCGTCGAGGCGATCCAACGCTATACCGACGCGCAATTGACCGAACACGGCGTGCCGCTGGCGCGGCGCGACGACCCGGCCTTCGTGGCGGCCGGCGCCGTGCTGCCCGATCTGGATGGATTCGACGCCGCCTTCTTCGGCTATTCGGCGCGCCAGGCGCAGCTTCTGGATCCGCAGCAGCGATTCTTCCTGGAAACCGCGGTGCACGCGCTGGAGGACGCCGGTTATTACGGACGCAGCCAGCCCGCCCGCGTGGGCGTCTACGCGGGCAGCGGCGTCAACCAGTACGCCTGGCGCAACCTGCTGCCAGCCGGCATGACGCAAGGCGACGACGCCACCCTGGCCGCCATCCTGAACGGCAACGACAAGGATGCGCTGTGCACGCGCGTGGCCTACGAGCTGGATCTGCGCGGACCGGCGGTGAGCGTGCAGACGGCGTGCTCGACCTCGCTGGTGGCGGTGCATCTGGCGTGCCAGTCCCTGTTGAACTACGAGGCCGACCTGGCGCTGGCCGGTGGCGTGTCGCTCAATCTGGGGCAGTGGGAGGGCTATTACCACCAGGTCGGATCGATCCGTTCGCCCGACGGCTATTGCCGCGCCTTCGATGCGCGGGCGGCGGGCACGGTCAGCGGCAGCGGCGCGGCGGCGGTGGTGCTCAAGCGCCTGTCCGATGCGCGGGACGATGGCGACAACGTGCTGGCCGTCATCAAGGGCTCGGCCATCAACAACGATGGCTCGGGCAAGGCCGGCTACACCGCGCCCAGCACCGAGGGGCAGGCGCGGGTCATCCTGGCCGCGCAGGCGGCCGCGGGCGTGGCGGCCGACAGCATCGGCTACGTCGAGGCGCACGGCACGGGCACCGCGCTGGGCGACCCGATCGAGATCGCCGCGCTGACGCGCGCCTTCGGCCAATCGCCCGGGCGTGCCGGCCAGTGCGGCATCGGATCGATCAAGACCCAGATCGGCCATCTGGACGCGGCGGCCGGCGTGACCGGCCTGATCAAGGCCGTGCAGGCGTTGCGCCACGCCACCTTGCCGCCGACGCTGAATTTCCAGACGCCCAATCCGGAAATCGATTTTGCCGCGGGGCCGTTCCGTGTCCTGACGCAAGCCGAGACCTGGCCGGTGGGCCCGTTGCCGCGCCGCGCCGGGGTCAGTTCCTTCGGCATCGGCGGCACCAATGCGCACGTGGTGCTGGAAGAGGCGCCCGCGCGCCCGGCGGCCCGCGCGCCGCGGCGGCGCTGGCAGGTGCTGCCGGTATCGGCCCGCAGCGCGGCGGCGCTCGACGGCGCCCAGGCCCGCCTGGGCGACCGGCTGGCGCAAGGCGACGTCGCCGCGGCCGACGCGGCCTGGACCCTCCAGCAAGGGCGGCGCGAATTCGACTGGCGGGGCTACACCCTGATGGCCACGGACGGCCAGACGCTGGCGCCGTACCGGCCGGCAGCCGCGCGGCACGAGGCGCCGCAGGTCGCCATGCTGTTTCCGGGACAGGGCTCGCAGCATGCCGGCATGGCGGTGGCGCTGTACCAAGAGGAACCCGCGTTTCGCGCCACCGTGGACGAATGCTGCGCCATCCTGCAGCCCTTGCTGGGCCTGGACCTGCGCCGCCCGATGTTCGCCACGGGCCCCGCCGCGCGAGAGGCCGCCGCCGAACTGGCGCGCACGGCGCTCACGCAGCCGGCGCTGTTCGTCATCGAGTATGCCTTGGCGCGGCTGTGGATGTCCTGGGGCGTGCAGCCGACGCTGATGCTGGGGCATAGCGTCGGCGAGTATGTCGCGGCCTGCCTGTCGGGCGTGTTCCCGTTGCCGGACGCCTTGTCGCTGATCGCCGCGCGCGGCCGCCTGATGCAGCAGTTGCCTGCCGGCGCGATGCTGGCCGTGCCGCTGAGCCCGGATCAGGCCGCGCGCTGGACAGGCGCCGACTGCGGCATCGCGGCGGTCAACGCCGGGAATCTGTGCGTGCTGTCGGGTACCCCGCAGGCCATCGAGACGGCCGAGCAGGGGCTGGCGGCGCAGGGCATCGAGGCGCGCCGCCTGACGGTGTCGCATGCGTTTCACAGCCCGATGGTCGAGCCGGTGCTCGATACCTTCGCCGCCCTGGTCGAAGGCGTTCCCCGCCAACCGCCGTCGATTCCGTGGATTTCCAACCTGAGCGGCCAGCCCATCACGACGCAGGACGCCGTGGACCCGCGTTATTGGGCGCGCCATCTGCGCGGCACGGTGCAGTTCGCCCTTGGCCTGGACACCTTGTTGGCCGAGCCGGGCAGGGTGCTGCTGGAAACCGGGCCGGGCGCGGTGCTGACCGCGCTGGCGCGCCGGCATCCGCGCGCCGCGGACGCCGCGGCCGTGCTGGCCTCGCTGCCCACGCCGCGCGATGCCGCCGACGCCGCGCAATGCTGCGCCCAGACCGTGGGCAGGCTCTGGTGCGCCGGGGTGCCGCTGGACTGGTCTGCCTATCAGGGCACGGACGGCCGCCGCGTATCGCTGCCGGGCTATCCCTTCGAGCGCCGCTCGTACTGGATCGAGGGCGCCGAGACCGGCACGCAAGCGCCGCGGGCGAACGATACGCCGGGCGACAGCCGCCCGGTCGAGGCCTGGTTCGAGCAGCCGTGCTGGACCCAGGCCGCGCCCCTGGCCGACGGCGCCGCGCCGGCCCCGGGCCACTGGCTGCTGTTCGGCCAGCACGACGCGCTGACTGCCGCCTTGCGCGCGCGCCTGGAACGCCTGGGCGCGGACATCGTGTTCATCGAGCGCGCGGCCCGCTACGAGGTGCAGTCCGCCAGCCACTATGCGCTGCGGCCCGGCGCCGCCGAGGACATGGCGCGCCTGCTGGATGCCCTGGGCGACCGCGATACGCCGCTGGCGGGCGTCGTGCATGCCTGGAGCGTGCCGGCCGCCGGTCGCGCGACCGACCAGGCCATCCTGGAAGAGGGCTTCTACAGCGTGGTCGCGATGATCCAGGCCGTGCTGGGCGCGGGGCCGGGGCGGCGTGTCAAAGACCTGCCCGTCACGATCGTGTGCAGCCAGGCGATGGATGTCAGCGGCGCCGACCGCCTGCTGCCCGCGCGCGCCACGCTGACCGGGCCGTGCCGCGTCCTGCCGCATGAGGCGCCGGACATCCGCTGCCGGCTGGTGGACGTGCCCGCCGACCCTGCGGCGCGTTACGCCGGCTGGCTGGCCGGACAGGTACTGGCCTCGCAATGGGAAGGCGGCACGGTGCAGGCCTACCGCGGCCCGCAACGCTGGACGCTCGATTATGCTGCATGCGCCCCCCTGGCCGATCCGCAGGCGCCGGGCCTGCGCCATGAAGGCGTCTACCTCATCACCGGTGGCCTGGGCGGCATGGGCCTGGCCCTGGCCACACACCTGGCGACGCAATCGCAGGCGCGCTGCGTGCTGCTGGGGCGCAGCGCCGTGGCTCCGCAACCGCAATGGGCCGCGTTGGCCAGCGACGCGGACACGCCGGGCGAGCGCGCGCGATATGCGGCCTTGCAGGCCTTGCACGCGACCGGCGTGCCGTTCGAGATCGTGCAGGGCGACGTCACCGATCCCCAGTCCATCCCGGCTGCGCTGGAACGCGCCCGGGCCCGCTTCGGCGCCTTGCATGGCGTGATCCACGCGGCCGGCCTGCCGGGCGGCGGCGTGTTGGCGCAGCGGGGCCACGAGGCCATGGCCGCGGTGCTGGCGCCCAAGGTCGATGGCACGCGCGCCTTGCTGCGGGCCGTGGAGGGCCTGGAGCTGGACTTCATCGTGCTGTGCTCGTCGATCGCGGCGGCGGTCGGGGCCTATGGCGATGCCGACTACTGCGCCGCCAATGCCTACCTGGATGCCTGCGCGGCCCGCGCCCGGCAGGCGCTGGGCGTGCCGGTCTGGTCGCTGGGCTGGGACACCTGGTCCGAGGTCGGGATGGCGGCGCATCGCCAGGCCCCTTCCGGTGCGGCCATCGCGCCCGGGCAGGGCGCGGCGGCCCTGGCGCGCATCGTGGCCACGGCGGGCGGCGGCAATGTGCTGGTGTCGCCGCAGGGGCTGCGGGCCAAGCGGGCGCGTGCGCAGTCGCTGGACTATGCCGACGACGTCGCGCAGCCCGTGGTGGCGGCAACGCGTCATCCGCGCCCGGCCTTGCCCAACGCTTATGTCGCGCCCGCCAGCGACCTGGAAGAAGCCTTGGCGGAGTTGTGGAGCGGGGTGCTGGGATTCGAGCCGATCGGCGCCGGTGACAGCCTGTTCGATCTGGGCGGCGATTCCCTGACCGCCATCCAGATCCTGGCGCAGGTGCGCAAGCAGTACGAACTGGCCTTGCACCCGGCGGAATTGTTCAACGACCCCACCGTCGCAGGGCTGGCGACACGGGTCGAACTCGGATTGATTGAACAGATCGCACGGTCCTGACGTCTTCACAGGGTAGACAGCCAGCCCGGTAGCAGACCCGATGTCATTATCCGACCGCTTGGACGCCCAGCGCGCCCGACTCACTCCCGAGCAGCAGGCGCTGCTCGCGCAACGCCTGCGGGGCGGCACGCGCGCCGAGGCGCCGGCGCCCATCCCGGTGCTGGCACGGCGCGATCAGGCGCCGCTGTCCGCGGCCCAGCAGCGTCAGTGGTTCCTGTGGCAGTTCGACCCGCAGGGCACGGCGTATCACATCACCGAGGCGCTGCACGTCCAGGGCCGGGTGGATGCCCGGGCCTTGCGCCAGGCGTTCGGGGCGCTGGCGCTGCGCCACGAATCGCTGCGCACGGTATTTCCGCGTGGCGCGGACGGCCTGCCCACCCAGCGCATCCTGCCCGAGCGCGAGCCGGCCTGGGTGCAGGAGGATCTGCATGGGGCAGGGCAGGACACGGTGCGGCAACGCGTGCAAGCCCTCACGCAGCAGCCGTTCGACCTGGAGCAGGGGCCGTTGCTGCGGGTCGGCCTGCTGAGCGAGTCGGACGACACGCACATCCTCGTGGTGGCCATGCATCACATCGTGTCCGATGCCTGGTCCATGCGCGTGCTGGTCGACGAATTCGCGGCGCTGTACGCGGCGGCGTGCGCGGGTCAGGCGCGGGCGCTGCCCGAACTCCCGGTGCAGTATGCCGACTATGCGGCGTGGCAGACGCAATGGCTGGATTCGCCCGAGCAGGCGCGCGAGCTGGACTACTGGCGCGGCGCGCTGGGCGGCGAGCAGCCGGTGTTGCAACTGCCCGCGGCGCGCGGCCGCGAGGTCGGCGCCACGTATCGCGCCCTGCAACAGCGGCGCGTGCTGCCCGCCGAGCTGGTGGGTGCGCTGCGCCGCCATGCGCAGGCGCATGGCGCCACCTTGTTCATGGCGCTGCTGGCCGCCCTGCAGGCCCTGTTGCACCGCTACGCCGGCCAGGACGACATCCGCATCGGGGTGCCCGTGGCCAACCGCCATCGGCCCGGCATCGAAGGCGTGATCGGCCTGTTCGTCAACACGCAGGTGCTGCGCGCCGAATTCGCGCCTCGCCTGACGCTGGGCCAGTTGCTGGACCAGGCCCGGCATACGGCGCTGTCCGCCCAGGCCAACCAGGATCTGCCGTTCGACCGCCTCGTGCAGGCCTTGCAGCCCGCGCGCAGCCTGACGCATCCGCCCTTGTTCCAGGTCATGTACAACCATCTGCGCACGGGCCTGGAAGGCCTGCAGCGGCTGCCGGGACTGACCGTACAGCCCTATGCGCTGGATGCGCGCATGGCGCAGTTCGATCTGTCCGTCACCGTGATGGAAGAGGGCGCGGATCGCGTCGAAGTGGTGTTCGGACATGCCGAAGGCCTGCTGGACGCGCGCATCGTGGCCGGCATGCTGGATCACTATCTGGTGCTGCTGCAGGCGCTGCACGCGCAACCCGGGATGGCGGTCGCCGATGTGGCGTTGCCCGCCGGCGCGCACGGGTATGGCCTGGCGGCCGCCGCCGCGCCGGATGCGCCCTGCCTGCCCATGACGGTCCAGTTCGAAGCCCAGGCGCAACAGCGGCCCGATGCCGTGGCGCTGGTGTGCGGCGGCCAGGCGTGGACCTATGCCGCCCTGAACGAACGCGCCAACCGCATCGCGCACCGTCTGCTGGCCTTGGGCGCGACGCGCGGCGCGCGCGTGGGCATCTGCCTGGAACGCGGCGCGGACATGCTGGCCGCAATGCTGGCCGTGATGAAGGCCGGCGCGGCCTACGTGCCCATGGACCCGCTCTATCCGCAGACCCGCCTGGACGACATGCGGCACGACAGCGGCCAGCTGGTGCTGATCACCCAGGCCGCACTGCAGGACCGCTTCGGCCCGGACACGCCCATGCTGGTGCTGGACCGGACGGATCTGGCGGCGCAGGCGGGGCACAACCCCGGCGTGCCGCTGCAGGACGCCGACCTGGCCTATGTGATCTACACGTCCGGCTCCACCGGCAAGCCCAAGGGCGTGATGGTGGGGCACGGCGCCCTGGCCAATTTCCTGGCCAGCATGCGCCGGTCGCCCGGCCTGTCGCCGCAGGACCGCATGCTGGCATCCACCTCGCTGTCGTTCGACATCGCGGCGCTGGAACTCTATCTGCCGCTGGTCTGCGGCGCGCAAGGGGTGCTGGCCGACGGTGGCCAGGTGCGCGACGGCGCCGCATTGGCCGCGCTGATCGCGCAGGCCGGGGTCACGGCGGCGCAATTCACGCCATCGGGGTGGCGCCTGCTGCGCGCCGCCGGCTGGCCCGCGGCCGGCGCGCGGCCCATTCTGGCCCTGTGCGGCGGCGAGGCCTTGCCGCCGGATCTGGCGCAGGATCTGCTGGACCAGGGGCTGCCGCTCTGGAACCTGTATGGGCCGACCGAGACCACCATCTGGTCGGCGGCCACTGCCGTGCACGGGCCGCAGCCCGGGCTGGGCGGTCCCATCGCGGCGACCCGGCTGGCGGTACTGACCGCCTCGTTGCTGCCCGCGCCGCCCGGCGTGGCGGGCGAACTCTACATCGGCGGCGCGGGACTGGCGCGGGGCTATCTGCATCGCCCGGGCCTGACCGCCGAACGTTTCGTGGCCGATCCGCTGTCGGACTCGGGCCAGCGCCTGTACCGCACGGGCGACCTGGCCCGTTGGCGCGCCGACGGCGGGCTGGAGTACCTGGGCCGGGTCGATCACCAGGTGAAGCTGCGGGGCTTTCGCATCGAACTGGGCGAGATCGAGGCGGTGCTGGCCGCGCTGCCCGAGGTGCGCGCGGCGGTGGTGGTGGCGCTGGAGCGGCATGGCGGCCCGGCCTTGTATGCCTATGCCGAAACCGTCGAAACCGTTGATCGCCCCGGCCTGGCGCAGGACCTGCGCCGCGCGCTGGCCGAACGCCTGCCGGACTACATGGTGCCGGCCGCCGTGGTGGTGTTGCCGGCCTTGCCGTTGAACGCCAATGGCAAGGTCGACCGGCGCGCCTTGCCGGAACCGCCCGCCCCGCAGCGCGCCGGCTATCTCGCGCCCGAGGGGCAGACCGAGACGGCGCTGGCGGCCATCTGGTCCGAGGTGCTGGGCGTGCCGCGCGTGGGCCGCGACGACGATTTCTTCGAGTTGGGCGGCCATTCGCTGCTGGCGGTGCAGGTCGTCAGCCGCGTGCGCGACCGCCTGGGCGCCGAACTGGCGCTGCGCGAGGTGTTCCGTGCGCCCACGCTGCGCGGCATGGCCCGTGGCGTGTCCGAGGCGGCGCGCAGCGCGGCCGCCGACAACGAGGCCCTGTCGGCCATCGATGCATTCATGAACAGTTTGAAGGAAGAATGATGACGCCTCCGGCCACTTTGCAGATCGCGCAACGTTTTGCCGGCCTGTCGCCCGATCAGCGCGCCGCCGTCTATCGCAAGATGCGCGAGCAGGGCATGGGCATGCGCGATTTCCCGGTCGTGGCGCGCGCCGCCGCCGGCGAACCCGGCGCGGCCTTGCCGCTGTCGGCGGCGCAGGCCAGGCAGTGGTTCCTGTGGCAGCTCGATCCGGACAGCACGGCCTATCACATCGCGGAAGCCATGCGGCTGCAGGGCGCGCTGGACGTGGCGGCCCTGCGCGGCGCCTTCGACACCTTGGCTCGGCGTCATGAATCCCTGCGCACGGTCTTCGCCAAGGGCGCCGATGGCCTGGGGCGGCAACGGGTGCTGGCCCACCTGGCGCCGGACGTCGAAGTGATCGACAGCGATACCGCGCACCCGCAGGACGAGGCCGCCGTGGCGCGGGCCGTGCGCGCCTTCGTGCAGCGCCCCTTCGATCTGCAGCATGGCCCCTTGCTGCGGGTGGGCCTGCTGGCCCAGGGCGAGCACGACCATGTGCTGGTGGTGGTCATGCACCACATCGTTTCGGATGGCTGGTCGCTGCGCGTGCTGGTGCGGGAATTCGCCGCGCTGTACCAGGCCGCGCGGCAGGGCGCCGCGTCCTTGCCGCCGCTGGCGGTGCAGTACGCCGATTACGCCGCCTGGCAGTCCAGCTGGCTGGACGCCGGCGAGCGCGAGCGCCAGCTCGGCTATTGGCGCGCGCAACTGGGTGACGACCATCCCGTGCTGCAATTGCCGGTGGACCGGCCGCGCCGCGCCGACGGGCGCTACCGCGCGGCGCAGCACGAACTGACGCTGCCGGCCGATCTGGTCGCCCGCCTGCGCCAGCGCGCGCAAGCTCACGACGCGCCGCTGTTCGCCGCCTTCCTGTCGGCCTGGCAAGTGCTGCTGCATCGCTACACGGGCCAGGACGACATCCGGGTCGGCGTGCCGGTGGCCAATCGGGAGCGCACCGAGACCGAGGCCGTCGTCGGCTTCTTCTCCAACACCCAGGTGCTGCGCAGCGTGCTGGCGCCCAATCTGTCGCTGGACCAGGCACTGGCGCAGGCCGCCCGCGCCGCGTTGGACGCGCAGGCCCACCAGGAGCTGCCGTTCGAGCAATTGGTCGAGGACCTGCAGCCCGAACGCAGCCTGGGACAAAGCCCGCTGTTCCAGGTGATGCTGAACTATCGCCATGTCGACGCGCCCGCGGCGCAGATGATCGACGGCATACGCGTCACGCCCATTGCGCTGGACGGGCAGCAAGCCCAGTTCGAGATGACGCTGGACGTGGCCGTGCAGCCCGATGGCGCGGCGGTGCTGCGCCTGCGCTATGCCCGGGAGTTGTTCGATGCGGCCACGGTGGCGCGCCATGCCGCGCACTATCTGGCCATACTGCGGGCCTTGGCCGACGACGCGAGCCAGCCCTTGGGCCGTGTCGATCTGCTGGACGCGGCCAGCCGCCGGCAGTTGCTGGCCTGGGGCCAGTTCGCCGATGACCGGATCGAGGCGGGCGCCATCGCCACGCTGCATGGACGCTTCGCGGCCCAGGCCGCGGCGCGGCCGGACGCCATCGCCGTGACCGATGGCGCGCGCCAGATTCCCTATCGCGAACTGGATGCGCTCGCCAATGCGCTGGCCCACCGGCTGGCGGCCCTGGGCGTCGGACCCGAACAGCGGGTCGGCCTGGCGGCGGCGCGTTCGGCCGGCATGATCGTCGCGCTGCTGGCCATATTGAAGGCCGGCGCGGCCTATGTGCCGCTGGACCCGGATTACCCGCAAGAGCGGCTGTCCTACCTGATCGCCGACAGCGGTATCTCGCTGCTGTTGACCGAGGCGGACGTGCGCCCGCGCCTGCCCGTGCCGGACGGCTTGCCGGTGCTGCTGCTGTCCGATGCCGCGCAGGCCGAGGGCCGGCCCGACGCCCCGGCCGTGGCCGTACATGCCGACAACCTGGCCTACGTGATCTATACCTCGGGCTCGACCGGCAAGCCCAAGGGGGCCCAGCTGTGCCATCGCAACGTGGCGCGCCTGTTGGACCAGACCGCGGCCTGGTTCGATTTCGGCGCGGACGATGTGTGGACGCTGTTCCATTCCTACGCCTTCGATTTCTCGGTCTGGGAAATCTTCGGCGCGCTGTGCACGGGCGGCAGGCTGGTCGTGGTGCCGTACTGGATCAGCCGCGCGCCGGACGAGTTCGCGGGCCTGCTGCGCACGCAAGGCGTCACGGTGCTGAACCAGACGCCGTCCGCCTTCCGCCAGTTGTGCGAGTCGCCCGCCATCCAGACGGGCGAGCCCTTCGCGCTGCGCCACGTGATCTTCGGCGGCGAGGCGCTGGCGCCGGAATCGCTGCGCGGCTGGATCGCCCGCTTCGGCGATGCGCGGCCCGCGCTGGTCAATATGTACGGCATCACCGAGACCACCGTGCACGTGACGTACCGGCGCATCACGCTGGACGATCTGGACGGCGCGGGCCGCAGCCCGGTGGGCCAGGCGATTCCCGATCTGGGCCTGCGCGTGCTGGACAGCGAACTGGCGCCGGTGCCGGTGGGTGTGCCGGGCGAGCTCTATGTGGCCGGCGCCGGATTGGCGCGCGGCTATCTGGGCCGGGCGGGCCTGAGCGCGGAACGCTTCATCGCCGATCCGCAGGGCGATGCCGGACAGCGCCTGTACCGCACCGGCGACCTGGTTTGCTGGCGCGCCGATGGCCAACTGGACTATCTGGGCCGCATCGACCATCAGGTCAAGATCCGCGGCTTTCGCATCGAACTGGGCGAAGTCGAGGCATGCCTGCTGGCGCAGGCCGAGGTGCGCGAGGCGGTGGCGCTGCCACGGCCCGCCCCGGGCGGCGACCGGCTGGTGGCCTACGTCACGCTGCGCGACGGCGCGCAGCACGCGGGCCTGGCCGGCGCGCTGCGCGAGCGCCTGTCGGTGCTGCTGCCCGACTACATGGTGCCCAGCGCCATCGTGATCCTGCCTGCCTTGCCCTTGACCACCAATGGCAAGCTGGATCGCCGCGCGCTGCCGGAACCCGCCCAGGCCGTGGGCGAATACGCCGCGCCGCAAGGCGAGACCGAAACCACGCTGGCACGCATCTGGGCCGAAGTCCTGCAGGTGGATCGGGTCGGCCGCGACGATCATTTCTTCGAGCTGGGCGGCCATTCGCTGCTGGCCATCCAGTTGCTGGAGCGCATGCGCCAGCAAGGGCTGGACGTGCCGGTACGCGAGCTGTTCCTGGCGCCACGGCTGGGCGACCTGGCGCGCGTCATTGCGCTGCGCAACGCGGCGCAAGCCGGGCCGTCGGCCGGGTTGGCAGATACCGCGCCACGCGTGCCCGAGGGCTGCCAGGCCCTGGCGGCCGGCATGTTCCCGCTGGCCGACCTGAACGAGGCGGAACTGCGCGCCATCGAGGCCGCCACCCCTGGCGGCGCGGCCAACGTGCAGGACGTCTATCCCCTGGCGCCCCTGCAGGAAGGCATCCTGTATCACCACATGATGCAGACCGATGGCGATGTCTACGTCAACGCGCTGCTGCTGGGCTTCGACAGCGAGGCCCGCCTGCAGGCCTTCATCGACAGCCTGAACGCGGTGATCGCGCGCCACGACATCCTGCGCACCTCGGTGCGCTGGGAAGGACTGCGCCAGCCCATGCAGGTGGTTCAGCGCCAGGCCGGGCTGGCCCTGGAATGGCTGGCGGCCGGCGAGGACGCCGAAGCGCGCCTGCGCGCGTTCGCGCGGCCGGGATCGCTGCGCATCGACGTGCGGCGCGCGCCCATGATGCGCGCCATCTCCGTGCACGACACGGCCGGCGCGCGCTGGCTGCTGCAACTGCCCAGCCACCATCTGGCCCTGGACCACGCCTCCGAGGAGCAACTGGTCGAGGAAATCGAGATGCTGCGCACCGGCCGGCAGGACCAGTTGCCGGTGCCGGTGCCGTTCCGCGACTATGTGGCGCGCGCCCGTGTGGCGGGCGATGAACAGGCGCATGCCGAATTCTTCCGCCAGATGCTGGGCGACGTGACCGAGCCCACCGCCGCCTTCGGCCTGCTGGACGTGCGCGGCGACGGCTCGCGGCTGCGCGAAGCCAAGCTGGCCATGCCGGCCGACTGGTCGCCGCGCGCGCGGCGTGCCTTGCGTGGCGCGGGCGTCAGCGGCGCGGCGCTGTTCCATCTGGCGTGGGCACAGGTGCTGGCGCGCTGCGCCGGCCGCGACGACGTGGTGTTCGGCACGGTGTTGTTCGGCCGCATGCAGGGCGGCGCGGGCGGCGCGCGCGCGCTGGGCATGTTCATCAACACGCTGCCGCTGCGGGTTCGGCTGGCCGGGGGGATCGGCGCGGCAGACGCGTTGCGGCAGGTGCACGAGAGTCTGGCCGGCGTGCTGGCGCACGAGCATGCCAGCCTGTCGCTGGCGCAGCGCAGCAGCGGCGTGCCCGCGGGTACGCCGCTGATCCCCACGCTGATCAATTACCGGCATTTCACCGCCGCGCAGGCCGGCGAGCATGCGCAGCAGGCCTGGGAAGGGATCGAGAACCTGGGTTTCGAGGAGGTCTCGAACTATCCCTTCGGCATTTCGGTGAACGAAAGCGCCGAGGGTTTCGAGATCGTGGCGCAAGTGGACGCCAGCATCGACGCCGGGCGCATCTGCGCCTATGTGCGCCAGGCGGCGCAGGCCCTGGTCGATGCGCTGGAGCGCCAGTCGCGCACGCCAGTCAGCGACATGGACATCCTGGAGGATGCCGAACGCCTGCGCCTGTCGGCCTGGGGCACCGGCCAGGCGCCGGTGCGCGATCTGCCGGTGCACCGGCTGGTCGAGGAACAGGCGCGTCTGCGCCCGCAGGCGCTGGCGCTGATCGGCACGGACCGCAGCCTGGACTATGCCGCGTTCAATGCACGGGCCAACCGCCTGGCGCATCAACTGATCGCGGCGGGCGTCGGCCCGGAGGTGCGCGTCGGCCTGGCGGTGCGGCGTTCCATCGACATGGTGGTGGCCCTGTTGGCCGTGCTGAAGACGGGCGGCGCCTATGTGCCGCTGGACCCCGCGTATCCGCCCGAGCGCCTGGCGCACATGGCGGGCGACAGCGGCATCGCCTTGCTGCTGTGCAGCCAGGGGCTGGAGGCGGTCGCGCCCGCGCCGCGCGCGCTGGCGCTCGAAGCCTTGAACCTGGACGATCCGGATCTGCCCAGCCATGATCCGCAGGTTCCGGTGTCGCCGCACCAACTGGCCTACCTCATCTATACCTCCGGTTCGACGGGAACGCCCAAGGGCGTGGCGGTCGAGCACGGGCCGCTGTCCATGCACGTCCAGGCCATCGGCCAGGCCTACGGCATGACGCCCGAGGACCGCGAATTGCAGTTCGCGTCCATCAGTTTCGATGGCGCGCATGAGCGCACCTGGACGCCGCTGGTGTTCGGCTCGGCGCTGATGCCGCGCGACGACGAGCCCTGGTCGGTGGAGCGCACCTGCGCGGAAATCGCCCGCCACGGCATCACCATCACCTGCTTCACGCCCAGCTACCTGCACCAGTTGGCCGAGGTCATGGGGCCGGCGGCCGCCGCGCTGCCGATCCGTTCGTACACCGTCGGCGGCGAGGCCATGCCGCGCGCCACGTTCGAACTGGTGCGGCGCGTGCTGGATCCCCAGCGCATCGTCAACGGCTACGGGCCGACCGAGACGGTCATTACCCCGACCATCGCCAAGGTCATGCGCGGCGAAAGCTTCGATTCGGCCTACATGCCCATCGGCCGCCTGATCGGCGACCGCCGGGCCTATGTGCTGGACGAGAACCTGAATCCCGTGGCCCAGGGCGCGGCGGGCGAACTGTACCTGGGCGGATCGGGCCTGGCGCGCGGCTATCTGGGCCGGCCGGGCCTGAGCGCCGAACGCTTCCTGCCGGATCCGTACGCGGGCGGCGGGGCGCGCATGTATCGCAGCGGCGACCTGGTACGCTGGCGCGAGGACGGACAACTCGATTACCTGGGCCGCCTGGATCACCAGGTGAAGGTGCGCGGCTTCCGGATCGAGCTGGGCGAGGTCGAGACGGCGCTGCTGGGGCAACCCGGCGTGGGGGCCGCCGTGGTGCTGGCCGTGGGGCCGGCGGCGCAAAGCCGGCTGGTGGCCTATGTGGCGCCGGCCGAGGGCGCCACGCTGCAAGGCCGCGCGTTGCGCGACAGCCTGGCGCGCCTGCTGCCCGACTACATGGTGCCGGGCACGGTCATGGTGCTGGAGCGACTGCCCCTGAACGTGAACGGCAAGGTCGATCGCGCGGCGCTGCCCGAACCCACTTTCGAAAGCGGCGCCGAGCACGAGGCGCCGCAAGGCCAGGCGGAGTCCGTCCTGGCGGAGGTCTGGGCGGAGGTGCTGCGGCTGCCTCGCGTCGGCCGGCACGACAACTTCTTCGAGATCGGCGGCGACTCCATCCTGAGCCTGCAGATCGTGGCGCGGGCGCGGCAGCGCGGCTGGGCCGTCTCGCCGCGGCAGTTGTTCGAACGGCAGACCGTGGCCCTGCTGGCGGCGGGCGCCAGCCCGGTGGACGACGCCGCCGTGGCCGATCTGCCCGCGGCGATGGAGGCGGCCCGGGCATTCGAGCCCGCCGCTTTCCCCCTGGCGCGATTGGACCAGGCGGGGCTGGACGGACTGGGCCTGGCGCCGTCGCGGGTGCAGGACCTGTAT
>NZ_FKBS01000013.1:0-91882 GCF_900078315.1 Bordetella ansorpii
TTGCGTGGATTGACCACGCGGCGGCCCGCACGCCTAGCCTGCCGCCCGATTCCCCGGCTGTGCGAGGCTCCTTTTAGGGTTAACAGGCCCTAGCCGCCACCACGTTTTTGGGATCCGCCATGCTGATACGCAAACCCGCCGATATCGTTCCCTCCGAGATCACCTCCGAAACCGTGTACCGGTCGCGCCGCCAGTGGATGGCGCGGGCGGGCGCGATGGCCGCCGCGGCGGGCCTGGGCGCGGCGGGGCTGTCCTCCCGCGAGGCCTGGGCCGCCGACGACGCACAAGGCGCGCCGCTGCCCGGCCGCGCCAATCCCGATTACGCGGTCATGGACAAGCAGACCTCGTTCAAGGACATCACCACCTACAACAATTACTACGAGTTCGGCCTGGACAAGTCCGATCCGGCCGACTACGCGCACAAGCTGGTCACCCGGCCCTGGACCGTCAGCGTCGAGGGCGCCGTGGCCCGCCCGCGCACCTTCGGTATCGACGACCTGCTCAAGCTCGCGCCCATGGAAGAGCGCATCTATCGCCTGCGCTGCGTCGAGGCCTGGTCCATGGTCATCCCGTGGGTGGGGTATTCGCTGTCCAGCCTGCTCAAGCAGGTCGAACCCACCGGCAATGCCAAGTTTGTCGAGTTCGTCACGGTCGTGCAGCGCGACAACATGCCGGGCGTGCGCTCCGGCGTGCTGGACTGGCCCTATGTCGAGGCCCTGCGGCTGGACGAGGCCATGCATCCGCTGACCATGCTGGTGTTCGGCCTGTATGGCCGCGTGCTGCCCAACCAGAACGGCGCGCCGCTGCGCCTGGCCGTGCCGTGGAAATACGGTTTCAAGTCGGCGAAGTCGCTGGTGGCCATCCGCCTGGTCGAGAAACGGCCGACCAGTTCGTGGATGAACTCGGCGCCGCAGGAGTACGGCTTCTACGCCAACGTGAACCCCGAGGTCTCGCATCCGCGCTGGAGCCAGGCCACCGAACGCCGTATCGGCGAAGGCGGGTTCTTCGCACCCAAGCGCAAGACCGAGATGTTCAATGGCTACGGCACCCAGGTCGCGTCCCTGTACACGGGACTGGATCTGCGCGCCAATTACTGACGCCGCCATGCGCGACTCCGCCAAGCCGGCCGCAGCCGCGGGCGCCCGTTGGGACGCCCGCGCGGTGGGCCGCGTCAAGCCGGTGCTGTTCGTCCTGGGGTTGCTGCCTTTCGCGCGCTGGTTCTGGCTGGGCCTGAACGACGGCCTGACCGCCAATCCGCTTGAATTCCTGACCCGTTCCTCCGGCACCTGGACGCTGGTGTGCCTGCTGGTCACTCTGGCCATCACGCCGTTGCGTCGGCTGTTGAACCAGCCCGCGCTGGTGCGGCTGCGGCGCATGTGCGGGCTGTTCGCGTTCTTCTACGGTTTCCTGCATTTCCTGGCGTGGGTGTGGTGGGACCGTGGGCTGGATCCGGCCTACATGCTGCAGGACGTGGTCGAGCGGCCCTTCATCACCGTGGGGTTCGCGGCCTTCGTGCTGATGACGGCGCTGGCCGCCACGTCCACCCAGTGGGCCATGCGCAAGCTCGGCCGCCGCTGGCAACTGTTGCACCGGGCCATCTACCTGATCGGCCTGCTGGCCATCCTGCACTATTGGTGGCACAAGGCCGGCAAGAACGATTTCGAGCAGCCGCTGATCTACGGCGCAGTGCTGGCCGTGCTGCTGGGATGGCGCGTGGTGGCGCGGTTGCGGCGGGACGGGGCGGGCTGATAGTCCCCGGATCGCAAAGCCGCTACAGCATCGCCAGCATGATCGCCGCCGTCTCGACGTCCGGCGTGCCGTCGTGCACGGCCGGCCGGTAGTGCATCTGGAAGGCGGCCAGCACGTTGCGCGTGGGCTGCTCCAGGCGGCCGTCCTGCGGGCAGTCGTAGCCCAGGCGCTTCAACTGCTGCTGGAACCACAGCACGTCGGGCAGGGGTTGCGTCTGCAGGCGCGCCAGGTGCGCGGCCTTGCCGCCCTCGTCGTACCAGCGCCCGATGCCCGCCTGCGCCAGATCGTGCCACGGGAACAGCGGACCCGGATCCACCTTGCGCTGCGGCGCCACGTCGCTGTGGCCCACCACGTTCTGGGGCTCGATGCCGTGGCGTTTCACGATGTCCTGCAGCAGCGCGATCAGCGACCGCACCTGGGCCGGGGCATAGGGTTGCCACTGGCGTCCGCCCGGGCCATCCGTCCAGCCGGCGTTGACGATCTCGATGCCGATCGAGGTGGCATTGATCGACGGCTGGCCATACCACCCGCTGGGGCCGGCGTGCCAGGCGTTGCGGTCTTCCGGCACCAGGCGGTAGATGTGCGGCCTGCTGTCGTCGGTGATGAGATAGTGCGAGCTGACGCCGCCCTGGGACAGCAGTTGCAGCGAGTGGTCGCGCGTGGTCGAGGTGTAGTGCAGCACCACGTGCCGCACGCGGCTGCCGTGGCTGACGGCCTGGATCGAGGTGTCGATGTCCAGGTCCGGCGGCGTGGGGGCTTGCGTGGCGCAGCCGGCCAGCAGCAGCAACGGCAGGCAGCACGGCAGCAGGGAATGACGGTGCGGCGTCGTCATCGATCAGCGCGCCAGGAACAGGAACAGCGTCGGCTTCTTGTCCAGGTCGGGGGCGGGATGGCGTTGCCATTCCGCGATGGTGCGCGTGCGCACCCATTCCTGATCGGTGGTCAGCGACCTTGCCACGCACAGGCGCGTGTCGGGACGCAACGCACCCAGCAACGCCTTGAACATCGCGGCGTTGCGGTAGGGCGTCTCGATCAGCATCTGCGTCTGGTTCTGCTTGGCGGAGTGCTGTTCCCAGCCTTTCAGCTGGCGGGTCCGCTCGGCCGGATCGACGGGCGCGTAGCCGTGGAACGCGAAGCGCTGACCATCCAGGCCGCTGGCCATCAGGCCCAGCAGCAGCGACGAAGGCCCCACCCACGGGCGCACGGCCAGGCCCTGGCGATGCGCTTCGGCCACTACCTTGGCGCCAGGATCGGCCACGGCGGGGCAGCCAGCCTCCGAGACCAGTCCGATATCCTTGCCCTCGCGCAGCGGGGCCAGCCATTGCTTGATCTGTTCGGTCTTGGTATCGGGCGACAGCGCGTGGATGGTGATTTCCTGCAAGGGCCGCGCGGTGCCCATCAGCTTGAGGAAGGCGCGCGCGGTCTTGGCGTTCTCGGCAATGTAGAGATCCAGCCGGCCAGCCAGCGCGCGCACTTCGGCGGGCAGCCAGCGCTCGGGCGGGGCATCGCCCAGGCCGACGGGAATCAGGTGCAGGGCAGGGGGCTGGTGTGCGCTTGTTGCGCCGTCTTGAGCTGGCGCCAGGGCGTTGTCTTGGGGCGCGGCGCTCATGCTTTGTCTCCTTCCAGCAACGGATCGATGCCGAACGCCAGCAGCATCCGGGTCAGGGCGATCAGGGGCAGGCCGATGATGGCGGTGGGGTCGTCGCTTTCAATGGCTTCCATCAATGCGATGCCCAGGCTTTCGGCCTTGGCGCTGCCCGCGGTATCGTACGGCTGCTCGGTGCGCAGGTAGGTGTCGATCGCCGCCGGCGACAGCGTGCGGAAACGGCAGCGGGTGATCACGTCTTCGCGCAGGACGCGGCTGCCATCGGTCAGCGCCAGCGCGCTGTGGAACTCGACGGCGCGGCCCGACAGGCTTTCCAGCTGCGCGCGGGCGCGCTCGAAATCGCCGGGCTTGCCGATCGGCGTGCCGTCCATGGTGGCCACCTGGTCCGAGCCGATCACCAGCGCGCCGGGGTGGCGCGCTGCCACGGCCTGGGCCTTTTCCACCGACAGGCGCAGCGCCAGGCCGGTCGGCGTCTCGCCTGGGCGGGGGGTCTCGTCGATGTCGGGCGAAATGGCCGTGAAGGGCAGGCGCAGGCGCGACAGCAGTTCGCGGCGGTACGGCGAACTGGACGCCAGGATCAGGCTCGGAATAGGCATGCGGTGATAATTGACGTTGATGCGTAAGTCACAGTATTATCTAACGTTTTGCGACGTTTTCGCTTTGTGTCCTTGCGCCGCTGGGCGCCGGCAGGGGCCGGCAGAGTGGGGCCGGTAGCGGGACGTTTGTGTGGCTGTGGGCTGCAGTGATCTGAACAGGACAGGGAGACCAGGAATGAAAGACGATTTCGATCCCCGTCGTGTCGATGTCTATGCCCTGGCCAGCCAAGGTAAAGCATTGCAGGGTAGCATTGCGCTGGTGCGCCTGTCGCGCCTGGTGGATGGGCTGCCCGAGCAGGCGACGGGTGAAGCCGGCCTGGCGCACTGGGAAGTACAGGGCGCGACCGGCCTGGGCACCGCCAGGACTGGCGTGGTCTCCGGCCAGCCGCTGCTGCATCTGCAGGTGCGGGCCGGCCTGGTGCTGGAGTGCCAGCGCTGTGGCGCGCCCTTCACGCACCCGGTGGATGCGCAATGCACGCTGCAGTTGGTCGAATCCGAGGATGACCTGGATGACGAGCTGGGCGCCCCGCAAGAAGACGATGAGAATTTTGCCGAGGACTATCCCGACAAGGTGGTGGGTTCGCGGCATTTCGACCTGTTGGCCCAGGTCGAGGACGAGCTGATTTTGAACGTCCCTTATGTGCCCAGGCATGATGTGTGCCCGGGACAGGCCGGAGCCGGCGACGCTTCGCAAGAGCCCGCCATCGAGCGCCCTTCACCGTTCGCGGTGCTCGAGCAGCTCAAGCGTAAATCGTAGCGTTAGATCAACATCGGGCCGCATCGCGTACAATGCGCCCCGTTTCTAGGAGTCATCATGGCTGTTCAACAAAACAAGAAGTCCCCGTCCAAGCGCGGCATGCACCGCTCGCACGATTTCCTGGTCAATCCCCCGACCGCCATCGAGCCGAACACGGGCGAAACGCACCTGCGTCACCACATCAGCCCCAACGGCTTCTACCGCGGCCGCAAGGTTCTGAAGACCAAGGCTGACGAATAAGCCCTGGACGCGTTCGCCCTCCGCCCGCTGCCGAGTGCTGACCTCTCACCCGTGATACGCATCGCCATAGACTGCATGGGCGGCGACGCCGGCTTGCCCGTCACCATCCCGGCAGCGGTCGAATTCGCTCAGCAGTTTCCGGATACCCGGTTGCTGCTGGTGGGCTTGCCCGATGCCATCGATGCTGCGCTGGCGCAGCATCGCAACGCCCCACGCGAACGCCTGGAAATCGTGCCTGCCTCCGAGGTCGTCGAAATGGACGATCCGGTCGAGATCGCCTTGCGCCGCAAGCGCGACTCGTCCATGCGCCTGGCCGCCCAGGCGGTCAAGGACGGGCGGGCCGATGCCTGCATCTCCGCGGGCAACACCGGCGCCTGGATGGCGATCTCGCGCTACGTGCTCAAGACGCTGGACGGCATCGATCGTCCGGCGATCGCCACGTCGATCCCCAACCAGACGGGCCGTGCCACCACGATGCTCGACCTGGGGGCCAACGTCGACTGTACCGCCGAGCACCTGCTGCAGTTCGCCATCATGGGGACCGCGCTGGCGCAGACGCTGGACCACCGCGAGAATCCCTCGGTGGGCCTGCTCAACATCGGCGAAGAGGTCATCAAGGGCAACGAGGTCGTCAAAGAGGCGGCTGAATTGCTGCGCGCCAGTCCGTTGAACTTCTACGGCAACGTCGAAGGCAACGACATCTTCAAGGGCAGCGTCGACGTCGTGGTCTGTGACGGCTTCGTCGGCAACGTGGTCCTGAAATCGGTCGAAGGCCTCGCGAAGATGCTGTCCAGCGTCATCCGCGAAGAATTCAAGCGCAATTTCATCACGCTGCTGGCCGGCGTCTTCGCCACGCCGGTGCTCAACCGGCTGCGCCAGCGTGTCGATAACCGGCGCTACAACGGCGCCGCGCTGCTCGGCCTGCGCGGCGTCGTCATCAAGAGCCATGGCTCCGCGGACGTGTATGCATACGGCTTTGCCCTGCAGCGCGCACGCGAGGCCGTGGCAAGTAAACTGCTGGAACGCACGGCACGCGCCGTGGCTCAGATAACCATGCGCGTTCAATCGGGCGAGGGTGCGCCCGGCGCGGCAGGGGGCACCGCCTGATGAGTATTCCCATGACGTATTCCGCCATTGCCGGCTCGGGCGGCTATCTGCCCGAGCGCGTGGTGTCCAACGACGAGTTGGCGGCCGAACTGGCCACGCGCGACATCGCCACCTCCGATCAGTGGATCGTCGAGCGCACCGGCATCCGCCAGCGCCACCTGGCCGAGCGCGGCGTCACCACCAGCGTGCTGGCCACCGAGGCCGCGCGCCTGGCCCTGCGGGACGCCGGCGTCGAGGCCTCCGAGGTCGACCTGATCATCGTCGCCACCTCGACGCCCGATTTCGTCTTTCCCAGCACCGCCTGCCTGGTGCAGGCCAACCTGGGCGCCGCCGGTTCCGCCGCATTCGACGTCCAGGCGGTGTGCAGCGGCTTCGTCTATGCCCTGACCACGGCCGACAGCTTCATCCGCGCCGGCCGCGCGCGCTGCGCGCTGGTCATCGGCGCCGAAGTCTTCTCGCGCATCCTCGACTGGAACGACCGCAGCACCTGCGTGCTGTTCGGCGACGGCGCCGGCGCCGTGGTGCTGAAGGCCTCGTCCGAGCCCGGCATCCTGTCCGCGCAACTGCATGCCGATGGCAGCCTGACCAAGATCCTGTGCGCCGCGGGCAACGTGGCCTATGGCGACGTCACCGGCGATCCCTTCCTGCGCATGGACGGCCAGGCCGTCTTCAAGCAGGCCGTCACGGTGCTCGACCGCTCGGCGCGCGCCGTGTGCGCCGAGGCCGGCGTCGACGTGCAGGATATCGATTGGCTGGTGCCGCATCAGGCCAACGTGCGCATCCTCAACTTCCTGGCGCGCAAGCTCGACATGCCCGCCGACAAGGTGGTCGTCACGGTCGACCGTCATGCCAACACTTCCGCCGCCAGCGTGCCGCTGGCCCTGGATGCCGCGCGCCGCGACGGTCGCGTCAAGCCCGGCGAACTCGTGCTGATGCAGGGCGTGGGCGGCGGTTTCACCTGGGGATCGGTGCTGGCGCGCATGTAGCGCGCCCGCCGTGCCGTGCGGCCCGAATGGACCGCGCGGCCCCGCCAGTACCAGAACGCAATCGTTATCGATCCATATGAAAATCGCGTTTGTTTTTCCCGGACAGGGTTCCCAATCGGTCGGCATGCTCGATGCCTGGGCCGGTAATGCCGCGGTGGCCGACGTGGTCGCCCGCGCGGGCGCCGCGCTCGGCCAGGATCTGGCCGCGCTGATCGCGCAGGGTCCGGCCGAACAGCTCAACCTCACCACTAATACCCAGCCCGCCATGCTGACCGCTGGCGTGGCGTGCTTCGAGGCCTGGCGCGCCGCTGGCGGCCGCATGCCCGACATCGTGGCGGGCCACAGCCTGGGTGAGTACGCCGCGCTGACCGCCGCTGGCGCGCTGGCGCTGGAAGACGCCGTGCGCCTGGTGCGCATCCGCGCCGACGCCATGCAGACCGCCGTGCCCGTGGGCACCGGCGCCATGGCCGCCATCCTGGGCCTGGACGACGACGCCGTGCGCGCCGCCTGCGCCCAGTCGGCGCAAGGCGAGGTCGTCGAGGCCGTCAATTTCAACGCGCCCGCGCAGGTCGTCATCGCCGGGCACAAGGCCGCGGTCGAGCGTGCCTGCGAGGCAGCAAAGGCTGCCGGCGCCAAGCGCGCGCTGCTGCTGCAGGTCTCCGCGCCGTTCCACTCCAGCCTGCTCAAGCCGGCCGCCGAGGTGCTGGCCGGCGCCTTGGCCCAAGCCGCGCTGCAGGCGCCTGCCGTGCCCGTGCTGAACAACGTCGACGTGGCGCAGCCCGCCGAGCCCGCCGCCATCCGCGATGCGCTGGTGCGCCAGGCATGGAATCCTGTACGCTGGGTCGAAACGCTGCGCGCGATGAAGCAGCAGGGCGTCACGCACGTCATCGAATGCGGTCCCGGCAAGGTGCTGGCAGGCCTGACCAAGCGTATCGATTCCGACCTGGTCGGCATGTCGATCACCGATCCCGCCTCCCTCGAAGCCGCGCTGGCGGCCGTCAATGGAAACTGAAATGTCTACCGTTGCTAACGAACTGCAAGGCAAGATCGCGCTGGTCACCGGCGCTACCCGCGGCATCGGCCGCGCCATCGCCCAGGAACTGGCGGCGCGCGGCGCCACGGTGGTCGGCACGGCAACGTCCGAGTCCGGCGCGCAGGCCATCACCGAAGCCCTGGCTGCCCAGGGCGGCCGCGGCGTGGTGCTCGACGTGACCGACGCGCAGGCCTGCGAGGCCCTGATCGACGCCTTGGGCAAGGAAGGCGGCGGTCCGCACATCCTGGTCAACAACGCGGGCATCACGCGCGATACGCTGGCCATGCGCATGAAGGACGACGACTGGTCGGCCGTCATCGACACCAACCTGGCCGCCGTGTTCCGCCTGTCGCGCGCGGTGCTGCGCGGCATGATGAAGGCGCGTTCCGGCCGTATCATCAACGTCACCTCGGTCGTGGGCGCCAGCGGCAACGCGGGCCAGGCCAATTACGCGGCCGCCAAGGCCGGTGTGGCGGGCATGGCGCGCGCCCTGGCGCGCGAGCTGGGCAGCCGCAACATCACCGTGAACTGCGTGGCTCCCGGCTTCATCGACACCGACATGACGCGCAGCCTGGGCGAGAACCAGACGGCCGCGCTGCTGCAGCAAATTCCCCTGGGCCGCCTCGGCGCGCCCGAAGACATCGCGCATGCGGTGGCCTTCCTGGCCGGTCCGCAGGCGGGTTACATTACCGGTACGACCCTGCACGTTAACGGCGGGATGTACATGCAATAACGCACGAACGCGCGTGTAGCCATCCGGTTCGCGCGCGTTTCATTGAGGCGCCGCGCGCGGGGCCGTGTCAACATCACGGTCTGCTTTTGAAAGTGCGCGGTTTTTGTCACGGCCAACGCTTGCATTGCTCAACGCTTGGCTATAATTCGCGGGATTTTTCCCATTTGGAGATCTGCATGGAAAGCATCGAACAGCGCGTCAAGAAGATCGTCGCTGAACAACTTGGCGTGAACGAAGCCGAGATCAAGAACGAGTCCTCCTTCCTTGACGACCTCGGTGCCGATTCGCTCGACATGGTCGAACTGGTCATGGCGCTCGAAGACGAATTCGAGACCGAGATCCCCGACGAAGAGGCCGAGAAGATCACGACCGTGCAACAGGCGATTGACTACATCAACTCGCACGGCAAGCAGTAAGCCCGGTAAGCCCTCGGGGCTTGCTCGCATTTGGCTTGCATCTATTTTTCCCGCGCGCAGGGCGCAGTCCCCGCGCTGCAGGGAATCGGGGCGGTTTCAGGAGTCGCCGCGCGGCGCGAACACGCAAGGGTTTTCCGGCCTTTGCGCAACGTTTTCCTCGTGTGCGGCGCATCCCGAAAACCGCCTTTGTTTTGTCTGTAATAGGAGTCATCCGTGAAGCGACGAGTCGTCATCACCGGCCTCGGTATCATCAGCCCCGTGGGCAATGACCTCACCACGGCCTGGGACAATATCGTCAACGGACGTTCGGGCATCACCCGCATCACGCGCTTCGATCCCTCCGCGCTGACCACGCACATCGCGGGTGAGGTCAAGGGCTTCGACGTCACGCAGTACATGGCCGCCAAAGAGGCGCGCCAGATGGATACCTTCATCCATTACGGCGTGGCGGCCGGCATGCAGGCATGGCGCGACAGCGGCCTCGAGGTCACCGAAGAAAACGCCGAACGCATCGGCGTCATCGTCGGCTCCGGCATCGGTGGCCTGCCGCGCATCGAAGAAACGCAGACCGAGCTGCTGGCCAAGGGCCCGCGCCGCATCTCGCCGTTCTTCGTTCCCGCGTCGCTGATCAACCTCATCTCCGGCCAGCTCAGCATCGCCTATGGCATGAAGGGGCCGAGCTACGCCGTCGTGTCGGCCTGCACCACCGGCCTGCACAGCATCGGCGACGCCGCCCGCCTGATCGAGTACGGCGACGCCGACGTCATGCTGGCGGGCGGCGCCGAGTCCACGGTCTCGCCGCTGGGCATCGGCGGCTTTGCCGCCATGCGCGCGCTGTCCACGCGCAACGACGATCCCGCCACCGCATCGCGTCCCTGGGACGTCGATCGCGACGGTTTCGTGCTGGGCGAGGGCGCCGGCGTCCTGGTGCTCGAAGAGTACGAACACGCCAAGCGCCGCGGCGCACGCATCTATGGCGAGTTCGTCGGCTACGGCATGAGCTCCGACGCGCATCACATCACGGCGCCGGATCGTGACGGTCCCCGCCGTGGCGTGGTCAACGCGCTGCGCAGCGGCGGCCTGAACCCGGAAGACGTGCAGTACGTGAACGCGCACGGCACGTCGACGCCGCTGGGCGACAAGAACGAGTCCGAGGCCCTGAAACTGGCGTTCGGCGATCACGCCCGCAAGCTGGTGGTCAACTCGACCAAGTCGATGACCGGCCACCTGTTGGGCGCGGCTGGCGGTATCGAGGCCGTGTTCACCACGCTGGCGCTGTACAACCAGGTCTCGCCTCCGACGATCAACATCTTCAATCAGGATCCCGAGTGCGATCTGGATTACTGCGCCAACGAGGCGCGGCAGATGAAGATCGACGTGGCCCTGTCCAACTCGTTCGGCTTCGGCGGCACCAACGGCTCCATGGCCGTGCGTCGTATCTGAGTTGATCGATAGCGCCCAGTCCCCGTCCTGGCAGTTGCGGCTGCCGGTCGCGCCTGCCTCCCTGCCGGGAACGCTGCGCGCTGCCGGCACGCTGGCGGCGTCCGGCTGCGCCGCCTGGTCGGTGCATCTGCTGGGCGTGCCGGGCTGGCTGGCCGCCGCCCTTCCCGCTGCGGCGGCGATGGCGGCCTGGGCGCTGGCACGCCGCCGGCCCGGCGTGCGGGTAGGGGGGCTGCGCGCCTCGTCCGACCCCGCCGCCTGGAGCCTGCTGCTGGAATCCGGCTGGCGCGGCGCGCGCCTGGTCGAATGCCGCCGGGGCGCGTTCTGGCTGTCGTTGTCGCTGTGTCCGGACGATGCGCGCGCCTTGCCGCGCCGTTTCGCCGTCACTGTGTGGCAGCCGACGCTGTTGCCGTCCGTCTGGCGGCGTCTTTGCATCGTTGCCGGCCGTGCCATGGCCGAGCGTGCGCCGATGGGGTCCGCATGAGCGAACGCGACGTCGACGCCGAACTTGTTGCACGCGTACAACGCGGCGACAAGAAAGCCTTCGATCTGCTGGTATTGAAGTATCAGCGCAAGATCTTGCGTCTTCTTGCCCGCATGATCCGCGATCCTGCCGAGATCGAGGACGTGGCACAAGAGGCCTTCATCAAGGCTTATCGTGCGCTGCCGCAATTTCGCGGCGAAAGTGCCTTCTACACTTGGCTCTACCGTATTGCCATCAACACGGCCCGCAACTGGTTGGCCTCATCCGGCCGGCGTCCCAGCGCACCCAATGCGATTGAAACCGAAGATGGTGAAACTTTTAACGAAACCGATAACCTAACCGACATCAGCACGCCGGAATCCGTCCTGGCCAGCCGCGAAATCGCCGAAACGGTGAACGCCGCCATCGAGGAACTGCCCGAGGAATTGCGGACAGCCATCGTCCTGCGTGAAATCGAAGGTATGAGTTACGAAGACATCGCCCAAAGCATGGACTGCCCGATCGGTACGGTGCGCTCCCGCATTTTTCGTGCGCGTGAAGCCATCTCCAATCGGTTGCGCCCCTTGCTGGACACCGATGCCGAGCGTCGTTGGTAAGGAGTGGCAGTCATGCAGACCGCAGCCCAGTTAGTCGAATCCCCCGAATCCCTCCAGGACGATGCCCTGGATGCCGCCATTTCCGCCTGGCTGGACGGCGAGGGATCCGACGATTTCCCGTCCCATCTCGCCACCCCTCGGGGCCGGCAGACCTGGGACACGTATCACCTGATCGGCGACGCGCTGCGCAGCACGGAACTCTCCGCGCAGCCCAGCGCCGATTTCCATGCCCGCCTGTCGCGCGCGCTCGAGGCCGAGATGCCCATCGTGGCCGCGCCGCGCCGCCGCGTGCCGATCCGCCTGGGCCTGTCCGGCCTGGCGGTCGCCGCCGCCGTCGCCACCGTGGCCTGGGTGTCCCAGCCGTACCTCGGCGGCGTGTCCAAGCCCGGCGACAGCGCTGTGCTGGCCGATGCCGGCACCAGCAACACCAGCACCAACATCGAAGACGCGGGCCTGCGCGACTACCTCGAGGCCCATCGCCAGATGGCGGGCCCCAGCGCCGTGCGCCAGGTGTCGTTCGATCCCGGGATGGGCCGTTGATGACGGTTTGGCAGTCAGTGTCCCGAACGGCACGCACTCGCGCTTCCTGGTCTCCCGCGTGGACGTCGCGCCACGCCGCCGGGTTTGCCCTGGCCGTGTTCACGGGCCTGATGGCCCTGCATGTCGAGGCGCGCGCCGAGGAGGACGCCTCGCGCGATTCCGTACAGCTCCTGTCCGACATCCAGCAGGCCGCCCGCAAGCAGGATTACGCCGGGGTGTTCATCTACCAGCAGGGCGAGACGATGCAGTCCTCGCGCGTGGTGCACCTGATCGACGGCACCGGCGAGCGCGAGCGCCTCGAGATCCTCGATGGCCAGCCGCGCGAATACCTGCGCCACAACGAAGGCGTGCAGTGCCTGCTGCCCGAAAGCAAGACCGTGCTGGTCGAACCGCGCCGCGGCGACCGCTTCCCGGGCCTGCTGCTGGGCAATCCGGCCGATCTGGCCAGGCACTACGACATCCGCGCCAGCGACAAGCTGCACCGCGTGGCCGACCGCCAGTGCCGCATCATCACCATTTCCCCGCGCGATGCCCTGCGCTACGGCTACCGCCTGTGCGCCGATGTCAGCACGAATCTGCTGTTGAAGGCGCAGACACTCGATTCGTCGCGCAAGATCGTCGAACAGGTGGCCTTCACGTCGCTGCGCCTGGGCAGCGACGTGGACCCGTCCTTGTTGAATTCACGCTGGAACACCCGCGACTGGAAGGTCATCGAGGCCTCGATGAAGCCGGTGGACCTGTCCACGCAGGGGTGGCGCATTCCGCAGCCCGACGGCTTCGCCATCGTCATGCAGGTGGCGCGCGCCATGGGGCAGGCCAACGTCAGCCAACTGGTGCTGTCGGACGGCCTGGCCGCCATCTCGGTGTTCATCGAGCCCTACGACAGCCAGCGGCACAGCCACCCTCCCGCGGGCCTGGCACGGCGGGGCGCCATCAATATCTACGGTACGCGCGTGGCCGATTTCTGGCTGACCGCGCTGGGTGAGGTGCCGGTGGCCACGCTGCAGCAGTTGGCCGGCTCCATCGAATACGTCCCCCAGGCTGCCGCCGCGCCGCAGCAAACCCAGTAAAGTACTGCTTCGCACGAAGTTTCCCCGGAGTCGTCCATGGCTTTTCACCCCGTGTCGAACGTGATGTTGCGGCGCTGTCTTTCCTTTATGGCCGCGAGCGCGATGCTGGCCGGCGCCGTGAGCACCCAGGCGCAGCCGGTGCAGACGCAGAACTCGTCCGCGCCGCCCGCCATCGTGTTGCCCGATTTCACCGGCATCGTCGAGCGCGCCGACCCCGCGGTGGTCAACATCCGTACCACGGCCACCGTGCCGGTGCGCGGCATGGGCCCTGGCGGCGGCAACGATCCCTACGAACTGTTCCGCTGGTTCTTCGGCCCCGATTTCCAGCCGCCCGGCCCTGGCGGCCAGCGCAGGCAGCCGCCGCAGCAACCCCAGCAGCCGTCGCAGCCGCAAGAGCGCACCGTGCCGCGCGGCGTGGGTTCCGGCTTTTTCATTTCCGATGACGGCTACGTGCTGACCAATACGCACGTCATCAGCGAAGCCACCGACATCTACGTCACCCTGACCGACGGGCGCGAGTTCAAGGCCAAAGTCATCGGTTCGGACGAGCGCACCGACGTGGCGCTGATAAAGATCGAGGGCAAGGACTTCACGCCGATGCCCATCGGCAATCCCAAGCAGTTGAAGAAGGGCCAGTGGGTGCTGGCGATCGGTTCGCCGTTCGGTCTGGATTCCACCGTGACCTCGGGCATCGTCAGCGCCATCGGCCGCGATACCGGCGAGTACCTGCCGTTCATCCAGACCGACGTGGCCGTGAATCCCGGCAACTCGGGCGGCCCGCTGATCAACCTGCAGGGCGAAGTGATCGGCATCAACTCGCAGATCATCTCGCGCAGCGGCGGCTTCATGGGCATTTCGCTGGCCATTCCCATCGACGAAGCCATGCGCGTGGTCGAGCAACTGCGCGCCACCGGCAAGGTCACGCGCGGCCGCATCGGCGTGCAGATCGGCGAGGTGGTGAAGGACGTGGCGGACGCCATCGGCCTGCCCAAGGCCGAAGGCGCGCTGGTCAGCAGCGTCGAGACCGGTGGCCCGGCGGAAGATTCCGGCGTGCAGCCGGGCGACGTCATCTTGTCGTTCAACGGCGAGGCCATCAAGCGCTGGTCCGACCTGCCGCGCATCGTGGGCGAAACCAAGCCCGGCACCAGCGCGCCCATGGAAGTATGGCGCAAGGGCAAGACGATCAAGCTCAGCGTCAAGGTCGGCGAAATCCCGAACGAGAAGACGGCGGCCGCCGCCAAGGGGGGCGAGGACGCGCCGGCCAAGACGCCGTCGGCCGACAACGTGCTGGGCCTGGGCGTGGCGGACGTGCCTGCCGACATGCAACGCAAGCTGCGCATCAAGGGCGGCGTCCAGGTCAAGGCCGTGAAGGGGCCGGCCTCGGCGGCCGGCCTGCAGGAAAACGACGTGATCCTGGCGGTCAACGACAGCGACGTCACCGGCGCCGAGCAATTCGCCAAGCTGGTGTCCAAGCTGGACAAGGGCCGCGCAGTGGGCCTGCTGGTGCGCCGTGGCGACCAGACCCAGTGGGTGGCCGTGCAGTTGAACAACAAATAAGCCCGCGTGCCCGGCGCGGTCACCGCTGCGTGGCGGGCATCGCGACCGGGGGGCGCCCGCTACGCACGTCCGGCACGGCAATCGAAGACCGGCTAAAATGTCTGGTTGCCGCAAGAGGGGGCGCATGGCGCCCCCTCGTTTTTGCCCGCTGGCCGGCAGGCGCATGCCGATATCCACCCGATATCCGCGGACATCCTGCCCCGGCCATCCGGCGAACCGCCGGCACGCTCCCGATTCGGCCATGCCGGGCGGCCCGCGACGGCCATGCCCAGGCGGAACCCGAAGCGGCCGAACCCCGAAGTCCCTGGGGCCCGTAAGCCCCCGGACGGATCCGGGTCGAAAGCCGGCGCAAGCCCTGCCCCTGACAATTTCTCGCCATGCAGCATATTCGCAATTTCTCCATCATCGCTCACATCGACCACGGCAAGTCCACGCTGGCGGATCGCCTGATCCACCGGTGCGGCGGCCTGGCCGACCGCGAGATGTCCGCCCAGGTGCTGGACTCGATGGACATCGAGCGCGAGCGTGGCATCACCATCAAGGCCCAGACCGCCGCGTTGCACTACACGGCCAAGGACGGCAAGGTCTACAACCTCAACCTGATCGACACCCCGGGACACGTCGACTTCTCGTATGAGGTCAGCCGTTCGCTGTCCGCCTGCGAAGGGGCGCTGCTGGTGGTCGATGCCTCGCAGGGCGTCGAGGCGCAGACGGTGGCCAACTGCTACACGGCCATCGAGCTGGGTGTGGAAGTGCTGCCGGTGCTGAACAAGATGGACCTGCCGCAGGCCGATCCCGAGGGCGCCCGCAAAGAGGTCGAGGATGTCATCGGCATCGACGCCTCGCGCGCCGTGCTGGCCAGCGCCAAGACCGGCATGGGCATCGACGAGATCCTCGAACTGATCGTCGCGCAGGTGCCGCCGCCCAAGGGCGATCCCACGCAGCCGCTGCAGGCGCTGATCATCGACTCGTGGTTCGACAACTACGTCGGCGTGGTCATGCTGGTGCGCATCGTCAACGGGTCGCTCAAGCCCAAGGACAAGCTGTTGTTCATGGCCTCCGGCGCCACCCACCTGTGCGAGCAGACCGGCGTGTTCACGCCCAAGTCGCAGTCGCGCCCGAACCTGTCGGCGGGCGAGGTGGGCTTCATCATCGCCGGCATCAAGGAGCTGGCCGACGCCAAGGTGGGCGACACCATCACCCTGGCCAACCATCCCGCCAGCGAGCCCGTGCCGGGCTTCAAGGAAGTGAAGCCGCAGGTGTTCGCGGGCCTGTACCCGGTGGAAAGCTCCGAGTACGACCAACTGCGCGACTCGCTGGAAAAGCTCAAGCTGAACGACGCGGCGCTGATGTTCGAGCCCGAAGTCTCGCAGGCGCTGGGCTTCGGTTTCCGCTGCGGCTTCCTGGGCCTCTTGCACATGGAGATCGTGCAGGAGCGCCTGGAGCGCGAATTCGACATGGATCTCATCACCACCGCGCCGTCGGTGGTGTACGAGGTCGAGCAGCGCGACGGCACGATCATCACGGTCGAAAGCCCCTCGCGCATGCCCGAGGTCGGCAAGATCGCCGACATCCGCGAACCCATCGTCACGGTCACGCTGTTCATGCCGCAGGAGTACGTGGGCGCGGTCATGACGCTGTGCAACGCCAAGCGCGGCGCGCAGATCGACATGAACTATTCCGGCCGCCAGGTGATCCTGAAGTACGAGATCCCGCTGGCCGAGATCGTGCTCGACTTCTTCGACAAGCTGAAGTCGGTGTCGCGCGGCTACGCCTCGATGGACTACGAGTTCCTCGAATACCGCTCGTCGGAAGTGGTCAAGGTGGACCTGCTGATCAACAGCGACCGGGTCGATGCCCTGGCCATGATCGTGCACCGCTCCAACGCCCGCTACCGCGCACGCGAAGTCGTGTCCAAGATGCGCGAACTGATTCCGCGCCAGATGTACGACGTGGCGATCCAGGCGGCCATCGGCGCCGAGGTCATCGCGCGCGAGAACGTCAAGGCGCTGCGCAAGAACGTGCTGGCCAAGTGCTACGGCGGCGACATCTCGCGCAAGAAGAAGCTGCTGGAAAAGCAGAAGGCCGGCAAGAAACGCATGAAGCAGGTGGGCAGCGTCGAAATCCCCCAAGAGGCTTTCCTGGCCATCCTGCAAGTGGAAGACAAGTAACTCGAATAGGCGACATTCGTCATGAGCTGGAACTTTGCCCTGATTCTCTTTGTTCTGCTGGTGGTTACCGGCGTGATCTGGGTGCTGGACCTGGCGGTGCTGCGCCAGCCCCGGCGCGCGCGCGCGCAGCAGGCCATGCAAGCGTACGACGCGAATCCTTCCGACGATCCGCAGCAGGCCGAGCGCGAACGCCGCGAGGCCGGCGAGCGTGCCGGCAAGGCGCCGTGGTGGGTCGAGTACGCGGTCAGCTTCTTCCCGGTGATCCTGTTCGTGTTCATGCTGCGTTCGTTCGTGGTCGAGCCGTTCCGCATTCCCTCGGGCTCGATGCTGCCCACGCTGGAGTCCGGCGACCTGATCCTGGTGAACAAGTTCAACTACGGCATCCGCCTGCCCATCGTCGACAAGAAGGTCGTCGACATCGGCAAGCCCGCGCGGGGCGACGTGATCGTGTTCCGCTACCCCGTGGACACCGACGTCGACTACATCAAGCGGGTGATCGGCCTGCCGGGTGACGAAATCGCCTACCTGGACAAGAAACTGTACGTGAACGGCCAATTGGTGACGCATACCCGCGACGGCGACTACTACGAGCCCGACCGTGTCTCCTACGTGGGTCGGTATGACGAGAAATTGGGCGACGTTACGCACAAGATCCTGCTTGAAGAAGACCGTTCGCAGGATTTTGGCCCCATCTGGAAGTTCCCTTTCATCGATCAGTGCCAGTACCTGCGCAATGGCGTGCGCTGCAAGGTGCCCGATGGCCATTACTTCGCCATGGGCGACAACCGTGACAATAGTGCGGACAGCCGCTATTGGGGCTTCGTGCCAGACGGTAATATCGTGGGTAGGGCGTTCTTCGTCTGGATGAATTTCGGCGACCTGAGCCGTATCGGTCGCTTCCACTGATCTCTCATGCTCATGTCCCTGGCCACCCTGGAATCCCGCCTGGACCACCGCTTCGGTGACCAGGCTCTGCTCGAACAAGCGCTGACGCATCGCAGTCACGGCGCGCGTCATAACGAGCGGCTGGAATTCCTGGGCGACGCGGTGCTGAACTTCGTCGTCGCCGCCATGCTGTTCGAGCGCTATGCCAAGCTGGACGAAGGCGACCTGTCGCGACTGCGCGCCAACCTGGTCAAGCAGGCGTCGCTGGCCGACATCGCGCAGCGCCTCGAACTGTCGCAGTACCTGCGGCTGGGCGAGGGCGAGCTCAAAAGCGGTGGGTTCCGCCGGCCGTCCATCCTGGCCGACGCGGTCGAGGCCATCTTCGGCGCGGTGTTCCTGGATGCCGGCTTCGATGCCGCGCGCAAGGTCATCGTCCGTCAATACCAACCCGTCATCGCCAACGTCGATCCCTCGACGCTGGGCAAGGACGCCAAGACGCTGCTGCAGGAGTTCCTGCAGGGCCGCAAGCTGCCGCTGCCGGTGTACACCGTGGTGGCCACGCACGGGGCGGCGCACAGCCAGCAGTTCGAAGTCGAGTGCGCCATTCCGGCGTTCGACATCAAGGTCGTGGCGCCCGGCGCCAGCCGCCGCGCGGCCGAGCAGTCCGCGGCCAAGCTGGCGCTCGAGGCGGCACAGGCCGTCAGCCCGCCCGCGCGCGCCGCGCGCAAGTCGGGCAAGCCGCGCAAGACCGCGCAATTGTCACTGCCGGTGGCAGTGGCGCAAGAGGTGAAATGAGCAATACCGAAGGGCAAGAGCCTGCTTCCACTGGCGACCACGCGTCGCAAACGCCCGCTTCCTCGATCGCCTCGGTGGAGCGCGCCGGCTTTGTCGCCGTCGTCGGACGTCCCAACGTGGGCAAGTCCACGCTGACCAACGCGCTGATCGGCAGCAAGATTTCCATCGTTTCGCGCAAGGCGCAGACGACGCGCCATCGCATCCACGGCGTGCTCACGCGCGAGCGCGAGCAGTTCGTGTTCGTGGATACCCCCGGCTTCCAGACCCGCCACGGCGGCGCGATGAACCGCATGATGAACCGCGTGGTCACGCAGGCGCTGGCCGACGTGGACGTGGTGGTGCACGTGGTCGAGGCGGGCAAGTGGAGCGACGGCGACGCGCGCCTCTTGCCGCTGTTGCCCGATCCCGCCCGCACCATCCTGGTCGTCAGCAAGATCGACGCCCTGAAGAACCGCGACGACCTGTTCCCCTTCGTGGCCAGGATCATGGCCCAGCATCCCTACGGCGCCGTGGTGCCCGTCAGCGCGGTGAAGGACCAGCAGCTGGATCAGTTGCTGGACGAGATCGCCACGCGCCTGCCCGCAGGCGAGGCGATGTTCGAGGAAGACACGCTGACCGACCGGCCCATGCGCTTCATCGCCGCCGAACTGGTGCGCGAGAAGATCTTCCGTCTGGTCGGCGATGAACTGCCCTATGGCTGCACCGTGGTCATCGAGCAATGGGAAGAGGCCGATACGCTGGCGCGCATCGCCGCCTGCGTGGTGGTCGAGCGCGAGAGCCATCGCCCCATCCTGCTGGGGGCCGGCGGCCAGCACATGAAGCGCATCGCCACCGAGGCGCGCCAGGACATTTCCAAGCTGCTGGACAAGACCGTGCACCTCGAGATCTATATCAAGGTGCGCAAGGGCTGGTCCGACCGCGAAAGCGCGCTACGCGACCTGGGCTATGAGTAAACGCGCGCTGCGCGTTCAGGATAGCTTTGCCTACATGCTCCACGCCACCGCGTGGCGCGAAACCTCGTTGGTCATCCAGGCCTTCTCGCGCAGCCACGGCTGCCTGGCCCTGGTGGCCAAGGGCGCCAAGCGCCCGTATTCCACCCTGCGTCCCGTGCTGTCGGCGTTCCAGCCGCTGGCCCTCTCCTGGAGCGGCGGCGGCGAGGTCAAGACCCTTACCCGCGCCGAAGTCTCCGGTGTGCGCCCGCTGACCGGTGGCGCGCTGATGTCCGCCTGGTACATGAACGAACTGCTGCTGCGCCTGTTGCCGCGCGAGGACGCGCATCCCGTGCTGTTCGATGCCTACGATACGGCGCTGGCGCAACTGGCCAGCGGTTCGCGTGCGTCGGCGGCGCTGCGCCGTTTCGAATGGGTGCTGCTGCGCGAGACGGGCTACGGCCTGGACGAGTCCGAGCCCGACTTCAGCGATTCCGCCACCGAGCCCGAATTGCGCCGCGCCCTGCGCGAGCGGCTCGAGGCCAATCTGACGGGCAGGCCGCTGGCGACGCGGCGGGTGCTGATGGATCTGCAGCGCTTCTGATCGCTTCCGCGACACCCAGGCGCCATGCAAAAGGCCCGCCAGTGATGGCGGGCCTTGTCGTTGCGGGCTGGCGCGCCGCATGCCGCGGCACGCCGCCCGCCAGACGGGCTTACTCGCGTTCGCCGCCGAAGATGCCCAGCAGGGCCAGCAGGTTGGCGAAGACGTTGTACACGTCCAGGTAGATGGCCAGGGTGGCCGAGACGTAGTTGGTCTCGCCGCCGTTGACCACGCGCTGCAGGTCGACCAGCATGAAAGCCGAGAAGATGACGACGGCCAGCGTGGACACCATCAGCATGATGCCGGTCATCTGCAGGAAGATGTTGGCGACGGCGGCGACCAGGATCACCATGGCGCCCGCGAACAGCCATTTCGACAGGCCGGACAGGTCGCGCTTGATGGTGGTGGCCAGCGTGGCCATCGTGCCGAACACCACGGCGGTGCCGCCGAAGGCCGTCATGACCAACTGCGAGCCGTTCGAGAAGTTCATCACGAAGCCCAGGATGCGGGACAGCATGATGCCCATGAAGAACGTGAAGGCCAGCAGCAGGACCACGCCCAGCGAGCTGTCCTTGTTCTTCTCGATGAGAAACATCATGCCGAACGCGCCGACCAGGAACAGGATGGACGAGACCATGGGGCTGGTGCCCATGACCTGGTTCAGGCCGCTGTACAGGCCGACGGCCGCACCCAGCACCGTGGGAATCAGGGACAGAGCGAGCAGCCAGTACGTGTTACGCAGTACACGATTCCGGACGACCTCGCCCGACGCGCCGTAGCCGGAGCGTTCGTAGGGAGTGGGACGGTATTCGTTCATGGCATTTCCTCTATCGATACCGGGTAAGGCACCCGACTAACATTTGAGGCGAAGAATACCTGACAGTTCCCTTAATTTCCAGAAATCCTGGCAATAATCCCGATGCGCTTCCTGGAGGCGGATACTGCCACGCAGCGAGCGCCACGCAGGTGCCTGCCTTTGAGAAAGCGCCGGGAGTGTCAGCCCGGGCGCACCCGGCCCAGGGTGCGCGCCACGATGGCGGGAAGCTCGGCTTCCAGGCGGGTACGCAGCAAGGCGGATGCTTCCTGGACGGCGGCGTGCACCGCCTGTTCGATCTCGGCCTGCAGGGCGGCGCGCAGCACGGCCTCGGGGATGCTGGCCGACGGAGCGCCCTGGGCCGCCACGGGCGGGGTCGCCGGCGCGGGAGACAGGTCAGGCTCCAGGCCCGGATGCACGGGCGGCACATAGCGGGGCGGCGCTTGCGGCACGGGGGCGGGGGGGCGGTAGCCGGGCATTTGCGGACGTGCGGGATACGGGGGACCCGAATCCAGCGGATACGGCGTGACCGGATGCTCGGCCAGCGGCCCCGCGGCTCGCAGCGGCGCCTGGGGCGGCAGGTTGCCGGCCCGGTCTTCCCAGGGCGTATGGGGCTCGGGCCGCTCTTGCGCCTGTTGGCTCAGGACGGGCACGTCTTCGTCGGTGTCATGCCCGGGGCCGATGTAGACGTCGCCCAGCACGGGCATGCCGTCGTCCGGGGGCGGGGCGGCGTCGGGGGAGAGCGTGGGTTCTGCACGCTGCGTCAGCGTGGGGATGCTGGCGTCGCGATGGGGTGAGAAGGGGCTAGGCATGGCATGTCTCGATAGGCGCCTGTCCGGTCCGGCTCGTGGCAGCCGGCTGGGGGCGCTCAGGCGCCCGCTGCCCGGGTCAGGTCGTGGCTTTGCAGGGGGTGCCCCGCGGCCTGGTAGGTACGCCAGCGCTGCCGCGCGGCCTGGCGGTCGGCAGGATCGTCGGAGACGAATTCCAGCAGCCTGACGAACCCATCATAGTTCGGGGGGCAGGCATCGTCCAAATTCAGCAGCCAGATGTCCGGCGCGCCCGCCCCGGCGCTCTGCTGCAGCACGGCGCCGGGATCGGCCGCCGTGAGCACGACGGGGGTGTCGGGCGCCAGCGGATCGTTGGCCAGCACGTGCGGCACGAAAGAGATGTCGTCGAAGGCCCACAGCATGCGGTCGAAGGCCGACAGGCGCCGGCCATCGCTGCAGTAGACCACCACGCGCTGTCCCGCCAGATAGCGCTTGCGCGCGGTCTGGCAGGCGGCGCGCAGGCGGTCTCCGGCGCCGAAGGCGAAGTCGATACGCGTCATGCGTCGGCGTGCCGCGGGATCAGCCGCGGTCCAGCAGGTACTGCGTCAGCAGCGGTACCGGGCGGCCCGTGGCGCCCTTGTCCTTGCCTCCCTTCCAGGCGGTGCCGGCGATGTCCAGGTGGGCCCACGGATAGGCCTTGGCAAAGCGCGACAGGAAGCATGCCGCCGTGACGGCGCCGGCCTGCGGGCCGCCGATGTTGGCGATGTCGGCGAAATTGGACTTCAGCTGTTCCTGGTAGGCGTCGTCCATCGGCATGCGCCAGGCCGTGTCCAGCGACTGGCGGCCAGCGGCCAGCAGCGCATCGGCCAGGGCGTCGTCCTTGGAGAACAGGCCGGTGTTGACGCCGCCCAGCGCCACGACGCAGGCGCCGGTGAGCGTGGCGATGTCGATCACCGCCGAGGGCTTGAAACGCTCGGCGTAGGTGAGGGCGTCGCACAGCACCAGGCGGCCTTCGGCGTCGGTGTTCAGGATTTCGATGGTCTGGCCCGACAGGCTGGTCACCACGTCGCCCGGCTTGTTTGCCTTGCCGCTGGGCATGTTTTCGCACGCCGCGATCAGGCCGACGACCTCGAACGGCAGTTCGAGTTCGGCCAGGGCGCGGAAGGTGCCCAGCACGCTGGCGGCGCCGCACATGTCGTACTTCATCTCGTCCATGGTGGCGGCAGGCTTGATCGAGATGCCGCCCGAATCGAACGTGATGCCCTTGCCGACCAGCACCACGGGGCCGGCGGCGGTCTTGGCCTTCTTGGCCGCCGTGGCGGGCGCTGCGCCATGGCGCAGCACGATGAAGCGCGGCGGTTCGTCGGAACCACGGGCCACCGACAGGAACGAGCCCATGCCCAGGGCCTCGATCTGCTTGCGCTCGAGCACCTCGACTTTCAGGCTCTTGAATTCGCGCGCCAGTTTCTTGGCGGTTTCGCCCAGGTAGGCGGGCGTGCAGATATTGCCGGGCAGGTTGCCCAGCGTGCGAGTGAGTTCCATGCCATTGGCGATGGCGGTGCCTTCGCGCAGGCCTTGCTGGGCCTGGGAGGCCTCGGCGCGCTCGACCACCTGCACGATCTTGCGCAGCTTGGGGCGCGCGTCGCGGTCGGGTTTGCCGAACGTGGCGTCGTAGTGATAAGTCGCGCTGCCTGCCGCGATGGCGGCGGTGCGGGCGCGCGCGCGCAGCGGCGTGCCGGGGATGTCCAGCGCAGCCAGGGTGGAAACGCCTTCGGTCAACTGGGCCGAGACGCAGACCGCGGCGAACGCCTGCTCGGCGGTGGCGTGGGTGCGGGCCGAGTATTCCTCGCGCTTGCCCAATCCCACCAGCACGACGCGCTGCGCGGTGACGCCGGGCAGATTGCGCAGCACCAGGGTGGCGCCGGGACGTGCCCGGAACTCGGCCTTGACGACGGCGCGCAGGGCGGCATTGGCGGCGCGATCGATCAATTCGGCGGCCGTGCTGAGCTGGCCGTCGGCGTAGACGCCCACCGCCAGCGCGGCAGTCTTGATCTGATGCAGGGAGGCGGTGGTCTGTGTGCTAAATTCCATGAGGAAGGTCCCCGAGTGGCTCATCGATTCCGCTCGATTATCCCGCATTTTTCTCATGTCCCTCTTCAAACGGTCTGTCGTCAGCGAGATTACCAGTCACGCCGGCGTGGTGTTCTCTACCCTGGTGGTTGTGTGGCTCAGCGTTCTGCTGGTGCGCCTGCTGGGCGAGGCGGCAGGCGGCTCCATCGGGGCCGACGTCGTCGTCGGCCTCGCGGCGTTCTCCACCGTCACCGCGCTGCCCACCATCATGGCGGTGGCGCTGTTCATCGCGGTGCTCACCACGGTCACGCGCAATTACCGCGAATCCGAAATGGTCGTGTGGTTCGCCAGCGGACTGTCGCTGGCCGACTGGCTGCGTCCGGTGCTGCGGGTGGCCTTGCCCACCGCCATCATGGTGGCCGTGCTCACGCTGGTGGCGTCGCCTTGGGCGTACCGCCAGATCGGCGAGTACCGCGAACGCTTCGAACAGCGTTCCGATCTTTCCAAGGTCACGGCCGGCCAGTTCGCCGAATCCGATCGCGGCAAGCGGGTGTTCTTCGCGGATGATCCTGCCAAGCCCACCGATGAACTGGGCAACGTCTTCGCGCGCGCCATCGACTCCGAGTGGCACAGCCTGCTGACCGCCAGCAGCGCGCATACCGAGACGATGCCCAATGGCGACCGCTTCCTGGTGCTGGGCGAGGGCCATCGCTACGACCTGAAGCCGGGTACGCCCGAGGTGCGGCTGGTCGACTTCGACCGCTACGGCATCCGTCTCGAAAGCAAGACCGGGGTCGATCCCGCCGCCGATGCGCGGGCCGCCGCCGAGCGCTCCAGCAAGGCGCGCACCACCATGCAACTGGTCGCCGACAACACCGACAACTCGTGGTCGCAGGTGATGTGGCGGATCGCCATGCCGCTGGCCACGCTCAACCTGGCGTTGCTGGCCATTCCTCTGGGCGCGGTCAACCCCCGCCTGGGCCGGTCGGGCGATCTGCTGATGGCGGGTCTCATCGCGCTGCTCTACATGAACCTGATCAACCTGTCGCGGGCCTGGATCAACGACGGCAAGATCAGCTTCAGCATCGGCGTGTGGGTCATCCATGCGATTGTGGCGGGCTTCTTCGCCTGGCTGCTGATGCGGCGCCTGCGCCTGAAGGCGCCGCGCGAAGCCAAGGCTTGATGGGCAGGGGGCGTCCGTTCAGGCGCGCCTTTTCAGGCATGGCGTGACGGCGCTCGGCCTACGCGGCCGGGTCGTCCTCTCTTGCCCGTCCCTCCGGCAGATACTGCATCCGCCCGTGCGCGCCCGCCAATAGCGGCGCATTGCGCGACACCGAGCGGCGCAGGAAATCCCACAGCACGGCCACGCGCTTCAGGCGCCGCAGGTCTTCGTGGCAGTACATCCAGAAGCTGCGCACGATGGCGATCTCTGCGGGCAGCACGGGTTGCAGCCGCGGATCCTGCGCGGCGATGAAGCACGGCAGGATCGCCAGTGAACGGCCCTGCAGGGCCGCGTGGTACTGCGCGATGACGCTGGTGCTGCGCAGCACGACGCGGCTGTCGGGCAGCAGGTCTTCCAGGTAGCGCAGCCGCTGGCTGAACACCAGTTCCTCGACATAGCCGATGAAGCTGTGGCCCGCCAGGTCGGCGCGTTCGCGGATGGGGGCGTGGCGCGCCAGATACCCGGGCGTGCCGTACAGCATCAGCGTGTAGTCGCACAGCTTGCTGCACACGTAGGGGCCGCGCTGCGGGCGTTCGATGGTGATGGCCAGGTCCGCCTCGCGCTTGGACAGGCTGACGAAGCGCGGCACCGGCAGGATGTCCAGCGTGATGTGCGGATAGCGGCGCTGGAAATCCGCCGCCAGCGGTGTCAGCACATAGCTGCCGAAACCCTCGGTGGCGCCGATGCGCAGGTGTCCCGACAGGGCCTGGCCGATGCCGGACAGGTTTTCGCGCGCGGCCGCCACCGCGTTCTCCATCTGCTCGGCGTGCACGAACAGCCGCTGTCCGTCGCCCGTCAGGATGAAGCCCGTGCTGCGCGACTTTTCGAACAGCAGGCTGTCCAACTCCGCTTCCAGCAGGCGGATGCGGCGCGATACCGTGGTGTGTTCGACGCCCAGCTGGCGCGCCGCCGCGCTGACGCGCTGGGTGCGGGCCACCGCCAGGAAGTAGCGCAGGCTGTCCCAATCGAGCATGGCTCGTGTCTCCGTATCGTTGTGCATCGATGCACAACGAATGTGCATCTGTAGTGTTGTTAGGGGATTTTCACACACATACACTGCATCAGGGACCGCCTGCGGGACCCACTACAACAATACCGAGGAGACACGAATGAAGATGCACGCACGCGGCCTGGCCGCAGGCTTGTTCCTGGGCGCGCTGGCCGCGGCCCAGGCGGGCGCGGCGGATCGTCCGCCCGTGAAGATCGGCGTCCTGACCGACATGTCCGGCACCTATGCCGCAATGGGAGGGGCCGGATCGGTGGCCGCGGCGCAACTCGCCATCGACGATTGCCTGGCCGCCGAATGCAAGGGCATGCGCATCGAGCTGGTGTCCGCCGACAACCAGAACAAGGCCGACGTCGGGGCGGCGCGGGCGCGCGAGTGGTTCGACCGGGACGGCGTCACCGCGATCGCCGATCTGACCAATTCCGCCGTGGCGCTGGCTGTGCAGGGCATCGCGCGCGAGAAGAACAAGGTGGTGATGTTCTCGGGGCCGGCCACCACGGCGCTGACCAACAAGGATTGCTCGCCGGTCGGCTTTCACTGGATGTTCGACACCTATTCGCAATCGGCGGGCGGCGCCAAGGCCACGGTGCGGGCGGGCGGCAAGTCCTGGTACTTCATCACCGTCGACTATGCCTTCGGCCACTCGCTGGAGGCCGACACGGCCAAGGCGGTGAAGGCGCTGGGCGGGTCGGTGACAGGCAGTGTGCGCCATCCCCTGAACGCGCCCGATTTCGCGTCCTACCTGCTGCAGGCGCAGAGTTCGAAGGCGCAGGTGGTGGCGCTGGCCAATGGCGGCCAGGACACGGTGAACGCCGTGAAGCAGGCGCGCGAGTTCGGCATCGTGGCGGGCGGGCAGCGGCTGGTGTCGCTGCTGATCTTCCTGTCCGACCTGCGCGCGCTGGGGCTGGATAACGCGCAGGGGCTGTCCTACGTGGACGGGTTCTACTGGGACTACGACGACGCGTCGCGGCAGTGGTCGGCGCGTTTCGAAAAGGCCTTTCGCGGCACCAAGCCGACCATGACGCAGGCGGGCGTGTATTCCAGCGTGCTGCATTACCTGCGCGCCGTGGCGGCGTCCAACAGCACGGACGGCAAGACGGTGGCGGACAAGATGCGCGAGCTGCCGATCCGCGATCCCATCATGCGCAATGCCGCCATCCGGCCCGACGGCCGCGTGATCCACGACATGTACCTGTACGAAGTGAAGACGCCGGGCCAGTCCAAAGGCGGCTGGGACTACTCCAAGCTGGTGGCCACCATTCCGGCCGCCGAGGCCTTCCAGCCCCTGTCCGAGTCGACCTGCCCGCTGGTCACGGCGGGCAAATAGGCCGCGCCGCGCATGGCGGCTTTCCGCAATCGAATCCCGCGCGGCGCGCGCCGCGCATGACAACCCAAGCAGTGCGAGGAGCAACGATATGGCCGAAGTCCCGAACCTGCCGCTGTTGATCGGCGGTGAACTGGTGCAGTCCAAGACCACGCAGTGGCGCGATGTGATCAACCCCGCCACGCAGGAGGTGGTGGCGCGGGTGCCCATGGCGACTGGCGAGGAACTGGACCGCGCCGTGGCCAATGCCAAGGAGGCCTACCAGAGCTGGCGCAACAGCGGCCAGGGCACGCGCATGCGGGTGATGCTGAAGCTGCAGCAACTGCTGCGCGACAACACCGGCAAGCTGGCCGAGATGATCACGCGCGAGCACGGCAAGACCCTGCCCGATGCCGAAGGCGAAGTCGGACGCGGCCTGGAAGTGGTGGAGCATGCGTGCTCGATCGCCAGCCTGCAACTGGGCGAGTACGCCGAGAACGCGGCCTCGGGCATCGACGTGTATACGCTGATCCAGCCGCTGGGCGTGTGCGCGGGCATCACCGCGTTCAACTTTCCGGTGATGCTGCCGTGCTTCATGTTTCCGCTGGCCGTGGCGTGCGGCAACACCTTCGTGTTGAAGCCGTCCGAGCAGGATCCGAGCGCCACGCTGTTCCTGGCGCAACTGGCGCTGGAGGCCGGCCTGCCGCCGGGCGTGCTGAATGTCGTGCACGGCGGTCCGGATATGGCCAACGGCCTGTGCGAGCATCCGGATATCAAGGCGGTGTCGTTCATCGGCTCGACCCGCGTGGGCACCGAGATCTACAACCGCGCCTCGGCGGCCGGCAAGCGTTGCCAGTCGATGATGGGCGCCAAGAACCACTGCGTGGTGCTGCCCGACGCCGATCCCGAAGTGGCGTTGAACCAGTTGCTGGGCGCCGCCTTCGGCGCGGCGGGCCAGCGCTGCATGGCGGCGTCGGTGGCGGTGCTGGTGGGCGAGGCCCGCAACTGGCTGCCCGAGTTCGTCGAGCGCGCGAAGCAACTGAAGGTGAACGCCGGTACGGACCGCCAGGCGGATCTGGGGCCGCTGGTGTCGGCCAATGCGCGCAAGCGCGTCGAGGGCCTGATCCAGCAGGGCGTGGACGAGGGTGCGAAGCTGCTGCTGGACGGTCGCGATGTGAAAGTGTCCGGTTTCGAGCAGGGCAATTTCGTCGGGCCGACGGTGTTTGGCGACGTGACCGAGAGCATGAAGGTCTACACCGAGGAAATCTTCGGGCCGGTGTTGTGCGTGGTGGGCGTGGACACCCTGGAAGAGGCCGTCGCGTTCATCAACCGCAATCCCAACGGCAACGGCGTGGCGCTGTTCACGCAGGACGGGGGCGCGGCGCGCTACTTCCAGAACAACATCGACGTGGGCCAGGTGGGGATCAATATTCCCATCCCGGTGCCGGTGGCCTGGTTCAGCTTCACCGGGTCACGGGGGTCGAAGCTGGGCGACCTGGGCCCCAACGGCAAGCAGGCCGTGCAGTTCTGGACGCAGACCAAGACGGTGACCGCACGCTGGTCGGCGCATGGGCGGACGGTGAACACCACCATCTCGATGCGCTGAGCGGCTCAGGCCCGGTGGGGACGCATGTAAGTATATATAAATAAGTTATTTAGAGATAATTCTATATTACTTATAATCGGATCCTTCCCAAGAGGGGCCGATTTCATGAACCTGCAGCAATTCCGCTTCGTGCGAGAGACCATCCGGCGCGACTTCAATCTGACCGAAGCTGCCCGGATGCTCTACACCTCTCAGCCAGGGGTGTCCAAGGCCATCATCGAGTTCGAGGACGAACTCGGCGTGAAGATCTTCGAGCGCCACGGCAAGCGCATCAAGGGACTGACCAAGCCCGGCCTGGCGGTCTCGCAGGTCATCGACCGCATCATGCGCGAGGTCGACAACCTGAAGAAGGTCAGCGACGAGTTCGCCCGCCGCGACGAAGGCGGACTGGTCATCGCATGTACCCATACCCAGGCGCGCTACCTGCTGCCGCGCGTCATCCCGGCCTTTCGCAAGCAATTCCCCAAGGTGCACCTGTCGCTGGCCGAAGGCAGTCCGGCGCAACTGGCCGAGATGGTGCTGCACGAGCAGGCGGATCTGGCGCTGGCCACCGAATCGCTGGCGCTGACGCCCGGCCTGGCCACCTTGCCCGTGTACGCCTGGGAACACACGGTGGTGGTGCGGCCAGATCATCCGCTGTCCGAGCTGACCTCCAGCGAGGCGCGCCGGCTGACGCTGGCCCAACTGGCCGAGTTTCCCATCGTCACCTATGACCGGGCGTTCACCGGCCGTTCGACCATCGACGAGGTGTTCGCCAGCCAGGGCATCCATCCCGACATCGTGCTCGAAGCCATCGACGCCGATGTGATCAAGACCTACGTGGACGTGGGCCTGGGCATCGGCATCATCGCCGGCGTGGCCTACGATCCGCGGCGCGACGGCAACCTGGTGGGGCTGCCGGTGGGGCATCTGTTCGGCACGCACACCACGCGCGTCGGCCTGAAGTCGGGCGTGTTCCTGCGCGACTACGTCTACACCTTCCTGGAGATGCTGGCGCCCGCGCTCTCGCGCCAGGCCGTGACCGAGGCGGTGCAGGGCGCGCGGGCCGAATAGCGCACGTCTTGCCCAACCGCCTCTGTTTCGAGGCAGATACGACCCAAACGCCGCTTCACGCGGCGTTTTTTTTCAGATGTTCCGAGGTGCGCGGCTATCGGATTCACGGGGGCATTAAAAAATTAAATAAGAACCGATCTCATTTGATTTGACTAAACAATAGGAATCATTATCATTAACACCAGTCTCAAACACATCGAAGGAAACCATCATGGTGGCAGTGGCGGCAGGGCTGAGTGCAGTGGTAGTGGGCGCCGACAGGCTCGGCAATATTCCTGACCTTCTGAAGGGTCACAACATCTCGATCACGCACCACATCAGCGGCCGTGATCCCTCGCATCAAAAGAAGACGCTGCAACTGCCCTCGGGCACGCAGTTGGTGATCCTGCTGACGGATTTCCTGGGTCACAACGTCATGAAGACCTTCCGGCACGCCGCGCAGCGCGCGGGCATCCGCGTGGTGGCTTGTCGCCGTTCGGTATGCAGCATGCAGCAGGCGCTGCAGCAATGCGGCTTGTGCGCCAACGCGGCGCAGTGCCCCAACGCGCGCTGAACCCCGTCCGGTAAGACCACCGCGGGTTGCGCCGCGGTTGTGATGCGAGACAACGAAGCGGCCGAGACGCGATGCGTCCGGCCGCTTCGTGCATTGTGGCCTGGGTTGGCGTAATGAGGAGCGCCAAATGGCATCGGGCCCGCAGAGGCGAGCCCGATCGGTATGCCTTGCCAGGAAGCGGACTCAGTCGGCCCGGGCAGACGCCACGTTGGTGCTGGAGATGCGGCGGGCGCCGTTGTAGCGCTTGTTCCAGTAAGCCATTTTCATGTCTTCGATGCGTACCCGGCCGCCAGCGCTGGGCGAGTGCACGAAGCGGTCGTCGCCCATATAGATGCCGACATGCGAAAAACGACGGCCCATGGTGTTGAAGAACACCAGGTCGCCGGGACGCAGTTCGCTGCGCGCGATCGAGGTGCCCCGGCCGGCGATTTCGGCGGCGTTGCGGGGCAGCTTCAGGCCCAGCGAGCGCTCGGCCGAGTATTGGACCAGGCCACTGCAATCGAAGCCGGTGTCGGGCGAGCTGCCGCCGAAGCGATAGCGCACGCCCAGTTGGGTGAGGGCCTCGCCGACCAGAGGATTGTCTTCGGTGCGGGACAGCGCACGGTGGGCTTCGGACTTGCGGCCCAGCTTCTGCGAGACCAGATCGCCGATGGGATCATTGGATGCCGTCCAGTCGCCATCGTAGCGGTCGATGCCGCCCTCATTGCTGTCTTCGTAGAGGTAGGCGTCGGCGCGGGGACCGTTGCTGGGGCTGTTTGCGCAACCTGCCATCACCGCCACGCATCCCATTGCGCCGAGCATCCGGGCCCACTGCATGACGCGGCGGGAGTGGGACACGGAGAGCGAGGAGCGGGGCCTGGTTCGAGGCATTGTTCTCGGGGAAAAAAGCTGCGCTGGTCGGGGGCCGCGACGGCCACCGAAGGGTAACAAACAATTCAGCGATTCTACCAAACCGATTGTGACAGTCTGTGTGTGGCACGCAGACATCTTGCACGGTTCTACGGGAAATGCGGGTTGATCTTGGCGCGATCCTCGGGGAGACTGAGGGCGCCGTGGCAAGCTTCATGAAAGCCGGGCGTGCCACGATAAGACCAAAAAGAGCAACTGGACGGGTGAAACCGTGCTGCAAAAGGCTACCGAAATATATCAGGAGACATACATGGAAAGAACTCGGGATTTCCACTATCGGTCCATTCATGACCGGGATGGATTCTGGCGCGAGGAGGCTCAGCGCATCCACTGGGAAACGCCGTTCTCCCAGGTGCTGGACGACAGCCGCCTGCCGTTCGCGCGCTGGTACGTCGGGGGGCGCACCAACCTCTGTTACAACGCCGTCGACCGCTGGCTGCCGCAGTATGCCGACCACACCGCGCTGGCCTGGGTCTCCACCGAGGTCGATCAGCAACGGGTCTATACGCGCGCCCAGTTGCACGCCGAGGTCAACGCGGTGGCCGCCATGTTGCGCGAACAGGGCGTGGGCCGCGGCGATCGCGTCCTGATCTACATGCCGATGGTGCCCGAGGCCGTGTTCGCCATGCTGGCGTGCGCCCGTATCGGCGCCGTGCATTCGGTGGTGTTCGGCGGCTTCGCGTCGGTCAACCTGGCGCAGCGCATCGACGACGCGGCGCCCAAGGTGCTGGTGTGCGCCGACGGCGGTTCGCGCGCGGGCAAGGTCGTGCCGTACAAGCCGCTGGTCGACAAGGCTCTGGGCCTGTGCAGGACGCCGCCGTCGGCCGTCATCGTGCTGGACCGGGGCCTGGTGCCCTTCGAACCGCAGGCGGGCCGCGACCTGGACTATGCCGAACTGCGCCGCCGCCACGAAGGCGCGCAGGTGCCGGTGCAATGGGTGGAGTCGTCCGAGCCCAGCTATGTGCTGTATACCTCGGGCACGACCGGCCGCCCCAAGGGCGTGCAGCGCGATACCGGCGGTTATGCCGTGGCGCTGGCGGCCTCCATGGAGTACCTGTTCGACGGCAAGCCCGGCGACACCTTCTTCTGCACCAGCGACATCGGCTGGGTGGTGGGGCATTCCTATATCGTCTACGGCCCGCTGATCGGCGGGCAGGCCACGGTGCTGTACGAAGGCACGCCGGTGCGCCCCGACGGCGCCATCCTGTGGAAGCTGGTCGAGCAGTTCGGCGTGAATACGCTGTTCTCGGCGCCCACGGCGGTGCGCGTATTGAAGCGCCAGGATCCGGCGCTGCTGCGCCGTCACGACCTGTCCTCGCTGCGTGCCGTGTACCTGGCCGGCGAACCGCTGGACGAACCGACGGCGCGCTGGGTGTCCGATGGCCTGGGCAAGCCCATCATCGACAACTACTGGCAGACCGAGTCGGGCTGGCCCATCCTGTCGGCCCAGCCGGGCGTGGAGCGCGTGCCCACGCGTTTCGGCAGCCCCTCGTTTCCCACTTATGGCTTCGACGTGCGCATCGTCGACGAAGCCACGGGCGAAGACCTGGAGGCGGGCGAGAAGGGCGTGGTGGCCATCGAGCCGCCGCTGCCGCCGGGCGCCATGACCACCATCTGGGGCGACGACGAGCGTTTCGTGCAGACCTATTTCACGTCCGTCCCGGGCCGCCAGGTGTATTCCACCTTTGACTGGGGGCGGGTGGACGACGACGGCTACTGGTACATCCTGGGCCGTACCGACGACGTCATCAACGTGGCCGGGCACCGCCTGGGCACGCGCGAGATCGAGGAATCCATCAACAGCCATGCCGGCGTGGCCGAATGCGCGGTGGTCGGGGTGGCCGACGAACTGAAGGGGCAGGCGGCCATGGCCTTCGTGGTGCTCAAGCGTCCCGACGATGTGCAGGGCGCCGACGCGGCGCACGCGCTGGAAGGCGATATCATGCGGGTCGTGGAAGAGCAGCTCGGCGCGGTGGCGCGGCCCGCGCGCATCCGCTTTGTCGGCGCGCTGCCCAAGACGCGCTCGGGCAAGGTGCTGCGCCGGGCGATCGTCGCCGTGTGCGAGAACCGCGACCCGGGCGACCTCACCACCATCGAAGATCCCTCAGCCCTGCAACAGATCAAGGAAGCCTTGCAATGAAGAGCAAACCCGTGCTGACCGCGGAAGACGTGAAGAAAATCCTGGCGGCGGCCGAAGCCCATGCGTTGGCCAACAAGTGGGCGGTGACCATCGCCGTGGCCGACGATGGCGGTCATCAGTTGGGCATGCTGCGCCTGGACGGCGTGGCGCCGGTATCGTCGTACATCGCTCCCGCCAAGGCGCGCACCGCCGCGCTGGGCCGCCGCGATTCCGCCGGCTACGAGGACATCATCAACAAGGGCCGCACCGCGTTCCTGTCCGCTCCGCAGTTGGATGGCATGCTGGAAGGCGGCGTGGTCATCGTGGCGGAAGGCCAGGTGATCGGCGCGGTGGGCGTGTCGGGCGTGAAGTCGACCGAAGACGCCGAGATCGCCCGCGCGGGCATCGCGGCGCTGGGCCTGTGACACAGGGCCTGCCCCCGGAAGCCTCGGCCGGCGCCTCCGGGGCGCCGGGCCAGGGGGCCTTGAATCCCGGCGTCACGCGCCGGGAACTCTGGGCCTGGGCGATGTACGACTTCGCCAATTCCGGGTACACCACCGTCATTCTCACGACGGTGTTCAGCACGTATTTCGTCAGCGTGGTGGCTGGCCGGGCACATTGGGCCACGCTGGCCTGGACGGCAGCCCTGTCGCTGTCCTACCTGGCCATCATGCTGACCATGCCGACGCTGGGGGCACGCGCCGATGCGCGCGCCGCCAAGCGCAGGCTGCTCTACACCAGCACCCTGGGCTGCGTGGCGGCCACGCTGGTGCTGACACAGGCCGGCCCCGGCAGCGTCTGGCTGGCGCTGGCCGCGATCGCGGTCTCCAATTACTGCTACTGCATCGGCGAATCCATCATCGCCGCGTTCCTGCCGGAACTGGCGCGCCCGCATGCGCTGGGCCGGGTGTCCGGCTGGGGCTGGAGCTTCGGCTACTGCGGCGGCATGCTCACGCTGGGCCTGTCGCTGGCCGTGGTCACCTGGGGCGAGTCGCGGGGCATGGGCGCCGCGCAGTTCGTGCCCTGGGTGGTCGGGGTCACGGCCCTGATGTTCGCCCTGGCGGCGCTGCCGTCGTTCTTCCTGTTGCGCGAGCGTTCGCAGCCGCATGCGCCCGCGCTGGGCCAGGCCGGCGTGCTGGACATGCTGGCGCGCCTGGGCCGCGCATGGCGCGATACCGGGCAGCACTATCCCGAATTCCGCCGGCTGCTGATATGCGGCGCCAGTTATCAGGCCGGCATTGCCGTGGTCGTCACGCTGGCTGCCGTGTATGCCGAGCAGGTCATGGGCTTCGGCATGGCGCAGACCATGATGCTGGTGTTCACCGTGAACATCGCCGCGGCGGTGGGCGCGTTCAGCTTCGGCTACGTGCAGGACCGCATCGGCCACAAGCGCGCGCTGGCCATCACGCTGGCGGGCTGGATCGTGATGGTGCTGACGGCCTACGCCGCCGTCACCGCGCCCGTGTTCTGGGCCTCGGCGATGCTGGCCGGCCTGTGCATGGGCACCAGCCAGAGCGCGGGCCGCGCCATGATCGGCGCGCTGGCGCCGCCGCAGCGCCTGGCCGAGTTCTTCGGGCTCTGGACCTTCGCCATCCAGCTGGCCGCGGTGATCGGGCCGCTGACCTACGGCCTGGTGACGTGGCTGACGCAGGGCAATCACCGGCTGGCCATCCTGATCACCGGGGTGTTCTTCGTGGCCGGCCTGCTGCTGCTGGCGCGCGTGGACCTGGCGCGCGGCATCGCCAGGCGCGATGCCGCCGTTCCCGCGTCCGGGATCGTGGGCCAGCCTTAGGATCGGCAGGCCCTAGGCTGCCTGGCGAGGCGCGCCGCCCGCGCCCATGTCCCAGTACAGCCCGGTCATCAACCGCAAGGCCTCGCGCAACAGTTCGGGCGGCAGGTGCTCGTTGGGCGCATGCTGCGAACAGCCGGGATACGAGTGCGGCGCCCGTCGCGCTGTATTGAACCTTTCACTCACGAACCGCGGCCAGCATAGGAGCCCGCCATGAACGACACGCTGATGCAGCAAGCCATAGACTTCGCCAATGCCCACGAGAGCACCTGGGACCGCAGCGTCGACGGCGTATGGGGCGTGCATCAGCAGGATCCTCCGCCCTGGAACCGCCTGCTGGGACCGGTGCACGACCGCGGCCCCGTGTCGGGCGTGGTGGTGGTGGATGGCAAGACCGTGGCGTCCTGGGGCGAACCGGATCGCGCCGACCTGACCTTCAGCGTGGCCAAGCTGTACCTGGCCATCCTGGCCGGCGTGGCGCACGACAGCGGCCTGTTGCCCGACGTGGACGAACCCGTGGGACGGCGCGTGCCCGGCATCGGCTTCGACGAGGGCCAGAACGCCGAGATCACCTGGCGCCAGCTGTTGCAGCAGACCAGCGAATGGGAAGGCGAACGCTTCGGCGTGTCCGACCAGGCGGACCGCTATCGCGCCGTCACCTTCGGCACGCCGCCCGATGGCAAGAAGGGCGATGCGCGGCCGCTGCAGCGCCCGGGCACCTACTGGGAATACAACGACGTGCGCATCAACCAGTTGTCGTATGCGCTGCTGCACCTGTTCCGCCGGCCGCTGCCCGAGGTGTTCCGCGAAGCCGTCACGCGGCCGCTGGGCGCCAGCGAGGATTGGAACTGGGTCGGCTACGACAACGCCTGGATCGAGCTGGACGGCCGCCGCATGCAGTCGGTGCCGGGCGGTTCGCACTGGGGCGGCGGCATGTCGATCAGCAGCGTCGACCAGGCCCTGATCGGCCAGATGCTGCTGGACGAGGGGCGCGCGCGCGACGGCCGGCAGGTGCTGTCGGCCGAATGGATCCGGGCGATGCGCACGCCTTGCGAGCTGGCGCCTTACTACGGTTTCCTGATCTGGCTGAATCACCAGGGCAAGGTGTTCCCCAGCGTGCCGGCCTCGAGTTTCTTCGGCGTGGGCGCCGGAAGCTCGTTCACCTGGGTCGAGCCCGAGCGGCGCATGGTGGTGATCGTGCGCTGGCTGAACTCGGCGCATGCCGACGCGCTGTTCGGCCGCATCCAGGCGGCGGTGGACGCGGACTAGGATTTGCCGGATCTCCGGATGCAGCGGCCGCGCGGCCGCTGCGTGTGGCTGCTATCCTTACGAGATGGCCCCAGGCCGAGGCGCCCCGGCGCACGTTCGCGTGCGTAAGGTGCCCGTAAGAGCCTGGCGATACGGTTGCGTGTCGTAAGAGAGAGCGTGCCCACAGGCCGGTTCTTCGGCCTGGCGGGCAATAAAAACGGCAGCACCAGAATCACACTGATCGGAGACCAACCATGTCCAATGCCATTCAATCCGTCCTGGTCGAGAACCGGGTGTTCCCCCCGCCGGCCTCGGCCGTCGAAGGCGCAGCCATTTCCGGCATGGATGCCTACCACAAGCTCTGCCAGGAGGCCGAGCAGGACTTCGAAGGATTCTGGGCCCGCCTGGCGCGCGAGAACCTGAAGTGGGCCAAGCCGTTCACCGAAGTGCTGGATGAATCCAAGGCGCCGTTCTACCGCTGGTTCGGCGACGGCGAGCTCAACGTCTCGGAGAACTGCCTCGACGTCCAGATCGAGCGCGGCAACGGCGACAAGGTCGCCATCATCTTCGAATCCGACGACGGCAAGATCGACCGCGTCACCTACCGCCAACTGCTGGCGCGCGTGTGCCGCTTCGCCAACGCGCTGAAGGAACTGGGCTACGAGAAGGGCGACCGCGCCATCGTCTACATGCCCATGTCGGTCGAGGCGGTGGTGGCCATGCAGGCCTGCGTGCGGCTGGGCGTCACGCACTCGGTGGTGTTCGGCGGATTCTCGGCCAAGAGCCTGCAGGAACGCATCGTCGACGTCGGCGCCTCGCTGGTCATCACCGCCGACGAGCAGATGCGCGGCGGCAAGAAGATCCCGCTCAAGCCCGCCGTGGACGAGGCGCTGGCCATGGGCGGCTGCGATGCCGTGAAGCAGGTCATCGTGTACCGCCGCACCGGCGGCCAGGTGGCCTGGAACGAAGGCCGCGACCTGTGGATGGACGAGATCGAGTCCAGGCAGCCCGATACCTGCGAACCGGTGGTGGTCGACGCCGAGCATCCGCTGTTCATCCTGTACACCTCGGGCTCCACCGGCAAGCCCAAGGGCGTGCAGCACGCCTCGGCGGGCTTCCTGCTGTGGTCGCTGCTCACGGTGAAATGGACCTTCGACGCGCGCCCCGACGACGTCTACTGGTGCACGGCCGACGTGGGCTGGATCACTGGCCACTCGTACATCGCCTACGGTCCGCTGGCCGCCGGCCTGACGCAGGTCATGTTCGAAGGCGTGCCCACCTATCCCGACGCGGGCCGCTTCTGGGACATGATCGCGCGCCACAAGGTCACGGTGTTCTACACCGCGCCCACCGCCATCCGGTCGCTCATCAAGGCCGCCGACGCCGCGCCCGCCACCCATCCGCAGAACTACGCGCTCGATTCGCTGCGCATCATCGGCACGGTGGGCGAGCCCATCAACCCCGAGGCCTGGATCTGGTATCACAAGAACGTGGGCCGCGAGCGCTGCCCCATCGTGGACACCTGGTGGCAGACCGAGACGGGCGGCCACATGATCACGCCGCTGCCGGGCGCCACGCCATTGAAGCCGGGCTCGTGCACGCTGCCGCTGCCGGGCATCACCGCGGCCATCGTCGACGAGACCGGCGGCGACGTCGAACAGGGCAACGGCGGTTTCCTGGTGATCAAGCGGCCGTGGCCCTCCATGATCCGCAACATCTGGGGCGACCCCGAGCGCTTCAAGAAAAGCTACTTCCCGCCCGAGCTGCGTGGCTACTACCTGGCGGGCGACGGCGCGCAACGCGATGCCGACGGCTATTTCTGGATCATGGGCCGCATCGACGACGTGCTGAACGTCTCGGGCCATCGCCTGGGCACGATGGAAATCGAATCGACCCTGGTGGCGCACGAGCTGGTGGCCGAGGCCGCCGTGGTGGGCCGTCCGGACGACACCACCGGCGAGGCCGTGGTGGCCTTCGTGGTGCTCAAGCGTTCGCGTCCCGAGGGCGACGAGGCGCAAGCCATCGCCAGGCAGTTGCGCGACTGGGTCGCTCGCGAGATCGGCCCCATCGCCAAACCCAAGGACATCCGCTTCGGCGACAACCTGCCCAAGACGCGCTCGGGCAAGATCATGCGCCGCCTGCTGCGCGTGGTGGCCAAGGGCGAGGAAGTCACGCAAGACGTGTCCACGCTCGAGAATCCCGCCATTCTCGAACAACTGTCCAAGCCCCTCTGACCGGCCATGCCGCCCGGGTCCCTGCCACAGGAACCGGGCGGCGGCCGATGACCGCGGGCCGGCCTTCATGCCGGCCCTTGCTTTTTCCTCTTCCGGAGTCCTGCAGTGAACCCCAGCAGTGCCGGCCGCAGCGGCCTGATCCTGATGCTCGTCACCATCCTGGTGTGGGCGGGCAGCTGGATCGCGATGAAATCGGTGGTTCCCTATATCGGGCCTTTCGACTTCGCGGCGGCGCGTTATCTGGGCGGATCTGCCGTGCTGTTCGCCGCGGCCCTGGCGCTGCGCCGCCCGCTGGGCGTGCCGTGGCGCCTGACGCTGCTGGTGGGCATCACGCAGAACGCCGCTTTCCAGGGCTTCGTGCAACTGGGGCTGGGGCAGGGCGGCGTGGGGCAGGTGGCGCTGACCACGTACACCATGCCGTTCTGGGTGGTGCTGCTGGGCTGGTGGCTGCTGGGCGACAAGCCCTCGATGCGGCATTGGGCGGGCATCGCGCTGGCTGCGCTCGGCCTGCTGTGGTTCGTGGCGCCCTGGAAGGGCCTGGACGCCGGGCTGCTGCCGATCGGCCTGGGCACGGCCGCGGGCTTTTTCTGGGCATTGGGCACGGTGCTGGCCAAGCGCACCTTCGACAGGCATTCCCCCGACGTGCTGGTGTTTTCCGCCTGGCAGATGTTGCTGGGCGGGCTGGCGCTGCTGCCTGCCGCCTTGCTGGTGCCGCAGAAGGCCCTGCAATGGAACGCCACGCTGATCGTCGGCATGCTGTACGTGGTGCTGATCGCCACGGCGCTCGGTTACCTGATGTGGATGCTGGTGATCCGGCGCGTGCCGGCGTCCATCGCGGGCCTGTCCGGCCTGGGCGTACCTGTGATGGCCGTGCTGATGGCGTGGGTCTTCCTGGGCGAGCAGCCGTCGGTCGACGAGGGCATCGCCATGGCGCTGATCCTGTCCGGCCTGTGGGTCGTCAGCCGTGCCGCCCGCAGGCCGTCCGAGAGCGGTGATACAGTCGTCCGATGACTCGCCAGGCCTTGCGCCGACCCGTTTCCCATTCGATTCTTGCCGGCGCGGTGCGCCGGCTTCTTCATCTAGCAATCCTGGAGCCAGCATGATCGATTTGCGTAGCGATACCGTCACCCGTCCTTCTCCCGCCATGCTGCAGGCCATGGGGCAGGCCGCCGTCGGCGACGACGTGATGGGCGACGATCCCACCGTGCACCGCCTGCAGGCCGCGGTGGCCGAGCGCGCCGGCAAGGAGGCCGGCCTGTTCTTCCCGTCCGGCACGCAAAGCAACCTGGCCGGCCTGATGGCGCATTGCGGCCGCGGCGACGAGTACCTGGTGGGCCAACTGGCCCACACGTACAAGTACGAAGGCGGCGGCGCCGCGGTGCTGGCCAGCATCCAGCCGCAGCCGATCGAACACGCCGCCGACGGCTCGCTGCCGCTGGAAAAGCTGAAGGCCGCCGTCAAGCCGGCGGACGATCCCCACTTTGCGCGCACCCGCCTGCTGGCGCTGGAGAACACTTTCCAAGGCAAGGTCATCCCCGCCGACTACATCAAGCAGGCGACCGACTGGGCGCGCGGCATCGGGCTGGGCGTGCATCTGGACGGCGCGCGCGCCTTCAACGCGGCCGTGGCCAGCGGCGTGCCGGTGCAAACCATCTGCGACCCTTTCGACTCGGTGTCGATCTGCTTCTCCAAGGGCCTGGGCGCGCCGGTGGGCTCGGTGCTGGTGGGCAGCAAGGCGCTGCTGGACCAGGCGCGCCGCTGGCGCAAGGTGCTGGGCGGCGGCATGCGTCAGTCGGGCGTCCTGGCCGCGGCCTGCCTGTATGCGCTGGAGCACAATGTCGAACGGCTGGCCGAAGACCATGCCAATGCCGAACGCCTGGCGCGTGGCCTGGCGGACATCGACGGCGTGCGCATCGCCGCGCAGAACACCAATATGGTGTTCGCGGAATTCGATCCGGTGAAGTGCGAGGGGCTGACCGAAGCCATGGCCCGGCAGGGCATCATGATGCGGGCGATCTACGACGGCCCCACGCGGCTGGTCACGCACCTGGACATGACGGCGGCGGACGTGGATCACGTGGTGGGCGCGGTGCGCGAGCATGCCGGCCGGCGGTAGGCGACCGTCGCCCGGGTCCGCCCGTTTGCATCGCTCGAGGGAGGCGTGAAGCCACCGGCAAGCAGGTAACAATTCGGTAACCTCCGGTTCATGATGCATGCGTAGGATGCGAGCCTTCCTTGACCTCCTTCGATGCGCCTGACCCCGGGGTGCTCTCTCGAAGTCGTGCGTGTCCTAGCCATGTTGATCGCGGTTTTGAGCATGAGCGCCGGCGAGCTGTCGGCGCAGCCGGCCCTCGAACAGGACCCGGCGCCCCGTCCGTCCACCCTGGCGGACGATGACGGCCCGGTCGTGGGGCCGATGCTTTTCGATCTGCCCAGCATGCCGTTGGCCATGGCGCTCGCGCGCTACGGCGAACTCACCCGTCGTTCGCTGCTGTACGAGACCCGCTGGGTATCGGGCCGGCATTCCTCGCCGGTACAGGGTGTGTATCCGCCCGACGAAGCCCTGGCGCGGTTGCTGAGCCAGTCCGGCCTGTCGGCCCGCGTGCTGTCGCCCGAAGCCGTGTCCGTCGCGCCGCAAGCCGGCTCGGGCGCGCGGGGGGGCGCACCCGCCAGCAGTCCGAGCGGCAGCGCCGCGCCGACGCCGCAGGCCTACGACAGCTACCTGCGGCAGCGCATCGCGGTGTCCCTGTGCGGCATGCCGGCCTTGCGCGACGAGATGCCGCGCATCGTGCTGCGCCTGGCGGTCGGCGAGGCGCGCCGGGCCGAGTCGCTGCGCGTGAGCATCGAGTCCCGGCCGGCCCTGGAGCCTTCCGTGCGCGCGGCGATCTCCGGGCTCGACCTGGCGCCGCCGCCGCCCGACATGGCGCAGCCCATCCTGATGATGATCCGCCCGGCCAGCAACGTCTGCGGCAGCCCGGTGGCGCGGCCATGACGCGTCCGAACCGCTTCAAGGGCGACCATTCCGGCGTCCAGCACGAGGGTCTGGCCGCGGCCGGTTCCGGGCAGGGCCGCCTGCAGAAACTGCTGGTCGAACGCTACGAGGCGCTGAAGGCGCAGATCGCGCACCGCCTGGGCGGCTCCGCCGCCGAATCGGCGGGCGATGCGCTGCACGATGCCTACGTGCGGCTGGCCTCGATGGAAAGCCTCGAACACGTGCAGTATCCGCGCACCTACCTCGTCAATGCCGCGGTCAACTCGGTCATCGACCGGTTGCGCGGCGACGTGCGCTTCGCCAGCGAGGAAGAGGTCGACGCCCTGTTCGAGACCGCGGCCGACGAGGCCCCGGGGCCCGACCAGGAACTGATGGACCGCCAGCGCATGCAGCATGCCTTCGCGGCGCTTGAAACCTTGCCGGCGCGGCAGCGCGAGCTGCTGCTGTCGTATCGCGTGGGCGAGGTCGATACCGAGACGCTGGCCCAGCGCTGGGGCATTTCGCCCGGCATGGTGCGGCGCGAGATCCGGCAGGCGCACAAGGCATGCGTGGCCGCGCTGCAGAAGATCGATGCGGGAGGGACGGCATGACCCGCGATGCCGCCTTGCGCCGCCAGGCGCACGATTGGGCGCTCAAGCTCAGGACGGGCCGTCCCACCACCGAGGACGTGGCGGCCTTCAAGCGCTGGCGCGACGGCAGCCCGGCGCATGCGCAGGCGTGGTCGCAGGCCGTCAAAGACTGGAAGACCGTGGGCGAGACGGCACAGGTCTTTCGCGCGGTTCATCCCGCCAGCGCCGCGACGCCGGTGCGCCGCGGCCGGCGCATGTTCCTGGGCGCGGGATTGTCCGCCGCGGGGGCGCTGGCGGTGGTCGGCGCCATTCATCCGCCGCTGGGACTCTGGCCCTCGCTGCAGGAATGGGGCGCGGACTATCGCACGCGCACCGGCGAGCAGCGCACCGTGCGGCTGGGCCGGCAACTCGACCTGGCGCTCAATACCCAGACCAGCGTCGACGTCAGCGAGGCCGACGGCATCGCGCGCATCGCCCTGATCTCGGGAGAAGCCGCGATCTCGGCCAAGGACGCGCGGTGCGAGGTCGTGGCGGGCGCGGGACGCCTGACGCTGGCCGACGCCGACATCGAGATCCGGTGCCTGTCCCATGCGCGCGTGCGCGTGGTGTGCCTGCGCGGGCATGCCGAACTGCACCATGGGGAACACAGCGTGCCGCTGCGGGCGGGCGAGCAGACCGTGTTCAACCGCGACCGCGCCAGTGCGCCGGCCGCGGCCGCCGGGGGCCAGTCCGCCTGGCGGCAGGGCCGCGTGGTGTTCGACGGCATGCCGCTGTCCGAAGCGGTCGACGAGATCAACCGCTACCGGCCTGGCCGGGTGGTGCTGGCCGACAGCAGCCTGGCGGGCCGGCGCTTCACGGCGAGCTTCAACATCAATGCGCTGGACGAGGCCATCGATGTGCTGCACGAGGTCTATGGTGTCCCCGTGCGGCGCATGGGCGAACTGGTTCTGCTGGGGTAGGCGGCGATGGATCGGCGATTGTCCGATCCGTCCTCATTTTCCATGACTGTGCGGGCGCCTCGCGGCGTCAGGTCCGCAGCCGCTCGGTCCGGCGCCAGGTACGTTTGTCATAAAAAATTCACGAGAAACCGGTTCTCCGGAGCGTTGCCAGAACGTCGAGTTCCCATCAGCACACCAAGGCTGCCCGGACTTCGCCGGGCATGCCGTTTCAACGGAATGGACCCGACATGACTGCGCATCGCCGGCCTGGCTTTCTCCCTGTTTCCCACGAACGCTCGCGTGCGGCGCCAGGCATGATGCCCCTTCGCCACAACGCCTGGCGCCTGACGCCGCTGGCCCTGTCCATGGCGATGGCCGCCGTGGGGGCGGCGCTGCCCCAGGGCGCGCAGGCGGCCGGCGCCTGGTTCGCGGCGTCGGGCGCGGGCAAGACGACCGCGGCGCAGAACGAGGGCCTGGGGCGTGCCGGCGGGCCGCTGCCCGGTACGGGCGCGGCCGCGGCCCAGCAGGCGGCCGCCAAGCAGAAGCTGGCGCGCTCCATCGACAACCTGAACCGCACGGCTGGCGCCATCGCCGCCCAGCAGGCCGCACAGGCCGCCGCGCGCAGCGCCGCCCAGCAAGCCGCTTCGGACATTCCCGACGGCCTGGCCGAGGGCGGCCTGAAGATCGACACCCAGGCCGCCACGGCAGGCTGGCTGAACGCCGCGGCCCCCGTGCAGACGGCCTCGGCAGGCAAGACCACCGTGACGGTGCAGCAGACCGCCGACCGCGCGATCCTGAACTGGGAGACCTTCAACGTCGGGCGCAACACCACGGTGGATTTCGCCCAGCAGGCCGACTGGTCGGTGCTCAACCGCGTCAACGACCCGAAGGCGCGGCCCTCGCAGATCCAGGGCGCGATCAAGGGCGGCGGCACAGTGCTGCTGGTCAACCGCAACGGCATCGTGTTCACGGGCACGTCGCAGGTCGACGTGCGCAACCTGGTGGCGGCGGCGACGGACTTCACCGACGCGCAATTCCAGGCCAACGGCATCTACGGCGCCAACGGCACGGGCCAGAGTTTCACCAACGCGGGCGGCAATGTGCGGGTGGAGGCGGGTGCGCAATTGAGCACGCTGGCGCCCACGTCCGTGACGCAGGGCGGCGGCTACGTGCTGCTGCTGGGCAAGGAGGTGCGCAACGCGGGCCGGATCGCCACGCCGCGCGGGCAGGCGCAACTGGCCGCGGGCGACAGCTTCGTCATCCGCAAGGGCTACGCGACCGACGGCAACACCTGGTCGACCACGCGCGGCAACGAGGTGTCGCCGCAGATGAACGGCCGCACCGACGTGGGCCTGGTCGAGAACACCGGCCTGTTGATGGCCGCCGAGGGCGACATCACCCTGGCCGGCCACGACGTGCGGCAGAACGGCGTGGCGGTGGCGACCACCACGGTGAACCAGCGCGGCACGGTGCACCTGCTGAATTCGGCCACGGACGCGACGGGCAGCGTGATGCTGGGCGCGGCCGCCACGACGGCGGTGGTGTTGCAGGATGATGGCACGACCGCGCTGGACAGCCAGCGCACGGCGCTGGTGGTGGATTCGGCCACGCAGGACGGGCTGCGCGTGTACACCGGCCTGTTCGACAACCTGTCGGTGCTGTCGGACCGCCGCGACCAGTCGCGCGTGGAGATCGTCTCGGGCAATACCGTGGATGTCGCCGGGGGCAGCCTGACGCTGGCCACGGGCGGGCAGATCGCGGTCAGCGCCGCCAAGCGGGCGCAGGTGGAAAGCGGCGCGACGCTGGATGTCTCGGGCGCGGTGGGCGTGCAACTGGCGATGTCCACGAACAACGTGCAGGTCAACATCCAGGGCAACGAGCAGCGCGACGCGCCGGTCAACCGCGACAGCGGCACGTTGAACAACTCGGACGTGTGGGTGGACATCCGCCGGCTGCTGTACGTACCGGCGGGCACGGGCGGCTATGCCGGCGACCGCTACTACACGTCGGGCGGCCTGCTGGAGGTCAGCGGCTACCTGGGCACGCAGGGCCACACCATCGGCCAGTGGGCGGCCACGGGCGGCACGGTGGCGCTGTCGGGCGCCGAGGTGGTGACGCGGCCGGGCGCGATGGTGAACCTGGCCGGCGGCAGCTACGACGTGCAGTCGGGCTATCGCAACGTGACCTGGCTGCGCGGCGGCGACGGGCGGCTGTACACGGTGGACGACGCCCCGGCGGACCTCGCGTTCGCGGGCGTGTACCAGGGCTATGAAGACAAGCACGCGCGCTGGGGCGACGAGTCGTCGCGGTTTTTCCGCAGTCCGCTGATCGCGCCCGAGCGCGTGTACGAAGCCGGCTACACGGTGGGCCGCGATGCCGGGCGGCTGATCGTCAGCGCTCCGACCGCCATCCTGGAAGGCGCGCTGGACACCAGCGTGTACGACGGCCCGCGCCAGGGCGACGCCGCCGACGCCGCGCAGCGCGACAGCTATCTGCAGTCGCAACTGGCGGTGGCCCGTCCGGGCGGCCTGGCCATCGGCCGGTACAACGCGCAGGGCCTGCAGGGCGGCTACGCGACCGACGTGAGGATCGGCGACATCGCGCCGCTGCAGGACGCGCCGGGCGTGAACGACGCGCTGCCCGAAGACCGCCTGAACACGGCCTGGCTCGACGCGGCGACGCTGAACGCGGCCGGGCTGGGCAGCCTGACGATCACCACGACGGACCGGATCAGCGTCGCGTCGCCGCTGCAACTGGCCACGGGCGGCAGCGTGAAGCTGTCCTCGACCACCATCGACGTGGCTTCGACCATCACGGCGCGCTCGGGCAGCATCGTCCTGGCGACGTTCTACGACAGCCCCAGCGGCAAGACGCTGATGGCCAGCAGCAGCGGCGCGAGCCCGAGCATCGTGCTGCAGCCCGGCGCCGCGCTGGACACGCACGGCCTGTGGGTGAACGCCTTGATCGATCCAGCCGGCACCGCCGGCCTGGCCTACCTGGACGGCGGCGATGTCACGCTGGATTCGTCGGGCGCGGTGACGCTGTCGGCGGGCAGCCTGATCGACGTGACGTCGGGCGGCGCGGTGCTGCAGAAGGGCAAGACGCAGGGCGGCAAGGGCGGCGACGTGACGCTGATCGCGGGCGATCCGTTCGGCGGCGGCGGCGTGGCGCCCACCACGCCGGAGAACGCCCTGCATGGCCTGATGACGCTGGATGGCGCGATACGCGCCTACGGCGTCAACGGCGGCGGCACGCTGACGGTGAATTCCACGGGCAACCTGCTGATCGGCGACATCGCCGAACTGGCCGGCGGCAAGCTCGCGGCTGGCACGGCCGCGCCGGTGGCGCTGAAGCTGGCCGAGGCATTGACCATTCCGGCGGGGGTGCCCTTGCCCATGGCCTACTCCGTGACGTTCTCCACGCTTGCGCTGGACACGCCCTCGCCGGCGGCTGTCTCGCTGGTCGTGCCGACAGTGAGAACCTCCGCCGCCTGGGTCTTGCCGGCGGGGCTGGGCGCCATCACGTTCGACCCGCTCGGTTTCTACAACGGCGGGGATGTATTGCCGGCCAATTCCAAGGTGCTTGCCTGGAACGGCACCCTGCCCGCGGGCGGCGTCGTGCCGTCGAGCGTCTTTCCGGGAGGCATCTCGATCAATCCGTACACGACCACGCTGGCCGCGGGCGCGGTGTCGCCCACGCCCGTGGTCTACGCGGCCGGCACCGACATCGCGCGCGGCCAGGTGCTGCCGCAGACCGTCGCCATCACGCCGGCGCCGTCGCTGGACCAGGATTTCTTCACGGCGGGTTTCGCCAAGTACGACCTGAACGGCGGCCAGGGCGTGATCGTGGCGCGCGGCGCGCAGATTGCACCCGTCATGCCGGTGTACCAGTTCACGGCCGGCGCGCGGTCGGCGCCCTCGGGCAGCGACGTCTCGGCGGGCCTGTCGGCCTGGCTGCCCTCGCTCTACACCGAGCACCCCGACACGGCCACGCTGACGCAGCGCGGCGGCGCCAGCCTGATCCTGCACACGATCACGCGCAGCGGCTCGAACGTCATCAACGGCGGCGGCGCGATGATCGTGGGCGAAGGCGCGGCGCTGACGGTCGATCCCGGCCAATCCATTACGTTGGACAGCTTCGGTCCGCTGACGCTGGACGGCAGCCTGGTGGCCCACGGCGGGGCGATCACGCTGACCGGCGCGGCCATCGGCGATTCCGCACAGACGCGCAACTTCGACAAGGCGGGCAACAACCTGGGCAACGCCTTGTGGATCGGCGGCAGCGCCGTGCTCGACGCGTCCGGCCAGGCGTATGGCGCGCTGGACCGCTACGGCCGCGCCTATGGCGTGGCCGGCAACGGCGGCGCCATCACGCTGGACGGCGCCACCTCCTTCGTGATCGTGCGCCCCGGCGCGCAACTGAACGCCGACGGCGCCGCGCAGACCGTGGACATGGCGGCGGGCCAGGATCGCGGCGTCGCGCAGGTCCCGCTGACGCTGGCCGGCAATGGCGGCAGCATCGTTTTCAGCTCGGGCAGCGGGCTGTACCTGAACGGCGATTTCCATGCGCACGGCGCGGGCCCCGGCGCGGCCGGCGGCAGCCTGTCGGTGACGCTGCGCACGCTGTCTTATAAGGTGGAGCCCTCGTACACCATTCCGGACAGCGTGCTGGTGCCCAGCACGATGGTGGTGACCCAGGCGGCGGCTGCCGACGTGCTGCCGGCCGACCAGGCGCCCGGCCAGGCCACGGGATTGAATTTCGGCTACAGCGCCCTCGGCGCGGACCAGGTCCGCGCCGGCGGCTTCGACGCGCTGTCGCTGTATTCGGGCGACTACATGCAGTTCCAGGGCGATGTGAGCCTGGACCTGGCTCGCAGCGTCAGCCTGAGCGCGGCCTCCTTCACGTCCGGCCCGCCCGCGTCGTTCACCGTTCCCGAGCCGCTGGGCACGGCGCCGGCCGTGATCGATCCTTCGACGCCCACCGCAACGGGCAATGTGCGGATCGCGGCGCCGTATGTCCACCTGACCGGCGTGAACACGGCCATTCCCGACGGTTCGGTCAGCGGCAGCGCCGGCAATCCCATGCGCCTGATCCCGCTGCCCACGGAAGCCACCTTCGAGGCCGATGCCGGCCTGCTGGACATCGACGGCATGATCGCCTTTTCTTCCACCCTGCGTAAATACGACAGCGCGACGTTCCGGTTCGTCCACCGGCCGTCGCCGGGTTTCAAGACGGTCCGGCTGGTGAGCCAGGGCAACCTGCGCTTTACCCCGACCGACGCGCCCAATGGCACGACGGTGCGCACGCCCTGGGACATCGAGTTGCTGGCCGCGCAGATCTACCCGACCACGGGCACGCGCGCCGCCGTGTATGCGGGCTATTACAACCGGGACTACGACGCGACGTTGACGGTGGGCCGCACCACGGGCACCGTGCCGGACGCACCGCTGTCGGTGCTCGGCAACCTGACGCTGGCCGCGCCCATCATCGAACAGGGCGGGATCGTGCGCGCGCCTTTCGGGGCGATCTATCTGGGGGTGACCGATGACAACCCCATCACCCAGCGGATCGACCTGCTGCCCGGCAGCCTGACGTCGGTCTCGCTGGCCGGCGTGACCGTGCCCTATGGCGGCACGGTCGACGGCGTGACGTACACCTACAACGGCACGGCCGTGTCCGCGCGCAGCCTGACCAACATGGACTCCAACGCGGTCACCATCCAGTTGGCCAGCCGGGCCGTGGACGTGCAGGACGGCGCGACCCTGGACCTGTCCGGTGGCGGCACCCTGGCCGGCGCGGGCTTCGTCAGCGGCCGGGGCGGCTCGGTGAACGTGCTGACCACGCCGCTGGTCAACGCCAACCCGTCCCACGCCGGCAGCCAGGCGGGCAACAAGGTCTACGCCCTGCTGCCCGGCTACGCCTCGGCCTATGCGCCCATGTCGCCGGAAAAGGGGGCGGGCGACCCCGCCATCGGCCAGCAGATCACGCTGACCAGCGCGGTGGGCGATCTGCCCGCCGGCACGTATACGCTGCTGCCGTCGAACTACGCGCTGCTGCCGGGCGCGTATCGCGTCGAACTGGGCAGGACGCTGCCGGCGGCGCTGCCGCGGACGGTCGCTCTGACGGACGGCAGCTATGCCGCCTCGGGGTACGTGGGCATCGCGGGCACGCAGGTGCGCGCCAGCCTGCCGGCGCAGTTGCTGATCACCCCGGGTTCGGTGGTGCGCACCTATTCGCAATACAACGAGCAGAGCTACAGCGCGTTCCAGATCGCGCGCGCCCAGCAGTTCGGCGGCGTGCGCCCCCTGCTGCCCGAGGACGGCAAGAGCCTGATGCTGTGGTTCAACGCACCGGCCGAGGCCGGCACGGCGGCCCTGACTTTCGACGGAACCGCGCTGCTGCAGGCCGCGCAGGGCGGCTATGCCGGCCAGGTCGTCACGCGCAACGTGGGCGAGCTCTACCTGGACGCGCCGACGGCGGACTTCACGGGCGTCTCGGTCTCCGCCGACGCCCTGAGCGCGATCGCCGCGCCGCGCCTGCTGGTCAACGGCCTGCTGCAGGTCAGCGACGGCCGCATCCGCCTCACGCAGGCGGGCAGCAACGACCTGATCGTGCGCGACGGCGTCACGTTGACGGCCGGCGAAATCATGCTGGTGGGCGGCAACATCACCATCGGACGCGATGCGATGCTGTCCACGGTGGGGCAGGGCGCCGGGTTCTTCGACACCGCCAGCACCGGCCTGGCCTATGAGGCATGGGCGACGGCGCTGGCGCTGTCCAACGGACAGGCCGACTTCATCACGTCGAGCAACGGCGGCGCCGGCACGATCACCGTCAGCGAAGGCGCGTCGCTGTATGGCGAAAACACGCTGGCGTTCGCCACCAAGGGGCAGGTCAGCCTGGACGATGGCGCGCACTTCGGCGCGCGCCGCATCAGCCTGGCGGTGAACAGCCTGAACATCGGCAGCGCCGAGGCCATCGCGGCCGCGGGCTCGCCGGCCGGCACCGTGTTCGACCAGAGGCTGTTCGACCTGCTGTTGCATGGCGATCCCCTGCACGGCGCGCCGGCGCTGGAGCGCCTGATCCTGACCACCGGCAACGCCATCAACCTGTTCGGCACGACGCAGCTCGACGCGCGCGGCACCGGCGTGAACCTGGTGCTCAACGCTTCGGCCCTGTACGGGTACGGCAGCGACGGCGACCAGGCCACGCTGGCGGCGGACCGCCTCCAGTGGAACGGCGTGGCGGGCGTGAACCCGCCGGCCATCCCGGCGGGCGGCGCCGGCACGGGAAGCGGCACGCTGACGCTGCGGGCCGACGAGATCGCGCTGGGACAATTCCTGTCCCTGGACAACAGCGTGATCAGCCGCACCGCGTATGGCTTCGCCAACGTCGATCTGGATGCGGGCCAGCGCATCGTGGCCGCCGGCAACGGCGCGCTGTATGTGTACCAGGCGCCCAGCACGGCCGCGGGCGCGGTGTTCGGCAAGAGCGGCACGGGCGGCAACCTGACGCTGCGCACGCCGTTGCTGACGGGCATTCAGAAGTCGATCGCCGCGTACACGGCGGGCGGGGCGTTGCGGGTGGTGGCCCCCGATGGCGTGGCGCCCAGCACGGCGGCGTCCACGGTGGCCGGGGCCGAGATCGACCTGTCGGGCGACAGCGTGGCCATCGGCAGCACCATCCTGCTGCCCAGCGGCAAGCTGGTCGTCAACGCGCAGCACGACATCGCCTTGCAGGACGGCAGCCGCATCGACCTGCGCGGCGTGCCGTCGATGATCCAGAGCGCGACGGTCTACGGCTTCGGCGGCGATGCGATCTTCATCAGCGCGCAAGGCGGCGTCGTCCAGGCGGCGGGCGGCACCATCGACGTGTCGGCCACCCACGCCGATGCCGGCACGATCAGCGTCAGCGCCGCCGACGGCGCCGTGGCGCTGGCGGGCGTGCTGAACGGCGCGGCCGACGACGGCTACGCCAGCGGCGCGTTCGACGTGAAGGCCGCCACGCTGGCCGACTTCGGCGGCCTGAACGCCAGGCTGACGCAGGGCGGCGTGCTGCAGTCGCGCAGCTTCGCGCTGACCACGGGCGACCTGATCCTCGGCGATGGTGTGAAGGCGCACACCGTCGAGGTGTCGGTGGACGAGGGCAGCCTGACGGTGGCCGGCCTCATCGACGCCAGCGGCGCCGCGCCGGGCACCATCCGCCTGTCCGCGAAGAACGGCCTGACCCTGGCCGCCAACGCCGTGCTCGACGCGCACGGCACCGTGCTGCAGACCGACAGCTACGGCGCGGCCATCGAGGCGCTGAACCGCGGCCACATCGAACTGGCCGCCACGGGCGGCACGTTGACGCTGTCGCGCGGCGCGACGCTGGATCTGTCCACGCCCGACGGCGTGGCCTACGGCGACGTGCAGCTCTTTGCGCCGCGCACGGGCGAGACCTCTGGCGACCTGGCCATCGACGCGGCGGGGCCGCTCACCCTTCGCGGCGCGCACGGCGTGGCGCTCAACGCCATGTGGACCTATGACCTGCCGGGCGGCAGCGTCATCACCCAGGGCACGCTGAACGGGTACGACGCGCAAAGCCAGGCCTTCATCGCGGCGGCCTATGGCGGCAACGCCAGCGCAGGGGCGCTGACCGCCACGCTGCGCGGCAAGCTGGCCGGCCTGCTGGCGCAGGGCGAGGCCTTCCACCTGCGCCCCGGCGTGCAGATCACCTCCAGCGGCGACCTGTCGACCTCCGGCGACATCGACCTGGCCGGGTACCGCTACGGTCCGCATGCCGACCGCGACACGGCCTCCGCGTTCTATGGGGCGGGCGAGCCGATGTACCTGTCGATCCGCGCCGCCGGCAACCTGGACATCAAGGGCAGCCTGTCCGATGGTTTCCAGGCGGTGCCGGGGATTCCGGGGGTATACGCCGACATCGACGTGCCTGGCAGCGGACTGTTCCAGCGCTACTCCAACAGCGGCTATACGTACTGGCAGGACAGCGGCACGGAAGTCGCCCTGGGAGCGGACTGGCTGATTCCGACCACCGGTTTCTACGCCTGGTGGCTCAACACCTGGTGGGGCGTGCCGCTGGTCGACACCAGCGGCAATAAATACTATCCCGGCTCGCTCGTGCGCGCGGGCACGACGCTGAACCCGCGCACCTCGGGCAACTACGGCACCATCGCCTTCGATGCCTCCGACCTGCCGAGACTGCAGATCGCGGTGAGCCCGGCGGTGCCCGGGTCGGCCGCCACGTCGCCGAAGGCGGCCATGCTCGCGGCGGGCTCGCTGTCCGCCTCGCTGCGCCTGGTGGCCGGCGCCGACCTCGGGGCGGCCGATACCCGCGCCGTGCAGTCCGCGGCGGCCTTGAACGGCGGCGGCAACCTGCGGCTGAACGACCCGGCCTATACCGCCGCCGGCAACGGCTCGTCCTTCAGCGTGCTGCGCACGGGCGCCGGCAGCCTCGATTTGCTGGCCGGCGGCAGTTTCAGCGAGGCCACGCCCTACGGCGTGTATACCGCGGGCACGCAGTCCGCCGCCGTCCTGGCGGCCGACGGCAGCAACCCGTACGACCTGATGGGGGCCGCGGGCGCGGGCCATGCCTGGTATCCGGAACAGGGCGGCGATCTGCTGCTGAAGGCGGGCCTGGACGTGCGGGGCTTCATCCAGACCAGCGACAACTCCCGGCGTTTCGTCGACAGCGATCTCACCAGCAACTGGCTGTGGCGCCAGGGCGCCAGCGCCGTCTCCAACGATCTGGGCGCGTGGTGGATCAACTTCGGCGCCTCCGCCAACACCAATCCCGCCGTCCATGCGCCGCTGCTGAACGCCCTGATCGGCTTCCAGGGCATCGGCACGCTGGGCGGCGGCAATGTGTCCGTGATCGCGGGACGCAATGCCGGCACCATGGACGGCACGGGCATCGCCGTCTCCAGCGGCCTGGACCTGGCGGCGGCGTCGACCGGACGCGTCCTGGCCGACGGTTCGCTGCTGCAGACCGGCGGCGGGAACATCGTGGTCAAGGTGGGCGGCGCACTGAACAAGATGACGCCGGTCAACCCATCGACCTATACGTCCGACTACTACGGCGCGATCACCGCGCTGCGCGGCGACGTGGCCATCGACGCCGGCAGCGTGGGCGCGATCGCCCAGAACACGTTCGCCGCCAACTGGACCTCGTACGACCCGCGCACGCTGGACGTCGCCACGCTCAAGCGCGCCCTGTTGGCGCAGGGGCCCACGGTGCTGCCGGGCGACGGCAGCGTCGTCGTGACGGCGCGTGGTGACCTGGTGTTCGGCGGGGCGGGAGACCCGGGCATGACCGCTTCCGCGGACCGTGACCAGTGGTGGTACACGCCGGCGGGGGCGGCCACTCCCGTGCGCGGCGCCCTGACGCAATTCACGCTGTGGCAGCCGGACACGGCCATCGCCCTCTATTCCGCGGGCGGCGACGTCACCCCGCAGAGCGGCCTGTCCGCCTCGCTTCAGAACAGCGGCAATTTCTTCCCGGGCACCTTGACCGTGGCGGCCGCCAACGGCGACATCCGTTTCGGCGAGGCCACGTCGGCCTCCAGCGGCACGGCTTCCCTGGAGCTGATCCCTTCGGCCCATGGCCAACTCGACCTGCTGGCGGCTGGATCGATCTACGGATCGGCGCATGTGGTGGCCATGTCGGGCGCCGATCCGGCCAGCCTGGCCACGCCGCTGCGCCCCGTGACGACCATCGGCAATGGCAGCAACGCCACGCAGGACGCCGCTTATCTGGCGGACAACAGCCGCCTCAATCCGCTGGCCTTCGGCGAGGATACGCCGACCGGCAATCTGCACGCCGACGACGCGCGGCCCGCGCGCGTCTATGCCGGCGTGGATATCGACGACCTGGTCATCGGCAAGGCGCAGAAGCTGATCGCCAATGTGGGCCAGGGCTTTCTACCCACGCATACGACCTGGTACGTCGCGGCCAAGCCGTTCGAGGTGATCGCCGGACGCGACATCGTCGGCACGGGATCCACGCCCAGCGTATTCGCCAACAACGGCGCGAACGACATCACCGTGTTCCAGGCCGGCCGCGACATCGTTTACCAGTCCATCGTCATCGCCGGACCCGGGCTTCTGGACGTGCAGGCCGGCCGCAACCTGAACCAGGGCTACTACGGCTCGCTGGACAGCGTGGGCCCGCTGTACGGGGTGAACAGCACCAGCCGGTCCGGCGGCGCGGGCATCGCCGTCTCGGTGGGCGCGGGTGCGCAAGGCCCGGACTACGCCGACTTCGCGCGCCTGTATTTCGACGCGGCCAACCAGGCGGACCTGACGGCGGGCCGCACCCTGGCCGAGCAGCCGGGCAAGGTGGCGCATGCCTACGCGGGCGAACTCGGCGAGTGGCTGGCGCAACGCTACGGCTACGCCGGTTCGCCGGATGAGGCGCTGGCGTACTTCCTGGCCTTGCCCGCCGCGCAGCAGGGCATCTTCGTGCGCCAGGTGTACTACGCCGAACTGACCGCCGGCGGCCGCGAGTACAACGATGAGGCCGGCCCGCGTTTCGGCAGCTACCTGCGCGGCCGGCAGGCCATCGCGGCGCTGTTCCCGGCGACGGATGCGGCGGGCAACGCCCGGTCGTACACCGGCGACCTGACGATGTTCAGCGGCATGGGCAAGCTCCCTTCGGGCACCGTGGCGCTGCTGGACAGCGGCATCCACACCGAATTCGGCGGCGACATCCAGATCCTGAATCCGGGCGGCCGCACGCTGATCGGCGTGGAAGGCATCACGCCGGGATCGGGCGCGGGCCTCATCACGCAGGGGTCGGGCAACATCGACATCTATTCGCTGGGCAGCATCCTGCTGGGCCAGAGCCGCATCATGACGACCTTCGGCGGCGGCATCCTGGCGTGGTCGGCCCAGGGCGACATCAACGCGGGCCGGGGCGCCAAGACCACCGTGGTCTATACCCCGCCGCGCCGGGTGTACGACAACATCGGCAACGTCACGCTGTCGCCGCAGGCGCCGGCCACGGGCGCGGGCATCGCCACGCTGAACCCGATTCCGGAAGTGCCGCCGGGCGACGTGGACCTGATCGCACCGCTGGGCACGATCGACGCCGGCGAGGCGGGCATCCGCGTCTCCGGCAACGTCAACATCGCGGCGCTGCAGGTCGTCAACGCGGCCAACATCCAGGTGCAGGGCGAGTCCAAGGGCATTCCGGTGACGGCGGTGGTGAACACCGGCGCCCTGACCAACGCCAGCTCGGCGGCCACCAGCGCGGCCACGGCGGCGCAGGACGCCGTGTCGCGCTCGCGGGCCGCGGCCCAGAAGGCCTTGCCGTCCATCATCAGCGTGCAGGTGCTGGGCTTCGGCATGCCCGACGGCGGTGGCGCGCCGGCCGCGCCGTCAGGCGGGCCGGGGGCGAGTTCGTCGGGGGCCGCCGGCTACCGCGCCGCCGGCATGGTGCAGGTGCTGGGACATGGCAACGATCCGGCCCAGGCGGCCAGCCTGACGCCGGGCGAGCGGCGCAACATGGGGTTCTGACGGCGGCCTCGCGTGCGGGCCGGCGCCTCGTGGCAGGCGCCGGCCCGCACGTGGCGCCGGCTCAGCCGGCCTCGATCAATGCGGCGTAGCCTGCACGCGAATCCGGCCATTGCAGCGTCAGTCCGCTGCCGCGAAGCCGCGCATTGGACAGCCGCTTGCTGCCCACGCCGGGTGGCGGCGGACCCTCGGCGGGCGCGGGCGCGCCCAGCAGCCCGGCCAGGTAGCCATACAGTACGTGCAGCGGCAACGGCGTGTCGTCGCAACCGATGTATACGGGCGCGACCTCGGGCGCATGCAGCAGGTGCGCCACGGCGGCGGCGGCATCGTCGATGTGCATGCGGTTGGCCCAATGCGGCGGGTCGTGCGGCGCGCGGGCATCGCCCGCGCGAACGCGCTCGATCAATTGCGCGCGCCCCGGGCCGTACAGCCCCGCCAGGCGCAACGCCGTCGCGGGCAAGCCCTGCCGGGCCAGCCACTGTTCGGCCTGCAGCAGAATCTCGCCATTGAATCCCTTGGGTTGCGTCGGCGCGCTTTCATCGATCCAGGCGCCGCCATGGCCGCCGTACACCGCCGACGACGAGATGAACACCACGCGTTCGAGCCGCGCGCGGTCCAGCGCGCCGAACACGTGGGGCAGGGGATCGGTGAAGACGCGGGCGTAGGCCTGCGGGTCGCGCTTGCCCGGCGAAGGCAGCCAGGCCACGCGGGTGATGCCTTCCGGCAATCGCGCCAACTGATCGGGCTGGCCCAGGTCGGCCTGCAGCCAGCGCAGGCCGGCGGGCGCGTCGGCGGGCGGCGCCGAACGGCGCAAGGCCCATACCTCGTCGCCGCGCGCCAGCAGCAGGCGAGCGGCGCGCATGCCCAGGTCGCCGCAGCCGACCATCAAGATGCGTTCCATCCGCGTCTCCCTGGAGAGTGGAGCCGCCGCGCGGCCAAGGCGCGGCGGGGCGTCCTCACATGCCGCTGTAGACCGGACCTTCGCCGCCCTGCGGCGCGACCCAGACGATGTTCTGGGTCGGATCCTTGATGTCGCAGGTCTTGCAGTGCACGCAGTTCTGCGCGTTGATCTGCAGCTTGTCCGCACCGTGGTCGTCCTTGATGAACTCGTACACGCCGGCCGGGCAATAGCGCGCCTCGGGACCGCCGTACTGCGCCAGGTTCACGGACACCGGGATGCTCGGATCCTTCAACGTCAGGTGGACCGGCTCGTTTTCGTCGTGGTTGGTGTTCGAGATGAACACCGAACTGAGCTTGTCGAACGTGAGCTTGCCGTCGGGCTTGGGGTAGTCGATGCGCGCGCACTGCGAGGCCGGCTGCAGGTAGGTGTGGTCGGCCTTGGTGCGGTGGATGGTCCAGGGGAAATTGCCCTTGAGCAGCCATTGTTCGACGCCGGTCATGAGCGTGGCCACCGTGCGGCCCTTCTTGAACCACTGCTTGAAATTGCGCGCCTTGTGCAGCTCGGCGTGCAGCCAGGAAGCGTCGAAGGCGGCGGGGTAGGACGTGAGCTCGTCCTGCTTGCGGTCGGCGCCCAGGGCCTCGAACGCAGCCTCGGCGGCCAGCTTGCCGGTCTTGATGGCGGCGTGGCTGCCCTTGATGCGCGAGGCGTTCATGAAGCCGGCTTCACAGCCGATCATGGCGCCGCCCGGGAACACCAGCTTGGGCAGCGACAGCAGGCCGCCCGCGGTGATGGCGCGTGCGCCGTAGGCGATGCGCTTGCCGCCTTCGAACGTGGTGCGGATGGCAGGGTGCGTCTTGTAGCGCTGGAATTCCTCGAACGGCGACAGCCAGGGATTGGCGTAGTCCAGGCCGACCACCATGCCGACCGCCACCAGGTTGTTGTCCAGGTGATAGAGGAACGAGCCGCCGTAGGTGTCGCTGTCCAGCGGCCAGCCGGCCGTGTGGATGACCAGGCCGGGGCGCGACTGCGCGGGATCGACTTCCCACAGCTCCTTGATGCCGATGCCGTAGGACTGCGGATCGCGGCCTTCGTCCAGCTTGTAGCGGGAGATGAGCTGGCGGCCCAACTGGCCGCGCGCGCCTTCGGCGAACAGGGTGTAGCGGGCCAGCAGTTCCATGCCGGGCTGGTAGTGGTCGGTGTGCGAGCCATCGCGCGCCACGCCCATGTCGCCGGTAGCCACGCCGCGCACGGCGCCGGCCTCGTCGTACAGCACCTCGACGGCGGCGAAGCCGGGGAACACGTCCACACCCAGGCTCTCGGCCTGTTCGCCCAGCCACTTCACCACGTCGCCCAGGCGGACGATGTAGTTGCCCTCATTGTGAAAACAGGCAGGCAGCATCCAGTTGGGCGTGCGGCGCGCGCCGGTGGGCGACAGGAACAGGAACTGGTCCTGCGTGACCGGCACGTTCAGCGGCGCGCCCTTTTCCTTCCAGTCGGGGATCAGCTCGGTCAGCGCCAGGGGATCCATGACGGCGCCGGACAGGATATGGGCGCCCAGTTCGGCGCCTTTCTCCAGCACGCAGACGCTGACCTCGCGGTCTTTCTCGGCGGCGAGCTGTTTCAGGCGGATCGCGGCGGCCAGGCCGGCAGGCCCGCCTCCCACCACGACCACGTCATATTCCATTGATTCCCGTTCTGACATTGCAGCGTTCCCCTCTATGGCTTCGATATGGCAAGAAGTATCATCGGCGATTGTATTGCAGCCGGCGGGGCCCGTCGGCGCGCGCTTCCCTCTTCAGGAGTTCCCCGTTTGTCCGCCGACTTCCCGACGATGCGCCTGCTTGCCGAAGGCGACATCCATCATGTCGATCTGCCCTTGCGCTGGGGCGATTCCGACTCCCTCAATCATCTCAACAACACTGTCTATTTCCGCCTGATGGAAGAGGCGCGCATGCGCATCCTCTATGGCGCGGGCATGCAACTGCCCGGCCCGGGCGCGGGCGCCATCCTGGCGCATGCCTCGTGCGATTTCATGCGTCCGCTGACCTATCCGGCCGACGTGCGCGTCACGCACCGGGTGGCGCGCATCGGCCGCTCCAGCATCGAGTTCGAACTGACGCTGGAGAAACTGGGCGACGAGGCCGGTATCTATGCGCGCGGCCGCAACGTGCTGGTGTGCATGGACTTCGTGGCGAACCGCTCGCAGCCCTGGCCCGAGGAGCTGCTGCGCAAGTTCGGCGCGCAGTTCCGGCCCGCCGGCTGAATGGTGCGGCGCGGCACCTGCCGCTACAATCGTCTGCAAAATGAACTACGCGGCGCTTCGCACCGGCGGGCGCCTTTCGTACGGTTTCGAACTCGATAAAGGAGCTGGAGCAATGGACAAGGTTTATGCAAGCGCCGCCGAGGCGCTGGCAGGCGTCGTCAAGGACGGCCAGATGATCGCCGTCGGCGGTTTCGGGCTGTGCGGTATCCCCGAGGCCCTGATTGCCGCGTTGCGCGATTCGGGCGTGAAAGACCTGACCTGCATCAGCAACAACGCCGGCGTCGACGGTTTCGGCCTGGGCCAGTTGCTGACCACCCGCCAGATCCGCAAGATGATCGCCTCCTACGTGGGCGAGAACAAGGAATTCGAACGCCAGTACCTGGCAGGCGAACTCGAGCTCGAGTTCACGCCGCAGGGCACGCTGGCCGAGAAGCTGCGCGCCGGCGGCGCCGGCATCCCGGCGTTCTTCACCCGCACCGGCGTGGGCACCATCGTGGCCGACGGCAAGGAAATCCGCGAGTTCGACGGCGAGCAGTACGTGATGGAACGTTCGCTGGTGCCCGACGTGTCGCTGGTCAAGGCCTACAAGGCCGACCGCAGCGGCAACCTGGTGTTCCGCAAGACCGCGCGCAACTTCAACCCCAACGTGGCGATGGCCGGCCGTGTCACCATCGTCGAGGTCGAGGAAGTGGTCGACACCGGCGCGTTCGATCCCGACCAGATCCATCTGCCCGGCATCTTCGTGCACCGCATCGTGGTCAACGCCAGCCCGGAAAAACGCATCGAACAACGCACCACGCGTAGCGCCTAAGGAGACGAAACATGGCATGGTCCCGCGATGAAATGGCGGCGCGCGCCGCGCAAGAACTGAAAGACGGTTTCTACGTGAACCTGGGCATCGGCCTGCCCACCCTGGTGGCCAACCACGTGCCCGAGGGTATCGAGGTCTGGCTGCAGTCCGAGAACGGCCTCTTGGGCATCGGCCCGTTTCCCACCGACGAGCAGGTCGACGCCGACCTGATCAACGCCGGCAAGCAGACGGTCACCACGCTGCCCGGCTCGTCGATCTTCTCGTCGGCCGATTCGTTCGGCATGATCCGGGGCGGCAAGATCAACCTGGCCATCCTGGGCGCCATGCAGGTGTCCGAGAAGGGCGACCTGGCCAACTGGATGATCCCGGGCAAGATGGTCAAGGGCATGGGCGGCGCGATGGACCTGGTGGCCGGCGTCAAGCGCGTCGTCGTGCTGATGGAACACGTGGCCAAGAAGAAGGACGGCACGGAAGACATCAAGCTGCTGCCCGAGTGCAATCTGCCGCTGACCGGCGTGGGCGTGGTCGATCTCATCATCACCGATCTCGGCGTGATGGAAGTCACCGAAGACGGCCTGAAGCTGCTGGAAACGGCGCCGGGCGTCACGGTCGACGAGATCAAGTCCAAGACGCTGGCCAAGCTGGATGTGTCGCTGGTGGCGTAACCGGTTCGCCTGCGGCCTGCCGCAACGCAAGAAAAAACGCCCTGTCCCGGTTTCGAGCAGGGCGTCTTGCTGTCAAGCGTAGGCCGTTTTCCGCTTGCGGCCAGTCGACGCTTCAGGGCCGTCGATAATTATTGAAATGACGGGCACGCATGTATTGCGCCCGCAACGGGTCTCGAATATCTCAGGCGGTATTGGCGTTGTGCCGACGCATGCCGATATGCGCGATGCCGTCTTCCATATAGATTTCGGTTGCCGGCGTAAACCCATGTCCCGCATAAAACCCTTGCAGCCGATGTTGCGCACCCAGGTAGACGGGATGTGCCGGCCATAAGCGGCTGATCTCGTGCAGCGCCTGGCGCATCAGTTCGTGTCCCAGCCCGTTGCCGCGTGCGTCCTGTGCGGTGACCACGCGTCCGATCACGGCATCACCGGCATGGCTGCCGGGATCCAGCAACCGCGCGCCGGCAACCAGCCGCCCGTCCTTCCAGCCCATCAGGTGCCAGGTGTCGCCGGCCAGGTCCTGCCCGTCCAGGTCGAGGAAGATGCATTGCTGCTCTACCACGAACACTTCGCTGCGCAGGCGCAACAGCGCATACAGCTCGGCGGTGGTCAGGTCGGTATGGTGTTTGCAGATCCAGGTAGGCACGGAACAAGAAAATGTCGAAGGTGGGCGATGCGAGCGGGGTCAGTTCCCGCTGCGGTGGCAGGTCGACATGCTACCGGGATACTGGTGGTCGGAGACGACCATCAGGCTGGCTGACAGCGGCGCCAGGCCAAACTGGGCTGCCGTGTCGCGCGAGGCCTGCGTTACGGGGGCGACGGGGTGGGAGGCTCGGGATAGGAATCTCTCGATGCGCCAGCCTGCATGCAGATTGCCGGAGGCGGGAATGCCAGCGACGCGTAGCAAGCAAGTCACTGTTTTTATTACGAAAATGCACTGTTTTCAGCCGAGGTCGAGCGTTGCAGGGGTGAGGTCGATATTTCATGACAGATCCAAGACAAGTTCTTGGGGAATACCCTTGGTCTGAAAATTTATTTTCTTTACTACAATGTGTATGTAAACAGATTTACATGAACCTTCGCTAGCTTCTTCCGCGCTCCGCCCGACTCCCTCGTGTCTCCCCCCAAGAGCAAGGCCGCTCCCTCCATCGCCGACCGCATCGCCCGCGCGCAACCGGAATTCAGTCCGGTCCAGCACGCCATGGCCGAGTACGTCCTGGCGCATCAGTTCCGGGCGGCCACCATGACCATCGACGAGTTCGCGGCCGCCGCGGGCGTGTCGGTGGCCAGCGCCAACCGCTTCGCCCGCGCGCTGGGCCTGCCGGGTTATCCGCAGTTCCGCGCCGAGCTGGCGCGCGGCTTCGAGGCGGCGCTGGAGCCCCTGGAGAAGATGCGTACCGAGCTGGGCCGTTCGGCCAGCGCCGCGCAGATCTTCGCCGCCTCGCTGCAGGAAGACATCGCCAACGCGCAGCGCACGCTGCAGTCGCTGGACGCCGATGCCTGTGAGCGCGCGGTGGACGCCATCCTGGCGGCCCAGCGCGTGTTCGTGATCGGCTTCGGCGCCAGCGGTTTCCTGGCCGGCATGCTGCATCGCGCGCTGTGCATGCACCTGAACATGGTCGAGTCGCTGGCAAGCGCCGGCGGGGTGTCGCACGCGGCGCGCCGCATGTCGCGCATGACGCGCGACGACCTGGTCATCGCCATCGCCTTCCCGCGCTATCTGTCCGATACCGTGACGCTGGCCAATGCCGCCAAGCAGGGCGGCGTGCCGGTGCTGGTGCTGACCGACAAGCCCACCTCCCCGCTGGCGCCTGCCGCGTCCGTCGCGTTGTACGCGCACAGCAGCCGCCAGCTCAGTCCCAATTCCGAAAGCGCCGCGCTCGGTCTCATCGAGGCGCTGGGAGCGGCGGTGGCCTATCGCGCCAAGAATTCCGTTGCCGCGGCAGCCGGCGTGACCGAGTCCGTCATGCCGTGGCTCATCCATGGTGTAGGAAAACGATGATTCAACCTGTGATCGCCATTCATGGCGGCGCCGGCGCGATGTCGCGCGCGGCGATGACTCCTGAAAAAGAACAGGAATACCTGTCCGCGCTGGACGGCATCCTGGCCGCTGGCCAGGCCGTGCTGGCCGCCGGCGGCAGCGCTCTGGACGCCGTCACCGAGGCCGTGCGCCTGCTGGAAGACTGCCCGCTGTTCAATGCCGGCCACGGCGCCGTGTTCACCAGCGCCGCCACGCACGAGCTGGACGCCTCCATCATGGACGGCGCCACGCTGCGTTCGGGCGCCATCGCGGGCGTCGATTGCGTGCGCAATCCGGTGTTGGCCGCGCGCAAGGTCATGGAAGAAAGCAAGCACGTGTTCTTCGTGGGCGAGGGCGCCGAAGCCTTCGCGCGCGAACACGGCCTGGATATCGTCGACCCTTCGTACTTCTCCACCGAGGCCCGCCGCGAGCAACTGCTGCGCGTGCAGCGCGAGACGCCCGAGGCGGCCGTGCTGGACCACGACGGCCAGGCCCTGGTGGCGAACAGCCAGCCCGCCGCCGCGCCCGCCGAGCCGCTGGATGCCGACAAGAAGCTGGGCACGGTGGGCGCCGTGGCGGTGGACGCGCAGGGCAACCTGGCCGCGGCCACGTCCACCGGCGGCATCACCAACAAGCAGGTGGGCCGCGTGGGCGACGCGCCGCTGATCGGCGCCGGCTGCTATGCCAGCAACCGCACCTGCGCGGTCTCCACCACGGGCACCGGCGAGATGTTCATCCGCATGGTCGCCGCGTACGACGTGGCGGCGCAGATGGAATACGCCGGCACGCCGCTTGCGGAAGCCGCGCGCCGCGTCGTCGAGGACAAGCTGCCGACCATCGGCGGCAAGGGCGGCCTGATCGCCGTCGACGCGCAGGGCAACGTGACCCTGCCGTTCAATACCGAAGGCATGTACCGTGGTTACGCCCGCGTGGGCGAGCCTCCCGTGGCGTCCATCTACCGATGACCGCCGCCGATTTACGTAGTCTGCAAGATAGGAACAATCAAGATGGTTGAGCGCGCATCCTCCCTGGCGCTGCCCGAGAACCGCGTGGTTCAGGTGGACGACCTGAGCGTGAATTTCGTGTCGTCCGAGCGGACGGTGCAGGCCGTGCGCAACCTGTCGTTCCACGTCGACCGGGGCGAGACCCTGGCCATCGTGGGCGAGTCGGGTTCGGGCAAGTCGGTGACCTCGCTGTCGCTGATGCGCCTGGTCGAGCACGGCGGTGGCCGTCTGGCCAGTGGCCGCATGGCCCTGCGCCGCCGCAACGGCGCGGTCATCGATCTGGCCGGCGCCAGCCAGCGCGCCATGCGCGGCGTGCGCGGCGCCGACATGGCGATGATCTTCCAGGAGCCGATGACCTCGCTGAACCCGGTGTTCACGGCCGGCGACCAGATCGCCGAATCGATCCGCCTGCACCAGGGCATGGACGGCGCCGCCGCGCGCGCCGAAGCCCTGCGCATGCTGGAACAGGTGCGCATTCCCGAAGCCCGTTCCGTGATGGACCGCCACCCGCACCAGTTGTCGGGCGGCATGCGCCAGCGCGTGATGATCGCGATGGCGCTGGCCTGCAAGCCCGCGCTGCTGATCGCCGACGAGCCCACCACCGCGCTGGACGTGACCATCCAGGCCCAGATCCTGCAGCTGATCCGCCAACTGCAGGAAGAAATGCACATGGGCGTGGTGTTCATCACCCACGACATGGGCGTGGTGGCCGAAGTGGCCGACCGCGTGCTGGTGATGTTCCGCGGCGACAAGGTCGAGGAAGGCCCGTCCGAGCAGATCTTCGGCGCGCCCCAGCATCCCTATACCAAGGCGTTGCTGTCGGCCGTGCCGCGCCTGGGCGCGATGCAGGGCACCGACCTGCCGGCGCGCTTCCCGCTGCTGCACGTCGAGGACAAGATCCAGGTGCCCGAGCCCGCCACGCAGGTGGCGCCGTCAGACGCCAAGACCCCGGTGCTCAGCGTGCGCGACCTGGTCACGCGCTTCGACCTGCGTGGCGGCATCCTGAGCCGCGTGCAGCGCCGTGTGCACGCCGTCGAGCACGTCAGCTTCGATCTGTATCCCGGCGAGACGCTGTCGCTGGTCGGCGAATCCGGGTGCGGCAAGTCCACCACCGGCCGCTCGCTGCTGCGCCTGGTCGACAGCCAGTCGGGCAGCATCCAGTTCGGTGGCCGCGACATCGTGAAGCTGCGTCCGGCCGAACTGCAATCGCTGCGCCGCGACATCCAGTTCGTGTTCCAGGATCCCTTCGCCTCGCTCGATCCGCGCGTCACCGTCGGCTTCTCCATCATGGAGCCGCTGCTGGTGCACGGCGTGGCCAAGGGCAAGGAAGCCGAGCGCCGCGTGGCCGAGCTGCTTGATCGCGTCGGCCTGCCGCGCGACGTGGCCGACCGCTATCCGCATGAATTCTCGGGCGGCCAGCGCCAGCGCATCTGTATCGCGCGCGCCCTGGCCCTGAACCCGAAGGTGGTGATCGCCGACGAATCCGTGTCCGCGCTGGACGTGTCCATCCAGGCGCAGATCGTCAACCTGCTGATCGACCTGCAGCGCGACCTGGGCATCTCGTTCCTGTTCATCTCGCACGACATGGCCGTGGTCGAACGCGTCAGCCACCGCGTGGCGGTGATGTATCTGGGCCAGATCGTCGAGATCGGTCCGCGCCGCGCCATTTTCGAGAATCCGCAGCATCCCTACACCAAGAAGCTGATGGCGGCGGTGCCCATCGCCGATCCGGCCCGGCGCCATCGCAAGCGCACCCTGCTGTCCGACGAGATCCCCAGCCCCATCCGCAAGCTCGGCGACGATCCGCTGGTCGAGCCGCTGGTGGCCGTGGGTCCCGATCACTTCGTGGCCCGCCACAGCATCGGCGGCGCATACTGATTTTTCTTGCAGTCCTCATCCACCACACCGACCCGTCCGCAAGACAGGAGCCTTACATGAAATTCGTATCGCGCCCGACCCAAATCATGGCCGCCGCCGCGCTGGCCTTTGGCGTGCTGGCCTCGCCCATGGCGATGGCCGCCAAGGATGTGACCCTCGCGGTCTCCATCGCGCTGGAAACGCTGGACCCCTACAACACCAACAGCACCCTGAACCAGGCGGCCGGCAAGGCCTACTACGAAGGCCTGTTCGAGTTCGACAAGGACCTGAAGATCCAGAAGGTCCTGGCCACCGACTACAGCGTTTCCGAAGACGGCCTGGAATACACCTTCAAGCTGCGCCAGGGCGTGAAGTTCCAGGACGGCACCGACTTCAATGCCGAAGCGGTCAAGATCAACTTCGACCGTCCGGCCAACCCGGACAACCGCCTGTCGCGCTACATCCAGTTCAGCGTCATCAAGCAGATCGACGTCATCGATCCCTACACCGTCAAGATCACCCTGAAGAAGCCGTTCTCGGCCTTCATCAACGCGCTGGCCCACCCGGCCGCCATGATGATCTCGCCTGCCGCGCTGAAGAAGTGGGGCAAGGAAATCGGTTTCCACCCCGTGGGCACCGGCCCCTTCGAATTCGTCGAGTGGAAGCCCGCCGAGTACCTGAAGGTCAAGAAGTTCGACGGCTACTGGAAGAAGGGTTACCCGAAGATCGACACCCTGACGTTCCGCACCGTCACCGACAACAACACGCGCGCCGCCGTCGTGCAGACGGGCGAGGCCCAGTTCGCCTTCCCGGTGCCGTTCGAGCAGGCCTCGGTGCTGGCCAAGAACGACAAGATCGATCTGGTCGACCACAAGAACTCGATCATGGCGCGCTACCTGTCGATGAACGTGCAGCAGAAGCCGTTCGACAACGTCAAGGTCCGCCAGGCCGTCAACTACGCCATCAACAAGCAGGCGCTGGCCAAGGTCGCGTTCGCCGGCTACGCCACCCAGGTCGACGGCGTGGTGCCGCAGGGCGTGGACTTCGCCACCAAGATCGGCCAATGGCCCTACGATCCCAAGAAGGCCAAGGCATTGCTGGCCGAAGCCGGCTACCCCAACGGCTTCGAGAGCACGCTGTGGTCCGCCTACAACGACGGCACGTCGGTGAAGGTCGTCCAGTTCCTGCAGCAGCAACTGGCCCAGGTCGGCATCAAGGTGTCGGTCGAGGTGCTGGAATCCGGCCAGCGCGTGCAGCGCGTGCAGCAGGTGCAGAAGCCGGAAGACGCCAAGGTCCGCATGTACTACGCCGGCTGGTCGTCGTCGACCGGTGAAGCCGACTGGGGCCTGCGTCCGCTGCTGACCACCGCCGCCTTTCCGCCGGTGCTGAACAACGTGTCGTACTACTCGAACAAGCAGGTCGACGAGGACATCGCCAACGCGCTGGCCACGACCGACCGCGCCGCCAAGACCAAGCTGTACGACGACGCGCAGAAGACGATCTGGAACGATGCCCCGTGGGCCTTCCTGGTGACGCAGAACAACCTGTACGCGCGTTCCAAGAATCTCTCCGGCATCTACGTCGAACCCGATACCTCGTTCTGGTTCGGCGACATCGACCTGAAGCAGTAAACCCGCGAGCAGTAAAAACCGCGAGCCGTAAACCCGCGAGCTGTAAATTCGCGTTATGCCGCGTCGGCCGGGGCCGTTGCCCCGGCCGATGCCGCAGGAATTCTCAATGTTCACCTACATCGTCAAACGTCTATTGGGCATGATCCCCACGCTGCTGCTGGTGGCCGTGGTCGTGTTCCTCTTCGTGCACATGCTGCCGGGCGATCCCGCGCGCCTGGCCGCCGGCCAGGACGCCGACCAGACCACCGTCGAGCTGGTCCGCCAGGAACTCGGCCTGGACCTGCCTCTGCCGCAGCAGTTCGTGCGCTACTTCAGCCACATGCTGCAGGGCGACCTGGGCGTGTCGCTGCGCAGCAAGCGCCCCGTCTCCACTGAAATCGCCGACCGCTTCATGCCCACGCTGTGGCTCACGCTGGCCGCCATGGCCTGGTCCGTGACCTTCGGCATGGTCATCGGCATCGTGTCCGCCGTGTGGCGCAACAAGTGGCCCGACCGCCTGGGCATGACGTTGGCGGTGTCCGGCATCTCGTTCCCCGCGTTCGCGCTGGGCATGGTGCTGATGCAGGTCTTCTCGGTCGAACTGGGCTGGCTGCCCACCGTCGGCGCCTCGACCTGGCAGCACTACATCCTGCCGTCCATCACGCTGGGCGCGGCCGTGGCCGCGGTGATGGCCCGCTTCACGCGCGCCTCGTTCGTCGAGGTGATCCAGGAAGACTTCGTGCGCACCGCGCGCGCCAAGGGCCTGTCCGAGCGCGTCGTGGTGACCAAGCACACGCTGCGCAACGCGCTGATCCCGGTGGTCACCATGATGGGCCTGCAGTTCGGCTTCCTGCTGGGCGGCTCCATCGTGGTCGAGACCGTGTTCAACTGGCCCGGCCTGGGCCGCCTGCTGGTCGACGCCGTCACCCAGCGCGACTATCCGGTGATCCAGGGCCTGGTGCTGCTGTTCTCGCTGGAATTCATCCTGATCAACCTGATTGTCGACGTGATGTACGGCGTCATCAATCCCAGCATTCGCTACAAGTGAGGGCGGGCATGAGCAATATCGAAACCGCCTCGGCCACCACCGACGCCGCCACCGCTCCCGGCGCGGCCCCCGCCGTGGCCGCCCAGGCCGCGGTGCGTACCCCGGCCACCGAGTTCTGGCGCAAGTTCCGCAAGCAGAAGCTGGCGCTGGGCGCCGGCGTGTTCGTGCTGCTGCTGGTCGTGGCCGCGATCTTCGCGCCCTGGCTGGCGCCGTTCGACCCCGAGAACTTCTTCGACTACGACGCCCTGAACGCCACGCCGTCGTGGACGCACTGGTTCGGCGTGGACTCGCTGGGCCGCGACATCTTCAGCCGCGTGCTGATGGGCGCCCGCATCTCGCTGGCGGCCGGCTTCCTGTCGGTGGCCATGGGCGCGGTGGTGGGCACGCTGATGGGCCTGATGGCCGGCTACTACGAAGGCTGGTGGGAGCGCATCACGATGCGCATCTCCGACGTGCTGCTGGCTTTTCCCGGCATGCTGCTGGCCATCGGCGTGGTCGCCATCCTGGGTTCCAGCATGGTCAACGTGATCGTGGCCGTGGCCGTGTTCAGCGTGCCGGCCTTCGCGCGCCTGGTGCGCGGCAACACGCTGGCCATCAAGCAGATGACCTACGTCGAAGCTGTGCGCAGCGTGGGCGCGTCCGACTGGACCATCATCATGCGCCACATCCTGCCGGGCACCATCTCGCCCATCGTCGTGTACGGCACCATGCGTATCGGCACCTCGATCATCACGGCGGCCAGCCTGTCGTTCCTGGGCATGGGCGCGCAGCCGCCCACGCCGGAATGGGGCGCCATGCTGAACGAGGCCCGCGCCGACATGGTGCTGTCGCCCCACATCGCGATCTTCCCCGCGCTGGCGATCTTCCTGACGGTGCTGGCCTTCAACCTGCTGGGCGACGGCCTGCGCGACGCGCTGGACCCCAAGATCGACCGCAAGTAAGCGGACTGCGCGGCGTCGTCGTGGCGCACGCCGTCCCGTGGCAATCGTTCTGCCGGCCGGCCCCGGTGGGGCCGGCCTTTCTTTTTCCGGAGACCGTGCGGCGACGCACGGGTGATTCATGCAGGACGCTTCCCCTACCCAGCCGCGCATCGGCGTGCGGCCTTCCGGCCCGCGCGATGCGATCAGCGACGTGCCGGGCGTGACGGTCGGCCACTACACGCTGGCCGACGCCGCGCAGCAGACCGGCGTGACCGTGGTGCGTCCGCACGCCGGTGATCCCTACCGCGACAAGGTGCCGGCCGCCGCCACCATCCTGAACGGTTTCGGCAAGACCACCGGCCTGGTCCAGGTGGCCGAGCTGGGCGTGCTGGAAACCGACATCGCCCTGACCAACACCTTCGGCGTGGGCACGGTTGCCAACGCGCAGATCCGCCACGCCGTGGCCGCCAACCCCGAGATCGGTCGCGGCCTGCCTACGGTGAACCCGCTGGTGTTCGAGTGCAACGACGGCTACCTGAACGACATCCAGGCGCTTGCCGTCACCGAAGACCATTACCGCCAGGCGCTGGCCGCCGCGTCGGCCGAGTTCGCGCAGGGCGCCGTGGGCGCTGGCCGCGGCATGTCCAGTTTCTCGATGAAGGGCGGCATCGGCTCGGCCTCGCGCGTGGCCGAGGTGCAGCCGGGCCAACGCTACACCGTGGGCGCGCTGGTGCTGTCCAACTACGGCCGCCTGCCCAACCTGACCGTGGCGGGCCGGCCGTTCGGCCGCCTGCTGGCCGAGCGCATGGACCGCCAGGCCGCCCCGCTCATGCCGGAACCCGAGAAGGGCTCGATCATTCTGCTGATCGCCACCGATGCGCCGCTGGACGCGCGCCAGTTGCGCCGCCTGTCGCTGCGCGCCGGCGCCGGCCTGGCACGCACCGGCTCGGTGTTCGGCCACGGCAGCGGCGACATCGCGCTGGCCTTCAGCACCGCCTATACCGTGCCGCACCTGGCCGAGCGTGGCATGCCCTCGGTGCCGATGCTGCACGAGACCCGCATCGACCCGCTGTTCGAGGCGGCCGCCGAGGCCAGCGAACAGGCCATCATCGCCGCGCTGTGGCACGCGGAAAGCGTGACCGGCCGCGACGGCCATGCGCGCCGTGCGATCCGTGAGGTGGCGCCGGAATGGCGCCGCTGGCTGGCGGATACCCAGCTTTGACCGTTGGCCGCGGCGCCGGGGCAGGGCGCGCCGCAAGCAAATACCTACTACCGAGTCCGTCATGAAAATCCTGATTTCCACCGACATCGAAGGCGTCGCCGGCGTCTTTCACGGCGAGCAGATCCGCGCCGGCAACGGCGAGTACGAACGCGCGCGCGCCTGGATGACAGGCGAGGCCAACGCGGCCGTGCAGGGCGCCTTCGCGGGCGGAGCCACCGAGGTGCTGGTCAACGACTCGCACGGCGGCTTCCGCAACCTGCTGCCCGACCAGATCGACGAGCGCGCCCGCCTGGTGCTGGGCAAGCCCCGCTACCTGGGCATGATGGGCGGTTTGGAAGAGCCGTGCGATGCCGTCTTCATGATCGGCTATCACAGCCGCGCGCAAGGCCGTGGCGTGCTGGCGCACACCATCAACAGCTTCGCCTTCGCGCGCGTGTTCCTGAACGGCATGGAGCTGGGCGAGGCCGGTTTGTACGGCGCATTGGCCGGTGAGCTGGGCGTGCCGGTGCTGCTGGCCACGGGCGACAACGTCTTCATCGAGGAGACCACGCCGCTGTTCCCGGGCGCCCAGTGGGTGCAGACCAAGGTGGCGCACGGGCAGGGCAGCGGCGTCACGCTGTCGCCCGCCGCGTCGCGGCGCGCCATCGCCCAGGCGGCCGAGGCCGCGGTGCGCGAGGCCACGGGCGGCGCCGGCCAGGCGGTTCCTTTCCGCATCCCCGGCCCGATAGAATGCCGTCTGCAGACCCAGAGTCCGGCGCTGGCCGACCTGTTCTGCATGTGGCCGACGCTCGAGCGCGTCGACGGCGTCACGCTGCGCTTTACGGTAGACAGCGTGCAGGCCGCGATCCGTACGCTCAACAGTCTGGCGGCCATGTCCTTCATGTTGCGCTGAGGATTCTCCATGTCATCCATCCCGACCCGTCTTGCCGACCTGCGACAGGCCATGCGCCGCCGCGGGCTGGACGCCTGCATCGTGCCGTCCGCCGATCCGCACCTGTCCGAGTACCTGCCCGAGCGTTGGCAGGGACGGCGCTGGCTGTCGGGCTTCACTGGCTCGGTGGCCACGCTGGTGGTCACGGCGGATTTCGCCGGGTTGTGGGTGGACAGCCGCTACTGGGTGCAGGCCGAGGCCCAATTGGCCGGCACGGGCATCGAACTGATGAAGATCGCCGCCGCCAACCAGCCCGGCCACGTCGCCTGGCTGGCGGCCAATCTGCGCGCCGGCCAGACGGTGGGCGTCGACGGCCAGGTGCTGGGCCTGGCGGCCTGGCGCGGGCTGTCCGCCGCGCTGGCGCCGGTGGGTATCGCCCTGGACATCCAGGCCGACCTGCTGGAAGACATCTGGGCGGACCGTCCCGGCCTGCCGAGTGCGCCGGTGTACGAACACCAGCCGCCGCAGGCCGTCGAGTCGCGCGCCGAACGCCTGGCGCGCGTGCGTGACGCCATGGACCAGTACGGCGCCGATGCCCATCTGGTGTGCACGGTGGACGACATCGCCTGGATATTCAACCTGCGCGGCGCCGACGTCGAATACAACCCGGTGTTCCTGGCGCATGCCCTGATCGGCCACGATTACGCGGCGCTGTTCGTCGGCACGGGCAAGATCGATGACACCTTGCGCGCGGCCCTGGCCGCCGATGGGGTCGACGTGTTGCCCTACGAGCAGGCCGCCGAGGCCCTGGGTTCGCTGGAGACGGACCAGACCCTGCTGATCGATCCCGCGCGCGTCACCTGCGGCGTGTTCCACCTGATGGACCCCGCCGTGCCACGCGCCGAGGACATCAACCCGTCCACGCTGTTCAAGTCGCGCAAGAGCGACGAGGAGCTGTCGCACGTGCGCGCCGCGATGGAGCAGGACGGCGCCGCCCTGGCCGAGTTCTTCGCCTGGTTCGAAGGCGCGCTGGGCCACGAAACCATCACCGAAATCACCGTCGACGAGCGCATCACCGCCGCGCGCGCCCGCCGTCCCGGTTACGTGTGTCCCAGCTTCGGCACCATCGCCGGCTTCAACGCCAACGGCGCCATGCCGCACTACCGCGCCACGCCCGAGTCCCGCGCCACCATCGAAGGCGACGGCCTGCTGCTGATCGATTCCGGCGGCCAATACGTGGGCGGCACCACCGACATCACCCGCGTGGTGGCCGTGGGTACGCCCACCGCCGACCAGAAGGTAGATTTCACGGTGGTGCTCAAGGGCATGATCGCGCTGTCGCGCGCCGCATTCCCGCGCGGCACCGCCTCGCCCATGCTGGACGCCATCGCCCGCGCGCCCATCTGGGCCAGTGGCGCCGAATACGGCCACGGCACGGGCCACGGCGTGGGCTACTTCCTGAACGTGCACGAGGGCCCGCAGGTCATCTCGTACCGCGCGGCCCCGGGCCCGCACACGGCCATGCAGCCGGGCATGATCACCTCCAACGAGCCCGGCCTCTACCGTCCGGGGCGCTGGGGCGTGCGCATCGAGAACCTGGTGGCCAACCGGGTCTGGCTGGACGGCGAGTTCGGCGAGTTCCTGTGCTTCGAGACGCTGACGCTGTGCCCGATCGACACGCGCTGCATCGAACTGCCGCTGCTGAACGCCGAGGAAATCGCCTGGCTCGACGACTACCACGCCACGGTCCGCCGCCGTGTGTCTCCCTTGGTCCAAGGCAAGGCGCTGGACTGGCTGATCGCGCGGACTGAACCGTTGGCGGCGTGAAGGGCTGCGGAGGTTCGGATCGCTTGATCTGAGTTCTTCAGACGCCCGGGCAGGCCCCTGGGGCCGAGCCGGCCAAGTCGCCGGGCTCGGGCGCGCCAGGAGGCGCCCTCGGTCCCGCTGCGCGGGACTGCCCCGGCTCCAATTGGCCGCCTCGGCCCCAGGGGCCTGCCCGGGCTCGCGGTGTCTTCATCCGGCGGATGCCGAACTCCTCAGCAGTCGGGGGGAGGGCGTGATGTTTCCATGCGACACCCGCGAGCGCCATCGGCTTGCCTGGATCACGGCTTCCCGATTTGGCAGACGTCATTTCTCATCGCCCCACGCGGTTTTGCGATGCATCTTCAGAAAGCCGCACGCCCCATTGGCCCCCATCGGCTCACCACGTCCCCATTCAACGGACGCCCTTCCCCCTCCGACCCCCACAAGATTAAACCGACCCGCGCACCTCAACAGTGCAGGTATTTCCAAGCGCCGTGTACCAGCGGCTTGGCCGACGCCGTGGGCATGCCATTGCAGCGAGTCCTTGGCGGGGTGGGGGCAGGCGGGGTGGCCAATTGGAGTCGGGGCAGTCCCGCGCAGCGGGACCGAGGGCGCCTCCTGGCGCGCCCGAGCCCGACGACTTGGCCGCCCCGCCTGCCCCCATCCCGCCAAGGACGCCCTACGAAGAACGCCTCTCACAGTTGTAAGCAACAGCCCCCCGGCCCGGGTTTATACGTAGACTTTCACCGACCTTCGGTATAATCCAAATTTCCCGCTAGCACCCGCGGGGACGCAAACCTGCTGGGTGCCCATCACGATGACCAAATACGTATTTGTCACCGGCGGCGTCGTCTCTTCCCTGGGCAAGGGAATCGCCGCCGCTTCGCTGGCTGCCATCCTGGAATCCCGCGGCCTGCAGGTCACGATGCTCAAGCTGGATCCGTACATCAACGTCGATCCGGGCACCATGAGCCCCTTCCAGCACGGCGAGGTCTTCGTCACCGAAGACGGCGCCGAGACCGACCTGGACCTGGGCCACTACGAGCGCTTCATCTCGGCCAAGATGCGCAAGGTGAACAACTTCACCACCGGCCAGATCTACGAATCGGTGTTGCGCAAAGAGCGCCGTGGCGACTACCTAGGCAAGACCGTCCAGGTCATCCCCCACATCACCAATGAAATCCAGGACTTCATCGCGCGCGGCGCGGACGCCGCCTGGAATGGCAACACCGACGTGGCCATCGTCGAGATCGGCGGCACCGTCGGCGACATCGAGTCGCTGCCCTTCCTGGAAGCCGCCCGCCAGATGAGCCTGCGCATGGGCCGCAACAGCGCCGCCTTCGTGCACCTGACGCTGGTGCCGTACATCGCGTCGGCCGGCGAACTGAAGACCAAGCCCACCCAGCACTCGGTGCAGAAGCTGCGCGAAATCGGCATCTACCCGAACGCGCTGCTGTGCCGCGCCGACCGCCGCATTCCCGACGACGAGCGCGCCAAGATCTCGATGTTCTCCAACGTGCCGCTGGACGCCGTCATTTCGGTGTGGGATGCCGACTCGATCTACAAGATTCCCGCCATGCTGCACAAGCAGGGCGTGGACAACATCGTGTGCGAAGCCCTGGGCCTGACCCCGCCGCCGGCCGACCTGTCCATGTGGGACAACCTGGTCGACGCGCTGGAGCATCCGCAGGAAGAAGTGCTGATCGGCATGGTGGGCAAGTACGTCGACCTGACCGAGTCGTACAAGTCGCTCAGCGAAGCCCTGGTGCACGCCGGCATCCATACGCGTTCGAAGGTGCGCATCGAGTACATCGACTCGGAAGACATCGAAACGCGCGGCACCGACCAACTGAAGCACTTGGACGCCATCCTGGTGCCGGGCGGCTTCGGCAAGCGCGGCACCGAAGGCAAGATCGCCGCCATCCGCTTCGCCCGTGAAAACGGCGTGCCCTACCTGGGCATCTGCCTGGGCATGCAACTGGCCGTGATCGAGTTCGCTCGCCATGTGGCCGGGCTGGGCGGCGCCAACAGCACCGAATTCGATCCCGCCGCGCCGCATCCGGTCGTTGCCCTGATCAGCGAGTGGATGGACCGCGAGGGCAATGTCGAGAAACGTGACGACAAGTCCGATCTGGGCGGCACCATGCGCAAGGGTGCGCAACGTTGCCCGGTCAAGGCCGGCACGCGCGCGCAAAGCATCTACGGCAACGAGGTGAACGAGCGTCACCGTCATCGTTACGAAGTCAACAACGTGTACGCGCCGCGCCTGGAAGAAGCCGGCATGGTCATCAGCGCGCGCACCCCCACCGAAAACTTGCCCGAAATGATGGAGCTGCCCAACCACCCGTGGTTCGTGGGCGTGCAGTTCCACCCCGAGTTCACCTCGACCCCGCGCGACGGCCATCCGCTGTTCTCCAGCTACATCCGGGCAGCGCTCGATAACAAGTCGCGTCGTACCAAGGAGGCATGATGCAACTGTGCGGATTCGAAGTCGGCCTGGACAAGCCGTTCTTCCTGATCTCCGGCCCGTGTGTGATCGAGTCGCGCCAGATGGCGTTCGACACTGCCGGCCGTCTGAAGGAAATCACCAGCAAGCTCGGTATTCCCTTCATCTACAAGAGCTCGTTCGACAAGGCCAACCGCAGTTCGGGTACGTCCTTCCGTGGTCCGGGCATGGACGAAGGCCTGCGCATCCTGGCCGACGTGCGCGACCAGCTTGGCGTGCCCGTGCTGACCGACGTGCACGACACGCCGCAGGTCGAGCCCGTGGCCGCCGTGGTCGACGTGCTGCAGACGCCGGCCTTCCTGTGCCGCCAGACCGACTTCATCCGCGCGTGCGCTGCCACCCTCAAGCCCGTCAACATCAAGAAGGGCCAGTTCCTGGCGCCGCACGACATGGTGCAGGTGGTGAACAAGGCCCGCGAGGCTGCGCGCGAAGCCGGCGGCGACGGCAGCAACGTCATGGTGTGCGAACGCGGCGCATCCTTCGGCTACAACAACCTGGTGTCCGACATGCGTTCGTTGGCCATCATGCGCGAGACCGACTGCCCGGTGGTGTATGACGCCACGCACTCGGTGCAGTTGCCGGGCGGACAAGGCACTTCGTCGGGCGGCCAGCGCGAATTCGTGCCGGTGCTGGCGCGTGCGGCCGTGGCCGTGGGCGTGGCCGGGCTGTTCATGGAAACCCACCCCGATCCGGCCAAGGCCATGTCGGACGGCCCCAATGCCGTGCCGCTGGACCGCATGGCCGAGTTGCTTGCCTCGCTGGTCGAAATCGACCGCGTCACCAAGCGCAACGGCTTTCTCGAAAACCAATTCTGAATCCGACCATCGTTCTGGGAACATAAAGACATGAGTGCTATTGTTGACATCATCGGCCGCGAGATACTCGACTCGCGCGGCAACCCCACTGTCGAATGCGACGTGCTGCTGGAGTCCGGCGCCATGGGCCGCGCCGCGGTGCCGTCGGGGGCGTCCACCGGCACCCGCGAAGCCATCGAGTTGCGCGATGGCGACAAGGGCCGCTATCTGGGCAAGGGCGTGCTGCGCGCCGTCGAGAACGTCAACACCGAGATTTCCGAAGCGCTGATGGGCCTGGACGCCCAGGAGCAGACCTTCGTCGACCGCACTCTGATCGAACTGGACGGCACCGACAGCAAGCAGCGCCTGGGCGCCAATGCCATGCTGGCCGCCAGCATGGCCGTGGCCCGCGCCGCCGCCGACGAATCCGGCCTGTCGCTGTACCGCTACTTCGGCGGCAGCGGCCCCATGAGCATGCCCGTGCCGATGATGAACGTCATCAACGGCGGCGCGCATGCCAACAACACGCTGGACCTGCAGGAGTTCATGATCCTGCCGGTGGGCGCCGCCAGCTTCCGCGAATCGCTGCGTTGGGGCGCGGAAGTGTTCCACATGCTGAAGAAACTGATTCACGACCAGGGCATGTCGACCGCCGTGGGCGACGAGGGCGGTTTCGCGCCCAACGTGGCCAACCACGAAGCCGCCATCCAGCTGATCCTGAAGGCCATCACCGAAGCCGGCTACGAGCCGGGCACGCAGATCGCCCTGGGCCTGGATTGCGCCAGCTCGGAATTCTTCCGTGACGGCAAGTACACGCTGGCCGGCGAAGGCGGCGTGTCGCTGTCCTCGCAGGAGTTCGCCAACCTGCTGGCCACGTGGTGCGACAAGTACCCGATCATCTCGATCGAGGACGGCATGGCCGAAAACGACTGGGACGGCTGGAAGCTGCTGACCGACCAACTGGGCAAGAAGGTGCAACTGGTGGGCGACGACCTGTTCGTCACCAACACCCGCATCCTGCGCGAAGGCATCCAGAAGGGCGTGGCCAACTCGATCCTGATCAAGATCAACCAGATCGGCACGCTGACCGAAACCTTCGCCGCCATCGAGATGGCCAAGCGCGCCGGGTACACCGCCGTCGTGTCGCATCGCTCGGGCGAAACCGAAGATTCGACCATCGCCGACATCGCCGTGGCCACCAACGCCATGCAGATCAAGACGGGTTCGCTGTCGCGTTCGGACCGCATGGCCAAGTACAACCAACTGCTGCGCATCGAGGAAGAACTGGCCGAAGTTGCGTCGTACCCTGGCATCGAGGCGTTCTACAACCTGCGTTGACGCGTGACGGCGCCGCTGCCTGCACAAGGCCCGCGGCGCCCACGCGCTTGCCGCGCTGCCGAGGACGCGTATGCGCCTGCTGCTGATCGTGCTGGTCGCCCTGGTGGGCCTGATCCAATATCCGTTGTGGATGGGCAAGGGCGGCTGGTTTCGGGTGTGGGAACTGCAAGAGCAGGTTGCCAGGCAGCGTGAGACGAACGACAGCCTGCGAGCCCGCAATGCGGCCTTGCAGGCTGAAGTGAACGACCTGACCACGGGCACCGAGGCGCTCGAGGAACGTGCCCGCACAGAGCTGGGCATGATGAAGGACGGCGAAGTCTTCGTGCACATCCTGCCGCCGGGCGCCGCCATTCCTGTCAAACCGCAGGAGCCGCCCAAACCGGGCGCCAAGCCGCCTGTGCGACCTGCAGCCCCGCCCGCCAGGCCGGCCTCGCAACCCACACGCTGATTTGCACGCGGGGCAGTACCCGGCCACCGCGCCCGCTGCCACACGCGTTGCCACCGAGATCCACGGCTTGTCCGTGGATTTTCTTTTGGGCCGCCCAGGCCGCGGTTCTTCTCAACACGCATCGTCGTCCTCGCTGATTTGCGGATGGTCGCCCGCGGGCCATCGCACGGGGTGGGATTGCATGTCCATCGTCAGGGTCATGGACAGAGGCAGCACGCCGGCCGATAAGGCTCGATGGATGCAGGCCGCGGAACCCGGCAGAACCGCCGTGGCCCGCATGGCCAGCCCGCCAACCGGCGTGATCGGTTCGACCAGATAGCGCAGCCGCAGGCGCAGCGTATTGGCCTGGAAGATGGTGAGACCCGAACGGGGGCCCAGCCCGCCTGACCATCGGGATTGATAGGCCGTGTGCTGCTCGGCCTGATAGTCGTTGCGCACCGCGAGCAGCCCTGGTGCGGCGGGCACGCGAAATCCTGGTTGGGAGAAATCGGCATAGGCGGCCGTGCCTGGCCGCAATATCGTGATGTGCCAGGCCGGCATGCCCGCACGCCTCGCCGTGCGCGCCAAGGCGGCATGCATCATCAGGGCGGCTTCCGGCTGCCCGCCGGGCGAGGCATGGCGGGGCAGCAAGGCGGTTTCGAATGCCTGGGCGATGAGGCCGGGACGGGCGTGGCCGGTGGCGCCGGCGCGCGCGGCTTCGGTCAGTGCGACATAGGCCAGTTGCCGCATCAACTGCCAGTGCATGACCTCGACGGCAGCCAGCGCGACCAGCAGCACCGCGCCCAACGCAACCGCGGATTCGATCAGCGCCGCACCGCGTTGGCGGTGAGGATGGCTGCGTGGGGGGCTGTGCGGGATGGACATGGTGCCGGGCAGTTTGCCCGGCGCCCTTGAATGCGTCGATTGTGGAATCTACGCTAAGCCGCGTAGGACGCATCCGATTGATTTTCTGCCGTGATCTTGCTCTCGATCATGGCAGCGGGGCGGCTGCCCCGCGCCGGTTCAATGCATCGTCGGCGGATTCTGTTCCGGCATCGGCTTATTCTCGGCGAACAGCCCCGCACAGTCGACGGGATCGAAGAGATAGGGCTTGCCGCAGAAGTCGCAAGAGACTTCCACCTTGCCTTGCTCGGCCAGGATTTCCTGCACTTCGGTGGCGCCCAGCGAACGCAGCATGCCAGCCACGCGATCACGCGTGCACGGGCAGAACCAGCGTACCGGCAGCGGTTCGAACGCGGTGAGGGTTTCTTCCCAATACAGGCGGTGGATGAGCGTGTCCACATCGGTCTGCAGCAGTTCCTCGCCGGACAGCGTGCCGGCAAGGTGGATGGCGCGCGTCCAGGTATCGGAATCGACGTTGCCCTGGGGCAGGCCGCCCTGGTCGGGCAGGCGCTGCACCAGCAGCCCCGCGACGTGCGTGTCGTCGGCGGCCAGCCAAAGGCGCGTGTCGAGTTGCTCGGACGCCTTCATGTAGTGCTGCAGGACCTCGGCCACCGTGTCGCCTTCGAGCGGCACGATGCCTTGGTAGGCCTGCTGGCCGGGCACCTTGCGCTTGGGGTCGAGGATGACCATGAAGCGGCCTTCGCCGCGGGTGTTCAGCAGGCTCTGCATGGTGCCGTCTTCGGGCAGCTCGTGACCCTCGCGCACCTTGACGGTGGCGCGCAGGCTGAGGTCGGAGCGGCACTCGACCACCACCAGGGCGATCGGGCCGTCGCCCTGGATCTGCAGCAGCAGCGAACCTTCGAACTTGATATTGGCGGCCAGCAGGGTCGAGGCCGCCACCAGTTCTCCGAGCAGGCGCTTGATGGTCGGCGGGTACTGGTGATGCGCCTGGGCCTGCTGCCAGGTGTCGTGCAGACGCACGGCCTGCACGCGCACCGTACGGTCTTCGAGCAGGTATTTTTTCAGCGAATCGGTCATGCAGGCATCTTAGCCGATTCCGGTGCCGCCGCCGCCCCTGGGCGGGGCTAACCGATGCGCTTGAGCGAGGTTCTGTACTGCCGTCCGCGCTCGGCGTAGCGGGCGCTGCCGGCATGCATGCCGGCGATTTCTTCGGCGGTCAGTTCGCGCACGATCTTGCCGATGCCGATCACCAGCGAATTGTCGGGAATGACCCGGCCCTCGGGCACGATCGCCCCTGCGCCGATCAGGCAGTTGCGTCCCACCACGGCATTGTTGAGCACGATGGCTTGCATGCCGATCAGCGCGCCCTCCAGGATGGTGCAGCCGTGCAGCATGGCCTGGTGGCCGACCGTGACGTTCTCATGAACCGTCAAGGGACAGCCTTCGTCCACGTGCATGACGGTGGATTCCTGGACGTTGCTGTTGCGGCGGATGACGATGGGCGCGTTGTCGGCCCGGATGGAGACGTGCGACCAGATGCTGACGCCGGCCTCCAGCGTGACGTTGCCGATCAGGTCGGCGCTGTCGGACACGTAGGTGTCCGGATCGATGGACGGGACGAGGTCGTCCAGTTGATAGATGGGCATGCGGGGGTCTCCGTCGATGCGCGCCGCGGGCCGTCGTCAGGCTGCGCCGGGGGCGGTGTGCGTGCGCGCTGCGCGTTCTTCTTCGCGGCGCCGCAGCACCGCGCGCTGGACCTTGCCGGTGGTGGTCATCGGCAGTTCGTCCAGGTATTCGATTTCCTTGGGATACTCGTAGGGCGCCAGGCGCTCGCGCACGTGGTCCTGCAAGGCCTGCGTGATGGCTTCGGGGGCCTGGCCGAGGTAGTCGGCGGTCAGCACCACGTAGGCCTTGACCAGCGCGCCGCGCTCGGCGTCGGGCTTGGGCACCACGGCGGCGTTGGCCACGGCCGGATGGCCCAGCAGACAGTTCTCGATCTCGCCCGGCCCGATGCGGTAGCCGGCCGACTTGAAGACGTCGTCGGCGCGCCCCGCGTACCAGAGGTAGCCGTCGGCGTCCCTGCTGGCCAGGTCGCCGGTGCGGCACCAGTCGCCCGTGAACTTGCCCTCGGTGGCGATGGGGTTGCGCCAGTAGCCCAGGAACATGACGGGGTCGGGGTGCCCGGCGATGTCGGTGCGGTTGACCGCGACCTCGCCGATCTCGCCCACCGGCGCTTCCTGGCCCAGGTCGTCGATGACGGCCACGCGATGGCCCGGATAGGGACGGCCCATGCTGCCGGGGCGGGCAGGCCAGCGCTTGCTGCTGTTGCCCACCACGTAGTTCATTTCGGTCTGGCCGAACATCTCGTTGGGCGTCACGCCCAGGGCGGACTCACACCAGGCGAACACGGTTTCGCCCACGCTTTCGCCGGCGCTCATCAGGGCGCGCAGCGCCAGTTGATAACGCTCGCGCGGCTGTGGCACCGTCTTCATCATCATCTTGAGGGCGGTGGGGAACAGGAAGGCATTGGTGACCTGGTAGCGCTCCATCAGCTCGAAGGCGCGTTCGGGCGAGAAGCGGCTGCGCGTGCCCACGATGGGATGGCCGAAATACAGTGTGGGCAGCAAGGCGTCCATCATGCCGCCGGTCCAGGCCCAGTCGGCTGGCGACCAGAAGACATCGCCCGTGCGTGGGAACCAGTCCTGCGAGGCCACGAAGCCGGGCAGGTTGCCGATGAGCACGCTGTGGGGCAGCAAGGCGCCCTTGGGCGCGCCGGTGGTGCCGGACGTATAGAGCAGGATGGCGGGATCGGACGCACGCGTCATCACGCGCTTGAATTCGGATGGCTGGCGGGCCAGCAGGCTGCGCCAGGGCAGCACGCGCTCGTCGGCGAAACCGATGCCGATGATCTGCTGCAACTGCGGGCAGTTGTCGCTGACGGCCAGTAGATTCGCGCTGGAAGCGTAGTCGACGATGGCCACGCGGGCTTCGGCGTCGCACAGCCGGGATTGCAGGGCCTCGGGGCCGAACAGCGACGACAGGGGCAGCACCACGGCGCCCACGCTGTAGATGGCCATGTGGGCCACGACGGTCTCGGGACGTTGTCCCAATACCACACCGACGCGGTCGCCGGGCTCGACGCCCATCTTGATCAGGCCGTTGGCCAATTGATTGGCGGCTTCGGCCAGGCGGGCGTAGGTCCAGACCTCGCGGTTGCCGGCTTCGTCTTCGTAGAAGATGGCGATGCGACGCGATTCCGGCGCGCTGGCTGCCCAGCGATGGCAGCACGCTTCCGCGATATTGAACTGGGTAGGAACCAGCCAGCGGAATGATTGGTAGAGCGCCTGATAATGGTCGTTCATGGCCCTATGTAGTAAGCGCGCGGTTGCTACGAAAGGGGGGGACCGCCGGTCTCCCCAAACGCAAGCATGACCTAGAGGGCCGTGAACTGCAACATGCCCGGGTCCCAAACAGGGGACATATACGGGTTTTTACGGACGCTTACTTCTTTCACGGACAGGCGGTCCAAGGCAAAAGCGCCCTTTCGGGGCGCTTTGCTGTATTTACTTGCTGGTGCGGCCGACCGCCGAGGGCAGATCGGGCAGCGCCAGCGAGCGGCGCGCCCGTGCGGGGTTTTCACGTTGCGCCAGCACGCTGGCCCAATCCAGAAGTTGCAGGGTGCCGTCCTGGGATTCGGCCAGGGCCGACAGGCTTTCCACCCAGTCGCCGTCGTTGCAGTACAGCACGCCGTCGATGTCGCGCATTTCGGGCTTGTGGATGTGTCCGCAGACCACGCCATCCAGGCCGCGGCGGCGGGCTTCGCCGGCCAGCGCTTCCTCGAAGTTGGTGATGAACGACACCGCGTTCTTCACCTTGTGCTTCAGGTACTGCGACAGGGACCAGTAGTGCAGGCCCATGCGGTGGCGCAGGCGGTTGTAGTGGTTGTTCAGCCACAGCGCGAACTGGTAGAGCGAGTCGCCCAGGTGCGCCAGCCACTTGCTGTGCTGGATGACGCCGTCGAACTGGTCGCCGTGCAGCACCAGCAGCTTCTGGCCCTTGGCGGTGACGTGCACTTCCTCGTCGAGGATCTCGATGTCGCCGAAGGCGTAGCCGATGAACTCGCGGGCGAACTCGTCGTGGTTGCCCGGGATGAACACCACGCGGGTGCCGCTGCGGGCCTTGCGCAGGATGCGCTGGACCACGTCGTTGTGCGCGCGGGGCCAGTGCCAGTGCTTGCGCAACTGCCAGCCGTCGACGATGTCGCCTACCAGATACAGCGTATCGGCGTCGTTGTGATCGAGGAAATCAAGCAGGAATTGCGCCTTGCACCCACTGGTACCCAAGTGAATGTCGGATAGCCATAATGTGCGCCAACGCGTCGGATGGATGTCGTTCACCGTGGTCTTCCGTTCAGCCCGTCTTGCCTTGGCATGAGACCAGCCGGGCATGACGTCAGCATGAAAGATCGGTGACTGCTATGTGACGGATGTGTCCCTATCCTTGCTTCAGGGTAACGGCCTGCTGGCGTGGCGGGGCGTTGCGCAGGCGGGTGCCGGCCAGACGGTCGTGCAGGAACTGGCCGTCGGTATCCACCCAGGTCCAAAGGAAGGAAACGAAGGGCGCGACGACGACCAGCATGTCGACCGAGCGCCAACCCGTGGCGCTCGAACCGAGCGAGATCAAGCCGATGACGGCCAGCATGGGCGGCCAGATCAGCACATAGCGCCAGACCAGGCGGCCCAGCCCGGGCCGCTGCCCATCGCGGTCGACCAGGCGGATGTGCCAGGTTTTCATCGGCAGGGTCTGGCCGCCGCGCCGCCAGCACAACACCAGGTAGATGCCGATCACCAGGAACAGCCAGGCCTGCCGTTGCGGCCGCAACGCCAGGGCGTGGCGGCTTTGCGTCAGCGTATCCAGCAGATAGTCGGCCAGGAACACGACACCGAACAGCAGCACGCCTTCATACATCATGCAGGCGAAGCGCCGGGCGCGGCTGGGCGTGGCGGAAAGGTCCTGGGGGGTGATCATGGGCGCTTATTATGGCGCGGCCGGGGCGCAGATGAGCAGCCGACAGGCAAAAGCGAGGGAATACGCTGAAAGGCGGCGGCGCATCGGCCGCCGTTCGTCCAGCGATCAGCCCAGGTTGCGCCTGCCCGAGTTCTTGCAAAGCGTTCTCGAAGTAGCGGGCGATGTACTCGAAGGCCTGGAGCCGGAAGGCATCCTTGTCGCGATGCGTGAAGGTTTTCGCGAGTCGCAGATTGCTCGAACGTGGCCCGGCCGCGGGCGCGGGGGTGGGGGCTGGCCCGGGTGGCTGATGTGGTGGGCCGACGGCAGGGCGGGGACCCAGGCGCCCGGCTGCGTCCCGGACTGCTTTGGCCACTTCCAGCATGGCTTCATCCATGTCCGGCATGCGTGTGATGGCTTTGCCATCGTGGGGCACCGCATTCAGATTTCCAAAAGGGGCGTCGTGCCAATCACAGGGGCGCAGACGCTTTTTTCGCCAGCGTTTCGGTCCGTTCCGCGTCGATCAAGGCCTTCGACTTGTTGGGGGCACGTCAAGAAGAACACCCCAAAGGTTGGATCAATGTCCAACTTCTGGGGTGCAGTTCAGACCGGGCTGGGGCCTCTGCCCGGAGCACCAGCAGCGCTTCACGCAAGGCTACATCGCCTTGGTCGAATGCGACCCGAAGCGCAGCAGGCGGGCCAAAGACCCCGACCGCTTGAAACCTGAGCAGGCGTATCGGACGGGGCGGGTGGCACACGTGAAGCGCGAGGTTTTCGCTAGGGTGTTCAACGTGCAACTGGCTCTCCATCAGCCTTGCGTCTTTGTCGAACCAGGCGTGATCGAGCGTCTGCGGGCGATGACTGAACCCGCGGCGGGTTGATCTCCAGCGCAGGTACTGCGCGTCGCTTTCCCGGTGGAGGGCGGCGCGCGCGACGCCTGTCGCGCAGGCTTGGCCCGGACGAACCGAATGATCGCTGTATGTCTGGCTTGCCGGAGCTGGTAGGCCAGGCGTCAGGTGTTGTCCTCGACCGTCGCCGTCGGGCCGTTGGTTTTGACAGAGGCGATGCCGTTGTCGCGCGCCGAAGCACTGGAGTAAGTTTCGCTGCGTCCGATAGTCTCGCCGTTGCCGCCGGTCAGCGTGAAATACGGCTGGCCGTTGGTGGCGACTTTGCGTTGATACCGGGCGTCGATCGGCGAGTTCTTGCGCACCGATTCGATGCCGCTCACTGCGCCTGATTTTGTGGTGTAGCGCTCGCTGGTGAGGATGGGCTCTCCATTGCTCGCTTTCAAGTTGAACATGAACTGGTCGCCGCTGCGCTTCAAGTCGTAGGTGCCGCTCATTGGGAATCTCCGATAGCGATGCAGGTTTGAAAAACGGGTGAGGCTCGCGCCGTGGCCGGCGATTCAGCGCTTCTTGTTGGACTGCGAAACGACTGAGCCGGCCAAGGCCTTGGTGACGGGGGCGGAACGGGGATTGTCCAGCGCCCGCGAGGCCCGGGCCTCGATCCCCACGCCCGTCTGCGCGCGAGAGCCAGTCTGACGCAGCGCCGAGCCGGCCAGCGATTTCTGCAGTGTGCTCGACGATGAACTGCCCAGCGTTTTGCCGGCCGTGGAGGCCACGCGGGAAGACGTTTGTTTGCTGTTGGTAGCCATACGAACTCCAAATGCCCGGAGGGCGAAAGGTTGTTTCTCTGCGATACCGACTGCGATGCCTGCGTGAATACTATATATGGTGTTTTTGTTTTTATCGAGCGCTATATATGGTATTTCACATTCATGCGGATTATTGCGTTAGCGGGTGGCGAAACGACACGTGCGGCACACGGTAGCTTCGGGAAATCCCTAGCGATTTCTCGCCGGCGGCGGATTAAAGCGGGTCATCGGGTCGTCACGCGCATCGGCTAGACGTGCTGAATCTTCGACAGTCGCCCGCGAAGATCCACCGTCTCTCAGGGAGTTTCTATGGCCGCGCGGTATCACTTGCTTTCTGGAACCTGGAAAACCTGTTCGCGCCGGAAAACTACCCCGAGCGCGAGCCGTGGATCGCCAGCGCCGTGGTGCGGATCTCAAGGGCTGGACGTAGGCGCTGTTCGATCGCAAGCTCGCCCAGTTACCCTCGGTCATTGGCCCAATGAACGAGGGTAAGGGGCTGGACATCCTGGGCGTGCGCGAGATCGAAACAAGTATGTGCTGGACGTGCTGATCGCCGCCGTGGCGCCCTTCAGGCGATCCATGCCGATACCAGCCGTGATCGGCGCGGCATCGACACCGCCTTTCTGTTCGGCAGCAAGGCATTCAAAGCCCGCGATGTATTTCACAATGTGAAAAGTCTGGGCCTGGTGCAGGACCGAACTCAGGCCTTGAGCCTATAGCTTCCCAAACTGACCAGCTTCTTGGGGGCGGTTCAGGGCGTGCCGCCCTCCAAGGGGCCTTTTCGGTCTTGGGGCGGCCCGGCGGTGAAATGACGCCCCCAACGCTGCGCCTTCGGCTTGCTGCCCCCCAAGGGGGGCTTTTTGCCTTGGGACGGCCCGGCGGCAAAAAAAACCCGCCGGTGAGGGCGGGTTAGAAAAGGGGCTATGCAGCCCCCAAGGGGAAATCGGTACAGCGCCGCGGAATCAGGCGGCGGAAGCCGCGGCGGTCTTGATTTGCGCCGGACGCCCGGTGCGGGCCATCAGCTTGCGCAGGCCGGCGAGCAGGGCGCGCAGCGGGTGCGGGCGGAATTGCTCTTGCATGGCTTGCACCATCAGTTGGCGTTCGAGTTCGTCGCTCATCACGACGCCGTGCGGGATCTTGATCACTTGCGTTACGCCGAGGTTATGTCACTCGGCGGTCTTTTGTCTAGGGTTAACCCGAATTTTAGGGTTAACCCTGGATTTGTGCAAGTGCGTGGTGCACGGCGCGCGATCCTGGTGCTGATGATGCCCCAAATCAGCGCGCTTGTGGCGGACAGCGGCACGATAGCGGGCCGAGATTGCTGCCCTTTTACAACGATGCCGGGCTTCGTCCCGGCGCCAGGGGCGCCAGGACGGGATTCAGGCTCAGGCTAGGAAGCGTCGCGATAGCTTCCCGCCGCCAGTTCGAAACCGAACAGGCGGCAGTCCAGCGAGCCGTTGTGCAGCGGGATGCGGCGCTGGGGCTTCAGGCGCAGGCGCTGGGGCAGGGTCATGTCGCTGGTGATGACGTGCAACTGCCAGCCCGCGAACCGGCGCTTCAGGCAGGCCGACCAGTCGCGCCACAGCGTCTCGTCGTGCTCTTCCATGCGTTCGCCGTAGGGCGGGTTGGTGACGATCCAGCCGGACTCGGCGGGCGCGTCGATGTCGCGCGCGTCGCCGATCTCGAAGCGGATCGTTTCGTCGGTCAGCCAGGCGCGTTCGGCGTTGGCGCGGGCGAAGTCGATGGCGCGCGGATCGAGGTCGTAGCCCACCAGCGGGGCTTCCAGCCTGGTCAGGATGCGGGTACGGGCATCGTCCTTCAGGTCGCGCCAGCGGCGCTGGTCGAAGTCGCGCAGACGCTCGAAACCGAAGGGCCGCGACACGCCGGCCGGCACGCCCAGGGCGATCCAGGCGGCTTCGATCAGGATGGTGCCGCTGCCGCAGAAGGGGTCCAGCAGCGGGGCGGCCGGATCCCAGCCGGCCAGCGCCAGCATGCCCGCGGCCAGGTTCTCGCGCAGCGGGGCCTCGCCCTTGTCCAGGCGCCAGCCGCGCTTGAACAGCGATTCGCCCGACGTGTCCAGGTACAGCGTGGCCGTGGTGCCCAGCAGGAACAGGTGCACGCGCGCGTCGGGACGCACGGTGTCGATGTCGGGGCGGGCGCCTTCGCGGTCGCGCAGGCGGTCGCAGATGCCGTCCTTGGCGCGCAGGTTGCAGTACTGCAGGCTGCGCACCGGGCTCTTGATGGCCGACGTATCCACGCGCAGGGTCTGTTCCGCGCCGAACCAGCGTTCCCAGGGCACGCTGTAGGCCAGGTCGAGGATGTCGTCCTCGTGCGTGATCTCGCCCTGTCCCACCTGGGCCAGGATGCGCGTGGCCAGGCGCGAATACAGGTTGGCGCGCAGCACGCCCGACCAGTCGGCGGAAAAGCTGCAGCCGGCGCGGCCCATCCTGGCGTCCTCGAAGCCCAGCGCCTGCATTTCGGCGGTCAGGGCTTCTTCGAGGCCTTGGGGGCAGGGCGCGAAGATCTGGAAGATTTCGGCCGGCTGGGGGCGGCCCCGGCCACGGCCGGGGCGATCGCGTTCGCGCGGCGCGACGTGCACGGAGACATCGTGCGCCTCGGTGTCGCGCGCCAGCGCGTCGTCGTCGTCCCATTGCGGCGCGTCGGGCGGCAGGTCGTCCCAGGCAGCGCTGTCGGCGGGCAGGTCATCCCAGGCGGCGCTGGCGGACAGGTCATCCCCGGCGGGCGGATAGGACGGTTCGTCGCGGCGCGTATCCCGCATCTCGCGGTCCATGTAGCGCCGGGGTTCGGGACGCGGCTGCGCCGGCATGGACTGCGCCCGCTGCAGGCGGTCGTCCTTGTCGCGGCCACGTTCCAACTGGGTTGCCTGGCGTGCGCGAGCGCCGCTGCGCTTGCGGCGCGTCGCGTCGTCTTCCGCGGCGGGGCGGGCAGTTTTGTTGACCGATAGCGTTCGGCGCGGACGGTCTTGATCGTCGGATGACATGCGAGTTCGCGGAAGCTGGGAATTAGAAGGGTTTGACGACGACCAGCACGACTACCAGCACGAGCAGCAGGACAGGAACTTCGTTGAACCAGCGATAGAACGTATGCGGGCGCGTGTTGCGGCCCTGTTCGAATTTGCGCAGCATGACGCCGCAGGCATGATGGTAGCCGACGATCAGCAGGACCAGCAGCAGCTTGCCGTGCATCCAGCCGTTGCCGGGGCCGATGCCGATGCCGTAGCCCACGTACAGCCACAGGCCCAGCAGCACGGCGGGCACGGCCAGGATCGTCATGAAGCGGTACAGCCGCCTGGCCATGCCCAGCAGACAGGACTGGGCCGCCGGATCGGTTTGCTGGGCCAGGTTCACGTAGATGCGGGGCAGGTAGAACAGCCCGGCGAACCAGGACGCGATGAAGACGATGTGAAAGGCCTTGACCCACAGCATGGCGCGCGCTCCGTAAAGAATGTGTCATTGTAACGGCGCGGGGGCGGGGGGATCGGCGACGCAGTGTCGCAGGCGTGCAGCCGGAAAATGCGGCGCCGGACGGGGCGGGCGCCGCCAGCGGGACGGCCCGCGAAACGTCTGTCCCGCTGTCCGCGCGGGCGTCAGATCACGTACAGATCCACGTACTCGTGCACCGGCATCGCTTCCAGCGTCTGCTGGTCCAGCGAGACGTCCAGGATGCGCTGCTGCTGGCGCGCCGGGAACACGCGGGCCAGGTTGGTGCGGAACTTGGCTTGCAGCAGCGGGATGCCGTCGCCGCGCCGGCGCTTGTGGCCGATGGGGTATTCGCACACGATCTCGTCCCATTGCGTGCCGTCCTTGAACCGCACGGTCAGGGCGTTGGCGATCGAGCGCTTGTCCGGGTCGTGATAATCCTTCGTGAAGGCCGGATCTTCTTCACACACGATGCGGCCGCGCAGCGCGTCGATGCGCGGATCGGCGGCGATGCCGTCTTCGTAGTCCGCCGCGGTCAGGCGCCCGAACAGCAACGGCACGGCCACCATGTACTGGATGCAGTGATCGCGGTCGGCCGGGTTGTTCAGCGGCCCCTGCTTGTCGATGATGCGGATGCAGGCCTCGTGCGTGCGGAGGGTGATGCGCTCGATGTCGTCCGCGCTCTTACCTGCGGCGGCCAGCCTGCCGTGCAGGTCCATGGCGCATTCCACGGCGGTCTGCGCATGGAACTCGGCCGGATACGAGATCTTGAACAGCACGTTCTCCATCACGTAGCTGCCGTACGGGCGCTGGAACGTGAACGGCTGTCCCTCGAACAGCACGTCGTAGAACCCCCACGTCCTGGCCGTCAGTACGGTGGGATAGCCCATTTCGCCGGTGCGCGCGATCAGGGCCAGGCGCACGGCGCGGCTGGTGGCGTCGCCCGCGGCCCAGCTCTTCCGGCTGCCCGTATTGGGGGCGTGGCGATACGTGCGCAGGCTCTGCCCGTCGACCCAGGCCAGCGAGATGGCGTTGAGGGCTTCCTCGCGCGTCAGGCCCAGCAGTTGCGCCACCACGGCGGTGGACGCGACCTTCACCAGCACCACGTGATCCAGGCCGACCTTGTTGAACGCGTTCTCCAGGGCGATGCAGCCCTGGATCTCATGCGCCTTGATCATGGCGGTGAGCACGTCGCGCATGGCCAGCGGCGGCTTGCCTGCGGCCACGGCGCTGCGCGACAGCCAGTCGGCCACGGCCAGGATGCCGCCCAGGTTGTCGGAGGGATGGCCCCATTCGGCAGCCAGCCAGGTGTCGTTGAAATCCAGCCAGCGGATCATGGCGCCGATGTTGAAGGCGGCCTGCACGGGATCCAGTTGGAATGGCGTGCCGGGCACCCTGGCGCCGTTGGGCACCACGGTGCCCGGCACGATGGGCCCGAGCAGCTTGCGGCACGCCGGATACGTCAGCGCTTCCAGCCCGCAGCCCAGCGTGTCGATCAGGCAGTTGCGGGCCGTTTCGTAGGCCAGCGGGCTGGCGATCCGATAGTCGTAGACGTAATCGGCGATGTCGGTCAGTACCGTGTCCCAGGCTGGACGCTGGGCTGGGGAGGCATCGGCGTGAGACATGATGGCGTTTCCTTTAAAGCGTGTCCGCCGGTACGCGGACCTGGCCCTCCATCAGCACGCGCGCGCTGCGGCTCATGATGGCCTTGGTGACTTTCCATTGGCCGTCTTCCAGGCGGGCCTGCGCGCCCACGCGCAGCGTGCCCGAGGGATGGCCGAAGCGCACCGACTCGCGCTCGCCGCCGCCGGCGGCCAGGTTGACCAGGGTGCCCGGAATGGCGGCGGCGGTGCCGATGGCGACCGCCGCCGTGCCCATCATGGCGTGGTGCAGCTTCCCCATGGACATGGCACGTACGCGCACGTCGATGTCGTCCGCGCCGATCGCCTTGCCGCTGGAGGCGGTGTAGGCGGCTGGCGGCGCCACGAAGGCGATCTTGGGCGTGTGCTGGCGTTTCGCGGCTTCGGAAACATCGGCGATCAGGCCCATGCGCACCGCGCCGTGCGCGCGCAGCGTCTCGAACATGGCAAGCGCCTCGGGATCGCCGTTGATGGCGTCCTGCAGCTCGCTGCCGGTGTAGCCGATGGCCTCGGCATTGACGAAGATGGTGGGGATGCCGGCGTTGATCATCGTGGCCTGCAGCGCGCCGATGCCCGGCACGTCCAGCGTGTCCACCACGTTGCCGGTGGGGAACATCGCGCCGCCGGCGTCTCCTTCGCCTTCATCGGCGGGATCCAGGAATTCCAGCTGCACTTCGGCGGCCGGGAAGGTCACGCCGTCCAGTTCGAAGTCGCCGGTTTCCTGCACCTGACCGTTCTCCATGGGGATGTGGCCCAGGATGGTCTTGCCGATGTTGGCCTGCCAGATGCGCACGATGGCCGTGCCGTTGTCGGGCACGCGGGACTTGTCCACCAGGCCGTTCTCGATGGCGAAGGCGCCGACGGCCGCGCTGAGATTGCCGCAGTTGCCGCTCCAGTCGACGAAGGCGCTGTCGATGGAGACCTGGCCGAACAGATAGTCGACATCGTGATCGGGCCGCTGGCTGCGGTCCAGGATGACGGTCTTGCTGGTGCTGGAGGTCGCGCCGCCCATGCCGTCGATCTGCTTGCCGTACGGATCGGGGCTGCCGATCACGCGCAGCAGCAGCGCGTCGCGCGCGGGGCCGGGTTTCCGGGCAGCAGGGGGCAGGTCCTGCAGGCAAAAGAATACGCCCTTGCTGGTGCCGCCGCGCATGTAGGTGGCGCGGATCCGAAGTTGGGGAAGGGATGCCATGAGTCAATTCCTTGCGGATGGGGGCGGGGG
>NZ_FKBS01000013.1:91981-283721 GCF_900078315.1 Bordetella ansorpii
CCTGGGCAAAACGCTGCAGCACGCCGCCAGCCTCGTAGATCGAGACTTCCTCGGCCGTGTCCAGGCGACAGGTGACGGGCACGTGCACGTCCTGCCCGTCGCGGCGGTGGATGACCAGTTCCAGGGTGGCGCGCGGCACGCGTTCGCCGATCACGTCGAAGGTCTCGGTGCCGTCGATGGCCAGCGTCTTGCGGTCGGTGCCGGGCTGGAATTCCAGCGGCAGCACGCCCATGCCGATCAGGTTGGTGCGGTGGATGCGCTCGAAGCCCTCGGCCACGATGGCTTCCACGCCCGCCAGGCGCACGCCCTTGGCCGCCCAGTCGCGCGACGAGCCCTGGCCGTAGTCCGCGCCGGCGATGATGATGAGCGGCTGCTTGCGCTCCATGTAGGTCTCGATGGCTTCCCACATGCGCGTGACCTGGCCGTCGGGCTCCACGCGCGCCAGCGACCCCTGCCTGACCTGGCCGTCGACCACGGCCATTTCGTTGATCAGCTTGGGATTGGCGAAGGTGGCGCGCTGCGCGGTCAGGTGATCGCCGCGGTGCGTGGCGTACGAGTTGAAGTCTTCTTCCGGCAGGCCCATCTTCGCCAGATATTCGCCCGCGGCACTGTCGGCCATGATAGCGTTGGACGGCGACAGGTGGTCGGTGGTGATGTTGTCGCCCAGCACCGCCAGCGCACGCATGGCCGACAGCGTGCGCTCGCCCGCCAGCGCGCCTTCCCAGTAGGGCGGGCGGCGGATGTAGGTGCTCTGCTCGCGCCAGTCGTACAGCGGGCTGATCTTCGTGGTGTTCTCGGTGGCGAAGGTGAACATGGGCTCGTACACCTTGCGGAACTGCTCGGGCTTGACGCTGGCGGCCACCACCGCGTCGATCTCCGCGTCGCTGGGCCAGATGTCCTTCAGCGTGACGGGCTGGCCCGATGCGTCGGTGCCCAGCGCATCGCGTTCGATGTCCACGCGCACGGTGCCGGCGATGGCGTAGGCGATCACCAGCGGGGGCGAAGCCAGGAAGGCCTGCTTGGCGTAGGGATGGATGCGCCCGTCGAAGTTGCGGTTGCCCGACAGCACGGCGGTCGCGTACAGGTTGCGGTCGATGATCTCCTGCTGGATCACGGGATCGAGCGCGCCGCTCATGCCATTGCAGGTGGTGCAGGCGAAGGCCACGATGCCGAAGCCCAGCTTTTCCAGATCGGGCAGCAGGCCGGATTCTTCCAGGTACAGCTGCACGGCCTTGGATCCTGGGGCCAGCGAGGTCTTCACCCAGGGCTTGCGCGAGAGGCCCGCGCGGTTGGCGTTGCGCGCCAGCAGGGCGGCGGCGATGACGTTGCGCGGATTGCTGGTGTTGGTGCAACTGGTGATGGCGGCGATGATGACCGCGCCGTCGGGCATCTGGCCCGGGGTCTCTTCCCAGGGGCCGGCGATGCCGCGCTCGGCCAAATCGGTGGTCGCCACGCGTTTGTGCGGGTTGGACGGGCCGGCCATGTTGCGCACCACGGTGGACAGGTCGAAGCCCAGCATGCGCTCGTACTCGGCGTGCTTCAGGCTGTCGGCCCACAGGCCGGCCTGCTTCGCGTAGGTCTCGACCAGCTTGACCTGCTGGTCGTCGCGGCCGGTCAGGCGCAGGTAGTCGATGGTCTGGCCGTCGATGTAGAACATCGCGGCGGTGGCGCCGAATTCCGGCGTCATGTTCGAGATGGTGGCGCGGTCGCCGATGGTCAGGGCGCTGGCGCCTTCGCCCAGGAATTCGATGTAGGCGCCCACCACTTTCTCGCGGCGCAGGAATTCGGTCAGGGCCAGCACGATGTCCGTGCAGGTGATGCCGGGTTGCGGGCGCCCGGTGAGCTCGACGCCGACGATGTCCGGCAATCGCATCCACGAGGCGCGGCCCAGCATCACGTTCTCGGCCTCCAGGCCGCCCACGCCGACCGCTATCACGCCCAGCGCGTCCACGTGCGGCGTGTGGCTGTCGGTGCCCACACAGGTGTCCGGGAAGGCCACGCCGTCGCGCACCTGCACGACCGGCGACATCTTCTCCAGGTTGATCTGGTGCATGATGCCGTTGCCGGGCGGGATCACGTCGACGTTCCGGAAGGCCAGCTTGGTCCAGTTGATGAAGTGGAAGCGGTCTTCGTTGCGGCGGTCTTCCACGGCGCGGTTCTTCTCGAACGCGTCGCGGTCGAAACCCGGATATTCCACGGCCAGCGAGTGGTCGACGATCAACTGCGTGGGCACCACCGGGTTGATCTGCGCGGGATCGCCGCCGGCGTCCGCGATGGCGTCGCGCAGGCCGGCCAGGTCGACCAGCGCGGTCTGGCCCAGGATGTCGTGGCAGACCACGCGCGCCGGATACCAGGGGAAGTCCATGTCGCGGCGGCGTTCGATCAGTTGGCGCAACGAGTCGGTCAGCGTGGCGGGATCGCAGCGGCGCACCAGGTTCTCGGCCAGCACGCGCGAGGTGTAGGGCAGGGTGGCCCAGGCGCCGGCGTGGATGTCCTCGACGGCCTGGCGGGCATCGAAATAGTCCAGCTGCGTGCCGGGCAACGGTTTGCGGTAGTTCGTGTTCATGACGGGCGTGTCTCCGGGGCCGTCGGCGGGCCGGAATGCATGGGATGCGGGCGTATCGAAGTCACCCGCCGGCAATTCCTGCCGGCGGGTGCTTGCAATCCCCGGCCGCGCGGGATTACGGGCGCTTGCCGATGGGTACGTACTTCAGATCGTCCGGACCGGTGTAATTGGCCGTGGGGCGGATGATCTTGTTGTCGATGCGTTGCTCGATGATGTGGGCGGACCAGCCGGCCGTGCGCGCGATGACGAACAGCGGCGTGAACATCGCGGTGGGCACGCCCATCACGTGGTAGCTGACGGCCGAGAACCAGTCCAGGTTGGGGAACATCTTCTTGATGTCCCACATCACGGTTTCCAGGCGCTCGGCGATGTCGAACAGCTTGGTGCTGCCGGCCTGCTTGGACAGCTTGCGCGACACTTCCTTGATGACCTTGTTGCGCGGGTCCGAGATCGTGTAGACAGGGTGGCCGAAGCCGATGATGACCTCCTTGTTTTCCACCCGGCGGCGGATGTCGGCCTCGGCCTCGTCCGGCGTCTCGTAGCGGCTCTGCACTTCGAACGCCACTTCGTTGGCGCCGCCGTGCTTGGGGCCGCGCAGCGCGCCGATGCCGCCGGTGATGGCCGAATACATGTCCGAGCCCGTGCCAGCGATGACGCGGCTGGTGAACGTGGAGGCGTTGAATTCGTGCTCGGCGTACAGGATCAGCGAGGTGTGCATGGCGCGCACCCAGTCGTCCGACGGCTTCCTGCCGTGCAGCAGGTGCAGGAAGTGGCCGCCGATGCTGTCGTCGTCGGTCTGCACGTCGATGATGCGGCCGTTGTGGCTGTAGTGGTACCAGTACAGCAGGGCAGACCCCAGGTTGGCCATCAGGCGGTCGGCGATGTCGCGTGCGCCGGGCAGGTTGTGGTCGTCTTTCTCGGGCAGCACGCAGCCCAGCACCGAGACGGCGGTGCGCATCACGTCCATGGGGTGGCTGGCGGCGGGCAGGGCTTCCAGCGCGTTCTGCAACTGGGCGGGCAGGCCGCGCAGCGCGCGCAGCTTTTCCTTGTAGGCCTTCAGCTCGGCCTTGTTCGGCAGCTTGCCGTGCACCAGCAGGTGGGCGATTTCCTCGAATTCGGCCACGTCGGCGAAGTCCAGGATGTCGTAGCCGCGGTAGTGCAGGTCGTTGCCGGTGCGGCCGACGGTACACAGCGCGGTGTTGCCCGCGACCACGCCGGACAGCGCCACGGATTTCTTGGGCTTGAAGCCGGCGGGCGCCGCGTCCGTGGCGGCCGCAGCGGCCTCGGATTTCGCGGCGGGCTTTTCTGCTTGCTTGGCCGATGGCTTCTTGGGGGCGGTGCTCATGGTGGTGCAGTCTCCTTGGCGATGATCGGGACACGCGTTGCCCGCCTCGCGCCTGATCGCGGACGACAGGCCGCGGGCGCCGGCATGGGCGGCGAGGTGTCTTCGCAGTCTACGCAACGGTGTAGGGGCTGTCACCCGGAATGCGGTGAAGGTTGGTAAAGGCCGGGTTTTCAGTTTGCAAAGTTTGCGAATAATATGACCGCTTCCCTATGACACATGGCGGCGCCGGGCGATGCGCAAGATTTTCATGGGCGTCCGGCTGCGGCGCCTGCGCGAAGAGCGCAACCTGACGCAGGCGGCGCTGGCCAAGATGCTGGGCCTGTCGGCCAGCTACCTGAACCAGATCGAGCAGAACCAGCGGCCGCTGACCATGCGCGTGTTGCTGCTGATGAGCGAAGTGCTGGGCGTGGATGCCCGCTCGTTCTCCGATGACGAGCAGGCCCGCATGGTGGCCGCGCTGCGCGAAGTGGCCGACACCATGCCGGCCTCGTCGATGGGCGGGCGCGACGAAGCGCGCATCTCGCACGCCGAGATGCAGGAGATCGCGGCCAACATGCCGGCCGTGGGCCGTGCGCTGATCCAGCTGCACCGGCGTCACCGCGAGGCGCTGGAGCGCCTGGAGGCGGCGGCGGAAGTGTCGTATCCCGAGCAGGACAGCCGGTCGCCGCGCAGCGTCGGCATTGCCCTGCCGGCCCAGCCCTACGAAGAGGCGCGCGACTTCTTCTTCACGCATCACAATCACTTCGCCGAGCTCGATATCCGGGCGGAGCAAAGCCACGCCGCGTGGGGCCTGGACGGCGCCGCGCCGGCCGACCTGCCGGGCCTCCTGGCGCGGCGCCTGCACGAGCAGCATGGCGTCACCGTCGAGACGCCCGCCGAGCGCACCGCCTGGCAGCGCCGCTACGATGCCGCCGGCCGGACGCTGAGCCTGTCGCCGCAACTGGAACCCGGCCAGCGGGCCTTCCAGATGGCCGTGCAACTGGCCTTCCTGGAATTGCGTCCCACGCTGGACCGCATGGCCGACGCGCCGCGTTTCTCCGCCGAGGCCGTGCGCAAGCTGGTGCGCATCGGGCTGGCCAACCATTTCGCGGCGGCGCTGATCCTGCCGTACGGCCGGTTCCGCGACGCGGCGGAGACGCTGCGCTACGACATCGAACTGCTGGGGCAGCGCTTCGGCGTCAGCTTCGAGACCGTCTGCCACCGTCTGAGCACCATGCAGCGGCCACAGGACCGCGGCGTGCCGTTCTTCTTCATCCGGGTCGACCGGGCGGGCAACGTGTCGAAGCGGCAGTCGGCCGCGCAGTTCCATTTCTCGCGGGTGGGCGGAACCTGTCCGCTATGGGCCGTCTACGAGGCGTTCTCGCATCCGGGGCGCGTGCGCCGCCAATTGGCGCGCATGCCGGACGGACGGGTCTACCTGTGGGTCGCGCGTACCGTGTCGCGCCAGCCCGCGGGCTTCGGGCAGCCGGGCAAGCACTTTGCCGTGGCGCTGGGCTGCGACGTCGAGCACGCGCACCGGCTGGTGTATGCAAGGGGATTGGACCTGGGCGATCCCGACGTGCCCACGCCGATCGGCATGGGGTGCCGCGTGTGCGAACGACCCGCGTGTCCGCAGCGCGCGTTTCCGTACATCGGCCGGGAATTGGGAACCCGCGAGGACCAGACCGGCTTCGTGCCGTATCCGATGGCGGATCAGGAGTAGGGCCTGGCGCGGTCCGGCGCACGAGGCGTGGGCCGGACCGGTTTCAAGCGGTCTTACTTGGCCTTGCCCTGCTGGAACAGGTTGTCCAGCTGCGACTCGAACGCGTGGTAGCCGATGCGGTCGTACAGCTCGTCGCGCGTCTGCATCAGGTCGACCACGTTCTTCTGGTGGCCGTCGCGGCGGATGGCGGTATAGACCGCTTCGGCCGCCTTGTTCATGGCGCGGAAGGCCGACAGCGGATACAGCACGATGCCCACGCCCACGCTGCCCAGTTCCTCGACCGAGAACAGCGGCGTCTTGCCGAACTCGGTGATGTTGGCCAGCACGGGCACGTTCACTTCCTTCACGAAGCGCTCGTAGGTGGGCAGGTCGTAGGCGGCTTCGGCGAAGATCGCGTCGGCGCCAGCCTCGACGCATGCCAGGGCGCGCTCGATGGCGGCGTCCACCCCGTGCGAGGCGATGGCGTCGGTGCGGGCGATCAGGAAGAAATCGGAATCGGTGCGCGCGTCGGCGGCGGCCTTCACGCGGTCGGCCATCTCTTCGGTGGAGACGATCTCCTTGCCGGGACGATGGCCGCAGCGCTTGGCGCCGACCTGATCCTCGATGTGGCAGGCGGCCGCGCCGAACTTGATGAGGCTCTTGACGGTGCGGGCGATGTTGAACGCCGAGGGGCCGAAGCCGGTGTCGATGTCGACCATCAGGGGCAGGTCGCACACGTCGGTGATGCGGCGCACGTCGGTCAGCACGTCGTCCAGCGTGTTGATGCCCAGGTCGGGCAGGCCCAGCGAGCCCGCGGCCACGCCGCCGCCCGACAGGTAGATGGCGCGGTAGCCGGCGCGCTTGGCCAGCAGCGCGTGGTTGGCGTTGATGGCGCCGATGACCTGCAGGGGCTTTTCTTCGGCAAGCGCGCGGCGGAACAGGGCGCCGGGGGATTCGGGTCTGGACATGCGTGGGTCTCCGCTTGGTGCGCCGCGCGTCGCGGGGAGGGCGCGCGGTCGTCGTGGGCACGGGAAGCATTCCGGTGCCGGCAATAAAGCTGCCTCTTGCAGGGCCCGCGGGGGACGAAGGGGCAGGTTTATTGCCGCCGCGAGAGGCGGCTCGGGCGGTGCGGATCGGGGCATCCGCGCGGTGTGCCGGGACGAGCGCCCCGGTCCACCGGTTGCCGGGCGGGCCCGTGAGGCCTATGCCTTCGGGCCGCCGCGGCGGACTTGCTTACTTCAGCAGGTCCTTGATGCCGTCGCGCTCTTCGAGCAGCTCTTTCAGCGTGAAGTCCATGCGCTCGCGCGAGAAGGCGTCGATTTCCAGGCCCTCGACACGCTTGTACTCGCCGTTTTCGGTGGTGACCGGCACGCCGTAGACGATGCCTTCGGGGATGCCGTAGGAACCATCCGAGGGCACGCCCATGGTGACCCACTTGCCGTTGCTGCCCAGGACCCAGTCACGGACGTGGTCGATGGCGGCGTTGGCGGCCGAGGCGGCCGACGACAGGCCGCGCGCGTCGATGATGGCGGCGCCACGCTTGCCCACGGTGGGGATGAACGTGTCGCGGTTCCATTGCTGGTCGTTGATCAGCTTGTCCAGGTTTTCGCCGGCGATGGTGGCGAAACGGGTGTCCGGGTACATCGTGGGCGAGTGGTTGCCCCACACGATCAGCTTCTCGATGTCGCCGACGGCCTTGCCCGACTTGGCGGCCAGTTGCGACAGCGCGCGGTTGTGGTCCAGGCGCAGCATGGCGGTGAAGTTCTTGGCCGGCAGGTCCGGGGCCGACTTCATGGCGATGTAGGCGTTGGTGTTGGCCGGGTTGCCGACCACCAGCACCTTGACGTCGCGGCTGGCGACTTCGTTCAGGGCGCGGCCCTGGGCGGTGAAGATCTGGGCGTTGACGGTCAGCAGGTCCTTGCGCTCCATGCCGGGGCCGCGGGGGCGGGCGCCCACCAGCAGGGCCACGTCGGCGTCCTTGAACGCGGTGCGCGGATCGCTGTGCGCGGTGACTTCCTGCAGCAGCGGGAAGGCGCAGTCGTCCAGTTCCATGATGACGCCCTTGAGCGCCTTCTGGGCCTTCTCGTCGGGGATCTCGAGCAGTTGCAGGATGACCGGCTGGTCTTTGCCAAGCATCTCGCCGGAGGCGATGCGGAACAGCAGGGCGTAACCAATCTGGCCGGCGGCGCCGGTGACGGCGACTCGCATGGCGGGCTTAGACATGAACATATCTCCGGTAAGGGGGTAGGGCGAAAAATCGCGCCTATGAGTGTAATCCCTGGACCTGTCTGCGCGGGTCGCGCGTGGCCTCTGAATGGACGGCATCCTAGATCGGATTTACGTATGCGTCAATCTATCTTATATCTTATATAAGACATAAGACGTTGGACAGGGGTCCGCTGGCTGTGCGACAATGCGCTGTTTGTTCGGAAGCCAGGTATCCACCCGGCGGATGAACAGGAAATCCACTCGTATATCCATGGCAGACTCCCGGCCCCAACCTCTTTTGCGCGCCGCCAGACCGGCGGCCGAGGGCGCCGCATTCAGTCCGCTTTACCGCCAGATCAAGGCGCTGCTGGTGCAGAGCCTGGATCGCGGCGAATGGAAGCCCGGCGAGCTCATCCCCAGCGAAATCGATCTGGCGGCCCGTTTCCAGGTCAGCCAGGGCACGGTGCGCAAGGCGGTCGATGAACTGGCCGCCGAGCACCTGCTGCTGCGCCGCCAGGGCAAGGGCACCTTCGTCGCCACCCATCACGAAGCGCGCGTGCGCTACCGCTTCCTGCGCCTGGCTCCCGACGAACCCGTTGAAGCAGGCCGCGCGGACGCCCGCCGCGCGGAGAGCCGCGTGCTGGAATGCCGCCGCGTGCGCGCTCCGGCCGAGATCGCCCGCGCCCTGGACGTGCGCGCCGGCGAAACCGTGGTCACCATCCGCCGCCTGCTCTGCATGAACCAGTCGCCCATCCTGGTGGACGACATCTGGGTGCCGGGCGGCGCCTTCCGCGGCCTGACCTTCGAGTTGCTGACGGCCAACAAGGCGCCCCTGTATGGCCTGTTCGAATCCGAGTTCGGCGTGAGCATGGTCCGCGCCGATGAAAAGCTGCGCGCCGTGGCCGCCACCCCCGAAATCGCGGGACTGCTGCAGGTCCAGGCGGGCATGCCGCTGCTGCAGGTCGATCGCATCTCGTACACCTACGGGGATCGCCCCATGGAAGTGCGGCGGGGGTTGTATCTCACCGATCACTATCACTATCGCAATAGCCTTAATTGATGATTATTTTCCGCACCATTTGATACCAAGCCGATCTCTGGGCGAAAATAGCGGGGTTTGCCCTTGACGGGGCGGTCCTTCCCGACCACCACGTTCTTTCGCCGTCACGATTTCCCTAGTTCCGAAACATCGAGGCCGTCAATGTCCGACTCAGCTGCTAAGCCGCGTCCGCAGTTTCGCAATATCAGCGTTCCGCAAATCCTCAGCTACCGCCTGCCCCTGGCTGGCAAGCTGTCCATCCTGCACCGCGTCAGCGGCGCGCTGTTGTTCCTCTGTCTTCCGTTGGTCATCGTGCCGCTGTTCGCGGCCAGCGTGACCTCGGCCGAAAGCTTCGCGCAGGTTGCCCAGTACCTCGACAACGTATTGGTCAAGCTGATCGTGCTGGCGCTGGTGTGGGGCTACCTGCATCACTTCTGTGCCGGCATCCGCTACCTGGCCCTGGACCTGCATATCGGCATCGACAAGCAGTCGGCCAGGAAAAGCGCGGGCGTGGTCTTCGGCGTCAGCCTGGCCCTGACCGCGGTGTTCGCCCTCAAACTGTTCGGAGCGTTCTAAATGGCTGCCAACAATTACGGTCCCAAGCGCCTGGTCGTCGGCGCGCACTACGGCACCATGGACTTCATCGTCCAGCGCATCACCGCGGTCATCATGGCCGTGTACACGCTGGTGCTGATCGTCGGCGCGCTCGCCATGCCGGCCTTCACCTTCGAACACTGGCAGGCCCTGTTCACGTTCCACGTGTTCGCGCTGCCCGTCGGCCAGCTCCTGGCGACGCTCGCTTTCTTTGCGCTGGCCTATCACGCCTGGATCGGCGTGCGGGACATCTGGATGGACTATGTGCAGCCGGTCGGCGTGCGTCTGCTGCTGCAGGTGCTGACCCTTCTGTGGCTGATCGGTTCCGTCGTCTATTTCGCGCAAATCCTCTGGAGAATCTAAGCCGTGGTCGCTGTCACCAAATCCTTGCCGCGCCGCCAGTTTGATGTGGTGGTCGTGGGCGCCGGCGGAGCCGGCATGCGCTGTTCGTTGCAACTGGCCCAGGCCGGCCTGTCCGTCGCCGTCCTGTCCAAAGTGTTCCCCACCCGCTCGCACACCGTCGCGGCGCAGGGCGGCGTGAGCGCCTCGCTGGGCAACATGAGCGAAGACAACTGGTACTGGCACATGTACGACACCGTCAAGGGGTCGGACTGGCTGGGCGACCAGGACGCCATCGAATTCATGTGCCGCGAAGCCCCCAGCGCCGTGTACGAGATGGAACACTTCGGCATGCCGTTCGACCGCAATCCGGACGGCACCATCTACCAACGTCCGTTCGGTGGACACACCGCGAATTTCGGTGAAAAACCGGTGCAACGCGCCTGTGCCGCCGCCGACCGTACCGGCCACGCGCTGCTGCACACGCTCTACCAGCGCAACGTCTCGGCCCGCACCCAGTTCTTCGTCGAATGGATGGCGCTGGACCTGCTGCGCAACGAAGCCGGCGACGTCGTGGGCGTGACCGCCCTCGAAATGGAAACGGGCGAGATCTACATCCTCGAAGCCAAGACCACGGTGATGGCCACCGGCGGCGCGGGCCGTATCTGGGCCGCTTCCACCAACGCCTTCATCAACACCGGTGACGGCCTGGGCATGGCGGCGCGCGCCGGCATCCCGCTGCAGGACATGGAATTCTGGCAATTCCACCCGACCGGCGTGGCCGGCGCGGGCGTGCTGATCACCGAAGGCGTGCGCGGCGAAGGCGGCATCCTGCTGAACAAGGATGGCGAACGCTTCATGGAGCGCTACGCGCCCACGCTGAAGGATCTGGCGCCGCGCGACTTCGTGTCGCGCTCGATGGACCAGGAAATCAAGGAAGGCCGCGGCTGCGGTCCGGACGGCAGCTACGTCGTGCTCAAGCTCGACCACCTGGGCGCCGACGTGATCAACAAGCGCCTGCCGTCGATCCGCGAGATCGCCATCAAGTTCGGCAACGTCGATCCGATCAAGGAACCGATCCCCGTCGTTCCCACCATCCATTACCAGATGGGCGGCATTCCGGCCAACTATCATGGCCAGGTGCTCGAGAACATCAACGGCGAGAACAAGGTCGTCAACGGCCTGTACGCCATCGGCGAATGCGCCGCGGTGTCGGTGCACGGCGCCAACCGCCTGGGCACCAACTCGCTGCTGGACCTGATCGTGTTCGGCCGCGCCACCGGCAACCACATCGTGAGCTCGCACCCCGAGCGCGTGCGTTCGCACCAGCCGGTGCCCAAGGAGTCCCTCGACTTCTCGCTGAACCGCGTCAACGAACTGGAAAGCCGCGCCACGGGTGAAAAGACCCAGGACGTGGCCAACGCCATCCGCTTCTCGATGCAGCGCCACTGCGGCGTGTTCCGCACGCTGGAACTGCTGAACGAAGGCGTGGGCCAGATCGAAGAGCTGGCCGAGCAGGCCAAGCACATCTCCTTCAAGGACAAGTCGAAGGTGTTCAACACCGCCCGCGTCGAGGCGCTGGAACTGGCCAACATGACCGAAGTGGCCCGCGCCACCATCAAGTCGGCCGCCGCCCGCACCGAAAGCCGCGGCGCCCATGCGCTGGACGACCACCCGACTCGCGACGACGAGAACTGGCTCAAGCACACGCTGTGGTATTCGGAAGGCAGCCGCCTCGACTACAAGCCGGTGCAGATGAAGCCGATGACGGTCGAGTCCTTCCCGCCCAAGGCGCGTACCTTCTAAGACCGGATCCGAGCAAAACCATGAGCAACAAGCGTATCGTCAAGTTCGAAATCTACCGCTACGATCCTGACAAGGACGAGCGTCCGTACATGCAGAAGCTGGAAGTCGAACTCCAGCCCACCGACAAGATGCTGCTCGATGCGCTGGTGCGCATCAAGAACGACGTCGATGACAGCCTGGCCCTGCGCCGCTCGTGCCGTGAAGGCGTGTGCGGTTCCGACGCCATGAACATCAACGGCAAGAACGGCCTGGCCTGCACGACCAACCTGCGCGAGCTGAAGGAGCCCATCGTCCTGAAGCCGCTGCCCGGCCTGCCCGTGATCCGCGACCTGATCGTGGACATGACGCACTTCTTCAACCAGTACCACTCGATCCGTCCGTACCTCATCAACGACACGCCGCCGCCCGAACGCGAGCGCCTGCAGTCGCCCGAGGCCCGCGAAGAGCTCGACGGCCTGTACGAGTGCATCCTGTGCGCCTGCTGCTCGACGTCCTGCCCGTCGTTCTGGTGGAATCCGGACAAGTTCGTCGGTCCGGCCGGCCTGCTGCAAGCCTACCGCTTCATCGCCGACAGCCGCGACGAAGCCACCGGCTCGCGTCTGGACAACCTGGAAGACCCGTACCGCCTGTTCCGCTGCCACACCATCATGAACTGCGTCGACGTCTGTCCGAAGGGATTGAATCCGACGAAGGCCATCGGCAAGATCAAGGAACTGATGGTTCGCCGGACGGTCTAGTCCGAGGATGCTTTACAAGGTGAGGAAATTGAAATGAGCGGCCTGACCGAGTTGCAAAGGGCGCGCCTGCGTTGGCGGGCGCGTCGCGGTCTGCTTGAGAACGACCTCATCATTACGCGGTATCTGGATGCCTACGAGGACCAGCTTACCGATCAAGACGTAGCCGAGCTGACGCAGCTCTTCGAGATGGGCGACAACGACCTGCTCGACGTACTGCTGGCGCGCAAAGAACTCGAGGGCGTGTACGACACGCCCGCGTTGCGCGTCATCATTGGCCGGATGCGCGAGCTCTGATCCAACTTGAGGATATTTGTGATGAACCTGTCTGACAAAAAAGCCACCCTGTCCTTCTCGGACGGTAGCCCCTCCGTCGAGTTCCCCGTGTACAAGGGCACTGTCGGTCCCGATGTGGTCGACATCCGCAAGCTGTACGGCCAGACCGGCATGTTCACGTTCGACCCGGGCTTCATGTCGACCGCGGCGTGCGAATCGGGCATCACCTATATCGACGGCGACAAGGGCGAACTGCTGTACCGCGGCTTCCCGATCGAGCAACTGGCCGTCAACTGCGACTTCCTGGACATCTGCTACCTGATCCTGAACGGCGAACTGCCCAACGGCGAGCAGAAGAAGGACTTCGACACGCAGGTCACGCACCACACGCTGGTCAACGAGCAACTGCACTTCTTCCTGCGCGGCTTCCGCCGCGACGCGCACCCGATGGCCGTGCTGACTGGCCTGGTGGGCGCGCTGTCGGCCTTCTATCACGACTCGACCGACATCACGAACCCCGAGCACCGCCACATCTCGGCGATCCGCCTGATCGCCAAGATGCCGACCCTGGTCGCGATGGCGTACAAGTACTCGCAAGGCCAGCCGTTCATCTACCCGCGCAACGACCTGTCGTACACCGGCAACTTCCTGCGCATGATGTTCGCCACGCCGTGCGAAGACTACAAGGTCAACGAAGTGGTCGAGCGCGCGCTGGACCGCATCTTCGTGCTGCACGCCGACCACGAGCAGAACGCCTCCACCTCGACCGTGCGCCTGTGCGGTTCGTCGGGCACCAACCCGTTCGCCGCCATCTCGGCCGGCGTGGCGTGCCTGTGGGGCCCGGCTCACGGCGGCGCCAACGAAGCCTGCCTGCAGATGCTCGAAGAGCTGCAAGCCAACGGCGGCATCGACAAGGTCGGCGAGTTCATGGAGAAGGTCAAGGACAAGAACTCGGGCGTGCGCCTGATGGGCTTCGGCCACCGCGTCTACAAGAACTACGATCCGCGCGCCAAGCTGATGCAGGAAACCTGCAAGGAAGTGCTGGCCGCCCTGGGCCTGGAAAACGACCCGCTGTTCAAGCTGGCCATGGAACTGGAGCGCATCGCCCTGGAAGATCCGTACTTCGTGCAGCGCAAGCTGTACCCGAACGTCGACTTCTACTCGGGTATCGTGCAGCGCGCCATCGGCATCCCCACCTCGCTGTTCACGGCCATCTTCGCGCTGGCCCGCACGGTGGGCTGGATCGCCCAGTGGAACGAAATGCTGTCCGATCCCGACTACAAGATCGGCCGTCCGCGCCAGCTGTTCACCGGCCACGTCACCCGCGACGTGCCCACGCAGCGCTAAGACGCCGCGCTGCCGGAACGGGCTGCTTCAGTCCGGCCCGGCAGCAGCAAAGCCCCCGAATGCCGGACGCCTGTCCGATGTTCGGGGGCTTTTTCTTTCCGGGCGACCCCGCGGACATCAGAACAAAAATGCCCCTTCAGGCCTGGGCCGAAGGGGCATGCATTGCATTCGCGTGCCGCTTGGCGGGCGGCAGCGCGCGATCAGAACTTGTAGTTCATGCTCAGCGTCACCGTGCGTTCGGCGCCGTAATAGCAGAACTCCAGCGAGTTGCACGCGGCCACGTATTTCTTGTCCAGCAGGTTCTGCACGTTCAGGCGGGCGCTCAGGCCCTGCACGCCCAGGGCCTTGAAGTCGTAGCCCACCGCCAGGTCCAGCAGCGTGTACGACGGCAGCACGTGGGTATTGGCGCGGTCCGACACGATGCCGTTGGCGTAGCGCACGCCCAGCGCCGTGTTCAGCCCCTGCAGGGCGCCGGTGTGGTGATAGTTGGCCCACACGCTGGCCAGGTGCTTCGGCGCATACACCGCGCGATTGCCCTGGTTGCCGTCGTCGCTCTTGCTGTAGCGCACATCGTTGTACGTATAGCTGGCCAGCACGTTGAACTGCTTCGTCAGCCAGGTATTGGCTTCCAGTTCCACGCCCTCGGATTCGATCTCGCCCACGGCGCGGTACGGATCGGTGGGTTGCTCTTTGGTCGCCACGTTCTTCTGCTTGATGTTGAACACGGCGATGCCATAGGTGCTGCGGGTGCCTGGCGCCTGGTACTTCACGCCGGCCTCGACCTGCCTGCCTTCCATGGGCTCGAGCAGATTGCCCTGCACGTCCACGAAATTGGTCGGCGTGAAGGCCGTGGAATAGCTGACGTACGGCGCGAAGCCGCTGTCGAAGCGGTAGAGCAGGCCGGCGCGGCTGCTGAACTGCGAGTCGTTCAGCTTGCTGGTCACGCCGGTGTCCAGGTTCTTGCTGCGGATGTCGACCTTGTCGTAGCGGCCGCCCAGCGACAGGCGCCAGTTTTCCCACGCCATGATGTCCTGCGCGTAGAAGCCGGTCTGCTTCAGCTTGTGCGCCTCGCGCGTGGGCGGATACATGGCCGTGGCCGACGCGCCATACGACGGATCGAAGGCATCGATGGCGGGATAGGCGCCCGAGGGCCAACTGACGTCGTTCTCGCGCCACTGGTAGTCCATGCCGGTCAGCAGCGTGTGCGCGACCGGGCCGGTGTTCAGGCGCAGTTCGAACTGGTTGTCCACCGACAGGGCGTTGAGTTTCTCCTTGCTGCCCGAGAAATAGCGGTTCAGCGTGGTGGGCGAGGCCCAGCCATAGGCGTACACCTGGCTGAGTTCGACCTCGGACTCCAGGTACTGCAGGTTCTGCCGGAAGCTCAGGTTGTCGTTGAAGTGATGCTCCAGCCCGTAGCCCACCAGGTTCTGGTTGCGCTTGTACTTTTCCACATCGGGCTCGCCCTCGAAGAACGAACGCGAGAGCTTGCGGCCGTTGTACGGCACGACCGTGCCTTCGTACGGCAGGCCCGAGTGGTAGCCGCCTTCGGGATCGCGATGCAGATAGGCCATCACGTCCAGGGTGGTGTCGGGCGTGATCTTCCAGGTCAGCGAGGGCATCAGCGCGTAGCGCTCTTCCTTGACGTGATCGACCTGCGTGTCGGTGCGGCGAGCCTTGCCGGCCAGGCGGAAAGCCACGTCGCCGCTTTGCAGCGGCTGGTTGATGTCGAAGGCCGCATAGGCCTGGTGCTTGTCGCCGAATCCCAGTTCGATCTCGCGGCTGGCGTCGAAGTCCGCCTTGCGGGTCTGCAGCGCGACGATGCCGCCGGGCGACGACTGGCCATACAGCACCGAGGCCGGACCGCGGATCACTTCCACGCTGTCCAGGAACCAGGGGTCGACCACCAGCGAACTGTGCGAATTGGTGTCGCCCAGGATCTTCAGGCCGTTCAGATAGGTGTTGCCCAGGCTGCCGTCGGAGAAGCCGCGCAGCACGATGTAGTCGAAACGGTTGGAAGCGCCCACCTGGTTGCTGAACACGCCGGCGGTATAGGCCGTGGCGCGCTGCACGCTGGTGGCGCCTTGCGCCTGCATCTGCTCGCGGTCGATCACGGTGACGGCCTGCGGCGTTTCCACCACGGGCGTGAGGGACTTGGTCGCGCCTTGCTGGGCGGTCACCGTGACGGCTTGCAGTGTCTGCGTATCGGCGTTGCCGGTGGCCTGAGCCTGGGCCTGCGCCCAGGAGGTGGCGGCCAGCAGGGAGATCGCCAGGGATAGCTTGGTCTTGCGAAACATCGTCACGCTCTCTGATTGGGAAATAATCGGAATTATTCTTATTTGCGGTTCCGGCGAGCTATGCGGCCCGATCAGTTCCGTATGCGCGGCGTTCAGCGCGGCGGCTCAGCACAGGTCGCGAGGGGGCGAGCCGTAGCGCTTGCGAAAGGCGGTGGCGAAATTGGTGGCGTGGCGATAGCCGCACATGTGCGCGGCCTGCTGCACGGAATAGCCCTGCAGCAGATACTGGCGCGCCAGCGCCAGTCGGAGGTCACGCAGATAGTCGAAGACCGGCGCGCCGACCCACAGCCGGAACTTGCTGCGAAAGCTGCTGGGGCTCATGGCGGCCTGGGCCGCCAGTTGTTCCAGGGTGTAGTCTTGCTGGGGCGCCAGGTCCAGTTGCCGGCGTACGGCTTCGATCCGCTCCCGCTCGCCGGGCGACAGGGGCGCGGCGCGGGCGCCGCCGATTTCGCCTACGCCATGCGCCAGCAGTTGCAGGGCCAGTCCCTCGGTCAGCAGGCGCCGTTGCAGCGGGTTCATGCCAGGCAACTGCTGCAATTGCCGCAGCGATTGGGACAAGGTTGCGGGCAGGCGCCACAGGCGCGGCAGCCCGCCGTGCTGTTCCTGCCAGCCGGCCAGCAGGCCCGACAGCGAGTCGGGGGCGGCTGCGTCCTGCGTGTCCAGGGCCAGGGTGACGGTCTCCAATTGCTGCTGGTGCGCGTGCACGGCATGCAGCACGCTGTCCGGGCCCAGGTCGGCCGCCAGGGCGACGCCCGGCTGCAGGTCGTAGTGCCGGCCCGCGATATCCAGTGAAACCCGGCCCTGCAATACCACCAGCAGGAAGAACGAGGTGGCGCGCGTGGACAGCGACTCGTAGGGCTGCAGCACTTCCAGGCAGGAGTGCGTGAGGTTCAGCGCCGACGGGAACGTCACTTCATGCACGCTGCCGCGCAGCACCTCGCGGCTGCTGGCCGGGCACAATAAAGGAAAGTGGTAGTCGATGCCGAAACGATGGCCGAAACCCAGCAGGTCGCTGACGGACAATTGTCGCAACGGAGCGTGGGATGCCGGGTCGTGCATGAAAGGGGCCTGAAAAGAGAACCGAGACGCATTGTATTTTGTCGGCCTGTTTCACGATGCCGCGTCCGCGATTTTGGCAATAACGCGACACTCGGTGGATCGAAGTCTGTCCTGGTCCGCAAGGCTGGCGCGTTGCGCGAGCCTCGATCGGCGATATCATCGCCGGCATGATTCCGATCGCAGTTCCTTCCGCTGCCAGCATTCTTCTGCTGCTGTTGTCCTTCGTGCTGGGACTGTGGCTGATTTCCTGGCTGGTGCTGCTGGCATTCAGCAAGGGTTCGCGCCAGTGGCTGATGAAGAAACCCCGGCGCAACATCGGCATCCTGGTGGCGCTGGCCGTGCTGTCGGTGCCCGGCTATTCGTTCGAGTACATCCTGATCGCCAGCGGCCGCGAAAGCGCCCGGCGCGAGGCGGCGCTGCGCGTGACCTTGCCGCAGGCGCAGACGTTGGGCGGGGTGGAAATGCCGGCGGGCACGCGCCTGGAGCTGGACCGCGAAGGGCGGCTGGACACGTTCGTGCTGGCCGAGTTCGATGCGCCGGTATCGGCCTACGGTGTGCAGGCCACGCGCATCCGGCGCACGCTGTCCTCCGACTACGACGAGCAGTTCAACGAGATCAACCGTTATCCCGGCAGCGTGACGGTCTGGGGCCAGGGTGCGCAGGACGTGTCCGGCTGGCAATGCGATGCCTCGAAGAAGCTCGATTTCGACGCCCAGGACAAGGGCGCGCGCATCGGCTTCGACAAGTGCCTGCTGGCCGGCGGCAACCGCGTGGGCGACATCGTGTTGCCGGCGGGCGCGGAATTGCACGCTCGCACGGACGCCGCCTACGGCGATACGCAGACAGAGCCCGTGCGCTGGTCGGTCAGTGTGGACGGTCCCGAACCCCTGGCGGTGCAGGGACTGCTGCTGGGCCATCCCGCCTTGCACCTGGACGCCCAGCGGCGCCTGGTGCGCGTGGCGTACGGCGTGCTGGCCTGCCCGACGCGCCTGGGCCCGATGCACTATCCGGCGGAAACCGAGGTGCAGATGCTGCGCTATCCCTTGAGCCGCCGGATGCCGGGCGCCTGGGTCTTCACCCCGTATCTCGGCATGAGTGCTCCGCGCGACGACGGCCCGGCCGTGCGGGCGGGCTCGTCGGTGCTGCAGCGCCTGGACGGCACGGTGCTGGACGTCGTGGCCAACGAGAAGCTCATGATCGAGCTGTATCCCAGGCTGGAAGTGGACGGCGTGGTGACGCCCGGGCCGGTCAACTGCCCGCAAGCGGCCAGGTAGCGAGCCCGGCGTGGGGGCCGCGCGCGTCGGCGTCGGCCAGCAGTTCGTGCTCGGTCATGCGTGTCGCCGTGTGGACAGTGCCTACAGGCCCGCGCCGCGCGCCATCATCACCGCGCACAGCGGCAGCAGCACGAACAGGTGCGATTCGATCATCACCCAGCGGCGTGCGCCGAGTATGTCGCCGCGCGCCGGCACGAAGGCCGGATCCTCTTGCGCGTGCTTGCGCCAGCGCAGGAAGCGCCGCGTGGGCGGGATCGAACAGAGGCCGATCACCACGAACAGGCCCATCTTGGCGTGGAACCACGGATTGGGCGTGTAGAAGGCAATGCCTTTCGCGCCCAGCGTCAGGCGCAGCAGGCCGGTGACCAGCACGGCGACGGCGGAGACGGCGTACAGGCGGTCGTACCGCACCAGGCGCGACACGGTGTCCGGGGACATGCCGGGCCGCAGCAGCACCGCTTCGGCGGTCAGCAGCACCACCAGCACGAACAGGGCAAGGAAGTGAAACCAGGCGAGCAGGGCGTCCAGCAACATGAGAGCTCCAAGCGTATTAGGCGGCCAGCGCGGCACGCCGGGGATTTGTACCACGAGAGGGTATCGACAGCGCAGGCCAGATGGCGCCGATGCACGACGGCACAGCTGCGTGCCTCAAGCGGCATCCGCGTCTGGCCAGCCTATAGCCAGGGCGCGCCGTCGCCCATCTCGTGCAGCAGCTTCAGGAACTGCTCGGTGCGCGCCGAACGCGCCTTGCGCGACGCCACCAGGGCGACGATGTCGGCGTCGGGCAGGCGCCAGCCCGGCAGCAGCGCCACCAGCCGGCCCTGCCGCAGCAGGTCGGCCACGTCCCACTGCGAGCGCACCAGCACGCCCATGCCCGCCTGCGCCCATTGGCGTGCAGTGCTGCCGTCGTTGCACGCCAGCGCGGGCTCGATGCGCAGCGCCGCCGTGCCGCCCTCGTCGTGATGGAAGCGCCAGAGCGTGACGTCCTCGTCGTTCTCGCGCAGGGCGATGCAGTCGTGCTGGCGCAGGTCGTCCGGGTGCCTCGGCGTGCCGCGCCGCTTCAGATAGGACGGCGCGGCGCACAGGATTCGCCGGTTGCGCGCCAGGCGGTGCATGACGAGCGCCGAATCGCGCAGTTCGCCGATGTGGATCATTACGTCCCAGGTGTCGGCGGCCAGGCTGGCTGGCCGGTCCGACAGCAGCAGGGTGGCGGTGATTTCCGGGTGCTGCTTGCGAAAGCGCGCGATGACCGGCGCCACGTGATGCTGCCCGAAGCCCAACGGCGCCACCACTTTCAGGTGGCCCGAGACCTGGCCGCGCCGGCTGGCCAGCATGTCGGCCAGTCCACCGATGTCGCCACAGATGCGGCGCGCGTGCTCGGCCAGCAGCTCGCCTTCGTCGGTCAGCGCCATGCGGCGGCCGGAGCGGTCGATCAGGCCGATGCCCAGGCGTTTTTCGAGGCCGCTGAGCCGCTGGGTGACGGCTGAGGGAGTGACGTCCAGCTTGCGCGCTGCGTCGGCCAAGGTAGAAGCCATTGCCAGGACCAGGAAGAAGCCCAGGTCGTCGCTGTTCAGCATGGTTAGCCTGATCTTAATAAAGGGTGTAGTTTCAATTAAACACCAGGCGGATCGCACCGGGGCATACTCGGTCAGTTGAACTGGAGATAGACCATGACCACCCCCAAGGCGCCCGGCGGCGCCACCCTGGATACCCTGGACACGCCCTGCCTGGTGCTGGACGAGCCGCGCATGACCGCCAACATCGACCGCCTGAAGGCGCGCATGGCGCGGCTGGGCGTGACGCTGCGGCCGCACTTGAAGACGCCGAAGTCCATCGAGGTGGCGCTGCGCGTGATGGCGTCGCCGCAGGGCCCGGCCACCGTTTCCACGCTGCAGGAAGCCGAGCAGTTCGCGGACGCGGGCGTGCGCGACATCCTGTATGCCGTGGGCATCTCGGCCTCCAAGCTGGACCGCGTGCTGGCGCTGCGTGCGCGCGGCACGGACCTGACGGTGGTGGTCGACAGCCTGGCCGGCGCGCAGGCCGTGGCCGAGCGCTCGCGTGCCGAGGGCACGGCCATTCCCGCGCTGATCGAGATCGACTGCGACGGCCACCGCGCCGGCGTGCGTCCCGACCAGACGGAGGCATTGCAGGCCATCGGCCGCGCGCTGCACGAAGGCGGCGCCGAGCTGCGCGGCGTGATGACGCACGCGGGCGAGTCGTACAACGCGGCCGACGTGGACGGCATCCGCGCCATGGCCGAGCAGGAACGCCGCGCCGCCGTGGATGCGGCCGAGACGCTGCGCGCCGCTGGCCTGCCGTGTCCGGTGGTCAGCGTGGGCTCGACGCCCACGGCCATGTATGCCGAGAACCTGGACGGCGTGACGGAAGTGCGCGCGGGCGTGTTCGTGTTCTTCGATCTGGTGATGGCGGGGCTGAACGTGTGCGCGCAGCAGGACGTGGCGCTGTCGGTGCTGACCACCGTGATCGGCCATCAGGCCGAGAAGGGCTGGATCCTGGTGGACGCCGGCTGGATGGCCATGTCGCGCGACCGCGGCACTTCGAAGCAGGCGGTGGACCAGTACTACGGCGTGGTCTGCGACCTGGCCGGCCAGCCGCTGGGCGACCTGGTGCTGAAAGAGACCAACCAGGAGCAGGGCATCATCACGCTGCGTCCGGGCAGCAAGGCGGCGCTGACCGACCTGCCGCTGGGCACGCGCCTGCGCATCCTGCCCAACCACGCCTGCGCCACCGGCGCGCAGCACGACGCCTATCAGGTGGTGCGCGGCGACTCGCCCGAGGTCGTGGCCACCTGGACGCGGTTCCGCGGCTGGTAAGCGAAGAGACTGCCATGACGATGCACAAGCAAGACACGTTGCTGATCCTGGACATGCACGCGGTGGACACGCTGCTGGGCATGGACGAGGTGTCCGAGGCCGTGACCGAGGCCTTCGTGCTGCACAGCCGCGCGCAGGGCCGGGTGTTTCCGGTGATCCGCGAGCCGCTGCATATGGGTGGCGTATTCGGCATCAAGGCGGGCGACGTGGCCAGCCAGGACCTGCTGGGCTACAAGGCCGCCGGCTTCTGGCCCGGCAACCGGCAGCAGGGCGGCGAGCCGCACCAGGCCACGGTGATGCTGTTCGATCCCGCGACGGGCCGGCCGTACTGCCTGCTGGATGGCAACGCCATCACCACGCTGCGCACCGGAGCTGCCGGCGGCCTGGGCCTGGCCCGGCTGGCGCGGCAGGACAGCGCCTCGCTGGCCCTGTTCGGCGCGGGCGTGCAGGCGGCGATCCAGCTGCGCTTTGCGCTGCGCACGCTGCCGCATCTGAAGCGCGTGCGCTACATGACCTTCGACGGCAAGCCGGACGCGGCGTTCGAGCGGCGCTTCGACGGGCAGGTCGATTTGCGGCATGCCGTCGATGGCGATGCCGCGGTGGCCGAAAGCGACGTGGTGATCACCGCCACGCCGGGGGCCAAGGTGTTGTTCCGCGCCGAGTCGGTGCGGCCGGGCACGCACGTCACTGCGGTCGGTTCGGATACCAAGGGCAAGCGTGAGCTGCCCGAAGGACTGCTGCCGCGTGCGCGCGTGTACGTGGATGATGCCGCGCAATCGCGCCAGATCGGCGAGCTGCAATGGGCGCCGGACACGGCGTGCGTCGAGATCGGCGCGGTGCTGGATGGCGCGCAAGCCGGGCGTTCGGAAGACCCCGCGGAGATCACCGTGTTCGACATGACCGGCATCGCGCTGCAGGATTTGACGGTGGCGCGGATGCTTTATCGGCGGGCGTCGCAGGAAGGCGTGGGCGTCGTCATCCCCTGGCCCTGGCGGTCGGTGGGATGAGACTGGGGCGCCGGTTCTGCTTGGAGCCGGATGTCCTCGATCCGGTTTCCGTCAGTGACGGAAGGGTCGTGATCGTATTCCGGCGCTGCAGTGCGATTTTTCCAGGCCTTGCGGTCGGTGGCAGGCGTAACCGGCCATGCGTCTCGGACATTAGTTTCGAGTATTTGGCATAAACGATGGCGCTTGGGTACACAGAGCCGCAATCGTGCATTTTATTACTTAAATAGCCAATCCGATACGTTTGCTGCTGTTTTATTAATGACGTTTGGTGTTATTTTCTGCGACGATCCTGGTGGATTTAAAGGAGCGTTGGTCGAAGAGGATGGCTTAACTATTGTCTTGACGCCGCCGCAATTGGCGATGGTTCTTTCCAATGGCACTTTCGAGGAGCCGACTTTCTCAAATCGTGCCTGGGGATCGGCTGGAGCCATTTTCGGGACGTTGGAAGTGCTTGGCGGTGGAGCGTTGCTCCTGATGCCCGAGCCCACTACGCTGACCAAATTCGGCGGGGGCTTGTTGACTGCTCATGGTACCGACACTTTTCAGGCCGGGGTTCGCCAAGCGTGGACCGGACTCGAAACAAATACGCTGACGAACGATGGCGCTACCGCGCTTGCGGAACTTCTCGGTGTGGATCGAGCCACAGCTGAACGTATCGGACGCGGCGTCGACCTGGTGGTCCCATTGGCCGTTGCTAGCGGCTTGGCGGCGGCAAGGATTGCGACAATACGAGCCGGCAGGATCAGCTTGGCCACACATGAAGCCTATGGAGGCCATACGATCGCACGTCACGTCGGACTTACTGAAGAATAACTCAGGGTTCGGCTTCGCGAGCAACGCCGTTTGCCTGCGGCGTCCAGCTTCGACTCGTTGGCAGATGCAGAAAGGGCCGTGGCATTGGGCTTGAGAGCCAAGCGTTCTGAGATTGCTAAATGGGCCAGGACTGCGACTCCTGGTAAACCACAGCCGTTTGTATGGGATGCGCCGGGCCGTATAGGCATGGGGGTCGTTCGAGAGACGGGAGAATATATACCTATGTCAAAGGTTCGTATCGTTCTGGTGAAAAAATCCATTGATGGCAAGATTTATTATGTTTTGTCGGCATTCCCGGCTATTTTTTGACGCCTGTCCATGAACAATGCCGAATACAAGCTCTTGAATACTTTGATAAACGGCTATTTTCACCCAGACTGGGATGCTGACTATGATACAGAGGCCGAAGTCGTCGACCAATACATTCGGACCACCTGGCGAGATGATGTCGAACGGTCAATCGAGCAGATCGATCGGTATCTGAGCGACCACCCGGCAGGTCTGCTTGCGGCCTTCAATGCAGACTTCGCTCCGATGTTCATCATTGGCCAGAACGACGCCGAAGCCAGAGCGTTCCTGCTCGACGTGCGTGATCAATTCCGCGCCCACATCGACCTCGCACCGCTGCGTCCCGTGTGATTTCGTTTTCTGTTTACTGATGCGGCCTGCCGGGGGCGGCACGCTGCATCAGTACGTATCCTGGGCCGCTCAAAAGGGAGCTTGATCTGCTCGGGCGGTTGGAAGCGGACGGCGAGGCACGCCAGTTTGGACGCAGCGATTGCCTAGGCTAATCAGAGCGCCGGCCGCTTCATCCCCACCCATTCCTGCACGGACGGACGCTGCCATTGGCGATTGGCGTATTCGACCAGCCGCTGCGGCACCGTGTCGCCATTGAGCACCAGACGGTTCAGCATCAACGCCAGATCCGCGTCGGCGATGCTCCACTTCCCAAACAGGTTCGGCTGGCCGTGCGCCAGCAGCGATTCCGCGGCGGCGAACAGCTTCTGCGCGGCGGCCAATGCGGCGCTGGACAGCGGTTTCTTCTCGGGACGATAGAACACGACCACGGTGGTGCGTTCCTCGCGGATCGGCATCAGGTCGCTGCGCAGCCATGCCTGCACCTGGCGGGCGCGGGCCTTCTGCTGTGCGTCCGCGGGGTACACGGGGGTGGCGCCGGGGAAGACGTCTTCCAGGTATTCGGTGATGGCCGAGGACTCGGACAGCGAGAAGCCGCCATGCAGCAGGGTGGGCACGCGGCGCGTGAGCGAGGTGTCCGCATAGTCGGGGTGCAGGTTCTCCTGCTTGCCCAGATCGAGAGTTACGAGATCGAAGGGCAGCGCTTTCTCTTTCAGAGCCACGAAGGCCGACATGGCGTAGGGGCTGGCGTATTGCGCGTCGACGTAGAGCCGTAGTTTGGCGTCCTGCAAAGCATTCTCCTGGTGCTTGGGCCCGTTGGGTGTGGGCAGCGGCTACTTTACCGGAGCGCGAGGTCCGTGGCGCGGCGTGGCGCAACGATGCGCAAGAATAGGCAAGTGCGCGAGCGTCTTGCCGTCATCCCAGCCCGGATCAAGGGCGAGACGCCCGCGCCGGCACGATCCTGCGGCACAAAAAAAGACGGCCCGAGGAACGGATTCCCGGCAGCCGGACGTGGGTCCGAGTGCCGGGGGCCGTTCATCGAGGCCGTCTTGCTCGCCAGGCAGTCCGCGGCCAAGCCGCGGACCATCTCGCCATCATCCCTGCGCGCTTTCCTGTTGCGCGTCGACCACCGCCAGGGCGGTCATGTTGACGATGCGGCGCACGGTGGCGCTGGTGGTGAGGATGTGCACCGGGCGGGCGGCGCCCAGCAGGATCGGGCCCATGGCCACGCCGTTGCTGCCCGTCATCTTCAGCATGTTGTACGTGATGTTGCCGGTGTCCAGGTTCGGCATGACCAGCAGGTTGGCCGGGCCGTTCAGCGTGCTGTCCGGGTAGGCCAGCTTGCGGATCTTCTCGGACAGGGCGGCATCGGCGTGCATTTCGCCGTCGACTTCCAGGGCCGGCACGCGCTTCTGCACGATGTCGCGGGCTTCGGCCATCTTGCGCGACGACGCCGTGGGGCGGCTGCCGAAGTTGGAGTGCGACAGCAGCGCCACCTTCGGGATCACGCCGAAACGCACCATCTCCTCGGCGGCCTGGATGGTGATGTTGGCGATTTCCTCGGCCGACGGGTTTTCGTTGACGTGCGTGTCGGCCACGAACAGGGTCTGCTCGGGCAGCATCAGCACGTTCAGCGCGGCGTACGTCTGGCCTTCCTTGCGGCCGATGACCTGGTCGATATAGGAGAGCTGGTTGTCGTACTTGCTGGCCACGCCGCACAGCAGCGCGTCGGCATCGCCACGGCGCAGCAGCATGGCGGCGATCAGCGTGTTGTGCTTGCGGATCATCGCCTTGGCGATTTCCGGCGTGACGCCCTCGCGGCCGCGCAGTTGGTAGTAGCCGTTCCAGGTTTCGTTGAAGCGGCTGTCGTCCTCGGGATCCACGATCTCGATGTCGCGGCCGGCCACCAGGCGCAGGCCGAACTTCTTGATGCGCATCTCGATGACGGACGGACGACCCACCAGGATGGGCTGAGCCAGGCGCTCGTCGACCACGGTTTGCACGGCGCGCAGCACGCGCTCGTCTTCGCCGTCGGCGTAGATGACGCGCTTGGGCGCCTGCTTGGCCTGGGCGAACAGCGGGCGCATCAGTTGGCCCGAGTGGTAGACGAAGCCCATCAGCTTCTGGCGGTAGGCCTCGATGTCCTCGATGGGACGCAGGGCCACGCCCGAGTCGGCGGCGGCCTGGGCTACGGCCGGGGCGATCTGCACGATCAGGCGCGGATCGAAGGGTTTCGGAATGATGTATTCCGGACCGAAGCTCAGTTCCTGGCCGGCGTAGGCGCGGGCCACTTCGTCGTTCTGCTCGGCTTCGGCCAGCTCGGCGATGGCCTTGACGCAAGCCAGCTTCATCTCTTCGGTGATGCGCGTGGCGCCGGCATCCATGGCGCCGCGGAAGATGAAGGGGAAGCACAGCACGTTGTTGACCTGGTTCGGGTAGTCCGAACGGCCGGTGGCGATGATGCAGTCGGGGCGGGCCGCGCGGGCCTCTTCCGGACGGATCTCGGGATCGGGGTTGGCCAGGGCCAGGATCAGGGGCTGGCGCGCCATGGTCTTGACCATGTCGCCGGTCAGCACGCCGGCGGTGGAGCAACCCAGGAACACGTCGGCGCCATTGACCACGTCGGCCAGCGTGCGCGCGTCGGTGCGCTGCGCATAGCGCTTCTTGTTGGGCTCCATGTTCTCGTCGCGGCCTTCCCAGATGACGCCACGGGAGTCGGTCACGTAGATGTTCTCGCGCTTGACGCCCAGGTGCACCAGCAGGTCCAGGCACGCGATGGCGGCGGCGCCGGCGCCCGAGCACGCCAGCTTGATTTCGCCGATGTTCTTGTTGACGACCTTCAGGCCGTTCAGGATGGCGGCGGACGAGATGATGGCGGTGCCGTGCTGGTCGTCATGGAAGACGGGGATCTTCATGCGCTCGCGCAGCTTCTTCTCGATGTAGAAGCACTCGGGCGCCTTGATGTCTTCCAGGTTGACGCCGCCCAGCGTGGGTTCCAGCGCCGCGATGATGTCGACCAGCTTGTCGGGGTCGTTCTCGGCCAGTTCGATGTCGAACACGTCGATGCCGGCGAACTTCTTGAACAGGCAACCCTTGCCTTCCATGACCGGCTTGGCGGCCAGCGGGCCGATGTTGCCCAGGCCCAGCACGGCCGTGCCGTTGGTGATCACGCCGACCAGATTGCCGCGCGAGGTGTACTTCGACGCGGCATCGGTGCCCTCGGCGTGGATCGCCATGCACGCGTGGGCCACGCCGGGCGAGTAGGCCAGCGACAGGTCGTCCTGGTTGGCCAGCGGCTTGGTGGGCGTGACGGAGATTTTGCCGGGAGTCGGATAGGCGTGGTAATCCAGCGCCAGCTTGGTGAAGTTATCGTCCATGGGGTGCAGGGGAGGGTGACGGAGAAAGTCGGGCGCGCGAACGCGCGAGGGTTCAGCAGGCAGGCGGCGCGCGGAACGCGTCGCGACAACATATGAGGAAGACGTATTTCAACAGAAAGCGGGGCATTGTGCTTGCTGCACCGCAGCGAGACATTCCAGTCCCTGCTTTCCCGCAGGAGTATGCAAAGCTACGCACTTCAGTCAATAATGCATAGCAAATGCAATGCATGGAGCCATGCCGATGAAAACCGCGACGATCCCACCCCTGCGCGTTGAACCCGCTTTACGGGATGCCGCGCAGGACGTGCTGAGGCCGGACGAAAGCCTGTCGAGTTTCGTGGAGTCATCCGTGCGCGAGGCCGTTGAGCGCCGCCAGGCCCAAACCGAATTCCTGGCCCGTGCGCTGGCCTCGCGGGACAGTGCTCGCGCTTCTGGCGACTATGTTTCCGCAGAGGATGTGGTGGATGGGCTGCGCAGACGGCTGGCGGATGCGCGCTCAGGCAAACGGCGCCGGGCGTGAGCTATCGAGTTCGATTCACGCGTCATGCCGAGCGCGATCTGCAACGTCTCTACGATTTCATCATCGATCGCGATTCATCGGATGGGGCCGTGGCTGATCGAGCCTTGGCCGCCATCGAGGACAGTCTGCAGATCCTCCGTATTTCTCCTTTTACCTGCCGCAGAACCACGGGAGGCTCTCCTTTCCTGAGAGAGCTGATCATCCCGTTTGGCAACATGGGCTACCTGGCATTGTTCGAGATCGAGTCGCCTGAGATCGTGACGGTTCTGGCCGTGCGTCATCAGCGAGAAGACGACTATTACCGATAGCCGCGTGTGTGCTACCCCTCCCAGGGCGGCACCCCGCGCGGCGCCACGTTCAGCAGCCGGTCGCGCACGATCGTGCGCGCCGCCGCGTGGCGCGGGTCCTGGTCGGCCAGCAGGTCCAGCGCCTGCAGCACCATCCAGTCGGCGCCCACCTCGAAGAAATCCCGCAGCCTGGCCCGCGTGTCGCTGCGGCCGAAGCCATCGGTGCCCAGCACGCGGCATGGCGCATCGATCCAGGCGCGAATCTGTTCGGGCACGGCGCGCACGTAGTCGCTGGCGGCCACCACGGGCAGGGCCGAATCGCCCAGGCATTGCGTGATCCAGGCCGGTTCCGCGCCGTCCGAGCCCAGCAACCGCGCGCGGTCCGCATAGCGCGCGTCGCGCGCCAGTTCGGAATAGCTGGTGACGCTCCAGACCTCGGCGGCGATCTCGTGGTCGGCCGCCAGCCGCGCGGCCGCCTTCAGGGCTTCGCCGACCATCGGCCCCGCCGCCAGCAGCCGCAGTTGCGCGGCGCCCGCGGGCGCATGCACGCGATGCATGCCGCGCACGATGCCTTGCCGCGCCGCCTCGTCGGGCAGGTCGGGCTGGGGCAGGTTCTCGTTGGTGACGGTCAGGTAATAGAACTCGTCGCGCTGTTCGTGCAGCATGCGCTGCATGCCGTGCTCGACCAGCACCGCCACTTCATAGGCGAAGGCGGGATCGTAGGCGCGGCAGTTCGGCACGGTGGCCGCGGCCAGGTGGCTGGCGCCGTCCTGGTGCTGCAGGCCTTCGCCGCCCAGCGTGGTGCGGCCCGACGTGGCGCCGATCAGGAAGCCGCGCGTGCGCTGGTCGGCCGCGGCCCAGATCAGGTCGCCGATGCGCTGGAAACCGAACATCGAGTAGTAGATGTAGAACGGCAGCATGGGCAGGCCGTTGACCGAATAGCTGGTGCCCGCCGCCGTCCAGGACGAGATGGCGCCGGCCTCGGTGATGCCTTCCTCCAGGATCTGCCCGTCGCGCGCCTCGCGGTAATACAGCACCGAGCCGATGTCCTCGGGCTCGTACAACTGGCCCTGCGCCGAATAGATGCCGATCTGGCGGAACAGGTTGGCCATGCCGAAGGTGCGCGCCTCGTCGGCCACGATGGGCACGATGCGCGGGCCGACCTGGGCGTCCTTCAGCAGCGCGGTCAGCATGCGCACCAGCGCCATGGTGGACGACATTTCCTTGCCGCCCGCGGCCAGCGCGAACTGCGCCCATTGCGCGGCGGGCGGCGCGGCCAGGGCGATGGCGGGGGCGGTGCGGCGCGGCACGTGGCCGCCCAGGGCCGCGCGGCGCGCCTGCAGGTGGCGCATTTCGGCGCTGTCGGCGGCCGGACGATAGAACTTCAACGCCACGCAGTCGGCATCCGAGAGGGGCAGCGCGAAGCGGTCGCGGAAGGCCAGCAGCGCCTCGTCGTCCAGTTTCTTCTGCTGGTGCGTGGTCATCTTGCCCTGGCCGGCCGACCCCATGCCGAAGCCCTTCTTGGTCTGCGCCAGGATGACGGTGGGTTGGCCGCGATGCCGCACCGCGCGGTGGTAGGCCGCGTGGATCTTGGCCATGTCGTGGCCGCCGCGGCGCAGCCGGTCGATGGCCTCGTCCGACCAGTCGGCCACCAGCGCCGCCAGCTCGGGATCGTTGCCGAAGAAGTGTTCGCGGTTGTAGGCGCCGTCGTTGGCGGCGAAGGTCTGGAACTGGCCATCGACCGTCCGCGAGAAGGCGCGGGCCAGCGCGCCGTTGGCGTCGCGGCGCAGCAGAGTGTCCCAGTCGCTGCCCCACACCAGCTTGATCACGTTCCAGCCGGCCCCGGCGTACAGGGTTTCCAGTTCGTCGATGATGCGGCCGTTGCCGCGCACCGGGCCGTCCAGGCGCTGCAGGTTGCAATTGACGACGAAGATCAGGTTGTCCAGCCGTTCGCGCGCGGCCAGCGTCAGCGCGGCGATGGATTCGGGCTCGTCCATCTCGCCGTCGCCGAAGATGCCCCACACCTTGCGGTCGGAAGGCGCGGCCAGCGAGCGGTGCTCCAGGTAGCGCATGAAGCGCGCCTGGTAGATGGCGTTGATCGGCCCCAGGCCCATCGAGCCGGTGGGAAACTGCCAGAAATCGGGCATCAGCCAGGGATGCGGATACGACGACAGCCCGCGCAATCCGCCCGCCTGCGCGGTGATCTCCTGGCGGAACAGCGCCAGTTCGGATTCGTCCAGGAAGCCTTCGAGAAAGGCGCGGGCATATACGCCCGGCGCCGAGTGCGGCTGCATGTAGACCAGGTCGCCGCCTTGCGCGTCGTTGCGCGCGCGGAAGAAGTGGTTGAAGCCGACCTCGAACAGGTCGGCCGCCGAGGCGTAGCTGGCGATGTGGCCGCCCAGCTCGCCGTGCGCCTGGTTGGCGCGCACCACCATGGCCAGCGCGTTCCAGCGGTTGATGGAGGCGATGCGTTCTTCCAGCGCCAGGTTGCCGGGGAAGGGCGGCTCTTCGTCGACCGCAATGGTATTCAGGTAGGCCGTGCGGGTCAGGCCCGGGGGGCGCACGCCCAGTTGCGTGGCATGGGCCAGCAGGTGTTCCAGCACGTACGCCGCGCGCGCCGGGCCGTCTGCCTCGACCAGCGATTGCAGGGCCTCGCGCCATTCCGCCGTCTCGGCGGGATCGCGGTCGGAGGCGGGCAGGTCAGCCGGATGGAAGGGGGCGTCGCGCATGGGTTGTCTCGCTGTTGTCATGGATCTTGTCCTTCCATCCTATCGCCGTTGCCGGCGCATGAGTGATCGAAACCGCGTGCAGAACGCCCATGAAACGGTGCAAAATTCTGCAAAAGACAGAGTGAGGAGCACAACATGCCGAAAGCGTCGCTGGATGCCATCGATTGCCGCATCCTGGAGCAGTTGCAGACCGACTCCAGCCTGACCAACGTCGAACTGGCGCGCCGCGTGAACCTGTCGCCATCGCCCTGCCTGGCGCGGGTGAAGGCGCTGGAGGCCGCTGGCGTGATCCGCGGCTACGTGGCGCTGGCCGACCCGTTGCAACTGGGACTGAGCCTGAACGTGTTCATCCAGGTCAGCCTGGAGAAGCAGATCGAATCCGAGCTGGAGCGCTTCCAGAATGCCATGGCCGAATGCCCCGAGGTGATGGAGTGCTACCTGATGACGGGCGACGCCGACTACCTGTTGCGGGTGGTGGTGCCCGACATGCCGGGGCTGGAGCAGTTCGTGGTCAGCCGGCTGTCGCGCATCTCCGGCGTCAAGAATATCCGCTCGGGCTTTGCCCTGAAACAGGTCAAATACCAGACGGCCTTGCCGCTGGGCTGAAACCCGACTGAAAAAACACCGTTATACGGGGTGTGGTTTTGCAGGAGAGCGGGCGCGCGTACAGCGGATCCCTTATTAGTGCGCTGCAGCAACAAATCCGGCATAAAAATTTTGCAACATCCGATAGGGGCAGTTAGCCGCGTGTAGCCAGCGACATCGCAGCCGTTGCGGCCAAGCTCGCGCCGCCCGCATTTTGTGCAAAGCGCGGTCATCGGTCTGTCGCACGACTTGCCCACACTCATGGCGCTATACTGCCCAGTACGGCTTTCGAGGCTTGTCTGTCATCTGCCTTCTGCCCCTGCTATCCGCCAACCGGGAAGCCCGAGTCGCGGAAGGTTTTCCTGCATCGTATCGAGTGAAGCACTCGTCTAGGTGAAGCGTCATTATGTCTACGGAATCAGAGTCCCTTTCCACCTCCTATCTATTCGGGGGTAATGCCCCGTACGTCGAAGAGCTTTACGAAGCCTATCTCGACAATCCCGGTTCGGTTCCGGACAACTGGCGCGAATACTTCGACCAGCTGCAGCATTCCCCCGCGACCGACGGCCAGGACACCACGCGTGACCAGGCCCATGCCCCCATCGTCCAGTCGTTCGCCGAGCGCGCCCGCGCCAATGCCTTCGTGCATCGGTCGGCCGAGCCCGACCTGTCCGTGGCCAGCAAGCAGGTGTCGGTGCAGACCCTCATCGGTTCGTACCGTTCGCTGGGTTCGCGCTGGGCCGACCTCGACCCGCTCAAGCGCCAGGAGCGCCCGGCGATCCCCGAGCTGGATCCCGCGTTCTACGGCCTGACCGAGTCCGACCTCGACCAGACCTACTCGGCCACCAACACGTACTTCACGACCGCCAGCACCATGACGCTGCGCGACATCCTGAAGGCCCTGCGTGACACGTACTGCCGCTCGATCGGCGCCGAGTACACCCACATCTCCGATCCCGCCGCCAAGCGCTGGATCCAGGAGCGCCTGGAAAGCACGCTGGGCGCGCCGTCGTTCAACAACGACCAGAAGCGCCACATCCTGCAGCAACTGACCGAAGCCGAAGGCCTCGAGCGCTTCCTGCACACCAAGTACGTCGGCCAGAAGCGCTTCTCGCTCGAAGGCGGCGAAAGCTTCATCGCCTCGATGGACGAAACGATCCATCACGCCAGCGAGAACGGCGTCCAGGAAGTCATCGTGGGCATGGCCCACCGCGGCCGCCTGAACCTGCTGGTCAACATCATGGGCAAGATGCCCGGCGACCTGTTCGCCGAGTTCGAAGGCAAGCACGCCGAAGGCCTGACCGACGGCGACGTGAAGTACCACAACGGTTTCTCCAGCGACATCTCGGGCCGTGGCGGTCCGGTGCACCTGTCGCTGGCGTTCAACCCGTCCCACCTCGAAATCGTCAATCCCGTGGTCGAAGGCAGCGTGCGTGCTCGCCAGGAACGCCGCGGCGACCACGAAGGCCGCCAAGTGCTGCCGGTGCTGGTGCACGGCGACGCGGCCTTCGCCGGCCAGGGCGTGGTGATGGAAACCCTGAACCTGGCCCAGACCCGCGGCTACGGCACGGGCGGCACGCTGCACATCGTCATCAACAACCAGATCGGCTTCACCACCTCGGATCCGCGCGACTCGCGTTCGACGCTGTATTGCACCGACGTGGTCAAGATGATCGAAGCCCCGGTGTTCCACGTCAACGGCGACGATCCCGAAGCCGTCGTGTACGCCACCAAGCTGGCGCTGGACTACCGCATGAAGTTCCGCCACGACGTCGTGATCGACATCGTGTGCTTCCGCAAGCTGGGCCACAACGAACAGGACACCCCGTCGCTGACGCAGCCGCTGATGTACAAGCGCATCGGCCACCACGGCGGCACGCGCAAGCTGTACGCCGACAAGCTGGGCACGCAGGGCGTGCTGGGTGAAGGCGAAGCCGATCAGCTGGTGAAGGACTACCGCCAGCTGATGGAAGACGGCCACCGTACCATCGAGCCGGTGCTGACCGACTACAAGAGCAAGTACGCCATCGACTGGTCGCCCTTCCTGGGCGCCAAGTGGACCGACCAGGCCGACACCGCCGTGCCGCTGGCCGAGCTCAAGCGCATCGGCGAGCGCATCACCACCGTGCCGGAAGGCTTCACGGTGCACCCGCTGGTCAACAAGCTGCTGAACGACCGCCGCACCATGGCCAAGGGCGACATGAACCTCGACTGGGGCATGGGCGAGCACCTGGCCTTCGCCTCGCTGGTGGCGTCCGGCTACGCCATCCGCATCACCGGCCAGGATTCTGGCCGCGGCACGTTCACGCACCGCCACGCCGTGCTGCACGACCAGAACCGCGAGCGTTGGAACGACGGCACGTACATCCCGCTGCAGAACGTCTCCGAGGGCCAGGCGCCCTTCACGGTGATCGACTCGGTGCTGTCCGAAGAGGCCGTGCTGGCCTTCGAATACGGCTACTCCAGCGCCGAACCGAACACGCTGACCATCTGGGAAGCCCAGTTCGGCGACTTCGTCAACGGCGCCCAGGTCGTGATCGACCAGTTCATCAGCGCCGGTGAAGCCAAGTGGGGCCGCCAGTCGGGCCTGACCCTGATGCTGCCGCACGGCTACGAAGGCCAAGGCCCCGAGCACTCGTCGGCCCGCATCGAGCGCTTCCTGCAACTGTGCGCCGACAACAACATGCAGGTGGTCCAGCCCACGTCGGCCTCGCAGATCTTCCACCTGCTGCGCCGCCAGATGATCCGCGCCTTCCGCAAGCCGCTGGTGATCCTCACGCCCAAGTCGCTGCTGCGCAACAAGGATGCCGGTTCGCCGCTGTCCGACCTGGCCGGCGGCCGTTTCCAGCCGATCATCGGCGAGGTCGACGAGTCGATCAAGGCCGCTTCGGTCAAGCGCGTGCTGGTGTGCTCGGGCAAGGTCTACTACGACCTGGTCAACGCCCGCAAGGAGCGCGAAGCCAGCAACGTGGCCATCGTCCGCGTCGAGCAGCTCTATCCTTTCGCGCACAAGTCCTTCGAGGCCGAACTGCGCAAGTACCCGAAGGCCACCGAAGTGGTCTGGGTGCAGGACGAGCCGCAGAACCAGGGCCCGTGGTTCTACGTGCAGCACCATCTGTACGAGAACATGGACGAAGGCCAGAAGCTGGGCTACGCGGGCCGCGCGGCCTCGGCCTCGCCGGCCGTCGGCTACCTGGCCAAGCACCAGGAGCAGCAGAAGGCGCTGATCGAACAGGCTTTCGCTCCCCGCTTCAAGGGCTTCATGCTGACCAAGTAAGCAGCACGTACAGAACACACTCAATAAACGGAATTCATCATCATGGCTATCACTGACGTCGTCGTTCCCCAACTGTCCGAGTCCGTCTCGGAAGCCACCCTGCTGACCTGGAAGAAGCAGCCCGGTTCCGCGGTCGAAGCCGACGAGATCCTGATCGAAGTCGAGACCGACAAGGTCGTGCTGGAAGTGCCCGCCCCGGCGTCGGGCGTGCTGTCCGAAATCGTCAAGGGCGACGGCAGCACCGTCACCTCGGGCGAGCTGATCGCCCGCATCGACACGGCCGCCAAGGCCGCCGCTGCCCCGGCCACGGCGCCCGCCGCCGAGCCGGCTGCCGCCGCTCCCGCCGCCGCCGCACCGGCCGCTGCTGCCGCGCCGGCCAGCACGTCGGCCGCTGGCGTGGCCTCGCCCGCCGCCGCCAAGATCCTGGCCGAGAAGGGCGTGGACGCCTCGAACGTGCAAGGCTCGGGCCGTGACGGCCGCGTCACCAAGGGCGACGCCCTGAACGCCGGCGCCGCGCCGGCCAAGCCCGCCGCCGCCCCGGCCGCGCCCCCGACGCTGTCGCTGGACGGCCGTCCGGAACAGCGCGTGCCGATGAGCCGCCTGCGCGCCCGCATCGCCGAGCGCCTGCTGCAGTCGCAATCGGAAAACGCCATCCTGACCACGTTCAACGAGGTCAACATGCAGGCCGTCATCGACCTGCGCAACAAGTACAAGGAGAAGTTCGAGAAGGAGCACGGCGTCAAGCTGGGCTTCATGTCGTTCTTCGTGAAGGCCGCCGTGGCCGCCCTGAAGAAGTACCCCGTGCTGAACGCCTCGGTCGACGGCAAGGACATCATCTATCACGGCTACTTCGACATCGGTATCGCCGTCGGCTCGCCGCGCGGCCTGGTCGTGCCGATCCTGCGCAACGCCGACCAGCTGTCGATCGCCGAGATCGAGAAGACCATCGGTGATTTCGGCAAGCGCGCTGGCGAAGGCAAGCTGGGCATCGAGGAAATGACCGGCGGCACGTTCTCGATCTCCAACGGCGGCGTGTTCGGCTCGATGCTCTCGACCCCGATCATCAACCCGCCGCAAGCGGCCATCCTGGGCATCCATGCCACCAAGGAGCGCCCGGTCGTCGAAAACGGCCAGATCGTGATCCGTCCGATCAACTACCTGGCCATGTCCTACGACCACCGCATCATCGACGGCCGCGAAGCCGTGCTGGGCCTGGTCGCCATGAAGGAAGCGCTGGAAGATCCGCAGCGCCTGCTGCTGGACCTGTAATCCAGTAGAAAGGCCGGGCGGGGCGTGCAACGCGCGCCAGCGTCCGGCCCGGTTCCGGCCGCGGCCTGCCGCGCAGCGGCCCGGTCGCCTACGCGGCCACGGACCTCTCCCCCAATTCATCGCGAGAACATCATGTCCAAACAATTCGACGTCGTCGTCATCGGTGCCGGCCCCGGCGGTTACATCGCCGCCATCCGTGCCGCCCAACTCGGCATGTCCGTGGCGTGCATCGACGCCTGGCAGAACGGCGAAGGCGGCGCGGCCCCTGGCGGCACGTGCACCAACGTCGGCTGCATCCCGTCCAAGGCGCTGCTGCAGTCGTCCGAGCACTTCGAACAGGTCAACCACCACTTCGCCGAGCACGGCATCGAAGCCAAGGGCGTGACCCTGAAGCTCGACACGCTGCTGGGCCGCAAGAACAAGGTCGTCAAGCAGAACAATGACGGCATCCTGTACCTGTTCAAGAAGAACAAGATCACCTTCATCCATGGCAAGGGCGCGTTCGCCGGCCAGGTCGAGGGCGGCTGGGCCCTCAAGGTCACCGGCACCTCGGAAGAAGACCTGGTCGCCAAGCACGTGGTCGTGGCCACCGGCTCGTCGCCGCGTGAACTGCCCGGCGTGCCGTTCGACGAAAAGACCGTTCTGTCCAACGACGGCGCCCTGAACATCGCCGCCGTGCCCAAGAAGCTGGGCGTGATCGGCGCCGGCGTGATCGGCCTGGAAATGGGCAGCGTGTGGCGCCGCCTGGGTGCGGAAGTCACCATCCTGGAAGCGATGCCCGAGTTCCTGGCCGCTGCCGACCAGCAAGTCGCCAAGGAAGCCGCCAAGGCCTTCGCCAAGCAGGGCCTGGACATCCAGACCGGCGTGAAGATCGGCGAGATCAAGGCGACGGCCAAGTCGGTCACCGTGCCGTACACCGACAACAAGGGCGCCGAGCAGAAGCTGGTGGTGGACAAGCTGATCGTCTCGATCGGCCGCGTTCCCTACACCGGCGGCCTGAACGCCGACGCCGTCGGCCTGAAGCTGGACGAGCGCGGCTTCATCGCCGTGGACGGCGACTGCAAGACCAACCTGCCCAACGTGTGGGCGGTGGGTGACGTGGTGCGCGGCCCGATGCTGGCGCACAAGGCCGAGGAAGAGGGCGTTGCCGTGGCCGAGCGTATCGCCGGCCAGCACGGCCACGTCAACTTCGACACCGTGCCGTGGGTCATCTACACCTCGCCGGAAATCGCCTGGGTCGGCAAGACCGAGCAGCAGTTGAAGGCCGAGGGCCGCGAGTACAAGGCCGGTTCGTTCCCCTTCATGGCCAACGGCCGCGCGCGCGCGCTGGGCGACACCACTGGCTTCGCCAAGGTGATCGCCGATGCCAAGACCGATGAAGTCCTGGGCGTGCACATCATCGGCCCGATGGCGTCCGAGCTGATCTCCGAAGCGGTCACGATCATGGAATTCCGTGGCGCCGCGGAAGACATCGCTCGTATCTGCCATGCTCACCCGACGCTGTCGGAAGCCGTCAAGGAAGCCGCCCTGGCGGTGGACAAGCGCACCTTGAACTTCTAAGTCCTTGGTGTGGGTCGGCGCGAGGGGATTGGTGTTCTTTAGCCACCCTCGCCGGCCACAGGGGCCGAGCCGGCCAAGTCGCTCGGCTCGGGCGCGCCAGCAGGCGCCCTCGGTCCCGCTGCGCGGGACTGCCCTCCCTCCAATTGGCCGTCTCGGCCCCTGTGGCCGGCGAGGGTTCCCAGTATCTTCCATTGCCCATCTGGCTTCTGGCGAACAGGTTTGAACCGCCTGACAATGCGAGGATGTGCAACGCCGTGGCCAAGCTCAACGGCAGCGGCATGCCAGCGCCCTGTGCATGCCATTGACGTGAGTCCTGTGAGAGCCGGGCGCGCGTGGGCCGGCCAATTGGAGGAGGGGCAGTCCCGCGCAGCGGGACCGAGGGCGCCTGCTGGCGCGCCCGAGCCCGACGACTTGGCCGGCCCACGCGCGCCCGGCTCTCGCAGGACGCCTTCAAGCGACAACCCGGCAACCGACGCCCTCCATCGACATCGACAGGACGCCCTCCAGAGACTCAAGCACCAATGAACGTCCAGCAATACTACGAAAAATCCCTGTCCGAACGCGGCTACAAGCCCGACGAGGCGCAGCAGCGCGCCATCGACCGCCTGCAGCGTTACTACGACGACTGGGTGCGCTTCAAGTCCATGCGCTCGAACGCGCTGAAGAAGCTGCTGAGCCGTCCCGAAGTGCCGCGCGGCGTGTATCTGTGGGGCGGCGTGGGGCGGGGCAAGAGTTTCCTGATGGACGCGTTCTACGCCACCGTGCCGGTGGTGCGCAAGACGCGCCTGCATTTCCATGAATTCATGCGCGGGGTGCACCGCGAACTCGACGAGGTCAAGGGGATGCAGGACCCCCTGGACGAAGTCGCGCGCCGCGTCGCCCGCCGCTATCGCCTGATCTGCTTCGACGAGTTCCACGTGTCGGACGTGGCGGACGCCATGATCCTGTACCGCCTGTTGCTCAAGCTGTTCGAGCACGGCACCTCGTTCATCATGACGTCGAACTACGAGCCGTCCACGCTGTATCCGGACGGCCTGCACCGCGACCGCATCCTGCCGGCCATCAAGCTGATCCAGGACCGCATGGACGTGATGAACGTCGATGCCGGCATCGACTACCGCCGCCGCACGCTGGAACAGGTGCAGTGCTATCACTCGCCGCTGGACGAGCATGCGCGCCAGGCCCTGGAAGAAGCCTTCCACAAGCTGTCCGATACGCCGCCCGAGGCCGATCCCGTGCTGCACATCGAGCACCGCGAGATCCGCGCGCAGAAGCTGGCCGGTTCGGTGGTTTGGTTCGACTTCAACACGCTGTGCGCCGGACCGCGTTCGCAGAACGACTACCTGGAGCTGGCCAACCGCTTCCATGCGGTGGTGCTGTCCGACGTGCCCCGCATGGGGCCGCGGCAGGCGTCCGAGGCGCGCCGCTTTACCTGGCTGATCGACGTCTTCTATGACCACAAGGTCAAGCTCATCATGTCGGCCGAATGCCCGCCCGAAGAGATCTACACCGAGGGCGCGCTGGCCAACGAGTTCCATCGCACGGTGTCGCGCATCCTCGAGATGCAGTCGCGCGAATACCTCGAGGCCGAGCGGCGCAAGACGGTGCAACTGTAGGAAGCAGGCCACGCGCGCCGCCATGTTGGTGGCGCGTTTGCGTGAAAAACGCCTCGGCGGGTGGGTCTTTCTAATTAAGAATGATTATAATTCGTGCGTTTTGTCCGCCGTACGCCGAATCCGTCCGTGAAACCCGATCCTTCCGCCAGTCTGCTGCGTTACCGCTTCGCCGTCGCTTCACGCGCCCTTGCCGCCATCGGAGGCGGGTATGCGCTGGCATCCGCCGCCGCGGCGTGCTTTGCCGTATGGTTGCCCATGTCCCGGGTGGACGCGGTCCTGACGGCGCAGATGCTGGCCTTCCTGGCCTACGCCTGCGCGGTGATCTGGGTCTTCGCCACGCATAGCGCCTGGCGCGCCTGGGCGGGCATCGTGCTGCCGGCCGCGGTCTTCGCGGGGCTGTGGTGGCTGGCCCGCGTGCCGGGGGCGGCATGAGCGCGCCCGACCACGACAAGGGCGAAGATCAAGGCGCGCGCCCCGTGAAGCCCGAGCAACCGCATCCAAGTCCCGCCGCGAACGCGGCCGCCAAGTCCGCGAAGCCGGGGGGGGCCGCGGACGGCAAGCCGCGTCCCGCGCAGGCCGAGGGCCTGCGTCAGGCGATGTCCTGGCTGCATACCTGGTCGGGCCTGATCTTCGGCTGGGTGCTGTTCGCGATGTTCCTGACGGGCACGCTGGCGTTCTTCCGGCCCGAGATCACCCGCTGGATGCAACCCGAGGTCTCGGTGCAGGCGGTGCCCACCGCGCAATCCGTCGCGGTGGCCGAACGCTTCCTGCGCGAGCACGCGCCCAACGCCACGCGCTGGTTCATCACGCCGTCCAGTCCGCGCGAGCCGGCCATTCTTCTCACTTACCAGATTCCGAAGCCGCCGCCCGGCCAGCGCGCGTTCAAGCGGGCGGTGCTGGATCCGGCAACGGGCCAGGAGCTCAAGCTGCGCGACACGCGCGGCGGCGAGTTCTTCTACCGGTTCCATTTCGAACTGGAAATGGGCTATCCGTGGGGGCGCTGGCTGGCCAGCATCGCGGGCATGTTCATGCTGGTCGCCATCATCAGCGGCATCATCACGCACAAGAAGATCTTCGCCGATTTCTTCACTTTCCGGCCGGGCAAGGGCGGGCAGCGCGCGTGGATGGACGGCCACAACGTGCTGTCGGTGCTGGGACTGCCGTTCCACCTGTTGATCACGTTCAGCGGCGTGGTGCTGTTCGCGACCATGCTGCTGCCGGCGGGCATCCTGGCCACCTACGACAACGAGCGCCAGTTCTTCGACGAAGCCTTTCCTGCCTTCGCCGTGAAGCCCGCGACCGGCAAACCGGCCGAGCTGCTGCCGCTGGGGCCGCTGGTGGCCCAGGCGCAGGCGGACTGGCAGGGCGGCCGGGTGGGGCGCGTGGTGGTCAGCCAGCCGGGCGATGCCGCCGCCACGGTCAGTGTGGGCCGCGCCACCTCCGAACGCGTGTCCTATGGCCGCCTGGCGCCGACCATCACCTACAGCGGGGTGGATGGCAGCCTGATCAGCCGCAACGACGCCCAGAGCGGCGCCGCCATCACGGCCGGCACCATCATCGGCCTGCACCTGGGGTTGTATGCCGAACCGCTGCTGCGCTGGTTCTACTTCCTGGTCAGCATGGCGGGGACCGCCATGGTCGGCTCGGGCCTGGTCCTGTGGATCGCCAAGCGGCGCCAGAAGCTCAAGCCGGGCGCGCCCGACACGATCTCCCTGCGTGTGGTCGACGCGTTGAATGCCGGCACCATCGCCGGCCTGGGCGTGGCGTGCGCCACGTACTTCTGGGCCAACCGCCTGTTGCCCTCGGACCTGCCCAACCACGGCAAATGGGAGTCGCGTGCGTTCTTCATCGCATGGGGCGTCTGCTTCCTGTATGCCTTCGTGCGCGGACGCGGCAAGTGGCGCGAGCTGCTGTGGCTGGCGGCCGCGATGTTGATGGCCGTGCCCGTGATCAACGCGCTGACCACCTCCCGCCACCTGGGCGTGTCGTTGCCGGCGGGCGACTGGGTAATGGCCGGGTTCGACCTGACCACGCTGGCTTGCGGCGGCCTGCTGGCCTGGATCGCACACCGCGCGGGCCGCAAGCGTCCCGTCCCCGCGGCGCGCGCGGCCGCCAAGCCACGCGCCGCCACGCCCGCGGTCGCCCCTGCCGCGCGCAGCGCCGAGCCGGTTTCTTCCAATCGCAAGCAGGCCGAGCCTGCCGCGAACCCTGCCTACGAATCGAGGTGATCGCATGAACGCCGCCGCCTTCTGCCTGGCCTACGCCGGATTCTCCGCCCTGTGCCTGGCCATGGACCGCCACTACGAGGACGTGTTCGACCGCGAGATCCCGCGCCAGCATCGTCTGCTGCTGCGCCTGCTGGGCTGGCTGGGCCTGGCCCTGTCGTTGGGCGCCTCGGCGGCGGCCTGGGGCTGGAGCTACGGCACCGTCGAATGGGTCGGCATCCTCAGCCTGGCGGGCCTGTTGCTGATCTGGTTCCTGACCTACTGGCCGCGCGCGGCGCTGGCCACCGGCGGCGCCTGCGCACTGGCTGCGCCGGTGCTGGCCTGGGCGGCCTGAGGCCCGTTTCGCGGCAGTCACGCGGAGTACACTGCGGCTTCTATTCACTCGTCCAGCGCCGCAGTCATGAATACCCGCGTCCTCACCGGCATCACCACTACCGGTACTCCTCACCTGGGCAATTACGCCGGCGCCATCCGCCCGGCCATCCAGGCCAGCACCCAACCCGGCGTCGACGCGTTCTTCTTCCTGGCTGATTACCACGCGCTGATCAAGTGCGACGATCCGGCGCGCGTGGCGCGCTCCCGGCTGGAGCTGGCGGCCACGTGGCTGGCGGCGGGCCTGGATCCCGAGCGCGTCACGTTCTACCGCCAGTCCGATGTGCCCGAGATTCCCGAACTGTGCTGGCTGCTGACCTGCGTCACGCCCAAGGGCCTGATGAACCGCGCGCACGCGTACAAGGCGTCGGTGGACCAGAATGCCGCCAAGGGCGTCGAGCCCGACGACGGCGTCACCATGGGCCTGTTCTCGTATCCCATCCTGATGGCCGCGGACATCGTGATGTTCAACGCGCACAAGGTGCCGGTGGGCCGCGACCAGGTGCAGCACCTGGAGATGGCGCGCGACATCGCGCAGCGCTTCAATCATCTGTACGGCAGCGATTTCTTCGTGTTGCCCGAGGTCGTCATCGAGGAAGAGGTGGCCACGCTGCCCGGCCTGGACGGCCGCAAGATGTCCAAGAGCTACAACAACACCATCCCGCTGTTCGAGGGCGGCGCGGCGGCCCTGCGTGCGGCGGTGATGCGCATCGTGACCGATTCGCGCCAGCCCGGCGAGCCCAAGGACGCCGAAGGCTCGCACCTGTACACCCTGTACCGCGCCTTCGCCACCCCCGAGGAAAGCGCCGCGTTCCGCGCGCAGCTCGAAGGCGGCATGGGCTGGGGCGAGGCCAAGACGGCCCTGTACGAGCGCCTGGAGGGCATCCTGGCGCCCATGCGCGAGCGCTACGACGCGCTGATGGCCCATCCCGAACGCATCGAGGAAATCCTGCTGCACGGCGCTGGCCGCGCCCGCGCGATGGCCGGTCCGGCGTTGCAGGTGCTGCGCGAGGCGGTGGGCCTGCGCAACCTGGGGGCGCAAGCGGTCGACAGGAAAGGCGCGAAGACCAAGGCTGCCAAGGGGGCGCGCTTCGTCAGTTTTCGCGATGCCGACGGCAGCTTCCGCTTCCGCCTGCTGGCCGCCGATGGCGAGGAACTGCTGACCTCGCAGGCCTATGCCGATCCCAAGCTGGCCGGCGCCGCCATGAAGCGCCTGCCGGCCGAGGGGCAACTGCGCGCCACGGGCGAGGCCTCGCATGCGGTCCAACTGGATGGCGAGGACGTGGCCGCCAGCCCCGAGGGCGCGTCCGCCGGCGCGATCGACCGCACCCGCGACGCCTTGGCCGAACTGGCGCAGTAAGCATTTCGCTGGGCAATCCGGGCGCCACGCCCGGATTGCGCTGCCCGTCAATGGGCTTTTGTGCTCAAAAATTAAGCACAGACATTTTGTTTCGACAGACAAGTCTTGTGGTAATTTTCGAGACCGTTGGAGGCGGTTTTGGTCGCCAGGCCATTCCCAGGCAAAAGCGTTCCCGTTGAAGGGGCGGAAAAGCCTGGAAGGACGGCCCGGGGATAGGCGTGCCCGTGGCGTAGCGCTCTGCCTGAGCGCCGCCGGGGCTGGCGCCGCGCCACCTTCTCTCGAGCGAGCATCATGTCCATACCCATACGTCTGGCTCGTCAGGCCGGCTGGGCGGTCTTGCTGTGCCTGGCCTGCTGGAGCAGCGCGGCGGGCGCGCTGGAACTGAATCCTGATCGGTTGCGCCACGCGGCCGAAACCCGCTATGGCCCGCAGGCACTGCAGGCCGTGGCGGCTTGGCTGCTGCAATTGCACAACGATGCGGCGTTGCCGGAGCGCGACAAACTCGAACGCGTCAACGACTTCTGGAACCGCAGCATCCTGCCCGCCCAGACCATTGCGCGGCCCGCGATGGACTGGGCCACCCCCCTGGAAATCCTGGCCAGAGGGCAGGGCGCCTATGCCGATTACGCCGTCGGCAAGTATTTCTCGTTGGCGGTGCTGGGCGTGCCCGTCGACCGCCTGCGCTTTATTTATGTCGAGGCGCGGCCGTTAGAGGGGCATCCGGTGCCGCACATGGTGCTCGGATACTACGCCACCCCCAGCGCCGAGCCGCTGGTGCTGGACAACCTCGCGGCGGCGGTGCTGCCCGCCACGCAACGTCCAGACCTGATCCCGGTTTTCAGCTTCAGCGCGGGCGGCGTCTACCTGGACGAGCGCCGCGCCGCGCCTGCCGACCGGGTCGGACGCTGGCGCGCGCTGTTGGCGCGCATGCGGCGTGAAGGTCTGGAACCCTGATTGGAGTGTGTAGGAATTGCCCATGTCGATTCTTCGGCGACTGCTGTTGAGTGTTTCCCTGGTAATTGTCGCCATTCTTGTAGGCGTACTGGCCCTGAGTATCTCGTCCGCCCGTGAGTACCTGTCGGGCCAGTTGCAGATGCAGGGCCGCGATGCGGCCGTTTCCCTGGCCCTGGCGCTGTCCCAGCCGGGCAGCGCCGATCCCGCGGTCCAGTCTCTGCTGGTGACGTCGCTGTTCGACGGCGGCAACTTCAAGGAAGTCAGTTTCGAGGATGCCCAGGGCAAGCCGCTGGTGCAGCGCCGCGAGGAACATGCCGATCCGACCGTGCCGGCCTGGTTCCGCCGCCTGGTCCCGATGCAGGCGCGCGCCGCCAGCCATCCCGTGAACAACGGCTGGCGCCAGATCGGCACCGTGACGTTGGTGGCGGACGACGCCTATGCCTGGGAAACCTTGTGGCAAAGCTGCCTGCGCATGGCGGCGCTGGTGCTGGCCGCCGGCGTGTTGTGGGGCCTGTTCGCCTGGTCGCTGGCGCGCTGGCTGCACCGCCGTCTGCTGCCCGAACTGGGCGATCACGTCCGTGCGCTGGGACGCGGCCAATGGAATCGTGCACCGGCGGTCTCGCGGGTCGCCGAACTGGCCGCGGTGGCCGATGCGGTGAACGAGGCACGCGAGCAGTTGCGCTCCACCGCCGAGGCGCAGGCGGCTCGCACCGAATCCATGCGGGCAGAACTGGACCGCGACGTGGTCACGGGCGCGGCCAGCCGCAAGGCATTCATGCAGGACCTGGACCAGGCGCTGGCCGAGACCGCCGAGGACGCCGAGGCGCGCCAGCGCTATCCCATGGGCCACGTGCTGGTGTTCCGCCAGCGCGACCTGGCCGGCATCAACCGCCACATGCACCGCGCGTTGGCCGATCAGTGGCTGCGCATGGTGTACGAGCGCATACAGAGCGTGGTGTCGGCGCGGCGCCAGCCCGGTGCGGTGCTCGGCCGCCTGAACGGCTCGGACTTCGCGCTGCTGTTCCCGAATTCCACTACGCCCGTGGCCACGCTGCTGGCCGAACGCCTGCGCGCGGAATTGCGTCACCTGCGCATTCCCGTGGGCGAGGGGGCGCTGTGCCGCTGGGCGCTGGCGTTGACGAACTACATGCCGGGCGCGCAGGCCGGCGAGGTGCTGGCACGGCTCGATCATGCATTGATGCAGGCCGAGAACTCGGGCGACGATCAGCCCCAGTTCGCCCCCGAGGATGCGCCGCAGGGGCTGGCCGTGGGAGAGACCGCCTGGAAGGAGGCCATCCAGAACGGCGTGCGGCTCAGCCTGTATTCGCTGTCGGTCGAGCCATTGATGGATCTGCATGGGCGGGTGGTGCGCCACGAGGCGCAACTGACGCTGCTGGCCAACGGCTCGCAGGAGCCGATCCCCGCCCAATTGTTCATTCCCGCCGCCGTGCGCCTGAATCTGTCGGCCGATTGCGACCTGCAGGCAGTGCGCCTGGGACTGGAGTGGCTGGCGGACAATGCCGGCGATCTGGTGGTGCGCCTGTCCCTGCCTTCGCTGAAGCAGTCCGGCTTCCTGACGCAGTTGCAGAGGCAACTGTCCGAATCCCCGGCCCTGGCGTGTCGCCTGTACGTTGAAATCGACGCGCATGGCCTGGTCGAGCAATACGCCTCGGTCGAAGACCTGTGCCGCCTGGCGGCCCGCATGGGCACGCGCGTGGGCCTGCGCCGCCTGGCGCAACAGTTCAGCGCGTTGACCCGGCTGCACGGCCTGCCGCTGGCCTATCTGAAGCTGGGGGGCAGTTTCGTTGCCGGGCTGACCAAGAGCCCCGGCAGCCAGGCGCTGGCCGCCACGGTGATCGACCTGGCGCATCAGCGCGATATCGACGTATGCGCCGAGGACGTGCCCGACGTGGCGACCCGGCAGGTGCTGGAAAGCCTGGGCATCACGCAGATGCGCGGGGCGGGCGTGATGGCCGAGGCCTGAGGGCAGGGCCATCGGTGTTGGCCTTGCATGAGGAATGGGGAACGCTCCCCCCGCTGCCTTGGAGCGGCCTGGCGTTAAAAAAAGCGGCGGCCATCATGGCCGCCGTTTCGCATCTCGCGCCTGCCGTATCAGCGCTTGAGCTTGGCGAACGCCTCCGCCATGGCGTTGTTCGCCGGCGCGGCGGCGCCGCGGCCGCCGCCATCCTGGCCCGGACGGCGTGCGCCGCGATCGCCGCCGCGCGGGGCCGGGGCGCTTGCGCCGCTGCCCCGGCGCGCGGGCTCCGCTGCGTCGTTCAGGCGCATCGTCAGCGCGACGCGCTTGCGCGCCGCGTCGACTTCCAGCACCTTCACCTGCACGGTCTGGCCCACGCGCACGACGTCGCGCGGATCCTTGACGAACTTCTCGGCCAGGGCCGAGATGTGCACCAGGCCGTCCTGGTGCACGCCGATGTCGACGAAGGCGCCGAAGTTGGCCACGTTGGTGACCACACCTTCCAGCACCATGCCGGGATACAGGTCGTTGAGCGTCTCGACGCCTTCCTTGAACTGGGCGGTCTTGAATTCCGGACGCGGATCGCGGCCGGGCTTCTCCAGTTCGCTGAAGATGTCGCGCACGGTGGGCAGGCCGAAGCGCTCGTCGGTGAAGTCGGCGGGCGATACGCCCTTGAGCGCTTCACGCTGGCCGATGATCTGCTTCACGTCGGCCTTGATGCGCGCCACGATGCGCTCGACCACCGGATAGGCCTCGGGGTGCACTGACGAGGCGTCCAGCGGGTTGTCGCCATTGGGAATGCGCAGGAACCCGGCGGCCTGCTCGAAGGCCTTGTCGCCGAAGCGCGGCACGTCCATCAGCTTCTTGCGGGTGGCAAACGCGCCGTTGGCGTCGCGCCAGGCCACGATGTTCTTGGCCAGCGTCGTATTCAGGCCCGACACGCGCGACAGCAGGGCGGCCGATGCGGTGTTCACGTCCACGCCCACGGCGTTCACGCAGTCCTCGACCACGGCATCCAGCGAACGGGCCAGCTCGCGCTGGTTCAGGTCGTGCTGGTACTGGCCCACGCCGATGGCCTTGGGATCGATCTTGACCAGCTCGGCCAAGGGGTCTTGCAGGCGGCGGGCGATGGACACGGCGCCGCGCAGCGTGACGTCCAGGTCGGGGAATTCCAGCGCGGCGGTTTCCGAGGCCGAATACACCGAGGCGCCGGCTTCGGACACCACCACGCGGGTCAGCGACAGATCGGGGAAACGCGCCATCATGTCGGCCACCAGCTTTTCGCTTTCGCGCGAGGCCGTGCCGTTGCCGATGGCGACCAGTTCGACCTTGTGGCGCGCGGCCAGCGCGGCCAGCGTGTTGATGGTGCCTTCGCGGTCGCGGCGCGGCTCGAAGGGGTACACGGTGGTGGTGTCGACCACCTTGCCGGTGCGGTCGATCACCGCGATCTTGCAGCCCGTGCGGATGCCGGGGTCCAGGCCCAGCACGGCCTTGGGGCCGGCCGGCGCGGCCAGCAGCAGATCCTTCAGGTTGGCGGCGAAGACGCGGATGGCCTCGGCTTCGGCGCTGTCGCGCAGGCGGCCGAACAGCTCGCTTTCGAAGGCCGTCAGCAGCTTCACGCGCCAGGTCCAGCGGCACACCTCGCCCAGCCAGCGGGCGCGGGGTGAGGCGTCCAGTGCGAACAGCCCCGTGCCCAACTTGAGGAACGTTGCCACGCGCGCCACGCAAGGGTGCGGCGTCAGCGCTTCCTGTTCGGCTTCCAGGCCCACGCGCAGCTCCAGCACGCCTTGCTGGCGGCCGCGCAGCAGCGCCAGGATGCGGTGCGAGGGCAGGGTGCGCAGCGGCTCGTTGAAGTCGAACCAGTCGCGGAAGTTGGCGCCTTCGGCTTCCTTGCCGTCGGCCACCTTGGAGTACAGCACACCGGTGGCCCACAGGTGCTCGCGCATGTCGGCCAGCAGGTCGGCGTTTTCGGCGTAGCGCTCGGCCAGGATGTCGCGCGCGCCGTCCAGCGCGGCCTTGGCATCGTTGATCGAGGCCTCGGGATTCAGGTATTGCGCGGCCAGCGCGGCGGGATCGCAGGAGGGATCGGCCAGGATGGCGTCGGCCAGCGGCTCCAGGCCGGCTTCGCGGGCGATCTGCGCGCGCGTGCGGCGCTTGGGCTTGTAGGGCGCGTACAGGTCTTCCAGGCGCTGCTTGGTGTCGGCCGAGGCGATCTCGTTCTGCAGCTCGGGCGTCAGCTTGCCCTGTTGGCTGATCGATTCGAAGATCGCGATACGGCGCGTTTCCAGTTCACGCAGGTAACCCAGGCGCACTTCCAGGTCGCGCAGGACGGTGTCGTCCAGGGCGCCGGTGGCTTCCTTGCGGTAACGCGCGATGAACGGCACCGTGGCGCCGCCATCCAGCAGCTCGACGGCGGCGGCCACCTGCGTGGCGCGCACCTGCAGTTCGGTGGCCAGTTGGGCGATGATCCGGGCGGTGTCGGGCACGGCGCTCGTGGAGGCGGAGGGTTGAGTCATCTTCGCTATGGCTGAAATACGAACAAGCGCCGGATTTTGCCATAAGCGACCCACGCCTCCGCGCGGGCGGGCTCCGCCAGGACAAGTGTGTCCTTTGGTTTCCAGGCGGAATGCCGGGGCCGCGAACCGCCGCAGGTCCCGTGTGCGCGGACTTTTGCCGGATGGCGGAAGTTGCTGGCCCTGGCGTGACGAAACCGTCGCACGCCGCGCAGTCCGCCAATCGTGGTCGGGCATCCGCAGGCGCCGACCCGGAAACCGCAGCGGACAGCGGACGCGGCCCGGGGCGGCTCGCCGGGTCCTGACAGCATCCTTTCCGGGCCCGCGGTCCGCCCGCGGCAGCGTAGCGGAAACGTCCCTGCCGAAGACTGCCGCAGGCGGCCCCGGGTATCATGTAGGTCATCTTCCCGCCCCCGCCATGCTGCATCCGGACATCACCGAATTCTTCGCCCCCGACGGCCCCCTGGCCCAAGCCTTGCCCGGCTATCTGCGCCGGCAATCCCAAGTCGATCTGGCCCAGGCCATCGAGCGCACCATGGCCCAGCGCGGCACGCTGGTGGCCGAGGCCGGCACGGGTATCGGCAAGACCTGGGCCTATCTGGTGCCGGCCTTCGCGCGCGGCGGCAAGGTGCTGGTGTCCACCGGCACCCGCACGCTGCAGGACCAGTTGTATGCCCGCGACCTGCCGCGCGTGCGCGCCGCGCTGGCGCTGCCCGTGACGGCCGCGTTGCTCAAGGGGCGCGGCAACTACGTGTGCCACTATCACCTTGACCGCCTGCAGGGCGACGAGCGCGCGTTGAAGAATCGCGCCGAGATCACCCAACTGCGCCAGATCCAGGTCTTCGCCAATATCTCCAAGACCGGCGACCGGGCCGACCTGGCCCAGATTCCCGAAGACGCCGACATCTGGCAACGCGTCACCTCCACCCGCGAAAACTGCCTGGGACAGGACTGTCCGCGCATCCGCGACTGCTTCGTCGTCAAGGCGCGGCGCCAGGCGCAAGAGGCCGACGTGGTGGTGGTGAACCATGCGCTGTTCATGGCGGACATGGTGCTGCGCGAAGAGGGCGTGACGGATCTGCTGCCGGAAGTGGACACGGTCATCTTCGACGAGGCGCACCAGTTGCCGGACACGGCCACGCGGTTCCTCGGCAACAGCGTGTCCACGCATCAATTGCTGGATTTTGGCCGCACCATGGAGGCCGCTGGCCTGGCCTATGCGCGCGAGGCCGCGAAATGGGGCGACGTCTCGCGCGACGTCGAGACCGCCGCCCGCGAACTGCGCCTGGCCTGTGCCTCGCTCGAGCGCGTGCCGGGCCGCAAGGCCACGTTCGAGGCCATGCCCGAACCCGAGGTGTTCGACGCCGCGCTGGCCGTGCTGCGCAAGAAGCTGGAAGCCGCCACCCGGGCATTGGCCGGCGTGGCGGAAAAGCATCCCGACCTGATGGCGGCCGCCCGTGGCGGCGCCGATCTGGTCACCCGCCTGGCACGCTGGGCCTCGCCGGGACGTCCGGGCGCGGCCGAAACGGTACTGGATCCGGGCTGGGGCTCGGATGCCAACGGCCCCGAGGCCCAGGCCGTGGCCGAGGCTGCCGAGCCGGCCGTGGCCGCCGCGCGCGAGGCCGCCCAGGCCGTGTTGCGGGAAGCCGCCGCCGAAGCGTCCTGGACGGGCCCCGCGGTGCGCTGGGTCGAGCAGGGCCAGCATCACGTGCGCCTGCATGCCGCACCGCTGTCGGTGGCGCAGGCCTTTTCCCGCCACCGCAAGCCGGGCCAGGCGTGGATCCTGACGTCGGCCACGCTGTCCGTGCATGGCGATTTCAACCATTTCACCAGCCAGCTTGGCCTGGACGACGCGGAAACCGGCCGGTGGGAATCGCCGTTCGACTACGCCACCCAGGGCCTGCTGTACGTGCCTCAGGGCATGCCCGAGCCGCAGTCGCCGCGTTTCATCGAGCGCTTCGTCGAAACCCTGATGCCGCTGCTGGAAGCCAGTCCGGGCGGCGCGCTGGTGCTGTGCACCACGCTGCGCGCCGTCGAGCGGGTCGCCGAGGGCCTGAAGGACGCCTGCGAGGACGCCGGCCACGATTGGCCCATCCTGCGCCAGGGCGAAGCCACGCGCCGCGACCTGCTGGAGCGCTTCGTCAAGCTGAAGCATCCCGTGCTGGTCGGCAGCGCCAGTTTCTGGGAAGGCATCGACCTGCCCGGCGACGTGCTGACGCTGGTGGCCATCGACAAGCTGCCGTTCGCCCCGCCCGACGATCCCGTGATCGAGGCCCGCCTGCGCGCCTGCCGGGCCCGCGGCGGCAATCCGTTCGAACAGTACCAATTGCCCGAGGCCGCCATCGCGCTCAAGCAGGGCGCGGGCCGGCTGATCCGCACCGAAAGCGATTGGGGCGTATTGGTGGTGGGCGATGCCCGCCTGGTCGAGAAACCGTACGGCAAGCGGCTGTGGCGCGGCCTGCCGCCGTTCGCGCGTACGCGCGACATGGACGCGGCCCTGGCGTTCTACGCGCGCCGCTCGTCGGGCGCGTCCAGGGAGCAGGATTGACAGGCCCTCGTCCGGACCCTGAAAAGAGAACGGCCCGCTTGCAGCGGGCCGTCTTCATCTGCGTCGCGTGGACATGACGCGGGCGGATGGCCGCCCGCCCCGGCGGATCAACGCGAGAAGGGGTTCCACCAGCTCTTTTCCGCGGCCAGGCCCTCGGTCTCGAACTTGCTGTTGGGGTAGTTCTTGCTCAGCACGCGGCTGGCGTCCGCTTCCAGGTCTTTCATGCCCAGCTTGCCGTAGGACTGCTGCAGGATGTACAGCGCTTCCTCGGCGGCCGGCACGCCTTCGAAATCGGTGATGACCGTCTGGGCGCGGTTGGCGGCGGCCAGGTAGGCGCCGCGCTCGTAGTAGTAGCGCGCGACGTAGACTTCGTTCATGGCGATGGCATTGACCAGCCAGGTCATGCGCTGCTGCGCGTCGGCCGCGTAGCGGCTGTTGGGATAGCGCTTGAGCAGTTCGGCGAAGGCGTCGTAGGACGCGCGCAGGCCCTTGGGATCGCGCTCGGCGGGATCCTGGCCGGTGAGGTTGGTCATGAAGGCGCTGGCGGGCGTGAAGTTGATCAGGCCCTTCAGGTACAGCATGTAGTCGGTACCGGGATGGTTCGGATACAGCTGCTGGAAACGGTCGATGGCGGCCAGGCCCTGCTCGTTCTCGCCGTCCTTCCAGTTGACGTAGGCCAGTTCGATCAGGGCCTGCTGGGCATGCACGCTGAAGGGATAACGGCTTTCGATGGAGGTCAGGCGGGTACGGGCGTTGTCCCAGTTGCCGGCGGAGACTTCTTCCTTGGCGTCGGCGTAGAGCTGTTCGGCGCTCCAGCCCGCGGTGGGGTCGTAGTCGCTCTTCGAGCCGCCGCAACCGGCGATCAGCAAGAGGGCCGATAGCGCGATCGCCGCGCGCAGGGCCGGCCCGCGTCGGAAGCCGGAAGACGAGGGAGCTGCGGTGCGGTGAATCACGAGGCGAATTTCCTAAGTGGTAGCATGGCAGGCCGATTATATGATTTGTCTCCATGTCCGACACAGCTGTCTCCACAGACCCGCTTTCCGACGATGAACCGTTCGTGATCGCGCTGCCGCTGCGGACCCACGCCGACCGGCTGGACAAGGTGCTGGCGGGCCTGCTGCCCGGCCATTCGCGCAGCCGCCTGCAGGGCTGGATCGAGGCCGGCCACGTGCACGTCAACGGCGAGCCGGCCAAGGTGCGCCAGATCGTCGGCCCGGGCGACCGCCTGGCCGTCTGGGAACAGCCCGCCCCCGAAGACCTGGCCTTCTCGCCCGAACCCATCGATTTCGCCGTGGTGGCCGACAGCGCCGACTGGATCGTGGTCGACAAGCCCGCCGGGCTGGTCACTCATCCCGGCGCCGGCAACTGGCGCGGCACGCTGCTCAACGGTCTGTTGCACCGCTATCCCGAACTGACGCGGGTGGCGCGCGCCGGCATCGTGCACCGGCTGGACAAGGACACGTCCGGCCTGATGGTCGTGGCGCGCACCGAACTGGCGCAGACCCATCTGGTGCGCCAGTTGCAGGCCCGCACCGTGGGCCGCGAATACCTGGCGCTGGCGCAGGGCTGGCTGCGCGCCGAGGGCAGCGTCGATCGCCCCATCGGCCGCGACGCGCGGGTGCCGGTGCGCATGAGCGTCGAGCGCCCCGTGGCACCCAAGCCCGCCGTCACGCATTACCGCGCCGACCGCCAGGGCGTCACCGCCGACGACAAGCCCGTCACGCAAGTGATCTGCCGGCTCGAAACCGGCCGCACCCACCAGATCCGCGTACATCTGGCCAGCCTGGGCCACCCCCTGCTGGCCGATGCGCTGTATGGCGGCAATGCCCTGGCCGGCGCGCCGCGCCAGATGCTGCACGCGCGCGCATTGCGTTTCGACGATCCCGGCGGCGCCGGCCTGGTCGAATTCCAGTCGGCGCTGCCCGCCGACATGATTGCCGTACAGGATGCGATCCAATGGAATACGTGATCGGTGAGCTGCCCGTGGTGGGCGGCCAGCGCTGGCAAGGGGTGCGGTATTTCTGCACCACGCGCGGCGGCGGCGTGGGCACGGCGCCGCACGACACGCTCAACCTGGGCCTGCGCGCGGGCGACCGCCCCGGAGTCGTGGACGAGAACCGCAGGCGCGTGCGCGCCGTCGTGCCGTCCGAACCGCTGTGGCTGCGCCAGGTGCACAGCGCCGACGTGGTCGACGCCGATACCGACGTGCGCCACGAACCCGCCGCCGACGCCAGCGTCACCACCCGGCCCGGCCGGGTGCTGGTGGCGATGGCGGCCGATTGCCTGCCGGTGGTCATGGCCGACGACCAGGGCGCCGTGCTCGGTGTGGCGCATGCGGGCTGGCGCGGTCTGGCCGGCGGCGTGCTGGAGAACACGCTGGCCGCCATGCGCGCCAAGGCGCCCGACGCCCGTGGCTGGCGCGCCTGGGTCGGCCCCGGCATCGGCCCGTCGGCGTTCGAGGTCGGCGAGGACGTCGTGCGGGCCTTCTCCGATGGCGACGCCGAAGCCGCGGCCTTCTTCGTGCCGCGTCCCGAGGCGCCGGGCAAGTGGCTGGCCGACCTGCCGGGACTGGCGCGCCTGAAGCTGGTGCGCGCCGGCGTGGCCGAACCCGAGCTCAGCGGCCTGTGCACCGTCACCGATCCGCGTTTCTTCTCGTACCGGCGCGACAAGGAAACCGGGCGCATGGCGGCGCTGGCCTGGCTGGCGCCACGCGGCACGCGCGAAGGCGAATAGGCCGCCGGCCGAGCGCTTCGGCCTGATGTTGTCGTGAACACGGTCCACACGGGCTGCATGCGCAGGCCGCGTCGATGCCACGCATACTGCGCTGCAGCATGAATCCGCGCGCCATTCCCCGTATCCTTGTTGTATTCCCGCATTGACAGTGTTTGGTGTGCCATGCACCATCGTTTGGCGCAGTTCCGATAACAAGGTGTCGCAGTGACCGCTCATCTTTCCGCTACATGGCCCGTTCCGGTGAGCGTGGCGCCGGATGCCCTGGCCGAGATCCAAGCCGACTTCTCGCGTGACTGGCTGCGCTTGTGCGAAGACGCCAAGCGTGGCGCGCTGGCGGCGCCGTCCGACCGCCGCTTTGCCGGCGCGGCCTGGATGGCCAATGCCCAGCACACGCTCATCGCGCATGCCTACCTGCTGTCCGCGCGCGCCATGACCCGCATGGTCGACGCCGCCCAGGTCAGCGAGCCGGTGCGCGAGCGGCTGCGCTTTTCCATCATGCAGTGGGTCGACGCGCTGTCGCCCGCCAACTTCCTTGCCTTCAATCCCGACGCGCAGCAATCGATCGTCGAGACGGCCGGCAAGGCGCTCACCGCCGGCATGTCGAACCTGCTGAACGACCTGCAGCGCGGCCGCATCAGCCAGACCGACGAGACCCAGTTCGAGATCGGCGTGAACGTGGCCGCCACGCCGGGCCAGGTCGTGTACGAGAACCGGCTGATGCAGCTGATCCAGTACGCGCCCGCCACCGGCACGGTCTACCAGCGTCCGCTGGTCGTGGTGCCGCCGAACATCAACAAGTACTACATCCTCGACCTGCAGCCCGGGAACTCCTTCGTGCGCTACGCGGTCGAGCAGGGCCACACGGTATTCATCGTGTCGTGGCGCAATCCGGTGCCGGCCGACAACGACGGCGTCGACACCGCCACCTGGGACGATTACCTCGAAGAGGCCGTGCTGCAGGCGCTGGCCGTGGCCGCGGACATCACCGGCCAGCCGCAGGTCAATGCGCTGGGCTTCTGCGTGGGCGGCACCATGCTGGCGTCGGCGCTGGCGCTGGCGCACGCGCGCGGCGAGCATCCGGCCGCCTCGCTCACGCTGCTGACCTCGCTGCTCGATTTCCACGACACCGGCGTGCTCAAGGTCTTCGTCGACGAAGGCCATGCGCTGCTGCGCGACCATCAACTGGGCCGCGGCGGGCTGATGCCCGCGCGCGACCTGGCCACCACGTTCTCGTTCCTGCGGCCCAACGAGCTGGTCTGGAACTACGTGGTGGGCAACTACCTGAAGGGGCAGACGCCGCCCGCGTTCGACCTGCTGTTCTGGAACGCCGACAGCACGAACCTGCCGGGGCCGTTCTTCGCGTGGTACTTCCGCAATATGTACCTCGAGAACAACCTCAAGGTGGCGGGACGCACGCAGGCCCGTGGGGTGCCGCTGGATCTGACGCGGCTCGATCTGCCGGCGTATCTGTTCGGATCGCGCGAAGACCACATCGTGCCCTGGGCATCGGCGTATGCGTCCACGCAACTGCTGCGTGGCCGCAGGCGCTTCGTGCTGGGGGCGTCGGGACACATCGCCGGCGTGGTCAATCCGCCGGCCCGCAAGAAGCGCAGTTACTGGGTGGGCGCCGACGATGCGGCCCTGCCGGGCGATCCGAACGCCTGGCTGGCCGATGCGGTCGAGCATCCCGGCAGTTGGTGGACCGACTGGGCGCAATGGCTGGGCATGCAAGCCGGCCCGCAGGTGCGCGCCCGCAGCAAACTGGGTAACGCCCGGCACAGGCCGATCGAGCCGGCGCCGGGCAGGTACGTGAAAGTCAGAGCCGTCTGATTGTCCGCCGCGGTGGCGAACCAGGTATCGGCGTAGAAACGTGTGGGGCACAACGGAGGATTTCCCATGAGCGGCAAGATTGCATACGTGACTGGCGGGATGGGCGGCATCGGGACGGCGATCTGCCAGCGCCTGGCCAAGGACGGTTTCACGGTCGTGGCGGGCTGCGGTCCCAGCCGCAATTACCAGCAATGGCTGGACGAGCAGGCGGCGCAGGGCTACACGTTCCATGCCTCGGTCGGCAACGTGGCCGACTGGGACTCCACCAAGGAAGCCTTCGAGCGCGTCGTGCAGCAGCACGGCCCCGTGGAAGTGCTGGTGAACAACGCCGGCATCACGCGCGATGGCCTGTTCCGCAAGATGTCCGTGGACGACTGGCGCACCGTCATCGACACCAACCTCAACAGCCTGTTCAACGTCACCAAGCAGGTGCTGGACGGTATGGTCGACCGCCAGTGGGGCCGCATCATCAACATCAGCTCGGTCAACGGCCAGAAGGGCCAGTTCGGGCAGACGAACTACTCCACCGCCAAGGCCGGCATCCACGGCTTCACCATGGCGCTGGCGCAGGAAGTGGCCAGCAAGGGCGTCACCGTCAACACCATTTCGCCGGGCTACATCGGCACCGACATGGTCCGCGCCATCCGCCCCGACGTGCTGGAGAAGATCGTCGCCACGATTCCGGTGCGCCGCCTGGGCACGCCCGAGGAAATCGCCTCGATGACGTCCTGGCTGGCTTCCGACGAATCCGGCTTCGCCACCGGCGCCGACTTTTCGCTCAACGGCGGCCTGCACATGGGTTGAGCGCGGCCGCCGCCACTTCGATCACGCCCGCGGGCGCCGTTCGAGGAGGGCGGTTGCCCGGCGGTACACTGACAACCAACGCGATTAGAAGAGATCACCCGATCTCGGGGACAGTCATGACGCAAGCACAGAACGGCGCCGCATTGCGCCTGATCAAGAAGTATCCGAACCGCCGCCTGTACGACACGCAGACCAGCACGTACATCACGTTGGCAGACGTGAAGCAACTGGTGCTTGCGAACGAGGAGTTCCAGGTCATCGACGCCAAGAGCAGCGAAGACCTGACGCGCAGCATCCTGCTTCAGATCATCCTGGAAGAGGAAAGCGGCGGCATGCCGATGTTCTCGTCGACCATGCTGTCGCAGATCATCCGCTTCTACGGCCATGCCATGCAGGGCATCATGGGGTCGTACCTGGAGAAGAACATCCAGGCCTTCATGGACATCCAGCAGCGCATGGCCGAGCAGTCCAAGGGCCTGTACGGCAGCCAGTTCGGCCCCGAGGCCTGGGCGCAGTTCATGAACGTGCAGACCCCGATGCTGCAGAACATGATGAACAACTACATCGACCAGAGCAAGAACCTGTTCGTGCAGATGCAGGACCAGATGCAGGACCAGACCCGTGCGATGTTCTCCACTTTTCCGTTTCCTCCGGGCGGCACGCCGGGCGGGCGCAAGTAGGCAGGCCGGGGGGCGGCATGCGTCCCCCACGTCATGGCGGCATGACGATTCAGTGAAACGTCAGTTCAACGCGCTACCATTATTGAAAATGGTTCTTGTTTAAAAATTGCGCGACGCGCTCCGGGGCGCGTTGGAACTGAAGGAAGTATTGATGATCAAGCACGCCGTGGCCCTGGCTCTGGGCCTGGGCCTTTCGGTTGTCGCCCAGGCGGCTGAATATCCCATCGGCAAGCCGGTCCAGAAGGGCGGTATGGAAATCGGCGCGGTCTACCTGCAGCCGATCGAAATGGACCCGCCGGGCATGATGCGCGCCGCCAAGGAGTCGGACGTCCACCTCGAGGCCGACATCCACGCCACCGCCGACAACAAGAGCGGTTTCCCCGAAGGCGAGTGGGTGCCGTACCTGACGGTCAAGTTCGAGATCCAGAAGGCCGGCAGCGCCAACGTCATCAAGGGCACGTTCATGCCCATGGTGGCCAACGACGGGCCGCACTACGGCGACAACGTCAAGCTCGAAGGTCCGGGCAAGTACCACCTGAAGTACACGATCCTGCCGCCGGGCGCCGATGGGATGAGCCATTTCGGCCGCCATACCGACAAGGAAACCGGCGTCGCGGCATTCCCCGCCGCGTTCGACCTGGAATACGACTTCGTCTACGCCGGCACCGGCAAGAAGGGCGGCTACTGATGCGTTGGCTGCTGGCCGCCGCGCTGCTCGCCTGGTCGGCGGTCGCCGCCGCCGACCTGCCGACCTTCACACTGACGTTCAAGCCCGATGGCACGTTCGAGCCCGAGCGCCTCGAAGTGCCGGCGGGCCGTTTCAAGATCGAACTCATCAACGAAAGCAACGAGCCCGTCGAGTTCGAGAGTCTTCCGCTGCGCAAGGAAAAAGTGCTGGGCCCCGGGGTCAAGTCCTTCGTGGTGATCACCATCTCGCGTCCCGGCGAGTATCCCTTCTTCGACGATTTCCATCAGCAGGTGCGCGGCACGCTGGTGGTCAAGCCCGAGTAGCGGCAACACAGGGCTGTACGGAATATGGAACAGGTTCTCTTCATCGTATGGCGCGAAAGCGTCGAGGCATTGCTCGTGGTGGGCATCCTCTATTCGTGGCTGCGGGCCTCGCCCGAAGGCCGCCGCGGCATGCCCTATCTCTGGGGCGGCGTGGCCGCCGGCCTGGGATTGGCCCTGGCCCTGGCGCTGGTGCTGCTGGGCGTGTCGTCCTGGCTCAGCGACGAGGGGCAGGAATGGTTCATGAGCGGCATGTCGCTGGTGGCGTGCGCGCTGGTGGTGCAGATGGTCGTGTGGATGAAACGACATGGCCGCACGCTGAAAGGCGAGCTGGAAGGCGGCGCGCGCCAGTCCGTGGCGCAGGACAACTGGTGGGGCCTGCTGGTGCTGGTGATGATCGCCGTGGCGCGCGAAGGCAGCGAGACGGTCGTGTTCCTGTACGGCACGGTGTCGGCGGCGCAGGGCGAGTCGCCCTGGATGCTGGCGCTGGCCGGCGTGGCCGGCCTGGGCATTGCCTTCCTGACGTTCTGGCTGCTGCAACTGGGCGGCAAGCTCATCACGTGGCGGCGTTTCTTCAAGCTGACCGAGATCCTGCTGCTGCTGCTGGCCGGCGCGCTCTTGATCGGCGGGCTGGACCGCCTGATTTCGCTGGGCGTGGTGCCGGCTATCGTCGATCCGATCTGGGACAGTTCCTGGTTGCTGGACGACAGCAGCGGCATCGGCAAGGTCCTGGCCGACTTCGCGGGTTATCGCGCCTATCCCGCGCTGGTCTCCATACTGGCCTGGCTGGCCTACTGGGCAGTGGTATGGGCGCTGTTGCGCCGCGCCAACCGTCAGGCGGCCGTTGCACCGGCCCGCCCGGCGGTGCAATAAACTTCACGGCTTGAACGCGCGCCCCCGGGCGCGCAAGGTTTGAATACATGGCTGCCGCACTCGGACGGGCAACCGTCCGCATCGCCGATTTTCTCCGTGACCATGCCCCGTTGCTGCGCAAGCTGCAATGGGGCATTGTCGCCATCTACGCCTTCCTGTTGATCGTGCCGCCGATGTTGCCGCTGCCGGACAATGCGGCGTCGGTCTTCAACAATCTGACGGTGGTCGCGCAGTTCGCCTTCTGGGGCGTCTGGTGGCCGTTCGTGCTGGTGTCCATGCCCATCCTGGGCCGCGCCTGGTGCGGCTGGCTCTGTCCCGAGGGCATGCTGACCGAGTGGGCCAGCGAGCGCGGGCAGGGCCATGCCATCCCGAAGTGGATGCGTTGGGGCGGCTGGCCCTTCATGGCTTTCGTCATCACCACCGTCTATGGCCAACTGGTCAGTGTCTACCAGTATCCGCTGGCGGTACTGGCGGTGCTGGGCGGCTCGACCGTGGCCGCGATGATCGTCGGCTGGCGCTATGGCCGCAGCAAGCGCGTCTGGTGCAAGTACCTGTGCCCGGTCAACGGCGTGTTCACGTTGCTGGCCAAGCTGGCGCCCTGGCATTTCAAGGTGAACGAAGAGGCATGGCGCCATCCGGTCATCCGCATCGAGCCCGTGAACTGCGCGCCGCTGGTGCCGTTGCGCCACATGAAGGGCGCGGGCGATTGCCACGTCTGTGGACGCTGCAGCGGTTATCGCGGCGCCATTGCACTGACGCCGCGCTCGCCCGAGGAAGAGATCGTGCAGGTGGCCGACGGCGATCCGTGGCAGACCGTGCTGATCTGTTTCGGCATGATGGGCGTGGCCATGGGCGCGTTCCTCTGGAGCGCCAGCCCCTGGTACGTCACCTTGAAGCAGGCCGTGGCCACCTGGCTGGTCGAGCGCGACATCCTGTGGCCGCTGATGGACAACGCGCCCTGGTACATCCTCACGCACTATCCCGAAGCCAACGACAGCTTCTCGTGGCTGGACGGCAGCGCCATCCTGGCGTTCTGCGTGGGCGCCGCGGCCGTGATCGGCGGCGCGTCGTTCCTGTCATTGTGGCTGGCCGACCGGCTGGCCCCGCTGAAGGATTCGGCCACCCGCTTCGGCGGCGTGCACAAGCTGGCGCAGGCGCTGATTCCGTCGGCCGGCATCGGCGTGTTCCTGGGCCTGTCGGCCACCACGATCACGCTGCTGCAGCATGAAGGCATGGGCACGCACTGGGTCGCGCCCGTGCGGTTCACGCTGCTGGCGCTGGCGGTGCTGTGGTCGCTGCGGCTGGGCTGGCGCGTGCTGGCGCGGCGTCCGGCAAGTCTTGCGCGCCGGGCGGCTGCCTGGGGGGCCTTCGCTGCCGGGATCGCGCCGTTCTGCTGGGCCTGGGTGCTGTTCTTCGCGCTCTGGTGATCCTGTCCGGGCCCGCCTGGCGGTCGGTTCGACCGACACAGATGAGCCCGCCCAGACCAGAACAGAGATGCGCTAAGGTGGCGGGCATTCGTCCCGCTCCGGAGCCATCGCATGCCGTCCTATACCTATCATCTGGTCAACGTGTTCGCCGAAAGCACTTTCGGCGGCAACCCCCTGTGCGTGTTCGAGGATGCGCGCGGCATGGATGACGCGTTGATGCAAAGCCTGGCACTGCAGTTCAACCTGTCCGAAACCACGTTCATGCTGCCGTGCGACGCGGCCCATGCGCGCGTGCGGATCTTCACGCCGGGCTACGAGATGCGCTTTGCCGGCCATCCCACGCTGGGCACGGCGCACGTGGTCAGCCAGGTGCAGAACGCCGGCGACGCCCTGACGCTGGAAGTGAAGGCCGGGCTGGTGCCCGTGGTGGCGCAAGGCAATCTCTGGACCCTGACCGCCCCCACCGACGGCGCGCCGCGTACCGCGCGCGTGTCCGCATCGGCGGCCGACGTGGCGGCTTTGCTGGGCCTGTCGGCGGACGATCTGCTGGATGAACCGATGCGCGTGGACACGGGCAACGACCAGATGCTGGTGCCGCTGAAGAGTTTCGACGCCGTGCGCCGCGCCATGCCGGATGCCGGGCGCGCCGACTGGCCGACCAACAGCCTGGGACGCCGCACGGCTTATGTGTTCGCTTTCGGCGACCAGGCCGCCGATGGGCGCCAGACCGTGCTGGCGCGGCATTTCTTCGTCAAGCCGGGCGGTGGCGTGGTCGAGGATCCGGCCACGGGATCGGCCTGCGCCAATCTGGGGGGCTGGCTGCTGAGCCATGACCACAAGCTGCCGGCGAGGCTGGTGGTCAGCCAGGGCGAACAGGTGGGACGGCCCAGCACGCTGTACCTGGACGTGACCGAGGACGGCAAGATCAAGGTCGGCGGCCGGGTGATTCCGTTGGGGCGGGGCGAGGTGACGGTGTGAACGCCAGGGCTTTGCTCGGACGGTGAGCCCGCCTCCGTTGTTGCTTGACCTTCCCACCATGGCAAGCCTTATCGTCGCGCCCATCGATTCAACCGGAGAGGGCGATGCATCGGCGAACATTCCTCGCGGCTCCCCTGGCGGCCCTGTTCACGCAGCGCGTACAGGCGCAGGGCATGGACAGGCATCAGGGGCAAGGCATGCAGCACGGCGGCCATGGCGGCATGAACCACGGCATGCCCATGGACACCGGCGCGATGCCGGCCGACGGCGCGCCGCGCAAGGTCGTCGACCTGCCGCAAGGCCAGCCGCTGCGCGAATTGCCCCGCCTGGCCAACGCCTCATCCGAACCGGGCGTCTTCAAAGCCACGCTGACCGCCGCGCCCGCCATGGCGCATTTCGCGCCCGACCTGCCCACCCCGGTGCTGGCCTACAACGGCGCCAGTCCCGGTCCGCTGATCGAGGCCTACGAAGGCGACCGCATCGACATCACTTTCGCCAACCGCATTCCCGGCCAGGACAGCACCATCCATTGGCACGGCATGCCGGTGCCGTCCGACCAGGACGGCAACCCCATGGATGCCGTGGCGTCAGGAGGGGATCGTGCCTATCGCTTCACGCTGCCTGCGGATAGCGCGGCCTCGTACTGGTATCACCCGCATCCGCATGGCCGCACGGCCGAGCAGGTCTATCGCGGCCTGGCCGGCGTGTTCCTGGTGCGCTCGCGCAAGGATCCGATTCCCGCCGAGTACGGCGATACGGTGCTGATGTTCACCGACCTGCGCCTGGCCGAGGACGGCGCGCATGCGCCGCCGACCGACGCCGATGCGATGAACGGCCGCATCGGCGACCACGTGCTGGTCAACGGCCAGAAGCAGCCGGTGATGGAGGCGGTGGCCGGCACGCGCCGCCGGCTGCGCCTGTTCAACGCCACCAATGCCCGCTACCTGCGCCTGGTCTTCGAGGGGGCCGCGATGACGCGGGTGGGCAGTGACGGCGGCTTGCTGGAAAAGCCGGTCGACGCTACCGAACTGCTGCTGGCGCCCGCCGAGCGCGCCGAGATCGTGGTGACCTTCCCGCATGCCGGCCAGGCCGCGTTGCGCACACTGGAATACGACTCGGGCTGGATGGGGCCGGACCGTCCGCAATCGGCCGGCCTGACCTTGCTGGACGTGCAGGTGGCCGCTGCCCTGGTCGCGCCGAAGGTGCCGCCGCTGCCGGCCACGCTGCGCGCCATCGCGCGGCTGGGCCAGCCGGTGGAGCGACGCCGCTTCGTCTTCACCGAGACCATGTCGCACGGGCCGCAGGGCATGGCGATGCACTTCCTGATCAACGGCGCCGCGTTCGACATGAAGCGCGTGGACGTGACGATGCGGGCGGGGCAGGTGGAGCAATGGGAGATCGAGAACCAGGCCGACATGGATCATCCTTTCCATGTGCATGGCGTGCAGTTCCAGGTCACGGCGCGCCGCCGCGGCAACGGCGCATTCCAGCCCGAACCCTGGCTCGCGTGGAAGGACACGGTCAACGTGCCGCCCGGCGAGACGGTGCGCATCCTGCTGCGGCAGGACGCGCCGGGTCTGCGCATGTATCACTGCCACATCCTCGAACACGAGGACCAGGGCATGATGGGGATCGTGGAGGTCAAGCCGTAACGGCATGGGCCGCGAGTCCGGCGGCTGGAGGAGGGCGATCCGTCCTTCAGGCGGGCGGGGACGCGCCCTATGGAAAACGCCCCTGATCAAGCCCTTTGATGCCGGACTGACGTCCGGATATCGAAGGCCCGTTCAGGGGCGTCGCTGGAGACGACGTGCAGGCCTTACTTGGCCTTGCTCGGGTCCACCTTGATGTCGTTCTTGACCTGCTTGACGCCGTCTACACCGCGGGTCACGTCAGCCGCATGGTTGACCTGCTCGCTGGTGGCGACGCTGCCCGTCAGGGTGACGACACCGTCATTGGTTTCCACGGCGATGTCCAGGGCGCTCAATGCCTTGTCCGCCACGAACGCCGCGCGCACCTTGGTGCTGATCGTGGCGTCCGTCACGTATTCGCCAACGGATTGCTTGTCGCCTTTGCCCTCCGCCGCGAGGGCCGGCGCGGTTACCGCCACGCCGGCGCCGATCACGGCCGCGGCCATCCATTTACGGGTGATCATGCCTGATACCTCCGTTATCGTCGGAACGCGCCGCCCAGGATGGACAGCAGGGCCAGGACCAGGAACACGAAGAACAGGATCTTGGCGATGCCCGCCGCGCCAGCGGCGATGCCGCCGAAACCCAGGACCGCCGCGATGATGGCGATGACGAAGAAGACTACCGCGTAATACAGCATGGTGTTTCTCCTCTAGAGACGAGATGCGGGAAGCGCAATGCGCCGGATCAGGGGTTGCGGTCGAAGAACTCGCGCACTTCGCGCTGGGCGTCTTCGCGCGTCTTGCCGTAACGTTCCTGGACCAGGCCGGCGAGCCGTTCGGCGTTGCCTTCGGTGCGGGTAAGTTCGTCGTCGGTCAGGTCACCCCAGGCCGCCTTGGCCTTGCCCTTGAGCTGCTTCCATTTGCCAGCAACGATGTCGTTGTTCATGTCGTCCTCTCCTAGCAATTTGCGGCGGGTTTCCGATGGCCTTCGGAGCTTGCCGCCAAGGATATGAAAGCTGATCAGCTATTCGTGGGAACCACTACACCAGTCGCCCCCACAGGGTGTCAAACAGGCGGTGTGGGTAAATGTAAACGCGCCGAGGGCCCGTTTTACGGGGCCTTTCGGGCAGGCGAGGGCCGAGCCTACAGGGCCGTATAGGAGACCGATGGGAGGATGCCGGGACGGCGCTCGAGGGGAAGGAGAACGGTCACCCAGGCGTCTGTTACACCTGGGTGACCATTTGACCGGCTTTGAGGGGAGTACGTAACCGAGGCTATCGCTGGGCTATTGCGCCCGGGCCACGGAAACGGCGGCATTGCGCTCGGCCACGCGCTGCGCGATGTGAGCCAGGGCCTCTTCGACCTGGTCGACCAGGACCAGGCACAGGTCGCCGGGCGCCAGGCGTTCCAGCGCGGTGTCGATGGCCAGGAATTCGCCGCGGATCTCGTCGATCCTGCTGGCGCGGCGGGCATGGGCCAGGCCCTCGCGCAGCAGCGCCAGCACTTCGCCGTCCTCGCGGCCGCGCTGGCACTGGTCTTCGTACAGCACCATGTCGTCGAAGGCGTCGCCCAGGATCTCGGTCTGGCGGCGCAGGTCTTCGTCGCGGCGGTCGCCCGCGCCGCTGATCACGACGCTGCGGCGGCGGGCGGGCAGGGCGTCCACGGCCTTGACCAGCGCCAGGATGGCGTCGGGATTGTGGCCGTAGTCGGCGATCAGCGTGGCGCCGCCGTAGTCGAACAGGTTGAAGCGGCCAGGGGCGGTGGCGGCGTCGTTGACGAAGCCGGCCAGGCCCGAGCGGATGGTTTCCCAGGGCAGGTCCAGCGCCCAGGCGGCCGCAACGGCAGCCATGGCGTTGTCGACCTGGAAGACGATGTCGCCGCCGCGGGTCAGCGGAATGGCCGACAGCGGCAGTTCGACGCGCATCTCGCCCTGTTGGGCCACGATGGCGTCGTTCTGGCGGACCACCACGCGCTGGCCCTGGGCGCGGTGCGTGGCGATGACGGGATGGTCGGGATCGGCGGAGAAGAAGGTGACCGAGCCCGGGCAGGCGCTGGCCATCTCGGCGACGATGGGATCGGCGGCGTTCAGCACGGCCATGCCGCCAGGACGCACGTATTGCACGATCACGCGCTTGACCACGGCCAGGTCTTCCACCGTGCTGATGTAGCCCAGGCCCAGGTGGTCGCCCTGGCCGATGTTGGTGACGATGGCCACGTCGCAGCGGTCGAAGGCCAGGCCTTCGCGCAGGATGCCGCCGCGCGCGGTCTCGAACACGGCCGCGTCCACGCCGGGGTGCAGCAGGATGCGGCGCGCGCTGCGCGGGCCGCTGCAGTCGCCGGTGTCGATGCGGTGCGACTGCACGTACACGCCGTCGGAGTTGGTCATGCCCACGCGGTTGCCAGCGCACGACAGCAGGTGCGCGGTCAGGCGCACCGTGGTGGTCTTGCCGTTGGTGCCGGCCACGGCCACCACCGGAATGCGGCCGTCCTGGCCGTCGGCGAAGATCTGGCCGACGATGGCCTCGCCCACCGGGCGGCCCTTGCCGAACGAGGGATTCAGGTGCATGCGCAGCCCGGGCGCGGCGTTCACTTCCACCACGCCGCCGTGCTGGTCTTCCAGTGGCAGGTGCACGGTTTCGGCGACCACGTCCACGCCACAGATGTCCAGGCCGATCATGCGGGCGGCCGTGACGGCGCGCGCGGCCAGGTCGGGATGCACCTCGTCGGTCACGTCGGTGGCGCTGCCGCCGGTGCTGAGGTTGGCGTTGTTGCGCAGCACGACCAGCGTGCCGGCGGGCGGCACGGTGTCGGCGCCGTAGCCTTGCTTGGCCAGCGTGGCCAGGGCGATGTCGTCGAAGCGGATGCGGGTGAGCGAGGTGGCGTGGCCGTCGCCGCGCAGCGGGTCGGCGTTGACCTGTTCGACCAGTTGGCGGATGGAATGCACGCCGTCGCCCGTGACCTTCGGCGGATCGCGCCGCGCGGCCGCGACCAGTTGGCTGCCCACCACCAGCAGGCGGAAGTCGTGGCCGGGAATGTAGCGCTCGACGATGACCTCGGAACTGATCTCGCTGGCGGCCTCGTAGGCCTGGAAGACGCGTTCGCGCGTGTCGATGTTCACGGCCACGCCGCGGCCCTGGCTGCCGTCGCGCGGCTTGACCACGACCGGGCCGCCCAGCTCCTGCGCGGCTTCCCAGGCGCCTTCGGCCGAGTCGGCCACGCGCCCGTTGGGCACCGGCACGCCGGCGGCGTCCAGCAGCATCTTGGTCAGGTCCTTGTCCTGCGCGATGGACTCGGCGATGGCGCTGGTGTTGTCCGTCTCGGCGGCCTGGATGCGGCGCTGGCGGCTGCCCCAGCCGAACTGCACCAGGCTGCCCTGCGTCAGGCGGTGATACGGGATGCCGCGCGCCACGGCGGCCGCCACGATGGCGCCCGTGCTGGGGCCCAGGCGGATGTCTTCGTCCAGTTCGCGCAGCTTGTGCAGCGCGTCGGCCAGGTCGAAAGGCTGGTCGTCGACGGCGGCCTGCAACAATTGCTGCGCCAGGTCCAGCGCCAGCTTGCCCACGGATTCCTCGCTGTACTCGACCGCGATCTGGAAGACGCCGGGCTCGATGGTGGCCTGCGTGCGGCCGAAGGTGACCGGGCAGCCCGCATGGGCCTGCAGGCTGACGGCGACCGCCTGCAGCACGTGGGCCATCGACAGGGCGCCCTGGTGGCCTTCGGGGCGCAGCAGGCCGATCAGCGGAAAACGGGCGCGCAGCCGCGCGTCGAAATCCGGCGTGTCGTCGATGGAGCACTCGGTGTCGCTGCAGGCCACGATGGCTTCGATGGCCGTATTGCGGCTCCAGAGATTGGGGCCGCGCAGGGCGCGGATGCGGGAGACTTCCATGGCGGATTTTTCCTTTTCTTGACGGAAAAAGGTACTGAAAACATGGGCCGTCCCCACGCCTGCGGGACGGCCGTATCTAAGGCGATCAGGCGGGCCGCTGGATCCAGCGCCGCACCATCTCGGTCACCGGGCCCGCGTTGGCCTCATCGGACTGCAGCAACACGAACTCGCCGGGCCGGGCCTGGTCCAGCACCGCGCCGATCGCGGCGGCGTGGTCGGGCTCGTCGGTCACCTGCTTCGCGCGGCCGCCTTGCAGGGCGCCCTGGCGCAGCAGCGCGCGGGCCTGGCCGGCGGGCCGCTTGGTCGAGACGGTGGCGTCGTCATACAGCACGATGCTGTCGAAAGCCTGGCCCAGCAGCGCGCCCTGCTCCAGCAGGGCATCGTCCCGGCGGTCCGCGCCCGCGCCGTACACCGCCGTGCGGTGCGCGCCGCCGAAATGGCCGATGGCCTCGACCAGGGCGCGCAGGGCGGGCGCGTTGTGCGCGCCGTCGACCACCACGGTGACGCCGTCGCGTTCGAATAAGGTGAAGCGCCAGGGCGCGTCGTTCTGGTCCACGCCGAAGGTCTCGACGCCGGCGCGGATGACTTCCAACGGGATGTTCAGCGCCCAGGCCGCGGCGACCGCCGCCAGCACGTTCTCGACTTGGAAACCGACATGTCCGCCGCAGGTCAGCGGCACCGCGGCGATGCTGGCCACGACCTGTTCCTCGCGGCCACGCGCCAGCACGATCTGGCCCTCGCGCACCATGACGGCGCGCTTGCCCAGCGCCAGGTGCGAGGCCAGCGTCGGCAGCGCGGGGGTCTGCCCGAAGTACACGACCTCGCCGTCGCACAGGGCGGCCATTTCGACCACGCGGGGATCGCGCGCGTTGAGCACGGCGGCGCCGCCGGGCAGCACGACGTCGACCTGCGTGCGGAACACGCCGTACAGGCGGTCGGCGTCGTTGATGTCGAAGTCGCCCAGGTGGTCGCCTTCGTCGATGTTGGTGACCACGCCGACCTGGCAGCGGTCGTAGGCCAGGCCCTGGCCCAGGATGACGCCGCTGTCGTTCTCGATGACGGCGGCATCCAGCGAGCGGTTCATCAGCAGGCGGCGGCTGGCGGCCCAGTTGGCGCGGTCGCCGGACTGCACCTGGCGGCGGTCGATGTACAGGCCCTCGCTGCAGGCCAGGCCGGTCTGGCGGCCGGAGATCTGCAGCAGGCGGGCGATCAGGCGCGACACCACGGTCTTGCCGTTGGTGCCGGTGACGCCCACCAGCGGAATGCGGCCATCGTCATCGGCGGGGAAGAGGTGATCGACGATGGCGCGGCCCACGGGCTGCGGATTGCCGTCGGCGGGCTTGAGGTGCATCAGCAGGCCGGGGCCGGCGTTCACTTCCACGACGGCGCCGCGCTGCGCGTCCAACGGGCGCGAGATATCCTCGGCCACCAGGTCGACGCCGGCGATGTCCAGGCCCACGGCGCGCGCGGCCAGCACCACGGCGGCGGCGGTGTCGGGGTGGACGCGGTCGGTCACGTCGAACGCCACGTTGCCGCTGCGCTGGATGAGCACGCGGCGACCGGCGGTGGGCACGGTCTGGGCCGTCATGCCCTGGCGGGCGATCTCCAGGCGAGCCGCGGAATCCAGGCGCACCGGATTCAACGGGCAGGTCTCGGCCCGGCCGCGGCGCGGATCGGTGTTGATCTGGATGTCGATCAGGTCTTCGATGGTCGACTTGCCGTCGCCCGTGACCCAGGCCGGTTCGCCCGCGGCGGCGGCCACCATGCGGCCGCCCACCACCAGCAGGCGGTGCTCGTTGCCCAGCACGAAGCGCTCGACCATGACGCCGCTGCCTTCCTCGACGGCGACGGCATAGGCCGATTCGACTTCCTGGCGCGTCATCAGGTTGGTGAACACGCCCCGGCCGTGGTTGCCGTCGTACGGCTTGACCACCACGGGCAGGCCGACGTCCTCGGCGGCGCGCCAGGCGTCCTCGATGCTTTCGACCAGGCGGCCTTCGGGCACGGGCACGCCACAGGTCTCCAGCAGCGACTTGGTCAGGTCCTTGTCGCGCGAGATGCCTTCGGCGATGGCGCTGGTGCGGTCGGTCTCGGCGGTCCAGATGCGGCGCTGGCGCGCGCCATAGCCCAGTTGCACCAGATTGCCGTCGAACAGGCGGATGAAGGGGATGTCGCGGTCGTCGGCGGCATCCACGATGCAGGCCGTGCTGGGACCCAGGCACAGCGAGTCGACCATGCCGCGCAGCCGGGACACGGCGCTGTCCACGTCGAACGGGCGGTCCTCGATGGCGGCCATGACCAGGTCGCGGGCTTCCTGCAGCGCAGAGCGGGTGACGTCTTCCTGCCAGGCGCGCACCACGACCTTGTAGACGCCGCGCGTGGAGGTCTCGCGCGCCTTGCCGAAGCCGCCGGGCAGGCCGGCCAGGTTCTGCAGTTCCAGCGTGACGTGTTCCAGGATGTGGCCGGGCCAGGTGCCTTCCTTCAACCGCATCAGGAATCCGCCCCGCACGCCCGGGCTGCAACGATGCTCGATCAGCGTCGGCAGCCACGTCGACAGGCGTTCGTAGAATCCGGGGATAAGATTGGAGGGGAAGTCTTCCAGTTCGCCGATGTCCACCCAGGCTTCCAGGACAGGGCGATAGGTCCAGATGTTCGGGCCGCGCAGCGCCACGACATCAAGGAATTCAATGTCTCGTTTCTTCATGGATATACAGAGAAAGAGCACAGGCCGGCATGACGAGCACACCCCCGGAATAATTATGGGTTGTCGGGGAGACGTCGTAAGGAATGGGGCCGGTGCGTCGCTGGACGATTTTCCTATCGCGAAAGTGAGGCGTATCGGGCGCTACTATACGCCGCCTTTTTGGCCGTATACACTCGCGCCCTCGTGTCAGTCCCCTGACCTGTTGTTACCAGGGGACAGACTAACCCACGGTGGGGCAGGGACGGTTCTCCTGCCTGCGACCCGCCGGAGCAAGCCATGAGCAATGCCCACCTTTCCACCGGCCCGTCCGGCCCGGCCGACGTCCCCCTGGAAGCGGGCGAAACCTTGTTGGCGCGTCTGGATACCGATCTGGACGAGCGCCTGCGCTATCAGCCGGGCGCCGTGCTGCTCACCGATCGCCGGCTGCTGGCGCGCGCGCCGGGCCAGGCTGCCTGGCAGGGCTGGCGCCACGGTCCCGGCTTGAAGCTGCAACTGCACGACCACGCGGGCGCGGCCTGCCTGGAGCTGGACGACGGCCAGACGCGGGTCGGCGCATGGCGCTTCACGCTCGGCCGCTCGCCCGCCGCGCTGCGCCTGCTGACGCAGTTCGAACAGCGCCAGGCGCGCGCCGCCGGCCTGTCCAGCGAGCCCGCCGAGCCGCTGCGCATCTGTGCCGACTGCCAGGCGCCGATTCCGCCCGATAGCGACGAATGCCCGGCCTGCGCCGAGGAAGAGACCCCCAGGCCGGTCTCCACCTGGGCGCTGCTGCGCCTGTGGCGCTTCGCGCAGCCCTACCGCGGCAGCCTGCTGGCCGGTTTCGTGCTGACGCTGCTGTCCACGGCCGCCACGCTGGTGCCGCCGTACCTGACCATGCCGCTGATGGACGACGTGCTGATCCCGTTCCAGAACGGCCAGGAGATCGACTACGGCATCGTGCAGTGGTATCTGCTGGGCCTGCTGGCCTCTGCGCTGGCGGCGTGGGGACTGGGGTGGGCGCGCACCTACATCCTGGCCTGGGTCAGCGAACGCATCGGCGCGGACATGCGCATCGCCACGTATGCGCACCTGCAGCACCTGTCGCTGGAATATTTCGGCGGCAAGCGCACCGGCGACCTGATGTCGCGCATCGGCAGCGAGACCGACCGCATCTGCGTGTTCCTGTCGCTGCACCTGCTGGACTTCGCCACCGACGTGCTGATGATCGTGATGACCGCGGTCATCCTGTTCTCGATCAATCCGCCGCTGGCCTTGGCCACGCTGCTGCCGCTGCCGTTCATCATGTGGCTGATCCACCTGGTGCGCGACCGCCTGCGGCATGGCTTCGAGAAGGTCGACCGCGTGTGGGGCGAGATCACCAACGTGCTGGCCGACACCATTCCGGGCATCCGCGTGGTGAAGGCCTTCGCCCAGGAGCGCCGCGAGGTGCAGCGCTTTCGCGAAGCCAATCTGCGCAACCTGGACGTCAACGACCGCGTCAACAAGGTCTGGGCGCTGTTCTCGCCGTCCGTCACGCTGCTGACCGAGATCGGCCTGCTGGTGATCTGGGTGTTCGGCATCTGGCTGGTGGCCGAGCATGAGGTCACGGTGGGCGTGCTGGCGGCGTTCCTGGCGTACATCGGACGCTTCTACACCCGGCTCGATTCCATGAGCCGCATCGTGTCCTTCACGCAGAAGGCGGCCGCCGGCGCCAAGCGCATCTTCGACATCCTGGATCACGTCTCCAGCGTGCCCGAACCGCAGTCTCCGGTGAGTCTGCCGCGGGTCCAGGGCCGCATCGAGCTGCGCGAAGTGGGGTTCCGCTACGGCAACCGCTCGGTGATGCGCGGCATGAGCCTGTCCATCGCGCCGGGCGAGATGATCGGCCTGGTCGGGCACAGCGGCTCGGGCAAGAGCACGCTGATCAACCTGATCTGCCGTTTCTACGACGTGGCCGAAGGCGCCGTGCTGGTCGACGGGGTGGACATCCGCGCGCTGCGCGTGGCCGACTACCGCAAGCACATCGGCCTGGTGCTGCAAGAGCCGTTCCTGTTCTTCGGCACCATCGCCGAGAACATCGCCTACGGCAAGCCGGACGCCACGCACGACGAGATCGTGGCCGCCGCCCGCGCGGCGCATGCGCATGAATTCATCCTGCGCCTGCCGCATGGCTACGATTCGCTGGTGGGCGAGCGCGGTCAGGCACTGTCGGGCGGCGAGCGCCAGCGCATTTCCATCGCGCGCGCGCTGCTGATCGATCCGCGCATCCTCATCCTGGACGAGGCCACCTCGTCGGTGGACACCACGACCGAGAAAGAAATCCAGAAGGCCCTGGACAACCTGGTGCGCGGCCGCACCACCATCGCCATCGCGCACCGCCTGAGCACGTTGCGCCGCGCCGACCGGCTGGTGGTGATGGACCGGGGCAAGGTCGTGGAAGAGGGCACGCACGAAACGCTGATGGCGCGTGAAGGCGCCTATTACGAGCTTTACCGCGCGCAGATGCGGCAGGCGGAGCTTGCCGACTCGCCGTCCGGGCCGGGCGATGGCGAATCCGACCAGGACTGACGGGACATCACGATGAGCACCGATTTTTCCTTGCAGCGCAACGCCCACGGCCGGCTGGTCTACACGGGCGCGGATGGCGTCGGCCACGAGGGCGTCGTGCCCGTGCGCGCGTTCCCAATTTCCCGCCCTGGCCAGGGCCTGTCATTGGTGGCCACCGATGGCCGCGAACTGGCCTGGATCGAACGCGTGGAAGACCTGCCGCCCGCGCAGCGCGAGCTGGTCGAGGCCGAGCTGGCCGGCCGGGAATTCATGCCGGAGATCCGCCGCATCGTGGCCGTTTCCACGTACGCCACGCCGTCGACCTGGCAGGTCGAGACCGACCGAGGGGCCACGTCTTTCGTGCTGCGCGGCGAGGAAGACATCCGGCGCCTGGCCGGGCAGACCCTGCTGATCTCGGACAGCCACGGCATCCATTACCTGATCCGCGATGCCGCGGGACTGGATCGGGCGAGCCGGCAGTTGCTGGACCGGTTCCTGTAAGGCAAGACGCTTCAACGCGCCACGGCTTTTTCCACGACGGTGTTCAGCCAGTCGTTGATGCTGACGTCGGCCAGTTGCGCGTGGATCGCGATCTTGTGGCGAAGCTCGTCCGACTTGGGACGGAACGTCATCTTGCCTTTCCAGGTGCGTTCGGGCTCGGTGCCGGTGTCCTTGCAATAGGCGAGATAGTCGTCCACGACGGTATGAAAGCTGGCTTCCAGCGCCCGGCCATCCTGCCCCGCGAAGGACAGCACGGCCTTGGTGCCCAGCACCGTGCCGTACAGCATGTGGTCATCGGGATCGTATTCGACCTTGCCGACGAAGCCTTTGTATTCGATCGCGTTACGGGTCATGGCGGGTTCCTGTGAGTCAGTGGCATCGGCAGCCGTGGTCGGTGGGCACATGCCCGGCCAGGGACAGGTGCGTTTTCAGGTCACGCGTGGCGGCCTTGTCCATCACGGGTTTCGGATGCGGCCGGTGAGACATCCAGATGAACCCGCCGCCGAAATCGCTGCGCATGCCGCTCTTGGTGGGCGACACCCGCGATCCCAGTGCGCGCAGCAACGTTTCGGCGTCGTGCCAATGCACATTGGGCGAGGGAGAGGGAGGCATGCGGAAGATGTCGCATAGCGTCTTGCACAGGGTTCCGTTCAGCGGCATGTCGATTCCTGAATCAAATGGTGGCACAATTTGCCACCAAATACAAGCATAGGGCGGCGGTTTGCGGCCCGCGCGCCACATGGCCCGGGCTTGCCGGATGATACGGTCACAAAGAGTGGCGTCGAGCGGCAGAGGGACGGAAACGTCCTGGCAAGCGGTGCGCCGATCAGACGCGGGGGGAGCCTATTCCTGCCGCTTGAACGGCGCATGCGCCGCCAGTTCGCCGGCGTATGCCTGCACCGCAGTGGTCTCATGGTCCAGGAAGTCCTGGATCGCCTCGGCGAAGCGCCGGTCGGCCACCCAGTGCGCCGACCAGGTCGGCGTGGGCAGCAGGCCGCGCGCCATCTTGTGCTCGCCTTGCGCGCCGCCTTCGAAACGCCGCAGGCCGTGCACGATGCAGTATTCGATGGCCTGCAGGTAGCAGGTCTCGAAATGCAGGCCGGGCACGAATTCCGAACTGCCCCAGTAGCGTCCGTACAGCGTATCGCCGCCGCGCAGGTTGAGTGCCGCGGCCACCGGTTGTTCGCCGCGCATGGCCAGCACCAGCACCATCGACTCGGGCAGTTCGGCGTGCACGCGCGTGAAGAAGGCCTCGTTCAGGTAAGGCGGATTGCCATGCTCGTAATACGTCTGGCAATAACAGCGGTAAAAAAAATCGAGCGACGCGGCGTCGATCTGCGCGCCCGTCATCCAGCGATACGTGATGCCGGCCTGCGCGACCTTCTTGCGGTCCTGCCGGATCTTCTTGCGCTTGTCGTGGCTCATCGCGGCCAGGAACTGGTCCATGCCGGCGTAGCCGGGATTGGTCCAGTGGAATTGCACGCCCTCGCGGATCATGTAGCCCGCCTCGCGCAGCGCGTCCAGGTCTTGCGGGTGCGGAAACAGCAGGTGCAGCGACGACACCTTCAAGCCTTGCGCCAGTTCGATCAACCCTTGCGCCAGCAGCATGCGGTCGGTGTCGTCGGCCGCCAGCAGGCGCGCGCCCGCGACCGGTGTGAACGGAATCGCCGACAGCAGCTTGGGGTAGTAGCGCAGGCCGTGCCGCTCGAAGGCGTCGGCCCAGGAGAAGTCGAACACATATTCGCCGCGCGAGTGCATCTTGAGGTACAGCGGCACGGCGCCCGCCAGGCGGTCGTCGCGTTTCAACACCAGGAAATACGGCGTCCAGCCCGTGTCGGGCGCGGCGCAGCCGCTGTCGTGCAGGGCGGACAGGAACTCGTGGCGGACGAAGGGCTGGTCGCCGGCCAGGGCATTCCATTGGCCGGGGTCCAGCGCGGCAAGCGAGGTCTCGATGCTCAGGCGGGCGGAAGATGGCATGGCGCAATGATAAAGTCGCCGGGCGTTCGCAACCATTGCCTTTCCATGAATCCTGTCTTGCATCCGGCGCCCGGCGCGCCGACGTCCGCTTCCGTCCTGGCCTGCGCGCGGGCCCCGCACCGCGTCCGGAGGCGCTCATGAGCGTCACCCTGCGCCATGCCGCGCTGCATGCCCTGGCGGCGGCGGATTGGCAGGACAAGCTGGCCGCGGTGGACGCCATCACCGACGACCTGCCGGTGGGCGCCGAGGCGGTCCTGGATGAACCCCCCGGCCTGCCTGGCCGGCCGCAGCGGCCCGAACTGGTGGCGCGCGCCCACTCCCGCCAGCGGTCGGTGCGTTCGCCGCTGGGGCGTGCGATCCTGCTGCATTCGCTGGCGCACATCGAGTTCAACGCCATCAACCTGGCCCTGGACGCGGTCTGGCGCTATGCCGGGCAGCCCGAGGATTACTACCGCGACTGGCTGCGCGTGGCGCGCGAAGAGGCCTATCACTTCTCGCTGCTGAACCGGCACCTGGCTACGCTGGACCATGCCTACGGCGACTTCCCCGCCCACAACGGCCTGTGGGAAATGGCCGAGAAGACACGCGGCGACCTGCTGGCCCGGCTGGCGCTGGTGCCGCGCACGCTGGAGGCGCGCGGGCTCGACGCCTCGCCGCTGGTGCGCGCCAAGCTGGCGGACGCGGGCGACGAGGCCGGCGCGGCCATTCTGGACATCATCCTGCGCGACGAGATCGGCCACGTGGCGGTGGGCAACCGGTGGTTTCGCCATGGCTGCGAGGCGCGCGGCCTGGATCCCGTCGCGTGCTATGCCGACCTGGCGCGGCAGTACGGCGCGCCGGCCCTGCGCGGACCGTTCAATCTGCCGGCGCGGCGCGCGGCGGGGTTCGACGAGGACGAGATCGCCGCGCTGCTGCGTGCCGATACCGGTTCCGCGCCAGACGCCTCGTAGCGTTTCGTAAAGCGAGGTTGCGTTCGCGGCTTCGCGGCGACGCTATAGTGCCCAGCGCGTGTCGCCGTGTGGGACGCGACCCTCGAACGGGAAGAGGTTCCGCCTGTGGCGGCGTGGTTTTCCGCCGCGCGCGGCGCTGTCCTGTCCCACCACGATCAAGGATGAAATTGGATCTACGCATCAGCTCATGCCGTGTCGTCATGCTGGCCGCGGCGCTCATGTTCTGCACCGCGGCGGCCGCGAAGGATACGGCTCCTCGTTCCGGGCCGGAAGCGGGCGGGCGGACTTATTTTCAGAACTACAAGGACATGGTCCTGGCCGAATGCGTGTCCACCGCCTACCAGTCGGACCCCAAAGTCGTCATGGATGCCGGCAGTAGCGCCTGGGCGCTGCGCGACTGGACCTCGTTCGATTGGGAAGAACACCCTTATCCCGAAGTGACCGAATTGGTAGAGCGCACGCTGGCGCGCGATTACACGAATCCATTGCCGAGTCGGAAGTCAAAGGCCTGCGCTTCGACATGCTCAAGTGCCTGGATCTCTACCATGGCAAGGAGCTGGACGCCTTGGCCAGGCGTGTCGTGCTGAAGCCGTCGCACACCTACCGCCAGGACTATCCTCCCACCCGATAACCCGCTGCCTGGCCAGTTGTTCGCCCGGCCAGGCGCACGTATAGAATGCCCCGATGATCTCTCGCCGCCTATTGCCCCTGCTGGCCCTGCTGGCCGCCCCCGTCCTCAACGCCCAGCCCGCGCCCGCCGCGCCCACGGCCGATCCCGCCGCCTATCGTGCGTGCCTGGTCGAGATCCGCCCCGATGCGATCAAGCGCGGCGTGCAAGGCTCGGTCTACGACACCCAGACCGCCGCGCTCGAACCCGACGCCACCGTGCTGCCGCTACTGGACGCGCAACCCGAGTTCAAGACGCCCATCTGGGACTACATGGCCAGCCTGGTCGACCAGGAACGCATCGATGACGGCATGGCCGCCATGGAAACCTGGAAGGCCGATCTGGCGCGCGCCCAGAAGCAGTATGGCGTGGACGTCGCCACCATCGCCGCCGTCTGGGGCGTGGAAAGCAATTTCGGCCAGAACCTGGGCGGCCGCCCGCTGCTCACCTCCTTGTCGACGCTGTCGTGCTTCGGCCGGCGCCAGGCCTATTTCCGCGGCGAATTCTTCTCGACATTGCGCATCCTGCAGGACGAGCACGTCGCCCCCGATCGCCTGAAAGGCTCGTGGGCCGGCGCCTTCGGCCAGACGCAGTTCATGCCGTCCACCTATCTGCGCCTGGCCGTGGACTTCGACGGCGACGGCCGCCGCGACCTGGTCGACAGCGTGCCCGACGCGCTGGGCTCGACCGCCAACTTCCTGAAGCAGGCCGGCTGGCAGCCTGGCCTGGACTGGGGCTTCGAGGTGAAGCTGCCCGAGAACATGGACACGTCCAACGCCGGGCGCAAGAACAAGAAGCCCATGTCGGCCTGGGCCGCGCAGGGCGTGCGCCGCGCCGACGGCAGCGCATTGCCGGGCGCAGACACCGCCGTGGGCCTGTTGCTGCCGGCCGGGTCCAAGGGGCCTGCCTTCCTGGTCACCCGCAACTTCGACGCGATCTATTCGTACAACGCCGCCGAGAGCTATGCGCTGGCCATCGCGCACTTGTCCGACCGGCTGCGCGGCGGCATGCCGTTCGTGACGGCCTGGCCGACCGACGATCCCGGCATTTCGCGCGCGGAACGCCGCCAGGTGCAGGAGATGCTGCTGGCGCGCGGCTACGATATCGGCAAGCCCGACGGCGTCATCGGCGCCAAGACCCGCGAAGCCCTGCAGGCGGTGCAGCGCGAGCTGGGCCTGACGCCCGATGGCCGGGCGGGCCGCAAGACGCTGAACGCGCTGCGGGCCAAGCCGGCATCCTGAACAGGCCCTAGCGCAGGATCAACAGCGGCAGGCGCACCTGTCCCAGGATCGCCGTGGTGGTGCTGCCCAGCATCAGGTGGCGGATGCGCGAATGGCCGTAGGCCCCCATCGCGATCAGGTCCACGGCATGGTCCCCGGCGTAGGCCGTCAACGCCTGGACCGGATCGCCCGGCACGTGCGCGGTGCGGGCGTCGAAGCCCGTGTTCGCCAGTTCCGCCCGGGCCTCGCTCAATGCCGCCTGCGCCTGCGCCGCGTCGCCACCCGCCATCACCACGTGCGCGCTCAGGCCGGCCAGCAGGGGACTGCGGCTGACCATCTCGACGGTCTTGCGCGCCGTGGCGCTTCCGTCATAAGCCACCATGAAACTGGCCGGTTCCCGGAACACCGCGCCGGCTACCAGGATGGGACGGTGCAGCGCGCGCACGGCCGATTCCAGCCGGTGGTCGGGGAACAGCCGGGACGGCTTGACCGGCTTCTCGTGATGGCCCAGCACGAACAGCCGAGCGTCGGGCTCGGACTCGATCAGCGTGTCGATCAGGTCGCCCCGGTACTGCCGGGCATCCAGCCGCGCCAGGCCCGCCGCGCGGGCCCGTTCCAGCGCCAGTTCCAGCAACTGCTTGCCGTGTTCCTGCTCGACGGCCGCGCGTTTCTCGTCCAGTTCGGACAGTTCACGCAGCAGGGCTTCCTGCGCCCCCAGCCAGAGGCTGCCGCTGAGATCGGACAGGCCTGCCTGTTCGGAGTGGGGTTCCTGGACGTGAAGGAATTCCAGATCGGTGTCCATTCTGCGTGTCGCCCAGATGGCGTAGTCGCAGATGCCTTGCGCACGCGTAATGCCGTCGAGGCAGGCGATGACCTGTTTCATGGCGGTCTCCTTCGGTGGGCCGCGGGCCGCGGCCGATCCGGGGCCGCCGCGCTGGCGTCCGGCGGCGTGCGCCCGGGGGTTCTGGGCCTCTCCGCTTCCACTATCCCGCGCGGCACGCGAAAGTTCAAGGATCGGATGTGCTGCACCGCATCCAACGCGGCGCCGCGCGGGGAGTCAGACGCGCAGCAGCGAGAGATCCTCGTCGTCGACCACGCGGTTGCGGCCGGCCTTCTTGGCACGATGCAGCGCGGCATCGGCGCGCACCAGCAGGCGGCCCAGCGCGGTGTCGTTCAGGTCGGGAATCCAGGTGATGCCCACCGTGATCGTGGCGGACAGGCGGCTGCCGTCGTCCAGCACGATCTCCATGCTCTCCACGGCCGCGCGCAGCCGTTCGCCCACGCCCAGGCATTCCTGGCGCGAAATGCCGAACAGCAGCAGGCCGAATTCCTCGTCGCCCAGCCGTCCGAAGGTGTCTTCTTCGCGCACCACCGCGCGCACCTGGCGCGCGAAGGCCTGCAGGATGCGGTCGCCGGCCCAATAACCGTACTGGTCGTCGACCTGACGGAAGCCATCCACGCACAGCATCAGCGCGGCGGCGCTGCAGCGCGAGGGCGCGCGGCCCTGCCAGATCTGCGTGCCGCGCTTGATGAAGGCGGCGCGGGTCAGCGCGCCGCTGAGCGAATCGTGGTGCGCCGCGTATTCCAGCTCGGCCAGCAGCCGGTTGCGCGCAGCGTTGATGCTGGCCACGGTCAGGGGCGCCAGCGCCAGCAGCGTGATGCCCAGGCGGATGGAGGTGGTGGCATGGATGAACGAGGCCATGACCTCGCCCGTCATGTCGCGCGAGCTGTAGAGCTGCGCCCAGATCACCGAGCCCATCGTCAGCAGCGACACCGCGAACATCTTGTAGGTCAGCGCGCACCACAGCAGGGCAGGGATGGGGAAGAAAATGGCGCCGGGGCCGCCGATGGCCATCGCGGCCATCAGGGAAGCCGCCAGCGCCAGCGCCGGCAGGCCGCGGCCCAACAGGGCGCTGACGTCGGCCGAGCGGCGCAGCAGCGCCACGCGCCGCAGGCCCGGCCAGGTCAGCAGCACCGGCAGCATGATGATGTAGTTCGCCAGCTCGCCGATGAACCAGTACGTCAGTCCGGTCAGCGTGTCCTGGGCATAGACCGCGGTGGTGATGCCGGCGCCGGTCAGGGAGGCCGCAGCCGCGGCGGCCGCGCAGATGCCGAACAGGTGCATGACCGAGCTGGGCCGTTGCAGGCGCTGCTCGTCCGGCTCCAGGCGCGAGAACAGCGTCCAGCCCGTGAAGACCCCGGCAATATTGGCCAGCGTCAGCCACAGCGTCATGGACAGCGCCCCGCCGGTGGCCAGGTCGGCCAGGATGTAGCCGGCGGCGGCGCCCAGCCAGCCGGCCGGCCCGGCCATGCGCGGCCAGCGGATCATCATGCCCAGCATGACGGCGTTGGCGGGCCACAGCGCGGCCAACAGTCCCGGCGGCCGGCTCCAGATGCCGACCAGGCAGCACAGGAACAGGATGGTCGCGGCAAGCAGGGCGCAGCAGACCGCCTGGGCGAGCCGGGCGGATGGCGTGGCGGGCACCTGGGCTTGCGCCGGGGCCGATTCGTACATGTTCTTGCTTTCCTGGCGTGTGCTGCGTTCGTAGGCGGCCTGGGGGCCGCAGCGCTGCCCCGACCGGCTCGCCCGGCCTCGGATCGGAGATCGGCAAGGCGGCGTGGGCCCGGACAGGGCGGCGGCAAGCGTGCTGCGAATACTGACGCCGCCGTATGGAAATCTCGGTGGCGCAGGGCCATCGAGGATGCGAATGTCGCGCAGTTGCGACAGCCGCACCGATTCGATGGACCGCTATTCTAGCCACGCCGATGCCGGTCCGCCCCATTTAAATGGGGGGCGTTTCGCTCGATCATCGGCCGATCGGGGCGAAGCCGATGGATTTTGCATCGCACAAGCGTATGCTGACGGGAACCTTTAAGGGTTGAGCGCGTTCCATCCTCCAGCCGCCTGGCTTTTCTCCCCTACGAAAAGGAAGACTTCCATGCCTGTGACGACCTCCCTCCTTTCCTCCCCGTCCTGGCGCCGCGCGGCGCCGCTGGCCCCCATGATGGCCGCCGCGCTGGCCGCCGCGCTGGCCTGGCTGCCCGCCGCCGCCAGCGCCCAGGCGACCTACGAGCCCTCGGTGGGGCAGGCCGGCAAGGACGTGGTGTGGGTGCCGACCTCGCAGGCGCTGGTCGAGCGCATGCTGGACATCGCCAAGGTGCAGAAGACGGACTATCTGATCGATCTCGGTTCGGGGGATGGCCGTACGGTCATCACGGCCGCCAAGCGCGGCCTCACCGCGCACGGCATCGAATACAACCCCGACATGACGGAAGTGGCGCGCCGCGCCGCCGCCAAGGAAGGCGTGGCCGAACGGGCCTCATTCGCCACGGGCGACCTGTTCGAGGCCGACCTGAGCCGCGCGCAGGTCATCACCATGTTCCTGCTGCCGTCCATCAACGAACGCCTGCGTCCGGTCCTGCTCGACCTGAAGCCGGGCACGCGCGTGGTGTCCAACACTTTCCGCATGGGCGATTGGCAGCCCGACGAGACGGCCACCATCGAGCAGGATTGCCAGAACTGGTGCACGGCGCTGCTGTGGGTCGTGCCCGCCAAGGTCGAGGGCTTGTGGAAGCTGGGCGACCGCCAACTGACGCTGTCGCAGCAGTACCAGATGCTCAGCGGCACGCTGGGCCAGACCCCCATCACCGATGCGCGCATGAAGGGCAACGAGATCTCGTTCAACGTCGACGGCGTACGCTATACCGGCACGGTGGACGGCAAGCGCATGAGCGGCAAGGGCGGCTCGCAAGGCAACTGGACGGCCACCCGCACCTGACCGTTCGGAACCGCTAAAAAGGCCGGGACCGCATCGACGCGGTTCCGGCCTTTCCTGTTGCACGATGGCTTCGACCGAAGCAGGCCGCATGGGCCTGGGCTTCGACCGGCCCGCCTGGCCTCAGCGCGGCCCGGCCGACTGCGCCAGTTGGCCCAGCCGCACGCCGCCCTGGCGTTCCAGCATCCAGCCCGGATATTCCGGCGGCAGGGCGCTGATCTCGTCCAGGCGAGCCAGTTCCTCGGCGCCCAGCGTGATGCCCGTGGCGGCGATGTTGTCGTCCAGTTGCTCGATGCGCTTGGCGCCCACGATCACGCTGGTGACCACCGGGCGGTGCAGCAGCCACGCCAGCGCGATCTGCGCCACCGACACGCCGTGCGCATCGGCGATGGCGCGCATCACGTCGATGCAGTCGTAGGCGCGCTCGGTGTTTACCGGCGGGAAGTCGAAGGCGGCGCGGCGGTTGCCGGCCTCGGCCGCCTTGCCGCGCCAGTATTTCCCGCTGAGCAGGCCCCCGGCCAGCGGGCTCCATACCATCAGGCCCACCCCCTCGCTTTGCAGCATGGGCGCCAGTTCGCGTTCGAGGTCGCGGCCGGCGATCGTGTAGTAGGCCTGCAGGGATTCGAAGCGGGCCAGGCCCAGGCGCTGCGAGATGCCCAGCGCCTTCATGATCTGCCAGGCGGCCCAGTTCGACACGCCGATGTAGCGCACGTGGCCGTGGCTGACCAGGTTATCCAGCGCGTACAGCGTTTCCTCGATGGGCGTGGCCGGGTCGACGCCGTGCACCTGGTACAGGTCGATGTGGTCCAGTTGCAGGCGCTTCAGGCTGGCCTTCACGCCGTCCATGATGTGATAGCGGGACAGGCCGCGCGAGTTCGTGCCTTTCGTGCCCGTTTCTCCGAACACCTTGGTGGCGACCACGACGTCCTCGCGCGCTACCTTCAGGTTCTTCAGCGCCTGTCCGGTGATGATCTCGGACTGGCCCTGCGAGTACACGTCGGCGGTGTCGATGAAATTGATGCCCGCTTCCAGCGAACGGCCGACCAGCGCGTCGGCCTCGTTCTGCTGCAGGTCGCCGATCTTGTTCCACATCTCGCCGTTGCCGCCGAACGTCATGGTGCCCAGGCACAGTTCGGAGACGAACAGGCCGGTGCTGCCGAATTTCTTGTATCGCATGAGGGGACTCCTGGGAGGGTAGGCCTGCCGCGGCGCGTGGGGCGCGGGCAGGCCGGGATCTGGGGGAATGCCGCGGAAATCGCGTGCCGGAAGTATGCGCCCGGGCCTGGCCGCGCTGCTGCCCGATCGTGCTCCATTGCTGCCTGATTCTCCGGGGGCGCAAGAGAGGGCGGTGAGCTGCCCACGGCGCTTGCACGATCAGGCATAAGTTCCGGACGATCAGGCAACTTTCTGTGCGTTCCCGCTTCCATAATCGTTCAGTTTTCATTCAGAAAAAGGGCGGCGGCCGAGTTATGCACGGACCGTACCGCTGGGGAAAACGCCGCGTTCCACAGGGACGCCCGCGCGCCGGAGAAGCCGCAAGACCGCCATCGAACCGAGCTGCATCCATGTCCACTCAGGAGTCCAGCATGAGGACCACGCGTTCCCTGTTCACCGCCCTGGCCGCTTCGGCCGCCCTGCTGTCCGTTTCCGCCCCGCTGCATGCCCAGGCCCAGGCCCCGGCCGCCCCCGCGCGCGCGCCGGACGTCATCTTCGTTCCCACTCCGCAAGAGGTCGTCGACGCGATGCTCAAGGCGGCCAAGGTCGGCCCCGACGACGTGCTGTACGACCTGGGATCGGGCAACGGCATCATCCCCGTGACCGCCGCGCGCGAGTTCGGCACCCGGGGCGTGGGTTTCGACATCGATCCCCAGCGCATCTCCGAGGCCAATGCCAACGCCAGGCAGAACAAGGTCACCGACAAGGTCAAGTTCGTGCAGGCCGACCTGTTCGAGCAGGATCTGTCCGAGGCTACCGTCATCAGCCTCTATCTGCTACCGTCGCTGAACCTGAAGCTGCGTCCCAAGCTGCTGGCCCTGAAGCCGGGCACCCGTATCGTGTCGCATGCCTTCGACATGGGTGACTGGCAGCCCGACCAGACCATCAACGTCAATGGCCGCACGGTCTACTTCTGGACCGTACCGGAACGCAAGTCGTAACGTAATACGGCTTGGGAGGGGCGGCAGGCTCTGTGTAAGCTAACCACGGCATCATCGGCGCCTGCCCCGCCCGCCGCCTTTCCCTAATGTCCGATTCTTCACGCTTCAACGACGTTCCCGATGCCCCCGAGTCGGCATCCCTGGCCGAACTGCCTCCCGCCTTCGATGCGGGCCAGGAGCGCGCCCGCCTGGAGCTGGTCAGCCTGCTGCGCCGCCTGACGGGCGACCAGGAGGGCAGCGTGGCCACCGCCATCGAGGGCCTGGCCATCAACCGGGTGATGAACCCGCGCGGCCCCCAGCACGTCATCCAGCGCACGGCGCTGGCCATCATCGCGCAGGGCTCCAAGCGCCTGCTGGTGGGCGACGAGGTCTACGAATACGATCCCATGCATTACATGGTGTCGTCGGTCGACCTGCCCGTGGTCGCCAAGATCACCGCGGCCAGTTCCACCGAACCCTACCTGGGCATGCGGCTGGAATTCAGCGCCGAGGACATCCGCGACCTGCTGCGCGAGGGGGCGTTGCCGCCTGTCAGCCAGTCGGGCGCCACGCGCGGGCTGTACGTGCAGCGCATTGGCAACACCTTGCTGGATGCCGTGTTGCGCCTGCTGCGCCTGCTGGAGTCGCCCGACGACATCCGCGTGCTGGCGCCGATGATCAAGCGCGAGATCCTGTACCGCCTGCTGTCCAACGGGCAGGGTGCGCAGCTGCGCCAGATCGCCTTGCACGACAGCCAGACGCAGCGCATCGCCGACGCCATCCGCCTGCTGCGCGAGCGCTACCGCCAGCCGCTGCGCGTGGAAGACCTGGCGCGCGAGGTGCACATGAGCGTCTCGTCGTTCCACCACCATTTCAAGGCCGTCACGGCCATGAGCCCGCTGCAATACCAGAAACAGCTGCGCCTGCAGGAAGCCCGCCGCATCATGTTCATGGGCGGGGTGGACGTGTCGCTGGCGGCCAACCTGGTGGGCTACGAAAGCGCCTCGCAGTTCAGCCGCGAATACAGCCGCCTGTTCGGCGCGTCGCCCATGCGCGACCGCCGGCGCCTGCTCGAAGACGCGCGCTGACGCGCACCTGTCCCTGGTCGGATTCCCGCCGAAAACCTGCGCCGGCGACGTCAGGTGCGGCCGCCGAGCAGTCCGCGCACCTTGCGGCGCACCGCGGTGTCCTCACTGGATTGCACGCCCAGCCGGTGCGCCAGTTCGCGGCTTTCGCCGCCACGCACGTCGATCTCCCGTATGACCTGGCCGTTCTCGTAGACGAAGGCGACGTCGGCCAGTTCCAGCACGTCGTCCGCGTCGTGCGAGATCATCAGCGCCGGGATATTCCATTGCCGGCGCACTTCACCGAGTTCGCGTCGCAACGATGCCCGCAGCATGGGGTTCAGGGCCGCGAAGGGCTCGTCCAGCAGCAGTACCCTGGGTTCGCAGGCCAGCGCGCGGGCCAGGGCCACGCGTTGCTGCTGGCCGCCCGATAGCCTGACCGGCCGGCTGTCGGCCATCCCGGCCAGGCCGAAGCGTTCCAGCAGGTCCTGTACGCGCGCCGCGTCTTCCGGGGACAGGCGCCGCTTGCGCCATGACGTCAGGCCGAAGGCCACGTTCTGGCGTACGGTCAGGTGCGGGAACAGCGCGTAATGCTGGAACAGATAACCGACCCGGCGCTCGCGCGGGGGCAGGTCGATGCCGCGCGCCGCGTCGAACAGCGTGCGGCCGTCCAGCTTCACGTGGCCGGCGCGGGGCGTAAGCAGGCCGGCGATGGCCTGCAGCGTCAGCGACTTGCCGGCGCCCGACGGGCCGTACAGGGCCGCGAAAGGCGCATCGGTGGCGAACCGCACCCGCAGGTCGAAGCGCCGCCCGTCGTCCTGCAGATGCAGTTCCAGGTCTACGTCGATCACGGCTTGCCGAAACCGTAGCGTGCCAGCACTTCGCGGGCCTGCGGGGTGGCCAGGAAGTCGGCGTACTGCCTGGCCAGGTCCTTGTGCGCGCTGTCGGCGCCCACGGCCACCGGGTAGCTCACGGGCGTGTGGCCCTCAGCGGTCAGCACGATCCTGACCTTGTCCTTCATCAAGGCGGCGTCGGTGCGGTACACGAAGCCGGCGTCCACTTCGCCGCGGGCCACGTAGTCCAGCACCTGGCGCACGCTGTCGGCCGGCACGAGTTTGGGTTCCAGCGGGGTCCACAGTTTGGCGCTTTCCAGCACCTGCCGGGTGTAGCGGCCCACCGGCACGCTGGCGACCTTGCCGATGGCGATGCGCTTGACCGCGGGGGTGTTCAGGTCCTGCACCGTCTTGATCGGCGCGCCGTCCTGCGCCGGGGTGACCAGCACCACGCTGTTGGTGGCGAAGTCGCGGCGCGTCTGCGCATCCACCAGTTTCTGCGCCACGGCCTTGTCCATCGTGGCCTGGTCGGCGCTGGCGAACACGTCGACCTGGGCGCCGCCGGCCATCTGCTGCAGCAGCGTGCCCGAGGCGGCATAGTTGGCGCGCACGGTCGTGCCCGGCGCCTTGGCCGAGAACAGCTTGTTGATCTCGTTGAAGGCGTCGGTCAGGCTGGCGGCGGCCGAGACGGTCAGTTCCGCGGCGTGGGCCGACAGGGGCAGGGCGAGGGCGAGCAACAGGCTTGCGATACGGGTGCGGCGCATGGGGCGGAGTCCTTGGTTGGGATCAGCGTACGGAAAGATAGCGATTGGAGGCCACCAGGATGGCGACCGACAGCAGCGAGGTGACGGTCACCAGCAGCAGGGCCAGATCGTCCTGGCCGGCCTGCACGGCGTCGTAGATGGCCATGGACAGCGTCTGGGTGCGGCCGGGAATCGAGCCCGCCACCATCAGCGAGGCGCCGAACTCGCCCATCGCGCGGGCGAAGGCCAGCAGTGTGCCGGCCAGGATGCCGGGCCAGGCCAGCGGCAGGGTGACGCGGACGAACACCGACCACGGGGACTGGCGCAGCGTGCTGGCCGCCGCCTCCAGAGTGCGGTCGATGTGGGCGAATGCCGAACTGGCGGATTTCAGCACCAGCGGCAGCGCCACCACCGCCGAGGCCACCACGGCCCCATGCCAGCTGAAGATGATGGTGTAGTCGAGGTGCTCGCGCAGCCAGGCGCCCAGCGGACTGCGCCGGCCGGCGGCCACCAGGATGGCATAGCCGATGACAGTGGGCGGCAGCACCAGCGGCAACATGCAGATGGCCTCGAGCACGCCGCTGCCCGGAAACGGCCGGCGCGCGAACAGCCAGCCGAGGGCGACGCCGATGACCAGGGCCACGACCGTGGCCAGCGCGGCGACCTTCAGGGAAAGGATCAGCGGAAACCACTCGAAGGCGGCCAGCGTGGGTAGCGTCATATCCACAAGAATACAACGAAAAACAGGATTGTAAAGATTGGCGACGGCAATGCGGCCCCTTTGCCGTTTCAGCAAACTGCCCAGCACGCCGCTGCGGTGGATGAGCCACATGCAGCATTTCAGATGCACCTATTTGTCACCTTGCGACTGTGGCTGCCCGATACCGCGTGCAATAATGAATCATGTCGAAACCGCGCAAATCCGCTGCAGCCAGTACGCGTCAGATCGCCAAAACGTCGATCAGCCCTGCCGTGCGCGGAACGTATGCGGCGCCCAAGACGCTAGTGGGATCGTTCGAGGCAACTGCGCGCGTGTCGGAACCTCCGGCAAGTAAGGCGCCAGCCAAAAAATCCGCCTCCAAAAAGATTGCCGCTAAGAAGGCGCCTGCCAAAAAGACCATGGCAAAGGTGGCTGCCAAAAAAGCGCCAGCAAAGAAGTCGCTTGCCGCGTCGGCAGCGGGCTCGGCTCAATCGGCCAAGCGTTATGCGCTGAGCCGCCAAAAGACTTTGGACGTGTTGCGCAAGGCGGGGGTACTGACCGCCTCCGGTCATCTGACCAAAGTATTCCAGTGACGCCGGGCCATCTACTGCTGGCCTACCACGGGTGTGACGCGACAACACGCGACGATCTGGTGTCGGGGCGTCTGCGAGCCTTGGACCATAGTCAGAATGAATATGATTGGTTAGGGCCTGGAACCTATTTTTTCGAAGGCGATCCGCAGCGTGCGATGAACTTCGCCGCTGAATCGGCGGCGCATCCCGACAGGCTCTACACCAAACGGCCGATCGTCACACCGGCGGTGGTTGGCGCGGTGATCTGCGTGTCCGGATGTCTGGACATGACGACCCAGACAGGTCTGGACGAGTTTTCCGAAGTGCTTGAGCAACTCAAGGCCGTAGGCGCGCCATTGGCCAGGAATGACGACAACAATCCTTTGCTGCGCAGATTGAACAATCAAGTCTTCACGGCATTGCATGCGTTTCGTCAGGCGCAAAGCATGCAGGCCTATCAAATGGTGCGTGGCGCGTTCCTGCAAGGCGAGCCGCTAGGCGATGCGTATTCCGGGTTCAGTCGCGATGGTCACATCCAATTGGCCGTGCGCGATGCCGGCATCGTCGTCAGCTGGTTCCTGCCGCAGGAGGATCGTCTGATGACCGCCGACGAATACGAGGCTGCGCAGGCTCTGCGCGCCGCGGCGCCCGTCGGCTCTGCGCGCAAGCCCAGGCGTCGCGCGCCGTAACTCGGAAGTCGATGCGCTGGTGCGCCTGGCTCAAGGCGCCAGCATGCTCGTCAGCGTGGCGATCTCGTCGGCCGCCGCGGCCTGCGCGCGCGCCTCGATCGCGCGATAGCAGCGGATCAGCTCCAGCCCCGTGGGCGTGACCACCGTGCCGCCGCCGCGGGCGCCACCCACCGCGCTTTCCACCGCCGGGCGCCGCAGCGAGCGGTTCAGTTCGTCGATCAGCAGCCAGGCGCGCCGGTACGACATGCCCAGCTGTTGCGCCGCCGCCGTGATGGAGCCGGCCTCGATGATGGCTTCGAGCAGCGCGATCTTGCCCGGCCCCACGGCGATGTCCGCATCGCGGTAGACACGCATGCGGAACTGGACGCGGGGAGGCTCGGAGCGGGACATGGCACGGAGGAAATCGGGGCGAAGCCCATTGTGTCACCGTTCCGGGGCGTGCGCCCGGGCGGTGGGTGTCACGGCCGTTTGGCGCGCCACCATGAGGAAGCTTCCTTTCCGGCCGGCGCGTCATTCGCCGGGATTCCGGAATTCACTTGTCGGGCATGGCCAACTGTCCGGCAGCCTGCCTGTCGTAAGCTTGCGCCGTCCTCCTACCGGGCATCACCCGGCAGCCAGCCGAGGCGCGAGCCGCCATCCGCGGCCAGCGCCTTCGTTCCATTCGTATCAGAGAGTCCCCCATCATGCAGACCAAAGCCTACGCTGCGCAATCGTCGTCCACGCCGCTGGCGCCGTTCTCCATCGAACGCCGCACGCCCGGTCCTCAGGACGTCGCCATCGAGATTCTGTTCTGTGGCGTCTGCCACTCCGACCTGCACACCGCCCGCGGTGAATGGGCCGGCGTCATGTTCCCCAGCGTGCCCGGCCACGAAATCATCGGCCGCGTCACGGCCGTGGGCAGCGAGGTCACCAGGTTCAAGGAAGGCGCCATCGTCGGCGTGGGCTGCATCATCGACAGCTGCCGCCATTGCGGCTCCTGCAGGCTGGGCCTGGAACAATACTGCGACGGCGAGTATGGCTTCACCGGCACGTACAACGGCGTCATGAAGGGCAATGGCACCGAGAACACCTACGGCGGCTACTCCGAAGCCATCACGGTCGACCAGTCGTTCGTGCTGAGCGTCAACCATGCCGAGAAAGACCTGGCCGCCGCGGCGCCGCTGCTGTGCGCCGGCATCACCACGTGGTCGCCGCTGCGCCGCTGGGGCGCGGGTCCCGGCAAGCGCGTCGGCGTGGTCGGCATCGGCGGCCTGGGCCACATGGGCGTGAAGCTGGCGCATGCGCTGGGTGCGCACGTCGTGGCCTTCACCACCTCGGCCAGCAAGGCCGACGCCGCCCGTGCGCTGGGCGCCGACGAGGTCGTGGTGTCCACCGACGACGACGCCATGGCCGCGCAGGCCAACAGCCTGGACTTCATCCTGAACACCGTGGCGGCCTCGCACGACCTGGACCGTTTCCTGGCGCTGCTCAAGCTGGATGGCACCATGGCCCTGGTCGGCGTGCCGGCCGAGCCGCACCCGTCGCCTTCGGCCTTCTCGTTCATCGGCAAGCGCCGCAGCCTGGCCGGCTCGCTGATCGGCGGCATCGCCGAAACGCAGGAAATGCTGGACTTCTGCGCCGAGCACGGCATCACCTCCGACGTCGAGATGATCGCCATGCAGGACATCGAAGGCGCCTACGAACGCATGTTGAAGGGCGACGTGAAATACCGTTTCGTCATCGACATGCAGACGCTGCGCGCCAACTGATCGCGCGTGAAACCCTGGCCCGGCAGGGCCGGGGCGATGCGCCATCCGGGCCGGTTCAATCCCCGGTGTCGGCCTGGATCGCCAACGCCACCGTCTCGGTGGCGCCCGCTTCCACGGTCAGCACGTCGTCCATGATGCGCGCCGTCTCGATGCACAGCATGCGCTGCCAGGCATCGCTGGCAAAGTCGGACAGCCGCGCCGACTTCTCGACCCACGGATTCCACACCACCGCCGAGCGCGAGTTCGATGCCGCCAGGCGCAGGGTACGTCCCCAGTCGGGGTCGTGCACCTCGATGGGCCGATCCACTTCCTGGTAGATGCGGTCGGTCTCTTCCTCGATGGCGATCTCGCCCTGCTGGCGCAGCGGCGTCCAGCCGCGCGCCGTGTCCAGATAGGGCTTGTCCTGCAGGCCGTCGATGCGGACGCGGCGGCTGTCGGACACCGCCAGGTACGTGTGCAGGGCCAGGCTGACCGTAAACGGCGCCGAGCCCGTGTTGGTGATCGAGAAGCCCAGCTCCAGCGACTTGCCGAAGCGCGCCGTCAGCGCCAGCCGGGCCGAATGGCGCCACGGGCCCAGGCCGTCTTCCAGGTCCAGCACGAACATCAGCTCGGCCCAGTCCTTGCCCGTCTCGGGTTCGGCCAGTTGCCAGTCCAGCCCGCGCACCAGGCCGTGCGAGGGGGCGTCGTCCGGCGCGTTCACGCTGTCGCGCACCGATTGCGGATTGCGCGCGTAGACGCCGAACCAGGGCCAGCATACGGGCACGCCGCCGCGTACCGAGGCGCCGGCGCGGAACGACGCCTGTTCCGACAGCCACACCAGCGGCTTGCCGCCGGTGGGTGTGTAGCTCAGCAGTTGCGCACCCTGCGGCGCCATCAGTGCCGAACCGTGCGGCGTCTCGATGCGCAGGCAATCCAGTTCGCCCAGGCGTTCGGGGAAGATGCGTACGGGGGCAGGCGTGGTCATGGCGGTCGGTCTCCTGTGAAGTCCCGGACAGTGTAAGACCGGGCAGGGCGCCTGCGGCGTAGCGCTATGTTGCAAGCGGTTCCCAGCCGGGACGTGACGCGGCGGGGCAAGGGGCCCTACACTTGCCTGACCCGGCCTGGCCGGCCTTGCGCGAGACGCCCATGAGCGAAGATCCCTTCAATCTGCAACGCTTCGTCGATGCCCAGGACGAGGTCTATTCCCAGGCGCTGGCCGAACTGGCCCGCGGCCGCAAGGCCAGTCACTGGATGTGGTTCGTCTTTCCGCAGTTGCGCGGGCTGGGCCGCAGCGACACCGCGCAGTTCTACGGCATCGGTTCGCGCGACGAGGCCTCGGCCTATCTGCGGCATCCCCTGCTGGGCGCGCGCCTGCGCGAATGCGTGCACACGCTGCTGGCCTTGGGCACCGCCGACCCGCGCGCCATCTTCGGCTCCCCCGACGACATGAAACTGCGCTCGTGCCTGACGCTGTTCGCGGCCATCGTGCCCGGCGACGCGGGTGTCGAGGCGGCGCTGTCGCGGTTCTATCCGGAAGGCCCGGACGCGCAGACGCTGCGCCTGCTGGACTAGGGCCTGTCAACCCTGGCGGTAGCCTCGCCTCAGTCGTCCGGATACACATCCCCCATCCACACGCGCGCGCCCGCGCCGTTGCGCGCCGCCCGGTCGTTCGGATTGCTCAGCTTGCAGCTTTTCAACGACAGGCAGCCGCAGCCGATGCAGTGGTTCAGATCCATGTCCAGCCTTTGCAGTTCCGCGATGCGCTGCTTCACGCGCGCGCGCCAGTCGCGCGACATGCGGTCCCAGTCCGCCTTGGAGGGCGCCCTGTTCACGCCCAGGCCGTTCAGTTGTTCGGCGATCTCTTCCAGCGTGTAGCCGATGCGTTGCGAAAACACGATGAAGGCGATGCGGCGCAGGCTGGCGCGCGGAAAATGGCGCCGGCTGCTGCCCTGGCGCACCGACTGGATCAGGCCCAGCGATTCGTAATAGCGCAGCGCCGACGCCGCCACGCCGCTGCGCGCGGCGACCTCGCCGATGGACAACAGCGAGGCTTCATTCATCTCGGGTTTGGTGGACATAGGCCTCCAGCAGGGTCTTTGTTGACTTGAAGTTAACTTTAACTTTTACCATGCGCCCACTTCATCACGGTACCCCCCGTCGGGGTGGCGGGCGCTCAGGCAGGAAAGCCAGGATCACGGACATGGCCTAGTCGGATAGGCATATCTTGGATCTTGGCCCCAGGCATGCGGCGCACCACCATGGCGGCACCTCAACCTCCGCATGCACACCTTTCCTATGCACGGCCCTCACGCCTTCAGATTCCGCCCCATGTCCGCCCGCTTGTCGGCGGGCGCCCTCATCCTGATGCTGGCCGCGTGCCAGCAACCCGCCTCCGAAGGCGCGCCGCCCGTGCCCGAGGTCGGCGTGGCGGTCATCCAGCCGCGCACCGTCCAACTGAAGGACGAGTTCAATGGCCGCCTGGAAGCCGTCGATGCCGTCGAACTTCGTCCACGCGTCAGCGGCTACCTCGAGCGAGTAGCCTTCAAGGAAGGCGACTTCGTGAAACCGGGCGACGTGCTGTTCGTCATCGATCCGCGCCCCTATCGCATCGCGCTGGACCGCGCCATTGCCCAGCAACAGCAGGCTCGCGCGGCCGCGCAACTGGCGCGCGTGCAATTGAACCGCGTGCAGACGCTGATGAAGGCGCGCGCCACCTCGCAGGAAGAGCTGGACAACGTCCAGGCCTCGCAATTGCAGGCGCAGGCCTCGCTGCGCGCCGCCGACGCCGCGGTGGACGACGCCAGGCTGAACCTGGGCTATACCGAAGTGCGCGCCCCCATTTCGGGCCGCATCGGCCGCGCCTTGCTGACCCCGGGCAACCTGGCGCGCGCCGACCAGTCGTTGCTGACCACCGTGGTGTCTCAAGACCCGGTCTACGTGTACTTCGATTGCGACGAGCAGAGCTTCCTGCGCTACACCGCGCAGCGCGCCCAGGGCAAGGGGCGCGCGATCGCGCAGGCGCCGGTGGGCATCGCGCTGGCCAACGACCAGGGCTTCCCGCACACGGGTACGGTGGATTTCCTGGACAACCGCCTGGATCCGGCCACCGGCACCATCCGCGCCCGCGCGCGGCTGGCCAATCCCGACCAGGCTTTCGTGCCCGGCCTGTATGCGCGCGTGCAGTTGAACAGCGCCGCCGCGCAATCCGCGCTGCTGGTCGACGACAAGGCCGTGCTGACCGACCAGAGCCAGAAGTACGTCTACGTGATCGGCCCTGAGAACAAGGCGCTGCGCCGCGACGTGACGGTGGGCCGCGCCGTGGACGGCCAGCGCATCGTCGAGACCGGACTTTCGCCCGGAGACCGGGTCGTGGTCGAGGGCTTCCAGAAGATCTTCTACCCCGGCGCGCCGGTCAAGCCGGTGGCGCTGGCCGCCGCTGGCGCAGCCGGCAACAAGCCGTAAGGCAGGACGCCATGGATTTCTCCAAGTTCTTCATCGACCGGCCGATCTTCGCGGTCGTGCTGTCGATCATCCTCTTCGCGGTCGGCCTGATCGCCATTCCCGTGCTGCCCGCGGGCGAATATCCCGAGGTCGTGCCGCCCAGCGTGGTCGTGCGCGCCACGTATCCGGGCGCCAATCCCAAGGAGATCGCCGAGTCCGTCGCCGCGCCGCTCGAAGAGGTCATCAACGGCGTCGAGGGCATCATGTACATGAAGTCCGTGTCCAGCTCGGACGGCACGCTGCAGGTGGCCGTCACCTTCCTGCCCGGCGTCGATCCGGACACGGCGGCGGTGCGTGTGCAGAACCGCGTCAGCCAGTCGCTGTCGCGCCTGCCCGACGAGGTGCGCCAGTTCGGCGTGACCACGCAGAAGCAGTCGCCCACGCCGCTGATGTACCTGACGCTGTACTCGCCGGACAACAGCCGCGATTCGCTGTACATGCGCAACTATCTGCTGCTGCACGTCAAGGACGAGCTGTCGCGCATTCCCGGCGTGGGCGACGTCGGCCTGTATGGCTCCGGCGACTACGCCATGCGGCTGTGGCTCGACCCCAACCGCCTGGCCTCGCGCGGCCTGGCGGCCAGCGACGTGCTGGCCGCCGTGCGCGAGCAGAACGTGCAGGTGTCCGCGGGCCAACTGGGCGCCGAGCCCAGCCCCAAGGCGGGCGACTTCCTGACCCCCATCAACGTGCGCGGCCGCCTGAAGAGCACCGAGGAGTTCGGCAACATCGTGCTGCGCGCGGGGGCGGACGGGCAGGTGGTGAAGCTCGCCGACGTGGCGCGCATCGAACTGGGGGCGGGCGACTACACCCTGCGAGCCTACCGCGACGACAGGAACTCGGCTTCCGTGGGCGTGTTCCTGTCGCCCGGCGCCAATTCCCTGGCCGTGGCCGAGGTCGTCTACGCCAAGCTGGATGAGCTGTCGCAACGCTTTCCCTCGGGCCTGAAGTACGAGGCCACCTGGGATCCCACGGTCTTCGTGCGCGATTCCATCGCGGCCGTGCAGCACACGCTGATCGAGGCGGTGGTGCTTGTCGTATTCGTGGTGATCCTGTTCCTGCAGACCTGGCGCGCGTCCATCATTCCGCTGGTGGCCGTGCCGGTGTCGGTGGTGGGCACGTTCGCGTTCCTGCTGCTGCTGGGATATTCCATCAATACGCTGACGCTGTTCGGGCTGGTGCTGGCCATCGGCATCGTGGTGGACGACGCCATCGTGGTGGTCGAGAACGTCGAGCGCAACATCGAGCGCGGCCTCGCCCCGCGCGATGCCGCGCACCAGGCCATGAAGGAAGTCTCCGGCCCCATCATCGCCATCATGCTGGTGCTGTGCGCGGTGTTCGTGCCCATGGCCTTCATGAGCGGCGTCACCGGCCAGTTCTACAAGCAGTTCGCCGTCACCATCGCCATCTCCACGGTGATCTCCACCATCAACTCGCTGACGCTGTCGCCCGCGCTGGCCGCCAAGCTGCTGCGGCCGCACGGCGCGCCGCGCGATGGCCTGTCGCGCGCCATCGACGCGATGCTGGGCTGGCTGTTCCGTCCGTTCAACCGGTTCTTCCAGCGCAGTTCGGATGGCTATCACGGCGTGGTGGGCCGTTCGCTGAAACGCCGCGGCCTGGTGTTCGCCGTGTATGCGGTGCTGCTGGCGGGCACGGCGTATCTGTTCAACACCGTGCCGTCCGGCTTCATTCCCACGCAGGACAAACTGTACCTGTTCGCGGGCGCCAAACTGCCCGAAGGCGCGTCGCTGGCGCGCACCACCGAGGTGATGCAGCAGATGACCCGGATGGCCCTGGACACCGAGGGCGTGCAGACGGTCGCGGGCTTCGCCGGGCTGAATGCCTTGCAGCAGACCAACACGCCCAACATCACCAACAGCTACGTCATCCTCAAGCCGTTCGGCGAGCGCACCCGCAGCGCGGCCGAGATCAACGCCGAGCTCAGCGCCAAGTTCTCCACCATCAAGGGCGGCTTCGCCTACGCGCTGATGCCGCCGCCCATCCAGGGCCTGGGCAACGGCTCGGGCTATTCGCTGTACCTGGAAGACCGGGGCGGACTGGGCTACGGCGCCTTGCAGAAGGCCACCGAGGCCTTCATGGCGGCGGTGGCGCAGACGCCGGGCATGGGGTATCCGGTCAGTTCCTACCAGGCCAACATTCCCCAGCTGGAAGTGAACGTGGACCGCATCAAGGCCAAGGCGCAGGGCGTGTCGCTGACCGACCTGTTCCAGACGCTGCAGGTGTACCTGGGGTCGAGCTACGTCAACGACTTCAACCTGTTCGGACGCGTCTACCGCGTGATGGCGCAGGCGGACGCGGACCATCGCCAGGCCGTGGCCGACATCGGCAACCTGCGTGTGCGCAACGCCGCGGGCGAGATGGTGCCGGTAGGCTCCATGGTCACCGTGACGCCCACCTTCGGGCCGGACCCGGTGATGCGCTACAACGGCTATCCCGCCGCCGACCTGATCGGCGAGTCCGACCCGCGCGTGCTGTCCTCGGGCCAGACCCTGGCCAAGCTGGAAGCGATCGCCAAACAGGTGCTGCCGCCCGGCATCGTGCTGGAGTGGAGCGATCTGAGCTATCAGCAGGTCACGCAGAGCAATGCCGCCCTCGTGGTGTTCCCGCTGGCGCTGATGCTGGTGTTCCTGGTGCTGGCCGCGCTGTACGAAAGCTGGACCCTGCCGCTGGCCGTGATCCTGATCGTGCCGGTCTGCATGTGCGCCGCGCTGTTCGGCGTGTGGCTGGCCGGCGGCGACAACAACGTGTTCGTGCAGGTGGGGCTGGTGGTGCTGATGGGCCTGGCGTGCAAGAACGCCATCCTGATCGTGGAGTTCGCGCGCGAACTGGAGATCCAGGGCAAGGGCACCGTCGAGGCCGCCTTGCAGGCTTGCCGCCTGCGGCTGCGGCCCATCGTCATGACCTCGGTGGCGTTCATCGCGGGTTCGGTGCCCCTGCTGATCGGCAGCGGGGCGGGCGCCGAGGTGCGCGCCGCCACCGGCGTCACCGTGTTCGGCGGCATGCTGGGGGTGACGCTGTTCGGCCTGTTCCTCACGCCGGTCTTCTACGTCGCCATCCGCAAGCTGGCGGGCACCCGGCTGCAAGGGCATCACGATGCGCATCCCGCGCTGGAAGGAGAACATCAATGAACGCGCGCCTTGTCCGCTATCCGCTTGCGCTGGCCGCCGCGCTGGTCCTGTCCGCCTGCGCGGTGGGCCCCGATTACGAACGCCCCGTCTCGCCGTTGCCCGATCGATATGCTCGGGGGGATGCGCAACGCTTGCCGGGCACGGCGGCACAGGATGGGGCCGATGCCGCCTTCTGGCAGGGTTTCGGCGATCCGGTGCTCGGCCAGTTGGTCGGGCAGGCCTATGCCGCCAACCATGACCTGCGTATCGCCATCGCGCGTTACGACTCGGCCAATGCGCTGCTGTCGAACGCGAAGCTGGACCGCTATCCCACCGTCACCGCCAGCGGCCAGATCGGCCACCAGTTGATGAGCCGCGACGAGGCCTTCGGCGCGCCGCGCGACCAGCGCAGTTCGCCCACGTCCAGCCTCGCGGCCAATGCGTCGTGGGAACTGGACCTGTTCGGCCGCGTGCGCCGCGGCGTCGAGGCCCAGCGTGCCGAGACCGCCGCCAGCGCGGCGGACGTGCGCGCGGTGCGGGTAGCCATCGCGGGCGACGTGGCGCAGAGCTACATGCAATTGCGCGGCGCGCAACGGCGGCTGCAACTGGCGCGCGACAACGCGCGGACGCAGCAGGAGACCTTGTCGCTGGTGCAGGCGCGCGTGGACGCCGGGCGCGGTTCCGACCTGGATGCCGTCCGCGCCCGCGCGCAGTACGAGTCCACGGCCTCGCGCATCGCCGCGTACGAAGCCGTCATCGGTGTCAACCAGCATCGCCTGGCGGTGTTGACGGGGCAATCGCCCGAGGCGCTGATCGCGCGCCTGGACGAGCCTATGGCGCTGCCGGCGCTGGCGCCCGCCATCGATCCCGGCACGCCGGGCGACCTGCTGCGCCGCCGTCCGGACGTCGCCGCGGCAGAGGCCCGCCTGCACGCCGCCACCGCGCGCATCGGCGTGGCCACGGCGGGCCTGTTTCCGCGCTTTTCGCTGATGGGGCTGATCGGCAGCAGCACGGGCAGCTACGACTTCTTCCGGGACGGCAGCGACCGCAACCTGATCGCGCTGGGGATCGACTGGTCCTTCCTGGACGTGGGCCGGGTGCGCGCCCGCATCGCCGCCAGCGACGCCGATGCCGCGGGGCTGCTGGCGCAGTATCAACAGACCGTGCTGCGCGCGGCCGAAGATACCGAGAACGCCTTGCTGACCTTGTCGCGCACGCAGGTCGAGGCGGGGCACCTGCGCCGGGCGGCCGACGACAGCACCCGCGCGAGCGATCTGGCGCGCTCGCGGTTCCAGGCGGGCGCCATCGGGTTCTTCGAGGTGCTGGACATCGAGCGCAGCCGCCTGCAGGCACAGGACGCCGCGGCCGAGGCGGATACCCGGCAGGCCACCGCGGCGGTGTCCTTGTACCGGGCGTTGGCGGGAGGATGGCTGCCCGATGCGGGCCGTCAGGCGGTGGCGTCCACGAATGCGTTGGCGGGCGCGGTGCCGGCCGGCGCGCAGGCTGTCGATGTGATGTCCACCGATGCCTCGGCGGTGTCGTCGGCGGCTGCCGGTGCCGCCTCGACGTACTCCCGCTGACGCCACGCCACACGCTTGCTTACGGATCTCGCCAATTCCGGCGGGATTCGTAGCGCCGCTTACGTCTGCTTGCCTCGTGCCGGGGTGGACCCCCTGTCCATCCTCGATCGGCTGACATAAGGTTGAATGCGCCCGCCATCGTGCGGGCGTCGAACCCCGGTCTTGACCGAATCAGCGGCCCACGGAGGCGCATCATGTCCGACACCCAACACGCCGACCAGAAGAAAGAATCCGCCGACGAGCTGACCGAGAGGCTGCCGTCCAAGGCCGCCGCGGTTCACGAGATCATCCGCAAGGAAGGCGAGAAAGAGATGCGGCGCGACTTCTTCGCGCTGTTCTGGTCGGCCATCGCGGGCGGCCTGATCATGAGCACCTCCATGCTGGGCCGCGGCGTGCTGCAGGCCTACGTGCCCGACGTGCCGTGGGCCGTGCTGGTCGAGGCGGCCGGCTACACGCTGGGCTTCATCTTCGTCATCACGGCGGGGCAGCAGCTGTTCACCGAGAACACGGTCACGCCGGTGCTGCCCTTCATGTCGCAGCCCACCTGGGCCAAGCTGATGCAGTTGCTGCGCCTGTGGGGCACGGTGCTGCTGGGCAATTTCATCGGCGGGCTGATCGCGGCCTCGGTCTTCGCCTATCTGCCGATGTTCTCGCCCGAGGTGAACAAAGCGTTCGTCGAGATGGGGCACCATCTGCTGGAAGCGCCCAATGGGCAGACCTTCGCCACCGCCGTACTGGCAGGCTGGCTGATCGCGCTGCTGGTCTGGATGATCCATGCGGTGGAAAGCGGGCGCATCCTGCTGATCTTCCTGATCACCTATCTGATGGGGATCTCGGACGTGTCGCACGTGGTGGTCGGCATGATCGAGGTGACCTACCTGGTGCTGCTGGGCGAGGCCACCATCGGGGATTCGCTGCTGAACTTCGTGTTGCCCACGCTGATCGGCAACATCATCGGCGGCACCTTCATCTTCGCCCTGATCAGCCATGCGCAGGTGCGCGCGGATGCGAACCTCGACGTGCAGAAGAAGGAGGATGAAGAGAGCCGTCTCGAGGCGAAGCTGAAGGCCAAGGAAGAGGGCCGCGACCCGCCGCAGCGCTGAATCCGCCCGCGCCAGCCCGGCACGCTGCGTCCGGGCGGCATCACCCCGTGCCAGCGGGGCGGGCGGGGTGCATGCCGAACGGGCAGCATGCGGTGCCTCACAGGTTAGATGCGGCCGCCCGCTTGCCTCAGCGGCTCGGATCCGCCTTGTCCGCCGCCACCCCATACCGCTGCATCGCCTCCGTCACGACCTGGCGCGGCAGCACGCCGTCATCCGCCAGCGCCTTGAGCGCCGCCACCGCGATGAAATGCCGGTCCACTTCGAAGAAGCTGCGCAGCGACTCCCGCGTGTCCGAGCGGCCAAAGCCATCCGTGCCCAGCGCCACCATGCGGCGGCCCTCTACGAAGGGCCGGATCTGGTCGGCCACGATCTTCATGTAGTCCGTCGCCACGACCAGCGGACCCTCTCGTCCCGCCAGGCATTGCTGTACATAGGGCACGCGCGGCGCCGCTTCCGGATGCAGCAGGTTCCAGCGCTCGGCCGCCATGCCGTCGCGGCGAAGTTCGGTCAGGCTCGTCGCGCTCCAGATGTCGCAGGCGATGGCGTAGTCGTTCGCCAGCAACTGCGCCGCCTGGATCACTTCGTTGAGAATGGCGCCGCTGCCCGCCAGTTGCACGCGCGCGGCGGGTTCGCCTTCAGGCGCCATCGTGCGCAGCGCATACCAGCCACGCAGAATGCCGTCCCGCGCGCCATCGGGCAGCGCCGGGTGGGCATAGTTTTCGTTCAACAGCGTGATGTAGTAGAAGACGTCCTCCTGTTCCACGTACATGCGGCGAATCCCGTCGTGGATGATCACGGCCAGCTCGTAGGCATAGGTCGGGTCGTAGGAGACGCAGCACGGAATCACGGACGACAGCACGTGGCTGTGCCCATCGTCGTGCTGCAGGCCTTCGCCCATCAGCGTCGTGCGGCCCGAGGTCGCGCCCAGCAGGAAACCTCGGGCACGCGCGTCGCCGGCCGCCCAGGCCAGGTCCCCCACCCGCTGGAAGCCGAACATCGAGTAGTAGATGTAGAAAGGCAGGGCCGTGACGCCGTGGTTGCTGTAGGCCGTGGACGCCGCGATCCAGGCCGACATGGCGCCGGATTCGTTCAGGCCTTCCTGCATGATCTGCCCGTCGCGCGTCTCGCGGTAATAGCTCAGCTGGCCGGCATCCTGTGGCGTATACAACTGGCCGACGTGCGAATAGATGCCGACCTGCCGGAACATGCCTTCCATGCCGAAGGTGCGCGATTCGTCGGGCACGATGGGCACCACGTTGCGGCCCAGCGATTCATCCTTCAGCAGGGCGCCCAGCATGCGCACGAACGCCATTGTCGTCGAGTAGGCGCGCGTGCCGGAGTCCTGCAACTGCGCATCGAACAGGGACAGCGCGGGCAACGTCAGCGGCTCGCAGGCGGCATGGCGCGACGGGATGTACCCGCCCAGCGCCGCGCGGCGTCCATGCAGGTAGCGCGCTTCGTCGCTGTCCGCCGCGGGCTTCAGATAGGGGATGTCGTCCAGTTGCTCATCACTGACGGGCAGTTCGAAGCGGTCGCGGAAGGCGCGCACGGCATCGGCGTTCAGTTTCTTCAACTGGTGGTTCACGTTCTGGCCTTCGCCCGCTTCGCCCATGCCGAAGCCCTTGACCGTCTTGGCCAGGATCACCGTTGGCTGCCCCGTATGGCGCACGGCGGCGGCATAGGCGTTGTACACCTTCACGGGATCATGGCCGCCACGCGTCAGCGCCCAGATGTCCGCATCGCTCATGTCGGCCACCAGGTCGAGCAACGGCGGATACTTGCCGAAGAAGTGCTCGCGGACATACGCGCCGTCTTGCGACTTGAACGCCTGGTACTCGCCATCGACGCATTCCATCATGCGCTGCTGCAGCAGGCCGGTGGTGTCGCGCGCCAGCAGGTCGTCCCAGCCGCCGCCCCAGATCACCTTGATGACGTTCCATCCCGCGGCGCGGTACAGGCCCTCGAACTCCTGGATGATCTTGGCGTTGCCGCGCACGGGGCCATCGAGCCGCTGCAGATTGCAATTGACGACCACGATCAGGTTGTCCAGCCGCTCGCGCCCGGCCATGGCCACCGCCGCCAGGGATTCGGGCTGGTCCATCTCGCCGTCGCCCAGGAAGGCCCAGACCTTGCGGCCTTGTTGCGGCGTCAGTTGCCGGTCTTCCAGGTAGCGCATGAAGCGCGCCTGATAGGCCGCGGTAATGGGACCCAGTCCCATCGATACCGTCGGGAACTGCCAGAAGTCCGGCATCAGGCGCGGATGCGGATACGACGACACGCCATCGCGTCCCGCCTCGCGCCGGAAGTTGTCCAACTGCGCCTCGCTGATGCGGCCTTCCACGAAGGCGCGCGCATAGATGCCCGGCGAGGCATGACCCTGCAGATAGACGAGGTCGCCGGCGAAATGATCGGTGCGCCCGCGGAAGAAATGGTTGAACCCCACCTCGTACAGCACGGCCGCGGAGGCGTAGGTGGCGATGTGTCCACCCACGTTCGAGTGCTTGCCGGCGCGCAGCACCATGGCCATCGCGTTCCAGCGCACCATGGCGGCCAGCCGGCGTTCGATCTGGAGATCGGCGGGATAGGCCGATTCGTCGTGGACGCTGATCGTGTTGACGTAAGGCGTGGTGATCGCGCCGCGGAAATCGCCATGCACCTGGGCATCGGCGCTGTGCAGGCGATCCAGCAGGTAGTGCGCGCGGTGGCGTCCATGCACACCGGTCACGGCGCTCAGCGCTTCGATCCATTCCTGTGTCTCCTGGGGATCCACGTCCAGGGGCAGTGCGTCCAGCAGCATTTCGGGGGCATTCATGTCTGTCTCCATGAGGGGGCGGGATCGCAATGCACCTTCGGTCCGACTCACGGACAGCCATGGTCATGCATGAGTTGCATATGCAATCGATAGCGGATTGTGAGCGCTTTGCGGTACGATTGCAAATGCAACTCATCGTCTGAAGCGCAAAGCATGCCCATGAAACCGCCGGATCCGTGGTTTTCGTTCGCGCGGTGCCATCGCGCGTTCGATACGCTGGACGGCCGTCGCCTGTCCGAGGCGGACCGGCCTGCCCAGGCGTGGCTCGGCGGGCCGGGCGCACGCTGCGCAAGACAATGTGGGCGGTCTACGAGGCCGCCGCCGCCGAATCGTTCCTGGCCCCGTTCGCGCCCCAGGACATTGCGCGTTTCTCAACGGCTCCGGACGCCGCCGCGGCCCGGGCCGGGCGGCCAGGGTGGCCGCATTCCCCTTCGCACTCTCTTTTCCGGAACCTTGCATCATGCGTTTGCTGAATATCGTGTCTTCCCCGCGCGGCGACCGATCCGCGTCGATCGCGGTCGCCAATGCCTTCATCGAGGCGTATGCCCAGGCCTGTCCGTCGCTGGTGGTCGATACGCTGAACGTGTGGGAAGAAGACCTGCCCGAGTTCGACCACGCGGGCATCGGCGCGAAGTACAAGGGCGTCGCCAACGCGCCCATGGACGACCATGAGGCTTCTGTCTGGCAGCGCATCCAGTCGCTGGCGGCCCGTTTCCAGTGGGCGGACCGCATCGTCATCGGTGTGCCGATGTGGAATTTCGGTTATCCGTACAAGCTGAAGCAGTTGATCGACCTGGTCTGCCAGCGCAATATGCTGTTCACCTTCGACGGCAAGGCATATGGCCCGATGCTGCATGCTTCGCGCGCGCTGGTCATCCATGTGCGCGGCCAGAGCATCGATGCGGGGGCGAGCGACGATAATCCGGGTTTTGCGCACCAGGCCGATTATCTGGATTTCTGGCTGAAGTTCATCGGGGTGCGGGACGTCACGCGTTTGACGGTGGAGCACACCTGGGACGACCAGGGGCCCGCCGCCATCGAACGGGCCAAGGCGCAGGCGTTCGGCGTGGCGGCATATTTCTGACCCCTGGCGGCCGCCATCGGCATGGCCAAAAAAAATCCCCAGGAGGCGAACCTCTTGGGGATTTTCTGTTATCCGGCGGGCGATGCCGGATAAATATACTGGTGGAGCCGGCGGGAATTGAACCCGCGTCCGCAAGCCCTCTGCAGTCAGTTCTACATGCGTAGTCGGCCTATTTCGTTTTAACCCTGGACTTAGCCAACCGACAGGCCGGACCAGAGCGATTCACGTAATTTAAACCTACGCCGTGTGACCCCAGCGCAAGCCGATTCCTTGTGAATAACACTGCTGCGGTTCAGGAAGAAACTGCTTCGGGGGATATAGGCCCTAGACAGAAATCCTTAGGAAGGTTGCCCTTCCTCCGCCCGACCCAAGGACAGATCGGTGCAGCGGCTCACCGCTTAAGCGGCGAGAGCGAAACGCTCGTCGTTGGCGTTTGATTGTTTCCAGTGGTTTTACGAGCGTACTGGTGCTCGGCATGCCCTGAACTGTTTCGCGACCCACGTCGAATCCGGATCGGCCCCAGGACTGATGATTGTACGCTCTTATGCGGGAAGATGCTGGACTTGAAGCCTTTTGGCGACAGGAGCGCGACCGCCGGGCGCAATTGCCCCGGACGCGCGCGGGCCGAGCTGCCGCGTGAGGGATGCGGCGGACGGCCCCGCTTGTTGCCATGCTTCCCGCCGCGATGCAGGCGGCAAACCCCTCAGCATTGCTGGCCCACCGGCTCGGCGGCCGTCACCGGCGCCGCCTGGGCGCGCCGCGTCATGGCCATCAGGCCCAGCGCCAGCAGCATCCCCACCGCCAGCACGCCGGCGGCCGCTCCGCCCAGGGCGGCCAGGCCGTGGTGGTCGATGACGTAGCCGCCGACCACCGCACCCAGCCCGATTCCGGCATTGGCGCCCGAAATGTTCAGCGAGGCGGCAAAGGCCGGCGCCTGGGGCGCGGCCTTCATCAGCCGCACGTGGCAGACGATGAACAGCGCTGCCTGGGCGACGCCCCACGCCGCCAGCGCCACGGCCAGCAGCACCGGCGCGCGCATCACCAGGGTGACGAAGGCCAGGCCGCCGGCCATGATGGTGCCGAACAGCAGGGTGGCGCCCAGCGGGCTGCGGTCCACCAGCCGGCCGCCCAGCCAGTTGCCGATGATGCCGATGCCGCCGAAGGCCATCATGGTCCAGCCCACCACCTGGCCGTTGAAACCCGCCAGCCGCTCCAGCATGTCGGCCAGGTAGGTGTAGGCCGTGAACATGCCCGTGAACACCAGCAACGACAGCAGCACGTGCCCCACCACCAGCGGATTGCGCAGGATGCGCACCTGCTCGCGCAACCGCACGGTATGGCCGTGGCGCTGGATGCGCGGGAACGTCAGCAGCAGCATGACCGCCTTGGCGAAGGCCACCGCGGCCAGGATGCCGAACGCGGCGCGCCAGCCCAGGGCGTCGGAGATCAGCACGCCGATGGGGATGCCGAACACGGTGGCCGCCACGATGCCGAACGCCACCAGGGAGATGGCGCGGCCGGCGCGCTCCGGCCCCACGATCTCCACGGCGGTGGCGCTGGCCAGCGACCAGAAGACGGGCAGGGCCAGCGCCGGGACCAGGCGCGCGACAGCCATGGTGCCGATGTCGGGCGCCAGGGCCGCCAGGGTGTTGGACAGGCCGAACAGCACCAGCACGCCGACGAACAGGCGCTTGCGCTCGATGTTGGTCATCAATGCCGTCAGCAGCGGGCCGGTGGCCGCGACCGTGAAGGCGAACAGCGACACCAGCAGGCCGGCCTGCGACACCGTGACGTCGAGGTCGCGCGCCATGGGCGGCAAGAGGCCGATGATCAGGAACTCGGTAGTCAGGATGGTGAAACCCGACGCGGACAACAGCAGTATGGGAAGCAAAGGCATGGGCAAACGGGCACGCGGCCTTGTGGGCCGCGCACCGGAGCAGAAATGGAAAAGGGGGAGCGAGCGGTTCGTGCCGGTGGGCGCGGTTACCGCAGGATGTTCGGTACTGTAGGGGAGAATGGGCGGTCGGATAAAGGCCACCCGGCCGGCTTTACTGTTCGGTCTGGTCGGATAATGCGTGGCGCACGTCCGAGGGCAGCAGGGCGCGGATGGCCGGCCACAGCGCTTCGACGCTGTCGGCGCAGGCTTCCGCCTGCCAGACCGTGGCGTCGCCGTCGACGCCGATGTAGCCGTAGGCCGCCGCCACGGCGGGCATGCCCGCGGCGTGCGCGGCCTGCACGTCGCGCAGGTCGTCGCCGACATAGACGCAGCGTTCGGGCGAGAAGCCGGCCTGCGAAGCCGCCAGCAGCAGCGGCGCCGGATGGGGCTTGGGGTGTTCGGCGGTGTCGCCGCACACGGTGGCGGCGCTTTGCTCGGCCAGGCCCAGGTATTCGATGATGGGCACGGCCAGCCGGGTCGCCTTATTGGTGACAATGCCCCAGGACAGGCCGTGCCGTTGCAGGCGCGCCAGCAGTTCGGCGATACCCGGGAACAGCGTGCTGTGCACTGTGGAGCCCGCTGCGTAGTCTTCCAGGAACTGCATGCGCACGGCTTCGTAGCCCGGGTCTTCCGGTTTGAGGCCGAGCGCCGCGCGCAGCAGGCCGCGGGCGCCGTGCGACGCCACCGGACGCAGGGTCTCGTAGGGCAGGGGATCGAGGCCTTGCCGGGTGCGCTGCCGGTTGGCCGCGGCGGCCAGGTCGGGAGCGGTATCGGCCAGCGTGCCGTCGAAGTCGAACAGGACCAATGCCGTCATGGGAGACTCGTCGTTCATTTGCGCGTGGCCATCAGGTAATTCACCGACGTATCGGCCGACAGCGAATAGATCTTGGTGATCGGGTTGTATTCCATGCCGCGCATGCCCACCGTTTCCAGCCCGGCCTGGCGCACCGACGAGGCGAGCTCGCTGGGCTTGATGAAGCTTTCGTAGCTGTGGGTGCCGCGCGGCAGCAGGCGCAGCACGTATTCGGCGCCGATGATGGCGAACAGGAACGACTTGGGGTTGCGGTTCAGCGTGGAGAAGAACACCCAGCCGCCCGGCTTGGCCAGCGCGGCGCAGGCCTGCACGATGGACGCCGGGTTGGGGACATGTTCCAGCATTTCCATGCAGGTGACCACGTCGTACTGGCCGGGCTGTTCGGCGGCCAGGTCTTCGACCGGCACCTTGCGGTATTCCACCGGCACGCCCGATTCCAGGCCATGAAGACGCGCCACCTTCAGCGACTTGTCGGCCAGGTCGATGCCCGTGACCTGGGCGCCGGCGCGCGCCATGCTTTCGGACAGGATGCCGCCGCCGCAACCCACGTCCAGCACGCGCTTGCCCGCCAAGCTGCCGGCCAGCTCCTGGATCCATTCCAGGCGCAGCGGGTTGATGGCGTGCAGCGGCTTGAATTCGCTTTCCGGATCCCACCAGCGCGAGGCCAGGGCGCTGAACTTGTCCAGTTCGGCCTGGTCGGCGTTGACGGGGCGGGCAGAGGTATCTGGGGTCATGGAGCGGCCGTTGGCGAAGGCAGGAGAGGTCCGTGCCGAGTGCCGGGCCCCGGGACCTGAAAGCCAGGCGGCGGTTGCCCGGCAGCGGCCCGGCGGCAAAAAAAAGGGCCACGCTGTGCGTGGCCCTTTATTGTACCGGCTGTGACGCCGGTCGAAATGCTTAGCGGCGGGTACCGACGATTTCGATTTCCACGCGGCGGTTCTTCGCGCGGCCTTCGCGGGTCGAGTTCGAAGCAACGGGTTGCTTCTCGCCCTTGCCTTCCGTGTAGATACGGTTGGCGTCGATGCCCTTGCTGACCAGGTACGACTTGACCGAAGCGGCACGACGCTCGGACAGCTTCTGGTTGTAGGCGTCCGAACCGATCGAGTCGGTGTGGCCAACGGCGATCAGGGTTTCCAGGTTGATGGTGTTCACCTGGGAAGCCACTTGGTCCAGCAGCTGGCGGCCTTCCGGCTTCAGCGTCGACTTGTCGAAGTCGAAGAACGTGTCGGCGTTGAAGACGACCTTCGAGGCGGTCGGCTGGGGAGCCGGAGCGCGCGGCGTAGCGGCCTGGGCGACAGGCACGCCGTCACAACCGGGGATGCCGGTGGCCGGGGTCCAGAAGGCATCGCGCCAGCACAGTTCGTTGGTGCCGTTCTTCCACACCGTGCCGAAAGCATTGCGCCAGTTGTCGACGGTTTGGGCGGAAGCCGCACCAGAGGCCGTGACGGCGGCGAAGGCAAGAGCCAGAGCGAATTTGGAGGGTTTGTTCATGTTTCTCCTCGTTGAGCTTGAAGCTGGATAGATGACTCGCAGCGACCCCCGCCGCATATCAGGAAAACGGGGCCAGTATAACAATGCCTGGACAGTGTTCAAGCACTGCTGCTGGGTCTCCTGCGTGCTGGAAACAATCTTAAGGCATTTGCCCGCCTTTGGCTGCCTTGGTCCAGTCCATTCCCCTGCGATAGCGGCTTTTCTATGCTCCGCAGGATATTCATGTTGGTTTTTGGCAACAAGGTTGTAATGTCAAAATGTTGCGGTCGGCAGGGGCCTTGCGACGGGGCGCCAAAGCCGGGTCCGGCGGGGGGTGACCGCTGGATGATAAAATTTCCCGTTTGCCCGGGCCCGGGTTCGTCCGGCCGGGGCCCATCCCCTTACACGATTCTGTCGCCACCAATATGGATTCCTTTGCCAAGGAGACGCTTCCGGTATCGCTGGAAGAAGAGATGCGCCGCAGCTACCTCGATTACGCGATGAGCGTGATCGTCGGTCGCGCGCTGCCCGATGTGCGCGATGGCTTGAAGCCCGTGCACCGGCGCGTGCTGTACGCCATGCACGAACTGAACAACGACTGGAATCGCGCCTACAAGAAGTCGGCGCGTATCGTCGGTGACGTGATCGGTAAGTACCACCCGCACGGCGACCAGTCCGTCTACGACACCACCGTCCGCATGGCGCAGGATTTCTCCATGCGCTACATGTTGGTCGACGGCCAGGGCAACTTCGGTTCCATCGACGGCGACAACGCCGCGGCGATGCGTTACACCGAAATCCGCCTGGCCAAGATCGCCCACGAATTGTTGGCCGACATCGACCAGGAAACCGTCGATTTCGGCCCCAACTACGACGGCAGCGAGCAAGAGCCGCTGCTGCTGCCCTCGCGCCTGCCCAACCTGCTGGTCAACGGCAGCTCGGGCATCGCCGTGGGCATGGCCACCAACATTCCGCCGCACAACCTGACCGAAGTGGTCGACGGCTGCCTGTACTGCCTGCGCAATCCGGAGTGCACCATCGATGAGCTCATGGAGCTCATCCCCGCGCCCGACTTCCCCACTGGCGGCATCATCTACGGCATGAGCGGCGTGCGCGAAGGCTACCGCACCGGACGCGGCCGTGTCGTGATGCGCGCGAAGGTCCACTTCGAGGACATGGAGAAGGGCAATCGCCAGGCCATCGTGGTCGACGCCATTCCCTACCAGGTCAACAAGAAGACCCTGCAGGAGCGCATCGCCGAACTGGTCAACGAAAAGAAGATCGAGGGCATCTCCGACATCCGCGACGAGTCGGACAAGGACGGCATGCGCCTGGTCATCGAGTTGAAGCGCGGTGAAGTGCCCGAGGTCGTGCTCAACAACCTCTACAAGAACACGCAGCTGCAGGACACGTTCGGCATGAACCTGGTGGCGCTGGTCGACGGCCAGCCCCGCCTGCTGAACCTGAAGCAGCTCATCAGCTACTTCCTGCAGCATCGCCGCGAAGTGGTCACGCGCCGCACGGTGTTCCAGTTGCGCAAGGCGCGCGAGCGCGGCCACGTGTTGGAAGGCCTGGCCGTGGCGCTGGCCAACATCGACGATTTCATCGCCATCATCAAGGCCGCGCCGACCCCACCGGTGGCGCGCCAGGAACTGATGGCGCGCACCTGGGATTCCTCGCTGGTGCGCGAGATGCTGGCGCGCGCCGACGACGGCAATACGCCGGGCGGCCGCGCGGCCTATCGTCCGGACGACCTGGCTGCCGAGTTCGGCCTGCAGAACGACGGCCTGTACCGTCTGTCCGATACCCAGGCGCAGGAAATCCTGAACATGCGCCTGCAGCGCCTGACCGGCCTGGAGCAGGACAAGATCGTCGGCGAGTACCGCGAAGTGATGGACAACATCGCCGATCTGCTGGACATCCTGTCGCGTCCCGAGCGCATCACCACGATCATCGGCGACGAACTGCAGGCCATCAAGGCCGAGTTCGCCACCAGCGCGAAGGACGTGCGCCGCGCCGAGATCGAAGTCAATGCCTACGACATCGACACCGAGGACCTGATCACCCCGATGGACATGGTGGTCACCATGTCGCACAGCGGCTACATCAAGAGCCAGCCGCTTTCCGAGTACCGCTCGCAGAAGCGCGGCGGACGCGGCAAGCAGGCCACGGCGATGAAGGAAAACGACTGGATCGACCAGTTGTTCATCGCCAACACGCACGACTACCTGCTGTGCTTCTCCAACCGCGGCCGCGTCTACTGGCTGAAGGTCTGGGAAGTGCCGCAGGGCACGCGCGGCTCGCGCGGCCGCCCCATCGTCAACATGTTCCCGCTGGCCGAAGGCGAGAAGATCACGGTGGTGCTGCCCGTCAAGGAATTCAGCGAAGACCACTACGTCTTCATGGCGACGTCGCGAGGCACGGTCAAGAAGACCCCGCTGTCCGATTTCTCCAACCCCCGCAAGGCCGGCATCATCGCGGTCGATCTCGATGACGGCGACTTCCTGATCGGCGCCGACCTGACCGACGGCAAGCACGACGTCATGCTGTTCTCCGATGCCGGCAAGGCCGTGCGTTTCGACGAGAACGACGTGCGCCCGATGGGCCGCAACGCCCGCGGCGTGCGCGGCATGCAGCTCGAGGAAACGCAAACCGTCATCTCGCTGCTGGTGGCGGAAGACGAAACGCAAAGCGTGCTGACCGCCACCGAGAACGGCTACGGCAAGCGCACCTCCATCGTCGAATACACCCGCCACGGCCGCGGCACCAAGGGCATGATCGCCATCCAGACCTCGTCGCGCAACGGCCGCGTCGTGGGCGCCGTGCTGGTGCGCCCGTCCGACGAGATCATGCTGATCACCACGGGCGGCGTGCTGGTGCGCACCCGCGTGTCCGAAATCCGCGAAATGGGCCGCGCCACGCAAGGCGTCACCCTGATCAGCGTGGATGACGGCAGCAGCCTGTCGGGCGTGCGCCGCGTGGTCGAAAGCGACGCCGACGAAATCGAAGGCGAAGGCGACGAAGGCATCGACGACGACAACGGCGCGCAATCGCAGGGCGACGCCGGGGACACCTCTTCCACCGGATCTACGGAGTAACGCAGCATGACGCGTCCCTGGAATTTTTCGGCGGGCCCGTCGGCCCTGCCCGAGTCGGTGCTGCGGCAAGCCGCGGCGGAAATGCTCGACTGGCGCGGCAGCGGCATGTCGGTCATGGAAATGAGCCATCGCGGCAAGCACTTCGTGCAGATCTGCGACGAGGCCGAGAACGACCTGCGCGACCTGCTGGGCCTGCCCGCCGACTACGCCATCATGTTCATGCAGGGCGGCGGCCTGGGCGAGAACGCCATCGTCCCGATGAACCTGATGGGCCGCCGCGCGTCCCCGTCGGCCGATTTCGTGCTCACCGGCCACTGGTCGGTGCGTTCGCATAAAGAAGCCGGCCGCTACGGCGACGCGCAGGTCGCGGCCACCAGCGGCGCGGCCACCGAGATCGACGGCGCGCAGCAGGGCGCCTTCACCTGGTCGCCGTCCGCCGAGACCTGGAACGTCCGCAAGGATGCCGCCTACCTGCACCTGTGCAGCAACGAGACCATCGGCGGCGTCGAGACCGTCGACTGGCCCGACATGGCCGCGCTGGGCGCGCCCGACGTGCCGCTGGTGGTCGATGCCTCGTCGCATTTCCTGTCGCGCAAGCTCGACATCGAGCGTGCCGGCCTGCTGTTCGCGGGCGCGCAGAAGAACGTCGGCCCGGCCGGCGCCACCGTCGTCATCGCGCGGCGCGACCTGCTGGGCCACGCACTGCCGATCTGCCCCTCCGCATTCGACTACGCCAACGTGGCCGCCGAGCACTCGCGCTACAACACGCCGCCGGCCTATGCCATCTATGTGGCGGGCCTGGTGTTCAAGTGGATCAAGGCGCAGGGCGGCGTCGATGGCATCGAGGCCGCCAACGCGGCCAAGGCCGAGCTGCTGTACGGCTATCTGGACAGCTCCTCGTTCTACCGCAATCCGGTGCATGCGCCGGTGCGCTCGCGCATGAACGTGCCGTTCGTGCTGCGCGACGACTCGCTGAACGACGCCTTCCTGAAGGGCGCCGATGCCGCGGGTCTCACGCAGTTGAAGGGCCACAAGAGCGTGGGCGGCATGCGCGCCTCCATCTACAACGCCATGCCGCTGGCGGGCGTGCAGGCCCTGGTCGAATACTTGAAGGAATTCGAGCGCACCCATGGATGACGCCTCGCTAGCCGCCGCGCTGCGCCCGCTGCGCGAGCGTATCGATTCCATCGATGCGCAGATCCTGGCCCTGCTGTGCGAACGGGCCCGCACGGCCCAGGCCGTGGGCGATGCCAAGCATGCCGTGCAGGCCGACGGCGCGGCGCTGCGTCCCGAGCGCGAAGCCGCCGTCATCCGCGCGTTGCAGCAGAACAATCCCGGGCCGTTCCCCAACGCCGGGGTGGCCGCGGTCTGGACCGAGATCATGTCCGCCTGCCGCGGCCTGGAGCGCGGCATGACCGTCGCCTACCTGGGCCCGCAGGGCTCGTTCTCCGAGCAGGCGGCGCTGGACCATTTCGGCCATTCCGTGCAGCGCCTGCCGTGCGCCTCGTTCGACGAGGTCTTCCGCGCCGTCGAGGCCGGGCAGGCCGACGTGGGCATGGTGCCGGTCGAGAACTCCACCGAAGGCGCGGTCAACCGCAGCCTGGACCTGCTGCTGGGGTCGCCCCTGCAGATCCTGGGCGAGCGCTCGCTGGTCATCCGCCACTGCCTGATGACGCAAAGCGGCGGCATGGACGGCATCAAGGCCATCTCGGCGCATCCGCAGGCACTGGCGCAGTGCCAGAACTGGCTGACGCGCAACTATCCCGAACTGGAGCGCGTGGCCGCGGCCAGCAACTCCGAGGCTGCTCGCGTGGCCGCGCAGGATCCCACCGTCGCCGCCATCGCCGGTGAAGTGGCCGCGCCGGCCTGGGGCCTGACGGTCGTCGCCTCGGGCATCCAGGACGACGCGCAGAACCGCACGCGCTTCCTGGCCATCGGCACGCTCAAGCCTGGCCCCAGCGGCCGCGACAAGACCAGCCTGATCCTGGCCGTGCCCAACCGCGCGGGCGCCGTGTACGAGATGCTGTCGCCCCTGGCCGCCAGCGGCGTGTCCATGACGCGCTTCGAGTCGCGGCCGGCCCGCACCGGGCAATGGGAGTACTACTTCTACATCGACCTGCTGGGCCACCGCGATGATGCGAACGTGGCGCAGGCCCTGGCGGCGCTGCAGGCGCAGGTTGCATTCTTCAAGCTGCTGGGATCCTACCCGGCCCAATAGGTTACGCACCGTCAGGCTACGCACCATGAGCAACGACAAGACTTTCGCCGCGCCCGCCCACATCAACGCGATCGCGCCGTACCAGGCCGGCAAGCCCATCGACGAACTCGCCCGCGAGTTCGGCCTGGACCCGGCCGGCATCGTCAAGCTGGCCTCCAACGAGAACCCGCTGGGCATGCCCGCCTCGGCGCGCGCCGCCATCGCCGCCGCCGCCGAGGCGCTGGCCCGCTATCCGGATCCGAACGGCTTCGACCTGAAGTCCGCGCTGTCCAAGCGCTACGGCGTGCCGATGGACTGGATCACGCTGGGTAACGGCTCGAACGACATCCTCGAAATCGCGGCGCTGGCGCTGCTGTCGCCGGGCACGTCGGCGGTCTACGCGCAGCATGCCTTCGTCGTCTACAAACTGGCCACGCAGGCCCGCGGCGCCCGCCATATCATGGTGCCGGCGCGCGACTACGGCCATGACCTGGACGCCATGTTCGCGGCCATCGCCGACGACACGCGCCTGCTGTTCATCGCCAACCCCAACAATCCCACCGGCACCTTCATCGGCGGCCCGCAACTGCAGGCCTTCCTTGCACGCGTGCGCGACGCCCACGGCGACCGCGTCACGGTGGTGCTGGACGAGGCCTACAACGAGTACCTCGATCCCGAACTGCGCTTCGACAGCACCGAACTGGTTCGCCAGTTCCCCAACCTGATCGTGTCGCGCACGTTCTCCAAGGCCTATGGCCTGGCCGGCCTGCGCGTGGGCTTCGCGCTGTCGCAGCCGCGCCTGACCGACCTGCTGAATCGCGTGCGCCAGCCGTTCAACGTGAACACGCTGGCCCAGGCGGCCGCCATCGCGGCGCTGGGCGACGCGGCCTATCTGGAGCAGGCCTACGCCGGCAACAAGGCGGGCAAGGCGCAACTGTGCGCGGCCTTCGACAAGCTGGGCCTGCACTACGTGCCCAGCTACGGCAACTTCGTGCTGGTGCACGTGGGCGACGCGCCCCGCATCAACCTCGAACTGCTCAAGCGCGGCGTGATCGTGCGTCCGGTGGCAGGCGACGGCCTGCCCGAGTGGCTGCGCGTCACCATCGGCCTGCCCGGCGAGAACACGCGTTTCATCGAGGCCCTCGAGCAGATCCTGTCGGCAGGCAAATGAGCAACGCCGCACCCGTACTGGCCATCGTCGGCGTCGGCCTGATCGGCGGTTCGTTCGCCGCCGCGCTGCGCCAGGCGGGCAGGGTGGGGCAGGTGCTGGGCGTGGGGCGCAATGCGCAATCGCTGCAGCGCGCCGTCGAGCTGGGCCTGATCGACGAGGCCGTCGATGCCGAGACGGCCGCGCGGCGCGCCGACCTGGTCATGCTGGCCACGCCGGTGGGCAGCCTGGGCGCCGTGCTGGCGCGCATGCGGCCGCACCTGCGGCCCGGCATCGTGCTGACCGATGGCGGCAGCACCAAGGCCGAGGTCGTCGAGGCCGCCCGTGCCGCACTGGGCGATCGCATTGCGTGCTTCGTGCCGGGCCATCCCATCGCGGGCGCCGAGCGCACCGGTCCCGAGGCCGCCGACGCCACGCTGTACCGCGACCGCACCGTGGTGCTGACGCCGCTGCCCGAGAATTCTCCTGAATCCGTCGCGCTCGTGCGCGATGCCTGGCAGGCCTGTGGCGCCGAGGTCATCGACATGGATGCCGACACGCACGACCGCGTGCTGGCGTCCGTCAGCCACATGCCGCACCTGCTGTCCGCCGTCTACATGGCGCAGGTGGCGTCCGCCGAGGATGCCGGACGGCGCCTGGGACTGGCCGGCAGCGGTTTCCGCGATTTCACCCGCATCGCCGCGGGATCGCCCGAGATGTGGCGCGACATTTTCCTGTCCAACAAGCCGGCGCTGCTGGCGGAACTGGCTGCCGTGCGCGGCGTGCTGGACCAGACCGAACAGGCGCTGCGCGACGGCGATGGCCCGGCATTGCTGGCCATGCTAGATCACGCCGCGCAGGCGCGCCGCAACTGGCGCCGCGACCCGCAATGAGCGCGGGCAGCGACACCCAAGGACCCGACCATGAATGAAGCCGACCATCTCGACCTGCCTCATGCCGCGCAGGCGCGCGGCGAGGTGGCCCTGCCAGGGTCCAAGAGCATATCCAACCGCGTGCTGCTGCTGGCGGCGCTGGCCGAGGGCGTGACCGACATCACCGGCCTGCTCGATTCCGACGACACGCGCGTCATGCTGGCCGCGCTGCGCCAGTTGGGCGTGCAGGTCGACGACCACGGCGAGGGCCATGTCACGGTGGGCGGCGCCATGCGCTTTCCCACGCGCCAGGCCGACCTGTTCCTGGGCAACGCGGGCACCGCCTTCCGTCCGCTGACCGCCGCGCTGGCGCTGACGGGCGGCGATTACCGCCTGTCGGGCGTGCCGCGCATGCACGAGCGGCCCATCGGCGACCTGGTCGACGCGCTGCGCGGCCTGGGCGCCGACGTCGATTACCTGGGCCAGGCAGGCTATCCGCCGCTGCACATCAAGGCGGGCGCGCCGCGCGCCGATGCCCCGGTGCGGGTGCAGGGCAATGTCTCCAGCCAGTTCCTGACTGCGCTGCTGCTGGCCTCGCCGCTGCTGGCGCGCGCCACGGGCAAGGACGTCGTCATCGAGGTCGTCGGCGAGCTCATCTCCAAGCCTTACATCGAGATCACGCTGAATCTGATGTCGCGCTACGGCGTGGCCGTGCGGCGCGACGGCTGGCAGCGCTTCACGGTGGCGGCCGACGCGGCCTATCGCAGCCCGGGCCGCATCGCGGTCGAGGGCGACGCGTCCACCGCCTCGTATTTCCTGGCGCTGGGCGCCATTGGCGGCGGTCCGCTGCGCGTCACCGGCGTGGATGCCGGCAGCATCCAGGGCGACGTCGCTTTCACCGAGACATTGCGCGCCATGGGCGCTACGATCGAATCCGGCGATGGCTGGCTGCAGGCCAGCGGCGTGCGGGTGGCGCAGGGCGAGCGACTGCGCGCGTTCGATGCGGATTTCAACCTGATCCCCGACGCCGCCATGACGGCCGCGGCGCTGGCCCTGTATGCAGACGGCCCGTGCCGCCTGCGCAACATCGGCAGCTGGCGGGTCAAGGAAACCGACCGCATCCACGCCATGCACACCGAGCTGGCCAAGCTGGGCGCGCAGGTGGAGTCGGGGCCGGACTGGCTGCGGGTCACGCCGCCGGCAGCGGGCCAATGGCGCGATGCGCACATCGGCACCTGGGACGACCACCGCATGGCCATGTGCTTCTCGCTGGCCGCGTTCGGCCCGGCCGCGGTGCGCATCCTGGATCCGGGCTGCGTCAGCAAGACGTTTCCCGGCTATTTCGACGTCTATGCGAGCCTGGTCAGCTCCTGAATCGATAGAGGGATTCGCATGAATCAATCCCCCGTGGCGCCGGCCGACGGCGCCGTACCGGTCATTGCCATCGACGGCCCCACCGCCTCGGGCAAGGGCACCATCGCCCATCGCGTCGCCGACGCCCTGGGCTGGGCGGTGCTCGACAGCGGCGCGCTATACCGCCTGACCGCCCTGGTCGCCCTCAATCGCGGCATTTCCCCCGACGACGCCCCGGCACTGGCCGAGGCGGCCCGCACGCTGGACGTGCGTTTCGAGGGCTCGTCCATCCTGCTGGAAGGCCAGGAAGTGGCCGATGCCATCCGCCAGGAGCAGGTCGGCAACCTGGCCTCGCGGATCGCCGCCTATCCCGCCCTGCGCGAGGCGCTGCTGGCCCGCCAGCGGGCTTTTCGCCAGGCGCCGGGCCTGGTGGCCGACGGCCGCGACATGGGTACGGTGGTGTTTCCGGACGCCCCATTGAAGATATTTCTGGTGGCGGATGTCGAGGCCAGGGCGCAGAGGCGTTGTAAGCAGTTGATCGACAAGGGAAATCCGGCTAATATTGACGACCTGCTCTCCAAGGTGCTGGAAGATCTGCGTGCACGCGATGCGCGCGACTCGCAACGCGCCGCCGCGCCGCTGGTTGCCGCGGCGGATGCCCGGGAGCTCGATTCGTCGAATCTCACGATCGAGCAAACGGTACAGGCCGTGCTGGATCACTGGCATGCGCGGGCAGGGCAGGCGGAACGGTAATCCGTTCTCTTGCAAGAGCAGTACCGAGTACCCATATTCTGTATCACAGCTGTAGGCCCTGACGGCCAAGCGCGCATCCCCACGGGACCACCCCGCAAGCATGCGTGATGCCGGCAGGTTTCTTTCACTCCGCTGGAGCGGGCAATCCGCCTTGGCGTGTATTCAACCCGGCCATTTTGGCCATGGACGCATAACCTAATGTCTTCCGTTTCCACTTCCGACTTTGGCGGCGAAAGCTTTGCCGCCCTTTTCGCCGAGAGCCTCAAGAACCAGGACATGAAGTCCGGTGAGGTCATCAGCGCTGAAGTCGTTCGCATCGACCACAACTTCGTGGTCGTCAACGCCGGCCTGAAGTCCGAGGCGCTGGTTCCCCTGGAAGAGTTCCTGAACGACCAGGGCGAACTCGAAGTCCAACCCGGCGACTACGTCTCGGTGGCCATCGACTCGCTGGAAAACGGCTACGGCGACACCATCCTGTCGCGTGACCGCGCCAAGCGCCTGTCGGCCTGGCTGCAACTGGAAACCGCGCTCGAGAACGGCGAGCTGGTTACCGGCACCATCACCGGCAAGGTCAAGGGCGGCCTGACCGTCATGACCAACGGCATCCGCGCGTTTCTGCCGGGCTCGCTGGTCGACCTGCGCCCCGTCAAGGACACGACGCCGTACGAAGGCAAGACCCTGGAATTCAAGGTCATCAAGCTGGACCGCAAGCGCAACAACGTCGTGCTGTCGCGCCGCCAGGTGCTGGAAGCCAGCATGGGCGAAGAGCGCCAGAAGCTGCTCGAAACCCTGCACGAAGGTGCCGTGGTCAAGGGCGTGGTCAAGAACATCACCGACTACGGCGCGTTCGTGGACCTGGGCGGTATCGACGGCCTGCTGCACATCACCGACATGGCATGGCGCCGCGTGCGTCACCCGTCCGAAGTCCTGCAAGTGGGTCAGGAAGTCGAAGCCAAGGTCCTCAAGTTCGACCAGGAAAAGAGCCGCGTCTCGCTGGGCGTCAAGCAACTGGGCGAAGATCCTTGGGTGGGCCTGGCCCGTCGCTACCCGCAGGGCACCCGTCTGTTCGGCAAGGTCACCAACCTGACCGACTACGGCGCGTTCGTGGAAGTCGAAGCCGGCATCGAAGGCCTGGTGCACGTCTCCGAAATGGACTGGACCAACAAGAACGTCGATCCGCGCAAGGTTGTCACCCTGGGCGAAGAAGTCGAAGTCATGGTCCTGGAGATCGACGAAGACCGTCGCCGTATCTCGCTGGGCATGAAGCAGTGCCGCCAGAACCCGTGGGAAGAGTTCGCCACCAACTTCAAGCGTGGCGACAAGGTCCGCGGCGCCATCAAGTCGATCACCGACTTCGGTGTGTTCGTCGGCCTGCCCGGCGGCATCGATGGCCTGGTCCACCTGTCCGACCTGTCGTGGACGGAAACCGGCGAAGAAGCCGTGCGCAACTTCAAGAAGGGCGACGAGCTCGAAGCCGTGGTTCTGGGCATCGACACCGACAAGGAACGCATCTCGCTGGGCATCAAGCAGCTGGAAGGCGACCCCTTCAACAACTTCGTGGCTACCTATGACAAGGGCGCCGTCGTTCCTGGCACGATCAAGTCGGTCGAAGCCAAGGGCGCCGTCATCACCCTGTCCGTGGACGTCGAAGGCTACCTGCGCGCTTCCGAAATCTCGGCTGGCCGTGTCGAAGACGCCACCACCGTGCTGAAGGCCGGCGAGAACGTCGAAGCCATGATCATCAACGTCGACCGCAAGGCGCGTTCGATCCAGCTGTCGATCAAGGCTCGCGACAACGCCGAAACCGCTGAAACCATCCAACGCATGTCGGATGCCAGCGCTTCGTCGGGCACCACCAACCTGGGCGCCCTGCTGAAGGCCAAGCTGGACCAACAGCGTAACGACGGTTGATAAGTGACCAAGTCGGAGCTGATCGCCGCGCTGGCGGCCCGCTATCCCCAGTTGGCCGCCCGCGACACCGATTACGCCGTCAAGACCATGCTTGACGCGATGACCCAGGCCCTGGCCTCGGGTCAACGCATCGAGATCCGTGGTTTCGGCAGCTTTTCGTTGTCGCAACGGTCGCCAAGGATCGGGCGCAACCCCAAGTCGGGCGAACAAGTGCTGGTGCCTGGTAAGCAGGTGCCGCACTTCAAGGCCGGCAAGGAACTGCGCGAACGCGTGGATCTGGTTGCCAGCGAGCGGGACGGCGCGGCCGCGTCGGGTTCTGTGGATTCCGATCCGCAGGCCTCGACGATGGACATGCATGCGATGCACTGACTGAAGCACTTCGACCCGGCAATACCCCAGAAGGCCCTCCATTTGGAGGGCCTTCTGTCTTTGGGGCGGGTAGCGGGAGCCAGGAACTCCCGGCCGCATCGGCCTGGACGGCCCGCCCATCCCTGCGGTGGTTGCTCAGCCTGCCGGTTGCGGCTCCGGCAGATAAGAGGCCACGTCCACCTCGTCGATCTGCTGCGCCGCAAGATAAGTTTCCGCGTAGCGTTGAAAAACCCCCGAGGTCAGGAACAGCTTGAACAGGTCGCCGTCGATGTGCCCGCGATCGCGGAAGCCCGCCAGGATATGCACCGCCTCCGACAGCGGCTTGGCCTTCTTGTAGGGCCGATCGGAGGACGTGAGCGCCTCGAAGATGTCGGCGATGGCCATGATGCGCGCCGGAATCGACAACTGGTCGGCGCGCAGCCGGCGCGGATAGCCCGTGCCGGTCAGCGTTTCGTGGTGCGTGCCCGCGTACTCGGGCACGCGCTGCAGATTGGGCGGCAGCGGCAACTGGTCGAGCATCACGATGGTCTGGATGATGTGCTCGTTGATCTTGAAGCGTTCTTCCGGCGTCAGTGTGCCGCGCTCGATGGTCAGGTTGTGCAGCTCGCCGAAGTTGTACAGGTCCTTGGGCACTTCCATGCGGAAGCCGTAGCGTTCGTCGTAGCGGTTGCGGTCGGTGCGCGGCACGACGTGTTCGGGCCGGTCGGCCAGCAGGTGTTCGCGTACCGGCAGCTCTGGCACGGGCAGTTCCGCCATGCGGTCCTGTTCGGCATAGGACAGGCCGATGCGGTCGTCGAAATAACGCAGCCAGGTGCGCTCGCCGATCTGGCGCAGCCGTTCGGCCGTGCCGGGGGCCATGGCTTCGCCGCCGATGTTGCATTGGGCGATGAAGGCATAGTCTTCATGCAACTGCGCGCGCAGCGTCTCGTAATCGCGTTGCGCGCCCGAGGCATCGGTGCCCGACAGCAGCGACTGCAGGCGCTGGATCTCGGCGTCGCGCAGCAACACCTCGAAGCGGGTACGGATCTCGTGGATGCGGTTGTAGATGGTTTCCAGCTTGGTGGCCTTGTCCACCACGTGCTCCGGCGTGGTGACCTTGCCGCAATCGTGCAGCCAGGTGCCGATGCGGAACTCGCGCCATTCGTCGTCGGTCTCGAAGCGGAAGTCGGCCAGCGGACCGCTCTTCACCTCGCAGGCCTCTTCGGCCAGCATGCGGGCCAGTTCGGGCACACGGGCGCAATGCGCGCCCGTATAGGCGCTCTTGGCATCGATGGCGCCGGCAATCAGCTTGAGCATCGAATCCATCAGCTCGCGCTGCGAGGCGATCAGGTTCAGGTTTTCCAGCGCGATGCCGGCCTGCGCCGCCAGCGTCTGCGCATAACGCACCGTTTCGGCGTCGAAGTTCACGTCGCCGTGGCCGGACAGCACCAGCACGCCCAGCGGCTTGTCGCCGCGCGCCAGCACCGGCACCGCCAGCAGCGCGCTGGGTTCGCCGCCCGGCAGCAGGCGCTGCACGCCCAGGTCGAATTCGTGCACGGAGCTGTCCAGCCGCAACGGCCGTTTGTGCGTCAGTGCCCACACACAGGGATCCAGCGGCGTGTCTTCCGAGGATACGTGCAGGGCAGGGGTGGGCCAGTCGTGATTGTCCTCGAACGCATGCGCGGCCAGTTGCAGCGTATCGGGGCGGATACATAGCCAGAACTGGCCGGCATGCGCATGCCCCAGTTGGCAGGCGCTTTCCAGGATCTGGCTTAGTACCGTGTCGCGGCTACGGCGCGACGCCAGTTGCATGCCGCTGTCCAGCAGGCGCTGCAGGTTGACGCGGGCGTCGTCCAGCGCCTGCGTGCGCTGCCGGATGGCCGTCTTCATCGTGTGCTGGGCACGGCCCAGCAGGTCGATCTCGTGGAAGATCGAGTGGACCGTGCGCTCGCCGCCGAAATCCAGGCGCTGGATGCGCTCTGCCTCGGCGGCCAGCCGCTCCAGCGCGCCGGAGATGCGCCGGGCCACCAGATAGGTCAGCGGCAGGCACAGCGCCAGGATCGCAATGCCATACAGCAGCAGGCCGTTACGGGCGGTATCCACCGAACCGGTGTACAGATTCATCGGCGCGAAGGCCACGACATGAATGGCGGTGCGGGGCGTGATGGCCACCGAGCGGCTGGCGTAGGCCAGGTCGGCGCCGTCCACGTTGATGATCTGCGTGCCGTTTTGCCGCAGCAATTGCGCCGCCTGCAGGAACAGGGGGTTGGTCGTGCGCGAGGCGAGCTGCGTCGCCTCGATCTGGGGGGCGTTGAAATTGCGGCTGGCGTGGGTGGCCAGCACGCGGCCCCGGTCGTCAGTGATCAGGATGCCGCCGTCGCGGCCTTCCAGCGAATCCGCGGCGAAGCTTTCCAGGTCGCCCAGCGAGACGTCCGCGCCGAATACCCCATTGCCCTCGCGCAGCGCACGCGACAAGGTCAGGCCCAGCCCCTGCAGCGAGTCGTAGACATAGGGATCCGTGATGTGCACGCCCGACGTGGCCAGGGCGCTGTCGTACCAGGGGCGCGAGCTCGGCACGTAGGTGGCCGGGTTGACCAGCGTGCCCAGTTCTTTTTCGTTGTTGGCCAGGAAGCGATAGGTTTCGGTTCGCTCGGTGGGATCGATCAGGCGGACGGCGTAGTAAGTGCCTGCCGGTGCATGGATGCGGTCGGCGATGCGGGTATCGCCGCGCACGCCGATCACCTGCAGGAATGCGCCGTTGCCGAAGCCGTAGTACAGGCTGTAGATACGCGGATGCGCACGCAGGGAGGCCGTCAGGGCGGGCACCAGCGTGGTTTCGTTGATCCTGCCGTCGGCCAGGACCTGCTGCGGCAACAGTATCGACTGCGCGTCGACCACGTCCGCGGCGTTGGCCAGCACGGCCTGCAACTGGTCGGCGTTGCGCTGCGCGATCAGCGAGAACACCGTGCTGGCGCTGTCCTCGGACAGGTTGCGCAGCTTGGACATGGAGAACACGATCATGACCGTCGTCAGTGCCAGCACGAACGCGCCCAGCAACATGGTGGGCAGCAGGTGAAAGCGGACTTTCATGAGGTGAGTTCCTACGCGAAGACGCCATGGACCGATGCCCAATGCGATCGTAAAGGATACTGCGGCAATTAGACACCGATAGTTACAACAAGCGTGAAAACTGTCGGCGGCTCCATAGGATTAACCCCTAATGCCATGAGGACTGCACCGGTGTGGTGCGAGCGTTCAGGGGCGATTCGGCCCGTGAGGGCAGGGGAAGGCACCGGGTAGCAAGGGCCGGCGCCGCGAGGCCCGATCTTGCGACCGGGCCTCGATGGCGATCAGACCGCCTCGATGGCGCGGGCGATGGCCAGGCCGGCCTCGGTGGTCGAGGCGCGGCCGCCCAGGTCGGGCGTGACGTCGCCGTCCAGCAGCGTCTTCTCGATGGCGCGCAGGATGGTGTCGTGCGCCTCGCGGTACTTGCCTTCGCCGTGGCCCAGGAAATCCAGCATCATCGCGCCCGACCAGATCATGCCGATGGGGTTGGCGATGTTCTTGCCGTAGATGTCGGGGGCCGAACCGTGCACGGGCTCGAACAGCGAAGGGAACTTGCGCTCGGGGTTCAGGTTGGCCGACGGGGCGATGCCGATGGTGCCGGTGCACGCCGGACCCAGGTCGGACAGGATGTCGCCGAACAGGTTCGAGGCCACCACCACGTCGAAGCGTTCCGGACTGAGGACGAAGCGCGCGGCCAGGATGTCGACGTGGTATTTGTCCCAGCGGACGTCCGGGTAATGCTTGGCCATGGCTTCGACGCGTTCGTCCCAGTAGGGCATGCTGATCGAGATGCCGTTGGACTTGGTGGCCGAGGTCAGGTGCTTCTTGGGGCGGCTTTGCGCCAGGTCGAAGGCGTACTTCAGGATGCGGTCGGTGCCGCGGCGCGTGAAGATCGACTCCTGCAGCACGAATTCCTGCTCGGTGCCCTCGAACATGCGGCCGCCCACCGACGAGTACTCGCCCTCGGTGTTCTCGCGCACCACGTAGAAATCGATGTCGCCGGGCTTGCGGCCGGCCAGCGGCGAGGGCACGCCGGGCATCAGGCGCACCGGGCGCAGGTTCACGTACTCGTCGAACTGGCGGCGGAATTTCAGCAGCGAGCCCCACAGCGAGATATGGTCGGGCACCGTGTCGGGCCAGCCCACCGCGCCGAAGAACAGCGCCTCGCAGTCTTTCAACTGGTCGTACCAGTCGGGCGGCATCATGTCGCCATGCTCGGCGTAGTAGTCGCAACTGGCCCAATCGATGTGCTTGAGTTCCAGCTGGATGCCAAAACGCCTGGCGGTGGCTTCCAGCGCGCGCACGCCTTCGGGCATGACTTCCTTGCCGATTCCGTCTCCGGGAATGACTGCGATCTTGTGAGTTTTCAAGGCGACCTCTGGTTGTGGTGCGGACAGTAGGGGGATGCAAAAAAGCCCGGCGGCAAGCCATGTGCCGCGAACCGATCCATCATAAACGCAGCCGCGCGGGCAGCGCGCGGCGGGTTGCGCTTACAATCTATGTCTCGATTTTCTAGGAGCATCGCGCCATGCGCTATCTCGTCTGGGCCCTGCGGCTGCTGGTTTTCGTTGCGGTGCTGATGTTCGCCCTCAAGAACACCGAGCCGGTCGCCGTCAAGTTCTACGCCGATTACGTCGTGCAGAACGTTCCCTTGATCGTGGTGATGCTGGCCGCCTTCGTGGTCGGCGCCCTGTTCGGCCTGCTGCTCAGCGTGCCTGCCACCATGCGCCGCCGCCGCGAGGCCATCCGCCTGCGCCGCGAGGTCGATCGCCTGCAGGCGCAACTGAACGGCGGCCCGGCGCCCGCCCCGGCGACGGTCGCGCCCGAGTCCGTGGCGCCCATGTCGCCGCTGTAAGCGGGCCTTGCGGCCTGTCCGTCCTGATTTTCCGCACGAGTCCGAAACGTGGATTTTGAACCCTGGTGGTTGATTTTCCTGCCCATGCTGTTCGCATTGGGCTGGCTGGCGGCGCGGTTCGATTTCAGGCAGATGCTGCGCGAGACGCGCACGCTGCCCGATTCGTATTTTCGCGGCCTGAATTTCCTGCTTAACGAAGAACCCGACCGCGCCATCGACGCCTTCGTCGAGGTCGCCAAGCTCGACCCGGAAACCACCGAGCTGCACTTTGCGCTGGGCAGCCTGTTCCGGCGCCGTGGCGAAATGGAGCGCGCCATCCGCGTGCACCAGAGCCTGCTCAACCGCTCCGACCTGCCCGTGGTCGAGCGTGACCACGCCCAGCACGAATTGGCCCAGGATTTCCTGAAGGCCGGCATGCTGGATCGCGCCGAGAGCGCCTTCGGCCAGTTGAAGGACACGCGCTATGCGCTGCCCGCGCTGCGCTCGCTGATCCGCATCTACGAGTCCGAGCACGACTGGGGCCGCGCCATCGAGGCCGTCAAGAACCTGCAGGCCCTGGCCGACGAGCCGGTGCCGCAGATCGTGCACTACCACTGCGAACTGGCCCAGACGGCGCTGGGCGCCAAGCCGGCCCCCGACCTGGAAACCGCCCACTCCGCGCTGGATGCCGCCGACAACGCGGCCCAGGCTGCCGAGCGCGCGGGCCATGCGCCCAAGGGCGGCCGGGTGCGCATCGCCATGCTGCGGGCCAAGCTGGCGGCCATCGAGAACGATCCCAAGGCCGAGCGCCTGTACCTGGGTTCGGTGCTGTCCGAGGCCCCGGAATTCGCGGGCCTGGTCGCCGAGTCGCTGCTGGCCAACTACCGCAACGCCGGCCAGCCGGCCGAAGGCCTGGAAGCCCTGCGCCGCCAGTACGAGCGCCATGCCTCGCTGGACCTGTTCAACGTAGTGTTCCGCGAGCTGCGCGTGCAGCAGGGCGGCGGCCCCGCCTGGACCTTCGCCCGCGAGGCCCTGCGCCATCATCCCTCGCTGCTGGGCCTGGACAGGCTGCTCGAGGCCGAACTGGCCACGCCGGCCGACGCGCCCAAGGATGCCGCGGTGCCCGGGGGCGACCTGGGCCTCTTGCGCAGCCTGATCCACAAGCATACGCAGCGCCTGGACCGCTATTCCTGCCGGTCCTGCGGCTTCCAGCCGCGCCGCTTCTACTGGCAATGCCCCGGCTGCAACGCCTGGGAAACCTACGCACCGCGCCGCCTGGAAGAACTTCAATGAACCTGCAATTCCCCACTGCCGCCGTCAGCCGCTGCCGCGTGCTGGTCGTGGGCGACGTCATGCTGGACCGCTACTGGTTCGGCGAGGTCGACCGCATCTCGCCCGAGGCCCCGGTGCCCGTGGTGCGCGTGGCGCGCCGCGAAGACCGCCTGGGTGGCGCGGCCAACGTGGCGCGCAACATCGCCGCGTTGGGCGCAAAGGTCACCCTGGTGGGCGTGGTCGGCGCGGACGAGGCGGGCGACCGCATCGCCCGCATGTCGGCCGAGGCCGGCGTGGATGCCGACCTGATCCGGGATGCCGAACATCCCACTACGCTGAAGATGCGCGTGCTGGGCCGCGCGCAGCAGTTGCTGCGTGTCGATTTCGAACAGCATCCCGAGCCGATTGCCCTGGATGGCATCGACGCCGCCATGGCGCGCCATGTTTCCCGCCACGACGTCATCGTGCTGTCCGACTACGCCAAGGGTGCATTGGATCGCGTGTCTTCCCTGATCGCCCTCGCGCGTTCGGGGGGCGTGCCGGTGCTGGTCGACCCCAAGGGCGACGATTACGCGCGCTATCGCGGCGCCACGCTCGTCACCCCCAACCGTTCCGAAATGCAGCAGGCCGTGGGCCGCTGGAATACGGAATCCGAACTGACCGACCGCGCCCAGCGGCTGCGCGCCGAGCTGGAACTGGAGGCGCTGCTGGTCACGCGTTCCGAGCAGGGCATGACCCTGTTCCACGATGCCGGCCGCGAGCACGTCGATGCCCAGGCGCACGAAGTGTTCGACGTGTCCGGCGCGGGCGACACCGTGCTGGCCACGCTGGCCGTGATGCGCGGCGCGGGCCTGCCGTGGCTGGACGCCATGCAGTGGGCCAACCGCGCCGGCGGCATCGTCGTCGGCAAGCTCGGCACTTCCATCGTCACCGCCGAAGAATTGGCAGGAGAAGCGACATGATCATCGTCACCGGCGCCGCTGGTTTCATCGGCAGCAACATCGTGCGCGGTCTGAACCGCCGTGGCATCCAGGACATCATCGCCGTGGATGACCTGACCGAAGGCGACAAGTTTCGCAATCTGGTGGATTGCAGTATTGCGGATTATCTGGATCGCGACGATTTCCGTGCGCGGGTGCATAGCGGCGATCTGCCTGAAATCCAGGCCGTGTTCCACCAGGGCGCTTGCTCGGACACCACCGAGCGCGACGGGCATTACATGATGGATAACAACTACCGCGTCACGCTGGAGTTGTTCGAGTTCTGCCAGGCGCGGAAGGTGCCGTTCATCTATGCGTCGTCAGCGGCGGTGTATGGCGGGTCGTCGGTGTATGTGGAAGATCCGGCCAACGAAGGTCCGTTGAATGTGTACGGGTATTCGAAGCTGCTGTTCGATCAGGTGCTGCGTCGTCGTATGCAGGCCGGGTTGACCGCGCAGGTGGTGGGATTGCGGTACTTCAATGTGTATGGCCCGCACGAGCAGCACAAGGGGCGCATGGCGTCCGTGGCCTTCCACAACATGAACCAGTTCCTGGCGGAAGGGCATGTGAGGCTGTTCGCGGGGTGGGATGGGTATGTGGACGGCGGCCAGAGCCGGGATTTCATCTCGGTGGAGGATGTGGTCGCGGTGAATCTGCATTTCCTGGATCATCCGGAACAGTCGGGCGTGTTCAACTGCGGCACGGGACGGGCGCAACCGTTCAATGACGTGGCAGCGGCGGTGGTGAATACGCTGCGGGCCGAGCAGGGGGATGCGGAGCTGCCACTGGATGAGCTGGTGAAGGCCGGATTCATTCGGTATATCGCGTTTCCGGATGATTTGAAGGGTCGGTATCAGAGCTATACCCAGGCGGATGTCACGAAGCTGCGCGCGGCGGGGTTTGCGGCGGCGATGCGGGATGTGGCGACGGGGGTGGGTGAGTATGTGAAGTATTGGCGGGCCAAGGGCTGATCGTCCGCGTGGTTCGCCGCCAAACAGAAAAGCGCTTCTTCGGAAGCGCTTTTTTTTGGCTTGTGCGCCTAGCATGGGTGCACTCCTGCGGGTGCAAGTCCCGCCGTAAGTAGATCACGACGAACGAAGCGAAACGCAACTGCATGAGGGTGACCGAGTGTGGGGAGGAAGCGTGTAGCGTAAATCGCGAGCCGATGGACAAGAACCGGATAGAAGGCGTTGCCGAGCAGGGCGAGCGGGCAAGCAACCGCGAAGCTCTAGTGGTCAAGGCGAGGCGGCGTAGATCCGGCGGTTGTGCGATGAAGGAGTGCGCAATTACCTGGGGAGATCTCGCCTTGTGCCTGAAAGGGCGACAGCGCAAGCTGGAGCGAGAAGTCAGCAGAGGTCGTAGTAGCCGGAGTATCGGGGCTGGTGAGGCCAGAAGATAAACGGCGAAGGACCGAAGGATAGGGAGGGCAAGCGCTCTGATTATCGGAATCGAAGCGTCTCAGATGTTCGCGAAAGCGAAGCTCGCCAGAGAGGTGGATAGGGTGAAGCCCGACAGGCCGTGGCAGCGAGAAATCGAATCCGCCGAATCAGGTCAGGTAAGTCCAGGAGCCGGGTCGGCAGTGCCCCAAGCCCGGCGACCTCAACTTATTCAACCGCCCAGTGCGGACCCGCATGCCGGGTAGTGTGGCAGGGGCGCAGCCCGTAAGGGCTGCCCCCTATGCCGATTTGTGGGCTTCACTTCTGGTTTTTTGGTGGAGGTTTTCTGATTATGACTAGGGGTTAATTAATTTTCATTTTTATGGTTTTTTGGATAGATTGAGGGCTGGTACGCCCATCTACTCTCAGGGGCTGAAGAGGGTCGCGTACAGACAGTCGTATGAGCGCCGCTGGACTTGCCGGGGGGCGGCGGCAACTGCTTCTGGATTCGGATCCAGGGCCTGGATCGGGGTCTTCTCATCGACCGAGAGCTTCGCGGCATTCTCGGTTGAGTTCGTATACCGCCAGACCACATCGATCTCCTTTTCGGCAAGGCGCGGATCGGCACTGATCTTGAGGATTCCGTATCCGGTGCAGCGTCAGGTCGACTGGCCGGGATGTGCTGCGTAGTCAGAGTGAGGATCTCGCACACCTGCTGCTACGACTGCTTGCGACGGGCGATGGATAAAATTTCTTTCGTGATGAAAGTAAGGGTGTGTTATGAATTGGTTGAGAAAAAATAGTTGGAGAAATGGTGTCAGATTGGTTATGGCGGCCATAATTTTCTTCTTCCTTGTTTTGCCTGATTTTTATACGTATTTAAATAAGATTCCGCCAGAATCGGAATGGAAGCGGACGGTTGGTGTTGTGGATTTTAAATATAAAAAAGGCCGAGGGAATTTGATGGCTGTTGGTGGGGTGCCTGTTTCTTGTGCGGGGAATGTGCACCTTTCTCAGGATTGCATCTATGGGGAACAGGCTAGAGAGTCATTGAGAGGCAGCGAGGTGGAGGCGGTGTGGTTTAGATGGTCGATATATCCGATGGTCTACGAGAATCGTTTGCTGTCTCTGCGGAGGGGAGCGGCGGTAATCGTGTCGATAGAGGAGACGCGCTCTGAAATTGACAAGGGTTTTGATCGGTTGATGCGCTCGACAATTATTCAGTTGATATTCATGTCGTTGGCGTGGATTGCGGCGGAATGGTTGATGAGAAAGAACGAGCGGGGTAGCGATCTTGCTTAGTGATTTATCGGAGTTTTGTGATATTTGATTAATCGAAACTTTATATTTTTGTGATGAGGGTGTATGAGTTCAGCGGCAATGATGACTACGCAGGATGCTATTAGCGCGGTTGCGGCTTTTTTTTCCAGCCATACCAATGCAATTCCTGCGATTTCTAGTGGGGCAAGCGGAAATACGTTAGGAGCCTTGACGGGCCTCGGTCAGGTGGCCGTTAGCCTGATTCAGGCTTTTGGCCGGAAAGTTGCCATGCCTATAGATTTTATAGTCACCGCCGCCAGCACAGCAGCGACTCTTAAAAAAATAAGCGATGATTATGAAAAAAAAGGAGTGGTGGATAAAGCAGATCTTTGGTCGGTTGCCTCTGGAGCGGCTGGTCTTCTTGGTATCGTTGGGGTAGCTGCGGTTTCTAGCGTGCCGATGGTTCTGGCGACTGTGGCTGCTGCAACGGTGGCGACTACCGTGCTGACGGCTCTGGCACTGACGTCAACGGGCACTGTTGATATTGACGGCCCTTTGAAGTTCATCAAAGAATCGGTGCAGCGTGCTGCTGAAATATCTGGCTCGGCCCTTTTTTCATATTTGGATCTGTTCACCAGTAAGACGTTTCCGGCAATAGCGGAGCAACTCGATATTTCCTCAACGGATGGTGGGAAGGTTTCGTTTTCTGTCTTGTCGGATGGCACAAGATTTGTCACTGATGCCGAGCGAATTACAGACTTTGGTGTGGACGTGGATGGCAAAGTCTATCTGCAGGCGAGTCTTGGCAGTGTCTCTGCAGTGACCGATCCTAGGATCGTCTTTGACGGAGTTACTGGTTCATACATCGCAGCTAATGGCGTGAAAGTTGTAGGTATTCCTCCGGGGGCCGTGCTGGTTCAGGGTCCTGGCTCTCTGACTGCGACTTCCGTGATAAATGGTTTCACACAGGAAATCACATTCGATGGCCAGAGCGTCTCCGTGCAGTGGCGCAGCTCGGATGGAAGTATTGTCGTCAAGTCTGCATCCAATTTGACAGAGGTCAACGGAACACTCCAATGGACTCAGAACGGTCAGACATTTACCGGGGGAGACCTGGATGGCTTTGTCAGGAGCATCGCGGCTGGTGTCCAGACGACAAAGTCTGCAGGTATTGTCCAAGCATCCATGAACCAGCTCGCGGCCCGGTTCAACGTGCAGGCGCTTGGGGTCAGCGATGCGTTGAACAACGCCATCACCAATCAGTACATGGGAGATAGAATTACCTTCGGCAATGTGCCCGAGCGATGGTTCCCCGCGTTTCTCAACAGCGACATGGTGAATCAACTATCGCTGGCTAATACGCAGTCCGCCGCCATACAGCAGGCCTTGATTTCCCAGGCGGCATGGCAGGCCAAATTGCCCTACACAGGATCGATAATTACCGTACTCGTTTATGAGAATGGTAGGTGGATAGGCCCGTTCGGCTCAGTTGTCGGAGGTGCGCCTGCTCCCTTTCTCGGGAACTCGAGCCCCCGATTTCCTTTAGTGCTGGATCTGACCGGCAAAGGTGTCTCCCTGATTCCAGCATGGCAAAGCGATGCTGTATTTGATCTGGATGCCGACGGCGAGAAGAAAGTTACCAGTTGGGTCGATGCGGAAGCTGGCATTCTGGTGTTGGACCGTAACGGCAACGGCATCATTGACAACGCGAGCGAATGGTTTGGTGAGTCTTTCTCCGCGTATGGGCAGACTCCTCTCGCGGGCCAGGATGGCTTCAAAGCGCTGGCCACGCTGGCTGCCAGCGGCACCTCCATGTTTTCGCGGGCAACGGCGCGCACAGATAGCGTCACCGGCAAGAACTTCTTCGACTTGGTTCAAGTCTGGCAAGATGCCAATGGCAACGGTGTAACCGACGCAGGAGAGTTGCGCACGCTTGCGCAACTAGGGATCGAGTCCATTGATCTCAATGCGACATCGGATGGCAGAAAATTCTCTGCGGGTGAAATCGGTGCCGTCGCCGGGTATACGGCGGTAGGCGGTGGACGCGGCCAAGCCGTGGACGTTGGCTTGTTGCCTGCCGGTGTCAGTATCACGACGCCGACATGGATGCCGTCGGCTGCTGCGGTGATCTTTGCCGAATACACCGCCAAAGGCTATGCCGTGATTTCGCAGGCACAGGCTAATGGTATTCAGCAGGCGTTGTCGGCACGCAGGGCAAACTTCTCTGCGGAGATTTCGAAGCTCCAGTCGTGGATGTCGACGATACGGTATAGGACATCCGGAGGTATCCAGCAACCCGTGGCGCCTATTGGGGATGCATCCCTGATCTCCGTCTACGATAGTGTCAGGGGTTCAAGTGGCAGCCGTGCGGGCTTGGATATGGTGGCGCTTTTGCAGGACGGGATATCGTTCGATGCCCAAGTTGTCAACGTTGCCTCGGCTATTTCCGGCGGTTCCGGATCCATTTTCTCTGCCGAAACTGCTGCTCAAGTTGCCAACGCGACGGGAAAAACCTCGAACTTCGCCTCAGCTTTGAGCTCCGCGAGAGCTGCCGCTAATCAGTGGGGCAGTGCGATGACATCGTTCCTGGATACCTACGCAGTGTCGCTGTCATTGAACAACAGAATGCTGGCTCTGCAGACCGAACTGAATCAGTTCATTCCGGTAAATAGGGATCCGGCGAACCACCTGCCTGGCGGCAAGACCTATTTCTCGGCAGGCGATGCTGATTTTGCAGCCGACACGTTTACCTCCTACGCCAACATGCTGCAATTCCTGAGCGACCGCAAGGCCGCAATGGATCAGTTGCTTGGCGCGATTGCACAATCCTCTGGCTACGCCAGCGCCTATGTCGCTTCGTCGGGGCAGATCACAACCGCAGGCTCGGGCTTCAATCTTCTGTTGGCACAAGGCAGTCCTACAGTGGTGTTGGGTAGCCGCGTGGATCACGTCTTGCTTAGCGCCGCCGCATCGCAGGTTTCGGTGCGGAACTTCTCTTCAGGCGCCGCAGGGGACCAACTCAAGTTCTTGGGCATTGGTGATACGGTCAGTGTTCTGAGTATCGCGGGCGGGATTCGTATTCAGGCCCAGAACGGGGCCTATGCCGATCTTGCTGGCGTGACGGCCTCGACGCTGGACCTGTTCTCCAACGTGGTGGGGGTGTCGGCTATTTCTTTTGCCGGCATGCTCCAGTCAGGTACCTATGAGTTGCGCGGCGATTCGTTCTTCGACGGGCAGGTGCACCTCAACAAGATCATTGCGTCGAATCTGGGGGATACGCTGATCGGCGGAGCTTGGCAGAGTGTGCTGCAAGGTGGTGAGGGTAACGATACTTTCGTCGTTCGGGGGGGCGAGTACGCCATTGACGGAGGCCTCGGAAAGGACGTTGTGTCCTACGCCGAATTGGGCGGTAGCGTGATGGTCAATTTGGCCGCAGGTCAGGACAACCTTGGCAGCACGCTCGTCAGGGTGGAAAACGTCGTGGGCACCCGGTACCGAGACTGGTTGACGGGGGACGGCAGCAACAACGTATTGGAGGGCGGTGGCGGGGCGGACACCTTGACGGGCGCGGGTGGCAACGACCGATACGTATACGGCCGAGGGGATGGCGCCGATACGGTCATCAACGGGGTCTTGTCGAATGCCAGTGCATCTTCCGTCCTGGTGTTCAAGGATAATCTTGGCGCGAACGACCTGTGGCTGACGCGCAGCGGAAACGACCTGTTGATTCAGATTTTGGGTGGGCATGACCAGATCAGGGTACAGGGATGGTATGCCGATGAGTCCTACAAACTGGGCGCTATTCAGCTTGCCAATGGTCTGCGCCTGGATACTGCGGGAGTCGAAGATCTGGTGACGATGCTGGCTGGCTATGCAGGTTTCGACCCTCGCCGTACGTCGGCCTTGCCTGGCGGGCTGTCGCTCGAGACCTACTTCCAGCAGCGCAACGTTCCCGAAGTGCCTGAGACGATCAACGTCGTCCTTGAAACCAAGGATGCCTACACGAGCGGTAATGCCAGTGCCAAGGCTGCCGTCGCCAACGCCATTGCAGCGGCTATCAATCAATCCGCTGGTTTGGCGAGTTCGGCCGGATCGGCAGCTTCATCGCAGGCAAGCGTCGTCACTCCGCGGGAGTGGACTGCCTCGTATCGCATCTATCGCTACACGACGAGCAAATTCCCGGGCACTTTCTACACCGTCACCCAGTCCAATTTCTCGAACACACAGACGCAGGCGATTTTTGGAATTACCTGGTACGAGGAGTTGTCCGGGTTCGAGGCGGGGCGGATCTATTACGACGTAACAAATCGGCCGACGAACGGGACGCTCAGCCGAGACGTAATGGAAGGCGAGGCGGGCGTAATGGACGCCATTTTGAATGCCCTGTCTACGGCGAATAGCGCGCTGTCGCCGATCGGTGCGATCGCGAGCAGATTCGGGACAGCGTTGGCGGCTAGGCAGCAGGCATTGGCAGCGGCTGTGACCGCCAATGAAACGAGCTCACCGAGTTCGGGGGCCGTAGCGTCCTCCCTGTCTTTCGAGGATAAGTTCTTCGCTGCGATCAATTCATACCAGGGTATCTATCCTGCCTTGGCGCGTGCGCAGGCAGCATTGGCTGGCACCAGCGCGTTGCTGGCCAGGTTGGCGGTGCCAGCCAACACGACCAGTAGCAACGGTGGCACGACCTCCTATTCGTTCCATTCGTCGGTGGACCAGGCGAAATACAACGCATTGGCCGCGGCAATACAGTCGGCGAACAACGCCTATGCCACGGCTCAGGCACAGGTTGCCGGGTTGTTTGGCACCTTGTCTGGCATCGGAAAATTCTCGCAGGTGCGCTATGTCGAGCCGAGTGGTACAGCTGTTGCCGGAGCCGGCGGTGAGTTGCTCATCGGGGGTGGTAGCGGTCGGCACATACTGATTGGCGGTGCAGGGCGAGACCTCTTCGCCCTGACCAACAATCTCCTCATAGGTCCAGCAAGAGACACCATCAAGCTGTTCCAGGTAGGAACCATGGGTGACCGCTTGCTGCTGGAGACATCGGGCTCAATACTCAGAGGCGGGGCAGGAGTCGGGTTCTTTTCCCAAGAAGCGGATGGAACTGTCGTCGTGGAGTACTACGCGAATGGCTCGCGTGGCGTGGTTCGCCTTGATGGCGTTACCTACGACAAAGGTCTGTCTCTCTACGACAATTTCCTTGGCATGGAACTGGCGGACTTTTCTGCCGGAAAAAGCGGTGTGAAAATTTCGCTGGATTCCGCCACGTCAAGAGCAAAAGATGGCTTTACCCATATTTCCAGTCTAAAGGGTACGGCTTACGCTGATACCCTGATAGGTGACTCGCAAGACAATACGTTGTACGGCGGCGGCGGAGACGACGTCTTGACGGGTGGCGCAGGTAACGACACCCTTTACGGCGAGTCTGGGAATGACACCATGATCGGCGGGGCTGGTGACGATACTTATTACGTCGGGTCTTCGGGCGACATCATCATCGAATTGGCCGACGAAGGCGTCGATACGGTTTCGTCCTCGCTCTCGTCCACCACCCTGTTGGACGACGTCGAGAACCTGGTCATCACCTCCAGTTCGGCTGCCAACGGGTATGGCAATGCCTCCGATAACGTCATTTACTCCGGCGCTGGCAATAACATCATGGATGGTGGGTTGGGCAATGACACCGCCAGCTACACGGCTTCGATCGTCGGTGTCACGGTCAGCTTGGCTACGACGAATCCGCAAGTGACGGGGCACGGCACCGATACCCTGCTCAATTTCGAGAACCTGACCGGCAGCAATTATGCCGACAGGCTCACGGGCAACGCACAGGACAACGTGCTTGACGGTGGTGTGGGCGCGGATTGGATGAGCGGTGGAGCCGGCAACGATATCTACTATGTTGACAACGCTGGCGATGTCGTCGTGGAAGCCGTGGACGAGGGTATCGATACCGTGTATTCGTCGCTGGGCGCCCATATCTTGGGAGCCAACGTCGAGAACGGGCGGATCCTGTCGACCGGCGTGGCAAACATGACGGGGAATGGCCTGTCCAATGTGATCTACGCTGGCAGCGGAAACAACGTCATGGACGGCGGAGCCGGCATCGACACGGTTTCCTATCTTTACGCGACGGGTGCGGTGACGGCGAGCCTGGCCACAACGGCTGCGCAGGCGACGGGCGGGTCGGGCAGCGATACGTTGCGCAACGTCGAAAACCTGACGGGCAGCGATTACAGCGACACACTGGCCGGCAACGCCGATGCCAACGTGATCGACGGCGGCAAGGGTGCCGACCAGATGTCCGGTGGCGCGGGCGACGACCGCTACATCGTGGACGATGCCGGCGACAAGGTCATTGAGGCTGCCAACGCGGGCATTGACCAGGTCGACTCATATCTGGCCGCCTATACCTTGGGCGCCAACGTAGAGGATGGCCGCATCATGTCGACCGGCTCGGCAAACATGACGGGCAACGCGCTGGCGAACTTGATATACGCGGGCGACGGCAACAATGTCATCACCGGCGGCGCGGGTGCAGGCAACGACACGGTGTCCTACTTGTATGCCAAATCTGCCGTGACCGTTTCCCTGGCCACGACCGCCGCACAGAACACGGGCGGCTCGGGTACCGATACGCTCAGTGGCATCCAATGGCTGACGGGCAGCAACTATAACGATACGCTGACCGGTAGCGACGGCGACAATCATATCGACGGTGGCGCGGGTGTGGATCGGATGATCGGCGGAGCCGGCAACGATCTCTACTACATCGATAATCCAGGCGACATCATTGTCGAACTGGCCGGCGAGGGCACGGATACCGTTTATTCGAAAGCCACGTCCTATACCCTACCCGATTACGTCGAGAACCTGCGTATCTGGACGAGTTCATCTGCCAATGCGACGGGCAACGGGATGAACAACACGATCTTTGCGGGTAACGGCAACAACGTGATCGATGGCGGCGCGGGTAACGACACCGTGTCCTACCAATTCGCATCAGCCGCGGTCACCGTCAGTCTGGCGACAACGACTGCCCAGGCTACGGGCAGTTCGGGTGTGGATACGCTGCGCAATTTCGAGAATCTGACCGGCAGCGATTTCGACGATACGCTGACGGGTGATGCGAATAACAACATCCTGCTCGGTGGCGCGGGGGCCGATACGATTTACGGCGGCGCAGGCGCGGATCGCCTGGACGGCGGCGCCGGTAACGATACGTTGATTGGCGGCACCGGTTCGGATGCGCTGTACGGCAGCCTGGGCAATGATACGTACGTGTTTGGCCGGGGCGACGGCGCCGACACCATCTACGAGAACGATGCCACCGCCGGCAATCAGGACGTCGTTTCGTTCGGCGCGGACATCCAGAACAAGCAGCTGTGGTTCTCCCGCAGTGGCAATAACCTGGTGGTCGATCTCATCGGTACATCGGATCGCATCACCATCAGCAACTGGTATCTGGGCGCGCAGTATCGCGTCGAGACGTTGCAGACTGCCAGCGGAGCAATCCTGGCGGCGGAGAAGGTCGAGGCATTGGTGCAGGCCATGGCCGGCGTTACCAAGCCGTCGTCTGGTCAGTTGGTTTTGAATGCCGCGCAAGAGGCCGCACTGAGCGGTGTGCTGGTCTCCAGCTGGCAAGGGGGCTCCGGTCCAGCCAGCCGGACACAGGAAGGCACCGAGGGTGACGATACCCTATCGGGAGACGACGGCGACGATACGCTGATCGGTCACGGCGGCAATGACACCCTGAACGGTGGGGCGGGCCGCAATACGCTGATCGGTGGGGCAGGCAACGATGTGTACATCGTCAGCAATGCGAACGATGTGATCGTCGAGCTTGCCAATAAGGGTATCGACCGTGTGCAAGCCTCCGTTTCCTTCGTGCTGCCAGACAACGTCGAGAACCTGTTGTTGAGCGGCACTGCCAGCATCAACGGCACCGGCAATGCGCTGAACAATACGGTGACCGGAAACGCCGGCAACAATATCCTGTCTGGCGGTGCCGGAGACGACCTGCTGGTGGGCTTGGGAGGCGACGATGTCCTGATTGGCGGAACCGGTAGTGACCGTTATCTGATGACCTCGCAATCCACGAGTCGTATCATCGAAACCGAGTCGCTTGCGGGAGACGTCGATGTCGTACAGGTATCGGTGGCGCCGGAGAAGCTATGGTTCCGTCGCGTGGGCAATGATCTGGAGGTCAGCGTCATCGGCATGCCGGGCCGGTCGTTGGTGACGGACTGGTATCTCGGCAGCCAATATCAGGTCGAGAGGTTCGTCCATGGCGTGGCGAGCATGTTGACAAGTGATCGTGTCGAGCAGTTGGTGGTTGCCATGTCCGCCTTTGCTCCGCCGCCGGTTGGGCAATATTCGCTGACTGCCGCGCAGGAAGCCGCATTGGGCAGCGTGCGGCAGTCGAGCTGGCAAACTTATGTCGAAGTGGGAGCCCCTATCGGTGGATCAGACGACGACAGGCTGGAAGGTACCGAAGGTGCCGACACCCTGTTGGGGGGCGACGGTGACGACACTCTGATCGGTTACGGTGGCAACGATATGCTGGATGGCGGATCCGGCCGCAATATGCTGATCGGCGGCAAGGGGGACGACGTCTACATCGTCAGCAACGAGACCGATACCATCATCGAGCTTGCCAGCGAGGGGGCGGACCGTGTGCAGGCTTCCGTTTCTTTCGTGCTGCCCGATAACGTGGAGAACCTGACGTTGACCGGCACCGCCAACCTGAACGGTACCGGCAATGCGTTGAACAACTCGCTGGTCGGCAATAGCGGCAACAACATCCTGGCCGGTGGCGCGGGGAACGACACGCTGCTGGGCGCAGGAGGCGACGATGTTCTGATTGGCGGCACCGGTAGCGACCGCTATGTGATGAGCGCGCATACGGACCAGACCGACCGTATTGTCGAAACCGAATCGCTGGCCGGGGATGTGGATACCCTGCAGGTGGCTGGTGCGCGGGACAAGCTGTGGTTCCGCCAGGTGGGCAACGATCTGGAGGTCAGCATCATCGGTATGTCGAATACGATGCTGATAACGGATTGGTATCTCGGCAGCCAGCATCGCGTCGAGAAAATCCTCGCAGGCGGGGCGACGCTGACGGATGATCGTGTCGAGAACCTGGTTGCCGCCATGGCGGCGTTTGCGCCGCCCGCCGCGGGTCAGACGACGTTGCCGGCCGCATACCAGACCGCTCTGGCGCCTGTCATCGCTGCCAACTGGCAGTGACGTCGGTTGGAGCCGCAGGTAAGGGGCTCCAATTGAAAAGCCCGCATCGTTTCCGGCGTCGTCCGGACACAATGCGGGCTTCTTTCATGGCGGGTGTTCTGGCCAGGCGTCACGGAAGACAGGACGAAGCGCCTCGCGGACGGTGCATTATTCCTTCCAAGCCGCCTTCAGGCGCGCCGCGACCTGGGTGGCCAATACATTGTTGGCATCTGCCGTGACCATGGCCAATTGCAGGTTTGGCAATGCAGGCAGATTCAGCGCTGCGGTGGCGATAGCCTGATCCATGGCAAGGGTTCGCCGTGGCAGTACACCGATGCCGAGTCCGGCTGAAATCGCGGCATGCACATTTTCGATGTTCGCGCTGGCGCAGACGATCGTCCATTTCCGGTTTGCCTGAGCCAGCGCCTCCAGTGCGCATTGGCGGTAGATGTAGCCATCTGGAGACGTGACCAGTGGCACCGCTTGCGTGATGTCGAATCCGGTATCCCGCGGTGCTGCCCAGCACAGATCTTCGGTTTCCAGAACTTGTGCCATTGGAGGCAGAGGGGCGGATTCCCGTTGCTTGAAAATGATGAGATCCAGTTTCTGATGCAGATCGCGCAGGAGCTGCTGGGACGACCCCGTCTGTACCTGCAATTGCAGCCCAGGCCAATCCATGCTGGCCAGCGTGGGGGCAATCCTGGGTAATGCATCCTCGGGCACTCCCAGGCGGACCACTCCTTCCACTGATGCGCGCCGGGTAGTTTGGATCGTGGCGCTGACTCGGCGCAGTATGTCGCGCGCGCCGGGTAGAAAGCGTTCGCCCGCATCCGTCAGATCTGTAATGCGCCCTTGTTTGCGTGCCAGCAGGATATGGCCCAGCGCTGACTCCAGTTGCTGCAGTTTCTGGGTGACGGCGGACTGGGAGCGGTGCAGCACGAGAGCGGCTTGGTGAAAGCTGCCCGAGTCGATGATGGCGACGAAGGTACGGAGCTGATCGAGCGTAACCCGAGAGTCATCAAGGAGCGGGCTGGTGAGCGAAGGGGGAAGATCTGAGGGGGCGTTCATGGCCTGTAATACGGCGGTCAGGCGCGCGAATACTTCGAGGTCAGGAGTTGTACACGGAAAGCTGAAGTTACAAAAGTGAATAAAAAATGAAAGCAAGTTGCAAGATTGCTATGCGGCATCTTACTTGGTTCGAAAAATTTAATTTTGATATTAGAAAAATAATTTTACAATTCTGTGTTTTGCATGGATTATTCCTGCCGTTTTGGACGGTAAATGGGGTTTGATTTCCAGTGGGATTGTTTGGAAATACCCAGGGAAACCTTCATTTTTCAGGATTCGCAGCAGTGTTTTGGTCGGAGCAGATATTCCAGAGGCGCATGCCGGCATGCCGCGCAACCGATAAAGATTCCCCCGTCGAATTGACTGAATCCTTGGCAATCTCGGTTCCTTTTTTTCCTGAAACCTTGAGTTCGATCAGATCTACAGCTCCGTTCCCAATTCCCTTACCCGCCCGTGTGAAATGCCGCGCCGTATGCGCGGCAAGTTGGAGTTTTCACCAATGAAAAGCCTGGACATTATCCCTGGAGGGCAGCCACCGGGGCCGCCAGGCGCTCCCCTCTCGGGCCCAGGTGGCATGGGAACGACGCTGCCGCCCGAATCCGGCCCCCCCATGGACACCGGCCTGATCTGCCTGGCAATGCTGGCCCGCTACCACATGGTGGCGGTAGATCCCGATCAGTTGGCCCATGAGTTCCGCGTGGACGGCGCGCCGTTCGGCGTAAACGAAATCCTGCTGGCCGCCAAGAAGCTGGAACTGCGCGCCCGCTGCGCCACGATCCGTCCGGCACGCCTGGGCACCACGCCGCTGCCCGCCATCGCGCTGGACAACGACGGCGGCTTTTTCATCCTGGCTCGCGTGGATGCCGGCAAGGTCCTGATCCAGGACCCGCGCCAGAAGGGCGCCGCCGAACTGACGCTGGCCGAGTTCGAACAACGCTGGACCGGCGAACTGATCCTGCTGGCTTCGCGCGCCTCCATCGCCGGAGAACTGGCCAAGTTCGACTTCAGCTGGTTCATCCCCGCAGTGGTCAAATACCGCCGCCTGCTGGCCGAGGTCTTCATCGTCTCGCTGGTGCTGCAACTGTTCGCCCTGGTCACACCGCTGTTCTTCCAGGTGGTGATGGACAAGGTGCTGGTGCACCGCAGCTTCACTACGCTGGACGTGATCGCGATCGGCCTGTTGGCCGTGGTCACCTTCGAAGTGGTGCTGACCGGGCTGCGCAGCTATGTGTTCGCTCACACGTCCAGCCGCATCGACGTCGAATTGGGCGCGCGCCTGTTCCGCCATCTGCTGAACCTGCCACTGTCCTATTTCCGTGCGCGTCGGGTCGGCGACTCGGTGGCGCGCGTGCGCGAGCTGGAAAACATCCGCTCTTTCCTGACCGGCAACGCCATCACCGTGGTGCTGGACCTGATCTTCTCCGTGGTCTTCCTGGCGGTGATGCTGTACTACAGCGTGTGGCTGACGCTAATCGTGCTGGCCTCGCTGCCGTGCTATTTCATCCTGTCGATGGGCTTCACGCCCTCGCTGCGCGCACGCCTGAATGAGAAGTTCAATCGCGGTGCGGAGAACCAGTCGTTCCTGGTCGAGACCATCAGCGGCATCGAAACCCTGAAAGCCAGCGCGGTCGAGCCGCAATGGATCCGCAAATGGGACAACCAGTTGGCCGCGTATGTGAAGGCGGGCTTTCGCACGACGGCCATCGGCACGGTCGCCAACGGCGGCGTCACCTTCGTCAGCAAGCTGGTCACCGTGGGCACCATGTGGCTGGGCGCCAAGCTGGTGATCGACGGACAGCTTACCGTCGGCCAGTTGATCGCCTTCAACATGCTGTCGGGCAACGTGGCCGGGCCGGTGATGCGGCTGGCGCAGCTGTGGACGGACTTCCAGCAGGTCGGCATTTCGATGCAGCGGCTGGGCGACATCCTGAACACGCGTACCGAGGTGCATGGTGCGCGGCCGGCGCTGCCGCCCGTACGCGGACGCATCGATTTCGACCAGGTCGAGTTCCGCTATCGCCCCGGTGCGCAACTGGCGCTGCGCGGCGTCACGCTGAACATCCAGGCCGGCGAGACCATCGGCATCGTGGGCCGCTCCGGTTCGGGCAAGAGCACGCTGACCAAGCTGGTGCAGCGGCTCTATCAACCGGAGCAGGGCCGGGTGCTGATCGATGGCGTGGATATCGCCACCATCGACGCCAGTTCGCTGCGCCGGCAGATCGGCGTGGTGCTGCAGGAGAACGTGCTGTTCAACCGCAGCATCCGCGACAACATCGCGCTGCACGATCCAGGCATGCCCTTGCAGCAGATCATGCGCGCGGCACAGCTGGCTGGCGCGCACGAGTTCATCGCCGAGCTGCCGGAGGGCTACGAAACCATGGTGGGCGAGCATGGCGCCACGCTGTCCGGCGGACAGCGCCAGCGTATCGCCATCGCGCGTGCGCTGCTGTCCAATCCGCGCATCCTGATCTTCGACGAGGCCACCAGCGCCCTGGACTACGAGTCGGAACGCATCATCCAGAACAACATGCGCGAGATCTGCAAGGGCCGTACGGTGATCATCATCGCGCACCGCCTGTCGGCCGTGCGGGACACGCACCGCATCGTCGTGATGGATCGCGGTGCAATCGTCGAGATGGGTCGGCATGCCGATCTGCTGGGCAAGGCGGACGGGCACTACGCCGCGCTACACAACATGCAGCAGGCGTAGAACGATGAAGATGTTGCTATCCGGATGGGGCGAGCTGGTCAAGCGCTACGGCTCGGTGTTCGCGGCTTCATGGGCCGAACGCAAGAACTGGGAAGGGACGCGCTACCAAGCCGCCGAGGCGGAATTCCTGCCCGCGGCATTGGCGCTGCAGCAGCGCGCGGTCTCGCCCGCGCCCCGCGTGGCGATGTGGCTGTTGATCCTGTTCGCCGTGCTGGCGGTGCTGTGGGCGGTGCTGGGGCACGTGGACATCGTCGCGACGGCGCAGGGCAAGATCATTCCCAGCGAGGGCACGCAGACGATACAGCCGATCGGCACGGCGACGGTCAAGGCGATCCACGTGCGGGAAGGGCAGGCTGTGCGCGCGGGCGATCTGCTGCTTGAACTGGACGGCACGGTGACGGCGGCGGAAGAGCAGCGGCTGGTCAGCGACATGCGCACCTGGTCTTTGCAGGCGGCGCGGGCAGCGGCCATGCTCGATGCCATCGACCAGGGACGCTCGCCCAATGTGGCGGCCGTGGATGGCGATGCAAAGACGCTGGGCGACGCGCAGCGCCTGGCCGAGGGCGAGTACGCGGCCCTGCAGGCCAAGCTGGCCGGGGTCGACGCCCAATTGGCGCAGCATCAGGCCGAGCGGCAGTCCACCGCCGCGCTGGTTCGCAAGCTGGAGTTGACCTCGCCCATCGCGCGCGAGCGCGCGGCGGCCTTGAAGGAGTTGGCGGGCGAGCAGTACGTGGCGCGCAGCACGTACCTGGACCGCGAGCGCGAACGCATCGAGCAGGAGTCCGACCTGGTCATGCAGCGCAGCCGCATCAAGGAGATCGACGCGGCCATCGCGCAGGTACGCCAGCAGCGGCTGACGTTGCTGGCCGATGCGCGGCACGAGAACCTGGATCGCCTGACCGAAGGCCGCCAGCACGTGGCGCTGCTGGAGCAGGATCTGGTGAAGGCGCGTCAGTCGCAGAAGCTGACGCGATTGACCGCACCCGTGTCCGGCACCGTGCAGCAGTTGGCCGTGCGCACGCTGGGAGGCGTGGTGACGGAAGCCCAGCCGGTGATGCTGATCGTGCCGCAGGAAGACAAGCTGGAGATCGAGGCATTTCTGGAAAATCGTGACGTGGGTTTCGTGAAGCCCGACCAAGAGGCCGAGGTGAAGATCGAGACCTTCCCGTACACGAAGTACGGCGTGGTGCCGGGAACGGTGGTCACGGTGTCCGACGATGCGATCAACGACGAAGAGCGCGGCCTGGTCTACAGCATGCGCATCGCGATGTCGCGCGCGACGGTGAACGTGAAGGGCACGGACGTGCGCCTGGCGCCAGGCATGGCTGTGACAGCCGAGATCAAGACAGGGCAGCGGCGCGTGATCGAATACTTCCTGGATCCGTTGATCCAGTATTCCAGCGAAAGCATCCGGGAGCGTTGAAGGATGGCATTCGCAGGCATTGATGTCGTCGGGACGGTCCGGCGCGGCTTGACGGTATGCGCGCTGGCGCTGCTGGGCGTGCAGGCACAGGCCGCCGGTTTGATGGAGTTCTACGCCCGCGCGCTGGAATACGACCCCACGTATCGCGCGGCGATGAAGGAGCGCGACGCAGGACTGCAGCAACGCAACATTGGGCGCGCGGCGCTGTTGCCCAATTTGTCTTATCAGTACCAGACCGGGAGGAATTGGTCCGAGGTCAATGAGCCGGGCTTCTTCGGCCCGGTCACGTCGAACCGCAACTACCGCAGCTATTCGTCGTCGCTGTCGCTGCAGCAGCCGGTGTTCGACTACGAGGCGCTGTCGCGCTACTACTACGGCGTGGCGCAGGCGCATTATGCCGACGCGCACTTTCGCAGCCGCAGCCAGGAACTGGCGGTGCGCGTGGTCAAGGCATATACGGATGCACTGTATGCCGCGGACCAGATCGATCTGGTGCGTGCGCAGAAGCGCGCCTATGCAGAGCAGATGACCTTGAATCGCCGCCGCCTGCAGGCGGGCGAGGGTACGCGCACCGACGCGCTGGAAACCCAGGCACGGTATGACCTGGCGCAGGCGCAGGAGATCGAGGCGCAGGACGGGCTGGACGCCGCCTTGCGGGAGTTGTCGGTGCTGGTCGGGCAGGAGGTGCAGGCCGAAGACCTGGCGCCGATGGTGGGGAAGATTCCGGTGCAGGCCCTGCAGCCGGCCCGCTTCGACGAATGGCGCACGCTTGCGCTGCGTAACAACCCCGAGCTGGAAGCCTTCGAGCATTCGGTGCAGGCTGCGCAGGAACAGGTCGAACAGGCGCGCGCGGGGCATTTCCCCAAAGTCAGTCTGTATGCGTCCGCGGGTCGGCAAAAGTCGAGTTCGGAGTCGACGTTCGAGCAGCGCTACAAGACCGACAGCGTGGGCTTGCAGGTGAGCGTGCCGATCTTCGCGGGCGGCGGCGTGTCGGCCAGCGTGCAGCAGGCCGTGGACAACAAGGAACGCCTGCGCTACGAGAATGATGCCAAGCGCGAACAGACGCTCAATGAATTGCGCAAGCAGTTCAACCTGTACAACAGCAGCGCAGCCAAGATGCGGGCGTATCAGCTGGCGGTGGATTCGGCGCGCGAACTGACGGTGGCGATGAAGAAAAGCGTGGCGGGCGGCGAGCGCGTCAACGCGGACGTGCTGGACGCGGAGCAGCAGTTGTACGACGCGCTGCGCAATCTGGCGCAGGCGAGGTATGCGTATCTGCTGTCATGGCTGACGCTGCGGTTTCATGCGGGGGTGTTGAGCGAGGCGGATGTGCAGGCGGTAGCGGAGCATTTTGCCGAGCCTGCTTTACAGGTTACCGACCCCATGAATATCGAGTTCATGCCTCGGGAAAATATGACGATATCGCGGAGAAGTGAAAAATGATGGATTTGAAAGTAGCCGCACTGGCGGCGACGATGCTTTACGCTTTGGCGGTCGGCGGCGCTGCGGCGCAGCCTCCAGCAACGAAGGCACCGGCTGCAAGCCAGGCCAGGGCGGCGAAATGGAAGCCCGAGACATCGGCCTGGACGCTTTGGATGCGGACATGCGGGCAGCATATGTCGGACACTGGCAACGTGCTGCCCATGATGCGACGCGAGGGGTACGAAGAGAATCCTGCGTGGGCGGTGTACAGGTTGGGCGGGCTTCCTGGGCATATCTGGTATGTCCCTGTGCAGTCCCATCAAATGTTGCTTGTGTTGCTCGATAACGGAACCTGCGAAGTATTTCTGCGGCGCGGCGATGTCGATGCGGCCGAACGCGATATGCAAACTTATCTCGATCTGCAGCGAAAGCAGGATTACACGGTAAAGGCAGAGGCAGACTCGGTCGTGCCTGGCCAGAAGAACGCACGCAAGATCATATATTCCATTGAGCAACACCGGCCTACTCCAAAGACCTGGACGCTGGGCGTCAGTCTGATTCGAGACCTTTCCGGTATCAGCGACGACAGGGCCACGCAGGTCATGATCTCGATGGTGCAGGGAAAAGGTGAAGGCTCTCGCTTTAACCTGAAAACCAACAAACAGGGCGGCTCGAGCAACTTTCTGATCCGATGACGGTGGTGGCGGCGTGAGGCACGCGATTTTCGGGGCAGACCGCGGCATGCCGTGAATGAGTTGGAATAAGGATATATATCCCCATCCTCTGCCACACCCCAGCCGTCCCCCATTATCGGCACAAACCCCTAATTGACGCCGGTTCGGCGCCTAGGCAATATCTGCAACCATTATTCAGATATATGTCAGGAGTCGTTCATGCGCCGTACCTTGCTTGCATTGGCAATCGCAGCCGCTGTCGCGGTTCCCGCGCTCGGCCACGCCAAGACGTTCCGTTGGGCCGCCCAGGGCGACATCCTGACGATGGATCCGCACTCGCAGAACGAGGGCATGACCATCGCGGCCAACAGCTATATCTACGAGCCCCTGGTCGACTACGACGCGTCGTTCAAGGTGATTCCGCGCCTGGCCACGTCCTGGGAACAGGTGTCGCCCACGCTGTACCGCTTCACGTTGCGCAAGGATGTGAAGTTCCACGACGGCGCCGCCTTCACGGCCGACGACGTGGTGTTCTCCGTGCATCGCGCCATGGCGCCCACGTCGAACTACAAGGCCTACACCACCGGCATCAAGGAGGCGCGCAAGGTCGATGACCATACGGTCGAGATCGAGACCACCGCCCCCAATCCCGTGCTGCTGCGCCAGTTGCCCAACGTGTTCATCATGAACAAGGCTTGGTCGGAGAAGAACAACGTCACCAAGCCGCAGGACTTCGTCAACAAGGAAGAAACCTTCGCCGCGCGCAATACCAACGGCACCGGCCCGTACATGTTGAAGACACGCGAGATCGACGTGCGCACGGTGTTCGTCGAGCATGCCGGCTGGTGGAACAAGAAGGACAAGAAGGGCAACGTGACGGAAGTCGTCTTCACGCCGATCAAGCAGAACGCCACGCGCACCGCGGCGCTGCTGTCGGGCGAGATCGATTTCGTGCTGGACCCGGCCGCGCAAGACCTGGAGCGCCTGCGCCGCGAGGCCAAGGTGGTGGAAGGCAACGAGTACCGCACCATCTACATCGGCTTCGACCAGAAACGTCCCGAATTGCTGTATTCCAGCGTGAAGGGCAAGAATCCGTTCACCGACGTGCGCGTGCGCGAGGCCCTGTACCGCGCCATCGACGTCGAGGCGATCAAGCGCGCGGTGATGCGCGGATTGTCGGCGCCGACGGGCACGATGATCGCGCCGCAGGTGCATGGCTGGACGGAAGCGCTGCACAAGCGCGTGCCCTACGACATCGAGAAGTCGCGCGCGCTGCTGAAAGAGGCCGGCTACGACGGCACGCTCAGCTTCACGCTGGACTGCCCGAACAACCGCTACATCAACGACGAGGCCATCTGCCAGGCGGTGGTGGGCATGTGGGCCAAGGTGGGCGTGAAGGCCTCGCTGAACGCCATGCCGCGCGCCACGTATTTCCCCAAGGTGCAGAGCCGCGACACCAGCGTGTTCCTGTTCGGCTGGGGCGTGCCGACGTTCGACGCGATGTACACGCTGCAGAACCTGATCCGCACCAAGGGCGAGGGCGCGGATGGCATGTACAACCTGGGCGACTACAGCAACAAGGAAGTCGACGCCATCATCGACCGCGTAAAGACCGAGACGGACACGGCCAAACGCGACGCCGACATCCACAAGGCGCTGGAGATGCATGCCAAGGAATTCGGCCACATTCCGCTGCATGACCAGGTGATTCCGTGGGCCATGCGCAAGAACGTCAGCGTGGTCCACCGGGCCGACAACCGCCTGGTCGCCGACTGGGTCAAGGTCGACTGATCCCGTCTCGCTCCTTCCATTGCAACGGCGCCTTGCGGCGCCGTTGCCCTCCGGTTTCACATCCCCATGCTCGCATTCATTCTTCGCCGCCTGTTGCAGGCCGGTGCGGTCATGCTCACGGTCGCGCTGCTGGCGTTCGTGCTGTTCCAGTATGTCGGTGACCCGGTCACCATCATGCTGGGCCAGGACGCCACGGACGCCGAGCGCGTCGAGCTGCGCCACAAGCTGGGGCTGGACGATCCGCCGCCAGTGCAGTTCGCCCGTTTCGTGGGCAATGCCGTGCAAGGCGATTTCGGGGTGTCGCTGCGGCAGAGCGAGCCTGTTTCCAGCCTGATCCGCAGCCGTCTGCCCGCCACGCTGGAGCTGTCGTTCGCCGCCGCGCTGCTGGCGCTGGTGGTGGGCCTGCCGCTGGGCGTCTACACGGCCCTGCGCCGCAATGGACTGCTGTCCCAACTGGTGCTGGCGGGGTCGCTGCTGGGGGTGTCGCTGCCGACCTTCCTGATCGGCATCCTGCTGATCCTGGTGTTTTCCGTGCAACTGGGCTGGCTGCCCAGCTATGGCCGCGGCGATACCGTTGCGCTGGGCTGGTGGACGACAGGCCTGTTGACGCCCACGGGATGGAAGCATCTGATCCTGCCGGCCATCACGCTGTCGCTGTTCCAGATGACGCTGATCCTGCGGCTGGTCCGCTCGGAGATGCTGGAGGTGCTGCGCACCGACTACATCAAGTTCGCGCGGGCGCGGGGCTTGAAGCGCCGGGCCATTCATTTCGGGCACGCACTGAAGAACACCATGGTGCCCGTCATCACCATCACGGGGCTGCAGCTGGGCGGCATCATCGCCTTCGCCATCGTCACCGAGACCGTGTTCCAGTGGCCGGGCATGGGCCTCTTGTTCATCCAGGCGGTGCAGTTCGCGGATATCCCCGTCATGGCGGCCTACCTGTGCCTGATCGCGCTGGTGTTCGTGGCGATCAACCTGGCGGTGGATCTGCTGTATTTCGTCGTCGATCCGCGCCTGCGCGCGGGACTGGGCGGCGCCCGGGGAGGCCATTGATGGGCACCGTGTTGAAACGCTGGTGGAACAGCGATCTCTGTTGGTCGTGGCGGCACGCGCCGGTTGCGATGGTCGCCACGGTGGTGCTGCTGGTGCTGCTGGGGGGCTCGTTCGGGGCGGGCTGGGTGGCGCCGCACAATCCGTTCGACCTGGCGTCCATCGAGCTGCTCGATGCCTTGCTGCCGCCCGTCTGGGAAGACAACGGCTCGGCCAAGTATCTGCTGGGCACCGACAGCCAGGGGCGCGACCTGTACTCGGCGCTGCTGTACGGCATGCGGGTGTCGCTGCTGATCGGGCTGGCGTCGGTGGTGGTATCGATGCTGCTGGGTATCGTGCTGGGCCTGCTGTCGGGCTACGTGGGCGGGCGCGTGGATGCCTTCATCATGCGCGTGGCCGACGTGCAGCTGTCGTTTCCGGCCATCCTGATCGCGCTCTTGATCGACGGCGTGGCGCGCGCGGCCGTGCCGCGCGAGTTGCACGAGGTGATCGCGTTTCCGGTGCTGATCGGCGCCATCGCGCTGGCCGGCTGGCCGCAGTATGCGCGCACGGTGCGCGGCTCGACGCTGGTGGAGAAGAACCGCGAGTACGTGCAGGCCGCGCGCGTGATCGGCGTGTCGTCCCCGGCGATCATGTTCCAGCACGTGCTGCCCAACGTGATGGGGCCGGTGCTGGTGCTGGCCACCGTGCACTTGGCCACGGCCATCATCACCGAGGCCACGCTGTCCTTCCTGGGGGTGGGCGTGCCGCCGACCTCGCCGTCGCTGGGCACGCTGATCCGCATCGGCAACGACTTCCTGTTCTCGGGCGAATGGTGGATCACCATTTTCCCCGGCGCGGCCCTGGTGCTGCTGGTGCTGTCGGTCAACCTGGTGGGCGACTGGCTGCGCGATGCGCTGAACCCGAGATTGAACTGAGGCGGCCATGAGCGAATTGCTGGAAGTGAAGAACCTCTCGGTCGAGTTCCCCACGCGGCACGGCGTGCTCAAGGCGCTGGACGACGTGTCGTTCTCCATCGCCCAGGGCGAGGTGCTGGGCGTGGTGGGCGAGTCCGGCGCGGGCAAGTCGCTGACGGGCGCGGCCATCATCGGCCTGCTGGAACCGCCGGGCCGCATCAGCGGCGGACAGATCCTGCTGTCGGGCCGCCGCATCGACAACCTGCCCGACGACCAGATGCGCCGCGTGCGCGGACGCGAGATCGGCGCGGTGTTCCAGGACCCGTTGACCTCGCTCAATCCCTTGTACACGGTGGGGCGGCAACTGGCCGAGACCATCGTCACGCACCTGCCCATGAGCTGGAGCCAGGCGCGCACGCGTGCCATCGAGTTGCTGGCCGCCACGGGCATTCCCGCCGCGCGCGAGCGCATCGACCACTATCCGCACCAGTTCTCGGGCGGCATGCGGCAGCGCGTGGTGATCGCGCTGGCGCTGGCCGCCGAGCCGCGGCTGGTAGTGGCCGACGAGCCGACCACGGCGCTGGACGTGTCGATCCAGGCGCAGATCATCGAGCTGCTGAAGAAGCTGTGCCGCGAGCAGGGCGCCTCGGTGATGCTCATCACCCACGACATGGGCGTGATCGCCGAGACGGCGGATCGCGTGGCGGTGATGTACGCCGGGCGGCTGGCCGAGATCGGGCCCGTGGCCGACGTGATCCATCGTCCGCGCCATCCGTATACGGTGGGCCTGATGGGCTCGATCCCGTCCATGCGCGGCATGGCCGAGCGCCTGGTGCAGATCGACGGCAGCATGCCGCGCCTCAATGCCATCCCGCCGGGCTGTGCCTTCAATCCGCGTTGCGGCCGGCGCATGCCGCGCTGCACGCGGGAGCGTCCCGAATTGCTGGCCGTGGGCGGATCGCGCGCGGCCTGTTGGCTGCATGATGTGGAGGTGGCGGCATGACGGCCCCCCTGGTTTCCGTGCGCGATGCCGCGCGCTGGTTCGACGTGTCGCAACCCTGGCTGGAGCGCGTGCTGGCGCGCAAGCCCAGGCAGATGCTGCGCGCGGTGGACGGCGTGTCGTTCGACATCGCGCGCGGCGAGACGCTGGCCCTGGTGGGCGAATCCGGTTGCGGCAAGTCGACGGTGGCGCGCCTGCTGGTCGGGTTGTATGGCCTGACGCGCGGCGCCATCGAGTTCGATGGCCGGCCCGTGGCGAGCATGCAGGGCCGCTCGGGCCGCGCGCTGCGCCGGCGGCTGCAGATGATCTTCCAGGATCCCTATGCCAGCCTGAACCCGCGCTGGCGCGTGGGCCGCATCATTGCCGAGCCCCTGGTCACGCACACGGACATGAGTCCGGCGGCGCGGCAGGCGCGCGTGGCCGAGCTGCTGACGCAGGTGGGGCTCGATCCGGCGGACCAGAACCGCTATCCGCACCAGTTCTCGGGCGGCCAGCGCCAGCGCATCTCGATCGCGCGCGCGCTGGCCATGCGGCCCGAGTTCCTGGTGTGCGACGAGCCGACATCGGCCCTGGACGTGTCGGTGCAGGCGCAGGTGCTGAACCTGATGAAGTCGCTGCAGCGCGAGCTGGGCCTGACGTATCTGTTCATCTCGCACAACCTGGCCGTGGTGCATCACGTGGCCGACCGCGTCGGCGTGATGTACCTGGGCCGGATCGTCGAGGTGGCGCCGCGCGACGCGCTGTTCGCGCATCCCCGGCATCCCTATACGCGCATGCTGCTGGATGCGATTCCCGACCTGGAAGGCACGGGCAGGCCGCGCACCGCGGTGGCCGGCGAGGTGCCGAATCCCCTGAATCCGCCGACGGGATGCACGTTCCATCCGCGCTGTCCCCATGCCAATGACCGGTGCCGCAGTGAGGTGCCGGTGGCCATGCCCGCCGGGCCGGGCGTGGTGGCTTGCCACGCGGTACAGGAGGGGCGGCTGGACTGATATGTGGGTACTGGCCCGTCTACACCTCCACCCACTCCCGCAGCAGGTTGTGATAGCAGTTCGTCAGCGGGGCGTGTGAACAGGCCCTGCCTAGCGCCGGACTTCGGCGATCACGTGGGCGATGAACGCCTTGCAGGCTTCGGGCAGGGGCCGCCCCGCCAGGGTCTGCACTTCGAAGTGCCGTTCGTTCATCTCGCGGTCGCGCAGCGGCAGGCAGACGATGTCGCCGCGCTTGACGCGCTCGCGGATGGCCAGCTCTCCGCAGAACGTGACGCCGCCGGATGCGGCCGCGAAGGTGATCAGCGCGTCCAGGTGGCTGCTGGTGAAGACGGGGTCGTAGACCAGTTGCTGACGGCTGCAACTGATTTCCAGCAACTGGCGCAGCGTGGAAGCCCGGTCTGGCAGGGCCATCGGATAGGGGGCGAGCTGGGCCAGCGAGAGCGTGCGTTTCCTGGCCATGGGATGATCGGGCGCCACGACGGCCATGACGGGGGCGGGCGTGCGCAGTTCGACGCGGATATCGTTGTGCGAGGTCAGGCTCAGGGTCAGCCCGATGTCGGCCTCGCCGTCGCGGATGCGCAGGGGAATGTCGTGCTGGGAGACCGCCTGCAGTTCGAAGCGTATTCCCGCGTATTCGCGGCGGAACGAGGCGATCAGCGCGGGGACGAAACCGAAGGCGTAACCCTCGGTGCAGACCAGCCGGATACGGCCCTGGCGTACGCCTCGCAGGGCCAGGATGTCGCCGTTGAGGCGGTCGATGTCCTGCCGGGTGCGCTTGGCGTGGGCCGCCAGCAGTTCTCCCGCCGCATTGGGCACCATGCCGCGCGCATGGCGCTCGAACAGCAGCGTGTTCATCTCTTTTTCAAGCCGGGCGATCTGGCGGCTGACCGCCGAGGGGGCAACGTCCAGGCGTTCGGCGGCTTCGGTCACGGAGCCGCTGCGCACGACCTCCAGGAAGTAGCGCAGGGCGGGGCTTTGCAGGGTGGAAAGCGTCATGGTGCGTCGTATTCCGGGGCCGGGCCGAGCCGTCAGGGTATTCCCGATAGGCTGGGCGGCTTCTCTCGTAGCATTGCCGATTCGGCAACGATGGATTGTAGTCGTTGAGGTTGTTGCGCAACGCGGGCATGCCTAGGATTACAAAAGGGTTGCAGCCGCACTCGGCCACTTCTTCTGATTCCCATACTGCTCATGACCGCTACTTTTGCTGCTTATCCTGAAGGCTCGGCCGATGCCGGCGTTTCGTCCGGCGTTACGACTCAGGCTGTCCGGACGCTCGAAGCATTGCGCAGCGCGCAACCCTGCCTCTGGACTCGGCCTGCGCAGCACCGAGGCGATCCCGCGTCCGCGCAGACCGGATTTCGTGCGGCATGGGTGGAGCAGGCGCAGGCGCGCTTCCAGCGCTTTGCCCCCTTGCTGGCCGAGCTCGCGCCCGAAACGGCCGCCAGCGGCGGCATCATCGAATCGCCGCTGCTGCGCGCCACGCACATGCAGGGGGCATTGCACCTGCCCACGCAGATGGGGACGCTGTACATCAAGGCCGATCATGGCCTGGCCGTGGCCGGGTCCATCAAGGCGCGCGGCGGTATCCACGAGGTGCTGGAGTTCGCCGAGACGCTGGCCTTGCGCGAACAACGGCTGCGGCCTGGCGACGACTACCGGGTCCTGAACACTCCCGCCGTACGCGCCTCGTTCGCCCGCCACCGCGTGGCGGTGGGGTCTACGGGCAACCTGGGCATGTCCATCGGCATCGCGGCCGCCCTGCTCGGGTTCCAGGCCGAGGTGCACATGTCCGCCGATGCCAAGGCCTGGAAGAAGGCACGGCTGCGTGCGCACGGCGTCAAGGTCATCGAGCACGCCGGCGACTATGCGCAGGCGGTGGCGGCCGGACGCGCGGCGGCCCAGGCCGATCCGTTGACGCACTTCGTCGACGACGAGCGGTCCGCGTCGCTGTTCGCCGGTTACGCCGCGGCCGCGGAGCACCTGTGCGCGCAATTGCGCCAGGCCGGCGTGCAAGTGGACGCCGCGCACCCCCTGTTCGTCTATCTGCCCTGCGGCGTGGGCGGCGCGCCGGGCGGCATCGCCTACGGCCTGAAGCAGCGGCTGGGCGAGCACGTGCATTGCTTCTTCGCCGAGCCCGTGCAGTCGCCGTGTTTCCTGGTGGGGATGATGGCGCAGGGGGGCCTGCTGCCCGGCCTGCCGGCGTTGCCGTCGGTCTACGACATCGGCCTGCAGAATCGTACCGAGGCCGATGGCCTGGCGGTGCCCAGCGCCTCCGAACTCGCGTTGGCGGAAATGGCCACGCGGCTGGCCGGGGTCTATACCGTCGCCGATGAACGGCTGTTCGCCGACCTGTACCGCTTGTACGGCAGCGAAGGCCTGCGCATCGAGCCGTCCGCCGCCGCAGGCTTCAGCGGTCCGGGGATGCTGTGCGGCACCCCGGCGGGGCAGGCGTACCTGCGCGAACAGGGCCTGCTGGCGCACATGCCGCAGTCCACCCACCTGGCGTGGACGACCGGGGGAAGCCTGGTGCCGCCTGATGAATTCGACGTATTCCTGAGCCGCGGCAAGTCAAGCGCGACCGTCCTCTGAGCGCCCTGACCGGGCCTCTTTCATCCACCAGTACCTTTCGCACTTCCTGCCATGAACCTTCGAACTCTCTTCGCCGCGGCTGGGTTGGCCGCGGCTTGTGTGGCCGCCGCTCCTGTCCTCGCGGCGGATGCCTATCCCGCCCGTCCCGTCACGCTGGTCGTGCCTTTCCCGCCTGGCGGGGCGACCGATGTCGTGGGCCGCGTGCTGGCCCAGGGGCTGAGCAAGCAACTGGGCCAGAGCGTGGTGGTCGAGAACCGCGCGGGCGCGGGCACCGTGATCGGCGCGTCCTATGTCGCGCGGTCCGCCCCGGACGGCTACACGCTGCTGGTCAGCTCCGGCACGACCTTCACCATCAACCCGGTCGTGCGCAGCGACCTGGCCTACGATCCCATCAAGAGCTTCCAGCCGCTGGGCATCGTGGCGCGCACCGGCCTGATCCTGATCGCCAATGCCCAGGTGCCGGTGACCGATGTGGCATCGTTCCTGAAGTACGTGAAGTCGCCGTCGCGCGAGTCCACGCCCTACGGCTCGTTCGGCAGCGGCAGCACCGCCAACTTCGTGGGCGAGGCCTTCTCGTCGGCAGCCGGCCTCAAGCTCACGCACGTGCCCTACAAGGGCAGCGCGCCGGCGATGACGGACCTGATCGGCGGGCAGATTCCGTTCTCGGTCGATACCGTGGCGGCCGCCTTGCCGATGATCAAGAACGGCAAGATCAAGCCCGTGGCGGTGTCCAGCCCGCAACGCTCCAGCTTCCTGCCCGATGTGCCGACCTTTGCCGAACAAGGCTATCCGCAGATCGCCATGGACACCTGGCTGATGGTGGCCGCGCCGCAAGGCATTCCGGCCGACGTGAAGACCCGTCTGGAAAAGGCCCTGGCCGCGGTGGTGGCGGATGCCGCGACGCGCGACAGCCTGCAGGCGCAGGGCTTCGAGGTCGGCTTCCAGGATGCCGCGGCCGGCTCGGCGCTTATTGCCAGGGAACTGCCGCAGATGCGTGAGATCGCGCAGCGCGCCAACATCAAGCTGGACTGATTCATCGTCCCGCGCCATGCGGCCTGTCGCGGCATGGCGCGATAACGGAAAGGAGACTCCGAATGTCGTCGAACTCATCCCTGGTCGGCCTGGATGCCATCGAACTGCGGCGCCTGATCGGCACGCGCCAGGTATCGCCCGTCGAACTGCTCGAGGCCTGCATCGAGCGCATCGCGGCGATCAATCCCTACATCAATGCCGTCACCGCCACGGCGTACGAGCGTGCGCGCGCCGAGGCGCGGGCGGCCGAACAGGCCGTCATGCGCGGCGATGCGCTGGGGCTGCTGCACGGCCTGCCGATGGGCGTGAAAGACCTGGAACCCACCGCCGGCCTGCTGACCACGTACGGTTCGGCGATCCATCGCGGCAATGTGCCCACGCAGGACGTGACGCTGGTCGCCCGTCTGCGGCAGGCCGGCGCCATCGTCACGGCCAAGACGAACGTGCCGGAGATGGGCGCGGGCGCGAATTCGCGCAATACGGTGTGGGGCGCCACGGGCAATCCGTTCAATCCCAACCTGAATGCGGGCGGGTCGTCCGGCGGGTCGGCCGCGGCATTGGCCAGCGACATGCTGCCCGTGTGCACCGGCTCGGATACCGGCGGCTCGCTGCGCATCCCGGCCGCGAAGTGCGGCGTGGTCGGATTCCGCCCGTCGCCGGGTGTGGTGCCCAGTGTGCGCAAGCTGCTGGGCTGGACGCCGATCTCGGTGGTGGGCCCCATGGGGCGCACGGTGGCCGACGCCTGCCTGCAGTTGGCCGCCAGCGCGGGGATGGATGCGGGCGATCCCCTGAGCTATCCGCTCGATCCGCTGTCTTTCCTGCAGCCCGGCCGTGCCGATCTCGGCCGGTTGCGCGTGGCCTATACCGAGGACTTCGGCGTGTGCGACGTGGACGAAGGCATCCGTGCCACCTTCCGTGCCAAGATCGATGCCATGCGCCATCTGTTCCGCACCTGCGATGCGGTGCCGTTCGACATGGCGGATGCCCACGGATGCTTCGACGTGCTGCGCGCGGAATCCTTCGTGGCGGGCATGCGCGATGCGTACGAGAAGGATCCCGCCAGCCTGGGGCCCAACACCCGCGCCAACTACGAGATGGGCGCGGCGATGAGCCTGAAGGACAGCGCCTGGGCGCAGGCCGCGCAGACCCGTCTGATCAAGCAGTTTCAGTCCGTGTATGCGGATTACGACCTGGTGCTGTCCCCCACGACGCCGGTATCGCCGTTCCCCTGGACGCAGCTGTATGCCGACACGGTCGGCGGGCTCAAGCAGGAGAACTACTACCGCTGGCTGGCCCTGACGTACGTCATCACGCTGACCACGCATCCGGCGATCTCGCTGCCCTGCGGACGCGACCACAAGGGTATGCCGTTCGGCCTTCAAGTGGTTGGCCGCTTCCGTGGCGACCATGATCTGCTGGCGGCGGCCCAGGCCATGGAGCAGGCGTTCGCGGCCTCGGAAGTGCTGGCGCGCCCGCGGCCCGACTTGTCCGGATTGACCCATGCCGAACCCGCGTTGACGTCCATCGTCACCACGCCGCCGATCCTGGATGGCGCGGGCGGCGGCCAGGCGGTGTCGGCCGTCTGATCGGCCTGGTCCGCCCGATGCGCGGGCGGCGCGCGGCGGCCGGGCAGGTCATTGCGGTTTGGCGAACAACGGCAGGCGCGATTCGATCCGCAGCAGCAGCTCCGCGGCGGCCGTGGACAGCGGCCGCCCCAGGCGGACCATCAGTTGCATTTCCGCCTGCCGCATCAGCGGATGGTCGATGGGTACGAGCACCAGATCGCCGTTGGCCAGCTCGGGGCCCCCGCCCAGGTTCGCCATCAGCACGACGCCAGCGCCACTCAGCGCATATTGGCGCAGCACGCCCAGCGAGTTGGTGGTCAACGCGGGAGACAGGTGGATCTTCTCGCTGAACTCCAGCATGTCCACGATACGCCGTAACCCGTAAGGGGCCGTCATCAGCGCCAGCGGATAGCGCAGCAGCTCTGCGGGCGCGATGCCCTTGCGGCGCCGCGCCAGCGGGTGCCCCGCCCGGACCAGTACGCCGACGGGAATATGGCGGCGCGCCCGGATGCGGACGTCGGGATGCGAGGGCGGATTGAAGGCCAGCCCGATGTGCGCGCGGTCGGTACGCACCATTTCGACGACTTCGTCGACCGACGCCGTATTGATGCCGATGCGGATGTTTGGAAACTCGAGGCAATAGGGGCCCAGCACGTGCGTCATGAGAGGCTCGATCATGCCTTCGCTCAGGCTGATGTCGACGTGTCCCCGGCGCATGCCGCGCAGCGCCTGCAGTCGATCCTGCAGGTGTTCGTGCTGTGCGCGATAACCGCGCAGAAACTCCTCCAGCATCTCGGCGGCCTCGGTGGGTACCAGGCCGCGCGCGCGGCGCTCGAACAAGGGCAGGCCGACCTCCTGTTCCAGCAACTGGATCTGGCGGCTGATCACCGAGGCCGACATGTCCAGTTTCTCGGCCGCGCCGCGCACCGATCCGCACACGATGACTTCGTGCATGTAGCGCAGCCTCGCTTGATTCAGTTCCTGCATGGAGCGCGTCCCGGTGCCTTGGTGGCGAGTGTTGCTTGAAAGCGAACGATAAGTTCAGATCGCGCCGTTGTCCACAACGCAGGGGTCTGCGAGCATTGCCTTGCCACAAGCAATTACTACGACACAAGGGAAACTCAGATGACACTCGGCATTTCGATGTCCGGGACGCAGGGCGCGCGCACTGCCGCCGACCTGTCCGGCCTGTACCGCAAGATCAGTTGGCGCCTGCTGCCATTGCTGCTGCTCTGTTATTCGTTCGCCTACCTGGACCGCGTCAACATCGGCTTCGCCAAGTTGCAGATGCAGGCCGACGTGGGGCTGTCCGATGCCGCCTATGGCCTGGGGGCCGGCATCTTCTTCCTGGGCTACGTCCTGTTCGAGATCCCGAGCAATCTGCTGCTGGTGCGCGTGGGCGCGCGCCGGACCATCTGCCGCATCATGGTGCTCTGGGGCCTGACTTCGGCCTGCATGCTGTTCGTGCGGGACGAATACAGCTTTTACGCGTTGCGCTTCCTGCTGGGTGTGTTCGAGGCGGGCTTCGCGCCCGGCATGATCTTCTATCTGACGTATTGGTACTCCAGCCGGCGCATGGCGGGTGTCATGGCGGTCGTGATGTGCGCCGGGCCGCTGGGCGGCATGCTCGGCGGGCCCCTGTCCGCGTGGATCATGACGCGTTTCAGCGGCGCGCACGGCCTGGACGGCTGGCAGTGGATGTTCCTGCTGGAAGGGCTGCCGTGCGTGCTGCTGGGCGTGGCGGCGTTCTTCGGCCTGGCCGACCGGCCCGAACAGGCGAACTGGCTGTCCGCCCGCGAACGGGCGTTGCTCGCGGACGATCTGCGCCAGCGGCAGGACACGCACAGCACGCATGCGTTTCGTGACGTGTTGCGCGACCCTGGCATCTACGCGCTGGCCATTCCGTATTTCTGCCTGATCAGCGGCATCTATGCCGTGAGCTTCTGGCTGCCCACCCTGCTGCAGGCGGCGGGCATACGCGACACCATGCAGATCGGGATCTGGTCGGCGGTGCCGTACGTCGCCGCCATCGCCGCGATGTTCCTGCTGTCGCGCCGCTCGGACCGCCTGCGCGAACGGCGCTGGCACGTGGCCGCGCCGGCCATCGTCGCCGGTGTGTCGCTGGCCGCGGCCCTGGCCACGCCGCAGTACTTCGTTCTGTCCATGGCGTTGCTGGTGCTGGCGACCGCACTGATGTGGGCGGCGTACACCGTGTTCTGGGCCGTGCCGTCGCAGCACCTGAAGGGGCCCGCCGCGGCGGGGGGCATCGCCTTGATCAACAGTATCGGCCTGCTGGGCGGCTTTGCCAGCCCGACGCTGATCGGCTGGGTGAAGACCGCGACGCAGTCGCTCAACGGCGGGCTTTACGTGATCTCGGGCCTGCTGATCGTGGGCGTGCTGCCCATTCTGTTCACCCGTCACGCCCGCGTACAACAAGGATGATGTTCCGATGAAGATTCTCGTGGCCGGTTTCCAGCACGAAACCAATACGTTCGCGCCCAGCCGGGCAGCCTATGCCAACTTCGTGCGTGGCGAAGGGTTCCCCGCGATGACGCGCGGCGCCGACATGCTGGCGTTCGCCGGCATCAACATCCCGGCGGGCGGCTTCATCCGGGCCGCGCAGGCGGCCGGGCACACCGTCGAGCCCGTCATCTGGGCAGCCGCCAGTCCCTGCGCGCACGTCGAGCAGGATGCCTTCGAGCGCATCTGCGGCGAGATTCTCGACGCGGCCCGCCGTCTCGCGTACGACGCCATCTATCTGGACTTGCACGGCGCGATGGTGACGGAAGCGCACGACGATGGCGAGGGCGAACTGCTGGCCCGGTTGCGCGCGTGCGTCGGGCCGGAGATGCCGATCGTGGCCAGTCTGGACCTGCACGCCAACGTTACGCCGCGAATGCTGGAGGAAGCCAGTGGACTGGTCGCGTATCGCACGTATCCGCATGTGGATATGGCCGGCGCGGGCGAACGCGCCCTTCACTTGCTGCAACAGGTGCGGGCTGCCGGTGGCCGCCTGCACTCGCGCTCTGTGCGCCTGCCGTTCCTGATTCCCATCAATGGCATGTGCACGATGGTCGAGCCCGCGCGATCCGTCTATACCCGGCTGGAGGCGCTGGAGAGACGGCCGGGCGTTGCCTGCATGTCCTTCACGCCAGGGTTTCCGGCCGCTGATTTTCCGGGATGCGGGCCGGTCGTGTGGGCGCATGGCGATGATCCCCGGGCGGTCGAGGCGGTGACGCAGGAGCTGGCCGCGCTGGTCAACCAGGCCGAACCGCATTGGATGGTGCCGTTCCTGGAGCCGGCCGAGGCGGTTCGCCAGGCGCAGGCGCTGGCGCGCGAGGCGGACCGGCCGGTGGTCATCGCCGATACGCAGGACAATCCCGGCGCGGGCGGAGACTCGAACACGACGGGCATGCTGCGGGCCTTGATAGAGGCCGATGCCCAGGATGCGGCGTTGGGCCTGCTCTGGGATCCCGACGCCGTGCAGGCGGCCGTCCGCGCGGGCGTGGGCCAGCGCCTGACCGTGCCGTTGGGTGGACGATCGGGGGTGCCGGGAGACGAACCGCTGACGGCCGAATTCGTCGTCGAGCACCTGGGGGACGGCAAATGCCGTTTCGACGGTCCGATGATGCACGGCGTGCAGGCCGACGTCGGGCCGGTCGCCTGCCTGCGCCATGGGGGAGTGCGCGTGGTGGTGAGCGCCGGCAAGTCGCAGATGCTGGACCGCAATCTCTTTCGCACGGGCAATGTCCAGCCGGAGCGCATGAAGATTCTGGTGGTGAAGAGTTCGGTGCATTTCCGCGCCGATTTCCAGCCCATGGCGCATGCGGTGCTGGTCGCCAAGGCGCCTGGCCCGATGCGTGCCGACAGCGCCGATCTGCCCTGGACGCGCCTGGCGCCCGGGATGCGTGTGCGGCCGATGGGCGAACCTTTCGCACCGCTCGATCGGGATGTCGCATAGGTAGAAACCGAAGGGGCATATTCATGCACTGCCCGTCCCCGGACAGGCGGGGAGGGGACATGATGCAGGCAGGGCGGATGCTTCCTTCCGCCCGCGTGCATCAGGAGAACCGCATGAATCCCTTTATCCAAGAACCCATCGCGCGACCCCATACCGAAACGTGCCGCTTCGTCGCGCGGATTCCCGCTGCCGGCCGGCCCACGCGCCGCCTGCTTGTCCGCACGGTGGGCCGGCTGGCCGTGGCGGGCTCGCTGGGCCTGGCGGCGTGGCCCGCCAGTGCGCTGGACGTGAATACCGCCAACGCCGAGCAGCTCGAAACGTTGCGCGGCGTGGGGCCGCGCATGGCCCGGACCATCGTGCAGGAACGCACGCGCGGCGGACGCTTCGAATCCCTGGAAGACCTGTCGGACCGCGTGCGCGGCATCGGCCCGAAGCGGGTGCAAGCCCTGCAGGCGGCGGGGCTTGCGGTGGGGCCGGACGTCGGCTCGGCCGCCCGGCCGTCGATGGCGTCGGCGCCGGGGAATGCGGGCGCGCAACGGCGGCCGGCGGCGGGCAAGTAGCACGGGCCGGCCCCGGCCGAATTGCGGGAGTTGGTCTTAATTTGCGCCTGCGCGCAGAAATTTGGCTCAGGACTGGCATAAAAACTGGTCCTGAGCCCGAGAGGGAGCCAGATTGGAAAAGACCTTGGACATCGCCAAACTTGAAGCGGACATCGCAAAGCTGATTGCCGAGAGCATGAAACTGCACGCGGAAACCTGCAAGATGAATCGAGAACGTGCGTGGTATCCGGTGGTGGTCGGGGCTGCGGTGGCAACGGCTTTCATCGCATTTGCAAAGCTGTTCGTCTGATGGCCGTCCGCAACGGCGGAGGCGGCCGAATCGTTGTCATCGCCGCTCGTTGGCCGGCGGGCGGCAACGGTACGCCGTGTATTTGCCGCGTGCTCGCCGTCCACCGCCGTGTCCCTGGCGCCAGCGCGGCCATTTCGCCCGATGTTGCGCCGCGGAGTTATCATGCCCCGCATGGATCCGATCACCTACCCCACCATCGAGCAAACCGTCGGCAATACGCCGCTGGTTCGTCTGCAACGCATTCCCGGCGATGCCGGGCAGCCTCGCGGCAACGTCATCCTGGCCAAGCTGGAGGGCAACAACCCGGCCGGTTCGGTGAAGGACCGCCCCGCGCTGTCGATGATCCTGCGCGCCGAGCAGCGCGGCGAGATCCGTCCGGGCGACACGCTGATCGAGGCCACCAGCGGCAACACCGGCATCGCGCTGGCCATGACGGCCGCCATGCGCGGCTACCGCATGATCCTCATCATGCCGGACAACCTGTCGGTCGAGCGCCGCGCCGCCATGACGGCCTATGGCGCGCAACTGATCCTGACGCCCGCCGACAAGGGCGGCATGGAGTACGCCCGCGACCTGGCCACCGAGATGCAGTCCGAAGGCAAGGGCAAGGTGCTGGACCAGTTCGCCAATCCCGACAATCCCCAGGCCCATATCGACGGCACCGGCCCCGAGCTGTGGACCCAGACGGGCGGACGGATCACCCATTTCGTCAGCGCCATGGGCACCACGGGCACCATCATGGGCGTGTCCGCCTACCTGAAGTCGCAGAACCCGGCCATCCAGGTGGTGGGTGCGCAGCCGGCCGAAGGCTCGCAGATCCCCGGCATCCGCAAGTGGCCCGAGGCCTATCTGCCCAAGATATTCGACCGCAGCCGGGTGGACGCCTACGAGTCCATCGAGCAGAGCGAGGCCGAGACCATGGCGCGCCGCCTGGCTGCCGAAGAGGGCATCTTCGGCGGCATTTCCTCGGCTGGCGCGCTGGTCGCCGCGCTGCGCGTGGCGCAGCGGGTCGAGAACGCCACCATCGTATTCATCGTCTGTGACCGCGGCGACCGCTACCTCTCCACCGGCGTGTTCGACGCGCCGGCCTGAGCGCAACCGTCAGTACCGCACCTGGCTGGCGATGGCGTCCGCCAGGTCGGACACCGCCGTGGCGTAGAAGTAGCTGCGGTTGTACTGCGTCAGCGCGAAGAAATTCGGCGTGCCCGTGCGGTATTGCACGGTGCCGCGCGCTTCCTCCACCAGATCGACCACGCCCAGCGGCATGGACTGCCAACTGGCCGGCGCCGCGCCCGGGCCGAGCCTGGCGCCAGCCGCCTGCAGCCTGGCCCAGTCCTGCGTGGGTTCGAGCCCGCCCGTGGCCAGCCCGGACGGGTCGGCGGGCAGCACCACCGGCGCGAACACCGGCGCGCCCCGCTGCCAGCCGTGCCTGGCCAGGAAGCTGCCCACCGACAGGATGGCGTCGGCGCGGCTGTTGGCCAGGTCGATGTGGCCGTCGCCATCGCCGTCCACGGCGTAGTTGCGGATGCTGCCCGGCATGAACTGCGGCATGCCGATGGCGCCGGCGAACGAGCCGCGCGTCTCCAGTTCGAGCTTGCCTTCCAGCACCAGCACGATGAAGTCGCCCAACTGGTCGCGGAACAGCTGGATGCGCTCGGGCTTGGCGGGCTGCGGGTAGTCGAAGGCCAGGGTGGTCAGCGCGTCCATCACCCGGAAATTGCCCATGTTGCGCCCGTACAGGGTTTCGACGCCGATGATGGCGGCGATGATGGGGGCGGGCACGCCGTACTGCTGCGCCGCGCGGTTCAGCAGGTCCTGGTTTTCCTGGTAGAACTCGACGCCCCAGCGGATGCGCTTGGGCTCGACGAAGCGGCCGCGATAGGTGTTCCAGCTGCGCCAGATCTTCTTGCCCGGCGGGGCGGGGGCGATCAGGCGGGCCACCGTGGCGTTGTAGGTGGAGCCGTTCAGGCTGGCCGTGACGCGCTCCAGCGGCAGGCCGTTGCGGGCGGCCAGCTCGCGGGCGTAGGCCTCGACTTCGGGGCGCAACTGGCCCGTGGGCGTGGCGACGGAAGAGGGCTCCGGCGGCGGCGCCGTGGGGCCGATGCGCATGGCGCCGTTGGCCTGCGGCGTGGCCGGCTGCACGGCGGGCAGGGGCGCGGCGGATGCCGACGGAGCGGGGGGCTTGGATGCCGCGCAACCCGCCAGGGCCGCCAGCATGCCGAACTGCAGTACTCGCCTACAAATGAACATGATCTTCCTGTTGAGGGGCGGCAGCGGCTGGATGCCGGACCTGCCGCCCGATGCGCCGTGCATGCGGCGCGTGGGAATGGTGCGCGATTCAGGCCGGTTCGTCGAGTCCCGCGCTGACGGCCGCACGCAACCGGGCAATGGATTCCAGCCAGGTCTCGTCGCCGCTTTCTTCCCAGAGATCGGCCAGCTCCGACGTGCCGGGCTCGATGATGGCGTCAAGGACCTGCACCGCCTTGGCCTGCAATGCCTTCACGGGCTGCCCCTTCAGCGCGACCAGCCAGGCGACGATGGCGTCGGGATACTCCTCGGCGGGCATGGTGCCTCTGCCCAGCGAGGCGGCGATCACCTCGGCGGCCGCCACCGCGAACTGGGCGTCGCCCGCATCGATGTCCCCATCGTCGTCCGGATCGGCCAGGACCGCGTCCAGGGTGTCTTCCAGATAGGCCAGATGACCCTCGCCGACGATACCGGTTACCCAGTCGTGCGCGGCATCGTTTCCAAACGGTTGATGTGACCAGGTACCCATGGCGGCTCCTTACGGGACGGGGGCGGTTCGGCAAAGCGGGCGTCGTCGGCGCGTCGGGTGGCTATACTGGGGCCGGGCGGACCGTGACGGAGCCGCCGAAGGCGCCGCGCATTCCTGCGCGTCCGGCACGGGCCAGGACGCCCCCGTGCCGCGGACCTTCACTGAACAACAAAGCAAGAGCACCCGGTTCCAGGCGGCACGACATGCGCGTGCGGCCTGCAAGGAAACCACTTACGTGACGTACGAGACACTGTATCTTACCCACCCCTCATGCCGCCTGCATGAGATGGGAAGCTGGCATCCGGAATGCCCCGAGCGGCTGGACGCGATCTCCGACCAGTTGCTGGCCAGCGGCGTGATGCCCTACCTGAATGAGCGCCAGGCGCCCGAGGCCGCGCGCGCCGACGTGCTGCGCGTGCACCCCGAGTCCTACCTCGAGATGCTGCGCGAGAAGCTGCCCACCGAGGGCTACACGCCCATCGATCCCGACACGCTGATGAACCCGCACACGCTGGAGGCCGCGCTGCACGCCGCGGGCGCCGCGGTGGCCGCGGTCGACGCGGTGCTGGCGGGCGAGGCGTCCACGGCCTTCTGCGCGGTGCGCCCGCCCGGCCATCATGCGTGCCCCTCGCAGGCCATGGGCTTCTGCTTCCTGAACAACGTGGCCATCGCCGCGGCGCACGCCATGGCCGTGCACGGCATCCAGCGGCTGGCCATCGTCGATTTCGACGTGCATCACGGCAACGGCACCGAAGCCGTCTTCGCCGGCGACGAGCGCGTGCTGATGTGCAGCTTCTTCCAGCATCCGTTCTTCCCGAACAGCGGTACGGCCGATCCCGCTTCCAACATGCTGAACGTGCCGCTGGCCGCCTACAGCACGGGCACCGCGGTGCGCAACGTCGTCACCGACCAGTGGCTGCCGCGCCTGGCGGCGCACAGGCCCGAACTGATCCTGATCTCGGCCGGCTTCGACGCCCACCGCGAGGACGACATGGCGCAGATGGGCCTGGTCGAGGCGGATTACACCTGGGTCACCGAACGCCTGGTGGAAGTGGCGGACCGCCATGCGCAAGGGCGCATCGTCAGCACGCTGGAGGGCGGCTACAACCTGTCTGCCCTTGGCCGCAGTGTGGTTGCCCATATACGCGCGTTGGCAAAGTTGTAGAATCAATTAATTGTGCACTGCAAGCTTGGCTCCGCCGGGCAATTACATATCTTGGAGGCTGTTGGATGAAGGTGCTTGTTCCTGTCAAGCGCGTCGTTGACTACAACGTCAAGGTGCGTGTGAAGTCGGACCAAACGGGCGTGGACATCGCCAACGTGAAGATGTCGATGAACCCGTTCGACGAAATCGCCGTTGAAGAAGCCACGCGCCTGAAGGAGAAAGGCGCTGCCGCGGAAGTGATCGCCGTGTCGTGCGGCGTGGCGCAGGCGCAGGAAACCCTGCGCACCGCGATGGCCATCGGCGCCGATCGCGGCATCCTGGTGCAGACCGACGTCGAACTCCAGCCGCTGGCCGTGGCCAAGCTGCTGAAGGCGGTGGTCGACAAGGAACAGCCTCAACTGGTCATCCTGGGCAAGCAGGCCATCGATGACGACGCCAACCAGACCGGCCAGATGCTGGCCGCGCTGCTGGACTGGCCGCAGGCCACGTTCGCCAGCAAGGTCGAACTGGCCGATGGCAAGGTCACCGTCACCCGTGAAGTCGACGGCGGCCTGGAGACCATCGCCCTGACGCTGCCCGCCATCGTCACCACCGACCTGCGCCTGAACGAGCCGCGTTACGTCACGCTGCCCAACATCATGAAGGCCAAGAAGAAGCCGCTGGACACCGTCACGGCCCAGGACCTGGGCGTCGACCCGGCTCCGCGCCTGAAGACGCTGAAGGTCTCCGAGCCTCCTGGCCGCAAGGCCGGCATCAAGGTGGCCGACGTGGCCGCGCTGGTGGACAAGCTCAAGAACGAAGCGAAGGTGGTGTGAACATGACGACCCTGGTAATTGCCGAACACGATAACGCCCAGCTCAAGGCGGCCACGCTGAACACCGTGGCCGCCGCCGCCAAGATCGGCGGCGACGTGCACGTGCTGGTGGCTGGCGCCAATGCAAAGGCGGTGGCCGACGCCGCCGCCAAGATCGCTGGCGTGTCCAAGGTGCTGCTGGCCGATGGCGCGCAACTGGCCGATGGCCTGGCCGAGAACGTCGCCGCGCAAGTGCTGGCCGTGGCCAGCTCGTACAGCCACCTCCTGTTCCCGGCCACCGCCGCGGGCAAGAACGTGGCGCCGCGCGTGGCCGCCAAGCTCGATGTGGCGCAGATCTCCGACATCATCTCGGTCGAGTCCGCCGACACCTTCCAGCGCCCGATCTACGCCGGTAACGCCATTGCCACCGTGCAGTCGGCCGACTCGGTCAAGGTCATCACCGTGCGCACCACCGCGTTCGACGCCGTGGCCGCCGAAGGCGGTTCCGCCGCCGTCGAGGCCGTGGATGCCGTCGCCGATTCCGGCAAGTCCTCGTTCGTGGGCCGCGAAGTCGCCAAGAGCGACCGCCCCGAGCTGGCTGGCGCACGCGTCGTCGTGTCCGGCGGCCGTGGCCTGGGCAGCGCCGAGAACTTCAAGATCCTCGATCCGCTGGCCGACAAGCTGGGCGCCGCCCTGGGCGCCTCGCGCGCCGCCGTCGACGCGGGCTATGCCCCCAACGACTGGCAGGTCGGCCAGACCGGCAAGATCGTCGCGCCGCAGCTGTACGTGGCCGTCGGCATCTCCGGCGCCATCCAGCATCTGGCCGGCATGAAAGACTCCAAGGTCATCGTGGCCGTCAACAAGGACCCGGAAGCGCCGATCTTCGGCGTGGCCGACTACGGTCTGGTGGGCGACCTCTTCACCGTGGTGCCCGAGCTGACTTCGGCGCTGTAAGCCGCCTGCGCAGTCCGGCCATCGCGGCCGGCCCGCCTTTGTCATGCGAAACGCCCGTCCTGGCAACAGGACGGGCGTTTCCTTTCTGGCATTGGTTTCAAGCGGCAGCGTCTTGGTGGGCGTCGGCGAGCCGCGCCGCCGCTCAACCGCCGCTCAGGAACAGCTTGTCGCAGTAATCGCCCAGCAGGTCATAGGACACGATGGTCTTGTTGGCATCCGTGGTGAACAACATGCGGCAGACTTCGCCTTCCTGGGCGTAATAACCGGTCGGCGCCGTATTTTGCTGATAGATCGGAATGGCAGCCTGGCCGCCGCCGGCCGGCAGCACCGTGACCAGCGTGCTTCCCGTCGACGCCGTGCCTGTCTGCACGAAGCGCTGGTGCTGGGTGGAGCCGTAGCGGCTCCAGGTGTGCATATAGCGGGGATTCTGCGGGGTGCCGATGTTGGGGTAGGTGGCCGACCCCCCCTGGTGATCCTCGGGACCGAACTGCCGGGTGACCTCGGCGAGGTTCTGGCCGACCATGCTGCTGGCATAGCGGTCCATCTTGTTGGCGGGCGGGTGGTAGACGCAACCGCTCAGCAGGACGAAACCCAGGGCGGTGGAACAAGCGGGCAGGGTACGGCGAATCATGGCGCTTTTTCGTGAAGTCTCCGGAAGCGCGAATTCTATTTGCTGACCTGTCGAGACAGGAAATCGTCAGCGTAAGAGAATTTAACCGTGCGGGCTGGGCAACGTCCCGGAACGTACGCCCAGCCTCCCCGTGACCCCGGCCGCGTTACCAGCGGTACTTCACGCTGGCGATGACGGTGCGGCGCGAACCCAGGTAGCAGTAGCCCGCGTCGCAGGTCGTGTACTCGTGGTCGAACAGGTTGCGGGCGTTGACCTGCGTGCTCCAGCCCTTGAACTGCGAGCCCAGGTGCTCCAGGTCGTAGCTGATCTTGGCGTCGACCAATGTGTGCGGGTCGTTGCCGAAGGTGTTGGTGGCATCGCCCCAGCTGCTGCCGGTATAGCGCACGCCCAGGCCCAGGCCCAGGCCGGCCAGCGCCGTGTCGTGCTGGAACGCGTAGTCGCCCCATACCGAGAAGGTGTGGCGCGGCGTGCCCGACAGCGTGCGGCCCACGGTGCCCTCGTCACCGGATCGCGTCACGGCCGCCAGGTACGTATAGGCGCCGCGCAGCTTCAGGCCGCGCAGCAGTTCGTACGCGCCTTCCAGTTCGATGCCGCGCGAGCGGACCTTGCCCGTCTGCACCTGGAACAGCGGATCTTCCGGATCGGTGACCAGGCCGTTCTCCTGCGTCAACTGGAACAGCGAGGCGGCCACGTAGCCGTTCTGGCCGGCCGGCGAATACTTCACCCCCACTTCGATCTGCTTGGACGTGGTCGGCGTGAAGGCGCTGCCGTCCAGGCCCGCGCCCAGGTTGGGCGAGAACGAGGTGGCGTAGCTGGCGTACGGGGCCAGGCCGTTGTCGAACACGTAGGTCAGGCCCGCGCGGCCGGTGAACTTGCGGTCCTGCGCCTTTTCGGTGGAGGCGGCCAGCAGGTCGTCGGTCTGGGTGGTGACCCAGTCGTGGCGGCCGGTCAGCGTGGCGATCCAGCGGTCGAACTTGGCCTGCTCCTGCAGGTACACGCCGGTCTGGCGCTGCAGGCGGTTGTAGCGCGAGTACGTCGAGGCGGGGTCGCTGGTGGAGCCCAGCGGCTCCAGCGTGTCCGCATCCACGGGCGAGGCTTCGCCGAAGCCGATGCCGCCGTCCAGCTTCAACTGCGAATAGTCGACGCCCGCCAGCAGTTTGTGGCGCATGCCCGCCGCGGCGAAATCGGCCTGTAGCTGGTTGTCCACCACGAAGGAACGCAGCCGGTCGTGCACGTAGCCCGTGGAGCGGCTGATGGTCTGGGTGTCCTCGTCGGTTTCGCCCAGGTCGTTGTAGCGCACGTGCGTGTTGGCGGCGCCATAACGCAGGTTCTGCCGCACGGTGAACGTGTCGTTCAATTGGCGTTCGGCCTCGTAGCCGATGCGGTATTGCTCCTGGGTCTGGCCGTTGTAGTCGCCGATGCTGCCCAGGGCGTTCTGCTTCGAACCGGTCCACGCGTAGGCGGGCAGCGACGCGGGCGTCTTGGATCTCTGGTATTCGGCCAGCAGCGTGACGTGGGTGCGCGCGTCGGGCCGCCAGGTCAGGGCGGGGGCGATGGAGGTCATGCGGTCGGTGCCGCCGCCCAGCACGTTGGGCGAGCCGGCGTCGCGCACCACCCCGGTCAGGCGGTACAGCCACTGGCCGCTTTCGTCGGCGCGGCCGCCGATGTCGAACTGGCCCTGCTTGCGCTGGTAGTTGCCGGTCTGCAGCTCGACTTCGCCGAAGGGTTCGTCCACCGGGCGCTTCGAGGTGACGTTGACCACGCCACCGGGCGAACCCAGGCCGTACAGCGCCGAGCTGGGGCCGCGCAGCACCGTGACGTCTTCCACGCCATAGGGTTCGATCTTGAACACCGACATGCTGGCGCCGGGCAGGCGCAGGCCGTCGCGGTAGATGCCGTTGTAGGTGACGTCGAAGCCGCGCAGGCTGAAGGCGTCGAAGCGCGGGTCGAAGCCGCTTTGCTCGGTGCGCACGCCGGGGGTGTAGGCGATGGCCTCGGTCAGGGATTGCACCTTGCGGTCCGTCAGCTCCTGGCGTGTGGTGACGGTGACCGACTGCGGCGTCTCGAGCAGCGCGGTGTCGGTCTTGGTGCCGGTGCTGCTGCGCTGGGCCACATAGCCGTCGGCCTGTGCCGTGTCCGCGCTGCCCAGCGTCGTGACGGTCGCCAGGGTCGGCACGGCCTGCTGGCTGGCGGCCGGCGCGGGCCGCAGCACGTAGCCCGAGCCGGTGCGGGCGGCGGCATAACCCGTGCCGCGCAGCAGACGGTCGAAGCCTTCCTGCACCGCGTAGCTGCCCTTCAGGCCGGTGGTGTTCAGGCCGCGCAATCGGCTGGCGTCCATGACGATGGACACGCCGGACTGTTGCGCATAGCGGTTCAGGGCCGGCGCCAGGGGGCCTGCCGGGATGTCGTACTGCACGGCGAGGGCCTGGGCCTGGGCGCTGGTGACGGCGGCGGGGCTCAGGGCGAGCGCGGCGGTGGCGAAGGCGGCGCGCAATGCCAGGACGGTCGGCGAGAGGCGGCGGTGGGACGGCAGGGAGGGCATGGAGCGTTTCCTCGTGAGTGTGGGTTTCCCACGCCTTGACGAACGAGAAACGAAAAGTGGAACCGGAGGACGCAAGAAAATTGTTTCAGGCCGGCCAGCCACCAGGGGTTTGCAGCGCCATTGGCGGATGGCCGGCAGGCGGGTGGCGCCGTGCGGGGCGAGGTGGTGGCGCGAGTGCTTCGTGCCACGGGCTTGCCGTGGGACCGCCTGGCCGCATGGGTCAGCGCCCTTGTGCCGCGGGCACGTCCACCACCACCAGATACGGGGTGTAGGTCCGCACGCGCAGCGCCGGGAAGCTGGCCTGCAGCAGGGCCAGCGCGCGGGCGTTGTCATCGCGCGGCAGTACGGCGCTGATGCGGATGTGCGCGATCTGCTGCCGGTCGTAGCGGATGAAGGCGCGGCTGTGCCGTGACAGTTCGTCCAGCACCCGGTCCAGGGGCTGGTCGTCGACCACCAGTTGGTGTTTGTTCCAGGCCTGTTCCAGGCCGCCGGCGTCCACGGACCGCACCGGGCCGACGGAAGTGGCGGTGATGCGGACCTGCTGGCCGGCGTCGACCCGCACGCTGCCCTCGAGGGCGTTCCCCCGGACGGCGTCCCGCTGGGCGGCATCCCGCTGGGCGGCGCTTTGCACCGCCGTGCTGGACTCGATCATGCTCAGGCGCGTGGCGCCGGCCTCTCGCTCGACCACGAAACGGGTGCCCAGCGCACGGATGCGGCCATGCGTGGTGTCGACGTAGAAGGGCCGCTGGGCGTCCTTGGCCACTTCCACCAGGACGTCGCCGCGCAGCAGCTCGATCTCGCGTTGCTGGCCGCCGTAATGCAGGTTGATGGCGCTGTTGCCGTTCAGGGTGATGCGGCTGCCGTCGGGCAGGGTGTGCGTCTGCCATTGGCCGCCGGACGTGCGGATGTCGGCCGTCAGGCAGGCGAAGGGCGCGGAGCCCAGCACGGTCCATCCGAGCGTGCCCAGCGCCAGCGCCACGGCCAGGGCCGTGCCCAGCCGCCGGGTGCGCCGACGGCGCTGGCCGGTGTGCGTCAGCGCCGCGTCCAGCGCGGCGCGGGCGGGACGGGCATTGCCCGAGGCGGCGCCGCGCAGGTCCATCATCCGGCCGACCAGGGCTTCCATGTCGGCGGCCGCGGCGGCATGGCGGGGGTCGGACCGTTTCCAGTCCTCGAACTCGCGGCGTGCGCGTTCGCGCTCGGCCGCATCGTCGTCGGTCAGCAGCACGATCCAGTGCGCGGCCTGCTCGGCCAGCCGGTCGGCGGGCGCCAGCGCGCGGGGGGCCAGCGCGGCCGTCATGCGGCGTGCTCGCCCAGCGCCGGGCACAGGGCGCGGCATTGCAGCAGCACTTGCACCAGGTACTTCTGCACCATGCGTTTGGACACGCCCAGGCCGGCGGCGATGTCCGCGTGTGTCTGGCCGTCCAGGTAGTGCCGCAGGAAGGCCTCGCGCATGCGGGGGGCCACCGTATCCAGCGCCGCGCCGATCTGCTCCAGCGCCTGCACGGCCATCAGGATCTCGTCCGGCGAGGGATGGCAGGGCAGGGTCTCGGCCACCAGGGCCAGTTCCGCCAGATAGGCCTGCTCGATGGCGTGGCGGCGGGCGCGGTCGACCAGCAGCCACTTGGCGGTGGAGGTGAGATAGGCGCGTGGTTCGCGGATGCCCAGCAGCGCGTCGCGCGAGGCCATGATGCGTACGAAGGTGTCCTGCGCCAGGTCGGCGGCATGATGCGCGTCGCCCAGCTTGTGGCGCAGCCAGCGCTGCAGCCAGCCGTGATGGTCGGCATACAGCGTTTCGACCTGCTGGGGATAGGAAAGCGGGTTGGAGGCCACGGAGATCTTTCTGGTGTCCGCGGCGTACATGCCCGGGCAGTGATGAGGATGGGAACTATTTTCATTCTAGAGGATGCCGATCCCGGCTGGCAAGACGCCGCCGCCGGGCCGCGATTACTGTGGAATTTGCGGGTAGCATTGGATCTGGAGTCATCCCTGAATAATGGCGCGGCGGGCGGGTTCGCCGGGCGGCATCGGCCGCCGTACGAACCTCCGACGGCGCAACCGCAAATGGAGACGAGCGTGACCCCGTTTAATCCCCCTGTGCGTGACATCCGTTTCGTACTGAATGAGCTGGCCGGGCTGGCCGAAGTGTTGAAGCTGCCCGGTTTCGAGGAATTCGGCGCGGACCTGGTCGACGCCGTCCTGGAAGAAAACGCCCGTTTCGTCGCCGAGGTCGTGGCGCCTCTGAACGACAAGGGCGATCGCCAGCCGCCGGTCTGCACCGACGGCGCCGTCACCACCACCCCGGGCTATGCACAGGCGTTCCGCCAGTACGCCGAGGGAGGCTGGCAAGGGCTGCTGCATCCCCAGGCGTGGGGCGGCCAGGGCCTGCCGCACCTGGTGGCCGCGCCGGCCAGCGAGAATCTGCAGGCCGCCAGCCTGGCGTTCTCGCTGTGTCCGCTGCTGACCGACGGCGTGATCGAGGCGCTGCTGACCGTGGGCACCGACGCGCAGCGTCGCCAGTACGTGCCCAACCTGATCGGCGGCAAGTGGACCGGCACGATGAACCTGACCGAACCCCAGGCGGGCTCGGACCTGGCGCTGGTCTCCTCGCGCGCCGTGCCCCAGGGCGACGGCAGCTTCCGCATCAGCGGCCAGAAGATCTTCATCACGTACGGCGAGCACGATCTGGCCGAGAACATCATCCACCTGGTGCTGGCGCGCACGCCGGATGCGCCGGCCGGGGTCAAGGGCATTTCGCTTTTCATCGTGCCCAAGTTCCTGGTCAACGACGACGGCTCGCTGGGCAAGCGCAACGACGTCTGGTGCGCCACGCTCGAGCACAAGCTGGGCATCCACGGCAGCCCCACGGCGGTGCTGCTGTACGGCTCGGGCAAGGGCGAGGTGGGCGAAGGCGCCATCGGCTACCTGGTCGGCGAGCAGAATCGCGGCCTGGAATACATGTTCATCATGATGAATGCGGCCCGCTATGCGGTGGGGCAGCAGGGCATCGCGGTGTCGGAACGCGCCACGCAGCAGGCGCTGGCCTATGCGCGCGAACGGGTGCAGGGCCGCGCGGTGGAAGGTTCGCCGGGCCCGGTGACGATCGCGCATCACCCGGACGTGCAGCGCATGCTGCTGACGATGCGCGCGCTGACGGAGGCCGCGCGCGCGGTGTCGTACGTGGCCGCGGCGGCGCACGACAAGGGTACGCACCATCCCGACGCCGAAGTGCGCAGCCGTAACCGCGCGTTCTACGAATACCTGGTGCCCATCGTGAAGGGCTTTTCCACCGAGTCGTCGGTCGAGGTCGCGTCGCTGGGCATCCAGGTGCACGGCGGCATGGGCTTCATCGAAGAGACCGGCGCGGCGCAGCATTACCGCGACGCGCGCATCCTGCCGATCTACGAAGGCACCACGGCCATCCAGGCCAACGACCTGGTGGGCCGCAAGACGCTGCGCGACGGCGGCGCCACGGCGCACGCCATCATCGCGGCGATGCGCGACACGCTGAAGGCCGTCGAGGCCGAGGTGGGCCGCGCCGACGAGGCCGACCGCGCGGGCCTGCGCCTCTTGCGCGACAACCTGGACCAGGCCATCCAGGCCTACCAGGATGCCGTGGCCTTCGTGCTGGAACATGCCGCCTCGAACGTGCGCGCGGTGTTCTCGGGCAGCGTGCCCTACCTGATGCTGGCGGGCGTGGTGCACGGCGGCTGGCAGATGGCGCGCGCCGCGCTGGCGTGCCGGCGCAAGCTGGCGGGGCAGGCCGACGCCGACCCGTTCTACCGTCACAAGCTTGCCACCGCATTGTTCTACGGTGCGCATATCCTGCCGCGCGCATTCGCGCTGTCGTCGGCGGTGCGCAGCGGCGAAGTGGCCGAACGGTGCGGGTTGCTGGCCGATATTGCATAAGGTTATATGCGTTGCCTATTTCCCCGGGCCTTGGTTTGATGAAAGAATTTCCCTGACCGTATTCGCATTCCCCAACCCGATCGCAGGAGACCAACATGGCGCAACTCCGCCTGGGCGACACCGCCCCTGATTTCGAACAGCAATCCTCCACCGGCACCATCCGCTTCTACGACTACCTGGGCAGCAGCTGGGGCGTGCTGTTCTCGCACCCGGCCGACTTCACGCCGGTGTGCACCACCGAGCTGGGCTACACCGCGAAGCTGGCCGATGAATTCGCCAAACGCAACGTGAAGGTGCTGGCCCTGTCGGTGGACGGCGCCGAATCGCACAAGCAATGGATCGGCGACATCAACGACACGCAGTCGGCCACGGTCAACTTTCCCATCCTGGCCGACGAAGACCGCAAGGTGTCCGAGCTGTACGACATGATCCACCCGAACGCCAGCGCCACCGCCACGGTGCGTTCGGTGTTCATCATCGATCCGGCCCGGAAGGTGCGCCTGATCATCACGTACCCCGCCAGCACGGGCCGCAACTTCAACGAGATCCTGCGCGTGATCGACTCGCTGCAGCTCACCGACAGCCACAGCGTGGCCACGCCAGTGAACTGGGAAGACGGCGATGACGTCATCATCGTTCCTTCGCTGAAGGACGAAGCGGTCATCAAGGAGAAGTTCCCCAAGGGTTACAAGGCCGTGCGCCCGTACCTGCGCATCACGCCGCAGCCGAACAAGTAAACCGGGTCGTTTTCGGTTTTTGACAATGCCGGCCGCGTGCCGGCATTGTCGTTATTATCTTTTTGCATATCTGCCTTTGCGTCCCTGGATAATCGGGCCTGCGGCATATTTCAAATGGCGATGAACAACGAATAAATCATTCGTTCCGTTCACAAGCCTGTCCGGTCAGACTTCACTCCAGTCATTCACAACTCGAAAAGACGGACGGAAGTATGCGACTGAACAAGCTTGGACTTTTTACCGCGGCGCTGTCCCTGGCCGCCGTCTCGCTGGCCGGCGCGCCGGTGGCGCAGGCGCAGCAGAAAACGCAGGCCCTGCTGAACGTCTCGTACGACCCGACGCGCGAACTCTATCGCGCCGTCGACGATGCCTTCATCAAGCAATACAAGGAAAAGGCGGGCGTCGCGCTCACCATCCGCCAGTCGCATGGCGGTTCGGGCAGCCAGGCGCGGTCGGTCATCGACGGCCTGGAAGCCGACGTGGTCACGCTGGCGCTGGCCTACGACATCGACGCCGTTTCGGCCAAGGGCCTGCTGCCCGCCGATTGGCAGAAGCGCCTGCCCAACAACAGCTCGCCGTATACCTCGACCATCGTGTTCCTGGTGCGCAAGGGCAACCCCAAGCAGATCCACGACTGGGGCGATCTGCTGAAGGAGGGTGTGCAGGTCATCACCCCGAACCCGAAGACCTCGGGCGGCGCGCGCTGGAACTACCTGGCCGCCTGGGCCTACGCGCTGGACAAGAACGGCGGCAGCGAAGAGAAGGCCAAGGAATTCGTCGGCGCCCTGCTCAAGCATGTGCCGGTGCTCGATAGCGGCGCGCGCGGCGCCACCACCACCTTTGTCGAACGCGGCGTGGGCGACGTGCTGCTGGCCTGGGAGAACGAGGCCTTCCTGGCGCGAGAAGAACTCGGGCCGGACAAGTTCGACATCGTCGCGCCGCCGCTGTCGATCCTGGCCGAGCCGCCCGTCGCCGTCGTGGACAAGATCGTCGACAAAAAGGGCACCCGCGACGCCGCGCAGGCCTACCTGAACTTCCTGTACACCCCCGAGGCGCAGGAGATCATCGCCCGCAACTTCTACCGTCCCACCGACAAGACCGTGGCGGCCAAGTACGCCGACCGCTTTCCCAAACTGAAGCTGGTCACTATCGACGATCCCATCTTCGGGGGCTGGCAGGCCGCGCAGAAGAAGCACTTCAGCGACGGCGGCACCTTCGACCAGGTCTACCAGCCGCAGCGCTGATCGCGGGGAACAGGATGGAGACGCAGCCATGACGGCAGCCAATCCGGCGGCGGGGGCGCAAGCCCTCGCGCGCCCGCGACGCAACCGGCCCGGCGTACTGCCGGGTTTCGGTATTTCCATGGGCTACTCGGTGGTGTACCTGTGCCTGCTGGTGCTGATCCCGCTGGCCGCGCTGCCGATCAAGAGCGCCGGCCTGGGCTGGGGCGGCTTCTGGGAGACGGTGACCTCGCCGCGCGTGGTGGCCTCCTATCGGCTGACCTTCGGCGCCTCGCTGCTGGCGGCGTTCGTCAATCTGGTCTTCGGCGCCATCGTGGCCTGGGTGCTGGTGCGTTACCGCTTTCCGGGCAAGAAGATCCTCGATGCGCTGGTCGACCTGCCGTTCGCCTTGCCCACGGCCGTGGCCGGCATCGCACTGACCGCGCTGTACGCGCCCAATGGCTGGCTGGGCAAGCCCTTGATGGAGAGCCTGGGCCTGAAGGTGGCCTTCACGCCGCTGGGCATCGTCATCGCGCTGATCTTCATCGGCCTGCCCTTCGTGGTGCGCACGGTGCAGCCGGTGCTGGAGGATGTCGAGCGCGAGATCGAGGAAGCCGCGGCCAGCCTGGGCGCGGGCCGCTGGCAGACGGTGCGGCGCGTGCTGCTGCCGGCCCTGTTGCCCGCGTTGCTGACGGGGTTCGCGCTGGCCTTCGCGCGCGCGGTGGGCGAGTACGGCTCGGTGGTGTTCATCGCCGGCAACATGCCGATGGTGTCCGAGATCACGCCGCTGCTCATCATCGTCAAGCTCGAGCAGTTCGACTACACGGGCGCGGCCGCCATCGCCACGGTGATGCTCGTCATCTCTTTCGTCCTGCTGCTGCTGATCAACCTGCTGCAAGGCTGGCAGCAGCGCCGTGGCGGGAGGTTGGCATGACGCGGTCCTTTTCACCGATTACCAGGAGGCCGCGATGAGCGCCGCCCCGCGTCCCCCGCATCTTTCCGAACCCCCCTGGGTGCGTGCCCTGCTGATCGCGCTGGCGCTGGGTTTCCTGGCGCTGTTCCTGCTGATTCCGCTGGCGTCCGTGTTCACCGAGGCCTTCCGCAAGGGCTGGGAACTGTACCTGGCCGCCGTCACCGAGCCCGATGCCTGGGAGGCCATCAAGCTGACCCTGCTGGTGGCCGCCATCGCCTTGCCAGTCAACCTGGTATTCGGCGTGGCCGTGGCCTGGGCCGTCACCAAGTTCCAGTTCCGCGGCAAACAGGTGCTGATCACGCTGATCGACCTGCCGTTCTCGGTATCGCCCGTGGTGGCCGGCCTGGTGTTCGTGCTGCTGTTCGGGTCGCAGGGCTGGTTCGGCCCGTGGCTGCAGGACCACGACCTTAAGATCGTCTATGCCTTGCCGGCGGTGATCCTGGCCACGCTGTTCGTCACGTTTCCCTTCGTGGCGCGCGAGCTGATTCCGCTGATGCAGGCACAGGGCAGCGAGGAAGAGCAGGCCGCGTTGACGCTGGGCGCCAGCGGCTGGCAGATCTTCTGGCGGGTGACGCTGCCCAACATCAAGTGGGGCCTGCTGTACGGCGCCATCCTGTGCAATGCGCGTGCAATGGGCGAGTTCGGCGCGGTGTCGGTGGTGTCCGGCAAGATCCGCGGCCTGACCAACACCATGACCCTGCACGTGGAAATTCTCTACAACGAATACCAGTTCGCGGCGGCGTTCGCGGTGGCATCGCTGCTGGCCCTGCTGGCGCTGGTCACGCTGGTGGCCAAGAACCTGGTCGAGTGGCAGGGTGCGCGCCCCGTGCGCGCCGAGCCCGCCCCGCAACCGCGCGGCCAGCCCGCCGCCGCGCTGCCCGCACGCCTGGAGGAAGCGGCATCATGAGCATCGAAGTCAAGAACCTGTCCAAGCAGTTCGGCGCCTTCCGCGCGCTGGACGACGTGTCGCTGCGCATCGATACCGGCGAGCTGGTGGCGCTGCTGGGGCCGTCCGGCTGCGGCAAGACGACGCTGCTGCGCATCATCGCCGGGCTGGAAACCCCCGACTCGGGCAGCGTGCTGTTCTCGGGCGAGGACGCCACGGACGTGGACGTGCGGCAGCGCCAGGTCGGATTCGTGTTCCAGCACTATGCGCTGTTCCGGCACATGACGGTGTTCGAGAACGTGGCGTTCGGTCTGCGCGTGCGGCCGCGCGCGCAGCGTCCGTCCGAGGCGAGGATACGCGCCAAGGTGCACGAGCTGCTGAACCTGGTGCAGCTGGACTGGCTGTCGGACCGCTATCCGGCACAGTTGTCGGGCGGCCAGCGCCAGCGCATCGCGCTGGCCCGCGCGCTGGCCGTGGAGCCGCGCGTGCTGCTGCTCGATGAGCCGTTCGGCGCGCTGGACGCCAAGGTGCGCAAGGAACTGCGCCGCTGGCTGCGGCGCCTGCACGACGAGCTGCACGTGGCCAGCGTGTTCGTCACGCACGACCAGGAAGAGGCGCTGGAGGTGGCCGACCGCGTGGTGCTGATGAACGGCGGCCACATCGAGCAGGTCGGTTCGCCGCGCGAAGTGTGGGAGCGTCCCGCCACCCCCTTCGTGCATGGTTTCCTGGGCGATGTGAACACGCTGCACGGCCATGCCGCGCGCGGCGTGTGGCAGGCCGACGGTATCGCGCTGGCCGCGCCCGCGCTGGCGCAGGACGAGCGCGTGCCGGCCATCGCCTATGTGCGTCCGCACGACATCGACCTGGTGCGCGACGACGGCGCGGGCGCGGGCATCCGCGTGAAGCTGGCCCACGTCTATCTGGCCGGTCCCAGTGCCTGCCTGGAGCTGCGCCGCGTCGACCAGGACACCGTCATCGAGGCCGAGCTGCCCGAGAACCTGTTCCGCGGACTGAACCTGCAAGAGGGCGAGATCCTGCTGGCGCAGCCGCGCCGCGCGACGGTCTATCCCTCGGTGGCGGGAGGTTCTCCATGAGCCCGCCGCGCCGCCGCGACGGCGCAGCGCTACCCGGGTTGAAGATGGCGCGAGGCGCCGAGGAGGCAACATGAGCGATTTGTCCGACCTGCATCCGGCTGCCGCCGGCGAGCGTCCAGGCGCACTGGCCGCCGACGTGGCGGCGCGCTGGGCCGTGTTGCGCGACACCCTGGAAGACATCGCCCTGCGTCATCCCGACGCGGCGCTGGCCTCGTCGCTGGCGGCCGAGGACATGGTGCTGACGCACGCCATCTTCCAGGGCGGCCTGCCGCTTGCGGTCTTCACGCTGGACACGGGCCGGCTGCATGCCGAGACGCTGGCCGTGCTGCCGCGCATCGAGGCGCGCTACGGCCGCGCCGTGACGGTATGGACGCCCGATGCCGACGCCGTGTCCGCGCACGTGGCCGAGCACGGCGCGTTTGCGTTCTATGAAAGCGTCGCGCTGCGCAAGGCCTGTTGCCAGATCCGCAAGGTCGAGCCGCTGCGTCGTGCGCTGTCTGGCCGAAGCGCCTGGCTGACCGGCCAGCGCCGCGGCCAGGCCGCCACGCGCGGCGAACTGCCCGAGTCCGAGGACGACGCCGTCTTCGGACTGCGCAAGTACAACCCGCTGGCCGCCTGGCGCGAAGCGGAGGTCTGGCACCTGATCCGCACGCTGGACATCCCGTACAACCCGCTGCACGACCAAGGCTATCCGTCCATCGGCTGCGATCCCTGTACGCGCGCCATCCGGCCCGGCGAGGACGTGCGGGCAGGGCGCTGGTGGTGGGAACACGCCGACTCGAAAGAGTGCGGCCTGCATGCGGGCAACCGCGTGATTCCGGTGGCATCGCGCTGAAGGCGCGCCCCGGGCTTATCAGACAAACAAGCATTCGATTCGAACCGAGGAAACAACCATGTCCGTCGTGACCCATCGCAGCCATCTGGATTGGCTGGAGTCGGAGGCGATCCATATCCTGCGCGAAGTGGCCGCCGAATGCGCCAAGCCCGTGCTGCTGTTCTCCGGCGGCAAGGATTCGGTGGTGCTGCTGCGCCTGGCCGAGAAGGCGTTCCGCCCGGGCCGCTTTCCGTTCCCGCTGATGCACATCGACACCGGCCACAACTTCGACGAGGTGATCGCGTTCCGCGACGCGCGCGCGGCCGAACTGGGCGAGACCCTGATCGTGCGCAGCGTCGAGGACTCGATCCGGCGCGGCAGCGTGGTGCTGCGCCACGCCACCGATTCGCGCAACGCGGCGCAGGCGGTGACGCTGCTGGAATCCATCGAGGAGTTCGGCTTCGACGCCTGCATCGGCGGCGCGCGCCGCGACGAGGAGAAGGCCCGCGCCAAGGAGCGCATCTTCTCGTTCCGGGATTCGTTCGGCCAATGGGATCCGAAGGCGCAGCGGCCCGAGCTGTGGAACCTGTTCAACACGCGCGTGCATCCGGGCGAGAACATGCGGGTGTTCCCGATCTCGAACTGGACCGAGCTGGACGTGTGGCAATACATCCAGCGCGAGAATCTGGCGCTGCCTTCCATCTATTACAGCCACGCGCGCGACGTGGTGCGCCGCCGCGGCCTGCTGGTGCCGGTGACGCCGCTGACGCCGCCCGCCGAGGGCGATGTGGTCGAGCGCCTGCCGGTGCGGTTCCGCACGGTGGGCGACATCTCGTGCACTTGCCCGGTGGCGTCCGACGCCGCCGACCCGGCCGCCATCATCGCCGAGACCGCGGTGACCGACATCACCGAGCGCGGCGCCACGCGCATGGACGACCAGACCTCCGAGGCGTCCATGGAGCGCCGCAAGCGCGAAGGCTATTTCTGAGTTCCGCCCATCCGAACGAGAGACTTATGAACACCATCAATGATGCTTTCCTGGGCGGCGCCGACCACGGCGTGCTGCGCCTGATCACGGCCGGTTCGGTCGACGACGGCAAGTCCACGCTGATCGGCCGCCTGCTGTACGACAGCAAGGGCGTGTTCGCCGACCAACTGGATGCCATCTCGCGCGCCAAGTACAAGCGCGTGGCGGGCGACGGCATCGACTTCTCGCTGCTGACCGATGGCCTGGAGGCCGAGCGCGAGCAGGGCATCACGATCGACGTGGCGTACCGCTACTTTTCCACGCCGTTGCGCAAGTTCATCATCGCCGACGCGCCGGGCCACGAGCAGTACACCCGCAACATGGTGACGGGCGCATCGACCGCCGACGCGGCCATCATCCTGATCGACGCCACACGCGTCGCCGACGGCCAACTGCTGCCGCAGACCAAGCGGCACAGCATGATCGCCAAGTTGCTGGGCATTCGGCACATCGTCGTGGCGGTGAACAAGATGGACCTGGCGGGCTGGGACCGCGCGGTGTTCGAGCGTATCCGCGAGGCCTACGCCGAGCTGGCGCGCCGGCTGGCGTTCGACGGATTCCACATCCTGCCGCTGTCGGCGTTGAACGGCGACAACGTGGTGACGGCCTCGGCGCATACGCCGTGGTACGAAGGCCCGCCGCTGCTGGCGCTGCTGGAGAACCTGGCGGTGGCCGACGACGGGCGCGCTTTGCCGCTGCGCCTGCCGGTGCAGTGGGTGCTGCGCCACGGCGGCGACCGCGCCGACGATTTCCGCGGCTATGCCGGACGCCTGGCCAGCGGCGCGCTGCGCGTGGGCGACGCCGTGGCGGTGCAGCCCTCGGGGCAGCAGGCGCGCGTCGCACGCCTGTTGCGTGGCGCCGATGACGTGGACGAGGCCGTGGCGGGCGATTCGATCACGGTGGTGCTGGACCGCGACGTGGACGTGTCGCGTGGCGATACGCTGGCGCATCCCGATGCGTTGGCCCAGACCGGCCGCGAGTTCGAGGCCGAACTGTGCTGGCTCGATGCGCAGCCGCTGAATCCCGCGCGCCGCTATCTGCTCAAGCATGGCACGCGCCTGACCTCGGCCAAGATCCGTGAAGTGCGCGCGCGGCGCGACGTGCATGAACTGCAGGAGGTCGCGCAGGCGGACGGTTCGCTGTCGATGAACGATATCGGCAGGGTGGCGCTGGTCACGCGCGAAACGCTGGCGGTGGATCGCTACGACGCGCTGCCGGCCAACGGCGCCTTCATCCTGATCGACGAGGCCACGCACCAGACCGCCGCGGCCGGAATGCTGCGCTAGGCGACTGTTGTTTTTCCTCCAAACCCTTTGCTGGCGCGGCTTTCCGGCCGGTCGGGCCTAGCGGGCGGAAGGGCCTAGGGCGGCCGGAAATCATTTCCGTACCGTGTCGCCCGTCTTGGAGTACATTCAAGCGTCGTTTGAAAGTATTCCGGGGCTTGCCAAAAGTACTGTGTTTTTGTACAGTACTTTCATGGCAAGCACCGATCACCTTTTTTCCGCCGGTTCTGGGTCCCCGGCAGCCGCCCCCGCCGCCTTGCGCGGTCGGGGTGCGGTTACTAATGTTCGGCACCGCTTCCAGGAAACCGACCGCGTTGCGTCAGACGACGCGGTCGACATGTTCCCCGACGCGGCTGCCCTGCGCACCGAGGTCCGGGCCGAGCAGGCCCGTTCGATCCTGTCGCGCAACGACTCTCCCGACGTTCCGTTCGAAGTCGCCATCAACCCCTACCGGGGCTGCGAGCACGGATGCGTCTATTGCTTTGCCCGCCCCACCCATGCCTACCTGGGCTATTCGCCGGGGCTCGACTTCGAAACCAAACTGGTCGCCAAGGCCAACGCGGTCGACGTCCTGCGCGGCGAACTGTCCAAGCCCGGCTATCGCGTCGCCCCCATCAACCTGGGTTCGGCCACCGACATCTACCAGCCCATCGAGCGCAACTGGCGCCTCACGCGCAACATCCTGCAACTGATGCTCGACACGGGCCATCCCGTCACGCTGGTCACCAAGAACGCCCTGATCGAACGCGACCTCGACCTGTTGCGCGCCCTGGCCGAGCGCAACCTGGTCATGGCCTTCGTCAGCGTCACCACGCTGGATGCCGAGGTGGCCCGCACGCTCGAACCCCGCGCCTCCGCGCCGTGGCGCCGCCTGCAGGCCGTGCGTACGCTGTCGCAGGCCGGCGTGCCGGTGGGCGTGCTGGCCTCGCCGCTCATCCCGTTCATCAACGACGAATTCCTCGAAGCCATCCTGGAACAGGCCGCCGAAGCCGGCGCCCGTTTCAGCGGCTACACCGTGGTGCGCCTGCCCTGGGAAGTGAAAGAGGTGTTCGAGCAATGGCTGCACGCGCATTTCCCCGATCGCGCCGAACGCGTGCTGCATCGCATCGAAGACATGCGCGAAGGCCGCCGTAACGATCCCAATTTCGGCACCCGCATGCGTGGCACCGGTGTCTGGGCGGACCTGTTGCGCCAGCGATACACGCTGGCGGTGCGCAAGTTCGGCCTGAACGGCGTGCGTCCCCAGCTCGATTGCAGCCAGTTCGTGGCGCCCGAGCCGCCCGTGGTGAAGCCCTCCAGGAAGGCGGGCGGCATTGCCGCCGTGCCGGTGCGGTTTCACGAGGGCGTGCGCCGCATGGCTGCCGCGTCAGCGGTACCGGTGCCAGGCGCCAGCCAACTGGCGCTGTTCGACTAAGGCCGTTGCCACGCGTTCGTATCGATTTCGTTTTCCCGTATTTCCGCTTTTCCTACGCCGTTTCCATCTCGCCGACGCTGTCCTGATATCCGACAACACGACAACAACGCCCAGCCAGGAGCTTCACCATGACCATCGCCACACTGTCTTCCGCCGTTTTCGCACCTATCAACGGCGCATCCGTGCGCCGGCTGTTCACGGGTCGGGGCCGGTCGGGCATGCGTACGCGGGCGCGTGTGCAGGCACAGGCCCGGGCAATCCAGGCCGCCGGTTTGTTCGGGGCGGTACCGATGCCGGCTGTCGCGGCCACACGCAAGTGGCCGTTCCCGCCCATTCAGCAGCCCGTCACGCCGGCGCCCGTGGGGGCGCAGGACGATCAGGCGCAAGCTCCGGCGGCTGCCAAAACCGACGCCAAGCGCCAGACCTGCGATGCCGCGCTGGGCGACGTGCGCAACCTGAGCACCGTGCAGGCGCTGGGGGTGCGCCGCATGGTCATCGACGTGGTGCTGGTGGCGGTATGGGGTGCGCTGATTCCCGCACTGATGTGGCTGGGCGCGGCCAGCGGGTTCTAAGCCGCAGGCCGTTTGGCTTGCCGTTGTGGCGGGTCGTGGTCGGCGTCGTGGCCTTCGCGCATCACACCCGCATACTGACCGACCCAATCCCCGGAAACGTCACCGCCACGCGTGTACCCGGCTGTACGACGTTCACGCCGTTCCAGGTGCCGGTCGTCACGACGGTGCCCGCAGGCACGGTGCCTCCATGACGAGTCAGGTGCCGCAGCCAGGTCGGCAGCAGCCAGGCGGGATCTTCCAACGAGTGCGTACCCATATGCTCCTGGGGCGCTTCGTCGTCGATATATATCTCGCATACCTGCTGGTGCCAGGGCTGGCGCACGTACGGCACCCAGTCGCCCAGCACCAGCCCCGCGTGCGACTGGCTGTCGGCCAGCCGCAGCAAGGCCGGCGCCTCGGCGGCCTGCTCCAGGCGTGAGTCCACCAGTTCCACCGATACCGTCATGGCGTCGATCAGCGCATCCACGTCCTGCTCGCCCAGTTGGGCGGCTTCCTCGGGTGTTACGGCGCGCGCCAGGCGCAAGGCGATTTCGGCCTCGATGCCGGGCTTGTGCAACGACAGGTCCGAATAATCCGCACCATCGCCGCGCACGCAGGCGGGCGGCAAGCCCGCATGCGTCAGCGTGGCCATGCGCGACGCGCCACCGGATTTCCAATACCCGGCAATGTCACCGGGACGCCACCAGCCCAGCTCCGACGCGACCGCGTCCTGCACCGCGTAGGCGGCCGGAGCACCTTTTACGCTGTCCTGCCACGGCTGGGCATCCAGGGCGATGCCGGTTCGATAGGCCGCGACCAGGGCCTGGGCAAATTCGTGCTGCGCCGTATCCATGGATAGTTTTTCCTTGAGTGTCAATGCGAAGGCGAGTGTGCGGGCGGGCGGGCCGTCGAGGCGGTCTCGGGCTTGGCCGGCACGAAGCGCCGTTCGGGATGCATGCTAAACGACAGTATCGCGCCGATTGCCAGCAACACGATGCTGACCAGGAAAGGCAATTGCCAATTGCCGAAACGATCGATCAGGAAACCCGCCGCCACGGGGCTGACGATGGCCGCCGAGGCCGAACCGATGTTCATCATGCCGCTGGCGGTGCCCGAGTAGTCCGGGCAGATGTCCATGGGGATGGCCCACATCGGTCCGATGGTCAGTTCGGCGAAGAAAAAGCCGAAGCCCAGGCAGGCTAGCGACACATACAGATCGCGCGTGAACATCAGCGGCAGCAAGGTCAGCAGGGTGAGTACCATGCACACGGCCACCATCTGCGCACGGGCGCGGTTCAGATTGCCGGTGCGCTTGTACAGGCGATCGCTGATGATGCCGCCCAGCGTGTCACCCACCACGCCGCCGAAGAACACGGCGGACGAGAAGATCGCGGTCTTCTTCAGGTCCATGCCGAAGTTCATGAAGTACATGGGCACCCAGCTCAACAGCAACCACAGCGTCCAGCCGTAGCAGAAGTACACGATGGTCACCGGCAGCATGCGCTTGAACAGGCGACCCCATTGCACGGGGGGCTTGTCCTTCTTCTTTACCTCGGGCAGCGAGACCAGTTCTTCCGCCGAGATGCGCGGATGATCCTTGGGTTGCTCGGTAAACGTCAGCGCCCACACGATGACCCAGACGAAGCTGATGATGGCGCAGGCATAGAAGGATTCGCGCCAGCCATAGGCCGCCATTACCGCGATCATGGCGGCCGGCGCCAGTGCGTTGCCCAGCCGTGAGAAGGCGTGGGTGATGCCCTGGGCGAAACCGCGCCTTTCCTTGGGCACCCAGTGCGACATGGCCGCGGTGGCCGCGGGAAAGGTCGCGCCTTCGCCCAGCCCCAGCAGGATGCGCGCCATCAGCATGGAGGCCAGGCCGCCGGCCAGCCCGGTCAGCAGGGTGCCGCCTGCCCAGATCACGCCGCAGGCGATCAGCGTGCGGCGGGCGCCGAAGCGGTCGCTGACCCAGCCGCCGATGATCTGGAAGATCAGATAAGGGTAGGCAAACGCGGAGAAGACCAGGCCGATCTCGGTCTTGCTGAGGTCGAATTCCTTGCCGAAACCCACGGCGGCCGTGCTGACGTTGACACGGTCCAGGTACGTAATGAAGTACATCAGGCACAGCATCGCCAGCACGACACGTGTCGGGCGCAGGATCTTCATGTTCAGTCTCCATGGAGCATCGGCACCTGGGGTGCTCTGGCCGGGCCGGCCTGATGCGTGTTCTGGTGTGATCGGGAAGGGGGATACGGCAAGCCGGCGGCAGGGCGCCGCCGGCCGGAAACGCGCGTCAGGCCGCGTGCGTCAGTGCGCGCGGCGCGGCATGGGCGCTGAAGTAGTCCATGGCGGCATGAATGCCGCTTTGCGCCAGCTTCACGCCCGACAGCTTCAGGCCCATCTCCACGCCGGCCACCATGGCCAGCAGGGTCAGGTCGTTGCTGTTGCCCAGGTGGCCCATGCGGAACATGCGGCCACGTACCTTGCCCAGGCCGGTGCCCAGCGACAGGTCGAAGCGCTGGTGGATCAGCCGGCGCACCGCGTCGGCGTCCACGCCTTCGGGCGTGATCACGCCGGTCAGTACGGGCGAATAGACCTCGGGGTCGGCGCATTGGATCGGCAGGCCCCAGGCCTGAACCGCCGCGCGCACGCCCGCGGCCCAGCGCTGGTGGCGGGCAAACACGTTGTCCAGCCCTTCGCCCAGCAGCATGTCCAGCGCTTCGGACAGGCCATACAGCAGGTTGGTATTGGGCGTGTAGGGCCAGTAGCCGGTGGCGTTCATCTCCAGGATCTCGTCCCACGAGAAGAAGGCGCGTGGCAGCTTCGCCTGCCTGGATGCGTCGATCGCGCGCGGCGACAGGGCGTTGAAACTGATGCCCGGCGGCAGCATCAAGCCCTTCTGCGACCCGCTGATCGTGACGTCCACGCCCCAGTCGTCGTGGCGAAAATCGGCTGCCGCCAGGCCCGAGATCGAGTCCACCATCAGCAGGGCCGGGTGGCCGGCGGCGTCGATGGCGCGGCGCACGGCGGCGATGTCCGAGGTGACGCCAGTGGAGGTTTCGTTGTGCACCACGCAGACCGCCTTGATGCGGTACTCGCGGTCCTGGCGCAGGCGCTGCTCGATCCGGTCTGCCTGTATGCCGTGGCGCCAGCCCGGCGCGGCGGGTAGTACGGCATCCTCGCCCGACCAGCCCAGGAATTCCGTGGACAGTCCCAGCCGGGTGGCCATCTTGTGCCACAGCGTGGCGAATTGGCCCGTCTCGTACATCAGCACGTGATCGCCGGGGCTTAGCGTGTTGGCCAGCGCGGCCTCCCAGGCGCCGGTGCCCGAGGTCGGATAGATGATGACGGGGTGGCGGGTCTGGAAGATCTGCTTGATGCCGTCCAGCACCTTCAGGCCCAGCGCGCCGAATTCGGGGCCGCGATGGTCGATGGTGGGCAGGCTCATGGCGCGCAGCACGCGGTCCGGCACCGGGCTGGGACCGGGAATCTGCAGGAAGTGATTGCCTGTCGGGTGGTAGTCGAGAGTCAGCATGGGCGGTGATTCCAGGGTGGGGAAGGGCCGGGCGCAAAAGATCCTGGCGGGTGTGTGTGTATTTTTGCATTCAAAATGCATTTTTGCGCTATGGTTTTCCCTTCATCCAAAATGCGGATTCGTGCGCCTTTTGCATGCATAATGCGGACGTGTTGGGCCCTTGGTGGGGTGCCTTGCCGTACGTACGGCGCCCGGCCTGGCCCTTTAGAATCCCCGTATCCCGCCCCGGCATTGCAATAGACTCATGGCTGACGTACTCGAAATTTCCCGTCTCGCGCTGCACGACCAGGTGGTTGCGCGGCTGCGCGGGCTGCTGGTGCAGGGCCGCATCGCGCCGGGCGCCAAGCTCAACGAGCGTGAGCTATGCGAGCAACTGGGCGTGTCGCGCACGCCGCTGCGCGAGGCGATCAAGCTGCTGGCCGCCGAGGGGCTGGTCGATCTGGTGCCCAACCGGGGCGCCGTGGCCGTGCGCCTGACCGAGGAAGACGTGCTGCATACCTTCGAGGTGCTGGGGGTGCTGGAGGCCACGGCGGGCGAGATGGCGGCTCAGCGCATTACGCCCGAGGAACTGGCGGAGCTGCGGGCCATGCACTACGAGATGCTGGCCTGTCATGCCCGGCATGATCTGCCGGGCTATTACGCATTCAACGCCCGCATCCACGACGCGATCTCGGCCGCCGCGCACAATCCGGTGCTGGCCCAGACCTATCGTTCGATCAATGCCCGCGCCCAGTCCTTGCGGTTTCGCACCAACCAGGACGAAGCCAAGTGGAAACACGCCGTGCACGAGCACGAGCAGATGATGGACGCGCTCGCCCGGCGCGACGGCGCGGCCATGCGTGCCATCCTTACCAGCCACCTGCAGCGCAAGCGCGATCTGGTGCTGGAACTCATGCGGGCCGGCCTGCTGTACCCGGATGCCCCGGCCGCGCCGCGCCGGACGCGGCGTAGCGCCTAGGCCTCATCAGGCCGCAAAAATGTGCCGACCCCGTGTCAGATGAAGTATTTGATGTAGAATACTGGGTTTGCCAAATCTCATCCTCTGCTTGCGCCCATAGCCCGGGGTATTCGACTTCAACGATCGCTTTCAGCGATTTCTCGGATGTCGGCATCTCAGGCAAAAACATCGACGGCAAAAATTCGCAAGTTTGCGCGCAAAGACATGATGATCTAGGAGTTCACGTGAACCTCATCGAAATTCTGGAAAAGGAAGAAATCCAGCGCCTGACCGGCGGCAAAGCCTTCCCCGACTTCAACCCCGGCGACACCGTGGTGGTCAACGTCAACGTGGTCGAAGGCACGCGCAAGCGCGTCCAGGCCTACGAAGGCGTGGTCATCGCCAAGCGCAACCGCGGCCTGAATTCGTCCTTCATCGTGCGCAAGATCTCGTCCGGCGAAGCCGTCGAGCGTACGTTCCAGCTGTACTCGCCGCAAATCGCTTCGATCGAAGTCAAGCGCCGCGGTGACGTGCGCCGTGCCAAGCTGTACTACCTGCGCAACCGCTCGGGCAAGTCGGCTCGCATCAAGGAAAAGCTGGTCATCAAGGCCCCCAAGGCGGCATAAATTGCCTGGGGTATCGTATCGGGATGCGGCACGCCTGGCGTGCCGGCCCGTTACGCGACACCCCGTGCAGTGCGCCATGCAAATCCCGCTTCGCGCGGGCCCAAGAGGCACCTCACAGGGTGCCTTTTCCTTTTTCGCCTTCGTGCGCGCGCGATCCTGCGCCGCAGGCCCCTGATCCCGTTGCCTCCGGTATGTCGGACTCTCCTTCGCCCCATCCTCGCCGCCCGCTGGTCCGCCCTGGTTTCGACCCTGCCGCCCAGCCGTGGCGGGTGGCCGACGACGGGCTGCGGGCCATTCCGGGTGAATTGCTGACGGCTGACGCGCTGCATCGCGGCTGGCAGGCGCAGGCGCCCTGGGCCCTCGATGAGATCGTGGCCAGCGAGGCGCGCTACCCCGGCCGCGAAGGCAAGCCGGTGCTGGCGGCCGTGTTGATACCGATGGTGCTGCGCGCCGATGGCGTGCGCGTACTGCTGACGCAGCGCGCCGCGCATCTGCACGATCATGCCGGGCAGATCAGCTTTCCGGGCGGACGCATCGAGGACGACGACGAATCGCCCGTGGCGGCCGCGCTGCGCGAGGCGCAGGAAGAAACCGGCCTGGGCCAGGAATATGTCGACGTGCTGGGCACCATGCCCCCGTACGAAACGTCCACCGGGTTTTCGGTGACGCCTGTGGCGTCATTGGTGCGTCCGGGCTTCACGCTGGTGGCCGATGCGTTCGAGGTGGCCGAGATCTTCGAAGTGCCGCTGGCCTTTCTGATGGATCCCGCCAATCACCGGCTGTACCAGGCCACCACGCCCGACGGCCGCACGCGGCAGTACTACGCCATGCCCTGGGAAGGGCATTTCATCTGGGGCGCCACGGCGGGCATGCTGCGCAATCTGTATCACGCCCTGCGGGCGGCGCTACCCTGAGCCGATCCGCTCAGTATCGCTGCTGCCCCGCTTCGTTCTCTTCCAGCACGCGCCCGTACAGCGCGTAACGTCCCGCGTCTATCTCGCCCCGGTTCAGGGCCGCCACCACGCCGCAGCCGGGCTCGTGGCGATGGCTGCAGTTGTAGAAGCGGCAATTCTCGATGTGCGGCAGGAATTCGGGAAACCCGCGCACGATGTCCTCGCGCGTCAGGTGCTGCAGGCCGAAAGCCTGGAATCCCGGCGAGTCGATCAGGTCGCCGCCGGGCGCCGGCAGGTGATACAGGCGCGTGCTGGTGGTGGTGTGGCGGCCCATGTCCAGTGCTGCCGAGTATTCGCGCGTGGCGGCCTGGGCATCCGGGGCCAGCGTGTTCAGCAGCGTGGATTTGCCCATGCCGCTTTGCCCCAGCAGCAGGCTGGTGCGGCCGGCCAGCAACGGCGCCAGCTTCTGGCGCGTCCCTTCGGTGTCGTGCGCGCTCAGTTCGACGATAGGCACGCCCAGCGCCCGCAGCGGCGCCAGCCGGGCCTGCGCGGCGGGCAGGCCGCCGGCCAGGTCGATTTTGTTCAGCACGATGATGGGGCGGATGCCCACGCTCCAGGCGCCCGCCAGCGCGCGGCCGGTCAGGTCGTCCGAGAAGGTGGGCTCGACCGCGATGACCACCAGCAACTGGTCGACGTTGGCGGCGAACTGCTTGGACCGCATTTCGTCCGAGCGGTACAGCAGGTTGGCGCGCGGCAGCACGGCGTCGATGGCGCCTTCGTCGCGGCCCTGCGGGGTGATCTGGACCCGGTCGCCCACCGCCGGTCCGGTTTTCTTTCCGCGGGGAAAGCACTGCCGCATGCTGCCGTCGGGCAGTTCCACCATGTAGTGGCGGCCGTGTGCCGCGATCACGCGGCCTTCGGGCTGGGCGGCCGAAGCGCCCGTCGGGGCTTGCGCCGCCATGTTCGCGCCCACGGACGCGCCCCTGCTGTTCTTGATTTTGCCTTGCAAGGTCAGGCCGCCGACATCAGGTGGCGGATGCGCACGGCGGCGGGCGGGTGGCTGTCGTAGAAGGCGGAGTGCACGGGATCGGGCGTCAGGGTGGCGGCGTTGTCATCGTACAGTTTGACCAGTGCCGACACCAGTTGATTCGATGAGCTCTGCTGGGCGGCATAACGGTCGGCCTCGAACTCGTCGCGGCGCGAGAACCAGCTGGCGATGGGGGTGAGCATGAAGGTGAACACGGGCACGGCCAGGAAGAACAGCAGCAGCGCCATCGCGTGGTTGGGGCCGTCCAGGCGCGGGACCACGCCCAGGCCGACGTAGAACCAAGCCTGTTGCGACAGCCAGCCCAGCAGGGCGAAGAACAGCAGGGCGCCCGCGAAGCTCATCAGGATGCGCTTGACGATGTGGCGCCGCACGAAGTGGCCCAGCTCGTGCGCCAATACGGCCTCGATCTCGTCGGCATTCAGGCGCGACAGCAGCGTGTCGAAGAACACGATGCGGCGCGCGCGGCCGAATCCGGTGAAGTACGCGTTGCCGTGCGCCGAGCGGCGCGAGCCGTCCATGACGAACAGCCCGTTGAGCGAGAACCCGCAGCGTTGCGCCAGGCGGTGGATGCGGTCGGCCAGCTCGGGGTCGGACAGCGGGGTGAACTTGTTGAACAGCGGCGCGATGAAGGTGGGGTAGATGAACAGCAGCAGCAGGTTGAACGCCGTCCACAGGCCCCAGGCCCAGACCCACCAGTAGGGGCCGGCCTCGGCCATCAGCCACAGGATGGCCGAGGCCAGGGGTACGCCCAGCACCAGCGCCACGGCGATGCCTTTCACGGCGTCGCTGACGAACAACCGGGGCGTCATGCGGTTGAAGCCGAAGCGCCCTTCGAGCTTGAACTGGCGGTACAGGGTGAACGGCAGTCCCAGCAGTCCCATCAGGCCGAACACCGAGAACAGCAGCAGCAACTGGCGCAGCATGTCGTTGTCGGTCAGGCGTCCCAGCCCCAAGTCTATCCATTGCAGTCCGCCCAGCAGGGTCAGGCAGACCAGGATGGCGGCGTCGTAGACCCGCTCGATCATGCCCAGCCGCACCCGCGCCACCGTGTAGTCGGCGGCGCGCTGGTGGCTGAACAGCCCGATGCGCGGCGCGAACACGGCGGGGACTTCATCCCGATGGCTGACCACGTGGCGGGTCTGGCGGGGGG
>NZ_FKBS01000013.1:283793-330129 GCF_900078315.1 Bordetella ansorpii
CAGGAAGACGAAAAGCTGGGTAAACAGGGGCAGGGTGCTGGGCACGGCGTGTGAGAAAATGGCGCGTTTTCTAAAGGCAAATTATATGGCTGCGAACGAAAATCGCCTGGTCTGGCTCGACATGGAAATGACCGGGCTCGATCCCGAGAAGGAACGCATCATCGAGGTGGCCGTCGTCGTGACGGAACCCGACTTGACCATCGTGGCCGAGGGTCCGGTGCTGGTGATCCACCAGCCCGACAGCCTGCTGGACGCCATGGACAACTGGAACAAGTCCACCCACGGCAAGAGCGGCCTGATCGACAAGGTCAAGGCATCGACGATCTCCGAGGCGCAGGCCGAGACCGAGCTGATCGCCTTCCTGTCGCAGCACGTGCCGGCGGGCAAGTCGCCGCTGTGCGGCAACACCATCAGCCAGGACCGCCGTTTCATGTTCGCGTACATGCCGAACCTGGAGCGCTTCTTCCACTACCGCAACCTGGACGTCAGCACGCTGAAGGAACTGGCGCGCCGCTGGGCGCCGGCCGTGTACAAGGGTTTCGAGAAGAAGAGCCGCCACGAGGCGCTGGCCGACATCTACGAATCCATCGACGAACTGAAGTACTACCGCGAGCACATGCTCAAGATCTAGGCGCCAGGCGAGGATCGCGATGGAACTGCCTGTCCACGAGATCCGGCGCATCGAGCGCGAGGCGCTGGCCCGAGGCGTCGCCCTGATGCCGCGCGCGGGCCTCGCGGCTGCCCGTTTCGCGGCGGCCCGGTTGGCGCAGATGGGGCAAGCGAACCCGGCAGACCCCGTCCTTTCATTGCCCGTCCTGGCCCTGGCCGGGCCTGGCAACAATGGCGGTGACGCCCTGGTGGCGGCCACCTGGCTGCGCGCCTGGGGCCATCCCGTACAGGTCGTGCTGTATGCCGACCCCGACCGCCTGCCCGCCGATGCGCGCCTGGCCTACGACGGCTGGCGCCAGGCAGGCGGCTCGACGCTGTCCGACCTGCCTGCCAATCACCCCGCCCTGGCGCTGGACGGCCTGTTCGGCATCGGCCTGAACCGTCCCCTGGACGAGATCTGGCAGGCGCGGGTCGACACGATCAACGGCTGGAACATCCCCGTGCTGGCCCTGGACGTTCCAAGCGGGTTGGATGCGTCTTCCGGACGTGAGCTGGGCAGGGCGGTCAGGGCGGCCTGGACCTTGTCCTTCATCGCCTGCGCGCCGGGGCTGGGCAGCCCGGCCGGGCTTGGGGTATGCGGAGAGCGGCATCTCGATACCCTGGGGTTGGCGTGACGGGAAGTGCCGCGCTTTGCGGCGCGCGCTTCCCCGCACCGGCAATCCGAGCGCTCAGGTCCCGTAATCGCCCGCCGCTTCCGGCTGATAGTCGATGCCCGCCAGGATGGCCTCGTGCCGGATCCGGTCCGGACCTTGCCATTGCACGGATTGACCGGTTCGCTGTCCCAGCAGGCTCAAGCCCAGCGGCGACATCACGGAAATCTGCCCCGCGGCGGCATTGCTTTCAGACGGATAGGACAGCACCACGGCCATGTCCTGGCCATCGGCCGTCACCAACCTGACGCGCGTACGCATCGTCACGACGTTGGCGTCGATTTCCTGTGCGGGGACGGTAACGACCGAATCCAGCAGTTCCTGGGCGGTATCTTCCACGCCCGGCGGCAGGCCATCGGCCGACATGCGGGCCAACAGGCCGGTGAGGCGGGCGTGGTCGAGTTCGGTCAGGGTACGTTCCAGATCAGCAGTTTGCATGGGTGTCACTCCGAGGTGGCCGGGCTTGCGCAGGGGGCAAGCCACGGCGGTTGCGCGGGCTGGCCCGACGACCTGGGAAATGCGCTGATTGGGGGAAAAGAGGCGGTCGCCGGGCTCAGCCATGTGCGGCGAAGGCCGCGGCAGGTCCGGTCGTGCCCGGCCGGCTCAGGCGCGCGCGCGCGCCGGTGCGCCGCGGTGGGCGGCAACCGTGCTGCGTGGCCATGCGTCGGACCGAATGGGGCGTCATGAGTTGATTGTAGGCATGTCCCGGCGGATCACCAACCCGAAGGGCGCGCCGGACACGAGAAAACATGAGCCGGTGGCATGACGGAGAAGTCACGCCCGGAGCCCGAGAGGGCGAGGACGAGACTTCGCAGTTGTGCCTCCGGCGCTCAAGAACTCAGATCCCGCCCCAGCAAACCCACCCGTCCCATCCACGGCCGCCAGCCCGGAATCAGGCGGCGTCGCTTTGCGCGGCAGGCAAGGGCCGTCCGCCAAACCGCGCCAGCGCCTCGGGACGCAGCGCCCGATAGCCTTCGTTCTCGCGCCCGGCCAGCGCATCCAGGTGCGCCTCCGAGGCATCGAACAGCTTCCAGTACAGCCGTCCGCACAGTTCGCGCGCGGGATGCCCCGGCCAGTTGTCCGGCAGCATGGGGCCGGGCAATCGCGGGTCATGCAACACGATGCGCCGCCAACTATGCAGCAGCAGCACGCGCGCGGCGAAGGCCTGTTCGGGCGAGGCCGGGGCCTCGTCCAGCAGCTTTTCCAACGGCCCGAAGTTGCGGCTGAACTGGCGGTACTGCTCGGCCACGTCGTCCAGGTTCCAGCATTGGGTGGCCAGGCTGGCGATGGGCAGGCCGCCCGCGCCGGCCAGGTCGCGGGCCGACAGCACCAGCGCCTTGTCGGGGATGCCCAGCCTGTCCAGGATGGCGTGCGCCGCGCTGGCTTCCGTCTGCGGATGGGCGAACAGCCCAGGCGCCACCATGCCGAAGCCTTCCCACAGCAATTCGCGGCGCAGTTCGGCGCGCTCGGCCAGCCCGTTGTTGCCGACCCGGGGCAGGGCCACCAGCGTCCATTCGCCGTTCCATTCGCGCGCCGGCCCTTCGTAGATGCGCTGCGAGGCGCGTGCGGTGTCGCGCAGGCCGCGCTCGGTCATCAGGTACAGGCTGCGCCGGCCGTGGCGCTCGGCGCGCAGCCAGTCCTGCGCCACCAGGCGGAACACACTGGTGCGCAGCAGGCGCTCGTTGATGCCGACCGGCGCCAGCAGCTCGATCAGGTCACCCAGCCAGATGGCGCCGCCGTGCGGGCCCAGCGCATCGCCCAGCAGACTGACGCACAGCGACTTGGCGCGCGGCGGATCCTGCTTGAGCAAGCGGGCGATGAAGCGGTCCAGCGGGGAGGGGGCAGTGGCCATGAAACAGCCGGAAACCGGCGGGTGATGGGGACGGGACGCCGGGCGGGCGGCGCACGGTCCATGACATGATACATAAATCGAACGTGATACGGAATTTTGTTTGACAATCGTTTTTCTGTATTAAATAATGGATTCATCGAGCGGCAATCCGCCCGGGCGTTCCTCGCGCCCCCGCACAGCCGCCCCTCCCAGGAGACAAGCCATGTACGCGCAATTGGTCGAAACCGGCGTCAAGAAAGTCCGCGGCGTCGATGAACTGACCGGTCCCGAGCAGGCCTTCCAGCGCCGTATCGACGACGGCGTGCGCATCGAGGCCAAGGACTGGATGCCCGAGGCCTACCGCAAGACCCTCATCCGCCAGATCTCGCAGCACGCCCATTCCGAGATCGTCGGCATGCTGCCCGAAGGCAACTGGCTGACCCGCGCGCCGTCGCTCAAGCGCAAGGCCATCCTGCTGGCCAAGGTGCAGGACGAGGCCGGCCATGGCCTGTACCTGTACAGCGCCGCCGAAACCCTGGGCGTGTCGCGCGACCAACTGGTCGACGACCTGCATTCGGGCAAGGCTAAGTACTCCAGCATCTTCAACTACCCCACGCTGACCTGGGCCGACATCGGCATGATCGGCTGGCTGGTCGATGGCTCGGCCATCATCAACCAGATCCCGCTGTGCCGCTGTTCCTACGGCCCGTATGCGCGGGCCATGGTGCGCGTCTGTAAGGAAGAGTCCTTCCACCAGCGCCAGGGCTATGACCTGCTGATCGAGATGTGCCGCAACGGCACGCCCGAGCAGAAGGCCATGTGCCAGGAAGCGTTCAACCGCTGGTGGTGGCCCGCCCTGATGATGTTCGGTCCTCCGGACGGCGATTCGCCCAACAGCGCGCAGTCCATGCAATGGAAGATCAAGCTGTTCTCCAACGACGAACTGCGCCAGAAGATGGTCGACCAGAGCGTGCCGCAGGCCGAATACCTGGGCCTGACCGTGCCCGATCCCGACCTGAAGTGGAACGCCGAGCGCGGCCACTACGACTTCGGCGAGATCGACTGGAGCGAGTTCCACGCCGTGTTGAAGGGCAACGGCCCGTGCAACCGCGAGCGCCTGGCTGCGCGCGTCAAGGCGCACGAGGACGGCGCCTGGGTGCGCGACGCGCTGGTCGCCCACGCCGACAAGCAGGCCCGGCGCAAGGCCGCCTGAGCCGCACCGGTCTTTCCGACACGGCCGGCACGCACCTGCCGCCGGCCATCGACCTCCTTACTCGTGGGCGCCGCGCGCCCCAGGAACGCATCATGAGCAAAGAATGGCCCCTGTGGGAAGTCTTCATCCGCAGCCAGCACGGGCTGGCGCACAAGCACGTCGGCAGCCTGCACGCGCCCGACGCCGAGATGGCCATCAACAATGCGCGCGACGTCTATACGCGCCGCAATGAGGGCCTGAGCATCTGGGTGGTGCGCGCCGCCGACATCGTGGCCAGCAGCCCGTCGGATAAAGAACCGCTGTTCGAGCCGGCCAACAACAAGGTCTACCGGCATCCCACGTTCTTCCCGATGCCCGACGAAATCAAGCACATGTAAGGCGGGCGGCACATGGACAAATCCCTGTTCGAAACCCTGCTGCGCCTGGGCGACGGCAATCTGGTGCTGGCGCAGCGCCTGGTGGCGTGGACCGGCCACGGTCCCATCCTGGAAGAAGACCTGGCGCTGACCAATACCGCGCTGGACCTGCTGGGCCAGGCGCGCCTGTGGCTGACGCTGGCGGGCGAGGTCGAAGGCGCGGGCCGCGACGAGGACGCGCTGGCCTATCTGCGCGACGCGCCCGAGTTCCGCAATCCCCTGCTGGCCGAACGCCCCAACGGCAACTATGCCGACACCATGGCGCGCCAATATTTCTACGACGTCTGGCACTACTTCCTGCTGCAGAACCTGCAGCAGTCGAAGGATGAGCGCGTGGCCGCCATCGCTGCCAAGTCCATCAAGGAAGTCACCTACCACGTGCGCCGATCGGCCGACCTGGTGGTGCGCCTGGGGGACGGCACCGACGAAAGCCATGCCCGCATGCAGGCCGCCGTCGACGACGTCTGGCGATTCACCGGCGAGCTGTTCACCGACGACGACATCGATCGCGACGTGGCCGCGCGCGGCATCGGCTGTGAGCTGGCCTCGCTGCGCGAGCCCTGGCTGGCACACGTGCGCGAGGTGCTGGAAGAGGCCACGCTGACGGTTCCCGACGACGCGCAGTCGTTCCATGCCGCGCAGCGCGGCGGCCGGCAGGGCCGCCACACCGAAGAGCTGGGTTATGTGCTGGCCGAGATGCAGCATCTGCATCGCGCCTACCCCGGAGCGACGTGGTGAACACGAACGCCGCCGCCCACGTTCCCGAGGCCGAGGTCATGCATTGGCTGCAAGCCGTGCCCGATCCCGAGATCCCCGTGCTGTCGGTGGTGGATCTGGGCGTGGTGCGGCAGGTCGGCTGGGACGGCGAGACGTGCGTGGTCACCATCACGCCCACGTACTCGGGCTGTCCGGCCATGCGCGAGATCTCGCAGGACATCGAACGCACGCTGGCCGGCCATGGCGTGGCCAGCGTGCGCATCGAGACCCGCCTGGCGCCGGCCTGGACCACCGACTGGATGAGCGAGCGGGGCCGCCAGGCGCTGGCGCAATACGGCATCGCCGCGCCCGCGCAGCGCGCCGTGGACATCTCCGGCATCAGCCGGCGCGTCAGCCAGCCCGCCATTGCGTGCCCGCACTGCGGCTCGTCCAACACCCGGCTGGTCAGCAATTTCGGCTCGACGTCGTGCAAGGCGCTGTACCGCTGCAGCGCCTGCCGCGAACCGTTCGATTACTTCAAGACACACTAGACGGATCCGATGATGAGCACGCCGGACCGCTTCCCGTGTGATTCCTTCCTCGTGAAGGGGGCGCCAGGCGCCAAGAGGGCACAACAATGAACTCGACCGCATTCCATACGTTGAAAGTGGCGTCCGTGGCGCGCAACACGCGCGACGCCGTGGTGGTCACTTTCGACCTGCCGCAAGACCTGTCCGACGACTTCGCCTTTCGGCCCGGCCAATACCTGACGCTGCGCACGCAGTTGTCCGGCGAGGAGGTGCGCCGCTCGTATTCCATCTGTTCGGCGCCCGGCGACGGCGTGCTGCGCGTGGCCATCAAGAAGGTCGACGAGGGCGTGTTCTCCAGCTGGGCCAATCACCAGTTGCAGGCCGGCCAGACGCTGGAAGTGATGCCGCCCGCCGGCAATTTCACCATCGAATTCGACCCCACGCAGGCGCGCCGCTACGTGGCCTTCGCCGTGGGCAGCGGCATCACGCCCGTGCTGTCGCTGGTCAAGACGGCGCTGTCCACCGAACCCGACAGCCGCTTCACGCTGTTCTTCGGCAACCGCGCCTCGTCGTCGGTGCTGTTCCGCGAAGAGATCGAGGACCTGAAGAACCGCTACATGGAGCGCTTCTCGCTGGTCTACATCATGAGCCGCGAGGCGCAGGACATCGACCTGTTCAACGGCCGCCTGGACGGCGACAAGGTCGACCAGCTGCTGCGCGTGTGGATGCCGCCGGCGCAGATCGACTATGCCTTCGTGTGCGGCCCCCAGACCATGATCGAAAGCGTGGTCGAGCACTTGCAGGCGCAGGGCATCGCGAAGGACCGCATCAAGTTCGAGCTGTTCGGCGCGCCCAAGGGCCCGCGCGCCCTGCGTACCGGGCGCGAGGCCCTGGCCGCGCCCGGCAAGGGCCAGTGCGAAGTCACCGTGGTGCAGGACGGCCACAGCCGCACGTTCTTCATCGACAAGAACCAGGACAGCGTGCTCGATTCGGCGCTGGCCCAGGGCATCGAACTGCCGTATTCGTGCAAGGGCGGCGTGTGTTCCACCTGCCGCTGCAAGGTCATCGAGGGCGAGGTGGACATGGACGCCAACTTCGCGCTGGAAGACTATGAGGTGGCGCGCGGCTTCGTGCTCAGTTGCCAGAGTTTCCCGGTCAGCGACCGCCTGGTCATCGATTTCGACCAGGAAACCTGACCCTTATCCCATACACGCGCGGGCCGCGCAGGCGCCGCGCCAACCACTGGAGATTGCCCGTGTCTCAGGATTTCTTCGAACGCCACCAGGGCGTGCTGGAACAGGCGCAGCGCGCCGCCGCCGAACGCGGCTACTGGAGCCCGCACCCCGAATCGCCCAGCCCGCGCAACTATGGCGAAACCGCCGCGGCCGATGGCCAGGCCGCCTTCGAGGCGCTGCGCGGCAAGCCTTTCCCGATCGACCTGCCGCTGGCCGACGGCGCCGTCGGCGGCGAGGTGTCGCCCTTCGGTTTCGCCCTGGACATCACCTATCCCCGCGTGCGGCCCGATGCGCTGATCCAGGCCGCCGGGCGCGCGCTGGAATCCTGGCGCCGCGCCGGCCCGCGCGCGTGGGTGGGCGTGTCGCTGGAGATCCTGCAGCGCCTGAACAAGCTGAGTTTCGAGATCGCCAGCGCGGTGCAGCACACCACCGGCCAGGCCTTCATGATGGCCTTCCAGGCCGGCGGCCCGCACGCACAGGACCGCGGCCTGGAGGCCGTGACCTACGCCTGGCAGGAAATGGCCCGCGTGCCCGGCAGCGTCATCTGGGAAAAGCCGCAGGGCAAGAACGAGCCCATCCGCATGGAGAAGCGCTTCACCGTCGTGCCGCGCGGCGTGGCGCTGGTCATCGGCTGCTCCACGTTTCCCACCTGGAACGGCTATCCCGGCCTGTTCGCCAGCCTGGCGACCGGCAACACCGTCATCGTCAAGCCGCATCCCGGCGCGATCCTGCCGCTGGCCATCACGGTCAAGGTGGCGCGCGAGGTGCTGGCCGAGGCGGGCTTCGATCCCGACGTGGTGCAACTGGCGGCGCATGAAGCCGGCGACGACACCGCGCAAGACCTGGCGCTGCGCCCCGAAGTGAAGATTGTCGATTTCACGGGCAGCACCGCCAACGGCGACTGGCTGGAAGCCAACGCGCGCCAGGCCCTGGTCTACACCGAGAAGGCCGGCGTGAACCAGGTCATCATCGATTCGGCGCCCGACCTGAAGGGCGTGGTGCGCAACCTGGCGTTCTCGCTGTCGCTGTACTCGGGCCAGATGTGCACGGCGCCGCAGAACATCTACGTGCCGCGCGACGGCATCGAGACGGCCGACGGCCATGTCAGCTTCGACGACGTGGCCGCCGCGCTGGGCACCGCGCTGGACAAGCTGCTGGCCGATCCGGCCAAGGCCGTCGAGTTCACCGGCGCCATTCAAAGCGAGGCCACCGCCGCGCGTATCGAAAAGGCGCGCGCGCTGGGCCTGCCCGTGGTGGCCGACAGCCGCGAGCTGGCCCATCCGCAGTTCGAGGGCGCGCGCGTGCGCACGCCGCTGGTGCTGCGCGCCGACGCCGGCAACGACGCGCTGCGCCAGGAGTGGTTCGGCCCGATCGCCTTCGTGGTGGCCACTGACTCGACCGAGCACAGCATCGAGCTGGCGCGCGAGTCCGTGCGCGAGCACGGCGCGCTGACGCTGGCCGCGTACACGCGCGACGACGCCGTCGCCGCGCGCGTGCAGGACGCCGCCGAGGTGGCGGGCGTGTCGCTGTCGCTGAACCTGACCGGCGCGGTGTTCGTGAACCAGACCGCGGCCTTCAGCGATTTCCACGGCACGGGCGCCAACCCGGCCGCCAATGCCGCGCTGTCCGACGCGGCGTTCGTCGCCAACCGCTTCCGCGTCGTGCAGACGCGCTGGCACGTGTAAGCGCGCCGACACACCCGCGATCCGCCCGATAACGAATAACCCGAGACATCGTCGCATGGCCTACGAAGACATCCTGTTCTCCCTGGAAGGCGGCATCGCCCGCCTGACGCTGAACCGTCCCGACAAGCTCAACAGCTTCACCGCGCGCATGCACGGCGAAGTGGCCGACGCGCTGACTCGCGTCGAGACCGAAGGCGCGCGCGTGCTGGTGCTGACCGGCGCGGGCCGCGGCTTCTGCGCGGGCCAGGACCTGAGCGAACGCCGCCCCGCGGCCGACGGCTCGCCGCCCGACCTGGGCGAGACGGTCGAGAAGTATTACGCCCCGCTGGTCAAGCGCCTGCAGGCGCTGCCCATGCCGGTGGTGGTGGGGGTGAACGGGGTGGCGGCTGGCGCCGGCGCCAACCTGGCGTTCGCGGGCGACCTCGTCATCGCGAAAGAGTCGGCCAGCTTCATCCAGTCGTTCTGCAAGCTGGGCCTGATTCCGGACACGGGCGGCACCTACGCGCTGCCGCGTCTGGTGGGCCGCGCGCGCGCGCTGGGCCTGGCCCTGCTGGGCGACAAGCTCAGCGGGCGGCAGGCCGAGCAGTGGGGCCTGATCTGGCAATGCGTGGCCGACGAGGAGTTCGACGCCACGCTGGACAGGCTGGCCACGCACTTTGCGCAGGCGCCCACCAAGGGGCTGGCCTTCACCAAGCGCGCCCTCCAGCAGAGCCTGGGCAATGACCTGGCCACGCAGTTGGACCTGGAGCGCGACATGATGCGCGAACTGGGCAGAAGCGCCGACTACGCCGAAGGCGTGGCGGCCTTCCTGGACAAGCGCGCGCCGCAGTTCAAGGGGCAATGATGAACCGCAACGTTTCCGCAGACGTTTCCGTGACGGTGCCCACCGATCCCCAGGCGCTGGCCGAGGCCGTGCGTGAAACCATGTACGCCAACGACGCGGCCACGCAGGGCCTGGGCATGGAGGTCGTCTCCATCGCGCCGGGCCAGGCGCGCGTCACCATGCGTGTGCGCGGCGACATGCTCAACGGCCACAAGACCTGCCACGGCGGCTTCATCTTCTCGCTGGCCGACAGCGCGTTCGCCTTCGCGTGCAACTCGCGCAATGTCAGCACGGTGGCCTCGGGCTGCACCATCGATTTCCTGGCGCCGGGGTTCGAGGGCGACGTGCTGACCGCCGAGGCGCAGGAGCGCTCGCTGGCCGGCCGCACCGGCATCTACGACATCACCGTCAGCAACCAGGACGGCAAGCCGGTGGCGGTGTTCCGCGGCCGTTCGTACCGCATCAAGGGGCAGGTGGTGGGCGACGCGCCGGACGCCGCCTGACCTTGCGCACACCGAGCAGGATCGGGCCGCCGAGCCTGAGCAAAGCATCGCATTCCATCCGGGCGGCGCGCGCCGCCCGGTGATATTCCAGGAGAGAGACTCATGTCCAACACGATCAGCAAGCCCGGGCTGGACCCCATCGAGCATGCCAGCCGCGACGAGATCCAGGCGCTGCAGCTGGAACGGCTGAAGTGGACGCTGAACCACGCGTACCAGAACGTGCCGCACTACAAGCGCGCCTTCGACGAAAAAGGCGTGCATCCGGACGACTTGAAGCAGCTGTCGGACATCTCGAAATTCCCGTTCACGGTGAAGAAAGACCTGCGCGACAACTATCCGTTCGGTATGTTCGCCGTGCCGCGCGAGCGCGTGTCGCGCGTGCATGCGTCCAGCGGCACGACCGGCAAGCCGACGGTGGTGGGCTATACGTCGCAGGACCTGGACAACTGGGCCAACCTGGTGGCGCGCTCGATCCGCGCGGCGGGCGGCAAGGCGGGCGACATCATCCACGTGGCCTACGGCTACGGCCTGTTCACGGGCGGCCTGGGGGCGCATTACGGCGCCGAGCGGCTGGGTTGCACGGTCATCCCCATGTCGGGCGGACAGACCGAGAAGCAGGTGCAGCTGATCCAGGATTTCCAGCCCAGCATCATCATGGTGACGCCCTCCTATTTCTGCAACATTCTGGAGGAGCAGCGCCGGCAGGGTATTGATCCACGTCAAAGTTCGCTGCGCATCGGCATTTTCGGCGCCGAACCGTGGACGGGCCAGATGCGCGCCGACATCGAGTCGCAGGCCGGCATCGACGCGGTCGACATCTATGGCCTGTCCGAAGTGATGGGGCCGGGCGTGGCCAGCGAGTGCGTCGAATCGAAGGACGGCCCGGTGGTGTGGGAAGACCACTTCTACGCCGAGATCATCGATCCCGACACGGGCGAGCCGGTGGCCGATGGCGAAGAGGGCGAGCTGGTGTTCACCTCGCTGACCAAGGAAGCGATGCCCGTCATCCGCTACCGCACGCGCGACCTGACACGCCTGTTGCCGCCCACCTCGCGCAGCATGCGCCGCATCGGCAAGATCACCGGCCGCAGCGACGACATGCTGATCGTGCGCGGCGTGAACCTGTTTCCGACCCAGGTCGAGGAACTGGTGCTGAAGGTGGCCCAACTGGCGCCGCACTACCAACTGGTGCTGACCAAGAACGGCAACCTGGACGAGCTGGAGATTCTGACCGAAGTGCGTGGCGAGTTCGCCGGCCTGGGCGCCGACGAGCGCGAGGTCATCGGCCGCCAGTTGCAGGCGGCGGTGAAGGCCTACATCGGCATCAGCGCGCGCGTGAACGTGGCCGATTGCGGTTTCGTCGAACGCACGCTGACCGGCAAGGCGCGCCGCGTGATCGACAAGCGGCCGCGGTAAGCGCGGGCGTCCCGCGGGGCGCGTATCGAACGGGCGATTCTCGCAGGAGGGTCGCCCTTTTTTGTCGCCCGGCAGGCCCGGCCGTGCGCCGACACAAAGATACAAACTGATAATTATTATGAAATATGCTTAATTGTAATGCTTCATACACATTGGCCTCCTAGCATCCCGGGCTCTGTCAACCCACGTTTTTCTGAAAAACATGAGCCTTCAACAGCGATCCCTGGCCAACGGTCTGGGCACGTGCGCCGTGCGCGCCACCACTCTCGCCGTCTTGCTCGCGCTGGCCGCCTGCGGCAGCGACCATGACGACGACACCTCCGATTCGGGCAACCAGGAATCCGCCTACGTCGTGCCGGGACCGCCCGCCGGCCTGGGCACCACCGACGTCGCGCCGCTGCCCACGGCCAGCGCCTTCGTCGATTTCGCCTACAGCAACCAGCGCGGCGATGCGCGCTACGCCACGGTGGACACCAATGCCGGCGTGCGCGTGCTGAAGGGCTACCTCGACGTATGGACGCCCAGCACGCTGCTGGTCGACGCCGGCGTCAGCGCGGCCGCCGTCGACGGCTTTCCGGCCGTGGCCCAGTCGAACTGGAGCGGCATCCCCGGCGACGCCACCGACGGCACCGTGAAGAACGGCTCGGTGCACGCCGAGAACCTGGCGTTCTCGGTGCGCACCACCCTGGCGCGCACGCCCGAGCAGGCGGTGGCGGCCTATCTGGACGACCGCCGTGGCAAGAACTACAGCGTGACCGACGGCATGGGTCCGTTGACCAGCTACTGGCGCACCGCCGCGCAGCAGACCACCACGATCACCGACGTCGCCAGCGACGCCACGACCGTGAAATACGACGACGGCGGCAACAACACGGGCGTGTCCGGTTCGGCCAACCCCGAGTTCGGCGATGCCATCGCGTTCGTGCAGAAGATGGGCGACAACGCCTCGACCGAGCCGTCCAAGCGCTTCTACAAGTATGCCCGTCCGTGGCGCTGGACTTCGGCGGTCCAGATGCTGCCCACGCTGGAAATGGCCAAGAGCAGCACGCCGGCCACCGATGGCGGCTTCCCCAGCGGCCACACTGCCGAGGCCGTCCGCAACGCCGTCGCCATGGCCTATCTGGTGCCCGAGCGCTTCCAGGAAATGGTGGCGCGCGGTGTGGAGCTGGGCGAGAACCGCATCGTCGCGGGCATGCATTCGCCGCTGGACGTGATCGGCGGCCGCATCCTGGGCCAGGCCTCGGCCGTGGGCAACATCTATGCCGCCAGCCTGGACGAGCGCACGACGGCCTACACGCAGGCGCGCCAGACCCTGATGGCCGCCGTGGGCGCCGCCACGCCCGAGGCCTTCTACCAGTTCGCACATTCGCAGCCGCTGGCGCAGGACCGTTTCGCGGATCACGACGCCAACAAGCGCGAGTACCGCCGCCGCCTGACGTTCGATTTCGTGCAGATCGGCGACACCGGCGTGCCGGCCGTCGTGCCCAAGGGCGCGGAAACCGTGCTGGAAACCCGTCTTCCGTACCTGACCGCGGACCAGCGTCGCGTGGTTCTCAAGACGACCGCGCTGCCGTCGGGCTACCCGGTGATGAGCGATGACGAAGGCTTCGGCCGCCTGAACCTGTTCGATGCGGCCGACGGATACGGCGCTTTCAACGGCGACGTCGTGGTGTCCATGGATGCGAATCAGGGGGGCTTCAACGCCCTGGATACCTGGCGCAACGACATCTCGGGCGCGGGCAAGCTGACCAAGAACGGATCGGGCACGCTGGCGCTGGCCGGGCAGAACCTGTACACCGGCGGCACCGAGGTCGCGGGCGGTACGCTGCGCGTGGATTCGGCCAGCGCACTCGGCGCTGGCGCGGTCTACGTGGGCGGCGGCACGCTGGAAGTGGCGGCGGACGAAGCGGCGCAGGTGAAGTCGACCTACACGCAGACGGCCGCTGGCGCATTGCAGGTCAATGTGGATGCCGATGGCGCGGGTCAGTTGTCGGTGGCGTCCGATGCGGCGCTGGCCGGTGCGTTGACGGTCGATTTCCGTGACGGCTATACGCCGCAGGCGGGCGATACGCTGACGGTGATCTCCGCGGCCCGGGTCCATGGCACGTTCGACAGCGTGTCGGTGGCGGGCTTCAAGGCCACGCCGGTCTATGGCAGCGACAGCGTCCAGGTTCGTCTGGATGCCGTGCAGTAAGCCAGGCGCGGCAAGCGCCAGGTAACGAGGAAGGGGGCACCGTGTGCCCCCTTCCTCATTGCAGCCCCGGCGTGTTCTCTACCTCGCGTACACCAGGTCGCGCAATCCCAGCGACAGCCCCGGCCAGTACGTGATCACCATCAGGCACGCGATCACCACGCCCACGAAAGGCAGCAGCGGCCGTATCAGCCGCTCCAGCGGCAGCTTCGCCACGGCGCAGGCGGCGAACAGATTCACCCCGAACGGCGGCGTGATCATGCCCAGCGCCAGGTTCACCACCATGATGATGCCGAAGTGCACGGGATCGATGCCGAACTGCACCGCCACCGGCAGCAGCAGCGGGGCCAGCACCACCACGGACGCCGAGGTCTCGATGAACATGCCGATGATGAACAGCGCCGCGTTGACTCCCACCAGGAAGGTGAGCTTGTCATCGAACAGTTTCGCCAGCCCTTGGCCCAGCGCATCCGGAATCCCGGCGCGGTTGAGCAGGAAACTGAACACGCCCGCATTGGCGATCACGAACATGATGACCGCGGTGGATACCACCGTGCGGTTCAGCGCGCCCGACAGGTCGCGCAGCGCCAGCCTGCCGTAGACGAAGCGGCCCACCAGCACGGCATAGACCACCGCCACCACCGAGGCTTCGGTCGGCGTGAAGACGCCGCCATAGATGCCGCCCAGGATGATCGCCGGCATCAGCAGCGCCAGCCACGCGCGGCGCAAGGACGGCCACAGTGACAGGCGGCCTTCGCCATCGTGCTTGCCCAGGCCGTGGCGGCGCGCGTACAGCCACACGTACAGCATCAGCGACAGCCCGATCAATACGCCGGGCATGACGCCGGCGATGAACAGTTCGCCGGTGGAAGTGTCTGTGGACACCGCGAACAGGATCATCGGAATGGAGGGCGGAATGATGACGCCGAGCTCCGCCGCGCTGGCCTGCAGGGACGCGGCGAAGGGCGCGGGATAACCATGGCGGATCATGGCGGGGATCAGGATCGCACCGACCGCGAACGTGGTGGCCACGCTGGAGCCGGCCACCGCCGCGAAGATCATGCAGGTCAGCACGCAGGTGCAGGCCAGTCCGCCCTGCACGCCGCCCACCAGGCTCTTGGCGAAGTCGACCATGCGTTCGGAAATGCCGCCGGTTTCCATCAGGTTGCCGGCCAGGATGAAGAACGGAATGGCCACCAGCGGATACTTGTCCAGCGCGGCGTACAGCTGTTGCGCCATCACCAGCCATGGCAGACCGGCCACCGAGATGCCGCCCAGGCTGGCCAGCCCGATGGCCACGGCCACCGGCACCGACAGGCCGAAAAAGATCAGCATCGAGAGAATCATCAACTGCGACATGGAACCACCTGAATGTCGTCCGGCCGCGCCGGAAGCGTGAAGAGGAAGCTGAGGTCAGCCTTGCGCGTCGTTGCGCACGGGTTCGGGTTCATCCGGCCCGGCGGCCACGCGCGCCAGCACCGCGATCGCCGCCAGCGTGGCGCCTACCGGGATCGCCAGATAGATCCAGGAGATCGAGATGTCCAGGCTGGGTACGGTCTGGAACCGCACCCGCCAGGTCATCTGTCCGCCGATCCATGCCAGCAAGGCCAGGAACAGGACACAGATGGCGGCCAGCGCGTGCTGCAGCAGGCGCTGGGCACGGCCGCGCAGGCTGTTGCGCAACAGCTCCACGCTGATCATGGCGCCGTGGCGGAACGCCAGCGCCACGCCCAGCAGCACCGTCCAGATCAGCAGGGCGCGTGTCAGCACCTCGGTCCAGTCGGCGGGGGATTGCAGGACGAAGCGCGCGATCACCTGGTAGAAGGCAGCCGCCGCCGAGGCCACCAGCAGCAGCTGGGCCACGGCGGACACCAGCCGGAACAGGGCCGTCTCGGCCGTGCGCAAGGCGTGCATGATGGGCCGGCCTCTTACTTCACGTCGCGGATGGCGTCGATGAGCTTCTTGTCGAACTTCTTGTAGTACTCCTTGTAGGCCGGCTCGACCGCGGCGGCGAACGCGGCGCGATCCACCTGGTCGACCTGCATGCCTTCCTTCTTCAGCTGTTCGACGCCGGTCTTTTCGATGTTGTCGACGAAGCCGCGCATGGCCTGGGCGGAGTCCTTGCCCGCTTGGCGGAATGCAGCCTTCTGGGCGTCGGACAGGCCGTCGTAGACGCTGCCCGACATCAGGATCAACGCCGGGCCGTAGACGTGGCCGGTCAGTGACAGATACTTCTGCATCTGCGACAGCTTGGCCGACGTGATGACCGACAGCGGGTTCTCCTGGCCGTCGATGGTGCCTTGCTGCAGCGCCGTGGCCACCTCGGGCCAGGCCATGGGCGTGGGCAAAATGCCGATCTGGCGGAAGGCCGCGATGTGGATCGGGTTCTCGGTGGTGCGGATTTTCAGGCCCTTGGCGTCGGCAGGGGTGCGCACGGCCCGCACGTTGTTGGTCAGGTGGCGGAATCCCTGTTCGCCCCAGGCCAGCGCCACGATGCCGCGCGACGGGAACTTGGCCAGCATGTCCTGGCCGATCTGGCTGTCGAGCACCTTGCGGGCATGATCCAGGTCGCGCAGCAGGAAGGGGATGTCGAACACGCCCGTTTCGGGCACGAAGTTCAGGGTGGCACCCGTGGAGACGATGGCCAGGTCGATGGTGCCGATCTGCAGGCCCTCGATGACTTCGCGTTCACCGCCCAGCGCGCTGTTGGCGAACTGCTGGACCTTGAATTTTCCGCCGCCCGAGGCTTCGATCGATTTGGCGAAGGCATCCGCCCCGGCGCCGTAATGCGACGAGGTGGACAGGGCGTAGGCCATTTTCAGGGTGGTCTGGGCGGCTGCGGGCAGGGCGGCAGCGAGCATGCCGGACGCCAGCAAGGTGGCGGCGAGCCAGGACTTGCGCATGTTGTCTTCTCCGTTGTCTTCTGGAACTTGTCGTTCTTTGGCGGCTTTCCACCGCCTGGGCATGATAGCGGCATTCGTCACGCTGTCATGAGCAGGCAGGGTTTTCACGGGGTGGCCGCGAGACGATCCTAAAAGTAGGATGTCCAACATCCTACATATAAGAGACAAACCCAATCATGATCTACGCCCCATTGGACCGATTCATCGTCCTGGACCTGACCCGTGTCCGTTCCGGCCCGGCAGCCGTACGGCAGTTCGCGGATTGGGGCGCCGATGTCATCAAGATCGAGGAGCCTGCTCAGGCCAAGGACGACAAGCCCGGCGGCGCCGCGAAATTCAGCGATTACCAGAATACACATCGCAACAAACGCAGCCTTACGCTCAATCTGAAGCAACCGGACGGATTGGCCGTATTCATGGAGCTGGTCAAGCGAGCCGATGTGCTGGTCGAGAACTATCGGCCTTCCGTCAAAACCAAGTTGGGCATCGATTACGCCTCGCTGGCAAAAATCAACCCTCGCCTGGTTTACGCCAGCATTTCGGGTTTCGGCCAGGATGGGCCTTATGCCGACCGACCGGGCCTGGATCAGATCGCGCAGGGATTGGGAGGGCTGATGTCGGTGACGGGCGATGCCGACCGGCAGCCGATGCGCGCGGGGATTCCCGTCGCGGACCTCAGCGCGGGCCTGTTCGCTGCCATCGGCATCCTGACGGCGCTGCTGGAGCGCGAGCGCTCGGGACAAGGGCGATGGGTACAGACCTCGCTATTGCAGGCTCAGGTCTGGATGATGGATTTCCAGGCCACGCGCTGGTTGATCGATCGCGAAGTGCCCGCGCAGTCGGGCAATGACCACCCCACCAGTTCGCCGACCGGCGTGTACCCGACGGCCGACGGGTACATCAATATCGCGGCGATGGGCTCCAGCATGTTTGCCCGCCTGTGCGATGTGCTTGAGATGCCGGCGCTGAAAGAGGACGCACGCTTCGGCTCGGCCGGGTTGCGCGTGGAGCATCGCGCCGAACTCAACCGGGAAATCGTTGCCCGCACGCTCACCCGCGGCAGCGCCGACTGGATCGAGCGGCTGAACAACGCCGGCGTGCCATGTGGCCCAATTCTTTCGATGGATGCCGTTTTCGACAATGAACAGGTCCGGCATCTGGGCATGACACGGCCAGTCTCGCATCCCGAGCGCGGCAGCATCGACATCATGGCGCCTGCGGTGATTTTCGATGGCGTGCAGCCGCCTCCGGTTTCGCCTGCTCCTGAAACGGGGGGGCATACCGACGAGATTCTGGGCTGGCTGGGGCTGGATGAGGCAGCCCGCCAGCGTTTGCGCGCTACAGGCGGGGTGTGACACCATCGTGGCCCGTTCCGCCACTACGTAGATACCCCATGGCCAGCCCTGAAATCGTGTCCGATTCCCTGTTCGACAGTCTTGCGCGGCCGGACAATCTACCCGACGAGATTGCCTTGCAGATCCGGCAAAAGATCGTCAGTCAGGCGTTCGAGCCAGGCCAGCGTCTGCCTACCGAGCAGGAATTGGCCCAGCGCTTCGGCGTCAGCCGCAATGTCGTACGCGAGGCGATTGCGCGACTGAAATTGTCGGGTTACGTCGAGACCCGGCGTGGCGTCGGCAGCTTTGTCGCGGCTGAGGCAGGCCAACGTGCATTCGAGATATTGCCGGCTGATCTGCTGCGTGCGGATGCGCTCGAGCACGTGTATCAACTGCGTGTCGAGATCGAGGCCGGCGCGGCGGCGCTGGCGGCGCAGCATCGAACCGAAGCGCAACTGGTGCAGTTGCGCGAGGCGTTGCAGCGTGTCGATGCCGTTGGCGAGAACTGGCGCCAGGGGGCCGATCGGGCTCTGGATTTTCACATGGCAGTCTGTACGGCCGCCAACAATCCGTATTTCCTGCGGCTGCTGTCGCTGTTCGGGCGCGCGGTCGGGGACGCTGTACGCACACTGCGCTACAGCAGCACTGGCACCGACCGCATCGCGCAGATCGAGCAGGAGCACCACTGCATATTCGACGCCATCGCCGCGCGAGACAGCGACGCGGCACGGGCGGCAATGCGCGAACACCTGAGCAATGGCATGCAGCGCCGTCAGGCATTGCTGAAAGATCAACCTCCGCCCGTCCGTTAGCGGGCTCCCAGGACACCCCCATGACTGCCCAACGCATACTGCAAGACCGCATCACTGAAAACCTCGTCGTCGAGAAACGCGGCTCGGCGGGATGGATCACCTTCAACGATCCGGGGCGCCACAATGCGGTGTCGTATGCCATGTGGGAGGCCATTCCCCTGGCACTGGCCGAGTTCGATGCCGATCCCGCCATCCGAGTGGTGGTCCTGACGGGGGCGGGGGACCGGTCGTTCGTCAGTGGCGCTAATATTTCGCAGTTCGAGACGCTGCGCTCGGCGCAGGAGGACGTGCAGGCCTACGAGAAAGTGGCGGAGGCCGCGCAACTGGCACTGTATGAACATGCCAAGCCAACCTTGGCGCGCATCAAGGGTTATTGCATAGGCGGGGGCTTGAATATCGCCCTGTGCTGCGATCTGCGCGTGGCCAGCGACGACAGCAGCTTCTCCATTCCCGCCGGCAAGCTGGGCCTGGGCTACCGCATGACCGCGATTCGAAATCTGGTCAACGCCGCTGGCGCAGCCGGAGCGCTCGAGATATTCCTGACGGCCGCGCGCTACCGGGCCGATCAGGCGCACGAACGCGGCCTTGTCCACAAAGTGGTGCCGGCGGCCGAACTGGATCAGGCCCTGGACGAGTACGTCACGCAGATCTGCGCCAATGCGCCGCTCACGCTGAGCGCCGGCAAGAAGATGATCCGTGAAATCCAGAAGCTCGGTCCTGACGTCGACATGCAGGCCATGAGCCGCCTGGTGCTTGCATGTTTCGACAGCGACGACTATCGCGAAGGCAAACGCGCCTTCGCAGAGAAACGGGCGCCGGTGTTCACCGGCACCTGACCTTCCGCGCGCGCAGCGGTTTCCTTGCACCGATGTCTCTGCCGGCATGGCTTGTCCGGCGGGGGCTGCGTGCGCCCGCGCATCGCGGATTCCTTACCGCAGTACATAGCAAAAATCATGGAGACAAACGATGAAACGCATTCTGGCAGCCGTTACCGCTGCCGCGGCGCTGGCCTTTTCGGCCACAGGCGCTCACGCGGCCTATCCTCAGCAGCCCATTCGCCTGGTCGTCGGTTACGCGCCCGGCGGCACGACCGATATCCTGGCTCGAGCGCTGGGCGAAGCCCTGGGCCGTGCGCTCAAGCAAACGATCATCGTGGAGAACAAGGCCGGCGCGGCAGGCAACATCGCCGCGGCGGCGGTTCAGCAGGCCAATCCGGATGGCTACACGTTGCTGATGGCCACGGTTTCCAGCCACGGCATCAATCCGGCGTTGTACAAGAAGTCGCTGGGCTACGATCCCGTCGGTGGCTTCACGCCGGTGGGCATGGTGGCGTCGATCCCGCTGGTGCTGGTGGCCAGTCCGAAGATTGAGGTCAGGTCGGTGCAAGAGCTGGTTGCCTTGGCCCGCTCCCAGCCTGGCGCGCTGAACTACTCGTCCAGCGGTAACGGGTCGCCGGTACATCTGGCGGGGGCGATGTTCGCGCAGCAAGCCCATCTCGACCTGGTTCATGTGCCCTATCGCGGCGGGGCGCTCGCCAACACCGCCGTGATGACCGGTGAGGCGCAGCTCAGCTTCGCCACGTTGCCGGGCGCAATGTCGCAGGTCAAGGCCAACAATCTGCGGGCGCTCGCGGTTACGACCAAGGAGCGCTCCGCGCAGTTGCCGGATGTGCCTGCATTGGGCGAGATCGAGGGTTTCGAAGGTTACGAGATCAACACCTGGAACGCCCTGCTGGCTCCCAAGGGCACGCCCGCGGAGGTGGTGCAAACCCTTAATCAGGCCGTCGCCACGGCAATGCGTTCGCCCGCGTTGCGGCAAATGTTCGAGAGAGAGGGCGCGGTGCCCACCGGTAGCACGCCAGAGGAGCTGGCTGCCTTCATCGATGGCGAACTGGCTCGCTGGGCCAAGGTGGTCAGTTCGGTCAATATCCGGGTCGACTGAATGCAATCCCTGACGGCCGGTTGAACCTCCCGGTGCAATCACGGTCAGGTACAGTGCGGAACCCGGGCAGGGTGGGGGATGTCCCCCCGCCGGCCTTCGATTGGTTACGATTGGCCGATGATGCACGCGACTGCTGCCCGCCCCTCCCGCCAGGCCGGTTTCTTTTCCTCCTTGCGCCTGGGATTGCGCATGATGATGCGCGACGCACGCGCCGGCGAGTTGCGCCTGCTGGTGCTGGCGCTGGTGGTGGCCGTGGCGGCCATCACCAGCGTGGGCTTCCTGGCCGACCGCGTGTCCCGCGCGCTGGAGCGCGACGCCAGCCAGATGCTGGGCGCCGACCTGGTGCTGGAGGCCGACGAACCCATTCCCGCCCAGTTCCTCGACCGGGCCAGGCAGGACGGCCTAACGGTGGCCTCCTCGGTGCAGTTTCCGTCCATGGCCAGCGGCGGGGGCGGCGCGCAACTGGTGTCGCTGAAGGCCGTCGAGCCGGGCTATCCCCTGCGCGGCTCGCTGCGCGTGGCCGACGAGGCCTTCGGCCAGGATGCCGCCACGCGCGACGTGCCCGAACCGGGCAGCGTCTGGGTCGATCCCCAGTTGCTGTCGGCGCTGGGCATCAAGGTGGGCGACACGATCGGCCTGGGCGACGCGCGTTTCCGCGTGGCCAAGGTGCTGACCTACGAACCCGACCGCGGCATGCAGTTCGTCAACGTGGCGCCGCGCGCCATGATGCGGCTGTCCGACCTGCAGTCCACCGGCCTGGTCACGCTGGGCAGCCGGCTGGACTACATCATGCTGGTGGCCGGCCAGCCGCCCGAGGTGGCGGGCTATACCTCGTGGCTGAACCAGAACCTGCAGCGTGGCCAGAAGGTGGCGACGGTGGAATCGGGCCGGCCCGAGGTGCGCCGCACGATGGACCGCGCGCAGCGCTTCCTGTCGCTGGTGGCCATGCTGGCGGTGATGATCTCGGCGGTGGCCGTGGCGCTGGCCGCGGGCCGCTTCATGCTGCGCCATCGCGACGGTATCGCGGTGATGCGCTGCCTGGGTGCGCAGCAGGGCGAGATCGCGCGCATGCTGGTGGCCGAGTTCGCCATGATCGGGCTGCTGGCCTCCGCCGTGGGCGGGTTGATCGGCTTTGGCGTGCATGAGCTGATGGTGTCGGCGCTGGCCGGCCTGATCGAGACCGAGCTGCCGCATCCCTCCGTCATCCCGGCCTTGCAGGGCCTGTTGACGGGCGTGCTGATGCTACTGGGTTTCGCGCTGCCGTCGCTGGCGCAGTTGCGCCACGTGCCGCCGGCCCGCGTCCTGCGTCGCGATGCCGAGGGCCTGCGCCCGCGCAGCGCCGTGGGCTACGCGCTGGGGGCGGTGGGCCTGGCGCTGCTGATCTGGTGGTTCGCGGGCAACCTGCAGTTGGGCGCCGTGGTGTCGGGCGGCTTCCTGGGCGCCTTCCTGGTGTTCGCGCTGGTGGCCTGGGGCTGCGTGCAGGCGCTGGGGCGCGTGCGCCGCGCGGCCAACGGCATGCCGGCGCTGCGTTTCGCGCTGGCCGGCGTGGTGCGCCGGCGCACGGCCACCATCACCCAGGTGTGCGCGCTGGCCATCGGCATCATGGCCCTGCTGCTGCTGACGCTGACCCGCACCGACCTCATCGCCGGCTGGCGCGGCACCTTGCCCGACGACGCGCCCAACCGCTTCCTGATCAACGTGCAGCCCGACCAGCGCGAGGCCGTGGCCCGGCAGCTGGCCGCCGGCGGCCTGGAGAAAACCCAGCTGTGGCCCATGATCCGCGGCCGCCTGATCGCCATCAACGACCGGCAGGTCGGACCGGCGGACTACGAGGAACCGCGCGCCAAGCGCCTGGTCGACCGCGAATTCAACCTGTCCTATGGCGAGACCCTGCCCAGTTCCAACCGCATCGAGCAGGGCCGCTGGATGCCGCCCGACAGCAGGAACGAGGTCTCGATGGAGTCCGGCCTGGCGACCACGCTGGGCGTGAAGCTGGGCGACAAACTGAGCTTCGACGTGGCCGGGCAGACGGTGGACGTGTCCGTGACCAGCCTGCGCCGGGTCGACTGGGATTCGATGCAGGTCAACTTCTTCGCCATCCTGTCGCCGTCCGCGCTGGCGGACATGCCGCAAAGCTGGATCACCTCGTTCTATCTGCCGCCCGACAAGGCGCCGGTGCTGCGCGATCTGGTGCGGCAGTTCCCCAACCTGACGGTGTTCGACGTGGGCGCCATGCTGCAGCAGTTGCAGTCGGTACTGGACCAGGTGGCCAGCGCCGTGCAGATGCTGTTCCTGTTCACGCTGCTGGCCGGCGTGCTGGTGTTGGCCGCCGCGCTGACGGCCACGCGCGACGAACGCATGCGCGAGGCCGCCGTGCTGCGCGCCCTGGGCGCCACGCGGGGCCAGTTGGCGCGCGCGCAGCGCATCGAACTGCTGGCCGTGGGCGGCCTGGCCGGCCTGCTGGCCGCGGCGGGCGCGACGGCCGTGGCATGGGGCCTGGCGGCTTATGTGTTCAACTTCGCCATGACGTACAGCCTGTGGCCCTGGATCGCCGGTCCCGCGGCCGGCATGGCCGGCGCCTGGGCCGGCGGCGCGCTGGCCCTGCGCGGGGTGCTGCGCACGCCGCCCCTGGTTACCCTGAGAGAAGCCTGATGACCGCCACCACCCGGGTCGACCCGATTTTCGAACCGCTGGACACCAGCAAGACCCTGTTTGAACTGCTGGGCGGCGAGCCCGGCCTGCACGCGCTGGTCGAGCGCTTCTACGACCTGATGGACCTGGAACCCGATTTCCGCGAATTGCGCGCGGCCCACGGTCCCAGCCTGGACGAGGCGCGCCAGAAGCTGTTCTGGTTCCTGTGCGGCTACTTCGGGGGGCCCAACCACTACATCGAGCGCTTCGGCCATCCGCGCCTGCGCGCGCGCCACCTGCCGTTCTCCATCGGCGAGATCGAGCGCGACCAGTGGGTGGCCTGCATGGGCCGCGCCATGCAGGACCAGAACGTGCCGCCCGCGCTGCTGGACCGGATCCTGCACGCGTTCTACGGCACGGCCGACTGGATGCGCAACCGTGCCGGCTGACGCCATCCTGGACGCTACCCGTCACCAGGCGTGGCCGGCGCCCGCCGACGGCGCCATGCTCTGGAACGCGGCGCGGCTGGGCGATACGCCGCCCGCACGCTGGTTCGACCCCGAGTCCTACGGCGACCTGGCCAGCCCGGTCGCGGCCGGCGGCCGGCAGGCTGCCTGGATGGTGGCGGGGCAAGGCTGGCAGGGCGTGCTGCGCGGCTACCGCCGTGGCGGCCTGGTCGCGCGCATCAGCCGCGAATCCTATGCCTGGCGTAGCGAGGACGGCACGCGCAGCTTCCGCGAATACCGCCTGCTGGCGGCGCTGCATGCGCAGGGCCTGCGGGTGCCGATGCCGCTGGCGGCCGGCTACTGGCGGCGCGGCTGGAGCTACCGCGCCGCCATCCTGGTCGAGCGCATTCCCGACGTGCGTCCGCTGGCCCTCGCGCTGGACGCCTCGCCCGACGAGGTGGCCGGCGCCATCGCGCGCATGCACCGCGCCGGGGTCTGGCATGCCGACCTGAACGCCTTCAACATTCTGCTGGATGCCCAGGGGCATGCCTGGCTGATCGATTTCGACCGTGGCAAGGCCGGCGGCCTGAGCAGCCGCGCCCGGGCCGGCAACCTGCTGCGGCTGCGCCGCTCGTTGCGCAAGGTCGCGGGCGAGCAGGGCGAGGCCTGCTGGCAGGGTCTGCAGGCGGCGTACGCGCGGGCCTGGTCCGCCACGGCCTGACGGCGCGAAGGGCGAGGCAGGCGGATCGCGACGGGCCGGGGTGCCTGATTCGACGTTCAACTGCGCGATTTAGGGGTTAAACCGTCTGCATCCCCCTATGAAAAGGCTTTATCATTTTGCCTTTGGTTTTTTTCCATCACGCGTTTTGGCAAGGGGTACGCGATGACATTCATGGTGGGCGCGCGGCTGGCGCTGGGAACGGCGCTGGCGGTGGCGGGTATCGGGGCAACAGTCGTCGCAACGACGGCCGTCGCTCAGGACGGCAAGGTCGTCAATGTGTACAACTGGGCCGAATACACCGCGCCGGACACCATCCCCGGCTTCGAGAAGGAAACCGGCATTCGCGTCCGCTACGACGTGTATGACACCAACGATACGCTGCAGGCCAAGCTGCTGACCGGCAAGTCCGGCTACGACGTGGTGGTGCCGTCCACGCACTATGCCTCGCGCCAGATCGAGGCGGGCGTGTTCCAGAAGCTGGACAAGTCCAAAATCCCCAACTGGAAGTACCTGGATCCCGACCTGATGGCCCTGGTGGCCACCGTCGATCCGGGCAACCAGTACGTCATCCCGTGGGGCTACGGCACCAACGGCCTGGGCTACAACATCACCAAGGTCCGCGCCGCGCTGGGCGCCGACGCCGACCTGGGCAACTGGGACATGCTGTTCAAGCCCGAGAACGCCGCCAAGTTGCAAAGCTGCGGCATCTCGATGCTGGACGAGGCCGCGCAGGTCTTCCCGGCCGTGCTGCACTATCTGGGCAAGGATCCCAACAGCTCGAATCCCGACGACTACAAGGCCGCGCTGGAAGTGCTGAAGAAGATCCGGCCGTACATCCGCCAGTTCAGCTCGTCGGGCTACATCGACGAGCTGGCCTCGGGCGACCTGTGCATGGTCTACGGCTTCTCGGGCGACGTGATGATCGCGCGCCGCCGCGCGCAGGAAGCCAAGCGCACCGACGACATCAACTACTTCCTGCCCAAGGGCGGCGCGCCCGCCTGGTTCGACGTGATGGCCATCCCCAAGGACGCCCCGCACGTCGAATCCGCGCATGCGTTCATCAACTACATCGAGACGCCGCAGGTGCACGCGGCCATCACCAATCACATGTACTACCCGAACGCCAACAAAGAGGCGCGCAAGTACGTGACCAAGGAAGTGGCCGACAACCCCATGATCTATCCGCCGGCCGATGTCTCCAAGACGCTGTTCGTGATCAAGGCCCAGCCCTTGCCCGTGCAGCGCCTGCAGACGCGCATGTGGAACGAACTGAAGTCCGGACGATAAGCGCCATGAATGAAAGCCGGTACTCGGCGCCCGCGGGCGGCGACGCGGACGCGTTCGTCCAGGTGATCGACGTCGTCAAGATCTTCGGCGACACGGTCGCCGTGCAATCCACCAGCCTGACGGTCCGCCGCAACGAGATCTTCGCGTTGCTGGGCAGCTCGGGTTGCGGCAAGTCCACGCTGCTGCGCATGCTGGCGGGGTTCGAAGAGCCCACCTCGGGCCGCATCCTGCTGGACGACCAGGACATCACGGCCGTGCCGCCGCACCGCCGGCCGGTCAACATGATGTTCCAGTCGTACGCGCTGTTCCCGCACATGACGGTCGAGGCCAACGTGGCCTTCGGGCTGAAGCAGGAGGGCGTGGCCGCCAACGAGATCCACGAGCGCGTGTTCGAGGCGCTCGACCTGGTGCAGATGGCCGGCTATTCGCGGCGCAAGCCGCACCAGCTGTCGGGCGGCCAGCAGCAGCGCGTGGCGCTGGCGCGCAGCCTGGTCAAGGGCCCGAAGCTGCTGCTGCTGGACGAGCCCATGTCCGCGCTGGACAAGCAGATCCGCCAGAAGACGCAGATCGAACTGGTGAAGATCCTGGAGAAAGTGGGCGTGACCTGCATCATGGTCACCCACGACCAGGAAGAGGCCATGACCATGGCGCACCGCCTGGCCGTCATGACCGAAGGCCAGATCGTGCAGAGCGGCACGCCGCAGGATGTCTACAACTTTCCGAACTCGCGCTTCGTGGCGGGATTCATCGGCAGCACCAACCTGTTCACCGGCACCATCGTGGTGGACGAGGCCGACCATGTGGCCATCGAGTGCGCAGACCTGGCCCGCCCGCTGTACGTCAACCACGGCGTCAGCGAGCCCCTGGGCATGGAGGTGCACGTCTCGCTGCGTCCCGAGCGCCTGCGCATCTGGCGCGAGCAGCCGCAAAGCGACTACAACTGGGCGCGCGGCGTGGTCAGCCACGTGGCCTGGATGGGCGGCTACGCGCTCTACCAGATCCGCCTGGACTCGGGCAAATCCATCGAGACCAGCGTGCCCGGCATGGTGCTGGCCCGCATCGATGCCCCCGGCGTGGACGAAGAGGTCTTCGTCAGCTGGGATGCCGACAGCCCCACGGTGCTGGCGTCATGATCCGGTTGCCGTTGCGCCGCTGGACGCCCTCTGGGCGCGCGCTGGCGATCATCCCGCCTTACGCCTGGCTGGTGCTGTTCCTGCTGGTGCCGTTCCTGCTGGTGCTCAAGATCAGCTTTGCCGAACTGGAGTTCGGCATTCCACCCTACACGCCGCTGGCCAGGTTCGAGGACGAGGCGCTGCAGCTCAGCCTGAACCTGCGCGGCTACATCCTGCTGTTCACCGACAGCCTGTACCTGGCGACCTACCTGAACTCGGTGAAGATGGCGGCCATCACCACCGTATGCTGCATCCTCATCGGCTATCCGATGGCGTACTACATCGCGCGTTCGTCGCCGGCGGTGCGCAACCTGCTGCTGCTGGGCGTGATCCTGCCGTTCTGGACCTCGCTGCTGCTGCGCGTGTATGCCTGGGTGGGCATCCTGCGCAACGACGGCCTGTTGAACAAGGCGCTGATGGGGCTGGGGCTGATCGCCTCGCCGCTTGAAATCTACCGCACCGATATCGCCGTGTACATCGGCATGGTCTATGCCTACCTGCCGTTCTTCATCCTGCCGCTGTACGCCAACCTGGTGAAGATGGACCTGCGCCTGCTGGAAGCCGCCTACGACCTCGGCGCGCGCCCGTGGCAGGCGTTCTGCCGCATCACGGTGCCGCTGTCCATGCCCGGCGTCATCGCGGGCGCCATGCTGGTGTTCATTCCGTGCGTGGGCGAGTACGTCATCCCCGAGATGCTGGGCGGCGCCAACACGCTGATGATGGGCCGCGTCATGTGGAACGAGTTCTTCAACAACGCCGACTGGCCCATGGCCAGCGCCGTCACTTGCGTGATGGTGCTGCTGCTGCTGGTGCCGCTGGCCCTGTTCCAGTACAACCAGATGCATAATCAGGCGCCCGCCAGGGGGCGCGGATGAAGGGGCCGAACAAGACCGCGCGCGGTATCGCGTTGGGGCTGGGCTATGCCTTCCTGTACGTGCCCATCCTGAGCCTGATGGTGTTCTCGTTCAACGACTCGGCCATGGTCACCACCTGGAGCGGCTTTTCGTTCCGCTGGTACGGCCAGTTGTTCCAGGACGACGCGCTGCTGTCGGCGGCCTGGCTGTCGCTGAAGATCGCCGTGATGACCGCCACGGCGGCCGCCGTCCTGGGCACCTGGGCGGGCTACGTGCTGGCGCGCATGCGGCGCTTTCGCGGCCTGACGCTGTACGTCGGCATGCTCAGCGCGCCGCTGGTCATCCCGGAGGTGGTGCTGGGCATTTCGTTGCTGTTGATGTTCGTCGAACTGCGCGGCGCGCTGGGCTTTCCGGCCGAGAACGGCATGTTCACCATCTGGATCGGGCACGTCACGCTGTGCATGGCCTTCGTGTCGGTGGTCATCCAGTCGCGCGTGCGCGACCTGGACCGCTCGCTGGAAGAGGCCGCGCTCGACCTGGGCGCCACGCCGGCCCGCGTGTTCTTCAGCATCACGCTGCCGCTGATCGCGCCGGCCGTGGTGTCGGGTTGGCTGCTGGCGTTCACGCTGTCGCTGGACGACGTGGTCATCGCATCGTTCCTGTCCGGGCCGGGTTCCACCACGCTGCCCATGGAAGTCTTCTCTCGCGTGCGCCTGGGCCTGAAGCCCGAGGTCAATGCCCTGGCCACGCTGTTCATCCTGGCCGTCGGCACCTGCGTGATCGTGGCCAACCGCATGCAGTGGCGCAAGGAGGCCCGCAAATGACCCAACCCACCCTGTACGGCCTGGCCAAGTGCAGCACCTGCGTCAAGGCGCGCGACTGGCTCGACGCCAAGGGCGTCGCGCACACTTTCGTCGACTACCGTGACAACCCCGTGCCGGCCGCCACGCTGAAGGAATGGGCGGACAAGGTGGGCGGCTGGGAGAAGCTGGTCAACCGCGCTTCCATGACCTGGCGAGGCCTGACCGACGAGCAGAAAGCCGCGTCCACCGATAAGCAATGGTCGGCGCTGATCGCCGAGTATCCCGCGCTGGTGCGCCGTCCCGTCACCGTCACGCCGGATGGCGAGGTGACGGCCGGCTTTTCCGAAAAGCGCTACGGCGAGCGTTTCGCCTGAGGCCGGCTGGGGCTGAGCGGCATGGCGGGCAACAAGGCGGCGGGCGCGGGGCAGGGGGCAATGCGGCCTGCCGGCGCAGCCGCCGCCGGCCCTCCCGCCTTGCCCGACAGTTTCTTCGATCGCGACGCCTGCCTGCTGGCGCGCGAGCTCATCGGCAAGATCATCCGCCGCCGCCTGGGCGGCCTGTGGCTGGCGGCGCGCATCATCGAGACCGAGGCCTATTACCAGGCCGAAAAAGGCAGCCACGCCTCGCTGGGCTACACCCACAAGCGCCGCGCCCTGTTCATGGATGGCGGCACGATCTACATGTACTACGCGCGCGGCGGCGACTCGCTGAACTTCAGCGCGGCCGGGCCGGGCAATGCGGTGCTGATCAAGTCGGGCCATCCGTGGGTGGATGAATTCTCGGGACCTGACGCGCTGGCGTGCATGCAGCAGTTGAATCCCGATGCGCGAGGCGGCTTGCGGCCGCCCGCCAGATTATGCGCGGGCCAGACGCTGCTGTGCAGGTCGCTGGGATTGAAGGTGCCCGAATGGGACGCCCAGCGTTTCGATCCCGAGCGCTTGTTCGTCCAGGACATCGGCGCCTCGCCCGACCGTCTCGTCTGCGCGCCCAGGCTGGGCATTCCCGCGGGGCGCGACGAGCATCTGTTCTACCGGTACGTCGACCCGGCCTATGCGGCCTTCTGCACGCGCAATCCACTGCGGCGAGGGCAGGTTCCCGGCCAGGATTATGTGTGGGTGGATCGCGGCGGGGCGGTGATCGTCTAGCCGCCTCATGGGGCGCAGCGGCACCCCTGGCCCGCTTCCGCAGCTTCGCCCAGCCGAGCCGCGCCGCTCGATGACCCGTTCCGGAGCGATCGGGCGCGGCGCATCGGCATCCGTGAAATCCCGCGCGCGGCATCGATCCTCCAAAGGCAATCGCCCCGCCAGGCACGCCGTGCCTGGCGGGGCGATCCGTTGCGTTGCCCCTTTGAGGGGGCGCCGGCAAGATGCCTTACGGCACCGGGTTCAGGTCGATCTGGTAGACCGCGCGGCCTTCGCCCAGGTCATCCGCATCGGCGGTCAGGCTGACGTTGGTGATGCCGGCGGCCGTGGCCACGGATTGCGCGTTCTGGCCCGTCTTGAACAGCACGCGGCCCGCGGTCGTGACCGGGGTGAAGCGCCAACTGCGCGACGAACCGTTGGCGGCGCGGGTCACCGCCGGATTCTCCTTGATGTAGTTGATCACCACGTCGCGGTTCGCGTCCGGCGAGGCATAGACGATGTCGAACGCGTTGCCAGGGCCCAGGATGTACTGCGCGCTGCTTTCCGCACGGTAATTGTTGGTGGCGACGATGAAGTCCATGCCGTCGACCGGATTGCCCATGTACGTCAGGTTCTTGATGCGGCTGTTTTCCGCCGCGGTCACGTCGATCTCGTATTGCAGATCGGGCGTGGTGAACATGTCGAAGTTGTAGCCCGCGAACGCCGACTGGCCGGCGGGAACCTTGCCGGTCTTGGTGTCCTTGATCAGCCACTGGTCGGCCGTGGCCGCCGGGTCGATGCGGTTGAAGCGCTTGGCCGCGTTCTCCAGCCACAGCTTCAACTGCGCGCCCGTCACCTTCACCGCGTACACGGTGTTGGGGTACAGGTACAGGTCGGCCGCGTTGAAGATGGCCAGGTCGCCGGCGGCCACGTCGGTGTAATCCGTGGCGCTGCTGAAGCCGGCCTTGAACGGCGCGCTGATCGACAGCACCGGGATGCCGCTGTATTCCGGCAGGTTGGCGTCGATGTAGCTCTTCACGTAGGTCTGCTGCGCCTGGTTGACCAACTGGATCGCGCCCGGATCGCCCACGTCGGCGAACAGCGTGCTCATGCGGAAGTCGGTCTGGCCGATGGGTTCCTTCACGTAGGTGACGGCGGCTTCGTGCTGGGTTTCGACCGCGTCGACCACGGCGCTGTCCGAAGCGACGTACTGCGTCGTACCGGCGTCATCCTCGAACTGGGTGGTGCGCACCTCGACCGTGGTCTGGGCCTGGTCGACCTGCCAGGCGCGGCCGTCCCACTTCAGCGAGTAATCGATCACGCCCATGGCCTTGCCCCACAGGCTGGGCATGACGGCGGGCACGCCGGCGACCGTGCCGGCGGTGTTGTCCACCACGTCGTCCGACTGGTAGGCCGGGCTGGCGCCGCGGTCCGGGAAAGTGTTGTGCTGGTGGCCCATGATCAGGCCGTCGATGCCTTCGACCTGGGCAACGAAGCGGCCCGGATTCTCCATCATCGGGCTCTGGGTGGCGTCCATGCCGCCATGCAGCAGCACGAACACCAGGTCGGCGCCGTTGGCGCGCGCTTCGGCCACGTACTTCTCGGCCGATGCGACGCCGTCCTGCACCTCGACCTTGCCGTCCAGGTAGCGCTTGTCCCAGTTCATGATGCCGGGCGTGGTGACGCCCACGATGCCGACCTTGATCGGCAGCTTGACCCGGGTGCCGTCTTCCTGCGTGGCGTCGATCTCGCGGTCGAGGATGACGTAGGGCTCGAGCAGCGGCTGGCCGCTCTTGACGCTCGTCACGTTGGCCACGGTGACGGGGAAGCCGGGGCCGGCGCACTTCAGGCTGCCGTCCACGCCGTCGACGTCCATGCCGCCGCCCAGCACCTGGTTCAGGAAGGGCAGGCCGTAGTTGAATTCGTGGTTGCCCACCGTGCCCGCATCGAAGTTCAGTTCGGACATGGCCTTGTACATCGTCAACTGCTGCGAGCACGGGATCGGCGCGACCTGGGCTTCGTAGTCGGCCAGCGCGGTGCCCTGGATGGTGTCGCCGTTGTCGACCAGCAGCGTGTTGGCGAATTCCTTGCGCGCGTCGCGGATCAGCGTCGCGGTGCGCTCGAAGCCGTAGGTCTTGTCCTCGGCGAGCTTGAAGTAGTCGTAGCTGCGCGCGTTGTAGTGCAGGTCGGTGGTCGACAGCAGCGCCAGTTCGGCGGTGGCGGGCTTTTGTTCCACCACGGGCGGCGTCGAGGTGTCGTCGTCGTCATCATCGTCGTGGCCGCCGCACGCGGCCAGCGTGCAGGCCAGGGCAACGGCCAGCGCGGCGTACACGGCGCGCGGGCGGATAGTGCGGGGGTCGAAAGTCGATGCGGGGAAAGACATCGCGGCTCCTCGGTGGGGCTATGGGAAAGAGCAGCGATTATTTCGGCGAGGGTTGACTGACACATTACTTAAAATATTTCGTGACATATCAATTTAAGCTTGAGTGTTGCAAAACATTTACGCCAGCTTCGTATGCTGCCAGAGCAATGCGCACGTGATAACCGCGCGCGCCCGGTGGTCGGCTGGAGCGTCCCGTCACCTATAGAATCTGCGTTTTGCGGAGATGCGCTTGGATTCGATGATTCTGCTGTGGACGGCCGCGGGCGCGGCGGTCGCGGCCCTGCTGGTCAGCCTGGCCGTGCTGCTGCGCCAGCCGCGCGGGGGCGAGGGCGTTGCCGACGAGATGGCCGAACTGCTGGCGCGCCTGGAGCGCACGATGCGCGCCGACCTGGCCGACAGCCAGCGCGGCCTGCGCGATGAACTGTCGGACTCGGTGCGCGCGCTGCGCGACGAACTGGCCCAGCGCCATGAAGACCTGCGCGGCGCGCTGGCGCGCGATGCCAGCGCGTCGCGCACCGAGCATGGCGAATCGCTGGCGCGTTTCGCCAGCCAGTTCGGCGAGCGCCTGCAAGGCCTGGTCGAGCTGAACGACCGCCGCATGGGCGAGGTGCGGCTGACGGTGGACCAACGCCTGCAGGCGCTGCAGGCCGACAACGGCCAGCGCCTGGAGGCCATGCGGCGCACGGTGGACGAACAGCTGCATGCGACGCTGGAACAGCGCCTGGGCGATTCGTTCCGCCTGGTGTCCGAACGCCTGGAAGCCGTGCACAAGGGCCTGGGCGAAATGCAGACGCTGGCCGCGGGCGTGGGCGACTTGAAGCGCGTGCTGACCAACGTGAAGTCGCGCGGCACCTGGGGCGAAGTGCAGTTGGCCCGCCTGATCGAGGATGCGATGACGCCCGAGCAGTATGGCCGCAACATCAAGCCCGTGCCGGACAGCGAGGCCATCGTCGAGTTCGCCATCCGCCTGCCGGGACGCGCGCCGGACAGCACGCCGGTCTGGCTGCCCATCGACGCCAAGTTCCCCAAGGAAGAGTACGAACGCCTGATCGAGGCGCAGGAGGCCGCCGATCCCGAGGGCGCGCGGGCCGCCGCGCAGGCCCTGGGCCGCGCCGTCGAGACGCAGGCCAGGCTGATTGCGTCGAAGTACGTGGCGCCCCCGCACACCACCGACTTCGCCATCATGTTCCTGCCCACCGAGGGCCTGTATGCCGAAGTGCTGCGCCTGCCGGGCCTGCATGACCGCCTGCAGGCGCTGCGCATCAGCGTGGCGGGGCCGGGCAACCTGGCGGCCATGCTGAACAGCCTGCAGATGGGCTTTCGCACGCTGGCCATCGAGCAGCGTTCGTCCGAAGTGTGGCAGGTGCTGCGCGCGGTGAAGACCGAGTTCGGCAAGTTCGGCGCCTCGCTGGCCAGCGTGCGCAAGACGCTGGACAGCGCCAGCAGCAAGATCGGACAGACCGAGGTGCGCACGCGCGCCATGCTGCGCAATCTGCGTGACGTGGAGGAAATGTCCGAGGCGCAGGCGGCCCGGCTGCTCGGCGATTCGGAGGGGGAGTTGCCCGCGTTGCCGGACGAACCTTTGGCTGCGCCCGACGATCGTTGACACTTTTCGGAAGTGGCTTGAATTTTCCCCTAAAACCCGCGAAATTCCCGCGATTTACGCCAAAAAGAGTTGACACTTTTTTGCCCGCATTGGTAGCCTAGCCGCTATCCCAAGCTGTAATGGAGGGCGCGTGGCGACCCGCAAAGAAGATTCCGAAGGCCCTTTGGCCAACCAGGTGTTCGATCACCTGCTCGAAGCCATTTATCAGGGCAGGCTGCTGCCCGGCAGCGTGATCAATGAGGTCGCGCTGGCGCAAGAGTTCGGCGTCAGCCGCGGCCCGGTGCGCGAGGCCGTGCGGCGCCTGCAGGGCATTCAGCTGATCACGCGCGAGCCCTATCTGAAAGCCCGCGTCGTGTCCCTGTCGGCCGAATCGGCGCTGGAACTGTTCCAGATGCGCATGGCGCTGGAAGGCGTGGCCTGTAGCCTGGCCGCGCGCTACATGAGCGACGAAGAGATCTCGGTGCTGCTGTCCGAGCTAGAGCAGGACCGCCAGGCGCGTCTGCCCGGCGCCTCTCCCAGTCCGCATCCGCGCATCTTCGACTTCCACGAACGCATCGTGCGCGCCAGCCGCAACCAGCGCATCATCAATACGCTGTGCGGCGATCTCTATCACCTGCTGCGCGTCTACCGCCGCCATTCCGGCACCGTGCTCGAACGCAAGGACGACGCCTATGCCGAGCACTGGCAGATCCTGCGCGCCATCAAGGCGCGCGACGCCTCGCTGGCCGAGTCGCTGATGCGCTCGCACATCGAGCGCGCGGCCAATCACCTGTTCGAAAACCTGATCGAGAATCCGGCGCGGGCGCAACTGGCCTGAAAGGGCTTCCTGGCCATCCCGGCTACCGGCCTGGTGTTTCTGCCATCGCGCTGGCCGCTTGTTGAAAATGGCCCCCGGACCACCGCCGCTTTCTATGAAGCGCCGATGGCCCGGGTGTTGCGGCCGGTGTCCGGCGCCGGCATGCCTGCCTGCTCCGAACGGCATGGTGTCCAGGGGACACCAGACTGGAGCACCTTCGCCGTACTTGCCCAGTCCTTGCTGCTTCAGGCCCGCGGGGCGCGGGCCTGGATGTGTCAGGCCCGCATGTCCCACGCGGCGGCCCGGCCGGCCAGATAGCCCAGCCCCAATGCCGCCAGCAGGCCATTGCCCGACATATACCCTTTGCTGCCCTGGTTGCCGCTGATGCCGGCCGCGGCGCCGCCGCCCGCATACAGCCCGGGGATGGCCGAGCCGTCCGCGCGCAGCACGCGGCCGTCGTCGTCGACGCGCAACCCGCCCTGCGTGTGGAACAGCGCCGGGCCGATGCGGGTGGCCGTGTAGGGCGCCTGCAAGGCGCCCAGGCCCCAGTGCGTACGGCCGAAGGCGTCGGCCTGGTCGCCGCGCGCCGCCGAGGCGGCGTCCCGCAGCGTGGCCGCCAGCGCATCGGCCGGCAGGCCCAGCCTGGCGGCCAGCGACGCGGCATCCTCTGCGTGCAGCACGCCGTTGTGCCGCACCAGTTCCGCGTATTCTTCCTGGCCCGCCGCCGTGGCGTCGCGCACGCGGGCGTCGGCCACCACGTAGAACGGACCGGCGCGGTCCAGTTCCAGCGCGGCGAAGGCCGAGTACCCCATGCTTTCGTCGCCGAAGCGCCGGCCCTGGCCGTCCACGACGATGCCGCCTTTCTCGACCACGGTCCACGTGACCAGCGAACCATGCGGATCCGCCAGGCTGGCATGCGCCTGGTAGGCGCCCATGTTGGACAGCGCCGCGCCCAGGGCCTCGCCCCAGATCACCGCTTCGCCTTCGCTGCCGGTAGCCCCGCCGTACGGAGCGGCCGACAATTCTGGGCAGAACCGCGAGATCAGTTGCCGGTTGGCGCCGAAGCCGTTGGTGGACAGGATCACCGCGCGGGCCGCGATGACGGTGCGCGTGCCGTCCGGCGTCTGCGTGACCGCGCCCAGTACCGAACCGTCCGGTCCGGCCAGCAGCTCGACGGCAGGATTGCCGAATGCCAGCGGGATGCCGCGCTCGTCCAGGGTGCGCGCCAGGTCGTCCATCAGATCCGCGCCGCGCCGCGAGGGCGGCGAGTGCAGGCGGTACTGGCGATGGCCGATATGCTTGTAGGTCTCGACCAGCGTCAGCGTCGCGTGGGCGCGGTCCACCAGCCATTCGACCAATTCCGCCGAGACGTCCGCCAGGCGTTCCGTCAGGCCGGGCATCTCGTGCGTGCCCGCGATGCGGCGCAGGTCTTCGATGAAGTTGCCGGCGCTGTCGTCCAGGCCGGCCTGGCGCTGCATGCGCGTGCCGGCCGCGGGAATCGACCCGCTGGACAGCATGGTGTTGCCCTGCAGGCGATCGGCCTTCTCGACCACGGCGATCGACAGGGCCGGGTTGGCATCATGCGCCGCCAGGGCCGCGGCCAGGCCGCAGCCCCCCGCGCCGATGACCAGCACGTCGAACTCGGCGTCCGGCACGGCCGTATCCGCTGCGGTGATCGTCATGGCTCAGTCGACCTGCGCGCCCGACAGTTTCACGGCCTCGCGCCACTGGTCGATCTGCTTGGCCAGGAAAGCGGCGAACTCCTGCGAGGTGGTCGGCTGTACTTCCAGGCCGAGCTTGTTCATCTTGTCCTTCACGTCGGCCTGGCCCAGCACCGCGGCCAGGTCGGCCGACATCTTGTCGACCAGCGGGCGGGGCGTGCCCTTGGGCGCGAAGATGCCCGAAAAGGCCGCGGTATCGAAACCGGCGAAGCCCTGGCTGGCGATCGTGGGATAGTTGTTGCCGCTGTAGTCGCGCGCCGAGGTGATGGCGAGCAGCTTCAATTTGCCGGACGCCAGGTAGGGCTGCGCCGAGGGCAGGCCGGTGATGCCCACCGGCACGGTGCCGCCCAGCAGGTCGTTGAGCAGCGGCGCGCTGCCCTTGTACGGGATGTGCGTCATCTCGAACTTGCCCTGGGCCTTGACCAGTTCCATCGACAGGTGGCTGGCGGCGCCGTTGCCGTCCGAACCGTAGCTGTACTTGGTGGGCTCTTTCCTGGCCAGCGCGATCAGTTCCTGCAGGGTATTGGCGGGCACGCTAGGGTTGGCCAGGATGGCGTTGGCGTAGATGGCGGCCATGCCGATCGGCTCGAAGTCCTTCTGCGGATCGTAGGGCAGGTTCTTGTACAGCCACTTGTTGATCGCGTGCGAACCCGTGACGCCCAGCACCAGGGTGTAGCCATCGGGCGCGGCCTTGGCGACCATGGCCGAGCCGATGTTGCCGCCCGCGCCGGGGCGGTTCTCGATGATGACGGGCTGGCCCCACTTCTTGGACAGGGCCTCGCCGATGATGCGGCCGGTCAGGTCGGTCGGGCCGCCGGGGGTGTAGGGCACCACCAGCGTGACGGCATGCTTGGGAAAGCCGGCGGCGGCATCCTGCGCCCAGGCGGTGCCGAAGGGGGCGAGGACCACGGCGGCCAGGCCGGTCAGGAGGGCCGTGCGACGGGCCGTGGAGAGAGCGGTGCTGCGGAACGTCATGGAAAAATCCCCCTTGTATTTAAGTGTCAACACTATAGGTCGAAGACACACATCAGTAAATGCCAAATCGTTGTCTGGTAGCCTGAAAATCGAGAAATACGGGTAATTACTGGCAAGAGTGAAGACGGTTTATGCGCTGCTACCGGCTTCAAGGTTGAACTGTTGACAAATTAGCGATCCGATTGCAAGGGCTCCAAGGACGCGGCCACTTCTTCGGCCGACATGTCCTGAGCGATCACCACGATGGCCCGTTCGGGGGCGGCCGGGTCCGCCGGGCCCAACGCGTGCGGCGGGCTGAACAGGTGCCGCACGCCGTGGATGGCATAGCGCTCGCCGTCGGCGAAATCCAGGATGGCCTTGACGCGCAGGACGCGTTCGCCGCCGTGGCGTTGCAGGTACGCGACCCAGCGCGCATAACCGCCCCAGCTCACGGGCCGGTCCACGTGCAGGATGTACGACGCGATGCCGTAGCGCAGCACGTGCGCCAGCGGCGTGGCCGGCGGCTGGCCCGGCGCGGGGACGGGCAGCCTTTCGCTGGCGTGGAGGCCGTCGAAGAAACGGTCCTCGCCATCGGACGACTCGGCGCTGGCCAGCCGCACCTGCGCGGTCGCGTTCAGGGTGGCCAGGGCCTGGCGCACCTGCGCGAGCTGTCCGGCATCGCACAGGTCGGTCTTGGTGACGATCAGCACGTCGGCCACGGCCGCCTGCGCCGAGGCCTCGCGGTAGGCATCCAGCGTGGCCAGGCCGTGCACGGCGTCGATCGTGGTGATGACGCCGGCGAAGCGGTAGTGCCGCGCCACCGAGGCGTCGCCCGCCAGCGTGTTGATCAGCGGCGCGGGATCGGCCAGGCCCGAGGTCTCGACCACCATGCGCGTGTACGGCGGGATCTCGCCGCGCAGGCGCCGGTAGTACAGCGATTCCAGGCCGTCCTGCAGCGAGCTGTTCAGCGCGCAGCACAGGCAGCCCGAGTCCAGCAGCACGGTGTCCTCGTCGCTGGCACGGCCCAGCAGGCGATGGTCGAGCCCGACCTGGCCGAACTCGTTGATGATGACGGCCGTGTCGGCGAACGCCGCGCTGCGCACCAGCCTGGACAGCAGCGTGGTCTTGCCGCTGCCCAGGAAACCGGTCAGCAGATAGACCGGGATGGGACCCGCGCCAGCCGCCGCGCCAGCCGCCGCGCCAGCCGCCGCGCCAGCCGCCGCGCCAGCCGCCGCGCTAGCCGCCGCGCCTTGCGTGTTCGCCATGGCCGTCCTGCCTTACTCGGCCTTCGCGGCGGCCGGGGCCGGCAGGCTCGCCAGGTAGTCGCCGACTTCCTTGCTGGGAATCACGTCGGCGTACTTGCAGTTCAGGTCGAACAGGTTGATGGCGTGGCTGGCCTGGAAACGGTCGAACGCCGCTTCCTCGGGGATGATGACCTTGAAGTTGTACGAGTACGCATCCACGGCCGTGGCGCGCAGGCAGCCCGAGCTGGTGCAGCCCACCAGGATCAGCGTGTCCACGTCCAGGAAGTTCAGGTGGCTCATGAAGATGGTGCCGAAGAAGCAGGACGGCTTCTGCTTGGAGATGCGGATGTCCTGCGGGCGCGGCGCCAGAGGTTCGACGGTCTGCGTGGCGTGCGTGTTGGCCACCACGGTCTTCTCGCCGCCGCGGTGGTTCTTGCCCACCTGCACGCCGCTGTCCAGCAGGTCGGGGCGGCGGCCGCTTTCGGTGTAGAACACCGGGATGTTCTTCTCGCGGGCCATTTCCAGCAGCGGCACCATGTGGGCCACGGCGTCCCAGGCTTCCTTGCCGCAGTGCGTGCGGTACTGCTTCAGGCCTTCGAGGATGTCCTCGGGCGTGTCGCCGCAGAAGTTGTACTGCACGTCGATGATGAACAGCGCGGGCCGCTTGCCGAAGCCGCCGCGCTTGCCATAGCCGGCCTGCGCCAGGACCAGCTTGTCGCGTTCGGTCAGAAAGTCGTCCCAGATTCGTTTGTTTTCGCTCATGGCATTGCCTCTTCAGATAATCGGTGCGGCGGGGTTCAGCGGCGCAGGAAACGGCCGCCGGGATGGGCGCGCGCGTCGTCGGTGATGCGGCCGTCCTGCATGACGGTGCGGCCGCGCACCAGCGTGCGGACGGGCCAGCCCTTCAGGGTCATGCCTTCGTACGGCGAGTAGTCGGCATGCGACTCCAGCTCGGCGGGATTCACGGTGCGTTCGAGGTCGGGATCGACGATCAGCAGATCGGCGTCGCGGCCCACCACGATGCCGCCCTTGGACGGCATGTTGTAGATGCGGGCGGACGTGGCCGAGGCGATTTCGACCAGGCGCTCCAGCGGCACGCCGCGGCGGTGATAGCCCTCGTGCAGCAGGATCGGCAGGATCATGCCCGTGCCGGGGAAGCCGTTGCTGGCCGCCCAGATGTCCTTGTCCTTGGTCTCGCGCTTGCGCGGCACGTGGTCGGAGCCCACGGTGGTGATGGAGCCGTCCAGCACGCCTTCCCACATGGCCTCGACGTCGTCCTGGCCGCGCACGGGCGGATTCACCTTGGCGTAGGGGCCGGCGGGCGATTCGTCGTTCAGGAACAGGTAGTGCGGGCAGGTTTCCACATAGATGGGGTCCGTGCCGCGGCGGCGGTGGCGGCGCACTTCGTCCAGGGCCTCGCGGCTGCTCAGGTGGACGATGTTGACGGGCGTGTGCGTCTTCGAGGCGAAGTAGCACACGCGGTGCACGTTCTCGGCCTCAAGGAAGTCCGGGCTCTGTTCGTTCCAGGCCTTCAGGTCGTCGCGGCCGGCCGCGCGCAGCGGATCGCGCAGCACGGGGATCACTTCGACGTTCTCGCAGTGCACGCCCAGGATGGCGCCCGGGATGCGCGCGGTGGCGCGCAGCGCCTCGAACAGCAGGCCGTCGTCGATGTCGGTGAAGCCCTTGGACAGGCCCGCCGCGCCCTTGTACATCATGTACAGCTTGTACGAGTTCACGCCGAACTGGCTGGAGATCTCTTCCAGGGTTTCGACGTGCAGCTGGCTGGTGATGCCGAAGTGAAAGCCGAAGTCGATGCAGCTCTGGCGCTCGCCACGGTCGCGCGCGGCGTCGCAGGATTCGCGGATGTCCTTCGAGCGGTGGAACGACAGCACCGAGGTCGTGCCGCCCAATGCCGCGGTGCGCGCCTCGGTCTCGAAGTCGGTTTCGGGCGAGCCGAAGCCGAAGTGCACGTGCGGGTCGATCACGCCGGGCAGCACCCACAGCCCGCCGCAATCGATGGTCTGGGCGGCGGCGCCGAGGTCGGCGCCGTGGGCGGCGATGATGGCGATGCGGCCGTTCTTCACACCCAGCGTGCCGAGGGTCAGGCCCTGTCCGGGCAGCATCAGTTGGGCGTTGGTCAGTACGAGATCCAGGGACATGGGGTTCCGGTTTGCGCGCGAGGGTTGATGTGGAAAAGACTCAGGCCGTGGCTTGCGCGCCTTCGGCCAGGAAATGCCTGAGCACCTGGGCAGGGATGCCGCCATCGGCCAGCAGTTCGCGTTCGGCCTGCGTCAGCACCTGCGGCACGGCCTCGAACTCGATGCGGCCCTGCTCGCCGTCGGCCACGACGCGCACCGGCGTGCCTTGGCGCAAGGCCTGTTCCACGCCGCTCATGGTGTAGGTCTCGGCGCCGGTCAGGCCAAGCTGGCGCCAGCCCTGGCCGGGCAGGAAGGCCAGCGGCAGGATGCCCATGCCGATCAGGTTGGCGCGGTGGATGCGTTCGAACGATTCGGCGATCACGGCGCGCACGCCCAGCAGCGCCGAGCCCTTGGCGGCCCAGTCGCGGCTGCTGCCCGTGCCGTATTCCTTGCCGGCCAGCACGATGGTGCTGACGCCCTCGGCCTCGTAGGCGCGCGAGGCGTCGAAGATGCTCATCTGCGCGCCATCGGGGAAGTGGCGCGTGACGCCGCCCTCGACCTCGGGCACCAGCAGGTTCTTCACGCGGATGTTGGCGAAGGTCGCGCGCGTCATCACTTCGAAGTTGCAGCGGCGCGCCACGTAGGTGTTGAAGTCGCGCGGCGCGATGCCCGCGTCCATCAGGTAGCGGCCCGCCGGCGAGTCCTGCGGGATTTCACCGCCCGGAGAGATGTGGTCGGTGGTCAGCGAATCGCCGAACGCGGCCAGCACGCGCGTGCCGCGCAACTGCTTTGCCAGGCGCGCCAGGGCGTCGCCGTCGCCAGCCTGTTTGAAGAAGGGCGGCTCGATCAGGTAGTGCGAATCCGGATCCCACGGGAAGCGCAGGCCTTCGGGTGCCTGCATCTGGCGCCACAACTGCGACTCGTCGCCGCCGGCATCGCCTTCGTAGATGCGCAGGAAGGCCTCGCGGTTCTGCGCCAGCGGCAGCAGCGCGGCGATCTCTTCGGGCGCGGGCCAGATGTCGCGCAGATACACCGGTGCGCCGGACGCGTCGGCGCCCAGGGGTTCGGTTTCCAGGTCCAGGTCGATACGGCCGGCCAGCGCGTACGCCACCACCATGGGCGGCGAGGTGATGTAGTTGGCGCGGATCAGCTTGTGGATGCGGCCTTCGAAATTACGGTTGCCCGACAGCACGGCGGCCGCGACCAGCTCGCCCGACTCGATGGCCTGGGGCACGCCCTCGGCCAGCGGACCGGACTTGCCGCCACAGGTGGTGCAGCCGTAGCCGATCACGTAGAAGCCCAGGGCTTCCAGCGCAGGCAGCAGGCCGGCGTCGCGCAGATAACCGGTGACCACGCGCGAGCCCGGCGCCAGCGAGGTCTTGACCCACGCCGCCGGCTTCAGGCCGCGCGCCACCGCCTTCTGCGCCACCAGGCCGGCGGCCAGCATGACGGCGGGGTTCGAGGTGTTGGTGCACGAAGTGATGGCGGCCAGTACGACCGAGCCGTGGCGCAGCGGGCCGGCGCTGCGGGCGGGATCGACACCGAAGCCGCCTTCCTTCAGCGGCAGCGGCAGACGCTCGGCGAAGTCGGCGGGCACGCGGCTGATCGGCATGCGGTCCTGCGGGCGGCGCGGGCCGGCCACGCTGGGACGGGCCGCGGACAGGTCGATCTCCACCACGCGCGAATACGTGGGGTCGGGTGCGCCCGGTTCGCGCAGCAGGCTGTTGGCGCGGCAATACGCTTCGATCAGCGCGGTCTGTTCGGGACTGCGGTCGGTGTGGCGCAGGTAGGCCAGCGTGCCCGCGTCCACCGGGAAGAAACCACAGGTGGCGCCGTATTCGGGCGACATGTTGGCGATGGTGGCGCGCTCGGGCACGCCCAGGCCGGCGATGGCCGGACCGAAGAACTCGACCATGCAGCCGGCCACGTTCGCGCGGCGCAAGGTCTCGGTGATCAGCAGCGCCGCATCGGTGGTGACGGCCGGTGCGGCAATGCTGCCCACCAGGCGCACGCCCACCACTTCGGGCACGGGGAAGGTGTAGGCCTGGCCCAGCAGGGCGGCTTCGGCGTCGATGCCGCCCACGCCCCAGCCCAGCACGCCCAGCGCGTTGACCATCGGCGTGTGCGAATCGCCGCCGATCACGAAATCGGGATAGGCCCAGGTTTCGCCGCCGCGCTCGGCGCGCACCACCACCGGCGCGATGTGCTCGAGATTGACCTGGTGGATGATGCCGGTGCCCGGCGGAAACACGCGCAGGCCCTGGAACGCCTGCTGCGCCCACTTCAGGAAGCGGTAGCGCTCGGCGTTGCGCTCGAATTCGCGCTTCAGGTTGCCCGCCACCGCCTGGTCGCTGCCCCAGTGGTCCACCTGCAGCGAGTGGTCGACGATCAGGTCGACTGGCAACTGGGTATTGACGGCGGCGGGGTCGCCGCCCTGTTGCGCCACGGCGTCGCGCAGCGCCGCCAGGTCCTGCAGCACCGGCAGGCCGCTGGAGTCGGGCAGGATGACGCGCGCCACGCGCAGCGGCAGGTCGGCCCCCGTGCGCTCGCGCCATTGCGCCACGGCGCCGATCTCGGCGTCCGCCACGGGCAGGCCCCATTGCTGGCTGCGGCCCAGGTTTTCCCACAGCACGCGGATGACGTACGGCAAGGCCGCGAGATCCACCGCATGGCCGCGGGCCGCGGCGGCGATGTCGAAGTAGCGGATGGGGGTGCCGGAGAGCGGGAATACAGAGGGCATCGAGTCGGATAGCGGAGAGGAAGCGGCTTGATGATGGTATGGCCGCGAGTTTTTACTGTCAACACTTGTTCCAAGGCATCAGGGTAATCACCAATGCTTGAAATGCTTCCGAAGCGTGCCTCGGAAGCAAGGGGTTTGTGCTGACGATTCCCTTTATACCAGGCACTTGCTGCATAAGGTGGGACGCTGAGGGGAGGGGGGAGGCCGCTTCCCAAGCATAGTCGCCTGGCGGGCCGTCAATCTTGGGTGTTACGCAAAAGAGTTGACACTTTTGTCGGCGCCTTGATAGGCTAGTGCACCTTACGGTTGTTGGCCGCGGCATTGGCGCCGTCGTCCCGCGCCAGGCTTTCCCTATTGGAGTAACAGCAATGACCACCAGTGCCCAGAAATTCCGCCAACTGCTGCAGAGCGGCGAATTCATCGTCTCGCCTGGCGTGTACGACGGCTACAGCATCCGCCTGGCGGAAGCGGCGGGTTTCAAGACCGCCTGCACCAGCGGCGCGGCCATGTCCAATGCGCTGCTGGGCGTGCCCGACATCGGCGTCATGGGCCTGACCGAAAACGTCAACCACTGCCGCAACCTGGCCCGCTCTGTGTCGATTCCGCTGACGGCCGATGCCGACACCGGTTACGGCAACCCGGTCAACGTGTTCCACACGGTGCGCATGTTCGAAGAGGCCGGCATCGCCGGCGTCAACCTCGAAGACCAGGTCAGCCCGAAGCGCTGCGGCCACATGCCCGGCAAGGACGTGATCGAGCAGGAAGAAATGGTGCTGAAGATCGCCGCGGCCTGCCAGGCGCGCCGCGACGACGCCTTCGTCATCGTCGCGCGCACCGACGCGCTGGCCGTGGAAGGCATCGAAGGCGCGGTGCGCCGCGCCAAGGCCTACGCGGCCGCCGGCGCCGACATGCTGTTCCCCGACGCCGTGCGCACCCCCGACGACATCAAGCGCATCGTCGACGCGGCGGGCATTCCCGTCACGATCAACATGGGCTTCGGCATCCGCAACCGTCCCACCACGCCGCTGATCCCGCTGCCCGAGCTGAAGGCCCTGGGCGTGCGCCGCATCAGCCTGCCGCGCATGTTGCCCGCCGCCGCCATCCACGCCATGACGCAGGCGCTGAAGGTGATGCGCGAAGTCATGGAAACCGGCGTGCCCGCCGACCGTCCCGACCTGCTGGCCAGCATCGAGGACATCATGGAACTGATGGGCTACAAGGAAGCGCGCGCGCTGGAGGCGCGCCTGCTGAACTGAGCCCGCGCGCGGCGCTTGCCTGACGGCGGGTGCTGCTGCTAGCGTAGTGTCTCGAAGCCGGCGCGCGAACGCCGTCCGGCCCAGGGAGACCGGCATGCAGGCATTCAGCACGCATCAGGTGGCCAACCAGGTGGCGCCGCTCGAAGACTATTCGCTGTACGACACCGACCCGGTGCTGCGCGAGGCCGTGGCCCGCGAAGGCGCGGGCGCCTGGCAGGACGAACTGCGCGAGCACGGCGCCTGGCTGGGCCGCGCGCAGACCTTGCAGGCGGCCGAACTGGCCAACCGCCACGGTCCCATCCTGCATGCCTATGACCACGCGGGCCACCGCGTGGATCGCATCGAGTTCCATCCCGCCTGGGCGCAACTGATGGGCGGCATCGTCGCCCGCGGCCTGCACAGCAATGCCTGGCTGCGCCGCAAGCCCGGCGCGCAGGCGGCGCGTGCCGCCGCCTATCTGATGCAGGGCCAGGCCGAGGCCGGCACGCTGTGCCCCACCACCATGACCCATGCCGCCGTGCCGCTGCTGATGCGCGAACCGGCGGGCGACCTCGACTATGCGCGTGACTGGCTTCCCGCGCTGTACGCGCGCGAATTCGACGGCGCCGACGCGCCCTTGGCCCGCAAGCGCGGCGCACTGATCGGCATGGGCCTGACCGAGAAGCAGGGCGGCTCCGACCTGCGCGCCGTGGCCACCAGCGCGGCGCCGGTGGGGGCGGGCGGCCGGGGCCGCGCGTATCTGCTGACAGGCCACAAATGGTTCTTCTCCGTTCCGCAGGCCGACGCGCATCTCGTGCTGGCGCGGGTGGACGCGGGACCCTCCTGCTTTCTCGTGCCGCGCTGGATTCCCGACGGGCCGCGCAATGCCGTGCGCGTGCGGCGCCTGAAGGACAAGGTGGGCAACCGCAGCAACGCCAGCGCGGAAGTGGAGTTCGAGCAGGCCTGGGGCGTGATGCTGGGCGAGCCGGGCCGGGGCATGGCCGTGCTGCTGGAGATGGCCGCCGCCACCCGCCTGGATTGCGTGCTGGGCAGCGCCGCGCTGCTGCGCCAGGCGCTGGCGCAGGCGCTGCATCACGCGGCGCATCGCCAGGCCTTCGGCCGCCGCCTGCTGGACCAGCCCGTCATGCGTGGCGTGCTGGCCGACCTGGCCCTGGAAAGCGAGGCCGCCACGATGTTGGCGATGCGCCTGGCGCGCGCCGCCGACCATGCCGATCTGCCGGACGAACGTGCCTTGCTGCGCGTGGGCACGCCGGCGGCCAAGCTGTGGGTGTGCAAGCGGGCCGTCGCCGCGTCGGCCGAGGCCATGGAGGCGCTGGGCGGCAACGGCTATGTGGAAGAGGGGCCGCTGGCCCGCATCTACCGCGAGGCGCCCGTCAACTCCATCTGGGAGGGCTCGGGCAACATCATGGCGCTGGACGTGCTGCGCGCATTGGGCCGCGAGGCCAACGCCTTGCCGGCCCTGCGTGCCGAACTGGATCCGGCGCGCGGCGTGCTGCCGGGCTACGACAGGGCGCTGGACGCGTGGCTGGCCCTGTCGCAGGATTCCGCGAACGCGGAGCCGCGCGCCCGCCAGGCCGCGGCGGGGCTGGCGCGCCTGTGGCAGGGGGGGCCGGTG
>NZ_FKBS01000013.1:330203-333809 GCF_900078315.1 Bordetella ansorpii
GAGTGGCCCGGCGGGCATGATGCGGGCGAGGCGCTGGCGCGCGCCTGGCCCGGCCTGGGATAGGCGGCGCGGAGCACGGCCCCGCGCGGGCCTGGACCCGCACCGCCCGGACAGCTCCAAAACGGCCGCCGGCATCTGCTACATTGCCGGACGGATTTCGCCGCCAGGCCACGCCTGGGCAACGCAGCCCCCCGGCGTGGGGTTGCCTGGCCGACAGGCGCGGCGTGGTGGCCTTCATTTCTTCTCGCTTGCGCGCCCCGCGCGCCGGAAATCACATCATGCTTACGCAACAGGAACTCAAACAGCAGGCGGCCGACGCGGCCCTGGAATTCGTCGACGCCGTGGCGGCGCCCGACGTGGTCATCGGCGTGGGCACCGGCTCGACGGCCGATCTGTTCATCGACGGCCTGGCCCGCTTCAAGGGCCGCATCCGCGCCACCGTGGCCAGTTCCGAGCGCAGCGCCGCGCGCCTGGCCGGCCACGGCCTGACCGTGCTGGACCTGAACGACGTCGACAGCATGCCCATCTATGTGGACGGCGCCGACGAGATCGACGCCAACCTGTCCATGATCAAGGGCGGCGGCGGCGCGCTGACGCGCGAGAAGATCGTGGCCTCGGTCGCCGAACGCTTCATCTGCATTGCCGACGAATCCAAGCTGGTGCAGCGCCTGGGCGCTTTCCCGCTGCCCATCGAGGTGATCCCGATGGCGCGCGAGGCCGTGGCGCGCCGCATGGCGGCCCTGGGCGGCCAGCCGCGCCTGCGCGAAGGCTTCGTCACCGACAACGGCAACGTCATCCTGGACGTGTCCGGGCTGGCCATCACCGACGCGTACGCGCTGGAATCCGAGATCAACGGCATGGCGGGCGTGGTCACCTGCGGCCTGTTCGCGCTGGCCGGCGCCGACGTGGCGCTGCTGGCCACGCAGGGCGGCATCCGCCGCCTGGACAAGCCGGCCTGAGGTCGGGCAGCCGCTTCATATTGTTGTCATATACAAGTCATAAGCTGGCAGGCCGAACGGGCTTCCAGGCCCGCGCGGCCCTATTTTTCCAGGCACCGCCTGCTCATAACCACGCAAGGAATCCGGATGACGGAGCACACCAACAAGCAGTTTGAAGCCGATTTGGAGCACGTCCGCTCCCAGTTCCTGCAAATGGGCGGCGTGGTCGAGGCCATGATCTACGAGGCCATCGAAGCCCTGTCCTCGCAAGATCCGCAACTGGTCGAGAAGGTCCGTGAGCGCGAGAAGGAAGTCAACCGCCACGAAGTCGAGATCGACGAGCGCATCAGCCTGCTGCTGGCGCGCCACCAGCCCACCGCCATCGACCTGCGCACCCTGCTGGCCGTCAGCAAGATGCTGACCGACATGGAGCGTTCGGGCGACGAGGCCGACAAGATCGCCACCGCCGTGCGCCGCATGCAGGACATCGACCGTCCGCAGATCCAGCTGGTCGAACTGCGCCACATGGCCGACATGGTCGGCAACATGCTGCGCATGTCGCTGGACGCCTTCGCCCGCCTGGATGCCGTGCAGGCCGCCAAGGTCGTGCGCAGCGACAAGGAAGTCGACAAAGAGTGGAAGGCTGCCCTGCGCAACCTGATCACTTACATGATGGAAGATCCGCGCACCATCTCGCGCGCCATCGACATGGTCTTCATCGCCCGCGCGCTCGAGCGCATCGGCGACCACGCCAAGAACATGGCCGAACGCGTCATCTACATGGTCAAGGGCGCCGACGTCCGCCACACCGGCGTGCGCAACACCGAGCGCCAGGCCCGCGGCGACGAAGACGAAAGCGACACCGCCGAGGCGTAATGCGCGGATCGCTCCCGGCATGCCGGGAGGCGGCATCGAAAAGGACCCTGCGGGGTCCTTTTTCTTTGTCCGCGGGATTGCGGCGGGGGGCTTGAATGCGTCCGTGGCATTCCCAATGCGCTCAACCCCTGTCGCAGCCGCACCGTTGCTTGGCTGCAACGGCATTTTCACCAAATACAACAACATTAATGAGAATGATTCTGTTTTTGCTATGATCCCGCCTGATCCGTCGTCTCTCCCTTCTTTCGCGAAATCCCGCATGAAACTCCGCCCCCTGGCTTACCTCATCGCCACGCTGCCCTGCATGGCGCCCGCCGTCCACGCCCAGACTTCCGACGCGAAGCCTGCTGGAACGATCACCATGGAGGCGGTCAAGGTCGAGGCCAGCGCCGACGCATCGGCCGAGGGCCTGGCGCCTGCTCATGCCGGAGGCCAGGTCGCCACCGGCGCCCGGATCGGCATCCTGGGCACGCGCAGCCTGATGGAAACCCCGTTCTCCATCACCAGCTACACCGACCAGTTGATCCAGGATCGCCAGGCCAAGGGCGTGGGCGACGTATTGCAGAACGATCCGGGCGTGCGCGTGGCGCGCGGCTTCGGCAACTTCCAGGAGTCGTATTTCATCCGTGGTTTCATCCTCGGTTCGGATGACATCGCGTACAACGGCCTGTACGGCCTGCTGCCCCGCCAGTACATCTCGACCCAACTGTTCGAACGCGTCGACGTGCTGCGGGGCGCGTCGGCATTCCTCACCGGCGCGTCGCCCAACGGCGGCGGCATCGGCGGCGTGATCAACCTGGTGCCCAAGCGCGCCGGCAACGAGCCGCTGACCCGCCTGTCCACCGGCTACACCAGCGACGGCCTGGGCGAGGTCGCGGCCGACATTTCGCGCCGCTTCGGCCCGGACGACAGCTTCGGCATCCGCATCAACGCCGCGCAGCGCGGCGGCGAGGGCAGCGTGGACGATTCGCGTTCGCGCAACAGCGTGCTGGCGCTGGGCCTGGATTGGCGCGGCGAGCGTGCCCGCCTGTCGGCCGACGTGGGCTATCAGGACAACCGCCTGAAGCAGACGCGCCCGAACGTGACCCTCAGCGGTACGACGGTGGTGCCGGACGCGGCCAAGGCCCGCTCCAACTACGCGCAGCCCTGGTCCTATTCGAACGAGCGCGACGTCTTCGGCACTTTGCGTGGCGAATACGACCTGACCGACAAGGTCACCGCGTGGGCGGCCTACGGCACGCGGCAGAGCAAGGAACGCAACTCGCTGGGCAACGTCACCGTGACCAACGGCGCCACGGGCGACGGCAGCTTCTACCGTTTCGACAATGCGCGCGAGGACTCGGTGCATACCGGCGAACTGGGCGTGCGCGCCAAGATCGCCACCGGCCCGGTCAAGCACGAACTGGTCGCCACGGGCGCCTTCTACGATCTGGAGAAGAAGAACGCCTACGTGATGGACTTCTCCAACTCGTTCGCCACCAACATCTACAACCCGGTCAGCTACGGCCAGCCGCTGATCAGCAGCACGGCCCTGCGCGGCAACGACATGGACGACCCCGCCAAGCAGGGCGTGGTCCGCACGACCAGCTACGCGCTGGGCGATACGCTTTCGTTCCTGGATGACCGCGCTGTCCTGACGCTGGGCATTCGTCACCAGAAGCTGTATCAGCGCGACGACGCTTACAACACCGGCGCGCGCGGCACGCCTTACGATGCCAGCCGCAACACGCCGTGAATCGCCCCGGGTTTTGCGGAGGCTCCAACTCTTGAGAGAATGCGAGCCATGAGCAAG
>NZ_FKBS01000014.1:0-60711 GCF_900078315.1 Bordetella ansorpii
GCCCCAAGGCAAAAGCGCCCCCTTGGGGGGCAGCAAGCCGAAGGCGCGGCGTGGGGGCCTTTATTTATTGCGCTGGTTCAGTGCGGCGATCAGGCCGTCGATGCCGTTCTGGTTGATCTGCTGGGCGAACTGGTTGCGGTAGTTCTCGATCAGCCAGATGCCTTCGACGTTCAGGTCATAGATGCGCCAGCCCTGGCCGCCTTCCTTGCCCAGGCGGTAGTCGACCTGCACGGGGGTGTTGTTGGACTGGGTGATGGTCGAGCGCACCACCACGTCGTCGGCCTTGGCGTCGCCGCGGAACGGCAGCAGTTTCACGGCGGTGGAGCTGTCGGCCTTGGCCAGCGCGCCGCTGTAGGTGCGGATCAGCGTGCCGCGGAAGGCTTCGGCCAGTGCGGTGCGCTGCTGCGGCGTGGCTTGGCGCCAGTAGCGGCCAGCGGCCAGGCGGGTGGTCTTGGTGAAGTCCACGTACGGCAGGATGTGCTGGTCGACCACCTGGTTGATGCGGTTCAGGTCGCCGGATTTGATGGTGTCGTCGGCACGCAGCACGGCCAGCGTTTCGTTGGCGGCGGCCAGCACGAACTGGTCGGGCGGACCGTTCGGATTCGGCTTGGCGCCCTGGGCTTGCACGGCGGCGGCGGCAGCCATCAGGCTGCAGGCCAGGAACAGGCGTTGCATCAGGCGGGAAACGAAATACGACATGAAGACTCCTGGTTGCGGGGCGGCGAGCCACCCGGTGTTACTTGGCCGGCGCGGGGGCCGGCGCCGGGGCGGCGGCGGGCGCGTCGGCTTCTTCGTCGATGCTGTAGTCGGGCAGATTGGCGTCGCTGCCCGGCTTGGCGCCACGAACCATCGCGGCGCGGCGTTGCAGATAGGCGTCGCGCACGAAGCTGTAGGGGTCCAGCGCCACGCGGTCGACGGTGTCGGTGGCGCCCAGCAGGCTGGCGCGCGTATCGATCACTTCCAGGCCCCACAGCGAATTGCGCAGTCGAACGTTGTCGATCTCGCGCACCGAGACCACGTTGCCGGCCCAGTCGCCAACGCGGCCGACGCTGTCGCGCACGGTGCTGGGGCCCAGCAGCGGCAGGACCACGTACGGGCCCTGGCCCAGACCCCAGACACCCAGCGTCGTGCCGAAGTCGTTGGGGATCTTGTTCGCGCCGTTCATGGTGGCGACGTCGATGCAGCCGCCCAGGCCCATGGTGGAGTTGAACAGGAAACGGCCGAAGGTGTTGACGGCGTCGTGGCCGCGGCCCTGCAGCATGCTGTTGGCCGCGCCCCAGACGTCGCCCAGGTTGCTGAAGATGTTGTGCACGCAGCTCTGCACCGGATTGGGCATGACGTAGTCGTACGCCTGCGCGACCGGCTTGAACAGGCCACGGTCGACCGTATCGTTGAACTTGTACACGCCACGGTTGAAGCCTTCCCAAGGATCGCTCGGGCTCGGATTCTGGGGGGCGGCGCAACCTGCCAGCATGGCGGTAGCCAGGGCGGCGGCGGCGAAGCGGGGATTGACGGTGATGTTCATGGTCTTCTTGGAGGTCGATGGCCCGCGGTTGCGGCGGCGGGCGCTGCCGTACTCGTCAGTTCTGGGGTGCGGCCGGAGCGGGCGCGGAACCGCCTTCGGCGGAGGTGCCCTGCTTTTCGGCGGTGCCATACAGGAACTTGCTGATCAGCTGTTCCAGCACGACGGCGCTTTGTGTATAGCGGATTTTGCCGCCATCCGCAAAATTCTCTTCCTCGGCGCCGGGGACGAGGCCCAGGTATTGCTCGCCCAGCAGGCCCGACGTGAGGATCGACGCGGAGGAATCCTTGGGGAATTCGAAGCCCGTGTCCATGTCCAGCGTGACCACGGCCTGGAAGGTCTGGTTGTCGAAGCCGATGCTGGCCACGCGGCCGACCACCACGCCCGCGCTCTTGACGGGCGCGCGCACCTTCAGGCCGCCGATATTGTCGAAATTGGCGGTCAGGTGATAGGTGGGCTTGAACGAGAAAGTGCTGAGATTGCCGGCGCGCAGGGCCAGGAAGACCAGCGCGGCCGCGCCCAGCAGCACGAACAATCCTACCCAGAAATCGGTTCTTGCACGGGACATGATCGAGGAATCCGTAAGTTCAATTGCCAAACATCAGGGCGGTGAGCAGGAAGTCGAGGCCGAGCACGGCCAGCGAGCCCGCCACCACGGTACGGGTGGTGGCGCGCGCCACGCCTTCGGGCGTGGGACGGGCCTGCCAGCCCTCGTACAGGGCGATCAGGGTGACCGTGATGCCGAACACCAGGCTCTTGACGACGCCGTTGGCCACGTCTTTCCAGACGTCGACGCCGCTTTGCATCTGCGACCAGAAGGCGCCCGAATCGACGCCGATCAGCACCACGCCGACCAGCCATCCGCCCAGGATGCCCACCATGGAAAACACCGCCGCCAGCACCGGCATGGCGATGATGCCGCCCCAGAAGCGCGGCACCAGCACGCGCTGCACCGGGTCGACGGCCATGACCTCCATGGCGGAAATCTGTTCGCCGGCCTTCATCAGGCCGATCTCGGCCGTCAGCGAGGTGCCGGCGCGGCCCGCGAACAGCAGTGCGGTCACCACCGGCCCCAGTTCGCGGACCAGCGACAGGGCCACCAGCAGGCCCAGCGCCTCTTCGGAGCCGTACCGGTTCAGCGTGTAGTACCCCTGCAGGCCCAGCACGAAGCCGACGAACATGCCGGACACGGCGATGATCAGCAGCGAATAGTTGCCGATGAAATGCACCTGCTGCGACACCAGGCGGGGGCGGCGCAGCGCGATACCGCTGCGCGCCACCAGGGCGCACAGGAAACGGGCGAAGAAACCGACGCCGCTGATGCGCTCGCGGGTCCAGCCGCCGATGGCGCTGATGGGATTGCTCATTGCTTGTGCCCCTGCTGCTTGGCCAGCCAGGCCTGGAACGCGGGCGTGTCGGGGTATTGGAACGCCACCGGGCCATCGGGGGCGCCGTCCAGGAACTGCCGCACGTACGGGTCTTGCGAGCCGGACAGGGTTTGTGGCGATCCCGAGGCGGCCAGCCGGCCCTGCCCGACCAGATAGACCTGGTCGGCGATCGCGAAGGATTCCTGGATGTCGTGGGTGATCAGCACCGACGCACAGCCCAGCCGGTCGGACAGGTTGCGGATCAGGCGGGCGGTGATGCCCATCGAGATCGGATCCAGGCCGGCGAAGGGTTCGTCGTACAGGATGAGTTCGGGTTCGAGCACCACGGCGCGGGCCAGCGCCACGCGCCGCGACATGCCGCCGGAGATCTCGGATACCTTCAGGTGGGCCGCGCCGCGCAGGCCGACGGCGTCCAGCTTGTCCAGCACGCGGTCGAGGATTTCGCCCTCGCCCAGCCGGGTATGTTCACGCAGCGGGAAGGCAACGTTCTCGAAGACGTTCAGGTCGGTGAACAGCGCGCCCTGTTGGAACAGCACGCCCATGCGCTTGCGCAGGTCTTGCAATCCCGACGCGGGCAGGCCGGCCAATTCCTGGCCGAACACCTGCACGGAGCCCGACTGAGGCGGGATCTGGCCGGTGGCGGCACGCAGCAGCGTGGTCTTGCCCGAGCCCGATCCGCCCATGACGGCCACGACCTGGCCGGCATGAACCTGCATGCTGATGCCGCGGAGCACAGTGAAGTCTCCGTATCCCAGGTCCACGTTTTTCAGGGACAGGACGAGTTCCGAACGGTTGGAAGGGGGCATAGGTAATGTGGTTTCTGCGGGGCATGCGCACGGCGCGTGCCCGGCGAAGGCGTCTGCCATTGTAGCTGGTCGCTTAGGGGGCTCCGGGGAAAGCGTCAGTAATGGAACAGTGACAAATTGCGTACGGCCCGTGCCCGCGCCCGATCCGGCCCGCTGGCATGCCAAGGCTAGGGCATGCGCTTTAAGACGGGTTTAAACGGGCCCGGCAGCCGGGCCCCTGGTAGCGCCTGGAAGCCTTATTTATTGCAGGGTTATATTGCCGGCCTTGATGACCTTCGCCCATTTGTCGGTCTCGGCGGCAATGAATGTCCCGAACGCCTCGGGCGTGCCGCCGCCGGCCTGGCTGCCGGTGTCGGCAATCGCCTTCTTCACGTCGGGGTCCTGCAGGATGCGGTTGAACTCGGCGTTCAGCTTGGCAATGATGGGGGCGGGCGTACCGGCCGGGGCCACGATACCTTGCCAGTTGTACGACTCGAAGCCCGGCAGGCCGGATTCGGCCATGGTCGGCAGGTCGGGCAGCACGTCCAGGCGCTTGGCCGACGTGACGGCGATGGGGTGGATCTTCTTGCCCTGGATGGCAGGCAGCGCCGAGTAGCCCATTTCGAACATCATGGTCAGGTGGCCGCCCATCAGGTCGGTGGCGGCCAGGCTGCCGCCTTTGTACGGCACGTGGACGATGTCGATGCCGGCCTGTTCGCGGAACATCTCGCCCGACAGGTGGTGGGCGCCGCCCACGCCGGACGACCCGAAATTGAGCTTGCCGGGCTCTTTCTTCGCCAGCGCGATCAACTCTTGCAGGGTGTTCACCTTCAGTGTGGTGTTGACGCTGAGCACCAGCGGGCTGTTCTCGATCAGGATGATGGGGGCCAGATCCTTGCGCGGGTCGTACGGCATGTCGCGCATCAGCGTGGGGTTGACGGCCATGGGCGCCAGGTTGCCCGTGCCGATGGTGTAGCCGTCGGGCGCGGCCTTGGCGATCAGGTTGGTGCCGATCACGCCGCCGGCGCCGGCCTTGTTCTCGATGACGATGGGTTGGCCCAGGGACTCGCCCAGCTTGCGCGCCAACAGGCGCACCCGCGTGTCGGCGAAACCGCCGGGGGCGTAGGGCACGATCATGGTGATGGGTTTGCTGGGCCAGTTGTCGGCGGACTGGCCGTGGGCGGCCGTGGCGATCAGCGAGGCGCCGGCCAGGATGGCGGCGAGGATGGCGCGAGGGGTGCGCATGCGAGCGTCTCCGTTGTTATGGATTTACGCCTGCATTATGCGCGACGCGGGCCAGGCTTTACACCTGGCCCGCGTCGTGCTCGTGCGAAACGATCAGCGCGGCAGCTCGCTCGAGCCCATCAGGAACTCGTCCACCGAGCGGGCGCATTGGCGGCCTTCACGGATGGCCCACACCACCAGCGACTGGCCGCGGCGCATGTCGCCGGCGGCGAAGATCTTGTCCACGCTGGTGCGGTAGTCGTCGGTGTTGGCGCGCACATTGCCGCGGCCGTCGCGATCCACGCCAAAGGCGTCCAGCACGGTGGCGGTGGGCGAGACGAAACCCATGGCCAGCAGCACCAGATCGGCCTTGATCTCGAATTCCGAGCCTTCGACCTCGTGCATCTTCATCTGGCCGGTGGCGTCGTCCTTGACCCACTCGACACGCGCGCCGACCAGTTTCTGCACCTTGCCGTCCGCGCCGACCAGCGCCTTGGTGGTGATGGACCAGTCGCGCTCGCAGCCTTCGTCGTGCGACGAAGAGGTGCGCATCTTCAGCGGCCAGTACGGCCACACCATGGGCTTGTTCTCGCTTTCCGGCGGCTGAGGCATCAATTCGAACTGGGTGATCGAGGCCGCGCCGTGGCGGTTGCTGGTGCCCACGCAGTCGGAGCCGGTGTCGCCGCCGCCGATGACCACGACGTGCTTGCCGCGGGCATTGAGCGGGTCCTTCAGGCGGTCGCCCGCCACGGCCTTGTTCTGCGGGCGCAGGAAGTCCATGGCGAAAGCCACGCCGTCCAGCTCGCGGCCGGGCACGGGCAGGTCGCGCGGGGTTTCCGAGCCGCCGGTCATGACGATGGCGTCGAACTCGGCCTTCAGCGATTCCGGGGTGCGCACGGTCAGGCCGTCGGCGGCGTCATCCGTGGCGCGGCCGATGTAGGTGGACGGCGCGAACTCGACGCCCTCGGCTTCCATCTGCGAGATGCGGCGGTCGATCTGCGACTTTTCCAGCTTGAAGTCGGGGATGCCGTAGCGCAGCAGGCCGCCGATGCGGTCGCTCTTCTCGAACAACGTGACCGCGTGGCCGGCGCGCGCCAACTGCTGGGCGCAGGCCAGGCCGGCCGGGCCCGAGCCCACCACGGCGACCTTCTTGCCCGTCTTGCGGGCGGGCAACTGCGGCACCACCCAGCCTTCGGCCCAGCCCTTGTCGATGATGGCGTGCTCGATCGACTTGATGCCCACCGCATCGCTGTTGATGTTGAGGGTACAGGCGGCCTCGCAGGGCGCCGGGCAGATGCGGCCCGTGAACTCGGGGAAGTTGTTGGTGGAGTGCAGCACGTCCAGCGCGCGGCGCCAGTCCTGCCTGAACACCAGGTCATTCCAGTCGGGGATGATGTTGTTGACCGGGCAGCCGTTGTTGCAGAACGGGATGCCGCAGTCCATGCAGCGCGCGGCCTGCTGCTTGGCCTGGTCGTCGGTCAGGTGCAGCACGAACTCGCGCCAGTGCTTCAGACGCTTCTGCGGGGCCTCGGAGGCCTCCTGCAGGCGTTCGTATTCCATGAAGCCAGTGATCTTTCCCATGTTCTTCGTCCTCAGGCGGCCAGCTGTTGCGGGTTGGCGGCGCGCCACATTTCACGCAGGGCCCGGCGGTATTCCGTGGGCATGACTTTGATGAACTTGCCGCGCGAGGCTTCCCAGTCGCCCAGGATTTCACGGGCGCGGAAGCTGCCGGTGTAGCGGAAGTGATCCTCGACCAGGCGGCGCAGGATGGCTTCGTCGGTATCGCGCTCGCCGCCGCGCTGGGCGCTGTGCCACGTGTCCTTGTCCTGCGAGGCCTGCTCGGCATGCGGCGTGACCGGTTCGAGCTCGACCATCGACAGGTTGCAGCGATGCTTGAACGAACGGTCCGGATCCCAGACGTACGCCACGCCGCCCGACATGCCTGCCGCGAAGTTGCGGCCCGTGTCGCCCAGCACCACGACGGTGCCGCCGGTCATGTATTCGCAGCCGTGGTCGCCCGTGCCTTCGACGACGGTGGCCGCGCCCGAGTTGCGCACCGCGAAACGCTCGCCGGCCACGCCGTTGAAGAACGCCTCGCCGGCCAGCGCGCCGTACATCACCGTGTTGCCGGCGATGATGTGGTCGGGGCCGAAGCCGCGGAAGTCGTTGGGCGAGCGCACCACGATGCGGCCGCCCGACAGGCCCTTGCCGACGTAGTCGTTGCCTTCGCCGACCAGGTCCAGCGTGATGCCGTGCGCCAGGAAGGCGCCGAAGCTCTGGCCGGCCGTGCCGTTGCACTGGATGTGGATGGTGTCGTCCGGCAGGCCCTCGTGGCCGTAGCGCGCGGCCACCGCGCCCGACAGCATGGCGCCGATGGTGCGGTTGCGGTTGCGCACGGGGGTGATGAACGAGACCTTCTCGCCACGCTCCAGCGCGGGCTTGCTGCGCTCGATCAACTGGTGGTCCAGCGCGCCGGCCAGGCCGTGGTCCTGCGTTTCGGTCTGGCGCACGTCGGCATCGCTTTGCACGCGGTGGAAGATGCGCGAGTAGTCGAGCCCGCTGGCCTTCCAGTGTTCGATGCCGGCGCGCATGTCCAGCAGGTCGGTGCGGCCGATCAGGTCGTCGAAGCGGCGGATGCCCAGCTGGGCCATGATCTCGCGCACTTCGTCGGCGACGAAGAAGAAGAAGTTGACGACGTGCTCGGGCTTGCCCTGGAACTTCTTGCGCAGTTCCGGATCCTGCGTGGCCACGCCCACCGGGCAGGTGTTCAGGTGGCACTTGCGCATCATGATGCAGCCTTCGACCACCAGCGGCGCGGTGGCGAAGCCGAATTCGTCGGCGCCCAGCAGCGCGCCGATGATGACGTCGCGGCCGGTCTTCATCTGGCCGTCGGCCTGCACGCGGATGCGGCTGCGCAGGCGGTTCAGCACCAGGGTCTGCTGCGTTTCGGCCAGGCCCAGTTCCCACGGCGTGCCGCAGTGCTTGATGGACGACACGGGCGAGGCGCCGGTGCCGCCGTCATGGCCGGCGATCACGACGTGGTCGGCCTTGGCCTTGGCCACGCCGGCCGCCACCGTACCCACGCCGACTTCCGACACCAGCTTGACCGAGATCGACGAACGGCTGTTGACGTTCTTCAGGTCGTGGATGAGCTGGGCCAGGTCTTCGATGGAGTAGATGTCGTGGTGCGGCGGGGGCGAGATCAGGCCCACGCCCGGCACTGAATAGCGCAGCTTGGCGATGTAGTCGGTGACCTTGTGGCCGGGCAGCTGGCCGCCCTCGCCGGGCTTGGCGCCCTGCGCCATCTTGATCTGGATCTGGTCGGCCGAGGACAGGTACTCGGCGGACACGCCGAAGCGGCCCGAGGCGACCTGCTTGATCTTCGAGCGCAGCGAGTCGCCCGCCTTCAGCGCGACGTCGGCGGCGATGCGTTCCTCGCCCAGCACCGAGGCCAGCGTGTCGCCGTCCTGGATGCCGCTGTTGCCGTTGCGCATTTCCTCGCGGTAGCGCAGTTCGTCCTCACCGCCCTCGCCGGTGTTCGACTTGCCGCCGATGCGGTTCATGGCCACGGCCAGCACCGAGTGGGCTTCGGTCGAGATGGAACCCAGCGACATGGCGCCGGTAGCGAAGCGGCGGACGATTTCCTTGGCGGGTTCGACTTCGTCCAGGGGAATGGCGCGGCTGGGATCGACCTTGAACTCGAACAGGCCGCGCAGCGTCATGTGGCGGCGGCTCTGGTCGTTGATGATCTGCGCGTATTCCTTGTAGGTGCGGTAGTTGTTGGCGCGCGAGGCGTGCTGCAGCTTCGCGATGGAGTCCGGCGTCCACATGTGCTCTTCGCCACGGATGCGGAAGGCGTACTCGCCGCCCGCTTCCAGGTCGTTGGCCAGCACCGGGTCGGCGCCGAACGCCGCGCGGTGCATGCGCAGGGCTTCTTCCGCGACCTGGAAGATGCCGATGCCTTCGATGTTGGTGGCGGTGCCGGTGAAGTACTTCTGCACCAGTTCGCGTTGCAGGCCGACGGCTTCGAAGATCTGCGCGCCGCAGTACGACATGTAGGTCGAGATGCCCATCTTGGACATGACCTTGTTCAGGCCCTTGCCGATGGCCTTCACGAAGTTCTTGACGGCCTTCTCGGGATCGGCCATGCGGCCCAGCGATTCCAGCGCCAGGTACGGGTGGATCGCTTCGGCGCCGTAGCCGCCCAGCAGGGCGAAGTGGTGCACTTCACGGGCCGAGCCGGTTTCCACCACCAGGCCGGTGTTGGTGCGCAGGCCGGCGCGGATCAGGTGCTGGTGCACGGCCGAGGTGGCCAGTAGCGCGGGGATGGCCACGCGCTCGCTGTCGACCAGGCGGTCGGACACGATCAGGATGTTGTAGCCGCTCTTGACGGCATCGACGGCGCGGGCGCACAGGGCGGCCACGTGGGCCTCGATGCCCTCCGAGCCCCAGGCGGCCGGATACGTGATGTCCAGCTCGCAGCTGCGGAACTTCAGCGACGTGACCTGCTCGATGTCGCGGATCTGCGCCATGGCGGCGAAGTCGAGCACGGGCTGCGTCACTTCCAGGCGCAGCGGCGGGTTGACGTTGTTGATGTCCAGCAGGTTGGGCTTGGGACCGATGAAGGACACCAGCGACATCACCATCTGTTCGCGGATCGGGTCGATCGGCGGGTTGGTGACCTGCGCGAAGAGCTGGCGGAAGTAGTTGTAGAACGGCTTGGCGCGGTTGGACAGCACGGCCAGCGGGGCGTCGTTGCCCATCGAGCCGATGACTTCCTCGCCGCTGGTGGCCATGGGTTCCAGGATGAACTTGTAGTCTTCCTGGGTCCAGCCGAAGGCCTGCTGGCGGTCCAGCAGCGGCACGGGCGATTGCGCGGCGGGCGACGCGCTGGACGGCGCCGGCAGCGACTCCAGCTTGACTTGCAGGCGCGAGATCCACTGGCGGTAGGGGCGGCTGTTGGACAACTGCGACTTGATCTCGGCGTCGTCGATGATGCGGCCTTGTTCCAGGTCGATCAGGAACATCTTGCCCGGCTGCAGGCGCCACTTCTTGACGATGCGGTTTTCGGGGATGGGCAGCGTGCCGGCCTCGGACGCCATGATGACCATGTCGTCGTCGGTGATGAGATAGCGCGCCGGGCGCAGGCCGTTGCGGTCGAGCGTGGCGCCGATCTGGCGGCCGTCGGTGAAGGCCACGGCGGCCGGGCCGTCCCACGGCTCCATCATGGCGGCGTGGTATTCGTAGAAAGCGCGGCGGCTTTCGTCCATCTGGGTGTGCTGTTCCCACGCCTCGGGGATCATCATCATCATGGCGTGCGACAGCGAATAGCCGGAGTTGACCAGCAGTTCGAGGCAGTTGTCGAACGTTGCCGTGTCGGACTGGCCTTCGTAGACGATGGGGTACAGCTTGGGCAGGTCTTCGCCCAGCACCGCCGACTGCATCATGCCTTCGCGGGCGCGCAGCCAGTTGAAGTTGCCCTTGACCGTGTTGATTTCGCCGTTGTGGGCGATCATGCGGTACGGGTGGGCCAGCGGCCAGGCCGGGAAGGTGTTGGTGGAAAAGCGCTGGTGCACCAGCGCCAGGGCGGACACCGTGCGGGTGTCGGCCAGGTCACGGTAGTAGCGGCCCACCTGGTCGGCCAGCAGCAGGCCCTTGTAGACCACGGTGCGCACCGAGGCCGAGGGCACGAAGTATTCCTTGCCGTGCGCCAGCTGCATGTGCTGGATGGCGTGGCTGGCAGTCTTGCGGATGACGTACAGCTTGCGCTCGAGCGCGTCGGGAACCATGACGTCGGGACCGCGGCCGATGAACAGCTGGCGGATGACGGGCTCGACCGAGCGCACGGTGGGCGACATGGGCATGTCGACGTCCACCGGCACGTCGCGCCAGCCCAGCACGATCTGGCCTTCGGCGCGCACGGCGCGTTCCAGTTCCTGTTCGCAGGCCAGGCGCGAGGCGGTTTCCTTGGGCAGGAACACCATGGCCACGCCGTATTCGCCGGGCGGGGGCAGGACGATGCCTTGCTGCGCCATCTGGTCGCGGTACAGCGCGTCGGGGATCTGGATGAGGATGCCCGCGCCGTCGCCCATCAGCTTGTCGGCGCCGACGGCGCCCCGGTGATCCAGGTTCTCGAGGATCTTCAGGCCCTGCTGGATGATGGAGTGGCTTTTGCGGCCCTTGATGTGGGCGACGAAACCGACGCCACAGGCGTCGTGTTCGTTGGACGGGTTGTACATGCCCTGGGCCGCGGGGATGCCGATGCGGGTGGCGTCGATAGCCACCGCGCGGGCGGCGGGACGACAGGATTCGGAGGAAGAGATTTGGGACATGGCGCGCTCCGCAGGGGTCTGCGTCGAATTGTTGCAGTGCAGGAGGCGACAATACTGCGGAGCGAGGGGACGTGCAATAAAAATAATAGGGGTGCGTCCCTAAATAAATTCGGGTGCCTTCTCTATGGAATATATTGGGGACGTATTAAAAGATTCCCAGCAAATCACGTTCCCATAGGCGATTGAATTCCGTCCCTGCCCACGGCATGGACTTTTTAATGCGTCCCTTAATATTCAACGCGCGCAACCAGGCATCGGCGCAACCCCGCGCCTGGCGTTGCCTCAGGGCATCAAGGCGTCTGGGTGGGATCGGTCGCGGGGGCGGCGGGGGCCACGGGCGAAGCGGGCTTCTTGCGCGGGCGTCCACGCTGGCCCGGCGCGACCCGGCGGCTGGCGGTGTGGGCCAGGCCGGAGATGAAGGTGGGACCGCCGAGCGCCCACTGGCCGGACACGGCCTGCTCGATACGCAGGGATTCTTCGCGCGACAGGCCGTCGTGCAGCCGCCGGCGGTAGTTGGCCTGGCGGTCGAACGGGGTGTTGCCACACGCCCAGTAGTCGGCGTGATCGGATTGCCACTGGGCCGGCTGGGCACGGGTATTGCCGGTGTGGCTGCCCGCGGACGACCAGGGCCAGCCGTCGGGTTCGGTGGCGTTGCCGCTGCGCACGGGGTAGGTCTCGAGCCAGATCAAGGCCTTGAGCACCCAGGCGCCCGGTTCGAGCAGGGCCGACCGGTAACGACCAGCGAATACACGGCCGCCGCGCAGGCGGGCGGCCAGATTGCGACCGAGGGTCTGCATGAGCCGGGGCAGGCCGTCTTCGTCGGCAGGAGTGGCCAGCAGCAGGATACGGTCGGTGGCCAGCACCCAGCCATGCACCGCCACGCGGTGGCGTTGGGCGGAATCCCCCAGCCAGGTGGCCAACTGATTCAGGATGTCCTGCGGCGCAGGTTGGGACGGCGCGGCAAGCGGCTGAACGAAATTGGCCTGCACCAGTTGGGGCAGCCCGGGGGCGTACAGGCGGGGCAGACGGGCCATAGCTCTGGGCTTGCGGTATACGCAAGAACGGTTGCTGTTCGTTGACTATATATAGGTTGCCGGCGACTTGCACTATATAAATAGTGTCGTTGCCGACGGTCAAGCGTGGTAGCAGCCTGCGACAGCGAGTGGCCGGGCCGGCGCGACTGGTGTGAGGGTCAGGTTAACATTCCGCGCTGGGATGCAGTACCCCGCAGATATACCTACGCCGGGGCCTTGCATGAAGACCGAACGATGCACGGCCAGCCTGTCCGCTGGACGTTGATCCCCCGACGCAACCCGGCAGAACCGACATGACGACTTCCCTGGAACTGGTTTCGCAACATCGCTGCTTCGGCGGCTGGCAGCGCTATTACCGCCATCAATCGGCCCAGATCGGCCTGCCGATGCGTTTCTCGGTCTTCGTGCCCGAGCAGGCCGAGGCCGGGCGCCTGCCGCAGGCACGCCTGCCGGTATTGTTCTTCCTTGCCGGCCTGACCTGCACCGAGGAAACCTTCATGATAAAGGCGGGTGCGCAGCGTTTCGCGGCGCAGCATGGCCTGATGCTGGTGACGCCCGACACCAGCCCGCGTGGCGCGGGCGTGGCGGGCGAGGACGCCGACTGGGACTTCGGCACGGGGGCGGGCTTCTACCTGGACGCCACCGCCGAACCCTGGAAAACCCATTACCGGATGTATAGCTACGTGGTCGAGGAATTGCATGGCATCGCCTGCGGCGAGCTGCCGGGCGACCCGGCCCGCGCCGGCATTTTCGGCCACTCGATGGGGGGCCACGGCGCACTGGTCCTGGCGCTGCGCAATCCTGGAAAATTCCGCTCGGTGTCGGCCTTCGCGCCCATCGCCGCACCCTCGCAGTGCCCCTGGGGCCACAAGGCGTTCGGCGGCTATCTCGGCGAAGACCGGGCCCAATGGGCCGCTTACGACGCCACCGAACTGATGAAGGGCATGAAGGCACCTTTCCCGGCGGGTATCCTGGTCGACCAGGGCCTGGCCGACAACTTCCTGGCCCAGCAACTGCATCCCGAGGCGTTCGAGGCCGCCTGCCAGCAGGCCGGCCAGCCGCTGACGCTGCGCCGCCACGACGGCTACGACCACGGCTACTACTTCATCTCGACCTTCATCGAGGATCACATCCGGTTTCACGCCGAGCGTCTCGGATAACCTTCGCAGGGCAGGCCTCTCCTTATACTGAGGCCCCAGGCGGCTGGCTCCGGCTTGCCGCGGTACAAGGAGCTTGCGCCCCGTGATCGATTTCGCCCCTTTTGCCTGGTTTGCTCTGGGCGCCATCATTGCCTTGCTCATCGGCCTGGGCATGCTGCTGGGCCGCGGCGGCCCGCGCGACGACATGGGCCGCAAGGTCTTCCGCCTGCGGCCGGTTCGCCGGCTGTTCGGCCTGTTGATCGTGGCCCTGGCCTGCGTGTCGGGCCTGCTGGCCGTTTCCCTGGTGCAGTTCTACCGCCTGACGGCCGACAAGCCGGTCGCCGCGGTGAAGATGGTGCGGCAGAACGAGCAGACCTTCCTGGTCAGCATGCAGCCTCAGGGGGGCGAGCCCAGCGAGTACACCTTATATGGCGACCAGTGGCAGATCGATGCCCGCGTGGTGCGCTGGCGCCTGCCCGCCATGCTGGCGGGCGCCGAGCCGCTGTACCGGCTGGAGCGCCTGTCGGGCCGCTACGGCGACGCCGACAAGGAGCGCGCCGCGCCGCGCTCGGTCCATAGCCTGGACGACTGGCCCGTACCCGACCTGGGCGAACTCAAGCGCACGTTCCCCAACTGGCTGCCCTTCGTGGACGTGCAATTCGGCAGCGCGGCCTACATGCCCATGTTCGACGGCGCACGCTACGAGGTCTATCTGGATCCGCGCGGCGCGCTGTTCATCCGCCCCGCCGATGCCGCGACCGAGGCGGGCCTGAAGCAGCAGGGCTGGTAATCAGGGACACACAAAACCGGCGGGCGGAAGGCCGTTCTCCGGAACTCCCTACAGACTGTACGGTCGAATTAGCACTCGACAAACGAGAGTGCTAACATCCCTTGTCCGTATCCACCTTCCCCCTGGAGGCCGCAATCATGAAGCAACCCAGTAGTTCGTTGGCCCCCTCCGGCAACGCCCTGGCGCTGGCGATTGCCAATCCGGGCGCGCTCGGCACCATCGATGCCTATATCTCCACGGTCAACCGCCTGCCGGTGCTGACCCCCGAGCGCGAACACGAACTCGCCCGCCGTCTGCACGACCACGACGACCTGGACGCCGCCCGCGAACTGGTGCTGTCGCACCTGCGGCTGGTGGTGTCTGTCGCGCGCCAGTACCTGGGCTATGGCCTGCCGCACGCCGATCTCATCCAGGAAGGCAACGTCGGCCTGATGAAGGCCGTCAAGCGTTTCGACCCCGAGCGCGGCGTGCGCCTGGTGTCGTTCGCGGTGCACTGGATCAAGGCCGAGATCCACGAATACGTCATCCGCAACTGGCGCCTGGTCAAGGTGGCCACCACCAAGGCGCAGCGCAAGCTGTTCTTCAATCTGCGCAGCATGCGTCCCGACGGCCATTCGCTCGACCCGGATCAGGTCGATCACATCGCCAGCGAACTGAACGTGCGCCGCGAAGACGTCAGCGAAATGGAAGTGCGCCTCAGCGGCCGCGACCTGTCGCTGGAAAACCAGGACGATGACGACGACAGCTTCGCGCCGATCTCGTACCTGTCCGACGAGGGTCGCCAGGAACCCACGCGCGTGCTGGCCCGCATGGCTCACGACGACATGCAGGGCGCTGGTCTGGCCAGCGCGCTGGAAGCGCTCGACCCGCGTTCGCGCCGCATCATCGAGGCGCGCTGGCTGCAGGACGATGGCGGCTCCACGCTGCACGAACTGGCCGCCGAGTTCGGCGTGTCGGCCGAGCGTATCCGCCAGATCGAAACCGCCGCGCTGAAGAAAATGCGCGGCACGCTGCAAGCCGCATAAAGGGGCGGCGCATTTTCCTGGACTAAAGGATTGATACAAAATCGGCGACGATTTTTTTATCGAACCGGGAAACTTTGCCGCGCCGGCACAGACTAACTTACGTAGACCGCATGAGTTGGGAGCAATTCCCTGTCGGCAGTCTTGTCGTCCGTCTCGGCTTCTCCTCTTTCCCCTCCCCTATGAGACGGATGCTTGCGGGGCATCGGTATTCCGATGCCCCGTTTTTTATTGCCTGGCTGTTCCACGGTAAGAAAGCGCGCCTTGGGGCGGCAAGCCGCAGGCGCAGCGTGGGGGCGGTTTCTATTGTCGGTGTGCCCGGACAATAAATGACAGAAGGCCCGCGATAATGCGGGCCTTGGCTTTTGCAAAACAGATTTTCAATAATCCTGCGATAACGACACGCTACGACATGCGCGTCATGCCGCGCGAGGTTGCGCCGCGTTGCACAGCGCATGCCAGGTGGCGGGATGCAGGCGCCGCACGCCGGTGGCCAGCGAGCCGTCGCGATACAGCTTCAGCCACCGATATCCCGGCGCGGCGCCGTCCAGCGTGTGCCGGCCGTTGTGCACGGCGAACTGGAAGCACGTCGACGGCGAGGCCAACAGGCGCAGATTGTGGCGGCGGCGGTCGAACTGGCGGTGCACATGGCCCCACAGCACCACGCGCGCCTGGGGGATGTCCGCCAGGCGCTGGAACAGCGCCATCGGGTTGTCGACCATCATCGTGTCGTGCCGGTCGCTGTCCATCTGCACGGGGTTGTGATGCAGCGCCACCAGCATGTGGCGATCGCCCGCGGTGGCTGCGGCCTGGTCCAGCAGGTCGAGCTGGGTGTCGTCCAGATGGCCCGCGTCGGAGCCGCGTACCGTCGAGTCCAGCATCACCACACGCCATGCGCCGACGTCGGTGATCGGCGTGGTCCAGTCGGGCAGCACGGCGTGCATGGCGGTGACGTCGTCATGATTGCCGGGCAGGCAGCGCACGGTCGTGCCCAGTTGACCCAACAGGCCGCGCAGGCGCCTGTAGGCCGCGCGGCTGCCGTCCTGGGCCACATCGCCTGTGGCCATCACCAGTTGCGCATCGGGCATCTCGCGCACGGCCTGCCGCAGCACGGCCTTCAGGCTCGCTTCGGTGTCGACGCCCAGCATTTCCGCGTGCGGCTCGTCCATCAGATGCATGTCTGTCAACTGAATCAGCAGCGCGGGTTGTTCATCGATCGGGGTGACGTGGGCGGCGGACATGGCCTCTCCAGCGGTATTGGGTTGATTCCAGCACATTAGCCAGAAAGCACGGCAAAGAGGTCTTGCTGTGTGCGCAGCCGTAACCAAAGGTCGCCGCGCAATGTCTCTGCCATCCGCCCCGCGCGGGCGGTCGGTGGACAAAAAACCGCTATCCTTTAGCGTCGCACGCGCCTTTCCCGGAAAAGAATTCACACATGGATGTCGGTCTCATTGTCTTCGGCTTGGCAGGTCTGCTGACGCTGGTGTGTTTCATGCCGCCGCTGGCTGGCCGCCTGAAGCTGCCCTACTCGGTGTTGCTGGCCATCGTCGGGTGCCTGCTGGGGATCGTGGTGCACGTGCATGGCTGGGCGCCGCCGGTGCTGGGCGACATGCTGGACAGCATCGAACGCTTCGAGATCTCTTCAGAGACCTTCCTGATGGTGTTCCTGCCGGTGCTGCTGTTCGAGACCTCGCTGGCCATGAACGTGCGGCGCCTCATGGACGACATCGGGCCGATCCTGATGATGGCCATCGTGGCGGTGGTGGTGTGCACCATCTTCGTGGGTTTCACGATGAACGCGGTGTCGTCGTACGGCCTGATCGTGTGCCTGCTGCTGGGCGCCATCGTGGCCACCACCGATCCGGTAGCGGTGGTCGGCATCTTTCGCGAAGTGGGTGCGCCCAAGCGCCTGACCACGCTGGTCGAAGGCGAGAGCCTGTTCAACGACGCGGCGTCGATCGCGCTGTATTCGGTGCTGCTGGCCGCGCTGGCAAGCGGTTCGGGCAAGGTCGGCGTCGGCGACGTGGTGGGCGATTTCCTGCGCACCTTCATCGGTGGCGGCATCGCCGGCTACCTGATGGGCCGCGGCGCCTGCTACCTGTTCGTGTGGCTGCGCGGTTTTCCCACGGCCGAGATCACGCTCACGCTCACGCTGGCGTATCTGTCCTTCTTCATCTCCGAGCACTATCTGGGCGTATCGGGCGTCGTGGCCACTGTCATCGCGGGCCTGGTGGTGGGCTCCACGGGCCGCACGCGCATGTCGCCGGCCACGTTCGAATACCTGTCCAGCGCCTGGGAGCAGTTCGGCTTCTGGGCCAACTCGCTGATCTTCCTGTTCGCTTCCATGCTGATTCCCCGCCTGATGGAAGCGGCCGACTGGCAGGAACTGCTGCTGGTGGCGCTGCTGTTCGTGGCGACGCTGGTGGCGCGCGCGATCGTGGTGTTCGGGCTGTTGCCCATGCTCGGGTTGACGCGGCTGGGCACCAAGGTCAGCAATCCCTACAAGACCGTGATGTTGTGGGGCGGCCTGCGCGGCGCCGTGTCGCTGGCGCTGGCGCTGGCGGTGACCGAACAGGAAGCCGTGCCCGAAGAGGCCCGCCAGTTCGTCGCCGTGGCCACCACGGGCTTCGTGCTGATGACGTTGTTCATCAACGGCATCAGCCTGCGTCCGCTGATCCGCATGCTGGGCCTGAACCAGCTGTCGCCCGTCGAGCGCACCATCCGCAACCAGGCGCTGTCCATCGCCCTGGAAGACTTGCAGGGCAAGGCCGACGAGATCGCCAAGACCGATCACATCAGCCCCGAGGCCAGCGAGCGCATCCACGCGGTGTTCGATGCCAGCCTGGCCAGCGTGCACGACAGCCAGGTCAACCTGATGAGCCTGGAGCAGCGCGTGGCGGTGGGCCTGGGCATCGTGGCGCGGCGCGAAGAGGAAATGTTCTTCGACATCCTGAAGGCGCAGATCGTCGACTGGCGCATGGCCGAGACCTTGCTGGCGCGCGCCGAACGGCTCGAGGACGCCATTCGCGTGGGCGGCCTGCAAGGGTTCGAAGCGGCCATCGAGGCCGACGTGCGCTACTCGCCGGGGTTTCGCATGGCGCTGCGGCTGCACTACACCTTCGGCTTCAAGTCGTGGCTGGCGCGCGAACTGGCGCATCGTTTCTCCAACCTGATGACCAAGCGCTCGGTGGCGCAGCGGCTGATGCAGTTCTCGCGCGAACAGATTGCGCCCTTGCTGGGCGAGGATGCCGCGCAGCGCATCGTGGGGGCGCACCAGCGCCGGCTGGACCTGATCGAGAACGCCCTGCAGGCGCTCAACCTGCAATACCCTTCGTATGCGCTGTGGCTGCAGGAAAGCTATCTGGGGCGCGTCGCGCGCGAGCTCGAGCGCCTGCGTTACCGAGGCATGCTCGACCAGTTCCTGATCAGCGGCGAGGTCTATGCCGACCTGATGGCGCAGTTGAAGGACCGCTGGGAACACATCGACCATCATTCCGGCCTGGACATGGAGATGGGGGCGGCCGAGCTGGTCAAGCGCGTGCCCCTGTTCGAAGGACTCAGTGCCGACTCGCTGCGCGCCATCTGCCGCCTGCTGCGGCCGCGCCTGGCGCTGCCCGACCAGCCGGTGCTGGGCGGCACCAGCCGTCATGGCGAGGAAATGTGCATCGTGGCCTCGGGCGCCGTGGCCGTGCACCTGCCTGACGGCACCACCATCGAACTGGGCAGCGGCGAGTTCTTCGGCGAGTTGGCCCTGCTGGGCGAGAAGCAGGTCAATCCCGATGTGACCTCGCTGGGCTACAGCAAGCTGTTGATGCTGTCGGCGCGGGATTTCCACGCGCTGCTGGCGCGGGACGAAGCCTTGCGCGAACGAATCCAGACGGTGGCCAAGCAGCGCCTGCGCGCCATCGAGGTGTGGAAGCAGCACCAGAAAATGGCGCAACAGTTGCCTTGACCCGTCCGCCGCCGGCGTCTTCGCGCGAGGGCCCGGATGCCCGGCCACCGGGGCATTCCTTCGCGGAGGGCGGCGGGAGCACGCCGGGCGGGGCTTTGCGTGAAACGGCCGCGCAGCCGCCGTCAGGTCGTCTCGCGCTGCTTCAATTCGAACCCCAGATCCACGTGCCGCTGCGGCAGTGGCTCGTCCGCCAGATGCTGCATCAGCATGCGCGCAGCCGTGGCGCCGATGTGCAGCCGTGGCGTGGCGATGGTCGACAGCGGGGGCATGGTCCAGGCGCTGCCGCCCAGATCGTGGCAGCCCACCAGCCCCATCGATTGCGGCACGGCAAGCCCCAGGCGCGCGCACTGGAACAGCGCGCCCTGCGCCAGATCGTCGTTGCACAGGAACACGCCGTCGCAATCCGGATGCGCCTCATGCAGTTGCGTCAGCAACCGCGCGCCCAGCGCGACCGAGGTGTCCTCGGGGCTGCTGACTTCCAGCGCGGGATCGTACAGGCCGGCTTCACGCAGGGCCTGGCGGCAGCCTTCGCGGCGGCGTATCGAACGCGGGTCGGGATGCGCGCAGGCGATGCCGATGCGGCGGTAGCCGCGCTCGACGAGATGACGGCCGGCGGCATGGCCCGCGCCGAATTGCGAGAACCCCACGCTCATCCCCGCGTGCTCGGCCGGCAGCAGGTCGATGGTGTGCACCGCCGGCACGCGGTGCGTGCGCAGCAGCTTCCATGTGCCGTCGCTGTGGTCGATGCCGGTCAGGATCGCGCCGTCGGGCGCGTGCTGCAGATACGTGCGCAGCATGTTTTCCTCGGCTTCCGCGCCGTAGCCCGTGACGGCCAGCAGCATGTGATAGCCGCGCGCCTCGATCACTTCCTTGATGCCGGCGACGATGTCGATGAAGACCACGTTCGACAGCGAAGGAATCAGCACCACAATGGCGTGCGAGCGCGCCGAGGCCAGCGCACTGGCGGCATGATTCAGCACATAGCCCATTTCGCGGCACAGTTGCTGGATGCGCTCGCGCACCAGAGGGGCAACCTTGTGAGGGGTACGCAGCGCGCGGGACACGGTGATTGCGCTAACGCCGGCTCGCGTAGCCACGTCCTGCATCGTCACACGGCCATTGCGGGTACTGCGGGGCTTCCTGGGGGGCATGCTGGTGCTGCGGCTTCGCGCGGAATCAGTAGAGTCGTTATGACGTCAGCATATCCCATGCATCCGTGGCCGCGACAGCCACGTTACAAAAGCTCGGGATGTTATCGATAGCATCGGCTTGCAGGGCCGATGTGTACACTGGAAGCAGGTGCCGGCCCAGAAAAACAGGATGCGGCGGGCCGATCGCCGGCGCCTCTTCGTTCCCCAAAACGAGAGGTGACTATGTCCGATTCCCACCGCCGGCTGCGTAGCCAGAAATGGTTCGACGATCCCACGCACGCCGACATGACCGCGATCTACGTCGAGCGTTATCTCAACTATGGCCTGACACGCGGCGAACTGCAGTCAGGCCGCCCCATCATCGGCATCGCCCAGACAGGCAGCGACCTGGCGCCCTGTAACCGCCACCACATCGAACTGGCCAAGCGGGTGAAGGAAGGCATACGCGACGCGGGCGGCATTCCCATGGAGTTTCCCGTGCATCCGCTGGCCGAGCAGGGCCGCCGGCCAACCGCCGCGCTGGACCGCAACCTGGCCTACCTGGGGCTGGTCGAGATCCTGCACGGTTATCCCCTGGACGGCGTGGTGTTGACCACCGGCTGCGACAAGACCACGCCGGCCTGCCTGATGGCGGCCGCCACGGTCGACATCCCCGCCATCGTGCTGTCGGGCGGCCCCATGCTCGACGGCTGGCACGAAGGCCAGCGGGTGGGTTCCGGCACGGTGATCTGGCAGGCGCGCAACCTGATGGCCGCGGGCAAGCTGGATTACGAAGGCTTCATGGAACTGGCCACGGCGTCGTCGCCGTCGGTCGGCCACTGCAACACCATGGGCACGGCGCTATCGATGAACTGCCTGGCCGAGGCGCTGGGCATGTCGCTGCCGACCTGCGCCAGTATCCCGGCGCCCTATCGCGAGCGCGGCCAGATGGCCTACGCCACCGGCAAGCGCATCTGCGACATGGTGCATGAAGACCTGCGGCCCTCGCGCATCCTGACGCGCGAGGCCTTCGAGAACGCCATCGTCGCGGCGTCCGCGCTGGGCGCCTCCAGCAATTGCCCGTGGCATCTGGTGGCGATCGCGCGGCACATGGGCGTGTCCCTGACGACGGAAGACTGGCAACGGGTGGGCGAGGACGTGCCGCTGCTGGTGAACTGCGTGCCGGCGGGCGAATACCTGGGCGAGGGTTTCCATCGCGCGGGCGGCGTGCCCGCCGTGTTGCACGAATTGTGCGCGGCGGGGCGCCTGCATGAGGACTGCATGACGGTGTCGGGCCGGCGCATCGGCGAGATCGCGCGGGCCTCGCCCGCACATGACCGGCAGGTGATCCGCGCCTACGAGGCGCCGCTGATGCCGCACGCCGGATACATCGTGCTGTCGGGCAATTTCTTCGATAGCGCGGTGATGAAGATGTCGGTGGTCGGCGAGGCGTTCCGCCGCACCTACCTGTCCGAGCCCGGCGATGAAAACGCCTTCGAGGCGCGCGCCATCGTGTTCGAGGGTCCCGAGGATTACCACGCCCGCATCGACGATTCCGCCTTGCAGATCGACGAGCACTGCATTCTGGTGATACGCGGCTGCGGGCCGGTCGGCTATCCGGGCAGCGCGGAGGTGGTCAACATGGCGCCGCCCGCGGCGTTGATCAAGCGCGGGGTGGATTCCCTGCCTTGCCTGGGCGATGGCCGTCAGAGCGGCACGTCGGCCAGTCCGTCCATCCTGAACCTGTCGCCCGAGGCGGCGGTGGGCGGCGGCCTGGCGCTGCTGAAGACGGGCGACATCCTGCGCGTGGACCTGAACCAGCGCAGCGTCACGGTGCAGGTGGACGAAGATGAACTGAAGCGCCGTGCGGCCACCATGCGGACCGTGGTCCCTGAATCGCAGACGCCCTGGCAGGAACTCTATCGCAGCATGGTGGGCCAGTTGTCGACCGGCGCCTGCCTGGAGCCGGCCACGCTGTATCTGCGGGTGGTGGAGACGCGCGGCGACCCGCGGCATTCGCATTGAACGCCGCGGCCGTGCGGTCAGCGCCTCAGCCGATGCGGCCCTGCGCGCGTTGCTGGATGATGTCCTCGACGATGACCAGCGCCGCTTCCAGCGTGAATTCGCCGGCCTCGACGCGCTGCAGCACGTCCTCCACCGGCAAGGCGGCGATCTCCATCACCTCGCCATCCCGGTTGGCGGGCTGCACGCCATCGTCCAGCACACAGGTGCTGACCAGCAGGTCTTCCACCTGGTAGCCTTCGGGCAGGCGGCGGTGCATGCGCAGGATGGTGCGCAGCGGTTCGCGGGCGTGCAGGTGGTGCGGATCCAGGCCCGCCTCTTCGCCGCATTCGCGTTCCAGCGCCCGTTCCATATCTTCGCCGGCGCCGGCCAGGCCGCCCACCAGGCTGTCCCACATGCCGGGGTCGGTGGACTTGCTGAGCGCGCGGCGCGCCACCCACATGCGGCCGTCGGGCGTCCAGGCGCTGAGGTGCACGGCCCGGGTCGGCAGGCCCAGGGGCCGCATGGCGGCGCGCTCGATGACGCCCAGGCGCACGTCCCCCGCCGTCACCTCCAGCAGTTCGTCGCGCCAGCCGCGCAGGCAGTTGGCGTCGCGCAGGGTCTGCGCCACCTGCGCCAGCACGGCGTCCAGCTCGGGTCCGGGATCCAGTCCGGGCCCCAGCCGCAGCGCGTCGGCCTCGATGGCGGCCAGGCCGGTGCCGCGCAGCGCATCGCATGCCGCATGCGTCGCCCAGCCACAGCAATGGCCGGCGATATAGAGCGGACGCGCCAGTTGCGGCGGCAGTTCATGGGCGCGCGCGCCCAGCCGATCGTACAGTTGGGCCAGGCGCGAGGCTTGCTCGGTCGGGTCCTGGATGGCGGTGTTCTGCATGGCGCGGATTTTAGTGCAGCGGGCTGACATGGGGTTTTCGCCGAGACGCGATCCGGCCCCGCGACGGCCCACGGCCAGAGGTGTCCGCTATAATTTCGCGGTTTTCTTGTGAACTCGCGCGGAGTCGATGGGGTAGTCTTAACCCCGGCGAGTACCCGACGTCTAATAACAGTGCGCGAAAAACAGTGCCGGCAGCCGCCTTGCGGCTGAACAGGAGATACCGGAGAACTGCGCGCCGTATCACGAGGTAAGCATGAAGAAGTGGAGAGGGAGGTTCCTGGGCGCCTGTGCCATGCTTCTTTGCACCGCCGCAAGCGCGCAGGTGCAGGACATGCCGGGGGGGCCGAAGGTCAATCAGCTGAACCTGCACGAAGGCGTCACGCAGATGACCCGCGACGTGATGTGGTTGCACTGGATGATGCTCACGATCTGTATCGTGATCTTCGTCGGTGTGTTCGGCGTGATGTTCTATTCCATCTGGGCGCATCGCAAATCGCGCGGCCACCAGCCGGCCACCTTCCATGAACACCTCGGCGTCGAGGTGGCCTGGACGGTCATCCCTTTCATCATCGTCATCGCCATGGCCCTGCCGGCCACGCGCGCGGTCGTCGCCATGAAAGACACTTCCAGCGCCGATCTCACCGTCAAGGTCACCGGCTACCAATGGAAGTGGGGCTACGAGTACCTCGATGGCGACGCCGCCGGCGTCAAGTTCCTCTCCAACCTGTCCACCCCTCGCGCGCAGATCGAAGGCCGCGAACCCAAGGGGCAGTTCTACCTGATGGAAGTCGACAACCATCTGGTGGTGCCCGTGGACAAGAAGGTGCGCATCGTGCTTACCGCCGCCGACGTCATCCACTCGTGGATGGTGCCGGACTTCGGCGTCAAGCAGGACGCCATCCCCGGCTTCCTGCGCGACACCTGGTTCCGCGCCGAAAAAACCGGCGTCTACCGCGGGCAATGCGCCGAGCTCTGTGGCAAGGATCACGCCTTCATGCCCATCGTGGTCGAGGTGAAGTCGCAGGCGGACTACGATGCCTGGGCGGCCGAGCAGAAGAAGAAGCTGGCCGCCAACGCCGACGATCCCACCAAGGAATGGACCGAGGCCGAACTGATGGCCCGCGGTGAAAAGGTCTACACCGCCAACTGCGTGGCCTGTCACCAGGCCACCGGCAAGGGCGTGCCGGGTTCGTTTCCCGCGCTCGATGGCGACCCCACCGTCCTGGGGCCCAAGGCCAAGCAGATCGAGACCGTGCTGAAGGGCCGTCCCGGCACCGCCATGCCGGCCTTCGGTCCGCAACTGAATGACGTCGAGATCGCCTCGGTCATCACCTATACCCGCCATGCCTGGAGCAACGCCGGCAAGGGGCAGGATCCGGTGGTGCAGCCGAAGGACGTCACGGCGGGGCGCTGAGCACCGCGCTTTCCTGGCAAAAAACACAGTTTCCCGAGACAGAAACACGCCGCCGGGCTTCTGGACCGAGCCCGGCGATCAGCAGGAAGGAGTCCTCCATGAGCAGCGTCACCGCAGACCACGTGTCGCCCGGCCATCACGGCCACGGTCACGATGATCACCACCATCCCATCCCGACGGGTTGGCGTCGCTGGCTGTTCGCGACCAACCACAAGGACATCGGGACGATGTATCTCATCTTCTCGTTCGTCATGCTGCTCGAAGGCGGCACGCTGGCGTTGCTGCTGCGCACCGAGCTGTTCGAGCCGGGCCTGCAGTTCTTCCAGCCCGAGCTGTTCAACCAGTTCACCACCATGCATGGCCTGATCATGGTGTTCGGCGCGATCATGCCGGCCTTCGTGGGCTTCGCGAACTGGATGATCCCGCTGCAGATCGGCGCCTCCGACATGGCGTTCGCGCGCATGAACAACTTCAGCTTCTGGCTGCTGCCGGTGGCGGGCCTGATGCTGACGGGCTCGTTCTTCGTGCCGGGCGGCGCCACCGCCGCGGGCTGGACGCTGTACGCGCCGCTGTCGGGGCAGATGGGCCCGGGCATGGACCTGGCCATCTTCGCCGTGCACATCATGGGCGCCTCGTCCATCATGGGCGCCATCAACATCATCGTCACCATCCTGAACATGCGCGCGCCCGGCATGACGCTGATGAAGATGCCGCTGTTCTGCTGGACCTGGCTGATCACCGCCTTCCTGCTGATCGCCGTGATGCCCGTGCTGGCCGCCGCCGTCACCATGGTGCTGACCGACCGCCACTTCGGCACCGGCTTCTTCAACGCGGCCGCGGGCGGCGATCCGGTGCTGTACCAGCACGTGTTCTGGTTCTTCGGGCACCCCGAGGTCTACATCATGATTTTGCCGGCGTTCGGCATCGTGTCGGCCATCGTGCCGGCCTTTGCCCGCAAGCGCCTGTTCGGCTATGCCTCGATGGTGTACGCCACCGCCGCCATCGCCGTGCTGTCCTTCATCGTGTGGGCGCACCACATGTTCACCACCGGCATGCCGGTGACGGCGCAGCTGTACTTCATGTACGCCACCATGCTGATCTCCATTCCCACGGGCGTGAAGATCTTCAACTGGGTGGCCACCATGTGGCGCGGTTCGATGACGTTCGAGACGCCCATGCTGTTCTCGATCGGCTTCATCTTCGTCTTCACCATGGGCGGTTTCACGGGGCTGATCCTGTCGGTGGCGCCCATCGACATCCAGGTCCACGACACCTATTACGTGGTCGCGCACTTCCATTACGTGCTGGTGGCGGGCTCGCTGTTCGCGCTGTTCGCGGGCGCCTACTACTGGCTGCCCAAGTGGACGGGCGTGATGTACAACGAGAAGCTCGGCAAGCTGCATTTCTGGTCGTCGATGATCTCGTTCAACGTCACCTTCTTTCCCATGCACTTCCTGGGCCTGGCCGGCATGCCGCGCCGTTATGCCGACTACGCGGCCCAGTTCACCACCTTCCACCAGATCGCCACCATCGGTGCGTTCTGGTTCGGGTTGTCGCAGCTCATCCTGCTGTATGTGGCCATTCGCAGCTTCGCAGGCAAGGGCGAACCGGCGCCGGCCAAGCCGTGGGAAGGCGCCGAAGGCCTGGAATGGACCGTGCCGTCGCCGGCCCCCTTCCATACCTTCGAGACGCCGCCCGAGGTCAAGTAAGCGCCACGCGCCGGGAACATCGCCATGGCCACGCCTGAGCAAAGCCGCCGCAACCGCAAGGTCGGTCTCATCCTGCTGCTGTTCGTGCTGGCGGTGTTCGCCTGGACGATCTTCCGCGGCGCCGGGCTGCTGGCCGGCAAGCTGGGGTAAGCCATGACCGATCCGCAGCCGTCGCCGCCGCGCAAGGCCGGTTTCCTGCAGACGATGCGGGCGGTGCTGTGGGCGTTTCTGGGCGTGCGGCGCGGCGCGGGGTATCAGGAAGACGCCGCGCGCCTGAATCCGGTGCACGTCATCGTCGCGGGCATCTTGGCGGCGGCGCTGTTCGTCATCGGGTTGATCTCGATCGTGCGCTGGGTGGTGGCAAGTTCCTGACCTGAAGTCGTTGTATCGAACCAATCGTCCGACCAATCAGAATTCGCAAGTACCAGGGAGAAGTCCATGAGTGCAAGCCACTCGGTTCATCAGGGCAATGAGGCGCCGTACTACTACGTCCCGGCCGATTCCAGGCACCCGGTGCGCATGGCCGTCGCGTTGCTGTTCATGGGCGTGGGCGCGGCCACGTGGGTCAACAGCGTCGGCTGGGGCAAGTGGGCCGTGCTGGTCGGCCTGATCGGGCTGGTCATCGTGCTGTTCCAGTGGTTCGGCGACGCCATCCGCGAATCCGAGGGCGGGCTGAACAGCAAGAAGATCGACCTGTCGTACCGCTGGGCCATGAGCTGGTTCATCTTCTCCGAGGTCATGTTCTTCGCCGGCTTCTTCGGCGCGCTGTGGTACACGCGCACCGTCACCACGCCGTGGCTGGGCGACCTGGATCACCGCCTGATGCTGTGGCCCGATTTCCAGGCCATGTGGCCCAACTTCGGCCCGGCCGGCGTGGTCGAGCACTTCCAGACGGTGGGCCCGTTCTGGCTGCCCACCATCAACACGGCGCTGCTGCTGTCCTCGGGGGTGACGCTGACCATCGCCCACCACGCGCTGCGCGAAGACCATCGCACCAAAACCCTGATCTGGCTGGCCGCCACCGTCATCCTGGGCTTCATCTTCGTGGCCTGCCAGGCGCTCGAATACCACCACGCGTACACCGAGCTGAACCTGCGTTTCGACTCGGGGGCGTACGGCTCGCTGTTCTACATGCTGACGGGGTTCCACGGGTTCCACGTCATCATGGGCGCCACGATGCTGACGGTGATCTTTTTCCGCCTGCTGCGCGGCCACTTCACGGCCAACCATCACTTCGGATTCGAGGGCGCCGCCTGGTACTGGCACTTCGTCGACGTGGTGTGGCTGGGCCTGTACCTGTTCGTGTATTGGATGTAAGGCGGGCCATCGGCCGCGGTCCGCGCGCGTACGGACGTGGGCGTATCGTCAGGACCGCATGCGACAATGCCCCCGTCTCGGGGGCATTGCCTTGTGGGAACCGCCGGGTGCGGGCCTGGAACGCCGGCCCCGTGCGTTCATCGGATCCCGGTGCTTTCGATCCAGCCCATGTGATGGGCGAACAGCACGAACAGGAACAGGGCGACAGACAGCCCGATACGCACGGTCAGGGCATTGACCGTCCTGTTGGTGCCCCCCTTGTCCTTCATCAGGTAGACCAGGGCCGAGCCCAGGCTGACCAGGATGCCGATGAAGGCCACCACGACGATAATTCGCATTTTTAGGTCTCCTCCTGCGTGGAACGGAAATTATTGCAGACATGGCGCGAGCGCATTCCTTTCGGCTGACCGTGGCGGCGCTGGTGCTGCTGGCGGCGGCCGCCGCGATCCTCGCATCGCTGGGACGCTGGCAATTGCACCGTGCCGACGAGCGCCGCGCCACGCTGGCGGCCATCGAGGCCGGCCGCGCGCAGGCGCCCGTGACGCTGGCGGGCGACATGCCGGCCGGCGAGCTGCGCGCCTGGCGTCCCGCGCAGGGACATGGCCAATGGCTGCCCGCGCTGAGCGTGCTGCTGGAGAACCGCAACCAGGATGGCCGTCCGGGCTACTGGCTGGCCACCCCCCTGCTGCTGGAGCCTGCCCGGCGCCAGGCCGTGCTGGTGCTGCGCGGCTGGCTGCCGCGCACGCTGGACGGCACGCCGCCGACTGTACCGGCTGCCGCCGCCGGCGAACAGGACGTGACTGGCGAACTCGCCGCGCGCGTGCCGCGCTTGTTCGAACTCTGGTCCTTCGGCCCGCCGCGCGCGGCCCTGCCGGCCCGCTTGCCCACCCGTGGCGCCCTGCCTGCCGTGCAGAACCTGGATCTCGCCGATTACGCGCAAGCCACCGGCCTGGCCCTGCTGCCCGCCGTGCTGATGCAGACGCGCGGGGACGATGCGCTGGTGCGCGATTGGCCTCAACCTTCCGTCGACTACAACCAGAACCTGGGCTATGCCATGCAGTGGTTTTCGTTCGCGGGTATCGCGGCGATCGCCTGGCTGGCCGTGGCGGTGCGCGCCTGGCGGCGTGCGCGGCGCACGGGTTCGTAACGTTGGTGCTTCGCCCATGACTACGCCTTCCGTCTCGTCCCGTCCGCCGGCCAAGCGTTCCCTGATGCCGTTGGTGCTGGTGTTCCTGTGCGCGCTGGCGCCCATCGTGGCGGCCTTCGTCGTCTACTACAACCCGCAGTGGTGGCCCGAGGATTCGAGCAACTACGGCGCCTTGATCCAGCCGCAGCGCGTGGCGCCCGGCCCCGATGCGCTGGCGCTGACCACGCTGGACGGCCAGCCGTTCGACCTGCGCAGCCTGCGCGGCAAGTGGGTGCTGATCAGCACGGACCAGGCCGCGTGCCCGGAATCGTGCGCGCGCAAGTTGTTCGTGGCCCGCAACAGCCACGCCAGCCAGGGCAAGAACGTGGATCGCGTGGCGCGGGTCTGGTTCATCACCGATGACGCTCCGGTGCCCGACAAAGTGCTCGAGGCCTACAAGGGCACAGTGATGGTGCGGGCCCGTGCCGACCAGTTGCGCCCCTTCCTGCAGGGCCCGGACGGCGGCGCCGGGTCGCTGCGGGCCCCCATCTGGCTGATGGACCCGCTGGGCAACCTGATGATGCAATTCCCGGCCGAGGCCGACGGCATCCAGGTTCGCAAGGATCTGAGCAAACTTCTCTACCACTCGCGCATCGGCTGACGATGGAACACGATCGCATCAAACTTCGCTACCGCAAGCTCGTTTTCTTCACCTGGTTCCTGACGCTGGACCTCATCATGTTCGGCGCTTTCGTGCGCCTGACCGATTCCGGCCTGGGCTGTCCCGACTGGCCCGGCTGCTATGCCAGCGTGTCGCCCATCGGCGCCATGCATCACATCGATGCGGCCTCGCAGGCCATGCCGTTCGGCCCGGTCACGCTGTCCAAGGCCTGGATCGAGATGATCCACCGCTACGTGGGCGCCACGCTGGGCCTGCTCATCATCGCCATCGTGGTCATGGCCTGGCGCCATCGCGCCCGGTTGGGCCGCTCGCCGCTGCTGGCGACGGTCACGCTGGTGGCCGTATGCGTGCAGGGGGCGTTCGGCGCCTGGACCGTCACGCACAAGCTGATGCCGGCGGTGGTCACCTCGCACCTGGTGCTGGGCCTGCTGCTGCTGTCGCTGATGACCTGGCTGGCGGCGCGCGAGCAGCCGCACCAGGCGTTGTCGGCGGCCGCCGAGCGCTGGCGGCCCTGGATGCGGGGCGGGCTGTTGCTGTTGCTGATACAGGTGACGCTGGGCGGCTGGGTCAGCACCAACTACGCCGCGCTGGCCTGCATGGACTTTCCCACCTGCCACGGCGCCTGGGTGCCCGAGATGGATTTCCACGGCGGCTTTTCCATCATCCGGGGGCTGGGCGAACTGCCTTCCGGGGAAATGATCTCGCAGTCCGCGCTGACGGCCATCCACTGGGTGCACCGCAATTTCGCCTTCCTGGTGTTCGCCTACCTGGGCGTGCTGGGGTTCCGGCTGCGGTCCGAGCCCGGCATCCGGAAGCCGGCCACCCTGCTGCTGTGCCTGCTGGTAGCGCAGCTGTTGACGGGCCTGACCACCATTTTCTTCCAGTGGCCCTTGCTGATCGCCGTGTTACACAATGGCGGCGCGGCAGGCCTGACGCTGGCCAGTGTGGTCATTTTGGTACGGTTGGCCTCGGCCGGACAACGGCCGGTACAACCCGCCTGAGAGGGACAATGGCTTGCCTGCGACCCTAAGTCGCACCCCGTTGCGGCATGGGCGGGTAAAATAGAAAGGCTATGAGTACTGCCGTCGCTTCTTCCTCCGGACTTCTGCGTCAATACCTCGTGCTGACCAAGCCGAGGGTCACGCAGTTGGCCGTCTTCTGTGCGGTCATCGGCATGTTCCTGGCCACGCCGGGCGTGCCGCCGATGGATCGCGTGGTGTTCGCCACGCTGGGCATCTGGCTGCTGGCCGCCGCCGCCTTCGCCATCAACTGCCTGATCGAGCAGGAAGTCGACGCGCGCATGACGCGCACGGCGCGCCGCGCCACCGCGCAGGGCACCATCTCGTCCACGCAGGTACTGGGCCTGTCGGGCCTCTTGGGCGGCGCGGGCATGCTGGTGCTGTATCACCTGGTCAATCCCCTCACGATGTGGCTGACTTTCGCCACCTTCGTCGGCTACGCCATCATCTACACCGTCATCCTCAAGCCGCGCACGCCGCAGAACATCGTCATCGGCGGCCTGTCCGGGGCGATGCCGCCGGCGCTGGGCTGGGCGGCCGTCGCCAATGCCGTGCCGGCCGAGGCCTGGGCGCTGGTGCTCATCATCTTCATCTGGACGCCGCCGCACTTCTGGGCGCTGGCGCTCTACCGCACCAACGACTACGCCAAGTCCGGCCTGCCCATGCTGCCCGTCACGCATGGCCGCGCGTTCACCCAGCTACAGATCCTGCTCTACAGCGTGGCGCTGCTCGGTTGCACCATCATTCCGTACGCCATCCGCATGAGCGGCCTGATGTACCTGGCCAGCGCCCTGGTGCTGGGCGGCATGTTCCTGTCGTATGCCTGGCGCCTGTACCGCAACTACAGCGACGAACTGGCGCGCAGCATGTTCCGTTTTTCGATTCTCTATCTGTCGCTGCTGTTCGCCGCGTTGCTGGTGGACCACTGGATCGGCCTGCTGGTCTGATCGCTGGGCAGCCAGGCTCATCGGCCCGTCGGGCCCCACCCGGAGACTCCCGTTTTATGTTCGCGTCCGCTGCCCGTCGTCGCCTGTTGCAAGCCTGCGCCGCTGGTGCGGTCGCCATCGCCCTGGCGGCTTGCGGCGAAAGCAAGCCGTCCTTCAAGGGCAGCGACATCACCGGCACGAACCTGGGTAAAGACCTCGCGCTGACCGACCATAACGGCACCGCGCGCACGCTGAACGACTTCGACGGCAAGGTGAAGGTCGTATTCTTCGGCTTCACGCAGTGCCCCGACGTGTGCCCCACCTCGCTGGTCGAACTGGCCGACGTCATGAAGCGCCTGGGCCCCGATGCCGACCGCGTGCAGGTGCTGCTGATTACGGTGGATCCCGAGCGCGATACGCCCGAGATCCTCAAGCAGTACGTCACGTCGTTCGATCCGCGCTTCCTGGCCCTGACGGGCAATGCCGAGCAGATCCGCAAGGCGGCGGCCTCGTTCAAGGCCTATTACGCCAAGGTGCCGCGCAAGGATGGCGACTACACCATGGACCACACGGCCGCTTTCTACCTGATCGACGGCAAGGGCGACGCCCGGGTGCTGGCCAACAACAACATCGGCGCCGAGGCCCTGGCGCACGACATCAAGGCGCTGTTCTAGGCGCGTCGCCGGCGGCATCCCGCGGGGTGTCGCCTGGTGTTTTCGCTGCTGCAAGTCGTTGCGGCGGTTTCCAAGTGCTTCGCCGCCAAGCCGCCGTTCAGGCGGCTTTTGCCGTGCGCCACTGCCGATAGGCGTCGAGCGCCTCGGGGCTGAGGTCGTCCGGGGCGATGTCGTGGCGGTGGGCGATGATCATCAACGCATAGGGCCGGGCCAATGCCGCGGCCTGTGCGCACAGGCGCGCTTCCTCGCCTTGCGAGGGCGAACGGGCGCGCCAGTAGTTGATGGCGTCTTCCAGATCCGGCAGGGAGATAAGCTGATCCATAGGCTCCATTGTCCCAGAACCTGTTCGCGGCCGGTTGGTCTTGCAAAGGGTCACTATCGCAACACGCCGAAATGGCGCCTGGGTGCTATACCGTTTCCCCGTACGTACTTGGGAGACCCATCATGAACGTCTCGCCTTCGAGCGCCCGCAGTTCCGCGCCGCGCAGCGGCCTGCATCCCCTGATCGCCACCGCGGCGGTGTCCGTCATCGTGTTGTGCGCAGTGGCCGTCGCCGCCATCGCCGGATGGCTGCCGGGATCATCAGCCGACCGTGCGCCCGCCGAGCAGGCTGCCCTGCAGGAACCCGGCCAGCCGCCGCAACCCGGCCAGCAGCAGGCCGCGAAGGGCAAGGCGCCGGCCCCGGCTGCCGCCGCGCAGCCGCCCGCATGTGCCGCCTGCGGCACCGTCGAATCCGTGCGCACGGTCCAAGTGCCCGTGCGCAGCAACAGCAACAACATCGTCGGCACCTTGGCCGGCGGCGTGGTGGGCGGCGTGGTCGGCAACCAGATCGGCGGCGGCCGTGGCCGTGATGCGGCGACGGTGCTCGGCGCCGTGGGCGGCGCTTTTGCCGGCCATGAAATCGAGCGTAATATCAGGGCGCAACAGACGGTGACACACTACGAGCTTACCGTTCGCATGAGCGACGGCAGCGCGCGTTCGTTCCGCAGCGCCCAGCCCTTCCCTTATGCGTCTGGCACCCCCGTGCGGGTCGAGAACAATCAGTTGCTGCCGCTCTGACGACACGCCTCCAGGAGACCGCATGACCGATTCGAGCACCAATCCGTTCATCCTGCCCGGCATGGGCCAGAGTTCCAATCTCTCCGGCAATCCGCTGTTGGCCAGCATGGAAATGATGAAGCAGGCCTGGGCCGGCCTGACGGGGCCCGGCGGCCTCGCGCAGGCCCTGCCCATGACCGCGCCCATGAACGTCGAGGAGCTCGAGCGCCGCATTGCCGATCTGCGCGCCGTCGAAGGATGGCTGCGCATGAACCTGTCCATGCTGGGCAGCACCATCCAGGGCATGGAGGTGCAGCGTGCCACCATCGCCACGCTGCGCTCGTTCATCGACAGCGCCGCGTCCCTCGATACGGGCTCCGCGCCCGCGCCGGGTCAACCGACGCCGCTCGAGATCGTGCTGGGCATCAAGCCCGCGCCCAAGGACGACAAGGCGGCTTCGGCCGCCAGCAGCGCCGATGCGCCGGGCGCCGATGCGGCTTCCCCCGGCCCGGAGGCGCTGGACAGCGCGGCGCGCTCGGCCTCGCGGGCATGGTGGGACCTGATGCAGCAGCAGTTCAACAACATCGCCCAGGCCACCGTGGCCAGCATGTCCAGCATGGCGTCTGCCCCGGAAGCCACGGCGCAGCAGGCCCCGGCCGAGCGCGCGCCATCCGCACCCGCCGGCGGCGCACCCCGTGCCGCCGACGCCACGGCAGCGAAGACTGCCAAGCCCGCCGCGAAGAAGACGGCGGCACGCAAGACGCCGGCCAGGAAGGCCGCTGCGCGCAAGACGGCCGCCAAGCCCGCGGCCGACAAGACCTGACCTCCCTTCATCCTGGCCGCGCGGTCGCTGCCAAGGCGGCCGCACGCCTTTCTTACTGAATTCCACCCATGCTCAATGTAGTCATTCTCGCCGCCGGAAAAGGCAAACGCATGCAGTCCGACCTGCCCAAGGTCCTGCACTCGCTGGCTGGCAAGCCGATGCTGGCCCATGTGCTGGACAGCGCTCGCCAGCTCGACCCGGCCCGCATCATCGTCGTCGTCGGTCACGGGGCCGACCGTGTCCGCGGCGCTTTCGAAGGCCAGGACGGACTGGCCTTCGCGTTGCAGGATCCGCAGCATGGCACCGGCCACGCGGTGCAGCAGGCCGTGCCGCAACTGCTGGAAGGCGATGGCGCCGACGACGTCACGCTGGTGCTGTATGGCGACGTGCCGCTGGTGCAGCCCGAAACGTTGAAGCGCCTGCTGCAGGCGCGCGGCCAGGGCGCGGCGGTGCTGACCGAAGTGCTGGAGGATGCCACCGGCTACGGCCGCATCGTGCGCGACGCGAAAGGCAACGTGTCCAGCATCGTCGAGCACAAGGACGCCAGCGAAGCGCAGCGCGCCATCCGCGAGGTCAACACGGGCATCCTGGTGGCGCCCACCGCGCGCCTGAAGGATTGGCTGAGCCGTATCGACAACAAGAACGCGCAGGGCGAGTACTACCTGACCGACGTGGTGGGCCTGGCCGTGGCCGATGGCGTGGCCGTCGGCGCCGCGCAGCCGGAGGCGTCCTGGGAGACCCTGGGCGTGAACAGCCGCGTGCAACAGGCCGCGCTGGAGCGCAGCTGGCAGCGCGAGCAGGCCCGCCGCCATCTGGAAGCGGGCGTCACGCTGGCCGATCCCGAGCGCTTCGACGTGCGCGGCTCGCTGCAATGCGGCCGCGATGTGTTCATCGACGTGGGCTGCGTGTTCGAGGGCAAGGTCGAACTGGCCGACGGCGTTCGTGTCGGCCCCTATTGCGTGCTGCGCGACGTCACCGTGCAGGCGGGCACCCAGATCGAGGCCTACAGCCATCTGGCAGAAGCCACGGTGGGCGCGGATGCGCGCATCGGCCCCTACGCACGCCTGCGGCCCGGCGCCAAGCTGGCCGACCGCGTGCACATCGGCAACTTCGTCGAAGTGAAGAACAGCGTGCTGGCCGCCGACAGCAAGGCCAACCACCTGGCCTACGTGGGCGATGCCGACGTGGGCGAGCGCGTCAACATCGGCGCGGGCACCATCACCTGCAACTACGACGGCGCCAACAAGTTCCGCACCGTCATCGAGGACGATGCCTTCATCGGTTCCGATTCTCAACTGGTGGCGCCGGTGCGTGTGGGCAAGGGTGCCACGTTGGGCGCGGGCACCACGCTGACCAAGGACGCGCCCGCAGGCCAACTGACCCTCTCGCGCGCGCGCCAGACCACCATCGAAGGCTGGCAGCGTCCGGTCAAGCAGAAGAAGTAAGGTCTCCATGGACCGGGATCCGGCCGCGCCCCTCGCGCGTTCGCCGGATCCGCGGTCCCGGGGCGGACGGCCATGTCCGCGGCGCGCAGGGATACCCGTAGCCTGCCGCGCCATTTCCAGGACGCGTCTCGGGGAAAGAAGCACGAAGGCACATCCTTGAACGCCGCTGATACCCCGCCACCTCGCCAGGAACCCTCGGACGGGCTGCCCACGCCGCAACGCTATTGGGCGGCGGCCACCGTCCTGTTCAGCATCAGCCTGGCGGTGTTGGACGCCACCATCGTCAACGTGGCGCTGCCCTCCATCGCCATCGACCTGGACGCGCCGGCTTCGCGCGCGGTCTGGATCAGCAACGCCTACAGCGTGGCCATCGTGGTGATGCTGCTGCCCATCTCGGCGCTGGCCGAGCGGGTCGGCATCCGGCGCATGTTCACCTTCGGCCTGACGCTGTTCACGCTGGCCTCGGTGGCCTGTGCCCTGTCGGGATCGTTGTGGCAGCTCAGCCTGGCGCGGGTGGCGCAGGGCGTCGGCGCGGCCGCGCTGATGTCCCTGGTCGGGGGCATGGTGCGCAACATCTATCCCCTGCGGCTGCTGGGGCGCGGCATCAGCCTGAATGCCACCACCGTGGCCGTGATGTCGGTGCTGGGGCCCACCATCGGATCGCTGATCCTGTCGGTGGCCGACTGGCGCTGGATCTTCGCCGTCAATCTGCCCATCGGGATCGCCATCATGTTCGGGCTGCGCTTCCTGCCTGAAATACCGCGCACGCGCGCGCCCATGGATTGGCTCAGCGTGGCGCTGGTGATGATCGCCCTGGGCGTCTTCATCACCGGCATCGATTATCTGGGGCAGGACATCCTGGGCGGCATCGGCCTGGTGGCGATCGCCTGCGTGGCGGGCCTGCTGCTGCTGCGCCGCGCGCGTGGCCAGCAGGCGCCGCTGGTGCCGGTCGACCTGCTGCGCGTGCGCACCATCGCCTTCGCGGTGGCCGCCTCGGCGGCCACCTTCGCCGCGCAGATGGCGTCGTACGTCACGCTGCCGTTCTATTTCCAGCAGGTGCTGGGCCGCCCGCATCTGGAGGTCGGCCTGCTGATGGCCGCGTGGCCCATTGGCACCGCGCTGGTCGCGCCGCTGGCCGGCCGTATCTCCGACCGCTACTCGGCGGCGGCGCTCAGCGGTACGGGCGCGGGCGCCATGGTGCTGGGCCTGATCTGGCTGGCGGCGTTGCCGCTGGATGCGTCCAACGCCTGGATCATGGCCGGCATGTTCCTGGCCGGCGTGGGCTTCGGCCTGTTTCAGACGCCCAACAACCGCGCCATGCTGGGGGCGGCGCCACGGCAGCGCAGCGGCGCCGCGGGCGGGCTGCAGGCCACCACGCGGGTCTTCGGCCAAAGCTTCGGCACCGCGCTGGTGGCGGTGGCCTTCGGGGTCATTCCCAGCCAGGGGCCGGCCGTGGCCCTGGTGCTGGCGGCGGTCTGCGCGGCGGCGGCAGTGGCCGTCAACACGGTTCGGTCGGCCCGGGCGGCCTGACACAGAGCCGTCCAGAACAGGCTTCTATAATCGGCCCATCGTGGTGGGGCATCTGGTTCCGCCGAGATCAAGGGCGTTTCTCGAATGAAAATCACCGTGATCGGTACCGGCTATGTGGGCCTGGTTACCGGAGCCTGCCTGGCGGAAATGGGCAACCAGGTCCTGTGTCTGGATACCGATGCCGCCAAGATCGCCATGCTGCGCCAGGGCGCCATCCCCATCTACGAGCCGGGCCTGGACGAACTGGTCACCCGCAATGCGGCCGGCAATCGCCTGCGTTTCACCGACGACGTCGAGGAAAGCGTGGCATTCGGCGACCTGCAGTTCATTGCCGTGGGCACGCCGCCTGGCGAAGACGGCTCCGCCGATCTTTCCTACGTGCTGGCCGCGGCGCGCAACATCGCGCGCCACATGACCAGCCGCAAGGTCGTCATCGACAAGTCCACCGTGCCGGTGGGCACGGGCGATAAGGTGCGCGCGGCCATCACCGCCGTGCTGGCCGAACGCGGCGTCGACATTCCCTTCAGCGTGGCCTCGAATCCCGAGTTCCTGAAGGAAGGCGCCGCCATCAAGGATTTCATGGGGCCTGACCGCATTGTGGTCGGCGCCGACGACGAATACACCATCGGCATCATGCGCCGTTTGTATGCGCCCTTCCAGCGCACGCACGAGCGCCTGATGGTCATGGATGTCCGCTCTGCCGAGCTGACCAAGTACGCGGCCAACGCCATGCTGGCCACGCGCATCTCGTTCATGAACGAGATGGCGAACCTGGCCGAAGTGCTGGGCGCCGACATCGAACACGTGCGTCGCGGCATTGGCGCGGATCCGCGCATCGGCTATCACTTCCTGTATCCCGGCGTGGGCTATGGCGGCTCGTGTTTTCCCAAGGACGTGCAGGCGCTGGAACGCATGGCGGCGGAACATGGCATGCCCATGCGCGTGATCCACGCTGTGGAAGAGGCCAACGACGTGCAGAAACTGCGCCTGTCCGAGAAGGTCGTCAAGCGTTTCGGCGACGACCTTACTGGCCGTACCTTCGCGCTGTGGGGCCTGGCTTTCAAGCCCAACACCGACGACATGCGCGAGGCGCCCAGCCTGACCGCCATTGCCGACCTGACCGCGCGGGGCGCGCGGGTGTTGGCCTACGATCCGGTCGCCATGTCGCAGGCCGCCCGGGCCATCAAGGGCAATGCGTCGATCAAGCTGGTGGAAGACATGTACCAGGCGCTGGATGGCGCCGACGCGCTGCTCATTCTCACCGAATGGAAGCTGTTCCGCGCGCCCGACCTCGAACGCGTCAAGAGCCTGCTGAAAGCCCCCGTGATCTTCGACGGCCGCAATCTGTACGAACCGCTGGACATGGCCGAACAAGGCTTCGAGTATCAGGGCATTGGCCGCGCATGAAGATTCTTCAGCTCAACTTCGAGCGCGACTGGCGCGGCGGCGAACGCCAGACCATGTTCTGCATGCGGGTCTTCCGCGAAGAAGGCCATCAGGTCGAATTGCTGGCCCGGGAAGGTTTTCCCCTGGCCCAGCGGGCCGCGGCCGAAGGCTTCACGGTGCATGCGCGGCAGCAACCCGTGTCCATGGGCGCTTTTCTGGCGCAGCATGGCCGTCGCTACGACATCATCCATTGCCAGACGGCCAACACGCTGAGCTGGGCGGTCGGCGCCAAATGGCTGTATCGCCGTCCGCTGGTGGTCACCCGCCGCACGGCCATGCCGATCACGCGGCGCGAAGGCGCCACGGCGTTCAAGTGGCGGCATGCCGACCTGCTGTGCGCCGTAAGCGAAAGCGCCGCCGACGAGCCGCGCCGGCTGGGTTCGCATCCCGTCGTGGTGCACAGCGCCGTGCCCGATCCGCAGCCGGCCGATCCGGCGCGCCTGGCCGCCTTCGCCGCCGAGCATGGGCTGGAAGGCCGCCGCGTCATCATGACCGCCGCGTCGCTGACGCGAGAGAAAGATCCCGAGACGCTGCTGCGCGCCGTGGCCGCGCTGGCGCGGCGCCGGCAGGACTTCGTCCTGGTCCACATGGGCGCCGATGGCCCGTCGCGGCCCGCTGTGGAAAGCCTGGTCCAGTCGCAGGGCCTGCAACCGTACTACCGCTACGTGGGCTTCCAGGATCAGCCCGAGGGCCTGTACCCGCTGGCCGACGTGTTCGTGCTGACGTCCCGGCTCGAGGGCCTGAGCACCAGCGTGCTCGATGCCTTCCTGCGCGAGGTGCCGGTAGTATCCACCGACGCTGGCGGCCAGAAGGAAAGCCTGGCCGATGGCCGCGGCATCCTGTGCCCCATCGGCGACCACGACGCCGTGGCCGCCGGGCTGGACCGCATGCTGGGCGACGACACCCTGCGCCGCGAGACCGCGCGCCGGGGGCGTGACTACGCGCAACGCGAGCACGGCATCCGCGAGATGGGCCTGCGTTATCTGTCGCTGTACAAAGAACTGCTGGAGCGTCATGGCAAGCGTTGACACCGTCCGGCCCAAGCTGTCGGTCATCATCATCACCATGAACGAGTCGCGCCACATCGCCGCGTGCCTCGATTCCGTGGCGTTCGCCGACGAGATCGTCATCGTCGATTCGGGCAGCACCGACGGCACCTGCGACATTGCGCGCGCGCGCGGCGCCCAGGTCCACGTCACCGCCGACTGGCCCGGCTTCGGGCCGCAGAAGAACCGCGCACTGGATCGCGCCACAGGCGACTGGGTGCTGTCCATCGATGCCGACGAACGCGTCACGCCCGAACTGGCCGCCGAGATCCAGGCACTGCTGGCCGCGCCCACGCATCAGGCCTATCGCGTGGCGCGCCTGTCCGAATTCGAAGGCCGGCAGATGCGGCACACGGGCTGGTGGCCCGATCACGTGCTGCGCCTGTTCAAGCGCGGCAGCGCGCGTTTCTCCGACGCCGCCGTGCACGAGAAAGTACAGACCGAAGCCGATACCGGCGTGCTGCGCAGCCACCTGCTGCACTTTCCGTACGCCAACATCGAAGCCCTGCTCACCAAGGTGAACCGCTATTCTTCCGATGCGGCCCTGATGATGTACCAGCGCGGCAAGCGGACCACGGCGTTGGGTGCGCTGGGGCATGGCTTCTGGACCTTCGTGCGCATCTACATCATGCGCCGTGGCTTCCTGGACGGCAGCCAGGGCCTGATCGTGGCCTGCGCGGGGGCCTCGGGCAGCTTCTTCCGCTACATCAAGCTGCTGTCGCTGCAACGGCGCGGCGGGCCGGACCAGTAAGCGTCAGGCAATCGGTACCCGCGTCGGTACCCGGGTCGCTACGCGCGTCTCGAACTTCGCGCGGTGTACCGAGAAAAACGTGCGCACGTTGCGCACGTTGGCATGCCCGGTGAACACCCGGTGCGCCAGAGCATGGTAGGCGGGCATGTCCGCCACCTGCACGATCAATACGAAATCCGGCCCCGGCGAGACGCGGTAGCACTGCAGCACCGCGGGCTCGGCCTGCGCCAGTTGCTCGAAGGCGTCCATCGCTTCGGCCGCCTGCACATCCAGCGTGATCTCGACGATGGCCGTGAGTGTGGCGCCCAGCCGGGCCGGGTCGACGATGGCCACCTGGCGCGTGATGACGCCGGATTCCACCAGACGCCGCACCCGCCGCAGGCAAGTGGGCGGCGAGGCATGCACCCTCGCGGCCAATTCCTGGTTCGTCAGCGAGCTGTCCTGCTGCATCAATTCCAGGATACGGAGATCCAGGTCGTCCAGAACGAGAGAGGCAGGCATTTCTTGCACGATTAATCCATTTTTGATTATCAAATGGAAGAATATTTAATCACGTTTTTGTAAGAAAATAAAATTACATAACTAACTAGATAAAGAAATCCGATTTCTTTCCATGGCAGGCACAATGCGGCAAGCCCTTTAAGGAGAACCCTCTATGTGCGGCATCGTCGGCGCCGTCGCGCAACGCGACATCACCCCCATTCTTATCGAAGGCCTGAAGCGCCTGGAGTATCGCGGCTACGATTCCTGCGGTGTCGCGCTGTACATGGACGGGCATCTGCGCCGCACGCGCAGCACGCAGCGCGTGTCCGAGCTGGCTGACTTGGCCGCCCAGGACAAGCTGTCCGGTTTCACCGGCATCGCCCACACCCGCTGGGCCACGCATGGCGCGCCGGCCACGCACAACGCGCATCCGCATTTCTCGGCCATCGGCAAGGACGAGCCGCGCATTGCGCTGGTGCACAACGGCATCATCGAGAACCACGACGAACTGCGCCAGGAACTGCAGGGCGCAGGCTTCGTCTTCGAAAGCCAGACCGACACCGAAGTCATCGCCCACTTGGTCAATCACCTGTACCAGGGCGATCTGTTCGACGCCGTGCAGCAGGCCGTGCGCCGCCTGCAGGGCGCCTACGCCATCGCCGTGTTCTGCCGCGACGAACCGCACCGTGTGGTCGGCGCGCGCCACGGTTCGCCGCTGGTGGTAGGCGTAGGCCAGAACGAGAACTTCCTGGCCTCCGACGCCCTGGCCCTGGCCGGCACCACCGACCAGATCCTGTACCTGGAAGACGGCGACGTGGTCGACCTGCAACTGGCCCGCGTGTGGGTGGTCGACGGCGAAGGCAAGCGCGTCGAGCGCAAGGTGCACTCGGTGCAAGTCCACACCGGCGAGGCCGAACTGGGCCCGTACCGCCACTTCATGCAGAAAGAAATCTTCGAGCAGCCGCGCGCCGTGGGCGACACGCTGCAGGACATCGAGTCGATCACGCCGGAACTGTTCGGCGACAAGGCTCACCGGATTTTCAAGGACATCGATTCGCTGCTGATCCTGGCATGCGGCACCAGCTACTACGCCGGCCTGACCGCCAAGTACTGGATCGAGTCCGTGGCCAAGATTCCGGTGTCCGTGGAAATCGCCAGCGAATACCGCTACCGCGACAGCGTGCCGAACCCCAAATCCCTGGTGGTGACGATCTCGCAATCCGGCGAAACCGCCGATACCCTGGCCGCGCTGAAGCATGCTCGCGAGATGGGAATGAAGCACACGCTGACCGTGTGCAACGTGTCCACCAGCGCCATGGTGCGCGAGTGCGAACTGGCTTACATCACGCGTGCAGGCGTGGAGATCGGCGTGGCGTCGACCAAGGCGTTCACCACGCAGTTGACCGCGCTGTTCCTGATGACGTTGACGCTGGCGCAGACACGTGGCCTGCTGACGGCCGAGAAGGAAGCGGAAGGGTTGAAGGCGTTGCGGCATCTGCCGTCGGCCATTGGCTCGGTGCTGGCGCTGGAGCCGCAGATCATGGCCTGGGCGGATCGTTTTGCCTCGAAGGAAAACGCGCTGTTCCTGGGCCGTGGCATGCATTACCCGATTGCGTTGGAAGGGGCGTTGAAGCTGAAGGAGATCAGCTACATCCACGCCGAGGCGTATCCGGCTGGGGAGCTGAAGCATGGCCCGCTGGCGCTGGTGACCGAGCATATGCCGGTGGTGACCATTGCACCGAAGGATGCGCTGCTGGAGAAGCTGAAGTCCAACATGCAGGAAGTGCGGGCGCGTGGGGGTGAGCTGTATGTGTTTGCGGATGCGGACAGCAAGATTGCCAACGCGGAAGGCATGCATGTGATCCGCATGCCGGAGCATTATGGGTTGCTGTCGCCGATTTTGCATACGGTGCCGCTGCAGTTGCTGTCGTATCACACGGCTTGCGCGCGGGGGACGGATGTGGACAAGCCGCGGAATCTGGCCAAGAGCGTGACGGTGGAGTGATTCACAAGCGGGCGTGGGCTGGGTTGAAAACGAGAAATAAAGTCGGTCGCGCGGAATAAAGCCGGTCGTAACGCTAGCGGCTGTTTTTTTCGTCACCTTCGAAAGTGGGGAAGGGTCGTAGAAGCGGCCCTTCTTTTTTGCTCGTGCGCCCAGCATGGCAGCACTCCTGCGGGTGCAAGTCCCGCCGTAAGTCGATCACGACGAACGAAGCGAAGCCGATCGCGGCCCGGCGCAACTGCGTGAGGGCGCCCGAGCGTGGGGAGGAAGCGTGTAGCGTAAATCGCGAGCCGATGAACAAGAACCGGATAGAAGGCGTTGCCGAGCAGGGCGAGCGGGCAAGCAACCGCGAAGCGCTAGTGGTCAAGGCGAGGTGGCGTAGATCCGGCGGTTGTGCGATGAAGGAGTGCGCAATTACCTGGGGAGATCTCGCCTGATGCCTGAAAGGGCGACAGCGAAAGCTGGAGCGAGAAGTCGCAGAGGTCGTAGTAGCCGGAGTATCGGGGCTGGTGAGGCCAGAAGAGAAACGGCGAAGGACCGAAGGATAGGGAGGGCAAAGCCTCTGATTATCGGAATCGAAGGCTCAGATGTTCGCGAAAGCGAAGCTCGCCAGAGAGGTGGATAGGGGAAGCCCGACAGGCCGTGGCAGCGAGAAATCGAATCCGCCGAATCAGGTCAGGTAAGCCCAGGAGCCGGGTCGGCAGTGACACAAGCCCGGCGACCTCGACCCATCCAACCGCCCGGTGCGGACCCGCATGCCGGGGTGATGTGGCAGGGGCGCAGCCTGTAAGGGCTGCTCCTATGCGGATCAGTGTATTGAAACGGAGGGCTCGTCCCACTTCCCCGGAACTCGGCACGAGCAGCGCCGCCGAATAGTTTTACAACTATTGAATTGTAAAGCACAAATACAAAAATAAAGTTGTATTTTCGTTTTACAGCTTATGTTGAGCATTTCGATTTTACTGAGTAGAATTTGTAAATAGAAAAAACAACATGAGACTTGTATGTCCGACTTCACCGTCCGCACCGCGGAGCAACTACCAGAACTGCTCAAGGGTTTTCGCAAACAGTCCGGCCTGACCCAAGCGGATACGGCTATGCGCCTGGGTATCAGCCAGCAGGCCTTGTCTAATCTGGAGCGCCATGCCGACAAAGTCAGCGCCGATCGCCTGCTGGAGCTTCTGAGCATCCTGGGCGTCGAACTCGTGCTGCGCAAGGCCGGCGAATCGCCGTCGCCCAAGGCGTCGGCCGGCCCCAACTGGTGAGCCCGTGGGTCGGCGCTCCCACACCCGCACTCTGAATCTCTGGATGAACGGCGAATTCGTCGGCACCTGGAGCGTGCAACCGCATGCCGGAGAAGTCCTGCAGTATGCCGCCGCCTGGGTGGCTTCCGCCCAGGGGCGCCCGCTGTCGCTGTCTCTTCCTTTCACCCCGGGCAATCCGCCGCACCGTGGCGAAGCCGTGCGCACCTACTTCGAAAACCTGTTGCCGGACAGCAAGGATATCCGCGAGCGCGTCGCACGTCGGTACCAGGCCGGTTCGACCAACGCGTTCGCCCTGCTGGCTGAAGTCGGTCGGGATTGCGTCGGCGCGCTGCAGGTGGTGCCGGGCCCCGAGGCGCCGGACGGCGTTCAAGAGGTGAACGCGGTTCCGATGACCGACGCCGAGATTGCCCAGCTGCTTCGCAACACCCTGGCGCCAGGCCCCCTGGGCCGGGGCGCCGCCGAGAAGGAAGGCCTGCGTATCTCCATTGCCGGCGCACAGGAAAAGTCGGCCATGCTCTGGTACGACGGGCGGTGGTGCCGGCCGCATGGCGCGACACCGACCACTCACATCTTCAAGCTACCACTGGGCCTGGTCGCAAACATGAAGTTCGACATGAGCGATTCGGTCGAAAACGAGTGGCTGTGCTCCGAAATCCTGCGCGCCTACCAAATGCCGGTGGCGCGCACCGAGCCCCTGATGTTCGAGGACATGAAGGTGCTGGCGGTCGAGCGTTTCGACCGGATGTGGTGGGAGAACCTGGAGGGCGAGCGCTGGCTCATTCGGCTGCCGCAGGAAGACATGTGCCAGGCGACGGGAACCCCGCCGCATTTGAAGTACGAGTCCGACGGCGGGCCGGGTGTGCGCCAAATCATGAAGCTGTTGGCCACGTCGCGCGCTCCTGACCGCGACCGCCGCACGTTCTTCCAGGCCCTAGTCCTCTTCTGGATGCTGCGTGCCACGGATGGCCACGCGAAGAACTTCAGCATTTTTCTGCGCCAGGGTGGCACCTACGAACTCACCCCGCTGTACGACGTGCTGTCGGCTTATCCCATCATCGGCAAGGGGGCGAATCAACTGTCTCCGTACGACGCCAGGATGGCCATGGCCGTGCGCTCGAAAAACCCGCACTGGGTCATGCGCGACATCCTGCGTCGGCACTGGATTGCCGTGGGCACCGAGCATGGCGTAGTGAATCACAACGGTCAGGGGGTGGAGCACGTCCTCGACGACCTGGTGGTGCGCACGCCCGGGGTCGTGAAGACCGTCCGCGCGCTACTGCCGGCTGGATTTCCCGTGCACGTGGCCGACTGCATCCTCAACGGCCTGCAAGAGGCCGCCGACAAACTGGCAGGTTAGCGCCAGAGGATCAGCAGGGTGGAGCAGCCCGGCATTTGGGGATGGCCGGGGTCTCCCGACTTGGTCAGGCCCAGGCGCTTCGACCTCGGTGGCCGACGCTAAAAAAGCGTAGGTTTTCGATCGAGACGGCGGTCCTGCCTGCCGGGTTCCACTTAGGCTGGCAGCGCGTCAATCCCCTCGCGCCAGCCGCTCGGCGGTGGCCACCGCACGCATCAGGAAGGCCGAGCTGTCGTCCTTTCGATAACTCACGATCACCGGCGAAGTGAAGCCCGCTGCCGCGATCGGTACGTAGCGCACTTCGGTGCGATGCGCGCGCTGCACCGAGGCCGGCACGACGGTGACGCCGATCCCCACCGCCACCAATCCGAGCGCAGTCTGCAGCTCGTTCGCTTCCTGTACCACCTGCGGCGCGTGTCCCGCCTCGCGGAACAGGCCCAATACGTGGTCGGCGTAGTTGGGCCGCGGCCGGGCCGGATAGAGTACGAACGGCTCGGCCGCGAGCGCAGCGACCGCCACACGGGTGCGGCCCGCCAGCCGATGCGCCATCGGCAGCGCCGCCACGAGTGGCTCGTTCGTCAGCACGCGGCGCTCGATGTCCGGGTCGTCGAACGCGATGCGCCCGATGCCCAGGTCGATGTGGCCGCGTTTGAGGGCTTCGATCTGCGGCAGCGAGGTCATCTCGGTCAGGCCGACCTCGACCCGGGCATCGGCCTGGCGCACCTGGCGGATCAGCTCCGGCACGAAACCATAGAGCGATGAAGGCACGAAGCCGATCCCGAACCAGCGCGTGGCCTGCGCGCCCAGCCTGCGCGTGCCGGCCATCACGTCATCGAGACGCGCGGTGAGCTGCAACGAATGCTCGTAGAAATAGCGCCCGGCCTCGGTAAGCCGCAGGGCGCGCGGGGCGCGCTCGAACAGCACGACGCCCAATTCTTCTTCGAGCTGACGGATCTGGCGCGACAGGGGAGGCTGCGCGATGTGCAGCGTGGCGGCCGCGCGCGTGAAACTGCCTTCGCGCGCCACGGCCTGGAAATAACGCAGATGACGAAGTTCCATCAATGGATACCTTAAAGGTATGGGTAGAGACCAATATAGTCTTGGACGGCCTGGTCGTGCATGGGGATACTGGTGGTCGCCCTCTTTTCATCGTTTCAGGTATGACCGCCATCACCCTAGATTCCGTCGAGACCCTGCTGGTCGACCTGCCCACCATCCGGGCGCATCAGCTCGCCATGGCCGTGATGCAACGCCAGACGATGGTGATCGTGCGCGTGCGCAGCAGCGACGGCATCGAAGGCATCGGCGAGGCGACCACCATCGGCGGCCTGGCCTACGGCGAAGAAAGCCCCGAAGGCATGAAGCTGGCGATCGACACCTACCTGGCGCCGGCGCTGATCGGCGAGGACGCGAACAACATCAACGCCGCGATGCGCCGGCTCGACAAGATCGCGCGGGGCAATCGTTGCGCCAAGTCCGCCCTCGAAACCGCGCTGCTGGATGCGCAGGGCAAGCGCCTCGGCGTGCCGGTGAGCACCTTGCTGGGAGGCACAGTGCGCAGCTCGCTGCCCGTGCTGTGGACGCTCGCCAGCGGCGATACCGCGCGCGATATCGACGAAGCCCAGGCCCTGCTCGAAGCGCGCCGGCACAACACGTTCAAGCTCAAGGTCGGGCGCCGCGCGGTCGCCGACGATGTGCGGCACGTGGCCGAGATCAAGCGCGCGCTGGGTGATCGGGCCCGCGTGACTGTCGACGTGAACCAGGCCTGGAACGAAGCAGACGCCGCGGGCGCGATCGCGAAACTGGAAGACGCCGGCGTCGACCTGATCGAACAGCCCATCGCCCGCGACAATCGTGCCGGCATGGCACGGCTGGCCGCGCGCTTCGTGGTGCCCATCATGGCCGACGAGGCCGTGTGCACGCCGGAGGACGCGCTTGAGCTTGCACGCCTGGGCGCGGCCGATGTGCTGGCGCTGAAGATCGCCAAGTCGGGGGGCCTCACCGGCGTCGTTCGGGTGGCCGCGGTGGGCGACGCCGCCGGCATGGCGCTCTACGGCGGCACCATGCTCGAGGGCTCGGTGGGTTCCATCGCGTCGGCCCACGCCTTCTGCGCCCTGCCCACCATGGCCTGGGGCACCGAGCTGTTCGGCCCGCTGCTGCTGAAAGACGATATTGTCACGATGCCACCGACCTTTACCGATTTCGAAATGCACGTGCCGCCGGGCCCGGGCCTGGGCATCGTGCTGGACGAAGACAAATTGGCGTTCTATCGCCGCAAAGACTGAACGCCCTCGCAGCGATCAGGGTGGCACCGCGCACGCCGCGGCGCGGGCCACGATAAACACAGGAGACAAACCATGCAGATCAAGCAAACCCTCGTGCGCCTGGCCACCGGCCTCACGCTGTGCGCCGCCGCTCTGGCCGCGCACGCCGCCGGCTACCCCGATCGTCCCGTCAAATGGGTGGTGCCGTTCCCGCCGGGCGGCGCCATGGACAGCATCGCCCGCACGCTGGGCGAAGCGATGGGCCGCGAACTCGGCACCGCGTTCATCGTGGAGAACCGTGCTGGCGCGGGTGGCAATATCGGTGCGGCCACGGTCGCCCGCTCGGCGCCCGATGGCTACACGATCATGATCGCGGCCAACGGCATGGCCGTGAATCCCGCCCTCTATCGCGACATGAACTACGACCCGCAGAAGGACTTCGCGCCGATCTCGCTGCTGGCCGTCGTGCCCAACGTGCTGGTTGCCAATCCCGACCGCATTACCGCCAAGAGCGTGCAGGACGTGATCTCGCAGGCCAAGGCCAAGCCCGGTCATTACACCTACGCCTCGGCGGGCGTGGGCACCTCGATCCACCTGGCGGGAGAGCTGTTCGTGTCGTTGGCGCAGGTCGACATGCTGCACGTGCCCTATAAAGGCAGCGGTCCCGCCATCGCCGACCTGCTGGGCGGCCAGGTCGACTACATGTTCGACAGCATCACCTCGGCCAAGCCGCACATCCAGGCTGGCAAGCTGCGCGCGTTGGCCGTGACCACCGCCAAACGTTCGTCCGCCCTGCCCGACGTGCCCACCGTAGCCGAAGCGGGCCTGCCCGGCTACGAACTGATGCCGTGGTTCGCGGCCTTCGCACCCGCCGGCACTCCGCCGGATATCGTGGAGCGGCTGAACAGCTCGATGCGCAAGGCGCTGTCTGATCCCAAGGTCAAGGCGGCCATGGCCTCGATCGGCGCCGAACCCATCGGTGGCAGCCCCACCGAGCTGCGCGACCACCTCGCCAAGGAGACTGCGCAGTGGGCGGTGCTGGTGAAGGAACGGCACATCAAGATCCAGTAGACACATTAACGACGTATGAGGCTCGGCGCAGTTCATTCCTCGGTTCTCGGCATGTCTGTCATTCTGCGCGGCCTCTTGGCTGATCCCCCCGGCCCGCGAACCTACCAGGCGTGCCGGGCGTCATCCGGAAATGTCCCGTCCTTGACGGCGCGGACATAGTTTTCCATAGCCCCCTGGATGCTCGCCGCCCCCTCCATGAAGTTGCGCACGAACTTCGGCACCCGGCCCAGGTTCATGCCCAGCATGTCGTGCAATACAAGCACCTGACCCGCCGTCCCGCGTCCCGCGCCGATACCGATGGTGGCGCAGCTTGTCAATTCCTCGGTGAGTGCCGCGGCCACCGAAGCGGGAACCATCTCGAACACCACCATCGTGGCGCCGGCATCCTGGAGCGCCACGCTGTCCGTGCGCAGGCGCCGCGCTTCCTCGTCCGTTCTGCCTTGAACGCGAAACCCGCCCAGCGCCGAAACGGTTTGCGGTGTGAGTCCCAGGTGCGCGCAGACAGGCACACCGCGATCGACCAGGAAGCGCGTGGTGTCTGCGGTCCATCCGCCGCCTTCGAGTTTCACCATTTCAGCGCCCGATTGCATCACCTGGATCGCGGATGCAAGGGCTTGTTCCCGGGACTGCTGGTAGCTGCCGAATGGAAGATCCGCGATGACCAGCGCGGTGCCGCCCGCGCGTCGCACACCTTCGGCCACGCATCGGGTGTGATAGCTCATCTCTTGCAGCGAGACCCCCACGGTGGTCGTCAAGCCCTGGCACACCATGCCCAGGGAATCTCCGACCAGAATGCAGTCGATGCCAGCCCGGTCGGCGACCGCCGCGAAGGTTGCATCGTAGGCGGTGATCATCGCGATCTTCTCGCCTTCGGCATGCATCTTCGCGATCTTCAGCGGCGTGGTCTTTTTCCTTGGGGCGCTGGAAATGCCGCCATAAGGGGCGGTCTCTGCCGTGGACGTGGACGCTTCCGAGCCTTGGGGGGCGGTAGTCATGCTTGATCTCCTTGGGGCCCATGGGGCTTTGCCGAGGAGTAATAGTACGGAATTATGTTCCGGCCCTGATGGGATTCAAGCGAGGCCTTCCGCTGAAGAGCAGGACAGGCCTCGCATGCCGCTTGTGCCGACCCATGATCCGCCTGGCCTAGTGGTTACGGCTATCTGACGGCCCATCCGGACAGGCATCAAGGCGCCACTGCCGCGCCTTCTATCCCATGCCGCGCCAGCGCCTCGGCCACGAACCCGCTGCGCTTCACGTCCTCGGCGAAGTCGTGCAATAGCCTGGCCGCCGCAGCACCCCGTCCGCTCGGCAATCCCATCGCCTGCCGGATCGTCATGAAGCTGCCGGGAAGCAGGCGCAGTCCCGCATGGCGCTGTGCATCCCTCTCCAGCTGCTGCTTCACTCCAGCAGCCACGTCGTTGCCGTCGGCCAGGAACGTATCCACCACCGTCGGCGACGTCGCCGCGCGTGTGATCGTGGCGTGCTTCAGTTCTCGCGTCAGGAACAGGTCGTAGGCGCTGCCCTTGCCCACCGTTACACGATGCGCCGTCCGGTCCACTTCATCCACGGATCGCAGCGGCGACTCATCCTTCACCAGATACGCCCCTTCGATCAGCACATACGCTTCGGTGAACGTGATGCTGGCCGCGCGCTTGGGATCGATGGCGAAGAAGCCGATGTCCGCGGCTTCCCGCGATACCGTATCCACGGCCTCGCCCGCGCTTTCCAGCACGATCAGTTCCAACGCAACGCCCAGGCGCTGTGCGAAGGTGCGAGCCAGATCCACCGACACGCCAGCCGGCATGCCATCGGCATCGCGCCGCGCAAGAATGGGATTGCCCACATTGATGGTGGCGCGCAGCTTGCCGGTAGGTGTAAAAGCAGAAACGAGTTCGGATGCAATGGTCATGAATAAAAACTCTGTTGATCAAACGCTGAAGCGTTTCAGTTGAGGGGCGCAGCACAGGTCTATACACTGCGCCGTCAGGTCATCGCCAAACCACGCATTGATCGCGGCCTGGCGTTCGCCGACGTAATACGGTTTGCCGGCGCCATCGAGCTTCATGCCCACGTCATGCCCAGGCACCAGCAAGGTATCCGGCCTGCGCCGCCATAGCGCCCAGATCTGCGCCAGGCTGGCATGGCTGGCCTCGCGATCACCCGTATCCGCCACGGTGCCTGACACCAGCTCGGCGCGGTTCTTCGCGGCATCGCCCGTGAACAGGATCGTCTGCCCCTCCGCCTCCACATGGAACAGCAGATGCCCAGGCGTGTGGCCTGGCGCCGCGACCGCCGTCATGCCGGGAAGAAAACCCTCGCCATCCTGCAACCGCCGCACGCGATCGCGCTGCGCCAATTCGCGCACATACAACTCGGGCAAGGGGTTGAATCCAGGCGGCTGCGCGGCCGCCCAATCCAACTCCTTCGCCCCTATCCACACCGTGGCGTTGGGAAACAGCGTGAAGTTCACCGCATGGTCGTAGTGCGCATGCGTCAGCACCACATCCGTGATGTCGCCAGGCGCCACACCGCACGCCTTCAACTGCTGCCCCAGCAGATGCCGTACGCCAAAGGCGCCGACATCCACCAGGATGTTGCGCCCGTCATGCCGCAGCAGCGTGGTGGTGCTCCAGCCCAGTCCACCGTGGCACACCGCGCGGCCGGGGTAGCCCTGGATGAGGATATCGATCTGGTACATGGTCAGTCCGCCTTGACGTTCGCGTCCTTGATCAGCTTGCGGTAGCGCGCTAGGTCTTCCTGCATCTGCGCGGTAAAGGCCTCCGGCGTGCCGGCGACGATGTCGTTGCCGCCCTCGGTGGCCAGCTTCTGGATGATCTCCGGATCGCGCGCGGCGCGGACGACGGCGTCGTGCAGCTTGGCGATGATCTTGGGATCGGTCCGGGCCGGCGCCAGCAGGCCCTGGAACTGCGTGACCTCGAAATCCTTGTAGCCCAGTTCCCGCAGCGTAGGGATGCCGGGCAGTCCGGGCGCGCGGCGCGGGCCGGAGACGGCATAGCCGCGCAGCTTGCCCGAGCGGATGTGCGGCGTGGCCGTCACCACGGTGTCGAACGTGAATGTCAGTTGTCCACCCAGCACATCGGTCAGGGCCTGCGCATTGCCCTTGTACGGGATATGCGAGAGCTGCGTGCCCGTCTGCACGGCGAACAGTTCTCCCGCCAGATGCCCGCCCGCGCCGATGCCGGCGGAACCATAGGTGACGGTGCCCGGCGCCTTCCTGGCGGCGGCGATCAGGTCGGGGATGCCTTGTATCTTCGATTTCTCCGGCACCACCAGCACATACTGATAGCTGGTGATCTGGCTGATCGGCGCGAAGTCCTTGATGGGGTCGTAGGGCGTCGTGGCGTACAGCGATGGGTTCACGACCAGGGGGCCGCTGGCGTCCAGCAGCAGCGTATAGCCATCGGGCGCGGACTTGGCGACCATGTCGGTACCGATCATGCCGTTGGCGCCGGGCTTGTTCTCGACCACCACGGTGGCGCCCAGATCCCTGGTCATGCGCGCCGCCATGACGCGCGCCGTGATGTCCGCCGCGCCGCCCGCGACATACGGGACGATCATGCGGATCGGTTTGTCGGGATACTCGGCCATGGCGGCAGGGCTGGCCGCGATTGCAGCGCTCGCCAGCGCGAAGGCGGCGATCAGATAGTGTCTGTTCATTGTTGTCCCCTCGGTTGGCGCGCCGGCACCGGGCGCTGGATCAATCAACCGGCATGCCGCTCCAGCAACGCGATTACTTCCGCATCGATGGCAATGCCCTGGGCACGCTGCGATGCCATGCGCGCCAGTTCGATCTCTCCCGGCTGAATGACCGGCCGCGAGGCATCGGCCGGCGGGCTGTCATGCAGGATCGTGGCGAAGTCGTTCATGCGATCCGCCAGCCATTGCGGCGATCCCAATCGCCGCGTATCGATCAGCAGGAAGAAATGGCCCAGGTTCTGCGGTTCGTCCGGCGCATCGACCCACGACTTCACGTGGGTCAGATACGCCGCGTTGGACAGCACTCCGGCAAACAGGTCGACCATCAATGCCAGCCCGTAGCCCTTGTGCCCGCCGATGGGTTGCAGGAAGCCATCCAGGGCCTGCTTGGGGTCCGTGGTGGGCAGCCCCTGTGCGTCGGTGGCCCAGGTGTCCGGAATGCTCGTGCCGGCCTTCAGTGCGTTGCGGATCTTGGCGCGGGCGACCACGCTCATCGCCATGTCCAGCAGGAAGTGTCTGCCGTCCGGGTTGGGCACGCCGAAGCCGATGGGACTGTTGCCCACGCGGGCGTCGGTGCCGCCCCAGGGCGCGATGGTGGTGGTGGCGTTGCTGCCGATGATGCTGGCGAAGCCGGCTTCGGCGGCCAGCAGGCCATAGGGCGAGATGGGGCCGAAGTGGTTGCTGTTGCGGGCAAAGGCGATGCCCACGCCGTTCGTCTCGGCCGCGGCCATGGCGGCGCGCAGCGCATGCATGCCGACCAGCGGGCCCACGCCGTTGTCGCCGTCGATCAGGCGGATGGCGGGCGCGGGGCTCTCGACCCGGATGTTGGCGCGGGCGTTGATGCCTTGCACCTGCAGGCGCTCGCCATACGACTCGATACGTGACAGGCCATGGGTGGACAGGCCGAACAGGTCGGCCAGCACCAGCACCTCGGCCACGTCGGCGGCATCTTCTTGCGGCAGGCCGAGGCCCATGAAGGCCTGGACGCCCAGCGCCTTCAGTCGGGTTTCCGGGACGACGACTTTCTCACGGGTATTGGCCATGCTGATTCTTCCGATGGATGAGTGGGGGTTATTCGATGGAGAGCCGGGCGTCTTTCACGACCTTGCCCCAGCGCTTCTCTTCCGCGTCGATGAACGCCGCGAATTCGACGGGGCCGGCGCCCGAGGGCTCGCTGGCGTCGTGCGCCAGGCGGGTGCGCACGGCATCGGTGGCCAGCGCCTTGACGCCGGCCTGATGCAGGCGTTCGATCACGGCGGCGGGGGTTCCGGCGGGAGCCAGCAGGCCGAACCATTGCGAACTCTCGAAGCCGGGATAGCCTTGTTCCGCCACGGTGGGCACGTCGGGCAGCACGGACAGGCGCTTCTCGGAGCCCACGGCGATGATGCGGATGCTGCCGGCCTGCGCATGCGGCAACAGGCCCGGCGTGCCGGCGGCGGCCGCGTCGATGTTGCCCGCCAGCAGGTCGTTCACCTGCGCGCCGGTGCCCTTGTAGGGAACGTGCAGCACGTCGATGCCGGCGGCCGTCTTCAGCATTTCAAAAGCCAGATGACCGGCGCTGCCGTTGCCGGCAGATCCGTAGTTCAGTTCGCCCGGCTTGGACTTGGCCAGTTGCACGAACTCCGGCAGCGTCTTGGCGGGCACCTTGCCGCCCACCGCGAACACCATGGGCAGCTTGGCCAGCAGCACGATGGGCGCGAAGTCGCGGCGCGCGTCGTAGTTGAGCTTGGGCATCATGGTCGGGTTCACCGCCAGCGTGCCGACGTGGCCCAGGATCAGGGTGTACCCATCGGCGTTGGCGCGCGCCACCTCCGTGGTGGCGATGGTGCCCTGGCCGCCGCCCTTGTTCTCCACGATCACCTGTTGCCCGAGATCGCGCGACATCTCGGCCGCGACGGCGCGCGCGACCACGTCGGAACTGCCGCCCGGGCCGTAAGGCACCAGCAGGCGGATGGGGCGTTCGGGCCAGGCGGCGTGGGCTTGAGAGAAAGGCGCGCTGGCGATCAGCGCGGTGACGGCGGCAGCGGCCAGGCGCCGCCAGGGCAGGCTTTGATGCGTGGACATCGATCGGGTCTCCGTATGAGCCCGCCGGGCCGCCACCAGGGCGAATGGCATGGGACGCCATCAAGCGGGCGCCGCCTCTTGGAGCGGCTGACGGCTATCGTGCCCACGCGGCTAGATCGAGTAAAGTGCAAAAATTCGATCTATTCTTGTTCAAAACGCATGAAATTCGATCTGGGCGATCTGCGCGCCTTCCTGGCCGTGGCCGACTTGGGAAGCTTTCGCGCGGCTTCGGAAGCGCTGCATCTGTCGCAATCCGCGCTGTCCCGCCGCGCCGACAAACTCGAGGCGGCGCTGGGCGTGCAACTGTTCACGCGCACCACGCGCAAGGTCGAGTTGACGACTATCGGACGCGGCTTCGTGCCGCGCGCCCGCAACGTGCTGAACGAACTGGAAAGCGCGCTGGTAGGCATCCAGGACGTGGCCGAACGCTTGTCCGGCATGGTCACGATCGCCTGCGTGCCGTCCGCGGTGGCCTACTTCCTGCCCGACGTCATCCGCGACTATCACGCGCGGTATCCGCGCATCCGCATCCGCATCATCGATGAGTCGTCGTCGCAGGTGCTGACGGCCGTGGCACGCGGCGATGCCGATTTCGGCCTGACCTACATCGGCACCAACGACGCCGAGATCGAGTTCAAGCCCCTGCTGGAAGAGCCTTTCGTCGCCGCGGTCAGCCGAGGGCACGCCCTGGCGCGGCGCAGGTCGTTGAAGTGGTCGGACCTGGCTAACTATCCGTACATCTCGTTGGCGCAAGGCAGCGGCAACCGCTTCCTGATCGATCAGGCATTGGCGTTGAACGTCGAGCGTCCCCGCCATTTCTGCGAGGTGCAACACGTGCCGGCCTTGGTCAGCATGGTCGAGGCGGGACTGGGCATCGGCGTGGTGCCGCGCCTGGCGATGCCGCCCGCCGATCACGGCACGCTGGTCAGCATCGCGTTGCGGGAACCCGCCGTCACGCGCACGATCGGCCTGATCCATCCACGCGGCAAGACTTTGAACCCGGTGGCCAAGCTGTTCTATGAACTGCTGGCCGAGCGCGTGGAGTCGCGGCGCTAGCCCGGCTGGCTGCGGCCGCGTCCGTCGGACAAGACCGTCTCAATTCATTTGCGGCATCTTCGGCAGCGCCGCCAGCAAGGTCTTCGTGTAGTCGTGCCTGGGCGCATGAAAGACCTGCTGCGCGCTGCCATGCTCGACCATCTGGCCATGATGCATGACCATGATCTGATCCGACAGCAGACGCACCAGGTTCAGGTCGTGGCTGACGAAGAGATAGGTCAGGTCCAGTTCCGCGCGCAAGGCCATCAGCGTGCGCACCACGTGCGCCTGCAACGAGGCATCCAGCGCCGACGTCGGTTCGTCCAGGATCAGCAGCTTGGGATTGAGCACCGTGGCCCGCGCGATGTCCACGCGGGCGCGCTGCCCGCCCGACAGTTCGTGCGGATAGCGGTCCAGCAGCGCCAGCGGCAGTCCGGTGCGCGTGGCGGCCTGTTCCACCAGTTGCTCCACTTGCGCCTTTTCCTGCGGCGAGCCCAGCCGCAGCACGGGATCGGCGATGGCGCGGCGCGCACGAAAGCGCGGATTCAAGGACGCCAGCGGGTCCTGGAATACCATCTGTATGTCGCGCCGCTGGGGTTCGCGCGCGAAGCTCGGCCCCACCAGACGGCTGATGTTGCGCCGCTCCAGCAGCACGTCGCCCTCGGTCTGCGGGATCAGCCGCGCGATGATGCGCACCAGTGTGGACTTGCCGGATCCGGACTCGCCGACCAGGCCCATGACCTGGCCCTTGGGCACGCGGAAGCTGACGTCTTGCACGGCCTTGAGCACACGGCCTCGGCCGATGTCGAAGTGCTTGGACAGCGCGGCGACTTCCAGGAAATCATGTGACATAGGGGAAATGGCACCTTACGGTATGAGACGAGGCCACGGCCGTGCGCGGCAGGTCCGCCTGGCGGCAGGTCGCTTGCACGCGCGTGCAGCGTTCGGCGAAGCGGCATGACGGCAGGTCTGTGCGGCGCAGGTCGGGCAGGCCGCCCTGCATGGGTTGCAGTTCGGTGTGGTCGCGCTTGCCATAGGGCATGGCCGCCACCAGCATGCGGGTGTACGGATGCGCGGGCCGACACATGACCTGCGGGGCAGGGCCCTCTTCCAGCACCTGCCCCGCGTGCATGACAACGGCGCGATCGCAGTACTCGGCCGCCAGCGCCAGATCGTGCGTGATGAACAGACAGGCCACGCCGCGTTCGCGACAGGCGTTCATCAGCAGATTCATCACCTTCACCTGCGTGGTCACGTCCAGCGCCGAGGTGGGCTCGTCGGCGATGATCAGTTCCGGCTCGCAGACCAGCGCCGCCACGATCATGATGCGCTGGCACATGCCGCCGGACAGTTCGGCGGGATAGGCTGCCATGCGTTCGCGGGCCTGGGCGATGCCGATCTGTTCCATGGCCTGCAGGACGCGTTGGCGTGCCTGCGCGCGGCTGGTGGGTTGCCGGGCATGCGTGACCAGGATATCGACCAGAGTGTCGCCGACGCGCCGGATCGGGTTCAGTGCCGATTTGGCATTCTGGAAGATCATGGCCACGCGTCGGCCACGGTAATGGCGCAGCAACGTCGGGGGCATGGCATTGACGTCCAGTTCACCAACCGTCATGCGTTGCGCTTCGATCCGGGCATTGGCGCCATGCAGCCGCATCACCGCCATGCCGGTCACCGACTTGCCGGAGCCGGACTCGCCAATCAGCGCCACGCACTCGCCGCGCGCCACCTGTAGCGACACGCGGTCCAGGGCATGAATGTGGCCACGGTCCGTGACGAAGTCCAGGCTCAGGTCCTGTATGTCCAGCAATATCTCGCGGGAGTGCTTGTCCATCCGATACTCCATCAACTGCGCCGGCGCGGATCGACGATGTCGCGCAGGCCGTCGCCCAGCAAGGCAAAACAGAACACCGACAGCACCAGGGCCAGGCCGGGGAAGACCACCGTCCACCACTGGCCCGCCATCATCAGCGTGGCGCCCTCCTGGATCATCACGCCCCATTCCGGCGTGGGAGGCCCCACGCCCAGGCCGATGAAGGCCAGGCTGGCGGTGTTCAGAATGGCCCAGCCCAGGTTCAGCGAGATCTGCACGATGACCGGCGGCAGCGAGTTCGGCAGGATGAAGCCGAAGATCACGCGCGAGGTCGAGTTGCCGTTGATCAGCGCCGCCTCGACATAGCCGATCGAGCGCAACGACACGGCTTGCGCGCGCGCCAGGCGGAAGTAGAAGGGGAAGTTGATGATGGCGGTGGCCAGCACCACCGACTGCACCGAGTTGCCGAACACGGCCACCAGCGCCATGGCCGCCACGAACAGCGGAAAGGCCAGCAGCACGTCGATCATGCGCGACAGCGCGGCGTCGACCAGTCCGCCCAGATAGCCGCACAGCGCGCCCGCACAGACGCCCGCCGCCGCCGACACCATCACGGCGCAGACGGCGATGGCGAAGTCCAGCCGGGTGGCGGCGATGACACGCGAGAAGATGTCGCGGCCCAACTGGTCGGTGCCGAACCAGTGCGAGGACGACGGCGGCGCAAGCACATGGCTCATGTCGGTGGCCAGGGGATCGTAGGGCACCAGCGCGGGGCCCAGCGCGGCCACCGCCAGCAGCAGCACGATCAGCACGAAAGCCGTGGCGGTCGTCACATTGCGCCGCAGATGGTAGAGAAGAATCTGGATCGTCATGGTCTCAGTCCTTCAACTGATAGCGCGGGTCGATCAGCGAGGACACGATGTCGATCGCCAGCGTCAGCAGCACGAATAGCGTGGCCACGATCAGCACGAAGGCCTGCACGGGCGCGTAGTCCAGTCCGACCAGCGCATTGATCGCATAGGCGCCGATGCCCGGCCAGCCGAACAGCTTCTCGATCATGATGTTGGCGCCCAGCATGGTCGAGATCACCATGCCCATCGTCGCCAGCACGGGCAGCATCGCGTTGGGCAGCGCATACTGCAGCGTGACGCGCCACGGCGCCAGGCCGTAGGCGCGTGCGGCGCGCACGTAATCGCTGTCCAGCGCGTCTATCATGCCGCCACGCATCATGCGCATCAGCGGCGCGATGGCGAAGATCGCCATGGAGGCTGCCGGCAGCACCATCTTGGCGGCAGCTTCCCCCATCAAGGCGGTATCGCCCGCGAGCAGCGCATCGATCAGGAAGAAACCGGTGACGCGCTCGGGCGGAAACGACCAGCCCGACAATCGTCCGATGGGCTCGGGCGCCAGCCCCCACAGGTAATAGAAAAAGAAGATCAGGATCAGGCCGAAGAAGAAGCCCGGCATGGCGGCCGAGATGGAGGTGATGGCGCGTATGGCCTGATCCAGCGGGCTGTCGCGGTACAGGGCGGCCAGCACGCCCAGTGGCAGCGCGATCGCCACTGACAGCGTGAAGGCGAACACGGCCAGCTCGATGGTGGCTGGCAGGCGTTCGGAGAAATCGTGCAGCACGGTTTGCCCCGTGCTCATGGAGCGGCCCAGGTCCAGTTGCGCCAGGTGTTGCAGATAGATCAGGAATTGCTCCGGCAGCGGCTTGTCCAGGCCCATGGCCAGGCGCACCGCCTGGATTTCGGCCGGTCCCGCATTCGGGCCGGACGCGTACATGGCCGCCGGATCGCCCGGCAGCACGTGAATCAGCATGAACGTGACGACGACCACGCCGAAAAGAATCGGAATGGCCATGAGGGTGCGCCGTCCCACCAGGGCGAGCGTCCTGCGTGACATAGTCGATACTCCAGTAGTGCATGTGCGTGGCCGGCCCTTGTGGGACCCGCCACGCGGCGGCGTGCCCTTATGCTTTCTTCAGGTGCCGAAGTTCGAGCTGGCCATGGAACATGTAGGTGTAGCCCTGCAGGCCCGGGGAGACCACCGTGTCCTGGAAGGCCGACCACATCAGGATCATCGGGACTTCGTCGCGCGCGATGTCGATCATGCGGCGGACCTTGGTGTCGTAGACGGCGCGATCCGTCTCGAAGCGGGTCTCGGCGGTCAACCGGTTCATCTCGTCGTTCTTGAAGTTGCCGAAGTTCCAGCGTGTGGGCGACGCGTAGTAGACGCGGAAGAAGTAGTCCGGATTGCGCAACCAGGCCGTGCCGGTCGCCATGGACATGGGCAGCTTGTGCGCTACCTGCGCACTGGCCATCTGGCCGGAGGGCAGCTTCTCGATCTTGAGCTTGATGCCGATCTTGCCCAGCGATTCCTGCAGCAGCACGGCGGTCGGTTCCGCCAGTTGCGCCAACGCACTGTCGATGACGAAAGTGGTTTCGAAGCCGTTGGCCATGTCTGCCTCGGCCAGCAGCGCGCGTGCGCGGTCCAGGTCGTAGGTGTAGGGCATGGGCTGCGGAAAGCTCAGGCCGGCGTCGGCCTTGCCGCCGAACATCGGCGCCCCCCGGCTGTACAGCACCGAGTCGAAGATCTGCTGATAGGGCACCGCGTGGGCAATGGCCTGGCGCACCTTCTTGTTGTCGAAGGGCGGCATCTGGCTGTTGAGCGCGATGACAGTGACGGCGCCGGGGTTGGGGATGCCCAGCAGGCGGATGTCCTTCCGGGATTTCAGATCATGGATGTCTCGGCCGCCGAGGCCGCGCACAATGTCGGCTTCGCCCCGCTCGGCCGCGGCGCGGCGAGAAGCCGCCACCGGCACGACCTGCGCCGCCACGCGGGTGCTGGCCGGGGCCGGGCCGTTGGTCCAGTCGGCGAACGCTTCCAGCATGAAACCCTGGTCAGGCGCGAAGCGCACCAGCTTGTAGGGGCCGCCCCCCGCCACGTTGGTCTTGAGCCAGTTCTGCGCCCAGGGATCGTCGGTCGTGGCGTTGGCCTTGCACACCTTCGAATTGAAGATGGCCGGAAACAGCACGCACAGGTCGGGCAGCGTGAAGCGGTCGGCCTGCGGCACGGTGACGCGCAACGTCATGTCGTCGATGACGTCGAACTGCGCGGCTTCGGTCAGCGAACCAGTGGCCATCTGGGCCTTGCCGGTGGTGACGGACACCACGCGGTCCAGCGACCACTTGGCGTCGTGCGCGGTGACGGGCGAGCCGTCATGGAAACGCGCGCCGCGCCGCATGTGGAAGGTGATCTGCTTGCCGTCGGCGGAGACTTCATAACGTTCGGCGGCTTGGCCCACGATGGTGTCGTAGTCGTAGGTGAACGCCCCCGGCACGCCGTCGACGGGCGTGGTGCCGTACGTGATCAGCCGGTCGTAGACGTTCCAACTGATGTTGATCGAGGCCTGGTTGTAGCCGGTGCCGGCCGGGTCCAGGGTGTTGGGACTGTCTTCGAGCAGCACGCGCAGCACGGCGGGGG
>NZ_FKBS01000014.1:60801-1023140 GCF_900078315.1 Bordetella ansorpii
AATTCGCGCTTGTTCACTGTTATTCCCCTTGCTATTTATGAGTGCGCCGCTATGCGGTCGCCGTGCCGTAGCCGCCACCGCCGCAGGTCTCGACCATCACGAGATCTCCGGTGTTGACGATCACATTCTGCTTGCCTCGCAGCGCCTCGGTCGTGCCGGACGCCCTGGACAATGTGACTTGGAACAAGGCGCCAGGTTCACCGCCGAACAGGCCGTATGGCGGCACCACGCCTCGTTCGTACATGGTGGTCAGCGACACCTTGTCCTGCAGGATCCGGTAGTGGCGCACCAGGCCGTCGCCGCCCTGGTGGCGTCCCTTGCCGCCGGATCCCCGGCGCACGCCCTGCACTTCGACCCGGAAAGGATATTCGCTCTCCACGACTTCGGCAGGGGTGTTCATCACGTTGGCCAGGTGGCAGCGCACCGCCGCCATGCCGTCGCGGTCAGCGCGGGCGCCTTCGCCGCCGCCATGCACTTCATAGAAGGTGGACCACGAGCCATCGGCCTTTTGTGCGCCGAAGATCAGCAGGCCGGCGGTGGTGGGGCCGCCCGCGGTCAGCAAGGGACCGGCCACGGGCTCGAAGGCACGGAACACCGCGTCGCAGACGCGCTGGCTGGTTTCGTGGTTGCCGCCCACCACCGGCACCATGCGCCCTGGCTGGAAAATGGAGCCCACGCGCGTGATGACCTCGACCGGGCGATAGCAGCCGGCCGACGGTTGGATGTCGGGGCCGAACAACGCCTTCATCACATAGAACACGCCCGCGCTGGCGATGACCGGGGTGGTGTTCAAGGGGCCGGACACCGCATCGCCCGACTCGGAGAAGTCGAAGATGGCGGTCTCGTCCTCGATGGTCACGGTCACGCGCACGGGCACCGGCGCCCCGCCGTGTCCATCGTCGTCCATGAAGTCTTCGCCGCGGTAGACGCCGTTGGGAATGGCGCGGATCGCGTCGCGCATCTGGCGTTCGGCACGGTCGTGGATGGCCGCGAACGAGGCTTGCAGGAACGGCGTGCCGTAGGTCTTGACCAGTTCGCCCAGGCGGCGCGCGGCCACCGTGGTGGCGGAGATCTGCGCCAGGATGTCGCCACGCCGTTCGTCAGCGCCGCGCACGTTGGCCAGGATGAACTGCATCTTCTCCTCGTCGATGGCGTCGCCGGCCACCAGGCGCACCGGTGGAATGCGCAGGCCTTCCTGCCAGCTGTCGGTGGCGGCCGCGTAGTAGCTGCCGGGCGCGGCGCCGCCGATGTCGGCCCAGTGGGCCAGCGAGATCGCGAAGGCATACAGCGTGTCGCCGTCGAACACCGGCCGGATCAGCTTGACGTCGGGCAGGTGGTTGCCGCCGATCTCGGGCAGGTTGAGGATCCACACGTCGCCCGGACGCAAGGTCTCGCGGCCCACGTGCTGCAGGAACTCCTTCACGGTGAAGGACAGCACGCCCAGGTGCACCGGCACGTCCTTGCCCTGGGCCACCAGATAGCCCTGGCCGTCGGTCAGCGCGGACGAATGGTCGCCCGCTTCACGCAGCAGCGGCGAGCGCGCGGCACGCATGACCACGCTGGACATTTCCTCGGCGATGGCCGTCAGGCCATTGCGGATCACTTCAAGAGAGACAGGATCGAGTTTCATTGGGGCAGTTCCACTTCGATGTGCAGGTTGCCGTGCGGATCGGCCCAAAGTACGTCCTGCGGGGGCACGATGACCGTCGACCAATCGTCTTCGATCACCAGCGGGCCTTGCTGGCGAATTTCGGTGGGCAGGTCGCCGCGACGCAGGACCGGGGTGTCGGCGCTGACGCCGTTCTCGAACGTGACCCGGCGATGGGCCACGGGCTGCGCGCGGTCCGTCGTGGCGGGCAGCGACGCCGGCCCTGACTGCCGCACGGGGGCCGAGACTTCGGTACGCACAGTGACCAACTCCCAGGGCTCCTGGGTCGCGTAGCCATAGAGCTGTTCGTGCGCTTGCGTGAACTGCCGGCCCAGCGCCGCCACGTCGTCGAAGGCGGCGTCCAGGATGGAAATTTCCGAGGACTGGCCCGAATAGCGGATGCCGGCCGTGCGCGTCACCACCAGATCGGCGCGGGCATGTCCGGCATTGACCAGCGGCAGGGCCAGTTCTTCGGCTTCCGCCGCCAGCAGGCTGGCCAGGCGGTCGGTGTCCCAGGCGGTCGAGCGCATGTCCATAGTGAACTGGCGCGAGAAATTCATGGTGGCGTCCACGCAGCCCAGCGCCGAGAAGCCCGAGGAGAACATCGGCACGATGATCTTGCGGATGCCGCACAGACGCGCCACTTCGGCCGCGTGCATGGGGCCGGCGCCACCGAAGGCCACCAGGTCGAAGTCGCGGATGTCGACGCCGCGTTCGACCGTGGCGCGCCGCAGGCAGCGCGCCATGGTGGCGTGCACGACGCGGGCGATACCCAGGGCCGCGTCCACGGTGGGGAAGTCCAGGCCGCGGGCCAGTTCGGCGATGGCCGCTTCGGCCTGATCGGGTGCGATGCGTACCGAGCCCCCCAGCGTGCGATCCGGATTCAGGTAGCCCAACAGCACGTCGCTGTCGGCCACGGTGGGCAGCTCGCCGCCCTTGCCGTAGCATGCCGGGCCGGGCGAGGAGCCCGCCGATTGCGGGCCGACCTCCAGCGCGCCCGACACCAACCGGGCGATGGAGCCGCCGCCCGCGCCGATCGAATCGACCGCGACCATGGGCAGGCGCACCTTCTGGCCGCCCAGGTCGCGGTTGGCGGCGATGTCGGCGTGGCCGTCCACGATCAGGCAGACGTCGGTGGTGGTGCCGCCCATGTCGAAGGTCAGCGCATTGCGCATGCCCAGGTCGCGCGCCAACTGGCAGGTGGCCGCCACGCCCGCGGCCGGGCCCGACATGGCCAGCATCAGGGGACGTTCCTGGATCAGCGCCGGCGTGGCCATGCCGCTGGCCGAATGCATCATGTAGATGCGGCTGCCTTGCGGTTTGCGTTCCTCGATCTTGCCCAGATGGCTCTTGATCTTGGCCAGCATCATCGCGTTGAGCACGGTGGACGACATGCGTTCGAACTCGCGGATCTCGGGCGAAATCTCGTGGCTGAGCGACACGTAGGGAAAGACCGCGCGCAGCCGGTGGCCCAGCGCGATCTCGTGCGCGGGATTGCGAAACGCGTGCATCAGGCAGACCGCGACGGTGTCCACGCCGCTGGCCTGGATCTGGGCAATGACGCGGTCTATCTGTTCGCCCTGCAAGGCGGTGTGCACCGAGGCATCGGCCAGGATGCGCTCGTCCACGTCGAAGCGCAGCTCGCGCGGCACCAGCGGCCGCACCTTGGGTTCCAGGTCCAGGCGATAGAGATAGCGGCGCGACAGGCGGCCGACCTCGATGGTGTCCGCGTAGCCCTGGGTGGTGATCAGCGCGCAGGGCCGGAATTTGTTCTCGACGATGTCGTTGGTGACGATGGTCGTGCCGTGGACGATCTCCTGGACCTCGTCCCAGTCCAGCCCGACCGCGGCGATGGACTCGACGATGGCCTGGACGGGCAGGTGCGGCTTGGACGGAACCTTGGCGGACCGACGCTGGACGCCGTCCGGCGAGACCGCCACCACGTCGGTGAAGGTGCCGCCGATGTCGATCCCCAGGCGCCAGCCGGATTGCAAAAGCACGGGTGCGTTCATATGAGTTATTTCCGAAATACGGAAAAAAATTCCGAATAAAAGAATCTATTATCGAATTATTGGACTAAACTACGTTTTTTCGCAACCTACGGTTTTCCATAACCCCGACGACGGAGTCGCACGCCATGTCGAGTCTTCTTGCCACGACGCTCACCACCAATGAGGCCGAGCCGGTCTTCGTCACGGGTGGGCAGGGCTGCTGGTATCACTTGTCCAACGGCCGCAAGGTGCTGGACGGATCGAACAGCGCGGGCGCGCTGGGCCACTGTCATCCCGACATGGTGGCGGCCACGCAACGCGCCGCCGCCCATCCCACGGTGTCCGAAGGCTGGGCCTGGAAGGGCCGCGAGCAGGCCGCGCAGGATCTGCTGGAGATGGCGTTCGGCGCCGAGCAGTCCTGGGTGGGCGCCGTGCGTTTCGGCCTGTCGGGCTCCGAGATCAACGACATGGCGTTGTCGCTGGGTCAGGCCCTGACCGGCCGCGCGCCGATCGCCACGCGCGAGCGGGCCTATCACGGGCTGACCGGCCTGTCGCGTGCCGTCACCACGCAGCCGCAGTGGCATGGCGGCCTGTCGCGCGCCGATGGGCGCCTGGCGCCCGTGCCGGCGGGGGCCGACGTGCGGGTGTTGTCCGCCCCGATCGAGTCGCGGCACGGCACGCGCGTGGCCGATCTGCCGCAGATGTCCGAAGACCAGATGGCGCAGGCGCTGGACGGTGTGTCGTCCGTGGTCATCGACTACACCCAGGGCGGCATCTATCACGATGCGGCCTATCAGGATCAGGTGGCGCGCGCCGCGCGCCGGGCCGGCGCCTTGTGGATCGCCGACGAAGTGGTCACCGGCGCCGGGCGTTCGGGCCGCTGGTTTGCCTTCCAGGGTGGACAGAGCCGGCCGGACATGGTCACGATGGGCAAGGCCCTGGCCGGCGGCATCGGCCCGATCGGCGCGGTGGTGCTGTCCCAGGACCTGTGTGCCGAGTTGAAGGGTGCGGCCTGGCAGAACTATTCGACGTTCCGTGGCCACCCCACCGCGATGGAAGGCGTCAGCGCCTATCTGCGCACGCTGGTGCGCGACCGCCTGCTGGACCGCGTGGCCGCGCTCGAACCGCGCATCGCCGCACGCCTGATCGAGTTGGCGCAGCGCCATCCCTGCGTGGCGCGCGTGGACGGACGGGGCCTGCATTGGACCGTCGAGTTCCATGGCAATCACTGGAAACACTGGACCGCCGCCACCGCGTACACGCCGATTGCTTCGCATGCCGTGAAGGCCGCGCTGGAGGCGGGCGTCGTGTTCGGCACCTCGGGCGAGGAAACCTCGTTGTTCATCGCGCCGGCGCTGATCATTTCCGATGCCGAACTCGATCTACTGTTCCAGGCGCTGGACCATGCATTGAGCGCGGCCGATCGCATCCATGCGCAGCAGGCCGGCTGAGCGCGTTGGCCCCTATTTGTCGTCTAACCAGGAGTTTGAAAAATGGATGAGCTTTCTTCAGTCAAGGCCGTGGTCCAGGCATACTTCGATGCCCTGTACGATGGCGACGCCGAGGCGTTCGGGCGGATCTTCCACCCGGACTGCCGGCTGTACACCATCGCCGACGGCGGCGTCATGAGCCTGGATTACGACGCCTACCTGAAGCGGGTCGCCGGCCGTCCGTCGCCGCGCTCGCGCGGTGACGAACGCATCGACGAAATCCTGGCGGTCGAAGTGTCGGCGCCCACGCTGGCGCATGCGCGCGTGCGCGATTGCTACCTGCCGGGCCGGTATATTAGCGAGCTGACGTTCCTGAAGGTGGACGGCGCCTGGCGCATCGTCGCCAAGGTGTGGCACGCGTTCTTCTGATCGCATCATGAAAACGGACGCGCCGCCACTGGACCGGTTCGTCCGGGCATAGACACTTAACGGAGACATTTTTTTGACGCAGACCGTGCAACAAGACGCGGCCAGCGCGGATGACAGTCCGCTGGGCCGGGCCTTCCGTGTCATCGAATTGCTGGCGTCGCATCCCGAAGGCCTGACCTTGTCGGAGGTCGCCCGGGAGAGCGGCCTGGTGGTAACCACCGCGCATCGCCAACTGGCGTCGTTGATCGCTTGCGGCGTCGTGCGCAAGACGCAGAGCAAGTCCTTCGTGGCGGGCGAGGCCCTGTGGCGCATTGCCTCGCTGATGACCAACGGCGCCGACATCGTCCAGCGCGCCGCCGCCATCCTGACGGAGTTGGCCGACCGCTTCGGCGAGACCGCCTTTCTGGCCCGGCTCAATGGCCACGACGTCGAGATCATGACGACCTGCACGCCCACCGCCGTGGGCAAGGCCTATGCGCAGCCCGGCCGCGGCATGCCGCTGTACGCGGCGGCCTCGGGCAAGGTGTTGCTGGCGCAGCAGGACGAAGCCTTCATCGAGGAATACCTGAAGCTGCCGCGCAATTCGTTCACGTCGCGCACGCTGATCGATGCCGCCGACATCCGCGCCGAGATCGACCGCGTCCGGCAGCGCCGCCTGGCGATCTGCGAGAACGAGTTCGATCCGGGCATCCTCAGTTATGCCGCGCCCGTGGTCGATCCGCGCACGGGCAGCGTGTACGCGATCGCCATCTTCGGCATGGCCGAGCGCTTCGGCGCCATCCCGGGGGCCCAGGTCGAGGCGCAGGTGCTGTATGCCGCGCAGCGTCTGGCCACGGCACTGGGCACGCCCGACTGACGGGGCGAAGCGGCGCCAGCCGTGCGTCGCTTGCTCAAGCGTGGCATGGCTGGCTGGACAGGGTGGGCTAGAACGTGCCGCGCAAGGTCAGCGTGGCGTTGCGGGGGTCGCCGTAGAAACTTCCCCAACCGGGCGCGCCGATGGTCTGGTAGTACGTCTTGTCGAACAGATTGTTCAGGTGGCGCGCGGGACAGGTGCCCCGCGCTGGCGTGTTCTTCCGTGCCGGGCCTTTACGCCGCCGTGGCTTGCGGCAGCGCCGCGATCACCTTGATCTCGAACTGGAAGCCAGACAGCCACGTGACGCCCACGGCGGTCGCGGTGGGATACGGCGCCTGGCCCCAATACTCGGCGGCCACGGCCCAGGCGCGCTCGAAATGCGTGTCGGGGTCCACCATGAACACCGTCACGTCGATGACGTCGTCGAAGGTGCAGCCGGCTTCGGCCAGGATGGCGTTGAGATTCTGGAAGGCCAGGCGCACCTGATCGTCGAGGTTCGGCTCGGGCGTGCCATCGGCGCGGCTGCCGACCTGGCCCGAGACGAACAGCAGGCCGTTGGCGCGGATCGCGGGAGAGTAGCGGTGCCGCTCGTACAAGGCGTGACGGTTGGGCGGGAAGACGGCGTCGCGGGGAGTCATGGGGCATTCCTGGTAAGTGGTTGGAGACGTTGCCACTTTAGGATTCCGCCGGCCAGGGATAAACCCGCCGTTCGCACAAGCACTGTTTGCATGGACCAAACAATGAAAGCGCCTCCAAGGAAAACGGGCAGCACAAGGTGCCGCCCGCCTGGTCCACGCTAGCCGGAAACCGCGATCAGGCTCGGCGTGCCGTCAGCCACTTGTCCGAGGTCAGCGGCTCTGCCGCGATACGCACTTCGCCGATCTGGCCGAAGAAGCCGTCGGTGCGCTCGCCGTCCCAGTTGCCCGCGCCGACCACCCACGGCATCGTCGCGCCGGCCGACGCCAGGCCGGTGGCGTTGCCCGAATTGCGCAGCACCGGCGCGCCTTCGATGTACATGATGCTTTCCTGCGTGGCCGGGTCGGCCACCACCGCGATGTGCACCCAGCTGTCGGCGATGATCTCGCCCGACCAGCTGGCTTGCGGCGCGCGTGTGCCGCTCTGCGCCGTCACCACTTCCCACTGAATCTCGCGCAGGCTGGATACCGCGAACAGCAGCGGCGGGGATTCCGGATCGCCGCCGGAGAAGCCGGCCACGTTGCCGCGCTGGCCATCGCGCGTCAGGATGTTCATCCACGCGTGCTTGTTCGAGGCCCAATCCTTGTCGATCTTGACGAAGGCCTCCACGGTGTAGCCCGATGTGGCGAATTCCATCGCGTTGATCGTTGCGCTGGTCTCGGTCAGGAAGTAGCTGACCCGGCCCGCGCTCTTGTCGGTGTTCAGGAAGCGCACCGAACCCGGGGCGGCCGACAGGCGGTGGCGGTCATCGGACCAGACAACGTCATCCAGTTGCGCAGTGGTGACGCCTGTCTCCGAGTTCAGCGTCGCGCGGTGGATCGGGTTGGCGCCGGTTTCATCGGCGATCACGTGGCCGGCCGCCACGGGCTGGCCCGCAGTGCCGCCGGCAAAGCGCCAGTGGGCCACGGTCGAGGCGACGTGGGCATAGTCGTCGCTGTCGGCGGGGGCCTTCTGCTCGGCCACTTCCGGTTCGGTATAGCCGTTCAGGATGAGCGCGGTGGCCTGTTCGATGATCGAGGTCCGGTCGGCCTCGGCTGCCTTGAATGCCTTGTTGAAGCCCGAGAAACGCTCGGCGAAATTCATGTCGATGCTGAAGCGTTCGTTGGCGCTGGTCAGCACGGCTTGGTCGAATTGGTTCAGCGTGCTGGCGGGCTTCTGCACCACCCACGGCGAGAACGACAGCACGTCGATCTTGTTATTGGTCAGGTCGAACTCGTACAGGCGCATCAGGCCGTTGCCGCCCTGATAGGCCATCTGATAGTCCACGACCATCTCTTCGACGTTGTGGCCGAAGTCGTTCACCTTCGTCAGGTGGGCGGCGCCGTGATGGTGGCCGTTGAGCGTCATGAAGATCTGATCGTTGTCACGGATCAGCTTTTCCCACAGCATCAGGCCGTACTCGGTCTCGAGCGGGCTGAGACCGTCCTTGTCGATGTTCAGCAACTGATGGTTGACCAGGATGACGGGCAGCGTCGGGTTCTCAGAGATGACACGGCGGGCCCAGGCGATGCCGGCGTCCGAGATACGCCACGACAGCGACAGCACCATGAACTTCTGCCCTTCGGCTTCGAACACGTGGTATTCGTGAAAGCCGCTGGTGTCGCGGGCGCCGAAGGTGGATTGCCAGCCGGCGCGCGCCGCGCCGAACCATTGCAGATAGGGCTCGTTGGCCAGCGTGCGCTGGGCATCGGTGCCGCTCAGTTGGCTGTTCTCGTCCACGTAGCCCAGGTCGGAGAGCACGTCGTGGTTGCCGGCCAGCACCGAGTACGGCACCTTGGCCGTCTCCAGCACGCGCATGGCCTGGTCGGCTACCTTCCACTGATCCGGCTTGCCCACCTGGTCCACCACGTCGCCCAGGTGGGCCACGAAGGAAATACCCAGATCGCGGGCGTTCTGCGTGATCCAGTAGGTCTGGGCCATGAAGGGTTCGCTGCCGAACTTGCGGCTGTACTGGGTGTTCTCGTCCAGCGTGGCGTAGCGCGAATAGAACTGGGTGTCGGGAAGCACGGCCAGGGAGAAGCGCGAGGCCAGGCCGGGATCCGGCTGTTCGGGCGCGGGTGTCGTGCCGCCGCCATCGGCGGGTGCGTCATCGTCATCATCGTGATCGCTGCCGCAACCGCTCAGCACCAGGGAGCCGCCCAGCGGCAGGAAGCCCGCGGCCAGGCTGGTGCGCAGCAGACGGCGGCGGGACGCATCGGCGACCGGCGTGACGTCGGAGATCTCAGCGGACGGCTGGGGGGTGGTGGGGGGGGCTTTGTACGACATGAGGCTACACAAGGGGGGATGGAGCTGGCATTTAAAGGCCCGAATATTTCTCCCTCATGAAGGCGAATGAGAATCGCTAGTCTCTAGCGTCGCCGCCGGTCCAGAGCGTTTGGAGGAATTGCCATCACGGATGCCTGCCTGGACAAGGGGGCATCGATGATCTTGACGCCAGCCAGAACGTGCCTGTCTGGATATCGCGGTCTCAGCGCACTGGCGCGCGTCCGTCGTTGAGCAGCACATCCATGCGGTTCGCCAGCCGGCGTTGGTACTTCTGGTAGCTGCGGTACAACTGCCAGCGCATCGCGATCAGGACAAGAATGGCGCCGATGAAGGCCGCATAAGGCAGCGACAGCCCGCCCACGCGCAGGCCGCCTTCACCGTCCACCGCGCTGGTGCAGACCACCATGGCGGCGGCCACGCCGGTGTAGTGCATGCCGCATACCGCAATGGCCATCAATCCTGCCGCCAGGATGCGCTGCCATTCGCGGTGCACGTTGAAGGCCAGCCAGACCGCCGCCGTGGCGGCCAGCACCGCGATGACGACCGACAGCACGACCAGTCCGACGTTCCATTGGAAGAACGCCGGCATGCGCATGGCGCTGACGCCGATGTAGTGCATGGCCGCCACGGCAAGGCCCGCGAGCAGGCCCGCCACCGAACAGCGGAGCAGCGAGAACGGCCGCCGGCCCACATACCAGAACGCCACGCCGGAAAATGCGATGGCGACCAGGGCGCTGAATAGCGTGGGAATCAGCGCGTACTCCACGTCGAACGGCAGGTTCTGGGCCTGCATGCCGATGAAATGCATGCCCCATATGCCGATGCCGCCCATGGAGACGGCGCCGATCACGGCATAGCCGCGCCAGGATTCACCTTCTCGAACGCTGTCGCGGATGCGCGCGGCGGCGCTCAGGGCGACGTAGGAACCGAGCAGCGCGATCACGAAAGACAGCATCAGCAGGCCGTCTTGGAACGACAGGGGAACGATGTCACCGGGTTTCATGGTGGCTCCGGATTAAACGAGATGTCCGCTTGAACCGAGCGCTTGCGCTGCTGATCGCGATCGATGAAAGCTAAGGAAAACAAAGGGCGCCGGACGGGGACGATGTTGGTGTTTCAGGTGCTTTCCCAGTCTTATCTATTAACATTTATTTGGCATTAGGGTTTTTACTTATATTCATGTTAATGCGACAAAAGCAATGAAACGGATATTCGATAATCAACGATTATTGCAGTACGGTGCCACCAATAAATCGAATCCTATCTCCGGCGCATCCCTTTCGAGCGTGTCCGGCGGCGGGATGTCGCAGAGCACGCGGACGCCGCCGCCTATTGCCTTCTGCCCGGCCTATCCCTTGCCTTGATTCGTCGAGATCCGCGCGATCGCGCCGGCTGCGCTCTGTTTCAAGCTCTCCAGGCAGGCCTGGATCGCCGGGTGATCGCGCTCTCCTTTCCGGTACGCCAGCAGGATCTTGCGCTGTATCTCGGGCCGCATCTTCATTGCCTTGATTCCTGGCAGCAGCTTGGCCATCCGCATCCCGGAAGCGATCGACACCGAGCACCCCGAGGCCACCATCGCCGCCACCATCTCGAACCCCGTGCAATGCGCATTGATCCGGGGCTCGAAGCCGGCCCGCCGGCACAGGTTACCGATGAATTCGCCGAACGAGCTGTAGGTCGAATCCAGCGCCCAGGACTCATTCCGAAGATCCGCCACGCGCAGAAAGGGGCGTTGCGCCAGCGGATGTCCCGCTGGCACCAGGATATGCATCGCATCCTGTGCCAGCGGCAGCAACTCGTACGCGTCATGCCGCCCGCTCGGATCGGCCGCCAGGTCGTCGATGATCGCCACGTCCGTGTGCCATGCGCCCAGCGCCGACAAACCCTCCTGCGGCTCCATTTCCTGGACGACCACGTTCAGGCGCGGATGCGCCTGGCGCAACGCCTGCACCGCGTTGGCCAGCACCGCCACGGCCACCGACGGAAACGCCGCCACGCGCAATTCACCTGCGATGTCGTGGCGCAACTGGGCCAGTTCGGAACGGGCTTCGTCCATGATGCCCATGATGCGCTCGGCATGGCGCACCAGGGCTTCGCCGGCGGGCGTCAACGCCACCCCTCTGCCACGGCGCTCGGTCAGTGTCGTATCCAGTTCCAGCTCGAACTGCGCGATTTGCTGCGAGATGGCCGACGGGCTGAGATGCAGCGATTCCGCCGCCGCGGCCATCGTGCCGCAGCGCGCCAGTTCGCGCAGGGTAAGCAAGCGGTTCAGATCCATGCCCGCATCTTCCGGAAATTAAACAGTTTTTCTAACTAATATCGTTAATTTAAATCAGTAGACATCACGATAGGCGGTTTCTACCATGCGCGTATACGCCCGTGCCGCAAGGACGGCACGGCAGTGTCAGACGCATCGGTAAGGAAGCAAGGCCATGGCAGTCAGCGTGTTCGACTTGTTCAAGATCGGGATCGGCCCCTCCAGCTCGCATACGGTGGGGCCGATGCGTGCCGCGCGGTTGTTCACCCGCGCGCTGGATACGCACGCGGAAATGCCCGGCGTGGCCCGTGTGCGCGTGGGCCTGCATGGCTCGCTGGGCGCCACGGGCAAGGGCCATGGCAGCGACACCGCCGTGCTGCTGGGCCTGGCCGGACACGATCCGGACACGGTGGACGTCGAACGGGTGCCCGCCCTGCTGCAAGCCATGCGCAGCGCGCGGTCGATCCGTCTGGGCGGCACGCATTCCGTCGCGTTCGACGAGAAGCGCGATCTGCTGTTCTACCGCAAGGCGCTGCCCTTTCATGCCAACGGCATGCGCTTCGAGGCTTTCGATGCTGAGGGCGAGCTGTTGCGCGAGGCCGTCTACTACTCGGTCGGCGGCGGCTTCGTGGTCAGCGATGCGGTGGCCGCCGACGGCCAGAAGCAGAAGATCATCGCACCCGACGTCACGGTGCTGCCCCTGGCCTTCCGCAACGGCGACGAGCTGCTGCAATTGACGCGCCTGCATGGCTTGAGCATCGCGGGCCTGATGCGCCGCAACGAGCAGCACTGGCGCAATGACGACGAGATCGACACCGGCCTGCTGAAGATCTGGGGCGTGATGCAGGCCTGCGTGCAGCGCGGCAGCCAGGCGCAAGGCGTGCTGCCGGGCGGTTTCAAGGTGAAGCGCCGGGCGGCCGACCTGGCCCGGCGGCTGGGCGCTTTCTCGCAACACCCCGACGACCCGCTGCGCGTGCTGGACTGGGTGAACCTGTGGGCGATGGCGGTGAACGAAGAGAACGCCGCCGGTGGCCGCGTGGTGACGGCGCCCACCAACGGCGCGGCCGGCATCATCCCGGCCGTGCTGCACTACTACACGCACGCCATCGAGAGCGCCAATGAAAGCGGTGTCATCGATTTCCTGCTGACGGCGGGCGCCATCGGCATCCTGTACAAGGAGAACGCGTCGATCAGCGGCGCGGAGGTCGGTTGCCAGGGCGAGGTCGGCGTGGCCTGTTCGATGGCTGCTGGCGCGCTTTGCGCCGTGCTGGGCGGCACACCGGCCCAGGTCGAGAATGCGGCGGAGATCGGCATGGAGCATCATCTGGGCCTGACGTGCGACCCCGTGGGCGGCCTGGTGCAGATTCCGTGCATCGAGCGCAATGCCATCGCATCGGTGAAGGCGATCAACGCCGCGCGCATGGCGCTGCATGGCGACGGCTCGCATCACGTCAGCCTGGACAAGGTGATCAAGACCATGCGCGAGACGGGCGCGGACATGCTGACGAAGTACAAGGAAACCGCGCGCGGCGGTCTGGCGGTGAACATCGTCGAGTGCTGACAGGACCGTCGGGGACGGCAAAGCGAGTGCCTGCCCCATCGTTGCAAAACGCCCATCCGTTGAACACCTGCCCCTGCCCGGTTTAAGTAATCCGCAAGCCGGCCGTAGGTGCTGAATAGCTCGTGTCCGTCAATCAGCGGCGCGCATGGCCGGTCAACGTAATCGGGATGGAGCCACATATGGCGTCGGACTTGTCGATCAAGAAGAACGCATTCAATTCGGCGGCGCAGTCTTCGGGAAAGGAGGCCGGCGCCGGCAAGGGGGCGGCCTCGGCTGCGGCGCAAGGCCAGGAGGCAGAGTCGGAACAGGCGTCCTCGCGCGTCACGCTCAGCGACGACGCGCTGAAGAAAATACTCGATTACGGCCAGGCCGTGTCCCGCATGGCGACGGAGACGGTGGCGTCGAAGAAAGACCTGGCCAGGGCGCGTATCGAGGAAATCAAAAAGCGCATCGCCATGCTGAAGAAAATGCTGGCGATGATGGGGCCGGCAGCCGCCAAGAGTGTGCTGCGCGAAATCCGCCAGTTGGCCGGCCAGTTGTCGGCCGCGGCGGAAACGCTGAAGGAAGGCTCGGGCGGCATGCCCTCGGCGACAACGGGTATGGGCATGATGCCGGCGTCGGTGGCAACGGCGGCGTCAACGTCGGGTGGCGAAGCGGCAACGGGCGCGGCGCTGGCCAGCGCGGGCGGCGAGCAAACGGATGCCCGTGGCGGCGCACCGAGCCAGAGCGCGCAGGCGGCCGCGGCCTATGCGAAGGTAAGTGCGGACACGCGGGCGGCTGCCGATACGGCCGCGCAGCAGGCATCCGGCGAGGACGATGCCGGGGACGCCGAGGCGCAGGCGTCGGAACCCGCCGGATCCGACGCCGCAGACGAGGGTGTTGCCCTGGCCAACCGGGGCAACGCCACGGACGCGGCAAGCCTGCACCGGGCGCAAGCCCGCCAGCGCGAGGAAGATGCCAAGACACTGCGCGAAGTGCTCCGCGAGCTGAAGGCGCTGCTGGCCACGGCCAGGCAGATGATCGAGCGCGGCGATGAAGAGGCGCGCAAGGATGCGGCGGCCTCCGAAGAAATGATCGAGGACGCGGCCAGGTCGACGGAAGCGATCGCCCTGGGCGGCGTTGCCGTCATGCCCGGCGTGGGCATTGCGGCGCCGGCGGTCTGAGGAAAGGCGGGCTCTCGCTGGCCCGCAGGTGCGCTGCGCCCGGCCTTCGACATACGGGGCTTCAGTCGGCGGCCCGGCATCCTGATGGGTCGGGCATCCATCGCGTCCCCGTTCAGTTCGCCTTGAACCCCGTCGCCTTGACCACTTCCGACCAGCGCCTCGTCTCCTGTTCCATCAACTGACGCATCGCGGCGCGGTCGCCGCCCACCACGACGAAGCCGGCTTCGTTCAGCATGCGTGCGGCGGCGGGCTCGCGCAGGGCCGCCGCGCTGTCGGCCTGCAGCTTGTCCAGCACCCCCGCGGGCGTGCCGGCGGGCGCCAGCAGCGCGAACCATGCGCTGAAGTCCACGGCAGGCAGGCCCTTTTCGGCAAAGGTCGGCACGTCGGGCAAGGCGCCCGAGCGGCGCGTGCCCGTGGTGGCCAGCGCGCGCATCTTGCCGCCTTGTATCTGCGAGGCGGCCAGGGCCGTGGTGACGAAGGCTGCCTGCACGGTGCCCGAACCCACCGCCGTCATGGCGTCGCCCGTCGAGCGGTAGTGCACGGGTTCGATGCGCAGCCCTGCTTCGCGCGCGAACAGTTCGGCGCCGAAGTGTCCCGGCGTGCCCGCGCCGAAGGTGGCGAAGTTGATGCGGTCGCTGGCCTGCTTGCCCGCCGCCACGAAACCGGCCAGGTCGGAGTACGGCGCGTTGGCCGGCACCACCAGCACGAAGTCGGCGCGCACCACTTCCGAGATGGGCGCGAAGTCGCGTTCGGGCTGGTAGTTGAGATTGGCATAGGTGGCCGGGGCGATGCTGATGGAGCCGACCTCGCCCAGCAGCAGCGTCTGGCCATCGGCGGGCGCGCGCGCCACGGCCTGCGCGGCGATCTGCCCGCCCGCGCCCACCTTGTTCTCGACCACCACGCTTTCACCCAGGCGCGTGCCCAGGTGCTGCGCCAGCGTGCGGGCCACGATGTCCGGGCCGGTGCCTGGCGGAAAGCCCACGTTCAGTCGCACGGGACCTTGCGGATACGACGCCGCGCCCGCCACCAGCGGCAGGCACAGCGACACGGATGAAATCAGGCCGCCCAGCAGGCGGCGCAGCGATGCGGACATGGTTGTCTCCTCGAACGTTCGTCGTTCTTGTTGGTGAGTGCGGGGTCATGCGTTGCCGGGGCCGTTAGCCCAGGCGAAAGAACACCAGTTCGACGCGATCGGGATAGCGCGCGCCGGTGCCCACGAACAGGCTGTCGTTCAGCCATGCCAGGCTGGGCTCGGCCGTCTCGAAGCGCGGATAGCTGCGGAAATAGATGCGTGCCGGATCCATCGGCTGGCCGTTCACCAGCCGGGCGATGTCCTCTGCCGAGCCGGTGCGGATGCCCGTGTTCTCGACGTAGACGCGGTGGCCCTCGTCGGTCTCGATGACGTAGCGCGCGTGGATGTCGGTGAAGGTGGGACTGCGGATCAACTGGAAGTCCGCGCCGCCCGGCAGGATGCGGCCGCGCAGCCGCGCGCCCTGCACGGTGCCGCCCGTGATGGGGATCAGTCGGCGCTTGCCCTGCGGGGTGTCGCCGACTTCCTGTGGGGGATCGACCAGCACCACCACGGTGGCCAGGTGTTCCAGCGTGGGCATCTGGCCGGCGTAGACGAAGCCGCTCGCTTGGCTCTGCGCGCTCATGTGCGCTGCTCCCGGCTGGCGCGCAGCGCGGCGGGATCGAAGCCGGCCAGGCGTTTGTAGCGCAGCGATACGGCCTGCAGTTCTTCCTGGCGGATCACGTCGTTGACGTGCGCGTAGCCTTGCGGCGCGCGTTCTTCGGCCAGTTGCATCACCTGTTCGGGGCCGTTCAGGCGATTGCGCAGCACGATGCCCGCGGTGGGAGGCAGCCGCAGCGCCTCGTATTCCAGCAGGGCGGTTTCCAGGGAACGCAGCACGCCGGATTGCGCCTGCGCGAGGCAATCGGCCAGGCAGCGCGCGTCCAGGATGGCCTGCGCCGAACCGTTCGAGCCGATGGGGTACATGGGGTGAGCGGCATCGCCCAGCAGGGTCAGGCGGCCATTGGTCCAGCGTGGCAGCGGATCGCGGTCGACCAGCGGGAATTCGTAGATGGCCTCGGCGCCCGCGATGACGGCGGGGATGTCGATCCAGCTCCAGCGCCAGTCGGCGAAGCGGTCGGCGAACACCGATTTGTCGACGCGGCGGTTCCAGTCCGTGGCGGGCAGCGTGCCGTCGGGGATGGCCAGTTCGGCGATCCAGTTGATGCGCGAGCGGCCGGCCCGGCGCAGCGGCTCCGAGATGGGATAGCAGACGAACTTCTGGTCCTGGTGGCCCGCCATGAACATGGTGCGGCCGTCCAGGTACGGGTCGGCCTCCGTGACGGCGCGCCACAGCATGCGGCCCGAGAAGCGGAACACGTCGCCTGCGGGATGCATCTGCCGGCGCAAGGCCGAATGAATGCCATCGGCGCCGATCAGCGCGTCCGCGTGAACCATTTTCGTGGCCAGGCAGTCGCGCTGGCGCAGCACGGCGACGGCCTGGCCGCTGTCGTTGCGCGCGCTCTCCAGCGGCATGCCGGTGACCAGGGCCTGCGGTCCCAGGCGCTCGATCACGGCCTCGGCCAGCAGCATCTGGAACTCGCCGCGATGCACGGAGTACTGCGGCACCGGGTAGCCCGCGGCCAGGCCGCGCGGTTCCTGCCAGATGGGCTGGCCGTGCTTGTTGTAGTAGTGCAGCGCGGTGGTCTCGATGGCGCGTTCGCGCACGGCGTCGGCCAGGCCGAGCTGCTCCAGTTCGTCGACCGCGTGCGGCAACAGGTTGATGCCCACGCCCAGGGGGCGCAGTTCCTGGGCGCTTTCGTAAATGCGGCAGGCTATGCCGCGCTGGTGCAGCATCAGCGCGAGCGTCAGCCCACCGATGCCCGCGCCGGCAATGGCGATGTGCATGTGTCTTCTCCAAGTCCCGATGATGGATCGGGGCATATTCTATTTGTTATGCATCATAACTAAATGCCGGTACCCGGGTGGCCGGGGTTTTCCCGCAAATCGCTGGCGTGCCGAGCGCTTACGGGTTAGGGTAGACGCCTGATTTCAGCGACTTTTCCATGGCCAGTACCTCTTCCCTGCAGGCTCGCAGACCCGCCGCGCGCGGCGAACATTTCGAACCGCACGTGCCCGGCGTACGCTACGGCGCGCTGGACGATCTGGTGGGTTACGCCATCCGCCGGGCGCAGATATCCATCTACGAGGATTTCCTCGCGGCGCTGGAGCCGTGGGACATCACCCCCCAGCGATTTTCAGCGTTGACGCTGATCGTCGAGAACGAAGGGATGAAGCTGACCGAGGTGGCGCGTGCGTTGGGCATCGCGCGGTCGGGCGCGGTGCAGATCGTGGATCAGTTGCAGGCGCTGGGATATGTCGAGCGGCGCGATGCCGAGACAGACAAGCGCGCCTATGCCCTTGGGGCCACACCGGCGGGCCAGCGCGCGCTGGCCGAGATCACCGAGGCGGTGCGGGCGCATGACCAGCGGGTCAGCGCGAAACTGACGGCCGCGCAACGGCGGCAGTTGATCGAGTTGCTGGGCAAGCTGGGATAGGCGGTTAGTCCGTATCCGCGACAAGGTTGTGAACAGGCTTCAGCCCAGGCACAGATAGTTGGTCAATTTTCCAAGCACCTCTATCCTCATCCTGAGTCTGGCCGAGGCCGGCATCACCTGGCGGTGAGCGTACTCGCATTGGTAGAGGAATGGCAGGCCCATCGATCGGCAACTTGTGTTGTCGGTAATGTGGTCTGCTTTTCGTGCAGGGTGTCGGAGGACGTCTTCACTAAATCTTTGTAACCCATAATAATTATGGGTATGATCGACCCGACTCCGCTCAGGCTCAACGACGTCAACATGCTCAGGGTCATCCGCGGGATGGCGGAAAAGACCGAAAAGGTGTTTATCACCAGGCATGCAAAAGCTCGTATGCGAGAGCGTCGCATAACGTCTGCCCAGGTCTACGCCTGTTTGCGTCACGGCAATATCAGTGAATCCGCTCATGTGGATATCAGCGGAGATTGGAAGTGCACATTGATGCATCGCCATGCGGGTGATGAGGTGCACGTCGCAGCAGCACTGCGAAGAAACGAGAATGGAGATTGGATCGCGGTCGTCACCGTGTTCTGATCGAGGTGATGGCCATGTACCACTACACCGAGTCGGGACTCCAGAATGTATGGCTGCTGAACGGCTATACGATCCGGGAGTTCGATGGCGAGGACGCCGTGTCGATCACCGATGCAGATGAACTGCATCGCGTCATTGGTCGAGCGCTTGCCTGCAAGCCCTTCCTGACAGGAACTGAACTTCGCTTCTTGCGCAAGGAGCTTGGGCTGTCTCAGAAGCGTCTGGGCGACATGCTTGGATCCACGGAGCAGACCGTATCGCTCTGGGAGCGAAAGGGAAAAATGCCGAAGGGGTTGGACCGGATCGTACGGGCCCTTTATCTCGAGCATCTGGACGGCAATGTGAAGATCCAGGCCATGATCGAACGCCTGATCGAGCTGGATTTCCACGATGAAGAACGACTGGTCTTCGAGGACACCACGTCCGGCTGGAAGAAAGCCGCTTGATCTACGCGGCGCCCCGTCCCAGGCGCTTCGCGGCTTCCTTCATCAAGGCATCCCGCAGGCATTCCCCGGGCTCGCTCATCGCCCGATCCCGGGCCCACACCAGCGCCAATACCGGATCATCCAGCCTGACCAGTTGCCGGGTCACCAAGCCTTGCCTGCTCGCGTAGTGGGCGCCCAGGCTTTCGACGATGGCGATACCCAGCCCTTCGGCCACCAGCGCGCAGGCGGCCGATGATTGCGACGCTTCCGTCAGCGGACGATAGGGCAGCCCCTGCGCAAGAATCGCCTGGCGCGTGGCGCGGCCCGCGGGCAGCGCGGTGGATAGCAGGATGGGCTCTGACGCCACGACGTCAGCCAGCTTCAATCGCTTCTTCGACGCCCAAGGATGCGAGGGGTGCAGCACCGCGTGCAGCGCAAGGGGCGCCAGCGTCATGGTGGCGACCCGCTGGCTGTCCGTGGGCGACCCCACGATGATGCCCAGGTCGATCCGGTGATCGACGGCCATTTCGATGATCTCCAGTGCCGAACCGGCGCGCATCGTGATGGCGACGGCGGGATGCGTGCGCCGCATGTGCGTGAGCGCGGGCGGCAACAGGCTGGAGGCCGCGATGGCCACGACGCCGATGACCAGGCGCGACATGGCGCCGTGGCGGATGTCCCCCGCCACACGGTCCGCACTTTCCAGCGCGGTCAGTGCGTTGAGCACTTCGGGAATCAGCGCCCTGGCTTGGCTGGTCATGCGCAGCCGCCGGCCCTCGCGGCTGAACAGCGCGAATCCCAGCCGGACGTCCATGTCGCGCAGCATGGCGCTGGCCGCGGGTTGCGACATGCCTATCGTGGCAGCCGCGGCGGTCACCGTGCCCTCGCGGTACATGGCGCGCAGCAGAGTCAGTTCACGGCGGCTGAACATATGTTTTTCAGATGAAATCAGTCGATATATCTATTTGATTATATGGATGGGCGTGAACAGAATGCATGGGTTTCTTTCCCGCAGGCTGTCCATGTCCACGAACACCATTTCCTCGGTCACGTGCATTCCCATGCGTTTGCCGTTCCACCACTGGAGTCCCTCTCCACTGTTTGCGGGCCGTCCGCGTGACAAGCTCGACAGCGCGCTGGTGCGCGTGCAGACGAAGGACGGCACGGTGGCCTGGGGCGAGTCGTATTGCGTCGAGCCGCGCGCCTTGACGGCGATCTTCGAATCGTTGATCGAACCGCTGGCCGTGGGCAAGGACGCGGATGATGCGGCCCTGCTGCCGGGCATGCAGCGCGCGCTGCACAATCTGGGCCGCTCAGGCCCGGTGGTGCACGCGCTGGCAGGGCTGGACATCGCGTTGTGGGACTTGCGCGCCAAGCGCGCGGGGGCACCTTTGTATGCCCTGCTGGGCGGCAAGCAGCGCGATTCGGTCCGTGTCTATGCGTCGCTGCTGCAGTACTACGGGCATCCGGGCCGGCTGGAGGAAGTGACCGCGAGGGCGTTGGGCGAGGGCTACGCCGAGATCAAGCTGCATGAGCGCACCGCCGATGCGCTGGGTGTGGTCAGGCGCACGGCGGGGATTGGCGTGCCGATCATGGTGGACACCAACTGCGCCTGGCTGCCCGACGAAGCGCCGCAGGCCATCGGCGAAATGGCGCAGTACGACCCCTTCTGGATCGAAGAGCCGCTTTGGCCGCCGGAAGCGCATGGCGTGTTGGCGGCGCTGAAGGCGCGAACGCCCATCCCGTTGGCGGTGGGCGAGAACGCGGCCAGCGCCCATGCCTTGCAGGAGCTGGCCGAGTCCGAAAGCGTCGATTACATACAGCCCAGCGTGATCAAGCTGGGGCTGACGGCCACGTGGGATCTGGCTCGGCGGTGTGGCGCTTCCCGCGTCCGGTGCGCGCCGCAGGTGGCGTTCTTCGGACCCGGCTATCTTGCCAGCCTGCACCTGATCGCCGCGCAGCATGCGGAAGTCTCGTTGGAGCGTCTGTATGTCGAGTTGGCGCACGTGCCGTATGGGGACAGCGTGCCGATACGCAACGGCCGTGTCGAGATTCCAGACGCCCCTGGGTTGGGGGCGGATCCCGAGACGGATCTGGCCGAAGGCCGGTACAGCCGCTGACGCAATCACGAAGAACACCTAAAAAACTGGAGACGACATGAACCTCACGCGACGCAACCTCCTGGCCCGAGCCTCCGCCCTGATGGCATTGAACGCGCTGGGCTGGCCCTTGCCCGGACGGGCGGCCTCTTATCCCGACAAGCCCGTGCGGCTGGTGGTGCCCTATCCGCCCGGCGCGGCCACCGACAACCTGGGCCGCATGGCGGCGGAGGTCTATGGCAAGGCCCTGGGGCAGACTTTCATCGTGGAAAACCGTGGAGGCGGTGGCACCACCATCGGCACGCGATCGGTCGCCACCGCCGCGCCGGATGGCTACACCATCGGCATCGTCGATTCGACGTTCACGATCAATCCCGGCCTGCTGGGCAGCAGGCTGCCGTACGACACGCTGAAGGATTTCGCTCCGATCACGCTGCTGGCCACGGCGCCTTTCGTGATGGTGGTGCATCCGTCGGTGCCCGCGAAGGATCTTGCCGCCTTCGTCGCCTTGGCCAAGGCCCAGCCCGGCACCTTGTCGTTCGGCTCGGCCGGCGTAGGCAGCGCGCCTCATCTGGCGGGCGAGCAATTGAAGCAGCAGGCCGGCATCGACCTGCTGCACGTGCCTTATCGTGGCGGCGGCACGGTCTTCACGGATCTGCTGGGCGGACAGGTGAAGTTTGCCTTCGGTACGGTGCCGACGCTGATCGAGCACATCAAGGGTGGGCGCGTCCGCGCGCTCGCGGTGACGACGCCGGCGCGCGTTGCCCAGTTGCCCGATGTGCCGACCTTTGCCGAGGCAGGATTGCCCGGCGTGGACATCACGCCCCTGTTCGGCCTGATTGCGCCGGCAGGGATGCCAGCGGATATCGTCGGGCGCTTGGCCGACACGTTGGACGTCGCCGTGCGCAAGGGCGAGCTTGGCGGGAAGCTGACTAGCCTGGGCTTTCGCCCCGTGGGCAGCGGGCCGGCCGCGTTCGATCAGCGTATCCGCGCGGACGTGGCCAAATGGACGCGCCTGATCGAGCAGGCGGGCATCCGCGCCGAATAGGATCGACGCGGATGCGTGAGGCAAGCCACCGCGGCTGGCAAAGGCCGCGGCGGCGCCTCTAACGTCAATTCGCCGTGATCTGCCCCACCTCGATCACCTTCTTCCAGCGCGCGTACTCTGCCGCCTGGAACTTGGTGAACTCGGCCGGCGTGTTACCCACGATCTCGAAGCCCAGTTCCAGCAGCTTCGGTTTCACCGACGGGTCGTTCAGGCTGTCGACGATGCCTCGGCGCAGCTTGTCGCGGATGTCGGTGGGAATGCCCTTGGGCGCGGCGAAGGCCTGCCACGAGGTCACCGTCACGCCCTTGAAGCCCAGTTCTTCCATCGTGGGCACGTCGGGCAGCAGCGGCGAGCGCTTGGCGCTGGTCACGGCCAGGGCGCGCAGCTTGCCCGATTGCACGTGCGTCAGGCAGGTGTTGATGTTGCTGAAGCTGGCATCCACCTGGCCGCCGATCAGGTCGATGATGGCCGGCGCGCCGCCCTTGTACGGCACGTGCGTACCCTTGGTGCCGGTCTCCTGCCAGAACAGTTCGGCCGTCAGGTGGTCCGACGTGCCGTTGCCGGCCGACGCGAAGGTCAGACCGTTCTTGCCCTTGAGCGCGGCCAGGACGTCCTGCACCGAATTCAGCTTCGAATTGGCGTTGACCACCAGCACGTTCGGCGCCTGCACGGCGACGGTGATGTAGTCGAAGTCCTTCAGCGCGTCGTAGCCGGTGTCCTTGACCAGGTGCGGGCCGATCACGAAGGGCCCCAGCGATGAAACCAGGATGGTGTTGCCGTCCGGCGCGGCGCGCTTGGCCTGCGCCGTGCCCACGGTGCCGCCGGCGCCCGGACGGTTTTCGGTGACGAAGGTGCCGCCCAGTTTCTCCTGCAACTTGGCGCCGACGGTGCGGGAAATCAGGTCGGTGGAGCCGCCCGGCGGGAAGGGAACCAGGAAGGTGACGGGCTTGGTGGGCCAGGAGGCGTTCTGGGCCAGGACGGGCAGCGCCGTCGTGGCGGCGGCCAGGCCCAATGCGAGGGTGCTCAGCAGGCGTTTCATCTGTCTCTCCATTCTTGTGCGTCATGGCGTCTATGCGCCGGTTCTGCGGGATGGCGGCAAGGCTGCCGCCCGGTTCATGGACCGGCCGCGACAACGCCCCGAGGGCGTGTCCGCGCTCGGGGCGTTGTGGGCCGGTACCGGAAAAGCGCCTTCATGCCGCGCCTTCGGCGCTCGCCTGGGTGCGGCATGCCGGCAATGAAGCGGTCACGCGCGCTTGCCGATCTCGACCTGCTCGCGGGTCCAACTGCGGGCCTGCTCGCTCAGCGACATGCCCAGGCCGGGGCGCGAGGGCACCAGCATGCGGCCGTCGCGGATTTCCAGGCGCTCGTTGAACAGCGGCTCCAGCCAGTCGAAGTGTTCGACCCACGGCTCGGTCGGGTAGACCGCGGCCAGGTGCACGTGCAGTTCCATGGCGAAGTGCGGGGCCAGCATGCAACCGGCCTGCTCTGCCTGGCCCAGGATCTTCAGGAACGGCGTGATGCCGCCCACGCGCGGGGCGTCGGGCTGGATGAAGTCGGCGCCGCGATGGCGGATCAGGTCGAAGTGCTCGGCCGCGCTGGTCAGCATCTCGCCGGTGGCAATCGGCGTGTCGAAGGTGGCGGCCAGGGCGGCGTGGCCCTCGTGGTCGTAGGCGTCCAGGGGTTCTTCGATCCAGACCAGGTTGAACTGCTCGAAGGTGCGGCACATGCGTTGCGCGGCCGGACGGTTCCATTGCTGGTTGGCGTCGACCATCAGCGGCACGTCGTCGCCCAGGTGCTTGCGCACGGCTTCCACGCGCTTCAAGTCGTGCTGGTGATCGGGGTGGCCGACCTTCAGCTTGATGCCGCCGATGCCGCGTTCGCGCGAGGCGCTGGCGTTGACCAGCAGTTGGTCCAGCGGGGTGTGCAGGAAGCCGCCCGAGGTGTTGTAGCAGGCCACCGAGTCGCGGTAGGCGCCCAGCAGCTTGGCCAGCGGCAGGTTGGCGCGGCGCGCCTTCAGGTCGTACAGGGCCACGTCGAAGGCGGCGATGGCCTGGGTGGACAGCCCGCTGCGCCCGACCGAGGCGCCGGCCCAGCACAGCTTGGTCCACAGGCGGCCGATGTCGCTGGGATCCTCGCCGATCAGCGTGGGGGCGATCTCCTTGGCATGGGCGAACTGGCCGGGGCCGCCGGCGCGCTTGGAGTAGCTCAGGCCCAGGCCTTCGTCGCCGTTCTCGGTCTGCAGTTCGACGAACAGCATGGCGACTTCCGTCATCGGCTTCTGGCGGCCGGTGAAGACCTTGGCATCGCTGATGGGAGTGGCCAGAGGCAGGTAGCAGGAGGAGATCCGCATCCAGGCGATGCGATCGGCGGGGGAATCAGTGGTCATGACGGTGCGTCCAGGTTGTCTCCGTGGTCCTATCTGGGTGGATGGACAACGTTATCCATAATGGGTAAATAAAAAGGCCCCCACGCCGCGCCTTCGGCTTGCTGCCCCCAAGGGGGCTTTGCCTTGGGGCGGCCCGGCGACAAAAAACACCGGCCGGCCGTGATCGAAGGGAAAATCCCATCGGTTAGCGGATGAGGCGCCTGGTGGATCCGGCACATGCACCCGCTTGCGCAGCTGACTCGGTAGAATAAGGATAACGTTGTCCATTCAGCGTGGAAAAGTTAGGGAAAACCCTTTATTCACGTCGCCCGCCTGCCATGAAACCCAAATCCATCACCCTGCACGACGTTGCACGCGAAGCCGGCGTATCGCTGATCACGGCCTCGCGCGCCCTCAGCAATCCCGGCCGCGTGTCGCAGGCCACGGCCGCCCGCGTGCAGGCCGTCGCCGCCGAGGTGGGCTACGTGCCCAACCTGCTGGCCGGCGGCCTGAAGACGCGCCGCAGCCGCACCGTGGCTGCATTGATGCCCATTGTCTCGGTGCCGCAGTTCCTGCCTACCATCCAGGCGCTGACGGCAGCGCTGGACCGCGAGGGCTATCAACTGATCCTGGGCCAGACAGGCTACGACCGCGCCCGCGAGGCCGCGTTGCTGGACGCGATGATGGGGCGCCGCGTCGACGGCATCGTGGTGGCGGGCATGCTGGGCGATTCCCCGGCGGCGCAGCGGCTGCGGCAATCGGACATCCCGGTGGTCGAGACCTGGGAGTCGGTCGAGAATCCCGTGGACATGGTGGTGGGCTTCTCGCATCGGCAGGTGGGCCGCGCGGTGGCCGAGTATTTCCTGGCGAAAGGCTGGACGCGCGTGGGCCTGGCCATCGGTGACGACCGTCGCGCCGTGATGCGCGCCGAGGCCTTTCGCGCCGCGATGGGACGCGAGGTGCCGACGGCGGTGGTGCCCGCGCCCAGCAGCGTGGCGTCGGGCCGCCGCGCCTGTGCCGAACTGCTGAAGAATCATCCCGATCTGCAGGCGGTCTGCTGCAGCTCGGACGGCCTGGCCGAAGGCGTGCTGACCGAAGCGCGCGTGCAGGGCTGGCGCGTGCCGGACGACGTCGCGGTCTGCGGCTTCGGCGGCGCGGATTTCTCGGCGCATCTGGCGCCGTCGCTGACCACGGTGCACATCGACGGCGCGCGCATCGGCGAGCTGGCCGCGCAGTTGCTGATGGCGCGCTTTGCGGGACAGGATGTACTCGAACGCACGATCGACGTGGGGTTCGAGATCGTCGAACGGGAGTCGACGCGTACGTGACATGACCGGCCTGTCGCTGCCGTGGCAGCGTCATGACAGCCGATTTTATTTTCTTATCGCGGCCATTGAAGACGCCCGTCTTCATAGACGATGGCGCGCTTTCGCCATGCCAACGGCGGATTCCCCCTGCGCCGGCTTTGCTTTACGCTCTGGATTCACACGGCTCGTGCCTGGCACGCGCCTTCATCCTCGATCAAGCGACCGCTGCGCCAGGAGATTCCCATGTCGAATGCCCCGAAATGTCCCTTCAACCATGCCGCTGGCGGCGGCACGACCAACCGTGATTGGTGGCCGCAACAGTTGCGCCTCGATCTGCTGGCCCAGCATTCCGAGAAGTCCGATCCGATGGGCCGCGACTTCGATTACGCGGAAGCCTTCAAGAGCCTGGACCTGGCCGCCGTCAAGCGGGACCTGGCGGCATTGATGACCGATTCCCAGGACTGGTGGCCGGCCGACTTCGGCCACTACGGCCCGCTGTTCATCCGCATGGCGTGGCATAGCGCCGGCACGTACCGCATCGGCGATGGACGTGGCGGCGCCGGGCGCGGCCAGCAGCGTTTCGCCCCGCTCAACAGCTGGCCCGACAACGTCAGCCTGGACAAGGCCCGCCGCCTGTTGTGGCCGATCAAGCAGAAGTACGGCTGTAAGCTTTCCTGGGCCGACCTGCTGGTCCTCACCGGCAACGTCGCGCTCGAAACCATGGGCTTCAAGACGCTGGGTTTTGCTGGCGGCCGCGCGGATACCTGGGAGCCCGACAACGACGTCTACTGGGGCAACGAGAAGACCTGGCTGGGGGGCGACGTGCGCTACGGCAAGGGCGCCGCGGGCCGTGACGGCAGCGACGACGGCGTGCTGGTGGCCGACGCCCAGATGCATGGCCAGGAAGAAAGCCGCAACGATGACCGCCGTCTCGAAAATCCGCTGGCCGCGGTGCAGATGGGCCTGATCTACGTCAACCCGGAAGGCCCGGACGGCAACCCCGATCCGATCGCCGCCGCGCACGACATCCGCGAGACCTTCGCCCGCATGGCGATGGACGACGAAGAGACCGTGGCGCTGATCGCCGGCGGCCACACCTTCGGCAAGACGCACGGCGCGGGCCCCGCCGACAACGTGGGCGCCGAGCCCGAAGCCGCCGACCTGGAAAATCAGGGGCTGGGCTGGCACAACAAGTTCGGCACCGGCCGCGGCGCCGACACCATCACCAGCGGCCTGGAAGTGACCTGGACCAGCACGCCCACGCAATGGGGCATCGGTTTCTTCGCCAACCTGTTCGAGCACGAATGGGAGCTGACCAAGAGCCCGGCCGGGGCGCACCAGTGGGTGGCCAGGAATGCCAAGGAAACCATCCCGCACGCGCACGACGCCTCGAAGAAGCTGCTGCCGACGATGCTGACCACCGACCTGTCGCTGCGCATGGATCCGGCCTACGAGAAGATCTCGCGCCGCTTCTACGAGAACCCGCAGGAATTCGCCGACGCTTTCGCCCGCGCCTGGTTCAAGCTCACCCACCGCGACATGGGGCCGCGCGCCCGTTATCTGGGCCCCGAAGTGCCGGCGCAGGAATTCAACTGGCAGGATCCGATTCCCGCCGTCGACCACAAGCTGGTCGACGAGCAGGACATCGCCGCGCTGAAGCAGAAGATCGCCGCGGCCGGGCTGCCGGTATCACAACTGGTGTCCACGGCCTGGGCCTCGGCGTCGACCTTCCGTGGCTCGGACAAGCGGGGCGGCGCCAACGGCGCGCGCATCCGCCTGGCGCCGCAGAAGGATTGGGAAGTGAACCAGCCCGAGCAACTGGCGCAGGTGCTGAAGGCGCTGGAAGGCATCCAGGCCGAGTTCAACGGCGCGCAGTCGGGCGGCAAGAAGATCTCGCTGGCCGACCTGATCGTGCTGGCCGGCGGCGCCGCCATCGAGCAGGCCGCGGAAAAGGCGGGCCATCGCATCACGGTGCCCTTCGCGCCGGGCCGCATGGATGCGTCGCAGGAACAGACCGACGTCGATTCGGTGAACGCGCTGGAACCCGTCGCCGACGGTTTCCGCAACTACACGAAGGCCAAGTACCGCATTCCGGCCGAAGCCCTGCTGGTGGACCGCGCGCAGTTGCTGACGCTCACCACCCCCGAGATGACGGTGCTGCTGGGCGGCTTGCGTGTGCTGAATGTGCATGTGGGCAAGGACGCGCACGGGGTCTTCACCGACCGCCCCGAGACGCTGACGCCCGACTTCTTCCGCAACCTGCTGGACATGGCGACGGAATGGAAGCCGGTGACCCCCGAGCGCGATCTGTTCGAGGGCTTCGACCGCAAGACGGGCCAGAAGAAGTGGACCGGCACGCGCATCGACCTGGTGTTCGGCGCGCATGCGCAACTGCGCGCGTTGGGCGAGGTCTATGCCAGCGCCGACGGCGAGAAGAAGTTCGTGCGCGACTTCGTGGCCGCGTGGACCAAGGTGATGAACCTGGACCGCTACGATCTGGCGTGATGAGGTGAAACGGCCCGCGCGAGCGGGCCGTGATCAGCGTGGCGTGCGCGCCTTTACGCGGATACCAGGCGCAACGTACCGGCCGGCGGATTGCCGGCCGCGTCCGTTCTGGGCGCGGCACGGCGATCCGCGGCTTCGAAGCGGAAGTAGGTCAGCGCATCGGCCTGCGTGCGGGCCTGCTCCTGCAGCGACATGGCGGCCGACGCGGTCGCTTCGACCAGCGCGGCATTCTGCTGCGTGGCCGTGTCGATCTGTCCGACGGCCGAATTGATCTGGTCGATACCGGCGCTCTGCTCGGTATTCGCTTGCGTGATCTGCCGGATGATCTGCGAGATGCCGCCGGCGTTGCGTACCATTTCCTGCATGGTCTCCTGCACCTGCTCGGCCAGGCTGCGGCCCTGCTGGACCTGCTGCATCGAACCGTCGATCAGGTCCTTGATTTCCTTGGCCGCCGTGGCGCTGCGGTGCGCCAGCGTGCGCACTTCCGACGCCACGACCGCGAAGCCCTTGCCCTGCTCGCCCGCCCGCGCGGCCTCGACGGCGGCGTTGAGGGCCAGGATATTGGTCTGGAAGGCGATGGATTCGATCGTGGTGATGATCTCGCCCATCTTGCCGGACGAGTCGCTGATGCGGCGCATCTGGTTGCGCATGGCTTCCATCATCTGGCCATTCTGCTGGGCGATGTCGTTGCCTTGCGACACCAGGCGGCTGGCCTCGACCGAGTTCTGCGCCGTCTGGCGGACCGAGGCGGCCAGTTCTTCCACGGCGGATGCGGTTTCTTCCAGCGAGCTGGCTTGCTCTTCCGTGCGCGACGACAGGTCCAGGTTGCTTTCGGCAATGTGGGAGGAGCCCGCTGCCACCTCCTGGGCGGCCAGGGAAATGGAGCGCAATTGCGTCACCAGGCCGTTCTGCATGATGCCCATCGAGGCCAGGACGCTGCCGTCCGGCGCGGCGTCCGCGCCACGAATATGGCCAAAATTGTCACCACGCACACTTTGGTTGTATTGCCGGACTGGAAAAGCCGGGAAATAAGCCTTGGCGCGCGATCAGCCCGTGGACGGTCTTACCCTCCGCACGCATGGATCATGAATTGCCGGAACGCATTGGCCGGCTTGGCCAGCGCCGCACGGGGATGCCAGATCATGCCCGCCTCCATCGGCGGCACGGCATCGGCCAGCGGCGTCGCCTCGATCTTCTTGCCTTCCAGCGACCAGGGCCGGTAGACCATGTCCGACAGCACGGTCACGCCGAAGCCGTGGGCGACCAGGCCGCGCAGGGCTTCCATCGAGCGCGTGCGAAAGGCGATGTCGGGCCGAGCCGCGGCGTGCTTCTGCCAGTAACCCAGCGTGGACTGCTCGCCTTCGTCCATCTCCAGCAGGATGTAGGGATAGGCGGCCACGTCGGCCAGCGTGGGAGCGGGCATGGCCAGCAAGGGGTGGTCGGAAGCCGTCCACAATTGCCGGCGCGACTTCACCAGCACGTGATGGTCGAAGCGCGAACGCCGCTCCATGTTCGAGATCAGCGCCACGCCCATTTCCACGTCGCCGCTGGCGACCGCGGCCTCGATATCCGGGCGATCCATGTCGATCAGGTCCAGCACGACGTCGGGATAGCGACGCCGGAAGCGCGCCAGCAGATCAGGCAGGAAGTAGCCCAGCACGGTGTACGACGCCGCGATACGCACCGATCCCCGTAAGGCATAACGCTGGAAGCCGGGTTCTCGCAGCGCGTCGTCCAGCGTGTCCAGCACTTCGCGCACGCGTTGATGGAAGTGGTGGCCTTCGGGCGTCAGCGTGACCCCGTGCGGATGGCGATCGAACAGCCGCACGCCCAGTTGCGCTTCCAGGCCCAGGATGGCATTGGTGACCGCCGACTGCGAGACGTGTTCGTCGGTGGCTGCCATGGAAAGCCGCCCGGTGCGGGCGGCGGCGGCGAAATAGCGGAGCTGGCGCAGGCTGACGTCTCGGGTCATATGTTTTTCATATATCTGGTACTTGAATATATGAATATACGATGGCTTGCCGCGTTCCTACACTGCCTCGAAAAGCCACCAAGGCTCCGAGGAGACCCGCATGAACGCCCCACTGCCCGCCGCCGTCCTGGAGGCTGCCGATCCCGCATCGCCAGACCCTGCTGCCCTGCCGGTCGGCCGCCAATATCTCAGCGGCACCCAGGCGCTGGCGCGGCTGCCTCTGCTGCAGAAGGCACGGGACCGTGACGCCGGACTGAACACCGCAGGTTATGTGTCGGGGTATCGCGGGTCGCCGCTGGGCGGCCTGGACCAGGCCCTGTGGAAGGCGCGCCGCGATCTGCAGGCGCACGATGTGGTCTTCCAGCCCGGATTGAATGAAGACCTGGCCGCCACGGCGGTCTGGGGCAGCCAGCAACTGGGCCTGTTCCCGGGCGCCACCCGCGATGGCGTGTTCGGCATGTGGTACGGCAAGGGGCCGGGCGTGGACCGGTCCATCGATGTGTTGAAGCATGCCAACTCGGCGGGCACCGCGCCGCACGGCGGCGTGCTGCTGCTGGCGGGCGACGACCATGCCGCCAAGTCGTCGTCGGTGGCGCATCAATCCGAACATGTCCTGATCGCCAGCGGCATTCCCGTGCTGTATCCCTCGAATGTGCAGGAGTACCTCGACTACGGACTGCACGGCTGGGCCATGAGCCGCTACACCGGCCTGTGGGTAGCGATGAAGTGCGTGACCGACGTGGTGGAGTCCAGCGCATCGGTCGAGTTCGATCCCCAGCGGGTGCAGGCCGTGCTGCCGTCCGATGCCTTGCCCGAGGGGGGGCTGAACATCCGCTGGCCCGATACGCCGCTGGCGCAGGAAGCGCGCCTGCTGGATCACAAGTGGTATGCCGCATTGGCTTACGTGCGGGCCAACGGATTGAATCGCGTCGTGCTGGACAGCCCCGATGCGAGGTTCGGCATCATGACGGCCGGCAAGGCCTATCTGGACGTGCGGCAGGCGCTCAACGACCTGGGCCTGGACGAGACAGCCTGCAAGGCCGCGGGCATCCGGCTGTTGAAGGTCGGCTGTATCTGGCCGCTGGATGCGCAGGATGCGAGATCCTTCGCCACGGGGTTGAAAGAGATCCTGGTGGTGGAAGAGAAACGCCAGATCCTGGAGTACGCGCTGAAGGAGGAACTGTACAACTGGCGCGACGACGTGCGCCCGCGCGTGTACGGCAAGTTCGACGAGCGTGACAACGGCGGCGGTGAATGGTCCATGCCGCGTGGCGGCTGGCTGTTGCCAGCGCGGTATGAACTGTCGCCCGCGCTGATCGCGCGCGCCATCGCCGCGCGATTGGACAAGACCGATCTGCCCGAGGCCTTGCGCGCGCGCATCGCGGCCCGGCTGGCCGTGCTGGATGCGAAGGAGCGCGAAGCCAGGCGGCCCACGCTGGTGGAGGAACGCAAGCCCTGGTTCTGTTCGGGCTGTCCGCACAACACGTCGACGCGCGTGCCCGAGGGCTCGCGCGCGGTGGCGGGCATCGGTTGCCACTACATGGCGATGTGGATGGACCGCAATACCGACACCTTCAGCCAGATGGGCGGCGAAGGCGTCGCCTGGCTGGGCCAGAAGGACTTCACATCGGAGCGCCACATCTTCGCCAACCTGGGCGACGGCACGTACTTCCATTCGGGCCTGCTGGCGATACGCGCCGCGATCGCGGCCAAGGCATCGATCACCTACAAGATTCTCTACAACGATGCCGTGGCGATGACGGGCGGGCAGCCTGTGGACGGCGTGCTGACAGTGCCCGGCATCGCCGCCCAGGTGCTGGCCGAGGGCGTGGCGAAGGCCGTGGTGGTGACCGACGAGCCGGACAAGTACGTGGGCGCGCTGGCGCTGCCTGCGGGCATCGACGTGCATCATCGCCAGTCGCTGGACGACGTGCAGCGCGCATTGCGCGAGGTGTCCGGCACCACCGTGCTGATCTACGACCAGACCTGCGCCACCGAGAAGCGCCGCCGCCGCAAGCGCGGCGAGTATCCCGATCCACCCAGGCGCGCCTTCATCAACGCGGCCGTGTGCGAAGGGTGCGGCGATTGTTCGGTGCAGTCCAACTGCCTGTCGGTCGAGCCCCTGCCGACGGCGCTGGGCACCAAGCGGCGCATCAATCAATCGTCGTGCAACAAGGACTATTCGTGCGTCGAGGGCTTCTGCCCCAGCTTCGTCACGGCCGAAGGCGCGGTGCCGCGCAAGACGCGCGCGGTGCAGGGAGGCGTGGCGTTGGCCGAAGCGCCCCTGCCCGATGCCGCGCGGATCGCCGAGAACTCGGCGTACCGCCTGGTGGTGGCTGGCGTGGGCGGCACCGGCGTGGTGACGATCGGCGCGTTGCTGGGCGCGGCGGCGCATATCGAAGGCAAGGGCGTCACCGTGCTGGACATGGCGGGCCTGGCGCAGAAAGGCGGCGCGGTGCTCAGCCACGTGCAACTGGCGAACCGGCCCGAGGACCTGCAGGCTACGCGCGTGGCGGTCGGCCAGGCGGACATGGTGATCGGCTGCGACGCGCTGGTGGCGGCATCGCCCGAGGTGCTGGCGCGCATCCGGCCCGATGGCGGACGCGCGGTGGTCAACAGCACGGCCGCGCCCACCGCGGCGTTCCTGTCGCAGCCCGATTGGCGGTTTCCTGGCGGGCGGGCCGAGGAGGCGCTGCGCGGCAGCACGGGCGAGCGTTGCGATTTCATCGAGGCCGGGCCGTTGGCCGAGACCCTGCTGGGCGACAGTATCTTCGCCAATCCCATGCTGCTGGGCTTTGCGTGGCAGAAGGGCGGCGTGCCGCTGGCGTTGGAGAGCCTGCGCGCGGCCATCGAGCGCAATGGCGTCGCGGTGCAGAAGAACCTGGCCGCGTTCGAGCTGGGCAGGCAGGCCGCGCATCATGGCGCGCAGGCCTTGCGGCCCGTGCGCGAGGCGGGGGTGACGCTGTTGCCCGAATCGCTGGACGGCTTGATACGGCGTCTGGCGGGGCATCTGACGGCTTACCAGAGTGCCGCGTATGCGCAGCGTTATCTGGATGCCGTCGAAGCGGTGCGTATCCGGGAAACCGGTCTGGCCGCATCGAAAGACCTGCCGCTGACGCGCGCCGTGGCCGGCAACCTGGCCAAGCTGATGAGCTACAAGGACGAGTACGAAGTGGCGCGCCTGCATACCGATCCGGCGTTCAGGCAAAGCCTGCGCGAGCAGTTCGAAGGCGAGCCCGGCAAGGACTATCGCCTGACCTACCATCTGGCGCCGCCCGCCATCGCCAGGCGCGATGCCCGGGGCCGCCTGCGCAAGCGCGCGTTCGGATCATGGATGGAGATGGCTTTCCGTGTGCTGGCGCCGATGAAGCGGCTGCGAGGCACATCGCTGGACCTGTTCGGCAAGACCGCGGAGCGCCGCATGGAGCGGCGGCTGGCCGACGAGTACCTGGCGCTGTGCGGCGAGTTCTCGGATACGCTGAATACGGAGAACCTGGAGGCGGCACTGGAATTGGCCTCTCTGCCCGACGGCATCCGCGGCTATGGCCACGTGAAGGAACGCAACGTGGCGCAGGCCGAGCAGCGACGGAAGGGATTGCTGGCGCGTTACCGGGCAGCGCGCAAGACCGCCCTGGCGGCCTAGTGCGCAGCGCCGCCGGCATGCCGGCACGATACGCATACTGGTAGTACGATCGGCCGTCTCTCAATGACGGCCGAGCAGGCCAGCCATGGAAAACATCCTACGCAGACTCGATTTCACTTCGCTGCGGCTGTTCGTGGCGGTGTGCCAGGAAAACAGCATTGCCCGCGCGGCGGAGCGCGAATTCATCGCGCCGTCCGCCGTCAGCCGCCGCATTGCCGAGATGGAGTCGCTGGTCGGCCTGCCCCTGATCCAGCGCCATGCGCGCGGCGTCAACGTCACCCCCGCGGGCCAGACCGTGCTGCGCCACGCGCGCCAGATCATCGGCGACGTCGAGTCCATGGCCGCCGAGCTGTCGCGGCTGTACGCGGGCGTGAAGGGGCGCGTGCGCGTGGTGGCCAATCTGTCGGCCATCGTGCAATTCCTGCCGGAGGACGTGGCGGCGTTCCAGCGCCTGTTTCCCGAGGTGGACATCGACCTTGAGGAACAGCACAGCCCCGACGTGCTGAGGCTGGTGCGCGAGCGCGCGGCCGACTTCGGCATCTGCAATCGCGTGGCCGACCTGCAGGGTCTGGCGTCGCTGCCCTACCGGCGCGACCGCCTGGCCGTGATGATGCCCTCTGGCCATCCGCGCGCTGCGGCCCGTCAGCTGGCCCTGCGCGACATTGCGCGGGAAACCTTCGTGGGCCTGCGCGAGAACAGCGCGCTGACGCAACTGCTGGCCGCCCAGGCGCGAGAGGCGGGCGCCACGCTGGACGTGAAGATCCGCGTGGCCAGCCTGGACGCGCTGTGCCGCATGACGCACGCGGGCCTGGGCATGGCGGTGATGCCGCAGCAGGTGGCCGAGATGTACATGCAGGCCCTGGACGTGGCGGTGATCCCGTTGTCCGATCCCTGGGCGCAGCGCGAGATCTGCATCGTCTTCGCCGGTCAGGACGCGTTGTCCGCGACGGCCGGCACGTTGGTGCGCTTCCTGTCCCAACCTGCCTGAGCCATCTCGATTGGCGACGGCTGGCCTGCCCAATCGGCACTTCGGCCGCGCGCGGACCGCTACGTATAGTGCACCTTGCACGCCGGCACGGGGCGCTCAGACCCCGCCGCGAATACCAAGGAGACACGGATGACCATCGCCAGACTCGTGGCGGGCTGTACGCTCGCCTTCAGCGCCTTGTTGCAGCACTCGCCCGCCGCCGCGGACTATCCTGACCACCCGATCCGCCTGATCGTGCCCACCTCGCCCGGCTCGACGGCCGATGTGGTGGCGCGCGTGGTGGCCGATGCCCTGGGCAAGTCGCTGGGGCAGCCGATGATCGTCGAGAACCTGTCCGGCGCCGCCGGCATTCCGGGCACGCGGCAACTGGTGTCGGCCAGGCCGGACGGCTACACGCTGGCCATGGTGTCGTCCAACCATGCCATCAATCCCAGCCTGTACCGCAACATCCCGTACGACTCGGTGCGCGACATCACGCCGGTATCGGTGGTCGGCACCACGCCGCTGGTGCTGGTCACGGCCAGGAATTCGCCGTACCGCAACGTGGCCGATCTGCTGAAGGCGGCGAAGGCCGAGCCGGGCAAGATCAACTACGGTTCGTCCGGCACGGGCAGCGTGCTGCATCTGGCGGGCGAGCTGCTGAAATCCCGGGCGGGCGTCGACCTGATGCACATCCCGTATCGCGGCGGCAACGCGCTGATTACCGATGTGATGTCGGGCCAGGTGCAGACGGCATTCCTGGCGGTGCCGTCGGTGATCGCGCAGGTGCAGGCGGGCCAGTTGCGCGCGCTGGCGGTCAGCACGCCCGGACGGGTATCGGTGCTGCCCAGCGTGCCGACGCTGGCCGAGTCCGGCGTGCCAGGGTATTCGTACGACGCGTGGATCGCATTGATCGGCCCGGCCAGGCTGCCCGCCGACATCGCGCGCAGGCTGCAGGCCGCCACGCAACAGGCCATGCAGGACAAGGCCGTGCTGGCCACGTTGCAGCCGCAGGGCTTCGTGGCGCAGGGCGGCACATCAGAACAGGCGGCGCAGATTCTGGCCGCCGAGATCACCAAGACGCGGTCGCTGGTGACGGCCGCGGGCATTTCTCCCGAGTAGCTCATGTCCGATACTTCGATCATCGACGGCCCCGTCCGCATCCTGTTCCTGTCCCGCGATCCGGCGCACGTTACCGCGCAACTGGACGGGCGGGCGCTGGATGCCGAGCAGGCAGGCCCGTTGCGCGATGACATCTCGACCGACGAGATCACGCCCGTCCCCATCCTGACGCACTTCGACCAGGCCTTGGGCCGCTATCCCTACACCGGCTTCCAGGCCGAGGGGAAAAGGCCCGTCGGCATCGATGCAGTTCGCCTGTCGGGCATCAACGTCGTGGTGGCGGGCAAGCGCTATGGCAAGGGATCTTCGCGCGAGCACAGCCCGATGGCCGAGAAATCGGCCGGCGTGCGCCTGGTGATCGCCGAGAGCTTCGAGCGCATCTACCGGCAGAACGCCGACAACATCGGGTTGTACACCAGCACCGACATGGGCCTGGTGGCGCGCTTGCTGCGTGGCGAGGCCATCGGCGTGGACGAGATCGTCGCGGGGCGGGATGCGCTGGCTGCCGCTGTCGTGAAGGCGGGCGGTCTGCTGGCCTTCGGCCAGGCGCATCTGCGGCAGACAGCGCCGCTGGATGCGCCAGAGGATGGCGCCGCCCCGCCACGCACGTTGTTCGAGAAGATCGTTCGCCGCCATCTGCTGCGCACGCAGGTGACCTCGACCGACCCCGCGGTGGGCGACGGGGCGTTCGTGCGCGCCGACTGGCGCTTCGTCCACGAGTACTACACCGGCATGGCCAGCCATATGCTGCACGCGCGCTTCGGACGTCCGCTGCGGCTGGTGGATGCGGATCGCATCGTGGTCTTCGAGGACCACACCTCGTATGTCGAGGACAGCCCCAACCACGTGCGCGCGGGCATCGTGCCCAACGTATGGGCCATGTGCCAGGCCCAGCGCGACTTCGTGCGCGACTATGGCCTGCGCCAGCACCAGACGCTGACCGAGGCCCAGGCCGCGTTGGACACGGGCGTCAACGTGGCCGGCATCTCGCATGCCATGATGGCCGAGCACTACGCCCTGCCCGGGCAGGTGGTGGCCGGCACGGACTCGCACACGCCGCACAGCGGTGCGCTGGGCTGCGTGGCCTTCGGCGTGGGTACGACCGACATGGCCAATGCCTTCGTCACCGGCGCCGTGCGCCTGACCATGCCGGCCAGCCTGCGCGTCGAATTGGAAGGCGCTTTGCCGGCCGGCATCACGGCCAAGGACGTGGTGCTGCATCTGCTGGCCTTGCCGGAAATCCGCGCGGGCGCGGGCGTGGGCAAGGTGTTCGAGTTCACCGGGCCGGCCGTCGCGGCCATGTCCATCGATGAACGCGCCACGCTGACCAACATGACGGCCGAATTGGGCGGGCTGACGGGCATCGTCGCACCCGATGCCGAGACGGCGCGCTTTCTGCGCGAGCGGCGCGGCGTGGACGCGGTGATCGAACCTTGGATGCGCAGCGATCCCGGCGCCGTCTATGCCCTGGAACTGCGCGTGGATTGCGCGGCGCTGGAGCCCCTGGTGGCGGCGCCCGGCGATCCCGGCAATGGCATGGCGCTGTCCAGCCTGGCGGTGCGGCCGAAAGTGGACATCGCCTATGGCGGCTCCTGTACGGCCGGCAAGCGCGAGGATTTCGACCACTATCACGAGGTGCTGGCCTGGGCGGTGGGGCGCGGATTGCGCATTCCCGAGGGCGTGACGCTGTTCCTGCAGTACGGCACCACCGCGGTGCGCGACTACTGCGTGTCGCGCGGTTATGACCGCATCTTCGATGCAATGGGCGCGCGCATCCTGCAGCCTTCGTGCGGGGCCTGCGCCAATTGCGGGCCGGGGGCGTCCACCGAGCCGTCGCAGGTCACCGTCAGCGCCATCAACCGTAATTTTCCAGGCCGTTCGGGGCCCGGCAGCGTGTGGCTGGCCAGCCCGCCCACGGTGGTGGCCAGCGCCCTGGCGGGCGAACTGGTGTCGTATGCCGAACTGAAGGCGCGGTACGCCCGCTGACGCATCAGGCCGTGGGTTTGCCCTCGGTATGGCGGCGGGCCAGCACGATGATGCCGTCTTCGTCGGCATACAGCCATTCGCCGCGCTTGATCGTGTGTCCGTGCAGGGTGACCTGCGTGCCGGCCACGGCCGTCGGCATGACGGCCGCCCGGTTGGGCACGGCGCCCAATGCGTGGATGCCCACGGGCATGCGGGCCAGCTCGCGCACGTCGCGCAGGCAGCCGTGGATGACGATGCCGCTCCAGCCGTTCTGCACGGCCATGCCGGCCATGCGGTCGCCCAGGATGGCGTGGGCGGCTCGGCCCCGGCCGTCCACCAGCAGCACTTTGCCCTGCCCGGGCTCGGCCAGCAGCCTGGCCAGCGACATGGCGCCATCGCCATCCGGCGCGGGCACGGTGACGATCTGTCCGAAGTACCAGGCCCTGCCGCCGAACGCGCGATAGGCGGGCGGAAACACGCGCAGTCCCCAGGCAGGGTCTTGCAGTGCCAGATCGCACAGGTCCGCGGTGGACCAGTTGGCGTCGGGCGCTTCGCGATAGCTGGGCGGGGTGAAGGTGTCGGTCATTTTTTCAGGTTGCCAGGCGGGCGGTCCAGTTTGCGCAGCAAGCCGCGCGGTTTCTGTTGCCGGCCGCCCATGCAGGGTTTCCGGGAGGCTTTCAGAAGGGATGCGGCGGGCACGCGCCGCTCAGTGTCTGCTGCTCGTGCCGCGTCTTGTCACCGGACTCGCAATAGGTTATTGCGCCATGATTCCAGGCCTGCCGCAAGGGGCGATTCCGACACTCCTGGGTGGGGCCCGCCTTTATCCAAATTCTGCACAACCGTGTTTTCCCCTAGGTGCTTATTCCAATTTGGAATCCAAGGCGCATCGGGCTCGCCTCGAAATCATGGGTTTGCGGGTTCTCATGCCAAACCGCGTCACGTACCATCCCGGCTTTCTTATTGCTTTCATGGCGTTAAGGCCGTTGAAAGCTAGAGTGATACGGCGTAGTGCGTGTTCCGGCTTGGTCCGCCCGGCGGTTTACCGGCGCGCCCCATCCATGGAGACAGCGGTTTGATAAGAAACAGACAAGACTTTTGGTCGGGCGTGATGTTCGTCGGCCTGGGCTGTGGGTTCTCGCTGCAGGCCACCCAATACAGCATGGGCACGGCGGCGCGCATGGGCCCGGGCTATTTCCCTTTCTGGCTGGGCATCGTGCTGGCGCTCATGGGCGCTGTCGTCGCGGTGGGGGCGTTGGCGAAGAAGGCGACGGAGACATCCGTTTCCCGCTTCGACTTCCGCATCCTGGCCCTGGTGGTCGGCTCCGTCATCCTGTACGGCGTGGTGCTGCAGCCTCTCGGGCTGTACCTGTCCGTGTTCCTGCTCGTGGTGGTCAGCAGTTATGCCAGCCACGAGTTCAACTGGAAGGTCGCCGTGGCCAATGGCCTCTTCCTGGTCCTGTTCTCGTACGTCGCGTTCATCCGCGGGCTGGGCCTGATCTTTCCGCTCTGGCCGAGCGTGCTGAGCAACTGAGGAGCGAGACATGGAATTGATGGATCACCTGATGCTCGGGTTCTCCGTGGCGGTCACGCCCGAGAACCTGCTCTATGCCTTCCTGGGCTGCCTGCTGGGCACGCTGGTGGGCGTGCTGCCGGGGCTTGGCCCCGTGCCCACGATCGCGATGCTGCTGCCCATCACGTATGTGCTGCCGCCCGTGGCCGGCCTGATCATGCTGGCGGGCATCTACTACGGCACGCAGTACGGCGGCTCCACCACGGCCATCCTGGTCAACCTGCCGGGCGAGACCTCCGCGGTGGTGACGGTGCTGGACGGCCACCAGATGGCGCGCAATGGCCGCGCCGGCGCGGCGCTGTCGCTGGCGGCGGTCGGGTCGTTTTTTGCGGGCAGTGTGGCGACGCTGTTGCTGGCGGCCTTTGCGCCGCCCTTGGCGGAAGTGGCGTTCGCGTTCGGTCCCGCCGAGTACTTCTCGCTGATGGTGCTGGGCCTGATCGGCGCGGTGGTGCTGGCCTCGGGTTCGCTGCCCAAGGCGATCTGCATGATCCTGCTGGGCCTGTTGCTGGGCATGGTGGGCACCGACGTGAACTCGGGCGTGGCGCGCTATGACTTCGGCATTCCCGAACTGCAGGACGGCATCGACTTCGCCGTGGTGGCGATGGGCGTGTTCGGCCTGGCCGAGATCATGGCCAACCTGGAACTGAAGGAACAGCGCGTCGAGATCTCGGACAAGATGGGTTCGCTGTATCCCAGCAGGCAGGAAATCCGCGAAGCCGCGCCCGCCATCCTGCGCGGCACGGCGCTGGGATCGGCGCTGGGCATCCTGCCGGGCGGCGGGTCGGTGCTGTCGGCGTTCGCGTCGTACACGCTGGAGAAGAAGATCTCCAAGAACCCCGAGCGTTTCGGCAAGGGCCATCCGGCGGGCCTGGCGGGCCCCGAATCGGCCAACAACGCGGGTGCCCAAACGTCCTTCATCCCGCTGCTGACGCTGGGCATTCCGGGCAATGCGGTGATGGCGCTGATGGTGGGCGCGATGACCATCCACAACATCCAGCCGGGTCCGCAGGTGATGAGCAGCCACCCCGAGCTGTTCTGGGGGCTGATCGCCTCGATGTGGATCGGCAACCTGATGCTGGTGGTGCTGAACCTGCCGCTGGTGGGCATCTGGGTGAAGCTGCTGAAAGTGCCCTACCGCATGCTGTTCCCGGCCATCCTGGTGTTCTGCACGATCGGCGTGTACTCGCTGAACTACAACACCTTCGACATCTTCATGTTCGCCGCCTTCGGCATTGTCGGCTACCTGTGGAGCAAGCTGGGCTGCGAAGGTGCGCCGCTGCTGCTGGGCCTGGTGCTGGGCCCCATGATGGAAGAGAACTTCCGCCGTGCCCTGCTGCTGTCGCGTGGCGATTTCTCCAGCTTCGTCACGCGGCCCCTGTCGGCGTCGCTGCTGGGCGCGGCCGCCGTGCTGCTGGTGCTGGTGGCGCTGCCGGCCTTGCGCAAGAAGCGTGAAGAGGCATTCGTCGACGCAGATTGACCCGCCCCGCGAAGGCATAGAAGAAACAAGCAGTTTTGCAGTTGGCTCCTGGCTCGGGTACGTGTTGCATGCACGCCCCGGGCCATTTTTTTGCTGGGAGATGCCGCGGCGTGGGGGCCTCCTTTTGCCGCCGGGCCGCCCCAAGGCAAAAGGCGCCCCCTTGGGGGGCAGCAAGCCGAAGGCGCGGCGTGGGGGCCTCCTTTGCCGCTGGGCCGCCCCAAGGCAAAAGGCGCCCCCTTGAGGGGCAGCAAGCCGAAGGCGCGGCGTGGGGGGGGCCCTAATCCGTAATGCCCAGGAAGTGATCCAGCATGTGGAAGTGGTCGTCGTGGAACCGATCCTCCATGCCGGCCAGGTCCGCGATCGGCACCCACTGCGCCAGTTGTGCATCGTCATCGGCCTGCACGTCCGGCAAGGCGCGGTCGCCCAGGTCGAAATAGAACGCGTGTGAAATCACGCGGCCGCGCTGGCTGCGGTCCGGGTGGTCGAACACGGCCTGGTCTTTCAGCGCGGCCTGCATGCTGGGTTCCAGCAGCCCCAGCGTGGTTTCTTCCCGCAGCTCGCGCAGCGCGGATTGATACGCCGTCTCGCGCTGCTCGATGAATCCCCCCGGCACGGCATACAAACCCACGCCTGGAGGTTGGCCGCGCTTGATCAACAGCACGCGGTCGCCGCAGCGCACGATGCTGTCCACCGTGACGAACACCGGCGGATACGGCGCCGCGGCCCAGGCCTGCTTGTATTTGCGCAGCATCTGCCATTCACGCGCCAACGCGGGATAGAAAGGCAGCGCGGCCCACGCGCGCAGGAAGTCGAGCGTGGTGACGGGCGCGACCGGTTGCAACGCGGCCAGGGCGGCTTCCAGCCCATGGCCCGAGGCCCCGAAAAGCGCGTCGCGGATATGTACCGCGTCGACCGGATCGGTGCGCTCCACGGCGTGCAGCGTCCAGCCGGGAAAACGGCCGAGATAGCCGCTGGTGGCATCCTTGAAATGGCCGATCAGCGCGATGGAAGGTTTGGCCGGCCGGCCCAGTTGCTTGCCCAGGTCTGCTACGCCCGTGTGCACGGCCTGCACCCAGCGCGCTTCGTCGTAGTAGTCGCGCGTCGGCAGGAAATGCACGCGAGCGCGGTCCGCCTCGGGCAGCGCCAGGCGGATGATGTCCGCGCGTTCCTGCCAGGTGAAGGGATTCCTGGGCGTGCGTGCCTGGTGCGCCGAGCCGATGACGACGATGACCTGGCCTGCCAGCGTCAGCGCTTGCCGAAGCAGGGCCAGGTGACCGTTGTGGAAGGGTTGGAAGCGGCCAATGTAGACGGCGATGTCGGGTCGTGCTTGTTCGGTCATGGCGTCGGATCTCGTCAGTCGTATTGGGCGGCGATGGGCATCTGGCGGCCCGCGCCGAAGGCCTTGGCGCGCACGCGGATCATGGGCGGGGCCTGGCGGCGCTTGTACTCGTTGCGCGCCACCATGCGGCGCACGCGGTCGATCAGCGTCTTGCCATCGGGCGTGCCGCGCAGGTGCTCGACGAAGTCGCGCGCCTGCCGGTACTCGTCGGGCGCCAGCCGCTCCGCCTCGATCACGAAGCGCAGGATCTCGTCGAGCACCTCGTAGGGCGGCAGGCTGTCGGTGTCTTTCTGGTCGGGCGCCAGTTCGGCCGAGGGCGGCTTGTCGATGATCGCCACGGGAATCATCTCGCGGCCGGCAGCCTCGTTCAGGTGGCGCGACAGCGCGAACACCTCGGTCTTGTACAGATCGCCCAGCAGGCCCAGACCGCCGTTGGTATCGCCATACAGCGTGCAATAGCCCACCGACAGTTCCGACTTGTTGCCGGTGGTCAGCAACAGGTGGCCGAAGGTGTTGGAATACTCCATCAGGACGGTGCCGCGGATGCGCGCCTGCAGGTTCTCCAGCGGCAGGCCCTGCAAGGGATGCGCGAAGCTGGCCTCGAATTGCCGCGCATACACGTCCACGGCCTCGGCGATGGGATGCGTGTACAGCATGATGCCCAGGTTGTGGCACAGCGCGACCGAGTCGTCCACCGATCCCGAAGAAGAATACTTCGACGGCATGGTGACGGCGGCCACGTTCTCGGCCCCCAGGGCCTCGACGGCCAGCGCCAGCGTCAACGCGCTGTCGATGCCGCCCGACGAGCCCACCACCACCTGGCGAAAGCCGCAGCGCCGCGCGTAGTCGCGCAGGCCCAGCACGATTTGCGCGCGATAGAAGGCCATCGTGGGCAGGCCCTGCGGATCGACGCGGGGCGGCGTGCCGCCCTGCGCGGTAAGAAAGCGCCCACCATCGAAGCGCAGCGTGGCCACGTCCTCCTCGAAGCGGTGCGTCTCGAAGACCACGCCTTGCACCGGCTGCACCGCGAACGAGGCGCCGTCGAAGACGATCTGGTCCTGGCCGCCGATCTGGTTCACGTACAACAGCGGCAGGCGGTGCTGGGCGCTGGCGTCCGCGAACACCTTGTGGCGCAGCTCGCGCTTGCCGATCTCGGAGGGACTGGCGTTGATGGACACCACGAAGTCTGGCGAGGCTTCCTGCAGGCGCCGGAACGGGTTCACTTCGTAGTCGGCGCCGCGATCGTTCCAGCCGTCCTCGCAGATCATGAAGCCGACGCGCGCGTCGCCGATCTGCAGTACGGGCGCGATGTCGGGGCCGGGCTCGAAGTGGCGGTGTTCATCGAAGATGTTGTAGGTGGGCAGAAGCTGCTTGGCGTAGCGCAGCAGCACTTCGCCATCGCGCACCACCAGCAGGCCGTTGTGCCAGGCCTTGCCGGGGCGGGTACGGGCAAGGGGCGCGCCCACCACCCAGGCCAGGCCGGGGAACTCGCGCGAGGCCGCGAGCAGCGCCTGCACGCCCGCCTCGACCTTTGCCTTGAAAGGCGTTTCGTCCAGCATGTCGCCGGGGTAATAGCCGGTGAGCGACAGTTCGGAGAACACCACCATCTGCGAGCCGTCCTGCGCTGCGCGGCGCGCGGCGGCGGTCATGCGCTCGACGTTGCCGGCGACGTCGCCGACCGTGTAGTTCAGTTGCGCCAATGTCAGTGCGATCATGCGGGGCTCCCGACCTGGAAGACCTGGCGCAGGTACGCCAGGAAGGTTTCGTCGTTGCACAGGGTCTTGCCCGGCGTGTCCGACAGCTTGGCCACCGATTGCCCGTTGGCCGAGGTGAGCTTCATCACGATGTTCAGCGGCGTCAGGCCCACGTCGTTGCTCAGGTGCGTGCCGATGCCGAAGCCCAGCTGCGTGCGGTCGCCGAACTGCCGGTACAGCGCCAGGGCGCGCGAGACATCCAGGCCGTCCGAGAATACCAGCCGCTTGGCGTGCGCGTTGATGCGCAGCCTGGCGTAGTGCGCCAGGGCCTTCTCGCCCCATTCGGCGGGGTCGCCCGAGTCGTGCCGCAAGCCGTCGAACAGCTTGGCGAAGTACAGGTCGAAGTCGGCCAGGAAGGCATTCATGCCCACCACGTCGGTCAGCGCGATGCCCAGGTCGCCGCGGTATTCCTGCACCCATTCCTCCAGCGCGGTCTTCTGGAAATCGCGCAGCCGCACGCCCAGCGCCTGGAAGGTCTGGAGATATTCGTGCGCCATGGTGCCGATGGGCACCAGCCCCAGGTCCTTGGCCAGCAGCACGTTCGACGTGCCCTTGAAATAGCGGGGCAGCTCGGCCTGCAGCCGCGCCACCACCTGGCGTTGCCAGGCGCCGCTGTAGCGGCGGCGCAGGCCGAAGTCGAAGAACTCGAACGGGTGCGCGCGCGGCGCTTCGTCGGCGAAGGCCTGGAACTGCTTGATCTTGGCGTCCAACCGCCGCGTGCCTTCGGCAAGCGCCTGCGCCGTGTCGAAGCGGCGGAAGTACAGTTCGTTGACGATGGCCAGCACCGGGATCTCGAATCCCATGATGTGCACCTGCGGGCCGCGCGCCACGATGCGCAGGTCATCGCCGTTGGCGCGCACGTCGATGAAGGACCGCTGGAAGCGGAAGATGCGCAGGAAGTCGATGAAGTCGGACTTGATGTAGCGCAGTTCGCTCAGGTAGGCCAGTTCATCGGGCTGGAAGGACAGGCTGCACAGGTGTTCGAGTTCGCGCTGCACGTCCCGCGCCAGTTCGGCGATGGGATAGGCCGGCCGGTTGCGGCACACGAAGGTGTATTCCGCCTGCGTGGCCGGGTGCCGGTGCAGCATGGCCTGCCACATGGTGAACTTGTACAGATCGGTGTCGAGCAGGCTTTGTATGACGGGTTGCATGGCTGGTACTCCTTGTCTTGCCGCCGGGCTTTTCTCGTTGCCTCGTTCAGTCGGCCCCGCGCAGTTGCGCCAGCACGTCGGCGCTGTTGGCCAGCTTCACGCCACGGGATTGCATATCGGCCAGGAAAGCCCGGGCCTGGTCCTCGAAGCCGCCCACGGGACTCATGCAGTCGGACAACAGCACGACGCGTTCCGGACGGCCGCCGGGCAGGTTATCGATCAGGTCTTCCACGGTGGCCCGCACGCAGTGGCTGCTGGCTTCGCCTGCCACCAGCAACGTGCCGGCCTCATCCAGGCGGGCCAGCAAGGCGCGGTTCAGTTGCGTGCCGGCGTCCGCGTCATCGGGCACCTCGGCCTGCAGGGCGCTGTAGTGTTCGGTCCAGGGGTTGATGCCCTTGTTCACGTACTGCACAGGCTGCAGCCGGGCTTCTTCCCAGGCCGAGCAGGCGGCCTGCACGGCGGCATGCACGTTGTGCCCCCAGCAGCCGATCTGGCAGTGCACCGGCCACACCATCAGCGTGTAGCGGCCGCGCGCCTCCAGGGCGTCCACGTAGGCCTGGGCGCGTGGCAGGGCGGCGGGGTCGCGGGGCTGGTAGCGGCCCGCGCGCAGGTCGGCCGCGGTGATGGCCGTGAACGGCGTAACCGGCTGGCCGTCCTGGCGCCGCCAGAAGGCGGGGTGCGCGATGTCGACGCGGTGGTGCGTGTCGAGCGTGACGGTGATGGCCGACAGGGCATCCCGCCCTGCCCGCACGATGTCGGCCACGCGCAGCATGTCGGCGTGCGCGCCCTGGACGGGCAGGCTGGGCGCCAGCGGAGCGCCGCCAACGGGATCGGCGGGCTGCCAGGCGGCGGGCAAATCGCAGAAATCGTTCTGCGGGTCGATGATCAGAAGCTGGATGGATGCGGTCATGTCGTTCTCCGGCTGCGTCGATATGGGATTCACTTTACCTATCTTAGATTAATTGTGCAACTAAGTCGGCGATGCCGTGACACCGCCTGTCCGCGTTGATACCCTTCTTCGTTGCTCGCCTGAACAAACTATTGCGCCATGACCACCGCCCCTTCGTCCGCCGAGTCGCCCACCGCTTCCGCCGCTGCGCACGCCGCCATCATCTGTACGGTGGACGTGGTGCTGCTGACGTTGCGGGACCATGCCCTGCACGTGGTGCTGCTCAAGCGCCGCGGCGAGCCCCATGCGGGGGTGCCGGCGCTGCCGGGCGGCTATATCCATCCCCAGGAAGACGCCACGGCCTGGGACGCGGCGGCGCGCATGCTGCGCGAGAAGACGGGCATCGTCAGCCCGTACCTGGAGCAGTTGGCCACGTACTCCGGCAGACAGCGCGATCCGCGTGGCTGGTCGCTGTCGGTGGTCTATTACGCACTGGTGCCCGATGCTCTGGTGCCGGACGACGGCGAGGGCCTGTCGGTCGTGCCGGTGGCCGATCTGCCGCAACTGCCGTTCGACCACGCGGAGATCGTGCAACTGGCCGTGTCGCGGGTGCGCGCCAAGAGCCAGTATTCGTCGCTACCCGTCTACCTGTGCGGCGAGCGCATCACGCTGCCGCAGTTGCAGGCCGTGTACGAGGCGGTATTGGGCGAGCCCATCAACAAGGTCAGCTTCCGCCGCAAGGTGGAAGAGCTGGGCATGCTGGAGCCGGTGGAAGGCGAACTGTTGACCGGCGCCGCGCACCGGCCGGCCCAGGTCTACCGGCTGCGGCCGGCTTTCCGGCGCGAGCTCTCGACGGTGCAGCGAGGCCTGAACGCCTGAGAAGTTCTGCGGGCGATTGTCCTGTTTTCGACAATGATGCGTTCACCGGGATACCGCTTATCCAGGGCGGGACGCGCTCGTATTCTGTCGCCCTGTTCCATTTACTGGGTTTCAGGGTGCGAATGTCGCACTCATGGAACAAAGGCCACGCCGATCCGGCGACAGCCGCGCGCCAAGCCCGTCCATCACTTTTCAAGCAAGGATTCGCCATGTCTGCCTCCCAACGCTTTCTTCCGCTCGCCGGCCGCCTGCTGATCGGCGTGCCGTTCCTGATCACCGGCTTCTCGAAGCTGGGCAACTATTCCGGCACGGTGGGCTACATCGCGTCGGCCGGCCTGCCCCTGCCCGCGGTGGGTTGGGCCGTGGCCGTGCTGATCGAAGTCGTGTTCGCCGCCTTGCTGATCCTGGGCTGGCGCGTGCGCCCGGTGGCGCTGGTGATGGCGCTGTTCACGCTGGCCACGGCGGTGTTCTTTCACAACGATCTGGGCAACCAGGGGCAGTTCATCAATTTCATCAAGAACCTGATGATTACGGGCGGGCTGCTGCAGATTGTTGCCTTCGGGGGCGGCGCGCTGAGCCTGGATGGGCGCAGCGGCCGCGCTTGACGTTTTCCGTTCCGACGCAGTTCGAGGGCGGCGCCTTGCAAGGGGCGCCGCCCTTTCTCTACTTGTTGTTATCCACAGGCTCGGCCAGGGCCGGCCCGCCGCCCATGGCGTGGAACAGCGCGGCCGTGTCGTTCATGCGGTCGGTGGCGTAGCGCACTTCGCGCAGGCGCGCCTGCAGGAAGTGCTGCTCGGCGGCGCGGCCCTGGTAGCCGGGCAGCGCGCCCAGCGAGACGCGCCTGGACGTGTTGCCGTACGACGTCTCGGCGGCCTGGCGCGCGCGTTCGGCGGCGGCCAGCGCTTCGTTGTCGGCTTCCAGGGCGGCCAGCGTGTCGGCCACGTTGCGGAACGCGGTCAGCACGGTCTGCTTGTACTGCTCGCCCGCCGCTTCGTAGGAACGCTGCGCGGCACGGCGTTGCGCCATCAGCGCGCCGCCATGGAAGATCGGCTGGGTAAGCGAGGCGCCCAGGCTCCAGATCGAACCGGTTCCCGCCGCCAGTGCGTCCGACCAGTTGAAGCCGCCGCGTCCCAGCGAGGCCGAGATCGACAGGCTGGGCAGCAATTGCGCCGTGGCCGCGCCGACGTCGGCGGCCGCCGCGCGCAAGGTCGCGTCCGCGGCGCGGATGTCGGGCCGGTGGGCCAGCAGCGTGGAGGGCACGCTGACGGGGATGCGCTGCGGCACGCTCAGGCTGTCGAAGTCCAGGTCGGGTGGCGCCTGGTCGGGCGTGCGGCCCAGCAACACGGCCAGCGCGTGCCGCATGGCCTGCCACTGGCTGCGCAGGCCGGGCAGGCTGGCCTCGACATCGGCCGCGTTCTGGTCGGCGTCCAGCGCCTCCTGCTGCGAGGCCGAGCCCAGTTCGAAGCGGCGCTGCGCATCGCGCGCCACGTCGCGGGCCAGCACGGCCTGCCGCTGCGTCAGTTCGACCTGTACGCGCAGCGCCGCGGCGTTGATGGCGCCGGTGACGATGTTCGAGGCCAGCGCGCGCCGCGCCGCTTCCCGTTCATAGGCCTGCTGGTTCACGCGCTCGGCCAGCGAGGCGTTGGCGTAGCGCGCCGCGCCGAACAGGTCGAAGGTGTATTGCGCGCGCAGTTGCCCGACGAAGGTGTTGTACAGCGCGGTGGGCGGTTCGATGCCGGGCATGGTCAGCGCGCGCTGGCGGTCGGTCTGCGCGCCGGCGTCCAGCGTGGGGAACAGCGACTCGCCGACCTGTGCGCGCAACTGCTCGCGCGCGGCGGCCAGGCGCTTGTCGGCGGCGGCCAGGTCGGGGCTGTTGGCCAGCCCTTCGGCCACCAGGGCGTCGAGCGGCGGCGAGCGGTAGCGCGTCCACCAGTCGGCGACCGGCAGGGCGCCGGCCTCGAACTGCTGCGCCACGCCTTGCGCGGCGGCGGTCTGCGCGGGCGTGGCCGCCACGCCGTATTGCGCGGGTTGGGGCGTTTGCGGCGGCGTGCCGTCCGGACCCAGCGCGCAGGCGCTCAGGGCCAGCGCCACGAAGGCGGGAACGCAGGCGCGCGACAGGCGATTCAGTCTGTGCATGGCTCAGGCTCCTTCCCGCAGGTGGCCGGCATCCGAGCCGGGCGGCTCGTTGCGTTCGTCGTTGCGCACGCGGAACCAGGCGGCATACAGGGCCGGCAGGAAGAACAGGGTCAGGACGGTGGCGCTGGTGATACCGCCCATCAGCGCCGTGGCCATGGGGCCGAAGAAGTTGCTGCGCAACAGCGGGATCAGCGCCAGCACGGCGGCCGCGGCGGTCAGGGTGATGGGCCGGAAGCGCCGCGCGGTGGCGCCCACGATGGCGTCCACGCGCGGCGCGCCGCCCGCGATGTCCTGCTCGATCTGGTCCACGAGAATCACCGAGTTGCGCATGATGATGCCGAACATCGCGATGACGCCCAGCATGGCGACGAAGCCGAACGGCTTGTCGAACAGCAGCAGCGCCACCACCACGCCGATCAGGCCCAGCGGCGCGGTCAGCACCACCATCATCACCCGCGAGAAGCTTTGCAACTGGATCATCAGCAGCGTCAGCACGACGATGGCCATCAGCGGCATCTGGTCGTTGATGGACGACTGGCCCTTCTGGCTTTCCTCGACCGAGCCGCCGATCTGGATGCGGTAGCCCACCGGCAGTTCGGCGCGCAGTTCGCCGAGCTTGGCGTCGATGGCATGGGTGACGTCGATGCCCTGCGCATTGCCCGTCACGTCGGCCTGCACAGTGATGGTGGGCTGGCGGTCGCGTTCCCAGACCACGGCGTATTCCAGTTCGTTGCGCACGGCGCCCAGGCTGCCCAGCGGCACGGGGCCGTTGGGTGTGGGAACCGACAGCGAGGCCAGGCGCGCGGGATCGACGCGGTCTTCCTTGGCCGCCCGCAGGTCGACGCTGATCAACTGGTCGCGTTCGCGGTATTGCGTGACGGTGGTGCCCGACAGTGTCATGGCCAGGAAGTCGGACACGTCGGTCGAGGTGATGCCCACCGCGCGCGCCTTGTTCTGGTCGACCTCGAAGCGCACCGAGCGGGCCGAGGGTTCATCCCAGTCGAACTGCACGTTGGTGGTGCGGCCATCGGCGCGGATCTGGCTGGCCAGTTTCTCGGCGATGCCGCGCACCGTGCCGATGCTGTCGCCGCTGACGCGGAACTGCACCGGAAAGCCCACGGGCGGGCCGTTCTCCAGGCGCGACATGCGGGTGCGCACGGCCGGGAACTGTTCGCGCAGCACCGGCCCCAGCCACTGGGCCAGCTTGTCGCGCTCTTCCACCGACTTGGCCGTGAGGATGAACTGCGCGAAATTGGCCTGCGGCAGTTTCTGGTCCAGCGGCAGGTAGAAGCGCGGCGCGCCCGTGCCCACGAAGCTGACCATGTGGTCGATCTCGGGCCGGTCATGCAGGGCCTTTTCCAGGCGCTCGACCTGTTGCTTCGTCGCCGTGATGGAGGCGCCATCCTGCAGGCTCAGGTCCACCAGCAGTTCCGGCCGGTCGGAGTTCGGGAAGAACTGTTGCGGCACCTGGCTGAACGCCGCCATGGCGCCCACGAACAACAGGACCGTGAAGCCCAGCACCCAATAGCGGCGCCGCACGCAGGCCGCGACCCAGGTGCGCAGGCGGCGGTAGAAGCGCGTGTCGTAGATGTCGTGTTCGTGATCGTCCGCCTGGTGCGCCTCGCGCTTGCGTTCGGGCAGCAGGCGATAGCCCAGCAGCGGAATCAGCACCACCGCCGCGAACCACGAGGCGATCAGCGCGATGGCCGAGACCTGGAAGATCGAGCGCGTGTACTCGCCCGTGCCCGACTTGGCCAGTGCGATGGGCAGGAAGCCCGCCACCGTGACCAGCGTGCCCGTCAGCATGGGGAATGCCGTGCTGGTGTAGGCGAAGGCGGCGGCGCGCGCGCGGCTCCAGCCCTGCTCCAGTTTCACCGCCATCATCTCGACGGCGATGATGGCGTCGTCCACCAGCAGCCCCAGCGCCAGCACCAGCGTGCCCAGCGAGACCTTGTGCAGGCCGATGTCGAACATCGACATGAACAGCGCCGTGACCGCCAGCACGATGGGAATGGAGATGACGACCACGATGCCGGTGCGCACGCCCAGCGAGACCAGGCTGACCAGCAGCACGATGCCGACGGCCTCGGCCACCGATCGCAGGAATTCGTCGACGGAATGCGACACCGCCTGCGGCATGTTCGACACCTGCGTGAGCGTCAGGCCCGCGGGCAGGTGGCCGCGCAGTTCCGCTGCGGTGGTGTCCAGCGATTTGCCCAGCTTGACGACGTCCTGGCCCGGCTGCATGGTGATGCCGATGCCCAGCACCGGCTTGCCGCCGGCGCGCATCTCGGATTCCTGCGGATCGAGATAGCCGCGCTTGATGGTGGCGATGTCGCCCAGCCGCACCGAACGGCCGTTGATGGGAATCAGCGTTTCCGCCAGCGCCTGCGCGTTGCCCAGTTGCCCGCTGGGCCGCACGAAGACGCGGTCGTTGGCGGTGGTCATGACGCCGCCCGAAGCCACGCCGTTCTGCGCGTCGATGGCGCGCCCGATCACGTCGGGCGATACCCCCAGCCGTGCCAGTTGCGCGTTGGGAATCTCGATGTAGATGCGTTCCTGCTGTTCGCCAAAGTAATCCACCTTGGCCACGCCGGGCACGCGCAGCAGCACGGTGCGCAGCGAATCGGCGTAGTCGCGCAGCTGGGCGGGCGAGAAGCCGTCGCCTTCCAGCGTGTAGATGTTGGTGTAGACATCGCCGAACTCGTCGTTGAAGAACGGCCCCTGCACGCCGCGCGGCAGCATGCCCTGGATGTCGCCCACCTTCTTGCGGATCTGATACCACTGTTCGGCCACTTCGGCGGCCGGCGCGGAGTCTTTCATCGTGTAGAACACGAGCGATTCGCCGGGCCGCGAATAGCTGCGCATGAAATCCGTGTTGGGCGTTTCCTGCAGCTTGCGGGCGATGCGGTCGGTGACCTGCAACTGCACCTGTTGCGCCGTGGCGCCGGGCCAGAAGGTGCGGATCACCATCACGCGGAAGGTGAAGGGCGGGTCTTCGGACTGCGCCAGGCGCGAGTACGACATCACGCCGAACAACGTGGCCAGCGCGATCAGGAAGACCACCAGCGACTGGTGCCGCAGCGCCCAGGCGGAAAGATTGAATCGGCCTTCCTCGGCGTGGCCATGGGCCACGGCGGCCGCGCGTGCCTGCTGGGCGTTCATGTCATCCCCGCCGGCGCCGTTTTCGCGATCCTGCGCGCTCATGATGCGAAATCCTCGGGATGCAGCGGCGGCACGGGCCGGACCTTTTCGCCAGCCGATACGGTGTGCACGCCTTGCCACACGATGCGTTCGTCCTTGTCGATGCCCGCGGAGATCGTGACGGTGCGCTCGTTGAAGCGCTGTACGGTGACGCGGCGCAATTCCAGTACGTCTTCGTTTGCCTTCACGACCCAGACGGCGGGTTCGGGGCCATCGTGGAACAGGGCGGTGGAGGGCAGCGTGTACGTGGCCGCGCTGTCCTGGGCCTGGTCCAGCGCGATGTTGGCCGTCATGCCCAGGCGGGCCTCGGCGCCGGCGTCGTGCAGGGTGAAGCGGGCGCGGAAGGTGCGGGTGCGCGCATCGGCGGCCGGCGACAGTTCGCGCAGCGTGGCTTGCAGTGTGCGGCCCGGCGCGGCGGGCAGCGTGACGACGGCGCGCTGCCCGATACGCAGGCCGGCCAGGATGTTCTCGGGCACGTCGACGGTGACGTCGACGTCGCCGGCCCAGGCCAGGCTGTAGACGGGATCGCCCGCCGCCACGTTCTGGCCGGTGTCGGCGCGTTCGGCGGTGATGACGCCCGCGTGGTCGGCGACCAGGGTGGTGTAGTTGAGCTGGTCCTTCGCCAGCGCGGCCTGCTGGGCGGCGCTGTCGCGCTGGGCCAGGGCCGAGGCATAGGCGTTCTGCGTCTGCTCCAGCTGGCTGGCGGCGATCAGTTGTTCGCGGGCCTGGGCGCGGTCGCGGGTCAGTTGCTGACGCGCGAATTCCAACTGGTGCTGCGCCGCGGACGATTGCGCCTGCGCGGCCGCGGCGTTCTTGGTGGCATCGGCGGGATCCAGGCGCGCCACGGCCTGTCCCGCCTTCACGGCGTCGCCCAGACGCACCTTGCGTTCGATGATTTTGCCGCCGACGCGGAACGACAGCTGCGTGCTGTAGCGCGCCTCGACCTGGCCGGGCAGCGTGATGCGCGGCGCCTGGGCATCGGGCTGGGCGGGCACGGCGACCACGGGACGCGGCGCGGGCGGTGGGGCCTCGCTCTTGCCGCAGCCGCCCAGCGCCGCCAGGCACAGGAGCAGCGCGGCGGCGCGCGGAACGAAGATCGGCGAGCGCGCGGTGGGGCGCGGACCAGGAGCGGGCATGGAAACCTCGACGCGAGTGGGAGCGGCGCCGGCATGCGGCACCGCGGCAGAGTGCAATGGGCGGAATTCTAATTCAATACTGTATTCAAATACAATAATGAATCTGAATTGGCATGAAGTGCTACACTGCCGCGATGGAAAAAGTCCGACTGACGCGCGAACAGAGCCGCCTCCAGACGCGCCAGCGCCTGTTGGACGCGGGGCAGCGCCTGTTCGTCGCGAAGGGCTACACGGCCAGCAGCGTCGAGGACATCGCGGAGGAAGCCGGCTACACGCGCGGCGCGTTCTACTCGAATTTCGACGACAAGTACCAGATGCTGATGGAGCTGCTGCGTCGCGACCACGAGGCCCACACCAGTGAAATGCAGGCCATCTTCGACGGCGAGGCCACGCGCGAAGACCTGGAGTCGCGCATCGTGGCCTTCTACAGCCAGCTGTACCGGGAAGACGACTGTTTTCTGCTGTGGGTCGAGGCCAAGCTGCTGGCGGCGCGCGACCCCCAGTTCCGCGGGGCCTTCCTGGCCTTCACGCGCGAGAAGCGCGCGGGCGTGGCCGAGTATGCGCGGCAGTTCATGCAGCGTACCGGCGCGCCCCTGGGCATGACGCCCGAGGAACTGGCCCTGGGGCTGGTCGCCTTGTGCGAAGGCGTCATGTTCAGCCATACCTTCGATCCCCAGGAAGTCACCGGCGAGCTGACCGAGGCGGTGCTGGGCGGGTTCTTCCGGCGCGTGGTGTTCGGGCGAGCCTAGGCCGCGCCCGGGGCCGCCTGGCGGATTGGCTGATGCGGAATCGGAGCCCTAAGGCCGTACCGCCGCCGCCGCGTAAAATTCCCCGTATGTCCCGCCGCGTCCCTCCCCCTGCACGCCGGCCGAGCCTTTTGCTGTTCGGCTTGCTGCTGTTCGCGTTGACGCTGCGCGCGCTGGTGCCGGCGGGCTATATGCCCGACGTGCAGGCCCTGCGCGAAGGACGCCTGGCGCTTGAGTTCTGCGCGGCGGCGGGCGGCTTGCCGATGGCGCTGCATACGCCGCCGCATACGCCGGGAATGCACCACGGCATGGATCACGCGGTCATGGTCCGCGTGGAGATGCCCGGCATGGAGATGCCCGGCATGGAGATGCCCGGCATGGAGATGGCGCGGGGCAGCCCGGCGCTGGACCACGGATCGCACGATCACGGATCGGATCACTCCAGCGCGGCGGGCCAGGAATGTCCCTTCGGCCTGGTCGCCCATCAGGCGCTGGATACGCCGGTGGCGCTGGGGGTGGCGCCGATGCGGGTCTCTGGCCGTGCCCAACTGCCTCCGCCCGCCGACAGCCCGGCCCCGCCCATGCCCGCGGCCGGTCCGCCGCTGGGGCAGCGCGCCCCACCTGTCCTGTTCGGATGACACCGTAATCGGGTGCGCGCCATCGCGCGCACGAAGGCTGCCCCATGCCGGGCGGCGCTTGCCGTTTTCCGAGATATCCATGTCCACGCAAACCCTGGAATCCGCGCCCGCGCGCGCGCGGCCCACGGCTGGCAGCCCCTTGCTGGCGCTGATCACCCGTCTGCATTTCTACATCGGACTATTCGTTGGTCCGTTCATCCTGGTGGCCGCGGCCACCGGCACGCTATTCGTCCTGACGCCCCAGATCGAATCCTGGCTGTATGCCGATCAACTGCGCACGGCCAGCACCGGGCAGGCTCAGCCGCTGGCCCGCCAGGTCGAGGCCGCGCAGGCCCGCATCGGCGCGGGGCCGAGGCTGTTCGCGGTGCGTCCCGCGCCCCGGCCCGGCACGACGACCCGCGTGATGTTCTCGCAGCCCGGCCTGGGCGATTCCGAGAGCCGCGCGCTGTTCGTCGATCCGGTCACGCTGGCCGTCAAGGGCGACATGATCGTCTATGGCACCAGCGGCTCGCTGCCGTTTCGCACCACGCTGGATTATCTGCACCGCAACCTGATGCTGGGCGAGCTGGGCCGCAACTACAGCGAGCTGGCCGCGTCCTGGATGTGGATCGCCTCGTTGGGCGGGCTGGTGCTGTGGTTCGTTTCGCGGCGGCGCAACAGTGCCGTCATGGCTTCGCGCAGCCCGCGCCTGCGCACGCGCCGCTGGCACAGCCTGCTGGGCCTGTGGCTGGCGGTGGGATTGCTGTTCCTGTCGGCCACCGGGCTGACCTGGTCGAACTGGGCGGGCGGCCGGGTGGATCTGCTGCGTGCGCAACTGGGCTGGATCACGCCGTCGGTGGCGCTCAAGCTGCCGGGCGCGGCGGCAGGCGCCATGCCGATGGCGGGCGAGCATGCGCACCATCACGGCATGCAGGATCAGGGCGCGATGCCCGCGCCGGCCGCACCGGTGGCCGAGGGCTTCGACCACGTGCTGGCGTCGGCCCGTGCCGGCGGCATCGACTCGGATGAACTGGAGATCCGTCCGCCGCGCGCGGCCGGCCAGGGCTGGATGGTGCGCGAGGTGGACCGCTCCTGGCCCACGCAGGTCGACACCGTGGTGATCGATCCCGATCGCTACGTCATCACCAGCCGGGCCGACTTCGAGACTTTTCCGCTGATCGCCAAGCTGATCCGCTGGGGGGTGGACATGCACATGGGCATCCTGTTCGGCTGGCCCAACCAGTTGCTGATGGCGGCCATCGGCGCGGCGCTGTCGGTGATGGTGGTGCTGGGCTATCGCATGTGGTGGCTGCGGCGGCCCGTGGCGGGCGTGGGGGCGCTGACCTTGGCGCAGGCCTGGCTGGGCCTGTCCGGCGGGTTGCGCGTGCTGGCCGTGATCGTGGCGGCGGCGCTGGGATGGTGTCTGCCGGTGATGGGCGTGAGTCTGATTGCGTTCCTGGTAGTGGACGTGGCGCGCAGCCTGTGGCGGCCGCAGATGCGGACAAACCGGAATCCGGCCTGATTTCCGGCGCCGCCGCCGTGGGTCCGGCGACGGCGTGCAGATTCCCGCCGGAGGAAAAGCGGTCCGGAATTGATCGAATGATCCATTGGTAGTAAAAATAGATCATATGATTCTAACTGGATCCGCCCCCTCCCTTCCGGAGTCGCCATGACCCACATCATCCACCGCAATCCCCGCAAATCGCTGGCCACCGCCGTGGGCGGCCAAGGCTGCTTCCTGTTCGACCAGCAGGGCAAGCGCTATTACGACGGTTCGGGCGGGGCGGCGGTCTCGTGCCTGGGGCATGGCCATCCCGAAGTGGTCGAGGCCGTGGTGGCGCAGGTGCGCAAGCTGGAGTACGCGCACTCCAGTTTCTTCACCACCGAACCGGCGGAGCAACTGGCCGACTTCCTGGCGCAGCATTCGCCGGCGGGCCTGTCCAACGTGTATTTCCTTTCGGGGGGCTCCGAGGCCGTGGAGACGGCGCTGAAGATGGCGCGCCAATATCACGTCGAGTGCGGCCAGCCCCAGCGGCGCTACAACATCGCGCGCCAGCAGAGCTATCACGGCAACACGCTGGGGGCGCTGGGCATCGGCGGCCATCGCGGCCGCCGCGCGCTGTTCCAGCCGCTGCTGGTGCCCACGCGCCACGTGTCGCCCTGCTTCGCGCATCATTACAAGCGGGACGGCGAATCGGACGACGCCTACGGCGCGCGCCTGGCGCGCGAGCTGGAGGACACCATCCTGGAACTGGGCGCCGATTCGGTGTCGGCCTTCATCGCCGAGACGGTGGTGGGCGCCACGGCCGGCGCGGTGTGTGCGGTGCCGGGCTATTTCCGCAAGATTCGCGAGGTGTGCGACCGCTACGGCGTGCTGCTGATCATCGACGAGGTGATGAGCGGGATGGGCCGCACCGGATACTTCCATGCGTTCGAGGCCGAACAGATCGTGCCTGACCTGCTTTGCCTGGCCAAAGGCCTGGGCGGCGGCTACCAGCCGATCGCCGCCGTGATCGCGCAGGACCGCATCGCGCAGGCCTTCGCGGCCGGATCGGGGGCATTCCAGCACGGACACACGTATGTCGGCCATCCGGTGGCGTGCGCGGCATCGCTGGCGGTGCAGAACGTGATCGAGCGCGATGGCCTGGTGCGCCGTTCGGCCGAGTTGGGCGCGTATCTGCAGCAGCAACTGCGCGCGCGCCTCGGCGATCATCCCAACGTGGGTGACGTGCGGGGCCGGGGGCTGTTCCAGGCGGTGGAATTCGTGGCGAGCCGCGAAGACGGCACGGCGTTCGAGCCGCGTGCGCAGTTGCATGCCCGCATCAAGGATGCCGCGCTGTCGCGCGGATTGCTGTGTTATTCGGGCGGCGGCACCATCGATGGCGAGCGCGGGGACCACATCCTGCTGGCGCCGCCGTACATCACCACGGCCAGCGAGCTGGATGCCGCCCTCGACATCCTGGCGCAGGCCGTGGATGCGGCCATCGCCGAGGTGCGTTCGCTGAAGTAAGCTGCGCCCCTTCGGGGGGCAGCAAGCCGAAGGCGCGGCGTGGGGGCGCCTTTTTTACCAGGATTCCCGATGGACAAGCGTAGCCTCGACCAGCTCATCGAAGCGCAGTACCCCAGCCTGCCGCCCGCGCTGCAACGCGCCGCGCGGCACATCATCGATCATCCCAAGGACGTCGCGCTGCACTCCATGCGCGCGTTGGCTGCCCATGCGGACCTGCCCGCCAGCGCCATGAACCGTCTGGCGCGCCAGTTGGGATTCGACGGTTACGACGCCCTGCGCGCGGTGTACCGCGACTGGGTGGCGCAGGGGGAGGGCTCTTTTGCCGACCGCGCGACCGGCCTGCAACGCCGCGGCGCCGCAGGCAAGGGCGAGGCCTTGCTGCGGGACGTGCTGGAGGCGGACATGCAGAATCTGCGGCAGATGCAGGACCCAGCGGTCCTGCAGGCGCTGGAGGCGGCGCGTGACGTGCTGGCCGACGCGCGCCGCATCCATGTGGTGGGATTGCGCAGCCTGTTTCCCGCCGCGTTCTACTTCAACTACGCGTGCGGCATGTTCCGCCACGGCACCACGCTGCTGTCCGGCATCGGCGGCATCTTCGCCGACGAACTGCGCGGCGCGGGCCGCCAGGACGCGCTGGTGGCGTTCAGCTACGACCCTTACGCGCGCGACACGGTGTCCGCCGTCACCCATGCGCGCGAACTCGGGGTGCGCATCGTCGGCGTGACCGACAGCGCGGTGTCTCCGGTGGCGGCCCAGGCCAAGGTATCCATCGTGGTGCCCAACACGACGCCGTCGCTGTTCGCTTCCGTGGTGCCCGCGATGGCGGTGGCGCAGGCGCTGGCCGCGCTGCTGCTGGCGGGGGCGGGCAAGGCGGGCCTGCGCGAAGTGGCGCGCAGCGAGGCGCAACTGCGGCAGTTCGCGGTGTACCAGGACGACGGCCGGGCGGGGTGAGGCGCCAATGCGCGGGGCGATGCAGCGCGACATCGGGCCCGGTGCCCGCTGTCCCGCCGGCAAGGGAACCCGCGCGACGCCGTCCGACTACGCAAACCGCTCCAACCTGAACGGCTTCGGATCCACCACCGGCACGTCGTTCATCACCATCTGCGCCGTCAGCAATCCCGCGCCGGGCCCCAATCCGAATCCGTGCCCGGAAAAGCCGGTCGAGATGAACAGGCCGGGTATCTTCGCCGCCGGTCCGATGATGGGCACGGCATCCGGCGTCACGTCGATCATGCCGCCCCAGGTCTGGATCAGCTTGGCGTTCCTGAACGCCGGAAAGGCCTGCACCAGGTTCGCCAGCCCTTCGCGCACGGTGGCTTCCGACGGCTTGGGGTCCAGGATGCGCTCGCGCTCGAAGGGCGAGATCTCGTCCAGTTGCCAGGTCTTGGGCGTCTGCCATTCCCTGATGAAATGGTTGCCCACGTTCAGCCGCAGTTCCTTGCGGTTGCGCGCGAAGCTCGACCAGTACTCGCGGAACAGACGGAAGTTGTCGGGCGCCAGCGGCACCATCGTGCGGTTGCGCAGCGAGATCGTATAGGTGCCGTCCAGCCGGCGGCGATACGAGAAATTGTCGCCGCCGATCGGCATGTCGGTGGGGCCGTCGACGGCCGACACGCGGCCCACGCTGCCCAGCACCTTCAGCTGCGGCAGCGAGATGCCCAGCGTGCGCGCGAACAAGCGCGACCAGGCGCCGCCGGCCAGCACGACCGTCGTGCAGCGGATCTCGCCGCGCTCGGTCACCACGCCCGTGGCGCGGCCGCCTTCCTGGATCAGCCCGCGCACCGCGCAGCCCGCCAGGATGCGCGCGCCGGCCGCCTGCGCGGCGCGGGCGATGGCGGGCGTGGCCAGCGAGGGCTCGGCGCGGCCATCGCTGGCCGTATACATGCCGCCCATGAATTCAGCGCAGGCGCCCGGCACCTGGCGCGCGAGGTCGCTCTTGTCCAGCAGCCGCGTGTCCACGCCGAACTGGTTGGCTTCGGCGTGCGCGGTCTGGTACAGCGCCTCTTCCCGCGCCGAGCGGTACACGTAGGCGATGCCGGTCTGGCGAAAGCCCGTCTCGATGCCCTGCGCCTGGAAGTCGCGCCACAGCTGCTGGCTGGCGATGCTCAGGGGAATCTCGGCGACGTCGCGGCCCATCTGGCGCACCCATCCCCAGTTGCGCGAGGATTGCTCCGCGCCGATCAGGCCTTTCTCGCACACCACGACACGAACGTTCTTTCGGCTCAGGTACAGCGCCGTGCAGATCCCCACGATGCCGCCGCCGATGACGACGACGTCCGTCTGCGGCGGAAGCGTGTCCGCCTGCAGCGAGATGGGGTCAGGAATGATGCGGCTCATATCGATCCTAGGGGGGCAAGGATGTGTTCAGGGAGGACGGTGGAAGGATTCAGTAGCCGCGCTGCCGGTCGTACAGCTGCGGCAGCGGCAGGCCGTGTTCCCAGCGTCGCATCATGTCGGCGGCCTTGCGCGCGCGCTCGCGCCGGTCGGGCGTCGAGCCATAGTGCGGCGTGACGGTGATGCCAGGGTGCTGCCACAGGGGTGATTCGGCGGGCAGCGGTTCGACGTCGAAGACGTCCAGCACCGCGCCGTTCAACTGGCCGTTGTCCAGCGCGGCCAGCAGGTCCGGCACCAGCAGGTGATCGCCGCGGCCCGCGTTGATCACGCAGGCGCCGCGCGGCAGGCCGGCGAACGTGCCGGCATTCAGGATGCCACGCGTGGCATCGGTGGACGGCAGCAGGCAGACCAGCACGTCGGTGCGCGCCAGGAAGGCCGCCAGTTCATCCGGGCCGGCATACGCCTGCACGCCCGGCAGCGCGGCGCGGCCGCGCGACCAACCCGCCACCTGGAAGCCGATCCCGGCCAGCCGTTGCGCGGTCGGGGCGCCCAACTGGCCCAGGCCCATCACGCCGACGCGCACTTCGGCGATGCGTGGCGGTGCATCCAGTGTCTGCCAGCGCCGGTCGGCCTGGTTCAGCGCCATGCGCCGCGCCTGGCGGATCAGCATCAGCGTGGCGGTCAGCACGTATTCGCTCATCACGCCCGCGGTGCTGTCGGTGATCATGCGGGCGATGGGCAGCCCGGGCGGCAGCAGCGGATCGGCCAGGATGTTGTCCACGCCGGCGCCCGCGCTGATGACCAGCTTGAGGTCGGGCAGCGCGGCCAGCCGGCCGGCTTCGGGCGCCCAGACCAGCGCGTAGACGATGCCGGCGGGGTCGCCCTGGGCTTCGTCCCAGCCGACGACCTCGATGGCCGGATCGCAGGCGCGGAAATGCCCGCGCCATTCTTCCAGCGCCTGCGGGCCGCCCGAGTTGACCGTGATGCGCATGATCAGACGGTGTAGTTCAGCGCCAGCCGGCCGCCGTCGACGTACAGCGTCTCGCCGGTGATGTAGCTGGACGCGTCGCTCAGCAGGTAGGCGACGGCATCGGCCACTTCTTCCGGCTCGCCGAGCCGGCGCATGGGCGTGCGGCTCATGATGCGGTTGCGGCTGGCTTCATCGGCCATCACGGCGTTCCGGGCCAGCTCGGTGGCGATGGTGCCCGGCGCCACCGCGTTGACGCGGATGCCCTGGTCGATCAGCGCCAGCGACATCACGCGCGTCAGCTGGGCGACGCCGCCCTTGCTGGCGTTGTACGACGCGATGCTGGGGATGGCGGTGACGGCGTTCACCGAGCTCATGTGCACGATGGCGCCGCCGCCTTGCGCCGTCATGGCGCGGGCGACGGCCTGGCCGACCAGGAAGGCGCCCTTCAGGTTGATGCCGATGACCAGATCCCAATCGGCCTCGGTGATCTCCAGGAACGGCGCGGGCCGCACGATGCCTGCGTTGTTCACCAGATGGTCCACGCGGCCGAAGCGCGCCAGCGTGGCGGCCAGCGCGGCATCCACGTCAACCTTCCTGCTGACGTCGCACGGCACGAACAGGGCCTGCCTGCCCAGTTCCTCGGCCAGCGCCTGGCCGTTCTTCCGGTCCACGTCCCAGAGGGCGACCGAGGCGCCCGCTTCCGCCAGGCGGCGCGCGCAGGCCGCGCCGATGCCTTGCGCGCCGCCGGTGACGATGGCGGTCTTGCCGTTGAAGTCGAAGCGCGTCGTGCTGCTCATGCTGCATTCCTCGTCGGTAAAGAAGCCGGGCGCGCGGCCCGGCGGGACCGGCACATCCGCCGGATCAACGTTCCACCGTGCGGTTCCAGCGCGCGTTGAAGGCGGGCCGCGTGGCGTTGATCTCTTCCCAGTCCAGGATCTTGGCGGTCTCCATGTAGCCCTGCACCTGCTTGAGCAGCGCCGCGTTCTGTTCGCTGGCCTGCACCTTGCGGTTGGACGGGAAGTGGCCGCCGTTCTCCAGCGCGGCCGATTGCGCCTCGGCCGAGAGCAGGTAATGCGCCAGCTTTTGCGACAGTTCGGGTTCGGTGTTCCTGGCGATCACGCATTCGCCCACCATCAGGATCACCGAACCCTCCTTGGGCTGGGCGTATTCCACGGGAATGTCGCGCTTCTTCAGGCGCGCGATGGCGGTGGGCGTGAGCGGGAAGATGGCGGCCTCGCCACCCTGGATCATCTCGGCCAGTTTGGCCGAGTTGGGGATGTACTCCAGCACGTTGGGGCCGATGGTGCCGGACCACTTCTTGAAGCCGGGCTCGGTATTCTTGTCGTCGCCGCCTTCGATGCGGTTGTACATCAGGAAGGCGTGCAGGCCGAAGGTGCTGCCCGAGGCCGACTGGAACACGACCTTGCCCTTGTACTTCGGGTCGGCCAGATCCATCCACGAGGTGGGCGGGGCCCAGCCCTTGTCCTTGAAGATCTTCGTGTTGTAGCCCAGGCCCGTCATGCCCACGTCGATGCCTGCGGCCATGCGGTCTTTCATGACGGCGGTGGGGTACAGCTCCTTGAACACCGGATCGTCCGTCATCTGCTGGCACAGGCCCATCGAGATGGCGCGGGCCATCACGCCGTCGTCCAGGAACATCACGTGCATCTGCGGGTTGTCCTTGTAGGCCTGCGCCTTGGCCAGGACGTCGGTGGAGGTGCCGGGCACCACTACGATCTTCACGTTGTTGGCTTTCTCGAACGCCGGGAACACGTGCTGCGTGAACGCGCGCTCCATGTCGCCGCCGTTCATGCCCACGTACAGCGTCTTCTGCTGCGCGTGCGCACCGGCCACCGCGCCCGCGAGCATCAGCGCGCCGGCGATCCACTTCCCCAAAGGCATTTTGTGATTCTTCATGCTTACTCCAGCGTTGCTCACGAGACGGTCGGGCTCGGCACGCAACGCCGTGAGCGGCGCCGCCTGTCGCTCGATGCGGGATGCATCGATGGTGTTCTGCATGGCTACTTCTGGCCGATCAGTACGCGGTCCAGGCCATAGACCCGGTCCAGCACGAACATGGTGACGGCCGTCAGCGCGATGACCAGGGCCGAGACGGCCGCCATCATCGGGTCGATGGATTCGGTGGCGTACATGTACATGCGCACGGGCAGCGTCACCGTGCTGGGCGCGGTGATGAAGACCGACATGGTCAATTCGTCGAAACTGTTGATGAAGGCCAGCAGCCAGCCACCCGACACGCCGGGCAGGATCATCGGCAGCGTGATCTTCATGAAGACCGAGGCGCGGCTGGCGCCCAGCGACTGCGCGGCGTGTTCCACCGACAGGTCGAAGCCCACCAGCGCGCCGATCACCAGGCGCATCACATAGGGCGTGATGACGATGACGTGCGCCAGCATCAGCCAGCCGAAGCTGCCGGTCAGGCCCATCATGGCGAAGAAGCGCAGCAGCGCGACGCCCAGCACCAGGTGCGGGATCATCAGCGGCGACAGGAACAGGCCATTCAGCGCATCGCGGCCGGGAAAGCGGTAGCGCGTGATGGCGATGGCCGCGGGCACCGCCAGCACCGAGGCGATGCTGGCCGAGCAGAACGCCAGCCACAGGCTGTTGCGGAAGGCCTGCATGAAGTCGGCGTGCGCGAACACCGCCTTGAACCAGCGCAGCGACCAATCGGTGGTGGGGAGGGTGAGCGTCGAGCCGGGCGTGAATGCGGTCAGGCACACGATCACCAGCGGCGCCAGCACGAAGGCCACCACCAGCAGATTGAACGCCAGTGCGAAAGGACCGTTTTTCTGCATGATCCGAGGTCTCCGTTCAGCCCAGGCTGCGGCGGTAGGAGCGTTCAACCATGCGGTTGTAGCTCATCATGATGATGATGTTGGCCACCAGCAGCAGCACCGCGATGGCGGCGCCCAGCGGCCAGTTCAGTTCGGTCAGGAACTCGTCGTAGACGATGGTGGCGGCCATCTTCAGGCGTCGTCCGCCCAGCAGCGCGGGAATGGCGAACGAGCTGGCGGACAGGCCGAACACGATCAGGCTGCCCGACAGCACGCCGGGCATGGCCTGCGGCAACACCACGCGCCACAGCGTCTGCGCACGCGAGGCATTCAGGGAATAGGCCGCCTGTTCCACGGTCGGATCCAGCTTCTGCAGCGAGGTCCACACCGGGATCACCATGAAGGGCAGCATCACGTGCACCAGGCCGATGATGATGGCGGTGGGCGTGTACAGCAGCGATCCCAGGCCCAGCGCCTCGGCGGCCGACCCGAGCGGGCCGTTGGGACCGAGCAGCAGGCTCCAGCCGAAGGCGCGCACCACCAGCGAGATCAAGAGCGGCGACAGCACCGCCAGCAGGAAGATCGAGCGCCAGGGTTTGCGCATGCGCGACAGCACATAGGCCTCGGGCGCGCCGATCAGCGCGCAGATCAGCGTGGTCAGTCCGGCGATCCAGAACGTGCGCCAGAAGATCTCCAGGAAGTACGAGTCCGTCAGCACCTGCCTGTACTGCTCCAGCGTGTGGCCGGGCTGGATGCCGGTGTTGTAGTCGAACTGCGCGAAGGACAGCAGGAACGTCAGCGCCAGCGGCGTCAGCACCAGCGTCAGGAACAGCAGCGTCAGCGGCAACGAGCCCAGGATGGCGGGCAGGCCTTCGGTACGGGGCTTGGGCGGCGAAGGAGCCGGCATGGCTTGCGATGTCGCGCTCATGGTCTCAGCCCTCGGCCTGCAGCACGCGCAGCGTGCCCGCGGCCCAGTCCAGGCCGACCACCTCGCCGTCCGTGTGCGGCGCCCGGCCATCATTGGGCGTCAGCATCGTCAGCGTGCCCAGCGGCGTGTCCAGGTCGTACTGCCACTGGCTGCCGAGGAAATAGCGGGTGGCCACGCGGCCGTCCAGCTTGCCCTGCCCTTGCGCCACGGGCACCAGCTTCTCGGGACGCAGCGACAGGCTGAGGCGGTCGCCGGCGCTCAGGCCGCCGGCCTCGATCGACAGGAGCAGCGGTCCGCTTTGCACTTCGGCCTGCGGACCGGCTTTCGTGACGGTGGCCGGCAGCATGTTGGTCTTGCCGACGAAGCGCGAGATGAAGTGCGAGGTGGGATGTTCATACATGCGGTAGGGCGCGTCGACCTGCGTGGCGCGGCCCTCCTGCATCACCACCACGCGGTCGCTGATCGACAGCGCCTCGGCCTGGTCGTGCGTGACCATGATGGTGGTGGTGCCGATCTGGCGCTGGATGCCGCGCAGCTCGAACTGCATCTCTTCGCGCAACTGCGCATCCAGGTTGGACAGCGGCTCGTCCAGCAGCAGCACCGGCGGACGGATGACCAGCGCGCGCGCCAGGGCCACGCGCTGCCGCTGGCCGCCCGACAGTTCGCGCGGATAGCGGTCGGCGTACTTGTCCAGCTTCACCAGCGCCAGCGCTTCGCGCGTGCGGCGCTCGCGTTCGCCGCGTTCGACTTTGCGCATGGCCAGGCCGAAGGCCACGTTGGCGCTGACCGTCATGTGCGGAAACAGCGCATAGCTCTGGAACACGATGCCCAACCCGCGCGTGTTGGGCTTGGCATGGGTGATGTCGCGGCCGTCCAGCGTGATGCGGCCCTGCGTCACGTCGGCGAAGCCCGCGATCATCTGCAGCGTGGTCGTCTTGCCGCAGCCGGACGGGCCCAGCAGCGACACGAACTCGCCCTGTTCCACCGCCAGGTTCATGTCGGTGACGACACGAAGATCGCCGTAGGTCTTGGAGACGTGCTCGAGCTGCAGGAATGCCATGTCGTGCCTCGTGGCCGCGTGATCGCGGCGATTGCAACGGCGTCCGTGCCCGCGTCTGCGGCGGACGGCGCCCGGTTGGAACGAGGCCAGTGTAGGAAGGTGTTTAAATGGCCGGCATTGGTGTTTTTCCGTAGAAAGGAAAATTTCTGAAGAAAATTCCGTTGATTGGAATTATCGTTTTAATGAAATCGGAAATATTCCGTTTATAGCGAGACGAAGATCATGAGCAAGCAGAAGGACGACGCCGATGCCGGCGGTCAGGGCGTGTTGCAGCGGGCCTTCGCCGTGTTGAGGGTGCTGGCCGAGGCCCAGGGCGAGAAACTGCGGATGACCGACATCGCCGCGCGCGCGGGCCTGGCCTCGGCCACCACCCATCGCGTGCTGCAGGGGCTGGTGCAGGAGGGCATGGTCGAACAGCCCGCGCAAAGCAAGGCGTATCAGCTGAGCGTGGCGTTCTTCACCATGGCCGCCAGCGCGGGCAACCGCCATTCCACGCTGCGCGACCTGTGCCGGCCCGCGCTGCTGCGCCTGTCGGGCATGTTGAACGACACGGTGTTCCTGCTGGTGCGGCACGGCTTCGATGCCGTGTGCCTGGATCGCATCGACGGGCCATTCCCGGTGCGCTCGCACACGGGAGACATCGGCGGCAAGGCGCCGCTGGGGCTGGGGCAGGCGGGCCTGATCCTGCTGGCGCGCCTGCCCGAGGCCGAGCGCGAAGAGATCATCCGCTTCAACATCCCGCGCCTGCGCCACCTGGGCTTCATGGACGAGATCTCGATGCGGGTGCTGCTCAAGGAGTGCCTGGAGCACGATTACGCCTTGTCCAGCGGGCAGTCGCTGTATCCCGGCACGATGGGCCTGGCCGTGCCGATCCTGGACGGCAATGGCGTGGTGGTGGCGGCGCTGAGCATCGCCGCGCCGTCCGAGCGCATGACGCCCGAACGGCTGCCGATGATCATCGAGATGCTGCGCAAGGAGGCGCGGCAGATCGGCGAGCGCATCAATCCCTTCGATCCGGCGCTGCGCCGGCCGAATCACTTCCTTGGCCAGGGGGGGCGGGTGGAAGCGTGAGCAACTGTCTTGAGTGTCAAGCGTCCAGCTTTGGCTAAGATCTCTTAGCGCATTCACAGATTGGACCTTTACCGCCGCTCTTGGAGCTTCGTTCTCGACGAAGTGAACGCGGCAACCCAGATACCACGACGATGCCCGCCGCTGGTCTGGCCACAAAGTCAAAGACGTGCGCGATAGGTGGCCGGGGTCGTGCCGAATGTGCGTCGGAACAGCCCTATGAAAGCGCTCGGTGTCGAATAGCCTAGATCGAGCGCGATCGCCGTGATCGGCATCCCCGCCGCGAGCATCTCGAGTGACCGCATCATGCGCGCCCGCTGCCGCCAGGCCGTGAAGTTGAACCCCGTCTCCGTCACGAAGCGACGGCTCAGCGTGCGCGAACTCACCGCGCCCCACGCCGCCCAGCGCTCCAGATCACGGTCGTCGGCCGGATCGGCGATCAGCGCCTGCGCGATGCGCTGCAGGCGCTGATCGCGCGGCAGCGGCAGTCCGAAGGGCTCGACCGGCAGGCTACGGATTTCGTCGAGGATCACCGCGGCGACATGGGCGCGGGATCCAGTCAAGGGCGCTGCGGTGACGGGCTCCCACGCACACGCCCGCAGCACAGCCTCGCGCAGCAGGCCGGAGGTGCGCAGAGTGCAGGGTTGCTGTGGCAGATCCGCGCATGCGGCCTCGGCGACGTATACGCTCCAGCCATGGAACGGCCCGTGCGAGCGGCCCGAATGGGGTCTGTGCGGCGGCAGCCATACGGCGTGAATGGCTGGGACGATCCACAGGCCATCCTCAACCCCGACCGACAGCAGGCCCCTCAGCGACCCGAACAGCTGTCCGCGTGCGTGCTGGTGCGGCGTGGAAGTCAGATCCCCGTCGTCGCGGCCCTCGGCCGCGACCAAAACAGGGCCTTCCTCCATATCGAGGAAGTCGCGCAACTCAAGGATCGGGTCAGGCATGGCGGATTCAAGCTATCAAATGGCTGATACAGTTTACAGCCGCCAAAGCGTTCCGTCTTAAGCTGGAGTCCGTTCCAGCAAAAGAGCCACCCATGCGAGCACACGACATCCTTCCAGACCACGCCGACGAGGTCCGGATCAACGGCACCACCATCCGCAAAGGCTCGGTCGGCGCGTTCCTGGCCAACGCGGCTGCTCTACGCGATCCGGCCGTTGCCGGCGCCGCACGCGACGCGTTGCTGGGCGACATCGAGGCGGCGCTACCTGCGCTGCGCGCCTTGGGCTTGTTCGATGTGCTGGAGATCCGTGATCCGCAGTTGCGGGCCTTCGTGGAGGCCCGTCCATGACGCAGCAGCCTGACCTAGATGCGCTGTATTCGCCACCGGCCGAGATGATCCAGAAGGCGGTGCTGAACCATTTGGTGGATTTCCACATCGAGTACCTCAAGGTAGCCACCTTCTTCTGCCTGGCCACCGGCAGCGAGCGCGGTTTGGACGCCTCGCCGCGGGGGGGGCCGCCCGGATTCGTCCACGTGCTCGATCCGCACACGATCGCCTTCGCCGATTGGCCGGGCAACAACCGGATCGAGTCGATGCGCAACCTGCAGCGCGACGAACACCTCGGCATGGTGTTTCTGTTCCCCGGCCTGGAAGTCTTCCTTCGCATCAACGGCCGGGGCCACATTTCCACAGCCGGAGAGCTTTTGATCCAGCTGCGCGAGGGCGCACGGACACCCAAGACCGCGACGGTGGTACAGATCGACGAGGTGCTGATGCACTGCGGCAAGGCTATCAACCGCGCGGGGCTCTGGAAGGACAGCGCCAGGCTCGACAGGCAGGCGCTGCCGTCAGTCGGACGGGTGATGTCCGCGCTCGCCAAAATGGTCGATGGTGCCGCCGAAATGAGCGACGCACAGGTGCAGCAGATCAATGCGCACTACGACCATTCGGTCCGGCACGACCTGTATTGAAGGAAGAAAGGAACTGAGGATGCAGCTCGATGCCACGCGGTTTCCGCTGGTGTTCCTGAGGGAACACGACCAGGAACACTCACACCGAGAAGCCGAGGCGGAATTCACCGCTCTGCTCGATCGCGGAGAACGCTTCGTTCTTCTGACCGATCATCTGCCTGGCGACGACCACGGACACGACGAAAGCCACGAGGAGCGCAAGCAGAGGGCCTTGTTTTTCAAGCGCAACAAGCAGCGGCTCAAGGACTTATGCGCAGGCCTGGTAATCATCACGGGCGACCGTTCGGTATCCGGAGCGGCCAAGCTGGCGGTGCAGACGTTCGGCAAGGTGCTGGGATTCTCAAGCGCGTTCGTTCGAGATGAGCGCGAGGCGCAGAAACAAGCCAACAAGCTTCTCATGCGTTGATTTCGGCGCTCGCCGTACGCCTGTCGCGTTGATTCGCGACGCAGCTTGACACATGCATCTGAATGAATCGTCTCGAGGCCAAGTACGCCGCCTTGGCCTGAGCCGAAGACCGGTCATGCCGGGCAATCATGGCACGCCCAGTTCGGAAAAGGGCCGCGTGCCCTCGTAGGCCTGCCGCATAGGCTGGCGTGCGAAATGCATGGCGATTTCCGTCTCGGTTTTCGCTCGTGCCTGTTCCACCGCCGGCTCGCCGTACGCCGTCCCTTCCACCGAGAAGAACGTCAGGTCCGTCAGGCCGATGGTGCGCAGCGCGACCTTCAGGTACGGCGTCAGGAAATCCGGCTGGTTTGCGTTCTCGCCGGAATACAGACCCCCGGACGAGGTCGCCACGTAGATGGGCCGGTCGTGCAGCGTGCCGACCTTGCCTTGCGGCGTGGGCTGGAAGGTGCGGCGCACGCGCACCACGTGATCGATCCACGCCTTCAGTCCCGAGGGCACCGTGTAGTTGTGCATGGGCGTGCCGATGACCACGCAGTCGGCGGCTTCCAGGTCGCGGATCAGCGCGTCCGAGGTGCGCAGCGTGCCGGTCTGGATGGCGGCGGCTTCGGGTGGCTGGGGCGTGCCCAGTTCCACCGCATACACGGCATCCACGTGGGCCAGCGCGGCATAGTCGTGGCTTTGCACGGCGGCGGCGGGATGCCGTTCCAGCAGCGTGTCGAGCACGATGCGCGACAGGCGCGTGCTTTCGGAGCCTGCGCCGCGCGGGCTGAAGGTCATGTGCAGGATGTTCATGCGGTGGGTTCCTGAAGTGGTTTGGCAAAGCGCATGGCGCCGGTCAGCATGCCCTGGCGGAAGTAGAAGCGCTGGGCCAGCGCGTTGGACAGGGCGGTGTCCAGCACCAGCCGCATGCAGCCATGAGCCCGCGCGATGATCTCCATCTCGTCCAGCAGGCGGGCGCCCCAGCGGTGGCCACGGCTGTGTTCGGCGGCGATCAGGTCGTCCACGTACAGGAAGCGCCCGTAGATCAGGTTTTCCTGCAAGCGATAGCCTGACAGGGCGACGGGCCGCCCGCCGTGCCAGACGGCCATCAGGCGATAGCCCTCGGCGCGCTGGCGCTCGATGCGGGCCAGGAAATCGGCTTCGTCGCGCAGATGGGGCCGCAGTTCCTGCATGACGGGAAAGCAGGCCCGCAGTTCGTCGGGTGTTTCTGCGTGGCGCAGTACGGTAGAGTCCATGTCGATGCTCTGGTGGTGGAGGGAAGCCGGCATCGGCGTCGGCACCGGCTGTGATGGACGTCATGCTAGGCGCGGGATGCCATAATAAGAAGAGCCAAGAATTGATTGGATGACTGGGCCATGATTTCGCTGCCTTTTGGCGGGTTGCCGCCGCTGGACCCCGACGGCGCCGAGCCCCTGTACCGGCAGATCTATGCGCGTTTCCGCCACGCGATCGCAGCGGGCCTGCTGGAGTCCGGCCAACGCATCCCCTCGGCGCGCGCCCTGGCGGCCGAGCTGGGGCTGGCGCGGGGCACCATCGAAACCGCCTATGGCCTGCTGTCTGCCGAGGGCTACATCCTGGCGCGCGGGCAGGCGGGCACGGTGGTGGCGCCCGACTTGAAGGCGCGGGCGCCGGTGGCCGCCGAGCCGTCCGCATCCGCACCTGCGCCCACGGCACAGAGTCTGTCCCTGACGCTGGAGTCGGTGCCCGGCATCATCCCGCCGTTCCAGATGGGCGTGCCGGCCCTGGACGCCTTTCCGCGCAAGATCTGGGCCCGGCTGGGCGCGCGCGCCGTGCGCGCCATGCAGGCGGGCGACATGATCTACCCGCCCCTGGCCGGCCTGCCGGCGCTGCGCACGGCCATCGCGGCCTATCTTCAAGTCGCGCGCGGCATTGCCTGCGCGCCGCATCAGGTGTTCGTCACCGGCGGCTATCGCTACACGCTGGACCTGATCGCGCGCACGCTGTTCCAGACAGGCGACCGCATATGGGTCGAAGACCCCTGCTTTCCGCCGACGCTCGACGTGCTGCGGCAGGGCGGGTTGCAGGCGCATGCCGTGCCGGTGGATGCCGACGGCATGAATGTGGCGCGCGGCATCGAGACCGCGCCGCGGGCGCGCGGCGTGGTGGTGACGCCGGCGCACCAGAGCCCCCTGTCCGTTTCCTTGTCGTTGCCGCGCCGGCAGGCGCTGCTGGATTGGGCGGCGCGCGAATCCGCCTGGATCGTCGAGGACGACTACGACGGCGAATACCGCTACGTCAGCCGGCCGCTGCCTGCGCTCAAGAGCCTGGACCGCGATGGCCGCGTGCTGTATGCCGGCACCTTCAGCAAGGTGCTGTTTCCCGCGCTGCGGCTGGCGTACCTGGTGGTGCCGCAGGCCGAGGCGGCGCGCTTCGAGCAGGTCAGCCGCGCGGTCACGGGCGGCAGTCCCGCACTTACCCAGGAAACCGTCGCCGCCTTCATCGAGCAAGGGCATTTCGCCCGCCACATCCAGCGCATGCGCAAGCTGTACGGCGAGCGCCGCCAGATCGCGGCGGAAGCGCTCGAGCACGTGTTGCAGCCTCGGGCGCGCATCGAGTCCCAGCCCGGCGGCATGCACCTGATCCTGCGCCTGGGCAAGGGCATCGGCGACCGCGAACTGGCCATGCGCCTACGGGAACAGGGAATGTATGCGAATGCACTGTCGGATTGGGCCATCGAGTCGCCGGTCGAACCCGGCCTGCTGCTGGGCTTCACCAACATCGCCACGCAGGCGGAGGCGCAGCGGCTGGGGCGGCGCATATCGGCGCTGATGTAGTGCCCGAGTCGCCGATCATGGCCTAGTCGACAAATCGTTTCTTGGCTCTGGTCGCATGGCATGCGGTGGCGCAACATGCGTCCTGTCGCTTATGCATCCTTCCTCGCACAGGAGTCCCGCCATGACCCAACGTATCGACGCCGCCAAGGCCGCCCCCAAGGGCTATCAATCCTTTCTTCCGGCGCTCACCTACTTCCAGGATTGCAGCCTGCCCATCGAGCTGATCGATCTGGCCTACTTGCGCGTGTCGCAGATCAACGGCTGCGCGTATTGCATCGACAAGCACTCGGCCGACTTGATGAAGCGCGGCATGCCGGTGTCCAAGCTGCTGCTGGTGCCGGTGTGGCACGAGGCCCAGGCGCTGTTCAGCGAGCAGGAACGCGCCGCGCTGGCCTGGTCCGAATCGCTGACGCGCCTGGAGCAGACCGGCGCGCCCGACGAGGCCTACGAGCAGGCAGCCGCCGCGTTCAACGAACGCGAACTGGCCGACCTGTCGTACGCCATCGCGCTGATGAACGCGATGAACCGCATCGGCGTGGGCTTTCGCATGACGCCGGCCGCCGTCAAGCAGGCGGCCTGAGGCCTCAGAAGCCTTCCAGCACGATCTTGCCGCGCGCCTTGCCGCTTTCCTGCATGGCATGCGCGCGGCGCATGTTCTGGGCATTGATCGTGCCGTAGTGCTCGCCCATCGTGGTCTTGACCACGCCGCTGTCGACCAATGCGGCCACGCGTTCCAGGATGTCGTGCTGGCGCTGCATGTCCTCGGTCTCGAAGATCGAGCGGGTGAACATCAGTTCCCAGTGCAGCGAGGCCGACTTGCGCTTGAGCGGCAGGGCGTCCAGCGTGGCCGGGTCGTCGATCAGGGCGAAGTGGCCCTGTGGCGCCAGCGCCTCGACCAGTTGCACATAGTGCGAGTCGGTGTGGGTCAGGCTGGCGATGTAGTGCGCCGGACCCACGCCGAGTTGCTGCAGCTGCTCGGCCATGGGCTTGCCGTGGTCGATCACATGATGGGCGCCCAGTTCCTGCACCCACTGGCGCGTTTCGGCGCGCGAGGCGGTGCCGATCACCGTCAGCTGGGTCAGCTTGCGGGCCAGTTGCACCAGGATCGAACCTACGCCGCCGGCCGCGCCGACGATCAGCAGGTTCTTGCCGGCGCCGCCGTCCTCGGCCACGCCCAGGCGGTCGAACAGCAATTCCCAGGCGGTCAGCGAGGTCAGCGGCAGCGCGGCGGCCTGCGCGTCGGACAGGCTGGCCGGCTTGTGGCCGGCGATGCGCTCGTCCACCAGGCCGTATTCGGCGTGGTTGCCCGGACGCAGCAGCGAACCGGCGTAGTAGACCGTGTCGCCTTGCTTGAACAGCGTGACGTCGCTGCCCACCTGCTCGACCGTGCCCACGGCATCCCAGCCCAGCACCCGGGCGCCGTCGGTGGCGAAGAAGGCGCGCACCTTGGTGTCGACCGGATTGACGGCCACGGCGCGCACGGCGACCAGCAGGTCGCGCGGGCCGGGGGTGGGCTTGGGCAGGTCGATCAGGTCCAGCGAACGGGGGTCTTCGAGGGGCAGGCCGTGCTGGGTGTAGGCGATGGCTTTCATGGCGGGTGTCCTGTGAGGGTATGCGGTCGGTACGGATGCCATCTTGCGCCGCTGTCAGCTATCCGGAAAGCGGTAAGATCGGCCAAGACTTTCACTGCAGGAGTGAAAATGATCCGCCTGGATGACCTGGCGCTGTTCGTGCGCTCGGCGGCGCTGGGCAGTTTCTCCAATGCCGCGCGCGAGGCGGATCTGCTGCCCGGCCAGGTCAGCGCGGCGGTGAAACGCCTGGAGCGCGAGCTGGACATCCGCCTGTTCGCGCGTTCCACCCGCAGCCTGCGCCTGACCGCCGAGGGGGAACGCTATCTGCCCTATGCCCAGGAAACCCTGGCCACGCTGGAGGCAGGCCGCGACCGGCTGCATGGCGATGGCGCCCGGCTGGGCGGCGTGCTGCAGGTGGCCGCGCCTTCCGACCTGGGCCGCAACGTGCTGCTGCCCTGGCTGACGACGTTTCGCCAGACGCATCCCGCGCTGACCTTGCGCCTGCACGTGTCCGATTCGATCGCCGACGTGTTCCGCGATCCCGTCGACGTGGCCATCCGTTATGGCCGCATGGAAGATGCCAGCTATATCGCGCTGCCGCTGGCGCCGGACAACCGGCGGGTGCTGGTGGCTTCGCCGGCGTATCTGCAACAGCATGGCTCTCCCCGGACGCTGGACGATCTGGCCGGCCATGACTGCCTGCCGTTCCAGATCGGCGGGCGGGTCTACGACAAATGGGTTTTTCCACAGCCTGCCGGCCCGCACCGGCTGGTGGCGGTGGGCGGACACCTGTATGCGGACGACGGCGAGGTGGTGCGGCGCTGGGCGCTGGCGGGCGAAGGCATCGCGTACAAATCCTGGCTGGACGTGGGCGACGACGTGCGCGCGGGCCGCCTGGAGGTGCTGCTGCCGCAGGTGCGCGGCGAGGCCACGCCGCTGGTGCTGGTGTGTCCCCATCGCAAGCAGTATTCGCCGGCGGTGCAGCAGTTGCAGCGCCTGCTGCATGCGCGATGTTCGGCGTTGACCGCGCAATTGCCGGAACCCGCGGCCTGACGGCGCGGTTCCATAATGCCGCGTCACGGATGCGCCGATCCGGCATGCGTCCGTTGCCGCGGCGTCGTATCGTTGGACAGGACGAACCGCGGCCGCGCGCCGCCCAGGAGAACCCCGATCATGTGCCGTTGGCTGGCTTACACCGGAAGTCCCTTGCAGCTGGAAAGCGTCATCTTCAAGGCCCAGCATTCGCTGATCGAACAGAGCCTGCACGCGCGCATGGCCACCACGACCACCAACGGCGACGGCTTCGGGCTGGGGTGGTACGGCCCGCGCGATCCGGTGCCGTTTCGCTACCGCAGCGTCCATCCCGCCTGGAACGACCGCAACCTGCACGAGGCCGCGCGCGCCATCTGGGCGCCGATGTTCGTGGCGCACGTGCGAGCCGCCACGGGAACGCCCGTGCAGGAGACCAACTGTCATCCCTTCCGCTTCGGCAAATGGCTGTTCGTGCACAACGGCGTCATCCGCGATTTCGCGCGGCTGCGGCGCGACCTGATCCTGAAGATCGCGCCGCAGTATTTCGGGTCGATGGAAGGCTCCACCGATTCGGAGGTGATGTTCCTGCTGGCGCTGACCTACGGGCTGGAAACGGACCCGCTGTGTGCGCTGGAACGCATGGCCGCGGTGGTGGAACAGGCCGGGGGCAGCCAGGGCGTGGCGCATCCGCTGACGATGACGGTGTGCGTGACGGACGGCCAGGCCTTGACCGCCGTGCGCTACTCCAGCGAGCGCGATTCGCGCTCGCTGTTCCATAATGCCTCGGTGCGCCATCTGCGCGAACTGTACCCGGACGATCCGCGTATCGCGGGCCTGGACGACAGCGCCTATCTGCTGCTGTCCGAGCCGCTGAGCGACAGGGTGGATGCGTGGCAGGAAGTGCCCGAGTCCACCGCCGTCGTCGTGTCGGACGGCGACCTGCGCACGGTGCCGTTCGTGCCGGCCTTGCCCCAGGGCTGATCCGCTTTTCACCGGTGATCGCTTCTTGGCGCGCCTGTGGCCGTTGCCCAATCTTCTACCGAGTCCTCATGACCAATCTGCCTTCCGCGACACTGAGCGTCGATCCTGCATGGATCGATTCCTATGGCCACATGAATTCCGCGCAATACGTCGGGGTGTTCGACCGCGTCGGCTATGAGCTGATGCAGCAGTTCGGCGTCGGCGCGGACTACACCAGGGCCACGCGTTGCGGCGTCTACACGATGAACATCCAGGTGGCCTACCTGCGCGAGGTGCTCGAGGGCGATCCGCTGATGTTGCGCGTGCGAGTGCTGGAGTCGGACGACAAGCGGCTGCTGACGCTGATGGAGCTGTGGCAGACGCGCGAGAACTATCTCGCCGCCACCATGGAGCAGTTGTCTTTGCACGTCAGCCTCGAGACGCGGCGAGCATTGCCGTTCACACCGGAACTGGCGGCACGGTTGGCGCAGATTGCCGCCGGCCATGCCGGCGAGTCCCTGCCGCCCGGATACCGCCGCATCCTGCCGTTGAAGCGGCCCGCGTAGAGCGGCCTGCGCAGGCGGTGGACAGGGCCACGCGTAAAAAACGCCCCGGCGGGGCGTATTGTCAGGCGATGCGTCAACGCATGCCACCGCCCGCCGGCGCGCCGCCTTGCTGCTGTTGCTGCACCATACTCATCACCTTTTGCTGCAGGTTCGGGTCCTGCTGGATCGCCTGGCTGATGCCGTTGAATTCGTCCACCGTCATGCCGTCCGCGTTCACGGTGCGCACCATCTTCTGGTCGGCTTCCTTCAGCAACTGCTGGCGGGAACCATCATCCGTGGCCGCCTGGACCTTGGGGCGATACTCGTCGGCCACCATGGCCACCTTCTGGGAGGCGCTGGCGAACTTCTGCAACTGCGCCTCCGAGGGTTGAACCGCTGCGGGTTGCTGCGGTTGCTGGCTGGGCGTCGCGCTGCTTTGCGCCATCGCGGGGGCGACAGTCAGGCCAGCGGCCAGGATGGCTGCCGACAGGAGTGCTTGCGAGGTTCGTTGCATGAGAGCTCCTTTCCGTTGCGTTGCTCGGCCTTCCATGGTCGCAAGCGAGACGGCCGGGTTCAAGTGTCCCGATGTTTGCGCATGTGTCGGCACGGCGCTTGCGGCGAACGCGCGCGCTCACCTGCAGAGGGCTTGGCGCGGCATGCGCGCTCCTTGCATTTCGGAACATCACCGAGCCGGAAGTGCTCTCGGGAAGCGGTATTCCGTTCGTGATGCGCACAAGCGTGTCGTAAGGCGATCGATTGCAGGGGCGATTGCGCCCGCGGATTTTCATTGTGAAGGCATCGGGATGGCCCGTGCGGCCAGGGCTACGCGAGCGGTGCGTTGGATGCGAAGACCCGTTGCGCGGCCCACCGCGTGCCGCTGCGCACCCGCGCCACGCCATGTCTCAGGGTGGCGCGATAGGAGCCATTCGTGCCTTGCACGGCACGCGAGCCAACCCGCATCAGCAAGGCATCTCCCTGCTTCAATGCATGCGCCATCGGCCGGGATTGCAGCCGCGGACGCTGCTCGGTCATCACGCACTCACCGCCCGAGAACGCGCTGGCCTCGGACAGCAGCACCGTCAACACCAGTACGCAACCCTCGTCCGGCGCTTCCTCGCAGGCCAGCGGTTCGAATTGCTCCGCTTCGAGGCAGGTGATGCGATAGCGCGCATCCGCGCCATGGCGAAGCAGATCGCATTGCGAGGCATCGAACAGGCGCGGCAGCACGGCATGGCCATCCGCTTCCAGCCTGGCGCGCAGGATGGCCAGGTCGTGCCCGCGCAGGATGGCCAGGTCGTGCCCGCGCAGCAACTCGGCCAGCGTCATGCCGGTTCCTCGCGTTCCAGCAGTTCGCGCTTGCGGTCCACGCCCCAGCGATAGCCGGACAGCGCGCCATCGCTGCGCACCACGCGATGGCAGGGAATCGCCACGGCGATGCGGTTGCCTGCGCACGCCTGCGCCACGGCGCGCACCGCCGAGGGCTGTCCGATGCGTTGTGCGATTTCGGCATAGGTGGCCGTGCGGCCCGGCGGGATCTCGCGCAGCGCCTGCCAGACGCGCTCCTGGAAGGCCGTGCCGCGCACGTCCAGCGGCAGGTTCAGGCCCAACGCCGGCGCTTCGACCAGGCCGACGACCTGCGCCACCACCTGCTCGAAATCCGCGTCGCCGCCGATCAGGCTGGCCTTGGGGAACTGGTCCTGCAGTTCGCGGACCAGCGCATCGGGGTCATCGCCCAGCAGGATCGCGCAGACGCCGCGCGCGCTCTGCGCCACCACGATCGCGCCCAGGCTGGATTGCGCCACGGCGAAGCGGATTTCGCTGTTGTTGCCGCCATCGCGGTAATCGCTGGGCCGCATGCCCAGCAGGCGGTCGGCGCGCTCGTAGAAGCGGCTGTTCGAATTGAAGCCGGCCTCGTAGATGGCGTCGGTGATACGGGTCTTGGATGTGCCCAATTGCAGGCGCATGCGCCGTCCCACGTGGGCGGCGGCGTAAGCCTTGGGGGTCAGCCCCGTCTCGGCCTTGAATACGCGGTGGAAGTGATAGGGGCTCATGCCCGCGCGCGCCGCCAGCTCCTGCAGCGTGGGGGTGTGCTCGGCCTGCTCGATGTAGCGGCAACTGTCGGCCACCAGCGTGGCGTGCCGGGCGGCGGCTTCGGTGCGGTCGGGCGCCGCGCGGCGGCTGGGGCGATAGCCCGCGGCTTCGGCGGCTTCGGCCGAATCGAAGAACACCACGTTCTCCGGCCGGGGCAGCCGCGCCGCGCTGCTGGGCCGGGCGTAGACGCCAGTGGTCTTCACGGCGTAGACGAAGCACGGATCCGCGGCGGGGTCCCGCGCGCGCACCGCGGCCCAGCGGGGGTCTCGTTCAACAATCTGGGCGGCGTCAGGGCGGCGGGGCATGGTGCGGTGGAGGATGACCGGGTGGAAATACTGTAGTCCGGCGGACAGGCCGCGGCGCTCCGGAGCTTGCGGTTGAATTCGGCGCCGTCAGCCGGCGCGGCGAAACGTCAGATTGATGCGCAGCCGGCCCAAGGCGGGATGCTCCGCTTCCTTTACCGGTTGCACGCCGTGAAAGCGCAGGCGATCCACGCCCCCCCACACCACCACGTCGCCGTGGAACAGCGGCACCTTCTGCGTGGCGTCTTCGCGTTTGAACCCGCCGAACAGGAACACGGCCGGAATGCCCAGCGAGACGGACACGATGGGATGCCCCAGGTCGTGTTCGTCACGATCCTGGTGCAGCGACAGCCGCGTGCCGGGTGCATAGCGGTTGACCAGGCAGGCGTCGGGCGCGAAGTCCGGATGGCCGGCCTCGGCCGCGGCGGATCGCGCCAGTTCCAGGAAGACGTCCGGCATGGGCGGCCAGGGTTCACCGGTGGCGGGATCGCGGGCGGTGTACCGGTAGCCTTCGCGGCTGGAGGTCCAGCCCAGTGTGCCGCAATTGCTCATCGCGATCGACATGATGCGTCCGCCGGGGGTGACCAGCTGCTTCGCCGGCGCCGCCCGCTGGATGTCCTGCAAGGCGGGCAGCAGGCGCGGCACGTCGCGCAGCGCATGGCCGCGCAGCACGCAGGCCTGCGGGCCCAGGGGCTCGCGATGACCGGGTTGCGGAGAGTCGAACCAGTCGTCGAACAGCATGGTCAGCGCGCGTCGTGAAAGATGATGCCCAGCGTATGGCGGTTGCCCGAATGCAGCCGGCTGACGCCGTGGCGCATCAGGGCGCGGCGGCTGCCGCGCGCGCCCGGCACGGGGCGGTGATGCACGGCGAACGCCACGCCGTCGCCCTGGTTCAGCGGCACGACCTCGGCGCGGGCAGGTTGGCCGGCAATCTGCTCGGTCAACATGAATTCGCCGCCGTCGAAGTCTCGGCCGGGCTGGGACAGCAGGATGGCGACCTGAAGCGGAAACACCCAGTCGCCGTACAGGTCTTGATGCAGGCAATTGTAGTCACCGGGTCCGTAACGCAGGATCAGCGGGGTGGGTCTTTGCTGGCCCGCGTCGTGGCAACCCCGCAGGTACTCGGCGTGGGTGTCGGGGTAGCGGGTGTCAAGCCGAAGCTGCGCGTTCCATCGGTTGGCGATGGGCGCCAGCAGCGGATACAGGGCCTGCCGCAATGCCGCGACCGGTTCGGGCAGGGGATAGGCGTAATAGCGGTACTCGCCGCTGCCGAAGCCGTGGCGCTTCATCACTATGCGCGAGCGGTATAGGGCGTCTTCGTCGTAGCGCGCGGCCAGGACCTGGCAGGTGGCGGCATCGAGCAGGCCCGGAATCAGCGCGTGGCCGTGCCGGTCCAGCGTGTCGGGCAGATTGGCGGGGATGGCGGAAATGTCCATGCGGACCAGTCTAGCGCCAGGCAAGAAAGGCACACTCCGGGACTTGCGGTCGAAGTCTTCACCCTTGGTTCAAAGAGGTATATGATGAATGTATATAGCAACTGCGGAGGTGCGTATGAATACGGGTTCCATCTTCACCAACAATCGCACCCAGGCGGTTCGCCTGCCGGCCGAGACCCGGTTTCCAGACCATGTGAAGCGCGTAGAGGTGCGTGTCGTCGGCCACGAGCGCGTATTGACGCCGCTCGACTCGGCCTGGGACAGCTTCTTCCTCGGTGGCGCCAGCGTGACCGACGACTTCATGCAGACGCGGGCGTCTCAGGAGCAGCCCGCTCGCGAGCCTTTTTAAATCTGAAGGTCCCGGGTGCCGGACCACGCGGGGTCGGCTTGCCAGCGGATGCCACGGAGATCCAGGGCGGCCCGGTGGTCCCTGGGGACTATCCGATGTTGAAGTACCTGCTCGATACCAATATCGTGATCTACGTGATCAAACGGCGTCCGGCGGCCGCGCTGGCAGCGTTCAACCAGCACCACGGTCGGATGGCTATCTCCACGGTCACGCTGGCCGAACTGATGCATGGCGCGGAAAAGAGCGCTGCGCCGGCACGCAATCTGCAAAGCGTCGAAGACTTCTGCAGCCGGCTCGCGGTGCTGCCTTACGACGACCGCGCGGCGGCGCACTATGGAAGCATCCGCGCCGCGCTGGAGTGCGCGGGCCAGCCTATCGGCGTCAACGACATGCATATCGCCGGCCACGCCCGCAGCGCGGGCCTGGCGCTGGTGACGAACAACGAGCGCGAGTTCCAACGCGTGCCGGGCCTGCTGGTGGAAAACTGGGCGTTCTGAACGCTGCGGCTCAATCGTCCCGCGGCAACACCAGCAACTTCCCCGCCAGCTTCGGATGCGGCAATACGTCCGCATCGATGTCGTACACCCGGCGCAGCAGTTCGGACGTCAGCACTTGGGCGGGTTCGCCTTCCGCCGCCGCCTTGCCATCGGCCAGCATCACCAGGCGGTCGCACCAGCGCGCCGCCAGGTTGATGTCGTGCACGATCACCAGCACGCCCAATCCCTCTTCGTGCGCCAGCCGCCAGGCGGTGCGCAGCAGCTCGATCTGGTGCTTGGGATCCAGGCTGGAGATCGGCTCGTCCAGCAGCAGATAGGGCGGCACGCCCTCTTGCGCGGCGGCGCGGCATTGCGCCAGCACCCGCGCGAACTGCACGCGCTGCTGTTCGCCGCCCGACAGCTCGGGATAGCGCCGCGCGGCCAGGTGCGCCACGCCCGCCTGCGCCAGTGCCGCGCCGATCAGGCCGTCAACGACGTCCGGCGACAGTTCGGGAAACGGATAGGCGCCCATCGACACCACGTCGCGCACGCCCAGGTCGAAGGTCAGCGAAGGCTTCTGCGGCAGCACCGCGCGGCGCCGCGCCTGCTTGCGCGCGGGCACGGCCAGCACGTCGGCGCCATCCAGCAGCACGCGGCCGCTGTTAGGGCGCAGTTCGCCGGCCAGCGTGGCCAGCAGCGTGGACTTGCCCGCGCCGTTGGCGCCCAGCAGGCCCAGCACGCTGCCCGGCCGGATGCTGAGCGACACGCCCGTCAGCACGGCGGCGGCGCCGCGTGTCACGGCGATGTTGTCGGCTTGCAGCGTCATCAGAATCTGCGTCCTCGCGCCAGCAGCCACAGGAAGAACGGTCCGCCGACCAGGCTGGTGACCAGGCCGATGGGCAGCTCGGCGGGGATGACGGCCACGCGCGCCAGCCAGTCGGCCAGCACCAGCGACAGCGCGCCGGCCAGCAGCGATGCGGGCAGCAGGCGGCGATGGTCGGCCCCCAGCGTCATGCGCACCAGATGGGGCACGACCAGGCCCACGAAACCGATGCCGCCGGTGGCGGCCACCAGCGGACCGACGATCAGGGCCGTCGCCACGATCAGCTTGCGGCGCACGGCGGTCAGCGCGTAGCCCAGGTGGCCCGCCTCGCGCTCGCCCAGCAGCAGCGCGTTCATCACGCGCCATTGCGTCAGCAGCCACAGTGAACATATCAGCGTCCACGGTCCCAGGAAGGCCAGCAGCCGCCAGTTGGCGCCCGCCAGGCTGCCCATGCTCCAGAAGGTCAGGTCGCGCAGCTGGCTGTCCGAGGCCATGTAGGTCAGCAGTCCGATCAGGCTGCCCGCCACGGTGTTGATGGCCACGCCCGCCAGCAGCAGGCCGGCCACGCCGGGCGCGCGCCGGCCCACCAGATAGGCGCAGGCCGTGGCGACGAGGCTGCCCGCGAAGGCGGCGGGCGCGATGATGGCGTAGCCGCCACGGGTCAGCACGATGGCGGCCACCGCGCCCAGGGCGCCGCCGGCCGAGATGCCGACCAGGCCGGGTTCGGCCAGGGGGTTGCGGAACAGGGCCTGCAGCGCGGCGCCGCACAGCGCCAGGCCGGCGCCGGCCACCATGGCGAACAGCACGCGGGGCAGGCGGATGTCGATCAGGACGTTGCGCCACAAGGCGTCGTCGGGCTGCGAGGCGCCCGACCACAGCAGCCGCAAGGCATCGGCGGGCGGGATGCGCACCGCCCCGCTGGCCGCGGCCAGCAGCGCCGCCACGAGCAGCGCGACGGCCAGCCCCAGCAGGGCCGCGTCGGCCCGCCGCCCGCTAGGCGGGCGTGCGGCGTGCGCCTTGGCCTGCGACACAGTCGGTCTCTTTCAGTTGGCGGACGGCTTCGGGCAGGCGCGGGCCGGTGCCCAGCGCCAGCAGGTCGTCCATGACCACGATGCACGAGGCGGCCGGCGTGCCGGCCAGGCCGGGCAGGGCGCGCAGCTTTTCCAGGCCGCCGGAGGCCGCCAGCGAGGCGCTGGTCACCACCAGCACCTGCGGCGCCAGCGCGCTGAAGGCTTCGGCCGACAGGGGCTTGTAGCCCTGCTGGCCGTGCAGCACGTTGCGCAGGCCGGCCAGCTCCAGCAGCAGGCCGGCGGCCGTGCCGTCCCCGGCGCCTTGCGGCGTGCCGGTGCGGTTCATGATGAGCAGGGCGCGGGCATCCGGGCCGGGCAGGGCCTGCGCGGCCTTCAGGTCCCGGTCGACGGAGGCGGCCAGTTGCCTGCCGGCCGCCTCGGCGCCCAGCAGCCTGGCGATCTGTTCGATACGGGTGTGCAGCGACTGCACCGAGGGTTTGTCGGAGACCACTTCGACAGGCACGCCCACGCTGGACAGGCGCTCGATGGCATCGGGCGGGCCGGCCTGCTCCGAGGCCAGGATCAGGTCCGGCTTCAGGGCCAGCACGCCCTCGACCGGCACGGCGCGGTAATAGCCCACGCGCGGCACCTTGGTGGCGGCCTCGGGATACAGGCTGGACAGATCGTCGCCCACCACCCGCTCGCCCTGGCCCAGGGCGTAGACGATCTCGGTCACGCTGCCGCCCAGGGAGACCACGCGCTCTTGCGCCTGGGCCTGCGCGGACCACGCCAGGCAGGCGCCCAACAGCAGGGTCGTCGCTTTGTACATCATGATGTTGTCCTCGTTCAGGCGGCCAGCGGCTGGCTGCACAGGCCTTTCAGCAGGTCGCGCCAGCCGCCCAGTTCGGGCTGGCCGGGTTTGCGCGCGCCGAAGAACTGCACGATCAGGTCGCCGTTGGCGGCATACAGTTCCAGCGAAGTGACCCAGCCGTCGCGGGTGGGCTTGGCCACGACCCAGGCGCTGTCGATCGCGGTGGTGTCCAGGTGCAGGTTGAAGCGCGGATCCAGCACGTTGAACCACGGGCCGGTGCGGCGCAGGTTGGCCACCGGGCCGGAATGGATCTGGATCATGCCGCGGTTGCCCACGAAGCACATGATGGGCAGTTCGGATTCGGCAGCGCCCTGCAGCATGCGCTCGACGGCGTCGGCGTCCACCGGTTGCGCCAGGTCCGTGCCGGCCACGCGCAGCGCGTCCAGCCGGGCGGCCTTGAACTTGCGCAGCAGGGGGAAGAATTCGTGGGTGTCTTCCATCGCCAGCCAGGCCTGGCGGAAGCTGGCCGGGTCGGCGATGGGTGTGGGCGCCTCGGCGGCGGGATAGGCTTCGGGCTCGGGCCAGTAAGGCTCGGCGGCCAGCCTGGCCACCAGTGCATCGTACGCGGCGGCCTCGGTGCCATCGGTGCGATAGACCTTGTGCACGGCCTGGCCCGCCATGTCGAAGAATTGCAGGCTGTGGCGGCCGTCCTGCTCGACCGCCCAGGCATGGCGCCATTGGCCGAAGAACACGCGCAGGTCGATGTCGGGTCCCAGCACCAGGCCGACCGGGCCTTCGGCCTGGATGTCTTCGTAGCGGCCGTGGCGCTCGTGCACGCACCAGTCGTTGCGCGTCAGGGCCATCACCTCGCCCAGCGATCCCAGTTCCTTGAAAATGGCTTGCGGCGTACCGGCCAGCGGCACGGCGCGCAGGCCGCCGCATTGGGCCGCGACCCATTCGGCTTCGGACACGCCGAGCGCCCTGGCCAGGTTGCGCGCCCGCGCGGCCGGCCCGGTGGCGGCCAGCGCCTCATGGCGGGTGCGCAGCTCGGCGGCGCGCGTGGCGTAGGTCGGGTCGGTCATGGCGTGGGCTCCTGGAGGCGGGGGCGCGAGAGCGCCGAGCCGGCGGCGATGAGGGAGGCCGGCACAAGCGAAACGATATCAGTTCTCAATGCGCTGTGCCGTCCCCATTATTAAGATTGATTAATGCAGCGGCGTCGAGTCCTGCACTTCCTGCTTGATCTCTTCGTGGCGCTTTTCCATTTCCTGGCGCAGGGAACGGCGTTGCTTGGCGCCCTCGAAGCGCTGGCGTTCTTCCAGCGTGCGTACCTGCAACGGCGGCACTTCGATGGGTTGGCCTTTGTCGTCCACGGCCACCATCGTGAAATAACAGCTGTTGGCGTGGCGCACGAGCTTCTTGCGGATGTCTTCGGTGACCACCTTGATGCCGATTTCCATCGAGGTGCGGCCGGTGTAATTGACCGAGGCCAGGAAGGTGACCAGTTCGCCGACGTGGATCGGCTGGCGGAACACCACCTGGTCGACGGACAGGGTGACGACGTAGTGGCCGGCGTACCGGCTGGCACAGGCGTAGGCCACCTGGTCCAGATATTTGAGAATGGTGCCGCCGTGCACATTGCCCGAGAAATTCGCCATGTCAGGCGTCATCAGGATGGTCATCGACAATTGGTGGCTGAATGCGTCGTCCATGGCAAAGCGTAGAGGCGTTGAAAACCGTAATGTAAGCGCACCGTGTGTCCGCCGTCGATGCACCGCAGCATGACTCGGATTGCGGGGCGTCCGGGGGCAGGCCTATACTGCCTCGAGTACCCGGGACGGTCGTCAGGTCTTTCGCGGCGCACAAGGCCTTAAAAGGATGCCGCCGTTCCATCCAACCACCTGAAGGGAGTGCGTCATGGTTGCCATGAATCGCCGGCAATTCTTCAAGGTGACAGGAGCGACGCTGGCGGGATCCAGCCTGGCATTGCTGGGGGTTGCTCCCGGCACGGCCATGGCAGAAGTCCGCCAGTACAAGCTGGCGCGCATGACCGAGACGCGCAATACCTGTCCTTACTGTTCGGTAGCCTGTGGGGTCCTGATGTATGGGCTGGGCGACAAGGCGAAGAACGCCGAAGCCAGCATCATCCACATCGAAGGGGATCCCGACCATCCCGTCAACCGTGGGACCCTCTGTCCCAAGGGCGCCTCGCTGATCGACTTCATCCACAGTCCGAATCGGCTCAAGTATCCCGAATACCGGGCGCCCGGCTCCGACAAGTGGCAACGCATCTCCTGGGATGACGCGATGACGCGCATCGCCAAGCTGATGAAGGACGATCGCGACGCCAACTTCGTCGAAAAGACCGCCGAAGGCAAGACCGTCAACCGCTGGATCACCACGGGCATGCTGGCGGCCTCGGCGGCCAGCAACGAAACCGCGTACGTCACGCACAAGGTTGCCCGCAGCTTCGGGATGCTCGCGTTCGACAACCAGGCACGTGTCTGACACGGCCCGACGGTGGCAGGTCTTGCCCCGACGTTTGGCCGTGGAGCGATGACGAACCATTGGGTCGACATCAAGAACGCGGACGTAGTCCTGATCATGGGCGGCAATGCCGCCGAGGCGCACCCCTGCGGGTTCAAGTGGGTGACCGAGGCCAAGGCCCACAACAAGGCGAAGCTGATCGTCGTGGATCCGCGCTTCACGCGCTCGGCATCCGTGGCGGACTACTACGCGCCCATCCGGACCGGCACCGACATCATTTTCCTGGGCGGGGTGATCCACTACCTGCTGGAAAACGACAAGGTGCAGCACGAGTACGTCCGCAACTACACGGACTTCTCGTTCATCGTCCGCGAAGACTTCGCCTTCCAGGACGGCCTGTACTCGGGCTACAACCCCGAGCGCCGCGTCTACGACAAGAGCACCTGGGACTACGAGAAGGGCGAGGACGGCTTCGTCCGTACCGATCCCACGCTGCAGCATCCGCGCTGCGTGTACCAACTGCTGAAGCAGCACTACTCGCGCTATACGCCCGAGATGGTGGAACGCGTCTGCGGCACGCCGAAGGACAAGTTCCAGCACGTCTGTGAAATGCTGGCCTCGACGGCCGGCACCGACCGCGCGGGCACCATCCTGTACGCACTGGGCTGGACGCAGCACTCGATCGGTTCGCAGATCATCCGCACCGGCGCCATGGTCCAGCTGCTGCTGGGCAACATCGGCATCGCCGGCGGCGGCATGAACGCGCTGCGCGGGCACTCGAACATCCAGGGCCTGACCGACCTGGGCCTGATGTCCAACCTGTTGCCGGGCTACATGACGCTGCCCGGCGAGGCCGAGCAGGAGTACGGCGCCTACATCGGCGCGCGCGCGCTCAAGCCGCTGCGTCCCAACCAGCTGAGCTACTGGCAGAACTACAACAAGTTCTTCGTCAGCATGATGAAGGCATGGTGGGGCGGCGCGGCCACGGCCGAGAACAACTGGGCCTACGACTACCTGCCCAAGCTGGACAAGCCGTACGACATGCTGCAGGTCTACGAGCTGATGAACCAGCAGAAGATGACGGGCTACATCTGCCAGGGCTTCAATCCCATTGCGGCGGCCCCGAACAAGGCCAAGCTGCTCAAGGGTTTCTCGAGCCTGAAGTTCCTGGTCATCATGGACCCGCTGAACACCGAGACCGCCGAGTTCTGGCGCAATGCCGGCGAACACAACGACGTGGATCCGTCCAAGATCCAGACCGAGGTGTTCCGCCTGCCCACGACCTGCTTTGCCGAGGAAGAGGGCGCGCTGGTCAACTCGGGCCGCTGGCTGCAGTGGCACTGGAAGGGCGCCGAGCCTCCAGCGGAAGCGCGCAGCGACATCGAGATCATGTCCGATCTCTTTTCGCGCGTGCGCGAGATGTACCGCAAGGAAGGCGGCAAGTTCCCGGATCCCATCGTGAACCTGTCGTGGCCCTACGCCAACCCGGAAAGCCCCACCGCCGCTGAACTGGCGATGGAGTACAGCGGCCGTGCGTTGACCGACCTGGTCGATCCGAAAGATCCGACCAAGGTCACGCGCAAGGCGGGCGAGCAGTTGTCGGGCTTCGCGGAACTGCGCGACGACGGCTCCACGCTCAGCGGCTGCTGGATCTTCTGTGGCGCGTGGACCCAGGCGGGCAACCAGATGGCGCGCCGCGACAACACCGATCCCACGGGCATCGGGCAGACGCTGAACTGGGCGTGGGCCTGGCCGGCCAACCGGCGCGTGCTGTACAACCGCGCGTCCTGCGACCTCGAAGGCAAGCCCTTCGATCCGCGCCGCAAGCTGGTGGCGTGGAACGGCAAGGGCTGGGGCGGCGCCGACGTTCCCGACTTCAAGGCGGACGAAAATCCGGCGGGCGGCATGAGCCCCTTCATCATGAACCCCGAAGGGGTGGCGCGCTTCTTCGCGCGCGCCGGCATGAACGAAGGCCCGTTCCCCGAGCACTACGAACCCTTCGAGACCCCGGTGGGCTACAACCCGCTGCATCCGAAGGCCAAGGGCGTCACCAGCAATCCGGCGGCGCGCGTGTTCAAGGGCGATCTGGAACAGATGGGCAAGGCGGACCAGTTCCCGTACGTGGCCACCACGTACCGGCTGACCGAGCACTTCCACTACTGGACCAAGAACGTGCTGCTCAACGCCATCGTGCAGCCGCAGCAGTTCGTCGAGATCGGCGAAGGGCTGGCCAAGGAGCTGGGCATCGCCAATGGCGCGTGGGTGAAAGTCTCGTCCAACCGTGGCTACATCAAGGCGGTGGCGCTGGTCACCAAGCGGATCAAGGTGCTGACGGTCGAGGGCAAGCCCGTGCACCACGTGGGGATTCCCATCCACTGGGGCTTCGTGGGCCTGACCAAGCCGGGCTTCCTGGCCAACACCCTCACCCCGTTCGTGGGCGATGGCAACAGCCAGACGCCGGAGTTCAAGTCCTTCCTCGTGAAGGTCGAGAAGGTACAGGAGGCCTGACATGTCGATGCAATCCCTGGACATCAAGCGGGTCTCCGCCACCACCACGCCGCCGCCGGGCGTGCGCGAGCCGTCCACCGGCGGCGTCGCCAAGCTGATCGACGTCTCCAAGTGCATCGGCTGCAAGGCCTGCCAGACGGCCTGCATGGAGTGGAACGACCTGCGTGACGAAGTCGGCACCAACGTCGGCGTCTACGACAACCCCGCCGACCTCACCGAGCACTCGTGGACGGTGATGCGGTTCTCGGAATACGAGAACCCGGCGGGTGACCTGGAGTGGCTGATCCGCAAGGACGGCTGCATGCACTGTGAGGACCCGGGCTGCCTGAAGGCCTGTCCCTCGCCGGGCGCCATCGTGCAGTACAACAACGGCATCGTGGATTTCCACGAAGAGAAGTGCATCGGGTGCGGCTACTGCGTTACCGGCTGCCCGTTCAATGTGCCGCGCATCTCCAAGAAGGACCACAAGGCGTACAAGTGCACCCTGTGTTCCGACCGCGTGGCCGTGGGCCAGGAGCCCGCGTGCGTGAAGACCTGTCCCACCGGCGCCATCGTGTTCGGCACCAAGGAGGACATGAAGCACCATGCGGAAGAACGGATCGAGGACCTGAAGTCGCGCGGCTTCGAGCATGCCGGGTTGTACGACCCGAAGGGCGTGGGCGGCACCCACGTGATGTACGTGCTGCATCACGCGGACAAGCCCAGCCTGTATCACGGGTTGCCCGACGAGCCGAAGATCAGCCCGATGGTGTCGTTGTGGAAGGGCATCGCCAAGCCGCTGGGCGTGGCCGCCATGGCCCTGACGGCGCTGGCCGGGTTCTTCCACTACATCCGCGTGGGCCCGAACGAGACCGAAGAGGAAGACGAGCGCAAGGCCGAAGAGGAGATGCGCCATGACTGACCATCATCGCAAGCTGATCCAGCGCTACGACGCCAACGAGCGAACCAACCACTGGATCACCGCCATCACCTTCGTGCTGCTGGCGCTGTCCGGGTTGGCGCTGTTCCATCCGGCGTTCTTCTGGCTGACCAACCTGTTCGGCGGCGGTCCGTGGACGCGCATCCTGCATCCCTTCGTGGGCGTGGTGATGTTCGTCTCGTTCATGCTGTTCGCGGTGCGGCTGTGGCGCGCCAACACCATCAAGCGCCACGACGTGCAATGGCTCAAGCAGATGCCCGACGTGCTGAACAACCGCGAAGACCGGCTGCCCGAAGTGGGCAAGTACAACGCCGGCCAGAAGCTGCTGTTCTACGTGCTGGTCCTCAGCATGATCGGGCTGCTGCTCAGCGGCATCGTGATGTGGCGGGCGTACTTCTCGTTCTACTTTTCCATCCCGGTGATCCGCGTGGCGTCCGTGGTGCACGCCGTGTGCGGTTTCGTGATGATCTGCTCGATCATCGTGCACATCTACGCCGCCATCTGGGTCAAGGGCTCGGTCGGCGCGATGGTGCGCGGCACGGTCACGCCCGGCTGGGCATGGAAGCATCACCGCCTGTGGTTCCGCGAGGTGCGCAAGGACATCCAGGGCTACGGCGACACGACGGCGCCGCCCAAGTAAGGCGGACAACATAAGGCGGACAACTGGGCCATTCCGCCCTGCACGCGGCCGCTTCCCTTGTCGGGGGCGGCCGTTGTTCTTGTGCGGTGCTTCCCAACCACCGAAGGCCGCAGTCACCGGGCTATGATGAGCAGGCGGGCCAGCCTTCCGCCCGCAAGGGGAACCGACGCTTCGTTTCCTCCGTTTGCGGGCCGTCAGTCGATGTCCATCCAGGCTCGATATCGGCCACATTTTTGCCGCCGAGCCCTGTCCTCCACGCGAGCGTGCAGGCGCGGTGGCTGTTCTGGAGAATGTTGTGCAGCGTATTCTTCCCCGTGGCGAGATCGAGGAGCTCGATCACAATGCCATCGTGCGTGTCCGCCTGCCCGAGCGCGCGACCGTGTTCGCCGCCCGCGCCGCGCGCCTGCGCCAGCTGGCCACCGACAATCCCGTTGCCGACTACCTGAGCCTGATGGCGGATCTGGTCGAGGCGCAGCAGGCCATGCTGGCCGACAGCAGTTTTCCCGGCGCCGATGCGGCCCGCATCGACCTGGCCCAGACGCACGGCATGCCGCCCCTGCAGGCGGTGGGTTGGCGGCGCGATCCCCAATGGACGGGCGTGCTGCGCCGTCTGGCGCAACGCCTGGAGGCACTGCCGGATGCGCCCACCGAGGCCGTCGAGGTCTGCCAGGGCCTGCGCCGCAAGCTCGAAGAAGCGCCTGAAGCCATCGAAGCCCTGGCGGATGCCTTGCTCGAAGAACGCGAAGAGGGTGTGGACAGCGCCGCCGCGCCCATCGTGATGGCGGCCCTGCAGGTGTACTGGACAGACCTGGCCAGCCGTTTCGATCCGGGCCAGTTGCCGGTGGCCAGCCCCTTCGGCGTGTGTCCGGTGTGCGGCAGCCTGCCCGTGGCCAGCGTGGTGCGCGTGGGCGGCCAGCTCGAAGGCTACCGTTATCTGTGCTGTTCGCTGTGTGCCAGCGAATGGCACATGGTGCGTGTGACGTGCACGCATTGCCAGGACACCGAGACGGTGGCCTATCACGCCATCGAAGGCCGTTCAGAGGCGATCCGCGCCGAGTCCTGCGACCACTGCCACACGTACCGCAAGATCTTCTATCAAGAGAAAGACCTGTACGTCGAGCCCGTGGCCGATGATCTGGCCAGCCTGGCGCTGGACGTGCTGATGGGCGAGGCCGGCTATTCGCGCGCCAGCGGCAATCCGCTGCTGTGGCACGGCTCGGAAGGATCGAGCGAATCCGAAGGCCCGGAGGACTGACACGATGCAGCAGAACCCGTCTGCCGTGGCGCTGGCCGGTCCGGCCGATATCCCGTCATTGGACCGGGTCCTGGGCGCCGCGCCCATGCAGGCGCTGCTGGATGCCTATGGGCGCACGCAGGTGGTGTGCGGCCTGCGCGATCATCTGGCCGCGCTGCGGGCCGATGCCGTGGCCGGCCGGCTGGTGTCCGACCGCGTCGAGACCGGCGCCCTGGTCCACGAACTGGCCGCCATGCTGAAAAAGGCCGCGGAACCGCGCCTGCGCAGCGTCTACAACCTGACGGGCACGGTGCTGCACACCAACCTGGGACGCGCCTTGCTGCCCGACGAGGCGGTAGCCTCGGTGGTGCGCGCCCTGATCGCGCCCGCCAACCTGGAGTTCGACCTGGATAGCGGCGGCCGCGGCGATCGCGACGACCTGATCGAAGACCTGTTGCGCGAACTGACGGGCGCCGAGGCCGCCACGGTGGTCAACAACAACGCCGCCGCAGTGCTGCTGATGCTGAACGCGCTGGCCGACCGCCGCGAGGTCGTCGTGTCGCGCGGCGAGCTGGTCGAGATCGGCGGGGCTTTCCGGATTCCCGACATCATGAAGCGCGCGGGCGCGAAGCTGGTCGAAGTGGGCACCACCAACCGCACCCATGCCAAGGACTACGAGGAAGCCATCGGCCCGCGCACGGCGATGCTGATGAAGGTGCATTGCAGCAACTATGCCATCACCGGCTTCACCAAAAGCGTGGACGTGGCCGAGGTGGCGCGCATCGCGCATGCCAGGGGCGTGCCGATGACGGTGGACCTGGGCAGTGGCACGCTGCTCGACCTGACGCAATGGGGCCTGCCGCGCGAGGACACCGTGCGCGACACAGTGCAGGCGGGCGCCGACCTGGTCACCTTCAGCGGCGACAAGCTGCTCGGCGGCCCGCAGGCCGGTTTGCTGGTGGGCCGCGCCGACCTGATCCGCAAGATCAAGAAGAACCCGCTGAAGCGCGCGCTGCGCGTCAGCAAGCTGACCTTGGCCGCGCTCGAACCGGTGCTGGCCCTGTACCGCACGCCCGAGTTCCTGCCCGAACGCCTGACCACGCTGCGCCTGCTGACGCGGCCGCAGCGCCTGATCCAGGCCGCCGCCGAACGCCTGCGCGACACCGTGCAGCATGCCGTGGGCGCGGGTTACGCCGTGCAGGCGGTGCCCGTGTTCAGCCAGATCGGCAGCGGCGCCTTGCCCGCCGATCATCTGCCCAGCCATGCGCTGGCCATCCGCCACGCGGGCAGCGGCCGTCCAGGGCGTCACCTGGCGCGCCTGGAAACGCTGCTGCGCGGCTTGCCCAGGCCCGTCATCGGCCGCCTGGCCGACGACGCGCTGTGGCTGGACCTGCGCTGCCTCGAAGAGCGCGACGAGCCCGGTTTCATCGCACAGCTGGCGCAACCGCTGGCATGATGCGGGTTTTCGTTTCGACCAGAGAGACTGCGGCATGATCGTCGGCACCGCCGGTCACATCGACCACGGCAAGACCACGCTGGTGCGCGCCCTGACGGGCGTGGATACCGACCGCCTGAAGGAAGAGAAGGCGCGCGGCATTTCCATCGAACTGGGCTATGCCTACACGCCCCTGCCCAATGGCGACGTGCTGGGCTTCATCGACGTGCCGGGCCATGAAAAGCTGGTGCACACGATGGCGGCCGGCGCCACGGGCATCGATTTCGGCCTGCTGGTGGTGGCGGCCGATGATGGCGTGATGCCGCAGACGCGCGAGCACCTGGCCATCCTGATCCTGCTGGGCGTGGCGCGCGGCGCCGTGGTGCTGACCAAGGCCGACCGCGCCGACGCGGCGCGCCTGCGTGACGTCGAGGACGAGATCGCGCAATTGACGGCCGGCACTTTCCTGGAAGGCGCGCCCGTTTTCCCCACCCGTGCTGCCGAGCCGGGCGACGCGGGCACGGCGACCCTGAGATCGCATCTGGACGATGCCGCGCAGGCCTTGCCGGCGCGCGGCGCGCAGGGCCTGTTCCGCCTGGCGGTGGACCGCGCGTTCACCCTGGCGGGCCATGGCACCGTGGTCACGGGCACCGCCCATGCGGGCCGCGTGCGCGTGGGCGACGAGACGGCCGATCTGCGCCTGATGCCCGCGGGCACGCCGGTGCGCGTGCGCAGCATCCACGCGCAGAATCGCGCCAGTCCCGAAGGCGCGGCCGGCCAGCGCTGCGCGCTGAACCTGCCCGGCGTGGACAAGGACACCATCGCGCGCGGCGACTGGATCGCCGATGCGCGCTGCTTCAGCCCGTCGCGCCACGTCGACGTCGAACTCGACTGGCTGGAATCCGCCGAGGGCCCGCTGCGCGCCTGGGCGCCGCTGCACATCCATATCGGCGCCGCGCATCACGTGGCCCACGCGGTGCCGCTTTCGCCAGAGCCATTGGCGCCTGGCCAGTGTGGCCGGGTGCAACTGGTGTTCGACACGCCCGTGTGCGCCATGCCGGGCGACCGATACATCGCCCGCAATGCGCAGGCCTCGCGCACCGTGGGCGGCGGCCGCGTGCTCGATCCCAACGCGCCCGACCGCAAGCGGCGCACGCCGCAACGGCTGGCCTGGCTGAACGCCGTGGCCGCTTTGCTGGATGGGCACGGCCTGTCGGCGGTGCTGTGCGAAGCCCCGCTGGGCCTGGACGAAGCGCAGCTGCAACGCCTGACCGGCCTGCCCGCGCAGTCGCTTGCCGTGCCGGACGACGCGGTGTGGGCGGCCGCGCGCGGGCCGCAGGCGTCGCGCACTTTGGTGCTGGCCGGCCACTGGGAGGCCTTGTGCGAGCGTGCGTTGAAGGCGCTGGACGGCTTTCATGAGCAATCTCCGGACGAGCCCGGGCTCGACGCCGCGCGCCTGCGCCGCATCGCCGCACCGGCCGTGTCCGAATCCTTGTGGCAGGCGGTGCTCGAGCGCCTGCTGGCGCAGGGCCGCCTGGCGCGCAACGGCGCCTGGCTGCATCGTCCGCAGCATGCGGCCACGCTGGGCGAGGCCGAGGCGGTATTGGCCGAACGGCTGCTGCGGCTGATCCGCGACGGTCTCTACGATCCGCCCTGGGTACGCGACCTGGCGCGCACGCAGAACGAGCCCGAAGACCGCGTGCGCCAGCTGCTGCGCAAGCTGCTGCGGCGCGGCGAGGTGGCGCAGGTGGTCAAGGACCTGTACTACCACCGCGATCACGTGGCGGCCTTGGCGGCGCTGGTGGCCGACCTGTGCGAGCGCGACGGCAGCGCGCATGCCGCGGCGTTTCGCGATGCCACCGGCCTGGGGCGCAAACGCGCCATCCAGATCCTGGAATTTTTCGATCGCGTGGGCTATACGCGCCGCCTGCGCGACCACCATGTGCTGCGCACCGATACGGCGCTGTTCGGCCGGGCAACGGGCGCATCCTGACGTATCATGGGGACCGCCGCCGAGGAAGGCATTCGTGCCCGGCGGCACGGCTGGGCTTCAAACCCAGTTGGGGGCGTCAGACGCTCCCAGGTAGGTTCGACTCCTGCTGCCTTCCGCCATTGCATTTATCGCCGGGCCGTCCGGGCCTCGGCGTCATCCTTTTCCTCTCCCTTCCCTATGTCCGATTTATCGGTACGCCTGCTTGCGCGCATCTCAATCCTTACCTTAAAGTAAGGAATCGAATAGAGAAGGGGGAAGCCATGGCGTCCGCTACCGTCACTTCCAAAGGGCAGATCACCATTCCCGCCGAGGTCCGCCAGCAGTTGGGCTTATCCTCCGGCGACAGGGTTGAATTCGTCCTAAATGAAGCGTCGGGTCGCTACGAAGTCATTCCGGCCACATACGCTGTCACCGCGCTCAAAGGCATTATCCGCAAACCGGCCAGGCCGGTGTCCATCGAGGACATGAACGCGGCAATTGCAGAGCAAGGAGGCAAGGCTCGATGATCGGCTTGGACACCAACGTGCTGGTGCGCTATTTCGTGCAGGACGATCCCGTGCAAGCCAGGAAAGCCAATGCATTGGTCGAGTCGCTCAGTGCCGATCAACCCGGCTTCATTTCCCAGGTGGCCCTGGTCGAGGTCGTCTGGGTGCTCGGCCGCGCCTACGATGCGCCGCGCGCCGACATTGTGCGGGTCATCGAGATCCTGCTGCGCACTCAGGGCATGGTGGTCGAAGCCGCGGAAACGGTCTGGAAGGCGCTTCGGTTGTACGCCGCCTCGTCGGCCGATTTTGCCGATTGCCTGATCGAGCGCGCCGGGCACGATGCCCAGTGCGAGTACACCGCCACCTTCGACGTAAAGGCCGCAAAGACAGCGGGCCTGCGTTTGATCAAATAGGTTCGCCCCTGCATATGGGCGCGCCAATCGCCGGTGCTATGCTTGCCCGACATCGCGGCCCGGCGTGGTCCCCGTCGTGCCGCTGCATTCCCGAACAGGTGATTCCATGGCCCAAGACACGACCGGCGCGCAACCGCCCCGGCTGACTTCCCTTTCCCACGGCGGCGGCTGCGGCTGCAAGATCGCGCCGGGCGTGCTGTCCACGCTGCTGGCGCGCCACACGCCGTTCAAGGCCTGCGCCGACCTTCTGGTGGGCACCGAAACGGCCGACGACGCGGCGGTCTATCGCCTGAACGACGAGCAGGCGCTCATCGCCACCACCGATTTCTTCATGCCCATCGTCGACGATCCGTTCGACTTCGGCCGCATCGCCGCCACCAACGCGCTATCCGACGTGTACGCCATGGGCGGCACGCCCATCATGGCGCTGGCCATCGTCGGCATGCCGATCAACGTGCTGCCGCACGAGACCATCGCCGAGATCCTGCGCGGCGGCGAGTCCGTCTGCGCCGACGCCGGCATTCCGGTGGCGGGCGGGCACTCCATCGATTCGGTCGAGCCCATCTACGGCCTGGCCGCCATGGGGCTGGTGCATCCCTCGCGCATCAAGCGCAACGCCGACGCGCGCGCGGGCGACGTGCTCATCCTGGGCAAGCCGCTGGGCGTGGGCGTGCTGTCCGCCGCCCTGAAGAAGAACCTGCTGGACCAGGACGGCTATGCCGCCATGATCGCCGCGACCACGCTGCTCAACCGCCCCGGTACGGCCCTGTCCGCGCTGCCGGGCGTGCACGCCATCACCGACGTCACCGGTTTCGGCCTGCTGGGCCATTCGCTGGAAATGGCGCGCGGCGCCGGGCTGACGGCGCGGCTGCGCCTGGCGGACCTGCCCTGGCTGGACCAGGTGCAAGGTTTTGCCCGGCAGGGCGTGATCACCGGCGCCTCGGGCCGCAACTGGGCCTCGTATGGCGAATCCATCCGCCTGGGCGCCAGCGTGGACGATGCCGCGCGCGCGCTGCTGACCGATCCGCAAACGTCGGGGGGCCTGCTGGTGGCCTGCGCGCCGCAGGATGCCGGGCAGGTGCTGGCCCTGTTCCGCGAGCATGGCTTCGGCCATGCGGCCGTCATCGGCGAGATGGTCGATGGTCCGGCGCAGGTGCAGGTGGATTAGGGGCAACACAACAGGCCCCGAGTTCTTCATGGCGCGCTGTCCTGCCGCCACGCCTCGATTCAGGAGATCCCATGCAGCCTGAAGCACTTTCTCGCAAGGTCATGATCGTCACCGGCGCCAGCCGCGGCATCGGCGCCGCCGTTGCGCTGTCGGCTGCGCAGCGCGGCTACGCGGTCTGCGTCAACTACCACCGCCGCGCCGACGCGGCCGAGTCCGTCGTCCAGGCCATCCAGGATGCCGGCGGCACGGCGCTGGCCGTACGCGCCGACATGGCGATCGAGGACGAGGTCGTGGCCCTGTTCGAGACGGTGGATCGTGAGCTGGGCAGGGTCGATGCCCTGGTCAACAACGCCGGCATTCTCGACTTGCAGACTACCGTCGAGCATCTCAGTGCGCAGCGCATCTCGCGCATCCTGGCTACCAACGTGGTCGGGGCCTTCGTATGCTGCCGAGAGGCCGTGCGGCGCATGGCGCCCCGTCATGGCGGGCGCGGCGGGGCCATCGTCAATGTGTCGTCCATGGCGGCGCGCCTGGGTTCTCCCAACGAATACGTCGACTATGCGGCGTCCAAGGGCGCGGTCGATACCTTGACCATCGGCCTGGCGAAGGAAGTGGCGGCCGACGGTATCCGCGTCAACGGCGTGCGGCCTGGCCTGATCCATACCGAGATGCACGCCAGCGGCGGCGAGCCCGGCCGTGTCGACCGCCTGAAAGACAGCGTGCCGATGCAGCGGGGCGGCACGGCGCAAGAGGTTGCCGACGCCGTGTTGTGGCTGTGTTCCGACCAGTCCAGCTTCACCACGGGTTCGTTCATCGACGTGGCGGGCGGACGTTAGGCGCCGCCATCACACCGCGCAGATCGTCGACCGCGTCAGGAAGCGCTCTTCACGCCCGTTGTCCAGCGAGAACATGCCGCCGCGTCCCGGCACCACGTCGATGATCAGATCGGTGTGCTTCCACGCCTCGTACTGCGCCCCGCCGATGTAGAACGGCGCGCCGCCAATTTCCCCCAGCAGTACGTCGTTGTCGCCCAGCAGGAACTCGCCCTGCGGATAGCACATGGGCGACGAGCCGTCGCAGCATCCGCCGGACTGGTGGAACATGATGGGGCCGTACTGCGCCGTCAATTCGCCGATCAGCCGCAAGGCCGATGGGGTGGCTGAAACCTTGGCCATAGTGTCTCCCGCAAGCGCCGCGCATGGCCGCCGGAATGCCATGAAAAAGCGTCCGCGCGATCAAAGGATCTACCGGAGCAGCGGCCGCCGCCCCGGCGCGTACCGGCTACGATACAGGCGCAACCGCCAGCCAGCCAAGCCTGGCCGCAAGCGGTCCCGCCTCCTGGCCCTGCCTTAGAAGAACCCCAGTTTCTTCGGGCTGTAGCTCACCAGCAGGTTCTTGGTCTGCTGGTAATGGTCGAGCATCATCTTGTGCGTTTCGCGTCCGATGCCCGATTGCTTGTAGCCGCCGAACGCCGCATGCGCCGGATAGGCGTGATAGCAATTGGTCCACACGCGGCCGGCCTGGATGGCCCGGCCCATGCGATAGCAGGTATTGCCATCGCGCGACCACACGCCGGCGCCCAGCCCGTACAGCGTGTCATTGGCGATCTGCAGCGCCTCGGCCTCGTCCTTGAACGTGGTGACCGACACCACCGGCCCGAAGATTTCCTCCTGGAACACGCGCATGCTGTTCTTGCCCTTGAACACCGTGGGTTGCACGTAATAGCCACCCTTCAGGTCGCCCTGCAACTGCGCGCGGTCGCCGCCCGCCAGGACCTGCGCGCCTTCCTGCTTGCCGATGTCCAGGTACGACAGGATCTTCTCCAACTGCTCGCTGGAGGCCTGCGCGCCGATCATGGTGTCCGCGTCCAGCGGGTTGCCCTGCTTGATGGCGGCCACGCGCTGCAATGCGCGCTCCATGAAGCGGTCGTACAGCGATTCCTGGATCAGCGCGCGGCTGGGGCACGTGCACACCTCGCCCTGGTTCAGCGCGAACATCACGAAGCCTTCGATGGCCTTGTCCAGGAAGTCGTCGTCCTGCGCGCCCACGTCGGCGAAGAACACGTTCGGCGACTTGCCGCCCAGTTCCAGCGTGACCGGAATCAGGTTCTGCGAGGCGTACTGCATGATCAAACGCCCCGTGGTGGTCTCGCCCGTGAAGGCGATCTTGGCGATGCGCTTGTTGGATGCCAGCGGCTTGCCGGCTTCCAGGCCGAAGCCGGTGACGATGTTCAGCACGCCCGGCGGCAGCACGTCGGCGATCAGTTCGGCCAGCACCAGGATGCCCAGCGGGGTCTGCTCGGCGGGTTTCATCACCACGCAGTTGCCGGCGGCCAGCGCGGGCGCCAGTTTCCACGCGGCCATCAGAATGGGGAAGTTCCACGGGATGATCTGGCCGACCACGCCCAGCGGCTCTTTGAAGTGATAAGCCACGGTGTCCGCGTCGATCTCGGACAGGCCGCCTTCCTGGCCGCGGATGGCCGAGGCGAAATAGCGGAAATGGTCCGCGGCCAGCGGGAGGTCGGCGGCGCGCGTTTCGCGGATCGGTTTGCCGTTGTCCCAGGTTTCCGCGGTGGCCAGCAGTTCCAGGTTGTCCTCGATGACGGCGGCGATGCGGTTGAGCAGGCGCGAGCGCTCGGCCACCGACGTGCGGCCCCAGGCCGGCGCGGCCTTGTGGGCGGCGTCCAGGGCCAGTTCGATGTCCTGCGCGGTGGAGCGGGCATGGCGCGACAGGATCTGGCCGGTGACCGGCGTGATGTTGTCGAACAGCTGGCCATCGGCCGGCGCGTGGAACTTGCCGCCGATGAAGTTGCCGTATTCCTTCTTGATGTCGATCGGCGAGCCGTAGGCGCCCGGGGCGATGCGGGTGGAAGTGTCCATGTCGTCTCCTTTGTGTTGTGTCGGGGGAACCCGTTATTGGCAATGCAATAAGCGTGCCAAGGGGACGGATGCGCCGGTTTCACGCATGGACAAGCCGGTGGATCGCATGCGAAAGTAGGTCTGTCCGCCGCTGGCGCCTGGATGTTGCAGAGGGTGCGCCGGTCTGTGTCGCGTTTTGCGACAGATGCGCTGGAACAGGTGTCGCAGAACGCCTACCGGAGACAAACATGCCCACGCTATCCCGCCAGCAGGCGCTGGCCAATGCGCGTCGTCTGTTCAATGAACAGGCCGCCGTGCCCGATCATCTGGTGGCGGAACCCATCCTGCGCTCGTGGCGGCGTTGCGCCGACCTGGGCCATCACATGCAGGGTGTGCGCGCGCCACAGCCGCTGACCCAATCCGAATTGCGCGAGGCGCTGCAGCGCCACGAAGCCCTGCGCCGCCTGTGCCGCCCCGCGCTGGACCAGTTGCGCCAGGAGGCCTGCCGCAGCGGCGGCCTGATCGTGCTGACCGACGCCGATGGCCTGGTGCTGGACACCGGGGGCAGCGCGGACTTCGTGGACCGTGCATCGCAGGTGTCGCTGCTGCCCGGCGCCGCATGGAGCGAGTCCGTGGCCGGCACCAATGCCATCGGCACCGCGTTGGTCGAGCGGCGGCCCATCGCCGTGCACGGCGCAGAACATTTCTTCGAACCCAATCGCATCCTCACCTGCGCCGCCGTGCCCATTACCGATCCGCGCGGACAGACAGTCGGCCTGCTGGATCTGTCGGGCCGCGCCACCGGCGCGCATGGCCACGCCTTGGGTCTGGTGCGCATGGCCGTGGACCAGATCGAGCACCGCATGTACGACGAAGGCTACGGCGATTGCCTGGTGCTGCGCGTGCACGTCGAGCGCGAGATGCTGGGCACGGTGTCCGAAGGCATCCTGGCGTTCGACGGCGAGGTGCTGGTGGGGGCCAACCGCCATGCCCTGCACCTGCTGGGACTGGACGGCGGCGCGCTGGGTGTGTTCCGTTACGGCGAGCTGTTCGCCGATACGCCCGCGCAGGTGGCCGCGCGTGGCTGGGTGCATCGCCTGCATGGCGATACCGCCTGGCATGCCCGGCTGCGCTGGCCGGGGGAAGGCGGGCCGGCGCGGCCGGCGCAGTTGCGTGGCCGTGCCGCCGATGTGCCGGTGATGCCCGGCGCGATACCGCAGTCCCCTGAACCGGAACTGCCCGGGCCGCGACCGGCCGGGCCTGCCCCACGAACGCGCCGCATGGCCGATGCGCCCGCCGCACAGGCCCGCCTGCCGCGCGATCCCGAACCCTGGTTCGATGCCGCCGCGTTGGCCGAACTCAGCCGCGCCGTGCGCCTGCTGGATGCCGGCGTGTCCGTGCTGCTGCAAGGCGAAACAGGCTGCGGCAAGGAAGTCTTCGCGCGGCGCCTGCACGCGCACAGCATGCGCGCCGGCCGTCCATTCGTGGCCGTGAACTGCGCGGCCTTGCCGGAAAGCCTGATCGAATCCGAGCTGTTCGGGTATGACGAAGGCGCCTTCACCGGCGCGCGCCGCCAGGGCAGCAAGGGCCTCTTGCGGCAGGCCGAGGGCGGCGTGCTGTTCCTGGATGAGATCGGCGACATGCCGCTGGCCTTGCAGGCCCGCCTGCTGCGCGTGCTGCAGCAGCGCGAGGTGACGCCCCTGGGCGGCGGCCGCGCCGTGCCGGTGGATTTCGCGTTGGTGTGCGCCACGCACCGCCCGCTGGACCCGGGCGATCCGCAGGCCGTGCGGTCCGATCTGTATTTCCGGATGGCCGAGTACACCGTCAGGATGCCGGCGCTGCGCGAGCGCGCCGATCGTGCGGAGGTGGTGCGGGCGTTGTGGTCGGCGGCGGGCGATACGCCGGCGTTGCCGGCCGACGTACTGGGTCTTCTGGCGCGCTACGAATGGCCCGGCAATTTCCGGCAATTGGCCAGCACCTTGCGGACGCTGCGGGTGCTGGCGCAGCCGACCGGCGAGGTGCGCGTTGACATGCTGCCGCATGAGATTGCGTCTGATAAAACGAACGTCGGCGATGTTTTGGCGCTGCCGCCTGATACCTTGGATGCCTTGACCGAAGCCGCCATCCAGGATGCGCTGGCGGCGTGCGGTGGAAATGTCAGCAAGGCGGCACGCCGGTTGGGCGTGCATCGCAGTACGTTGTATCGGCGAGGGCGAGCGGAAAGCCCTCGGCGATGAGGCTGATATGGGTAAAGGGTAAAGTATCGCGTGTTACATTGCACTAACCACGTAACACATGATGGTCCATACCATGTCTGAAGCCACGTTCACTTTTCGCGTCGACGAAGATCTGAAGATGGAGTTCTCGCAAGTTGCCAAGTCAAATGACCGGACCGGCGCGCAGTTATTGCGCGATTTCATGAGGGCGTACGTGCGTGAGCAGCGTGCAGCGTCGGATCACGATGCCTGGTTTCGTCAGGCAGTCAAGACGGGTCAGGATGCCGCAGATGCAGGGGAACTCGTTTCCGCTGAGGAAGTCGAGGCCGAAGCGGCTGCATGGCGGGATGACGCTCGGCGAAAGATGACCCGATCCTCGTAATGCAGTTGCTGTGGGCCCTTCCGGCACGGGATGATCGCAGGGAAATCAGGGATTACATCGCGCGTGACAGCGTGGATGCGGCATTGGCGCTCGATGCATTGTTTTCGGAACAAGCGGTGCGACTGATTTCTCATCCGCATCTTGGCCGTACAGGCCGTGTAGCCGGTACGCGCGAGTTCGTGGTGCATCGAAACTACATTCTGGTCTACGACGTGGTGGGCGATATCATCCGTCTGCTGCGGATACTCCATGCAGCAAGGCAATGGCCCTCTGGCCGTTGAGTAGCTCGACGGGCAACGCGCCGCATCTTATCGCTCACGTTCACGGCCACCCTTGTCCCCGATCTTCGGCCGCATCGTCACCATCAACGCATACAACTGCTGCGCCGCCGGCGACAAACTCGCCCCGCGCCGCTTCACCAGATAGATTCGCCGCACCAACCCCGGCAGCTTGATCGGCCGGCTGACCAGCCCTGGCCGGTCCAGCTCATACAGGGTCAACGCCGGCACCACCGTGATGCCGATCCCGGCGGCGATCATCCCGGTCAGCGTGGCCAGTTGCTCCACCTCCAGCACGGTATTCATCGGTGTCGGGTCAAACGCCCGCTCCAGCTGCATGCGCACGCTGTGCGAGCGCGCCAGGTGGATGAAGGGCGCGTCGGTCAGGTCACGCACGCCGATCTCGACGCGGGCGGCCAGCGGATGGTCCTGCCGGCACACCAGGTGGAAACGGTCGTTGCACAGCAACTCGCTGTCGAACTCCTGCGCCTGCGCGCCCGACGAGGCCAGCGCGAAATCCGCCCGGCCGGAACGCACCAGTTCCAGCGACGGCGCCGACAGCATGTCGGCCAGTTCCAGTTCGATGCCGGGATGGCGTTTCAGGAATTCCGCGAACACGCCCGGCAGCCAGCCCGCCGCGATGGATGGCAGGGCGGCGATGGACACGCGTCCCTTGCGCAGCGTGGCGTAGCCGCGGAAATCGTCCACCAGGTCGTCGAACTGCCCCACCATGCGGCGCGCCGAGATTTCCAGCACCTGGCCCTGCGGCGTCAGCTCGACGTTGCGGGTGTCGCGGTCGAACAGGCGCGCGCCCAGCGTGTCCTCGATGGCGCGGATCAATGAGCTGAAGGCCGATTGAGACAGATTGCAGACCCGGGCGGCGCGCGTGAAGCTGCGCTGGTCGGCGAGGGCCAGGAACGCGCGTAGATCGCGGGTCGACAGATTTATCTCTCTCATCGCTTAATCCATCTGAATTTTCGGTTTCTCCAATTCTATGGCCGGCGGTACAGTTGTCGCCACTGAGAAGCGGCAATCGGGCATCACGCCCGGGAACGCCGCTCCGACCAAGGAGAGAGACCATGCCGACGATGACGCGTCGCACGCTGCTGCGCACCATGGCCGCCGCGCCCGCGCTGTACCTGGGCGTGCCCAAGTTCGCCCGGGCCGCGGAGTTTTCCTATAAGTACGCCAACAACCTGCCGATGTCGCACCCGCTGAACGTGCGTTCGCAGGAGGCCGCCGACCGGATCAGGAAGGAATCCAACGGGCGGCTGGAAATCAACATCTTCCCGAACAACCAACTGGGCGGCGACACCGACATGCTGTCGCAGGTGCGCAGCGGCGGCATCGAGCTGTTCACGCCGTCGGCGCTGGTGATCGCCACGGTGGTGCCGGTGGCGGCCATCAATGCGGTGGGTTTCGCGTTCTCGAACTACGACCAGGTGTGGTCGGCCATGGACGGCAAGCTGGGTGCCCACGTGCGCGAGGCCATCGGCAAGTCGCGCCTGTACGCTTTCGAGAAGATGTGGGACAACGGTTTTCGCCAGACCACGACCAGCAACAAGCCGATCCAGTCGGCCAGCGACCTGTCCGGCAGCAAGATCCGCGTGCCCGTCAGTCCGCTGAGCATCTCGATGTTCAAGGCGCTGTCCGCCGCGCCCGCCAGCCTGCAGTTCAGCGAGGTGTACTCGGCGCTGCAGACGCGCATCGTCGACGCGCAGGAAAACCCTCTGCCCATCATCCAGGCAGCCAAGCTGTACGAAGTGCAGAAGTACTGCTCGCTGACCAATCACATCTGGGACGGCTACTGGTTCATCGCCAATGGCCGCGCCTTCGAACGCCTGCCCGCCGAGCTGCGCACGCTGTGGGAAACCGCCTTCAACGAGGCGGGCATCAAGCAGCGCGAAGACCTCAAGGCCATGAACCAGTCGATCCAGAAGGACCTGGAAGCCAAGGGCCTGGCCTTCAACCAGCCCAAAGCGGATACCTTCCAGGCCGCGCTGCGTAAGGCTGGCTTCTACGAGGAATGGCGCGGCAAGTTCGGCGACCAGGCCTGGGGCCTGCTGGAAGGCGCCGTCGGCAAGCTGGCCTGACGCCATGCAGGCCACTCGTCGTTTCGAGCCCGGCGCGCACGCCGGGGCCGTGGCCGCACAACCCGCCGCGCCTGGCCGCGCTGGGTTGCTGGCCCGGATCGACCGCGCGCTGGGCCTGATGGTCGAGGTGCCGGCCGCGCTGCTGGTGCTGGCCGAGATCGCCGTGCTGCTGGCCGGCGTGATCGCCCGCTACGTCTTCCACGCGCCGCTGGTCTGGTCCGATGAACTGGCCGGCATCCTGTTCCTGTGGCTGTCCATGCTGGGCGCCGTGGTGGCGCTGCGGCGCGGCGAGCACATGCGCATGACGGCGCTGATCGCGCGCTGCTCGCCGGGCCTGCGCGCCCTGCTGGACGTGGCGGCCATCGCGGCGTCCATCGCCTTCCTGGCGCTGGTGTTTCCGCATGCCTTCGAATACGCCTCGGAAGAGGCCATCGTGACCACGCCCGCGCTGGAAATCTCCAACGCCTGGCGCGCGGCGGCGCTGCCCACGGGCTTCGGGCTGATGCTGCTGATGGGCGTGCTGCGGCTGCTGCGCGTGGGCAGTGCGCGCCATATCGTGATGGCCGTGCTGGCCGTTGGCGCGGCCGTGCTGGTGTTCTGGCTGGCGCAGCCGTTGCTCCAGACGCTGGGCAAGTTCAACCTGATCGTGTTCTTCGTCGGCGTGGTGGCGGCCAATGTGTTCCTGGGCGTGCCCATTGCGTTCTCGTTCGCGCTGGCCACCTTCGGCTATCTGGCGCTGACCACGCATACGCCGCTGGTGGTGATGGTGGGCCGCATGGACGAGGGCATGTCGCACCTGATCCTGCTGGCCGTGCCCATGTTCATCCTGCTGGGCCTGCTGATCGAGATGACGGGCATGGCGCGCGCCATGATCGGCTTCCTGGCCAGCCTGCTGGGCCACGTGCGCGGCGGCCTGTCGTATGTGCTGATCGGCGCGATGTACCTGGTGTCCGGCATCTCGGGTTCGAAAGTGGCGGACATGGCCGCCGTGGCGCCCGCGCTGTTTCCCGAGATGAAGCAGCGCGGCGCCAAGCCCGGCGACCTGGCCGCGCTGCTGTCGTGCACCGGCGCGCAGACCGAGACCATTCCGCCCAGCATCGTGCTGATCACCATCGGGTCGGTCACGGGCGTGTCGATCGCCGCGCTGTTCACCGGCGGCATGCTGCCCGCGGCGGCGCTGGGGCTGACGCTGGGCCTGATCGTGTGGGCGCGCAGCCGCCACCAGGACCTGAGCCAGGTCAAGCGCGCCACGCGCCGCGAGATCGGCCGTACGCTGGTGATCGCCATTCCCGCGCTGATCCTGCCCTTCGTCATCCGCGCCGCGGTGGTCGAGGGCGTGGCCACCGCCACCGAGGTGTCGACCATCGGCATCGCGTACTCGGTGCTGGCGGGGCTGCTGATCTACCGCTGCTTCGACTGGAAGCGCATTCCCACCATGCTGGTGGAAACCGCCGCGCTGTCGGGCGCCATCATCTTCATCGTGGGCACGGCCACCGCCATGGCCTGGGGGCTGACGCAATCGGGCTTCTCGCGCGACCTGGCCGCGGCCATGGCCGGCCTGCCCGGCGGCGCCATCGGCTTCCTGCTGGTGTCCATCGTGGCCTTCGTCATCCTGGGCAGCGTGCTGGAAGGCATCCCGGCCATCGTGCTGTTCGGGCCCCTGCTGTTTCCCATCGCCCGCCAGGTCGGCGTGCACGAAGTGCACTACGCCATGGTGGTGATCCTGTCAATGGGCGTGGGCCTGTTCGCGCCGCCCTTCGGCGTGGGCTACTACGGCGCGTGCGCCATCAGCAAGGTCAATCCGGACGAGGCCATTCCGTACATGTGGGGGTATCTGGGCGCGCTGGTGGCGGGCGTGTTCCTGGTCGCCTTCATTCCCTGGATTTCCATCGGTTTTCTCTGAGGCAGCTATGAGTCGATTCTTTGGCGAGGTCCGCCAGGCGGGCTATGTGGTGCACGACATCCAGAAGGAGATGCGCCACTGGAGCGAGGTGCTGGGCATCGGGCCCTGGTATTACGCCGACCGCGTGCCGGTGCAGAATTTCCGCTATCGCGGCGAGCCGTCGCCCATCGAAGTGTCCGTGGCCCTGGCCAATTCGGGGCCGTTGCAGATCGAGCTGATCCAGCAGCGCAACGACGCGCCGTCCATGTACAAGGCCTTCCTGGACGCGGGCCGCACGGGGCTGCAGCATCTGGCCTACTGGACGGAATCGTTCGACGCCGACCTGAAGCGCCTGACCGCGCAAGGCCTGGTGGTGGGCATGAGCGGCGAAGTGGGCACGGGCGGCCGCTACGTCTACTTCGAGACCGAGACCCATCCCGGCACCGTGATCGAACTGTCCGAGATCGCCGGCCCCAAGGGCAAGCTGTTCAAGCTGATCCGCGAGGCGTCCGTCGGCTGGGACGGCCGTGATGCCGTGCGCCCCTTTCCCGACCTGAACACCCTGTAGGCTGTCATGACTGCTGACGCGCGCGCCGAGTTCGAGGCGACCTATCTCATCGAAACCCCGTACCCGCCCGAACAGGCGGCCGAGGTGCTGGCGGGCGAACAGTCCAGCGGCACCTTCGTGCGCGTGGCCGGCGAGACCGATGACCTGCGCGCCCGCTCGCGCGCCAACGTCACCGCGATCCGCGAGCTGGACGCCGTCGGCACACCCAGCCTGCCCAATGCCCTGCTGGACCGGCGCGGCGTGACGGGACCGTACCGGCGCGCCGAGATCACCGTGCGCTTTCCGGTGGACAACGTCGGCCCCAATCTGGCGACGCTGGCCGCCACGGTGGCCGGCAACATCTACGACCTGGGCGAGATGACCGGCGTGAAGCTGATGTCGCTGCGCCTGCCGCCCGAGTACGTGCGCGCCTTCGACGCGCCGCGCCAGGGCGTGGCCGGCACGCGTGCGCTCACGGGCCGCGCGGCGGGGCCGATCCTGGGCACCATCATCAAGCCCAACGTGGGCATGACGCCCGAGCAGACGGCCGCCACGGTGGCCACGCTGTGCGAGGCGGGCGTGGACTTCATCAAGGACGACGAAGTGATGGCCAACCCGCCGCATGCGCCGTTGGCGCGCCGCGTGGCCGAGGTGATGAAGGTGATCGACGCGCATGCGCAGCGCACGGGCCGCAAGGTGATGTACGCCTTCAACATCTCTGACGAAACGGATGCCATGCGCCGCCATGCCGATCTGGTGGAGCAGGCCGGCGGCACCTGCGTGATGGCCAGCCTGAACTGGTGCGGCTACAGCGCCATCCAGTCGCTGCGGCGCGCCACGCCGCTGGCCTTGCATGGACACCGCAACGGCCTGGCCGCGATGTCGCGCCATCCGCTGCTGGGCATGGCGTTTCCGGCCTACCAGGTGCTGTGGCGCCTGGCGGGGGTGGACCAGTTGCACGTGAATGGGCTGGGCGGCAAGTTCTACGAAAGCGACGAGAGCGTCGTGGCGTCGGCGCGCGCCTGCCTGCAACCGCTGGCGGGCGGCGACGCAGTGATGCCGGTGTTCTCGTCGGGCCAGTGGGCCGGCACCGTGCCCGCCACCTTCGAGGCGGTGGGCAGCGACGACCTGATCTTCCTGTCGGGCGGCGGCATCCTGGGCCATCCGGATGGTGCGGCCGCGGGCGTGCAGAGCATCCGCGACGCGTGGGAAGCCGCTCGCAGCGGCGTCACCTTGCCGATGCATGCGCGCAGTCATCCGGCGCTTGCCAGCGCGCTGGCGTTCTACGGCTGAGCCCCGCGATGGGCGCGGTGCGCATCGCCTATTACGGCGACGACTTCACGGGATCCACCGACACGCTGTCGGTGGCCGTGCGCGGAGGACTGCGCGCGGCATTGTTCCTGCGTCCGCCCTCGTTGGAAGACCTGCGCGCGTTCGGTGCGCTGGATTGCGTGGGCGTCGCGGGCACGGCACGCTCCTGGTCGCCCGAGGACATGGACCGAGAACTGCCGGGCATCTACGCGGCGCTGGCCGCCACCGGGGCGGACGTCATCCACTACAAGACCTGCTCCACGTTCGACAGCGCCCCGCATGTCGGCAGCATCGGCCGCGCGTTGCAACTGGGGATGAAGGCGCTGGGCCGGTCCACGGCCTTCATCGTGGGCGGGCAGCCTGGCTTGGGGCGTTACTGCGTGCACGCCAACCTGTATGCGCGCGCGGGGCAGGATGGACCGGTGTACCGGCTGGATCGCCATCCGACCATGCGTTGCCATCCCGTCACGCCGATGGACGAAGCGGACCTGCGCGTGCATCTGGCGCGGCAGGGGTTGGAACGGGTGCGGTCGTTCGGCGTGGACCGGCTGGCGGCCGACGCGACGCCGCAGGGGCTCGACGCCTTGCTGGCCGAGGCCCCGGCTGCGGTGCTGTTCGACGTGCTGAACCAGGCGCATCTGCGCGCCATAGGCCGGTTGCTCTGGGATCGGATCTCACGGTACGGCGGGCCGCTGCTGCTGGCGGGGCCGAGTGGGGTCGAGCAGGCGTTGTTGGCCGGACGGACAGCTTCCGGTGCCTTGAAGGACACGAAGCAGGCATCGTCGGAGGGCGGCCGCGCGGCAAGCCATGCCGATGGCCGTGATGAGCCGCCTGGCGTTGCCGGCCGGTTGCCATCGCCCGTGGACTGCACGTTCGTCGTGGCGGGCAGCCGTTCGCCGGTCACCGCGCAGCAAGTGCAGCGCGCGCGGGAAGCGGGATTCACGTTGCTGGATATCGACCCCGTTTGCGCGGCGGCGCATGCCGCCTGCACGGATGGAGGCGCCTATTGCCAGGACCTCGCCACGCGCGCTGTTCACGTGTTGCAGGAGGGCCGCAGCGTGGTGGCGAACACCACCTTGGCCGGCGAGGCGCCGTCGGGCAGTGGCCGTGATCTGGCCCTGTTCGCGGGACAATTGATGCGGCAGGTGCTGCGGCGGCATCGTCTGGCCCGCGTGGGTTTCGCGGGGGGCGATACCTCGAGCCTTGCCGTGCAGGCCTGGGATGTGCGTGCCCTGACGCTGGCTTACACGCTGAGTCCCGGCGTGGCGGTGTGCACGATGCACGCTGACGATCCCGCCCTGGATGGCGTGGAACTGATGTTGAAAGGCGGCCAGATGGGGCCGCCCGATGTCTTCGAGGCGCTGCGGCAGGGGCGCTGCACGCAGGCGGATTGACCGCGACCGCGCCTTGCCCCGTACGAGCGCCGATCCGCTTACAGCACGCGGATTTTCGTGGCCTGCGGACCCTTGGGGCCTTCGCCGGCGACATAGCTGACACGCTGGTTCTCTTCCAGCGACTTGAAGCCGTCGCCCTGGATTTCGGAGAAATGCGCGAACAGGTCTTTTCCGCCGTTCTCGGGCATGATGAAACCAAAGCCCTTTTCCGCGTTGAACCACTTCACGATACCGGTTTCCATGTCGTTATTCCTTCTGAATAGATGTTGTTGTCGAAAAGACAATCAAGGAAGGGAAAACGAACAATGCGCGCGCGTGGCGCGGAACCGGTCGAATATCGCAATGCTTGAGGATCTCCCGGCCACTATGGTGGGCATCGGGCCGCACGTCAATCGAATTCGTGTCACAGGCATGCCGTGCGCGCGGCATCGCGAGGGTTTATTGCAAGGGGGCGGACCGCATGGCGCACAATATGCGGGCCTGGGCAACCAGGACGTCGCCCACCAGCGCACGTCCCTGGTACTTGCACAAAGAGTGGTTCAGGCGCAGCGCATTGACCTCCAGGCGCAACTGATCGCCGGGGAGGGCCTGGCCGGAAAATTGCGCATCGTCGATTCCCAGGAAGTAGTACACCACGGTGTCGTGTTCCGGCCTGATGTCCTGTTCTTCCTGCGAGAACGAGAACAGGGCCGCGGCCTGTGCAATCGCCTCGACGATCAGCATGCCTGGCATGGCCGACCTGCCAGCGGCGGCGTCGAAGAAGGGTTCGTTGCGGGAAAGATTCTTGATCGCGACGATACGTTCCCGGGGAACGATCTCGGTCACCTTGTCGATGAGCAGCATCGGATAGCGATGCGGCAATCGGCGCAGGATTTCGTCGATGGCCAGGGTCATGCGGCACGCTCCTGTGAACCACTGGAGCCAGCGGCCGGCTGAAACGGCCCGGGGAGACGGGCGCGTTAGCCAAGCGGGCAGTGTCTCACAGAAGTTTGCCAGGCCCTATTCGATTCAGGCTATGGGCACGCGGCTGCGCATGCCCGAATCGGTGTCAACGGAACGTCAGCTCATCAACCGCGCCAGTTCCGCGCCCGGTTCGGGGGCGCGCATGAACGCCTCGCCCACCAGGAAGGCGTCGACCTTGTGGCTGCGCATCAATTGCACGTCTTCCGGCTTCAGGATGCCGCTTTCGGTGACGACGCGGCGGCCGGCAGGAATGGACGGCAGCAGATCGAGCGTGTTCTGCAACGAGGTCTCGAACGTGCGCAGGTTGCGATTATTGATACCCAGCAGGGGCGTCTTCAGCGACAAGGCCACGTCCAGTTCCTGTGCATCGTGCACTTCGACCAGCACGTCCATGCCCAGGTCCATGGCCACGGCCTCCATGTCGCGCAACTGCGAGGGCGACAGCGCCGCCACGATCAACAGCACCGCATCCGCGCCCATCGCGCGGGCCGACACGATCTGGTAGCTGTCGATGACGAAGTCCTTGCGCAGCACCGGCAGCGCGCAGGCCGCGCGGGCGCGGCGCAGGTTGTCGTGCGAACCCTGGAAGAACTGCACGTCGGTCAGCACCGACAGGCAGGCCGCGCCGTGCGTGGCGTACGAGGCGGCGATCTCTGAGGGGTCGAACTGCTCGCGCAGCACGCCCTTGGACGGCGAAGCCTTCTTGATTTCGGCGATGACGCCGGCCTTGCCCTGGGCGATCTTGTCCTCGATGGCCTGGGCGAAGCCGCGCACGTCCTGGCGCGCCTGCGCTTCGCGCAGCAGTTCGGCCTCGCTGCGCATCTGGCGCGCCGCTGCGACTTCCTCCGCCTTTACAGCCAGGATCTTCGCGAGAATGTCGTTCATTGGTATTTCCGGGTATGTGCGCAGAATTCCTCGAGCTTGGCCCGGGCTGCGCCGTTAGCAATCAGTTCGAAGGCCAGCGCGAGCGCTTGCGGGATCGAGTCGGCCTTGTTGCCCGCGTAGATGGCCAGTCCGGCATTCAGCGCGACGATGTCGCGGGCAGCGCCCTCGACATTATCCAGCGCCTCGATGACCAGTGCGCGAGACTCTTCGCGATTGGACACCTTGATGCTGCGGTTGGACATCATGGATAGTCCGTAGTCCTCGGGGTGGATTTCATATTCGCTGACCACCCCGTCCTTCAGTTCGCCCACCATGGTGGCGGCGCCCAGCGACGCCTCGTCCATGCCGTCGCGGCCATGCACGACCAGCACGTGCTTCGAGCCCAGGCGCTCGAGCACGCGCACCTGGATGCCGACCAGGTCGGGGTGGAACACGCCCATCAACTGGTTGCCCGCGCTGGCGGGGTTGGTGAGTGGACCGAGGATATTGAAAATGGTTCGCACGCCCAGCTCTTTGCGCACTGCAGCGACGTTCTTCATGGCGCCGTGATGCGCGGGGGCGAACATGAAGCCGATGCGGGTCTCCTCGATGCATTCGGCGACCTGCGCGGGCGTCAGTTGCAGGTTGGCGCCCAGCGCTTCCAGCACGTCGGCGCTGCCCGAGGACGACGAGGCGCTGCGGTTGCCGTGCTTGGCGATCTTCACGCCCGCCGCGGCTGCGACGAACATGGCCGTGGTCGAAATATTAAAGGTGTGGCTGCCATCGCCGCCGGTGCCGCACATGTCCAGCAACTGGCTGGGATCGGGCGTGACGACCGGCGTGGCGAACTCGCGCATCACTTGCGCGGCGGCGGTGATCTCGCCCACGGTTTCCTTCTTCACGCGCAGGCCCATCAGCAGCGCGCTGGCGATCTGCGGCGACATCTCGCCGCGCATCAGCATGCGCATCAGGTGCAGCATTTCGTCGTGGAAGATCTCGCGGTGTTCGATGCAGCGGGTCAGTGCTTCGGCGGGGGAGATGGTCATGACGGAGCCTTTCATTGGATCTGCAGGAAGTTGCGCAGCATGGCGTGGCCGTGCTCGCTCAGGACGGATTCGGGGTGGAACTGGACGCCGTAGAGGGGCAGCGTCTTGTGGCGCACGCCCATGATGTCGCCGTCTGGCGCCGTGGCGGTCACTTCCAGGCAGTCGGGCAGGGTGGCCGGATCGATGGTCAGCGAGTTGTAGCGGATGGCTGTGTACGGCGTGGGCAGGCCCGCGAAGAGGTCGGTGCCCCGGTGCGAGATCTGCACCGTCTTGCCATGCATGATCTGTTGCGCGCGGACGATGTCGCCGCCGTAGGCCGCGCCGATGGCCTGATGGCCCAGGCACACGCCCAGGATGGGCACCTGGCCGGCGAAACGCTGGATCAGGGGAACGGAAACGCCTGCTTCGGCCGGCGAGCACGGGCCGGGCGATACGCAGATGCGCGAGGGATTCAGGGCGGCGATCTCGTCCAGCGTGATCTGGTCGTTGCGCGCCACATGCACGTCTTCACCCAGCTCGCCAAAATACTGGACCAGGTTGTAGGTGAACGAATCGTAGTTGTCTAGCATCAACAGCATGGGCAATCTCCTTGAGTCTTGGAGCCGCCGTGCCGGGGGTGCTATCTGAGATGCGAGCCTGTCACCGGTACCGGCGGCAGGATGCAGTATTGAACCGCAACGACATGCCGCTTCCTAGCGGAAGCGCCACCACTGGGAGGTGAAGGTCGTAGCGAGTCGGGACATGACGAAATGGGCTTGAAAACTGTGATGAGACGGGACCTGTGCAACGGGACAGGCTGACTTCTGGGCGGATTCTAACGCGTCCTGGCCGAATGTGTCGAGTTGGGGGCTTCATGTTGGGGAAGCCATTTTGTCATGTTCGCCCTGGCCGCTCGTGAGGGCGGGCGAAGCGGACCGCGGCGGCCTGGGGGAGGCCGCGCGCCCGGTGTCCCGTTCAGCCCAGGAATCGAAGGTTCTGCCGCCCCAGGTCGGATACCTGCTTCGCGCCCATCAGGCGCATGTCGCGCACGATTTCCGCCTTGAGCTGGCCCAGCGCCCGCTCGATCCCGGGTTGCCCGGCGGCGGCCAGCGGGAACAGGTAGTAGCGCCCCAGCCCCACCGCCTTGGCGCCCAGCGATAACGCCTTCAGTACGTGGCTGCCGCGCTGGATGCCGCCGTCGATCAGCACGTCCAGCCGGTCGCCGACCGCCTGCACGATGTCGTCGAGCTGGTCGAATCCCGTGGTCGAGCCGTCGAGCTGGCGTCCGCCATGATTCGACAGCACGATGCCGGTGCAGCCGATGTCGGCCGCCCGGCGGGCATCGTCCACGCTCATGACGCCCTTCAGGCAGAACTGGCCGTTCCATTGCGCGACCATCTGCGCGACGTCGTCCCAACTCATCGTAGGATCGAGCATCTCGGTGAAATAGCGGCTGATGCTCAGCGAGTCGCCCTTCATGTCGATGTGGGCATCGAGCTGCGGCAGGCTGAATCTGTCGTGCGTCAGAAAGCCCAGCCCCCAGCGCGGCTTGACGGCAAACTGGCACATGCCGCCCAGCGTCAGGCGGAAGGGGATGGTGAAGCCCGTGCGCAGATCGCGTTCGCGGTTGCCGCCGGTGATGCTGTCGACTGTCAGCATCATCACCTTGATGCCGCTTTGCCGGGCGGTCTCCATCATGGCGCGGTTCAGGCCCCGGTCTTTGTGAAAATAGAACTGGTAGGCCTGCGGCGTGCTGTGCTTTCTGGCCAGCTCTTCCATCGAGACGGTGCCCAGCGAGGAAACGCCGAACAGGGTGCCGAAGCGTTCGGCCGCCGCCGCGGTGGCGCGTTCGCCCTGATGATGGAACAGCCGCTGCAGCGCCGTGGGCGACAGATAGAACGGCAGGGCGAGCTTCTGTCCCATCACGGTGACCGACAGGTCCACGTCCGATACCCCACGCAGCACATTGGGCACCAACGCGCAGGTATCGAATGCGGAGGTATTGCGGCGCATCGTCACTTCGTCGTCGGCGCCGCCGTCGATGTAATCGAATATCGGGCCCGGCAGCCGGTGCCGGGCCAGGCGGCGGAAATCATGAAAATTGTGGCAGTCTTTCAAGCGCATGGGGGAGTGCCCGGGTGGCGGGCTGCAGGGGGAGGGGAAGAGACGATGAATCGGCCCGGCGGTTTTCCGTGACGCGGCAACGCGCGCGGGGCCGCATGAAAGCTATATCCCGAGCCATCCCAGCAGCAGGCTGAGCGTGACCAGCGATGCGACGGTCGAGATGATCATCATCGAAGAGGTTTCCTCGGCCAGCACGTCGAAACGTTGCGCGATCACGAAGCAGGTCGAGGCCAGCGGCATCGCCGACAGCACGACCAATATCGCCAGCAATTGCCCGTCGATGCCGAACAGATAGCGCGCGATGGCCCAGCCCAGCAGGGGCTGCGCGATCAGTTTGAAGACGGTGAACACCGACGCCTGCGAATAGGCGATGCGGTCCGTATGGCCTGCAAAGAACAGTCCGGTGGCGACCAGCGAGCACGGAATCGCCGCGGCGCCGAGCATGTCGGCCAGGTTGGCGACCGCGGGCGGCAGCGGGCCGTACCAGGCGGCGCAGGCGAAACCCAGCACGAAACTGATCATCAGCGGGTTCTGCGCCAGCGACCAGGCGATGCGCCCGGCCATTTTCGCGCGCGAGGCGCCGGCCTGCCTGCTGCTTTCGATCAGCATCACCGTCATGCTCACGCCGATGACCGCGTTGGCGATGGTGGCCAGCACCGCGAGCAGCGCCGCCTCCTTGCCGAAGGCCGCGATGCACAGCGGAATGCCCACCATCGAGGTATTGCCACAGGCGGAGTTGAAGCCGCGCATGCCCATGGCGGCCAGGCCATCGCGTTGCCACAGCAGGCTGGCCGCGCCGGCAAGAAAATAGCCGGCGATGACCGATACGGCCCAGGCGCCGAGAAACGCGGCCTTGAAGATTTCAGTGTAGGGCGTGCGCGCGATGACGGTGAACAGCAGCACCGGAAAGGCCAGGTAGTAGACAAACCGGTTCATGCCCTCGGCATAGGCGGGTTTCATCCACCCCAGCCGCTTGACGACGTAGCCCGCGGCCAGCAGGGCAAATACCGGGAAGATCGCTTGCGGCAAAGTGGCAGCGGCAGGCATGGTTTCCTTTGTTCCGTGCTTCGTCCACTTTCTGTCTGGGGCTACGCCCGTCCTCAGGCACTCGTTCGATGCCTTGGGACAAAACTATATTGCTCGTTCCGGGCGGCAATCTGAAAAGTCTCATTGTTCAACCTGAAAACAATTCAGGTCGTGCATTTTTTGATCAGTCGTCCATGGCGCGGCGCAGCCAATCGACAAACGTCGCGCATTCCACGCGCTCCATGGCGCCTGGCCGCCAGCACAAAAAATACGCATTCGGCGACGGCACGCTGCGGGTCGACAGTCGCACCAGTTGGCCGCTGGCCAGCCAGGTCTGGCCCAGCTTCAGGCGCATCAGCGCCACCCCCAGGCCGGCAGCCGCCGCGTCGAGCATCAGGCCCAGGTCGCTGAACTGGTTGCCCATGACCGGCTCGGGCAGGTCGATGCCATGCGCCTTGAACCAGGTACTCCAGGACTCCAGCGGCGTGCGCAGCAGCTGGGCGCGCGACACCATGTCGTCGGTGGCGAAGTCGTTGAACGGCCCGTGGCGGCGCAGATAGTCGAGGCTGCACACGGCACTGACCTCGTCGGCCTGCAAGAGCAGGAATTCGCGGTCATGGAACGGCCCCGTGCCGAAACGCAGCTCGATGTCGGCCTCTTCGGCGGTCATGTTGCGCACGGGTGTCGTCACCTGCAGGATCAGCTCGATGTCGGGATAAGTGTGGCAGAACACCGCCAGCCGCGGCAGCAATATTTGGCGCGAGAAGGTCGGCGTGACCGCGACGCGCAATCTGCGCATGTCCGGTCGCGGGCTGGTCTGATGGCCGGGCACTTGTTGAAGCGCCACGATGGCTTCCCGCACGCGAGCCAGATAGGCGACGCCTTCCAAGCTGAGACTGAAATCGCGGCCGGAGAAAAAACGCACCGCCAATTGGGTTTCGAGTTGGCGGATACGGTGGCTGACGGCGCTCGGGGTGATACTGAGTTCTTCGGCAGCCAGATTGACGCTGCGCAATCGTGCCACGGCCTCGAAAGCGAGCAGGCCCTGTATGGAGGGAAGGCGCATCTTTTTGCCCAGTTGATCCATGCAACGGCCGATAGGCGGAGAAGGGTAAAACAGCGATGCTTTTTTTTGAATACCCGGTCATGGCGGATTCTATCGATGATTCTATCGTCTGTCGCCGCTATCGCGCGCCGCGTTTTACCGGCCCTCGCACCCCAGCGACGCATCGCAGCGCGCGGCCTGCCACACATCCAGGAAGTGCCGCTTCTTCTGGGCGTCCTGGTACACCAGCAGGCCCACGTCCAGCGGCAGGGGGCGCACGCCGGCCATGCGTGCCTGCGCGGGATCGGCAGGGTGCGCGCCGGACTGCCGGGCCCGCGCCTGCGCCTGCTGGCCGCGCGGCGACAGCAGGTAGTCCAGCATGAGTCCCCCCAGGTCGGGCCGGGGCGCCTGCCGGGGAATGAGCGCGGCGCGCGACAGCGTCAGGGTGTAGTCCTGCGGATAGACGATGGCCAGCGGCGCGCCTTCGTCGATGCGGTGGCGCGTGTAGGACTCGAGCATGTTGTAGGCCAGGGAGACGTCGCCGCGCGCCAGGCGGTCCAGGCCTTCGTCGGAGGAGGCGTACAGCGACACGTTGTTGTGTCCCAGCGCGGCGACCAGCGCGGCCGCCATGCTGTCCAGACGCATGTCCTGCGTGGCGGCCAGGTAGCCGCTGGCGCTGGCGGTGACGTCATAGGTGGCCACGCGGCCCGCCAGCGGACGGTCGGCGGCCTGCAGCAGCGACAGCAGCGCGCGCCGCGTGCGCGGCACGCGCGAGGCGTCGAGCTTGCGCGTGTTGTAGACCATGACGACCGCATCGGTATCGACGCCGAAGACCTCGTCGCGCCAGTTCGCGCCCTGCGGCAGCGCACGGGCCTCGGGCGAGGCGTGTGGCTGCGCCAGGCCATCGTTTGCCAGCTTGGTCTGCAGGTCCATCGCGCTGCTGATGATGAGGTCGGGGCCTGCCTTGCGCGATTGGTCCGCGCCGTTCGCGACCGCCTGGTCGTAGAGTTCCTGGGCGGACCATTCGGCATACTCTACCCCGACGGTGGGATGCACCCGCGCGAAGTCTTCCAGCACCGGGCGGAACACGTCCAGGCTGTTGGTGCTGTGCACGACCAGCACGTTGGGGCTGTCGGCGGGGCCGAGCGTCAGCACGCCGGTGGGCTGGGTGGCTTGCGCGGCGCTTGCCAGCAGGACCAGGCTGGCCGCCGCCAGGCCGCGGATCATGGCCCGCAGGGATGGCATTGTCATGGCGTGTCCTCATGCACGGGCAGCACCACCACCGCATCCAGCCCGCCGCCGGGCCGGTTGCTCAGGCAGAGCGAGCCGTGGTGGCTGTCGACCACGCGGCGCACGATGGCCAAGCCCAGCCCCGCGCCCGCGCCGCGCGGATTGGGGCCGCGCACGAAGCGTTCGAAGGCCGTGTTGGCCACCGCGGGCGGAATGCCGGGCCCCTGGTCGGACACCGTGATGCGCCACGCATCGCCCTCGCGTTGCAGCCGCACGTCGATATGGCCGTCCGGCGCCGCGCCGTGGCGCAGGGCATTGTCGATCAGGTTCTTGAAGGCCTCGCGCAGCATCAGGCTGTCGGCCAGGGCGCGCGCCGGCTCGTCTTCGCGCGGCAACGCCAGGCGCACGTCGGGTTCGGGGTCGGCCTGCGGCGTGCTGTCGTAGGCCGCCTGGCGCAGCAGTTCGGCCAGGTCCACTGGTTCGAACTGCCGCAGGCTGCTGCGGTGGATGACGCTGGCGTCGCTCAGCAACTGGTTGACCAGGCGCGACAGCTTCTCGGCATTGCGCAGCACGGCCAGCAGGCTGCGGCGCTGCTGCACGGGGTCTTCCTCGTCCAGGGCCACTTCCATTTGCGCATGCAACGCGGCCATGGGCGTACGCAACTGGTGCGCGGCTTCGGCGATGAACAGGCGCAGCGTGTCCAGGTTCTCGGCCAGGCGGCCCATGAAGCCGTCCAGCGTGTGCACCAGCGTGGCCAGCTCCTCGGGCACGGGGGCCGAGATGGGCTGCAGGTCCGATGCGCCGCGCGCGGCCAGTTCGCGTTCGATGCGCTGGATGGGCGCCAGCGACCGCCGCAGGCCCCAATACGCCAGCGCCAGCGCGGCCACGGTGAAGAGGGCCAGCGCCAGGGTGCCGCGCCACAGCATGTGTTCGCTCAGCGTATCGCGCGCCAGGCGCGTCTGGCCGACCTGGATTACCGCGCTCTGCGTGCCGCCAGGGCCCGCGATACGGCGCGCCATCCAGGCGAAGCGCACGGGCTCGCCCTGGTACGTGGCTTCGAATAGTTGCGCGGAATCATTGCTCGTCGAAGGCGGCGCGGGCAGGTCGGGATAGCCGGAGATCAGCGTGCCGTCGCTGGCCTGCACGCGGTAGAAGACGCGGTCGCGCGGCGCCTGCGCCAGCAGGGCCAGCGCGGCATAGGGCATGTCCATGCGCCATTCCTCGCCCACCAGCTGGATGCTGTCGGACATCGACAGCGCCGAGGCGCGCAGGATCTGGTCGTAGGTGGTGTCGGCGGTCTGCTGGGCATAGCCGCGCACCATCAGGTAGAGCGACCCCACGCCCAGCGCGAACACCGCCAGCAGCACGGCCAGCAGCCTGCGCCGGATCGAGAGCCGGCCCGCGCGCGCGTCAGGCTGCGGAGGTCGTGTCGGGCTTGCCGTCATCGTTGGCCGTCAGCAGGTAACCGGTGCCGCGCTGGGTCTCGATGCGCAGCGGCGTGCCTTCGAGCTTGCGGCGCAGCCGGCCGATGTAGAGCTCGATGGCATTGGGCGCGGCCTCGTCGTCGAAGGCGAACAGCTTGTTCGCGATCTCGGCCTTGCTGACCGCGCGGTTCATGCCGGCCAGCAGGATTTCGAGCAGGCTGTACTCGCGGCGCGGCAGCTCGATGCGCTGGCCCGCCATCGTGACCTTGCGCGCGGCGCTGTCGATGACCAGTTCGCCGAAGCGCCACCCGCCCGCGGGCTGCGCGGTGGGCCGGCGCAGCAGGGCGCGGCAGCGGGCTTCCAGCTCGCGGAAATCGAAGGGCTTGGCCAGGTAGTCGTCGGCGCCGTTGTCCAGCGCGTGCACGCGGTCTTCGATGTCGATGCGGGCGGTCAGCGCCAGCACCAGCGTCTTGCTGCCCCGGTCGCGCAGGCGATGCAGGATCTCGATGCCGGACATGCGCGGCAGGCCGATGTCCAGCAGCACGATGTCGAAGGTCTCGTACTGCAGCACGCCATCGGCATCGATGCCGTCGTTCTGCCAGTCGACCGCGTGGCCGAGACGGCGCAGCCGCCGCACGATCGCGTCGGCCAGGTCCTCGTCGTCTTCGATCACCAGTATGCGCATGGGGCCTGATTTTCGCATAGGCGCCGGGGCCGTCCCGTTCGCGCGGGAAGCCATCGAAACGACAGGTTCCGGACAGGTTATCGACCTAGCCTTGCGCCTTCGCCGTCTTGGACTGGGCGGCGGACAGACATAACAAAGATTTCATCGGAGATAGTTCCATGCTGTTGACCTTGCTTGGTTTCGGAATGGTGATCACGTTCATGACGCTGATCATGACGAAGCGCCTGTCCCCCCTGGTCGCGCTGATCCTCGTTCCCATCGTGTTCGCCTTGCTGGGCGGATTCGGCGGCGGCATCGACAGGATGATGCTGGACGGCATCCGCAAGATCGCGCCCACGGGCGTGATGCTGATGTTCGCCATCCTCTACTTCGGCGTGATGATCGACGCCGGCCTGTTCGATCCCATCGTGGGCCGCATCCTGCGCGCCGTGAAGGGCGATCCGCTGCGCATCGTGGTGGGCACGACGGTGCTGGCCATGGTGATCTCGCTGGACGGCGATGGCTCGACTACCTACATGATCGTGGTGGCGTCCATGCTGCCGCTGTACCGCCGCCTGAAGATGAACGCGCTGTCCATGACCTGTCTGGCCATGCTGGCCAGCGGCGTGATGAACATGACGCCGTGGGGCGGCCCCACGGCCCGCGCGGCCAGCGCGCTGCACGTGGACGCGGGCGACATCTTCGTGCCGATGGTGCCCGTGATGGGCGTGGCGCTGGCGGCCATCCTGATGCTGGCCGTGTTCCTGGGCTTGAAGGAGCGCCGCCGCCTGGGCGTACTGTCGTTGCCGGGCGGCGCTTCGCATCCGGCCTATGACGAGGACGGCCCCAAGAGCCTGCCCGAGATCGAGGCCGACGAGGAGCTGCGCCGCCCGAAGCTGCTGTGGGTGAACGCCGGCCTGACGCTGGCGCTGATGGCCAGCCTGATCCTGGGCCTCTTGCCCCTGCCGGTGCTGTTCATGATCGCCTTCGCCATTGCGCTGGTCATCAATTATCCCGACCTGGCCGAGCAGCGCCGCCGTGTCGTGCAGCACGCGGGCAACGTGCTGTCGGTGGTGGCGCTGATCTTCGCGGCGGGCATCTTCACGGGCATCCTGGCGGGCACCGGCATGGTCGAGTCCATGTCGCGCAGCCTGCTGGCCATCATTCCCGACGCCCTGGGGCCGTACCTGGCCGGCATCACCGCGTTGGTCAGCCTGCCGTTCACGTTTTTCATGTCCAACGACGCCTTCTACTTCGGCGTGCTGCCCATCCTGAGCGAAGCGGCGCAAGGCTACGGCATCACGGCCGTCGAAATGGCGCGCGCCTCGCTGATCGGCCAGCCGGTCCACCTGCTCAGCCCCCTGGTGCCGTCCACGTACCTGCTGGTGGGCCTGGCGGGGGTCGAGTTCGGCGATCACCAGCGCTATTCGCTGAAATGGGCCGCGATGGTCTGCCTGGTGATGCTGGGCGCCGGGTTGATGTTCGGTCTGTTCCCCCTGGTCGGCAGCGCCGCCTGAGCGCGGCTTTGAAATAAGGAATCATCATGGCGCTACGCATTGCCTACGTCACCAGCGGCATGGGCCACACCGGCACCGCCATCTGCCAGGCGCTGCATCGCGCCGGGCACCGCGTCGTGGCGGGCTGCGGCCCGCGCTCGTCGCGCAAGCAGCAATGGTTGAAAGAGCAGAAGGCCCTGGGCTACGCGTTCTCGGCGTCCGAAGGCGACGCCACCGATTGGGCCTCGACCGAGGCCGCGTTCGCGCAGGTGCGCCGCGAGGTCGGCGAGATCGACGTGCTGGTCAACAACGCCGGCGCCATGCTGGACATGCGCTTTCGCCAGATGGAGTACGCGGACTGGTCCGCCGTGCTGCGCAGCAACCTGGATACGCTGTTCAACACGACCAAGCAGGTTGTCGACCGCATGGCCGACCGGGGCTGGGGCCGCATCATCAACATCGGCTCGGTGGCTGCCGAGAAAGGACAGATCGGCCAGATCAACTACGCCACGGCCAAGGGCGCGGTGATCGGTTTCTCGCGCTCGCTGGCGCAGGAGGTCGCCTCGCGCGGCGTGACCGTCAACGTGGTGTCGCCCGGCTTCATCGCCGATGAGAAGGTGCAGGCTTTTCCGCCGGCCATGCTGGACCGCCTGGTGGAGACCGTGCCTGTGGGCCGGCTGGGCACTGCCCAGGACCTGGCGAACCTGTGCACTTGGCTGGCCTCGGACGAGGCGGCCTTTGTCACTGGCGCGAACTACGCCGTCAATGGCGGGGTGTACATGGGGTGAGCCGATGGAGATCTTTCGCATATGCAAAGGTCTCCGGTGGCTGTTCAAAGAATCGCCCGATACATCGAGAGGGCTTTGGTCGCCCGAAACTGGCCTGACAGCCCCAGCCACATCAGGAAATCGCGCAATGGCGCCGGATAGAGGACACATGCGTCGTAGACGACCGTGAACGCGGAGTGCCTCATTCGTATCCCATTCCCAGTTCCTGGGATTGGCGGGAGAGTTCGGCCATTGCCTGCTCGCTGGATCGATCTCGCTGGGCTTTGTACTGCATCAAGTCCGCGAAGCGCACGCGTCGATGTTTGCCGGTCTTATGGAAGGGCAGCGCACCGTCTTCCAGCAGCTTGACCAGATGAGGTCGCGATACGTTGAGCAGATCCGCTGCTTCCTGCGTCGTCAGTTCGGCGTGGACAGGGACGACCTTGACGGCATTGCCATCGGCAAGCTCGGCCAGGATATCTACCAACATGCGCAGGGCGGATGTCGGCAATTCGACCTGGTGAGCCTGGTTCTGATCGTCGAAGATCTGGATGTGCTGTGTTTCGAGGCGGGTTGCCAAATAAGCGGCCAAGGCGCGCTGGCCTTGCACGGCTGCCTGAATTTCCCGCTCGGCAGGCAACGCAACTTGAGCATGGGTGGTGGCGGACATTGCCGACTCCTGGCATATGGAACAATGTCGTCAGTTTAAACGAAATATTCGAAATTCGAAATAAACGAAAAATGACTGGCCCGCCCGCTTCTGTAGCGTGCCAGTCCCCGAATATCGCTCTACTCGAAGCCGTACAGCCGCGCCGGGTTGTCCACCAGGATGCGCGTGCGCACGGCCGGGTCCGGCACCCAGGCGCAGAACAGATCGATCAGGTGGCCGTCGTCGGGCACCTCGCCCGGCGTGAACAGCGCGGGGTGCGGCCAGTTGGTGCCGAACACCAGGCGATCGGGCCGCGCCTGCACCAGCGCCTGGACGATGGGGCCGATATCGCGATAGTCCGGCGCGCCGGTGTCCGAGCGCCGGTACCAACTGGAGATCTTGGTCCAGCAGTCGTCGCGTTCGCGCAGGATCTTCAGCAGCGTCTGGAAACCCGGCGATAGCGGCCCCTGCGCGCCGCGCACCGCGCCCAGATGGTCGAACACCAGCGGCACCGGCACGCGCAGCAACTCGTCTTCCAGCGGCACCAGTTCGTCGACGTCGGCCACATGCACCTGCACGTGCCAGCCCATGGGCTTCAGGCGCTCGGCCATCGCGCCGATGGCGGCGGTGCCGCCATAGCCCTTCACATGCGTGGACAGGCGCACGCCGCGCATGCCGCCGCGATCCAGGCGCTCCAGCTCGGCGGGCGTGGCGTCCGCCGGCAGGCCCGCCACGCCGCGCGCGCGGTGCTGGCCCAATTCGGCGATCACGTCCAGCGTCAGTGAGTTGTCGGTGCCGTAAACGCTGGCGCTGACCTGCACCGTGCGGTCCATGCCGACCTGGTCGCACATCGTCAGGTACTGGTCCAGCGTGGCCGTCTGCGGGGTGTACGAGCGGCCAGCGATCAAGGGATAGCGCGCCTGGTCCTGGTAAACGTGGCAGTGGCAATCGGTGGCGCCGGCCGGCAAGGCCCAGCGTGGCTGGCTGGCGCGCGCCAATGGCGGTAGGCAGAGCGGCGGGACGTCTTGGGTTTGCGGTTGCATGCGAGGTGTCCTCAATCGGCCGGCTGGATGTTGGCTGCCTGCGCGACCTTGTTCCACTTTACGGTCTCGCTGGCCAGGATGCGGTCGAAGTCGGCGCCACTGCCGGGCAGGGCATCCGCGCCCAGCTCGCGCAGTTGCTGCTGCACTTCGGGCTTGGCCAGGGTTTCCTTCATGGCGGCGCTGACGCGATCCAGCACGGCCTTGGGCGTGCCGGCCGGGAACAGCACGCCGGTGGTGGTGCTGGCCTCGAAGCCGGGCAAGCCGGATTCGGCCAGCGTGGGCAGTTCGGGCATTACGCTGGAGCGCTTTTCCGTGGTCACGCCCAGGGCATGCAGCTTGCCGGCCTTGATCTGCGCGATGGTGGAGGCCAGTTGGTCGAAGGTCATGTCGACGTGGCCGCCCAGCAGGTCGGCCACGGCCAGGCTGCTGCCCTTGTAGGGCACGTGCAGCAGCCGGGTGCCGCTGAGTTTCTGGAACAGTTCGCCGGTCAGGTGCGCGGCGGTGCCCACGCCGGCCGACGCCATGGTCAGCTTGCCGGGACGCTCCTTGGCATAGCGGATGAATTCGGCGACGGTCTTCACGGGCAACGCGGCGTTGACAGCCAGGACCAGCGGCGCGCGCGCCACGGTGCCGGCAGCGGCGAAGTCCTTGGTGGGTTCTAGCTTGGCGTTCGGATGCAGGGCCTTCAAGGGCGCCAGCGCGCCGGTCGAACCCAGCACGGCGGTGTAGCCGTCGGGGGCGGAACGCGCCACGAACTCGGCGCCGACGATGCCGGCGGCGCCGGCCTTGTTCTCGACGATGACGGACTGGCCCAGGCGCTGCGACAGGCCGCTGGCCACGATGCGCGCCGTGGCGTCGATGTTGCCGCCCGGCGGGAATGGCACGATCAGGCGCAGGGGTTTTTCGGGGTACTGGGCGTGGGCCGACAGGGTGCCCGTACAGAACAGCAGGGCGGCAGCAAGCCGAAGGGCGATCTTCATGGTGTCTCCGTTGTGGTTATGGGCGGCCGCGAATCCTTGGCGTTCGCGCCGTGATGCGGCGGCGGCCCGGGCACCGGGCCATGCCGCGCATTGGGGAATCAGCCTGCGTACTTGCGGCTCAGTTCCAGCAGTTCAGGAGTGCCGATCAAGCCGTTCAGGGCGTTGAAGTCGTTCATCTCGGGCCACATGGGCTCGGTGGTGCCGTGTTCCTTCAGGCTGCCGAAATAGTGTTGCAACTGGCGCGAGACGAAACGGGCGGTGCCGCCGGGGAAGATGACGATGCGGTAGCCGCGTTCGGACAGCTCGCGCGCGCTGCGTACGGGCGTCTTGCCACCCTCGACCATGTTGGCCAACAGCGGCGTGCGCGACGCGAACTGCTTGCACACGGTGTCCATGTCGGCCGTGCTGTTCACGGCTTCGATGAACAGCGCGTCCACGCCACAGGCCAGGTAGGCCTCGGCGCGTTCGCGAGCGGCCTCCAGGCCCTCTACGGCCACGGCGTCCGTGCGGGCCAGGACCAGCGTGTCGGGGCTGTGGCGGGCGTCCAGCGCGGCGCGCAGCTTGCCGCACATCTCGGCGGTGGACACCAGGCTCTTGTTCTCCAGGTGCCCGCAGCGCTTGGGAAAGGTCTGGTCTTCCAATTGGATCATCGATGCGCCGGCGCGCTCGAACAGCCGCACGGTGCGCTGCGTGTTCAAGGCATTGCCATAGCCCGTATCGCCGTCGACGATGATGGGCAGGCTGACGCGGTCGGTGATGCGTTGCAGGACGTCGGCAGTCTCGGTGGCGGTGGTCAGGCCCACGTCGGAGCGGCCCAACTGCGAATACGCCACCGCACCGCCGGACAGGTACAGGGCATCGAACCCCGCCTGTTCGGCGATCAGGGCGGTCAGGGCGTCGTACACGCCGGGCGCCAGCACCGCCTGGTTGCCGGCCAGGCGCTCGCGCAGGGAAATGCGGTTCATGTCCAGTCTCCGATGCCGCGTCAGGCGGCCTGGGTGTCGCGCTGCGCAGCCAGTTGCGCTTCCATGTCTTCCTTCAGCACCCGAGGCTTCCAGGTCTCGAAGCGCATGCCCATGGCGGCGGCCTGGCGTTTTTCGTATTCGAGGAACTCCTGCGTGATGGCCGTGCCGCGCACGCCGCCGCGCACGGCGCCGGCCCGCGCGTCGCCGTAGTATTCGGCCCAGTCATCCGGCAGGGGCTGCGAGATGGGCACGGCCAGCCACAGACGGAACAGATGGCGCTTCAGGTCGGGATCGTCGAAGTCCTCGAACGGCGTGCGCGAGTGCAGGGTGACGTAGTTGTTCAGCAACTGCATGTCGCCGCGTTCGAGTTCCATCGAAAAGCACAGCTGGTCGCTGGGCAGCAGTTCGTCCAGCAGGTCCAGCGCCTCTTCCTGCTGGGCCGTCAGGCGCGGCACCTCGGGAAAGTCGCGCTGCGCGGCCACGGTGTTCTTGCGATTGGTGCGCGCCGAGAAATACTCGGGGTGGTTGCCGAAGATGGGGCAGCGGTAGAAGGGCGGCTGGCTGGGGTCGTTGGTGCCCTGGTAGCTGTGGAAGAACGGGCTTTGCAGCACAGGGATCAGATCCGGACGGCGGCGCTGCACCTCGTCGCGCAGGGCCATCGAGCTGACCACCTTGCTCTGGCCGCCGCTCTTGGCGGTGCGGCGGCACAGCAGCGCGACCACGTCGCACGAGTCCTGATGGAAGTCCAGGCCGGCATTGGTGTTGTAGCCGCGGCCGCCCTTCACCTTGTACTCGCCACCTTCGTTGCGCACGTCGTTCATGACCTGGCTGGCGCGGTTCTGCGTACGGCCCACGCCCATGTACAGGCCCATGCCCCAGTACGCCAGGCGGGAGTCTTCCTCGGTCCATTCGTCCACGGGAAAGCCTTTGACCAGGCACATGCCCCAGCGGCCCTGCGTGATGGCGATGGCGCGGGTCAGCGCGTCGCGGCTGACCTGCGGCAGGGGGAAGTCGGCCTGTTCCATGGCCAGCAGCGGCTTGGGGTGCTGCCGGGCATAAGCCAGCGCGTCGCGCACGCCCTGGACTTCAGCGGCGTTCAGGCGGAGGATCCAGGAGGTGTCCTGGCGGGCCTGTTCGGCGGTCCAGGGTTGGGGGCGTTCAGAGGATGCGGCGTGCATGCGTGTCTCCTGCATGGTGCGTATGGGTATGCAGGCAGTCTAAGCAGCCGAACTAAATTAGAAAAGCGAACTTATTTGACGAGTTTCATAAGAGAAATTGACGAAGCATCGTCGCGTGCCACGTGCCACGTGCCGCCCGCCGGCTTACAGCTTGATCAGGTCGAACAGGCTGCGCATGGCCGACGACGCCAGGCGCTGCATGGCGGGTTGTCCCAGGCGGTCGCTGGGGCCGCCGGCGCTGAGCGCGGCGACCACGCGGCCGCGCACGCGCAATGGCAACGCCACGCAATGCAGCGACCGTTCCGACGCGCCCAGGTCCAGCGCATAGCCCTGGTTGCGCACGATGCGCAGCTCATCGTCCACCCCGTCGGGCAGACGGTGCGCCTGGCGCAGCCGCTTCGCCAGGGTCCGGTCATTGGCCATCAGCACCTTGCCGACGGCCGACGTGGCCATCGCGTCCCGGCGCGGATCGTCAGGCAGGCGCAGCGGCTGGCCGCCGCCATCGACGGCGGCGATCGTCAGATAGGAGCGGGCGCCGCCCGGCACGGCCAGGAAGCAGTTCTCGCCGCAAAGCTCGGCAAACGCGCGCAGGGCGGGCCGGAAGGCATCGCGCAGTGCGGCATGCGGGCCGTCCAGCGGGCGGGCCAACGCATGCAGCCGCAATCCCAGTGCGTAATGCGCCCCGTCACGGGTGACGTAGCCCAGGGCGGCCAGCGTATCCAGCAGGCCGTGCGCGGTGCTCTTGCTCAGGCCCGAGGCCTCGGCCAGCGTGGTGAGCCGCGCGCGGCCGCCGTGGGCGTTCAGGGCCTCCAGCAGCAGCATGGCGCGCTCCACCGACTGGATGTTGCGGGTTCTGTCTTCCATCGAATTGCATGCGGTTGCGGCAGGAACGAGGCTTATTGTGCCCGATGCGGCATGACAGGTGGCAGGCGCCCGGGGCGGGGCCACGGCGGGCATTCGTTCGGCATCGCCGAACAATCGCCGGTTTCATGCGGCCCGCGGTCCATCGCACCGCGGTGCGGCCCTACACTCGGCCTCGTTTTTTGCAGTCATGCCGGCAAGGCGAGGAGCGAATCATGAATCTGGAACTCGAAGGCGCGAAGGTACTGGTCAGCGGCGGCTCGCGCGGCATCGGCCGCAAGATCGTCGAGTGTTTTCTGGCCGAGGGCGCGCAGGTAGGTTTCTGCGCCCGGTCGGAGGCCGGCGTCAGCCAGGCCGAGATCGAGATGGACCACCGGGCCGCGGGTGCGGCGGTCGACGTCACGAATGCCGCCGAGATGGCCGCCTGGGTGGAGGACGCGGCCCACCGCATGGGCGGCCTGGACATCATCGTTCCCAACGTCAGCGCGCTGGCCGGCGGGGCGGACCTGGAAATCTGGCGCCGCGCCTTCGAGACCGACCTGCTGGGCACGGTGACCTTCGTCAACGCGGCCCTGCCCTACCTGAAGGCCTCGAAGGCGGCTTCCATCGTGCTGATCTCCAGCGTGTCCGGCCGCGAGGTCGACATGTTCGCCGAGCCCTATGGGGTGATCAAGGCCGCGCTGATCCACTACGGCAAGACACTGTCGGCGCGCCACGCTGCCGATGGCATCCGCGTGAATACCGTGTCCCCCGGCAATGTCTATTTCGAGGAGGGCGTCTGGGGCGCCATCGAGCGCGACACGCCCGAACTGTTCGCCAAGTGCCTGGCGCAGAACCCGATGGGCCGCATGGCGCGTCCGCAAGAGGTGGCCAAGGCCGCCGTGTTCCTGGCCAGCCCCGCCGCCAGCTTCACGACCGGCACCAATCTGCTGGTGGATGGCGGCTTGACCCAGGGCGTGCAGTTCTGATCGCTCAGGGCGGGCACGCGCCCTGGCCGTCGAAGGCGCGGCGCGTCTCGAACAGGAACGGCGCATCGGGAATGTCGGTGTACGTGGCGAGGATGCGGCGATAGGTCGCGTCCGGATCCAGCTGGCCCAGCGTTTGCGGATACAGCGCGCGGGCCAGGTATTCGAAGCCCGCGATGTTGAACGCGCTGTTGTAGAACTGGTGGTAGAAGCCCACCGCGCAGTCGCCGGGCCGGCGGGCGATGCGGGCGAAGCCCGGGCGGTTCATCAGCAGCGCCATGGCCTGCCGCGCACGTTGCTGCGTGGCGCCATAGCCGAACGGAATGACGTGCGCCCCGGCGCGCACGCGCGCGGTGCCGGTCATGACGTAGACATCGGGCTTGTTGCGGATCAGCGTTTCCATGGCGATGTCGCCAGTGGCGCCGCGCAGCAGCAGCGAGGCATAGTTGCGCGCGCCGGCCTGGCCGATCAGCTTGCCCCAGGACGTCTCGGCCTGCGAATAGCAGCATTGGTCCAGCCCCTGCCGCCCCGCGCGTGCCTCGATGAACACCAGCGGATGATGCGAGGCCGCATCGATGCCGGCCTGCACGGCCGCGCGGCGTTGTTCATAGAACGCCAGATAGGCGTCGGCGCGCTCGCGCTGGTTCAGCGCCGCACCCACGGCGCGCAGGCCGGTGGGCACGTTGTTCAGGGGATCCTTCGAGCTGTCCAGGTAGACGATGGGCACGCGCAACTGCGCCATGATGCGCGCCAGGGGGCCGCGCTCGACCGCGCCGCGTGTATCCAGATCCATGATCAGCATGTCGGGCCGCAGCCGCACCAGCCGTTCCACATCGGCGTTGCCGCCGTTGTCGAAGGCCAGTTCCGGGATGTCCGCCGCGTGCGGCCAGCGCTGGCGCATCAGGCGCCAGATCGTGGGGTCGGAGTCGTTCAGGCTGTTCCGCCATGCCAGGATGCGCGCGAACGGATCCTCGCGGTCCAGCAGGGCCATGGCGACGATGTCGTTGCCGTTCTGCAGGTAGATGCGGCGGGGCGCGCGTTCGATCCGGACCTGGCGGCCCGCCGCGTCGGTCACGGTGACGGGATATGCGGCAGCCTGCGGCCGCTCCGCCCGCGTGGCCGATGCCGCGCACAGGGCCAGTAGGCCGCCCAGCAGCGCGCGCCGCAATGCGCGCCTCATGCCGTGGCGTCCTCTTCCAGCGGCGCGTCCGCCAGCACCGTCAGGAAGCCTTGCGTACACGTTTCCACCCGCGCCCGCACCCCATAGGTGCGCGCCAGCACATCGGGCGTCAGCGCCTGGCGAGGCGGCCCACTGGCGCACAGCGCGCCGGCCTTCAGCACCACGGCGCTGTCGGCCCAGCGCGCCGCCAGGTTCAGATCGTGCAGCACGGCGACGACGATGCATTGTTCCCGCGCCAGCGCGCGGACGGTGCGCATCACCGCCACCTGGTGACGCAGGTCCAGCGCGCTGGTGGGTTCGTCCAGCAGCAGCACCTGCGGCGAGGTGGCCAGGGCCTGCGCCAGGCTGGCCATCTGCCGTTGCCCGCCCGATAGACTGCCCAGCGGCTGCATGGCCAGCGCGGCAATGCCCAGCCGCTCCAGCGTGGCCAGCGCGCGCGGCATGGCCGTCTCCGTGCCCTGGCCGCAGACCCGCAGGATGCTCAGCAGGCTTTCCAGCACGGTGATGTCCAGGTCGTCGGGCAGGCGCTGCGGCATGTAGCCGACGTGGGCCGCCCGTTGCGCGGGGCTCATCCTGTCCAGCGCCTGGCCGTGCAGCGCCAGCTCGCCCTGCGTGGGAATCAGGCCCGCCATGGCCTTGAGCAGCGTGCTCTTGCCCGCGCCGTTGGGACCGATCAGCGCGGTGACCTGGCCCGGCAGCAGGTCGGGCAGGTCCAGGCCCTGCAGGATGGGCTTGCCGCGATAGCCGGCCTGCAGCCGCCGCACGCGCAGGCCCTCGAATGCATCAGTCATGCGCGCGCGCTCCGTCTCATGATCAGCCACAGGAACACCGGCACGCCGACCATGGCGGTGACGATGCCCACCGGCAGGACGACTCCGGGCACGAGGGCTTTGCTGGCGATCGACGCCAGGGACATCAGCACGCCGCCCACCAGGGCGCTGGCGGGCAGGAAGTGGCGATGATCCTCGCCGATCAGCATGCGTGCGATGTGCGGGCCCACCAGGCCGACGAAGCCGATGGTGCCCACGAAGGCCACCGCCGTGGCGGCCAGCAGGCTGATGCGCAGCAGCGCGCCGAAGCGCAGCCGGCCGGTGTCGATACCCAAGGTGCGGGCGCGTTCCTCGCCCATGCGCAGCACATTCAGCCGCGCGGCGGCGCGCAGGCTGAAGGGCAGCATGGCCAGCAGCGCCACGCCAAGCACCTGCAGCTTGGGCCAGTTGGCCAGCGCCAGGCTGCCCATGCTCCAGAACACCAGTTGCTGCAGGTCTTCGGGGTTGGCCGCATATTGCAGCAGCGCCACCAGGGCATTGAAGGTGAAGACCATCGAGATGCCGAACAGCACCATGGTCTGCCGGCCCCGCCGGGTGATGGCCTGCAGCAGCAGCACCGAGGCGAACGCGAAGAAGAAGGTGTTGGCGGCCAGCGACCATTCGGCGGGCACGCCGGGCAGGTGCAGGCCCGTCACGATGGCCAGCGCGGCGCCCAGCGACGCCGCCGAGGATACGCCCAGCGTGAAGGGATCCGCCAATGGGTTGTCCAGCACGGTCTGCATCTCGGCGCCCGCCAGCGATAGCGCGGCGCCGACCAGCACGGCCAACAGCGCGTAGGGCAGGCGCAGCGACCAGACGATGATGGCGGTTTCCGGCTCGGCGCTGGCCGGCGTGAAAACTGCCCGCAGGATTTCGCCGAAGGCGAAGTGGGTGGAGCCCAGCGCCACGTCCGCCACCAGGCACGCGGCCAGCACCACTCCCATCAGGACGAGCGCCAGCACGCGCCGCCGCTGCCGTGCGGCGTGCGCGCGCAGGATGTCCGCCGCCAGGACCTGCGCCGTCATCAGAACGAGCCGCGCATCGTCAGCATGACCGAGCGCGGTTCGCCGTAGTAGGTTTGCCGGTATTCATGGCCGGAGATCTTCTTGAAGTACGTCTTGTCGAACAGGTTGTAGACGGTCAGGCTCATGTTCATGCCCGGCCGCATCTCGTAGCCGAATTGCAGGTCGAACAGCGCGTAGGACGGTTGTGTCCAGCGTGCCGATCCGCGTTGCACGTACTGCTCGCTGAGCCAGCGCATGCCGCCGCCCACCGAGAACTTGTCCAGCGGGCCGTCGGCGAAGCGGTACTTGCTCCATAGCGAGAAGTTGTGGCGCGGATAGGCCGAGTTGTACGGCTGGCCCACTTCGTTTTCCTCACCGCTGCGGAACTTCGTGGCGGTGTAGGCATAGCCCGCGGTCATGTCCCACTGCGAGGTGATGCGGCCACTGACCTCGGCCTCGAAGCCCTGGCTGCGCACCTTGCCGGCGGGCAGCGAATAGTCTTCGTTGTCGGGATCGGCGATGGCGCGGTTGCGGTCGTCGATGCGGAACAGCGCCACGTGCGTGTTCAGCGCGCCGTTCAGGTACTCGCCCTTCATGCCCACTTCGTACTGCTGCCCGATGCGCGGCTTGAGAAAGCCGCCCGTGGCCAGTTCCTCGGTCTGCGGGCTGAAGATGCGGCTGTAGCTGGCATACACCGAGTGGTTGTCGTCCAGGTCCAGCACCAGGCCGGCGTAGGGCACGAACTCGGCCTTGATGGACTGGTTGGCGGCCGCATCGTCCGGATCGCGGCTTTCCCACCATGCATAGCGTCCGCCCACCAGTACGGTCAGCGGCGCCACCGGCTTGATGCGGGCCTGGGTATAGACACCGTACTGCGTGGTCTTGGTGCGAGGGATATCGCCCACTTCCGGCAACGTGTCCAGGCCGCGCAGGTCAGGGTTGTGGATGTTCTGGCGATAGGCGATGAAGTCGCCCTGCGGGTTGCCGCCGCGATAGACTTGGTAGTTCGCGCCTGCCGTGATCTCGTGGCGCAGGCCCCAGGCCTGGACCGGCACGCTCAGATAGGCGTCCAGCCCCTGGTTCTCCTGGCGCGAACGCTGGCGCGCGGCCCGTATGGTGACGTCGTCCGTGACCGGGTCGATGTAGCTGTGCGTCATGTAGCGGTTCAGCCAGGTGCGGCGCACCGCCTGGCTGGCGTTCAGCTTGAACTTGCCGCCGTTGCCGAAGCGATGCTCCAGCTCCGCGAAGAGGCTCATGCCGTTGTCGTGTTTCTTCGAGTCGGTCGAGCCCAGGAAGGTCGAACGCGGCACATCGATGTTGCGGCCGTCGGCATACTGCGGCAGGCCCACGAACACCAGCGAATCGCCTTCCTGATACGTGCCGCCGACCGACAGCGTGGTATTCGGCGTGAAGTCGTATTCCACGGTGCCGTACAGCGTGCGGCGGTCGGCATAGACGCGGTGCAGGTGGCTGCCGGCATCGTCGTAGATCATCACGCCGCGCGCGCGCAGGCTGCCGTCTTCGTTCAACGCGCCGGTGCCGTCCAGTTCGACGCGGTAGCGGTCCCACGAACCCGTGGTGATGGCGCCCTGGAAACCGGGCTCGGCGCGGGCACGCTTGCGCACCAGATTGAGCGTGCCGCTGGGTTCCGCCGCGCCTTCCAGCAGGCCGGTGGGGCCGCGCCAGACTTCGACGCGGTCGTAGATGCCCAGGTCCATGATCGAGCTGCCCCACATGCCCTGGCCGCCCGCGAAGGGCAGGCCGTCGACCAGATACTGGTTGATCTGGAAGCCGCGCGACTCGATGTTGACGATGCCGGTTCCCGTGGGCTGCGCCACCACGCCGGTGACGTAATCCATGGCCTGGCCCAGCGTGGTGATGTTCTGGTCGTCCATGCGCTGGCGCGTCAGCACCGAAATGGACTGCGGCACTTCGCGCAGCGCGTGTTCCGATTTGCCGATGGACACCGCCGCGCTGGTGTAAGAGCGGGTGCCTTCGGTGATGGCCGGGTCCTGGTACGAGCCCGTCACGGTGACGGGTGCCAGCGTGGTGGGCTGGCCCGCGCCGCCCGTTGCCGGCCGCACGGTGATGGCCCGGCTGGGCGTGACGACCGCCTCCAGCCCGCTGCCCGCCAGGGCGTGTCGCACCGCGGCTTCGGCGGTGAGCGAGCCATCGATCGCGGGGGCCGATTTCCCCTGCACTGCCTGCGGATCGACCGACACCACGCGGCCGGTGGCCAGCGAGATGCGGTTCAGCGTCTCGGCCAGGGGGCCCGCCGGAATGGAGAGCGCGTAGACGCCGGCATTGGCGCGCGCGGTGCTGCTGGCCGAGGCGGATTGGGCGGACGCGCGCTGCTGGCCATGCCAGGCCAGCAGCAGGGATGCGCTCAAGATGGCCAGGCCGAAGCGGCGCAGGCGAGGCTCTTGGGGGCGGGTCATGATGGGAGGCTCTCCGACAGGGGTATTGCCTGGCTTGTGTCGGCAGGGCAGGGCAACCGGACAGAAACTTACAAACTGTTTCTTGTTCTCGATCAGCGGCGGTCGATCAACGTGAGCCAGCCGCCGTAGTCGTGGAGGGTGATCGGCAGCGTGTCGGCCAGGCCAGCCAGGCTGGCGTCCACGTCGTCCAGCGGGAAGCCGCCTTGCACCGGAATGTCGGCCGCGTCGGGCGAGACCCGCAGCACGCCGCGGCGGTAGCGTTGCAGTTCGCCGATCACGTACGACAGCGGCTGCCGGTTGACCAGCAGGTGGCCGTTCAGCCATTCGGCGCCAGTGGCCTGCGAGACGTCGGCGGAACGAACCTGTGCCGCGTCGAAATCCGCGCCTTCGCCTTCCTTGAGCAGGCGGTGGGCGCCGCGCGCGGTGGCGATTTCCACCTGATGCTCGAGCACCGCCACGCGCGTGGACCGCGCATCCTGGCGCACCATGAATTGCGTGCCCAGCGCGGTGACCAGGCCGTCTTCGGTCTGCACCGAGAACGGCCGGCTGGGGTCGGATGCCACCCGCACCACGATGGAGCCGGCGCGCAACCGCACCAGGCGGCGCGACGACGAGAAGTCCACGTCCACCGCCGAACGGGCGTTCAGGCTGAGCGAACTGTGGTCGGGCAGTTCGATGCGCTTGCGTTCGCCGGTGCCGGTGTACAGGTCTGCCGTCAACTGGCCGATCGGCACCAGGCGGTTGGCTGCCGTGCCGCCCAGCCCCAGCAGGACACCCGCGCCCACCAGCGACTTGAGCACCACGCGGCGCGGCGGCAGCATCAGCACGTCGCGGGCGTTGCGGCGTGATGCCGCAGCGGCGCCGTCGGCGCCAGGCACGAGGCCCGGAATGGCCGTATGCAGGCGCGCCCAGGCCTCGGCGTGGCGGTCGTCGGCATCGCGCCAGGTGGCAAAGGCGTCGCGGTCGGCGGGCGTGGCGCTGCCCGAGCGCAGCAGCACCATCCAGTTCACTGCGGCTTCGGTGGGATCTTCCTTCTGCCGGCGGCGCGCCATCTAGCTGCCCGCCGCCACGCAGTGCAGCAGCGCGCGCTTCACGTGGCGCGCCACGGTGCGGCTGGAGATGCGCAGGCGCACCGCGATCTCGTCGTAGCTCAGTTCGTCGAAGACGCTGTACAGGAACGCCGCACGCACGTCCGGCGGCAGGCCATACAGCTTGGCGTCCATGCGCAGGATGGTTTCGAGTTCGAGCGCGCATTGCTCGGGGGAGGGTGCGTATGCGGGCTCCATCAGCGCGATGCGGTCGAGATAGGCGCGCTCCAGGTCGCGCCGGCGGTACAGGCGATAGGCCAGCCGCTTGGCGATGCAGGTGAGATAGGCGCGCGGCTCGCGGATGCCGCGAGGATCGTCCGGCGAGGCCACGATCTGCAGGAACGTCTCGGAGGCGATGTCCTGCGCATCGCCGCGATGGCGCAGGCGGCGCAGCAGCAGCTCCACCAGCCAGTGATGGTTCTCTGTGTAGAGGCCATGCAGGGCGTGCTGGCGGCCGGGATCGACAGTGACGGTCATGCTTCGGGGGGAAACGGCGGCGGTGCGGGCGTATAGATTTTGAGAATCGTTCCTATTCTATAGGAATGTTTTTTGCGGTGCACACAGGATTTTCCCGCGGCCGGCCGTGTCCGGTCCCGCCGGCTGGCGGCATGGGGCCGCCCGCCGTAGACTTGAAGACGTCTTCCCCTTCAAGGAGCGATCGATGATTGTCCGCATTCGGCAAGCCAGGATGGCATGCATGGCGCTGGCCCTGGCGGCCGCCGCCGGTTCGGCGTGGGCGCAGGATGGCCGCCCGCAAGTCCACAAGCAGGGCGAGGTCAGCTACGTCAGCGGCGGCGTGGGGCAAGAAGAGAGCAGCTATCTGAAGTCGGTCAGCGGCGACTACAACCTGCGGTTGCAATTCGCGCTGTCGGACGGCGGCGCGTATGTTTCCGACGTGGAGGTGCGCGTCAGGAACGCTTCCGGGCAGGACGTGCTGTCGGCCAAGTCGGATGGTCCGATCTTCTATGCCAAGCTGCCCGAAGGCACCTACGATCTGACCGTGGCCTACGCGGGCAAACCGCAGTCCAAGAAGATCACCCTGGATGGCAAGGCAGGCGGCGTGGCACAGGGCTTTTACTGGAAGGGGCCGACCTGATCGGCAGGCCCGTTTGGGCCAGCCCGCGCTGCGCGGCCTCGGCATGCCTGCCGGGGCCGCGCAGCGGCGTCATGGCGGCGCCGTTGCCTGCGCCTACAGCATCTGGCTCAGGAACGCCCGCGTACGGGCCTGGGCGGGCGCGGCGAAGAAGCCGTGCGCCGGACCTTCCTCGACGATGACGCCCTGGTCCATGAACACCACGCGGTGCGCCACTTCGCGGGCGAAACCCATCTCGTGCGTCACCACGAGCATGGTCATGTGTTCCTCGGCCAGCTGCCGCATGGTGCGCAGCACCTCGCCTGTCAGTTCGGGATCTAGCGCCGAGGTAGGCTCGTCGAACAGCATGATGTCCGGCTCCATGGCCAACGCGCGGGCGATGGCCACGCGCTGTTTCTGTCCGCCGGACAGCCGCCCCGGATAGTTGTCGCGCTTGGCCAGCAGGCCAACCTTGCGCAGCAGTTCCTCGGCGTACGGAACGACCTCGTCGCGCTTCATGCCCTTCACCGTCATGGGCGCCTCGATGAGATTCTGCAGCACCGTCATGTGCGGGAACAGGTTGAAGCCCTGGAACACCATGCCCATCTTGCGGCAGAGGCGGCGCACCTCGGCGTCGCTGCCGTAGCGGCTGTTGCCGTCCGGCACGGCGGTGGCCAGCGCCTCGCCTTCGATCTCGATGCTGCCCCGGTCGATGGTCTCGAGGTGGTTCAGGCAGCGCAGGAAAGTGCTCTTGCCCGAGCCCGACGGACCGATCACGGCGACGACCTCGCCCTTGTGCAGCGTCAGCGACACGTCGTCCAGCACGCGCAGCGCGCCGAACGACTTGACGAGATTGCGCGCCCCGATCATCACGGGCCGGCCATCGGCCGGATTATTGGTCGTACTTGGCATAGTGTTTTTCCAGGCGCTGGAAGGCCCAGGTCAGCACCAGCGTCATGGCAAGGTAAAAGACGGCGGCAACCAGGAAGGGCGTGGTCGAGAAGTCGCGCTGGACGATGCCGCGCGCCACGCGCAGCAGGTCGTTCAGGGCCAGCACGTAGATCAGCGAAGTGTCCTTGACCAGCGTGATGGTTTCGTTGCTCATGGGCGGCAGGATGCGCCGCACCATCTGCGGCAGCACGATGCGGCGCAGGGTCTGCAGCGGCGTCATGCCCAGCACCTTGCCGGCCTCGTACTGGCCGCGGTCGATGGACAGGATGCCGGCGCGGAAGATCTCGGCGAAGTACGCCGCGTAATTCAACGCAAAGGCAACCACTGCCGCGGGAAAGTCCGGCAGGCGGATGCCGCCGCCCGGCAGGAACGGCAGGGCGAAATAGATGAACAGCAGCTGCAGCATCAGCGGCGTGCCGCGCATCAGCCAGATGTAGCCGTTGGCCAGCATGCTCAGCGGACGCAGCCGCGACAGCCGCGCCAGCGCCAGCAGCAGGCCCAGCGGCACGGCCAGGGCCAGCGTGATGAAGAACAGGGTGAGCGTGACGCGCGCACCCTGCGCCATCGGGCCCAGCAAAGAGAGGACGTAATCCATGCGATCGATTCTGGCCGGGCGGCGCCCTGCGCCGGCCCGGCGTTGGGGGCCTGCTTACTTGATGATGTCCGCGCCGAACCATTGGCTGGCGATGCGGCCGGCGGTGCCGTCCTTCTTCATGTCGGCCAGCGTGCTGTCCAGCTTCTGCAGCAGCGCGGTGTCGTCCTTGCGCACGCCCACGCCGTAGGACTCGACGCCGAAGTTGTCGTTCAGCACGCGGTATTCGGTGGGACGCTTGGCGACCAGGTAACGGCCCACGACTTCGTCCACCACCACGGCATCCAGGCGGCCTGCGGACAGGTCGACCAGCGCGGTGACGTTGTCGCCGAAAGTGCGCAGCGCCTTCAGGGCGTCGGCGATATTGGCTTCCTTCTTGATGGCGTCGACGGCGCTGCTGCCTTCCTGGGCGCCCACCACGTGGTTGGCCAGGTCGGTCTTGGCCTGGATGGCCGAGTTGGCCGCCACGATGATGATCTGGTGGTTTTCCATGTACGGGGTGGTGAAGGCGATGTTCTTCTTGCGCTCTTCGGTGATGGTCAGGCCGTTCCACAGCGCATCCACGCGCTTGCTGCTCAGTTCAGCTTCCTTGGCGCTCCAGTCGATGGGCTTGAACTCGACCTGCATGCCCAGACGCTTGGCGGCCTCGCGCGCCAGGTCGATGTCGAAGCCGACCAGCTCGTTCTTCTCGTCACGGAAGCCCATGGGCGGGAAGTTGTCGTCCAGGCCCACCACGACCTTGGTCGGGGCGGCCGGTTGGGCGGCGGTCTTGGCGGGTTCGTCGCTCTTGTTGCAGGCGGCGAGCAGGGACGTGGCGCACAGCGCCAGGACGGCGGTCAGCTTTTTCATGGGAGTCGGAAAAGGAACGAGATACTTGGATCCGCGTATTTTATGCGTGTTGGCGGATCCCGCCGGATGGCGGCTTCAGGGAAGCGTTTTCGCGGCGGCGCGAGGCCGGCTGTCGACCTTGCGGCCATGCCGGGCCGAGGTCTGGCGCAACAGGGCGGCGAACGCCCGTATCGCGGGGGTCTGGGTCTGGTCGGCCCGCATCAGCAGGCCCGGTGTACGCATGGGCGTCGGGCTTTCCATGGGCACCAGCACCACGTCCAGCCCGGCCGGCACCGCGCTGGCGGCCGCGATGGTGCCGATGGGGGTGCGCAGGGCCACGCCCAGCAGCGCGGGCAGCGTGTTCATTTCGGCGCACACCATGGGTTCGGCCCCCGCAGCGGCGAAGCATTCATTGAGCATGCGCCGCGTGGAGAAAGTGGGCGGCAGCAGCGCCAGCGGCTCGCGGTGCAGTTCGATCATGCGGATGCGCTTGCGGCCCGCCAGCGGGTGCCGGCTGTTGACCACCAGCATCAGTTCCTCGTTGAACAGGGGCTCGAAGCGCAGGCCCAGCGGCAGAACGGGCCGGTAGGCCACGCCCAGGTCGAACTGGCCCGAGGTCAGCCCGGTGACGATCGCGTCGGCGGCCAGCTCCTCGACCGACAGTCGCACGGTCGGGTTGCGCGCCAGGAACTGCCCCACGCATTCGGGAATGATGTTCAGGTTGAAAGTATGCGTGGCCGCCACGCGCACGGCGCCGGACATGGGGGATTCGGCGGATTTCAGTTCGCCCAGCCCTTGGTCGACTTCCTGCAACGCCCGGGACGCATAGCCCAGGAAAGCGTCGCCCGCCTCGGTCAGCGACACCCGCTTGCCGATGCGGTCGAACAGCGGCTTGCCGATCTCGTCCTCGAGCTGCCGGATCTGGTGCGACAGCGTGGATTGGGTGACATGCACGCGTTGCGCCGCCCGCGTGAAATTCAGCGAGTTGGCCAGCGCGACGAAGTATCTCAGGTGACGCAATTCCATGATTGATTGATAGATCCATCGATGCCATCAATAGTAATCAGCAAAATAAGTCATTTCCATGTTCTTGTATCTGTCTATTACGCTGCGGACTCCGCAATGCCAGCCGCCAAGAGCGTGTAGGCGGCCAGGAGACAGACATGCAAGACGACAGCATTCCGCAACTGGAAAAGTTGACCCGCGCCAGCAAGGTGCTGGAAGGCATCACCGTCATCGAACAGGGCACGTTCATCACGGGGCCGGCCGCGGGGATGCTGCTGGCCGACCTGGGCGCCAACGTGATCAAGGTCGAGCAACCCGGCGCCGGCGACCCGTTCCGCGCCTTCCGCGGTGGCCTGTACAGCCCGCACTTCCAGACCTACAACCGCAACAAGCGCAGTGTCACGCTCAACACCAAGGATCCCGAGGATGCCAGGGTGTTCGAAGAGCTGATCCTGCAGGCGGATGTCTACATCCAGAATTTCCGGCCCGGCGCGGCCGACCGCCTGGGGGCGGGCGAAAAACGCTTGCGCGAGCTCAATCCCCGGCTGATCTACTGCGCCATCAGTGGTTTTGGCCAGACCGGTCCGTCGGCGGGCCGCCCGGCCTACGACACGGTGGCCCAGGCGGCCAGCGGCTTTCTGAACCTGCTGGTCAACCCCGCCAATCCGCGCGTGGTGGGTCCGGCCATCGCCGACTCGCTGACCGGTTTCTATGCCGCCTACGGCATCCTGGGGGCGCTGGTCGAGCGCGCGCGTACCGGCGTGGGCCGCAGCGTCGAGGTCTCCATGCTGGAGGCCATGTGCCATTTCAACCTGGACGCCTTCACGCACTTCTTCGCCGATGGCGACGTGATGGGTCCGTACAGCCGGCCCAGCGTGTCGCAGTCGTACACCCTGCGCTGCAGCGACGGCCGCTGGGTCGCGCTGCACATGTCCTCGCCCGAGAAGTTCTGGCGCGGGCTGGCCAACGCCATCGAACGGCCCACGCTGTTCGACGACCCGCGCTACGCCACGCGCGAAGGCCGCATCCAGCACCAGGAACAGCTGATCGGCCTGCTGGGCGGTATCTTCGCCACCCGCACCCGCGACGAGTGGTGCGCGCGCCTGACCGCCGAGGACGTGCCGCACGCGCCGATGTACGACACCAGCGAAGCGCTGGAAGACGCACAGGCCCGTCATATGGAAATCGAAATAGAAGGGCATCATCCCGTCCTGGGCGAATGGCGCACGGTGCGTTCGCCGGTCAGTTTCGACGGGGTGCGTCCCACGCACGTGGTGCCGCCGCCCATCCTGGGCGAGCACAACGACGAGGTGCGCGCAGAGCTTGCCATTGCACGAGCCGCGTCCAGCTCAGCGGCTTCCTCCAAGGAGTGAGACCATGAAGATCGGCAAGACCACCGTCCCGCGCACGTCCATCAGCACGTCCGACGAGCACACCATCGTGGTGCGCGGCCAGGACCTGTGCCAGGACCTGATCGGCAAGATTTCCTTCACCGACTATTTCCACCTGCTGCTGACCGGCCGGCGTCCCGACGCGGCCGCCACCGCCGTGATCGACGCGACCCTGGTCGCCATCGCCGAGCATGGCCTGGTGCCCAGCGTGCAGGCCAGCCGCATGACGCTGGCGGCGGCTCCGGATGCGCTGCAGGGCGCCGTGGCCGCCGGCATCCTGGGCTGCGGCTCGGTCATCCTGGGCGCGTCCGAGACGGCCGGCAAGATGTTCCATGAGATCGAGGCGCGCGCCCTTGCCGACGGCACCGGCAACGACGAAGCGGCTCTGGCGATCGTGCAGGAGTACCGCGCCGCGCGCCGTGCCATTCCCGGCTACGGCCACCCATTGCACAAAGAGCGCGATCCGCGCGTGGGCCGCCTGTTCGACGTGGCCCGCGAGGCCGGCGCCAACCTGGCCTACATCGACATCGCCGAGGCGGTCGAGCGCGCGATCCCGCAGGTGATGGGCAAGGAACTGAAGCTCAACGTCTCGGCCGCCATCCCCGCGGTGCTGCTGGGGGTGGGCTTCCCGCTGCTGGCCCTGAAGGGCGTGCCGATCCTGGCGCGCACGGCCGGCCTTATTGCACACCTCAACGAAGAACTGGAGCAATCCATCGGCTTCGCGCTGTCCTATCAGGCCGCGCGCGAAGTCCAGTATGACGGCGAACTTCCCGCCGGCTTTGGCACGACCCCCGAATCGCACTGATCCCCGCCCATCCCGGGCATATAAGCAAGACAGTACTGAGGAGAGTCACCCATGGTTTCCATCACATCCACCGCGAGGCCCACGCTGCGCCGGTCGCTGCTCGGCCTGGCGCTGGCTGCAGGGCTGCTGGCCCAGTTCCCGGCAGCGGCGCAATCGGCGGATTTCCCCAATCGGCCGGTCAAGATGATCGTGCCGTTCGGTCCGGGCACGTCGACGGACATCGTCGCGCGCGTGATGGCCGATGCCATGGGCAAGTCGCTGGGCCAGTCCGTCATCGTCGAGAACCGCGCCGGCGCGGGCGGTTCGATCGGCACCGACTTCGTCGCGCGTTCTCCCGCCGACGGCTACACCATCGTGATGGGCACCGTGGGCACGCACGCCATCAACAAGGCGCTGTACCGCAAGCTGGCCTACGATCCCATCACCGACTTCGCCCCGTTGTCGTTCGTCGGCCAGACGCCGACCCTGCTGGTGGTCAGCGGCAACTCGCCGTACCAGAACCTGAAGGACCTGGGCGCCGCCGCGGCCAAGCCGCCCGGCATCAGCTTCGCGTCCGCGGGCAGCGGCACCTCGGGCCACCTGGCCGGCGAGCTGCTGAAGGCGCGCCTGGGCGGTGAGATGGTGCACGTGCCCTACAAGGAAGGCAGTCTGGCGATGTCCGACGTGATGTCCGGCCAGGTGCAGTTCATGTTCTATCACCCCACCGCCGTGCTGCCGCACATCCGTGCCGGCAAGCTGCGCGCCCTGGGCACGTCCAGCGCCAAGCGCAGCGCCGCGCTGCCCGACCTGCCGACCATCGCCGAGCAGACCAACAGCGATTTCGACCTGGTGGCCTGGTTCATGATGTACGCGCCCAAGGCCACGCCGCAACCCGCGCTGAAGAAGCTGCGTGACGCCGCGGCGGCCGCCCTGGCCAACGCCGACGTGCAGGCCAAGCTGACGGCGCAGGGCGTCGAGAAGGCGCCGACGACCGACCTGGACGCCTTCGGCAAGGCCGAAGTGGCCAAGTGGTCCGACCTGGTGCAGAAGTCGGGCGCCCAGGTCGACTGAGGAATATGTCCCGCTTGCGCATGGCCGGTATGAACCTTCGCCGGGCCGGCGATGCGCAAATGGGCCATTTACGGCCTGCCGCAGTTGCATCTCGAATGGGCAGACCGAGCGTTTAGCGTGACCTTGGCGCTGTAGAAACCAGTCCTGGATCGTCTGGTGGCTACAGCGCTATTTTTTTACCGCCGGGCCGCCCCAGGTAAAAGCGCCCCTGGGGGCAGCAAGCCGAAGGCGCTGCGTGGGGGAGAGTTTTACCGCCGGGCCGCTTCAGAAAAGCGCCAGCCTTGGGGCCAGCAAGCCGAAAGTGTTTTAAGGCAATAATGGCGTTTTGAACCCAATGAAGGAGCTTTCCATGGCCAACGCCTCTGCACGCCACATCCTGGTGTCCACCGAAGCCAAGTGCAACGAACTGAAGGCCGCCATCGAGAACGGCGCCGACTTCGCCCAGGTCGCCCGCGAGAATTCCAGCTGCCCGTCCAGCCGTGACGGCGGCAACCTGGGCACCTTCCGCCCGGGCCAGATGGTGCCGGAGTTCGACACCGTGGTGTTCAGCGCCCCGATCAATGTGGTGCAGGGCCCGGTGAAGACCCAGTTCGGCTATCACCTGGTCGAAGTCACCAGCCGCCAGGACTGAGCCCGGCCGCCTTGTGCCCGGCGCCAGCCCCAGGGGGGCGGGCTCGGGTTGCAGAAAGCCTTCCGGTAGAACGGAACCGCGCCTCGAAAGTCGGACACCAGTCCGGCCTTCGGGGTGTTTTTCATGGCCGCGGGCCACGCTGGCGTGCAACCGGGCCCGCGCGGCCCATCAGCGTTTGTACGTCACCCGATACACGGTGCCATTGGCGTCCTCGCTGAACAGCATCGCGCCGTCTTTTGCGAAGGTCACGCCCACGGGCCGTCCCCACACCTCGCCGTCGTTCAGGCCGAACCCCGTGACGAAGTCCTGGTATTCGCCCGTCGGCTTGCCGTCCTTGAACGGCAAGCGCACGACCTTGTAGCCGGTGCGCTTGGCGCGGTTCCACGAGCCGTGCAGCGTGACGAAGGCGTCGCCCTTCCATTCGTCGGGGAACTGGCCGCCCGGGTTGAAGGCCACGCCCAGCGGCGCGGAGTGCGATTGCACCAGCACCTCGGGCACCAGCACCTTGCCGGCCAGGTCCGGACGCGCGCCGCCGGCGGGGCGGGCGTCTTCGTTTTTGCCGATGTAGTACCAGGGCCAGCCGTAGAAACCGCCTTCCTTCACGCTGGTCACGTAGTCGGGCGGCACGTCGTCGCCCAGCATGTCGCGTTCATTGGTGGCGCACCAGAGCGTGGCCGTGCCGGGCTGCACGGTCAGGCCCGAACAGTTGCGGATGCCGTTGGCATAGGGGCGGCGGTTCTTGCCGTCCGGGTCGAAGGCCAGCACGCTGGCGCGGCCTTCTTCCGGACCCCACGCCGCGCCCACCCCGTGCGTCTTCTCGTGCGCGGCCAGGTCGGACGGGCGCTCGCCCATGTTCTGCCCCACGTTGCCGTTCGAGCCGACCGCCACGTACAGCGTCTTGCCATCGGGCGAGAACGCGATGTCGCGCGTCCAGTGGCCGCCGGTCGGCAGCTTGGCCACCACGGCTTGCGGCGAGCCGGACGCCTTCTGGTCGCCGTTGCGGTAGGCATAGCGCACCACGCTGCCCGGCTGGGCCACGTACAGCCACTTCGGTTCCGGGCCGGGCGGGTGGAAGGCCATGCCGTAGGGGTCGTCCAGCTTGTCGGCGTAGGTGGACATCGTGGCCTTGCCGCTTTTCTGCGGACGGATCACCACGATGCGGCCGTTGTTGCTCAGGGCGGCGAAGATGTCGCCATTGGGCGCGATGCGCAGCACGCGCACGCCGTCCAGGCCGGTGGCCAGCGTCTCGACCGTGAAGCCGGGCATGCTCTTGGGGGTGGCGTTGGCCGGCCGGTCGGCGATGCGCGAGGCGGCCGCGCGCGCCGAGCCGCCGGCGGCGGCGGGAATGTCGGCGGGGCGGATATGCCGCATCGTGCCGGGCGCGTCCGCTTGCCAGTCGCCAAACGCGCGCTTGCCGGTCAGCACGTCCTGCTGCGCCCATGCGGGCGCCGCCATCAGGACTGCGATCGAACCTGCCAGGCCAACCAACGCTTGCTTCATCTGCCGCTCCAGAGTGGGTTGCACCGGACGCGGGTCGCGCATCCGGCGGGGTCACTACGAGGATTTAGGCGGAATCCGCGATTCGCGCAAGCCCTCTGGCGCAAGTCGCCCGCGCAGGCGTTGTGCGTGCGCCCGCGCCGGCTGGTTCGCGTTACAGCGGGTCGTCCAGGCCGTGTTGCACCTGTTCCGCCGCGCGCAGCATGGCGCGGGCCTTGGCCTCGGTCTCGGCCCATTCGGCTTCGGGAATCGAGTCGGCCACGATGCCGGCGGCGGCCTGCGCGAACAGCATGCCGTTCTTGATGATGCCGGTGCGGATGGCGATGGCCACGTCCATCTCGCCGCCGTAGCTCAGGTAGCCGGCCGCGCCGCCGTAGATGCCGCGCTGCACGGGCTCCAGTTCATCGATGATTTCCATGGCGCGCACCTTGGGGGCGCCCGTCAGCGTGCCGGCCGGGAAGGCCGCGCGCAGCACGTCCATGCTGCTCATGTCGGGATCCAGCGTGCCGGCCACGTTGGACACCAGGTGCATCACGTGCGAATAGCGCTCGATCACCATGGTGTCGCTGACCTTGACCGTGCCCGTCTGCGCCACGCGGCCCACGTCGTTGCGCGCCAGGTCGATCAGCATGACGTGTTCGGCGATTTCCTTCGGATCGGCCTGCAGCTCGCGCGCCAGCGCGGCGTCTTCTTCCGGCGTGCCGCCGCGCTTGCGCGTGCCGGCCAGCGGGCGGATGGTGATCTGCGATTTCGGCGTGCCGTTCTCGACGATGCGTTCCTGGCGCACCAGGATCTCGGGCGAAGAGCCCACCACCTGGAAGTCGCCGAAGTTCCAGAAGTACATGTACGGCGACGGGTTCAGCGAGCGCAGCGCGCGGTACAGCGACAGCGGCGAATCGCGGAACGGCTTGGCGATGACCTGGCTGATCTGCACCTGCATCAGGTCGCCGGCGGCGATGTATTCCTTGGCGCGATGAACGGCGGCCAGGTAGTCCTCTTTCTTGAAGTCGCGGCGTTCTTCCGTCTGCATGCTGGCGTGGCTGTACGGAATCTCCACGGGCTTGCGCAGGCGGGCGCGCAGGTCCAGCAGGCGCTGCTGGGCGCGGCTGTAGGCCTCGGGCTGCGCCGGGTCGGCGTACACCATCAGGTAGGTGCGGCCCGCCAGGTTGTCGACGATGACCAGTTCGTCGACGTGCATCAGCATGATGTCGGGCGTGCCGCCTTCCATGCCGGCGGGGAAGGGCTTGACGGCCGGCCCCAGGCGCGGCTCGATGTGGCGCACGGTGTCGTAGCCGAAGTAGCCCGCCAGGCCGCCGCAGAAGCGCGGCATGCCGGGACGCAACGCGACTTTGAAGCGGCGCTGGTATTGCTCGATGAAGGCCAGCGGATCGCCTTCGTGGGTTTCCACCACGCGGCCGTCGTGCAGCAGTTCGGTCAGGGTGCCCGTGGCGCGGATCACGCTGCGCGCGGGCAGGCCGATGAAAGAGTAGCGGCCGAAGCGTTCGCCGCCCACCACGGATTCCATCAGGCAGGTCATTGCACCGTTGCCGGGGCCGGCGTGCGCCAGCTTCAGGTAGATGGCCAGCGGCGTGTCCAGGTCGGCGTAGGTCTCGGCCACCAGGGGGATTCGGTTGTAGCCCTGGGCGGCCAGCGCCTTGAATTCAAGTTCGGTCATGTCGGATCTCGATGGGGGGATCAGGATGAGGAACCGGGCGCGCGCAAACAAAAAACCCGGTCCTGTGTAGGGTCCGGGTTCGGTGTCTTGCCCTGCGCGGCATTGGCGGTGCGCCAACGCCGGGAACGACTTACCGCCACCCGGAGAACGAGCGCCACCAACGCCAGCGGGCGTTTGCAAGGGTCGGGACGGAGACCGGGGCGTTCATGGGATAGGGTTCGGTGTTGCGTTGCCAGAAAAGTGCCCGGCAACTATACCACCGGTCATTGTCATGCGCACGCCGGTTCGCATGAATGGCGTGCGCGAGGCGTCAGGCCGCGTTGGCCTCGCGGTTCCATTCGTCGATGCGCCGCACGGCATCCACCAGCGTGTCGACGATGCCGTCCACATCCAGCATGCGTACGTCCATGCCCTCGTTGTAGCCATAGGGCACCGCCAGCACGCGCGTGCCGGCCGAGCGTCCGGCCTGCGCGTCGTTGATCGAGTCGCCGATGGTCACCGCGCGGCCGGGCGCCACGCCCAGTTGCTCGCAGGCGTGCAGCACCTGGTCGGGATCGGGCTTGCGGCGCGCGCAGGTGTCGCCGCACACCACCACCGGGAAGAAGCCCGCCAGTCCCGTGCGCTGCAGCAGCGGCAGGGTGAACTCGGTGGGCTTGTTGGTGACCACGGCCAGCTTCAGGCCCTGGTCGCGCATGGCGATCAGGCCCGGCACCACGCCGTCGAACACCAGGGCCTTCTCGCCGTTGACCCGGTGGTAGTGGCGGAAGAAGGCCTCGCGGCCGCGGGCATACAGGTCGGTGTCGGCCAGGTCGCCTTCCAGGCTGCCCGCCAGCGCGCGGCGCACCAGGTTGTCCACGCCCTTGCCCACGAACGTGGCCACCACGTCCAGGCGCAAGGGAGACAGGCCCAGTTCGACGCGCATGGCGTTGGCCGCATCGGCCAGGTCGGGAATGGAGTCCAGCAGGGTGCCGTCCAGGTCCAGCAGGACGGCTTCGATGCGTGCCATGTCAGCGCGCTCCTCGGGTGGGGCCCGGCGGACCGGGCCGTTTCAGGATCAGACGCTCGTGCCTTCGCCGCGCGCGATCTCGGCGCGCAGGTTCTGGATGACGGCGGCGTAGTCGGGCTGGCCGAAGATGGCCGAGCCGGCCACGAAGGTGTCGGCGCCGGCGGCGCGGATGTCGGCGATGTTGTCCGGCTTCACGCCGCCGTCGACTTCCAGCAGGATCGGCTGGCCGCCGGCCTGTGCCCAGCGGTCGATGCGCAGGCGCGCCTCGCGCAGCTTGGCCAGCGTGGCCGGGATGAACGACTGGCCGCCGAAGCCCGGGTTGACCGACATCAGCAACACCAGGTCCAGCTTGTCCATCACGTAGTCCATGTAGGACAGCGGCGTGGCGGGGTTGAACACCAGGCCGGCCTTGCAGCCGTGGCTGCGGATCAGCGACAGGGTGCGGTCGACGTGGCGCGAGGCTTCCGGGTGAAACGTGATGATGTCGGCGCCGGCCTTGGCGAACATGGGGATGATCTCATCCACCGGCTCGACCATCAGGTGCACGTCGATGGGCACGTTCACGTGCGGCCGGATGGCTGAACAGACCATCGGGCCGATGGTCAGGTTGGGAACGTAATGGTTGTCCATCACGTCGAAGTGGATCCAGTCGGCGCCGGCGGCGACGACGTTGCGCACCTCTTCGCCCAGGCGGGCGAAATCGGCGGACAGGATGCTGGGGGCGATGCGGGTGGCGGCCGGGGTCGGGGACATGGCTTTGCGAAGTTCCGGGGGCATAATGTGCAATCATTGTAGTTTGACGTTCGGGGCACGGGCACCGGCGCGGGCACGAGATGCGTGCCGGCCGTATCGGTCCGACCCCATCCAGCCCGGCCAGGGCGCGCGCCTTCCCAGGGATATCCAGTGAAACCCTACGACCTGACGGTGTCCGTGACGCCGCGCTTCGTGCCGGAGCAATCCGATCCCGCCCAGCAGCAGTACATGTTCGCCTACACGGTGCGCATCACCAATTCGGGCTCCAATCCCGTGCAGGTCATCAGCCGGCACTGGATCATCACCGATGGCGAGCAGCGCGTGCAGGAAGTGCGCGGCCTGGGCGTCGTGGGCCAGCAGCCCCTGCTGGCCGCCGGCGAAACCTTCGAATACACCAGCGGCTGCCCGCTGCCCACCCCGGTGGGCACCATGCGCGGCACCTATCATTGCGTGGGCGAGAACGGCATCCCCTTCGAGGTGCCGATCGCCGAATTCCTGCTGGCCATGCCGCGCACCCTGCACTGACCGCAGGGACCACCGATGCTCTGTCCTCACACCTAAATGAAGCACCGTTTCAAGCGAATTCTCAGTGTTTCCCTGCTGGCGGGCCTGCTGGCTGCGTGCGCCACCTCCGAGGTGCCGCCCGCGGACGCGCCCTCGGGCGGCGCCCCGTCCGGCGTCTCCGGCACGCCCGCCGTCGACGGCCCGCTGAGCGTGCCGTCCCTGTCCTCCCTGCCCGATTCCGCGCCGCGCCAGATGGCCGGCCGTTACACGCGCGCCGCCTGGGCCGACATGCCCGGCTGGAGCAACGATGATCTGGCCGAGTTCTGGCCGCTGTTCCTGCGCAACTGCAAGGGCCTGATGCGGCCCACCAGCGGCAGCCTGGCCGTGCCCGCGCGCGCCACGCCGCGCGCCTGGCAGCCGGTCTGCGCGGCCGCCGCCGATGCGTCGCGGGCGCCGGCCGCGGGCGACGGCGCCGCGGTCCGGCGTTTCCTGCAGACCTGGCTGCAACCCTGGCGCGTGAACGGCGCCGACGGCCAGCCCGCCTCGAATACCGTCACCGGCTACTACGAGCCCCTGGTGTCCGCCTCGCGCCGCCGTGGCGGCGACTACCAATGGCCCCTGTATGCCGTGCCTTCTGATCTGCTGACGGTCGACCTGGGTTCCATCTATCCCGATTTGGCCGGCAAGCGCGTGCGCGGCAAGCTCGAGGGCTCGCGCGTGGTGCCTTACGACACGCGTTCGGCCATCGAGGCGTCCGCCGGCCGCAAGCCGCCGGTCATCGTCTGGGTGAACGACCCCGTCGACAACTTCTTCCTGCAGGTGCAAGGCTCGGGCCGCGTCCAGCTGACCGATGGTCCCGATTCGGGCACCACCATCCGCTTGGCCTACGCCGACCACAACGGCCAGCCCTACGCCTCCATCGGCAAGTGGCTGATCGACAAGGGCGAGTTGCAGGCCAGCCAGGCCTCCATGCAGAACATCCGCGCATGGGCCAGGCGCAACCCGGCCCGTGTGCAGGAAATGCTCAATGCCAATCCTGCCGTGGTGTTCTTCCGTGAAGAGGCCATCGCCGATCCCTCGCTGGGTCCGCGTGGCGCCTATGGCATTCCGCTGGCGCCGGGCCGCTCCATCGCGGTCGATGCGCGGTTCGTGCCGCTGGGGTCGCCGGTGTTCCTGTCGACCACCATGCCGAGTTCGTCGTCGCCCTTGCAGCGCCTGGTGCTGGCGCAGGATACGGGCACGGCCATCACCGGCGCCGCCCGCGCCGACTTCTACTGGGGCTCCGGCGAGGATGCCGGCAACATGGCCGGCCGCATGAAGCAGCGCGGCCAGATGTGGCTGTTGTGGCCCAAGCAGGCAGGGGAGCCCTCGGCGCGATGAAACAGCAGATCGTCGTTTGCGGTGCGGGCATCGTCGGGCTGGCCAGCGCGCTGGCCCTGGCGCGCCGCGGCCAGCGCGTGGCCGTCCTGGCGCCGCGCAGCGAGGTCGCGCCGGCCCAGGCCGACACCTATCATCCGCGGGTCTACGCCATCTCGCCCGCCAGCCGCCGCTTCCTGGGCGAACTGGGCGTATGGGATTCGCTGCCCTCCGGACGCATCGCGCCCGTGCAGGCCATGGACATTCATGGCGACGGCGATGGCCGCGTCACCCTCAACGCCTGGCAGGCCGCGCAGGACTGCCTGGCCTGGATCGTCGAATCCGGCGAGATCGAGCGCGTGCTGATCCAGGCCGTGCGCGTCTTCGGCATTCCCTGGCTGGACGACCGCTGTGTCGGCTGGCGCGACGGACGCATCGAAACCGCTGCTGGTGAACATCTGCAGGCCGAACTGTTCGTGGGGGCCGATGGCGCCAACTCGCCGCTGCGCCAGGCTGCCGGCCTGCGTCATCAGGCGCGGCCCTATGGCGACACGGGCCTGGTGGTCCACCTGGATGCCGAACTGCCGCATCAGGGTACGGCCTTCCAGTGGTTCCGCGACGACGGCGTGCTGGCGCTGCTGCCCTTGCCCGATACCGCCGATGGCGCGCAGGTCTCGATGGTGTGGTCCATCCGCGGTGAACGCGCCGAGGCCTTGCTGGCCATGCCGCGCCAGGAACAGGCCGCCGAACTCGAACGCCTGCTGGCCGAGGCGTCGCAGGGCCGATTGGGCCGGCTGCGCGTGCGTGGCGCGCTGCACGGCTTCCCGTTGACCTTGGAACAGGCCCAGATGACCGGCCCGGGCATCGCCCTGGCCGGCGATGCCGCGCACCGGGTGCATCCCCTGGCTGGCCAGGGCCTGAACCTGGGCCTGGGCGACGTCGAGGCGCTGGCCCGGGCCGTGGGCAGCCGCGAGGCGTTCCGTTCCGCCGGCGACCCGCGCGTGCTGCAGCGCTACCAGCGCGCCCGTGCCGAACCCGTCCTGGCGATGCGCGTGGCCACCGATGGCCTGCATCGCCTGTTCGGCGCGCGCAACGCGCCGCTGGCCTGGCTGCGCAATGCCGGCATGCAGGCGGTCGACGCCCTGCCTTTCATCAAACGCCAACTCATCGAGGGGGCTTCGCGCAACTGAGCGTGCGCCTTGGCACCAGGAGTCATCATGAAGTTTCGCATTGCAGTCAGCGCGGCGGCCTCGTTGTGCGCCTTGTTCCTGGCCGGGACCGTCCAGGCCCAGTCGGGTAAAAGCACTTCCACCAGCGGCGCGGACAAGTCCGCCGCGGGCGCCACGTCCACCCGCACGCCGGCGCCCGATCCTGTCGCCGAAGGCGTGCGCAAGCGCTTCGCCGATCGCTTCCCGGGAATGGACGTGACGGCCGTGCAGCGCACCCCCTATGGCCTGTTCGAAGTGCAGCTGGGCATGGAACTGGTCTACACCGACGAGGACGTGCGCTGGGTCATGCAGGGCACGCTGGTCGATGCCATGACCCGCCGCAACGTCACCGCCGAGCGCCAGGAGAAACTGGGCGAAGTGCCGCTGGCCGAGCTGCCGCTGGACCTGGCCGTCAAGCAGGTGCGGGGCAACGGCAAGCGCCGCGTGGCCATCTTCGAGGATCCGAACTGCGGCTATTGCAAGCAATTGCACAAGACGCTCGAGACTCTGGACGACGTCACCATCTACACCTTCCTCTATCCCATCCTGGCGCCCGACTCGTCGGTCAAGTCGCGCGACATCTGGTGTTCGTCCGATCCCGCCCGCGCCTGGAACGACTGGATGATCCGTGGCAAAACGCCCGCTTCCAAGTCGTGCGACACGCCCACCGAGCAGGTGCTGGCGCTGGGCAAGCGCCTGATGGTGCGCGGCACGCCCACGATGTTCTTCGACGACGGCTCGCGCGTCAGCGGCGCGATGCCTCTGGACCAGTTTCAGGCGCGATTGGACGGGAAAAGATAACGCCCGCCGCCTTTCCCAGCGATCACGATAAAACGGAGACAACCTCATGCAGATCGCCATTCTCGACGACTATCACGGCGTGGCTGAACGCTATGCCGACTGGAGCAGGCTGGGCCCGCAGGCCCGGGTGAAGACGTTCCGCGATCCGCTGCCCGCCGGGCCGGCGCGCGCGGCGGCGCTGCAGGATTTCGACGTGATCGTGGCGATGCGCGAGCGCATGCCGTTCCCCGCCGAACTGATCGATGCGCTGCCCAAGCTGCGCCTGTTGATCACCACCGGCATGCGCAACAACGCCATCGATGCCGAGGCCTGCACGCGCCGTGGCATCACGCTGTGCGGCGCGCCCGGCAGCGCCGATGGCAACAACGCCACGGCCGAGCTGGCCTGGTCGTTGATCCTGGCGCTGTTCAAGCACATTCCCCAAGAGCACGACAACATGCGCCGCGGCCTGTGGCAGACCGGCATGCCGCTGCTGCTGGCGGGCCGCCGCCTGGGGGTGGTGGGGCTGGGCAAACTGGGCGCCGGCGTGGCCAGGGTCGGCCTGGCCTTCGGCATGGATGTGGTGGCCTGGAGTCCCAACCTGACCGACGAGCGCGCGGCTGAAATCGGCGTCAAGCGTGTGGACAAGCGCGAACTGTTTTCCACGTCCGACGTGGTCAGCCTGCACGTGGTGCTCAGCGCGCGTTCGCGGCATACGGTCGATGCCGAGATGCTGGCCGCGATGAAGCCCTCGGCATTCCTGGTGAACACCTCGCGCTCGGGCCTGGTCGACCACGAGGCGCTGCTGGATGCGTTGCGCAAGAGGCGCCTGGCGGGGGCGGGGCTGGACGTGTTCGAGACCGAACCCCTGCCGCCCACCGACCCGCTGCGTTCGCTGGACAACGTGGTGCTGACGCCGCACCTGGGCTACGTCAGCCAGCCGAACTTCGAGGCGTTCTACCGCAGCGCTGTCGAAGCCGTGGCGGCCTGGGCGGCCGGCAGCCCGGTGCGGGTGCTGAATCCCGCGGCCTGATCAGCGGAACACGATGCGCTGTTCCTTCAGCGCATCCGCCGGCTCGGCACAGGGTTCGGCCGAGGCGTCTTCCGGATCGACGTGGTCGAAGGCCGTGTCGCCATCGGCGTCCGGCGTACCCGTGGGTTTCAGGCCCACGAAATCGAACAGATCCAGATCCATCAGGTGCGAAGGCACCACGCGCGACAGGGCGTTGAACACGTTCCATGAGCGGTTGGGATGCTTGCGGTCCCACTCCTGCACCATGCGGGTCACTTCCTTGCGCTTCAGGTTCTCCTGCGAGCCGCACAGGTTGCACGGGATGATGGGGAACTGCTTGAGCTGCGCGTAGGCGATCAGGTCGCGCTCGGGCACGTAGGCCAGGGGGCGGATGACGGTGTGGCGGCCGTCGTCGGACACCAGCTTGGGCGGCATGCCCTTCAACTTGCCGCCGTAGAACAGGTTCAGGAAGAACGTGCCCAGGATGTCGTCGCGGTGATGGCCCAGCGCGATCTTGGTCGCGCCCAGTTCATCGGCCACGCGGTACAGGATGCCGCGCCGCAGCCGCGAGCACAGCGAGCACATGGTCTTGCCTTCCTCGATCACGCGCGTGACGATCGAGTACGTGTCCTGCGTCTCGATGTGGAAGGGCACACCCAGATTGGTCAGGTAGTTGGGCAGGATCTCGGGCGGGAAGCCCGGTTGCTTCTGGTCCAGGTTGACCGCGATCAGCTCGAACGGAAACGGCGCGCGTTTCTGCAGCGTCATCAGGATGTCGAGCATCGCGTACGAATCCTTGCCGCCCGACAGGCAGACCATGATGCGGTCGCCCGCTTCGATCATGTTGTAGTCGGACAGGGCGCGGGTGGTCTCGCGCGCCAGGCGCTTGGTCAGCTTGTTGCCTTCGTGGCGGGCGCGGTCTTCGGCAGGCGAGCGCACGCGCTCGGGCTTCTGGACGTCCGCGGCGGCGGCTTGTTCGGGGAGGGCTTCGATGGCGTTCATGGCAATGAGGCGCTAGCGGCTGGTCTGGATCTCGACGCCCACGGCGTCGCAGTCCGAGAAAGCCATGGGCTTGCTGATGCGCAGCCGCAGCGAGCGGATGTCGGGAAAATCGGCCAGCAGTCGCTCGGCCACTTGTTCGGTCAGGGTTTCGATCAGGTTGACGTGCGCCTGCGTGCATTCCTGCACGATGGCGTCGCGCAGGCTGCGGTAGTCGAGCACGCTGTGGATGTCGTGGTCGTCAACGTCGCGGCGGATGTCGACGTCGAACTCCGCGTCGATGTGCAGCGGCTGGGTGGCACGGCGCTCGTGTTCGAGAATGCCGATGCGGGCATCCAGCGCAAGCCGGGAGATGATGATGCGGCGTGTCGCCATGATCGCAAAAACCTGTGGGGGGAAGCCCGCATTGTAAGGGGACGGGCAGCCGGGCGCGGCCGTCCGGCCCAGGGGCGGCGGCGCCACGGTGTGGGCGGGCTGCAACGTTCGGGCCCGCGGCCGTGGCTGACTACAATCGGGGCAAGCTGGCCGGAGCGCGCGGGCGCGTGCCGTCCAGCCGGCCCGTGGACCGGGCCGCTTTCAGCTTTCAGGAAAACACAGGATGCAGCAGGTATACGACGCGGTCATCGTGGGTGCAGGCCCGGCGGGCGCCTCGTGCGCGATCTGGCTGGCGCGGCTGGGCCTGTCGCCCGTGCTGGTCGAGGCCTCGGACCGCCTGGGCGGCCTGGGCAACGACAATCCCTTCCGCGATGACTGGATCGCGGTCCTGCCCGGCCAGACCGGCCAGCAGGGCGCGGCCAACGTCGCGCGCAGCGTGCAAGAGGCCGGCGTGCCGGTGCGCCTGCGCGCGCCGGCGCTGCAGGCGCGGCCCGTCAAGGGCGGTATCGAGGTCGCGCTGGGCGGCCAGGCCCAGGGTCAACTGCTGCGCGGCCGTGCCCTGGTCATCGCCTCCGGCGTGCGTGCCCGTGGCCTGCCGGGTCATCCGTTCGGGGCCGCGTGGCCGGGTGTGCTGGTCGGCCCCGGTTCGCCCATCGTGGCCCAGGACTACACCGGATTGAAGGTGGCGGTGCTGGGCGGCGGCGACAATGCCTACGAGAATTTCGTCTACGTGCGCAATCGCAGCGCGGGCGACGTGCATCTTTATGCCCGTACCGTGCGTGCCCAGCAGCAATGGGTGACGCGCGCCGGCCGCGATAACGTGCACGTTGGCGCGTACGAGGTCGACCCCGCCGCGCGCACCGTCGGTGGGCGGCGGTACGACCTGATCCTGGTTTTCTACGGCTGGGAGCCCCAGGCCGCTTTTGCCGATGGTCTGCGTCTGGCGCGCAGCGAGCGCGGCTACATCCAGACCGACTTCGCCACGGCCCAGACCAGCCTGCCGGACATCTATGCGATTGGCGAAGTGGCCAACCGCATGCATCCCTGCGTGGTCACCGCGATGGCCGACGGGGTGGTGGCGGCCAAGGACATCCAGCGCCGCTGGGAACGTGTGCCGCAGAGACGCGAAAGCGTCACTTAGTGCCTGTGTTCCAGGCTGTGTGCCTGGAATACTGCGCCTTTTGCTCAGGAATCGAGGGCATAGGCGTGAGGTACTTCAAGCCGCTTCAGATTTGCGGGCAGGTCATCAGCCTGGAGCATCTGGAGCCATTCACTTTTTCGTTCTACAGCTTGCGTGCGCAGCGCGAGCTGCGTGTGCACGTCACACATCAACCACTGCTTCACTCGCAAGAAAGAAGAGGGTGAATGCCCCGAAGGCTCTTGGGTGCTTCCTGATCGAGCCGGCCGATCCAGGGTGTTCTGCCGGGTTCGCTATGGATTGTCTCGGCAGTTGCCTGCCGTGATGGCCAGCTTGAACGACGCAAGGGCGAAAGTATGGGAGACCGCACATGAACGGAATTGGTGCCATGTCTTGCGGATCGACGACCCGGCAGGTCCGTACTATGTTTTCTTTGAAGTCAGGCGGGCTGGCAGTGCCGCACGAGGCAGGCAGGAACTGAACCTGATCGTAGAAAGCGCTTATCCACAGGATGCCGCCAAGCCCACCCCCGCACTTAGAGGCAGCATGGCTTTCCAGTTGCTTTGCGGAAAGGTATACCTTGGAGATAAGACGAATACCCGTCGCTGATAAAGCAGAAGGCGCTGAATATTCAGCGCCTTTTGGGTACACGTCAAAACCGATCCGGACACCATTTGCAATCTGCCTTGCGCAGATACAGTTTTCACTGCTGGGGAGCGCTCTATCTCATCCGGTCAGTCGCTCCGACGGCAAAACTTTAATGGACTTGAATTTTCAGGTCAAGCCGACCCGGGCGAATCTATCCCGCGTTCTGGCTCTCTGCGCTCACCACGCAATCCAGCGCGGCGGGCGCCGCCAGCCGCACGGTGTAGGCGCGCAGCTCGTCGCGGCGGAAGACGTGCACGCGCACGCGTTCGCCCGGCTGGTACTGCGACAGCAGCGTATCCAGTCCCGACGGCGCCTCGACGCGCAACCCGTCCACCGCCACCAGCACGTCGCCGGCCGACAGGCCCGCGCGATGCGCCGCGCCGCCTTCCAGCACGGTGGCCAGCACCAGGTTGTCGCCCTGCTTGCGCGTGCGCACGTCCAGGCCCGGGATGGCCGCGGCGGCCTTCCATTGCACGCTGATGCCATGCGGCGCCAGCAGTTCGGCCAGCGGCACTTCCGCCGTGCCGTAGGCATGGCGCGCCACGAAGCGGCGCACGTCCACGCCGGTGGCCTCGCGCACCAGCGCCGGGAAGGCGTCCTCGTCCAGGCCCTGGGGCTTGCCACGATAGAAGTCGCGGCCGTAGCGCTGCCACAGCAGCCGCATCACGTCGTCCAGCGAGTACGCGCCGTGGCTGTCGCGGCGGATGACCAGGTCCAGGCCCAGCGCCACCAGCGCGCCCTTGGTGTAGTAGCTGATCAGCGCGTTGGGCGAGTTCTCGTCCTGCTTGTAATAGCGCGTCCAGGCATCGAACGAACTCTCGGCCACCGACTGCTTGTGGCGGCCCGGCGTGCGCGCCACGCCGGTGACGGTCTTGCCCAGCAGGCGCAGATAGTCGGCTTGTGTGATGACGCCCGCGCGTAGCAACTGCAGGTCGTCGTAGTACGAGGTGAAGCCCTCGAAGATCCACAGCAGCCGGGTCAGGTTGGGCTGATCCAGCCGGTAGGGCGCGAAGGCGGCCGGCTTGATGCGCTTGACGTTCCAGGTGTGGAAGTATTCGTGGCTGACCAGGCCCAGGAAGGTGCGGTAGCCCTCGCCCTGGCCCTGTTGGCCCACCACGGGCAGATCCTTGCGCGAGGCCATCAGCGCGGTGCTGGCGCGATGTTCCAGGCCGCCGTAGCCATCGCCCGTGACCATCGTCATGAATACATAGCGGTCGCTGCTGTCCAGGAACGGCGCACGTTTGGTGCGCGGTTCGAAGAAGGCGATCTGCGTTTCGCAGATGCGGCGCACGTCGTCGACGATGCGCGCCATGTCCAGGCGTGGCGCCTCGCCGGTGAACACCAGTTCGTGCTCGGCGCCGTGCGCGGTGAAGCGCGCCACCTGCGGGGTGCCCATCTCGACCGGATGATCGATCAGCGCGTCGTAGCCGGGCGCGCGATACAGGCCGAAGCCGTGGCGGCGGGCGGCGCCCGTCACCCCGCGCGCCTCGGGCAGGCTGGTGTAGACCTTCCAGCCGTCGATGCCGCGCGGCGGCTGCAGGTCGACCAGGCAGGGTTCGGCCTCCTGGCCCTGCACGCGCAGGAACACGCTGGTGCCGTTGAAGAAGGCGTGGCTTTCGTCCAGGTGCGCGCCGCGCACGGACAGATCCCAGGCGTAGACGGTGTATTCGACGTGCAGCGGGCCGTCGCACGGCGCGGCCCGCCAGGTGTGGTTGTCGAGCTTGTCGATGGCGACCGGGCGGTTGTCCGCGCGGGCCGTCAGGGTTTCGATCTGGCGCGAGAAATCGCGGATCAGGTAGCTGCCGGGAATCCAGGCGGGCAGGGCCAGGCATTGGCCGTGCGGATCGGGGCGGGTGACCGTCAGCGATACGCGATAGCGGTGGCCGGTGGGATCATACGGCTGCAGGCGGTAAATTATGGGTGCGTCGTTCATCCGCCTATCTTATTCCTATCCCCCTCTGGAGACATTCAATGAGCGAATCGTTCGTGCTGGTCGAGACCCGCGGCCGGGTCGGCCTTCTCACCCTGAACCGGCCCAAGGCGCTCAACGCGCTCAACGATCAACTGATGGACGAGCTGGGGGCTGCGTTGCTGGCCTTCGATGCGGACGAGAACATCGGCGCCGTCGTCATCACGGGCAGCGAGAAGGCCTTCGCGGCCGGCGCCGACATCGGCGCCATGAAAAGCTGGACGTACATGGACGTCTACGGCAGCGACTACATCACCCGCAACTGGGAAACACTCAAGCGCGTGCGCAAGCCCGTCATCGCCGCGGTGGCCGGCTACGCCCTTGGCGGCGGCTGCGAACTGGCGATGATGTGCGACATCCTGATCGCCGCCGACAACGCCAAGTTCGGCCAGCCCGAGATCAAGCTGGGCGTCATTCCCGGCGCGGGCGGCACGCAGCGCCTGCCGCGCGCCGTGGGCAAGGCCAAGGCCATGGACATGGTGCTGACCGCGCGCATGATGGGCGCCGAGGAAGCCGAGCGCGCCGGCCTGGTCTCTCGCATCGTGCCCGCCGACAAGCTGCTGGACGAGGCCATCGAGGCCGCGACCGTCATCGCTTCGATGTCGCTGCCGTCCGTCATGATGGCCAAGGAATGCGTCAACCGCGCCTACGAGTCGCCGCTGAACGACGGCCTGCTGTTCGAGCGCCGCGTCTTCCACTCGCTGTTCGCCACGGAAGACCAGAAGGAAGGCATGGCCGCATTCGCGGAAAAGCGCGCGCCGACATTCAAGCATCGTTAAAAGTGGTTACATGAGGATGGGCCCGCCGGATACATTTTCCGGGGTTCCGCCTCGGGCCCGCGAGCCGCGCCGTCATTGGGCTGCGGGCCGTTTCCCGCCATGCCGGGCGAAGGGGGGCCGACCCCGATCGCGTAGCCCGTTGAAACTTTTGCGCAGTACTCTGTTGCAGCAACGCGGCCTATCCTGATCGGACATCATTTCCGATCGAGCCGCGCCGGCAAGCCCCATCCGGGCCCTTTTCCGTCTGCGCGCGGGCTCTTCTTCCCTCAACAAGCAGGAGCCTCTCATGCGTATCCGAGCAATACCCACGCGCCGCTGGCAGGCGGCCGCCTTGGCAGGTGTATTGAGCGCCAGCTTGGCCGGCATCGCCCACGCCCAGTCCTCGCAGGTCACGCCCATGTACCCCGCCACCGACGCCTCGGGCATGCCGCGTCCGTCGATGCGCTTGGTTTCGCAGACCCCCGTTCCCGCACCGGCGCCCGTTCCATCCATTCCCGTCGCGGCGATGACAGGCGCCGAACTGCGCGACGCCGCGATCGATGCCTACATCTACGCCTATCCGATGGTGCTGATGGAGATGACGCGCCGCGCTTCCACCAACGTGCAGACGCCCCTGGCCGGCCGCGCGCCGATGAACCAGTTCGGCCACCGCACCGCCTATCCCGATCCGCGCGCCACCGACGTGGCCTGGCCCAGCACCGACGCGCTGTATTCCAGCCTCTGGTACGACGTGAGCCGCGAGCCGCTGATCATCCAGGTGCCCGCCGCCGACAAGCGCTACTACCTGCTGTCCCTGCATGACATGTGGTCCGACATGTACGCCGCGCGCGGCACGCGCACTTCGGGCAATGTGGCACAGACCTTCGCCATCGTCGGCCCCTCGTGGAACGGCACGCTGCCGCCGGGCGTGGATACGGTGCGCAGTCCGACCAACCAGGGCTGGATGATCGGCCGCGTGCAGACGCCCAGCGCCGCCGATTACGCGGTGGTCAATCAGTTCCAGGGCAACATGATCGCCGCGCCGCTGAGCGCCTGGGGCCGAGGCTACAGCACGCCGGCCGGCCAGGTGAATCCGGCCTGGAGCGGTCAGGGCACGCCCGCAGAGCAGGTCGCGGCCATGGATGCGGCGACCTACTTCACCCTGTTCGACGAACTGGTGCGTGCCAATCCGCCGCACGCCAACGACTATCCCATGCTCGACCGGTTGCGCCGCATCGGCTTCGGCCGCGGCCAGGCTTTCTCGTTCGGCGCGCTGGAGCCTTCGGTGCAGCAGGCGCTGGCCGAAGCGCAGCCGGTGGCGGGCCGCCGCATCGCCGATGCGGTCCACATGCTGGGCACGCCGGTCAATGGCTGGACCGTGGTGCGCAACGGCATCGGCACCTACGGCACCGACTACACGCGCCGCGCCGCCGTGGCCTATGCCGGCCTGGGCGCCAGTACGCCCGAGGAAGTGCTGTATCCGGTGACCGCCATCGACGACGAAGGCGAGCCGCTGCGCAGCGACGAGGACTACGTGTTGCACTTCGACCGCGGCCAACTGCCGCCGGTGGATGGCTACTGGACGCTGATCCTGTATGACACCCGCCCGGGTTTCACGCAGAACCCGATCGGCCGCTATGCCCTGTCCAGTACCGATCAACTGAAGTACAACCAGGACGGCTCGCTGGACATCTACATCCGCCGCGATCCGCCGTCGAAGGACAGGCAGTCCAACTGGCTGCCCGCGCCGCAGCAGGGCAACTTCATGTTGAACATGCGTCTGTATGCGCCGCGCAACACGGCGTTGGACGGCCTGTGGGGCCCGCCGCCGGTGCGCGAGGATTGACAAAAGCCATCCGGGGCGGCGCCCGCCGCCCCGTCATCCCTCTCGGGGGCGGGCTTTTCCCGTCCCTGTTATCCTCCGATTCGCAACCCATCCAGGACCGCCGCTCGGCCTGCCTCCGAGGCAGGCTGACGGCTGCCTTGCAATTTGCTGCGGCTGTCCAAAACACGCTATACTTCGCGGGTTTGACGCTTGCGGAAAAGCAAGGGGATACACCCTAGGTTTTGAACCCAACGGTGATGCAACGCCGGCGGGATAAAGCCTGCCGCAATGGGAAGGGAAGAGGAAGACGTGCCGGTGAGTCCATTCAATCGCTGGCGCTACGTCCTGCCCTGTTCGGCCTGAGGGGGCAAGCTGGTGCAAAAGAGTTTGGTACTGACCGATGCTGATCGCACGGCGCTCAATGCACGAGCCTGCCGGGAAATTCTCCTGGTTCTAGCCGCCCAGGCGGCGATGGGACTCGCAGCGGCAACAATAGCGGGGATATTTGCGGGGGCGGCTGCGGGGCTGTCGGCATTACTTGGGGCGGTGGCATATCTGGTGCCCAATGCGCTGTTCGCGCTGCGTCTTCTTGTGGGTGTCGCAAGGTCTGCACGAAGCAACCCTTTCGCCTTTCTCTTCGGTGAGCTGATCAAGCTTTTCGCAACAGCGTTGTTGCTGGGACTGCTGTCCTGGCTGGCGCGCGAGTGGCTGGTGTGGCCGGCGGTGTTGCTGGGCCTCATTCTCACACTGAAGGGCTATCTTCTGCTGTTGTTGTTGCGCAAGCTGTCATAGCAGTATTTAACAATCGTGGGTAGTCCGGGCCTCCAGTCCGGAAAGCACAGCAAAAGGGTGGGTTTCACATGGCTGCAGCCAGCGGCGCGTCGCCTCAGTCCGAGTACATTCAGCACCACTTGGTGCACTTCAACAATCTGGGCGAAAAGCAGACTGCCATCGCCCAGTTCGAAGTCATCAATTACGACTCGCTGTTCTGGTCCATCCTGATGGGTGCGATCGTCGTCGTGTTCCTGTGGATGGCCGCTCGCCGCGCCACCTCGGGCGTGCCGACCCGATTCCAGGCTTTCGTCGAGATGGTCGTGGACATGGTCGACGACCAGGCCAAGGGTATCGTCACCAACGCCAAGAGCCGCCTGTTCGTGGCGCCGCTGGCCCTTACGGTCTTCCTCTGGATCGTCCTGATGAACGCGCTCGACCTGATCCCGGTCGACCTGCTGCCGTCCATCTGGCGCTGGACGGGCCTGGGCGCCCACCACGGCGACCCGCTGTACTACCACCGCATCCTGCCCACCGCCGACCTGAACGTGCCCATGGGCATGTCGCTGGGCGTGCTGCTGCTGATGTTCTACTACGGCCTCAAGATCAAGAGCCCCGGCGGTTTCGTCAAGGAACTGTTCACGGCGCCCTTCCACGCGCATGGCGTCGGCGCCATCGTCCTGGCCCCCTTCAATTTCCTGCTCAACCTGATCGAGTACGCGGCCAAGTCCGTGTCGCTGGGCATGCGGTTGTTCGGCAACATGTTTGCCGGCGAACTGGTGTTCATGCTGATCGCGCTGCTGGGCGGCGCCTGGACGGGCTTCAATGGCACCAGCATCGGCTTGGGCATCGGCCAGGTCCTGGCCGGTTCCGTGTGGGCAATCTTCCACATCATGATCGTGCTGCTGCAAGCATTCATCTTCATGATGCTGACGCTGGTCTATATCGGCCAGGCTCACGAAGGCCACTGATTTTTCCAGTTTCCCTGGTGCGCGTCTCGCGGCGCGGGCCGGGTCGCAAGAGTTTCTTGCAAAAGAGTTTCTTGCATTCCAAGCAGTTCCCGTTTTCTCAACAAAATTCTGACTTCAGATTTCTAACCAAGGAGTTGTCATGACCAACGTTGCTTTCGTTGCTCTCGCTTGCGGTCTCATCATCGGTCTGGGCGCCATCGGCGCTTGCATCGGCATCGCACTGATGGGCGGCAAGTACCTGGAAGCTTCGGCTCGTCAGCCCGAACTGATGAACGCCCTGCAGACCAAGATGTTCCTGCTGGCCGGTCTGATCGACGCGGCGTTCCTGATCGGCGTGGGTATCGCCATGCTGTTCGCCTTCGCCAACCCGTTCGTCGGCTAAGGCGCCGTCCGCTGCCCAGCGCAGCGGACTCCCCGCCGGTGGCGATGCAGGCAACGGCATCGCCACCGGCAAAGTATCGAAAGCTTCGGGTCCGTCTTCAGCGGGCCCAGCAAGGTGTCTAAGGAACGACCGTGAATCTGAACGCGACAATCTTCTTCCAGATGCTCGTGTTCTTCGTTCTGGGCTGGTTCACGATGAAATTCGTGTGGCCGCCCCTGACGAAGGCGATGGACGAGCGCCGCCAGAAAATCGCAGATGGCCTGGCCGCTGCGGAAAAGGGCAAGGCCGATCTGGCCCAGGCCCAAGCGCGCGCCAGCCTCATCGAGGCTTCTGCCAAGTCCGAGAACCACGCTCGCATCGTCGAGGCCGAGAAACAGGCCGCCTCGCTGATCGAGCAAGCCCGTCGCGAAGCCGAGGCCGAGCGTGCCCGCATCGTGGCGCAAGCCGCACAGGATGCCGCCCAGGAAGTGCAACGCGCTCGCGATGCACTGCGCGACGACGTCGCCGCGCTGGCCGTCAAGGGGGCCGAGCAGATCCTCAAGCGCGAGGTCAACGCCCAAGCCCACGCCGAGCTGCTCAACCAGCTCAAGGCGCAGCTCTAAGGGAACGCCAAGATGGCTGAACTTTCCACTGTCGCCCGTCCGTACGCCGAGGCCCTGTTCGCCGCGGCGCGCGACGACCAGGCCGGGCTCGCGGGCTGGGCCGATCTGGTAGACGAACTCGCCCAGATCGCCGGCAACCCCGACGTGCGCGAGGCCCTGGCCGACCCGCGTCTGGGCGATGCGCAACGCGCCGACGTCTTCATCGGGCTGGTCAAGACCAGCCTGCCGCAGGCTGCGCGCAATTTCATCGAACTGCTGGTCCAGAACGACCGCCTGCTGTTGCTGCCGGTCATCGCCAGCCAGTTCACCGCGCTGAAGAATCGTCACGAAGGCACGGCGCAGGCGGAGATCACCAGCGCGTTCGAACTCACCGAGGCCCAGGTCGCTGATCTGGTCGCCGCGCTCGAAGTCAAATTCGGTCTCAAGCTGCGTCCGCACGTCACCGTCGATCCCTCGCTGATCGGCGGCGTGCGCGTGGCCGTCGGAGACCAGGTGCTCGACACTTCCGTTCAAGCCCAGCTGGCTCGCATGCGCGACAAGCTGGCCGCCTGACGCAGCCGGCACAGACCCAATCAGGATTCCAGGAGTCAATATGCAACTCAATCCCTCCGAGATCAGCGAACTGCTCAAGAGCCGCATCGAGGGCCTGGGCGCTTCCACTGACGTTCGTACCCAGGGCACCGTCGTGTCCGTGACGGACGGCATCACCCGCATCCACGGCCTGTCGGACGTGATGCAGGGCGAAATGCTCGAATTCCCCAACAACGTGTTCGGCCTGGCCCTGAACCTCGAGCGCGACTCCGTCGGCGCCGTGATTCTGGGCGACTACACGGGCGTGTCGGAAGGCGACCAGGTCAAGACGACCGGCCGCATTCTCGAAGTGCCCGTCGGCCCCGAACTGCGTGGCCGCGTGGTCAACACGCTGGGCGATGCGATCGACGGCAAGGGCCCGATCAACGCCAAGCAGACCGACATCATCGAAAAGGTCGCTCCGGGCGTCATCGCCCGCCGCTCCGTGTCGCAGCCGCTGCAGACCGGCGTCAAGGCCATCGACTCGATGGTGCCGATCGGCCGTGGCCAGCGCGAGCTGATCATTGGCGACCGCCAAACCGGCAAGACCGCCGTTGCCGTCGATACCATCATCAGCCAGAAGGGCAAGAACGTCACCTGCGTGTACGTCGCCATCGGCCAGAAGGCATCGACCATCAACAACGTCGTGCGCAAGCTCGAAGAGCACGGCGCGCTGGAATACACCATCGTCGTGGCCGCTTCGGCCTCCGACTCGGCCGCCATGCAGTACCTGGCTGCCTACGCCGGTTGCACGATGGGCGAATACTTCCGCGACCGCGGCGAAGACGCCCTGATCGTCTATGACGATCTGACCAAGCAGGCCTGGGCCTACCGCCAGGTGTCGCTGCTGCTGCGCCGTCCGCCGGGCCGCGAAGCCTACCCGGGCGACGTGTTCTACCTGCACTCGCGCCTGCTGGAACGTGCCGCCCGCGTCAACGAAGAGTATGTCGAGAAGTTCACCAACGGCGCCGTCAAGGGCAAGACCGGTTCGCTGACGGCCCTGCCGATCATCGAAACGCAAGCCGGCGACGTGTCCGCGTTCGTGCCGACCAACGTGATCTCGATCACCGACGGCCAGATCTTCCTGGAAACCGACCTGTTCAACGCAGGTGTGCGTCCCGCCATCAACGCCGGTATCTCGGTGTCGCGTGTGGGCGGCGCTGCCCAGACCAAGGTCGTCAAGAAGCTGTCCGGCGGTATCCGTACCGACCTGGCCCAGTACCGTGAACTGGCTGCGTTCGCGCAGTTCGCTTCCGACCTCGACGACGCCACCCGCCGCCAGCTCGAACGCGGCAAGCGCGTGGTCGAACTGCTGAAGCAGCCGCAGTACCAGCCGCTGCAGGTCTGGGAACTGGCCGTGTCGCTGTACGCCGTCAACAACGGCTACCTGGACGACGTGGACGTGGCGCAAGTGCTGTCCTTCGAGAAGGCCCTGAAGGATCACCTGAAGGCCAAGCACGCCGACCTGATCCAGCGCGTGGAAGACACCAAGGAACTGTCCAAGGATGACGACGCCACCCTGGCTTCGATCGTCCAGGAGTTCAAGAAGCACGGTGCTTTTTAAGGCACGTCTGAACTGAGCGGGGGCGTTCGATCGTTCCCCGCGCGGATCAGACCGGAATCGCCCGGCGCAAGCCGGTCCGGCCGAATCAACAGGAAAGCGCAATGCCCGGAATCAAGGAAATCCGAACCAAGATCAAGAGCGTGCAAAACACGCGCAAGATCACCAAGGCGATGGAAATGGTCGCCGCGTCCAAGATGCGCAAGGCGCAGGAACGGATGCGCGCTGGCCGTCCGTACGCCACCAAGGTGCGCGAGATCGCCGCGCACCTGATGCAGGCCAATCCCGAGTACTCCCATCCCTACCTGATCGAGCGTGAGGTCAAGGCCGTGGGCGTGGTGATGGTCACGACGGACAAGGGTCTGTGCGGCGGTCTGAACACCAACGTCAGCCGTATCACCCTGGCCAAGCTGAAGGAATTCCAGCAGAAGGGCGTTGCGGTGCAAACCACGGCCTTCGGCAACAAGGGCCTGGGCCTGTTGACGCGTATCGGCGCCAAGCTGGTCTCGCAGGAAGTCCACCTGGGCGATCAGCCCGACATGGACCGCCTGCTGGGCGCCATCAAGGTGCAGCTGGACGACTATCTCGAAGGCCGCATCGACGCGCTGTATGTCGCGACGTCGCGCTTCATCAACACGATGCGCCAGGAACCCGTGTTCCTGCGCCTGCTGCCGCTGGCAAGCGGCCTGGACGATCCGTTCCAGATCGGCGCCTCCGATCTGACGCCGATCGAACAGATCAAATCGGAATACAGCTGGGACTACATCTACGAGCCCGACGCCAAGAGCGTGATCGACGCGCTGCTGCAGCGTTACGTCGAAGGCCTGTTGTACCAGGCCGTGGCCGAGAACATGGCGTCCGAGCAGTCCGCCCGCATGGTCGCCATGAAGGCGGCGTCGGACAACGCCAAGAAGGTCATCGGTGAGCTGCAGCTGGTCTACAACAAGACCCGTCAGGCGGCGATCACCAAGGAAATTTCGGAAATCGTAGGGGGCGCGGCCGCTGTCTAAGCTGGCTGCAACCCGTCACAAGCTATCAAGCAAGGAATCGACATGAGCAACGGAACCATCGTTCAGTGCATCGGCGCCGTGGTGGACATTCAGTTCCCCCGCGATCAGATGCCCAAGATCTACGAAGCGCTCACGCTGGCTGACGAGAGTTCCTCGTTCGCAGAGCAGGGCCTGACGTTCGAAGTCCAGCAGCAGCTGGGCGACGGCGTGGTCCGCACCATCGCCCTGGGCTCCAGCGACGGCCTGCGCCGTGGCATGTCCGTGGCCGGCACCGGCGCACCGATCTCGGTGCCGGTGGGTACGGGCACGCTGGGCCGCATCATGGACGTGCTGGGTCGTCCGATCGACGAAGCCGGCCCCATCGCCTCGGACGAAAAGCGCGGCATCCACCAGGCCGCTCCCGCCTTCGACGAACTGTCGCCGTCGGTCGAGCTGCTCGAAACCGGCATCAAGGTTATCGACCTGGTGTGCCCGTTCGCCAAGGGCGGCAAGGTCGGCCTGTTCGGCGGCGCCGGCGTGGGCAAGACCGTCAACATGATGGAACTGATCAACAACATCGCCAAGCAGCACAGCGGCTTGTCGGTGTTCGCCGGCGTGGGTGAGCGTACCCGTGAAGGCAACGACTTCTACCACGAAATGGAAGAGTCGAACGTTCTGGACAAGGTCGCCATGGTGTTCGGTCAGATGAACGAACCCCCGGGCAACCGTCTGCGCGTGGCGCTGACCGGCCTGACCATGGCCGAGAAGTTCCGCGACGAAGGCCGCGACATCCTGTTCTTCGTCGACAACATCTACCGCTACACGCTGGCCGGTACCGAAGTGTCGGCACTGCTGGGCCGTATGCCGTCGGCCGTGGGCTACCAGCCCACGCTGGCCGAGGAAATGGGCAAGCTGCAAGAGCGTATCACCTCGACCAAGACCGGCTCGATCACCTCGATCCAGGCCGTGTACGTCCCTGCGGACGACTTGACCGACCCGTCGCCCGCCACGACCTTCCAGCATCTGGACTCGACCGTGGTGCTGTCGCGTGACATCGCCGCCCTGGGTATCTACCCGGCCGTGGATCCGCTGGATTCCTCCAGCCGCCAGCTCGACCCGCAAGTCGTGGGCGAAGAGCACTACCAGGTGGCCCGTGGCGTGCAGCAGACGCTGCAGCGCTACAAGGAACTGCGCGACATCATCGCGATTCTGGGCATGGACGAACTGTCGCCGGAAGACAAGCAGGCCGTGGCCCGCGCGCGCAAGATCCAGCGCTTCCTGTCGCAGCCGTTCCACGTCGCCGAAGTGTTCACGGGTTCGCCGGGCAAGTACGTGCCGCTGGCCGAAACCATCCGTGGCTTCAAGATGATCGTCAACGGCGAGTGCGATTCGCTGCCCGAGCAGGCCTTCTACATGGTCGGTACGATCGACGAGGCCTTCGAGAAGGCCAAGAAGCTGCAATAAGCGCCGAGGGCAAAGCCCCCCTACGCGCTGGCGCTTGCCCCCAAGGGGGCGAAGCCGGATCCGCGGTGCGCTGGCTCGGGGCGGGGTCTTTCTTTCGGCGAGGGTGGCGTACTGCGCCATGAACAACTGATATATGGATCCGACATGGCTATCCTGAAAGTGGACGTCGTCAGTGCGGAAGAAGCGATCTTCGCCGGTGAGGCAAAGTTCGTGGCGCTGCCTGGCGAGTCGGGCGAGCTGGGCATTCTGCCCGGCCACACGCCCCTGATCTCGCGCATCCGCCCGGGTACGGTCAAGATCGTGCGTCCGGACAACTCCGAAGAGAACATCTTCGTTGCCGGCGGCATTCTGGAAGTGCAGCCGGGTACGGTCACGGTGCTGGCCGACACGGCCATCCGTGCCGCCGACCTGGATGAAGCTCGTGCCCTGGCGGCGCGCGAAAAGGCCGAAGAGGCTCTGCGCAATGCCAAGGACAAGGCTGACATCGCCGTGGTCGAGGCCGAACTGGCCGCGCTGACCGCGGAAGTCGCTGCGGCGCGCAAGATGCGCACGCCTTCGACGCGTCATTGAGATGGCGCCGGTGGGCACCCCGCCCGCCGGACGGACCATCCTGGTTCAGAAAGGGGCGTATTCGTACGCCCCTTTTCCATTGTTGCGTGCCATGCATCGTCGCGTACGTAGTTCCCGCAGTGCGTGAATTACGAATTTCCCGAGTGCGTGCCAGTCCGTAAGCTGCGTTCCTGACATCGCTTTGCGGAAATACGACATGCGTGAATGTTTCGAATGTGCCCTGTTGGTGGCGCCCGAGGGCGCGGCGGGTGCTGCGTCCTGGGTGCAGCCCGAGCTGTCCGGCGAACGGCTGCGGCTGCAGGCGCATGCGTTGGCCGAATGCTCGGCGCCCGATGCCGATCCGGCTTCTCTCATCGCCGCCGCCTCGCTGCATCTGCAGCGCTACGACGCCTGCCTGCTGCCGGTCGAGCCGTCTAGCTTGCAGTGGGTGCGCCTGGCACTGTTGCGCGCCCAGGGCGTGCTGCGCATCCCGGTGTTGGTGCTGTCCCACGAGGTCAAGGCGCCTGCGCTGGCCGATCTGTTGGCATTGGGCGCGGCCGATTTCCTGCGCGCACCCCTGTGTACCGAGGAGCTGCGGGCCCGGTTGCTGCGCATCGTGGCTCGCCGCGGCGCGAGGTCCGAGCCCACGGTGGGCTATCCGGCTCCCCGGCCGCCCGACGGCGGGGGCTGGCCAGGCGTTACGGTCCAAGAGGCCATGCCGGCGTATTCGCGGGTCGGCAGGGCGGCATATCGTACGGTGCCGGGGCATACGCTGCCAGGCATGGCGGCGCGCCCCATGCCTACGGATACCTATCCGCGTGGTCATATCGGATCCAGGCGGTTCACCGGCAATGCCGATTCCGACTGTGCCACCGTTCGCCCGCGCGCACGGCAGCATGACGACACGGCAGAGGCGAAAGCACCGCCGACCTTCTCCAACGAGCCCTTCCGGCAGGCCAAGGCGCGCGTGGTCGATGGCTTCGAGCAGGACTATCTGCGGCAGGCCTTGCAGCGCCACCAAGGTAACGTCGCGCAGGCCGCCAAGGCGTCGAACAAGCACCGGCGCGCGTTCTGGGCGCTGATGCGCAAGCACCGCATCGAGGCGGCGCCGTATCGCGTCACCCCGCAAGCCCAGGCGTCGTGATGTCCCGATCAACAGCCGTCCAAGGGCGACGCGCGGGCAAGACGCCTGCGAATGCCTGGCGGGCACGGGTGGCGACAGCAGGCCTTGACCAGGGCAGTAAAATCATCGCTTCAGAATCCAAAGGTTTCCCGTGTCCTTCCCCGCCCTGAAAAATGATGTGTTCCTGCGCGCGCTGATGCGCCAGCCGGTGCCTTACACGCCCATCTGGCTGATGCGCCAGGCGGGGCGGTATCTACCCGAGTACAACGCCACGCGTACGCGTGCGGGCTCCTTCATGGGGCTGGCGCAGAATCCGGCGTATGCCACCGAGGTCACGCTGCAGCCGCTGGAGCGTTACGACCTGGATGCCGCCATCCTGTTCTCCGACATCCTGACGGTGCCGCATGCCATGGGCCTGGGCCTGGATTTCGTTGCCGGCGAGGGACCGCGTTTCGCCCATCCGGTGCGCAACGAAGACGATGTGGCGCGCCTGGCCGTGCCCGACATGGATTCCCTGCGCTATGTGTTCGATGCCGTCACCAGCATTCGCCGCGCCCTGGACGGCAAGGTGCCGCTGATCGGTTTCGCCGGCAGCCCCTGGACCATCGCCTGTTATATGGTCGAAGGCCGCGGCAGCGACGACTACCGGCAGATCAAATCGATGCTGTATGCGCGTCCCGACCTGCTGCACCGCATGCTCGAGATCAACGCCGAAGCCACCCGCCAATACCTGAACGCTCAGATCGCGGCAGGCGCGCAAGCCGTCATGCTGTTCGACAGTTGGGGCGGCGTGCTGGCCGACGGACTGTTTCAGCAGTTCTCGCTGGCCTACACCCGCAAGGTGGTGGCCGGGCTGACGCGCCAGCACGAAGGCAAGGACATTCCGGTCATCGTGTTCACCAAGGGCGGCGGCAGCTGGTTGGAAGAGATCGCCGCGTGCGGCTGCAATGCGGTCGGCCTGGACTGGACGGTCAACCTGGGTCAGGCGCGCCTGCGCGTGCGGGATGCCGTGGCGCTGCAAGGCAATCTCGATCCCATGACGCTGTTCGGCGGCGCCCAGGCCGTACGTGCCGAGGCGCGCCGCGCGCTGGACGCTTTCGGGCAGGTCGGGCAGGGGGGGCACGTCTTTAACCTGGGCCACGGCATTTCGCAGTACACCCCGCCCGAAATGGTTGCTGAGTTGGTCGACGAAGTGCATACGCACAGCCGCCGCTACCACGCAGAGTAAGTGGTTGCTTCTCTGTTGGAGGGCTTTACGGGCTCGCCCCCGGGATCGAGTTGTGCACAAGTTCGGCTTGACCCAGTTCAGCGCATTGAACCTACGGTGCATTCTTGGAAATTTCCATAACTTGCTGATTTGTATGTGGAAAATAGGAATTTGCACGAATGCCGGTAGTCGTGCTAGCAACAAGTGTTGCTTAAGTTTAGTGCGGCGCGGCATGTTTTCCCCAATGTTATCCACAGGCTTTCCGGCCCAGTTTTCCCACTGGATCGATCACTGAGCCCCGCCAGTCGCTTAGCGGCTACATCCAGAATTCACTTTAAGTTCGGCCCGCCTGCCGCCGCCTTTCCGGACCCCATGATCGAACTGGTTTCTCCCGATTCCGCCGCCTCGGCGTCCGCCCCCCAATGGGTGCGGGTGGCGCTGGACGTGCCGTTGCCGGGCCCGTTCGATTACCGCTGCAACGAACCGGTGGAAGTCGGCCTACGCGTGATCGTGCCATTCGGACGGCGCAAGCTGGTGGGCGTGGTCGTCGAGCTGCCGGATGCGCCATCCATCGACGTGGCCCAGGTGAAAGATGTCGAGCAGGTGCTGCGTGATCTGCCGCCTTTTCCCCAACGCTGGCTGAAGCTGGCGCGGTTCGCGGCCGACTATTACCAGCGTCCGCTGGGCGAAGTGATGCTGCCCGTGCTGCCGCCGCCATTGCGCAAGCCGTCGGCCTACCAGGGCAAGCGCTCGGGCCTGGGGCCTGTCGCACGGCGCGATGCGCGCAAGTCGCGGGGGACCTCCACGGCAACGGTGCCCGACCAGGCGCCGGCCCTGAATGAAGAGCAGCAGGCGGCCGTCGATGCCATTTGCGCGTTGCAGGCTTTCAAGCCCGTGTTGCTGCATGGCGTCACGGGCAGCGGCAAGACCGAGGTGTACCTGCGCGCCGCGCAGCGGGTGCTGGCGGCTGGCCGGCAGGTGCTGTTGCTGGTGCCCGAGATCAACCTGACGCCGCAACTCGAGAACGCGCTACGCGCCCGGCTCGAATCCATCATCGGGGCGGATGCCGTGGCCGTGCTGCACAGCGGCCTGGCAGACGGTGAACGCATACAGGCCTGGGCGGCCGCGCAGCGCGGCCAGGCGCGCATGCTGCTGGGCACGCGCATGGCCATCTTCGCGCCCATGCCCGAACTGGGCCTGATCGTGGTCGACGAAGAGCACGATCCCTCGTACAAGCAGCAGGAAGGCCTGCGCTATTCGGCACGCGATCTCGCGGTATGGCGCGCGCACGACCTGGACATCCCCGTGGTGCTGGGCTCGGCCACGCCCGCGCTGGAGTCCTGGCACCATGCCGAACGCGGCCGCTATCTGCGCCTGACGCTGAATAACCGCGCGCGCGCCAGCAGCCTGCCGCGCGTCCGTCTGGTGGATACGCGGCGCCTGCAGATGCAGCAGGGCCTGTCGCCACAACTGGTCGAGGCCATCGGCCAGCGGATCGAGCGAGGCGAGCAGGCGCTGGTGTTCCTGAACCGCCGCGGCTATGCCCCGGTGCTGCATTGCAATTCGTGTGCCTGGGTCAGCAACTGCCCGCGCTGTTCCGCGTTCACGGTGCTGCATCGTGGCGCCGGTGCGGGGGGCTATCGGCTGCACTGCCACCATTGCGGCTATCAGGCACAGGTGCCGCGCGCCTGCCCCGAGTGCGGCGACCAGGACCTGAATCCCATGGGCCGAGGCACGCAGCGCGTCGAGGAACACCTGGCCGAACTCTTCCCGCAGGCGCGCATCTCGCGCATCGATGCGGACAGCACGCGCCGCAAGGGCAGTGCGCAGGCTCTGTTCGCCGCCGTGCATGCCGGCGAGGTCGACATCCTGGTGGGAACACAGATGGTGTCCAAGGGGCACGATTTCGCGCGGCTGGGGCTGGTGGGCGTGATCAATGCCGATTCCATGCTGTTCGCGCAGGATTTCCGCGCCCCCGAGCGCCTGTTCGCCCAGTTGATGCAGGTGGCTGGCCGTGCCGGCCGCCATACCGCGGGCGGTGAAGTCATCATTCAAACGGGCTATCCCGAGCAACCGGTCTACCAGGCCTTGGTGCGGCACGACTACGCGGGCTTCGCGCGCCACTCGCTGCAGGAACGCGAAGAGACCGGCCTGCCGCCGTTCGCCTATCAGGCCCTGCTGACCGCCGAAGCCCGCGAACTGGTCCAGGCGCTGGCGTTCCTGCAGCGCGCCCGCGACGTGGCCGACGAGGCCGATCTGCCTGCGCTCGATCTCGTGACGCGGTACGATCCCGTACCGTTGCGCGTGGTGCGCGTGGCCCACGTCGAAAGGGCCCAGTTGCTGGTGGAAAGCACCAGCCGCCCCGCGTTGCAGGCCTTCCTGACCGCCTGGTCCGCCTGGCTGCCGCACGTGGCGGCCGAGTCGCGCGTGCGCTGGCAACTGGAAGTCGATCCCCTGGAAATCTAATTCACGCGATGAGCGCTCCTGAACCCACTTCCGTACCGGCCGGCCTCAATCCCGCGCAGCGGGCGGCGGTGCTGTACCTGGACGGTCCTTGCCTGGTGCTGGCCGGCGCCGGCAGCGGCAAGACGCGCGTCATCACCCAGAAGATCTCCTATCTGCTGCGCGATTGCGGCTACATGGGCCGCAACGTGGTGGCGCTGACGTTCACCAACAAGGCCGCGCGCGAGATGGCCGAACGCGTGAAGACGCTGGTCGACGGCAAGCTGGCGCGCGGGCTGACCATCAGCACCTTCCACGCGCTGGGCGTGCGTTTCCTGCGCGAAGAATCCGCCAGCGCCGGCTTGAAGCCCCAGTTCTCGATCCTGGATTCCGACGATGCCATGTCCATCATCCAGGAGCTGCTGCAGACCACCGACAAGGGCCGTCTGCGCGAGGTGCAGTCCATCATCTCGCTGTGGAAGAACGGCCTGATCGACCCTGACGAGGCGGCCAAGGTGGCCAACACGCCCACCCAGGTCGAGGCCGCCATCGTCTTTCGCAGCTACGCCGCCACGCTCACGGCCTACCAGGCGGTGGACTTCGACGACCTGATCCGCCTGCCCGCCGAGATCCTGGCCAGCAACGAAGCCGTACGCACCAAATGGCAGAACCGCGTGCGCTATCTGCTGGTGGATGAATACCAGGACACCAACGTGTGCCAGTACCGGCTGGTGCGGCTCTTGACCGGCGACCGCGCCATGTTCACGGCCGTCGGCGACGACGACCAGGCCATCTACGCCTGGCGCGGCGCCACCGTCGAGAACCTGGCGAAACTGCCCAGCGACTATCCGCAGTTGAAGCTGATCAAGCTCGAACAGAACTACCGTTCGGTGCAACGCATACTGGCCGCGGCCAACAGCGTCATCGAGCGCAATCCCAAGCTGTTCGACAAGAAACTGTGGTCCGAACTGGGCTGGGGCGAGCCCATCACCATCTCTCCCATGGATGGCGACGAGCACGAGGCCGAGTCCATCGGCATGAAGATCTCGGCATCGCGCTTCGAGCGCAAGAACAACTGGAAGGATTTCGCGATCCTGTATCGCGGCAATCACCAGGCGCGCGTGCTGGAGCAGGCGCTGCGCAACCTGAAGATTCCGTACACCATCTCGGGCGGGCAGAGCTTCTTCGACAAGGCCGAGGTGCGCGACATCCTGGCGTATCTGCGCCTCTTGGCCAACGAGGAAGACGATCCGGCCTTCATCCGCGCGGCCACCACGCCCAAGCGCGGCATCGGGCAGGGCACGCTGCAAACGCTGGGCACCTATGCGTCGCAACGACATATCTCGCTGCTGGCCGCGGTCGGTGAGATCGGCCTGGAATCCCTGCTGCAGCCGCGCCAGCTCGAGCCGCTGCGCACCTTCGCCGATTTCATCATCCGCATGCAATGGCGCGCCGGCAAACCGGCCGCCACCGTCGAAGAGGCGCGTCCGCGCGAAGCCGCAGGCCCGTTGCTGGACGAGCTGCTGTCGACCATCCAGTACGAACGCTACCTGTACGACATGTTCGACGAGAAGCCCGCGCAGACGCGCTGGCAGAACGTGCTGGAACTGGTCAGCTGGCTCAAGCGCAAGGCCGAGGAAGACGACATGGCCCTGGTCGACCTGGTGCAGCACGTGGCGCTGGTCACCATGCTGGAGCGCGGCGACGAGGAAGAACCCGACGCGGTGAAGCTCTCGACCCTGCATGCGTCCAAGGGCCTGGAGTATCCGCACGTCTATCTGGCCGGTGTCGAAGAGGGCTTGCTGCCGCATCTGGGCAAGGAAGACGACGACACCGGCGATCCCGAACGCGCGGCCGAGAACCTGGCCGTGCGCATCCAGGAAGAACGCCGCCTGATGTATGTGGGCATCACGCGCGCCCAGCGCACGCTGCACCTCAGTTGGTGCCGCCGCCGCCGCCGCGCACGCGAAGACCGCGTCTGCGAACCCTCGCGCTTCATCGAGGAAATGGGCCTGGAGCAGGCCAAGCCCCAGGAAGACGAAACCACGCGCGCCATGAGCCCCAAGGAACGCCTGGGGATGCTCAAGGCGCTGTTGAACAAGCCTTCCTGATCCGGGAAAAGCCGCACGGCGAGCCCATGGCCCGCCGCCGGCCTGCTCAAGCCAGTTCGCGCAGCAGCAGATTCCAGAACTGCACACGCATTTCCAGCGTGGACACCAGGATGTGCTCGTGCAGCGTGTGCGCGCCGTCGCCATCCGCGCCCAGCCCGTCCAGCGTGGGTACGAAGGCCGAGGTGAAATTGGCGTCGCTGCCGCCGCCCGTCATCGGCGCGTCTTCCAGCACGAAGCCGGCCCGTTGCGCATAGCCGCGCGCCAGGTCCAGCAGCGCCGTCACGGCGGCGTCCTTGACCATGGGCGGACGGTTCAGCTCGACGTCGATGTCCAGTTCCATGTCCGGGCCCACGGCGCACAACTCGCGCATGCGGCGCAGCACGTCCTGCGCGGCGCCCATGTCGGGGACACGGAAGTCGACCACGCAGTTGCACAGCGCCGGCACGGTGTTGGTGGTGGTGCCGCCTTCGATCGTGCCCACGCTGACGGTGACGCCGCGGCTATAGTCGGTCATGGCTTCCAGCGCCAGCACCTGGTGCGCCATTTCGCGGATGGCGCTGCGGCCCAACGGGTGCTGGACGCCGGCATGCGCGGCGCGGCCCTTCACGCCCAGGCGCAGCATGCCGGTGCCCTTGCGCGCGGTGACGCACTTGCCGCCATTGGCGCGAGCCGGTTCGCAGACCAGCCCGTACTTGGCGTTGCGGGCGTGGCGTTCGGTGTGTTCGCGCGAGGCGTGGCTGCCGGTTTCTTCGTCCGGCACCATCAGGAAATCGACTGGCAGCCGGGTGGCGCCGGGCGCCGTCAGGCCCGTCATGGCCGACAGCGCCAGGTACAGGCCCGCCTTCATGTCGTAGCCACCGGGGCCGTACAGCTTGTCGCCCTCGATGCGGATCGGGTTGGCACCCAGCGTGCCGATGGGATGCACGGTGTCCAGGTGCGCCAGCACCAGGATGCCGGGGCGTTCGTCGCCCGCCGCGCGATTGGTGGCGTACAGCAGCGGACCGGTGCGCGGGCCCAGCGGCGTCAGTTCCACGCGCAGGCCCAGCTTGCTGGCGAACGCCGCCACGATCTTGGCCATGGCGGCGACGCCGGCGGGCGAATTCGTGGGGGATTCGCAGCGCATCCATTCCTGGATGCCGTCGACCAGTCGGGCGGTGTCGGGTAGCGTACTCATTGATGGACCTTCTTGTGGTGTACGGCGGGTCTGTTGAGCGCCCGCCATCGAGGAATCAGCCCGCCGCCAGGCGTGCCATCGTATCGGCGTCCGGCATGCCGCCGTCGAACCACAGGCTGGCGCAGACGGCCGACATGGCGCGGCCGTCATGGCCGATGCCGGGCACGCTTTGCAGCGTCCAGTTGCACGGCACGCCGCGGCGCGTGGCTTCCGCACGGCCGGCTTCCAGGTAATGATGCGCGCGCGCGTAGCGATGCTCGCCTTGGCGCAGCGCCGCCGGCTCGGCGGGCAGGTACGGCCCTTCGGTGGCGATGTCCTGGTCGCCCGCCAGGATCTGCAGCGGATACGCCAGCAGGCGCTCGACGTGCGCGTCGGTCAGTCCGACCTTGCCCAGGCCTTCGGGGAAGGGCAGGTCCAGGGTGGGCAGGCTGTACCAGCCCGGATTGCCGATGGCCACGGCATGGTATGGCTCGGACGATTGGCTGCTCAGCAGGCGATGCACGAACTGCCCGCCGCCGGCATGGCCGAACAGGTAGACCGTTTTGCAGTCGCTGATCTCGCCCGCGCGCAGATCGGCCAGCACGCGGGCCGGCAGCGCGTAGGCCCAGCCATCGACGTGACGCGGATTGCCGCCCGCGCTGAAGACGCGGCCGTTGTTATAGCTTTCGACGCCGGGCCAGATCGCTTCGGAGAAGGTAGGCGCCACGATCAGCAGCTTGTGCCGGTCGGCGGCCTCGATCCAGTAGTCGCGATAATCGGCGCCGTTGCGCAGCACGCCATGTTGCACGATCACCACTGGCCGGTCAGCGGTGTACCCGTAGGGGCGGTAGGTGTGCAGCGTGAACGGCCGATCCGAGTTGCGGTCTTCGTCCACGTAGGCGATGGCGTTGCGGCCGGCATGGCCCAGTTCGAGGGCGATACGGTCGGCGTTGGAAAGATCCAGAGGGTTCATTGGTCTTTGATAAGCGTGCAGGGAGTGGCGCGTGTATCGGCCAGCGTGGCAAGAGTGTACGTCCGGCCGCCAACGCGGGGCGGGCGCCGCGCGGGCGGGCCGGGGCTTACGCGATGGCCCGCGCCAGCCGCACCACCGTCACGCCGGGCCGTGGCTGGCCCAGCGACGGCATGATCAGCACGCAGTTGTCGTACGGCGTCAGGACTTCCTCGTCGTCGTTCCAGCCGATCAAGGTGCCGGCCGACGGCAGGCATTCCAGGCCCTGCCAGGGTTGGGCGAAGCGGAAGTTCTCGTTCTTGCGGGTGATCGCGTGCGTGACTTCCAGCGCCTGCTGCGACGGCGCGTCCGGCATGAGCCAGCCATCGGGCAGCCGGGCACGGTCGAACGCGCCCGAGGCTGCCAGGAAGCGCGCCATCTGGTCGATGGCCACGTCGCGCGCCGAGGGGGCGCCGTGGAAGCCGCATTCGATCAGCAGCGAGCGCGTGCCGTTGTCGCCGGGCTCGCCGAAACGGCCATAGTCGCGCATGCGCACGCCCGCCGCGTGGCCGGCATCCGCGATGATCTTGGACGGCGTGCCCAGTTGCAGGCCCAGTTCGATGTTGCGCGGCAAGAGGCCGGTCAGCTGCAGCGGCACCTCGGAATTGCTCATCGAATGGATGTCCAGCAGCCAGTCGGCCTGTTCCACCCAGGGACGCAGTTCGGCGGCGCGGCGGCGTTCCTGCGTGGAGGGATCGGCGAGCTTGTCGGGGCTCCAGACGCGGTTCATGTCTTCCTCGACCAGGCGCGAGCGCAGGTAGTGCTCGGGATCGAAGCGGTCGAAAGCGGCCAGGTTGCAGAACGCCAGGGTCAGCGTGCCGCGGCCGGGCCGCAGGCCGCTGGCCAGGAACGTCTTCAGGGCCCAGGCGCCGCACAGCTCATTGCCGTGGACTAGCGCGCTGATCATGACATGGCGGCCGGGCACGCCGGAGTCGAAGTGCCAGACGCCGGGGGTATCGGTATTGCCGATGCGTTCGGCCGACAGGTCGGGACAGGCCAGCTCGAAAGGGCGGAGAGGGGCGGACATGGAGGCTCCGGAACTGCTTGGGTGTTGGGCCGGGTCGATCGGCCGATGGCAGGCGGCCGCCTCGGGGCGGGATGACCCGGGTGCAGCACGTGCCGTTCTGAATATGGAGCCATTCTAGGCCGGCGGCGTCCCGCCGCAACGCGCGGCGCCCATGTTGCGGATTTCCCTTTGGCGGGTCAGGCACGCCGGTTGCTGAAGGGCGTGAATCCGGGGTGTCCCATCAGCGGCTGCCCGGACGGCCGCCATCAGGCGGTATCCCACGATTTTCATGCAACACGAAGGAGGGGCTATGCGATCGATCATTCTTTGGATGCTGGGTGTGCCGATTCCCGTGATCATCCTGCTCGCCTTGTTCTGGCACTGAGCGGACCCAAACGCATATCCGCGAGGAGAACAAACATGAGCACTGTCACTACCCCCATGGCCGGCTATGCGCCGGCCGCCGTGGTTTCCAACGGCTCGGCCGTTTCCTGGGGCGCCGTCATTGCCGGCGCGGTGATCGCGGCGGCGCTGTCGGCCATGCTGCTGGTCGGAGGATCGGGATTGGGCTTCCTGGCCATGTCGCCCTGGAAGCAGGAAGGCGCCTCGGGCGGCACACTGGCCATCGGCACCATCGTCTGGCTGCTGGTCACGCAGGTGATCGCCTATGGCGTGGCCGGCTACGTGGCTGGCCGGCTGCGCACCCGCTGGACCGATGCGGCGGCCGACGAGATCTACTTTCGCGACACCGCGCACGGCTTTCTGGTGTGGGCGCTGAGCGCCGTGCTGGCCGTGGTGATGCTGGGCGCGGCGGCGGGGTCGTTGCTGAACACCGCGGGCCGCGCGGCCGGTGCGGTGGCCGGCTCCGCGGGGGACGCGGCGGCAGCGATGGCGCAGCACCGCGAACGCCCGAACATGCCCGGCTTCTCGCTGGACTACTTCACGGATGCGTTGCTGCGTCCCGCCGATGCGGCGCCGCCGGAAACCAACGGCGATCCCCGCCGCGAAGTCAGCCGCATCCTGGCCAACAGCCTGTCGGAAGGGAAACTGTCCGAACAGGACCGCGCCTATCTGGTGAAGCTGGTGGCGCGCCGCGCGGGCGTGGACGAGGCCACGGCGCAGCAACGCGTCGACCAGTTGGCCGACCAGGCCCGCCAGGCCGCGGCCAAGGCGGAACAGAAGGCGCGCGAAGCAGCCGATGCCGCCCGCAAGGCGGCCGCCGTGTTCGCGTTGTGGGCTTTCGCCTCCCTGCTGATCGGCGCTTTCGTCGCCAGTTGGACGGCGACCTGGGGCGGCCGCGCGCGCGACCGGTGAGCTTCTCGTTCCTCAACACTGTTGCCGGACCCTCGGGCTGCTGGCACCGGCCGCCTGCGGGGCGGCTTTTTTCCCGATTCCAGAGTGACGATGATCATGGCGGACGGCAAGAGCAGGACACGGACGGTGGAGCGCGATATGGCGGAACTGCACCACTGCCTTGGGGAATGGGCGGATGGCGCGCACGCGGGCTTGGCGTTGAAGCGCCTGGTGGAGGCGGGCTGGGGCGATTTGCCCATGCCCGCATCGGGTCGGACGCTCGAGCGCTGGGCAGTGCTGGCGGCGGTCGGTGAGCGTGACCTGGTGTTGGCCAAGTTGCTGGAGAGTCATGCCGATGCGCTGGCCATCTTGCACGAATTGCGCGGCGCGGCGTGTGCATCGCCGGGGCAGACCTGGGCGGTGTGGTGCGCGGAGCCGCCCGATCGCCGCCTGGAATTCCGCCACGGCGGGCAAGAGGGCGTCACTTTGCATGGCGTGAAGGCATGGTGCTCCGCCGCGCAATGGGTCACGCACGCGGTGGTCAGCGGCTGGAACGGCCGTGGCGAGCCTTGCCTGGCGGCCGTGGACATGTCGCAGCCCGAAGTACGCGCCACCACGCAGGGCTGGCATGCCGTGGGCATGGCGGGCACCGCCAGTGGCGACGTCCAATTCGACGGCGCTCGCGCTATTGCCCTGGGTGAACCTCGTGCCTACACCGAGCGGCCGGGTTTCATGCATGGCGCTGCCGGTGTGGCGGCCTGTTGGTATGGCGGGGCGGCGGGCATTGCGCGCCATTTGCATCGGCTTGCCCGGCGGCGGCAGGACGATGCTTTCGTGCAGGCGCATCTGGGGGCGGTGGATGTGGCGCTGGCGCAGGCGGCCAGCTTGCTGCGCGGCGCCGCCGCGAGTATCGATGCCTCCCCGTTCGATAACTGTGCTGTGCCGGTTCAGCGGGCTCGTCTGGCTGTCGAAGCGACCGTGCAGACCGTGCTGGAGCGCGCGCCGCGTGCCCTGGGCGCCGGGCCGCTGTGCAAGGATGCCGGCCTGGCGCGCCTGTTTGCCGACCTGCCCGTATACCTGCGTCAGAGCCACGCGGAACGCGATCTTGCCGCGCACGGCAAGGCAATGGCCATGCTGCCAGCGGAGCCGGCATGGACGCTGTAGTGCCACGGCTTATTCTTGGGGAAGGGACGGCCGAGTCCCGCTGGCAGGCGTGGATGCAATCCCATCCCGTGATGCACGCCGATGCGGCAGCGTTGCTGCGGGATAGCGGCATCGTGCACGTCGTGGCGCCGCATCCCGATGATGAGATCCTCGCATGTGCGGGGTTGATCCGGCGATGGCATGCGTTGGGTGCCGCGATCCACATCATCGCCGTCACGGACGGCGAAGCCAGCCACCCCGGTTCGCGGCAGTGGTCGCCCTCGCAATTGGCGGCCGAGCGCTCGCGTGAGAGCGAGCAGGCATTGGCGGCATTGAATGTGCCGGCTACCCGGACACGCCTGGCGCTGCCGGATGGACAAGTCGCGGCCCGCGAACAGGAACTGGTGCAGCGCTTGTCCCAGTGGCTGTCGCCGGGCGGCCTGGTCATCGCACCCTGGAGTCTGGATGGCCATCCAGACCACGAAGCGGCGGGCCGGGCCAGCCGGCATGCCGCGAGTGCCAAGGAATGCCGGTGTCTCGAAGCGCCGATCTGGGGATGGCATTGGGCCGCCCCCGAGGACGGCAGCTTTCCGTGGCCCAGGGCGGTGGCGGTGCGGCTGGGCGAGGATGACCTGCGCGCCAAGCACCGCGCCATCGCGCAGTTTCGCAGTCAGCTCGAGCCCGATCCCAGCACGGGGAATGCGCCGATCCTGCCCGGATTCGCATTGGCTCGCGTGTTGCGTCCGTTCGAGGTGCTGCTGCGATGACCGACTTCGATGCGATGTACCGCCTCGAATCCGATCCGTGGCGGTTGCGGACGGAGTGGTACGAGCGCCGCAAGCTTGACCTGCTCATGGCCTGTCTGCCACGGCAACGCTACGGGCAGGCCCTGGATCTGGGATGCGGGGAGGGCGAGGCCGTACGGCGCCTGGCCAGCCGTTGCGACCGGGTATACGCCGTCGACGGGTCGGATGCCGCCGTCGCGCGATGCCGTCAGTGGATCGAGCAATCGGGCAGCACGCACGTCAGCGCGCATGCGCTGCAACTGCCGTGGCAGTGGCCCGCGGGCACGCTGGACTCGACGGACCTGATCGTGGTGTCCGAGTTGGCCTACTACCTCGACGATCGCGACCTCGATGTCTTTGTGGGCCAATGCCTGCGCTGCCTGGCGCCAGGAGGGGACTGGGTGATGTGCCACTACACCGAAGACTTTCATGACCGCCGCCAGGCGACCTCGCGCGTGCATTCACGCGTGGACGCCCTGTCGGGGTTCGGCCGGATCGTCATGCATGAGGACGCGCGTTTCCGCCTGGACGTCTGGCGCAAGCCGGGAGGCGCGGAATGATCGGGATCTGTATTCCGGCGCACGATGAAGAGGACTACATCGACCGTTGCCTGGCATCGGTGGTGGGCGCCTCGCGCCATGAAGGCTTGAACGGAGAACCCGTCGAGATCGTGGTGGTGCTGGATGCCTGCGGCGACGGCACGGCGGAACGAGCCAGCGCCTGGGGCGTCACCCTGTTGCCGGTGCACCATCGCAACGTCGGCGTGGCGCGTGCCGTTGGCGCCACGCACTTGATCGAGGCGGGAGCACGCTGGCTGGCCTTTACGGACGCCGATACGCGGGTATCCGAATCATGGTTGACGGATCAGTTGGCCCTGCGCGCCGAGGTGGTGTGCGGAACCGTCGGCGTCACGGATTGGGACAGCCATGGCATACATGCCGAAACGGCGCGAGCGGGCTTTCTCGCCGCCTATCAGGACCGGGAGGGGCATCGCCATGTGCATGGGGCCAACCTGGGCATCGACGTGCAGGCTTATCTGCGGATCGGCGGTTTCGAGGCGCTGGCCTGCAGCGAGGACCAGGCTTTGGTGGATCGCTTCGAGCGGGCCGGGGCGGTGATCGCATGGTCGGCACGCCCCAGGGTCACGACCAGCGCGAGAGCCTATTCCCGCGTGACGGGGGGCTTCGCCACGACACTGCGGCAGGCCTGGTGCAGCGATGCGGCTGGCGCCGACCGGCCCTCGGGCGAAGCGGTGCGCATGCCCGCCTGACGCCCTTGCCGCAGAGCGGAAAAACAAACGTCCCAAGGCCGAAACAGCGGTCTTGGGACGTTTGCCTTACTGCGACTTCAATACTGCACAACAGCTACTGCTTCAAGCTCGGGTATGCGAAACAACGACTGCACTTGCTACTGCTGACTGCATACTGCGCAACAACCACTGCACTACAACTGCTTCAAGCTTGGGCACTGCGAGACAACGACTGCATTTGCTACGACTTCAACTACGTACTGCCAACAACAACTGCGGTACTGCAACAACATCGAACTTGGGTACTGCGGAAAACAACGACTGCACTTGCGGGTACTTCAACTCAGGCACTACACGACAACAACTGCACAACATCGGGGCGCCATGTCCGGGCAGGCGCTGCTCGCGGGGACATGGCGGGCGGCGCGGGTGAGGCCGGGCCGCGTGACCGCCGGGACGTGAGTGGACCGGGCTGGGCGGGAGATCGGTCGCCGCCCGGTACGCACGTCGGGACGGCTTACCAGTGCGAACCGCTGAAGCGCGCGTTCTGGGCGCGGGCGCGGTTCATCGTTTCGTGGACTTCGTCAAAAAAGGCGAACAGATTGCCGATCGCGCGGGCAACACCCGAAACGGCGGACATCAGCACGTTTTGGGCACGCAGGGACGAAGGGTTTTCCATTGCGCCACGCAGCAGGTCACGTTCCAGCGCATCGGTCAGACGGCTATTGGTGTTCAGGCTCAGGTCGCTCATGGTGGACTCCAGTTGGTCTATCAGTAGAAACGATTATAGGGATAACCCTAGATCGAGCGCAAGCAGAATTTAGGGGAAAACCCTAGGTGTGGCGAAAACGCACTTTTCCACAGGCAAGCCAGCGCCGCTTCTCCGACGAACCAGATCCGCGTAGAGCCTGTTGATTCAATGAAATTGCTTATAAATCAACGGGTTGATTGTTGTTTGGGTGGCTGGGGAGACTTTCGGGTGTGCTGCGAGCCCGTGAGAAATGCCGTGTCGGCGGCACGCAACATCAGGGGATCGGTGGGCCGGCCGGGTCGCCGGCGTACCCCGCTATTGACCAAGACATGTCATCTGAAGGTTCTTGGCCGCCAGCGGTCAGGCGGCGATCGGAGGGCGCCCCGTTCTGATCAGCCGTTGCGGATCCGCCGGGCCGCATCAGCCAGTTCACCAGCCGTCAGTCCGATAGGCCCGATGCCGGCCTCGACCAGCCGGTCGGCTGCCGCGCCATGCAGCCAGACGGCGCCCGGTACCGCTTGGTCCAATGGGATGCGTTGCGCGATCAGGCTGCCCATCATGCCGGCCAGCACGTCGCCCGTGCCTGCCGTGGCCAGGCCGGGATTGCCAGTGGTGTTGATGGCGCAGTGCCCGTCCGGGCGGCATACCAGCGTGCCGGCGCCTTTCAGCACGATCCACGCGGCGTAGCGGCGGGCCAGGGCCTGCGCCGCTTCGGGGCGGTTGGCCTGCACGTCGGCGGTGGTGCAGCCCAGCAGCCGGGCGGCTTCGGCGGGGTGGGGCGTCAGCGCCACGGGCGCCTGGCCCCATTGCGCGGCCACCGTGCCCTGGGCCAGCAGGTTCAGCGCATCGGCGTCCAACACCATCGACGCCTGGCCGCGCCGCGCGAACAGGGTGGATAGCGCCTTGGCAGCCAATGGGCCGGTGCCCAGGCCGCAACCTGCCACCCAGGTCGTGATACCCAGGTCGGCGCCGGCAAGCAAGCTGTCCGCGTCGCGCAGCATCAACTCCAGTTGCATGGGGTCGCAAGCCAGGGGCGGACTTGCCTGCGCGAAGCCCACGAATACCTTGCCCGCGCCGGTGCGCAACGCGGCGCGTCCGGCCAGCAGCGCCGCACCCGCCATGCCGGGGCCTCCGCCCAGCACGGCCAGCGTGCCATGCGTGCCCTTGTGCGAGTCGTCGGCGCGTGCGGTGAACAGCGCGGGCAGATGCTCGCGCAGGATAGGAGCGGGCGTAGTGTTCATGGGCTGATACGTCGGGCGGGCAGGCGGTGGACGATCCCTCTATAGTGCCTGATGTGGGGGCTTGGCCCCTACGCCGGGGTCGGCGGGATGGCGCTTCACGCGGCGCCGCCCCTCCGAGGCCGCCCGGCGTCGACAACATGCCTTTCGTGCGCTCCGGCGTGCGGCGCGAAAAGAAAAATGCGGGTCATGGCCCGCAACATATCCAGGAGACCAACGATGCTCAATTCCGAGCTGGATCATTACGCTCATTATCAATCGCTCAAGTTACGCCGCCACCCGCATGGCGTGCTGGAAGTCATCATGGGATCGCCCCAGCATCAGCCGGGCCGCCTGTCCACGGCCGATGACCGCATGCATCGCGAGCTGGCCGACATCTGGCGCGACGTCGACACCGATCCCGACACGCGCGCCGTGGTGCTGCGTGGCGAAGGCAAGGGCTTCTCCGGGGGCGGCGACCTGGACCTGGTGCAGCAGATGGCCGACGACTTCGAGATCCGCGCCCGCGTGTGGCGCGAGGCGCGCGACCTGGTCTACAACGTGATCAATTGCGGCAAGCCCATCGTGTCGGCCATGCATGGCGCGGCAGTGGGGGCGGGGCTGGTGGCGGGCCTGCTGGCCGACATCTCGATCGCCACGCGCGATGCGCGCATCATCGACGGCCATACCCGGCTGGGCGTGGCGGCGGGCGACCATGCCGCCATCGTCTGGCCCCTGCTGTGCGGCATGGCCAAGGCCAAATACTACTTGCTGCTGTGCGAGACGGTCAGCGGGGAAGAGGCCGAGCGCATCGGCCTGGTGTCGCTGTGCGTGGACGAGGCGGACCTGCTGCCGCGCGCGTTCGAGGTAGCCAATCGTCTGGCCACGGGGTCGCAGACGGCCATCCGCTGGACCAAGTATGCATTGAACAACTGGCTGCGGCAGGCGGGGCCCAGCTTCGATACGTCGTTGGCGCTGGAGTTCATGGGCTTTGCCGGGCCGGACGTGCGGGAAGGCATCCAATCGCTGCGCGAACGGCGGCCGCCGAACTTCACGTCGAACGCGCCGTTCTGATGCGGGTGCGCCGGCTGCCGCTATTTCTTCTCGAAGAACTTCGCGAACGCCTGCTGGGCCTCGGGCGTGGCCAGCCGCTGGCGGAACGCATCGGCTTCTACCGATAACGTGTCGTGCAGCGCTGCCCGGTCCGCGCGCCGCATCAGCGACTTGCTGATGCGCAGCGAACCGGCGGGCAGCGCGGCCAACTGCGCGGCGGTGGCCTGGGCCGCTGCCAGCGCACCGCCCGCCGGCGTCACACTGGTGACCAGGCCCGCCTCGCAGGCCTCGCGGGCATCGATGGCCTTGCCCAGCAGCAGCCATTGCGCCGCTTTGCGGGCGCCCGCCAGCCGCGCCATCATCAGGCTGGAGCCGCCTTCCGGACAAAGACCCAGCGACGTGAACGGCATGCGCAGCGTGGCGTTGTCGGCCGCATGCACGAAGTCGCAGTGCTGCAGCAGCGTCACGCCCACGCCGATGGCGTAGCCTTCGACCGCCGCGATCACCGGCACGTCCAGGTCGATCAGCGCGCGCAGGAAAGCCAGGCCCGCGCTGTCGCCCGCCGGCCGGTTGGGTTGCGCCTGGAAATCGCGCAGGTCGTTGCCCGCGGTGAAGTGCGTGCCCGCGCCGGTCAGGATCACGGCGGCCAGGCCGGGATCGTCGTTGGCGCGCTTCAGCTGCACGGTCAGTTCGCCGTAGGCGGCCAGGTGCAGGGCATTGCGGCGCTCGGGGCGGTTGATGGTCAGCGTCAGCACCGCGCCTTCACGCGCGCTGACCACGCCGGTGTCTTCTGCGGGGGCGTTCATCAGAAGGCTCCGGCGGCCAGGCGCGCGCGGGCGGCCGTGTACTCGGCGTGCAGCCGCGCCACGATCTCGCCGGCCGGCTGCACGCTGTCGATGGCGCCCACGCCCTGGCCCGCGCCCCAGATGTCCTTCCAGGGCTTGGTGCGCGAGCTGCCGAAGTTCGACGCGCCGGCCTCGGGCACGGGCAGGGCGGCGGGGTCCAGGCCCGCCGCGACGATGCTGGATTTCAGGTAGTTGCCCGGTATGCCGGTGAAGAAGGGGGTGTACAGGATGTCGGAGGCGCTGGCCTCGACGATGGCCTGCTTGTAGCCCTCGGCCGCATTGGCTTCGGCGCTGGCGATGAAGCGCGTGCCGATGTAGGCGAAGTCCGCGCCCATGGCCTGCGTGGCCAGGATGGCGTCGCCGGTCGCGATGGCGCCCGACAGGATCAGCGGGCCATCGTAGAAGCGGCGCACTTCGGATACCAGCGCCAGCGGGTTCAGGGTGCCGGCGTGGCCGCCCGCGCCCGCGCACACCAGGATCAGGCCGTCCACGCCCGCCTCCAGCGCCTTCTCGGCGTGGCGCAGCGTGGTCACGTCGTGGAAGACCTTGCCGCCCCAGGCGTGCACCCCCGCGACCACGTCGCCCGGCGCGCGCAGGCTGGTGATGATGTAGGGCACCTTGTGGCGCTCGCACGATTGCAGGTCGTGTTCCAGCCGGTCGTTCGAGGTGTGGATGATCTGGTTGACCGCATAGGGTGCGACCTTGCGCCGCGGCTCGGCCTCGCGCAGCGATTGCAGGCCGCCGTTGATCTCGTCCAGCCATTCGTCCAGCAGGGTCTGCGGACGGGCGTTCAGGGCGGGAAACGAGCCCATGACCCCGGCCGCGCACTGCGCCAGCACCAGCTTGGGGTTGGACACGATGAACATGGGCGAACACACCACGGGCAGCGTCATGCGGGCGTACAGGTCCGTGACGGTGGCGGGACGGGCGGAAACGGCGGGTGTAGTCATGCAAGCTCCTCGACAAGGGACGGGGATTGTCCGAACGCGGCGGGCCGTCCTATAATTATCTACCGGTCGTCCGGTAATTAAATCGCTACACAAATTTAACGGCAGGCCCCGTCGCGCTGTCAATGCGCGAAAGGCTCGATCCTCATGGCAGAACCGTCCACTTCCCCCCGCCGCGGCCGTCCTCCTACGCTGGAGGCCCCGCGCGAACGCATCCTGGCCGCCGCGGCCAGCCTGTTCGCCCAAAGCGGCTACGAGAACAGCTCCATCGCCGACCTGGCGGGCCAGTTGGGCGTGTCCAAGGCGGCCATCTATCACTACTACCCGACCAAGCAGGACATCTACGACGCCATCATCCTCGCGACCATCGAGGGGTTGTCGCAGGCGGTGCGCTCGGCCGTCGCCCAGGCCGAACCGGGCCTGCCCAAGCTGCGCGCCTTCATGCAGGCGCATGCCGGCTTCTTCGAGCGTCACCATGCCCAGTTCGTCACCATGCTGATCGGCTATTCCGGCATGGCGCTGCCCGAGCGCGCCGACGCGGCACGCCTGCGCGACGGCTACGAGGCCCTGCTGCGCGAAGTGCTGGCCGAAGGCGTGGCGCAAGGCCATTTGCGGGCTGTCGACGTGGCGGCCACGGGCCGCGCGGTGCTGTCCATGCTGAACTGGATGGTGCGCTGGTACAAGCCCGGCCAGGGCGACAGCGCGCAGCGCATCGCCGAGGGCTATTTCGATCTGATCACCAACGGCCTGCGTCCCTGACGCGGGTTTTTCTCTCTTCTCTTGATTCGCCAGGAACCCCGATGGCTCTGGACAACGAAACCCTGACCCTGCTGCTGGACGCGGTGCGCCGCTTCGTCAACGAACGCCTGGTGCCCGCCGAGGACGAACTGGCGTCCACGGGCGTGATGCCCGAAGGCATCGTCCAGGAGATGCGCGAACTGGGCCTGTTCGGCCTGTCCATCTCGCCCGACTACGGCGGCCTGGGCCTGACGATGGAAGAGGAAGTGCGTGTCGTCTTCGAACTGGGCCAGACCTCGCCGGCCTTCCGTTCGCTGGCGGGCACCAACATCGGCATCGGCTCGCAGTCCATCGTGATGAGCGGCACCGACGAGCAGCGCAACCACTACCTGCCGCTCTTGGCCAGCGGCGAGGTGGTCGGCTCGTTCGCCCTGACCGAGCCCGAGGCCGGTTCGGATGCCATGTCGCTGCGCACCAGCGCCGTGCGCGATGGCGACCACTACATTCTGAACGGCACCAAGCGCTTCATCACCAACGCGCCCATCGCGGGCCTGTTCTCGGTCATGGCGCGCACTTCGCAGGAGCGCGGCGCGGATTCCATCTCGTGCTTTCTGGTCGAGGCCGGCACGCCGGGCCTGACGCTGGGCAAGCCCGACAAGAAGATGGGGCAGGCCGGCGCGCTGACCTGCGATGTGGTGTTCGAGGATTGCCGCGTGCCCGCTTCCAGCCTGCTGGGCGGCAAGGAAGGCACGGGATTCCGCACCGCCATGCGCGTGCTGGACAAGGGCCGCCTGCACATCTCGGCGTTGTGCGTGGGTATTGCCGAGCGCCTGGTGCGCGACGCAGCCCGCTATGCGCTGGAACGCAAGCAGTTCGGCCAGCCCATCGCCGATTTCCAGCTGGTGCAGGCCATGCTGGCCGACAGCCAGACCGAGCTGTATGCCGCCCGCTGCATGGTGCTGGACGCCGCGCGCAAGCGCGACCGCGGCGAGAACACCACGCTGGAAGCCGCCTGCTGCAAGCTGTATGCCAGCGAGATGGTGGGCCGCGTGGCCGACCGAGCGGTGCAGATCCACGGCGGCGCGGGTTATATGGCCGAGTACGCGGTCGAACGCTTCTACCGCGACGTGCGCCTGTTCCGCATCTATGAAGGCACCTCGCAGGTGCAGCAGGTGGTGATCGCGCGTGAAGTGCTGAAAGCCCACCGCTGAAGCGTTTTCACGGCAGGTGTCCCCATTGTGTCCGGGGGGCACAAGAACGTGCGCAAAACGGAACATGCCGGGCGGTTCGCGCGGCTAATATGGTCGATTCCCCTTCTTAGACAGTGCCTGAATCATGTCGCAACGCTCCGCTCCCCTGACCGGCATTCGCGTGCTGGACCTGACCCGTGTGCTCGCCGGTCCCTGGTGCACCCAGAACCTGGCCGATCTGGGCGCCGAGGTCACCAAGATCGAGCGGCCCGGCGCGGGCGACGACACGCGCGAGTGGGGCCCTCCGTACCTGAAGGACGAGCACGGCAACGACACCACCGAGGCGGCCTACTACCTCTCGGCCAACCGCAACAAGCTGTCGGTGGCGCTGGACATCGCCACGCCGCGTGGCGCCGAGCTGGTGCGTGAACTGGCGGCGCAAAGCGACGTGCTGGTCGAGAACTTCAAGGTGGGCGGCCTGCGCAAGTACGGCCTGGACTACGACAGCCTGAGCCAGATCAATCCGCGCCTCATCTATTGCTCCATCACGGGCTTCGGCCAGACCGGCCCGTACGCCAGCCGTCCCGGCTACGACTTCATGATCCAGGGCATGGGCGGCCTGATGAGCATCACCGGCGAGCGCGACGACCTGCCTGGCGGCGGTCCGCAGAAGGCCGGCGTGGCCGTGGCCGACCTGATGACCGGCATGTACTCCACCGTGGGCATCCTGGCCGCGCTGCACGAGCGTGCGCGCAGTGGCCTGGGCCAGCACCTGGACATGGCGCTGCTCGACTGCCAGGTGGCCATGATGGCCAACCAGAACCTCAATTTCATGACCTCGGGCAAGGCGCCGCGCCGCGCCGGCAACGCGCACCAGAACCTGGTGCCGTACCAGGTGTTCGCCGCGCGCGACGGCCACCTGATCGTGGCCGTGGGCAACGACAGCCAGTTCCGCAACTACAGCCGCGTCATCGGCCTGCCCGAGCTGTCCGCCGATCCGCGCTACGCCACCAACCCGCAGCGCGTGCAGAACCGCGGCACGCTGGTGCCCTTGCTGGCCGAGCGTATGGCCACCGGCGAGCGCGACAGGTGGCTGGCCGAACTGGAGGCCGCGGGCGTGCCCGCCGGTCCCATCAACACGCTGGACCAGGTCTACCAGGATCCGCAGGTGCTGGCACGCAACATGCGGCTCGAACTGCCGCATCCCGCCGCGGGCAAGGTGCCCATGGCGGCCAGCCCGCTGAAATTCTCCGGCAGTCCCGTGCAGTACCGCCACGCGCCGCCCATGCTGGGCCAGCACACCCGGCAGGTGCTGCAAGAGCGCCTGGGCCTGTCCGAAGACGATATCCAGGCGCTGGCGCAACCCGGGGCCTGAGGCCTGCGCACCAGCCGCCATCCAACCATAGAGAAGACGAGGAGCCATACGATGAAGGACATCCAGACGATCGGCGTCGTGGGCGCGGGCGCCATGGGGCGCGGCATCGCCCAGATCGCCGCGCAGGCCGGCCTGACGGTCCGCCTGTACGACACCAGCGCGGACGCCATCGCGGCCGCGCGCGAATCGTTGCGCCAGACCTGGGACAAACTCACGCAGAAGGGCAAGCTCAGCCACGAGCACGCCAGCGCCGCGCTCGGGCGCGTCGTGGCGGCTCCCAACCTGGAAGCCCTGGCGGACTGCCAACTGGTGATCGAGGCCATCGTCGAGCGCCTGGACGTCAAGCGCGAATTGTTCGCCAAGCTGGAAGCCATCGTCGGCGCCGACTGCATCCTGGCGTCGAACACCTCGTCGCTGTCCATCACCGCCATCGCGGCCGGCTGCAAGCAGCCGCAGCGCGTGGCGGGCTATCACTTCTTCAACCCCGTGCCGCTGATGAAGGTGGTCGAGGTGATCGACGGCCTGCGCACCGATCCGGCCGCCGGCGACGTGCTGGCCGAGCTGGCGCGCCGCATGGGCCACACGCCCGTGCGCGCCAAGGACATGCCCGGCTTCATCGTCAACCATGCCGGTCGAGGCATGAACATCGACGGGCTGCGCACCGCGCAGGAAGGCGTGGCCACGTTCAGCCAGATCGACGCCATCATGCGCGAGCAGGCCGGCTTCCGCATGGGCCCGTTCGAGCTGCTGGACCTGACCGCGCTGGACGTATCGCATCCGGTGATGGAGTCCATCTACCGCCAGTTCTTCGACGAGCCGCGCTTTCGTCCGTCGCCCATCACCACCGTGCGCCTGGCGGGTGGGCTGGTGGGCCGCAAGGCGGGCGAAGGCTTCTACGTCTACCAGGACGGCCAGAAGCAGGTGCCGGCCGAGCCGCCCGTGCCGGCTGCCAAGGCTGGCCTGAAGGTGTGGATCAGCCCCAGGCATGCCGATGGCCACGCACGCGCCGCCGCGCTGCTGCGCACGCTGGGCGCCGAGCCCGTTGCCGCGGCCAAGCCGCCGGCCGATGCGCTGATCGTGGTCTCGCCGTTTGGTGAAGACGTTTCCACCTGCGTGGCCGACCAGGGCCTGGATGCCGCGCGCACCGTGGGACTGGATACGCTGCATGCCTTCGAGCCCACGCGCCGCCGCACGTTGATGGTGTCGCCGGCTACGACGGCCGAATGGCGCGATGCCGCGCACGCGCTGTTCGCCGCCGATGGCGCGCCGGTCACGGTGGTGCAGGACTCGGCGGGTTTCGTCGCGCAGCGCATCGTGGCCAGCATCGTCAACATCGCCTGCGACATCGCGCAGCAGGGCATCGCCACGCCGGAAGATATCGATCTGGCCGTGACCCTGGGGCTGGGCTATCCGGCCGGTCCGCTCACGCTGGGCGACGAGCTGGGCAGCGAGCGCATTCTGGAGATCCTGCGCAACATGCAGCGCGTCACGGGCGACATGCGCTACCGCCCCAGCCTGTGGCTGCAGCGGCGGGTGCAATTGGGCATGTCGCTGCGGGAAGCCGCGCGGACGTAAGATTTTCCTGGGCCTGCGTGGCTCTGGTCATCACACGGACAGCCGGCTGCGTGCCGGCCGTTTCGTTGTTGGGCGGTTCGGAAGTGGCGCCGGCGCGTTGCCAGCCCGCGATTTATTTGGACGCGTTGACCATGTACTCGACGGCCGCGCGGAAGTCGGCGTCCGACGCATTCATGGCGCCGCCCTTGGGCGGCATCGCGCCCTTGCCTTGCGTGGCGACCTTCACCATGGTGTCCAGGCCCGTGGCGATGTAAGGTGCCCAGGCGGCCTTGTCGCCCAGCTTGGGCGCGTTGGCGACGCCCGTGCCATGACAGGCGAAACAGGTGGTCTTGTAGAGCTTTTCGCCAGCCGGATTGACGGCGGCCTGTTGTTCGGGCTGCGGGGCCGGCGCCGGTGCCTGCTGTTGCGGGGCAGGGGCCTGCGCCTGTTGCGGCGCGGGCGCGGCGGGGGCGGCTGCCGCAGGGGCTGGAGTCGGGGCAGCGTCGGCGGTCTTCTCTGCCTTCTTCTCGGGCTCTTTCGGTTCCGGGAAGTCGCCGCCGGACTTGTTCGCCATGTAGGCGACGGCGCGCGCGATCTCGAAGTCGTCCAGTCCGGGATTGCCGCCCTTGGCCGGCATCGCGCCCTTGCCGTGGATGGCCACCTTGAGCATCTCGTCGAAACCCGTCTTGATGAAAGGCGCCCAGGCGGTCTTGTCGCCCAGCTTGGGCGCGCCGGCGGCGCCCGACGTGTGGCAGGCGGTACAGGTGGACTGGAAGACTTGCTCGCCCGTCTTGAAGACCTTGGGCGCGTTGGCATCGACGAGCTCGAAGCCGGCGACCGGCATGATGCGCTTTTCGACGGCCTTGGGGGTCATCGTGTCGGAACCCGCCCCCACCTTGTCGGCGGAGGTGACGTAGTTCACCAACAGAAGAATGACGGCGATGGGGATGATGAAAGACAGGGCGATCGTGACGGCCAACTGCTTCGGTGTCTTGATCGGGGACGCGTGTTCTTGATGTTCTGCCTGATGCTCGTTGCTCATAGCCTTTCCTGCGTAACGGGTACTAGGGGCGCCTTGTTGGCGGCAACTTTTACTCTTGTACGGCGGGCAGGCTAGCACCCAGGACTGCAGTGGCCTCCCTCCACTTCCTCCTCAAGCGGACGATTATATCTACAAAGGTCGATGCGCCAAGACCGCATTGCACAAGGGCTGGCGGGCTTGTCCGAAAAGTCCGGTACAATAGCCGCCGCGCTGTGCCCGTAGTTCAATGGATAGAATGAGAGTTTCCGAAGCTCTTGATACAGGTTCGATTCCTGTCGGGCGCGCCAGCAGATCAAGGGGCTTACGTTTTCGTGTATCCACGTTGTATCCAAGCCGCGCAAATTAGCGCGAGTTCTTGAGAACAAACGAGCGCTAGTCTCCGATGCGATGTCGGTCGTACATCGCAGCCATCTTGGCCTTCTCCACCTGATTGGCCTCACCGTCGATCTGGAATAGACGCGGAAGAACATCTGTGCGTTCTTGTGCCCCATCTGGCGCGATAGGGATCCCGGGTTCATCCCCGCGTGCAGTCCGAACGCTGCGAACGTGTGCTGGGTCTTCCTGGCATCCCGGTCCTGTATTCCCACCGCTTTCAGCGTCGGGCGTCATACCTTTTGAACGGCGTGGGTGGTGTCTACGAATGGCAGGCCAGTCGGAGCGTTGATGACGATCTGCGTACCCATCTTGCCTATCTTGAACGCCATCGCCCCCAGCTGCCGGGCGGGATCATGATGTTACTGAAGGCTTTCGCCGCGATGGCTCATTGCGATGTCTAAGCAAGCCCACGCCCTGTTACCGCATGGTTTGAATGCAGCATCGGAAGCGTCGCGTATGTGCTGCCTTCTACCCGTTGTTGCGCGAGCAATCTGGTTCAGCCTCGCTCGCAACCAGTCGCGTTGCACACTTAAATTTCGCTGAGAGCGAACTTGTGCTATTGCGGCGAACCCGCCACACATCAGGCTCCGCCACAGCCGGATTTGCGGATGCGTGGCGCGTTTCGAACATTTGAACACCGTCTTCTAGCGGTAGAGGATTGCCCTCAAGAAGGCTGTCTATATCAGATAAGTCGTCGACATGGACCAATAGGACGTTGGTTGTCTGTGCCAACTGACGTGCCGATGGCGTGAATGACGACTGGCTCACTACCACCCCACGGTCCGCTTCATAGTGCAACCGAGCAGCAACCGCTTCTTGAACGGCACCGTTGCCGACCGGCGACGAGTAGCATTTGCACTGAATTACGATGCGATAGCCATCGCGCTCAGCTTCGATATCCGCGCCTTGATCGCCGGACGCCTTTGTCACATTCGAGGTCCATCCATTACTGCGAAGGATTTCAGCACATCTATGCTCGAACTCAACTCCCGCCTGCTGCCTGGACGGCTTGGCAGACCTCAGCGCCCCGTCGGTGCTATCCGAATCATCCACGGCTGCGGAGGTGAATTCATCAAGGATAGCTTCTACTTCAAATTCCATCTCTCCTACCGAAACCACATCCTCAGGGTCTACTGCGGTGGGTAGCACCCGAGTCACGAAGTGGCGTAAATCCTTGCGCCACTTCGTGTCCTCAATCAGCCCGTACTCGTCCCGGACGCAGCCTTGACGACGTTTGCGCAATAGCACTCGGTGATGCTGTCCTACAGCTTGCCGGATCCGCGCCTCGCGAGCTCTGGCAGCTATTAGCGCCTCACGTTTTTCAACACGCTCCAGAGTGAATGTGTACCACAGGAAAAATCCCGCGACGGCAATAGCGAGTATGAGTATGCATATCTGGCCGAACAAACCTAGTTCGCTCAAACCAGACACCAGAAGTATCCCTACGACCAACCATAGGATCAGTTCGGTGCGCAAAGACTTCAAAGGATCCACGACACCCCCCCAGGTACCAGTAAACGTTAATATTTACTTACGTCTGGAAATTGTACGGTATGAACAAGTCGTCTCTACCATCGGTGTATAGCCGCAGCTCTCAATACACCCAACACAAGGTGGACACGCTGTTGCGCCAGGCCCTGCGCTACTGCGCTATGGCCGGTGGCCAGACGTGGTGGGTCGAGGCCGAGACGCGTCCCGAACCTCGCCGCCTGCCGCGCCGATGGCACGACACGCTGACAGTATCGGCCATCGCGGCCTGACCCTTCGGAGAGCCGCAGGCAGCCATCGACGCAGTTTGAAGAAGGCAGCTTCATGCAAAACACCCCATGGTTCTGATGGCGACCCGTGGGGTGTTTCGCCAGGCTCTCCGTCAGGCCGCTTGGGGATACACTGCTTCGCCAAGATTCAGCATCAGCCGGTTGGCCCACGCGAACAGCGCGCTGGCATGCAGCGCATCGAGTATCTCGGTGTCCGACAGCCCCGCCTGGCGCAGCGCCTGCAGATCGGCAGCGCCCGTCTGGGCCGGCTGCTGCGTCAGCACCGTCGTAAACTGGATGATGGCGCGTTCGCGCGCGTTCGTGCCGGCCGTGGCCGGATCGGCGAACAACTGCGCGATCACGTCGTTGCGCTTGGCCAGTTGCTCGAAGCGCTGTGCATGCACGGACAGGCAGTACACGCAGCCGTTCACGCGCGACACCGCCGCCGTGGCCAGTTCGCGTTCTGCGCGGGCCAGTCCTCCCGACGAGTACATGATCGCGTTGAAGGCGGCCGAACGCTGGGCCAGCACCTCCGGCTGGTGGGCCAGCAGCAGATAGAAGTCGGACGATCGCGCCTTGGGATGGCTGGCATCCAGGATGGCATTTTGCTCGGGCGTCGCCGTCTGCGGATCGACCACCGGAATCCATGCTTTCCAGTCCAGCGTGCGGCTGGTGTAGCCGTTGATGTCCAGCGCCTGGCCAGGCGCGGGAAGATTGGCGGGATGCACGAACGAGTCGCTGATGCCGCCGGCGGGGCCCAGCCCCGTGGCTTCGCCGGCCGGCCCCAGTTCGGCCAATGCGCGCACGCCGGCCAGCAGCCGGCCCTGGTAGGCCACGTAGCCCACCAACTGGGCCAACATCACGATTTCCGGCACGGTCAGGCCGTGGTTGCGTAACGCGGCCAGGGCTTCGCGGTCGGCTGAGAGCGGATTGCTGGCCACCGAGGCCGAAAAATGCGCAATCGCTTGCGAACGTGCCGAGGTGCCGGTCGTCTGCACCGGTTCCCCTTGTGCATTCAGGCGATCCGCGTAGTGCCGGGCGAGTCCGTCCAGCGCATTGGCCAGGGCCACCGCGCGAGCGGCGTCCAGGCGTTCGGCCACGCTCAGGCCGCCGGAAAGCGCCGCCGAGAAGATCAGGTCGTCGCAGGCCTGGGTGGCCTGGATGACGGCGGGGCGGGCTTGCCTGACTTGCCAGGCATAGTCGGTGGACGCCAGGCCGGCAAGGGTGTCGATCACGTCCGGCGAGGCGGCAGGGGAAGAAGCAGTGTGCAGATCAGTCATTCGTGCTGTCCGGTAGAAGGCGGGATCAGGAACGCGAGTCAACCGCGGCCAGGCGGATGACGCGTTGCGTGGCGTCGGCGGGCGTCCATTCCGTGCCGTCCAGTTCGGGTTCGGCATAGGACTGGAGGACCGCCCAATGATGCTGGATGTCTTCGCGGTAGAACAGGCTGGCGATGCCCGTGGCCAGGCGCCGAGCGCCGTCGCTGATGGCGGGAATGTCGCCCGAGATCGTGCCGAACGACAAGGCCGCTGGATAGCAGAAGCAATGGATGCGCGACAGGCCCGGGCAGGCGCCCGGGGTGCGTTCCTGGAACTCGAAGACGGGCCCGAGGTCCGGCGAGGCCGACAGCTCGGCATCGTCCTGGCCGGGCGCGGGCGTGTGACGCTGCGACCATAGACGCACGTGCGGCGCAATGGAGGCGAACTCGGGCTTCTGCGCCCAGTCGATCTGGAAACCCGTCGAGACGATGAGGAAATCGGCTTCGAAGGTGCCTTGCGTCGTCGAGATGTGCAGCGGTCCGGGAGTGCCGTCGGCGCGCGCGGGCTGCTCCTGCACGCTCGTCACGGCGCAGTCCTGGTTGAAGAAGGCATTGGCATGGCGCGACACGCGCAGCGTGCTGCCGTGGGGCGGCGGCACCTGCTGGGCGTTGATGTACTGGCGGATGCGCCACTTCCATTCGTCCGGCAGGTCGTGGTGGCCATGCGTCAGGCCCGGCACGCCCGAAGCCTTGGACTTGTTGATGCGCGGGATGTCGGCGCGGCGGATCAGCAGGTCCACGCTGGCCGCGCCATGTTCGAGCGCCGTGGCGGCGCTGTCCATGGCCGAAGAGCCCGCGCCGACCACGGCGACCCGCTGGCCGCGCAGTTGGCCGTAGTCCATCACGTCAGAAGAGTGCGCCCAGCGCGCGCGGGCCACGCCACGCATGAAGGCCGGAATCGTCGGGCCGCCCAGCCCGTCGCGCCCCGTGGCCAGCACTACACGGCGGCACAGCAATGTGCGGATCGTCGCGTCGGCGGCGTCGCGCACCTTCAGGCGGACGAGGTGCTCGTCCAGCGGTTCCAGTGCGATCACTTCGGCCCCATTGGCCACGCGCGCGCGTGTCGCCTTGCGGTACCAGCGCAGATACGCCATCCATTGCAGCCGCGGAATCTTGTCCAGGGCGGTCCAGGCAGCCTCGCCGAACTGCGCGATGAACCAGGCGCGGAACGTCAGCGAGGGCACGCCCATTGCCGGGCCTGTCAGTTCCTTGGGCGAGCGCAGAGTCTCCATGCGGGCGGTCGTGGCCCAGGGGCCTTCGTAGCCCTCGGCGGCGCGGTCCAGCAGCAGCGCGAAGATGCCTTGCTGGGCCAGGCCGAAGGCGGCGGCCAGGCCCGCCTGGCCCGCGCCGATGATGATGACGTCCTCGACGGGTTGGCCGTCATGCGTGATGGGCGGCATCCAGCGCTTGCCGGGCCAGGCGATGCTGATGAGGTCGTCGGCCACGCGCGCATCGAGCGCCTGCAGGCCTGAGGAAACAGAAATCATGTGGGGGTGTCGCCAAGAAAAGCGGCCCTGCGTGGCAGGGCCGTCCCGTATTGTCGGTGCGAAAGGGCGGACGAGGCAATCAGTCGATATGGATGTTCGCGTCCTTGGCCACCTTGGCCCACTTCAGGCGGTCCGCATGCACGGTCTTGGCGAATTCGGCGGACGTCTCGACCCGGATGGTGTTGCCCTGGCTTTCGTAGCGCTCACGGATCTCGGGCTGCGCCAGCGCTTCGCGCACGGCCGTGTTGATCTTCTGCACGATGGCGTCGTCGGTGCCCTTGGGGGCGAAGATGCCGAACCAGATCGAGCTGTCGAAGTTCTCGGTGCCCGGGATGCCGCTGGAGGCGATGGTCGGTACGTCCTTGATGGCGGCCACCGGCTTGGCGGTGGTGACGCCCAGGAGGCGCACGGTGCCCGCCTTGTACTGCGGCAGCACGGTCTGCACCTGGTTCATGATGCAGCAGGTCTCGCCGCGCACCACCGACATGATGGCCTCGGGACCGCCCTTGTAAGGCACGTGGACCATGTCCAGGCCCAGGCGGGAGTTCAGTTCGGCAAAGGCCATGTGCGTGCCTGCGCCGTTGCCGGTCGAGGCGAAGTTGTACTTGCCCGGGTTGGCGCGCACGATCTTGACGAATTCTTCGAGCGTGCTGGCGTCGATGACCTTGGGGTTGATGGTCAACACGTTGGACACGTCCAGTACCGGCGCGACCGCGACGAAATCCTTCTCGACGTCGAAGGGCAGCGACTTGTAGAGCGCGGCATTGCTGCCGTGGGTGGCCGCCGTGCCGAAGACCAGCGTGTAGCCATCGGGCCGCGCCCGCGCGACGTACTCGCTGGCGATGTTGCCGGCCGCGCCGGCCTTGTAGTCGATGATGACGGGCTGGCCCAGTTTCCTGGCCAGTGGTTCCTGGATCTGGCGGGCAACGACGTCGACGCCCGAGCCGGCGGGAAAGCCCATGATGAGCGTGATGGGTTGCCTGGGCCAGTCGCTGGCCGAGGCGGCGGGCTGTTGGGCTTGAGCGCCGGCGGCGCCGGCCAGGAAGGCCGTTGCGGCCAGGGCGCGCAGGGTGTGACGAGAAAGGATGCGGAACATGAACAGCTTCTGGTGGTCGCCGACCGTGGCCGGGTAGGCTGGGTGGCCGAGAGTGACTTGTGCAGCGCAGTAATTTGCGCGGTCATAAAACTATAAGAAATAACTGCCGTATTTTTTAATAGATATTAGAAATAAGAATATGAGTGCCTGCCCTGGGGACGTCCCGCCCTTGGCCTGTCGTAGTCATTCTGCCGCGCGAGGGGCTGCCGCAGGCCGTGGAGGGCTTGCCCTCGCCCGTGCCAGCGCGCGCGCCAATCGGCGGTATGCTGCCCGCTTCACTGGAAGGTCCATGTCTCGTCCTCTCAAGCCCGTTGTTCCCTTTGTGCAGGATGCCGGCACGCGCCGTTCGCTGCACTTCACCGCCCAGGAAATCCAGAGCAGCATGTCGCTGCTGAATCCCGACGCGCTGGAGATCGAGTACACGCGGATGATGATGGGGTTCCTGCTGTTCAACGCCACGCCGCGCCACATCCTGATGGTGGGCCTGGGTGGCGGATCGCTGCCGAAGTTCTGCCATCGCTACCTGCCGCAGTCGCGCATCACCGTGGTCGAGATCGACCCGGCGGTGATTGCGTTACGCGAAGCCTTCATGGTGCCTCCGGACAGCGAACGCTTCCAGGTGGTGCAGGCCGATGCGGCACATTACGTGGGTCAGTTGAACGAGGAGGCCGACGTGGTGCTGCTGGATGGCTACGTGCCGGGCGGCATTCCCGCGCCGCTGTGTACGCCCGCGTTCTATGCGGACTGCCATCGCGCGCTGCGTGAAGACGGCCTGCTGGTGAACAACTTCCACTTCAACCATGCCGACTATCACCAGTATCTGGAGCGGCTGCGCGAGGCGTTCGGCAACGCGATGTTCGAGGTGGTCGACGACGACATGACCAACAGCGTGGTGTTCGCCTGCAAGGGCGACTTGCTGGAGGATCCGGCGGCGGCCGAGGTCAAGCGGCCGGCCTCGATGGCCAAGGAGGGGTGGCGGCAGTTGCGGGAGACCTTCAAGGTAATCGGGGCGACGCTGGAGCTGCGGTAGCGGGGCGGCTACTTGAAGTAGCGCCGGTGTTCGACCACCGTGCCGACGATGGCCAGCGGCTGGCGGTCGCTGTAGAGGCTGGCGAAGTCTTCGTTCAGCGGGACGAGTTCGAAGATGTCGTTGCCGTGCTGATCCACCCCGCGCGGGCGGTACTTCTTGAAGGTGGCTTCTTCGCCGCCGTTCATGGCGATGACGAACGAGCCAGGGCCGGGGCGGATGTCCTGATCGACGATGATCTTGTCGCCAGGCTGGAACATCGGGGCCATTGACAGGCCCCGCACGATCAGTGCGAAGGCGCGGTCCGACCGCCCCAGGTCGGATATCAGATATTCCAGCGTTTCTCCGTTGAACCCGAAGCCGACGTCGGTGAGGTTGCCGGCCTGCACGTAATTGAGCACGGGGATGCGTCGTGCGTTGCCCAGGGAGGGGGCGCCGCCGCCCGGTTCAGCATGGGTGGAATACAGCCACCCGGGCGCTTTGCCGAAGGCGCGTTCGATACGGTCGGCCATTTTGGCGCCTATGCCGCGGCGAGGCTCGTCGCTGGCGATCTGCCAGGCCTGGGCGGGTGAGATGCCGACGATTTCGGCGAAGCGCGCGATGGATCCCGCCTGCCGTACAAGCTCGCGGGTATTGCGGTGGGCGGTTGCGGAGAGGCTCATCACGGCGTCCTGGTAAACCGGGAAGTATCCAATGATACACAATCTAATGATTGAGTTTTTGGATATCTATTGATATCTTTCTGGATATGATTGTCAGACCAAAGGAAGCGACGTGGAATACCCTGATGAACGCTGTACGCAGACCCCCAAAGCATTGACCCATTCGGTAGCTAGGTTTCTGATCGTCCCACCGCAATGCAGGAGGGGCGTGCCGTGGAGCCACTAGCACTGGATATCGTTTCGATGGTCGTCCCGGTGATGCCGGCGGACCCCGGCGTCGTGGCCGCGTCCGCCGAAACGCTCGACCTCAGCCAGCTCGTGGTCTATGTCGTGACCTTGCTGGTGGGCGGCGGAGCCGTGTGGAAGGTGTTGCCGATTCTGCTGGCACGGCTTTCCGTCGCACTGGCTGGCGCAAAGTCCGAGCGCAACGCCATTGAACGGCTGGAAAGCCAACTGGATGCCGAACGCAAGGACGCCGCCGCTGCCCGCGACGATGCCAACGCGGCCTATCGAGAGCGGAACACGATTGTGCGAGAACTGGGCGAGGTGAAGGTGCAACTGGCCGTGTTGGCTGAACGTGCCACGGCCCAGGCCCAGACGATCGAGCGGCAGAAGCGGCTGATTTCAGAATTGAGCGCAAAGCCCCGGCGGTGAGCGGCTACCTTGCGTTGCGGCGTCATCCTTCAGCCCACGTAATCCCGCGCCAACCGCACCACCGTCACGCCCGGCTTCAGTTGCCGCAGCGAAGGCATGACCAGCGTGCAGTGGTCGTAGGGCGTGACGATGGCGGCATCATCCGCCCAGCCCAACACCGATCCCGCCTTCTCCAACGTTTCCAATCCCTGCCAGTCCTGCGCGAACCGCACGTTCATCGACGGCGCGACCACCGGCTCCGTCACTTCCAGCACGCGCTGCGCCGCTGGCGTGGGCTGCAACCACGCGGCGGGCAGGTCCGCGGCATCCACGCTGCCTGCTTCCTCCAGGAAGCGCGCGCACATATCCAACGCTACCGCATGGGACGCCGGATCGCCATGAAAGCCGCATTCGATCAGCAGCGCGCAGGCATCGTCATCGGCCGCGCCGAAGCGTCCGTAGTCGCGCATGCGCACGCCATCCTTGTGTCCCGCATCCACCACTACGTGCACCGGCGCGCCCAGCCGGCGCGCCAGGGCGACGTTGCGCGGCAGCGTGCCCGTCAACAGCAGCGGCGCGCCGGGTTCGTGCATCGAATGCAGGTCCAGCAGACGATCGGCGCGCGCGACCCAGGGCACCAGCTCGGCGGCGCGGCGGCGCTCCTGCGTGGTGGGCACGGCCAGACGGTCGTCGCTCCATACGCGGTTCATGTCTTCATCGACGAAGCGCGAGGCATCATGGCGCGCCGCGTCGAAGCGGTCGAACGCCGCCAGGTTGCCGAAGGCCAGCGTCAGGCTGCCGTGGCGCGGCCGCACGCCGGCGGCCAGCAGGTCCTTCAGCGCCCAGGCGCCGCACAGCTCGTTGCCGTGCACCAGCGCCGCGATCATGACGTGCTTGCCGGGAGCGCCGGAATCGAAGTGCCACACGCCAGGGGTGCCAGTGTTGCCGAGCCGCTCGGCGCGCAGGTCGGGAGTGGAAAGCAGGAAGGACATCGATTAAAAAAAGCCGGCGCTGCGCCGGCTCTCCTGTGCAGGGGTGGAATGGACCGCTAAAGTTACCGGGCTTCGATCTTGGCGGCCTTCACCAGCGCGCCGTACTTGGCGGTCTCTGTGGCCTGGAACTTGACGGGGTCCAGTCCTGGCGCAGCCAGTTCGCCGCCGGCTTCCTGCATCTTCTTGCGGAAGGCGTCGGACTTCAGCACTTGCGCCGTCGCGGCGCGCAGCTTGTCGGCGACAGGCTGCGGCAGCTTCGCCGGGCCATACAGCGCGAACCAGACGTTGATGTCGACGTTCTCGAAGCCCGGGGTTTCCGCCAGGGCGGGAATGTCCGGGGCGACCGGGGAACGTTTCTTCTCCGTCACGCCCAGCGCCACGATCTTGTCGCCGCGCACCTGGGGCAGGCCCGAGGACAACACGAGCATGCCGAACGTGAGCTGGCCGCTCATCAGGTCGGTAACCAGCGGCGAGACGCCGCGGTAGGGCACGTGCTCGGCATGGGTGCCGGTGGCCTGGTTGACCATTTCACCGGCCAGGTGCAGCGAGGTGCCCACGCCCGACGAGCCGAAGTTGTAGGTGCCGGGCGCCTGTTCGCGCAGCTTGGCCAGGTACTGCGCGGCGGTGGTGATGCCCGAGGCCTTGGAGGCGGCCAGCAGCAAGGGTTGCGACGCGATCACGCCCAGCGCGGTGAAGTCTCGGGCGCCGTCGTACTTGACTGCCGGATTGATCAGGCCGGCGATGGCCATTTCGTTGGCCGAGCCCAGCAGCAGCGTGTAGCCGTCGGGCTGGGCGCGCGCCACGCGCTGCGCGCCGATAGTGCCGCCCGCGCCGCCGAAGTTCTCGATGACGACGCTCTGGCCCAGTTGCTTCGCCAGCGCTTCGCCGAACAGACGCGCGGTCAGGTCGACGCTGCCGCCCGCGGGATAGCCCACGACCAGCGAGATGGGATGGTCGGGGTAATCGGCGGCCTGGGCTGAGAGAGGGGCGAGCGAGGCGGCGGTACAAGCGACGGCCAGCATGGCACGTGCCAGATGCGAGATCTGCATGAGGGTTTCCCTTTGATGGTGCGAGCGGCGCGAGGCGTTTCGCATCTGTTATGAGGTATTCGTGCAGAAATTGTGCGCGGCGATGTCCGCATGAAATGTGCGGTTTCAGCACCAATAAGTGCTGTTTAGGCACGTTGAAGATCCTGTCGAAGCGTCTCGGCGCATGACGCACGTAAGAGGCATGGCTGTGCTGCACAGAGGAAAGCCAGCCCGCGCCGCCGCGCAAGGCTCGTCTTTTACTGCCCGCGCTGCGTGGCTTCCCACACGGCTTCCGCCAGGTCGGATAGCTGCATGCGCGGCCGGTACAGGCGCACTTCGAAGCTGATCTCTTCGGCGCGGCCGCCCAGCACCGCCAGCACGCCGCGGCGGCAGTCTCCCGCGACCATCGACCACGGCAGCCACGCCACGCCCAGGCCCTTCAAGGCCAGGCCATGCACGCCATCAGGCGAGTCGCAGCAGACGAACGGCGTCAGCGCATAGGGAAAAGTGTCCAGGCGGTCGCCCGCGATGCGCGACATCGCCAGTCCGCCGGCATAGCTGATCAGCGGCGCCGGCGTGCCGCCTTCTTTCAGCGAATAACGCGGTCGGCCGCGGCTGTCGGTCTGGCTGACGGGCACCAGTTTGTCAGTGGCCAGCGTCATGTAGCGGTAGCTGCCTGGCGTCAGTTCGACGGACAGCGCAGGATGCTCGTAGCCGCACAACAAGTCGGCGCGGCCGTGTTCCAGCAGGCGGGCCATGTCCTGCATGCGTCCGGTGGAGACGTCGACCTGCGTGTCCTTGCCCAACACGCGCGGGGGCTTGTGGCGCAACCGGCCGATCCAGTCGGAGACCAGTGTTCGCGCCAGGCTGCGCCCCGTGGCGATGCGCACCACGGCGTTGCCCGCGGGACTGCCGGAACGGATGCGGTGGCGCGCCTGGCCGACGCGTTCGATGACCTGGCCGGCGGTCTTCAGCAGTTCCTCGCCCTGCGGCGTCAAGGTCACCGGCGTGCGCTGCCGTTCCACCAGCGGCACGCCGGCCCATGCTTCCAATGCGCGGATGCGCCGCCCGAAGGCCGGATGCGTGACGTGCCGCAGTTCGGCGGCGCGCACGAAGCTGCCGGTCTGGGCCAGTGCGATGAGGTCTTCGAAAAGCTTCAGGTCGGCCATGTCGCGGGAGGCGAGCTGGGCGCCACGGGATCCGGCGCCAATGCCACGCTTGTAGCATGTCCCGCCAGGAATCGAGAACCGGCTGATGCGCTGGAACGCCACCTGGTCCGGGCAGGCCGATGCACGACGCGCCAGCCATGCGACGATGACTTCCTAGAACCCCGCCATCCGGTACACCCCTTGCGGATGCGACTTGTCCCCCGCGAAGCCGCGCCGCACCAGTTCGGTGATGTACATCTCGTCCCACTCCAGGTTCGCCAGATTCACCTCGGTGCCCAGTTCGCGTACCAGCCATGTGGCGGTCTGGTGCTTGAAGTCGCGGCTGATGCCGGGAATGATCACCACGGGCAGTTCATAGATCAGCTTCTCGGCGGGAAACCGTGCCGACAACTGCGCGATCAGGTCCTGGCGGATGACGCCGTCCACGTACAACTCCGACGCTTCCAGGAACACCCAGTCCGCGCCCGCGTCCAGGCAGTTGGCCACGTCGGCCAGGAACGATGCATCGTCCTGCACGCTGTCCTTGCGGCCTACTTCGCCGAACACTTTCAGCCCTTGTGTCTTGGCGTGCCGGATGGCTGCGGCCTTCTCGGCCAGCGTCATCTCCAGCAGGTTGTCGGAGATCTCGATGCCCGTGAAGCCCACGTCCGTGGCCCTCGCGACATAGTCCTCGAAGCGCTGCAGCTTCATCGCGACTTCCGCGAACAGACCGCCCGGAGATGTGGAAATGCCGTGCGTGCGGTAGTTATCGAGCTTGTCGGCCAGCACCCCACGCGGCATGAAGCGCGCGATGCCCGCCGCGATCTTGGCGAAGTCGATCCATTGCGAGGTCGATTCCAGCACGTCGGCCTGGCGCTGCAGGCCCATGCCCCAGTCGATCATCATGGACAGGCCGCGCGTGCGCGGCTTGAGCTGGCGCTCGGGCATCGGAAAGTCGGCGAAGGCGGTCTCGTAAACGGTCACGGTAAAGGCTCCTGGGTAGGCGAAGCGATGCGGGCTCAGTTCAGTGGCAGGTTGCTCTTGACGGCCAGGTTGCGCCAGCGGGCCTGATCGCCGATCACGAATCTGGCGGTGTCCTCCGGCGACGCCGAGCTCGGATCCACGCCCACCGCGGCAAAGGCGGCCTTGACGTCGGGCAGCTTGAGGATCTCGCCGACGGCGGCATTCAGGCGCTGCACGCGGTCATCGGGTACGCCCTTGGGCACGGCCATCACGAACCACTGGCTGGCGTCGAAGCCGGGCAGCACACTTTCACCCAGCGTGGGCGTATCGGGCAGCGAGGCCGACCGACTGGCGGTGGTGACGGCATAGGCGCGCATCTTGCCGGCCTGCACGTGCGGCAGGATGGACGTGATGCCCAGCACGCCCAACGGCACCTGTCCCGAGATGATGTCCAGTGCGGCCTGGCTGCCGCCCTTGTAGGGGATGTGCGTCATCTTCAGGCCGGCCTGCTGCTTGATCAGTTCGCCGGCCAGATGCTGGCTGGTGCCGTTGCCCGACGAGGTGTAGTCGTAGCGGTCGGGTGCCGCCTTCACAGCGGCGAATAGCGACTTCACGTCCTTTGGCATGTCGCGGGCGGTGGTCCCTACTAGCACCATGGGGCCGCGCGCGAGTTCGGTCACGGCGGCCAGTTCCTTGCCGATCTCCGGCATTCTGGTATTGGTGATGACCGGGCCCGGCACCAGCACGACGGTGTTGCCATCGGGTTCGGCGCTGGCGGCCCGGTTCAAGCCAATTGCTCCCGAGGCGCCCGGCCGGTTCTCCACCACGACCGATTGGCCAAGGCGTTCGCCCAGGTGCTTGGCCAGTACGCGGGTGACGCTGTCGGCGCTGCCGCCGGGAGGCCAGCCCACCACCCAGGTGATGGGGCGCGTGGGCCAGGCGGCGGTATCCTGCGCCGCCGAGGCGGTGCCCGTGCAGGCCAGGGTAAACGCCGCGGCGGCGCTGGCGAGTACGGGCCGTATCAGGCCGCACCTATGCAGGCCGCACCGAGCGAGAAGTCGGATCGGGTGGTACATGGTTTCCCTTGAATGTTCTTTCGGACGGTCGGCGCCGTCCTGTCATGGCGGTTTTACGTTATCCACAGCCTGCCGCGCGGTGGCTCGGCGTGCGCCTTGCGCGGCCTCAGTCTTCCTTGCCTGGCGACACGTTCGGGTGTGCCTTCACGCTGTCGTTGAAGGCCTTCACCATTTTCAGGATCGGCCCCAGCACCCAGGTGTTGTAGACCAGCACGTCGGTCTCTTCCTTGGGGTCGCGCGTGATGTTGAACAGATAGGGCGATTCCAGCTTGCCCTTGCCTTCGTTCACCTCCGGTTCCCAGTAAAAATGCAGTTTCCAGTCGCGCCACTTGGCCGCGCGCATCTCCTGCTTGATGTAGAACAGGAAGCCTTCCCGGGCGGACTTGGCCTGGATATCCTCGTTGGTCAGGAAGGGCAACTGGTCGATGCCGTCGATGGGGCGGTCTTGCGGGATCCGTGCGCCCGCCACGCCAGCCAACGTGGTGAACAGGTCGGTGACGTGCACGATCTCGTTGCTGACGCGCCCAGGCGTGATCCTGCCGGGCCAGCGCGCGATGAAGGGCACGCGCAGGCTGCCTTCCATGGCAGTGTGATACGTGCCGCGCCACGGGCCCGCTGTGCCGCGGTAGGGCGCGCGGAACTCGGGACCGTTGTCGCTGCAGAAGATCAGCAGGGTTTCCTCGGCCGCGCCCAGGGCGTCCACGGCGTCGATGATCTGTCCCACGCGATGGTCCATCTCGACCATCGAGTCGGCGAAGTCGCCCGCGCCGGTCCGGCCGGCGAAGTCGGGATGTGGCAGGGTCGGGAAGTGCAGGTGCACCAGCGGCAGGTACAGAAAGAACGGACGTCCTTGCTCGTGGTTGTTGGCCATGAAGATCTTGGCGCGTTCGACCAGTTCGGCGTCGATGCCTCGGCGCGATTCCAGGTCGTATACCTTCACCTGGCGCGAGGGCTCGCCCGCACGGCCTTCCATGATGTGCGGGATGTCGGCCACCGAGGGATCGAAACCCACCGTTGACGTGAACTGGCTTTCGTCGGTGGTGCGCGGAATGCCGTACCACTCGTCGAAACCCCTGTCCGACGGATAGCGGCCTTCGACGTCGCCCAGGTGCCATTTCCCGTAATGCGCGGTGGCGTAGCCCTGTTGGCTCAGCAATTGCGCCAGCGTGACCTCCCAGCGTGTCAGGCCCTGCGGCAGGCCGGGAGGCACGGATTGCAGACTGCCGGTGCGGATGGGATGGCGGCCCGTCATCAGCGCGGAACGCGTGGGCACGCAATCGCTTTCCACGTTGAAGTTCTGCAGCAGGAGGCCTTGTTTTGCCAAGGCGTCGATGCGCGGCGTGGGGGCGCCGCGCAGCGCGCCGCCGCCATAACAGCCCAGTTCGCCCCAGCCGAGGTTGTCGGCCACGATCAATACGATGTTCGGTGTTGCCACGACGTGTTTCCTGAAAAGGAGGGAGGTCTGTGGCCACTATAGGAGCGGGCGGAAGCAGTCCGATTCCTGACGTTACGGTTATCGATTACCACCAGGAATGAATAGGGTAAATCCGTACTCAGACGCCGGGCCGGCCGAACTGCAGCAGCAGGTCGCGGAAGGTCTCCATCAAGGCTGACCAGTGGCTGCCCGGACGGGATAGCAGCAGCAGCCTGCGCGCCAGCGCCAGTTCGGCGATGGGCACGCTTTCGATGCGGCCGGCCCAGCCGCGCAGGCTGATGGAGGGGCACAGCGCCAGCAGGTCGGTGCTGGCGATCAGGCCCAGCGCGGCCTCGGACATGTACTCGGCCTCGACCATGACGCGCGGTTCGGGCAGTCCTGCTTCTTCATAGCGCGCGCAGACCGCTCGTCGGGCGCCGCTGTCGCGGCTGGGCATCAGCCAGGTGTATTCGTCCAACGCCTGCAGCGTGGGATGCGGGATCTGCAGGATGGGATGCCCCGCGCGCGCCACCACCTGCATGGTGTCCTGGCTGATGTCCAGGCTGTCGCACGAGTAGTGGGTGCCGGGCGGGCAGGGCACCACGGCCAGGTCGAGATCGCCGGCGAGCACGGCGCTGTTCAGCGCATCCGACTTGCCGATCACCAGCCGCACGCGCACGCCAGGCCGGCGCCGCAGCATGTCGGCGAGTACGCGCACCGTGTCGCTGTCGCCCGCGGGATTGGTCACGCCCAGGCGCAGCAGGCCGCTGTGATGCGCGCGCAGGTCGCCCGCCACTTTGGCCAATTCATCGTGCTGCAGGCCGAGACGGCGGGCGTGTTCGTGGAAGATGCGGCCTTCGCCCGTCAGCCGCGCGCCATGGGCGCCGCGTTCGAACAGCATGACGCCGACCATGTCCTCCAGGCGGCGCAGCGCCTTGGTGATGGCCGGCTGGGTGACGCCGCACTCCTGCGCCGCGCGGCCCAGGTGGCCGTGGCGCACGACGGCAAGGAAGTAATCGATATCGAGCAGTGAAAAGGGCATGGCCCGCTCCGTCGCGGCGCGGTGCGCCGCGGGACCTCATCTATAACCTATTTGTCAGCGATGCGTGGACTCCGGCGGCGCGGGATCGCGTGCCTTGCACGGGCGTTCGGCGGGGCGAATCCACGGGCGCCTGTTCCTGTGTATAGTCGCCTGATTTATCGGTTTTCTGGACCTTCCGCACCACCATGACGAGCGCCCGCGACCGAGTCTATGCAGAGCTGCGCCGCCGCCTGATGGCCGGCGCGTTCCTGCCCGGCGAGCGCCTGCGTGAAGAACACATCGCCAGCGAACTCGGCGTCAGCCGCACGCCGGTGCGCGCGGCCATCGAACGATTGGCGGCCGATGGCCTGGTCAGGCACGAAGAGCGCCGCGGCGCCGTCGTCGTGGGTTGGGCGGACCGTGACATCGACGAGGCCTTCGAACTGCGCATGCTGCTCGAGCCCTACGCGGCCCGCACCGCCGCGCAGCGCGCCACGCCCGAGCAGATCGAACATCTCGAATCGCTGAACCAGAAGATGCTGGACGCCGTCCTGTCCGACGATGACGACAAGACCGCGCAGGTCCAGCACTACAACAACCTCTTTCACCACTCCCTGCTGGACGCCGCGCAGTCGGCCCGCGTGCGCGCCATGGTCGAGAACCTGCTGGACATGCCGATCATCATCGGCTCGTTCTATTTCTACACGCGCGAGGACATGCTGCGCAGCGTGGAGCACCACCGGCAGATCATCACGGCGTTACGCGCGCGGGATGCGGCATGCGCCGAAGTGGCGGTGCGGTTTCACCTGACATCCACGCATCTGCTGTTCCGCAGCCAGCGCAAGCCTGCGCAGGGCTGATCGAGCGCAAACGGACGGGCAGGCCCTGGTGGGCCTGTCCGTCCGTTTTGACGACGCGCCGCGCGATCGGGGTCTGCGCCGCGCGGCCTCCGTGCCGTGAACGCCCGGCCTTACAGGCAGCCCAGCGCCTTCAGCCGCGCATCGATCCACGACGTATCCAGCTTGCCGGCCGCGATGTCCGCCAGCATCTTTTCCTCGGTCGAGTGCTTGGCCGTGGCTGCGTCGAGGATGGCTTGCGCCTGGTCGTACGGCACGCACAGCAGCCCGTCGTCGTCGCCCAGGACCAGGTCGCCCGGCTCGATGGTCATGCCGTCCAGCGACACGGTGCAGTTGATCTCGCCCGGGCCGTCCTTGTAGGGGCCACGGTGCGTGATGCCCGCGGCATACACCGGGAAGCTGCCGCGGCCGATGGTGCCGCTGTCGCGGATGGCGCCGTTGATGACGATGCCGGCCAGGCCGCGCGTCTGCGCGTACGAGGTCATGATCTCGCCGATGATGGCGTTGGTCAGGTCGCCGCCGGCATCGACCACGATCACGTCGCCCGGCTGGGCCAGGCTCAGCGCCTTGTGCACCATCAGGTTGTCGCCCGGACGGGTGCGTACGGTCAGGGCCGGGCCGCCCATCGGGGTGCCGTCGTGCATGGGACGCAGGCGCGCGCCGCCCGCTGTCATGCGCGACATGCAGTCGCTGACGTTGGCCACGGGGATGCGTAGGAATTTCTGGACGAACTCGTTGCTGATCGCGCGCTTGCGCGGGTGAACCTCGAAACCGATCATTGCGCTGCTCCTGCTGGGTAAGTGTTGCGATGCCGCCGGATCATTGCTTGGGAATGCCGGCTTCCTGGACGATCTTGCCGAATACGTCGTGGTCGATGCGGTGCTGCTTGCCCAGGTCCGCGGGCGAGCCCTTCATGACGCTGTAGCCCGCTTCTTCCAGCTTCTTCACCAGATCGGGATTGTCCTGCGCCTTGTTCAAGGCCTGGTTCAGCGTGGCGATGACGTCGTCGGGCGTCTTGCCCGGCGCCATCAGGCCCCACCAGATGGTCTGGTTGATCGTCTTGAAACCGCTTTCCACGAAGGTGGGCACGTCGGGCAGGGCGGGCGAGCGTGCGTTGGCCACCACGGCCAGCGCGCGCACCTTGCCGCCGCGGATCTGCGGCAGCAGCGAGGCCACCGAACCGGTGTACAGGTCGATGCGGCCGCTGACCAGGTCGGGGAAGGCCTGCGACCAGCCGCGGTAGGGCACATGCATCAGTTCCATGCCCGCGGCCTTGCGCCACAGGTGGCCGATCAGGTCGCCGCTGCCGCCGATGCCGGGGATGCCCAGCGAGACCTGGCCGGGCTTGGCCTTCGCGGCGGCCACCACGTCGGCCAGCGTCTTGTAGGGCGAGTCGGGCACGACCACGAACACGCTGGGCGACGAGGCCACGGGACCGACCGGCTTGAAGTCCTTGAAGGTGTCGTAGCTGAGCTTTTCATACAGCCACGGGTTCAGCACGATGTTGTCGGTCTGCGCCATCACCAGCGTGTGGCCGTCGGGCTTGGCGCGGGCCGTGGCGTCCAGCGCCAGGTTGCCGCCGGCGCCCGGCTTGTTCTCCACCACGATGTTCCACTTGGTGTCCTGGCCGATGGCCGCGCTGATCATGCGCGTCAGGGTGTCGGTGCCGCCGCCCGGGGGAAAGGGCGAGATGAAAGTGATGGGGGCCGTGCCCATGTCCGCCGCGCACGCCGCCGTGCTGGCGACGTACAACGCGGCCGCCAGCAGCTGCTTCAGGGATTTCATTGTTGTCTTCCTCGCTGTTCTAACTAGGTATGGATGCGTCCGGCCTTCTGCGTGCCGGATCGGGTAGGGATTATGGCTCAGGCCTGATCCTGGCGGGCCAGGGGGGTCAGCCAGGCCAGGCGGTCGGCGACGGTATCCGGCACGTTGAAGGTGCCGGCGTCGCGGGCGGCCTGGATGCCTTGCGCGGTACGGGCGAACAGGCGTTCCACGCCGTCCAGCACCAAGGGTTGCAGGCCGGCGTCGATCAGTTGTTCGCGCGCCTCGCGCACTTCGGCCAGCCGGCGCGGCGCGTGCAGCACGTGCGAGCGCACGAACGAATCGGCGAAGGTGGTCAGCGGGGTCTTGTCCATGTCGGACAGCACGTCGTACAGCGCGGGCCGCAGGCCCATGCTTTCGGCGGCGACCAGGCATTCGACGGCCAGGCTTTCCATGCCCTTGGTCATGATGCTGCGCAGGAGCTTCAGCCGCACCGCATCGCCGGCCTCGCCGTCGATCGCCTGGGCGGGGGCGCCGCAGGATTGCGCGAATTCGGCCACGGCCTGCGCGCCCACGCCGGCGCACAGCAACGGCGTGCGGGCGCCCAGCAGGATGATCGCGCCCATGATGGCGACGTCGGCGAACGGCACCTCCAGGCGGGCGGCTTCCTGCGAGGCCGTGCGCATGTCCGCCGCGCTGGCGGTGGTGAAGTCCGCATAGGCGGCGTCGCGGCGCAGGTGCGGCAAGGCTTCGCGCGCCACGGCCAGCGCGGCGTGGCCGAAGACCGCCGAGACGACCAGGTCGGCTTCTGCCAGCCAGGCGGCGCTGGCGCCGTGCAGGGCGGCGCCGTGTTCCTGGGCGCGGGCCTGCATCTCGGCATCTTGTCGCAATTCACCTATGCCGATGATGGAATGGCCCGCTGCACGCCACGCCAATGCGTAGCAGTGACCAACTTCCCCGCAACCTATCAGCGCGATTTTCATGAGTCGTAAGTACAAGAAAAATACAAAATGCGGTTATAGATCGCAGGGGACCAGGTGGAAATTAGGGCTAACCCTCGATGTTGCCAGGCTGTTGGTATACATAAAAAGAACAATGTTGGGTTGCTCATGGGGGCTGCCGTTCGAGCCCCGCAGGGGCGCACCAGAATGGGGCCGGATACCTGTTAACATGCGCGCCCCGCGTTTGTGGGGAAGGGTCAGCTGCCTGGCATTACCCATGACCGCCGTGGCCCGGCTTCGATCGGGCACGAGCCGAGCTTTCCGGCGAACGCCGGCCCGCGTTGTAGAAATGACAGTCGCGCTTGTCACCAATGGTCAGGTTCGCGGGGACTTTGTCGGAGTTTGTTGGGGATCATTAACAATGATTCGAATGTCCCGGGTCTATCCTAAGTCCATCCATTCAACCTGATAGGGGTGCACCATGAACGAGGTTCCCGTACCTGCTCCTGCTCCGTCCCAACCGCGCCGCTGGCCGTTTGGCTACGCCGAGCAGGACGCTGCCTGAGTTGTCTGCCCGTGCTTGATCCGCAGTCCCGCCGACGTCGGCCGCTGCGAACCGAGGCGGTTCATTCCGCTGCGAAAAAGAAACTGAACGTATCTTTCGTCTGGACGCCTGCGTAGTTCTTACAACGTGGCGCTGCTGTTCCCGGTTCGGCCGATGGCCTTCCACGGCGCCGGGGCGGGCGTTGGCCGGTGGTATGTAATGGCTAAAACGTTACCTAACGTACCGGATTTGGGGTGGGGAACGCCTCGTAAAGCCTTGGTCTGCCTGCTCGTGCGGCGAGACGGGTGTCGTAGCAAACGTATTTCCAGGCACGTCAATCTTCAAGAAAACGTAACTGATATCCCCTAGTACAGAAACATATTGGGGTATTCTTCCGCGCCTGGAGACGCGGGGCAATGGGCTTCCGCCCGCTACGGAAGTCCGCATGGCACGACACGAAAAAAGGCGATTTTTTCAACCGGGCCGTTTTTTCCGTACGCCCGCGCGTCTGTCGCAATAGCCGGCTGTCACAGCCCCGCGGACCGGACATTCATGGCATCGCACTTCCATCTCGCGCCGATCGGTTGGCCGCGCTGGGCGCGGCGCTGGGTTGTGGCCGTGATCTGCGCATTGGCCCTGTCCGTGCTGGCGTACCTGTATTCGGCCTGGCTGGCCAGCCGTCATGGCAACGTGCTGTCGATTCCCTGCGTACCGGCCAATGACACGGGCCGAGGCGTGCAGTTCGAGTTCCGGGAAGCCGGACAACTGCCCACGCTGATCTATGTGCCCGCGGGTCAGGGGCGTCACGTTTCCATGCGCAATTGCTCGTACACCTCGCTGTCGCGCAGCAAGCCGCTGATGGTCAAGTGGCGGTACGAGGACAACCCCGATGACATCACCTATGACTACACGTACAGCGCCGTGCTGCACCCGGCCCGGCCGGACAACCCGGCCATGTTGTTGCTGAAGTTCGAGCCGCACGGGGCCATCGCGGCCCGTTACCTGGGCAGCGACGAGGTGCGGCGCATGCTGGACGCCAGCGAGCCGGAGCCGCCTGGCTACCGGAGCATGCGATGAACGGCCGCGCCGCCTGCCGCCTGGCGCGCCGTACCGTCGTCGGCCTGGTGCTGCTGGCCGGGCTGGCGGGCGTGGCGGTCTATACGGCCTCGGCGGAACTGAAGCAGGAAATCGAGTCGCCGCACCTGGTGCGTTGCCTGGTGCAGAACCTGACGCAGCACGACGTCCGCTACGCGCTGCCGGAACGGCCGGGCATGGCGCCACAGGATCTGCACTGGGACTATGTCTCGCGGGGCAACCGCCGGGCCTTGCAATTGCCTTCCACCTGCATGCTGGCGCCGCCAGCCAATGGATCCGATCTGCATATCGCCTGGGCGCGCTATGCTCCGGACCAGGCGGCCGGGTCGACGCGCCTGTATGTGGTGAACTTTCCGGGTCTGACGCGGCCTGATGATGCCACCGGCCTGGCTGTGCGGCTCTATCCGGGCGGCAAGGCCGCGGCGCGCTACCTGGACGGCGCCAGCGACGTCGACGTCACGGCTGGCTTGCTGGCCGATACGCTGCCGGCGGGCTGGACCCCCGGCCTGCTCGCCAGCGCACCCTGATCGCGCTGCGCCGCGCAGCGCGAAACCCATGAAGGATATGTCAATGCAGCAAAACCCCTTTCGTCGCGGGCCGGCCCGGCGCATTCTGCGCCTGGTGCTGGTCGTGGCGCTGTTCGCCGTGGCGGGCCTGGCCGCCACCTCGGACGACCTGAAGCGCTGGATGGGCGACAGCGGCGGCGCCCAGGCCGAGGTCGAGCCGATCACCGTGTATCCCTACAACTTCACCGGCCAGGGGGTGGAGTACGCGATCGGCGCAGCGTTGCTGGCCTATCTGCCGCCCGGGGCGGCCGATGGCCAGACGGTACTCAAGCAAGGCTATACGCCGCCATCGGACGATGCGCCGTTGCCGGTGCGGTGGCGGTACGTGGATCGTTCCAAGGGCGAACAGGCGACCGGCTACCCGTACGCGGCGACGCTGAAGCTGCCGCGCCGTCCGTCGGACGATGCCGTGCTGACGCTGCGGTTCTATCCGGACGGGCAGGTGGCGGCGCGATATACGACGCAGCCGGAAGTGGCGCCGGGCAGCAGCGTGCCGCAGTCGCTGACGGGCAGCGGCTGGGAGCGCAATCGTTGAGGACGCAGGGGCGCGGGCTGGTCAGGCTTGCGCCTGCTGCCGTATTGCGTTCGGCGCGTCTTCGAAGATATAGGGGTTGAGAAACATCCGGCCCCAGAACAGGCCGCGGTCTACCTTGCTGAGCTCGGCCTCATCGCAGATACGCGTCCAGTTTTCCCGCACGATTTCCAGCTGATTGACGATGAGTTGCACGGCGTCGGCTTCCGACAAAAGGAATTTCGACGCGGCTCTCAAGCAAACGGCCAAGTTGCTCATTCTGCTGTCTCCAACAATCAGCATGGCTTGCGATGCTTCGTTGCCTGCTCGATTTTGCGGGCAAATGTCGTAGGCAGGCGTCAATTCAAGCTGCTTGCCGTCCCAGAATGCCGCGTGATTCCGCGCATGGTCATCGGTGTTGCCGCTGATGACGTTGAAGACGAGCCGGCCGAATAATTCGCGTAGCGTTGCCTGTGGCGCATGGAAGCGTTGACGAATGATGTCCGTCAGATCCTCGTAGCTGGCGTAGCGGGCCATCAGTTCATCGAGGCCGGAGAGGGTCAAGGCGGACACCATCGGCCGGCGGTGCCAACCTGCTTGCGTCCTTGAACGATCGAATCGTTCGACAAGCAGCACGTCCCGGCCAGATGTGCGGAGGAATTGCACGGCAGCGACATTCAGTCCGACCTTGCGGGCCAGGCGCATGGCGACGTATTCGGCCTTTACGACGTTATAGGTATCTGTCGAGGACGAGAACTTGGCGATCAGCTTGCGATCTTCGTCGAGGATCATGGCCTTCGGGCGCGCGCCGCCTAGTGAACTGCCATGAAACAAGGCCTGGTCGGGCTCCGGTGTAAGCGGTATGCCCTTTTCGACTCTGGCCGCGGCATCCATCAATTCGTCCAAAGAGGCGGCTTGCGCGGCCCGCGCGACGTAGTGAGTTGGCGATGCCTGAAAATCGAGAGCGCCGATTCTGTCGGATCCGGACTGAAGCAGATATGTCAGTTCATCCGGCGTGCCAAGATCGGCATCCTTGCCCTTCGCGCCGACCAGTCGATTGAGGATGACGCGGCGGCCCCAGGCGTCAGGGGCTGCATCGCGTAGCGCGCTGGCCAGTTGCAGCCCATCGGCGGGGTTGATTGCACCCCGCCGCAACGGCAATTCAGGGGTGTAGATCGGGATGGCATCGTCCCGCTCGAGATAGCTGCGCCCATAGTTGAAGATGAACCGGTCAGCATGGCGGGTGAGCTGGCCAGCGACAACGGGCTCCGTTGCTCCGGCCAGCCAGATCCATACGAAAGCATTGTCGGCGAGCGGGTCAGAAGTCATCGTTCACGACCGGCTTCGAGTGGTGAACAGAGCGCGGCAAGAGGGTGAGCGTCTTCTCCACCTCCGCGACTCTGATGGTCATCTGGGAGCGGTCTGGCGTGAAAAGGGGAACGCCGACCAGCGTAGCGAGCTCGAAAACGAGGCCTATTGAGCATCCCATGTCACCGGCTTCGGCACGTGAGACCATCCCTCGCGACACGCCTGCGCGCTCCGCCAAGGCTTCTATGGTGATGCCACGTTCGATCCGTGCAGCACGGATGCTCAAGCCCAGCAGCTTGGCGGCTTCAATGCTGTAACGGGAATAAGTGCGGGACGCGGGTTTTGCCATATCGGATAACGCTTCATTAATGAGGCATATCGGTATGGTAAGCCCTTTTAATGGAGCATAGAAGAAAGAATGCAACGATCAGGCAAAGAGGCTGGCGCTCCGGATTTGATTCATTAACAGGGCATTTTCGGTAGGTATGCCCTGTTAATGGATCATTTTTTGGTTCTCTAGTGCTTCAGGCGGCCCGCGGCAGCGGGTTCTTCAGCGCCTCGTGGTACTTCGCCACGTAGGTTTCGAAATCCACCGTATCGCCGGCTTCCAGCTTGCGCTGTTCTTCGTGCGAGCGTTGTGCGTCGGCGTCGAACGCGGCCGCCTGCTCGGCGGGCAGCGGCTGCGCGCGCAGGGCTTCGCCATGCAGGCGGCTTTGCGCCAGCGAGTAGTCGTGGAACGAACCGCCCGAGGCGCGCAGGGCATCGAGCAGGCGGGCCGAGGGCGTCGAGGCCGGGTCGGCCAGCTTGGCGCGCTGGCGTTGCAGCGCGTCGGCGTAGGCGGTGCCGCCCGATGCCTTGTCGTACAGCGCGGCATACGGCGCGATGGCGTCGAGCATTTCGTCGCTCCACTGTGCCAGCGAGATCGGCGAGCCTTCGCGGTTGAGCATCAGGCCGGGCTTGCGGCCTTCCTTGACCACCACCGAGAAATTGTCGGCGCTGAGCTGGCAGTAGCCGTCCGGTCCGAAGAATGGGCTGTCAGACGCCGCACAGTACAGCAGGAAGGCGTCGACGAAACGCGCGGTGTCGGCGGTGATGCCCACCGGCGAGGTCGGATCGATGTCCAGGCAGCGCACTTCGACGTACTGCACGCCGCGCTCGGCCAGGGCCGTGATGGGGCGTTCGCAGCGGCCGGTGGCGCGTTTGGGGCGGATGCTCGAGTAGTACTCGTTCTCGATCTGCAGCACATTGGTGTTGAGCTGGATCCACTGGCCGTCGCGGTGCGTGCCCAGCGCCTGGTAGGCGGGCCACGGCTGCGTGACGGCCGAGTACAGGCGTCCCAGGAACGTGTCCAGGTCGTTGTAGCAGAGCTTTAGCTGCGACTGCGCCTTGTTCTGGTAGCCCAGGTCGCTCATGCGCAGGCTGGTGGCGTAAGGCAGGTACAGGGTGTCCTCGCCCAGCAGCTGCAGGGCGTGCGGCTGGCCGCGCATGAAGTCGCGCGACAGGGCCGGCGCCGAGCCGAACAGGTACATCAGCAGCCACGAATACCGCGTGAAGTTGCGGATCAGGCTGATGTAGCCGCGCGAGCGGCGCTGCACCGGGTCGGTTTCCTCGGGCGACAGCACTTCCCACACCGCGTCGGGCAGCGAGAAGTTGTAGTGCACGCCCGCGATGCATTGCATGGTCTTGCCGTAGCGTTCGGCCAGGCCGCGCCGGTAGACGTGCTTGAGCATGCCGGTGTTGGACGTGCCGTACCAGGCGATGGGAATGTCGGCCTCGGCCGGCAGGGTGGCCGGCATGGACTGGTTCCAGATGTATTCGCCGTCGAGCACGCTGTAGACGTGCCGGTGGGTGTCGGTCAGTTCGGCCAGCAGGCCATCGACGTTGTCGTGCGTGCCGGTGATGAGCTCGAGCAGCGACTCGGAGTAGTCGGTGGTGACGTGCTCGTTCGTCAGCGCCGAGCCGAGCCGGGCGGGGTGGGGCGTGAGCGCGAGCGCGCCGCGGGGGTCCACCCGCAGGCCTTCTTTCTCGATGCCGCGCAGGGCCTGCCTGAGCAGGGTGGCGTTCGCCTCTAGGCGGGCGTGGCGTGTGGCGGCGGTATCAGTCACGATAAACAGATTTGGGATGTCAATCGACCGATTTTACGGGGTGACGGCGTCGATTGCCTGGGGTAGGTCTACATCCTGAAGGGACAATGCCGCGGGCGGCATGGCGGGAGCGGTCTCGAAGGCCAGGCCGGCCAGCCAGTGTTCGAGGTCGGCGTGCACCGGGTCGGCCACGTTGGGCAGCTCGTTGAACAGCTCGTGCCAGGCGCCGTCATACCATTTCAGGGTGAGCAGGCCGGCCGGGGCGCGGCTGGCGAACAGGCGGCTGCCCCTGGACGCCACGATGCGGTCGGCGCCCGCCACCAGCAGCAGGGTGCGGCAGTGGAGCTGCCCGGCGTTGCGCAGGGATTCCTGCCCGGCCTGTTCAATGAAATGCGCCAGCCGGCCCGTGATGCAGCGGTGCACCAGGGGATCGGCCTTGAAGGCGGCCACGATGGCGCGGTCGTGCGTGATGTTGCCGGGCGGCAGCCCGTGCGGCACGCGCACATCGGGGTAGCGCAGGGCCAGCCAGGTCAGCGCCGGCTTGGTCCAGTTGGGCACCCGTACCTGGAAGGGCGGCGAGGCCAGCACCAGGCCGGCCAGGTCGGCGCGGCGCTGCAGGGCGATGCGGGCCGCCACCAGGCCGCCCAGGCTGTGGCCCAGCAGCACGGGGGGCCGGCCCTGGACGGCCGTCCAGGCGCGCAGTTGCGCGGCGGCGTCGAGCACCAGGTCTTCCTGGGTGGCCAGCGTGGCCGGCGCACCCTCGGAGCGGCCGTGGCCGCGGTGGTCGTGCATGCCGACGCGCCATCCCAGGGCGGCCAGCCGCCGGGCCAGCCGGTCGTAGCGGCCGGCATGCTCGCTCAGGCCATGCAGCAGGTAGATGCTGGGCGTGCCCGGACCGGGCAGCGGCGGCGCCGCGCCGGCGGCCGGTTCCCAGAGGTAATTGGCCAACGGGGTGCCATCGGGGGCGGGGGTGTAGGAAATCGGCGACAATTCCACGTCTCCTGGGGGATACGGCCCATCGGGCGAGCGTAGCCATGATTTCAACGCTGTTTCGTTTCATGTTGAAGAATGCCCTGCCAATCTTGGCGGCGGCGTTGCTGTTGGCTGCGTGCTCGCCGGAGCACGACTGGCGCGAACTGGACGTGGCGGACGGCCGGGTGCGGGCGGCCTTTCCGGCCCGGGTGCAGACCGAAACCCGGGAACTGGCCTTGGGCGGCAAGACGCTGAAGTTCTCGCTGACCGCCGCCGAGGTGAACCAGGCGGTGTATGCCGTGGGGTATGCGCCGCTGCCTGCCAGCGTGGCCGGCGATGCCGCCGCCAGCCAGGCCCTGGCTGGCGCACTGGTGCAATCGCTGTATGCCAACCTGGGCGCCGACGCGCCCGACATCTTGCCGGCCCAGGGGCAGGACATCGAGGTGCATGGCCAGGCCGCCAACGCCGGCGCGCGCAGCTGGATGCTGGCGCGAGTGTGGGTGGCCAATGGCATGCTGATCGAGGCCGTGGCCGCCGGCGCCGAAAACAAGCTGGCCCCGGAACGCGCGCGGGAGTTCATGAATGGGGTGCGGGTGCATCGGTGAGCGAACCCAGCAGACCCCGTTGCAGCGCTGCCACCACTGCGGCGCGGCGGGTGCGCACGCCGAGCTTGCGGCAGGCGTTCTTCAGGTGGAAGTTGACGGTGTGTTCGCTGACCCCCAGTATCAGCGAGGTTTCCCAGCTGGTCTTGCCGACGGCAGCCCAATGCAGGCAGGTCCGCTCGCGCTGGGAAAGCGGTTTCGGCGGCGCGGCGGGCAGTCTGCCGGCCAATTCGGTCGGGGCGGAAAGTCGGTACATGCCCTCATCATCGCCGCATCCCCGTGGCATGCCCAGCAACCATTTCTCACGGCATTGATGCCGTAATTTTCGTTCGAATAATCACTCAATCATGGTCTCGGTCGCGGAGTTCTACTGGTCTGTCGTGGTGCTGATGGCGCCCCTGTTGTTTTGCGTGGGCATCGGTCTTTATTGGGGCAAGCGCAATCATCCTTTCGGCGGCGCCTTCGCCACCACGCTGGTCACCTCGGTGACCACGCCCGCGCTGGTGTTCCATACCTTCACCACCACCCAACTGGACAACGGCGCGCTGGCCGACATCGTGGGCGCCTCGCTGCTGGCCATGTTCGTCTGCGCGCTGCTGTGCGCGGCGGGCCTGAAGCTGGCCGGCCTGCCGGTGCGCAAGCTGCTGCCGACGGCCGCGATGCCGAACGCCGGCAATCTGGGCCTGCCCATCTCGCACCTGGCGTTCGGCGACGCCGGGTTGTCGGTGGCCGTGGCGTTCTTCGCCATCAATTCCTTCGTGATGCATACCGTGGGCGTGCGCATGGTCGCCGATGCCGGCACCAACAAGGCCTGGCGCAGCCCGGTGCTGCTGGCGGCGGTGGTGGCGGTGACGCTGCGCGTGACCGGCATTCCGGTGCCCGAATGGACCATCGAGACCGGCCGCATGCTGGGCGCCGTCACGGTGCCGCTGATGCTGATCAGCCTGGGCCATGCGCTGGCGATCATTCCGTCCAAGGGGATGCGGGGCGGCACGGTGGTGGCCGGACTGCGGCTGGTGCTGGGGCTGGCCGTGGGCTATGGCGTGGTGACGCTGCTGCACCTGCCCGACGGCCTGGGCGGCGCCCTGGCGCTGCAGATGGCCATGCCGTGCGCCGTGGTCAGCTACATGTACGCGCAGCGCTACACCGACCTGGGCGACATCGCGGCCGGCGCCGTGCTGGTGTCCACCGTGGTGTTCCTGGTGCTGGCGCCGCTGCTGCTGATGGCCATGACCTGATCCTGGAAATGCCCCCGCGTCGCGCCTGCGATTTGCCAGGCAGAAGCCGGTCGGGCGCGGGGCGCGGCCTATCTGGGAGTTCCTTGCCGCGACGGCCGCGATGGCGGCGGCCGTCGGTCCGGACTACCGCCGTCTCGCCTCAGGCCTGTCCTGCCAGTTCGCGGATCTGCCGCAGCAGCGCATCGGGCACTTCGATGCCCTGTGCCTGTGCCTGGCGCGCCAGGTCGCCGCGCCGCGCCCCGGGCAGGCGCACGTTCTCGTCCTCCAGCATGGCCGCGATCAGCGTCTCGACGCGATCCAGGAAGACGTCCTGCCCCGCCAGCGCGCCTGGATCGATCACCAGGAAGGCCTGGCCGATGCGTGGCCGGTTGCCCTCATCGGTGAAGAACGAATCCGCTTCGAAGCCGAACTGCGCGCCGGTCAGCGCGCACACCAGCAGCTCGACCACCAGGGCCAGCATGGCGCCCTTGACGCCGCCCGCGGGCAGCATGCTGCCCGCCAGGCCGGCCTTGGGATCCGTGGTGGGGTGGCCCTGATCGTCCAACGCCCAGCCTTCCGGAATGGCCTTGCCGTCGCGCGCGGCCACCATCAGCTTGCCGCGCGCCACGGCCGACAGCGACAGGTCGATCAGCAAGGCAGGGCCATCGCGCCGGGGGAAGGCGGCGGCGATCGGGTTGGTGCCGAACAACGCGCGCTTGCCGCCCCAGGCCGGCATGGCCGAGGGCGAGTTGCTGAAGGCCAGGCCCACCATGCCGGCGTCGGCCACGGCTTCGAGATGCAGCCCGGCCGCGCCGAAATGATGGCTGTTGGTGACGCCGGCGAAAGCCACCCCCAGCTTGCGCGCACGCTCGATGGTTTCGTGGACGGCCAGGGCGCAGGCCGGGAACGCCAGCCCGTCGGCGGCGTCGACCAGCAGGGCCGCGCCGCGCTCGTGCGCGACGACGGGTTGCGCCGCGCCGTCGGCGCGGCCATTGCGCAGATGCGCGGCATAGGAAGGCACGCGCGAAACGCCGTGCGAGGCCAGGCCCTGCGCGTCGGCGCGCACCAAGGCGCGCGCCGTGCTGGCGGCCATGCCGGCTTGCGCCCCGCTGGCGGCCAGCGCCTGCGTGGCCAGTTGCTGCAATTCATCGATGGCGATACGTGCCATGGAACACTCCGTCTGCTGTCAGTCTGTGGCGGTCGGGCGGCAGAGCGGTCTCATGGACTCCGGCACTGATTGCCATGTTCATGGTGCCTCGCACACGCCGCGCGCCGTGGAATCAAAGGGTCAGGCCGAGCGCATCCGCCACGCGTTGCGCCACCAGCGTGGACACGCGCACGTTGGCTTCCTGCGTCAGGCCGGCGATGTGCGGGGTGAGCACGGCGTTGGGCGCATCGGCCAGCGGGCTGCCGGCGGGCAGGGGCTCCTGGTCGAACACGTCGATGGCCGCGCCCCGCAACGCGCCGCTGCGCAGCGCGGCGGCCAGGGCAGCCTCGTCCACCACGCCGCCGCGCGCGGTGTTGATGAGAATGGCGCCGGGCTTCATGGTGCCCAGGCGCGCCGCGTCGAACAGGCCTGCCGTCTGCGGCGTCAGCGGCAGGTGCAACGTGACGGCGTCGCTGTGGGCCAGCAGCGCGTCCAGCGGCATGGGACGCACACCGGTTTCCTGCCAGACCGGCGCGTCGTCGGCCAGCATGGGATCGTGCGCCACGACCGTCATGTCCAGTCCCCGCGCCAGGCGTGCCGTCAGCCGGCCGATGCCGCCGAAACCGACGATGCCCAGTGTGCGATGTTCGGCCTCCAGGCCATTGGACAGCGCGTTGCGCGGCCACTTGCCGCCGGCCACGTCGGCGCTTTGCACATACGCGCCGCGCAGCAGCAGCAACAGTGTGCCGACGACGTATTCGGCGACGGCGCGGGCGTTGGCGCCGGTGGCGGGCAGCACCTGGACGTCGCGCGCGGCGCAGCCAGGCAGGTCGATGTTGTCCAGCCCCACGCCCAGCCGGCCCACCGCGCGCAATCGCGGCGCGGCCGCCAGCACCGCCGCGTCGACCTGCGTGCGGTTGCGTACGATCAGCGCGTCCGCGTCGGCACAGGCGGCGAGCAGATCGTCGCGCCGGTCGACCAGGTCGGGTTCGTAGCGGACGGTGCAGCGGGCGGACAGCGCGCGGACGGCGGCTTCATCCATGAATTCCGAGATGACGATGAGCATGTGAAAGATTCCTGGGATAGGCGGGGCGGTGCATTCAAGCGGTCTGAATGCCGGCTTCCTTGATGATTTTGCCCCAACGCTGCACTTCCGCGCTGAGGTACGTGCCGAATTCGGCGGGACCGCGCGGCTGCGGGATGAAGCCGAGCTTGATCATGCCCTGCTGCATGGCGGGCTTGCGCATCTCGGCCGCGATGGCTTCGCCGGCCTGCTGGACGACCTCGGGTGGCAGGCCCCTGGGCGCCATCACGCCGGTGAAGTTCTCGACGATCAGCTCGGGCATGCCGGCCTCGCTCACCGTGGGTACGTCGGGCAGGTCGGGGCTGCGCTGCCGGGTGGTCACCGCCAACGCCCGCAGCGAGCCGGCCTGCACGTGGGCCAGCGATTCGGGATAGTTGGAGAAGATCACGTCGACGTGGCCGCCCATCAGGTCCGTCAGCGACGGGGCGCCGCCCTTGTAGGGCACGTGCATGAGCTTGGCGCCGGTCAGCTTCTGGTACAGCGCCAGCGTCAGGTGCGGCGGCGTGCCGTTGCCGCTGGAGGCCGCCGTGAGCTTGCCGGACTCTGCCGCTTTGCGCAGGTCGGCCATGGTCTTGATCGGGCTCTTGGCGCTGACCACCACCATCATGCTCGACGAGGCCAGGCCGGCCAGGGGCGTCAGGTCCTTCAGCAGGTCATAGCCGGCCTTGCCCGCGAACAGCGTGGCATTGGCGGCGTGCGACAGCGTGATGGCCAGCCAGGTGTAGCCATCGGCCTGCGCGCGCGACACGAAGGCCGCGCCGATGTTGGCGTTGCCGCCGGGCTTGTTCTCGATGATGACATTCCAGCCGCGGGCGTCGTTCAGCGCCTTGGCCACCGTGCGCGCGGCCACGTCGGTCAGGCCGCCGGGCGGAAACGGCACGACGTAGTTGATGGGTTGCGCGGGCCACTTGCCCTGCGCCAGCGCGTTGCCCGTGGGCAGGATGCCCATCAGGCCTGCCGTGGCGCCTGCGCACAGCACCTGGCGCCGCCTGTTGTCGACGGGCGTATCGTTGTTGCGTTGCATGCCTTCCTCCTCCGTGTGTGGGAATGCCCGGACGGTGGCCGGCCTGCTCCGCTGTGCTGCCGCGGGGCGATACCGCGCCCGGGTCTGCTGCCGTGGGCCGCGCGGGGGCGGACGAACGGATCCTGCGGCGCGCGCGGCCGCCGTCCGAAGTCTGCCGCTTCGGTCCGGCGCCGCGCGCGGTGATGCCAGGAGCGCCGGTCAGGCGCTTTCGAACAGGCGTGTCAGCACGAACTCGCGGTGGCCCAGCGCCTCGGCCGAGGTCCAGCGGCCATTGGCCGTGGCCAGCATGCATTCCAGCAGCTTGTCGCCGGCCTGGTCCAGGTCGATCTCGCGCTGCAAGAGTCCCGAGGTGTCCACGTCGATGTGTTCGGACATGGTGCGCACAGTGCGCGGATTGGCGCAGATCTTGATGACCGGCAGGATCGGGTTGCCGATGACGTTGCCCTGCCCGGTGGGAAAGAAGTGCACCGCGTAGCCCGAGGCCGCGCACAACGTGACCATCTCGGCCGCGGCCGACGACGAGTCCATGAACCACAGGCCCTTGTGCGTCGGGATCTCGGCCTTGTCGATGACCCCGTCGACACGGCATTTCTTGCCGATCTTCTGGATGTTGCCCATGGCCTTTTCCTCGATGGTGGTCAGGCCGCCGGCTATGTTCCCCTTGGTGGGCTGGGACTCGGACAGGTCACTGGTCTTCCAGCGGTCGATCATGTGCTGGTAGCGGTCGAACATGAACATGAAGCGCTCGCGCACCGCATCGTTGGCACAGCGCGCGGCCACGATGTGCTCGCCGCCGGTCAGTTCCGAGGTCTCGCCGAAAACCAGCGTGGTGTCCAGGTCGTACAGCTTGTCGAAGGCGTTGCCCACGGTGGGGTTGGCGCCGCAGCCCGACGTGGTGTCGGACTCGCCGCACTTGGTCGATACCCACAGGTCGGAGATGGGGCACTCCACGCGGCGCAGCGCGGTGGCGTAGTGCACGAATTCCTTGGCCTGGCGCGAGGCGCGCATGATGGTGTCGTGGTCGCCGTGCAGCTCGATGCTGAAGCCGGCCACGGGCTTGCCGGTGGCGGCGATGCCGTCGACCACGCGCTTGGTCCAGCCTTCCTCGATGCCGATCACGATGACCGCGGCCACGTTGGGATTGCAGCCCGTGCCGATCAGCGTGCGGAAGTGCAGCTCCAGGTCTTCGCCGAACTGCAGGCGGCCATAAGGATGGGGTAGGGCCAGGGTGCCCTTGATGTTGTTCGCGACGGCCTCGGCCGCGGCGTTGGAGATGTCGTCCACGGGCAGCACGATGACGTGGTTGCGCACGCCGGCGCGGCCGTTGTCGCGGCGGTAGCCGTGGAAGGTGGTGGAGCGGGAGACGATAGCCATGGCGGGAATCCTGTAGTGGGTGGACGAGCGCGCTTCACCAGCGCTTGGTCTTGATGTTGTGCACGTGGGCGTGCTGGCCCGCCTGGATGGGCGCCACCACCTTGCCGATGTCTTCCCCGTACTTGTAGATCGTGTCGCCCACGGCCATGTCGGCCAGCGCCACCTTGTGGCCGATCGGGATGTCCTGGCGGGCGCGGACCTGGATGACGCGGTCCTCGTCCATGATCCAGGCGTTGAGTTCCGTCCCCGCGGTCAGGCCTTCGACCACGACGACGGCCACGGTGTCCTTGGCGTCGTGCAATACGGCGTGAATCATTGTTTCCTCCTGAGGTGTCGCGCGGCCGTCCCGCGGCCGGGCTGGAGCATGCATGTTATGGGCGTGCTTTTTCAAAGTCAACTAGATCATATATATGAATTAGATGACTTGAGGCGTTGTAGGTGCAACCGGTAGAATCATGAGAATCGCAGTCATTCCGTTCACGATGAACCAGATTCTTCTTCCCGAGGCGCCTCCCGGCAGTCCCCTCTACGAGCAGGTCAAGCAGGCCGTGCTGGCCGCCTTGGCGCAGGGCGAGTGGAAGCAGGGCGACGCCATCCCGCCCGAGAAACAGCTGGCCGAACGCTTCGGCGTGTCCATCGGCACGCTGCGCAAGGCCATCGACGACCTTGCCGCCGAGAACATCCTGGTGCGCCAGCAGGGCCGCGGCACCTACGTGGCCGTGCACAGCCGCAACTCGCATTTCTTCAAGTTCTTCCGCATCGTCCGCCAGGACGGCCACAAGTCGTATCCGGTCACGGCGTTGCAGCGTTTCCGGCGCGTGCGCGCCAGCGCCCTGGCGCGCGAGAAGCTGGGGCTGGCCACCGGCGCCAGCGTGTTCGAGTTCTCGAACGTGCTGTCCCTGAACGGGGAGGTGGTGCAGACCGACACCATCTGCCTGCCCGATGCGCGCTTCTCCGGCCTGACCGAACGCATGCTGCACGAGCGCACCGGCACGCTCTACAGCTTCTACCAGGACATGTTCGGCGTGAACGTCATCGCCACCGACGAGCGCCTGCGCACCTGCCTGGCCGACCCGCAGCACGCCGCCTGGCTGGGCGTGGCCGAGGGCGCGCCGCTGCTGGAAGTGCGGCGCGTGGCCTATTCCTACAGCCGCCAGCCGGTGGAGTGGCGCGTGTCGCGGGTCAACACCGAGCACTACGAGTACCTGGGCCAGGACGTCGCGCTGGTCTGAACAGCCACACGGCCAGGTCGGACCCGCCTTGCTGGCGCCGCCAGACCCGGCGGTCCGCGCCAGTGCTAGAATTCACGCTTCGAACGGCGCCGATTTGCCTGATCCGCTTGCGGGCGCCTCTATAAATCCTGCTAAAGAGGTCCGTATGACCCTTCCTGCTCTCGAATCGAGCGAGGCGGTTGCCGCCTCCGCGTCCCAGGCCGATGATCACGGCTCGGTGGGCGTCGTTTCCCCCACTTTCCTGCGCTTCGACGATCCGCTGCCCCTGGCCAGCGGGCAATCGCTGTCGTCCTATGAACTGGCCATCGAGACGTACGGCACGTTGAACGCCGAGCGCAGCAATGCGGTGCTGGTGTGCCACGCGCTGAACGCCTCGCACCACGTGGCCGGCATCGCCGCCGACAACCCCAAGGACATCGGCTGGTGGGACAACATGGTCGGCCCCGGTAAGCCCGTGGACACCAACCGCTTCTTCGTCATCGGCGTCAACAACCTGGGCTCGTGCTTCGGCTCCACCGGGCCCGCCAGCACCGATCCGGTCTCCGGCCAGCCGTGGGGCGCCGCTTTTCCGGTGCTGACGGTCGAGGACTGGGTGCACGCCCAGGCGCGCGTGGCCGACCACTTCGGCATCGAGCGTTTCGCCGCCGTGATGGGCGGTTCGCTGGGCGGCATGCAGGCCCTGAGCTGGGCCATCACCTGCCCCGAACGCGTGGCCCACTGCGTGGTCATCGCCAGCACGCCGCGCCTGTCCGCGCAGAACATCGGCTTCAATGAAGTGGCGCGCCGCGCCATCATCACCGATCCCGATTTCCACGGCGGCGACTACTACGCGCACGACACCGTGCCGCGCCGCGGCCTGTCGGTGGCGCGCATGATCGGCCACATCACGTACCTGTCCGATGACGACATGGCCGAGAAGTTCGGCCGCACGCAACGCGAGCCCGCCGAGAACGGCGCCTACCGCTACGGCTACGACGTCGAGTTCGAGGTCGAGTCGTACCTGCGCTACCAGGGCGAGAAGTTCTCGCGCTATTTCGACGCCAACACCTATCTGCTGATCACGCGCGCGCTGGATTATTTCGATCCGGCCCGCGACACCGGCGGCGACCTGGCGCGCGCGCTGGCGCCGGCCACGTCCGACTTCCTGCTGGTGTCGTTCTCCACCGACTGGCGCTTTCCGCCCGAACGCTCGCGCGAGATCGTGCGTGCGCTGCTCAAGAACGGCAGTCCCGTCACGTACGCCGAGATCGACGCGCCGCACGGCCACGATGCCTTCCTGCTGGAAGACAGCCGCTATCACGCGGTGGTGCGCGGCTACTACGAACGCATCGCGCGCGAGCTCGGCCTGACGGAGCCGGTTGCCGCCCAAGGATGACGCGCCCCATGAATTCTGTATCCACCCGTTCCGATGCCCCCGCGCTGCGCCCCGACCTGGCGCGCATCGCCAGCTGGATCGATCCCGGCAGCCGCGTGCTCGACCTGGGTTGCGGCGACGGCGAACTGCTGGCCTGGCTGCGCGACCACCGCCAGGTGCGCGGCGCTGGCGTCGAGATCGACGACAGCCACGTCATCACCTGCGTGCAGCAGGGCGTGAACGTCATCCAGCAGAACCTGGAAGACGGCCTGGCGCTGTTCGACGACAAGCAGTTCGAAACCGTGGTGCTGTCGCAGACGCTGCAGTCGATGCACCGAACCGAGCACATCCTGCGCGAGATGGCGCGCGTGGCGCGCCACGGCGTGGTGTCGTTTCCCAACTTCGGCTACTGGCCGCATGGCTGGGCGCTGCTGCGCGGCCGCATGCCGGTGACCGGACAGATGCCGTACCAGTGGTACGACACGCCCAACATCCACCTGTGCACGCTGCGCGATTTCGAGGACCTGGCCGCGCGCCTGAAGCTGCGCATCCTGGAACGCGCCACCTTCAACAATGACCGCGAAGTGCGCGTGCTGCCGGGATGGCGCAGCACGCTGGCGGTCTATCGGTTCGCGGCGCCGTAGGTTTCTGCCCAGCGCCCATGCAAAAGCCCGCGCCTGGCGTGCTGGCCTGAAAAGGTGGCCAGTCCGCCGGGCGCGGGCTTCTTGTCGTCCAGGCTGCTCGTTTACAGCTGGATATCCGACACCTTGGGCACCGGCGCGGGGTTTTGGGGCGCGGCGGCGCCGGCCTGCACGCCCGACAGGCTGGGCGACGGGATCGCCAGTTGCAGCGCCTGCGCGGTGTCGCGCCACACGGTGGCCAGCAGTTCGGGATCCTCGTTCAGCTTCTTGCCGTAGCTGGGAATGATCTGGTGCAGCTTGTCCTGCCACGCGGCCGACTTCACCTGCTCCGGGAAGGCGCGCTGCAGCAGCGACAGCATGATCGCCGGCGAGGTCGAGCCGCCGGGCGAGGCGCCCAGCAGGGCCGCGATGGAACGATCCTCGGCCATGACGATCTCGGTGCCCAGCTTCAACTGGCCGCCCTTTTCCGGGTCGTTCTTGATGATCTGCACGCGCTGGCCAGCCTGCCACAGGCGCCAGTCCTCGTCCTTGGCATCGGGCATGTAGCGGCGCAGTTCGTTCATCTGCTCTTCCTTGGACAGGGAGAGCTGCTCGGCCAGGTACTTCACCAGCCCGAACTCGTGCACGCCGACCTGCATCGACGGGATGAGGTTGCTCATCGTCAGCGACGCGGGCAGGTCGAAGTACGAACCTTCCTTCAGGAACTTGCTCGACCAGGTGGCGAACGGGCCGAACAGCAGCACGCGCTTGCCGTCCAGCACCCGCGTATCCAGGTGGGGCACCGACATCGGGGGCGAGCCCGTTTCGGCCATGCCGTACACCTTGGCCAGGTGGCGCTGCGCGATCTCGGGATTTTCGGTGACCAGGAACGCGCCGCCCACGGGGAAGCCGCCGTACTGCTTGCCCTCGGGAATACCGGACTTCTGCAGCAGCGGCAGCGCCGCGCCGCCCGCGCCGATGAACACGAAGCGCGCGTCGACCGTCTGGATCTTCGAGCTGTCCTTCATGTCGAACGCCGAGACGCGCCAGGTGCCGTCCGGGTTGCGCGTGATCGAGCGCACTTCATAGCCGGTCGACAGCTTCAATTTCGACGTGCCGGTCAGGTGGCTGTAGAACTGGCGGGTGATCTCGCCCAGGTTGACGTCGGTGCCCAGCGGCGAGCGCGTGGCGGCCAGCATCTGGCCGCTCTGGCGGCCTTCCATCATGATCGGCACCCACTCGGCGATCCTGGCCGGATCGGTGGTCAGCTCCATGCCGGTGAACAGCGGGCTGGCCTGCAGCGCGGCGACGCGCTTCTTCATGAAGTCGACGTTCTCCTGGCCCCAGACCAGGTTCATGTGCGGCGTCGAGTTGATGAACTCGCGCGGCTTGCCCAGCACGCCGCGGCGCACCTGATGCGACCAGAATTGGCGCGAGATCTGGAACTGCTCGTTGATCTCGATGGCCTTGGCGATCTGGACATTGCCGTTGACGTCCATCGGCGTGTAGTTCAGCTCGCACAGGGCCGAGTGGCCGGTGCCGGCATTGTTCCAGCCGTTCGAGCTTTCCTGCGCCACGCCGTCCAGGCGTTCGAAGATTTCGAGCGACCAGCCGGGTTCGAGTTCGGTCAGGTAGGTGCCCAGCGTCGCGCTCATGATGCCGCCGCCGATCAGCAGCACGTCTACGTTGCGGTCGGCCTTTTCGGCGCGGTACTGGTCGTCGGAGAGGGCGTGATAGCCGATCGCCACGGCGCCAGCGCCCAGCGCGGCGGTGCCCAGGAAATGACGGCGGGTGAAGGAATGCTTGCTGGTGTCGCGGGTCTTCGCGTCAGCGTTGGGTTTCGAGGCCAATTTTATTGGTGCTCCGGGGAGATCACCCTGATGAGGGCGGGGTCTTGAATCCAGCCGGACCACCGGCTGACTGACTTATCTCCCCCAGCGCAACTGCCTTTGCCCATCGTGCGGACTACGTTCAAGGGCGTGCGAGCTGCGGATGCCGGCTTGCTCTGGTGCATGACACCAAAAAATGCGCGATTCTTTTTGTTCAGCAATTAGGGATTCTACCAAAGCCGACGCCATGCTGCCGCCTTTCGGTAATATGCCGGAACCGGGCCAGCCGGGATGCTGGCCCCGATATCGATGGAGAGTGGTCATCGCAGACGCAGAAGCGCCCGCCGCGGGTGCGCCCGCCGCGGGCAAGGTGTATCTCAGCCGCCGGGTGGCGCCCTTGCTGGCGCTGGGTTTCGCCAGCGGACTGCCGCTGGCGCTGACCAGCGGCACGTTGCAGGCATGGGCCACCGTCGAGAACATTTCCCTGCAGCAGATCGGCTTTCTCACCCTGGTGGGCAGCGCCTACACGCTGAAATTCCTGTGGGCGCCGCTGATCGACCGCTATGCCCCGCCGTTCCTGGGCCGCCGCCGTGGCTGGATACTGGTGACGCAGTTGCTGCTGGCCGTCAGCATCATGGGCATGGGCCTCATGTCCCCGTCTTCCGCCCTGATGCCGCTGGCGCTGCTGGCCGTGTTCGTGGCCCTGCTGTCGGCCACGCAGGACATCGCCTTCGACGCCTATTGCACCGACGTGCTGCGCAAGGAAGAGCGTGGCGCGGGAGCGGCGGTCAAGGTGCTGGGCTACCGCGTCGCCATGCTGGTGTCGGCCGGGCTGGCCTTGATCCTGGCCGACAGCTGGCTGGGATGGGGCAATACCTATCTGTTGATGGGTGGGTTGATGCTGGCCTGCGTGCTGGCCACGCTGTGGGCGCCCGAGCCCGAGGCGCCGGTATCGGCGCCCCGCAGCCTGGCCGTCGCGGTGGTCGAGCCGCTGCGGGATTTCTTCGGCCGGCGCGGCGCGATGGGCATGTTGCTGCTGATCGTGCTCTACAAGCTGGGCGATGCCTTCGCGGGCGCCCTGTCCACCACGTTCCTCATTCGCGGCGCCGGGTTCTCGCCGACCGAGGTGGGTGAAATCAACAAGGTCATGGGCCTGGCCGCCACCATCATCGGCGCGCTGGCCGGCGGCAGCCTGATGTCGCGCTGGGGGCTGTACCGCTCGCTGTTGGCCTTCGGGCTGCTGCAGGCCGTGTCCAACCTGGGGTATTGGCTGATCGCGGTCAGTCCGCGCAGCCTGTGGCTGATGGGCGCGGCGGTCGGGGTCGAGAATCTGTGCGGCGGCCTGGGCACCGCGGCGTTCGTCGGTCTGCTGATGGCGATGTGCAAGCAGCAGTTTTCCGCCACGCAGTTCGCGCTGCTGTCGGCGCTGTCCGCGGTGGGACGTACTTACCTGGCCGGTCCGCTGACGCCCTGGCTGGTCAAGAGCATGGGCTGGCCGGGCTTCTTCCTGGTCACCGTGGCGATCGCGCTGCCTGGTCTTGTGCTGTTGCATTTACGCCGCAACGAGATCGCTACTTTAGAGCGAGAAGGGGTGAATTAATCCTCTATTCACGTTTCCGTGAGCCACATCCCGTAACCCGATGGTACTGTTAGCGCCTGCAATACCTTTGCAGCGCTCGTCCCATCCGGGCGGCACACCGAGAAAATGGCGGGCCCAACAGGCTCGAAAAAAGAGGAGAAGGACCCATGAAGCGTTTTGTACCGGCTCTGGTTCTGGCTGGCGTTTGCGCCGGCACGGCCCACGCCGAAACCAGCGTGACCCTCTACGGCATCGCAGACATCAGCATCCGTTACCTCAATCATGGCGAGAACGGCAACAGCCGCATCGGCATGAACAACGGCGCCATCTCGGGCAGCCGTTGGGGCCTGCGCGGCACCGAAGACCTCGGTGGCGGCAATTCGGCCTTCTTCCGCCTGGAAAACGGCTTCAACGTCCAGACCGGCCAACGTTCCGACTCCAACCGCCTGTTCAGCCGCCAAGCCTACGTGGGCCTGGACGGCGGCAGCGCCGGCGCCATCTCGTTCGGCCGCCAGGACACCGCGCTGTTCACGCTGCTGGCCGACACGTTCGATCCCCTGACCGTCGGCAACTACGACCAGAACTCGTGGCTGCCCGTGGCCCTGTCGCGCGCCCGCAGCGACAACGCCATCCGCTACCGCAACAACAAGCTGGGCGGCCTGGACCTGGTGCTGCAGCATTCGTTCAATTCCGACGTCACCGGCGGCGAGAGCTTCAGCAACCGCAAGCTGGGCCAGCAATACGGCGGTACGCTGACCTACACGGCCGGTCCCTTCCAGATCGGCGGCGGCTATCAGCTGTCGCGTTCCTCGGCCAACTCGGACTTCGACCAGCGCGTCTGGAACGTCAACGCCTCGTTCAAGGTCATCGAAGAGGTCAAGCTGTTCGCCGGCTACCTGAATGGCCGTGACGAAACCGGCTGGGTCAACGCCGTCATGGGCAACACCGACGGCGGCGCCGGCCTGCAGCGCAAGGACAGCGGCTACTTCCTGGGCGCCACCTACTCGCCGGGCGTGTGGTCGTTCACCGCCGCCGGTTACTACGACCGCAGCAAGAACGTGGTCGAGGAAGGCGACAAGGGCCGCCGCTGGGCCGTGGTCGGCGTGGCCGAATACGCCCTGTCCAAGCGCACCCAGCTGTACGGCACCGTCGACTTCAACAAGGTCAGCGACGCCGCCAGCAGCGAAATCCCCGGTGGCTCGACCCAACTGGGCGCCGCCGTGGGCATGCGTCACATCTTCTGATCACGCGCCTGGCGCCAGCCAGGCATCGTGTGAACAAAACGGGCGGTATGCCGATGACGGCATACCGCCCGTTTTGCGTGGCGCAAGGCGATTGTCGCAGCCAGGAAAAAGGCGGCCTGTCATCAGGGCCGCCTTTGTCGTGACCGGCCAAGTCGCCCGATCAATCCTCCAGCTTCGACGGATCCAGGTGCGCGTGGTTGCGGTGCACCAGCATGGTGATGCCCCACATCACCACGCCCAGCAGCAGCAGCCAGCCGGCCACCTGATACTGGATGACATCGCGGCCGGTCACGGGCGTCACCAGGAATATGCAGGCGATCGCGCCCAGCCAGGGAAAGAACGTCTGGATGCGGAAATGCTCGTGCTCCACCTTGTCGCGGCGCAGCACCAGCACGGCCACGTTCACGAAGGCGAATACGCCCAGCAGCAGCAGCGCGGTCGTGCCGCCCAGCGAGCGGATGGCCTCGGAGTCCGAGTTCGACACCAGGATGATCAGGCCCAGCCCCAGCGCCGTGGTGAACAGGATGGCGGCCCACGGCGTACGGGTGCGTTCATGCACGCTGGCCAGGAACTTGGGCAACACCCCCTGGCGCGACATGCCGTACAGCAGGCGGCTGGCCATCATCATGTTGATCAGCGCCGAATTGGCCACCGCGAACATCGAGATGATGGGCATGATGGTGCCCATGGGCAGGCCGGGTGCCGCGCGCTGCACCACCAGCACCAGCGGCGTCTTGCTGGCCGCCAGTTCGCCCACCGGAATCAGCGCCACGGCGCAGATCGACACCAGTACGTAGATGACGACCGTGATGCCCAGTCCGGTCAGCATCACCTTGGGGAAGATCTTGTTGGGATTGTGCGTTTCCTCGGCCATGTTCACCGAGTCCTCGAAGCCCACCATGGCGAAGAAGGCCAGCGCGGTGGCCGAGGTGACCGCCAGGAACACGCTCTTGTCCTCGGGCGTATCGAAGGCCACCACCCGCGAGAAATCCGCCTGGCCGCCCGCAATGGCGTAGAAACCCAGGCCGATCACCAGCAGCAGGCCGCCCAGCTCGATCAGCGTCAGCACGACGTTGGCCTTCACGCTTTCGGACACGCCGCGGAAGTTGACGATCATCACCAGCAGCATGAAACCCGCCGCGCCCAGGGTGACCATGCCGGCGTCGGCCTTCATGCCCATCGCCGCGAACAGATTGGCCGCGAAGGCGTTGGAGGCGGTGGCCGCCGAGGTCAGCCCCGAGCACATCACGGCAAAACAGATGATGAAGGTGAGGAAGTGCACGCCGAACGCCTTGTGCACATACAACGCCGCGCCGGCGGCTTTCGGGTACTTGGTGACCAGTTCGAGGTACGAAAAGGCGGTGAGCAACGCCACCGCGAAGGCGACCAGGAAGGGCGCCCAGGCCGCTCCACCCACTTCGGCCGCTACCTGCCCGGTCAGGGCATAGACCCCGGTGCCCAGAATGTCGCCGACGATGAACAGCAACAGCAGCTTCGGACCCATCACTCGTTTCAGTTGGGTGTCCTGACCTGTCGTGGTGGCTTCTGCAGTGGCCATCGTGCTTCTCCGGGAATGTTATTGGGGGATACGGCGTGGTGTGTCCCGATAAATTCTACGCAGGGATGGGGGATGTCACCGTAATTGCGGTGAAACGAAATGTCTAAGTTGTCGGGGAACGTGAGGTCTGCCACAGCGTGGTGGAGGCCCCTTTCCGGGCACATGCCGTGATGCGGCGGCGTCGATAAATCGCTCATTTGCAGGCGGTTTGGCGTAGCATCCCGCCATGTCACGCTCCGCCCGCCTGTTCGATCTGCTGCAAGTGCTGCGCCGCCACCGATTGCCGGTCAGCGGCCGTGCGCTGGCGGCCGAGCTGGGCGTGAGCCTGCGCACGCTGTACCGGGACATCGCCACCCTGCAGGCGCAGGGCGCGCACATCGAGGGCGAGCCGGGCGTGGGCTACGTGCTGCGGCCCGGCTTCATGCTGCCGCCCCTGATGTTCACCGAGGACGAGATCGAGGCGCTGGTGCTGGGGTCGTTGTGGGTGGCCGAGCGCACCGATCACCGCCTGCGCGATGCCGCGCGCAATGCCTTGGCGCGCATCGCCGCGGTGTTGCCCGACGATCTGCGCGCGGGGCTGGACGCCTCGACGCTGATGGTGGCGCCGCCGGCCGAAGCCATTCCACCCGATGGGGTCGAGCTGGCCGTCATCCGCCAGGCCATCCGCGCCGAGCAGAAGCTGGAGATCGGCTATCGGGACGAGGCCGGCGCGGAATCGCGCCGGCTGATCTGGCCGTTCGGCCTGGCCTTTTTCGACCGCGTGCGCATCGTGCTGGGCTGGTGCGAGTTGCGGCAGGGTTACCGCCATTTTCGCGTCGATCGCATCGCCAACGCCGTGCCGCAGGAGATACGCTACCCGCGCCGCCGCCATGCCTTGCTGAAGGAGTGGAAGGTGCGCGAACAGCAGGCGCGATCCCTCGATTGATGCTGCCATAAACTGGCAGCATGGGTGCCTATCATTCCCTCCGGTCATTCAACCCCAGGGAGTCACCCATCATGCAACACCCCAATCAACTCATTCTGTACGTCGACAATCCCGAAGCCAGTGGCCGCTTCTACGCGGGCTTGCTGGATGCCCAGCCGATCGAGGCCAGCCCGGGCTTCGTGCTGTTCGTGCTGAATTCGGGCCTGAAGCTGGGGTTGTGGGCCAGGCCTGCGGTCAAGCCCCGTCCGGTGGCGTCGGCCGGCTGCACGGAACTGGGCTTTCCGATGAAGTACGTGGACCAGGTGGATGCCGTTCACGCCGACTGGACGGCGCGCGGCGTCAGTATCGCGCAACCGCCCACGGATATGGATTTCGGCCGCACGTTCCTGGCATTGGACCCGGACGGGCACCGGCTGCGGGTGTATGCCCTGTTGGCGTAGTGGCGGCTACAACTCCCCGGCGGATAGGCTCAGGCTTTGATGATCGGTTGAATCAAACTGGCGGCAGGGATGCCTAGCCCTTTATGCAAGCTCCAGATCATCTTCAACGTCAGTCCGCGTTTACGATTCAAGACTTCGTAGACGCGGTTCGAGCGCCCGATCATCGGCTCGAGATCCTTCGCGCTGAGGCCTGCCTGTTCCATGCGGAACTTGATGGCTTCGATGGGATCGGGGAGGTCGATCGGATAATGCCTGGCTTCGTAGGCTTGCACCAACGTGGTCAGGACGTCCAACCGATCCCCTTCTGGCGTGCCGCTATCGGGATCACTTTCCATGAGGGACGAGATCGTCTTCAGTGCGGCTTTATAGTCGGCCTCGGTGTGAAGCGGGCGAATTTCCATGGTCACTCCATTTCCACTGTCTCGGCATCTATACGGTCGTATTCAGCGTGCGTGCCGATGAATTTCACGTAGACGATACTTAGACGGTAGGCAACGGCCACTATCAGCCGATAGTCGTTACCTTTGATGTTGAACACGACCCGGCGATTCTTCAGAATGCTGGCGCTGCGATACTGGGCCTTGATAGCCGCCGGTTGCGTCCATTTCGCCTGTACGGCCTCATCCACCCACGATTTGATGGACTGTTCTGCACCTGGGTGCTTTTCCCAGAATTGCCGTAGTGTGCTGACAGCGATGACGCGCATGTCGCCATGTTAGTCCCAAATTGGGACTTTTTCAACGCTGTCAATCTTGCGTGCTTGTCCACCGCTGGATCCTGGGGACACAGGCCGCTGTCTACGCGCTGTTGGCGTAATGACGGCTACAGCGCCGCGCCATCCACCCGCTTGACCGGGATGGCCGCCAGGTCGATGCCTTCCAGGCAGCGCACGTTGATGGCCCAGCCTTCGAAAGGCGTCATGCCCGCCGCGCGTTCGGCCGGCGTGGGCGCGCTGGGCTTGCGAAAGGGCAGGATGCCGCAGACGCCGCAGAAATAGTCACGGCCGGTGCGGCTGCCCCATTCATATACCTGAAGATCCGCCAGCGGCGTCAGCAGGCGCAGCGCCGACGGCGGCACGCGGTGGTTCAGCGCGCCGCGCCGCCGGCAGACCGAGCAATTGCAGCTGCGCACGTGATCCGGTTCGAGTTCGACCTCGAACCGGCAGGCGCCGCAGTGGCATGACCCCTGATAGACCGGCATGGCCTTACAGCGTCCAGTCGTAATCCACCGTCAGCGGCGCGTGGTCGCTGAAGCGTTCGTCCTTGTAGATGGACGTGGCGCGGGCTGTCTTGGCGATGCCAGGGGTGCAGATCTGGTAATCGATACGCCACCCCACGTTCTTGGCCCAGGCCTGGCCGCGGTTGCTCCACCAGGTGTATTGGTCGGCCCGGTCGTCCAGTTGGCGGAACACGTCCACGAAGCCGCGCTTGTCGAACACGTCGGTCAGCCAGGCGCGTTCCTCGGGCAGGAAGCCCGAGTTCTTCAGGTTGCCCTTCCAGTTCTTCAGGTCGATCTCTTTGTGGGCGATGTTCCAGTCGCCGCAGATGACGAACTCGCGGCCCGTGCTGCGATGTTCTTCCATCATGGCGTCCAGCCACGGGCCGAAGCGGTCCAGGAAGCGGTACTTGGCCTGCTGGCGCTCGTCGCCGCTGGAGCCCGAGGGCAGGTAGGCGCTGACGACCGACAATGTCTTCCAGTCGGCGCGGATGATGCGGCCTTCGGGGTCGAACTCTTCGCAGTTCAGGCCCGTGGCGACGTTCTCGGCGGGCTGCTTCAGGTAGATGCCCACGCCGCTGTAGCCCTTTTTCGTGGCATGGCAGAAGTGGCCGTTGTAGCCGGGCGGGTGGCGCAGGTCGTCGGTCAGGTCCTCGTGGGACACCTTGATTTCCTGCAGGCACAGCACGTCGGCGTCGTGGGTGGCCATCCAGGGCTGCAGGCCCTTGCGGAAGGCCGAGCGGATGCCGTTGAGATTGATCGAGGTGATGCGCAGCACGGGAAACTCCTGTCGTTCTGGGCCGGCTTGGTCTGCGCCCGGCGGGGGCGGCAAGCGGGCAGGGCTAACCCACGACTTTAACCGAGCCGGATCGGGCGCTGCCCATGCGATTCGCAGGATCGCCGATAATGGCGGTATTCCCCGAACCGCCCGCAAGCACTTTTTCCGGATCTCCGCATGGCCGCTACTTCCTCCTCCACTTCCGCCGACTTCGTTCGTTTCGCCCTGGACGAGGGCGTGCTGCGTTTCGGCAGCTTCAAGGTCAAGTCGGGCCGCATCAGCCCCTACTTCTTCAACGCCGGCCTGTTCGACAGCGGCCGCTCGGTGGGCAGGCTGGCGCAGTTCTACGCGCAGTCGCTGGTGGAGTCGGGCATTTCGTTCGACATGCTGTTCGGCCCGGCCTACAAGGGCATTCCGCTGGCCACGGCCACCGCGGTGGCGCTGGCCGGCCATCCCGGCATGCAGGGGCGCGACGTGCCTTTCGCCTACAACCGCAAGGAAGCGAAAGACCACGGCGAAGGCGGCACCCTGGTGGGCGCGCCCCTGCAAGGCCGCGTCGTCATCATCGATGACGTCATCACCGCGGGCACCTCGGTGCGCGAGTCGGTGGAAATCATCCGCGCCGCGGGCGCCGAGCCCGCCGCCGTGCTGATCGCGATGGACCGCATGGAACGCGCTGGCGCCGACGACGCGCTGTCGCCGCACTCGGCCGTGCAGGAAGTGGCCCGCGCCTACGGCATGCCGGTGGTCAGCATCGCCAACCTGGGCGACATCCTGGGCCTGCTGCAGCAGGATGCACAGTTCGCCGAGAACCGCGACGCGGTGCTGGCGTACCGGGCGAAGTACGGGGTGGTGTAAGGCGAGCAGGCAACGCCTGCATTGCCCAGGCAAGAAAAAGGCGACCCCGCGGGTCGCCTTTTTGCCGTGCAGAGAAAGCCGCCCCGATCAGGCGTCCAGCTTCTGCTTCAGCAGATCGTTCACCTGCTGCGGATTGGCCTTGCCGCGGGCGGCCTTCATGATCTGGCCGACCAGCGAGTTGAAGGCCTTCTGCTTGCCGGCGCGGTACTCGGCCACGATGGCCGGGTTGGCGGCGAGGACTTCGTCGATCATGGCGCCGATGGCGCCCGTGTCGCTGATCTGCTTCAGTCCGCGCGCTTCGATGATGGCGTCGGGCTGGCCGCCGTGCTCGCCGGCCCACATGTCCGCGAAGACCGTGCGGGCGGCGTTGTTCGAGATGGTGCCGTCCAGGACGCGGCCCAGCAGCGCGGCCAGCGCGGCGGCTTGCACCGGCGCGTCGGCCAGTTCCTTCTCTTCGCGGTTCAGCGTGGCGGCGACTGAGCCCATCACCCAGTTCGCGGCCACCTTGGCCTGGCCCGCGGGCAGGGCGCCGGCCACGGCTTCGAAGTAGGCGGCCATGTCGCGGCTGGCGGTCAGCTGCGCGGCGTCGTACGCGGACAGGCCGTAGTCGGCCTCGAAACGCTGGCGTAGCGCGGCGGGCAGTTCCGGCATGCCGGCGCGCACTTCCTCGACCCATTCACGGGAGATGACCAGCGGGGGCAGGTCGGGATCGGGGAAGTAGCGGTAGTCGTGCGCGTCTTCCTTGCTGCGCATGCTGCGCGTCTCGTCGCGGTCGGCGTCGTACAGGCGGGTTTCCTGCACGACCGTGCCGCCGTCTTCGATCAGTTCGATCTGGCGGCGCGCCTCGAACAGGATGGCGCGTTCGAGGAAGCGGAACGAGTTGACGTTCTTGATCTCGGTGCGCGTGCCGAATTCCTTCTGGCCGCGCGGGCGCACGGACACGTTGGCGTCGCAGCGGAACGAGCCTTCCTGCATGTTGCCGTCGCAGATGCCCAGCCACACCACCAGGCCGTGCAGCGCGCGCGCATAGGCCACGGCTTCGGCGGCGCTGCGCATCTCGGGTTCGGTGACGATTTCCAGCAGCGGCGTGCCGGCGCGGTTCAGGTCGATGCCGCTGGCTGGCCGGCCGTCGGCCAGCGAGTAGGCGTCATGCAGCGACTTGCCGGCGTCTTCTTCCAGGTGGGCGCGCGTCAGGTTGACGGTTTTTTCTTCCTCGCCCACGAAGAACGAGATCGAGCCGCCGATGACCACCGGCAGCTCGTACTGGCTGATCTGGTAGCCCTTGGGCAGGTCGGGGTAGAAGTAGTTCTTGCGCGCGAACACCGAGCGCGGCGCCACGGTGGCGCCCACGGCCAGGCCGAAGCGGATGGCGCGCTCGGCCGCGCCGTGGTTCATCACGGGCAGGCTGCCCGGCAGCGCCAGGTCGACCACGTTGGCCTGCGTGTTGGGCGCGGCGCCGAAGCGGGTGCTGCTGCCCGAGAAGATCTTGGAGTCGGTGGAAAGCTGGGTGTGCGTTTCCAGGCCGATGACGATTTCCCAATCCATTGCTTATGCGTCCTGTGCAGAGGGCGTGCCAGCGGCGCCGGGCCGCCCCAAGGCGCTGGCAGCCCCCTCGGGGGGCAGCGAGTGCAGCGAGCGTGGGGGCACCTGCTTGTGCCAATCGGTGGCTTGTTGATAGCGGTCGGCCAGGGCCAGCAGACGGCCTTCGTCGAAGTAGTTGCCGACAAGTTGCAAGCCGACGGGGCGACGGCCATCGGCGCCGAAACCGCAAGGGATCGACATGGCGGGCAGGCCGGCCAGGCTGACGCCCAGCGTGTAGACGTCGGCCAGCCAGTCGGCGGTGGGATCGTCGCGGTTGTCGCCGATGTTCTTGGCCACCGTGGGCGTGACCGGGCCCATGATGACGTCGCACTGGTCCGCGAAGGCGCGCTGGAAGTCCTGCGCGATCATGCGGCGCAGGCGCTGCGCCTGCAGGTAGTAGGCATCGTAGTAGCCGTGCGACAGCACGTAGGCGCCGATCAGGATGCGGCGTTTGACCTCGTCGCCGAAGCCCTCGGCGCGCGAGCGGCTGATCATCTCGGTCAGGTCGCCGTATTGCGCGGCGCGGTGGCCGTAGCGCACGCCGTCGTAGCGCGACAGGTTGCTGGAGGCTTCGGCCGGCGCGATGACGTAGTAGGCGGGGATGGACAGCTCGGTGCGCGGCAGCGAGATGGCCACGCGCTGCGCGCCCAGGGCCTCGAACTGCTTGAGCGCGGCCTCGATGGCGGCGGCCACGTCGGGCGCCAGGCCGGCGCCGAAGAACTCTTGCGGCACGCCGATGCGCAGGCCCTTCAGGGGCTGGCTGCCGGCGGCGTCGTAGCCCTGCTGCGCGGCGTCGAAGGCATCGCGCACGCGGCCGGGCCGGTTGGCCACGCCGTCGCAGGTTTCGACGCTGGTGGCGTCCTGGGGATCGAAACCGCCCATCACGTCGAGCAGTTCGAGCAGGTCGCGGCTGGATTGCGCCAGCGGACCGGCCTGGTCGAGGCTGGAGCCGAAGGCCACCATGCCGAAGCGCGACACGGTGCCGTAGGTGGGCTTGATACCGCTGACGCCGCACAGCGCGGCGGGCTGGCGCACCGAGCCGCCGGTGTCGGTGCCGGTGGCCGCGGCCACCAGGCGCGCGGCCACGGCCACGGCCGAGCCGCCCGACGAGCCGCCGGGCACGGCGTTGGTGTCCCACGGGTTGCGGACCGCGCCGAAAGCCGAGTTCTCGTTGCCCGAACCCATGGCGAATTCGTCGCAGTTCAGCTTGCCCAGCGAGACGGCGCCGGCCTGGGCCAGGCGCTGCACGACGGTGGCGTCGAAGGGGCTGACGTAGTCGGCCAGCATCTTGCTGGCGGCGGTGGTGCGCCAGCCGCGCGTGACGAACACGTCCTTGTGGGCGATGGGAATGCCGGCCAGCGGGCCGGCGGTGCCGGCGGCCAGGGCCGCGTCGGCCGCGGCGGCCTCGGCCAGCGTGAGTTGGGCATCGATGTGCAGGAACGCGTTGAGGCCGCTGGCGGCATCGGCCGCGGCCAGGGCGCTGCTGGCCAGCTCGACCGCGCTGACGCGGCGCTGCGCCAGCGCGTCGCGCAGGCCGGCGATGCCGTCGAATTCGTTGTGCAATGCAGAGGAGGACATGGCTTACTCGATGACCTTGGGAACCAGGAACAGGCCGGCCTGCGCATCGGGGGCGTTGGCCAGCAGTTCGGCGCGGCGGGCTTCGGACGAGGGCTCGGTGGCGACGTCGTCGCGCAGGCGCAGCACCACGTCTTCGCGGGCCGACAGCGGGTGGGCCAGCGGCTCGACGCCTTGCGTGTCCACCGATTGCAGGCGCTCGATCAGGTGCAGGATGCCATTGAGTTCCTGCTGCGCGCGGCCGCGCTGCTCGGGGGTCAATTCGATTCTGGCCAGCCGGGCGATGCGGGCGACGTCTTGTTCGTTGAGATCCATGGGGCGCGATGGGGGAGAATGTGGGGCGGGGCGGAGGCGCCGCGCGGGCATCAGTATGTACAGGCCGGACCCGTTACAAAGCTTGAATAGCCGGCATTTTGACGCTATTTCCGGCGAAATTATAAGTTATGATTCACGGTTTAATCGCCGAGGCCATTGTACGTCCGGCAAACACGGCGACCGGGCCGGGCGCGCAGCCACACGCGAAGCCCGAGCACGCGACATGACCCTAATTCCTGAATCTCGCTGAGCTCTATGTTCGGATTCCTCCGCAGTTATTTCTCCAGCGACATGGCGATCGACCTCGGTACCGCCAACACGCTGATCTACGTCCGTGGCAAGGGCATCGTTCTGGACGAACCGTCCGTCGTCGCCATCCGCCATGAAGGCGGCCCCAACGGCAAGAAAATCATCCAGGCCGTCGGCAGGGAGGCCAAGCAGATGCTCGGCCGAGTGCCGGGCAACATCGAAGCCATCCGCCCGATGAAGGACGGCGTCATCGCCGACTTCACCGTCACCGAGCAGATGCTCAAGCAGTTCATCCGCATGGTGCACCCCCGCAACATGCTGGCCCCCAGCCCGCGCATCATCGTGTGCGTGCCGTGCGGTTCCACCCAGGTCGAGCGCCGCGCCATCCGCGAATCCGCGCTGGGCGCGGGCGCCTCGCACGTGTACCTCATCGAAGAGCCCATGGCCGCGGCCATCGGTGCCGGCCTGGCGGTTTCCGACGCCAGCGGCTCGATGGTGGTGGACATCGGCGGCGGCACCACCGAGGTGGCGGTCATCTCGCTGGGCGGCATGGTCTACAAGGGTTCGGTGCGCGTGGGCGGCGACAAGTTCGACGAGGCCATCGTCAACTACATCCGCCGCAACTACGGCATGCTGATCGGCGAGCCCACCGCCGAACTCATCAAGAAGGAAATCGGTTCCGCGTTCCCGGGTTCCGAAGTCCGCGAGATCGAGGTCAAGGGCCGCAACCTGGCCGAAGGCGTGCCGCGCAGCTTCACGGTGTCGTCCAACGAGATCCTCGAATCCCTGACCGATCCGCTGAACCAGATCGTGTCGGCCGTGAAGATCGCGCTGGAACAGACCCCGCCCGAACTCGGCGCCGACATCACCGACAAGGGCATTGCCCTGACCGGCGGTGGCGCGCTGCTGCGCGACCTCGACCGTCTGCTGCAGGAAGAGACCGGCCTGCCGGTCGTGGTGGCCGACGATCCGCTCACTTGCGTGGTCCGTGGCTGCGGCGAGGCGCTGGAACACCTTGAAAAACTCGGCGCCATCTTCATCAACGACTGAGTCTGTTCCGCCAGCCGGCGCGCGCCTCGCTCGCGCCGGTAGGCGCAGCGGTTGCGGGCGCCAGGGGCCGGGCTGAATTCCATGCAACGACAAGGGACCACTCCCCCGCTATTCCGGCGCGGCCCGCCGGCCGAGGTTCGCCTGGCCGTGTTGGTGGTGCTGGCGCTGACGCTGCTGATCGTCGACTCGCGCCTGCGCGTGCTGGAACCGGTCCGCAGCGCGGTGGCGATCGCGCTCTATCCGTTCCAGCGCGCCGTCATGGCGCCGCGCGACCTGGTCAGCCAGGTCGACGAGTGGGTCAACGCCGCCAACCTGATCCGTACCGAGAACGAAGCCTTGCAGCGCCAGCGCATCGAGTTGGCGCAGGTCAGTTCGCATGCCGCGCAATTGGGCGCCGAGAACGCGCAACTGCGCCGTCTGCTGGGTGTCACCGACGCATCGCCCGCGCCCGCGGTGGTGGTCGAGGTGCTGTACGAGCCGCCAGACGCCTTCCAGCAGCGTCTGGTGTTCAACAAGGGCAGCCGCGCGGGCCTGGCCGCGGGCATGCCGGTCATCGATGAAGGCGGCGTGGTCGGCCAGATCGTGCGCACCACGCCCATGACGGCGGAAGCGGCCCTGGTCACCGATGAACGTGTCTCCATTCCCGTGCAGGTGCTGCGCAACGGCCTGCGCCTGATCGCCTTCGGCGCCAATACGCCGGGAACGATCGAGGTGCGTTACCTGGCGGCCAACGCCGACATCCGCGAGGGCGACACCATGGTCACCAGCGGCGTGGGCGGCCTGTTTCCGGCCGGCCTGCCGGTGGGGCGCGTCACGGCCGTCCAGCGCGATACGGCGTCGGGATTCGCTCGCGCGTTGGCCGAACCGCTGGCGCATCCCGAACGTTATCGGCACTTCCTGGTCCTACAGGCCGACGTGGCGCAAGCCAGATCCAACCAGCAGGAGGCCGACGGCGATGGACCGCAGTAAACCGCCCGCGCGGCGCCTGGGCACGCCCAGCAACGTGCAGCCCGAACGACTGGTGCATCCGGCGCACGGCGCATTCGTCTGGGGGTCGTTGCTGCTGGTGTGGCTGGTGTCGCTGCTGCCCTGGCGGCAATGGACGGCGGCGCCCGACATCCTGGCGCTGGTCATCGCCTTCTGGTGCGCGCACGAGCCGCGCCGCGTGGGCCTGGTCACCGCTTTCGTTTTCGGCCTGCTGCTGGACGTGCACGACGCGGGCCTGCTGGGCGGGCATGCTCTGGCCTATACTCTGGTGGCATACGGGTCGGTGGCGCTGTATCGCCGCCTGCAGCGCTTCGAGCTCTGGAGCCAGGCGATGCACATGCTTCCCGTGTTCCTGCTGTCCCAGTTCGCCACGCAGATCGTGCTGGCCTGGCTGGCGGGTCGCTGGCCTGGCTGGAACTGGGCCCTGGGTGCGCTGCTGACGGCGGCGATCTGGCCCATGGTGGGTTGGGTGCTGCTGTTGCCCCAGCGCCGCCTCGACGATGTGGAATCTTCCGCTGGCTAGGCGCCAGGCGGCGGGTATAAATGTTCGAATTCAAGAAGACTGGTCAGCAGCAGAAGCAGCGCTTCCGGCTGCGCGCCTGGGTAGGCGCGGCGGTGGCGTTGCTGTGCTTCGGCGTCTTGATCGGACGCTTCTGGTATCTGCAGGTCGACCGCTACGAAGGCCTGTCGCAGCGCGCCGACCGCAACCGCATCGCGGTCGTGCCCATTCCGCCGCGGCGCGGCGAGATCCTCGACCGCAACGGCGAGGTTCTGGCGCGCAACTATCGCACCTATACGCTGGACGTCGTGCCCGCCCGCGCCGGCGACCTGGGCAATCTGTTCGAGCGCCTGTCGCAGGTGGTCTATCTCAGTCCCAACGACCAGCGCAAGTTTCGCCGCCTGGTCGGCGAGTCGGGCCGCTATGCCACGCTGACGCTGCGCAACAACCTGAACGACACCGAGGCGGCCTGGTTCGCCGCGCACGCCTTCGAGTTTCCCGGCGTCGAACTGCGCGCGCGCTGGGTGCGCGAGTATCCGCAGGGCGCCGCCGCCGGCCACGTGGTGGGCTACATCGGCCGCATTGCCGAGAGCGACCTCGACGAACTGGACCGCGCGGGCGAGTCCGGCAACTACCGCGGCACCGACGTCATCGGCAAGAAGGGCATCGAGAAATCCTGGGAAAGCCAACTGCATGGCCGCACCGGGGTGGAGGAAGTCGAAGTCACCGCGGGCGGCCGGCCGGTGCGCACGTTGCGCCGCACGGATCCGGTGCCGGGCTCGGACATCATGCTGTCCATCGACATGGGCCTGCAGCGCGTCGCCGAAGAGGCCTTCGAGGGCCGCCGGGGCGCGTTGGTCGCGATCGATCCGGACACCGGCGAAGTGCTGGCCTTCGTGTCGCAGCCTTCGTTCGATCCGAACCTGTTCGTCGACGGCATCGACGTCGAGAACTGGAAGCTGCTGAACGAGTCCCCCGATCATCCGCTGATCAACCGGCCGCTGTACGGCACCTATCCCATCGGTTCCACCTACAAGCCTTTCGTGGGCCTGGCAGCCCTGGAGTTGGGCAAGCGCAGCGCCACCGAGCGCATTCCGGATCCCGGCTACTACGAATTCGGTGGCCAGCGGTTCCGCAACGCCGGGGGCGCCGCCTACGGCATGACGGACATGCACAAGGCCATCGTGGTGTCGTCCGATACCTATTTCTACTCGCTGGGGCCCGAGATCGGCGTCAACGCATTGCACGATTTCACCAAGCAGTTCGGCTTCGGCCAGATCACCGGCATCGACCTGGACGGCGAGAAGGCCGGCGTGCTGCCGTCCACCGAATGGAAGCGCAAGGCTTACAAGGACCGCGAGCGGCAACGCTGGTATGCCGGCGAGACCATCTCCGTGGCGGTGGGGCAGGGCTACAACGCCTTCACGCTGCTGCAACTGGCGCAGGGCACGTCCACCATGGCCAACAGCGGCCTGTATCGCAAGCCGCATCTGGTGCATGCCGTGCGCGATCCGCGCACGGGCGTGGCCGAGAAGACCAAGTCCGCGCCCGATTACCAGATTCCCCTGAAGCAGCAGAACGTCGACATCATCAAGTCCGCCATGGCCGACGTGGTCAAGTCGGGGACGGCGCGGCGCGCCTTCGCCAATACGGCTTACCAGGCGGCCGGCAAGACGGGCACGGCGCAGGTGTTCAGCCTGCGTGGCTCGCACTACCGTGCCTCGGAAGTGTCCGAACGGCTGCGCGACCATGCCCTGTTCATGGGCTTCGCGCCGGTCGACCATCCGCGCATCGCGGTGGCGCTGATCGTCGAGAACGCGGGGTGGGGCGCCAGCGTCGCCGCGCCGGTGGCGCGCAAGGTGTTCGATTACTGGCTGGTCGAGCGAGGCCGCCAGCCCACGCGCAGCGCCGACGGCAAGGATGGCCAGGCCGGCGCCACGGCCGGCGCGGAGCCGGCCTCTCCGGGGGCCGTGTCGTCCCAGGTGTTCAGCGACGTCGAGGCCCTGCGTCCCGCGCGCCAGGCCGCTGCCGAATCCGCCAGGCCCCGCATGCCCGTCACGCCTGCCTCGCCCGGCCCGCAGCCCACCAGACCCGCCACGCCGCCGCCCGAGGCCGCGTTGCCGGCCCGGCCGAATCCCGGCGCCGTGGTCGCTGCCACCCGATCCGGAGCCGGTGAATGAAGCGTCTGGGTCTGGTGCTGCTGCGCGTGGTGATGGCGTTCGACTGGCCGCTGCTGCTGATCCTGCTGTTGTTCGCGGGCCTGGGGCTGACGGTGATGCATTCGGCCGTGGGCAGTACCGACTGGCGCTTCGCCGACCAGTCGCGCAACTTCCTGGCAGCCTTCGTCGCCATGTGGATCGTGGCCCTGGTGCCGCCCAATATGCTGATGAGGATGGCCCTGCCGTTCTACATCATCGGCGTGGTGCTGCTGCTGGGCGTGGAGTTCTTCGGCGAGACCAGCAAGGGCGCCACGCGCTGGCTGAACCTGGGCATCACGCGCATCCAGCCGTCCGAGATGATGAAGATCGCCGTGCCGATGATGCTGGCCTGGTATTTCCAGCGGCACGAAGGGGCGGTGCGGATCATCGACTTCTTCGTGGCGGCGGCCATGCTGGCCGCGCCGTTCGCCCTGATCGTGCTGCAGCCCGACCTCGGCACGGCCCTGCTGGTGTTCGGCGCCGGCTTCTTCGTCATCTATTTCGCCGGCCTGTCGTTCAAGCTGCTGATCCCGGTGGTGCTGGCCGGCGTGGTAGGGCTGGGCACGCTGGTCTACAACGAAGAATACCTGTGCACGCCCGAAGTCGACTGGGTGGTTCTGCACGACTACCAGAAGCATCGCGTCTGCACGCTGCTCAACCCCAGCTCCGATCCGCTGGGCAAGGGCTTTCATACCATCCAGTCGATGATCGCGGTGGGCTCGGGCGGTCTGTACGGCAAGGGCTACATGCAGGGCACGCAGACCCACCTGGATTTCATCCCGGAACGCACCACCGATTTCGTGTTCGCCGTGTTCGCCGAAGAATTCGGCATGTACGGCGGCGTGGCGCTGCTGGTGCTGTATGCCCTGCTGATCGCCCGGGGCCTGGCCATCGCGCAGAACGGCAGCACGCAGTTCGGCCGCCTGCTGGCGGGCGCGCTGACGATGATGATGTTCATGTACGTGTTCGTGAACGTCGGCATGGTCACGGGCATCCTGCCCGTGGTGGGTGTCCCGCTACCCTTCATGAGCTACGGCGGCACCGCGCTGCTGACCATGGGCATCGCCTGCGGGATCATGATGAGCGTCAGCAGGCACCACAAGCCGCTGAAGAAGTAGGGCAGTCCGTCCGGAACGGGACTGCCCGTCCGGATCACTCCTCCAGCGCGCCGGCGGCCACGCCCAGGTCGGCCGCCAGGGTGCGCAGCGACTGCCGTGTCGCCTCGTCCATCGGAATCGTTTCCGCGTTGCGCCGCCGGTTGTCCGCCTCGAATTCTCCCGGGTACTGCACCCGGTCCGCGCCGGGCTGTGGCGGGCAGGCCAGCAGGTAGTCGATGAAGGCGCTTGCTTCGTGAGTGCGCCACTGGCTGTCGCCCGAGGCGGTCGGATCCAGCACCAGGGCGAACATATTGTTCACCGCCACGCCGTCGGGGTTGCCCCGGCCCTGGATGGTGCCGCCTTCCGACAGCACGCCCGCCAGCAGCTCGGCCACCACGCCCAGGGCGTAGCCCTTGTGCGCGCCGAAGGGGAGCAACGCGCCTGGAGGATCCTGGAACAGTACGCCGGGGTCGTCGGTGGCCTGCCCTTGCGCGTCGATCAATGCCCCGGCCGGCGCCGGTTCGCCGCGCGCTGCCAGCACCCGCGCCTTGTTCGCGGCGATGGCGCTGGTGGCCATGTCCACCAGCAGCGGCGGCCTGCCGGGCAGCGGCACCGCGAAGCACAGGGGATTGGTGGTCAGGCGCGCCTGGGCGCCGCCATATGGCGCCACGACGGGCGGCCGGTTGATGACGTTGACGCAGGCCAGCATCACCAGGCCGGCGCTGGTGGCCATCTCGCCGTAGTAGCCGAGACGGCCCAGGTGATGGCTGTCGCGCAGGGTCACGAGGCAATGCCCTGCCTCTTGCGCGCGCGTGATCGCCTGCCCGAACACGGTCTTGCCCACGTGCTGTCCGAAGCCCCGATGGCCGTCGAAGGCCAGCCGCGTGCCCTCGTCGCGCGCGCATTCGGCGCGGCCGCCGGCATGCAGGTGGCCGCCCAGCAGGGAGCGGCGGTAGGACGGCAGGATAGAGATGCCGTGGCTCGCGTAGCCGACGCGGTCCGACTCAATCAGGTGTTCGGCGACGTCGCGGGCAATGTCCCCGGGGACGCCTTGGGCGAGCAGCAGGTCTTGAGAGAAGGCGAGGAGGCGCGAGGTGTCCAGGGTCGGCATGAAGGCTTCCGGTGATGGTGCGGGACTGTGCGCCGCGGCGGACAGTCCGACTGGTGGCGGTCGGCAGTCTGGCATGGTTGGCACGCGTCCGGTTTGACCAGGATCAAGGCGGAGAGCGGGACATCCACGTAACATTTTTACGTGACTGGACGTTCTTTTGCCAAGGCCGTCTTGCGCCGCGTCGGACATGTGCCAGATAATGCATCTCGACTGTACGACGAACTTCACCGAGGCGGGTGTATTCCCGCTCGAGCCAGGTGTCCAGGCGGCGCTGACACCCGGCACTCCGCACCCTGTCTTCGCAAGGAATTCGTTATGTCCGATCGGCTGAAGGCCATGCTTGCCTATTTCCAGCAAAGCGTGCCGTTTCGTCTGGTTCCCGCGGCCATCACCACGGTCTTCCTGATTGTCATGCTGCTGTTGCCCGTGCCCGACGGGCTGGCGCCCAAGGCCTGGGCTCTGGTGGCCATCTTCCTCACCACCATCCTGGCGATCATCCTGAAGGTGATGCCCATCGGCGTCATGGCGATGATGGCCATGACCATCGTGGCGCTGTCGCAGGTCACGTCCACGTCCTCCAAGGGCGCCATCGCCGACGCGCTGTCCAGCCTGGCCAATCCCCTGATCTGGCTGATCGTCGTGGCGATCATGGTGTCGCGCGGCCTGAAGAAGACCGGCCTGGGCCAGCGCATCGGCCTGATGTTCATTTCGCGCCTGGGGCGCAAGACCGTGGGCATCGGCTACGGCCTGGCGGTGTGCGAACTGGTGCTGGCGCCGTTCACGCCCAGCAACACCGCGCGCGGGGGCGGCATCGTCCACCCCATCATGAGGTCGATCGCCAGCGCCTTCGGCTCCGATCCGGCCCAAGGCACCGAGCGCAAGATGGGCACCTATCTGGCGCTGGTGAACATGCATGCCAACACCATCACCTCGGGCATGTTCATCACCGCCACGGCGCCCAACCCGCTGGTGGTCGATTACGTCGCGCGGATCACCAATCAAAGCCTGCACCTGTCCTGGACCACCTGGGCGCTGTGCATGCTGCTGCCCGGCCTGGTCTGCCTGCTGCTGATGCCGCTGCTGCTGTCGATGCTGGCGCCGCCCGAGGTGAAGGCCACGCCGGACGCGGTGGAGTACGCCCGCAACGAGTTGCAGCGCATGGGGTCGTTGTCGGGCGGCGAGCGGGTGATGATCGGCACCTTCGGCATCCTGCTGGTGCTGTGGGCCAACCTGCCCGCCATGGTGTTCGGCCCGGCCTTCACGCTGGATCCCACGGTGGTCGCCTTCGTCGGCCTGTTCATCCTCATCATCACGGGCACGATCGACTGGGACGACGTACTGTCCGAGAAAAGCGCCTGGGACACGCTGATCTGGTTCGGGGCGCTGGTCATGATGGCCGAGCAACTGAACAAGACAGGCGTGATCGCCTGGTTCTCGAACATGCTCAAGGATGGCATCGTGGCGGCCGGCATGGGCTGGGAGGCGGCGGCCGCACTGCTGGTGCTGCTGTTCGTCTTCTCCCACTATTTCTTCGCCAGCACGACCGCGCACATCAGCGCCATGATGCTGGCCTTCCTGACCGTGGGCGCGGCCCTGGTGCCGCCGGAGTACCTGACGCCGTTCCTGTTGATGATGGTGGCGGGCTCCACCATCATGATGACGCTGACCCACTACGCCACGGGTACCTCGCCCGTCATCTTCGGCAGCGGCTATGTCTCGCTGGGCACATGGTGGCGCGTGGGCTTCATCATGTGCGTGGTCGAACTCGTCATCTATGCCGTACTGGGCGTGATGTGGTGGAAGCTGCTGGGCATGTGGTGACGCGCCGCGAAGGTCGTCCCGCCTGAAAGCCGCAATGGCGCCGCGAGGCGCCATTGCGTATTCCGGGCGCACGGTTCCGTCAGGCGTGGCCCAGTACGATGCGCAACTGCTCGTCCAGGTGCGCCGTCGGCGTGATCCGCCAGCCGCTTTGCGCGTAGCGCAGCCAGCGGCCCATCACGAAGTGCGTCAGCAGGCTGGCGTGCGCCGCGACGTTGGTGTCGGCGGACAGGGCAGACTCGCTGACCGCGGTGCGCAGGCACTGCTTCAGCGTGGCCTCGATGCGGTCGTTGATGTGATTGATGCGCTCCTGCAGCCGGTTGTCCTCGGTGACCAGGGCATCGCCCGTCAGCACGCGCGTCATGCCGCGGTTGCGTTCGGCGAAGGCCAGCAGCATGCCGATGGTCTTGCGCGCCTGCGACAGACCGTCGGGCTCGGTGGCGCCGATCTGGTTGACCAGCGTGAAGATGCTGGTTTCGATGAATTCGATCAGGCCCTCGAACATCTGGGCCTTGCTGGCGAAATGCCGGTACAGCGCGGCTTCGGACACCTGCAGGCGGGCCGCCAGGGCCGCCGTGGTGATGCGCGAAGCGTGCGGCTGTTCCAGCATTTCCGCCAACATCTGCAGGATCTGGTGCTTTCTTTCGCCGGGTTTGCTGGCCATGGGTGGGGCCTGTAATTAGAGTCGGGCGGTGGATGGAAAGCCGGCCGCGCCTATCCGCGCAGGGGACGGCGGCGCAGCAGCAGGTCGCGAATCGAGTTTACTCGTAAGTCGACATAACTTGGACGGCTGCGCGCGGCTTTCGCAAACGGGGTGCCCGGATGGTAAACGTGCACCGTGCGCACGCCGGCCTGCCGCGCGCCGCGCAGGTTGGCCAGGGTGTCTTCCACCAGCACGGTCCGTGACGCCGGCACGCCTTCGCGCGCCACGACGTAGCGCATCAGGGCGACGGACGGTTTGGGCCGGAACTCGCCTTGCAGGCGCATGTGTTCGATGGCCCACAGGCTGTCGAACTGCTGCAGGATGCCCAGGTGGCGCAAGACCGCCCGGGCATAGTGGAAGGGCGCGTTGGTCAGCAGCACCTTGCGGCCGGGCAGGCTGCGCAGGCGCTGCGCCAGGCCGCGCTCGGCGCGGATCAGCGGCGCGACGTCGAAGCTGTGGCTGCGCAGCAGGAATTCGTGGGGGTCGACGCCGTGGTGGCGCACCAGGCCGATGACCGTGGCGCCATAGCGCTTCCAGTATTTCTGGCGCAGCAGGTTGGCTTCGTCGATGTCGACGCCCAGCGCTTCGGACACCGCCTCGGTCATGCCCCGGTCGATGCGCGGGAAGATGGCGTGGGAGGTGTCGTGCAGCGTGTTGTCCAGGTCGAACAGCCACAGGCGCTGCGGGGCGCCCGTGGCCACGCGGCGGCTGCGGCGCTGACGCGCCGCGGGCCGCAGCAAATGCCTGCGTGCCAGCATCAAACGGCGCTGATCATCGTGCCGACGCCCTGGTCGGTCAGGATCTCGAGCAGCAGGCAGTGGGGAACGCGGCCATCGACGATGTGCACGGCGTTCACGCCGTTCTTGGCGGCGTCCAGCGAGGACGAGATCTTGGGCAGCATGCCGCCCGAGATGGTGCCGTCGGCGAACAGTTCGTCGATGGTCTGGGCGGACAGCTTGCGCAGCAGGTTGCCGCTCTTGTCCAGCACGCCCGGGGTGTTGGTCATCATCAGCAGCTTCTCGGCGCCCAGCACCTCGGCCATCTTGCCGGCGACCACGTCGGCGTTGATGTTGTAGGCGGTGCCGTCTTCACCGTAGCCGATGGGCGAGATGACCGGAATGAACTGGTCGTCCTGCAGGGCCTTCACCACGGCCGGCTCGACGCGGGAGATGTCGCCCACGAAGCCGATGTCGATCGGTTCGGCGGGGTTGTCCTTGTTGGCCATCAGCTTCTTCTGGGCCTGGATCAGACCGCCGTCCTTGCCGGTGAGGCCCACGGCCTTGCCGCCGACCTCGTTGATCATCATGACGATGTCCTGCTGGACCTGGCCGCCCAGCACCCACTCGACCACTTCCATAGTCTCGGCGTCGGTGACGCGCATGCCCTGGATGAAGGTGCCCTGCTTGCCGATGCGGCGCAGGGCGTCGTCGATCTGCGGGCCGCCGCCGTGGACCACCACGGGGTTCAGCCCGACCAGCTTGAGCAGCACCACGTCGTGGGCGAAGCTGCGCTGCAGGCGCTCTTCGGTCATGGCGTTGCCGCCGTACTTCACCACGATGGTCTTGCCGTGGAATCGTCGGATATAGGGCAATGCCTCGGAGAGCACGGCAGCCTTGAGGGCAGGTGACGAAGCAGCGGCAGGATCGGGGGTGTCGGTCATGGCACGTAGTACGGAAGAAAGTGAAAGATGGAAAAAATGCCTGCCCCTTGCGGATGGGCACGGGGTCAAGCATAAGGCAGATTGTAGACTTGCCGAAGGGCTTATGCCGCAAATCGATGTCCTTATGCCCGACAATCGGCCGCGGTTCCGGTAAATTTGGCACCCCTGCGCGCCTGCGAGGCGGACATCATCCGGTTACGCAAACGCGCGTCACAATTCGTTCATACCCATAACGAGAGAGGCTACCCATCATGCGTTTCAATTTTCTGCGCGCCCTGGTGCTCGCGTCGTCCGTCGGCCTGGCCTTCGGTGTTTCCGCAACGGCGCAGGCCCAGAAGCTGGTCGTGGGCGCCACCCAGGTGCCGCACGCCGAGATCCTGGAAGTGGTCAAGCCCGTGCTGGTCAAGGAAGGCGTGAACCTGGACATCAAGGTGTTCAGCGACTACGTGCAGCCCAACCTGCAACTGGCCGACAAGGAGCTGGACGCCAACTTCTTCCAGCACAAGCCCTATCTGGACACCTTCAACAAAGACCGCGGCGCCAAGCTGGTGCCGGTGGCGCTGGTTCACGTCGAACCCTTCGGCGCCTACTCCAAGCGCATCAAGGCCGTGTCCGAACTGAAGGAAGGCGCCACCGTGGCCATTCCGAACGATCCGTCCAACAGCGGCCGCGCGCTGCTGCTGCTGCAGAAGCAGGGCCTGATCAAGCTGAAGGATCCGTCGAACATCACGGCCACGTCGCTGGACGTCGCCGAGAATCCGCGCAAGCTGAAGTTCCGCGAACTCGAGGCCGCCATCCTGCCGCGCGCCCTGGGCGACGTCGACCTGGCCCTGATCAACACCAACTACGCCCTGGAGGCCGGCCTGGTGCCCACGCGCGACGCGTTGTTCATCGAGGGGTCGGATTCGCCGTACGCCAACATCGTGGTCACCCGCGAAGACAACAAGGACGCCCCGGCCATCAAGAAACTGGTGCAGGCCCTGCACTCCGAGGCCGTCAAGAAGTTCATCGTCGAGAAGTACAAGGGCGCCGTCGTTCCGGCGTTCTGATTCCCGAGGCGGCCTGGATCAGGCCTCGGACAGGGTGGGCGACAGGTCGCGTCCGCCCTGCAACGAACTGCCGCCATCCACCGGGATGATGGCGCCGGTGACGAAGCCCGCCAGGGCCGAGCCCAGCACCAGGGCCATGTTGGCCACATCGGCCAGCTCGCCGAAGCGCGCGAGGGGGATGCTGGCCAGCATCCTGGCGCGCGCGCCCTCGTCGGGCGCCAGCCGCCGCACCCCTTCCGTATCGCCGATGGGGCCGGGCGCGATGCCGTTGACGCGGATCCCGTCGGCGGCCCATTCCATGGCAAGTACCCGCGTCAGCATGTCCACGCCCGCCTTGGCCGCGCAGGCGTGCGCCTGCAGGGCGGTCGGGTTGCGTGCCTGCGGCGCCGAGATGTTGATCAGGCTGGCCCCCGGGCGGCGCAGGTGGGCATGGCTGGCGCGCAACACGTTGAAGGTGCCGACCAGATCGATGTCCACCACGGTGCGAAAGCCGTTGCTGGACATGCCCAGCGCCGGCGCGATGAAGTTGCCCGCCGCGCCGGACACCAGCACGTCGATCGGCCCGAATGCCTGCGCCGCCGCGGCCAGCGCGGCTTCGGTGGCGGCATAGTCGCGCACGTCGGCGGCATGGCTGCCCACGCGGTGGCCGTGGACACGGACCTGCCCAGCGGCCACGGCCAGCTTGTCCGGCGAACGGCTGAGCAGCGACACGTCGGCGCCATGCGCGGCGTAGGCCCGCGCGATGGCCAGGTTGATGCCGCTGCTGCCCCCCGCCACGAAGACGTGGCGGCCGGTGAAGTCGAACGGCGCAGGGTCGGGGGTATGCATGCGGCGGCCTCCTGTCATTCGGTCTTGATGCCGGCGGCGGTGATGACCTTGGTCCAGATCTCGCGGTCGTTGCGCACTTCGCGGGTGAAGTCGCCCATGCTGTTGCCGCCCGGCAGCAGGCCCATGTCGTTCAGGCGGTTCTGCACGTCTGGCTGCTTGATGATGGCCACGAAGGCCTGCGACAGCTTCTCGGTGATGGCTGGCGGCGTGCGGCCCGGGGCGAACAGGCCGAACCAGCCATAGGGCTCGAAGGAATGGAAACCCTGGCTGGCCAGCGTGGGCGCCTGGGGTGCGAGCGGGGATTTGCGTTCGCCGGTCACCGCCAGCACCTTCAGCTTGCCCGAGCCCAGGTGCGCGACGATGGAGCTGGAGTCGACGAAGGCCGAATCCAGCTGTCCGCCCAGCAGGTCGGTCACCAGCGGGCTGGCGCCGCGGTAGGGCACGTGGTTGAGGTCCAGTCCCGCCTGCGCATTCAGCATCGCGGCATGGATGTGGGAGCTGGTGCCCGCGCCATAGTTGCCGATGCTGTAGGTGCGCGGCTTGGCCTTCACCTGGGCGACGAACTCGGCCAGCGTGTTGGCGGAAGAATTGGCCGGCACCAGCAGCAGATCGGCCGAGCGCGCCACGGCCGTCAACGGGGCGAAGTCCTTGATTGGGTCATAGGGCATCGACGCGACCATGGCCGGGCGCTGGATCAGCGCGGTGATGCCCATCAGCAGGGTGTGGCCGTCGGGTTCGGCCTTGGCCACGAAGTCGTTGCCGATGGTGCCGCTGGCGCCGCTCTTGTTCTCGACGATGACGGTCCGCTTCCAGGCTTCGCCCAGCTTGCCGGCCACCAGGCGCGCCAGGATGTCGGTGCCGCCGCCGGGCGGATACGGCACGATCAGGCGGATGGGTTGGCTGGGATAGGCGGATGCCGCGGCGCGGGCGGCGGGGTGCAGCGCGCCCAGCAGGGTGCCGGCGGCCAGTTTCAGCAGGTCGCGGCGCGACAACGAATGGTGTTGCGGTTGCTTCGGGTGATGCATGCTTGTCTCCTGTCGCACAGGTCTTTGCCCGCGCTCTTTGTGGGTCGCAATGCTTCGGGAACCGTCCGGCGCGTTCGTGCACCGGCAATCGCTATTGTTGCTGGGCCTGTATTTCCCTCCAGAGAATCTTGCCGGTGCTGGACTTGGGCAGGTGGTCGCGGAACTCGACGTGGCGCGGCACCTTGTAGGCCGCCATGCGTTCGCGGCACCACGCCACCAGGCCGTCGGCATCCAGCTCGCTGTCGGGCTTGAGCACCAGCACGGCCTTGATCGATTCGCCCTGCCGGTCGTCGGGCACCGAGACGATGCAGGCTTCGGCGATGGCGGGGTGTTCGTAGATCAGGCTTTCCAGCTCGGCCGGCCAGACCTTGTAGCCGCTGACGTTCACCATGCGCTTGATGCGGTCGCGCATGAAGAAGTAGCCCTCTTCGTCCATGCAGGCCAGGTCGCCCGTGCGGAAGAAACGCTTGCCGTCGTGCTCGAAGAACGACAGCGCGTTGGCCGCGTCGTCCCGCCAATAGCCCAGCATCAGCTGGGGCGCGGCGGTGACCAGTTCGCCGGTCTCGCCCACGGGCAGCTCTTGCAGCGTGCCCGGATCGACGATGCGCGAATCCACGCCGAAGGCGGGAATGCCCAGGCATAGCCGCTTGCCGCGCGCAGGCGGATTGCAGTGCAGGAACGAGGCTGTCTCGGTCATGCCATAGCCTTCGATGTAGTCCTGGTCGTGGCGCTCTTTCAGCGTGCGCGCCACGGCCGGCGGCATGGCCGCGCCGCCGCCGTTCAGCACGGCCAGGCTGGACAGGTCGCGGGTGTGCGCGTCGGGCTGCAGGAAGAAGTCGTTCAGCATGGCCGGCGGCGCGGCCCAGACGCTGACGCGGTAGCGTTCGATCAGGCGAGCGGCGTTGGCGGCATCCCAGCGTGGCTGCACCACGGTGGTCGCGCCCACGGCGATGGGCATCAGCATGGCGTTCTGCATGCCCAGCAGATGGAACATCGGCGCCACGCCCATGATGACGGACTCGGCATGCACGTTGCGCCACAGGCAGGCGCCCACCGTCGCCGCCAGCAGCGTGCGGTGGGTGTGCATGCAGCCCTTGGGGCGGCCGGTGGTGCCCGACGTGTAGGGCAGCAGGCACAGGTCGTCGGGGCCGAAGTCGTGCGGCGGGGGCGGCAGGCCCGCACCGATGGCGTCCGACCAATGCGTCAGGCGGGGATGGTCGAGCGCGGCGCGCGGCGCGGCCACCCAGGCCGGCAGGGCGAGATCGCTGCCGGCATCGATGGCGTCGGAGTAAGTCAGCGCCACGGCATGCGACAGCCGCTCGCGGTCCAGCTCCTGCTGGATCGCGGGAAGCAGGTCCTGCGCGATCAGCGCGACGCGCGCGCCGCTGTCCTGCACGTAGTGCGCCAGCTCCGGCGGCTTGCTCATGACGTTGACGGGCACGACCACCGCGCCGCAGCGCACGATGGCATGGAAGGCCACGATCCATTGTGGACAGTTCTGCGCCATCAGCAGCACGCGGTCGCCGCGCAATACCCCCGCCCGCTCGCGCAGGTATCCGGCCAGCGCATCGGACTGGGCCTGCATCTGTGCGTAGGTCTGCACGCGGTCGAAGAAGACCGTGGCGGCCTTGCCGGGATAGCGTTCGGCCGCCTGGGCCAGGTTGCGGTCCAGGGTGGTTTCCAGCGCGTGCATCCGGCGCGGCAGGCCACGGGGCCAGGCGCGAACCCACGGGGGATCGGGACGATCGGTGGACATCTTGTCTTGTCTCCTGCTCGGGGCCCGCGTCTGCGCGCGTGTCGGCCTGTGTTCGGCGGCGGCCCGCAGGCCTGCCAGGTCTCGTCAAGCCGGCGTCAGGCCGCGCGCGATGATCTCCTTCATCACTTCGTTGGCGCCGCCGTAGATGCGCCCGACACGGGCATCGGCAAACATGCGCGCGATGGGATAGTCATTGATGTAGCCGTAGCCGCCGTGCAGCTGCAGGCATTCGTCGACCACGCGGCACAGCATGTCGGTGGTCCACCATTTGGCCATCGCGGCGGTGGGCACGTCCAGTTCGTTGCGCAACAGGCGGCCGATGCAGTCGTCGACGAAGCTGCGGGCCAATGTGGCATGCGTCTGGCATTCGGCCAGCTTGAAGCGCGTATTCTGCATCGCCATCAGCGGCGCGCCGAATACCTGGCGTTCGTTCACGTAGGCCAGCGTGTCGTCGACGGCGCGCTGCATCGTGGCCGCGGCGCCCACCGCGATCAGCAGGCGCTCGCGCGGCAGTTGTTGCATCAGCTGCGAGAAGCCGCGGCCTTCCTGCGCGCCCAGCAGGTTCTCCACGGGCACGCGCACGTCGTCGAAGAACAGCTCGACGGTGTCCTGGCCATGCTGCCCGATCTTGTCCAGCGGCTTGCCACGCGTGAAGCCGGGCAGGTCGCGCACGTCGATGGCCAGCAGCGACACGCCGCGAGCGGTGGCCTGCGGATCGGTCTTCACCGCCGTCAGCACCAGGTCGGCATTCAGGCCGTTGGTGATGAAGGTCTTGGCGCCACGGACGATGTAGTGATCGCCCTCTCGCAGGGCCGTGGTCTTGATGCGCTGCAGGTCGGTGCCGGCGCCGGGCTCGGTCATGGCGATGGCGGCCACGATGTCGCCCGAGGCCAGGCCAGGCAGCCAGCGATCTTTCTGCGAGGCCGAGGCATAGTCCAGCAGATAGTGCGCCACGATGCCGCTATGCACGTTCAGGCTGAAGCTGTTGACCAGGGCGCGCTGCTGTTCTTCGCAGATCACGGCCTGGTGCAGGAAGTGTCCGCCGCTGCCGCCGTATTCCTCGGGAATGCCCGCGCCCAGCAGGCCGATGGCGCCCGCGCGCCGCCAGATGTCGCGGTCGGCGTGGCGCTGCGCCATCCAGGCCTGCTGGCGCGGCACGCATTCGGTCTCGAAAAAGCGCCGGGCCGTGTCGCGCAGCAGGCTCAGTTCTTCGTTCATCCAGGGGCGGGGCGGCGTGTGGATCGGCATGTCGCGCTCCTCGGGCTCTAGGGCCGGCCGCCGCCGCACACCAGCACCTGGCCGCTGATGTAGTCGGATTCGGGAATGCAGAAGAGGTAGACCGCGCCGGCGGCTTCTTCCGGCGTGCCGCCGCGGCCCAGCGGAATCATCGTCTCGGCGTTCTTCAGGATCTGCGGGCTCACCCCGACCTTGATCTGCCTGCCTTCGATGTCGATGCTGGCGTCGGCCGAGGCATCGGCTTCCGTCAGGCGGGTCTTTATCAGGCCGAAGGCCACGCTGTTCACGTTGACGTTGTAGCGGCCCCATTCCTTGGCCATGGCCTTGGTCAGGCCGTTGATGCCCGCCTTGGCGGCGGCGTAGTTGGCCTGGCCCGCGTTGCCGTACACGCCCGAGGTCGACGAGATGTTCACCACCTTGCGATGCACGGGCCTGCCCGCCTGGATCTCCTGCTTGGCCGACTCGCGGATGAACTCGGCCGCGGCGCGCAGGATGCGGAAAGGGGCCGTCAGGTGTACGGCCAGCATCTCTTCCCACTGCTCGTCGCTCATTTTCTGGATGACGTTGTCCCAGGTGTAGCCTGCGTTGTTCACGATGATGTCCAGGCCGCCGAACCCGGATATGGCGGTGTCGACGAAGCGCGCCGCGAAGTCGGCCTGGGTGACGCTGCCCGTGCAGTGCGTGGCTTGTCCGCCGGCGGCCAGGATGGCTTCGACGGTCTGCCTGGCAGGGGCCTCGTCCAGGTCGTTGACGACCACGCGCGCGCCCGCGCCGGCCAGTTTCAGCGCGATGGCGCGCCCGATGCCACGGCCCGAGCCGGAGACCAGCGCCACTTTGTCTTGCAGGGATTTCATCGTCTTCCTCCTTGATGCGTCAGGGCAGGGCAACCACGGCCTCGCCTTGCAGCGTGGTCTGGCCGTTCTGGTCGGCCACGGACAGCGCGAGCCGCACGCGCCGTTCTCCCTCTGCCTCGAATTTTTCGGTGATGGTGCCGCGGCAGGCCAGCCGCGCGCCGATCGGGGTCAGCGCCACGAAGCGCACGCGCAAGGTGCGCAGGGCTTCCTGCGGCACCCAGCCGGTCAGCAGCCGGCCCAGGTACGCCATGCTCAGCATGCCGTGCGCGAACACGTCGGGCTGGCCGGCCGCGCGCGCGAAATCACTGTCCACGTGGATGGGGTTGTGGTCCCCGGACGCGCCGCAGTACAGGGCCAGCGTCAGGCGCGAGAGGGGAGGCGGATCGATGCCGGGCAGGGCGTCGCCGGGTTGCACGCTGTCGAAACGGATCGGGGTCATGGCATGCGCCTGCTGCAGGAATGTCGCGGTGGGAGCCCGGTGCGGTCCGTCATGGCTTTGCCGCGGCATGCTGCACGACCGTCGTGGTGCCCAGCTCGGCGATGGCCGTTCCCGTCTGGTTGCTGACCCGTGTGCGGCGCACCACGAATTCCAGCGCGCCGTTCTTCCTGTCGTAGATGTCTTCGATGCGTTGCTCGAAGCGCAGGGTGTCGCCCGCGAAGGCCGGCGCCTGATACCTGAAGCGTTGCTCGCCGTGCAGCAGGCTGCGGTAGTCCAGGCCCAGCAGGTTGCGGATGGCGGCGGGGTCGGGCGCTTCCATCTCCAGGCAGAACAGGAACGTCGGCGGCACCAGCAGTCCGGGATAGCCGTGTGCGCGGGCCACGGCGGCATCCGTATAGACGGGATCGGTCTGCCCCGTCGCCTTGGCGAAGAAGCGCAGGCGGCCCGCCTCGATGTCTACGGCAAAGGGTGCGAACACATGGCCGATGTGGCGGCGGTCGATCATCGCCCGCTGCCTCAGGCCGCCTGGTACAGCGTGACCACGCAGGCGCCGCCCAGCCCCAGGTTGTGCTGCAGCGCCAGCCGGGCATCCGGCACCTGCCGCTGGTCGGCCTGGCCGCGCAATTGCCACGTCAGTTCCGCGCATTGCGCCAGCCCGGTGGCGCCCAGCGGATGACCCTTCGACAGCAGCCCGCCCGAGGGATTGGTCACCACGCGGCCGCCATGGGTGTTGTCGCCGTCCAGAATGAACTTCTCGGCCGTGCCTTCAGGCGTCAGGCCCAGGCCTTCGTAGGTGATCAGCTCGTTGGCGGTGAAGCAGTCGTGCAGTTCGACCACGTCGATGTCCTCGGGACCGATGCCCGCCGCCTCGTAGACCTGCTGCGCGGCGGCACGGGTCATGTCGTAGCCCACCAGCTTGCGCATGTCGTGTTCGTCGAAAGTACTGCCGGTGTCGGTCGTCATGGCCTGCGCGGCGATCCGCACCTTGGGGGCGAGTCCGTGGCGGCGGGCGAAGTCTTCCGAGCACAGGATGGCCGCCGCCGCGCCGCAGGTGGGCGGGCAGCATTGCAGCCGGGTCAGTGGCGCGAAGACGGTGGGCGCGGCCATCACTTCCTCCAGCGTCACCGTGTCGCGGAACACCGCCATGGGATTGCGCGCCGCATGCTGGCGCGCCTTCACCGAGATGCGCGCGAAGGTCTCGGGCGCGATGCCGTACTCGTTCATGTACGCGCGGCCCGCGCCGCCGAAGAACTGCGCCGCGCGCGGGGCCGCCTCGTCGTAGCCCTGCACGGCGGTCATGGTTTCGGCAAAGCGCGTCATGGGGGAGGGGCGGTCGTCGTACGCGCCTTTCAGCGCGCCCGGCACCATCTGTTCGAAGCCCAGTGCGATGGCGCACTCCACCGCGCCGCTTTCGATCGCCTGGCGGGCCAGGAACAGTGCGCTCGATCCGCTGGAGCAATTGTTGTTCAGGTTGAAGACCGGGATGCCCGTCAGGCCGACCCGGTAGATCGCCGCCTGCCCCGCGGTGGAGTCGCCGTAGACATAACTGACGTATGCCTGCTGCACCGCGTCGTACGGCACGCCGGCATCTTCGAGCGCCAGTTTGGCCGCGCGTTCGCCCATCAGCATGTAGGGATCGCTCTTGCCGGGCTTGGTGAAGGGAATCATGCCGACGCCGGCAACGAAGACTGTGCGGTGCATCCGGGCCTCCTGGATGGACGGTAGGGGAGTGCCATCCAGTGTGCGGCCGCGTTGCCGCCGCGCCAATGGCCGAACCGGCGCGAGTCATTGGCAGAAAGTGACACCCAGGCCCTATTCCCGAGGACGATGCAGCCGTGTCTGCCGATACTCGCCGGGCGCAATACCCGTCCAGTGCTTGAAGGCGCGATGAAACGTACTGGCCTCGGAAAAGCCCAGCAACGCGGCGATCTCGGGCAACGACAGCTCGGGCCGCGCCAGGTACTCCACCGCCACGTCGCGGCGCAGGTCGTCCTTGATGGCGCGAAAACCCTGGCCTTCCAGCCGCAGGCGGCGCCGCAGCGTCTGCGGCGTCATGGCCAGTTGCCGGCCGATATCGGTAAGCGAGGGGGGCGTGGTGTCCAGGTGGCGGCGCAGGATGCGGCGGATGCGTTCGGTCACGCTGGTCTGGTCGCGGTGCTTCACCAGCAGATTGGCCGGCGCCTGGCGCAGGAACTGTTCCAGGCTCTGTTCGTTCTGCACCACCGGCAGTTCCAGCCAACGCGCCTCGAAGCGCCAGCCGCAGAGAGTGCCGTAGTGCAGCGGCGCCTGGAACAGTACCCCCGCATCGGTGCTGCGGCCTATGGCCGATTGCGGATAATCGACGGCCAGCAGTGGCAGCCGGCGTGCGACCAGCCAGCAGGCCAGGCCATACGCCAGGAAGCTGAACGAGCGTTCGGCATAGGCCAGGCTGGCATCGCGGCTGGCGTGCGGCGCCAGGCAGAAGCGGGCCTCGCCTTGCGTCACGCGCAGATGCGGCGAGAAGTCGCGCAGCAGCAGCCGGTAATAGCGCAGCCCGGCGCGCAGCGCCTCTCCCAGCGTGCGGCAGCCGATCACGATACGGCAGCCCATCTCGAAGCTGCCCAGAGGAAGGGGATGTGGACACAGGCCCCACAGCTCGTCGCGCAGCCGGTAGCGCAGCAACGAGATCAGGGCGGCGCATTGCGCCTGGGTCACGCGGGATTTGGGTGAGGCCAGCAGAGACGGCGGGATGCCCGCCCGCCGCAGCAGGTCGTTGATGTCGAGCTCGCGCCGGCGCGCGCCCAGCAGCATCTGCTCGATCTGTTCGATGGCGACGGTATGGTGGGTCACGCTCGTCATCATGCACGCTTGGGCTGGGCGGTGCCCGACAGGAGGGCTCACGGGCAAGTGCTGGGCATTGTATGACGCATGCCTCAGAGCCGATCGTGCCGGACAGCAGCCTTGCCCGGCGGCCCGGATGCCGTGATCGGCAACGCATGCTGGCCGGTGCCGCGCAGGTGGCCGGCCCGGGCCGCGCGCGGGCGCATGGCGTCGACGAGGATCACCCTATGGCCCCGCTGCGGCGTAGCGCCGCCCGGGCCGCCTCGCCATAGCCCGCCTGGGCCAGTATCTCGTCGCAATGCTGGCCGGGCGAGGGGGCGTCGCGATGGATGGCGAACGCATGCCCCGACATGCGCACCGGACTGCCCAGCTGTACCGGTCCGCCGGGCGTGGCCGGCGGGATCACCATGCCGCGCGCCCGGAAGTGGGGATCCTCCAGCGCCTCGTCCAATCGCACGACCGGCGTGACGCAGCACTGCGTGCCCGCGAAATGCCGCCGCCAGTGGTCGAGCGGCCGGGCGCCGATGAGGCGTTCCACCTCGCCGCGCACCCGGGCGGATTCGGCGGCATCCCGAGGGCGGTGCAGCGGCTTGAGATCGGGCCGGTCCAGCACCTCGCAGAACCGGTCCCAGAACTTGCGTTCCAGCGCACCCACCGCCAGGTGCCGTCCGTCCTGCGTGCGGTACACGGCGTAGCAGGGCAACGCGCCCGTCAGCGTGTCCTGGCCGGCAGGCAGCGTGCGGCCATGCGTGGCCAGCGACACCATCGGCACGATGGCATGGGCCAGCATCGCGTCGGCCATGGCGATGTCCACGTGCCGGCCCTGGCCTGTGCGCTGGGCGTCGAACAGCGCGGCCAGGATGCCCATGGCCGAAGTCACGGCGCCGCCCAGCAGGTCGGCCACGGGTACGTTCGACAGGGACGGCGGCTGGCCGTCGCGGCCGATCTGGTCGGTCACGCCCGTCAGGGCGCAGTAGTTCAGGTCGTGGCCGGGCTCGTCCCGATACGGGCCATCCTGCCCATAACCCGTGATGCTGCAATACACCAGGCGCGGATTGATGGCGGACAGCGCCGCGTAGCCGACCCCCAGCCGTGCGGTGACGCCGGGCCGGAAGCTTTCGACCAGCACGTCCGCCTCGCGCGCCAGGGCATGCAGCACGGCAACCCCCTCGGGCTGCTTCAGATCGATGCGCAGCGCCCGTTTGTTGCGATGCAGCATCTGCCGGCTGGCGGGATTGGCGTAGTCGCCCGCACCGGTATCCTCGATCTTGATGACATCCGCGCCCAGGTCCGCCAGGTGCAGCGTGCACATCGGGCCCGGCAGCAGGCGGGTCAGGTCGAGTACGCGTACGCCCTGCAGGGGCGCGCGAGGGGCGGTCGAGGCATTCTGGACGACGGACATGGGGCGCGAAGGGGGACGAATGAGGCTGCCCCAGTCTAGGTCGGCGCGCGGGCTGTCAGGAATGGCGGTTTGCGTGAAACTGATTGGCAGAAACGTTCATGGCGGCGTCGATCCGGCCAAAAGCAAAAAAGCCTCCACGTCGCGCCTTCGGCTTGCTGCCCCCTGTTTCTTGCCTTGGGACGGCCCGGCGGAAAAAAAGACCCCACAGGGTCTTTTCGCTTCGTGCAACGCCGTTTGAAGCCCGGCAGCTTCAGCCCGCCAGCGCCTTCTCGACGGTGGAATGGAATTCCGCCACGTCGTACTCGCCCAGGTAGCGCTTGATGATGCGCCCCTGCTTGTCGATCAGGAAGGCGGTGGGCGTGAGGCGCACGTCGCCGAAGGCGCGGGCCACGTCGCCCTTGCTGTCCAGCGCCACCGGGAAGGGCAGCTTGCGGCTTTCGGCGAAGTTCAGCACGTAGTTGGCCGGATCGTAGGACATGGCCACCGCCACGGCCTCGTAACCCTTGGGGGCGTACTCGTTGTAGGCCTTGATGGTTTCCGGCATCTGCTTCACGCAGGTGACGCAGCTGGTGGCCCAGAACTTGACCAGCACGACCTTGCCGCGCAGGTCCTGCATGCTGACCTGCTTGCCGTCGATCATGGTGAACGTGACGTCGGGGGCGGTGGGGGCGGGGCGCATGACGAACCAGCCGCCGATACCGGCGGCCACCACCACGGCCAGGGCGAGGATGATCTTTTTCATTTGATGGGCATGGTTTGCATCGAACCGCCAGTATCGACGCTGGTGGCTGACGTGCCGCTGTCTTCGATGGGGGCGACGGGGGCGGAGGGTTCGGCCGAGCCGGATTTGTTCGGTTCGACCTGGTCATTGGCGCCGCCGGACAGGCGCACGGCCTCTTCGCGGCTGATGATGTTGAACAGCTTGACCACCTTGGCCACGCCGCCGACGCCGGACACCGTGGCGGCGGCATAGTCGCCCTCGATCTTGGTGACCTTGCCCATCAGGTAGACCACGCCGCGGTCGGTGGTGACGGTGATGGTGCTGGAAGGCACGTAGCGCGCGTTCAGCAGCGAGGCATGGACCTTGGAGCTGAGCCAGGAGTCGTTGCTGCGCGTACCCAGCGAGGCGGCAGGGCCGACCGTCAATTGGTTGTAGACCGTCTTGACGTGCTCGACGCGCTGCGCAATGGACGTGGCTTCGGCCTTGGCGGCTTCGGAGGGCACGTCGCCGGTCAGCAGGACGCGGCCTTCGTACGAGGTGGCGTTGATGCGGGCCGCGTCGCCCAGCTTCTGCCCGATCTGGTTCTGGGCCTTCAGGGCGATGTTCTGGTCTTCGAGCTGGATGCCCGTGGTGCGCCGGTCGGTGGCGACCACGGCGGTGGTGGCGGCGGCGCCGCCCAGGACCAGCGGCACGCAGCCGGGCAGGGCCACGGCGCAGGCCAGCACGGTGGCCAGCAGGCAAGCACGGGAAGCGGCGGTGGCGTTCGTCATTATTCGGTGTCTCCAAGCAAGAGGGCATCGATGCCGTCGCACAGCGCATGCAGCAACAGTCCGTGGACTTCCTGGATGCGCATGGTGCGGTCATGTGGCACACAGAGATGGACGTCCTGCGGTGTCATCAGTTCCCCGATCACGCCGCCGCCCTTGCCGGTCAGGGCGATGACGTGCATCTCGCGGTCGCGGGCGGCTTCGATGGCGCGCACCACGTTGGGCGAGTTGCCGCTGGTGGACAGGGCCACCAGGATGTCGCCGTGCTGGCCCAGCGCGCTGACCTGGCGCTCGAAGACTTCGTCGAAACCGTAATCGTTGCCTACCGCCGTCAGGATGGAGGTATCGGCGCTGAGCGTGATGCCGGCCAGCGGCAGTCGTTCGCGCTCGAAGCGGCCGACCAGTTCGGCGATGAAATGCTGCGCGTCGGCGGCGGAGCCGCCATTGCCGCAGGCCAAAATCCGGCCATTGTTGGCCAGGGCCGAGAACATGAGGTCGACACCGGCGGAAAGCGGTTCCGCCAGGGTGTGCATGCTTTGTTCGAACAGGCCGATCGCGTCGCGGAAGTGCGACGTCATCCGGGAGGTCATATCCATGGCGCGCATTATCTCACCATCCCGTCGTCGACGCTGAAGGCCGCGCGCACCCATTGGGGTCGCGCGTCGCCATCGAACAGCACGGCATCGAAACGCACGGGCGGGATGCGGCCGTTCCAGTGCCGCTCGGCCAGCCTGGGCAGCAGCAAGGCCGCGGCCCGGGCCAGGCGGCGCTGCTTGGCGCGGTCGATGCTGGCCCCCGCGCCGCCGTAGCGGCCATTGCCGCGCGCCCGCACCTCGACCAGCACCAGCGTGTCGCCGTCGCGCAGCGCCAGGTCGATCTCGCCGGGCGAGGCGCGCAGGTTGCGGGCCAGCGGCTGCAGGCCGTGTCCGGCAAGCAGTTCCAGGGCGTCGTCCTCGAAGGCCAGGCCGCGCCGCTGCGAGGGCGACAGGCGCGGTTCGTTCCCGGCCGCGGCGCGAGGCTTGCGCGAGCCGCTGGGCCGGCGCCGCCGTTTGCCGCGCCGGGCAGCCGCCAGGGTGTAGGCCAGCGTGTCGGGATCGGAGGAGAGCGGGATCTTATCGTCGGCCATGTCCAGGTGCATGCAAGGGAAACAGGACGCCCGCCGCGCGTGCCGGCCAGGCATGAAGGGCTACACTGGCACACTTCCGACTGCCGCGAAGCTTTGCGATGAATCAAGATGTCTCACCCGTGGCGGGCGATGCCTGGCGCCGGGTGGCCGAGCGCGTCGCCGCCCAGCACTGGCCCGAGGCCACGTTGTACGTGGTGGCCACGCCCATCGGCAATCTGGGCGACCTGGGCCTGCGGGCCTGGCAGGCCCTGGCCCGCGCCGACGTGATCGCGGCCGAGGACACCCGCGCCAGCCGCACCCTGCTGGACGCCTGGGGCATTTCCACGCCGCTGATGGCCGCCCACCGCCACAACGAGGCCGCCGCCGCGCAAGCCATCTGCGAGCGCCTGGCGCAAGGCCAGCGCGTGGCGCTGGTGTCCGATGCGGGTGCGCCCGCCGTCAGCGATCCCGGCGCGCGGGTGGTGCGCGCCGCGCGCGAGGCTGGCTACAACGTGGTGCCGATTCCGGGTCCCAGCGCGGTCATCGCCGCCCTGATGGGCAGCGGCGCCACCTCCGACGAAAACCCTGCCTATGCCTTCGCCGGTTTCGCGCCGCCCAAGGCCACGGCGCGGCAACGCTGGCTGCGCAGCTGGTGCGCGTTGCCCGCGCCGGTGCTGATGTTCGAGTCGCCGCACCGGCTGGCCGCCACCCTGGCCGATCTGCTGGAAGTCTGCGGGCCGTCGCGCCGCCTGACCGTGGCGCGCGAACTGACCAAGCGCTTCGAAGAGATCGCGACCGTGCCGCTGGGCGAGGCCGCCGAATGGCTGGCCGCCGATTCCCATCGCGGCCAGGGCGAATTCGTGCTGATCGTCCACGAGGCCGTCGTGACGGCGGTCGATGACGAAGAAGCCGCCGACATGGACCCGCAGACCGACACGCTGCTGGACGCCTTGCTGGAAAGCCTGTCGGTGCGCGATGCCGCCCGCGTGGCCGCGCGCGTCACCGGCCTGCCGCGCGACAAGCTGTACAACCGTGCCCTGGCGCGCAAGGAGCAGCAGGCATGAGGCAGAAGCAGGCCGCCGGCGACGTGCAGGGCCGCTACCGCTACCAGGACATTGCCACGCCGCTGGGCACGCTGCGCCTGGTCAGCAAAGAGGATGCCCTGTGCGAAGCCAGTTTCCTGGCCCGCGACGACGAGCCCGCGCCCGCGCACTGGCAGTGCGAAACTGCGCCGGTGCTGCGCCAGGCCGAAGAGGAACTGGCGCAATGGTTCGCGGGCCAGCGGCAGCGTTTCGACGTGCCCATGCGCCCGATCGGCACCGATTTCCAGCGTCAGGTGTGGCGTGCGCTCATCGAGCTCGAATTCGGCGAGCTGGTCAGCTACGGCGACCTGGCGCGCCGCATCGGCAGGCCCAAGGCCGTGCGGCCGATGGGAGGCGCCGTGGGCCGCAATCCGCTGGTGATCTTCATTCCGTGCCATCGCGTGATCGGCCACGACACGTCGCTCACTGGCTTCAGCAGCGGCCTGGCGCGCAAGCGTGAACTGCTGGCGCACGAGGGGCACCGCTATGCCGGGCCCGATGCCCGCACGCGCCGCACATCGAACGCGCAGGCCGAACTGCCCTGGTAGGTTCTTGCCTGGCGGATCCGAGCGGCCGGCGCACCGCGAGCTGGACCGCCAGCCGAAGGCTCGGTTGGGGGCGTCGTTATTGCGCAGCCAGCGTGGGCAGGATGCCGGTGCGCGAAGATACCTGCTGTACCGCGCCCAGCGCGGCTTCGCGGTTGGGATAAGGGCCGATCTTCACGCGGTACAGCTGGTTGGTCTGCACGATGACGGCGGGCGGCGTACCCGCGTCGAGCTGCGTGTTGATGCGGTTGACCAACGATTGCGCATTGGCCTGCTGGCCAAAGGCGCCCAACTGCAGATAGAACCCACCCGCCGCGGCCGTTACCGCGGGCGCCGCCTGCGGTAACGGCCGCGCAGGCGCAGTGACCGGCAGGCTTGCCGCCACGGGCAGCACCGCCGCCTGCGAGCTGCTGGCTTCGGCGATGGGCGTGGCGACGGGTTCGTTGCCGGCGCCGCCCGAGCCGTTGCGGGCGATCATGGAATTGATCTCTTCGGGCAGGATGCGTTCGACCGTGACCGGACCGCTGCCCGGCCCGATCAGGCCCAGCTTGTAGGCGGCCACATAGGACAGATCCATGATGCGGTCGCTGTGGAAAGGCCCGCGGTCGTTGACGCGCACGATGACGGTGCGGCCATTGACCTTGCTGGTGACGCGCGCGTAGCTGGGGATGGGAAAGGTGGGATGCGCGGCCGTCATCGCGTACATGTCGTACTTTTCGCCGTTGGACGTCGAGTTGCCGTGGAATTTCTTGCCGTACCAGGAGGCGATGCCTTCCTGGTGGTGCACGTCGTCGTCCAGGTCCGGCACGTAGCGTTTGCCGAACACCACGTAGGGGCGGTTGGCGCCGCTGGCCAGCGGTTCGATGCGCGGCACGGCGTCGGGAATGGCGTCGAGGTTGGACGGCGGGTTGCTGCCGGGGCCGTCGTCCTTGTAGTAGCCGCCGCCCCCCGCGCTGCGCCGTTCGCCGGTGGACGAACATCCCGCCATGACAATGGCGAGCATCAGGGTCGCCAGCAGCGCGAAGGAACGGGGCAGCAGGATCATGTGCGGTGGATCATTCGTCCGGCAGTTGGGTGCGATGGCGCACCAGCAGCGGTTCGTGGTCGGCGAAGATGCGGGCCAGTTGCTCGACCACGTAGACCGACCGGTGCTGTCCGCCGGTGCAGCCCACCGCCACCGTCAGGTAGTTGCGGGTGTCCTTCGTGTATTCGGGCAGCCAGCGCCGGATGAAGCCGGCGATGTCGTCGATCATGTTGCCCACCACGTCGAAGCCCGCCAGCCAGTTGGCCACGGGTTCGTCGCGGCCGGTCAGCGGACGCAGCGTGCTGTCGTAGTGCGGGTTCGGCAGGCAGCGTACGTCGAACAGCAGGTCGGCGCTGTTAGGTACGCCGCGCTTGTAGGCAAAGGATTCGAACGTGAGCACCAGCGGCGCGCGGTCGGCCTGGATCAGGTCGCGCATCCAGGCGCGCAGCTGGCCGGGCGTGAGCGCCGTGGTGTCGATGACGTGCGCCTGCTCGCGCAGCGGCGCCAGCATGTCGCGTTCGAGATCGATGCAGCCTTGCAGCGAGGGATTGCGGCCCAGGCGCGCGGCGCGGTCGGTCAGGGGGTGGCGGCGCCGCGATTCGGAATAACGATGCACCAGCGTGTCGGTGTCCGCGTCCAGGAACACCACGCGCAGACTGGTGCCCAGCGACCGCAACGCGGTGATGGCATCGGGAAGTTCTGCCAGCTCGCCCGGCGAACGCACGTCGATGGCGATGGCCACGCGCTGCGTGGTGTCGTTGGCCGACGAGGTGGCGATGAACTCGCTGAGGAACCGCACCGGCAGATTGTCGATGCACGTATAGCCGGTGTCTTCCAGCATGCGCAGGGCGACGGATTTGCCGGAGCCAGAGATGCCGGTGATTAGGACGACGCTCAACATGGCTGTGATTGTGGCATGGTTTGCGGCGGGGAGAACGGTAAAAGGCCTTGGACGCCGTACTTTTCGGCTCATTGCCCCTGCGAGGGGGCAACCACGGCGCACGACGCGGGGGCGCGGCCTGCGCGGCCAGCCGAGGAGGCCGAGGGCCGGAAATCCGATGGGCGACGATGCCGCCGACCTCAGGATGTTACCGCCCTGTCATCGCGTAAATATTTCAACACAAGTCGAAATCGGGCCGAGGGGCGGTGGCCGTCCCCACGGCGTGTCACCGTCTGGTCACTTGCTGTTCTGCAGGATCGCCATGGCCTGGCGCTCCATGAACTCGCCCAGCGTGTCGATGCCACGCAGTTTCAGGATGGTGTTGCGTACGGCGGCCTCGACCAGCACGGCCAGGTTGCGGCCGGCGGCCACCTGCAGCATGACCTTGCGCACCGGCAGGCCCAGCATGTCCTGCGTGATGTCCTGCAGGGGCAGGCGTTCGAACTTGTCCTGTGCGGTGGCGCGCACCAGGTGCACGATCAGTTTCAGGCGCATCTTGCGGCGCACCGAGGTCTCGCCGAAGATGGTGCGGATGTCCAGCAGGCCCAGGCCGCGCACTTCCAGCAGGTTCTGCAGCAACTGCGGGCAATGGCCCTCGATGACGTTGGGGGCGGTGCGCGAGAACTCGACCGCGTCGTCGGCCACCAGACCGTGGCCGCGCGAGATCAGTTCCAGCGCCAGTTCGCTCTTGCCCAGGCCCGATTCGCCGGTGATCAGCACGCCCAGGCCCAGCACGTCCATGAAGACGCCGTGCACCGTGGTGGTGGGCGCCAGCTTCTTGCCCAGGTAGATGCGCAGCAGGTCGATCAACTGCGCGGCGGCCACCGGGGTGGACAGCAGCGGCACCTGATGCTGCTCGCATTGGTCGACGAGGTCTTGCGGCGGCGTCAGGCCGTCGGCCAGCAGGATCGCCGGCACGCCGCCGATCAGCAACTCGTCCATGTGGTGCATGCGGCGGCGCAGGTCGAAGCGCGTGTAGTACGCAAGCTCTTCCTGGCCGAATACCTGCACCCGCGATGGGTGGATCAGGTTGAGGTGGCCCACCAGGTCGGCGGCAGCCATGCCGTCGTCGGGGATGGCGCGGTCTGCGGCGTTCTGACCGGCAATCCAGTGGAACGAGATCGTGTCGGCGTTGTCGTCGACCAGTTCCTGGACGGTAAGCATGGCGGTGTCAGAGTTGTCCGGTAGTGAGCATGCGATGCACCACGGCCGGATCGGCTTCGGTGGCCAGTGCATCGCGCAGGGGCTTGTTCGACATCAATTGGGCCAACTCGGCCAGGATGTCCAGGTGCTGTTGCGTGGCGGTTTCGGGGACCAGCAGGCACAGCAGCATCGATACCGGCTGGCCATCGGGGGCGTCGAACGGAATGGGCTGCGCCAGGCGCAGGAACGCGGCCTGGGCTTGCTGCAGGCCCTTGACGCGGCCATGCGGCACGGCGACGCCCTGGCCCAGCGCCGTGGATCCCAGGCGCTCGCGGGCGAACAGGCTGTCGAACACGACGGAGCGTGCCAGGCCATGAAGGTTCTCGAATAGCAGGCCTGCCTGTTCGAACGCCCGTTTCTTGCTGGTGGCCTGCATGTCGAGCACGACATTGCCGGCGGATAGGATGCGCGACAGATGATTCATGCGAAGCATTATAGGTTTTTATGTCGCAGTGCAAAAAACGATGGGCCGGCCCCGCGCGGCGGGTGGATTGCCCCTGTCTCGGAGGGCGTTTTGGCCTTTGCGCGGGCCGGCGGCGAAATATGCACGGCGAGTCGATGGATAAGCATAGCCGCATGCGGCCGGCGCTGTGAAGAGCGGGCGGGCATGGATGCAACGCTCGGAGGGAAGGTACTTGATGCCGATGTCCCGGCACACGGAAGTCGGGACATCGGTTCGTGGGCGCTATCGGCCCGGTGTGCAGAGCATGCGGCGCGCGTGCGCCGTGGCGCTCATCACAACTGCTGCGTCAGTTCGACAGGTTGCCGCTTGACGGAGTCGGTGGCGTGGCTCTGGACCTTGTCCTTGTACTTGAGGACCTGGCGGTCGATCTTGTCGGCCAGCAGATCGATGGCGGCGTAGAGGTTCTCATCCACGGCTTCGCAATGGATGTCCTTGCCGCGCAAGCGCATGGTGATTTCGGCTCTGTGGCGCAATGGCTCCACTGAGAGCATGACCTGGGTATCGATGACGTGATCGAAATGCCGCAGCACTCGCGCCAGTTTGTTCATGACATATTCCCGGATGGCCGGGGTGACGTCGAGATGACGACCGCTGATGCTCAGGTTCATAAGCTGCTCTCCTAGAAAAAAGAGAAAAAACAGATGCGCGGGATGCGCGTGTGAATCGCTAGGCAGATCCTCCTGTAGTCGTGTAATCAAACTGTCTTTGATTCCTAGTGTATAGACTCTGCCGCCCAAAACAAGCGGCGCGGACCACCAAAATTGTGACCGCGCCGCAGGCAGGATTGGGATTTTCCCGGGGGTGACTGGCGGGGAATGCGCCGACGTCCGGCGTTACATCCGGAAGTGCTCACCGAGATAGACACGGCGCACGGCAGGATCGCCGACGATCTCGTCGGGATGGCCGTCGGTCAGCACCTTGCCTTCGCTGATGATGTAGGCGCGATCGCAGATGCCCAGGGTTTCGCGCACGTTGTGGTCGGTGATCAGCACGCCGATGCCGCGGCCTTTCAGGAAGCGCACGATGCGCTGGATCTCGATCACGGCGATCGGGTCCACCCCGGCGAAGGGTTCATCCAGCAGGATGAAGCGGGGGCGCGTGGCCAGGGCGCGTGCGATTTCGACGCGGCGGCGTTCGCCGCCGGACAGGGAGATGGCCGCATTGGCGCGGATATGGCCGATCTGCAGCTCGTCCAGCAGGGACTCGAGCTCTTCCTTGATCCTGGCGGTCGACAGCGTCTTGCCCTGGGCATCGACCTGCAGTTCCAGCACCGCGCGGATGTTCTGCTCGACGGTCAGGCGGCGGAACACCGAGGCGTCCTGGGGCAGGTACGACAGGCCCATGCGCGCGCGCTTGTGGATCGGCATCGCGGTGATGGGCGAGCCGTCGATCTCGATGCGGCCGGCATCGGCCGGCACCAGCCCGACGATCATGTAGAAGCTGGTGGTCTTGCCCGCGCCGTTGGGCCCGAGCAGTCCCACGACCTCGCCGCCCGCGACGGACAGCGAGACGTCCTGCACCACGGTGCGGCCGTTGTAGGTCTTGCGCAGCCCGGTAGCCTGCAAAGTGCCCTGGCGGGAGCCCGAAGTGGCGGCGGACAGGGCGGGCGAAGTGGGTTCGGTCATCGTGAATGCAAATGCGGTGTGGAGGCGCCTGGCGAAGGACGGAGGATTACTTGGCCTTCTGGGCGTCGGCCGCCGGCTTCTTGCCTTGCTGGGCGCGGCATTGCGCGATGGCCGCCTCGGTCTTGGCGCGGGGTTCGGCCAGCGAGCGCACGCGGCCGCCCGGCGCCGACGAGTTCGGGCCACCTTCGGCTTCGTAGGTGCCCGTCTTGTCGTTGTAGCGCACGCGCTGTCCGCGGATGACGTCGAAGGGCTTGCCACAGATGAAGCGCGTGACCACGGCCTGGCCGATCAGGTCGAACTGGCTGCTGCCGCCGTCATATTCGGCGCGCAGGCCCACGCCCTCGATGGTCTCGAAGGTCTCGGGGCGTTCCTGGCGCAGCGTCACCATCTTGCCCTTGTTGGCCGTGGCCACGCCGTGCTGGTTGCCCTTGGCGTCCTCGTTGACTTCGAGCTTGTCGGCGTTCAGTTTCATCAGGCCGCGCGTCAGCACGACGTTGCCCGTGAAGACGCTCTGGCGCTTGATGTCGTCGTAGTGCAGCGTGTCGGACAGGATCAGCGTGCTGGGATCTTCCTGCTGCGCGGGTTGCGCCGCCTGGGCCTGCGCGCAGGCGGCGGCCAGCAGCAGGGCGCCCAGCAGGCGGGTCGTGGCGGAAGCGATCGGAAGGGTCATGGTTGTTTCTGGTTGGAGTTGTCCGGCGCGCTGTCGCCTTGCTGGCGTTTGCGCGACTCGGACCCGGCGATCTCGACGTCGGAGGACGACGATACCCGCAGTTGCCGGGTCTTGTTGTCATAGTGCATGCCCGTGCCGTTCATGCGTGAATTGCCTTTTAACACTTGGGCAGGCAGATCGGTGAGTACGACGTCCTCATCGGGCAGGATGATCAGTTGCTGGCTGCGCACGTCCAGCGGATCGTTGCGGGCATCGGGCTGGCGGTGTATGTGGGCGTCGCCGTTCATGACGATGCGCTTGCCGCCCGCTTCGATGATCGCGGTCTTCGAGACGCCCACCGTGATGGGATTGCCTTCCTGCTGGCCGATCGCGCGCGGCGAGGTGACGTGGTACGAGTCGTCGTCGGGAAAGTGCTCGGCGTACTCGCCTTCGATGCGGTTGATGGGCTTGCCGTCGGGATCGGTGCGCAGCATGACGAAGCCGCGCGCCCAGCTGTCCATTTCATGCGTGACGCGGCGCGGCGGATCGACTTGCACGGCGCGTTGGGCGTAGTCGGCCGCCCACCATGTGCCAAGGACCAGCGCGGTCAGCAGGAACAGGGCGATGAGGGCGGGAAAGCGTTCTTTCATTGGCAGCCGTTACTGTATGACGTCGCGGTCGAGCAGCGCGGGACCGGCAAGGAAGCCGGCCAACCGGCCGCGGGCGGCCAGCAGCAGGTCGCAGCATTCGCGTACGGCGCCGCTGCCGCCTGGCAAAGTTGCAATCCAGTGGGCGGATTGCGACACGTAGCCGGGGGCGTTGGGCACGCTGGCCGAGAAGCCGGCGCGTTGCATGGCGGGCAGGTCGATGATGTCGTCGCCCATATAGCCCGTCTCGTTCAGTTGGACCGAGTGGCGCTGGGCAAGTTCAGCCAGCGCCGTGCCCTTGTCGCGCACGCCTTGCTGCACGTCGGCGATGCCCAGTTCGGCCGCGCGGCGGGCGACGATGGGACCGGAGCGGCCGGTGATCAGCGCGACCTTCACGCCGCCCTCCATCAGCAATCGCAGGCCGTGGCCGTCCAGCGCATGGAAGCGCTTCATCTGCTCGCCGTTCTCGCCGTAGTAGAGGCTGCCGTCGGTCAGCACGCCGTCGACGTCGAACACCATCAGGCGGACGGCGGCGGCGCGTTCGCGCGCGTTGGGGGCCACGCGGGCCAATACGAGGGCCTCGCCGGGATGGGTGGCGAAAGTCGGGTTCGTCATTTTTTACACTACCTTGGCGGCCATCAGATCGTGAGTATGCACAGCGCCGATCAGCTTGCCTTCGCCGTCGACCACCAGTACCTGATTCAACCGCAATTCGTCCATCTGCTGGGCGGCCTCGGCCGCCAGCGCGTCGGGAGAGATCGTGCGCGGCGCGCGCGTCATGCCTTCGTTGACCGCCAGTCCGCGCACGTCGCCGCACCGTTCGATCAGGCGGCGCAGATCGCCGTCGGTGAAGATGCCGACAGGATAACCGTCGCCATCCACCACCGCCGTCATGCCCATGCCCTTGGCGGAGATTTCCTCCAGGGCGCGGAACAGGGGGGCGTCGACCGGCACGGTGGGCAGGCCGGCGCCGTGGCGCATCACGTCGCGCACGTGGGTCAGCAGGCGGCGGCCCAGCGCGCCACCGGGGTGCGAGCGGGCGAAATCCTCGGTGCCGAAGCCGCGCGCCTCGAGGCAGGCGACCGCCAGCGCATCGCCCAGCGCCAGCGCGGTGGTGGTGCTGGCGGTGGGGGCCAGGTTCAGCGGGCAGGCTTCCTGGGCCACGCTGGCGTCCAGGTGCACGTCGGCCTGCAGGGCCAGTTCGGAGGTGGGGTTGCCGGTGATGGCCACCAGCCCGGCGCCCATGCGGCGCACCACGGGCAGGATGGTCAGCAGTTCCTGGCCGGCTCCCGAATACGAGATGGCGATCAGTACGTCGTCCGCGGTGATCATGCCCAGGTCACCATGCACGGCTTCGCCGGCATGGACAAAAAAGGCAGGGGTTCCCGTGGAGGCGAAGGTGGCGGCGATCTTGCGGGCGATGTGGCCGGTCTTGCCCAGGCCGCTGACGACAACGCGTCCGCGGCATTCCAGCAGCATGTGCACGACGCGGCTGAAACTGTCGTCCAGGCGCGAAGAGAGATCCTGGATGGCCTGGGCTTCGACTTGCAGCGTGCGGCGGGCCGATGCGATGGCGTCGTCCGGCGAGGGGGTGGGATGATCGATCATTCGCGGGATTTTAATCGTACCGGGCGGCGGTTGCCCGCCCTGGTGGCGTGTGGCATGCTGGCGACGCTATCCGGCGCCCGCTATCGAGGCGCTTTTTTCCGCTTTTTCCGTCCCTGATAAACCTGCCATGTCCTCTTTTCCCGCTCCCGTCCTCGGTACTCCGCTGTCGCCGTCCGCCACCCGCGTCATGCTCCTGGGGTCCGGAGAGCTGGGCAAGGAAGTGATCATCGCCTTGCAGCGCCTGGGCGTCGAGGTCATCGCCGTCGACCGCTATGCCGACGCGCCGGGCCACCAGGTGGCGCACCGCGCCCACGTGGTGTCCATGACCGACGCGCAGGCCCTGCGCCAGGTCATCGAGGCCGAAAAGCCGCACGTCATCGTGCCCGAGATCGAGGCCATCGCCACCGACCTGCTGGTCGAGCTCGAGGCCGCCGGCCAGGTGCGCGTCACACCCACCGCCCGCGCCGCCCAGCTCACCATGAACCGCGAGGGCATCCGCCGGCTGGCGGCCGAAACGCTGGGCCTGCCCACCTCGCCGTACCGTTTCGTCGACAGCGAAGCCGAACTGCGCCAGGCCATCGACGGCGGCATCGGCTATCCCTGCGTCATCAAGCCGGTGATGTCCTCGTCCGGCAAGGGCCAGTCGGTCATCCGCGGCGCCGACGACGTGGCCCAGGCCTGGCGTTACGCCCAGGAGGGCGGCCGGGTGGGCGGCGGGCGCGCCATTGTCGAGGGTTTCATCAATTTCGAATACGAGATCACGCTGCTGACGGTGCGCGCCCGTGGCGCCGGCGGCGAGATCGAAACCCGCTTCTGCGAACCCATCGGCCACAAGCAGGTCGACGGCGACTACGTGGAAAGCTGGCAGCCGCATCCCATGTCGCCGACCGCGCTGGCGCGCTCGCGCGACGTGGCGCTGGCGGTCACGTCCGAACTGGGCGGCCTGGGCATCTTCGGTGTCGAGCTGTTCGTGGCGGGCGATCAGGTCTGGTTCTCCGAGGTCAGCCCGCGTCCGCACGACACCGGCATGGTCACCATGATTACGCAGGTGCAGAACGAATTCGAACTGCATGCGCGTGCGCTGCTGGGCCTGCCGGTGGACACCGCGCTCACGCAGCCGGGCGCCAGCAGCGTCATCTACGGCGGGGTCGATGCCAAGGACGTCACGTTCCATGGCGTGGCCCAGGCGCTGGCCGAACCCGGCACCGACGTGCGCCTGTTCGGCAAGCCAGAGTCGTTCGCCAAGCGCCGCATGGGTGTGGGCCTGGCCACCGCGCTGGACGTCACGCAGGCGCGCGCCAAGGCGCGCCGCGTATCGTCGGCCGTGACGGTGCGGAAGGACTGATCGCGATAGCAGCCGCCGGATCGAGCCTTCGTCATCGGCCCCCGTGAGGGGGCTTTTCTTTTTCTGGGCGGTGACGGCGGGCGACGATTCTGGCATCACCGCTCCGTACACGCCGCCTGCGCGTTCGACCGCATGGGCTTGAGCCCGCACCGCGGCCTTCTACCTGCCAGAAATTTGTCCTAGCGCAACAAAACGCGGGGTCGCCCAGTGCTTTGGCAGGGCCGGGGTGGCAAGATGACATCACTGGGAGTAAGGTTTTTGGCGAGTCGGTTGCTTTTGATTTCGCAAAGTTCGATAATTTCAGGAATTACTGAAATCAACGTAACGAAAAATAAACGCCATGCCGCTTTCCCCTCAGACCGAGCGCTTCGTCCTGCATTTCGGCGAAATGGGCAGCCGTTGGGGCGTCAATCGCACTGTCGGCCAGATCTACGCGCTGCTGTTCCTGGCCGAGGATGCCCTGCACGCGGACGACATCGCCGAGAAGCTGGGCTTCTCGCGCTCCAACGTCAGCATGGGCCTGAAAGAACTGCAGTCCTGGCGCCTGGTCAAGCTGGTGCACCAGGTGGGCGACCGCCGCGATTACTTCGAAACGCCCAAGGATGTCTGGGAGATCTTCCGCATCCTGATGGAAGAGAAGCGCAAGCGCGAGATCGATCCCACATTGACCCTGTTGCGCGACACGCTGCTGGATGCCCCCAAGGACTCGTCCGAGGCCCACGCCCAGAAGCGCATGCACGAAATGCTCGAACTCATCGAACTTTCCACCGGCTGGTTCGATGAGATACAGCGCCTTCCCCCCGACACCCTGCAAAGCCTGATGAAGATGGGGTCCCGGGTTCAGAAGGTGCTTGGGTTCGCCGGTAAGTTGCGCGGTCGGGATTGAAGCCAGCCGCGCCCGTTGGAAACACTAAGATGAAGATGCGCATCCGTTCCGTATCGTGGCCCGGCTGTCTGCCACGCCAACCTGCCGCGGGACTTTTCTCCGCTGCCCGGGAGCATGGCCATGATTGATATCGACGTCGTCAACCTGTCGCGCTTCCAGTTCGCCGCGACCGCGCTCTACCACTTCCTGTTCGTGCCGCTCACCCTGGGCCTGTCGTTCATCCTGGCCATCATGGAAAGCGTGTACGTGATGACGGGACGCCAGATCTGGAAGCGCATGACCATGTTCTGGGGCACGCTGTTCGGCATCAACTTCGCCATCGGCGTGGCCACCGGCGTGGTGATGGAGTTCCAGTTCGGCATGAACTGGTCGTACTACAGCCACTACGTGGGCGACATCTTCGGCGCGCCGCTGGCCCTCGAAGGGCTGATGGCCTTCTTCCTGGAAGCCACCTTCGTCGGCTTGTTCTTCTTCGGCTGGAACCGCCTGTCCAAGGTCGGCCACCTGATCGTGACTTGGCTGGTCGCCTTCGGCACCAACTTCTCGGCGCTGTGGATCCTGATCGCCAACGGCTGGATGCAGAACCCGGTGGGCGCGATCTTCAATCCCGACACCATGCGCATGGAAATGACCGACTTCGCCGCGGTGGTGTTCAACCCCGTGGCGCAGGCCAAGTTCGTGCACACGGTCAGCGCGGGCTACGTGGCCGGCGCGATGTTCGTGATGTCGATCAGCGCCTGGTACCTGCTGCGCCGCCGTCACGTCGACCTGGCCAAGCGCTCGATGGCGGTGGCGGCCAGTTTCGGCCTGGCGGCCTCGCTGTCGGTGGTGGTGCTGGGTGACGAAAGCGGCTACCTGACCACCGAACACCAGAAGATGAAGATCGCGGCCATGGAAGCCATGTGGCACACCGAGCCCGCGCCCGCCAGCTTCAACCTGTTCGCCATCCCGAACCAGGAAGAGCGCCGCAACGACTATGCCATCGAGATCCCGTACGTCATGGGCATCATCGGCACGCGCTCGCTGACCACGCCGCTGCTGGGCATCGACGATCTGGTGCTGCGCGCCGAGACGCGCATCCGCGAGGGCATCGTCGCGTACCAGGCCCTGCAGCGCATCCGCGCCAATCCCAAGGACGTCGACGCGCGCATGACCTTCGACAAGACCTGGCCCGACCTGGGCTATGGCCTGCTGGTCAAGCGTTACGAAGAAGACCTGAGCAAGGTGACCGACGCGCAGATCAAGCAGGCCGCGCTGGACACCGTACCCAACGTGGCGCCGCTGTTCATCACGTTCCGCGTCATGGTCGCGGTCGGCATGTACCTCATCCTGTTCTTCGCCGTGGCCTTCTGGCTGGCCTCGCGCGGCAGGCTGGACGCGCGCCCGTGGCTGCTGAAGGTGGCGCTGTGGAGCCTGCCGTTGCCGTGGGTGGCGATCGAGTGCGGCTGGTTCGTGGCCGAGTACGGCCGCCAGCCCTGGGTGATCGAAGGCGTGCTGCCCACGTACTACGCGGCATCCGGCCTCACCTTCGTGGACCTGGCCATCAGCCTGGGCATCTTCCTGGTGCTGTACACGGTGCTGCTGGTCATTGCCGTGAAGGTGATGCTGCATGCCATCAAGGCGGGTCCCAAGTCCGACAAGCCGGCGCCGCGCCGGTCCGCCGATCCCATCCAAGCGGCGATTGAAGCCTGAACGGAGAGCCGACATGGACAGTTTGATTCCTCTTGATTACGGCACCCTGCGTGTCGTGTGGTGGGCGTTGCTGGGCGCGCTCTTGATCGGCTTCGCCGTCATGGATGGCTTCGACCTGGGCGCGGCGGCGATGTTGCCCATCGTCGCCAGGACCGACGCCGAACGGCGCATCGTCATCAACGTGGTCGGCCCGGTCTGGGAAGGCAACCAGGTGTGGTTGATCACGGCCGGCGGCGCCATCTTCGCCGCCTGGCCCCTGCTGTACGCGGCCTCGTTCTCCGGGTTCTACCTGGCGATGATGCTGGTGCTGCTGGCGCTGATCCTGCGTCCGGTGGCCTTCAAGTACCGCAGCAAGTTCGAGAGCCCCGTGTGGCGCAGCCGCTGGGACGCCGTGCTGTGCTTCTGCGGCGTGGTGGCTTCGCTGGTGTTCGGCGTGGCCATGGGCAACGTCATCCTGGGCGTGCCCTCGGGCTTCGAGCCGGCGTCGATGCGGCCCGTGTACGAAGGGCATTTCTTCCAGTTGTTCACGCCGTTCGCGCTGCTGGCCGGCGTGCTCAGCGTGGTGATGCTGGCCATGCACGGTTCCGTGCTGCTGGCCTGGCGCACCGAGGAAGTGGTGGCCGAGCGCGCCCGCAAGTGGGGCTGCATCGCCGCCGCGCTGACCGTGGTGCTGTTCACCGCGGGCGGCTTCTGGGTGTCCAACGGCGTCGACGGCCACGTCATCACCAGCGCCATCGACACGGCCGGCCCGTCCAATCCGCTGGCCAAGACGGTAGACCTGGTGCCGGGCGGCTGGATGGCCAACTACTACAAGTGGCCGTTCATGTGGGTGGCGCCCATCATGGGCGTGGCGGGCGCGCTGGGCGCGGCGCTGCTGATGATCCTGCGCGCGGGTCCGGGCAGCTTCATCGCCTCGTCGGTGTCCATCGCCGGCGTCATCCTCACCGTCGGCTTCTCGCTGTTCCCCTTCATCATGCCCTCGTCCAGCCAGCCCAACGCCGGCCTGACGGTATGGGACAGCTCGTCCAGCCCGATGACGCTGTGGATCATGGTGCTGGCCACCGCGTTCTTCCTGCCCATCATCACCGTGTACACCGCCTGGGTGTACCGCGTGATGCGCGGCAAGGTCACGCACGAAACCGTGGGCGATACGCCCAATTCCTACTGATTGAGGAGCTTCGACCATGTGGTACTTCTCCTGGATCCTGGGCCTGAGCCTGGCTTGCATCTTCGGCATCGTCAACGCGATGTGGTTCGAGCTGCGCGAAGGCCATGCGCATGATCCCCTGAACCTGCCGCCCGAAGAGTAAGACCGTGAGCAGCCCGTCCGGCATCGAGCACGATCCCTCGGCCGCATTGGGCCGGCCCACGCGGGCGCAAACGCGCTGGCTGGGCGGCCTGGCCCGCACCGCACGCGTGCCGTTGGCATTGGCCGCCGGCGCGCCGCTGCTGGGCGGCGTGCTGCTGGTGGCGCAGGCCTGGCTGCTGGCGCGCGTGCTGGACGCGGCCATCGCGCGGGGCGCGCCGCGCGCCGAGCTCATCGGTTCGCTGGCCGCCATTGCCGCGCTGATCCTGGCGCGGGCGGGCCTGGCCTGGCTGGCCGAGCGCGCCGGGGCGCAGGCCGCCGAGCGCATCAAGCGCCAGGTACGCCAGGCCCTGTTCGCCCGCCTGCTGAACGCCGGCCCGCAATGGACGCGCCAGCGCGCGTCCGGCGAGCTGTCCAGCGCGGTGGTCGACCAGGTCGAGGCGCTGGACGGTTTCTTCGCGCGCTATCTGCCTTCGATGGGAGCGGCCGCCGTACTGCCCGTGGCGTTCTCGGTCGTGCTGCTGCCGGTGGACGTGGTGTCCGGCCTGCTGCTGCTGGTCACGGCGCCGCTGATCCCCCTGTTCATGGCGCTGGTGGGGTGGGGCGCGGAAGCCGCCAGCCGCCGCCACATGCGCGCCTTTGCCCGCCTGTCGGGCTTCTTCGCCGACCGTTTGCGCGGCCTGTCCACATTGAAGCTGCACGGCCGTGCCGAGGCGGAAGCCCAGGCCGTGGCCGAAGCCAGCTCGGCGTTGCGCGAACGGACCATGGCGGTGCTGCGCATCGCCTTTCTTTCCTCCGCCGTGCTGGAATTCTTTGCCGCCTTGGGCGTGGCCGGCGTGGCGGTGTATATCGGCCTGACGTATCTGGGGTATCTGGACGTGCGCAGCCAGGCGCTGACGCTGCAGGCCGGTTTCTTCTGTCTGTTGATGGCGCCCGAGGTGTATGCCCCGCTGCGCCTGTTCGCCGCCCACTATCACGACCGCGCCGCCGCGCGCGCTGCCGTCACGCAGATCGAGCAGGCGTTCGACGGCTTGCCGGGCAGCGAGCCCGTGGCTGCCGGTGCGGCCGATGCCCAGGCCGCCACCGAAGCGGCCGGCGCGGTGCAGGCCGTGGCTGCGCGCGCCGGCCCGTCTTGCGCCATGCCGCCGCGCGCGGCCCGCTGTGCCTCGCGGCTGCAGGTGCACGGGCTGACGGTCTCCGTGCCCGGCCGTGGCCAACCCATCTTGAACGAACTGGATCTGGCGCTGGCCCCCGGCGAGCACGTGGCCTTGATGGGCGCCAGCGGCGTGGGCAAGACCACGCTGCTCGAAGCCCTGTGCCGCCTGCGTGAAACCTCCGGCGCCATCGCGCTCGACGGCCTGGCGCTGTCCGAGTGGGACGAGGCCGGGCTGCGCAGCCGCGTGGCGCTGATCGGCCAGAAGCCGTATCTGTTCGAAGGCACCATCGCCGACAACATCCGCCTGGCACGGCCCGATGCCAGCGCGCAGGACGTGGCCGATGCCGCGCACCGTGCCTGCGTGATGGAGTTCGCCCAGGCCATGCCGCGAGGCCTGGACACGCGCCTGGCCAGCCGCGGACGCGGCCTGTCGGGCGGGCAGGCGCAGCGCGTGGCGCTGGCGCGCCTGTTCCTGCGCGATCCGGGCCTGATCCTGCTGGACGAGCCCACGGCGCACCTGGATGCCGGCACGCAGACACGTGTGCTCGATGAACTGCTGGCGTTCGCGCAGGGCCGCACCGTGCTGATGGCCACGCACGCCGAAGCGGTCGCCAGCCGCCTGCCGCGCCGCCTGGTGCTGCGGTCGGGCAAGTGGGTGGAGGTGGCATGAGCCCATCCCCATCGCAACCCGTCACCCGGCGCGGCCGCCTGCGCGCCCTGTACCTGCGCCGCTGGCGCAGCCTGTCCGCCGCCTTGCTGCTGGCCCTGGTCACCGTGGCGGCGGGCACGGGCCTGCTGGGCGTGTCGGGCTGGTTTCTGACCGGCGCGGCGCTGGCCGGTGCAGGTTCCGCGTTCAATCTCTTCGTGCCGTCCGCGATGGTGCGCGGGCTGTCCTTCCTGCGCATCGGCGCGCGCTATGCCGAACGCCTGGTGGGCCATGCGGCCACGCTGCATCTGCTGGCCGACCTGCGCGGCTCGGTGTTCCGTGCGCTGATCCGCCTGTCGCCGCGCCAACTGGCGCGCTACCGCGGCGGCGACCTGATCGCGCGCCTGACGGGCGACGTGGATGCGCTGGACACCATCTTCCTGTTCGTCGCGGCGCCCGTGGCAACCGCCCTGCTGGGCGGCACGGTGCTGTCGCTGGTGGTGGGCTGGTGGTTGCCGGCTGCCGGCCTGGCCGTGGCCCTGGCGCTGTTCACGGCCTGCGTGCTGGTGCCGCTGCTGCTGGTGAGAGCCTCGAAGCGCCCCGGCGCCGCCTTGCAGGAAAGCGCCGCGGGCCTGCGCTCGGCGGTGCTGGATGCGGTCGAAGGCCATGCCGACATCACCGCCATGCACGCCGCGGCGCCCGCGCAGCAGCGTTTCGAGGCCCTGTGCCTGGAAGCCGGGCGGGCGCGCCAACGGCAGGCGCGCATTGCGGCCGCCGGCCAATGGATGCTGCAGGCCGCCGCGGGCGCCGCCATGCTGTCGGTGCTGTGGGTGGGCCTGGGCGGCCTGTCCGACGGGACGATTTCCGGGCCTTTGATGGCCGGCCTGCTGCTGGCCACCATCGGTATCTTCGAGGTGGCGGGCCCGGTGATGCGCGGTGTGTCGCGCCTGGGCGCGGCACGCGCCGCCGCCGCGCGTATCCGCGACATCGTTGCCGCCGAGCCCGATCTGCAGGACGTCGCCTTGCCGCAGCCGCTGCCCGTGACGGGCGACCTGCAGGCGCATGGCCTGCGCTACGCCTATCCCGATGCGGCCCCCGGCGCATGGGTGCTGGATGGCGCCGACCTGCGCGTGGCGCCGGGCGAACGGGTCGCCATCGAGGGCGCCAGCGGATCGGGCAAGTCCACGCTGCTGCATCTGCTGCTGCGCCTGGACGATCCGTTGGATGGACGCATCACCTACGGGGGCTGCGACGTGCGGCAATGCGCCCAGCAGGCGCTGCACCAGCGCATCGCGCTGCTCTCGCAGGATTCCCCCGTTTTCCTGGGCACCATCCGCACCAATCTGCTGGTCGGCGATGCGCAGGCCGGCGATGCCGCGCTGTGGGCGGCGCTGGCCGCCGCGCGGCTGGACGACTTCGTGCGTGGCCTGCCGCAGGGCCTGGACACCTGGGTGGGCGAGACCGGCGCCGGCCTGTCGGCGGGCCAGGCCCGCCGCCTGTGCCTGGCGCGCGTCGTGCTGTCGCCGGCCGCGGTGCTGTTGCTGGACGAGCCCACCGCGGGCCTGGATGCCGCGACCGAGGCCGCCTTCCTGCGCGACCTGGGCCAGGCGGTGCGGGGCCGCACCGTCGTGCTGGCCACCCATGCCGCGTTGCCGGAGGGCGCCGTGCACCGGCGTTTGCGGTTGCATGCGGGACGGCTGGCCGAAGGCCAGCCGGCGTCATTGGCTTGAGCGATCCGCGCGGGTATAGTGCGGGCTGCTTTGCCATTCCGGGGACGTCCACCATGCAGACCGATTACGCCGAAGTTGTACGGCGCACCATACGCAGCGTCCCCGACTGGCCCTCGCCAGGCGTGATGTTCCGCGACATCACGCCCGTGCTGCAGGATCCGCGCACCTTCCGTGCCCTGATCGATCTCTTCGTCTATCGCTACATGCGCCAGCGGCTCGACCTGGTCGCGGGCGTCGATGCGCGCGGCTTCATCCTGGGCAGCGTGCTGGCCTATGAACTGAACCTGGGGTTCGTGCCCGTGCGCAAGAAGGGCAAGCTGCCGTTCCGCACCGTGGCCGAATCCTATTCGCTGGAATACGGCAATGCCACCGTCGAGATGCATACGGATGCGGTGCGCACCGGCCAGCGCGTGCTGCTGGTCGACGACCTGATCGCCACCGGCGGCACCATGTTGGCGGCCATCAAGCTGTTGCAGCGCCTGGGCGCCAATGTGGTCGAGGCGGCTGCCGTCATCGACCTGCCCGAGCTGGGCGGCTCCAGGCAGATCGCCGCCACGGGAACGCCGCTGTACACGGTCTGTCAGTTCGGCGCCGAAGACCCGGTCTGATTGCCGGGCACAGGATGCGCGCGGTTGCCGCGCGCTTTGCCTCTCATGCCTCGTTCAGCCTGGGCTGGATGAAATCCAGGAACGCGCGCGTCTTGGCGGGGATCATGCGGGAAGGCAGCAGCGCGAACAGCGGCAGCGGCGTCAGCGCCCAGTCGGGCAGCACGCGCACCAGGCCGCTCTGCGTGATGGCGCGTTCCATGGCCTCGAACACCAGCAGCGGGGTGATACCCAGCCCCTGGCTGGCCAGGCGTCCCAGCATGCCGACGTTGTTGGCCGCCAGGCGGCCCGAGACCTGCACGCGTTCGACCTTTTCGCCCGAGTGCAGCACCCAGTAGGACATCACGTCCGTCATCGCCGGCCGCAGGCATTCGTGGTGGCTCAGGTCGGACGGCGTGCGCGGCTCGCCGTAGCGTTCCAGGTAGGCGGGCGAGGCGTACAGGTGTTGCGTCATCAGTACGATCTGCCGTGCGATCAGGCTGGAGTCCGGCTGCTGGCCGAAGCGCAGCACCAGATCGTACGGATTGCTGATCGGATCGATGGGCCGCATGCTCAGGTCGAAATCGCACTCGATGTCGGGGTACTGGGCGCGGAATTCGCGGATCACCACCGGCAGGAACAACTGTGCCAGGCTGGTGGGCATCGAGATACGCAGGCGGCCCTTGGGCTGCGCGGCCATGTCCAGCAATTGCTCGTGCGCGACGCGAGCCTCTTCCACGATGTGGCGGCAGCGCTCGAAATACACGGCGCCGGCTTCGGTCAGGTCGATGCGGCGGGTGCTACGGTTCAGCAGGCGCATGCCGATGCCGCGCTCGAGCTCGGTGACGCGGCGCGACAGCGTGGACGTCGGAATGCCCAACGCCTCGGCGGCATGGCTGAAGTTCTTGCGTTTGGCGACTTCGACAAACAGGGCGATGTCGTTTAGCTGGATATCCATCTGGCGACCTTCTTGGTGCAGCGGGCATTGGCGCCTCTTTTGTATGTAATGGATGATATCCCGGCAAATATTTCCACAGATGGAATAAAGTTTGCAAAAGCGAGGGTTTTTACTGGGGCGTCCCGGGCGGTATTCAATCTGTTGTCAATCGGCAACCCTGCTCGGCAGGCGTGCGCCGGTGCGATCGAACGCCGGCCGACCCGCGATACGGGCAAAAGAAAACGGGGCCTTGCGGCCCCGTCGTCGTGTGCTTGCCTTACAGGAACAGCTTGTAGGCAGGGTTGTCGGTCTCGTTCCAGTGCGGATAGCCCAGTTCCGTCACGAAGGTCTTGAACTGCTTCTTGTCGGACGGCGGCACCTGGATGCCGATCAGGATGCGGCCGTAGTCGGCACCCTGGTTGCGGTAGTGGAACAGGCTGATGTTCCAGTCGGGGTTCATCGCGTTGAGGAAACGCATCAACGCGCCAGGGCGCTCGGGGAATTCGAAGCGGTACAGCAGCTCGTTCTCCGCCAGGCGCGAGCGCCCGCCGACCATGTGGCGCAAGTGCGTCTTGGCCATTTCGTCGTGCGTCAGGTCCAGCGTGTCGAAGCCGCTTTTCCGGAAGTGCGTGGCGATCTTGGCGGGCTCGTTGGGCGAGGACACCTGCAGGCCCACGAACACGTGCGCGCGATCGGCATCCGAGATGCGGTAGTTGAATTCGGTGACGCTGCGGTTGCCCACCAGCTCGCAGAAGCGGCGGAAGCTGCCGCGTTGCTCGGGCATGGTCACGGCGAACACGGCCTCGCGCATTTCACCGACCTCGGCGCGTTCGGACACGAAGCGCAGACGGTCGAAGTTCATGTTGGCGCCGCACGCGACGGCGACCAGCGTCTTGCCCTTGAGCTTGTGCTGCGCGGCGTACTGCTTGGCCCCGGCCAGGGCCATGGCGCCCGAGGGTTCCAGCACGCTGCGCGTATCCTGGAAGACGTCCTTGATGGCCGCGCAGATGGCGTCGGTGTTGACCACCACGAAGTCGTCGACGTACTTGCGCGTCAGGCGGAACGTTTCGGCGCCCACCAGCTTGACCGCGGTGCCGTCCGAGAACAGGCCCACGTCGTTCAGTTGCACGCGGCGGCCGGCGCGCACGCTGCGCACCATGGCGTCGGAATCCTCGGTCTGCACGCCGATGATCTTGATCTCGGGACGCAGTTGCTTCACGTAGGCGGCCACGCCGGAGATCAGGCCGCCGCCGCCGATGGCCACGAAGATCGCCTCGATGTCGCCGGGATGCTGGCGCAGGATTTCCATGCCCACCGTACCCTGTCCGGCGATCACGTCGGGATCGTCGAAGGGGTGCACGAAGGTCAGCTTCTCGGTCTTTTCCAGCTGTTTCGCGTGTTCGTAGGCGTCGGTGAAGCTTTCACCGGCCAGCACCGTTTCACCGCCCAGGCGGCGCACCGCCTCGACCTTGACTTCGGGCGTGGTGGTCGGCATGACGATCACCGCACGGCAGCCCAGGCGGCTGGCGGCCAGCGCCACGCCCTGGGCGTGATTGCCCGCCGAGGCGGCGATGACGCCGCGGCCCAGTGCCGCCGGCGTCAGGTGGGCCATCTTGTTGTACGCCCCGCGCAGCTTGAAGCTGAACACCGCCTGCGTATCCTCGCGCTTGAGCATCACCGTGTTCGAAATTCGCTGCGACAACAGCGTGGCGGTTTCGAGGGGGGATTCGATGGCGACGTCGTAGACCTTGGAGGTCAGGATGCGTTTGAGGTAGTCGGTGGACATGGAAGCGCGTTGTGCGGAATAGGCATGAGCCGGCGCCCCGCGCCGACCGGCTCGCCAGAGTAGCACAGCCCGTGACAGGGTCTTTCCGGCAGGCCCGCCCGGCTTGTCGGTGGCCTGCACCCCTGCGGCTACACTGGTCGGCACCATGGAACAGACCCTGCTCGCCGCGATCCACACGGTGCTGGGATGGCTGGCGTTGCCCGAGATCGGGCTGTCCGCCATCTTCTTCGTCAGCTTCGTCTCGGCCACCCTGCTGCCGCTGGGTTCCGAGCCTGCCGTCTATGCCTATGTGAAGGTCTCGCCGGACATGTTCTGGCCGGCCATCCTGATCGCCACCGTCGGCAATACGCTGGGCGGGCTGGTCAACTATGCGATGGGGTGGGGCGCGCATCGCGGCGTGGAACGTTGGCGAGAGCGGCATGGACACGATCCAGCCGAAGGCGTGCCCGAAGACGGCGAACCCAAGGACATGATGAAGGGCCGCTGGCACGCCAAGGCCCGCGCCTGGCTGACGCGCCTGGGTCCCCCCGCGCTGCTGCTGGCCTGGCTGCCCGTGGTGGGCGATCCGATGTGCGCGGTGGCCGGCTGGCTGCGCCTGGCGTTCTGGCCGTGCGTCGTCTACATGGCCATCGGCAAGTTCCTGCGCTACCTCACCATGACGGCCGGCCTGTTGTGGGCCACGTCGGGCGTGCACTTCTAGCCGTGTTGCGGGATGAATGCCGGGAAATCCGTCATCATCCGGAAAAATCCGGCAACGTCAGGCTACGAGCGCTTTCATGGCGCTTAAAGCCCGGTCGTAACAGTTCTCGCCGCGTCTGTTTCCGGTAATGACATAAAATGGGTTTTTAAGGGCCCTCCCCGCTGCTTCCATGAACGCCCCTCTTGCCAGCCAAGTCCTTGCGGCAACCCCCGTGGCCGCCGGCGCGCGCCTGCGCGAAATCCCCTACAACTACACCTCGTTCTCCGATCGCGAAGTGGTCTCGCGGCTACTGGGCGAAGATGCCTGGCAACTGCTGTCAGACCTGCGCGGCGAGCGCCGCACCGGCCGGTCCGCGCGCATGCTCTACGAGGTGTTGGGCGACATCTGGGTCGTGCGCCGCAATCCCTACCTGCAGGACGACCTGCTGGACAACCCCAAGCGCCGCAAGCTGCTGATCGAGGCCCTGCATCATCGCCTGCGCGAGATCGACAAGCGCCGCGCGCCGGGGTCCGGCGAGGCCGGCCACGATGCCAAGGTCGTCGAACTGCTGTCGCGCGGCCGCACCGCGGTGGCCGAGTTCGAACAGCAGTTCGAGCAGACCGAGCACCTGCGCCGCGAAGCGCTGCGCGTGCTGGGCCGCCTCACCGCGCGCGGCAACATCAAGTTCGATGGCCTGTCGCGCGTCTCGCACGTCACCGACGCCACCGACTGGCGCGTGGAATATCCCTTCGTCGTGCTCACGCCCGACCACGAGGAAGAGATCGCGCCGCTGGTGCGCGCCTGTATCGAGCTGAACCTCACCATCGTGCCGCGTGGCGGCGGCACCGGCTACACCGGCGGCGCCATTCCGCTGACGTGGAAATCGGCCGTCATCAACACCGAGAAATTCGATGCGCTGGGCGCGGTCGAGTCCTGTATGCTGCCCGGCCTGACCGAGCCCGTGGGCGTCATCGCCACTGGCGCGGGCGTGGTCACCAAGCGCGTGGCCGAAGCGGCCGAGCAGGCGGGCTACGTGTTCGCCGTCGATCCCACCTCCGCCGAGGCGTCCTGTATCGGCGGCAACATCGCCATGAACGCCGGCGGCAAGAAAGCCCTGCTGTGGGGCACCGCGCTGGACAACCTGGCCTGGTGGCGCATGGTCGATCCCGACGGCAACTGGCTCGAAGTCACGCGCCTGGACCACAACATGGGCAAGATCCATGACGTGGACGTGGCCCGCTTCGAGGTCAAGTGGTTCGACGGCGCCGGCAAGCCCGGCGAGCGCCTGCTGCGCAGCGAAACCCTCGAAATCGAAGGCAGGCGTTTCCGCAAGGTCGGCCTGGGCAAGGACGTCACCGACAAGTTCCTGGCGGGCCTGCCGGGCGTGCAGAAGGAAGGCTGCGACGGCCTCATCACGTCCGCGCGCTGGGTGCTGCACCGCATGCCCAAGTTCACGCGCACCGTCTGTCTGGAGTTCTTCGGCCAGGCACGCGACGCCGTGCCGTCCATCCTGGAAGTGAAGGGCTATCTGGACGGCGAGGGCAAGGCCCGTGGCGCCATCCTGGCCGGCCTGGAGCACCTGGACGAACGCTATCTGCGCGCCGTGGGCTACGCCACCAAGAGCAAGCGTGGCACGCTGCCCAAGATGCTGCTCTTGGGCGACATCGTCGGCGACGACGAGAACGCCGTGGCCGCGGCCGCCAGCGAAGTGGTGCGCCTGGCCAATACGCGTCATGGCGAAGGCTTCATCGCCGTCAGCGCCGAGGCCCGCAAGAAATTCTGGGCCGATCGCGCCCGCACCGCCGCCATCTCGCGCCACACCAACGCCTTCAAGATCAACGAAGACGTGGTGATCCCGCTGGGCCGCATGGGCGAGTACACGGACCATATCGAACGCATCAACATCGAGCTGTCCACCGGTAACAAGCTGCGGCTGCTGGATGCCCTCGAAGCCTATCTGTCCGACCCGCTGCCGCTGGGCAAGCCCGAGGACGACGAGGACGCCGGCATCACCAGCAGCGACGTGCTGGCCGAGCGCACGCGCCAGGCCATCGAGATGCTGCATGCCGCGCGCCAGCGTTGGCAGTGGCTGCTGGACAACCTGGATCTGCCCCTGGCGCAGATGCTGCCCGAACTGCCCCGCTTGGGGCTGGCGCATCTGCAGGGCACGCTGTCCGAGCGCCTGGCGCGCCAGGCGCAGGCCCGCGTGTTCGACGTGGTGCAGGACCGCACCGTGCGCGTCTCGTGGCGCGCCGAAGTGCTGTCCAGCCTGCAGGGCCTGTTCCCCGGCAACGCGGGCAAGCCCATCCTGGATGGCCTGCGCGCCATCCACGCGCGCGTGCTGAAAAGCCGTGTGTTCGTGGCGCTGCACATGCACGCCGGCGACGGCAACGTGCACACCAACATCCCGGTCAACTCCGACGACTACGACATGCTGCAAGAGGCCCACCAGGCCGTCGAGCGCATCATGCAGATCGCGCGCGACCTGGATGGCGTCATCTCGGGCGAACACGGCATCGGGCTGACCAAGTACGAATTCCTGACCGAGGAAGAGCTGGCGCCGTTCCAGGCGTACAAGCGCCGCATCGATCCCAACGGCCACTTCAACGCCGGCAAGCTGATGCCGGGCGCCGACCTGCGCCACGCCTGGACGCCCAGCTTCAACCTGATGGGCCACGAGTCGCTGATCATGCAGCAGAGCGAGATCGGCGCCATCTCGGCCTCGGTGAAAGACTGCCTGCGCTGCGGCAAGTGCAAGCCGGTGTGCGCCACGCACGTGCCGCGCGCCAACCTGCTGTACTCGCCGCGCAACAAGATCCTGGCCACCTCGCTGCTGGTCGAGGCCTTCCTGTACGAAGAGCAGACCCGCCGCGGCGTCAGCCTGAAGCACTGGGAAGAGTTCGAGGACGTGGCCGACCACTGCACGGTCTGCCACAAGTGCTACAACCCGTGCCCGGTCGACATCGACTTCGGCGACGTGTCGATGAACATGCGCGCGCTGCTGCGCCGCATGGGCCGCAAGTCGTTCAATCCCGGCACGTCGGCCGCCATGTTCTTCCTGAACGCGAAAGATCCGGCCACCATCAACGTCACCCGCCAGGCCATGGTGGGCGTGGGCTACAAGGTGCAGCGCGCCGCGCACGACCTGCTGGGCGGCCTGGTGCGCAAGCAGACGGCCAACCCGCCCGCCACGGTGGGCCGCGCGCCGCTGCGCGAGCAGGTGGTGCACTTCGTGAACAAGAAGATGCCCGGCGGCCTGCCCAAGCAGACCGCGCGCAAGCTGTTGGACATCGAAGACGCCAACTACGTGCCGATCATCCGCAACCCCCAGGCCACCACGGCCGAGACGGAAGCGGTGTTCTATTTCCCGGGTTGCGGCTCCGAGCGCCTGTTCTCGCAAGTCGGCCTGGCCACGCAGGCCATGCTGTGGCATGCCGGCGTGCAGACCGTGCTGCCGCCCGGTTACCTGTGCTGCGGCTATCCGCAGCGCGGCAACGGCATGAGCGACAAGGCCGAGCAGATCATCACCGACAACCGCGTGCTGTTCCATCGCATGGCCAACACGCTGAACTACCTCGACATCAAGACGGTGGTGGTCAGCTGCGGCACCTGCTACGACCAGCTGGCGGGGTATGAGTTCGAGAAGATCTTCCCCGGTTGCCGCCTGATCGACATCCACGAATACCTGATGGAGAAGGGCCTGAAGCTCGACGGCGTGCAGGGCGTGCGCTACATGTACCACGACCCCTGCCATACCCCGATGAAGCTGCAGGACCCGATGAAGACCGTGCGTTCGCTGGTGGGCGATGCCACCGTCAAGAGCGATCGCTGCTGCGGCGAGTCGGGCACCCTGGCGGTGACGCGTCCGGATATTTCCACGCAGATCCGTTTCCGCAAGGAAGAGGAACTGCAGAAGAACACTAAAGGGCTGCGTGCGGATGGGTTCAACGGCGACGTGAAAGTGCTGACGTCGTGCCCGTCGTGTTTGCAAGGGCTGTCGCGGTATGAGGGTGATACCGGCGTGGATGCGGATTACATCGTGGTCGAGATGGCGCGTCACGTGCTGGGCGCGACGTGGATGGAAGACTACGTGAAGCGCGCGAACGAAGGCGGGATCGAGCGGGTGCTGGTGTAGGTTGCCGCCTCCGGTTTGATTGCGTGAAAAATACGGCGAGTTTTACTCGCCGTATTTTTTGGGGCTTCGGTTGTGGGGTGTGGTGAGCGAGAGGGGCGTTTTTCGGCGTGGCGGCTGGGAATTTTGTGTTTCGGATTTGTGGCTGAAGTATCGGTAGAAAATTTGGCTCTGGAATTGTTATTTAAAAATAGAGGGTTATGCTAAGAGTGTTCCCCGCGTGTGCGGGGATGAACCGTTCTCCGGCGCGCTCCAGAACACGCCTTACGCGTGTTCCCCGCGTGTGCGGGGATGAACCGTGGGACTGTCCCCTGCTGGCCAGTCTTCGGATGTGTTCCCCGCGTGTGCGGGGATGAACCGACCTGCGCGCCGTAATGCACCACCGACACGCCGTGTTCCCCGCGTGTGCGGGGATGAACCGGAGAAGGCGATCCGCTTGGAAGAGCAGATCAAGTGTTCCCCGCGTGTGCGGGGATGAACCGACGGCAAACTGTACTCGTATGGCCGCCATTTCGTGTTCCCCGCGTGTGCGGGGATGAACCGACGGCCAGTTCACGGACCTGCAATATCACCATGTGTTCCCCGCGTGTGCGGGGATGAACCGCCCCGTTTCCAGTTGGCGCAGGCTTGATCGGTGTGTTCCCCGCGTGTGCGGGGATGAACCGTACTCGCCGATCTGGGTGGTGAACCCGGCCTGCGTGTTCCCCGCGTGTGCGGGGATGAACCGGCAACCAGCGAGGCCGTGACAGACCGGTCACGGTGTTCCCCGCGTGTGCGGGGATGAACCGTCAGTGAAATAGCGGGTTTGCGTGCGCATGATGTGTTCCCCGCGTGTGCGGGGATGAACCGCGGTGGCGTTTCGCCTCATTTATTGCGCGGACGTGTTCCCCGCGTGTGCGGGGATGAACCGTCAGTGAAATAGCGGGTTTGCGTGCGCATGATGTGTTCCCCGCGTGTGCGGGGATGAACCGACACGGTTTAGCAGTGTCAACATAGGTACAAAGTGTTCCCCGCGTGTGCGGGGATGAACCGATACGCTGTCTTCAATGCTTGCTCCCATGGCGGTGTTCCCCGCGTGTGCGGGGATGAACCGCGCATGCAGGCCGACGATTTGACGACCCAAATGTGTTCCCCGCGTGTGCGGGGATGAACCATGGAGCGCGGCATTCAGCGTGCCATGTCCGTCGTGTTCCCCGCGTGTGCGGGGATGAACCGGCCCGCGGCATCTCTGCTCGCGGGCCAGCATTGTGTTCCCCGCGTGTGCGGGGATGAACCGACAAGGCGCCAATTATCAGGGCCATGCGAGAGGTGTTCCCCGCGTGTGCGGGGATGAACCGCCATCGACCAAGAAGCCTTCTATGGCGGCAACGTGTTCCCCGCGTGTGCGGGGATGAACCGCCTGGCGCATTGATCTCCATGCAGCCTGCCGAGTGTTCCCCGCGTGTGCGGGGATGAACCGCACTCCATCATCCACGGCTGAACGCGGGCCTGGGTGTTCCCCGCGTGTGCGGGGATGAACCGTCCATCGGATTTTGCGCCTGCTTTCCATAGCTGTGTTCCCCGCGTGTGCGGGGATGAACCGTAGAAATTCACCGTACCGCTGGCACCGCCCGCGTGTTCCCCGCGTGTGCGGGGATGAACCGCGAGGCCTCGATGGACCATCCTCTGACTGCTGGTGTTCCCCGCGTATGCGGGGATGAACCGGGCGGGCAGCCGCGCAGCCGTGCCACTCGTGCGTGTTCCCCGCGTATGCGGGGATGAACCGGTCGAGATCCTGCGCGGGCTGGAACGACGCTCGTGTTCCCCGCGTATGCGGGGATGAACCGCCGGAGCCAATCTCGCCCTTGCCAGTGGCGATGTGTTCTCCGCGCATGCGGGAATGAACCGATGTACAAGGTGTCGGCCGACTGCGTGACGTGATGTTCCCCGCGCATGCAGGGATGATTCCAGGCGAGTAACAGACCTCTTAGGTTGGGCTCTCCATCACTTGGGTCTGACGCACCACATCCTGAAGCACCTCATCAAGTCCCGTGTAGAGCGCGTTCATCACTTCGTGTGCGTGAAACACACGATGCCGTCGTTGAGCGTTTGCCGGTCGCAGAATATCCAAGTCGACCAAGATTCCCACGGCTGTGTTCGCAGAGGGAAAGCTGACCTGTAGGCGTTGGGCGACCATGCTGACTGTCACGATGGGCTGGCCCAGTAGCAGCTTGAGTAATTCCCACACGGCGGCATCACGTCTTTTAGTTTTGCTGCCCACTGCTTGCTGCCAGTTGCCTTGAATGATGCGCAGCCGTTGGAGCAGTTGTATGGTGTGCCGGCAGGAGGCCACCACACATTCCAGGAATAGCTTTAACCATGGCTCCCAATTCAGGCGCTTCTGGGCTTCGCTCAGCGCGCGATAGTATTCGCGTTGCCGCACCTTCAGGAAGGTTGCAAGATGGATGGGTGGCTCTCCTTCTGCCTTGAACATCAAGGGCAGGAGCAATCGACCTGTGCGACCGTTGCCATCCCTGAACGGATGGATCGCCTCGAACTGTGCATGAACGATTGCTGCACGCATCAGCACAGATACGATGGCGTTGCTCTCAGGCTCGTATTGCAGAAGTTTCTGGAGGTCATCCATCAACCTTGAGAGTTCTTCGGGGGGCGGGGGGACGAAGCTTGCCGTTTCAATAGCAAAACCGCCGATCCAGTTTTGTATGCGGCGCCAGTTGCCGGGATCCGCGCGTTCGTCGCCATCCATCAATTGGGCATGGAGTGCGCGAATCAAATCCTGGTTCAATGCGGACTGGCCTTTCTGGGCAACTGCGTGTGCACCATAGGTGAAGGCACGCACATAGTTCAATGTCGTGTCCGCGTCTCGATCCTGTTTGGCGTCTTCGGTGCCGACATCCAGCTCGTGCATGAGTAGGCCGTCGAAGCTGGTATGCGTGCCTTCAATCTGGCTGCTATCAACGGCCTCTCGGCGGTTCAGCATATGCAGCAGAAGATCAGCATGGTCCTGGTTCTGAGCGATGGATTCACTCAACAGATCCAGGTCTCGCCTTGCCAATACCAACAGGGCATGGCAAGCCGGCAGATCTACAAAGATCGGGACAGGCTTGGGGACGACCGCGAAGCATCCCGATTTGCCGGGAACCGGAAGGCATGTGGCCTGTAGGTGAGGGTGCAGGTCGGATTTCCGCATTGAAAGCTTTGATATAGAGTCTTTATTAAAGTTTATTTATTCTATTCCTTAATTGCGGCGTTGTTGTTCAAACTTCGACTGTGCGGCGGTACAAGCTTGATGCTATTGAGCGTGCTAGCCGTCCCATAGCCTTGAGCCTGGCTCTTTCTTCCTACCTCAAAAACACCCAGCCTGGCCGATCACCACATTCCTATATAATCCGTATACGAATCGTATACGGATTGCATCATGGGCATCGTGAACATCGACGACGACCTGCACGACCAGTTGCGCAAGGCCAGCACCGTCTCCTGCCGTTCCATCAACGCGCAGGCCGCCTTCTGGATGAAGATCGGCATGCTTTGCGAGATGAACCCCACGCAAAGCTTCAACGACATCGTCGGCCGTGAATTGCGGGCGGCCGGGGTGGCCGCGGGATCTCTGGAGCCCGCCACGACATGACCAAGCGGCCCGAAGAAGTCGAACTGATGGCCGTGTCCGGCAAGCTGTTGGCGCAGGTCTTCACCCATCTCGACCGCCTGAACCTGATCGGCATGTCGACCATGCAGGTCAACGATCTGGTCGACCGCTTCATCACCGACGAACTGCAGGCACGGCCCGCCAGCAAGGGGCAGTACGGGTTCAAGTATTCGCTGAATTCGTCGCGCAACAGCGTGGTGTGCCACGGCGTGCCGTCCACCTCCGAGATCCTGCTTTCCGGAGACATCGTCAACCTGGACATCACGCTGGAGAAGAACGGCTACATCGCCGACTCCAGCAAGACGTATCTGGTGGGAGAGGTCGCGCCGGCAGCCAAGCGGCTGGTGAAGGCCACCTACGAGGCCATGTGGAAAGGCATCAAGGCCGTGCGTCCCGGGGCTCGCCTGGGCGACGTCGGCCACGCCATCGAATCGCACGCGCGCAAGAACGGCTACACCGTCGTGCGTGAATACTGTGGACACGGCATCGGTCGTGAAATGCACGAGGCGCCCGAGGTGCTGCATTGGGGCCGGCCAAACACGGGCCTGACGCTGCGCGAAGGCATGGTGTTCACCATCGAGCCGATGATCAACCAGGGCCTGAACGCGGTCGAAACCCGGGACGACGGCTGGACCGTCGTGACGCGCGACGGCAAATTGTCGGCGCAATTCGAGCACACCGTTGCCGTCACCAGGCAGGGCGTTCGGGTGCTGACCTTGCGGCCTGACGAGAAGATGCCCGCTTAAGAGACGCCATAGCGGGGCGTCTGGGCATGGCGTTTGCTCATGCCTCGTTTTCCATCTCCGGAAAACGGCCATGAACAGGAAATCGGGCACCTCTCGCTCCCAGGAAGACAACGGTCACGTGCGCGACGCTCCCCAACATCCCGTCCATCACGCCTTCGACAAATTCGCCAGCGCGGTCTCGCGCTGGACCGGTTCTCCGGCCAGCTTCTGCCTGGCCCTCGTGGTCGTCATCGCCTGGGCCGTCAGTGGCCCGATCTTCGGTTTTACCGACACCTGGCAACTGGTGATCAACACCGGCACCACCATCGTCACCTTCCTGATGGTGTTCCTGATCCAGCAAAGCCAGAACAAGGACAGCAAGGCCTTGCAGATGAAGCTGGACGAACTGCTGTTCGCCATGAAGGGCGCGGACGACGACGTGATCGACGCCGAGGACCTGGACGAAGACAGTCTGGACAAGCTGGCCAGCCGCTATGCCGAGCTGGCGAAACAGGCGCGGTCGAAGCAGGAAGGCACCTCAACCGCCTAGAGTCCTATAGTCGCAAAAGCGAACACATTATCGAAATAATTCCATCGACAGCGTCTCGGGGCGACTCCTACACTCGCCACGAGCCCCAGGGCGTAACGGCGGTCCTCTCCGCCATGCCGCGCGGCCCCGCCGCATCCCGCCCGCGCCCTGGCTGCATTCCCAGGAGACGTGTATGACCACCCCCCGTTACGACAACCTCATCGATGGACAATGGGTCGCTGGCAACAGCTATTCCCAGAACCTGAATCCCTCCAACCTGGCCGACGTGATCGGCGAGTACGCCCAGGGCGATGCCGCGCAGGTCGAGGCCGCCGTGCAGGCCGCCCGCGCCGCTTTCCCCGCCTGGTCCACCGGCAGCGTGCAGGCGCGCGCCGATGCGCTGGAAAAGATCGCCGCCGAAATCCTGGCGCGCCGCGAAGAGCTGGGCGAACTGCTGGCCCGCGAAGAAGGCAAGACGCGCCCCGAAGCCATCGGCGAAGTGGTGCGTGCCGGCCAGATCTTCCGTTTCTTCGCCGGTGAAGTGGTGCGCCAGGCGGGCGAGGTGCTGCCCTCGGTGCGTCCCAACGTCGGTGTCGAGATCACGCGCGAACCCGTGGGTGTGGTCGGCCTGATCACGCCGTGGAACTTCCCCATTGCCATCCCGGCCTGGAAGATCGCGCCCGCGCTGGCCTACGGTAACTGCGTGGTGATCAAGCCGGCTGACCTGGTGCCGGGCTGCGCCTGGGCGCTGGCCGACATCATCAGCCGCAGCGGCATTCCCGCCGGCGTGTTCAACCTGGTGATGGGCCGCGGCAGCGTCATCGGCAACGCGCTGGTCGACCATGCCGAGGTCGACGCGATCAGCTTCACCGGTTCGGAGGGCGTGGGCCGCGGCATCGCCGAGCGCGCTTCGCGCACGCTGAAGAAAGTGCAGCTGGAAATGGGCGGCAAGAATCCGCAGGTGGTGCTGGACGATGCCGACCTGAACGTTGCCGTCGAACTCAGCGCGCAGAGCGCGTTCTACTCGACGGGCCAGCGTTGCACGGCATCGAGCCGCCTGATCGTCACCGACGCCATCCACGACCGGTTCGTGCAGGCGCTGCAGGAACGCATGGCGCGCATCAAGGTGGGCGACGCATTGGCCCAAGGCATCGACATGGGCCCGGTGGCGTCGCGTCCGCAACTGGAGCAGAACCTGAGCTACCTGGCCATCGGCCGCGACGAAGGCGCGCGCCTGGCCGCGGGCGGCGAAGCCGTGAAGGCCGCCACCGAAGGCTATTTCATGTCGCCGGCGCTGTTCGTGGAAAGCACGGCGGGCATGCGCATCAACCGCGAAGAGATCTTCGGGCCGGTGGCCAGCGTGATCCGCGTGAAGGACTACGACGAGGCGCTGGCCGTGGCCAACGATACGATGTTCGGCCTGTCCGCCGGCATCGCCACCACGTCTCTGAAGTACGCCACGCACTTCAAGCGTCATGCGCAGGCCGGCATGGTGATGGTGAACCTGCCGACCGCGGGCGTGGATTATCACGTGCCGTTCGGGGGCCGCAAGGGCAGCAGCCACGGCCCGCGCGAGCAGGGCGCCTATGCGCGTGAGTTCTATACGACGGTGAAGACGGCCTATACGCTGGCCTGATGCCGGGATAGGCTGATGACTGCGGCGGGCCCTACTGCTGGCCCGCCGCCGCACCAGGGAACTGCGCACCATTCGCCGTGCTTGCAGTTCCTTCCCCCGCCGGGTTCGCGGCTTTATTCGGCCTTGATACCGGCTTCGTTGACCACTTGCTTCCACAGCACGGCTTCGTCCTTGATGAGGGACTGGGCCGCGGCGGGTGTCATGCCGGTTTGATTGATGCCAAGGCTATCGAGTTTGGCCTTTACTTCCGGCGAGTTCAGCGCCACGTCGACTTCCTTGCGCCAGCGCGCCTGGATGTCGGCGGGGGTGTCGGCAGGCAACAGCACCGCGAACCAATACGCCACGTCCAGGTTCTTGATGCCGGAATCCTTGAAATTCGGCACGTTGGCAAAACGCGGGTCGCGTTTTTCGCCCGTCTGGCCCAGTACGGTCAGGCGGCCGCCTTCCAGGTACTGCGCCGCCGAGGCAGGGTTCGTGAAGACCATGTCGATATGGCCCGCCAGCAGATCGTTCAACGCCGCCGACGCGCCCTTGTAAGGCACCACCTGCAACTGCACGCCCGACTTGATCTGGAACAGTTCGCTGATCAGGTGGCTGGGCGATCCGTTGCCCGTGCCGATGGTCAGCGACTTCGGTTTTTCCTTGGACCGGTCCAGCACGTCCTGCACGCTGGTCAGCCCGGAATTCTTGCTGGCGAACAACAGGGCCGAGGCCTGGCCGACGAAACCGGCCACGCTGAAATCCTTTACGGCATCGTAAGACAGCTTGCTGTACATGGCCGGCGCGGTGGTTTGCGCGTTATCGGCCAACAAGGCGACATAACCGCCGTGGCCGGGTTGCGCGACATAGGCCGTGCCGATGGTGGCGCCGGCGCCGGGTTTATTTTCGACCACGACCGATTGGCCGAATTGTTCGCTGAGTTTCTGCGCCAGCAGGCGAGCCACCACATCGGAACTGCCGCCGGGCGCATAAGGCACGACCAGGTTTATGGCGTGGTTGGGAAAGGTCTGGGCCACGGCGAAAGGCGTCGCCGTCGCCAATGCAAAAACCAGCGCGGTACGCTGGATAATCGACCGCCTGATTCTGCAAACACCCATTGCCAAGGATTCCTGGTTGTTATGAAGTGAAAACAGCAGCATTAAAAGCCGTATTAGAATACGGGCGCTACCTGCTTTCCGCTATTGAGGATTTGGCGCTGCGCTATGAGGCTATCGAATACCGGCCTGTTGGCGCGCCTGCCTTCGCTCAGATCATTGCTGGTATTCAATGTCGCCGGCAAACATCTGAACCTGGTGCGCGCCTCGGAAGAACTGTTTCAAACCCAGGGCGCCCTCAGCAGGCAGCTCAAGGCGTTGGAAGATCACGTTGGCGTCGCGCTGTTCGAGCGAGGCCCGCGCGGCCTGCGCTTCACGCAGGAAGGTGAGCTGCTCTACGACTTCACCTGCCGCGCCTTCGATCTGCTGGGTACTGGCCTGAACCGGCTGGTGCTGGACGTCGAGCGGCAGACGCTGGTGGTGTCGGCGGCGCGCAGCTTCTCGCTGCGCAACCTGGCGGCCCGCTTGCCCGAGTTCGTCGCCGCGCATCCGTGGATCGACCTGCGCATCGACGTGCATCGTTTCTATGCCGATCTCGAATCGTCCGGGGTGGATATCTCCATCCGCCTGGGCACGGGCGATTGGCCGCACTACCGCGTGCTGCGCCTGACCGACGACGTCATCATTCCGGTATGCACGCCCGCGGTGGCGAGCAGCCTGCAGGCGACGGCAAGCAGCGATGGCATCGACGGCCCGCTGGCGCAGCCGGCTTTCCTGCGCAATACCGAGCGCGATTACCTGGACCTCTGGAACCAGGACGACCGCCACAGGTTGCAGCCCGAGGATGGCCCCTCGCTGAACTTCAACGACTCGGCCACGTTGCTGGGCGTGCTGGAGGCCGGCATGGGGGTGACCCTGATCCGCTCATCGCTGGTGGATGCGGCCTTGCAACGCGGCACGCTGGTGCAGCCCTATCCGGGCGAGGTGCGCGACGGCTTGAATTATCACGCCGTGTGCGCGCCGCGCTCGTCCGACAAGCCTGCCGTGATGCTGTTCCTGCAGTGGCTGCGCCACGTCTACCCGGCGCACGCAATCGTCGGTTGAATCAGCGCGATTGTTGCATCCACTGGGCCGTGGCGCGCACGGCCTGGTCGATGTCGTCCGCGTTGTTGTAGGCGTGAATGGAGAAGCGCAGGGTGCTGCCGCGCACGGCGGCAAACACCTGCCGCGCAACCAGCCATGCCTGCAGTCCCTTTGCCGATTCGGGATGGTCCGGGAACGACACCGAGACGATGTTCGAGCCCAGTGCGCCGGCGGCCCGCACTACGGGCGCGCCGCAATCGGCCAGTCCCGCCGTCAGGCGTTCGCCCAGGTCCAGCGTGTACGCCTGGATGGCCTGCGTGCCGCCGCAGCGCTCCAGCAGCGCCATCGCGTCGTCCACCAGGGCGGCGGCCAGGAAGTTGTAATTGCCCAGGTCGAAGCGCAAGGCGCCGCGGCGGTATTCGATGGGACCCGGATCGTAATCGGCTTCGTGCGTGGCAGAGATCTGCACGCCGAAGCGCGCCAGGGCGCGTGGCGTCAGGCGCTCGGCCAGCTCGCGGCGCACATACAGAAAGCCCATGCCGTACAGCGCGCACAGTCCCTTCTGCGTGCTGACCGCCAGCGCCGCGATGGGCGTTGCCCGCACGTCCAGGTGCATCACGCCGGCCGATTGCGCGCCGTCCACGATCAGCAGCGCGCCAGCCTGTTCGCAGGCGGCGGACAGCGCGTCGAGATCGGTGCGAAAACCCGGGCGGAACGACGTGCTCGGCACCGACACCACGCGGGCGCCGCGCCGGGCCAGGATCTCCAGCGCCTGCGCCATCGGGAACCGGCCGTCGCTGCTGGGCAGGTCATGCACGCGCACGCCCTGGTTCTCCAGGTTGCGCCACGGATAGACGTTGTTGGGGTGTTCGATGGCCGAGCACAGCAGCACCACGTCGCCCGGCTGCCAGTCGATGGCGCCGGCCATGATGTTCAGGCCTTCCGACACGTTCTTGGTGACGGCGATCTCGTCAGGGTGCGCGCCGATCATGCGCGCGAAGCGCTGGCGGGCGGATTCCACGACCTCGAAATACTGCTTCTTGTCGACGCGGCCTTCCATGCGTTCGGCGATGTGCTCGGTGGCGATGGCCATGGCGCTGGCGGGCACCAGGCTGCGGCTGGCGACGTCCAGATAGGCGCGCGTGGCGGTGCCGGGAAAGTGGGAGCGGAAGGCTTGGAAGACGTCGGTGGGACGCAGGGCGGTGGCGGAAGAGGTCGGCAAGAGAGGCACCGTATCGGACGGGAGATGAACCCCGATGGTATCGGCTGTGCCGCCCCAGCCAGCAACGACTTTTTCCGCCGCCCGCTATGCCGTGAACGCATAGCGCGGCATGCTGCGCCGCATTATGCGGACGCGGCCGGCAAGGGATATTGCCGTAGCAGGATATCGATGAAACGCTGGGCGATGGGCGAAGGCTGCGCGCCCACGCGGGTGATTAATCCGAAAGGCTGGCCGCGCGATACCAATGCAATCGGCAATACGCGCAGCATGCCGTATTCACGGAAAAATTCGCATACTTCATCGGGCAATAGCGCGACCAGATCGGAAGCGCGGCGCAATAGTGTCACGGTCGAGAATACCGATGAAGTCTCGATCAAATTCGAGGGCAGCGCCATGCCCGCGTCGGCGAATTCGCGTTCGAGCAGCGCGCGCAGCGGCATGCGGCTGGGATAGACCACCCAGCTATAGTTTTGCAGGTCCTGCAGGCGCACTTTGCGTGCGCGGGCCAGTGGATGGTCGGCGCCCACCGCGATGTTCAGCGGCTCTTCCGACAGATGCCGGTAGTGGTATTGGCCCGGATTGGGGCTGACCGTGGTGCGGCCCAGCATCACGTCGATCTGCCCCTGGTCCAGCATGGCCAGCAGGTGCGCGCTGGTGTCCTCGTGGATCTGGATCGATACGTCGGGTTCGGCTTCGCGCAACGCCGTCACGCCACGGGCCATCACGTTCGGCACCGAGCCCATGATGACGCCCAGCGACAGGCGGCCGCCGTGCCCCAGCTGGATGCGCGCCACTTCCTGGCACATGGCTTCCACGTCGGCGCGCAGCAGCCAGGCGTAGCGGATGACGACACGGCCCAGGTCGGTGGGCATGATGCCGGTGCGGCTGCGCGTGAACAGCGCGCCGCCCATTACGCTTTCGATCTCGGCCAGGGCCTTGCTGGCGGCCGATTGCGTCATCGACAGGTCGGTGGCGGCGCGGCGCAGCGAGCGGTGATGGTCCAGGGCGATCATCAGGCCCAGCTGCTTCAGGCGCAGGCGGGAGAGAACGCTGTCGGTGGAGATGGCCATGGGATCGGAGTGGGGCGTGGCGGGTGCTCGGGACTATACCGCCGGCGCGGCGCGGATTCCGTTGATGCATCGACGACACACGCGCGAGGGGCTTTCTCAAGTAAAGTGCCGCCTCGTTCCCGTTCTCCGCATTCGCGGGGCGGGAAACCTCCCCACAGCGCGCAGAACGCGCCAAGATAAAAGGACGATTTCTGTCATGGGACTGCTGGACTCCTTGATGACCTCCCTGGCCTCCGGTTCGTCCGGTGAAGGCGGCAACGGCCTGTTGCCCGCCGTGCTGAAGCAACTGGGCAAGTATCCGGGCGGCATCGCCGGGCTGATCGACGCTTTTCAGCGCGGCGGCCTGGGTGAAGTGGTGCAGTCGTGGATCGGCAACGGTGCAAACCTGCCGATATCGGCGCAGCAACTGGATTCGGTGTTCGAGCCGGGCGTGATCGACACCATCGCCGCCGATACCGGCCGCGCGCGGCCGGACGTGCTGGAATCGCTGGCCGCCATGTTGCCCGGCCTGGTCGACAAGGCCACGCCCAACGGCACCATCGACGACGTCAAGGACCTGAGCCCGATGGGGATGCTGGGCCTGTTGTCGCGCTTGATGAAGTAAAGGCCTTCGCAGCGGCGCGCCGCGCCGGCTGTTGCGACGCGCCGCCGTCATGCCGCGATCGACCTCGACCGATCACAGCCGCACCACCATCTTGCCCCGGTTATGGCCTTCCTCCAGCCGGTGCAGGGCCTGCTCCATCGCATCGAACGGATACACCTCGGACACGTGCACGCGGATGCGGCCCGAGTCGATCAGCCTGCCGATCAGCGCCAGTTCCGCGCCATCGGGCTGGGCGGTGTAGCGTATCGCGCGTATCCGGCGCGCGGCGGCCTTGTCGGCCGAGGGTTCGGCCACCGTGGACACGAATGCGCCGCCATCCTTGAGCACGGCCCAGGAACGCTCCTGCGTCTCGCCGCCCACCAGGTCGAATACCAGGTCCACGGGCGGCGTCTGCCGCTCGAAGGCTTCCTTGCGGTAGTCGATGACCATGTCCGCGCCCAGCGACCGCACGAATTCACCGGCCTCGCCCGATGCCGTGGCGATCACCTGCGCGCCGCGCGCCTTGGCGAACTGCACGGCGAAATGCCCCACGCCGCCCGAGGCCGCGTGGATCAGCACCGTCTGTCCCGGTTCCAGCCGCCCGTGTTCGAACAGCCCCTGCCAGGCCGTCAGCGCGGCCAGCGGCACGGCCGCCGCCTCGACCAGATCCAGCGACTGCGGCTTGGGCGCCAGCGCCTCGCGCGGCACCAGCGCGAACTCTGCGTAGGCGCCCTGGCCGTGGCCGACGAAGGCGAACACCTCCTGTCCGGGGCGGAAGGGCCCGTGCGTATCTTCCGACTCCTGCACGACGCCCGCGCAGTCCCGGCCCAGCGTGAAAGGCAATTGTGTTTCCTTCACCAGGGGGAATCGGCCGGATCGCGTCTTGACGTCGACGGGGTTCAGGCTGGCGGCCGCGACCTTGACCAATATGTGTTCGGATCGCGGGGACGGAATGGGAACGCGCTCACGATGCAGAACTTCCGGTCCGCCGAAGCTGTCGATGCGAAAAGCGTGCATACGGTTCATGCTTACCTCCTGGGTGCGCGTTGAAAACCCTGGAAAATCAGCAAATCCCATGCCGCAACATGGATTCTCGCGGGCACACCGACCGTGACAATTCATCCACTTTCGCCTCGGCGCGCGCGATGGAATCGGCCAGGCGCTGATCGCCGAACTCGTCGTATTCGATGGCCGCGCCATGCACGTCGGTGATGCCCATGTAGGCGAACGCGGTGCGGACCGAGGTTTCCACATGGTTGAGATGCGCGATGCGTTCGCCGGGGCCATAGCCATGGTCGCCGCGCGAGGACAGCACCACCAGTTGCTTGCCCTGGCCGGCCAGCAGCGGCCAGTAGGGGTCGCCCGCGCGCTGGCGGTCGAAGCCGAAGGTGCGGCCCACGCGCACGATGTTGTCGATGTAGGCCTTGAACTGCGCGGGCGGACCGAAGTTGTACATGGGCACGCCAGCCACGATGACGTCGGCGGCCAGCAGTTCGTCGACCAGTTCGTCGCTCTGCGCCAGCGTCTCGTGCATCCACGCTTCGCGCCGGGCCTCGGGGGTGAACGCCGCGTGGATCCAGTCGCCTGTCACCGGCGCGGGTGGATGGGCGCCGACGTCGCGGCGGATGAGGGTGGCGCCGGGGTGCAACGCAAGCCATTGTTCGACGAAACGCTGCGTCAGGCGACGCGTGTGCGAGCCGTGCGGCTGGGCGCCGGATGCGCCGCTGCGGGCGCTGGCGTCGATGTGCAGGAGGGTGGTCATGGCAAAGGGCTCCGATGGGTCATGAAAATTCATCCGTACCGCCAGTGTCCGCTCCGTCCAGCTACCAGGACAAACGATGCTTTCTCAACCAACGAATGAGATAAATTCATGTATATCGTCTTTGGAAAGCGGGTGCGCCATGTCTTCCCGATTGCCTTCCCTGGTTGCGCTGCATGCCTTCGAGGCGGCCGCGCGTCTGCGCAGCTTCAAGCACGCCGCCGATGAACTGGCGGTGACGGCCACCGCGATCAGCCATCGCATCCGTGTGCTGGAAACCAGCCTGGACTGCCGACTGTTCGTCCGCAAGACCCGAGCCATCGAGCTGACGCCTGCGGGTCAGACGCTGTATGCCTCGGTGCATGAAGGATTCGCCGCGATCGAGGCCGGCGTGCAGCGGTTGCGGCCACGCGAGCGCCCCTCGGCCACGCTGTCGGCCACGCCCGCGTTCGCGGCGCGCTGGCTGGTGCCGCGCCTGGCTGCGTTCCAGGCGGACCATCCCGGCATGGATCTGCGGGTGCATGCCTCGAACGATCCTGTCGATCTGCACGGCGGCACGGCCGACCTGGCGATCCGCTATGGCACGGGCGCATATCCCGGGCTGCGCGCCACGCTGCTGATGCGCGACCGCTACGCGCCGGTCGCCAGTCCGCATCTGAAGATCCGGCAGGCCGCCGACGTGCGGCGGCACGCGTTGATCCATTTCGATTGGCACCGCAAGCTGCCCGTCGATCTGACGTGGGCCGAATGGGCGCGTGTCGCGCGTCAGCCCAGGCTCGATGTGTCGGCGGGTATCCGCTATTCCGATGAAAGCCATGCGATCCAGGGAGCGGTGGCGGGGCAGGGCGTGGCCCTGCTCAGCCTGGCGCTGGTGCAGGAGGAACTGAAGCTGGGCCTGCTGCAGGCGCCGATCGGGCCGGCGCTGGAAGGCATGGCGTATTACGTGGTGCGGCCCGGGCAGGGCCCGAGATCCGAGGCCGCGGGAGCGGTGGAGCGCTGGCTGCTGAAAGAGGCGGCCCCCGTGTAGCGTCTCGTAATGGGGTGGGTGGCGCCTGTCGCCGCCGGGGATTTATCATCGGGCAGGGCCGGATCCGGCGCATCCGCATGCGCGGCCCCGTCCGGCCACCGCCTTGCATCCTTTCGAACAGGAGATTTGTTAGTGGTTCGACTCGCAGCGACAGCATCGACCGTCATCCTTCTTTGGAATCACGCCGCCGGCCTGTGGCGGCACATGCGGGCGCGGCCCTGGTGGGCCGCGGCGATGCTGATGGCGCTGTTGAGTTGCATGTCGGCGCGGGCAATGGCGGCGGAGGTTGCGAATCCTCCGGCGGCGCAGCAACAGGCGCCGGCTGCCGCGTCGGGCCTGACACCGGCGGCGCTGGCCGATCTGCTCGAGAATCCCGACACCAGAAAGACCCTGATCGACCAATTGCGCGCGCAGGTGCCGGGTGGCGGCGCATCGACCGCAACGGGCAACGCGCCTGCGGCCTCCAATGCCGCGACCGGCAACGCCCCATCGGCGGCCAATGCCACTCCCGCCACGCCCGGCGGCACGCCCGTCGCCGGCCAGCCCGCCACCCCAGGCCTGCAAGACCGCATCACCGACGGCGCCCAGCGCTTCCTGTCCGGCGTGGCTGCCGACATGGGCCAGGGCGTGGACGACATGCGCGCGCTGGCCTCGGGCCAAAGCCTGCGCCTGGAAGCCGGCACGGCCAGCCAGGCGCTGCTGCCGCTGGCCCTGGCCATCCTGGTCACCCTGATCGCCTTCGCCATCCTGCGCATGATCGCCATGCGCATCTATGGCCGCATCGACCGCTGGGTCGGCGAACTGGGCCATGAAGGCGTCGCGGTGGCCGAGCCTGGCCATCACGCCAGCCTCAGGGTGCTCTACCGCCGCGCGGGCGCCATCATCGGCGCCTTGGCCATCGACGTGGCCGTGGTGCTGCTGGCTGCCATGGCCGGCAGCAGCGCGGCATTGTGGACCACGCCGGGCCGTGGCACGCTCGACGCCCTGGCGCTGGTCTTCCTGAAGGCCTTCGTGGCCGTGGAAATCGTCAAGGTGCTGATCCGCACCGTGTTCGCCGTGCGCCATCCGCACCTGCGCCTGGTGTCGCTGGCCGATGGCCCCGCCAAATACTGGAACGGCTGGCTGGTGCTGATCGCCGCGGGCGCGGGCTACGGCACCATGCTGGTCGATCCCGTGCTGGCCGCCACGCTGTCGCCCGCGCTGGGCCGCCTGGCCGGCATGATCATCATGCTGATCGTGTACGTGTACGCCGTGCGCGGCATCTGGCAGAACCGCCAGATCGTGCGCGAGCGCCTCGAAAACCGCGCGACCAGCGCCACCACTTTCATGGGATCGCGGCTGCGTTTCCTGTCGCGCATCTGGCACCTGCTGGGCATCGCCTACTTCACGGTACTGCTGGTGGTCAGCCAGATCGATCCGGTCAACGCGCTGCCCTTCATGGCGCACGCAACGGTGCAGACGCTGCTGGCCATCGGGGGCGGCAGCCTGCTGATCCTGCTGATGAACACCTTCCTGGGCAGGCCCATCCAGCTGTCCGACGACCTGCGCCGCCGCCTGCCCATGCTGGAGGCACGCGTCAACTCCTACGTGCCGGCCGGCCTGAAGATCATCGGCTGGATCATCCGTATCGTCGTGCTGCTGCTGATCCTGGACGCCTGGCGCGCCTTCGACCTGTCGTACTGGTTGGCCTCCGACGCGGGCGCCACGGCGATCCGCATGGTGGTGAACGTGGTCATCGTGCTGCTGATCGCGGCACTGGCCTGGACCGTGATCGCCAGCTTCATCGAGCATCGCCTGACGCAGGTCGATGGCCGTCCCATGCCCAGCGCGCGCGAGCGCACGCTGCTGTCGCTGTTCCGCAATGCCGCGCTGATCGTCATCGTCACCATGACGGCGTTGATCATCCTGTCGCAGATCGGCATCAACATCGGCCCGCTGATCGCCGGCGCCGGTGTCGTCGGCCTGGCCATTGGTTTCGGCGCGCAGAAGCTGGTGCAGGACATCATCACCGGTGTCTTCATCCAGCTGGAAAACGGCATGAACGAGAACGACGTCGTGCAGGTCGCGGGCGTGTTCGGTACGGTCGAGAAGATGACCATCCGTTCCGTGGGCATCCGCACGCTGGACGGCGGCTATCACCTGGTGCCGTTCTCGTCGGTGGATGTCGTTGCCAACCACATGCGTGATTTTTCATATCACCTTGGTGAGTACACCATCGCCCACCGCGAAAGCGTGGACGATGCGGTGGAACATCTGCGCAATGCGTTTGCAGAGCTGATGACCGATCCGGTGCTGTCGCCCGAAGTGATCGAGGACATCACCATCCCGGGCGTCACCGCAGTCAACGAGAAGGGGGTCACCATCCGCGTGCTGATCAAGACCACGCCGGGCATGCAGTGGGCCGTGCAGCGCGGCTACAACCGCCTGGTCAAGAAGCACTTCGAGGCCGCCGGCATCGAGCTGCCGTATCCGCACATGGTCGTCTACTTCGGTCAGGACAAGCAGGGCTACGCGCCGCCGGCCAACGTGGCCATGCAGTCGCAGCAGCCTGAAGTGGTGGTGGGCGAGACGGCCCGCGCGGCCGGCCATACGCGGCGTGCGCTGACACGGGATGAGGGCGAGGAAAACCCGGCAGATGTGCTGGGCAACGAGCTGGAGGCGCGCAACGACGCGGAATCCTCCGACGCGAAGGAGACGCGCAGCCCTTGATCGACGGCCCGCCAGCGTCATGCCAATTGAAACCTAATGTGTTTGTCGCCGGGTTTGCGGTGGCGGGCCGCTATGCTAGGGCGCGCTGCTCAGCGCTGAATCCCGAAAGCGCAGCGGCGCAAACGATGTCCAGACCCAGCGGCCAAGTGCCGCCCAACGGAGATATCCATGAGCATCTTCGCTACTATTCTCAACAAGATCTTCCCCTCCGATCATCCCGCCAACAAGGATGCCGCACCGACGGCGCCGGACGCCACCGCCGCTGCCCCCTCTGCCGCGCAGACGCCCGCCGCCGCACCGGTGGACGTCGATGCCGTGCTTCTGGGCATGCAGGCGCAGCATGCCGAGAAGCTGAACTGGAAGACGTCCATCGTCGACCTGCTGAAGCTGCTTGGCCTGGATAGCAGCCTGACCGCGCGCAAGGAACTGGCCTATGAGCTGGGCTATACCGGAAGCACCGACGACTCGGCCGCGATGAACATCTGGCTGCACAAGCAGGTCATGGCCAAGCTGGCCGCCAACGGTGGCAAGCTGCCTGCCGACCTGCAGGCCTGACAAGGCTGGAAACGAGCGCCTGCCACACATCGTGGCCGGCGCGTCCTCTTCTTCCGCATGAAAGGTTCAGCCATGGGACTTCTTGATAGTTTGACGGGCTCGCTCGGCGCGGGTGACGAAAACGGCCTGCTGCCGATCGTTCTGAAGCAACTGGCCCGGTACCCGGGCGGCATCTCGGGGTTGATCGCCGATTTCGAGAAAGGCGGCCTGGGCGGGATCGTCCAGTCCTGGACGGGTGCCGGCGACAATGCGTCCGTCAGCGCGCAGCAGCTCGACGGCGTGCTGGACCGGGGGGTTGTCGACGCCATCGCCCAGGAAAGCGGCCAGCCGCGCGACAGCGTCCTGCAGTCGCTGACAGGCCTGTTGCCGAATCTGGTCGATCAGGCAACCCCCAGCGGAACCGCCGAAGACGCAAAGGGTTTCGACGTCGGGTCGCTGATCGGCGCGCTGTCGCAGTTGCGCCGAGGCTGAGTGTCCGGGCGGCCAGGGGGCCGTCCAACCAATATCGACAGGCCCTAGACGGCGGCCCGGTAGTCGGCCGTTGCCGCAGCGCCGAGGTGGCGTGTCGCCGTCGTATCGCGCTTGGGCGGCACGCCGAACATGCGCGTGTATTCGCGGCTGAACTGCGACGGGCTTTCGTAGCCTACCCGATAGGCCGCGCGCATCACGTTGGCGTCTTCCACCAGCATCAGCCGGCGGGCTTCCAGCAGCCGCAATTGCTTCTGGTATTGCAGCGGCGTCATCGACGTCAACTGCTTGAAGTGCTGGTGGAACGACGACGTGCTCATGTTGGCCGCGGCCGCCAGTTCCTCGATGCGCAGGGCGCGCGTGAACTCGGTGCGCAGCAGGCGGATGGCCTCGCCCACGCGCTGCGCATGGCCGGCGGGCAGCGCCAGCGTACAGAGCCGGCCGCCATTGGGACCGGTGAGCAATCGCGCGCAGATCTCGCGCATCAGCAGCGGGGCCAGCACCGCCAGCATGGCCGGCGTCTCCAGCACGTTCACCAGGCGCAGCATGCAGTCGGCCAGCGCGGCGTCGGTGTCTTCCACGTACAGGCCCAGCCCGGGTTCGGCCGGGGCGGGTTGCGACGGCAACTGCGCCAGCACCTCGCGCAGGATCAGCGGGTCGAACTCCAGCGCGATCGCCAGGTAGGGCCGGTCCGGCGAAGCCTGGGTGATGCGGCCCACGCCGGGCAACTCGACGCTGATCACCAGCGATTGCATCTCGGCGTAATGCAGCACTTGGTCATTGAGCATCACGCACTTGGCGCCCTGCGCCACCAGACACATCGCCGGGCGGTAGATCATGTGATTGAGCATGTCCGTGCGGGTGTTGCGCATCAGCACCAGGCCGTCGATGGCGGTGGCGAAGGCGCCGTCCTCGCCCGGATGGCGGGCATCGAGATAGCGGGCGATGGCGTTTTTCAGCGCGGATTGCGGCATGAGAGAGGGCTCCGGCGGATGGCACGGGAATGTATGCGCCTGGGTAAGGATTCTAGTTCAGGCCCCGCGCGAGCGTATCGCGGTTTGTAGGATCAGGCATGAAATTCGAGAGATCCGATATTTCTGGCGGGCGAGCCCAGGCATAGACTTTCCCCCATGCTCTTCCCATTCATCGCCCTCTGATTTCTGGAAACGCCATGGAAAAGATTGCCATCATCACCGGCGGCAGCCGCGGCCTGGGCCGTAACACCGCTGTCAGCCTGGCCCGCCGCGGCACGGGTTCCATCATCACTTATCGCTCGAATCGCGCCGAGGCCGACGCCGCTGTGGCCGAGATCCAGGCCCTGGGCGCGCGCGCCGTGGCCCTGCAATTGGATACCGGCGACAGCGCCGGCTTTCCCGCCTTCGCCGCCGAGGTCGCCCGCGTGCTGCAGGCCACCTGGGGCCGTGACCGCTTCGATTACCTGGTCAACAACGCCGGCCATGGCGCGGGCGGCCTGATCGCCGAGATGTCCGAAGAGATTTTCGACAGCCTGTACCGGGTGCACTTCAAGGGCGTGTTCTTCCTGACGCAGAAGCTGCTGCCGCTGATCGCCGATGGCGGCCGCATCGTCAATCTTTCCAGCGGGTTGGCGCGCTTCGCCATGCCCGGCTACGCGGCCTATGCGTCGATGAAGGGCGCCATCGAGGTGTTCTCGCGCTACCTGGCCAAGGAGGCGGGCGCGCGCGGCATCGCCGTCAACGCGGTGGCGCCGGGCGCCATCGAGACCGACTTCGGCGGCGGACACGTGCGCGACGATGCCGGCCTGAACAAGCTGGTGGCCAGCAATACCGCCATGGGCCGCGCTGGCGTGCCGGACGACATCGGACCCATGATCGCCGCGCTGCTGGGCGACGAGAACCGCTGGCTGACCGCGCAGCGCATCGAGGTGTCGGGCGGCATGTTCGTGTGATGCGGCGCTTGCCCCGGTGCGCGGGCATCGGGGCAACGCAAGCGGGGGAAACCGCAGGCGCGTGCGCGGTGGCGGTATGGCACACTGCGCGCTGCGTTCAAGCGATTTTCAGGCGTCGGCTTTCCGGTCCGGCGCTTTCCATTTCCCGCATGTACTTTTCGCCCATGACCAGGCTTTTCTCCTTGAAGCGGCTGGCCGCCTTTGCGGCTGCCGCGCTGCTGGCCGCCTGCGCCCAACAACCCACCCAGCCGCTGTCCGGCCCCGACACCGCGCCCACGCGGCAGGCCGCGCAAGCCCGCGAAAGCTATATCGACGGCCTGATGCAGCGCATGACGCTGCAGGAGAAGATCGGCCAGCTGCGCCTGCGCAGCGTGGATGCGGGCCCCGACGCGCACAAGGAAGTGCTGCTGGACGAGATCCGCACGGGCCAGGTCGGGGCCATCTTCAACACCGTCACCCGGCCCGACATCCGCGTGCTGCAGGACGCGGCCATGCAAAGCCGCCTGAAGATCCCGCTGTTCTTCGCGTACGACGTGATCCACGGCCACCGCACCGTGTTTCCCATCGGGCTGGGCCTGGCGTCGTCGTGGGACATGGACGCCATCGCGCGCAGCGGCCGCGTGTCGGCCATCGAGGCCAACGCGGACGGCCTGAACCTGACCTTCTCGCCCATGGTGGACATCTCGCGCGATCCGCGCTGGGGCCGCAACTCCGAGGGGTATGGCGAGGACACGTACCTGACCTCGCGGATCGGCGCCACGCTGGTCAAGGCCTACCAGGGCGACGATCCGTCCGCGCCCGGCACCATCATGGCCTCGGTGAAGCACTTCGCCCTGTACGGCGCCATCGAGGGCGCGCGCGACTACAACACCGTGGACATGAGCCCGCAGCGCATGTACCAGGACTACCTGCCGCCCTACAAGGCCGCCATCGACGCGGGCGCGGCCGGCGTGATGATCGCGCTGAACGCCGTCAACGGCGTGCCCGCCACCGCCGACAAGTGGCTGCTGCAGGACCTGCTGCGCAAGCAGTGGGGCTTCAAGGGCATCACCATCAGCGACCACGGCGCCATTCTCGAGCTGCTGCGCCACGGCGTGGCCGCCGACGGCCGCGATGCCGCACGTCTGGCCATCCAGGCCGGCGCCGATCTCAGCATGAACGACAAGGTCTACGGCCAGGACCTGGAGCCGCTGGTCAAAAGTGGCGAGGTCGCCATTGCCGATATCGATCGCGCGGTGCGCGACGTGCTGCGCGTGAAGTACGACCTGGGTCTGTTCCGCGATGCCTATCGCCACGTGGGCCAGGCGGCGGACGATCCCGCCGACACCGATGCCGAGAGCCGCCTGCACCGCGCCGATGCGCGCGACGTGGCGCGCCGCAGCCTGGTGCTGCTGAAGAACAGCGCCAACACGCTGCCGTTGCGCAAGCAGGGCACGATCGCCGTGATCGGCCCGCTGGCCAGGAGCCAGCGCGACGTCATGGGCAACTGGTCGGCGGCGGGCAAGGCGCGCCAGGCCGTGTCGGTCTATCAAGGCCTGGCCGAAGCCACCGCCGGCCGCGCCACGCTGCGCTATGCCAAGGGCGCCAACGTCATCGACGATGCCCGCATCGTGACGTACCTGAACGAGTTCGAGCAGGACGTCGACGTCGATCCTCGCACGCCGCAGGCCATGATCGACGAGGCCGTGCAGACCGCTCGCGCGTCCGACGTGGTGGTGGCCGTGGTGGGCGAGTCGCAGGGCATGGCGCACGAGGCGTCCAGCCGCACCGACATCGTCATTCCCGACAGCCAGCGCGCCTTGCTGCGTGCGTTGAAAGCCACAGGCAAGCCCCTGGTGATCGTGCTGATGAATGGCCGGCCGCTGGCCCTGGAATGGGAAGACGCCAATGCCGACGCCATGCTGGAAACCTGGTACGCGGGCACCGAGGGCGGCCATGCCATCGCCGACGTGCTGTTCGGCGACTACAACCCGTCGGGCAAGCTGCCGATGACCTTCCCGCGCGTGGTGGGACAGGTGCCGCTGTACTACAACCATCTGAACACTGGCCGGCCCTTCGATCCGGCCAGGCCCAACAAGTACACCTCGCGCTATTTCGATCACGAGAACGGGCCGCTGTATCCGTTCGGCTATGGCTTGAGCTACACGACGTTCGATCTTTCCGGCGTGACGCTGTCCACGGCGCAACTGGCGCGCGGCGGCAAGCTCACGGCCAGCGTCACGGTGCGTAACAGCGGACAGCGCGATGGCGAAACCGTGGTGCAACTGTACGTGCAGGATCCCGTGGCCTCGATCAGCCGTCCGGTGAAAGAGCTGAAGGGTTTTTCGAAGCTGTTCCTGAAGGCGGGCGAATCGCGCGTGGTCAGCTTCGAGATCGGGGATGCGCAACTGGGCTTTTACGATGGGCAGGGGCGTTTCAACGTCGAACCGGGACAGTTCAACGTGTACCTGGGACTGGATTCGCGCGATGCGAACGCCGCCAGTTTCGTGCTGCGATAACGTCACGCCACAGGCTGGAGGTTTCATGGAAGGCATCAAAACGTTGGGTATACGCAAGCTGGAAGCGGATGCCTTTGCCCCGTACGGCTGGATGCTGGGCAAACCCGTGCCCGCCGCGGATGCGGGAACGCCCGTGTTCAGCAATTCCGCCACCGATTTCTGGCAGGAGCACGTGTTCGACACGGGTGCCGGCGGCGAGCCCGAGGTGCTGTGGGTGAATTACCGCAACGCGGACCGCGCCGTCGGCAATCTCGAGGTGCATCTGCTGACGCAGCAGGCGATCGTGCCGTTGACGGGGCCGGTCATCCAGGTGGTGGCGGCCAGCGGGGCCGATGGCTTGCCCGATGCGGCCACCCTGGCGGCGTTCGAGGTGCCGGTGGGCCAGGGCATCTGCATGAAGCCGGGGTGCTGGCATGCGACCCGTATCGCCGCGCCTGGCGAAGTCGCGTGCCTCATGCTGACCCGGCGGTCCACCACCGCCGATCTGATCGCGCATCTGAACGGCCAGCAGGCCGCGGCGGAAAGCGCCATCGTGCCGTTCGAGGGATACACGCTGGCCCCGGCCTGACCCGGCCACGCGATCAGCGGCGTGCGTGAGGCGCAAGGCCTGGCGCAGAAAAGGGCGCTGGCTCAGGTTCGCCTTGAGCCAGGGTCCTGAAATTCCGAATCACGCTCGCATCGGCATTCTTGCCAGAATGCCTGCACCGGACATATCCCGTGTGCGGGCAACCGGAGCCGAACGCTCCGGTTCTTCGAGGAGCCATGCCATGAAGACGCTGTTTCCAACAATGCGGGTTCGTATGAAGCACGCCGCGTTCGGGCTTGCGATGCTCGCGGCGTGTCTTGCCGCGGCGCTTCCCCTGTCCGCGCAGGCGCGTCCCGATGCCAGCGTGACGCTGTCGCCCGCACAGCAGTACGGCATGGCGCTCGAGGCGCAGACCGAAGAGGACTATCCCGCCTTGCTGCGCTGGCTGCGTGCGTCGGCCGGGGCGGGGCATCTGCCCGCGCAGGAAATGCTGGGCGTCGTGCTGCTCGGCGGCCCCTCGCTGTATGGGCAGAAGATCGCCACGGACCCTTGCGAGGCGCGGTACTGGTTGCGCCAGGCGGCCGCCAACGGTGGCTCCGCCAGCTTGCCTCGCGCGTTGGCGGGCCGGCCGCATGGGCAAGGCGGCGTGGTATGCCCGTAGATGAATCCTCTGAGCCTCAAGTCCAGCCTGAACCACGCTCAAGCAAATACCGATACGCCTGCCGGCCCCGGGGCAAGCAGAATAGCCGGCTGTATCGGCATGCCACATAGGAATGGGTAATCGGATGGATCTTGCAGCAATGGCTTCCGGCTTGCCGGCCGGGACATGGGGTTTCGTAGCGGCCGTGTTCATATTGGCGGGCATGGTCAAGGGCGTGGTGGGCCTGGGCCTGCCGACGATTTCCATGGCGTTGCTGGCGCTGTTCATGCCGCCCGCGCAGGCCGCGGCCCTGCTCATCGTGCCGTCGTTCTTCACCAACGTCTGGCAGGCCCGCCCGCTCAATACCCTGGGTCCGCTCTTGCGCCGCATCGGTGGCATGCAGATCGGCGTGTGTGTGGGCACGCTGGGCGGCGCCTGGCTGCTGGGGGCGCCTTCGGGCCATCTGGCCTCGGCCGCGCTCGGCGTGGCGCTGGTGGCCTATGCGCTGTGGGGATTGTTCGGCAAGCCGCCCGCCATCGACCCGGCATCCGAAGGGTGGGCCGGCTTGCTGGTGGGCGCCGTCACCGGCGTGGTCACCGCGGCCACAGGCGTTTTCGTCGTGCCGGCCGTGCCTTATCTGCAGGCATTGGGGCTGGGCAGGGACGGGCTGATCCAGGCAATGGGCGTGTCGTTCACGGTTTCCACCGTGGCGCTGGCGGGTGGCTTGTGGCTGAACGGCGGCTACGCGCCGGGCGCCGCGGGGGCGTCGCTGCTGATGCTGTTGCCCGCGCTGGCCGGCATGTGGGCGGGCACGCGATTGCGCCGCGGCCTGTCGCCGCAGACGTTCCGCGTGTGGTTCATGAACAGCCTGATCCTGCTGGGGCTGTATCAGATCGTCGAGGCGATCCTGTCGTCGATGTAGCCATCGCGGATAACGCGGTGGATGGCTGCAGGGCAATGACGATATTGATCTGAATCAATTGCCGATGGCATTCAGGGCATTCGCCGCGAATGGCCATCGGCTTCAGCCTTACTTGCGCTTCTTGCTGGTGGTGGTGCTGGGATGGCATTCGCCATCATTGAACGTCGGTTTGTCGAAGGGCGTCAGGCCCGGAATCATGAATGCCGTGCAAGAGAAATTGCGACCGCGTGCCGTCGTGGCGTCGTAGCTGACCTTCTGGCCACCCAGCGAATTCTTCTCGCCATATTGCACGTTCGAGATCGTGATTTCATCCGACGAAGCCAGGCCCAGCGTTTTTGCCGTGGCGGTCTGCACTTCGATCATATTCATTTGGGTGGTGCCGCACGCCGTCAATGTCAAACCCGTTGCGACGGTGATAAGGACGTTGCGGAGATGGCGATTCAATTTTCCAGACATGGTCACTTTCCGTTTTGTGTAGTTCTCGACAGGAGCGCATGGCCCGTCATCCCAGATGACGGGCGCAAGTGTATACACGGTGCAGGTTGATGACGTCTGATACGGTCTGAAAATGAGTGAGTAATTGTTGCGTTAATGGGCAATATGTTGCTCGGGAAGTGGATGCGTTCGAAAAAATCCCCGTTTCCGATGCCAATCCGATGAGGCAGTTCCGGCGTGTTTCACGCTTCCGCAGCAACGCGCCGCGCTTTCCATGCCTGCCGCCATGCGGGTACCTGCGCGCCCGGCATCGGACGGCCATACAGATAACCCTGCAATTCATCGCAGCCGATATTGCGCAGCGCCTGCGCTTCCTCCTCGCGTTCCACGCCTTCGGCCACCACCCGCAATCCCAGCTCGTGGCCCAGTTCGATAATGGCCTTCACCACGGCCAGGTCTGCGGGGCCGTGCAGCATGTCGCGCACGAAAGTCTGGTCGACTTTCAGGCGATCCAGCGGAAAACGGTTCAGATAACTCAGGCTCGAATAACCCGTTCCGAAGTCATCCAGCGACAGCGTCACGCCCAATGCGCGAATGCCGCGTATGGCTTCCAGATAACTCTCGGCGTGGCTCATCAATACCGTTTCGGTAATCTCCAGCTCCAGCCACTGCGCGCCGATGCCATGCGCCTGCAGGCTGTGCCGCAGCGTGTCCAGCAGGCCGGGTTCGCGCAACTGGATGGCCGACAGGTTTATGGACGTGCGCACTTCGGGATGTCCCTGCGCACGCCAGGCCGCCATCTGCCGGCAGGCTTCCTCGATCACCCAGGCGCCGATCGGGATGATCAGGCGGGTTTCTTCCGCGATGGGGATGAAGTGCGAGGGCGCGATCGCGCCCAGCGTGGGCGAGGTCCAGCGCAACAGGCCTTCCACGCCCACCAGTTCGCCGGTGTCCGCATCGATGCAGGGCTGGAAGACCAGCGCCAGTTCCTGCTGGGCCACGGCGGTGCGCAGGCCGGCCTCGATGGCCAGCCGCTGGCGCGAACGCTCGGCCATTTCGGGCGAGAACGACTTCACCGTGTTGCGGCCCGCCGCCTTGGCCTGGTACATGGCCGCATCCGCGTTCTGCATCAGCGTATCGATGTCCAGGCCATCGTCCGGATACAGCGCCACGCCCACGCTGCAGGACACCTGCAAGGTCACGCCCGCGATCTCGTGCGGCTGCCGCACCAGCGGAATCAGGCGGTCGGCGATCAACGCCTCCACGTCGGCGCGGTCTGTCACGCCATTCAGGATGACCGTGAACTCGTCGCCGCCCAGCCGGCTGACGGTATCGCCGCTGCGCACCGCCTGCAGCAGGCGGCGCGAGATCGACTTCAACAGGCCGTCGCCGATGTGATGGCCCAGCGAATCGTTGATGTCCTTGAAGCGGTCCAGGTCGATGAACAGCACCGCGCAGCGCCGCGACGCCTGTTCGCCGGCATCCAGGGACGCGGCCAGCCGCTTGGTGAACAGCGCACGGTTGGGCAACTGCGTCAGCACGTCGTGCTCGGCCAGGAAGCGGATGCGCGCCTCACTCTTCTTGCGGTCTGTGATGTCGATCAGCGTGCAGATGTAGTGCGACACGCTGGCGTGCTTGTCGCGCACCGCGCTGATCATCAGCCAGGCCGGATACTCGCGGCCATGCCGGCGCCGGATCTGCGCCTCGCCGCTCCAGGTGCTGGAGCGCTCCACGTAGCCCGCCAGGTTCTTCATCACCGCGCCGTTGCCGGATTCGGCCTGGATGAAGGCGGGCGCCTTGCCCAGCACGTCCGCCGTGCTGAAGCCGGTGGAACGGTAGAAGGCCGCGTTCGCGCTCAGCAGCTTGCATTCTTCGTCCAGGATGAGGATGGATTCCGAAGACGCTTCGAAGACCTTCGCCCACAGCTCCAGCCGCTGCTCCATCAGCTTGATCTGGTTGATCGGCGTGAAGGCGGTCAGGATGGCGTCGCGGCCCTGGAAATCCAGGCGGCGCGCCGACAGCATGGCCCAGGTGGGCTCGTCGCCGGCCTTCCACAATACCTCGAACTCATCGACGGCATCGTGGTCGGACAACTGCTGGAAGAAGCGCGCCCGCACCGACGAGTCCATGCCATGCATCCACGGGTCCGTCGTGCGGCCGCCCAGCCACGACAGCGCGGGCTGGTTGGCGTGCAGCACTTCGTGGCCGGGCACCGAGGTCACCATCATCGGCACCGGCGTGGCCTCGACCAGCGAGTGCTGCGCGGCCGAGGCGCGCGCCGTGGCGGCCAGTTCCTTCTGCAGGTCGCGTTCGCGGTCCAGCTGCTCCAGCATCTCGTTGAAGCCGCGCACCAGCTGGCCGATCTCGTCCTGGCTGCTCCAGGAGGCGCGCTGCGAGTGGTCGCCCGTGCGGCGCACCTTGTCCATCACGCGCGCCAGGTGCCGCAACGGGCTGGAGATCTGCTGCGCCACGAAATACACCATGCACAGGATGCTGAACAGCAGGAAGAGTGCCGTGCCCAGGTGCAGCCACATGCGTGAATACAGCCCGCCGACGCGCTCGTGCAGCAGGGCATCGAGCTGCGTGCCGGTCACGATCCAGGCATCGTTCACGGCCCGCACGACCACGCGTTGCGTCGTGTCCGACCCGGCCAGCGCCTGCGCATCGCGCGTCGAGCCGTCGCCGTCGAGCACCACGTGCACGGAGTCGCGATAGGCGTCGATGGCCGCCAGCAGGTGTTGCATGGAAGACGCCAGCGCCTCGCCCAATTGGCGGTTGGCCGCGCGGGCTTCCGAGAAATCCGAGCGCAGGCCCTGCAACACGGCATCCAGCTGGCCTTCCAGCAGCAGATAGCGCGCGCGCATGGCCTCATGCGATTGCAGGGCGGGGTCCGCGCTGTGCAGCAGATGCCCGATGCTGTTCACCGAATCCAGCAGGGCCGGATACCGCAGGATGGACAGCGACATCGCGTAGTAGCTGTCCAGGTCCGGATCCAGGATCAGGTTGGACTGGTTGCCCACGCGGGTGATCAGCGCGCGGCAGGCATCCAGCGCCTGCGCCAGCGCATCGTGATCGGGATGAGGCAGTTGGGACAGTTGATCCAGCTGGGCGCGCAGGCGCTCGTTCAACTGCGCGCTTTCCATGCGGTCGCCGTAGTGTTCCTCGGCCTGTTTCAACGCGGACTGGGCCTGCGCCAGGGCGTCGGGTGACGGGGGTTGCCCCGTGCTGGCCAACGCGACGTCCACCAGCGTGTCGCGCACGGTGGCGATGTAGGCGCTGCCCAGGATCTCCTTGTCGGAGAAATCGATGGAGATGTACTTCTCGTGGATCAGGATGCCGCTGATGTACACGACCGCGGTCAGGTCCAGCAGATAGATCAACAGCAGCTTGCGGCCGACTCTGAGCCGCGCCAACAGCCGGAAAAAGAAATTGCGCTTCATGCTTCAGACAGACTGAGCCACGGATAATCCTTTACGGACCTCTGCGTCTCTCCCCTTTGGTTATCCGGTCATGGTTATTTTTTGCGCAGTTTGGGTGCGTTTGCGACCGGTTTATACATTTTGTAATCTTCAGGTCTTATAGCGCACTCTGGCGCATGCAGATAGGGGGCGTTTTCCTCTGTGTGGTGGCCGGGCGACGGCCTCGCCTGTCAGGCAGAGGCCCCGGCCACGACGAACCCCTGAATCGGAACGCAATGAAGACCATCGGAATCCTGGGCGGCATGTCCGCGGCCTCGACGCAGACCTACTACCGTACGATGTGCGACATCACCCGCCAGCGGCTGGGCGGGCTGCATTCACCTGAGCTGCTGATTCGCTCACTGGATTTCGCGGGCATCGAAGCCTTGCAGGCCCGCGGCCAGTGGGACGAAGCGGGCCGTATCCTGAACGCAGAGGCCTGCGCGCTGGCGCGCGGCGGGGCCGACGCCATCGTGCTGGCCACCAACACGATGCACAAGCTGGCCGAACAGATGATGGACGACGTGGGCATCCCACTGTTGCACATTGCCGATGCCACCGCGCAGCGGATCACGGCAGCGGGCCTGCGCACGCCCGGCCTGATGGCCACCGCATTCACCATGGAGCAGGCCTTCTACGTCGACCGCCTGAAGGCCGCGGGGTTGCGGCCCGTCATTCCCGGCCAAGCGGATAGGGCGGAGGTGCATCGCATCATCTACGACGAGCTGTGCAAGGACATCGTCAAGGACGACAGCCGTTCGATCTACGAGGCCATCGCTGGCCGGCTGATCGAACAGGGTGCGGATGGCGTGATCCTGGGTTGCACCGAAGTGGGCATGCTGCTCGATACGGGCAATGTCGGCGTTCCCGTCTTCGACACGACCCTGATCCACTGCGAGGTGGCCATCGACTGGGCCCTGCAATAGCAGGCTGTTCTCAGGACGGTAGGTTTTCGGCGTGATGCGTCACCATGGCGATGAAGGCGCGCAATCGCTGAAGCTGCCGCATGTCGCGGTGATAGCCCATCCAGATGTCGCGCGGGGGCGGCTGCGCGGGCAGGTTCAGCCGGCGCAGGCCCGGCATCTGGTTGCCCACGACTTGTGGCAGCACGGCGATGCCGATGCCCATGCCGCACATGCGTCCCTGCACGTTGCGGTTGTTCGACCGCATGACTGTCCTGGCGTTGGGAAACTTCTCCTTCAGCCAATCGATGTCCGGGAACTTGCCCGTCGACGTGTCGTGCGTGATGAGCCGAAAGCCCGCGCCATCGCCATAGATGGGCTCGGGTGAGCCCGCCGCCACGTAGACGCCATAGGGCAACTTGACCAGTCGCCGCTGCACCACGTCTGGCGTGTCGAACGGCACGATCCGGAACGCGATGTCGGCCTCGCGCTGGGCCAGGCTGAACAGGCGCGTGCCCGTCAGCACCTCGACGTCGACGTGGGGATACGCGCGGGTGTAGTCCGCGACCACCGGCGGCAGCACATAGGCGCCGAACCAGTCGGCCGACGAGACGCGCAGGCTGCCTTGCAACTGCTGCTCCTGTCCGGCCAGCCTGCGCTCCAGCGCCAGCGCGCCCTCTTCCATCTGCTGCGCCAGCGCGACGATGCCGGCGCCTTCCTCGGTCGGTACGAAGCCGTCGGCGGTGCGCTGGAACAGCGTGTGGCCGGTGGCGGCTTCCAGCGCCCGCAGGCGGCGCCCGACAGTCGGATGGCTCAGGTGCAGGGCGCGCGCGGCGCCGCCCAGCGTGCCCGACCGGGCGATGGCCAGGAAGATTCTGACGTCGCTCCACTCCATGTTGCTACCCAAAACAAAAATGAACGGCTGAAGTGCAATATTGTCAGTTTTCGAACAAAAGGTGTAGTCCTAAGCTTTCTCGGACTGGCGTCGCCCAGGCGGCGCGGTGCGTTGGACAAGTGTCTGTTTTCTGGCAGATCGGCGCCCGGCGCGCATGTCTATCGCGGCCAAACCCGAATCCCGAGGGGTTCCCATGACCACCATGTACGTGACCTACACCGGCAATGCCGACACACCCTTCAACCGCAAGCATTGGATCGACGTGCATTTCCCGTTGGTGCGCGAGTGCTGGGGGCCTTATGGGCTCAAGCGAGCCCACGGGTTCTTCCCGCCGGACGACGGCGGAGGCGTGCTCGCCGTCGGCATCTGCGTCTTCCGCGACGAGGCAGCCATGCAGGCAGCGCTGGCCTCGCCGGAAACGGCGCGGGTGATGGCCGACGTCGATCTCGTTACCGAACTCAAGCCGCAGCGCAGCCTGGCGGTGCCGCTTTGAACGGTGGCTTTTCGCCAACGCCATCTTTTGCACAGGAGGCCACGATCATGGATATCGGGTTGGGCGCGATGGGTTCGGTCATGGCAAGAAACCTCGCGGCCGCTCATGAGGCCGCGGGCATTGGCTTCGTGCCGGCCATCGGCGCGCGCATCTGGCCCATGCTGGATGCCGCCCATGCCCGCATGGGTGAGGCGGTCGACGCCGGATGGGGCGACCGGGACGGGTCCGCCATGGCGAAGTTCACTAGTGAACGGGGAGGGCGGCCATGAGTACCGCGATCTGTTCCGCGGCGGCGTTGCGGGCCGCCGCGTGCCGCAATGCGGGCTCCACGCCCGAGCCGCGCCGCTGGGCGATGTTCGTCATCCTGCTGGTCGGCGCCTTCCTGCCCCCCTTGGATTTCTTTATCGTCAACGTCGCGCTGCCGTCCATCCAGGGAGACCTGGGCGCCTCGTCCTCGGCCGAGCAGCTCGTCATCTCCTCGTATGCGGCGCTGTATGCCGTGACGCTGGCTACCGGTGGCCGGCTGGGTGACCTGTATGGGCGCGGCCGCATGTTCTTCATCGGCCTGCTCGGCTTTGCCGCGGCCTCGGCCCTGTGCGGTTTCGCGTCGTCTGCGTGGATGCTTGTCGCCGGCCGCGCCTTGCAGGGCGTGACGGCGGCCGTGATGGCGCCGCAAGCGCTGGCCTCGGTGCAGGCCATCTTTCCCGAATCGGAGAAGCCGCTGGCGTTCAGCATCTATGGCGCGGTCTTCGGGCTGGCATCCGTCATTGGGCAGGCCTTGGGCGGTATCTTCATCTCGCTCGACCTGCTGGGCCTGGGATGGCGCGCGATCTTCCTCGTTAATCTGCCGGTGGTGGTGTTGGTCGTGCTGTTCGGCATTTTCCTGCTGAAGGACACTCGCGCGCCCAAGGCTCAGCGGCCAGACCTGGGCGGCATGGTCTTGTCGATGGTGACGCTGGCCGCGCTGATCGTGCCGCTGATCGAGGGACGCGGGGCGGGTTGGCCGTGGTGGTCGTGGGTGTCGCTGGCCGTGGTGCCGGTATTGGCGCGGTTGTTCTGGCGCTACCAGATCCGGTTGTCCAGGGCGGGCGGCGCGCCGTTGCTCGATCCCGTCGCCTTGCGCGCGCCGGGTCTGGGCCGCGCGTTGCTGATCGCACTGCTGTTCTATGCCACGGGCGCTTTCTTCCTGCTGCTCTCGGTCTATCTGCAGGGTGCGCTGCATGCGACCGCGCTGAGCGCCGGTCTCGTGTTCCTTCCGTTCGGGCTGGGATATCTGGTGGGGCCACTGACGGCGCCTTTCTTCAGGCGGATGGTCGGCGCTTACGTCAATCCGGTTGCGCTGGGTTTGGAGGCTGCGGGGATGATTGCGCTGATAGGGCTCATCAGGGCGACGCCGGTGGGTACGGTCCCGGCGACCGCACCGCTTGCCGTCATCCTGTTCGTTGCCGGTTTTGGACAAGGCCTGGGGATGCCGAGCTTGATGCGGATGGTGACGGGGCGGGTTGCCCCTGCGTATTCGGGGATGATCGCCGGGGTGGTGACTTCGACGTTGCAGCTCGGGACCGCGCTGAGCGTCGCGGTGATCGGGGGGATTTTCTATGACCTGATGGGCGGGGTGACGGGGCCTGAAGGGATTACGCATGCGTTTGCCGTAGCTGTGGCTTGCATTGCCGGGTGCTTGGCTGTTGGTGCGGGACTGGGCGTTACGCTGGCGCGGAGGGAGCCATCTTCAGCATGAGGCATATGCCGGGCCTATGTTGCGGTGTGGGTACAGCGACACGCGAGATGGCAGGCGAAGATACGGAGCGTCGTACGGTACGAATGCGGAACGCCTTCCCATGCAGGAAGGCGTTTTCGTTGTAGGTGCTTGATTTATCTATGGTGCCCGAGGCCGGAATCGAACCGGCACGCCTTGCGGCGGGGGATTTTGAGTCGGTAATTTACAGTGTTTCTACAGGGAAATGGGGCGAATTCTAGCGTAGATTGAAATAGGTGAAACTAGTTTCAAATCAGTAGGTTAGCGTATTTTACCTGAATTAATGAAAACTGGTCACTGTACCTGTACTGTACCTAAATTTCGGTACAGCGTTATCCCAATGCACACGAGAACGCATACGCTCATCAGAGCTGCAGGCAGATATCGCGTCTTAAGTCTGCGAATACTGAGGTACTCGATTCGCAGCTATTTATTGTGTCTGTCGTTCCGGTTCTTTTGCACTTCAAGTGCGCTACGGCCGGCCTCTTGCAATGATCGAAAATACGGTGTTCTGTTCTCATTTTCGTCGTAAGGCAACCAATCTGGAATTCCATATGACAGAGCAAGTGGCATAAACATGCGAAGTGCCTGAAGTAGCATCTTTGCTTCGTGATTTTCGACATCATCATGTCGGAGGACTTCAATATACTTGTCGGGGCCTGTTTGCCGTGGAACGGAAATAATGGAATCAAGACACATCGGAGGGCCATGTTTGTCAAATCTATCCAGTACCTCTGGAATGTCAACGAACGGTATTGTTCTCCAGGAGTTCAGAAGTTTCACTTTTATAAAGTAGTTTTCTCGCCAATCGGCGAGCTTGCAAAGTCGCTCTTGAATTTCAGCCACCCCGATAAGGATGTTGAAGAGGTAGTTAATATCGACTACCCGAGTCGCGCCACTTTGATATTTTTTGAGTAGGCAAACTAAGCGTTGCACGTTCGCATAGCCATAAAAGTCTAGCTTGAGTATGTCCACATTATCTGGTTCGGACAGAGGTAGCGGAATTATCACGTCGCTGATCAGGTTCCTTCGGAGGCGCCATGTCAGTGTGAGGTTCTGAGGATCATTTCCATTGAGTTGCCTTCCAATGAGCTCATCACCTAAGGTGTAGAAATTATCAAACGGAATTGCGCTTATTCCTGCTTCCTGGTTGAGCGCTGCACGCACCTCATCATTATCGGAGTCGATCCAAACATCCCGTTCTGCCCATGGATCTGCGACTAGCATTAGACGGACGTAAGGTCTATCCTCTTCTCCCTTCGAGAACTCGGGATCTCGTTCATACCACTCTCTGTGATACTGTTTGATTTCATCTGCGCGACGCCATAGTTGGTCCAAGACGAAGCGATCGTTTTCTGGCTTAGGTTCCGAGGCATCCGAAACGCGACGATAGATCTGTCCAGTTTTGTGAATATGTGGTGCGGAGATACTTTGCGGAACCCATACGCAAATGACTGCATGATCATCGACGAGTCCAGTATCCGAGTCTGGCCCCCATAGCACCTTTGTTTCAAAGTGAGGCGTTGGGTTTAAATGGTCAGTCGCTGACTTTCGCAATCGTTGTAGTGACGAATCAACATCGCGTCGCGGAACCCCGGGAAATTTGCCAGCCACCGGGTTTTCCTTCGATTCCTCTTCTACTCCAATGAAAAGCCAGCCTCCGTATGTATTGGAAAATGCCGAAATAGATTTCGCGATGGCTCCTGCGTTTGGTGGTTCTCTTTTGTATTCGATGTACCAACCTTCACTCGCTTGCTTCAATTCCTTCAGGTCTGCAATCTCAATGTCCCGAATATTTTTATTAAAAGGGGAATAGGGGGACATAAACCGACGCTCCGTATTTTTTAGAAAGAGGTACTGTACCGAGCGATGCACGCGCAAAAAATGGCTGATGTCGCTCCAAAGCTAGAACTGGTTGCCGATCAAAGGGCTTCTGCCACTTTGACGCCTTCAGAGGTTGGGACGAGGAACCACAGACGTGCTGGTATACCGTCATTCTTTAGCTTGCGCATGAAGTAACGGGCTTGAAGGGCGTCATGAGTCGCAATTACGACTTGAAAACCGTGATCGGCAATGTAATCACGAAGCACGTCGAATACAGACGCTGCATGTACCAAATCGTGGTGCTGAGTGGGGTCGTCTAGAAGTAGACCGCGCCACGAGGACCATTCGTGATCCAGAGCCATTGATAGCAGGAAAGTTAGCTGCACATCGGTCAGTTGGGCCTCGCTGGCTATCACTGGAATCGGAACTAACTCTCCGTGCAGCGGAACCGAAACTTCAGCACGCTCCTTTCTATAGGAGCTGAAAAAATCCAGGCTCGTCCCGGTAAAACGCTGTTCTCTGACCACTCGTTTCAAGAGAGCCTGCCACCGCGGCACTACGGCGAGCACGTGCTTTTGAACATTTGCAATTTCAGAGGCAAGGTGCTGATTGAGCGTATCCATTGCGCCGGATAATAGCTGCAGACGTTGTGTATGCGATTGCTCTTTCGCTATCCGCTGGCGAAGATTGGCAATGAATTCGTCCTCCGAGAGCTCGCCTCGACGACGATCCAGGAGACTCTGAGCGACACGCGTATGATCCAAATTTCGCCAAGCACCAATTTCGATTTTAAGAGTCTGTAGCGTTTCTGAATGTCGAGACAACTCGCTGATGGTGGACTGCAATTGAGCCTCACGACTGCTCGCAACCTCCGCAGTTGGATCGCCGGGTAACGACAGCTGGCGCCAAGAGGCTCGGCCCGTAGCAAGCCGAGCCTGTGTATCGGCGAGCTGCACTTCTAGGCTAGCTACCCTTGTAGCGACGTCGTTCAATTGAAGCTGATGCCTATCCAATGCGGCCTGCTCAGCTTTCACCTTAGCGTTCAGATCTGTAATCCGGTTGGCAATTTGGTTTTGTGCCAAAGACAATTCGTCGAGCGTTTGTGCAGGCGGAGCGTCGGCAGTAATTGCAGCCAGTGCGGCAGTCGCTTGCTCGAGCCTGCTGCCGGCTTCTGATCGGGCCTGCCGTGCAGAATCTAACGCACGAACAGCCGAGTCGTTGGCGCTTTTCGTCTGTTCAAAGGCTTCGCGGGCTGGTGGGGCCGCGAGATTCTGCTGTTTCTCGTCGAGCTGGAGCTTAGCGGAGGAATTGGCCTCTTTGCGGCGTCGGAGCGACTCTTTCGCGAGGGATACGGTATCGCCCTCGAGCAGGGTATTCATCCTGATATCGTTGATTTCCGCATCTAGGTCGGCCCTTTGGCGCTCTAGTTCAACAACCCTACCCTTGCATGCCTTTAATTCTGCTTCGGCGTGTGTCACCGCTTCTGTGCATTCACGCAAAGCATCCGTTGCTTTTTTGACGTGTCTTTCAGCGTCGACAATTCTAGGATTGATAGCATCCAAAGCCTTAGCTATACGCTCATGAAGGCCTACTGTTCCGTGCTCTTCACCACATAAGGGGCAGTCACCACGATCGCTTGGCAGGTGGGCCGCGATTGATGCCACGGCTTGCCTTATCAAATCGTCGGTCGACGTCAAGGATTCATGTTGGCTCTTCGCGGCCAGTTCTTGGGCCTCAGCTGACACCCTTGAGGAAATCGCGTTCTGAAGTCGTTCCTGAAGAGAATTCTCTTTTGTCTTTTCTTCCTTGACGGAGTTCGCGTTAGCCGTAACTTGCTGAAGTATCTGTTCCCAGCGTTCTACAAGTTGATGAGCGCTGAGAAGGTCAGCGTCTATTGACAGCAACGCTTTGCGTTGAGTGTCGATAAGTTCGTGTTGGGCGATGAGCTGCTTGTTACCTTCATGTTTGCTACGTAGAGTGGAGGCTAAAGACTCGGCGTCGGTCAGAGCCTTGTCAGCGATCTCCAATATCTGTTTGCGCTGTTCGACCAATTCTTTGGCCTGGGCCTCATTCATAAGTCGATTGAGCTGCTGAACAGTTGCATCACGTTCAGCTTCAGCCTTCACTAACTCTTGTTGGAGTCGCTCATGATTGACGGTGACTAGGGCACGATTCTCTTTTTTTTGTGTAAGGTCCTCCGCAGCGGTGATTAGTTCCTTACCTAACTGTTCTGAACGTTCTTGCTCAGAAATGAATCGGCTTATGAGTCCGTCAACGTCAACCAGCGCCGTGAGTTGAGCACGAAGTTGGTCCAGCTTGGTTTGTACCAATTGCTCCAACGCATCGCGCACTGTTTCCAAGCCATCCTGGCCCAGCGGCGGCACGAGTAGGCCTGTGGGCAATTGATCGAAGCTTTGCGTCTGTCGCGCGACGTCGGAAATGGATTTAGCGATGTCTTCTTTGCTACGAAGGGCGCCCTGAAACTGGGAGGCAGCCAGATCCCGGTCAAGGGTCAAGGTTTGCCACTCACCAAGTTCGGCTTCGAGTGCTTCGAACGTGCTCGTGACCTGCTTCAGTTGCTCCGTGAGTGTGCGGCGAATACTGCCAAGGGCGGAACTGACCTGTGCGCCATCCTTGCCAATTGGCAGCCGTGCCAATTGGGAGCCCGCAATTTTTGCATCTGCCTTTACCAGCCATTCTCCCTCTCGCTGATCGAGTAGATGGGTAAGCCTCAGTAGAAACGGAATATCCTCAGGGTTTATATCTGGAAAAAGCGGGCTGAGGTCGCCTCTTCTTTCAACGTTCCCAACCTTGTTCACCTGAGTTGAGGCCTGCACATCACCGAAATCCAGCCTTACGCCGGCCGTGGTCTGAGTGTCGCGAATGATTGGCGATAGATTCTTGCCCAGTCGGGAAATCTTGCCAGTGAGACCGAACTCGATCGCTTCGAAAATTGCCGTCTTCCCGGTACCATTGGGAGCCAAGAGGATAGTCGCACCTTGGCTAAACTCAATCTTGGTGTCGCTGCCAAATCTTCGGATGTTGGATAACGTAAGGGACTTGAGCTGCTTCATTGGGTTTCCTCATCGCCAAACGCCGCAACCTTCAAGGCTTCAGCAATATCGCCGCCCGATCTTCCAGACAACAGCAATTCTCGCCACGTCTCAACGTGGGGCACGACCCAGGAGTGTGACAGGCTCAGCGAAGCCAGAGCCCCTAGCAGCGGGTCGCTGAGATTATTTGAGCCCCCGGCGGGGGAAAGGCTCGCCAAGAAACTACGGTCTAGAAAGGAGGCGACATCTTCGTGGCCTCTGACCACGATCTTTCTGCAGAAGCGGTCGTCCGCCTCAAGGCGAGCTGCGTCTTCTGACGCAATGCCTTCGATGAGCATGAACATATATAGGTCAGCTGTCTGCGGTTCAGCGAGCATGTCACGGACATCTGCTGCCCACCGAAACGCGCCTTGAATTTTCGTTGAATCGAAGGGAAAAGCTGCGATCAGCACAGTCCGCCACCCTGCACCTTCGTGATTGATCCGTTTGAGTTGCACCGTAGTTGAGTCGATCGCAATTGACGGCGCTGCTAATTCACGCGTATCAGGGAACGAAATTTCGTAGCGACCTTCAGCACGCTTTGAGATGGCTGCAACCATGTCCGGGATTGTTAGCATTTCAGAGTCCTTGCGCGTTCTTCGCGATGGCCGACTCGCGGGCGCGCAGTCGATCTTGCCACTGTTTGGTGAAGTGTTGACGCACAGAGGCTAGACTTCCCCTACGCAGATGGTTAAACACCCCGGATCGGGTGACGAGTAGATGTGGCTGGCGTTCCGCCGCCATACTGGTGGTTGCCTCGGCGTCGTCTGCCATTCCGAAGTTCAATAGATCTGACGGTGAGTTGCTCACGCCGGACAAGATTACGACTGGGGCAGGGGAAGGGCCGATAACCGCCATTAACGGATCGTCAGACAGTTCCCGGACATCTGGAGTGCAGCCAGCAGGGCCAGACCAATACTTAAGCGCGATGCTCTGCACTTGCCCGCAATCCGGGAAGGATGTCCAGTCGTTGCCGCTGCCGCCTACGCCCACTGCGACCAGCAACAGGGTTTCAACCGCGGTGACTAGCAGATCCAAAGTACGAGGGCCAAGGCGAAGCGCATGCTTTGCATTCTTCCCTTCAGTCTCCGGGTACAGAAGCTGTTCGAGAAATTTTCGGCGGCTCTCGGGATGCTCGGCGAATCGTGCCGACCATCCGAGCCAAACCGTCTCCATCGCGTCTGCTAGGGCAGAATCTACAATGGCACCAAGCTTTTCAGAGACACCTTGGACGAGGTGCTGCCACACTACTTCGTCCATGGCGCTTGTAAGTGCATCAGCTTCCGCTCGGGCTGCGCCTTGTGTCTCCAACGCACGATCCGCCGCACACGCAAGACGTTCAGGATTTTCAAACCACGGGAGGTTGTTCAGGTCGCTTCCCGTGCAACCGAGCGTTTGACCGACTTCATGGCCGACGCTACTGCGCCACGTCGGCTCGTCTAGCATCAGACCCTGACTGCCATTGGGCAAATGCAGAGCCATTCGCAGTAATGCTGATGGAAGAGTGAGGTTTGCGCCCACAGGGGGGGTGTATGGGGCGTATATCCTCAGCTTTCGACTCCCAGGTTCAACGCTCCACATGTGAGTGACCACCCCTTGCGCGGGGCGGGAACTCGGCCCTCCTAGATCATGTGTCCCAGCGAACGACCATGGTCTGCCGGCAGGTAGTACTTCGTCACCTAACTGGTACTGAGCCCAGGTTTGGACATCTTTGCGAAGTTCGTCCTTGAGCGCTCGGACCACCGCATGACAGCCAAGAGCGGATACGTCGGATGTCTCGCCTGTGATGTACGTGATCAGCCGTTCGAGCGTCCGTTTTGGATCGGTAAAGTGCCTGCCGAGAGATTCTGCGGAGCGTTGCTCCAACGTCGCATCGTTGCCTACGCATACTATGGTGACCCGACGCAGGGTGTCCCTGATCTGCGCCCAATCTTTGAACCCGCACCAGGTCGTGAGCCATAGATAGGTTCGTTCAGTAGGGCCGTCCTTGCGATTGGCAAGTGCGTCCAAATCAAGCCCCTCCTGGCGACACAACTTGCACAACGCATCCAAATGGTCGACGGTGAGGTCTTTCTTGATCTGCAGGTGTGCGCCTATGAGGGTTAGCTGAAACTGACGATCAGGAAGAGTGTCGAAAGTGCCCAGTCCAGCGTGCTTGGCGAGGCTGGCGAATGCCTTATCAATGACTGAATCGGTGGGCTCAGTGGCGAAAGATCCGTCTTTGGGCGCTTTAGTCTGGTGTTTGGTCTTATCTGGATTCTTCGTGCAGAAATCACTGGCCTGACGTTTGACTTGCAGATGTTCATAGGAGACTGGCGAGTGGAGGATCACCACGTCATCCCACTCTTCGATACCGCCCTGTTCGGCACCGATTGCGATTGGAGCGCGCCGTCCGTCAAGAAACTTATCAAGCATGTCCGACAGGCGCTGAGCAATCACTAGCCTCTCGTAGTGAGACTTCTGCTCCAGCCGGAATCTCCTGATCATTTAAAGCGCTCCTGCTCCATTATTAGTCTTACAACAAATGAGTCACATAGGTAAAACAAAAACCGGCGACAGCCTATCCTGCACTAGCTTCAACCACCTATATTTTCTTCGTCATGACTAAGCTTTTGGGCTTGCCAAGGCACTACGCGGTTGCACAAATTCTTCGAGGTCAATGTCCCCGTCGATGAACCGTTGAGCATGTTCTTCATCTGCTGCACTGAGCGAGAATCCCTCCAAACCGACAGATGCGCGTGCGTAATTGACGGCCGCTACACGTCTGTCGCGCTCGGCACCGGATATCGTTTTACTTAGTTCCGTTTCGTGCGAACCCATCTCAGCCATGGTTGTCCCCCGTGCTTTAGGTAACGCTATTTTACAAGGTGTGGGATTTTTTTGGTGCTTGGTAGAGCAAACAGGCAAAAAGGTTTTACGCAGAAATTGTCTTGTTTTTGTGGTTATCAATAGGTTTTCCCGATTGACGGCGGTATTGGCTGCCATCCGTGATGGACACTTCCCAAAGAGGCTTTGCCTCTCTGGACTCTCCACCCTCGCCGGCGGGACCTCGGGGGCAGGGGTTACGGGCCTATGGCCCTGAACACCTCCCCCGGGCGCAGCGTGTGGGCACTCCTGCCGCGTCAAGGGGCCGTGTCCTCGCCCGTAGGGCTGCGGGCCGCACCAACCCCTTGACCCGTCATCCGCGCTGTCTATGGCGTAATTCGGGATGCGTGTAGTGATTCTGGCCGGAAGAGGTGTCAAGGGCGGGACCGGAGGCCGCAGCCCGGAGCAAAGCGTAGGGAACGGGTGAGGATGCCGGGCGCAGCCTTCACCCTTGACGCATCGGGAGGCCATGGAGCCTGTCGGCAAGGGGTAGGGACAAGGCAAAGCCGCTGGGCCTGCCCCCGCAGCCAGTCCGGCAAGAACGGACGCGGGATGCAACCGAAGAGGTTGCCCAAGCGAAGCGCGGAGAGATGTGCTGCGGCAAATGAAGAGGCCCCGCCGATGGCGAGGCCGATGCAGATGTCAGCGTGGAAGTCATTTGCCGTCGACTGAACCGCCGGATGCCGGTCCCCAGTTCTTACCTATATTCTGCAAGACGTGCTGTCGATAGGCTGGGTTCCACATGGTGTTACCAGCAATCATGTGATTCGTTCGGCCCGCAGTCACCATCATGCCCGACTGCATATCGCGACGTGTTGTCTTTGGGTTCACCACATTGCCGATACCCTGCGCCAGGCTCTTGAATGTCACGGCATCAAACGCAATACCCCCGGCTGCCGCAGGTCGTGAAAGCGGAAGTCCTCAAAGCCCGCTGCACGCTTGGCATCGGTCCACGCTTTATCAAAAAGGTAGGGGCGGCGTATGCCATCACGGCCGGGTTCGCCGAAGAACACCAATTCGGTTTCGGCGGGTCGCACGGGGTTGGCAAGTGCCTCGGTGAACACGCGCGTTGCCTCGGCCGTCAGCGGGACGGTACGGGGCGACGAATTCTTGGTGTGCTCCAGCCGAACGACGCGCCGTTCGATGTCCACTTGCCGTATCCGCAGCGTGGCAATCTCAGACAGCCGCATGCCGGTCTGAACGGCAATACGGACAATCCAGCCGAACATCGGGTTCGAGTGCTTATCCACGGCTTGCAGCAGGCGGTTCTGTTCTTCCGGGGTTAATCGCCGGTTGCGGCCAGAGCCGGGAGCCGGGCGGCGAATGTTGGAAACCGGATTGAAGGGCAGGCCAATGCCCCATTCCTTGATGGCGACGGTAAACAGGTGGCCCAGCAGCGCCAGTTCCAAGCGTACCGTGTTGTTACTTCGGGGTCGTAGCTTGCCGTTTTTGTCCGGGTCGCCTGCCAGTCGCGTGTCGCGGAACTGCGCCACAATCTCGGCGTTCAGGGCGGCCAGCGAATACTTGCCAAGATGCCGGATGATGACCTGTGCTTTCTTGTGCTCGCCTGCTTGGGTCGAGGCCCGCTTGGTTGGCGTGACTTCCTTGAGGTAGCGGGCCAGCGCCGCTTCGACGGTCATGCGCTCGGCGGGCGCCCGCTGGATGTATACGCCGCGTACCATTTCGTCTTCGGTACGGCGCGCCCAGTCTTCGGCGTCCCGCTTGGTGCGGAACGACTTGGCCGTTGACGGCCAGCCTGTCTTGCGGATGAGGGCTTTCCAAGTGCCCGAGGATGTCTTAACAATCGTAGCCATGAGTGCTCCGGTGTGGGGCTAGCGCCGCATCACTGTACCGAAACTGTACCTGACCACTTTCTCAAGAAATCCCCTGGTACGGGGCTTGTGCTGCGAACACTTCCAAGTTGTTGATTTCTTAGAAGTTTTTGAATGGTGCCCGAGGCCGGAATCGAACCGGCACGCCTTGCGGCGGGGGATTTTGAGTCCCCTGCGTCTACCAATTTCACCACTCGGGCAGCGTCGGCAAGGGGATTGCCGAGGCGGGCATCGCTGGGCCCGGAGGGGCGCGGCAGGCAATGCGAAGCCGTAGATTATAAGCAGACTTTTCCCCGGCGTCCCGCTCGGCCGGTACTTTTCTGCCGTTTCGCCCAGGAACCCACCGTCCAGCCCTTGAAAACCCCACCCCCGTCCCCACATCCTCCCCTGCGTCGCCCAGGGCTCGTACCCGTCGGCGACCTTGCATCGCAACACATTCCCAACCCTCCATCGAGACTTTTCCCGGACCGCCATGAGCCAATCCGCCGCCTCTTCCGCATCCGAAACCCTGGGTTTCCAGGCCGAAGTGAAGCAGTTGCTGCACTTGATGATCCACTCGCTGTACAGCAACAAGGAAATCTTCCTGCGCGAGCTGGTCTCCAACGCCTCCGACGCCTGCGACAAGCTGCGCTTCGAGGCCATCGACCATCCCGAACTGTTCGAAGGCGACAGCGAGCTGGCCATCCGTGTCGACTACGACAAGGATGCCCGCACCATCACCATCTCCGACAACGGCATCGGCCTGTCGCGTGAAGAAGCCATCGCCAACCTGGGCACCATCGCCCGCTCGGGCACGCGCGAGTTCTTCAGCCAGCTCACCGGCGACAAGAAGAAAGACGCGCAACTGATCGGCCAGTTCGGCGTGGGCTTCTACTCGTCGTTCATCGTGGCGGACAAGGTCACGGTGGTCAGCCGCCGCGCGGGCGCCGCCAGCGCCATCCGCTGGGAATCCGATGGCCAGGGCGAGTTCACCATCGCCGACGCCGAGCGCGCCAGCCGCGGCACCGACGTCACGCTGCACCTGCGCGAGGACGAAGACGAACTGCTCAACGGCTGGAAGCTGCGCGAGATCCTGCGCCGCTATTCCGACCACATCTCTTTGCCCATCCGCATGGCCAAGGAAGAATGGAACGAAGAGAAGGGCGAACAGGCCAAGACCGAGGAACTCGAGTCCGTCAACAAGGCCAATGCCCTGTGGACGCGCAGCAAGGGCGAGATCGAGGACGAGCAGTACCGCGAGTTCTACAAGACCGTCTCGCACGATTTCGACGACCCGCTGGCCTGGACGCACAACCGCGTCGAAGGCCGCAGCGAGTACACCCAACTGCTGTACGTGCCCAAGCACGCCCCGTTCGACCTGTGGGACCGCGACGCGCGCCGTGGCGTGAAGCTGTACGTCAAGCGCGTCTTCATCATGGACGATGCCGAACAGTTGCTGCCCTCGTACCTGCGCTTCGTGCGCGGGGTGATCGATTCGGCCGACCTGCCGCTGAACGTCTCGCGCGAGATCCTGCAGGAAAGCCGTGACGTGCGTGCCATCCGCGAAGGGTCGGCCAAGCGCATCCTGTCGCTGCTGGAGGACATCGCCGAGAACAAGCCGGAAGACTACGCCGCGTTCTGGGCCGAGTTCGGCCAGGTGCTGAAGGAGGGCGCGGGCGAGGACACCGCCAACCAGGAACGCATCGCCAAGCTGATGCGCTTCTCGTCCACGCACACCGGCGAGGCCACGCAGACCGTGTCGTTTACCGACTACGTGTCGCGCATGAAGGAAGGCCAGGACAAGATCTACTACGTCACGGCCGACGCGTTCTCGGCCGCCGCCAGCAGCCCGCACCTGGAAATCTTCCGCAAGAAGGGCATCGAAGTGCTGCTGATGGCCGACCGCGTGGACGAATGGATGCTGTCCTATCTGCGCGAGTTCGACGGCAAGTCGCTGGTGTCCGTGGCCAAGGGCGGCCTGGACCTGGCCGAGCTGGCCGACGAGGAAGAAAAGAAGCGCCAGTCCGAAGTGGCCGAAGACTTCAAGCCGCTGGTCGAGCGCCTGCAGACGACCCTGGCCGATCAGGTCAAGGAAGTGCGCGTCACGCTGCGCCTGGTGGATTCGCCGGCGTGCGTGGTGGTCGGCCAGAACGAGCTCAGCCCGCACCTGCTGCGCATGCTCAAGGCGGCCGGCCAGGAAGCCCCCGACGTCAAGCCCGTGCTGGAGATCAATCCCGAGCACGCGCTGGTCGCCCGCATCCGCAACGCGTCGGATGACGAGTTCGGCGACTGGGCGCGCCTGTTGCTGGATCAGGCCATGCTGGCCGAAGGCGCGCAGATCGCCGATCCGGCGGCTTTCGTCAAGCGCATGAACGCGCTGCTGCTGAAGGCGTAAGCCTTCTCCAGTGCGGTGACACTTGCGGGCGCCTCGGGGCGCCCGCAAGTCATTGCGTCATGCCATACTGCTGGGCGTTCTCCCCCGGAGGTACGTTCCCATGGTTTTCCCCAGCCTTGCGCGCCGCTGGGCCGCGGCGCTGATGGCCGCGCTGGCTTGCCTGCTCGCCGCCGCCCCGGCCGCCGCGCTGCAGGTTCTGCACACAGAACTATCCGACTACGCGCCCGTGGTGGTCTACGAGACCGACGACGGCCAACGCTGCCTCTCGTTCGGCCAGGCCGACGCAGACGCCCGCCAGACCTGCATCTACACCGATGGCTCGGCGCGCATGCCCTTCGCCTACACGCGCATGATGATGGCGACGCTGCTGGCGCAGCCGGATCCCTCCCGCATCCTGATCATCGGCCTGGGCGGCGGCACGCTGCCCAAGGCCTTGTCCGAGGTGCTGCCGAAGGCCCGGATCGACGTGGTCGAGATCGATCCCGCCGTCGACCGCGTGGCGCAGGACTGGTTCGGCTTTCACCCCTCCGGCCGACTGCGCGTGTACCACCAGGATGGCCGCGCCTACGTCGAGAGTGCGGTGCGTGACGGCAAGCAGTACGACCTGATCCTGATCGACGCCTTCGATGCCGACTACATTCCCCGCCACATGACCACGCTGGAGTTCCTGCAGCAGGTGCGCGCGCTGCTGTCGCCCGACGGCGTGGCGGCGGCCAATACGTTCTCCAACAGCGAGTTCTACGACCGCGAATCGGCCACGTATGCCAGCGCGTTCCCATCGATCTTCAACCTGAAGGCCAACAATCGCGTGATCATCGCCATCAACGGCACGCTGCCCGATGACGCGGCGTTGAAGCGCAACGCCGCGCGCTGGGCCAAACCCCTGGCGCCGTATGGGGTGGATGTGGCCCATGAACTCGAGCGCTTCGACCGCGGCCTGACGTTTCCGGACGGCACACGGCTGCTGCGGGACGGCAGCTAAAAGCTCTTCCAGCACGACGCCCCCGAATCGGGGCAGGCTGCCGCGTGATTGGCCGTTTGGCAATTCTCGCCGGACAGGCGTACGCTGCCCACACCCCAATCCCCTTCTCATTGCCGCAACAGGAGTACCGCCATGAATTGGTCTGTCGAGGAATCCGCGCGCCAGTATGTGAAGTTCGAGCGTGAGCGCACCCGTCCCGTCCGGGACCTGGTGGCGGCGATTCCCGAGCGGGAAGTGCGTATCGCGGTCGACCTGGGGTGTGGGCCGGGCAACTCCACCGAGGTGCTGGCGGAGCGCTTCAAGGACGCGCGCGTCAGCGGCGTGGACAGCGCGCCCGACATGATCGAATCCGCCCGCAAGCGTATGCCGTCGCACACCTTCACGGTGGCCGATATCGCGCAATGGGACGATCCGGGTCCGTACGACGTGATCCTGGCCAACGCCTCGCTGCAATGGGTGCCCGACCACGAGACGCTGTATCCGAGCCTGGTCAACCGGCTGTCGCTGGGCGGTTGCCTGGCGGTGCAGACGCCGGACAATTGGGAAGAGCCCGCGCACCGCCTGATCCGGCAGGTGGCGGACGAAGGGCCGTGGGCAGCCAAGGTATCGAACACCAACCGCAAGCCACGCGCGCCAGCCGATTGGTACTACGCCCTGCTCGAGCCGCATTGCTCCGAACTGGACGTGTGGCGCACGTTCTATTACCACCCGCTGGAGAACGCCGCGGCGGTGGTGGAGTGGTTCAAGGGCAGCGCGCTGCGCCCGTATCTGGCCAAGCTGGACGACGCCGAGAAGGCCGGGTTCCTGGCGCGCTACGAGGCCGAGATCGTGAAGGCCTATCCGGCCTTGCCGGACGGGACCGTGCTGTTGCCGTTTCCGCGCCTGTTCATCATCGCGACGCGATAGCCGTCCGCGCATCCTGAACCGGGGCGCGGATGCGCCATTGGCAGGATCGGGCCGAGGCCTTGGCCTGCCCGCGCCGCCGCGTGCCTTCAGCCGCCGGGTGGCAGCACCCGCCGGGACAGGCCCGTCTCGCGTCCGAAACGCGACCACCGGAACGCCGGGCCCGGATCGGTCTTGCGTCCTGGCGCGATATGTTCGTGTCCGCGTACGTAGGCGATGGGATGGCGTGCGCGCAGCACTCGCGTCAGCTTCGCCAGCGTGGTGTATTGCGCGTCGGTGTAGGGCACGGTGTCCGCCCCTTCCAGTTCGATGCCCACCGAGAAATCGTTGCAGCGCTCGCGGTTGCCGAAGCGGGACGCGCCGGCATGCCAGGCGCGCGCGTCGGTGGAGGCGAACTGGATGACGGAACCATCGCGGCGGATGAAGAAGTGGGCGGATACGCGCAGGCCGCGCAGGCGTTCCAGCCAGGGGTGGGCGCCGTAGTCCAGCCGGTTCAGGAAGAGGTCTGCCACGCAGGGGCCGTCGAAGCGGCCGGGGGGCAGGCTGATGCTGTGCAACACCAGCAATGAGACTTGCGTGCCGGCGGGGCGGCGATCGACGTTCGGAGACGGCAACAGCGTGACGGAGGGCCCGGCCATCAGCCAGCCGTGCCGATCGAGATGCAGATGCATAGGCGACTCGGTAGTGGTCCAGCAGCCATTATGCCGGGCGCGCGCCGGGATGCAAAAAGCCCTGCAAAAAAGGGCTTCGCGGCCTTTCGGGCGTCAGGGCTTGCCCGTATTGCAGAAGGGAATCAGTTCTTCTGCGGCCCCAGGCGGGCATGCTCCTGGCTGCACCACGTGCGGCCGTCGGTCAGCAGGGCTTCCGAACGGGGCAGGTGGATGCCGCAGTGGGCGCAGCGCACCATCGATTCGGCGGGCACGACGGCGCGGCCACCGCCACGCGGCGCGGCGGCAGGCGCGTTCTTCGCGCGCTGTTCGTCGCGCATGCGCGCCGCCGCGCGCGCATTGATGATGCGCCACACGGTCAGCGCCGCCAGCACGATGAGGACCCACAAAAGCAGCTTGCCCACTTCAACCTCTATGCAAAATCACTTCCAGCACGAACCGGCTGCCGGTATAGGCCAGGATCAACAGGGCAAAGCCCGTCAGCGTCCAGCGCAGCGCCACGCGGCCGCGCCAACCGTGGATGTGGCGGCCCAGCAGCAATACGCCGAAGGTCAGCCACGACAACAGGGTGAACACTGTCTTGTGGTCGAAGGGCAGCACGCGGCCGGTCAGCGACAGCGAGGCCAGCGAACCCAGGCAGACCGCCAGCGTCAGCACGGTGAAACCGATCCAGATCACCCTGAACAGTAACTGTTCCTGCACCAGCAGGGGCGGCTGCACGTCGAGGATGCGGCCGACGATGCCGCGCTGCCCGGGCGCCTCTTGGGGGCGGTGCAGATGGCGGTCGAGCAGGGCCATCAGCGTGGCCTGCAGGGCGGCGATGGTGATGAGGCCGTAGGCGGCCAGCGCCACCAGCAGGTGGGCGCGCAGCCAGGCGCTGCCCGCGTGCTGGACGAAGATGCCCTGGGGAAACAGGGCCGCAAGGGCCGAGACCAGCATGCCCGCCGGCACCAGCAGCAGTTGCAGGCCGTCCAGGCGCACGAACAGGCTTTCGAGCCAGAACACGACCAAACCCAGCCAGACCGCCGCCGACAGGGCCAGCGCCCAGCCGACGAACAGCTGTCCGTCGCCCAGCATGGCCTGGTAGAGGCCGATGCCGTGCAGCACCAGGGCGCCCAGCAGCCACAGGCGGGCCGTGCGGCCGGTCTGTTCGACACTGTTCGCACCCTGCCGCAGCCGGCCCGCCAGCACGGCGCCCAGCACCGCGTAGGACAGGGCCGCCCCGGCGTGAAATACAATGCCTGGTGACATAGAAACCATTTTGGATGGAAGCTCGCAGGCATGAGGCCCGCCGATGCTTCGGTTCAGCCGGCTAGTTTAAGCGAAACGCCTCTCACTCATGCTCGATAACCTTACCCAACGACTGTCGCGCGTCGTCAAGACGCTGCGCGGCGAAGCGCGTCTGACCGAAGCCAACACCCAGGAGATGCTGCGCGAAGTGCGCATGGCGCTGCTGGAGGCGGACGTGGCGCTGCCCGTCGTGCGCGAATTCGTCGCACGCGTGAAGGAAAAAGCCCTGGGCGAGGAAGTGGCTTCCAGCCTCAGTCCGGGCCAGGCCCTGGTGGGCGTGGTCCACAAGGAACTGACCAGCCTGATGGGCGGCGACCTGGGCGCAGGCTCGGGCGAACTGTCCCTGTCGGTGCAGCCGCCGGCCATCATCCTCATGGCCGGCCTGCAGGGCGCGGGCAAGACCACCACCACCGGCAAGCTGGCCCGCTGGCTGGCCGAGGGCCAGCACAGCCAGAACGGCCGCAAGACGGGCCGCAAGAAGGTTTTGGTGGTCAGCGCCGACGTCTACCGTCCCGCCGCCATCGAGCAGTTGAAAACCGTCGCGGGCCAGGCCGGCGTCGATTTCCTGCCTTCGGACGCCAGCCAGAAGCCCGAGGACATCGCCCGCAACGCCGTCGAGCACGCGCGCCGCCACCACTACGACGTGCTGATCGTCGACACGGCCGGCCGCCTGGGCATCGACGAAGCCATGATGCGCGAGATCCGCGCGCTGCACGACCTGGTCAAGCCCGTCGAAACCCTGTTCGTGGTCGACGCCATGCAGGGCCAGGACGCGGTCAATACGGCCCGCGCCTTCGCCGAGGCGCTGCCGCTGACCGGCGTGGTGCTGACCAAGCTGGACGGCGATGCCCGAGGCGGCGCGGCCCTGTCGGTGCGCCACGTCACCGGCAAGCCGCTGAAGTTCGTCGGCGTCTCCGAAAAGCTCGAGGGCCTGGAACCCTTCTACCCCGAGCGCATGGCGCAGCGCGTGCTGGGCATGGGCGACATTGTGTCGCTGGTCGAGCAGGCCCAGAAGAACATCGACATCGCCGAGGCGGAAAAGCTGGCGGCGAAGATCAAGTCGGGCAACAAGTTCGACCTGAACGACTTCCGCGAGCAGATCGGCCAGGTGAAGAAGCTGGGCGACATGAATTCGCTGCTGGAGAAGCTGCCCGCGCAGTTCCAGCAGGCGGCGGGCCAATTGCAAGGCGGCCAGGCCGAGAAGCAGATGCGCCGCACCGAAGGCATCCTGAACTCGATGACGCCGCACGAACGCGCCAAGCCCGAGCTCATCAAGGCCTCGCGCAAGCGCCGCATCGCGGCCGGCGCCGGCGTGCCGGTTCAGGAGGTCAACCGCCTGCTGTCCCAGTTCGAGCAGATGCAGGGCATGATGAAGCAGATGAAGAAGGGCGGCATGGCCAAGATGATGCGCGCCATGGGCGGCATGAAGGGCCTGGGGCGCTTCGGCCGCTGAGGCCTCAGCCCTCCGCGTCCGCGGCAGGGGCTGGCAGGCGCCAGTGGCTGCGCAGGTCGCGCCGTCCGAAGTTGCCGCAGCGGCGCAGCCGGGCGCGCAGGCTTTCCCAGAAACCGCCCAGCACCTGCGCCGGTTTCGGCCGGCCGTGGAACTTCACGATCGTCGCGTTGGCCAGGCGGCTGGCCGCCCGGCGGGGATCCTTGCGGCACAGGCGGCGGGTGGCCTTGTAGCTGATGATCTGCCCCTCCGGAAACGTCGCGGTGCGGTCCAGCAGATTTCTCGCCTGCAGGCTGAAATAGATGAACTCCTGATCGCCCTTGACTTGCTGTACATGGCGTTCGCCCGCGCGAAACGCGTCGTACACCATCGAGAGCGCGCCTGTGCGGATGCGCATCACCGACGAGTTGAAGCCCTCCTGGCTCCAATTCCTCACGATGACGAGGTCGGCGGGGGAGCCGAAGGCGAATGCCAGCATCTCGCGCATGTCGGCGCGGATCACCAGGCTGACGTCCAGATACAGGAATTCCGAGGCAGGCAGGCCATCGCGGGCGAACAGGCGCAGCTTCTTGGTGGTCTGCCGCATGTCCGGCCGCTCCAGCTCGTGCCAGTCGCGGGGCTGGTGGACCTGTACGGCAGCCGGCACGTCGCGTGCCCTGTCGGACATGCAGTGCAGCGTGAAGGGAACCGGGCAGTGGCGCCGCAGCATGTTGTACAAGCGGCGGATGTCGATGTCGTCGAAGGCATCGCCGGTGGCGACGCACACGGCGTGGAGATGGTCGGGCAACATGGGGAAGAATCAGCAGTGGAAAGGCGGGGCGCGTGAGCAGGCGTGTCAGCCGCCGCCCACCGCCACCACGATCTCGATCTGGTCGCCGTCGGCCAGCGCGGTCTGTGCGTGCTGGCTCTTGGGGACGATCTCGCCATTGCGTTCGACCGCCACGCGCTTGCCGGCATAGCCCAGGGTTTCAAGCAGGCCGATGACGGTGGTGGAGGCGGGCAGTTGGCGCGCGTCGCCGTTCAGGGTGATGTGCATGTCCGTGGTCCGAGAGCTTCAGTCGCGCGAGTCGGCATAGCCATTGGTGGCTTCCATCAGTCGAGCCAGGGTGCCTGGCTCGTCGAAGGCATGGCCCGCGTCGGGGATGAGGTGAAAGCGCGCCTGCGGCCACGCGCGGTGTAGTTCCCACGCGGTGCGCGCGGGCGTGCACGCGTCGTAGCGGCCTTGCACGATAGTGCCCGGGATGTCGTGCAGCTTGTGCGCGTCGCGCAGCAACTGCCCATCGACTTCCATGAAACCGCCGTGCACGAAGTAATGGTTCTCGATGCGCGCGAAGGCCAGCGCGGCGCGATCCGCCGCATGGCTTTGCTGGTGGCGCGGGCTGGGCAGCAGCGTGATGGTGTTGTCTTCCCAGCGGCTCCAGGCGCGGGCGGCACGCAGTTGCTCCTGCGGATCCGCGCTGGTCAGGCGCTTGCGGTAGGCCGCCACCATGTCGCCGCGCTCTTCGGGCGGGATGGGAGCGAGGTAGTGTTCCCAGTGATCGGGGAACAGCCACGAGGCGCCCTCTTGATAGAACCACTGGATCTCGGCGCGGCGCAGGCCGAAGATGCCGCGCACCACGATCTCGCTGACGTGCCCGGGGTGGCGCTGCGAATAGGCCAGCGCCAGCGTGGAGCCCCACGAGCCGCCGAACACCAGCCAGCGTTCGGCGCCCATGATCTCGGTGCGCAGGCGTTCGATGTCCGCCACCAAATGCCAGGTGGTGTTGTTTTCGAGGCTGGCGTGCGGCTGCGAACGGCCGCAGCCCCGCTGATCGAACAGCAGGACGTTGTAGCGGCGCGGGTCGAACAGCTGGCGATGCACGGGCGAGCAGCCGCTGCCCGGTCCGCCGTGCAGGAACACCGCGGGCTTGCCCGCGGGATTGCCGCACATTTCCCAATAGACCTGGTGGCCGTCCCCGGTGTCCAGCACGCCGTGACGGTAGGGTTCGACTGGCGGATATAACATTTCAGCTTCCGCTTTTCAGGCCCGCTTGAAGATCAGGTCCCACACGCCGTGGCCCAGGCGCAGCCCGCGCGTCTCGAACTTGGTCAGAGGGCGGTAGTCGGGACGCGGCGCGTAGCCTTCCACCGAATTGCGCAGCAGCGGCTCGGCGCCGAGCACTTCGAGCATCTGCACCGCGTAGTCTTCCCAGTCGGTGGCGCAATGCAGGTAGCCGCCCGGCTTGATGCGGCTGGCCAGCAGGGCCACGAACGGCGGCTGCAGCAGGCGGCGCTTGTGATGGCGCTTCTTGGGCCAGGGATCGGGGAAGTACACATGTACGCCGTCCAGCGAATCGGGGGCGATCATGTCGCGCACCACTTCGACGGCGTCGTGCTGGATGATGCGCAGGTTGCCGATGGACGAGTCTTCGATACGGCGCAGCAGCGAACCCACGCCCGCGTTGAAGACCTCGACGCCCAGGAAGTTGTCGCCGGGACGCGCCAGCGCGATCTTCTCGGTGGTCTCGCCCATGCCGAAGCCGATTTCCAGGATGGTCGGCGCCGCGCGGCCGAAGGCCGCCGCGGGATCGAGCCGGGAGGGCGAATACGGCAGCGACCACTTGTCCATCAGGTTCTCCAGCGCGTCGCGCTGGCCCTGGGTGATGTGGCCGCGTCGATGCACGAAGCTGCGGATGTGCGTGGCGCCAGGGCTGTCCGGGGCGTGCGCGGCGGGCTCGAGGGCGGCCTGCGTGCCGGCCGACAGCGGGGCCGGCGAGTCGTTCTGTTCGGGAATGCGGGTGTTCATGGGCACGATTGTAGTGGGCGGCGAGGGGTCCCGTCCTGCATGGCAGGGACACGAGGCTGCCTGTGCCCGGGCAGCGGTAAAACAGGGTCGTATCGTCGGTGATCCGGCCCGCCTGGAGTAGCATCGCTCCATGAATCTCGCCCGCATCGACCTCACCACGCTCGCGCTGTTCATTGCCGTGGTCCGGCACGGCAGCATTTCCGGCGGGGCGCGCCATTCGCACCTGGCGGTCGGCGCCGCCAGCCGGCGTATTTCCGACCTGGAAAACGCCCTGGGCACGCCGTTGCTGTTCCGCAATGCCAGCGGCGTGGCCCTGACCGATGCCGGACAGGCCTGCCTGGCCCACGCCCGCCGCGTGCTGCAGGAAATCGAGCAGATGGCCGGCACGCTGTCCGACTACGCCCAGGGCGTGCGCGGCCAGGTGCGCATCGCCGCCAATACGTCGTCCATCACGCAGTTCCTGCCCGAAGACCTGACCACGTTCATGGAGGCCTACCCGGCCGTCAACATCGAACTGGAAGAGCAGAACAGCAGCGACGTCGTGGCCGCCCTGGTCGAGAACCGCGCCGATGTCGGCATCGTGGCCGACCGCACCCCGATGCGCGGCCTGCAGACCATGCCCTACCGCCTGGACGAACTGGTGTTGGTCACGCCGCCCGGCCATCCCCTGGCCGGCCGCCGCCGCCTGACCTTCGCCGACACCCTGGACTACGACTACGTCAGCCTGCCCCCCACGACGTCGCTGGCCATGCGGCTGGCCGAGGCCAGCGCGCGCCTGGAGCGGCCGATGCGGCTGCGCATTCAGGTGCGCAGTTTCGATGCCATCTGCCGGATGGTCGCGGCCACCGGCGGGGTGGGGCTGTTGCCGCGCCTGGCGGCCGAGCCGCATGCGCGCTCGATGCGGCTGCGCCTGATTCCGCTGCTGGACGACTGGGCGCATCGCGGGCTGCTGTTGGCGGTGCGCGATATCGAGACGCTGACCGTGGCGGCCCGCCTGTTGGTCACGCACCTGCGCAGCGACGCACGGTAGACGCGGGCGGCCTGCACGGGCACGGCGCGGCTTGCCGGTACGGGGGAAGCGCCGCGGGCTTGCCGCGTCCGCCCGGCCGCGGTTCATTCGACGTCGAATGCCACCCCGTACACGTCGGCGGCGCAGCGCCGCAGCGCCTGCAGCGTCACGCGGGTGGCCGGCGAGGCGGGCCGGTCCCGCCGAGTGATGAGGCCGAAGTCGTCCATGTGGCAGGGCATCTCCAGCGGCAGGATGCGCACGACGCCGTGCGCGGCGTAGTAGCGCGCCACGTCCAATGCCAGCACCGCCAGCATGTCGCTGTCGCGCAGCATGCGCGTGATGAACAGCAGCGCGGCCGTCTCCACCAGATTGCCGGGCACGGGCAGGCCGCGCTCCTGGAACATCAGTTCGAAGCGATGGCGCAGCACGCTGCCGGCGGGCGGCACGATCCAGGTGGCGTCCCGCACGCCGGGCAGCGACAGCGCCTGCCCGCCGCACAAGGGATGGCCGGGCCGCGCCACCGCGCACACTGGCTCCTTCACCAGCGGTTCGTAGCGCAACTGCGATTTGTCGTGCTTGGCAAACAGCCGCGCTACCAGGATATCCAGCCGGCCCTGCGCCAGGTGTTCCAGCAGCACGTCGCTGGATTCGATCTCCAGCGCGATGCGCAGGTCCGGGCGTTCCGCCTTCAGTTCCGCCACCACGCGCGGCAGCAGCGTGATGCCTGGCGAGGTGATGGCGCCGACCGCCACCTGGCCGATGCGGCCGTCTCGCAAGGCCGCCAGCTCTTCGTGCGCCTGCTCCAGGCTGCCTAGCGCGGTGCGGGCGTGACGAAGCATGACGTCTCCGTACCAGGTCGGCCGCACGCCGCGCGGCAGCCGCTCGAACAGCGGCACGCCGAGCATGTCTTCCAGCTCCTTCAATAGTTTGGAGGCGCCGGGCTGGGTCATGTTCAGCACCTCGGCGGCGCGGTGGATGTTGCCTTCGTCGGCCAGTGTGACCAGCAGCAGGAGCTGGCGCGGCTTGAGCCGGCTGCGTAGATACCAAGGGGAGGGCGACGGCATGTCCGGGTTTACCTGAATGTGTGGATGGATATCTTTTTCGTCGAAATCTTCATTGGAAGGATATCAATTTGCTCCCTACACTGCCGCTCATTCCTCTAACGATATCGAGACAACCCTCATCGCCGGCCCGCCCGTCCGTGGCCGCGCCGTCCCGCAGGAACCCATGTCAATTTCCAAGCGCAAGCTCCGCTCGACCGAATGGTTCGGCACCGCCGACAAGAACGGCTTCATGTATCGCAGTTGGATGAAGAACCAGGGCATCCCGTCGCATGCCTTCGACGGGCGTCCCGTCATCGGCATCTGCAACACCTGGTCCGAGCTCACGCCCTGCAATGCTCACTTCCGCAAGATCGCCGACCACGTCAAGCGCGGCGTGTACGAGGCCGGGGGTTTTCCGGTGGAGTTCCCGGTGTTTTCCAACGGGGAATCGAACCTGCGGCCCACCGCCATGCTGACCCGCAATCTGGCCGCGATGGATGTCGAGGAAGCCATCCGGGGCAATCCCATCGACGCCGTGGTGCTGCTGGCGGGCTGCGACAAGACCACGCCGGCCCTGCTGATGGGCGCGGCCAGTTGCGACGTGCCCGCGCTGGTGGTGTCGGGCGGGCCCATGCTCAATGGCAAGCTGGATGGCAGGAACATCGGCTCGGGCACCGCCGTGTGGCAATTGCACGAGTCGCTGAAAGCCGGCGAGATCGACCTGCATCAATTCCTGTCCGCCGAGGCCGGCATGTCGCGCTCGGCCGGCACGTGCAACACCATGGGCACGGCCTCCACCATGGCCTGCATGGCCGAGGCCCTGGGGGTCACGCTGCCGCACAACGCGGCCATTCCCGCCGTGGACGCGCGCCGCTATGTCCTGGCGCATCTGTCCGGCAGCCGCATCGTCGAGATGGCGCATGAAGACCTGCGCCTGTCGCGCATCCTGACCACCCAGGCATTCGAGAACGCCATCCGCGCGAACGCGGCCATCGGGGGCTCCACCAATGCGGTCATCCACCTGAAGGCGATCGCCGGCCGTATCGGCGTGCCTCTGGCGCTTGAGGACTGGACGCGCATCGGGCGCGGCACGCCCACGCTGGTCGACCTGATGCCGTCGGGCCGTTTCCTGATGGAAGAGTTCTATTACGCGGGCGGCCTGCCCGCCGTGCTGCGCCGCCTGGGCGAACACGGCCTGTTGCCGCATCCCGGCGCGCTCACCATCAACGGCAAGACGTTGTGGGACAACGTGCGCGAGGCCCCCTGCCATGACGACGAGGTGATCCGTCCGCTGTCCAGGCCGCTGGTGCCCGACGGCGGCATCTGTGTGCTGCGTGGCAACCTTGCGCCGCGCGGCGCGGTGCTCAAGCCCTCGGCCGCCACGCCGGCGCTGCTCAAGCATCGCGGCCGCGCCGTGGTGTTCGAGACGCTGGAGCACTACAAGGAGCGCATCGCCGACGAATCGCTGGACGTCGACGCCAACTCGGTGCTGGTGCTCAAGCGCTGCGGGCCGCGCGGGTATCCCGGCATGGCCGAGGTCGGCAACATGGGCCTGCCGCCGAAGCTGCTGCGGCAGGGCATCAAGGACATGGTGCGGATCTCCGATGCGCGCATGAGCGGCACGGCCTATGGCACGGTCGTTCTGCACGTCGCGCCCGAGGCCGCGGCCGGCGGCCCGCTGGCCGCCGTGCGCGACGGCGACTGGATCGAGCTGGATTGCGAGGCGGGCCGGCTGCACCTGGACATATCGGACGAGGAACTGGCGGCGCGCCTGGCCGAATGCCCGGCCATGCCGGCGCCGGCCGATGGCGGCTATCGCAAGCTGTACGTGGAACACGTGTTGCAGGCCGATGAGGGCTGCGACCTGGATTTCCTGGTCGGGTGCCGCGGGCACGCCGTGCCGCGGCATTCCCATTGAGCGGTGCCGCGACGGACCGGCCCGGGCTTGCCGCCGGTCCGTCGCGGCAAGGCGCGATGCCAGTCGCGCCATTGCAGATATCAAGAATTTCAACAAAACGCCCCTGAGGAGACAAACATCATGGCCACCCACCATCCCCCGCAACCGTCATCCGCGCCCGGGCAGGGCGCGTCCGAAGAGAAGCGCATCATCGGCCTGCTCGTTCGGAAGCTGCTGCCTTTCCTGGCGCTGATCTACATCGTCGCCTACATCGATCGTTCCGTCGTGGGCTTCGCCAAGCTGCACATGAACGCGGCGGCTGGCATCAGCGATGCGGCCTACGGCCTGGGCGCGGGCCTTTTCTTCGTCGGCTACTTCCTGTGCGAAGTGCCCAGCAACCTGGCGCTGGAACGCTTTGGCGCCCGCCGCTGGTTCGCGCGTATCCTGGTCACCTGGGGCGCCATCACGATGGCCATGGCACTGATCGACAACGCCGCCACGTTCTACGTCCTGCGCTTTCTGCTGGGCGCCGCCGAGGCCGGCCTGTATCCCGGCATCCTGTACTTCCTGACCAAGTGGTTTCCGATGCGGCACCGCGCCAGGATCATCGGCCTGCTGGTGCTGGCCCAGCCGATCGCGCTGATCGTCACCGGGCCTTTCGCCGGGTGGATCCTGTCGGGCGAGGGCCTGTGGGGCATGTCCAACTGGCAGACGCTGTTCGTGCTCAGCGGCCTGCCGGCGGTGCTGCTGTGCGTGCCCGTGCTGCGCATCCTGCCCGATACGCCGGCCAGCGCCGGCTGGCTCCCGGCTCGGGATCGCGCCTGGATCGAGCGCGAACTGGCTGCCGACCAGCAGCGTTATGGCCAGGTCACGCACCACAATCCATTGAAGGCGCTGCTGGACAAGCGGGTGCTGCTGCTGGCCCTGCTGTTCCTGCCGTTTCCGCTGTCGATCTATGGCCTGTCGCTGTGGCTGCCCACCATCATCAAGGCCTTCGGCGTCACCGATTCCATGACGGGCCTGTTGTCGGCGGTTCCGTATCTTTTCGCCGTGGTGGGGCTGCTGGTGGTGCCGCGCAGTTCGGACCGCACCGGCGAACGCTACTGGCACATCGTGGTCGTGTCCCTGGCCGGGGCGTTCAGCCTGGCCGCCAGCGCGTGGTTCCAGGCGCCGCTGGTGCAACTGGCCTGCATCAGCCTGACCGCCTTCTGCATCTACTCGATCCAGGCCGTCGTCTGGACCTTGCCAGGGCAGTTCCTGGTCGGTCCCAGCGCCGCGGTGGGCATCGCCATGATCAACTCCCTGGCCAACCTGGGCGGCTACATCGGGCCGTACGGCGTGGGATTGATAAAAGAAGCCACGGGCAGGCTGTCGTCCGGCCTGTATTTCCTGGCGGCCACCATGCTGTTCGCCGTATTCATGACCTTCGTGGTCCGCGCCGCGCTGGCACCCGCCGTGGCCCGGCCATCCAACCTCGCCACGCCTCACGTCCAATGACCTTCTCCCATCCCGCCCCGCGCTACCGCGGCATCTTTCCGGTCGTGCCGACCACGTTCACCGAATCCGGCGAGCTCGACCTGGCCAGCCAGACGCGCTGCGTCGATTTCATGATCGACAGCGGCGTGGATGGCCTGTGCATCCTGGCCAACTACTCCGAGCAGTTCTCCCTGGCCGACGACGAGCGTGAACGGCTGACGCGCGTGGTGCTCGAACACGTGGCGGGCCGCGTGCCCGTCATCGTCACGACCAGCCATTTCAGCACCGCGCTGTGCGCGGCCCGCAGCCGCCGTGCACAGGAGATGGGCGCCGCCATGGTGATGGTCATGCCGCCTTATCACGGCGCGACCTTCCGGGTCGATACGGCGCAGGTCCGCGAGTTCTACGCGCGCCTGTCCGATGCGTTGGACATTCCCATCATGATCCAGGACGCGCCCGCGGCGGGAACGCCGCTGCCGCCGGCCTTCCTGGCGCAGATGGCGCGCGAGATCGAGCACGTGTCGTACTTCAAGATGGAGACGGCCGGGGCAGCGGGCAAGCTGCGCGAGCTGATCCGCCTGGGAGGCGATGCGGTGGAAGGCCCGTGGGATGGCGAAGAGGGCATCACGCTGCTGGCCGACCTGGACGCGGGCGCCACGGGCGCCATGACCGGCGGCGGCTTCGCCGACGGCATCCGGCCCATCATCGAGGCGCATCGGCGCGGCGATCACGACGCGGCGTTCGCGCAGTATCAGCGTTGGTTGCCGCTCATCAACTACGAGAACCGCCAGGCAGGCTTCCTGGCGGCCAAGGCGTTGATGCGGGCGGGCGGCATCATCGCCTGCGACGCGCCGCGCCACCCCTGGCCCGGCCTGTCTCCCGAGACGCGCGCGGGATTGCTGGCGACGGCGCGCCGCCTGGATCCGCTGGTGCTGCGCTGGGCGCGCTGAACGCGCGGACGGCGTGGCCCCGAGGGCTTTCGCGGACCGCGAAAGCCCTTTTCACGTAATGTCGATTGCCCTGCGTCGGGCCTTGCGGGCAGACTCTGGCCAGTGATACGCAAGCCGACAAGACGGAGGAGACCATGGCAGCGCAGATACTGGCCGGCATACGTGTGCTGGAGCTGGGGCAATTGATTGCCGGCCCTTTCGCGGCCAAGACACTGGCGGATTTCGGCGCGCAGGTCGTCAAGATCGAGCCGCCCGGCCAGGGCGATCCGCTGCGCAAGTGGCGCCTGCTGCACGAGGGCACGTCCGTGTGGTGGGAGGCCCAGTCCCGCAACAAGCAGTCGGTGTGCGTCGACCTTCGGCGGCCCGAGGGGCAGGACGTCGTGCGCATGCTGGCCGCCGAGGCCGACGTGCTGATCGAGAACTTCCGGCCCGGCACGCTGGAGAAGTGGGGCATGTCCTGGGAGGCGCTGCATGCGCTCAATCCCCGGCTCATCATGCTGCGCGTGTCGGGTTATGGGCAGACCGGCCCCAAGGCGCGCGAGCCGGGTTTCGCCGCCATCGGCGAGGCCATGGCGGGCGTGCGGTACCTGAATGGCGAGCCCGGGCGCGCGCCTGTGCGCGGCGGCCTGTCGCTGGGGGACACCATTGCCGGGTTGCACGGCGCCCTGGGCGTGATGATGGCGCTGTATCAGCGCGATGCGCGCGGCGGCGTGGGGCAGGTGATCGATGCCGCCCTGTACGAAAGCCTGTTCAACCTGACAGAAAGCCTGATGCCCGAGTATTCCGTGTTCGGCACGGTGCGGCAGCCGTCCGGCGCCGCGCTGCCGGGTATCGCGCCGTCCAATGCATATCTGTGCCGCGATGGCTACGTGCTGATCGCGGGTAACGGCGATGGCATCTTCACGCGCCTGATGGCGCGCATCGGCCGCGACGACCTCGGGCAGGATCCCGGATTGGCGCGCAACGATGGCCGCGCCGCGCGCGTGCAGGAACTGGACGCCGCCATCGGCGCGTGGACCATCGAGCGCGACATCGACGACGTGCTGCAGGCCATGCGCGAGGCCGACGTGCCGGCCGGCCGCGTGTATTCGGTGGCCGACATCGCCACCGATCCGCACTACCGCGAACGCGGCGCCATCATCGGCATGAAGGCCGCCAGCGGCATCGACGTGCAGATGCCGGCCGTGTTTCCCATCCTGTCGGGCAATCCCGGCGCCGTGCAGCATCGCGCGCCCACGCTGGGCGAACATACCGACGCCGTGCTTCGGGCCGCCGGCCTGGATGCCGAACAGATCGCGCGGCTGCGCGCCCAGGGAGTCATCGCATGAACAACGGTCCTGCCCGTATCGAGATCAATGAAGTCGGACCGCGCGACGGCCTGCAGATCGAGAAGGCCACGGTCGCTACGGACGACAAGGTCGCTTTCGTCGACGCCCTGTCCGCCTGCGGCTTCGCGCGCATCGAGGTCACCAGCTTCACGTCGCCCAAGGCGATTCCGGCGCTGGCGGATGCGCAGGACGTCATGCGCCGCATCCAGCGCAAGCCCGGCGTCATCTACACCGCGCTGGTGCCCAACATCCGCGGGCTGGAGCGCGCGCTCGAATGCGGCACCGACGAGATGAACCTCGTCATGTCGTCCAGCGAGACGCACAACCGCGCCAATCTGCGCATGACGCGCGAACAGTCGCTGGCCGAGCTGACTGCCGTGCTGCGCGCCGCGGGCCAGGCGGGCGCGCCGTGCAACGTGTCCTTGTCCACGGTGTTCGGCTGCCCCTTCGATGGCGACGTGCCGGCCGGCGAGGTGCTGCGCCTGGCGCATGCGCTGGTGGACGCGGGCGCCACGGGCATCACCCTGTGCGACACCACGGGCATGGCGTTTCCCACGCAAGTGGCGGCGCTGTGCGAACGCGCCGCGCGCGAATTGCCCGGCACCGCATTGACCGTGCACCTGCACAACACGCGCGGCATGGCGCTGGCCAATGCCGTGGCGGCCTGGCAGACCGGCATCACGCGGTTCGACGCGGCGGCGGGCGGCCTGGGCGGCTGTCCGTACGCGCCGGGCGCCAGCGGCAACGTCAACACGGAAGAGATCGTGCACATGTTCGCATGCATGGGCGTGGATACGGGCGTGGACCTGCCCGCGCTGATGGAGATCGTGCGCGGCCTGCCATCCCTGGTCGAGCGTGAACTGACCAACCCGCTGCTGGCGGCCGGTCCGCGCCTGGCCACGCACGCGCCGCCGGCCTGGCTGGCCGAGCGTTTCCCGGCCTAGTTTTCCATCGACTGTCGGTTTCTCGCGCTGCCTGTGCACACAGGCAGCGGGGGCGTGCTCGTGCCCGCGTTTTTTCGTCGTGCCGTTCGTCCATGCATGCGCGCCCCGTTTTGCAGCACCGCTTCCCCAATAACATCCAGGAGACTCGAAATGACTTTTCAACTATCCCGCAAACCGTTGCATGCCCTGGTTCTGGGCCTGATGGCAGGCGCCGCCATGCTGACGGCATCCGGCGCGGCGTCGGCCGCCGGCTATCCCGATCGTCCGGTGTCGCTGATCGTGTCTGCCGCGCCGGGCGGCACCACCGACATCGCCGCGCGGCTGATCGCACAGCCGCTGGGCCAGGCACTGGGCCAGAGCGTGGTGGTCGAGAACCGTCCCGGCGGCTCGGGCGGCATTGCCGCGCAGGCCGTGGCGCGCGCCAAGCCCGATGGCTACACCTTGCTGTTGCAGTACTCGGGTTTCCAGGTGATCACGCCCAGCGTGATGAAGGACATCGGCTGGGATCCCATCAAGGATTTCGCGCCCGTGGCCAACGTGCTGTCGGCGCCGCAGGTCATCGTCGTGCGTCCGGCCCTGCCCATCCACAGCCTGAAAGAGCTGGTGAGCTATGCGAAAGCCAACCCAGGCAAGCTGAACTACGCCTCGTCGGGCAACGGCTCGCTGCAGCAGGTGGCCACTGAATTGCTGAATCAACAGGCCGGCATCCAGACGGCGCATATCCCGTACAAGGGCACCGGGCCCGCGTTGAACGACCTGCTGGGCGGGGCGGTGGACATGACCATCACGACACCGCCGCCGCTGCTTGGCCAGATCCATGCCGGCAAGCTGCGGGCGCTGGCCATCACCGGCGAGAGCCGCCTGCCATCGCTGCCCGACGTGCCTACCGCCGCGCAGGCCGGCTATCCCGACCTGCAGGTGTCATCGTGGTTCGCCATGTACGCGCCCGCCGGCACGCCGCCGGAGGTGGTCGACAAGCTGGCGGGCGAGATCGAGAAGATCATGAAGAGCGATGCGTTCCGCCAGAAGGCGGCCGAACAGGGCGCCGAGGCGCGCTTCATGGGCCCGAAGGAGCTGGGCGACTATACGCGCGAGGAACTGGCGCGCTGGAACAAGGTGGTGAAGGCGGCCCATATCACGGCCGAATAAGCCGTCATCGGTCCAGGCACGGCGGTGGTTGCGGCAAGGCAAGCGCCGCCGTGGCGCTCTCGTGGATGCGGTCAGGTCAGCGACAGGCCGAGCACGAGCCCGCCGTTGACCGACGCGCATTTCAGCACCTGCTCGTGCAAGGGCGACCGATGGGGCTGGGCGCCCGCCTTGTAGCGGTCCAGCATCGGGAAGGAGATGCCGCCCAGCAGCGGCTGCCCTGCCGCCGCCCCGCCCAGGGTGGACTGAAGCGCGCCCGCCCGCGCCCTGGCTTCCCTGCGCCGGTCTTCGGGGCGGCCCGATACATTGCCGATCAGGTTGCCCAAGCCGGTGCCGGCGGCCAGGCTGACGGCATAGATGAGCAATCCCTTCACGTAAGTGTTCCAGGGCTGCTTGGCTTTGGTGAGGATGCCCGCGATGACTTCCGCGGACAGTTCCAGCTCGGCCGCGTCGGACGTGACGGGGCCGCGTTCGGGCTCGGCGTGGGCGATCTGGGACAGCACCAGGGCAGCGGGTTGCGCGGCGCCCTGGCTGCCCGGACGGGTTTCGATATAGATGCGCTGGGGGCCGTTGCCGGCGTTGCGCCGCGCGGGCGTCGCCTGGTACTGGCCGGACAGGGGCACGGGTTCGGCGGGATGCGCATAGACCATCCGTTGGGCGCTGCGCCGTTCGATGACCAGTTCACGGCCCAGGCCGATGTCCACGCAGACCGGCATGCCTTCGGTTTCCGATTGGCGCAGGGCCGCCAGCACGTCCTGCTGCCGGCGGGGCGGATGCCCGCTCGCGGCGCTCGCGTGCATCGACTGGATGGCATTGGCCGCATAGGCGTCCAGCTCGCCCAGGATCAGGCCGCCGATGATGGCGACGACCTGCCGGACCGTGCCGTCCTCGGCTGCTTCGCAGGCCGCGTCGAAGCTGATGCTGACCGACGGCGTGCCTTCGGGCGCGAGGTCCAGGCTTTGCGTGTCCGGGTTGATGGCCAGGCGGTAGCGCTCGCGCATCGACAGGACCAGTTTGCCGCCGGCGCTCAGGGTGACCCGGATCTCTTGCGTGTCCACCGTGATCGCGTCGTCGGCAATGCGGAACACCAGTCTGCCGGCCGGAATCTCCGCGTCGAATGTCTCGGCATGCGGATCGGCCAAGGCTTGCGGCGGCACCAGCAGATACTCGCCCGTGGCGTCTCGGCGGTACTTCAGCTTGATCGGGCTGTCGTTGGCGATCTCGCCCGCGTTGCCCTTCGGCTTGAACTTGCCGGACAAGCTCTTGTCCAGCGTGGTGTTGATATGCCGCAGGAAGGTGCTCCGGGTCACGGCGTCGGGGCTGATGATGATGGCGGCATCCAGTCCCGGGTTGGTGGGAATCGCCTGCGCAAGGACGTTGGCCTCGATCGGCCGGGTATCCTCGGATCGGACCAGCACCGCCAGGATGCCGTCGTCCGCATCGGGCAGATCGGCGGTGGCGTATTGATAGTCTTCGGGTTGCAGCCAGGTGACGCCGGCCTTGCGGGCCAGATCCTGGCTCAGCACCGTCGACAGCGGCATGGCATCGAGCAGGGCCGCCAGGTGCCGCTGCAAGGGTGCCTTGACGATGCTGATCAGTTCGCGTTCGATCCCGAATATCTCGAACGAGTTCATGAAGGGCGCGGGAAGCGTCGCCATGTCCAGCGTCAGGCTTTCGATCAGGTCCGCCTGCGCGTCGGATCGGGTCTGGACATGCAAGTGCAGCAGGTCGTCCTGGCCAGCGTCGGCGGTGAACGCCAGCGTGGTCCGCACGACGAGGTCGAAAGAAAACGGTCCGGCAAGCGACGGGCCTCCAACGCGCTGATAGCGATTTGCGTCAACCCGCAGGCGCCACCTGAGCACGGCGCCCGAGCCGCCGGTGGCCAGTTGCACGTTCGTGACGATGGCCTTGTCCACCCGGCCATTGTTGTTGGCGCCCTTCAGGTCGATGTCGCCTCCCTGCGTCCAGGGGGCGGGAGGCCAGGCCGACGCGCTGAGCGCGCGGTTCAGCGTGCTGTACTTGATTGCATATACCGCGTCCCAGCCGAGCGTGGCGTTCGTCAGTGAATCGGGTGTCGGGAAGAGACACGCGCTCGGGTTGATGGGGGAATCCGTCATCACTTTCAGTCGTCCTGTGGTGGCGGACGAGGGCGGACTCGGGTTGTGCGTGGTGAGGACGCAGCAAGGCGAGAAAGCCGGCGAGTCGGATGCCCTCGTCTTGTTACAGACCTTATCAAATACAATTAACCACCCCTGAATCACAGGTTTGCTGGAATGCAGGGGACGTTTGCCGCACGGAAAAATATTTGCAGCCAGCGGGAACTGCCGTGGCTGCGTCACAACGCCCGTACGGTCAGCCATGAAAAAATGCGCGCCATGACAGCCCCTTTTTCTCGCCCAGCCATCGGCCCGTTCTCGGGCCTGCGGGTGCTGGTGGTGGACGACTGTGCCGAAGACCGCATGCTGCTGATGGATTTCCTCAGCGGACAGGGTTGCCGGGTCTACATTGCGGTCGATGGCCATGACGGCTATCGCAAGGCGCAACTGGTGGTGCCCGATCTGGTGCTGATGGACGTCACCATGCCATCCTGCGACGGACTGGCCGCCTGCCGCCTGATCAAGGCCGATCAGGCCACCCGCAACATTCCGCTCATCTTCCTCAGCGCCGCGGTGCTGCCCGCCGAACGCGTCGCGGGCCTGGCGGCCGGGGCGGTCGACTACGTGACCAAGCCCTTCGATTTCGAAGAGGTGCGGTTGCGGCTGCTGGTGCATCTGCGCAATTCACTGCCAATGGCCGCCGCGCCGGCGGTTGCGCCAGACGCCGCCCAGGCCAGCCCGACGCTGGACGGCGTGCTGTTCCGCGCGGCGCGCAGGATGCTGTCCGAACGCCTGGACTACACCCCCGAGCTCGACGAGCTCGCCCACGCGGTGGGCACCAATGCGCGCCGCCTGAACCTGGCGTTCCGGCGCTGCGCCGGCGCCACCGTCTTCGAATTCCTGCGGGAAGAGCGCATGCGCGAGGCGCGCCGGCTGCTGTGCGAGACGGTCCTGGACGTCCAGGCCATCGCCCAGTCGGTCGGGTATGGCAACCGGGGCAACTTCTCCACGGCATTCCGCGAGCGTTTCGGCATGTCGCCCAGCGCCTTGCGCCAGGCGCCGGGCGCGGATGGGTAGTGCCTCTCAAACCCCCCGGGCGCGATCTGCGATGAATAGGTTGGACCTTTCACGGGTACGCGGGCTGTTCCTGCTGCTCGTTCTATGGCTGTGCGGTGTCTTCTGCCTGCAGGGCAACGCCTGGGCGCAGGAGGCCGTGCCGCGTGCGCCCGTCGACCTGGCCAGCGTGGCGGACCGGCTGCCCCTGGCCGATCATCTGTCCAGTTTCCAGGATCGCGACGGCCTGCTGACCGCCGTGCAGGCGTTGCAGCGGGACTGGCCGGCGGCCTCGGCGCAGCGGCTGAATCGCGGGTTCACGGCCTCGGCCATCTGGCTGCGGGGCGAGTTCATCAACAACGGCAATGCCCCCGCGCTGCGCTGGCTGTCCGTCGGCGTGCCGCGCCTGGAGGACGTGCGGTTCTTCGTGTTCCGCTCCGGGGCCGCCGAGCCCCGCCGGACGGTGCTGGCCGGCAACCGCCTGCCCATCAGCGAAGGGCCGGTGCCCTCGGCGCTGTCCGTGCTGGACCTGGCTTTGCAGCCCGGCGAGCGCGCGACCGTGCTGATCCGGGTGCAAAGCCGTTCGGCCGTCACCATCGAGGCGGCCCTGTGGATGCCCGACACCTTTCGCGAGGCGGACGAGCGCGGCGGCGTGATTCTCATGCTGCTGGAGGGCGGCCTGGCCATGATCGCCGTCTATGCGCTGGTGCTGGGCCTGGCGCACCGCGACGTCGTGTTCCTGCTGCTGGGCGTTTCGCTGGTCGCCGAAATCTTCTACAGCCTGTCCTTCCAGGGGTTGCTCTATCGCTACCTGCTGACGGACGGGGGCGAGGCCGTGCTGCGGGCGCCCAGTGTGTTCTCCATCGTGGCCATGTCGCTGTTCAGCCTGATGGCCATGCTGTTCGCCGGCTTGCACCGCATCCGGTATTGGAAATGGATCTACTGCGTGCTGTCCGGCGCGGGGCTGCTCGGGGCCGTATGGGCGGCCTTCGGCGACTACCGGTCCGCCGCCTCGACGCTCACCAGCCTGGTGTTCGTACTCAATCTGGTCTGGATGGTGTCGATGATCGATGGCTGGCGGCGTGGCCAAGCCAATGCCCGCCTGTTCCTGCTGTCCTTCTCCATCTATTGCGCGGCGTTGTTCGTGCGCCTGGCCTTCATCCACGGCTGGCTGCCGGGCCGCTGGGGCGGTGGTCCGGAAATCGCCTGGGACCTGCTGTCCGTGTCGCTGATGATGGCGATGATCCTGTATGGCCGTTCGCGCCAGTTGCGCGAAGCCCGCGAGGCCGCGCAACGCGAGTTGTTCGAGGCACGGGGCCGTGAGCAGGAGCGCCTGGAGCGCGCCGTGACCGAACGCACCCAGGCCCTGCAGGAGGCGCTGATCGCCGCCGACGAGGCCAGCCGGGTCCGCCAGGACTTCCTGGCGCGCATCAGCCACGACCTGCGCACGCCCCTGACCTCGATCATCGGCTTCGCCGACCTGATCCAGGCGGGCGGGCGCGACGATGCGCCGCGCGGCACCATCATCCGGCGCAGCGCGGATCACATGCTGGGCATGGTCAACGACCTGATCGACTATGCGGCCGGCGCGGATGGGCAGGCCGTGCGGCCCGCGCCCGTATACATACATGCCTTGCTGGACACCGTGGCCAAGGAGGCGACCTCGCTGGCCGCGCGCCGCGGCAACCGCTTCGTGCTGGAGGTTGGCGGCGGCTTGCCCGCCGTGCTGGAGATGGACGGCAAGCGGGTGCGGCAGGTGCTGGGCAACCTGATCGACAATGCGGTCAAGTTCACCGCCGACGGCACCGTGTCGCTGCACGTCGCCTATGCGGACGCGATCGAAGGCCAGTCGGGCACCTTGCAACTGGCCATCGTCGACACGGGCTGCGGCATCGCCCCCCAGGACCAGGAGCGCATCTTCGAACCGTTCCAGCGCCTGGATGCCGCGCGCGACCAGCCTGGCGTGGGGCTGGGGCTGTCGATCGTGCAGCAATGGGTGCAGCGCATGCACGGCACGCTGGAGGTGCTCAGCGCCGTGGGAACGGGCACGACCTTCATCTTCACCTTGCCCACGCGCGCCCTGGATGAGTCCCAGGTCGTGCTGCATTACATGCCCGATGCGGCGGCCGTGCTGCCGCCCATCGACGGGCAGGGCCGGCGCATCTGGGTGGCCGAGGATACGCCCGAGATCCGCGATTTCCTGGTCGAAGAGCTGGCGAGCCTGGGTTTCGTGGTGGAAAGCAGCGACGACGGCATGGCCGTGCTGGCCCGCATCGCTTTGCCCGATGCCCAGGCGCCCGACCTGATCCTGACCGATCACGACATGGCGGGCGCCGACGGCATGGCCGTGCTGGCGGCGGCCAAGCAGCGGTGGGGGAACGTGCCGGTCGTGGTGGTGTCGGCGACGCCGCACGTCGCGGCGGGCGAGGCTGAAGCGGATGTGCTGGCCTACGATGCGAGCCTGCTCAAGCCCGTGAACCTGGCGGAGTTGCGCAATACGCTGGCGCGCCTGCTGGCGCTGCCGCGTTCGCAGGCCATGCCCGCCGCCGTCGAGCCGCAGAACGGCGCGCAGCGGCCCGGCGCCGAGGCCCTGGCCGACGGGCGCCGCCTGCTGGATAGCGGCGCGGTGTCGGACCTGGTGGACTGGGCGGATGGCTTGCAGGCGGAGGACGCGCGCCTGGCGGCGTTCTGCGAGGAAGTCAGGCGCCTGGCCCGCATGGGAGACCTGCAGGGGCTACAGGTGCTCTGCGCGGCTTAGGGCGGCCGCGTCGGCCGCGCCGGCCATCGGGTGCTTCAACGATAGGCCAGCGCCATCGGCATGGCGGACGCGTTGCGTTTCTGCTGGGCCTGCACTTGCGGCGCCGATCCGGCATCCAGCACGAAGCCGCCCACCAACTGGGCCAGGTGCGCCGCCTGCTCCTGCAGCGAGTGCGCGGCGGCGGCGGCTTCTTCCACCAGCGCGGCGTTCTGCTGCGTGACGTGATCCATCTGGTTCACCGCCTTGCCCACTTCGCCGATGCCGGTGCTCTGCTCGTGGCTGGCCACGTCGATCTCGCGCACGATCTGCGTGACGCGCTCCACGCTGGCCACCACCTGGTCCATCGTGCCGCCGGCCTGGCGCACCAGCGAGCTGCCGGTGTTGACCTGCGACACCGACGATTCGATCAGCGCCTTGATTTCGCGCGCCGCCGTGGCGCTGCGTTGCGCCAGGCTCCGTACTTCGCTGGCCACCACCGCGAAGCCGCGGCCCTGTTCACCCGCGCGCGCGGCTTCCACCGCGGCGTTCAGCGCCAGGATGTTGGTCTGGAAGGCAATGCCGTCGATCACGCCGATGATGTCCACGATCTTGCGCGATGAGGCCTCGATGCCGTCCATCGTCGCCACCACGCTGCGCACCACCGCGCCGCCTTCGGAGGCGACCTGCGAGGCCTGCCCGGCCAGCGAGGCCGCCTGCGCGGCATTGTCGGCATTGTGCTGCACGGTCGAGGTCAGCTCTTCCATGGCGGCCGCCGTCTGCTGCAGCGAGCTGGCCTGCTGCGACGTGCGGTCGGACAGGTCGTTGTTGCCGCTGGAGATTTCCGAGCTGGCGGCGCGCACCGTCTCGGACACCGTGCGGATCTGCAGCAGGATGGAGGCGATCTTGTCGGCGAACAGATTGAAGGCGATGCTGATGCGCGCCAGTTCGTCCTCGCCCTTGACGGGCAGGCGACGCGTCAGGTCGCCGTGGCCCGAGGCAATGTCTTCCAGCGCGGCCTGCACCTGCGGCAAGCCGCGCAACTGGCGCGTCACCGTGACCGTCAGCAGCGCGATCGCGGCCAGCAGCGCCAGCAGCGTCGTGAACGCGGCCAGCTTGATCAGGTCGGTCACGGGTTGCGTGGCCTGCGCGCGGTCGATGGCGATGACCAGCGTCCAGGGGGTGCCGGCCACCGTGCTGGCATACAGCATCTGCGTGGCGCCGCCGATGGCCTGTTCGCTCTTGCCGCCATCGCGCGCCAGTTTCTGCAATTGCGTCACGTCCAGGCCGGCGTCGATGGCCGTCACCGGCTTGAGCGCCAGTTCGGCGTTGGGGTGCGCGATGATGTTGCCCTTGTCGTCCAGCAGGAAGGCCACGCTGGCGGTCGTGGCGCGGATGTCGGCCACCATCTTCGCCATGCTGTCGATCAGCATGTCGGTGCCCACCACCGCGATCACCTTGCCGTCGCGGCGCACGGCCTCGGCGAACGTCACGCACAGCTTGCCGGTGGTGGCGTCGGTGTAGACCGGGGTGATGACGGCGCCGTTGTTGCCCGCGGCCTGCTGATACCACGGCCGCGACGTGCCGTCGTAGCCGGGCGGGGTGGCGTGGTTGAACAGGGTGCGCTTGTCGGCGTAGGCGATGTAGGCATCGTCGAAGCCGCCGGCATTCTTGGCCGACGCGGCCATCCGCAGGGCTTCGGCTTCGGATTGGTCCACCGCCAGCTTCATCGACCCGGTGACCCGCTGCTTCTCGGCCACCCAGCCGGCCAGGGCGGCGGAGCGGTCTTGCGTCAGTTGGGCGATATGGGCGTCCACCTGATCCAACGTGTCGTTGCGGGCCACCAGGACTGTGGCAACGGACAGCGCGAGCATCGACAGGACCGTGATGGCAACGCAAAGGGCTATCAGGCGATAGCGAAGAGACTTCAGCATGGGAGAAGACACTCCGGCAGCGCGCAGCCCGAAGCGGGTGCGATCCAAGGCAGTGTATGGATGGTTTGTGACAGAACGAAACGCTTCGACACGGGTGTGCGAAGGGTGTTGTTTCGTGGTTTTTTGGTTGGAATTCGGGGATGAAACCGGCTGCAGCGAAGGGCGAAACGCGGCGGGGGGAGGGATCTGGAGTAGAATCGCTGGCTTGCGGCGGGCGGTGTGCAATGCACCGCCAGGGTTGGCGGCTCGTCAAAGAGTCCTGGCAGCGTCGGCAATGCGGGTGTAGTTCAATGGTAGAACGGCGGCTTCCCAAGCCTCAAGCGTGGGTTCGATTCCCATCACCCGCTCCAATCAAGCTCCATATCCATCTTGGCACGTTGGGAAATCGACCCAGGCTTGGCATTTCCCGTGCTCGCGTCTTGGCAAACGGTTACGGATCCTTGGCATGCAGGGTTGCCCCAGGAAGTACCCTTTAGCCTCCTCCCTGCAATATGACGAGTATGCAAGACGATCTTTTCGGAGATGCGCTTCCCCTGCCTCCGGCCAACGCCTTGAGCGAGGCCGCCTCTCGTGCGAAACCGAAGCCGAAAGGGGCCGCCAAGGTGCTACCCGCGTCTGCGGCGCAACAGTGGAGCACGCTCGCGGGGCAACTTCCGGCGCACCTGCGCTTCGGGGTCTCTACGTGGTCGTACCCAGGCTGGGAGGGATTGGTCTGGGATGGCGAATACGATTCGAGCACGCTGTCGAAGCATGGTCTGGCGGCCTACCATCAACATCCGCTTCTACGCACGGTCTGCGTGGACCGCACTTTCTGGCGCCCGTTGTCCGCAAGCCAGTATGCCGTCTATGCAAAGCAGGTCGATGACGACTTTCGTTTCGTCGTCAAATGTCCCGCCATCGTGACCGACGCCCTGGTGCGTGGCGAAGAGGAAGGCAGGACGCGCGAGCCCAATCCGGCTTTTCTCGATCCTGCGCTGGCCATCCAGGAGTTCGTGCGGCCGGCGCTCGACGGGCTGGGCGCCAAGCTCGGCGTGCTGGTTTTTCAGCTGAGTCCGCTGCCTTTGGGATGGCTGAGCCGTCCCGCGGCGCTGCTTGAAAGGCTAGGCCGCATGCTGGCGGCTGTCCGCGAGGCCTTGTCCGCGCATGACGCCGTGATCGTCGCGGTGGAAGTCCGGGACCCGGAACTGCTGGGCCAGGCGCTGGTCGATACGCTCAAGGCGCATGGGGCGACTTTCTGCCTGGGCCTGCATGGCAAGATGCCGCCGATCGAAGCGCAACTGCCGATGCTGCGCGCGCTATGGCCGGGGCCGCTGGTCTGCCGGTGGAACCTGAACCGCATTTTCGGCGCGTATGGGTATGCCAATGCGCAGAAGAAGCACGAGCCGTTCAATGCCATTCTCAGCGAGGATCTACCGACTCGCACGGCGCTGGCGCGTACGATCCGCGGGATCACGGGCGCGGGCCAGCCCGCGTACGTGACGATCAGCAACGATGCCGAAGGCTGCGCGCCGCTGTCCATCCTGAAGCTGGCCCAGGCCATCGAGGCGTAGGATCGGTCTGCTCCGCCTCTATATCCAACGGGTAAAATCCGCCCTCCATGCGCCACGCCGACTTCGACCAACGCCTTGCCGCCCTTGACGCGCTGCCCGTCCATCGCGGCAGGACCCTGCGCGTCTGGCTGAACGGGCAGGCGCTCGGCACCGGCACGAAGCGGCGGGCCAGCGAGCATTTCCTGCCGCTGGCGCTGCGCGAGGCCCTGCCTGCCCTGACGGCGGAGCTGGACGGTCTGGCGCGTATCCGCTCCGAACACCCCGGCCATGACGGCTCGCGCCTGCTGGTCGAGCTAGCCGACGGGCAGATGGTGGAAAGCGTGCTGCTGCCGCGCGACGGGCTCTGTGTGTCCACGCAGGTCGGCTGTGCGGTCGGCTGCCGTTTCTGCATGACGGGCAAGAGCGGCCTCATCCGCCAGGTTTCCAGCATGGAGATCCTGGCCCAGGTGGTGCTGGCGCGGCGTCGGCGCGCGGTGAAAAAGGTCGTGTTCATGGGCATGGGCGAGCCGGCGCACAATCTTGAGAACGTGCTCGAAGCCATCGACCTGCTGGGCACCGAGGGCGGTATCGGCCACAAGAACCTGGTGCTGTCCACCGTGGGCGACCCGCGCGTGTTCGAGGCCTTGCCGCGCCAGCGCGTCAGGCCCGCGCTGGCGTTGTCGCTGCACACGACCAAGGCCGAACTGCGCGAGCACCTGCTGCCGCGCGCGCCGAGAATGACTCCGGAGCAACTAGTCGAACTCGGTGAGCGGTACGCCCGTGATACGGGATACCCGATCCAGTATCAATGGACGCTGCTCAAGGGCGTCAACGATGGCGACGACGAACTGGATGCGGTGGTGCGTCTGCTCAAGGGCAAGTACGGCGTGCTCAACGTCATTCCCTTCAATAGCCTCGAAGGGGACGACTATCAGCGTCCCGATCCCGAGCGCATCCTCGAGATCGTCCGCACCCTGCACCGCCGCGGCGTGCTGACCAAGGTGAGGAACAGCGCCGGGCAGGACGTGGACGGAGGCTGTGGCCAGTTGCGTGCACGTGCCGTGGGCGCGGAGCAGGTCGTCCAGTTACGCCGCAAGCGCATGGCGCAGCCGGAAGCCGTTTATTGAGACCGGAGCAGGGCGGCCGTTGCCTCCATCTGCCCATGTTCAAAGGCATCCGAGAAGTCATCGCGTTCGTTCGCGCGCAGGCCGATATCGATGCCTGCAGCGACGCGCCGCCTCAAACGGCTATTCATGAACCGGCTTCATAGCGACTTGCACGTTTCATCGGGTACTCAACCGGCGCCACATGGATGACCATGTCGCCAGTCCATCGGCATCCGATGGCGCGCCTGGCGGACAGGAGGCCACGCGGCAGTCGCGCTGGCACGGTCATAGGACGGCCAGGCGCATCGCAATGATGAGGAGGAAAACGATCATGCGTCTGTCTCTGACTCCCGTGTTTCTGCTTGGCTGCTGCCAGGCGTCCGTGGCCTTCGCCGGCGAGCCGCAGGCGGCCGATGCCCGGCACCAGCAGATCGTGCGTGCGGGCGAACGGCCCTCCGTCGCCGGCCCGGCCGAGTATTTCACGGGCCGCGTGCGCGTCGATCCCGTCTGGCCCGCCCGCGAGACCATCAATGCCTCGGGCGGCCTCGTCACCTTCGAGCCCGGCGCCCGATCGGCCTGGCATACGCATCCCGCAGGACAGCAACTGGTGGTCACCGCCGGGGTGGGCCTGACCCAGGAATGGGGCAAGCCCGTGCAGGTCATCCGGCCCGGCGACGTCATCTGGTGCCCGCCCGGGGTCAAGCACTGGCATGGCGCGGCGGAGCACACCGCCATGACGCACCTGGCCGTGACCGGCACCGTGGACGGCAAGAATGTCACCTGGATGGAGAAAGTCACCGATGAGCAATACGCAGCCCGATAAGTCCCGTCTGAGGCCCCTGCAGACCAGCGCGCTGGCCATGGCGGTGGGCCTGTTCTCTCCCATGGCCCAGGCGGACGAGTCGCCGCGGGCCAAGCCTGTCTCCCCATCGCACATGACCACATCCGATTCCTCGGCCACCCTGACCGCGCGGCAGCAGGCCATCGTTCCGGTTGCAGCTTTCGCCGCCTCGGGGGATATGCCCAAGCTGAACGCCGCATTGAACCAGGGCCTGGATGCGGGCCTGTCGATCAGCGACGCCAGGGAGATCCTGGTGCAGGTCTACGCCTACGCCGGGTTTCCTCGCAGTCTCAATGCGCTGGGCGAACTGATGAAAGTCACGCAGGCGCGCAAGCAGCGCGGCATCCAGGACGATCCGGGCCGCGAGCCCAGCCGTCCCATCCCGAAGGGGGACGCGCTGCTCGCCGCCGGCACGGCCAACCAGACCAAGCTGTCGGGCGCGCGGGTCGAGGGGGCGCTGTTCGAGTTTGCGCCCACTGCCAACGAATACCTGCGCAGCCATCTGTTCGGAGACATCTTCGAGCGCGACAACCTGGACTGGCAAAGCCGCGAACTGGCCACGGTGGGGATGTTGTCCGCGATGAGCGGCGTGCAGCCGCAACTGCTGGCGCACGTGCGGATCAGCATGAACGTGGGTCTTTCCGAGGGGCAGATGCACCAGGTGGCCGATGTGCTGGCCGAACGCGTGGACGCGGACTCGGCCACCCGTGCGCGCGAGGCGCTGGCACAGCATCTGGCAGTCCTGTCCGGCAAGAAACCCTGAACCTTCGGGCGCGCAGGGGTTCCGCGCGTGGACGCAGCGTGCTGTCGTCGGCATCGCGCTGGGCAGGTATGAAACGGTAATGATTCTGCCGGGGATCCTGTGCGAATATCCGTGACGCATCGAATCCCGGGCTACGGATGGCTTCAGGTGGCCGAATTCCCCTCCATCCGCTGGCCATTTTCCTCGTCCGCGAAAACAGAATCCCCAGCCATGGCTGCCGATCCCTCCACATCCCGCAGCACGGCCAATTTCATGCGTGCGCTGTTGTTCACGCTGGTCGGCCTGTTCCTGGTGGCAAGCACCGGCTACCTCTGCTACGAGCGCGCCCAGTTCATCCGCCATTCGCAGGTCGCCGATGGCCGCGTGGTCAAGCTGAACGCCGGCGGTTCCCATCCCCAGATCGAGTTCGACACCGCCGACAACCAGCGCATCTCCTATCCGCAGGGCGGCATGATCTTCGGCTACGAAGCGGGCCGGCAGGTAAAGGTGCGCTACCTGGCCGAGAACCCGCAGGCCACCGCCGTGCTCGATACCTTCGGCGCCCTGTGGGGCATGGACGCAATGATGGGTGCCGTGGGTTTCATCTTCCTGGCGCTGGGCCTGTCCTCCGTCCTGCGGGGCGGGCAGACAGGACGGTGGTGGTACTGGCGCACCTGACGGCATCGTTCTCTTCGCCGGCGGCATTGCGCCGCTTTTCTTGACGCATGACAAGTATCGGGAAACTGGCACCCCCCAGGCGCTCATCCGCGCCTGTAAAAAACCGATCCAATGCGATAAGGTATTGCGCTGCAATATTCCAGCCGGCAATGCCGCTTGCGCCCGCGTGGCGTGACGATCGCAGGGATGAACATGCTTGCTCTGAACGGAAAGACTGGCCTGGTCGTTGGCATCGCCAATGACAGCAGCATCGCCTGGGCTTGCGCCCAGGCTTTCCAGGCGGCGGGCGCCAGCCTGGCCGCCACCTGGCAGAACGAGCGGGCGCGGCCGCACGTCGAGCCGCTGCTGCGGCAACTGGGCGCCGACATCCAGACGGAACTGGACGTCGGTGACGACCTGCAGATGGCATCCGTATTCGAGCTGATCCGGCAGCGCTGGGGCAAACTCGATTTCCTGCTGCATTCGGTGGCCTTCGCACCCAGGCAGGACCTGCATGGCCGCGTGGTGGACAGTTCCCGTGAAGGTTTTCTGACCGCGATGGACGTCTCCTGCCATTCGCTGATGCGGCTGGCCAGGCATGCCGAACCGCTGATGCCGCGCGGCGGCAGCATCATGACGATGAGCTACCTGGGCGGCCCCGAGGTCGTGCCCGGCTATGGCCTGATGGGCCCCGTGAAAGCCGCGCTCGAGGCCAGCGTGCGCTATCTGTCGCTGGAGCTGGGGGCGTCGGGCATCCGCGTCAACGCGATCTCGCCAGGCGCGATCGCCACCCGCGCGGCATCGGGCCTGCCGGACCTGGATGCACTGATCACCGACAGCCAGCGGCGCATGCCGTTGCAGCAGATGTCCCTGTCCATCGACGACGTCGGCCCGCTCTGCACGTTCCTGGCCAGCGATGGCGCCCGCGCGATCACCGGCACGACGATGTACGTCGATGGCGGCATGCACGTGCTGAACTGACCCTTCGAGACGGACCCACCCATGACCACATCCTCTGCTTCCGATGCCGGCGCGCTTTCGCGCCTGCGCAATCGCACCTTCGACGAGATCGGCATCGGCGACCATGCCGAGATCGAGCGCGTGCTGACCGCCGAAGACATCCAGCTGTTCGCCATCCAGTCCGGCGACATCAATCCCAGCCACGTCGATCCCGATTTCGCTGCCAGGACGCCGATGGGCGGCGTCGTGGCGCATGGCATGTGGGCCGGCTCGCTGATCTCGGCGGTGCTGGGCACGCGATTGCCCGGGCCCGGCACGGTCTACCGCAGGCAGAATCTGCGTTTCCTGGGGCCGATCCGTGTGGGCGACACGCTGACGATCCGCGTGCAGGTCATCGCCAAGCAGGCCGAAGACCAGACGGTCGGCCTGAGCTGCGCCGGCGTCAACCAGCACGGGCAGGCGGTCATCGAAGGCGAGGCGGTGGTCACCGCCCCCACGCAACGCATCGAGCTCGAGCGGGCCAGCCTGCCGCACATCCGCCTGGAGGGCGGATCGGGCGAGGACATGCGCCAGTTGTTGGCCCACGTCGGCAAGATGCCGGCCATCCGCACGGCGGTCGTGCATCCGTGCGATGAAACCAGCCTGGCGGCGGCGCTGGAGTGCCACGCCGAAGGCCTGATCGAGCCGGTGCTGGTGGCGCCGAGGCAGAAGCTCGAGGCGGTTGCCGCGCAAGCGGGACTGGATCTGTCCGGGGTCGAGATCCTCGATGTGCCGCACAGCCATGCCGCCGCCGAGCAGGCTGCCGCGCTGGCCGGGCAGGGCCAGGTGCAGGCCATCATGAAAGGCAGCCTGCATACCGACGAACTGATGTCCGCGGTGGTGGCCGCCAGCGCGGGCCTGCGCACCAAGCGGCGCGTCAGTCATTGCTTCCTGATGCATACGCCCGCGTATCCCCGGCCTTTCATCGTGACCGATGCCGCCATCAACCTGGCGCCCGACCTGGCGCAGAAGGCCGACATCGTGCGCAACGCCGTCGACCTGGCGCACGCCATCGGCGTGGCCCAGCCCAAGGTGGCGATCCTGGCGGCCGTGGAAACGGTGTCGCCGGCCATGCCCGCCACGCTGGATGCGGCGGCGCTGTGCAAGATGGCTGACCGCGGGCAGATCGAGGGCGCGCTGCTGGACGGTCCGCTGGCCTTCGACAATGCCGTGTCGATCGCGGCCGCGCGAACCAAGGGCATCGTCTCGCCCGTGGCCGGCCAGGCCGACATCCTGGTGGTGCCAGACCTGGAAAGCGGCAACATGCTGGTCAAGCAACTGATTCATCTGGGCCAGGCCGCCAGCGCGGGCGTGGTGATGGGCGCCAAGGTGCCCATCATGCTGACCAGCCGCGCCGATGGCCGCGCCAGCCGGCTGGCTTCGTGCGCGGTCGCCGTGCTGCTGGCTCACCACTATCGCCAGGCGCCGCCATGAAAAGCTCCGCCCATCTCGTGTCCGAGGACCGCTACGCATCGCGGGGCGATCTGATCCTGGTGCTGAACTGCGGGTCTTCCAGCATCAAGTTCGCCCTGTTCGATGGCGGCAGCGAGCCCCTGCCGCGCCTGCCGGTGTGGAACGGCAAGGTGCAGGGCATCGGCGGCCCGTCGCCTACGTATGGACAGACGGGCATGGATCCCATACCGGTGCCGCTGGACCCCGATCATCCCTATCGGTCGGCCTTGCAGCGCATCGAGCAGGGCGTGCTCGAACGCCTGGCGGGCCGCCGCCTGCACAGCGTGGCGCATCGCATCGTGCATGGGGGCGCCAAGTATTTCTCGTCGGTGCGGGCCGATGCCGAAGTACTGGCCGACCTGAAGCGCTACATTCCCCTGGCGCCGCTGCATCAGCCTTTTGCCCTGGAAGCCGTCGAGGCGCTGCTGCAGCGGCATCCCGACCTGCCCCAGGTGGTGTGCTTCGACACCGCGTTTCACCACACGGTGCCCAAGGTCGAGCAGATGCTGCCGCTGCCGTACTCCGCATGGGAGCGCGGCCTGCGGCGCTACGGATTCCACGGACTGTCCTATCACTACCAATCGGTGGCGTTGGCCGAGCGCCACGGCCAGTTGGCCAGGGGCCGTACGCTGGTGGCGCACCTGGGCAGCGGCGCGAGCCTGTGCGCGATGCACGAGTTGCGCAGCGTGGCCACCACGATGGGCTTCTCGGCGCTGGACGGCCTGATGATGGGCACCCGCACCGGCGTGCTCGACCCCGGCGCGGTGATCTACTTGATGGAAATCGAGAAGCTCACGCTCGAACAGGTGGGCCACATCCTGTATCACGAGTCCGGCTTGCTGGGCGTGTCCGGGGTGTCGTCCGAGCCGCGCGTCTTGCTGGCGATGGAGACGCAACAGGACGAGACAGGCGCGCGTGCGCGCGATGCGCTGGCGCTTTACGTGCGGCGCATCGTGCGCGAGATCGGTGCGCTGGTGGCGGTGCAGGGCGGACTGGACCTGCTGGTGTTCACGGCGGGCGTGGGCGAGCACAGCGCCGAGATCCGCAAGCGGGTGTGCGACGGACTGGCGTTCCTGGGCGCCCGCCTGGACGCGGCCGCCAACGCCGCCGATGCGCCGGTGATCAGCGCGCCGGACAGCGCCTTCGTGGTGGGCGTGGAGCCGACCAACGAAGAGTGGATCGCGGCGAGCGAGGCGCTGTCGGTGCTGCAAGGATAGGACGCACGGCCAGGGGGCTTCGTACCGGGCGCGCGGGCCTCGCGCCGCGGCACGCGTGGCGGGCCAGGCTTTGGCTGGCCTACAATCTGGCGAGCCGCGCGCATGCGTGGCCCGCTGTCTTCATCTACTGATTCAGGATTGACATGGATACCCCCTCGACGCTGCCCCAGACCCAGACCGCCTTCCACTTCGCGTTCAACGTGCGCGACCTGGATGAATCGCGGCGGTTCTACGGCCAGGTGATGGGTTGCCGAGAAGGCCGCAGCACCGATACGTGGGTGGACTTCGATTTCTTCGGTCACCAGATTTCGCTGCACCTGGGCGAGCCTTTCCCCACGGCGCGCACCGGCAAGGTCGGCAAGCACCTGGTGCCGATGCCGCACTTCGGCCTGGCGATGCTGCTGCCGCAATGGCAGGCGCTGGCCGAGCGCCTGCGCGAACACAACGTCGAGTTCATGCTCGAGCCGCAGGTGCGCTTCGAAGGCGAACCCGGCGAGCAATGGACGATGTTCTTCCTGGATCCGTTCGGCAACCCGATCGAAGTGAAGGGCTTCCGCACGTTCGAAGCGCTGTACGAGATCTGAAGCCGCCAACGGCCCCAGGCGCTGCGCGCGGATGCGCGATCGGCGTCTGGTTCCAATGAGCATGAATGCCCGCTTCGGCGGGCATTCTGCTTTCACGCACGGCCGCGTGCGCACCGGCCCGGCCGTGCCGGGCCTCGAAAAGCCGGCCGGCGCCGGCCACGCGGCCTGGCGTTCTCAACCCGCCTTGGGAAACAGGGCGATGAAGTCCAACAGCTTTTCCCCCAGCAGATTTACATGCCCGCGCATGGCATTGCCGGCGCCTTCCTCGTCGCCGGTGGCCAGCGCGCGCAGCACGGCCGCGTGCTCGGTCAGCGTGTCGGCGCGCCGCGTGGGCTTCTGCGTGACCATCTTGCGGTAGACCCCGATGCGGTTGCGCAGCGTGCGGGTCTGCTCGGCCAGGAACTGGTTCTGCGAGGCTTCGTAGATCAGTTCGTGAAAGTGCCGGTTGATCTCGTAGAACGCTTCCACTTGCTCTGTATCGGCCAGGGCCACCAGTTGCTCTTGGTACTGGCTCAGTTGCGCCAACTGCGCGGCATTGATGCGGCGCGCGGCCAGGCGGGCGCACAGGCCTTCCAGTTCGGCCATGACCTGGAACATCTCGATCAGCCGGGCAGCCGATAGCGCCACCACCAACGCGGGCTGGCGCGTGCGGATCTGGATCAGTCCGGCCGAAGCCAGGTGCCGCAGCGCCTCGCGCACCGGCGTGCGCGACACGTCGAAGCGTTCCGCCAATTCCATTTCATCCAGCCTGGCGCCGGGCGGCAGCGTGCCGGCCAGGATTTCGTTCTCCAGGATGCGATGGATCTGGGCGGAACGGCTGGCGCCGGGCAGCGGGGCGGGCAGGGCGGCGGTGGGAAAGTCGGGCACGGTAAATCTCGGTGAGCAGACACAGTGACGGCATTTTAACTTTTAATGTATGCAAGATCCATAGTCTTGTATGCACAAAAATAAAGCGAAGCCGCACCGTGTTTCGCACAGCATTGGGGCACCCGAAACCCAATATCCATAAGCCTCCTGGGAACTCAACCTGGCACGCATGTTGCTTAAGCCTAACCATCGAGCCTGGCCAGCCCGAGCCGGAACGAGGCATCAGGGGCTATTCCAGGCAAGCTTGACGAAGCACTTGTATACATAGGTCCGGCTGTCCGGACGCTCATCGAGGATACGTAGAGATGGAACTCGGTTTAAACGGCAAGTCGGCGCTGGTCACCGGCGCCTCCAAGGGGATCGGCCTGGCGACGGCGCACAGCTTCGCGCGTGAAGGCGTGGCCACCTTGCACCTGGCCGCCCGTTCGGCGGACGGCCTGGCCGCGGCGAAGGACGCGCTGATGAGCCAGTACGGCGTGACGGTGCATACCTACGCCATGGACCTGTCGGTGAACGCCAACGTGATGGAACTGGCCCGGCTGTGCAGCGAGGTCGACGTGCTGGTCAACAACGCGGCCGACTCCACGCCCGGCCCGATGGATCAACTGTCGGATCAGGTCTGGCGCGACAGCCTGGACATGAAGATCTTCTCGTACGTGACGCTGACGCGCGAGATCTACGCGCACATGAAGCAGCGCGGCCACGGCGTCATCGTCAACGACATCGGCAACTCGGGCGAGAACTGGGACGCCAACTACATCGTGGGCACCACCGGCAACGCGGCGATGATGGCCTTCACGCGCGGCGTGGGCGGCCGCAGCCTGGATGACGGCATCCGCGTCGTGGGCGTGAACCCCGGCCCCGTGGCCACCGACCGCATGGTCAAGCTGATGAAGCGCCGCGCGCTGGACTGGTACGGCGACGAAGGCCGCTGGGAAGAGTTGTTCGACAAGTACCCCGCCAAGCGTCCGGCCAGCCCGGAAGAAGTGGCCGACCTGATCGTATACCTGGCCTCGGAACGCGCGGCCTACATCACCGGCACCATCGTGACCATCGATGGCGGCATCGCCTCGCGCCGGTCCATCATCTGAGGACCGGAACCGCCATGCGCAGCTTCGAACAACGCAACGCCTATTTCGACCGTCTCTGCAATACGCCGGGCCTGATGTGGCTGGGCCAGAACACCAACCACTTCGACCCGCATCCCAGCGTGATCGAGGCCGTGACGCAGGCGCTGACGCGCGGCGACTATCACGCCTACGCGCCGCCGGCCGGCTTCGAGGAACTGCGCCAGCTGATCGTGCGGGATGCAGGCGTGCCGGATGCCTGCGCCTTCGTCACCGACGGCGCGGTCGAGGCCCTGTACAACGTGTGCCGGAACATTTGCGAGCCGGGAAAGGACTTCGTCACCACCGATCCCAGTTGGGCCTGGCCGATGATGTTCGCGCGGCAGGCGGGCGCCAACGTGGTCGAACTGCCCATCTATGACGCGGCGCAGGACTACAAGCTGACGGCCGACCAGTTGCGCGCGGCGGTCGGCCCGGACACCGGCGTGATCTACCTGGTGGATCCGAACAACCCGCTGGGCACCTGCCACACCGAGGCCGAGATCCGCGAGATCGCCGAGATCGCGCGCTCGGTGGGCGCCTACCTGATCCACGACGCCACGTATTCGCAGTTCGCCGACGACTTCACGCCGGCCTGGCGCTTCTATCCCGAGAAGACGGTGATGACCTACAGCTTCTCGAAGTGGCTGGGGCTGGCCGGCATGCGCCTGGGCGCGGTGATCGCCAACCCCGACATCATCGAGCGCCTGGCCAGCGCGCCGCCCAACAACCTGGGCAGCAACGTGCTGTCGCAGCGCGCGGCCATCGCCGGCCTGAAGACCAAGGCGGAATGGTTTCCCGAGATCAAGCAGCGCCTGCGCCGCAACCAGGCGGCGCTGGCCGGGGCCGTGTCGCGCGTCGACGGCCTGCATCTGCCGGTGTATCCGTCGCAGGCCAACCTGCTGATCGTGGAAACGGGCAATGCCGGCGTGCGGCCCGAGGCGCTGGTGGCGGCCTATCAGACCGAGGGCGTGATGATCCGCCAGGGTACCTATCACACCAAGCGCTTCGGCGAGCGCTTCGTGAAGATCAGCCTGAGCGTGCCGGAAGCCTGGGCGGACCGCTGCTGCGAGCTGCTGCCCGCCATGGTGGAGCACGCCCGCAAGCATCCGGAACCGGTCGCGCTGTTCTGACGCACCCTGACAAGGACACACATGCCTTCCATTACCACCCGCGATGGCGTCAGCCTGCATTACGAAGCGTGCGGCAGCGGCACGCCCATCCTGTTCGTGCACGAGTTCGGCGGCGACTGGCGCAGCTGGGAGCCGCAGATGCGCCATTTCGCGCGGCGCTACCGCTGCATCACCTACAGCGCGCGCGGCTACCTGCCATCGGACGTGCCGGCCAGCGTGGACAGCTACTCGCAGCAGATCGCCGTCAATGACATGGCCGACGTGCTGGACGGCCTGGGCATCGAACGCGCGCACGTGGTGGGCCTGTCGATGGGCGGCTTCGCCGCGCTGCATTTCGGGCTGCGCCATCCGGACCGCGCGTTGTCGCTGGTGGTGGCGGGCGCGGGGTACGGCGCCGAGAAGCAGTACGAGGACTACTTCCGCAACGTGTCGCTGGAAGTGGCCAACAAGTTCGAGAGCCTGGGCGCGCCCGCGTTCTCGAAGATCTATTCCACCGCGGCCTCGCGCATCGCCTTTCAGTTGAAGGATCCGCGCGGGTGGGCCGAGTTTGCCGAGCAACTGGGACAGCACGATGCCACGGGCTCGGCGATGACGATGCGCGGCGTGCAGGCGCGCCGGCCGTCGATCTATGACCTGGAGGCAGAACTCAAGCAGATGGCCGTGCCGACCCTGGTGATCGTGGGCGACGAGGACGATCACTGCCTGCAGCCCGGCATCTTCCTCAAGCGCACCGTGCCGGCCAGCGGCCTGCTGGTGCTGCCCAAGGCGGGCCACACGCTGAACATCGAGGAGCCGGGCTTGTTCAACCAGTTCGTCGGCGATTTCCTGGCGACGGTGGAGCAGGGCAGGTGGTTGCCGCGCGATCCGCGCTCGGCGCCTGCCGAGATCATGAAGACGCAGTGATTGCCCGACTCCTTGAATGACGTTGTCACGCCCATGAATACGATGCCCTCCACCCAGGTCAGCCAGGACCGCCTGATGAACCGCCTGATGGCGATGGCCCGTATCGGCGCCACCGCGGCGGGCGGCGTCGATCGCGCGGCTCTGTCGGCCGAGGACGCGGCGGCGCAGGCGCTGATGGCGCAATGGGGCGCGGAGCTGGGCCTGTCGGCCTCGCGGGACGCCGCCGGCAATTTCTTCCTGCGCTGGCAGGCGGGTGAGGGCGCACCGGTGCTGTCGGGGTCGCACCTGGACAGCCAGCCGACGGGCGGGCGCTACGACGGCGTCTATGGCGTGATCGCCGCGCTGGAAGCGGTGCAGGCGATACAACTGGCCGGCGTGGCGCCGCGGCGGCCCATCGAGATCGTGGCCTGGATGAACGAAGAAGGCTCGCGCTTCGCGCCCGGCATGATGGGCGCGGCCGTGTATGGCGGCGCACGCGCGCTGGCCGACGTCCTGCCCGTGCGGGACAGGCAGGGCGTGTCCGTGCAGACTGCGCTGGCGGCCACGTCGGCCGCATTGCGCGGGATCCCCGAGCGGTCGCTCGGGGGCGTGCCGTATGCCTACGTCGAAGCCCACATCGAGCAAGGTCCCGAGTTGGAACGCGAGGGTTGCCCCATCGGCATCGTCAGCGGCATCCAGGGCAAGCACACCTTCCGCGTCACCGTGCGCGGCGAGGCGTCGCACGCCGGTACGTCCACCCGCGCCGAGCGCCGCGATGCGCTGCTGTCGGCGACCGCGATGGTGCAGGCGTTGGCGCAGGCGCTGCACGACGACGCCGACATCGTGAAGTTCACCGTGGGCCGCTTCGACGTCACGCCCAGTGCGCCGTCGGTGGTGGCCAGCCAGGTGGTGTTCTCGATCGACCTGCGGCACCCCGACAGCGAAGAACTGCGCCGCCTGTCCAGCCTGGTGGCGCCGACCTGCCAGGCGCAGGCGGGGCCGTGCGCGGTCGAGGTCGAACGCCTGTCCGCCGCCGATTCGCTGACGTTTCCCAGCGCCCTGCGCGACCGCCTGACGGCCGCCGCGCGGCGTCTGGACCTGCCGTCGCTCGGCCTGATTTCCGCCGCCGGACACGATGCGCGTTATCTGCATCCTCTTTGTCCGTCGGCCATGCTGTTCGTGCCGAGCCGCGACGGCATCACCCACAACGAGGCGGAGTTCACCGAACCCGCCGACCTGCACGCGGGCGCCCGCGTGCTGGCCGACGTCCTGGCCGAGCTTGCCACCCTGGAAGGCCGGCCATGATTCCCACGCTTTCCAACGATCTGGACGCATGCCGGCATCGCGCCGCCACGCGTTCGTCGCGCAAGGAGATTCGATGATGTTCGCTTCATCCCGCCTGGCCACCGCGGAAGCGGCGGGCGCTTCCGCCGCCACGGTGCAGCCCGTGGGCGGCAAGGCCGACTCCCAGGCGCAGGCCGGTGCCGCCGCGCGCGTGCCGGGCGGTTCGCTGCTCAGCCTGTCCGGCATTTCCAAGACCTTCGGCGCCACGCAGGCCCTGAATGGCCTGGGCGTGGATATTGCGCCGGGCGAGTTCGTCACGGTGGTGGGCCCCAGCGGCTGCGGCAAGAGCACGCTGTTCAACATCGTGGCTGGCCTGGAAGAGCCTGATGCCGGCGGCAGCATCCAGTTCCTGGGCAAGCCGTGCCGTGCCTCGGACCTGCTGGGCAAGGTGTCGTTCATGCCGCAGCGCGACCTGCTGCTGCCCTGGCGCACGGTGATCGACAACGCCATCCTGGCCGTCGAGCTGGAAGGCGCGCGCCGCTCGGATGCGCGCCGCATGGCGCTGGACATGCTGCCCGAGTTCGGCCTGGCCGGCTTCGAGAGCCAGTATCCGCACGAACTGTCGGGCGGCATGCGCCAGCGTGTCGCGCTGATGCGCACCTTCATGTTCAAGCGCGACCTGATGCTGCTGGACGAGCCTTTCGGCGCGCTGGACGCGCTGACCCGCAGCATGATGCAGCGCTGGCTGCTGGACGTTTGGCAGAAGCATCGCCGCACCATCCTCTTCATCACCCACGACGTGGACGAGGCCCTGTTCCTGGGAGACCGCGTGCTGGTGATGACGGCGCGCCCCGGATGCGTGAAGCTGGAGCAGAAGGTGGACCTGCCGCGCCCGCGCCGCGCCGACATCGTCACCTCCGCGGAATTCATCGACTTGAAGCGCGTGCTGCTGGACGCCATCGAGGAGGAAAGCATGAAGTCGTTCCGCGCCAGCGGCAACGCGGGAGGCCATTGATGAACGCCGCCTTGAAAGAGTCCGTGTGTCCTGCGGGGATGCCTCCGGAAGAATGGGACGCCCGCGTGTCGCTGGCCGCCTGCTACCGGCTGGTGGCCAACCTGAAGCTGGACGACCTGATCTACAACCACATCTCGTTGCGCGTGCCGGGCACGCACGACCAGTTCCTGATCAATCCGTACGGCCTGCTGTTCGAAGAGATCACGGCATCGAGCCTGGTGCGCATCGACCTGCAGGGCCGCAAGCTCAGCGACAGTCCCTACGAGGTGAATGCCGCCGCCTTCGTGATCCACGGCGCCATCCACCAGGGCAAGCAGGACGCCGCCTGCGTGCTGCATACGCATTCCGACGCCAGCATCGCGGTGTCGGCGCAGCGCGATGGCTTGCTGCCGCTGTCGCAGTTCGCCATGCGCTTCTATCGCCGCCAGGCCTTTCATGACTACGAGGGCGTGGCCATCGACATGGACGAGCAGGCGCGCCTGGTGGCCGACCTGGGCGAGCACCGCGTGATGCTGATGCGCAATCACGGCGTGCTGACGCTGGGCCGCACCGTGGGCGAGGCCTTCATGCTGCTGTACTACTTCGAGCGCGCCGCGCGCATCCAGCTGTCCATGCAGGCCGCCGTGGCCGGCGGCGCGGGTCCGATCGTGCTGCCCAGCCATGACGTCAGCGAGAAGGCGGCCCGCCAGTTCTGGGAGAACAAGGGCGACATCCTGGTGGCCGGCGAACGCGAATGGCCCGCGCTGCTGCGCCAGCTGGACCGCGCCGATCCCTCCTACAGCACCTGAACACCCCGCATCACGCAATCCGCAGCAGTATCGATCCGCGAACCCTACACAGTACGAAGGTGAAAGACATGCTCAAGACGCGCTCCCTCCATCCCGGATTCGGCATCGAGGTGCTGGATCTGGATCTCGCCGATCCCGCCAGCGACGCGGCGATCGACCAACTGGTGCAGGACCTGGACCGCCATTCGCTGATCCTGGTGCGTGGCCAGAAGCTGAGCAACCCGCGCCATGTGGAGGTCAGCCGCCGCTTCGGCTCGCTGATGACGCACGTGCTCAAGCAATTCCTGACCACCGGCCTGCCCGAGATCTACGTGTTGTCGAACGTGTCCGAGAACGGCAAGCCCATCGGCAACCACAAGGAAGGCTGGAACTGGCATTCGGACCTGTCGTACGTCGCCGAGCCCAGCATGGGCTCGCTGCTGTATTCGGTGGAAGTGCCGCCGGAGGGCGCCGACACGCTGTTCGCCAGCATGCACCTGGCCTACGAGGCGTTGCCGCCCGCCACGCAGCAGCGCATCCGCCACATGACCGCCACGCACTCGTATGCGGGCTACTACGGCAAGGCCTTCGCCGACCGCACGCCGCTTTCCGAGGAGCAGAAGGCCCGCACGCCCGACGTGCGGCATCCCGTGGTGCGCACGCATCCCACCACGGGCCGCCTGTCGCTGTACGTGGGCGAGGACATCATCAAGCACATCGACGACCTGCCGCCCGAGGAAAGCGCGGCGCTGCTGGATACGTTGAACAAGCACGCCATCAGCGATGCCTTCACGTACCGCCACCGCTGGCAGCAGGGCGATCTGGTCATCTGGGACAACCGCTGCACCATGCACTGCGCCACGCCCTATGACGACAACAAGTATCGCCGTGTCATGCACCGCACCACGGTGGCTGGCACGCGGCCGTTCTGAATCCCACGCAGCACCCACCACGCACTGAATATTCGACAAGGGGAACCGACATGAACAAACGACGCTTGCTGGCCTTGATGGCCTGGGCCGCCACCTTCGGCGCCGCGATGGCGGCGCTGCCCGCGTCTGCCCTGGCCAAGGACATGGTGAAGGCCACGCTGCGCCTGAAGTGGCTGCCGCAGACGCAGTTCGCGGGCTTCTACTACGCGCAGCAGCAGGGTTACTACAAGGAAGAGGGCATCGACCTGACCATCAATCCCGGCGGCCCCAACCTGCTGACCGAGAACCTGGTGGCCACGGGCGCGGATACCTTCGGCCTGTCCGGCGGCACCGACAGCGTGCTGGCGGCCATCGACAAGGGCATGCCCATCGTGTCGATCGGCGTGGCGCACCAGGTGACGCCTTTCGTCTTCGTGGCGCGCAAGGACGGCCCGGTCAAGACGCTGAAGGACTTCGAAGGCAAGAAGGTGACGGCATGGTTCACCGGCGCGAATTATGTGCTGTTCGGGATGCTGGCCAACCAGCACGTGGATCGTTCCAAGGTGGACATCCAGCCGCAGCAGGTCAGCGTCACGCCCTTCGTGAACGGCGACATCGATGTGGTGACGGCCACCTGGTACAACGAGCTCTACACCATCCGCCAGCGCGTGGGCGAGGACAAGCTGCAGCTGTTCAAGGCCGAGGACTACGGCATCACGTTCCCGCGCGACACGCTGATCGTGTCGCAGAAGACCGCGAAAGAGCAGCCCGAGCTGGTCAAGGGCTTTCTACGCGCATCGATTCGCGGATGGCGCGAGGCGATGAAGCATCCGAAGGACGCCGTGGATGCCGTGATGAAGGTCGCGCCCACGCTGGACCGCACGCATCAGGAATTCATGTTGACCGAGGCCTATCGCCTGATGACCGAAGGCAAGGCCAGGACGGAAGGGCTGTTCTGGATCGATCCGGCCGCCATCCGCGCCGCGCAGGACTTCCTGGTCACCAACAAAGTGGTCAGCAAACCGGTGGACGTGACGCAGGCTTTCGACGCCAGCTTCCTGAAGTCCATTCCCACCGCGGACCGCCTGCCGTGATCCTTCCTTTCTCTCTGGGAGCCAGCGCATGAAGAGCGCCTCGCTTCGATCCGGACCCGCCGCGGCGCTGTTGCGCGGCGTGATGACCCTCGCCGTCATCGCCGTGGCCTGGGAGGGCCTGGTGGTGGTGGCGGGGTTGCCGCCCCATTACCTGCCGCGCCTGTCGGTGATCCTGGATTCGATCGTCTCGCTGCCGGATGCATACCTGGCGGGCTTTCTGCGCACCTTGTCGGAAACCGCGCTGGGCTATGTGGCCGGCGCGCTGGTGGGCGTGGTGAACGGGGTGCTGTTCCATCGCTCGCGCCTGCTGCGCGAACTGATCTTTCCGCTATTCGTGATCTCGCAGACCATTCCCGTCATCGCGTTCGGCGCGGTGGTGGTGCTGTGGTTCGGCAATACCATCCTGGCCAAGGCGTTGATCGCGTTCTACCTGACCTTCTTCCCGGTCACGGTGAACACGTTGAACGGGCTGGAGTCGGTGGACCGCCGCCAGGCCGACCTGCTGCGCAGTTTCGGCGCGACGCGCCTGCAATTGCTGTGGCGTCTGGAGCTGCCGGCCGCACTGCCGCAGATCTTCGTGGCGCTGCGCCTGGCCTGCACACTGAGCCTGTTGGGCGCGATCGCCGGAGAATGGTTCGGCGACACCACAGGGTTGGGCGTGCTGCTGTTGCAAGCCATGTACAACGAGAATTTCGTGGCGCTGTGGGCCGCGATCCTGATGGCGGGTCTGCTGGGCACCTCGTTCTACGGGCTGGTGGCGTGGGTCGAGCACAGAGTCGTTTTCTGGAGAAGCGAGCTATGAAGACGCCGATGAAGTGGTCTTCCCGCGGTACGCGGCGCGCCGTCATCGGATTGCTGGGCGTGGCCGCGCTGTGGGAGGGCGCTGCGCGAGGGCTGGACCTGCCCGCCTACGTGCTGCCCAGCGTGACGCGCATCCTGCAGGCCATCGTCGAGCAACGCGGCATGCTGCTCGGCGCGGCCGGCACCACGGTGATGGAAGCCGTGGTGGGTTTCTTCTCCGGCTCGCTGGCTGGCCTGCTGCTGGCCATCGTGCTGACCATGATGCCCGCCGTGCGCCGCAGCGTGCTGCCCGTGGCCACGGCGCTGAACTCGGTGCCGGTGGTGGCCTACGCGCCGCTGATCCTGCTGTGGTTCGGCATGGGTCCGGAAAGCAAGATCGTGATGGTGGCGCTGGCCGTGGGCTTCACGGTCTTCCTGCATGCCCTGGCCGGGCTGGACCGCGTGGACCCGCGTGCCGTGAACCTGATGCGCAGCTTCGGCGCGGACCGCGCGGCCATCCTGTGGCGCCTGCGGCTGCCCGCGGCCATTCCGCTGACGGCGGCCGGCATGCGCGTGTCGACGGTGCGCGCGATGATCGTGGCCATCGTCACCGAGATGCTGGGCGCGACGGGCGGGTTGGGCTGGACGATTTTCCAGGCGGTGCTGCAGATCGACTTCGTGCAGGTCTGGGCCGCCATCTTCGTGGCCTCGGCAATCAGCCTGGTGTTCTTCGGCGTGGTCAATCTGTTGGAGAAGCGCTATGTGTTCTGGAAGTGACGCGCAAACGACGGGCTGGGGATCGATGGCGGCATTGCCGCCCGGTCGGGCCGCCGCGCCCGCCGGCTGCGCCCAGGCACGGGCGCGCTATTTCAATTCGGCCAACGCGTTCAACATCCATCTGGATCCGGTGCCGGCGCGCATCTTCGCCGATCCGGCGGCGGCGGCCCTGGCGGCCGACGGCGCCACGGGGTTCTATCCGTGCGACCAGCGCGAACAACTGGGCAGCCCCTGGCCGGCCACCACGCCATTCATGCTGGCCCGTTATGCGCGTATCCGGGCGGGCGACACGCTGCATGCCGATTTCGTGGCCAGCGGCGCGATCTGGTATGTGATCGAGGGTAGCGGCAGCGTGCAGTCCGGCGCGGAAACCATGACCTGGTCTCGCGGGGACGTGCTTTACCTGCCCGCGGGCGCGGCAAGTTGGCGGGCTTGCGAAGCGCGGGCCGCCGTGCTGTGGGGCGTGACCGACGAGCCCTTGCTGGCCTATCATGGCCTGCGGGCCGCGCGGCCCGAAGATGGTCCGGTGCATTTCAAGGCGAACGATATCGACGCCGAGATCGACCGCATTCATCGCACGGTGCCGGACGCCGGCACGTCGGGACTGGCGGTCGTTTTTTCCAGCGAGGCCATGCAGGAGCGGCGCAATCTGATGCCCGCGCTGACGCTGTCGATGAATACGCTGCCGCCTGGCTGCGCGCAGTCGCCGCACCGGCACAATTCTGCCGCGCTGACGCTGATCGTGGCCAGCGAACAATGCAAGTCGCGGGTGGACGGACAGGACTGTCCGTGGTCGGACTGGGCCACGCTGGTGACGCCGGCAGGCGCGCCGCATTCGCATCACAACGACGGCGCGCGCCGCGCGGATTTCCTGATCGTGCAGGATGGCGGGCTGTATTACGAGGCCCGGACGATGGGGTTCGAGTTCCTGGGAGAGTGATGCGCCGCGCCGCGATGCCCGCCCTCGTGTCTCAGCGCACCATGCAGGGCCGCTTGTTGTCGAACTTCCAGCCCGGGATCAGGTACTGCATGGCGATCGCGTCGTCGCGCGCGCCCAGGCCGTGCTGCTGGTACAGCGCATGGGCGCGTTCGACGGCGTCCATGTCCAGCTCGATGCCCAGGCCGCCGGTCTGCGGCAGTTCGATGTGGCCGTTGCGGATCTTCAGCGGATCGCGCGTCAGGTGCTGGCCGTCCTGCCAGATCCAGTGCGTGTCGATGGCGGTGACGCGGCCAGGGGCCGCCGCGCCCACGTGCGTGAACATGGCCAGCGAGACGTCGAAGTGGTTGTTGGAGTGCGAGCCCCAGGTCAGGCCGAAGGCCTGGCAGGTCTGTGCCACGCGCACCGAACCCTGCATGGTCCAGAAATGCGGGTCGGCCAGCGGGATGTCCACGGATTGCAGCGACAGCGCGTGGGCCATCTCGCGCCAGTCGGTGGCGACCATGTTGGTGGCGGTGGGCAGGCCGGTGGCGCGGCGGAACTCGGCCATCACCTCGCGGCCCGAGTACACGCCCTCGGCGCCGCAGGGATCCTCGGCATAGGCCATCACGCCATGCAGGTCGCGGCACAGGCGCACCGCGTCCTTCAGCAGCCAGCCGCCGTTGGGATCGAGCGTGATGCGGGCCTGCGGAAAGCGCTCGTGCAGCGCGCGGATGGCTTCGACTTCTTCCTCGCCGCGCAACGCGCCGCCTTTCAGCTTGAAGTCTTCGAAGCCGTAGCGTTCGTAGGTGGCCTCGGCCAGCTTGACGATGGCCTCCGGCGTCAGCGCCTTCTCGTGGCGCAGGCGCAGCCAGTCGTCTTCGGCATCGGGCGCGCTTTGATAGGCCAGGTCGGTCTGCTTGCGGTCGCCCACGTAGAACAGGTAGCCCAGCATCTGCACCGAGGTGCGCTGCACGCCTTCGCCCAGCAGCGCGGCCACCGGTACGCCCAGGTGCTTGCCCAGCAGGTCCAGCAGCGCCGATTCCGCCGCCGTGACCGCGTGGATCGCCACGCGCAGGTCGAAGGTCTGCTGGCCGCGCCCGGCGCTGTCGCGGTCGGCGAAGGTCTGCCGCATGCGGTTCAGCGTGTGGTTGTAGTTGCCGATGGAACTGCCCACGATGAGGTCGCGCGCATCCTCCAGGGTGGTGTGGATCTTCTCGCCGCCGGGCACTTCGCCCACGCCGGTGTTGCCGGCGCTGTCCGTCAGGATGACCAGGTTGCGCGTGAAGTAGGGGGCGTGCGCGCCGCTCAGGTTGAGCAGCATCGAGTCGTGGCCCGCGACGGGCACCACGCGCATCTGCGTGACGACGGGAGCGGAGGACTGCTGGGAGTGAGGCATGATGGCTAGGCCTGTTGTGCCCGGCCGAGATGGCCGGACGGGTTGCTGCGTGACGGCGCTTACTGCACCGAGATGTTGCCAGTCTGGATCACGGTTTTCCAGCGGGCGCTTTCCTGCTGCTGGAACTTGGCGAAGGCCTCGGGCGAGTTGGCCACGACTTCCAGGCCCAGGTCGGTGAAGGGCTTGCTGACGGCGGGATCCTTGATGGCGGCGTTCAGGGCGGCGGACAGCTTCGCCTGCACGTCGGCCGGGATGCCCTTGGGCGCCACGACGGCCTGCCAGGCGTAGACGGTCAGGCCGGACACGCCGGCCTCGGCGAAGGTGGGCACGTCGGGCAGCACGGGCGAGCGTTTGTCGCCGGTGACCGCCAGGGCCTTCAGCTTGCCGGCCTTGATGTGCGGCAGCACGGCGTTGAGGTTCTGGAAGGACATGTCGACCTGGCTGCCCAGCAGATCCTGGATGGCCGGCGCGCCGCCCTTGTACGGCACATGCAGGCCCTTGGTGCCGGTCTTCTGCCAGAACAGTTCGGCGGTCAGATGATCGGACGAGCCGGCGCCCGAGCTGGCGAAGCTGAACTCGCCCGGCTTGGACTTCAGCAGCTTCAGCACGTCCTGCACGTTGTTCACCGTGGGGGCGATCCTGGGGCTGACGACCAGCACGTTGGGCGTCTGCACCGCGACGGTCAGGTAGGTGAAGTCCTGCGCGGGGTCGTAGGTCAGCTTCATCAGGTGCGGGGCCACGACCAGCGGGGCCAGCGAGGTGACCAGCAGCGTGTAGCCGTCCGGCGCGGCACGGGCGACCTGCGAGGCGCCGATGGTGCCGGTGGCGCCGGCCTTGTTCTCGACCACGACGGTCTGCTTCAGTTGTTCACCCATCTTGTTGGCCATGGCGCGCGCCACCGAATCCGTGGCGCCGCCGGGCGGGAAGGGCACGATCATCGTGATGGGCTTGTCGGGCCAGGCCTGGGCCAGGCCGGCGGCCGCCATCAAGGTGGCGCCCACGATCCATTTGAACGCGTTGCGGTGCATGCTGTGTCTCCTCGCTGAGGGATATTTATGCTTTGGTAACGTTACCATCTTGATTGGTAACGTTACCACCCAAGGTATGCCGCAGTGTAGATCAAGCAGGACGACGCGGTATCAGGGGAAACCCCAGGGGCTTTGGCGAGCGGTCGTCGCCGTCACCGGTTAGTCTTGATGACCTCCCACGCACGGGGACTTTTCCGCCTTCGCCGACCGATTCCGCCGCATGCTGTCCGACAAGCCCGCCAGTTCCTCTTCCCGCGCCGCCGCGCGCGCCAGCGTCACGGTGCGCGATGTGGCACGGGCCGCGGGCGTGTCGATGATCACGGTCTCGCGCGTCATCAACACGCCGCAACAGGTATCGCCGGCCACGCTGGAGAAGGTCAACGCCGCGATCCGGACACTGGGCTACGTGCCCAATCTGATGGCGGGCAGCCTGCGGCTGTCGCGCAGCAATCTGGTGATGGTGCTGGTGCCGACGATCGCAAGCTCGCTGTTCGGCGGCATGCTGACCGCGCTGACGCGATCGCTGGAAGCCAAGGGTTTCCAGTTGATGGTGGGCCAGAGCGGCTACGAGGCGCCGCGCGAGGACGCATTGCTGCGCGCCATCATTGGCCGCCGGCCCGACGGCATCGTGCTGACCGGCGTGATGCATTCCGAGCAGGGCCGCGACCTGCTGAAGGCCTCGGGCATTCCCATCGTCGAGACCTGGGACACCACCGAGACCCCCATCGACATGCTGCTGAGCCTGTCGCACGATGCCATCGGCGCGGCGGTCAGCCGGTATCTGTTCGAGGCGGGCAAGACGCGGCAGGCGGTGCTGTGCGGCGACGACGAACGCGCGCATCGCCGCGCGCGCAGCTTCGCGCAGACGGCCTTGCAATTGGGCCTGCCCGAACCCGTCATTCATTACGTGCCCGCCCCCACGACGCACGTGCAGGGCCGCGAAGGCTTGCGCATTCTGCAAAGGGGCCAGGGCATCGATGCGGTGTTCTGCACCTCCGACCTGATGGCCAGCGGCGTCATTACCGAAGCCCTGGCCCAAGGCCTGGGCGTGCCCACGGACCTCTCGGTGGTGGGCTTCGGCGACATGGAGTTCGCCGCGTCGATGGTGCCGTCGATCACGTCGGTGCACGTGGATGGCGCAGCCATCGGCGCGCAAGCGGCCGAGATGATCGCCGCGCGCGTGAACGGTGAGTCGCCTGAGGCGGCGGTGGTGGAGATCGGCTTCGAGATCGTCCGGCGCGACAGCGCCTGAGCGCTGCGTTCAGGCAGGGATGCGGTAGACCACCGCGTCGTACTTGGCGGTATCGCGCCGGCCGACGACGACGCCGCCCAGGCGTTCGGCGATGCACCGGCTCGGGGCGTTCTCCATCGCCACGGGATAGATGAAGGCCGCCCTGCCGAAGGCGGTCGCGGCCCAGTCGGCCACGGCCTTCACGGCCTCGCCGCCATAGCCATGACCGTGTTCGGATTCGCGGATCCAGATGCCCAGCTCGGGTTCGGCGTCTTGCGTGCGGTGCAGGCCCACGAAGCCGACCAGGGCGCCGGTGCCGGTCAGGCGGATGACAAAGGTGATGTCCTCGCCGGTGGATATCTTCGGCAGCCAGGTTCGCCAGACCGACTCGAATTCCGCTTCGGAGCCCGGCGGCTCGAAACGCATGTAGCGCGTCAGCGTGGGCGTGATGCACGGGTAGGCCTCGCCGGCATCGTCCGCACGGAACGGGCGCATGTGCAGCCGTTGCGATGCGATCGACACTTCGTTCCACTGCATCGTTCGATTCTCCTCGGTGAGGTGAAGGGGCACGCAAGACGTGCGGACCCTGTCACCGTAGCACGGCATCGCGAGGCGGCCGGACGATCAGGGTTGCCTGGCGATGCCGCCCCAGCACGCCTCAATGCGCGCTGGCCCTCGCATAGAACCCTTCCTGCTTCAACAGCGCTTCGTGGGTGCCGGCCTGCGCGAGGCTGCCGTGTTCCAGCACCAGGATCAGGTCCGCGTCCTGGATGGTGGACAGACGATGCGCGATGACCAGCGTGGTGCGGTGCTGCATCAGCATGTCCAGGGCAGCGCGCACCTGCAGTTCCGACAGCGTGTCCAGATGCGAGGTGGCTTCGTCCAGGATCAGCAGGGGCGCGTTCTTCAGGAAGGCGCGCGCGATGGAGATGCGCTGGCGCTGCCCGCCCGACAGTTGCATGCCGCGTTCGCCGACGCGGGTGGCCAGGCCGTCGGGCAGGGTGCGCACGAAGTCGGCCAGCGCCGCCTGCTGCAACGCGGCCTGCAGTTCGTCCGGGCGGGCGTCGGGGCGCGCCAGGCGGATGTTGTTTTCCAGCGTGTCGTTGAACAGGTAGGTATCTTGCGTGACCAGAGCCACGCAATCGCGCAGGGCGTCGAGGTTCATCTCGCGCACGTCCACGCCACCGATGCGTATCGTGCCGGCGTGCGGATCCCAGAAGCGCAGCAGCAGGCTGGCCACGGTGCTCTTGCCCGCGCCGGAAGCGCCCACCAATGCGGCGGTGGCGCCCGCGGGCACGGTGAAGGTCAGGTGCTTCAGCGCATCGCCGCGCTGGCCGCCGCGCTGGCCTGGATAGCCGAAGCTGACGTTCTCGAAGGCCACCGACAAGCCCTGCGCGGACTGCGGCGCGGGCAACGGGCCATCGGTGACAGGCTCGGGTTCGTGCGACACCACGTGCAGGCGGCGCGAGGCGGCCACGGTGTCGGCCAGTTGGCGGCTGACCTGCGAGATCTCGGAGACGGGCAGGAAGGTCGCCAGGGCGATCAGGATCAGCAACGGCAGCATGCCGGCGGACAAGGCGCCGGCGGACACCTGCAAGGCGCCGACCACGGCCACGGCCACGCCGCCCAGGCCCATGGCCATCTCGAACCATGCGGTCTGCGCGGACAGGTCGCGCAGCAGCGCCAGGCGGCGCTGGGCGTAGCGTCCGGCCACTTCCAGGAAACGCACGCGGCGGTGGCCGGTGGCCTGGAAGGCAGTGAGTTCGGCCAGGCCCTGGATGGTGTCGGTCATATGGGCGCTCATCTCGCCCAGCGCGCCGCGCGCCTTGTCGCCCAGGGCATCGATGCGGCGGCGGCCGCGGATGGGCGACAGCAGCGCATAGGCCAGGAAGGGCAGCAGGGCCAGCGCCACGGGCCAGCTGAAGGCGGCCAGGAAGCCCAGCACGGTCAGCGGCACCAGCACCGACACGATGGCCGGGCCGATGGTGTGGGCGTAGAAATACTCGATCATCTCGACGTCCTGCGTGGCCAGCGACACCAGGTCGCCGGAGCGCCGTTGCAGCAGGTAGGCCGGGGCCAGCCGTTCGAGCTTGTCATACAGCTTCACGCGCATGTCGCCCAGCAACTGGTAGGCCATGGCGTGCGCCAACCACGATTCCAGCCAGTGGAACAGCGCGGCCAGCGGCGCGGCCACCAGCAGGCCGGCGATCAGCCAGCCCGTGTCGCGGCCATCGCGGATCGCGGCCACCACCAGCGCGCTCAGCACGCCCACGCCGATGTAGGCGGCCACGCGGGCCACGCCCAGCAATATCGTCGCGATCAGCGTGCCGCGCCACGGCCGTACTACGGCCATCAGCGTGGACAACGTCTGCCGCCAGCCCACCTGGTCGGCGTCCTCGTCCAGCGCGCGCGGCGCGGGGCCGGAGGCGGCCGTGGCGCCGGGAGTCGCATTCCGGGCCGTTTCGGCGGGCGCCGCCGCACCATGCGCGGCAGGCGCCGTAGCGCGTTGCCGGGCCGCATCCTGCTCATGCATCAACGTGTAGTACAGGCCACGCTGCTGCATGAGCTCGGCATGCGTGCCTTGCTCGACCACGCGGCCCTGGTCCAGCACCAGGCTGCGGTCGGCGCCGATTACGCTGGCCAGGCGGTGCGCCAGGATCAGCGTGGTGCGCCCCGCCATCAGGCGGTCCAGCGCCTGCTGGATGAGGGCTTCGTTCTCGGTATCGACGGAAGACAGCGCTTCGTCCAGCACCAGGATGGGCGCGTCGCGCAGCAGGGCGCGGGCAATGGCCACGCGCTGGCGCTGCCCGCCGGACAGTTGCAGGCCGCGCTCGCCGATGCGCGTGGCATAGCCCTCGGGCAGGGCCATGATGAAGTCGTCGATGTTGGCGGCGCGCGCGGCGGCGCGCACCTGTTCCTGCGTGGCGTCCGGGCGGCCCAGGCGCAGGTTCTCGTCCAGCGTGCCGTGGAACAGCGTGATGTCCTGGCTGACCACCGCGATGCGCGACAGCAGCGCCTGCGCGTGCAGCTCGCGCACATCGTGCCCGCCCACGCGGACGCTGCCCGACTGGGCCAGGGCCTCCTTCAGCAGCAGCCGCACGATGGTGGACTTGCCGGCGCCGCTGGGGCCGACCACGCCCACGCGCTCGCCCGCGGCAATGCGAAAGCGCAGGCCCTGGTGCGCGGGACGTTCGGGCGTGTAGGCGAAGGCCACGTCGTCGAATTCGATGGTGGGCGTCAGTTGCGCGGGCGACGCGCCCTTGCCCTGGGCGGCCAGTTTCGTGGCCGTCGATTCGGCGTCCATCAGGGCGTGGATGCTGGCGGCGGCCGACTGGCCCAGCATGCCCCGGTGCAGCACGGCGCGCAGATCGCGCAGCGGACGGAAGATCTCGGTGCCGGCCATCAGCACGATCAGCAGGGCCTCGACGCTCATGTCGCCGGTGCCGACGCGCCAGGCGCCCAGCGTCAGCGCCAGGGCGGCGCCCAGCGCCACGCCCAGGTCGCTGATGCCGCGCGTCAGCAGGCTGACCGACAGCACCCACAGGGTGCCTTCGGACAGGCGGCGCGCGCGTTCGGCCAGGCGGCGGCCCCACGACTTGCCCTGGCCGAAGGATTTCAGCGTGGGCAGGCCCTGTACGGCGTCCAGGAACTCCTCGCCGAAGTCTTTCAGGGATTTCGAGCGGGCCAGGCTGGCGCGCCGGTCCAGCATGTGCACGGCCATGGGGCCGAACAGCGCGAACAGCGCGGCGGCCAGCAGCACCAGGGCCGTGGGCACGTCCCAGAACGCAATGACCGCGAAGATGGCGAAGGGGGCGGCTGCCGCGATGGCGACCTGCGGCAGGTACTGGCCGAAGAACGTCTGCAATTGCTCGACGCCGTCGACCACGGTCAGCATCACGCCGCCGGTGCGCTGGTTGGCGAACCATGCGGGGCCGAGCGACACGATGCGGTCGTACAGGCGGCTGCGCAGCACCTGCTGCACGGTGGCCGCGCAACGGTTGGCCTGCACGCCGCGCCAGTGGTCCAGGCCCGCGCGCAGCAGCACCATCGCCGCGGCCCAGGCCGCCGGCACGGCCCATGCCTGCCAGGGCTGGCCGGCGAATACCGCGGCCAGCATCTGCCCCAGGAAGACATAGCGCGCGATGCCGGCGCCCAGCGCCAGCAAGCCGAGCAGCACGCCGCCCGCCATCCGGCCGCGCATGCCCTCGGTGAACTGCCAAAGCCGATAGTCGAAATACATACCCCATCCCTCGATGATTCTTTATGCCGCCATTGTGGCCGTCCTCGCGCGGGCGCGGGGATCGATAGTTTTTCGATCAAGGGTTGAGTTAAATTGCACCCATGTCATTGCCTTCCACCCGAACGCCGCCCCTGGCCGCGCTGCGCGCCTTCGAGGCCGTGGCCCGCCTGGGCAGCCTGAGCCGCGCCGCGGCCGAACTGAACGTGACCAAGAGCGCGGTCAGCCATCAGCTGCGCGCGCTGGAGGCCGACCTGGGCGTGGCGCTGCTGCGCCGTGGCGGCACCACCCGGCGGGCCGAACCCACCGAGGCGGGCGCCGATCTGCTCGCATCCGTGCAACAGGCCTTGACCCTGCTGGCCACCGCCTGCGGCAATGTCCGCGCCGCGGCGCGGGGGCGGCGGCCCAGCCGCCTGAACATCTCGGCCAACCCCTCGCTGGCCGCGCTGTGGCTGGCGCCGCGCATCGGCCGCTTCATCGAGGCGCATCCGGACATCGAGGTACAGGTCTACCTGCACGCCAACCAGGATCCGGCCTGGATCGAGCAGGACATCGATCTGGCCTTTCTGCACATGCGCGCGGAGGGACCCCACCGGCGGCCGGAACCCGGTGACATCCCCCTGATGTCGGAAAGCGTGGTGCCTGTGTGCAGCCCCTCGCTGGTGCCCGAAGGCCTGCGCGCCGACCCCGCTGTCTTCACGCGCCACCGCTGGCTGGAAGAGAAGCACGTGGCCAGCCCCGAGACGCGCTGGCGGACCTGGCACGAGCGGCTGGGGCTGGCCCCGCGCGACTGGCAGGATCCGCTGGTGCTCAGCGGCCTGAGCACGGTGGTGTCGGCCGCCGTGGCGGGCGTGGGCATCGCACTGGGCCGCCTGCCGCTGATCGACGACGAGATCGCGCGCGGCGGGCTGGTGCCGCTGGCGCCCGGCCTGCGCCTGCCGGGATCCTGGGGATACGTGATGCGCATGCGGCCGCATCGCACCCATGACGCCGCGCTGCCCACGCTGGTCGAGTTCCTGCTGGGCGAGGCGCAGGCGCCCTCCTGAGGCATGGGGCCTGGCCCAGGCGGCGGTTCCTGGTTCGTCGACGCGGGTGGGAATAGTCGAGCGGCCGATCGTGCCTAATCGGCCGCCTGCGGAACGGCGGCCGGGCTGAACAGGCGCCGGTGGGATGCGCCCGGGTGCGAATCCAGCAGCCTGTCTCGCCCGAACAGCTTGTTGCGCAATGTGCCGGGCCGGTATTCACGCTTGGCCAGGCCGCGCTTCTGCAGCACCGGCAGCAACTCGGCGTTGAATACTTCGTACGAGCCGGGAATCATCCAGTTGATGACGTTCACGCCGTCGATGCCGGCTGCCTGCCAGACTTCCAGCTGCCCCGCGATCTGTTCGGGCGTGCCCACCAGGCGGGCGTGGCGGCGTGACACCAGCCTGGCCAGGTCGGCCACCGTGGGTTCGCGGCCGGGCGTGGCTTTTCGCAGCCACTCGATGTGGCTGCGGCCGCCGTTGGTGCGGATGTCGGCCAGCAGCATGTCGGGCGGATAAGGCTTGCCGGTGTCCTGCGAGACGCCCACGTTCGAATGCGCCAGGAAACCGTCGATGCTGATGTGCGCATCCAGTTCGGCTTCCCGCCGGCGCGCCTCTTCCTCGGTGCTGCCCAGCACGAACGAGAAGCCCTGGATGAACTTCAGGTCGTTGCCATCGCGGCCATGGCGGCGCGCCAGGTGCCGCGTTTCCTCGATCAGGTCGTGCGCGGCCTGCGGATTGGGCGCGGCGATGAACTGGCCTTCGGCATGCTGCGCGGCGAACGCGCGTCCGGCCGGCGACGAGCCTGCCTGGTACAGCAGCGGCGTGCGTTGCGGCGAAGGCGACGGCAGGTGCGGCCCCTCGACCCGATAACGCTTGCCCACATGATGGATCTTGTGAATCTTGGCCGGATCCGCGAAGACGCCGCGCTTGTCCTTCTTCAGCGCATCCTCTTCCCACGAGCCTTCCCACAGCTTGTAGACCACCTCCAGGTACTCCCGGGCCCATTCGTAGCGTTCGTCGTGCTCGGTCAGCCGGTCGAAGCCGAAGTTGCGCGCGGCGTTCTCCTGCGTGCTGGTGACGATGTTCCAGGCCAGGCGGCCTCGCGTGATGTGGTCCAGCGTCGAGGCGCGCCGCGCGAACTCGAAGGGGTGGGCCTGCAACACGGAACTGGTCAGCGCGAAGCCCAGGTGCTCGGTGTTCACGGCCAGCGCCGACAGCAGCACCGAGGGATCGTTGCTGGGAATCTGCAGGCCTTCCTGCGCGTTCACGGTGTAGTCGCCGTTGACGGGTCCATACAGGCCGACCACGTCGGCGAAGAACATCGCGTCGAACAGGCCGGCTTCCAGGGTCTTGGCCAGGTCTATCCATAGCCGCACGTCGTCGAACTCGGACTGGCGGGCGTCGGGATGGCGCCACAGGCCATGCTGGATGTGCGAGGCCGTGTTCATCACGAAGGCGTTGAAGATCAGTTCTTTCATGTCGTGCCGTCTCCTTCAGGCCGCGCGACGCAGGCGCGGGATGGCCGCCACCAGGCGGCGGGTATAGGAATCGCCGGGGCGCAGGAAGACCTCGTCGACGTCGCCTTGTTCGACGACGCGGCCCTGGCTCATCACCAGTACGCGGTCGCTGACGTGATGCACCACGCCCAGATCATGGGAAATGAACAGGTAGCTCACGCCCAACTGTGTTTTCAGGTCGAGCAGCAGGTCCAGCACCTGGGCCTGGATGGATACGTCCAGCGCCGAGACCGGTTCGTCGCAGACGATGACGCGGGGGCGCGGCGCGATGGCGCGCGCGATGGCCACCCGCTGGCGCTGTCCGCCCGACAGTTCCAGCGGCCGGCGGGTGCGGTTCGACACCGGCAGGCCGGCCAGGTCGAGCAGTTCGCCCACTCTTGCGTGGCGGCGCCGGGCGCGGTCGCCGCCCGTGCCGCCCTCGTCGGGCGGCAGGCTGTCCTCGATGATGCGTTCCACCGTCCAGCGCGGATCGAAGGAACTGAGCGGATCCTGGTAGATGACCGAGATATCGCGCCGGCGCACACGCCGCTGCGCTTCCGTCAGCGAGGTCCAGGGCTGGCCGTGCATCAGTACCTGGCCTTCGCTGGGGGTTTCCAGCGCCAGCACCATGCGCGCCAGGGTGGACTTGCCGGAGCCGGACTCACCGACCACGCCCAGCGTCTGGCCTGCATGCAGGGTGAAAGACACATCGCGCACCACTGTGCGCGTGATCTTGTCGGGGCCGGTGAAGCGCTTGACCAGGCCCTGCGCGTGCAGCAGCGGCGTCGACGGGCTGAACGGTTGCGGTGCCTTGGCCTGCCCGGTCGAGATGGCCGGCGCCAGGCGGGGCGCGCTGGCATCGGCCAGGCGGGCGCCGCGCGAATGCGCCGACGGGACGGCGGCCAGCAGCCGGCGGGTGTATTCGTGGCGCGGATCGCCGAAGATCTGCTCCGCGGGGCCGCGCTCGACGACCTCGCCATGCCGCATCACCAGCACTTCGTCGGCCATGCGCGATACCACGGCCAGATCGTGGCTGATCAGGATGAGGCCCTTGCCGCGGGCGCGGGTCTCGTTGAGCAGGTCCAGGATCTGCGCCTGGATGGTGACGTCCAGCGCGGTGGTGGGTTCGTCCGCCACCAGCAGGGCAGGGTCCAGCGCGAGCGCCGAGGCGATCAGCGCCCGCTGGCGCTGCCCACCGGACAATTCGTGCGGCAGTTGCCGGATCTTCAGGTCGGGCTCGGGCACGCCGACCTGCTTCAGCAACGCGATGGCCTGGGCATCCTGCTCGGCTCGCGTGCGCGCCAGGCCATGCAAGCGCGGACCTTCTGCGATCTCCTGGCCGACGCGACGCAGCGGATCGAGGGAAACCAACGCGTCCTGCAGCACGAAACCGATGCGCGCGCCGCGCAGGCGGCGCCATTGCGCATCGGAAAGGCCTTGCAGCTTCTCGCCTTGCAGCGCCAGGGTATCGGCTTGCACGCGCGCGCCATGGCCGGCCAGGCCCACCAGCGAGCGGGCCGTCACGCTCTTGCCGGATCCCGATTCCCCGACGATCGCCAGGCAACGGCCGGGGAAGACCTCGAACGACACGCCTTTGACCACTGTACGCCGGGCGGCGGCGTGCCCGAAGTCCACGCGCAGGTTCGATACCTGAAGCAGAGGTTTCGTCATGCCAGGCCCGCCTTGCCTTCCAGGCGTTGCTGCAGGTGCCGGCCCACCACGGTCATCGACAGCGCGAACAGCACGATGGCCAGGCCCGGCATCACCTCGAGCCACCACGCGCGGGTGATGTAGTTGCGTCCGGCATCGAGCAGGGCGCCCCATTCCGGCGCGGGCGGCGCTACCCCCAGGCCCAGGAACGCCAGGCCCGAGGCCCAGACGATGGCCTGGCCCACGCCCAGCGTCAGCATGGCCACCAGCGGGCTGAGCGCGTTGGGCAGGATGTGGCGGCGGATCACGCGGGAGTAAGGATGGCCCAGGGCCTTGGCGGCCTCCACGTAGCCCGAGCCGCGCACCGCCAGCACCTGGCCGCGGATCATGCGGGCGTAGCCGGGCGCGGTGCCGATGCCGACCGCCACGATCTGCGTACCGACCGTCGTGCCGAACACCGAGACGAAGAGCAAGGCCAGGAAGAGCGTGGGAAACGCGAACAGCACGTCCAGGAAGCGGCTGATGGCGTTGTCGATCACCCGGTTGGAAAGGCCGGCCGTCACGCCCAGCGCCAGGGCGACCGCCATGCTCAGCGTGGTGGCGCCCAGGCCGATGGCCAGCGATTGCCGGGCGCCCTCGACCACGCGCGAGTACAGGTCTCGCCCCGCCTGGTCGGTGCCCAGCAGGTGTTGCCAGGAAGGCGGTTGCAGCGTGGCCCTCAGGTCGAGCTTGTAGGGACTGTGCGTCTGCAGCAAGGCGGGGTCGATGGCGGCGACCAGGAAGAAGGCGATGACGCCCAGCGCCAGCCATACTCCGGGAGGAATGCCGGCGGGCACGATGCCGCGCCACCGCAGGCGGGTCCAGGGCAGCGGGCGAATGACCAGTGTGGAGTCGTTCATGCCGGCTCCCTGTGTGCGGCCGGGCGGCGCCGGTGCGAAGGCCTGATACGGTGCAGAGGCAAGTACGGTGTCATAGCTTTATCCTGGGATCGACGATCTGGTAGAGACGGTCCACCAGCAGGTTGGCCAGCAGGTAGATGCCAGCGGAGACGAGGATGATTCCGCAGACCAGCGGGATGTCGCGTGCCGCCGTGGCGGTGACCAATACGCCGCCGATGCCTTGGCGCGCGAAGACGGCCTCGATCAGCACGGCGCCCGAGAACAGCTTGCCGATGGCCCAGCCCGACAGCGTCACGCCGGGCAGGGCGGCGTGGCGCAGCACGTGTCTCAGCCGGACCCCCAGGTCGCTCATGCCGCGCATGCGGGCGGAGGTGACGAAGGGCTGTTCCAGCACGCGGGTGTATTCGTCCTGGATGACCTGACCGAGGAATCCGGCCAGCGGCAAGGCCAGCGACAGCGTGGGCAGCACCAGTCCGGCCAGCGTGTTGCGGCCTTCCACGGGGAATATCTGCAACTGGATGGCGAAGACGACCAGCAGGATCGTGCCGATCCAGTAGGGGGGCAGCGTGGCCAGCACCACCTGGAGGTTGCCGCACAGCCGCGCCCAGCCGTTGCGCCTGCCGGCGGCCGAGACGGTCAGCGCGATGGCGATCAGCCAGGCCGTGGCCAGCGCGCTGAACGTCAGCACCAGCGTCGGCACGATCTGCGCGGCGATGATGTCGGCCACCTGCGTATGCTGCTGGAATGACGCACCCAGGTCGCCGCGCGCCAGGTTGCCCAGGTAGCGCAGGTACTGCACCGCCAGCGGCTGGTCGAAGCCGTAGCGGGCGTTGACCGCATCGACCTCGGCCTGCGTGGGATTGGTCAGGTTCCCTGCCGCCAGATTGATGATCAGGCGGGCCTTGTCGCCGGGCAGCAGGCTCTGGATGAGGAAGGTGAAGGTCGCGGCGGCCCACAGCACCGCCACCAGCGTCAGCAGGCGGCGCGCCAGCCATCGCAGTGTCGGCCAGCTTCGCGTCCGCAGGGGGGCGTCAATGAGGACGGTGGTCATTTTTCGAAGTACGCATCGGAGAAGACGGGTTCGCCCACCGCGCCGCGGGCCAGCCACACGTCCTTCAGTTTCGGATTGGAGGCCAGCGTGACCGGCAGCACGGTGAAGCCGACCACGGCCGCGTTGTCCACGATCAACCGCTCGGCCTGCTGGTACAGCTGCGTGCGCCGGGCATCGTCGAAGGTCTGGTCCGCCTGCTCGACCAGTTTCCACAGCGCCGGATCCTGGAAACGCGAGGCGTTGTTGGCGTTGATCCGGTTCGGCTCGTCGGGGCGCCATGACACGCGGAAGATCTCGGCGGTCGAGGCGACCCAGTAGGCCGGCTGGATCTCGTAGTCGTTCGGACCACGGTTCTTGCCCGCATACCATTCCGCTTGCGTGGTGGGCAGAAGCTTCACGTCGAAGCCGGATTCACGCGCCTGCTGCTGGATGATCTGCAGGGCCTGCACGCCATCGGGCGTGACGTGCGACACCGAGTACGCGATGCGGACCACCAGCGGCTTGCCGTCCTTGGTGCGCAGGCCCTGCGCATCGCGCGTCGTCCATCCTGCCTCGTCCAGCAGCTTGTTCGCCTGGGCGCTGTCGTAGGGGTACGAGTCGCCCAAGGCCTTGGTGTATTCGGGCGAGCTCTGCGCCAGCGCGCCGTTGCCCTCGAACGGCACCGAGCCCAGGAACGCCGCCTGCACCGCGCCCTTGCGATCCGAGGCCTGCGCGAAGGCGCGCCGCACGCGCACATCGTCGAAGGGCGGGCGGGCCGTGTTCAGCTGGAAACGCAGCGGCGAGCCGCCGGTGATGTGCTGCTGCACGACGAAGCGCTGATTGGCTTCTTGCCAGTTCACAGCGGGGATGTCGTAGATGACGTCGGATTCGCCGGACAGCAGCGATCCGTAGCGCACGGTCGGCTCTTTCAGGAACTTCCAGACCAGTCCGTCGACGTAGGCCGGTCCCTGGTGCTTCGCATCGGCGGGCGCGGAGTTGTAGTCGGGATTGCGGCGGAACACGACGTCCTGGCCATGATTCCACTTCTCGACGATGAAGGGACCCGAGCCGACCGGCTTCTCGCAGTTCACCTTCAGGCCCTGCTTCAGCGCGGTGGGCGACAGGATGCCGTGCACCGAATGCGACAGCACGTTCAGGAAGGGGTAGTAGGGCTGCTTGAATTCGATGCGCAGGGTCAGCGGTCCGGTCGCGGTCGCCGATTTGAACTGCTCGCCGAAGTACAGGTTGGACGCGTTGTTGCGGCGGTCCGGATCGCTGCTCAGCCAGCCCGTGAAGTTGTCCACGATGGCCTGCGCGTCCAGGGGCGTGCCGTCCGTGAACTTGACCCCGGGCTTGATCTCGAAGGTGTAGACCTTGTGGTCATCGGAGATGGTCCAGGACGTGGCCAGCCAGGGCACGATCTTGCCGTCGGCGGTGCGGGACACCAGGTTGTCGCTGAACTGGCGCTGCAGATACCACTGCTGCACCCAGCCGCCGAACAGGCACGGCGGTTCCTGCAGATGGCCGTATTGGATGATGCCGCCGCGGGCGGGTTCGCCCGCGGCATGGGCGGCTTGCGCGCAGCCCAGCAGGGCAGCAATGACGGCCGCGGTGCGGAGGGGAAAAGCCAACGATGCGAACGAGTCGGCGGGGCGCGACATGGATAACGGTCTCCAGCGGGAAGCGTAGGGGGAGTCAGCCGAGGGTGTCGGCAAGTTCGGGGGCGGGGTGCGGCTGCGGCAGGCCCAAGTGGCCGCGCAGCGTGTCACTGCGGTATTCGGTGCGGAACAGGCCCTGGCGCTGCAGCAGCGGCACGACGTGATCGACGAAGGCCGGCAGGCCATCGGCCAGGGCGTCCGGCATCAGATTGAAGCCATCGACGGCGCCCGCCTCGAACCACGCCGCGATGTCGGCGGCGATCTGCTCGGGCGTGCCGGCCAGCACGCGATGGCCGCCGCCCTGCACGCTGGCCAGTATCTGCCGCACGGTCAGGCCGGCGCGCGCCAGCCGGTCGATGGTGCGGTGATGGCCGATGGAGGACGTCAGGCTTTCGAACGGAGGCAACAGGTGCAGGGGGATGGGGGCGTCCAGCGTCAGCTTCGATGCCGGCACCTGGATGCGGCCCGCCAAGGCGCGCAACGCGTTGTCGGGGTCGAGCAGCTCGTCCAGGCGCGCCTTGCGTGCCAACGCTTCGGCCTCGGTGCCGCCGATGAAGGTGACCAGACCCGGCAGGATGCGTGGCGCGTACTCACGGCCCAGCTCCCGCGCAAGACTGCGCAGCCGGCGGGCCTCGCGCAGGGCGGTATCGAGATCGCCGGCGGCCGAGAACACGGCATCCGCGTTGCGCGCCGCCAATCGCAGGCCTTCGTCCGAGCCGCCTGCCTGCACCAGCACCGGCCGGCCTTGCGGCGAACCGGGATGGGTCAGCACGCCGGTCACGTTGAAGTGTTCGCGGCCTGCCTGCACGGGCCGCAGTCTTTCGGTATCGCAGAACAGGCCCGAGACCGGGTCGGCGATGACCGCCTCGCGAGGCCAGCTGTCCCACAGGCCCAATACGACGTCGACGAACGATTCGGCGCGGGCATAGCGTTGCGCGCGGCCCTGCTCGGCGCCGCCGAAGCTGGCGACCGTCGCGGCGTCCGATGTCGTCACGGCGTTCCATGCGGCTCGGCCCTGGCTGATCACGTCCAGCGACTGGAAGCGGCGTGCCAGGTTGAAGGGTTCGTTGTAAGTGGTCGACGCGGTGCCGATCAGCCCGATGTGCGAGGTTTCGCGGGCGATGACGGTCAGCACCAGTGTGGGCTCCAGGCCGTTGGTGGGGGGCTGGCGCGTGATGTCCCAGGGGATGGCGGGACGGTCCGCCAGGAACACGGCATCGAGCAGGCCGCGTTCGGCGACCCGGGCGCCCTGCACGTAATGTCCGATGTCCTGGAAGGCATTCGGATTGGTGCCCGGCCAGCGCCATGCGGCGGAGTGGCCGCCCGCGCCATGCAGGTTCACGCCCAGATGCAGTTGTCGCTCGTTCGCCGGCATTTCCTCGATCCGTCCCATCTCGTTGGAATCGTCTTGTCCAAGACGCCATGACGGTGCGATGCAAGAAAAAATCGGCTGCCGGACGACGCTTGTTTCGTGTGTCGGGAAATGTTGAATGCACGGCGGCGATTGCTCAATAGCGTGAACAGACCGATGTCTTCTATGGGTATTCCCGGGCGCGTGGATACCCCACGAAAAAGGCGCGAAACACGGGTTTTTCTCCGCGTCTGGCGCCTATGTTTATGCGCGTTTGTTTATGCGCCTATGTTTATGCGTGCGGGCTCAGGTTCCCGGCGCGTCGTCTGGATGGGCCGTGCGCGGCGCCGGCCGCGAGACGACCCACGCCGCACTGGCGGCCATGCCCAGGCCGACGATCACCGCCAGCAGCCACGAGGGATGGGCGCTCCAGAGGAAGATGCCATAGCCTGCCGCCATGCCCGCCGACGCGCACGCCTTGCCCTTGCGGCTGATGGCGCCTTGTTCCCGCCATTGCCGCAGCGATGTGCCGAACCTGGGGTGATTCAGCAGCCAGGCTTCCAGCCTGGGAGACGAGCGCGCGAAGCAGCCCGCCGCCATGATCAGGAAAATGGTCGTGGGCATGACGGGCAGCACCGCGCCGATCACGCCCAGCGCGACCATGATCCAGCCCAGAAGCGCCCACGCCAACCGTCTTATGGCCGGACTCCTGCCGTGCGGCGGCCGATCGCGGCGGCGGTCGCCAGGAATGGAATAGGGGGGATGCGGAAAGCCATGGGCCAGAGCATAAGGCCTGCCGCATCCCAGGTGCGGCTGCGGGATCAGATGCCTTGCCCGCCGGACACTTCGATGCGCTGGGCATTCACCCAGCGGTTGTCCTCGCTCAGCAGGCTGGCGATCATCGGGCCGATGTCGTCCGGCACGCCTACCCGGCCCAGCGCCGTGATGCCGGCGAAGAACTGGTTGAAGTCCGGCGTGTCGCGCACGGCGCCGCCGAAGAAGTCGGTCTCGATGGCGCCGGGCGCCACCGTGTTGACCGCGATGCCCCGGCTGCCCAGCTCCTTGGCCATGTAGACCGACAGCACCTCCACCGCGCCCTTGACGGCCGCATAGGCCGACCAGCCAGGCGCCGACACGCGGGTCAGCCCCGATGACAGGTTGATGATGCGGCCCCCGTCGGCCAGCAGCGGCAGCAGCGATTGCGTCAGGAAGAACACGCCCTTGAAGTGCACGTCGACCAGTTTGTCGAACTGGGCGATGGTGGTGTCGCCGAGGGCGGCATAGTCGCCATGGCCGGCGTTGTTGACCAGGTGGTCGAAAGTCTGGCGTGACCAGGTGTCGCGCAAGGCGGTGCGCAGTTGCCCGGTGAAGGCCGCGAACGCCGTGACGTCGCCCACGTCCAGTTGCAGGGCGACCGCCAGGCGGCCCAGCGCCCGGATTTCGGCCACGACCGCCTGTGCCTCGTCGGCGCGGCTGTGATACGTGATGACCACGTCGCCGCCGCGGCGCGCCACGTTCAGGGCGGTGTTGCGGCCCAGGCCACGGCTGGCGCCGGTAATCAAGGTGATCTTGCTCATGTGCGACTCCTGTTGAAGAGGAGTGCAGTATCTGGCGCAGGGGCAGGGCCGCGTTGCCGGAAACTGGGTGTTCTTTGCCTAAACCTCCACGGCCAGAGAACAGGCAGTTTCAACGCGTGCGCACCAAGAAGCAACGCGGTAGCCTAGCCGGCATGACCGCCGCCCTGCTCGACGCCGTACGCGTCCATTCCCAGTTCCACGCCAACGCCGACGGCGTGTCGCGCACGCCGATTGCCGGGCTGACGACCGTGCGCGCCACGGCGCGCAGCGGCCTGGTGTACGCGATCTCGCGGCCCATGGTGTGCCTGGTCCTGCAGGGCGGCAAGCACGTCACGATGGGGACGCAAGGGTATGCGTTCTCGGCGGGCGATTCACTGTTGATCACGGCCGACGTGCCCACTGTCAGCCAGATCACGCGGGCCAGCGCGGCATCGCCGTATTTCTCGCTGGTGCTGGACCTGGACCTGGCGTTGATCGCCGAACTGGCGGCGCAGATGCAGGCCACGCGCGGCGCGCACGTGCCGGTAGGCGTCGAACCTACCGACGCCGACGTGGCCGATGCCGCGTTGCGCCTGATGCGCCTCATCGACCGTCCGGCCTCGGTGCCCATGCTGCACGCGCAACTGGTGCGCGAACTGCACTACTGGCTGTTGATGGGGCGGCATGGGCCGGCCATACGCCGCCTGGGATGGCCGGGCAGTCATGCGCAACGGGTGGGGCGCGCGGTCGCCCTGCTGCGGGAGCAGTACGCGCAGTCCTTGCCGGTGGAACGGTTGGCCTCGGTGGCCGGCATGAGCGCCTCGTCGTTCCACCAGCACTTCCGGGCGACGACGTCCCTATCGCCGCTGCAGTTCCAGAAGCAGCTGCGCCTGATCGAGGCGCGCCGCCTGATGCTGGCCGAGGGCCTCACCGCCAGCAGCGCCGCGTTCGCCGTCGGTTATGAAAGCGTGCAGCAGTTCACGCGGGAATACGGCCGGCTGTTCGGCCAGCCGCCCGTGCGGGACACGAAGGCGCTGCGCGGCAGGACGCGCGCCGTGGCGGCCTGAGGCGACGGATCAGGTGGCCTTGGCCCGCGCCGGCTTGCGCACCGCGCGCAGCACTCCGCTGGTGGCGCCGCCGCAATAGAAGCGGTCATCGCCCGCTTCCAGCCCGGAGACGGCCATGCCCGCCGGCATCTCGATCACGTCCAGCACCTGGCCACTGCGTGGATCGATGTGGCGCAGTTCGCTGGCATCGTCTTCCCATGTGCCGTGCCACAGGCCGCCATCGGTCCAGGTGATGCCGGTGACATGGCGGTCGCAGCGGATGGTGCGCAGGATCTTGCCCGTTTCCGGATCGACCTGATGGATGCGGCGCGCCGCATATTGTCCGATCCACAGCGAACCTTCCGCCCAGGCCATGCCCGAGTTCTGGCCTTCCGGCGCGGGCAGGTCGGCCAGCGTTTCTCCGGTTTGCGGATCGAGTTTCAGGATGCGGTCGCCGACGAACTGGAACAGGTGCCTGCCGTCGAAGGCCGTGCCCGCCTGGGCCGCCATGGCGAAGGTGCGCACGACTTGTCCGCTTTGCGGATCCAGCGCGCACAGGCTGTGGCCGGTGGCGAACCACACCCGGCTGCCGTCATAGGAGACCCCATGTATGTCTGCCACATCCGGGAAGGGGCCGTACTCGCGGATGATGTCGGCTTTGGTCGTGTTCATGGCTTCCATCCTAGTCCGGCGGCAGCGGCAGAGGGAGTAACAACGGCGTCGCGATGCCGGTGGGCGGCGGCACGCTCCAGCGGCGCGCGGGGCCGCGGCCGAAGGATTGGACCTTGCCCTGCGCAGCCAGGATCTCCAGCGCGCGCTGCACGGTGCGCTGGCTGGCGCCCTGCGCCAGGGCCAACGCCGAACTGGACCATGCCAGCCCGTCGGCCAGGCAGGCCAGCAAGGCCGCGTGCGGTTCTTCCGTGGGGTGGATCAGCACGGCGACTTCGCTGGCCCGTTGCGGCGCCAGGGTGAAGCCTTCCTGCGTGGCGCGGACGTCGGCCATGCCGCGCAAGGCCGTGCGCAGCCGGCCGATCTCCACGCGCAGGCGCGCACGATGCGTGTCATCGAAATAGCGCGTGCGGAAGGCGTGTTCGATCAGGGACTGCCGCGATGCGGCGCGCGGCCAGGCGCAGGCGAGCGTGCGGGCCAACGCGAACAGCACGGGACGCCGCGCCAGTGAGACGACGGCGTCCATCCCGTGGATGCGTTGCTGGCAGGCGTCCACGACAAGCGCCGTCGAACCCATCAGCGTTTCCACCTGGTCCAGCAGCAACGTCCGCGTGGCGCCATGCGAAATCAGGCGGGCCGCGGGAGCAGCCAGCAGCATGCGGGCGCGTTCGACCTCCGCCTGCAGGGCGCCGATGCCGGCGCGCCGAGCGGCCCGGTCCGCGCGATCCAGGGCGGTACGCGCCTGCCGTGCGCGCAGCCGGCGGACGGCGAGGCCCGCCACCGCCAGCTCGTGTGCGGCCTGGATGGCAGGAGGCAATGCGCCGGGATCGAAGCGGGACAGCGCGGTTTGCGCCGCGTCCAGATCGCCCGTCAGCAACAGGTGGCGGATCTCTAGGTGGCGCGCGTAGGCGGCGTTGATGCGGTCTGCGTGCGCGGCCAGCGTGGCGTGGGCTTCGTGCAGGGCACGCGCCGGCCATCCCAGTTCGCGCGAGGCCAGTGCGATCTCGGCCTCGGCCACGGCACAGCGCGCGCATGCCACGGGGTGCCTGGCGCCGAAGGCCCGCGCCGCGGCCCGTATCAGCGCGCGGGCGCGCGCCAGGTCGCCCAGTTGCGCCATGGCGATGCCGCGCAGCGCCAGCGCGTCGGCATCGTCGCGCAGGGCGACGCGGTTCAGTGCGGCAAGCGGATCACCGGCCGACAGCGCACGTGCCGCGGCCGCGATGTCTCGGTCCATGGGAGTCCCGCCACGGTTGTCATTGCGCTGTTCGGCGGCCCAGCCCAATCCAGCACGGCGCATCGCCAGAAAAGAAGAGGCCGGTCCGCGGACCGGCTTCGGCATGCAGCCCGGCGCACGCGGGCGCCGGCATCACGTAGCGATCAATAGACCTTCACGCGCACCGCGGCGCCGGGCTTCGGTTCGAACGCGGGCACGGTGCGGTTCTTCAGCGCCTCGCCCTTGGCGTCCCACACCAGCGTCTCGGTCGGGAAGGATTCGTCGCGCGTCATCTTGTCGATCTGGGCCGCGATGACCTTGCCGGCGCCGTCCACCTCGGGGTTCCAGGTGAAGACGCCATATTGGCCGTACCAGGCGGCGGGCGCATCGGCGTCCAGGCGGCGGTCCGGGCACATGACCAGGCCCTTGTCCAGCAGCACGCGCAGCGCGCCGACGGGCACCAGGTTCACGGTGGGCGTGGTGCGGTCCTTGCTGTGGCCCGGGCACACGTTGGCGCTGCGGGACACGGTGGTTTCGGCGACCTGGCGGTCGGATTGGGCAAGCACGGTGGATGCGGCGCACAAGGCGAAAGCGGCGCCAGTCCAGGCGAACGTGTTACGGCGGGTCATGCGTGGGCCTCCTGGTCGTCCATCATCGGACAGTTCGCGAAAGCAGTGGATCCGGACCCTGGTCGGGCCTGGCGATGAACCAGAAACTCGCGCCGACCAGGCCGCCCAGCAGGCAGGCTGTCAGCGGCACGATGGGATGCGACATGAAGGTATCGGCCAGCATCGTCAGCGTCGTGCGCAGGTCCCAGAAGGGATCGAAGAACGCAGCGCCGAGAAACATCAGCAGCCAGGCCAGCAGGCCCAGCCCCATGAAGGTCAGTACGTAGGTCGTGCGGTCGGTGTGGCCGTGGCGGCGCAATGCCAGGTGCGCCGGCAGACCCAGCAACGCCATGCAGAGGCTGCCGGCCGCCAGGCCGATCACCAGGGCCATGCCGACCCAGGCGGGCCGCTGCCCGTCCGGGCCGAGAAAGTCGGGCGCCTGCCAGATGAAATGGGCGAACACCACCAGGAAGACGGCGGACCAGAAGGGCGCGGCAAGAAAGGCGAGGATGGATCTTGTCATTCTGCGGAGACCAGCATTGCTGCTCATGCCTAGCGTGCGGCAGATGGTATCAGCCACGAAGTTTCGCCGACTGTTACAGGTGCGACAGGACGAATACGTAAAAATCGCTGCCCATTGGGAGGGTTCGGACGTGCGGTTCACTTATCGATACGAGCGGGCCGATTTCGTGCGTGCCTGCATTGCCTTGGCGCGGCCATCGATGCCAAGGCGGCTGGCCTGGTGCATGATCTGGCTCGTGTGCATGGTCGGCTTCATGATGTGGGACCTCGAACCCCACCAGCGCATGCCCGCGCTGCATCTGCTGGCCACGGGGCAGTTCCCCTGGCAAGGCTATGCGACCCTGGGGGCGTGCCTGCTGCTGATCTGGTTCCGCGCCGAGATATTCGGTTGGCTGTTCTGCGCGCCGGCCTACGGGCGCAGCGCGTTGGCTGGCCAGGACGTGGCGCTCGAACTCGACGACGTCGGCATATGGGCCGGCAATGACAAGGTCAACTCGCGCGTCAGCTGGTCCGGCGTGATGCGCATCGTCGACACGCCCAGGCTGGTGCTGTTCGTGGTGTCCAAGCGCGAGGGCGTGCTGTTGCCGCGCCGCGCCATTGCGTCCGACACCCGCCACCAGGAAGTGCTGGCTTTCGCCCGCGCCAGACTGGACGCGGCGCGCGCCGATGCCTCCGTGGCGGCCAACCGCTCGGCCTGAACGGCACGGTGGCCGCGCAACAGGGCCCGGTCCAGCGGACAGCCACGGGCGCCAATTGTGGGACGGAACAAATCAGGGTTTTCCATGAGGTCCCGTGCATCGCACCCGGCGCAAAGCCGCGCCAGCCTTGGCGTTGCGGGCCGCATGGCCTGGGAGGTGGCTTCCTGCAACGGTCTGCGGGCTTCTTGTTTCGGTCGGCTACAAAAGGAGAGTAATATCACCCCTCCCGCAGCCCGGACCTCAGGGCCGGAAGCTGCACGCCACCGCTGCCGCGGCAGGTGAAAAAAATCCGAGACACCCGTTATTCAAAGGACGCTTTCATGAGATCCATGACCAAACTCGCCCTGGCCGTGGCGGCCTTCGGCGCCATGGGCGCCGCGCAGGCGGCCGATATCAAGCTGGGTGTGGCCGAGGCCCTGTCGGGCGGCGCTGCCCAGTACGGCATTTCGATCCGCAACGGCTTCCAGCTGGCCGCTGAAGAGATCAACGCCGCTGGCGGCATCAATGGCGACAAGCTGGTGCTGGTGGTCGAAGACGAACAAGGCAAGAAAGAAGAAGCCATCAACGTCTTCAAGAAGCTGATCTTCCAGGACAAGGTCCTGATGGTGTTCGGCCCCACGCTGTCGAACTCGGCCCAGGCCGCCGATCCCATCGCCCAGGCCGCCAAGACCGTGGCCTTCGGCACGTCCAACACCGCCGACGGCATCACCTCCATCGGCAACTACGTGTTCCGCAACTCGGTCACCGAGGCCGACGTGCTGCCGGCCACCATCGACATGGTCCGCCGCAAGACCGGCATGAAGAATGTGGCGGTGCTCTATGGCAACGACGACGTCTTCACCAAGAGCGGCTACGACAACTTCAAGAAGGCCCTGGAAGACCAGAAGGTGCCGGTGACCACCACCGAGACCTTCGCCAAGGGCGACGTCGACTTCAAGGCCCAACTGACCAAGATCAAGGGCACGAACCCCGACGCCCTGGTGCTGTCGGCGTTGCTGGCCGAAGGCGGCCCGATCATGGTGCAGGCCCGCCAACTGGGCATGAACATCCCGGTCATCGGCGGCAACGGCATGAACTCGGTCAAGATCTTCGACCTGGCGCCTGGCGGCGCGTCGAACAACCTGTGGATCGGCAGCCCGTGGTCGATCGAGAACAAGACCGCCGAGAACACCAAGTTCATCGACGCCTACAGCAAGAAGTACGGCGCCGCGCCCGACCAGTTCTCGGCCCAGGCCTATGACGCCATGTACGTCGTCAGCCAGGGGCTGAAGAAGATCAAGCTGTCCGGCGACCTGCCCAAGGACCGCGCCGCGTTGCGCGATGCGCTGCCCGACGTGAAGTGGACCGGCGCCACCGGCGCCTTCCAGTTCCGCCAGGCGATGGACCGTTCGGGCAAGAAGCCGGCCGGCTACGACGCCCAGCAGGCGCCGATCGTCAGCGTGACCAAGGACGGCAAGTACGCCATCGAGAAGTAAGGCATCACCCCACGACCCCCCGCTGCCGGACGGCGGGGGGCCAATATCTAGGGCGGCAGCAGTGCCGCCCTGCGGCTTTTGACGACACCCTGCCGCGCGATGGCAAAAACACCCTCTCGGGGTGTGGCGCGCCAGATGCGAGGGTTCGGGGCACCGATTCTCAGCCGCTGTTTTTCCTCCGGATTTCCCATGCTCGAACAACAATTCGTCAACGCCCTGTCGCTGGGCTGCGTGTACGCGCTGTTCGCGCTCGGCTTCACGCTGGTCTTCGGCGTGCTGGGCGTCATCAACCTCGCGCACGGCGCGGTCTTCATGGTCGGCGCGTATGCCGCGCTGGCGGTCATCAGCCACGCGGGACTGCCGCTGTGGGCCGGGCTCATCGTGGCCCTGGTGGTGGCCGGCCTGGTCGGCGCCCTGGTCGACTTCCTGGTTTTGAAGCCGCTGCGCAAGCGCAACGCGCCCCACCTGATCCCCATGATCGCCACCATCGGCGTGGCCATCATCCTGAACAACGGCGCGCAAGCCATCTTCGGCGCCAGCAACCTGCGCTTCCCGATGGGCACGGTGCCGGAAGAGGTGCTGGAGATCGCGGGCCTGCACGTGACGGTGATCGAGCTGTGCATCATCGCGCTGTCGGTGGTGCTGATGGCCGCGCTGATGCTCATCATGCGCCGCACGCAGTTCGGCCGCGCCATGCGCGCCGTGGCCGAGTCGCCCAAGGCGGCCTGGCTGCTGGGTATCGACGTCGAGAAGTTGTTCCTGATCACCTCGTTCGCGGCGGCCGGCCTGGGCGGCCTGGCGGGCGTGCTGATCGGCCTGTATTCGAACGCGCTGTTCCCGCTGATGGGCCAGCCGATGCTGCACAAGGGCATCGCGGTCATCATCCTGGGCGGCATGGGCGATATCCGTGGCGCCATGCTGGGCGGCCTGTTCCTGGGCTTCGCCGAAGTGCTGTCGGTGGCCTACATCGGCTCGACGATGCGTGACGCCGTCGCGTTCGGCCTGCTGTTCCTCATCCTGCTGCTGCGCCCGCAAGGCCTGTTCGGCAAAGTCGCGCAACGGAAGGCATAACATGGATGGTTTTGAAAATTTCTGGGCCATCTACGGCAACCTGGTGCTCACGCTGGGCACCAACGCGCTGCTGGCGCTGTCGATCTGGCTGACGCTGACCTGCGGCATGCTGGCCATGGCCAACGCCGCCTTCATGGGCATCGGCGCCTACGCGGCGGCCCTGCTCACCATGAACTACGAGGCGTCGTTCCCGGTGGCGCTGGCCGGCGGCATGCTGGCCCCGGCGCTGGTGGCCGCGTTGATCGGCCTGCCGACCTTGCGCCTGTCCGGGGTGTACCTGGCGATGGCCACGCTGGGCTTCGGCGAGGTCGTGCGCGTCACCATCCTGAACACCGAGTCGCTGACCGGCGGCGCGCTGGGCCTGAACGGCATCCCGCAACTGACTCAGTGGTGGCATGTGGCGCTGGCCGTGGTCATCGTGCTGCTGGTGCTGTGGCGCGTGCGCCGCTCCAAGATCGGCCGGTCCTTCGACGCCATCCGCGGCGACGAGACCGCCGCGCAACTGATGGGCATCGACATCCGTTCCAGCAAGATGCTGGCCTTCGTGGCGGGCGCCGCCATCGCCGGCCTGGCCGGCGCGCTGAACGCGCACCTGACCTTCTTCATCGGCCCCAACGAATACGGCTTCGACCGTGGCGTCGAGATCCTGACCATGGCCATCCTGGGCGGCATCGGTGGCCTGGCCGGTCCGGTCCTGGGGGCCTTCATCATCACCATCCTGCCGGAAATGCTGCGCGGTTTCGCCGATTTCCGCCTGGTGGTCAACGGATTGATCCTGGTGCTGATCGTGCTGTTCCTGCCGCAGGGCATCTGGGACCCGGCGCGCTTCTCGCGCTGGATGCGCAAGGGAGGCCGCAATGCTTGAGCTCAAGAACATCTCCAAGAGCTTCGGCGGCCTGCATGTGCTGCACGACGTCAACCTGAGCGTGCCGCAAGGCGCGATCTTCGGCCTGATCGGTCCCAACGGCGCGGGCAAGACCACGGTGTTCAACCTGATCACCGGCCTGCTCGACCCGACCCGCGGCGACATCACGTTCGAAGGCAGCAACCTGCTGCGCCGCAAGCCGCATGAAATCACGCGCATGGGCATCGCCCGCACGTTCCAGAACATCCGCCTGTTCAAGGAGATGACGCTGCTGGAGAACGTGGTGGTGGGGTCGTATCGCCACATGGACTACGGCTTCGCCAGCCTGCTGCTGGGCCTGCCGAAGTACCGCCAGCACGAAGCCCGCGCCCGCGAGCGCGCGCTGGAACTGCTGTCGTGGATGAAGCTGGACCACAAGGCCAACGATCTGGCCGACAACCTGTCGTACGGCGAACAGCGCCGCCTGGAGCTGGCGCGCGCGCTGGCCACCGAGCCGCGCCTGCTGCTGCTGGACGAGCCGGTGGCGGGCATGAACACCGGCGAACGCGCCGAGCTGATGCGCGAGATCCTGGCGATCCGCGACCGCGGCTACACCATCCTGATGATCGAGCACGACATGCGCTTCGTCATGGGGCTGTGCGAGCGCATCGCGGTGCTGAACTTCGGCAAGATCATTGCCTGCGGCGGTCCGGAAGACATCCGCAACAACGAACAGGTGATCGAGGCCTACCTGGGCCGCGAGGACGACGAGGACGAGGCCGCGCACGCTGCCCAAACGGGAGAAGTGCGATGAGCATGTTGGAAGTCCAAGGGCTGGAAGTCCACTACGGCCACATCGAGGCCGTGCGCGGCATCGACCTGACGCTGGACGCCGGCGGCATCACCGCCCTGGTCGGCGCCAACGGCGCCGGCAAGTCGACCACGCTGCTGGCGCTGTCGGGCCTGTTGCCCAAGCGCGCCGGCCGCATCCGTTTCGAAGGCGAAGACATCACCGGCCTGGCGCCGCACGCCGTCGTGGCGCGTGGCATCGTGCAGGTGCCGGAAGGCCGCGCTATCCTCACCACGATGACGGTGCGCGAAAACCTCGAACTGGGCGCCTACCGGCGTGGCCTGAAGGCCGCCGCCACCGAGCTGGAATACGTGCTGCACCTGTTCCCGCGCCTGAACGAGCGCCTGTCGGGCATCGCCGGCAACCTGTCGGGCGGCGAACAGCAGATGCTGGCGATCGGCCGCGCCCTGATGGCCAAGCCGCGCCTGCTGCTGCTGGACGAGCCCTCGATGGGCCTGGCGCCCATCGTGGTGCAGGAAATCTTCCGTTCGCTGCGCGCGATCAACGCCGACGGCCTGACGCTGTTCCTGGTCGAGCAGAACGTGCGCCAGGCGCTGAAGATCGCGCAGCGCGGCTATGTGCTGGAAAACGGCGCGATGGCGCTGTCGGGCGGCGGCCGCGAGCTGCTGAACCACCCGCGCGTGCTGGAAGCCTATCTGGGCGCGTAAGCGATACCGGCACCATCCAGACGGCCCTGCAAATGCAGGGCCGTCTGTTTTGGACGATCAGTCCCGCGCGCCCTTGCGCGACAGGTTCGCCACCGCGGCCAGCACCAGGCGTCCGTCCGCGTCCTTCACGTCGGCCTTCACCACTGCCGTGGTGCCGCCCTGGTGCGCGATCTCGGCATCGGCGCGCAGCGCCGGACCCGTGCCGGGGCGCACGTACCAGGTCGAGATGCCCACCATGTTCCAGTCCTCGCCCAGCGCGGCCTGCGCGGTCTGCGCCGCCAGTGCGAAGGTCAGGCCGCCTTGCGTGTGGCCGACGCGGTTGCCGACCTGCGGGCCATTCTTCAGGATGCCGGTAGCGCCGCCCTCGCGCGCCTGCGGCTGGATGCCCCAGAACCGCTGCTCGAAGCCCGTTGAGCCGGTTTCCAGCGCCTGGCGCGCATGGTCGTAGATCTCGCGTTCATGTGTAACCAGCAAGTCGGGCGTCAGCGCCTGCGGTTCGGCCGACACGCCGCGCTTGCGCAGCGGAATCGGGGGCAGGTCGTTGCGGTCGTCCAGCATCTGGAAGCTGCCGTGCACCGTGCACAGCGGCTGCCCGCCCGCCGTCAGTTCGGCGCGCGCCAGGCCTTGCTTGCGGGCCAGCCCATCGTGCAGGCCGTCGAAGTGGCTGGTGGCCGCGAGCGGGCCCTGGCGCGGGGCGCCGGTGAACTGCAGCGCCAGCGTGACCGTGGCCATGCGCATCGCATAGCCGGCATGCCCGCGCATGGCGATCGCCAGCGCGACGTCGGCCAGGATGCAGACGGCCGCGATGCTGGCCTGGCCGTCCGGGTCGGTGCAGTGCGGTCCGATTTCCAGCGACAGGCGCGCATCGTGATCGCGCAATTCGTCGAAGGACAGCTCCAGGAAGTTGCCGGGGAAATTCCAGCCGGGTTCGCGATTCAGGGCCAGGCCGCGCAGGACCTGGTTCAGGATGAGGGCACGGGTGTCGGACATGGGGCGCTGCATGAAGGGTTCGAAAAGAGCCCCCGCATTGTCCCACCGTTCCGCCGTGATCGGCCCGGCGAGGGACTTGGTGGTAAAAGTGTCGAGGTGAAACAAATACATGCAATATTTCGACCGGGCCGTACAATCGCCCCCACCGTTCTTTCTCTCGAGCCGTTACGTGCCTGATCCGACCTTCGCGCGGATAGTGTCAGAATTTGGAGCTTCCCTGGGTATCGCCGGCCTGGCGCCGACGGCCGAAGGGATCTGCCAGCTTGTCTTCGACCAGCGTCACGTGGTCCAACTCATCCACATGGGCGCGCGAGGGCAGGTGCTGATCTCGTGTGCGCTTCCCGAGGCCCGCGATGCGGGCGCTTGCGCCGAGCTCATGGCCCGCGCCAATTTCATGCAGGCGGGCAGGGGAGCGGTGGCCTGCCTCGATCCCAAGGGCAAGGCGCACATGCAGGTCGCGCTGCCGCTGGTCGAATGCGGCGCCGCGAGCCTGCTCGGCGCGCTCGAAGCGCTGCTCGACCAGGCCGACGCCTGGGTCGAACGCCTGTCGCGCGAAGCGTCGCGTTCGACGATGCCCTCGGCCTTCCATCCCGCGCTTTTCATGCAATCGGTGTAACGCCACCGCGGGGAATGGAACCCCGCGGCGGCGAGGATCACCGAGAAACGGCCCGGCATTCTGCGTGCCGGGCCATTCTGCATCGCGCCAGGCGCGTCGCGATCAGGACGACTTCTGGATCACGCTCTTGAGCGAGTCCGAGATCGACTTGCTGATCGTGCTCTGCACTTCGACCATCATCGTCCACTGGCTGATCTGCTGCTGCATCGCCAGCATGTCGGCCTGCGACACGTTGCCGTCGGCATCGGTGCTGATGGTGGACAGCGTCTGGCGCAGATTGGTTTCCTGCGTGCGGATGCTTTCGTAGACGGTGCTGTTGACGTTGTTGAAATTCAGGCCGGACGAGCCGGAAAGACCGTTGAGCGCCATGGACGGCTCCTAGCGAGGGTTGAACGTGGAAAACATCGATGCGAACGGCGGCGGGGAGGCCGCTGCCGTTTGCAGGGGATGGGAGGCGAGCACGGCCCGGGCCGCGGTGGCGGCCTCGGCGGCCGCCTGCCAGGCCGCGAACTGGTCGCGCGGCAGGCCGGCGGCGATGGCCGCCCGCAGCCGCGACTCCAGCGTGGCGGCGCGGCTGGCCAGGGCGTCGCGCAGGGCCGCGCCGTCGGGGGCGGCCAGCAGGGCTTCGAGATCGGTCAGGGCGGTGGGCATGGGATCGGCAAGGAGTCAGCGCAGCACGATGGCCGGACGAGGGCCTTCGAAAATCAGGCGCTTCGGTTCTACGGCGGTCAGGCGGTACTGTTTGTGCGTGCCGCCGACCAGTAATTTACTGCCGTCTTCCAGTACCACATAGGGTTGTGGTCCACCCACCACGCTGCGGATGCCGAACGGCACGCTGTCGGCGAACTGGCGGTCGGCGGCGGCGGGCTGGGCCAGCGCCGCCACGTCCAGGTGAGTGGCGTTGAAGCTTTTCACCACGGCCTGCAGACGGGACAGCTGGTCGTCGTCCAGGCCGCCGGCGCCGGTTTCCAGGCGGTCGGTTTTCCAGGTGAGCGCGATGCCGGACAGGCCGGCTTCGGCCAATCGCGCCGACAGGGCATCGGCGACGTCCGGCGCCAGCGCGATGTCGTTGCCCAGCACGGTCATGCCGGGCAACTGGGCGCGCACGGCGTCCAGCGCCGAGGCGCGCTCGCGTGCGCTGGCGGCGATGCCCAGGATGGTCATGCGGCCGTCGCCGTCGTAGCGCGGGGCGTAGCGCACGCTGAAGGCCTTGAGGGTGGAGGCCGCGCTGGCGACGGCGGCGTCCTCGGCGCTGACGCGCAGCGCGGGCATGGGCCAGATCTGCGACAGGGCGGAAGCCACGCTGTCCTGCTCGGCGGCATTGCGGACCCAGCCGCTGACCAGCACGGTGCCGTCGCGCGACATCGCCACGTGCAGGCGCGAGCCCAGGCCCAGGCGTTCGAGCGCGGCGGTGATCTGGCCGATGGAGCGTTCGGCGGCCACGCGGGGATCGGGGCGCTCGACGGGCTTGGGCGTGGAGGGCAGCAGCCAGGCCATGCCGATGGCGACCAGGACGGTCAGCACGACGGCGGCCAGGCCCAGCACGATGGGCCAGTGGTCGCGCTTGCGCGGCGGCGCGGCCGCGGGCACGGCGGGCCGGACGGGGGCAGGGGCCGGCTCCGGCGGCGCGGCTTCAGGGACCGCGGGCCCTGAAGCCGCCACGGCGGCGGCCGTGACCACGGCGGACGCACCGGCATCACCGTCGTTCGCGGCGACCGGCCCGGCCATCCAGGGGTCGGCGCATCTGGCCACCGTGACCCAGACGGGCCCCAGCGGCATGGGCTGGTTGAACGGCGTGGCGGGCTCGGTCTGGCCGGCGGGCGTGTCCTGGTCGGGCGCCAGGTCCCAGCCCTGCGGGCCGATGCGCAGGCGCGCGGCGCGCGCGCCCAGGCCCGTGTCGGCCAGCACCACGTCGCAGGCCGGATCCGATCCCAGCACCGCGCCATCTTCGGCCAGGCAACTGGCCTGGTTGTGCAGGCCGGACAGCACGCGCAGTTCCAGCGCGTCCTGCGCGGGCGCGTTCCGGGCTTGGCTCGGCGGATTCATCGCGCGGCCCTCACAGTTCCACCCGAGCCAGCGGCTGCACGTTGATTTCCTGCGTCAGCTCCTGGTAGGACAGCACGGGCAGCTCGTACAGGTCTTGCTCGATCATCTTGCGTAGATAGCGCCGGATGTCCATCGAGGTCAGCAGCACGGGCTTGCGCGTGGTGCCGGACAGGTCGCCCACGGCGCGCTTGATGTTCTCGACCAGCTTCTTGGTGGCCGAGGGGTCCAGCGCCAGGTAGCTGCCCGCCGAGGTCTGGCGGATGGCGCCCCGCACGGTCTCTTCCACATTGGGCGCCAGCAGGTAGGCCGGCAGGATGTTCTGGCCGCTGGAGTACTTGTAGCTGATGTGGCGCTTGAGCGAGACGCGCACGTATTCGGTCAGCAGCACCGAGTCCTTTTCCTTCTGGCCCCATTCGATCAGCGATTCCAGCACCGCCCGCAGGTTGCGTACCGAGATGTCCTCGGACACCAGGCGCTGCATGATCTCGGCGATCTTCTGCACCGGCATCACGCGCAGCGCTTCCTTCACCAGATCGGGGTAGCGGTCTTCCATGGCCGACAGCAGGAAGCGCGTTTCCTGGATGCCGATGAAGTCCGATGAATACTTCTTCAGCACGAAGGCCAGGTGCCAGGTCAGGATCTGGTGCGCGTCCAGGTAGGGGATGCCCGCGGCCGCCAGCGTGGGCGCCAGCCGGCTTTCGGCCCAGAGGGTGGGCAGGCCGGGCAGGAAGCGCTTGTCGGTTTCGTACGGAACCTGCAAGGCCTGCAGGTTCTGCTCGGTATCGCGCACCAGCACGCTGCCGGGCCGCAGCTTGCCCTGCGAGACGGGCACCTCGGACAGCAGGATGTGATAGCTGTCCTGCGGCAGGGCTTCGTTGAAGCGCAGCTGGATGCCGGGGAAGGGCACGCCCAGGTCGAAATACAGGGCGCGGCGGATCTTCAGCAGTTCTTCGTTGAGCTCGCCCGCGTCGAAGTGCTGCTGCAGGTCTGCCGCCACGTCGATCATCAGCGGCAGGGTGGGGGCGAACTCGGCGCTGCCGTCGGTCCTGGGCTTGGCCGGCGGCTGCCGTCCGTCCGCCTGCAGGGCCGGGATTTCGGTGATCTCGCCGGTTTTCTCGTCCACCACCTTGCGGGTGCCGCGCATCAGCACGAAGCCGATCGAGCCGACCACGGCGGCCAGCGCCACGAACGTCAGCGTGGGCATGCCCGGGATCAGGCCCATGCCGACGGCGATGGCCGCCGCAATGAGCAGGGCGCGCGGCTGGGCGAGGATCTGGGCGCCGATGTCCTTGCCGACGTTGGACGGGCCGTCGCCAGTCTGCACGCGCGTGACGATGATGCCTGCGCAGATGGCGATGAACAGGGCCGGGATCTGCGCGATCAGGCCGTCGCCGATGGTCAGGATGGAATAGACCTGCACCGCCTCGCCCGCGGACAGGCCGCGCTGCATGGTGCCGATCAGGATGCCGCCCAGCAGGTTCACCGCCACGATGATCAGGCCGGCGATGGCATCGCCCTTGACGAACTTCATGGCGCCGTCCATGGCGCCGTACAGCTGGCTTTCCTTCTCGACCACGGTGCGGCGCTTGCGCGCTTCGTCCATGTCGATGGTGCCCGCGCGCAGGTCGGCGTCGATGGACATCTGCTTGCCCGGCATGGCGTCCAGCGAGAAGCGCGCCGCCACTTCGGCCACGCGCTCGGCGCCCTTGGTGATGACCACGAACTGCACGATGGTGAGGATCAGGAACACCACCAGGCCGACGATCAGGTTGCCGCCGACCACGAAGTTGCCGAAGGTCTCGATGATGTGGCCCGCGTCGCCCTGCAGCAGGATCAGGCGGGTGGTGGCGATCGAGATGCCCAGGCGGAACAGCGTGGTGACCAGCAGCACCGACGGAAAGGACGAGAACGCCAGCGGCGAGGGCAGGTACATCGCCACCATCAGCAGCACGGCCGACAGGGTCATGTTGGCGCCGATCAGCACGTCCACCAGCGTGGTGGGCAGCGGCAGGATCATCATGAAGATGATCGCAACGATCAGGACGGCCAGGACGATGTCGTTGCGGCTGGTGACGACGGCGACGGCGCGGTTGAGGGCTTGCATCGATGCCTTCAGCGTGGGGTGTTGGGGGCGGCGGCGTCGGCCGGCTGCCCGGGTTGGGACGCGCGCATGGCGACGTAGGCGCGCATGGCGGCGGCGGCTTCGGCCTGGCGTTCCAGCGCCAGCAGCGCCTGGGCGCGCACCAGATGGAAGGCGGCATCCATGCCGCCGCGCAGCGCCACGCGCTCGAGCGTGGCCAGGGCCGACTCGGGCTTGCCGGCGCGCAATTGGGCCAGCGCCAGCGTGACCAGCTGGCGCGGCTCGGCCAACTCCAGCGCCTCGAGCGCGGCCAGCAGCACGGCCGCCTTCTCGGGACGGTCGTTTTCCAGGTAGATGTAGGCCAGCAGGCCCATCAGTTCGGCGCTGTCGGCGCCGAGGGGGGCGGAGGCGTCGTTCATCCCTGGTACAGCGTGCTTCGGTACATGGCGACCAGTTCGCGCAGGCCGGTTTCTTCCTTCAGCAGGCGCACGGCGCGGTTGAGCGCCTTGCTGCTGTCGTCGCCGTTCTGCTGCGCCTGTTCGGCGGCGGAGGACAGCGCCTGCAGGGCGTCGGACAGGGCCTGCGAGAACCTGGCCGGAATCAGCAGATCGCGGTTGCCGACGAGGGGCTTGAGCACGTCGTCCAGGAAACGGTCGGTGTTGGGCGTTTCCAGCAACTGGCTGAGCTGCGCCTTGACACCATCGGCCGAGGGAGGCAGGTCTTGCCGGTCGGGCAGTTGCCGGGCGCCGTTTTCCTTGCCGGCATAGACGATGTCGTCGATGCCCCGGTCGAAGGTCAGGCCGCTGATGCGCAGGTCGGACATGGTCGTTCTCGTCTGTCGGGTCAGTAGGCGTCGTCGCGCACGGCATCATGCCAGCGCGCCAGGGTGTCCAGCGCCTGGCGCAGGCGCAGCGGCGTGAATTCGTCTTCGGGCAGGCGCACCAGCGCGACCAGGCGGCGCTGGCCGTCCGGCGATTCGCGCAGCGCGCACTGGATGGCCCAGTCTTCCATGCGGCTGTGATGGGCGCGCTTCCAGGCGCGCACCAGCCAGGCGCCGGCATCATAAGCCACTGGCTGCGCCATGTAGACCAGCACCTGGCGGTCATGGGTGCGTTCGACGCCGGTCTGCCGTCCGGATTCGGACTGCAGCAGCGCCTGGCCGCGCGCATCGAAGGACAGGTTGTCGAAACCGGCCTCTTCGCCGAACTGGCGCAGGGTGAGTTCCGGACTGCTCATTGCTGTTCTTCCTCGTCGATGGCAATGTCCAGCGCGGCTTGCGAGGCATTGATGAGGGATTGCCGGGTATCGGCATCCGGGAATATCTGGACCGGCAGTTCGCGCAACATGCCCTTGATGGCGGTATGGAACAGGACGCGGGCCTCGATGGACGTGGCGCCGTGCTGCATGCCCAGGCTGGTGAAGCGCGACTCCGACACCCACTTTTCATTGGTGACGGCGACCAGATCACGCATCAGGCGGGTGGCGTCCAGGCGGCGGCCGGTGGTTTCCTTCAGCTTGTCCGCCAGTTCCTCGCAGTTTTCCAGCACGGTGGCGGCCACTTCCAGATGGTAGAGGTCGCTGACCAGCGCCTGCAGGCGGTTGGCGTCGGTGGACGGGCGGGTGGCGGCCAGGTCGTGGCCCAGCGCCGCGGTCAGTTGCTTCAGGCCGCGGCCGACGTCTTCGCCGCCGAAGCGTTCCAGCGCCAGGTCCAGCGTCTTGGCCAGGGTCTGTTCGCCCAGCACCAGATCGCGGTAGGTGCTCTGGAAGCGCTGTATCTCGGCGGCGTCGTGGCCGAATTCAGAGGCGCTCTTCAGGCTGTTCAGCCCGGCGCGGATCTCGGGACCGCTTTCGATCTCCATGTCGGCCAGCGCGTCGCGGATGGCCTCCAGCAGAGTGGGATCGGCACCCTCTTTTTCGCCTTCGCGCAGCGCGTACTGCAGGCCCAGGTACTGCTGCGAGATGTCGCCGAAGGCCTGGCCGGCCAACTGGCGCGGCGAACCCTCGCCGGAAACGAGTTTCTTGACCAGCTCGTGCAGTTTCTCCTGCACGTCGCCGTCCTGGTTCTGGTCCAGGGCGTCGACGATCTCGCTGGTGTCCATCAGTTCCAGCGGCCGGTCGCCCTTCACCTTGCGGTCGGAGTGGTGCTTGTCCTCGGTCTTCTCGGCCATGTGCAGGCTGAGCTCCTCGGCCGAGTCGGCCAGCGAGAACTCGCCTTCCACCACCTGGGTGGCCTGGCCCATGAGCATGCCCACGTGCGCCTGCGCCTGGCCGGCATTGGCCTGCGAGGTCAGTGAGGAGAATCCGTGGGAGAGCTGTCCGTCGATGCGATTCATGGTCGAAGCGGGCGTGGGGGCGGCGTGCCCGGTCATGCGGTAGTAACGCCCTGGGCGGAATGGTTCCGTCCATCCAGCGAAAAAATCATCCCGATGCGGGAAATCCGGATGGAACTGTTCCCCGAGGGCCGTTACTCAATCGTCGTGCGTGCCGGATCGATCCGCAGGATCCGGCTCCGTGGCGCTTTCTTCTCCCCCGCTTGCATACGAGGATTCGAACATGAACAACTTCGCCGTCGGCGGTGCCGGGCAGGTCGGCAGCACCAGCCTGTCGTCCATGGATCTCGAAACCGCCCTGATGGCCGTGCAGAGCCAGCGCAGCCAGTTGCTGGAAAGCTCGCTGCGGTCCCAGATGGAATCGGTGAATGCGAAGAACCAGCAGATCGCCGATCTTAATAACAAGATCGCGGGAAATCAGACCCAGGCGAACGATCTGGATGCGCAGAACGTGCAGTTGACCGCCGACAACGCCGCCGCGAAAACGCAGATCGGCACGCTGGACGCCCAGTCGGTCTCGCTCGACACCCAGATCGCCGGCCTGAAAGACCTGCAATCGCGGCTGGCCGCCAGCAAATGCCCGGATCCCGAAGGCTATTACGGCCTGTCCTGGGGCCAGGGCGACAACGCGGCCCAGTCGCATCAGACGTTGCAGCAGGTGCGGGACGCCGGCCTGACCGTCGCATCCTCGGGCCCCGACGCGCCCCAGGATGTGGACCGGAACGGCACCATGGACGCCAAGGGGCGCGTGGTGCAGGGCTGGGTGAACGAACTGAACGGCAAGATCAGCGCCCTGGAAAGCCAGAAGGCGGCGGCCGCCAGCCAGGTGGCCACGCTGACGCAGACCATCGCCGGCAACGAAACCACGATCGCCAGCAACACCACCCAGGCCCAGGAGCTGCGCGCGGGCATGGACGACCTGAAGCGCCAGGTCGACGGCATCAGCAATTCCCAGCAGATGGAAATGCTGCGCCTGCAAAGCCTGGCCAACAAGAACAACGAAGCCTTCGAGGTGATGACCAACTTCATCAAGAAGATGCAGGACAGCCGTTCCAGCATCATCGGCAACATGCGCTGATCGCCGTGCGGCTGGCTTGCCTGGCGGGCGCGAAGGCCCGCGGCAAGGGAACCCGAACCGCGCCACCGTTACTTACCAGACAATTCCGGGGCATGCCGCCGCCGGATCCCAGAGCGAGATCGATCATGAGCACCTCCGGCATCGGCAACAACATGATGGTTTCCAACATCGACATTTCGTCGATGGACCTCGAAACCGCCCTGCTGGCCGTACAGGGCGAACGCACCCGCCTGCTGGACGCCCAGCTGGCCGACCAGATCAAGGCGGTGCAGAGCCGCAACGACCAGATCGCCAAGCTGAACAACGTGCTCAGCGGCCTGACCCAGGCGCAGGGCCTGTTCCCCAGCGACGCCAAGGCCACCGACAACCTGGACAGCACCGGCGACGGCGCCTGGCGCAAGGACCAGAGCTGGCCGCTGGAACGCCAGGTCAATACGGCGCTGATCGAGGCCGGCATGACCTCGCCCGGGCTGCAGACGGTCGGACCGGCCCTCACCAACAGCGTCGACGAGAACGGCAACGCCGTCATGCTGGACGGCGGCATCCGTGGTTTCACGACCAAGGGAGACCTGGAGGCGATGATCACCAAGGTCAAGGGCATGATCGACGGCGAAAGCAATTCCCAGCAGATGGACATGCTGCGGCTGCAAAGCATGTCGAACAAGCGCAACGAGGCCTTCGACGTGATGACCAACTTCGTCAAGAAGATGCAGGACAGCCGTTCCAGCATCATCGGCAACATGCGCTGACGGCGGCGGAGCCGGCGTGATGGGCGGCGCCGTGAATCGCATCCGCCGCCCGTAAAAAGTGCGCCGCGCGCAGGGAACCCGAAGCACGCGGTTGTTACTCACCAGACAGTTCCGGGGCGCCGGCCCTGATTCAGCCCAGCCGGCCCCCTTGCAGCCAAGACCCGACCGCGCTCCGAGCGCGACCCAGACCTCACAAGACAGCGAGATCAACTCATGAGCACTTCCGGCATCAACCCCAACATGATGGTTTCCAACATCGATATCTCGAGCATGGATCTCGAGACGGCCCTGATGACGGTGCAAAGTGAGCGCACCCGCCTGCTGGATGCCCAACTGGCAGACCAGATCAAGGCGGTGCAGAACCGCAACGACCAGATCGCCAAGCTGAACAACGTGCTCAGCACGCTGACGAAGGCCCAGTCGCAGTTCAACTCCGACGCCAAGGCCGGCGACACCATCGGCGGCTGGGACAGCGCAAAGATCTCGAGCATCGAGGTTCCCCTGAACGATGCCGTCCAGGAAGCCGGCCTGTCCGACCTGGGCTTCACCAGCCGCACCGGCCAGCGCACCCCCGATGCGGGCGAGACCAAGGACGGCAATGAAGGCAAGCTGATCACGGGCACCGCCGTCTTCGCCGGTGGCACCACCAAGGGCGAGATCGACGCCGCCATCACCAAGATCAAGGGCCTGATCGACGGTGAAAGCAATTCGCAGCAGATGGACATGCTGCGCCTGCAAAGCATGTCGAACAAGCGCAACGAAGCGTTCGACGTGATGACCAACTTCGTCAAGAAGATGCAGGACAGCCGCTCCAGCATCATCGGCAACATGCGCTGAGCCGGCTTTCCGGCCAGATTCGGTTTTCAGATCCCTTATCGATATCCAGGAACATCATGTCGCAGAAAACTCCCGAACAGATCATCAGCGAAGCCGAAGCCCTGGTGGCCGAGGCGCAGCGCAGCCTCGACGCCAGCAACGAGTTCTTCCGTTCGCAAGGCCTCGATCCCGAAAAGGCCCGTGCCGTGCTGGCCGGCCAGGTCGGCCCGAAGGAGGCCGCCGAAGCCGAGGCCCAGTTCCGCAAGGACCTGGAAGACATCGACCGCGAAGTCGGCGAGGAACTGGCCCGCGCCAGCTTCGCGAACGCCGCGCGCAGCGGCGGCGCCGCCCGCCGTCCGCGTCCGATGGTCTGACACGATCCCTATTCCGCAACCGAGTTCGACAAGGCGAAGAACATGACTGCAAGCCAGGATACCGGCGCCGAGCTGACCCCGCAGGAAACGGCCAGGATGGTCGATGAACTGGCCGCCCTGTGGCGCAGCGGCGGTACCTTGGGCCAGGCCATGGACATCACCGACGACGAATGCGAGGCGCTGTACGCGTATGGCCATGCCCTGTATCAGCAGGGCAAGTATGCCGATGCCATGAAGACGTTCGCCCAGGTGACGGCGTACAACCACATGGACGCGCGCTACCAGATGGCGTTCGGCGGCGCGGCCCAGATGCTGGGCCGCTACGAAGACGCGTTGCGGCAGTACGTGATCGTCACGATGATGCGCCTGGATGATCCGGCGCCGGTGTATCACAGCGCCGAGTGCCTGCTGGCGCTGGGCCGCCTGCCCGAGGCGGCCGAATCGCTGGCCATGGCGATCGAGCTGTCCCGGGGCGAGGCGCACGCCGCGACCCGGGTGCGCGCCTCGGCCATGCTGCAGGCCGTCCAGGCCAGGATGCAATAAAGACAAGACCCAGGCAGGCCGGAGATCGCGGCGGACCCGCGGACCGGCCGGCATCACAGGAGCCGATCGATCATGAACATCACCTTCAATCCCAACGCGGGCGGCGTGGCCGGCCTGACGCCTACCCCGGACATGAATCCGGCGCAGGCGTCGGACAAGGCCGGCGCGGCCTACCTGATGCTGGACCCCAGCGAGCAGCGCACCGGTGGCGGCAGCGATGCTCTGGGCCTGCGCGGTCTGAAGCAGCCCGCCAGCAGCTACACGGCGGGCGCCAGCGATGCCTCGCAGGCATTGGGCAAGCTGGACGTCGGAACGCTGGGTACCGACATCTATTCGGTGATGGCCTTGTTCCAGAAGTGCGCGCAAGAGCAGCGCGACGCTGCCCGCCAGGTGCGCGATGCCGATCTGTCCGCGCAGGTGGCCACGCTGAAGAACGCCGCCCAGGAAATCCGCAATGCCGCGCAGGAACGCATGGTCGGCGCCATCGTGCAGGGCGCCTTCCAGATCGCCGCCGGGGCCGTGCAGATGGGGGCGGGCATCGCCTCGGGCATCCAGGGCGTGAAGGCCGCCAGCCAGCAGCACCAGTCCGCGATGATGTCCAAGGAAGCCGTGCTGGACAAGCAGGCGTCGGTCGGCGACGGCCTGACCGATACGCAGCGTACCGCCTACCAGAACTCCGCCGAGGCGTTCACCGCCCGAGGCAAGGAATTCGACGCGCAGGCGGCGGTGCACACGAACCGCTCGCAGGTGCTCAATGCCTCCGGCATGGCCTCGGGCCAGATCCTGGGCGGCATCGGCACCATCGTCAACGCCACCCAGGAACGCAAGGCCGCCGAGCACGACGCCAAGCGCTCGGAGCTGGAGGCGCAGGCCAAGGTGCAGGAAGACAGTTCGCAGAAAGCCAACGAATTGATGCAGCAGATGATGGACGTCATCCGTGACGTGCGCGACAAGCTGAGCTCGATCGACCAGTCGCGTCTCGAGACCAACCGCGGCATCGCCCGCAACATCTGACGCCGGGTCGAGGAGTCTCCATGAGCACCATCCAACCGAATTACGGCGGCATGATGCCGCAGATGCCTGCCGGCACGCAGACCGATGCGCCGCAGCAGGCCGGCCAGATCGACGGGCTGAAGCTGCTGGCCGAGCTGCAGACCATGGTTGCCCAGCTCGAGGGCGGCAAGGCGCCGGCCTCGGGCGAGCGCCTGACGGACGAACGCGGTGCGCCGGCCATCTCCGAGCCGGCCGCCAGCTTCAATGCCGCCGACATGGTCGACCTGCTGCGCAGCTTGAAGGGCAAGAGCCAGGACGCCCAGCTGGCCGCGGCCCAGAAGGGCCTGGAAAGCGCCCGCGTCAAGGCCGAGAAGAATACCGAGGCCCAGCTCGACAAGATCAAGGACTGGATCGACAAGTGCAAGGAGGCCGAAGGCAAGGGTCTCCTGGGCAAGATATTCGGCTGGATCGGCAAGATCTTCGCGGCCATCGCGGCGATCGCGGCGGTCGCCGTCGCGGCCGTCGCCACCGCGGCCACGGGCGGCGCGGCCGCGCCGCTGCTGGCCATGGCGGTCATCGGCGCGGTGGGCGCGACCATTTCGCTGGCCGACCAGATATCGCAGGAGTGCGGCGGTCCCGAGATCAGCATCGGCAACCTGGTGCAGACCATGGTCGGCAAGTTCCTGGAAGCCTGCGGCGTGCCGCCCGAGACGGCCGAACGCATCGGCCGCGTCATGGGCGGCGTGCTGGCCATCGCCGTACCGGTGATGCTGCTGGTCGAACCGCAACTGCTGGGCGGCATGGCGCAGAACATCGCGCTGCTGGCCGGCGCCGACGAACAGACCGCCGGCTACATCGGCATGGCGGTCGGGATCGCGGCGGCCGTCACGGCGGGCATCGCCATGGCCGTGGTCAGCGGCGGCGCGGGCGCCGGCACGGCGGCCACCAAGATCGCCAGTTCGCTGGTGGGCGCGGGCGCCCAGATCGTGCAGGGCGCCACCTCGGTGGCCACCGGGGGCCTGAAGATCTCCGAGGCCATCGACAAACGCGACGCGGAGAACATCATCGCCGACAAGAAGGAACTGGAAGCGGCCATGGTGAAGCTGCAGAAGCAGATGGAAGAGGGCCGCGAGGAACTGAAGAAGGTCATCCAGCAGATCGAGGAAGGCCTGCAGGCCGTGACCAAGATGATCGCGGGCGCCGCCGACAGCATGGCCCAGGTCACGTCCAACATTGGCAAGCGCGCGGCGGTCTGATACCGGCGCCCACAGGAGATACGCATGTCCCAGACCGCTACCGCCCAGCGCAGCGAATTCGGCGAGAAGCTCTACGAAGGCCTGCAGGCGCTGCCCTCCAGCCGGCGTTTCACGGCCGAGCAGCTCGAGGTCATCTACGCCCTGGCCTATGCCCAGGTCACCCAGGGCAAGTACGCCGAGGCGCTGCCGGTGTTCTCCATCCTGTCCACCTACGGTCCCACGCGCAAGCACTACATGATGGGCCTTGCGCTGTGCCTGCAGATGTGCGCCCGTCACGAAGAGGCGGTGCGCATCTATTCCGCCGTGGGCACGCTGTTCCCCGAAGGCCCCGAGGCCTCGCTGGGCGTGGCCGAGTGCCTGCTGGCGATGGGCCTGACGGCCGAAGCCGTGCAGGAACTGAACCTGGTGCTGCGCTACACCGCCGAAGCCGGCTGCTATCCCGAGGCGCAGAAGCGCGCGCAAGCCTTGCTGGAACTGACGCGTGGCGAGGCGGTAACCGGATGATCGCGCTTCATGTCCGATAGCGTCCGACCGGATTTGTCCGCGGTGCCGCCAGCCGTCTCGCAAGGGACGGCTTTTGTGCTTGATGCGGACGAGGCTCGCCTGCTGGCCGAAGTCGGCATGCTGGCCGCCCGCGCGGGCGACGTCGCCCGCGCCGACGCCATCTTCAACGGCCTGCGGGCCGTGCGTCCGGGGCGCGCGTACCCGTACATCGGCCTGGCCCTGGCGCGCATCGCCAGCGGTCGAGCCGCCGAAGCCGTGCAATTGCTCGAGAGCGCCGTGCTGGCCGACGACGCCGAGCGTGCCCAGGCCCAGGCCTGGCGCGGCCTGGCGTTGCAACTGGCCGGCCGTGCCGCCGAAAGCCGCAAGGTGCTGCAGGACGCCGCGGCCCAGCCCAACGAGGGCGGGGCGCTGGCGCGCAGTTTGCTAGGACTGGGCGAAGACGCGGCTAGAATGCCCGCCGGTCTCGTCCCCACTGTGAAGGAATAGGGAAACCATGGAAATCGCCGCGCTTTCCGCCGCCCTGGCGGCGCCGCTGACCACCCCCGCGCCGGCCGTCGCGCCCACGGCGCAGGCCACCGAGCGGTTCAACGCGTTGATGAACGCTCCCGAAGTGAGCGCCACCGCCGCGCCCGAGCTGACCGGCGTGCAGGCAGCCTTGCAGTCCGCCTTCGCCGTCGACGGCGCCGCGCCCAGCCTGCCTTCGTTGGGCAGCCAGATCCTGTCCAGCCTGCAAGGCACCGCCGCCGATTTCTCGCAGCGCTGGCAAGGCATTTCAGCGGGCCTGGACCAGATGGCCGCCGCGCCCAACATCAGCGACATGCTGCGCGTGCAGGGTGAGATGCTGCAGGTATCGGTGCAGTACGAACTTGTGGGCAAGGCGGTGTCGCGCACCACGCAGAACATCGATACGCTGGTCAGGATGTCGTAATGCAGGCCTTGTCGCTTTCCCAACCGGCCGCGGTGTCGTCGTTCCGGCGCATACTGCGCGTCGCGCTCGCCGGTCTTCTGATCGTGTTGCTGGCAGCCTGCGGGTCGCGCGTCACGCTGTTCTCGGCTTCTACCGAGGGCGAGGCCAACGAGCTGCTGTCGGTGCTGCTCGATTCGGGCATTCACGCCGAGAAGACCGCCACCAAAGAGGGCGTGTCGATCTCGGTCGACGGCGCCCAGGTGGCCCGCGCCCTGGACATCCTGCGCGCCCGCGGCCTGCCGCGCGAACGCTTCGACGGCATGGGCCAGATCTTCCGCAAGGAAGGCCTGGTGTCTTCGCCGCTGGAAGAGCGCGCCCGCTACATCTACGCCTTGTCGCAGGAACTCACCAACACGCTGTCGCAGATGGACGGCGTGCTGGCCGCGCGCGTGCACGTGGTGCTGCCCGAGCGCGGCGGCGTGGGCGAGACCACGTCTCCGTCGACCGCCGCGGTGTTCATCAAGCACCAGGCCGGCTACAACCTGGACACGCTGCAGCCGCAGATCCGCAAGCTGGTCACGCACGCCATTCCCGGCCTGACCGAAGACCGCGTGTCGATCGCGCTGGTGTCCGCGCAGCCGCCTTCCCACGTGCAGAACGCGCCCACGCTGTCCAGCGTGCTGGGCCTGCAGGTCGATAGCGGCTCGGCCAACGGCCTGGCCGTGTTGTTGGGCGTGCTGATCCTGCTGATCGTGGTGCTGGCGGCCACGGTGGGCTGGATGGTGTGGCGCGTGGGCCTGCCGTTCGGCGGGCGCGCGGCGGCCAAAGCGCGCCGCGAACCGGGCCGTCCCGAAGGCCAGTCGGCATGAGCCCGCAGGGCCGTCCGCAGGCCGATGCCGCCGTCGTGTTCGGCGCGCGGCTTGTCGAGTTCAACCTGCTGCCCAGCCGTACGCTGCATCCCAGCCGGGATGCGGATTACGATGCGGCCCCGGCCGCGGCCTTGCCGGCGCCCTTGCAGGCCGCTTGGCATCGCCAGCGGTCGGCGCAGATCCTCCGGCGCCTCGACCTGCATGAACGCCCCGTACAGGATGCCGACCGGCCTGAGCTGGCCCTGGCGCTGCTGCCTCCCGACCCGCTGGCGCGCTGTGCGCTGTGGCTGGGGGTGGCGCTGTGCGGCGCACGGCTGCGCCGCGCCATCGCGGGCGCCGAAGTGCGCCGCTTCATCGACGGCCTGGGCGACGCCGCCATGACCTTCGCACGCCAGTCCGCTCCCGGCCTGCACCCCGGCATTGCCGGTTGCGAGGCCTTCAGCGCCGACGAAACCGTGGACGCCGTGCGGCGCCTGGGCCGCGCCACGCTGATGCAGGCCCTGCACGGCGGCGGTGCCGAAATGGCGCTGCGCGCCGAACTGAAACTGTCCGCCGGCCCGGCCGGCGACGCGCCGTTGCCCGCCGCTGCCTCGCTGGCGCTGGCGCTGGGCGTACTAAAGCTGACCGAACCGACATGGCATTCGTCCTTCCCCGCGATTCACTGACGCCGCGCCGCCTGGCGGCCAGCGTCGATCCTGGCGCGCGCGTCCTGCGCGCGCAGGACCACGCCGCGCTGACCGGCGCGCAGGCCCTGCTGGACAACGCCCACGCCCAGGCCGAAGCCATTCTGGCGGGGGCGCAGGCTGCCTTCGAGGCCGAGCAGCGGCGCGGCTACGCAGACGGAAAAGAACAGGCCCTGCTGGACCAGGCCGAGAAGATGATCGAGACCGTCGGCCGCACGGTGGAGTATTTCGCCGGCGTCGAGAACGAGATGGTCGACCTGGTGATGCTGGCGGTGCGCAAGGTGGTCGACGGCTTCGACGACCGCCAGAAGGTGATGATCGTGGTGCGCAACGCGCTGGCCGTGGTGCGCAACCAGAAACAGATGACGCTGCGCCTGCATCCCGAAGAAGTCGAGGACGTGCGCGAGCGCATCAACGACCTGCTGGCCGCCTATCCCGGCGTGGGCTACCTGGACATCCTGGCCGATGGCCGCCTGGGGCGCGGCGCATGCATTCTCGAAAGCGAGATCGGCATGGTCGAAGCCAGCCTGGAAGGCCAGATCGAGGCCCTGCGCCGCGCCTTCCAGCGTACGCTGGGCAGCCGGGTGTAAGCGGGTCATATGCGGCAATTCGACTACATCACCGAAATGATGGAGATGGCACTGCAGGACACGTCGACCCTGCGCATCAAGGGACGCGTCACGCAGGTCATCGGCACCATCATCAAGGCCGTGGTGCCCACCGTGAAGGTGGGCGAGGTCTGCATCCTGCGCAATCCGGGCGAAGACTTCGAGATGAAGGGCGAGGTGGTCGGCTTCGCGCGCGACGCGGCGCTGCTCACGCCCATCGGCGACATGTACGGCATCTCGTCGGCGACCGAGGTCATTCCCACCGGGCGCGCCCATATGGTGCCGGTGGGCAACGGCCTCTTGGGCCGCGTGCTGGATGGGCTGGGCCGTCCGCTGGATGAAGCCGAGCTGGGGCCGCTGGAAGCCAGCAAGTTCTATCCCGTGTTCGCCGAGGCGCCGGACCCGCTGACGCGCCGCATCATCAAGGATCCGCTCGAACTGGGCGTGCGCGCGCTCGACGGCGTGCTGACCTGCGGCGAAGGCCAGCGCATGGGTATCTTCGCGGCGGCCGGCGGCGGCAAGTCCACGCTGATGGGCATGCTGGTCAAGGGCGCCGACGTGGACGTCACCGTGGTGGCGCTGATCGGCGAACGGGGCCGCGAGGTGCGCGAGTTCCTCGAACACGAACTGGGGCCGGAAGGCCGCCGTAAAAGCGTGATCGTCTGCGCCACCAGCGACAAGTCGTCGATGGAGCGCGCCAAGGCGGCCTACGTGGCTACCGCCATCGCCGAGTACTTCCGCGACCAGGGCAAGCGCGTGCTGTTCCTGATGGACTCGGTGACGCGTTTCGCGCGGGCCCAGCGCGAGATCGGCCTGGCGGCCGGCGAGCCGCCCACGCGGCGCGGCTATCCGCCTTCGGTGTTCGCCACGCTGCCCAAACTGATGGAACGCGTGGGCATGAACCAGCACGGTTCCATCACCGCGCTGTACACCGTGCTGGTCGAAGGCGACGACATGACCGAGCCCATCGCCGACGAGACGCGCTCCATCCTGGATGGCCACATCGTGCTGTCGCGCCGCCTGGGCGCGGCCAACCACTATCCCGCCATCGACGTGCTGGCCTCGGCCAGCCGCGTGATGAACGCGGTGATCACGCCCGACCACAAGAAACTGGCCGGCCGTATCCGCGAGCTGATGGCCAAGTACCAGGAGGTCGAGCTGCTGGTGAAGATCGGCGAGTACAAGCGCGGCGGCGACCCCGTCACCGACGAGGCCATCGACAAGATCGACGCCATCAACACCTTCCTGAAGCAACGCACCGACGAGCGCACCTCCTTGCCGCAGGCTCTGGAACGCATGGCCAGCATCGTGGGAGTCAAGTAAGCCATGAGTGTCTTCGACGAACTGCTGGCGATCAAGCGCTTTCGCGAGGGCCAGGCCGAGCTGGCCGTGGCGCGCCAGCGGCAACTGCATGCCCAGGCCGAGGATGCCCAGGTGCAGGCTGAAGACCAGTTGCTGAAATACCAGGACTGGGCCAGGCAGCGCGAGCGCGACATGTACGGCGACCTGTGCAGCCGAACGGTGCGCGTGCGCGAGATCGAAGACGTGCTGGCCGGCGTGGCCGACCTGCGCCAGGGCGAGCAGCGCCAGCACGAGCAGGTGGCGGCGGCGCGCAAGCACGCCGAGCGCGAGGCCGATGCCCTGGCCGCGCGCCGTGTCGACCACCGCACCGCCAGCCGCATGACCGAGAAATTCGTCGAACTGGCCCGGATGCACCTGGAGGCGCACCTGAAGGAACTGGAGCGCAAGGAAGACCTGGAGATGGAAGAGGCCGCCTCGGTGGCGCGCGACCGCGAGGACTGGGAGTCGCACGAGGAGTACGAACCCTCATGAGCCGCTTCCTCCGCCGCGCCGCCCTATCCGCGTCCCTTGACGGGAGGATGACGTCGTGAGCGTCGACCGCCGCATCGACCTGCACACCTCGGTGGCGCAGCAGGATCTTTCCGATCTGGCGCAATCCGATACCGGCCTGCGCCGCAACGCCTCCGATGCCGATCGGCAGGCTTTCGAACGCGCGCTGGCGCAGCCCCAGGACGAGTCCGCCGACGATGCCGACCGCAAGGCCTCGCCCCAGCAGGCCGCAGATGCCATGCCGCGTCCGTTCGGGCTGTTCGCCACGGGCCTGCCGTCTCAGATGCCGGCCGATGCCGCGGCGGCGGGCAGCGATATCGCCGCCGCCCTGGGCCGGGATCTGGCCGAAGCCGCCGACCGCCTGCTGGTGGGCGACGGCAGCAGCGGACGGCGCGAGGTTCGCGTCGAATTGAAGGACGACGTGCTGCCTGGCGTGACGGTGTCCGTCTACCAGGAAGCCGGCCGCGTGGTGGCTGCCTTTGCCTGCGCCAGCGAGGCCTCGCGCGAGAAACTCTGCGCCGCCGCGCCGGGGCTGGCGGCCGAACTGGCCCGGTCGCTGGGCCGCGCCTGCCTGGTGCGCGTGACCACCGACGATCCCGAAGACCCTTGCCTGTTCGAGATCGCGAGCGGCGATCCGTCGGACGGTGGCGCACCGTCGTCGGCCGACGCCGCACCCTGAGGATGACTCTGACACGATGGACCCCATGATTCCCGTTACGGCCCAACCCGCGATCCTGCCGCGCCTGAGCGCGAACGAGGCTCGCGCCCTGACGTTGATCGCGCGCCACGGTGCGGACTTCAGCGTCGAGCTGCCTCCCGCCGACGGCGCCGCGGCCGATGCCGCGCCCGTCTCGTGGCGCGTCGGTTTCACCGCCGGCGCGGTGGACGCGCTGCGGCAGGCGGCTGATTGGCGTACCGGCATCGAATGGGCCGGCGCCACGCTGCGCCTGGCCCTGCCGCGCAATGCGCCCGATGCCTGGCTGGCCGCGCGCTTGCCCACGCTGGCGCCGGGCCCGCTGCCCGCGTCGCTGCGCGCCGCCGCGCTGGAAACCCTGTTGTCCGAGATCGTGGCCGCGCTGACGCGCGTATCGCCGGGCGGCCCCGCCCATGTGCGCCCCGTGCAGGAAAACGATGCCGTCTCGCTGCCGCACGTGTGGACGCTGACGCTGCGCGCCGCCGCCACGGGCGAGGTCTGCCATGTGGTGCTCGAGGCCGATGGCCTGGGCCTGATGCTGCTGGCCAGCCTGATCTCCGGGGCGACGCCGGCCGCCAACGCGCTGGACACCGACGCATTGCCCGTCACCCTGCGCGCCGTGCTGGGCGCGCTGACGCTGCCGGCCGCCGAACTGCGCACGCTGCAGCCACGCGACGTGCTGCTGCTGGACGAATACCTGGTCGGCGCGCAGGGCGAACTCTGGCTCGCCATCCCGCAAGGCCAGGGCCTGCGCGTGCGCGCCGAACAATCCACCTACATCGTCACCCAAGGCTGGACCTCCGTCATGACCCAGACCCCCGCTACCCAGGATGCGGCCGCCGTGCAGGCAGCCGAACCGCTGGATCTCGATTCCATCCCCGTGCGCCTGAGCTTCGACCTGGGCGACCGCACGCTGACGCTGGCCGAACTGCGCCGCCTGCAGCCTGGCGAAACCTTCGACCTGCAGCGTCCGCTGGCCGACGGCCCCGTCATGATCCGCGCCAACGGCGCCCTGCTGGGCACCGGCACGCTGGTCGAGATCGATGGCCGCATCGGCGTCACCATCGCCACGCTCGGCAGGGAACCCGCATGATTTCCGCATCCAAGAGGGCCGCGCCATGACCGGCTTCGATCCCGTCAGCCTGGCCGTCATCCTGGCGATGCTGGCGCTGGTGCCGCTGGCCGCCGTGATGACGACCTCGTTCCTGAAGATCGCCATCGTGCTGTCCCTGGTGCGCAACGCCATCGGCGTGCAGCAGGTGCCGCCCAACATCGCGCTGTACGGCCTGGCGCTGATCCTGTCCGTCTACGTGATGGGCCCGGTGGTCATGGAAGTCGGCGGCGAGCTCAAGGCCGTCAGCCAGCAGCAGCACGCGCCGGACTCGCTCCAGCCCGGCGTGCCGCCGCCCGACCGCATGGGCGCCGTCATCGAGGCTGTCTCGCGTGGCATCGAGCCGCTGCGCAGCTTCATGCAGAAGAACAGCCGCCCCGAGCAGCGCGATTTCTTCCTGCGCACCGCCCGTCACCTGTGGGGCGAGGAACAGGCGCGCGACCTGAAGGACAACGACTTCCTGGTGCTGATACCGGCCTTCCTGGTGTCCGAGCTGTCGGCCGCATTCCAGATCGGCTTCCTGCTGTACCTGCCTTTCGTGGTGATCGACCTGATCGTCTCCAACATCCTGCTGGCCATGGGCATGATGATGGTGTCGCCCGTGACGATCTCGCTGCCGCTCAAGCTGTTCCTGTTCGTCATGGTGGACGGCTGGACCCGGCTGATACAGGGCCTGGTCCTGTCGTACGGGTAGGGGGCGGCATGCAGAACGTCGACGTCGTCTCCTACATGACCCAGGCGCTGTACCTGGTGCTGTGGCTGTCCCTGCCGCCCATCGCGGTGGCCGCCATCGTGGGCACGCTGTTCTCGCTGTTCCAGGCGCTGACGCAGATCCAGGAACAGACGCTGTCCTTCGCCGTCAAGCTGATCGCCGTATTCGCCACCTTGCTGCTGACGGCGCCGTGGATCAGCGGCGAACTCTACAACTACACCATTTCGGTGTTCGACCTCTTTTACAAAATCCACTGAGGCGGACGCGGAACGAAATGATCTCGGGCGTTACCTACGCGGAAGCGAACACTTTCATGGCCACGCTGGCGCTGACGCAGCCGCGCATCCTGGCGATGTGCGCCATGCTGCCGCTGTTCAACCGCCAGTTGCTGCCGGGCATGCTGCGCTACGCGGTGGGCGCCGGGCTCGGCCTGATCCTGGTTCCCGCGCTGGCGCCGGGCTATGCCGCGCTGGACCTGAACTGGCTCGACATCGTGCTGCTGGTGGTGAAAGAAGTGTTCGTGGGGCTGGTGCTGGGCTTTCTGGTGGCCATTCCGTTCTGGATCTTCGAGGCCGTGGGCTTCGTCATCGACAACCAGCGTGGAGCCAGCCTGGGGGCCGTGATCAACCCGGGCACGGGCAACGACTCGTCGCCGCTGGGCATCCTGTTCAACCAGGCGTTCATGGTGTTCTTTCTGGTCGGGGGCGGTTTTTCCTTGATGCTGACGATGCTGTACGACAGCTTCCGCTTGTGGGATCTCTGGCATTGGACGCCCGCGCTGCAGCGCGAGAGCATCCCGCTGTTGCTCGACCAGCTCAGCCGCATGGCGAGACTGGTGCTGCTGTTCGCCGCGCCGGCCATCGTCGCCATGTTCCTGGCCGAGCTGGGTCTGGCCCTGGTCAGCCGTTTCGCGCCGCAGTTGCAGGTGTTCTTCCTGGCCATGCCCATCAAGAGCGCGCTGGCCTTCCTGGTGCTGGTGCTCTACATGAGCCCGCTGTTCGACTACGCCGGCGAGGCTACGCGGGGCATCGGCGGCATCCTGCCGTTCCTCGACAACCAATGGCGGGCGCCATGAGCGGCGAAAAGACCGAACAGCCAACCGCCAAGCGCCTGCGCGAGTCGCGCCAGAAAGGGGACGTCGCGCACAGCAAGGATTTCACCCAGACGCTGCTGGTGCTGGCGCTGTTCGGCTACATGCTGGCCAACGCCAAGAACATCATCGAGTCGCTGGGCCGGCTGATGCTGGTGCCGTCCACGCTGGTCGGCCTGCCGTTCGACGCCGCGCTGAAAACCGCGCTGGATGCGTCGTTGCGCGAAGGCATCGGCCTGGTGCTGCCTTTCCTGCTGATCGTGCTGCTGGTCGGCATGTTCTCCGAGTTCCTGCAGGTGGGCATCGTGCTGGCGTTCGAGAAGCTCAAGCCGTCGGGCAAGAAGCTCGACGTCATGGGCAATCTGAAGAACATGTTCTCGAAGAAGAACCTGGTCGAGTTGCTGAAATCCATCATCAAGATCGCGTTCCTGTCGGTGCTGGTGGTGTTCGTGGTGCGCGATGCGCTGCCCGAGCTGATGTCCGTGCCGCATAGCGGCCTGGCGGGCCTGCAGACCGGCGTGGGCGGCATGCTGCGCACGCTTCTGGTCAACGTGGCCCTGGCCTACGTCATCATTTCGCTGGCCGATTTCGTCTGGCAGCGCATGCAGTACCGCAAGGGGCTGATGATGAGCAAGGAAGAGGTCAAGCAGGAATACAAGGAAAGCGAAGGCGATCCGCACATCAAGCACAAGCGCAAGCACCTGCACCAGGAAATGGTGATGAGCGGCGCCGTCCACAGCGCCCGCAAGGCCTCGGTGGTGGTCACCAACCCGACCCACCTGGCCGTCGCGCTGTATTACGAACCCGACGAGACACCGTTGCCGCTGGTGCTGGCCAAGGGCGAAGGCTACCTGGCCGAGCAGATGATGCAGGCCGCGCGCGAAGCCGGCGTGCCGGTGATGCAGAACATCCCGTTGGCGCGCGCGCTGATGGCCGATGCCCAGGCAGACCAGTACATCCCGAGCGAACTGATCGAACCCGTGGCCGAGGTGTTGCGCCTGGTGCGCAAGCTGGCCGCTTCCGAGGAATGACGCCATGTCAGCCATCCCCCATCCCCTGATCGCGCGCTACCTGGCGCGCCACGCGATTGCCGAGGCGCTGCGTACCGACGGCCGCGCCACGTTGACGATCGACGACAAGTACCGCGTGCACCTGCAAGGCGCGCGCAATGGCTGGCTGGCGATATCCGCGCGGCTGTGCGCCTTGCCGCCCGCGGGCCTCGCGCGCGAGGATTTCATCGCCGGCCTGGGCAAGCAGGCCGGCGGGATGCTCGCCGGCCATGCGTCGGCCTGCGTGATCGATCCGGCCGAAGAGGCCCTGTGGCTGCAGCAGATGGTGCGTCCCGACAGCAGCGAGATCGAGGTGGACGAGGCCGTCGGCCAGTTCGCCAACGCGCTGTCGTTCTGGACCGGTGCGGTCAAGCGGGCGGCCTGAACCAAAGCATGCATTGAGGAGAGTCAGTTGAAGCGGATCATCCTGGCGGGCGCCCTGTCGCTGGCATTGATGGGAGCGGCCGACGCCGCGCCCAACTGGCCCAACGCCCCCTATACCTACTACGCCAAGAGCGAGAGCCTGCAGAGCGTGCTGCGCCAGTTCGCCAGCGGCTTCAGCCTGTCGCTGCAGATGGGGCCGGAGGTCGCGGGCGTGGTCAACGGCAACTTCAACGCCAGCACACCCACCGAGTTCATGGACCGGTTGGGCGGCGTGTACGGTTTCAACTGGTTCGTGTATTCGGGCACGCTGTTCATCAGCCGCACCAGCGACATGAGCACGCGCTCGGTCAGCGCCATGGGCAGTTCCATCAGCGCGCTGCACGCCGCGTTGCTGCAACTGGGCGTGCTGGACCCGCGCTTCGGCTGGGGCGAACTGCCCGACCAGGGCATCGCGCTGGTGTCGGGCCCGCCGGCCTACGTCAACCTGGTCGAACGCACCGTGGCGGCGTTGCCGCTGGGCGCGGGCGGCCAGCAGGTGGCCGTGTTCCGCCTGAAGCACGCCACGGTCAACGATCGCACCGTCAGTTACCGGGACCAGTCGGTGATCACGCCCGGCATGGCCACCGTGCTGCGCAACCTGATCCTGGGCAACGGCGGCGGCAACAACAACGAAACGCTGTCGGCCATTGCCGCGCCGCTGCGCGAGAACCCGCCGGCCTTTCCCGGCACACCCGCCCAGGAAGGCGCGGGCGGCGCCATCGCGGGCGGTCCCGCAGCCGCGGCAGCCGCTGCCGCGAGCGACAGTTCGCGCGGCAGCCGCCGCGGCGCCGGCCTGCGTCTGCGCGAGCCCACGGTGCAGGCCGATCCGCGGCTGAACGCCATCATCGTGCAGGACATTCCCGACCGCATACCGATCTACAAGGCGCTGATCGACCAGCTCGACGTGCCCAGCACGCTGATCGAGATCGAGGCGATGATCGTCGACGTCAACTCGGACCTGGTCAACGAACTGGGCGTGCAATGGGGCGCGCGTGCCGGCAGCACGTCTGCGGGCTACGGCAACCTGGGCCTGTCCACCAGCGGCGGCCTGCCGCTGGATTCGGGCGCTGCCCTCTCGCCGGGCACCATCGGCATCAGCATCGGCAACTCGCTGGCGGCGCGCGTGCGCGCCCTGCAGACGCGCGGCCAGGCCAACATCCTGTCGCAGCCTTCGATCCTGACGGCCGACAACCTGGGTTCGCTGATCGACATCTCGGATACGTTCTATATCCAGACCACGGGCGAGCGCGTGGCCACCGTCACGCCCATCACCGTGGGCACGTCGCTGCGCGTCACGCCGCGCTACATCGAAGGCAGGTCGCGCCGCGAAGTGGAACTGGCCGTCGACATCGAGGACGGCCGCATCCAGGATGAACGCCTGGTGGGTGATCTGCCCACGGTGCGTCGCAGCACCATCAGCACGCTGGCCGTGGTCGGCGACGACCAGACCCTGCTGGTGGGGGGCTACAACGCCACGCAGGACAGCGAACAGGTCGACAAGGTGCCGTTCCTGGGCGACATCCCCGGCCTGGGGGCCCTGTTCTCCAGCCGCAGCAAGACCGTGCAGCGCCGCGAGCGCCTGTTCCTGCTGCGTCCGCGTGTCGTCGCCATCAATGGCGAGACCGTTGCCGCGCCGCGAGGCCAGTCGCGCGCCGGCCGCGCCATGAACGCCACCTGGGCGCAGGCCGGCGAGAAACCGACGGCGGGCCAATACCTGGACCTGATGCAGGGCCAGCAGACGCGCGTGCAGTTCGAGGCCGTGACAGTGCCGTCATCCGGCGGGCCGGTGCGTGCCTCCGACCGCTACATCGAGTCGGTGCCCTTGGGCCCGGGCCAGGCTCAGCCCGTGATGCAGCCTGGCGGTGCGGTGCTGCGCGTGGAGACGCCGAATGCGCCCGGTACGGGCCGTGGCGAACCTTGATGGAAAGGAAGGGCCGCGGCTCAGTCGTTGAGCGTCAGGCCTTTTTGCAGCAGTTTGTCGCGCAGGGCGGTTCGCGCGCGCGACAGGCGGCTGCGGACGGTGCCGATGGGCACGGTCAGCAGTACGGCGGCGTCTTCGTACGACATGTTGTCCAGGCCGATCATCAGCAGGATGCCGCGCATGTTCTCGGGCAATTCGTCGAGCGCCTCCTGCATCAGCCGCACGGTCTGCGCCTGTTCCAGCGCCTGTTCGGGCGTGGATTCGGATGCCGCGTGCGTGGCCAGGCTGTCTTCGCCGACGAAGTCGTAGCGGCGCTCGGGCGCACGCGACAGATAGTTGCGCACCAGGTTCAGCGCGATGCCGTACAGCCAGGTGGACAACTGCGATTCGCCGCGAAACGTCTGGTACGAGCGCGCCGCTTCGACGAACGCCTGCTGGGCGAGGTCTTCGGCTTCGCTGGTATTGCCGATGTGCTTGATGATGAAGCGCTGCAGCCGCCCGCTGTGTTCGTGGATCAGGTCGCGCAGCAAGCGATCGTCTTGCGGGCTCCAGGAGGGACCGCCGCAGCCGGGCTGCGGAGCCGCTTCGAGCGAAGCGCCGGTATGGTCCAGGGAGTCGGGCATGGGAGACAGACGGTAAGAATTGAGCGTAAATCAGCTACAAAGTACTACACAGAATGTGTAATTCGCAATTACTGGAAATACGGTAGCGCCCAGCCAACAGGGTGTGAATTGTCACATTTGGTGCGACACCGCCGGCAATCCCGAGTGTCAGCGCGGCATGGCGGCGCCCAGAAGCTGGTTCAGCCAGGTACGAGCGGTGTCCAGCGAGACCGGGCTCTGGCCAGAAGTGGCCGCCTGGTCGAAGCGTTGCTGCATGTCCGCGTCCAGGGTACGGCGCTGCTGGGCGTCCAGCGACGCGGGATCGATGCCGGCCTGGTTGCAGGCCGCCATGAAGATGGACGAGCCGGCGCTGGCGGAACAGGCCAGGCGGGTGGCGAAGTCGACGCCTTCGAGCGCCTGGCGCGAGGCCTGCGCCATGTCGACGGCCTGCTCGATGGTGCGCGAGGACAGGGGCTTGCCGGGGTTGGCCGCCAGGCCGAGCTCTCGGGAGACCGCGCTGGCGATGCCGTTGCCGTAGGTGTTGGCCAGCGCCTGGGCGAACATCGAGGACGTGTCCACGTCCGGCGCGACCCAGGCCACGCTGCGGCCGCCGGGCGTGGCGCCCGTGCCCAGCACCCGCAGCTGGTCGCCTGCTACGGAGATGAAGACGTCACCGCCGCCCTGTGCCGCCTGCGTGAAGGCGTCGAGTTGGGGATAACCGGGTACTGGACGGGAAACGGAATCGATTGTCATGCGGCAGTTGGGTCCTGCGGCCTTGAGGGAAATCTGCGCCTGATAGAGCGCTTGTCCAGGTACGTAACACCGGGAATGGATTGGTTCCCGGAATTTCGTCAGCCGCGGAAATCGTTTTGCATATTAGATCATCCCGTCGTGGGTCAGTCTGGAGCAAGGAGCAAGCAATCGTGAGCGCAATCGAGCCGGGCGCCAAGCTGGGCCTGGAAATGGAGATGGCGGTGGCGCACCGAGGCAGCGGCCGCAGCCACCCGGTCGGGGGGTACTTCGAGGCGCTGGCCGGCATCAAGCGGGCGCGCGGCGAGGACGCCGCGGTCTATCCGCTGGGAGAACGGGCGGGCGGCGTCTCGGGGCCGGACGGCGACAGCGGCGTCGACAACGGCTACAACCTGCTGGAGACGGCCTTCTCTCCGGTACGGGGGGGCACGGGAGGCCTGGACCGGTTGGGCGAGAAGGTGGCGCGGGAACTGCGCGATGCACGGCAGGCGCTGGCTCGGGAAGACGCCATGTTGCTCAACGTGTCGGAACATCCCGATTGCAGTCTGGACCCGGACTGGTATGCCGCCGTGCGCGCCGACCGTCCCATCTACCGCGAACTGGTCGGCTATCGTGGCTGGCTGCACCGCGCCGGTATCGACGCGAAGGCGCAGAACGGCCCGTGCACCTCGGTCGGCATCGGGCAGGCTGCCCGCGCGCTCAATGCCGTGCTGGCCCTGGCGCCGGCCTGTATCGCGCTGTTTGCGAATAGCCCGTTGCAGGCCGGTCGCGTCACGGGATTGAAAGAGAACCGGCTGACGCTGTGGGACCGCGTGTTCCGCCATGCCCGCTTTGCCGGCGACCACTGGCTGCAGCGCTTGCCGGAACGGCCCTTCGACGATCTGGGCGATTATTTCCGCTGGATGTTCGGCGCTTACACCGCCAGCCGCGCCTTGTCGATGGTGCCCAGCCAGGGGTACAAGTCGGCGGCGTCGGTCTATCTGGCCGGCAATCCGTCATTGCGCCGTTTCCTCGAATCGGCGCAGTGGCCCGGCCGGCGCGCGGATACCGGCGAGCTTGTGATGTTGCGCCCTCACAGCGGCTATTTCGAGTATTCGCAGTTCGCGCATTTCCTGGATGCGCGCTGGCGCTATCGCCTGGCCGGGCCCGTGCCGCTGGATGACTTGCTGGCGGCCTGGATGCGGCCTGGCGGTATCGAGGATCTGCATGGCCGCCACGGCGCCGACGGCTACATCGAGGGCAGGGCCTGCGGCGCGGTGTTCGCGGATGCCCAGTTCCGGGATGAGGCCGGCATCGACGTGGCCTCGACCGCGCCGCTGTCGCCGTCGGCGGTGCAGTTCGGATTGATGCGCAACCTCGACGAGGCCGAGCGGCTGTGGCGTGACTGGGGATGGCTGCGCCTGCGCGGCATGCGTGACGTGGCCATGCGTGAAGCGCTGGATGACGACACGGTGCATGCCCTGGCGCGCGACGTGCTGGACGTGGCCCGCGCGGGGCTGCCCGAGGGCGAGCGGCGTTGGCTGGGTTATGCCGATCATGTGCTGCAGACCCGCCGCACGGGGGCGGACCGGTTGCTGGACCTGTGGCGTGCCGCGCCGGGCAGCCGGGCCGAGAAGCTGGCCTACGTCTGCGCGCGCCGCGAAGTGCTCGACTGAAAAACCGGAAGGGCCGCATTCCTGACGGCATGCGGCCCTTGCATTCATTCAGCCTGCGCGCCTATTGCGCGGATTTCCTGCCCTCATACACTTCGTCCGCCGCCAGCAGGATGTCCACCGGCGGGTCGAAGCCGATGCCGCGCGCCGTGTCCAGGTTCAGCGCGATCTTGGCCGGATCGATCCAGATCTGGCTGAGCTGGCGCGGCTTGGCGCCATTGAAGATGCGGGCGATGGTCTCGGCATGGAACAGGCCCACGTACGAGTAGTCGGCCTGCGCCAGGCTCATCAGCAGGCCGTCGCGCACCTGTTCCGAACCCAGCATGGCGAAGCTGGGCACCTGCGCCGTGCGCAGCACTTCGGCCACTTGTCCCACGGACTGGGGCGTGATGCCGCGGTGCACCGTGACGTACATCGCGTCCACCTGGTTGCTGAGCTTGCGATAGCAATCCACCGCGTTGCGCGTGGCGTCCTCCACCGGGATGCCGTTCGAGGCCGCATTGCACGACTTCACCTGGAAGCCCAGCTCCTTGGCAACCTGTTCGACGGCCGGCACGGCGGCATAGGTGCGGCCCTCGGGGCTGTCCTCGTAGACCAGGCCCAGCGTCTTGAACGGCACGATTTCGTGGAACAGGCGCACCTGCCGCTGGTAGCGTTCGGGTTGCACGCGGGCGTGCAGGTTGTCCAGGCCGCTGTCTTCCACGCTTTTCACGATGCGCGCGCCGACGGCATCGCTGGTCGATGCCACCACGGTGGCCACGGGGGCGCCCAGCATCGCCATGTCCTGGCCGGCCAGCGTGCCCATGGCGATGATCAGGTCGATGTCGTGGCGCTTGGCCAGCCGGTCGGTGATGGCCTGGCGCACGGCCGGGCGGCGGGCGGCGTCGAAGTTGCCCGGTTGCCACCAGGCGTCGTCGACGAACTGCAGCGTGTCGCTCTTGGCGTTCTCGGCCAGGAAGCTCCACATCTGGCGGCCGTTCAGGCCATCGGGAATGGCGGGCACGCTGAGCCAGCCCAGTTGCTGCAGGCCGGCCACGATGACGCGCAGCGTGCGCGGGTATTCGCTGTAGTCGCCGCTTTCGAAGTAGCCCAGGCGCCACTTGCCGCCGCCGGGCTTGGCCTTGGGCGTGGTCGGGAAGACGGCGGCCGTGGCGGGCGCGGTGGCCGCGGGATCTTGCTGGGCCTGCGCGGCCGGGGCCAGCAGGGCAAGCGACAGGAACAGGGAGGAGAGCAGTTTGGTCATGCGCGTCGGACCACGATCAACGTGATGTCATCGGATTGTTCGGCGCCCGCCGCGAATGCCTGCACGTCTTCGAGCAGGCGCTGGCCGATGGCGGTGGCGCTGGAAGGAGGCGCGGCCAGCACGCTGAGCATGCGGGGATCGCCGTATTGTTGGTTCTGGCGGTTGACCGCCTCGGTGACGCCGTCGGTGTAGCCGACCAGCACTTCGCCCGGCTCCAGGCGCGCGTGCAGGGGCTGGTAGACCAGGTCTTCCTGCACGCCGCACGCCGGACCGCTGCGGCCTTCGAGCGTGCGCAGCACGCCGTCGGCGCCGATGACGATGGGCTTGAGGTGGCCGGCGTTGGCCCAGGCCAGTTCGCCGGTGACCAGGTTCAGCACGCCCAGCAGCAGCGTCACGAACATCATGTTCGGATTGTTCTCGGACAGCCGGTTGTTGATCTTCTGCATGATCTGCGCGGGATCGGTCTCGTCCTCGGCGGTGGCGCGGATCAGCGTGCGCGTGACGGCCATGAACAGCGCCGCCGGCACGCCCTTGTCGGACACGTCGCCGATGGCCAGGCACAGCCTGCCGTCCGGCATCATGAAGTAGTCGTACAGGTCGCCGCCGACCTGCTTGGCGGGCAGCATCGTGGCATGCAGGTCGACGTGGGCGCGCACGTCGGAGCCCAGCGGCACGGGCAAGAGGCCCAGCTGGATGGCGCGCGCGATGTTGAGTTCGCTTTCGAAGCGCTCGCGCGTGGAGGTTTCCTGCATCAGGCGCTGCACGTTCTCGGTGAGCTTGCGCTGCATGAACAGGAACGAGGTGGCCAGGCGGCCGACCTCGTCGCGATGGTGCTGCGGCAGCGCGGCGATGTGCGCGGGCACCGGGGAGTCGACGGTCAGGTCCTGCTCGGGCAACTGGCGCGCGTACTGCGTGAGCTTGTCCAGCGGGCGCGCGATGCGGGTGGCGATCAGCCAGGCGGCCACCAGGGCCAGCAGCAGCGTGATGGCGAAGAGGATGGCCAGGCGGTTCATCAGTTGCTTGGCGGGCGCGGTGAGGTCGCTCTCGGGCACCGCCGCCACGACCGTCCAGCCCAGCGGCTTGTTGTGCACCGCCTTGATCTGCCAGGGATCCTTGCCGTTGATGACGCGCAGGGTCTGCGGCTGCGTCCGGTTCGTCCTGGCCAGCAGGTCGCGCAGCGGCTGCCTGGTCGTATCGCCCACGGCTTGCAGCAGGGCGGTCTGGTGGGCGGGCGGCGGCACGACCATGCGGCCGCTGTCGTCGACGATGAACACGAAGCCGGAGTGCGCCAGCGTCAGTTGCGACAGCGTGCTGCGCATCGCCGTCTCCATCTGCGCGCGGCGGCCCTGCACCTGCTCGATGATGTCCTGGGCGCTGTCGGTGACCACGAACACCCAGTCCCATTGCCGGAAATAGCCGAAGTAGGCGTAGCGGGTTTCGGGTTCGCCGGCGGCGCCGGGCAGGGGCCAGCGGTAGATGGCGAAGCCGTAGCCGGTGCGGCGGCTTTCTTCATACAGGGCCTTGGCCAGCTCGCGGCCCTTGATGTCGCGCGCGGGCGACAGGTCGAGGTCGGTCATGGCCATGTTGCCGGCCGCCAGCACCGAGAAACTGGCGTCGTACACGAAGGCGTAGCGGCGATCATCCAGCTTCAGGCGGTTGATCCAGGCGCGCGCCATGCCCTTGGCGGCGCCGGGCGTCATCACGCCGCGGTCGGCCATGTCGGCATAGCCGGCCAGCACCGTGGAAATGGTGTTGCCCACCTGCACCAGCTGGCGGCGGCCCGTGCGCACCGTGCTGATCTTGTCGTCCAGCAGCGCGCTCCAGCGCGCGTCGGTGTCGCGCAGCACCAGGTTCAGGACGTTGTCCACGGCGTGCTGCTCGCCCGCTTCGACCGTGCGGGTGACGTCCTGCTGGGTGACCAGCCGGACGAAGGTGGCCAGCACCAACAGGATCGCAACGACGAGCAGGAAGATCTTGCCGCGTAGGGAGCGCGTGAACATGGGAAATTGGGGGAAGTGTTGCGTAGTTGTCGCGAATCGCCGAGGCCAGCCCGCGGATACGTTCGCAAAATGGAAGCAAATTACATCAATTGTAAAATGTCGGCTACGCTCCCGTGTGAATTCTTGCGGTCTTGATCCGAACATGCGTAACGAACCGATGCAGATGGTGCTGGAAGGGCTGCGGCGCCGTCCCGTCCTGGAAGTCACACTGGCGTGCCTGGCCGTGCTGCTGTTGGCACAGGCCCTCATAGGCGCCCTGAGCCTGTCGGCCCTGAACCGCCTGGTGGCCGATACCACCGCCGACCGGGTCGAGGTCGCCACCCGCCAGGTGGCGGGCAACATCGAGAACGGCCTGCGGTTGGGCAAGCCCCTGGGCCAGTACTTCGGATTGACCAACCTGCTGCGCGACGGGGCCAATGCCGCGCGCGACGTGCAGGGCGCCGTGGTCGTCGTGGCGGATGGCCGGCCCGTGGCGGCTCATGGCGCCGTCGTCGAATCCGCTGAACTGCTGTCGCGCGCGCTGCGCACGCCGCCGGGCACGCCGTTGCCGGATGGCGTCACGCGGCGCGCCAGCGGCGCGCTGGTGGCCCATGGCGGCGATCTGGTCACCGTGGCCGCGCCTCTGGCCGACAGCGCCGGGCAGGTCGTGGGCGCCGTCATGTTGTCGGTCACGCGCGACGTGGCTCTGGGCCGTACGTTGCTGCTGGACAACATCAAGGTGCTGCTGCTGGTCACGCTGGCCGTGGGCCTGGGTCTGGCCGCCGCGTTCAAATACGCCATTCCCCTGACCACGCTGGCCACGGGCGGCCGTGCGCGCTTCCTGGTGCCGCTGGCGGCGCTCATGTTGGCGCAGGGCGTCTATGCCGGCTACACCATCACCACCTTCCGCAATGCCTCGCTGGAAGTGGCGCGCGGCAACATCCTGGCGCTGTCCGAAGGCTTGCAGCGCGACCTGAACCGCGTCATCGGCTACGGCATTCCGCTGGACCGCATGCGCGGCATCGAAAAGCAGTTCGCGCGCCTGGCGGGCACGTTCCCGGCCATCAGCACCATCGACCTGGTGCAGGACGGCCGCGTGCTCAACCGCGCCGACGCCAACGGCGCGCTGCCCGTCAAGGGCATGGGCCCCGCGGCTGAAACCGCCGACGACCTGACGCTGGTGCTGCCGCTGGCCGGACAGTTCCAGCGTTCCACCATCCGCGGCAGCCTGGTCATGCACCTGTCCGACGACGTGATCGCCGCCGGCGTGCGCAGCCGGGTCATCGATGCCGCGACCGTGGTGGCGGTGGCCCTGGTGGCCGCCATCGAGATGCTGCTGTTGTTGTCGCTGCTGATGAACCGCGCCTTCTCCGCGCGCGGCGTCAGTCCCGCCGGCGTGCACGTCGGACCCGACGACGTCTCCGAAGTGGGCCGCATCGCGCGCCCCGTCATGTTCGGCTTCCTGTTCGCCTGGGCCTTGCCGCTGGGTTTCCTGCCGCTGTATGCGCGCAGCCTGCCCACGGGCGGCCTCGACCTGCCGGCCAACCTGCTGCTGGCGTTGCCGATCTCGGTGGAAATGGGCTGCGGCCTGCTGACTGCGCTGCTGGCGGGCGGCCTGACCGATCGCAAGGGCTGGCACGTGCCGGTGCTGGCGGGTCTGGCCGTGTCGTTCCTGGGCCTGGTGGCGTGCGCCGCCGCGCCCAACCTGCCGTGGTTCGCCGCCGCCCGCGGCCTGGTGGGCCTGGGCTACGGCCTGACCTGGATGGGCCTGCAAGGCTTCGTCGTCACCCGCAGCCCCGCGCAGTATCGCGGCCGCAACATGACAGGCGTCATCGCCGGCCTGTTCGCCGGCCATCTGTCGGGCGCCGCGGTCGGCGCCATGCTGATGGAGCAACTGGGCTTCCGCGCGGTGTTCGCCGTGGGCGCCGTGATGCTGGTCATGCCGCTGGTCGGCGTGCTGGTGCTGATGCGCCCCTACATGCAGCGCGCCGCCGCGCAGGCGGCCGCGCACGTGCGCCGCGCGGTCCCCCGGGGCAGCGCGCGGCTGTCCGAAACGCTGCGTCTCTTGTTCACGCGCGACTTCGGCCTGCTGCTGCTGGGCAGCGTCATTCCGTTTTCCATCGCGCAGGTGGGCCTGTTGTCCTTCGCGCTGCCGCTGTACCTCGAGGCCGAAGGCGTGGCCGCCTCCAGCATCGGCCGCGTGCTGATGATCTACGGCGTGTGCGTGATCTACCTGGGGCCGGTGATGGGCCGCCTGGTCGACCGTTCCACCAGCGCCAAAAAATACTGGATCGTCATCGGCGGGGTGCTCGGCAGCGCCGGCATGCTGGGCCTGTATTTCAACAGCGGCCTGGTGGCGGCGTCGTGCGCCGTGTTGATGCTGGCGTTGGCCAGTTGCTTCTCGGGCGCGTCGCAATCGCCGTACATGCTGGCCTTGCCCGACGTGCAGCAATACGGCGCCGCCGGCGCCACCAGCGTGCTGCGCGCCGCCGACAAGCTCGGCCAGATGGCCGGCCCGCTGGTGGTGGGCGCCATGTTCGGCGCGGCCGGCATGGGGGCGGGCCTGGCCATCACCGGCGTGATCTACCTGGTGGCCACGCTGCTGTTCCTGCTGTTCGCGCCGGCGCGGTCCCGGCAGCAGGCGGCCGCCGCGCTGGGCTGACGGGCCGGCCGTCCGGTAAAAAACGTCCGCGTTTTTTGGAAACCTGGCGTTCAGGGCCGCGCCGTGATCGGCACGCGCGCCGTCAGTCCGGTCAACAGTTCCGCAGCAATGGTGCCCGCGGAGGCCGCCACGGTCTCCACCGGCAATTCCGGCGTGCCCCACAGCGTGACCGGCATGCCCGGCGCGGCGTGGTCGACGCCGTCCAGGTCGATCATCATCACGTCCATGGTGACCCGGCCCAGCACGCGCGTCATCACGCCGTCCGCCAGCACGGGCGTGCCCGTGCCGGCATGGCGCGGATAACCGTCGCTGTAGCCGCAACTGACCAGTCCCACGCGCATGTCGTGCGCGGCCACGAAGGCCGAGCGGTAGCCGATGCTGGCGCCTGCCTGCAACGTCTGTACGGCGAACAGGCGGGCCGTCAGCGACATGGCCGGACGTAATCCGAGCGCGGCGCCGTCCACGCCCGCCAGCGGGCTGACGCCGTACAGCGCAATGCCGGGGCGGATCCAGTCGGTGGCGGCCACGTGCGCGGGATGGCGCAGCAGGGCCGCCGAATTGCAGGTGGAGACCGGGCCGGGCAGGCCGGCGATGGCCTGCCGGAAGCTGGCGTCGGCATCGGCCACGCCGTCTTCATCCTCGGCGCGCGCGTAATGGCTGAGGTGGCCGAGGGCGCCGACGCGATGCTGCGCCGCCAGCGCCGCGCACCGTTCATACGCGCGCAGATAGGCCTCGCGGCGGAAGCCCGCCAGGCGGATGTCGCCGTCGTAGCGCAGCCAGATGGCCGGGGCGTCGGGGCGGGGCGGCGTGGCGGACAGCCAGTCCAGTTGCGCTTCGTGAGAGATGACCAGATGCAGGCCGGGCAGGTCGAGCAGGGCCAGGTCGTCTTCGGACAGCAGGCCGCCGTAGACCAGGATGGGGCCTTGCCAGCCGGCCGCGCGGCACGCATGGGCCTCGGGCAACTGCTGCACCGCGATGCCATCGGCATCTTTCAGCCCGGGCATGACCCGCGCCAGGCCGTGGCCGTACGCGTCCGCCTTGGCGGTGGCCCAGATGCGGGGCGCGGGCATGGCGGCGTCGGCGCGAGCGCGGATCACCGCCAGATTGTGCGCGACGGCGCCGGCGTCGACCGAAGCCTGCACGCGTGCGCCCGCAACCAGGGGAGGATGCCAGCGCGCGTTCATCGCGGAACGCGGCGCGCGTGGCGGGTGTTGCCGAGAGAGCTGCGCGAGGGGCGCATGCGGGCTCCGGGAATGGGAAGGGAGGTCGCCATCATACCGAGAACTGTGTCTATTAGTTGCAAATTTCGGCTAATTTGCAACTCAGTGACAGTTGGCGGCGGAAAGTTCCCTCCGATCGTATTCCTGTCGTGAAAATCAGGTTTGCACGATCATGGTCAGGCGATTCCAGTCGCCATCGCGTGCATAGGCCAGGTCTTGCAGGTAGTGGCGCATGAGCCGCGTGCCGTGGCCGCCGATGTCGGCGTCGTCCAGCGACGCGGCCAGGTCGGGCAGTTCGGCCACGGTGGGATCGTAGGGCACGCCGTTGTCGGCGACGTCCAGCAGGATGCGTTGGCCGTCGCGCCGGCAGGCGATGGTGACCGAGGGGGCGGCGCCGTTGGATGGCGGGGTCTTGAATGCATACGAGACGATGTTGGTCAGCGCTTCGTCCAGGCTGAGCGTGAGCCCGAACGTGACCTTGGGCGGCCAGTCTTCGCGCTCGGCAATGCCTTCCAGCCATTGGGTGGCGGCCGTCACGGCATTGGCGTCCGGCGTCAGTTCTAGCGTGTCGGGCTGATGGGGCATAAACCGCCTTGGCGTGCAGGGTCGAAGTGCAGGTAAGAAGTATGCACGAATGCGGGCTTGCGCCTGAACAGTTTTTCGTCATGGCGGCCATGCCTGTCTCGCGTATCATCTTGCCGTCAAGCCGGGCGTTGCCATGGCCGCGCCTGCCGCCTGCATTCCCCCTGTCACCCTTCACCCTGGGAACACACCCCATGAATCTCGCGACCGAACAAATCGGAGAGGTGCTTCTGGTCATGCCGGAAGGTCAGATCAACAGCGCCAACGCCGCCGGCATCGAAGCCGACCTGGTGGCGCAGATCGAGAAGGGCGCCCAGAAGATCGTCCTCGACCTGTCCCGCCTCGACTACATCTCCAGCGCCGGCCTGCGCGTGGTGCTGGTGCTGGCCAAGCGCCTGAAGCAAAGCGCGGGCGCGCTGGTGCTGTGCAGCATCCAGCCGCAGGTGCGCGAAGTGTTCGACATCAGCGGTTTCCTGGCCATCCTGACGGTGACCGACACGCGCGAGCAGGCCTTGCAGAAACTGGGCTGAGTCCAGGCCCCGGCAGGGCGCCGGCGATGGCGCCCTGCCGGCTCGCTACCAGGCGTAGCGCGCCGTCAGCATCGCCGTGCGCGGCTGACCGTAATAGCAGGCATAGGCATAGCACGAGCTCAAGTACGTCTTGTCGAAGACGTTCAGCACGTTCAGCGTGAACTTCCAGCGCTCGATTTCATAGCCCAGCATCGCGTCATACACGGTGTAGCCCGCCGTCTTCACGGCATTGGGGCCATCGTAAGTGCCGCCCACGTACCGCACGCCGCCGCCTACCGTCAGGCCGCGCACCATGTTCTCGGGTAGCTTGTAGTCCAGCCATAGCGACGCCATGCGCGACGGCGTGTCCGGCGGACGCCGCCCGACTTCGCCCGCCACGTTGCTGCGCGTGATCTCGCTGTCGTTGAAGGTCAGCGCCGCACGCATGCGCAGGCTGCGCGTCAGATCCGTGGCCGCTTCCAGTTCGATGCCTTTCGAGCGGATCTCGCCGGTCTGCACGCGTCCGCCCGGATGATTGATCTGGTCCGGGTCGGAGGTCAGCACGTTCTGCTGCCTCAGGTCATAGGCCGCCAGTGTGACCAGCGTGTTGCTGCCGGGCGGCTGCCACTTCACGCCGACTTCGTATTGCTTGCCTTCGGTCGGTACGAAGGGCGTGCCGTCATAGCGCGTGCCGGATACGGGTTCGAACGACTTGGCGAAGCTGACGTAGGGCGCGATGCCATGCGGCGCCAGATATGTCAGCCCCATTCGGCCCGTGAATGCGTCGTCGCGCTGGTCGGCGCGCACGCCGCTGACGCGGCTCAACGCCTTGTTCTCGGCCCAGTCCTGCCGGCCGCCCAGCGTGACGACCCACTGGTCCAGGAACTTGCTCTGTTGTTGCGCATACAGTCCCACCTGCTCGTAGCGCACTCTGTCGCTGTTGCGCAGCGCCAGCGTGGGCGGCAGGTTCGCAATGCCACGCACCGGCTCGTACAGGTCGGTGGCCGCGACGGCGCCGCGGTAGTTCATCGTCGAGGAATGGCTGCGCGCGTAGTCCACGCCGACCAGCGTGGTGTGCTCGCCGCCCAGCGCATTCCAGCGTCCGGTCAGATTGGTGTCCACGGCCAGCGTATCGGTTTCGTCGTGGCGGCGGATGCCCTGTCGCGGCACGGTGCGGTTGTCGGGCAGGTCCAGCGTGGCGATCGCGGGAAACAGATAACCGTATTGCAGGGTAGAGCGGTTGTACCGGGCGCTTTGGCGCAGGGTCAGTGTGTCGTTGAAGCTGTGCTCGAAGATGTAGCCTGCCGACTTGCTGGTCGTGTTCCAGTAGTTGTAGTCGGGGTCTCCCAGGTTGGTGTGGCGGTTGACGCGGCCCAGCGGGTTGTCGCGCACGGTGCCGCTGTAGGGCAACCCCATGTACTGGCTGTTCTTGCTTTTCTGGTAGCTGGTCAGCAGCGTGAAACGGGTGGCCGCGGAGGGTTGCCAGGCCAGCGCGGGCGCGATGAAGATGCGGTCGTCGCGGTTGTCGTCGATGTAGGTGTCGCTTTCGCGGAACAGGCCCGTCAGGCGGTACGACAGCGTGCCGTCCTCGTTCAGCGCGCCGGTATGGTCCGTGGCGATCTGGCGGCGATCGAACGAGCCGCCCGTCACCGCGATCTCGTGATGGCTTTCGGCGCTGGGGCGCTTGGATATCAGGTTCACCACGCCGCTGGGTCCGGATTGCCCGTACAGCGTGGACGACGGTCCCTTCAGCACCTCGACGCGTTCCAGGCCATAGACTTCGGTGGGCGCATCCAGCACGTTGTAATGCAGGCGCAGGCCGTCCAGCAGCAGGCCGCTGTTGCTGATGACGAAGCCGCGCATCGTGAAGACGTCGAAGGCATTGCCGTCCCCGTTGGAGTACGCGGCCGCGCCCACGCCCGCCGTGTAGCGCAGGCCGTTGGCCACGTTCAGCGTGCCCTGGTTCTCCAGGGCATCGTGCGTGACGACCGAGATCGACTGCGGCGTTTCCAGGATGGGCGTATCGGTCTTGGTGCCCGCCCTGGAGCGGCGCGCCACATAGCCGTCGATGGCGTCGTCAGCGGTTTCCGCGCGGGCCGTGACCGTGACGGGCGCCAGCACGGCCACCGTGTCTTCGCGGCGCAGCGTCACATTGTTGCCCTCGCGCGTGTAGCGGATGCCGGTGCCTTGCAGCAGCGCACGCAAGGCCTGCTCGGGCGTCAGGCGGCCGTCGACCGCGGGGGCTTGCACGCCGCTCACCACGTCGGGCGTGAAAAAGATCTGCAGCGAGGTTTGTTCGGCCAGCCGCAGCAGCGCGGCCGACAGCGGCTGCTGCGCAATGGTGATCTGCATGGGCGCGGCCTGCGCGGCGGCGGCGGGCGGGATCATGCCCAGGGCCAGCGGCAATGCCAATGCCAGCGCGCCGCACAGCGCGGACGTCGGGGAAGGAGGTCTGGTCTCGATCGAGGTTCTGCGATTCACGGGGCGTTCCAGGTCGGTCGTTCATCGCCCACGCGGCGTCGGGCCGGCGGACGGGGGCACACGTCGCCGAAGGCCGGCGCGTGGGTTTTCCTATAGAACGAATCAGCCGCCAGAACTCCTGAATGCCTGCCGCGACTATTTTGTAACGGCGCCGCGGTCAGCGAGGTTCGATGAGGGTCGTACCGTCGGCCAAGGTACGCACGCCGACCGGCAATATTTTCGGCAGCGATTGCGCCACCGCGTCCGGGGTGTCCAGGCGGAAAGAGGCGGTGACGCGCAGCGCGTCCAGGCGTGCATCGGCCACGCGCAGAGGGCGGTCCCGATAGCGGTTGATCTCGCGCACCATGTCGGCGAGCGAGGCGTCCTCGAAGACGATACGGCCACCGCGCCAGGCGGTCAGGCTGGCCACGTCGACCCGCCGTACCTCGCCCAGGCGGCCGCCGGCCAGGTCCAGGCCCAATCCCGCCGTCAGGCGCCGGGTGGCGCGGTTCCACCCGCTTGCCGGCGATACGTCGACAATGCCCGATTCCACCGAGACGTTCATGCGGTCTGCGTCGCGGCGAACGTCGAAGCGCGTGCCCACCACGCGCACCCGGCCCACGTCCGCGTCCACGATGAAGGGGCGCGCCGGATCGGGGGAGACGGTGAACATGATTTCGCCGCGCCGCAGCGCGACGACGCGCCGTTCGCCGTACAGCGACACCCGCGCTTCCGTGTCGGTGTTCAGTTCGAGCACCGAGCCATCGGGCAGCGTTTCCGCGCGGCGCTCGCCCTTGCGCGTGGCCAGTGTGGCCGTGTAGTGCGGATCGTCGGCTGGCCAGTAGAGGCCGATGCCCGCGACGGCGGCCGTCGTACACGCCAGCGCCAGGCCTGTGCGCAGCAACTGGCGCCGGCGCACCGTGGGCCGCACCGGGATGCTGCCGCCCAGCAGCGCGCGCACGCGTTCGCGGTCCAGAGAGGCGGCGACGTTGCCCAAGGCCTGGGCCGCCTGGAACTCGCGTTCGTGCTCGGGATCCGCCTGGCGCCACCGGGTCAGGTCGCGTTGGTCCTGACGGCTCATGGCGCCCGAATGCAGGCGCGCGAACCACCACGCCGCCGCATCGCGGGGCGCGCCGGGCACATCGTCAGGCAAGGATGAATGGCGATCGGAAGTCATCGCGTATCGTACCCGTCCAGGCGCTGGCGGACGTGCTGCATGGCACGCATCACGTGGCGTTCGACCATGTTCGTGGACAGGCCCATGCGTTGCGCGATCTCGCGCTGCGACCAGCCCTCGATGCGGTTCAGCACGAAGGCTTCGCGGCATTTCGGGGGAAGTTCCTGCAGTGCGTGGGCCAACGCCTCCGCCAGTTGGCCGGTGGCCAGCGTGGCATCGGCGGGGGCGGCAATGGGATGCGTGTCTTCAGGCAGGCAGTCCCAGGCGACATGAGGCAACCGTTCCTGACGCCGCCAGGCATCGATCGTGCGGTGCTGCGCCGCCTGGAACAGGTATTGCCGCGCTTGCAATGCGCCGGACGCATCCGCCCGCAGCAACTGCTCCACCGCGTCATGCGCGATGTCTTCCGCATCGGCCCGATTGCCGATGCGCCGCACGCAGGCTTCGAGGAACCCGCCGTAATAGGCGAGCCATCCTTGGCGTGGGGGACGGGAGGGCGGCATGGCAGTGGGGAGCGGGAATCGCCGAATAATAAATCATTCTCATTTATAAGTAATCCAGAGGTGGCGTCGGGGGGAAATTCGGCAGACATTCACAAGGACAGCGGCCGTACGTGGGGCAACTGCAACAACCCGTTTTTCGTGGCGGCGCGGGCAACCTGCGAGATGCCATGATGCGTGACATGAATGCGCTGGATGGATCCGGACAAGCCTTTACAAGGCATCATCAACATGACGATCAGAGGTTTCTGAGTATGTCGATCAACATCGAGAAGGCTGTTTCTTTTATCGGTTTGCCCAGCAGCGATCCAGATCTTGATGACTTCCTGCAGCAGTCCGGACAAAAGAGGCGTCTCACCACCAAGGACCGTCCCTTGGCCGCGGTCGGTTTGGACAATGAGTCGGTGTATTTGCGGTTCACCGACTCTTACGAACAAACGCGTGGCGCGCCGCGTGGCGACGGGTTCCTGTTCCTGGAGGTCGTGACGGTTCAGAACGGGAAATACGAAGAGAATGTCGGCAATTTCACGGGCACGCTTCCCTACGGATTGCGCGTGGACATGACGGAAGCTGAGATCATCAGAGTACTGGGCCAGCCTACCAGCCAGAGCGAGTTTCTAGGAGCTTACTTTCTTAATTACGATGCGGTGCTGCCTGGCATAGACCTGATTTTTCGCCTCGACATGAAGACGCGCGAGATCACTTTCATTCGCTTCACTGCGGCGAAAATCCAGTGAGCAATGTGATGCGTCCCATAGACAAGCCTTTGCAAGGCATCATCAACATGACGATCAGAGGTTTCTGAGTATGTCGATCAACATCGAGAGGGCGATTTCCTTCATTGGCCTGCCCAGCAGCGATCCGGATCTGGACGACTTTCTGCAAGCGTCGGGTCAGACGAGACGCCTGACTGGGAAAGACCGCCCGTTGGCTACCGTTGGATTGGACAGCGAATCGGTGCAACTGCAATTCACCGACTCCTATGAAGAAACGCGTGGCGCGCCGCGTGCCGCCGGGTTCCTGTTCCTGGAGGACGTGACGGTCCAGAACGGAAAATACGAAGAGGATGTTGGCGACTTCACGGGTACGCTGCCCTACGGCTTGAGGGTGGATATGACGGAAGCCGAGATCGTCAGGGCACTCGGCCAGCCTGCCAGCCAGGACGAGTTTCTAGGCGCTTATTTCCTGAATTACGATGCGATTCTGCCCGGCATAGACCTGATCTTTCGCCTTGACCTCACGACGCGCGAAATCACGTTCATCCGTTTCGTTGCAGCGGAAGTCCAATGAGTCATTCGACGCATCCCATCGATGCGCAACTGGTGATGTCGGCATTGGGTCGAGGTATACAGGACAAGGACTTGCTCCAGCGCTTCGCGCAGGCAGGCCTGTTCAATTGGCCTGACTCGGATGACGACAGGGAAGGCGCCACCGTCGAAGAATACTGGCGATACGGATTCACGCTGGAGTTCGACGATGCCCAGGCGCAGGAGCGCCTGCTGGGTATATCCGGCATCCAGGGGCCGTTCGCGGCGTCCGCCATCCTGTTCTATAACGCAGGCGTCGGGGGGCACGCCGGTTGGCAGCAGACCTTGCCGTATGGGCTGTCTTTCGGCATGAGCCCGGCCGATCTGGAGCGTGCATTCGGTCCGCCCCGCGCGACGCGAGCTCCCTATGGATTGCCGGTCTCGCAATTCCTGGTCGATGCGTATGTGCTCGATGTCTGCTATGCGCCCGAGGGACAGGGCAATATCGATTTCTTCTCGTTCCGGCTCCAGAACATCTACGAGAAAGGCGAAGCCCCCGTCAGCGACAGGGACTGGAAGCTGCTGGCGCGGATGATAGGCAAGCCCGTCACCGACACGACGCTCTTGCAGCTTGTCGAGGCCAGCGTCGGTGCGCCTGTGACGGCAAGCGACTTGTCCTCCCACGAGAATACGCAGTTCCATCGGCAATGCGGACTGTCGTTCTATGCCTTGCCTGCCGCCGAATTGGGCGGCGCCGGCAAGCAGAAATGCTTTGCGGGCTTCAAGATGTCGCGCGCGGGCCTCTACGGTTCCAAAGGCTATTCAGGAGCATTGCCGTTCGGCCTCGTCTTTGCCGACGGGCCGGATGCCGTACGCGAAAAAATGCCCGCAACGGCCAAGCAGGGTGGTTTCGAGGCAAGCGGGCGGTTCACATTCCGCACCGACAGCTTGCTCATTCACGTGCACTACAGCTTGATCTCCTGGCAGATCATCGCCGTGACGGTATTTCATTTGGCGACGGACCCTAGTGAACAAGTCGGCACCCTCTTCCCCAGCCTATATAAAGATTGCTGCCGGATGCCAGCAGTTCGCTGGCGTTGGCGGTGATATGGCGCCAATTTTCCCAGTGTATTTCTTACATGAAACGTGCGGGAAATTGTGTGTTCATGCAAATTCTGTAAATCGCTCACAGGGAAGCGATGTTACGGAACACATGTAACGAAGCACTCCAGTCACATCTGATTTCTAGGATCGTCTGCGCACGCTGGCGGCTTGTTTTCGGCGCCCCATTCCTTTGGAATCAGATCCCCGCACATGGATATCCCCGCAGCGGCGTCGGCCGCCAACCATACTGTTCGCGTTCAAATCGCCGGCGCGCCCGCCGGTATCCTCTTTCGCGCCATGGAAGGGCAGGAGCAGCTTTCGCAGCTCTTCGAATTCCAGGTCGACGTGCTGTACGAGGGCATGGGCCTGGATCTGCGCAGCTTCCTGGGCAAATCGCTGACCATCGAGATCGACACCGATGAGATCGGCAGCGGCACGCGCTATCTCAATGGCCAGATCACGCGGTTCACGCTGATGGGCAAGGAAACCGCCACGCAGCGGTATTACCTGTACCGCGCCACCGTGCGGCCCTGGCTGTGGTCGGCCTCGCGCCGCGAAGACTTCCGCATCTTCCAGGAAAAGAACATCCCCGACATCGTCGAGGAAGTGCTGAAGCCTTACGGCCACAGCATCGAGCGCAAGCTGGTCGAGTCGTACCGGCCGTGGAACTACTGCGTGCAGTACGGCGAGAGCGACTTCGATTTCGTCAGCCGGCTGATGGAGCACGAGGGCATCCATTACTGGTTCAAGCACGCTAACGGCAAGCACGAGCTGGTGATGGCCGACGACATGTCGGCGCACGAGGCCTCGCCCGGTTGCGATTCGCTGCCGTACTACGGCGCCGAACGCCAGAGCATGCCCGACGAGTCGTACCTGAGCGACCTGCGCGTGGCCGAGGAAGTGCGTTCGGGCGAGTACGTCACCGACGACTACAACTTCGAGAACCCCAAGGCCGCGCTGGCCGCCACGCAGCGCCATCCGGCGCAGCACGACGAAGACGCGCACCAGGTCTATCAATGGCCGGGCGATTACAAGGATGCCGACCACGGCCAGGACTATGCGCGCGTGCGCATGGAAGAACTGCACCAGCAACGCGAACAGGCCGAGCTGCGCAGCAACGTGCGCGGCCTGCAGACCGCATCGATCTTCTCGATGCGCAACTGCCCGCGCGACAGCGAGAACCGCAAGTACCTGGTGGTCGGTACGCGCTACCGCCTGAGCGAAAGCGGCTACTACAGCGGCGGCGTGCCTGGCGCGGGGTTCATGCCCGCGGTATTGAATACTTCGTTGGCCTCGCTGAACGGTTCCGTGCCGCAGCCCGCCGCCGACGCGCAGCAGGGCACGGTGTGCGAGTTCGACCTGACCGTGCAGCCGGCCACGCTGGCCTACCGCCCGCCGCGCGTCACGCGCAAGCCGCGCACGCTGGGCCCGCAGACCGCCGTGGTCACCGGCCCGGCCGGCGAAGAGATCTGGACCGACCAGTACGGCCGCGTCAAAGTGCATTTCCACTGGGACCGCACCGGCCCGCGCGACGAGAACAGCTCGTGCTGGATCCGTGTGTCCAATCCGTGGGCCAGCTCGGGCTTCGGCGGCATCCAGGTGCCGCGCATCGGCGATGAGGTGGTCGTGGACTTCATCAACGGCGACCCCGATGCGCCGTTGATCACGGGCCGCGTGTACAACGCGTCGAACATGCCGCCGTGGGAGTTGCCGGGCAACGCCACGCAGATGGGGCTGATGTCGCGCTCCACGCCGGCGGGCGATCCCAACAATGCCAACGCCATCCGCTTCGAAGACAAGATGGGCGCGGAGCAGTTGTGGATCCACGCCGAGCGCAACCAGGATATCGAGGTCGAAAAGGACGAGACCCACTGGGTGGGTCAGGATCGCAAGAAGACCATCGACCGCGACGAGACGGTGAACGTCAAGCGCGATCGCACCGAGACGGTGGACCGCAACGAGACCATCACCGTACACGGCCAGCGCACCGAGACAGTGGACAAGGATGAGACCATCACCATTCACCAGAACCGCAAGGAAAAGGTGGACCTGAACGAAGACGTCTCGATCGGCATCAACCAGAAGCACAGCGTGGGCTCGAACCGCACCCGCCGCGTCGGCACCAACGAGACCGTGACGGTGGGCGCGAACCGCGTGCAGACCGTGGCGCTTGGCTCGATGCACAACGTCGGCATCGCCGAGGTCACCACCATCGGCGCAGGCTACATGCTGAACGTGGGCGCCGCATGGAACGCCAACATCGGCTTCACCATGTTCGAGAACGTCGGCATGATGAAGAAAGTGAATGTGGGCAAGATGTTCAGCATGGATGCCGGCACCAGCGTGTCGATCAGTGCGGGCAAGGCCATCACCATCTCGACGGGCAAGTCCAGCATCCAGCTGGAGTCGGACGGCACCATCACCATCACCGGTGTGAAGATCAAGATTTCGGGGTCGGAAATCGTCGACCTGGACGGCAAGGTCATCGATCTGAACTGACTCATGTACACGAACCTGACGAAGTACCCTGGATTGGGCTTTCGGCATCACATCCACGGCAATCGGCTGCACCACTGCCTGATTTTGCAGGCCACCTACTTGCTGCAGAAGCGGGCGGGAAAGTGGGTGCTCGACCCCTTGGAGGACCAGCCCGCGTTCGTCATGGCGGACCAGTTCCGTACCGTGCTGGCGTCGCCTGGAACGGGCCGTGCCGGCTCGGATGCGCGGGCGCAGCAGCAGGTCAGCAGCCTGCTGCTGGAGTCCGAGCTGCTGCCCTTCAAGCCGCATGCCGACGTGTTGATCAGCGGTGACGCCATCGCGCCCGAAGGCAGGGCCGCGCAGAACTGGCTGGTGGGCGTGCGCATCGGCGGATGGTCGAAGCTGTTGAAGATATCGGGCCCGCGCAGTTGGGAGCGCGAGCGGCGCGGCAACTGGCGCTTGTCCGCGCCCGAGGCTGCGGAGCGTGTACCGCTGCTGTACGAGCATGCCTATGGCGGTACGGTCTCCACCGGCCGTGACGACGAGACGGCGGCCTACGACCAGAACCCCAGCGGTATCGGTTATCTGGGCGCGCTGACGCAGTTGCCCGCCGACGTGCGGGCGCTGGCCGCGCCCAGCATCGAATACCCCGATGATGAAACGCCCGCCGAGCCCGGTCGTATCCAGCGCGTGGCGGGCTTCGGCCCCATCCCGATGCACTGGCAGCCGCGCGCGCAGCGGCTGGGCACCATCGACGAGGCGCGCATCCGTCGCGATGGCCCGGCCTATCCCGACGATTTCGATCCTGCCTATTGGCAGACGGCGCCCGCCGACCAGTGGCTGCCATACCTGGCGCGCGGTCAGGAAGTGGAACTGTTCAACCTGATCGAGGGCGAGCCCAAGGTGAAATTCGCCTTGCCGCGCTGGCTGGGCTTCGCGGCGGTGCGCTCGGGGGGCAACAACCGATATCCCGACATGCACGTCGACACGCTGGCCATCGATACGGTGAAACGCACGGTGCGCCTGAACTGGCGCCTGGCCGTGGCCAACGACGTCGACCATCCGGACTGGATCGGCATGGAGCTGGCCATTCCGGAAGTGCTTTATCCCGAAGGCGAACCCCTGCCGCAGCCCGAGCCCGACACGCAGGCCGACCGCTGGCGTGCCGCGCTGGCGCGCGACCAGGGCGAGGGGACGCGCGCATGAGTCCGCCTCGTTGTCTTCTTGAGTCCGGTGTGGCGCCCTTTTTGGGTACCGTGGACGCGTTCCCTGTCGTGGTGAGTCGCCTTGAAGGAGGTGCGGCATGAGCACCGAATTCATCGCGGAGAAGCGGGCCAATCACATCGCGGTGGCCGACAAGCCGGACATGTGCAAGGTCGGCAACACGGTCTGCGCGTTCATCTCGTTCTCCACGTTCGACCAGGCCCGGGATCTGCGGGGCAATCCCAATCCCACCAATGGCCAGGACACGCCCGTGTTCCACATGGGCTCGTACGTGCCCAAGAGCCAGGGCAATGCCGGCATCGGCATCCGCAGCGGCGGCCAGAGCGGACCGTTCAATCCGCAAGAGCACAGCAGCACCGTCAAGAGCCAGGGCGAGTTCCAGGTGCACGACGGGCACGTGGGGCAGATCAACGCGGCCACGCCGGGGTCGTTGGCAGGCAACACCACGGCGGTGGTCAATGCGGGCGCCACGGGTGGCGGCGAGGTCGATGTCTGCCTGACCAAGCTGAAGCTGCAACTGGCGAACCTGAAAGAGAAGATCGCGGCGGAGTGGCAGAACAGCCCGACGGATTTCATGTGGGCCACGGCGTCCGGCATGGGCAGCGGAGCGGTGGATGCCGGTTCTGGCATGGCCGAGGGCGTGTGGGGTGCGTTGCAGGGCGCTTGGGGTGTCGTCTCGAATCCTTGGGAGTCGGCCAAGGGGGCGTACAACAGTGTGACGGGCGGCGCCAAGGAGGCGCTGGACCTGGGGCAGGCGATCTACAACGGTGAATTGACGATTGACGATATCGTCGACGGTATCACCGAGGCGTTGATGGATGCGCTGGGGGCGACGGCGTGCTCGGTGGCGGATCAACTGCAGGAGATGCTGAACAAGCCGAACGGCGGCGCGGAGGGGCTGGGGTATCTGCTGGGGCAGGTCGCGGCCAACGTTGCGGTGACGGCTGCGACCGCTGGCGCTGGTGCGGCGGGGCAGGCGGCGTTGAAGGGGACACAGGCCGCCCGGCTGGCTGGCGAGGCCAGTGCTTTTGCCATGCGCAAGGGCGAGAGCATGGCGGCGTTCTTCAAGCGCTTGAAGCATCGACGGCATGAGCGGCGCAATCGGCCGGAGCCCGAAGGTGGCGCGCATGTGAAGGACGGCAGCAGCAACGATGGCAGTCCCCAGAACCCTGGTTGCCGAATACTGTGCGTTGGCGCTGTCGGACATCCCGTTAATCCCATGTACGGCTGTAAATTCCTGGCCGGAGCGGAAGATCTGGATTTCGTATTGCCGGGTCTGCCTTCGATCCAATGGCAACGAAGCTATTTCTCCGATATTTCACGCGTGGGGGGATTCGGCCAAGGCTGGACGTTACCGTTTGACATTTCCATTGTCACCGAGGGGCGTAGCCATACGTTCGTCGATGAACAGGGGCGTCGAGTTCCGTTACCGTCGCTCGTGCCAGGAACTCTAGCTCGCGTGCCGGGCGAAGAAATGTTGTTTGGAGGGTTGCCTGATCAAAGCATCCTGTTGTTGGCTGATTCATCGGGCCGTTTGATGCGTTTTTCGGCTGTGGGTGCCCAACGTTGGCGGTTGAGCAGCATCAGCGATGGATACAGCAACATGTTGCTGGTTCATTGGAATGATGCAGGCTTGCTCGTAGCCATAACTAGCGATTCGCAACGCCGTGTGGAGTTGGATTACGTTCAGACAGGCCACGGGGCACGGATCTCTGCCGTGCACGAAGTTACGGGAAGATCGTCACGTGATCTATTGATGTCCTACCGCTACTCGCACCAAGGTGATCTGTCCCAGGTCTATGACGCTGCAGGTAATCTCGTGCGAGAGTTCGGCTGGCGCAATCACATCATGGTGATGCATCGCCAGCCGGGAGGGATCGAATCTCGATACGAGTACGACCTATACACGGCCACCGGAAAGGTAGTGCGCAACAGCGACTCCTTGGATCGCGAATGGCGCCTTATCTATCGGGATGGCGAGACTCGCGTCGTCGACCATTTGAGGCGCAGTTCCCGGTATCGGTACGACGAGGCGAAGCGGCTGGAGCTTTACGTGGACCCGGAGGGCGGAGAGACGCGTTTCGAGTTGGACGGGGATGGAAACGTCCTACAGGAGCTAGATCCCGCCGGACGCGTAAGGCGCTATGCCCGTAATGCCCAGGGCCTGCCCCTGCTCATAACCGAACCCGACGGCACGCAGACCTTTATCGAATATCACCGTCACTTTCCGTGGTTACCAACCAGCATCACGGATGCGTTGGGTCAGACACGTAGCTATGAATACGATGGCCGGGGTGGGCTCTTGCTGGAGACTGATCCTTCGGGGCAGAGAACCGAATACCATCGCGACAGCCGAGGTCTCGTCGTGGCAATTCGGGATGCGCGCGGCGGCTTGAAACGCTTGTCATACGGTATTGATGGGTTGTGCACAGGCTATGCCGATTGTTCCGGGGCAAAAACTCACTATCGCTACGACGTGCGCGGCAATCTGTCAGAAATCACGGATGCGTCAGGCGCGGCGACGGGATATCAGTACGATCACGTTGGCAGACTCGTATCGGTTCGTCATCCCGATGGTGCGGCGGAACATTTAGCCTATGACCGACTGGGCCGCCTTATCGCATACAGCGATGCGAACGGGGCTATCACACGCTATTACCTGGCCACGGATGGCAAGCCGGTTGCTCGGATAGACCCGCTGGGAAATGCTCTTCATTACCGATATGACGCGGCTCGTAGGGTCTCCTTGCTGATCAACGAGAACGGCGCGAGATATCTATTCGGATACGACCTGCTGAACCGGTTGACCTTTGAACAGGGTTTCGATGGACTCTCCAAGGAATACCGCTACGATGCGTCGGGATGGCTATTCGAAAAAGAGGAGCGAGGTCAGGAGCAGCCGGGAGGCCATGCGGATGTGATCCGAACGCGCTACCAGCGTGATCTGGCTGGACGTATTGTGGAATTCAGCGCGAGCCACGCGCGCACGCGTGAGCACGTCCGCTCGTACTATAGTTACGATGCCCTGGGCAGGTTGGTCTCGGCAAAGAACAATGCTGGATTGTTGGCTTTTGCGTACGATCCGTTGGGACGGCTGATCTCGGAGGTCTCGGCGGTGGCTGGGGTGAGTCTGACCGTGAGGCATGGCTACGACGAGCTGGGCAACAGAGTTCGAACCACACTTCCGGACGGCCGTGAACTTAACTGGCTGTACTACGGCAGTGGGCATCTTCATCAGGTCAACGTCGACGGCTACGTTATCTCCGACATGGAGCGAGATTCCGTGCATCGCGAGGTCTTTCGCACGCAAGGACGGTTGCAAAGCACGTTTGGTTATGACGTCCGAAGCCGCTTGATCGAACAGTGCGCCGAGCCGGCGCCCATGAAGGTGGGCCAGACGGAGCACCGAGTGCAGCCCATTGCGAGTACCAAGCTCTCCCATACGGCTGTCTTCGAGGGGGCGGGGCTTCAAGAGAATTCTGTGCAGCGGGCCTATCGGTACGATGCGGTTGGCAACGTGCTTGCGATCGCGGACGTCACCGCTGGCTCGGTCTCCTATGTATACGATGCATTGGGCAGATTGCGGCGGTCGAACGAGCATCGCTTCGATTTCGACCCAGCATCGAACATCGTCGAGATATCCGCTGGAGACCTTGCCAATCAAGCGCCCTCACGGTCTGTGACCTGGCCGATCGGGAGAGACAATCATCCTTTCGACGTGCCTGCAGAACCGGTCAGCAACCAAACGGCACTAAACGACAACAGGGTGCGGTTCTATAAGGGCCACCGCTATGTCTACGATGGGTTCGGCAACGTTGTGGAGCGCCGCATCGGTGAACATACCGTCATGCGTTTCGAGTACGACCCGCTGCATCGGATGGTGACGGCGGAGGTTTCCAGACGAGGCGTGACCAGGCGGCATCGTTATTCGTATGACGCGGCGAACCGTCGCGTAGGCAAACGCGATGAGTTTGGAATGACTCGCTTTGTTTGGGACGGGGATCGCCTCATGGCGGTTACGAGAGCTCGGCGCACCAGCGTTTTCGTATACGCGGAGTCGCCGTATGTTCCCCTCGCCCGAATCGATTCGACAATCAAGGACGGCCAGCCGGCCGACGAGGTGTTTCATTACCACGTGGATCAGATCGGCACCCCCCGTGAAGTGACGACTGCCAGCGGCGAGGTCATCTGGAGGGCGAAGTATCTTGCGTGGGGCGAGGTGGAGGTTAAAGAAGGGGGTGATGCCCGCGAGGTCGGAGAGAATGCCGCCTCGTGGCCCCAGCCGCTGCGCTTTCAAGGCCAATATTATGACGATGAGACCGGGCTGCACTACAACCGGCATCGCTACTACGATCCGCATATAGGGCGCTTCATCAGCCAGGACGTGGTTGGCCTCAACGGCGGCATCAATGCCTACCAGTACGCACCCAATCCACTCGTATGGGCGGATCCCCTGGGTTTGACGCGCTGTCGATGCGATTGTGCGCAAGTCTTGGCTAACATGCGAGCAAGTGGACGAGAGTACGGTTCTAAGTCGTCTACGCCTGCCGACGGGCATCACATCATCCAACATGCGTCAGTGCCGCAGGGTACGGCCGGTTACTCCTACGGCGGGGCGCCTAGCGTTCAACTCCAAGGTCCGTCTACGCAGATCGGATCGGAGCATTATCTGGCGACTCAGGTGCAGCGGCAGGCTGGTGGTGGCAGCTATGCCGCTGAACGGCGCATCGGTTACAAGGCGCTTCGGTACGCCGGCCTTTCGCCTGAGGAGGCGAGATGTCTCTTCGAAGCGCATGTCGATCCGTATTTCGGTAATCTTGGATTCACTGGAAACTCGCCGATGCGCACTGTGGGGAATAGAAGATAGGAGTTCTATTGTGCAAAGTAAATTGATCGATCATCCCGCCTGCATGACGCAGGTACGCCATATCTACGAAGAGATGGTGCAAGACAGGTTCGAAAGCCTGGTTGCGCAAGGGCTTGCGGGTCCGAGTTCCGCATCGGAGTATCGGGCCGCTCTGGCCGAATGCCTTGCGGGGCAGAAGATGGCAACGATTTCCGATGCCGACTTGGCAGAGGGCTTCGTTTTCGTTATCCCGGGAAATTCTCAAGATAAGCTATCCATCGAGGTGCCGATTTTTTCGCATCACGGCTGCTCGGATGCTTTCGCGGTATTCCGCTTGAGGTCAGATGAGTCTGCTCGTGTGCCCGTCTATCTGTACGACATACTGGTGCCCTGATTTCGGATGACCTGGATGGATGCTTCTGTCGAGTTTGAGGTGTATGCGTTGATCTCCTGCTACGTGCGGGCCTTGAACGACGAGGATCGGATCATGCTGCAAGCGCGGTTCGGTGTTGGTGAGCCCATCGTTCAAGAGATCACCGAATCATTGGACGGTTATTTTGGACGTAGGCCAGACATCGGGCTGGCGCCGTCCGATGTGGCGTTTTCCGGCAAACGAGGCTCCCAGCCCTTCATCGATCTGTACGAGACGAACGAACCCGGTTTCTGGGGAGCCGACTGCGTGATCTGGGTCGACGGTAAGCCGCAAGAGCCGACCCTGCATGTCGAACTGAGCAAGCCCGACGGCGAGCTTCGGCTACGGCACAAGTACATCGGCTCATAAGCCGATTCGGAGCGGGCGGAGGCATCTCCGACCCGTGCCATGGTTCAAAGAAAAAGATACGGAGTGGAGATGGTGCAGCTGGAGATTGGCAAGTTCTATCCCATCGAGGAATTGATTTCCTTGGTACGGGCGGGCGCCGACCGAGAGGTCGTGTACTCGATCTACGCGCATTCCGGCGCCGAGTCGGCCTATGGTGGCATGCTGCTGTTCGTCGGCCACACCGGCGACGTCGAGGATGACGGCGAGATTCCTCCCGAGATCGTCACGCGGGCCGGCCTTACGTATTTCTACAACGCGGATCAGTTTCAGGATGTCGTCGACCTGGCGTACAACCAGAAGCCGGACGCCTCCATGCAGGAAGTCATCAATTGTTTGAATCACTACGCCGAGAAGGACGACTTCTTGGACCTGGTATGAGCAGCCAGTACGCCGTGACCATCATTGGAATGCGTCGATGAGCGCGCGTGACGAATTCCGCAAGGCGTTGATCCTGCTCGATCACGGCAAGCTGGGTTGCGGCGAGGATGTGTTGAAGAAGGCCATCGAGATGGCCAAGCAGGAAAGCGACCCGGTGTCGCTGGTGCAGGCGTTGGTGTGCCTGGGCGATCTGTTCTGCGAGACGGGATGCCCTGCAAAGGCGCGGCCGCTGCTGGCCGAGGCCCTGGACGAACAGCAATCCTGCGAAGCGCAGTACGACGACCTGCTGGCCGAGGAGTTCGGTCGGGCCAGGCAATTGTGTGGGGAACAGGGGTGGGCAGTCAGTCGCTGACGATGCCCTGGAGACAGCATGAAGGAACTGGTGCTGGATGAAGATTGCCACGACGCCTCGCAGCCTCGGATCGGTGGCGGGGCGTTGTTGGGTGGCGTGGCTGCCTGGCCCGTCACTGCCTCGGGGCAGGCGTTGCATCTCATTGCTTCCTTTCCCGCGGAATTCCTTGGGTTGCAGGACTTCGACGGCTATGTGTCCGTCTTTTCGGTGTACTCGAAAGAAGACTATTTTCTGGACTGCATTACTTATCACGGAGATGCCCAGGAGATGGAGACGCTCTTGCACGAAAAGACGACTCAGGTCCTCTTCCATGCAAGAGGGAAAGAGGTCTTCGGCACGGAAATGATCCCTTGCAAAAGGGTGCGGATTCGGAACGACGTGCCACTCCCATTCCAGGGCAGCGGCTTCGGAGACCCGGCGGGACTTCTGCAGAATGAAACGCTGGGGCTGGCGCACGGGATGCGATTCGCCCTGCAGTTGTACGGTGGTGATTTTCCTGGCGGGTACAGGGATATCTTCGGGTTGACCGATGCGGTGGGGTACTTGTATCTCGATGGCGAAAGGCGCGAAGGGATGTTCTTCGTACAGGTGTCTTGAACTCAGGAATATCGATGCCGCACGGCGCTTTCGCTGAATCGAGTCGAAGGAGCAAGGCGTGAATCCAATCGACAGGGTCAGGTCTTTTGTCGACGCAATGTTGATGTGGGAGTCCACGTTTCACTCGCAGAAGCGGGATGCTGCCTACAAGGCAGACCCCGTCTTTCGCCAGCACATGAACGCGTCAGCACGCGTGGAGCTCCAGGCGATATACGACACGCATTTGACGAAAGCCGCAGGCAATCGGTTGGGAGCATCGCGATTGGACATCCTGATGACGGGGCGTCCTGCGGAGTATGCGCAGCGAGTGCTGGCGGAGGATACGCAGTCGTCTGGTGGCGCGGCGTATGTTATGGCCGAAACCGAGAAAGGGCTCAAGACGAAGTACCGGTATGAAGTCGCTGTAGAGGATGGCCAGACGAAGATCCGCGACGTCTGCACGTGGCATAGTGCAAGCGGCAAATGGGTGCCGCGTGAAGGGGTCTAGTGTGATCGAGCGGTTGATTCAGGCCATGTCCGTGGCATGGCACGCCAATCCTGCGGCATCATTGGACGTCCTGGATGAAATCTGGCGGGTGACAGGGCTGTTCCTGCCAGCCGACTATCGAGCATTCATGGCTTGGGCCGATGGTGGCGAGGGCAGATTTGCCGACGTCTATCTTTCGTTCTGGTCCGCATCGGACATTCTGGATTTGAATCGGGACTATCAGATAGCCCGCTATCTCGGCGCGCAGGTTCTGGCCATTGGCTCGGATGGCGGGCCCATCTGTTTTCTGCTGGATTACCGCCTCTCTGAGACGCCGATGTTTTGCAGTGTCAACTTCGGTGATCTCGATCCTGCCGATATCAGGATCATCGCTCCGTCGTTCGGCGCGGCGCTGGCAAGGGCGTTGGCCGGCGGGACCGATCCGGATCGCTTGTAGCGTCCCAGATGACGTCTGTGAGATACCTCAAAGGAAAGCCATGTTGGACAGGAAGACTCTCGCCTCGCGCTTCACGCTGAACAGCGCCGCACAGCTCCAGGACATCGCCGACATCCAGTCGAGAATCTCGTTCGTCCTGCCACGAGCCTATATGGACTTCCTGTCGATCTGCAATGGCCTGAGGGCTTCGGGTGGATTGGCCTTGCATGAGATCGGGGCGCTGCTTGGAAGGAACGAAGACTACGACGTGCCGGTTCTCCTGCCGGACCACTTCATGATCGGTGACGACAGCGGCGGCCAGGCCATCCTGATCGACCGCGCAGGACGCCTCTTCGAGGTCGGCATGGGCGTGATGAGCCCCGATGGCCTGGAGCTGTCTGCCGACTCGTTGGAGGACCTGCTGATCGACAAGCAGGGGCTGACCTTGAGCGAACGATCGGACTGACCTCGGGAACTATCCAGGAGCTTTTCATATGCTTTCGCTTATCGAGCAGCTGATTCAACGCAACCTCGCGGAAGGATCGGACATCGCGGTGTCGGCGGGCGTCTCGCAGGACATGATCCAACAGGCCGAGTCCATGCTGGGCGTGCGTTTCCCCGTGTCTTACCGGGCTTTCCTGGCCACGTATGGCGCGATCGAAATCGATTGCCAGTCGTTTGCGGGCTTGACGACCGAGGGCAAGGTCGGAGACGACGGCGATGTGGTGTCGTTCACCCGATACGCCAGGGAGGACTATCGCCTGCCTGACCCGTACGTGGCGCTCGATTTCCAGGACGGCGATTTCTGGCTTTGCCTGGACACCAGCCAGGTGGACCAGCAGGGCGAGTCGCCGGTCGTGCTGGTCAGCCCTGTCGATGGGAAGCGCAGTGGTCCCGCCGTGGCGGAAAGCTGGGCCAGCTTTCTGGCCTCGTACTTGGCCGCCTGATGGCCTGGAGCGCCGAGAGATGACCGATGCGGAGTTCATGGCTTGGAAGCATGCCTTGATGGCGCTTGACCGCTACGAGGATGCCGACGATGTCAAAGTGTTCATCGAGATGGTGCGCGGGGTGCGTGAGCGTCTTGATGCGCGTGTGATCGATGTGCTGTTGAGCACCTTCACGGACCAGGACGACTACGGGGTTCAGCAGGCAGTGGAGTTCGTGCTGGACAGCGCGGATCCCGCACTGTTCGCCGATCGGCTGGCCGCCGGTTTTCCCGATCTCCAACGCCGGGAAGGGGCAATGGAGTGGTCTTTGCTGCTGCCGGGCCGCATCATCAATTCACGCGACCAGGTACGGATTTGGGCCCTGGTGGATGGGGCGGATCGTCAGGAAGGCAGTTTGGGCCGATATTTGCGCAGCGAGGGGTTCCTGGACGAGTATCCCGAGTTGCGTCCGTATCTGGACTCGTACCCGGAGCACCGCTGATGACCCCCATGCTTTCCCCGCAAGTCACGCGCCATCTCGCCACGCAGCCCGGCGATATCCACCGGACCCACAGACACGAGGCCGAGGCGGCGCTGCACAGGCTCGGCGTGGGCCTGGACACGCCGTTCGCCCACTTCTACCTGGCCTACCAGGGCGGCTTCATCTCCCCGCGTCCCGTCGATGAACTCATGGACATCGCAGGCCCGTACGACCCGACGATCCTGTCCTGTCTGGACTACGTGCGTGACCGCTACGGACTGCCCGCGCAGTATCTGCCGCTGACGTCGGACCAGAGCGAAGGCATGTATCTCTACAACGCGGCCGATGGGGCGGTGTACGACATGGATTTCCATAACCTTTCCGATCTGCTGGCGGGCCGCCTGATGCCTCGCTGGCCCGGCTTCGACGAATTCCTCATCTGGTATTTCGAGCTCGGCGAGTCGCCGTCAGGGCCGGGCATGGGTTCGGTGTAAGGTCAGACATACCGCAACCTTGCCTGGAGCACTATCCATGATTCAGCATGTTGCCCCAAGCACCGGCAAGAAAATCGGATTGGGTGTCGTCTTCCTGTGGTTTTTCATCGGCGGCATTGCGCATTTCGCCGCCACCGATATCGAGATGCGGATCGTGCCGCCCTGGGTGCCGTGGCCGCGCGAAGTCGTCCTGCTGACCGGCGTTTTCGAACTGCTCGGGGCGGTGGGCGTGCTGTGGCGGCATCCCGGCGCGCCGCCGGGTGGGGGCTGATCGCGCTGACGATCGCCGTGACGCCGGCCAACGTCTTCATGCTCCAGCACGCTGCCGACTTTCCCGATGTGCCTTACTGGGCGCTGATCGCCCGCCTGCCGCTTCAGGTGGCCTTGCTCGCGCTGATTGCGTGGTGCACGAGGCCGAACTTCGCTCCTCGCGGAGGTTGTGACGCGAAGGCATAAGCCGCCGTGGAATACGGCGTAAACGGTGATATGGACGAGCAGCCACAGGGTGGCGGCCTCCTGACAACCCGCCAACCCTGACGCATCCGCGCACGTGAGCGTGCCTTTTTGGTATTCTCCGCCTGCATGGAACCCCGCACGACCGACATCCACCAGATTTTCAGCGACCTGCGCAGCATGCCCGACGTGGCAGAGCAGACGCTGCCCGAGCCATCCGCCGAGGCCTTGGCCTGGATGCCTTACCACCCGGACCTGAATCTGTGGCGCAAGGCGCTGCGTAACGCCGACCTGTCCATCCCCTGGGTAGCGGAAGACGTCTACTTGTTCAGCCACCCGGCATCCTTGCGGGCCGCGCAGATCGGCTACGCCGTGGATGCCGACGGCAAGCCGCTGGCGGGCTGGCAGGACGACTGGGTCGTGCTGGGCCACGCGCTGGGCGATCCCATCATCGGCCGCCTGGCGCTGGCGCACATCGAGGTGCTGTTCGCCCGGCACGGCGAAGGCAGTTGGAAGCCGCAACTGCTGGCGCTGCGCCTGGAGCACCTGGCCGCCGCGCTGCACGCCTGGGGCGACCTGTTCCTGCGCCAGCACAAGCAGGACGTCTACGACGACACGTATGCCCTGCGACCCGACTTCGTGGAGGCCCTGCGCGCGCGCATCCACGAGATTTTGCCGCCAGAGCAGGCAAACGTTTTCATGCAGATGGTCATGGACTGAGCGCATGGGCCCAGGCCCGCAAGCCGAGCCCGTCCAGCCCGTTCAAGGCCGACGGTCCCCCACCGGGACGCGCTTCGCTGTCAGATGTTATCCAGATCGGATGAATACAATGGGCCATCGAATTTCCGGCCCTGGCTGACCGCATCCTTATCCTGCGGCGCCAGGGGCAACCCCAAGACGGATGATCACCATGGCCCTCGAATCGCAACCTTCCCCTCCGCCGTCCGCGCATCACCAGGCCCTGGCGCGCCATGCCTGGTCCATCATCGGCGGCAAGCCCGTCGTGCGTGCCTATCACCACGACGAGATCGAAGGCCTGTCCATCGACCTGTTGGAAATCCGTGACCAGCCCGAGGAAGGCCTGGTGTCGTACAGCACGCTGGGCCTGTTCGAAAGCGAGCTGCGCCACGACGACGGCGAGCCGATGAAGACGCGCATCGAACTGTGCGCCGACATGCCCGACGACCTTCAGCAATGGGCCAACGTGATGGCCACGGCGGCCTTCACGCTGATGCGCAGCGGCCAGGCCGTGCGGCCCGGCAGCGTGCTGCGCGACTGTGTGGCCGAGTACTACCCGAAGAGCACCACGCCGCATCTGTACCTGTGCGTGCCGTTCTCCTGGAACGACGGCGAGTTCCCGCGCGTCGAGTTCGATGCGTACATGGTGAACTGGCTGCAGGTGTTCCCGATCTCGCAGGCCGAATTCGACTACATCGAGAAGCACGGCGGCGAGGCCTTCGAGGACGAGATGCTGGAACACAACCCCGACATCTACGACCTGACGCGCAAGTCGCTCTGGTAAAACCCCGCGCGTTTCCTAGAACGAATACGCCGCCCCCACGCCTGCCGTCCAGGTGCGGCCCGGCGCGGGTTCGTAGTAGCGGCTGTTGCCTTCGTTGACGATGACCGAGCCCGCGTACTGGCGGTCGAACAGGTTGTCGACGCGGGCGTACGCATCGATGCGCCAGGCCGACACGCGCCACGCATAGCCCGCGCTGGCCGAGGCCACCACGTAGCTGGGCGCGGCTTCGGTGTTGGCATCGTTGGCGTAGATCTTGCTCAGGTATCGGGCATCCACGCCCGCCTGCCAGCCCTCGTGGGGTTGCCACGCCAGGCCGGCGTAGAAGGCATGCCGCGCCGTCCCGGGAATGCGGTTGCCTGCCTGGATGACGTCGGACACCGAGTCGCGATAGCGCGCGTCCAGCCACGAATAGCCCAGTTGCACGCGCGCGTGCCGCGCGAAGTCGTAGCGCCATTCCAGTTCGGCGCCGTTGCGGCGCGTGCGGCCCGCGTTGCGGAAGGTGCTGCGGCCGCCTGTGTTCGAGGCGGGCACGATCTCGTCGTCGGTGTTGGTCTGGAATACGGCGGCGGTCAGCAGGCCGGCGGGCAGTTGCAGCTTGGCGCCCACTTCGACGTTGTTGCTGACGGACGGCGCCAGCCCGAAGTTCAGGCCCGGCTGGCTGTCGGGGCGATAGGACAGCTCGTTGAAGGTCGGCGTCTCGAAGCCGCGGCCATACGACACGTATATGCTGGCGTCCTGGGTGGGCGCGTAGCGCAGCGCCGTCACCGGCAGCAGTTTGCGGTAGCGCGCGCCGCCGCTGTCGTCACCGTTGCCGGTCTCGATGTAGCGGTCGTCGGAGTCGAAGCGCACGGTGCTGTAGCGCAGGCCCGCATCCAGCGTCCACTTCGGCTGGAACTGCCAGGAGGCCTGGGCATAGGGGTCCAGGTTGTAGACGTTGTTGGTCTCGTCGCGGCGCAGCGTGCCGCGCACACCCAGCTGCGTGGGGCTGGTGTAGTTGTTGTAGCCCTGGCGGCGCTCTTCCAGGGTGTCGTAGGACAGGCCGCCGATCAGCGTCAGCGGGCCGCCGGCCAGCGTGCGGCGGCCGGTCCAGCGCAGGTCGGCGCCGCCGTATTCGCGCTCCAGGTCGATCACGCCGCCGGCGTGGGTGGCGGGGCGCTGCACGGCCACCGGAATCGACTGGTACTGCACGGTGTCGCGCTGGCCGTAGTACAGCATGGCGCGCAGCGAGTCGCCGCCGCCGATGTCCCGCTCATAGATCAGGCCACCCTGGGTCTGCCGCACCGTCTTGCGGGTATCGAAGGCCAGGGCCGGGTCGGCCACGCCGCGCGGGTCGCGCTCGAACTGTTCGCGGGTCAGCCCCAGCGGGTCCTGGGCGGACAGGTTCACGCTGTTCATCACCAGGGTCAGCCGGCTGTCTTCATCCAGTTGCAGGCCCAGCTTGGCGTTGCCCAGCGTCTTGCGCGCGGCGCTGTGGTCGCGGTAGCCATCGGTGGTCATGCGGTTGACGCTGACCACGTAGTCCAGCTCGCCGATGCCCGAGCCCGTGGCGCCGTTGGCGCTGGCGCCATAACGGATCGTGCGGTCGCTGCCGGCCGAGAACGTGCCGGACACGCTGGGCGGCCGCGCGCCGTCCTGGGTGAACACCTGCAGCACGCCGCCCGACGAGTTGCCGTACAACGCGGAATACGGGCCACGCAACACTTCCACGCGGTCGATCGAGGCGATGTCGATGTTCGACGTCTGGCCCTGGCCGTCCGGCATGGTGCCGGGGATGCCGTCCACGTACAGCCGCACGCCGCGTACGCCGAAGGTCGAGCGCGCACCGAAGCCGCGGATCGAGATCTGCAGGTCCTGCGCGTAGTTCTGGCGGTTCTGGATCTGCAGGCCCGGCACGCCGGCCAGCCCCTCGGACAGGTTGATGCCCGGCTGGCGGGCGCGCAGCGTGCTGCCTTCGACGATGTCGACGGACGCGGGCGTGTCCATGACCGAGGCGCCGACCCGCGTGCCATTGACGATCACGGGCGCCAGCGTGGCAGTGGGCGTGTCCTGGGCAGCGGCGGACGCACTGGCCAGGGCCAGCGCGATCGCCAGGGAATGGGGAGGGAACCTGCGGGGCAGGGTGGGCCGCATGCGAAAACCTGTGGAGTGAAAGACGGGGAGCGGCGCGAGGCGGGCGGATCTCGCGCGTGGGCACCTTGCTGGCGCCGGATGCGCGCAGGATAGCAGCCCCGCCGCGGTGGGACCGCAGCGTCCACCCCGGCTATCCGGGCATTTTCTTGACTTCCAACCTATCAGTAGATAGTATGAAATTTCGCCTGCAAGACCCTGCCGCCATGTCCGACATTTCCCCCGCCACCCCTGTTGCCAAATCCTCCGGCGCGTCGGGCAACACCCGCGAACAGCTCATCGCGCATGCGCAGACGCTGATCCGCGAGCGCGGCTACAACGGCTTCAGCTACCGCGACCTGGCCGAGCACGTCGGCGTGAAGACGGCCAGCATCCACTATCACTTTCCCCAGAAAGAAGACCTGTTGCTGGCGGCGGTCGACGACTACACCGGCCGCGCTCTGCAGGCCGTGCGCACCGTCGACGAGTCTCTGCCGGCCCGGCAACGCCTGGATCAGTACGCCCGCCTGTTCACCCGCACGGCCGGCGACCAGGTCTGTATGTGCGGCATGCTGACGGCCGACTTCAACTCGGTGCCCGATTCGGTGCGCACCGTCTTGCAGACGTTCTACCGCCTGCACGAGACCTGGCTGGCCAAGGTGTTCGCCGAAGGCGCGCGGGACGGCACGCTGAAGTCGTCGGGGGATCCGCACGCCGACGCGCGCGCGCTGTTCGCCGCCTTGCAAGGCGCATTGCTGGCATCGCGCCTGTTCCAGGCGCCGGACCGTGTGCAGGACGTGTTCGCCTCGGTGCAGCGCGAGCCTCAGCCGGCCTGACGCCCCGGTGCCCATTGCGGGCGCCCAGGGCTCGACCGCTTTCCTTCTTCAGGTTTCTCTCAAGCCGCGGCGACCGCCAGGACCGGCAGGACGTCGCGCAGCCGTTCGCTGTCGCCGAACAGGCGCGAGGCGCAGAGGCTGCCCTGCAGCGCGGCGAAGACGGCGCGGGCGCCCGCCCGGGGATCGACCTGTTCGGGCAGCGAGCCATCGCGCGCACCTTCGGCCAGCACGCCGGCCAGCCAGTCTTCGTTGGCGCGGTAGAACGCCTGCAGGGCCGGGCGCACGGGGGCAGGCAGCGAAGCCAGGTCGGCCGCCAGGGCGCCGCCCAGGCAGACGCGGGCGGTGCCGCCGAATGATCTGGTGTGCAGGGCCAGGTACTGCTGCAGCTTCCCGGCGGCCGGCAGGTCCGGCGCGATCGTCCGTATGGCGGTGCGCCAGTGCGCATGGTAGGCCTCTACGGCGGCGAGCAGCAGGTCTTCCTTCTGGGGGAAGTGATAGTGGATGCTTGCGGTCTTGATGCCCACCAGCGCAGCGAGGTCGCGGTAACTGAAGCCGTTGTAGCCGCGCTCCTGGATCAGGCGCTGGGCGTGGGCGACAAGCTGATTGCGGGTGGTTTCGGTATCCATGATGCAGCTCCGGATGAAATCTAGGGTCGTGCGGCTCCTGTGGGGGCGGCGGGAAAGGGGCAGCGGAACGGACGCCCAGTGCTAGCCTCGCTGGCCGCCCCAGGCCAGCGGAGGCGGGGCGTGCCTGAGGCGGGAGACCGGGCGTCCTGTGCGCGTTGGCGGACCATCAGTTGGCCTGGTAGTCCAGTTCACCGAAGCTGGTCTGGCCGGCGTCGCGGGCCTGGGCCAGTTCCTGGCGAACCTGGGCGCGGGTCAGCGTGGCGGTGTCGACAGCCTGGAAAGGCAGGTCGGCCTCCTGTTGCACGATCAGGCCATTGGCCTTGGCATCGGCCAGTTCGGCCAGCACCTGGGCGCGGGTCTTGCCTGGTTCTTGCTGTCCGTACACGCCCTGGAAAGGAGTGTTGTTGGGTTCGACGTTGCCGGCGGCATAGGCATTGACGCCGAGCATCATCAGCAGGGTGGCGGCGAAGATCTTCATGGTGAGTTCCTTGAGTGTGGCTATTCGAAAAAGTTATCTATCAGTAGATAGGTTCGGGTCGAAATTTTTGAGGCAGAGAATCAGGCGCCGTCCGGGTACCAGGCTTCGGCGCGGTCGTCACGAGCGCGGATGGGTGCGGCCTGCATAGGTGCGGCCTGGACTTGCGCGCGGTCCGGCGTGGCGTCGGCGCCGGTGTAGGGGGGCTGGCCGGCTTCGCCGAAGGTCAGCAGACCCTGAGCGCGGGCATCGGCCAGTTCGGCCTGCACCTGGGCGCGGGTCTTGCCGGCGGGGTCCTGCTGGCCATAGACGCCCTGGAAGGGGGTGTTGTTGGGTTCGACGTTGCCGGCGTAGGCGCTGGCGCCCATCAGGCTGGCGGCGAGGATCAGGGTCGAGGCGATGGTCTTCATGATGGATTCCTTTGAGAAATCAGGGGTCGATGCTGCGAGAGTTTATCTATCAGTAGATAGGTGAACGGGTAAATAAAAAAGCCGGTCTGGCTGGCTGTCTGGGCGTTGCGTCTTGGTGATGCGCCGTCCATGGATCAAATACTACCTACTCATAGATAGGTAAGCAAGCGGAATTTTCGGGTTTACCCTGGATTGGCACCACAAAAATTGCAAGCAAAGGTTTCGTCGACCTGATTTCCGGGGCATATCCGGGAATAGACTGACGCAGCAAGGCTCTAATCCTTCGGGCGCCGCCAGGCGCCGCAGCACGCTTTCCCAGGAGGCCCATGTGAATTTTCCGACCGACCTGACCGCACGGCTGATCGGCGTGCCCACCGATATCGGCGCGGGTGTGCGAGGTGCTTCCATGGGGCCGGAGGCGCTGCGGGTGGCCGGTATCGTGGCCATGCTCGAGCGGCGAGGGGTGCGCACCGAGGATGTGGGCAACCTGCAAGGGCCCACGAACCCCTGGCGGCCGCCCGTGGGCGGCTATCGGCACCTGGACGAGGTGGTGGCCTGGAACACGCTGGTGCGCGACGCCGTGGGGCAGGCCCTGTCCGACGGCTGCCTGCCGGTGATGCTCGGCGGCGACCACAGCCTGGGCATCGGCTCGGTCAGCGCGGTGGCCCGCCATTGCCGGCAGACCGGCCGCAAGTTGCGCGTGCTGTGGCTGGATGCCCACGCCGACTTCAATACCCACCTGCTGACGCCTACGGGCAATCTGCACGGCATGCCGGTGGCCTGCCTGTGCGGCAATGGCCCGGCGGCCCTGACGGGCCTGGCAGGACGCCATCCGGCGATCCAGCCCGCCTGGGTCCGGCAGATCGGTATCCGCAGCGTGGACGAGGGCGAACGCACTTTGGTGCACCAGGCCGGGCTGGAGGTCTACGACATGCGCTACCTGGACGAAGTGGGTATGCGCGCAGTGATGCAGGCGGCTTTGGCGGGGCTCGATGTCGAAACCCATCTTCACGTCAGCTTCGATGTCGACTTCCTGGATCCGGAAATCGCGCCGGGCGTGGGCACTACAGTTGCTGGCGGCCCTACTTACCGCGAAGCGCAGCTTTGCATGGAGATGATCGCCGACACCGGACTGATGCGTTCGCTGGATATCGTCGAATTGAATCCCGCCCTCGACGTGCGCAATAAAACGGCGTCGGTGGCGGTGGAATTGGTGGAGAGTCTGTTCGGGAAATCCACCCTGGTGAGGGCGCCGAAATAGCCGGGACAGCCCGTGCGGAGATTCCGTTCGGATCCCGGAAAAACGCGAAAATGCTTATACCAGATTAATGTGACAATAATGCTGGTTTAAATAAAAAGAAACGTTTGATTTTTTGGTGGGGTGTTATCGAAACGTAAGAAGCGACAGGACATGTTAGATGTCATTGGTGCCCTCAAAGTGCGTGCATAGAATTCGCACGTCTGACGGGGTCGCCAGCGGGCGGGCCCGGTTCTTTTACCGTTGCGCGCCTGATGACGAACATGGAATTCGCCGAATTGCTGAAGACGCTGGAGCCGAACCTGCCCTGCGGAGAGGATCTCGAGTACGACCCCGAGTTCCTTCAACTGCAGCAGGCGACGGTGGGCAAGAGCGAGCAGCAGTTCGGCGCGACGATTATCCCCGCCCAGCCGCCCGACTGGCGCAATGTCGAAAAACTGGCCCTGGCGCTGCTGGAGCGCACGCGCGACTTGCGCGTGATCGCCTTCCTGACGCAGGCTTGGGCCGAGACGCGTGGCGTGCCTGGCTACGCCGAAGGCGTGGCCCTGGCCGCCAGCACGCTGGAACACTACTGGGAAGACGTGCATCCCCGCCTGGACGTGTATGGCGAGGAAGATCCCATGCCGCGCATGAATGCGCTGGCTTCGCTGGGTGACCCGCTGGGCTGCGCCCGCAGCGCGCGTTCCGCCGTCCTGCTGGACGACGTGCACGGCAAGCTGTCGATGCGCGACGCCGAATCGCTGCTGGAAGGCAGCAAGACCGATACCGATTATCCCGGCGGCCGTCCGCGGCTGACCGAAAGCCTGCGCCAGGCCTGGCTGGGCCCCGAGCCTGCGGTCCTGGCCGTCAGCGACGCCGCTGCCGCGTTACGCCGTATCCAGGAACATACGACGAGCCGCCTGGGCGGTTCCTGGAGTCCCGATTTCGCGGGCGTGCTGCGCAGCCTGGACACCATCCGCCGCGTCTGGAGCGACATGGACTCCGGCACGGGCGTGGCGCCCGAAACGCCGCCCGAGGCCTTCGGGGCCGAGCCGACTGGCGCCGGCGCGGTGGCCGCGCCGGCCGCCACGGCGGCCACCGCGCCGGTCGAACAGCGTGCCACCATCGTGCACAACGTCGTGCGGTGGCAGGAAGCCCAGATCACCAGCCGCGAGGAAGCCGCGGCCATGCTGGCCAAGGTCTGCGCCTATTTCGAGGCGCACGAACCCAGCCATCCGGCGCCGGTGTTGATCCGGCGGGTGCAGCAGCTCATTCCCCTCGGTTTCCACGAGATTCTGCGCAACCTGGCGCCGCAGGGTCTCGAACAGTTCGAAGCCTGGATCCCGCGCGACGCGGAAAACCGCACGACTACCGGTTCGTAAGCGTCCCGGCAAAAAACACTTCTTCGGGAGATCTCAAAGATGGCAAATACAACTACCAGTCTGAAAGGCAGCGGACAGAAATTCATCGCCAGAAACCGTGCGCCGCGCGTACAGATCGAATACGACGTGGAAATCTACGGCGCCGAACGCAAGATCCAGCTGCCGTTCGTGATGGGCGTGCTGGCCGATCTGGCGGGCAAGTCCGATACGCCGCAGCCCGAGGTGGGCGAGCGCAAGTTCCTGGACATCGACATCGACAACTTCGACGAGCGCATGAAGTCGGTGCGTCCGCGCGCCGCCTTCCAGGTCGAGAACTCGCTGACGGGCGATGGCCGCCTGAACGTCGACATCACCTTCGAAAGCCTGGACGACTTCTCGCCCGCCAATGTGGCGCGCAAGGTCGGCCCGCTGGATGAGCTGCTGCAGGCACGCACCCAGCTGGCCAACCTGCTGACCTACATGGATGGCAAGAACGGCGCCGAGGAACTGATCGGCAAGGTCTTGAAGAATCCCGCCCTGCTGAACTCGCTGGCCGCCTTGCCGAATGCGGCCACGCCCGCCGCTGAGCACGCCGCCGAATCCGGCGAAGCCACCGCGTCCAAGGACGCCAACTGAATCCGACGGATACGGAGAACGCCATGACAGCAGTGGCCAATCGCGCCAGTAACAACGCAGCAGTCGAGACACTCGAAACCGATGACCTCTCGTCGCTGCTGAAGAAAGAATTCAAGCCCAAGACCGAGCAGGCCCGCGAGGCCGTCGAGCACGCCGTGCGCACCCTGGCGCACCAGGCGCTGCAGAACAGCGGCGTGGGCCTGTCGTCGGACGCCTATCGCACGATCCAGGCCATCATTGCCGAGATCGACCGCAAGATGTCCGAGCAGGTCAACCTGATCATGCACAACGCCGAGTTCCAGCAGTTGGAAGGCGCTTGGCGCGGCCTGCACTACCTGGTCACCAACACCGAGACCGACGAGCTGCTGAAGATCCGCTTCATGTGCATGTCGAAGAAGGACCTGGGCCGCACGCTCAAGCGCTACAAGGGCGTGGGCTGGGACCAGAGCCCGATCTTCAAGCGCGTGTACGAAGAGGAATACGGCCAGTTCGGCGGCGAACCCATCGGCTGCCTGGTGGGCGACTACCACTTCGACCACAGCCCCCCGGACGTGGAGCTGCTGGGCGAGATGGCGCGCATCTCCGCCGCCGCGCACTGCCCCTTCATCACGGGCGCCTCGCCCAACGTGATGCAGATGGATTCGTGGCAGGAGCTGGCCAACCCGCGCGACCTGACCAAGATCTTCACCAACACCGAGTACGCCGCCTGGCGCAGCCTGCGCGAGTCGGAAGACGCGCGCTACCTCGGCCTGGCCATGCCGCGCTTCCTGGCGCGACTGCCCTACGGCGTGCGCACCAATCCGGTGGACGAATTCGATTTCGAGGAAGACACCGACGGCGCGAACCACGACCGCTACACCTGGGCCAACTCGGCCTACGCGATGGCGGCCAACATCAACCGTTCGTTCAAGCTGTACGGCTGGTGCACGTCGATCCGCGGCGTGGAGTCGGGCGGCGCGGTCGAGAACCTGCCGTGCCACACGTTCCCGACCGACGACGGCGGCGTGGACATGAAGTGCCCCACCGAAATCGCCATCAGCGACCGCCGCGAGGCCGAACTGGCCAAGAACGGTTTCATGCCGCTGGTGCATCGCAAGAACTCCGACTTCGCGGCCTTCATCGGCGCGCAGTCGTTGCAAAAGCCGCAGGAGTACCACGACGCCGATGCCAGCGCGAACGCCAAGCTGGCCGCGCGTCTGCCGTATCTGTTTGCCTGCTGCCGTTTCGCGCACTACCTCAAGTGCATCGTGCGAGACAAGATCGGGTCGTTCCGCGAGCGCGACGAAATGGAACGCTGGTTGAACGACTGGATCATGAACTACGTGGATGGCGACCCGGCCAACTCCTCGCAGGAAACCAAGGCGCGCAAGCCGCTGGCCGCCGCCGAGGTGCAGGTCCTGGAGATCGAGGACAACCCCGGGTACTACTCCGCGAAGTTTTTCCTGCGGCCGCACTATCAGCTCGAAGGGCTGACGGTATCGCTGCGACTGGTGTCCAAGTTGCCCTCGCTCAAGCAGAGCGAGGCCTGAGGGCACTTTCACGGGCCGGGCATTCCGCCCGGCATCCATGCGACTTTAAGGGAGAAAGTAAGTGGCTGTTGACATGTTCATGAAGATCGAAGGCGCCAATGGTGAATCCAAGGACGCCAACCACAAGGAATGGACCGACATCGTGTCCTTCTCGTGGGGTGCCACCCAGCCGGCTACGCTGGCTACCGGTGGCGGCCAAGGCGCTGGCAAGGCCAGCTTCAACGACCTGCACGTGGTGGCCCGCATCGACAAGGCGGCTCCGGCTGTCATGAAGCACTGCGCCAGCGGCAAGCACCTGAGCAAGATCGAACTGTCGATCTGCAAGGCCGGCGGCCAGCAAGTCGAATACAGCAAGGTCACGCTGGAAGAAGTGCTGGTGACGTCGGTGCAGGTCGCCGCCGACAACGGCTCGGAAGCCGTGCTGGTGAACTACGCTTTCCAAGCTGCTCGCGTGCGCCAGCAGTACTGGGAGCAGACTGCTTCGGGCGGCAAGGGCGCTGAAAGCCTGGTCGCTTGGGACATCAAGCAGAACAAGGAAGTCGGCTGATCCGCTTGCCAGCGTATTGACCGCTTTCTAGCGTAGCAAACGCGGGGCGCGATCGGGTCTGGAAGGCCCTCGCGACCCCGCCATTTCGTTTCACCCGACGTTTTCCACAGAATTCTTCTTCGAACCGGGATGCCCTCCATGCAGAACTCCGCCTTGTCCTTGCGTGACGGCAATCTGTCGCAGCACATCGAGGCGGTCGAATCGCGCATTCGCCGCGCGCCCGATGACGCCGACCTGCGCGCCCAGCTGTTCCAGCTGGCCGCCGTGCAGGGCGACTGGGCCCGCGCCGCCGATCAGCTGCGCCTGTGTTCGCAATTCAGCATGCAGTCGCGCCCCATGGCCATGATGTATTCGCAGGCCATCGACGGCGAGAAGCAGCGCGAGGCCGTGCTGGCCGGAACGGGCGCCCCGTCGTTCTTTGCCTCGCGCCCCGAGTGGTGCGACCTGTTGGTCCAGGCCCTGGGCGCCGACGCGGCCGATCCGGCAAAAGCCGCCGAGCTGCGCGAGCAGGCGCTGGACGCCGCCCAGGTCTGCGCGGGGGCGCTGACCGGCGCCGCCGAAGAGGCGGACCCTGAACCCTATGCGTGGATCGGCGACGGCGACAGCCGCCTGGGCCCGGTCTGCGAACTGCTGTCCGGCGGCCAGTACGGCTGGGTGCCGTTCGAGGACATCGGCGAGATCGCGCTGCTGGCCCCCGAGGGCCTGTGCGACGTGGTCTGGGCGCGGGCCGAGATCCTGCTCAAGGACGGCCGCACGCTGCCCGGCCTGATTCCCGCGCGGTATCCCGCGGCGCCGGGCCAGCGCATGGCCGACCAGGAAGAACACCTGCGGCTGGGCCGCGTGACGCAGTGGCGCGAGCTGGCCGACGGCACGTTCGCCGGCGCCGGCCAGAAGATGTGGATCACCGATGGCGGTGAATTCGCGCTGCTGGACGTGCGCGGCCTGCGCCAGGAGGCCGCCTGATGGGGCACCGCGATGCCGGCGGCAAGCCGGACCGCCCCCAGATCTCGCGCGACAACCGTGTCGCGCGCGACCGCCTGCAGCCCTCGCTGCTCGATCGCCTGATGGACAATGAGCCGCAGCGCCGTGGCGAGGCGGCCGAGGCGTCCATGCTGACGCACAACGAACTGCGCACCGCCGTGTTGCGCGACCTGCGCTGGCTGCTGAACACCGTCAACCTGGAAACCACCCAGGACCTGTCGGCCTATGACAGCGTGCCGCGCTCCTGCCTGAATTTCGGCGTGCGGGCCATGGCTGGCCGCCGCATGTCGGACATCGACTGGGTCGATGTCGAGTCGTCCATTCGCGATGCCATCGCCACCTTCGAACCGCGCATCCTGGAATCGTCGGTCGAGGTGCGCTGCATCAGCGATACGGGCACCCTGGAGCACCACAACGTGCTCACTCTCGAAATCCGCGGCATGCTCTGGTGCGTGCCGTATCCCATGGAATTCCTGTTCCGCACCGACATCGATCTGGAAAGCGGACACATGGATCTGCGCGACGTCGGAGGTATTGCCTGATGGATGCGCGCCTGCTCGAATACTACAACCGCGAACTCGTCTACATGCGCGAGATGGGCGCGGAATTCGCCAAGCAGTTTCCCAAGGTGGCCGGCCGCCTGGGCATGCACGGCACCGAAGTGGCCGACCCTTATGTCGAGCGCATGCTGGAAGGCTTCAGCTTCCTGGCGGCGCGCATCCACCTGAAGATGGATGCCGAGTTTCCGCGCTTCACGCAGCGGCTGCTCGAAGTGGTGCACCCGCATTACCTGGCGCCCACGCCGTCGATGGCGGTGGTGCAGTTCTCTCCCAGCATGAACGAAGGTTCGCTGGCGGGCGGCTTCACGCTGCCGCGCGGCACCATGCTGCGCGGCCGGCTGGCGCGCAACGAACAGACGCCGTGCGAATTCATGACGGGCCACGAGGTGCGGTTGTGGCCGCTGCGCGTGACCCAGGCCGAGTTCACCGGTCCGCCGCCCGACCTGCCGCTGTCGCGCATGGGGTTGGGCGGGCGCAATGCCGGCGTGGTCAGCGCGCTGCGCATCCGCATCGAAGTGTGCGGCGGCGTCACGCTGGAAGACCTGGACCTCGACCAGCTGATGTTCTATCTGAACGGCCAGGATGTGCCCATGCAGCGCCTGATGGAGCTGGTGATGGGCCATACCGTGGCCGTGCTGGCGCACGACAGCGCGCGGCCGACCGCCTGGATCAACAAGCTGCCCGCCGATGCGCTGCGCCATGAAGGCTTCGCCGACGACCAGGCGCTGCTGCCGACCGAGACGCGTGTGTTCCAGGGCTACCGCCTGCTGCAGGAATACTTCGCCTGCCCGCGCCGTTATCTGTTCTTCAGCGTGAACAACCTGAAGCGCGGCCTGCGCACGGCGCGCGCCGCCAATGCCAAGGCTGGCGGCAAGCCTGAGACGCGCAGCTTCGACCTGACGCTGCTGCTGTCGGCTGCCGCGCCCGAACTGGAAGGCACGATCAGCGCCGAGAACCTGGCGCTGCACTGCTCGCCGGTGATCAACCTGTTCCCGCGCCGCGCCGACCGCGTCGCCGTGACGCCGCGCACATACGAGTACCACGCGGTGGTGGACCGCACCCGTCCGATGGACTTCGAGGTCTACAGCGTGACGAAGGTGCTGGGCCACGTGTCCGCGCAGAAACCCGAGCAGGAGTTCCGGCCGTTCTACGGATCGTTCGGCGCCGACACCGATGACTACGGCGCGTATTACTCCACGCGCCGCGAGCCGCGGCTGGCGTCCGACACCGCGCGCCGCCACGGCACGCGCACCAGCTATACGGGCAGCGAATTGTTCCTGTCGCTGGTCGACCGGCAGGAAGCGCCGTTCTCCGGGGCCTTGCGCCACCTGACGCTGGAGACGCTGTGCACCAACCGCGACCTGCCGATGCTGTTGCCGCTGGGCGGCGAATCGGACTTCACGCTGCGCGTGTCCGCGCCCGTGAAGGCGGTGAAGGTGCTGCATGGTCCGACGCGACCGGCCACCGCGCTGGCGGACAACGCGGCCTCCTGGCAACTGATCAGCCATCTGGGCCTGCATTACCTGAGCCTGACCGACCTGGATTCGGACCAGGGCGCGCAGTCCCTGCGCGAACTGCTGAACCTGTACGGCAACCTGGCCGACCCGGTGGTGCGCAAGCACATCTCGGGCGTGCGCCACGTGCAGGCTTCGCCGGTGCATCACCGCCTGCCGCTGCCCGGACCGATGGTCTATGGGCGCGGCGTGCGTATCGACCTGCAGGTCGATGAAGCCGCATTCTCTGGCATCAGCCCGTTCGTGTTCGGCGCGGTGCTCGAGCAGTTCTTCGCTCGCCACGTTTCCATCAACATGATGTCGGAGCTGGTCCTGTCGACGCTGCAGCGCGGCGAACTGGCCCGATGGCAACCCCGCATGGGCAGCCGGCCCGCGGTATGAGCGAGCCGGGCCGCCCCAAGGTGGGCCGCCCCGGATACAGACACTAGGAAGATCACCATGCAAGCCGCCCAGCGCAGTTATCTCCAATACGATCCGGTCCATCTGATCGGCACCCTGGTGCGCCGCGGCGAGAACGGCGATTACGCCGTGCGCTGCGATGGCCGCGAATGGCTGGCGCGCCGCGCCGCCAGTTGCCTGCTGGCGCCCGAACTGGGCGATACGGTGATGATCAGCGGCCCGGACGCCACGCGCGTCTACCTGATCGCCGTGATCGAGCAGGCCGATCCCGCCAGCGGCACGCTGGAGATGGAGGGCCGCATGCTGCTGCGCTCGCGCACCGCCGACGTGGCGCTGCAGGCCGCGGGCGACGTGCGCATCGCTGGCCGCGAGGGCGTGCGGGTCGAGACCGGCAAGCTGCACGTGCAGGCCAACGAAGCCGGCTGCACCGCCGCGCGCATGCATTACCTGGCGGGCGAGGTGCAGGGCGCCGTGGGCACCATGCGCCTGGTGGGCAAGGTCTATGAGGCCGTGGTGGACCGTCTGTCGCATCTGTCGCGCATGGCGTTCCGCAACGTCAGCGAAGTCGAGCAGGTGCGCGTCGGCACGATGGATTACCAGGCCGAGCAGAGCGCGCGCGTGCATGCGCCCTATACGGTGGTGACCGCCGACGCGCTGGTCAAGGTAGATGCCAAGCAAGTCCACATGGGGTAAGCATGTCGGCATCGACCATGGTTGACCCCGTGCCCGAGGTGGCGGCTTCCGAGCCCGCCGAATCGACGCCGGCCATGCCCCTGCCGCCCCCGCCGGGCGAGGGCGTGCGCGGCGGCGGCGCCCTGCCCGAAGGCTTCTGGGAAGACCTGGAGCGCGAGCCCTACGCGCACGACCTGTTCCACGTGCTGCGCTGGATCGACGCCCGCGCGGGCGCGCGTTCGCCGCTGGGGCGCGACGCCTCGCCGCGCAACGAGCCCGTGCGCCTGCGGCAGGAGCCGTCGATGGCGTTCGCGCCGGCCACGCTGGCGTCCGCGAAGCTGGCGACGGCAAACGGCCCGCCCGAGCTGTCCATCTACAGCTTCGGCCTGTTCGGTCCCAACGGCCCGTTGCCGTTGCACCTGACCGAACACGCGCGCGAGCGCATGTACCACCACGGCGACCCGACGCTCAGCGCGTTTGCCGACCTGTTCCATCATCGCCTGATCCTGCTGTTCTACCGTGCCTGGGCCGATGCGCAGAGCACCGTCAGCCTGGATCGGCGCGAAGAGCGCTTCACGCGCTACGTGGCCAGCCTGATGCACATGGGCGTGCCGTCGATGCAGCGCCGCGACAGCGTGATGGACCACGCCAAGTACTACATGGCCGGCCATCTGCTGCGCCAGACGCGCAACCCCGAGGGCCTGCGCCATATCCTGGAAACCTTCTTCTCGCTGCCGGTGAAGGTGTGCGAGTACGTGCCCCAATGGATCCGCCTGGAGCCGCGCCAGCGGCTGGGACTGGGCGGCCGCCAGGGCCTGGGCCGGGACACCCTGCTGGGCGTGGCCGTGCGCGACGCCCAGCACAAGTTCCGCCTGGAAGTCGGGCCGCTGAGCCGCGAGGACTATGCCTCGTTCCTGCCTGGTGGCAGGCGCGCCAGCCAGGTGACGCATTGGGTGCGGCATTACGTGGGCGTGGAGTTCGCCTGGGATTTCAGACCCGTCATGCGCCGCGCCGAGGTGCGCGGCGTGCGGTTGGGAGAAGCTTCGCCGCTGGGACTGGCGTCCTGGCTGGGGAATCGGCAGGCGCAGCAGGGCGACGCCGGAGAACTGCTGCTGGATTACGAGAGCCGCGAGCGCCAGCGGGGCGCACGCGTCAAACAACCCGAGCAAGAGGAGCTAACAGCATGATCCCTGACATGACGTATGACGGCCAGGTCCTGGCCTGGGGTGGGCACGGCAAGTTCCGCGCGACCAGCGGCATGCCCAAGCACCAGATTCCGAGCGAATCGTGCACGCCCGATGCCGGCCCCGTGCCGCCGGGCCTGTACAAGGTCTTCCTGGCCAACCAGGGCACGGCCAAGGACGATGGCCGCAACCTGTGCAACCTGGCGCCGTCGTGGGGCATCCAGCAGATTCCGCGTGGCGAGGCCGCCGGTAGTTGCGAAGAGTACTGGGCCAACTGGGGCACCTACCGCGCGCGCATGGAAGCAGCCGATACGGCGACCCGCAATCGTTGCTCGGTCGTGCGTGGCGGCTTTTACCTGCACGATTCGATAAAGGGCTTCAGCCACGGCTGCATCGAAGTCGAGCAGCGCATCTTTCCGCTGCTGCTGGGTTTCGCGAAGTCCAGCGGCCGCAGCACCGTGCTGCTGAAGGTGGATTACGTTCCCAACCGCGCCACCAACGGCGGCACCAAGGTCGGGGGTTGATATGGCGGTCGAACGCGTGATGGCCCGCGTGGCCGCTGCGTGCCTGCCGGCGCTGCTGGCGCTGGCGCCGGCCGCCAGCCAGGCCGCGGGGCCCGTGGACGTCAAGAACGATCTGGCCCAGTGCGTGCAGGTGCAGCCGGGCCTGCGCAGCGTCGAGCGCGGCCTGGTGCTGCAGCAGCTGACGCTAGAGGTAGGCAAGTCGATCGGGCAGTGCGGCTGCAAGTCGGCGCTGGCCTCGTACCGTGCCACCGTCAAGCTGGACGGCGGCACGCAAAGCTTCACCCAGTCCGGGGTGTTTCCCATCATGAAGTCGGGCACGCGCGTGTTGCCCCTGGCCAGCGACCCCCAGGTCGTCGGCGACCGCGCCATGGAGGTGACGCTGGGCTGCGCCCCGGCTGATTGATCGCAAGTGCAGGAAGACTGATGCGGTGAAACCATAAATAAAGTCGTTCCATAACCTCTACCCCTTCGACGGAGCATCATGTCCGATATCGGCCGTGCCGACCTGTTCGGCAAACTCGACCCGCTGCTGTACAAGACGCTGGAAAGCGCCACGGCGTTCTGCAAGCTGCGCGGCAATCCCTACGTGGAACTGGTGCATTGGGTCCACACGCTGGCGCAGATGCAGGACAGCGATCTGCATCGCATCGCGCGCGCCTTCGAGATCGACTTCGGCCGTCTGCAACAGGACCTGGCCACGTCGCTGGACCAGCTGCCGCGCGGCGCGGGTTCGGTGTCCGACCTGTCCGAACACGTCGACAGCGCGGTCGAGCGGGCCTGGGTGCTCGCCTCGCTGCGCTACGGCGCCTCGCGCATCCGCAGCGGTCATCTGCTGCTGGCGCTGGCGCGCACCTACAGCCTGCGCAATGTGCTGGCGGGCATGTCGGGGCAGTTCAAGCGCATCGTGCCCGATGTGCTGATGGAGCGTTTCGACGAATTCGTGAAGGGCTCGCCGGAAGAAGCCGAGGCGCCGCCCCTGGCCGACGGCGATGCCCCCGCGGCCGCCAGCGGCCCGGCGGGCGAGGGCGGCTCCGCGTTGGCCCGCTTTGCGGTGGACCTGACGGCGCAGGCGCGTGCCGGCAAGCTCGATCCGGTCTCGGGCCGCGACGAAGAGATCCGCCAGATGGTGGACGTGCTGATGCGCCGCCGCCAGAACAACCCGCTGCTGGCCGGCGAGGCCGGCGTGGGCAAGACGGCGGTGGTGGAAGGCCTGGCCCTGCGCCTGGCCAGCGGCGACGTGCCGGCGCCGCTGCGCGACGTGTCGCTCTACCTGCTGGACATCGGCCTGCTGCAGGCCGGCGCCGGCGTGAAGGGCGAGTTCGAGCAGCGCCTGCGCCAGGTGATCGACGAGGTGCAGTCCAGCGAACGGCCCATCGTGCTGTTCATCGACGAGATCCACACGCTGATCGGCGCCGGCGGCGCGGCGGGCACGGGCGATGCCGCCAACCTGCTGAAGCCGGCCCTGGCGCGCGGACAACTGCGCACCATCGGCGCGACCACCTGGTCGGAATACAAGAAGTACATCGAGAAGGATCCGGCGCTGACCCGCCGCTTCCAGGTCATCCAGATCCATGAGCCGGACGAGGCGCGCGCGGTGCTGATGCTGCGCGGCCTGGCGCAGGCCCTGCAGTCGCACCATCACGTGCTGCTGCTGGACGAGGCCATCGAGGCCGCCGTGCGCCTGTCGCATCGCTACATCCCCGCGCGCCAGTTGCCCGACAAGGCCGTGGCGCTGCTGGACACGGCGTGCGCGCGCGTGGCCGTCAGCCAGCAGGCCGTGCCGGCCGCGCTGGAAGACGCGCGCCGCCGCATCGAGGCGCTGGACGTCGAGCTGGGCATTGCCGGACGCGAATCGCGCCTGGGCATCGGCGGACCGGAGCGTGTGGCGGAGATCCAGGAAAAGCTGTCCGCCCTCCGTACCGAGGAGGCTGACCTGGCTGCGCGCTGGGAACGCGAGGCCGCATTGGCGCGGCGGGTGTTCTCGCTGCGCCAGAAGCTGGATCCCGACGCCGACGTGCCGCCGGATGCGGCCGCGGTGGCGGCCCAGGCCCAGGGCATCGAAGCGGGTGCGGATGCCGCCGTGCCCGATGCGGGCAACGATGTCGCGCCTGCCGCAGACACGCCGGCCGCGGTGGACGAAGCCGCCGCGCACGGCCTGCGCGACGAATTGCGCCAGGCCAATGCCGAGCTGATCAGCAGCCAGGGCGAGAATCCGCTGATCCATCCCGCGGTGGATGCCTCGGCGGTGGCGGCCGTGGTGGCCGACTGGACCGGCATTCCGGTGGGCCGCATGGTGCGCGACGAAGCGCGTGCCGTGCTGGATCTGGCCGATACCCTGGAACGCCGCGTGATCGGCCAGCGCCATGCGCTGGACACCATCGCCCAACGCATCCAGACGGCCCGTGCCCGCCTGACCGATCCGGGCAAGCCCGTGGGCGTGTTCCTGCTGTGCGGCCCCAGCGGCGTGGGCAAGACCGAGACCGCGCTGGCGCTGGCCGAGTCGCTGTACGGCGGCGAGCAGAACCTGATCACCATCAACATGAGCGAGTTCCAGGAGTCGCACACGGTGTCCACGCTGAAGGGCGCGCCGCCCGGATATGTGGGCTACGGCGAGGGCGGCGTGCTGACCGAGGCCGTGCGCCGCCGGCCGCACAGCGTGGTGCTGCTCGACGAGGTGGAGAAGGCGCATGCCGACGTGCACGAGATCTTCTTCCAGGTTTTCGACAAGGGTTGGATGGAGGACGGCGAAGGCCGCTACATCGACTTCCGCAACACGGTCATCATCCTGACGGCCAACGTCGGATCGGAGCTGATCGCGCGCCTGTGTGCCGATCCCTCGCTGATGCCCGAGCCGGATGCGCTGGCCACCGCGCTGCGCGCGCCGCTGCTCGAGGTCTTCCCGGCCGCGCTGCTGGGCCGCCTGGTGGCGGTGCCGTACCTGCCGCTGGCCGACGACGTGCTCAAGCGCATCGTGGCGCTGCAGTTCGGCCGCGTGGCCAGCCGCCTGCAGGAGAACCACGGCATCACGCTGGAAGTGGATCCGTCCGCCGAGGCGCTGGTGGTGGAACGCTGCACGGAAGTCGAATCGGGCGGCCGCATGGTCGATGCGATCCTGACGCACCGTGTGCTGCCGAAGATCAGCCGCGAACTGCTGGGGGCCTCGCTGGGCAGCGATGGCCACGGCTGGACCCGCCTGCGCCTGTCGGCCAAGGACGGCGAGTTCGCCTACGAGTACGCCTGAGCCTTCAATTGACGGCAGGGGTGTAAGAAAGACGGGCCGGCGATATGCCGGCCCGTCGTCATTGCAAGCGCTGGTTTGGCAGGATGGCTATCCTGCGGGGCCTCAGCGTTCGTTGTTGCGGTCGCGGTCGTTGCCGCTGCGGTCGGTGCCCGGCCGTGCGGGCGCGCGCGGCGAGGCGGGGCGCAGGAAAGAGCCGCCCATGGAGGCGTGGTCGCGCGCCGATATCCTGTCGTCGGTGTCGCGCGGCCGCTGCAGCGTGTCGCGTACGGGATCCGAGCGCATCGGCTGCAGAGGGTCATGCGCGGGCAGTGTCGACGGCGTCTGGTCGGCGAAGACGTCATGGCCGCCATGCGGCGCATCGAACATGGCCAGCGGATCGCGCTGGGGGCGCGAGACCGAGGCGTCGCCGCGAGGCAGATGCGACAGCGGATCGGCGGCGTTGCGTGCCTGCGCCGAGTCCATTTCGAAAGGATGGGCCGAGACGTCGGACACCGTGCCCACCGGCAGCGTGCCGGGACCGAACAGGCCGCTGAACACGTCTTCGGGCGGCTGTTGCGGCGCGGGTGCGGGTTCGGCTGCCAGCGGGGCGGCCGGCGCGCCGGCCAGCAGCGGATCGGGATCGCCGGCGGGCGGCTTGCCCAAGGCATCGAAGTCGGACAGGTCGGGGAAGTCGGGCGGCGCCATCGGCATGGGCGCGGCGGCGGCTGCCGGCGGCGTTGCGATGGGCGCTTCCGGTTGCCGGGAAGCCGTTGCCGAGACGGGCTGCGCGGCGACCGGCGCACGCGGTGCTTCGGGGGCGTATGGCGGTTCGGCCGGATGCGGCGATGTCTCCGCTCGCCGGGGCTCGGCCGGGTAGGGCTCGGCCGCGCGCGGTTCGGGCGGACGGGGCGCAGCAGCGGCTGGCGCCGGTGCAGCAACCGGTACGGCCACGGGTGCGGCCACGGGTGCGGCGGCAACCGGTCCCAGGGGCGGCGCCGAACTCGCCTCGGCGGCGGGAGCCGCCGCCGCTTGCGACAGTTCTACCCCCAATACATAGGAGCCGATGCGCAGCGTGTCGCCCGGTGCGATGGACAGCTCCTGCCCGGCGGCCAGCGGCACGTCGTTCACGCTGACCTTGCTCATCGAGCTGAGGTTGCGCAGGCGGCAGGCGTAAGGGTCGACGCGCAGCGCGGCCTGCACGCGGCACAGCATGCCGGACTCGTCCGGCAGCACCAGATGATTCGCAGGGTCGCGGCCCAGCGTACCGCCAGGGGCGCGGAAATCTGCCCGGCGCGGCGCGCCGGAGGCATCGGAATTGCGTTGGATCAGGGTAAGGGTCATGGCCGTCTTCCTGTGTTGCCCGGGCCGGCGGGCGGCGCCACGCAGGACGCCGCCTGGGTGGCCCTGTCTCAGCCGTTCTGCGTTCCCTTCGCCTGGCGGAACACCGGACCCCACTGGGGATGGCCCGCCTCATTGGGAGCCAGCGTGAAGTTGGGGTCGATGGCCAGAATGCGGCGGAAGCCGTCCTCGCAGAGCTGGCGGTAGTCAGTCAGGCAGTAGCTGAACGATTGCAGCTTCAGCGCCTCGATGCGCACTTCGGTGGTGGACTGGTGCAGGACGTCGGAGGTCGCCACCTGGCGGATGACGTCGCCGTAGCGGCCGGCGTTGTACGCGTCGCGGACCTGCTGCATCTGGTCGCGAGCCTCCTGCGTGAGGACGACCGGCGCGGGCGCGGTCTGATTATTGGCGGCACATCCCGCCAGCAGTATCACGGCGGCCAGCAGGCCGGAACGCACTTGCATTCTCATAGTGAGGGGTCGTGAGCGAACAGTGAAAGAAACCCGCGCCGTTCGGCCAGGATGGCCGGTTACAGATGCGGACTTGCAGCGATGATAGCGGCGAGTTGCTCTGGAAATGATTCGGGTGGTAAGCCAAATATTTCCAATCGAGAAGCAGATTCACCACTCCGTAACAGGCGTAACTAACTACATTTCGTCATAAAAAAGCCGTATGCCTGCCTTGAATATACCGGCTTTCGTAACCACGGGAAGCAGGTGGCGCTATGGCGACGCGGGAATCATTTATCGGACAGACACTGCGTATTTTGCGGCTGGCGCCCGTGGTCATACTGTTGGCGGCGGCGGTCGGGTGCTCTTCCACCGCCAGCAAGCGGGCGGTGCCCTATGCCATCGAGCTGTATGCCGACCCGCGCGTGAATCCGGATGCCAATGGCCGGCCGTCGCCCATCCAGGTCACGGTATTCGAATTGCGCTCGTCCAGCGAGTTCGAGGCGCGCGACTATTTCACGCTGCAGGGCGATCCGCAGGCCGCGCTGGGCAAGACGCTGCTTGAAAGCGACCAGGTCATCCTGCAACCCGGAGAGACCAAGAAAGTGACCCACGCGGGCAGTGTCGAGGCGCGCGTGGTCGGCATCGTGGCCGGTTATCGCGACCTGGAAAACAGCCAATGGCGCCTGACCGTGCCGCTGCCCGAAGCGCAGAACACGAATATCTACAAGTTCTGGCAGTTTTCGCCCAACGAGGAAACCGTCCGGGTTTCCGTCGATGGCAAGGGCCTGAAATTCGTCGACCGGGAGAGTTCCTGGTGGCCTTTCTGACGCAGGTCCGCGGCCCAGGGCCGCATTGCACATCATCCCGCCGATCCGGGCCGAGCCGGCCTGGTTTTCCGTCAATCACATAAATCGAATATGGCACTGGACAACAAAGTCGTCTGGTCGGAGGGCATGTTCCTGCGGCCGCAGCATTTCCAGCAATTCGAACGGCACCTGGAGGCGCTGCTGCGCCGGCGTACGCAGGCGTTGCAGGGTTTTTTCTGGGGATTTTCGGCCCTGGAGATCGACCGCGACGCGCTGGCGCTGGGCAAGGTCGCGCTGGCGCAGGCTGCGGGGATCCTGCCCGACGGCACACCGTTCGAATTCGAGCGCGCCCAGGATGCGCCCGCCGCGCTGGACGTCCATCCCGACGCGCGCGACGTGCGCGTGATGCTGGCGCTGCCGCGCCGCCGTCCGGGCGCCTGCGAGGTCATCTACGAAGAAGGCCAGGACACCCTGGCGCGCTTCGAGGTGCATGAAGGCGAGATCGAGGATTCCGGCGCGGTCGGCATGGAGGCCGCCCTGGTGCAGATGGGCCGCCTGCGGCTGCGGCTGATGCTGGAAACCGATCTGGGCGACGAGTGGATCGGCGTGGGGGTGGCCCGCGTGATCGAGCGCCGCGCCGACAACCGCGTGTTGCTGGACGACCGCTACATTCCGCCCTGGCTCGAGGCCGCGCTGCAACCCTCGCTGCGTACCTTCACCAGCGAGCTCTACGGTCTGCTGGAAGCGCGCAGCGAAGTGCTGGCGCAACGCCTGACGCAGCCGGGCCGCGGCGGCGTGTCCGAAGTGGCCGACTTCATGCTGCTGGAGACCGTCAACCGCTACGTGGGCGCGCTCTGGCACGCGCGCCAGGTGCCGAACATGCACCCCGAACGCCTGTTCCACGACTGGCTGATGCTGGCCAGCGACCTGGCCACCTACACCAGCGCGCAGCGCCGGCCCGAAGTGCTGCCGACCTACGAACACGATGATCTGCAGGCCACGTTCGAGCCGCTGATGGCCGAGCTGCGCCGTTCGCTATCCGCCGTGCTGGAGCAGCACGCCATCCAGATTCCGCTGCACGATCGCGGCCAGGGCGTGCGCACCGCGCAGGTTGCCGACGCCGAACTGCTGCGTACCGCCGGCTTTGTGCTGGCGGTGCACGCGGACATGCCGGCCGAGACCGTGCGCTCGCGCTTCCCGGCCCAGGTCAAGATCGGCCCGGTCGATCGCATCCGCGACCTGGTCCACCTGCAACTGCCGGGCGTCACCGTCCGGGCCTTGCCGGTGGCGCCGCGGCAGATTCCCTACAGCGCGGGCTACGTGTACTTCGAGCTCGACAAGAGCGGCGACTTCTGGAAGCAGCTCGAACGCACCGGCGCGATGGCCCTGCACCTGGCAGGCGAGTTCCCCGGCCTGGCCATGGAGTTCTGGGCGGTCCGAGACTAAGCCCGGCAGGAGATTCCACGCATGCATGCATCCGATCCTCCCTTTCCCGGCCTGCTGGACGAAGGCGCCGCGCCTGGCGGCGCGGCCAGCCGGCTGCGTCCGCACGAGTACGTCATCAGCGGATCGAATCCGCTGGTGGCGGCGGCCAATCCGCTGCTGGACCTGATTCCGCAGATCCGCGCAACCAGTTCGCACCCATCGCCCGCGATGCTGCGCGAGCATCTGGTCGACGAGGTGCGCCAGTTCGAACTGCGCGCGCAGCAGGCCGGCATTCCGAACGAGACCATCCTGGGCGCGCGTTATTGCCTGTGCACGGCGCTGGACGAAGCCGCCGCGCTGACGCCCTGGGGCGGCGGCGGGGTGTGGTCCGCGCACAGCCTGCTGGTCACGTTCCACAATGAGACCTGGGGCGGCGAGAAGTTCTTCCAGCTGCTGGCCAAGCTGTCGCAGAATCCGGGCCATCACCTGGACCTGCTCGAACTGCTTTATTACTGCCTGCTGCTGGGCTTCGAGGGCCGGTATCGCGTGGTGGACAACGGCCGCACGCAGCTCGAAACGCTGCGCCAGCGGCTCTTGCGCATCCTGCGCAGCGCGCGCGGCGAGTACGCCCGCGCGCTGTCGCCGCATTGGCGTGACGCGCCGGCGCAGGAAGCGCTGCGCCGCCTGCCGGTGCCGCTGTGGGTGTTCGGCGCGCTGGCCGCGGTGCTGGCCTTGCTGGTGTTCTGGGGCCTGAACTGGAGCCTGGGCGGCCGCTCCGACGTGGTGTTTGCCGCCATCGGGCAGTTGAAGCCGCCCACCATGCAGATCGCGCCGCCGGCCGTGCGCCGCCCGGCGCCGTCGCCGCGCCTGGCCGTGTTCCTCGAACCCGAGATCCGCGAGCAACTGGTGGCCGTGCGCGACGAGGTCGACCGCAGCGTGATCGTGCTGCGCGGCGACGGCCTGTTCGAGTCGGGCGCCGCCGTGGTGCGCGACCGCTACGTGCCCGTGCTGTCGCGCGTGGCCGACGCGTTGCGCCAGACCCAGGGCAACATCCTGATTCGTGGCTACAGCGACAACGTGCCCATCCGCACCGCGCGCTATCCGTCGAACTGGCACCTTTCGCAGGCGCGTGCGGACGTGGTCAAGGACATCCTGGAAGAACGCCTGGACCAGCCAGGACGCGTGCGTGCCGAGGGCCGCGGCGATGCCGACCCCATCGCGCCCAACGATACGCCGGCCGGCCGTTCGGCCAACCGCCGCGTGGAGATCACGCTGATGGTGCCGCCCGTGTCGCCCGAAGCAACGCCGGAAGGAGCCCGACAATGATGTATCGCATCTTCGGCTGGCTCTTCAGCCGTGGCTTGTGGAATTTCTTCGGCATCGTGGCGCTGGCGCTGCTGGTGTGGATCGCCGGCCCGCTGTTGGCCATCGGCGCGCAGCGTCCGTTGGAAAGCGAGACGGCCCGCATCATCGTCATTGCCATCCTCTTCTCGATCTGGCTGCTGCGCCTGGTGTGGCGCAAATGGCGTGAAGGCCGGTTGAACGCACAGCTGCTCGGTCAGTTGCGCCGCCCCAAGAAGAAAGACGAGACCGAGGCGGAGGCCCCGCAATCCGATATCCGAGAGCTGGAAAGCCGCTTCGACGAAGCCGTCGAACTGCTGCGCAAGACCCGTTTCGAAGGCCATAAGCGCCGCTTCTCCTTCGACCGCTATTCGCGCCAGTATCTGTACCAGTTGCCCTGGTACGTGATCATCGGCGCGCCGGGCTCGGGCAAGACCACGGCGCTGGTCAACTCCGGCCTGAACTTCCCGCTGGCCGACCGCTTCGGCAAGGCCGCGCTGCGCGGCGTGGGCGGCACGCGCAACTGCGACTGGTGGTTCACCGACGACGCGGTGCTGCTGGACACGGCCGGCCGCTACACCACCCACGAAAGCGATCCCACTGGCGACGAGGAAGAGTGGAAGGGCTTCCTGGGCCTCTTGTCGCGCTTCCGCGGGCGCCAGCCCATCAACGGCGCGATGCTGACCATCAGCATCGAAGACCTGTTGGCCGCGTCCGAGGCCGAGCGCGCCCAGCATGCCGCGGTGCTGCGCCGCCGCCTGCAGGAACTGCGCGAGCAACTGGGCATCAACTTCCCGGTGTACGTGCTGGTCACCAAGGTCGACCTGCTGCAGGGCTTCGAGCAGTACTTCGCGTCGTTCAGCCGCGAAGACCTGGAGCAGGTGTGGGGCTTCACGCTGCCCTACGCCCGCAGCCAGGAGCAGGATTTCGACCTGTACGAGGCCTTCCACGCCGAGTACCGCCTGCTGCAGCGCCGCCTGGACGACGCGTTGCCGGAAGTGCTGGCCGCCGAGACGGAAGAGTCGCGCCGCGCGCTGGCCTATCTGCTGCCGCAACAGTTCGCAGGCCTGCAATCGGTGCTGGGCCACTTCCTGAGCGACGTGTTCGCCACCTCGCGCTTCGAGGCGCGCCTGATGCCGCGTGGGGTGTATTTCACCAGCGGCACGCAGGGCGGAGAGACCTTCGACCAGGTCACGGGCCACCTGAAGCGCTATCTGCGTATCGAGGGTGGGCTGGCGACCACGACGCCGGACTCCGAAGAAGGCCGCAGCTTCTTCCTGAAGGATCTGCTGCAGAACGTGATCTTCCGCGAGGCCGGCCTGGCGGGCCGCAACCTGCGCTGGGAGCGCCGCTACCGCCGCCTGCACTGGGCGGGCTACGCGGCCATCGCGATCGCCTTCGTGGCGCTGACGGCGGGATGGCTGATCAGTTACGGCAACAACTCGCGCTACCTGGACGAGGTGGATCGCCGCGTGCCCACGGTGGAGAAGCTGGGCCGCGAGATCAAGATCACCAAGGCGGGCGACGTGCTGGGGCTGATGCCGTTCCTGGACAGCCTGTGGTATCTGCCGCGCCATGCCAACTTCGAGATCGATTCGCCTCCCTGGAGCTATCGCTTCGGGCTGTACCAGGGCGAGAAGATGAACTCGGCGGTGCAGGGCGTGTACCGCGATGCGCTGGACACCGTGCTGCTGCCGCAGGTGGCGCGCCGCATCGAGGCCGCGCTGCGCTCGGCCAAGGCGGACGACCTGGAATACAGCTACGAGGCGCTGCGCGCCTATCTGATGCTGTACGAGGCCGACCACTACGACGCCGAGTTCATGCATGCCTGGCTGCTGTCCGACATGCAGAACACGCTGCCCGAGGGCTACACGCGCCGCCAGTACGACCTGCTGTCCCTGCATCTGCGCAACCTGGTGCAGGGCCGCGTGCTGGCCTCGCCGTTCCCGCGTGACGAGGAACTGGTCAAGCAGGCGCGCGAGAAGCTGGCGCGCTATACGCTGGCGCAGCGCGCCTACAGCCGCCTGCGCCGCATGCTGGCCGGCGGTGAAAGCGCGCCCGACACCACGGCGGTCACGCTGGGCGGCCCGCAGGCCAACGCGGTGTTCGCGCGCAAGAGCGGCAAGCCGCTGAACCAGGGCATTGCGTCGCTGTTCACTTATCGGGGCTACTGGGAAGTGTTCAACCCGCGCGTGACGCGCGTGGCGGAACTGCTGCGCCGCGATGATGCCTGGGTGCTGGACATCCCGCCGCCGGGCCTGCTGGACCAGGCCTCTCAGCAGCAATTGATCGTCGACATCAAGCGCCTGTACCTGAACGACTACGTGGCGCAGTGGGATGGCTATCTGAACGACCTGACGCTGGCGCCGCGCACGTCGCTGATGCAGAGCATCCAGGTGGCCCGCACGCTGTCCGCACCGGATTCGCCGCTGGTGCAGCTGGTGAACAGCGTGGCGCGCGAGACCACGCTGCTGCGCGACACCAACAACGAGCGCACGCTGGCCGATGCGGCGCGCGAGCGGGTCAGCAGCACGCGCGATGCGCTGGAGCAGATGTTCGGCCCCACGGGCCCCAACGCCGCCACGCGCGCCGACGCCACCGAGGGCAAGCTGGAACGCATCGTGGACGAGCACTTCGAGCCGTGGCGCCGCCTGGCGCGCAGCGAAGGGCAGGGCCAGCAGGCGCCGATCGCGGCCACGACCAGCCTGTTGAACGAGCTGTACACCTACCTGACCGCCGCCGACGCCGCCCTGCGCAGCGCCAGCCCGGCGCCCGCTTCCGACGTGGTCACCAAGATGCGCGCCGAAGCCGGCCGCATGCCTGGCCCGCTGCGCGGCGTGCTGGACGACCTGTCGACGGGCGCGTCCAACGAGGTCTCGGGCGTGACGCGCGAACGCCTCGGCGAAAACTCCTACGCGACGATCGGCCTGTTCTGCCGGCAAGCCATCGCGGGCCGTTATCCCTTCTCGCCGAATTCGGACAAGGACGTGGCGCCCAACGACATGGCGCGCCTGTTCGCGCCCAACGGCATGATGGACGAGTTCTTCCAGAAGAACCTGATCAGCGAGATCGACGTGTCCGGTTCGCGCTGGCGCTTCAAGCCGGGCATCGACGGCACGCCCGGCAAGAACTCGGCGCTGCTGGACTCGTTCCAGCGCGGCGCGGCCATCCGCGACGCGTACTTCATGGCGGGCAGCCCCACGCCGTCCTACCGGGTCTCGATCCGTCCGATCGAGATGGATCCCGCCATTACCCAATTCCTGATGGACATCGACGGCCAGACCGTGCGCTACACCCATGGCCCGCAAGTGGCCACCACGGTGCAGTGGCCCGGCCCGCGCGGCACCAATCAGGTTCGTATCGAACTGGCGCCGCAAGTCGGCACCGCGGGGCTGGTCAGCAGCGGCCCCTGGGCGCTGAACCGGATGCTGGACAAGGCAACCCTGCAGCGCGGCCCTTCACAGGAGATCACCATGGCCACTTTCAACATCGGAGGGCGCAAGATCGTCCTGGAAATCCGCGCCGGCAGCGTGAAGAGCCCGTTCCACCTTCCCGAGATGCAGGGGTTCTCGTGCCCCGGACGCTCGTGACGGGGGCCCGGACCATGCGCAGCAACGCGGAAAACGGAGACAGCGTAGGCTGGTACGGCAAGATGCCGGCGGCGGGTGATTTCGTGCACCGGCGCCTGCCGCGCGGCCTGATCGCGTGGTGGGACAAGTGGCTGCAGTACGGCCTGGCGGCCTTGCGCAATTCCATCGACGACGGCGCCGAACGTGCCTATCTGACGGCGCCCATCTGGAACTTCGCGATTCCCGCAGGACCGTCGGGTGCCGGCACCGTCCTGCTCGGCAGCATCGCACCCAGCCGCGACCGCGTGGGCCGTGCGTATCCGCTGTGCGCGATATATGCGGTGCAGGCGGATGCCTTCCAGCAGGCCCATCTCGCGCAGGCCGGCGATTTCTACCGCCAGCTGGGCAGCGGCCTGATGAGCGCCACGCGCAACGGCTGCAGCGCCGATCACCTGGACCGTACCCTGCTCGGCGTGGAGATTCCCGCTCGCCTGCCCGATGCCGCACCCGTCACCGCCGCGTCGTCGGCCGCCAGCGACATCCTGGACATCCTGAACGCCGGCATGCCCGCGGCCGCATCGGCGGCGCCCGCCCAGGATACGCGCGCGCTGGCCGCCTGGCCCGATCTGCCTGCCTGCTTCAACCCCAGCTCGCACACCAGCTACTGGTGGACCAACCAGACCGATGGCGCGGCCCTGCAGACCTACGTGCATGGCGGCGCCTTGAATGCCACCCTGTTCCTGCGGCTGTTCTCGTCGCCATCGACGTGGCGCCTGTGAGGTCACTCTGCCCGGAGCCCTTATGAATCAATCCCAAGCCGGCGCCACTGGGCGCGACTTCGACGCGGCGCGCGGCGCGCCGCAACCCCTGAGCAGCCTGCCCGAGTTCACGCACGGCGGGACGCCGGCCGATCGCATCGGCCGCGTGCTGGCCGACCTGATCGCTGAACTGTCGCCGCTGCATGCCGGCTGGCGCGTGCACGGCGGCGTCGCGCTGGGCACGGTGGGCGTGGATCACGATGGCCGCGCGCATCTGCTGACCGGTCCCGCCTCGCCCACGGCCAATGCGGAATCCGCGGCGCGCGCGCCGGGCTACGCCGCCTTCGAACAGTACACCGACGATCCGCAGAATCCCTGCGGGCCCTGGACCGACGTGTATGCGTTGAGCGCGCTGGGCTACGCATTGGCGACCGGCGAGCCGCCGCCGCCGGCCTTGCAGCGCTGTGTGCGCGATGACTACGTGCCGCTGGTGCAGCGTATGCAGGATCCCGCCGCGGCGGGTTTCGCGCAGGCGATCGATGCCGGCCTGGCCTTGGATCATCGTGTCCGGCCGGGAACGCTGGATCAACTGCTGCAACGCCTGGGCGCGCGGGCGACGCCGGTCGCGCCCGTTGCGCCGTTGCCCGCCGGGGCCGCCGCATCGGCGGCTTCGCCCGGGACGCCGCCGCCGATGACCGCGCCAGTTGCCCCCACGGCGCCGACGCCGGTTGCACCTGTGCCTTCGCCTTTTGCCTCTGCCCCGGAACCGGCGCCTGCCGTTCCGACGCCGATTGCCGCGCCGGTCCCGGCGCCGGCTCCTCTGCCGATGGCGCCCGCCGCGCCGCCGCTGGCCGACCGCATTCCGCCTGCTCCCGTGCAGTCTGCTTCTTCGCCAGCCGCCGTTGCGCCCGAACCCGCGCCGCGCGCCATGCCGGATCCTTTCCCGGAGCCGATTCCCGAGCAGTTCCCCGAACCCATTCCGGAACCGATTCCCGAACCCGCGCCCGTGCCGGTTCCGCCCGTCGCTGCTGAATCGCCCGGACACCGTGCGCAGGCGGACGAAGACCGCGGCGCCGCAGACGCTGCGCCGCCCAAGCCGGCGCAGCAGGCCACAAAGCCGCCGTCCCGCGTCTCCTGGGTGATGGTGCTGGTGGTGCTGGTCGTCATCGGTTGCGCCGTGTTCTTCTGGATGCGCATGCAGGGCAGCGATGCGCCGCTGACGGCGGGCAACGGGCCCTCATCCGCGCCCACGCCGGCCAATCCGCCGCGTTCGCTGACCGACACCCCCCCACCGCCGGAACCGCCTCAGCCGCGTGTGTCGCAGCCTTCCTCCGGCGCGGCGCCGCAGGCCGGCGCACCGGGCACAGCCTCTCCGTCGGCCGGTAATCCGCCGCCCACGGGGGGCGCCGCCGCCGATCCGTATGCCGGCAACGGTTCCAGCCTGCCCCAGGGCAACGGTCAGGTTCCGCCGCCGTCCTCCACGGCGACGCCGGGTGCGACGGGCGGCGTGCCGCCGATGACGGCGCAGCCTGGCACGCCGGGCAACGGCGCCAGTTCGGGCGTGACGCCGGGCGCCGCCCAGCCGCCCACGCCGGGCGCGTCCGTGGCCGACGGCGCGCTGTCCTCGCCCAATGCCACCACGGCCCAGCCGGGCGCGGTGGGCGGGGTGCCGGGCACGGTGCAGCCCAGCACCGGCACGGCCACCGGCAGCGCGACCGATCCCTCGGGCGCGGCCACGGCGACGACCGATGCCCTGGCCGCCGCGGCGGCAGAAACGCCGCCCAAGCCGACCACGGGCACCGTCAACCTGAACATCTCGCCGTGGGGCGAGGTGCTGGTGGATGGGCGTTCGCGGGGCGTCAGCCCGCCGCTGCGTTCGCTGACGCTGCCGGCCGGCAAGCACACCATCACGGTGCGCAACCCGGCGGCGTCCGACTATCAGGTATCGATCGATCTGAGCGAAGGCCGCAGCGCCTCGGTGTCGCACAAGTTCGAGTGAGGGCGGCGCGGCGGATGCATGGCGCGTCCGCCGGCTTTTTCATTTCACGATGACTCCCGCACCGCATGTCGCCGGCTGCGCCATTCCCCGCCGGAATGCCATGCCAATGGCTCACTTTGCCGCGAAAGCGTCGATCCCGGTAAGCCGGGCAGAGAGCTAATCCGCCACGCGCTTGGAGTTCGACACATAGCGCGTGCGGCTGATGGGCGATTCGTAGTAGTCCTCGTCCAGAAATCGCAACAGCCGGCGCAATGCCGTCTTGTTCTCCGGCAGCACGATGCGCTGCCGCGCATCCATCTCGACAGGAACGCCGAATTCCTGCGCCGCCGCCGCGATCTGCTGCGTGCTGAAGTTTTCCAGCACACCGGATTGCAGGATCAACGCGATCTTCTTGCGCACCAGCGAGCCGGCCCCTTCCTGGAAGGTGCCCGCATCCTCGACCGCGATCTTGGCGTGCGTGGCGAAACGCTGCACGTCCTCGTTGGTGGCCTCGTTGTACTGCTCGCTGAGGTCGAACACCTGCCGCAGGAAATGGAAGCTCTGGAAGCGCAGCGTGTCGCCGTCCAGCACGGCCAGCAGCTTGGTGTCCAGCGTCAGCCCGGCCTGCTCCATCTTGCGGAACGTATTGCCGGAATAGAAGATGGCCAGGCCGCGGCTGGCGATCAGCCTGCGCCGCTCGAAGCGCTGGATCAGCACGCGCTCGGCCCCGCGTTTGCCCAGCCCGGTGAACACCGCGCGCACGCTGTCCAGGCCATGCCGGTCCGGATCGTAGGCCTCCACCGACACCGGGTTGGCGACGGCGTCGCGCAGCGCACCGGCCTCGTGAAAGCCCCCGATGGCCAGCAGTTCGCCTTCATCCGGCGTATAGCGGCCATCGAAGGCAATGGTGTCGACGATGCCGGCCTCGAAGGCTTCCAGTTGCTCAGCGAACAGATCATGGATCTCCTTTTGCAGGGCGGCCGTCAGCACCAGGCGCACGATGCGGGATTCGGGCAGAGAGGTCAGAGCGAAAAGGCTCATGCTGAGGCTCCGGAAGGGCGGCGGGCTTCGAGGACGCCGTATTCGCCGATCTGGACGACGTGGCCGATGGACTTGAGGTTGGTGATCTCGCGGCGGGTGATCAGCAGGTAGGTGATGCCGCCCTGCGCCTCGGCCTCGTAGAAATGGAAACCCAGCAGGCCGAGCACGGGATTGACCTGCAGCGTGTGCGTGCTCCATAGCACGAACACCAGCAGCAGCATGGCGAACAGCCAGCCGTCCAGGCTGGGCGCGGAAACCGGGTTGCGGAAAATCAGCGGCAGGGCATAGGCGATGAAGAAGGCCAGCACTTCCTTGTCGGCGCTCTTGGCCTTGACGATGGCGATGGGCAGCGGTTCCAGCCGCCTGCTGGCCTGCACGATGATGATCCATGCCAGCCCGCCCAGCGCCAGGCAGCCGGCAAGCGCCAGCGCGGCCCACAGGAACTGCTGCTGCCGGGCGTAAAGATACGCCAGGGGAATGGACAGCGGCGCGACGGCGGTCAGCGCCAGCAGGATGCGGACGAGCCTACCCAGCATGGGCTTGTCCGGGGAGCGGAGGGAAAGCGCGCGGCATGGGGCGTCCAGGTGAATGGGGACCCCGCAATGCTACCGCGCCGCGGTTGCCGCGTAATGTCGCAAGCGTGGGGATGCCGCGTCTTCAATCCCGCAGCAGGGCCGCCACAGCGGGAAAGCCGCCGCCTTCAGGCGATGGGCACTTTCAGGCGTTCAAGCGCTCGTGCGCCTGATGCATCAGCGATTCCAGCGCGCTCATGGGCACGGGCTTGGACAGGGACGACACGCCCTGGGGCAGGCCGCCACGGTCGCGGATGTCCTCGGGCGTCAGCGCCGAGACGACGTAAAGCTCGGCGTCGCGCGATTCGGGGGCTTCCCTCAGCGCGCGGATCATGCGGAAACCATCCAGGCCGGGAAGGTTCAGGTCCGCGATGATGACGTGCGGGCGGAACTGGCCGATGCGCATCAGGCCGCTGAAGCCGTCGCCCGCCATTTTCAGTTCCAGCGGGAAGGGCAGGCTGGTCAGCGTCAGTTCATACAGGGTCTGCAGGTGCACATCGTCCTCGACCACCACCACGCGCAGCGGGCCGCCGTCGCCGGGGGCGGGCCGGCCGGCTTCTTCGGCGCGGCGGCGCAGCAGCTCGTCCACCGAGGCGCGCGCGATGCGCCGGTGTCCGCCTTCCGTCTTCCAGGCCTGCAGCAGACCGGCCTCGACCCATAGCTGGACCGTGCGTACAGATACGCCGATCAACGCCGCGGCGGCTTTGGTAGTCAGGAATTCCGGTTCGTTCACGGACATGTTCCGCTTTGTTGGGGGACGGCGCGCGTCGGAAAAGACAAGCCGGCCTCTTCCAACGCGGAAGACTTCGCTTTTCTGTTGCGGACAGGATATGCACATCTTATCTTTTCTTCGCCTTTTGCAGAATTTATTCGAAAATATGAAACAACACCTAGGCAGAGTGTCGCGCGCTGTCCCTTGCGCGTATCCGAGAGCGCAGGGGGCACGGATACATCCGGTCTCGCCGCGACAAAGCCTGGTAATGCCCCGGGGTTTACAGTGAAGCCTGCTGTCGCAACAGGAGCCTTGATGACCATCGCCATGTACACCCGCGCCGCCGTGCCCGCGCTGCTGGCTGTCGGGGCCGCCGTCCTGCTGGCCGCCTGCGCGGGCAAACCGGCCGCCGTGCCCGCCGAGCCGCCGGTGCAGGCCCGTGCCCAGGGGCCCGGCGCCGCCAATGCCGCCACCAGCGCCGATTCGCTGGCCCAGACGTCCTGGGAGCTGGTGCGCTGGGCGCGGCCCGACGGCCAGGCGCGCGCCATCCCGCCGCGCAGCGCCTCTGGCGAACCCGTGCATCTCACCTTCCTGGCGCAGGGGCGCCAGTACCGCGTGGTGGGCTTCTCGGGCTGCAACCGCTACAGCGGCGCCTATCTGCTGCAGGGCGGCACGCTGACCATCCAGACGCCGGGCTCCACGCGCATGGCCTGCCCGCAGCCGGAGCTGGCCGCGTTTGAAACCGCTTATCTGCAGGCGCTGCCGCAGGTCAAGACCTTCACGCTGGACAGTGGCGGCGCGCCGCGCCGCCTGGCCTTCAACCTGCAAAGCGGCGAGGTGCTCGATTTCGTGCGCCGCGCCGATCCGCCCACGCCATAAGGGGCGGTCTCGCCACGTTGCGGATTCGGCCTCGGGGCGTCGCGCGCCAGGCCGGGCCACGCCGTGGCCCTTGCGCCTGCCGGCCTACAATGCAGGCTGCGCCGGCCGCCGCCTGGCCGGCGCAAGGTTTTTGGAGACCGTCATGCGTCCAACCCCGATCCGCCTGTTGCCGCTCGTCCTGCCCCTTGCCCTGGCCGCCTGCGCCTCGCCGCCGCAGGCTGGCCGCGCCGGCACATATGCCCCGGGCAGCCAGTCCGACGTGCTGGTCCAGACCACCTGGGAACTGGCTCGGTGGACGCGGCCCGGCGCGCCGCTGCGTCCCGTGCCTCATGCCGGTTCCAGCCAGCAGCCCATCACGATCAGCTTCACCCGCGAACAGGGCCAGCCGCGCCTGTCGGGGTTCTCCGGCTGCAACACCTACGCCGGCCAGTATGTGATGGCCAACGGCCTGCTGGTGGTGCCCCATGCGCCCGTCAGCACGCGCATGGCCTGCGCCGACGCCGAGCGCGCACGTCTCGAACAGGATTATCTGGCCGCGCTGACCCGCATCACGTCCAGCCGGCTGGACAGCGACGTGCAGCCCAAGCGCCTGACGCTGGTGCTGGACACCGGCGAGGTGCTGGATTTCGGGCGCCGCACCGATCCCGTCACGGGCACCCAGGCGGGGCCGTCCAAGCTGGTCTACGTGGCGCCGCAGCGCGTGCCGTGCACCAGCGGCGTGATGAAGACCACGTGCTACCAGGTGCGCGATACTCCCTCGCAGCCTTGGCAACTGTGGCATGGCGAGATCCTGGGCTTCGATTTCCAGCCCGGCGTGCAATACCGCCTGCGTGTGGTCGAGGTGCGCGATCCCAATCCGGCGGCCGATGCCGCGGGCCTGCGCTGGGTGCTGGACGCGGTGGTGGAACAGCGGGTGCTGGGCGGTTGAGGCAGGCGGCAGGGATGCAGGCAATGAACATGCAAGAAGAAAAAGGCCGCGTTGCCAACATCGCGGCGTACAAGTTCGTCACGCTGGACGCGTTGCCGGCGTTGCGCGAGCAGATGCTGGCCCGTACGGGCGCCGCCGGGCTCAAGGGCACCGTGCTGCTGACGCCGGAGGGCATCAACCTGTTCCTGGCGGGATCGGACGAGGGCATCCAGAGCTTCCTGGCCTGGCTGCGCGCGGACGCGCGCTTCGCCGACCTCGACGTGAAGTTCAGTTGGTCCGACGACGTGCCGTTCGGCAAGATGCTGGTGAAGATCAAGCGCGAGATCATCCGCATGGATCACCCCGCCATCCGCCCCGAGGCCGGCCGCGCGCCCAGCGTGGACGGGCCGACGCTGGCCCGGTGGCTGGCGCAGGGCCACGACGACGCGGGCCGCGAATTACTGCTGCTGGATACGCGCAATGCGTTCGAGGTGGACGTGGGCACGTTCGAGGGCGCCGTGGATTGGCGCATCGACCGCTTCACGCAGTTTCCCGCGGCGGTGCAGGCGCACCTGGACGACTTGCGCGACAAGACCGTGGTCAGCTTCTGCACGGGCGGCATCCGCTGCGAGAAGGCTGCCATCTACATGGCCGAGGCCGGCGTGCCGCACGTCCTGCAACTGGAGGGCGGCATCCTGAAGTACTTCGAGGAAACGGGCGGCGTGGGTTTCAAGGGCCACTGCTTCGTGTTCGACGAACGCGTGGCGCTGGATCCGGCGCTGGCGCCGCAGGCACAGGAAGCGCAGCAGGCGTAGGCGTGCGCGGTGCTTCGGCGCATCGCCGTGGTTCAGTGGCAGGGCGCGCGGCTCGATGCGCCGCAGGCAAAAATAAACCGCTCGATGAGCGGTTTATTTTTGGGATCATTCGTCAGATGGCAGCCCGGCAAGGCAGGGTTGCCGCCGTTGCCGCACGTTCAGCGCACGCGCATGCCGGGCTGCGCGCCGGGGAAGGGCTCCAGCACGTAGATGCCGGGGTTGGCCTTCTCGTCGGCGTGGCTGCCCGCCAGCACCATGCCTTCGGACACGCCGAACTTCATCTTGCGCGGCGCCAGGTTGGCCACCATCACGGTCAGCTTGCCGATCAGGTCGGCGGGCTGGTAGGCCGACTTGATGCCCGAGAACACGTTGCGGTGACGGCCTTCGCCCACGTCCAGCGTCAGGCGCAGCAGCTTGGTCGAGCCCTCGACTTCCTCGCAGTTCACGATCCTGGCGATGCGCAGGTCGACCTTGGCGAAGTCGTCGATGGTGATGGTGTCGGCCAGCGGCTCGCCGCCCGGCATCGTGGCGGGTTCGGCGGGGGCTTCGGGCGCAGCGGCCTCGGCGGGCGATTCGAACAGGGCGTCCAGCAGCTTGGGATCGACACGCTGCATCAGGTGCTGGAACGGCGCCACGCGTTGCGGCAGCTGGCCGGCATCGGCCCAGGTGAAGCTGTCCGATCCACCGAACAGTTCGCGCGAGACGCGGTCGGACAGGGCCGGCAGCACCGGCGCCAGCATGACCGACAGGGCCTTGAAACCTGCCAGCGCGCGCGAGCAGATGTCCTGCAGCGCCAGCTTGCGGGCGTCGTCGGCGTTCGCCCAATCCTTGGCCAGCACCCACGGCTGGGCGCTGTCGAACGCCTGGTTGATGCGGTCGGCGTGCGCCATGATCTCGCGGATGGCGCGGTTGTATTCGCGGGCCTCGAAGGCGGCGCGGATGGATTCGGCCTGCGCCGCGAACTCGGCCGACAGCGCGGCGGTGTCGCCGGCATAGGCCAGCACGCCATCGAAGTGCTTGGTGATGAAGTTCGCGGCACGGCTGGCGATGTTGACGTACTTGCCCACCAGGTCGCTGTTGACGCGCGCCACGAAGTCTTCGGGATTGAAGTCCATGTCCTCGACGCGGGCGTTCAGCTTGGCGGCCATGTAATAGCGCAGCCATTCGGCGTTCATGCCCAGTTCCAGGTAGCGCAGCGGCGAGATGCCGGTGCCGCGGCTCTTGGACATCTTCTCGCCGCTGACGGTGATGAAGCCGTGCACGTTGATCGCGTCCGGCGTCTTGCGGCCGGCGAACTTCAGCATGGCGGGCCAGAACAGCGCGTGGAAGTAGATGATGTCCTTGCCGATGAAGTGCACCTGTTCGGTGGGGCCGGCCGGATCGAGCAGCGCGTCGAAATCCAGGCCCTTGGCCTGGCAGTACGACTGCAGCGAGGCCAGGTAGCCCACCGGGGCGTCCAGCCACACGTAGAAATACTTGCCCGGCGCGTCGGGGATCTCGATGCCGAAGTACGGCGCATCGCGCGAGATGTCCCAGTCGCCCAGCTTGGCCTCGCCGTCGTCGGCGCCCAGCCACTCGCGCGTCTTGGCCAGCATCTCGGCCTGCAGGTGCGGCGTGCCGGCGGCGTTGCCGCCCGCCGTCCATTCGCGCAGGAATTCGACGCAGCGCGGATCGGACAGCTTGAAGAAGAAGTGGTCGGAGGACTTCACCACCGGCGTGGCGCCGGTCAGCGCCGAATACGGGTTGATGAGGTCGGTGGGCGCGTAGGCGGCGCCGCAGACTTCGCACGAATCGCCGTACTGGTCCTTGGCGTGGCACTTGGGGCACTCGCCCTTGATGTAGCGGTCGGCCAGGAACATGCCCTTGACCGGGTCGTAGAACTGCTCGATGGTGCGCGTCTCGATGAACCCCTGGTCGCGCAGCGCGATGTAGATGCCCTGCGACAGTGCGACGTTTTCGGGCGTGTCGGTCGAGTGCCAGTGGTCGAAGCGGACGTGGAAGCCGTTCAGATAGGTGGGCCGCTCGGCGGCGTAGCGCGCCACCAGTTGCTGCGGCGTGATGCCTTCCTTTTCGGCCTTCAGCATGATCGGCGCGCCGTGCGCGTCGTCGGCACCCACGAAATGCACCGTGTGGCCCGCCATTCGCATCGCCCGCACCCAGATGTCGGCCTGGATGTATTCCATGATGTGGCCGATGTGGAATGAACCGTTGGCGTAGGGCAGGGCGGTGGTGACGAAAAGCGTGCGTGACATGGCGGGTCGGCGTGGTCGGAGAGTCCGGGGCCGGCTATTTTAGGTCTTTCCCGGCGCGAGCACCCGTGACCGGCCGCGCGGGCATCGGCCAGCCAGGGAGAAACGCCACGCGGATGCGTGGCGCGATCCACCCGCAGGCGGCAGGTTCACGCTGCCGCGGGCAATGGGTGGGGCGGCCCGGGGGCCGTGCCGTCAGCGGATTTCGCGGGCTTCGACGTCGATGATCTCGCCGCCGGCCGGCTGCGCGAAGGGCGCGGGGCCGCCGGGGAAAGGACCGGGCCGGGTAGCGCGGCGCTGGCTCCAGTAGGCACGTGCGCCGAAGGGCTTGCCACGCACCTTGGCCACGATGTAGAGGATGCCCACCGCGATGGCGGTGGAGATCATGAATACCAGCGCCATTGCCATGCCGATGAGGCCAATGACGGCGAAAAAGACGGCGCGCACGAAGCGGGAGAGGGTGTCGTTCATGTAGATAGGATGTAAAACACAGCGGAAGGTTCCCGCATATCCGCTATCCTTGAGGGTCAACGGCGGGGCGGATTCCTGCGCTGCCCATGGAACCCTAGTCTTATGAGTATAGCGACGATAGAGCAGATACGTGGCGCGTTGCGCGCCGCGCACGATCCGGTTACCGGCCAGGACCTCGGCACTTTTGTAAAAGATCGTGACATCCGCCTGGAAAACGGCGTCGCCGTGAAAATCGAGCTGGGCTACCCCGCCGGCCCCGTCGCGGCGGAATTGCGCCAGATCGCGCAGGCCGCGCTGGCCCAGGCCGGTTTTGCGCAGGCGCAGGTCGAAGTCACCTGGAATATCGCTACCCATGCCGTGCAGAAGGGCCTCAAGCCGCTGCCGGGCGTGCGCAACATCATTGCCGTCGCCTCGGGCAAGGGCGGCGTGGGCAAGAGCACCACCGCCGTCAACCTGGCGCTGGCCCTGGCCGCGGACGGCGCGCGCGTGGGCGTGCTCGACGCCGACATCTATGGTCCCAGCGTGCCCACCATGCTGGGCATCAAGGGCCGTCCCGAAAGTCCCGACAACAAGTCGATGAATCCGCTGCACGGCCACGGCCTGCAGGCCAATTCCATCGGCTTTCTCATCGATGCCGACTCGCCGGCCATCTGGCGCGGCCCGATGGTCACGCAGGCGCTGGAGCAACTGCTGCGGCAGACCAACTGGGACAACCTGGACTATCTCATCATCGACATGCCCCCGGGCACCGGGGACATCGCCCTGACGCTGTCGCAGAAGGTGCCGGTGGTGGGCGCGGTCATCGTCACCACGCCGCAGGACATCGCGCTGCTGGATGCCCGCAAGGGCCTGCGCATGTTCCAGAAGGTCGAGGTGCCGGTGCTGGGGGTGGTCGAGAACATGGCCATGCACGTGTGCTCGCAGTGCGGTCATACCGAACACATCTTCGGCGAGGGCGGCGGACGCCGCATGGCCGATCAGTACGAGGTGCCGTGGCTGGGCAGCCTGCCGCTGACGCTCGGCATCCGTGAGCAGACCGACGCGGGCAACCCCACCGTGGCGGCCGATCCAACCAGCGAAGCGGCGGGCCTGTACCGCGGCATCGCGCGCAAACTGGCTGCCGGCGTGGCCGCGTTGCCGCGCGACATGGCGGGCAAATTCCCCTCCATCGTCGTGCAGCAGCCTTCCTGAAGCATGCGCGAGGCAGTACGCTCGCTTGCTTTCGGGGTGTTGGCGCTGGCCGCGGGCGCTGCGCGCGCGGCGGTGCCCGAGGTGGTCATCGATCCGGGCGGCGTGCCGCCCGCGGCGCTGCAAAGCATCACCTCCGCGGTCGACGCCATCAAGCGCCTGGCCGCCGACCAGGACGGCGGCGAAGCCAGCCGGTTGCGCCGCCGCGCGCGCGACGCCACGCTGGCCGCGCTGGCCACGCAGGGCTATTTCACGCCCAAGGTTACGCTGGCGCCCGGCACCGACGTGGCGGGCGACACGTGGGACATCGTCATTGAACCCGGTCCACGCGCGCAGATCGATTCCGTCGACCTGCAGTTCACCGGCCGCGTCACGCGTCCCGAATACGCCGAGCGCGTCGAGGGCTGGCGCAAGGGCTGGACGCTGCAGCAGGGCACGCCCTTCGTCAATGCCGATTGGAACAAGGCCAAGTCCGACCTGCTGCAGTCGGTGCAGGATCGCGATTTCCTGCTGGCGCGCCTGTCGGGCTCGTCCGCCGAGGTCGATGCCGAGACGGCGCGCGTGCATCTGAGGGTGTCCATCGACAGCGGGCCGCTGGTGCGGATGGGCGCGCTGAAGGTCGAGGGCCTGGAGCGCGTGCCGGAACGGCTGATCGGCCGTTATGTCGATTACTCGCAAGGGCAGCCGTACCGCCAGGAACAACTGGACCAGTGGCAGCAGGAGCTGCAATCCACCGCATTCTTCCGCGGCGCCTTCGTGTCGCTCGATACCGTGGCGCTGGACGCCACGCCCGAGGAGTTGCGCCGTCCCGCCGACACCAAGGCGGGCGCCGCGGCGCCTGCGGGCGATCCGGCGGTGGCGGGCGGGCCCAAGCCGCTTTCGCAGGGCGGCACGCGTCCGGATTCCGATGGCGAGATCACGCTGCCCGTGCAGGTGCGCGTGGTCGAATCGCCGGCCAAGCGCGCGGCCGCGTCCATCGGTGTGGACGACGAGGCGGGTGTGCGCGTGGAAGGCACCTACCGGCAGAACGTGGTGTTCGGCCAGCCGCTGACCATGGAGACCGGGGCCAGCGTGGACCGCTTGCGCCAGCGCGCCTACGCGGATTTCCTCTTGCCGCCGGATTCGCGCGGCCGCAAGGATTCCGTCGGGGTGCTGGCCGACCGCTCCGACATCGAAGGCCTGCAGGTGACGCGTTTCGCGTTGGGGGCCACGCGCCTGCAGGAGCGCAAGGGCGCTGGCGACAGCCGCGTCGAATACGAGACGCGCTGGGGCGCCCTGCTGGCGCAGGATCACGTGAAGATCGACGGCGGCGACACCTATGACCTGCCCACCGGCACGCTCACGGCGGAATGGCTGCGGCGCGACGTGGACAGCAAATACGACCCGCGCGAGGGCAACCTGATCGCGGTGGGCGGCGGCGTGGGCGTGGTGCTCAATTCCGGCGAGCCCTATACCCGGCTGCGGTTGCGTGGCCAGAAGTGGTGGCCGATGGGCAAGCGCGACGTGCTGACGTTGCGCGGCGAGGTCGGCAAGATCTGGTCCAACGCGGACGTGCGCGTGCCGGACGACTTCGGTTTCCGCGCGGGCGGCGCGCGGTCCATTCGGGGGTATCGCTATCAGAGCATCGGCGAGCGCCGTGACGGCGCCATCGTCGGCGCCGCGACGCTGGCTGTGGCCAGCATCGAATACGACCATTATTTCGACGAGCGCTTCGGCATCGGCTTCTTCGTCGACGCGGGCGATGCCGCCCAGTCGTTCGGCGACATGGACGTTGCGTTGGGCTACGGCGTGGGCGCGCGCGTGCGCACGCCGGCCGGACCGTTGTTCCTGGACGTGGCTTACGGCCAGCGGGAACGCGATCTGCGCCTGCATTTCTCTCTTGGGATCGCGTTTTGAAACGGCGGCTGTACGCACTGCTGCGCTTCTGCCTCGTGTGGCTGCTGCCGAGCACGTTGATGTTGCTGGTGGTGGCGCTGGGCTTTTCGCTATGGCTGCTGGGCACGCCCAGCGGCACGCGTCTGCTGTTGTCCACCGCCGTAGAGCAACTGGACGGCAAGGCCGAGGGGATCGAGGGCAGCCTGCTGGACGATCTGCGCATCGCGCATCTGCACGTCGCCCTGCCGGGTACCGACATCGAGTTGAACACCCTGCGGCTGGACGTGGACTGGCGCGCGTTGTGGCAACGCAAGCTGCACGTGCGCGAGCTGTCGGCTTCCGCCGCGCGCGTGGCGCTGGCGACGCAGCCGGCGGCGGACGAACCGCCCGGCCAACCCTTCACCGAATTGGTGCTGCCTGGCGAGGTCGTGGTCGACCGCCTGGCGGTGGGCGTCTTTTCGCTGACGCAGGACGGCCAGCCGCTGCCGGTGTCGCTGGGCAATCTGGACGCCAGCCTGGACGGCGGCGTCGACGGCGCCCGCGTGCGGATCGCCCGCCTGCGCGTGGGGCACGAACTGGCTGACGCCGACGTGCGCGGCACGGCGACGCTGACGAAGCTGGCGGCGCCGTGGCCGTTCGATGCGCAGTTGGAGGTGCAGGCCTTTGGCGCGGGACCGGACTCCCCCCTTTGCGTCGACGAGATGTGGGCCCGGGGCGGCATGGCGGGCGCGCCCGAGGCGCAGGCGCCGAAGCCGGCCGCCGTGAAAGGCAAGGGCGGCAAGTCTGGCGCGCAGACATCGAAATCAACGGCGAAAAACGCACCGGGGCCTGCCGAGCCCGCTTTGCCGCAGCCGGGGCAAGCCGGTGCACGCCGTACCGGCGCGTCCGGCGAGGCGGCTTCCGGGACGGACGCGGCCGGACTGACGCGCGCCACGTTGCACCCGTTGATCCGGCCGCCCTACACCGCCTGCCCTGTGCAGTTGCGGGCAGAAGCCAATGGCTCGCTGGACGAGATCCATGCCGTGCTGCAAGCCCAGGGCGGCCGCCTGACGCTGCTTGCCCAGGCGCTGCTGGCGCCGTCGGAGGCCTTGCCGGTGCGCAATGCCACCCTCGACATCCAACGCGACGGCAAGCCCGCGCTGGCGGCCACGCTGGATCGCCAGCCCGTCGGGAGCCAGCCCGGCGTGCAGCGCCTGTTGGCCAGCCTGCGGGCCGAGCGGTTCGACCTGGGCGGTCTGCTCGGGCCGGGCATGCCGGGGGCGCTGCTGACCGCGCGCGCATCGGTCGATGCCGAAGTGGCCGACATGAAGATCCTGCGCCGCGCCGACGTCGAACTGAATATCGAGGAAGGCAGCCGCTGGAATGGCCAGCCCCTGTCGGGCAAGGCCAGCGGACATCTGGCGATCGACGCGCAGGCGCAGCAGGCCCTGGCGGCGCAGGTCGCGCAGGCGACAGGGAGTACCGCGCACGCGTCTTCGGACGCGAACAGGCAGGCTGCCGAGCCACTGGCGGCTTCGCCCGCCGCCGAACAGCCCGCCGCACAACCCCCCCGCCTTCCCGCCGGCTGGCGTATCGACGGCGTGGACGTCGACCTGCGCCTGGGACCCAACCGCGTGCAGGCCAAGGGCAGCATGGGCGCCGAGAACGGCAATCTGACGCTGGAGGCCGCCGCGCCGCGCCTGGACGCCTTCTGGCCCGGCGTGCCGGGCGGCGCCAAGCTGCGGGCCAAAGTGGACGGCACCGTCGCGCGCCATCACGCCACGCTGGAAGCCGCCTACACGCCAGCGAACAGCCGGGCCGGGCAACTGGGCCGGGCGCCCGCGCAGGCCAGTCTGGCGCTGGACGGCGGCTGGGGCACGGGGCAAACGGCTTCGGGCCAGAACGCTTCCACCGCCGCTCTCATCGGTTACCGCGGCACGCTGGCGCGCCTGGATGCCTCCAGCGCGGGCTTTGCCGCCGCCATCGAAAAGCCCTTGACGCTGGCCTATCTGCCCGGCGCCGCCGCGCCGGCCTGGCAAACCCAGGTGGGCGCCACGGCGCTGGCGCTTACGTTTCCGGACAAGCAACGCATCGTGCTGGCGCATGGCGGCTCGCGCGTGGGTGCCGGCCGCTGGGAGACGGCTGGCCAGGCCGACAACCTGGTCATCAATGCCGACATGGTCAGGCAACTGCGTCGCGCGCTCGATCCGGCTTCGCTCGAAGCCGACGCCCAGCGCGAAGCCAATCGCGTGAACGCCGCCGTGAAAGGTCCGCGCCGCATCGCGCTGGACGTCGCCTGGGACCTGCGTTTCGCGGGGGCGCTGGGCGGCAAGGTGCATGTCTCGCGCCGCGACGGCGATCTGCGCATTCCCGGCGATCCGCCGATTCCGCTGGGCCTGCGCCAGCTGGTGCTGGACCTGACCGCCACGCCGACCAGCGGCGGCGCCAGCCGCCTGGCGGCCACGCTGGACGTGCGCACCGAGAAAATGGGCACGATCCGTGGCCAGGCCAATGCCATGCTGGCCGGCCTGGGCCTGGACGAGCGTCAGCCGATCCGCGCCAACCTGGACGCCGACATCGACGACCTGGCCTGGGTGGGCCTGTTTACAGGCGATGCGCTGGAGGTCGGCGGCGAAGTCGACGCCCGCCTGCAGGCCCAGGGCACGCTGGCCGGCGGCTGGACCGCCAGCGGCACCGTGCGCGGCCAGAAGCTGCGCGTGGTGCGGGTGGACGACGGCGTGCGGCTGATCGATGGTACGCTGGACGCGCGCCTGGACGGCGACCGTTTCATCCTGAACTCGCTGCGCTTTCCCGCCGCGCTGCGTGTGATGCCGGCCGAGTGGCGCACGCGCGAATGGGTGTCCACCAACGAAGACGCCAAGAATGGCTACATCGACGCCAGCGGCCAGTGGCTGCTGAGCCAGTCGCAGGGCAAGGTCGACGTCAAAGTGCATCGCTTCCCGGTGCTGCAGCGCTCCGACCGCTACGGCATGGTGTCGGGCACGGTGACGCTGGACGCCGCGCTGCCGCGCCTGACGCTGACCGGCGACCTGACGGCCGACGCCGGCTGGGTCAGCCTGGAGATCCTGCAGGGCGTGCCCACGCTGGACGACGACGTACGCGTCGTGCGGGCGGGGGAAGAAAAGCAGGCGGCCAGCAGCCCGATGCAGATCGGCATGGACGTGAAGTTCGACATGGGGCCGCGCTTCTACATCACCGGCATGGGCCTGGACGCAGGCCTGCTGGGCAGTATCCGCATCCAGATGAACGACGGCCGCCTCACCGGCATGGGCGCGCTGCGCACGCGCGGTGGCGGGATCGAGGCCTACGGGCAGAAGCTGCGCCTGAGCCGCGGCGTGCTGACTTTCCAGGGCCGGCTGGAAAACCCGCTGCTGGATATCGAGGCCCTGCGCACCGGCGAGCAGGTCGAGGCGGGCGTGAAGGTCTCGGGCACGGCGCAGCGGCCGCGCATCGATCTGGTGTCCTATCCCGACGTCAGCGACGTCGAGAAACTGTCGTGGCTGGTGCTGGGCCGCGGGCCCGACGAGGGCGGCAACGACACGGCCTTGCTGCTGTCGGTCGGCACCGCGCTGCTGGGCGGCGGCGAGCCGTTCTACAAGCAGTTCGGGCTGGACGACGTCAGTGTGCGCACCGGTTCGCTGGGCAGCTCGGGCAGCCTGCTGCCCGACCGCACGGTGGCGGGCGACGTCAACCGGGACAGCGACAGCGAATTGGCTACCCAGTTCATCGTGGGCAGCAAGCGCTTCTCCAATGGCATCACGCTCAGTGTCGAGCAGGCGCTGGCAGGCAGCGAGACCGTCGGCCGGGTCAGTTACCGGCTGGCGCGCGGGCTGTCGCTGGACCTCAAGGGCGGCGGCGTGAACGGGCTGGCGCTGGTGTACCGGGTATTGTGGGACGATTGAGTCCAGGGGCGATTTCCGGCGAACGGATAAAATACGCCCCATTCATTCGGGATTTTCACCATGAGCATCAAAAGCGACCGCTGGATCCGCCGCGCCTCCGAGGCTGGCATGATCGAACCCTTCGAGGCTGGCCAGGTCCGCATGGCCAACGGCGAGCGCATCGTCAGCTACGGCACCAGCAGCTACGGCTACGACGTGCGTTGCGCCGACGAATTCAAGATCTTCACCAACATCAACTCCACCATCGTCGACCCCAAGGCGTTCGACGAGAAGTCGTTCGTCGACTTCAAGGGCGATGTCTGCATCATCCCGCCGAACTCGTTCGCGCTGGCCCGCACGGTGGAGTACTTCCGCATTCCGCGCAGCGTGCTGACGATCTGCCTGGGCAAGAGTACCTACGCGCGCTGCGGCATCATCGTCAACGTGACACCGCTCGAACCCGAGTGGGAAGGGCACGTCACGCTGGAGTTCTCCAACACTACGCCGCTGCCCGCCAAGATCTATGCCGGCGAGGGCTGCGCCCAGATGCTGTTCCTGGAAAGCGACGAGGTCTGCGAGACTTCGTACCGCGACCGCGGCGGCAAGTACCAGGGCCAGCGCGGCGTCACGTTGCCGCGCACCTAGGCCGGCCGTTTCAGGCGGCGGGCGCCTTGCCTGCCGCCGCCACCGCTTCCCACAGCTTCTCTGCCACGGGCGCCAGCTCGCTGGGTTGCCGGTACAGGCAGATGTCCACCGGGATGTCCCATTGCGGGCCGCCTGCCCGGCACAGGCGCCCCTGCGCCAGATCCTCTTTCACCAGTTCACCCGGCAGCCATGCGATGCCGCGGCCTTGCAGCGCCATCGAGCGCAACAGGGCCGCGTGGTGCGCCACGAAGGTCTCGCGGAACCGGTCGGCGGTCTTGCCCGCCTGCTTCAGGTGATGATCGACGATGCGGCCCAGTCCCGACGCCGGCCCATACGACAGCAGCGGCACGGGGGCGTCGTGGTCCACCAGATGGCGCGCCGAGCCGTCAGTGGCGGGCGCGCCCACCGGCATCAGCACGTCGCCGTCGAGCCGCACCACGGGATAGGCCTGTTCGTCCATGCGGTTGGGCACGCCCGCATGGCGGTGGCACAGCAGGAACTGCACGCGGCGCTGGGCCATCAGGTCGGCGCACGACTGGAAGCTGTCGGACATGGTCTGGATGGGGCCGATGGCGAACAGGGCCTCCAGGCTGACCAGCCAGCGCGGAAAGAACGTCAATGACAGGAAATGCGTGGCGGCGAAGCGCAGGCTGGCTTCCGACTGCGCCTGGGCCGCGCGGGCCTTGATGCGGGCGGCCTCCAGGTCGGCCAGCACCTGCTGCAACAGGGGACGGAACTTGCGGCCGGCGGCGGTCAGTTCGGTGGGGTGGGCGCTGCGGTCGAACAGATCGACGCCGACCCATTCCTCCAGTGCCCGGATGTGCCGGCTGAAGGCCGGCTGGGCGATGGCCCGCGCCTCGGCGGCGCGCGAAAAACTGCCGGTCTCCGCCAAGGCGCAGAAATCCTCCAGCCATTCCATGTCCAAAGGACGGTTTCCGGGCCCCATGCTGTGCTCCGCTATGGAAATAGTTCTATGCGATTGCAGTATTGGACGGTCTTCCACGCCCTGCTCAATCATAGCTTCCAGATCACTGAGGTCCGTTCACGCAGATTTCCCTGCCGCGTGGCCAGGCCCTAACCACACTCGGAGACAAGCATGGCTTCCATCGCGAACTATCGCGGCATCATTCCCGCTATTTCGTGCCCCTTCACCCCGGATCACCGCATCGACGAACCCGCGTTGCGCAAGCTGGCCTCCTGGCTGGCGGGCCACGATGGCGTAGTGGCGGTGATGACCAACGGCCATACCGGCGAAGTGTTCTCGCTGACCCCGGCCGAACGCGCCCAGGTGACCCGCATCGTGGCCGACGAACTGCGGGGCCGCCTGCCGGTGATCTCGTCGCTGGTGTGCGAAGGCATTGCCGACGCCGCCGAGCAGGCCCGCATGGCCCGCGAGGCCGGCGCCGCCGCGCTGGACGTGATGCCGCCCCACCACTGGCTGCGCTTCGGTTTCACGTCGGGCCATGCCCTGCAGTACTTCGAGGCCATCCACCAGGCCGCGCCCGACCTGGACCTGGTCTGCCACGTGTATCCGGCCTGGACGCGCGCGGCGTACTCCTCGCCGTTGCTGGCCGACCTGGCGCGGTTGCCCTACGTGCAGGCCTTCAAGGTGGGCCAGCGCGACATGAACAAATATGCCCGCGACATCCAGGCGATGCGCGAGGCCAACCCCGAGAAGGCCATCCTGACCTGCCACGACGAATACCTGCTGGCCTCGATGGTGCAGGGCGTGGACGGCGCGCTGGTGGGCTTCGCGACGTTCATCCCGCAACTGATCATCGATCTGTGGGAAGCGGTCAAGGCGGGCGACCTGCGCCGCGCGCAGGCCGTGCAGGCCGTGATCACCCCGCTGAAGGACGCGGTGTACGGCGGCGGCGAACCCACTGGCGAGGCGCATGCCCGCATGAAGATGGGCATGTACCTGGCCGGCGTGCTGGACGACGCCACGGTGCGTCCGCCCACCGAGTCTCCCGATGACGAGGAAGTGCAGGCACTGCGTGCCGCATTGCGGCAGGCGGGCTTGCTCAAGCGTTGAGCAGCAGGCAATAAGCAGCACGGAGTAAAGCAGTACGAGTACGGCGAAAAGAGCGGCCGGCGTGGCGCCCCATGCCGTGCCGATCCAGAATAGATAACGGAGACAAATCATGCTGAAGAAATTGCTGTCGTACGCGCTGTGCGCATTGCCCCTGGTGGGGGCGGCCACCGTCCACGCGGCGGGTTATCCCGAACGCCCGATCCGGATGGTGATTCCCTTTCCGCCGGGCGGCACGCTGGACGCGCTGGGTCGCGACGTGGCCAAGCAGATCAGCGACCAGACCGGCCAGAACGTGGTGGTGGAGAACCGCGCGGGCGGCAACGGCACCATCGGCGCCGACGTGGTGGCGCGCTCGAAGGCCGACGGCTACACGCTGCTGTTCAGTGCCTCCACCTTCGTGACCGCGCCCATGACGATGACGTCGGTGCCGTTCAAGGTGGAGAAGGACTTCTTGCCGGTGGCCATGGCCGCCAAGGCGCCGCTGTCGGTGTCGGTGCGCAAAGAGCTGCCCGTGAAAAACCTGGCGGAGTTGCTGAAGTACGCCCGCGCCAATCCGGGCAAGCTGACGTTCGCCGTGGGTTCGATCGGCTCGGCCGGCTACCTGTCCACCGCGCTGCTCAAGCGCCAGGGCGGCATGGATTACATGGTGGTGCCGTACAAGGGCACGGCGCCGGCCTTCCAGGACCTGATCGGCGGCCGGATCGACGGTTTCATCGACCCCGTGCTGGGCGCGATGGAGTACTACCGCAGCGGCATGCTGCGCATCCTGGCGGTGACGTCCGACAAGCGCCTGGGCAGCCTGCCCGATGTGCCGACCGTCAGCGAGACGCTGCCGGGCTATCAGTACTACAGTTGGTACGGCCTGTGGGCGCCGGCCGGCACGCCGCCCGAGATCGTGCAGAAGCTGAACACCGAGGTGAACAAGGCGCTGGGCGGCGACATCCAGGCGAAGTACACCAGGCTGGGCCTGTTGATCACCCCGGGCAGCGTCGAGGATTTCGCGCGCTTCCAGCGCGAGGACATGGCCGCCGCCAAGCGCCTGATCGACGAAGAGGGCATCCGTGTCGAATGATGATTCAGGCAGTCCGGCCGGACCGCGTTCGATCCTGCCTCGCTCGGCTGAACGCGGGCTGGCGGTGGTGACCGGCGCGGCCGGCGGCATCGGCCTGGCCATCGCGCAGCATCTGCTGGCCGACGGCTGGCGGGTGGCGGGGCTGGATCTGGGTGCGTCCGCGCTAGCGCACCCGGCCTATCGGCACATCCCTGTCGACCTGTGCGATGCCGACGCCACCGCCCAGTCGCTGCAAGCGGTGCCGGACGCCCGAGCCTTGGTGCATTGCGCCGGGATTTTGAGAGTCGGCACTTTGCAGGATCTGAATCCGGCGGACGGCATGCGGATGTGGGCCCTGCATGTGGATGCCGCCGTGCGGCTGGCGCAAGGGCTGTTGCCCGTCTTGTCAGGCAGCGGGCAGGGCAGGGTCGTGCTGATCGGCAGCCGGGTGGCGCAGGGCATGCCCGGACGCAGCCTGTACGCGGCCTCGAAGGCGGCGCTGGTGGCCTTGGCGCGCAGTTGGGCGGCCGAGCTGGCGGCAAGCGGGGTCACGGTCAACGTGGTGTCGCCCGCCGCCACGCAGACAGGCATGCTGGCCGATCCGGCGCGGGCGGCCAGCGCGCCCAGGCTGCCCCCTATCGGCCGGCTGATCCAGCCGGATGAGATCGCGGCGACGGTGGCGTTCCTGCTGTCGGACGCGGCGGCCGCGATCACCGGGCAGGACCTTGCGGTGTGCGGCGGATCGTCGCTGCCGCGTTGAAGGTTGTCCACAGGGCGCCGCGTCAGCGCCGGTATTCGTAGTGAATGTCCCACTGTTCTTCGCCCGTCTGGACGAAGCCGCAGCGCAGGTAGAAGGCATTGGATTCGCTGCCGCGCAGGGCGGTCAGGCGCAGCGTCCGGCTCGTCTCGTGCGCCTGGGCGATGGCCCGGTCCACGACCTTCCTGCCCAGGCCCTTGCCCTGCGCATCGGGGTGCAGGTACAGGTGTTTCAGGCGCAAGGCATCTTCCTCGGCCGCCAGCGCGTAGAACCCTACCTGTGCGCCGTCCAGGCTGATCCACCGCGTGTCGGCCGCCACGAACGAGGCGCGCAGCCTTTGGCGTGAGCGTTCGGGGTCGTAGCGGCCCAGCCTTTCCAGGCTGGGCCGCATGGCCAGGGCACGCAGGTCGGCCAGGGCATCGAAATCGGCGTCGGTGACGGCCAGGAACTGCACGGCGGTGGAAGTCGTCATGGGGCCTACGATGCCACGTCCCCCGTGGGCCGGGCAAGGTACGCCCTATGACTGCCAGGGATCGTACGTTCCGAAACTCCACACATGCCCTTCGGGATCGCGGCACGTGAAGCCGCGCCCGCCGTAATCGGCGTCGGCGATCTTGATCAGGATCGTCGCGCCGGCCGCCCTGGCGCGCGCATACACCGCGTCGGCGTCGTCCACGATCACGTAGGCGCTCTGCGTCTCGCGGTGGCCGATTTCGTCGGGTTGCACCATGTTCCGCGCGAAATCGCTGTCCAGCACCGAACCCAGCATTATCATGCCGTTGCCCAGCGTCAGTTGGGCGTGCAGGATGGTGTCTGCCGGGCCGGGCACGACCAGATGCGCCGAGAAACCGAAGGCCTGTTCCAGCCATTCGATGGCGGCGCTGGCGTTGCGGTAGCGCAGGCATGGGACGATGCGGGCGGGTCCGGCGGGGGCTTGGGTCATGGCGTTTCCTTCTGGATGGATGGGGTGGCGACAGCGTCATCGCCGCGCGCGACCCGGCGGGCTTGCACGACAGGTATAGCCGCGCATTCGCGCCACCCGCTCGACGCCGTGCGTGCCGAAGCGGCGTTGCACATGCGCAACGCGACGATGAAACGGGGTGCGCGCGTGTTTTTCTGTTTGTAGGCGCGTCAGGCCCCTGGGGAGTCCCAGTATGGCTCCGGGGGTGGAAATCCTGCAAGACCGCGTGCCGCACCGTCGCGAGCGGGGTGTGCCGTTTTGACCCTGTACTTATAATGGATTCGTCGAGTTGCGTGGTTTTCCGCGCAGGAGCCAGACCCATGTTCGGTTTCCTCAACAAGACCCAGGTCCGATATGTCGACCCGCAGGTGCAGGACGAATTCGTCCAGAAGGTCAGCGCCGCGGCGGACGACTTCCTGCGGGCCATCGAGCCCGCCGAACGGGTCGCCTGCGACTTCAGCTCCGGCAGCGTCATCCGGCTGGATGCCGTGGCGGCCAGGGTGCGCGAGGGTGCCCTGGCGCTCACCCCCCTGCAGCGCGTGGGTATGGCCGCTTACCTGTACGAGGTGGCGCGCCGCCACCACGGCGGCATCTACGAAGTGTGCGACGACGACGATCCCGTCGTGCTGGTCACCGGCGATCCGCAATGCGAGATCTGCCTGTGCGCCATTTCGCGCGTCGAGCGCAACCTGGCCGGCGTCCAGCCGGAACCCCTGTCGGACCTCTACGCCCGATACGTCGACGCCGTCCAGGCCGATCGGCCCGAGCTGGTGCGTTGACGCCGCTGGGCCGCGCCAAGGCAAAAAAGCCCCCCTGGGGGGCAGCAAGCCGAAGGCGCGGCGTGGGGGCCTGTCCCCCGCTGTCAACAGCACGTCCTGTTCTCGCAGTACACTCGCGTCCGCTTTGACCCAAGCCTGCCATGCATCCGCACGGCGGGCCGCCGGCCCATCCTCCCTCGCGTCACGCCTTGCCCTGGAGCGCCCGCATGAAATTCCGCTTCCCCATTTTCATCATCGACGAAGACTACCGCTCCGAGAATGCCTCGGGTCTGGGTATTCGCGCCCTGGCGTCGGCCATCGAGGCCGAGGGCGTCGAAGTGCTCGGCGTGACCAGCTACGGCGATCTCAGCTCGTTCGCCCAGCAGCAGAGCCGCGCCAGCGCGTTCATCCTGTCGATCGACGATGAGGAATTCGACGATTCGTCGCCCGAGGACGTGGCCAGCGCCATCAAGAACCTGCGCTCCTTCATCGGCGAGCTGCGCTTTCGCAACGCCGACATCCCGATCTACCTGTACGGCGAGACGCGCACCTCCGAGCACATCCCGAACGATATCCTGCGCGAGCTGCACGGCTTCATCCACATGTTCGAGGACACCCCCGAATTCGTGGCGCGCCACATCATCCGCGAAGCCCGCAGCTACGTCGACGGCCTGGCGCCGCCGTTCTTCCGCGAACTGGTCGAGTACGCCCAGGAAGGTTCGTACTCGTGGCATTGCCCCGGCCACTCGGGCGGCGTCGCGTTCCTGAAGAGCCCGGTGGGCCAGATGTTCCACCAGTTCTTCGGCGAGAACATGCTGCGCGCCGACGTGTGCAACGCCGTGGATGAACTGGGCCAGCTGCTGGACCACACCGGCCCGGTGGCCGAATCCGAGCTGAACGCCGCCCGCATCTTCCACGCCGACCACTGCTTCTTCGTCACCAACGGCACGTCCACGTCCAACAAGGTCGTTTGGCATGCCAACGTGGCCGCCGGCGATGTGGTCGTGGTCGACCGCAACTGCCACAAGTCGATCCTGCACGCCATCACGATGACGGGCGCGATCCCGGTGTTCCTGCGGCCCACCCGCAACCACCTGGGCATCATCGGCCCGATCCCGCTGGAAGAGTTCGACCCCGAGAACATCCGCAAAAAGATCGAGGCCAACCCCTTCGCCCGCGAAGCGGTGAACAAGAATCCGCGCATCCTGACGCTGACGCAGAGCACCTACGACGGCGTGATCTACAACGTCGAGATGATCAAGGAAAAGCTGGGCGACTACGTCGACACGCTGCACTTCGACGAAGCCTGGCTGCCGCACGCGTCGTTCCACGAGTACTACCAGGACATGCACGCCATCGGCGAGAACCGCCCGCGCCGCAAGGAAGGCATGGTGTTCGCCACGCACTCCACGCACAAGCTGCTGGCCGGCATCTCGCAGGCCTCGCAGATCATCGTGCAGGAGTCCGAGACGCGCAAGCTCGACCGCAACATCTTCAACGAGGCGTACCTGATGCACACCTCGACGTCGCCGCAGTACGCGATCATCGCGTCGTGCGACGTGGCCGCGGCCATGATGGAGCCCCCGGGCGGCACCGCGCTGGTCGAGGAAAGCATCCGAGAAGCCATGGACTTCCGCCGCGCCATGCGCAAGGTGGAATCCGAGTTCGGCAAGAACGACTGGTGGTTCAAGGTCTGGGGCCCGAACCGCCTGCCGCCGGAAGGCATCGGCCATCGCGACGACTGGATCCTGGAGGCCAACGACCACTGGCACGGCTTCGGCGAGATGGCCGAAGGCTTCAACATGCTGGACCCGATCAAGGCCACGGTCATCACTCCGGGCCTGGACATGTCGGGCAGCTTCGGCGAGACCGGCATCCCGGCCGCGCTGGTGTCCAAGTACCTGACCGAGCACGGCGTGGTGGTCGAGAAGACCGGCCTGTATTCGTTCTTCATCCTGTTCACCATCGGCATCACCAAGGGCCGCTGGAACACGCTGCTGACCGCGCTGCAGCAGTTCAAGGACGACTACGACCGCAACCAGCCGCTGTGGCGCATCCTGCCCGAGTTCTGCCGCGATCATCGCCGCTACGAGCGCATGGGCCTGCGCGATCTGTGCCAGCAGATCCACGAAGCCTATCGCGAACGCGACGTGGCCCGCCTGACCACCGAGATGTACCTGAGCGACATGGTGCCGGCGCTCAAGCCGTCCGACGCCTTCGCCCGCATGGCGCACCGCGAGGTCGAACGCGTGGCGATCGACGAACTCGAAGGCCGCGTGACGGGCGTGCTGCTGACGCCGTACCCCCCGGGCATCCCGCTGCTGATCCCGGGCGAGCGCTTCAACCGCACCATCGTCCAGTACCTGCAGTTCGCCCGCGAGTTCAACTCGCGTTTCCCGGGCTTCGAGACCTACATCCACGGCCTGGCCGACGAGACGGCGCCGGACGGCAGCAAGCGTTACTACGTGGACTGCCTGAAGGAAGACTGATCCGCTTGCGCGCCTGCCGGCTGATCCTCACACCAGCCGGCGGGCGCGCATCAGGTTCAGCAGCTTGCGCGGCGCCCCGAACACCACCAGGTTGCCGGCCACCACCAGCGCCAGGCCGAATACGGCCAGGGGCGACCACTCGTAGCCCTCGAACAGCGTGGACGCGGCCAGCGCCACGAACGGGAACAGCACCGTGCAGTACGCGGCGCGTTCCGGCCCGATGCGCGCCACCAGCGTCAGGTAGGCCGTGAAACCGATCACCGATCCCGGAATCGCCAGATACAGCAGGGCGCCCAGGTAGCGGGCGTCGGTGTCCAGGCCCAGGGGCAGGCCGGCCGCCAGACTGCCCACCGCCAGCACCGAAGCCCCCATCAGCATGGCCCACGCGTTGGCCGTCAGCGGATGCAGCCCCATGGCCGACATGCGCGTGGACAGCAGGTTGCCGGTGGAAAAGCACAGCGTGCCCAGCATCGCCAAACCCATGCCCAGCCAGGTGTCCGCGTCGTCCAGATGGCCCGCCATCTGCTGGATCGACAGCGCGCCGATGCCCGCCAACCCCAGCAGGGCGCCGGCGATGACCTGCGGCTGCAGCGGCCGGCCCATGAAGAGACGGCCGTTGATGGCGTTCAACAGCGGCGCCAGCGAGAACACCACGGCGACCAGGCCGCTGGCCACGTAGTGTTCCGAATAATAGAAACACAGGAAATTCAGGCAGAACAGCGCCAGGCCCTGGGCCACGAGGAAGCGCCACGCGCCCGCGGGCGGCAACATCGGGCGGCGCAGCAGCCGCAGCAGGGCGAACAGCACCAGCGCCGCGATGCCGAAGCGCCAGGCGATGGACACCGGCGGCGGCACCACGCCGATCTGCCACTTGATGGCGATCCAGGTCGTACCCCAGATCAGGACGGTCAACAGGTAGAGCGCGAGGTTCATGGCGAAGGCAGAGCAATGGGCTACAAGGATGGCGATTCTGTGCCTGGCTCGGCCTCCGTGATTGTCCAGGCTTGCGGTTTTGTCGCGACAGGCCCGCCCGGCGGGAGGCTGCGTCTCTATACTGTCTGGTATCGCCAGTCCTGCCTGCCATTCCCGTGAACTCCGCCGAATCCATTGCCGCGTCCGCCGACCTGCCGCCTTTTGGCCTGCAGTCGGTCTGTCATGCCCTGGGATCCGCCGACGCCCGGCTGGAACGCTTCGCGTGGCTGGGCGACCAACTGGCCGTGGCCATCTGGACGCGCCAGACCGACGAAACGGAAACCGTCTACGTGAAGCCGGGGCATCACACGCTGTCCTGCTACCTGGATGGCGGCTATCGCACCGAACGCCAACGCGTGCCGGGCCACGGCGCGCCCAGCAAGCTGTGCACGCTGCCGGGCGAGCACGAGTCGCGCTGGTGGGTGCGCGGGTACATGCATTTCATGCACCTGTACTTCCTGCCCGAGCATTTCACGCGCCGGGCGGTGATCGAACTGGACCGCGAGCCGCGCGAACTGACGCTGGCCGACCGCACCTATTTCGAGGACGGGCCATTGACCGAGCTGTGCCGGTCGCTGGCGGGCTTCGATTGGGACGACGCGGACGGCCGCCTGCGGGCCAACCAGACCGCTCACGAGGCGCTCAGCCTGCTTTTGCGTGGCCAGAGCATGACGCGCAAAGGCGCCGCGCCCAAGGGGGGCCTGTCGGTCGCGGTGCGGCGGCGCCTGCGCGACTACATCGACGCGCACCTCACCCAGTCGCTGACGCTGGGCGATCTGGCCGACGTGGCGGCGTTGTCCGAGTTCCATCTGGCGCGCATGTTCCGCGTGTCGTTCGGCCTGCCGCCGCACGCCTGGATCGCGCAGGCGCGCGTGGACCGCGCCCGTGCGCTGTTGAGCGCCACGGCCTTGCCGCTGGCCGACGTGGCCACGCAGTGCGGCTATGCCAACGTGAGCCATTTCAGCCACCGTTTCCGCGCCAGCGTCGGCGCCACGCCGAACGCCTACCGGCTGGCCCTGCGGCCGGGCGCGACCAAGGCGTAGCAGCGGCTGGCGCAGGCATTGTCCTGCGCCTGGCCAGGCGCGCGCCGCCGGGCCGGGCAATCCCGCCTGCCGGTCCTCCCGGGCTGTTTACACTACACTGCCGGCCCATACCCGCAGTGCGAAGCCGCTTCCGTGTGAACCGGCCCGAGACCTATTCATGTACGACGTAGCAATCCTTGGAGCCGGCGCCGCTGGCATGATGTGCGCCGCCGTCGCGGGCCAGCGCGGCCTGCGCGTGGTGCTGATCGACCATGCCGGGAAACTGGCGGAGAAGATCCGCATCTCGGGCGGCGGCCGCTGCAACTTCACCAACATCGGCGCGGGTCCCGCCAATTTCCTGTCCGAGAACCCGCACTTCTGCCGTTCCGCGCTGGCCGGCTACACGCCGCGCGAGTTCCTGGACCTGGTGCGCGCGCACCGCATTGCCTGGCACGAGAAGCATCGCGGCCAGTTGTTCTGCGATGACTCCAGCGAATCCATCATCGACATGCTGCGCGCCGAATGCCAGCAGGGCGGCGTGTCCTGGCGCATGCCATGCAGCGTGCAGGAGATCGGCCGCGAGAACGAGGCCTACGTGCTGCGCACCAGCCAGGGCGAGGTGCGCGCGGCCAAGCTGGTGGTGGCCACCGGCGGCATGGCCATTCCGCAATTGGGCGCCACCGATTTCGGCCTGAAGATCGCCCGCCAGTTCGGGCTGAAGGTGGTCGATCCGCGTCCGGCGCTGGTGCCGCTGACCTTCGATGCCGAGCAGTGGAAGCCGTTCGCCGAACTGTCCGGCGTGGCGCTCGAAGTCGGCCTGGAAACCGGGCAGGGCAAGGCGCGCGGCGAGTTCCTGGAAGACCTGCTGTTCACGCACCGGGGGCTGTCGGGTCCCGCCATCCTGCAGATTTCCAGTTACTGGAAGCCCGGCGAGGCCATCTCGCTGGATCTGGCGCCCGGCCGCGACATGGCCGAGGAACTGCTGGCCGTGAAGGCCGGCAACCGCCAGCAATTGCATACCGTGCTGGGCGGCATGTGGCCCAAGCGCCTGGCCGACCGCTGGCTGCAGGCCGCCGGCCCTGGTGCGCAGGACCTGTCGGCCAGCCGCGTGGCCGATCTGCCCGACCGCGCGTTGCGCGAGCTGGGCGCTCGCATCAATCAGTGGCAACTGGTGCCCACCGGCACCGCCGGCTACAAGAAGGCCGAGGTGATGCGCGGCGGCGTGGATACGCGCGGGCTGGACCAGAAATCCATGCAGGCGCGCACGGTGCCGGGCCTGTACTTCATCGGCGAGACGGTCGACGTGACGGGCTGGCTGGGTGGCTACAACTTCCAGTGGGCCTGGGCGTCGGCAGTGGCCTGCGGGCGGGCGCTGTAGCAGCGCGCCATCGCACGATGGCGCGTCAACAAGGGGGCGGGATGCCGTGTCACGGCGCCGGACCCTTTGCCCCTGCCATCCACGCGGTTGTTGCTTTGAACGTAAATTACTATCATTAACGTTCGTTGTTACAGCTTTCCCAGCCGGCCCTGCCGGAAGGAGTCCGCATGGTCCGCTTGGCACAGCAATACGCGCCCGCGCGCGGCGCGCATTCCCATACCGGTCTGTCGCGCTGGCAGTCCGTCACGCGTGAGGGCAACCAGGCGTTCGAGCAAGGCGACTTCTCCACCGCCCTGAGTCATTACCAGGAAGCGCTGGACCTGGCGCAACGCTTTGCGCCCGAGGCGCCGGACGCCGCGCCGGCGCTGGTTGTCTCGCATCACAACCTGGCCGAACTGCATGAGCGGCAGGGCCAGTCCGACGATGCCGCGCGTCATCTGTGCCGCGCCCATGAAGCCCTGTGCGCTCGCGCCGCCGATGACAGCGGCGAAGAGTCCATCCGCGTCACGGCGTGGCGGCATACCCGCGTCACCTATGCCGCCCTGTTGCGTTTTCTGCAGCGCCATCCCGAGCACGCCGCTGCGCAACGCGCCGCCCGGCTGTCGTCGGGGGATGGGCCGTTCCAGACACTGCCGAACTGAGCCGCGAGGCGCCTGCTGCCCGCCGCCCGTTCGGCCAGATCTCTTTCAAGACCGAAGCTCTCCACCGGAGGGCCCCAACCGGAGTTTCCGCATGGCCTATACCTTGCCGCCCCTGCCTTACGCCTACGATGCGCTCGAACCGCATATCGACACGCAGACGATGGAGATCCACTACACCCGCCATCACCAGACCTACATCAACAACCTGAACGCCGCGCTGGAAGGCGCCGGCCTGCCGACCGACCGTCCGGTGGATGACCTGGTGGCCGATATCGAGACGCTGCCGGAAGCCTTGCGCGGCGCCGTGCGCAACAACGGCGGCGGCCACGCCAACCACAGCCTGTTCTGGACGGTGATGTCGCCCGAGGGCGGCGGCGCGCCCGGCGGCAAGCTCGCCGCGGCCATCGACGCCGAACTGGGCGGACTGGAATCCTTTCGCGACGCGTTCACCAAGGCCGCCCTGTCGCGTTTCGGCAGCGGCTGGGCCTGGCTGAGCGTGACCCCGCAAGGCAAGCTGGTGGTGGAAAGCTCCGCCAACCAGGACAGCCCGCTGATGCACGGCAACACGCCCATCCTGGGTCTGGACGTGTGGGAACACGCCTACTACCTGAAGTACCAGAACCGCCGTCCGGAATACATCGGGGCGTTCTACAACGTGGTGGACTGGCGCGAAGTGGCGCGCCGCTACGAGGCCGCGCTGGCCTGATGCAGCGACAAGACGGGGCGGTCGCGCCGGCGTGCGCGGCCGCCTTGCTTTTGAAAGCGGGAAAGGGCGTCCGGCCGCTATTCGCGGGCGGACGACCCGGGCTGGCGTCCGTCCAGCCCCGCGCGCTCATCCGTGAAGGCCTCGCGCAGGAAGTCGACGAATGCGATGACGCGTCCCGCGTACTGGTGCTGCGGCGAGTACACCGCATAGATGTCCGCCGCGGGCGTCTGGTAGCGCCCCAGCACCTGGCGCAGCCGTCCCGCGGCCAGATGGGCGGCGATGTCCCATTCGGCGCGCAGCAGGATGCCGTGGCCGTCCAGCGCCCAGTTCACCGCGATCTCTCCATCGTTGGTGCTCATGTGCACGCCGACCTTGATGGCGTGCTCGCGCTTGCCTGACCGCAGACGCCATACTCCGTGCGTTTCGCTGCCGTGGCGGATGTCGATGCAGGCGTGCCGGGCGAGGTCTTCAGGCAGCACGGGCTCGCCATGTTTTGCCAGATAGGCCGGCGCGGCGCAAAGCAGCCGGCGGTTGGCCGCGATGGGCCGCGCAATGACGCGGGCCTCGGGCGGCTCACCGAAGCGCACGCAGATGTCGAATGCGTCTTCGGTCAACGGGGGCGGGGCCACCGTCAATTGCAATTGCACATCCACGTCCGGATAGCGCTGGCGAAAGCGTGACAGCAGGGGTGCGACGTGGTTGCGTCCGAAGCCCAGCGTGGCGTTCACGCGCAACAGCCCCGTGGGCTGCTGGCGTGCGCGCGAGACGTGGCGCTCCATGTCCTCGATGTCGGCCAGGATGCGCCGCGCGTGCATCAGGTAGATCTCGCCTTCTTCGGTCAGGTGCATGCGGCGCGTGGTGCGCGTGAGCAGTTGCACGCCCAGCCGCGCCTCCATCTGCGCCAGCCGCTTGGTGACGGCGGGCGGGCTGACGCCCATCTCGCGCGCGGCGGCGGCCAGGCTGCTGCAACGCGCCAGCAGGCTGAAGAACGCCATTTCGGAAGGGGCCAGCGGGGGGCTCATCATTAACCAGATCGAAATGATGGAATAACTTCGGGCTCGTTCGTTGCCATTCTAGCGGGCTTAGAGTGCCTCATTCCCATTGTGGAATGCACGGCAACCGGCGCATCGACGTCCGGCCGCACACCTAAAACAACGAGGAGACATCATGTCATTGCATCGCCTGCCGCGGCATTGCCGCGGCCTGCTGGGCTGCATCACCCTGGGTGCCGCGGCGCTATTGCCGCTGGCCGCCGCCACGGCGCAATCCGCCTTCCCGGGAGACCGGCCCGTATCCATCGTCGTGCCGTACTCGCCCGGCGGCGCCACCGATGCGGTGGCGCGGTTGTTGAGCACCAAACTGACCACGTCGATGAAGGGCACGTTCATCGTCGAGAACCGGCCCGGCGCCAGCGGCACCATCGCCATGTCGTCGGTGGTGCGCGCGCGACCCGACGGGCATACGCTGTTCATGAACGAGATCACCTCCACGGTGGTGTCCGAGCTGGTGCCCAACCTGAGCTTCGACCCCGTCAAGTCGCTGCAGCCGGCCGTGCTGGTGGCCGAGACGCCGTTCGTGCTGGTGATCAACAGCAACGTGCCGGCACGCACCCTGGCCGAGTTCGTGGAATACGCGCGCGCCAACCCCGGCAAGATCACCTATGGCTCGGGTGGGGTGGGCAGCGGGCCGCACCTGGCGGGCGAGCTGTTCAAGCAACTGACGGGGGCGGACATCCTGCACGTGCCGTACCGCGGGTCGGGGCCGGCCTTGCAGGATCTGCTGGGCGGTCAGATCCAGATGCTGATCACGGCGGCGCCGACGGTGGCGCCCTTCGTCAGCGAGGGCCGCCTGCGCGCGCTGGCCGTGGCGCGCGGCGAACGCATCAAGGCCCTGCCCAATGTGCCCACGTCCAAGGAGGCGGGTCTGGCGGGCTTCGAGATCAGCAACTGGTTCGGCCTGGCCGCGCCGCAGGACACGCCGCCGCCCGTGCTCGAGGCCATTGCGCAGGGCGTGAACCAGGCGCTGCGCGACAAGGATTTCCTGGCCAACCTGGAGACTGCCGGCGCGGTGCCGCTGGGCGGCTCGTCGGGTGCCGCGCGTGACCGTGTCGCCAGCGAAACCCAACGCTGGAGCGCGATGCTGCAGGCCAATGCCGGCGGGCAGGGCGCGAAGAAATAGAGCAGGGCGGCGCGTTCATCGACGCGCTTGGGCAAACGCCATATCCATGGCTGCAACAGAGGAAAGCAATGAAGATCAAGCGTATCGTCCCGCTGCACGTGGGCCAGTTCATGTATGCCCGGGTCGAGACCGACTCGGGCCTGGTGGGCGTCGGCGAGGCCGGCACCTGGGGCCACCTGCAGGCCGCCGGCGCCGCCATCGAACGGTTCGCCGAATACCTGGAGGGCAAGCCTGCCTTCGACATCGAGCATCACTGGAACGTGATGCACCGCTTCAGTTATTTCCAGGGCCTGGCGATCAATGCCGCCATCTCGGCCATCGACATCGCGCTGTGGGATATCAAGGGCCAGGCGCTGGGCGTGCCGATCTACGAACTGCTGGGCGGCGCGGTGCGCAAAAAGGCGCGCATCTACGGCCACGTCTACGAAAGCTCCATCGAGAAGATCCTGGTCGAATGCCAGGCCAAGATGGAGGCGGGTTTCAACGCCTTCGGCCATCTGAACCCCTTCCTGGACGAGGGTAACGACCAGGTCTGGTTCAAGACCCACATCAAGAAGATGCGCGACGCCATCGACAACGTGCATCGCATGCGCGAGGTGGTGGGCGACAGGGTGGACCTGTTGATCGAGCTGCATCGGCGCCTGACGCCGCCCGAGGCCATCACGTTCACCAACGCCATCGAGGACACGCATCCGATGTTCGTCGAGGATCCGATCCGTCCCGAGGGGCCGGATGCCATGGCGCGCGTGGCCGAGAAGATCAACGTGCCCATCGCCACCGGCGAGCGCTTCGCCACCATCTACGAATTCCAGGCGCTGCTGGCGCGCAATGCCGTGGAGTTCGCGCGGGTGGACCTGTGCCTGTGCGGCGGCATCACGGGGGCGCGCAAGGTGGCGGCGATGGCCGAGGCGCATCACGTGCAGATCGTGCCACACAATCCGCTGTCGCCGATCGGGCTGGCCGCCTGCCTGCAACTGGCCGCGGCGGTGCCCAACTTCGCCATCCAGGAATACGCCACGGGCTTCGAGGCCGGCATTTTCGAGTCCAGCCCGATCCACCTGGGCAGCGACGTGGTGGACGAGGTGCCGCGTCCGCATCAGGGCTTCGTGGACATCCCGAGCCGCGCCGGGCTGGGCATGGCGCTGCTGCCGGAGGCGCAGAGGATTCGTCCGCCGCTGTCCAAGCCCATTTCGATGCGGCCCCATTTCGATGGATTCGTGGTCGACCAATAAACAGCAGGACGACCCTCGCCAGTTTGTGGGTAATCAGGGGAAACCCTTGATTTGGCCGGTATACCCGCGCCCGCTTGTCGGGCCGAGTCGTTTTCCGAGCGGCCTCATCGATTGGGATCCTTTGTGAGTCAACAAGGTAAAGACCTGTCCATACAGGCGAGGGTATGGCTATTCGTGCTGGGCGCGCAATTCGCCCGACCGGGGCGATTACGTGGTGGCGTACGCGCTGCCGAAGCCGTGATCGGCAGTCAGGCATGATCCATGCGGGGCGCTCTTCGGAGCGCCCCGTTTTTTTGGGGCGCGTGTGTCTTGTGACAGCAATGGTGTTGTGTCATTGAATGAAAATACATATCATTAACAACACAGTGGTTGCATCAGCCCGTCTCGTCCGTCAGGCCGTCATCGGCGGGAACGTGGATATCGCAGACGGCGCTCGCCCATCCCGACAACCAGGCAGCACGCAGGAAACTTTCCGTGAACACCCACAGTCGCCATCGCGTACGTCCCGCCGCCACCAGCGTCAGCCTCTGGACCATGGCGGTATTGGTCTCGTGCCTGGCGATGTATCAGTTGTGGGCCTACCTGTCCGTGCGCACGCCAGCCGTGTCCGACGCGCTGGCGGGCGGCATGGTGGCCGCGGTGGCCACGGCGCTGGGCACCTTGCCCGTGCTGTTCTCGCAGACGCTGTCGGAGAAAGTGCAGGACATCATGTTCGGCTTCGGCGCGGGCGTGATGCTGGCGGCCTGCGCGTTCTCGCTGGTGGTGCCCGGCGTGGCGGCGGGCGAGGCGCTCGGCCATGGCGCCTGGACGGCCTCCGGCATCGTCGGCGCGGCCATCCTGCTGGGCGGCGCGGCACTGCTGCTGATGGACCGCCTGCTGCCGCACGAGCATTTCATCAAGGGCAAGGAGGGCGCCGACGCGCAGAAGCTGCGGCGCACGTGGCTGTTCGTTTTCGCCATCGTCCTGCACAACCTGCCCGAAGGCCTGGCCATCGGCGTGGGCTTCGTGGGCAACGATGCCGTGCGCGGCACGGCGCTGGCCACCGGTATCGCCATCCAGGATGTCCCCGAGGGGCTGGTGGTCGCCGTGGCGCTGGTGGCGGCAGGTTATGGCCGTGCCATGGCGGTGGCCATCGGCATGCTGTCGGGCCTGGTCGAGCCGCTGGGAGCGGTATTGGGCGCGGCGGTGGTCGGCTGGTCCGCCGCCATGCTGCCGTGGGGATTGGGCTTCGCGGCGGGGGCCATGCTGTTCGTGATCAGCCACGAAATCATCCCCGAGTCGCACCGCAAGGGGCACGAGGTGCCGGCGACGGTGGGATTGATGGTGGGATTCGTGCTGATGATGATGCTGGACACGGTGCTGGGGTAGCGGCGTCGCCAAAACTTGACGCCCCGCTGCGCTGTACGCGAACGTCCCATGTGCAGCGCCCGCCAGCGACGGGACGGCGCCGGCCGCCCCGGCCTGACGCCAGGGCGCAGGGCGGGGGCACGAGACCGTCCCCGCTTTTCCCCGCCCCGCTTTCGGAGTATGCTTGCCGCGCTGTCACGCTGGTCGCGGGAGAGAGCCGTTCATTCGGCCGCCGAAGGCGCAATTCGCCCGGAATCGCTCAGGTAACCCATACCGCAACCGCATCGTCCGCCGCGCATCGCGCCGGATGAAACAGCACTCTGGAGAGACCTGGTGTCCGCCGCATGGCGTGGATTACCCAGGCGCCGAAGGTGCAAACCCGCTACGTTGCGGGGCAACTCTCAGGCAAAAGGACAGAGGGGCGGAAGATTCGGCCGATCGCCGGGGCTTTCCGCTTCCGCATCGGCATCGCGCAACCCCTCGCGGCAACACCGCCGCCGGAGCCTTTCCGAATGTCCGCACCTCTGCAACGCACTCCGCTGTTCGACGAACACCTGGCCGCCAACGCCCGCATGGTCGATTTCGGCGGCTGGGAAATGCCGCTGTCCTACGGTTCCCAGATCGAAGAACATCACGCCGTGCGCCGCGCCGCCGGCATGTTCGACGTGTCGCACATGCTGAACGTGGACATCGCCGGCGCCGGTGCCAAGGCTTTCCTGCAGCGCCTGATCGCCAACGACGTGGCCAGGCTGACCGTGCCGGGCAAGGCGCTGTACAGCTGCATGCTGAACCCGCAGGGCGGCGTCATCGATGACCTGATCGTCTATTTCTTCTCCGAAGACAAGTGGCGCGTGGTGGTCAACGCCGGCACCGCCGACAAGGACATCGCCTGGATGCGCCGGGTGGCCGCGTCGGGCAACTTCGATGTGACCATCGCGCCGCGCCGTGACTTGGCCATGGTGGCCGTGCAGGGCCCCGAGGCCCGCGCCAAGGTCTGGGCCGCGCGTCCGGCCTGGCAGGCCGCGTCCGAGCCGCTGGGCGTGTTCTCGGCGGCCCTGCTGGGCGACACGCTGGTGGCCCGCACCGGCTACACCGGCGAAGACGGTTTCGAGATCGTGCTGCCGGCCGCGGAAGCGGCCACCCTTTGGCGCGACCTGACCGCGCAGGGCGTGCAGCCCTGCGGCCTGGGCGCGCGCGACACGTTGCGCCTGGAAGCCGGCATGAACCTGTACGGCCAGGACATGGACGAACTGATTCATCCCAACCAGGCCGGCCTGACCTGGACCGTGTCGCTGAAGGACACCGACCGCCGCTTCATCGGCCGCGACGCCATCGAGCAGTTCGCCACGCCCGCCGCCTTCCTGGGCCTGAAGCTGCAGGAGCGCGGCGTGATGCGCGCCCACATGGCCGTGCGCACCGCGCTGGGCGCGGGCGAGGTCACCAGCGGCACCATGTCGCCCACGCTGGGCGTGTCCGTGGGTTTTGCCCGCCTGCCGGCCGGCGTGCAGCCGGGCGACAGCGCCGAGGTCGAGATCCGCGGCAAGTGGGTGCCGGCGCAGGTCTGCAAACTGCCTTTCGTGCGTCACGGCAAGCCCGTCGAACACTCGTAAACTCGTAGCTTCCGGCCCTCTGCGGCCGGAAGGCGCGCAACCTTTTCCCGTATACCGCAGCACCCCTGCCAGGAGTTCTCCATGAGTCTGCCCACCGATCGCAAGTACACCGCGTCCCACGAATGGGTCAAAGCCGAAGGCGACGTGTTCGCCGTCGGCATCACCGACAACGCCCAGGACCAACTGGGCGACCTGGTCTTCGTGGGCGACGTGAACGTCGGCGCCACGCTGAAGGCCGGTGACACCGCCGGCGTGGTCGAGTCGGTCAAGGCCGCCTCCGACATCTACGCGCCGGTCAACGGCGAGATCGTCGCCTTCAACGAAGCACTGGATGCGAATCCCGCGCTGATCAACGAAGCGCCCTTCGACACCTGGATCTTCAAGATCAAGCCGGCCAACGCCGCCGACGTCGACGGCCTGCTGGACGCCGCCGGCTACGAAGCCGCCCAAGGCTGACCCCGCGGCCGCGTGGGCGCATGAGCGCCGCGCGGCCCACCCGGCGCGCCGCAGCCGCGGCGCGCCACCGTTCTTCGAGATTGCTTCATGTCGCGCGCCCTGGATACCCATACCGATTTCATTCCCCGCCACATCGGCCCGTCCGATGACGACCAGGCCAAGATGCTCGCCGTGGTCGGCAGCAACAGCCTGGACGACCTGATCGCCGAGGTGGTGCCGCCCCGCATCCTCAGCAAGCAGCCGCTGGACCTGCCGGCCTCGCGCGACGAGACCGACGTGCTGGCCGAGCTCAAGCAGATCGCCGGCCGCAACAAGGTCTACCGCAACTACATCGGCCAGGGCTACTACGGCACGCACACGCCCAACGTCGTGCTGCGCAACATTCTCGAGAACCCCGCCTGGTACACGGCCTACACGCCGTACCAGCCGGAAATCTCGCAGGGCCGCCTCGAAGCCCTGCTGAACTACCAGACCATGGTCGCCGACCTGACCGGCCTGGACATCTCCAACGCCTCGCTGCTGGACGAAGGCACCGCCGCCGCCGAAGCGATGACGCTGGCGCGCCGCGGCGCCAAGTCCAGGAGCAACGTGTTCTTCGTGTCGCAGCACTGCCATCCGCAGACCATCGAGGTGGTGCGCACGCGCGCCATCGGCCTGGACATCGAGGTGGTGGTGGGCGACGAAGCACAGGGCCTGCCCGAGTGCTACGGCGTGCTGCTGCAATACCCCAACAGCCTGGGTTCGGTCACCGACTACCGCGCGCTGGCCGAACAGGTGCACGCGCAGGGCGGCGTGGTGGCGTGCGCCACCGACCTGCTGGCGCTGGCGCTGCTGGCGGCGCCGGGCCAGTGGGGCGCCGACATCGCCGTGGGTTCGGCGCAGCGCTTCGGCGTGCCGTTCGGCTTCGGCGGCCCGCACGCCGGCTTCATGGCCTGCAAGGACGCCTTCAAGCGCAACATGGCCGGCCGCCTGGTCGGCGTGTCGAAGGACGCGCAGGGCAACCCCGCGCTGCGCCTGGCGCTGCAGACGCGCGAACAGCACATCCGCCGCGAGAAGGCCACGTCCAACATCTGCACCGCGCAGGTGCTGCTGGCCGTGATGGCCGGCATGTACGCCGTGTGGCACGGCCCGGCCGGCATCGCCCGCATCGCCCACCGCGTGCAGCGCTACACCGCCATCCTGCGCGCCGAGCTGGTCAAGCTGGGCATCAAGGTCGCCAACGACACCTTCTTCGACACGCTGCTGCTGGAGACCGGCCCCGCCACGCCGGCCATTCTCACCGCCGCTACGTGCGAGCACATCAACCTGCGCCGCGTCGATGGCGCGCGCCTGGCCGTGTCGCTGGACGAGACCGTCAGCGCCGCCGACCTGCAGGCGCTGGTCAACGTGTTCGCCGCCGGCCTGGAGCATGACGACGTGGCGCTGGACATCGAGGCGCTGGACGCCCAGGCCTCCGACGGCATTCCCGCCGCGCTGCGCCGCCAGGGGCCGATCCTGTCGCACCCGATCTTCAGCAGCGTGCGCTCCGAAACCGACATGCTGCGCTACCTGCGCAAGCTGGCCGACAAGGACCTGGCGCTGGACCGCACGATGATCCCGCTGGGGTCGTGCACCATGAAGCTGAACGCCACGGCCGAGATGATCCCCATCACCTGGCCCGAATTCGCGCAGTTGCACCCCTATGCGCCGTCGTCGCAGGCCGAGGGCTACCACGACCTGATCGTGCGCCTGTCCGCCGCGCTGTGCGAGATCACGGGCTACGACAACATCAGCCTGCAGCCCAACTCGGGTGCGCAGGGCGAGTACGCCGGCCTGCTGGCCATCCGCGGCTATCACCAGGCCAACGGCCAGGGCCAGCGCAACGTGTGCCTGATCCCCTCGTCGGCCCACGGCACCAACCCCGCGTCGGCCCAGTTGGCCGGCATGGAAGTGGTGGTGGTGGCCTCTGACGACAACGGCAACGTCGACATCGACGACCTGCGCGCCAAGGTGGCGCAGGTGGGCGACACGCTGGCGGCATTGATGATTACCTACCCGTCCACGCACGGCGTGTTCGAGGAAGCCGTCACCGAGATCTGCGACATCGTGCACGCGGCCGGCGGCCAGGTGTACCTGGACGGCGCCAACATGAACGCCATGGTGGGCGTGGCCAAGCCGGGCAAGTTCGGCTCGGACGTGTCGCACCTGAACCTGCACAAGACTTTCTGCATTCCGCACGGCGGCGGCGGCCCGGGCGTGGGCCCGGTCGCGGTGCGCGCGCACCTGGCGCCGTACCTGCCGGGTGTGCTGAACGAGCAGGGCCGCCTGCCCGCCGAAGCGCACGTCGGCCCCGTGTCGGCCGCGCCGTTCGGCTCGGCCGGCATCCTGCCGATCCCGTACGTGTACATCGCGCTGATGGGCGCCGACGGCCTGAAGCGCGCCACCGAAGTGGCCATCCTGAATGCCAACTATGTGGCCACGCGCCTGCGCGGTCACTACCCCGTGCTGTACGCGGGCCGCAACGGCCGCGTGGCGCACGAATGCATCCTGGACGTGCGTCCGCTGAAGGACACCAGCGGCATCTCGGCCGAGGACATCGCCAAGCGCCTGATGGACTACGGCTTCCATGCGCCCACCATGAGCTTCCCGGTGGCGGGCACGCTGATGGTCGAGCCGACGGAATCCGAAGGCATCGCCGAACTGGACCGCTTCGTCGACGCGATGATCGCCATCCGCGAGGAAATCGCCCAGGTCGAACGCGGCGAGCGCGACCGTGAAGACAACGTGCTGAAGAACGCGCCGCACACCGCGCAGATGCTGCTGGCCGAGGAGTGGCACCACGGCTACCCGCGCCAGCAGGCGGCCTATCCCGTGGCGTCGCTGCGCGACGCCAAGTACTGGCCGCCCGTGGCGCGCGTGGACAATGCCTACGGCGACCGCAACCTGATGTGCTCGTGCCTGCCGGTCGAGGCCTACGCGAACTGAGACGTTCCGGTCGCTGACCGGACCGACCCCCGAGGGAAGGGCGCCAGCCTGGAACCCGGGGGTTTGGTTTTGCGCATCCGGCCGCCGCCGGGCCGGCCTCGCGCCTGCGCGGTCAGTCCAGGTCCTTGCCCTGCTCGATGTAGCTCCAGAGGCGGCGCAGCGAATGGCGCCGATCGTCCTTGTGGCGGATGAAGTAGTAGGCCAGCCGCGGCGCGGGCAGCTCGCATTCCACCGGGGTCAGCAAGCCCTGGTCGCACCACACCTTCACGTAGGCCTTGGACATGCAGGCCAGGCCCACGCCGGCCAGCATCAGGCCGACCATGGCGGTCAGGCTGCCGCCTATCAGCGTGCGCTGCGACGGATGTCCGACCTCGCCCGCCACGTTGGCCATCAGGCCCGAGATGCGGCTGTTCTCCGCCTTGACGATGACGATGTACCTGGCCAGTTCGTCGCGGGTGATGTAGCGCGTGCCGTTCAGCAGGGTGGGCGATCCCACCCAGATGAAGTCCAGCTGCACCGCCACGTTGGCATGCAGGTCGGGATCGGAGATGGGGCCGGGCGTCAGCGCGAAATCCAGTTCGCCCTTGGCGACCAGGCGTTGCAACTCATGCATCTCGGCGACGTGCGGCGAGAACTTCAAGCCGGGATGCTCGGCGCCGACGCGCGCGACGAAGCCGGGCAGCCAGGTGATGGACATCATCTCGCTGACCCCGATGCGCATGCCGCCGGTCAGCGGCGCGTCGTGGCGGGGCAGGGTGCTGACGCGGTCGCGCATGGTCAGCATGTCGGTGATGAGCGGCAGCAGTTGCTCGCCGCGCCGGGTCAGCAGGGCGCGCTTGCCGCTGCGGTCGAACAGCAGATTCTCCAGCGAGGCCTCGAGCTCTTCGATCCGCTTGGAGACCGATGACTGCGTCATCTGCAGATGCTGTGCCGCCAGTGAAAAACTGCCCAGGATGGCGGACCAGTAGAACGCCTCCAGCTGTTTCAGTGTCAAGACCTTCTCTCCGCGCAACAGGCCGTGGCAGGCCGGCGCCGGGGAAAATTCCCCCACGCCCGGCTTGAGCATAGAGGCTCATGCTGCGATGCGGAATCCGCTGAAACCCGCACTGCGCCCGGCCTCGGCCCTTATCGGGGCCCGTCGCGCGGGGGGGACAGGTCAGGCCATCTCGGGAATGGGCGTGACGGGCCGGCCCGAGCCGAAATAGGCGTCGATGTTCTTGCGCAGCAACTGGCTGCCCAGTGTCTGCATCTCCGGCGCGAAGGCGGCCACGTGCGGCGTCAGCAGCACGTTGTCCAGTTCGCGCAGGCTGGCGGGGATCTCGGGTTCGGTCTCGAAGACGTCCAGCGCGGCGCCGGCCAGCCCGCCCGACCGCAACGCCGCCACCAGGGCGTCGGTGTCCACGTTGGGACCGCGGCCGATGTTCACCAGGAAGCCCGACGGTCCCAGCGCGCGGAGCACGTCGGCGCCGATCATGCGGAAGGTGGCGCGGCCGCCCGGCGCGGCCATGACCAGGATGTCGCAGCGCTCGGCCAACGCCATCACGGACGGCACGTATTCCCATTGCAGCTCGGGCTTGGGCGTGCGGCTGTGATAGAGCACTTCCATGTCGAAGGCGGCCGCGCGGCGGGCGATGCGCTCGCCGATCTGGCCCATGCCGATGATGCCCAGCGTCTTGCCGCCGGGCATGGGCCGGGGGGCCAGCGTGCCGCGCCACAGGCCCTGTTTGGCGCTGGCGTCGAAGGCGGGGATGTTGCGCATCATCGCCAGCAGCATCGCCATGGCGTGGTCGGCCACGCCGCTGGCGTTGCTGCCCGCGCCGTGCGAGACCACGATGCCGCGCTCGCGCGCCGCGTCCAGGTCGACGTTCTCGTAGCCGGTGCCGATGCACGAGATCATGCCCAGCCGGGGCAGGCGGTCGATCTCGCCGCGCGACAGGCCGACGAAGCCGGAGGTGACCACCACGCGGGCCCGCGCGCATTCCTCGGGCGACAGCGCGTCCAGGTCCTTCACGTCGTAGTCCTCGCGCAGCACGTCGCGATGGGGGGGAGACTCGATCTTGAACGGAATGGGTTCTTTCATGGCGTCATGGGTGTCAGTGGCAACAGGCATCAGGCGGAAACCAGGGTTCTCTGGCGGCGCGAGATGCTGATCGCGGCGGCGGCGACCGCCATCGTCGCGCCGATCAGCAGGGCCGTCGTGGCGCCGGAGGCGCCGTTGAAATTCACCAGCATCAGGATGGCCACCACCGAGCCCAGCGACTGGCCGATCAGCCGCGCGGTGCCCAGCGTGCCGCTGGCCGTGCCCGAGCGGCCAGGAGGAGCGGACGAGATCAGCACCCGGTTGTTGGGCGACTGGAACAGGCCGAAGCCCGCGCCGCACAGCGCCATGCGCAGGGCGATGGAATACGGGTCGCTATGGGCGTCGATCAGGCACAGCGAGGCCAGGCCGGCGGCCAGCATCAGCAGGCCGATGAAACCGACCACCGCGGGCGAATAGGCATCGGCCAGGCGCGCGGCGAAGATCGAGGCGACGATGGTCAGTGCCGGCCAGGGCGTCATCACCAGGCCGATCAGCGCCACGTCGTAGTGGGCGACCAGGGCCAGCGCGAAGGGCAGCACGATGAAGGCCTGCATCTGCGCGCAGAAGGACAGCACCGACACCAGCACCGACAGCCGGAAGACGGGAATGCGGAACAGGTCCACCGGCCACAGCGGATGGGCCTTGCGGCGCTCGTTGCGCACGTGCCAGATACCGATCAGGACGCCCGCGATCAACTGCGGCAGCAGCACCACGGCCGCCTGCTGGTGGGCGTAGCCGTTGGCGGCGGACAGCAGCAGCCCGATGACCAGCGCGCTGCGCAAGGCGGCGCCGAAGTCGTAGCGGCGCGTGTGGCGAGGGGTGTGCGGAATGGCGTAGAGGCCGACCAGCACGGCGAAGATGCCGAAGGGCACGTTGATCGAGAACAGCCCCTGCCAGCCGGCCAGCTTCAGGATCAGCGGCGCGACGGAAGGGCCCGCCGTGGCGGACACCGCGGCGACCACCGCGTTGATGCCGATGCCGCGTCCCAACTGCTTCATGGGATACACGAAGCGCACGATGGCGATGTTGACGCTGAGCACGCCGGCCGCGCCCAGGCCCTGGACCGCCCGCAGCAGGCTGGCCGACAGGATGGAGTCCGAGAACGCCAGCGCGGCCGAGGACAGCGTGAACACCAGCAGGCCGGACAGGTAGACCCTGCGGTAGCCGTAGATCTCGCCCAGCGAGGCCAGCGGCAGCAGCCCCACGGCCATGGCCAGCTGGTAGGCGCTGACGATCCAGATGGATTGCGCCGGACTGGCGTCCAGCTCTTGCGCGATGCTGGGCAGGGCCACGCTGATCATGTTCATGGCCAGGCCCGTCATCGTTACGGCAAGGGCCATGGTGAAAATGGCCCACACGCGCCGCGCTGGTGGAATCCCATCCACCCCGTTGGCGATCGACATCTACATCTCTTGATAGATCAATTAATAACGCGCTCGCATCATACGCCGTCAGGCCGCCTGACGCTCGTCGATGACGTGCGCGCAGCCCGGGTCCCAGGTGGCGACGACCTCGGCGCCCACGACAATGGCCGTCTGCGTCCCGTCATGGGCCCGGTTCGGCCGGCTGGCCAGGAAGGGCTTGCCGCTGGGCAGGCGCAGGTGGAAGTGGGTGGTCTGTCCCCGGTAGACCACCTGTTCCACCTTGGCGCGCAGTCCATTGGGCGGCGTAGCGGCGGCGCTGGCGTCCAGGTCGACCATTTCGGGCCGGATCGACACCACGCATTGCCGGTTGACGGCGGGCGTGTGGTCCACGCGGATGCGCACACCGCCATCCAGTTCCAGCACTGCCGCGTCGCCCTCCTGGCCGACCAGCTTGCCGTCCAGCAGATTGGAGGCGCCCACGAAGCCCGCCACGAAGCGGCTGACCGGTTTGCTGTAGACCTCGCTGGGCGTGCCCACCTGCTCGAGCTTGCCGCCGCGCATGATGACGATGCGGTCGGCCATGGTCATGGCCTCTTCCTGGTCGTGCGTGACCAGCACGGCGGTGGTGCCCAGCCGCTTCTGCAATTGCCGGATCTCGACCTGCATGTCCTCGCGCAGGTTCTTGTCCAGCGCGCCCAGCGGCTCGTCGAGCAGCAGCAGCGACGGCTCGATGACGAAGGCGCGCGCCAGCGCCACGCGCTGCTGCTGGCCGCCCGACAGGGCCGAGGGATAGCGTTCGGCGTAGCCCTCCAGCTGCACCAGCGCCAGCGCCTGCCGCACGCGGGATTGCAGGTCGGCCTGTTTCAGCCCGCGCATGCGCAGGCCGAAGCCCACGTTCTGCGCGATGGTCATGTGCGGGAACAGCGCGTAATTCTGGAACAGCATGCCGATGTTGCGCTTGTGCACCGGGACATGCGTCAGGCGGCTGCCGCCGATCAGCACTTCGCCGTTGGTGGGTTCGATCAGTCCGGCGATCATGCGCAGCGTGGTCGTCTTGCCGCAGCCGCTGGGGCCCAGGAAGGCGATCATCTCGCCCGCGCCGATGCGCAGGGTCACCTCGTCGACCGCCACGGATTTGCCGTAGTGCTTGGTCAGGCCGTTCAGGGCCAGGTCCTGTGGGACGGCTTTCTGCATTGTCATGCTCCGAAAACCTGGTTGAACTTGTCGATGATGCCGCTGCGCAGCGGATTGATGTATGCCCAATCCAGCGAATGCAGGGCGTTGATGCGGTCGGCGGGGTAGGGCACCATCTTGGCCACGTCGGCCTTCAGGTCGATGTCCTTCACCGACGGCGCGGCGTAGATGAACTCGGCCATGCCTTTCTGGAATTCATTGGCCAGGCACATGTCGATGAATGCGGCGCCCAGTTCGGGCTCGGGCGCGTTCTTCACCAGCGTGACGCAGTTGATGCCGGCGAATGCGCCTTCCTTGGGCTGGCTGAACGTCACGGGCGCGCCCTTGAAGATGTAAGGGTAGATAGCCTTGGAGAAGTCCGGCCCCGCCGCGATGGCCTGGCCCTGCGACACCTGCAGCACCGCGTTGCCCGAGGCCTCGTAGATGGTCTGCACGTTGGGCTTGAGCTCGGCCATCTTGGCCCAGCCGGCATCCAGCTCGTACTGGGCCTGGGCGATGGGCTTGCCCGTGGCCAGCGCGGCGGCGGCCACCAGCAGCGTCACGCTCATCGACAACTTGGGCGTGGTCATCATGAACTGGCCGCGCAAGTCCTCGGACCACAGCGTCGCGAAGCTCTCCACGGGCACGCCGGCCGCGGTGCTGTACCAGGGCGCGATGGCCGATACCGAGAAGGCCGTGCCGTAGCGATCATTCAGCACGTAGCGCGGGAACACGTTGGCCAGATTGGGGATCCTGTCCTGCGGCAGTTGTTCGATCAGGTTCTCGGCCTTTGCGATGGGGATGCCCAGGTCATCCATCATCATCACCGAGAACTGCGGATTGGCACGCTGCGTACGCATGACGGCGATGTTGGCCAGCGTGGCGCTCTCGGTCTGCAGCACCTTGCAGCCGAACTGCTTCTCGAAGGCCGGGATGATGAACTTGCGCACGTATTCGGCCTGCGGGCCGGTGTAGGTGCTGACGCGCAGCACCTTGTTCTGCGCCCAGGCATTGCGTACGGCGAAGGCCGGCACGGCCAGCGCGCCGCCCGCCAGCAGCAGGCTGCGGCGGCGCGGCGAGGACGGTTGCGTTTTCGAGACTGCCATGGTGATTCCCCTGTACATCGTTGGTTGGTTGGATACGGCTGACAGCGCGGCTTCCGGCGCGCTGGCGGACCTGCGCGTTCGCCCCGATGGCGCAGCCGCGGTGCCACGGATACGTCGCTCGGGCTACACGCCCATTGCCTTGCGCAGCCCGACCATGCGCTCCAGTGCCAGGACCGCGACCACGCCGGTCACGATCATCAGCGTGGACATGGCGGAGATCGACGGGTCGAACACTTTGCTCATGCTGTGATGCAGGTAGATGGGCAGGGGCACGGTCGCCGAATCGGCCAGCCACATCGAGATCGGAAAATCGTCGAACGAAATCATGAAGGCGAACAGCGCGCCGGCCGCCACGCCGGGCACCACCTGCGGCAGCGTCACGAACAGGAAGACCCGGGCGGGGCTGGCGCCCAGCGTCAGCGCGGCGTCTTCCAGCGAGCGGTTGACCTGTTTCAGGCTGGCCGAGACCGTGCGCACCATGTAGGGCAGCGTGATCATCAGGTGGCCGATGAACAGGTTCACCGCCGAGTCGTACATCTGCATGGTCGAGAAGAACTGCAGCAGCGCCACGCCCGTGATCAGCACCGGCAGCATCATGGGCGACAGCAGCAGCGATTCGATCATCGATGCGAAGGGCACCTTCCAGCGCGACAGCGCGTAGGCGGCCGGCAGGCCCATCAGGATCGCACTGGCGGTGGCGGCCAGCGCCAGCGCCACGCTGGTCATGAAGGCATGGCGGAACTCGCCGTTGCCCAGCACCGACTGGAACCAGCCGAACGTGAAGCCCTTGGGGGGGAACACCGCGAAGCTGGCCTCCGAGATGGACAGCGCCACCACGATGGCCAACGGCAGCACGATGAAGGCCAGGATCAGCGTGCAGAGGGCGTAGACGACCTTGCCGCCCGAACCCGTGAGCTGGTCCGTATTCATTTGGCGGCTCCCGCGGCGGAAGACATGCTGCGCACGCGGCGGTCCACCATGCGGTTGATGGCCACGTTCACCACCAGCGAAATCGACACCATCACCACGGCGATGGCGCCGCCCATCGACCAGTCGTACACGGTGGTCATCTGTTGCTCCAGCAGGTTGCCCAGCATGGCGCCGGTGCGGCCGCCGATCATGGCGGGCGTGATGTAAGACGACGCGGTCAGCGAGAACACGATGGCCAGGCCGGCGGCCAGTCCGGGCAGGCTCAGCGGAAACGTCACCAGCCGGAAGGCGCGCCACGACGATGCGCCCAGGATGCGCGCGGCGTGCGTCAGCGAGGGGTCGATGCGCGACAGCGACGAGGCGATGGGCAGGACCATCAAGGGCAGGAATACGTGCACCGACGCGATGACCACCGCCCACTCGGTGTACAGCAGCTTGATCATCACGCCCTGCACGCCCATGTCGGACAGAAACCAGTTGATCGCGCCCGTCTTGCCGTTGGCCAGCAGCACCTGCCAGCCATAGGTGCGCACCAGCACGCTGACCAGCAGCGGCATCACCACCATCAGGATGACGATGCGGCTGAAGGTGGGATGGCCGTAGGCGATGGCCATGGCCAGCGGGTAGGCCAGCGCCATCGTCAGCGCCGAGGTGATCAGCGCGATGCGCAGCGTGCGCAGGATCACCTGCTGATAGGTCGGATCGGACAGCAGGCGCTCATAGGACGTCAGGTGCAGCGGCAGGCCCATGCCGCCGCCCTGCTGCGGCGTCATCACGCTGTAGGCCAGCAGCACCAGCGAGGGCAGCACCAGGAACACGGCCAGGAACACCACCGCCGGCAGCAGCAGCGCGCCGCCGATGAAGGGGCGCCGGGATCGCGCGGGCCGGGCGGCCTGGTAGGGGATCGTGGTCGTCGCGGTCATCAGCCGGCCTCTTGCAACGCGGTGGAGGGCTCGCATGCCGGATCGGCCGTGGCCGGTTCGCACAGCAGCGAGTCGAGGTAATGAATGCTGACGCCGCCCGCGCGAAAGGCCTCGTCGGCCACGATGCGGCGGTGCAGGGCGGTGTTGACCATCACGCCGTCCACCCGCAGTTCCGCCAGCGCGGCGGCCATGCGGTCCAGGGCCTGCGCGCGGTCTCGGCCGGTGACGATCAGCTTGCCGGTCAGCGAGTCGTAGAACGACGACACGCGGGCGCCGCGGGTCAGGTGGCTGTCGAAGCGGATGCCGGGGCCGCCGGGAACGTGCAGCGCGCTGACGGTGCCCGGCGAGGGCTGGCCCGTGAAGGGCTGTTCGGCATTGATGCGGCACTCGATGGCATGGCCCGAGAAGGCCACGTCCGCCTGCGTGTAGCCCAGCGGCTCGCCGCGCGCCACGCGGATCTGGTCGGCGATCAGATCGCGGCCGGTGATGGCTTCCGTCACGGGATGCTCTACCTGCATGCGCGTGTTCATCTCGATGAAGGCGAAGGTGCCGTCCTCGTACAGGAATTCGAAGGTGCCCAGGCCGCGGTAGTCCATGCCCAGGCAGGCGCGCACGCAGAGTTCTCCCAGTTGCCGGATGGCCGCGCGCGGCACGCCGGGGGCGGGCGCCTCTTCCACCAGCTTCTGGTGGCGGCGCTGCACCGAGCAGTCGCGCTCGCCCAGCCACACCGCCTGGCCGTGCGCGTCGCACAGCACCTGGATCTCGATGTGGCGCGGGTGTTCCAGGAAGCGCTCCATGTACACGTCGGGATTGTTGAACGCCGCGCGCGCTTCCTCGCGCGTGGCGGACAGCAGGTCGGCCAGTTGCGTATGCGAGCGCACCACGCGCATGCCGCGTCCGCCGCCGCCGCCCGCGGCCTTGATGATCAGCGGGTAGCCCACGATCAGGCCCAGTTCGTGGCAGGCGGCCATGTCCTCGGGCAGCGCCATGTCGCTGCCGGGCACGCAGGGCACGCCGTGCGCGCGCATGGCCTGCTTGGCGCGGATCTTGTCGCCCATCATGCGGATGCAGGCGGGCGAGGGGCCGATGAACGTCAGCCCCGCGTCGGCCACGGCTTGCGCGAAGTCCGCGTTCTCGGACAGGAAGCCATAGCCCGGATGGATGGCCTGCGCGCCCGTTGCGCGCGCCGCCAGCAGCAGCGCGCCGCTATCCAGGTAACTTTGGCGGGCCGGTCCCGGTCCGATGCAGACGGCCGTGTCGGCCAGGTCCAGATAGGCCATGCCGCGATCGGCCTCGGCGTACACCGCCACGGTCTTCAGGTTCAGCCTGCGGCACGCGCGGATGATCCGCAGCGCGACTTCTCCGCGATTGGCGATGAGTACGGTGCCGAACGTCATGGCCTGCGCCCTCAGTCCGCCAGCTCGGTGAAGGGCACGATCTGGCCGCCGCCTTTCTCCACGGTCTCGCGCACCATCTTGGCGATGGCCACGGCCCCCGGCGTGTCGCTGTGCACCAGGATGCTCTTGGCGTCGACCTTGATGCGCTTGCCCGACAGCGTGGCGATGGTGCTGTCGTGCATGAACTGCGACACGCGCGCCTGCACTTCCTCCAGGTCGGTGATCAGGGCCTTGGGGTGCTTGCGGGTGATCAGCGTGCCGTCCTCGTCGTAGTTGCGGTCGGCGAAGATCTTGCCCACGGTGCGCATGCCCAGTTTCCTGGCGTGGTCCAGGCCGGGCGAATTCACGGCGCCCGAGAACATCAGCTCCTTGTCGAAGGCGTTGAACACGTCCAGGATCAGGTTGATGTATTCGGGGTTCTCCTTGGCCATGCCGCCCATCGCGCCATGCGTGTTGGCATGGGTCACCTTGTAGCCCGCCACCTTGGCGATGGCGGCCAGTGCGCCCAGTTGGTAGAGCGCATGCTTCTGCATGTCGCGCGGGTTGATGTCCATGGCCACGCGGCCGAAGCCCAGCAGGTCGGGCAGGCCGACGTGCGCGCCGATGGCCACGTTGTTGGCCTTTGCCAGCTCTACCGTGCGGGTCATGATGACCGCGTCGCCGGCATGGAAGCCACACGCCACGTTGGCCGAGGAAATGATCTTCATCAGCTCGGCGTCTTCACCGCCCTTCCAGCGGCCGAAGCCTTCGCCCAGGTCGGAATTCAAGTCGATCTTCATCGTCTGCGTCCTTTCAGTGATTGAGGTGCCAGGTGTTCAGGCGGGAATGAAAGTGAAGAGGGGACGGCCCACGTCGACCAGCGCGCCGGGCTCGGCCAGCAGGCTGCCGATGGCGCCTGGCGCCGGCGCCGTCACGGGCTGGCGGATCAAGCCCACGGCCACGAAGGCGATCACTTCGTCCTTCTCGTAGCGGGCGGCGGCATCGGGCGCGTCACGCAGCAGCAGGCAGCCGACAGCGGGCGATGTCACCGTAAGCGGGGCCGCTGCGGGGGCCGGAGCCTCGCAGGCGCCGGCTTCGCGCTTGAAGTGCCAGCGCAAGCCGTCGGCCCGCAGGAAGACTTCCGAGAGTTGCTGGTCGTCCATCAGCCGGCCGAAGGCCGTCAGCGTCGTCATGTCCATGGCGTTCAACCCTTGATCGGCACGCGGCAATGGGCGGCCGTGTCGCGCAGCCCGGCCAGGTAGCTTTCCAGTTCGGCCTGCGCTGCGCGGGCCTCGTCCAGGCCGCACATCTGGAAGCGCAGCTTCGTGCCCGGCGGCGATTGCGCGATGCGCCACAGGTCGGCGTCGATCACGAAACCGATCTTGGGATAGCCGCCCGCCGAGTTGCCGTCGGCCAGCTGGATGATGGGCTGCCCCGACGGCGGCACCTGCACCACGCCGGGCACGATGGGATGCGAGCGCATCTCGCGCACCGCGGTGCGTTCCAGCACGGGCCCGGACAGGCGGTAGCCCATGCGGTCGCTCTGCGCGCTGACGCGCCAGACGGCGTCCGTGAACGCGGCCTGCGAGGCTGGGGTGAACATGCCGTACTCGGCCGCCCGCATGACGCGCAGCGTCATCACGCCGTCGGCATCTTCGTTGGCCCGAGGCGCCAGGGCCTGCTCGGGTGGGCTCGCGCCGTAGCCGGCAGGCAGCCGGGCGCTGTTGCGCCGCGCGCCGATGGGCAGGCTGTCGCCCTTCTGCAGGGCTCGGCCCCGATGGCCGCCGAAGCCGTAGCGCAAGGCCGTCGACCGCGAGCCCAGCACGGCGGGCACGTCCACGCCGCCTTGCACGGCCACATAGCAGCGCGCGCCCTGGATGGGCGGCGACAACACCAGTTCATCGCCGGCGCGCACGTCGCGCACCCACCATGCGGGCACGGGGACGCCGTTCAGGCGCGCCCGGCAGTCGGCCCCGGTCAGCGCCACCAGCGTGTCCCGCGTGAATCGCAGGGCGGCCGGGTACATCTGGAACTCCAGCACGGCATCGTCCGCGGCATTGCCCAGCAGCGCGTTGGCGCCGGTGGCGGCCAGCGGGTCCAGGGCGCCCGAGCGCGCGATGCCCAGGCCGCGCAGGCCGGGCCTGCCGGTGTCCTGCACGCTGTTCAGGGGCGCGGTCTTGATGATCTCGATCATGACGGTTCGATCCGTGCGATGCGGAAGCGGACGCGGTCGCCCATCGCCAGCAGATTGACGCCTTCCCGCGCCAGGTCGAAGGGTTCGGGCACCTCGGGCGAATGGCCGATGGAATGCCAGCCCGTGGGACCGGCCTTCGGGCCGTCCGCGCGGCGGGGAGCGCCCAGGTTCGACTGCGCACCGCCGATCGACACCAGGCCGCCGATGGCGCGCATTTCGGGTACCTTGCGGCGCGGCGTGAACAGGCGTTGATCCAGCCCGAACAGATACCCGAAACCGGGCCCGGTGCCGGGCGCGAACACTACGTACTCGGGCGCGGCGTGCAGGCGGGCGATCTCCTCGGGCGTCAGGCCGTGGTGGCTGCACACGAACGGCATGTCCACGCCCATTTCGCCGCCATAGATCACCGGCACTTCCAGCACCTTGCCCGCGCGCGGCGTGGCCGGCGTCTCGCGCCAGCGCGCCAGCAGTTCGCGCGGCGCGCGTTCGGGATCCATCGACGCGATGTCGTACATGACCAGCAGGCTGTTCATGCCGGGCTGCACGTCCACCACATCCGACTGGCCGCGCAGGGCGTCCGCCAGCGCCCAGATACGCAACTGCGTCTGCATCGACAGCGCGCCCTCCGCGTCCAGCAGCACGGCGGCGGTGCCGCACAGGCTGGCGCGCGGCTCGTCCAGGATCACCACGCCTTCGCTCATCACGCGGCCTCCGTGCCGGCGGGGGCGATGGTGAACAGGCGGTCGCCGTAGGCGATCTCCTGGCCGCTTTCGACGTGGATGGCGCTGAGGATGCCGGCCAGCGGCGAGGCCATCGGCGAGAACAGCTTCATGGCCTCGATCAGGCACAGTTCCTGGCCTTCCTGCACGGGAACGCCCAGCGTGACGAAGGGCGCGGCGCCCGGCGCGGATTGCAGGTGGACGATGCCGCTCATCTCCGCGGTCACCGTTTGGGCGCGCGGGACCTCGGCGGCGGGCGTCTGCGGCGCGGCGGATGGCGGCGGCTCGGCATGCGTCATCGGGCGCGGGGATGCGGAGGCGGGCTGGGCGCCGCCGGGTTGCGCGCGTTTCAGGCGCACCTGGAAAGCGCCGTCGGCGATCTCGATCTCGTCGAACTGGCAGGCGCGCATCTTCTCGCTCAACGATTCGATCAGCTGCACGTAGCGGGAGTGATCCGGATTCATGGTGTCTGCGGGAGGAGGCGAGGGGGTCAGGCCAGCCGTGCGACGGCGGCGGCGATGCGGTCGGCGGCGGCCATCAGGCGCGATTCCGAGGTCGCCACGGACAGGCGGATGTACGGCGACAGGCCATAGGCGGCGCCATTGACCACGGCGACGCGGGCCGTTTCCAGCAGGAAGTCGGTCACGTCCTTGTCCGATTCCAGCGTCGTGCCGTCCGGCGTTTTCCTGCCGATCAGGCGCTTGCAGTTCACGTACAGGTAGAAGGCGCCCTCGGGCGATTCGCAGCTCAATCCGGCGATGGCGTTGATGCGTTCCAGCATCGCATCGCGGCGCTTCTGGAACACCTGCGAGCGTTCGGCCAGGAAGTCCTGCGTGCCCGTCAGCGCGATCACCGCGCCCGCCTGGGCGAACGAGCAGATGCTGCCGATGGTCTGCGACTGCACCAGGCGCATGGCGTCGATCAGCGGCGCGGGGCCGCCCACGAAGCCGATGCGCCAGCCCGTCATCGCATAGCCCTTCGACACGCCGTTCAGGGTCAGCACGCGCGGCGCCAGATCCGGCGCCACCTTGGCCAGGCTGTGGAACCGCCGGCCATCGAAGATGATGTGCTCGTAGATCTCGTCCATCATGACGAGCACCTGCGGAAACTCGCGCAGGACCTCGGCCAGGCCCAGCAGTTCACTTTCCGAGTACACCGCGCCGCTGGGGTTGTTGGGCGAGTTGACGATCAGCCAGCGCGAACGCGGGGTGATGGCGCGGCGCAGGGCCGCGGGCGTCAGCTTGTACCGGGTTTCCTCGGTGCAGGGGACGACCACGCTGACGCCGCCGGCCAGCCGCGTCATGTCGCTGTACGACACCCAGTGCGGGGCCGGCACGATGACTTCCTCGCCGTCGTCCAGCGTGGCCGCCAGCGCCATGTATACCGCGCTCTTGGCCCCGGGCGTGGCTAGGACTTCGTTCATCGCGAATTCCAGGCCGTTGTCCCGACGGAATTTCTCGATGATCGCCTTCTTCAATTGAAGGGTGCCGCCGACGCCGGTGTAATGCGTCTGGCCATTATTCAATGCGTCGATCGCCGCCTTGATGATGTGTTCCGGCGTGTCGAAATCCGGTTCTCCCGCGGCCAGGCTGATCACGTCGATGCCCTGCGCGATCAGTTCGCGAGCGCGCTGCGAGGCGCGTTCCGACGCCGACGCGCCTACCGATGCCAAACGATCCGATGCGTACTTCATGGCTGGTTCCATTCCCCGTTTTGCTGAAGTCGGTCAGGATCTGAAAACCCGCCCGGGCTGGGCCTTTCGGGCCAGTCGGGAATTCGATCCGTTGCGAAAAAGTCTATAGACGGGGTGTCGGGCGGGATAGCCGAGCGGGGTGCGCCGACGGAGGCCGGACAAGGCTGCGCGGCACCATCGCATGGCCCGCCGCATGCACTGCGGCAAGGCATGCACCCGGTCTTGCACCATCGGGCCGCAAGCAGGAAATCAAGCGGTGCGCGTCAAAAAGCCGTGCGAATCAAAATCGTGCGAGATAATCGATTCGCGTTGTTTTTGAAATAAATTGTAAATACGCACGACCCATAGATTTATGGAATGCGTCGTGCGCGATTCCCGTTTCCGTCAAGGAATAACCGGAAAATCCGGCGCGGCGAATACCCCGCCGGATAATCGGGCAAGGCATGGAATATTGCCGCGCGAAGCGCCATGCATGGGCTCCGCGGGCATGAAAAAGGGCACGCGATCGCGTGCCCTTCCGGGGTAAGCCCGCCGCGATGCGCCGTGCTTACTTGGTTTTGGCCTTGGAGGCGTTCTCCAGCAAGGCGTTCACCTCGGGGACGGTCTCCAGGAAGGTCTGCACGAAGGCTTCCACGCCGTCCTTGCCGATGCCGCCATAGGCATTGATGTCCATCTCCAGCGTGGGCTGGTTGTTGCCGTCCACATACATACGGCCCCAGCGGTTGTTGCTGTTCCAGTCGTTGATGATCTTGTACGGCGGCGGCGAGACCGAATCGAACACCGCCTGCAGCATCACGTTCTCGCACGCGTCGTCCACGTCGCATTCGTTGAAGCGCGCATACAGCTCGCGCGCGCCGCTGGCGCCCGGGGTGATGTTCAGTTCGGGTTCGCCGTGCTGGTCGGTGCGGTGTTCGAGTTCGAAGCCCGCCGATTCGATCAGCGAGCCGATGGTGGCCTGGTCGAGCGAGTGCAGCATCGTGGCATCGGCCTGGGGCGAGCTGTCCGGATCCACGCCGTCGGGCATGTCCGGCTCCGTGTCGCCCGCCGCGCCGACCGCGTCGGCCAGCAGCGCGTCCAGCGGGATTTCCTGGCCGTTCAGCGTGGCCTTGGCGCCGTCGTAGACGAAGTCGGTCACGACATTGTCGCCATCGACGCGCGCGACGTTCATCATCATCGCCATGCCCAGCGCCGACTGCAACTGGTCGTTGGCCTGGGCGGCTGCCTGTTCGGGCGTGGCGCCCGCGGTGGCCACGAACGTGCGGGCCAGCAGGTCCTGGGCCATCGGCTTGTTGATGGCGGCATGCGCCTGCATCGACTTGATCGCCTGGCGCACCAGGTCCTGGACCGGCGCGTCAGTGTCCTTCAGCGGCTGCAACGCCAGCGAATAGGTGATGCGGGCCTCGCCCTTGTCGGTTTTCCACAGGATGGGGTCGATCGCCAGGGTGGGGCTGGCCACCAGCACGTCCCGCACGTCGTTGGCGACGCGCTTCATCAGCGCTTCCGACGTCTTGGGATCGGGGGCGGCCGGCTGCGGCGCGGCCGGCTGCGGGTCGGCCGCGCCGGTGGATTCGGCCATCATCGCGCTGACCAGGTCGCTGTAGGTCTTGGCCAGCTTCTCGGAGGCCTTGCCGTCCAGGTTGGCCAGCTTGATGACGGCCTGGCCGCCGCCCATGTCGGTGGTGCCCAGGCGGAACTTGCCGACGCTGTAGGCAGCCTCGCCGTTCAGCAGCTTGTCGTCTTCGTTGATGACCAGCTTGTAGCCCAGGTCGTCCAGGCTCATCGGATACTGCTTGCCCTGCAGTTCGACGCGCTTGACCTGCATGTTGGTGTTGCCCACGGACATGCCGAACTTGCCCATGTGCGTGTCCAGGTCCATGGACATGCCGCTGATGGCGACCTTGTCGACCTGCTCGTCCTTCGGATTCGTGGCCACCAGCGAATCGGATTTGAACGAGCCTTTGATCGCCTGGCTCTCGCGCTTGTACGCGGCTTGCATCGTGGCGCCGCTGAACTCCAGCGTCAGCCCGTCCTGCGTGCTCTTGATGGGCGCCAGGCCGCCGGTGCCGGTGCTGTCGCCGCTGTAGTGGATGACCGTGTCGCTCCACAGCGGCGCCTTGCCGTTGGTCAGCGCGAAAAAGGGTTTAAGGGCTTCGGTCTGGGCCACTTCGGCATGGACGAAGGCGGCATTGGGCAGGATGTGGCCCCGCGCCAGCGCGCCGCCGGGGAACGGGCCGTGCTGCACGGTGGCGTCGAATTCGAGCATGCCCGGTTCGATGGCGAACGCCTTGTCGCCCGTGATGGCCGCGGGAGCGGACATGACCAGGCCGTAGCGCACCTTGGTGGAGAAGAAGCCGCGCTCGTAGCTGACCTGGCGCAGCTCGACCTTGTAGGGCGCCGGCAGGGCCTTTGCCATCTGGTCGTTGACTTCCTTCACGCGGGCGGGCGCCTCGGCCTCGATCCGCTTGCCGGTGTACCACGTGGCGCCCAGCCAGGCGACTCCACCCACGACGACTACACCAGCGACGATCGCCACACCTTTCTTCATCTTTTTACGCTCGGTCGGTTATTGATGAGACGGCTGCGCGGACGGAGAGTCGGCCGGCGCAGCCTGCGGGCTTTTGAGCCCGCGGCGAGTATACCGGCGGGGTCGTAAGCGAATCTCGCGGCGCCGTTACCAGCATTGTCAAAATGCAAGCGAGGCTTCTTTTAGGGTTAACAGGCCCTACAGGTCATCCAGGGGATAGATCGGGCGGCGCACGTGCTCGTACTTCACCTGACCGTAATCCGAGGTGGTGACGCCCATGCCGGTGCATTCGATCACCTGCGTGGCCATGTCGGCGAAACCGGCGCGCCAGTGCACGCGGCTCTTCAGGGCGACGTAGCGTTTCTGCAGCGGGTCGATGCCCGCCGACAGCAGGCAGTTCACGTCGAAGGGTTCCTGGTGGCGCGACACGATCACGATCTCGACGCGGCCCGTGTCCAGCACCACGGTCAGGCCGGTATCGTTGCGCACGCCGCGGTACATGGGGCCGCGGTTCAGGTACACGCCGTCGAACACCAGCTTGACGCGGCCGGTCAGCGTCAATGGCCGGTTCTGCTGCCGCAGGGCGGGCATGGGCACCTTGCCGCCCAGTTCCAGCGTGATGTCGTGGCCCACGCCGGCGCCGGCCGCCAGCAGCGCCGCCTGCGGATCGCAAATGGCGTAGAAGGCGACGTTCTCCAGTTCCTGGCGCAGGATCTCGGCCAGCACGGCCGTGGTGTCCATGGTGCCGCCCGAACCGGTGTTGTCGTAGTGGTCCAGCAGGATCACCGGGCCGTCGGCCAGCGCCTTGGCGCGCGCGATGGCCGGCTCCAGCGGCTCGGAATGGAACACCCACTGCGCGCGGTGCCGCCAGGCGGTGTCCAGCAGCTCGTCGCGATGGCGCTGCGCCTCGGCCAGGTCGGCATCCGTACAGACCACGGCGGACAGGCCCGCCTCGCGGATGTCCGCGTGCGGAAAGCCGGTGAACACCGATGCGGCGATCACGCCCTGCGCCTCCAGCGCCTTGCAGCGTTCCTGCAGCGACTTGTTGGGGTCGGCATGGGTGCCCTGGCACATGATGTGCGGCAGCATGGGCTTGTTGCCCCAGGCCATCACCGGACGGATCTCGCCGCGCAGCGTGCGTGCGATGGCATCCGCCGCGCGCACGCCGGCTTCGCGGATGTCCACGTGCGGATAGGTATGGAAGCCGGTGATCACCGTGGCGTGGCGCACGATGTCGTCGTACATATTGGCGTGCATGTCCAGCGTCACGCCCACGGGCGTGGCGGGATCGATCCGGCGCAGCCGGGCGAGCAGCGTGCCTTCGGCATCTTCCACGCCCTCGGCCACCATGGCGCCGTGCAGGTCCAGCAGGATGGCGTCGAAGCCGCCGCGCCGCACTTCGTCCAGGATCAGGCCGCACAGGCGCTCGTAGGTGGCGCGGCCGGTGGGCGCGCTGGGCCAGGACTCGGCCGCCACCGGCACGACGATCTCGGCGCCTTCGCGGCGCGCGATCTCGATGTAGCCGCCCAGGCCGCTGTCGGTGCCTTCATAGGCGCGGATGGCGCGCTCGCCGGACAGTATCTCGGGGTTGCCGCGGAAGAACCGTTCCAGCGGGGTGGGCACGGGCGAGAACGTGTTCGTCTCGTGCTTGATCATTGCCAACAGCCAACGCATCGCATGCTCCCTGTCGAATGACGCGAAGAACGGGCACAGGCCCGTCCGCGAGGTGCTTCGTGCTGGATAGCGCCCGAGGTCAGGCGCTATCCGGCGCGCAGCGGCCGGAAATTGCGGAAATCCCAATCGCGCCCCGGAGCAGCCTCGAGCAGGGCGCGGGTGTAGTCATGCCGTGGCGACACCAGCACCGCCTGCGCGGGACCGGTCTCGACCACGCGGCCTTGCAGCATCACGGCGATGGTGTCGCAGACCTGCGCGGCCACGCGCAGGTCGTGCGTGATGAAGAGCACGCTGATGCCGGTGCGCTGGCGCACCGCTTCCAGCAGGTCCAGCACCTGGGCCTGCACGGACACGTCCAGCGCCGAGACGGCCTCGTCGGCCACCAGCACCTGCGGCTCCATCACCAGCGCGCGCGCGATGCACAGGCGCTGGCGCTGGCCGCCCGAGAACTGGTGCGGATAGCGCCGCATGGCGTCCGGCCCGATGCCGACCACGCCCAGCATGTCCGCCGCGCGGGCCTGCGCCTGGCCGCGCGGCATGCCGAAATTCAGCAGCCCTTCGATCAGCGAATCGCCCACGGTGCGGCGCGGATTGAGCGAGCGGTAGGGGTCCTGGAAGACGATCTGCACGCGCTTGCGCATCGGCCGCAGTGCCGCGCCGGACAGGCGGGCCAGGTCGGCGCCGTCCATCAGCAGGCTGCCGTGCGTGGGCTCGATCAGCCGGGCGACGCAGCGCGCCACCGTGGACTTGCCGGAGCCCGATTCGCCGACCAGGCCCAGGATTTCGCCGCGCCGCAGCGTCAGGTCGACGTCCTTGGCGGCCACGACGCGGCGCGCGTTCATCGACAGCAGGCGCGACGAGGAATAAGTGCGGCCCAGGCCGCGCACCTGCAGCACGACCTCGCCCTCCGGGGCGGCGCGCGGCGCGGGCGCCAGGCTGGGCACGGACGACACCAGCCGGCGCGTGTAATGGTGCGCCGGCCGCGCCAGGATGTCGTCGCGCGTGCCGGTCTCGATCATCTGGCCGCGGTTCACCACGGCGATGCGGTCAGCGATCTCGGCCACCACGCCGAAGTCGTGCGTGATGAACAGCACCGCGGTACCGTGCTTGCGCTGCAACTCGCGGATCAGCGCCAGGATATGCCGCTGCGTGGTCACGTCCAGCGCCGTGGTGGGTTCGTCGGCAATCAGGAGCGCGGGCTCCAGGATCAGCGCCATCGCGATGACGATGCGCTGGCGCTGGCCACCCGACAGCTCGTGCGGATAGGCGTCGTAGATGCGTTCGGGATCGGGCAGGTGCACCGAGCGGAACATCTCCAGCACGCGCGCACGCCGTTCGCCACGGGCCATGCGTCGATGCAGCCGCAGCACTTCATCGACCTGCCGGCCGACGCGGTGCACCGGGTTCAAGGCGGTCATGGGTTCCTGGAACACCATGGCCATGCGGGTGGCGCGCCATTCGCGCAGGCGCCGCGGGCTGGCGGCCAGCACATCCTCGTCCTGCAACAGGATGGCGCCGCCTGTCGCGGCCAGCGCGCCCTTGGGCAGCAGCCCCATCACGGCCAGCGCCATGACCGATTTGCCGGAGCCCGACTCGCCGACCACGCAGACCGTTTCGCCCGCGTGCACGTCCAGGCTCAGGTTGCGCACCACCTGCGCGTCTGCGCCGGTGGCCTGCACGGTCAGGCCGCGCAGCGCCAGGACGGGCGCACTCGTCCTGGCGGCGATGGCGTTGCCGGCGTGGCGTGCGGGCGGGGATGGCGCTGACGCCAGGCCGGGGACGCCGCGCGCGGGCAGGCGCCGCGGGTCGAAGGCATCGCGCAGCGCATCGCCCAGGATGTTGATGCTCAGGACCGTCAGCGACAGGAACAGCCCTGGAAACAGGATCAGGCCCGGCAGCAGGCGGAAGAACATGCGGCCTTCGGACATGATGTTGCCCCAGGACGCGATCTCGGGCGGCACGCCCGCGCCCAGGAAACCGAGGATGGCCTCGGTCAGCATGGCCGAGGCGAATACATAGGTGGCCTGCACCGTCAGCGGCGCCACCGTGCCGGGCAGCAGATGCCGCCACACCAACTGCGGCAGCGGCGTGCCCAGCGCCAGCGCGGCTTCGACGTAGGGTTCGCCGCGCACGCTCAGGATCTGGCCGCGCACCAGCCGCACCACGCGGGGAATCTCGGGCAGCGTGATGGCGAACAGCACCGTGCCCAGGCTGGCGCCGGACACCGACACCAGCGCGATGGCCAGCAGGATGCCGGGAATCGCCATCAGGGCGTCCATCACGCGCATGATGGGGCCGTCCAGCCAGCGGAACCAGCCCGCCAGCACACCCAGCGCCAGGCCTGCCGCCGTGCTGGCCAGCGCCGCGCCCAGGCCGGCCGCCAGCGACACGCGGGCGCCGTACGCCACGCGCGACCACACGTCGCGGCCGAAGGCATCGGTGCCGAACAGGAACTCGCCGAACGGCGGTTTCAGGCGCGAGCCCGGTGCGATGGCGGTGGGATCCACCGTGCCCAGCCAGGGCGCGAACAGCGCCATCAGCGCCATCAGCGTCAGCACGGCCAGCGCCAGCAGCACCGGCACGCTGCGCAGTTCGCGGCGTACGCGCCGCCAGGCGCCGGCCTCGGCGGGCAGGGGCGCGGGCAGTGCGGCGGCGGTGTCGTTGGGCGGGGCCATCGCGTCAGTACCGGATGCGGGGATCGAACGCCGCGTAGGCGCAATCGACCACCAGGTTGACCAGCACGTATAGCGCCGCGAAGAACAGCGTCAGGCCCTGGATGACGGGATAGTCGCGCGCCAGCACGGCCTCGACCACCAGCCGACCGAGGCCGGGAATGTTGAACACCGACTCGGTGACCACCACGCCGCTGATCAGCAGCGCGATGCCCAGGCCCACCACCGTGGCGATCGGCACCGCCGCGTTGCGCAGCGCATGGCCCAGCAGCACGCCGGTCTCGCCACGGCCCTTGGCGCGCGCCGTGCGGATGAAGTCTTCGCCCATGACCTCGATGATGCTGGTGCGGGTGATGCGCGCGATCAGCGCGACGTACACGGTGGACAGCGCCAGCGCGGGCAGGATCAGCCGCTGCAGCCAGGGCCACGGGCCGCCCGACAGCGGCGCATAGCCCTGGATGGGCAGCCAGGCCAGCTCGATGGAGAACAGCCAGATCAGCGCGTAGCCGGTGACGAACACCGGCACCGAGAAGCCCAGCACCGACAGGCCCATCACGGCGCGGTCCAGCAGCCGGCCCTGCCGCCAGGCGGCCAGGACGCCCAGCGGAATCGCCACGGCCAGCGTGAAGACCAGCGTGAGCGCGGCCAGGCCCAGGGTGGGTTCGAGCCGGCGGGCGATCAGTTGCGAGACCGGCGTACCCGACATCAGCGAGGCGCCCACGTCGCCTTGCAGCAGGTTGCCGCCCCAGATCAGGAATTGCTCGGCCAAGGGCTTGTCCAGCCCCATGGCCTGGCGGATCTGCGCCACGCGCTCGGGCGTGGCGGCGTCGCCCGCCATGACCACCGCCGGGTCGCCCGGCGCCAGCCGCAGGATGGCGAACACCACCACGGCCACCAATGCCAGCACGGGCAGGATGGCCAGCAGGCGGCGCAGGATGAACAGAAGCATGGCGGTGCGGGGCTGGGCGCGTTCAAGGCGCCCGGCCGACGTTCCAGAACACGAACGCGGGTGCGCGTACCAGGCCGCTGAGCTTGGTGGAGTACACCGTGGGCACGGCCATCTGGCCCAGCGGCACGTACAGGCCTTCGTCGATGCCGATGCGCTGCAGCTCGTCCGCGATGCGCTTTTGCTCGGCGGGATCGGCGCTCAGGGCGAAGCGCGTGCGCAGTTCCTCGACCCGCGGCAGGTCGGGCCAGCCGAACCACGCGTTGTCGCCGTTGGCGGCCGCAGGCGCGGAACGCACCGGATCCATGATGTCGGTGGCGTACCAGTTGGTGTTGTGGATGCTCCAGCCGCCCTGTGCCACCGGGGCCTTCGAGGCCCGGCGCGTGGCCACCGTCTGCCAATCCATCGCCGCCAGGTTGACGTTGAAGCCGGCCGCGCGCAGCGCCTGCGCCATCACCACCGGCTGCGGGCTGAGCGTGCCCAGGTCGGAGGCCTGCATCATGAGCACGGGCGTGTTGTCGTAGCCGGCCTCTTTCAGCAGCGCGCGAGCCTTGTCGGGATTCGCGCGCACGACCATCCCGCTGTCCGCGTCGCTCTCGAAGGGCGTGCCGCAGCCCCACAGCGATCCGCAGGTACGCCAGTATTTGGGGTTGCCCACCAGCGCCTTCATCACGTCTTCCTGGCCGATCGCGTACATGGCGGCCTGGCGGATCTTCTTGTTGTCGAAGGGCGGTTGCTTGAAGTTGAAGCGGTACATCACGTAATAGCTGACCGGGCTGACCGTCTCTTCCTTCAGGTCGGGGTTGCCCTCGACCATGGGCAGCAGGTCGTACGGGAACTGCTCGACGAAGTCGATCTCGCCGCCCAGCAGCGCGTTGGCCGCCGTCAGCGCGTCGGGCATCACGTCCCATTCGACCTTGTCCACCTTGACGACCTTGCCGCCGGCCATGCCGCTGGGCGGCTCCTGGCGCGGCACGTAGTCGGCGTTCTTCACGTACACGGTGCGCACGCCGGGATTGAACTCGGCCATCTTGAACGGTCCCGAGCCCGTGAAGTCGGTGATGGGCTTGCCCAGCGGTGTTTCGGCGATGCGCTTGGGCATCATGAAGGCGGCCGTACCCGTGGGCTTGGACAGGGCGCGCAACGCCAGGTCTGTGGGCGCTTTCATGACGATGCGGAAGGTCTTCTCGTCCACCGCCTCGATGCGGTCGGTGAGCTTCAGCATGGTGCGGCCCATGATGTCGCCGGCGGCCCAGCGCTGGATGGACGCGACGCAATCCTCCGACGTGACGGGCGTGCCGTCGTGCCACTTCAGGCCCGGCCGCAGCGTCATCGTATAGGTCGTCAGGTCTTTCGAGATTTCCCACTTCTGCAGCATCTGCGGCTGGATCTTGTTGTCGGCATCGGTGGCCAGCAACGTGTCGTAGATCATGTAGCCGTGCCACGTCGTGATGTAGGCCGTGGTGGCGTGGGGGTCGGTCAGCCGCAGCGGCGAATTCATGACGGCCTTGATGACCGTCTCGGCGTGCGCGGCGGCCGTGGCCGCGAGCAGCGCGGCGCCCAGCGCGGCGGCTAGCGCCAGCGTGCGTAGGTGCCTCAGCATGGCGTCTCCCCGATGTCGTGGGCCGGCGGGGCGTCTCCCGGCCAGCGTTGCATGATGCTTTTGTCTGTGGTGTGAAAGCGGATGGCGTCCTCGCCCGGCGGCTGTGCGTCGCCGGGCAGGGCGCCCGTCCAGCCGCCGAAGGCATGCCATGTCCGCGCGGCGGGCACGGGTACGTTGATGCCGGCCAGGCCGGTGCGGACCTGCCGCCCGAAAGCGAGCGCCGTGCCGCCGTCCGCGGTGAAGCACGATGCCGCGTTGGCGGATTCGTGGGCGTTGACCAGCGCGATCGCCGCGGCCAGGTCGGGCACGCGCAGGATGTTGAGTACCGGTCCGTAGATTTCTTCGCGATAGATGTTCATGCGAGGCGCCACGTGGTCGAACAGCGTGGCGCCCAGGAAGAAGCCGCGTTCATGGCCAGGCACGGAAAGCCCGCGGCCGTCCACGCGCAGCGTGGCGCCCGAAGCTTCGCCATCCTCGATGTAGCGCATCACGCTCAGGCGATGCTGCGGGGTCGGCAGCGGCCCCATCTGCGCGCCGGGCGACAGGCCGTGGCCGATGGCCAATGCACGCACGCGCGGCGCCAGGCGTTCGGCCAGGGCGTCGCCGATGTCGCCCACCGCCACGGCGATCGCATTGGCCATGCCGCGCAGGCTGGCCGAGCCGAAGGCGCCCGCCATCAACGCGTCGGCGGCGCGGTCCAGGTCCGCATCGGGCATGACCACGATGTGATGCTTCGCGCTGCCCAGCGCCTGCACGCGCTTGCCGTGCCGCGTGGCTTCGGTGTGCACCTCCTGGGCGACCGGCGTGGAGCCGATGAAGGAGACGGCGGCGATGTCGCGATGGGCGATCAGCGTATCGATGGCCTGCTTGTCGCCGAACAGCACATTGAAGGCGCCGTCGGGCAATCCGGCCTGCCGCAGCAGATGGCCCACGCGCAACGCTGCCGACGGCGTGCGCTGCGAAGGCTTGAGGATGAAGACGTTGCCGCACGCCAGCGCCAGCGCGAATTGGGCGCACGGCGCCAGCAGCGGCAGGCTGGACGGCGTGATGCCCAGCACGATGCCCAGCGGGGCGCGGACGCGCCAGTTGTCGATGCCGCTTTCGGCAGACGCCACGCGCCGGGTGTCCAGCCGCCCCGCGATGTCACAGGCGTGCGCCACCGCCTCGATGCCGCGCGCCACCTCGTCCACGGCCTCGGCCAGCACCTTGCCGTGCTCGCGCACGATCAGCTCGGCCAGTTCGTCCTGGTGCTGTTGCAGCAGGCCCTGGAACTCGGCCAGCACCCGTGCGCGTTGCTGGGGGGGCATGGCGGACCAGTCGGGAAAAGCCATGCTCGCGGCGGCCAGCGCGCCATCGATTTCCATGGGGCCGGCCAGGGGAACCGATCGCGTGACCGTGCCCTCGGCGGGATCGAAACCGTCCGCGTAGCGTCCGCTGCGGCCCTCGCAGGCCAGACCGTTGATGTAGAGGCTCAGTTGCTTCATTGTCGTACTGCGATGACGCCTGTCAGGCGATGTCCTTCAATACCTTGCCGATGCGCTCGAAGATCTCGCCGATCTGCGCTTCGTCGATGATCAGCGGCGGGGAAACCGCCAGGATGTCGCCGGTGTAGCGCACCAGCAGGCCCTGGTCGAAGCATTTCTGGAAGGCCTCGGCGGCGCGGGCGCCCGGCGCGCCGTCGCGCGGCGCCAGTTCGATGCCCGCCACCAGCCCCAGGTTGCGCACGTCGATCACGTTCGGCGCGCCCTCGAGCGAATGGGCCGCGGCCTCGAACGCGGGCGACAGCGTGCGCGCGCGTTCGAACAGGCCTTCGCGGCGGTAGATGTCCAGCGTGGCCAGGATGGCCGCGGTGGCCAGCGGATGCGCCGAATAGGTGTAGCCGTGGAAGAACTCGATGCCGCCCTCGACGCTGCCCACGATGGCGTCGTGCACCTCGCGGCGCACCGCGACCGCGCCGGCCGGCACCGCGGCGTTGCTCACACCCTTGGCCATGGCGATCAGGTCGGGCGTGACGCCGAAGAATTCGCTGGCGGTGGCCGCGCCGAGGCGGCCATAGGCGGTGATGACTTCGTCGAAGATCAGCAGGATGCCATGCCGGGCCGTGATCTCGCGCAGCTTCTCCAGGTAGCCCTTGGGCGGAACCAGCACGCCTGTCGAGCCGGCCATCGGCTCGACGATGACGGCCGCGATGGTCGAGGCGTCATGCAGCGTGACCAGGCGTTCCAACTCTTCGGCCAGATGCGCGCCCCAGGCGGGCTGGCCCTTGGACCAGGCGTTCTGCTGCAGATTGTGCGTGTGCGGCAGGTGATCGACCGCGGGCAGCAGCGCGCCCGAGAAGGTCTTGCGGTTGGGCGAAATGCCGCCCACCGAGATGCCGCCGAAACCGACGCCGTGATAGCCGCGCTCGCGGCCGATCAGCCGGGTGCGCTGGCCTTCGCCGCGCGCGCGGTGATAGGCCAGGGCGATCTTCAGGGCGGTGTCGACCGACTCGGAGCCCGAATTGGTGAAGAAGATGCGGTCCAGCCCCTCGGGCATGAAGCCCGCCACGGCGCTGGCGGCTTCGAAGGCCTGGGGGTGCGCCAGCTGGAAGCCGGGCGCGTAGTCCAGCGACGCCGCCTGGCGCGCGATGGCCTGCACGATCTCGGCGCGGGCATGCCCGGCATTCACGCACCACAGGCCCGCCGTGCCGTCCAGGATGCGGCGCCCATCTGCCGACGTGTAGTACATGCCCTCGGCCGAGGCCAGCAGCCGGGGCTTGGCCTTGAACTGCTTGTTGGCGGTGAAGGGCATCCACAGATGGGACAGGTCGGGTTGGCCGGCGGGGGCATTCATGGCGGACTCCGTTGAAGGCGTTTTTTCGGGGAAACGGCAGGCCTGTGATCCGGGCACGGCTGGCCTGGCGGGAATCGTTCGATGCGGATTGGCCCGGTCCGTCTGCGACTATAAATCGATTCGGCGCCACCCGCGCGATGGCGCGGGCCGCCCGACCGTGAGCAGGCCGCCACAGCTTGCGCAGGTGTCTGGAATGCCGGCGGATTCTCCCGGCCTTGCGCGGGCAGCCGCGCCAGGCCCGGCAGAGCCCGTCAGCCCGCCACGCGCCGGTACGTCACGAAGTCGTAGGGGTAGCCGTTCTCGGCCGGCTGCGGCAGGCGTTCGGTTTCTTCCCACCGGCCCGCGGGCAGTTCCGGAAACCACGCGTCGCCATCGATCTGCGCGTGCACTTCGGTGGCGATGATGCGGTCGGCGCGCGGCAACGCCAGCGTGTAGATCTGCGCGCCGCCGATCACGAAGGCTTCCTGGTCGGCGGGGCAGGCGGCCAGGGCGGCATCCAGCGAGGGCACGACCACCGCACCCTGGGCCACGTAGCCGGGATTGCGCGTGATGACGATGTTGGCGCGGCCAGGTAGCGGCCGGCCCAGCGATTCCCAGGTGTTGCGGCCCATCACGATGGGATGGCCCAGCGTGCTGCGCTTGAAGTGAGCGAGGTCGCCCGGCAGTTTCCAGGGCAGGGCGTTGTCGCGGCCGATGACGCGGTTGTCGGCATAGGCCACGATGAGGGAGAGGCGGGACGGCATGGACAGGAAGGGCGTGCGCAGTGTTGATGTGACGGGGGCTCAGACGGCCATGGGGGCGGTCAGCGGCGGATGGTGCCGGTAGCCTTCGAGCTGGAAGTCGGATGGCTCGATGCGCTCCAGCCAGTCGGGCTCGTACCTGCCGGTCTGCGCGTAGTCGGGAATGCGGTCGCTCAGCACCAGCCTGGGCGCCTCGTAGGGCTCGCGGCGCAGTTGCTCCTGCAGCATGTCCACGTGGTTCTCGTAGATGTGCGCATCGCCGATGAAGTACGTGAACCAGCGCGGCGTATAGCCCGTCAGCCGGCCGATCAGGTGCGTCAGGGCCGCGCCTTCCGTCAGGTTGAAGGGCGTGCCCAGGCCCAGGTCGTTGGAGCGGATGTACAGGCACAGCGAGATCTCGCGGCGGGCCTGGTTGACCAGGAACTGGTAGAGCAGGTGGCAGGGCGGCAGCGCCATTTCCTCGAGCTGCGCCCAGTTCCAGCCGTGGAACAGGATGCGGCGGCTGCCAGGATCCTCGATGATGGTGTCCAGGCAGGCGCGCAACTGGTCGATGGCCTTGTACAGCACGACGCTGCCCGCCGCCGACGAGCCTTCGGGCTCGTCCAGCACGCCGACACGGCGATAGCCGCGCGCCAGGGCATCGGCCATCTGCGCCTCGCTGTGCGGCTGGCCCAGCGGGATGGTTTTATAGGCGGGCCATTCGCGCCATTGCACGCCGTAGACCGGACCGAGATCGCCCGCGCCCAACCGGTACGGATTGGCCAGCCATGCCGCGTTCTCGTTGGCGTTCTGGTCCCAGACCTTGCAGCCCAGCGCGTTGAACTCGGCGGCATTGCGGCTGGCACGCATGAAGCCCACCAGTTCGCCGATGGCGGACTTGAACGCCAGCTTCTTGGTGGTGACGGCGGGGAACCCCTGCTGAAGATCGAACTTCATCATCGCGCCGGGCATGCTGAGCGTGCGGACGCCGGTGCGGTTTTCCTGCCAGGTGCCGTTGTCGAAGACGTCCTGGACGAGGGCGAGGTATTGCTTCATGGTGTTCCTTTCATGCCGTGCGGCCGCACGGGTGTTGCGGTTCAGGCCTGGGCCTGGGTGTCGACGATGTCGACGGTGAAGCCCAGTTCGGCCGTCTTGGCCAGCATGGCCGACGCCGAGCAGTACTTCTCGTGCGACAGCTGCACCGCGCGTTCGACCGCCGCGCGAGGCAGGTTGGCGCCGGTGACGGTGAAAGCGAAGTTGATGCGGGTGAAGACCTTGGGATCGGTGTCGGCCCGGTCTGCCTCGAGCTTGACGCTGCAGCCGGTGACGGCATGGCGGCCGCGCTTGAGGATCAGCACCACATCGTACGCCGTGCAGGCGCCGGTGCCGGCCAGCAGCATTTCCATGGGGCGGGGGGCCAGGTTATGGCCGCCGCCATCGACGGCGCCGTCCATCACCGCCACGTGGCCGCTGCCCGTGCTGGCGGTGAACAGCATGCCGGAGGGGCCGCCCCAGTCGATCGTGCATTCCATCTTCAGGTCCTTGGGCGGCCCGCGGGCCGCGTCTAGTCTATATAGAGGTAACCGGGATCCCTCGGCCAGGCGCGCCGGGCACGTGCGTTGCGCAAACGGGATCCAGATCAAAAACCGATGATACCCGGCCCTTACAATCAGGGGATCAGAGTCCCGCCCGCCGTCAGGGGCAGGCCATCGCCCAAGGAGTCCACCATGTCCGCGCCTTTCCTTCCCGCCCCGTTCTTCGTGCGCCGCGCCGGCCCGCTGGACGCGTTGCTGGGCGAGGCCGACCGGGCGCTGCGCGTGCTGTCGCGCGCGGCCACCGCCAGCCGGCCGTATCCCGCCGACGCGCCCGAGGCCGCCGATACGCTGGGCGAACGCGAGCGCCGCCATGCCGCCGGCCTGATGCGCGTCAATCATGTGGGCGAGGTCTGCGCCCAGGCGCTCTACCGCGGCCAGGCCGTGGCGTGCCGCGACGAAGCGGCGCGCAACCTGATGCATTCGGCCGCTGCCGAAGAAGTCGACCATCTGGCCTGGTGCGACCGCCGCCTGCAGGAGCTCGACAGCCGTCCCAGCCTGCTGAACCCGTTGTGGTATGCGGGCTCGTTTGCATTGGGCGTGCTGGCCAGCGCCGCCGGCGCGCCGCGCAACCTGGGTTTCATGGCCGAGACCGAGCGCCAGGTCGAAGAGCACCTGGACAGCCACCTGCGCACCTTGCCGGAACGGGACCAGCGCTCGCGCCAGATCGTGCGTCAGATGCGCGACGAGGAGGCGGCGCATCGCGCCAGCGCCGAACGGGCGGGCGGCGTGGCGCTGCCCGCGCCGGTGCGCGGCGCCATGCGCGCCATGTCCAGGGTGATGACCCGCACGGCGTACTGGATCTGAAAACCCTTCCGCCATCAGGGGATGGTGCGTCGCGCAAAAAAAGGGGTCGCAGGTTGGGCGGCGCCTTTTTTCTAGCACGCGTCCCAGGGCAGTGTCCCTAGGGTTTGCATGTAAGGGTTAGCCCAGCCATTCGCCGGATAAGTCGACAAGAGTTCGACCATCTCCCTGGGAAGCCCAGGGGAGAGGGCCGAAATTCCGTCCAATCCCGATGCAATTTCGCAACACATGGCTTTTCTGCCGCGACGGCCCAAAAAATTCTTGCATTGCACAAATCGTTTGGGTAAGATTCGTACATCGGATGTCGAAACGCAAACGGCGCGGTGCAAAACCCCGGTTGCAATGGTTCTGGCAGTAGCCCAACCCCGACATGCCACGGTTGTCTCCTCCACCCTCCTCCTTTGGTGGATTTAGCCCGAGATCTTACGATCTCGGGCTTTTTTTTAGCCCTTTTTAATGCGTCCCCAATAAGTTTGATTGTTGGGCGGGTTCTCATGGTTTTCCCGAACGTTACAATGCCCTGATTCGCGGCGTTGCCGCGTCATGGGCAGAGCCGCTCGCAACCCCCTGGGCCGCCTTCGGTCTCGTTACGATCTTTACCCAGGGCTTGCACTTCTCTGGTGTCTCGCATACACAAGCGTTACATCAGCCGCCCATAATGGCAACCCTGTCTCGACAGACCATCCAAAGGTGATTCAGTGACCTGGCTGTATATCTGCGTGGTCGCGTTCATGGTGGGGGGACTCATCGTGGCGTCCGAGCGCTGGCACGGCGCTTTCACGGGCGACAGCGACTTCAACAAACCGCAGGCCTCGCATGCGCGAGCCACGCCGCGCGTCGGCGGTCTGGCCGTCCTTGCCGGCTCGCTGGCGGGCCTGCTGGTGCTCGGCCCCAGCAACATGACCCTGACGTGGCTTTGGCCCGCGTTGTTCGTCTCCGCGCTGCCCGTCTTCGTGGCTGGCCTGCTGGAAGACATCACGAAAGACATCGGCGCCAGCCGCCGCCTGCTGGCCGCGTTCGGTTCCGCCGCCATCGCCTGGTGGCTGCTGGGCGGCGTCAGCAAGGTCGGTATCTATTGGGCCGACTGGGTGCTGTCGTTCTGGCCGGTCTCCCTGATCTTCACGATGTTCGCCGTGGGTGGCTGCACGCATGCCCTGAACATCGTCGACGGCATGAACGGCCTGGCCGGGATGGTGGCCACGTTGATGGCCGTGTCCATCAGTCTGGTGGCGCTGCAAGTGGGCGACATGCCCATCTTCATGATCTCCGCCGCGCTGGCTTCGGCCACGCTGGGCTTCCTGGTCTGGAATTTCCCGTTCGGCCGCGTCTTCCTGGGCGATGGCGGGGCGTACTTCCTGGGGTTCATGCTGGCCGAGCTGGCCGTGCTGCTGGTCGTGCGCAATCCGTCGGTCTCGCCGTTCTACGCGCTGGCGGTGCTGTTCTATCCCGTCTTCGAGACCGGTTTCTCCATCTGGCGCCGCCGCTTCAAGCGCGGCGTGCCGGTGGATCAGCCGGACGCGCTGCACCTGCATCAACTGGTCTTCCGCCGCCTGGTGCGCGTCACGTTCAGCCGGGGCCGCCGCCACGCGGTGCCCGCGCTGTGCAACGCCATGGCCTCTCCTTACATGTGGGTGCTGGCCCTGATCGGCCTGGTGCCCGCCACCATCTGGTGGGACAACGCCTGGTTCCTCTGCGGCAGCCTGGTGGTGTTCGCCAGCGTCTACACCTGGCTCTACATGCGCCTGGTGTCGTGGCGGCGCCCCGGTTGGCTGCTGCTTCCGTCGGTGCTTCGCACGCCTTGAAGTTCCCTTTCCGCTCGCGCGGTCACCATTGCGGCCTCATGGCCGCTGGGGCAGTGTTGCCGTCCCACTCGCAGCCTTGCACGGTTTGGATGGCGACCGCGTTGTATTCCCTCTGAAATCTGAATTGCGGTTCCGATCCGCCGAAACAAGGAAGAGTTATGTTGCGTATTCAGGATGTGAAACTGGCCGTCGTCGGTCTCGGTTACGTCGGCTTGCCGCTGGCAGTCGAGTTCGGCAAGAAGCGCTCCGTCATCGGCTTCGATATCAACACGCGTCGTATCGACGCACTGAAGTCCGGCCACGACCACACGCTGGAAGTCGAGGACGAAGAGCTGGCCAGCGCCAAGCACCTGTCGTACTCCGCCCAGCGCGACGACCTGAAGGCCGCCAACGTCTACATCGTCACGGTGCCCACGCCCATCGACGAGTACAAGAACCCTGACCTGACGCCCCTTATCAAGGCCAGCGAAACCATCGGCGCCGTGCTCAAGCGCGGCGACATCGTCATCTACGAGTCCACCGTCTACCCCGGCGCCACCGAGGAAGACTGCGTGCCCGTGCTCGAACGCGTGTCGGGCCTGAAGTTCAACGAAGACTTCTACGCCGGCTACAGTCCCGAGCGCATCAACCCGGGCGACAAGGAACACCGCGTCAGCACCATCAAGAAGGTCACCTCCGGCTCGACGCCCGAGGTCGCCGACCTGGTCGATGCGCTGTACGGCGAGATCATCGTCGCCGGCACCCACAAGGCCTCCAGCATCCGAGTGGCCGAGGCCGCGAAGGTCATCGAGAACACCCAGCGCGACGTCAACATCGCCCTGATCAACGAACTGGCCCTGATCTTCAACAAGATGGGCATCGACACCGAGTCCGTGCTGAAGGCCGCCGGCACCAAGTGGAACTTCCTGCCGTTCCGTCCGGGCCTGGTGGGCGGCCACTGCATCGGCGTGGACCCGTACTACCTGACGCACAAGGCGCAATCGATCGGCTACAACCCGGAAATCATCCTGGCCGGCCGCCGCCTGAACGACTCCATGGGCGGCTACGTGGTGTCGCAACTGGTCAAGTGCATGACCAAGAAGCGCATCCACGTGCAGGGCGCGCGCGTGCTGGTGATGGGCCTGACCTTCAAGGAAAACTGCCCCGACCTGCGCAACACCCGCGTGGTCGACATCGTGAAGGAACTGGGCGAGTACGACGTGGCGGTCGACGTCTACGATCCGTGGGTCGATGCCGAGGAAGCGCAGCACGAATACGGCTTCAAGCCGGTGGCGCAACCCCAGGAAGGCGTTTACGATGCCGTCATCCTGGCCGTGGCACATCACCAGTTCGTCGAAATGGGCGTGCAGGCCATCCGCAAGTTCGGCAAGACGGCCCACGTGCTGTACGACCTGAAGTACGTGCTGGCTCCGCAAGACGCCGACCTGCGCCTGTAACGCCATCACGATCAGAACCGGGAGAGCGAATGAGTACTCGCTACGAACAGATTCTCGCGCAGGTGCGCCAACAGCCCCGCAAGTGGCTGGTGACCGGGTGCGCGGGCTTCATCGGCTCCAATCTGCTGGAGCACTTGCTGGCCCTGGACCAGGAAGTCGTCGGCCTCGACAACTTCGCCACGGGCCACCGCCATAACCTCGACGAAGTGCAGCGCAGCGTCACGCCCGAGCAATGGGCGCGCTTTCACTTCATCGAGGGCGACATCCGGGACCTCGAAACCTGCCAGAAGGCTTCGCAGGGTGTGCAGCATGTGCTGCACCAGGCCGCGCTGGGTTCGGTCCCGCGCTCGCTGAAAGACCCGATCACGACCAATGGCGTGAACATCGGCGGCTTCCTGAACATGCTGGTGGCCGCGCGCGACGCGCAGGTGCAGTCCTTCGTGTACGCCGCGTCCAGCTCAACCTACGGCGACCATCCCGGCCTGCCCAAGGTGGAAGACACCATCGGCAAGCCGTTGTCGCCCTACGCGGTCACCAAGTACGTCAACGAACTGTACGCCGACGTGTTCGCGCGGTCGTACGGCTTCGGCAGCGTGGGCCTGCGTTACTTCAACGTGTTCGGCAAGCGCCAGGATCCCGAAGGCGCCTACGCCGCGGTCATCCCCAAGTGGACGGCCGCGATGATCCGCGGTGAAGACGTCGTCATCAACGGCGATGGCGACACCAGCCGCGATTTCTGCTTCATCGAGAACGCGGTGCAGGCCAACCTGCTGGCGTCGCTGGCGCAGCCCGAAGGCGTCAACCAGGTCTACAACGTGGCCTACAGCGGCCGCACCACGCTGAACCAGCTGTTCGACTTCCTGAAGCAGACGCTGGCGCAGCAGGGTGTGAGCTACGAGAAGCCGGCGAAGTATGCCGACTTCCGGGCGGGCGACGTGCGGCACTCGCAGGCCGACATCGGCAAGGCCGGCAAGCTGCTGGGCTACCAGCCGGCCTACGACATCCTGCGCGGCCTCGAAACCGCCATGCCCTGGTACACGCAGTTCCTGCGCTGAGATGAAAGCCCCCCCCTACGCGCTGTCGCGCACCCCCCAGGGGGCGGCACTGGCGGACCGGCAAAGCCGGATCCGCTGTGCCCTGGCCTGGGCCGGGTTCTTTCATGCGCCGTCGGGGGCGTGTGCCGCACCGTGTACAGCTTGATTTGAAAGCGTTCATCCGTCGCTTCGAAAATGTCCACCCGGACCACCAACGCATCTTCAGGGGTGCGTTCCGGGTGGCGCTCTTCCTGATACTGGGCAAGGCCGCCGGCGCGCTGAAGGAAATGGCGGTGGCATACCGCTACGGCATCAGCGACGCCGTCGATGCCTACCAGTTCACCCTGACCATGGCCAACTGGCTGCCCGTCACGCTGGTGGGCTCGCTGTCGGTCGTCCTGATTCCCGTGCTGGTGAAACTGCGGCGCACGCCGCTGCACGAGCGCGACCGTTTCATTCAAGAACTGCAGGGCATCACGCTGCTGATCGGCATTGCGCTGGCGGTGCTTACCGCCGTGGCGTGGCCCTGGGTGCTGCGCTGGCTGGGACCCGGGCTGTCGCCGACCGTGGCGGGGATGACGCACGAACTGCTGTTCGCCTTCGTGCCGGTGTCCGCCTTGCTGCTGATCGCCGGCATCAGCGCCGCGCGCCTGCGGGCGCACGAGCGTCACGTCAATACCTTGCTGGACAGCGTGCCCGCCGTGGCCACGCTGGCCTGGGTGATGCTGGCCGCCACCACCTCCGACAACGTCGGTCCGCTGCTGTGGGGCACGCTGGTGGGCTACACCATCCAGGTGGCCTGGCTGGCCTGGCTGGCCGCGCGCGCCGATGGCGGCCTGTGGGGCGTGCCGCGGGTGTCGCTGTCGTCGCCGCATTGGCATGGCCTCTTGACCGCGCTGGGCGTGATGACCATCGGCCAGGTGGCCATGAGCTTCGTCGGTCCCATCGATCAATATGCCGCGGCCAACCTGGGCGACAACGCCAATGCCACGCTGGGCTATGCCACGCGGCTGCTGTCCCTGGTGCTGGGCGTGGGCGCGGCCTCGGTCGGCCGCGCGGCGCTGCCCGTGCTGGCCGACGTGCAAAGCCGTGGGGATATCGTGCGCGCGCGCGCCATGGCGCTGAAGTGGTCGGTGCTGATGGTGGGCGCGGGCGTGGCCGCGGTGGTGGTGGGCTGGCTGCTGGCGCCGTGGGGCGTGGCGCTGCTGTTCGAACGGGGCGCCTTCACCGCGCAGAACACCGCGGCGGTGGCCAGCGTGCTGCGCTGGGGCCTGTTGCAACTGCCGTTCTATTTCGGCGTGCTGATCCTGGTGCAACTGCTGGCCAGCCAGGGCCGCTACCGCATCATGGCGTCCATTGCCGTGGCCAATTTCGCCCTGAAGGCGGGCATGACCCTGTACCTGGCGCCGCGCATGGGCGCCGAGGGCATCATGCTGGCCACCAGCCTGATGTACCTGCTGTCCTACGCCTGCTACACGCTGGTGGCGCTGCGCCAGCCGCCCGCCGCGCCGCCCAAGGGAGGCGTGTCCGATACCGCCGCGCCCGTGCAGGCGAAGGGGGCGGCATGACGAGCTTGACGCGTCTGCGTGGAAGCGGAGGTTCCCGTCCGGGGACGATCAATCGACCCCAGGGGGCATCATGAGCAACCAGAACCGCCCCGATGACCGCGCCGCGCATCCCTTGCGCGTGCTGGTCTTCATCCATTCGCTGCAAGGCGGCGGCGCCGAACGCGTCGCGGCCGACCTCAGCGCGGGCTGGGCACAGGCTGGCCATGACGTCATGGTGGTCACGCAGACGGACAGCGCGGGTGACGTCTACTCGCTGGATCCGCGCGTGCAGCGCCGTTCTTTGGGCACCGCCGGGCTGCGGGGCCTGTGGGCCAACGTGCAGCGGGTGCGCGCCCTGCGCGCAGTGCTGCGCGAGTTCTCGCCCGACATCGTGCTGGGCATGATGACCACGGCATCCGTGCTGGCGGTGCTGGCCGCGCGCGGCCTGCCGTGCCGCGTGATTGCCACGGAGCACGCGCATCCGCCGTCTCAGGCCATGTCGGGCCTGTGGCAGCGCCTGCGCCGCTTCGCCTATCCGCGTGCGGCGCGCGTGGTCGCGCTGACCGACGGCACCGCGCGGTGGATCGAACAGCACGTGCCCGGTTCGCGCCTGGCCGTCATCCCCAATGCCGTGCGCTGGCCGCTGCCGCAAGGCGAGCCTCGCCTGGATGCCACGCGGCCCGCCGGCCGCCAGCGCCTGCTGGCCGTGGGCCGGCTGCATGCCGACAAGGGCTTCGACCTGCTTTTGCAGGCCTATGCCCAGGTGGCGCCGCGCCATCCGTCGTGGGACCTGGTCATGCTGGGCGAGGGCGAGCAGCGGCAGGCCTTGCAGCAGCAGATCGATGCCGCGGGGCTGGGCGGACGCGTGGCGCTGCCGGGCCGCGCGGGTAACGTGGGCGACTGGTACGCGCAGTCCGATCTCTACGTGCTCAGTTCGCGTTTCGAAGGCTTGTCGAATACGCTGATCGAGGCCCTGGCCAGCGGCCTGGCGGCGGTCAGCTTCGATTGCGACACGGGCCCGCGGGAAATCGTGCGCGAGGGCGTGGACGGCGTGCTGGTCCGCCCCAATGGCGATCCCGCCGCGCTGGCGGGGGCGCTGGATGCGATGATGGGTGACGATGCCCGCAGGCAGGCCATGGCGGCGCAGGCGACAGAAGCGCGCCAGCGTTTTTCGGCCGAACGCATCCTGGCGATGTGGCAGCAGGTTTTCGACGAGGCGCTGGCGACCGGGAAGCCGCCGCGCGCCTCTACACAATGAATAAAGCGAGTTGAGATCATGTGCGGAATAGCGGGAATCTGGGGCCCTCTGGCCGACAAGCGCGAGGTACTGGCGGAAAGCTGCCGGCGCATCCGCCACCGCGGCCCCGACAGCAACGGCTACTGGGAAGACGCTTCGTCCGGCCTGGCGCTGGCGCACGTGCGCCTGGCCATCCTGGACCTGACCGAAGCCGGACACCAGCCCATGGTGTCGGCTTGCGGCCGCTACGTGCTGGTGCTCAACGGCGAGATCTACAACCACCTGGACATGCGCGCCCGCCTGCAGCAGATGGGCCGCGCGCCCGACTGGCGCGGGCATTCCGACACCGAAACCGTGCTGGCCTGCTTCGCCGAGCTGGGCGTCGAGGCCACGTTGCAGGATGCGGTGGGCATGTATGCCATCGCGCTGTGGGACCGCCAGTCGCGCAAGCTGACGCTGGCGCGCGACCGCATGGGCGAGAAGCCGCTGTACTACGGCTACACCGGCGGCAATCTGGCGTTCGCGTCCGAACTGAAGGCGCTGATGCCGATTCCCGGTTTCGGCGCGAACCTGAACCGCCATGCGCTGGCTTCGTTCATGCGGCACAACTACATCCCGGCGCCGCAGTCGATCTACGAAGGCATCGCCAAGCTGCCGCCGGGCACGTGGCTGGAAATCGACGAAGGCATGGTCAACCGCCGCGAGCTGCCCGAGCCGCGCGTCTACTGGTCGGCGCGCCAGGCGGCCGACCAGGGTCTGGCCAACCCGCTGTCCTTCGGCTCCGACAAGGAGGCCGTCGATGCGCTCGAGCAGGTGCTGGGCCAGGCCGTGCGCGGCCAGATGCTGTCGGACGTCAGCCTGGGCGCTTTCCTGTCGGGCGGCATCGATTCCTCGACCATCGTGGCGCTGATGCAGGCCGGCAGCACGCAGCCCGTGCGCACGTTTTCCATCGGTTTCCACGACAAGGCCTACGACGAGGCCGAGCATGCCAAGGCCGTGGCCGCCCATCTGGGCACGCAGCACACCGAGCTGTACGTCACGCCGGATGACGCGCTGGCCGTGGTGCCGCGGCTGCCCGAAATGTACGACGAGCCCTTCGCGGACTCGTCGCAATTGCCGACCTTCCTGGTCACGCAGATGGCGCGCCGGCACGTCACGGTCGCGCTGTCGGGCGACGGCGGCGACGAGTTGTTCGGCGGCTATTCCCGTTATTTCCGCGTGCGCGACATGTACTCGAAGTTCCAGCGCATTCCTCGGCCATTGCGCCATGCCGCCGGCGGCTTGCTGCGGGCCTCCACGGCGCTGCCGGGCCGCGGCGCGTGGCGCGGCAAGGTCGGCAAGGTGGGCGAACTGCTCAGCGTCGATTACCAGGCCGAGTTCTACCGCCAGTTCGTGTCGTACTGGCCCGACCCCGGCTCGGTGGTCAAGGGCGGCGCCGAGATCCCTTCGCTGTTCCAGCAACCCATGGAAGGCTCGATCTTCGAGGCCATGATGAAGTTGGACACGCAGACGTATCTGCCCGACGACATCCTGGTCAAGGTGGACCGCGCCGCCATGGCCGTCAGCCTGGAGACGCGCGTGCCGATCCTGGATCACCGTGTCTACGAATTCGCCTGGCGCCTGCCGTTCCAGTACAAGGTGCGCGGCGCCACCGGCAAGTGGGCGCTGCGCCAACTGCTGTACCGCCACGTGCCGCAATCGCTGGTCGACCGCCCCAAGCGCGGTTTCGCGGTGCCGCTGGCCGCATGGCTGCGCGGCCCCTTGCGCGACTGGGCCGAGGCATTGCTCGATCCCGTGCGCCTGGGGCAGGACGGCTGGTTCGAACCCGAACCCATCCTGCGCCGGTGGCGCGAGCACAAGTCGGGGCACCGCAACTGGAGCAGCCATCTGTGGGGCGTGCTGATGATGCAGGCCTGGCTGGATTGCCACCGCCGTGAAGGCGCCAACACCGCCACCGACAAGCTCAAGGAGACCCTGGCCCGATGAGGATCATGCTGCTGGTAAGTTCGATGCATGCCGGCGGCGCCGAACGGGTGGCGGCCACCCTGGTCAACGCGTGGGCGGCGCGCGGCGACACGGCCATCCTGGTGCCCACGTATTCATCCAAGGGCACCTGCTTCTATCCCTTGTCCGACGACGTGCAACTGCACTGGCTGGCCGACCGCGCCGGCACGCGCGCCGGCGGCCCGCTGGCCGCCGTGCGCCGCCTGGCGGCCTTGCGCGCCCTGGTGCGCGAGATGAAGCCGGACGTGGTCGTGTCGTTCCTCACCAATGTGAACATCGCGGCGATCCTGGCCACGCGTGGCCAGAAGGCGCCGGTCATCGTGTGCGAGCGCACCAATCCCGTGGTGGCCGCCGCGGCCGGCCGCGGCCTGGCGGCGCTGCGCCGCCTGCTGTACCCGCGCGCGGACATGGTCACGGTGCAGGCCGCCGCCACCGTCGAGCCCTTCGCACGCATGGTGCCGGGCATCCGCCGCCTGGCGGTCATTGCCAATCCCTTGCCAGCCGACCTGGCCGATGCGCCGCTGGTGCCGGTCGACCAGGCCGCCGGACGCAAGCGGCTGGCGGGCATGGGCCGCATGGTGCCCGAGAAACAGTTCGATCACCTGATTGCCGCCTTCGCCGAACTGGCGCCTTCCCATCCCGATTGGGACCTGTGGCTGTGGGGCGATGGCCCGCAGCGCGAGGCCCTGGAAGCCCAGGTGGCGCAGGCCGGCCTGCAGGACCGCGTCTTCATGCCCGGCCGCACCGAAACCCCCTGGGAAGAAATGCGCATGGCGCATGCCTTCGTGATGAGCTCCTCGGTCGAAGGCTTTCCGAACGTATTGCTGGAGGCGATGTCGCTGGGCATGCCCTGCGTCACCTACGACTGCCCCAGCGGCCCCCGCGAAATCACCCGCGACGGCCAGGACGCGCTGCTGGTGCCGTTGGGCGACCGGGCCGGCCTGCGCAATGCCATCCAGACCCTGATGGACGATCCGGCGCTGCGCGTCGACCTGGGCGCGCGCGCCGCGCAGTCGGTGCGCGGCCGCTATTCCCTGCCGGCCGTGCTGGCCGACTGGGACCGCCTGTTCGCCGACGTGCGGAGGCAGGGATGAGCGTCATCGGCCGACCCACCATCCTGCACGTCATCACCGGCCTGGGGCAGGGCGGCGCCGAAGCCGTGCTGTTCCGCCTGGCCGTGCATCCCGTGCAGCCGGTACGCCACGTCGTGGTGTCGCTGACCGACGAAGGTATCTATGGTGCGCGGCTGCGCACGGCGGGCATCGAGGTGCATACGCTGGACATGCCGCGTGGCCGCGTGTCCCTGGCGGGACTGCGGGCCCTGCATGCCCTGATGAAGCAGGTCCGGCCGCAGGTCGTGCAGACCTGGATGTACCACGCCGACCTGATCGGCGGCGTGGTGGCGAGGCTGGCGGGCATCCGTGCCGTGGCCTGGGGGATCCGCAATTCCGGCGCGCACCTCGAGCGCAGCAGCCGGTCGGCGCGGCTGGTGCTGAAACTGTGCGCGCTGCTGTCGGGCCGCGTGCCCAGGGCCATCGTGTGCGCCGCCCAGGATTCCGCCGAGCGCCATCGCGAACTGGGTTATCGGGCCGACCGCCTGATGGTGATCTCCAACGGCTACGACCTGGCCCGCTTCACGCCGGATGCCGAGGCCCGGGAGCGCATGCGCGCACTGTGGCGCGTGGCGCCCGACGTGCCGCTGGCTGGCTGCGTGGCGCGCTGGGATCCGTTGAAAGACCACCGCAACCTGCTGCAGGCGATCGGCCGCCTGGTGCGCGAAAGCCGTGACCGGGGCCTGCAGTGCGTGTTGATCGGGCGTGGCATGGCCACCGGCAATACCGAACTGGCGGACTTGATCGATGCCGAAGGGCTGCGTGGCCGCGTGCTGCTGGCGGGCCCAAGCGACGATGTGCCCGCCGTGATGAACGCGCTGGACATGCACGTGCTGTCCAGCTGCGCCGAAGGATTTCCGAACGTGGTGGCCGAGGCCATGGCCTGCGGTACGCCCTGCGTGGTCACCGACGTGGGTGACGCCGCCTACATCCTGGGCGACACGGGGCCCGTGGCGCCGCCCGAGCAGCCAGCGGCGCTGGCCGACGCCATCGAGGCCGTGCTGGCCCAACTGGCCACGCGTGGCCGTGATGCCCTCGGACAGGCCGGCCGCCAGCGGGTGCTGGAAAAGTTCGACCTGCAGCGCATGGTGGATGCCTACGTCGAGGTCTGGCGCCGTATTTCCGAAGAAGGAGAGGCACGATGAGCACGCCAAGCCCGGATTCCAGGCGGCGGCGCCTGCTGTTCGTCGTGAACAACCCCGCCTTCTTCCTGTCGCACCGGCTGTGGCCCGCCCTGGCCGCGCAGGCCGCCGGCTGGGACGTGCATGTGGCCACTATGGATGGCCCGGCCGTGGCCGGCATCGTGGCGCGGGGCATGACGCATCACGTCATACCGCTGACGCGCAGCGGCAAGCAGCCCTTGCAGGAATTGGGTTCGATGTGGGCGCTGCTTCAGCTGTTCCGCCGCCTGCGGCCCGACGTGGTGCACCTGGTCACCATCAAGCCCGTGCTGTACGGCGGCATTGCCGCGCGTCTGGCGGGCGTGCCCGGCATGGTGGCCGCCATCTCGGGGCTGGGCTTCATCTTTCTGTCGGATGGCTTGAAGGCGAAGCTGGTGCGTGGCGTGGTCGGCGTGATGTACCGCCTGGCGCTGGGCCATCGCAACAGCCGGGTCATTTTCCAGAACCGTGCCGACCGCGACACGCTGCGCCGCCTGGGCGCGCTGCGCGACGGCCAGGACGTGCTGATCCGCGGTTCGGGCGTCGATCTGGCCGATTGGCCGGCCACGCCCGAGCCGCCCAAGCCGGTGGTCGCGCTGATGGTGGCGCGCCTGCTGCGCGACAAGGGCGTTGCCGAATTCGTCGAGGCGGCGCGCCTGCTGCGCGCGCAGGGCCTGGACGTGCGCATGCGGCTGGCGGGCGGCATCGATCCGGGCAATCCCACGTCGGCGACCGAGGCCGACGTGGCGCGCTGGCGCGAGGATGGCGCGATCGAGGTGCTGGGCGAGCGCTCCGACGTGGCCGCGCTGACGGCCGCCAGCCATATCGCGGTGCTGCCTTCCTACCGCGAAGGCCTGCCCAAGTCGTTGCTCGAGGCCGCAGCCTGCGGGCGGGCGGTCATCACCACGGACGTGCCGGGTTGCCGGGACGCGATCACGCCCGACGAAACCGGCCTGCTGGTGCCGGCCAGGGATTCCGCCGCGCTGGCCGCGGCCATCGCGCGGCTGGCGACCGATGATGCGCTGCGCCAGCGCATGGGCTTCGCCGGCCGTGAACTGGCCGAGCGCGAGTTCGATGTGGAAGACGTGAACCGGCGCCATCTCGAGGTGTACGATGCGTTGCTGGCGGCAGGCCCTGGCGACAACCTCCTTTGAAGAACCGCATGTCCATCCCCAAGCTTCTGCTGCGTTTCACGCTGATCTACCTCGGACTGCTGTTCGGCGTCACGATCATTCTGTTGCTGCTGCAACTGGGCAGCATGACGGCCGTCCGCGTGGTGGCCCTGTTGACGGCCGTCATGGCGGCGTGCCAGAGCTTTGCCAAAAAGAATGGCCGGTATTTCACCCACCAGGAAAAACTTCAGGCATTGATCGGCATGACGGCCATCGACGTGGTGTTGCAGGTCGCCGGTTCGTTGCTGGCATTTCAACAGGCGGGAATGGAAGGCGGCACGCTGAACGTAGGCGCCTTCCTGGCCGTGATCGGGTTCCTGACCCTGATCGACGTGGCCGTCATCCTGTTCTTCATGTGGTTCGTCGGCAGGCAGGTCGCCAAGGAACAGGCCAGCAGGCAGGGCGGGCATCCGTTGCCGTAATCCCGTGCGGGCGGCATGCTGGAAACGGCAAGGGCCACGTCAGTGGCCCTTGTTTCATGCAAAGGGAAAGCAGGCTTTCTCGAGCCTGGCGCCCCTTACGTATTCGCCAGCGACCGTATCCAATGCCGCGTCGAGGCATCCTGCCAGCCGTCCGCGCCGCCGTCTTCGGTGTCCAGTTCGCACACGATGCGCTGCGCCAGTTTCTTGCCGAACTCGACGCCCCATTGGTCGAACGGATTGATGCCCCACAGCACGCCCTGCGTGAACACCTTGTGTTCGTACAGCGCCAGCAGCGAGCCCAGCGCGTGCGGCGTCAGGCGCGGCAGCACGATCAGTGTGGAGGGACGGCCGCCGGGATGGACGCGGTGGCTGGCCAGCACGGCGGCCTGCGCCGGATCGGCACCTGTTGCCAGGCTTTCCTGCAGGGCTTCGTCGAACGGCTTGCCGCTGAGCATGGCGGCGCGTTGCGCCAGGCAGTTCGCCACCAGGATGCGATGGTTCTGCGCGTGGTCATGATCGGCATGCAGGCAGACCACGAAGTCCACGGGGGCGCCCTTGGCATCCTGGTGCAGCCACTGGAAGAACGTGTGCTGGCAATCGGTGCCCGTCATGCCCCACACGACCGGGCCGGTGTCCATGCCGACCGGCGTGCCGTCGGCGGTGGCGACCTTGCCCAGCGATTCCATTTCCAGTTGCTGGGCCCACGGCACCAGGTGTGTCAGCCGCGAGTCGTACGGCAGGATGGCCAGTGAACCGTACGCCAGCACGTTGCGGTTGGCGATGCCCGACAGCGCCATCTGCACGGGGGCGTTCTCGGCCAGGGGGGCATTCAGGAAATGCTGGTCCATGGCCTCGGCGCCGGCCAGCAGTTGTTCGATGGCCTCGCAGCCCAGGCCCAGCGCCACGGGCAGGCTGATGGACGACCACAGCGAATAGCGTCCGCCCACCCAGTCCCAGAACGGAAAGATGTGTGCGTCGGCAATGCCCGCCTTGCGGGCGCCCGCCACGTTGGCGGTGATCGCCACGACCTGGCGCATGGGTTCGGCCACGCCCGCGTCGCGCAGCCATTGCACGGCCACGGCCAGGTTGGCCAGCGGTTCCGTGGTGGTGAACGACTTGGACGCGATGATGATGAGCGTCTGCCGTGGATCCAGCGACGCCAGGGTCGATTCGATGTCGTGCGCGTCGACGTTGGAGGCGAAGCGCACGTCGCGCTTCAAGCCGGTATGGCGTAGCGACTGGATGGCCAGGCGCGGGCCCCAGTCGCTGCCGCCGATGCCCAGGTGCAGCACGTGGCGCCATGCCTGGTCGGCATCGGCCTGGGCGATGAAGTCGCGCAGGTGCCGGCGTTCGGCCAGGACGGTCTCGGCCACCGAGGCCGGCGGCTGCGCGGCTCGCAATGCGGTATGCCAGGCCGGGCGGTCTTCGGTCCAGTTGACGTGCGCGCCCGCGAACAGTCCCTGCCGGGCGGTGTCGAAGCCCTGCTGCGCGAGCAGCGCGGCACCCGCCCGGTCGAGCGCGGGCGATTGCGCCTGGGCCGTCAGGTCGACCTGTAGCCCGCCCGCTGGCAGGATGCGCAGGTGGCGTCCGTCGCGCGGCGCGGCATGGACGGCCTGGACGAAGTCCAGCCAGGCCGGGCTGGAGGACAGGGAGGTGGGCATCTTGGCGGTTGACTGGATAGCGTTGGGAATCAGAAGGGCAGGCGGGCTTGCGGAGCGAGCTTGAGCAGCTCGCGGCGGAAGTTTTCCTGGATGCGCGTCAGCGCGGCCTGGTCGTCGGCCTCGAAGCGCAGCACCACCACGGGGGTGGTGTTCGAGGCACGCGCCAGGCCGAAGCCGTCCGGATACTCGGCGCGCACGCCGTCGATGGTAACCACGCGGGTGGTGCCGTCGAACGTGCCCTGTGCCTGCAGCTCGCGGATCAGCGCGTGCGGCTGGCCTTCTTCCATCTCGATCTTCAGTTCCGGCGTGGACAGGGCCTGCGGCAGCGCTTCCAGCTCCTGCGACGGATCGGCGCCGCGCGACACGATCTCCAGCAGGCGCGCGGCGGTGTAGATGCCGTCGTCGAAACCGAACCAGCGTTCCTTGAAGAAGATGTGGCCGCTCATTTCGCCAGCCAGCGGGGCGCCCGTCTCGGCCAGCTTGGCCTTGACCAGCGAGTGGCCGGTCTGCCACATCAGCGGCACGCCGCCGGCGGCCTCGACCGCCAGGCCGACGTGGCGGCTGCACTTCACGTCATAGATGATGGTGCCGCCGGGCACGCGCGCGAGCACGTCGCGCGCCAACAGGATCAACTGGCGGTCGGGCCAGATGATCTGGCCGGACTTGGTGACCACGCCCAGGCGGTCGCCGTCGCCGTCGAAGGCCAGGCCGATCTCGCAGTCGCTGTTGGCGACGTGCTCGATCAGGTCTTCGAGGTTGTGCGGGTCGGCCGGATCGGGATGGTGGTTGGGGAAGTTGCCGTCGACGTCGCAATACAGTTCGTCGATGTCGCAGCCCAGCTGGCGCAGCAGCTGCGGCGCCACCGCGCCGGCCACGCCATTGCCGCAGTCCACCGCGATCTTCATGGGGCGCGCCAGCTTGACGTCCGACACGACGCGCTGCACGTATTCGGGGATCAGGTCCAGCAGGCGATGCGCGCCACGCGTGGCGGCCGGCTGGGCCTGCTGCATCTCGGCGCGCAGGCTTTGCACGTCGTCGCCGTACAGGGCCTTGCCGCCCAGCATCATCTTGAAGCCGTTGTACTTGGGCGGGTTGTGGCTGCCGGTGATGGCCACGCCGGTGCCGGTGCCCTGGGTATAGGCCGCGTAGTACACCAGCGGGGTCGGCACCTGGCCGATGTCCAGCGCGTCGACGCCGCCGGCGCACAGGCCGTCGACCAGCGCCGCGGACAGGGACGGGCTGCTGAGGCGGCCGTCTCGGCCCACCACCACGGCGGCGATGCCGGCCTCGCGGGCGCGGGCGGCCAGGGCCAGGCCCAGGCTGCGGGCGAAGGCCGGATCGATCAGGTCGGGAACAGTGCCCCTGATGTCGTACGCCTTGAATACGGAAGCAGGGAACTGCGCCTGATCGCTCACGGAATGCCTCGTTGCAATGGGGATTGGACGGAATCCGGCCCTCTTGGGCCGTTACAGACGCCGATTATCTACGATTTGGGCGCACAGGATACGGTGCGAAAATTACCGGGTGTTGCGGACAGCCGCCGGGCAGGTCTCCCACAAGCCGTCCGCGGGGCCCGGCGCGTCCCGCCGCACCCCCTACAATAAGCCGCATTCCCATACTTTTGGGCCGCCGGCCCAATGCGAGTGTGCCCGCCATGACGCTGCTCTCCGAACTGCAATCCCTGCTGGGCCCGGATTACGTGCTGCAAGGCGAGGACGCCGCGTCCTATCTGCTGGACTGGCGCCGCCGTTACCAGGGCGCGGCCCTGGCCGTGGTGCGTCCCGGCTCCACCGAGGAGGTGGCCGGCGTGGTGCGCGCCTGCGCCCGGCATGGCGTGCCGCTGGTGCCGCAGGGGGGCAATACCGGCTTGTGCGGCGGCGCCACGCCCGACGAGTCCGGCCGCGCGGTGGTGCTGTCCACGGCTCGCCTGAACCGCGTACGCGCCATCGACACCGACAACGACACCATCACGGTCGAAGCCGGCTGCGTACTGCAGGCCGTGCAAGAGGCGGCCGAGGCCGCCGGGCGGCTGTTCCCGCTCAGCCTGGCGGCGCAGGGCAGTTGCACCATCGGCGGCAACCTGGCCACCAATGCCGGCGGCACCCAGGTGCTGCGCTACGGCAACGCGCGGGAGCTGGCCCTGGGGCTGGAGGTCGTCACCGCCGAAGGCGAAATCTGGAACGGCCTGCGCGGCCTGCGCAAGGACAACACCGGCTACGACCTGCGCGACCTGTACGTGGGCAGTGAAGGCACCCTGGGCGTCATCACCGCCGCCACCCTGAAGCTGTATCCGCGTCCGGTCGCCACCTGCACCGCGCTGCTGACCCTGGCCGGGGTGCCCGAGGCCGTCGAGCTGCTGTCGCGCGCCCGCGCCGGTTTCGGGGCCTCGCTGACGGGTTTCGAGCTGATGGCGGGCGATTGTCTGCAGGGCGTGGTGAAGCTGTTCCCGCAGCAGCGCCTGCCTTTCGATGGCGAATCCGCACAGTCGCCCTGGTTCGCATTGCTGGAGCTGTCCGACAGCGAAAGCGAGGCCCATGCGCGCGAGCGCTTCGAAGCGGTGCTGTCCGCCGCCATCGAGGAGGGCCTGGTCACCGACGCCGCCATCGCCGCCAATCTGACGCAAAGCCATGCCCTGTGGCATCTGCGCGAAAGCATCCCGCTGGCCGAGGCCGAACTGGGCAAGGCCGTGAAGCACGACGTGTCCATCCCGATCTCGGCCATCGCCGGCTTCGTCGCCAAGACCAACGGCCTGCTGCAGGCCCAGTTTCCCCAGGTGCGCAACGTCATCTTCGGCCATCTGGGCGACGGCAACCTGCACTACAACGTGGCGCGCGCGCCGGGCCAGACCGAAGCCGAGCTGCTGGCCTTGCAGCCCCGCATCTACGACGTGGTGCACGCCAGCGTCATGGCGCACGGCGGCTCGATCAGCGCCGAGCATGGGGTGGGGCAGTTGAAGCGCGACGAATTGCCGCGTTACAAGAGCGCGGTCGAACTGGCCTTGATGAAGCGCATCAAGCAGGCGCTCGATCCGCACGGCCTGTTCAATCCGGGCAAGGTCCTGCAATCCTAGGAAACCGCCCATGGCCGATCTGCAAAACCCGAGCTACCGCATCCTGATCGTCGAGGACGATCTCACCATTGCCGGCAACCTGTTCTCGTATCTCGAGGTAAAAGGCTTCATCAGCGATGCCGCCTATGATGGCCGCGCCGCGCTGGCCATGCTGAAACGGCAGACCTTCGATGCCGTGGTGCTGGACGTCGGCCTGCCGGCCATGGACGGCTACGCCGTGCTGCACGCGCTTCGCAACGAGCTGCGCACCGCCGTGCCCGTGCTGATGCTGACGGCTCGCGATACGCTGGACGACAAGCTGGCCGGTTTTGCCCATGGCGTCGACGACTATCTGACCAAGCCCTTCGCGCTGGCGGAGGTCGAGGCGCGCCTGCTGGCCTTGATCCAGCGCTCGCGGGGCGGCATGGTCAATGCCGTGCGCACGTTCGGCCCCCTGCAGATGGATGGCCGCACGCGCGTGGTCAGCGTGCATGGCAAGCCGGTGCACCTGGCCCGCAAGTCGGTGGCCATCGTCGAGATCCTGCTGCGCGATCCCGGCCGGGTCGTGCAGCGCACCGAACTGGAAGACGCCCTGTGGGGCGACGAACCGCCGTCCGCCTATGCCCTGCGCAGCCAGATGCACCTGTTGCGCCGGGCGCTGGCCGAGGCCGGTTTCGACGGCATCGAGACCGTGCATGGCACCGGCTGGCGCCTGAGCGAGGAACCCCGCGACTCATGAGCCCGCTGAGCCCGCCGAGCCGCCTCAAGGGCGAATACCGGAGTGCGCGCAGCACGGAGGTGCACCGATGAACCCGCCGAGCCGCCTCAAGGGCGAATACCCATGAGCCGCGCAACCCTGACGCAGCGCGTGGTGTGGGCGCTGACGGGCACCGTGGCCGTCTTCGTGACGGCCCTTGCCGTGCTGTCGTACCTCACTTTCGACCAGATGGAAGACGATCTGGTCAACGACATCCTCAACAACGAAACCCAGCGCCTGCTGCAGCACATCGCGGCCAATGACGAGGACGTGCCCAGCTACCAGCCCACCGAACTGGGCGCGGCCATGCGGGCCTGGCTGCGCCGTCCCGGCCGGCAGGAAGTCGACGCCGGCGAGAATTTCCCCGAAACCCTGCGTCCGCTGGACGCCGGCCTGCACCTGGTCGAACCGGGACTGGAAACCTGGCACGTCACCGTCAGCGACACGCCTCTGGGCCGGCTGTACGTGGTGTATGACGCCACTGACAACGAAGGCCGCGTGCGCGACTTCGGCCTGTTCGTGCTGGGCGTGGGGGCAATCTGCATCGTGGCCGCCTATGCCATGGCGCGCCGCGTGGCCGGGGGGGCGGTCGGGCCGCTGGTCGAAGTCACGCGCCGGCTCAGCGCCTGGGCGCCCGCGGAAACCGAACTGCCCGCCGCCGCGCGTACCGACGAGCCGGGGCAGTTGATGGAGGCCTTCAACCGGGTGCAAAGCCAGGTCGAGCGCTACATCGCGCGCGAGCGAGAATTCTCGTCCAACCTGAGCCATGAAGTGCGCACGCCGCTGGCCGCCATCCGTTCCGACAGCGAGATGGTGCTGTTGACGCAGAATCTGAACGATGATCCCCGGACGCGGCTGACGCGCATCATGGACAACGTCGACGTGATCGTGGCCACGCTGCAAAGCGCCCGCGCGCTGGCCAGCGACAAGCCGGGCCGGCCGGAAGAGGTGAACCTGGCCTCGTGCATGGAGGACGCCTGGCGCGGGATGGAGGATGCCGCCGAGGTGGCGGGCCTGTCGATGTACAACGACATCGCGCCCACGGCCACGCACACGCTGGACCGCTATGCGCTGCTGATCGTGCTGCGCAACCTGGTGCGCAACGCCATCGAGCACGCCGCGCCCGCCACGCTGCGCGCGGCCCTGGCCGAACCGGGCACGCTCACCCTGCGCGACAACGGCGGTGGCATTCCCGCCGCGGAACTGCCCTTCGTCTTCCTGCGCTACTACAGCGGCCGGTTGCGCGACACCACCGGCGCGGCCGCGGACGAGTTGCCGCGCGGCCTCGGCCTGGCCATCGCCAAGCGCGTGTGCGACATGCAGGGATGGAAGCTGGAAGTGGTGTCCGCCGTGGAAGGGCCCGATCGCGGCACGTGTTTCACGGTGCGGTTTTCGTAAAAGCCCCTCCGGCGCGAGGATTGTCCCGCCGTGGAAAGGCCTGCCCGCCACCGCGAGGCGCGGGAGCGGCTCACTTCAGCAGCACCGAGGGCAGCCACAGCGAGAACGCGGGTACATACGTGACCAGCGCCAGCGCCGCGATCAGGGCGCCGTAGAACGGCCAGATGGTGCGCATGACGGTGCCCACCGACACCTTGCCGATAGCGCAGCCGATGAATTGCGTCGTGCCCACCGGCGGCGTGTTCAGGCCCAGGGCGCAGTTCAGCAGCATCACGACGCCGAACTGGACCGGACCCATACCGTACTGCATGCAGATCGGAAGGAAGATCGGCGTGCAGATCAGGATGGTTGCCGCCATGTCCAGGAAGGTGCCCAGCAGGAACAGCGCCACGTTGACCATAAGGAAGATTGCCCAGGGTTCGGTGGAGATCGTGGCCATCATCTCACCGGTCTTTTCCGCCACGCCGTAGAAACTGATGAGATAGCCGAAGGTGGCCGAGATGCCGATCAGCAGCAGCACGACGCCGGTCGTCTTCACCGCCTTGGCGGCCGCCCGGACGAACTGGTCCAGCGTCAGCGAACGGTAGAGGAATATCGTCAGCGCCAGCGCGTAGAGAACCGCTACGGCGGCGGACTCGGTGGCCGTGAAGATGCCGCTGAGAATGCCGGCGATGATCACCACCACCACGAACAAACCGGGCAGCGCGGCGGCCAGCGAGCGGCCCACGACGGCCCAGCCGGGGAACCGGCCTGCCGGATAGCCGCGCGCCCGGGCCACCAGATAGGCCGCCGCCAGGTTGCACAGGGTGAGGATCACGGCGGGCAGCAGGCCGGCGGCAATCAGGGCCGCGATGGAGACCTTGCCGCCCGCCGCCAGCGTGTAGATGATGATGTTGTGGCTGGTGGGCATCAATGCCCCGACCAGGGCGGCGTGCGTGGTGACGTTGACGGCATAGTCGGCGTGGTAGCCCTCGCGCTTCATCATCGGGATCATCACCGAGCCCATGGCGGACACATCGGCCACCGGCGAACCCGAGACTCCGCCGAACAGCGTGCAGGCCACCACGTTGGACATGCCCAGGCCGCCCCGCACGTGGCCCACCAGCGACTTGGCGAAGTTGACGATGCGGTCGGCGATGCCGCCATACAGCATCAGTTCGCCGGTGAAGATGAAGAACGGAATGGCCAGGAACGAGAACGCGTTCATGCCGGAGGTCATCTGCTGGAAGGCGACCGCCACCGGCAGGTCTTCGTACACGATGGCCGTGACCGAAGCCAGGCCGATGGCGAAGGCCACGGGCACGCCGATGACCAGGAAGACGACGAAGGACAGGGAAAGCAGCGTCAGCGCCATGCCGGTATCACCTTCTGGTTGCGCAACAGAGCCACGATGTGTTCGGCCGAGAACATCGCGATCAGCACGCCGGACACCGTGGCCGGCACGTACTTCCAGGCTTCGGAAATGCCCAGGTTGGGCACCGCGTAGGTGTGCACGGATTCGGCCAGGATGGCGCAGTTCCCGGCCATCAGCACGCCGAACAGCAACACCAGCGCATGGATGAACAGGCGCATGGCGCGTTGCCCGGACGCAGGCAGCAACTCGACCAGCGATTCGAAGCCGATGTGGCCAGCGTCGCGCACGCCGACGGCAGCCCCGAGCATCGTGACGAACAGGACGAGCAACAGGGACAGGCTCTCGGCCCACGTCGGTGTGCTGTTCAGCACGTGCCGGCCAAAGACCTGCAGCGTCACCGCCGCCAGCAGGCAGACCAGGCCGGCGATGCTGAGCCACATGCACAGCCGGGCGAGCCCGGCGCAGCCCCGGGTGAAGACCCCCGGTGCCTGCGCGGGATGGCCGGGGCTGCCGCTGGCCCCGGCGGGCGGGGAGCGGTCGAGGGAAGCGGACATGGCGCGATCCTTATTGAACGGCCTGGATGCGCTTGACCAGATCCTGCATCTGCGGGGTGGTCACGAAACGCTTGTAGACGGGCTGTACGGCGGCCTGGAACGACGCCTTGTCGACCTCCACGACCTGCGCGCCGGCCTTCTCCACCAGGGCGCGCGACTTGTCCTCGCGCTGGTCCCACAGCTTGCGCATGTACGGCACGGATTCCTGGGCGGCCTGCCGCAGCAGCTTCTGGTCGGCCTCGGACAGGCGGTCCCACTGGCGCTTGGAAAACACCAGGATCTCGGGCGTCATGCTGTGTTCGGTCATCGAGAAATACTTGGCCACTTCGTAGTGGTGGGCGCTCTCGTAGCTGGGAAAGTTGTTCTCGGCCGCGTCGACCAGGCCGGTCTTCAAGGCCGTGTAGACCTCGCCGATGGGCATCGGCGTGGCATTGCCCCCGATGGCCTCGACCATGGCCACCGACAGGTCGGATTGCTGCACGCGGATCTTCATGCCCTTGGTGTCGGCCACGGTCTTGACCGGCTTGTTGCGCGTGTACATCGAGCGCGAGCCGCTGTCGTACCAGGCCAGGCCAACGAAACCGGCCTTCTCGCAGGCGCGCAGCATTTCCTGGCCGATCTCGCCGTCCAGCACCTTGTGCAGGTGCTCCTTGGAACGGAAGAGGAACGGCAGCGAGGGCACCCGCGACACTTCGCAGATGTTGTGCATCGCGGCGCTGCTGACGCGCGCCATGGCCAGCGCGCCCAGTTTGACCTGTTCGATCGAGTCGTTCTCATTGCCCAGCGCGCTGCCCGCATAGACCTTGATGGTCAGCTTGCCGCCGCTGCGTTCCTTGACCAGGTCGGCCATGTGGCGCACGGCCATGACGGTGGGGTAATCGTCGGGATGGATGTCCGCCGAGCGTAGTTCGGCGGCTTGTGCCGGCGCGGCCAGGACGGATGCGGCCAGCAGCGCCGCGGCCAGGGCCGGGCGCTGGAAAAGGGGGCGCAGCATGGGTGTCTCCTCGGTGAGGCTTGTTGTGTGCGTGGGGTCTTGCCAGGGCTGCGGCCGCGCGTTTTGCTGCGGGTTGCGGGACCGCGGATCGGCGGCTAGCCGGCGTAAGCGGTTTCCTCCAGGCCGCGCACGCCGGGGCGCAGCGCATAGACCGCGCCGTCCAACGCCTCTGCGGGCGTACCGGGAGCACGGATGCTGGTGACGAATAGGGTGGAGAGGTCGGCCTCGCCGAACGCGCACATGGCGACCCGGGGCACTGGCACGGTCAGTGTGCGGTCCAGGCGGCCCTGCGGGGTGTAGCGATAGACGCGGCCGGCCTCGTTGCCGCAGATCCAGTAGCAGCCATCGGCGTCGATGGCCGCGCCGTCAGGGCGGCCCGCCGGCAGCGCGGGAATGAATACCCGGCGGTTGTGGGGTACGCCCGTACCGATGTCGTAGTCATAGGCCCAGACCACCTGGCGCGAGCCGTGCGAATCGGACAGGTACATGGTCTTGCCATCCGGGCTGAACGCCATGCCGTTGGAGACGATGAGGTCGTCATCCACGGGGCTGTCCAGGCGGCCCGCGGCATAGCGGTACAGGCGGCCATGGGGTTGGGCCAGGGCCATGTCCTGCACCATGGTGCCCGCCCAGAACCGGCCCTGCCGGTCGCAACGGCCGTCGTTGAACCGCATGCCGGCTGCTGCATGCGCGACAGCCGCCACCTGGCGCGGCGCTGGCGCGGGCTGGCCGGCGTGCAGTTCGGGCAATTCGTGGATGCCATTCTCCATGGCCAGCAGCCAACCGTCCTCACGCATGGCGATACAGCCGGCCTGCTGCGGCAGCGACCAGTGTGCGACCCGGGCGTCGGAGGGCCGCCAGCGCCACAGCGTGCGGCCCGGGATGTCGGTCCAATAGAGGGCTTGTTCGGCGGGATGCCAGACAGGGCTTTCGCCCACGCCACAACGCATGTCTCCGATGCGTTCGGCCGGTACTGCGTCAGGGGCAGTGCGGGTCATCGTTGCTCTCTGTGGCGCGCTGCGTCAGGGTAAACGTCAGCGTCTAGTACGTCGTCGTACAACGTGCAGGCAGTATAATGAGAGCGAATTTTTACCGTCAAGCGCCCAGCGCGTCCGGGATATCCCTCGATGACTTCCGTCTCCGCCGCGCCGCGCCGTCCGCGCAATCTCGCCCAGGGTCTGGTCGAGGATTTCTCCGAACGTATCCGTGGCGGCCAGATTTCGCCCGGCCAGAAGTTGCCCACCGAATCCGAGATCATGCGCCAGTTCGGCGTCAGCCGTACGGTGGTGCGCGAGGCCCTCTCGCGCCTGCAGGCCAGCGGCCTGGTCGAGACCCACCACGGCGTGGGATCGTACGCACTGGAGCCCACCGGCGGCGCGGATTTCCGGGTCGACCCGGCCGACATCGCCACCGTGCGTGACGTGCTGGTGCTGCTGGAATTGCGCATCTGTCTGGAAAGCGAGGCCGCTGGCCTGGCCGCGCAAAGACGCAACGACGAGCAACTGGCCGAGATGCGCCGCGCGCTGGACGAGTTTCGCGCCGCCTTGCTGGCCGGCACCGATGCCATCACGCCCGATTTCCGCTTCCACCTGCTCATCGCGCAATCCACCGAGAACCGCTATTTCGCCGACCTGATGTCGCACCTGGGCTCGGCCATCATCCCGCGCACGCGGATCAACTCGGCGCGATTCGCCCAGGAAAACCGCGAGCAATACCTGGCCCGCGTCAACCTCGAGCACGAGGACATCTACGAAGCGATCCGCCGCCAGGATGCCGAAGGCGCGCGGGCGGCCATGCGCACCCACCTGAGCAACAGCCGCGAGCGCCTGCGCCGCGCGGGCGACGAACGCTGATCCCGGCGCGAAGCCCGGGGGAAATGCTCGCTGTACGACGTCATATGATTGGCCGCCGCGCTACGCGGTCAACGGGCGAGGCTCGGCATGCGGGAAAGGCATCGCTTGTTCCTCTTCGGGGAAATAAGTCAAGTTCGTGACTAAATCCTTCACGTGACAAAAATTTGACGAAAATTCGACGCGGCTTTCATTAGGCTTTCCGGCTTTGCATCGAGGGGTCGGATCGGATGTTCCAGGTCGCAGGACAGGCGCGCGCGCATCGCGCATCAGCGCAACAGGCCGGTTTTCAGCGGAGCACGCCATGCGCCGCCTGAGTCTGCGCTTCATTCTCGCCATCCTCGTCCTGTTGACGCTCAGCCGCCTGGCGCTGGCCTTCTGGCTATGGGACCGCGTCGAGGCCGCCGGCGGCCTGGTTCCCCTGATGCTGGGCGGGCTGCGCATCGACATCTGCCTGACGGCCATGGCGGTGGGGTTGCCCGCTGTGCTGTCTCCGTGGTTCGGCCACCGGCCCCTGGGCGCGCGGCTGGCCGCGTGGTGGTTCCGCGTCTGGTGGATGCTGTTCGTGCTGCTGGAGGTATCCACGCCGCAGTTCATCTCCGAGTACGACACGCGTCCCAACCGGCTGTACTTCGAATACCTGGTGCATCCGCGCGAAGTCGGCGCGATGCTGTGGGAAGGCTACAAGGGCGTGCTGCTGGCCGCGGCCATTGTGCTGGCGCTGGCCGCCTGGCTGTCGATCCGGCTGTTTCCCACGGGTGTCAAAGACCCGTTCATGAAATGGTGGAAGCGGCCGCTGGCCACGCTGGCCATCGTGGCGCTGGTGGTGCTGGGCGCGCGCGGCACGCTGCAGCACCGGCCGATCAATCCGTCCACCGTGGCCTACAGCAGCGACGCCATGGTGAACACCCTGGCGTTGAATTCACTGTACAGCGTGTTCGACGCGGCCTATCGCATGCGTGACGAGCGCTCGTCGGCGGCGGTCTATCCCAGGATGGACGATGACGAGGTCAACCGTATCGTGCGCGCCACGGCGGGCTTCGCCGATCCTGCGCTGGATCCGCGCTATCCCAGCCTGCATCACCAGCAGGCCACCGTGCGCCGCGACAAGCCGCTGAACGTGGTGGTCATCCTGCAGGAAAGCCTGGGCGCGCAGTACGTGGGCAGCCTGGGCGGCAGCGGCCTGACGCCCAACATCGACCGTCTGGCCAAGGATGGCTGGATGTTCAATCGCGCCTACGCCACCGGCACGCGTTCGGTGCGCGGCCTGGAGGCCGTGACGGCGGGCTTCCTGCCCACCGTGGCCGAGGCGGTGCTGAAGCTGCCCCGGTCGCAGAGCGGCTTCTTCACGATGGCCGAACTGCTGGGCAGGCATGGTTACCACTCGCGCTTCATCTATGGCGGCGAGGCGCATTTCGACAACATGCGCGGTTTCTTCCTGGGCAACGGCTTCAACGAAGTGGTCGACCGCAAGTCCTTCACCGATCCGGTCTTCGTGGGATCGTGGGGGGCGTCGGACGAGGATATGTTCAACGAGCTGGACAAGCGCCTGCGCACGGACGGCGACAAGCCCACCTACACGCTGGCGTTCTCGGTCAGCAACCACTCGCCGTGGGAATACCCCGCCGGACGCATCACGCCGGTGGGCGAGCCGGCCTCGGTGGACAACACGGTGCGCTATGCCGACTGGGCCATCGGCCAGTTCTTCGACAAGGCCCGCAAAGCGCCCTACTGGGACAACACGGTCTTCCTGCTGATAGCCGACCACGACGCGCGCACCTGGGGCGCCAGCCTGGTGCCGGTGCGGCATTTCCAGATACCCGCGCTGATTCTGGGCGGCGGCGTGGCGCCGCGCAGCGACGACCGCATCGTCAGCCAGATCGACATGCCGCCCACGCTGCTGTCGCTGATGGGCCTGGACAATACCAATCCCATGCTGGGCGCCGATCTGACGCAACGCGATCCGAACCGGGCGATCATGCAGTTCGGGGACAACTACGGTTATCTGAAGGGTGATCGACTGGTGGTGATCGAGCCGCGCAAGCCGCCGCATCAGTACCGCTATACGCGCCGGCCGTACAACCAGGAAGATGGCCTGGACGACGCGCCCACGGTGGATCCGGCGCTGGGCGACGAGGCGCTGGCGCACGCGCTGTGGCCCAGTTGGGCCTATCGTGAAGAGCGTTACAAGCTGCCGGCAGGCGTGAAATAACCGCGTACCCGGCGGCAGGCGGCGATCGCATGCCGCCGGCCGCTACCTGGACTGTGGACGCTGCGCCAGGCACTCGTTGTATATCTTGACGATGAACTGGTCGATGGCGGACTGCCGGCTTTCCGGGCTGTCGAAGACCGGGCTGCTCGCATAGGCCGTCCTGCTGATCTCGATCAGGTTCTGGGCGAACGGGGGCGGGATCTTCGTCGTGTTCTTCGCCACGTAGTCTTCCCACTCCTGCTGCGAACGGCCCGACTGGCGCGCCGTCATGCCCATTTCGGCCATCACGCCGCGTTCCAGGCACTCCTTGTTGTCGGGATCGATGGCCAGCCTGGGCGGCGCCGCCGCCGCATGGGCGGCCATCCACGGCAGGCAGGCTAGCGCAAGGGCAAGGCACGGGCGGCTCGGATAAGGCATGGGGCCGTGGCCTATTTCTGCCTGCCCGCCAGGAACTCGATGATCTCGGGCACCGGCGCCTGGTCGATGCCCGCGCGGCTGGCGGACTCGTAGGTGCGGCGGATGGCCTCGGCCGCCTCATGCGGCGCGCCCGTGTCCTGGGCCATGGCCGTGTAATACCCCATGTCCTTCAAGGCATTCGAGATCGTGAAGCGAAAGCCCGAGGCATCCCCGGATTCGATGTAAGGCCGCATGCGGCCCAGCACCACGCCGTCGCCGCCGCCCTTGGCCAGGATCTCGATCAGCACGGCCGGATCCACCTGCGCGCGTTCGGCGCACGCCGCGGCCTCGGCCAGCACCGCCGAGAAGCCCAGCGACACGTAGTTGTGCAGCAGTTTCAGGCGATGGCCCGCGCCGATGGGGCCGGCATGCACGATGTTCTCGGCATAGCTTTGCAGGATCGGCTTGCAATGCTCGAACAGGTCGCGGTCGCCGCCCACGATCAGGTTCAGGCGGCCCTCGGCGGCCTCCTTCGGCGTGCGCGTCATGGGCGCGTCCAGGAAACGGCCGCCGGCCTTCTGCACGGCTTCGGCCACCTTCAGCGTGGACGCGGGAATGGCGGTGGAGCAATCGATGACGATGGCGCCCGGCTGGAGGCCGGCCAGCACGCCGTCGGCCTTGAGCAGCACGTCCTCGACCTGCGGCGTGCCGGTGACGCACAGGATGATGACGTCGGACTGGCGCGCCACCTCGGCCGGACTGTCGGCCTGCCGCGCGCCCGCGGCCAGCAGGTCGTCCACCGGCTGGTTGCCGGCGTGGCCAAGCAGCGTCAGCGGATAGCCGCCCTTGCGGACGAGATTGATGGCGATGCCGTGGCCCATCAGGCCCACGCCTATCATGCCGATCCGGATCTTGCTCGTGGCAGTCATGCGGTGTCTCCTCTCGTGGTCGGTCGAGGAAGCATAAATCAGGATGTGGGCGAACGCCGGCCCCTGAAGACCGCGCAATGAGAAACGCCCTGCAAGGGCAGGGCGTGGCTGTCCGGCGGGTGCGCTCGGCGACCGATCAGCGCGCCGGCAGCACCGTGCCCACGCACTCGCCGAAACCGATGCGCGGATAGCCCGGCTTGGTGCATTCGGCGCGGATGATGATCTGGTCGCCATCCTGCAGGAAGGTGCGCTGTTCGCCCCAGGGCAGGGACAGCGGCGTCTTGCCGCCGTCGCTGAGCTCCAGCATCGAACCGGCTTCGTCGGGCTTGGGACCCGACAGCGTGCCCGTGCCCAGCATGTCGCCCGGCTGCAGGTTGCAGCCGTTGACGGTGTGGTGCGCGATCAACTGCGCGATGTTCCAGTAGGCGTCGCGGAAGTTGCTGCCCGACAGCTTCGCGGGCGGCGTATTCTTCGCGCGCGACTGCTCGGTGGTCATCAGCACTTCCATCTTCAGGTCGTAGGCGCCCTCGGCGCGCACCTGCGGCGAATCCAGGTAGGCCAGCGGCTGCGGTTCGCCCTCGGCGCGCACCCACGCGGTGCGGAAGGGCTCGAGCGCTTCCATGGTGACCACCCACGGCGAGATCGTCGAGGCGAAGTTCTTCGACAGGAAGGGGCCCAGCGGCTGGTATTCCCAACCCTGGATGTCGCGCGCGGACCAGTCGTTCAGGATGCACAGGCCGAACACGTGGTCGTCGGCATCGGCCAGCGCCACGCGCTCGCCCTGGGCATTGCCCTGGCCGATGAACACCCCCAGTTCCAGTTCGTAGTCCAGCCGCTTGCACGGGCCGAACTGCGGCGCCTCGCCTTCGGCGGCGGGGCGCTGCTGGCCGACCGGGCGCGGGAACTGCTGCGCCACGCCGATGCTGGAGGCGCGGCCGTGATAGCCGATGGGCACCCACTTGTAGTTGGGCAGCAGGGGATTGTCGGGGCGGAACTGGCGGCCGATGGCGGTGGCGTGGTGCACCGAGATGTAGAAGTCGGTGTAGTCGCCGATGTGGGCGGGGGTGACGTACTCGGCGTCGGCCTGCGGCACCAGCAGCGCTTCGAGCCCAGCCTGCAGCGGCGAGCCTTCGCGCAGCGCGCGCGACAGCGCCAGGCGCAGGGCGCTCCAGTGGAGGCGGTCCAGCGCCATCAGGGCGTTCAGGCGCTCGCCCGTGCAGGCCGCCAGCGCCTCGGCCGCGGCGCCCTCGAACGGGCGCAGGGCGGCCAGCGCGGCCAGGTCCAGGATCTGGTCGCCGATGGCCACGCCCGGCCGCGTGGCTTCCCGCGCGCCGCGGCGGCGGAACGCCGCGTACGGCAGGTTCTGCAGCGGAAAGCCGCTGTCGGGCTGGTTGGCGCTGGCGACCCAGCTCTTAAGCGAGGGATCGTGGGTTTCGTTCAACTGGCTCATGAATGCGTTGTCTCGTTGTCGGTTGTCGTGTGCGCGATCAGCGCGGCGGCTAGCGCTGCGCGGGATTGAAATGCTTGGCCAGGCCTTGCCAGCAGCGGTAGTACTCGTGCTGCAGTTGCGGCGCGGCCAGCGCGTGCGCGGTGGGGCGGATCACCCGCCGCGTCTCGAACATGAAGGCCATCGTATCGCGGATGTAGTGCGGCTTGCTCGTGTCGGCGTGGCTGGCCTTCTCGAAGGTTTCCGCGTCGGGGCCGTGGCCGCTCATGCAGTTGTGCAGGCTGGCGCCGCCGGGCATGAAGCCTTCGGCCTTGGCGTCGTAGACACCGTGGATCAGGCCCATGAACTCGCTGGCGACGTTGCGGTGGAACCAGGGCGGACGGAAAGTGTCTTCCATCGCCAGCACGCGCGGCGGGAAGATGGCGAAGTCCATGTTGGCCGTGCCCGGGGTGTCCGAGGGCGAGGTCAGCACCGTGAAGATCGACGGATCGGGATGGTCGTAGCTGATCGAGCCGACGGCATTGAAGCGGCGCAGGTCGTACTTGTACGGCGCATGCGTGCCATGCCAGGCCACCACGTCCAGCGGCGAGTGGTCGATGGCGGCGCGCCAGAATCCGCCCGCGAACTTGGCGACCAGCTCGAAATCGCCTTCGACGTCTTCGTACCAGGCGTGCGGGGTCAGGAAGTCGCGCGCGTTGGCCAGGCAGTTCGAGCCGATCGGGCCCAGTTCGGGCAGGCGCAGCGGAGCGCCGAAGTTCTCCAGCACATAGCCGCTGGCCGTACCGTCCAGCAGTTCGACACGGAAGCGCACGCCGCGCGGAATGACGGCGATTTCCTGCGGCTCCAGGTCGATCAGCCCCAGCTCGGTGGCCAGGCGCAGGCGGCCCTGCTGCGGCACGATCAGCAATTCGCCGTCGGCATCGTAGAAGAAGCGGCCCTGCATCGAGCGGTTGGCGGCATACAGCTGGATGCCCACGCCGCCCTGCTCATCCGGCGATCCATTGCCGCCCCAGGTGTGCATGCCTTCGATGAAGTCGGTGGGGGCCTCGGGCACGGGCAGGGGGCTCCAGCGCATCTGGTTGGGCGGCACGGGCGCCGAGCCGAAATCGCTGACCCAGTGCATGGCGTGTTCGAACGGCGTGAACGGCAGGTGTGTCACGCCGGGGCGGATGCGGTACAGCCAGGAGCGGCGGTTCTCGGCGCGCGGGGCGGTGAACGCGGTGCCCGACAACTGTTCGGCGTACAGGCCGTACGGACATTGCTGCGGCGAATTGCGGCCCTCGGGCAGGGCGCCGGGCAGCGCTTCGGTGGCACAGTCGTTGCCGAAGCCCGATTGGTATTGCAGGGACATGGTCTTGCCTCCGAGGGAAGCGGATCGCGCGATGCGTCCGCCTTTTGCGTGGATGGTTATGGGCCCATTGTCGGCAATCCCATGACATATGGCTACGGGAATGCAAAAATACAGACTATAAATTTCATGAATAATAGGGGCCATCATGCCAGTTGCCGACCCGCGCCGCCTGGACCTGAATCTGCTGGTCGTCTTCCAGCACCTGCTGGAACTGCGCAACCTGTCCGCCGTGGCCCGGCGGCTGGACCTGACGCAGCCCGCCGTCAGCAATGCGCTGCGCCGCCTGCGCGAATCGCTGGGGGACGACCTGTTCGTGCGCACGGGCCAGGGCATGCTGCCCACGCCTTTCGCCGAGCGGCTGGCCGGGCCGGTGGGCGAGGCGCTGGGGCTGCTGACCCGCATGCTGGATGCCGACGAAGTCTTCGATCCCATCTCCAGCACGCGGCGTTTCCGTATTGCCATGTCCGACGTGGGCGAGATCCATTTCATGCCGCGCCTGATGGAGACCTGCGCGCAGCGTGCGCCGGGCGTGCGTATCGATTCGGTGCGCGCCAGCGGCGCCGAGCTGCAGCGCGAACTCGAGCTCGGCCACATCGACCTGGCGGTGGGGGCGTTCGACGACCTGGGCGGCGACGTGGTGCAGCGCATGCTGTTCCGGCAGGGCTACATGACGCTGTTTCGCGATGGCCATCCACAGGCCCATGAAGGCATGAGCCTGAAGGCGTTCCGGGCGCAGAACCACCTGGCGGTGTCGCGCGCCGCGCCGTATGGACAGGTGAACCAGGCGCTGGAAGCCGCCGGCATCTCGCTGCAGGCGCACTTCAGCGTGCCGCATTTCTCGGCGGTGCCGTACATCCTCAGCGCCACCGACCTGCTGGCCACCGTGCCGGCCAAGCTGGCGGCCAGCGCGGCGCCGCGCTTCGGCTTGCGCATGCTGGCGCCGCCCTTGCGCGTGCCGCCGTTGCAGACCAACCTGTACTGGCAGCGGCGCTTCCAGCGGGATGGCGGCAGCCTGTGGCTGCGCGGACTGATCGTGGATCTGTTCGCTGAACCCGCCGGGCAGGCGCCGCGCCGTCAGATCGGCGCCTCGTCCACGTTGTAGGTGAACAGCCACTCGTAGCGTTCGCGCACCCGCGCTTCGCTCCATTCGCGTTCGACGTACTGCGCCGCGCCTTCGGCATGGGCAAGGGCGGGATTGTGAAAGCGCCTGGCGTTCTCGGCCGAGCCGCGCACCACGCGCGCGGTGCGGTCCTTGCGGGCGGCTTCGTAGCGTTGCAGCGCCTCTTGCGGATCGGCGATTTCGTCCAGGGCGCGCGCCAGCATGTAGCCGTCCTCGATGGCCATGGCCGCGCCCGACGCCAACATGGGCAGCGTGGGATGGCAGGCGTCGCCCAGCAGCGTGACCCGGCCCACGGTCCATTGCGGCAGCGGTTCGCGCAGCATCAGCGCCCATTTGTAGGGCTCGTCCAGCGCACCGATCAGGGTCTGCACATCGTCGTGCCAGCCCGCGAAGTCGGCCTGGCATTCGGCCACCGTGCCGCGCTCGGTCCACGATTCCACCTGCCAGTCGTCGCGTTCCAGGATGCCCACGAAATTGACCAGCTCGCCGCGCCGCAGCGGATAGTGAATGACGTGCGCGCCCGGCCCCACCCAGTTCACGGCATAGGGCTCGCGCAGATGCGCCGGAAGCTTTGCCGCAGGGATCACGCCGCGCCAGGCCACCGTGCCGCTGAAAGCGGCGCGGTCCGCGCCGAACAGGGCGTTGCGCACGCACGAATGCACGCCGTCCGCGCCCACCAGCAGGTCCGCGCAATAGGGCGTGCCGTCGGCCAGCCGCACCGTCACGCCGTCGGCATCCTGTTCCACCGCCGCCACGCGCGTGCCCAGCACGATGGCCTGCGGATCCAGCGCGAGCACCGCGTCGGCCAGCGTGCGATGCAGGTCGGCCCGGTAGATCGTGTGATACGGATAGCCATAGCGCTGCAGCGACTGCGCGCCCAGGTCGAACAGCGGCCAGGTCTGGCCCGTGCTCCATAGCCGGATGCGCTTGCCGGAGGTGCTGCCGGCCACCTCGGCCAGCGCATCGCCCAGGCCCAGTTGGTACAGCGCGCGATTGGCGTTGGCGCTGAGCTGGATGCCGGCGCCGATCTCGCGCAGCTCGGCGGCCTGCTCCAGCACGCGCACCGGATAGCCGCGGCGCAGCAGCGCCAGGGCCGCGGTCAGGCCGCCCAGGCCCGCGCCGACGATCAGGATGGAGGGTCTGGGGTGGCCGGTCGAGGCAGGGGCGGTTCCGTTCGTCATGAGAAGCTGCTTATTCGGGTTTGACATTGGCCTGGCGGACGACCTGCGTCCACTTGTCCAGGTCGGTGCGGATCGATTGCGCGAAGGCCTGCGCGGTGCCGCCCACCGGCTCCAGGCCCAGGGATTCCATTTCCTTGGTCACGCCGCCGTCGCGCGCGCCGGCGGCCAGGGCATCGGTCAGTTTCCTGACGGCTTCGTCCGGCGTGCCCGCCGGGGCCATCAGGCCGAACCACGAGTAGGCCTCGAAGGGCTTGCCGGTGACTTCGGCCACGGTCGGCACGTCGGGCAGGCGCGCATAACGCGCGCTGCCGGTGACGGCGTAGGCGCGCAGCTTGCCGGCGGCGATCTGCGGATACAGCAGCGTCACGGTGTCGAACAGCAGTTCCACCTGTCCGCCCATCACGTCCGCCAGGGCAGGCGCGCCGCCGCGATAAGGAATGTGCAGCAGTTGGGTGCCGGTGGTGCTCTTGAGCAGTTCAGCGGTGAGGTGGCCGATGGAGCCCGTGCCGGCGCTGGCGATGGTCATCTCCTTGCCGCGCGCCTGGTCCAGCAGTTCGCCCAGCGTCTTGGCGGTGACCTCGGGACGGCTGACCAGGATCAGCGGCCCGCGCACCGCCATGCCGATGGGCGTGAACGACTTGATGGGGTCGTACTGCAGGTTCGTGTACAGCGCGGGCGCCACGACGATGCTGCTGGTGCCGCCCCACAGCAAGGTGTAGCCATCGGGTTGGGCCCGCGCCACGTAGGCCGTGCCCACGCTGCCGCCCGCCCCGGCGCGGTTCTCGACCACGACGGGCTGGCCCAGCTTGTCGGCCATCACCTTGCCGAACAGGCGGGCGCTGCTGTCCGTGGGGCCGCCCGGCGGGAAGGGCACCACCAGCGTGATCGGCCGGGTGGGAAACCCTTGGGCGGCTGCGGTCGCGCCGACGCCCATCATGGTGCCCAGCATCATCAGGGCGGCCGCGGTGCGCAGGCGTGCGCGGGCGGGGAAGGGGGAACGGGTCATCGTGCTGTCTCCTGCGCCATCGGCGTATGGATGCGCCCTGGCGATATCTCGTTGGAATTAGGGATGCGCACCAAGGCGTCCATGCATTTCAACAAAACCGCATGAACAAGTGAAAGCACGATATCTGATGGATTGATAAGCAACGGTTGTTAATATTCCCGGCATTCCCGCTCCGCACGGCTTGCCCATCATGAACTTCTCCTTCCGTCAGTTGCGCGCCTTTCTCGCGGTGGCCAGCCTCGGCAGTTTCACGCGGGCGGCCGAGCAGATGCACATCACCCAGGCCGGCCTCAGCGCGATGATCCGCGAGTTGGAGGAGCAGGCCGATTGCCGCCTGTTCGAGCGCACCACGCGCGCCGTGCGGCTGACCGAGGCGGGCCTGCGCTTGCTGCCTGTAGCCGAGCGTGCGGTGCGCGAACTGGGCAGCACCTTGGGCGAGCTGGGCACCTTGTCGGCGCCGGCCGGTCGCATAAAAGTTGGGGTGACGCCGTTGATCGCGTGCAGCGTCATGCCGGAAGTGCTGCGCCGTTTTCAATTGCTTCTGCCGGATACGCGTGTGGACGTCGCCGACGTCGACCGTAGCGAGATCCAACTGCGTGTCGAGCGCGGCGAACTGGATGCCGGGTTCGGCGCCTTCTTCTCGCGCGTGTCGGGTATTCGCCGCAGCGCCGTCTTCCCGGCCCGATTGGTGCTGGCCGTGGCTCACGGCCAATGGAAGGGCAAGGCACGGGCACGCTGGGACGACATCGATCCGGCGCGGCTGATTTCACTGCCGGCAGACAACGCCATCCAGAAAATGGTGGATCGCCACGTCGGGCTGGCCGATGCGGGTCTGCGGCGCGAGGCCACTCATCTGGAAACCGTGCTGGCCATGGTCGAAGCCGGATTGGGTCATGCCGTGGTGCCTTCGTTCGCGGCGGTGGCGGGCCGGCGCTGGCGCGTGCGGCTGGTGCCCATCGAACCCGTGGCGCCGCTGGACTACTACTGCATCACGCGGGCGGGACGGCCGGAGTTGGCGCAGGTGGCGCAGTTAAGGGACGAATTCGGCACGGTCGCGTTGGAATACATGCGAGATGACGGCACACTCTGCGCATGAAGGGCTGGATGCGCAACGCGAGGCGGATCAACAAGCATGATTGGGCATATACTTGGACATATACTTGTTTTATGGGGTGCATCCCATGTCCCAGATCACGCTTTATCTCGACGACGCAACCCAGGCCTTGGTCGACGAGGCTGCGCAGGCCAGCGGCATGTCCAAAAGCCGCTGGGTGGCCGAGTTGATCCGTAAATATGCCTCGCAGGAGTGGCCTGCGGATTGCCTGGCGCTGGCCGGGGCGTTCGCCGATTTTCCGTTGCGCGAGGATGTCCCCGAATTGCCCGCGGATGTGCCACGCGCGGGCTTCTGAAGGCCTGTCCTGTGCTGATTCTGGATAGCAATACCATCAGTTATTACTTTCGCGGCGATCCGCAGGTCGTGCCGCGGCTGCAGGCCCTCTCTCCGTCCAATATCGGCGTGCCTGCCATCGTCGAATACGAGTTGCGCTACGGCCTCATGCGTTTGCCGAAAGCAGCGATGACCTCTCGCCTGTCCGCCTTGCAGCAACTGCTCAGGCCCATGAAGTCATTGCCGTTCGACAGCGCGTGTGCAATGCATTGCGCGGAGATCCGGGTAAAGTTGGAGGCGATGGGTACGCCCATCGGCGCGCACGATCTGCTGGTTGCCGCGACGGTGCTGCGTCATCGCGCCACGCTGGTCACGCGCAATGGGCGCGAGTTCTCCCGCGTGCCGGGCCTGACATGGGTGGACTGGCACAGCCAGTAGCCTTACCCGCTACAGCACCGACGCCCGCGCCCGTTCCAGCGCTTCCTTCACGATGGCCGTGTCGCCGATGTGATTGGCCAGCAGCAGCACCAGCGCAGCGTTCATCTCGTGGCTCTGCTCGGGCGACAGATCACGGTGCGCGTCGATCAGCACTTCGTAGAAGTCGTCCGGCGCGGGCAGGTTGGGTTCGATGATCAGGGACATGCGATTCGCTCCGTGCAGGGATCAATGGACCGTGCCGGCCATGACGCCGGTGGCGCGCCGCAGGGCATCGCCCACCACGGCGGGATCGAAGGCGCGCCAGCGGGCCGCCACGTGCTGGTCCGGCCGGATCAGATAGCAGGTGCCGGGCTGCGCGTCATAACGCTGCGCCAGCACGCCTTGCGCATCCTGCACGGCATCCTCCGCATTCGATCCGACCAACACCGTGCGCACCGGCACGGGCGCCCGCGCCAGCCCGTCCAGCGCGGCGCGCATGGCGGCGTCCGGCGCGTCGTCGCCGCAGAACAGCGCCAGCACGAAATCGTTGCCCAGGTGCGGCAGCCACCACCCATCCTGCCCCGCGTGCCGAACGGGCGCATCGGCCGCCACCGCGCCTGGACGCATGCGGCCTGCGAAGACCTCCGTGTCGGGCGTGTTCAACGGCGATTCGGCATACGTCGACGGCACGGACAGCCGGCCGCTGTTGACCAGCGTGCGGGCGAAGGGGTGCGCCTTGGCCAGGTTCAGCACGGCGTTGCGCAGCACGCGGCTGGCTTCGCTCTTGGGGGTGATGAAATCGGTGGAGCGCGACGAATTGCGGATGTTCTCGTCGGCGGCGTACTCGCGTTCCAGGCAATAGCTGTCCAGCAGCGAGGCGGGCGCGTGGCCGGCCAGCACCAGCTTCAGTTTCCAGGCCAGGTTCTCGGCATCCTGCACGCCGCTGTTGGCGCCCCGTGCGCCGAAGGGCGATACGCGATGTGCCGAGTCGCCCGCGAACAACACCCGCCCATGGCGGAACCGGTCCATGCGTTCGCAGGCGAAGGTGTACACGCTGACCCATTCCAGTTCGAACTGGGCATCTTGCCCCAGCAGCGCGCGGATGCGCGGCAGCACGTTCTCGGGTTTCACCGCCTCGACCGGATCGGCGTTCCAGCCCAGCTGGAAATCGATGCGCCAGACGTTGTCCGGCTGCATGTGCAGCAGTACCGACTGCTCGGGATGGAAGGGCGGGTCGAACCAGAACCAGCGTTCGGCCGGGAAGTCGGCCGTCATCTTCACGTCGGCGATCAGGAAGCGGTCGCGGAAGATGCGGCCGTGGCTCTCCAGGCCGAGCTGCTTGCGCACGGGCGAACGCGAACCGTCGCAGGCCACCAGCCAGCCGGTGCGCAGCGTGTAGGGGCCCTCGGGCGTTTCCACCGTCAGGGTGACGCCCGTGTCGTCCTGCGCCACGGCGGCCACCTTGTTCTTCCAGCGCAGCTCGATCAGCGGTTCGGCCCGCGCGCGTTCCAGCAGATAGCCTTCGGCGTAGTACTGCTGCAGGTTGATGAAGGCCGGGCGCTGATGTCCCGCCTCGGGCAGCAGGTCGAATTTCCACACCTGCTGGTCGCGGAAGAAGACCTTGCCCACGTTCCACGACACGCCCTTGTCGACCATGCGCTGGCCGGTGCCCAGCCGATCCCAGATCTCCAGCGTGCGCTTGGAGAAACAGATGGCGCGCGATCCCGTCGACAGCTTGCAGTCGTCGTCCAGCACCACCACGCGCACGCCCTGGTGGGCCAGGTCCAGCGCGGTGCTCAGGCCGACCGGACCGGCGCCCACCACCACGGTGGGATGGTGAGCCGGCGTGGCGCCGTCCTGGTCCGGGCTGCGGGCATAGGCGAACTCCATCGCCTGGTAATCGATGTTTTCCACGTTGTCTCTCTCCCGCTCGTTGGCGGTTTTCTTGCCTTGGGCTGCTCCCAGGCGAAAACGGACCCCGGGGGCAGCAAGCCGAAGCGCGGCGCAGGGGCCTTTTTTCTTTCGATGCCATTGGCTGGCGCATGCCGTGGACGTGCGGCCTCACGCCGCATGCCGCGGCGCCGGGCGCGTTCAGCGTGTGCCAGTCAGGCGCGGCAAGCCGCTGCCGCGCCGGGAAATCAGCCTTCCAGCTGTTTCCACATTTCGATGTCGCGCTTGTCCGTCCAGATGCGCGGATCGTCGTGGCCGGTGGCTTCGTCGTAGGCGCGCGAGACGTTGAACGGCATGCAGTGATCGAAGATGACCCACTCGCTGTAGCGCGGCTTCATGAAGTCGTAGGCCTGGCGATAGATGGCCTTCAGGTCCAGGCCATCGGCCACGCCACGGTTGACGATGGCGTACAGGTCGGTCAGGAAGGCGCGCGTGCCGGCCAGGCCCTGGCGCACTTCCTCGGCGCTTTTCAATGCGGGGCCGCGGCCCGGCACCATCTTTTCGGCGCCAAACGAGGCCAGCGCATCGAGCGTGACGGGCCATTGGCGGAAGTACGCGTCGCCGCAGTAGGGGGTGGACTGGTATTCGACCAGGTCGCCCGCGAACAGGATCTTCTGCCCGGGCAGCCAGGCGATGGTGTCGCCCTTGGTGTGGCCGCGGCCGACCTGCAGCAGCTTCACTTCCAGGTTGCCCAGGTTCACCGTCATCTCGCCCTTGAACGTCATGGTGGGCCACACCAGGCCGGGCGGCACGGTTTCGACGTTGCGGAACAGGCGGGGGAAACGGCCGATTTCGCTGGCCTTGTCCTGCTCGCCGCGTTCCTCGATCAGGTCGCGGGTGTCGCGGCTGGCCAGGATTTCCTGGGCGCCGTAGGCCGACGCGCCGAACACGCGCACGGCGTGGTAGTGCGACAGCAGGATGTACTTGATGGGCTTGTCGGTGACTTCGCGGATGCGGCGGATGACGTCCTGCGCCATGGCCGGGGTGGCCTGGGTGTCGACCACCATGACGGCCTCGTCGCCCACGATGACGCCGGTGTTGGGATCGCCTTCGGCCGTGTAGGCATAGGCGTTGTCGGACAGCTTCTCGAACGAAGCGACCTTGTCTTCCAGGTCGCCGTGCGACGCGAACTGCTTGCTCATGATTGACTCCTTCCACTGTAGTTATAGACGTGCGGGATGGAGGCCAATATAGCTTGGCGTTCGTTTTTGTGCAATACGTTTGCTATTGTCTAATTCAACGCTTTTGGCAGACCGGGCAGAAGTAGGTGGCGCGCTGGCCCTGGACCAGGCGCCGGATGGGCGTGGCGCAGACGCGGCAGGGCTGGCCGTTGCGTTCGTAGACCGCCGCATGGATGGTGAAGTAGCTGCCCGGTTCGCCGCCCGCGCCCACGTAATCGCGCAGCGTGCTGCCGCCCGAGGCCAGGGCGTCGGCCAGCGTGGCGCGGATCATCCGGGCCAGACGTTCACAGCGTGGACGCGAAATGCGCTGGGCCGGCGTGCGCGGATCGATGCCCGCCCGGAACAGGCTTTCCGAGGCGTAAATGTTGCCCACGCCCACCACGGCGGACCCCGCCAGCAGCGCCTGCTTGACCGCGATGCTGCGGCCGCGGAACTGGTCGTGCAGCCACGCGCCGTCGAAGCGGGGATCGAAGGGCTCGATCCCCAGGTTGGCCAGCAGCGGGTGGGTGTCGATGGGGCCCTTGGCGCCGTCATGCCATAGCACCGCCCCGAAACGGCGCGGATCATGCAGCCGCAGCACGGCGTGGTCGAAGATCCAGTCGACGTGATCGTGCTTGCGGGGAGACTCGCCCTCGGGCACCCGGCGCAGCGATCCCGACATGCCCAGGTGCACGATCTGGGTGCCGTGGTCGAAGCGCAGCAGCAGGTATTTGCCCCGGCGGGCGCATTCGAGCACCAGGCGGTCGGCCAGCAGGTCGGGCAGGTCGGGGGGGATGGGCCAGCGCATGCGCGGTTCGCGCACGACCAGGCGGCGTAGCGTCTGGCCCGTCATGACGGCGTCGATTCCTCGGCGCGTGGTTTCGACTTCGGGCAGTTCCGGCATGGGCCAGTGTAAGATCGGACAAACGTAATGGGCGATTGTGCCATCAACCGGATAGGGTGCGTGAAGTTGTCGCATAAACCAATCAAAGTCGGAATCGCCGCGCTGGCCTTGGCGCTGGCCGGGTTGCAGGCCGACATGCCGGCGCAGGCCGCCGAGGTGCGTCCCCGGGACGCCACTGGCCCGAAGCTGTTGCCGCAACGCGGCCCCGAAACCGAAGTCATCCGTCTGCGGCCGGGCCAACTGCCCTATGTGTCGCTCACGGGGGATATCTTGTATCGCCTGATGGCCTCCGAAATCGCCGCCCAGCGCGGCCTGTTCGGCACCGCGGCCACCACGCTGGTCAACCTTTCCCGCGAGACGGGCGATCCGCGCATCGCGCACCGCGCGCTCGAATTCCAGTTGGCCGGCGGCAATCTGCCGGGCGCGCTGGAGGCGGCCCGCACGTGGTCCAACCTGGCGCCGTACGACACCGAGGCCACCTCGACCGAGCTGGCCCTGGCGGCCGCCAACGGCCAGACGCAGGGCCTGTCGCAGGCGCTGCGCAAGCGCATCGACGACGCCAGCGACAAGACCGTGGCCATCGCGCAGACCATGGGCATCCTGGGCCGCCTGGGCGACCGCCGCACGGCGCTGCGCATCCTCGACGATGCGCTCAGCGAAAAGGTCCGCAAGCTGCCCGCCGCGCACATGGCGCTGGCCGACGTGGCGCACGCCGCCGGCGACGAAGCCCGTGCCTACGACGAGGCGCGCGCCGCGCTGGCCGCCGACCCCAAATCCGAGCCCGCCGCGCAGCGCGTGCTCGAATACGGCACCAAGGCCGACCCGGCACGCGCCGAGGCCGATGCGCGCGCTTTCATCCAGCGCAATCCCGACGCCCGCAAGCTGCGCCTGCTGCTGGCCGGCCAACTGGCCGACCGCGGCCAGTACGATGCCGCGCTGACCGAACTGCAGGCCATGTCGCGCCGCTCGCCGGAAGACTTCGACCTGCTGTTCATGCAGGCGCAGCTGTCGTATCGCGCCGGCCATCTCGACCAGGCGCGCACGCTGCTGCAGCAATACCTCGAGGTGCAGGACCAGCGCCAGCAGGCCACCGTGCCCGGCGCCACCGACGCCGGCGCGGCCGCCACCGATGCGCACGTGCTGCTGTCGCGCATCGCCGAGGACCAGGGCCGCTACGACGACGCCGTCAACGAGCTGTCCGGCATCGACGATCCCGCCATGCGCTACGCCGCGCACATGCGCCAGGCCGCGCTGCGCGCCAAGCAGGGCCGCATCGACGACGCGTTGGCGATGGTCGACGCCGCCGATCCGCAAGACGACGAAGAGCGCCTGCAGGGCGTGCTGGCAAAGGCGCAGATCCTGCGCGATGCCGACCGCACCGATCAGGCCATCGCCGTGCTGCAGGCGGCCGACAAGGAAATGCCCGACACGGTCGAGGTCAAATACGAACTGGCCATGCTGAACGAGCGCCGCGGCCGGGTCGACGAACTCGAGCGCCTGCTGCGCGAGGTCATCGAACTCGACCCCGAGCATGCGCACGCCTACAACGCGCTGGGCTATACGCTGGCTGACCGCAACCAGCGGCTGCCCGAAGCGCAGGAACTCATCGAGAAGGCGCTGGCGCTGTCGCCCGACGATCCTTTCATCCTGGACAGCATGGGCTGGCTGCGATTCCGCCAGGGCAAGTCCGACGACGCGGTGAAGTACCTGTCGCGCGCCTACGCGGCACGTCCCGAGGCCGACATCGCCGCCCACCTGGCCGAAGTGCTGTGGACCCAAGGCAAGCAGGACCGCGCCACGGACCTGCTGCGCGCGGCCTATCGCAAGGATGCCAGGAACACCACGGTGCTCGATACCCTGAAGCGCCTGGGAGTCCAGCCTTGACGATGGCGGCGGTTGCTGGCCGTGCCTGGCGCCGCCTGGCCGGCGCAGCGATGCTGCTGGCCTTGGCCGCCTGCGGCACGCTGCCCCAGCCCACCGGCCAGCCCGCGGCCGATGCGTTCTCGCGTGCCGGCCGCTTCGCCATCACGGCCACCGAAACCTCCGACGGCACGCAGCAGGCCGTGCAGGGCGGCTTCGTCTGGCGCGACGACGGCAACCGCTATCAGCTCGACCTGACCACCCCGCTGGGGTCCACCGAGGCCCGCGTGGAGGGGCAGCCCGGCGCCGCCATGCTGACGCGTTCCAACGGCACGCGCATGCAGGCCCCCGATCCCGACTCCCTGGCCGAAGACGCGCTGGGCAGTCCCGTGCCGGTCAGCGGCCTGCGCGACTGGCTGCGCGGCAAACCCGGCGAGCCCGCGCCGCAGGCCCTGCAAAGCGATGCCCAGGGGCATCCCGCGTCATTCACGCAACGCGGCTGGCAGGCCCGTCTGTCGCGCTACGACGCGCAAGGTCCGCAGTTGCTGGTGCTCGAGCGCCTGGAAGGCACCCGCCGCATCGTGGTGCGGCTGGTGGTCGACTCCCCCTGAAAGCCACGGTGATCGCATTGCGTCCGGACCTTGCTGTCCGCAGATCCATCACTTCCTGCCCATCGCCTGGGCCATATCTCCGTGACGCTCTACGACGTTCCCGCGCCGGCCAAGATCAATCTGTTCCTGCACGTCGTGGGCCGCCGCGCCGGCGATGGCTACCACCTGCTGCAGACGGTGTTCCGCTTCGTCGACCTGTGCGACACGCTGCATTTCGACTTGCGCGCCGATGGACAGATCACCCGTGCCTACGACCTGCCTGGCGTGCCGCCGGAGCAAGACCTGACCGTGCGTGCCGCGCGGGCCTTGCAGCAGGCCACCGGCACGCGCGCGGGCGCGCAGATCGGCCTGGAGAAGCGCATTCCGCAGGGGGGCGGGCTGGGGGGAGGGTCCAGCGACGCGGCCACCACGCTGATCGCGCTGAACCGCCTGTGGAACACCGGCCTGTCGCGCGCCGAGCTGATGCAACTGGCTTTGCCGCTGGGCGCTGACGTGCCCGTGTTCGTGTTCGGCCAATCCGCCTTCGCCGAAGGCGTGGGCGAGCAACTGAGCGCCGTGACGCTGCCGCCGGCTGCGTATGTGTTGGCGCAACCCGACGCCAGCGTGCCCACGGTGGAAATTTTTCGCGCCCCTGATTTGACACGCGATTCAAGTTCGATCAGAATAGCGGACTTCCTTGCTGATCCAACTTCTGCTTTCGGCAGAAACGATCTGGAACCCGCAGTCTTCCGGCGCTATCCTCGAATCGAAGAAAGCGCCGGCTGGTTGAAAAGTAGGTTGAAGGTGCAGTTGCAAGATCGGACGTGCGTGAATGTGCGCATGTCAGGGTCGGGCGCATGCCTCTATGCCGAGTTTTCATCGCTGCAGCAGGCCGTTTTGGCAGAAAAGGAAATTACCGCTACAATGCGCGTCGCTGGAAAAACAACCAGCCCAGCGCATCCGGAGTTTCGGTTGATCAAGGCCTCGGCCGGTCTAGTCGAACATCCGTTGCGGTACTGGATTGCAAGATAGTTGGGGAGTCGCCAAGCTGGTTAAGGCACCGGATTTTGATTCCGGCATGCGAAGGTTCGAATCCTTCCTCCCCAGCCAGCCAAATACATAAAAAAGCTGTTGAACTCGGGCTCCGACCTACGGTTCAGCGGCTTTTTTGTTTTATTCGTTTTCGCACGCACGTTTTTTCCGTCGCGTCCCGAAACACCCACGCATTGCGCATCACATCATGGTCATGGCAAACGACAGCTTCATGATTTTCACGGGCACCGCCAACACTCGGCTGGCCGTGGATGTAGTCAACCATCTCGACATGTCCCTCGGCAAGATGACCGTCGGCCGTTTCTCGGATGGTGAAGTGATGGTCGAGATCAACGAGAACGTGCGCGGCAAGGATGTCTTCGTCCTGCAGCCCACGTGTGCGCCGACCAATGACAACCTGATGGAAATCATGGTGATGGTCGATGCCCTGCGCCGCGCGTCGGCCGGCCGCATCACCGCCGCCATGCCGTACTTCGGCTATGCCCGCCAGGACCGCCGCCCGCGTTCGGCGCGCGTGGCCATCTCGGCCAAGATCGTGGCCAACATGCTGCAGGTCGCCGGCGTCGACCGCGTCCTCACCATGGACCTGCACGCCGACCAGATCCAGGGCTTCTTCGACATCCCGGTCGACAACATCTACGCCGGTCCGATCTTGCTGGGCGACATCTGGCGCCGCAATTTCCAGAACCTGGTCGTGGTGTCGCCCGACATCGGCGGCGTGGTCCGCGCCCGCGCGCTGGCCAAGCAGCTCGAAGCCGACCTGGCCATCATCGACAAGCGCCGTCCGCGCGCCAATGTTTCCGAAGTGATGAACATCATCGGTGAGGTCGACGGCCGCACCTGCATCATCATGGACGACATGGTCGACACCGCCGGCACGCTGTGCAAGGCGGCCCAGGCCCTGAAGGAACGCGGCGCCGGCGCCGTGTACGCCTACTGTACGCACCCGGTGCTGTCCGGTGGCGCCATCGAGCGCATCGAGGCCTCCGAGCTGGACGAACTGGTCGTCACCGACACCATCCCGCTGTCCGAGCAAGGCCAGTCGTGCGGCAAGATCCGCCAACTGTCCTGCGCCGCGCTGCTGGGCGAGACCATCCTGCGTATTTCCAACGCGGAATCGGTCAGCTCGCTGTTCGCCGACTAAGCCCGGATAGCCAGTACCCCGAATTTCCTTGTGTGCCGCTGGTCGCGGCGGCACGCAGAAAATGCCAGGCGCATGTCGCGCCGGGCAAATATCAGCCGGCGCAAGCAGTACCGCAACACCGCGCCGTATATATCGTTCCGGAGTTTTCCATGAAATTCACTGCCACTACGCGTAGCGTCCAGGGTTCGAGTGCGAGCCGCCGCCTGCGCCACGCGGGTCGCGTTCCTGCCATCGTTTATGGTGGTACGGCCGCCCCGCTGAACATCGAAGTCGATCACAACGACATCTACCACGCCCTGCGCAAGGAAGAGTTCCACGCTTCCATCCTGCAGATGGAAGTGGACGGCGGCAAGGCCGAGCAAGTCCTGCTGCGTGCCGTGCAATGGCACCCCTACAAGCAGCAAGTCCTGCACATCGACTTCCAGCGCGTCGATGCCAAGCAAGCCCTGCATACCAAGGTGCCGCTGCACTTCCTGAACGCCGAGATCTCGCCTGCCGTGAAGATCAACAGCGCCGTCATCACCCACGTGCTGACCGAACTGGAAATCACCTGCCTGCCGTCCGCGCTGCCCCAGTTCATCGAAGTCGACCTGACCAACCTGCTGGCTGGCGCGTCGGTTCACCTGGCCGACGTCAAGCTGCCCAAGGGCGTGACCTACGTCGCCCACGGCGGCGATGCCAACCCGGTCCTGGCTTCGGCCCTGGTCAAGGGTGGTGGTTCGGCTTCCGCTGAAACGGAAGACGGCGAAGAAACGCCCGCTGCCGAATAAGGCATGCGCCGGGCCTGTCCCGGCACTCGAAAACTCCGCGTGTGCACCGGCACCGCGGAGTTTTTTTATGTCCGCCGTTCCCGAGCGCGGGCTCGCGGCCTCTGCGCTGAACGTCCGCGGGCCATATCGGGCACAATGACGGCGCAACCCACACCCATCCGCTTCTTCATGACTGAGCCCATCCGCCTGATCGTGGGGCTGGGAAATCCCGGACCCGAGTACGAGACCACCCGCCACAACGCCGGTTTCTGGCTGGCCGATCAATTGGCCGGCGACCTGCGCACCTCGTTCTCGTTCGAGAAGTCGTTCTTCGGCGAAGTCGCCAAGACGCGCAAGGACGGCGAGAACATCCTGCTGCTCAAGCCGGCCACCTACATGAACCGTTCCGGCCAGGCCGTGGGCGCGCTGGCGCGCTTCTACAAGCTGGCGCCCGAACAGGTGCTGGTCTTGCACGACGAACTGGATCTGCTGCCGGGCCAGGTCAAGTTGAAACAGGGCGGTGGCCATGCGGGCCACAACGGCCTGAAGGACATCCAGGCTGCATTGGGCAGCCCAAATTTCTGGCGCGTCCGCATCGGCATCGGCCATCCGCGTACCCTCAACCTGGCGCAGCAGGTGGCCGATTTCGTGCTGCATCCGCCGCGCCGCGAGGAAATGCCTTCCATCGAAGCCGTGCTGGACCGTTGCCGTGTCGCGGTGCCCGCCATGCTGGACGGCGATTTCCCCAAGGCCACGCGCCAGTTGCACAACGCCTGACCCATGGCCAGCCACCTGCGATTCAGCGAAGAGCTCGCCGACTTCTGGCAATTCCTGAGACAGCCCACGTTGCGCCGCCTGCCGGTGCGGCGCGCCGTGCACGGCGACCTGGCCGGCGACTGGATGCCCAACATCACGTTCGGCCGCCTGATGGCGTGGGCCGGCGTACTGTGGGCCATCAATCTGTTCGCCTTCGGTCCCATCGCCGTGATGGCGGCGGGGTCGGGCGGCGCGCAGCATCGGCTCGATCCGCAGAACATCCCCTGGCTGACCGCCGTCCTGTGGGCGCCCATCGTCGAAGAGATGCTGTTTCGCTACGGCCTGCGCAGGCCGGTGCAGGCCTTGTGGTTATGCCCGCTGATGCTGGTGCCTCTGCTGTTCGGCCCGCAGGGCTGGACCGCGGCCTGGCTGGCCTGCGTGATGCTGGCGGCCAGCCTGCCGCTGCGCCGTGGACGCGTCAGCATGGCCGGCAAGCGCCTGGGGTGGCGCCGCGAGTATGTGCGGCGCTACGGACTGGTCTTTCATCTGGTGACGCTGACCTTCGCGGCGGTGCACTTGAACAACTTCACGCTGCAAGGCACGCCGTGGTATCTGCTGCCCTTGCTGGTGCTGCCCCAGTGGGTGACCGGCCTGCTGCTGGGCTGGATGCGCACGCGGCGCGGCTTCGGGGCCACCATGCTGCTGCACGGCGTGTTCAATGCCGGGCCGGTGCTGGTGATCCTGACGCTGACGTCGCTGGTGGGATTGCTGCCGGTGGATCTGCCTGCCGCGAAATAAGCGGCGATACGGGCCGGCCACGCGTACCCGGCGGCGCGCCGACTGTGCCCCGGGCAGCATCGAGCGTCCGTATCAGAAATCCGTATACGCCATCGGCTTGAACTTCTCTTCCAGGAACTTGCCGTTGGCCACCACCGCGTCCGCGTCGTGGCGGTAGATGCCTTCCGCGATCTTCACCAGTTGACCGTCCAGCAGTTCCAATTGATGGAAGAACAACTGCTTGGGCGTCTTGCCGTCATGCACCACCGTCATGGCCGCGAAGAAGGGCGGCAGCTTGAGGTAGTGGTTGATGGTTTCCGGCAGGTCGCGGGTGATGGTGCCGGACAGCGACAAGGCCTGCGTCAGCGGTACTTCGCCGCTGAACAGCTTGGGCGCCAGTTCGCGCACCATCTGCAGGATGTGCTCCAGCTTGGCCACGGCCTCTTTGGGCAGTTTCTTGCGCGAACGCTGGAACAGCGACTCCATGGCCTCGATCAGGGCCTCCTGGCTGGCGGCTTCCTTGATGTCCGCCTCGACGGCGGCGGCGCGGCCCGGCGCGATCAGCCAACCCGCGGCGTACAGGCCCAGCACGATGGGCAGCCACCATTGCTCGATGATGCCGGTGAAGAACAGCGCCAGCCCGGCCAGGGCCAGCGCACACCCCACGACGTTGCGTGTGCTGTAGAAGGCCAGCAGCACGCGGGTCTTCAGGGTCATTCCTGCCATTGCGCTTTCCCGGCTGTCGATCGCGGTACGTTTACTGGTAACCCCGCACTTCCTTGAAGATGGCCTGCAGGCCGCCCTTGTCGCCGTCGAACGAACGTCCGCCGGTGGCTTCGGCCAGTTTCGTCATCTCGGAAGACTCACCCCCCGCGAAGTAGATGGTGAAGACGCGGATGCCCTTCTTGTCGGCGGGCAGAGCATCGTACCAGCGCAGGAATGAATTCAGCGACATGCCGGACATGTTGGCGCCGTCAGTCATCACCACGATGCTGTAGAAGCGGTCAGGGTGGCGTTCGCGGCGCGCCAGCGCTTCCTGGTAGGCCGCCTGGGTGGCGTCATAGATGGCCGTGCCGCCGGCGGCGTACAGTTCGCGCACGTAGGAAGCAATGTCGTCCAGCGTCTCCTTCGACTGCGCTTCGCTGCCGCCCATGTCGAACGAATGGGTGACGCCCATCCTGTCGTTGAACGGCTTGATGTGGATCTGCTCGCGGTTGCGAAAGCGCGCGAAACGGCCGCTGATGCTGGAATCCGTGCCGGACAGGCCCAACATGGTCTTCTTCAGCTGGTCCAGGTTATTGCCGTCCATCGAGCCGCTGGTGTCCAGCACGAAGGTGCTGTCGGGCGGCGTTCGCACCTGGTTGTCGAAGGTCAGCAGGATGGCGTCGACCACTTCCTGCCTGGCGGGGAAGGCCAGTTCGCCGATGGCGGCGGCCGGGTTCGGCTGCGCCACGTCGGGGTTGATGGCCTGGCGCAACGTGCGTTGCGCCATCGCCTTCTGGAAGGGCGCGCCGCGCAGATAGGCCACCAGCTTGTCGTAGGCCGCGCGCTTGTCCGCGTTGACCAGCATGAGCGGATAGTCCGATGTGGTCAGGCCGTCCTTGGGATAGATCAGCGTCAGCTTCTCGCGCATCGCCGGATCGCGGTTCAGCGTCAGCAGCACCGACGAGTAGTTGATGATGCCGTCGACCTGGTCCTGGTTCTTCAGGAAGGCATCGGCCAGCCAGCCCGAACTGCCTGCCGTCATCTTCTGCGCCTTGAAGAAGGCGGACAGCGACTTGCTGTCGATGTCCTTCACTTCCAGCGCATCGCCCTTGCCCGACAGCGCGGCGGCCAGGCCCAGCAGGGCCGAGAAGCCCGTGTTGGACGAGGCCGGGCTGGTCATGCCGAAGGTGAACTTGCCGGCCTCGGCGGCCTGCGAGATGTCCTTCCAGGTGGCGCCCGTGTAGCTGCCGCTGCCGTCGTCCCAGCCCAGCGCGCGGGCCTTGCTGGACTTCAGGCCCAGCACCACCGGCGTCAGCATGGTGCGCTCGGAGGCGACGATGCGCTTCTTGGCCTCCGGCACCAGCATGGCGTAGCGGTTGCTGGCGAACCAGGCCAGGTCGGTGGCCTCGCCCGACTGCAGGCGTTCCACGCCATCCAGCGTGCCGACGTACTTCATCTTCAGCTGCACGCCGGTCTCGCGCCGGATGTCCTCCAGCATCGGTTCGATGTCTTTCAGCTCCGAGCCGGCCAGCACGGTCAGCGTGGCGGCTTCGGACGAGCCGCCCGACGCCTTGGCGCCGCCGGCGCCGGTGTTGCTGGAGGAGGTGTCCGACGCCTTGTCGCAGGCGGCCAGCGCAAGGCCCATCCCGGCGATCAGCGCCAGGCGGGTCAGCAGTTTCTTGAGCATGATCGAATTCGCGTAGAAGAGTGGGCGAGCGGTCAGACCTGCACCGGGCCGTCGGGCAGGGCGGGGGCCTGCCGCACGGCTTCGGACGCGGCCTGCTGGCGCGAGCGGTCCAGGTACTGCTCGCTGCGTTCGATCTGCGCCTTCATCAGCGCGTTGTTCTTGCCCATCGTGTCGATGGCCTGCGAGCGGAACGTGTCCATCGCGTCCATCGCCTTGAAGGTGTTGTCCATCATTTCCTGAATGCGCTGCACGCCGATCAGCGGATCCGCGGCGAACTCGCCGGTGCGCTGCACGTGCTGGCCCAGTTGGCGCGAGGTCTCGGTGACCAGGTCGCCGATGGTGTTGGACACGCCCTGCAGCATCTCCATCACCTGGATCTGGTTGCCGGTGGCGCGCGCCACGGTCTGGGCGGTGGCCAGGGCCGACATGCCGGTGGTGGCCACGCGGTTGCAGCCGTTGACCATCTCGCGCGCCGTCTTCTTCAGCACCGTCATCGACAGGTAGCCGTTGACGTTGACGGCCATCTGCGTCTGCATGTCCTGGTAGTTCTGGCGCACGTAGAACAGTACTTCTTGCTCCAGCGCGCGGGCGCGGTCGGGATCGGTGGTCTTCAGGGCGGCGACGCGGCTGGACACCTCGGTGTCCAGTTTTTCGGCGAAGGTGATGGCGCCCTTGAGCTTCTGCATGGCGTCCCACAGCTTGGCCATGGTGACGTCGATCTCGGCCGAGTCGCGCTGCATGTCGTCGCGCGCGCGGTGCAGGTCGGCCATGATGGCCTTCAGGTGGTCGCCGGCGTCCTGGAACTTGCGGAAGTAGTCCTGCAGCTTGTTGCCGAACGGAATCAGGCCCAGCAGCTTCCTGGGCGACAGCAGGTCGCCCTCGCGGCCCGGGTTCAGTTCATCGAGCTGCGAGCGCATCGACTGGATCGCCTTGAACGCGGCCGAGTCCTCGATGCCCACGAAATTGCGCTCCATGAAGCGGCCGGTCATCAGTTCGGAGGCGTTGGAGATCTCGTTGCGGCCCAGGTGAAAGAGGGCGTCGACGCGGCTCTTGAACGTATCACTGTGCACGTCTTCCGTGAACAGCGTGTTCACCACGCTGGCCACTTGTTTGTCGATGGCGGCGGTGGTCTCGTCGGGCAGGGCCACCATGTCGGTGGCCTTCTTCTGTTCGACGGGCTGGATCACCTCGGGCGGGGTCAGCACCATGTCGGGGGGCGTCAAGGTTTGCGTTTGCTGTTCCATATTCTTCATGTCCGATGTCGGATTGGGGATCCGGGTTGCTCGTTCAGGGGGGACAGGCCGGTCGCGCGCCTACTCAATTGAATTTCCGTTCGATGCCTTGGATCAGGTACTCCAGCGTCTCGTAGCTGGGCGGGTCCACCACGTCGACCAGCACGTCGGGCGCGCTGAGTTTCTTGTCGTTGAGGAACGAGACGAACTTGCCGCTGTCCGCGGTGCGGTAGCCGTATTGCACGGCCAGCGCCTGCAGTTCCGGGTCTTGCGACAGCGCCTCGCCCAGCCGCTGGCCCTTTTCGTTGAAGGGCACCAGCGTGTGCTTGGTGTAGAGCGTGGGGCGCGGATATAGCAGCACCATGTCCGTGTTGGGCGTGGGGCGCTTGGACTGGTATTCCAGGTACTGGCTTTCGTAGATCATCACCAGCGGCGCCTTGCCGATGCCCATGGTGGTGTAGTCCTCGAACGGGCCGGCCGAGCTGGACTCTTGAAAACCCTGGCGCAGGAACAGGCTGGACAGCGCGGGCAGCAGGCGGTCGGCGTCGGCCTGCGTGTTCACGATGTTGTTCTTGTTCATCACATAGCTGGCCAGCGCCAGGTACATGGCCGCGCTGTTGGACTTGCGCACGTCGGTCGAGCTGACCAGGATCGACTTGCTGGTGTTGAACACCGTGTTGTTCGGCAGTTCGTTCCAGCGTTTGCCCTGCTCGATCATGGTCATCAGGCGGTCCATGTCGATGATGTAGTGCGTGCCGTTCTCGGTGCGCACCAGGCCGGCGCTCTCCAGCATCGGCACCAGCGTCTTCCACGAGGCGATCGCCATCGGCGTGAAGAAGGGCTGGTAGACCTGGCGCGCGTTGGAAGCCTTCTGCAGCGTGATGGCCGCGGGCGCGCCTGCGGGAAAGCCGAAGTCGTAGCCGTCCCGCTTGCGTGCGCTGATCTCGCGCGAACCGACCTTGTCCACCGCCACGGTGAAGCCCAGTTGCTTCAGGCGGGCCTGCACGCGCGGGTCGAGGAAGTAGGTTTCCTTTTCGGACCCGATCATGCCGCGTACCTGCACGACGGCTTTCGCGGCGGCCTGCGCGGCGTCGGTTTCCAGCTTGCGGGTGGAGGAAACATAGATGGCGCCGCCGATGCCGGCCAGCAGGGCGACTGCCAGGACGGGCGCCAGGATCTTGCGTAGTTGCATAAGCGCTGGTCTCTTTCTGTGGGGGGCTTTCGGGGACATAACCCCGCTTCCGCGCATGAATCGTAGGTAAGCGGCGCGGCGAGGTCAAAGCCCGTTACCAGAAGATAAATGCATGAAATGTCATATTTATGAAGCTTTTCGGCGACGCCGCGGAGGGTCGGCGCGGAGCGGTTAAAATTCGCCCTTTCCCGGACCCGCCGCGCACAGGATTCCTTCTGGATTCCGCCGCTTGGCGCGGCCCCGTCCACGGCTCAAGCGATCCCGGCGGTTTGCACGCATGCGGATCGGGCACCTCGGCCCTGCCACAGGCAGGCCGCCAGTGCACTGATATTTATAGGATTTCCATGGCTCTGCAATGCGGCATCGTCGGCCTGCCCAACGTCGGTAAATCGACCCTTTTCAACGCGCTGACCAAGGCTGGCATCGCCGCCGAGAACTATCCCTTCTGCACCATCGAGCCGAACGTGGGCGTGGTCGAAGTGCCGGATCCGCGCCTGCAGAAGCTGGCCGAGATCGTCAAGCCCGAGCGCATCCTGCCCGCCACCGTCGAGTTCGTGGACATCGCCGGCCTGGTCGCCGGCGCCAGCCAGGGCGAAGGCCTGGGCAACCAGTTCCTCTCGCACATCCGCGAGACCGACGCCATCGTCAACGTGGTGCGCTGCTTCGAGGATCCCAACGTGATCCACGTGGCGAACAAGGTCGACCCTATTGCCGACATCGAAGTCATCGAGACCGAACTGGCCCTGGCCGACCTGCAGACCGCCGAGAAGGCCATGCAGCGCCACACCAAGACCGCGCGCTCGGGCGACAAGGAAGCCCAACGCCTGGTGGCCGTGCTGGAGAAGTGCGTCGCCGTGCTGAACCAGGCCAAGCCGGTGCGTTCGGTGGACCTGAGCGACGAAGAACGCGCGATGATCGCCCCGCTGTGCTTCATCACCGCCAAGCCGGCGATGTATGTGGGCAACGTCAGCGACAGCGGTTTCACGAACAACCCGCTGCTGGACCGCCTGGTCGAATTCGCGAATCAGCGCAACGCGCCGGTGGTGGCGATCTGCGCCGCGATCGAAGCCGAGATCGCCGATCTGCCGGATGAGGATCGCGAGGTGTTTTTGGCGGATATGGGCATGGAAGAGCCGGGGCTGAATCGTTTGATTCGTGCCGCGTTCAAGCTGCTGGGGCTGCAGACGTACTTCACGGCGGGGGTGAAGGAAGTGCGTGCGTGGACGGTGCGTATCGGCGCGACGGGTCCGCAGGCGGCGGGCGTGATTCATACCGACTTCGAGCGCGGGTTCATTCGCGCGCAGACGATCGCGTATGAGGATTACATCGCGTACAAGGGCGAGCAGGGCGCGAAGGAAGCGGGGAAGATGCGGGCGGAAGGGAAGGAATATGTGGTGCAGGATGGGGATGTGATGAACTTCCTGTTCAACGTCTGATCGACGCGTAGCAAGCCGGGTTTTCAACGAGGCTCCGCCAACCGAAAGGTTGGCGGAGCCTTTTAGTTGGTTCGCCAGGTTGGACTTTGCTGGGCGGTGTGCTCGGCGATGCGTGTTCGATACAGCACGCCCTGCATGGCAATGCGCCGAGGGTGTCGTCATCATGAGCGAGTTGGGCGGCTTGGGACTTATCTCTCGCTCAAGAACGCTCTCTTGATGAAACTAATCCAGTGGATTAAATTCGACATAACTGTGCTGCAAGGCATTGTCGAACTGCCCTCTTATGCGCGCCTGGCCGACAAGCTGTTGAGTGCGGGAGAGCGAAGAGAGTTGGTCGACTATCTTGCGCAGTCCCCCAAGTCTGGCGACATCATGGAAGGTACCGGTGGCGTGCGCAAATTGCGATGGCGGCGCGGTGGGAAAGGAAAGAGCGGAGGCGTTCGAGTCATCTACTACTATCACGATGACCTCATGCCCTTGTATCTGCTGACGCTTTTCTCCAAGGGTGACAAAGCCAATCTGACGCAGGCCGAGCGCAATGAGCTGGCCTGCTTGGTCGACATCCTGGTGAGTCTTTGGAAAGAGAGAACGTGATGGGCACGGCATTCAAGAGCATCAAACAGGGGCTGGAAGAGGCCATCGCGCACGCGAAAGGTGAAGCGATGGGTGTGCGCGTGCATCGGCCACGCTCTGTCGATGTGAAGGCCGTGCGGGCCAAGGTCGGCATGACGCAGGAACAGTTCGCCGCGTGTTTCGGTTTTTCCGCGGCGACGCTACGGCATTGGGAACGAGGAGACCGCACCCCACATGGTCCGGCCCTGGTCCTGCTCAACGTGATCGAGCGCAACCCGCAGGCCGTGATTGACGCGTTGGCTTGATACAGACCATTGGGGATGGCCGTAAATCAAAGTGATGTCTTTGCGCGCTCTTCCCGGCGGCGGCCTGTCAGTAATTTCGTGTTCAAGGCATAACATGTATCCAAGGAGTATGTATGCCACGCAACCCGAATTCCAAGCTGGCAGATCTGCCAGCTATTCTCGCCACGCACCAACGACTTCAAATCCAACGTCTCTGCACGCGCCGCGTGAACGAATGAGGCCCCAAGCGCCATTCTTTAGCGTATTGGTTTTGCGATGCCGTGTGTGTGGCAAAGAAGGTAATCCATCAGTAAATGGGGTAATTTTCCTGACGGATGCCCTATTTCTGGCGATGCGAAACCCGCGAGACTGCTCAGTTCGCGTATCGCATCCGAGTCAATGATCGTCATCTATAACTACCTCGACAAGTGCGAAAAAGGCCTGCGTGCAGGACGTTTCCGCAAAAAAAGCCGTCAAACCGTGCATGGCGGCTCGTTCCTGGCGTTACGTCATCAAGCCTGATTGATCTCGTCCTCGCCGATGATCTCGGCCACGAAAACCTTGCCAGGGCCGTCCAGGAAGTATTCCTCGGGGGACGGATCACGCAGGCGCATGTAGGTGGCCTCGCCGATCTGCATGGTGTGTCCGGCAGGTGGCGACCAATTTCGAAGCGCGGCCCCCAGCACAGCGCCGAGGCTCAATGCGCTTCGCGATACGAACGCAGCCAGCCCAATCCTTCCGACGTGCCGGCACGCGGCTTGTACTCGCAGCCGATCCAGCCCTCGTAGCCCAGCTCGCGCAAGGTCTCGAACACGAAGGGATAGTTCAACTCCTCCCCATCGGGCTCATGCCGGCCCGGCACACTGGCGATCTGGATATGTCCGATGCGGTCTTTCAGGGCACGCAGTCGGGTGACGACGTCGCCCTCCATGATCTGGCAGTGATAGCAGTCGAACTGCAGCGCGATGTTGGAAGCGCCGACGGCATCGATCAGGGCGATCGCATCGTCCTGGTAGCTCAGGAAATAGCCTGGCATGTCGCGCTGGTTGATGGGTTCCAGCAGCAGGGTCACGCCTTGTGCGGCGGCCTGCGGCGCCGCCCAGGCCAGGTTTTCCTGGAAGGCGTCTACATAGGCGGCGCGGTCAGCGCCCGGGAGCATGAGACCCGCCATCACATGCAGCAGCCGATTGCCCAGCACGCCGGCATATTCCAGGGCTCGTCCCATCGCGTCGCGAAACTCGGCCTGATGTCCGGGCAGGGCGCCAATGCCGCGCTCGCCCTTCGACCACTGGCCCACTGCGGCGTTGAACAGCACCTGTTGCACACCGTTGTCGTCCAGCCGCTGCCGGATGTCTGGCGCGGAAAACTCCAGGGGTGAGACGTACTCCACGCCCTTGAACCCATCGCGCGCGGCGGCATCGATGCGGTCGAGAAAAGGCAGGTCCTGGTACAGGAAGCTCAGGTTCGCGGCGAATTGCAGGGACATGATGGGCTCTGAGTGAAACGGCGCGCTGGCACGCCCGGGGCAGATGCAGTGTAGTCAACCGCAACAGCGGCTGCGCGGACCTGCCGCAAGGGGCTGCCCTGGCAGGATCCCGCGTCCGCTGTTCGGCCGCCGATCCCCGCACGCCGCTCTCTCAGCCCTTGGCCACCGGCAACGAAAACCGGAACGCCGCGCCGCGCCCCGGCAGATCCAGCAACGCGATCTCCAGGCCATGCAGTTGCAGGATGCGATGCACGATGCGCAATCCCAACCCGCCGCCGCGCCGCGCGCCGCCCACCTCGAAAGGCTTCTGGAACACGGTCTCGCGCAGTTCGGCGGCAATGCCGGGGCCGCTGTCGCTGACAGTGATCTCCACCGTGTCCCGCCGCGGCGTCATTGCGATCTCGATATCGCCCCCCGCCGGCACGTGCCGCAGCGCGTTGTCCAGCAGATTGGTCAGCACGCGTTCGATCAGGCCCAGGTCGGCACGCACGGGCGGCGGTGGCGCGTCGAAGCGCGCGTGCAGTTTCACCTGGCGCGCCTCGGCCGCCAGTTCGAACTTCTGGAAGACGTCCTGCACCAGATCGGCCAGCGCGAAGGGCTCGGTCTCGGGCTGCACGAAGCCATACTCCAGCCGCGCCAGCTCGAACAGCGATTGCGCCAGTCCGCCGATCTTGCGGCTCTGGTCCAGCGCGATGCCCAGGTAGCGGCGGCGCTCCGCGGGCTGCAGCGATTCGTCCTTCAGCGACAGGGTTTCCAGATACCCGTGCAGCGAGGCCAGCGGCGTGCGCAGGTCGTGCGAGATGTTGGCGATCAGTTCGCGCCGTTCCTGGTCTTGCCGCGATAACGTCCGCCATTGTTCGCCCAGCCGGCCCGCCATCTGGCGAAAGGCGCCGTCCAGCACGGCGATCTCGTCGCTGTCCGTGCGGGTGCTGGCTGGGGGCGGGGGCGGGGTGGTGGGCGATCCGTCGATATCGAAGCCACGCACGGCTTCTGTCAGCCTGCGCAAAGGACGCGTGATGATGGCGAAGGCCGCAAGGCCCGCCACCAGGCACAGCAAGGCCATCAGCCCGATGGACCACAGGCCGATGTCCAGCGCGGTGCTGGTGGCATCGCGCGCGGCCAGGCGGTCGTGCGCCTCGCCCAGCAGCACCACGTACACGTAGCCCACATCGCGCCCGCCCATGCGCAGCGGCGCGGCGCTGAAGACCTTGCGCGCATCGGCGCTGCGCGGATCGTCGCCCAGCACGGGCAACCGCGCACCGCCGAGCAAGGCGCGCACGGGGGCCAGGTTCACCCTGTCGCGCTTCAGGCGATCCGCGGGCGCCGCATGGCCGGTGATGTTGCCGTCCAGGTCCAGCAGGTAGACCTCGACGCTGGGATTCACGCCCATCAGCTGGCTGAACAACTGACGCACGGCGTCGGGCTTCAGGCCATTGGCATCCATCAACTGCCCGGTGCGCGCGATATGTTCGGCCAAGTCGCGCGACAGGCCCTGCACGACTTCCAGCTCGTGCATGCGGCTGGCGCGGATCTGCATCCACGCGGACGTACTGCTGCACACCATCAGCAGCAGGGCGAACACCAGCGACAGGCGCTGGGTCAGCGTCAGGCGCCGCCACAAGGCCATCAGGCCTGGCCCTCCGGGGCCGCGAACTTGTAGCCGCGTCCCCACACCGTCAGGATGCGTTCGGGTTGCGCGGGGTCGCTTTCGATTTTGGTGCGCAGGCGGTTGATGTGGGTGTTGACGGTGTGCTCGTAGCCCTCGTGCCGATAGCCCCACACGGCATTGAGCAGGTCCATGCGCGAGAACACCTTGCCGGGCTGGCGCGCGAAGAAGTACAGCAGGTCGAACTCGCGCGGGGTCAGATCCAGGGCCTTGCCGTCCAGCGTGGCCTCGCGCGCCAGCGGATCGATGAACAGGCCGCCGGCCGAGAGGCTGCCCGCGTCCATGCGGGCGTTGCGGGCCAGTGCGTCCACGCGGCGCAGCAGCGCCTTCACGCGCGCCACCAGCTCCAGCACCGAGAACGGCTTGGTCATGTAGTCGTCGGCGCCCAGCTCCAGGCCGAGGATGCGATGCACCTCGCTGGCGCGGGCGCTGAGGATGATGATGGGGGTATAGCGCGTCATGGCGCGGGCGCGGCGGCAGATCTCCAGGCCGTCGATGCCGGGCAGCATCAGGTCGAGGATGAGCGCGTCCCAGTTGCCTTGTTCGAGCTGGCGCAGGCCCTCGTCGCCGGTGGCGGCGTGGGTCACGTCGAAGCCTTCGTCGCGCAGGTTCAGCGCGAGCAGGTCGGCGATATGGTTGTCGTCCTCGACCACGAGGACGCGTCTGGATGAGTCCATCGGCGGGCAGTAAAGAAGGGACGTGTCATTGTGGGCGCAAACCGCCTGCCGAGTGATCACGATTTGTTTAAGTTTACGTGAGGACTCCGGGAGGACGCCGGCACTACGCTGCGTTCATCGAAACCACCGAAGCGCGGAGATCCTCATGGCGACCAGACGACAATTCCTGTATGCGGGCGGCGTGGCCGCATTGGCCGCGGGCGTGCTGCCCCGGCTGTTCGATACGCGCGCGGTGGCTGCGCAGGCCGAGACCGGCCAAGGGGCGTTCGAGGTGACCCATACCGACGCGGAATGGCGCCAGCGCCTGACCCCCGCGCAATACAACGTGCTGCGCCAGGAAGGCACCGAGCGCCCCTACAGCAGCCCGCTGAACGACGAGCACCGCGCCGGCACCTTTGCCTGCGCCGGCTGCGGCCTGCCGCTGTTCTCGTCCAGGACCAAGTTCGAAAGCCACACCGGCTGGCCCAGCTTCTGGGAGCCCCTGGCCGATGCGGTCGGCGAGACCCGCGACACGACCTTCGGCATGCTGCGCACCGCCGTGCATTGCCACCGCTGCGGCGGCCATCTGGGGCACGTGTTCGACGACGGCCCGCGCCCCACGGGCCTGCGCTACTGCATGAACGGCGTGGCCATGACCTTCGCCGCGCAACCGGCCTGAGGCCGCGATCCCCCCTTATTTCCAGGACCGATAACCATGCTGCTCCTCGTTCTCGCCTATCTCGGCGGCGTCCTGACCATCCTCAGCCCGTGCATCCTGCCGGTGCTGCCCTTCGTGTTTTCCAGCGCCGGCCAGTCCTTCACGCGCGGCGCCTTGCCCCTGCTGGCGGGCATGGTGCTGACGTTCGCGCTGGTGGCCTCGCTGGCCGCCGTGGGCGGCGGCTGGGTGGTGGCCGCCAACCAATACGGCCGCTGGCTGGCGCTGGCGCTGGTGGCGCTGTTCGCGCTGGCCCTGCTGTGGCCCAGGCTGGCCGAACGCCTGGCGCATCCGCTGGTGTCCGCCGGCAACCGGCTGACGGAGACGGCGCAGGCCGGCGGCCCCCGGCCGGGCGCTTCTTTCCTGTTGGGGATCGCCACGGGCCTGCTGTGGGCGCCTTGCGCGGGCCCGATCCTGGGCCTGGTGCTGACCGGCGCCGCATTGCAGGGCGCCAGCCTGGGCACGTCGCTGCTGTTGCTGGCGTATGCGGCGGGCGCGGCCACGTCGCTGGCCGTGGCGTTGTTGGTGGGTGGCAAGGTGTTCGCCGCGATGAAGCGCTCGCTGGGCGCGGGCGAATGGGTACGGCGCGGCCTGGGCGGGGCGATGCTGGCGGGCGTGGTGGCCATCGCCTTCGGCCTGGATACGGGCGTGCTGGCGCAGTTGTCGACGGCGTCGACCAGCGGGCTGGAACAGCGCCTGGTGGATAAGCTGGGCGGTTCGCGAGGCGGTGCGGTTTCAGGGGCGCAGGGCGGCGCCATGGCGATGCAGGGCTCGCCCGCGATGCGGGGTTCCGACAGCATGGCGATGCAGGGCTCGGCGGCCATGCAGGGGGCCGACGGCATGTCCATGCAGGCCCTGCCGTCGATGGCCATGCAAGGCGCTGCCGCGATGAGGCCGTCCAACGGCCCCGCCATGATGGCCGCCAGCGGCGCCATGCGTGCGGCGGACGCCGGCACGGCCTCGTCGTTGCCCGTCGAAGGCATGCTGCCTTCGCTGGACGGCGCGGTGCAGTGGCTGAATTCCCCGCCGCTGACGGCGGAGGGCCTGCGCGGCAAGGTGGTGCTGGTCGATTTCTGGACGTACTCGTGCATCAACTGCCTGCGCGCATTGCCGTACGTGAAAGCCTGGGCCGACAAGTACCGCGACCAGGGCCTGGTGGTGATCGGCGTGCATGCGCCCGAGTTCGCCTTCGAGCGCGACGTGGGCAACGTCGCCAAGGCCATCCAGCGTTACCGGCTGGACTACCCGGTGGCCATCGACAACAACTACGCGATCTGGCGCGCCTTCAACAACCAGTATTGGCCGGCGCATTATTTCATCGATGCCCAGGGCCGTATCCGCTACCACCATTTCGGCGAAGGCGACTACGACAAGTCGGAACGCGTCATCCAGGACCTGCTGCGCGAAGCCGGCGCCCAGGTGACGGAGGGGGTCTCGACCGTGTCGGCTCAGGCCGACCAGATGGCCGCCGGCGTGAGCCCGGTGCAATCGCCCGAAACCTATCTGGGCTACGACCGGGCAGAGAACTTCGCCTCGGGCGCCGCCGTGCATGACCAGGCCGGCCGCTATACGGCGCCGGCGAATCCCAAGCTGAACGCGTGGGGGCTGGACGGCAGCTGGAACATCGGTGCCGAGCAGGCCCGGCTGACCAGCCCGTCGGGCCGCATCGTCTACCGATTCCATGCCCGCGACCTGCATCTGGTGCTGGGACCGGGGCCGGACGGCAAGCCCGTGCGCTTCAAGGTCACGGTCGATGGCCAGGCGCCTGGCGACGCGCACGGCGCGGACGTGGCCGCCGACGGCACGGGCACGGTCACCGAGCAGCGGCTGTACCAACTGGTGCGCCAGCCCGGCCCCATCGCCGACCGCACCTTCGGCATCGAATTCCTCGACCCCGGCGTGTCGGCGTATGCCTTCACGTTCGGCTGATCCCGTGGCGTCCGGGGCGGCAGCCGCGGGCGCGAAGGCCTTTTCTCTTCATCGCACCCCTCGCGACAGGAGCCTTGCACCATGACGACGCAATCCCATTCTTCCCCTCCGCGCCGCCGTGCGCTGCTTTCCCTGCTGGCGGGCAGCGCCGCGCTGGCCGCGGGCATTTTCGCCTGGCAATCACCGGCCTGGTCGTTCGGCATGGGCGGCGAGCCCGGCGTGGCCATCGCCGCACCCATGCAGGATGTTCCCGCCAGCTCCGCACGCACCGAAACCGCCGTCTTCGCCGGCGGCTGCTTCTGGGGTGTGCAGGGCGTGTTCCAGCACGTGCAGGGCGTGCAACGCGTGCTGTCGGGTTACGCCGGCGGCGCGGCCGATACGGCACAGTACGAAATGGTGGGTTCCGGCACGACCGGCCATGCCGAGTCGGTGCAAGTCACCTACGATCCCTCCAAGGTCTCGTACGGCGCCTTGCTGCAGATATTCTTCTCGGTGGCCCACAATCCCACCGAATTGAACCGCCAGGGCCCGGACGTGGGCACCCAGTACCGTTCCGCCATCTTCCCCATGGATGCCGAACAGAAGCGGGTGGCGCAGGCCTACATCGCCCAGCTGGACGGCGCGCATGCCTTCTCGCGGCCGATCGCCACGCGTATCGAGGAACAGGCCCATTTCTACCCGGCTGAGGACTACCACCAGGATTTCCTGACCGAGCATCCGTCCCATCCCTACATCGTCATCAACGACCTGCCCAAGATCGGCGAGTTGAAGCGCCTGTTCCCGTCCCGCTACCAGGACAAGCCCGTGCTGGTGCGCCAGGCCTCCGCTTCGTAAGCGCAGGCGCATTCGGCCCGCGCCGGCGATTGCCGCGCGGGCCTTTTTGCCTGTCATTTCTGTCAGGATCTCCCGTCTTCTTGCACCCTGTCACGCCGAGCGTGCCAGGAACACGTCTTGCTACAGAACCCTGTCTCTTTGATTTGTTACGATAGGGCTTCATAGGCTGTTCACGCGCGAGACGAACTTCCCATTGTTCCGAAGGTCTGCCCTTTGATGATTCAGGGTATGCCGCAGGCTTGGCTGCCGCGGCATGCCCCTGGCAATGGCGGTTGCGCGGCGCAGCCTGAATGTCGCGCGCCCATGACGGCGCCCCAATATACGCAGTAACTCTCGCAGCCGAGGTAGTGACGGTGCATCAATGAAGACGTGGTTGAAACGCATCCTGATCGGCTTGGTCGTGGTCGTCGTCGTGGCGGTCGTGGGCCTGGCCATCTTCCTGCTTACGTTCGACCCGAACGCCTACAAGTACAAACTCGAAGAGCTGGTCCAGGAGCGCTATCACCGCAGCCTGGCCATCGATGGCGAGATCGAGCTGTCGCTGTTTCCGCGCATCGGCCTGGCCGTGCAGGGCGTGTCGCTGTCCGAGCCGAACAGCGACGAGACCTTCGCTTCCATCGACAGCATGCGCCTGGCCGTGGCCGTCTGGCCGTTGCTGTCCAACAGCTTCGTGGTCGACCACGTCACCATCAATGGCTTCAAGGCGCGCATCGTGCGCGACAAGCAGGGCAATCTGAATTTCTCCGACCTGATGCGCAACGACACCGCGCCCGCCAGTGCCGAGCCGACGCCCGCCGGCGCCATCGGCGGCGCGGCGCAGGCGCTGGTCAACGGCACGCCCGTCACGCCCAGCAGCATGCAGATCGACATCGCCGGCCTGGACCTGCAATCGGGCGAACTGCAACTGCAGGACGCCATGACGGGCATGGCGGTGGCCGTGACCCAGCTCAATGCCACCACCGGCCGCATGACGTTCAACCAGCCGTTCGACGTGTCGATGTCGGCCCGGATGGAAGGCGGCAACCCGCGCGTGGATGCCGGCCTGACCGGCCAGGCGCAGATCACGCTGGATCCGGTCGGCGGCCGCCTGGCGGCCCAGAAACTCGACGTGCGCATGAACGGCATCCTGCCGGGCGCCCAGGCCAAGAGCCTGGCGGTGCGCGGCAACCTCGCGGTCAATCGCCGTGCATCGTCGCTGGACGTTTCCGGCCTGGAACTCGTCTTTGCCGGCGACATCACCGAGCCCTCCATTGCCATGACTGGCGTCGAGGCCAGCGTGGCGGTGCCCAAGCTGGCGGCCGATCCGAATCAGAGCCAGCTGCTGCTGGAGCGCATGGCCGTGCGTGTCAAGGGTACGCGCGACGGCGGACCGCTGGAGTTCGCGCTGGACGCGCCCACGCTGAACATCAAGCCCGATGCCGCCACCGGCCAGGGCCTGACGGGCCGCGTGCGCACGCAGACGCTGGACACCAGCTTCGGCCTGACCGGCATCAGCGGCAACGCCCGCGAGCTCGACATCCAGCAGGCCAAGATCGACAGCACCCTCAAGCAGGGCGAGCGCGTGGTCAAGGCCGCGTTCACGTCACCCGTGTCGCTGAACCTGCTGCAACGCTCGGGCGGCCTGTCGGCCGTCAAGGGCGACGTCAACATCACCGATCCCGGCCTGCCCAAGGGCAGCCTGCAGATTCCGGTCATCGGCAGCGCCTCGGCCGACCTGTCCAAGGACCAGGCCAGCGCCCGCGTCAATGCGGTGCTCGAAGGCGGCAAGTTCGACCTGTCCACCGACGTCAGCCAACTGACGAAGATCCCCAACGTCAAGTTCGCGCTGGCCGTGGACACGCTGGACCTGGACAAGCTGATGCCCGCCGCGGTCCCGCCCAAGCCGGCCGCGCCCGCGGGCGATGGCAAGCAGGACGCCTCCAAGCCGCCCGCGCCCGCTGCGCCCGCGGCCCCGCCCGCCAACGACGGCAGCTTCGATCTCTCCGGCCTGGTGGGCCCCTCGGCCGTCGGCACGATCAACATCGGCCAACTGGTGGTGCGCAAGGTCAAGGCTTCCGACGTCGCTGTCGCGCTCGAACTGAACAAGGGCAAGCTCGACATCACCTCGATGGTGGCCTCGTTGTACGAGGGCAAGCTGGGCGGCACGATGTCCGTGGATGCCGCCAACGGCAACCAGATGGCCGCCAAGATCACGCTGGCCGACGTGTCGGTGCAGCCGCTGCTGGCCGATGTGGCGGGCCGCGACGCGCTGACCGGCAAGGGCAGCATCGTGGCGGACCTGAAGACGGCCGGCGCCAATACCTATGCCCTGGTCAACGGCCTGGGCGGCACGTCGCAGATCCGCCTGCGCGACGGCGCCATCAAGGGCATCGACGTGGCGCAGGTGCTTGGCGAGGCGAAGTCCCTGTTCGCCGGCGGGATCAAGAACGCGCCGGTGGATTCGGATACGTCGCGCCAGACCGCGTTCACCACGCTGGACGCCGACCTGGCCCTGACCAAAGGCGTGGCGAAGGCCACCCGGCTGGATCTGAACTCGCCGCTGGTGCGTGTCACCCAGGGCGATCCGGCCAACATCGATTTCCCGCGCAGCACGCTGGATTTCGTGGCGCGCGCGCGCGTCAACGCCAATCCTTCCGAAGAGGGCAAGGCGCTGGACTTCCTGAAGGGCGTGTCGGTGCCGGTGCACGTCACCGGGCCGTTCGACAAGCCCGTTTATACGTTGATGTGGCAGAGCATCGCCGGCGACCTGCTCAAGCAGGGCGTGGCGCAGCGCCTGAAGGATGCCCTGGGCGGCCAGGGCACATCGGTGGATGCCGTGAACAAAGCGCTTAAAGGCTTGATCGGAAAATGAGCGACACCCGTTTTCAGCCCGTGGCCGAGTGCGGCCACACCGCACAGCCCGACGCGGCGGCTTACGATCGGCGCTGGCTGGTGGTCAACGATGCCGGGCAATGGATGAACCGCGAGCTGTGTCCGCGCCTGGCCGACGTGTCGGTGGCGCTGCGGCTGGGCTACCTGGTGCTGAAGGCGCCGGGCATGTTGCGGCTGGACATCCCGCTGGACGTGATCGAAGACGACGACAGCGTGCGCTACCAGATTCCGCTGTGCGGGCAGGAGGTCGACGTCATCGACGAAGGCGAACTGGCCGCCGCCTGGATTTCCAATGTGGTGGGCTTCCCGTGCCGCGTGATGAAGGTGCACCCGGACGTGTCCGAGGTGCGCTGGGGCTGACGCGTTCAGCCGGATCGGGTGCGCCGGAATTCCAGCGCCGCATGGGTGGCCAGGCCCGCGGCCAGTCCCCAGAACGCCGATCCGATTCCCCAGAAGCTGGCGCCCGACGCGGTGGCCAGCAGCGTGACCAGCGCGGCCTCGCGGCGCTGCGGATTGGCCATGGCCGAGGCCATGCCGCCCATGATGGGCCCCAACAGCGCCAGGCCCGCCAGCGCCGCGATCAACGCGGGCGGCAAGGCCTGGAAGAACACCGCCACGGCGCCCGCCACGATGCTCAGCAGCACGTACGACACGCCATAGGTGGCGGCGGCCACATAGCGCCTGGCCGGATCGGCATGTGCTTCCGGCCCCGCGCAGATGGCGGCGATGATGGCGCCCAGCGTGACACTGTGCGCGCCGAACGGCGCGGACAGCAACCCCAACAGCCCCGTGGCCGCGACCAGCCGCGATGCGGGCGGCCGGTAGCCCGCGGCCTGCAGGATCGCCAGGCCGGGAAGATTCTGCGAAGCCATCGCCACCACGAACAGCGGCACGCCCAGGCTGATGGCCGCCTGCAGCGTGAAGGCCGGTGTGGTCCACACGAATTCGGTCAGGCTCCAGGCCACGCCATCGAGATGCACCAGGCCCGTGGCGGCCGCCACGATCAGGCCCACGGCCAGCACCGCCAGCACGGCGTAGCGCGGCACCCAGCGCTTGCCCAGCAGATAGGCCGCGCACATGGCCAGCACCAGCGCGGGCTGCGCCCCGATGCTGCGGAAAATGCCCATGCCGAAGTTCAGCAGCACGCCGGCCAGCATGGCGCCCGCGATTTCGGCGGGAATGCGCCGGACGATGGGATCGATCCAGCCGAACACGCCGCACAGCAGCGTCAGCGCTGCCGCCAGCACGAAGGCGCCGATGGCCTGGTCGAACGGCACACCGACCAGGCTGGTGATCAGCAAGGCCGCGCCGGGCGTGGACCAGGCCATGACCACGGGCACGCGGCTGCGCAGGCTGATGACGGCGCCGCCCAGGCCCAGCGCCAGGCAGATCGACCCAAGCCAGGAACCGATGTGAACCGCGTCCAGGCCGCCCGCGTGGCCCGCCTGCACCATCAGCACGGCGGTGCCGCCGAAGCTGACCAGCACGGCGACCAGGCCGGCCACGATGGCGGACAGGGAGAGGTCGTTGGTACGGGAGGGGGGCGGGGCGACGGCGGACGGCGCCCCGGCATCGCGATAGGCGTTGCCGTCCGGACTCATCGGTCGGCTCCTGCCCGCGCGCGGTGGGAAGGCGGTGCGGCGATCATGCCTGGCCGGTCAGGCGGCGGTACTTGGCCATCAGGGCGTCCTGGCCTTCGTGCCATTGGGGATGCAGTTCGATGCACTCCACGGGACAGACCACCTTGCACTGGGGCTCTTCGTGGTGGCCCACGCATTCGGTGCAGCGGTCGGGGTCGATGACGTAGAACTCGTCACCCATGGAAATCGCGTCGTTCGGGCACTGAGGCTCGCAAACGTCGCAATTGATGCATTCGTCGGTGATGAGGAGGGCCATGGGGAAAGCGAGGCAGGGCAATGCGCCATTGTAGCGCCGCCCCCTGGGCCGACCGGAGAGACCGCGCCGTGGACGCGGTCTCGTGTGCAGGCTGGCCTCAGTTGCCCGGCCAGGATTGCTCGCGGCGCTCGCGGGCCTTTTCCTGCAGCCAGCGCTCGACCGACGGGAACACGAACTTGCTGACGTCGCCGCCCAACTGCGCGATTTCGCGCACGATGGTGCCCGAGATGAACTGGTACTGGTCCGACGGCGTCATGAACAGCGTCTCGACGTCGGGCAGCAGGTGGCGGTTCATGCCGGCCATCTGGAATTCGTATTCGAAGTCGGACACCGCGCGCAGGCCGCGCACGATGACCGTGGCGTTCTGTTCGCGCACGAAGTCTTTCAACAGGCCGCCGAAGCTGAGCACTTCCACGTTGGGATAGTGGCCCAGCACTTCGCGGGCGATTTCCACGCGTTCCTCGATGGTGAAGAACGGCTTCTTGTTGCGGCTGTGCGCGATACCCACCACGACTTTGTCGAAAAGCGAGGCTGCCCGGCGCACCAAATCTTCATGTCCGCGCGTCAGCGGGTCGAATGTGCCGGGGTAGACAGCTGTGATCATGCGGGCTCCGTATGTTGTTTGTGGCTTGCACCATCCTCCGAACCCGGATTATTGATCGTTTTCCGCAACGCAGCAAACTGCAGCAGATGGTAGTGAACGGCGCCGGCCTTGCCGTCGCGCAACAGTTCAAAACCTTCGGGGGGATCGCAGGCGTCTTCGGACTCGACGTAGACCAGGCCGTCCTCGGCCAGGATGGCGGGCAGAAGCGGCCACAGGCGCGGCAGCCAGCCCTGGTTGAAGGGCGGATCGAGCAGGATCAGGTCGAAGCGCGAGGCGTCCATGCGCTGCAGCGCTTCCATCGAATCGCCCGCATGGATGCGCACGGTATCGGCGCGCAGCTTGTCGCGCAGCGTCCGTAGCGCGGACACGGCGCCGCGGTCGCGTTCGACCATCTGCACCTGCGCCACGCCGCGCGACGCGGATTCGAAGCCCAGCGCGCCGCTGCCCGCGAACAGGTCCAGCACGCGCTTGTCGCTGAAGTCGCCGCCCCACAGGTGGGCCAGCCAGTTGAACAGGGTTTCCCGCACCCGGTCGGGCGTGGGACGCAGGCCCGGCACATCGGGCACTGCGATCGGGGTGCGCCGGTACTGGCCGGCGACGATACGGATGGAAGAGGTACCCATGGATGAGAATATACTTCCGCCCATGTTCAGCTTCTTCAAGAAAAAGCCCCCCGCGACGCCCGAGCCGCAGCGGCCGGAGGCCTCCCCGCCGGTCGAAGACCGCGCTGCGCCGCCGGTGGCCGTCCCTGTGCCGGTTCCCGATGCTGCGCCCGACGAGCCCGCCGCGCGTCCCGGGACGCCCGTGGCTGCCGCTGCCGTCTCTACGGCCTTGCCCGCCGAGACGATCGCGCCCGCCGCAGCACCGGCGCCCACGGCCATTCCCGTGCCTGCCGCTGCCGCGCCCGTGGCGTCTTCCGCTGCCGCACCCGTAGAAACGTCTGCCGCCGCCGCGGTCCCGCTGGCCGCGCCGCCCGCACCCGCCGCGCCGGCGGCCCCCCCTGCGGCCATCGTTCCCGCCGCGCCGCCGGCTCCCGCCACCGAACCCCCGGTGCGCAAGGCCTCGTGGCTCAGCCGCCTGAAGCAGGGCCTGTCGCGTACCGGCCAGAGCCTGGGCGGGCTGTTCGTCGGGGTCAAGGTCGACGAGAACCTTTTCGATGAGCTGGAATCGGCCCTCATCATGGCCGATGCCGGCATCGAGGCCACCGAGACCCTGATCACCGCGCTGCGCGCACGTGTGAAGAAGCAGCGCATCGAAGACCCGGCCCAGGTCAAGGCCGCGCTGCGCGAGTTGCTGACCGATCACCTGCGCCCGCTGGAACGCAACTTCGACGTCGACAAGGCCAAGCCCCTGGTGGTGATGATCGCGGGCGTCAACGGCGCGGGCAAGACCACCTCCATCGGCAAGCTGGCGCATACCTTCCAGCGCCAGGGCGCCAGCGTGCTGCTGGCCGCCGGCGACACCTTCCGCGCCGCCGCGCGCGAGCAACTGGTGGAGTGGGGCAGCCGCAACAACGTGCAGGTCATCGCGCAGGATGGCGGCGATCCCGCCGCCGTGTCGTTCGACGCGGTCAATGCCGGCCGCGCGCGCGGCGTGGGCGTGGTCATGATCGATACCGCGGGCCGCTTGCCGACCCAGTTGCACCTGATGGAAGAGCTGAAGAAGATCCGCCGCGTCATCGGCAAGGCCGACGCCACCGCGCCGCACGAAGTGCTGCTGGTGGTCGACGGCAACACCGGCCAGAACGCGCTGGCGCAGATCCGCGCCTTCGACGCCGCCATCAACCTCACCGGCCTGGTCGTGACCAAGCTGGACGGCACCGCCAAGGGCGGCACGCTGGCCGCCGTGGCCGCGGGCAGCCAGGGCGTGCGTCCGATTCCGGTCTACTGGATCGGCGTGGGCGAAGGCATGGAAGACCTGCAGCCGTTCGTCGCATCGGAGTTCGCGGGAGCCTTGCTGGCGGATTGATTCCGCTATCCCGGGATGCTCTTGCCGGCGGCGGGATTCACCGCGTGCGGTGTCCTGCAATGGTGAGGCCCCGCCCGGCAACGCAGCAAGACAAAAGGCGCCGTCACGGGCGCCTTTGTCATGTCCAACCGGGGATTTCAGCGGCGCGCTGATGCGCCGCCTGGCATCACTTCCAGAATGCCTTTGCTTGCGCCAATTGATCGAACGCGCGTTGCGCCTCGACGGAGATCGCATCCAGGCGCGCGCCGATCCAGCCCAGCGCGAACCAGGCCTGCGGGTGCTCGCCCACACAGTTTTCGTAGTGCTCGCGCGCGACGGCCAGATCGTTGAACTCGCCCAGCAATTCCTGCACCAGCGCCAGTTGCTTGCGATAGCCCTGCAGGCGCGCGGCGGGCAGCAGCGATTCGGAGAAGGACAGGCCGTAGCGCAGGCGCTTGGCACGCTTGCGCAGGTCGTGGCGAGCCTCGATTTCCAGCGTGGTGAAGCGCTTCCCTTCGGCCACCACTTTCTTGTGCCAGCGATGCAGGCGGCCGGCCAACAGGTCGTGCAGCGGAGGCGGGGCTTCCGGCGGCTCGGGCTGGCGCAGCGGAATGATGGTGGGGATGATGGGCGCGGAAGGCTCATCGGCCGGGTGCGCCGCCGTGGCGCCGTCAGCCGGGGCCGCCTGCGCGGCGGCATTGCCTTCAGCCGAAGCGGCCGCAGGCGCGCCCGTCGCACTGTCGGCGGGAACCGCCGTCGTGGCCAGCGCCGATTGCACCAGCGGCATCGCCGGCACGGCGGGCAGGGGCGCGGGACGGACGTCCAGGCTCCATTCCAGCATGTCCAGCAGCCAGCCCTGGAAGGCGCGGCCCGAGGCGATGGCGGACGAGTCTTCGTCGGGCGCGGCGGGCTTGTGCGGGATCACCGGCATGCCGGCGCGCTGCAGCATCGGGGCGACGGTTTCGTCCAGCACGTCCTGGTCGCGGTTGGCGCCGAAGGCCGCGAAGTGGATGCGCACGCCGTCCAGCAGCGCGTCAGGGATGGGAGCGGTCCAGCCGTCGAACAGGCGCCAGGCGGAGCGCAGGCGGCGCACGCCCACGCGCAACTGGTGCACGTGTTCCGAATGGCCGGCCTGGTACACGCCAGCCGTATCCACTTCGGCCAGCATCGCGGCGTTGTGGATGACCTGTTCCAGGCACTCGGCGGCGATGACGCCCAGGGCCTTGGGCGCGTCCATGTCTGCGGTCAGCTTGATGCCGTTGGCGCCGCGCGTGCCCCAGAAGCCGGCGATCAGCTTGCGGCGGGCCTCGGCGGTGGCTTCGGTGCCGTCTTCCGGTTTGTCGGCCAGGCGCACGGCCAGCGCGGCGAGCGCGTCGCCGCGCTGCGACTTGCTGCGCGTATCAAGGATCAGGCCGTGGCGTTGCTGCCAGGTGCGCGCCACCGCGAAGATCGCGGCGGTGCGGCCGGACAGCAGTTCGAATTCGACTTCGGAGATCGGCAGTTCCAGGTCGCCGGCGCGAATGATGCCGGTGTCGTAGGCGATCTCGACCGAGCCGAAGCGGCTGCGCACCTTGCACAGCACGCGCTGCACGTCGGTTTCGTAGCGCAGCCCGAGTTCGCCGCGCAGGCCGGCCAGCGCTTCTTCGACGGGCGTGCCGGCATAGACCGACAGGTCGAGCACGGGACCGGGGCGGGGATGATTCAGTTCCATGCGCGTGATGGCATCCGCGCCGGGCATCTTCAGCGTCTGGATCCAGTCGCTGCCTTCGCGGCGCAGCCGCAGGGCGATGCGGGCGCGGGCCAGTTCACGTTCGGGGGTGTCGAAATACAGGGCGTGCAGTCGCACGCGCGCAGCGGAGCGCTTGCGCAGTTCCTGTTGGATGGCGGCGCCGGCGGTCGGCGGAACGTGCAACTTCAATTCTTGTTCTGACATGACCCTTGTACGGCGAGAACGGAAAGGCAACCATCTTATAGATAAGAGGCCGAATTTTGATGACGAGTCATTTTTTGGTCATCAAAAATGCGGAGTAACGGTGCATATCAGGCATGCTGCACCGCAAAAAAAGATATTAAACCAGCGAAAGACGCAGATTCGCGAAAGATACGCGCTGTTTCCGCTGCGATACGTCAGACGCGATAGCCCAACTTGCGAGAGATTTCGTGCGCGCAGGCCAGCAAGGGCTTGGCGATCGCGCCGTCCCAGGCCGTGTCGAACAGGCCGTTGGGGCCCAATGCGGTCAGGGCCAGCACGATCGCGCCGGTGTGGTCGAACACCGGCACCGACAAGGCATCCACGCCGGGCAGCGGATTGCCCAGCGCGCGGGCCATGCCGTGCACGCGCACGTCGGCCAGCACGGTGTCCAGGTGTTCGACGGGGCCGGTCTTGCGGGCGCCGGCCAGCGTGGCGATGACGGCGGCGTCGCCTTCCTCGCGGGCAATGTAGTGCTCGGCCACCTTGCGCGGCAGCCAGGCCGCGAACACCAGCCCCGTGGCCGTGTGCAGCATGGACATCACCGTGCCCTTGCGCATGTTCACATGCACCGGATAGCTGGCTTCGGCGATGTGGATCATGGTGGGCCCGTGCGAGCCCAGCACGGCCACGCCCAGCGTATGGCCGATCTCGGCCTGCAGCAGCGCCAGTTCGGGCAGCGCCACGCGCACCGGATCCAGCCGCTGCAGGCTGACCAGCCCCATCTGCAGGGCGAAGGGACCCAGTTCGTACTGGCCCGTGGCCGCATCCTGCTGCACCAGGCCGACCCGCGTGAAGCTGACCAGATAGGGGTGGGCCTTGGCCGAGGTCATGCCGGCGGCGGCGGCCAGGTCGCGCAGCGTCAGCGGGCGCGCGGCGTCGACCAGGGCGGCCAGCAGGGGAAAGCCGACCTCGACCGACTGGATGCTGCGGCGGCCGTCGTTGGCGGGCGCCGAAGGGGTGGCCGTCTTGCTGGCGGGCATGGGGCGTGAGGTCCTGGGTTCGATGAAAATAATCGGGGGCGGGTTCAGCGCGCAGTGTACGCCGGCATTGCCGCGCCAGGGGCGGTAAAATGCCCACTTTCCCCGCCTGCAGCAGTCTGCTGCCTTCCCCAATGTCAGCCCAGATTTCCCCTGTCGCGTCCGGCGTCGAACCGGAAGCCTTCGACATCGCACCGGTGCCAGAGATCATCGCCGAGCTGCGCGCCGGCCGCATCGTCATCCTGGTCGACGAGGAAGACCGCGAGAACGAAGGCGACCTGGTCATGGCCGCCGAATTCGTCACGCCCGAGGCCATCAACTTCATGGTCACGCACGGGCGTGGGCTGGTCTGCCTGACGCTGACCGAAGCGCGCTGCCGGCAGCTCGAACTGCCGCTGATGGCCAGCCGCAACGGCACGCGCTACGGCACCAACTTCACGCAGTCCATCGAGGCCGCCGAAGGCGTCGAAACCGGCATCTCGGCCGCCGACCGCGCCCGCACCATCCAGGTCGCCGTGGCGCGCGACGCCAAGCCGTCCGACCTGGTGCAGCCCGGCCACATCTTCCCGGTGCGCGCAGTCCCCGGCGGCGTGCTGGTGCGCGCGGGCCACACCGAAGCCGGCTGCGATCTCACCGACATGGCCGGCCTGACGCCCGCCGCCGTCATCTGCGAGATCCTGAAGCCCGACGGCACCATGGCCCGCCTGCCCGACCTGGCCGTGTTCGCCCGCGAACATGGCCTGAAGATCGGCACCATCGCCGACCTCATCCAGTACCGCAGCGAGCACGAGTCCATCATCCAGCGCGTGGGCGAACGCCGGATGCGCACGCCGTGGGGCGAGTTCCACAGCATCGCCTATCGCGACGACGCCACCGGCTCGCCGCACATCGCGCTGGTGCACGGCACGATCGACCCCGAACGCGAAACGCTGGTGCGCGTGCACGAGCCGGCCTCGCTGCTCGACGTGCTCGACACGGGCTCCAGCCCGCACAGCTGGTCGGTCGGCCAGGCGCTACGCGCCATCGCTGCTTCGCCCGCTGGCGTGCTGATCCTGATGAATTGCCAGTCTTCCACCGAGCACCTTTTTGGCCAGGTCGACGCCTGGGCGGGTTCCGGCGCGGCCAGCGCCGGCGCCGCTCAGAACGCCGACCGCTTCGGTTTGCGCACCTACGGCATCGGCGCGCAGATCCTGCGCGACCTGCACGTGGGCCAGATGCGGCTGTTGGCCAAGCCGCGCAAGATGCCCAGCATGGCAGGGTTTGCCCTGACCATTACGGGTTACGATTGCGCTCCCCCTGATTCTCCCGCCACCACCTGAAAGGCAGATTCATGAATCCCTACATCCTGACCCCCGACCTGAACGGCGAAGGGCTGCACATCGGCATCGTGCGTGCCCGTTTCAACGAAGAGATCGGCCAGGCCGAGTTGCAGGCCTGCCTGGAAGAGCTGGCCAACCTGGGCGTGGACGAGCGCGACGTCATGGTCGCCACCGTGCCGGGCGCGCTGGAACTGGGCGTTGCCCTGTCCCACATGGCCGAGAGTTTCGAATTCGACGCGTTGATCGCCCTGGGCGCGGTCATTCGCGGCGAAACCTATCACTTTGAAGTGGTCAGCAACGAAATGGCCACCGCAATTTCCCGCATCTCCCTCGAAACCGGCATTCCGGTCGCCAATGGCGTGCTCACCGTCGACACCGACGAGCAAGCCCAGGCGCGTGCCGCCGGCAAGGGCCGCGACTGCGCCCAGGTGGCCGTGGAAATGGCCAATCTGGTGGCCGCGCTCGAGCCCGAGGAAGATGACGACGAGGACGAAGATTTTGACGACGACGAACAAGACGACGACGGCCGCTGATCCCAGCGCCGTCCAGGCCCGCGCCAACGCGCGCAGTGCGCGCCGCCGTGCCCGCGAATTCGCGTTGCAGGGCGTCTACGCCTGGCTGCTGCGTGGTGGCGAAGGCACGCAGGATGCCGGCGAGATCGATGCCCACCTGCGCGATGCCGAGGATTTCTCCGAGGCCGACGCGCAGTGGTTCAAGACCTTGCTGCATGGCGTGTTGCGCGAGGCGCCCACCCTGCGTGAGCGCTTCACGCCCTATGTCGACCGCCCGCTGGCCGAGCTGTCGCCGGTCGAGCACGGCATCCTGCTGATCGGCAGCTACGAGCTGGTGCATCACGTCGAGGTGCCGTACAAGGTCGCCATCAACGAGGCGGTCGAATTGGCCAAATCGTTCGGCGGCACCGACGGCTTCAAGTTCGTCAACGGCGTGCTCGACAAGCTGGCCGCCGACGTGCGCTCGGCCGAGGTCCTGGCCGCGCAGCAGCGCCGCGCGTCGTAAACCCCTCGGACGGTCCGCTTCCCACGACGCCATGCCGTCCGAGTTCGAACTCATCGCCCGCTACTTCAACAGGCCGGTCGCAGCCGGCCTGCTTGGCGTGGGCGACGACTGCGCCTTGTTCCCGGTGCCGGCCGGCCATCACGTGGCCACCAGCACCGACCTGCTGGTCGAAGGGCGCCATTTCTATCCCGATGTCGATCCGCAGGCATTGGGCCACAAGTCGCTGGCCGTCAATCTGTCGGATCTTGCCGCCATGGGCGCGCGCCCGCTGGGCTGCGTGCTGGGCCTGGCCATGCCGCGCGCCGACGACGCCTGGCTGGCGCCGTTCTCGCAAGGCTGGCATGCCCTGGGCGATGCCTGGCGGTGCCCGCTGATCGGCGGTGACACCACCGGCAGCAAGCTGGGCCTGACCATCAGCGTCACCGTGTTCGGCGCGGTGCAGCCGGGCCACGCGCTGCGGCGCGATGCGGCCCGACCCGGCGACGACATCTGGGTGTCCGGCGAACTGGGCGCGGCCGACGTGGCGTACCGCCTGCTCGATGGCCAGTTGCCAGCCGACCCGCAGCGCCTGGCCGCCACGCGCCGTGCGCTCGAATGGCCTCAGCCGCGTGTCGGCCTGGGCCTGGCCCTGGCGGGCCTGGCGCACGCGGCGGTCGACATCTCCGATGGGCTGCTGCAAGACCTGGGCCATATCCTGGCCGCCAGCCGCGCAGGCGCGGAATTGCGCTACGCCGACCTGCCCGTGGCCGCTTCGCTCGATGGCCTGGACGAGGCCGTGCGCCGCCGGGCCGTATTGGGCGGCGGCGACGTCTATGAACTCTGCTTCACCGCCTCGGCGGGTGATCGCACCCGTATCGAGCAAGCCGCGGCGCAGGCTGGCGTGCGCGTCACGCGTATCGGCAGCGTGCGTGCCGAGCCGGGCCTGGTGGTGAGGGATGCCGCCGGCCAGGCCTTGGCCGATCTGCCTGCGGGCTTCGACCATTTCCCCACGGCCGCGCAGCCCTGATGCGCCGCGCGGCCGCCGCTCTTCGCAACCACCAAAGGCGCCGCGCCTCATGATCGATCCCGTCCACGACCCAGACCGCTCCATGCGCGCGCGCGCCCGCGTGGCCTTTCCCAGTTGGCGCTGGGTGCGGTCCGATCCGGGCCGGTTGATGGTGTTCGGTTTCGGCAGCGGCCTGCTGCGGCCGGGCTCGGGCACCTGGGGCACGTTGCTGGCCTGGCCCATCTGGGCGCTGGCGGCGCCGATGGCGCCCGACCTGGCCCTGGGCATATTCCTTGCTATTGCATTTGCGTATGGCTGCTGGGCGTGCACGCGCGTGGGGCACGAACTGGGGGTCGACGATCACGTCGGCATGGTCTGGGACGAGATGGTCGCGTTCTGGCTGGTGCTGTGGCTGACGCCCCAGACGCTGGCCGCGCAGGCGATGGCTTTCGTGCTGTTCCGCTTCTTCGACACCGTCAAGCCGCCGCCGATCCGCTATTTCGATCAGCACATGAAGGGCGGTTTCGGCGTGATGTGGGACGACATCGTCGCGGCAGCCTACACTTTGCTGGTCTTGGCGATTGCCGTACGCACAGGAGTCATAGGATGAACGCGCACGAAGTGCAACATGGGTTGAGCTTGGCCCCGGCGCTGCTGACCGAGGCCACGATACGCGGCCTGGCCGAGATGGTGGGCCAGGCGCTGATGGAAAAGGAATGGATGATGGGCACGGCCGAGTCGTGCACCGGCGGCCTGCTGGCCGGTGCGATCACATCGGTGCCCGGCTCCAGCCAGTGGTTCGAGCGCGGCTACGTCACCTACAGCAATACCGCCAAGACGAGCGATCTGGGGGTGTCGCCCGACACGCTCGATCATCACGGCGCGGTCAGCGAGCCCACGGCCCAGGAAATGGCCAATGGCGTGCTGCTGGCAACGCCCGAGGCCTACGTCGCGGTGTCCACGACCGGCATCGCCGGACCGGATGGCGGCACGCCGGGCAAGCCCGTGGGAATGGTGTGCTTCGGCTTCGCCACGCGCGCGGGGGAAGGTATCGCCACGCGCTCGGCCACGCATGTTTTCTCGGGTGACCGCACGCAGGTGCGGCAGGGCGCAGTCGAATTCGCGCTGCGCACCCTGCTGGACATGCTGGGCGCGTCGGTCAATCGCTATTGAAGCTTGAAGGGCTCGCCCGGCCTGCCGTACGAGGCAGCCGGGCGAAAAGGCAACCGGGTGAAAGGCTTCACGCGCCGGGCGCGGATCAACGCACAGCGTTGATCTCGTCGCGCAGGCCGCGCGCGGCAATCGCCGCGGCGTCGCGCCAATCGTCGCCGCCGCTGGCATACAGGATGGCGCGCGACGAGTTGATCATCATGCCCGCGCCGGCCTTGTTGGCGCCCGCGCGCACGGTGGCCGTGACGTCGCCGCCTTGCGCGCCGATGCCGGGCACCAGCAGGGGCACGGCATCGCCGATGCGCGCGCGCACTGCCGCCAGTTCATTCGGGAAGGTGGCGCCCACCACCAGGCCGCATTGGCCGGCGCTGTTCCACTTGTCAGCCACCAGGCCGGCCACGTGCAGGTACAGAGGCTGGCCGTCTTCCATCTTCAGGAATTGCAGGTCCGATCCGCCGGGATTGGAGGTGCGGCACAGCACGATCACGCCGCGGTCGCTCCAGGCCAGGTAGGGTTCGATCGAGTCCAGGCCCATGTAGGGGCTGACCGTGAGCGCATCGGCGTTGTAGCGCTCGAAGGCTTCGCGCGCGTAGTTTTCGGCGGTGGAGCCGATGTCGCCGCGCTTGGCGTCCATCACGATCGGGCGGTCGGGATAGGTGTCGCGGATGTGGCGGCACAGCGCTTCGAGCTGGTCTTCGGCGCGGTGCGCGGCGAAATAGGCGATCTGCGGCTTGAAGCTGCAGGCGAATTCGGCCGTGGCGTCGACGATGGCGCGGCAGAACTGGAAGATCGCGTCGGGCTGGCCCTGCAGTTCGCGGGGAAAGCGTTGCGGGTCGGGATCCAGGCCCACTTGCAGCAGCGAGCCGCTGGTGGTCCAGGCGTTTTCGAGTCGGTTCAGGAAGGTCATGGCGTGGTCAGTGCAGTTTGACCCGGGGGCGGGTGCGCCGCATCAAGAGGCGCGCCAGGGCCAGAGAGGCGGTACGCGAGATGCCCAGCACCGCGCGGTGGTGCATCAGGTGCAGGCTCATGTACATCAGGCGCGCCAGTGTACCGCTTACGAACAGGCCCCGTCCGGCCAGCTTGCCCATCAGGCTGCCCACGCCGGCATCCTGGCCCAGCGACACCAGCGAGCCGTGATCCTTGTAGTGATAGGGCTCGGCGGATTCGGGGTTGTTGCGGATGCGCGCGGTGATTTTCTTGGCCAGGTAGTCGGCCTGCTGGTGCGCGGCCTGCGCGCGCGCCGGCACGTTGCGGCCCTCCGTCCAGGGCACCGCGCTGCAATCGCCCAGCGCCAGGATGTGCGGATCGGGGCTTTCCAGGCGCTCGTTCAATTGCAACTGGCCCATCTTGTTCAGCGGCAGATCGAGCGTGCCCATGACGGCCGGGCCCTTGATGCCGGCGGCCCACATGCACAGGTTGGCGGCGAACTCGCGGCCATCGGCGGTGCGCACGGAGTGCTCGGTGACTTCGGACACCCGGCAGCCGGTTTCCACGCGCACGCCCAGTTCGACCAGGCGCGCATGCGCCGCGCGCGAGATCTTTTCGGGCAGGGCCGACAGGATGCGCGGCGCGCCTTCGACCAGCGTGATCGCCAGGTCGCGGTCGGCGCGGAAATTGGGCAAGCCATAGGCGCTGACGACGTGGCCGGCCTCGATCAGTTCGACGGCCAGCTCGACGCCGGTGGCGCCGCCGCCCACGATGACCAGGTCCAGGCGGGCGGCGGGATCGCGCACCTTGGCCTGGTCGACCTGGGCCATCGCCTTCAGCATGGTCAGGCGGAACTGCTCGGCGCCTTCGGTGGTGTCCAGCGTGACGGCGTGTTCGGCCGCGCCGGGCGTGCCGAAGAAGTGCGAGATGCTGCCGATGGCCAGCACCAGCGTGTCGTAGAGCATTTCGCGTTCGGGCAACACGGTCTGGCCGCCGCCGTCGTTCACGGCGCCGATGCGGATGGCGCGGCGTTCGCGATCCACTTCCAGCAATTCGCCCTGGGCGAAGGCAAAGCCGCACAGATGCGCCAACATCAGGTAGGACAGGCCTTCCTGATGGATGTCTAGCGTGCCCGCGGCCGCCTCGTGCAGCGAAGGCTTCCAGATATGGAAGGGCCGGCTGTCGACCAGAGTGATGCGGTCACGGCCGTGGATGCGGCCCAGTTGGGCGGCCAGTTCCAGGCCGCCCGCCCCGCCGCCGACGATAACGATACGCCGGGAGGGTTCGGATGTAGAGGTGTGCGCCATGGTCCGAGTATAGAGTCGGGCTTCGCGCTCGGGTAGATGACCGCTTGCCGCACCCAGCGGGTGTCGTGCCCCTGGGGGCGGCCACGGTTACATCAGGAACCGGCTGATGGCTACGGCGACCCACACCGCCACGGTGAAGAACAGCATCAGCATCACGGCGGCGCTGCCCAGGTCCTTGGCGCGGCCCAGCAGCGGGTGCGTCTCGACCGACAGGGCATCGGCCAGCGCCTCGACGGCGGAATTCAGCAGTTCGACCACCAGCACCAGGATGACGGCGGCGATCAGGATGAAGACTTCGTCGGTGGTGCGGCCCAGGAAGAAGGCGGCGGGGACCAGCAGGATGGCCAGGACCAGTTCCTGGCGGAAAGCCGCCTCGTACTTGATCGCGGCCTTCAGGCCCTGGAATGAGTAGCGCAGCGCATTGATGATGCGGCGCAGGCCGCCTGTGCTTTTATAGGGCGATTGCGGCGGAAGGTTGGGCGACATGACGCTCCGGGGGGAAAAGATTGCGACCGAGCCCGGTTTTTACCAGATATGTATGTAACCCGGAGGGTCGTAGGGTCAATAAGACGCGTCAGGCTAACCCTAGGTGTGGTGTGCACCCTACTCGAAGGGGGGCGCGTGGCAACGCTAGCCGGCGAAGCGGGACAGGGCGTCCAAACCGTTCGCCATGGCGGGCAGATACGTCTGATCGATCACCGTCGATCCGATGACCTTGGTTCCTTGGGCGTTATCCGGACAAATCACATAGTCCAGGGTTATCGAGCCCAGCCTCGGATCCACGATCTGCATGTCCAACCGCAGTATGCCTTCTCTTGAATCATAGGACACGGTTTTTCGTTCGGCCCCGTCTCTGATTGCCTGGTATAGCTCGTCTATCAGTTCCCGCAACTGGTTGACCTCGTCCCACATCATTTCCCATTGCACTCGGACGTCGATATGCCTCGTGGCGGCATGCAGATCGACCTTCAGCCAGTCCAGAATCTTTTCTCCACTTTCATCGGGAAGATATTGGAGCGGCTTCAAGGCGAGAGTGAAGTCACCCGCGGGAATTGCGAACATGATCGGGCCTCGGGGTTTGTATTGAAAGTGAACGGCTTTCCAGCCGGCCTCTCGAACCACACTGCCAAGTCTATGGGTTTTCAGTCCGAATCCGTCCAAAGGCATGCACGCCGAAGATCCCATTTCGCATGGGCCTGGCCGGATCGCAGGCGCGCCTTGCCATGTGCGTGTATCTTTGAGGCGGACGGTGGCCCCGTTTTTCCGGATGGCCACCGGATGCGACGATTTCCTCCCCATCAAAGGAACAGCCACCATGAAACTGCTGCGCCATGGCGCCAAGGGCGCGGAGAAGCCCGCCCTGATCGACGCCCAGGGCCGCGTGCGCGACTTGTCGGAAGTGCTGCCGGACATCACCGGCCAGACCCTGGAGCCGCAGGCCCTGCAACGTCTGCGCGACCTGGATGCCTCCAAGCTGCCGCTGGTGCCGCAGCCCGGCCGCCTGGCGCCGCCCTGGGCGGGCATGGGCAAGTTCGTCTGCATCGGCCTGAACTACGCCGATCACGCCGCCGAGGCCAATCTGCCGCTGCCGGCCGAACCCATCCTCTTCATGAAGCCCACGTCTTGCGTGGTGGGCAGCAACGATCCCGTCGTGCTGCCGAAAGATTCGGTCAAGAGCGACTGGGAAGTGGAACTGGGCGTGGTCATCGGCACGAAGGCGCGCTACGTGTCCGAAGACGACGCGCTGTCGTACGTGGCGGGCTATTGCGTGGTCAACGACGTGTCCGAGCGCGAATACCAGATCGAGCGCGGCGGCACCTGGGACAAGGGCAAGGGCTGCGACACTTTCGGTCCCGTGGGGCCGTGGCTGGTCACGGCCGACGAGGTGCCGGATCCGCAGGCGCTGGACCTGTGGCTGGACGTGAACGGCCAGCGTTTCCAGGCGGGCAACACCCGCACCATGGTGTTCGGCGTGGCGCAATTGGTCAGCTACGTCAGCCGCTTCATGACCCTGTATCCGGGCGACCTGATCTGCACGGGCACGCCGCCGGGCGTGGGCATGGGATGCAAGCCGCAGCCGGTGTACCTGAAGCCGGGCGACGAAATGCACCTGTCGGTGGCGGGCCTGGGCGAGCAGCGGCAACGCGTGCATGCCTGGAATCCCGACCTGATCGACCATTGAGGCGCCACGGGATGAGCGCCGTGGGGAACCGGGCAGAGGACGGGCACCGATGAGACGCCTGCATCCGGCCTTGCTGGCCGGCCTGCCCGCCGACGTGCAGCGGCCGGGGTATGACCGCAAGGCCTTGCAGGCAGGCATCGTGCAGTTGGGCATCGATGATGCGCCGCGCGCGTTGCTGGCCGCCGTGACCGACGCGGCCATCGAGGCCAGCGGCGACCTGCGCTGGGGCATCGTCGGCGTGTCTCTGGACCGTGCGCACGGGCATGAGGCCCTGGTGCGGCAGAATGGCCTCTACACCCTGGCGCTGCGCGATACCGAGCCGAACGGCCTGGTGCGCGAACGCCTGCGCGTGATCGGCGCGGTGCTGCGCGTGCTGGATGCACGGCAGAATCCCCAGGCGGTGCTCGATCAGATCGCGCATGAAGACACCCGTGTGGTCAGCGTGAGTCTGGCGGATGACGAGACGACGTGGCACGAGGGCGGTGAGGAGGCCGACGATGACGATCCGGCCTACGCTCTTGCGCCGCGCGGCGCCATCGGCCTGCTGGTGCACGGCCTGAAGCAACGCCGAGGCCAGGGAGGCGCGGCGGTGAGCGTGCTGTCGTGCGACGACAGGCCCGCCAACGGCCGCACGCTTCGCCGCCTGGTGTTGGCCTGCGCTTCACGCGTGGACGAGGATCTGGCGGCGTGGATTGATGGCAACTGCGCCTTTCCCGACAGCATGACGGATCGCATCGTGCTTGCCTCGGACGACGGCGACCGCGCGCGCATTTCCCAGGCGGTTGGGCTGGAGGACGGTTGCCCGGTGCAGGCCGAGCCCTATCTGGACTGGGTGATCGAAGACAGCTTCGTCGCGGGCCGGCCGCCCTGGGAGGCCGCCGCGGGCCCGCATGGCATGGTGCGCCTGGTGCCGGACAGCGCGCCGTTCGCGCGGCTGAAGCAGCGCATGGCCGACGGCCCCCGTGCGGCGCTGGCCTACCTGGGCGCCGTGTCCGGCATGGCGACTACCAGCGGCACTTTTTCGCAACCCCATGTACGCGCTTTCATCGACGCGATGATGCGCGAGGAAATTGCCAGCACGTTGGACGACATGCCAGGGGTGGATCTGGCCGGATATCACGCGCGGCAATTGGCACGCCTGTCCAATCTGGCGCTGTCGCAGGGCACTCACCGAAGCGCGGCCAATGGCTCGCTGACGGTGCCGTCATGCCTGTTGGCGCCTTTGCGCGAACGCGCCCGGGCAGGGCATGCCTATGACCGCCTGGCGCTGGCCGTGGCGGCGTGGCTGCACTACCTGAGAGGGCAGGACGAACTGGGCCTGTCCTATCCAGTACTCGACCCCCAGGCCGATGAGTTCGCGCGCCGCCATGTCGACGCGCAGCACGCGGCTGACGCGGCTGGCGACGATCCAGGGCAGGCGGCCTGGCGGGTCATGGACGCCATGGCATTGCACACCGATATCTTCGGCGACCTGACGCATCAGCCGGACATCGCTCGCGAACTCGCTCGCAAGCTGGCTTTGCTGCGCTGGGCCGGCGTGCGGGGCGCGGTGCTCGACGCGGCATGAACAACGAGAATATTGAGATCAGGAGGCCCGCGTGGATCCGATCACGCAAGGGCCTTTGGCGGCAGCGGCGGACACGGAAGCATCGAGCGCGGCACGCTGCTTGGCCGCGGCGGCAGCTTCGTGCTGCTGCACAGCGGCGCCTGCGTGCTCATGACGGCCCGTGCTCCATCACCGTGTCGTCCTTGTTGTCCTGCGGGGCTTTCGGATCGTTGCGCATGCTGCCGAACCGCAACGCGAACTGCCGGGTGAACACTGCGCCGAAGAAGAAGATCTGCGCCGAGTAATAGATCCACAGCAGCAGCGCGATCAGCGATCCCGCGGCGCCGTACGCCGACACCGCCGCGCCGCGCGCCAGGTACATGCCGATGCCCCACTTGCCCACCAGGAACAGCGCTGCCGTCACGATGGCGCCGGGAATCACGTCCAGCCATGGGATGCGCGTGCTGGGCAGCAGCTTGTACACCACCGCGAACAGCGCGGTGACGACGCAGAACGAGAAAGCCTGCGAGAACCAGTCTGCCAGCACGGCAAAGGTGGATGCCGCCCACATGTTGCCGTAGTACTTTTCCGCGGCCGCCAGCCCGGCGTTCACGGCCAGCGACACCAGCAGGAACAGTCCCAGCACCACCACCAGCCCGAACGACACCAGGCGGCTGCGCGCCATGGCCTTCAGCCCGCCTTTCTCCTTCACTTCCCACAGGTCGTCCAGGCTGGCTTTCAGCTCGGCAAACGCGGTCGTGGCGCTGAAGACCAGCACCCCGATGGAGATCAGCGCCGCGATCCAGCCGCTGCCGGATTCGTGCGCGCTGGCCAATACCGTCTGGATGACTTCCGCGCCGCGTTCGCCGATCAGGTCGCGCATCTGCGCCACCAGCTCGGACCGGACCGCATCCTCGCCGAAGAAGGCGCCCGCCACGGCGATCACCAGGATCAGCATGGGCGCCAGCGAGAACACCATGTACAGCGACAGCGCCGCGCCCTTGCTGGATGCGCGATGAAGCGACCATTCGTTGGCGCAGTCCTTCATCAGGTTGCCGATCTCACGGAGGCGGGGAACGCGAAAACGTGACAGTACTTGCATGCGTCGTCCTGAGAGCGTGGCGAAGATCCCATTGTAGAAAACCGTGCCGGATGCCCAAGCCGCGAATGGCGAGGAAATGTAAAGCTTTGGCGCTGTCCTGAAGGCCGGCCAGCGTTGAGGTCCGTGCTTTTTCTGGAAATTGCACCGTTGTGATGCGTGATTCGCCCCAACAAAGAGCATTTAAGGTAAAAAATGGTGCGATTTTTATTACAACCGCACCACTTTGAGGAAGAGATAGTGAAATACACGAGCGTCCAGCAGTTCCTGGAGGAAGTCGCCGCCCGCAATCCGGGCCAGCCCGAGTTCCTGCAGGCCGTGACCGAAGTGATGGAAAGCCTGTGGCCTTTCATCGAGCGGCATCCCCGCTACGCGGAACACAATCTGCTGGATCGCCTCGTGGAGCCCGAGCGCGTGGTGATGTTCCGCGTGTGCTGGACCGATGACCACGGCCAGGTGCAGGTCAACCGCGGCTACCGCATCCAGCACAGCATGGCCATCGGTCCCTACAAGGGCGGCCTGCGCTTCCATCCGTCGGTGACGCTGTCCGTGCTGAAGTTCCTGGCCTTCGAGCAGACCTTCAAGAACGCGCTGACCACGCTGCCCATGGGCGGCGCCAAGGGCGGCTCCGATTTCGATCCCAAGGGCAGGAGCGACGCCGAGGTGATGCGCTTCTGCCAGGCTTTCGTATCCGAACTCTATCGCCACGTCGGCGCCGACACCGACGTGCCGGCCGGCGATATCGGCGTGGGCGGCCGCGAAGTCGGTTTCATGGCCGGCATGTACAAGAAGCTGTCCAACCGCGCCGACTGCGTCTTCACGGGCAAGGGCCTGAGCTTCGGCGGTTCGCTGATCCGCCCCGAAGCCACCGGCTACGGCACGGTCTACTTCGCCGACGAAATGCTCAAGACGCGCGGCTTGTCGTTCGACGGTCTGCGCGTGTCGGTATCCGGCTCGGGCAATGTGGCCCAGTACGCCGTGGAGAAGGCCATGGCGCTGGGCGCCAAGGTGCTGACCGTCTCCGACTCGTCCGGCACCGTCGTCGACGAAGCGGGCTTCACGCCCGAGAAGCTGGCCATCCTGATGGACATCAAGAACGTGCAGTACGGCCGCATCAGCGAGTACGCCAGGCAGACGGGCTCGCAGTTCCTGGCGGGCGAGCGTCCGTGGCACGTGCCGGTCGACGTCGCGCTGCCGTGCGCCACGCAGAACGAGCTGGACGCCGACGACGCCCTGCTGCTGATGCGCAACGGCGTGAAGTGCGTGGCCGAAGGCGCCAACATGCCTTGCACGCTGGACGCCGCGCACGCCTTCGAGGAGGCCCGCGTGCTGTATGCGCCGGGCAAGGCCAGCAACGCAGGCGGCGTGGCCACCTCGGGCCTGGAAATGAGCCAGAACTCGGTGCGCCTGCAATGGACGCGCGAAGAGGTCGACAGCCGCCTGCTGGAGATCATGCAGAGCATCCATGCCGCGTGCGTGCGCTACGGCAAGCGCGAGGACGGCACCGTCAGCTACATCGACGGCGCCAACATCGCGGGCTTCGTGAAGGTGGCCGAGGCCATGCAGGCGCAGGGCGTGGTGTAGGGCAATACTGATGCCCAAGGGCTACAAAGCATCCAGTTATTGCAATTTTTGTATCTCTTGGGCGACATTTTTGAAGATGTGGTCATTTATCTATTTTGTGTCCCAATGGCTACAAAAATCACTATAATCAAGAAAATTGCTGCCATGAGGCTACAAAATGACCACGCTGTTCGACGTTGCCGATATGCTGAAGACAGCGCGCAAGTCAGCGCGCTTATCGCAGGAAGAGCTGGCCAGTCGCGCTGGCGTCGCGCGCACGACCGTGGCGCGTATGGAGACGCTGGCGCGAGACGACATGAGCGTATCGGCGCTGGTACGATTGCTGGAGGCTGCGGGCTACGACTTGAAAGCCGTCAAGGCAGGGCACACCAGGACGCTGCATGACATCCTGGCCGAGCAGCGCGGCGAGGAGTAGGAGATGGAACTCGACGTTCACGTACGGGGGCGTCATGTTGCCCAGTTGTACAGGAAAGACGACGAGTATGTGCTCCAGTATCGCCACGGCGTTGCGCCGGAGGACTTTGTCAGCCTGGCCATGCCGGTTCAGGATGAGCCCTGGCGCTGGCCGCGCGATCTGCATCCCTTCTTTCGCCAGAATCTGCCTGAAGGCTATCTGCTCGATGTGATCCGTGAAGTGTTCGGCCCATTGATGGACGGCACCGACCTGTCCTTGTTGGCCGTCGTCGGCGCATCGGGCATCGGGCGGGTGGCCGTGACGGCCGAGGGCGGCAAGCCTGGCGTGGCGCTGGACGCGCTGAGCATCGATGAACTGCTGACCACGGAACACAGCACCGAGCAGTTCGGCGACCTGGTCCGGCAGTACGCCAGAAGCGCCATATCGGGTGTCGTGCCGAAGTTCATCGCCCCAGAAGGCAAGGACGAGGCTTCCGGAAAAGCGACGCTGCGTACGCCCAGGCACATCATCAAGGGCTCCGATGGACAGACGCCTTATCTTGGTTTCAACGAGTTCTACAGCCTGCGAGTGCTGGAGCGTCTGAACGTGGTGCCGGTCGCCCGGACACGGATGTCGGAGGACGGCCAGGTGCTGGTGGTCGACCGCTTCGACATCGATGCCCAAGGCAATCCCGCCTATGGGGTCGAGGATGCTTGCAGCCTGCTGGGGCTGCCTCCTCATGAAAAATATTTGCCCACCACCGAGAAAGTCCTGCGTGCGACGGACGCCTATGTGTCCGCGGGCCGACGCCGCGCCCAGCGCATGCACTTTGGGTGGCAACTGCTGATCAATTACGTCGTGCGCAACGCGGACTGCCATGCCAAGAACATCGCGCTTTACTACACCTCGTTCGGCGACGTGGCATATAGCCCGGTGTTCGACGTCGTGACGACGCAGGCTTATCCGCGTTACGCGAACAACGGACCGGGCCTGTCCGTGGGAGGGCACAAGACCTGGACGCCTGGCAAGACACTGCAGCAGTTCTTCCTGAGCCGATTGGGAATACCGAGCCGGGAATACGACAGCATGGTCGAACGGCTATGCGAGTCTGCCGTGGAGGTAGGCAAGGAGATCATCGAGGCGGCCAGGCAGGAGCCGCGCTGGACCTGGATTGCCACGCAGATGCTTCATGCCTGGAACGATGGCATGTGTACGCTGCGCAGCCCCAAGAAACTGCCGCAATACAGAGGATTGGACGCGGCGATGGCCGCCGCAGGGATCGGCCCTGCCGATAACCCTGAAAAAAGAGGCGCGCTCGGGCGATCCGATTTGATGGCCATGGAGAAGGCGCCCTGATGGCGTGAACACTTCGTGCGCGATTGATATCGGCAAAGAAAAACGCCTCGAAGCACAAGCCTCGAGGCGTTTTTTTGGGCACTGCACGCGCCGGCCAGGCCGGCGCGCCTGCGACAAGGACGATTAGAAGTCCATGCCGCCCATGCCGCCCATGCCGCCCGGCATGGCCGGGGCAGCGGGCTTGTCTTCGGCCAGTTCGACCACGGCGGCTTCGGCGGTCAGCAGCAGGCTGGCGACCGAAGCGGCGTTTTGCAGGGCGGTGCGGGTCACCTTGGTGGGATCCAGAACGCCTTGCTCGACCAGGTCGGTGTACTCGCCGGTGGCGGCGTTGTAGCCGTAGTTGCCCTTGCCGGCCAGCACGTTGTTCACCACCACGCTGGCTTCTTCGCCGGCGTTGGTGACGATGGTGCGCAGGGGCTCTTCGACAGCGCGCAGGATCAGCTTGATACCGGCGTTCTGGTCGGGGGTGTCACCCTTCAGGTCGGCGATGGCTTGCTTGGCGCGCAGCAGTGCAACGCCGCCGCCAGCCACCACGCCTTCTTCCACCGCAGCGCGCGTGGCGTGCAGGGCGTCTTCGACGCGGGCCTTCTTTTCCTTCATTTCGACTTCGGTGGCAGCACCGACGCGGATCACGGCAACACCGCCGGCCAGCTTGGCCACGCGCTCTTGCAGCTTTTCACGGTCGTAGTCCGAGGTCGCTTCTTCGATCTGGATGCGGATCTGCTTGACGCGCGCTTCGATCGACTTGCCGTCGCCGGCGCCGTCGATGATCGTCGTGTTTTCCTTGCCCACTTCGATGCGCTTGGCTTGGCCCAGTTCGGCCAGCGTGGCCTTCTCGAGCGACAGGCCGGTCTCTTCCGAGATCACGGTGCCGCCGGTCAGGATGGCGATGTCTTCCAGCATGGCCTTGCGGCGGTCGCCGAAGCCCGGCGCCTTGACGGCGGTGGTCTTCAGGATGCCACGGATGTTGTTCACAACCAGGGTAGCCAGGGCTTCGCCTTCGACGTCTTCCGCGATGATCAGCAGGGGACGGCTCGACTTGGCGACTTGTTCCAGCACGGGCAGCAGGTCACGGATGTTGCTGACCTTCTTGTCGAAGATCAGGACGAACGGATCGTCCAGGGCAGCGACTTGCTTCTCGGGGTTGTTGATGAAGTAGGGCGACAGGTAGCCGCGGTCGAATTGCATGCCTTCGACGACGTCCAGCTCGTTGTCCAGCGACTTGCCGTCTTCGACGGTGATGACGCCTTCCTTGCCGACCTTGTCCATCGCGTCGGCGATGATCTTGCCGATCGACTGGTCGCTGTTGGCCGAGATCGAGCCGACCTGGGCGATTTCCTTGCTGGTCGTGACCGGCTTGGAAGCCTTTTGCAGTTCGGCGACGGCGGCGGCGACAGCCTTGTCGATGCCGCGCTTGAGGTCGATGGGGTTGAAGCCAGCGGCAACGTACTTCAGGCCTTCCTGAACGATGGCCTGGGCCAGCACGGTGGCGGTGGTGGTGCCGTCACCGGCGTTGTCGGAGGTCTTCGAGGCGACGTCCTTGACCAGTTGGGCGCCGATGTTCTCGAACTTGTCCTTCAGTTCGATTTCCTTGGCGACGGACACGCCGTCCTTGGTCACGGTGGGGGCGCCGAACGAGCGCTCCAGCACCACGTTACGGCCCTTGGGGCCCAGGGTCGTCTTGACGGCGTTGGCCAGGACGTTAACGCCACGGACGATGCGCACGCGGGCGTCGTCGGCGAACAGGACTTGCTTGGCAGCCATTGTCAGCTTCCTTGTAGATTCGGGTTGCTATTACTGGATGACGGCGAGGATTTCGTCCTCGCGGATGACGAGCAGCTCTTCGCCATCGACCTTCACGCTTTGGCCGGCATACTTGCCGAACAGCACCTTGTCGCCAGCCTTCAGGTCGACCGGCAGCACTTTGCCGTCTTCGGTCTTCTTGCCGGGGCCGACGGCCACGACTTCACCTTGATCGGGCTTCTCAGCCGCGCTGTCAGGGATAACGATGCCCGAGGCGGTCTTGCGCTCGTTGTCCAGGCGTTTGACGATCACGCGATCGTGCAGGGGACGCAGGGCCATGAGGAACTCCTGTTAGTAGAGAAAAGGCCAGTTGGTAATGGAGGCACAGGGGGCTGAACGGCCGAAGGCTGTTAGCACTCGCCTGTGACGAGTGCTAATTATAGGGGTGGTTCCGGAGGGTTCAAGAGGGGTGTTACATATCCGATAAGGGGCGGTCGGTACGGGTCCCCTGGCAGATGTGTCGATGCCCTATCTATGCGGCTCGCAGCTCGATTTGGTCGATGAGCTTCAAAATTTGGCTTGCAGCGGGCTCTTGAGAGGTGAACTGGTCATGGCGGTCTTTTGGTTCATTCAAGTTGGTTTTTTTGCTCAAAAAGTTCATTCAACTTGGATTTCCGCCCGAAAACTTCATTCAAGTTGGTGGCTAGGCGTGCATTCTTCTCGACTTAGAAGATCAACGCGTCCCTGGAGCCGGCATCTCACATCTTCGCCCGCTTGGTTTGGCAGGAAGTCAGTTGCCTTTGGGTGCAAAGTCGGCCAGTGCCTTGATGTCACGAGCCATGAGTGCGCGTAGAGACTCTCCGTCCGCCGGCTGCACCACCACGCCGGTAGCACCTATTTTTTCCTGAAGTCTGGGCTGGCTCAATACTTCGATCAAGCTCCTGCTCAATATCGCTGCGCGATCTGCTGCGATGCCTGAGGGGCCCCATACCGCCGCCCACACAGGAACGACCGTATTTGGAAAACCGCTCTGCGCACTTGTCGGCACGTCTGGCATGGCTTCCACCCTGCGTGAGCCGAGGATGGCGAGGACCTTGAGGCGATCGCTTTTCAAGTAGCCATCGATGGGCCCCACGCCTACATCGACCCGCCCGGCCTCCACGTCCATTGCCATAGGTACGAGCCCCTTGTAGGGCACATGATTGAAGGAGACCTGCGCCTCTCGTTCCAGCAGTCTGGCGGCCACTTCGTAGATCGTGGCGGGGCCGGTGGTGCCGAACGTTGTTTCGGACGGTCTCTTCCGAGCATAGGCGACCAGATCTTGCAGGCTTGAAACAGGTAGATCCTTGCGGACGAACAGCGCAAACGGCGCATCGCCGACGATGGCAAGCGGCGTGAAGTCCTTCTGCGGATCGTAGGGCGTTTGTGGCAGCATCAAGGGAGCGACGACATGCGTCGATCCGGTGCCGAAGAACAGGGTGTAGCCGTCCGCTGCCGCACGTGCGACGGTTGCGGCTCCTATGGTTCCGGATGCTCCCGGCTTGTTCTCCACGATAACGGCTTGGCCCCACTTTGCGGCCAAACCCTCGGCCAGGATTCTTGCCGTCGTGTCACTCGCACCTCCGGCAGGCGTGGACACCACGATGCGCACCGGCGCGGAAGGGAACTTCGTCTCGGCTTGGCAGACCAGCGACGCCAGCCCGAGCAGCGTTGCGCCCATGAACGATCTTGCAGGCTTCATAACAGTCTCCATCATTTATTCTTTATACGAGAGGCCAAGCCTTTGCTTGGCTATACGATCCGCGTTTCCAATATGCCGATCTGGTCCACTCCCGCATGCACGATATCCCCAGGCTTCAGGAAAAACGGGCGCGGATCGGGCTTGCGATGCAGGGCGACGCCTTCGGGCGTGCCACTGCTGATGATGTCTCCCGCCTGCAGACCGACCCGCGACCAGAACGCAACCAGTTCGTCGAAGCCGAAAATGAGATCGCTGCAGTCGGCCTGCTGGCGAAGCTCTCCATTGACTGTCAGCCACAGGCGCAGTGCGGTCGGATCCGGCACTTCATCCGCAGTCAGAATGCAGGGCCCGACGGGGCCGAAGCCGGGGAAGTTCTTGCCCATCATCACCAGCAGGTTGCGCATCTCGGCCAGTTGCCATTCCCGCGCCGACAGATCGTTCATGATGGTGTAGCCGAAAATGGCCTGCGCCGCCTCGGCCCGAGATACGTTCAGCAGTGGCTTGCCCACCACGAGGGCAACTTCGACTTCGTAATCGAGCTGTTCGACATCGTCCGGGCGTTTCACTTCAGCCCGGTGGCCGACCAGATTGCGCCCAAGCTTGATGAAGCCCGTGGGAAAGTCGATCTGGAACCCGGCTCCCGCGTCCGGATTGCCGCGGATGCTTTCCAGCCGATGCGCGCCGAAGTTCCGGCCTGCGGCAATGCAGGATCGCTCGGGAACGGGCGTCAGCCAGACCACGGAATCGGCCGCATGCTCCCAGCAAGGATCGGGTTGCGCGATGAAGCGCCGTTGCAGGTCGCGCAAGGCGTCCAAGGCCCGCGGGCCGGCTTCGATGGTGCTCATCATGGATCGCAGCATGCCGCGGTCCTGTCCGATCCACGGCAGGGCCGCGACGTCGAGCAGGCTGATGCCTGACCGGGTCTCTTGCACAATGCCCAGCCGTTCTTCTGCGGTGCCGGCCAATTGAAATCGAGCGAGCTTCATGGCTTCACACCGGCTCGAGTTCGCGCGCGGAGCACCAGCGCAGTTCGCGGCGTTGCGTATCGTCGTAAGGCGTTGCCCTGTGCATCGTGCAACTATCGTCCCAGACCAGCAGGTCATAGGGCTGCCATTTGTGGACGTAGCGGAACTGGGGTTGCGTGGCGAAGTCCACCAGTTCCTCCAGCAACTGCCGGCCTTGTTCTTCTTCCATGCCCACGATGTGCGAGGCATGGGCGCCCATGTAGAAATGCTTGCGCCCCGACGCCTGGTGCAAGCGGATCAAGGGATGCTCGGAAGGCGGCAACAGCTTGCGGGTTTCATCGTTGAAGTTGGTGTATCCCACTTTGGCGCGCGAGGCGTATACGCTGTGCACGGCGCGCAGCGATTCGAGTTCCTGTTTGCGGGCCTCGGGCAGCGCTTCCCAGGCGGCGCGCATGTCGGCGAACTCGGTGTCGGGTGGGTCGATCTCGGGCAGCACGCGCGCATTGAGCGCAGTGACCCGCGCCGGAGGCTGGCGCATCGACATGTCGGTGTGCCAGTACAGGTTGGCCAGCAGATACAACCTGCGCTCATTGTCTTCCATCATGATGTCGCCGTTCTCGTCGACGTTGGAGACGTCGTAGAAGTACGGGTTCTTCATTCTGGCGTTGTTCAATTGTTTGGCCAACGCATTGGGCGGGCCGAACCAGCGGATGAATGCCTCCTGTTGAGCTTCGTCCAGCGGCTGGTTGCGGAAGAAGATCACGCCGTGTCTGGCCAATGCTGCTTCTACTTCATCGTAGGTCTGCTGATCCATCGGCGTGCGCAGATCCAGGCCGGTGATTTCCGCGCCGAATCCGGACGGTTGTGGGTGAACGTCGATCGTCATGCTCAGTCTCCTGTTGCCGTGATTGATGAGTGCTACTCGGTTCCGTCCAGCACGCGGATGGGGGTTTGGTCCAACCATGCCTGGATGTCCTGGACCATCTCGGTGTAGAACTGTTGATAGGTGTTGGCCGTGACGTAACCCAGGTGCGGGGTCAGGGTGATATTGGGCAAGGTTCTGTAGGGATGGGCGGGCGGCAAAGGCTCTGTGTCGAAGACATCCAGTCCTGCTCCAGCAATACGGCCGGCACGCAGCGCGTCCAGCAAGGCCTGCTCATCTATCAGGCCGGCGCGAGCGGTATTGATCAGATAGGCGGAGGATTTCATGCGAAGCAAGTCCTGGCGGGTGACCAGGCCACGGGTGCCTGGGCGCAGTTGCATGGCCAATACCAGGAAGTCCGCGTTCTCGAACAGCGAGTGCCTGCTGGCGAATTCCGCGCCACTTTCCGCAGCCCTGTCCGCGGTCAGGTTCGGGCTCCAAGCCAGTACCTTCATGCCGAAAGCACACCCAACTGTCGCCACCCGCTGGCCGATACGACCCAGACCAAGGATGCCCAGCGTGGCCCCGTGCAGATCCCGTCCCACGCCGACCTGCCACCGTCCTTGCCGCAAGCCGGCGCGCTCTTGTTCGAAATTGCGCGCGAAGGCAAGGATGTGTAGCCATACGAGTTCTGGCGTTCCCGTCTGCACGGCGCCCGTGCCGCAGACCATGATGCCCATCTTGCGGGCCTGCACGATGTCCACTGCGGCATTGCGCATCGCGGAAGTCACGATGAGCCTCAGGTTTGGCAACTGGCTCAATGCCGTGGCGTCGAGCTTCGTGCGTTCGCGCATCAGGCAAATGACCTGGTAGGGTTCGAGCCGGCGCAGCAGATCGGTAGGTTCATCCACATGGTCGTGATAGAACGTGATCTTGGTCCGATGCTCCAGTGACGCCCAGTCCGCATACTGGCGTGCCACGCACTGGTAGTCATCGAGCACAGCGACTTTCATCCGGGCGGTTTCCATGTGTTGTTCTCGCCGCTCTCCTGGCGCCAAGGTTCAGGCGACCAGGATGTTCAGCAGATCATCGAGATGCCGGCTGGTATCGAGCGCTGACACGGCCGCGCGCAGCCGTGCATGCCGGTCCGCGCCATCGGGCCAGGGCCACTGCGCCGCCATCGTCGCCAGCAGCGTGTCGGTTTCGTCCCAGGTAAAGGAGAAACGGGATGGGTCGGTCATGGTGTCCTGCACCGTGCGGCCATCCTTCAGGTGCACCGATACCGTGGCTCCCCAATCCGGCAATTGGTCATCCGCGTACACGCGAATGGACTGGCTGAGGGCATGGATGTCGTCTTCGGCATACCGCAGGTCGAAATCGCTCATGCGCAGTGTGCCGTCGCGCAAACCCACCGCCAGCATGAACGGGCAGCTCATGATGGCTCCAGTCGGCGTCTCGAAGGGGCCATGACGGTTGATGCCGGGATACGCTTCGTTCTTGCTGGACAGCACGACGTCGACATGGTCCACCTGGGCCGCATCCAGCCCGTGCTGGCGCCGCAGCGCAAGCAGCATGTACAGCGGCGCCTGGTTGATCAGGCAGCCTGGCAGGGGCTTGAAGATCACGGTGGGTGTCTGCCAGCTCAGCGGCGTGGCATCCCTGGGCGCCATGCCCGCGAATGTCCGGTACAGACCGCTGTCCCCTTCGAGAGACTGCCTCGCCGCCGTATATCCATGGGCGGCCAGCGTGGCGCAGACGATGCCGGCGCGCGACGCCGTGGCCACCTGCAGTCGCCATTCCGGCGAGCCTTCGGTCCAGCACTGCATCGTCCCGGCCGCCTGCTGCGTCGCCAGTGCCAGCGCATGAGCGGTATGGTCGGCATCCAGCCTCAGGACGCGTGCGGCGGCCGCGGTGGCGGCAATCACGCCGAACACCGACGTCGCGCGGAACCGGCGTTGCACGACGGCCGAGGCATACCCGGCGGCAACGCAGGCCAGCGCTTCGTAGCCGGCCGCCATGGCGGAAAACATCTCGCGACCGCTGATGCCGCGCTCCTGTCCGAGCGCCAGCACGACCGGGATGACGATGCAGCCAGGATGGGCATAGATGTCCTGGAAGGTATCGTTCTGGCCTCTGGCGCACATGCGGAATGCATTGGCGTACGCCGCGTCCGCCGCATTGCGCCGCTGTCCGTCGACCAGCAACAGGGCATTACCCGGTGTCTGGCAGACGGCCAGCACGGCGGCATCGAGGATGGGCTGCGCAGGTGCGGTGGCGGACATGGTCAGGCCATACAGCAGGCAGGCCTCCAGCTTCTGCACGACGGAGGGAGGCAGGTCTTCGTATTCGAGCGCCGAGAATCGGGCAGCCAGGGCTTCGGTATGTGTCATTCCGTGCTCCTTGTTCATGGAATGACGATGCCGCGGCTCTGGATCAGCTTGCCGATGTCCGCCTGCTGCTTTTGCAGCAAGGCGGCGAAGTCGGCGGCGCTGCCTCCGGCCAGCGTGATGCCGAATTCATCGGCGCGGCGCTTGACCAGCGGGCTGGACAATGCGGCGTTCAGCCTGGCATTGAGCTCGGACACCGTGGCATCTGGCGTGCTGGAAGGAACCAGTACCCCATACCAAGTCCCCGAGCGAAAGCCGGTCAGTCCGGCCTGGGGCGCGGTCGGCAGCTCTGGCCAGTCGGGGAGGGGGGCATCATTCCCGACCACCAGGGCCTTCAGATAGCCGTCTTTGACCATCGAGCGCGTGGCCGGGGCATCAAACACCGCATCCACATGCCCGCCAGCCAGCGCGGGCACGAAGGCACTGGAGCCCGCCATCGGAACATGCACGATCTTGATTCCCGTCATCGCCGAGAACTGCTCCGCCGCGATGTGCGGGCTGCTGCCGATACCCGATGAGGCGAAGGTCACGCCGTTGGGGGTAGCGCGGGCCCACCTGATGAAGGAGGCCAGGTCATTGGCGGGGATGGATGACCGGATGAACAGGACGGTGGGCTGCCATCCCACGTACATGACCGGCTTGAAGCGGGACTCGTCGAAGGCCGGGCCGCCTTCCTTGAAATGCAGCGTCGTATACGGCATGCCCGTGAAAAGCATCAGCCTGCCGTCTTCGGAGCGATCCTGCCCGACATGGCGGGTGCCGACCAACGTTCCCGCGCCCACCTTGTTCATCGGTGTGACGGACGTGCCCAGGTTGCGGGCGAGGGCTTCGCTGACCGAGCGTGCCATCAGGTCCATGGATCCGCCCGCCGCGATGGGGATGACCATCTCGTAGTGCCGCTGGGCATGCGCCGCTGGCAGCGAAAGGACCAGCAGCAGTGCCCACTTACAGGCGGTCCAGATATGACGACAGGTGTGCCGCGCGGCGCGCGTCGGTGGCCAGGTATGGCGCATGATCTCGTGTCTCCATCCTTGTTTTTCGAACGCGGCGCTCTGGCGTGCCGCTTCATTTATTCTGTAGGGATGGCGCGATCAATTCCAATCACATCGTTGTATCGCGAGCCATAAAAAATCGGTATGCCAGGAAAATAACGACACGGGAGACTCTGATGCGCAGCATCAATCTGGCGAATCTGGAGACAGCATTCTGGATCGCGCGTCTGGGCAGCTTCACGGCCGCCGCCCAGCGGCTGTACACCACGCAGCCCGCCATTTCGGCGCGCATCCGCGAGCTGGAGGCCGCGCTGGGCGTGAAGCTGTTCGTGCGCGTGGGCCGCGGGGTGGAAATGACCATCGAAGGCAGACAGTTTCTGGAAGAGGCCGAGCCGATCTTCCAGCAACTCGACTCGCTGGCGGAGTCCGTGCGTGCCGACAAGGCGTCCGGGGGCACGGTGCGCATAGGCGCCGGCAACATCTCCATGGTCTGGTTTCCCGCTTTGGTACGCGACTTGCAAGCCGCGCGGCCGGACCTGATCTTCGACGTCGAGATCGATATCGCCAGCAAGCTCCTGCAGAAACTGGAAGCCAGGAAGCTGGACGTGGCGTTGGTGGCTGGCAGCGTGCGCAGCGACAAGCTGATCGCCCGCACCTTGGGCTTCGACCGCATGCTGTGGGTCGCCTCACGCGACTATCTGCAGAACAACTGGCGCGGCAATCTCCTCGATTTCCTGAAGCGTTCGCCCATCTGGTGTGTGCAGAAGGACTCGTTCTATTGGACCGATGCCATGCGTACGCTGGTCGAAGGCGGCGCGGACACCCGGCAGTTCAACGGGATCAGCAATATGGCGGCGGCCAGGCAGATCGTGTTGAGCAACTGCGGCATAGGCTGTCTGTCGGAGGCCATGATCCTGCAAGACTTGCAAAGTGGCGTGCTTCAGCCAGTTCCCGATCTGCATCAGGGGGGATGGGTGGAGTTCTTCGTGGTGTGCTGCGCCGATCCGGCCCGGTCCAGACTCGTCGATCAGATCATGGACATTGCGCCCAAGGCCTCCACGCTGCGGCGCACAACAGACTGACGCGGACTTGTTTATGGGCCGCCATAAAAATTCCTGATTTCCGCGCGGCCTGAGCGCGCGATAGAGTGACGTGGCTTTCGTTACCGGGTCTGCCATGTCTTTCGATTCCGCCTACGGCTACAACTTCCATGATCTGCGAGAGCTTGCACGTCGCAGGCTGCCTCGGGGCCTGTTCGAGTTCGTGGACAGAGGTACGGAAGACGACCTGACGATACGGAACAATTTCGATGCCTTTCGTCGGCTTCAACTGGTACCGCGTCCGCTCAACGATGTGTCGGGCCGGTCGCTGGCGACCACGCTGTTTGGCCAGTCATTCCCCATGCCGGTCTGCCTGGCGCCCACCGGCGCGGCGGGGCTGCTCTGGTACGAAGGCGAGGTGGCGGCCGCCAAAGCGGCTGCGAAGTACGGTGTGCCGTACTCCATGTCGACGGGGTCCATCACTTCCCTGGAGACGGTTGCCGAGCGTGCGGGTGGCAACCTGTGGTTTCAGCTCTACCTTTGGCCAGATCCCGCAATGTCGCTCGAGCTGGTCGAGCGTGCTCGAGCGGCGGGCTACACGGCCTTGATCGTCACGGTGGACACCACGGTGACCCCCAACCGTGAGTTCAATTATCGAAATGGCTTCACGGTCCCGATGCGGCTGACGCGGCGCAATGTGCTGGATGGGTTGATGCATCCTCGGTGGTCGGCGGCAGTGATGGGACGCTATCTGTGCAACGGCGGCATGCCGCGCTTTCACAATTTGCCCAAGTGCTTGCAGACGAGCATGTCCGACACGCGAAAAAGCGGCCTCATGCCCAAGAACGACAGTCTTACCTGGAATGACTTGCGCAAGCTGCGAGACCTTTGGCAGGGCCCTCTGATCGTCAAGGGCCTGCTGCATCCCGAAGACGCCGTACGTGCACTGGAGGCAGGCGCCAACGGCATCGTCGTGTCCAACCACGGCGGACGGGTCCTGGACAATGCTCCCGCGTCGATGGATGTGCTGCCGGCGATAAGGCAGGCGGTGGGTCCTGACGCGACGATTCTGCTGGATAGCGGAATCCGGCGTGGCAGCGATGTGATCAAAGCACTTTGCATGGGCGCGGACGCCGTCATGATCGGTCGTGCGGCGATGTGGGGAACGGCCGTTGGCGGGCAGGCCGGGGTCGAGCATGTGCTGGCCATGTTGCGCGACGAGATGAGCCGTGTGCTGGCATTCATCGGGCAGACGGATCTGGCATCGCTCGATCAGGTCCATTGCAGCCAAGCGCCGATACGATGACACCTCCCCACGGTTTTGCCCTATTGGCAGGGCAGGATAGCCATTGTTGACGTTGGGCGCGGACCCGAATGCGGTCGATTCCAGAGGCAGTACGCCCTTGCACGGCGCCGCCTCGGTCGGCAATATCCAGACGGCGCGAACCCTGTTGGAGCACCGCGCGCGAATCGACGCCGTCAACAATCAGGGCGAACCGCCGCTGAGCTACGCGCCTATCCGGACGTATTCGCAAGAGAGCTCGATGGCAATGGCGGCATCAATTGGGACGCCGAGTTCAAGCAGATGACCGATGCCTCGCTGACGCACCTGGGCGCTGGCCAGCCCTTGCCGGCTCCGGAACTGCGGGAAGCCGCCACGCTGGCAGGCGAGGTAAAGCGCAAGAACGGCAATACCCGGCGCCTGCGAACTGGCGGTGCAGTGGGTAGGGTTGAACCCCGCGCCATGAACGTCGGAGTGGCGATATCCCGGGTAAACACCTATGAAGACGGCCGACCCGCATACCGTACCCACCTCATGTGTTCGTACCGAGTAGGAACTGTCGTGGGCAACAGGAATCGCAAGCGCGCGGGTTGGTCAAAATGGATACTGCTGGCCGCCTCTTCGGCCACCTTCACGGCCCACACTTCCGCTCAAGAGGTGTCCGGTACCGGCCAGGTGTTGCCCGGACCGGTCCAGACGCCGGCTTGGACGGTCGGAGGCGATCTCGTCGTCGGCGATACCCTCACCGGGACGTTGAGCATCCTTGACGGGGGCTCCGTCCTGAACGATTGGGCCTACATCGGCAATCTCGGCGGCGGCGTGGGAACCCTGACGGTGTCGGGCCGTGACGGCAGCGGCGCGAAGTCCACATGGACCAGCCTCAGCTCGGTGTATGTCGGAACCGACGCTGGCAGTAATGGCACGCTTCGCATCCTGGACGGAGGCTTGGCGCAAAGCGCATCGGCCACCATCGGCGGCTATGACGGCAGCGTCGGGAGCGTCCTCGTTTCCGGGCCGGAATCCACTTGGAATCTCGACACGGCCCGCTCGTTCGGGATCGGCGGCGGCGGCAGGGGAACGCTGCAGATCGATGACGGCGGCGCCGTGCACAGTGGCCAGGGGGTCATCGGCTGGAGCGCCGGCAGCCAGGGCAGCGTGACGGTATCGGGACGGACATCCGTCTGGGATCCATTCAACAATATCTACGTGGGCCTGGACGGCGTCGGCGACCTGCGCGTCCTGGAAGGCGCCACCGTGAATACCGTCGGATCGTCCGCGCCCGGCGCTGCGGCAACGGTTTACATCGGCAGGAGCGCGGGCAGCGTCGGAACGGTGACCGTGTCCAGCACCACGGCCGATATCTCGACGCTTACCGCGAGCGATCGTATCGAAATCGGTTCGGCAGGCACGGGCACCTTGAACATCGAGAAGGGCGGGCTGGCGGTCGCCGCCAGCGATACGTGGCTGACCATCGACGGCACCGCCACCGGTACGCTGAATCTCGTCGGCGACGCCAGCGGCCGCGGGGTGCTGGAAACGGGCTCGGTCATCAAGGGGGCCGGCGATGGCGCCTTCAATCTGGACGGCGGCGTCCTGCGCGCCAGGCGCGACCAGCCCAACTTCCTGAATGGCTTCTCGACGCAGGCGATCGGAGGCGAAGGGGCCGGGTTCGATACCAACGGCTACGATGTCGGTGTGACGACCGCGTTCTCGGGAACATCCCGCTTCAACAAGCTGGGCGCCGGCATACTCACCTTGTCTGGCGACAGCACCGCCTTCACGGGAACGACCGATGTCCAGGCGGGCACGCTCCAGGTGGACGGCGTCCTGGGCGGGCCGGTGAACGTCTTGCCGGGGAGCCGGCTGACGGGCACGGGGCGCGTCGGCGCGACGGTCAACCAGGGCACCATCGCTCCGGGGCCGCGCAGCGGCTTCGGCATCCTGACGGTCGCCGGCAACTATACGGCGCAGGGCGGCAACCTGGAGATCCGGACCCAGCTCGGCGGCGATGATTCGCCAACCGACAAATTGATCGTCACCGGAGACACCGCGGGCGCGACCCCCGTCACGGTGAAGAACGTGGGCGGCGCGGGCGCGCTGACCCAACGCGGCATACAGATCGTGCAGGTCAATGGGATCTCGGCGGGGCAGTTCGACCTGGCCAACGGCGATTACGTCATCGAGGGGCGTCCGGCCCTGGTGGCCGGCGCCTACGGTTATGTCCTGCAGCAGGATGCGGCAGACGGCGACTGGTATCTGCGGTCCTCCCTGACCGATCCGGGCATTCCCTCGACAGGTCCGGACACGCCACCGGCAGCCGAACCGCCCTTGCTGTATCAGCCCGGCGTGCCGGTCTATGAAGCCTACGCCAACACGCTACTGAACGTGAGCCGGCTGCCTACCCTGCGCCAGCGGGTCGGCAATCGCCTCTATGATTCGGCGGACGTCGGCCGCAATGGCGTATGGACCCGCGTGGAGGGGGTGACGAGCCGGCTCAAACCTTCTTCGTCCACCACGGGCGCACGCCAGGACATCGATACCTGGAAGACGCAGGTTGGTATCGACCGGATCCTGGCCGGTGAAGAAGGGGACCGTCTGGTGGGCGGCATCGCCTTTCACTACGGCAAGGCCGACACCCGCGTGTTCTCGGCATATGGCAACGGCAAGATCGACACGACCGCCTATGGCATGACGCCCACGCTTACCTGGTACGGCAAGAATGGCGTTTACATCGATACGCAGGCGCAGGCGACCTGGTTCGACAGCGACCTGAATTCACGGCTGGCCGGCAGGTTGAAGGGCGGGCGCCAGGCCAGAAGCTACGGGTTGAGTACGGAAGCGGGCAAGGCGATCGAGTTGAATGAGCGGCTGGCCCTGATCCCGCAGGCGCAGTTGGCCTACGTCTCGACCCGCTTCGACAGTTTCAACGACAAATTCGGCGCGCACGTTGAAAGCGGCAAGGGTGACAGCTTGCAGGGCCGTCTCGGTATTGCGCTGGACTACAAGAGAAGTTGGCAAACGGCCGGCGTGAACCATGAATCGAGCATCTATGGCGTCGTCAACGTGAAACACGAGTTCCTTGACGGAACCCTTGTGCGCGTGGCCGGCGTGCCGGCGGCCAGTCGTTCTGCGCGAACCTGGGGCAGCGTGGGAGCGGGGTCCAATTACAGTTGGGGCGACCGCTATGCGATCTACGGGCAGATCGACGCCGATATGGATTTCTCCGGAAGCTCCGTTGTCACCGCTACGGCGGGCTTCAGAATGGCGTTCTAGCCAAAGTGTGATGCGGATGTCCGGTACGCTGCTGGGCTCGCCGGGTTTGGCTGTCAGCGGCGCATGCGCGGGGGCGGCGTCCTCGTGCTAGCCTTCGGCGGGGCAGGCCGTCGAATCACCGACATACAGGGCCTGGGTCATGGACGATCCACGATGCCGGACGCAACCGCATGAAGGGCTACCAGGAAGGCACGCTCAAAAGCTGGAACGACGAACGCGGTTTCGGCTTCATTACGCCGGAGCAGGGCGGCGAGGCGGTCTTCGCCCATATCTCCGTATTCGAATCCGGCCGGCCACAGGCCTCGCAGCGCGTGCGTTTCCTGGCCGAGACGGCTCCCGACAAACGCCTTCGCGCGCGCAAGGTGCAATTGCTCGACATTCCGCCCGTGCACGCGCGCGGCCCGAGCCGTCAATGGAAAGCGACCGGCGTGGGCTTCAAGAGCCAGCTCGTCCTCGCGCTGTTCCTGGGCTACCTGCTGGCCGCGATCTGGATGCAAGGCCTGCCCTGGTGGGTCTTCGTGGTCTATGTCGTGATCAGCATTCTGACGTTCCTGGTCTATGCCAGCGACAAATCCTCCGCGCGCGCCAGCACGAGGCGAATACCCGAGAACACCTTGCACATGCTGTCGTTGGCAGGCGGCTGGCCCGGCGCGCTGGTCGCGCAGCAGGTCTTGCGGCACAAGTCGTCCAAGGCCTCGTTCCAGGTTTGCTACTGGATCACCGTGGTCCTCAACTTTCTGGGGTTGGCCCTGCTGACGCTGCCTGCCTTGCGTGCCTGGCTGTTCGCAATCGTACGAGCGCTGGCGGTTTGACATCACCGCCGCCAGCCGTCCCCGGACACCGGCCGCAATGGCAGCGGCTCGGCCCCGTCGGTAACGCATCGAAATCGGCGGCCGCGTCGCGTAATGGCTCTGTTATGGAGCGGTTTCCCAAAGCTGCATAGAGTGTCTACACATAGACCTCACGCACGCCTGGGTGACGATAATGATCAGAACGATGCTTTCTCTGGCGACAGTCGCCGTGTGCTTTGCGTTACCTGGATGCACCTCGATGGAGGAAGCTCGCCTGACTGCGTACCAGCAGGAGGCGAGCGATCGGGAAGAGGTGCGACAGGCTTGCGAACAGCCTTTCGATCTTCCAGAGATCGCTTTGCTGAAATCGAAGATTCCGCCTCTGACGCGACCTCCCAGCATTGACCAATTGAGCGACAGGACAGCACCCAGCACGCGGCAGAAAGCGGCCGTCAAGGCCCTCGACAGCCTGCTCGAGCATTGCCGCATCAAACAGGGCTGGCTGGAGAATCGGTATTCCTCGGCGACCTATCCTGCCTATGTCGCCAGTTCCGAGCGCACCCGGACATTGTTGTCCCAGTTAGGAAACGGCACGATCACCTTCGGGCAGTACAACACGGGACGCCAGGAAATCATGAGCCTGTACGAGCAGGAGGGAACTGAACTCGAACAGCAAGTTGCGATGGTGCGGGAGCAATGGGCCGCAAGAGATGCCGAGCGTCGCGCGTCTGAAGCTGCCTGGGCCGAATGGGCCGAACGCCGTCCCATCTGCAAGCGGGAAAGAGGAAAACTCTGGTGCAGGGCCGATCGCCTTGCGCCTTGGCAGCGAGACGTCAGCATGCAGTGGCGGCATTGAGCACGCCGACCGTTCGTTCGCTACGTTCTGGCATGCGAAGCGCTTACTGGCGCAACATTCAGTTCTTGTAGTTCTTCTCTTCCTTCTCGCCCGCCCAGCCGCGCAGCGCGCTGATGAACTCGGGGCAGACGTTCCCATCGACCTGCGTGTCGATGATGATGCTGTTCTGCATGCGCATCACGACCTTGCACTCGTAGACCCGCGTGCGATTTTGCATGTAGCCGTGGTTCGTGGTCTGGAAGACCGGCGTGGGCGCCGATGTGTTGGAGCCGGGAATCATGCCCACCACCTGCTGGCTGCTGCCGGTGCTGACCCACTCGGTGTACGGCGCGGTCTGGTAGTCGGACCACTCCAGTTCCATGATGTCGTTGCCCACTGCGCGCGCGCGCGAGGGCTCGCCCATTGCCGTGATGGCATCGTCGATCGAGCGGCCTTTCATGTTGCGCGCCACGTTGACGCTGGGCGACAGCGAGAAGCCGTTGGTCAATGAAGGCAGCATGGAACTGCCGCCCGTCGGGGCGCAACCGGCAAGCGAAACGACCAGGCCGGCGCCGAGCATCAGCAGCCCGTGCCTCAACGCGGTGTTGGCAGAGTGTCGCAGGATCTTCATGGCGCTCCTTCCCGTCGCATCGTGTGAATGGCGGCGCCATCATGCCGGGACTGACCGGAACGGTTCCCCGAAAATTGTGTCGCTTCGTGAACTCCTGGCTGCGGGGCATCGGCGGCGGGCGCGGGTTCGTTGCACCGTAAGCCCACGATTTCACGACAAACGTCCGGGTGCGTCGGCGACTCGGGCCGATACGTCGATGGCAGAGATTTTGTTACGTAATGAGGCCGGTGCGCCCCGCCTCGGTGCGCCTCGCAGGCAACCCCGTTGATAACATCGTGCCGCTTCCAGCCGGACGTTTCATCTTTCGTGGCGCGTCGGGTTGGCCCGGCGCCGCACGGCTCGCGCCGCTTCCCATCTTCCACGACATGACGATGCTTGCACGCCTCCTGCCTTCGCTTCGTATGGGCCTGGCCGCCCTGGTGCTGTTGTCGGGCGCCGGCTCGGTATTCGCGCAGGGCACGGGCAAAGCCTACGCGGGCGCAGCCACCGACGAGAAAAACACCCAGGTGTATTGGGTGACCTCGCAGGCGACCAACACGAAGGCCCAAGCCGCCGCGGTGGCCGAATGCAAGGCGAAGGGCGGCAAAGGCTGCGTGAAGCTGGGATGGTTCAGCGACAGCTGCCTCGTGTATGCCCGGAACTCGCGGGATACGCTCTTTCCGGGCAACAGCGTGTCGCCCGAGATCGCGGCGAAGATGGCCATCCGCCGATGCACGGCCGACAGCGCGGATGGCGGCTGCCGGATCACCACGCTGCCCGTGTGCGTGGGGCCGGGATACGCGGCCGAGCACCGTGCCCAGTCCGCGCTGCGCGCGTCGGCCGAGGCGCGTGAGGCGCTGTCCGCCAAGCTCGACAAGCGCGGCTATTGGGGCGTCATCGCGGAAGACGAGTCAGGCGGCCTGTCGTATGGCGATCAGTATCCCTCCGAGAACGAAGCGGTCGAGCAACTGTTGGGCTGGGAAGACTGCAAGGGTTGCACCAAGGTGCTGACTTATCAGAACAGTTGCGTGGGACTGGCCTGGCAAAAGGGGGCGAAGGGCCGGGGCACCAGCTTCACAGCCCTCGATCCCGATCCCGACACGGCGCGCAATCAGTCTCGTGCCGTCTGCAACAGCAAGACCGGCGGCCAGAGTTGCGTGGCCATGGTGCGCTGTTCGGGCCGCGGCTACATGCAGGGCTATAAAGGCCTGGACGAGAAGGCGAACTGAGCGTCCATCGCGGGCTTCTTCGTAACGGCATCGGCCGGCCAGACACACAGGCGCGTCGGCCGGCCGATTCGCATTCACGCCCGGTATGAATAGTTTCGAATCTATTAACTTAATGCGGGTGTAAAAAACCTTGCGTAGTACGGAAGTGATCCCCGGAAAAGCAAACGAAACCCGCTTTCCAGGCTTGCCCGGGGGCGAGCTGCCTGAGCCGAGACGAAGGTGGCGCACCCATACAATGAAGCCCGTTTCCAGGACGTCGCTCATGATTACCACTGTCAATATTCTTGTTCGCGACCGTCTGGGCCGCGTGCTCTTGCAAATGCGCGATGGCGCCGCGTCCCTCGGTCCGCTGACCTGGAGTTTCTGGGGCGGCGGGGTGGAGCCCATCGATCCGGACTACCTGCACACGGCATCGCGTGAGTTGGAGGAAGAACTGGGGATTGCCGCGAATCCCGCCGACTTCACCGAGATTGGCCGCCGCAAGGGCAGCGATGGCCAGGAGGCTCCCCTGATGCTGCTGCGCCGGTCTGTCGAGTGGGGCGACTTCCGCGTGCAGGAGGGCGCGGGGGCTGGTTATTTCCACCTTGAAGAGATACGGCAGCTTCCGGTCTCGCGGACGGTGTCGTGGTACCTCACGAACCAGCCGGCGGTTTTCGCGCCAGTCTGACCTGATCGTCGGGCAGGCGGGCGTGGGATGGTCGGCTCGGTACAATTTCGGGCCGCCCTGACCGTAGAGAGACCGCATGCCCTCCCATCCCAGCGAGCGAAGCAGCAAGCCTGCTTCGGGCCGTGCGCCTCGGCGAGGCTCCGGCCGGGTAACCATCGCCGACGTCGCACGCGTGGCGGGCATGTCCATGCACACGGTCTCCCGCGTGCTGAACGCGCCCGAGCATGTGCCCGCGCGTACCGTGAAGCTGATCCACGACGCCATTGCCCAGACGGGCTATGTGCAGGATCTGATCGCGGGCGGGCTGGCCAGCGGGCGCAGCCGGTTGGTGGCGGTGACGGTGCCCACCCTGGGCAGCCCCGTGTTCCTCGAGGCCTTGCAGACCCTCAGCCTGCACCTGGGCCGGCACGGCTATCAGATGATGCTGACCGAAAGCGGCTACGACCCCGAGCAGGAAGTCGAGGCCGTGCGGGCGATACTGGGCCGCAGGCCGGATGGCGTGGTCATGATGCGCACGGTGCTGACGGCTGTCGCGCGCACGCAGTTGCGCGCCGCCCGTATTCCCGTGGTCGAGGCCTGGGATTGGAGCGACGATCCGGTCGATACGCTGATCGGTTTCTCGCACGAGGCGGCCGGTGGATGCGTGGCCCGCTTCCTGGCCGAGACGGGGCGGCGGCGACCCGTGGCCGTGATCGGCGACGATCCGCGGGCAGGGCGCCGCTTGCAGGGATTCACGGCGACGGCGCGCGAGCTGGGCTTGATCGGCGCGCAGGCACAGACGCCTCATGTCTTGCTCAGGGCGCCGGCCACGATGGGCGCGGGCCGCAGCGGCCTGGCGGAATTGCTGGCCCGCGAGCCCGCTGCCGATGCCGTCGTGTGCAGCACCGACATGATCGCCATGGGAGTCTTGCTGGAAGCCGCGGCGCTGGGGCGGCAGGTGCCCGGCGACCTGGCCGTGGTGGGATTCGGCGACCAGGCCTACGCGGCGGCCACCACGCCCGCGCTGACCACCGTGCGCATCGACGGCTCGCTGATCGGCGAGCAGGCGGCGCGCGCCATCATCGATCGGCTGGACGGACGCGCCAGTGAAGGCATGCACGTGGATGTCGGGTTCACCTTGATACGGCGGCAAAGCGCCTGACGCGGCTGCGGCATCCTCCGGGAATGTCCTGATTCGAAGTATTAGCGCTAATAAAATATTAGCGCTAATATTTATCCTCAGCCCCTACCAAGAATCAGGAGACAGCATGCTGGACCAAGCTCGTGGCGTGTACATCGTGGCGCAGACGCCTTTCCAGGAAAACGGCGCCATCGACCTGGAAAGCGTCGATACGCTGAGCGACTTCTACTTCACGCACGGCGCCAGCGGCCTGACGGTGCTGGGGGTGGCCGGTGAATCCAACAAGCTCACGCCCACCGAGTCCCTGGCGGTGGCGTCCCGCTACATCACCCGCGCAAAAGGCAAGCCGGTCGTGGTGGGCGTCAGCAATAGCAGCGTCGCGCAGATGGCCGAGTTGACGAAGCAGGTGATGGACGCGGGCGCCGCGGGCGTCATGATCGCCCCGCCGGGCGGCCTGCGCACCGAACAAGAGGTGCTGAATTACTTCGAGGCGGTCTTTGCCCACATCGGCGACGTGCCGACGGTCTTGCAGGACTTTCCGTTTTCCACAGGCACCTGGATGTCCGTACCCGTGATGGGGCAACTGATCGAGCGCCACGCGCAGATCCAGGCGGTCAAGGAGGAAGACCTGCCCAGCATCACCAAGATCACCAAGCTGCGGGCGCTGCCCGGGCGTCGCGTGGCCATCCTGACCGGCAACAACGCCATGTTCCTGCCCCTGGAAATGGGCCGTGGCATCGATGGACCGATGGCCGGCTTCTCGCATCCCGAGATGCTCTCGCAGGTGTACACGCTGTACACGGCGGGGCGCATCGATGAAGCCCACGCGGTGTTCGATCGCTATCTGCCGCTGCTGAGCTATGAGAACCAGAGCCAGTGGGGCGTGGCGGTGCGCAAGGAAATCATGAAGCGGCGCGGCGCCATCAGGCACGCGGGTATGCGGCGGCCTGGCCCGAAGCTCGACGCCACGGATCATGCCGAGATCGATCTGCTGCTGGATCGCCTGAAGCGCAGCCTGGCCGAGGCGGGATAGTTCCCGTCGATGGTCGCGGCAAGCACGGCGCCCGGACGTGTCCAAGCAAACCGGGCATCACAACCATAAGCAAGGAGACAGCATGTTCAAGAGCACCAAGCAGGGCATTGCCTACGCGTGCGCGGGCCTCGTCGCCCTGGCGGCATCGGCGGGCGCGGCAGCGGCCGAGACCTGGCCGACCAAGCCCATCCGCATGGTCATTCCGTTCTCGGCCGGTGGCAACACCGACGTGGTCGCCAGGCTGATCGCGCCGCATATCGAGAAGGCGGTGGGCCAGCCCGTCGTGGTCGAGAACCGGCCTGGCGCGGCGGGCAACATCGCCGCCGAGTACGTGGCGCGCGCCGACGCCGACGGCTATACGCTGCTGATGGGAACGGTGGGCACGCAGGCGATCAACTACAGCATCTACAAGGACATCCGCTTCAAACCGGCCGATTTCTCGCCGATCACCCTGGTGGCATCCGTGCCCAACGTGCTGGTCGTGACGCCCTCGTTGCCGGTCAAGTCGGTGCAGGAACTGATCGACTACGGCAAGAAGAATCCCGGCAAGCTGAGCTTCGCCTCCAGCGGCGCGGGCAGCTCGATCCACCTGTCCGGCGAGATGTTCAAGACCCGCACCGGCGTGGACATGGTGCACGTGCCCTACAAGGGCAGCGCCGCCGCGGTCACCGACATCATCGGGGGGCAGGTGCATCTGATGTTCGACAATCTGCCGACGTCCTTGCCGTTCATCAAGAGCGGCAAGCTGCGCGCGCTGGCGGTGACCAGCGCCGAGCGCAGCACCAATTTGCCGGAGATTCCCACCATGGCCCAGGCCGGCGTGCCCAACTTCGAGGCGGGTTCGTGGTTCGGCGTGCTGGCGCCGGCCGGTACGCCGGCCCCCATCGTGGCGCGCATCGACCAGGCCATCGAAAAGGCCATGGCCACCCCCGAGATGCAGAAGCGCGTTGTCGAACTGGGCGCCGTGCCGATGGTCAAGGGTCCGAAGGATTTCAATGCCTTCATCGGCACCGAGATCGAGAAGTGGAAAGCCGTGGTGCAAGCCGCGGGCGCCTCCGCGAACTGATGCCAGAGCGAGCCGGCCATGCCTGACGATGATTTGAAAGCCTCGCTGCGCACCGCTTTCCGGGGCCGCGTGGTCGAGGATGCCGATGCCCTGGCACCGCACCTGACCGACTATCGCAAGCGCTGGACGGGCCGCGCCCTGGCGCTTGCCCAGCCGGACAGCGCCGAGGACGTGGCCGCGCTGGTGCGCTGGTGCGGCCAGCACCGGGTGGCCATCTATCCGCAAGGGGGAAACACGGGCCTGGTCGGCGGCAGTGTGCCGGATGGCGCCGGACACAGCATCGTGCTGTCGCTGGCCCGCATGAATGCCATCCTGGATGTTGACCGGTACAACAACACGTTGACTGCGCAAGGCGGCGCGGTACTGGCGACCGTGCAGGATGCCGCGGCCCAGGCCGACCGCCTGTTCCCGCTGAGCCTGGGGGCGGAAGGCAGTTGCACCCTGGGAGGCAATCTCGCCACCAACGCCGGCGGCATACAGGTGCTGCGCTACGGCAATGCGCGCGATCTGTGCCTGGGGCTGGAGGTGGTGACGCCCGACGGGCAGATATGGAACGGGCTACGCGGACTGCGCAAGGACAACACGGGGTACGACCTCAAGCAATTGTTCATCGGGGCCGAGGGCTCCCTGGGCATCATCACGGCGGCGACCGTGAAGCTGTATCCGCGTCCCGCCGCTCAGATGACCGCTTTCGCGGCCGTGCCGGATGCACACAGCGCGGTACGGTTGTTGTCCCTGGCGCAATCGTTTCTTTCGGCCAGCCTGACGGCGTTCGAACTGATCAGTGGCCCGGCGGTCGAGCTGGTGCTGCATCACACGCCTGCCGCGCGCAGTCCGGTGCCGGGTGCGTCGCCGTACTACGTGCTGCTGGAGTCCAGCGATGCGGAAAGCGCAGCCCATGCCACCGAGCGTTTCGAAGCCTTGATGCAGGCGGCTTTCGAGACTGGCATCGTCACGGATGCGGCCATTGCATCGACCCTCGCGCAGTCGGCCGCCTTCTGGCAGATCCGCCATCACCTGCCGGAAGCGCAGGCCACGGATGGGGAGAACATCAAGCACGACATTTCCCTGCCGATCTCGCGGATCGGCGAGTTCATCGATGCCGCGCAAGCCGCCGTGCATGCAGTGCTGCCTGGCGCGCGCATCTTCGTGTTCGGACACGTCGGCGACGGCAACCTGCATTACAACGTCTCGACGCCCGCGGGTGCCGACGCGAGGGCCTATCAGGCGATGCGCGCGTCGGAGAAGAACGTTTCGGCCGCGGTGTATGAAGTCGTGGCTAGAATGAACGGGTCGATCTCCGCGGAACATGGCGTGGGGCAGCTACGGGTCGGATCGGTGGCGCGGTACAAGTCGGCCGCCGAAATGGCGATGATGGCGGGGATCAAGCGCCTGTTCGATCCCCTGGGCCTGTTCAATCCGGGGCGTGTGATCGCGGCGGACTGATCTTTCGGCATCCTTCCGGTGAAAACCGTCGCGAGCGTTGCGGATGGCAGCCGCCCGCAACGAGGTGGCGCACGCGGGGGCCACTCCGCCTGCGTCAGTACCTGCCTTCGGGCAGGATGTCCTCGAGGTAGGCCTGTGCATCGGGCGCGGCCCTCATGATGTGCCGCACCCACGCATTGCGTTCATGGGCGGTGACGACCAGTTCCCACACGCAGGCCAGCGCCGGCGCGTCCACGGGCGTGAAACGGCTGGGATCCTTCAGTGGGGCGGACAGCATGCGCTGGCACACGATGCCGCCTGATATCCACCAGTCCACCAGCAGCCAGACGGCTTCCTCGCCGACGTGCGCGATGCAGAATCCCAGCCCCTGGCTGCGCTCGCCGCCGGCATGCTCGTCCAGCACGGCATGGACGGCGGCACGCGCGCAGGTGGCGACGGCATCGGAAAGAATGGTGCCTTGCAGATCCGGATCGCGATGGATGCCATAGGCCTTTATCGCATGGCCTGATTCAAGCCATGTGCCGATGGGCGCGATTCTGCGGGGACGATAGGGTTCGGAGCGTAGGGCCATGTCGACGAAAGACGAGCAAGTGGTTGCCGGACATGGATACTATCCGGTCCGCTCAGGGCGGACCGTGCCGCTGCCCCGGCATGCCCACCTATTTCAGATAGGTGCGCAACGTCTTCATCAGCGATTCGATCTCGGCGTCGGAATCCGACGGCTCCCGGGACCTGCGCGCCTCGCCCGTCGAGCCGAACAGCTCCATCAGGTGGGTCTGCAGGATCTCGGCCATCAGGCCGTTCGCGGCGCCTCGCAGGGCGGCGATCTGCTGCAGCAGGGCGCTGCAGTCGACGCCTTCCTCGACCGCGCGTTCAAGGGCTTCGGTCTGGCCCTTGATACGCCGCAAGCGCACGATGGTCCGTCGCTTGTCCTCTGCGGAATAGGGCATGTTGCCTGTTGCTCCGATGGTTCGCCCAGAGGCCCGGCGTGTTGCCGGGCCTTTGGACAGCGATCACGCGTAGTGGATGACCGAACGGATCGACTTGCCTTCGTGCATCAGGTCGAACGCCTCGTTGATCTCGTCCAGCCCCATCGTATGCGTGACGAACGGCGCCAGGTCGATGTCGCCCTTCATGGCGTCCTCGACCATGCCCGGCAGCTGCGAACGGCCCTTGACGCCGCCGAAGGCCGTGCCCTTCCATGTGCGGCCGGTGACCAGCTGGAAGGGGCGGGTGGAGATTTCCTGGCCCGCGCCCGCCACGCCGATCACGATCGACTGGCCCCAGCCGCGGTGCGCCGCTTCCAGCGCCGCGCGCATGACGTTGACGTTGCCGATGCACTCGAACGTGTGGTCGATGCCCCAGCCGGTCATCTCGATCAGCACCTGCTGGATGGGCTTGTCGTAGTCCTTGGGATTGATGCAGTCCGTGGCCCCGAAGGTCTTGGCAAGTTCGAACTTGGCGGGGTTGGTGTCGATGGCGAAGATGCGCCCGGCCTTGGCCTGGCGCGCGCCCTGGATCACCGCCAGGCCGATGCCGCCCAGCCCGAAGACCGCGACGGAATCGCCTTCCTGGACCTTCGCGGTGTTGTGCACGGCGCCGATGCCGGTGGTGACGCCGCAGCCCAGCAGGCAGACGTGCTCGGGGTTGGCGTCGGGATTGATCTTGGCCAGCGACACTTCGGCCACGACCGTGTATTCGCTGAAGGTGGAGCAGCCCATGTAGTGGTACAGCGGCTGGCCGTTGTACGAGAAGCGCGAGGTGCCGTCGGGCATCACGCCCTTGCCCTGGGTGGCGCGCACGGAGATGCACAGGTTGGTCTTGCCGGACAGGCAGAACTCGCATTTGCCGCATTCGGCGGTGTAGAGCGGAATGACGTGGTCGCCCGGCTTGACGCTGGTGACGCCTTCGCCGACTTCCACGACGATGCCCGCGCCTTCATGGCCCAGCACGACGGGGAACAGGCCTTCCGGATCCTCGCCCGACAGGGTGAAGGAGTCGGTATGGCACACGCCGGTGTGCGTGACGCGGATCATGACCTCGCCCTTCTTGGGCGGGGCGACGTCGATCTCGACGATCTGGAGCGGTTTGCCGGCCTCGAAGGCGACTGCTGCGCGTGACTTCATGGTGTGTTCCTTGGTGAAAGGGGCCGCCGGATCGGCGCGCATTGCGTGCCACGATCATCTCGTGTCGCAGCGCGAGGCGCAGGCGCCTGGATACTATGGGGTAGTATGATAGCCCATACTCTGGCCCAGTATCAATCGACAAGTTTGCATGTACGTGTCAGTCCTCATCATGACGGTTCGCGGATATCGCTGGTAACCAGCATTAACACTTCACAGCCTCGGGAACAGCCAGGGCAGCTAGGATGTAACGCAACGGCATCAGGCCAATCTGGGTAGTGCTTCGCACCGTCGGCCTGTCCGCCTAGGTGGCGGCGCCCTCTGCGCCGATACATCTTCAGGGAGGCCCGAATGAAAAAGATCAGTAGTGGTAATGCCGGACTGGACACGATCCTGAATGGCGGCCTGCCTCCCAGGCACCTGTATCTGCTCGAAGGGGCGCCTGGCTCTGGCAAGACCACCCTTGCGCTGGAGTTCCTGCGCGCGGGCGTCAGGCAGGGCGAGCGCGCCTTGTATGTGACGCTTTCCGAGACGCGCGAAGAACTGGCGATGGTGGCCGAGTCACATGGCTGGAGCGTGGACGAGTTCGATATTTTCGAACTCAGCACGGTCGACCAGGCCATGGGCGACAGCCGCGAGCAATCCATCCTGCATCCCTGGGAAATGGAGCTGGGCGAGACCATCAAGCTGATTCAACAAGAGGTCGATCGTGTGCAGCCCCAGCGCGTGGTGTTCGACAGCCTGTCGGAAATGCGCCTGCTGGCGCACGATGCCATGCGCTATCGCCGCCAGGTACTGTCCTTGAAGCAATTTTTCGCGGGCCGCAACTCCACCGTGATCCTGGTCGATGACATGACCGGCATGAGCGGCATGAGCGGACGGCAGGATTCGGATCTGCACAGCCTGTGCCACGGCGTCATCACGTTGGAGCGCCTGACGCTGGATTACGGCCCGTCCCGGCGCCGCCTGCACGTGCAGAAGCTGCGCGGCGTGGACTTCCTGGCCGGCTACCACGACTTCGCCATCCGCACGGGCGGCCTGGATATCTATCCCCGCCTGGTGGCGGCGGATCATCATGCGCCGTATTCGGGCGAGCCGGTGTCCAGCGGGGTTCCCGCGCTGGATGCGCTGCTCAGCGGCGGTCCGCTGCGGGGCACCAGCACGCTCATCACCGGCCCCGCCGGCACGGGCAAGACCACGATCGCGCTGCAGTATCTGCACGCGGCCTGCGATCGCGGCGAATGCGCCACCATTTTCGAGTTCGACGAGCGTGTCGGCACGCTGGGCAAGCGTGCGCAGGCCTTCAACATGGATATCGACCGATATGTCGAGAGCGGTTGCCTGTCGATCCAGCAGATCGATCCCGCCGCGCTGTCGCCCGGCGAGTTCACCGCGCGAGTGCGCCGGGAAGTCGAGGACCGTGGCGTGAAAATGCTGGTGATCGACAGCCTGAACGGCTACATGGCGGCGATGCAGCACGAGAAGCAACTGATCCTGCAGATGCATGAGCTGCTGTCCTATCTCAGCCAGAAAGGTATCGTCACGTTCCTCATCAATCCTCAACAGGGATTGCTGGGGACGATGGCCACCAACCTGAACATCTCCTATATCTCGGACGTGGTGTTGATGTTGCGCTTCTTCGAGGCGGGCGGGCGCATGCGCAAGGCGATTTCCGTCCTGAAGAACCGGGGCGGGCCGCACGAGGACGCGATCCGCGAATTGCGCATCGATGCCAGCGGCGTCAGGGTCGGCGCTCCGCTGACGGCCTTCCGGGGCGTCATGACGGGTACGCCGGAATACACGGGCGAGCCGGATCCTCTGATGGAAGACCGGAAGCGCCATGGGTGACGCGGGAGAAGGCCGGCAGGTATCGATCTGCGCGCCGTATGGCCGGGACGCGGAGAGCGTGTCGCAGCTGTTGCTGCGAGACGGCTATCACGCGGTGGTCCATCCCGATCTCGCGGCGCTGGCGGCCGGCCTGGACGAACACGTGGGGGTGGTGCTGCTGACCGAAGAGGCGCTGCGGTCCGGCGCCGACGCGCTGCGCGCCGCGCTGCTGCGCCAGCAGGACTGGTCGGACATTCCCTTCGTGGTGTTGGCGGCGGCGCGCTCGACGCGTTCCCGGTCGGTGGAGTGGGCCTATACCCAACTGCGGACCTTGTTCAGCAACGCGGTCGTGCTCGAACGGCCCCTGGGCCGCAAGTCGCTGTTGAGCGCCATCGATTCGGCGTTGCGGTCCCGGCGCAAGCAGTTCGAGATGCGTGACCGTCTGGCCGAACGGGACCGCGCCCGCCAGGAGCTGGCCGAAAGCAATGCGCGACTGCTGCTGGCCGCGGACGCGGCGGAGATCGGGTTCTGGAACGTGGACCCCGCCAATGGCAAGCTGGATGGCTCGCCCCGGATGCGGGCCATGTTCGGATTCGCGCATCACGCCGATCTGTCGCTGGCCGATCTTCACCATGCGCTGCATCCCGCGGATGCGCCGGCCGCCGAGCAGGCGTACGCCGCGGCCTGCGACCCCGCGCGCCGCGCGCCTTATGACGTGCAGTACCGCACGGTGTCCTCGGACGGCGTGGTGCGCTGGGTGGCGGCCAAGGGCCGTGGTCTGTTCGACGCGGACGGCGTCTGCGCACGCGTGATCGGCACCGCGATCGACATCACGGCGCTCAAGGCGTATTCGCTGGAACTGCGGTCGTTGAACGAGACGCTCGAAGAGCGGGTGAAGGAACGTACCGACCGGCTGATGCAGGCCGAGGCCGCGTTGCGCCAAAGCCAGAAGATGGAGGCGGTGGGCCAGTTGACCGGGGGTATCGCCCACGACTTCAACAACATGCTGACCGGCGTGATCGGCGCCATGGACATCATGCGCCGCCGCATGAGCGCGGGCCGCATGGAGGGGCTGGAGCGCTACATGGACGCGGCCTCGGCGTCGGCGCAGCGCGCCGCCACGCTGACCGCGCGGCTGCTGGCCTTCTCGCGGCGGCAGTCCCTGGACGCGCGGCCGCTGGATGCCGCGCAGTTGCTGCGCTCGCTGGAAGACCTGCTGCGCCGCACCCTGGGCGAGCGCGTCGACCTGCGCATCATCACCGGCCACGACCTGCCCTTTGCCGTGGCGGACGCGAACCAGCTGGAAAGCGCCATCCTGAACCTGGTCATCAATGCCCGCGACGCCATGCCGGACGGCGGCCAGCTCACCGTCGAGGCCCACGCCATCGACATCGGGACCGACTACGCCTCGGTGAATCCCGAGCTGGGCACGGGACGCTACGTCGTGGTGAAGGTTTCCGATACCGGCGTGGGCATGGCCCCTGAATTGATCGAGAAGGCCTTCGAGCCGTTCTTCACGACGAAGGCCGTGGGCCAGGGAACGGGCCTGGGCTTGTCGATGGTGTATGGCTTCGCGCGCCAATCGGGCGGGCAGGTCCGCATCCATAGCGAGCTGGGCGTGGGCACGTCGGTGTCTCTCTATCTGCGCAGTGCGCAGGCGCAGTCCGGGCAGCAGGCGGCGAGCCCCGCGCCGGCGCCGCCGCAAGGCGGCGGCGAACACGTGCTGGTGGTGGAGGACGACGCGTCGGTGCGCCTGCTGATAAAGGACGTGCTCGAAGAGCTGTCCTACCGGCCCGTGGAAGCCGCGGAGGCCGACGCCGCACTGGCGATACTGCGGTCGGACGTTCCCATCCGGCTGATGGTGTCCGACGTCGGGCTGCCAGGCATGAACGGCCGCCAACTGGCCGAGGCGGCGCGGCAGCACCGGCCCGACCTGCCCATCCTGTTCGTGACGGGGTATGCCGAGAACGCGGCGATCCGGGCCGGATTCCTGGGCACCAACATGGCGATGATTACCAAGCCTTTTGCCCTGGAGGCGCTGGCGGCGAAGATCTCGGAGATGTTGGCGCAACAGGCCGCCGGTTGAGGCGCGTCAGGCCCGGCGCCCATCGCTGAACGCGCGCATGGTAGCCCGCGGGTCGGTAAGAAATGCCTTTCTTGCACCGCGTCCGCTGCCTTTCATGCCGCGCACACCCGCGCGGGAAAGACCGACCCCGCAGGCACGCCGGATGCTAGTAGTGGTTTCCATCCCACAAGGCGAGGAGTCCCTGATGAAAACCCGCAACTATGTGACCAATGTGCTGGCCGCCGCCCTGGTGGCAGGCGGCATGACGCTCGGCGGCGGCGCCATCGCGCAGTCGTCGGCCAACACCAGCATGCCGTCGAAGTCGCCGAACGATTCGACGGCGGCCCAGCCGAATGCGCCCACGCCGCCGGGCGTGCAACCCGCCGCGCCGGCGAGTCAGACGCCGGGCGGCTCGTCGGCCAGCGGTTCGTCGATGAAGCAGGATTCGATGAAGCATGACGGCAGCTCGTCGTCCAAGCATCGCAGCGGCTCCGGCTCGTCGATGGGCGGCTCGCACGATAGCGGCGCGGGCTCGTCGACCGGAAGCAGTAGCGCGCCGTCCAGCGGCGGCGGCAACGGTTCGCCGCCGGCGGGCTATCCGCGTACGGGCGGTTCCAACTGACGTCCCGTGACACGCGGCTGGCATGAGTGAAGGCGTTCCCTCCGGGGAACGCCTTGTTGCGCCGGCCGCGGACGTCGTCAGCCTTGCATCAGGCGCATCCGGAAACGCTTGCCCTTGATGTTGCCGTTGCCGAGCTTCGCGCAGGCTGTCTTGGCGATGCCGCGTTCCAGCGCCACATACGTGACCTGGTCGCCCACGTTGATCTTGCCGACCTGTTCCTTGGTCAGCCCCGCATCGCCCGTGAGCGCCCCCAGCAGATCGCCCGGGCGCAGCTTGTCCTTCTTGCCGCCCAGGATCACCATCGTGACCATGGGCGCGCGCAGCGGCGTGCTCGAGGTGGCCGTGAACTTCTGCAGATCGGACCAGCGCAGCGGCTTGCCCTGGTATTGCTCGATCAGGTTGGCGGCCTGCATCTCGTGCGGCGCGCACAGGCTCAGCGCCAGGCCGTTCTCCTGGCCGCGGCCGGTGCGGCCGATGCGGTGCACGTGCACCTCGGGATCGCGCGTGACGTCGACGTTGATGACGGCGCCCAGCGCGGGAATGTCCAGGCCGCGTGCGGCCACATCGGTGGCCACCAGCACCGCGCAGCTCTGGTTGGCGAACTGGATCAGCACTTCGTCGCGGTCGCGCTGCTCCAGGTCGCCGTGCAGGGCCAGCGCGCTGACGCCCTGCGCGCGCAGGTCATCGGCCAGGTCGCGGCATTGGGCCTTGGTGTTGCAGAAGGCCAGCGCGGAGGCGGGACGGTAATGGTTCAGCAACTGCGCCACCGCGGCGTTGCGGCCGTCGGGCGCGATCTCGAAGAAGTGTTGTTCGATGCGCGAGGCATCGTGCTGCGCCTCGACGCGGATCTCGGCCGGGTTGCGCAGGAAGCGCGCGGCGTTCTTGCGGATGTCGTCGGGGTAGGTGGCCGAGAACAGCAGGGTCTGGCGCGTGGGCGGGCAGGCCGAGACGATGCTGGCCACGTCGTCGAAGAAGCCCATGTCGACCATGCGGTCCGCTTCGTCCAGCACCAGCGTGCGCAGGGCGCCGAGGTCGATGGTGGCGCGTTCCAGGTGGTCGATCAGGCGGCCCGGCGTGCCGACCACGATATGGGCGCCGTGCTGCAGCGATTCGACCTGCGGACGGATGGGCGTGCCGCCCGCCAGCGTCAGGATCTTGACGTTGGCCTCGGCGCGCGCCAGGCGGCGCAGTTCCTGGGCGACCTGGTCGGCCAGTTCGCGCGTGGGGCAGATCACCAGGCCCTGCAGGGCGAAGCGCGTGGGTTCGAGCGTGTGCATGATGCCCAGCCCGAACGTGGCGGTCTTGCCGCTGCCCGTCTTGGCCTGTGCGATCAGGTCGCGCCCTTCGAGGATGAGGGGCAGGCTTTGCGCCTGGATCTCGGTCATCTCTTTGTAGCCGAGGCTGTCGAGGTTGCCGAGCTGCGCCGGCGACAGGGGCAGGCTGGAAAAAGAGAGGGAAGTCATGGTGTGGGCCGCCGGCGGGTAAAGGTTGAAGTCTAGCAGGCGAGGGCTGTCCGGCCGTGCCGTCCGAGCCGGTAAACGATGTGATATCAAGCGCTTGCGCGATGTGGCCGGCCGCTGCGCCCTGGGGCATCGTCAGGGATGCCGGCCGAAAGGAGCGCGGGACGCTGTCTGCCGCGATCCGCGGGCAGCGGCTACGGTATCAGCCGAACTTGCGCACCGCATCCAACGCCAGGCCCGCGCCGATGCTGCCGAACAGGTCGCCTTCCACGCTGCGGGCCTGCGGCACCAGCGCCGACACGCTTTCGCGCAGGCGCGGCACGCGGCTCGACCCTCCGGTGAAGAACACGGTGTCCACGGCATCGAGCGCCACGCCGGCCTCGCGCAGCAGCGCCGACACGGTGGTCTCGATCCGGCCGACCAGGCCCCCGACGGCTTCGTCGAAGGCAGGCCGCGTCACGTCCACGTGCCGTCCGGGCGCGATGCGCGACAGGTCGATCCTGGTTTCCGAAGCGTCGGACATGGCGATCTTGGCTTCTTCCACCTGGTAGGCGAGCCAGTGGCCGGCGCGCTGCTTGATCACTTCCATCAGCAGGTCCACCTTTTCGCGTTCGGTGGATTGCAGGCGCAGCGTGGCCAGTTGATCGACCGACTTGCGCGCGTAGATGTTGTTGATGGTGTGCCAGCAGGCGAGGTTGCGGTAGGGCGTGGACGGCATGTCCTTGCCGCTGCGCAGTTGGGTGCCCAGGCCCAGCAACGGCATGACCTGCGCCAGGCTCAGCTGCATGTCGAAGTCCGATCCGCCAATGTGCACGCCGCCATGCGCCAGGATGTCTTCGCGGCGGTCGGCCTTGCCTGCGCGCTGCGGGCCCAGGCGGATCAGCGAGAAATCGGAGGTACCCCCGCCGATGTCGATGACCAGCACCAGTTCTTCGCGGTCGATCTGCGACTCGTAGTCGAAGGCCGCCGCCAGGGGTTCGAACTGGAACGCGATGTCGGTGAAGCCCACGCTGCGCGCGATCTCGCCCAGGGTGTCCTGGGCCAGTTGGTCGGCGGCCGGGTTGTCGTCGACGAAGAACACCGGGCGGCCCAGCACCACGCGGTTGAAGGGCGTGCCCGCGGCGGTTTCGGCGCGGCGCTTGAGCTCGGCGATGAAGCGGGTCAGCAGCACGCGGAAGGGCAGGGCGCGGCCTTGCACTTCGGTATGGCCGTCCATCAGCGAGCTGCCCAGCAGGTTTTTCATGGCGCGCATCAGGCGGCCGTCGTAGCCTTCGAGGTAGTCGGCCAGGGCGGCGCGGCCGAAGCTGACGTCGTCGTCTTCGTCATGGAAGAAGATCGCCGAAGGCAGGGTGGGCTTGCCATCTTCCAGCGTCAGCAGGGTGTGCTGGCCGGGACGGCTCCAGCCCACGGTGGAATTAGACGTGCCGAAGTCCAGGCCGCATGCAGGGGAAGTCATCGAAAAACGGGGATGTGAGGCGAAATGGCGCACAAGTGTAGCCGCAAGCGGTGGCCAGCCCGTTTCGGAACATGGGGACACATCGAAAAGCCGCCCACGCGAACGGCGGGCGGCTGGGGATCAGACTGCCGCAGCCTGGAGGTTGGTTTGCGCGGCCGCCAGGCCGCCGAGCTTGTCGTCGGCGCCCTTTTCCTCGGCCAGGGTTTCCTTCAGCAGCTTCACGGCATCGTTGAGGCCCAGCAGCTTGGCGTAGGTGCACAACGTGCCGTAGCCGGCGATCTCGTAATGCTCGACCTTCTGCGCGGCCGCGATCAGGGCCGCATCGCGCACGGGACCTTCTTCCACTTCTTCGATCACCTCCTTGCCTTCCTCGACCAGTCCTTCCATGGCCATGCACTTTATGCGCTTGAGCTTGAGGTCGCTGGCTTCGACGATGCGGTCGATGCGCTCGACCTGGCCTTGCGTTTCTTCCAGGTGCGAGCGGAATGCCTCGGCCAGTTGAGGATCGCTGGAGGCGCGCGCCATCTTCGGCAAGGCACGGGTCAGTTGCTTCTCGGCGCTGTAGATGTCCGAAAGCTCGTGGATGAACAGATCATGAAGGGTCTTGATTTTGGCCATTGCTTGCTCCCAAAAAGTAGGGGTTGCGGGACTGTCGCGTCCGCAGGTTCAGTAGCAACTGCCATTCCCGACGGCACTTCCGGGGGGCGTTTGGCGGCATCGCCGGCCATGCGTTGGGGGACGGGGTCTGCACCGTGTGCATCCGCGCCCGAACTTTACGCATCGCCTCCGGCACGGCAGCCGATGGCGCTGGTCGCCTTTACTTGGCCGGCACGCTATCGGCGGGCGTCCGCACGGGCAACGCCTGCAGAAACGCCAGCAGCCGCCGTTCCTCGGCGGCCAGCCCGCGCGGCGTATCCGGCGCACGGGCTTCGGCCTGCAACGTGCCCTCCAGATACGCTTCCATCACCGCCGGGTGGATGTAGCACGCGCGGCACACCGCCGGCGTGTTCGCCAGCCGTTGCGCCACGCGCTTTATCACTTCGGCCAGATGCTTCCGGGTGGCGGTCGGCGTGTTGGCTTCGTCGTCCAGCACGTCGCTCAACTGTGCCCGCAATGCCGCGTAGGCATACAACGTGCCGGCCCAGGTGCGGTAGTGCTTGGCCGTGAAGTCCGCGCCGCTGGCTTCCCGCAGATAATCGTTGACCAGATCGGAGTCCACCGCACGCGCTTCGCCCGCTTCGTCCAGGTAATGGAAAAGCTGCTGGCCCGGCAGGTCCAGGCAGCGCCGCACCAGGCGGGCGATGCGCCGGTCGGCCACGGTCACGTCGTGCGGGACGCCGCTCTTGCCCACGAAGCGCAGGCGGATGCGGTCGCCCGCGACCTGCGCGTGGCGTCGCGTCAGCGTGGTCAGGCCGAACGATCGATTGGCGCGCGCGTATTCCCGCGATCCCACGCGGATGCGGGTCAGTTCCAGCAAGCGCACCAGCGTGGCGGCAACCTTGTCGCGGGGCAGGCCTGGCAACGCCATGTCGCGCGTGATGCGCGCGCGGATGCGGGGCAGGCACAGGCCGAAGGCCGCCAACTGGCCGTACTTCTGGGCGTCGCGGACCGAGGTCCAGTCGGGGTGGTAGCGGTACTGCTTGCGTCCGCGCGCATCGCGGCCCGTGGCCTGGATGTGGCCCTGCGGATCGGGACAAATCCAGACATCGGTATAGGCGGGCGGGATGGCCAGGGATTGGATGCGCGTCACCTTGCCGTCATCGGTGATGCGCTTGCCGTGCGTATCGAAGTAATGAAAGGTCTTTGCATTGACGCGCTTGCGGCGATAGCCGGGCCGGGTGTCGTCGGCATAGACGAGGCCGGGGGACAGCGCGGGTGGCGGCAACGGTTCTGGAGCGTTCATGACGAGGATTGAGCAAACGGCGTGCCCGCGGGCATGGCGCTTGCGGCGACCGTGCGGTGGCGCGCGCGGCCCCGGCGCGCCGCGATGTTTTTCCTCGGGGGCCATGCAACGGGAGCAAACCATGGCGACACGCAAAGATCTGAACGTGGCAATCCTTGCCGTCGATGGCTTCGAGCAAGTGGAGTTGACCGGCCCGCGCGATGCCTTGCAGGAGCAGGGTGTGCGCACGGTGGTGGTCTCTGCCCGCGCCGATCCCATCCTCGGCATGCATCACGACAAGCCCGGCGACCGCTTCGACGTGGATCTGACCTTCGTGCAGGCGGAAACGGAAACCGGCAATTTCGACGCGCTGCTGCTGCCGGGCGGCGTGGTCAACGCCGATGAGATCCGCATGCAGCCCAAGGCGCAGGCGATCGTGCGCGCGATGATCGAGGCCGGCAAACCGGTGGCGGTGATCTGCCACGGCGCCTGGCTGCTGATCTCGGCGGGCGTGGTGAAGGGCCGCAAGATGACCAGTTGGCCGTCCTTGCAGGATGACCTGCGCAATGCCGGCGCGAACTGGGTGGACCAGGAGGTGGTGGTGGATGGCAAGCTGGTGTCGAGCCGCAAGCCGGACGATATTCCGGCTTTCAATCGCGCGTTCATCGAGCTGCTGCAAGCCTGACCGGATGCGACGGGCGCGCGGCGTGAGTCCTGCCTCGCGGCCTGATCCGGCCCGCGCCGCGCATGCGGGATGTCAGGGTTTCATCTGCCTGGCGATGTCCTTCAATGCGTCTTTCAGCATCTCTTCGATGCTCGGGTGATAGAACGGCATGGCCAGCAACTGCTCGGCCGTCTGGCCGTTCTGGATGGCCCACGCCAGCAGGTGCGCCAGGTGCTCGCCATGCGTGGCCAGCATGCTGGCGCCCAGCAGCTTGCCCGTGCCGCGCGCGGCATAGACCCGCAGCAGATTGTCGGTGGCCCCCATGATGCGAGCGCGTCCGTTCCCGTCGCCTGAAGCCGAGCCGATCAGGGCGCCCTGCTCGTTCGCCTTGTCGAATGGCAGACCTACCGCACAGAGGTCGGGATCGGTGAAGACGATGGTGATCGCGCAACGGCGCGCCAGTGCCTTCGGGGATTCGTCCCGCACACGGGCCAGCGCCGCGCGACCGGCGGCCTGGCCTTCGTCCGCGGCCTCGTGCATCAGGGGACGGTCGGGATTCACGTCGCCCGCGAAGAAGATGCCGTCGTGGCCGGCGGTCAGGCGGGCGGGGTCGATGCGGGGCTGGCCCTTGTCGTCCAGGTCCACGCCTGCGGCGGCCAGGTCCAGCCTGTCCACATTCGCATGCCGGCCCGTGGCGACCAGCAGGCGATCGACGACGGCGTGCCGGTCGGCCTGCCGCAACCGCACGGCATCGCCGTCCGCCTCCGCCGTGACGGCATCGCCCAGCCATAGCTGCATCAGCGAGCCGAAATGCGCCTGCGCGCGCGCCTGTATGTCCGGATCCTTGGCGCCGCCGATGGCGTCCAATTGATCCGCCCCGATCACGTCCAGGCCCAGGCGGGCCAGGGCGATGCTCATTTCCAGGCCGATGGCGCCCATGCCCAACACGCCGACGCGGGCGGGCAGAACGTCCAGGTCGAACAGGTTGTCGGTCGTCAGCAGGCGGTGCTGCAAGGGGCGCAAGGGTTCCGGAATGACCGGGCTCGAACCCGTGCAGATGACGAAGGCACGGGCCCGTATGCGGGTCTGGCCGGCCTGCAGGGTATCGGCCGCGATGAAGCGCGCTTCTTCCATGACCAGGCGGTCGCCGGCCGCCGAGCGGGTGCTTTGCGCGGCCTCGCTGGCGAACTCGTCGCGTATTTGGCGGGATTGTTGCCACGACACGTGGGGGGAGAGGGTCAAGCAGGCAGGGTCCGCCACCAGGCTGCGGGCCTCGCACCAGCGCGCCGCCGCGTGCAGCACGGCCTTGGAAGGCATGCAGCCGACCCGGGCGCAGGTCGTGCCCAGCGGGCCACGGTCGACCAGCAGGACGTCCGCGCCGGCTGACTTCAGTACGTGAAAGGCATTGGTTCCCGCGGTTCCCGCCCCGATCACCACGGCTTCGACATCCCGAGTCTGCATCGCTGTTCTCCTTTTAGTGTGAACAGGCCCTAGGCCAGGCCGTTGGGCGGTGGAGCCGCTGCCGACCCGGCCTGGCGCCCGCACGCGCAGCATTCTTCGTGCCAACGGGACCTGAAGTGTTACGTTTGACACGAAATCGATCCGCGGTGCTGATGGCACGCGGTATCGTTCGGTACTTCGCTGCTTCGTACTCGTTCCGGCCGCAAACCAAGGCAACTCACGCTACATGAATCCCATTGAAATGTTCGCATGGCTCACCGATCCCAACGGATTGATGGCCGTGCTGGCCCAGAACTGGATGCTGGGCACGGCCATCGTCGTGCTGATCATCTTCGCCGAAACCGGCTTCGTCATTTTTCCTTTCCTGCCGGGCGATTCGCTGCTGTTCGCCACGGGGGCATTCCTGGGGATCGCCGGCATCAATCCCATCGTCAGCATCGTCGCGCTGATCCTGGCGGCCATCCTGGGCGATTCGGTGAACTACTCGACTGGCCGCTCGGCGCTGCTGCGCGACCGGCTGCTCAAGCGCGTCAACCCTGCCCATGTCCAGCAGGCCCGGGCCTATTTCGAGCGCTACGGCGCGCTGACCATCGTGATCGCGCGCTTCATCCCCATCGTGCGCACCGTGGTGCCGTTCGTGGCGGGCCTGTCGCAGATGCCGCGCGCGACCTTTGTTTCGTACAACGTGGTGGGGGGCGTGCTGTGGTGCGGCTCGCTGACCACCGCCGGCTATTTCCTCGGCGGTATCCCCTGGGTGCGCGCGAACCTGCACTGGGTCTCCGTCATCATCATCGTGCTGTCCATCCTGCCCATCGCCATCAAGGGCCTGGCCTGGCTGCGCAACCGGCGCCGCGCCTGATTGTCCCGATTCGATGTTGCGTTGCAGCGAAATCTTGTTTCGCTGGCGAAAATTTGAAAATGACAGCATGATGACTTGACGCAAATTTGACGCGACGAGGACTAGACTCGTCGGTTCCTTGTGAATAGTCTGCGGCGGCCACGCCGCGCCTCATGTACGCACAGACACTCGTTTTCATTGCCGCCACCCTGTTGCTGCTGAGCGCCTCGCGCGCCGCGTTGATGGCATGGCAGAGGCCCAGGGTGCAGGCCAGCGGCCGGCCGGCGGCCATCGTGCTGGGCGGCCTGCGCATCGATGCCCACATGATCGCCGTGATCGCCATCCTGCCGCTGACGCTGGCGCCGTGGGTGGGGCAGTCGGCGCTGGCGCAGGCCATCAACGGCATCTGGTTGCTGATCGGCTGGCTGGCCATTGTGTTGCTGGAGCTGTCCACCCCGCAGTTCATCGACGAGTACGACACCCGGCCCAACCGCCTGTATGTCGTCTACCTGACCAATCCCCGGGAAGTCTTCACCATGCTGTGGCGCGGCTACCGTTCCACCGTGCTGGCGGTGGTCGTGGTGACGGGCCTGATGGCATGGGCGGGGTACGCCATGTTCTGGCAGCCGCTGTGGCCATCCGGTCCGCAACCGTTGTGGTTGCGCGGCCTGCAGACCCTGGCCGCGCTGGCTGGCGGCATCCTCGCCATCCGTGGCACCTTGAAGCACCGTCCCATCAATCCGTCGACCGTCGCGTTCTGCGGCGATGCGATGGTGAATGCGCTGCCGCTGAATTCGCTCTACAGCGTGCTGTACGCCGTCTACAGCATGAAGAACCAGCGGTCCAGCAGCGACGCTTACGGTTCGATGCCGGAAGACGAGATGCAGCGCATCGTGCGGCAGTCGGCGGGTCTGCCCGACCCCGCCAATGCCGCGATACCGACGTTGCACCCGCAGGCCTCGGCGTCGCGGCTGGCCCGTCCGCGCAACCTGGTGATGATCGTCGAGGAAAGCCTGGGCGCGCAGTTCGTGGGCCATCTGGGCGGGCGGGGCCTGACGCCGTGCCTGGACAAGCTGATGCAGGAAGGCTGGGCCTTCACCAATGCCTATGCCACCGGCACGCGCTCGGTGCGCGGATTGGAGGCGCTGGTCGCGGGTTTTCCGCCTTCGCTGTCCGAGGCCGTGCTGCGGCTGCCCGATGCGCAGTCGAATTTCTTCACGCTGGCGCAGTTCCTGAAGCGGCAGGGTTACCGGACGTGCTTCGTCTACGGCGGCGAGGCGCACTTCGACAACATGAAGAGCTTCTTCCTGGGCAACGGCTTCGACGAACTGTACGACCTGAAGACCTTCGAGGATCCGGCGTTCGTGGGCACCTGGGGCGCCAGCGACGAGGACATGTTCGCGCGGGTGCATCGCATCCTCGAGGACAGCGCCGAGCAGCCCTGCTTCGTGCTCGCTTTCTCGGTCAGCAACCATTCGCCCTGGGAGTATCCGCAAGGCCGTATCGAACCCGTGGGCGAGCCGGCGTCCGTCGAGAACACCGTGCGCTACGCCGATTGGGCGCTGGGGGAATTCTTCGGCCGAGCGAAACAGGCGTCGTACTGGAATGAATCGGTGTTCCTGGTGGCGGCCGACCATGACGCGCGTGTCGGCGGTGCGGCCCATATCCCGCTGAAGCATTTCCAGATTCCCGCGCTGATCCTGGGAGCGGGGGTGCCCGTGCGGCAGGACGAACGGCTGGTCAGCCAGATCGACATGCCGGTGACGCTGCTGTCGTTGCTGGGCGTCCATGGCCAGCATCCGATGATCGGCCAGGACCTGACCGATCCACGGGCAGGCGGGCGGGCCATGATGCAGTACGGCGATTCCTACGGCTATCTGCGGGACGACATCCTGACCGTGCTGGAACCGCGCAAACCCGCCAGCCAGTTCCGATACGTGCGTCCGGACCGCTACGAAAGGATGGAGCCGGACGCCGGCCTGGCCAGGGTGGCGCTGGCGCATGTCCTGTGGGTCGAGCGTACCTATCGGGATCGCGGTTATGGCTTGCCTGCCGTGCGTGATGGCGCGGTGCCGCGACGCCGTGCCGCCATGCCGACCGTGGCTCCGTAGCGCTACGGAGTCCGCCGCGGCGGGCCCGCTGCGATAATTGCGGCATCGTGACCCTCCCTTTCCTCCGTTGGCGCACCGTGGGCGCTTGGCTGCTGCTGAGCCTGGCCGGCATCGCGGCGCTGGGCCGCCAGGATTACCTGGCGCAGCGCGACCGCTTCCTGCAGGGCGCCAGCATCGCCCATCGCATGCTCAGCCAGAAAGCCGTGCAGCACGAGGCCGTGCTCGACACGCTGGCCGCGCTGTCGCATCCGCCGATGCCCCAGCGCCTGCTGCCCAGCCTGCAGCCCGCGCTGGGCGAGATCGTGGCGCTGGGCTGGCGCTCGCCGCAGGGTTGGCAGGGCAGCCAACCGCCGCCCGCCGACCTGGACGCCGCCATCGCCCGCGCCTCGGCCAGCGGGCATGCCGTGGCCTTGCCGCTGGATTCCCGCCACTACTGGCTGGTGTCCGCGTCTTCGTGGAGCATGCTGGTCGATGGGCAGGACCTGCTTGCGGCATCGGACATCGCCGCCGACGTCGGGCGCCTGACCCTCGCGGTGCAGCCGGGCGCCGAGGCGTTGGCCCTGCGTGCCGATGAGGGGGGCCGCGTGCCGGCATATGGCCCGGTGCTGAACATCGCCAAACCCCTGGGCGCGGCCAGCCAGCCTTTCCTGATGCAGGCCGAGCGCGGCCTCGGCCCCGCGGACTGGCCCTGGCGGGGATGGATGCTGTGGGCCGTCTTCAGCGCCTTGCTGGTCGGCGCCGCGCGGGTTTGGCAGGCCAGCCGCCGCCATGCCCGCCGGCAGGCCGAGCAGGCCCGCATGACGGCCCTGACGCGCCTGAGCACGCTGGGGGAAATGGCGGCCGGCATCGCGCATGAACTGAACCAGCCGCTGACCGCCATCCTGGCCCAGACCCGCGCCGCGCAACGCCTGCTGGACGATCCCGACGAAACGCCCGCGGTGCGGCAGGCGCTCGATGCCAGCGCCCAGCAGGCCCGCCGCGCCGCCGACATCATCGAGCGCCTGCGGGCGCTGGTGGGCCCGGGGGCGGCCGCCGCGCGCCAGCCGCTGGCCCCGGATGTCCTGGCCGGCAACCTGGCTTTCCTGTGCGAGCCTGAGCTGGAGCGTCATGGCATCGCGTTCGACTGGACCAATGCCGCGCCGGGCGCCAGGCCGCTCGGTGATCCCATCGCGGTGGAGCAGATCCTGCACAACCTGGTGCAGAACGCGGTCGCCGCGCTGGCGGGCCAGGCCGGGGCGCCGCGCCGCATCCGGCTGCGTGGGCAGAGGGCGGACGGGCAGTACCGGTTCACCGTCAGCGATACCGGTCCCGGCATCGCCGCCCACGATCTGCCGCGTCTGTTCGAGCCTTTCTACACCACGCGCAGCGGCGGCATGGGGCTGGGCCTGACCTTGTGCGAGACCCTGGCCGGCTCCATGGACGGCCACGTCCGCGCGGACAACCTGCCGGAAGGCGGCGCCTGTTTCACATTGACCTTGCCGCTGGAGCCCCGGCCATGAATGCCTTGCCGACCGACACCCCGGTGGTCTATCTGGTCGATGACGACGACGCCGTGCGCGAGGCGCTGGCGTTGCTGCTGCGCAGCGTGGGCCTGCGCAGCAGCGGCTATGGGGATCCCCTGACATTCCTGGACGAGCTGCCCGCGCACGCCATCGGCTGCGTGGTGCTGGACATCCGCATGCCCGGCATCAGCGGCCTGGACGTGCTGGCGCGCCTGGCCGCGCGCAGCGACCTGCCGGTCATCATGCTGACCGGGCACGCCAACGTGGACCTGTGCCGCCGCGCCTTCAAGGGCGGCGCCATCGAGTTCCTGCAGAAGCCGATGGACGATGACGTGTTCCTGGATGCGGTGCAGTCGGCCGTGCGCGGGCATGTCGCCGGCCGCGAGCGGGCCGCCGTCACCGAGGCCGCGCGGGCGCGCCTGGAACGGTTGTCGGGCCGTGAGCGGGAGGTGGCGCGGCGCGTGGCGCAAGGCCATGCCAACAAGGAGATCGCGCGCGAGTTCGACCTGTCGCCCCGCACGGTCGAGACCTATCGCGCGAATGTGTTCGTCAAGCTGGAGGTCGCGTCGCTGGCGCAACTGATCCGCCAGTACGCGCTGCTGCTGGACGGCGAGGCGCCGGCTCCGTAGCGCTACGGAGGCCGATGCGTAGCCGGGCGAATACCGCGATCCGGCACGCGTCCCTAAGCTGGAGTCTCTTTCCACAAGGACGATTTCCATGCTCAAACCCTCCCTGTTCCTGGCCGCGCTGAGCGCGGCGGCTGCGATGTGCGCCACCACCCAGGCCGCCGTGCTGACCGAAAAGAATGTCTCGCTGGAGGACGCCCGCCACGTGGCCGACGCCGCCGTCGCCGCCTGCCTGGCCAAGGGCTACAACGTGAGCGCCGCCGTGGTCGACCGCGCGGGCGTGCTCAAGGCCTTCGCGCGTTCGGACAACGCCGGTCCGCACACGGTGGATGGCAGCCGCCTGAAGGCCTACACCTCGGCCTCGGCCAAGGCGCCCACGCTGGCGATCATGGAGAATGCCCAGAAGAATCCCGGCGCGGCCAACCTGACCGACATGCCGGGCTTCCTGCTGCTGGGCGGCGGCGTGCCGATCAAGTCGGGCGAAACCGTGATCGGCGCGCTCGGGGTGGCCGGGGCCCCGGGTGGACATCTGGATGCGCAGTGCGCCGATACGGCGTTGCAGGACAACGCGGCGCGGTTCAAGTAAGCCGCGGCGCCTGCCCGCGGGCGATCGCAAGGGCGCCGGATCATGTCGTGCGGCAGGCGGAGGGGAGCTCATGCGCGCATGGCCTCGGACAAGCGTCTTGACGGGTCCTGCTGAAATAAGCCGAGCGCTCGTCCCCCTGCGGCTGCGACTACCGCGTGGCGCCGCGATGCGGCCTCAGCCCCGCATGCGGCGCCTGCGCCATCAGCACCGTCCCGCTGGTCGATTCGGTGCAATACAGCGTGCGGCCATCCTTTCCGCCGAATGCGATATTGGTCGTGGACATGCCCGTCGGGCTGCGCCACACCTGGATGGGCTCGGCCCGCGGATTCAGCAGCCACACATAGCCCAGTCCGGGGTTGGCGACGATGACGTTGCCTGCCACGTCCACCGCCAGTCCGTCGGGGCCGCTCGGCCCGTACGACGTGAAGAACTGGCTGACCTTGCTGACGCTGCCATCCGGCAGCAGCGGCACGCGCCATACGCAGTTGCCGCGCGTCACGGCCACGTACAGCACTTTGCCGTCGGGCGACAGCGCCACGCCGTTGGGGCTGGGCACGTTCGACAGCAGTTGATCGAGCTGGCCGTTCGGGCGCAGGCGGTACACGCGGCCGGTGGGATCGTGCAGGCCGGTCTGGCCCTGGTCGGTGAAATAGAGATTGCCCTCGGCATCGAAGACCAGATCGTTCACGCCCTTGAAGCGCTCGCTGTTGCGGCGTTGCAGGTAGGGCGACACCTGGCCGGTGGCGACGTCCAGCGTCATCAGGCCGTTCTTGTAGTCGGTGATCAGCAGGCGCTGGTCATCCAGGAACTTCATGCCGTTGGGCTCGCCGTCGTATTCGGCCACCAGCGTCCATTCTCCCGAGGGACCGACGCGGAAGATGCGGCCCCACGGGATGTCGGTCACGTACAGGTTGCCGGCGCGGTCGAACACCGGTCCTTCCAGGAACGAGTCGGCGATGGCGCCGCCACGATTGGCGTCGGCCCAGGCGCTGGGCTGGGCGCGGCGCAAGGCCGCCGGCATGGCAGAGAACACGGAGAATTCCGTGACCTGGGGGGGATTGAGCAGGAACATGCGGGTCCTTGTCGTGGCGGCGCGCCGTGGGGGCGGCGCCGCGTGAGGTTCAACGTGCCTCGAAACCGGTCTTCTCGCTGACCGATTTCCACATGGCGGAGCTGTCGCGCAGGATGCGCGCGAAGCCGGCCGAGTCGACCTGGCGCGGGTCGGCGCCCATGCTCTGGGCGAATTCCTTCATGTCGGGGGCATTCATGGCGGTGGCGACTTCCTTTTGCAGGCGGGCCAGCACCTCGGGCGGCGTGCCCTTGGGCGCCCACAGGCCCGTCCAGTTCACCACGCCGAAGTCCTTCACGCCAGCCTCGGCAAAGGTGGGAACGTCCTTCAGCACGGGCAGGCGCTGGTTGCCGCTGATGGCCAAGAGGCGCAGGCTGCCGCCCTTGACCGCGCCCATGACGCCGGTGGTGGAGGCGAACTGGAAGTCCACGACGTTGCCCAGCACGGCCTGCGTGGCCTCGGCGGCGCCCTTGAAGGGCACGTGCATGAACTTGACGCCCGTGGCCTGGCCCAACCCTTCCGCCGCGAAATGCGGCGTGGTGCCGGGGCCGCCCGAGCCGTAGGTAACGGTGCTGGGGGCCGCCTTGGCGCGGGCCACCAGGTCGTCCAGCGTCTTGTACGGGCCGTCGCTTTTCACCACCAGCGCCATGGGCGCGAAGATGAAGGCCGAGACGGGCTGCAGGTCGGCCCCGTGGTCGAACGGCAGCTTCTTGAAGATGAACGGCAGCAGGGAGTAGGTGGTGTCGTTGGCCATCAGCGTGTAGCCATCGGCGGCGCTGCGGGCCACCTGGCTGGCGCCGATGGTTCCGGTGGCGCCGGGCTTGTTCTCGACGATGAAGCTCTGGCCGGTCTGCTCGCCCAGCTTCTGCGCCATCTTGCGCGTGGCCACGTCCACCGCGCCGCCGGGGCCGTAGGGCACGACGATGCGCACGGCGCGCTCGGGCCATTCGGCATGGGCGGCGGCGGCGCCCGCCAGCAGCAGGGTGGCGGCCAGGGCCTGGGCAAACAGGGGCACGCCGCATGCGGTCGGATTCTTCTTCATGTGTCTCTCCTTTGTTGGAATAGTCAGGCTCATTGCGCCTGCAGATCAAGAGCGCGCGCCAGGGCGCGGTAGTCGGTGATTTCCTGTGTCAACTGCCGGCCGAAGTCGGCGCCGCAGACCGGGCGCGGTTGCATGCCGAGCGCCTCCAGGCTCTGGGCGGCGGCGCTGTCCCGCGCGAAGCCGGCGGCCACCTGGGACAGCCTGGCCAGCGCCGGCGCGGGCGTTCCCGCGGGCGCCAGCACGCCATACCAGGCGTCCGCGCGGTATCGCTTCACGCCGGCCTCCTCGAAGGTGGGCACCTGCGGCAGTTCGGCCAGCCGCTCGGGCGCGGCGACCGCCAGCGCCCTCAACTTGCCGGACTGCAACTGCGGCAGCACCGAGCCCAGCGTGGCCAGCGAGCTGTCGACCTGTCCGCCCATGACGTCCGTGATGGCCTGTGAGGCGCCCTTATAGGGAATGTGGTTCATCGACGTGCCGGTCAGGCGCAGGAATTGCGCGCTGGCGAAGTGGCCCGAGCTGCCGGTGCCCGGGGTGGCATAGGTGCGCTTGCCGGGCTCGGCCTTCAGTTTGGCGAGGAATGCCGCCAATGTGTCCGTGGGCATCGACGGCCCCACCACCAGCACGGTGGGGCTGACGGCCACGGTGCATACCGGGGCGAACGAGTCGCGTGCATCGAATTTCACTCGGTCGCCGTACAGGGCCGGAATCATCGTGTGGTTCGTCGCGCCCATCAGCAGGGTGTAGCCGTCGGCGGGGGCCTTGGCCACGGCCTCGGCGGCCAGGATGGTATTGGCGCCCGGTTTGTTCTCGACCACGACGGCCTGCCCCAGCGACTTGGCCGCGTAGGCGGCGAAGGCTCGGGCCACCACATCGGTCGGGCCGCCAGCAGAGAATCCGACGATGATGCGTATCGGACGGTCGGGGTAGTCGGCATGCGCGGCTGGCGCGGCGGCCGCGAGCCATGCCGCGCACAGCGAGGGAAGAAGGGCTTTCATGATGGATGTGTTTCCTTGTCCTGGGCGGCCTTCAGTCGCGCTTGATGCCGGAGTTGGCCAGCACCGTCTCGGCGCGGCGCATTTCGTCGGCGACGAAGGCGCCGAACGCCTGGGCCGACGAGCCGATCGGCTGCGCGCCCAGCTCCTTCAGGCTGGCCTGCAGCGAAGGATCCTGCATCGCCGCGCGCAGCGCCTGTTCGAGCTGGCCGGCGATCGCATCGGGCACGCCGGCCGGCGCGAAGATGCCGTTCCATTCATAGACCTCGTAGCCCTTCAGCCCCGTTTCCGCCACGGTCGGCAGGTCGGGCAGGGCATCGACGCGCGCGCGTGACGTCGTGGCCAGCGCGCGCAGCTTGTTGGCCCTCACCAGCGGATACGACGCGGCCATGTTGCTGAACATCATGTCCACCTGGCCGCCGACCAGATCGGTCAGCGCGGGCGCGCCGCCCTTGTAGGGAATGTGCGTGATCTCGATGCCGGACTGCTGCGCGTAGAGTGCCGCCGCGATGTGCTGGGCGGTGCCGTTGCCGGGCGAGGCATAGTTGACGTGGCCCGGCTGCTTGCGCGCCGCCGCGGTCAGGTCGGCCACCGTTCTGTAGGGCGAGTCGACGGGCACCACCAGCAGATTGGGCGTCAGGCTGACCAGTGTCAGGGGGCGGAAGTCACGCTTGCTGTCGTAGCTCAGCGAGGGATACAGGATGGGATTGACCGCGTGCGCGGTGGCGTCGTACAGCAAGGTGTAGCCATCGGCATTGGCGCGCGCCACGGCGGCGGCGCCGATGGTGCCGCTGGCCCCCGGCTTGTTCTCGACCACGATCTGCTGGCCCAGGCGCTGGCCCAGCTTCGCGGCCACCAGGCGCGATTGCGCGTCGGCCGCGCCGCCGGCCGAGTAAGGCACCACCAGGGTGATGGGGCGTTCGGGAAAAGCGGCTGTGGCGGCGCCGGCGGCGGTGGCCAGGGCAAGGGCGGCCAGGGTCCTGTGCAGGATGTGCATGAGTTTGTCTCCGTGTGTTCTAGGTATTGCCGGCCTCGGCGTTGCGCCGGGTCCGGAGGCAGAAGAAAAAGGACGTGAGGGAAATCCTGGTCAGACGGTGGCGATGGGCGTCGCCGGTGAACCGACGGCGCCCGGCAGCCGCAAGGGCGGGGCGGTCAGCAGGAAGCGGCTGCGGTGATGCGCGCGCAGCCAGCGCGCCAGCGGCGTCAGCCACCACAGTTCGCCCAGGTGGATGCCGTTCTTGAACAGGCAGTGTTCGTGCAGCGGCAGGCGCGGTCCGCGCAGGGGTTGGCCGATGCCGCCGAAGCGAACCGGCTGCACCAGTTCAACGGCGGGGTTGTCGGCGATCAGGCAGGCCAGCTTCGACTCGACGATCCATGACAGCAGCCGTGCGTCGTTGCCGTCCAGACCGCTGCCGGTCGCGTGCAGATGAGCCACGTCCGGTTGGCGCTTCATGGCCATCAGCGTGCCGCCGAAACCGGTGTGCAGGCACACCATGTCGCCGGGTTCCACCGTGACGCCATCGGCATCCATGATCGCCATCAGTTCCGCGTAGCCGACGGCATGGCGCTTGCGCCCCACATGGTGTTCCAGGTCGATCATCACGGCCCGTCCCTGCACGCCGTGCTCGGCCAGGTTCTCGATGCCCAGCGCGTCGGCGCGCGGTTCGGGAAAGCGCGCCCAGTCCGCCGGCGCGTCGGGGTCTTCGTGCGCGGCGTGCAGGTGCTCGCCGGCGCGATAGCCGTTGTAGAACACGGCCTCGGCCTGCCCGTCGCCATCGGCGTCGAAGCGGCTGCCCATGTGCGCCAGGCTGTCCCACTGGGTGGAGTACTGCGTGTTCATCAGCAGCACGTCGTCGCAGACCACGTCGGTCAGCGCCGGATCTTCATCCGCGTACGACCAGCAGAAGCCCTGCGCGCCCGCGCTCTTGCCGTCGCGCAGCGTGGCGTAGCGGCGCGGCGGCAGCCGGCGCGGATTCAGCGCCATGCCGCCTGGCACGTCCAGGGGCAGCGACAGGCAGAACGTCAGGCCCTCGGTGACCTCGGCGATGCCTTGCAGCGTCTTGCCGCCATCCACCAGATTCATGCGCCCCAGTTGGTCGTCGGGGCCGAATTCGCCCCAGTTGCCGCCGGCGGGCGCGTGTTTCCATCGTTGTGCCATGTCGTCGCTCCATCAGGCCGGGTGGGCGATGCCCAGCACGTCCAGCACGTTGCGCGCGGCGCCCACGCCCATGCCGATGTAGGCTTCGGGCGTCACGCCGCCGATGTGAGGGCTGAGCAGGATGCGCGGCTCCTGCTGGAAGGGGTGGCCGGCCGTCATGGGTTCGACGGCGAAGCTGTCCAGCCCGGCCGAGCCGACCTGGCCCGAGCGCACGGCCTGCAGCAGGTCGGCTTCTTCGATCAGGCCGCCGCGCGCGGTGTTGACGAGGATCACGCCGGGCTTGCACAGGGCCAGCGTGCGGGCGTTGACCATGCCGCGGTTGTCGGCCGTCAGCGGGCAGTGCAGCGAGATGGCGTCCGACTCGCGCCAGATCGCGTCCAGGTCCACCAGCGTGACGCCGTCGCCGGCATCCTTGGCATAGGGATCGAAGCCGACCACGCGCATGCCCAGGCCTTGCGCCATGCGCGCCATGCGGCGGCCGATGGCGCCCAGGCCGACCAGGCCCAGCGTCTTGCCGGCCAGCTCCACGCTCTTGTGCGTGGACTTGTCCCAGTGGCCGGCGCGCATGCGCGCGTCCAGCGATACGACCGACTTGGCGCAGGCCAGCAGCAGCGCCAGGGCCTCTTCGGCGACCGCGCCCGCGTTCACGCCGACCGCCGCGCGCACTTCGATGCCGCGCGCCGCGGCGGCGGTCCTGTCGATGGTGTCCGTACCGCTGCCGTGCTTGGAGATCACGCGCAGCGAAGGCGCGGCCTGCATGGCGGCTTCCCCGACCTTGCTGTAGCGCACGATGATGCCGACCGGATCGTGCTGGCGGCACAGGGCCACGATGTCGTCTTCGGAAGGCGTCTTGCCCGCGTACACGACGTCGAAATCCTGTAGCAATGCCAGCGCCTGCGGCGCGAGGTCGTTGGCGGTGACGAGGATGACCGGCCTGGGGCCGGAGGAAGCGGCTGGGCTCACAGCGATTCTCCTTCCTTCAGCACGCCGGCCGTGCGCAGGGCGGCGGCCAGCCACTTGGCGGCGGTGTCGCCGCCCTTGATGGCTTCGATGCGGGCGGCCTCGTCGCGCACCTTCTTCTCGGCGGCGGGCAGCAGGCCCTCGATCTTCTCGCGTTCGACCACGACCACGCCATCGTTGTCGCCGATGATGAAGTCGCCGGGTTGCACCGTGACGCCGCCCACGCTGACGGGATGGCCGATGCGGCCGGGCACGTTCTTGGTGGGGCCGTTGGGGTTGGTTCCGGCGGCGAACACCGGGTAGTTCATCTCGATGATCTCGATGCTGTCGCGCGCCGCGCCGTCCATGACCACGCCGGCCAGGCCGAGCTTCTGGCAGGCGGTCATCATGATGGTGCCCATCAGCGCCGAGCTCAGGTCGCCCTTGCCGTCGATGACCAGCACGTCGCCGGGCTGCGCCAGCGAGATGGCGGCGTGGATCATCAGGTTGTCGCCGGGGCGCACTTCGACCGTGAAGGCCGTGCCGGCCAGCTTCATGCCGGGATGCAGCGGACGGATGCGGCCGCTAAGGGCGCCGCGGCGGCCGGCCACGTCGGCCAGGATGGCGGGTTGCAGTTCGGCGGCGCGGGCGACGATCTCGGCGGGCACGCGGGGGAAGTTCTTGATGATGTCGGAGTGGCTCATGCTGGTTTCCTGGTCGGGGTTGCGGTGTTGCTGTCTGGAAGGGATCAGGGCTGGATGCCCGCTTTGCGTATCAGGTCGCCCCACTTGGCGTAGTCGGCGCGGCGCAGGGCGTCGAGGTCTTGGGGCGAACCGCCGGCGACGGTGATGCCCAGCTTGTCGGCCAGCGCGGCCACGTCGGGCGTCTTCAGCGCCTGGTTGATGCTTTGGTTCAGGCGGGCCACGACGTCGGCGGGCGTGGCGGCCGGGGCGAACACGGCCTGCCATTGCTCGACGACGAAGTCGGCGTAGCCTTCCTCGGTCATGGTGGGGGCGTCGGGCAAGGCGGGCAGGCGCCTGGCCGAGGTCACGGCCAGCGCGCGCAGCGAGCCGGCCTGGATGTGCGGCAGCGCCGCGGCGATGGGCGCGAACATGAAGGCGACCTGCCCGGCCAGCGTGTCTTGCAGGGCGGGGGTGTCGCCCTTGTAGGGCACGTGCAGGAAGCGCGCGCCGCTTTGCTGGCGCAGCAGTTCGCCCTGCATGTGCAGGATGGTGCCGGTGCCGCCCGAGGCATAGGCCAGGCCATCGGGTTTGGCCTTCGCGGCCGCGACCAGGTCCTTTACCGTGCGGTACGGCTGGCGCGCGTTCACCACCAACACATGCGGAATGGTGCCGATGGTGACGACCGGGGCGAAGCTCTCGACGGGGTCGTAGTTCAGCCGGGCCATCATGTGCGGCGCGATGGCCTGCGGACCGATCGAGGTGCCCAGCAGGGTCAGGCCGTCGGGCGTGGCGCGCGACACGTAGGAGGCGCCGATGGTGCCGGTGGCGCCGGGACGGTTCTCGACGATGACGCGGGTGGCCAGCAGCGGATCGAGCTGTTGCGCCAGGGCGCGGCCCAGCACGTCGGTGCTGCCCCCGGGGGGATACGGCACGACCCAGGTGATGGGCTTGCCGCCGGGCCATCTGTCGGCGGCGCGGACAATGCCGGTGAGGCCGGCCAGGCACAGGGCGCTTGCGCCCGCCAGCGCGCGCCGGCGGGAAGGGGAGTGCAGTTCGTTCACATTGTCTCCGTGTTGTCGGGGCCCGTCGGCGTGAAGCCGTAGAGCCTTTCTGGATTGGTGACCAGGATCCGCCGCAGCGTGGCGGCGTCGCCGGCCCAATGGGCCAGCCGGTCGAGTTGTTCCGCGTCGTCGGGCATGGGATGACGGCCCGCCGAGGCCGAGGCATGCGGCCAGTCGCTGCCCCACACCACGCGGCCGGGCGCGGCGTCGATGTAGCCGCGTGCCAGCGGATCGAGGCGCGCATCGCTGGCATCGCCCGTCTCGCTGACGATGTACCCGCCCGACAGCTTCATCCACGCGCGACCATCGCGAAGCAGCGCCAGCAGCAGGGCATGCGCGGGATGTTGGAAAGCCTGGCGCGGGGGGATGCGCCCCAGGTGGTCGAACACCAGCGGCGCGGGCAGGCGCGCCAGGCGCTCACCGGCCCGCGCCAGCAGGTCGGGCGGCATCAGCAACTGCACGTGCCAGCCCAGCGGCGCGATGCGCTCGGCCAGCCGCTCGGCGTCATCGAGGGTATTGGTGACGCCCAGCGACAGGTTCAGGCGGATGCCGCGCACGCCAGCCGCGTGCAGCGCCGCGAGTTGCGCATCGCTTTCGCTGCCGTCGATGACGGCCACGCCGCGCGCGTCATCGCCCATCCGCTGCAGCGCAGCCAGCATCGGCCGGTTGTCGTTGCCATAGGTCGATGGCGTGACCAGCACGGCGCGCCGCGTGCCCAGGCGTTGCTGCAGGGCGCGGTATTGCGCCACGCTGGCATCGGGCGGCAGTAGCGCCGCGCCCGCAACCGCCGGATAACGGCTGTCGTAGACGTGCAGATGGCAATCGCAGGCGGGCGCTGGAACGCGGGTGCGCGGCGTGGCGGTGCCCGTGGTGTAGGCGAGCGGCATGGTCGAGCGGGGCGGGAGGACGAGGGTCAGTCGATACGGGCGCCGGCTTCGCGAACGATGGCGCCCCAGCGGATGCGCTCGTCGTGGATCAGTTGCCCGTAGGCCTGGGGCGTGCTGCTGCGCACGGCCGCGCCTTGTTCCTGGAAATGGCGTTGCGTCTCGGGCGACTGCAGCGCGTCGTTCAATGCCTTGTTCAACTTGGCGACGACGTCGGGCGGCAGCTTGGCGGGACCGACCAGTCCGAACCACGTCACGGCCTCGAAGCCCTTGAAGCCGGACTCGGCGAAGGTCGGCACGTCGGGCAGGTCCTTCGTGCGTTGCGCGGACGTCACCGCCAGCGCGCGCATGCTGCCCGAGCGGATATGGCCGATCAGCGTGGGCACCGACGACATGTACATGTCGATCTGCCCGCCGATCAGGTCGTTGGCGCCCTGTGCCGCGCCCTTGTAGGGGATGTGGGTCAGCTTGATGCCGGCCGCTTTCTGGAACTGTTCGGTGGCCAGGTGCGCCACGGTACCGCTGCCCGAGCTGGCGTAGTCCAGTTCCGTGGGTTTGGCTTTTGCCGCCGCCACCACGTCGGCCAGCGTCTTGAAGGGCGAGTTGGCATTGACCACCAGCACCAGCGGCGCGTCGGCGACCAGGCCGATCGGCGTCAGGTCGCGCTCGGGGTCATACGGCAGCTTGGGGTACAGCGTGGGATTGATCGCCAGGTTGCTGGTCTGGCCCAGCACGATCGTGTGGCCGTCCGGCGCGGCCTTGGCCGCGAGGTCCACGCCGAGGTTGCCGCCGGCGCCCGGGCGGTTTTCCGTCACGATGTTCCAGCCGGTGTCGGCGCCGATCTTGATGGCGACCTGGCGGGCCAGGGCATCGGTGCCGCCGCCCGGGGGGAAGGGCACGATCAGGCGGATGGGCTTGTCGGGATAGGCCCAGGCGGGCGAGCCGGGCAGCATCAGGGCGAAGGCGGCGGCCGCCGCGGCGGCATAGCGCAGGACTTTCATGGTTGTTGTCTCCGGGTGTTGTTTTGGTGTGTCGGCGCATTGTGGTCTCGTGTTCCGTCCAATACAATGCCGTTTCGTATAACGAGACATGTTCCGGCATATGGACGATATCGAAGAGAAAGGCGGAGCCGCTGAGGAGGGCGTCGTGGCGGTCCGCCGCGCCATGCGCATCCTCGAGGCGTTCGGCATCCAGGACTCGGCGCTGTCGCTGGCCGAGCTCAGCCGGCGCACGGGTTTCCATCGCTCCACCGTGCTGCGGCTGGCGCGCACGCTGGCCATGGACGACTACCTGGCGCAGCGCACCGACGGCACGTGGCGGCTGGCGAAAGCGGCGGGATGGCTGGGCGCCTGTTACCAGGCCACCTTCAACGTGCACGACATCGTCGAGCCCGTCTTGCGCGAGCTGTCGATCAGCACCGGGGAAAGCGCCACGTTCTACGTGCGCGAAGGCAACCAGCGCATCTGCGTGGCGCGTGTGGAGGGCGCACGTTCCATCCGCCATCACGTGCGCGTGGGCGCGGCGTTGCCCTTGCATCTGGGCAGTCCCGGGCGTGTGCTGCTGGCGTTTTCCGGCGAGGCGGGCGAACCGTACGAGTCGGTGCGGCGCGCGGGCTACATGATGTCGCTGGGCGAGCGCGATGCCGAGGTGTCCAGCATCTCGGCGCCGGTGTACGGCATCAACTGGACGCTGATGGGCGCCATGTGCATTTCAGGGCCTATTTCGCGCCTGAACGAAGCGGTGTTGCTGTCGCACAAAGAGACCATCCTGGCCGCGGCCAGCCGCCTGTCGCGCGGCATGATGGGGGCGCGGCAGGCGGGTTGATCCGCCCGCGCTTCGCGGGCGCGGGCGGGCAAGGCTCAGTGCCGCATGTCTGCCTGGATCAGGTCCGCCACCCTCGCCGCCGTCACGCCCGACAACGTCCATCCCAGATGGCCGTGGCCGGTGTTGTAGTAGACGCCATCACGCCTGCCGCGGCGCACGCGCGGCATCATGTCCGGCATCATCGGCCGCAGCCCTGCCCAGGGCACGACGCGCGAGGTATTCATCGAGAAGTTGGCGCGCGTCCAGCGCACCAGCGGTTCGATGCGGTCGGCGCGGATGTCGCGGTTTTCGCCGTTGAATTCCGCCGTGCCCGCCACGCGGAAGCGGTCGCGGCCCAGGCGCGAGGTCACGATCTTGGCCTTTTCGTCGAGCAGGCTGGTCCAGGGCGCGCCCTGCACGCTGGCCTCGTCGTCCAGGTGCACGGTGATCGAATAGCCCTTGACGGGATAGACGTTGACGCGGTCCCCCGCCAGGGCGGCCAGCCCGCGGCTGCCTACGCCGCCGCAGATGACGATGGCATCGGCCTGCAGGGATTCGCGGTCCTTGCCGCCGGACTCCGGCGCGGACATGTCGATCCGCACGCCGCCCTGCGCGAAATCCAGTCCCTCCACTTCGCGGCCATACAGGAAGCGCGCGCCCTTGCGTTCGGTGGCCTGGGCCAGCCCGCGCGTGAACTTGTGGATGTCGCCGGTGGCGTCCGATTGCGTGTAGAAGCCGCCGAAGTACTGTCCCGTCAGCGAGGGTTCGATCTGGCGGATCTCGTCGGCGGTGACCTCGTGGCGTTCCAGGCCGCCTTGCTGCAGCAGGGCATTGCTCTTGCGCGCGGCCTCGAAGCTCTTGCGGTCGTGATAGAAGTGCAGGATGCCGCGTTTCTCCAGATCGAAGTCCACGCGTTCCTGCTCGGCCATGGCGAAAAGATGGCGCCGCGCCTCGATGGCCAGTTGCGTGGTCAGCACGGTGTTGTCGCGATACTTGCGGATGGCCCACAGGAATTCGGCAAGCCAGCTGTACTTGTGCCACGAGGGCCTGGGGTTCAGCAGCAGGGGCGCATCCGGCTGGAACATCCAGCGCAGGCCTTTCAACAGCGTGGCGGGCTGGTTCCAGACCTCGGCATTGCTGGCCGACAGTTGGCCGCCGTTGGCGTAAGACGTTTCCATGGCGGCATAGGCGCGCCGCTCGACGACGGTGACGTCGTGGCCGGCCTGGTTGAGCAGATAGGCGGTGGTGACGCCGGTGATACCGGCGCCCAATACGGCAATGTGGGCCATGATGGACCTCGAACAGGATAGGGCAACGGCCATGTGGCCATCGCACCCCATCTGTCTCGGTACCTGAGAGCTTCAACCGCGTGCGTACGCGGCATCCCCTTCGGTGGGCGCGCACGGCGCCACTCTCCAGATCGTCTAGCCTGCGCAGTCCTGGTGCCTGAGAGTTTCCGGGGCGGTTGCTCCGTCGGCGCCGGCCTGGTGGGGCCGGACTCTTCTGCGTGGCGTTGCTTCGACGGGCACAGGATAGCTGGGGGCTGGGAAGAAAGGCAAGCACAAACGCCTGGCGTCCGTGCTCGCCTGTTGCGGCGTTACGCCACGGTGTTCAGCGTGTCGCCCACGGCATCGAACAGCCGGTCCAGGTCCGGGCGTGCCGTGTTGAAGGGCGGCCCGAACTGCAGCGTGTCGCCGCCGAAGCGCACGTAGAAGCCTTTTTTCCACAGGGCCAGGCCCGCTTCGAAGGGACGAATGGCGGGGTCGCCGTCACGCGGCGCCAGCTGGATGGCGCCCGACAGGCCGGCATTGCGGATGTCGACCACGTGCCTGGCCTGGCGCAGCCCGTGGATGGCCTGCTCGAAGTAGGGCGCCAGTTCGGCGGCCTGCTGGATCAGGTTGTCCCGTTCGAGCAGTTCCAGCGACGCCAGCCCGGCGGCCGTGGCGACGGGGTGCGCGGAGTAGGTGTAGCCATGCGTGAACTCGACGGCATGTTCGGGCAGGTCCTGGCCCATGAACGTGTCGTAGATCTCGCGGCTGGCAACCACCGCGCCCAACGGTACAGCGCCGTTGGTCAGTTGCTTGGCGAAGTTGGCGATGTCGGGCGTCACGCCGTAGTGCGCTGAGCCGGTGGTGCTGCCCAGCCGGCCGAAGCCTGTGATGACCTCGTCGAAGATCAGCAGGATGCCGTGCTGCCGCGTGATCTCGCGCAGGCGTTCCAGATAGCCTTTGGGCGGCACGATCACGCCGGCGGAACCGGCCAGGGGTTCGACGATGACGGCGGCGATGTTGCTCGCGTCATGCAGCTCGATCAGCTTGAGCAGTTCGTTGGCAAGCTCCACGCCACCGGTCTCGGCCTGTCCTCGGGTGAAGGCCAGACCGGGCTGCAGCGTGTGGGGCAGGTGATCGGCGTCGATCAACTGGCCGAAGGCCTTGCGGTTGCCGCCGATGCCGCCCAGGCTGGTGCCGCCCATGTTGACACCGTGATAGCCGCGTGCGCGGCCGATCAGCTTGGTCCTGGATGGCTGGCCTTTCACGCGCCAGTAGGCGCGGGCCAGCTTCAGCGAGGTGTCGGCGGCTTCGGAGCCGGAGTTGGTGAAGAACACATGGTCCAGGCCATCGGGCATCAGCCCGGCGATCCGCTCGGCCAGCTGGAACGATCCCGGATGGCTGAACTGGAAGGCGGGCGCGTAGTCCAGCGTGCCCAATTGCCGGGCAACGGCATCGCGGATTTCCACGCGGTTGTGGCCGGCGCCGCAGGTCCACAAGCCGGACAGGCTGTCGAAGATCCGGCGGCCATGCTGGTCGATCAGGTAGGCGCCGTCCGCACCGACGATCAGCCGCGGGTCTTTGTGGAAGCTGCGGTTGGCGGTGAAGGGCAGCCAATGGGCCTTCAGGTTCAGGCCGGCGGCGGTAGGTAATACGGAATTCGTGGTGTCCATGTCGGTGCGTCCTACTGAGTGTTCCGTGGCGGGGATTTCCTGACATTGTGGCGACGGAATCGGATGAGTAAGATTCAAATCTTCTGATATTCACTTTTTGTTTTACTCACCCATGAAATCCAAGCCGCTCGCCCAGGTCACCGACTTCGAACTGCGCCTGCTGCGTGTCTTCAAGACCGTGGCCGGGGTCGGCAGCTTTGCCGCCGCCGAAAGCGCGCTGGGCATCACGCGCTCGGCCATCAGCCTGCACATGAGCGACCTGGAGAAGCGCTTGGGAATGCGCCTGTGCCAACGGGGCCGAGCCGGGTTCGCGCTGACCGACCAGGGCCGCGAGGTGCTGCGCGCCAGCGAAACCCTGCTGGCGGCGGTCGAGGGCTTCCGCGCCGAGGTCAACCAGTTGCACGACAGTCTGCGCGGCGATCTGAACATCGGCTTGATGAACAATCTGGTGACCCAGCCCAGAATGCGCCTGACGCACGCATTGCGCGCCATCCGCCGGCAAAGCGCGGGGGTGCGCATCAACATCAGCATGAGCACGCCCGGCGACATCGAACGGGGGCTGCTCGATGGGCGCCTGCATGTGGGGGCCGTGCCGATGATCACGACCTTGTCCGGCCTGCAGTACCAGCCGCTGTACGAGGAGCGGTCGCGGCTGTATTGCAGCAAGGATCACCCTTTGTTCGCCGACGCGGCCTCGGCGGGCGCCCGGGCCTTGCGCCAGGCGCCCGCGGTGGCGCCGGGCTATCGCATGAGCCCCGAGGCCGTCGATCTGCATCAGGCGCTGGACTGCGCGGCCACCGCCAGCGACCGCGAGGCCATTGCTTTCCTGATCCTGACGGGCGAGTACATCGGTTTCCTGCCCGATCACATGGCCGCGGGCTGGGTCGAGAAAGGCATGATGGCCGCGCTGGCGCCGCGGCGCATGCAGTTCACGACGCCCCTGGCCATCGCCACGCGCAAGGGGCGGCGCCAGAACCTGATCGTGGACCGGTTCCTGGACGCCTTCCAGGCGACGTGAGCGCCGTGCCTACTTCGCCTGCGCGTTGAAGAGTTCCACCGCGTCGTCGCCGGCCGGCATGCGCCACGGCGCCTGCGGATCCGTCGCGGCCTGCCACACGGCGTCGGCCACCTGCGAGGCGCGGGTGACGGGGCCCGAGTAGTTCTCGAAGCCCGACAGCACGCCCGCCAGCATGGGCTGGTACTCCTCGGGAAAATCCTGCGTCAGGCGCGGCATGGCGTTGGCGCCGAACTGCGTGTCGGGGGCCAGGCCGGGCAGCACCACCTTGGCGCGGATGTTCAAGGGTTGCAGTTCCAGCGCCAGGCATTCGGTGAACGACACGACGGCCGCCTTGCTGGCCGTGTACACCGGCAGCAGCGGCAGGGCCTTCAACGTGACGGTCGAGGCCACGTTGACGATGACGCCGGCGCGGCGTTCGCGGAATTGCGGCAGCACGGCGCGGGTCATGGCCATCAGGCCGATGGTGTTGGTTTCGAAGATATCGCGGTACGCCTGGACAGGCGTGGCCTCGAAAATGCTGAGCAGGCCGATGCCGGCGTTGTTGACCAGCACGTCGATGGGGCCGGCGTCGTGGATGGCGCGCTCGATGCTTTGCGCATTGGTCACGTCCAGCGGCAGGATGCGCAGCCTGTCGGATGCCGGCAGCACGTCTTCGCGCGGCGTGCGCATGGTGGCGATGACTTTCCAACCCTGGTCCAGGAAATGGCGGGCGATTTCCACGCCGAAGCCGGACGAGCATCCGGTGATGAGGACGGTATTCATGGGGGTAGCCTTTTGCGGGGGAAGAGTGCTCTACTGTAGGCAGGCGGGGCCGGATTTTCTACAATAGAAAATCCATATTTCTTTTGAGATCGTCCGGATATGTCCGACCCGCTGACCGAAGTCGTGACGTTGCTGCAGCCGCGCATGGCGCACTCCAAGGTGGCCAGCGGGGCGGGGCGCTGGGGTCTGAACCGCATCGAATTCGGCATGCCTTCCTACTTCGTGCTGCTGGAGGGCCGCGCTCGCCTGATGCCTGAGGGCATGGAGCCCCTCGTGCTCGAAGCCAACGACTTCGTGCTGATCCCCTCGGCGCTGAAGTTCACGATGACCAGCTTCGATCCGCCCGACGACGACAAGCTCGACGGCATGCCGATCACGCTGCCCAATGGCGAATACCGGCATGGCGATCCGCGCGCGCCCGCCGACGTGCGCATCCTGGTCGGCATGTGCCATCTCGAATCGCCCGATGCGGCGTTGCTGGTGTCGCTGCTGCCCAAGATGGTGCTGGTGCGCGGCGAGACGCGGCTGTCCGTGCTGGTGCAACTGGTGATCGACGAGTCGCGCAGCCAGCGCGCCGCGCGCGAGGTCGTGCTGGAACGCCTGCTGGAAGTGCTGCTGATCGAGGCGCTGCGTTCCTCGCGCGAGGCGATCACGTCGCCTGGCCTGTTGCGCGGGCTGGCCGATGCGCGGCTGGCCGTGGCGCTGCGCAATTTCCACGAGAAGCCCGATCAGCCGTGGACGGTGGCCTTGCTGGCCAGCGCGGCGGCGATGTCACGCTCGACGTTCTTCGAACGCTTCACGCAGGCCATCGGGTTGGCGCCGATGGAATACGTGCTGTCGTGGCGCATGGCGCTGGCCAAGAGCCTGCTGCGGCGGACCAAGAGCAGCGTGGCCTTGGTGGCCACGCAGGTGGGGTACAGCTCGGCCAGTACGTTCACGGTGGCGTTCACGCGGCATGTGGGGATCTCGCCGGGGGTGTTCGCGCGCCGCCCTCAAGCGGGCTGAAGGGCGCGGCCATCCGGCCGTTACTGCTGGGGCACGCCCGCCTGCTGCACGATGCGCTTCCACAGCGCGATGTCGTTCTTCTGGAACTCGTGCATCTGCGCCGGACCGCCCGTCATGGGCGTGGCGCCCAGGCGTTGGTAGAACGCGCGAGTCTCGTCCATTTTCGAGATGGTGGTGAAGAGTTCCGCCAGCTTGTCCGTCTCGGCCTTGGGCGTCCGGGCACTGATCATGGCGCCCACCCACGTATAGGCTTCGAAGCCCGGCACGCCGGCCTCGGAAGCGGTGGGCACGTCGGGCGAGGTGGATACGCGCTTGTCCGAGGCGACGGCCAGCGTCTTCACGCGGCCATCCTTGGCCAGTTCCTGCACGGCCGTCACTTCGGCGAAGGTGAAGTCCACCGTGTCCGAGGCGACGGCGGTGATGGCTTCGCTGGCGCCCTTGAAGGGCACGTGCACGGTCTTGATCTTCGCCGCGTCGTTCAGCAGTTCGCCCATCAACTGGTAGCCCGCCGAGCCCGCGCCGAAGTTCACTTTGCCGGGGTTGGCGCGCGCATAGGCGATCAGGCCTTTCAGGTCGGTGTACGGCGCCTTGGGGCTGACGGCCAGCATGGCGGGCGAACGCATCATCATGGTCAATGGCGCGAAATCGGCCAGCGGATCGTAGGGCAGTTTCTTGAACAGCGCGGCATTCACGGCCAGCGTGGAGTTGCTGCCGATGAAGACCGTATAGCCGTCGGCCGGGGCGCTCAGCACGTTGTTGACGGCGATGAAGCCGTTGCCGCCGGGCTTGTTCTCCACGACCACGGCCTGTCCCGTCAGGTCCTGCAGCTTGCGCGCGAAATAGCGCGCCGACGTGTCGGTGCCGCTGCCGGGGCCGAAGGGCACCACGAAGCGGATGGGCCGGGAGGGAAAGGTGTCGGCCAGGGCCTTAGGGACGATGCCCCACGATAGCGCCAGCAGGCCGCCGGCCACGGCCGCGGATAGCAGATGTCTGCGCTGTTTGCGCATGATTGTCTCCTCGATGTTTTGGTTGTGGGACGACTCTATGTGCCGGTGTTCCTCTCTGTCCAATAGCAAAAATTCGCTGTGCGATAGTGACTCGGTATCGAGCCACGCCCGGGCCAGGGTTCGTGGCACGAGGTTTGCTGAGCATTGCCATCGATTTCAACGACGCGAGGTTCGCATGCGGAATTCCCTCTTTGACGTTCAGGCGGCTGCGTCCGATTCCACGTTTGCGCGTCTCAAGCGTATCGATGCCCGGCGCCCGGATTTTCCCGGCGAGCATCTGGTCGTGCTGGGGCTGGGCCTGCTGTTGATGCGCGCGGGCATGCGTGGCACCACGTTGCTGCGACGCACCCTGTTTTCCATGGCCGGTACGGCACTGATCGGAAGAGCCGCCAGCGGGACGGGCGGCATTTCTCGTCTGGCGCGGGTGTTGAAACACGTGCGTTGAGCCATTGCGCGAGAAAACGGCGCGCTGACGGGTGCTACAGTCCGATGGTGTAGCCGCCGTTGACCGACAGATGTTGCCCAGTGACGTACGAGGCCGCGTCGGACAACAGAAAGCAGATCGGCCGCACGACCTCGTCGGCCGATCCCCAGCGGCCCAGTGGAATCTGGCTCAAATAGGTGTCGCGAAATTTCTCGCCACGGATGGTCTCGGTCATCGGCGTTTCCACCACGCCGAAGCCCACGGTGTTGACGCGGATGCCATGGCGCGCCCATTCGCGCGCCGCGCACATCGTGAGGCCCAGCACGCCGGCCTTGGCGGCGCCATAGTTGATCTGGCCGATGGTGCCGCGCCGTCCCGCGTCGGACGAGATGTTCACGATGGCGCCCGAGCCGTCCTGGCCGGACTTGGCGCGGGCGAGCAGATGGCGGCCCAGCGCCTGCAGAAAATAGAACGACCCTGACAGATGCACGTCGATGACCTGCTGCCAGTCGGCGGCGGACATCTTGTCTATCATGGCCGTGCGCGTGATGCCGGCATTGTTGACCAGGCCGTTGACGTGACCGAAAGCCGCGACGCCGGCCTCGACCGCACGCGAGCCCAGTTCGGGATCGGACACGTTGCCCGCCAGGATGGCGCAGTGCTCGCGGCCCAGCGTCTCTTGCAGCGCGTGCAACGCGTCGTCATTCATATCCACGGCGACCACGCGGCCGCCCAGTTCGGTGATGGCGGTGGCCAGTGCCCGGCCGATGCCCTGGCCCGCGCCGGTGACGATGACCTGCCGGTGGGCAAGCATGGCGGTGTCCTGCATGATGTCTCCTTCGTGGCGCTTGGCCTGTCGATGTGGAATGCGTGGTGCGAGGTGCGTGTCGATCCGCGCTTGTCATTCGCCCTGGCGCCTGGGCCAGTCGTACAGCGCGGGCTCCTTGGCCAGGAAGCGCCGTGCTGCCTCTTTGTGGAAGGCGCTTTCGCGGCAGAGCGACTGCGCCATTGCCTCCTGCATGTAGACCGTGCGCCGATCGGATTCGAAGGCATGGTTCATCACCGACTTGACGATGCCCAGCGCGCCGATGGGCGCGTGTTCGAAACGCGCGGCCAGCGCCAGCGCGGCGTCCAGCACGGATCCCTCGGCCACCCGTTCGTGTGCGATGCCGATGGCCAATGCTTCCTGCGCATCGACCACGCGCGCCGAGAAGGCCAGTGCTTTGGCGCGCGCCAGGCCGACGGAACGGGGCAGCAGGTACATGCCGCCCATATCCGGCACATAGCCCAATCGGGCGAACACCGCGCAGAAGGTTGCGCGCGGCGAGGCCAGCACGAAATCGGCCGCCAGCGCCAGCGACAGCCCGGCGCCGTAGGCCACGCCGTCCACCGCGGCGATCACGGGTTTCTCCAGATCGACCAGTTCGTCGAACCAGCGGTGGATGCTGCGGATGCGTTCGCGCCCTTCGAACACGTCGGCGTTCGACTGGCTCGCGGCGATGGCCCGGATGTCGCCGCCCGCGCAGAAATGGCCGCCGGCGCCGGTCAACACCACGGCGCGGATGGCATCATCGTCGCGCACGACGGGCAACGCGGCGTCGAAGGCCTGGCGCATCTCGATGTCCAGCGCATTGCGGGCGGCCGGGCGATTCATGGTCAGTACGGCGCAACTGCCGTGACGGGTCAGTTCGAGAACGGACATGAAGGCTCCTGTTGGATGGGTCAGTAGCGCAGTTGCATCAGCCACTGGGCCACCATGACCGGCCGTTCAGCGCCCTGCACGCACACGTCCACGTGCCAGGTGCAGCGTGCTTCGTTGTCGGCCAGCGCATCGACGCGCGTCAGGCTGAAGCGGCCGACCACGGCCGAGCCGCTGGGCACCGGCGCGGGAAACCGCACCTTGTCGAAGCCGTAGTTCAGCGCCAGCTTGCGGTTGGGAAAGGCGAACAGTTGGTGATACCAGCCCGTGATCAGCGACAGGGTCAGCAGGCCGTGCGCAATGGTCGTGCCGAACGGCGAGTCGGTGCGCGCCCGGTCGGCATCTACGTGGATCCACTGTTCGTCGTGCACGATGCGGGCGTAGGCATCGATCATGTCTTGGTCGATGACAATGGGCTGGCCCTGCGCCGCGGGCTGGCCCACGAAGGCCTGCAAGGCTGCGATCGAATCGAAACTGTGTTTGTCCACGGCATCAATCCGCGCGTACGCCCAGCGACTTGGCCAGGGGCATCCATTGCTTGCGCTCGTGGTCGATGAATTGCGCGAACACCTGCCGCGAGCCCGGCATGGGTTGCGCGCCGATGCGGCGCAGCTTCTCGATCAGATCGGGTTTCTTCAGGGCTGCGTTGATGGCCTGGTTCATCGCGTCGACGACAGGCTGCGGCGTACCCTTGCGCGCCATCACGCCGAACCAGGCGGCGGCTTCCAGGCCCGGATAGCCCAGCTCCTTGGCGGTGGGAATGTCGGGCAACTGCGGAAAGCGCTGATCGTCCAGAATCATCAAGGGCACGATGCGTCCGGACAGGGCCTGCTGCATGCACGAGGGCAGGGCATCGAACATGATGTCGATGTTGCCGCCCATCATGCTGACGATGGCCGGCGCGCTGCCGGGATAGGGCACGTGCGTGACCTTGAAGCCCATCTGGTTGGTGGCGTATTCGCCGGCCAGGTGCGTGATGTTGCCGCTGCTGGCCGAGCCCATGGTCAATTTGCCGGCTTCCTTCTTGCCTATGGCGACCACGTCGGCCACGGTCTTGGCGCCCAGGTCCTTGCGCGTGACCAGCAGCAGCGGCGACTTGCCCATGCCGGCCACGGGGATGAAGTCGGCGGCGGGGTCGTAGGGCATGTTCTGGTAGATGGCCTGGTTGATCACCATGGGCGCGTTGGCGCCGACGAAGAAGACGCTGCCGTCGGGGGCCGCCTGCAGCACGGTCTCGGCGGCGATCATGCCCGCCGCGCCCGCCTTGTTTTCCACCACGATGGGGGTGCCCAGAATCGCGCTCGCCTCGTTGGCCACCAGGCGCGTGATCTGGTCGGCCGCGCCGCCGGCCGGATACGGCACGACATAGCGGATGGACGAGGGCTTGGGCTGTGCGGCGGCAATGCCGCAGCAGGCCGCCAGGGCGAACGTCAGGATGCTGCGGATGAAGGTACGGCGCGGCATGGCTTGTCTCCTGCCTGTTGTAGGGAAAAACATGGGCCGGGCTCTGATGGCCCGTGCGTCTGCGATCAGATGGCGCCCGCGGCGCGCAAGGCGGCGATACGTTGGGGCGACAGATTCAGCCGTTCGGCCAGCACGCTGTCGGTGTGTTCGCCCAACAGGGGCGCGGAGCGGCCATACTGGATCGGGGTGTCGGACAGTCGGATCGGGCTGGCCACGGCCGGCGCCTGGACGCCGGCGCCATGCGGCAGCGACAGGCGCATGCCGCGATGTTGCACGTGCGGGTCCTCGAATACCTGCTGCATGTTGTAGATGGGGCCGCAAGGCACGTTGGCCGCCTCCATCAGCGCGACCCATTCATGCATGGTGCGCGCCAGCATGGCCTGCGCAATTTGCGGAATCAGCGTGTCGCGGTTGCGGTTGCGCTGGCCCGGATTGACGTAGCGATCGTCGCCGCCCAGCTCGGGCAGGCCGATCACCTTGCACAGGGCGCGGAACTGGCCGTCGTTGCCCACGGCCACGATCACGTCGCCTTCCTTGCAGCGGAACACCTGGTACGGAACCATGTTGGAATGGGCATTGCCCATGCGGCGCGGGATGTTGCCCGACAGAAAATGATTGATGGCCTGGTACGACGAGATGCCGACCACGCAATCGAGCAGCGACATGTCTATGTGCTGGCCCTGTCCACTAAGGTGACGATGCTCCAGCGCGGCCAGGATGGCGGTGCTGGCATACATGCCGGTCAGCAGGTCGCTGATGGCGATGCCGACCTTCATGGGCTCGTCGCCCGGCGTGCCTTCGGGCTGGCCGGTGATGCTCATCAGCCCGCCCATGCCCTGAAACACGAAGTCGTAGCCCGGTAGCGCCGCGTAGGGCCCGTCCTGGCCGAAGCCGGTGATCGAGCAGTAGACCAGCCGGGGATTGACCTCCTTCAGGCTGTCGTAGTCCAGGCCATAGCGCGCCAGCGTGCCCACCTTGTAGTTCTCGACCACCACGTCGCAGGTGGCGGCCAGATCGCGCAGCAGGGCCTGCCCTTGCGGGTTGGCCAGATCGACCGTGATGGATTTCTTGCCGCGGTTGGCGGCCAGGAAATACGAGGAGTCGGCGGTCTCGCGGCCCTGCGCGTCATGCAGAAAGGGCGGACCCCAGGCGCGTGTATCGTCACCGGCCCCGGGACGTTCCACCTTGATGACTTCGGCCCCCATGTCGGCCAGCGTCTGGGTGGCCCAGGGGCCTGCCAAGATACGCGTCAGGTCCAGTATTCTCAGATGTCCAAGCGCGGTATTCATGCTTTGCCTGTCTCCCTTTTTCAAAGCAGCTTAGGCAGCGGGCATGGGGTCGGTCTAATATTATTTCTCGCTTATCTGATACCGATTACGTATCGGTTGAATCCATGCCAGATTCATACAAACCCCTGGACCCTGCCCGCGCGGGTGCAGCCGGTCCCATGCTGGACCTGCGGCGGGTGCGCCAGTTCGTGGTGTTGGCCGAGACGCTGAACTTTCGCCGCGCCGCGGAAAAACTGCACATGACGCAGCCGCCGCTAACCGTGGCGATACAGAAGCTCGAGGCCGAATTGGGCTTGCGCCTGTTCGAGCGCGGCGGCTCGGGCGGCGTGTCCTTGACGCCCAGCGGGCAGGCCGCCCTGGCCGAAGCGCGCCGCCTGCTGTTTCACAACGGCCAGTTGCTGGCGGCCGCGCGCGGCGCCTCGCAAGGTACCGGCGGGGCGCTGCGGGTGGGCTTCGTGGGCTCGACCACCAACGGCGTGCTGCAGCGCGCCGTGCGCCTGTTCCGCGCGGAATACCCCGGCGTGGAGCTGGTGTTGAAAGAGGGCACCTCGGTGCGCATCGCCGAACGGATCGACAGCGGCGACCTGGACGTGGGGCTGGTGCGCACGCCGCTGCTGATGTCGTCGCGCGCGCGCCTGGCGCCGTTGATCACGGAGGACTTCGTGGCGGCGATCCCGCTGGGGAATCGGCTGGCGCAGCGCCCCGACATCCGTATGACCGACCTGGCGGACGAGTCCTTCGTCTTCTACGCGCGCGAGGACGCCGCGGGCCTGCACGCCATGGCGATGCTGGCGTGCCAGCGTGCGGGATTCCTGCCGCGCATCACGCAGGAGGCCACGCAGGTGCAGACGGTGTTGTCGCTGGTGGAAAGCGGTCTGGGCGTGGCCCTGGTGCCGGCAGTCATGCAGTACAACGCCAGCCCGCGGCTGGCCTATCGCTCGATCGCCGATATTTCGCCCGCCGCGCAGGTGGGCCTGGCGCTGCTGATCGTCGAGCGGGGCAGCCCGGCGGCGCAGCGTTTCCACGAGGTGGCCGTGCGCTGCTTCGCGCAGGCTTAGCGCGGGGCGCCTCCGGCGTTCGCGCCGTTACCAAGGATGGCTTGTCTGGAAGACCAAAGCCCGTACAATACTGGATATATATACAGTATTTGTGCGATGGAACTGTCAACCAAGCTAGAGATCCTGGCCGACGCGGCGAAGTACGATGCGTCGTGCGCCAGCAGCGGGGCGCCCAAGCGGGATTCGCGGGGGCGCGAGGGGCTGGGCGCCAGCACGGGCGCGGGCATCTGCCACAGCTTCACGCCCGATGGCCGGTGCGTGTCGCTGCTGAAGATCCTGCTGACCAACTTCTGCCAGTACGACTGCCAATATTGTGTCAACCGGCGCTCCAGCAACGTGCCGCGCGCGCGGTTCCAGCCGCGCGAGGTCGTCGACCTCACGCTGGATTTCTACCGCCGCAACTACATCGACGGGCTGTTCCTCAGCTCGGGCATCATCCGCAGCGCCGACTACACCATGGAGCAACTGGTGCGGGTGGCGCGCACGCTGCGCGAAGACCATCTGTTTCGCGGCTATATCCACCTGAAGACCATTCCCGATGCCGACCCGCGCCTGGTCGACCTGGCGGGGCAGTACGCGGACCGCCTCAGCGTCAACATCGAGCTGCCCACCGACCGCGGCCTGAAGCGGCTGGCGCCCGAGAAAAGCGTGCACACCATCAAGCGCGCCATGGGCGCGATCCGCCTGGCGCAGGAAGTGGCCCAGGAAGAGAAGCGCAAGCGCGCGCCGGCGGGACAAAGCACGCAGATGATCGTGGGCGCCGACCAGGCCGACGACCGCACCATCCTGCAGACCTCGCAGTCGCTGTACGGCGCATACAAGCTCAAGCGCGTGTATTACTCGGCCTTCAGCCCCATCCCCGACAGTCCGTCGTCCGTGCCCGCGCAGGCCCCGCCGCTGCTGCGCGAGCATCGGCTGTATCAGGCCGACTTCCTCATGCGCGGCTATGGCTTCCAGGCCGAAGAGCTGTTCCAGACGAAAGGTGACCTACCCTTGGATATCGATCCCAAACTTGCGTGGGCGCTGGCCAACCGCCAGGCGTTCCCGGTGGATCTGAACCGCGCGCCGCTGCGTCTGATCGCGCGGGTGCCGGGTATCGGCATGCGCAACGCGCAGCGGCTGGTCGAGTTGCGCCGCCTGCGCGCCATCCGCTATCAAGACCTGATCCTGCTGCGCTGCGCGATCGAGAAGGTCAAGCGCTTCATCGTGGCGCAAGACTACCGGCCCAGCCTGGCCGAGCCGCCGTCCGAACAATTGCGGCGTGCATTGGCGCCTTTGCCCGCGCCGCAGCAACTGTCGTTGTTGTAAGAGGGGCTACAAAATGGGCTCTGCATCGGTACTGGTCGTGCGAGGCGGCTACGCGGATTGGCGCAGGCAGGCCCTGCATGCCCTGGCCGCAGGGTGGCCGCCCGATGCCATCACCTGGACGGAACATGCGAACGATGCCGTCGCCGAACAGATGACGTTGGACTATGCGGCCGCCGAAGCACAGGTTGCCGAGCCTGCGCCAGGTTGTGGCGCTGTCCCGCAGGTACGCATCTCCAAAGACCTGGCCGAGTTGCTGCGCGATGCCGCGCTATTCCGTTCGTCGCGCCGCTGGGCATTCCTGTACCGCGTGCTGTGGCGCTGGCAGCAGGGCGACCGCGCCGTGGCCTCGGCCGCCGACGAGGACGGCGCGCAACTGAACCTGATGGCCAAGGCGGTGCGCCGCGCCAGGCACGACATGCTCGCCTACGTGCGCTTTCATCGCCGCGAGGGTGCGGCCATGCCCGAGTACCTGTCCTGGTACGAGCCCGATCACGACGTGCTGGCCGATGCCGCCGAGCATTTCGCCAAGCGCATGGGCACGTCGTCCTGGTGCATCGGCACACCGCAGGGCGCGGCCTTGTGGGATGGGCACGCCTTGCACCTGACCGGCACGCCGCCCGATGCCGACGCCATGCGCGCGGGGGCGCAGCACGACCGGATCGAGCCGCTTTGGCTGGTCTACTACAAAAGCATTTTCAATCCCGCCCGCCTGAACGAAACCGCCCTGCAGCAGCGCATGCCGGTCCGCTTCTGGAAGGGGCTGCCCGAAGGGCCGCTGATTCCCGGCATGATTGCCGAGGCCCGCCACGGCGCCCGCCGCGTGGGACAGACCGGCACGGTGGGCGAGATGCGCGGCAAGCCGATCGCCATGAATGCCGGGGCCGCGCAACCCGTGCGCGCCGCGCCGACCTCGCTGGATCAATGTCGCCGCTGCGAACTGTGGCGCCATGCCACGCAGGCCGTGGCGGGCGAAGGGCCGGATACGGCTCGCCTGATGGTGATCGGCGAACAGCCCGGCGACCAGGAAGACCTGGCCGGGCGGGCCTTCGCCGGGCCGGCGGGGCAGGTGCTGGACGAGGCCTTGCGCCGTGCGGGCGTGCCGCGCGACGGCCTGTTCCTGACCAATGCCGTGAAGCATTTCAAATGGATCGAGCGCGGCACGCGGCGCATGCACAAGACGCCCGCGCAACGCGAGGTCGACGCCTGTTCGCATTGGCTGCATCAAGAGCTGGCGCGCGTGCGGCCGGCGGTCATCGTCACCCTGGGGGCGACGGCACTGAGCGCGGTGTTGGGGCGTGGCGCCAGCCTGCAGCAGTATTTGCACCAGCCCGTGCGCGTCGGAGAGGCATGGTTGCTGGCCACGTGGCATCCGTCCTATGCGCTCAGGGTGGACGGAGACGAGGCGCGCGATGACGTACGAGAGGCGATCGCCGCTACGTTGGCGCAGGGGTGGCAACTGGCTCATTCAGAGGAAACCGCCGTCGCACGCGCCGCTATTCGCCCAACTGCGCGTGCTTCTCTTTCACGGCCGTCCGCAAATGGCTGCCCATCATCTTCGAGGCCGCTTCCAGCTTGCCCGCCAGCAACAGGTCGATCAGCGCCAAGTGCTCCTGGCAACGCCGCAGGGACTGCTTGCGATCCACGGCCTTGCGGTACTCCATCAGGCGGCGGATGCGATTGATGCGGCGCAGGGAATCCAGGATGAACCTGTTGCCCGAGCACGCCGCGATGGTTTCGTGCAGGCGGGTGTTGGCGTCGAAGATCTGCGCGGGCGACACCGTGTCGATGCCGCCGTTCACCAGCGCTTCCTGCTCGTGCCGGCATTGCGTCAGGCCCGCCACGTCCACCTCGAAATCGGGCTCCAGGATGGCGGCCGGCTCGACCATGAGCCGGTAGCGGTAGCTTTGCGCGTAGGCCACCGACGACGTCATGGCCTCGGTGAACTCCCAGCCGTGGCCGGGCAGCCGCGCCATCCAGCCTTCGTTGGAGATGCGCCGCAGGATGTCCGTCAGTTGGCTGCGCGTGATGGCGTAGCGGCGCATCAGCTCGTTCTCGGACACGCGGTTCGGCAGATCGCCGTCCAGTCGTTCCTGCGCGATGCGCAGATAGATGGCCTCGTCCGGCGATGGCGCCGCCGCCTGCTCGGGCTGCGCCTGCAACGCGCCTTCTCCCACCACGAAACCGCCTTCGGGATGCGGGTCGATCAGCGCCTGGTCGGCCAACTGCCGCAGGGCTGTGCGCACGGGCGAACGCGAGACGCGCAGGGCCTCGGCCAGGCTGCGTTCGGACAGGCGCGTACCGACCGGCAGGGCCTGGGTGTTGATGCGCTGGAGGATGTCCGCCGCGAGTTGGGATTGCAGGGTCTGTGGCATGCGCCGAAGGAGAGGAAAAAGCTTTCGTATGGTAGCGCAGGCCTAGTCGAATCCAGCGTCTCTTCCTGGCTGCCGGACACCTCTGCGGCACGGGCACGGAGCTTGCTGCCGCAGGGTATAACTCAGCGTAGCGATACCGCGCACCGCCGCAGGAGCCAGCCATATCCGACCTCGTGCAACTCCGCCCCGAAGGCCTGTACTGCCCCGCGGGCCAGTTCTACATCGACCCCTGGCGTCCGGTGGAGACGGCGGTCATCACGCATGGCCACGGCGATCACGCCCGGTCGGGCATGGGGCGCTATCACACCAGCGCCGAGGGCCTGCCCATCCTGCAATGGCGGCTGGGCGAGCAGGACTACCGGGTGCACGCCTACGGCGAGGCCTTCACGCTGGGCGAGGCGCGCGTGTCGCTGCATCCGGCAGGACACGTGCTGGGCTCCGCGCAGATCCGCATCGAGGCCGAAGGGCGGGTATGGGTCGTGTCGGGCGACTACAAGCGACAGCCCGATCCCACCTGCAGTCCGTTCGAGGTGGTGCCCTGCGACACCTTCATCACCGAAGCCACTTTCGGCCTGCCCATCTACCGCTGGCCCAGCGCCGCCGATGTTGCGCGTGACATCGCGCAGTGGCGCGACCATTGCGCCGCGCGCGGCGAGGCCGCCATCCTGTACTGCTATGCGCTGGGCAAGGCGCAGCGCGTGCTGGCGGAACTGAAGCCTTTTCTGGACCGGCCGGTATATCTGCACGGCGCCATCGCCGCGGGCGTGGATGTCTACCGGCAGGCGGGCATCGTCATGGCGGATACGCGGCTGGTCAGCGAGGTGGATGACGCGCCCGCGGGCTTCGCCGGTGAACTGATCCTGGCGCCGCCCTCGGCCGCCGGCAGCGCCTGGCTGCGGCGCTTCCGGCGCGCGCAGCATGGCTTCGCCTCGGGCTGGATGCGGCTGCGCGGCAACCGGCGCCGCCGCAACATGGACCGGGGCTTCGTCGTGTCCGATCATGCCGATTGGCCCGACCTGCTGCGCACCATTCGCGAGACCGGCGCCTCGCGCGTGATCGCCACGCATGGCGATACCCAGGCGCTGGTGCGCATGCTGAACGACAGCGGCGTGGCCGCAGAGACCCTGGCCACGCAGTATGGCGACGAGGAACAGGCATGAAGCGTTTCGCCGCCTTGTACCAGGAGCTGGACCGCAGCACCGCCACGCTGGACAAGCGCGCGGCGCTGGTGGCGTACTTCCGCGACGCGCCACCGCGCGACGCGGTGTGGGCGCTATACCTGCTGGCCGGCGGCAAGATCACCAGCGCGCGGCGCAAGATCGCGGGCGTGGGCGAGCTGCGCGCCTGGGCTTCCGAGGCGTCCGGCACGCCATCCTGGCTGGTGGACGCCTGCTACGACCAGGTGGGCGACCTGGCCGAGACGCTGGCGCTGCTGATGCCCGATCCCGAGCATCCCGCGCCGGATCGCGGCCTGGCGGACTGGATCGAGGAAATCCTGGTGCCGGTGGCCAACCGCGACGAGGGCGAACGCCGCGAGGTCATCGTGACCGCGTGGCGCGGCCTGCCGTTTGCCGAACGCCTGGTGTTCAACAAGCTGCTGACGGGCGCATTGCGCGTGGGCGTGTCGCAGCGCATGGTGCAGCAGGCGCTGGCCGAGATGTCGGGCGTGCCCATCGCGCGCATCGCGCAGCGCATGCTGGGGGCGTGGACGCCCAGCCCGGCGTTTCTGCTGGCCTTGCTGAGCACCGAGGAATTGCCTGGCGACAGGCAGCAGCCTTATCCGTTCTTCCTGGCCTCGCCCCTGGAGAACGACCCCGCCAGCCTGGGCCCCATCGGCGACTGGCAGCTGGAGTGGAAGTGGGACGGCATCCGCGCCCAGTTGATCCGCCGCCGCGGCGAGATCGCCGTGTGGTCGCGCGGCGAGGAACGCCTGGATGGCCGGTTCCCCGAAGTCGAGGCCGCGGCGGCCGCGTTGAGCGTGGATTGCGTGCTGGACGGCGAGCTGCTGGCCTGGGAGGAGAACGGTACCGGGCCGATGGCCTTCTCTGCCTTGCAGACGCGTATCCAGCGCCTGAAGCCCGGTCCCAAATGGCTGGCCGAGGCGCCCGTGCGCATGCTGGTCTATGACCTGCTGGAACTGCAGGGGGAAGATCTGCGCGAACTGCCGCAGGCCGAGCGGCGCGCGCGCTTGCAGGCCTTGCTGGCCACGCATCCGGATCCCCGTCTATGTCCATCGCCTCTGGTGAAGCCCGCTTCCTGGGAAGAGGCGGCGGTGTTGCGCGAGGAGTCGCGCGAGCGGGGCGTGGAAGGCTTCATGCTCAAGCGCGCCGGTGCGCCTTATCAGAGCGGCCGGCGGCGTGGCGACTGGTGGAAGTGGAAGATCGATCCGCTGACCATCGACGCCGTGCTGCTGTATGCGCAGGCGGGGCATGGCCGGCGCAGCACCCTGTACACCGACTACACCTTCGGCGTCTGGCAGGACGATGCGCTGGTGCCCATCGCCAAGGCGTACTCGGGCCTGGACGACAAGGAGATCCTGGAGCTGGACCGCTGGCTGCGCGCCCATACGCGCGAACGCTTCGGGCCGGTGCGCTCGGTCGAGCCGGTGCAGGTGTTCGAGCTGGGTTTCGAGGGCGTCAACCTCTCCAAGCGGCACAAGTCCGGCGTGGCGGTGCGGTTTCCGCGCATCCTGCGCTGGCGGCGCGACAAGCCGGCGGCCGAGGCGGACCGGCTCGATGCCTTGAAGGCCCTGGCGCGATGAGGGCGCCCAAGCGCGGCTGGGACGCGCCCCTGGCCAACCTGTTTGCCGGCCGCGGCTGGAAGGCCGCGCCGTTCCAGCGCGAGACCTGGCGGCGCTACCTGGCGGGCGAGTCGGGCCTGCTGCACACGCCCACCGGGAGCGGCAAGACGTTGGCCGCGTTCGGCGGCCCCTTGCTGCAGGCGCTGGCCGATCCCGAGACGGCGGCGTCCTCGGCGGGGCACGGTCCGCGCGTGCTGTGGGTGACGCCCTTGCGCGCCCTGGCGGCCGATACCACCCAGGCCCTGGCGCAGACGGTGCAGGAGCTGGGCGTGCCCTGGACGATGGCCTTGCGCACCGGCGACGCCAGCGCCCGCGACAAGCGCCTGGCCCGGCAGGGCAAGGCCGACGTGCTGGTGATCACGCCCGAATCGCTGGCCTTGCTGCTGTCTTATGCCGATGCCTCGCAGCGGTTTCGGGCGCTGCGCTGCGTCGTGGTCGACGAATGGCACGAACTGCTGGGCAACAAGCGCGGCGTGTTGCTGCAACTGTGTCTGGCGCGGCTGCGCCGCCTGTCGCCGGATACGCGGACATGGGGCCTGTCGGCCACGCTGGGCAACCTGGATGAAGCGCGCGCGGTGCTGCTGCCGCATGTGGCGGAGGCCGCCATGGTGTCCGGCGCGCCGCCGCGCAAGGTCACGGTGTCCACCCTGATGCCGCAGGGCGGGCGTGCGTTGCCGTGGGCGGGGCACCTGGGCCTGTCGCAACTGGCCGACGTGTTCGAGCGCCTGTTCCAGGTGCGCGCCAGCCTGCTGTTCACCAACACGCGCGCGCAGGCCGAGCTGTGGCACCGCGCGCTGGAATCGATCTGGCCGGAAGACCCGGCCACGCTGGCGCTGCATCATGGTTCGCTGGATCCGAGGCTGCGCGCCACGGTGGAGAACGGCTTGCGCGACGGCAGTGTGCGCTGCGTCGTGGCCACGTCCAGCCTGGACCTGGGCGTGGACTTTCCGGCGGTGGACCAGGTGCTGCAGATCGGCAGCCCCAAGGGCGTGGCCCGGCTGTTGCAACGCGCGGGGCGGGCCAGGCATCGGCCCGGCGAATCCGGCCATGTGATCTGCGTGCCGGCGCAGGCGCTGGAACTGATCGAGTACGCCGCCGCCCGCCAGGCCATCGCGCGGGGCGAGATCGAATCGCGGCCGCCGCCGCGCGGCAGCCTGGACGTGCTGGCGCAGCATGCCGTCACGCTGGCGCTGGGCGGGGGCTTCGAGGCCGACGCCTTGTACGACGAGGTGCGCGGCACGCATGCCTATGCGGCGCTGGATCCGGGCGCGTGGCAGGCTGTGCTGGATTTCATCGTGCAGGGCGGCAACGCGCTGTCGAACTATCCCGAGTTTCGCCGCGTGCTGCGCGACGAGGATGGGGTCTACCGCGTGCACGACCGCCGCATCGCGCTGCGCCATCGGCTGTCCATCGGCACCATCACCTCGGATGGCGCGGTGTCGGTGAAGTACCTGCGGGGCGGCGGGCTGGGATCGGTGGAAGAGGGTTTTCTTGCCCGGTTGCGGCCGGGCGACCGTTTCCAGTTCGCGGGGCGCACGCTGCAACTGGTGCGGCTGGAAGGCATGACGGCTTACGTGCGCAGGGCGAAAGGGGGCGATGGCCCGGTGGCGACCTGGCAGGGCGGACGCATGCCCTTGTCCACGCAACTGGGGCGCGAGGTGGAGGGCCTGTACGCGCATCCGGGCAGCCATCCCGAGATGCGCGCGGTGGCGCCGCTGCTGCGTATCCAGGCCGAGGCCAGCGCGCTGCCCGATACGGGCCGGCTGGTGGCCGAGCGGATCGCCACGCGGCGGGGCATGCACCTGTTCCTGTTTCCATTCTCGGGCCGCGCCGTGCACGAAGGCATGGCCGCGGTGATGGCGCTGCGGTGGGGGCGGATGCAGGCCAATACGTTCTCGTACACCGTGAACGACTACGGCCTGATGCTGACGCTGGCCGAGCCCGCCGAACTGGACGAGGCCTTGCTGCGCCGCCTGCTGGACCCGCGGGGCATGGAGGACGACCTGCGCGACGGCGTGAACCTGGGCGAACTGGCGCGCCGGCAGTTCCGCGAGATCGCGCGCGTGGCCGGCCTGCTGGTGCCGTCGATGCCCGGCCGCGAGATGAAGTCGCTGCGCCAGGTGCAGGCGTCCAGCGGCCTGCTGTACGACGTGCTGCGCCGCTACGACCCCGGCCACGTGCTGCTGGCGCAGGCGGAACGCGAGGTGTTCGAGCTGCAACTGGAAGCGCCGCGCCTGCTGGCCGCGTTGCGGGATTGCCAGGCGCGCGCGCTGGCGCTGTGCGCGCCGCGCGCGTTGACGCCCCTGTCGTTTCCGCTGTGGACGGAAAGCCTGCGCGGCCAGCTGAGCACCGAGACCTGGCAGGCGCGCGTGAAGCGCGCCGCCGAGCAACTGGAGAAACGTTATGCGCGAATCGCGGGATGATGCGCTGGCGATGGCGCTGGCGGGCGAAACGATGGTGCTGCTGGGCGACCGGGCAATGTATTGGCCCGCGCGGGACCGGCTGATCATCGCCGACCTGCATCTGGGAAAAGAACGTGTGTTCCGCCAGGCCGGCATCGCCGTGCCCAGCGGGGCCACGCAGGACGACCTGCAACGCCTGTCCGATCTGGTCGCCGAGACGACGGCCAGGGAACTGTGGATCGTCGGCGACGTGTTGCATGGGCCGGCGTCGCAGGCGGTGTGGCGTGATGCCTGGGCCGCCTGGCGGCGGGCCCATGCCGCGGTGGACGTCGCGGCGTTGACCGGCAATCATGACCGCGCGCTGGAGGGCGCGGACCTGGGCGTGCGACAGCTGGGCGAGGCCTGGGCCGATGGGCCGTTCGTGTTCCGCCATCTGCCCGAGCCCGACGGGCAGGGGCGGCACGTGATCGCCGGGCATGTGCACCCCACCACGCGCGTGCCCGGCGTGCCGCGCAGCTGGCCGGTGTTCTGGCTGCGGCCGGGCATGACGGTGTTGCCCGCGTATTCGGCGTTCACGGGTGGGTATGCGGTCGAGACGGGCAGGGAGCGGCTGGTCGCCTGTGTGGACGGGACGGTGCTGGCGTTGGGTTGACAGGCCAACGTGAAGACGTTCAAGGCGGTCGTGGCGATGAGCGTGGTCAAATCCACTCTGGAGGTGCCTCCTGGCGCCTTGGATCGGGGCTCCGGTGACGCTATCGCCGCCTGGACAGGCATACGCGACAGTATTGCTGAACCTGATCCGTCCGGAACGGTCGGTTTCGGATTGCGCCGGCAATGGGCCGGCGCCACAAAAGGAGTCGCCAGCATGACCACCCCCCGACGTATCCGGCGGGCCGTATTCGGCGCCGGCGCGTGTGCCATGGCCGCCACCGCTTTCGCAGCCGAGGTGCCCGACTACGGCCCCAACCTGGAGCGCTTCGAGTATCCGCACGAGGTCAGGCGGTTCAGCCTGGATACCCAGGGCCAGACGCTGGAGATGGCGTACATGGACGTGGCGCCGGCCCGGCCCAACGGCCGCACCGTGGTGCTGATGCATGGCAAGAACTTCTGCGGCGCCACCTGGGAAGGCACGATCAAGGCCTTGAGCGACGAGGGCTACCGGGTGGTGGCGCCGGACCAGATCGGCTTCTGCAAGTCCGACAAGCCGGCGTCCTACCAGTTCACGTTCCATCAGTTGGCGGCCAACACGCATGCGCTGCTGGCGCATCTGGGCGTGCATCACGCCGTGGTGATGGGGCATTCGATGGGCGGCATGCTGGCGGCGCGCTACGCGCTGATGTATGCCAAGGAAACCGACGCGCTGGTGCTGGTCAATCCCATCGGGCTGGAGGACTGGAAACAGCGCGGCGTGCCGTACCGCACCGTGGACCAGTGGTATGCCGGCGAGCAGAAGACCGGTTTCGACGGCATGAAGCAGTACCAGCAGCGCACCTACTACGCAGGCCAGTGGCGGCCCGAATACGATAAATGGGTGCTGATGGCGGCGGGCATGCTGCAGGATCCGCAGGCCCGCAAGCGCGTGGCCTGGAACCAGGCGCTGACCTACGACATGATCTACACGCAGCCCGTGGTGCACGAGTTCCGAGACATCGCGGTGCCGACCACGCTGCTGATCGGCGAGCGCGACAACACCGCGCCGGGCAAGGACGCCGCGCCGCCCGAGGTGGCCAAGCGCCTGGGCAACTACGCCAGGCTGGGCCCCGAGGCGGCGCGGGCGATTCCGGGCGCCAGGCTGGTGACGTTTCCCGAGATGGGGCATTCCCCGCAGATCCAGGATCCGAAGCGTTTTCACCAGGCGCTGATCGAATCGCTGGACGGCATGGCGTCGCGCGGCGGGCGTTGAGGGGCGGGACAGGGCGTGCCCGGGCGCATTACAGTGTTCGCCTCGACCATGCCCGCGCTTTCCCCATGACACCCCGCCAGCTTCGCTACTTCCTGGAGATCGCCCGCAGCGGCAGCCTGTCGCTGGCGTCGCAGGTGCTGCGTATCGCGCAACCCGCGCTCAGCCAGCACGTCACGGCGCTGGAAGGCGAACTGGGCGTGGCCTTGTTCGAGAGGCACGCCAAGGGCGTGAATCTGACCGCAGACGGCAAACGCCTGCAACAGCGCGCCGAGTCCATCCTGGACCAGTTGGATTCATTGAAGGCCGACGTGGTGGGACCGGCGGGCGCGCCGCGCGGCCCGGTGCGCCTGTGCCTGGCGCGCTCGCTGGCTCCGGCGCTGGCGCCGCAACTGGTGCGCCGCATGGAAGACGCCTACCCCGACATCCGGCTGTTGCTGTCGTCCGGCCTGTCCAGCGACATCCGGACCGCGCTGGAGACCCGCCAGATCGATCTGGCGCTGATGCCCAATGCCTTCGAGTTGCCGGGCCTGCATTGCCGGCCGGTGTACGAGGAGGGTTTCTCGCTGTTCGGCCTGGAGTCGCTGTTCGCGCGGCCGGGCAAGACCATCGCCTTCTCGGCCATCGGATCGCGGCCCCTGGTGGCGCCAGACCGCGACCATGACCTGCGGCGCCTGATCGAGCGCACGGCCGTGGATCTGAACTGCCCGCTGAACGTGAAATACGAGATCAACGATCCGGAACTGAACTTCGCGCTGGTGCGCGACGGCGCGGCATTCGCCATCCTGCCCGACAGCGCCGCCCAGGAGCTGATGCGCGGCAGTCCGGCCATCGGCGAGCGCCGGCTGGTGAAACCCGGCATCACCCGCGTGCAGTCGATCGTGCGGCTGGCCGATGGAACGCCGGGCAGCGCCGCCACGGTCACCGAGCAGATGCTGCAGGACGTGCTGCGGGATCGGGTCGCATCGGGCGCGCTGCGCGGCAACCTGCCCGCCGGCGGGGCTAAGGTATCGAGAAAAACTTATACACAGGCCAGATAAATAATATTTGTCTTCATGCTTGGCCGCCGCGTACGCTGGCGGACACAAGGCGTCCATAGCGCCGACAGAAGGATGGAGACAAGTATGGATATGCATCGCAGGCGGCTGCTGGCCGCCATGGCGTCGGCCGGCGCCGCCGTCACCTGTACGGGCCTGCCCCTGGGCGGCGCGCGCGCCAATGGCATGACCCGCATCCTGGTGGGTTTCGCGCCGGGCGGGGCGGCCGACCTCGTGGCCCGCGCGCTGGCCGAGGGCCTGCGCACCTCGGGTTACACGGCCATCGTCGAGAACAAGGCGGGCGCGGGGGGCCGCATCGCCACGGATGCGTTGCTGTCCGCCAGCGACGGCGCCACGCTGCTGTTCACGCCGTCCACCAACCTGACGCTGTTCCCGCACATCTACAAAGACCTGCGCTATACGGTCGATGAATTCGCCGCGTACGGCACGGCCTGCGAGTTCGACATGGGTTTTGCGGTAGGCGCTTCCAGCCCGGCCAGAACGCTGCCCGAGTTCCTGGAGATGGCCCGCAAGGACAAGCAGATGGCGGCCTACGGCACGCCCGGCACCGGCACCATCATGCATTTCCTGGGCGTGCTGCTGTCGCAGGCTTCCAAGGTGCCGCTGACCCACGTGCCCTACAAGGGCGGCTCGATGGCGCTGACGGACGCCATGGGCGGCGTGCTGCCGCTGCTGGTGACCACGCTGCCGGCCATGATTCCCATGCACAAGAGCGGCAAGATCCGCATCCTGGCCAGCTCGGGCAGGGCGGCGTCGCCCGACGTGCCGGAAGTGCCGACTTTCGCGTCGCTGGGCTTTCCCGACCTGACGATCTCCGAGTACTTCGTGCTGCTGGGGCAGAAGGGCAGGGATTCGGCGCGTGCCGCCGCGATGAGCGAGGCCATGGCGGCGGCCGTGCGTTCGCCCGTCTTCGAGCGCGCCGTGCGCCAGCTGTATTTCTCGCCGCTGTCGACCGATCCCCAGGCGCTGGCCCAGCGCCTGAAGCAGGACGATGGTTTCTGGGCCGGCGTGGTCAAGCGCACCGGCTACACGCCGGAAGCCTGACGTCCGGGCCGTTCCCTGATTACCGAAGGAAGCATCATGCGAGGCAAGAACATCGTCGTCATCATGTCGGATGAACACAACCCTGAGTTCATGGGCTGTTCGGGACATCCGTTCATCAAGACGCCGCACCTGGACGCGCTGGCCGCGCGCGGCGTGCGTTTTCCCAATGCCTACACGCCCAGCCCGATCTGCGTACCGGCGCGCGCCGCGTTCGCCACGGGCATGCGCGTGCACCAGACGCGCCACTGGGATAACGCCATGCCCTACGTGGGCGATCCGCGCGGCTGGGGCCACGTGCTGCAGGAGCAGGGCATCGCGGTGGAGAGCATCGGCAAGCTGCACTACCGCAACGAGGAAGATCCGGTGGGCTTCGACCGCGAGCATATTCCCATGCACGTGCTGGGCGGCTACGGCATGGTGTGGGCCTCGATCCGCGACCCCTACCTGCCGGTGGAAGGCCGCAAGCGCATGCTGGGCGACCGTATCGGCAGTGGCGAATCCACCTATACCGCCTACGACCGCGACGTGACGGGACACACGGTGCAATGGCTGCGCGAGGCCGCGCAGGCCGGCAGGCCCTTCGTGCTGTACGTGGGGCTGGTGGCGCCGCACTTTCCGCTGATCGCGCCGAATGAGTTCTTCGCGCTGTACGAACCGAGCCAGATTCCGCACGCCAAGCTGCATCCCAAGGACGGCTACGCGCGCCACCCCTGGGTGCAGGCCTACGCCGAGTTCGAGCGCAGCGAAGAGACCTTCCAGAGCGAGGCCGAGCGTGTCGATGCCTTCCTGGCCTATTACGGCTTGTGCAGCTTCCTGGACAGCAACGTGGGGCGCATCACGAAGGCCTTGCAGGAATCGGGCCTGGCGGACTCGACCCACGTGATCTACACCTCGGACCACGGCGACAACGTGGGCGCGCGCGGGCTGTGGGGCAAGTCGACGCTGTACCAGGAAAGCGTGGGCATCCCCATGATCGTGGCGGGTCCGGACGTGCGGCCCGGCGTGTGCGAGACGGCGGTGGATCTGCTTGACCTGTATCCCACCATTCTGCAGGGAGTCGGCCTGGATGCGGCGCCGCGCATGGGGCCGCGTCCGGGGCGCTCGTTGTTCGAGCTTGCCGAAGCGCCCGTGGATGGGCAGCGGCCCATTCTCAGCGAATATCACGCGGCGGGTAGCAACACTGCCGGCTTCATGCTGCGCAAGGGAGACTGGAAGTATCACCATTACGTGCGCTTCCAGCCCGAGCTGTTCAACCTGCGCGACGATCCGCAGGAATTGCACGACCTGTCCGCCGACCCCGCGTATGCCGGCGTGCTGGCGGAGATGCGCGCCGCGCTGTATGCGATCTGCAACCCCGAGGCCGTGGATGCTCAGGCCAAGGCCGACCAGACCGCGCTGATCGAACGCATGGGCGGCACGGAAGCCGCGTCCCGACTGGGTTCCAGCGGCGCGACGCCCGCGCCGCGCAAGACGGAGACGGCCGCATGAGCGTGGATGAGCGTTACCTGAAGGACTGGAGCGGCCTGATGCGCGGCGTGCCCGCCGAGGTGCATCGGCCCGAGTCCACCCAGGACGTGGCCGCGCTGGTGCGCCAGGCGGATCGTGACGGACGCAAGATCACGATCCAGGGCGGTATGACGGGCCTGGCCGGCGGCGCGGTGCCAGCGGACGGCGATGTGGTCGTCAACATGGAACGGATGAACCGCATCGAATCCATCGATGCGGTGGAGGGCGTGATGCAGGTGCAGGCCGGCGCCACCTTGCAGCAGGTGCAGGAAGCCGCGGCGCAGGCCGGCTGGTTCTTTCCGGTTGACCTGGGCGCGCGCGGCAGTTGCCAGATCGGCGGCAACGCGGCCACCAACGCCGGCGGCACGCAGGTGATCCGCTACGGCACCATGCGCGATTCGGTGCTGGGCATCGAGGCCGTGCTGCCCGATGGATCGATCGTCACCTCGCTGACGCGGCTGGTGAAGAACAGCTCGGGGCTGGACCTGCGCTTCCTGTTCATCGGCTCCGAGGGCACGTTGGGCATCATCACCCGGTTGACGCTGCGCCTGCAGCCCGATCCGGGCGTGGCGGCGGCCGCGCTGGTGCGGGTGCCGGACATGCCGTCGATGGCGCTGCTGCTGCGCCAACTGAAACGCACGCTGGGCCCGCAACTGAGCGCTTTCGAGTTCATGTCGCGCCCCTTCCTGGAGCAAGCCAGCGCATTGACCGGCGTGCCGCTGCCGCCGGGCGAGTCGGCGCCGTGGGGCGTGCTGGTGCAGGCGTCCGGCCTGGGCGGCCAGGATCCCGAGGCCGCCTTGCAAGGTGCGCTGGAAGCCGCGTTGGAGGACGGCACGGCCGTGGACTGCGCCATCGCGTCCAGCCTGTCGGATACGCAGAAGTTCTGGCGCCTGCGCGAATGCATTCCCGAGCTGATGAGCGCGCTCAAGCCCACCGTGAACTTCGATTGCGGGCTGCCGTGGGCCGAGATCGCGGGCTTCGTGCAGGAGATCGAGGCGCGATTGACGCAGCGTTATCCGGACGCCACGCATCTGTTCCTGGGCCATCTGGGCGACAACAACATCCATGTGATGACGGGGCCGCACGCGCCGTCCGAATGGGAAGCCGTGGAAGAACTGGTGTACGACGCGCTGCGCGGCCGGCAAGGCACGATCAGCGCCGAACATGGCATCGGCTTCGTGAAAAAGCCGTTCCTGTCGTACACGCGCAGCGAGGGCGAACTGGCCCTGCTGCGCAGGCTGAAGCACGCGCTGGATCCGAACGGCACATTGAATCCGGGGCGCGTGCTGGACTGAGCCGCGACTACATCGGCTCCAGCCCCGCGCCCTTCACCACCGAGGCGTACCGCTTCATTTCGGAGCGGAAGTACGCCGCGGTCCGGTCGGGCGGCATCAGCAGGATGGTGTTGCCCTGCGTGGCCATGGCGGCCTTCACGTCGGGCGCGGTGAACGCCACCTTCAGCGCCTCGTGCACGCGTTGCGTGATGGCCGCGGGCAGTTTGGCCGGCCCTGCCACCGCGAACCAGCCGCCGATCTCGTAGTCGGGCATGCCCTGTTCGCGCAAGGTGGGCAGATCGGGCAATCCCGCCATGCGCGAGGCGCCACAGGCGCCGACGGCCGCCAGCGCACCGCTCTGGATGTGCGGTAGAACGGATGGCAGCGACAGCACGCCCAGGTCGACCTGGCCGCCCATCAGGTCCGTCATCATCGGCCCGACGCCCTTGTAAGGAATATGGCGCACGCGCACGCCGGCCTGCTGCAGGTACATCTCGGCCGCCAGTTGCAGGATGGTGCCATTGCCCGACGAGGCGTAGTTGTATTTGTCCGGCGATTGCTTCAGTTCCGCCGCCAGCGCCTTCGCATCGCGCGCCGCCAGCTTGCGCGGATTGACCACCAGCAGGAAGGGCGTCATGCCCACCATGCAGATCGGCGTGATGTCCGCGATGGGGTCGAAGGGCAGCGAGCGGTACACGCTGGGAAAGATCACGTGGTTGTTCGACAGCATGCCCAGCGTGTCGCCGTCGGGCGCGGCGCGCACCAGCGCCGAGGTGCCGACGATGCCGCCCGCGCCGGGCTGGTTCTCGACCACCACCGTGCGGTGCAGCGCGGCCGACATCGCCGGACCCGCCGAGCGCGTGATGGTGTCCACGCCCGAGCCCACGCCCACGGGCAGGATGAACTTGATCGGGCGGTCGCCCTGGGCGCGCAACAGCCCCGGCGCACCCAGCGCGGCGGCGCCCGCCGCACCCAACGCGCCCAGCAGCCTGCGGCGGGCAAGGCCCGCATCCGGCATTTCCATGATGTTGTCTCCTCGTTGTTATGGGTACTACGATGCGGCGCCGTGGTCAGCGGATCGTGCCGCGCGCCTGCATGTCCTCGATTTCCTTGTCCGTATAGCCCAGTTGGCCCAGCAGTTGCGCCGTGTGCGCGCCCAACGGGGGAGGATCGCTGCGCACGCCCAGCCGCGCGCCGTCCATCAGCAGCGGGAACAGGGCGGTGCCCACGGTCTGTCCCGCCTTGTCGCCGTCGGGCAGGCGGATGTCGGCCAGGCCGCCGGTGGCGCGCAGGTGCGGATCGTCGTACAGCGCCTCGGGCTTGGTGATGGGGGCGTAGGGCAGGCCGGCCGCCTCGAAGCGCCGGGCCAGTTCGGCGGCGTCGTACTCGGCCAGCCGCGCGCGCAGGTCCGGCAACAGGGTGGGCCGCGCCCGCACCCGGGCATTGTTGGTGGCCAGCGCCGGATCGGCCTTCAGGTCGCCGAAGCCGAAGGCGTCGCAGAAGGTGTTCCATTGCGCGTCGCTGACGGCCGCCAGGAAGATCTGCTCGCCGTCCCGCGCCGTGAACACGTCGTACAGCGCCCAGGCCGATACGCGGTCGGGCATGGGCGCCGAGGGTTGTCCGGTGATGGCGTATTGCAGCATGTGCTGCCCGACCAGGAAGACGTTGTTCTCGAACAGCGCCGACTGCACTTCCTGCCCGCGGCCCGTGATGCCGCGCTGGATCAGCGCCGCCAGGGCGCCGATGGCGCCGAACATGCCGCCCATGATGTCGTTGACGCTGGTGCCCGCGCGCAGCGGATCGCCGGGCCGGCCGGTCATGTAGGCCAGCCCGCCCATCATCTGCACGACCTCGTCCAGCGCGGTGCGCAGGGCATAGGGACCGGGCAGGAAACCCTTGTGGCTGACGTAGATGAGCTTGGGGTTGCGCGCGGACAGGCTGGCGTAGTCCAGTCCATACTTGGCCATGGTGCCGGGCCGGAAGTTCTCGGCGACCACGTCCGCGCTGGCGGCCAGCCGGCGGGCGGCCTCGGCGCCTTCCTCGCTCTGGATGTCCAGCGCGATGCTCTGCTTGTTGCGGTTGAACATGGGAAAGAATCCCGCGCCCACGCCCAGCAGGTGGCGCGTGCGGTCGCCCTGCACGGGCTCGACCTTGATGACCTCGGCGCCCAGGTCGGCCAGCACCATGCCGCAGGTGGGGCCCATCACCATGTGGGTGAACTCGACCACGCGCAGGCCGGCCAGGGGCAGGGAGCGCGCGGGATGGGAAGCGACGGCGGTCATGCGGGGATCTCCAGATTCGAATCGACGCGGCGGGGCAGGCCGGCGCGCCACAGCGAGCCATGCATGGGCGTATCGCCCAGCCAGGATTGCAGTTCTGCGCGCAGCGCCAGCAGGGCGGCCGTGTCCTGGCCGGTGGCCACGCCCATGCATTGCAGCATGTGCACCAGGTCTTCGGTCGCGGCATTGCCGCTGGCGCCGGGCGCATAGGGACAGCCGCCGATGCCGCCCAGCGAGGCGTCGAAGCGGTTCACGCCCGTCTGCAAGGCGGCCAGCGCGTTGGCCAGCGCCAGGCCGCGCGTGTCGTGGAAGTGCGCGCAGCACAGCCTGTCGCCGGCGATGGCGCGCGCGGCCTCGAACAGGCGGTAGACCGAGGCCGGATCGGCCTGGCCCACGGTGTCGGCCAGGCTGACGCGGTCGGCGCCGGCATCGAGCAGCGCCTGCATCAGCCGCAGCACTTCATCGGGCGCGACGCGGCCCTGCAAGGTACAGCCGAAGGCCGTGCCCACGCCGCCCTCGATCAGCGCGCGCGACCCGCTGGCGTCGCGCTGGGCGCGGATCTGCCCGACCATCGCCACGACGTCGTCGGGCGTCTTGCGCAGATTGGCCAGGCTGTGCGCGTGGCTGGCCGACAGCGGCACCAGCATCAGGTGCGCGCCCGCGTCCAGCGCGCGGTCGGCGCCTTGCACATTGGGCACCAGCACCGAGACCGACAGGCCGGGCAAGGTGCGCGCATAGGCCACCAGCGCATCGGTATCGGCCATCTGCGGCAACAGCCGCGCCGGCACGAACGAGCCGACCTCGATCTCGCGCTGCCCGGCGTCATGGGCCGCGCGGATCCAGCGTTGCTTCAGTTCGGTGGGCAGTGTCCGCGGCAGGCTTTGCAACCCGTCCCGCAGGCCGACTTCCCGCACGATGGCGCTCGAAGGGAGCACGAGAGGCATGAAACGTTCCTGTCCAGGGCGATAAGGAACGCCCAGTTTTAGATATTCTGGTTCGTGCTACAAGTGCAATTTTGGAACGCATGAAGTTCCAAATGGGAATATCAGGAGCCGTCCATGCGCGACCTCGACATGACTTCGCTACGGCTGTACGTGACGGTGTGCGAGACCGGCAACATCGCCCGCGCGGCCGAACGCGCCAGTATCGTGGGCTCGGCGATCAGCAAACGCCTGGCGCAACTGGAGGACACGGTGGGCACGCCGCTGCTGGTGCGCGAGCGGCGCGGCGTCAGCCCGACCGCGGCGGGCGAGACCCTGCTGGAACATGCGCGCGCCATCCTGGCCAGTTCGGCGCGTGTCGAGCGCGACATGGCCGCCTACGCCAGTGGCATCCAGGGACAGGTGCGGGTGCTGGCCACGGCGTCCGTGCTGGCCGAGTCGCTGGCCGAGGACGTCGCGGCCTTTCTGCAGGCGCCCGGGCACGGCAGCATCCGCGTCGACATGGAGGAACGCGTCAGCCAGGACGTGGTGCGCGACGTGCGCGAGGGCATCGCGGCGCTGGGCATCTGCTGGGACGCGGCGGATTATCGCGATCTGCAGACGCGGCCGTATCGGGGCGACCGGCTGGCCGTGGTGACGCATGCGGGCCATCCGCTGGCGCGCCGCAAGCGCGTGCGCTTCGAGGACACGCTGGACTACGAGCACGTGAACATGCCGGCCGCCAGCGCCGTGCTGCGCATGCTGCAGGAGGCCGCCCGCGGCTGCGGCAAGCCCTTGCGGCACCGCATGACGGTCAGCAATTTCGATTCGGCGTTCCGCGTGGTGGCGGCGGGGTTGGCGATCAGCGTGGCGCCCGCCGAGGTGGCCACGCCGTACGCGATGGCGCATGGTTTGCAGGTGTTGCCGCTGGCCGATGCGTGGAGCCGCCGGCGCTTCGCCATCTGCATGCGCGACGAGCAGGCGCTGCCCGCCGCGGCAAAGCTGCTGCTGGATCACCTGGTGGCGGTCGGCGCCACGGACGACGCGCGCTGATGCGCCCCGCCCAGGTGAACGCGGTGTTTTACGGCCGGTAGATCACGCCTTCCAGGTCGTCGTCGGCGAACGCGTCCGACTGCGAATAGTGGCCGTCGTACGGACCGATCTTGGTCACTTCCTGGCCGTTGCGCAGCACGATCTGCAGGCCGTGTTCGGGCTCCCAGTCGCAGTTGCATTCCAGCGAAACATAGACCAGGCCGTCCTTGGCGCGGCGGCCCAGTTCGATCTCGCCGCCGAATTCGATGTGCCGCCACACGTCGGCGGGCGAGGCGATCTCGGGCATATCGTCGTCATCCCAGGATTCGCGCATGTCCTGGTAATAGCGGTAGATGTGGCCCTGCGCGGCATGCAGTACCGAGACGTCGCAGGCCAGCAGGTTTTTCAGCGCGGTATCGTAGTCGTCGGGCCGGTCGTCATCGTCGTAGTCGTCGGCGAATACGCCGAACTCCTGGCCATCGAGCATGGGCAGCTTCAGGGGTTCGCCCTCCTGCCAGTCGGGCAGGTCTTGGTCGGATGGTTGCATGGCGTTCCTCGGTGCGGGGTGGGCGATCGGCAGGCCGATCAGGGACTGACCGCGCGATGTTAACCGCGGGACAAGACAGGCGGCGGAGCCCTCGACGGGTTCCTGGCCGAGGGAATGTCGGCTAAGGTTGTCCGCTGGACTTCCGGGAGACCGACGCGATGCCCAGCCAGACGAGCAGGACGCCGTCCAAGACGGCGAATAGGCCCCAGGCGGCCGGTAAGGCGGCCAAGACCGCGAAGCCGGCGGCCGGTACGAAAAAATCCGCATCCGCCAGCGCTTCCCGCGACAGTCCCAGGCTGCTTTCGGGCGGCAACCCGCAGATTCCCAAGGGCGATGGCGATGCGCCGGTACAGGCCTACATCGCCGCCATGCCGGAATGGAAGCGCGCCATCGGCGAACGCCTGGACGCGCTGATCGTGCACACCGTGCCCGGCGTGCGAAAGGCCGTGAAGTGGAACACGCCTTTCTACGGCATCGAGGGGCAGGGCTGGTTCATCGCCTTCCACTGCTTCACCAAGTATGTGAAGGTGACCTTCTTCAAGGGAACGTCGCTGGATCCGCCGCCGCCGGGCGAGTCCAGAAGCGAAGGCGTGCGCTATCTCGACATCCGGCAGGACCAGGCCATCGACGACGCACGGCTGGCCGATTGGATACGGCAGGCGTCGCGGCTGCCGGGCTGGACGCCGTAAGGGCCTGTTCATCGTGAACGCCCGCCTTAATGGCGCGCGGCGGCGTTGCGCCGCTTCCTGGCAGGGGAAACCTGCCCCGCGCTCGTCGGGGTAAACCCGCGGCGCGGGCATGCACGCGCGGTGGCGCCGCCTATCTGTCGCGTGCGGTCAATGCCTGTGCGCACCCTGGCAAGGCAGGCGGCCCGCCGGACGCTAACAATAGCCGCACCCCCACACGCGCCCGGCCTGCCCATGATCACGCTCTACGACCATCCCCGTTCCGGCAACTGCTACAAGGTGCGCCTGTTCCTGTCGCTGATCGGCGTGCCCTTCCGGCGCGAGTTCGTCGACGTATTGGCGCGCAAGAACCAGACCGAGGCCTACGAGCGCATCAGCGCCTGGCGCCAGGTGCCTGCCATCGAGGACGATGGCCTGGCGCTGTGGGACAGCCAGGCCATCCTGCTCTATCTGGCGCAGAAGCACGCGCCGCAATGGCTGGCGCCGCTGCCGCACAGCGGCCAGATGCATGCGTGGCTCTCGGTGTCTTCCAATGAAATCGCCAACAGCCTGCAGCCCCTGCGTCTGACGCGCGTGGTGAGCCTGGCCGAAGCGGCCCATCACCTGGGCGTGCGGGAAGAGATGCTGGACCTGGAAGGCCTGCGGCAGCGCACGGACCGTCTGTTGAACCAGCTTGAGAAACGGCTGGCCACGCATGAATGGCTGGCCGGCGCGCGCAGCGTGGCCGACCTGGCCTGCTACGGCTACCTGTCGATGGCCGAAGAGGCCGGCATCGATATGCGCGCCTATCCGGCGCTGTCCGCCTGGCGCCGGCGGATCGAGAAATTGCCCGGCTACGTCCCTCCCGGCCATCCCGGCTGAGCCGCGCGCCCTGCATACCCACAACATCACATCGAGGAAAACACATGGACGCGATCTCCAATGCCGGCGCGGTGGCGGCGCCTGCCCACAAGCCGAACCTGTTCCGGGTGTCCGTCGCCACGGTGGTCGGCACGGCGGTCGAGGCCTTCGACTTCCTGGCCTACGGCACCGCCGCCGCGCTGGTGTTCAACAAGCTGTTCTTCCCGCAGTTCGATCCCCTGACCGGTACGCTGGCGGCCTTCGCGGCGTTTGCCAGCGGCATGCTGGCGCGCCCCGTCGGCGGCATTCTGTTCGGCCATTTCGGCGACCGCATCGGGCGCAAGTCGATGTTGACGCTCAGCCTGCTCATGATGGGCCTCTGTACGGTGCTGATCGGCCTGCTGCCCACCTACAACCAGATCGGCGTCTGGGCGCCCATCCTGCTGGTGCTGCTGCGCGTGGGGCAGGGCCTGTCGTTCGGCGGGGAAATGGGCGGCGCCATGCTGATGGCGGTGGAGCACGCGCCGCCGCGCTGGAAGGCGCTGTTCGGCAGCCTGCCGCTGGTGGGGGCGCCGCTGGGCATCCTGCTGTCGGTCGGCGCCTTCGCGCTGGTGACGCGGCTGCCCGAGGCCGACTTCCTGTCGTGGGGCTGGCGCCTGCCGTTCCTGGCCAGCGCCGTGCTGGTCCTGGTGGGCTTCCTGATCCGTCGCGGCATCGACGAGTCTCCCGATTTCGCGCGGGTCAAGTCGCAGCGAAGCCAGGTCAAGCTGCCGGTCGCGGAGCTGTTGCGCAAGCACGGCAAGGCCTTGCTGCTGTGCATCGGCTGCAAGCTGGCCGAAGTGACGCTGATCTATACCTTCCTGGTGTTTTCCGTATCCTATGCGGTGTCGACCCTGGGTTTCAGCCGCAGCGATGCGCTGCATGCGCTGCTGTACGGCGCCGCCGTGCTGACCTTCACGATTCCCCTGTTCGGCGTGCTGGGCGACCGCTACGGCGCGCGCCGTGTCTGCGGCTGGGGCGGCATGCTGCTGGCCGTGATGGCCATTCCCATCTTCATGGCGGTGGGCAGCGGTTCGCTGCTGGCCTACAGCATCGCGGTGTTCATCGCGATGGCGCTGAACTACGCCATGATGATCGCGCCGCAATCGAGCCTGTACGCCGCGCAGTTCCCGGCCGAGCTGCGCTACTCCGGCCTGTCGATCGGCGTGCAGTTCTCGGCGGCCATCGGCGGTGGCCTGGCGCCCATCGTGTCCGCGATGCTGGTGGCGAAGTTCGGCAGCATCGTGCCGGTCGGGGCCTATCTGGCTTTGCTGGGCGTGGTCGCGGGAACCTCGGCCTTCCTGATGAAACCGACTGGCCGCGATCCGCGCTCGGAGTAAGGCTTGCGCGCGCGCGGCCCGCTATGACGCAGGCTGCGCCGACGTTCGGTAGCGGTTGGGCGGACAGCCGAAGCGCTGCTGGAAGCGCCGGCTGAAGTGGCTGGCGTCCTGGAAGCCGCATGACAGCGCGATGTCCTTGACGGCCAGGTGCTGCTTGCGTGGATCGTCGAGCGCGGCGCGCGCCAGTTGCAGCCGGCGCTCGCGCACATACTGGTTGTATTGCGTGCCCTGCATCTGGAACAGGCGGTGCACCCAGCGGCTGGACGCGCGCAAGGCGCGGGCCACGCCGGCGACCGACAGATCCGGGTCGGCGATGTGGGCATCGAGATAGCTGGTGAGCGCCTGCCAGCTTTCGAGCGGGCCACGCTGCGCGTTGGGGATCTGTTCGAGCGCCTGGCTGGTGTAGATCGCGGCCAGCAGCGACAGCAGAGCCTGCTCGGCGAACATGCCCGAGGCCGGACTGGTCTGAGCCGCTTCGAAGAACACGTGCTCGAGGCAGCGATGCGCGGTGCGCACCATGGGCAGCGTGGAGGCGGCCCGCTGCGCCGTGAACTGCGAGCTGTCCTGCAGGTGCATGCCCAGCAGGTGCAGCAGCGAGCCCTTGATCACCACCAGCCGCGAATCGGTCAGCATGCGCACCTCGGAGGGCAGCGCCGTGGTGCGGAAAATGATGTCGCCGGTTTCCACCGGCAGGCTGGCGCCGTTCTGCGTGATGACGCCGCGTCCCTCGATGATGAAGCTGGCCAGGAACTCCGCGCGCAAGGCATCGGCGGCGTGCTCCGCGCGATGCTGGACCGCGATGGGCGTGGATTCGAGCGTGACCGCCAGCCCGCCCGCGCGCAGCCTGCAGGCCTGCAATTGCAGGCGCGGATGCATGGTCAGCGCACGGAAATCGCCCGGCAGCACCAGCTTGTCGAGCTGCGCCTTGTAGCCCGATAGCTCGGCCTCGTAGAACGGCCGGAAACGCGGGGCGAAATTGAGGTCGGGCTCGGACGGCAGGCCGGCGGACGGAGGCGGAGACAGGACTTGCATTGCGGGAACCGGACACATGCGCTGCGGGCCCAGCGCCCGCGAATTCATTGTATCGGCCGTGAAATCCGCGACATCCTGCCGTTTACCCTAGGGCCTGTTAACGCTAAAAGGAGCCTGGCACAGGCGGGGAATCGGGCGGCAGGGTAGGCGTGCGGGCCGCCGCGTGGTTAATCCACGCAAGGCCTGCGCAACGACGCCTGCCGCCCGATTCCCCGCCTGCCCGCAGGGTGCGAACGGAAACGCACGCCTGGCTGCGTTGCGAATGCTCGCCGTGGCACCACCACGGCTGCGCTTCGCGCCTTGCCATCCGCGCGTTTCCGTTCGCATGCCAGGCTCCTTTTAGCGTTAACAGGCCCTAGGGCCTGGCGCGCACGGACAAGCGCCGTGCGCCTGCGGTCAATCGCCCCACGCCCGGCGCGCGGTGTAATGCCGCATCAGTCCTTCATCAGGAGACGAGTGTGGACGACAAGCAGCTGCAATCCGACGCGTTTTTCCAGCGTTCGGCCAACAAACTCGATTTCGGCAACTGGAGCGAAGCGGAAAAGATCGCCCTGAGCTGTCGCATCCTGGCCAGTGAGGGACACTCGGAAACGCTGGCCGGCCAGATCACCGTGCGCAACGATGACGGCACTTACTACACGACGGCGCTGGCGCAGGCCTTCGACGAGGTGCGGCCCGAGAAGCTCATCCGCATCAACGAGGACATGGAGGTGCTCGAGGGCGAGGGCACGCCCAATCCCGCCGTGCGCTTTCATTTCTGGGTCTATCGCGCGCGGCCCGACGTGCGCTGCATCATCCATACGCACCCGCCCTACGTCTCGACGCTGTCCATGACCGGGCGGCCGCTGGTGGTGTCGCACATGGATGCCACGCCGTTCCACAACGACTGCGCCCATCTGGCCCAGTGGCCGGGCCTGCCCATCGCCGACCAGGAAGGCGAGATCATCTCCGCCGCGCTGGGCGGCAAGCGTAGCGTGCTGCTGGCCAACCATGGCTTCCTGGCGGCCACGTCCTCGGTGGAGGAAACGTTGTACCTGTCGGTGCTGATCGAGCGCGCGGCGCGCAACCAGCTGCTGGCCGCGTCGGCCTACGGCGAGGTGCGTCCGGTCGACGATGCGCTGGCCGCCGAATCGCACGACTTCCTGCTCAAGCCCAGCATCGTGCGCGCCAGTTTCGCCATGTTCGCGCGCCGTATCGAACGGCGCCCGGACTGAGCCAGGCGCCGTCACCGGTCCGGATCAGCCGGGAATCTCGGGCTCCACCAGCCGCGCCAGCTTCGCCAGCGATTCCTGCCAGCCCAGATAGCACATCTCCACCGGGATCGCTTCGGGAATGCCCGTCTGTTCGACATGCATCTCGGTGCCGCCCGTGACTGCCTTGAACTCGATGGTCACGGTGATATCGCCGGGCAGGTTGGGATCGTCGAACCGGTCCGTGTAGCGGATCCGCTCGTTCTGCATCAGCTCCAGGAATTCGCCGCCGAATCCGTGGCTGTGTCCCGTGCCGAAATTGCGGAACGACATCTTGAATGTGCCGCCCACTTTGGCCTCGATGTGTTCGACGGTGCACGTGAAGCCGTACGGCGGCAGCCACTGCGCCACGGCGTCGGGTTCGAGGAAGGCGCGGTAGACGCGGTCGCGGGTGGCGCGCAGCACGCGGTGCAGTTTGACGGTTCCGGTAGCCATGATGATTCACCTTTCAGGAAGAGAGTTCGTATAGCCACGACGATCCGGCGAGGCCCGAATCGACACGAATGAATCTAGGGAAAACCCTGGATGAACAACACACGGATGTATCCGCGCTTTTCGCCACCTCCCGCATTTCGATAGAATTGATACTAATTCTTATTTGCGACACGGGCTGAGAGCCTTTCATGAGCGGAATCACCACGCGCCAGGCGGTGCACGATCTTTACACCGAACACCATGGCTGGCTCAAGTCGTGGCTGGCACGCAAGCTGGGCAATGCCGTGGACGCCGCCGACCTGGCGCACGACACCTTCCTGCGCCTGATCGCCTCCCAGCGCGCCGCCGCCCTGCGCGACGAGCCGCGCGCGCTCATCACCCACATCGCCAAGGGCCTGGTGGTGGACCACTGGCGCCGCCGCGACGTCGAGCGGGCCTACCTGGAGGCCATCGCGCATCTGCCCGAGCCGCAGGCGCCGTCGCCCGAGGCCGGCCTGATCATCGTCGAGACCTTGATGCGCATCGATGCCATGCTGAGCGGTCTGCCGGCCTTCACGCGCGAGGTCTTCCTGATGGCGCAATTGGACGGCTGCACGCTGGCCGAGATCGCGCTGCACACGGGCAAACCCGTCATCACGGTGCGGCGCCACGTGCAGAAGGCCTTGGTGGGCTGCATGGTGGCCGCGCAATGACCGCCGGTGCGTTGCCCCCGCAGGCCTTGCTGGAAGAGGCGGCCGACTGGGCCGTGCGGCTGCGCTTCGAGGCCCCCGGCGACGCCGAACGCCAGGATTTCGCGCGCTGGCTGGCGCGCAGCGACGCCCATGCCCAGGCCTGGGCGCGGGCGCAGTCGGTGCTGGGCGTGTTCGACCAGGTGCCTGCCAGCGTGGCCGGGCGCGCCGTGCGCGGCGCCGTGGCGCAGCGCCGCGGCCGGCGCGCGCTGCTGACGCTCGGCCTGGCGGCAGGGCCGCTGGCGTGGCTGGCCTGGCGCGAAACGCCGTGGCAGGCCTGGACGGCGCAGGTCACCACGCGCACCGGCCAGCGGCGCGACCTGCAACTGGACGACGGCACCTTGCTGACCCTGAACAGCGGCACTGCCATCGACGTGATCTACACGGCGAGCGAGCGCCGCGTGGTCTTGCAGGCGGGCGAGATCCTGGTGGCGACCGCCCGCGAGACGTCCGCCCATTACCGGCCGTTCATCGTGCAGACCCCCCAGGGCGAGTCGCAGGCGCTGGGCACGCGCTTCACCGTACGGGTGCTGGACGATCGCACGCGCGTGGCGGTATACGAGCATGCGGTGCAGGTGCGGCCCTCGGCGGGCCAGGCGCGGCGCCTGGAGGCCGGGCAGCAGGCCGAGTTCGATCGGCGCGACGTGCATGCCCCGTCAGTGGCGGACGAAGGTGCCCTGGCGTGGCGCCACGGCATGCTGCTGGCCCGCGACATGCGCATGGACGCCCTGGTGCAGGAGCTGGGACGTTACCGCCCCGGCATACTGCGCTGCGATCCCGACGTGGCGGCCCTGCGGGTGTCGGGCGCCTTGTCGCTGGACGACACCGACGCGGCGCTGCAGGCGCTGCAGGCCCAGTTGCCCGTGAAGGTGCGCCGTTTCAGCCGGTATTGGGTGTCGGTGGGGCCGCGGGCCTGACCCTTTCGGGGCCCTGTTCAAAAATATTGTCGATTCAGGTGATCACTTTTCTCGTCTTGTCCGGAGTAGGGCATAGAGGCGCGTTTGCGCCGCCTTCATGCCCTAGACGAAAGGACTCCTGACATGGCACCGCTCACCCGCGGCTTCACCGTTTCCCAACCCGCTTGCGCCCGCCTGTTGCGCGGCGCCGCCCTGGCCGTGGCGCTGGCCGCTGCGTGGCCCAGCCTGGCGGGCGCGCAGTCCGCCGCCGCGCCGGCCCAGGCCGCGCGCGGCTATGCCATCGGCGCCGGACCGCTGGGCGACGTCCTGGCGCAGTTCGCCGCCACGGCGGGTGTGCAACTGGTATTCGATCCGGCCTTGCTGGCAGGCCGCCAGAGCGCCGGCCTGCGCGGCAATTACGCTGTGCAGGCGGGTTTCGACTATCTGCTGCTGGGCAGCGGTTATCGCGCGGTGATCGGTGGCGCGGGCCACTACACGCTGCAGCCCGCGCCTGCGGGCGCCACCGCCGAGCTGGCGCCGGTGCGCGTGCTGGGCATCAGTTCGCCCGTGACGACCGAAGGCTCGAACAGCTACACCAGCGAGGCGGTCAGTGTCGGCAAGGGCGCGCAGCGCCTGCGCGAGATCCCGCAATCGGTATCGGTGGTCACGCGCAAGCAGATGGACGACCAGAACATGAACACGCTGGCCGATGCCATGCGCAACGTCACGGGCGTCACGGTCGATACCTTGAGCAGCGGTTCGGACCTGTACGGTTTCGTCTCGCGCGGCTATACCCTGGACACGCTGCAGGTGGACGGCCTGAACTATCCGGCGGGGGCGGGTAACCTGTCCAGCGGCATGGACCTGGCGTTGTATGACCGCATCGAAGTATTGCGTGGCCCGTCAGGCCTGTATCAAGGCACCGGCGAGCCTGCCGGCAGCGTGAACCTGGTGCGCAAGCGTCCGCTGAGCGGCTTCGCTTTCGAGACGCAAGCCACCGTGGGCTCGTGGGACTACTACCGGGCCGTCGCCGACCTGAGCACGCCGTTCGATAGCGAAGGCAAGGTGCGCGGGCGCTTCGTGGCGGTCTACAACGACCGGGGCTCGTACGTAGACGGCGTGGACATGCGCCAACCCACGATCTACGGTGTGGTCGAGGCCGACCTGGGATCGCGTACGACGGTGGCCGCGGGCGTGGCTCACCAGCGTTCGAAAAGCCGTCCGGCCTTCGGCCTGCCTCTGTACGCCGATGGGTCCCTGCCTGACGTGAAGCGCTCGACCAGCCTGTCCGCCGACTGGGCGCGCGTCGAGGAGGAGACCACCGAACTGTTCGCCGATCTGGAGCACCGGCTGGGTGGTGGCGGCGTCATCAAGGCCAGCGTCTTCCACCGCGACATCGACAACCCCACGCGCCTGACCACCTGGCCCAACTCCGCGGTCAATCCCACGAATGGCAATACCAATGTGGTCGCCTGGTCGTACCGCAACCATTGGAAGACCACGGGCGCGGACGTGAACCTCAACCAGCCGTTCACCCTGTTCGGTCGCCAGCACAGCTTCCTGGTGGGCGCAGACTACGCCTACACGATCAAGGATTTCAGCTACGGTGGCGGTGCGCTGTTTCCGACCAACATCCATGACCCCAGTACCGACTTCGCGCAGCCCGACATGCCGCGCATCAGCAGCAGCGAGGGCCGCGTCAGCCAAGTCGGCGCGTATGGCCGCCTGAACGTGCAGGCCACCGACTGGCTCAAACTCATTGGCGGGGCGCGGGTGTCGTCGTGGAAGAGTGACGCGCGCAACAATAATCCGTACTTTGGCGACTTCAGCCAGAACGTCGACCGCATCCATGCCCGTACCACGCCGTATGCGGGCGTGGTGGCCGACCTGACCTCCGAGCTGTCGGCCTATGCCAGCTACACCAGCATCTTCCAGCCGCAGACCAGCACCGACGCGCAAGGCCGCACGCTCAAGCCGCGCCAGGGCCGCCAGGTGGAAACCGGCCTGAAGGGCGAGTTCCTCGAAGGCCGCATGAACGCGCATGCAGCGCTGTTTCAGATCGTCGACCGCAACCGCGCCATGACCGATCCGGACAACCCGCTGTTCTCTATCGCCGCAGGCAAGGTGCGCAGCCAGGGCTTCGAAGCCGAGGTCAGCGGTTCGCCGCTGCCGGGCTGGAACCTGATCGCGGGCTACGCCTACACCGACACCAAGTACCTGGAGGCCAACGATAGCCAGAAGGGCCTGGCCTACAGCACCATCACGCCGCGCCATGCCATCAACCTGTGGAGCCGCTATGCCTTCCAGGCGGAGACGGCGCGCGGCTTCAGCGTGGGCGCGGGCGTGCGCTACAACAGCGGTTTCTACTACACCAACGGCACGACGCGCTGGGACCAGGGTAGCTACACCGTGGTGACCGCGCAGGTGGGCTACCGCTACGACCGCCACCTGGACGGCACGCTGACCGTGGACAACCTGTTCGACCGCAAGTACTACGAGAAGCTGGGCGGCCTGACGCGCCAGAACTACTACGGCCAGCCGCGCAGCGTGATGTTGAACGTGCGGTACCGCTACTGAGCGGCGCGTGGCGGGCGGGTGATCCTGGCGATGGGCGTCTATTCCTTCGCCTGCGCCAGCACCGAGGTCTTGAAGGTGATCAGTGCTTCTATGGGGATCTGTTCGGGCATCTTGCCTCAAAGGTAAATGTGGTTGCTGCGGCAACTCATTTATTCTAGTATCGCCCCCTTTGACACCGAGACGGCAGGCCTTGACGCCAGACGCGTCCGTCCTGGGCTGCCGGAAAGCTTGTGCCGAGGAGCCGCCGCGCGCGGACGCCGGCCGGCCGGGATATTCCCCGCGCACGGTCTTGGCAGGCCTCGCTCGCGAAGGGGACACGTCAGTGCCTATCCACGAATTCCGATCCTTGTTGCTGTTGCCGGCCAATGCGTCCGCGGCGGTCGAGCGCGCGCGCGACAGCGGCACGGATGCCGTCATCCTCGATCTGGAGGACTCCGTCGCGCCCGTGCGCAAGCCTGCCGCGCGGCGGCAGGTGGGCGCTGCCGCCCAGGCGCTGGCCGCCGCCGGCGTGCCCGTCGTGTTGCGCGTGAATGCCAGTCCCGCCGACTGGCGTGCCGATCTGGCGGGCGTGGATCTGGCCGACATCCGGGCCGTCATGCTGTCCAAGACCGAGTCGCCCGAGCAGGTCATTGCGCTGGCGGACTACCTGGATGACCGCCATCCGGACGTGTCCATCGCGGCGTTGATCGAATCACCGCTGGGCGTGGTCCGCGCCAGCGAGATCTCGCGGTCTTCGCCGCGGCTGTGCGCCCTCGGTTTCGGCGCCGCGGATTATGCGCGGGCGATGGCGATCATCGCCAGTCCGCAGAACGTGGGCAGCGCCGCGCGCTACGTTGCGGGCGCCGCGCGTTCGGCCGGCCTGGCGAGCTGGGGCCTGGCGGATGACCTGGCCAACCTGACGGAAGACATCGAACGCTTCGCGGGCGCGGTGCGCCAGGCCAGGCAGATGGGCTTCACGGCCTGCATGGTGATCCATTCCGAACAGGTGGCCGTGCTGAACCGGGTGTTCGCGCCACTGGTCGTGCCGGGCGCGGCGCGATAGGCCGGGATCCCGAGAGCTTGCCTCAGCCCAGCACCTGCGGATTGCGCTGCCATACCGAATAGCACAGGAATCCGGCGAAGCCGACCCAGGCCAGGTACGGCAGCAGCAGTACGCCAGCCAGCGGCGCGGCCCGCCAGAAACCGACCAGCGTGGCCACGATCAGCACCCACAGCAGCGCGATGTCGGCCACCGCCAGCGCGCCCAGGTGCCACACGAAGAACAGCCAGCTCCAGAGGGCATTGACGGCCAGTTGCACCACGAACAGGGTCAGCGGCCTGCGTTGCGCGCGCCAGCCGCCCTGGCGCCAGCACAGCCAGGCGGCGATGCCCATCAGGGCGTACAGCGTGGTCCAGACGGGGCCGAACACGCTGCCCGGCGGCGCCCAGGCAGGCTGGTCCAGGCTGCCGTAGAACGACCGCGCCTGCACCGAAGCGACGGCGCCGATGGCCGATGCCGCGAAGCTGAGCGCCAGCCAGCCGATCAGTCCGGATATCTGCTTCCGGGTGGAGAAAGAGGTCATGCGCGGCTCCGGACTCGGGTCGATGAGGCAGTGTAGCCGTCATCCTTTCCCAGGGACCGGCCGCCGCACGGTCAACTGCGGAAGCTGGGATCGCGGCGGTCCAGGTAGCGCAGCATCGCCGGCCACTCCATCTCGCCGAAGGGGCGGCGGGTGGTGGGCTTGTACAGGTGGCAGGTCTTGTCGATGACGGCCTGCGGGGGCGTGACCAGTTCGACGCCGCCGGCCAGCGCGTCGACCTGCGCCTTGCAGGCCATCTCCAGCCAATACATGCTGTTGAACGCCTGGGCGATGGTCGCGCTGGCGACCAGCAGGCCGTGGTTGCGCAGGATCATCGATTCCTTGTCGCCCAGGTCGCGCACCAGCCGCGCGCGCTCGTCCAGGTCGAGCGCCACGCTTTCGTAGTCGTGGTACGTGATGTCGGCGAAGCGCAGCGAGGTCTGCGTCAGCGGCAGCAGGCCGCACTTCATGGCCGACACGGCCATGCCGGCGCGGGTGTGGGTGTGGATGACACAGCCCACGTCGTGGCGCGCGCCGTGCACGGCGCTGTGGATCACGTAGCCCGCCTGGTTCACGCCGAACTCGGGGTACGGGTTGTGCAGCACGTTGCCTTCGATGTCGATGCGCACCAGACTGGACGCGGTGATCTCTTCGTACATCATGCCGTACGGGTTGATCAGCAGCTCGTCGTCGGTGCCGGGAATGCGCGCCGTGATGTGGTTGTAGATCAGGTCGCTCATGCCGAACACCGCGATCAGGCGGTAGCAGGCGGCCAGGTCGACGCGCACCTGCCATTCGGCATCGGAGATGCCCAACGGACGCTCGGGCAGGGGATGAGGTTTGTTCATTGCGATTTGGCTCCGGTTTCTTTTACGAGTTGGCCCCACATGGCGTAGTCCTGCTTCATCATAGTCGCGAATGCGGCAGGGCTATCGCTCAGGCGTACCTCGGATCCGATGGTGGTCATCTTCTGGCGCACCTCGGGGTCTTTCATGACGGCCTGCGTGGTGTCGAACACTTTCTTCACGATGGCATCCGGCGTGCCCGCGGGCGCGAACAGGCCCAGCCAGGCGCCCACCTCGAAGCCCGGGAAGCCCTGTTCGGCCACGGTGGGCAGCTCGGGCGCGAGGTCGGTGCGCTGGCCCTTGCTGACGGCCAGGGCGCGCAGGCGCTGGCTCTGGATCATGGTGAGCTCCGAGGCCAGGGTGTCGAAGGTCATGTCGACGTTGCCGCCGATGATGTCGGCCTGGCTTTGCGAGCTGCCCTTGTAAGGCACGTGCGTGAGCTTCATGCCGGTCTTGGACTGCAGCAGGGCCATGATCAGGTGGCTGTTGGTGCCCACGCCGGTGCTGGCGTAGGTGAGCTTGCCGGGCTGCGACCTGGCCAGCGCGATCAGCTCCTGCAGGGTCTTGGCCTTGAAGTCGGGGCGCACCACCAGCGCGTAGGGCAGCCAGGTGGTCTGCGTGATGGGCGCGAAGCTGCGCGCGCTGTCGTAGCCTACGTTGTCGTACATATGCGGGTTGATGCTCATGGGGCCGGAGGCGCTGAGCAGCAGCGTATAGCCGTCGGGCGGCATGCGCGACGCCGTGGCGGCGCCCAGGCTGCCGCCCACGCCGGGCTTGTTCTCGACGATGACGGGCTGGCCCCAGCGTTTGCTGAACTGCTCGGCCAAGAGGCGCGCCACCATGTCGGTGGAGGTGCCGGGGGGAAAGCCGATGTAGAGGCTGACCGGCTTCTGTGGCCAGCCGATGGTGGCGGGGGCGTCGGCCGCCTGGGCGGCGGGAATGGCCGTGCATGCTGCCAGCGCGCAGAGGGCGCGCACAGCGAGGCTGCGAAACGTGTGCATCTTGTCTCCGTTTATAGGTTTACTCAGCCCTGCTCTGGGGCCGACCCTAGACGGTAGGCGCTTCTTGCCGCCCAAGGCTATTAGAAATGCCGAAAGGCGGCGTTAGGGACAGGCGAACCTGTGCGCCTCATGCCGAACGGGACAAAAGAAAACGGCCAGAGGGGCCGCGCAGTGCGCGGCCCCTCTGGCCGGATGAGGCGCGGCGAAACGCCGGCAGCGGTTTAGTAGTTGATCGAAGCGGACAGCATGTACGTGCGCCCCGCCGCGTTGGTCACGAACGAGCCAGAGGCCAGCCAGTAGCGCTTGTCGGCCACGTTCTCGACGTTGGCGCGGAAGACGACGTCCTTGCCTGCGATCTGGGTGTGATAACGCGCGCCCAGGTCGAAGCGGGTGTAGCCGGGCAGGCGCAGCGTGTTCTGGTTGTTGAGATACACGGAGGACGTACGGATCACGCGGCCGTTCAGGCTCAGCCCATCCACCCAAGGCGTGTCCCAGTCCAGGCCCAGGTTGTAGGTGCTGGCCGGTACGCCGGCGGGGCGGTTGCCTTGGTTCACGCCATTCGGCGTCGAGGTCAGTTCGCTGTTCATGAACGACGCGCTGGCCATCAGGCGCAGGCCGCGCGTGATCTCGCCGAAAGCGCTGAGTTCGAGCCCGCGATTGCGTTGCTCGCCGAAATAACCGTAGACATTGTCGTCGTTGGCTTGCCCCGCGGGCCGGGCGATCTGGAAGAGCGCCGCCGTGGTGGTGAGGGTGCCCCAGTCGACCTTGACGCCGGTTTCGTACTGCTTGGATTTGAAGGGAGCGAGCACTTCGCCGCGGTTCTCATACGTGTTGCCGACGATGGTGCCTCGCGTCAGGCCTTCGGTGAAGTTGGCGTAAACCGAAACGTTCTCCAGCGGCTTGACGACTAGGCCGGCGACCGGGGAAGTCGCGTTGGCCCGGTATCCGCTGGTCTTGACGCCCGTTGTCGTGTCGAAGCTGTCCACGTCCACGGTCTGCCGGCGTGCGCCCACGGTGAGCAGTACGCGGTCGTGCGCGAACGACAGGGTGTCGGCGATGGCGATACTGGTCAACGTGGTGTCGGACGCCTTCTGCGGCGTCAGCCGGGTGGAAGGACCGTCGGCGATGCGAACGGGGTCGTAGATATTGGACGCGACAATGGCCGAGCCGGTGCTGTACGCATTGCCGGCCTCCTGCTCCATATAGGTGAAACCCACCGCCAGCCGGTGCTTGATGGCCCCGGTGTTGAAGCGGGCGCTGATGCCGGTGTCGCCGCTCGTGGTCTTGGAGTACGAGTCGTAGAACGTGGTCATGACATTGAAGTTGCCGTCAGCGTCCACGGAAGAGCGGGCGCCGGTGAGCGGGTTCACCGTCACCGGGAATATCTGGCGCACCTTGCCATCCCGGTACCCCAGGGCAATGTGCCCGGTGACGTTATCGGTGAAGTCGTACTCCAGGCGCGACATGACCGTGCTGTCGCGCTGCGTGAGCCGCGTACCGGGATAGAAATTGGTGCGGCCGTCGGGCGGGGAGGGCAGTTGCAGGACATCGGCCTGCCAGCCAATCTGCGACCGGATGTTCTCGAGTTCGTCTTCCTGGTGGATGGCATCGATGGACCAGCGCAGGCGGCTGCCGCGGTAATCCAGGCCCAGTGCGCCCATGTCGAGGTTCTGCTTGCCGTCACGCAGGGTAGCTTCGCCGCCACGCTTGACGCCATTGAATCGGATGCCCCAGGCATTGTCTTCCCCGAAGCGGCGGCCCAGGTCGAGCTGTCCGGTCAGGTTGGATTCGCTTGCGTAGGTGAGCGTCGTGCGGGCCAGCGGTTCGTCGTCGGCACGCTTGGTCACGACGTTGATGGCGCCGCCGATGCTGCCGTTGGGAGGAATACCACGCATCAGTGCGCCCGGGCCTTTCAGGACTTCGACGCGCTCGAGGATCTGGACGGGTACACGGCTGGAGGACACCAGGCCATACAGGCCGTTGACGCTGACGTCGCCGCTACCCACCGGGAAGCCGCGGATCTGGAAGTCTTCGCCGAAGCCACCCGTCGACGTCAGGCTGCGCACGGAAGCATCGTTGACGACGACATCGGCCAGCGTGCGGGCTTGCTGGTCATATAGCAGTTCAGAGGTGTAGTTGGTTGTGCTGAACGGCGTGTTCATCACGTCTCCGGATCCCAACAGGCCCAGGCTGCCGCCGGTGGCCATCTGGCCGCCGGCATAAGGCACGGCCAGATCGCCAAGAATCCCGGCGCTGACAGCGACCGGCGCCAATTCAACCACGCCGCTTTGGCTGGTCTGCGCGGTTGCGCCCTGACCGGGCTGCGACAGTGTCACGTTGTTGCCATTGCGGACGTACTGGATGCCGGTTCCGTTCAGCAACTGGCGCAACGCATCTTCGGGTGCGAGGCTGCCGGACACTGCGGTGGCCGTGCGTCCTGCAACCACGTCTTGCGAAAAGAAGATCTGCAACGGGGTCTGTTGACCGAGCTGCAACAGGGCATCGCCCAGCGGTTGGGCCTGGATGTTGATGCTGAGGGTCTCGGACTGGGCGTGGGCCGGGGCGTAGGCCATGCTCAGCGCCACGGAAAGCGAGAAGGTCAGGGTGAGCAGCTTGGCGCGTCGCGGAGCTTGGCGAACGCGTCGGGACGAAAGGGTGGTCAAGATCTGGGATTCCTGTAGGGGATCGCGCCGCGTGACGGCGCGTGAGGTACGTGGATTCGGCGGAAGCAGCTGCCCGAGCCGCCTCCCTATCCATGTAGACGCATACCCCCCCATTCCACCGGAATGGGAATCGCTATTATTTTGTAACTACGTCTTGTAACAGAACGGCCTGGGTGAAACTCAACGTGATGCGACGGTGATGCGTCCATCGGCCAAGTGCTGTACGCGTACCGGCGCGATTGCGGGAAGCGCGTCGATCATCGCGCCGGGGTCATCCACGTTGAAGACGCCAGAAATGCGGTACGGACCCAGGTCCGACGTGGCGAGGTTGGCCGGTTGAGGCAGGTAGCGATTCATTTCGCGGATGACGGCCGACAGCGGCATGTCATTGAAAATGACTTTTCCGACCCGCCAGGCCACGACGTTGTCCACGTTGACCCGCGCCGTATCGCTGAGCGAACCGTCGGACTGCGCAACCGCTTGCTGACCGGCAACCAGCCGTCGTCTACGCGATTGCGGCCAGTTACCGAGACTGAGCTGGGCCTCGCCGGATGCCACGCTGACCTGCAGTCCTTGCGCATCACGGCGCGCGTTAAAGCGCGTACCGGTTGCCGTGATAAACCCGAAGTCACCATTGACGATGAAAGGACGGGCGGCATCACGGATCACGTCGAAAAAGACTTCACCGCCCCGTAGGGTGACTCGCCGTTCGTATGCGTCAAAGCACACGGTAAGCCGGGTGTCGGAGTTCAGGTGGAGCATCGACCCGTCCGCCAGGCTGATCTGCCTGCGTTCGCCCTTGTTCGTCACGAAGTCGATGGCGTCGACAGTGGGTCTGAACAAGCGTTCCGGGCCGGCCAGGCTAGCTACGAGGGACAGCGCACAGCCGGCCGCGAGCCCCAGGCCCATGCGCCGACGCGCGGGTACAGGACCGGCAGAGCGGCTGGGGCGATCCTGCGCCAATGCCCGCAACCGTGCCTCGGGAATGGCCGCCGAGGAGCGCCAGAGGTAGACCAGCCGACGATACTCGCGCTCGTGGCTGGGATCGGCGTTGAGCCAGGCGTCGAATGCGTGATGGTCGGCCTCCGTCACCTCGCCGGATTGCATACGTGCGAACCATTCGGATGCGTCGCGTGGAGGGTGCGCAGCGTTGGCTGCCTGGGAAGAGGGGCCGCTGTCAATGGGGGGCATGATCGCGCATCCGCTCGTTGATGTGCCGTATCGAACGCGTCATGTACTTCTCTACCATGCTGCGGGAAAGCCCCATCGAGTGGGCGATCTCGGTGTGCGTAAGCCCTTCCAGACGGCACATGATGTAGACCTGCCGGCATTTGAGCGGTAGTTCCGCAAGGGCCGCCTCGAGTGAGTCGACCAACTGCCGAAAGCGGATGCCGTCGTCAGCCGGCACGGCGGCCGGATGCTCGACTTCGTCCATGTCGTCCAGCGAAGAGAACTCCAGTGCGGTGGCATGGCGATGCCAGCTCACCAGGCGGTTGGACATGCCGCGAGACATGTAGGCACGTGGGTCGTGGATCGCACCGACGCCACCTTCCAGCATGCCCACCACCGTGTCCTGCATGGCATCTTCGGCTTCCGGGCGAACGCGCCCGCCACGCCGCCACTTTGTCAATAATTCCGCGTAATGGAACAGCCAGTCTTTCCTGGGCTTGGCGGCGGGCGGCATGATCGAAGCAGGGCAACAAATAAGAATCAGAGAAGCGTCACATTCTAGTACTAATTCTTATTCTCGCTATGATGAGGCGGCATACCGGGGCGTATTGAGTCGAAATTGCAACACTGATGCAATGTTCAGCGATGCATCCCGTCCTTGCTGTGATAGGGCCCCACCGCGAGAGTCGAACGTTCGCGGTGAGCCGCCAAGTCCATCAATACCCGGCCGGATACCCATCCTTGCGATGGTCCGACGCCGCCAGATAGCCGCCTTGCTCCAGCTTCATGGCCAGCTGGGCGCTGCCGAATTCCAGGTTGAAGCGTTCGGACACCTCCACGTCATGGCCGGCGGCGCGCAGGAATTCCACGGTCTCGGCCGGGCAGTTCCATTCGACGGCCACGCCGACGTTGTCGTCCTTCACGCGCCAGCGCGGGGCATCGCTGGCGGCCTGGGGGTTCTGGCCGAAGTCGGCCAGGCGGCTGACCATCTGCACGTGGCCCTGCGCCTGCATCGAGCCGCCCATCACGCCGAAGCTCATCAACGGCTGGCCCTGCTTCATCAGGAAGCCGGGGATGATGGTGTGGAACGGACGTTTGCCCGGCGCGACCACGTTGGGATGGCCCGCGCGGGTGGCGAAGCCCCAGCCGCGGTTGTGCAGCGCGATGCCGGTATCGGGCACGACCACGCCCGAGCCGAAGCCCTTGAAGTTGGACTGGATGAACGAGACCATCGTGCCCTGCTGGTCGGCGGCGGTCAGGTAGACCGTGCCGCCGTCGTGCGGGTTGCCCGGCTTGGGGGCGCCCGCGCGGCGCGGGTCAATCAGTTTGGCGCGTTGCGCCAGGTAGGCCGGATCCAGCAGGTCGGCGCTGGACAGCCGCATGTGGTCGGGATCGCCGACGTGCTCGTACAGGTCGGCGAAGGCCAGGCGCATGGCCTCGATCTGCAGGTGCATCGTCGCGCCCGTGTCGGCGCCCGTGGCGGCCAGGTCGAAGTTGTCCAGCATGCCCAGCGCCATCAGCGCGCCGATGCCCTGGCCGTTGGGGCCGATCTCGAACAGTTCGACATCGCGGTAGCGCACGCCGATGGGCTCGACCCAGTCGGCGCGGTGCGCGGCCATGTCGGCCTCGGTGATGTCGCCGCCCGTGTTGCGGGCATGCCGGGCGATGGCCGCGGCCAGTTCGCCCTGGTAGAAACTGTCGCCCTTGCTGCGCGCGATGCTTTCCAGCGTGGCGGCCTGGCCGGGGCAGCGAAAGCGCTCGCCGGGCCGCGGCGCGCGGCCGCCGGGCATGAAGGCCCCGGCGTAGCCGGGCTGGCCGGACAGCTTGTCCACCTGCTTGTCCCACTGGCGATGCACGGTGGGCGAGACCAGGTAGCCGTCGCGCGCGTAGCGCAGGGCGGGCTCGAACAGGTCTTCGAAGGGCAGCGAGCCGAAGCGTTCCCAGATGGCGCGCCAGCCCGACACGGCGCCGGGCACGGTGACGCTGCCCCAGCCGATCGGATCCATGCCGTCCAGATGCGCGAAGCGCGAGGTTTCCCAACTGGCGGGCGCGCGGCCCGAGGCGTTCAGGCCGTGCAGCTTGCCCTCGTGCCACACGATGGCGAACATGTCGCCGCCGATGCCGTTCATGCAGGGTTCGACGACCGTCAGGGCGATGGCGGTGGCCAGCGCGGCGTCGATGGCGTTGCCGCCACGGGCGTACATCTGCAGGCCGGCGGCGCTGGCCAGCGGCTGCGAGGTGCTGACCACATTGTCGGCCAGCACGGGCTGGCGTTGCGAGGGATAGGGCAGTTGCCAGAAGGGCGTGTCGGAAAAGGGCATGGCGGAGGTATCCACGGAAACGCCCGGCGCGGACCGGGCCGTTGAAACGCAAAAGAGGGTTCGATTACTTGCCGGCGGTGACGTTCAAGGCGCGCACCTTGGTCAGCCAGAACGCCTGCTGGTCCAGGATGAATCCGGGCAGGGCATCCGCAGCGATCTCGCTGGCCTGGAAGCCCTGGGCCTCGATGGCCCGGCGGAAGTCCGCGTTGGCCTTGGTGGCTTCCAGGGCGCGGCGCAAGACGGCGATGCGGTCGGGCGGCGTGCCGCGCGGCGCCATCAGCGCGAACAGGTTCTCGGCGTCCAGGCCCTGCACGCCCAGTTCCTTCAGCGTGGGCACTTCGGGCATGGCGGGCAGGCGCTTCTGCGAGGCCACGCCCAGCACCAGCAGGCGGCCGGCCTGCTTGTGCGGCAGCGTGCTGGCCACGCTGTCGAACATGAAGGCCGACGAGCCTTCGATCACTTCGGGAATGGCCTGGCTGCTGCCCTTGTAGGGAATCTGCAGCGCGTCCACGCCGGCCTGCTCCTTGAAGATCTCGCCTTCCAGGTTGGACAGCGTGCCCGCGCCCATCGAGGCGTAGTTGTACTTGCCCGGCGCCTGTTTCAGGTACTGCACCAGGCCGGCATAGTCCGGGATGCCCAGCTTGGTGGGCGTGACCAGGATGTGCGGCGCGCTGGCGATGGCGCCGACCGCGTCGAAATCGCCGTCCAGCGAGACCTGCGCCTTGCCGTTGATGGCCTCGTTGATCGAGTTGGACATGACCGACGAGATGTACAGCGTGTAGCCGTCGGGCTCGGCGCGCGCGCCCGCCTGCATGCCGATCAGGCCGCCAGCGCCCGGCCGGTTGACGATGACCACCGACTGGCCGAGCGTCTGGTTCAGTTCCTTGCCCAGTTCGCGAGCCAGCACGTCGGTGGCGCCGCCCGGCGGGAAGGACAGGATGATCTGGACGGCGCGGTCGGGAAAGCCCGCGGCGGGCGATCCCGCGGCGGGCGCTCCCGCAGCTTGCGCCAGGGTGGCGCCCGCCGAGAAGGCCAGGACGAGGGCCGCGCGCGCGAAGCGTCCGGCAAGGACGCGCAGGCCCGGACGCTCCGAGGCACGCCGGCGGTAAGCCGTGATGGACATGTGTGTTACCCCTTGTGTGATCGATGAGGCGGCGCCCGGCGAAGTCGTGTTGTGCTTGCCTTCAGCGTCCGTCTTGAAGGATTCTATGTATTGCCATTTCTGCAAGCAATAACAATAATTCGCACGCAGATTGCCTTTTTTGGAATTGGTCGGCCATGCTCAGCACCGCGCATCGCTATTTCCTGCAAGTCGTCCGGCACGGCAGCATCAAGAACGCGGCCGTGTCGCTGCACGTGGCGCCGTCGGCGGTCAGCCGGCAGGTCGCCAAGCTGGAGCAGCAATGCGGGGCGGACCTGTTCGAGCGCCGGCCGCAGGGCATGGTGCTGACGGCCGCCGGCGAACTGCTGGCCAGCCATGCCCGCCGCATGGCCATCGACACCGAGCAGGCCCTGCGCGAGATCCGCAACCTGCACCGCGCCGAGATGACCCTCATCCGCATCGGCTCGAACGAGGCGGTGGCGCGCAACCTGCTGCCGGCCATCATTGGCGGTTTCCGCCAGGACTGCCCCGAGGCCGAGTTCCAGGTGCACGTGGCCTCGCCCGGCGTGGTGGCGCAGAAGGTGCGCGACGGCGGGTTGGACGTGGGGCTGGCTTTCAGCCTGCATCCGGGCGGCGCGCAGGTGCGCCACGAGATCGCCTCGCCGCTGCGCGCCATCATGGCGCCGCATCATCCCCTGGCGGTGCTGGCGTCGATCACCATCGGCGACCTGCGCCCGCATCCCGTCGGGCTGACCGACTCGGGTTTCACGGCGCGCCTGCTGTTCGACCACTTCGCGGAGCAGGGCGAGGGCCAGCACATCCGGCTGACGTACTCCAGCAATTCGTCGTCGGTGATCCGCGCGCTGGTCGAGGCGGGCGATGCCGTCACGCTGGCGGGCGAATTGCCGCTGGCCGATGCGCTGGAGGCGGGCACGCTGGTGGCGCGGCCGATGGCGCTGCCGGCGTTCGAGGCGCGCTATCTGCAGGTGCTGGCGGGCGCGGGACTGCCCGACACCACCGAGCGATTCGTGCAGCGCCTGGTTCGCGAACTGGACGCGGCGGCGGCATGCGTGCGCGTACCGCCCCCGCCGTGCGCCATCGCCGCCAGGCGAGGATAATGACGGGCTGACGTCGCTTCATCAGCAGAACTCCATGACCGATACCTTCCATTTCGAAGCGGGCAACGCGCCGCTTCTCATCTCGATCCCCCACCTGGGCAGCCTGATTCCCGAGGCGCAGCAGCCGGCGATGACCGATCTGGCGCTGCGTTCGGGCGACACCGACTGGCATCTGGACCGCCTGTATGCCTTCGCGCGTTCGATGGGGGCGTCCTTCCTGTGGGCGCGCTATTCGCGCTACGTGGTGGACCTGAACCGGCCGCCCAACGATGAAAGCCTGTATCCGGGCCAGGCCAAGACGGGCCTGTGTCCCACGCATACCTTCGATGGCCAGCCGCTGTATCGCGATGGCCGCGAGGCCATCGACGTGCAGGAGCGCGATGCGCGCCGCGCTGCCTATTGGCTGCCTTATCACGCGCAACTGCGCGCCGAGATCGACCGCCTGCGCGCGGCGCACGGCAAGGTGCTGCTATGGGAGGCGCACTCCATCGCCAGCGTGATTCCGCGCCTGTTCGACGGCAAGCTGCCCGACCTGAACATCGGCACGTCGGCGGGCGCGAGCTGCGCGCCCGCGATGGAAGCGGCCATCCGCGCCGAGTTGGAAGCGTGCCAGGACTACACCTGGGCGATCAACGGCCGCTTCAAGGGTGGCTACATCACGCGCCACTACGGCGCGCCCGCGCAGGACGTGCACGCCATCCAGCTTGAGATGTGCCAATCGACCTATATGGAAGAGCAGCATCCGTATGGCTGGCGCGACAGCGAAGCGGGCAGGGTGACGCCCGTGGTCGAGCGCCTGGTGCGCGCGGCATTCGAGAAGATGTAGATCGGACGCGGCTGCAAGTGCGGCGGCCAGTGCAACCGCACTCGCCGTCGATCGGAATACGGACGGGGCCGCTGCATGGGGATGCCGCGGCCCCGTCCGTTTCAGCCGTCAATAGCGATGCGGGTTGTTGGGACGATGGTCGTGGCGGTTCGGCACGCCGTCGCGATCGCGGTCCCAGCCGCCACGGGCGTAGGCCCAGCGGCCGTGGTCTTCATGCCAGACCGGCGCACGGTAGACGTAGCCGGGGCGTGCCTTCAGCCAGACGCCCTGCGTCCAGACGTGGCGGTTGCGATGCCATTCCCAGTGGCCGGGGGCCCACACGTAGCCGCGGCGCGGGGCCGGCACCACTTCGACGCGGGGCGGCGGGGGCGCCACGCCGATCGTGACGGAAACCTGTGCCTGGGCGGTCGAGGGCACGGCGAACGTACCCAGCGAGACGGCGGCGGCCGCGGCGGCGGCCATGGCGAATTTCGTGTAGCGGTTCATGTCGGGGACCTCCTGAGAATCGGCCCGTCGGCGGCTTGTCGGCGGATGCCTTGGGGCGCGATTTCATTATCTCGGCGGGAACCTGACTGCGGGGTTACGGCGGCGGTCTTTCGGATTTCAATGGATTTCGCCGCGACCGCCCGGATTTCAATTCGTTGCGCCTGTCGCCTGTCGGGCGTCCATCAGGCTCGGGCGACGTCGATCCAGAGGCGCGTCCTGACGACCTGTTGCACCAGTTCGAAGACGTGGGCGGGAACCTTGGCCGGCACCACGATCCGCTGGATGAGCGTGCCGAGATCGACACGGAGGTAAGGCAATGCCCGCTTTCTTCTGGGCCGGGCCGATGCCACGGCGCACAGCCGGACATGATGGGTCCGCGAGGCGGTCGGCGCCGTCTGCGCATGGGTGGACATGTCGAAATGCAACCGTGTGTCGTCCGGCGGCAATACCGCATCGTGCAACGCTGCCAGCGTCGAGCAGACATAGACGTCGAAGGCTTCCGTCGCGGGCAGTGTGCCCGCCGCATCGGGACAGAGCCAGTCCTGCGTCCCCAGTACCAGGCCGGTTGCCCGGGTCGGCGCGGCGGCCGGCGGATCGAGCCGAAGGCGGCTGAATTCCAGCAGTTCCATGAGTTCGAGGAAGGGCAGGCGACGCATCACGCATACGCCGGGACTGGAATTCGGCCCCGGCGCCGGGGCCGGTAGCGGGAGGGAGGGGCGTTGCATGAACGGGCTCTCGTAAAGGAAACGGGCCGCCGTTTCCACGGCGGCCCGGCGCGGCGCTATTGCGGCTGCTCCTGCATCAGCAGGCGCAGTTTGCGGCGGTTGCGCACGGTCGAGTAGATCAGCCATGCGGCCAGCGCGAAGATCGCGTAGATGAAGCCCGCGCTGATCGGCCGGTCGACGAAGATGGCCAGGTCACCGCGCGACAGCAGCAGTGCGCGGCGGAAGTTCTCCTCGACCATGGGGCCCAGCACGAAGCCCAGCAGCAAGGGGGCCGGCGAAAAGCGCAGCTTCAGGAACAGATACCCGAGCACGCCGATCACCAACACCATGCCCACGTCGAACAGCGCGTTGTTGGTGCTGTAGACCCCGACGCAGACGAAGAACAGCGCGGACGGGAACAGGTACTTGTACGGCACCTTGAGCAGCTTGGCCCACATGCCGATCAACGGCAGGTTCATCACCACCAGCAAGGCGTTGCCGATCCAGAAGCTGGCGATCAGGCCCCAGAAGATGTCGGCATGTTCGGTGACCATCTGCGGCCCGGGCTGGATGCCGTGGATGATCAGCGCGCCCAGCATCAGCGCCATGACCGAGTCGCCCGGAATGCCCAGGCTCATGGTGGGAATGAAGCTGGTCTGCGCGGCCGAGTTGTTGGCGGCTTCGGGACCCGCCACGCCTTCGATCGCGCCGTTGCCGAAGCGCTGCGGCGTCTTGGAGACGCGCTTCTCGATGGCGTACGACATGAACGACGCGATGGTCGCGCCGGTGCCCGGCAGAATGCCCAGGATCGAACCGATGGCGCTGCCGCGCGCGATCGGCGCCGCCGATTGGCGCATGTCGCCGGGTTCGGGCCGCACGGACATGCGCTTGCCGGAATCGACCGTGGTCGCCTTGCCGATGCGGTTGACGTTGGCGAAGAAGTCGGCCAGGCCGAACAGGCCCATCGCCAGCGCGACCAGTTGCACGCCGTCGCTGAGTTCGATGACGCCGAAGGCATAGCGGATGACGCCGGTGTTGACGTCGGTGCCGACCACGCCGCACAGCAGGCCCAGGAAGACCATGGCCACGCCCTTGACGGCCGAGCCCTTGGCCAGCGTCGCGCCGGCGAACAGGCCCAGCATCATCATCGAGAAATACTCGGCCGGCCCGAACTGGAACGCCACCTCGACGAGCAGCGGCGAGAACAGGATCATGATGAGGATGCCCACGCACGCGCCGATGAACGACGCCATGACCAGCATGAACAGGGCCGATCCCGACTTGCCTTGCCGCGCCAGCGGATTGCCGTCCAGGCAGGTGACGGCGTGCGACGGCGTGCCGGGCAGGTTGAGCAGGATGCAGGTGATGCCGCCGCCGTACTGGGCGCCGTAGTAGATGCCCGCCAGCATCATCAGCGCGGCGGTGGGCGTCATCGCATAGGTCAGCGGCAACAGGATCGAGATGGCGGCCAGCACGCCCATGCCGGGCAGCACGCCGATCAGGTTGCCCATGAAGACGCCGAACAGCGACCAGGCCAGGTTCTCCCACTGGAAGGCCACGGAGAAGCCATGCAATACGTTATCTAGCAATTCCATGTGTCAGCCCCAGCGGAACATCGGGAACTGCAACTGCAGCGCCCAGGAGAACACGACGGCGGCGAACAGCGTCATCGCCGCGGCCAGGATGGCCGCCGACTTCGGCGAGTTGGACGTGTCGCCCATCGCGGCGGTGAACACCAGCGCGAAGGCCGCTGGCAGGAACCCCAGGTGGTGGCCCAGCACGATGAACAGCCCGATGCCGCCCGCGATGCAGGCCATGCCACGCAGCCGCTGGCGGCGCGTGGGCTGCGGCAGATCGGCGGCATGAGTGTCCTCCAGCACTTCATCGGGGTCGGGGCTGAGCGGGACCAGCACGCCCAGGACGACCAGGAAGCAGCCGATCATCAATGGAAAGTACCCTGGCCCCATGCGGGCCAGCTCTCCGATGTTGTAGCTGTAGGCGTGCAGGATGGTCAGCGCGCCGCAGCCCGAGATCAGCAGTCCTCCCCACAAGTCGCGTTTGATTGTCGGTATTCGGTTTCGCATCGTGTTTGCCCCCTTTGGTGGAATCGATCGCCGTGCCCCGTCCGGAACGCCGGCGGGAAGAGCGGGCACTGTAAGAAGGAGGGCTTGCAATCTGCTTTCGGGGAGCGGGACGCGAAGGCCGGGTAATTACCAGGTTCGGGGGCCGTGGCGTTCAGTGGTGTTCATGAAAGTGAACATGTTCACGATGGGTCTGTTCGCAAATCCGGACATTCTTCGACGACTGCAGCGACATGCCCCCGGCGATGCAGGGCCTGGCACGGTTCTTGTGCGGGCCGCATCCGTTTTCCATCGCTTGCAAAATAATCCATGCTTGCGCAGCGCCTCGCGCGGGCATAATCGGAGGGTTTTTTCGTTGGATATTGCCGTGATCCGCCTGGGCCGCCTGCCGCTGACCGTACGTATTCCGCTGGCCGTGGCCGCCTTGTTCCTGGCCATTGCCAGTGCGCTGATCTCGCTGGCGCTGCACGGTCTGTCGCGCCAGTTCGACAAACAGATCGCGGATATGGGCCAGGTCTATCTGGATGGCCTGTCGGCCGCCGTGCTGCCTGCGGTGCGCGCGGACGATCGCGGACAGATCGCCGAAGTGCTCGAGCGCGCCCTGGATACGCATGTAGGCGTCGTCGACCGCACGCTGGCGGTTGTCGGCAACGATGGCCAGGCGCTGGGCCTCGTGGCGCGGTATCCCGAGGTCGAGTCCATTCCCTACGCCGCCACGCTGGCGGCCGCGTCCGGCGGGGCCTTGTTGAGCGAGCACGCCGACGGCGTCTGGACGTGGCGCGCGCTGGACCAGGACCATCCGGAATGGGGTACGGTCATCGCCAATCTGGACGTGGGCGATTTCCTGCGCCAACGCCGCGAACTGGCGATAGAACTCGGGTTGGTCGGCCTGGCCATCAGCCTGGCGGGCGCGGGGCTGGGCTTCGTGCTTGCGCGGCGATTGCAGCGCCCGATCATGCTGTTGACGCAGCGGCTGCGCGAGGCGCGGCGCGAGCAGCCACGGCAACTGGGGCCCGAGACGTTCGCGCACGATCCCGAAATGGCCGATCTGCTGGCCGCCTACAACTGGATGGCGCAAGGGGTGCAGGAGCGCGAGGCCCTGGCTGGCCGGCAGGCCCGCTTCGAACGCGAGGCGCTGTTGGGGCGGATGTCGGCGGCGCTGGCCCACGAGATCCGCAATCCCCTGGGCGGCATGCGCACGGCGTTGCAGACGTTGCGGCAGTTCGGCGACCGCCCGCAGGCCAGGCACGAATCGCTGGCGTTCGTCGAGCGTGGCGTGGATGCCTTGCAGGCCGTGGTGGATGCCAGCCTGCGCACCTTCCGGCCGGGCGATGGCTGGCAGCCCCTGAGCGCGGCGGACATCGAGGACGTGCGGCTGCTCGTGTCCGCGCAAGCCAGCCGCAAGGCAGTGTCCGTGCGCGTCGACAGCGCGTGGCCGCTGCAGGAGGCCGCCCCGCTGCCCGCGGCGCCCGTGCGGCAACTGTTGCTCAATCTCGTGCTGAATGCGGTGGCGGCGTCTCCGGATGGCGCTGTCGTGGGCGTGCGCGCCCATGCGGGGCTCCGCGCCTTGGCGATCCACGTATACGACCAGGGCCAGGGCTTGCCCGAGGCCGCGCAGGCCGTGTTGCGCGGCCAGGCGGGAGCCTGGAGCCAGGCGTCCACGGATCAGCGCCTGGGGCTGGGCATCGTGCGTGATCTGCTCGACGGCCTGGGCGGCGGTTTGAAACTGGGCGGCGGCGCCGGCACGGGCACGCGTATTTCGGTTTGGCTGCCGTATTGGCGGACGGAGTTGCATTCATGACGTATTCGGACGTGCTGCTGATCGAGGACGACGCCGTACTGGGCGGCGCCTTGCGCCAGCGCCTGGCGCTCGAGGACATCTCGGTCCAGTGGGTGTTGAACTGCGCCCAGGCGATCGAGCTGCTGCGCCGTACCCGTCTGCATCCCGCTTTCGTACTGGCGGACATCAGGCTGCCGGACGGTTCGGGCGAAGACCTGTATCGACGCCTGGTTCCCTACCTGTCGCGCACCACGGTCGTCTTCGCCACGGCGTACGGCGACATCGCCCAGGCGGTGCGGCTGGTGGCCGCCGGCGCGAACGATTACCTGACCAAGCCCTACGATGCCGACGCGCTGGTGGCGCGCATCCGGGTGGCGATCGGCCGGTTCGGCGATCCCGAGCGCCCAGCGGCAGTGCAGGGCAATCCTTTCGCGTCGAGCCTGCGGACTGCCGATACCGCGAATGCCATCGAGCGCCTGGCGAGCGCGGAGATGCACGTGTTGCTGGAGGGCGAGACGGGCGTTGGCAAGGATCTGGCCGCGCGCTACATGCATGCGAGGTCGCCGAGAGGCGGCGGCCCGTTTCTGGCGATCAACGGCGCCGAACTGAACGACGCGCTGGCCGAGACGCAATGGTTCGGCCACGTGAGGGGCGCGCTGGGCGCGCCGGCCGCCGCGCGCGACGGCGTATTCGCGCAGGCCGCCGGCGGCACGCTGTATCTGGACGAGGTCGGCGAGCTGCCGCCCAGGGCGCAGTCTCTGCTGCTGCGCGTGCTGGAGAGCGCGGGCTATCGTCCCGTGGGGGCGCCGGACGCGCTGCCTGTCGATTGCCGGGTGGTCGCCAGCACCAACGCGGATCTGGGCGCCGCCGTGGCGCAGGGCCGTTTTCGCGCCGACCTCTACTACCGCCTGGCGGCGGGTCGGATCATCCTGCCCGCGCTGCGTGAACGTCCCGACGACATACCGGTCCTGGCGGTCCGGTTCCTGCAGGAGCAGCGCGGCTCGGGGCGTACGCGCGCATCGGGATATACCGACGCCGCCCTGGCCGCGTTGGCCGAATATGCCTGGCCCGGCAATGTGCGCGAACTGAAGAATCGCGTGGCGCGCGCCGCTGTCATGAGCGATGCCTCGCAACTGGATGCCTCGGATCTGTTTCCCGAGCAACTTCTGCAGGACGCCGGCGCGGCGGATCTGGCCGCCGTGCGCCAGGATGCCGAATGGCGCGGCATCCAACGTGCGATCTCGGCGTCGGGCGGGCATCTCGGCCACGCGGCCAAGCGCCTGGGTATTTCCCGCACCACTTTGTGGAAGAAGATCCGCCAGGCGCGCGGAAAGCAGGAGGGTTGAGGCCGGCTCACGCGCCGGGAAAAGGCGCGGCCAGATGTTCGCAAACGTAGCGGCATCGCCGGGCTGGCGCGATGACGGCCTTCGGCGCAGCGCCACATCTTGTCACGCCGTACTGGCTATTCGGCCGGGCATGGGCCAGAATCGGGGCGAGAGCCAGTCTGGCATTGCATACGTATCGAGTGGGGAAAAACATGCGGACAATCACGAGCGTCATCCTGGGCGCCATGTGGGTCGTGGCAGGCCATGCGCAGGCGGGCACGGCGGATCAATCCCAATGGAGCGACACGCGTGCGCCGCTGTCCGGTTTGCCTTGTGCGGGCGCCGCGCAGGCCAAGGCCACGCCGATCAGCGATTCCGCGGAGCCCGGGCAGGCTCTGCATGTCTACGATGCGCTCGAGCGCCTGGTGGAAAGCGGCCAGATCATGAATCTGCGCCATACGATGACGGGTGCGGACCTGTGGCTGGCCGAGCCCGCCGGCAAGCGCTGCACGCCGGGCACCAGTTCACGCCGCGGCAAGTGCTCGTCCTGATGGCTGAATGAATCGCGCCCGCATGGCGCTGGCCATGCGGGCGCGTTGGTTTCAGGGGCATCTGCGGCGCCTTTCTTTTTCCGGGCGTGCGTGCGCGTCAACGTGCCTTGCGGCCGCCTTTCTTGTTGCCGTCCAGCTTCGCCACCAGCAGGCCCGCGGGGTCGCCTGCCTGGCACAGCCGTTCCAGGGCGGACAGACTGTCCAGATAGGTCATGAACTGGCGCAGGTACTCGGGCGACACGGCGCGCATCAGCGACAGCGAACGGTGCACGATGTTGCCGGCGTTCAGTGGGCCGGCGTTTTCTCCGGGCATCTGCTGCAGGGATTCCTGCACCTGCCTGTCGGTGCGCAGGTGTTCCCAGATGGCGCGGAAGTCGTCCAGGGCCGCCAGTTCAGGATAAGCGTCCTGCCGCGCCTGATCGGCCCGGGCGTCGGTTTGCTGGCTGTCGCGGGGGCGGCCACGTAGATAGGCCGTCAAGGTGGACAGGTTCTGGTCCTGCGGGATCGCGCCGTCTTCAAGGATGTCTGCTGCCGCGCTGGCAAGCGGGGCCTGATGCGCGTCCGCGTGCGTTTTCGCGTAGGCCGCCATCAGTGTGCCGATGCGTTCATCCAATACCTTGCGAGCCGCACCGGCATAGCCCTCGGCGCGCTGCGCCAGCACTTCGATCAGGCGAAAGCGTACCGGATCGCGGCGGTCCAGGCCGCCGTCCCGCCAGGCTTGCAGCGTGGCGTGGGGATCTGTCATGGCGTCTTCGGCGAGCCAGGCGCCGCCGCCGTCGCATCGGGCTTGCGCACCGGCGCGATTTCCACACGGCGGTTCTTCGCGCGGCCGTCGGCATCGTCGTTGGAGGCGGCGGGCTGCTGCGAGCCGAACGCGGCCGAGAAGACGGACGACGCAGGAATGCCTTCCTCGATCAGCACGCGCGTGACCGTCAGCGCGCGCTGCGCCGACAGTTCCCAGTTGTCGGCGAAGCGCCGGTTGTTGTCGTGAATGGGACGGTCGTCGGTGAAACCGCTGACCATCAGCATCTCGTGGCGGTCGCGCAGGTAGGCGGCCAGCGGGCCGGCCAGGCTGCGCAGCAGGTCGCGGCCCTCGGGTTGCAGTTGATCGGAGTTCAGTGCGAACAGCACGTTGCCGTTGATCCCGATGCGGCCGTTGACCAGCGTGACGCGGCCGGCCGCCACGGGGCCGGCCAAGGCATTTTCCAGCGCCTCGCGGCGCTGCGTTTCCGCCTGGCCCTGCCGGACGGCTTCTTCCAGTCTGGTGGAAGCGTCTTCCAGCTTGGCCGTCAGGTCCAGTTGCATGCCGACCACGCCGACCAGGATCAGCACGAAGGCGCCCAGCAACACCGACATCAGGTCGCCGAAGACGGCCCAGACGGGCGCTGTGGCGTCCGGATCGGTGTCGAACTCGTCTTTCATTGCGGGGCCGCGTCCGTCGAGGCCGCCTGGCGGGCGGCCAGTTGGCGCAGGTCTTCGATGATCTGCTTCTGCGACAGCACGCTCAGGTCCACGACTTCGCGGGCCTGGGCGACGTAGTAAGCCAGTTGCTCATCGCTGCGGGTCATGGCGCGGTCGAGCGCAGTCTCGATGCCTTGCAGGCGCGTAGTCAGCTGTTCGCTGGACTGGCCGAACACCTGGACCGCGGCGCCGAACGCCTCGCCCAGGCTGGACATCTCGACGGCGCTGCCGGTGACCTGCGCGGCCGCGTCGGCCAGCTTGCCGGTCTCGGCGCCGACCTGATCGGTCATGCGCGCGCCAGCGCGCGCCATCAGTTCGCCGGCGCTGGCGACCAGCGCCTCGACCGCCGCGCGTTGCTCGGTGCCGGCATGGGTCAGGTCGCCCAGCAGGGTGTCCAGCGTTTGCAGCAGGCGGGCGCGCTCTTGCAGCATGGAGTTGTCGCGGGCCGTGGCGTCCGCCAGGCTGCGGCGCAGTTCGTCGATGGCTTCGGCGGCGGCCTTGGGAGCCTGCGCGGCGGCTTCCACCAGGCGCGCCACTTCATCGACCGTCTCGCGGGCGTGCGCCTGGGTCTGCCCGGCCAGTTCGCGCGCGGTGTGCGTCAGCGATTCGCCCAAAGCCTGATGGCGTTGTTCGGCCTGGGCGCCCAACCGGGCCCATTCGCCGCGCAGGTCGGCGGCGACGGCGCCCAGCGTATCGGTCCAGGCTTGCAGGCGCTGCGCGTCCTGCCCGGCCAGCGTGGTCTGCAAGGCCGCGTGCGAATCGTCGACGTTGCGCAGCAGGCCGTCCAGGCGCGATTCGAAGCCGCTGGTGAAAGTTTCCAGGGTGTCGCGCAGGCCGCCAGCCAGGGTTTCGCCAGCCTGGCGCTGGCGCGCCAGGGCTGCGTCCCATTGGTGAGCCACGGCATTGGCGGCGCTGTCCAGGCGGGCGGCGATGCCGTCGACCTGTTGCTGCGCCGACTGGCCGATGGCTTCGTGCAGCGTGGCGGTCTCGCGCGCCAGGGCTTGCATGGTGGCCTCGACGGCCGGCTGGATGGCCGTGCCTGCCGCGCGCACGGTGGCGGCGGCGGTTTCCTGCACGGCCAGTTCCATGGCATGCGACAGGCGCTCGCTGGCGGCGTTGTGCGCCTGCAGGGTCTGGTCCAGCGTGTTGGCGTGGGCTTGCAGGGCCTGGTCCAACGCGTCGGTCAGGCGGTTGCCGGTGGCGGCGCTTTCCTGCAGGGATTGTTCGAGCGTGCTGGCATGGGCTTGCAAGGCCCGTCCCAGGGCTTCGGCCACGCGGTCGCCCGCCGCGGCGCTGGCTTGCAGTGCCTCGTCCAGCGTGGCGCGGTGCGATTGCAGCGTCTGTTCGACGGTGCCCGCGTGCGCGCCGAGCGCCTGCTCCAGGGTCTTGGCCAGTTGCCCGCCGGTGGCGGCATTGCCTTGCAGGGCCTGGTCCAGTGTCCGGGTGTGGGCTTGCAAGGTCTGGCCCACCGTGTCCGCGTGGGCCTTCAGGGCGCTGTCCAGCATCTCGGTCAGGCGGTCGCCGGTGGCGGCATTTTTCTGCAGCGAGGCGTCCAGCGTTTCGGTGTGCGCCAGCAGCGTGCGGTCCACGGTGGCGGCGTGCGATTTCAGGGCTTCATTCAGCACCTCGGCCAGGCGGTCGCCGGTGGCGGCGTGCTTCTGCAGCGAAGCGTCCAGCGTTTCGGTGTGCGCCAGCAGCGTGCGGTCCACGGTGGCCACGTGCGCCTTCAGCGCTTCGTCCAGCACCTGCGTCAGCCGATCACCCGTGGCGGCGTTGTCCCGCAGCGATTGTTCGATCGCACGGGCGTGCGCCTGCATGCTCTGGTCCATGCCGGCGGCCAGGCGGTTGCCGGCGGCCACGTTGTCCTGCAGGGCCTGGTCCATGGTCTGGGCCAGGCGATCGCCGGCCGCGACGTTGTCCTGCAGCGCCTTCTCCAGCGACTGCGCCAGGCGGTCGCCAGCGGCGGCGTTGTCGTGCAGGGTCTTGTCCATGGACTGCATCAGGCGCTCGCTGGCGGCGCTGTTCTGTTGCATGGCGCGGTCCAGCGCCTGCACCAGCTCGCCGCCCGAGGCGGTGTGGCTTTGCAGCACCTGCTCCACGGCCTTGACCAGCCGGTCGTGCGCGGCATCGGCGCGGGCCTGGGCGCTGTCCTGGCTGGCCGCGATGCGGTCCTGCAGGGCGCGGTTCTGCTGCGCCATGTCGGCGGCCAGGGCTTGCAGGCGTTCCAGCATGGCTGGCACGGCGTCGGCCTGGCGTTCCAGCAGGGTGACGACCTGTTCACGTTGATGCGCCGGGGTATGGATGCGCAGGCTGGTGGCGATGCGTGCGTCCAGCGCCCGAGCGGCCTGTGCGCGTTCGCGGCGGCACAGCGCGGCCAGCAGGCCCAGCATGGCCGAAGTGGCCACGCCGGTCACCGAGGTGCCGAAGGCGAAGCCCAGGCCCTGCACCGGCGCGGCCAGCGAGGCGCGCATGGCTTGCAGGTCGGTGGCGGTCTGCAGCGCGGCGCCCGTGCCGCGCAGGGTGACGACCATGCCCAGGAAGGTGCCCAGCATGCCCAGCAGCACCAGCAGGCCCACCAGATAAGGGGTTAGCGCGGGCGCGGGCAGGCCGGCGCGGATGCCCTGCACGCGCAGGCGTACGGCGTTGCGCAGGCTGGCGGGCAACTGGTCGAGCCAGGCGTCCAGCGCACCTTCGGGCGGATGGGCGGACACGGCCTGCGCCAGCGAGCGGGTGGCCACGTGGTAATGGCGCAGCTCCAGCGCGCCAGCCAGGTAGAACAGGCCGATGAGCAAGGTGATGGCCAGGGCCAGCGGGTTGGTGCCGACGTAGCCGGCGGCGGTCCAGCCCAGCACGGCCAGGCCGGCCAGGAAAACGACGGTGGGGACGAAGTAGCGGGTCATTGCGTTCTGTTCAGCGGCTTTGCAGGGCGGCCAGCACCCCTTCCACCGGTTGTAGGCGAACATCCAGTTCGGCGAGCAATACCTGTTGCATGTGCGTGCGAAACGTTTCCAGCCAGGCGGGCGGCACGGTGGCGGCCGATGCGGCTTGCGCGTCGGCGCCGGCCTGCGCGGCCTGGCGCAGTTGATCGAAATGCTTTTCCAGCAGCCTCGGCACGGAGGTCAGCAGCACGCGCTCGCGCGCGCCCAGTGAGCGCTCCATGACGGCATCCACCAGGGCCAGCCCGGCGAAGTCCGGCATCCGGGCATCCGGCGTGCGGGCCTCCGATGCGCGGGCGGCCAGCATGCCGCGCAGGCGGCTGCGCAGATTGCCGATGCCCGTTTCCATCGTCTGCTGCAGCGCCAGGTAGCGCTGGCGGTAGACGGCGTACTCGGGTTCGGCATCGGCGGCCGGGGCCGACATGGCCACGGGGGGCGGACGCTTCGTGCCGGAAGGCTTGGCCGGGGCGAATACGCCGTCGTGGACGATGGCGTTGGTCAGGTCCGCGCGTAGCCGCGCGACGTCGCGCGCGGGATCGTCGTCTTCGCGGGCCGTGGCTTTCACGACCGGACGGCCTTCGCCCAGGACGGCGGACAGCGCAACCGCGTCGGTCCAGGTCAGCCATTGGCCGAGCTGGTCAGACAGGGGTTGTCCGGATTCTGGGACGTGGGTCGCGGTCAGGCGTGCCAGCAAGCGTATGAACGCCGGGCCGCCGGACCCTGCGCGCCTGGCGGTCTGCTCCATGCCGTGAGGGTCAAAAGCCCAGCAGTTTACACAAAGGCAGGCAGGGAAACGGAGGTGGCCTCGCTTTGGCGGGCATGGGTTGGTAACAGGTGGTAGCAGACTGCCCGCCGGCCCGCTTACATCACCCGGACGGCGCGCCCGATGAACTGGATGGGCCCCGTGGGCCTGCCGACCGGCGAGCCGGTGGCGGGTTCGAGCGTCAGTTCGAACAACTGGTTCGGCACCAGGGGCGGCAGCTTGTCCAGCGGGATCTCCACGGCCTGGCCCGGTTGCACCAGCCCCAGCGACACCGGCGCCTGCCAGTCGTCCGCCTTGGTCCAGAACTCCAGGGCCCGGCCCTGGGGAACCGTGGTCATGCCCAGCGGCACCAGCTTGACGGCGTCGTGGCCGGCGGCCTGCACCATCCAGCCCGGGGCCTGCGTCTGCGATTGCGGGGCCACCAGCACCACCACGTAGCGCGGCGGCATCAGCGGCTTGCGCACGTAGAGGACGACCGAGAACAGTACCGCGAAGGCCACGCCGGCCGAGACCAGGCCGCGCCAGAAATTGAAATCGCCCCAGGCGGGCCGCAGGTTGCGGCGGATGCGGAAGGCGGGTTTCGCACTGCGGCCGCCGATGCTGCCCGAGATGCGCTTCCACAGCTTGTCCGAGGGCGTGACCGGTTCGGCCAGTTCCGCCAGCGGGGCCAGGCGCGCTTCCCACCAGGCGACGGCCGCGCGCAGTTGCGCGTCATGCTCCAGGGCCGCTTCCACGTACTCGCGTTCGTCCTCGGGCAGCGTGCCCAGCACGTATTCGCTGGCCAGCGCGTCGTGTGCGTCGTCGAATTCCAGGGGGGCGCTCATGACAGGCACTCCCGCAGGGACTTCAGGCTGCGCGTGATCCAGGCCTTGACGGTGCCCAGCGGCGTGTTCACCAACTGGGCGATTTCGGTGTGGGTCAGGCCCTCGACATAGGCATGCACGATGCAGCGGCGCCGTTCGGCGGGAAGTTGGTCCAGGCAGGCGGACAGGCGGTGGGCGTCGTCGCTCCAGTGCGCGAAGGCGCCGCGTTGCCGCCATTCCTGCAGGGCGGCTTCCGCGTCCAGGCGTTCGACGGTGTCTTCGTCCAGCGTGTAGGCGCGGCCGTAGTCGCGCACGGTGTTCAAGGCCTGGTTGCGGGTGATGCTGTAGATCCAGCCGCGCGCGGAGCCGCGCGACGCATCGAAGCGGCCGGCGTGGTTCCAGATGTTGACGAAGGCGTCGTGCACGATGTCCTCGGCCAGCGCGGTGTTGCCCGCGATGCGGCGCGCCACGCCCAGCAGCCGCGCGCCTTCCTGACGATACAGCGCATGCAGCGCGTCGCGCTGCTGGCGCGCGCAGGCCTGCACGGCGGCTTCATAGTCGAACGCTTCGTCTGGAGAGGGCGGCATGCAGGGCGAAGAGGGCGTCTGGGCGCGCCGCGGTGCACGGCGCACACTTGAGGGCTGCCCATCTTACAGGAGAACGTCAGGCGGCTGGCCCGCGAGGCCGCCGCCCGTGATCCGCCCTGCCGCTCAGTTGGCCTTCCAGAAGATGTAGTCGGCCTGGTATTTCACGACGGTGCGCTGGCCCATCGAGGCGCTGGTGCAAGCCGGCGACATCGGCGCCACGCCACCCTTGAGCGCGACGCGCTGGATGTAGGTCACGCCGGTCATCGCGCCGCTGCCCATGGCGGGATTGGCCTTGACCAGCTGATAGGGCAGGTTGCCCGCGCCGGCCGGCGCCACCGCGACCTGCGTGCCGGTGATCTTGGAGCCGTCCATGGCTTCCCAGGTGGCGGGCGGGCCGTAGTACTTGCCGACCTGCTTGCCCATGCGGTCTTCCAGCACCGCGTCCGGTCCGGCGAAGGTCCATTCGGGTTGCCCGGCCTTGTTGGCCTTGCATTCGTACGTGACATCGCCGCGGCCCACGGTTTCCCAGGCGACGCGGTTGCCGGACGGCACCTTCACTTCCGCGGGCAGGCGGGATTGATCGTAAGCCATGGGGGACATGGCGCCGCAGGCGCTCAACAGGCCGATCGTGGCGACGGCGGCGGTCCGGGCGAGGGTGGCATGCGTGAAAGTCATGGAAAGTCTCCTGCATCTGAAGGAAGGGGGATGACGGCGTTTGCGTGGCCCGTCATAGGGACTACACGCCAGCCCCGCATCCGGATGCAGGAAAGAAAAAATATTTTTGCGGGCAGGCGAAACCGCCTGCCCGAGCGTGCGCCTGCGTCAGCCCGCCGTTGTGCACATACGCAGTTCGGTCTCCAGTTCGCGCACGAAGGCATCCACGACGCGTTCCTCGTGTCCTCGCGAGGCCGCGCTGTTGTGCGGGCTGACCCACACTTGCGGCATGCCCCACAGCGGCGAGGCTTGCGGCAGCGGCTCTTCGACGAAGGTGTCGAGATAGGCGCCCGCCAGCCGGCCGTTTGCCAGCGCGTCGGCCAGCGCGGGTTCGTCGATCAGTTCGCCGCGCGCGATGTTGGCGATGCGCGCATGGGCGGGCAGCAGCGCCAGGCGGCGGGCGTCGATCATGCCGGCGCTGTCGGGTGTCAGCGGCAGCGCCAGCACCAGCCAGTCGCACTGCGGCAGGGCCTGGTCCAGCTGGTCCAGCGGCAGCACCGCCGCGTAGGCGGGATCGGGTTCGGGACGGCGGCGCACGCCGGTGACGTGCAGGCCCAGCGCCGTCAGCAGGCGCGCGATCTCGCCGCCGATGGCGCCCGTGCCGACCAGCAGCACGCGCAGCGACTCCAGTTCGCGCGGACGGGCGTCGCCGCTCAGGGGCGACCATTCGCGCCGCGCCTGCGCGGCCAGCCAGTGATCGAAGCCGCGCGACTGCGCCAGGATGGCGGCCACGGCGGTCTGGGCGATCGGCTTGGCGGAGACCCCGGTGGAACTGGTGACGCGCACGCCGCGCGCCAGCGACGCCGCGTATTGCGGCAGGTCGCGGCCCGACGAGAACACGTGCAGCCAGCGCAGGTTGGGCGCGGCATCAGCCACCTGGAAGAAGGCGTTGGACAGCGGCCCCGGCTTGCGCAGCGAACTGCCCGCGTACAGCTCGCGCGAGAAGAACGCCGCATGCAGGTCGGGCAGCGCCTGCGCCGCGCGCGACAGCGGATGGCGCTGCAAGCGCACCCCCGCCGATTGCGCCAGCGCGTCCAGGCGCGGGCCGTGCTGCTGGTCTACGGAATCGGAAAGCAGCAGGCCCAGCGCGGGCCCGCGGGTGCGTGTATCGGTCATTGAATGGTTTGCCAGATGTCCTGAGCGCCAGGGTAGACCACACCATACTCCTTCAGCGCGGCGGGGTCGAAGTTGAAGCCCAGGCCGGGTTCCTTGGGCAGCAGCAACTGGCCCTCGCGCGCCTGCAACTGGCGGTCGATCAGGCGGCGGAAATTGACGATGTGGTCGTCCGGCATCCATTCGACGTAGGTGGCGTTGGGCGTGCTGGCCACCAGGTGCACGTGCACGTCGTGCCAGGCATGCGGCGCCACGGTGATGCCGTGGCTGTCGGCCGTGGCGCAGATGCGGCGGAATTCGGTGATGCCGCCGCACACGGTGGCGTCGGTCTGCAGCAGCGTGGTCGCGCCGCGCGTGATCAATTCCTGGAAACGCCAGCGGCCGGCCTCGATCTCGCCGGTGGCCACGGTGACGGGCGTGGCGCGCGCCAGCCGCGCGTGGTTCTCGATGTCGTCCGGCGAGAACGGTTCCTCGATCCAGAAGGGATGGTAGGGCTCGAAGGCGCGCAGGTATTCCAGCGCGGTGGGCAGGTCGCGCCAGGCGTTGTTGGCGTCCAGCATCAGGCGGACGTCCTCGCCGATGGCTTCGCGCACGGCGGCGATGCGTTTGCGTTCGTTGGCCACGCTTTCCAGGCCGACCTTCATCTTTACGGCGCGAAAGCCCTCGGCGACGTGTCCGGCCATCTCGGCGGCCAGCTTGTCGGGCGTCTTGCCTGGCAGGTAATAGCCGCCGCTGGCGTAGGCGGGCACGCGGTCGTGCGCCACCGCGCCCAGGTACTGGTACAGCGGCAGGCCCACGCGGCGGGCGTTCACGTCCCATAGCGCGGTGTCCAGCGCCGACAGCGCACGCACCACGCCGCCGGCGCGGCCCAGCAGCAGCGCCTCCTGGTACAGCTCGCTCCACAGGCCTTCCACGCGCAGCGAGTCTTGCCCGATCAGGCGCGGCGCCAGCAGGTCGGTCACGGCCACCGCCAGCAGGCGGCCCGCGCTGTTGACGGCGTAGCAATAGCCCAGGCCTTCATGGCCATCGCGGGTGCGCACGCGCACCAGGCAGTATTCGCGCGCCTTCACCTGGCGGGTGGCGAAGGTGACGGGGTTCGACAGGGGCACGCGGGCAATGCAGACGGAGACGGATTCGATGAGGGACATGGTCGGGTCGCTTCTGGTGAGTATTCGAAGAGGGTCGTTCGAGGAGGGCTCAGTCGAGCTTGATGTTGGCCTGCTTGATCACGCCGGACCATTTGGTCTGCTCGCGGTCGATCAATTGCTGGAACTGCGCGGGCGATTCGTTCAAGGGCGTCAGGCCCAGGTCGGTCAGCTTGGCCTGCATCTCGGGTGTCTTCACCACGCGGGCGATTTCCTTGTGCAGGAAGTCCACCACCTTGGGCGGCGTGCCGGCGGGCGCGATGATGCCGAACCACACGTCGGCCTCGTAGCCGGGAATGCCGGACTCGGCCAGCGTGGGCACGTCGGGCAGTTGCGGCAGGCGCTGGGGGGACGTCACGCCCAGCGCCTTCAGCTTGTTCTGCTTCACGAAGGGCATGCTCTGCGTGGGCGTGGCGAAGATCAGCGGGATCTGGCCGGCCAGCAGGTCGCTCTGCGCGGGCGCGCCGCCCTTGTAGGGAATGGGATTGAGCTTGATGCCCGCCATCTGGTCCATCATTTCCATGGCGATGTGCTGCGTCGAGCCCTGGCCCGGCGTGCCGAAGTCGATGGCGTCCTTCTGCGACTTCGCCTTGGCGATCAGCGCCTTCACGTCATTGGGCGGGAAGGCGGGGTTGGCCACCAGCAGGAAGGGCGTGTTGGCGATCAGCGAGACCGGCGCGAAGTCCTTCAGCTCGTAGTTCAGCTTGGGATAGAGCAGCGTGTTGGTGACGTGCGAGGAAATCACCAGCATCAGCGTGTAGCCGTCGGGCGTGGCGCGCTTGAGTTCGTTGGTGGCGATGGTGCTGTTGGCGCCGGGCTTGTTCTCCACGATCATGGGCTGCGGCCACGACTTGGACAGTTCGGCGGCCACCAGGCGGGCCACGGTGTCGTTCGAGCCGCCGGGGGCCATGCCCACCATCAGGCGGACGGGGCGGTCGGGAAAGGCGTCGGCTGCGGATGCGATGGATGTCGCGCCCAGCGCGGCGGCCAGGCAGGCGCCGGCAAGGGCGCGAGCAATGCGTTGCATGGTGGTGTCTCCTCGGAAGCGTCGATGTTTGTGTGTGCTTCTGAGGGGAATCCTAGCGCCGTGCTCTCAGTCGATAGATGGATAATTTTGATGAATTCAGTTGGTAATTAACTGAATTGGATTTGTCACCGGGCCCGCTTGCCTGCCGGGGGCGGCGCCATGGCTTGTACCGCCGGCGGCAGGTGTTCGCGCATCAGTCCGATGAACGCCTGCGCGGCCAGCGAGTCGGCCGCGTCGCGGCGCCGCGCCAGGCAGATGTCGCGTTCGTTGATGGGCAGTGTCAGCGGCACGGCGCGCAGGCCCGCGATGCGGAACTGGTACAGCGCCAGCGTGGGGGCGATGGTCACGCCCAGGCCGGCCGCCACGAAGCCCGCCGCGGTCGACAGGCTGTTGACCTGATGCCCGCGCCGCCACTGGCGGGGATACACGGCCGCGTCCAGGTGTTGGCGGATGCTGCTGTTGCGCTCGAAGCCGATGATGGGCAGGTCGATCACGTCCCGCACTTCCAGGTGCCGGCGCCGGGCCAGCGGGTGGCCGTCGGCGCAGATCAGGTAGAAGGTGTCGCGCGCCAGCACCTCGATGTCCAGGTCCACGCTGGGCGAGGCGGCGGCGCACAGCGCGAAATCCACCTTGCGGTCGCGCACCATGTCCAGGCACACCGTGCTGGCCACGTCTTCCACGTGGACCGCGATGCCGGGATAGGCGGCGGAGTAACGCGCGATCAGGCCGGGCAGGATGCCGGCCGAGATCGAGGGCAGGGCCGCCAGCGCCACCTTGCCCTTGCGCCGCTCGACGTGGTCGCGCATCTCGGCCAGCGCCCGTTCGGTCTCGGGCAGCAGGTGCGCCACGATCTCCTGGAAGGCCTGGCCCTCGGCGGTGAGCTCGACGTTGCGCGTATTGCGCGAGAACAGCTTCACGCCCAGGTCGCTTTCCAGGTTGGCGATCAGGGCGCTGAAGGCGCTTTGCGTCAGGCAGCAGTGCTCGGCCGCGCGGGTGAAGCTGCGCAGGCTGGCCAGGGCCGTGAAGGCCCGCATGTGGCGCACGGATAGATTCATGGCGTCTCCCGCGGCCGGTCGCGTTGCGCCGGCCGTCATGTTGCGCCGTATGTTACCGGTTGCGGCCGGCCCGCTCGCGCCGGGCGTAGAGGGCCGTCGACACGGCCAGCACCAGGATCACGCACACCTCTGCCACCAGCACGGCAGTGATGGCGTGGTGGTAGTCGCGGCCGGTGCGGCCCAGGAAGTGCGTCAGCACGGCGCCGGACAACGCCGGGCCCAGGCCCAGCGCGGCCTGCTGGACGGTGGACAGCGTGGCGCTGCCCGCGCCGGCCTGCTCGGGCCGCACTTCGGACAGGCCGATGCGAAAGAAGCTGGCCACGATGAAGGCCTGGCCGAAGCCGATCAGCACGGTGGCCGGGATCAGGTTGAACAGGCTGGGCTCGGGCCACACATGCCACAGCGTCAATACCAGGCCCGTCACGCCCGTCATCGTCACGACGCAGCCGAACAGCAGGATCGAGGTCTTGCGAAAGCGCGCCGCGGCGCGGTTGGTCAGGATGGAGCCCACGAAATACGCCAGGCCCATGGCCACGAAGCAGTTGCCGCATTGCAGGGCCGTCAGGCCCGCGCCGGCCTGCAACGTCAGCGCCATGGCGAACATGAAGCCGCTCCAGCAGGCAAAGAACAGCACCGCGATCAAGAGGCCGAACCGGATGCTGGACAGGCGCAGCAGGTTGGGCGGCAACAGCGGCAACCGGCCGCGTTTCTCCAGGCCCAGTTCGGTGCGCCACAGCGCCGCCAGCAGCACCGGCACCGCCGCCAGCATGGCCACGTAAACCCACGGCCAATGCTGCAGCGGCCCCAGCGACAGCGGCAGCAGCAGGCACAGGATGACCAGCGCGAGCAGCAGCGTGCCGGGCCGGTCGACGCTGGCCGGATGCGGCGAGCGCGTTTCGGGAATCAGCCTGCGGGTGTAGGCCAGCACCACCAGTCCGATGGGCAGATTGATGAGGAACACCAGGCGCCAGCCCAGCCCGCCTACGTCCGCCGACACCAGCAGGCCGCCCAGCACCTGGCCGATCACGAAGGCCAGGCCGCCGATGGCCCCGTACAGGCTCAGCGCGCGGGAGTGTTCGCGGTCGCGCAGGCAGACGTGGATGGTGGCCAGGATCTGCGGCACCGCCAGCGCGGCGGCCACGCCCTGCAGGGCCCGGGCAGCCAGCAGCAGCCACACCGAATGGGCCAGGCCGCACAGGGCCGAGGCCACCGTGAACAGCAGGATGCCCCATGAGAACAGCCTGCGCCGGCCGTAGTTGTCGCCCAGCCGGCCGCCCATGGCCAGACAGACGGCGAAGGCCACGCCGTAGACGGCCACGATCAATTCCAGATCCACTTCGCTGGCATGCAGCGAATGGGCCATGGCATCCAGGGCGACGTTGACGATGGAAAAGTCGATCATGGGCAGCAGCTGTCCCGCCAATAGCAGGTACAGGCCGGCCCGGCCCAGAGGGGCGGTGGTGGAGGCGGAGGTCATGATGCGGCGCCGGCGCGGCGGCAAGGGCGCGCGGCGAAAAGAGGGGAGAGGCGCGCAGTATATTGCGGCGCAGCGAAAAAAACAGGATAGACCCTGACGGGGGTGATGTTGCCCGTCACGGGCCGTTCGCGCCAGGGCCGGGGCGGCTTCTGGCAAGATGCTTCCTCTGCCCCGACGAGTACATTCCATGCGCAATCTGGATTTCACTTCCTGGCAAGGCCTGCTGTCCACGCTGCTGGGCCTGGCGCTTATCACGCTGATAGGCGTGGGCATCCGTCTGCTGGTGATGCAGACGATCCAACAGCGGCGCGAGCGCGAGAACCGGCAGATCAATGAGCGCCTGCGCACCCTGATCGCCGCCTACAAGACACTGGGCGGCTCGTTTACCGGCAACCTGTCGGTCGATCCCAGACATCTGCGCGACCTGCGGCTGGCGCAGCGGGAGGCGCTGGCCGGCCCCCCGGTTGCCTCGGCGCAGGACCCGCTCGCGGTGGAACCGCCGGGGGCGCTGCCGCTATCCGACCGCGCGCGCCGCATGCGGGATACGGTCGAGGCGGCCCTGTCGGACATCATCCTGCTGGGCACGGAAGAGCAGGTCCGGCTGGCCGCGCATGCGGCGACGGAGCTCGCGGCCGGACGGCCGATCCACACGGCGGAACTGGTCGTGTCGCTGCGAGATTTCATTCGCGCCGTACTGAACCTGGAACCGGTGCCGGCCGGCGTCGTGATTCCACGTCAAGGGCCGGCCCGTGCCGTGGCGTCGTCCGCGCGCGGCAAGGCGGACGGTGGCAAGGAGGGGGGCGGTGGCGCGGGCCGAGGCGGCATGGGCGGCGGCGGCGCTGGTGCCGGGCTGGGCCTGGGGTTGGGCGCCGGCCTGGCGGCCGACGACCCGGATACCCCGCATCGCTGAATGTTCAGCGCTCGCGGATGGAACGCTTGCGGGTGCGCTTGACTTCGTACATCAATGAATCGGCCAGCCGCACGGCGGCATCCGCGCCCAGGTCGGTGGGTTCGACCGCCACGATGCCGGCGCTGGCGCCGCCGTAGTCCAGCCAGCGCTCGCCCAGTTGGTAGCGTCCCCGATGGTGGCCGTGCCGATGCGGTCCTGCAGCAGCCTGGCGGCGGCCTGGGGGCCGCCGTTGTCGATGATGCGGCCCGGCTGGCTGTCGCTGCCGGCGATGGCGGGGCCGGGGCCGGCCACCACGAACTCGTCGCCGCCGATGCGGCCCAGCACGTCGTCAGGGCCCAGCGCGGCGCTCAGCGTCTTGGCGATCTGTTGCAGGAACTGGTCGCCGCACTGGTGGCCGTAGTTGTCGTTGATGGCCTTGAAACCGTCCAGGTCGATCACGCCCACCAGCACGCTGTTGCCGTGATTCACGCCCTTGGCCAGCAGGGTTTGCAGCGATTCGAACAGCGAGCGCCGGTTGGGCAGGCCCGTCAGCGTGTCGGTCATCGCATAAGCGTGCAATTGGCTGTTGGCGTTCTTCAGGTTGTCCATCAGGCGCTCGCGCTCGATGTAGCCCGCCACGATGTTGGAGAACAGGCGCAGCACCGTCTCGGCGTCGGGCCTGAGCGGCTGTTGCCCGGCGCTGGCGCCGCACAGCGTGCCCAGCAACGCGCCGTCCCCGGCGCGCACGGGCGCGCTGACGTAGGTCTGGATGCCCAGTTGGCGGGCGGCGTCGGAGTCGCCCCAGCAGGAGCCGACGTCGTCCGTGTACATGCGGCCTTCTTCGAGCGCGCGACGGCAAAGGGTGTCGGACCAGGGTACGGTCAGGCCTTCGGGGATGTTCATCTCGCCGGCGTTGCGCGCATAACGGATGTGCTGCTCGCTTTTTTCCAGGTCGATCGAAGTGAGATAGGTGGATTCGAGGCCCGTGACCGCGCCCAGCATCTCGAGCAGCGGGCGCGTCAGATCTTCGAGGGATTTGGCGTTCGGCATCGATACCGACAACTGGGCGAGGATCGGGTCCAACATGGCCTCCGGGAAGCGAGCGGGTGTCCTCTATTGTTATCAAAAAACTCCTTCGAAAGGGTAACGCTTGCAGAATTTGGCCGAAGATTGAAAAAAGGTAACGCCTTTGCGAATGCTGGCGCTGCGAGGCGCGGCAGGTATGGCTCGTGCTGGCGGAACCTGGCCTGCCGGCGCTTCTTACCGCTGGCGGGGACCTTTTCCGTTTGAAGGAGAGCCTTTGTGAAAGCCCTGCTGAATCTGGCCGCGGCCGTCGCCGCGGGCGCCGCCGCCATGTACTTCCTGGATCCGGACACCGGCCGCCGCCGCCGTGCCGTCGCGCGCGACAAGGCCATGTCGAATTATCACAACGCGGGGCGCTACGCCCGCGCCCAAGGGCGGCATCTGGCCAATCATGTGCGCGGCGCGGCTGCCCATATCAAGGGCAGCCCGGCCCCCGAGAGCGACCAGCAACTGGAGGGCCGTGTGCGCACCCGTCTGGGACGTCTGGTCAGCCGGCCCGCGAACATCGAGGTCACGGTGACGGACGGATCCGTCTATCTGGGCGGGCGGGTGCCTGCGTCGGAGCATGCCGGACTGGTGGACGCCATCATGGCGGTGGACGGCGTATTCGAAGTGCTGGACCGCATGCGCGTGGTCGGCCTGCCCGACAACGTGACCGAGCTGCAGACTTCGATGCCGCACAGCCTGCACTGAGGCATTCCGTGCCCCCTGTTCGTGGCGGAGGGGCCGGGAGCAAGGCGATCGCCTGCCTTGCCTGATGCCCGAGCCCACGCTCGGCACCGTGCCAGGAAGCATCGCGGCAAGGTCCGAAGGCCTTGCCGCGACGTGGTTCCTTGCTGTCCGGATCAGGAGGCGTGCGCCACCCGGACGGCGCGGGGCGCGGGCAGCGAGCGCAACACCAGCGCGGCCAGCCCCGCCAGCGTGCCCAGCGCCGTCACGCCCATCCAGCCCCAACGGGCCAGCGCGTAGCTGCCCAGCGCGCCGCCGATCGACATGCCGATGAACACGCAGGTCATCAGCACCGCGTTCAGGCGGCTGCGGGCGGCCGGATCGATGCCGTAGACGATGGTCTGGTGCGAGATCAGCGACACCTGGATGCCCAGGTCGAAGCCGATGGCGGCCGCGCCGATCAGCCACAGCGCGGCATGCGGCGACAGCCAGTGCGAGAGCACCATCACGGCAAACGACAGGGCCGTCAGCAGGGCGCCGGCACGGCTGACCACGTCCGGGCCCCGGCGATCCGCGATGCGGCCGGCCATCGGCGCGGCCAGCGCACCGGCCGCGCCGGCCAGGCCGAAGGCGCCCGCGGCGGCGGCGCCCAGCTGGAACGGCGCCTGATGCAGCATCACTGCCAGTGTCGACCAGAAGGCGCTGAAACCCACGGCCAGCAGGCCCTGCGCGATGGCGGCGCGGCGCAGCAGGCCGTGCTGGCGCCACAGCGTCGCCAGCGAGCCCAGCAGTGCGCCATAGGACATGCGCGTGGACGGCTGGAAGGAAGGCAGGCCGCGCCACATGGCTGCGATCAGCGCCAGGATGCTGGCCGCCGCCGCCAGGAACATGCCGCGCCAGCCGAACTGCTCGGCCACGAAGCCGCTGACCACGCGCGACAGCAGGATGCCCAACAGCAGGCCCGTCATCACCGTGCCCACCACCTTGCCGCGGTGTTCGGGACGCGCCAGCGTGGCGGCGGCGGGCACGATGTCCTGCGCCACCGTGGCGGTCAGGCCGACGGCCAGGCTGGCGGCCAGCAGTACGCCGATGGACGGTGCCAGCGCGCTGGCCAGCAGCGCCAGGAACAGGACGGCGGCCTTGGCCAGGATGATGTGCTTGCGGTCGTAGCGGTCGCCCAGCGGCGCCAGCAGCAGGATGCCCAGCGCGTAGCCCAGTTGGGTCAGCGTGGGAATCCAGCCGACCGCGTTGCCGCTGGCGTGCAGGTCCTCGCCCAGGATGCCCAGCATGGGCTGGCTGTAATAGATGGAGGCCACCGCCAGGCCGGTGCTGGCGGAGAGCAGCAGCAACAGCGGCCGGGACAGGCCGTTGGGGCTGGTGGAAGGGGTGGTATGCGTCATGAGAATATCCGCTGCGAAATAGCCCTGGATCAGGCGATGGATGGCATTCTGCCGCGGTGCAGCATCCTGTGGTAGACGCTTGACGGGTACATCGGTTATACGTTTGGCGCATGACAAGCCTGATTCCCATGCCCCCTGGCGGGGCCGACCGCCTGATGCTGATGGAAACCTTCGTGCGCATCGTCGAGGCGGGCAGCCTGTCCGCCGCGGCGGCGCAGTTGGGCGGCACCCAGCCCACCATCAGCCGCCGCCTGCAGACATTGGAGCGCGCCCTGGGCGTGCGCCTGCTGCAGCGCTCGACCCATGCCATGACGCTGACGGACGACGGCGCGCGCTGCTACGAGCGCGCCAAGGATCTGATTGCCCAATGGCAGTCCTTCGAGAGCGACGTGCGCAGCGCGGGCGACGAGCCGTCCGGCACGCTGCGCGTGGTGGCGCCGCATGCCTTCGGCCAGCAGCAGTTCGTCGAGCCGCTGGTGCGATACCTGAAGCAGTATCCCCGCATGACGGTGGAGTGGCTGCTGTACGACCGCACGCCGGACTTCATCGCGGGCGGCATCGATTGCGCGATCCACATCGGCACGGTGACCGATCCCTCGGTGATCGCGCTGCCGCTGGGCGAGGTGCCACGCATCATCGTGGCGGCGCCTTCGGTGCTCGAAGGCGGCGCGGTCCCGGCGCAGCCCGCCGAACTGGCCCGCCTGCCATGGGTGGCGCTGCGCACGTTCTACCGCAACGAGGTGGTGCTCAAGCACCTGGAAACCGGCCAGACCGAATCGTTCGGCATCCAGCCGCGCCTGTTCACCGACAGCCTGTATGCGGTGCGCACCGCCGCCATGCTGGGGCTGGGCGTGGGCATGGGATCGTCGTGGCTGATGCGCGAGGACCTGGCGCGCGGCGACCTGGTGCATCTGGCGCCGCAATGGGAGGCCGCGCCGCTGCCCGTGCACCTGGTCTATCCGCCCGCGCGCTTCTATCCGGCGCGGCTGCGGCGCTTCATCGACATCATGCGCGAGTTCGTGCCGACGGTGCTGCGCGGCACGTCGGACCTATGATGGTGGGCCGCCGAACCCGATAGCGCCGAGGAACCCGTCTTGTCCACCGATCCGAATCCTTCGTCCAGAACCGTGCGTCCCGAGCCGCTGCCGCGCGCCGCGTTCACGCATTTCGAGCCCATGCCGCTGCGCTGGATGGACTGCGACGTCTATGGGCACGTCAACAACGTCGTCTATTACTCGTACTTCGATACCGCGGTGAACCGCTACCTGACGCAGGCGGGCGTGCTCGACGCCCTGAACAGCCCGGTGATCGGGCTGGTGGTGGAAACGGGTTGCCATTACTTCGCGCCGATCACGTTTCCGGATGAACTGTCGATCGGGCTGCGCGTGGCGCACATCGGACGCTCCAGCGTGCGGTACGAACTGGCGGTGTTCAGCGAAGGCGCCCAGGCCAGCAGCGCGCAGGGCCATTTCGTGCACGTCTATGTGGACCGCGCGCAGCGCAGGCCCGCCGAGGTGCCGCAGGCCATGCGGGCGGCGCTGGCGCGATTGCGGACGGAATTCGCACAGCCCTAGGCGCTATCCGTTTCGTGCCGCCGCCAGACATGCACCGTGGCATGCGCCCGCCACGGCGACCAGCGCCGCGCATGCGCCTCCAATGCCTTGGCATCCGCCATCGCCAGCCGCTTCTTCAGCACCGCATCGCCCGTCGGCATGGCGTCGGGCTCGTTCAGCGCCCGCATGGCGACGTACTGCACCGTCCAGTCGCCCACGCCGCGGATGGCGTGCAGCGCGGCCAGCGTGGCGTCTCGTGGCGCGCGCGGATGCAGGTCCAGCCGGCCCGCATCGATCTCGCGCGCGATGCTGAGGATCGCTTCGGCGCGGATGCGGATCAGGCCGCAGGCGATCACCTCTTCCAGCGGCAGCCGTGCGATGCGCCGCGCGGTGGGGAAGGCGTGGGTCAGCCCGTGCGGCGCATCGGGCACGGCGGCGCCGTGACGCTGCGACAGCCGGGCCAGGATGCCGCGCGCATTGCGCACCGAGATCTGCTGGCCGGCAATGGCGCGCACCGCGATCTCGAAACCATCGAAGGCGCCAGGCACGCGCATGCCCGGCTGATCGGCCGCCAGCTCGCCCAGATGCGCGTCGACGGGCACGGGATCGCAGGGGGTGCCAAAGACGCGCGCGGCCTGGCCGAGCAGCGCGTCTGCGGCAGGTTGCAGACCGGGCGCCAGCGTTAGCGATAACATCTCGCTGCCCGGCTCGTGCGCGACAGCGAGCCAGCCCGTCAGCGGCACGCCCTCGTGCATCCATTCCAGCGCACGCGCATAGTTCGAGTCATCCACATGCTCCACGCCCAGGATGTGGCGATGCGCCAGGAAGCCGAGGACGCCACGCCAGGCATAGGGCGGCCGATAAGGCAGGGGCAAAGGCTGCGCGAAGCGTGCGGTGGGCGGGTTCATGCGAATCATGCGGGCAGTCCATTTACGAGATATGGGGGATCAGTTGTGCGCTGCTTGCGCGCTTGGGTCCGATCCGTCCGTCTTATTATCGGCGCGACGGCGGCTACCGGGTGCCCGCTACTGGTTGCGCCTTGCCAGGCTCCTTTTAGCGTTAACAGGCCCTAGTGGGTGACAGCGTGATGACAATCGATGAATCGGATGCCCCGTATCCGATCGGCTTTGCGGGGGGCGGCTATTACGAGTCGGCCGCGCTGCTTGCCGCTTCGCTGTTCAAAGCCCCCTGCGCCGTCATCCGCGTCGACGCGGAGGTGCCCGAAACCTTCACCCATGCCTCGCCGCGCGCCGCGGGTTACCACTATTCCACTGCCGGATACGTCATGGACGCCGCAGGGCAATTGGTCCAGGCATTCATGCAGTTCGCGCTGGCCGATATGGAGCCCGCCAACGACGAGCCGCCGCTGGCCGAGTTCATGCGCTGCCCCCTGGTCGACAAGGCGGGCCAGCCGCTGGGTATGCTGATGCTGTTCGATTGCGCGGGCCGTCCGCCGCTGACCCCCAGGGGGCGTCGGTTGCTGGAGCGGCTCGCCGCGCACGTCGTCGACCGCATGCAGACGCTGCGCGACTTTCACTACCGGGATCGTCTGACTGGCCTGGGCAACCGCGGCCAGTTCGTGCGCGATGCCCGCGTGGCGCTGGACCAGCCGCGTGCGCAGGACACCGACCTGTGGGCCGCGATGATCGACGTGGTCCCGCTGGACAACATCACGCGCCTGGTGGTGGCGGTGGGCCTGGCGCAGGTCGAGCGGGCCATCGAACGCATGGCTGCCCGCATCCTGGCGTCGCTGCCCAGCGGATGCCGGGCCTATCGGCTGGGCCTGGCGCGCTTCGGTTTCATGTGCTCGGGCAGGCAGGACGACGTGCGCCGGTTGGCCGCGGGCTGCGTGGCGCGCTTCGACAACCCCATCACGGTGGACGACGACCTGCCGTTGAATCTGGCTGCATACGCGGGCGTGCTGCCGGTGCAGCGCAACCAGTTGCCGCAACTGATCAGCGCCCTGTTCGCGGTGTCCGAGTCGGCGCGCGAGCGCGGCGTGCCGGTCGGCGTGTTCGACCTGCAGTTGGTGCAGCGCCAGCGGCGGCACGTGCTCATCATCAACTCCATCCGCCAGGCGGTGCAGGCGCCGGATCAACTGCGCCTGGTCTACCAGCCGCGCGAACGCCTGAGCGACGGCATCTGGACCTCGGTCGAGGCGCTGGTGCGCTGGCGGCATCCGCTGCTGGGCGAGATTTCGCCGACCGAGTTCATCCCGTTGCTGGAAGGCACCACGCTGATGCCGCTGCTGACCGACTGGGTGCTGGCTCGCGCCGTGTCGCAGTTGGCCGAGTGGCGCAAGACGATGCCCAACCTGAAGATGTCCATCAACGTGGCCGCGTCCGACCTGAAGCGGCCGGACTTCAGCGCGGTGCTGCGTGGCGTGATGGCGGCCAACGGCATCGGCGCCGGCTGCATCGAACTGGAGCTGACGGAAGGCTCGCTGGTACGCGCCGATCCCGCCACCATGGACATGCTGGAAAGCCTGGAGCGCTGCGGCATCGAGATCGCCGTGGACGACTTCGGCGCCGGCTACAGCAACCTCTCGCAACTGGCCAAACTACCCTACGACGTGCTCAAGCTGGACAACGCGCTGGTGCGTTCGGTGTCGTCCAACGCGCGCGCCGCGCTGATCGTGCAGGCCATCGTGGGCCTGGCCAAGCAACTGGGCCACCGCGTGGTGGCCGAGGGGGTCGAGACCCTGCAATTGCGCGATCTCTCGGTGCAGTGGGGCTGCGACGAAGTGCAGGGATTTTTCATCGCGCGGCCCATGGAACCCGACGCCTTGTATCCGCTGCTGGCCGAACGGGTCGAGCGGCGGGGGGCGCCGCGCAGCCGGGACGCTGTATAAATAGCGTTTGCGCCCTGTTTCCGATTGCGCGCGCCAGGGCCGCCACGGCTCGCGCGCTGCCCCGTATCCATGACTGACTTTCCCCCGCTGCGCCAACCTTGTCCGCCCGGAGCCTGCGACTGTGGCCACGATGCCCTGCGCGATGATCCCACGGGCGACAGGCGCATCCTGATGTTGACCAAGGCCGAGGAAAAGAAGCTGGTCGAGCGGCTGGAGAACGTGGCCACGCTGGAGGACCTGCGCCGCATGGAAGCGCGTATCCAGTCGCTGCTGGGCGTGACGCTGACCATCTCTCCCAGCGACAACGAAGTGCGGACCATGCGTGGCTTCAACATCCGCCTGGAAGAGCGGCCGGGCCTGTGCAGCAAGACGCGCCAGTCCATTCCCGCGGCCATCCGCCGCTGCTTCGAACGCAATCCGGACATTGCGTTCGCGATCCTGAACGAGAACGACCTGCTGCGCGACGCCTGAGCGCGGGGCGCGCGCGCGCCGCTGGCCGGCGGGCCGAACCGGGCCCCGCCATGTATGCGCCTACGCCCCTTCCAGCTTCCAGATCTCGCGCGCGTACTCGCGCACCGTGCGGTCACTGGAGAAATGTCCCAGGTGCGCCATGCAATGCAGCGCCTTGCGGTGCCAGGCCTGCCTGTCGGTGAAGTCCCGCGCGATGGTGCGGTGCGCATCCACGTAGGCATCGAAATCCGCCAGGTGGAAATAGTGGTCGCGGCGCATCAGTTCGTCGTACAGCAGCCGGTACTGCCCGCGGTCCGAGTCGTAGCGGCCGTCGATCAGCGTGTCCAGCACTTCGGCCAGCGCAGGGCTGCGCGCGGCGTATTGCGCGGGGTGGTAGCTGCCGTCGCGCCGCATGGCGCCCACTTCCTCGGCCAGCAGGCCGAAGGCATAGAAATTCTCGGGACCCACGCAGTCGCGAATCTCGATGTTGGCGCCGTCCAGCGTGCCCACCGTCAGCGCGCCGTTCAGCGCCAGTTTCATGTTGCCGGTGCCCGAGGCCTCGGTGCCGGCCGTCGAGATCTGCTCGGACACGTCGGCGGCCGGGATGATGCGCTCGGCCAGCGTCACCTTGTAGTCGGGCAGGAACACCACGTTGAGCCGGCCGCGGCAGCGCGGGTCGCCGTTGATGGTGCGCGCCACGCTGCGGATCAGGTGGATGATGCGCTTGGCGGCGGCATAGCCGGGGGCGGCCTTGCCGGCGAAGACGTGGGTGCGCGGCGCCACGTCGTCGCCATGGTCGACGATGCGCAGGTACAGGTGGATGATGTGCAGGACGTGCAGCAGCTGCCGCTTGTACTCGTGGATGCGCTTGATCTGCACGTCGTACAGCGAGGCCGGATCCAGCAGCACGCCCATGCTGCCGTGCACGTGGCGCGCCAGGCGTTCCTTGTTGGCCAGCTTGATGCGGGCCAGCCGTTCGATGAAGTCGGGGTCGTCCTGGTGGCGGGTCAGTTCGCGCAGGCGCTCCAGTTCGACCACCCATTCGGGCCCCAGCGTCTGGTCGAGCAGCGCGGCCAGCGGCGGATTGGCCTGCGCCAGCCAGCGGCGCGGCGTGATGCCGTTGGTCTTGTTGTTGAAGCGCTCGGGCATCAGTTCGTAGAAATGCGGCACCAGCGATTGCTTGATCAGCTCGGTGTGCAATTGCGCCACGCCATTGATGGAGTGGCTGCCCACGATGGCCAGGTGCGCCATGCGCACGTGCCGAGTGCCGCCTTCCTCGATCAGCGATACCGCGGCGACGCGCGGATCGTCGTCGCCCCAGTGCGCGCGCGCGCGGCGCAGCAGGCGGGCGTTGATCTCGTAGATGATCTGCATGTGGCGCGGCAGCACGCGGGTCATCAGGTCCACCGGCCAGCGCTCGAGCGCTTCGGGCAGCAGCGTATGGTTGGTGTAGCTGCAGGTGGCCCGCGTGACGGACCAGGCCACGTCCCACGGCAGCGTGTAGTGATCCACCAGCAGGCGCATCAGCTCGGCGATCACCAGCGTGGGGTGCGTGTCGTTGAGCTGGATGGCCGCGCGCGTGTGCAGCTTCTCGATGGGCAGCCCGCTTTCCGAGAATTCGCGCAGGATGTCGTTCATCGCGCAGGCCGTCAGGAAGTACTCCTGGATCAGGCGCAGCTCGCGGCCCTGCGAGGGCTCGTCCGAGGGGTACAGCACTTTCGAGATGGTTTCGGTGCTGATCTGGTGTTGCACCGCGCCCACGTAGTCGCCGGCATTGAAGACCCCCATCTCCAGCACTTCGGAGGCCCTCGCGGAATACAGCCGCAGCAGGTTCGCCGCGCGGCCGCCGTAGCCGATGATGGGCATGTCGTGCGGAATGCCCAGCAGCGTGTTGCCGGGAATCCAGGTGGGGCGGTAGGCGCCGTCGGCAGCGTGGCTTTCCTCGACGTGGCCGTACAGATTGACGATGCAGCTTTCGTCGGCGCGTTCGATCAGCCAGGGGCTGTGGTCGCTGCCCCAGAAGTCGGCGCGCTCGACCTGCGCGGGGCCGTCGAACTCCTGGCGGAACAGGCCGTAGTCGTACTTGATGCCGCAGCCCATGCCGGGCAGGTCCATCGTGGCCAGGGATTCGACGAAGCACGCGGCCAGCCGGCCCAGGCCGCCGTTGCCCAAAGCGGCGTCGTGCTCGCGGTCGGCGATGCGCTCCAGGTCCAGGCCCAGGTTTGCCATGGCCATGCGGGCGGGCTCCAGCATGCCCAGCGACAGCAGGTTGCTGACCAGCGAGCGGCCGACCAGGAACTCCATCGACAGGTAGTACACCTTCTTGGCCGGATTGGCCTGGCGCCGGTGTTGGGTGGCCAGCAGCGCGGTGACGACGCGGCGGCGCACCACCATGCAGATGGCCACCAGCCAGTCGTCCTCGGTGGCGCGCTCCGGCGTCTTGGCCAGGCGATATTTCAGTTCGCTGGCCAGTTCCTGCTGGATGACCGCGGCTTCCTGTACGGTCTGATCGGACGATGCGTTCCTGGGCAAGTCAGGCATGGTCTTCTCCGGTGGCTGCGGACGCGCGGGCGGCGCGCTTCCTGCGTCAAGAACGTCCTAGCGCGCGCGATACGGCCTCGACGAGTGCGTCCAATGGGATGGGTTTGTTCAGGTGGGTGGTGAAACCCGCCTGTGCGGCGCGGTCGACGTGGTCTTTCGAACCGTAGCCGGTCAGGGCGATGGTGGGGATACTCAGGCTCGGGAATCGGCTGCGCACCTCGGCCATGAACTGGTATCCGTCCATGCCGGGCATGCCGATGTCCGAGATGATCAAGTCATAGGCGGTGGACGCGTCCAGCGTTTCGAGGGCCTGCGCGCCGCTGTTGGCGATGGCGACCCGGGCGCCTTCCATTTCCAGCAGGGCCTGGAAGGTGTCGAGGATGTCGTCGGAGTCGTCCACGATCAGGATGCGCAGGCCGGTGAGCTGTCCGTCGGCGGGCGGCGCCGGCACGTGCTCGGCGTCGGCCTGGGCCGGCTGGGCCAGGGGCAGCCACACCGAGAAGCGCGCGCCGCGGCCCTTGCCTTCGGAGTGCGCCTCGATGTTGCCGCCGTGCGCCTGCACCAGTTGGCCGACCACGCCCAGGCCGATGCCCAGACCGTCGCGGTTGATGCCGCGGTGGCGCATGTCCGCCTGGCTGAACATGTCGAACACCTTGGCCAGGAAAGCGGGCTCGATACCTTCGCCGGTGTCGATCACGTCCAGGCGAGCCATTTTGCCGTCGCGTGCCAGCGACACGCTGACCGAGCCGTCGATGGGCGTGAACTTGATGCCGTTGTTCAGCAGGTTCCAGATGATCTGCTCGACGCGGGTGGAGTCCGCGTCGATGAGCAGGGCGTCGGCCGCGTCGTAGTCGCTGAGCAGATCGACGCCGGCCGACGCCGCCGTGTGGCGCAGCACGCTCAGGATGCTCTCGACGGTGTCGGTCAGGCTGACCACGCCGCGGTTGAGCTTGAGCTTGCCCGTCTGCACGCGCGCCATGTCCAGCAGGTCTTCGATGATGCGCGCCTGGCTGCGCACCGAATGCTGGATGGTCTCGGCCGCGCGCGCGGTGCTGGGCGAGCCGCGCACCGCGGGCGTGCGCGCCAGCAGATCGGCGTTGAGCTGGATCAGGTTCAGCGGATGCTTGAGCTCGTGCGACATGATCGCGAAGAACTCGTCCTTCAGGCTGCTGTTCGCGCGGGAGGATTCCAGCCGGTTCTCCTGCTCGCTTTCCTTGCGGCGCTGCTCGGTGACGTCGCGGGCGATCTTGGCGTAGCCGTCGAAGGACTCGTCGCGCATCGGATTGATGCTGCCCGTGCAGAAGATGCGCGAGCCGTCCTTGCGGCGCAGCCAGCGTTCGTCCGAGGCATAGCCGCGCGTGCGGGCGCGTTCCATTTCCTTCTGGGGTTCGCCGTGCTCCACGTCTTCGCGGGTGAAGATGATGTCCAGCGGCTGGCCCACGGCTTCGTCCTCGCGGTAGCCGAAGATGATGTGCGCGCCCGAGTTCCAGGTGGCGATGCAGCCGTTATGGTCGATGGTGATGATGGCGAAGTCTTTCGTGCTCTGCGCCATCAGCCGCATGTGGGCCTCGCCCAGCCGCAGGCGTTCCTCGGCCTTGCAGCGGTCGGTGATGTCGATGAAGGTGAGCACCGCGCCCTCGATGCGGTGCTCGGCGCTGCGGTAGGGCAACAGGCGCGCCAGGTACCAGCGGTCGTCGCCGCTGCTGACCTCGCGCTCGACCATGCGCAGCGAGTCGAACACGCTGGCGGCGTCGCGCGCCAGGTCGGGGTAGTTCAGGCGGTGCGTGATGTCCAGCAGCGAACGGCCGGCGTCGCTGGCGATGACGCTGAAGATGTCCGTGGCGCGCGGTGTGAACCACTTGATGCGCATGGAGCGATCGACGAACACCGTGGCGATGTCGGTCGAGGCGATCAGGTTCTGCAGGTCGTCGTTGATCTTGGCGGTTTCCTCGACCTTGGACTTCAGCTCGGAATTGACCGTGACCAGCTCTTCGTTGACGGACTGCAGTTCTTCCTTGCCGGTTTCGAGTTCCTCGGTGGCCGAACGCAGTTCCTCGTTGATGGCCTGCAGTTCCTCGTTGGAGGCCTTCAGCTCTTCGGTGGAGGTCTCGGATTGCTCCATCGTCAGCTGCAGCCGGTCTTTCGCCTGCTGCAGTTCGGCTTCCAGTTGCGCCAGCATGCTGGTGGCCGCCTTGCCCGCCTGCACGCCGTCATGCTCGCTCATGATGGCTTCGACCTCGTCGAAGATCACCAGCATGAAGTCGCTGCCGCTTTCTTCATGGCGGAACGGGCGCACCACCATGTTGACGTACATGCGCCGTTCGCCCACGGTCATCTCGACGCGGCGCGCCTCGACGCTCTTGCGCGAGTGCAGGGCCTGGAACATGGCGGTGCGCAGTTCCATGCGCAGCTCGGGCTGCACCAGCGTGGGCAGGTTGCGCGAGGGCTCGCCGCCCGCGTGACGCAGGAAGCGGCCCGCGCGGTCGGACATGTGGACGATGTTGGCTTCGTGGTCCACGATGACGCTGGGCGGCGCGTATTGCTCGAGCGCGCGCTGGTGGATTTCAGCGAACGAGGTCTTGCCGCGCCGGCTCGGCACGCTTTCGCTGGGCACGGTGCGCAGGATCTTGTCGAAGTTGGTGGTGGGCAGCGTGGGGATGGTGCGGTGCACGTAGGCCGTGCCCTTGGCCTGGTACAGGCGGTTGCGCTTGTCCACCACGGTGAACAGGTTCTCGCACGCGTCCGCCGATTCGGAGCTGCCCAGGAACAGGAAGCCGCCCGGCTTCAGCGCGAAATGGAACATGCGCAGCACGTCCACCTGCACCTCGCGGTCCAGGTAGATCAGCAGGTTGCGGCACGTGACCAGGTCGAGCTTGGAAAACGGCGGATCGCGCAGGACGTTGTGCGGCGCGAACAGCACCCGCTCGCGGATCTCTTTCTTGATGCGGTAGCCCGCCTCGTCCTTGGTGAAGTAGCTGTGCAGCATGCCGGCCGACACGTCGGTGTCGATGGCGGCCGGGTACAGGCCGGCGCGGCCGGTGGCCAGCGACGGTTCGTCTATGTCGGTGGCGAACACCTGCAGGCGGGGCGGCGAGGGCAGTTTCTCGGCGTGGCTGGACAGCAGCATGGCCATGGAATAGGCCTCTTCGCCGGTGGCGCAGCCGGCCGTCCAGACGCGAACCGAGGGCGGCGGGGTGCCGTCGCGGCCATTGACCAGCGGAACGATCGCCTGCTGCTCCAGCGCCTCGTAGGCTTCCTGGTCGCGGAAGAATTGCGTGACGCCGATCAGCATGTCGCCCAGCAGCTTGGGCGTTTCCTCGGCGGTCTGGTGCAGCATGGCCGCATAGCTCTGCATGTCGGGCACGCCCGTGACCTGCATGCGCCGCTCGATGCGGCGCAGCACGGTGGCTTTCTTGTAGTGCCTGAAATCGTGGCCCGTGCGGGTGCGCAGAAGGGTGAGGATGTCGCGCAGCGCGGTGCGCTCGGCAGGGCTTTCCTCGTGGGCATGTTCGGGGCTGTCCGGATCCAGCGGGTCGCCCACCGGGGCGGGCATGTGGATGCGCGCCATGTTTTCGCAGATGTCCTTCAGGCGGGCCGGCATCTGCGCCACGGGCAGGATGATGTCGACCATGCCGGTGGCGATGGCGTTGCGCGGCATGGCGTCGTGCTGCGCGTCGTCGGGCTGCTGGGCGAGGGTGACGCCGCCCTGTTCCTTGATGCGGGCCAGGCCTACCGAGCCGTCGGAACCGCCTCCGGTCAGGATGATGCCGATGCTCTTGCTCTTGTGCACGTCGGCCAGGGCGCGGAAGAACACGTCGATGGCGATGGGCTGGCCCATGGGGCGCTCGTGCGCCTTCAGGCGCAGGTAGCCGTCGTTCATCTGCAGCCCGGCGGCCGGCGGGATGACGTACACGTGGTTCTTCTGCACCGGCATCGTGTGCGTGACCTGCACGATGGGCAGGTCGGTAACGGTTTGCAGGATGCGGTGCGCCACGCTTTCGTGCCTGGGCGACAGATGCAGGACCACCACGAAGGCCATGTCGGGCTTGGCCGGCATGTTCTCGAAGAACACCTTCAGCGCTTCGATGCCGCCCGCGGACGCACCGATACCGACGACCGGAAACGTCAGGTCGCTGGTCATGAGGTGTTTTTGATTATCGGGCGGTGGGCCGGCGTCGGGCATGTCGGTGGTCATGCTGATGTGTCGATCTCGGTAAGCCTACCAGCCCGCCATGATAGCCTGCCGATACCGGGTGTACCGTTGATGTAAGCAGTTTTTCGCGGCAGCGCCCTTGCCCGGGGCCAGTGCTATATTTTTCGGCGCATCATCGGGCCGAGCAATGACATCCACCACGCCTTTGCGCATGCCTCCGAGGACGGAGCGCCAGGAGCAGCAGTGAGACAAGCGGATTTCCCCGACGAGACGGCCGGCAGAGTCGCCCGGGCTTCGAACTTTCTGGCCGGCGGCGGCGAGATGGGCGCATTGATCCGCGCACACGATTGGTCCGTCACCGGGCTCGGCTCGCCGGACCAGTGGCCGCCGAGCCTGAAAACGGCCCTTCGCATCATGCTGTCTTCCAGCCAGCCCATCTGGATCGGCTGGGGGCCGAAGCTGATCTTTTTCTACAACGACCCCTACAAATCCATCATCGGCGGCAAGCATCCCGCTGCCCTGGGCCAGCCTGCCGAAGTCGTTTGGCACGAGATATGGGCGGACATCGAGCCGCTGCTCAGCACCGCGATGCAGGGAAGCGGCGGCACTTACGTGGAAGCGAAGCTGCTCCTGATGGAGCGCAACGGGTATCCCGAGGAAACCTACTACACGTTTTCTTACAGCCCCATCCCGGATGAGCAGGGGCGCGCCGCCGGCATCATCTGCGCCAATAGCGACGATACGCGGCGGGTGGTGGGCGAGCGCCAGTTGAGCCTGCTGCGCGAGTTGGGCGCCTCCACCGCCAACGCGCGTTCGTGGCGCGAAGCCTGCGAACTCAGTGCCCGGGCCCTGTCGGCCGATGCCCAGGACATGCCGTTCGCGCTGCTCTATCTCCCCGATCCGCAAAGCGGCGACGCCATGCTGGCCGGGGCCAGCGGCATGGAGCCCGGCCATCCCGCCGCGCCCGAGACGCTGCTGTGGGACGGACAAGGCCCGTGGCCCATGCACGGTCCGGTCCAGGAACTGCGGGTGGCGACGGGCCTGCGGCAGCGCTTCGGCGAGACGCTGCCGGCAGGGCCCTGGAAGCACGCGCCAGACCAGGCCGCCATCGTGCCGGTGCCCATCGTGGGCGAGAACGGCCGCGTGGGCCTGTTGATCGTGGGGCTGAATCCTTACCGGCTGCTCGATGCCGCCTATCGCGACTTCCTGACGATGACGGCCGCGCAGATCGGCGCGACCATCGGCGCCGCCCATGCCTACGAAGAAGAACGCCGCCGCGCCGAGTCGCTGGCCGAGCTGGATCGGGCCAAGACCGCTTTCTTCTCGAACATCAGCCACGAGTTCCGCACGCCGCTGACCCTGATGCTGGGCCCGCTGGAAGAACTGCTGGCGGACGCGCCGGACCCGACGCACGGGCGGCACGAACTGATCCGGATCACGCACCGCAACGGCCTGCGCCTGCTGACGCTGGTGAACTCGCTGCTGGACTTCTCGCGCATCGAGGCGCGGCGGGTGCACGTCGACTACCAGCCCACCGACCTGTCCGCGCTGACCGCGGAGCTGGCGTCGCTGTTCCGCTCCGCCATGGACCGCGCGGGCCTGGAACTGGTGGTGGACTGTCCGCCGATGCCCCATGCCGTCTACGTCGATCGCGAGATGTGGGAGAAGATCGTCCTGAACCTCATGTCGAACGCGTTCAAGTTCACGATGACGGGTTCGGTGGCGATCCGCGTGTCGCCCAGCCCCGATGGCGGCGCGGTGCGGGTGGAGGTGCGCGATACCGGCATCGGCATCCCGCCGCATGAACTGCCGCGGGTATTCGACCGGTTTCATCGCGTGGACGGCGCGGCGGGCCGCAGCATCGAGGGTAGCGGCATCGGCCTGGCGCTGGTGCAGGAGCTGGTGCGGCTGCAGGGCGGCAGCATCCGGGTGGACAGCCAGGTGGGATGTGGCACGGCGTTCACCGTCGAGTTGCCCTGGGGCGTGGCGCATGCGCCGGCGCAGCCCGCGGACGCGCCGCCCCGTCCGCCGGCCAGCATGAACGCCCGCGCCTACGTCGACGCCACGTTGCGCTGGCTGCCCGACAGCGGCCGGGTCCTGTCCGACGAATCGCTGCCCGGCTCCATGCCCATGGCGCCGGCCTCGGGCGGCGAGCCCGCGCGCGTGCTGGTGGTGGACGACAACGCCGACCTGCGCGACTACATGAGCCGCATCCTGCGCACGGCCGGCTACCGCGTCGAGACGGCGGTGGATGGCGAGGCCGCGCTGGAGCAGGTGCGAGCGGATCCGCCCGACGTGGTGCTTTCCGACATCATGATGCCCAGGCTGGATGGGTTCGGCCTGTTGGCCGCATTGCGCAACGACACGGAGCTGCGCGGCATTCCGGTCCTGCTGCTGTCCGCGCGCGCGGGCGAAGAGGCGCGCGTCGAGGGCCTGGACGCGGGCGCCGACGACTACCTGACCAAGCCTTTCGCGGCGCGCGAGCTGTTGGCCCGCGTGGCCAGCAATCTGCAATTGGCTCGGGTGCGCCAGGAGGCCGCACAGCGCCTGCGCGAAGAAACGCGCATGCTGGAGCTGCTGAACCAGGTGGGCGTGGCGGTGGCCGCCGAGCTGGACCTGGGCCGCGCGGTGCAGATCGTGACCGACGCGGCCACCGAACTGACCGGCGCGGCGTTCGGTTCGTTCTTCTACAACGTGCTGGACGGCCACGGTGAATCCTACACGCTGTATGCGCTGTCGGGCGCGCCGCGCGAGGCCTTCGAGGCATTCCCCATGCCGCGCAACACCGCGGTGTTCGGGCCCACGTTCCGGGGCGAGGGCATCGTGCGCTCGGACGACATCCTGGCCGATCCGCGCTATGGCCGCAACGAGCCGCACCGCGGCATGCCCGAGGGGCATCTGCCGGTGCGCAGCTACCTGGCCGCGCCGGTGGTGTCGCGTACGGGCGAGGTGCTGGGCGGCCTGTTCTTCGGGCATCCGCAAACCGGCATCTTCACCGAACGTTCCGAACGCGTGCTGGTCGGCATCGCCGCGCAGGCGTCCGTGGCCATCGACAATGCGCGGCTGTACCGCGCGGCGCAGGTCGAGATCGATGAACGCGCCAAGGCGCAGGCCGCGCTGGCGCAGTTGAACGAAGGGCTGGAGCAGCGCGTGTCCGAGGTGCTGGCCGAGCGCGACCGCCTGTGGGACCTGAGCGAAGACCTGCTGGTGGTGGCCGATTACACGGGCCGCCTGCTGCGCTTCAGTCCGGCCTGGACCCGGGTGCTGGGCTATCCGCACGACACCCTGATGGCACAGCCCTATGGCGAACTGATCCATCCCGACGACCTGCCCGAACTGCGCCGGCAACTGGAGACCCTGCGCGCCACCCGCCGGCCGATCCGCTGCCAGAACCGCGTGCGCACGGCCGATGGCCAATGGCGCACCATCGCCTGGACGCTGTATGCCGATCCGGTCAGCGCCTGGCTGCACGGGGTGGGACGCGACGTGACCGCCGACCTGGAGTCCGCCGCGGCGCTGCGCCAGGCGGAAGAGGCGCTGCGCATGGCACAGAAGATGGAGGCGGTGGGCAAGCTGACGGGCGGCGTGGCGCACGATTTCAACAATCTGCTGCAGGTCATCAGCGGCAATCTGCAGTTGCTGGCCCGCGACGTAGCCGGCAACGACAAGGCCGAGCAACGCCTGCGCAATGCGCAGGGCGGCGTCGCGCGGGGCGCGCAGCTGGCCTCGCAACTGCTGGCCTTCGGCCGACGCCAGCCGCTGGCGCCCAAGGTCGTGAATCTCGGCCGCTTCATCCGCGCCATGGACGACATGCTGCGGCGGGCCCTGGGCGACGGCGTGGAGATCGAGACCGTCATCTCGGGCGGCCTGTGGAACACGCTGGTCGATCCCTATCAGGTCGAAAACGCGCTGCTGAACCTGGCCATCAACGCGCGCGACGCCATGAACGGGCATGGCCGGCTGACCATCGAGGCCGGCAATGCGCTGCTGGATGACGCTTATACCTTGCGGCACGCCGACGTGACGCCCGGCCAGTACGTGATGGTGGCGGTGACCGATACCGGTTCGGGCATGACGGCGGACGTGCTGGCGCAGGTCTTCGAGCCTTTCTTCACCACCAAGTCCGAAGGGCAGGGCACCGGCCTGGGCCTGAGCATGGTCTACGGCTTCGTGCGCCAGTCCAACGGCCACGTCAATATCTATAGCGAGCCCGGACAGGGCACCACGGTACGCCTGTACCTGCCTCGCGAGCGCCAGGAAGAAGACCTGGAGACCGAAGTGGATGCCGGCCCCATCGCTGGCGGCACCGAGACCGTGCTGGTGGTCGAGGACGATGAAGAGGTGCGCGCCACGGTGGTCGATCTGCTGTCGGAACTGGGCTATCGCGTGCTGCGTGCCAAGGATGCCAGCAGTGCGCTGGCCATCATCGAGAGCGGCATGCCGATGGACCTGGTGTTCACCGACGTGGTGATGCCCGGCCCCTTGCGCAGTCCCGAACTGGCGCGCAAGGCACGCGAACGGCTGCCCAATGTGGCGGTGCTGTTCACGTCCGGCTACACCGACAACGCCATCGTGCACGGCGGCCGCCTGGACGAAGGCATCGAGCTGCTGAGCAAGCCCTATACGCGCGAGGCCCTGGCGCGCAAGATCCGCCACGTGCTGCGCAACCAGCAGCAGCACAACGCCGCGCGCCAGGCGGCCGAGAAGACCCGGAAGCCGGCGCCGCGAGTGGCCGCTGCCGCGCCGCGTCCCCCCGCGGAAGCGGGGTTGCAGGTGCTGCTGGTCGAGGACGACGAGCTGATCCGGGGCAACACCGCGGAGATGCTGGGCAGTCTGGGGCATTCGGTATCCGAGGCGGGCAACGCCGAAGAGGCGCTGTCGGCGCTGCGCACGCGCCGTCCGCAGGTGCTCATCACCGATGTCAGCCTGCCCGGTGAATCGGGCGTGGAGCTGGCCGAGCGGGCGTGGCGCATCCTGCCGGGGCTGAGCGTGGTGTTCGCCTCGGGCATGGAAGTGCTGCCCGGCGGACGAGACCGCGAAGGGCTGGCGGGCGCGATCCACCTGCTCAAGCCCTACAACATGAACGATCTGGACGAGGTGATGCGCCGGATCGCCGATGCGCGCCGCGCCAATGGCCACAGACCGAAGGAGTGAACGTGGAAGCGGGATATACCTTGCGCCGGTTGGGCGAGGATGACGCGCACGCCTATAAGGCGTTGCGGCTGGAGGCATTGCTCGACCGTCCCGAGGCCTTTGCCTCGTCGTGGGAAGACGAGCAGGCGCACGAACTGCCGTGGTTCGCCGCGCGCCTGCGCGACGGTTTCGTGGCCGGCGCCTTCGATGCGCAAGGCGCACTGGTCGGGTCGGCGGGGCTGCTGGTGCCCGCATCGCCGAAGCTGCGGCACAAGGGCGTGCTGTGGGGCATGTACGTCAGCCCGCGCGCCCGTGGAACCGGCGTGGCGCCTGCCCTGGTGCAGGCCGTGCTGGACGAGGCCCTTGGGCGTGTCGAAGGGGTCAGGCTGACGGTCACGGTGGGCAACGACGCGGCGTTGCGTCTGTATCGGCGCCTGGGATTCGAGGAATATGCGCGCGAGCCGCAGGCGTTGAAGGTGGGCGAGCGCTACCACGACGAGATCCTGATGGCGCGGGCAGTGGCAGGCGACGCGCGGCCAGCGGTAGCCTGACCGGAGACGACCTGGTGGGCGTTTCCCACCAGGGATGCGGCTTTTCGAACGGCGTTCTGGCCGGGTAGCCCCCGTCCGCGTGTGGAGCGCGATATTCGATTGTCAATTTCCATATTAGGGATAAAATCCCACATATGGAAAATCTTGCCGCTTCTCCCGAAGACATGGATCGCCATATCGCGCAGCGCCTGAAGGCCCTGCGCGCCGAGCGTGGCTGGTCGCTGGACGACCTGGCCACGCGCAGCCGGGTCAGCCGTTCCACGCTGTCCCGCCTGGAAAATGCCGACGTCAGTCCCACCACCCAGGTGCTGGGCCGCCTGTGCACGGCCTATGGCCTGACGCTGTCGCGCCTGATGCGCCTGATCGAGGACGACTACGCCCCCGTGGTGCGGCGCGGCGACCAGCCGGTGTGGGTCGATCCCCAGGCGGGTTTCGAGCGCCGTTCGGTGTCGCCGCCGGCCCATGCGCTGGCGGGCGAAGTGCTGGAATGCACGCTGCCTGCCAATACCCGCATCGCCTACGACGCTTCGCCGCGGCCCGGCCTGGAACATCACCTGGTGCTGCTGGAAGGCAGCCTGCAACTGACGGTCGAGCAGCGCACACATGCGCTGAAGCCGGGCGACTGCCTGCGCTATCAACTGTACGGCGCCACCGAATTCATCACCCCGCCGGATGCCGGCGCCCGTTATCTGCTGTTCCTCGTCTAGGTCCATGGCCATGTCCGATGCCTTCGAACTTTCCCTGCTTCCGGCCGCACAGGCCCATGAACATACCGCCGAGCTGGGCGCGCTCTTGCAAGCCTGCGTGCAGGACGGCGCCAGCGTGGGATTCGTGCTGCCGTTTTCCGCGGCGGAAGGACAAGCCTATTGGCGCGACAAAGTCATTCCCGAGTTGCGTGGACAGGGCCTGACGTTGCTGATCGCTCGCCGTGGCGGCGCCATCGCGGGCACCGTGCAGCTCGATTGCGCCGGCATGCCCAATCAGCATCACCGCGCCGAGGTGCGCAAGCTGCTGGTGCATCCCGGCCACCGCCGCCTGGGCGTGGCGCGCGCGCTGATGGCCGAACTGGAAATCCTGGCCCGGCAGGCCGGCCGCACGCTGCTGACGCTGGACACGCGCTCGGGCGACGTGGCGCAGCAGTTGTACGGCAGCCTGGGCTATCGGGTGGCGGGCGAGATTCCCGGGTATGCGCGCGATCCGTTCGGATCGCAGCGTTTCGATGCCACCACCTTCATGTACAAGCAGCTGTAGCGGATCAGGCCAGCCATCAGGCGCGCGGCCGGCCGCGCAGGGCGATCCAGAAGGCCAACTGGGACACCGCGCCGGCGCCCGCCAGCACGACCGCCGCCGCCACTTCGGGCGAGCCGCCCAGGCCGGCCAGGGCGGTGCAGATCGCGCCCATGGCCATCTGCGTGCAGCCATACAGGCCCGACGCGGAGCCGATCACCTTGGGATTGACGCTGACCGCCAGCGTCAGCGCGGCGGGCGAGGCCAGGCCCGCGCCCACGGTGAACAGGAACATCGGCACCACCAGGCCCGGCACGCTGGCCAGGCCGGCCAGCACGATGCCCAGCATGGCGAAGGCGCTGGCCACGCTGATCAGGTTGCCGCCCATCATCACGCGCTCGATCGGCAGCTTGCCGATCACACGGGTGGCAAGGGCGCTGCCCAGCCATACGCCGGACACCAGGATGGCGAGATAGATACCGACCTCCTGCGCCGGGCGATGCAACTGGTCGACGAAGATGAAGGGCGCCGAGGCGATGAAGGCATACATCGACGTGGTGGCGCAACCGCCGCCCACCGCGAAGCCCAGGAAGGGCCGCGAACCCAGCAATTGCAGGTAGTCGCGCCCCAGCGTGCGTGCCGAGACCTGCGCCGCCACCGGTCCGGTCTCGGGCAGCAGCCGCCAGACCAGCACCAGATTGCCCGCCCCCAGCAGGCACAGCGCGCCCAGCACGGCACGCCAGCCCAGGGCGCCCGCCAGCGCGGCGCCAATGATGGGGGCCAGCGCCGGCGCGATGGTGACCATCAGGTTCATCAGCGCCAGGCGCTTGGCCGCGTTGTCCTGCGTGGCGGTGTCGCGCACGATGGCGCGCGCCAGCACCAGGCCCGCGCAGCCGCCCAGGGCTTGGAACAGCCGGGCGGCGATCAGCGCGTAGGCATCGGGCGCCAGCGCGGCGGCCAGGCCGGAGACGGTGTAGATGGCCAGCCCGATCATCAGGATGGGGCGGCGGCCGTAGCGGTCGGACAGCGGCCCGTAGATGAGTTGGCCGCCGGCCAGGCCCAGGATGTACAGGCTGACCGTCATCTGCATGGCAGAGTTGGCCGCGTGCAGATCCTTGCCCGCCATGCTGAGCGAAGGCACGAAGATGTGCATGGCCAGCGTGCCGCTGAAAGTGAACAGCGCCAGCAGCCACAGCGGCACGTGCGGCAACTGGGCCGAGGCGGCGAGGCGGTCTTCGTTCTGCCTGGCCCCAGGCGCGGCGGGGGCGGCCGTGGCGGTGGGAGGGGTCATTGGACGTCCTCCGTTTCCGTCTCGGCTTCCAGCCTGCGGACGATGCCTTGCAGCAGATCGAAGGCGCGTTGCAGTTCCGGATCGGGAATGTCCGCCAGCGCCGCCGCGCGCACCTGGGCAGCCACCTGCTCGACCTGTTCCACCGTGGCCTGGCCCTGCGGCGTCAGCACGATGGCCTTGGCGCGCCGGTCGCCGTCTTCCTCGCGGCGGGTGATCAGGCCGGCGGCCTGCAAGGCATCCAGCAGCCGCACCACCGACGAGCCGTCCAGGCCCAGCGAGGCCGCCAGGTCTTTCTGGCGCATCGGCGTCTGTGCGCGGGACAGGTGCACCAGCGGCAGCCAGGTGGCTTCCGTCAGGCCGTAGGGCTGCAGGCGGCGGTTGACGGCGCGCCGCCAGGCTCGCGAGGTCTGGGACAGCAGCGAGCCGAAGCGGGCGCGGGGGGTATCGGGCATAAGGCGGAAAATTAGATGATATTCAAATTAATTGTATCTCACCAAATTTCAGGCCCTGGCGCAGCATGGCTCCGGCCGTTGCTGTTGCCTATTGCAGGCGCGGATAGCGCCGGTTGGCGGCCGTCCCCGCGTAGACCGCGCTGGCGCCCAGGTCGCGCTCGATGCGCAGCAACTGGTTGTACTTGGCGGTGCGGTCGGCGCGCGAGACCGAGCCTGTCTTGATGTGCCCGCAGTTCGCGGCCACGGCCAGGTCGGCGATGCTGGTGTCTTCCGTCTCGCCCGAGCGATGCGACATCACCGCTGTCCAGCCTGCCTGCTGGGCCATGCGGATGGCGTCGAAGGTCTCGCTCAGCGTGCCGATCTGGTTCATCTTCACCAGGATCGCGTTGCCCAGGCCCTGGGCGATGCCCTCGCGCAGCAGGCCCGGGTGGGTGCAGAACACGTCGTCGCCCACCAGTTGGCAGCGATCCCCCAACGTCTCGGTCAGCAGGCGCCAGCCCGGCGCGTCGTCCTCGGCCATGCCGTCCTCGATGGACACGATGGGATAGTCGGCCGCCAGTTGCGCCAGATACGCGGCCTGCTGTTCGGCGCTGCGGGTGATGCCTTCGCCGGCATAGCGGTAGGCGCCGTCGCGGTGGAACTCGCTGGCCGCCGGGTCCAGCGCCAGCGCGACGTCTGTGCCGGGACGCCAGCCGGCATCGCGGATGGCCTGCATGATGAAGTCCAGCGCCTGCGGCGCGCTGCGCAGGTCGGGCGCGAAGCCGCCCTCGTCGCCCACGTTGGTGTTCATGCCTGCCTGCTTCAGGCCCAGGCGCAACGCGTGGAAGACCTCGGACCCCATGCGCAGCGCTTGCGCGAACGAGGGCGCGCTCAGCGGCAGGATCATGAACTCCTGGAAGTCGATGGCGTTGTCGGCGTGCGCGCCGCCGTTGATGATGTTGATCATCGGCACCGGCAGCACGCAAGCCTGGGCGCCGCCCATGTAGCGGTAGAAGGGCAGGCGCTGGCTGGCCGCCGCCGCGCGGGCCACGGCCAGCGAGGCGCCCAGCAGCGCGTTGGCGCCCAGGCGGCTTTTGTCCGGCGTGCCGTCCGCGGCGATCAGGGCGTTGTCGACGGCGCGCTGGTCGGTGGGGTCCAGGCCGCGCAGGGCATCGCGCAGCGCCGTGTTCACGGCGCCGGCGGCGCGCAGCACGCCCTTGCCGTGATAGCGGCGGGCATCGCCGTCGCGCAATTCCAGCGCCTCGCGCGCGCCGGTGGAGGCGCCGGACGGCACGATGGCGTGGCCGCTGGCGCCGCAGGCGAGGGTGGCCACGACTTCCAGCGTGGGATTGCCGCGGCTGTCCAGCACTTCATAGGCGTCGAGCGTGTCGAGAGGGGACATGGGTCAGGTTCCTGATATGTGAGGAAAATTGAGGAAAAGCGGGTCCCTGCCGCCCCGGGACTGCCGGGCGGCATGGAACGATTGCATGGATTAAAAAAGCGCTGCGTGACGTATTTCGAGGCAGATACTAAACTTGCGCGTTTGCCGCGAAAATCGAATTCTTTTCCTTTATTCGTCAGTTTTTTTCACGGATGCTCTGCCACCGGAATGAACCCTCTGCCGCCGCTTTCCACCCTGCGCGCCTTCGAGGCCACCGCGCGCACCGGTTCCGTCACGCGTGCCGCCGATGAGCTGCGCCGCACGCACGGCGCCGTCAGCCGCCAGTTGCGGCTGCTGCAGGAGCACGCCGGCACGCCGCTGTTCGAGAAGGCAGGCACGGGCCTGCGCCTGACCGAAGCCGGGCATGCCTTCCACGAGGTGGTGCGCGCGGCCTTCTCGCAACTGGAACAGGGGTACGCGCGTCTGGTGGCGCAGGGCCGCAGCCCGGCCCTGCACGTGGCCTGCAGCGCCACCTTCGCCATGCGCTGGCTGGTGCCGCGCATGGCCGAGTTCTATCGCGCGCGGCCGGAGGTGCGCATCCGGCTGTCGATGACGTCCGCGGGCCAGATGCGCACCGAGGGCGCGGATCTGCTGGTGGCCTGGGACCTGGACTCGTACAGCGCGGCCGAGCAGCGGCGCGCCATCGACCTGGCACCGGTGCATTTCGGGCCGGTCTGTGCGCCTGCCTATGCGCGCCGGGCGGTGCGTGGCACGCGTATCGCGCATGATTTCACGTCCAGCGCCTGGACCCGGTGGGAAGCGCTGTCGGGACGGCGCATCGCCACGCAGGGCGAGCTGCGCTTTCCGCATACGCATCTGTGCATCGAGGCCGCGGCGGCGGGGCTGGGCGTGGCGCTGGCCGAACGCCGCATGGCGCGGCGCGAGCTGGACGAGGGCGTGCTGGTGGCGCCCTACGGCTTCGTGGCGTTTCCGGTGGCCTTGCGCGCGGTGCCGATGGACGAGCGACCGTTGTCTGCCGCGGCGCAGGCCTTCGTGGACTGGATGCGGCAGGCGTTGCGCGAGCCGGACTGACGTGCTCAGTCGACGGCCCTGGGCGGCTTGCCGCTGTCGGCCACGCGCGGCAGCCGCAGCGTGAACACCATGCCCGAACCCTTGGTGCTCAGGTTCTGCGCGCGCAACGTGCCGCCCAGCACTTCCGTCACCATTTGGCTGGCGATGTGCAGGCCCAGGCCGGTGCCGCCCGCGTGGCGGTTGGTGGTGTAGAACGGATCGAAGATGCGCTTGAGGCTGCGCGGGTCGATGCCCACGCCGTTGTCGGCCACGTGCACCACCACGTGCGAGGCGCCGCTGGCGGCCGTGCGGATGGTGATGGCGCCGTTCTCCCGCCCACGGAAGGCGTGCACCAGGGCGTTGTTGACCAGATTGGCCACCACCTGCTCCAGCGGCCCCGGATAGCTGTCCATGCTCAGGTTCGGCGCCAGTTCCAGGTGCAGCGTGATGCCGTTGGAGGCATCCCATTTGCGCAGGTCGGGATGAGAATCCAGCACCGCCTCGGCCAGGTCGAACTGGCGCCGATCCATGGTGGTGCGATCCACCGCCACCTGCTTGAAACGCTGCAGCAGGCCGGCGGCGCGCTGCACCGCGGTCTGCGCCAGGTCCATCGCGTCGCGCGCGTCGCGCAGAAAGGTATCCAGGTCGGAGCGGCGCAGCCCGGTCTCCAGCCGCGTCTGCAGGGTCGACAGGGACTGTTGCAGCGTGGAGAGGGACAGCGTGGCGCTGCCCAAGGGGGTGTTCAGTTCGTGCGCCACGCCGGCCACCATCAGGCCCAGCGACGACAGGCGTTCGGCCCGTTCCAGTTCGTCGCGCATGTTGCGCAGCGTGGCGTTGGCTTCGGTCAGGGCGCGATTGGCGGCCCTGATTTCGCGCGACTGCCGGTCTTCCTCGGTCAGGTTGCGCAGGGTCTGCCAGGCATAGCGGGCGACAAGCAGCACTGCCAGCGCCATCAGCGTCGCCAGCGTCAACTGCCAGCGCCAGTGGATGAGCTCGCCCTGGCCGGCGTTGCTGGTCACCAGTACCCGCAGGCCGGCCCGGCTGACCAGGTTGATGCTGCGGCCTTGGTCGGCGGCGGCCGAACCGTCGAACTGCACGCGGCGGAAGACCCAGTCGCCGGATTCATCGCTATGGCGGCCCGACGTGTTTTGCTGCAGGGCGCGCCACAATGCCGGCTGGGTGGCCGGCAGGGCGCGCTCGGGCCGGCGCAACTGCCAGGCCCAACTGTCGATGGGCGTCGGCCCTTCCAGCCAGTAGCCTGCGTCGTTGACCAGGTACACGTCCAGGCCCTGGCGCAGCCCCAGGGCCGACAGGCGGTTCAACAGCCGCGAGGCGCGGTAGTTGATGGCGACGATCCCCAGCGGCTGGCCGCCTTCGTACAGCGGCGTGGCCACGTTCAGGATGGGTTCCAGGGGCCGTTCGACGTAGCCGTACTCGGTGCTCAGTTCGAACTGCGACACATACACCGAGCCGGGCGGCAGCGTGATGGTGTCCTGGAAGTAGGGGCGATCGCCTTGGTTCTGCAGGTTGATCGGCGGCACCACTTCGGGCTCGCCATGGCGCATGCTGATGCGCAGCCGTTCGCGGCCGCTGGCGTCCAGCCAGCGCACCTGCTCGAAGGCGCCGGAACTCTTGGCGAAGCTGAGGAAGAGCCTGGCGAACGGCGAGTCGGGGCTCAGGTCTTCGTGCGGGGCCTGCGCGGCCTGGTCGCCGAGGAACGCCACGTCGCGCTGCAGGCTGTCCAGCGTGCGGCGCAGGATCTCGGCGGCCTCGTCCTTCAGGCTCTCGCGGGCGCGCCATTGCGGCGCCTGCGCGACGCGGTCGACTTCCGTCCACAGCAGCGGAAAGCCGATCAGGCAGGCCAGCAGCCACGGCATCACCATGGCCGCGAAGCGGCGCCGGTACGCAGCCGGCAACGCAGCGAATCGCCGCGCATGGCGCCTGAACATGCCGGGCGCCAGCGCGGCCATCATCAGTGGTGGGCCAGCCGTTGCATGAAGGCCGCCAGCGGTTCAGGCCGGGCGAAGAAGAAGCCCTGGGCGCGCGAGCAGGCATGGTCGATCAGCCAGTCGGCCTGCGTCTCGGATTCGACGCCCTCGGCCAGCACCTGCATGTTCAGGCGGCGGCCCAGCCCGATGATCATGTCGGCGATGCTGTGCCGGCCGGGCGCGGTGTCGATCTCGTTGACGAAGTGCCGGTCGACCTTCAGCGTGGTCGCCGGCATGGAGCTCAGGTGCGCCAGCGAGGAATAGCCGGTGCCGAAGTCGTCGATGGCGATCGGGAAACCGGCGCTGCGCAGGCCGCGCAGCAACTGGCCGTTGGCTTCGTAGTCTTCGATGGCGGCGGTTTCGGTGATCTCGATCTCGAGCCGTTCGGGCGACACGCCGTACTGGCGCGTCAGGTCGATCAGTTCCTGCATGAAGTCACGCCGCACCAGTTGCAGCGGCGAGACGTTCACGGATACCGAGATGTCGGGATAGCCGGCCTCGCCGAGCTTGGCCAGCGCCTCGCAGGCCAGTTGCAGCACCTGCTTGCCCATCGGCACGATCAGGCCGTTGGCCTCGGCCACCGGGATGAACTCGCTGGGCGGCACGCGGGTGCCATCCTGGCGGGTCCAGCGGGCCAGCGCCTCGGCGCCGGTGATGCGGCCGGTGCGCAGGTCGATCTGCGGCTGCAGTTCGATGCTGATCTCGCCGCAGCGCAGGGCCCGGTACAGTTCGCGCGACAGCGTGAAGCGCTGCTGCATCTCGTGTTCCAGGCCGGGTTCGTATTCGACGATCTCGGTGGCGCCGCGCGACTGGGCGCGGCGCAGCAGCAGCGTGCCCATGGCCATCGCGCCGCGGGCGGTGCCGGAGTATTCGTCCAGGTCGACGCGCGCCGAACGCACGCGGATGAAGGAGGGATGGTCCGGGTCGTCGATGTCGACCGACTGCAGTTCGTCGATGCGGTCCTGCTGCAGCAGTTCGCTGTGGCCCAGGATGGCGAACGTGTCGTCATGCAGGCGGGCCACCAGCGTGGGGGCGGGGAAGATGGCGCGCAGGCGGCGCGCCATCTGCTGCAGCATGATGTCTCCTTGTTCCACGCCCAGCGACAGGCAGGTCGACGAATACTGGTCGAGCTCGATCAGCAGCATGCTGCGGTCACGGGGCGCCGGTAATTCCATGGTGGCGGTTAGGCTGCGCAGCAGCGCATTGGCATTGGGCATGCTAAGCAGGCTGTCCTCGTAGGCGAGGCGGTCCAGACGGCTGGTCAACGAGACGTTGATCAAGCCGGAGTTGATATGGGTGGCGAACACGCGCAGCAATTCCTGCTCGGTTTCGTCCAGCAACCTGTCGGTTGCGATGTAAGTGGCGGCGTGCGGCCCCTGCTGCGCGCCGGGAAAGAACAATACCTGGCTGTCCGAGGTCTCGACGTTGGCACGGTCGGCCAGCGCCTGCCGCAGCAGATCCCGGACGGGGGTGTCGCCCAGGTGGCGCAGCTCGCGGTTGACGCTGTGCGCCAGCCGTCCAGCGGCGCCGATGATACGCGCCGAAAGCGGCTCCGGGATTTCAGGATCTTCCTGCACGCATACCAGGCCCTCGGCGCCCACGCCCAACAGGCGCGACAGTTCGAGGATCATGCGTTGCGAGAAATCGGGCAGGCTGCGCGCGCGGGTCAGGCCGTTGCTGGCCTCGACGATGGTCTGCAGGCCCTTGCGGGCCTGTCCCAGCGAGCGGATCTGGCGCCAGGTGCGCAGGTTGCTGGTCAGCACGCCGCGCAGGCGCGCGAAGGTGAGATCGGTCTTGAGCCAGTAGTCGCTGATGTCCAGCGTGCCCAGGCTTGCGCCCATGGGCGCCATGCCGGGCTGGCCGGTGACCAGCACGATGCGCACCTCGGCATTGCCCAGCACCTCGCGCACGCTGCGCACCAATCGCAGGCCGGCATCGTCGGTTTCCATGACGACGTCCAGCACGATGACGGCGATGTCGGGGATGGCGGCGAGGATCTTGCCGGCTTCGGCGGCCGAGCCGGCCGACAGCAGGCGTACGGGCTGGCCCTGGAATTCGAACTCGCTCAGCGCCAGCTGGATGGACCGCTGGAAGGCGGCATCGTCGTCGACGGTGAGCACGGTGGGTAGGGCTGCGCGCGGCGCTACGGGCTCGGGGGCCGGCGCGGCGTCTGTTTCGGGTGCGAAAGCGAAGGCGCTTTCTACCTGCGCGTGGTCGGAACTATCGCCTTGCGTCCCCATTGCGTCTTCCTCGCTGATGTGTTGCCTGGAGGGATTCCTCACGCTGATCGCAAGATCGACCATGAGCATTTACCGCACCCGTGCAGTTATATCCCAGGATACAGTCTGAAACAACAGGTAGCGCGATTTGTGCCCTGTGGAAACAGGGCTTGAAGGCATTTGATGGGCGGAATCACGCGTTAAAGCGAACGATCGGCTTTAGTGTCGACAGGCCCGAGGACGGTAGAAGCTCGGCGAGCCACGCTGCGCATGGCGTCAGACGGCCTCCGCCAGGTCGGTGGCGTCCACCGTGGGGCGCGATGCCTTGGGGACGGCTCCCATCCATACGCCCTGGTGCAGTTGCGCCATGGCGACCGGATCATCGAGCAGCTTGATACGTTGCGGTTCGGTGAGGCGGGCATCTTCGGCCAGCGCCTGCTGCACCAGCGCGGCGCGCGCGGCCAGGTTGGCCGGCACCGGACGATGCCGGGCCGTACCCATGGCACAGGCCAGGGCGTTGACCAGTGGATCGAAGACCGCGTCGCGGAAGGTGGGCGCGCCGTGTGGCACGTCGCGCGCGGCGTCCGTGTAGGCGCGCGTGTCGGTGAGTTCGCGCGGCGCGTGGGTTTCCTCGGGGATGCGGAACAGCCCGTCGTTGAAAGTCTTCACGCCCAGCGCCGTGCGGCTGGAGTAGACCGAGATCGGGATGATCAGCAGCCAGGCCGCCAGGATGGGCAGCATCCACCACAGGAACACCGGATTGAGCCACGCCACCAGCGCCCCCCAGGCCAGGCCCAGCACCATCTGCGAACCGTGGCGGCGCACCGCCTCGCGCCAGGGCGTGTCGTCGTTGTCGCGCTGCGGCGAGACCCAGCGTGCCTTCAGGCCCAGGAACGCCGCCACCACGAAGCGGGTGTGGAAGATCATGCGCACGGGCGCCAGCAGCATCGAGAACAGCACTTCCAGCAGCATGCTGTGCAGCGCTTTCAAGCGGCCGCCGTATTCGCGCGGATAGCGCACGCACACGCGCAGCACGCCCAGCACCTTGGGCAGGAACAGCAGCACGAAGGTGGTGGAGAACAGCGCGATGGCCTTGTCCGGATGCCATTGCGGCCAGATCGGGAACAACTGGCGCGGCTCGACGAAGTACTGCGGCTCGGTAAGCGTGTGCACCGCCAGCAGGCCGGTGGACAGCGCCAGGAACAGGAACCACAGCGGCGCCGACAGATACGACATCACGCCCGTCAGGAATACCGCGCGGTGCACCGGGTGGAAGCCTTCGATGAAGAACAGCCGGAAGTTCATCAGGTTGCCGTGGCACCAGCGCTGGTCGCGCTGCAGTTCGTCCAGCAGGTTGGGCGGCAGTTCTTCATAGCTGCCCGGCAGGTCGTAGGCGATCCAGACACCCCAGCCGGCGCGGCGCATCAGCGCGGCCTCGACGAAGTCGTGCGACAGGATCGCGCCCGCGAACGCGCCCTTGCCCGGCAGCGGCGCCAGGATGCAGTGCTCCATGAAGGGCGCGAGCCGGATGATGGCGTTATGCCCCCAGTAGTGCGATTCGCCCAGTTGCCAGAAGTGCATGCCCGCGGTGAACAGCGGGCCGTACACGCTGGTGGCGTACTGCTGGATGCGCGCGTACAGGGTCTGCATGCCGCTGGCCTGCGGGGCGCTCTGGATGATGCCGGCCTCGGGGTGGGCCTCCATCAGTTGCACCAGCGATTTCAGGCAATGGCCGGTCATCACGCTGTCGGCGTCCAGCACCACCATGTAGCGGTAGTTGCCGCCCCAGCGGCGGCAGAAGTCGTCGATGTTGCCGCTCTTGCGCTTCACGCGCCGACGCCGGCGCCGGTAGAAGATGCGGCCGAAACCGTTGACCGTCTTGCACAGCTCCAGCCATGCCTGCTGCTCGGCCACGCAGATGTCGGCCTGGTAGCTGTCGCTGAGGATGTAGATGTCGAACTGCTGCAGCGCATCGGTGCGCGCCAGCGATTCGTACGTGGCCCGTAGCCCCGCGAAGACGCGTGACACGTCTTCGTTGCAGATCGGCATGACCAGCGCGCAACGCGCCTCCGCGGGCAGGGGCCGGTCGCTCAGGCCGCGTGCCGAAATGCTGTAGCGGTCGCGGCCGATCATCAACTGCAGGAAGCCCATCATGGCCGTCCAGAAGCCGGCCGAGACCCAGCAGAACAGCAGGGCGAACAGCGCCAGGATGGCGACTTCCAGCGGATTGCCGCCCTGGTAGGGCAGCACGCCGCGCATGTACCAGGTGGCCACGACCGTCTGGACGCCGACCAGGGTCAGCAGCGCCAGGCGGCGGCGGCTGCCGGCCAGGCGCCAGGCCTCGCCGCGGTTGGCCTGCAAGGCTGCGTGCGTGTCCGGAGGATCCTGCGGCTTGTCGGCCTTGAGCCTGCGCCAGAAGCGCACGAAGGGGTTGGGCACCCAGGGGTGCGGCGCCATCGACTGGCGCCGGTGCGGCGGCATGGCGGCCAGCGTGGCGCCGGTGGCGTCGCTGCGCATCACGCCGGCCACGGTGGCGTCCGCGCCGTAGCCCAGCACCAGGCGCTGGCCTTCGGAAGCCATGGACGGCTCGCGGATCGCGTCGTGCTGGCCCAGCGTTTCGTGCAGCGCCGTCCAGGGCTCCTCGCCCTGCGCGACCACGTCCTCGACTTCGCGCGCCAGCGTCAGCCGCTGGACTTCGGGCAGCGGCAGCCGGTGCAGGTAGGTGTGGACGAGGTCGTCGCGATCACTTGGTTTCGGGAGCATTGACGGGCAACTGATAGGTCCAGGTTTCCGACAACGGGATATGTCCGTTGGTGAGGAAGGCGCGCAGCTCGACGGGCTTGGCCGGGTCCTTGACGTTGACGCGCAGCATCAGGCGGCGGCCGCCGGTGACCGGATTGGGGCGCACGGCGTTCTCGACGATCTGGCCGTTGCCGTCGACCGAGACGTCGGCGGTGATGGTGGTGTCGGCGGGTATGTCTTTCAGCGCAGGGCCGACGAAGTCGACCACCAGCGCATGGCTGCCGTCGCCGCGCCGGATCAGGTCGGGACCCTTGACCTCTTCGCGCGAGCGGCGCGTCTGCTTCACCCAGGCCAGCGAGGTGTCGTGCAGGCGCGGCTCGTCCAGCGTCCAGATCATGCGGTATTCGATGTCCAACGGCTTGCCCGCGGCGGGCTGGGCGGCCGGCACCCAGAAGGCCACGATGTTGTCGTTGGTCTCGTCGGGGGTGGGGATTTCGACCAGTTGCACGCTGCCCTTGCCCCAGTCGCCCACGGGCTCGATCCACAGGCTGGGACGCTTCTCGTAGTGGTCGTCCAGGTCTTCGTAGCGGCTGAAGTCGCGCGTGCGTTGCAAGAGGCCGAAGCCGCGCGGGTTGTCGGCGTTGAACGCGCTGACCGCCAGGCGGCGCGGGTTGTTCAATGGACGCCAGACCCATTCGCCGTTGCCGGTGTGGATGGCCAGGCCGTCGGAGTCGTGCATCTCGGGACGGTAGTTGGGCGTGGCCGGCTGTTGGTTGGCGCCGTACAGGAACATGCTGGTCAGCGGCGCCAGGCCCAGGCGGCCCACCTTGTCGCGCAGGTAGATCTGCGCCTTCACGTCGACGATGGTGTCGACTTCGGGCCGGATGGTGAAGCGGTAGGCGCCGGTGGCGCGCGGCGAATCGAGCAGGGCATACAGCACGATCTGGTGGCTGCCGCCCTTGGGGCGTTCGATCCAGAATTTGCGGAAGGCCGGGAATTCTTCACCGGAAGGCAGGGCCGTGTCGATGGCTAGGCCCCGCGCCGAGATGCCGTACGCCTGGCCGCGGCCGATGACGCGGAAGTAGCTGGCGCCCAGGAACGAGACCAGTTCGTCGTTGGGCTTGAGCGGGGTGTTGACCGGATACAGCAGCTTGAAGCCGGCGAAGCCCAAGCCCTTGAGCAGGTCGGGATTGACGGCCAACTGGCCATAGTCGAAGTCGGCGGAGTCGAACGGGATTTCCGTGACGGCGCCCTTGTCGTCGATCTCGCTGATTTGCACGGGAGTGTTGAAGTGCATGCCCTGGTGGTAGAAACCCAGGCGGAAGGGCGTGCCGGCATCGCGCCAGTGCAGGCGGTCGTCGCGCAGGCGCACGTTCTGGTAGCCGGCGTACTTCAGGTCCTGGAATTCGTCGGGCAGGTTCGAGACCGGCGTTTTGTAGCCTTGCGCGGCGAGTTCGCGGGCCTGCTTCTGGACGTCGGCGAAGGTGAAAGGCTGAGGCGGGGCGGCCGGGGTCTCAGGCTTGGCGCTCTTGGCGTCCTTCGGGTCCTTGGCATCTTTCGCGTCGGCGGCGGCAGCGGCCTTGCCGGCGGCTTCCTTGGCATTCGCCTGGTCTTTCGAGGGAGCGTCCTTGGCGGGAGCATCCTTGGCCGCCGGGGTCTTGGCCGGGGCCTCCTTGGCCGGAGCGTCCTTGGCGGAAGCATCTTTGGCGGCAGCCTCCTTGGCCGCCGGCGCCTTGGCCGGAGCATCCTTGGCGGCAGCCTCCTTGGCCGGCGCTGCCGCCTTGGGGGCCGCTTCCTTGGCGGCGGGTTTCTGTGCCGTCTCCTTGGCAGGTTCCTTCACGGGTTCTTTGGCCGTTTCCTTCGCCGGCGTCTTGGCGGGCTCTTTCGTTGCCGCGGGCGGGTTGGCTGGGGACTCGGCCGGTTGCGTGGATGCCGCGGGGGCGCTGGCAGCAGCCGTTGCGGGGGCGTCGGACGCGGCGGGAGCCGGGGTAGGAGTCTCGGCGGCTGTGGCGCTATTGAGCAGCGTGGTCAGGGCCAACGTACAGCCCAGCAGCGGTTGGCGTAGATAGCGGCCAGCGGAGGAAACGGACACGGGGGAGCCTCAGGCGGAAAAGCGAGGGAAAAAGGGCAACTGGAATTTTTGCACAGCCGGCGCAAGGTGCAAGTACCTGACACCGAATTGACACATCAAAGCTTGGGGCAGGGGCAACGTTGTCGGAGTTGCTTCCGTCTCAATGACTTCCAAGGGATTCTCGCATGAATGTTGCGCCGCAGCGGCGGACTGTGGACGGCGCGACACACTGGCAAGCGGGGCTTGTCGGGGGAGGAGCCCCGTGGCTCATTTCGCCGAGCGGGCGGATTTGCCGCCTCGGGCAGCTTCGGGCGCGGGACGCCGCCAGCCCAGCCAGGCCAGCAGGAACAGGACGCCAGCGCCCAGCAGGCCCGCCGCGGCCATGTACACGGGCCGTGCGCGGCCGGCCTGCGCCAGCGCGGTGCCGGCGGCCTCGGGGTTCGGGGGCGCGATGATGAAGGCGAAGGCCAGCAGCACGCCGCCGATGGCCAGCAGGAACAGCGCCAGCCAGCCCAATTGCGGCACGCGAGGGCCCTTGGCGGGCGCGGCGGCCTTGGCGCGGGACTTCGCCGGGGCGGGTTTCGCGGCGGCCTTTTCAGTGATGGTGTAGGCGGCCTTGGCCGGCTTGTCCGCGCTTTTTGGCTTGGGGGCGGCCGCCGTCGTGTCGCGGTCGCGCCAGCGGCGCCACAGGGCGGGCACATAGGCCAGGCCGCCCAGTCCCGCCAGCGCACCCAGCACGGCGGCGGCGGACAGATGGTCGCCGCCTGCCAGCCAGTGCGGCAGGGATTGCGCCAGGACGTCGCCCAGGGTGCGATACAGCAGGTGGCCGCTGGCGTACATGCCCGCCAGCGTGAGAACGACGACCACCAGCACGGCCACGCCGCTGGCGAGGTCTTGCGCGCGTTGGGTGGGGAAATGCCGGATGGCCAGGGCCACCACGCGGGTGCTGATCCAGGTGGCGGCGATCAGCAGCGATACGCAGGCCAGCGACAGGACGAAACCGAAGAGAAAACGGGCGAGAACCAGAGCCATGGGGAATGCGGCGGCCGCAAGGGCGAAAGCGGCCGAAACGTTAGCACATCGGGGGGCAGGCCAGCGCCGTGCCCGGCGGCGGGGGCCCGCCGCCCGTGTCGGGCTTCGTCAAGCGGACGAAATCGGCGAGGGGTGTGCCGCATTCGCCGGGGACGGCGCGGGTCATGCCTGGACCTGCGCCTCGCGCGCCGCCGTGTCGGCGGCATCCAGCAACATCACATAGCGCCGCATCAGCCACACCGCCCGCTCGAACAGCGCCGTCGCGGCGAAGGCGGCCTGCTGGGCCTGCGGCGACAGGTCGCCGTTGTCGCGCAGCAGGCGGCGGCGGATGCCGTCCATCAGTTCCGAGCGGTCGTGCGTCAGCGCGCGCAGCAGGCTCAGGTCGTCGGCATGCGCCGAGGCGGCGGCTTCGGCCAGTGTCTGCAGCATCATGTGCAGGCCCTCGACCAGATTGCCCGTCAGGCGGCTGACCTCGCCGCCCTGGCCGCTGCCGGTCACCGCCACGTGCAGTTCGGCCAGTGTTTCCTGCAGCGCCACCAGCAGTTCGTTGCGGTCGCGCAGCACGATGGTGCGTTCCAGCACCTCGCGCGAGCGGTTGCGGTCGGCCAGGTCGGTGATGAAGTGCTCGCACTGCTTGAGCACGCCGCGCTCGGCGGCATGGCGCACCCCGGGGGCCACGCCGGGCTGCTCGACGTCCGCGCGCAGCGAGTCGAGATAGCCGGGCAGCGTGGCCAGCAGGCGCTGCTGCTCCAGGTCGACCAGCAGCAGGGCGCTTTCGGGTTCGTCCAGCGCATGGTCGTTCAGGTACTGCGGCTTGCCCAGCACCTCTTGCACCGACGGCGGCGCGCTGCGCTCGACGTAGCGCACGATGGGCCCGTAGGCCAGCCGCATGGTCAGGTCGGACACCACCTGCAGGATGACGTACACGGCGGCCAGTTGCGCCGACGCGGACAGGTTCAGGGCGTGGATGGCGGCCGTCAACATGGGCCAGCCGGTGCTCCATTCGACGGCGAACAGGATGACGGTGACGGCCACGCCCGATGCCTTCAACAACACCTGGTAGGTGACCAGCTGGCGCGCGCTGCCATCCAGCTTGCCGGCCAGCATCTTGGCCGACAGGCCCGAGCCCAGGCCCGCGCCCAGCACGATCAACGCGCCGCTTTCGAAGGTAATCAGCCCGCCCGCGGCCATGGCCATGGTCAGCACGCTGACGGTGGTGGACGACTGCGCGATCAGCGCCACGCCGGTGCCCATCGCGAAGCTCAGCAGGTAATAGTGCGAGGACAGTTCCAGGTAGACGCGCAGCGTATCCAGCTGCTTGAGCGGCCCGGTGCCCGCCTTGATGAAATCGATGCCCAGGAACAACAGTCCCACGCCCAGCAGCGCACCGATCAGGTGGCGGTAGCGCGCCGAATCGTCCAGCTTCAGGTAGTAAGCGAAACCCGTCAGGCCCACCAGGACCAGCACCAGCAGGTGCATGTTGATGGCGGCCACCAGCACCAGCATGGAGGTGCCCAGGTTGGCCCAGTTGATGACGGGGAAGGCGCGGCGCGTCTGAACGGCGCCCGCCGTGACCAGGGCCACCAGCACGAAGGTGACCGCATTGACGCTTTGCATGATGGCGCCGGCCGACAGGCCGAACACGGCGATCGAGCCGTGGCCCGACAGCGCCTTGGCGATCATCATGCGCATCTTGCGGCCGGCCAATTGCTTCAGGTTCGAGCTGATCAACCGGATGCCGATGAAGAAGAGGCCCAGTCCCGCGAAAATTGGCGCAGCGATGTCCACGTGAAAACGTATCCGGCGTTGAGGTGATGGCCGCAACGCCATGCGGGGCGGGCGCCGTGGGCGCCGCAGCCAACAATGCACGCGGACGTACGGCTAGGGGTCGCTGCGGATTGTATGAGACAGGGATGACATGAAATATGACGTTTTTGTGATTGCGTTCATGCCATCGCCCGTTTTCAGCCCGGGTTCAGCCGCGCAGGGCGGCCAGGGCATGGACCGCTTCGTCCAGTTCGGCGCGCAGGTGCCGCACCAGTTCGGCGGCAGGCAGGCTGCGAGCCAGCCGTGCGGCCTGACCCGCCCACTGCGCGGCGTAGTCCGCGTTGCCCTGCGCCTTGGCCGCCGCGTGCAGACGCTTGCCGGCGTCGTAGGCGATGGGATAGTCCGGCGCGGGGGGACTGTCGGCAGAGTCGCCCAGCGCGCTCAGGCGGTTGGACAGGCCGCGCGCCGGACGGCCCGAGATGGCGCGGGTCAGCGTGGTGGGCGGCGCGTCGGCGGACAGCAGGTTCTGCCGGTAGGCGGCATCGGCCGACGATTCGGGACACGCCACGAAAGCCGTGCCCAGTTGCGCGGCCTGCGCGCCCAGCGCCAGCGCCGCGGCGATGCCGGCGCCGTCCATGATGCCGCCGGCGGCGATCACCGGTTGCTCGACGCGCGTGGCCAGCAGGCGCACCAGCGCCAGCGTGCCCAGGCCCTCGTCGGGGCCGTTTTCATCGAACACGCCGCGATGGCCGCCCGCCTCGATGCCCTGCGCCACGATGGCGTCGATGCCCGCGTCGGCCGCCTGCCGCGCTTCGGCCAGGCTGGTGGCGGTGGCCAGCAGGTAGACGCCGGCTTCGCGCAGGGCGCGGATGCGCTCGGCCCCGGGCAGGCCGAAATGGAAACTGACCACGGCGGGCCGTTGTTCCACCAGCATGTCCAGCATGGCGTCGTCCACCAGGAAGCTGGTGTAGATCTCGCTTAATTGCGCGGGCGGACTGGCGCCGAACGCGGCGTATTCGGCGGCCAGGTACTGCAGCCAGCGCTGTTCGCGCGCCGGGTCGGACACCGCGGGGGCATGGCAGAACAGGTTCACGTTGAAGGGGCGGCTGGTCAGCGCGCGGGTCTGCTCGATGGCTTGCCGTGCGCCCGCGGCATCCATGGCGCCCACGCCCAGCGAGCCCAGCGCGCCGGCGTTGGAGACGGCCGCGGCCATGGCGGGCGTGCTGACGCCGGCCATGGGCGCCTGGATGATCGGGCTGGTCAGGCCCAGCCGGGCGGCGAACGAAGTGGGCATGGAAGGCTCCGGAAAAGAGAAGGGGTCAGGCGGCTCGCAGGATTTCGCGCAGCAGCGCGCGGTACGCGGCCGTGTCGTAGCCGGCGCGCCGGATCATGAAGATGTGCGCGTCGCGCAGGAACAGGGTGCGCACGGCGGCGGCGTCGCGATGCAGGTCCAGCACCGATTGCGGCAGCAGGGCGACCGAGGTGCCAGCCATCACGCAGGCCATGATGGCGTGATACGAGTTGGCCTCGACAACGTTCCAGTGCGGCAGGCCGGGGCGGGACAGCCAGTCCTGCGCGTATTGGCGGTAGGTGCAGCCGCGGGCGAAGCCGGCGAGGCTGCGCACCTGCACGTCGGCCGGCGTGCGCACTTCGGGATGGCCCGGCGGGAACACCAGCATTAGCTGTTCGGTGAACAGATAGGTGCCTTCGATGCCGGGCGCCAGCAGGCTCAGGTCGGCGGACGCGGCCGGCCCGTCGCCGGGGTAGGCCACGGCGGCGCAATCCAGCTCATGCGCCGCCACCGCGTCGGCCATCGCCTGCGTGGTGCCGGTGCGGATCTGGACGTGCACGTCGGGCCAGCAGGCATGGAAACGCGCCAGCGGGGCGGGCAGGCGGCTGGCGGCCGTGCTTTCCATCGAACCCACGCGCAGCGTGCCGCTTGGCCGGCCGGCATGCACGGATTGCCGGGCTTCCTCGGCCAGCGCCAGGATGCGTTCGGCGTACTCGAGGAAGCCCTGGCCTTCGGGGGTCAGCGTCATGCGGCGGCCATCGCGCAGGAACAGCGCGACGCCCAGGTCGTCTTCCAGCTGCTTCAGGCGCGTGGTGACGTTGGACTGCACGCGGTCCAGCGCCTGCGCGGCGCGGGTGACGCTTTGTTCGCGCGCCACGGCGCGGAAGATTTCCAGTTCGGCGAATTCCATGGTCTCAAGCGGAGAGTCGTGACTTTCAAGCCCTAGGCATGCGCGCCGGATGCGCGCCGCCGCGAGGCCGCGGGCCGCATGCACAATGCGGCGCCCAGCACCAGCGCCGCGCTGGCGGCGGCCAGGGCCGGGTCGAAGCCATGACCGAGACCATACAGCCAACCGGAGGCCAGCGGGCCGGCGATCTGGCCCACGCCATAGGCGGCGGTAAGCGCGGCCATCAGGTTGAACGGCACCTGGCCCGCCACGTGGCGCGCCGCGGGCATCGCGATGGTGACCGTGCCGGTGAAGGTGCCGCCCACCAGCAGCGCGCTGGCCAGATAGGCGGGCAGCGTGTGGCTGAGCACCGGCAGCACCACGCCCAGGGCCTGCAGCAGCAGGTTCAATGCCAGGGCGCGGCGCGCGCCCAGCGCGCGATTGATGCGATGCCACCAGAAACAGGCGGGGATGGCGCCCAGGCCGAAGGCGGCCCACAGGTGCACCGGATCGATGCCGTGCAGGGCATCGCGCACGAACAGCGGCAGATAGGTGGCGGTGACGATGTAGCCGAAGCCCGCCAGGCCGTAGCTGGCGATCAGTTGCCAGGGGCCCAGGCCGTCCTGCCGGACGGTACGCGCCTGCGTCTGCGCAGGGTGTGCCGCGTGAGGTACGCGGGCCGACAGGAACGGCCACAGCGCCACGGTGAACACGCCCGCGGCCACGGTCAGGATGCCCCACAGCGCGGCGCTATGCAGGCCCAGGCGATTGCCGGCGGCGACCAGCTCGGCCGAGACCAGGATGCCGGCGCCCACCCCCGCGAACAGCAGGGGCGCGCCTTCCGGGTGGCCGACCACCTGGAACAGCCAGGCGGCGGCGGCCACCATGGCCATGGCGCTGGCCACGCCGGCGATGAAGCGCAAGGCATACATCAGGGCATCCGGCATGTGCCAGGACATTGTCGCCAGCACCAGCAAGGTGGCGGCCAGCCCGATGCCGCACACCCGAGAGGCCGAGGCGGCGCGCATGCGGCCCAGGGCCAGCGCGCCGGCCAGATAGCCGGCGTAGTTGGCGGACGCCGCCAGCGATCCGCCGGACAGATGCAGGAAGCCGTCGCGCAGCATCAGCGGATACATGCCGGTGAAGGCGAAACGGCCGAAGCCCATGGCGACGGCCAGCACCGCGCCGGCGGCCAGTGCGGCCGAAGCGGGACGCAGGGAAGAGAAAGAGGCAGGCATGGCAGGTTCGCTTGCGGTGGGAACCCGGCGAGGCGCGATGCAGCCATCGCCGATGGCATGCCTTCAGCTTACTTTTTATTCCTATAAAAAGATAGAAATAAATTTATCAATCTCTTTTTAAGATTTTAGAGCTTGGGGTCATTCCGCCGCCATCGCTTCGATGGCTTCACGGACCCGCCGCACGTGGCCGATGCCCGCCTGCCGCGCCGCTTCGGCCTGTCCCGCCAGCACCGCCGCGCCGATGCGGCGGTAGTCCGCCAGGCGCAACTCGCGCAGGCCGGGCAGGCGAAAGCACGCATGCACCACGTGCATCTGGATCGCGGGAAACAGGCGCTTGAGTTCGCGGTTCGCGGCCACGTCCAGCAGCGCGCGGTAGAAGTGGCGGCGCGCGGCGAGAAAAGCCTGGCGGCCGGTGGCGTCGTCCAATTCGTCCAGGGCCGCATGCAGGGCGGGTGTGTGCCCGGACGTTCCCGCCCGCCGCGCCGCCGTGGCGGCCAGCAGCCCGGTCATGTATTCGGCGATTTCCAGCACGTCCTGCGCATCGGCCAGCGTCAGCGTGCGGATGGCCGCGCCGCGATGGCGGTTCAGGTCCACGATGCCGTCGGCCGCCAGCTTCTGCAGGGCTTCGCGCACGCTGTTGCGGCCCACGCCGAACTGCTCCGCCAGGTCGGTCTCGACCAGCCGCTGGCCAGGCAGGAAGGTCTGCGCTTCCAGGCCGTGGACGATGCCGGTGAAGACGGCGCCGGAGGCGGTGGCGGGAGAGGGGGCATCTGGGGACGGCATGGATCTATCCTTGTTTGTGGTACATGATTGTCCTACAATTTTTCGACTTGGAGACAACGGAGACAAGGCCCATGAGCCAGCCCAAGCAATTGAATGGCCGTCGCGCACTGATCACGGGCGCGTCCAGCGGACTGGGCGCGCATTTCGCGGCGCTGCTGGCCGAACAGGGCGCGGAAGTCGTACTGGCGGCGCGCCGCGTGTCCGCGCTCGAGGGCGTGGCGCAAGCCATCCGCGCGGCGGGCGGCGTCGCGCACTGCGTGGCGCTGGACGTGACCGACGCCGCCTCGCGGCAGGCCCTGGCCGACGCGGCCGGCCCCATCGACATCCTGGTCAACAACGCCGGCATCGTCCGGCAGGCACCCGCCTTGCAGCAGTCCGAACCCGACTGGGATGCGGTGCTGGACACCAATCTGAAGGGCATGTTCTTCGTGGCGCAGGCCTTGGCGCCGGGCATGCAGGCCCGTGGCGGCGGCAGCATCGTCAACGTGGCGTCCATCCTGGGCCTGCGGCAGGGCGGCGGCGTGCTGCCCTATGCGGTGTCCAAGGCCGGCGTGATCCAGATGACCAAGTCGCTGGCGCTGGAGTGGGCGCGCCACGGCGTGCGCGTCAATGCGCTGGCGCCGGGCTACATCGATACCGAACTGAACCGCGATTTCTGGCCGTCCGAGGCGGGACAGGCCCTGATCAAGCGCATTCCGCAGCGGCGGCTGGGCCGGGTGCAGGACCTGGACGGGCCCTTGCTGCTGCTGGCCTCCGACGCCTCGCGCTACATGACGGGAACGGTCATCGTGGTCGATGGCGGGCACATGGTCAGCGGGTTGTAGCGGATGGCGGCGCCGCCGGCCCGTGCGCCGGGTACGGATCCGCCGAATCCTCTTTCCGCCGCATCCGCCGCGTCATCGCGACATAGCCGGGCGCGGCATCTCTACGGGAAACGTCTCATGCAAGCTTCCGCATCGTCTTCCACCCCTCGCAGCCTGGCGATCGCCCAGCGCGTCGAGGCCTTCGTGCGCGACGTGGTGGTTCCATACGAGCAGGATCCGCGCTGGGGGCCGCATGGCCCCGAAGCCGGCCTGGTCGACGAACTGCGTGGCCTGGCGCGCCAGGCCGGGGTGATGACGCCGCACATCCTGGCCGACGGCAGCCATCTCACGCAACGCGAGACCGCCACGGTGCTCAAGCCCTCCGGCCTGTCGCCGCTGGGGCCGGTGGCCGTGAACACCGGCGCGCCGGACGAAGGCAACATGTTCCTGCTGGGGCGCATCGGCACGCCGGAACAGCGCGCGCGGTTCCTGGCGCCGCTGGTCTCGGGACAGGCGCGCTCGGCCTTCTTCATGACCGAGCCGGCCACCGAGGACGGCGCGGGTTCCGATCCCTCGATGCTGCGCACCCGCGCGCGCCGCGACGGCGACGACTGGATCATCGATGGCCGCAAGGCCTTCATCACCGGCGCGCAGGGCGCGGCGGTGGGCATCGTCATGGCGCGCACCGCCGACGATGCACGCGGCGGCGCCACGATGTTCCTGGTCGACCTGCCGCATCCCGCCATCCGCGTCGAGCGCGTGCTGGACACCATCGACGGTTCCATGCCGGGCGGCCACGCCATCGTCGTCATCGACGGACTGCGCGTGCCGCGCGGGCAGGTGCTGGGCGAGGTGGATGAAGGCTTTCGCTACGCGCAGATCCGCCTGTCGCCGGCGCGCCTGTCGCATTGCATGCGCTGGCACGGCGCGGCCACGCGCGCGCAGGAGATCGCCGTCGCCTACGCGACCCGGCGCCGCGCGTTCGGCAAGCTGCTGATCGACCACGAGGGCGTGGGCTTCATGCTGGCCGAGAACCAGATCGCCTTGCGCCAGGCCGAACTGATGATCGACTGGTGCGCCGACGCGCTGGACGCGGGGTCGCTGGCCAGCGTCGAAAGCTCGATGGCCAAGGTGTCGGTGTCGGAAGGCCTGTTCGACGTGGTGGACCGCTGCGTGCAGGTCATGGGCGGCACGGGCGTGTCGGGCGATACGGTGGTCGAGCAGATCTTCCGCGAACTGCGCGCGTTCCGCATCTACGACGGCCCGACGGAGGTGCACAAGTGGTCGATCGCCAGGCACATCAAGCGCACGGCGCTGGCCGGAGAGCAGGCATGAGCGAGGGTGGCGCGACCATCCCGGTGCGCGAGGCGCATCGCTTCGATGCGCAGCGGCTGCATGCCTGGATGCAGGACAACGTGCCGGGATACGCCGGGCCGCTGCGCGTGGCGCAGTTCCAGGGCGGGCAATCGAATCCCACCTACCGGCTGGACACGCCCACGCGCGCCTACGTGCTGCGCCGCAAGCCGCCCGGCCAGTTGCTCAAGGGCGCGCACGCGGTCGAGCGCGAGGCGCGGGTGATGCAGGCGCTGGGCGATGCGGGCTTCCCCGTGCCGCGCATCCACGGCCTGTGCACGGACGACGCCGTGATCGGCAGCTGGTTCTTCGTGATGGACATGGTCGAGGGCCGCATCTTCTGGGACGCCAGCTTTCCTGGCGTGCCAAGAGAGCAGCGCGCCGCGCACCTGGACGCGATGAACGCCACGCTGGCGGCCTTGCACGGCATCGATCCGCAGGCCGTGGGCCTGGGCGACTACGGGCGCAGCGGGCAGTACGTGGCGCGCCAGGTGTCGCGCTGGTCGGGCCAATACCTGCAGGACGAGGCCGCGGGACGCGTGCCCGACATGGACCGGCTGGTGCAATGGCTGCCCGAGCACATCCCGGCCAATGACGAAACGGCCATCGTGCATGGCGACTACCGTGCCGACAACATGATCTTCCACCCCACCGAGCCGCGCGTGATCGCGGTGCTGGACTGGGAGTTGTCCACGCTGGGCCATCCGCTGGCCGACTTCGCCTACAACGCGATGATGTACCGCATGCCTTCCGACATCCTGGGCGGCATCGCCAGCGTGGACCTGCGCGAAGCGGGCCTGCCCGGCGAGGCCGAGTACGTCGCGGCATACTGCCGCCGCACGGGCCGCGACGGCATCGCCGACCTGGACTACTACGTGGCGTTCAACATGTTCCGGTTCGCCGCCATCCTGCATGGCATCCGCGGCCGCGTGGCGCGCGGCACGGCGGCGGGCGCGGATGCGCGCGAGATGGCGGCGCGTGTCGAACGCGTGGCGGCATTGGCGTGGCGGCAGGCGCAGGCGGCGGGGGCCTGAGGCGCGGTGCCTTCGACAGGCCGACGCGTCCGGGCATGCCGGCGCATCCCTGGGCCGCTCGCGGGCATGCCCGGACGACGCTGCCGGGCGCAGGGATATCCCCAGTCGTGTGTGACAAACAGCTTGCAGGGCATAGGCATAGAATGGCTGCCCCGGGCCGGTTGCCGCCGAGCCTGAAAACGTTTCCTTTTCGCCTGGCCTGGCCCGCGGCCGCCTGCCGCGGGCCAGGTGTTTTCCTCAGTCATCGTGTCGCTACGCCAATCCGCTTTCTTCATCCGTTTCGTGGCCATCGGTGCGTTGGCGCATGTCTATGTCGGCATGCGCCTGATCCCCGATCTGCCGTTGCCGTCCCTGGCCGCCGTCGCCGCCATCCTCTTCCTCGTGCTGTCCTGCCTGGTGATTCCGCTGGGCATGCTCAGCCGCGCCGCCAAGGGCCAGCGCGATGGCGACCGCATGGCCTGGATCGGCCTGCTGGCCATGGGCCTGTTCTCGTCGCTGTTCGTGTTCACGCTGCTGCGCGACGCCGTGCTGCTGATCGCCTTGTTGGTCCAGGCGGCAGGCGTGCGGGTGCCTTGGGCCGCGCTGCGGGCCGATTCCGCGCTGGCCGTGCCCCTGCTGGCACTGGCGGCCAGCGGGGCCGGCTTCTTCAACGCGCGGCGCCGCGCGCGCGTGGTCGACGTCGAGGTGCCCATCGCGGGCCTGCCCGACGAACTGCAGGGCTTCACCGTGGTGCAGATCAGCGACATCCACGTGGGGCCGACCATCAAGCGCGGCTACGTGCAGGCCATCGTGGATGCGGTCAACGCGGCCAGGCCCGACATGGTGGCCATCACGGGCGACGTGGTCGACGGCAGCGTCGAGCGCCTGGCCGAGCACACCCGGCCGCTGGGCGGGTTGCAGGCGCCGCATGGCGTGTACCTGGTCACCGGCAACCACGAGTACTACTCGGGGGCATCGGCCTGGGTGGCCGAGTTCCGCCGCCTCGGCCTGCGCGTGCTGATGAACGAGCACGCCGTCATCCATCCCGCCGGCCAGTGCGTGGTGGTGGCGGGCGTCACCGACTTCGGCGCGGGCGGCTTCGATGCCGCGCAGCGCAGCAGTCCGGCGCGCGCCCTGGCCGGCGCGCCGTCCAACGCGGCGTTGCGCCTTCTGCTGGCGCACCAGCCGCGCAGCGCCGCGGCGGCCGCGCCGCTGGGCTATTCGCTGCAGTTGTCCGGCCACACGCATGGCGGGCAGTTCTTTCCGTGGGGTTTCTTCGTGCCGTTGCAGCAGCCTTTCGTGGCGGGCCTGCATCGCTACGAAGGCATGTGGGTCTACACCAGCCGGGGCACGGGCTACTGGGGCCCGCCCAAGCGGCTGGGCGCGCCATCCGAGATCACGCGCGTGCGGCTGGTGCGCGCGGGATAGCGCGCCCCTGTCAAAGCGAGACGGCGGCACTGGCCAGTCCTGGACACGGCCGCGAAGGCCGATTCCGCTTCAACTGGCGCGGTGCAGATGCGTCAACGCCAGTGCCGTGGCCGCCGCGCGGGTTTCCACGCCCAGCTTCACGTAGATGTGTTCCAGGTGCTTGTTGACCGTGCGCGGGCTCATGCCCAGGATCTCGCTGATGTCGCGGTTGGTCTTGCCCTTGGCCAGCCAGGACAGCACCTCGGCCTCGCGGACGGTCAGCCGGTAGGCTTCGCCCAGCGGCATGGCGGGTTCGGGCGCCGCCGCGCCTTCCTCCAGCAACAGCACCGGCTCGCCGCCGCGCTGCGACGCCGACAGCCGTATCCGCAGCTCGCGCCCATTGCGCACTGTCAGATGGGCCTGCGTCTCGTCGTGGTCGGCCTGGCGCGCGGCCACCCATTGCGCCAGCGGCGCGGGCAGTTGCTGGGCTTCGCCGTCCATGTCCAGGTACTGCGCCAGCCACAGCCGCGCCTTGGCCGTCTTCCAGGTAATGCGCCCGCCGGCGTCCAGCACCACCACGGCGTTGGCGGCCGCGTCCATGGCGTCGAGCGCCGCCGACACCACGCTGGCGGTACGCAGATGCGCCTCCAGGCGCGCCAGCACTACCGAGGGATCGATGGGCTTGGTGACATAATCCACGCCGCCCGCCTGGAAGCCGCGCACCACGTCCTCGGGTTCCGTCAGGCCCGTCATGAAGACCACCGGCACCTGCGCGGCGCGGCGATGCGCCTTCAGGCGGCGGCAGGTCTCGAAGCCGTCCATGCCGGGCATCAGCGCGTCCAGCAGCACGATGTCCGGCAGCACGAAGTCCAGGCGCGCCAGGGCCTGCGCGCCGTCCGTGGCGACCACCACCATGTAGCCGGCCTGGTCCAGCGCATCGGACAGCATCTTCAGGTTGTCGGGGGCATCGTCCACCAGCATGACGAGCTTGTTATGGGCGGGCATCGGCATGGCGGCGTACATGGTTCTTCAGCAGGGTCTCGTATTCGGAAAGCCGGAAATCCTTGGCCAGCACGGCCAGGTGGTCGATCAGCGGGGCTGTGTGGGGATCGCGCTCGCGGACGTCCTGCAGCCGCGCCAGGATGCCCTTGATGTAGCCCATTGCGCCCAGTTCCAGCAGCGCCTCGGCGTCGGCCAGGTCCAGCACGATGCCGTCCAGCAGGGCGCTGGCGGGCGGCATGGATCCGGAGGCGGGCGGCTCGATCCACTGCAGCCCCAGGTGCGTGCCGATCTTGGCCAGCAGCTCGTCCAGCACCACGGGCTTGAGCAGCCAGTCGTCGCTCCAGGCGCCGGCCTCGCGCGGCTCCAGCGTATGAGCGTTGGCGGACACGATGATGATGGGCGCCGTCACCCCTTGTTCGCGCAGCAGCCGCGAGGTCTCGCCGCCCGTCAGTCCGGGCATGGAGAAGTCCATGAGGACGAGCGCGGGCCGCAGCGCGGCGGCCAGCGCCAGGCAGGCATGGCCGCTGCCGGCCTCGTTCACGGCGAAACCCAGCGGTTCGAGCATCTCGCGCAGGATGCGCCGCTGCGAAGGCTGGTCGTCCACCACCAGCACGGCATGGCGCTGGCCCGTGTAGCCGGTGACCGGGCCGGGCCGCGCCAGGCCGGCGCGCGGCGAACGCACTTCGGGCAGGAACAGCTTCAACGTGAACACGCTGCCCGTGCCCACCTGGCTGCGCACCGTCAGTTCACCCCCCATGATGTTGGTCAGCATGCGGCAGATGGTCAGCCCCAGCCCGGTGCCCGTGTCGGCCTGGTCGGCCGCCGCCCAGCTGCGCTCGAAGGGCATGAAGATGCGTTCCAGATCCTCGGCCGGGATGCCCGCGCCGCTGTCTTCCACTTCGATCTGCACCATGTCGGCCGCCTGCCGCACGCGCAGCGCCATGTGGCCGTCCTCGGTGAACTTCACCGCGTTGCTCAGCAGGTTGATCAGGATCTGCCGCAGCCGCTTCTCGTCGATGTGCACGATGCGCGGCAAACCGGCGGCGGGGTCGTAGTCGAAGCGCAGGCCCTTCAGCGAGGTCTGCGGCTGGAACATGCGCACGATCTGGTCCAGGAATTCCGGCAGGTTCAGCTCGGTGTTTTCCAGCCGCAGCTTGCCGGCCTCGATGCGGGCGATGTCCAGCAGGCCGTCGATCAGGCCCACCAGGTGCTTGCCGCTGCGGTGGATGACGTCCAGCGCCTCGCGCCGCGCGGGCGGCAGGCCGGGGTCGCGCTGCAGGATCTGCGCGTAGCCCAGGATGCTGTTCAGGGGCGCGCGCAGCTCGTGGCTCAGCCCGCCCATGAAGCGGCTCTTGGCCAGGTTGGCGGCCTCGGCGGCCTCCTTGGCCTTCTGCAATTGCGCGTCGGTCTGGCGGTGCGCCTCGATTTCGTTCAGCAGCAGGTTGGTCTGGCGGTCGGACTCTTCCTGGGCCACCTGGCGGCTTTCGTTGGTCAGCACCAGCCACCAGGCCGCCACGCCGCCGATCAGCAGCAGCGCGGCATACAGTTTCATGAAGGTGGCGCGCAGCGGGCCGATGTCCGTGGCATCGGCCAGCGTCAGGGATTCCTGGTAGTAGATCAGCGACAGGATGGCCGCCAGCAGGCCGCCGATCAGGCCGATGGCCACCAGATAGTGCGCCAACCGGGAATGGAACAGCGGCGTGACCGGCCCCGGCAGGATGCGCCGCAGCGCCGCGCCCAACTGGTCCTGCAAGCGCGAACCCCGCTTGCAGCGGTCGTGGCAGCGCGCGTCCAGCGTGCAGCACAGCGAACAGATCGCGCCGCTGTAGGCGGGGCAGTGCGCCATGTCGCCCGCCTCGAAGGTGTGGTCGCAGATCACGCAGGTCAGTCCGTAGCCGCCCTGGCCCAGGTCTTGCGGCGGGCGCGCCAGGTAGTAGCGCCCCTGGGTGGCCCAGGCGATGGCGGGCGCGGTGACGAAGGCGGCCAGCAAGGCCACGAAGGGCGACAGCGCGCGCGCCGTCTGGCCGAACAGTCCGCCGTCCGCCATCATCGACACGACCAGCGACACCAGCGTGGCGCCCACGCCCACCGGGTTGACGTCGTACAGGTAGGCGCGCCGGAACTCGATGCCGCGCGGGCTCAGGCCCAGCGGCTTGTTCACCACCAGGTCGGCCACCAGCGCGCCGATCCAGGCCAGCGCCACGTGCGCGAAGATGGCCAGCACGTGTTCCAGCGCGTCGAACACGCCCATCTCCATCAGGCCGATGGCGATCAGCACATTGAAGATCAGCCACACCACGCGGCCCGGATGGCTGTGCGTGACGCGCGCGAAGAAGTTGGACCAGGCCAGCGAGCCGGCGTACGCGTTGGTCACGTTGATCTTCACCTGCGACACGATCACGAACAGCGTCATCGCGCCCAGCGCCCAGCCAGGGTGCGAGAACACATAGCCATAGGCGATCAGGTACATCTGCGTGGGATCGGCCGCCTTGGCCGCCGGCACGCCGTGTTCCAGCACGAGGCTGGCCAGGAAGGCGCCGGCCAGCATCTTCAGCGCGCCCGGCACGATCCAGCCCGGGCCGGCGCACAGCAGCGCGATCCACCAGCGGCGCCGGTTGGCGGCGGTCTTCTCGGGCAGGAAGCGCAGGAAGTCCACCTGCTCGCCGATCTGCGTGACCAGGGCCGACGCCACCGCCGCGCCCGCGCCGAACATCAGCAGGTTGAAGCCGCTTTCGCCGCTGCGGCCCGGGAAGTTCGCCAGTTGCGCCAGCGCGCCGGGATCGTCGTACAGGATGAAGGCGTAGGGCGTCACCAGCATCAGGATCCACAGCGGCTGCGTCCACGACTGCAACCGGTTGATCAGCGTGATGCCATAGGTGACGAACGGGATGATGACCACCGCGCACAGCAGGTAGCCCAGCGTCAGCGGCAAGCCCGTGCAGCGCTCGATGGCCAACGCCATGATGGCCGCTTCCAGCGCGAAGAAGATGAAGGTGAACGAGGCGTAGATCAGCGAGGTGATGGTCGAGCCGATGTAGCCGAAGCCCGCGCCGCGCGTCAGCAGGTCCATGTCCAGGCCGTGGCGCGCCGCGTAATAGGCGATGGGCAGCCCTGTCAGGAACACCACCACGGCCACCGCCACGATGGACCAGAAGGCGTTGACGAAGCCGTAGTTCAGCGCGAGCGCGCCGCCGATGGCCTCGAGCGCGAGGAACGACACCGCGCCCAGGGCCGTGTTGGCCACGCGGAATTCCGACCACTTGCGAAACGACACCGGCGTGAAACGCAGGGCGTAGTCTTCGAGGGTCTCGTTGGCGACCCAGGTGTTGTAGTCGCGGCGGATCTTGACGATGCGTTGTGTGGCGCTGGCATCCACGGGCGAGGCTCCGGTATGCGTCGAACGACGTATGCCGTGTTTGTACCCGCTGGGGCCATCGCGGCCACTACGTCAATCGACGTATGTTGCACTGCGTCATCGGTTCCTAGTATGGCATCGAACCCGCCCGCTGCCGCGCGATCCGCCGGCCGCGACGGCACCGGGTTTTCCCCAAGCGGTTTCACTCCCAGGAGCCTTCGATGCCTCGCAATCCGATCCAAGAACAAGAACCCGCCTCGCTGTCGCGCCGGCGCGCGGCGATGGCGCTGGCCTCGCTGCCGCTGCTGGGCGTTCCCATGCTGGGCCGCGCCGCCGCGCCCGCCACGTCCACGATCAACACCACCGGCCTGGCGATCACCGACACCGAAGTCACGGTGGGGCAACTGCATTCGGCCACGGGCACCATGGCCATCAGCGAAACGGGCTCGATCCAGTCCGAGCGCCTGGCCATCGAGCAGATCAATGCGATGGGCGGCATCCTGGGCCGCAAGATCAAGATCATCCAGGAAGACGGCGCCTCCGACTGGCCCACCTTCGCCGAGAAGGCGCGCAAGCTGCTGGTCAGCGACAAGGTCGCCACCGTGTTCGGCTGCTGGACCTCGGCCTCGCGCAAGGCGGTGCTGCCGGTGTTCGAGAAAGAGAACGGCCTGCTGTACTACCCGACCTTCTACGAAGGCCTGGAGCAGTCCAAGAACGTGTTCTATACCGGCCAGGAGGCCACGCAGCAGATCCTGGCCAGCCTGGACTGGCTGGCCAAGGAGCAGAAGGCCAAGAGCTTCTACCTGATCGGCTCCGACTACATCTGGCCGCGCACCTCGAACAAGATCGCGCGCAAGCACATCGAGAACGTGTTGAAGGGCGAAGTGGCGGGCGAGGAGTATTACCCGCTGGGCCACACGCAGTTCGGTTCGCTTATCAACAAGATCAAGCTGAAGAAGCCCGACGTGGTGTTCGCGGTGGTGGTGGGCGGCAGCAACGTGTCTTTCTACAAGCAGTTGAAGGCGGCCGGCGTCACCAGCGACAAGCAGAAGCTGTTGACGATCTCGGTGACCGAGGACGAGCTGCTGGGCATCGGCGGCGAGAACTGCGAGGGATTCTGGTCTTGCATGAAGTACTTCCAGAGCCTGGACAACCCGAACAACAAGAAATTCGTCGAAGCCTTCAAGGCCAAGTACGGCGCCAACGCGGTGATCGGCGACGTCACGCAGGCCGCCTACCTGGGGCCCTGGCTGTGGAAGATGGCCGTGGAGAAGGCCGGCAGTTTCGACGTGGACAAAGTGGTGGCGGCGTCCGCCAACCTGGAGTTCAAGGAAGCGCCCGAAGGCTACGTGAAGGTCGATCCGAACCATCACCTGTGGAGCAAGACGCGCATCGGCAAGATCCGCCGCGATGGCCAGTTCGACGTGATCTACGAGACGGCCGACCTGATCCGCCCCGATCCGTTCCCCAAGGGCTACCAGTAAGCCACCGGCCAAGTCCCTTTGCGCGGAGGCGGCGGCACGCCGCCCCGCGACCGGCGCCGCGCGCCGCAACGCCGCACGAGGCAAGCACATGGAATCCTTCTCCGACCTGGGCGCGATCCTGCTGATGCAGGGCTTCAACGGCCTGTCCGTCTTCAGCGTACTGCTGCTGATGGCGCTGGGCCTGGCCCTGATCTTCGGCCAGATGGGCGTCATCAACATGGCGCACGGCGAGTTCCTGGCGGTGGGCGCCTACACCACCTATCTGTTCTCGGAACTGACGCAGCAGTATGCGCCGGGCCTGATGCCGTACTACTTCTTCTTCGCCATCGCGGCGGCCTTCGTGGTGACCTTCGCGCTGGGCTGGCTGGCCGAGTGGCTGATGATCCGCCACCTGTACCGCCGTCCGCTGGACACGCTGCTGGCCACCTGGGGCCTGTCGCTGGTGATCCAGCAGGCGCTGCGCTCGATCTTCGGCCCGCGCGAGGTCAGTCCCACGCTGCCCGACTGGCTGATGGGCAGCGTGCAGCCGCTGGAGGGCGTGGACATCCCCATCAACGGCCTGTTCGTGATGAGCATCACGCTGGTGCTGACCTGCGGGCTGCTGCTGGCGATGTTCCGTTCGACCTGGGGCCTGCACGTGCGTGCCACGGTGCAGAACCGCACGATGAGCGGCGCGGTGGGCATCGACACCAAGCGGGTCGACCGGCTGACCTTCGCGCTGGGGTGCGGCATCGCGGGTATCGCCGGCGCGGCCTTCACCACCATCGGATCCACGGGACCGACCAGCGGTTCTCTGTACATCGTCGACACCTTCCTGACGGTGGTCTTCGGCGGCGCGGCCAGCCTGCTGGGCACGATTGCGTCGGCCTTCGTCATCGCCCAGACGCAGTCCGTGTCCGAGTTCTTCATGACCGGTTCCATGGCCAAGGTGCTGACCTTGTCCGCGGTGGTCGTCATCCTGATGCTGCGCCCGCGCGGGCTGTTCAGCATCAAGGTCCGCAAATAAGGCATCGGAGGTTCGGATGCAGACGTTCTACAGAAATGTGGTGGGCGGGCGCCAGGGGCTGGTGGGCCTGGCGATCCTGGCCGCGCTGATCTTCGTGGTTTTTCCGGTGGTGCTCGACGGCTTCCGCCTGAACCTGGTCGGCAAGTACCTGACCTATGCCTTCGTGGCGGTCGGGCTGGTGCTGTGCTGGGGCTATGGCGGCATTCTCAGCCTGGGGCAGGGCGTGTTCTTCGGGCTGGGCGGCTATTGCATGGCGATGTTCCTGAAGCTGGAGGCGTCCACCGTCGAGGCGACCAAGATCCAGTCCACGCCGGGCATTCCCGACTTCATGGACTGGAACCAGATCACCGCGCTGCCGTGGTTCTGGGTGCCGTTCAAGAGCTTCCTGTTCACGGTGCTGGCCGTGCCCATCGTGTCCGCGTTGCTGGCCCTGGTGCTGGGCCTGGCCATGTTCAAGCGGCGCGTGGGCGACACCTACTTCGCCATCGTGACGCAGGCGGTGGCGCTGATCCTGTCGGTGCTCATCATCGGCCAGCAGGGCCTGACGGGCGGCGTCAACGGCATCACCGACCTGAAGACATTGCTGGGCTGGGACATCCGCACCGACTCGGCGCGCACCCTCCTGTACTTCGTCAACGGTGCGCTGCTGTTCGGCTGCATCCTGTTCGGCCGCTTCCTGCTGTCGTCCAAGCTGGGCAAGCTGCTGGTGGCCATGCGCGACAAGGAAGAGCGCGTGCGCTTCTCGGGCTATGACGTGGCCAGCTTCAAGGTGTTCGTGTTCTGCGTGGCTGCGGCGTTCTCGGCCATCGGCGGCGCCATGTTCACGCTGCAGGTGGGCTTCATGTCGCCCTCGTTCGTGGGCATCGTGCCGTCCATCGAGATGGTGATCTTCGCCGCGGTGGGCGGTCGCCTGTCGCTGCTGGGCGCGGTGTACGGCACGCTGCTGGTCAATTTCGGCAAGAGTTATTTCTCGGAGAGCTTTCCGCAGTTGTGGCTGTTCCTGATGGGCGGCCTGTTCATCGCGGTGGTCATGGCGTTCCCGAACGGGTTGGCTGGGCTGTATGAGAAGTATGTGCGGCCGAGACTGGGCCGGGTGAAGACACCCGCTGCCGCGCCCGTGGCGGCGACGGCCTCCGTGGCTACGCCGGCCCCGTCCCACGCCGCCCCGCACCCCAATGCCCACGTCCCCGGCGCCAACCCCACGGAGGCCGCATGAATCCGCCCCTGATGAACCAGGCGGTCACGCCCGCCCAGGAATTCGCGCTGTACGTCGAGGGCCTGACGGTGTCGTTCAACGGCTTCACCGCCGTCGACAACCTGAACCTGTACGTGGACCGCGGCGAGCTGCGCGTGGTGATCGGCCCCAATGGCGCCGGCAAGACGACCCTGCTGGACCTGATCTGCGGCCGCACCAAGGCCACGGGCGGGTCCATCCGTTTCAAGGACACCGAGCTGACGCGCATGGCCGAGCACGAGATCGTGCGGGCCGGGGTGGGCCGCAAGTTCCAGACGCCGTCCATCTACGAGACGCTCAGCGTGCGCGAGAACCTGGAGGTGTCGTTTCCACGTGGCCGCAGCGTGTTCGGCGCGATGGCGTTCCGGCGCACCCCCGACGTGATCGAGCGGGTCGAGCAGGTGGCCGGGCAGATCTTCCTGGCGGACAGGCTGGACCAGTCCGCCGAGCTGCTGTCGCACGGCCAGAAGCAATGGCTGGAGATCGGCATGCTGCTGATGCAGGAGCCCGAGTTGATGATGCTGGACGAGCCGGTGGCGGGCATGAGCGTGTCCGAGCGCGAGAAGACCGCCGAACTGCTCAACCGCATCAGCCGCGACCGTTCCATGATCGTCATCGAGCACGACATGGAATTCGTCAAGCACATCGCCCACAAGGTCACGGTGCTGCACCAGGGAAAGGTGCTGGCCGAGGGGTCCATGGACAGCGTGCAGGCCGATCCGCGCGTCATCGAAGTCTATCTGGGTCATTGACCCGCCATCGCGAGAGGCGCATATGTTCAACGTATCGGGGCTGGTGTCGGGCTACGGCCAGAGCCGCGTGATCCACGGCGTGGACCTGACGGTGGCGCGCGGCGAGATCGTCGCGGTCATGGGCCGCAACGGCATGGGCAAGACCACGCTGTTCAAGACCATGATGGGCGTGCTGCCCACCATGCAGGGCAGCGTGCGGGTGGACGGCGTGGATCTGTCGGGCATGGAGAGCTTCCAGCGCGTGCGCTCGGGCATCGCCTACGTGCCGCAGGGCCGCATGATCTTTCCCACGCTGACGGTGGAAGAGAACATCCGCACCGGCCTGCCGGGCCGCGCGTTGCGCGATCCGGTGCCTGACGACATCTACGCGCTGTTTCCGGTGCTGCACGACATGCGGCGGCGGCGCGGCGGCGACCTGTCGGGCGGCCAGCAGCAGCAACTGGCCATCGCGCGCGCGCTGGTCACCAATCCGAAAGTGCTGATGCTGGACGAGCCCACCGAGGGTATCCAGCCCTCGATCATCAAGGACATCGCCCGCAGCCTGCTGGAGATCCGCAAGCTCAAGGACCTGGCCATCGTGGTGTCCGAGCAGGTGTTGAGCTTCACCATGCAGATCGCCGACCGCCTCATCGTCATCGACAAGGGGCGCTTCGTGCACGAGGACGCGCGCGACGCCGTCGACGAACAGACCATCAGCCGCTATTTGTCCGTGTAGGGCGGACAGGCCCCGGCGGCCCCCCTTGCTTTCCCCCCGAAAACCGAAGGAGCGAGTCATGCCCGAAACCCTCATCAAGGTCGATCTGTCGCAGTCCCCGTACGAGAACGAGAATATCCACAACCGCTGGCATCCCGACATTCCCATCGCCGCGTGGGTGAAGCCGGGCGACGATTTCGTGCTGGAGACCTACGACTGGACGGGCGGCGCGATCAAGAACGACGACAGCGCGGACGACGTGCGCGACGTGGACCTGTCCACCGTGCACTTCTTGTCGGGCCCGGTGGGCGTGGAGGGCGCGGAGCCGGGCGACCTGCTGGTGGTGGATTTCCTGGACATAGGCGCCAAGCCCGACAGCCTGTGGGGCTTCAACGGTTTCTTCAGCAAGAAGAACGGCGGCGGGTTCCTTACCGAGCATTTTCCGCAGGCGCAGAAGTCCATCTGGGACTTCCACGGCATGTTCACCTCGTCGCGCCACATCCCGGGCGTGAACTTCGCGGGCCTGATCCACCCCGGCCTGATCGGCTGCCTGCCCGACCAGGCCATGCTGGACACCTGGAACAAGCGCGAGCAGGCGCTGATCGACACCAACCCAGAACGCGTGCCGCCGCTGGCCAACCCGCCGGCGCCCAAGACCGCGCACATGGGCCGCCTGCAAGGCGCGGCGCGCGACAAGGCCGCATCGGAAGGTGCGCGCACCGTGCCGCCGCGCGAGCACGGCGGCAACTGCGACATCAAGGACCTGTCGCGCGGCTCGCGCGTGTTCTTCCCGGTGTACGTGCCGGGCGGCGGCCTGTCGGTGGGCGACCTGCACTTTTCGCAGGGCGATGGCGAGATCACGTTCTGCGGCGCCATCGAGATGGCGGGCTGGATCCACATGCGCGTGTCCCTTATCAAGGGCGGCATGGCCAAGTACGGCATCCGCAACCCCATCTTCAAGCCCAGCCCCATCACGCCGAACTACAAGGACTACCTGATCTTCGAGGGCATCTCGGTGGACGAGGGCGGCGGCCAGCACTACCTGGACGTGCACATCGCCTATCGGCAGGCGTGCCTGAACGCCATCGAGTACCTGAAGAAATTCGGCTACTCGGGCGCGCAGGCCTATTCGATCCTGGGCACGGCGCCAGTGCAAGGGCACATCAGCGGCGTGGTCGACATCCCGAACGCGTGCGCCACGCTGTGGCTGCCGACCGAGATCTTCGAGTTCGACATCCAGCCGCAGGCCAGCGGGCCCGTCAAGGCCATCAGCGGCGGCGTGGACATGCCGCTGTCGCCGGACCTGTAAGCCGGAGCGCCGCCATGCCTACCTACGATTACTGCTGCAATACGTGCGGCGAGTTCTCGGCGCTGCGTCCGCTGGCGCGGCGCAACGATCCGGCGGCGTGCCCGGCGTGCGGCGCGCCGGCGGCGCGCACGCTGGGGGCCGCGCCGGCGCTGGGCGTCATCGGCGGCGCGATGCGCCGCGCGTTGTCCGCCAACGAGCGCAGCGCGCACGAGCCGCGCAGCACGCGCGGCGGGCACGGCATGAATTGCGGCTGCTGCTCGGGCGCAAAGCAGAGCGGGCGCACCCGCACGGCGGCGGACGGCAGCAAGGCGTTCGCCGGCTCGCGGCCCTGGATGATCAGCCACTGAAGCACAGGGCTTATTGCCGTTAAGGGTTATCCCGCGAGGCTTGCGGGATAACCCTTGGCACAGCGCCACGCGTCAGCAAAACTTGCTGGCGGCGCAACAAAAATACGTTCGACACCCCGCCGCGGGGCTGGCCATACTTGCCTTCATCAACCCTTGGAGGCAAGCCAGTCATGACGCTGGAAATCGTCCCTTTCGAACGCGGATTCGGCGCCGAGGTGCGCGGCATCGCGCCCGACCTCGACATTCCCGACGCGCAGTTCCGCCAGGTGTCCGATGCCTGGACCCGCCACAGCGTGCTGCGCTTTCGCGGGCTGCGAATGTCGCCCGAACAGCACATCGCCTTCTCGCGCCGGCTGGGTCCGCTGCACATCATGAAGCCGCTGAAGTTCAACCTCGAAGGCCATCCCGAGGTCTTCGTGGTGTCCAACGCGTCCAAGGACGATCCTTCCCGGCCCGTCACCCGCAATGAAGCCGGCGAGGCCGGCCTGCGCCGCGCGGGCGAAGGCTTCCATACCGACGGCGAGGACAAGCGCATTCCCAACGCAGGTTCGCTGCTGTATGCCCTGCGCGTGCCGCCCGAACGCGGCGACACCTTGTTCGTGGACATGTACGCGGCCTATGAAGCCTTGCCCGAGACCGTGCGCCAGGCCATCGCCGGCCGGCGCGCGCGCTACAGCCGCATCGACCTGCATGGCGTGCACTATCCCCACATGGGCCCGCTGACCGAGGAAGAAAAGCGCGACCGCCCCGATGTCTTCCACCCGCTGGCGCGCCGCCATCCCGTCAGCGGCCGCACTTCGCTGTATATCGGCCGCTGGGCTTGCGACGTCGAAGGCCTGGCGCCGGAAGAGGGCCGCCGCCTGATCGCCTATCTGCAGGATTTCGCGCAGCAGCCGCGCTTCCAGTTCCGCCAGCAATGGCAGCAGGGCGACGCCGTGCTGTGGGACAACCGCTGCACCCAGCACTGCGCCACGGGCTTCGACGACGCCGCCTACGTGCGCACCATGTACCGCACCACGCTGGAAGGCGACGAGCCGGTGATGGCGCGCACCACGGCCGGCATTTCGCTGCCATGAACATCCGCTTCCTGGAAACCGTGCTGTGGCTGGCCCGGCTGCGCAGCATCAAGGCCACGGCCGAACAGCTGTGCATCACCCACACGGCCATCTCGAACCGCATCGCCTCCATCGAGCAGGACCTGGGGGTGAAGCTGTTCGTGCGCTCGGAACACGGCTTCGAGCCTACGCCCGAGGGCCTGCGCTTCATCGACCAGGCGCAGGTCATCATCGACGCGTATCACACGCTGCGGCGCGTGATGCTGGACCCTGGCCGGCTGCGCGGACACGTGCGGCTGGGCGCGGTCAGCACGCTGATCCCGACGGTGTTTCCGCTGCTGGTGCGCACCGTGCGGGAAGAGTATCCGCACGTGTCGCTCAGCGTGACCACCGAGCTGTCCGACCGCCTGCTGAAGGAGCTGGAGGCGGGCCGCCTGGACATGGCGCTGGTGTCGGATCTGTCGGCCAACGGCGCGCCGTTCGAACTGACGCCGCTGTGCTCGTTCTCGATGGATTTCGTCGCCAGCCCGTTGCTGGGCGTGGACTGCAGCCAGCCGCTGACACCGCAGGACCTGGCCCGCTATCCCATCATCGGCTATCCGTCCGGCACGCGATCGCAGGCGCGCATCGAAAGCTACTTTGCCGACGAGGCGCAGCAGACCGTGGTGATCCATGCGTCCGCTGCGCTGCCCACCAACGTGCAGATGGTCACGTCGGGCATCGGCATCGCCGCGGTGCCGCTGGCCTCGGTGCAGCGCGAGGTGCAGCAGGGCTCGCTGGTGGTGCTGCCGGTGACCAAGCCTTTCGTCGCCGTGCACTACGTGGCTGCCTACATCCGCAACGACCAGCCTGGCCTGGCTCGCGCCGTGGCGGCGCTGGCGCGGCAGGCGGCCTCCCGCTATTGCGAAGCCTCCGACCCGGCGCACGCCTGGCAGGAGGAGCGCACCGATGTCTTCCCGGAGAACCCATGAAAGTCTGCTTGGTACAAATGAATTCGGTCGCCGACAAGCGCCGCAACATCGATGACGCCGACCGCCTGGCGCGCGAGGCGATCAGGAACGAGGGCGCGCGTTTCGTCAGCTTCCCCGAGCACTTCGACTGGGCCGGCGGAACGGTGGCCGACAAGGTGGCCGCGGGCGAGGCCGAGCGCGGCGGGCCTGCGTACGCCATGTGCCGGCAACTGGCCGTGGATCATGGCATCCATGTGCACAGCGGCAGTTTCTACGAACGCGCGCCGGGCGGCACGCACGTCTACAACACCTCGGTGGTGTTCGACCCCAAGGGCAACGAGATTGCCCGATACCGCAAGATCCACCTGTTCGACATCGTCACGCCCGATGGCTTGCGCTATGGCGAGTCGGACGCCGTGCGCGCCGGCAGCGACGTCGTGGTGGCGGACATCGACGGCGTGCGCTTCGGCCTGGCGATCTGCTACGACCTGCGTTTCCCGCAACTGTTCCAGAAGCTGGTGGCGCAGGGCGCGCAGGCCATCATGCTGCCGGCCGCCTTCACGCTGCAGACCGGCAAGGACCACTGGGACGTGCTGTGCCGGGCACGCGCCATCGAGACGCAGTGCTACTTCCTGGCGCCGGCGCAGTACGGCCCGTTCGAGCAGGATGGCGAGCGCCGCTACACCTACGGCCACACGCTGGTGTGCGATCCGTGGGGCCACATCGTCGCCAAGGCTTCCGACGGCGTGGGCGCGTTGACGGCCACGCTCGATTTCCAGCGCGTCGCGCAGGCGCGCAAACAGATTCCGTTGGCCGATCACAAGGTGTTCTGACATGAAGAAGTATGCAATCGGCGCTACGCCGCCCGCGCTGGATCCGCAGGTGTTCCGTTGGCTGGAAGACGTGGAGACCGCCACTGTCGGCCATTTCCGGCATTGGGGGTTCATGGATGCGAGCATCCAGCCGCTGAACCACCAGCGTCGCATCATCGGCCGCGCCATCACGGTGGCGCTGCCGGGGCAGGATTCGACCCTGTTGCACCATGCGCTCAGCCTGCTCGCGCCGGGCGACATCGTGATCGTGGACCGCCTGGGCGACCGCAAGCATGCCTGCTGGGGCGGCGGCGTCACGCAAGGCGCGGTGGCGGCGGGCGCGGCGGGCGCCGTGGTCGACGGCATGTGCACCGATCCGTCCGAGATCGCGGCCTCCGGCCTGCCGGTCTGGTGCCGCGGCATCTCGCCGATCACCACGCGCATCTACGACATCGGCGGCATGTTGAACATGCCCGTGTCGTGCGGCGGCGTGGTGGTCAATCCGGGCGACGTCATCCTGGCCGACGAAAACGGCGTGCTGGTGCTGCCGCCCGGCGAGGTCGAGGAAGTGGCGCAGGCCGCCCTGCAGAAGCAGGCCAGGCAGGCCGCCAATGCGGAAAAGATCGGCCGGGGCGAACGCCTGGGCGATTTATCGGGAGCAAGCGCCCACGTCGCGCGAGCCCAATGAAGTCAGGGTGGGAACACCCGTCTCATCACGTCAAGGGGAAATACATGAACGCAGCAACTGACTGCCGGGCGGCGCTGCGCCGCCTGGCGGCTGGCGCCTTGGTGGCGCTGGCCTGCGCCGGGCCCGCCCTGGCGGCCTGGCCCGAGCGGCCGGTACGGATCATCGTGCCGTTTCCGCCCGGCAATTCTTCCGATGTCTCCATGCGTCTGCTGGCCGAGAAGCTGACCGGGGTGCTGGGACAGTCGGTGGTCGTCGAGAACCGCACCGGCGCGGGCGGCACCATCGGCACCGACTACGTCGCCAAGCAGCCGGCCGACGGCTACACGCTGGCCATGGGGTCCACGGGGCCGATGACCATCGCGCAATGGCTGCGGCCCGGCACGCTGGGCTATGACGCCGCGCGCGATTTCGTGCCCGTGGGCGCGGTGGCCTGGGCGCCCCAGGTGATGGTGGTGCGCAAGGATTTTCCGGCCTCCAATTTCAAGGAGTTTCTGGCCTACGGCAAGAAACCCGACGCGCGCCTGACCTATGGATCCTCGGGCAACGGCACCACGCCGCACCTGGTGATCTCGGCCATGCTGGCGCAGGCCGGCATTCAGGCCACGCACATCCCGTACCGGGGCGGCGTGCAGACCGCGACTGACCTGGTGGGCGGACAGATCGACTTCATCTCGGACAACGTGCCGGTGGTCAGCGCGCTGCTGGAGTCGGGCAAGGTCAAGCCGCTGGGCGTCACCTCGGCCACGCGCATTCCATCGCTGCCCGACATTCCCACCTTGCAGGAGCAGGGGCTGAAGGGTTTCGACCTGCAGGGCTGGATCCTGCTGCTGGCGCCCAAGGGCACGCCCGAAGACGTGGTGGCGCGCCTGCGCAAGGAAACGGCCGCGCTGATGCGCCTGCCGGACGTACGCGACCGCCTCAATGCGCAAGGCCTGGTGCCCATGGACATGTCCACCGATCAGATGGCGGGCTTCCTGGCCGCCGAGTCGGCCAAGTGGAAGACGCTGGTCGAGCAGTCGGGCGCGGCGTCGAACTGAGCATCGGGCAGGTCATAAGCCCTTCAATGAATGCGCGCGCACAAATATTGATTGAGGGTTCAGCTATTTAAGCGCCCGCATCTGTAATTCGTTCCGGGGTAATGCGATTCACCAAGACCATGCCAATGGCCGTCCACCACTCACTAGCTTCCGCATGTCCCATGCGTGCTTCGTCTTCGGCGATCAGTTTGTATTCGGCGGTGCGAAGGAAATCCTCCAGGTCGTTGACGCTGGCAAAGTTCATCAGCGTCACGCCGTCGATATTTCTGGTCTGTGGGTGGTAGAACGGCTGCCCTGGCTCCGTCGGCCCAATGTTGTGGAGTTGCACGTAGCGCTTTACCCACGCACCGATTTTTTCCGCCGCCAGTGGCGCATGTTCATGCAGCCACCAGCGTTGGAAAGCCTCGCGGCTGACTGACTCGGCCCGACTATGCAGCTTGACCAGCGTGATGGCCTCGTTGCCGGTGGCACTCGGTACGATGATGTATTGGCGCGACAGTATCGGCGCAATGTCGCGGAAGATTGCCTGATCTTCGGGCAGGATCTTCTCGCGCACGCGAGCATTGGCCAGCACGACGGCTATATCCTCGGGACCGGCGAAATTCAGGTAGGCAATACCATCCCAGCGGGGGCGACGGTAGGCGTCGATATGTCCGATGACGGTAGGCCAGAGCTTGCCCCGCGCATCGGCAGGTGCGCGATACGGCGGTGCGTCGGTATACGTCGGCCCAGGGGCGAAGCGGTGCAGTTGGTCGTAGCGTAGAAGCCGCTCCAGGCTGCGGTCATCCGTCTGCTCTGCATGGATGAAGCGCACGCCATGCACCTTGCGCCAATACTCGCCCCAATGCTCGAAATTGAGATTCGGATTGCCCTCGAAGGCATTCGCGCTGGCGTCGGCAGCAGGGTCGGCGATGGCATTACCAGTGTGGTCGAGCACATGGCCGTCGGCGCGGCGTCGCTCGGCCAGCGGCGTGTTGTCGGCGCGCGAAAGCAGAGAGAACAGCACCGTCAGCGGTCGATCGCCGCCAGGTTGCGGTTGGAGATAGGGGGCGCGGAACAGAGGTTCCTCAACTGTCTTGGTCATGAGGAATGATTTCCAGTGGGACGATGAAGAAAAGACACGGCCAACGCGGCTACGCCAGCCAGCGCAGAAAATCCATAGAGGCCAGGCGCGCCGCCATGTGACCAAGCGGCACCGCCAAGGGCGGCACCCGCTGCCATACCGACCATTGCCCCCGTCATCAATAACCCGTTGAGACGGCTGCGTGCTTGCGGCTCCAGTCCGTTGGCAATGGTCTGGTGCGATACCAGCGCCGCCATCACACCCAGGTCGAAGACAACGGCGCCAATAGCCAGTGTCCATAAGCTGGCTGGGAGGGCTGCGAGGCCGAAAAAAGCCACTATCACCAGCGAGCAGCCGAGGCGGATGGCTGGAAGCGGGCCATGCCGATCATTGAGTCGGCCGAACCCGGGCGCGACCCACGCTCCCGCGGCGCCAGCGATCCCGAAGCTACCGGCAACGCCGGCACCCAAGTGGAATGGTGGCGCTGCCAACACCAAGGCAAGCGTTGACCAGAACGCGCCCAGTGTGGAAGCCAACAGCGCTTGCGAGACGGCCGCCAGCCGCAGGGCACGGTATTGCCGCCAGTACATCCATAAACTGGCAATCAGGGCACGATAGCGGCTGCGGCTCACGGGCGGCATGTCTGGCACGGTGCGCCAGACGATCATCATCACCCCCAATACCAGCCCTGCCGCGACGAACTGCATGGCACGCCATCCGAGGGATTCGGCAACCCAGCCGCCCAGCGCGCGCGACAGCAGGATGCCACTGAGCAGTCCGGTCGTCACAAGGCCGATGGCATGGCCTCTTTGTTCGTCCGAGGCCAATTGCGCCGCGATAGGCACGAAATCCTGCCCGATGCTGCCGAGCAAGCCCACGGCGATACTGGCAATGACCAGCCATCCGAGTCCGGGAGAGCAAGCGGCGGCCACCAGCGCGATTGCCAGCAGCACCGCCTTGGCGAGAATCAGCCGGCGACGCGGTAGCACATCACCGAGTGGAGCCAGCAGCAACATGCCCATTGCATAGCCAATCTGCGTCAGCGTGGGCACCCAGCCGATCTGCCCGGGGCTGGCTCCGAATTCGGTCTGCACCAGCGACAAGCCGGGTTGAAGGTAATAGACGTTCGCCACACCCAAGCCGGCGCAAAGGGCCAAAAGCCACCCTGCGCCGTTCAGGCGTGACGACATCGAGCAAGCCAATAAAGGCATCTGGACACTCGCTTGAATCTCGGTGGTCATGGCCACTCCAGGCGCCATAATATTGGCGAATCAGAATCGGATATATGCGCTATTTATCGCAATAGAGTTGAGTGAAATTCGTCAATGGATGCTCTATGAAAACGCCAGATCCTTTCCGCGGCATTAGCGTGTTCATGCAAGTCATACAGGCCGGCAGCTTCACGCTGGCGGCCGAGCGGCTGGACATGAGCAAATCGGGCGTCGCCAAAAGCATCGCCCGCCTGGAAGCTGACTTGGGGGTGCGGTTGTTCCAGCGCACGACAAGGCGTCTGAGCCTGACCGATGAGGGCCGCCAATTTAGCGAGGGCTGTGCGCGGGCAATAGCCGAGTTGGAGAACGTGCAGACGCAAGTGACGACGCGACAGCAGGAACTGGCTGGACGCTTGCGTGTCGATTTGCCCGTGGTTTTTGGTCGGCGCTGGGTACTGCCGGCGCTGCTGGAAATCGCCGCGGCACATCCTGCACTGGAACTGGATGTGACTCTGAGCGATCGCCGTGTCGATCTGGTCGAGGATGGCATTGACTTGGTGATCCGTATCGGGCCAATGCAGGACAGCGCCACGCTGATCGCCAAGCCGCTGGGGGTGCAGCAGGCCGTGCTGGTGGCTCATCCCGACTATCTGGCCCGGCATGGTTTGCCGAAAACCCCCGACGATCTGCACACCCATGCCTGCATTACCTTTGGCAGCGGCGGGCAGACGCGGCCTTGGCACTTTCTGGATCGCCACGGCCGTAGTCAGCCGCTTGCCGTCCGTGGTCGGCTGGGCCTGAACCATAGCGAAGCCATCCTGGACGCCGCCCTGGCGGGGCATGGGATCGCGTTACTGTCGGACTGGCTGGTAGCCGAACTTTTGTCCGCGGCACGGTTGATACGGGTTCTGCCCGAGGTAAGTACCCAAGGCTTCCCGATCCATGCGGTTTGGCAGAAGAACCGGCTTCTGTCGGCCAAAGTGCGTCATGTCGTAGATTTGCTGGCAGAGCGGTTTGTGCCCAAAGCACCTTGGCAAGTTTTGCGAAAGTAGTAGCTGCCCATCCCGCATGTCCACTCACCCGCACGGTTGCGTCCGATCAGGAAACGGAAGTTCGCCGACAGGATCGCGGCGCAGCTCGGTGCGGGGCCGTGGATGAACCCGGGGTCAGCCAACTGACAGCCCTCTGGATCGTCCAATTTCCCATGACACACCGCCGCCGCGTGCCGTTGCGGCGATCTGCTGCCCCAGGCGCTGTTCGATCACCGGCCGCCACGGCACCAGGCTGAAATCCCATGCCGTCATCCAGCATCGCGTAGCGCCCACTGGCGAGCATGACGGAACGCCGGTAGATGCCGGCCACGCGCTGCCCGCGCTGCCGTCGGGACTTCGGGCGCTACTTGCCCAGAATGGCCGCGCGGATCGTCACGGTGTTGTGGCGCATCATGTCCACGTACGTCGTGGCCGGGCCGCCGGCCTTCGACAGCGCGTCCGAGTACAGCTCGCCGCCTTGCTTGAGGCCCGTTTCGTTGGCGATCTGCTGGATCAAACGCGGGTTGCTGATGTTCTCGGTGAACAGCGCGGCAGCCTTCTCGTCCTTGATCTGCTTCACCAGCTTGGCCACGTCGGCCGCCGAGGCTTCCGAGTCCGTGCTGATGCCCTGCGGCGCCAGGAACGTGAAGCCATAGGTCTTCGCGTAATAACCGAAGGCGTCGTGCGAGGTGATGATGGTGCGCTTGTCCGCGGGGATCTGCGCGACGTCGGCTTTCACTTCGGCATCCAGCGCCTGCAGCGTCTTCGTGTACGACTCGGCGTTGGCGCGGTAGGTGGCGCAGCCCTCCTGGTCGGCCTTGCAGAAGGCGTCGGCGATGTTCTTCACGTAGACCTGGGCGTTGGCGATCGACTGCCACGCGTGCGGATCGTTCGGGCCGTGATGGTGGTGGCCGCCTTCGTGGCCGTGTCCGGCATGGGCGTCATGATCCTCATGCCCGTCGTGCGCGCCCTTTCCGTGATCGTGATCGTGGTTGTGGTCATGCTCCGCCTCCTCGGTGTTGCGCAGCACCTGCACGCCATCGGTCAGCGTGGCGACCTGCGCCTTGCTGCCGCTGGCGTCGATCAGGCGTTGCAGGAAGCCCTCGAAATGCAGGCCGTTGGCCAGCACCACGTCGGCGCGGCCGATGGCGGCCGCGTCGGCCGGCCTGGGTTCGTACACGTGCGCGTCGCCGCCGGCGGGCACCAGCGTGGTCAGCGCGATGCGGTCGCCGCCGACCTGGCGGGCGAAATCGCCGATGATGGAGAAGGTCGCCACGACCTTCAGTTCCTTGGCGGATACGGGCGCGGCGGCCAGCGCCGAGACGGCCGCCAGGCTGAGCGCGGCGGCAAGGGTTTTCAGTTTCATGCAGGGCTCCGGGATCGGGCGGCCGCGCGCGGCGCACGCCGGGCGCGCCCGAGCAGCGCGCCGCGTGTGCCGATGACGACCGACAACAGGTAAATGACGCCGGCCGACAGCACGATGGCCGGGCCGGAAGGCAGGGAGACGTGATACGACAGCAGCAGGCCGGCCACGCACGACACGGCGCCGATGCCCACGGCCAGCGCGCACATGGGGCCGACGCGCGTGGTCCAGAAACGGGCGGCGGCGGCCGGCACCATCATCAGGCCCACCGACAGCAGCGTGCCCAGCGCCTGGAAGCCGCCCACGAGATTCAGCACCACCAGGCCGAGGAAGGCGAAGTGGATGAACGGGCCCAGCCGCGACACACTGCGCAGGAACAGCGGATCCAGGCACTCGGCCACCAGCCCGCGCCAGAGCACGGCCAGGCCCACCACGGTGACCGCCGTCACGATGCGGATCAGCCACAAGGCCTCGCTGTCCAGCGCCAGCACGGCGCCGAACAGCACGTGCATCAGGTCCACGCTGGAGCCGCGCAGGGACACCAGCAGCACGCCCAGCGCCAGCGAGATCAGGTAGAACGCCGCCATCGAGGCGTCCTCTTTCTGCACCGTCAGCCGCGACACCGCGCCCGCGCCCGCGGCCACCAGCAGGCCCGCGACCAGGCCGCCCAGGGTCATGGGAATGACCTCCAGGCCATACAGCAGGAAACCCACCGCCGCGCCGGGCAGCACCGCGTGCGACATCGCGTCGCCCGTCAGGCTCATGCGCCGCAGCATCAGGAACACGCCGATGGGGCAGGCGCTGACGGCCAGCAGCAGGGCGCCCCACAGCGCGCGCTGCATGAAGACGAAGTCGGCGAAGGGCGCGATGGCCAGGCCGTAGAGCATGTCCATCACCGGGTCGCCTCGCGCCAGACGTCTTCCACGGGCGCCTGCGCATGGCCCTGGCGGGCACGCCGGATGTTCTCGGGCGTCAGCACTTGGGGCGTGGCGCCCCAGTCGACGACGCAGCCGGCCAGCAGCAGGGTTTCGGGAAAGTGCTGCCGCACCAGGTCGAAGTCGTGCACCACCACCAGCACCGTGCGGCCTTGCTCATGCCAGCGGCGGATGATGCCGACCAGATCCCGCACCGTGCGTTCGTCGATGGCGCTGAAGGGTTCGTCCAGCAGGATCAGGTCCGCGTCCTGCAGCAGCGTGCGTGCGAACAGGGCGCGCTGCAGTTGTCCGCCGGACAGCGTGTCGACCGGCCGTTGCGCGTGGCCGGCCAGGCCGACGGTGTCCAGCGCGGCCAGCATGGCCCGGCGGTCTTCCTGGCGGTGCCGGCCCAGCAGGCCGCGGCGAGGCCACAGGCCCAGCGACACCACGTCGATGACGCGCGCGGGAAAAGCGCGGTCCAGTCCGGACAACTGCGGTTGATACGCGACGCGCAGGCCGGGCGACACGGCGCAGCGTCCCGACGCCGGGCCCAGCAGGCCGGCGATGCTTTTCATCAGGGTGGTCTTGCCCGAGCCGTTCGGCCCGACGATGGCCGTCAGCGAACCGCGCTGCACGGCGCCGGACAGGCCCTGCAAGGCGAGGTGGTCGCGATAGGCCAGCGCCAGACCGTCGAAGACGATGCACGGATCGGCGGGAGAGGAAGGGGAGAGCGGAACTGCGGACACTTTGGGACCGCGCCGGACACGCGGGGGCGGGCGGGAAGGGCGGTGAAAACGGTTGAATAGTAATGTTATAACATAATATATCCTGACGATTTGCTTGCATCCACGGGCACTGGCGCATGGGCAACGCCGCGTCCTGCCGCTTAGCCCATGTTGCCGTACAGCATGTCGCGCATTTCGCTGGACGCGCCCAGCCGGCGCGCCAGTTCGTCCGCGCGGGCCAGGATGATGGCCTGGAAGCGCGGCGCATCCACGTTCTTCAGGCGTACGGAGGGACCGGCGATCGTCAGCGCGCCCACGAAGCGGTCGTCGTTGCCGATGATGGGCACCGCCCAGGACGAGGTGTAGGGATCGCGCGCGCCGCACGAGAAAAAGGGCAGCCGGTCCTCGCCGCGCGGGCTGCCCTGCGTCCAGATGGAGAAGACCCGTCCCGTCGACGATTGATCGGGGGGCATCACGCTGCCGGCCAGCACCTGGCTGTGCAGGCCTTCATGCGGCTGATGGCGGAACAGGCACAGGCGCTGCCCGGGTTCGCCGCCTTCCACGTAATAGGCGGCGCTTTCTCCCGTTTCCTCGGACAGCGTTTCGAGTACCGGCATGACGACCGCCGACAGGTCGAAGCCGCGTTCGTAGACGCGCGCCAGATAGAGCACGCGCGGCCCCAGCCCATAGCGGCCATCGGCCTCGCGCACGACGTAGCCGCAGCGCGCCAGCGAGTTCAGCAGCCGGAAGATGGTGGTCTTGTGCAGTGGCAGGCGCGCCGCGAAATCGGCCAGGGACAAGTGCTCCGCGCCTGGCCGGAAACAATCCAGCACGCTCAGCGCCCGCTCGACCGCCACGACACCGTCATTACTCATATTAACCTCTGAAAGCCGCATATTTACTGGTTAGTTGTATAGAGTACAACGTAATTTCAAGAAAATATAATCCTGTTCATTCATTCGGGAGACAGTGAATGGCTGATTCGATACTCGTGGTGACCGCGCACGTCGGCGATTTCGTCTGGCGTTGCGGCGGGGCGATGGCCCTGCATGCCCGGCGCGGCGTGGACGTGCACCTGGTGTGCCTGAGCTATGGCGAGAACGGCGAATCGAACGCCGCCTGGCAGGGCGGTGTGCAGCGCGACGCCGTCAAGGCCCTGCGCCGTGCCGACGCCGAGGCCGCCGCGACCATCCTGGGCGTGGCGTCGCTCGACTTTCATGACCTGGGCGATTACCCGATGCCCGAATCCGCGGATTCGATCCGCCGCGTGTCCGAGGCGCTGCGCCGTACGCAGGCGCAGGCGGTGCTGACGCATCCCGAACACGATCCGTCCAATCTCGACCACTGCCGCACCTACGAAATGGTGCTGCGCGCCCGCATGCAGGCCATGGCGCCGGGCCACGGCGACGATTTCGTGGTGCCGCCCCAGGTGCTGTGCTTCGAACCGCACCAGACCGAGCTTTGCGGTTTCAAGCCCAACGTGCTGCTGGACATCACCGAGGTCTGGGAGACCAAATGGCAGGCCATGCAGGCCATGCCCACGCAGCGCAACCTGTGGCCCTACTACGAGCGCGTGGCGCTGCAGCGCGGCGCGCAGGCCGGCCGCCGCGGCAAGTCCGCCGGCACGCGCTACGGCGAGGCCTACCAGAGCATCTTCCCCTCCGTCGTGACGGCGTTCGTGGGGTAGCGGCCGTCCTGGCAGGGGCCGTCGCGGCAGGAATGCCGACGGGCCCGCGCCGGTATCGCCGCCAATAAAAAGAATTCCAGCAAGTTCCAAAAGGAGGAAGACAATGCTGAAGAAGCACCTGGGCGCTTTCGCCCTGATCGCAGGCCTCGTGCCCTTTACGCAGGCATGCGCCGAGTATCCCGAGCGGCCCATCCGCATGGTCGTGCCCTTCGCGGCGGGCGGCCCCGCCGACATGGTGGGCCGCGAGTTCGCGCAGTTGTTCGGCCAGAAGCTCGGCCAGCCCGTCGTGGTGGTCAACGCGGGCGGCGGCCATGGCGTGCCTGCCCTGAACCAGGTGCTGGGCCAGGAGGCCGATGGCTATACGCTGTTGATGCCGGCCTCGGGCAACATGACCATCCCGTCCAAGGCCATGGAAGGCAAGGACGTGCTGTCGCTGCTGGCGCCCATCAGCCTGCTGACCGAAAGCCCGCACGTGCTGGTGGTCAACGCGAAGATGCCGGTCAAGTCCGTGCAGGATCTCGTGGACTACGCCCGCGCGCATCCCGGCAAGGTCAACTTCGGTTCGGCCGGCGTGGGCGGCGTGGCGCACCTGGGCATGGAGCTGTTCAAGAGCCAAGCCAAGGTCGACGTGGTGCACGTGCCGTACCGCGGCACGTCGCAGGTGCTGACCGATCTGGCCTCCGGACAGGTGCAGGCGCTGTTCAGCAGCATGCCCTCGCTGAAACCGATGATCGACAAGGGCTCGGTGCGGGCGCTGGCCATGAGCGCGCCCAGCAAGGGCGGCGACACCGCCAGCCTGCCGGTGATCTCGCAGACTTTGCCGGGCGTGTCCTACACCACCTGGTATGCGCTGTTCGCCAAGGCGGGCACGCCGCCCGAGGTGCTGGACAAGCTCAACCGCGCCGTCGTCGAGACCCTGAAGAATCCGGAGCTCAACCAGAAATTCGCGTCGCAGGGCGTGGAATTCGTTTCCAGTACGCCGGCCGGGTTGAAGGACATCGTGCAACGCGATGCGCGCCAGTGGACCAAGCTGATCGACCAGGCAGGCATCGTGATCGAGTGAGCGGCGCCCGCGCCGGGTGCCGGCCGTATTCGGTTCGCGCCCGGCGGCTCCGATGCAGAAAGGCGCGCCAGCCGCGGGTCTGACGGTGTGGCAGGCATGGGGGCGATGGGCGGTTCGGCGCAGGGCTCATGGCCCTGGCCGAGAGGAAACCTGCTTGCCAAGCGGGCGGCTTTCTGGGTTAAATTGATATGTTATATCGTTTCAATTTAAACCATGACCTCTCCCGCTTCCCATTCCCGCCTGCCCGTCACCGTCCTGTCGGGCTTTCTCGGCGCGGGCAAGACCACGCTGCTGAACCACATCCTGAACAACCGCGACGGCCGGCGCGTGGCGGTCATCGTCAACGACATGTCGGACGTCAACATCGACGCCGCGCTGGTGCGCGCGGGCGGCGCCGAGCTGTCCCGCACCGACGAGAAGCTGGTGGAGATGAGCAACGGCTGCATCTGCTGTACCTTGCGCGAGGACCTGCTGCTGGAGGTCGAGCGCCTGGCCCGGGAAGGCCGCTTCGACCAGCTCGTCATCGAATCGACCGGCATCTCCGAGCCGCTGCCGGTGGCCGAGACCTTCACCTTCGAAGGCGAGGACGGCCGCAGCCTGGGCGACATCGCGCGCCTGGACACTATGGTCACCGTGGTGGACGCCTGCAATTTCCTGCGCGACTACGGCTCGCAGGACAGCCTGCAGGCGCGCGGCGAATCGCTGGGCGAGGAGGACGAGCGCACGGTGGTGGACCTGCTGATCGAGCAAGTCGAGTTCTGCGACGTCATCGTGCTGAACAAGATGGACCTGGTCAGCGCAGAGGACCGCGATCGCCTGATGGCCATCCTGTCCTCGCTGAATCCGCGCGCCCGCATCGAGACCGCCGAATTCGGCCGCGTGCCGCTGGACCGCGTGCTGGACACGGGCCTGTTCGATTTCACCGAAGCCTCCAAGGCGCCGGGCTGGCTGCGCGAACTGCGCGGCGAGCACACGCCCGAGACCGAGGAATACGGTATCCACAGCTTCGTCTACCGGTCGCGCCGGCCCTTCCATCCCGAACGCTTCTTTGCGCTGGTGCAGCAGGAATGGCCGGGCGTGGTGCGTTCCAAGGGCCACTTCTGGCTGGCCAGCCATCCCGAGATGGCGGGTTCGTGGTCGCAGGCGGGCGCCGTGGCCCGGCATGGCGCGGCAGGATACTGGTGGGCCGCGGTGCCGCCCGACCAGTGGCCGGAGGACCCCGAATACCTGGCGGCCATCCGCGACAGCTGGACCGACGAGGTCGGCGATGCGCGCCAGGAACTGGTGCTGATCGGCATCGGCATGGACGAGGCGGCGCTGCGCGGCAAGCTGGATGCCTGCCTGCTGAGCGATGCCGAGATGGCGCGCGGCCCGCTGGTGTGGAAGTCCTGGAACAACCCGTTCACGGGATGGGATGAGCGATAGCCTGGCGCCGGGCCCGGTCTTGCGTTGACAGGCCCCAATGCCGCAGCGCATCATCCTGGACCCGCCCGTCCGCGATGGTCGGGGTGGTTTTGCGCCGCCCCGCGCAGTATGTTTCCATAACGCCTTTTCGCCGCTCGGCTTTGCCGCACGCGGCGCTTCGTCTCGTTATCCGGGGAAACTACATGCGCAAAATCTGCCTCGCGCTGGCTGCGGCCGGCCTGCTCGCCAGCGGCGTCGCCGCCGCCCAATCCACGCTACGCATCGGCCTGCAGGACGACCCGGACGTGCTGGACCCGGCGCGCGCGCGTACCTTCGTCGGCCGTATCGTGTTCGCCTCGCTGTGCGACCGCCTGGTCGACATCACGCCCGACCTGAAGTTCGTGCCGCAGCTGGCCGAATCGTGGCAGACCAGCGAGGACGGCAAGTCGCTGACCTTCAAGCTGCGCCAGGGCGCTTTCTACCACGACGACACGCCGGTGGACGCGGCCTCGGTCAAGGCCAACCTGGAGCGCGCCATCGCGCTGCCCGACAGCAATCGCAAGAGCGAGCTGGTCAGCGTGGCCAGCGTCGAGGCGCCCGATGCGCACACCGTGGTGCTGCGCCTGAAGCAGCCCGACGCGGGCCTGCTGTCGCAACTGTCCGATCGCGCCGGCATGATGCAGTCGCCCGCCAGTTTCGACAAGGATCCCGGCGCCAAGCCGGTGTGTTCGGGCCCTTACCAGTTCAAGGAGCGCGTGCAGAACGACCGCATCGTGCTCGAGAAATTCCCCAAGTACTGGGACGCCGCCAACTATCATTTCGACCGCGTGGTGTTCACGCCGATGCCCGATTCCACGGTGCGCCTGAACAACCTGCGCGCGGGCGGCCTGGACATCGTCGAACGCATCGCGCCCAGCGACGCCAAGACCGTGAAGGACGATCCCAAGCTGACGCTCGATGCCGTCACCGGCCTGGGCTTCCAGTCGTTCGCCGTCAACCTGGCCAACGGCAAGCGCGCCGACAACCCCCTGGCCAAGGACAAGCGCGTGCGCCAGGCGCTGGAGCTGGCCATCGACCGCGACGTGATCAACCAGGTGGTGGGCGAGGGCATGTTCCAGCCCGCGCACCAGCCGTTCCCGCCGGCCAGCTTCGCCTTCGACAAAAACGTCGAGCACGCCGGCCGCGATCCGGAAAAGGCGAAGAAGCTGCTGAAGGAAGCGGGCTACGACCGCGTGAAATTCGAGATCACCTACGGCAACAACACCACCATGCAACAGGTGTACGAGCTGGTGCAGGCCATGGGCGCCGAAGCCGGCTTCGACATCACGCTGCGTCCGATGGAGTTCGCCGCGCTGCAGTCCGCATTGCCCCGCGGTGACTTCGAAGTGGGCCAGACCGGCTGGTCGGGCCGGGTCGATCCGGGCGGCAACATCTTCCAGTACGTCAGTTGCAAGGGCAACCTGAACGACGGCCGCTATTGCGATCCCCAGGTCGACAAGTGGCTGGCCGACGCCCAGGCCACCGCCGACGAAGGCCAGCGCCGCGCGTTGTATTCGCAGGTGCTGAAGAAGATGCAGGAAGATCGCCCCGCCATCTACCTGTACTACCTGCCGTGGGTGTTCGGCGTGCAGAAGACGGTGAAGGGCTTCGTGGCCTATCCCGACGGCCTGATCCGGCTGAAGGGCCTGACCATCGCCGGGAAGTGATGATGGAATCCGGACACCGCATGTTCACCACACGCCCGGAGATCCTGGGCACGTTCGGCGTGGTCACGTCCACCCACTGGCTGGCCAGTGCGGCCGGCATGGCGATGCTGGAGCGTGGCGGCAACGCCTTCGACGCCGCCGTGGCCTCGGGCTTCGTGCTGCAGGTGGTCGAGCCGCACCTGGTGGGGCCGGCCGGCGAAGTGCCGATCGTGTTCCACAGCGCACGCACCGGCCGCACCGAGGTGTTGTGCGGACAGGGCAGCACGCCGGCCGGCGCCACGCTGGACGGCTACCGCGCGCTGGGCCTGGACCTGATTCCCGGCAACGGCCTCTTGCCCGCGGTGATTCCGGGCGCCTTCGATGCGTGGATGCTGATGCTGCGCGACCACGGTACGATGCGCGTGCGCGACGTGCTCGAACCCGCCATCCATTACGCGGAGCACGGCCATGCGCTGATGCCGCGCATCTCCAACACCATCGCCGGCCTGAAGGACTTCTTCCAGCAGCACTGGCCCAGCACCGCCGAAGTCTACGTGCCCGGCGGCGTGGTGCCCGAGGCGCGCAAGCTGTTCCGCAATCCGGCGCTGGCGCGCACGTGGCAACGCGTGCTGCAGGAGGCCGAGGCGGCGGGCGCCGACCGCGAACGCCAGATCGAGGCCGCGCGCGACGCGTTCTACCGCGGCTTCGTGGCCGAAGCCATCGACCGCCACATGCGCCGCGAGGTGATGGACGAAAGCGGCCGCCCGCATCGCGGCGTGCTGACCGCCGACGACATGGCCGGCTGGTCGGCCGGTTACGAAGCGCCGCTGACCTACGACTACCACGGCTACACGGTGGCCAAGGCGGGCGCCTGGAGCCAGGGGCCGGTCTTCCTGCAGACGCTGGCGCTGCTCAAGGGCTTGGACCTGCAGAGCACCGGTTCTTCCAGCGCGGAATTCATCCATCGCGTCACCGAGGCCATGAAACTGGCCTTCGCCGACCGCGAGGCCTATTACGGCGACCCCACTTTCGTGGACGTGCCGTTGGCGCAACTGCTGTCCGACGAGTACAACGCGGCGCGCCGCGCGTTGATCGGCGAGCGCGCCTCGCACGAGTTGCGGCCGGGCACGCTCCCTGGCTTCGAGGCGCAGGTGGCGCGCGTGATGGACGTGCTGGGCCGCCTGTCGAAAGTGGCGCATGGCACGGCCGGCGCAGGCGAGCCGACCATGGCCGACATGCGCGCGTCGGTCAAGCGCGGCGACACCACGCACGTCGATGCCATCGACCGTTGGGGCAACATGGTGTCGGCCACGCCGTCGGGCGGCTGGTTCCAGTCCTCGCCCATCGTGCCCGAACTGGGCTTTGCGCTGAACACGCGCGCGCAGATGTTCTGGCTGGAGCCCGGCCTGCCGGGCACGCTGGCGCCCGCCAAGCGCCCGCGCACCACGCTGACGCCCTCGCTGGCGCTGCGCGACGGCAAGCCCTACATGGTGTTCGGCACGCCGGGCGGCGACCAGCAGGAGCAATGGCAACTGCTGCTGTTCCTGCGCCACGTGCACCACGGCCTGAACCTGCAGGAAGCCATCGACCAGCCGATGTCGCACACCATGCACTTCCCCAGCTCGTTCTACCCGCGCGACCGCAAGCCCGGTCACCTGGCCGCCGAAGCCTCGTTCGGCGCCGACGTACTGGCCGACCTGCGCGCACGCGGCCATCAGGTGGAAGAGGCGCCCGAATGGTCGGTGGGCAGGTTGACCGCTGCCACGCGCGACGAGGACGGCATCCTGCATGCGGCGGCGACGCCTCGGCTGATGCAGGCTTATGCGGTGGGGAGGTGAGGGTGGGGGGAGTTGTTTGATGTAGGCCGTCCTCGGGGAGGGGGGTACTCGCCCGTGCCGGCCAAGTCGTCGGGCTCGGGCGCGCCAGCAGGCGCCCTCGGTCCCGCTACGCGGGACTGCCCCTCCTCCAATTGGCCGTCACGGGCGAGTACCCCCCTCCCCGAGGACTACCGGCGTCGAAATGCGACGGTCCCAATCATCGTGGGCTGGGGGAATCGGAAAACACGCTTCTTGCGTGGCGAGGTGTTGGCTCGGAGCTGTTGTCTTGGACGTTGATGCGTAGTTGAGTCGCCGGTCGCATTGGGCGGGTTGTCTCCATCCTTCCCCAGTGGCGGTGATTGCCTCTTTGCAAGAACTCAACCGCCTGTTGGATCGACGGCATCGTCCGGATGTGGGCATGACGCGCTTGCAGCCTGTGCCTGTCAGCGGGGCCGTGACGGCCAATTGGAGGAGGGGCAGCCGCGTAGCGGCCGAGGGCGCCTGCTGGCGCGCCCGAGCCCGACGACTTGGCCGGCGCGGCCCCGCTGACAGGCACAGGCGGCTCAAGAACTCAAACACCCCTACAGACCCTGCGCTTTCCGGTCACTGTCAGACTGTTCCCGAAGCACCGCCACGAACTTCTCGGCATGCGACGTCCCGTTGTCGAAGCGTGAGCGCACCACGCTGGGGGTGAGCTTGATCTCCTCGGCCAGCGTCAACACCTGCAGGTCGGCCCAGGCCAACCCCGCCACCGTGTACTCGTCCACCATCGCGATGCCCGCGCCCGCGCGCACCAATGCGCAGGCCACGTCCGTCTGGTGGATGTCCACGCGCGGGTGGATGGCGACGTTGGCCTTGCGGCACGCGGCGGCCAGGATCTGTCCGAAGGCGATGCCGGGGTCGTGCACGATCAGCGGATAGCGCGCCAGGTCGGTGAAGCTGACCTGGCGCTGCTGTCCCAGCTCGTGGCCGCGCGGCACCACGCACACCATGCGCCCCTCGTCGAAGGGCTCGGCCACCAGGTTGGCATGCTCCACCGGCAGCACCGACACCGCCAGGTCGACCTTGTTGCTCAGCACCTCTTGCGCCATGTCGGCCAGCAGCGTTTCATGGAAATGCAGGCGGATGTCGGGATAGCGCTTCATGAAGCGCGTGATGGTGCGCGGCAGCAGCCCCTTGCTCAGGCTCGGGCTGGCGCTGATGCGCAGCATGCCGGAGGGCCCCTTGGCCAGGTTGCGCGAGAACGCATCCACGCGCAGGGCGTGTTGATAGAAGTCCTCGACTTCGCGGAACAGGGCGGTGCTCTCGGGCGTGGGCACCAGTTTGCCCTTGACCCGGTTGAACAGTTTCAACCCCAACGTCTGCTCGGTATGCGCCACCAGCCGGCTGACGGCGGGTTGCGAGATGAACAGCAGTTTGGAGGCCCCGTTGATCGAGCCGGTCAGCATCACGGCTCGGAACACTTCCATCTGGCGCAGGCGAAAGTTCATGGTCGTTATGGGTCTTGTGCGCGGACTGGATCGGTGCGCGGTGCCTGCGCCGGCTTGGCCGCGCGGCATCGGCCGCGCGCCGGATGACGATGTCAATTCTGCCATAGCCGTCCGGCATGCCTGCAGGGCGGGCAGATCCACAGCCGCGACCTCCACGTGCGCATCGCCCGCCGCGCGCGGCGGCGTTCGTCAATCCAGCGTCAGCCTCGTGCGGGTCACCACGTCCTTGTAGACCCGGTATTCCTCGCGTATCTGCTGGCCGAACGCTTCGGGGCTGTTGGCCACGACGAACGAGCCGGTGTCCTCGATGCGCTTGCGCACCGCCGGATCGTTCAGCACCTTCACCGCAGCGGCATTGAGCCGTTGCACCACCGCGGGCGGCATGCCCTTGGGACCGACCACGCCGTAGAACGCCAGGCGGTTGACGCCCGGCATGCCAGCCTCGGCCAGCGTCGGCACGTCGGGCAGCACCGGGACGCGTTGCGGCGCGGCCACCACCAGCGGCACCAGCTGGCCGCTCTTGATGAAGGGCAGGATGGACGGGATCTGGTCCAGCGTCATCGCCACCTGTCCGGCCACGGTGTCGGCCAGGGCGGGGCCCGCGCCGCGGTAGGGAATGTGCGTGATGGACGTGCCCGTCTCGATCTTGAACATCTCCATCATCAGGTGCTGGATGCCGCCCTGGCCGGACGAGCCGTATGAATACTTGTCCGGCGCGCGCTTGAGGGTCTCGATGGCGGACTTCAGGTCCTTGCCCGCGAAGTCCTTGTTGACGGCGATCACGCTGGGCGTGGCGGCCAGGTTCACGATGGGCGTGAAGTCGGTCAGCGGGTCGTACGGCGTCTTGGGGTTGATGGCCGGGTTGGTGGCGATGGTCGAGATCGTGGAGATGCCGATGGCATAGCCGTCCGGTGCGGCGCGCACGATCTCGGCCGCGCCGATGGTGCCGCCGCCACCGCCCCGGTTTTCCACGATCACGGGCTGGCCCAGCTCGCGTCCCAGGGGTTCGGCCACCACGCGGGCGATCAGGTCGGTGGTGCCGCCCGCGGCGAACGGCACCACCAGCCGGATGGGCCGCGTGGGCCAGTCGGCGGGTTGCGCCTGGGCGGCGGGCAGGCCCGCCAGCGCCGCCGTCAGGGCGGCCGATGCCAACAGCAAACGTCGTTGCTCGATCATGATGATGTCTCTTTATCGTTGTTGTGAAGCTGGCCGTCTTGCGCGGCCGGCAGGTGCGAACCCGCGCGCCGCGCGGGTGCGGCGGCGATCACCGGTTCGGTAAAGCGGACGTCAGGCCTGGGTGTAGGCCGTCTTCACCGTCGTGAAGAATTCCTGCGCGTATTGCCCCTGTTCGCGCGGGCCGTAACTGGATCCCTTGCGGCCGCCGAAAGGCACGTGATAATCCACGCCCGCCGTCGGCAGGTTGACCATCACCATGCCGGCCTGCGCGTGCCGCTTGAAATGCGTGGCATGCTTCAGGCTGGTGGTGGCGATGCCGGCGGACAGGCCGAACTCCGTGTCGTTGGCCACGGCCAGCGCTTCGTCGTAATCGCGCACGCGGATCACGCTGGCCACCGGCCCGAATACTTCCTCGCGATTGATGCGCATGGCCGGGGTGGTGTCCGTGAACAGCGTGGGCGCCACGAAGTAGCCGGGTTTGCCGCTGCCCGTGTGACAGGTTGCGGGGCTGCCACCCGCCGCCAGCGTCGCGCCTTCTGCCCGCGCGATCTCGATGTAGCGCAGGTCCTGTTCCTGCTGGGCTGCGCTGGCGGCCGGACCGATCTGCGTGTCCGCCGCCAGGGCGTCGCCCACGCGCAGCGAGGCCATGCGCTCGGCCATCGCGGCCACGAAGCGGTCGTGGATGCCGTCGGTGACGATCAGCCGGCTCGATGCCGTGCAGCGTTGCCCGGTCGAGAAGAACGCGCTCTGCACGCAAAGTTCCACGGCCTGGGCCAGGTCGGCATCGTCCAGCACCACCTGCGGGTTCTTGCCGCCCATCTCCAGCTGCACCTTCTTGCCATGCTGCGCGCATTGCACCGCAATGCGCCGGCCCACATCGACCGAGCCGGTAAAGCTGATGGCCGCGATGCCGGAATGCGTGACCAGGGCATCGCCCATGACGCTTCCGCGTCCCATTGCCAGGTTGAACACGCCCGTGGGGATGCCGCTGCGATGGATGATCTCGGCCAGCGCCCAGGCCGAGGCGGGCACCAGGTCGGCGGGCTTGAAGACCACGCAGTTGCCGTAGGCCAGGGCGGGCGCGATCTTCCAGGCGGGGATCGCGATGGGAAAATTCCAGGGCGTGATCAGGCCCACGACGCCGATGGGCTCACGGGTGATCTCCACGCCCACGCCGGGCCGCACGGACGGCAGCGTCTGGCCGGCCAGGCGCACGCACTCCGCGCTGAAGTAGCGGAAGATATAGCCCGCGCGCGTGACCTCGGCGATGGCCTCGGGCCGGGTCTTGCCTTCCTCGCGCGCCAGCAATTCACCCAGCTCGTCGCGGCGCGCCAGGATCTCGGCGCCGATACGGTCCAGCGCATCGGCGCGGGCCTGCACGCCGCCGGTGGACCAGGCGGGAAAGGCGGCCAGCGCGGCCTGCACCGCCGCGGACAGTTGCGCGGCGTCGGCCTGCGCGTACTCGCCGATCACGTCATCGGGATCCGAGGGATTGCGGTTTATTCCGTAGTGGGCGCCGCGTACCCAGGCGCCGCCGATCAGGTTGTCGTGGGCCATGTCAGTTCACCCGGGTCAGCAGCGGCTTGCCGGCCAGATGCTGTCCGGCGTTCTCCAGGAAACGCACGACCGAGGCATGGATGGCCTGCGGCGAGATGCCGCCGATGTGCGGCGTCAGGATCGCGTTGTCGAATTCCAGCAGCGCGGCGGGCGGCGTGGGTTCGTTCTCGTAGACGTCCAGCGCGGCGGCGAAGATACGCTGGTCGCGCAGCGCATCGGCCACGGCCTGCGTGTCGACCAGCGTGCCGCGCGCCACGTTCACCACGACGCCCTGCGGGCCCAGCGCGTCCAGCACCTCGCGGTTGACCACGTGGTAGGTGGCCTTGCCCCCGGGCGCCGCGATGACCAGGAAATCGCACCAGCGCGCCAGCGACACGATGTCGTCGAACCACGCGAAGCCCAGCTCGTCGCGCCGCGTGCGGCTGTGATAGCCGATCTCCATGTCGAAGCCCAGCGCGCGGCGCGCGATCTGGCGCCCGATGGCGCCCAGGCCGAAGATGCCCATGCGGCGTCCCGACACGTGCGGCGGACGCGGGATGTCGTCGCGCCACAGGCCGTGGCGCACGCCCGCGTTCAGGAACGGCAGCCTGCGGATCGCCGCCAGCAGGATGGCCATGGCGTGATCGGCCACCGCCGCGTCGTTGGTGCCCGCGGCATTGCACACCGGAATGCCGCGTTCGCTGGCCGCGGCCAGGTCGACGTTCTCGAAACCCACGCCCACGGTGCAGATCAATTCAAGCTTGGGCAGGGCCTCGATCTCGCTGGCCAGCAGGCCGTTCGTGCCATTGGTCAGCACGAAGCGGATGTCCTGGCCCCGCTCGGCGATCTGCGCGGCGCCCCGGCTGCGGTCGGCGCCCAGCTTGTCGTTGGGCGCATACAGCATGTCGAAGCGTTCGGACACCAGCGCGCGGTGTTCTTCTGAGAGGAATACGAGAACGAGCAACAGAGGTTTCATGGTCGACGTGTCGGACTGAAGAAAAGGGTTGGGCTCGTGGCGGCGTCAATCGATACGGGCGCCGGAGACCTGCACCAGCTTGCCCCATTTCTCGATCTCGCTGTCCACCACTTTCTTGAACGAAGCCGGATCGCTGCCCACCGGAATCGAACCCTGTTCGGCCAGCGTCTTGCGCACCGACGCGTCCTGTGTCACCGAGCGGATGGCCTTGGCCAGTTTGTCCGTGACCCGAGGGGGCGTGCCGGCCGGCGCGAAGACCCCATTCCACAGCACGACCTCGTAGCCGGGCAAGGCTTCGCGCACGGCGGGCACGTCGGGCAGGCGGGGCGAGCGTTCCTGCGTGGTCACCGCCAGGGCGCGCAACTTGCCGCCGTCGATGAAGGGCAGTACCTCGACCAGCGGCGCGAACACGGCCTGGATCTGGCCGGCCAGCAGGTCGGTGTTGGCCGGCGCGCCGCCCTTGTACGGCACGTGCGTCATGTGGCCCTGCGCCATGTTGTTGAACAGCGCGCCCGACAGGTGCTGCGAGCTGCCGTTGCCGGCGGAGCCGTAGTTCACCGGGCCCTTGTTGCCGCGCACGTAGCTCACGAACTCGCTCAGGTTGCCCGCCGGCATGTCCTTGTTGACGACCAGCACGTTGGGAATCAGCGCGACCTGCGACACCGGCACCAGATCCTTGCGCACATCGAAGCCCATGTTCTTGTACAGCGAGACGTTGGTGGTCATGGTGCTGGTGGCCAGCAGCAAGGTGTAGCCATCGGGCGCGGCCTTGGCGACCAGCGCGCCGCCGATGTTGCCGCCCGCGCCGGGGCGGTTGTCCACCACCACCGGCTGGTTCAGCTCCTTGCCCAGCCGTTCGGCCAGCAGGCGCGCGGTGGCGTCCGTGCTGCCGCCGACGGCGAAGGGCACGATCAGGGTGATGGGGCGCGTGGGCCAGTCGGCGGCGTGTGCGGCGGAGCAGGCGAACAGGGCCGACGCGAGCATCGGCAAGAGGCGGGCAAAACGAGTCATGGGTTGTCTCCGTTACGTTTTTATTGATTCAGCGGGGCGCCGGCATGCGTGGCCGGCCGCCTCCGTGGGGCGCGCGTTCAGCGCTGGCCGTCGCCGACCGAGATCTTGTCCGCGCGCAGGCCGCCCAGGCGTTCATGCACGCGGCCGCCGGTGGACACGACCAGGGCGTACAGTAGTTCGTCGGGGCGCGGGCCGTCGATGGTGCCCACGTCCAGCGTGCTGAAGTGGCTGCGCACGTAGCAGGCCTCGATGTGATGCAGCGGAATCTGCAGGCGCGTGCCGGCCGACGCCACGACCTTGGCGGCGGGCACGATGGACTTGGCCTGGGGCAGTTCGGCGCGCATCGACCAGCCGCCGGCCTCGTGCCAGATGGCGCCGTGCTCCAGTTCGCCGTTCAGGCCCACGATGGCGCCCTTGCCGTAGGCCTGCACCTTGTCCGCGCCGCCCACGGCGGCCAGCAGTTCGGGCACCAGCACCTTGGCCAGTTCCGTGGCGTCCTTGACCAGTTGGGACAGGTCCTCCACGTAGCGGCCCGCGTAAGGGTTTTGCAGCACCACGGCCAGCGAGGCCATCTTGATGGGCTCGGTGCGGGCCGGGCCGCCTTCGTGGTAGATGCTCTCGACGTTCAGCAGTTTCTTGCGGATCTTGATGAGGGACATGTCTTGCTCCAGGTTGTGTGCGGGGCTCGCCCGCCAGCGAGCGAACCCGCCGGCCCGGGCCTGGCCCGCGTCGGTACGTCTATCGGAAAGATGAGGAAATCAGTCGGGCTTGGCGCCGAATTCCACGCCGGCCCAGCGCTCGATGTGGCGGATGGTGGCGGCGTTGTCCAGCTCGCCGTCGCCCTGGCTGATGGCGAAGGCGAGGAACTGGCGCGCGACGGGATTGACGCGCATGGGCACGCCCAGCCGCTCGGCCTCGTCCATGCACATCTTCACGTCCTTGTGCAGCAGCGCGGTGGTGAAGCGCACGGGGAAGCTGCGGTCCAGCACGCATTGCGGAATGCGTTCGAGCGTGGCGAACGAGCGGCCGCTGGAGACGTTGATCACGTCCAGCATGGCCTGGGGATCCAGGCCGGCCTTCACGCCGTACACCAGCGCCTCGGAGCTGGCGATCAGGCTGGTGGCGTACAGCGTGTTGTTGATGATCTTCATGGTCTGGCCCAGGCTCGGATCGGCGCCCAGATAGAAGATGTTCTTGCCGATGACACGCAAAAGAGGCTCCACGGTCTTGAAGGCGGCTTCCGGGCCGGCCGGCATGACGGCCAGCGTGCCTTTCTCGGCATTGGCGGTGCCGCCGCTGACGGGCGCGCCCACCAGTTCGATGTTGCGCTGCCGCAGCAGGGCATCGACTTCCTGCGTCACCGTGGGGCCTGTGGTGGACAGGTCCACCACGATCCGGACCTTGCTGCCCTGGGCGACCTCGGCCGCCACGTCGGCCACGACCTTCGGCATGGGCAGGCACAGCAGCACGATCTCGACCTGCGAGGCCAGTTCGCGCGCATTGGCCACGGCGATGGCGCCCTTGGCCGTCAGCCGTTCCACGGCGGCCGCGCTGCGGTCATGCACCCGCAATTCGTGGCCGGCGGCCAAGAGGCGCGTGGCGAAGTGCACGCCGATGTTGCCTACCCCGATCAAACCTATATTCATGATGCGGCTGTCTCCATGTCCGCCTCGCTGTCAGCGCGAGGCCAATGCGGACATGGTAGGAACGACGCCGCCTCGCGGCCAGTGCCGATTCGGCCGTGGGATATAACCTTCGGTTAATCGTTGGGGGGGAAATCCCGCGCGAGCCGCTGGCCGACGGTCGCGAATCGGTCGTTGCCCTCCGCGCGGGCGAGCGCTTTCAGCGCCGCGTATCGGTCCGCGTCCATGCCGGCGCGGCCACGGCCCGCCACACCACGCAGCCGTACAGCACCATCGCCACCGCCGTCATCGCGAACAGTCCGTTCAGGGATCCCGTCAAGCGCAGCACGATCCATCCGCCGCCCACCGCCACCGCCAGCCGGATCACACCGGCCAGCAAGGGCCACATCAACCGTCCCGCGCCCTGCGAGGCGAAGTACATGGCGAAACCCATCGAGAAGAATCCGTAGAACGGGCCCACGATGTGCAGGTAGGTGCTGCCCGCGGCCAGCATGCCCGGATCGTCGCCGAACAGGCGCAGCCAGGCGTGCGGCCACAGCGCGGCGGCGATCCCCAGGCATTCGCCCAGCGCGAAGGCGATCGCCCCGCCCGTCAGCGCCGCCCGCACCGCGCGCTGCGGCTGGCCCGCGCCGATGTTGGCCGCCACCATGGCGACCATCGGTGCGCCCAGTCCGAAGGCGATGGGAATCAACAGGTACTCCAGCCGGGCCGCCGTACCGTAGCCCGCCAGCGCGGCCGTGCCCGCGTACGCGCCCACCAGCGCGGTGACGGCCGCGATCAGGCCGTTGGTCATCAAGGGATTCAGGGCGGCCAGGCCGCCCACCGACAGGATGTCGCGCAGCAGCGCGCCCCGCAGCGGCCCGCGGCGCAGGCGCGCGGCGTTGCGGCCGCTGGCGCAATACCAGGCCAGCACCGCCGCGCCCAGTCCGTAATAGCACAGCAGCGCCCATGCGCCGCCCGCGATGCCCAGGGCAGGGAAGGGACCCAGTCCGAAGATCAGGCAGGGCGACAGCGGCACCACCAGCAGCGCGCCGCCGCAGATGACGGCGCCCGGCACCATCATGTTCCCGGTGCCGCGCACCGTGCTGGCCAGGGCGTTCATCAGCCACATCAGCACGACGCCGCCGAACAGCACGTCGGAATAGGTCAGCGCGGCTTCCAGCGCCGCGCCGTGCGCGCCCAGCGCGGTGTAGATCTGCCGGCCCAGCAGAAGGAACAGCGCCGTGAACAGCAGGCCCAGGATCAGGTTGATGACCAGCGCGTGCAGCACCAGGCTGTCGGCCGTCTCGTGCCGGCCGGCGCCCAAGGCTCGGGCCACCGCCGACGAGATGCCGCCGCCCATCGCGCCCTGCGACATGTTCTGCATCAGCATCAACAGCGGCGTCACCAGCGCCACGCCGGCCAGGGCATCGGTGCCCAGCCGCGAGATGAACCAGGTCTCGACCAGCGCCGCGCCCGACTGCGCCAGCAGCATCAGCAGATTGGGCCAGCTCATGCGCAGCAGCGTGGGCAGGATGGGGGCCTGCAACATCGCGTTCAGCCGCGGGTTGTGGGGCTTGGCGGCCATGGGCGCCGCGGCGGGGGAGGCATTCACGCGTGAGACCTCGGAGAGGGAAGGGACGGTGGCCGAAACAAATATTGGTATATACCAGTATTATTGAATCGCGTTGTTTGATCCGTCAATCGTGTTGACGCATCCGGCGCCGCTGCGCGCTGTCCCGCCGCGCGAGGCCATCGCTGGCAGAATGGCGGTGATGGGCGAGGCGGGTGCCGCCCGGTAGTGCCCCGTAGCCAGGAAATCCCATGGACGACACCGACGCGCTGCGAGTCAGCATCTGCACCAATTCCGCGCTGCGCCGGGCCACGCGCCGCGTCGGCCAACTGTACGACGACGCCCTGGAGCCCGTGGGCCTGCGCGCCACGCAGTATTCGATCCTGTCGCAGATCGATCGCGCGGGCGGCGCGCCGCTGGTGGGGCGCATGGCCGAACTGCTGGTGATGGACCTTTCCGCGCTGGGCCACACGCTGCGCGCACTGCAAAAAGAGGGCCTGGTCGAGGTGCGCCCCGACGAACACGACCGGCGCAGCCGCCGCGTGCGGCTGACCGCCGCCGGCCGCGCCAGGTTCGAGCAGGCGCGCGTGTTGTGGAACGGGGCGCACCAGCGTTTCGAGGCCGCTTTCGGCGCGGAGCATGCCGGGCAATTGCGGGCGGTGCTCGATGCGATCGCGTCCCCCGAGTTTGCCCAACGCTTTCGTGACGGAACCTAGGCGCGCTCGGAACGCCAGCGGGCACCCGGGACCAGGCGCCTGCGGAAGAACCAGGCCGTTGCCTGGAAACGGGCCCAGTGGCGGCTGTCGGATCAGGCTCTGGCGGCTGGCGCGTTCCGAGCACGGGGACGGCGTTAGCGCCGGCACTCGCGCCGGTCGGGATCGCGATCGCAGCGGTCCTTGCGAGCGCGATCGGCCATGATCTGCGAGTCCCGTGCAATATCCGTCGTCATCCGGGTGCGTTCGAGCGAATCCCGCTGCTTGGTGTCACGCCGATGCTGTTGTTCGAGCATGCAGGCCGTATAGGCCGGCGAGCCGTAGGAAGCTCCATAACTCTGGCAGGTGCTGGCGTCGGTCTGGAGGTTCATCTGTCGACGCTCCGCGCCCGACATGCACCCTGTCAGGACCATGCCCTGCATGGCCATCGACAATGCGCATGCCATGGCGCGACGACGTTTGACGGCAAGAGGTTGCTGCATTCCGTGCTCCTTTCTGGATTGAGTCGTGGCCGCCCTCGGCAGCCTGCGTCCAGTTAATCAGCGCAGCGTTGTCGCAACATTGTCTGGATTCGGAAAACGCCGGAAGCCTCCAGGGCCTATTGCATCGGCGAGAAGCCCAACGCCGACGCGACGCTGTTGGCGCCGTTGTAGACACCGTGCAGGACCACGCAGGGCCAGATCGATCCTGTGGCGCGGAAAAGCAGCGCGGACAGCAGGCCGACCATGATCGCGACAGGCAATATCACGCTGACGCCGTGCGCGAGTCCGAAGATGAGTGAACTGACGACGACGCCCGCGAAGGCGCCATGGCGGTTGAGGGCATTCGCCACGACGCCCCGGAACAGGATTTCTTCCCCGAAGGGCGTCAGGATGGCGCCGCCCAGGAACGAGGCCATGAACGGGAGCGCGCCGCCCCGCGCGGCTGCGTGCAATATGCTCTGCGGGTCATCGGCGCCGAACCCTGCCATGTAGGCGAACTGGATGGCCAGATTCAGCCCGTAGCCGGCGATGCCCATGCCGGCCGCGACGATTAGCCAGCGGCGTGGCGCCCTGACGAATCCGAACGGGCGCAGCGACCGTATCCGCAAGCCGCATGCGGCGGCGAAGGCGCCCACGCCGACGACGCCTCCCGCCGTCGAGCCGACCACGCCCAGAAGCACGGGGTCGTTGGCGGGCAGCCATCCCATCAGCAAGCCGAAGAGGAGCAGAAGCACGCCATAGGCCGCCAATCCGGCCAGCATTTCGGGCCAGCCGGGCCCTTTCCATCGATCCACGTTGATCATGACACCTCACGAATGGCGAGAGGGCTTGTGCCGGCAGCGGCTTGCCGCGAATCTCCCCGGTGGACAAGGCAGGCGCGGCAACGGCCATCCGGCGTCGCCCGGTCCCGATAGCATCGCTGGACAACATTGCGCCAACCTTGGCTGCGGCGGGCTCAATGGGCCGAAGCAAACTCCAATCGCAGGAGCGCGCCGCCGCCGGGCGCTGTCGAGAGGGTGACGCGGCCGTGGTGGTGATCCATGACCTGCTTGACCAGGCTCAGGCCGAGCCCCGTGCCGGCATCGCGCGGCCGCAGCCGGTGGAAGGGTTCGAATACCCGCTCGTGCTCTTCTTCAGGAATGCCGTACCCGTTGTCCTCGACTTCCAGGCAGGCGCCGCGTATCCGCACGATCACCCGATCGCCGCCATGCTCCACGGCGTTCTGTATGAGATTGGTCAGCACGCGTGCCATTGATCCGGCGTTGCCCACGATCTCTCCGGTCCGTTCGACGCGGACCTCGATGGCCTTGTCCGCCGCGATCAGCACGGGTGCCAGGTCGGCGGCGACCGTGCGTGCAAGCATCGCCAGATCGATCCGTTCGGTCGGCGCCCCGTTGTCCAGCCGATGCAGGTCGAGCAGCTGCTCGGCCAGATTCGCCAGGCGCGATACGTCGGGCAGCAGGCTCTGCATGCCTTCGTCGTCCGCGGCCTCGATTTTCATCCGCAGGACGGCGATCGGAGTGCGCAGTTCATGGGCTGCCGAAGCGATGAAGCGGTGCTGCCGCTCATAGCCCTCATCGAGGCGGCCGAGCGCCGCGTTGAAGGCGCGAACCATCGGACCGATCTCGCGCGGCACATTGTCCTCGGACAGCCGGATGCCGCGACGCTGTGCGTCGATCCGCTCCGTTTCGTCCGCGGTCTTCACGATGCCGGCCAACGCGCGCCTGACGATCCATGGCGTTGCGAGAACAGAGATGAGCGCCAAGGTGAGAAAAATGGCCACCGCCACGACGTTCGACGCCGTGGTGATCAGCGCCGAGAATGGCCGGACGCGGCCATGCGCGATGACATTCATGTCGCCGGCCGGACCGGAGGTCTGCCGCACCACGGCGGAAAGCGCATAGGGCGCTGCCTGCCCGCGCAGGTCCGCGGAGGAAAGCTGGTCGAGATGGGGCACGAGCGCCGCCAACTCCGGCGGCACCTGGCCGAAGGAGACCACGAGGCCGTCGCCGAGCCGGGCCGCGAACCAGAGATTCGGCGCCTCTTCCCGCAGTTGTGCCAAGGCGGGCGTCATGTTCACGGCGGCATTGCCGGCCGCATCGCGGACGATCGCGTCGGCGGCGATTCTCACGACCGATTCGTCGGCGTACATGCCGTCCAGCGCCGAGTTGACGAAGAACAGGACGAAGCCGATGGCGGCCGCCGCGATCGCCAGAAACTGCAGAATGAGCTGCCTGGCGATGAGGCGTGCCTTCAACGAAGGCTGGCGGCGCTCATTCCTGGGAGCGCGGCGCGTCAAGTCGCGTCTCTCAGCAGGTAGCCCACCCCTCTGACGGTGTGGATCTCGACGCCTGCGCCTGCATCGCCCAATTTCCGGCGCAGGCGCGAGACATGGGAGTCGAGCGTGTTCGACTGGATCGAGTCGTCGAAGCCGTAGACGGCTTCTTCGAGCATCTCGCGCAGGACGGTACGGCCGCGGCGGCGCACCAGCGCGGTCAACACGCTCGCTTCCCGCCTTTGCAGTTCCAACTGCTTGCCGCCGACCCATGCTTCGCCGTAGGCCATGTCGAACACGAGTCCGCCGACAATCACCTCGTCCGGCGCCAGTTCGTTCGGGCGCCGCCGCACCGCGCGCATGCGAGCGAGCAGTTCTTCGAGTTCGAAAGGCTTGACCAGGTAATCGTCGGCGCCGTCGTCCAGTCCGGCGACGCGGTCGGCCAACTCGCCGCGGGCGCTCAATACGATGATCGGCACGCCCGGCATGTTCTTGCGCAGTGGCGGGATCAGGGCCAACCCATCGCCATCGGGCAACGTGCGGTCGAGCAGGACGATTTGGTGCGCGCCTGTGCGCGACGCTACGCTGGCCTGCGCGATGTTCGGCACCCAGTCGACCACGAAGCGGTCTCGTTCGAGGGCGCTGCGCAATGGCTTGGCGAATTCCGCCTCGTCTTCAATCAGCAGGATCCGCATGGTTTCCTCCAGGAGCCCGAAAGGACACGGCCCTGGCGGGCCATTTCAGCGCCGGGCATGGCAGCCTTTCCGGTAGCAGAGCCGACATCGTAAGACAAAAAAAGGGCGTACGTCCTTCGACGCACGCCCTTCAAAAAGGCTGGCGAACACCAGCCCATCGACCAATCAAACCATTAACCGCCGATACGCACCGGCACGAAGATCTTGTCGTGGCCACGCTGGATCAGCAGCGCCACCGAGCCCTTGGCGCGCGAGACTTCGTGGCGCACCTGCTCGGCGCTGCTGGCCGGCACGCCGTTGACCGACAGGATCACGTCGCCCGGCTGAATGCCGGCGCGGGCGGCGGGGCCGCCGGCCTGCTGCACCAGCACGCCCGGCGCGCCTACCGCCTGCTGTTCCTGCGGCGTCAGCGGGCGCAGCGCCAGCCCCAGGCGGCCCTGGCCGGGCTGGCTGTCGCTCTCGTCATCCGCCGAGGCCTGCTGCTTGCTCATGTTGCCCAGCGTGGCGGTAAGCTCCTTGGCCGCGCCATCGCGCCAGATTTCCAGGGTGATCTTCTGGCCGGGCGAAGACAGGCTGATCAGCGACGACAGGTCGCCCGAGGACACGATCTCGCGGCCATCCACCTTGCGCACCACGTCGCCCGGCTTCAGGCCCGCCTTCTCGGCGGCGCTGTCGGGCTGCACGTTGGATACCAGCGCGCCGGAGGGCGACTTCAGCTTGAACGAATCGGCCAGCGCCTGGTTCACCTCCTGCACCGTCACGCCCAGCATGGCGTGCTGCGCCTTGCCGTGCGCCAGGATCTGATCCTTGATCTTGTAGGCCACGTCGATCGGAATCGAGAACGACAGTCCCTGGTAGCCGCCCGTGCGGCTGTAGATCTGCGAGTTGATGCCGACCACTTCGCCACGCGCGTTGAACAGCGGGCCGCCCGAGTTGCCGGGGTTGACCGCCACGTCGGTCTGGATGAAGGGCACCGACGTGTCGTCGGGCAGCGAACGGCCCTTGGCGCTGACGATGCCGGCGGTGGCGGTGTTTTCCAGCCCGAACGGCGAACCGATGGCCAGCACCCATTCACCCACTTCCAGGTCGTTGACGTTGCCGATCTTTACGACCGGCAGGTTCGACGCGTCGATCTTCAGCACGGCCACGTCCGTCTGCGGATCGGAGCCCAGCACCTTGGCGCGGAACTCGCGGCGGTCGGTCAGCTTGACCGTCACTTCCTTGGCGTCCTTCACGACGTGGGCATTGGTCAGGATCGTGCCGTCGGCGCTGATGATGAAGCCAGACCCTTCACCGCGGATCGGCACTTCGCGCTGGCCGCCGCGCGGCATCATCCGGCCGCCGCCGGGAAAGCCCGGGAACTGGCCGAAGAACTGCGCGAAGGGATCGTCTTCGTCCGATACCTTGGTGCTGCCCGTGATGCTGATGTTGACCACGGCGGGGCCGTACTGGCGGGTGATCTGCGCGAAGTTCGGGGGCGCCACGGTATTGACCGGGGCCTGCGCCTGTGACTGGGCGTGCGCGGGCGTGGTGGCCAGCAGGGCGGTGGTGCCAGCGCCGCCAATGGCGCCCGCGGCAAGCAGGGCGATGACCAGACGGCTGGGGGTGATTTGCGTGGCGCTCATGTCGGCTCCTCGGAGCATGTTTTTGAACATGGCGCCATGGTGCCGGGGCTGTCTTAGGCGAATCTTAAGGCGGGGCTCGAGGAAGAAGATAATTCAGGACGTCGCGGCCACGGCGTCGGGGACGTGGAAGGCGACGGCCGCGCGCAACCCTCCGCCCGGCGCATCCGACAACTCGACCTCCGCGCCGTGGCGCCGCGCCAGCGTGCGCACCAGCGACAATCCCAGCCCGCTGCCTTGCGCCACGCCGGGGTCGGTGCGGTAGAAGCGGTCGAACACCCGCTCGCGCTCGCTGGGCCGGATGCCGGGGCCGGTGTCGTCGATGACCAGCGTGATCATGCCGCCCGGCGCGGGCTCGATGCCGATGCGCACCTGGCCGCCTTCCGGCGAATACTTCACGGCGTTGTCCAGCAGGTTGCGCGCCAGCAGCACCAGGGCCTCCGCCTGGCCTGCCACCAAGGCCTGATCCGGACCGTCCAGCATCAGCTCGATGCGGCGTGCGTTGGCCGCGGGCAGCACTTGCGCGACGGCCTCGCGCACCGCCTGCACCAGATCGGTGGGTACCAGCGTGGGCGGCGGACTGCCCGCGTCGTAGCGGGCCATCGACAACAGTTGTTCGATCAGGCGCGTGGCGCGCGTGACGCCTTCGGAAAGGCGGCCGATGGCCAGTTCGCGCGCGGCCGGGTCGTCGCCCGCGCGCCGCAAGCCCTGCAATTGCAGCGCCAGCGCGGCCAGCGGCGTGCGCAATTCATGCGCGGCGTCGCCCACGAACTGCTGCTGCAGCGTGAAGGCCTGACGCACGCGCGCCAGCAGCAGGTTCAATTCCTGCAGCATCGGCCGGATTTCGTCGGGCAGGCCCGCGTCCGAGACGGGCGACAGATCATCAGGCTGGCGCGCGGCCAGTTGCGCCCGCGTGCGCGCCACCGGCCGCAGCGACAGGCTGACCACCCACCATACGACCAGCATCAGCAGCGGCGCGGCGGCCACGATGGGGCCGACCGAGCGCAACGCCAGCGCGCGCGCCGTGGCGCTGCGCACGCGCACGTCCTGCGCCACCTGGGTGACCTGGAACGGCGTGGCCATCGCGTACACGCGGTACGAGGCATCGCCTGACTTCACGTCGGAGAAGCCCAGCAGCACCGGGTCGGGCAACAGGCGGCCCGACGCGGACTTGTAGAGTTGCGTGCCGCTGGCCGTCCAGATCTGGATGATGAGGTCTTCGGGGCGGGCGACGGGTTCGCCGGGCACGGGCATGGGCGGCGCGCCCAGCCGGCCGCCGCCCGCGCTCAGCGACAGCGCCGTATTGCGCAACTGCGAATCGAAGATGGCGTCCGTCTGCGCCAGCGTGCCGCGGTAGGCCACCACGGCCTGCACCAGCGCCGCCGCGAAGATGGACGCCAGCAGGAAGAGCAGCAGCCGCGCGCGCAGCGAATGGCCCAACGGTATCTTCATTGCTTGGGAATCACGTAGCCCACGCCGCGCACGGTCTGGATGAAGTCGTGGCCCAGCTTCTTGCGCAGGCCGTGCACGTAGACCTCGACCGCGTTGCTGGCGATCTCGTCCTGCCAGCTGTAGAGCTTTTCTTCCAGCTGGGCGCGCGAATAGATGACGCCGGGCCGTGCGATCAGCGGCTGCAGCACCGCCCATTCACGGGCGGTGAGCGCCACGGGTTCGCCGTTGATGGAGGCCTCGCGCGTCTGCGGATCGACCGTGACGCCGCGATGCTCGAACACGGGTTCGGCGCGGCCCTGGCTGCGGCGCAGCAGGGCGCGCACGCGCGCCAGCAGTTCGTCGGGATCGTAGGGCTTGACCACGTAGTCGTCGGCGCCGGCATCCAGGCCGGCGATGCGGTCGCTGACGGCGTCGCGGGCGGTGGCGACCAGCACCGGCGTGCGGTCGCGGCGGGCGCGCAATTCGCGCAGTACGGACAGGCCGTCCTGCTGCGGCAGGCCCAGGTCCAGCAGGATCAGGTCGTACCCGGTGGCGCGCAAGGCGGTGGCGGCGGCGCGGCCATCGCGCTCCCAGTCGACCGCGTAGCCGTCCGCGCGCAGGCAGTCCAGCACGCTTTCGCCGATCATGGCGTCGTCTTCGACCAGGAGGATGCGCATGGGTGGGGCAGGTAGGGACGGGGGGACGTTCTAGGATAGGCGATTTCCTGGCTTTTGAATGCGGAAACCGGCCCCGGATCTATGCGTTTCAACAATGCGTCATGTGTCATGGCTCGAACTTTCGGGGAACCGGGCCGCTGGCTCGAAAAAAGCCATCCTCCCATGCCAGACCTGGCCACCCGATTTCAAGAAGCGGCTGAATGATTATCCCTGCGTGATCGTGTCGTCGATCATTGCGCCCGCCGGAGGCGTTCGCAGGCACTAGAATCACGCCATCTACTCATGCCGCCCAGGCGGCGCTTTCTGGATTGCCTGCTTTGAAAAAAACCGACCTCGAAAAGAACAAGGGCCTGAAGATCATGGGCCAACTCAAATCCACGCTGCCGCCCAGCCGCTTCGCCGGCGACGCCGTGCCCGACCGGCGCGAGCAGCGCAAGCTGGATCAGGCCGCTGGCCTGGTGCCGTTCGCGGTCAAGCTGCCCCAGGCCCAGGTCGACGCGCTGCGCGCCAAGGCGCAGGCCGACGGCGTGGCGATCAATGATTTGGTCAGCAGCCTGCTGGAAAAGGCCCTGAAAGACTGATCGACACGGCGCCACGGAAGTTCAGTCGTGGCGCCGCCGATCTCTGCGTCGTGATCGGGAAGGCGTGATGCGGCGCAGCGGTGCTGCGCCACGGCGCATGGCGAGGCGCCAGCCGTCAATCAGTCAGGCCCGCCGCGGCCGTCAACCCGAACGCCATGGCGAATTGCTTTTCTCCCCTGACGCTGAACCGCAGCGCCCGCGAATCCAGATCCCTGGCCAGCCATCCCCGCTCGCTGCAATGCTGCAACAGCGCCGCCGCCAATCCGCCCGCCAGATGCGGCTTGCGCGAACTCCAGTCCAGGCAGGGATATGCAAACCGCCGCCGCTGCCTTTGCAGCGCTTCGGGCCGCAATCCCAGCTTGCGCAGCGCCGCCTCGCCTTCGGGCGTAAGCTCGTATTCATCCCCCGACACCCGCAGCCACCCTTGGGCCAGCATCGCATCGTGCATGCGCACGGCCAGCGTGCCGGCCATGTGGTCGTAGCAGGTGCGGGCGTGGTGCAGGTGCGGTGGCGTGGATGGCGTGAACGGCGCGCGCGGCACGCCCGCCACCACCAGCAGGGCCTCCAGCGCGGCCGCCACTTGCGGCGTGGCCAGGCGGTAGTAGCGGTGCTTGCCCTGGATGGCGATCTCGACCAGCCCCTGGTCGCGCAGCCGCGTGAAATGGCTGCTGGCGGTGGACGCGCTGATCTCGGCCAGCGCCGCCAGTTCGGTGGCGGTGCGCGCGCAGCCGTCCAACAGGCTGCACAGCATGCGGGCGCGGGCGGGGTCGCCGATGGCGGCGGCGACGGCCGACAGGCTGGTGTCCGCCGAGGCGGAAGCGGAAGCTGCATTCATGGTTCGATATCTATCGAAGCGTGTACGACGCAGACGAGCATACTGCCGCCATCCGCAATGCTCAACACAAGGACATCCGACCCATGAATGCGGCAGTGCAATCCGGATTTTTTGGCCATCGCGTGCTGGCCGCGACTTTCGTGCTGGCCATCTTCGGCTGGGGCGTCGGCTTCTATGGCCCGCCCGTGTTCCTGCATGCGGTGGTCGAACGCACGCAGTGGCCGGTGGCGCTGGTATCGGCGGCGGTGACGGCGCATTTCGTGGTGGGGGCACTGGTGGTGGCCAACCTGCCGCGCCTGTACCGGGCCTGGGGTACGCCGCGCATCACCTTCGCCGGCGCGGTGCTGTCGGCCCTGGGCACGTGCGGCTGGGCGTGGGCGCAGGCGCCGTGGCAACTGTTCCTGGCGGCGGCCGTCAGCGGCGCGGGCTGGGTGGGCCTGGGCGCGGCGGCGGTCAATGCGCTGATCGCGCCGTGGTTCGCCGCGCGGCGGCCCTGGGCGCTGGCCATGGCCTACAACGGCGCCAGCGTGGGCGGCGTGATCTTCTCGCCCTTGTGGGTGCTGCTGATCGGCACGCTGGGGTTCGGCGGGGCGGCGGCCCTGGTGGGCGTGGCGATGGTGGCCTGCCTGGCCGTGCTGTGCGGCGGCGTGTTTTCGCGCACGCCGCAGCAACTGGGCCAGTCGCCCGACGGGCTGCCGCTTTCCGAAGCCGCGGCGTCGGCCCAGGCCGACGTCCACCCGTTGCCGCCTGTTTTGTCCTGGCGTGCCGACCGCCGCTTCGTCACGCTGGCCGGCGCCATGGCATTGGGGCTGTTCGCGCAGATCGGGCTGATCGCGCATATGTATTCGTTGCTGGCGCCCGCCCTGGGCGACCGCTTGGCGGGCACGGCGATGGGGCTGGCCACGGCGTGCGCCATCCTGGGCCGCAGCCTGGCGGGTTGGCTGGTGCCGGCCGGCGCCGACCGCCGCCTGGCGGCCTGCGCGTCGTACGCCTTGCAGGTGCTGGGCTCGGTGGTGTTGTGGATGGGCGCGGGCAGCGGCGATGCGCCCCTGCTGATCTGGCTGGGCGTGGCCTTGTTCGGCCTGGGCATCGGCAATGCGACCTCGCTGCCGCCCACGATCGCGCAGGCCGAGTTCGTGCGCGCCGATGCCTTGCGCGCCGTGCCGTTGATGGTGGCCATTGCGCAGGGCGGCTACGCGTTCGCGCCGGCGGTGTTCGGGGCGCTGCGCCAGTGGCAGGGGCCGGCCGCCGCCGGCGTGCTCTTCGGCGTGGCGGGGGTATTGCAGGTGGCGTCCATCGCCTGCCTGCTGGCGGGCCGGCGCCGGCTGCACGCGGCCATGGCGGGGTAAAGACGGCGGCAAAAAGGGACGGCGGCAAAAAGGCGCCGCGCGTTCAGCGGTCTTCGACCCTGCCCTCGGCCCGGTCCCTCACGTACGCCGCCACATCCTCGGCCGGCAAGGCGCGGCTGTAGTACCAGCCCTGCACGATGATCTCGGCGCTGGATTTCAACGCCTTCAACTGCCCGACCGTTTCCACGCCCTCGACGACGATGCGCAGGTCCAGCGTTTCGCACAGGCGCAAGAGGCCCGCCAGCACCTTCGCGCCGCGCGGCGTGTCCATCGCGACGATGAAGCTGCGGTCGATCTTGACCGCGTCGATGTCGAACCTGTGCAGGTAGCCCAGCGCCGAATAGCCGCTGCCGAAGTCGTCCAGGTAGATCTGGGCGCCGATGGCGTGCAGGCGCTCGAAGGCCAGGCGCAGCGCCTCGGTGTCGTCGACCAGCGCGTTCTCGGTCAGCTCCACCGAGACCTGACCGTGGGCCTGTTCCAGGATGGCAATGAAGCGGTCGCAGTGGCGGGAGGAGGCCAGCGTGCCGCCGGTGATGTTGATGGTGATGGGCAGCGTGAACCCTTGCGCCTGCCAGGCATGATGCTGACGCACCGCCTGCGTGGCCACCCACAGGTCCAGGTCGCAGATCAGGTCGGCCTCGTCCAGCCACTGCAGCAGTTCGATGGGCGAGCCTTCCTCGTCGCGCCGGCCCGGCCCCTTGGCGCGCAGCAGGGCCTCGCAGCCGGTGCACAGTCCGGTCTCCACGGACACCTGCGGCTGGTATTCCAGGTAGAACTCGTGGTCGTCGATGCGGCGGATGCGCGAGAGCGCCTCCCGCTGGGCTTCTTCCTTGCGGCGCGCGTTGATGACGGGATCCCGCGCGTACAGCGTCGACTCTTCTTCGAGGCGCGTGAACGTGGTGTCCAGCGAACGCAGCGGAATCGAGACGGGTTCCTGGCGGCGGCGCTCCTGCGCCAGCACGAAAGGGGCGTAGATGGCCGCGCCCAGGGCCAGCAGGCCCAGTTGCAGCGCCACCGCGCTCCATTCGCCGCCGGTGGACACGTAGGCGTTGAAGACGACCGGCGCGGTCATCGGCAGCCCCACCGAGGGAATGGCGATCCAGCCCAGTTGCACCGCCGCCAGCGCGATGGCCGCGTTGACCATGGGCGTCATCACGAAGGGTGCCAGCAACCGGGGGTTGAGGATGACCGGCAAACCGAACAGCAGGATCTCGTTCACGTTGAACAGCGAGGCGGGGATCGCCGCCAGCGCCAGCACGCGCAGCGAATTGCTGCGCGAACACAGCAGGATCGCCGCGACCAGCGACAGCGTGGCGCCCGCGCCGCCGATGTAGACGAAGGCGCCCAGCAGGGCGCTGTTCAGGGCGTAATTCATGGCGGGGCCAGGCAGCGCGCCCGCCGCGTTCAACCGCATGGCCTCGTCCAGCGCCTGCGTCAGGGGCTGCAATGCGTGATAGCCGTGGATGCCGAAGAACCACAGCAGGGCGTTGACGCCGGCGATCAGCGGACCGCCCACATAGGGAGGCGCCGAGGAGGCCAGCTCCAACGGAATGCTGAAGTCGGTGAGGGCGGGCGTCAGCAGCAGCAAGGACAGCGTGACCATGACCAGGCCGGTGCTGATCAGGCCGGGGATCACAATGTTCAGCGTGTCGCGGACGTTGTCGTCGACGAAGTCGGCGGGCGCCAGCCGCGTCCAGCGCCACCGGTGCAGCCAGGCCATCAGCGGCACGTTGGCCAGGGGCGTGATGATGGCGATGAAGATGGTCAGGGTGGCGGCGGCCTGGGGGTAGGGCGCCAGCAGGCTGTGCACGACCGCGACGTAGGCCAGGCAGAGAAAGGCGCAAGGCAACTGGGGCAGGCGGTAGCGCAGGGCCAGCATGTAGCCGATGGCCGCCGCGACCAGGAACGGCATCGTGGCGTCGAGCTGTTCGTGGGCCTGGTCCAGCATGCGGGCGGCCTCGGGCAGATTCAGCCGCAGGGCCGCGTACGACAGCAGCAGCATCAGCGCCGAGACCAATAGGCAGGGCAGGGTCCAGACCATGCCTTCGCGCATCACGCGCAAGGTCGTGGCGCTGGCCAGCCGGCTGAGGCTGGCCCGGTTCAACTGCACGATGCGTGGTCTAGGCATGAGGCAACCCCGGAACATCGGCGGGCACGGGCGTCAGCGACTCGGACAAGAGAGCATTCCTGGCGCGCCCGTCTGCGGGTGTGCCCGTTCGTTGGAGGACGTTAACAGGCCCTACGGGGATTGGGGAATGGTCGGCCGTTGCAAACCCGGGGCATCCCTGTCGGCATGGCGCCGTGGCATGCCATGGACGGTTCGCAGATGGCGTTCCATGGATGGAACACGGCTTGCCGCGGGTGGCGCTATGCGTATGGGCGCGGCCGGACTATCGTCGTGCGATCGCGGCGCGTCGTTGCGCCAGGAGGTTGCCATGAAACGTGTGTTGGGCGTGCGCAGCGCGCCGGGTTCTCATTGGGTGGGCGACGGTTTTCCGGTGCGCTCGCTGTTTTCATACCACGGAGCGGCCGAGCATCTGAGCCCGTTCCTGCTGCTGGACCATGCCGGCCCGGCCGAATTCGAGCCCACGCAGCGCCGGCGCGGGGTGGGCGAGCATCCGCATCGGGGCTTCGAGACGGTCACCATCGTCTACGACGGCGAGGTCGAGCATCGCGACTCGGCCGGCCAGGGCGGCGTCATCGGTCCGGGCGATGTGCAGTGGATGACGGCCGCGGGCGGCATCCTGCATGAAGAATTTCATTCGCAGGCCTTCGCCCGGCGCGGCGGCCGGCTGGAAATGGCGCAACTGTGGGTGAATCTTCCCGCCCGCGACAAGATGCGCCCGCCGCGCTACCAGGCGCTGCTGTCCCGCGACATCCCGCAGGTCTCGCTGCCCGATGGCGCCGGCACGCTGCGCGTGATCGCCGGCCAGTATGAATCGGCCCGTGGCCCGGCGCAGACGTTCACCGCGGTGAACGTCTGGGACGCGCGCCTGAACCAGGGCGCCCAGTTGGCGTTGCCGCTGCCGGGCGGCCACAATGCCGCGGTGGTCGCGTTGAGCGGTTCCCTGTCGGTCGGCGGTACCGCATTGCGCAGCGGCCAGGTCGCGGTGCTGGACCGTGACGGCGAAGGCGTGGCGCTGTCGGCCAGCGAGGACGCCAAGCTGCTGGTGCTGACCGGCGAGCCGATCGACGAACCCATCGTAGGCCATGGTCCCTTCGTGATGAACTCGCAGGCCGAGATCATCGAGGCCTTCCGCGACTTCCAGAGCGGGCGGTTCGGCGGCATCCCGGCCTGAGGGCGTGTGTGGCCGTCATCAGGGTTTGTCCTCATGGGCAATCCCTGCCGGCACTGCGCGCTTCTTCCCTGTTTGGTTGTATATTGCAACTTATAGGTTGTAATAACCAACTATGGAGGAAGCGTCGTGTCCATGTCACAGGTGTCCGTCGACGAGATCCGTTCGGCTTCTCGCACCATGGTGAGAGAGCTGGGATTCATGCAGCCGACCCTGGCCGGCACGTCCTATTCGGCCTCGGCGGTGCATGCCTTGCTGGAGATCGACGGCCGGGGCGCGACTACCGCGGCGCAGCTCGTCGTGGCGTTGGGGCTGGACAAGTCGAGCATCAGCCGCATGCTGGCAAAGCTCATCGCCGCGGGAGAAATCGCCGAGGAGCCCGCGCCAGCGGATGCGCGCCAGAAGCAACTGGTGCTGACGCGCAGGGGACGAACCTCGGTTCAGGACATCCACGCGTTCGGCAGGCGCCAGGTCATGACGGCGATGCGGCATCTCAATCCCTCGCAGCAGCAGGCTGTCGCCCAGGGGCTTGCCGAATATGCCCGTGCGCTGAGAGCGGCTCGTCAGGCCGCCAATGATCCCGCTGGCGATCCCATCAGGATCGAACAGGGATACCGGCCGGGGCTCATCGGCCGGATGGCCGAGATGCACGCAGCCTTCTATTCCAGGCATGCGGGATTCGGCCAGTTCTTCGAGAGCCAGGTTGCGGCGGGCGTCGCCGAGTTCACCGGCAGGTTGGGGGCGCCTTGCAACCGCGTCTGGACCGCGGTGCTCAATGACCGCATCGTGGGTTCGATCGCCATAGACGGCGAAGACCTGGGCAACCATCAGGCGCATCTGAGATGGTTCATTCTGGACGACGGCTGCCGCGGGTCCGGGATCGGCCGCCGCCTGCTGACCGAAGCGGTGCGGTTCTGCGATCAGTTCGGCTTTCCCTCGATCCAGCTCTGGACGTTCGAGGGCCTGGCGGCGGCGCGCCGGCTGTACGAGGCGCTGGGATTCGAGTTGACCTGCCAGGAGGTCGGCCAGCAATGGGGAAGCGTTGTGACGGAGCAGCAGTTCACACGCAGGCGCGCGGTGAGCGCCGTGACGACATGAACTGAGCAATGGGCAAGGACCTGGACGCGCTGGCGGCCGCCGCGGCGGTGGGAATGCTCGTGGGGGCGGCGATGGTCCTGACGAGGATGGTTTCCCCGGATGTGCCGCCCGCAACGCTGGCATTCCTGCGCTATCTGATCGGCGTCCTGGTCCTGCTCCTGCCCTTTCACCGGGCGCGCTTTCCCTCGTATGCCCCAAGGGACGCCGCTGGCATTGCCGTGCTGGGGATCTTCCAGTTCGCCATCCTGATCCTGCTGCTCAATCATGCGCTGATCTCGTTGCCGGCCACGACGTGCGCGCTGGTCTTCTCGACGATGCCATTGATGACGATGTGCCTGGCCGTCATGGCGCGGCGAGAACGGTTCGACGCGTGGCGCTCGGCCGGGATCGCGATGGCCTTCGGCGGGGTGGCCCACCTGCTGCTCGCGGCGTCAGCCGCCGCGGGCACGGTCCGGGGGGCGGGGTTCGGTATCGCCGCGGCGGTGGGCGCCACGATCATCGGGGCGTCCACCAGCCTCCTGTATCGCCCATACCTGCGGCGTTACCCCGCGCTGGCGACGTGCCGGCTTGCCATGCTGGCCGCAGTTCTCTTCTTGTCGGCGTACTGCCTGGCGGCATCCGAACCGCTCATGCCCACGCTGACTTCCCCGCAGTGGTTGGCGGTGGGTTTCATCGGAGTGTCCAGCGGGGTCGGATACTTCTGCTGGCTCTGGGCCTTGGCGAAGCTGGATGCCAGCAAGGTTGCCGCATTCCAGGCGCTTGGGCCCGTCACGGCCGCCATGCTCGAAGCATTGCTCGGCAAGCGGCTTCCTTCGGCGGACATGATGCTCGCTTTGGCGCTGGTCTGCCTCGGCCTTTTTCTGGCGACGCGATCGCGGGCGCTGCCTTGAACTGGGATCGCTCGTCATGCCTCGCCATGAAAAACACCCCAAAGGTTGGATCGGTGTCCGACTTTTGGGGTGCAGTTCATTCGCCGGTCTTGCCTGGCTTTGCTTATTCGCCGCTGGCCAGTTGCGACGGCGCCGAGTGGTAGACGCCCTGGAAGGGCATGTCGTTCGGTTCGACGTTCGACACCAGGCCGTTCGCCTTGGCCTCGGCCAGTTCAGCAACCACCTGGGCGCGGGTCTTGCCGGCCGATTCGGTCTGGGCAACGGCCTGGAAGGGCTGGTCGTTGGGCTCGACGTTCGACACCAGGCCGTTCGCCTTGGCCTGGGCCAGTTCGGCTTCGACCTGGGCGCGGGTGACGTTGCTGTCGTGTTGGCCGTAGACGCCCTGGAAGGGGACGTTGTTGGGTTCGACGTTGCCGGCGGCGTAAGCGTTGGCGCCGATCAGGGTCGACATGGCTAGGGCGGCGGCGGTAAGGGTAAGGGCTTTCATGGTAGACCTCCTTGGTCATCAGTCCTGGGACCGAATCTGGCGGGTCATTCCGTCAAGGTTCGTGTTTGTTTCCCGATGGACTGAATTCTGCGCCGCGCAAGAATAAGGATAAACCCTGTATTCCGAAAATGATTATTCCAAAAATCCAACAAATAAGCTTTTGTATCTTTTAATGGCAGTGTTTTTGGGTCAATGGCGGGCGAGCCCCGTTCATGCGACATGCGGCGGCAATCAGGCGGAAGAAGGCATTCGCCGCGGGCGTTCGTGAGCGAGCGGAGGACGGATCCGCCCTCTGGCGCCAATCCGAACGGATGCCATGCGTTTCCCCGGCGCAAAAGAACGGCGGCCTCAGGGGCCCACCGGGCCTGGGCATGGCAGGGTCGCGGGTGGGTGGGTGCTTTGCGCTCAGGTGACGCGTCTCGGCAACCATCGCCAGAACACCGCCGCGGCGATCAGCCCCAGGGCGCCTACCCCGAAGGACGCCGCGCCCAGCGATGCCACGGCGGTCAGTCCCGACAGCGCGACCGGTCCGCCGCTGGTGCCCAGATCGGCCATGAAGCGCCAGATGCCCAGGAATTGGGCGCGCGCGGCGGGCGGCGCCGAGTCCGCGCCCAGGGTCATCACGATGCCCGAGCCGATGCCGTTGCCGAAACCCAGCAGCAAGGACACCAGCACGAAGCTCATCATCCCACCAGTGAGCGGAATCGCCATCAGGCTGCCCCCCATCAGCAGCGCGCATGGCAGGGCCACCCAGACGCGGCCGCGCAGATCCATCACCTTGCCCGCCGGATAGAACACGGACATGTCCACCGCCGCCACCAGGCCGTAGATGAGCGAGGTGGTGGTGGCGTCCAGGCCGAGGTGGTCGGCCCACAGCGGGATGACCACCTGCCGCGATGCCCGCAACGCGCTGACCAGCATCACGCCCACGCCCAGCGTCATGTAGACCTGGCCGTGGCTGCGGGCGACCTGGGCGATGCCCACGCGAGGACCGTTGGCGCCGCCGGTTTCCTTGGGCTCCATGTCGGGCGCGGTCATGGCGATCAGGCCGGCGACCAGCATGGCGGCGGTGGCGACCCAGTAGGCGCCATCCAGCCCCAGGAAATGGATGAGGGCGGCGCCGGCGAACGGGCCGACGAAGGTGCCGATCCGCGTGGTGCCGCCCAGCGTGGACAGGGCCCGGGCACGCAGGTGCAGCGGCACGATCTCGATCATGTAGCTCTGCCGCGCCAACTGGAACACCGACTGCGCGACGCCCTGCATCAGCATGGCCACCGCCAGCACCCACACATGCGGCGCGATGATGGCCATCAGCAGTCCGGCGATGCTCAATGCCGCGGCGCCCATCATGGCGCGCTTCTCGCCGAAGCGTTCGGTCAGCAGGGCGGAGGGGATGTTGCTGATCAGCGAGCCGATGCCGATCAGCGCGGCGATCAGCCCGGCCACCGCCACCGAGGCGCCCAGTTCGCGCGCGGTCAGGGCCACCACCGGCATGATGGCGCCGTTGCTCAGACCGTAGAAAAGGGAGGGGCCGAACGCCGGGATGGCGATCTTCTTGAAGTCGAAAGCGTCTTGTTGCGGCATGCCACGGGTGAAGCGCGAAGCGCCGGACGCGCATCGCGCGGGGCGATGCGGGGGCGGGGGAATGGGGGAACTGCGATGGCGCCGCAAAACGGCGTCTGAAGCTGGTATTGTACTTATACAAAGAACCGCGCGCAGTTCTGGTTTACGCCAGATCGCGCGCAGGCTTCATCAACGGGGTTCCGGCTGTGGCGGTTGCACCGGGTCGAAGTCGATCCACTTGCCGTCGCGCCAGCGGCCATCGGCGCGCTCCACGTCCACGCCGCCCGAGTCGCGCAGGATCTGCGCTGCCTGGGCTTCCTGCTGTGGCGACACATGCACGGCAGTCAGCACACCGGAGGGGCGCACCTGGACGTCGGGGTGGTCAGGCTGGCGTTCGCTGCGGCGGCCCGCGCGGCGCATGGCGCCCATCAACGATCCGACGTAGGCGCCCAACCCCGCGGCGACCACCAGTTCGAAGCCGGTGCTGCCCAACGCGAACAGGATGCCGGCGCCGACGGCCGCGCCCAGCGTGGCCAGCAGGCCGGCGCCCATGATGGCACCCTTGCTGGCGCCGCGCGCGTCAGGGTCGGCGGTGCGGTCGCCACCCAGCGGATGGCGGTCGTGCCAGCCAGGCGGGTTGACGAAGAAGATGTTCACGGCATCTTCGGAGAAGTCATGGGCGAACAACTCGCGGGCCGCGTTTTCCGCGGCGGGGAAGGTATCAAAGCGTGCAGCGACGATCAAAGACATGGAACGCTCCTTTTTCGTGAAGGCCGCTGCGCGGACCGGCGTGGCGCCGGTCCGGTCACGCTTCAGCGGCGCAGGGCGGTCGCCGACGACAGGGCACCCGCCACGACGCCGACCACGACGGCCAGGCCGATGGATTTCCAGGCGTTCCGATGCACGTAGCGGTCGGTGCGGGCGGCGACGCGCTTGACGTTGCGCGACCGGGCCATGCGCCGCAACCCGTGTGCCTGGCGCTTGATGCGGTGAGCCACGCCGTGGGCCGTGTCTTCGGCCTGGGCCGCGTTCGACTCGAGCAGTTCGTCCACACGCGTCAGCAGCGATTGCACCGAGTCCTTGGCTTGCACGAGCTGGGCGTCAGAAAGAGCATGGCGAAGGTTAGGCATTGTTTGGCTCCTTGTCCGAAGCGGCGCCGCGCGCGCCGCGGGATTTGCGAAGACTGCCTGGATGCGGTGCAAGGCCGGCGCAGGCGTTGCATTGCAAGGGGGGGCACCAGAGCGATGCCCCGGAGGCAGGGCTGAGAACCATTCTGAGCGTGGCGCCGTCCCGTAGGCTAGGGTTTGGCTACGAGGCGTAAGCGGCTGTTTCCCTGGAGGCTCCAAACTCCTGTTTTGCCGTCAGCCGAGCCGCAATTCGATACGTTCCGTTGCGCGCGAGACTACAATTCCGGCCCATGTCCTTGCCGCTGAAACCGTGGCGCGTGCCGGGCGCCGCCTGGGTGCGACGCCAGCTCGTTGCCGACCGCCTGCCCGCCACGCTGCTGGCGGCCGCCGTGGCCGGCATCCTGGGGGCGTTGGCCACCGTGGCTTTCCGCGAGTCGCTCGAATTCCTGCAGGCCTGGCTCGGCGGCGCGCCCGCGCACGGGATGGTGTCCCTGGCGCGCGGCCTGGCCTGGTGGGAGCGCTTGCTGCTGCCCGCACTGGGCGGCGTGGCGGCGGGGCTGATCCTGCAATGGGCCAACGCGCGCCTGCCCCGGCGCGGCGCGGGCGACTACATGGAAGCCATCGCGGTGGGCCGCGGCATCGTCGGCATGCGCCAGACGCTGGCGCGTAGCCTCGCCTCGCTCAGTTCCATCAGTTCGGGCGCCTCCATCGGCCGCGAGGGCCCGATGGTGCAGCTTGCCGCCATGCTGTCCTCGGTGCTGGGCCGCTTCCTGGTGCTGCCGCCCGGCCATCTGCGGTTGCTGGTGGCCTGTGGCGCTACGGCGGGTATCACCGCCGCCTACAACGCGCCCATCGCCGGGGCGCTGTTCGTGTCCGAGATCGTCTATGGCGCGGTGTCGTCGGCCACGCTGGTGCCGCTGATCGTGTCGTCGGTGGCGGCCAACATGGTCACGCGGCAACTGCTGAACTACGACGCCGTCTATCACATGCCCGCCTTCGACTTCGTGTCGGGGTGGGAGGTGCTGAGCTACCTGGGGCTGGGCCTGCTGGCCGGCGTCACGGCCCCGTATTACCTGGCGTCGCTCGATGGCGCCAAGCAGGGCTTCACGCGGCTGATCCGCCCGTTGTGGGCGCGGCTGGCGGCGGGCGGCCTGGTGGTGGGCGCCATCTCCATCGGCTGGCCCGAGGTGTGGGGCAACGGCTACAGCGTGGTCAATTCGATGCTGCACCAGCCATGGGCCTGGCAGGCCGTGGCCATCCTGCTGCTGATGAAGATCGTGGCCACGGCCGGCAGCGTCGGTTCCGGCGCGGTGGGCGGCATCTTCACGCCCACGCTGTTCGTGGGCGCGGCGGTGGGCCATCTGTACGGCGCCGCGTTGCACGGCCTGCTGCCGGCGGGCTCGGTGTCGTCCGTCAGCAGCTATGCGGTGGTCGGCATGGGGGCGCTGCTGGCGGCGTCCACGCACGCGCCGCTGATGTCCATCCTGATGATCTTCGAGATGACGCTGAGCTACGAGGCCATGTTGCCGCTGATGCTGGCCTGCGTCACCGGCTTCGTGATCGCGCGCGGGCTGCGGCCCGACTCGATGTATTCGCGCTCGCTGGCCCGCAATCGCCGCGTGCAGGCGCTGCTGGGCGCGCGCCTGCCCAAGGGCCGCGAAGACTGACGCCGCCTCGATCATCCTGAAAGCTGCCTGTCAATGAATAAAAAACGGGACGCAGTGTTAGCGATAACCCTGATGTTTGCTTTCAATTGACAAGATATGTTTCATCTGCAGTACGCACAAATCGCAATACGGTGAATTCCATTACAGCTCCGGCATGCCGGGGGAGGGGTGTGCAAATGTCGCGCTTCCTGGACAATATTCTGGGCCGTGCCCGCCAGCGCCGCCTGGCTGACCTGCACGGCCAGATCGAGGCCATCCACCGGTCTCAGGCGGTCATCGAGTTCGACCTGGGGGGCCACGTGCTGGCGGCCAACCGGCACTTTCTCGACACCATGGGTTATGAGCTGGACGAGATCATCGGCCAGCATCACCGCATGTTCGTCGACGACGACGTGCGCGAATCCGAGGCCTACGCCGAATTCTGGCGCCGGCTGGGCGAGGGCATCTACGATGCCGGGCGCTACCGGCGCGTGGCGCACGACGGTCACGAGGTCTGGCTGCAGGCCAGCTACAACCCCGTCTGCGATCGCCAGGGCCGGCCAGTCAAGGTGGTGAAGTACGCCACCGACGTCACCGATGAGCAGCGCCGCAACGACGATGCCCAGGGCCAGCTGGCCGCCATCGCGAAGGTGCAGGCGGTGATCGAGTTCGACCTGGACGGCATCATCCTGCACGCCAACGACCTGTTCCTGCGGGCCATGGGCTACCGGCTGGACGAGATCGTGGGCAAGCATCACAGCATGTTCGTGCAGCCGGACGAGCGCCGCAGCGCGGCCTATGCCGATTTCTGGCGCAAGCTGGGCAACGGCGCGCACGATGCCGGCCAGTACCTGCGTATCGGCAAGGACGGGCGCGAAGTCTGGATCGAGGCCAGCTACAACCCCATCCTGGATGCCGATGGCCGGCCGTTCAAGGTGGTGAAGTACGCCACCGACATCACGCGCCGCTTCATGGCGGCGCAGACGCTGCGCGAGGCCGTGCGGGGCCTGACCGAGAACGCCGAGCGCGCGGGACAGGCCAATCAGCTGGCCGTGGACGCCTGCCGCGTGGCCGAGGCGGGTGGGCAGACGGTGCAGGGCGTGATCGGCGCGATGGATGCCATCACGGCAAGTTCGCGCAAGATCTCGGACATCATCGGGGTGATGGACAACATCGCGTTCCAGACCAACATCCTGGCGTTGAACGCCGCGGTCGAGGCCGCGCGCGCGGGCCAGCACGGCAAGGGCTTTGCGGTGGTGGCTTCCGAGGTGCGCAACCTGGCGCAGAGCAGCGCGTCGGCGGCGAAAGAGATCAAGAGCCTGATCCAGTCGTCGCGCCAGCAGGTCGAGCGCGGCGCCGAGCAGGTGCGCCAGGCGGGTACGACGATGGAAGAGATCGTGTCGTCGTCGCGCAGCGTGACCGAGATCATGGGCGAGGTCGTGGACGTGTCCTTGACGCAATCCGCCTGCCTGGGCGAGGTGACGCATGACCTGACAGCTCAGGCGGTGGGCAGCGGCCCGACCTCGCCTTCGCCGCGCCTCCTGGCGGCGGTGCCGAGGTTGAGGGCGGCGTAAAAGGGCTATGCGCACGGCACGCCACCGGCGTTTCTTGGTACCCTTGGCGGGCCAAATTTACATTTTCCCGCCCTTCGGACCGTGCCGCAGCCGCTCATCTCTCCCGTACCTTCCCATCTTCCGTCCACAATGCCGGCCGGGGCAGGGTCGGGCCGGCGACGGCATGCGTTGCGGCCAGTGCGACTGGCGGCCGGCATGCTGGCCCTGGCCCTGCTGGCCGCCTGCGCCACCACGAAGGTCGGTCCCGGCCAGTATCGCGTGCAGGATGGCGACACGCTGACCAAGATCGCGCGCGACAACGGCCAGTCGGTCAGCGACCTGGTGCGCTGGAACGGGCTGCCCAACGCCGACCGCATCAGCGAAGGCCAGGTCCTGCGCGTGCGGCCCCCCGGCGACGATGCCCCCGCGGCCGATGCGGCGCCAGCCAGCCCGCCCGGTTCGTCCAAGCCCCGTGCCCGCGCGTCCATTCCCGACTCGCCCGCCACGCCGGTGCATGGCATTTCGCTGATCTGGCCCGCCGAAGGGGCCATGGTGTCCGGCTACAACGGCGTCAGCTCGAAGGGCATCACCATCGCCAACAAGACCGGCACGCCGGTCAAGGCCGCCGCCGCCGGCAAGGTGGAATACGCCAGCAACGGCCTGCGCGGCTATGGCAACCTGGTCATCGTGCGGCATGGCGGCGGCTTTCTCAGCATCTATGCCCACAACCACAAGCTGCTGGTCAAGCAGGGCCAGGCCGTCAAGCAGGGGCAGACCATTGCCGAGATGGGCAACAGCGACGCCTCCCGCGTGGCCGTCTACTTCGAGCTGCGCCGCAATGGCAAGCCCGTGAACCCCTTGGGCGCCTTGCCCAAACGCTGAGTAGGGTTTTCCCAGGGCATTGGTTCCTTGGTGCGGTGCAAAAGTGGTCCCTTCCCCAGACCATGCCCGCGCTTCTAATAGCGGACTCGCGGCTGGTCACGGGCCAGCGCGGTCATTCGATAACGCACAAGGGGATTGCATGGGCATCAAACATTACCTGCTGGGCCTGGGCCTGGGCCTGTTGGCTGGCGCGGCCACTCTGCCGGTCTCGGCGCAGAGCGCCGACAACTGGCCCGACCGGCCCATCAAGATCGTCGTGCCGTTCTCGGCCGGCGCCGCCACCGACCTGATCTCGCGCCAACTGGGCCAGGCCCTGGGCAAGGAATACGGCCAGAGCGTCATCGTCGAGAACAAGCCCGGCGCCGCCGCCGCCATCGGCAGCTCGGCCGCCGCCCGCTCGCCCGCCGACGGCTACACGCTGCTGATGTCGGGCCCGGCCTCGATGGTCACCAACCGCTTCCTGTACAAGAACCTGAGCTACGATCCCGCCGCCTTCGAGAAGGTCGCGGTCGTGGCCGTCACGCCGAACGTGCTGCTGTCGAACCCGAACGAGCCCTTCAAGACGCTGCCCGAGATGATCGCGTACGCCAAGAAGAACCCGGGCAAGCTGACCTACGCCTCGTTCGGCGCGGGCACCACCTCGCACCTGGCCGGAGAACTGCTGAAGCAACTGACCGGCATCGATATCGTGCACGTGCCCTACAAGGGCGCGGGCGACGCCATCCCGGCCCTGCTCAGCGGCCAGGTCTCCATGTACTTCGACACCATCATGACCGCGCTGCCCTACGTGCAGTCGGGCAAGCTGAACGCGCTGGCCATCTCGACCGCCAAGCGTTCGGAAATGGCGCCGAATCTCCCGACGGTGGCCGAACAGGGCTACCCCGGCTATGACGTGGCTCCGTGGTACGGTATCGTCGCGCCCCAGGGCACGCCCGAGCCCATCGTCCAGAAGCTCAACGCCTCGATCAACCGTGCCCTGAAGGACCAGGACTTCCGCGCCAAGCTGGCCACCACCGGCGCCGAGCCGGTCGGCGGTTCGGTCGCCGACTTCGAGAGGATGGTCGACGCCGAGCTGCCGCGCACCGAAGCCCTGATCAAGCAATCGGGCATGTCGCTGCAGTAAGCAGCGAGGTTCTTTTTTCATTCATCGCCGAGTTCATTCATGTCGTCCTGCGATTGGTCGTTCCCTTATCCCTCCCAGAAGATGCCCGTGCTGGCGCGCAATGTGGTCAGCACCAGCCAGCCGCTGGCCGCGCAAGCGGGCCTGCGCATGCTGCTGCAGGGCGGCAACGCGGTCGACGCGGCCCTGGCCACCGCCATTGCCTTGACGGTGGTCGAGCCGGTGATGAACGGCATCGGCGGCGACATGTTCGTGCAGGTCTGGAAGGATGGCCGGTTGCAGGGCCTGAATTCCACCGGCGTCGCGCCGGCGGGCTGGACGGACGAGTACTTCGCCAGCCGCGACGCCATGCCGCCCATCGGCTGGGACACGGTCACCGTGCCCGGCCAGGTGGCCGGCTGGAAGGCGCTGTCCGACCGCCACGGCAAGCTGCCGTTCGCGCGCCTGTTCGAACCGGCGATCGCCTATGCCGAGGAAGGCTTCGCGGTGTCGCCCACGGTGGCCCGCCAGTGGGCCGCGCAGTCGGCCAAGCTTGCCGAACAGCCAGGCTTCAAAGAGGCTTTCCTGCGCCTGGGCCGCGCGCCGCACGCGGGCGAACACTGGCGCTTTCCCGAGCAGGCGCGCACGCTGCGCCTGATCGCCGAAAGCGGCGGCGAAAGCTTCTATCGCGGTGAACTGGCCTCGCGCATCGACGCGCACGCCCGCAACACCGGCGGCGCGCTGCGCGCCGAAGACCTGGCGGCCCACCAGCCGATGTGGGTCGAGCCGGTGACGCAGGATTTCCGCGGCTACACGCTGCACGAGATCCCGCCCAGCGGCCAGGGCATCGCCGCGCTGATCGCCCTGGGCATCCTGGATCGCTTCGATCTGGAGTCGATGGGCCGCGACAGTGCCGATTTCTATCACGTCGGCCTGGAAGCCATGAAGCTGGCCTTCGCCGACTTGCATCACCACATCTCCGACCCGGCCACCATGAAGGTGGGCACGTCGCAACTGCTGGATCCGGCCTACCTGGCCGAGCGCGCCAGGCTCGTGTCGATGGATCGCGCGGGCATGCCGGGCGCGGGCGCGCCGTCGGTGGGCGGCACGGTGTACCTGGCCGCGGCCGATGCCGACGGCACCATGGTGTCCTTCATCCAGTCCAACTATCACGGCTTCGGTTCGGGCGTGGTAGTGCCGGACACGGGTATTTCGCTGCACAACCGCGGCTGCGGCTTCGTGCTGACGCCGGGCCACGTCAACCGCGTGGCGCCGGGCAAGCGTCCGCTGCACACCATCATCCCGGGCTTCGTCACCCGCGCCGGCCAGCCTGTGATGGCGTTCGGCGTGATGGGCGGCTCGATGCAGGCGCAGGGTCATCTGCAGGTGATGGCGCGCCTGGGCGCGTTCAACCAGAACCCGCAGGCCATCAGCGACGCGCCGCGTTTCCGCGTGGAGAACGGCCCGGTGGTGACGGTGGAGTCGCACCTGTCGCCCGACGTGGCGCAGGCGCTGCGTGATCGTGGCCACAACCTGACCGTGGCGCCGCCGCTGAGCCTGGACTTCGGCGCAGCCCAACTGATCCAGCGCGGCGAGTACGGCTACATCGCGGCGTCGGATTCGCGTCGGGACGGGCAGGCGGTCGGGTTCTGATGGCGTTGGCGGGGTGTTGAACCAGGGGGGGCGCAACGCAGGGGCTCGTCCAGCGGACTATTCGTTCAATGATGCGCCGGCGGGTGAAGTCTTGTGCGGGACGGTCTTCACGCAGCAGCGATGACCATGTTTTCTCAGGCAGCAGACCGTTTCTCCGTCCGACCCATGCGCCAGGCCGACATCCCGGCCGGATGGCGGCTGTCCAACCAGGAGCACTGGCCGCATCGCGTGAAAGACTGGCAGGCGTTCTTCGCGCTGGGCCGGGGATGCGTGGTGCAGGCGGGCGACGATGTGGCGGGCATCGGCATGTGTTGGCAATGGGGCGTGCGGGCGGCCACGCTGGGCATGGTGCTGGTGTCGCCGGCGCATCGCGGGCAGGGCGTGGGCAGCCTGCTGTTCGATGCGCTTTGCGAAATGGCGCCGGACAGCACCTTGCTGCTGCACGCCACGCCGATGGGCGAACGCCTCTACGAGCGGGCAGGATTTCAGCGCGTGGGTATCGTGCACCAGTGCCAGGGCATCGTGGCGCAGGACGTGCCGACCGCGGCCCTACCTGACGGAGCCGCGCTGCGGCTGGCATTGCCCGAAGACCTCGATCTGCTGGCTGACCTTGACGCCCGTGCGCGAGGCATGCCGCGTCGGGGCCTGATGCAGCAGTGGCAGCAGCAGGCCACGGCCACGGTGATGCTTTCCGATCCGGATGGCTTGCGCGGTTTCGCCATGCTGCGCAGATTCGGAAAAGGGCTGATCATCGGTCCGGTCGCCGCGGACGACGAGGGCTGCGCGAAGGCGCTGATCGCGTATCTGGCAAATCAGTCGCAGGGGCAGTTCCTGCGGGTGGATTGCGATGCGGCCACGGGGCTGACGCCGTGGTTGGAGGCGTCGGGATTGGCGAAAGTGTCCGATGCGGTCGTGATGGCACGAGGCGCCGCGTTGCCGGTCGATGCGGGCATGCGCTTGTTTGCCATCGGGGCGCAGGCGCTGGGCTGAGACCCGCTGCGAGAGTGTGGCCTTCCCGCCTCGCTCGCGTTGCGTGCCGCCGCGCCGGATGGCAGGCCGCGAATCGGCATAAACTGCGGGTTTCCCATATTCAAGCAAGCAAGAGGATCACTGCCATGCCCAGTTTCGACGTCGTCTCCGAGGTCGACAAGCACGAGTTGACCAACGCGGTCGACCAAGCCAATCGTGAACTGTCCACGCGTTTCGATTTCAAGGGCACGAAGGCCAGCTTCGAGCTGGAAGGCTACGACGTGACCCAGGTCGCCGAATCCGCGTTCCAGCTCAAGCAGATGCTGGACATCCTGCGTGGCCGGCTGTCGGCGCGCAACATCGACGTGCGCTGCATGGACGTCGCCGATCCCCTGGAAAACCTGGGCGGCGCGCGCCAGAAGGTCACCATCAAGCAGGGCATCGAGCAGGCCACGGCCAAGAAGCTGGTCGCCGCCATCAAGGCCAGCAAGATGAAGGTCGAGAGCCAGATCAACGGCGACAAGCTGCGCATCACCGGCAAGAAGCGCGACGACCTGCAGGCCGTCATGGCGCTGCTGCGCAAGACCGACGTCGACCTGCCGCTGCAGTTCGAGAACTTCCGCGACTGAACGCGACGCGGGCGAGTGGCGCCTTCCGCCCTCGAACGGAAGCGGGGCAATCCAGGACCCTCAGCGTCGAGGACAGGAAGGCCCTTTTGACCAAATCGCTCTGGTTGTAAAAATCCTGCCGCAGCGGTGTTGCGCCGCCGCAATGTTCGGTACGGTATGGGCTGTATCCGCTCAAATCGCCATCGGGAGTCCCTTCGATGGAACCCGAGTTCTTCACGCGTCATCCCCTGCTGGTCTTCGCCGTTGCCGTGCTCATCGGCATCGCCATCGCCTGGCTGGTGCACCGCATCGGCGCGGCCGTCCTGCGCCGCGTCACCCGCAAGCGTCCGCTGGCTTCCCTGGTGGTCAGCCGCGCTTACGTGCCGAGCCTCTGGCTGTTGATCGCTTTTGCCCTCCAGGTCGTATTGCAGGGCGCGCCCGATACATTGCCGGGCCTGCCGTTGATCGAGATGGTGTCGCGCCTGGCGCTGATCGGCATGCTGACCTGGCTGGCCATGCGCAGCTGCGAGGGCGTGGCCGACGCCATCGTCATGCTCAATCCCGCCGACGTGGCCGACAACCTGGGCGCGCGCCGTATCCAGACGCAGACGCGCGTGCTCGGGCGCTGCGTGAACCTGATGATCCTGGTGATCGGTATCGCGGCGATGCTGCTGACCTTGCCCGGCGCGCGCCAGATCGGCGCCAGCATCATGGCCTCGGCCGGGCTTATGGGCCTGGTGGCCGGTTTCGCGGCCAAGCCCGTGCTGGGCAACGTGATCGCCGGTTTGCAGATCGCGCTGACGCAGCCCATCCGCATCGACGACGTGCTGATCGTGAAGGGCGAATGGGGCCGCGTGGAAGAGATCACGGGCGCGTACGTCGTCATCCGGATCTGGGACGAACGCCGCCTGGTGGTGCCGCTGCAGTGGTTCATCGAGAACCCTTTTGAAAACTGGACGCGCACGACGTCGCAACTGATCGGCACGGTGTTCCTGTGGGTGGATTACCGCACGCCGCTGGATCCGCTGCGTGAGGAGCTGAAACGGCTATGCGAGGCCACCCCGGAGTGGGATGGCCGCGTGTGCGTGCTGCAGGTCACCGACACCAATGACCGCGCCATGCAGATCCGGGCGCTGGTCAGCGCGCGCGGGTCGGGCGAGGCGTGGGATCTGCGCTGCAAGATCCGCGAAGGCCTGATTGCGTGGGTGCACGAGAACCGGCCCGAATACCTGCCGAGATTGCGGGTGCAGGAAGAGGATGCCGAACCGAAGCCGGCGCCCGAGGATCAGGCCGTCCCGGCAAGCCAGAAGGCGGATGAGGGCGCGGTGGACGGTGGCGCGCTGGGGCCGCTGGGGCCGGCGTAAAGCGCCATTGACCGAGGGGTTCGGCACGCAGTAGCGGTAAGACGATCCTATTTTCCTGGCGATTCGCGTCGCCAGTCATCTCGGTCCGTACGATGGATAGCCGTGCCTTCGCACAGTCCAAACTTGGTAGCGGTGTAAGACGGCTTTTCTTGTTGAAAGATCGGCGCGCCATGCACCGAATCCAGGTCCGAATTGATCGGGCCGAAGAAGGAAACTTCGGAGATTGCGAACCGGTCGGCGAAGGCGTGTCCGAGATGAGAATCCACTACGGTCCCGGGTATCGTGTCTATTTCACCCGGCGCGGCTCGGAAATAGTGATCCTGTTGGCGGGTGGAGACAAGTCCACTCAATCAAAAGATATCAAGACCGCGCTGTCGTTGGCCAGGCAATACTAGGACACCTTCCATGGAAACGAAAAAGCTGCGCAAATGGGATAGCGCCCGGTACCTGCAAACGGACGAGGATGCACTGCTGTACCTGGAAGCCTGCATGGAAGAGGCCGGTGATGACGCGGCGTTCATCGCCAAGGCACTGGGAAATATCGCTCGCGCGAAGGGCATGACACAACTTGCCAAGGACACGGGTCTGGGCAGAGAAAGTCTCTATAAAGCGTTGTCCGGCGAGGGCAATCCGAGTTTCGCAACGATCCTGAAGGTGTTGCGGGCATTGGGAATCAGGCTGCATCCAGAGGCAGCCTGATCCCGGGCAAGGCTCCTTTCAGGCGTCACGGCGTGACGTGATCGGGAGTGTACGGATCTCCCGCCGAGCCGGACAGGATGGTGTCCTTGTCGCGCTGGTCGTCCAGGCCGTTGTCCGGCATCATGATGCCGTGCTGGTGGTAGTGGCCGCCGCCCCGGTCGATCCTGGAATTCGAAGCGGAACTCGCCCAGGGGGCAACACTGCGTTTATCCAGAGTTGACAATGCGCCGCGATCCGGCTGACCTCGCGGCGCATGCCATCAGGGTTACAGCGCGCCGTTGCCCAGCACGATGCCTTCACGGCGCGGGTCGACGCCGCCTTCCAATTGCATCACGCCGTCCTTCTCGACGCGCATGATGGTCGAGATGCCGCTGGACTGCGCGCCGGCGCTGATGCCGTGGCCCAGCAAGCGCAGCCCGTCCTGCAGGGCGCCCAGGTCCAGCGTGGTGTTGGACGTGTCGATACTGGTGTTCGGCGAGTTGCTGGCCCCGAAGTCCACCAGCGACGTCGCCTGCTGGGCGTTCAGCTTCCAGTCCAATGCGCCCACCACCGTCTTGACCACGTACTGGATGATGGTGCCGCCGCCCGGCGAGCCCGTGGCCATCAAGAAGTCGCCCGGCTCGGTGCCCTTGAACACCAGCGTGGGCGCCATCGTGCTGCGCGGCCGCTTGCCCGCCTCGACCCGGTTGGCGATGGGATTGCCGTCGCCGCCGATCGGAGGCGAGTTGAAGTCGGTCAGCTGGTTGGTCAGCAGGAAGCCGTTGGTCATGTGGTAGGACCCCATGCTCGACTCCACGGTGGTGGTCATGGACACGACGTTGCCGTAGGTATCGACGATGGAGAAGTGCGTGGTGCCGTACTCGACCGTATTGTCGATGCCGAAGCGCGCCGTGGCCGAGTCGAACACCCCGGCCGTGGCGGTGCCCATGCTGGCGGCGGTGTTGATCAGGTTCGAACGCGACTTCAGGTAGTTCTTGTCCAGCATGCTGGCCACGCCGCGGCCGGGCAGGGGCACGAAGTCGGTGTCGGCCACGTACTTGTCGCGGTCGGCATAGGCCAGGCGCTCGGCTTCGGACACCAGGTGCACGCCCATCACCGTGGGAATTCCCCCTTCGTCCAACGGACCCGTGGGCGCATAGCCGGACAGGTCGAAGTTCTCCAGGATGCCCAGCGTCTGCGCGATGGCGATGCCGCCGGACGAGGGCGGGGACATCGAGCACACGTAGTAGGTGTCGCGGTAGGTCGTGCAGACCGGCTCGCGCTTCTTGGCCTGGTAGGCCGCCAGGTCGTCGGTGGTCATCAGGCTGGGGGTGATCGGCGTGCGCGCCGGGTCGGCGCCCACCGTCTGCCTAGCCTTGTTGACGATGTCCTGCGCGATGCGGCCGGTGTAGAGCCCGTCCGCACCCTTCTGCGCAAGGATGCGCAGCGTCTGGGCGTAAGGCGCGTTGGTCATCGTGTCGCCGGTCTCGCGGATGTTGCCGTCCACGTCGAAGTAGATCGCCACCGCATCGGCGTCCAGGCGCAGCGAGTTCGCCGAGCTGGCCAGGGCATTGCCCATGCGGCCGGGGATCTTGAAGCCGTCGTCGGCCAGGCGGATGCCTTCGTCGAACAGCTCGCTCCATTCCAGTTTGCCGTGCTCTTTGTGGGCCAGCTCCAGCATGCGCATCACGCCGGGCACGCCGATGGAGCGGCCGCTGCGGCGCGCGCTGGGCACGGGAGCGGGCGAGGCCGGATCGGCCTGGTCCTGGCGGGCCAGGTAGTAGCCCGTGGCGGCGGCTGGCGCGGTCTCGCGGCCATCGTAGGCGGTGACCTGCCTGGTGGCCGCGTCGTAATACATCATGAAGGCGCTGCCGGCGATGGTGCTGGACTGCGGCTCGACCAGGCCCAGCACCGCCTGCACGGCGATGGCGGCATCGGCGGCCGTGCCGCCCGCCTTCAGGATGTCGCATCCCGCCTTGGTGGCCAGCGGCGTGTTGGCGACCACCATGTACTTGCTGGCGTACTTGGCCCGGTAGCCCAGGCGGTAGCCCGAGGCGGGTTCCGGCGCGGCCGGGTCGCCGGCCTGGCCGGAGCCCACCACGACCGCGCTGCCGCTGCTGGAAACGACCGAGCAGCTGGACGGATCCGCGTCGGCGATGATCGTGGGTTCCTGCGTGGGCGGAGGGTTGGTGACGACAGGGGGCGACTCGTCGTCCGAGTCACTGCCGCCGCAACCCGCCAGTGGCAGGGTCAGGGCCATGAGTACGAGCAACGGCAGGGTTTTCTTCTTCATCGAGAATCCTTGATAGCGTTGGACAACAGCGGGCCGGCCCCGCCGCGGCGCGATGCGGGACGCAGACATCCGGCAAGGTCCTGCAAGGCACGGTCAGTCAGACAGGGCGTCATGGGGGCGTAGACGACGATGTTCTGCAATTCCCCTTGCTTGTCGAACAAGGCAATCCCGTTAACCCCCATGGGCGTGCAAAATCCTCCCACAGAAGGTGGGCTTCCGACACGAGAGTTTTCCCTTGAAGCATCAAGCAATGCGGCGCCGCAGCGTGCCGACAACCGCTGTTCCTAGACGGACAGGTGCTTCCTGACGTCGTCGCCGTCGATGTGCGCGCGGTCGCCGCTGGCCACCACTTCGCCGCGCGACAGCACCACGAACTGGTCCGCCAGTTCCTTCGCGAAGTCGAAGTACTGCTCGCACAGCAGGATGCCGATGTCCCCGCGCTGGCGCAGCATGTGGATGACGCGGCCGATGTCCTTGATGATGGACGGCTGTATGCCCTCGGTGGGCTCGTCCAGGATGATGAGGCTGGGTTCGGCCACCAGCGCGCGGGCGATGGCCAGTTGCTGCTGCTGCCCGCCCGACAGATCGCCGCCGCGCCGGTTCAGCATGGTGCGCAGCACGGGAAACAGTTCGAAGACCTCGTCCTTGATGCGGCGGGCCTTCGCCGCGGGCTGCGTCGCCATGCCCATCACGATGTTCTCTTCCACCGTCAGCCGGGCGAAGATGTCGCGGCCCTGCGGCACGTAGGCCATGCCGCGCGCGGCGCGCTGGTGCGGCGCCAGCTTCGTCACGTCGTGGCCGTCCAGCATGACGCTGCCGCTGGCCACGGGCAGCACCCCCATCAGGCACTTCAGCAATGTGGTCTTGCCCACGCCGTTGCGGCCCAGCAGGGCCAGGCATTCGCCGCGCTTCAACGACAGCGAGACGCCGCGCAGGGTGTGGCTGCCGCCGTAGTATTGGTTGACTGACGTTACTTCGAGCATTGAGATTCCTCAGCCGCCGCCCGGCCGCCCGAAGGCGGCTGAGCCCCTTGAGGGGCAGCGAACGTAGTGAGCGTAGGGGTGGGCACATCAGCCGCCGCCCGGCCGCCCGAAGGCGGCCGAGCCCCTTGAGGGGCAGCGAACGTAGTGAGCGTAGGGGTGGGCATCGTTCTCACCTGCCCAGATAGACTTCGATGACGCGCGGATGCGCCTGCACGGCGGCCATCGTGCCTTCAGCCAGTACCGAGCCCTCGTGCAGCACCGTCACCTTGCCCGGCCCGGCGATCTGCGTCACGAAATCCATGTCGTGCTCGACCACCATCAGCGAATGCCTGCCGCGCAGCTCGTTCAGCAGCTCGCCGGTGCGTTCTGTCTCGGCGTCGGTCATGCCGGCCACGGGCTCGTCCAGCAGCAGCAGGCGCGGTTCCTGCATCAGCAGCATGCCGATCTCCAGCCACTGCTTCTGGCCGTGCGACAGGAGACCCGCGGGCCGCGCGGCATGCGCGCGCAGGCGGATCAGGTCCAGCGTCTGTGCGATGCGGTCGCCCTGTTCGCTGGACAGGCGCGAGAACAGCGTGGGCCGTACGCGCTTGTCGGTCTTCATCGCCAATTCCAGGTTCTCGAACACGCTGTGCTGTTCGAACACCGTGGGCCGCTGGAACTTGCGGCCGATGCCGGCATGCGCGATGTCGGCCTCGGACAGCGTGGTCAGGTCGATGGTCTGGCCGAAATACGCGGTGCCCGAGGTGGGGCGCGTCTTGCCGGTGATGACGTCCATCATGGTCGTCTTGCCCGCGCCGTTGGGGCCGATGATGCAGCGCAGCTCGCCCACGCCGATGTCCAGCGTCAGCTGGTTCAGCGCCTTGAAGCCGTCGAAGCTGACGGTGATGTCTTCCAGGTACAGGATGGCGCCGTGCGTGGTGTCCAGTCCGCCCGCGCTGACGCGGCCGTAGCTGGCGTCGCCGCCCGCGCCGCCCTGCAGCGCGGCATCGTCGGCATCGGCCATCATCACCTCGTCCATGTGCGAGGGGCGGTTCGGGGCGTTCATGTATGTCCCTTCGTGGCGCGGCATGCCTGTTCTCCAAGGGAAGGTTCGGGATGGCCGGGCGCGTTCATGCCTTCTGCTCCCGGGCGTGCACCGGTGCGCGCCGTTCCTGCCAGCGGCGCGCGCAGCGGCGCGCCAGCCCCACGATGCCCTGCGGCAGGAACAGCGTGACCAGCACGAAGATCAGGCCCAGCGCATACAGCCAGAACTCGGGCGCCACGCTGGTGAACCAGGTCTTCAGGCCGTTGACGACACCCGCGCCGATGATGGGGCCGACCAGCGTGCCGCGCCCGCCGGTAGCGACCCAGATCACCATCTCGATGGAGTTCTCGGTGGACATCTCGCCCGGGTTGATGATGCCCACCTGCGGCACGTACAGCGCGCCGGCGATGCCGCACATCACGGCGGACAGCGTCCACACGAACAGCTTGAAGCCCAGCGGCTCGTAGCCCAGGAAGCGCAGGCGGCTTTCCGAGTCGCGCACGGCGGTCAGCACGCGGCCCAGCTTGGATTGCGTGACCATGCGCGCCACCACCAGCGAGCCGGCCAGCGCCAGCAGCGTGATCCAGTACAGCGCGGCGCGGGTCGAGGGCGCGGTGATGTCGAAGCCCAGGATGCGCTTGAAGTCGGTGAAGCCGTTGTTGCCGCCGAAGCCCGTGTCGTTGCGGAAGAACAGCAGCATGGCCGCGTAGGTAAGCGCCTGCGTGATGATCGAGAAGTACACGCCCTTGATGCGCGAGCGGAATGCGAAGTAGCCGAACAGGAAGGCCAGCACGCCCGGCACCAGCACCACCAGCAGCATGGCGTAGGCATAGTGCTCGGTGAACGCCCAGTACCAGGGGTATTCCTTCCAGTTCAGGAACACCATGAAGTCGGGCAGGTCGCTCTGGTAGACGCCGTCGCGGCCGATGGCGCGCATCAGGTACATGCCGTGCGCGTAGCCGCCCAGGGCGAAGAACAGGCCGTGCCCCAGCGACAGGATGCCGGCGTAGCCCCACACCAGGTCCAGCGCCAGCGCGGCCAGGGCATAGCACATGAATTTGCCGGCCAGCGCCACCATGTACGAGGACACGTGCAGGGCATGGCCCGGCGCGAAGAACAGGTTCAATGCGGGCAGCAGCGCCAGCAGGCCGGCCACGATGGCCAGCGCCAGCCAGGCGCGCGGCGCAAACAGCGGCCGGTGCGCGCAGGCCAGCAGATCGGGAGGAAACGAGTCGGATTTCATTCGACGCTCCGGCCGCGCGGGGCGAACAGGCCTTGCGGCCGCTTCTGGACGAACAGCACGATGAGGATCAGGATGGTGATCTTGGCCATGACCGCGCCCGCGTAGGGTTCCAGGAACTTGTTGACGCCGCCCAGGCCCAGCGCCGCGATCACCGTGCCGGCCAGTTGGCCCACGCCGCCCAGCACCACCACCATGAACGAATCCACGATGTACCCACGGCCCAGGTCGGGGCCCACGTTGCCCAGCTGCGACAGCGCCACGCCCGCCAGGCCGGCGATGCCCGAGCCCAGGCCGAAGGCCAGCATGTCGATGCGGCCCGTGGGCACGCCCACGCAGTCGGCCATGCGGCGGTTCTGCGTGATGGCGCGCACGAACAGCCCCAGGCGCGTGTGGTTCAGCAGCAGCCACACGAAGAACACGACCAGCATGGCGAAGACTATGATGGCGATGCGGTTGTAGCTGAGCACCAGCCCGCCCATCACGGTCATGCCGCCCGACATCCAGCTGGGATTGCTGACCTCGACGTTCTGCGCGCCGAACAGCGTGCGCACGGTCTGCATCAGCATCAGGCTGATGCCCCACGTGGCCAGCAGGGTTTCCAGCGGCCGTCCGTACAGCCAGCGGATCACGGTGCGCTCCAGCGCCATGCCGACCAGCGCCGTCACCACGAAGGCCGCGGGCAGCGCCGCCACCACATACCAGTCGATCCAGCCCGGCAGGTACTGGCGGAACACGGTCTGCACCATGTAGGCGGTGTAGGCGCCGATCATCAGCAGCTCGCCGTGCGCCATGTTGATCACGCCCATCAGCCCGAAGGTGATGGCCAGGCCCAGCGCGGCCAGCAGCAGCACGCTGCCCAGGCTGACGCCATAGAAGAGATTGCCCGCCCATTCCAGCGTGGCCATGTGCCGGTCGATCGCGCGCAGCGCGGTCTCGGCGGCCGCTCGCACGCCGGCGTCGGGTTCGGCGTGGCCGCCGTCGGCGTTGGTCTGCACCAGCGCCGCCAGCAATGGCCGGAAGGCCGCGTTGCGCGTTTCGCCCAGGGCCTGCGCGGCGGCGCGGCGCAACGCGGGATCGTCCGAGGCCAATTGCAGGCGGGCCTGCGCGGTTTCGAGCGCGCCGCGCACCTGCTCGTCATTCTCGCGCTTGATCGCCTCGGCCAGCAGCGGCAGGCGGCTGGCGTCGCTGCTCTGCTGCAGGCGCTGCGCGGCGGCCAGGCGTTCGGCGGGCGCCTTGGAATAGAGTTGGGAAGTCGCCAGCGCGCCGCTGATGGCGCGGCGCAGGCGGTTGTTGATCATGACGCTGTCGGCGTCATCGGGCCTGGCTTGCGGTTGCCCGGTGGCGGCGTCCAGCGTCTGTCCGTCCTCGCGTTCGATCATGACGCGGCCGGCGGGCGTGGCCAGCAACTGGCCGTCGCCCAGCGCCTTCAGCACCTCGGCCGCCTGGGGATCGGGCAGGCGGCCCAGGCGGTCGATGGTGTCCAGTTTGGCGTCGGTCTCGTCGCCGGCCAGGGGGGCCAGCAATGCCGGGTCCAGGCCCTGCGCGCCGGCGCTGGCGGCCAAGGCCGCCAGGCCGAGCGCGCAGCCCAGCAGGAACCGGCCCATTCGGCCGGTGAGTGCCGCAAGTCGCATGGCTGCGCCCTTTTTCTGCGTTTACAGGCCTTGCTTGCTTTCGTTGCCGGGGATGAACGGGCTCCACGGCTGGGCGCGGATCGGGCCCTTGCTTTTCCAGACCACATTGAACTGGCCGTCTGCCTGCACTTCGCCGATGTACACGGGCTTGTGCAGGTGATGGTTGCTCTTGTCCATCTCGATGGTGTAGCCGTCCGGCGCCGTGAACTTCTGGCCGCCCATGGCCGCGATCACCTTGTCGACGTCGGTGGTCTTGGCCTGCTCGACCGCCTGCTTCCACATGTGGATGCCGATATACGTGGCTTCCATCGGGTCGTTGGTGACGGCGGTGGCCGCGTTCGGCAGGTTCTTGGCTTTTGCGTAGTCCTTCCACTTCTTCACGAACTCGGCGTTGACCGGATTCTTGATCGACTGGAAGTAGTTCCACGCGGCCAGGTGGCCGACCAGCGGCTTGGTATCCACGCCGCGCAGTTCTTCTTCGCCCACCGAGAAGGCGACGACCGGCACGTCGGTGGCCTTCAGGCCCGCGTTGCCCAGTTCCTTGTAGAACGGCACGTTCGAGTCGCCGTTGATGGTGGAGATCACGGCCGTCTTGCCGCCTGCCGCGAACTTCTTGATGTTCGCCACGATGGTCTGGTAGTCGGAATGGCCGAACGGGGTGTAGACCTCGTCGATGTCGCTGTCCTTCACGCCCTTGGAGTGCAGGAAGGCGCGCAGGATCTTGTTGGTGGTGCGTGGGTAGACGTAGTCGGTGCCCAGCAGCACGAAGCGCTTGGCGCCGCCGCCGTCTTCGCTCATCAGGTATTCCACGGCGGGGATGGCCTGCTGGTTGGGCGCGGCGCCGGTGTAGAACACGTTCTTCTCCAGTTCTTCGCCCTCGTACTGCACGGGGTAGAACAGCAGGCCGTTCAGTTCCTTGAAGACCGGCAGCACCGACTTGCGCGACACCGAGGTCCAGCAGCCGAACACCACGTCGACCTTGTCCTGGCTGAGCAACTGGCGGGCCTTCTCGGCGAACAGCGGCCAGTTCGAGGCCGGATCCACGATCACGGGTTCGAGTTTCTTGCCCATCACGCCGCCCTTGGCATTGATTTCGTCGATGGTCATCAGCGCGACGTCCTTCAGCGACGTTTCCGAGATGGCCATGGTGCCGGACAGCGAATGCAGGATGCCGACCTTGATGGTGTCGGCCGCCGCCGCGGTCGACACCCATCCCCCAGCCATGGCCAGCAGGCTGGCCGCGGTGAGTTGTTTGAGGACTAGTCTGCGTTGCATGGTGACTCCTGTGATAGAGGCCGGTTCGTGCCGGCATGCGTGTTTTCCGAGAAGGGAACGACTACCCGACGGTCCGCGGGGGGTGCCTCTGCCGACCCACAGGCAGCGGATCGAGTGCGGACCTTGGGGACAAAAGCAAGACCCATGCCAATACGTCGAAAACCGTATGTCCTCCAGGGCGAGAGCGCGTCGGGGGTGGGATAACCCGGGTCGCGGAGCGCCCTTCTTTTTGGTGCAGAAGGCATGGGTTCGGTGCATGAAATGCTCGTATTTGGTGCGTCTCTCGCGCCATCGCTGGATTTCTGGAAAGCGGTCGAAATGTGATTTCCGCTCTCAAGATCCTTTCAAACAGGGATATTTCGCGGACAACGCCAGATTTGGCATGGCTGTTGCTTAGTGAATCCATACTTGAATCCCAGATGGAATCCTTAAATGAACGCCAGCACAGATACGCAGTCCCGGTCCGGGTGGACCGTTGCTCAATGGCAGCAGGCCTATGCGGCGGGCGCCACGCCTGGTGATCTGCTGGCCTCTTATCTAGAGCTCGATCCGCAGGACAATGCGTGGATCGCCAGGCTGGATGAGGGGCGCCTGGCGGCGCAGTTGCGCGAGTTGGACGAACGGCTGCAAGCCGTGGGTGGCGATCTGGCCCGGTTGCCGCTGTACGGCGTGCCGTTCTCCATCAAGGACAACATCGATGCGGCCGGTTGGCCGACGACCGCAGGCTGCCCCGAGTTTGCGTATCTGCCGGCGCAGGACGCGACCGTCGTCGCCCGGTTGCGCGCGGCGGGCGCGGTGCTGGTGGGCAAGACGAACCTGGACCAGTTCGCCACGGGGCTGGTGGGGACGCGATCTCCGTTCGGTCCGGTGGCAAACAGCTTCGACCCGGCATACGTCAGCGGCGGATCCAGCTCGGGTTCGGCATCGGTCGTGGCGCGAGGGCTGGCGGTCTTCTCGTTGGGTACGGATACGGCCGGCTCGGGCCGCGTGCCGGCGGGATTCAATAATCTGGTCGGGCTCAAGCCCACGCGGGGCTGGCTCAGCACGGCGGGCGTGGTGCCGGCCTGCCGCACACTGGACTGCGTCTCCGTGTTCGCACTGACCGTGAGCGACGCGAGCCTGGTCGCCGGGATTGCCGGCGGACATGACCGCCGGGATCCTTACTCGCGTATCCGTCCGGATTCGGCACTGCCCTGGCCGAGTTCGCCCCGCCTGGCCGTGCCGGCCCATCCCGAGTTCCACGGCGACGAACAGGCGCGCCGCGCCTTCGAGCAATCGCTGAAGGACCTGCAGGCACTGGGAGCGGTCATCGAGCCCATCGACTTCACCCCATTCACGGAGCTGGCCGAACTGCTTTATCAGGGACCGTGGGTGGCAGAGCGGTTCTGCGCGGTGGAAAGCCTGTGGCGCAAGCAACCCGAGGCCATTCATCCCGTGGTGCGGTCCATTGTCGAGCAGGCATCGCGGTATACCGCCGCCGACGCTTTCCGGGCGGAATATCGCCGCGCCGAACTCACGGCCGTCATCCACGCCGCGCTGTCCGGTTTCGATGCCCTGGTGGTGCCGACCTCCCCGTCGATCTACACCATCGAGCAGTTGCTGGCCGATCCCATCGCCTTGAACTCGCGGCTGGGTTACTACACCAACTTCGCCAACCTGGCCGATCTGAGTGCGCTGGCGCTGCCCGCCGGCATGCGCGAGGACGGATTGCCCACGGGCATCACGCTGATCGGCGCCGCGTGGCAGGACGACGCGCTGGCGGTCTTTGGCCGCCTCTGGCAGGCCAGCCGCGCCTTGCCGCTGGGCGCCACTGGCGTGCCGGCGCCTGCTGCCGAGCCCGCCTTCAATGGGCCGCAGACAGGCACGATTCGCGTCGCCGTGGTGGGCGCCCACCTGACCGGCATGCCGCTGAACCATCAACTGACCTCGCGTGGCGCGGTGCTGGCCGAACAGACCATGACCGCCCCGTCCTATCGCCTCTACGCGCTGGCCAACACCACGCCGCCCAAGCCGGGCCTGGTGCACAGCGAGCACGGCGCATCCATCGTCGTCGAGCTGTGGGACGTGCCCGCCGCGGCCTTCGGCAGTTTCGTGGCCGAGGTACCCGGGCCGCTGGGCATCGGCACGCTGGAACTGGCCGATGGCCGTCTCGTCAAGGGATTCATCTGCGAACCGCGTGCGCTGGCGGGCGCGCGCGACATCACCGAATTCGGTGGGTGGCGGGCGTTCATCGCCAGCCTGAACACCACGACGGCGCGTTGAGCGAACCAGGAGCGACAGACATGTTCGATACCGTATTGATCGCCAACCGTGGCGAGATCGCCGTGCGCGCCATCCGCACGCTCAAGGCGCTGGGCATCCGCAGCGTAGCCGTCTATTCCGATCCGGACCGCGATGCGCCGCACGTGCGCGCCGCGGACGTGGCCGTGGCGCTGGGCGGCGAGAAGGCCGCCGACAGTTACCTGCGCATCGACGCGTTGCTGGACGCCGCGCGCCGGACCGGGGCGCAGGCGATCTTCCCCGGCTATGGTTTCCTGTCCGAGAGCGCCGAGTTCGCCGAGGCTTGCGAGGCTGCCGGCATCGCCTTCGTGGGGCCGACGCCGACGCAGATCCGCGAGTTCGGCTTGAAGCACCGTGCCCGCGAACTGGCGGCGGCCGCGGGCGTGCCCATGACGCCCGGCACGGGTCTGCTGGATAGCCTGGACGACGCGCTGACGCAGGCCGAGCGCATCGGCTATCCGGTCATGTTGAAAAGCACGGCGGGCGGTGGCGGCATCGGCCTGTCGCGTTGCGCCGATCCCGCTGAACTGCGCGCCGCCTTCGAGGGCGTGCAGCGCATGGGCACGCATTTCTTTCGCGATGGCGGCGTCTTCATCGAGCGCTACGTGGACGGCGCCCGCCACGTGGAGGTCCAGATATTCGGCGACGGCCAGGGGCGCGTGGCCGCGCTGGGCGAGCGCGACTGCTCGGTGCAGCGGCGCAACCAGAAGGTGATCGAGGAAACCCCGGCGCCGCTGTTGCCCGCGGCCACGCGGCAAGCCCTGCTGCAGGCCGCGGTGCGGCTGGGCGAGTCGGTGTCCTATCGTTCCGCCGGCACGGTCGAATTCATCTACGACGGCGCCCGCGACAGCTTCTATTTCCTGGAAGTGAATACGCGCCTGCAGGTCGAGCATCCCGTCACCGAGTCGGTCACCGGGCTGGATCTGGTGGCGTGCATGCTGCGCGTGGCCGCGGGCGATCTGGACTGGCGGGCGATGCAGGTGCAGCCCGCCGGCGCCTCGATCGAGGTGCGCCTGTATGCCGAAGATCCGTTGCGCCAGTTCCAGCCTTCGCCGGGTGTGCTGACCGAGGTGCGCTTTCCGGCCGATGCCCGGGTGGATGGATGGGTCGAGACAGGCACCGAGGTGCCTGCCTTCTACGATCCGTTGCTGGCCAAACTGATCGTGCACGGCAAGGACAGGCAGGAGGCCCTGGACCGCCTGTCCGACGCACTGGCGCGGACACGCTTGCAGGGTATCGCCACCAACCTGGACTATCTGCGGCAGATCGTGGACGACTCCGGCTTTCGCGAGGGCAAGGTCTCCACGCGTTTCCTGGAATCGTTCGCCTACCGCCCCGCCGCGGTCGAGGTGCTGCAGGCGGGCACCTACACCAGCATCCAGGACTATCCTGGCCGCACAGGTTATTGGGACATCGGCGTGCCGCCTTCCGGGCCCATGGACGACTATGCCTTCAGGCTGGCCAACCGCATCGTGGGCAATGCGCCGGAGGCGGCCGGGCTGGAAGCTACCCTGGCCGGCCCGGCGCTGCGCTTTCACTGCGACACGGTCATCGCGCTGACGGGAGGGGAGTGCGCCGCCATGCTGGATGGCCAGCCTGTGGAGATGTGGCGGCCCATCGCCGTGCGCGCGGGCCAGACGCTGGAGACGGGCCGGGTGTCCAGCGGATGCCGCGTCTACCTGGCGGTGCGCCAGGGATTCGATGTGCCGGTGTACCTCGGCAGCCGCTCGACGTTCGCGCTGGGCCAGTTCGGCGGACATGCCGGCCGCATCCTGCGCATGGGAGACATGCTGCCGCTGGGCAGGGCAGACTCGCGGCTGTCCGATGCCCCCGCCGCCACGCGCGCGCCGCAGGCGCCTGCCGCGGACCTGGCTCCAGAGTACGGTAGCCACTGGGAGATCGGGGTGCTGTACGGCCCGCATGGCGCCCCTGATTTCTTCACGCGGGAAGCCATCGATGCCTTCTTCTCCGCTGATTGGGAGGTGCACTACAACTCGAATCGCCTGGGCGTCCGGTTGACGGGGCCCCGGCCGACCTGGGCGCGCCAGGACGGTGGCGAAGCGGGGCTGCACCCCTCGAACATCCATGATTGCGAGTACGCGGTCGGCAGCATCAACTTCACCGGAGACAGTCCGGTGATTCTGACGCGCGACGGTCCCAGCCTGGGCGGGTTCGTCTGCCCCGTGACCATCGCCCGTGCGGAACTGTGGAAAGTGGGCCAGGTCAAGCCGGGAGACCGGATCCGCTTCAAGCGGATCGACTATGCGCAGGCCGTCGCGCTGGAGCGTGCGCAGGATGCCAGTATCGAGGGCCTGACGCGCGTGCGGCTCGACGTGCCGGCTGCCGGGGGCGAGGCGGCCACGATCGTCGCCAGCCTGCCAGCGGCGCCGGGTCGGCCGGCGGTGGCCTACCGGCAGGCCGGGGACGGCTATCTGCTGCTGGAGTACGGCGAGAACGTGCTGGACCTGGCGCTGAGGCTGCGCGTGCATTTGCTGATGCAGGCGTTGCAAGCCGATCCGATACCGGGTGTGGAAGAGTTGTCGCCCGGCGTGCGCTCGCTGCAGATCCGCTACGAAGGGCGGCGGATCGCGCAACCGGAGCTGGTGGCCCGTCTGCTGGAGATCGAGCAGTCGCTGCCCGACGCGTCGCAGGTCAAGGTGCCCACGCGTGTCGTGTACCTGCCCATGGCTTTCGAGGACAGCGCGACGCTGGGCGCGGTCGACCGTTATCGCGAGACCGTGCGCGCCCAGGCGCCGTGGCTGCCGAACAACGTGGATTTCATCCAGCGGATCAACGGCCTGTCGTCGCGAGAGGAGGTCAGGCGCATCGTGTTCGAGGCCAGTTACCTGGTGATGGGCCTGGGCGACGTCTATCTGGGTGCGCCGTGCGCGGTGCCGATCGATCCGCGCCATCGCCTGTTGACGTCGAAGTACAACCCGGCACGCACCTTTACGGCGGAGGGCACGGTGGGTATCGGCGGGGTCTACATGTGCATCTACGGCATGGACTCGCCGGGCGGCTATCAGTTGGTCGGCCGCACGCTGCCCATCTGGAACAAGTTCCTGAAGAACCCCGTATTCCAGGACGAAAAGCCCTGGCTGCTGCGCTTCTTCGACCAGGTGCGCTTCTATCCGGTCAGCGAGGCCGAGCTGGATGGCATGAGAGCGGACTTCCGCGCGGGCCGTATCGGCCTGCGCATTGAACAGGAGACCTTCGACTTCGCCGAATACGAACGGTTCCTGGCCGAGCAGGCCGACAGCATCGAATCGTTCCGTGCGCGGCAGCGCAGTGCGTTCGAGGCGGAGGTGGCGCTCTGGCAGGCGGAGGACGACAGCGTTGCGCAGACGACGGAGCCGCCCGCCCAAACCCAGGAGGTGCCTCTGGCTGCAGGCCAGAGCCTGGTGGCCGCCGACATGTCCGGCAGCGTATGGAAGATTCCGGTCGAGGTCGGCCAGTCCGTGCAGGCGGGCGATCCGCTGGTGGTGATCGAGGCGATGAAGATGGAACTGGTCGTGGCCGCGCCGCGGGCGGGCACGGTCGCCGCGATACACTGCGGCCCGGGCAAGCGGGTCGACATGGGTGATCCGCTCGTCGTGCTGGATGACGATACCGATTGAGGCGAGACCCGACATGCGAACGACCCTACTGATGGCGACGAGCCTGCGCCCGCTGGTGGCTGGCACGGGGTCGCTGGCCGATGCCGTGTACGAGCGTGTCAAAGAAGATCTGTTCGAGTTCCGCCTCTTGCCGGGCGACATGTTCAGCGAGGCCGACATGGTGGCGCGGCTGGGCGTCAGCCGCACGCCGATCCGGCAGGGGTTGGCGCGCCTGGAACGCGAGGGCTTCCTGCTGGTGCGCCAGCGCAGCGGCTGGCAGGTTCGTCCGTTCGATTTCGAGCGGTTCGAGGCCCTGTACGACGTGCGCATCGTGCTGGAGCTGGCCGCGGTGGATCGCCTGTGCGGGCGATCGGAAATGGATCCCACCGGTATCCTCGGCGCGCTTCAGGACGTCTGGCTGGTGCCGCCGGACCAGCGCATCCGTGATGGGAAACTGGTGGCCCAGCTCGACGAGGCTTTTCATTGCGCCTTGGTCTCGGCGGTGGGCAATCCCGAAATGGCCCAGATCCATCGCGACGTCACCGAGAAGATCCGCCTGGTGCGCCGCCTGGATTTCACCAAGGAGTACCGGGTGGACGCGACCTATGACGAGCACGCCGCCATACTCCGTGCCATCCTGGCCCGCAATGCCGAACCTGCGCGCATCATGTTGAAGTCGCATATCGAGATCAGCAAGGCCGAGGTACGCAAGATCACCCTGCACATGCTACACGAGGCCAGGAACGGCCATCCTTGACCCCGGCGGTTGTGCTGGCGGCCGGCGCGGCGGATGATCGGGGACCGGATCTGGAATAAAAGGCGGGCCGCCATCGTCTGTAGGGACGAGGGCGTTCGACAACGGGCCGCATCCGGCTCGCCGCCCCGTCCCCTAAAGGAGCCAGACATGTCCATCCGTACCGCAGCCGCCGCTTTCATCGCCGTCTCCGCCCTGTACGCCGCCGGCGCCCAGGCCCAGTCTCCCGCCATGCCCCGCGACGGCATCCTGGTCGACCAGAAGGGCATGACCCTCTACACGTTCGACAAGGACCAGGCCAACAGCGGCAAGAGCGTCTGCAACGGCCAATGCGCCACCAACTGGCCGCCCGTGGCGGCGGCCGCCGGCGCCAAGCCCGAGGGCGACTGGAGCATCGCCACGCGGGACGACGGCGCCAGGCAATGGGCCTACAAGGGCAAGCCGGTATACCTGTTCGTCAAGGACGCCAAGGCGGGCGACAAGACCGGCGACGGCGTGGGCGGCGTCTGGCACGTCATCAAGCCCTGACAGCGGGAAGCCGACCCCATGCGCGCCGAGGACGAGGCCCGGATCGTGGCCTGCATCCCCAGCCTGCGGCGCTACGCGCGCGGCCTTGCCGCGGACCGCGAGCAGGCCGACGACCTGGTCCAGGACACGCTGGAGCGTGCCTGGGGCCGGTTCTCGCGCTGGCAGCGGCGCGGCGAACTGCGCGCATGGATGTTCGGCATCATGCACAACCTCTTCATCGACGGCCTGCGCGCCCAGCGGCGCCAGGCCGGGTACGACGCCGAATCCGAAGTGCCCGAGATCCCGGTGCGCGCGGCGCAGGCCGATGGCCTGGAACTGCGCGACCTGGACCGCTGCCTGCAACGGCTGCCGGCAGACCAGCGCGAAGTGCTGCTGCTGGTCGCCGTCGAGGAATTCAGTTACCGGGACGCGGCGCAGGTGCTGGGCGTGCCGGTCGGCACGGTCATGTCGCGCCTGTCCCGGGCCCGTGAAAGATTGGCCGCGCTGATGGCGCGGCCGGAAGAAGAAGCCCGGCCATCCAGCCGGCTGCAAAGCGTCAAATGACATGAGCGACGACACCCTGCGCGCCGTCCTGGCCACCGGGACGCCCATCACCGAGGCCGATCTGCATGCCTGTGCGGACGGCCAACTGCCCGAGGCGCGCCGCGCCGAGGTCGCCGCCTTCCTGGCGCAGCAGCCCGAGGCGCGCCAGCGCGTCGACGGCTGGCGCCGGCAGAACGATGCCCTGCGCGCGTGGCTCGATCCCGTGCTGGACGAGCCCTTGCCGTTGCGGCTGCCCTTGGCCCCCCCGCTACGCGCGTCGGTTTCCGTGCGGCGCTGGGGCGCCCTGGCGGCCGGCCTGGCGGTGGCCGTGGCCAGTGCCGGCGCGGCGTGGTTCGTGCGGGGAGCGGTGGACGCGCGCGAGGCGGTCGTCGCGCCTGCGCTCGTGCGGGCTGCCGATGGCGCGTCCTTTGCGCGCCGCGCCGCCGTGGCCCATGCCGTCTTCGCGGCCGACGTGCGGCGCCCCGTCGAGGTCGGCGCCGACCAGGAACAGGCCCTGGTCACGTGGCTGACCAAGCGGCTGGGCGCGGCGGTGAAGGCGCCGGCATTGAGCGGCGTAGGCTACGAGTTGGTCGGTGGCCGCCTGCTGCCCGGCGGGCAAGGCCCTGTGGCGCAGTTCATGTACTCGGCGCCCGACGGCCAGCGGCTGACGCTGTACGTGACGCGCGAGGCTACCGGCAACCAGACCGCGTTCCGGTTCACGCAGGACGGCCCGGTACGGGTGTTCTACTGGGTCGAGGGCAGTTTCGGCTACGCCCTGTCTGGCGAGATCGACCGCGCCACGCTGCAGCGCGTGGCGGACGAGGTGTACAGGCAGTTGAGTTGATCGTGGACAGGTCCGGGGCCGGCTCGGGCAGGCGGCGTGCTGTGCGAGCCGATCTCCGGCCACGAGGCATTCGTGCGGTGTCTTCGATATCGTGCGATCGCCGCGGCACGCATGACAAGCCTGCGCGCCTGTCGGCGTATTGCGCGCAGGAGATCAGTCCTTGCCGCGCGTGGCCGTGACGCCCGCCGAGGCCGACGCGATGGCCGCCACGCCCAGCCACTGCGCCAGCGTCAGCGTCTCGCCCAGGAACACCAGGCCGGACAGGGCCGCGCAGGCCGATTCCAGGCTGAGCAGCGTGCCGAACACGCGCGCCGGCAGCCGCGCCAGCACCCAGACTTCCAGCGCATAGGGCAGGGCGCTGGACAGCAGCGCCACCCCCAGCGCGTAGGGCAGGATATCCAGCGAGAACATCGCCGTGCCGCCTTGCGCCAGGCCGATGGGCAACACCGCCGCGGCAGCCACGATCGACGCCAGCGCCACCATGGGCACGCCGCCCTTCAGGCTGGCGCGCCGGCCATACACGATGTAGGCCGCCCAGCACACCCCGGCGGCGGCCGCGAAGAACACGCCCCAGGGATCCAGCGCGTGGCCGCCCGTGTCGTGGGGCAGCAGCACCCACAGGCCGCAGGCCGCCAGCGCGATCCACACGAAGTCGGCGGCGCGGCGCGACGAGAACACCGCCAGCGCCAGGGGGCCGGTGAATTCGACCGCCACCGCGATGCCCAGCGGGATGCGTTCCACCGACATATAGAACAGCAGGTTCATGCCCGCCAGCGACAGCCCGTAGGGCACGGCGGCCAGCCAGCCGGCGCGGTCCATCCTCAGGCGCCAGGGCCGCATCGCCAGCGTCAGCATGATCGCGGAGAACAGCAGTCGCAGCGCCGAGGTGCCGATGGCGCCCACGGTGGGAAACAGGGTCTTGGCAAGGGCCGCGCCGCCCTGGATGGAGATCATCGCGATCACCAGCAAGGTGATGGGCAGGAGGGCGTTCTGGCGGGAAGCGGAGAGGGTGGCGGGCGTCATGATGCGAAGCCGCCTGGTTGCGGCGGTGACATTCTACGTGAGGGGCGTGGTGCGGAAATGCGTTGCCGGGCCGGTCCATGCAGCGGCATTGCGTGACGGCCGTCCAACAGGTGCGCGTTGTTCCTGGCCGTGGCGCGACGTCTGCGGCGCCTGGCGCGAAGGGCCGTCGGCCGGATCCCCGACGTTCTCCTGATGCGAGCGGCATGCATGGACAGCGCACCGGCCCGGGAGTAGGCTCCCCGGTTTCCTTCATCCGCCTTGCCGCCGGGGCCGCCCGGCATTCCGTCCATGGATCTTTCCGAGCATTCCCCGGCGCCGGACATCGCGCCGCCGCCCACGCGCCTTGAACTGTTCATCGGGTTCCTGACGCTGGGCATGACCGCCTTCGGCGGCGCGCTGCCGCTGGCGCGCAGCATGGTGGTCGAGCGCCGCCGCTGGCTGAGCGGCGCGGAGTTCAGCGAACTGCTGGGCCTGTGCCAGTTCCTCCCGGGGGGCAACATCATCAACATGTCGGTGGCCATCGGCATGAAGTTCCGGGGGCCCTCGGGCGCCTTCGCCGCGCTGATGGGCCTGATCGCCGTGCCTACCGCCGTGGTCATCATGCTGGGCGTGGTGTACGACCGCTACAGCGCCGATCCCCATGTGCAGCATGTCTTCGCCGGCCTGGCCGCGGCGGCGGCGGGCCTGCTGGTGGCCATGGCCATCAAGATCGTGATGCCGCTGCGGCGCAGCGTGGCAGGCCTGCTGCTGGCGCTGGCGGGCTGCCTGGCCATCGCGGTGCTGCGCCTGCCGCTGTTGCCGACCATGCTGGTGCTGACACCGGTCAGCGTGCTGCTGGTGCGGAGGCCCGGAAAATGAGCGCCACGTTGATCGCACTGGCGGTGATCTTCACCCAGCTGTCGCTGCTGGCGTTCGGTGGCGGCAACACCATCCTGCCGGAAATGCAGCGCCAGGTCGTGGAGATACACGGCTGGATGTCCGCCGCGGATTTCAGCGCGCTGTTCGCGCTCAGCCAGGCCGCGCCCGGCCCCAACCTGATGATCGTGCCGCTGGTGGGCTGGCACGTGGCGGGCTGGGCGGGCATGCTGGTGACGGCGGTGGCCAAGTTCGGGCCTTCGTCGCTGGTGACGATGGCCGTGATGGGCCTGTGGGAGCGCTTTCGCCACAAACCCTGGCGCGCCCGGTTGCAGGCGGGCCTGGTGCCCGTGACCGCCGGCATGGTGGCCGCCAGCGCCTGGCTGATCGTCGAGACCTCGGTGCACGACTGGCTGCTGGCCCTGATCGCGGCGGGCACCGCGGCGGTGTCGGTGCTGACGCGGGTGCATCCGTTGTGGTTGCTGTTGGCGGGGGCGTTGCTGGGGTTGGCGGGTAGCTTCTAGAGGGTTGTGGTTAGTGAGCACAGTGACATAATGATCATATTGATCGTTATGGTGGGAGTGAGCCATGATTACCGAAGTCAGCACCGTCAACTTTCGGGAAAGCCTAGGCGATATGCTCGATCAAGTTCAACACAACAACGATGGCATCGTGATCACCGAAGACGGCAAGCCGGTCGCCGCCTTGATCAATGCGGAAATGTTCGCGCGTATCCAACGCAAGTTGGAGCGTTTCGACGAAATCAGCGCCTACATCGCACGGCGCTATGCGGATGTGCCTCCTGAAGAGGGCATGGCCGAGATCGATGCCTTGGTTGCCGAGGAACGAAAGAAGGCACGCTGATGCCAAGCTTGAGGGTTGTGCTGGATACCAACGTATTGGTGTCAGGGTTGGCGTATCCAGAAGGGGTTCCAGGCCGCATCGTTGCTGCCTGGAACCAGAAGGCCTTGACGGTTGTACTATCGCAGCACATTTTGAGTGAAGTGGTGCGCGTGTTGCCGCGATTGTCTCGGACTGTGTTGACCGAGGCAGCAATGCGTGATTTGTACGACAGCCTTTCCTTGACGGCAGACATTGTCGAGCCCGATCAGGAAAAAGATCCTGATTTACGAGATCCCGACGACCAGCCCGTACTGGCGACACTGCGAGTCGCCAACGCCGATTACCTGATCACCGGCGACAAAGACCTGCTGGCTTTGTCGAACACGCATCCCATCATCACGCCATCGGCGTTCTGGGCTCGGCACGGGGCATGACAGGCCCCGCGCTCGCTGAAAAACGATCCGTGTCCGCCCGGTGACTCGACCGAGCGCCACGTCCCCAATCAAGCCGCCGCCAAGCGCCACAGCGACGTCACTTCCTTTGATCGCTCCGCATGCAGCGGATCGGTGGCGTCCGCCGCGCGGCCGTGGCGCGGCTTGGCGTCCATGCGGTCCAGCACCTTCAGGCCCGCCGCATCGATCCAGGCCTGCAGATCGCCCGGCGCGCGCAGTTGCAGGCGCTCGGCCAGGTCGGACATGATCAGCCAGCCTTCGCCATCCGGCGTCAGATGTTCGCGCAAGCCTTGCAGGAAACCGCGCAGCATGCGGCTGTCGGGATCGTAGACCGCGTGTTCCAGCGGCGAACCCGGCTTGGCCGGCAGCCAGGGTGGGTTGCACACGATCAGCGGCGCGGTGCCCGTGGGGAACAGGTCGGCGCGCTTGACCAGGATGCGTTGCTTCAAGCCCAGGCGGCCCACGTTGTCTTTCGCGCAGGCCAGCGCGCGGTCGTCCTGGTCGGTGGCGATGATGCGTTTCACGCCCAGCTTGGTCAGCACGGCCGCCAGCACGCCAGTGCCCGTGCCCACGTCGAACGCCAGTTCGTCGGTGGGAAGCGGCGCGCGGGCGATCAGGTCCAGGTACTCGCCTCGCACCGGCGAGAACACGCCGTAGTGCGGATGGATGCGTCCGGCCAGCGGGCCGACTTCGACCCCCTTGTGGCGCCACTCGTGCGCGCCGATCAGGCCTTGCAGTTCGCGCAGCGAGATCGCGTACGCCTCGTCCACGTCGCCATAGACTTCCTGGCAGGCCTCTTGCACGTCGGGCGCGCGCCGCAGCGTGATGGAATGGTCCGCTTGCACCGGCACCAGCAGCATGCCCAGCGTACGCGCCCGCTGCGCCTGCGCCATGCGATAGCGGTTGAAGCGTTCGCGCGGCTCGCCCTCGATGGGCTTGGCGCGCTTGTCGATGCGACGCGCAATGGCCTGCAGCAGCAGCCGCGCATTCTGGAAGTCGCCTTGCCAGAGCAACGCGGTGCCCTCGCTGGCCAGCCGGAACGCCGCATCGGCCGCCAGGGTGTCGTCGGCGGTGATCACGCGCACGGGCGGCGGCAGGCCGCGTTCGGAACGCCAGCGCAACTGATGGTCGGCGCCGGATTCGGTCCAGGTCAGGAGGGGGAAGGGGGATTGTTCAGTCACGGAGTTATAAAAATTGCCTGTTCTCTCGCTGTTCGAAAAGACGAATCACGCGTATTTCGCCTGCCATATCGTCGATCTCGTAGCGGATCTCATAACGCGACCATAGCCCGCGGCGTATCTCACCGTGGAATTGCTTCAACTGACGCCACACTCGCGGATTGGTCGGAAGGTGCTCTATGAAATCGAGCAGCCCAGCCGCGACATTTTCGGCGGCTGCTGCGCCATTATGGACCGACTGGAAAAGATACAGGCGTTGAAGGTCGTGCAGGGCTTTGTCTGCCCAAGTCACGCGCAGCATCAACGGCTCGTGTTGCGTCGTCCGGTGGGTTGCGGCATGGGTAGTGGCTTGGCTTGTCCAAGGGATTCAACCCAGGCTCGGACTTGCTCGTGGGATACCGTATTGCCAGCCCGCGCGCTGTCAATGCCGTCGCGGGTCAGTTGGTCGCGATCGTCTCTCTCGGCTTGGAGATCGGGGAAGTCGAGGATGTGAGCGGAAAAAGCCTTGATGCCCATTGCTGGTCCAGCCGAGAAGTATGTCGAGCTATTTTAGCTTCCAACCTGGATATCAGAAATACGGCGCCATTTATCAGACGTAATGAGGGTGTTAGCTGAAAAGAGGTTGGAGCGAACGGCGGGTGGGCAAGCTGCTGCGCAGCGTGCGGACGATCGTGGCATTGGGCTGTTGAGAGCCGTGGACTTACCGGAGAAGTCACGCCCGCAGCGCGAGAGCGCGAGGACGAGACTTCGCAGGTAAGTCCGCGGCGGCCAAAAGGAGAGCCACTGTTGCCCTGATCCAATCAAGGCCATTGCCCTCTCAAGAGAACGGCGGCCCCGACACGCCGGTCAGTGAAACAACACCACCGCCTTCTGCAACGTGATCCAGATTCCCCAGGCCATCGGGATCCCCACGCAGGCCCACGCCGCCAGCACCAGCGCCATCGGCGTGCGGAATGTCGAGGTCGACTGTCCCTGCACTTCGGCCGCCGCCGCCCGCTCGTGCGCCAGCGCCTTCTCGCGCGCCAGTTCCTCGTCCGTCATGAAGTACTTCGGATTCACCGGCCGGATCGCCAGATTGCACAGGAAGCCCAGCACCAGCATCCCGGCCAGGATGTACATCGTGATGTCGTACACCTGCGCGCGCGGCACGCCCAGCGACAACTGGTACTCGCGGATGTAGTTCACCAGCACCGGCCCGAAGATCCCCGCCGCCGACCATGCCGTCAGCAGGCGGCCGTGGATGGCGCCCACCATCTGCGTGCCGAACAGGTCGGCCAGATAGGCCGGCACCGTGGCGAAGCCGCCGCCGTACATCGACAGGATGATGCAGAACGCGCCCACGAACAGCGCCAGCGACCCGGCGTGCGCCGACCACGGAATCGACGCGTACAGCACGAAGCCCAGCACGAAGAAGGTCAGGTAGGTCAGCTTGCGGCCCAGCTTGTCCGACAGGCTGGCCCAGAAGAAGCGGCCGCCGATGTTGAACAGGCTGAGCAGGCCGGTGAAGCCCGCCGCAATGGCGGCGATGGCGGCCAGTTGCGCCTTGTCCAGGTCGGCGTAACCCAACTGCGGCTTGTCGATCAGGATGCCGCCGAAGACCTCCTGCAAGAGCGGCGAGGCCATGCCCAGGATGCCGATGCCGGCCGTCACGTTCAGGCACAGCACCAGCCACACCAGCCAGAACTGCGGAATGCCCCACACGCGCTTCACGTGCACGTGGCCCTTGGTGATCATGGCGTTGTTCGCCTGGCTGGCGGGCGGCGTCCAGCCTTCCGGCTTCCAGCCCGTGGGCGGCACGCGGTAGCCCATGGCGCCGGACATCATGAACACGAAGTAGATGATCGCCATGGTCAGGAAGGTCTGCCACACGCCGGGCGAAGCGGGCGTGGCGAAGTGGCGCATCAGCAGGTCGGCCAGCGGAGCGCCGATCATCGCGCCGCCGCCGAAGCCCATGATGGCCATGCCGGTCGCCATGCCGCGCCGGTCGGGGAACCACTTGATCAGCGTGCTGACGGGCGAGATATAGCCCAGCCCCAGTCCGATGCCGCCGATCACGCCCGAGCCCAGCCACAGCATCCACATCTGGTGCAGGTAGATGCCGATAGCCGAGATGACCAGGCCGCCGCACCAGCACACGGCCGACACCACGCCGGCCTTGCGCGGGCCGGCGCGTTCCAGCCAGCCGCCCCACAGCGCCGCCGAGCAGCCCAGCAGCACGAAGAACAGCGTGTACATCCAGCCCATCGTGGAAATCTTCCAGTCGCACGAGGTGGTGAACAGCTCGGCCAGCAGGCTCATGTCCTTGGGGCAGGCCAGCGGCGCCGAGCCGCCCACGGCCCGCGACAGCGGCAGCCAGAAGACGGAGAAACCATACGCCATGCCGATGCACAGGTGGATGGCGAGGGCGGCGGGCGGCACCAGCCATCGGCTGAAGCCGGGGCCGGCGATGGTGCGCTCCTTGGCCAGGATGCCCGGGCGCGGGCCCGGCAGGTCGAGCGTGGTGGACTGGCTCATTGTGGGTCTCCTCCTAGGTCGCGGCTGTCTGCCGCTTTTGTATGTAATCGTTCTGCGTCGATGAATCGGATCACGCTGCGCCTTCGGACTGCTGCTTTTCAAGGGGGCGGTATTCTGCCCCGGCCAGGTACGAAGGGGAACGCGGGTGTCGTGCCTAAACCCCGCGCGGCGTCAGGCGGGCGCGTTGCGCCGTCACCGTCGCCAGCACCAGGGGGTGCAATTGCTGCGCGCCGGCGTCGCCGTCCGGATGGTCCGCCAGGAAATCCAGCAGGGCGTGGCGCATGCGCGGTTCCCAGAATTTCTGGATGTGGTTGGCCACGCCTTCGGCGGCTTCGTCGCGGTCGGGCAGGGCCGCGAAGAAATCGCCGATGCGGTTGGCCATGCGGATCAGGTTGCCGATATCCATGTGGGCTGCGCCATTAGGGAATGATGCGTTCGGGATGGGTGTAGATCGACGCGTCGGCCTGCCGCATGAAACCCAGCAGCGTCAGGTTGGCGCGTTGCGCGGTGCGGATGGCCAGCGCCGTGGGGGCGGACACCGCCGCCAGCACGCCGGCGCCGGCCGACGCGGCCTTCTGCACCATTTCGAAGCTGGCGCGGCTGGACACCAGGATCATGCCGGCCGAGGCGTCGCGCCCTTCGCGGGCCAGGGCGCCGATCAGCTTGTCCAGCGCGTTGTGGCGGCCCACGTCCTCGCGCACCCGCTCGATCGTGCCGTCCAGCCGGGCCCAGCCCGCGGCATGGGTGGCGCCGGTCAGGTCGTGCAGGGACTGGCGCGTGCGCATCTCGCGCATGGCCCGCAGCACCGCGCCCACGGCGATCGGCGCGTCGGCCGTGACGGGGGGCACGTCGCGCAGCACTTCGGGCAGGGTCTCGACCCCGCACAGCCCGCAGCCGGTGCGCCCGGCCATGGCGCGCCGGCGCTCGCGCAGGCGCACGGCGCAGGCGGTGGCGATCTCCAGTTCGACCACGATGCCGTCGCATTGCGGCCGCAGTTCGATGCCACGCACGTCCGAGGCGCTGCCGACGATGCCCTCGGTCAGGGCGAAGCCCATCGCGAAGTCCTCCAGGTCGGCCGGCGTGGCCAGCATGGTGGCGTGGCTGATGCCGTTGAACTCCAGCGCCACCGGGGTTTCCTCGGCGACGTGGTCGTCCTGCGGCGTAGGCGCGATGGCGCCCGCGCGCACGCGGGTGATGCGCACCTGGGCGCTGTCGGTGCGGGGGGCTTGAGAGTCGGGCATGCGGTCCATGGCGGGTAGGCGTTTATTTCCCGCTGAGCGCCGCTTCGTTCTCGCGGGCCCGTTCGCGCAGCAGCTTTTCCTGGATGTCGGAGAAGCGCGTCCATTGGCGCTGCCACTCGGAAGGCTGCGACACGCGGGTCACCTGCACCGCCGTCACCTTGTACTCGGGGCAGTTGGTGGCCCAGTCCGAGTTGTCGGTGGTGACGACGTTGGCGCCCGATTCGGGGAAGTGGAACGTGGTGTATACCACGCCCGGCTGCACCCGGTCGGTGATGATGGCGCGCAGCACGGTCTGGCCCGCCCGGCTCTGGATGCCCACCCAGTCGCCGTCGTCCACGCCACGGTCTTCCGCGTCCTGCGGGTGCATCTCCAGCAGGTCCTCACTGTGCCAGGCCACGTTGGGCGTGCGGCGCGTCTGCGCGCCCACGTTGTACTGCGACAGGATGCGCCCCGTGGTCAGCAGCAGCGGGAACTTGCGCGTGCTGCGCTCGTCGGTCGGGATGTACTGCGTGATCATGAACTTGCCCTTGCCGCGCACGAAATGGTCGATGTGCATGATGGGCGTGCCCTCGGGCGCATTGTCGTTGCAGGGCCATTGCAGGCTGCCAAGACGGTCCAGCTTCTCGTAGCTCACGCCGGCGAACGTGGGCGTCAGCCGCGCGATCTCTTCCATGATCTGGCGCGGATGCGTGTAGTCCATGCGGTAGCCCAGCGCGTTGGACAGCGCCACCGTCACTTCCCAGTCCGCCTTGCCGTTCCTGGGCTCCATCACTTTGCGCACGCGCGAAATGCGGCGCTCGGCATTGGTGAAAGTGCCGTCCTTTTCCAGGAACGAGGAGCCCGGCAGGAACACGTGCGCGTACTTGGCGGTCTCGTTCAGGAACAGGTCCTGCACCACGATGCATTCCATCGAGGCCAGCGCGGCCGCGACGTGCTGCGTGTTGGGGTCGGACTGCACGATGTCCTCGCCCTGGCAGTACAGGCCCTTGAAGCTGCCGCCCAGCGCCGCCTCGAACATGTTGGGAATGCGCAGGCCCGGCTCGGGCTGCAGCGTCACGCCCCAGGCCTGTTCGAACTGCGAGCGCACCGCGTCGTCCGAGATGTGGCGGTAGCCCGGCAATTCGTGCGGGAACGAGCCCATGTCGCACGAGCCCTGCACGTTGTTCTGGCCGCGCAGCGGGTTCACGCCCACGCCCTCGCGGCCGACGTTGCCGGTGGCCATGGCCAGGTTGGCGATGCCCATGACGGTAGTCGAGCCCTGGCTGTGTTCGGTCACGCCCAGGCCGTAGTAGATGGAGCCGTTGCCGCCCGTGGCGTACAGCCGCGCCGCGCCGCGCACGGCCTCGGCCGGCACGCCGGTGACGGCTTCCATCGCCTCGGGCGAATTCTCGGGGCGCGACACGAACTCGCGCCATTCGTTGAAGGCCTTGGTGTCGCAGCGCTCGGCCACGTAGGCCTCGTCGACCAGGCCCTCGGTGGCGATGACGTGCGCCAGCGACGACAGCAGCGCCACGTTGGTGCCGGGCCGCACCTGCAGGTGATAGTCGGCCTCGATGTGCGGCGAGCTGACCAGCTCGATGCGGCGCGGGTCGATGACGATCAGCCGCGCGCCCTGGCGCAGGCGCCGCTTCAGGCGCGAGGCGAACACCGGATGGCCGCTGCTGGGATTGGCGCCCATCACGATCACCACGTCGGTATGCATCACCGAGTCGAAGGTCTGCGTGCCGGCGGATTCGCCCAGCGTCTGCTTCAGCCCGTAGCCGGTCGGCGAATGGCACACGCGCGCGCAGGTGTCGACGTTGTTGGTGCCGAAGGCCGCGCGCACCAGCTTCTGCACCAGCCAGGTCTCTTCGTTGGTGCAGCGCGAGGACGTGATGCCGCCGATGGCGTCGCGGCCGAACTGGCCCTGGATGCGGCGGAATTCCGAGGCCGCGTAACCGATGGCCTCGTCCCACGACACTTCCTGCCACGGGTCGCTGATGTGCTTGCGGATCATGGGCTTCAACACGCGTTCCTTGTGCGTGGTGTAGCCCCAGGCGAAGCGCCCCTTCACGCAGGAGTGGCCGCGGTTGGCCTGGCCGTCCTTCCAGGGCACCATGCGCACCACTTCCTGGCCCTTCATCTCGGCCTTGAAGCCGCAGCCCACGCCGCAGTAGGCGCAGGTGGTCACCACCGAGTGCTCGGCCTGCCCCATCATGATGACGGTCTTCTCCTGCAGCGTCGCGGTGGGACAGGCCTGCACGCAGGCGCCGCACGACACGCATTCGCTTTCCAGGAAGGCTTCGTCCTGGCCTGCCGACACGCGCGAGTCGAAGCCCTTGCCCGAGATGGTCAGCGCGAAGGTGCCCTGCGTTTCCTCGCAGGCGCGCACGCAGCGGTTGCAGACGATGCACTTGGACGGGTCGTAGGTGAAGTACGGATTGGATTCGTCCTTGGCGTCGTGCCGGTGGTTCGCGCCTTCGTAGCCGTAGCGCACGTTGCGCAGGCCCACCACGCCGGCCATGTCCTGCAGTTCGCAGTCGCCGTTGGCGGGGCAGGTCAGGCAATCGAGCGGATGGTCCGAGATGTACAGTTCCATCACGCCGCGCCGCAGGTCGTGCAGCTTGGGCGTTTCGGTGTACACGACCATGCCTTCTTCCACGGGCGTGGTGCACGAGGCCGGATAGCCGCGGCGGCCGTCGATCTGCACCAGGCACAGGCGGCACGAGCCGAAGGCCTCCAGGCTGTCGGTGGCGCACAGCTTGGGGATGTTGATGCCGGCCTCTGCGGCGGCGCGCATCACCGAGGAGCCCTCGGGCACCGAGATCTCCTGGCCGTCGATGGTCAGGGTGATCAGCTTCTCGGACACGCGGGCGGGCGTACCCAGGTCGCGGTCGCGCTTGACGACGGTTTCGAGCATGGCGTGATCTCCTTCAGGCCGCCGTCGTGGCGGCGTGGTCGGCGGACACGCCGAAGTCTTCGGGGAAGTGATTCAGCGCGGACAGCACCGGATACGGCGCCATGCCGCCCAGCGCGCACAGCGAGCCGCCCAGCATGGTGTCGCACAGGTCGCGCAGCAGATGCACCTGCTGTTCGCGCGCGGGTCCGCCCGCGGCGATCTTGTCCAGCGTCTCGACGCCGCGCGTCGAGCCGATGCGGCAGGGCGTGCACTTGCCGCACGACTCCACCGCGCAGAACGCCAGGGCGTAGCGGGCCATGCGCAGCATGTCGACGCTGTCGTCGAAGGCCACCAGGCCGCCGTGGCCGATCATGGCCGAGACTTTGGCGTAGGCCTCGTAGTCCAGCGGCACGTCCCACTGCGATTCGGGCAGATAGGCGCCCAGCGGGCCGCCCACCTGCACCGCGCGCAGCGGCCGGCCGGTGGCGCTGCCGCCGCCGAAGCCATACAGCAGGTCGCGCAGCGTCAGGCCGAAGGCCTTTTCCACCAGCCCGCCGTGCTTCAGGTTGCCGGCCAGCTGGAAAGGCAGGGTGCCCTGCGAGCGGCCCACGCCGTAGTCGTGGTAGAAGGCCGCGCCGCGCGCCAGGATGACGGGCACGGAGGCCAGCGAGATCACGTTGTTGATGACGGTGGGCTTGCCGAACAGGCCGCGGATGGCCGGCAGCGGCGGCTTGGCGCGCACCACGCCGCGCCTGCCTTCAAGGCTTTCCAGCAGCGAGGTCTCCTCGCCGCAGATGTAGGCGCCCGCGCCCTTGCGCACTTCCAGGTCGAAGCGGCGGCCGCTGCCGTGCGCGTCGTCGCCCAGCCAGCCGGCGTCGCGGGCGCGCGCGATGGCGGCTTCCAGCGTGGCGATGGCGTGCGGATATTCCGAGCGCACGTAGAGGTAGCCCATCGTCGCCTCGACGGCCAGGCCGGCGATGGTCATGCCTTCGATCAGCACGTACGGATCGCCTTCCATCAGCAGCCGGTCGGCGAAGGTGCCCGAGTCGCCCTCGTCGGCATTGCACACGATGTACTTCTGGTCGGCGGGCGAGGACAGCACCGTCTTCCACTTGATGCCGGTGGGAAAGGCCGCGCCGCCCCGGCCGCGCAGGCCGGATTGCGTGACGTCGTCCACGATCTGCTGCGGGGTCATGCCGATGGCGCGGCGCACGCCCTGCAGGCCGCCGTGGGCCACGTAGTCTTCGACGGACAGCGGGTCGGTGATGCCGACGCGTGCGAAGGTCAGGCGTTCCTGATTCTTCAGGTAAGGGATGTCGTCGGTGGGGCCGTGGCACAGCGCGTGCGCGCCCCCCTGCAGCCAACCCGCGTCGAACAGCGCCGGCACGTCCTCGGGTTGCACGGGGCCATAGGCGACGCGGCCGGCGGACGTGGCCACTTCCACCAGGGGCTCCAGCCATAGCAGGCCGCGCGAGCCGTTGCGCACCAGTTCGACGGCCAGGCCGCGCTGGCCGGCCTCGTGTTCGATGGCCGCGGCGACCGCGTCGGCGTCCATGGCCAGCGCGGCGGCGTCGCGGGGAATGTAGAGGGTGACGGGACTGCTCTCGTCCGTACAGGACTGGCGGGCAGAGGCGGTGGCGCCTTTCATGATCGATGCGTTCATTGCACGGCCTCCGCGTCGCGTGCCGCGTTCAGCAGCCGGTCCAGCTTGGCCGGCGTGACCCGCGCATGCGGTTGGCCGTCCAGCATCACCGCGGGCGACTGGGCGCACAGGCCCAGGCAATACACCGGTTCCAGCGTGAAAGCGCCGTCGCCGCTGGTGGCATGGAAATCGCAGCCCAGGCGTGCGCGGGCATGATCGGCCAGGCGCTCGGCGCCCAGGGCCTGGCACGATTCGGCGTGGCACACCTCCAGCGTATGCCGGCCATGCGGCGCCTGGCGGAAATGCGGATAGAAGGTGATGACGCCGTGCACTTCGGCCCGGGACAGGTGCAGCGCCTCGGCGATCAGCGGCACCGTCTCGGGCGGGATACAGCCCAACGCTTCCTGGATGCCGTGCAGGATGGGCAGCAGGGCGCCGGGCTGGTCTTTCAACCGGGCCAGCACGCGCGCGGCGGCGGCGATGGCGGCGGATGCGGACGACTGGGCATCCGCCAGGGATTGCGGCCCCCCGCGGGCGCCACCCGTGGACGACAGATCGGACCTGGCCTCGCGCTGGCGCATGGCTTGTCTCCTTTTACGGCCCGCCTTCGGACGGGTCCTGTTTGTGATTGCCTTGGCGTCTTCGCGCAGATAATATGCTTTAGAAAACATATTAATAAGAGCGAGACTCCGATGGCGCTAACTCTAATCCTGAAATTTCAGCGTCTCAATAAGAAATAAATGACATATAAATTCCAGCTGGGCCTGCGCCCGCAATGGCTGCTGTCCGGCACGCCCGAAGACGGCGACCTGCCGCTGCAGGACGTGCTGGCGCTGCTGTCGGCCATCGACGCCACCGGCAACATCGCCGGCGCCTGCCGCGCCTGTGGGCTGTCGTACCGGCATGCCTGGGGCGTGCTGCGCCGCTTCGAGGGCATCTTCGGCACCCAACTGCTGATCACCCGGCGCCGCCAGGGCACCACGCTGTCCGAATTCGCGCAGCGCCTCCTGTGGGCCAACCGCCGCATCGAAGCCCGCCTGATGCCCACGCTGGAAAGCATGGCGTCCGAACTGCAGGAGGAACTGCAGCGTCTGCTGCCGCAAAGCGTTCCGCACCTGCGCCTGCACGCCAGCCACGGCTTCGCCGTCGAGGCGCTGATGCAGCACATGGGCGGCCGCAGCCCCGGCCTGGAGCTGCGTTACCGCACGGCCATCGAGGCGCTGGCCTCGCTGGAGCGCCGCGAATGCGACCTGGCCGGTTTCCAGATTCCGTGCGGCGATTTCGAGGCCGCCATCATGGCCCGCTACGCCGCCTGGCTGCACCCCGACGACTACCTGCTGATCCACCTGGCCACGCGCAGCACCGGCCTGTTCGTGCAGCCCGGCAACCCCAAGCACATCGACGGCATGGCCGACCTGGCGCGTCCCGACGTGCGCTTCGTCAACCGCCAGATCGGTTCCAGCACGCGCTACCTGGTCGGCGTGATGCTGGAGCGCGCAGGGGTCTCGATCAGCCAGGTGCAGGGCTACGAAACCAACGAGTTCACCCACATGGCGATCGCCGCGCACATTGCCAGCGGCATGGCGGACACCGGCGTCGGTGTGGAAACCGCGGCCTGGCGTTTCGGGCTGGATTTCATCCCGCTGGTGCGCGAGCGCTACTTCTTCGCCATCCGGAAATCGGCGCTGGATACCCCCGCCATGCAGGACCTGCTGGCCATCATGCGCAGCGCTGAATACGTGGGATACGTCGGTCAACTGATTGGCTATGACGCCACGGAAACCGGTCGCCTGCAGACCATACGAGAGGCTTTCCCATTGTCAAGGCAGTGAAGCTGGGAAACTTGAGACAGTGCCAGCCATGGACCATGACGGAGAGTTCGCGCCCGCAGCGCGAAAGCGCGAGGACGTGAATTCGCAGTTATGGTCCATGGCGTGCAAGAACTCAAATCCTCCCACCCCACGGAAAACATCCCAAGCGTCACCGCGCTATGATTTCCCCATGACGAAAGTGATTCTCCTGGCCGATCGCCGTCCAAAAGACGGCATCACAGACCTTCCCGCCGGCCCCGTGCCCGTGCCGGGCCAGGACCTGCTCGACCGCCGGGCCAGGCCGCTGCGCGACCTGCGCATCTCGGTCACCGACCGCTGCAATTTCCGCTGCACCTATTGCATGCCGCGCGAAGTGTTCGACGGCAACTACACCTTCATGCCGCATTCCGCGTTGCTCAGCTTCGAGGAGATCGCGCGGCTGGCCGGCGTGTTCGCCCGGCAGGGCACGGAGAAGATCCGCCTGACCGGCGGCGAGCCCCTGCTGCGCAAGAACATCGAAACGCTCGTCGGGCTGCTGGCCGAGCTGCGCACGCCCGCGGGCCGGCCGCTGGACCTGACCTTGACCACCAACGGCGTACTGCTGGCCCGCAAGGCGCGCGCGTTGAAAGAGGCGGGCCTGAATCGCGTCACCGTCAGCCTCGATGCGCTCGATCCCACGCTGTTCGCGCGCATGAGCGACAGCCAGTTCACGCCCGATGACGTGCTGCGCGGCATCGATGCCGCCGCCGACGCGGGGCTGTCGCCCGTGAAGATCAACATGGTGGTGCGGCGCGGCGTCAACGACGACCAGGTCGTGGCCATGGCGCGGCGCTTCCGCAATACGGGACACGTGCTGCGCTTCATCGAATACATGGACGTCGGCAGCACCAATGGCTGGAACCTGACCGAAGTGCTGCCCAGCGCCGAAGTGCTGGCGCGCATCGGCTCGGTCTGGCCGCTGGCGCCGCTGCAGACCGATCCCATGGGCCGCGTGGCCGAGCGCTGGCGCTACCTGGACGGCGGCGGCGAGATCGGCGTCATCTCCAGCGTGTCGCATGCCTTCTGCGAAGGCTGTACGCGGGCGCGCCTGTCGCCCGAGGGCAAGCTGTTCCTGTGCCTGTTCGCCACGCAGGGCCACGACCTGCGCGACCCGCTGCGGGGCGGCGCGTCCGACGACCAGTTGGCCACGCGCCTGGCGTCGATCTGGGGCGGGCGTGCCGACAACTATTCCGAACGGCGCGCGGGGCAGACCCCGGATTCCGATCCGGCGGGACCCGCGCCGCGCAAGGTCGAGATGAGCTACATCGGTGGCTGAACGCCCGTCGCCCGCGGCAGGCATCGGCGGCCTGATCCTGGCGGGCGGACGCGGGTCGCGGCTGGGCGAGGCCGACAAGGGCTGGGTGAAGCTGGCCGGCGTGCCGCTGGTGCGGCGCGTGGCGCTGCGTCTGGCGCCGCAGGTCGATGGCTTGCTGATCAGCGCCAACCGCAATCTCGAACGTTATGCGGCCATAGGGCGGGTGCTGCCCGATGATGAGGGCTTGCCGGCCTGGTCGGGTCCGCTGGCGGGCATCGCGGCGGGCCTGGCGGGCTGGCCGGGGCAGTGGTTGGTCACGGCATCCTGCGACACGCCGTTCCTGCCCACCGACATGGCGTCACGCCTGGTGCAGGCGGCGCAAACGCACGGCGCACCCATCGCCGTGGCCTGCGCGCAAGGCCGCCGGCATTCGGTGTGCATGGCGGTCCGCACGGATCAGGCAGGCGGACTGCGTGATTATCTGCTGGCAGGGGATCGCAAGGTCGAGCTCTGGCAGCAGCGCGCGGGCATGATCGAAGTGGCCTTCGACGATGCCGCGCCGCAAGCTTTTTTGAATATCAATACGGCGGAAGAGCTGGCGCAAGCCGAACGTTACGCCGCAGGCTGACAGCAGTTGCTGCAGCCGAGCGGCGCAGGCCCTAGGCCAGCCAGTGCCGCAGGTCGTAATACGGCACCTGCGCGCCGTCCTGAACCAACACGTCGGCCGGCAGGCGGGCCAGCCCGGTCGCCCACGGCAACGAACTGACGACGCCCGATCCCTGATGCCCGTAAGGCGTCAGTTCCATGCCGCCATCCGGCAGCGCATGCGCCTGCACCCGCACGAATTCCTCGCGGCTGTCCTGGCGCGGCCGTTCGGTGCGCAGCGCGGCGCGTGACAACTGCGGATAGATCTCGGTGCGGCCCTGCATGCGGCGCAGCATCGGCGACACCAGCACGGCGAACACCGCGTAGGCCGACACGGGATTGCCCGGCAGGCACACCAGCGGCGTGCCGTCGATGCGGGCCAGCGCCACCGGCTTGCCCGGCTTCATGCGTACCTTCCACAGCGTCAGTTCGCCGCCCAGGGATTCGATGGCGGGCTTGACCAGGTCTTTCTCGCCCACCGACACGCCGCCCACGCTCAACACCAGGTCGCAGTCGTCCACCAGCGTCTGCAATGCGGCCTGCAGGTCGGCTTCTTCATCGCGGGCGTGCAGCGCGTGCGTCAGCTCGGCGCCGATGCCGCGCACCAGCGCGCCCAGCATGCTGGCGTTCGAGTTGTAGATCTGCTGGGTGGCGCGCGCGGCGCCCGGCGGCACCAGCTCGTCGCCGGTGGTCAGCACGCCCACGCGCAACTTCGCGTAGACCGGAACGTCCGCCAGCCCCTGCGAGGCCAGCAGCGCCACGTGCGCGGCCTGCAGCACGGTGCCCGCGGCCAGCAGCGGCCGGCCGGCGCGGGTGTCCTCGCCACGTCGGCGGATATGCTGGCCGAGGGCGCGGGGCGTTTCGGTGATCTCGACGTGGCCGTCGGCCTCGCGCGTGTCTTCCTGGATGATCACCGTGTCGGCGCCTTCCGGGATCAGGCTGCCGGTGAACAGGCGCGCGGCCTGGCCAGGCGCCAGCGGCTGCGGCATGTCGCCCGCGTAGACGCGCTGCTGGATGGGCAGGCGCACGCCCGGCCGGTAATCGGCGTGGCGGATGGCGTAGCCGTCCATGGCGCTGTTGTCCGCGGGCGGCAGATCGAGCGTGGCGTCCAGAGAGACGGCCAGCACGCGGCCCGGCGCGTCGGCCAGCGAGACGGTTTCGGTGCGGGTGGGGGCGGGCGCGGCGTCGGCCAGCTGGGCCTGGGCCTGATCGAATTCGAGCATGGATGGAGAAACCTGGGGATGCCTGGTTGTACGAAGAGCGCGCGTGTGCGCCAGCCGGATGCGGCCCGGCTCAGGCCGGGTCGGCGCGGCGATGCAGGTGGGTGGCGAAGTTGCAGGGCTTGTAGCTGCTGTCCAGTTGCTCGCGGATGATGTGCGTCCAGGCCAGGGCGACGGCGTCGTTCGAGCCAGGCATGCAGAAGATGACCGTATCGTTGGCGTAGCCCGCCAGCGCCCGCGACTGGATCGTCGAACTGCCCACCTCGGCATACGACAGTTGGCGGAACAGTTCGCCGAAGCCCGCGATTTCGCGGTCGAACAGCGGCGCCACCGCTTCGGGCACCGAGTTCTTGTGCGAGAAGCCCGTGCCGCCCGAGGTCAGGATGACCTGCACCGTGGGGTCGGCGATCCAGTCGCTGATCACGCGGCGGATCTGGTACAGGTTCTCGGGCACGATGTCGCGCCGGACGCAGACATGGCCGGCCTGCGCCAGGCTCTGCGCCAGCAGGTTGCCCGAGGTGTCGTCGCCCGCCGTACGCTTGTCGCTGACCGTCAGCACGGCGCAGCCCAGCGAGATGAGGTCTGTCATGGTTGTTCCTTGGGGGAGCCGCCGGCATCCCAGGCCTGGGTCCGGTCGTCGTCTGCCTGGCGTTGCTCGACCCAGAACCGTTCGCCGGAAGCGAGGGTCTCGCGTTTCCAGAAGGGGGCGCGCGTCTTCAGCGCATCGATGATGTACTCGCAGCCGCGGAAGGCATCGCCGCGATGGGCGCTGGCGGTGGCGACGAACACGATCTGGGCTTCGCGGGACAGCGCGCCGACGCGATGCACGATGACCGTGCCGGCCAGGTTCCAGCGCTGGCGCGCGGTGGCGGCGATGGTGTCCAGCTCGCGCTCGCACATGCCCGGATAGTGCTCCAGGTACAGCGTGTCGGTGGGCCTGTCGGGCGAGAAGTCGCGCACGTAGCCCGTGAATGTGACCAGCGCGCCGGCCTGGGCGCCCGTGCGGGCGCGCAGTTCGGCCGTCAGGGCGGCGGCGTCGAAATCGGCTTCCTGCACCTGGATCATGGCGTCAGCCTCCGGTGACCGGCTCGAAGATGGCCACCTCGTCGCCCGGTTGCACCGGCACGGTGCTCTTGGCGTGTTCCTGGTTGATGGCCAGCCGCAGGCGCGGGGAGGGCCCTAGTTGGGGATAGCGCTGCTGCAGCTCGGCCAGCAATTGCGCGCCCGTGGTGGCGCCGGAAATCGGCCAGCTTTCCGAGCGCTTGCCGATCAGTTCCGCCACGCGGGCGAAGTAGAGCAGATTAACCGTTGCGCCATTCACCGCTTTTTCCTCCGGCCTTGTATTCCAGGCGTATCTGTTCGATGACGATGCCCTTGTCGGCGGCCTTGCACATGTCGTAGATGGTGAGCGCGGCCACGCTGCACGCGGTCATGGCTTCCATCTCGACGCCGGTCTTGGCAGGTAACAGGGCTGCTGCTGCAAACAGATTCAAGCCGAAATTCAAGGGACTGCCCAACGCAGTTGGACAAAAATTGGACAGGGTGGGAACCCTGCGGGTGCGTATCTTATTCGGATGGTTCAGTGCCTGCAACGTGACAGCGGAGTGGGATCAAGCGCGGGAACATAGGGCGTAAGTCCCCACTAACCGAAGCAGGTGCTGTTGCATTTTACCTTGGGGCAGAGAGGCTTCGGCACTCAACTCAGAGGGCTTTAGACGAACTTGGGCCTGTTGTCCCAAGCTGCGTCGTTGCTGCGGCGTCGGGACGCCATCAGGCTGTGCAAGTAAGCCTCCACCGCATTGACAAGCTCCAGTGCAATGACAAGCGCAAGCCTGAGAAAAACTTCTTTCATGGTATCTCCTTGGTAGTGAAAGCCGCTGGTGGCTTTCCTCGAACTTCTTGTACCAAGGAGGGCGCTTGAAATTGAGTCAGAGGATGGGGCTGGGCTACCGCTGCTTCACCTGCAAATCGAGCAAGCACATTTCGATGATCTCTTGGATGAGTTGCTGTCTGGCCTCAGGGAGAGATCGGACGGCCTCGATCATTTGCAGCTCTGCCGAGGTAGGCATGACCGGCTCGGCCAATCGAACAGGTGCCGTTGCAGCGGGAAGAAGGTAAGCCGTTCCGTATAGCAACCATGTGGGCGACACATCCAGCCATACGGCCAATGTCTTGAGTTTTTCCGCAGTGGGTCGGCTCTTGCCTGTTAGCCACTTATGGGCTGCTTGCGTGGAGATGGCCGATTCCGGGTGACGCAGGCTGAACTGGACGGCCAGATCGGCAGCCGATTCGATCTTCTTCGGGCTGCGCTTCAGTGCCTGCCTCAATCGGGCGGCAAAGGCCTGTTTGTCGTCGTCCACTTTTTGCATGGACGAAGTGTGAGAGAGCAGACTGTGTGTAAGAAAACTGTTGGTTGATTGAAATCAACCGCAGGTTTAATCTCACGCTCTGATCCCGACACGTAGCCATCAGTAACATGAACAATCCCCGTTCAGAACAGACGACAGCAAACACCTCTTCGTCTTCAAAACCTGGTGCCCCCAAGAATCCCGCGCTTGCTTGCATCCTGAGCCTTGTTTGCGTAGGCGCTGGTCAACTCTATGTCGACAACCCAGGAAAGGCGGTGACTCTGTTTGGTGCTGCAGTTGTGTGCGGAGTGCTGTTTGGCCCAGCAGGTTTTGTCCTCATCCTGCCTCTTGCCGGATATGCAGCATACGACGCCTATCAACTGGCGACGCATTACAACGAAATGCTGATTGCGGCTGAAAGTAAGGCGCGGGAACAGACACTTGCTCAACAAAAATACGAAGCTGCAACTGTGTCTGTCGAAGATTTCGTAGAGCGAATTGATAAAGCCTATTTGCTCGCAAAAAATGAATTGCTCGATCAGAATGAATTTTTGCAGCGGAAGGCGCAGATCATAGATGTTTTAGAAGTCAAATCTCCGCGTGAAGGCGTTGACGATTTCTTGACTGCCCTGGTTCCGTTGATGAAGTCTAAGGCTTTGACTTCTGAAGAAATTGTGAAAATAAAAAAATTGTTGATTTGATTTTATGGGTTATAAAATTTTGTGAAGGAATGATTTTCAATGAAATTGATTTCACCCATGATTAAAGATATTTTCCGAACAAAATCAATTCAAATCGGAGCGTTTGCAGCTTTTTTTTACTATGCTGCTGTCGTTGTCTGGACGTATTTGGATGAGGTGGCTCGTATTGACTCTGCTGCTTCGAATAGGTTTGGAGCAAGGCTGAGTTCGCAGCTTAGCTTTGCTGAGGTAATGGATAGCTCTGGGTTTCCGTATTTTTCTGTGATTTTATTGTCATTGGTTTTTATTTTTTTGCCAGTAATTTTTATTGTTTATTTGGTTGGAAAGAATATACGTGATGAAAGCCATGTTGGATGGAGGCGACTTGCGGTGGTGGCCTCGCTTCTCATCGTGATGTGGCGAATTTTTGTCTCAAGAAGCGGGTTTCCTCAGGGAGCCATTGAGGTTGTGCTGTCAGCTCTACTTGGGTTGGTCCTCATTGCAGCAGCACGCTGGGTCTCCTTAGGATTTATGGATAAGCGGTAGCCAGGGTGTGATTTGGATGTGCGGTCTTCACGTTAAGACTTCGTACAGCCTTGCCAAGGCTCCGCGCCCTAGTCAGAAATTTGCAGGCCGCTCGTCGGTGATCTTGTGTCAAGGCAACACCAGCATGTGACGTCGCACGGTACGGGTAAGCTAAGTTGGGCAAGGCGTGTGACAGTGTGACGCTTGTGACGGTCTCTGCATCTTCTGTGGCGCAGATACGGACCTGTACCGCTTTGTCCTGCTAGGCATGGCCAGGAAAAGCCAAGGATTGTTTGATGTACTTTTCATGTCACAAACGACACATTGTCACAATCCTTGGCTGGTCGAGGCTTTCTGAGCTTGACCAGCGTCACCCTTCAGTCACGGCCGTCACGACAGCAGGGCCGCTCGCTTACCCATTGTCAGAATGCCCCACGATTCGGCCGCTGATTTGGTAGTACCTGGCCGACGGGCCATGAACGCCAGGAATGCGAGTCGTGTCGCCTGAGTCTCGCAAGAGCAAGCCTTTCTCACGCAACACCCTCTTGACCAATGATGGATTCAGGCCATTGCATATCCTGTCCTTGAAGGCGGTGGGAAAGACGTAATACACGCCGTTCCTATCATCTCCGCTCTGGCTGAAGTATCCAGCACGGTGCTGTACTGGTCTGGTGTCTAGGCCACCCACAGATGAGCCAATACCGTCAATCTCAAGGCGGTGAAAAGCTGATGCTCCATGCTCCTCAAAGAACGCTTGGACCTGACGCAGTGCTTGAGTCTCCTCCGAAGGGCCGGTGCCGCCACGATGACGAATCCAGTCTGCTAGGCAGCGCTGCATCGCTGCTTTGACGTCCTCTACCGACCAGCCGCCTATGCCTGCTTGGGCCGCCAGCTCGCCAGCCAGGGCCAGAAGCGCAAACCGGCCTGCCACCCGGTTCACTTGACCATCGGCACCAGCGGGCAGCAGCGAAGCTTCATGAGCAGCAAGTCGGGTCTTGCAGAATTCACGAAACCCCGTCTCTCCTAGTCGGTGCTTCTCTTTGGTGAGGTAGCTGAGCCATGCGTCGTTTGCAACGCCATAGTTTTCGCTGGTTGCTCTGCGCAGCCCATCGGCCATAGCCTTGCTACTGTGAAAGCCATGCAGGTTCTCAAATACGCCTAGCCCAGCCTCTGCATCGGCGGGGATGCTAACTAAGCGGATCTCCATGCCTGCACGGGCTTTGGTGCCGCCACTCTCGATAGTTTGCTGCAAGGAAATTTCCCCCGTGGAGAGGAACAACAGCGTCCATTGATGCAGGCGAGCTTGTTGGGCGGACCGAGTCATGCGGCCCTTTCCCTGCCCGTTGGCGAGCATGTAGACGATTTCGCCCACCTCTTCAGCTTTGACCTGCCCGATTTCGTCCAGGAACAGAGTGCTGTCGTTCAGGCTGGCAGCGACCGTTTCCAAAGCATTGGATGTGGATCTCCAAGTGCGAATAACCGACTGCGGGGCTCCAAAGACCGAGCCCGCTGCGGCGAGAAGGGTTGTCTTGCCGGAACTGCTAACGCCGTAGAAATGAACGCCTCCGCTCTCCAGGCCGGTCGCTTGGACGAGGGGGGAAGCCAGAGCAGTGAGCAGCGCCGCCATCAGGCGAGAGTTGCCGATGGCAAGCCGTCCGATAGTGGCGTTCCATCCGCCCAGAGTCCCCTGCCGAGCATGACCAGAGAAAGTCGGTGCGTCGGGATGCAACGCGATTTCTTCCGCAGCGTGGCCGTACACACGGTCTGCAAGCACATAGCGATAGTCAGTCCAACCCACATGGTGGGTAAGGCTGTGCGTCTTGGCGTGCTGAGCCGTGCCCAAGTAGCCCATCACGTCTTGCAGGTTGAGAACAATGACCCCACGGTCCATGAGCAAGGCCCGGATTTCGGCCATGTCACCCAACTTTGCGCGGGGTACGATGACCGTTTGCATTGCGCCGTCGCTAGCCTTCAACTGGAGTTCAAGCGACCAGCCCTGTCCTTGGTCATCGCGGAGCTGACGCATGATCTCGATGCGAGAACAAATGGGCCGCCAAGTGTCCGATTTCGCTTCCTGTTTTAGGACGTGATCGGCGGTCAACCGATAGGCATGCCCATGCTGCCAGCTTACGCCGGGATTGGCTTCTGCCACGTTCTCTTGAGTGCTTTCCTGCCGCTCGGGCTGGGTGTCGAATCCTGACGGAGATGCCACGCTAGAAGGCGTCGCCTCCTGCGCTGCGCTCAGATGGACCTTGGGGTTTCCATAACTGAGGTCCTGGGACGCGGCAGGCTTCTTTGTCCTGGGCGTGATGATTCTGGGTTGCGTGCTGCTGGGCGTCAACACGGTTGCCGGGGGCGGAATTTCGCACGGTTTTGCGTAAGCCTTGCCAACATCAGGTTGCGCCTCCTGATGGAACGGCACGGCAACCCGAGGCTGACTCGGCTGGCGGGCAGCGTCAGTCAAGAGAGACCTGATGACCTGCGTCGGGTCTTTGTCTGCTCCACGAGCAAGGTCAACGATGTACCCCAGTCCTCGCTCGTCGAGGTAGGAGTAGGGGATCTGGCCTGTGCGGTCCATCTGCTGCAAGGCAGCGGCGGCAGCGGAAACTTCGGAGGGGGAATTTTTAAAAGGTTGGAAGGTATTCATGCTGAATAAAATTTATTTGCATGAACGAGGCCGGACCAACTGGTATAGGCGATAGTCGGCCTCAATTCATGCGTGAATTGATAAAGCCGTCCACCGCCCGGATGGGACGCCGCGTAGACACCAAGTTCGGTGCCTAGGTACAGGTCCAGGGGGACAGAATTGCAGGAAGGTCGCCTAAGCTCCCATCCTTGTTGTTGCCGTTAAGGCAGCATGTCTATTTTTAAGCCGGGGCGTATCACCCAGGCAGCCAACCGAAGGGTAATACCCTGCGTAGGCCTTCGCACCGTTCCATAGCTGCATGCGAATTCAGGCTTGGGAGTATGCGCCTGTTTTTTTCCTGTTGCAAGACCTTCCAATCAGCGCAGCAAGGCTAAAGCTTGGCAACCAAGCCAAAGCGGTTCGGCTGCCATCTGCGGAACGCAGTGTGTGCCTTGATCCTCAGCATCGGCATGCTTTAGGCATGAGCTAAGTCGTTCCTGTCGGCATCCGTGCGTCCCGCCATGTTCGAGTGCCTAATCCAGCTTCCTAGCCAGGAGTTCGGCGCTCGGGTGGTAGTACCGCTTCAACATATGCACGGTTCTATGCCCCGTCACAGCCGCCAACTCGATGACATTGGGCAGCTTTTCCGCCAGCTTGGTCGTAGCCATGTGTCGTAAGTCGTGGAAGTGGAAGTCCTGAAGCCCAGCCCGTTGTTTAGCGCGTCGGAACGACTGATCCAGTGCCATCACCGTCATGGGGAAGACTTGGCGGGACTCGCATCGAGGCAACTGCTTGAGGATGTCCACCGCACGGCTCGACAGGGGAACGACTCTCGCCGTTCCGTTTTTTGTCATGGGCAGGTAGGCGGTGCGCTTGTCCAGGTCCACATTGCTCCAGGTCAAACCTAGCAATTCGCTCTTGCGCATCGCTGTCTCAAGCGCAAGCTCGACAATCGGGCTGAGCCATGAACCACGTTTACCCATGGGCACCAGCGCTGCCCTTAGCGCCTCCATCTCTGACGGCTTGAGCAGGCGGTTGCGACCGTGCGGTGTGCGGGGCTTGCGGACCAGTTCACATGGATTGGATATCTGCACTCTCCATTCACGCCGAGCATGATTGATGACGCTGGATATGAGTGCGATGTCTCGCACGAAGGTGCCGGGGCCAACGTCATTGAGTCGCCGGTCACGGTACTCTGCGATGGCTTCCGGGCTCAGGTTGTCCATGCTGTAGCCCGCAAGACGATCTCGCTGTAGAGCCCGGATCTTGAACGTCTCTTCGACGCGGCCTCGCTTGAGCGGCGTGACGGTTTTTAGATAGCGTTCAAGGACCTCTTTGAACAAGAGGTGGTTGCCTTCACGAGAAGGCAGGTGCGTTCCTCGGTCTAGGTTGGACTCGATGGACCTGGACCAATGCACTGCGGCTGCCTTGGTGTCAAAGGTCTGAACCTCTGCGGGGTAGCCTTTCCTGGTGACTCGGGCTTGCCAGCGCCCATTGCGTTGTCTGATAGATGCCATATCGCCTTCCATTTGGACAGGCGTTGGACAGACCGAGATTTCTGCTTGCTGGAACTAAGCGGAGGGAAGGGCAGAAGCTAGTCTGCCTTCAGCGATGCTGGGCGATCTGGCTGGTGCTAACTCTTGCTATTTCAAGAGCTTGCGTCAGCGTTGCGCCATTCACCGCTTTTTCCTCCGGCCTTGTATTCCAGGCGTATCTGTTCGATGACGATGCCCTTGTCGGCGGCCTTGCACATGTCGTAGATGGTGAGCGCGGCCACGCTGCACGCGGTCATGGCTTCCATCTCGACGCCGGTCTTGTACTGCGTGCGGCAGGTGGCGCGGACTTCGACGGTATGGGCGTCGTCCAGCAGGCCGAAGTCGATGCCGACGAAGGCCAGGGGCAGGCTGTGGCACAGCGGGATCAGTTCGGCGCAGCGCTTGGCGGCCAGGACGGCGGCCACGCGGGCGGTGTTGAGCACTTCGCCCTTGCCCTGGCCGGGAGCGGTCAACAGGCCGTAGGCGTGGGCATTCATGCGCACGCGGCCGTATGCGATCGCCACGCGATCGGTATCGGACTTGGCGCCGACATCGACCATGCGGACCTGGCCGGAATCATCCAGGTGGCTGAGCGTGGGAGGGGACGACATAGGGGTATTCTGATCGGGCAGGGGTGGGTGGGTTGGACGGTTTCGCCATGCAAGCCGTCCTCTCGCGTCTATGATAGACGAGCCGGGGACAGGGCGCGATAATCGCTGCAGTCCATGTAGGGAGATCGCGCAATGCCGCTGCGGGTGCCGGGTGCCGGGTTTGGCCGTCGTATCGCGAAAGTCCTCCTGATCCTTGCGCTGGCCGTGCTGGCCTTGTCGGGCGTGTCGGCATGGCTGGTGCCCTACCTGGTGCGCAGCGCGCTGACGGATGACGTGTCCGCCATGCTGGGCCGCCAGATCTCGGTCGGCCAGGTCGGGTTCAACCCCTTCACACTGACGCTGCGCGCGCACGAGCTGTCCATTGCGCAGCCCGGCGCCGCGCCCTTGCTGGAAGTGGTCGAACTGGACGTCAGCGCCTCGTGGGCCTCGCTGGTGCGCGCAGCGCCCGTGGTCGATCGGGTACGCGTCAGCCAGCCCAAGCTGACCCTGGTGCGCGAAGACGTGGCGCGCTTCAATTTCTCCGACATTCTGCAGCGCCTGGCCGAACAGGCCGCGGCCCGCCCGGCCAGCCCGCCCGACGCCAGCCTGCCGCGCTTCTCGTTGAACAACATGGTGCTGGAAGGCGGCGCGATCAGCCTGGACGACCGGGTGACGGGCCGCCGGCAGGTCGTCGACGATCTGCAGATCGGCCTGCCCTTCATCTCCACCTTCCGCCACGCCACCGAGATCGACGTGCTGCCTCGCGTGCATCTGCGCGTCAATGGCAGCGTCTTCGAACTGGGCGGCACGGCGCGGCCCTTCGACAAGACGCCGTCCTACAGCCTGAACCTGAAGTTCGACGGACTCGACCTGGAAAAATGGGCGGACGTGTGGCCCGTGAAACTGCCGGTCAAGCTGGAGAAAGGGCTGCTGGATTCGAATCTGCAAGTGCTGTTCGAACAGCCCGCCGATACGGCGCCGCGCATCCGGGTGCAGGGCGAGGCGGGCCTGCGCGGCCTGGACCTGCGCGAAGCGGGCGGCGCGCCGCTGCTGGCCTGGGAGTCGCTGCGGGTGCAGGGCATCGTCGCCGAGCCGCTGGCGCGCACGCTGGACGTGCAACTGGTGCAGTTGGCGCGTCTCCAGGCGCAGGTGCACCGCGACGCGAAGCAGCAGTTGAACTGGCTGAGGGTGGTGGATGCGTTGGCGAATGTGGGGGCGCCCTCATCCGGCGCGGCTGCTCCGCGCCCCCCGGCCGCTGCCCTGGCCGCGGCCGGCGCGCCGCAGGGCACTCCCGAGGCCGCCCAGGCCGTCGCGAAGTCCGATGCCGCTCCCGCCAAACCTGCCGAGCCCCCATCCTGGAAAATCCATGTCGCCGGCATCGGCCTGACCGACGCCGCCGTCCAGGTGCGCGACGAGCCCGCCGGCCTGGACTACCCGCTGGGCGGCCTGTCCGTGGCGATCGAAGACGTGGCCTTCCCGCAGGCCGCCAGCCAGCCCATCCGCGTCTGGGCATACATGGACAATCCCGCCGATGGCAGCCGCCTGCGCCTGACCACGCCGGTGACGCTGCAACCGCTGGCGCTGGATGCCGACCTGAAACTCGAACGGCTGTCGCTGGCTCCCTTTGCGGGCCTGGTGCGTGGCCAGTCCCCGGTGCAGTTGCTCGATGGCCGCCTCAGCGCGCAGGCCCATCTGAAGCTGGCCGGCACGCAGGTCTCGGCGCAGAACCTGAAGGTGGACCTGGCCAACCTGTCGCTGCGCGACGAGGGCGTCACGCCCGCCATTCCGATCTCGTTGGGCAGCCTGGCGCTGACCGCCGATCATGTGGCGCTGGGCGCACAGCCCACCGCGTTCACGCTGAAGGCCGCCGGGCTGCAAGGCAACGCCAGCCTGGCCCTGCAGGGCACGCTGGTGCCGCAGCCCCTGTCCGTCAAGACGTCGGTCGACCTCGCCGGCCTGGACCTGACGCCGTTCGCGCCCTACGTTGCCTCCAGCCTTAACGCCACGGTGCGCAGCGTCTCGGTGGGCGCGCGCGGCCAGGCCGAGTTCGCCGCGGCCAACGGCGCAACCCCCATGCGCGCCGCCTGGCGCGGCGCGCTGGACGTGAACGGCCTGAACCTGGAAGACCGCGTCAACCAGGCCGACTTCCTGAACTGGAAGCACCTGGGACTGTCCGGCATGGACCTGTCGCTGGCGGGCGAGCGCATCGGCGCGAACCTGGGCGACATCGTGCTGGAAGACTTCTACGGCAGCGTGCTGTTGAATGCCGAGGGCCGCCTTAACGTGCTGGACCTGGTGGCCGAGCCGGGCCGGGCCGCGGGTTCCATCACGCAGGACACGCAGACCCGTGCGCGCGAGTCCGCCGCCGCGCCTGCCGCGCGCCGGGCGCGGGCCATGCCCGACATCGCCATCGCCAGCGTGACGCTCAAGCGCGGCCGCATGACGTTCAACGACCGCTTCGTCAAGCCCAACTATTCGGCGGAACTGTCGCGCATCGAGGGCACGGTGTCGGGTGTCTCGTCCACCCGGCCCGCGCCGGCCCGCGTCAACGTGGGCGGCCGCGTGTACGGCAGCGCGCCGTTCTCGGTCTCGGGCAGCGTGCAGCCGTTCGAGAAATTCCTGTCGCTCGACCTGAAGGCATCGGCCAAGGGCGTGGACCTGCCGCGCTTCACCACGTATTCGGCCAAGTACGTGGGCTATCCGATCAAGCGGGGCAAGCTGTCGCTGGACGTGCACTACCAGATCAAGAACCGCGCACTGCAGGCCAGCAACCGCCTGGTGCTGAACCAACTGACCTTCGGCGACAAGACGGACAGCCCCGACGCCATCCAGCTGCCGGTGCTGCTGGCCGTGGCGCTGCTCAAGGACAGCCAGGGCAACATCGACCTGAACCTGCCGGTGTCGGGTTCGCTGGACGATCCGCAGTTCTCGGTGGGCGGGCTGGTGTGGCGCGTGGTGTCGAACCTGCTGGTCAAGGCCGTCACCTCGCCGTTCCAATTGTTGGCCTCGGCCTTCGGCGGCGCAGGCGAGGAACTGTCTTTCATCGCTTTCGAGCCGGGCAGCGCGGAACTGGCGGGCGATGCGCAACAACGCATCGAAACGCTGGCAAAAGCCTTGAACGACCGTCCCTCATTGAAACTGGACGTGACGGGCCGGGCCGATCCGGCCACCGACGAATCCGCGCTGCGCCACGCCTGGCTCGACGCGCAGATGCGCCAGGCCAAGCTGCGCGACACCGCTGGCCGAACCTCGAAGCCCGATGTGGCGAGCGTTCAGCTGTCGGCCGCGGATCGAACCAAGTACCTGGAAAAGGTCTACGATGCAACGGACCTGAAGGACAAGCCCCGGAACTTCATCGGCCTGTCCAAGTCCATCCCGGCGGCGCAGATGGAAACCATGCTGCTGGATGCCGCGCCCGTCGGGCCGCAGGCCCTGCGCGACCTGGCCGAGGCGCGTGCGCAGGCTGTCTACGAACCGTTGCAGGCGCAGGGGCCGGCCGACCGCATCTTCGTGGTCGAACCCAGGCTCGATGCCCAGGGCATCGAGGATGGCGGTCCCCCCACGCGCGTCGATTTCTCTTTGCAGTAATCCCTTGGGGCCTGTTCACACTAAAAGGAGGCTCGCACCACCATGGAAGTCAAGGATCCCGAATTCGACAGCCTGTTGCCCCCGCTGCGCGTCTCGCGCCGTGGGTTCATGGTCACCAGCGTGGCCTCGGGCTTTGCCCTGGCCGCGGGTCAGGCCAACGCACAGACCGCCATCCACACCGACACCCGCGGCCTGACGGCCGGCAAGGTGCAGATTCCCACCACCGACGGCAACATGCCGGCCTATCGCGCGGCGCCAGCCGGCAAGAAGAACCTGCCCACCCTCCTGGTGGTGTCCGAGATATTCGGCGTGCACGAGTACATCCAGGACGTCTGCCGCCGCCTGGCGCACGCGGGCTACCTGGCCATCGCGCCCGAGCTGTTCGCGCGGCACGGCGATCCGTCCAAGTACACGGATATCCCCACGCTGCGCAAGGAAGTCGTGGACAAGGCCGGCGATGCGCAGGTCATGGCCGACCTGGACGCCACCGCCAAGTGGGCCGGCACCGAGGGCGGCGCGGCCGAGAAACTGGGCATCGTGGGCTTCTGCTGGGGCGGCCGCAACGTGTGGCTGTATTCCGCGCACAACCCCAAGCTGAAGGCCGGGGCCGCCTGGTATGGCCAGTTGGGCGGCCAGCCCAGCGAGCTCAAGCCCGCGTCGGTGCTCAGCCTGGTCGACAAGCTCAATGCACCGGTGCTGGGCGCCTACGGCGGCAAGGACGCCGGCATTCCGCTGGAAGACGTGGACAAGATGCGCGCCGCGCTGGCCAAGGGCCCCGAAGCCGCGCGCGCCTCGCGCATCGACGTCTACCCCGACGTGGGCCATGCCTTCCATGCCGATTACCGTCCCAGCTACAGCAAGACTGAGGCCGAGCAGGCCTGGAAGCGCATGATGGACTGGTTCGCCACGCACGGCCTGTCAGTGTGATGGCAGCCTGATCCCGCCTCGTTCCTGGCCGATGCCGCGCCTTTGGCGCACGATGCCGGCCTGAACGGGGCAAGCGTGCGGAAAGGCCGGTTTCCGGTCGTTGCAGCTTGCAGCATCGCAGGCCGCTTCGCCCCGCGAGTCGATCTATGATTGGGGGTGTGGACGCGGCAAAGTGCCGTGCGCCCATTCCCCCATCACGGAGAGGTCCATGACCATCAAAGTCGGCGATCGCGTGCCCGAAGGCACGCTGACCGAATTCATCGAAACCGAAACCGAGGGCTGCCAGCTCGGTCCCAATGCCTTCCAGGTGTCCGACCTGGTGAAGGGCAAGAAGATCGCGCTGTTCGCCGTGCCCGGCGCCTTCACGCCGACCTGCTCGGCCAAGCACCTGCCCGGCTTCGTCGCCAAGGCTCAACAACTGCGCGACAAGGGCGTGGACGAAGTGTGGTGCGTGTCGGTCAACGATGCCTTCGTGATGGGCGCCTGGGGCCGCGAGCAGCAGGCCGCCGGCAAGGTGCGCATGCTGGCCGACGGTTCCGCGCTGTGGACGCGTGAACTGGGCCTGGAGCTGGACCTGACGCAACGCGGCATGGGCGTGCGTTCGCAGCGTTATTCGGCCCTGATCGAGGACGGCGTGGTCAAGACGCTCAACGTCGAGGGCCCCGGCAAGTTCGAGGTCAGCGACGTCGACACGATGCTGTCGCAAGCCTGATTCCTTTCCGTCGCACCCACGGCCGGGTACGCCATGCGCGTCCCGGCCGGCAATCCCGCCGCGTATCGGCCGAGTTGCCATGATTTCCACACTCTCGACGTTTTCCCCGCTGTACAGCGCCACACTGCTGATGCTGGTCGGCACGGGCCTGTTCAATACCTACATGGGCCTGCGGCTGTCGCAGGCCGCGGTCAGCGAGACCTGGATCGGCCTGCTGATGGCCGGCTATTACTTCGGCCTGGTGTGCGGCGCGCGCCTGGGCCACAAGCTGATCATCCGGGTAGGCCACATACGCGCCTTCTCGGCGTGCGCGGCCATCGCCACCAGCATGATCCTGGGCCAGATGCTGATCGACGATCCCATCTACTGGCTGCCCTTGCGCATCATCGCCGGCGTGGTGATGGTGACCGAGCTGATGGTCATCGAAAGCTGGCTGAACGAACAGACCGAGAACAGCCAGCGGGGCCGCGTGTTCTCCCTCTATATGGCCGTGTCCGGCCTGGGCACCGTGCTTGGCCAGTTGGCCCTGACGCTGTACGCCAACATGGACAATGGCCCGCTGACGCTGGTGGCCATGTGCATGGTGCTGTGCCTGGTGCCCATCGCCATCACCGCCCGTTCGCACCCGCCCACGCCCTTGCCCGCGCCGCTGGACCTGCGTTTCTACGTCAAGCGCGTGCCGCTGTCGCTGACGGTGCTGTTCGTGGCGGGCAATCTGTCCGGCGCGTTCTATGGCCTGGCCCCGGTGTTCGCGCTGAAGTACGGCCTGACGACCTCGCAGATCGCGGTGTTCGTGGCGTCCGCCGTCACCTGCGGCCTGCTGTCGCAATGGCCGATGGGCTGGCTGTCCGACCGCATCAACCGCGCGGGCCTGATCCGCTTCAACGCCGCCCTGCTGGTGCTGCTGCCCGTGGCGATGTGGGGCTTCGTCACGCTGCCGTACTGGCTGCTGATCGCGCTGTCGTGCGTGTTCGGCGTGTTGCAGTTCACCCTGTACCCGCTGGGCGCCGCCTTCGCCAACGACCACGTCGAGCCGCAGCGCCGTGTCAGCCTGAGCGCCATCCTGCTGATGACGTACGGGGTGGGCGCCTGCATGGGGCCGCTGATCGCGGGCTTCCTGATGTCGGTGGGCGGGCCGGCGATGTACTACGTATTCATCTCGGCCTGCGCGTTGATTCTGGTATGGCGCGTGCAGCCGGGCCGGGTCACCGGCGCACACCAGGTCGACGAGGCGCCCACGCACTTCGTGCCCATGCCGGATTCGCTGCAAAGCTCGCCCGCATCGGTCACGCTGGATCCGCGGGTCGATCCCGAGCTGGATACCACCATGGAGATGGCCGAGCCCCAGGCCGACGTGGTGACGCCGCCGGCGTCGGCCACGGAATCGCCGCCGGTTCCGGCTGACGATACACCGCCTGTGGAGGCGGCGCCCGAGTCTGAGATACGGGAGGCCGCCGATGCCACGACATCGGAAGCGCTGATCCCTGGCGCCGAGCCGCCGGCACAGCGGCCGCGCACTGACGTTTAAGGAGCAGGCAGGGCAGGGGAACGGCGCGTAGACGCGTCCTGCCGCTACCCGCGTCATGGCCGGTCGGGCGGCAGGCTGTTTGCGCCGCCACTTTCCGTTTGTCCACAGCCTGCCTGAGCGCCATGCAACGATGGCGCCCGTGGGCGCCATCGAATCCGCTGCGCCCAGGGACGCGCGGCCTTATTCGAACAGGTCGCCGCTGCCCGCGCCCGAGCGCCCGGCGGGCACCGCCAGCCCCAGGTGCTGCCACGTCGTCCGTGTGGCCATGCGCCCGCGCGGGGTGCGCTGCAGGTAACCGTGCTGGATCAGGTAGGGCTCGATCACGTCTTCGATGGTGTCGCGTTCTTCGCCGATGGCCGCGGCCAGGCTGTCCACGCCCACCGGGCCGCCGTCGAACTTGTGCACGATGGCTTCCAGCAGCTTGCGGTCCATCAGGTCCAGGCCTTGGGGGTCGACCTCCAGCATGGACAGCGCGCGGCCGGCCACGTCGGCGTCGATGACGCCGCCCGCCTTCACCTCGGCGTAGTCGCGCACGCGGCGCAGCAGGCGGTTGGCGATGCGCGGCGTGCCGCGCGCCCGGCGCGCCACTTCCTGGGCGCCCTCGGGGGTGATGGTGGCATTGAGCAGGCCGGCGCTGCGCGTGACGATGCGCGACAGGTCGGCCACGTCGTAGAACTCGAGCCGCGAGACGATGCCGAAGCGGTCGCGCAGCGGATTGGTCAGCATGCCCGCGCGCGTGGTGGCGCCCACCAGCGTGAATGGCTGCAGGTCGAGCTTGACGCTGCGCGCCGCGGGCCCTTCGCCGATCAGGATGTCGATCTGGAAGTCTTCCAGCGCGGGATACAGGATTTCCTCGACGACCGGCGACAGGCGGTGGATCTCGTCGATGAACAGGACGTCGTTGCGTTCCAGGTTGGTCAGCAGCGCGGCCAGGTCGCCCGGGCGCTCCAGCACGGGGCCGGAGGTCTGCCGCAACTGCACGCCCATTTCGTGCGCGATGATGTGCGCCAACGTGGTCTTGCCCAGGCCCGGCGGGCCGAACAGCAGCACGTGGTCCAGCGATTCGTTGCGCCCGCGGGCCGCCGCGATGAAGATTTCCAGCTGTTCGCGCGCGCGCGCCTGCCCCACGTACTCTTGCAGCGCTTTCGGGCGCAGGGCGCGTTCGATGGACTCCTCGTTGGGCGAGGTCGGCTGCGGCGCGACCAGGCGGGGCGCGTCGGGCAGGGAGGAAAGCGAGTCGTTCTGGATGGCCATGGTTCGTAGCGCGGGCGGATGCGCGGGGTCATGGTACACCACGGCCTCTTTTGCGGACGCGTGCAGACGGGCGGCTGCATGCGGGCGCTTGTACAGGCGCGGGAAGGCGCGGGAAGGCGCGCGCGCATAGGGAACGTATTGCGGCGTGCAGGCGGGCGTGAATGCCTGGGCATATGTCGCGGCGCCCCCTCGCAGCCGTGCATGCGTCAGGCGTATCATCCCGGTTTGCCTTTCTTCCGACACGCCCAGGATCATCATGCCGACCGCCCTGCCCACGTATTCCGACGTCGTCCGCGCCAGCGAAGTGCTGGCGGGTGTTGCGCACCGCACCCCGGTGCTCACCTCGGCCACGGCCGATGCGCTGGCCGGCGCCAGGCTGTACTTCAAGGCCGAAAACCTGCAGCGCATGGGCGCGTTCAAGTTCCGCGGCGGTTACTTCGCCATCTCGCAGCTTTCGCCCGAGCAGCGCGCGGCCGGCGTCATCACCTTCTCGTCGGGCAACCACGCCCAGGCCATCGCGCTGAGCGCGCGCCTGCAGGGCGTCAAGGCCACCATCGTCATGCCCGAGGACGCGCCGGCCGCCAAGAAGGCCGCCACGCAGGGTTATGGCGGCAACGTGGTCACCTACGACCGCTACAAGGACGACCGCGAGGCCGTGGCCCGCGCCATCCAGGAAAAGACCGGCGCCTCGCTGATCCCGCCCTATGACCATCCCGACGTCATCGCCGGCCAGGGCACGGCCGCCAAGGAACTGTTCGAGGAAGTGGGCGAGCTGGATTATCTGTTCGTCTGCCTGGGCGGCGGCGGCCTGCTGTCGGGTTCGCTGCTGTCGGCCAAGGCGCTCAGCCCATCGTGCAAGGTCTATGGCGTCGAGCCCGAGGCCGGCAACGATGGCCAGCAGTCGCTGCGCAAGGGCGAAGTGGTGCGCATCCCCGCGCCCAAGACCCTGGCCGACGGCGCGGCCACCACGCACCTGGGCGACCTGACGTTCCCCATCATCCGCGACAATGTCACCGACATCCTTACCGTGACCGACGACCAGTTGGCCCAGACGATGCGCATGTTCGCCGAGCGCATGAAGATCGTGGTCGAGCCCACCGGCTGTCTGGCGGCCGCCGCCGTGCTGAACAAGCGGGTGGCGATTGCCGAGGGCGCGCGCGTCGGCGTCATCCTGAGCGGCGGCAACGTCGATCTGGCCAACTACGGACGTCTGGTGGCGGCCTGACAGACCCGTCCCTGATACGTATAAACATCTGAAATATCAGGGGTTTTGCGGTAAGATAACAAGATGTTCTCAACGCCGAAAACCGCTGATCCCGTGCCGGAAACCGTAGCCGTTTCCCTGGTCGCGGAACAGGAACAGATCGAACGCATGGCGGCCATCCGCAGCGCGCTGGCCAGCCAACGCATCGAAGGCCTGGAACCCGACCCCCGTGCCGTGGCCGATGCCGAACGATGGGCCCGTGGCGAAATCACCATCGGCGCCGCCGTGGCGGATTTCAAGATGCGGGTCCGGCTAGACATGCCATGAAATATGCCGGAGACCGTGGCGATCCCTACCTGTACCAGGGTACGGACGTGCTGCGCAATCTCCTGGGTATCAAAAGCCAGGGTGCGCTCGACAAGGTCGAGTCCACCCTTTCTTTTTTGCGGGCCGCCGAATTGCGCGAGCGCCCCGTGGCGGGCCGCTTCGACCTGACCCACCTGCTGAAGATCCACGAGCGCCTGTTCGGCGACGTCTACGACTGGGCCGGACAGGTGCGCCACGTCGAGATCACCAAGGGACAGACCATGTTCGCGCGCCGCCTGATGATCGAAGGCGCGGCGGGGCAGTTGTTCGAGCAACTGGCCGGCGAGGACTATCTGCAGGGGCTGGACGTGGGCCGTTTCAGCATCCGCGCGGGACATTACCTGGGCGAGATCAACGTGCTGCATCCCTTTCGCGAGGGAAACGGCCGCACCCAGCGCGAATTCATCGGGCAGTTGGCGCGCCAGGCCGGCCACCGCGTCGACTGGAGCGCGGTGGGGCAGGCAGAGATGGTGCGCGCGTCGATCCAGGCGTATAACGGCGATTCAGGTGGGCTGGCTCGGTTGATACGCGCCAGCCTGGGCGCTGCCGCGCAACCCTAGCCCGTGCGAGCGCCAGGCACGCCGGTTGCGGCAACCTGAGCCAACCGGGACAGGACAGCCCGGCCTACCAGACGAACCAGGAGCGATCACGCATGCGTATCCTAGTCATCGGCGGAACCGGCTTCATCGGCCGCCATCTCGCGGCGCGGCTGTCGGCCGATGGACACCAATTGCTGGTGCCCACGCGGCGCTATGCCAATGGACGCGACCTGCAAGTGCTGCCCGCGGTCACGCTGATCCAGGCCGACGTGCACGACGATGCCGAACTCGACCGCCTGATGGTCCAGTGCGGCGCCGTCATCAACCTCGTGGGCGTGTTGCACGGCGGGCAGGGCAAGCCCTATGGCGACGGCTTTTCCCGCGCGCACGTGCAGTTGCCGCGGCGTGTCGCGCAGGCCTGCCGCCGCAACGGGGTGGGGCGTCTGCTGCACATGAGCGCCCTGGGCGCGGATGCGCAGGGTCCGAGCATGTATGCGCGCTCCAAGGGCGATGGCGAGCATGCGGTGAAGGCCGAGCTGCAAGGCTGGGAAGGCGGATGGACCATTTTTCGTCCATCCATCGTGTTCGGCCCCGACGACAATTTCACCAACCTGTTTGCCCGCCTGGCGAGATGGTTTCCCGTGCTGCCGATGGCGGGCGCGGGCGCGCGCATCCAGCCGGTGTATGTCAGCGACGTGGCGTCGGCCATGGCCAATGCGCTGCGCCGCAGCGAAACCTGGGGCCAGGCCTATGAACTGTGCGGTCCGCAGGTGCACACCCTGGGCGACGTCGTCAGGCTCTGCGCGATCTGGAGCGGCCATCGGCGTCCGGTCGTGGACGTCCCCATGGGGCTGGGCAAGATCCAGGCGGGATTCTTCGAAATGCTGCCCGGCACCCCGCTGATGTCGCGCGACAACCTGGATTCGCTGACCGTGGACAATGTGTGTCCCCAGGGGATGTCGCCCGACCTCGGCGTGGTTCCCACGCCGCTGGAGGCCGTGGCGCCGGGCTACCTGAAGCGCGGCGGGCAGCCCGCGCAGACGGGGCTGCCGTAGTCCGACGTTCCACGGAATACCGGCTTGCGGTGCCTCGCGATGATGGCGAAGCCCGCAGGTGTTCCGATCGACGTTGCATGCGCGCCCCGTTGGCCGGCCAGGCCTCGCGCGTGCGGTTTTCTCGTCAGCGCACCAATGCCTTCAGCGACAGGCGGATGCCGTCCGAGACGCTGACGCCTTCCGGCAACTGCTTCATCGCCAGCACCGATTCCTTGTCCGAGTAACCCAGCGCCATCAGCGCATTCAGGATGTCGGACTGGCTGTCCGGCATGGCGTGCGGCGTGGCGCCGATGTCCGCGCCCAGCTTGCCCTTCAGTTCCAGCAGCAGCCGCTCGGCGGTCTTCTTGCCGATGCCCGGCACGCGCGTCAGCCGGCCGGATTCCTGCAGCGTGACCGCCTGGGCCAGTTCGGCCACGGACAGCCCCGACAGCAGCGCCAGCGCCATGCGGGCGCCTACGCCGGTGATCTTGATCAGCTGGCGGAAGGCGGCGCGTTCGGAGGGCGAGGCGAAGCCGAACAGCAGGTGCGCATCCTCGCGCACGATCACGTGGGTGTGCAGCGTGACGCGCGCGCCGTTCTCCGGCAGGGCGTACAGCGTGCTCATGGGCACGTCGACTTCGTAGCCGACGCCATTGACGTCCACCAGGACGGTGGGCGGGGTCTTTTCGAGCAGGGTTCCGGTCAGGCGGCCGATCATGGATTCGCAGGCAGAAGGGGCCGCGCGGAACGGCGGCCGATGGCGGATTCTATCGCCCCGGCGCGGGATGCTTACGCCATGCTGTCATGTAACAGTCACGAGGCGCTCATACGATGTCGGCGCACGCACTTCCTCATCGGGCCCGGACGCCTTCCACGCCAGGCCGTACTCCACTCGACACACATGACCGGCACGCAAACGTCAGCCAGTGCATGGATGCTGACGGGATGCCTCTCGCTGCTGGCCTTGTCGCCTTGTTGGCAGCCGGCGCAGGCGCAGGGCCCCGAGCAGATTCCATTTCGCATCGATGCCGGTACGCTGGGTCCCGCCCTGCATGCCTATGGCCGGGCGACCGGCATCGCGGTGATGCTGGACGACCGCTACAGCGACCGGCCGGTCCAGGCAGTGGCCGGTTCGTATACGGCCAGCGCCGCGATGCAGCGGCTGCTGTCGGGCACGGGCCTGCTGGCGCGTTTCATCGGCGGTGACGCCGTGATCGTCTATGCCCCTCAGGGGGCGTCCGAACCGTCCGCCGCGCGGCCGGCGGCACAGGCGTCGTATGGCGATTACGTGGCGCGCCTGCAGACCGAGGTGACGCAGGTGTTGTGCCGCCAGCCCCAGACCCGTCCGGGCCGCTATCGGTTGGCCCTGCAGATGCGGCTGGATGGCATGGGCCAGGTGGCCGGCTTGCGCCTGCTGGATTCCACGGGCGATACGGCGCGCGACCAGGCCGTGGCCTCCGCCCTGCAAGCCTTGAGCTTCGCAGCACCGCCTGCAGCCATGCCGCAACCCGTGCTGCTGCTGTTGGTGCCCGATGGCCCGGGCGCCGTGACGCGCTGTCCATCCTCATTGCGCACGGAGCATTGACGCATGCCGGATACCCCACGCGGCGGATTGCGCGATCGCCTGGTCCAGCGATATGGCGAACTGCGCAAGCGGCTGGAATTCATGACCGGGTCGAAAGACACGGCCGACGACGTGCTGCACGACACCTGGGTGCGTCTGGAGACCGCCCAGGCGGCGCCCGCCAGCAACCCCGATGGCTACCTGCTGCGCATGGCGTCCAACATCGCCACCGACGAGTACCGCCGCAACCGCAAGACGACCCTGCTGGACGAGCAGGAGATCGAGGCGTTGATGTACATCGCCGACGATGCCGCGGATCCCGAGCGCATCGTCGCCGGCCGCAGCGAGGTCGCGCGTCTGGACGACGTGCTGGACGAGCTGCCGCCGCGCCGCCGCGACATCCTGGTGGCCGCGCGGCTGGAAGGCCTGATGAACCGCCAGATCGCTGAGCGCTGGGGCATCTCGGTCAGCGCGGTGGAAAAGGAGCTGCGGCTGGCCATGACGCACTGCAAGCAGCGCATGGGCGACGTACAGGCCGCGCAAAGCGATAATCCCGTCGGCCGCCGCAGGCGGAATGCAGAATGACGACCATGTCCCGACACCCTCACGATGATTACCGGGCCATTCAGGCCCAGGCCGACGCCTGGTGGGCCCGGCTGCGCTCGGGCAAGGCCACGCAGGAAGATGCCCAGGCGCTGCGCCAGTGGTGCGCCCAGAGCCCGGACCATGCGCGGGCCTGGCGCGAGGTGCGCGAGGTCTGGGAGGCCCTGGAGCCCGCCGTGGCGCGCATCGCGCAGCGTTCGCCGGCCGCCAGGCCGCGCCGGGCGGGCGCTTTCGCCTTCGGCTTCCAGCCGGGCCGCCGTGCCTGGCTGGGCGGGGCGGTGGCCGCGGGCGCCGCATGGATGCTGGTGCGTCCGCCGGCCAACCTGTGGCCGGCCATCGGCGACTTCGCCGCCGACTATCGCACGGGTACGGGCGAGCGGCGCGAGGTGGCGCTGGCCGATGGCGGCGTGGTGCAGATGAATACCCAGACCCGCATCAATCTGCGGGATGGGGACTATGCGTTCGAACTGCTGGCCGGCGAGACGGACGTTCACGCCGGCGCCAAGGGCGATGTCCGGGTGTATGCGGCCGGTGCGCGTATCGAGGGCGCCAGCGGGCATTTCAATGTGCGCCATACCGGTCCCGAGGTCTGCGTGACCTGCGTGGACGGCGCCGTGCGCGTCGAGCATCCCCTGGGTTCGGTGGCGGTGCCACCTTCGTCCCAGGTGATCTACACGGTGGATCGGCTGTCGCCGGTGCGTACCGTGGATGCCGCCGCCGTGACCGCCTGGCGCGGCGGGGAACTGATCTTCGAGGGCGCGCCGCTGTCCGAGGTGATCGCCGAGGTGAACCGCTACCGGCGCGGCCGGCTGGTGCTGCGCAACGAGGCGCTGGGCCGCCGCCGGGTGCAGATGCGCATTTCATTGCAGAAGCTCGATGCGGTGCCGGCCATGATCCGCGACCTGTATGGCGCGGAATTGATCGAGCTGCCGCAGGGTATTGTGCTGGTGACTTGAAACAAAATCTTCATCAAATAGGCCGCGGAAATCGCTGAGGGTTTCCGGGGGCATCTTCGTCATTGGGGTATCGACGCTTATCCCATCCGTATCCACGAATGACTGCCGCCATGCCGACCATCAAGAAACACCCGTTCCGTCCGATCTCCCTGGCGCGCAGGCGCGAAGGGAACGCTTCGGTCTTGCGGCCCGCGCCGCTGGCCTTGGCGCTGGCTTCGGCCATGGTGTTGCTGGCCGCCGCCCCGGCCGTGCAGGCGCAGGCCTGGTTCGCGGCCTCGGGCTCCAGCAAGGGCGCGGGGTTCAGCACGGATGCGCGGGCGCGGGCCCAGTCGGCCGGCGTGGGGGTCGGCAACGGCACGGCCGCGCAGCAGGCGGCGGCGCGGCAGAAGCTGGATCGTTCCATCGGCAACCTGAACGTGGCGGCGCAGGCGATCGCCGCGCAGCAGGCCGCGCAAGCGGCTGCCCGGGACGCGGCGGTGGCGGCCGGCGGCGGCATTCCCGATGGCCTGATCGAAGGTGGCCTGAAGGTCGACAGCAATATTCTGACGGCGGGTTGGCGCAACGCGCAGGCCCCGGTGCAGACCGTGGCGGGCGGCAAGACCACGGTAACCGTGCAGCAGACCGGCGATCGCGCCATCCTGAATTGGGAAACCTTCAACGTCGGGCGCAACACTACAGTGGATTTCCGCCAGCAGGCGGATTGGGCGGTGTTGAACCGCGTCAACGATCCGCAGGCGCGACCGTCGCAGATCGCGGGTGCGATCCGGGGCGACGGCACGGTCATGGTGGTCAACCGCAACGGCATCGTGTTCGGCGGCGGTTCGCAGGTGGATGTGCGCAATCTGGTGGCCGCGGCGGCCAGCATCGGCGACCAGCAGTTCATCGACCGCGGCATTTATGGGCAGGACAGCACGGTCGCCACGTTCACCGAGGCGCTGGGCAAGATCGAAGTGCAGCAGGGGGCGCAGATCCGCACCACGGTGCCGACCACGGTGACGCAAGGCGGCGGCTATACGCTGTTGCTGGGCAAGGAGGTGGAGCAGGGCGGCCTGATCCACGCGCCGCGAGGGCAGGCGCTGCTGGCGGCTGGGGACAGCTTCGTCATCCGTCGCGGCCAGGGTTCCGATGGCAATCAGTCTTCGACCACGCGCGGCAGCGAGGTATTGGTGTCGGGGGCGGGCACGGTACGCAACACCGGCCTGATCCAGTCGCCTCTGGGCGATGTCACGCTGGCGGCCAACCAAGTGGAGCAGGCCGGCGTGCTGGCGACCACGACATCGGTGGACGCTCGGGGCACCATTCACCTGACGGCGACTGGCGAAGGCAGCGCGATCACGCTGCGCGAAGGCGCGGTCAACGCCATCTTGCTGGACGCCAGCACGTCCACGGCGCTGGATGGCCAGCGCGACAGCCTGCTGGCGCCGGTGGTGGGCGGCGGCGGCGGGGATGTCTGGCTGGCGGACCGCTATCGCCGCGACCTGTCGCTGGTGCAGATCGACAGCGCCGGCTCGGTGGATTTCCAGGCGGGCACGCTGACGCTGGCCACGGGCGGTCAGGTGGCGGTGAAGGCAGGCACGCGCACGCTGGTGCGCGACGGTGCGCAGATCGACGTGTCCGGCGCCATCGGCGTGCCCGTGTCGATGGAATCGAACAATCTCAAGATCAACATCCAGGGCAACGAACAGCGCGACGCGCCGGGCAACCGCGACAGCGGCAAGCTGGCCAACAGCGATGTATGGGTCGACATCCGCGACCTGGTCTACGTGCCGGCTGGCACGGGCGGTTACGGCAACGACCGTTGGTACACCGCTGGCGGCTTGCTGGAAGTGGGCGGCTACCTGGCCAACCGGGCCGTGCCGGCCAGCCACTGGCTGGCGCAGGGTGGCACGGTGCGTTTCGATGGCGGCGAGGTCGTCACGCAAACCGGTTCCATCATCAACCTGTCGGGCGGCACGCTGGACGTGCAGTCCGGCCGCATCAACATGACGTGG
>NZ_FKBS01000014.1:1023150-1089836 GCF_900078315.1 Bordetella ansorpii
TGGCGAGGACGGCCGGCTGTACAGCGTGGACCGCGCGCCGGGCGACCTGCTGTACAAGGGCGTCTATCGCGGCTACGAGGCCGCGTCGGCGCGCTGGGGCGAGGATGCCACGCGCTATTACTACAACCCGCTGATCGCGCCGACCTCGCGTTTCGAGCCGGGCTATACGGTGGGCCGCGACGCAGGCACGCTGGTGGTGTCCACGGCCAGCGCGGTGCTGGAAGGCCGGTTGGTGGGCGAGACGTTCCAGGGCACGCGGCAGACGGAAGCGCCGCTGCCCGAGGCCGAGGGCTACGGGCAGTCGCACCGCGCCCAGTCGCGCCGCGGGCAACTGATCGTGGGCGACTGGCGCTATATGTACGACACCCGCAGCCGGCTGATGCTGCCGGTGTTGAGCGCCACCAGCCAGAACATCGGCACCGTCGTGGTGGATCGCGATGTCGCGGCGCTGGCGCAGTCGCTGGACCTGCAGGCGGCGCTGCCCGATGACCGCAAGGGCGTGCTGCACCTCGATACGGCGCTGCTGGACGACGCGCAACTGGGTTCGATCCGCATCGCGGCCAGCAAGAGCATCGCCATCGACGCGACGTTGAGCACGGCCCACGGCGGCGGCATCACGCTGTATGCGCCGCAGATCGATATCCGCGCCGACGTGGTCAGCCGTGGCGGCAGCATCCAGGCCGGCAACGTGCTGAACCAGTTCAACGATGGGCGCATGCAGGACGTGGCGCTGGTGCCGGCCCCTCGCGAGATGGCGCACGTGAACGTGGCCGAAGGCGTGCGGCTGGACGCCAGCGGCCTGTGGAGCAACGGCATGGATGCCGCGCGGGCCCAGGCGGCGGGCGTGTATCGCAATGGCGGCAGCGTGTCGCTGCGCGGCACCGGCAACGTGAACGTGGCCGAAGGCAGCGTGATAGACGTGTCGTCGGGCGCCGTGCTGTCGCCTGAAGGCAAGCTGCAAGGCGGGCGCGGCGGCAGCGTCACGCTGGCCGCCGACGTGCTCAGCTACCTGACCCCTGCGTCCAGTGGCGGGCAACTGGTGTTCGAGGGCCAGGTGCAAGGCTTTGGCGTGACCGGCGGCGGCACGCTGTCGGTCGAGAACGGTGGGCGCATCGTGCTGGGTGGCGCGCACGAGGCGGCGGGCGAGAACGCGTTGTGGCTGGATGCCACACTGTTTCAGCAGGGCTTCGCCAACTATGCGATCAATGGCCATGGCGGCGTGACGGTCGCCGAGGGCGCCGAGATCGCGCCCGCGATGCCGGTGTATCGCCTGACGGCCGGTTCCATGGCCGGCCTGCCGTCGGACGGCCATGCGGCGGATGCGCTGTCGCTGTGGCTGCCGCCCTTGCACGATGAAGACCCCAAGCGAGGCGTACTGACGCAGCGCCAGGGCGCATCGCTGGCGCTGCGTTCTGCGCGCAGCACTGTAGGCGGGGCCATCGAGATCGGCCGCGGCGCTCGTGTGGCCGTCGATCCGGGCCAGTCCATCAGTGTGGTGGGCGGCGGACAGATCACCGTCGAGGGCCGGCTGGAAGCCCCCGGTGGAAGTCTCTACATCAACGATATTCATCCGGAAGGCGCGGCGTTCGATCCCATCGCAAACGCCCGTTCGGTGTGGATCGGCGAGCAGGCGGTGCTGGACGTGGCGGGCCGCGCTTATGTCGCGGTTGACATCCAGGGCAGACGCTACGGCCAGGTGCTCGATGGCGGCAAGATCGACATCGGCGGCACGCTCAGCTGGGAGACGGGCGACTACCTGACCGACCGTCCCATGGACCTGCACCTGATCATTCGCCCGGGCGCGCTGCTGGATGCCTCGGGCGCGCAGGCCGTGCTGGACCTGCCGGGCCGCGGCGAGACCGCCGTGGCCTCCAACGGCGGCAGCATCGTGCTGTCCTCGGCCAACAGCCTGTACCTGGATGGCGCGCTGCGCGCGGCCGCAGGCGGCGCGGGGGCGGCGGGCGGCACGCTGGGGCTGTCGATGGGCGACTCGTACTACGTGCGCAACGTCAACCCCGATGCCGGCGTGCTGCAGGCGCGCCTGCTGAGGCTGGCGCAGCAGCAAGGCGACAGCGTGCTGCGCGCTGATTTGCGCGCAGGCGAACAGGACGACACGCTGGTCTATGGGTTCGGCCGCATCGGCGTGGATAGGATCGAGGCCGGCGGTTTCGGCAATCTGGCCGTGCGCAACCACATGATCGCTGAGGGCGACGTCGTCCTGCAGGTCTCGGAAAGCCTGCGCCTGACCGGCATTAGCCCGCTGACCGGTGCGGACGTTGCGCGCTCGGTGACGCTGCGGGCGCCCTACATCCGGCTCGACAGGCCAGAGGCCGAGGCGCAGAACGGCGATTTCTATGTCACGCCGAGCATGGGCGGCGAGCCGGGGAGTAACGAGGTCTGGAAACTCGGGCACCGCTTCGAGGCGCAGGCCGACCTGATCGACGTGCGCGGCATCCATGCCTTCATGCCTTACCACGACATATCGATCTACAGCCGCGGCGACGTACGCTTGCTGCCTACCGAAATTTCGACCGGCGCGGGCGGCTCGGCCTTGATGGGGCCGCAGAACTTGACCGTGACGGCCGCCCAGATCTACCCGGCCATCGGTGCGGTGAATGCGGGCCTGCAGGCGGGCTATTACGGCGGGGCGCTGGGCGTCTCCCTCAATAATCCGGATGCGGTGCTGGCGCTGCGCAGCCCCGACGGCGCGGTGCCCGACATGCCGTTCTCCGTGTTCGCGTCGATGCGCCTGGTCGCGCCCCGCATCGAACAGGGCACCGTCGTTCGGGCGCCATTGGGCGCGATCAGCATCGGCAGTGGTCAGTTTGACGCCTCGTCGGTGACCTTCCTGCCCGGCAGCGTCACCTCGGTCAGCGGCGCGGGATTGGTCATGCCGTATGGGGGCACCGTCGACGGTATCAACTACCTGTACAACGGCGCCAAGATCCAGCCGGTGCCGGCCGGCGGCGCTGGCGCGTCCGATCTCGAAAGCCGCGCGCTGCAGATCCAGGCCGACGACATCACCGTGGCCGCGGGAGCCATCCTGGACCTGTCGGGCGGCGGAGACATCCGTGGTGCGGGCTTCGTCAACGGCCGGGGCGGCTCGGTCGACGTGCTCAGGCACGCCATGGCGGACAGCAATCCCGCCACGGGCTTCAAGGCCTCGGGCAACGGCGTGTATGCCATCGTGCCGTCGTTCGGCGGTTCATACGCGCCGCTGCTGGCGGATGCCGGCGCGGGCCTGCCCACCCTGGGCCGCCAGGTGACGATCGAGCGCGGCCTGCCCGGCCTGCCGGCAGGCACGTATACGCTGCTGCCGTCTACCTATGCGCTGCTGCCGGGCGCGTTCCGGGTGGAAATCGGTGCGGACGCGGCGCCGACGTCCTCGGCGGTGCGCACGCGCAGTGGTTCGTGGGCCACGCAGGGCCAACTGGGCACGGCCAACACGGGGCAGCGCAATGCGCTGAGCAATGCCTTGCTGGTCACGCCCGCCGACGTGGTTCGGCGCCATTCGCAGTACAACGAAACGTCTTACGCCGATTACCTGGTGGCCGACGCGGCGCGGCGCGGCATTCCGCGTGCCATGCTGCCCATCGACGCCAGCCTGCTCGAACTGCGCCTGCTCAAGGGCGCCGGCATGGGCGGCAAGCTCGCGCTGGACATGCAAGGCGAAGCGCGCTTCGCGCCCGCGGCGGGCAGCGACGGGTTCGGCGGCACGCTGGTCGTCAATCCCGTCAACCTGGGCCTGGAAATCCTGGCTCCGGGCCAGGCGCCGGTGCTGGGCGCCCAGGCGGTCTCGGTATTCGCCGACGCGCTGAACGCCTTGAAGCCTTCGCGGCTGGTGCTGGGCGGCAGCATGCGGAACTATGACGGATCGGCCGCGCAGCTCGTGGCTGGTGGCAGCGCCAATCTGGTGGTGCGTTCGGGCGCGATCCTGTCCGCCCCCGAACTCATCCTGAGCGGCACCGCTCACGGCCGTATCGTCGTCGAGCCGGGCGCCACGCTGACCACGCTGGGCCAGGGGCCCGTGCGGATGGACACGCGCAGCGGCTACTACCTGCGCAGCGATGGGGTAGGGACGCTGGTGGTGTCCAACGGCAACGTCAACATCGTGCCGCCCACCTACGAGAACGCCACGCGCATCGACCTGGGCGCCTGCTGGACGGCGGACTGCGCAGGCGTGGCGCGCATCGTCTCCGAAGGCACCATCGCCGCGGCCACCAATGGCGTGCTGGCCATCGGCGAGGCCGCGGAATACGGCACGCGCAACCTGCTGATGAGCGTGGCGTCGATCAACCTGGGGTCGGCGCAATCCCTGGCCGCGGCGCAGGCCGCCGGTCATCTGCCTCCCGGCATGGCCCTGAGCCAGGACCTGCTGAACAGCCTGTTGCGTGGCAATACCGCGCTGGGCGCGCCCGCGCTGGAAAGCCTGATCCTGTCGGCCGGCGATGCCGTCAACGTCTTCGGGTCGGTGACACTGGACACGCGCGGCACGGGCGGCGCCTCGTCGCTGCAGCGGCTGGTGCTGGGCGCGCCGGCCATCTACGGCTACGGCGCCGCGGCCGACGTGGCCACGATAGCCGCCAACGAGTTCGTCTGGGCGGGTTCGCTGGCGGCCGATCGCGCCAGTCTCGCGCCAGGCTACGGCACCCCGGCCGCGCCGGGCGGCGCCGTGCTGGATCGCCTGGGCGACGGCACGTTGAACATTGCAGCGGACGTGATCCGCTTCGACGCCGCGCCATACAGCACGGCCACCTCGCTGGCGCCCGCGCAGCGGCTGGTGTTGGGCTTCTCGGCGTTGAACCTGAATGCCGACCGCATGGTCACCGGCAACAAGACCGGCAAGCTGGAGTTCTATCATCGCCCCGACCGCTATGAGGCGGGCACGGGCTGGACGTACCAGGGCGGCGACCTGACGGTGCGCACGCCCATGCTGACCGGCGAGGCCGGCTCAGTGCTGACTCTGCACGCGGGCGGCACATTGCAGGCGCGGGGCACGGGCGCCGCGCACGAGGCACGCGATGCGCTGGGCGCGACCGTGAACCTGGCGGGCCAGCGCATCTTGCTGGACACGGCGGTGGTGCTGCCCTCGGGCCGCCTGGCGCTGGAAGCCGAGGGAGACATCACGCTTGCCGACGGCGCACAGATCGACCTGGCGGGTCGCGAGATCGCGCTGTACGACGCCCGGCGCTACAGCTGGGGGGGCGACCTGGTGATGAAGAGCGAGGCTGGCAACATCGCGCAGGCCGCAGGCTCGCGCGTCGACCTGTCGGCGCGCTACAACCGTGCGGGCACGCTGCAGGCCACGGCGCTGGGCGAATCCGCCGGCCGCGTTGATCTCGCCGGCGGCATCGTCGGCACCGCCAGCGGCGTGTACAACGCGGGCGGTACGTATGTTCCCTATGAGACCGCCGAGGTGGCGCTGCGCGCGCAGACGCTGGCCGATTTCTCGGGCCTGAATGCGCGCCTGAATGAGGGCGGCGTGTTCGGCGCGCGGCGCTTCCAGATCAAGCAGGGCGACCTGACCGTGGGCGACGAGGTGCGCGCCCGCCACGTCGAGATCGTAGTCGACGGCGGCAGCCTGACGGTGAATGGCCGCATCGACGCCAGTGGCGCGCAGGTCGGCAGCATCCGTCTGGCCGCGCAGGGCGACTTACGCGTGAACGGCCTGCTCGATACGCACGGCCAGTACCTGCGCCGCGACAGCTACGGCAAGATCATAGATGCCCCGAACCGCGCCATCATCGAGTTGACCTCGCGCCAGGGCACGCTGGTGCTGGGGCAGGGCGCGAGCTTCGACCTGCGCGCGGGCACCGAGGTGCCGCAGTACCACGACGGCCAGGCGCGCGGCACGCTGGACCTGAACGTGCGCCGTACGGGCGGCGACGACGCGCGCGGCGCGCTGGCGGGCTCGGGCGACGGCGCCGACGGCGTGGCGCTGGACGTGGCGGGCACGCCCGTCATCCTGGGCGCCAAGGCGGTGTCGGTGAACGCGTTCCGCCGCTACACCGATGCGCCGCTGGCTGCCCAGCCCGACGTCACGGGCAAGACGCCGCAACTGATCTCGCAGGATTACTTCGGCGACGAGACCCGGGGCATCCACAAGGAGAACCTGGACTTCATGGCCGCGGCAGGGGCCAACACGGCGCTGGGCGCAACGCTGGCCCGCCTGGGCGCGCAGTTGCGCCCCGGCGTGGAAATCGCCAGCGCCACCGCCGATGGCGATCTCACGGTCGTGGGCGACCTGGACCTGTCGAACTACCGCTACGGCCCGCAGGCCGATCCGACGCGGCGCGGCTATGGAACGCCGGGCGTGTTGGTGCTGCGCGCGGGCGGCAACCTGAACATCTACGGCAGCATCAACGATGGCTTCGGGCTGGCGCCCGAGTCGCCCGACGACAAAGGCTGGCAACTGGTCGAGGGCCGCTACAGCAGCACCTCCGGCCAGACGCCGTTCGGGCAGGAACTGGTCATCCCGATCGATGGCGTGCAGCTCGAAACGGGCACGATATTCCCGGCGGGCAGCACGCTGAACTATGACGTGAAGGTGCAGGCGGCGACCTTGCCGGCCGGCACCGAATTGCCGACGACGATGACGCTGAACGGCAACCTGTCATTGCCCGCGGGCCTGGTGCTGACGGGCGACGTCATCACGGCGGACGGCACGCTGTACGCGGCCGGTTCGGTGCTGAAGGACACGCTGAACCTGACCGCGGATGCGCGCCTGGGCGCGGGCTTCCGCCTGCGCAGCCAGGCGGCGTTCAAGGCCTTCACCTGGCCCAAGGGCGCGAAGCTCGCGGCGAACCTGGTGCTCGCCGAACGCCTGACCCTGGCGCGCGGCGCGCGCATCCCGTCGAACACCACGGTGGAGCTGGTGGGCGACGCGCCCGTGTCGCTGCGGCCTGCCGGACCGGACGGCCGGCAGGGCCGCAACTGGGCGCTGGCCCCCATGCTGGGCGAGGGCGCCACGTCGTGGAGCATGATGCTGGTGGCGGGCGCGGATCTGGGCTCGGCCGACATGCGCGCGCGCAATGTGTTGGGCGAAGGGGACATCGTTCTGGCCGATGCGCACTTCGGGCAGATTGCGTTCGGCCAGCGCACGATAGAGCTGGTGGGCGGCGGACCCATGGCGGTGACCGAAGCAGGCGCGCTGGGAATTTTCGGCGATGCTGCCTTGGCCGGCATGACGCAAGAAGAAATTGACACGTGGTTGCAGGAGAACTGGGGTGCGTCCTGGAAGGATTTCTTCGGCGACGCGACGTTGGCGTCCATGTGTGATTGGGGCCCCAGTTATTGCGTTGCCACGCCCTCGCCGCCGAAAGTGACCGAAGCAGGCGCAGTGGGGATATTCGGCGATGCTGCCCTGGCCGGTATGACGCAGACCGAAATCGACACATGGTTGCAGGCAAACTGGGGTGCGTCCTGGAAGGATTTCTTCGGCGACGCGACGTTGTCGTCGATGTGCGACTGGGACCCGGGCTACTGCCTCGTCGAAGGCGGCACTGAACAAGAGACCTACACCCACAGCTACGCTTCCCGACTGCCCCTGTTCAGCGTATTGCGCACCGGCACGGGCGACTTGTCGCTGTTGGCCGGCCGCGATGTGGGCATGGTCTCGGCATACGGCGTCTACACGGCGGGCGCGGTGACCTCGCTGGGCGCCGCGGATGCCCGATTCAATTTGCCGCGCGGGCAGAAGGACGGGAACGGTGTGCTGGGAATGGTGCAGCGCGACGGCCGCTACGATGCCGCGATGGCTGCGTACCAGGCCTGGTATCCCGATCACGGCGGCAACCTGACCATCGCCGCTGGCCGCGATGTGTATGGCGACAATTGGGGCTCCCGCGCCAATGCGGCCTCGCTGGCCGAGTCGCAGCCGTATTTCTCGCAGGAGGCCAGCGCGCAGGTGGGCAACTGGCTGTGGCGCCAGGGCAATCAAGGGTCGTCCGGCATCGAGGATATCGCCGCAAGCTGGTGGATCAATTTCGGCGCATACGCCAACACCCGTCCCTATGAGGGCGGTTTGTCGAAAGTGACGACCGACGGCGGCGGCACCCGAATGTACGGCTTCACGGGCTTCGGCACCCTGGGCGGCGGCAATCTGGACATCTCGGCGGGTCGCCATGCTGGCGTGGTCGATGCGCGCGGCGATTCGCTCGCAAGCCGAAGCGCAACTTCGCCGCGCTCGCAAGGTCTGGTGGCGGCGGTGGGCAGCACCGGCCGCGTGCTGGACGGCGAGCTGGTGCTGACCGGAGGCGGCGACCTGAACGTGCGCGTGGGCGGCGCGTTGAATCCCAATGCGCGCGCCACCCAGCAGAGCGATGGCAGCGGCAGCCCGACGAGCAATCACTATGACCTGGGCGGCGCGCTGGACGATCTCGACCTGAACGGCGTGCTGACCAATCTGCGCGGCACGCTGGCCGTATCTGCCGGCAACATCGGCGCCATCTCGTTGAAGTACGGCGACGGCGGGGGCGTGCGCGCCACCGATCCGTTCGCGGTGGGGGGCGGGCTGTCTTTTGGCGGTCCGCGCCTGATCCTGGGTGACGCGACCGCCTGGCTGGACACCCGAGGCGATCTGGTGCTGGGCGCCGCCGGCGATGCCGGCCGCGTGCGGCAGCCCAACACCAGTCCGTACCGGCTGGTTGGACAGGCCGATCCGGTGATCGGCGGCGGCGAGGGCTGGTTCTCGCTGTGGACACCGTCCACCTCGGTCAACCTGTTCTCCGCCGGCGGCAACCTGACGCCGATGACGGCCAATAACGCCTTCCGGACCTCGGACGTCAACGAAGAGAGCGCGCCGGGCTCCCAGGTGTATTACGTTTATCCCTCGCAACTGCGCGCCGTCGCGGCGGGGGGCGACATCATGCTCGCTTCCCTGAACGTGGCCAACTATGACAGCCTGATGCTGGCGCCCGCGCCATCGGGTACGCAGTTCCAGACCGCGGACCGGCCGACGGATTCGTTCGAGGCCCAGGCGGGGCGGCTGGATATGCTGGCGACCGGCTCGATTCTCGCTGGGCCGGGGGCGCATCGCATGTCCCTGTCGGGGGCCGACGCCGCGTTGCCCTCCCCATGGCGCCCGGCATTCAGCGCGCCGGGCGAGACGCAGACGTCCCGGCCTCTGGGCAATCTGTCGCCCGAGGGCGTGGGTGCCGCCGCCTACGGCAAGCCGCTGTTCGTGTTCGGCCCGAACTCGCCGCAGGAGACCTCGCTGTATGCCGATGACGCGATGCCCGCGCGTTTCTATGCCGTCGAAGGCGACGTGGTGGGCTTGACGACAGGCAACGTCCTGTCGGTGAAGGGCAGTCTTTACTACGGCCAGCCGCGCGCGCTGGACAGCTGGTACGAAGCGGCACTGCCGCTGGATGTGCGGGCAGGCCGCGACATCCTGGACCTGCATGCCGTCATGCTGCACAACAACAGCACCGACGTCTCGCGCGTGCAGGCCGGCCGCGACGTGGTCTATGCCGACCTGACGGTGGCCGGCCCCGGTACGCTGCTGCTGCAGGCGGCCCGCCAGGTGCGCCAGGACGACGTGGCCAGCGTGCGCAGTCGCGGCCCGTTGATCCGCGGCGATGCGCGCCCCGGCGCCAGCATCGCCGTGCTGGCGGGCGTGGGCGCGGCAGGTCCTGACTACGCGGGCTTCCTGTCGCGCTACCTGGATGCGGCCAATGCGATGGCCACCGGCCCCGGCAACGGCCTGGACACCCAGCCCGATCGCGTCGTGCAGACCTACGGCGGCGAACTGACGCTGGCAGATTGGCTGCGCACGGAGTACGGCTACAACGGCACCGAGGAAGACGCGCCCGCCGAGCTGGCGCGCCGCCAGGCGCTGCGCGACGCCGATACCAGCGGCCCGCGCCGCGACCTGGCGCAGGACTACCGCGAGGAAAGCCAGCTGTACCTGGTGAACTGGCTGCGCAGCGCGCACGGCTATCAAGGCGACGAGGACGGTGCGCGCGCCGCGCTGGACGCTCTGGCGCCGCTGCAACGCGAGGTCTATGCCCGCCAACTGTACTTCGCCGAACTGCGCGAGGGGGGCCGCGAGTACAACGACGAGACCGGCCCGCGCTTGGGCAGCTATCTGCGCGGCCGGCGTGCGATCAGCGCGTTCTTCCCGCAGGCGGATGCGCAGGGCCAGGCCTTGGCCTACAACGGCGACTTCACCATGTACGGCGGCGCCGGCCTGCACACCGACTTCGGCGGCGCCATCCAGGTGATGACGCCGGGCGGACGTCAGGTGATCGGCCTGGAAGGCGTCGCGCCGCCATCCACCGCCGGCATCGTCACGCAAGGGCGCGGCGACATCCAGATGTACGCGCAGTCCAGCATCCTGCTGGGCCAGAGCCGCATCATGACGACCTTTGGCGGACATGTGCTGGCCTGGTCGGCCGAGGGCGACATCAACGCGGGCCGAGGTGCCAAGACCACCGTGGTCTACACGCCGCCCAAGCGCGTCTACGATGCCGTCGGCAACGTGGCGCTGAGCCCCACCGTGCCCAGCACCGGCGCGGGCATCGCCACGCTGAACCCGATCTCGGAGATTCCGCCGGGCGATGTGGACCTGATCGCACCGTTGGGCACCATCGACGCCGGCGAAGCAGGCATCCGCGTGTCGGGCAACATCAACATCGCGGCCTTGCACGTGGTGAACGCGGCCAATATCCAGGTGCAGGGCGAATCGAAGGGCATCCCGGTGGTGGCGGCGGTGAACGTGGGCGCGCTGAGCAACGCCAGCGCGGCCGCCACCAGCGCCGCGACCTCGGCGCAGGATGCCGTGGCGCGTTCACGTGCAGCGGCGCAGAAGGCGCTGCCGTCCATCATCAGCGTGCAGGTGCTGGGTTTCGGCAACGAGCCCGTGCCGAAGCCCGTGCCATCCGGCAACGAACGCGTCAGCTATGACAGCAGCAGCACGGTGCGTGTCCTGGCCGTGGGGCAACCGTCCGATGCGGCAAAGGGGCAACTGACGGCTCGGGAACGCGCGAACCTGATGCCCTGAGCGCTGGGCATCATGGCAGGCACTGCGGCGTCCTGCGCGGCGCCGCAATGCCTGCCGATAAGAACCTGATTCAGTCTTTCGTCAGTGCTCGTTGCCGTCCAGCGGAACGCCGCCGGTAAGCGTTGGTAAGGTTTGCGGCGCAATGGTTGCCCCATGCCCGCTTGAAACCCGACTGTCATCGCCGCTGCCTACCTTATCCCGCACTCGACATTCGATGAGGACGAGGTTCATGGCCGACACGACTTACGAACAGACCGCTCCCGCAGGGGCTGCGCCGCATCCGCTGGACAAGCGCGGCAACGACAAGCTGTTCACCTCGGTATTCATGCTGGTGGTGGTGCTGGGCCTGACGTATGTGGGTTACGCGCTGTCCCAGGACCTGGAGAACGCTTCGCAGGCCGTGCCCTGGATCCTGCTGGGCCTGGCCCTGCTGATCGCGCTGGGCTTCGAGTTCGTCAACGGTTTCCATGACACGGCCAACGCCGTGGCCACCGTCATCTACACGCGCTCCATGCCCGCGCAGGTCGCCGTGCTGTGGTCGGGCTTCTTCAACTTCCTGGGCGTGCTGACGTCCAGCGGCGCGGTGGCCTTCGGCATCATCTCGCTCTTGCCCGTCGAGCTGATCCTGCAGGTCGGATCGGGCGCGGGCATGGCGATGGTGTTCGCGCTGCTCATGGCCGCCATCGTGTGGAATCTGGGCACCTGGTATTTCGGCCTGCCGTCGTCCAGCTCGCACACGCTGGTGGGCTCGATCATCGGCGTGGGCCTGGCCAACCAGTTCATGGCGCCCGCCGGCAGCGCCACCAGCGGCGTCGACTGGTCGCAGGCCAGCAGCGTGGGCCTGTCGCTGCTGGTGTCGCCCGTGGTGGGCTTCGGCCTGGCCGCGTTGCTGCTGCTGGCGATGAAGTCGCTGGTGCGCAACCGGGCGCTGTACGAAGCGCCGGGCGCAAATCCTCCGCCCCGGTGGATCCGCGGCCTGCTCATCTTCACGTGCACGGGCGTCAGTTTCGCGCACGGTTCCAACGATGGCCAGAAAGGCATGGGCCTGATTATGCTGATCCTGATCGGCGTGGTGCCCACGGCGTTTGCCTTGAACCGCACGCCCGGCGCCAACGCGCTGGAGCACTACAAGGAAACCGCCGTGCAGGTCGAGACCGTGCTGGCCAAGTACGCCAAGCCGGGCATTCCCGTGCCCGACGCGCGCGCGGCCATCAGCAACACGGTCAAGACGCGCGAGTGGTCCGACCAGACCACGCCCGCGCTGGTCGCCTTCATCAAGGAGACGCGCGAGCGCGTGTCTCCGTACTCGGCCGACACGCTGCCACGGGCCGCGGTCAGCAACACGCGCAACGATATCTACATGATCGGCGAGACGCTGAAGCTGATCGACAAGAAGCATCAGCTGGACGTGTCGGACGCCGACATGGCGGTCATCGAGCGCTATCACGACGCGGTCGACAACGCGACCAAGTTCATTCCCCTGTGGGTGAAGGTGGCGGTAGCCCTGGCGCTGGGCCTGGGCACGATGGTGGGCTGGAAGCGCATCGTGGTCACCGTGGGCGAGAAGATCGGCAAGACGCACCTGACGTACGGGCAGGGGGCGTCCGCCGAGCTGGTGGCGATGGGCACCATCGGCGCGGCCGACTTCATGGGCTTGCCGGTGTCGACCACGCATGTGCTGTCGTCGGGCGTGGCGGGCACGATGGCCGCCAACGGCTCGGGCCTGCAATGGGGCACCGTGCGCAACATGCTGCTGGCGTGGGTGCTGACGCTGCCGGCCTCGATCGCGCTGGCGTTCGGGTTGTTCGTGGTGCTGCGGCAGGTGTTCTGAGCGGAGGAGGTTTCGGACGCGCTCGGGACAATGCCGCCGGGGGGGTGAACTGACCCCGGAATTTGGACATGAATCCGACTTTCGGGGGGGCAGTTCCGGATGGCGGTGTTCCGTTGCAGAGGGACATTTATTGCTCTACGTAGATGCCGATCTGGCGGCACGTGGCGATGACGCCTAGAGTGCGGGTTTCCTGTTCCGCGGGGAAGCCGCTTCATGGACCACGACAGCCCGCGCGATCACGAGGACTACGATTCTGCCTGGAAGGAAGCGCTGGAGTGCTTTCTTCCCGAAGCCATCGCAATGTTCTCGCCTTCGTTGCATGCGCGGATCGACTGGCATCAGCCGCCGACGTTCCTGGACAAAGAGTTCCAGGATCTTGTTCCGGGCATAGGCCGAAGCCGTCGCCATGTGGATAAACTGGTTCGGTTGGCCTTGAAGTGCAGTCGCTATCCGCGGCTGCTGCTGCATGTCGAGGTCGAAAGCCGGCGTCCTTCCATCGCGGTGTTGCGACGGACAACCTTGCGCGTGCGGCAGTACGATTACCGCATCCATGATCGCTATGTGCTGCGGCCCGCACTCGCCCAGGACGATGCGCAAGTGTTCGTCACGGTCTGCTCATTGGTGATTTTTACGCGCGGTGCGGGACCTGATCGTCTGACGGCCGAACATCAGTCTATTCAGAACGCGCGGCCATTGCGATATCGATCCCTCTTTCTGGAAAGCTGGCTAGCGCGGTGGCCGGAACTGCGAACCCTGGCGCGCAGCAATCCTTTCGGCGTGATCGTGATGGCGCAACTGCTGGCCCAGCAACATCGTCGCCCCCAGAGAATGCCGGCAAAGCTCGGACTGGTCCGCTTTCTGCTCGAACTGCGCTATCCCGGCGTGCAATCCAGTACCTTGCTCAGACTGATCGACTGGATGCTGGCGTTGCCTGCCGAGCAGGAAAACGCCTACGTCCGCGCAGTCGAAGACATCAAGAAGGAGTCCTCAATGGCTTACGTCACCAGCTTTGAACGGGTCTATACCAAACGCGGTATCGAGATCGGCCTCAAACAAGGCGAAGAGATCGGCCTCAAGGAAGGCGAAAGGCGCGCCTGGTCGACGGCGTTGCACGATCAGCTCGAGCAGAAGTTCGGCTCGATTCCCGATTGGGCATCGCAACAGATCGAACAAGCGGAGACCGCTCAACTGCGCAACTGGCTGCGCCGTATTTTTGCTGCCGAATCGCCGCAGGCCTTGTTCAACGGCTAACATCCGCTGCGTGCGCGAACCTTCACCCCACCAATCGCCCATTCCGCACCCCAGGCCGCGTGCCCCGCGCTCCAACGCGCTCCAGCACACTTCCCAATCGCTGCTGCAGCGGTCCCACATGCGCATGGCAGATCGCGCAGGCCAGGGCGTCGGCCGAGTCCGGCGCGGGCGTGCCGTCCAGCGACAACAGCCGCTGCACCATCATCTGCACCTGTTCCTTGGCCGCACGCCCCGTGCCGACCACCGCCTTCTTGATCTGCAAGGCGGTGTACTCGTGCACGTCCAGGCCGCTGTCGGCCAGCGCGCACAGCGCCGCGCCGCGGGCCTGGCCCAGCAGCAGGGTGGAAGCAGGATTGGTGTTCAGAAAGACGATTTCAAGCGCAGCCACGTCGGGCTGCGTCTCGCGGGCCACCTGGCGCAGGTTGTCCAGGATGACCTTCAACCGCTGGGGAAGCGGCAGGGCCGGCGGCACGACGATGGTGCCGCTGGCCACATACCGCAGACGCATGCCCTCGGAATCGATCACACCGAAACCGGTGCGGCGCAGGCCAGGATCGATACCGAGGACGCGCATCCGGTCAGTGACGGAAGTGGCGGGTGCCGGTCAGCACCATCGCGATGCCGTGCTCGTCGGCGGCGGCGATCACTTCGTCGTCACGCACGCTGCCGCCGGGCTGGATCACGCAGGTCGCGCCCGCGGCCACCACCACGTCCAGGCCGTCGCGGAACGGGAAGAAGGCATCCGACGCCACCGCCGAGCCGCGCAGCGTCAGGCCGGCGTTCTCGGCCTTGATCGATGCGATGCGGGCCGAGTCGATGCGGCTCATCTGGCCGGCGCCCACGCCCAGCGTCATGCCGCCGGCGCAGAACACGATGGCGTTCGACTTCACGTACTTGGCGACCTTCCAGGCAAATGCCAGGTCGTCCATTTCGGCGTCGGTCGGCGCGCGCTTGCTGACCACCTTCAGCGCATCGCGCGGCACGGCGTAGGCGTCGGGGGTCTGCACCAGCCAGCCGCCGCCCACGCGCTTGACGTCCAGCGCGTTCTGGCCCGGGCCCATCGGCACCTGCAGCACGCGCACGTTCTTCTTGCCGGCCAGGATGGCCAGCGCGGCGCCGTCATAGGCGGGCGCCAGCAGCACTTCCATGAACTGGCCGCCGACGGCTTCGGCCGTGGCCGCGTCCACAGGACGGTTGAAGGCGATGATGCCGCCGAACGCCGACGTGGGGTCGGTCTTGAAAGCCTTCTGGTAGGCCGCCAGCGGATCGGCGGCCACGGCCACGCCGCACGGGTTGGCGTGCTTGACGATGACGCAGGCCGGCGTGTCGAAGCCGCGCACGCATTCCCAGGCGGCATCGGCGTCGGCGATGTTGTTGTAGGACAGTTCCTTGCCCTGCAACTGCTGGTAGTTGCCCAAGAGGCCGGCCGGACGCTGCGCATCGACGTAGAAGGCGGCGCTTTGATGAGGGTTCTCGCCGTAGCGCAGCGCCTGTTCCTGGCGCACTTGCAGCGTCAGCACGCGCGGCCATTCCTGGCGGGCGGGCTCGGCATCCTGCGCGGGGGCGGGTTCGGTCAGGCTGCTCAGGTAGGCGGCGATGGCGCCGTCGTAAGCAGCGGTATGCGCGTAGACCTTGCCGGCCAGTTCCAGGCGCAGGGCGTACGAGGTCTTGCCCGACTGGTCGATCTCGGTCAGCACGCGGTTGTAGTCCACCGGATCGATGACGACGGTGACGCCGCCTTCCTCGGTGCCGTGGTTCTTGGCCGCGGCGCGCAGCATGGCCGGGCCGCCGATGTCGATGTTCTCGACGGCGTCGGCGAACGTGCAGCCCGCCTTCGCGATGGTCTCGCGGAAGGGATACAGGTTCACCACCAGCATGTCGATGCGGTCGATGCCGTGCTTGCCCAGCGTTTCAAGGTGCTCGGCGCTGTCGCGGCGCGCCAGCAGGCCGCCGTGGATCTTGGGATGCAGCGTCTTGACGCGGCCGTCCAGGATCTCGGGCTGGCCGGTGTGCTCGGCTACTTCGGTCACGGGCAGGCCGGACTCGGCCAGCAGGCGGGCGGTGCCGCCGGTGGACAGCAGGCGCACGCCGCGCGTGTGCAGCGCGCGTGCGAATTCGACGATGCCGGTCTTGTCGGAGACCGAAAGCAGGGCAGTTTCGATTTTCATGGGCAGAAGGAACGGGTCAGAGCTGGATATTGTGCGCAAGCAGCTTTTTGCGCAGGGTATTGCGGGTGATGCCAAGCATCTCCGAGGCACGCGACTGATTGCCGCCGGCGCGCTCCAGGGCCACTTCCAGGACGGGGCGTTCGACGCAGCGCATCACCATGTCCCACATGTCGTGCGGCTCGGAATCGCCCAGGTCCTCGAAATAGCGCTCCAGGCTGGCACGGACGCATTCTTGGAGAACATCTTGCTTGCTCATATACAGATCGATTGTTTGTTGTATGTATGAATGGAGTTGCGGCGGTCGGCTCAGGCCGCCAGCAGAGTTGGTGCTGCGCCCGTGGGTCGGGCGGCGGCCTCTGCACGCACCAGGCCGTCGAACCATGACGCCACCGCACGCGCCTGGTCGGCGGTGTTGTCGATCTGGTTCATGCGGGCCCGGAATTCCTCGGCTTCGGGCAGGCCGTCGAGGTACCAGCCTATGTGCTTGCGCGCGGTGCGTACGCCCGTGTGCTCGCCATAGAAGCGGTAGTGATCGTCGAGGTGTTCCAGCAAAAGGTCGCGCATTTCGGCCGTCGTGGGAGGCGGCAGCTTGGCGCCGGTTCGAAGGTAATGATCGATCTCGCGGAAGATCCAGGGACGCCCCTGGGCCGCGCGGCCAACCATCACCGCATCGGCGCCAGTGTAATCCAGGACGGCCCGGGCTTTCTCGGGCGAGTCGATATCCCCGTTGGCCACCACGGGAATCCGCAGGGCGGCCTTGACTTCCCGGATGGTGTCGTACTCGGCGTCGCCGGTGTACAGATCGGCGCGCGTGCGGCCATGCAGCGTCAGGGCGGCGATGCCGGCTTCCTGCGCCAGCAGGGCCACGCGCACGGCATTGCGGCTGGCGCGGTCCCAGCCGGTGCGGGTTTTCAGGGTGACGGGGATGCCCAGGGGCGCGCAGGCGCCCACCACGGCATCCAGGATGCGGGCGATCAGGTCTTCGTGGCGCAACAGCGCCGAGCCGCTGGCCAGGTTGCAGACCTTCTTGACCGGGCAACCCATATTGATGTCGATGATGCGCGCGCCGCGCGACACATTGAACGCGGCGGCCTCGGCCATCATGGCGGGATCGGCTCCGGCGATCTGCACCGAGACGGGATCGATCTCGCCGTCGTGGTTCAGGCGGCGCGAGGTCTTGACGCTATCCCACAGGCGCGGGTTGCTGGCCGCCATCTCGGAGACGGCATAGCCCGCGCCCAGCCGTTTGCACAGTTGACGATAGGGACGGTCGGTCACGCCCGCCATGGGGGCGACCAATACGTTGTTGGGTAGAGTCCAGGGGCCGATACGCATCGCGGGATTTTAGCCCCGCTTGTTTTGGCCCTTATTTAGGACATCGGTCAATTGCCGGGTTACCAGTTGATTCCGTGGCGGGGGTGGGACACTGGAAGCCATATGACCTGTCAAATCAGGCGCGCAGGCCTTGCAGCAGGTGGCGCGCCAGCGGCGCTCGCAGCGGCGGCGCCATGTCCAGCGCCAGCAGCGTCAGGCCGCAGGCGTGTTCCACGGGGGCCAGGCCAGTGGCGAACAGGCGCGGCATCAGGTCGGTCAGGCCGGCCGTGACCCAGCGGTCCGCGCGGCGCGTCCGGGCGAATTCCGCCAGCAAGGCAGCGGGATCGCCCTGGGACGAGGCCAGCCAGCCCCCCAGCGCCTGCGCCAGTTGCGCGGCATCGCGCAGGCCCAGGTTCAAGCCCTGGCCGGCCACGGGATGCAGCGTCTGCGCGGCGTTGCCGATGATGGCCACGCGGCCCTGCGCCTGCGACTGGCGGGCCTTCAGTTCGAGGGGGAAGACATGACGCGGCGCCTGGCTGTGCAGGCGGCCCAGCCGGGTGCCGAAGGCCTGGGTCAGCGCGGTGGAGAACGCCGCGTCGTCCTGTTGCGCCAACTCGGCGGCATGGGCGGGCGCGCAGCACCACACCACGGAATACGTGTCGGCCATCTGCGGATGCGGCAGCATGGCCAGCGGGCCTTCGTGGGTGAAGCGCTCGTAGGCCCAGCCGTTGCGCGGCAGGGTGGCGCGCGCGCTGGTCAGCACGGCATGCTGGCCGTAGTCGCGCCGCACGTCCTGGCCGCCCGCGCCGTCGCACAGCACGGCCACGGCACAGGTAATGGTGTTTCCGCCCTGTTCGATAGTGGCAACGCCGCCTTCTTGCGACGACACGCGCGCGGGCGGGCCGTTCAGCACGGTGACGCCGCTGGCTGCCACGCGCTCTTGCAGGCGGGCGTGCAATCCGGCGTAGCCGACCGTGCTGCCCAGCTCGGGCACGCCGAAATCGCGATGATCGATCAGGGTCCGGCCCAGCCGGCCGCATTGCGACACATGGATGTGGCGGATGTCGGCCGCGCGCGCGGGCCAGGCCCGCAGCGCGTCCAGCAGCACGCGGCTGCCGTGGTTCAGCGCCAGCACGCGCGGATCGGCGGCCGGGTCGCGAGGCGACTGGGCGGCGTCACCCTGCAGCAGCGCGATGCGAGCGGGTTCGGGCGCCAGGCGCGCCAGCAGCAGCGCCAGCACCTGGCCGACGGGGCCGGCGCCGAGCACGGCTATATCGTAGGCGGGAGCATTCACATTCATACAGGCGATTTTACTGCCCGATGGCTACAATCCGCTGCTCGGACACGGGCAAGCATGCGGCGGCGCCGCCGCGGCCCAGGACAGTCCGATGCGTGCGGGCCCGTGCCCGCCACGACGAACCTCAGGTGGAGCCAGCGACGATGACCCCTACGCCGTCCATGCCGACGTTTTCCGTGGCTGCGCCGCGCCGCGCGCGCAGCAAAGTGGCGGTGGGCCTGCTGGCCTGTTGCCTGGGCTGGCTGGGCGCGCACTGGTGGTACCTGGGGCGCCCGCATGCCTGGCTGGTGACGCTGCTCTGCGGCCTGTGCCTGGCCGGCGCGCAGTTCCTCACCCCGTGGTACGACAATCCCGTCTTCTTCGTGCTGTTCATTCCCGCCGTGGCGGGTTTCATCGAGGGCGTGGTCTACAGCCTGATGCCCGACGAGAGGTTCGACCGCCTGTGCAATCCCGGCCTGGGCCGCGTCACGCACACCGGTTGGGGGCCGGTCCTGGTGGCGATCTTCGGCTGCATGGCGGGCGCCATCGTGGCGATGTTCGCCATCGCGATGGTGGTGGTCTACACCTGGACCGCAATGGGCTGGCTGGACGGCTACGTGCTGTAGCGGATGGCCTTTCATGCCCGTCCGGGCGTCGCCTTCATTCCCGCATCAGCGCCTCGATCTCGCGCGCATCCACCGGCACGCCGCGCGTGAGCAGTTCGCATCCCGCCTCGGTGACCAGGGCGTCGTCCTCGGTGCGGATGCCGATGTCCCAGAAACGCGCCGGCACGTCGTCGGCAGGCCGCACGTACAGACCGGGTTCGATCGTCAGCACCATGCCCGGCTGCAGCATGCGCCAGGGCCGCTCGTCGCCGATCGGGCCGGGTTCGCGGTAATCGCCGGCGTCGTGCACGTCCAGTCCCAGCCAATGGCCCGTGCGATGCATGTAGAAGCGCGAGTACGCGCCCGACTCCAGCACGCCGTCCAGCGATCCTTCCAGCAGTTTCTCGTCGATCAGCCCCTGGACCAGCACGCGCAGCGCCGCCAGGTGGCCGTCGTTGAACGACCTGCCGGGCCGGGTGACCTGCGCGGCAGCATCCTGCGCGGCCACCGTCAGGTCGTACAGGGCGCGTTGCGGGCCGCTGTAGCGGCCGTTCACGGGAAACGTGCGGGTGATGTCGGCGGCATAGCTGTCGAACTCGCAGCCCGCGTCGATCAGCACCAGGTCGCCGTCCTTCAGCACCGCGTCGCCGGCGGGGTAGTGCAGCACGCAGGCGTTGGCGCCGGCGGCCACGATGCTGCCGTAGGCGGGCGCCTGCGCGCCGTGGCGGCGGAATTCATACAACAGTTCGGCTTCCAGCTCGTACTCGTGCATGCCCGGGCGGGCCGCGCGCATGGCCCGTGTGTGGGCGCCCGCGGAGATGCGCGCGGCGCGGCGCATGGCGGCGATCTCGTCGGGATCCTTGACCAGCCGCATCTCGGCCAGCGGGACGTTCAGGTCGCGCCATTGCTCGGGCGCGCGGCGGCCTGCGCGTGCCCGCCCCTGGGCGGCCGCCAGCCATCCGCGCAGTTGCTTGCCGCGGGCGTCGTCCAGTCCCATCGGCGCATACAGTGCGGGCTGGTCCAGCAGCAGGTCGGGCAGCACCTCGTCCAGGGTCTCGATGCCGTGCGCGTCGTCGAAGCCGAAACGTTCGGCGGCCGCCTCGGGTCCCCAGCGCAGGCCTTCCCAGATTTCGTGCTCGGGATGGCGGGGCCGGCAGAACAGCAGCGAACGGTCATCCGCGCCCGCGATCAGCACCAGCCAGGCCTCGGGCTCGATGAAGCCGCTCAGGTAATAGAAGTCGCTGTCGTGGCGATAGGGATGTTCGGCGTCGCGGTTGCGTATGGCAGTTGGCGCTGTGGGCAGCACGGCGATGCCGCCGCCCTGCGCGCGCATCCGCGCCAGCAGACGGGCACGGCGTTGCTGGAACGGTGTGATGTCGGTGGGCGGAAGGGACATGGCGTCATCGGCGTCGAGGTGGGGATTCGGCGACTTTACCGCGAAGCGTGGCGGGCTTGGCGTGGCAAATTCGTCCTTGCGAGCGGATGCCGGACGAGCCTGTCCAGGCCTTTCGAGTGCCACGGATCCCTGGTGTCGCGGGATCCACACATCATGCGAAGAGTCTCGACAGCGGGACGATCGGTACTGCTACAATCCGCGCACCCCATCGGGGAGTAGCCATTTCGCAGCCTTTGCGAAAGCCCGCGTCAACAAACTTGGTGGTCTTGCACCCCATGGCGCCGGCAGCTTTCGGGCACTGCTTCATGCAGGTTCCCGGCCAGCCAGGCGAGACCTTTGGCCACGTCGCGTTCACCCTGGCCGGGCGAGCCGCGCGTTGCGCCATTGTTTTCGCTCGCCCGGCTGCGCGTCATGTTGCTCACCTTGTTTCTCTTCCTGCTGTCCGCGGCCATCATCTATCTGGCCTGTGAATACTTCGTCAACGGCGTCGAGTGGGTCGGCCACCGCATGGCGCTGGGCGCCACGGCCACCGGCACCGTCCTGGCCGCCTTCGGCACCGCCTTGCCCGAAAGCGCCGTGACCTTCATGGCCGTGGTCTTCGGCAACACCCCCGAGCAGAAAGACATCGGCGTCGGCGCCGCCATGGGGGGCCCGCTGGTGCTGGCCACCGTGGCCTATGCCGTGGTGGGCCTGGCGCTGTGGCGCAATCGCCGCGCCGCGCACGTCGGCGTGTCCATTCCCATCAGGGCCGACCAGGGCCGGCTGGCCCGCGACCAGAGTTGGTTCATGGGCATCTTCGTTCTCAAGGTGGCGCTGGGCCTGCTGGCCTTTGCCTGGAAGCCGTGGCTGGGCATCCTGTTCCTGGCGGTGTATGCGCTGTATGTGAAGCGCGAGCTGTCGCACGATGACGGCGGCATCGAAGAGGACGACCTGGAGCCGCTGAAGCTGCGCCCCCGCGATACGAACCCGTCGATGTTCTGGGCTTGTACGCAGACCGTGCTGGCGCTGGTGGTCATCGCCGCCGCGTCGCGCGTGTTCGTGCAGCAGATCGAGGCGCTGGGCGTGGCCATGGGCATCTCCGCGCACGTGGCCGCGTTGCTGTTGGCGCCGGTGGCGACCGAGCTGCCCGAGATCCTGAACGCGCTGATCTGGGTGCGGCAGGGCAAGGAGCGGCTGGCGCTGGCCAACATCTCGGGCGCGATGATGATCCAGGCGACCATTCCCAGCGCCATGGCCATTTTCATGACACCGTGGCTGCTGGATGCGCCGCTGCAGGCCGCCGGGCTGTTCACGCTGGCGTCCATCGCACTGCTGTGGATGCGCCTGCGTCGCGGCGCCATGACGGTGACGGCGCTGGCGTCGGTCGGTGGGCTGTACGTGCTGTTCGCCGGCTATCTGATCTGGCATTTCTACGGCTGAGAACCCTTGCCCGGGAATTGTGGCGATCAAGCTACGAGTCTTGTTTATCAGGGCAAACCCGGGTAAGATCTCAAAGTCATCATTCCCAAGGGGTTCTTTCCGTGAATACCGATTCCGGCGACAGTAGTAGTCGATCTTGCATCGACGTCGCTGCCTGACAGGTCACACGCAGAATCCCTCTGCCGCGTCCTGCCAGCGCAGGATGCGGACATCTCCCGGTTAGCCAGGCATTCGCCGCGACCGGAAATCTCCCCGCTACTCATACCGCCAGAACCGTTGCGTTGCCGCAGCGCCATGCGCCCGCGTTTGCGTCTGTTCCAGCCGCAACCGGTACGCCACGCGTCTGCGCGCGCCCGTTCGCGGCAAAGATGCTCCGTCCTTGCAGCATAGGAGGTCAGCATGCGTTTCTTTGACTTGTTCCTGCGCCGTGCCGGCGTCGAGCGTACCGAGGCCGGCGGCCGCCGCCGGGGTACGTCACGCCTGACGGTGGTTTGCCCCCGCGATTCGCTCGATTCGCTGCGCAAGCAGATCTGCCTGGACTTCTCGGCCGCTGGCCTCAGCGTGTCGCAGTTCCAGGTCGATGCCGCCACCGCGCAGGCCGGCATGGCGCAAGCCTGCATCACGGTCGACTGTCCGCCCGAACTGCGCGCCGAGCTCATGTCCCAGGCCAAGCGCCTGAGCGCCAATCCGGCCGTGCGCCACGTGCACTTCGGCGCGAGCGCAGCCGCATCCACCACCATGGCGGCCGCTGCGTAATCCGCACGGTCCGACCGTTCACCTCAACCAGGGAGGCCGCCATGCCAGGCGCCATAGATTCCGAGCCTCGATTGCGCCGGCCGTGCGCGGCCCGACGCCTGCCCTGATCCGCTTTTCCACATTCCCCGCGGATCGGGACCTGCGCGTCCCGCCGTACGGAATGTGCAGCGCCTGCCGCTGACGGTGCGCCGGATTGCCCGGCCGCCCCAACCCCGCCGCCACACGCTCCATCACGCCCCGGCGCATCGCCGTTCATAGAACGCCGGTCGCGTCGTGACCTCGCACGCCTGTACTGCATGCCCACAACATTGCATGCGGTACAGGCGTGTGCGGACCCGCTCGTCCGGACTGACTCCACCACCAAGAAATTGGAGTGTTCCGATGCTGCACTTCCTCAAGTCCCTGTTCTCGTCGGCGGCCCGGGTCCGCCATATCGGCCGCCATTTCCGGCGCACGCCTATCCTGGAGCCCATCGGCCCCGGTTCCGATTCCGCCGCCACTGCCTGCGCGGTGCGCCGCGCGGGCCGCCGGCTGCAGGATGTCGCCTTCGAACCCCTGGATGCGCTGTACGCCCGGCTCGACTCCACGCCCCAGGGCCTGCCCGTCGAACGCGCGGCCCTGCTGCGTGACGAGTTCGGCCCGAACGAAGTCGATCAGGAACGTCCGCTGGCCTGGCACACCCATCTTTGGCTGGCCTACCGCAATCCGTTCAACCTGCTGCTGACGCTGCTGGCGGCCGTGTCCTGGGTTACCGACGTGAAGCTCGCCGAACCCGCCGACCGGGACTGGTCGTCGGTCATCGTGATCACCGGCATGGTGATCGTGGCCACCTTGCTGCGCTTCGTACAGGAGCGCCGTTCGCATGCCGCCGCCGAGTCGCTGCGCGCCATGGTGCAGAACACGGCCACCGTGCTGCGTCCCGGTTCGGGCCGCAAGGTCGAGGTGCCGCTGCGCGAGCTGGTACCCGGCGACGTCGTGGCCCTGTCGGCCGGCGACATGGTGCCGGCCGACTGCCGCGTGGTGACCGCCAAGGATCTGTTCGTGGCGCAGGCCGCGCTGACCGGCGAAGCGCTGCCCGTGGAGAAGTTCGTGCAGGCGACGCCTGGCCTGGGCAATCCCCTGGAGCTGGAAAACATCGTCTTCATGGGCACCAACGTGGTCAGCGGCGCCGGCCTGGCGCTGGTGACGGGTACCGGCTCGCGCAGCTGCTTCGGCCAGTTGGCCGGCAGCGTGTCGGCCGTGTCGCGCGCGCCCACCCAGTTCCAGCAGGGCATCAACCGCGTCAGCTGGGTGCTGATCCGTTTCATGCTGGTGATGGTGCCGGTGGTGTTCCTGATCAACGGACTGACCAAGCACGACTGGCTGCAGGCGCTGCTGTTCGCGCTGGCGGTGGCCGTGGGCCTGACGCCCGAGATGCTGCCCATGATCGTCACCTCCACGCTGGCCAAGGGCGCGCTGGCGATGTCGCGCCGCAAAGTCGTGGTCAAGCGCCTGGACGCCATCCAGAACCTGGGCGCCATGACCGTGCTGTGCACCGACAAGACCGGCACGCTGACGCAGGACCGCATCGTGCTCGAACGCCACATCGACGTGGACGGCGCGGCCAGCGACGAGGTGCTGAGCCATGCCTACCTGAACAGCCACTACCAGACCGGTCTGAAGAACCTGCTGGACGTGGCGGTGCTGGAGCACGCCGAACTGGGCCGCAGCCTGAATCCGGCGGCGAACTACGTGAAGGTCGACGAGATTCCGTTCGACTTCGCGCGCCGCCGCATGTCGGTGGTGGTCAGCGCGCGCGATGCGGCCGATGGCGGCCACGTGCTGATCTGCAAGGGCGCGTTGGAAGAGATGCTTGCCGCGTGCGAGTCGGTGCGCGGTCCGCAGGGCGACCAGCCGCTGGATGATGCCCGCCGCGCCCAGATCCGGCGCGAGACCGGCGAGATGAATGCCGAAGGCTTGCGCGTGATCGCCGTGGCGGTGCGCAACCTGCCCGCGGACCACGGCCCGTATGCCATCGCGGACGAGGCCGGCCTGACCCTGATCGGCTACATCGCCTTCCTGGATCCGCCCAAGGAATCCGCCGCGCCCGCACTGCGCGCGCTGATGGACGCGGGCGTGGCCATCAAGGTGCTGACGGGCGACATGGACCGCGTGGCGCGCAAGGTGTGCCGCGAAGTGGGACTGGATGTGGGGCAGGTGTACATCGGCGCCGACCTGGATGCGATGAACGAGGCCGAGCTGGGCGTGGCGGTGCAGGAGGGCACGCTGTTCGCGCGCTTGACGCCCGCGCACAAAGAGCGCATCGTGCGCGCGCTGCGCGAGCAGGGCGCCACGGTGGGTTTCATGGGCGACGGCATCAACGACGCGCCCGCGCTGCGTGCCGCGGACGTGGGCATCTCGGTGGACTCGGCGGTGGACATCTCGAAGGAAGCCGCCGACATCATCCTGCTGGAAAAGAGTCTGATGGTGCTGCATGACGGCGTGCTGGAAGGCCGCCGCATCTTCTGCAACATGCTCAAGTACCTGAAAATGACGGCCAGCTCGAATTTCGGCAATGTCTTCTCGGTATTGATCGCCAGCGCGTTCCTGCCGTTCCTGCCGATGCTGCCGGCCCAGTTGCTGATCCAGAACCTGATGTACGACTTTTCGCAGATCGCCATTCCGTTCGACCGCGCCGACCCCGAGTCGCTGCGCCGGCCGCAGCAGTGGGATCCGGCGGGGCTGGGCCGCTTCATGGTGTGTTTCGGTCCGCTGAGCTCGGTGTTCGACGTCGCCACCTTCGCGTTGATGTGGTACGTGTTCCATGCCAACGTGCCGCAAGCCCAGTCGCTGTTCCAGTCGGGCTGGTTCGTCGAGGGGCTGCTGTCGCAGACGCTGGTGGTGCACCTGATCCGCACGCGGCGCATCCCGTTCCTGCAAAGCCGGGCCGGCCTGCCGCTGCTGGTCTCGACGGTGCTGGTGATGGCGTTGGGCGTGGCCTTGCCGATGTCGCCGCTGGCTCCGGCATTCGATATGCAGGCGCTGCCGCTGGGGTACTTTCCCTGGCTGGCGCTGATTCTCGTGGGATATGTCTGCCTGGTGCAGGTGGTCAAGAGCGCTTGGGTGCGCCGTTATGGGTGGCAATGACGAAGTCCTTGATTCGCTATGCCTGCCGGGCCGCGGTGCGCGCCGCGCCAGTCCTCTTGTGGGGCGGCGTGGCCTGTGCCGCCGATCCCGGCCTGGCCCTGTACGGAGTGGTCGACGCCGGCCTGTCCGCCACGCGCGTCAGCGGCGCGGGTTCGTCCGTCCGACCGCTGTCCGGCGGCCTGACCGACAGCCTGTGGGGCATGCGCGGCAGCGAGGCGCTGGATGACGGCTGGAGCGCCGAGTTCGGTCTTGAAAGCGGCTTCGACGCCGCGACGGGCCGCGCCGACGAAGAGGGCCGCCTGTTCGACTACGGCGCCTGGACCGGCCTGTCCCATCCCGGTGTGGGATCGCTGCGGCTCGGCCGCCAGCAGACCGTCTCGATGGAATATGCCAGCGCGCTGGAGGTGGGTTCCTGGCGTGACCTGGGCATGGGGGCGCTGTTCAGGGCGGCGGACAACTATCGCCGGGATAATCTGCTCAACCTGCACACGGCCGTCGTGGAGGGCTGGCAGGCAGGGGTCGGTTATGCCTTCGATACGAATCGGACGGACGGGCTGGCGCCGGATGAGCCCCCAGGCCGCCGTGGCCACGCGCTGAGCGCCGGCCTGAAGTACGAAACCGATACCTGGCTGGCGGTGCTGGGCTGGGATCGCCTGCATTACGCGGGCCAGGCGGCCGACGCGCTGGGCGGTCGCGCGCCCATCGCCTGGCAGGCGGGCCTGTCCTACACGACGGAAGGCCTGCGCCTGTCGATGGCCTGGTCGCGGCAGCGCAACGGCTATGCCAGCCAGAATGCCGGCGGGCTGGACGGCCTGGGGCCGGCGGTTTTCCTGCGCGGGGGCAGCCTCGTTACCTGGCTGCTGGGCGCCGAGATCGGCGTGGGCGCATCGGGCGCGCTGTTGCTGCAATGGTCCATGGCGGCGCCGGATTGGCATTGGCAGGATGGCTCCCGCCCGAAAACCACCCGACTGGCTTCGCTGGGATACCGGTTCGACCTGTCGCCGCGCACCAGCCTGTATGCCTATGCCGCCCGCCTGGCCGGTGGCACACTGGACGAGCCCATCGTCCAGCGAGCAGGGCGCACCGAGCGCGTGGGGATGGGAATCACCCAACGGTTCTAGACCCGATGGCCGTACGCCGTTCGGCAGCGGATGTGGCGGCTTGGACATCGCGTCTGCGCGGCAAAGCCCCGCTGCCTGAGCGCGACGGGTATGCCATTTTGAGGCGCCCGATGGGCAGCCCGCGCTCCACTACAATCGCATGACATCCGCGCGATGCCTGCGCGCCTTTCGTCCGTACTGGGTCCCTTGCTCATGGATCTGCTCGGCTGGCTCGTTCCCTGGGAGTTCTCGCCCACCCTGATCGCCGCCTTCGCCGCGGCCATCGTGCTGTTCGTGCGCGGCCAGCGCGTGCATCGCGTCACCGTGGCGCGGCAGGTGTTCTTCTGGGCCGGCCTGGCGTTGCTGTACCTGTCCCTGCACACCCGGCTGGATTACTACGCCGAGCGCATGTTCTTCATCCATCGCGCCCAGCATCTGGTGCTGCATCACCTGGGCCCGCTGCTGGTGATGGCCGCTTTTCCGGGGTCCGTGATGCGGGCCGGCCTGCCCATGCCCTGGCGGGTGCGGCTGCGCGATTTCCTGCGCGCGGGCCCCGGGCGCGCGCTGCAAGGACTGCTGACGCACCGCATCCTCGTGCCGGCCCTGTTCGTCTTCCTGGTGCTGGTGTGGCTGATACCGTCGGTGCAGTTCTACAGCATGCTCGATTGGCGCCTGTACCGGCTGATGAACTGGTCGGTGGTCATCAGCGGCTTCCTGTACTGGAACCTGATCCTGGACCGCCGGCCCAGTCCTCCCGCGGCCATGAGCCCCGGCGGGCGAGTATTGTCGCCCGTGCTGACGATGGCGCCGCAGATGGTGGCGGGCGCCGTCATCGCCTTCACGGAAACCGATATCTATCCGCTGTTCGAACTGTGCGGCCGCGCCGTGGCGATGTCGGCCCAGACGGACCAGATGATCGGCGGCCTGACGATGTGGATTCCGGCGGCGCTGGTAGAGGTGATCGGCCTGCTGGTGGCCTTGGGCACCTTGATGCGCCTGTCGGGCAAGGGCCGTTTGCGCCGTGCCGACCGGCAGGCGCGGCGCGGGCGCGCGCCCGAGGCGCAACGCCCTGCCACTTGAGGGCTTATTCCGGGATCAGGCCGTGATACTTGCGGCCATAGGCCACGGTGGCCTGGAACATGCCTTCCTTGTTGCCGCAGTCGTAGCGCGTGCCTTCGTAGCGGTAGGCGTAGACCGGGCGGTCGCGCATCAGCGCGGCGATGCCGTCGGTCAGCTGGATCTCGTTGCCGGCGCCCGACTTGGTGTTGCGCAGGTACTCGAAGATCTCGGCCTCGAGCACGTAGCGGCCAACCACGGCCAGATTCGAGGGGGCGTCTTCAGGCTTGGGCTTTTCGACCATGTGGGTGACGCGCTCGGTGCGGGCGTCGATGGTCTGGCTGGCGACGATGCCATATTTGTTGGTGTCTTCGTGGGGCACTTCCTGCACGCCCAGCACGCTGGCGCTGCGCGCCACGGCCGCGTCGACCAGTTGGCCGATGACGGGCTGGTCGGCGTCGATCAGGTCGTCGGCCAGCAGCACGGCGAACGGTTCGTTGCCCACGGCCGGCGCGGCGGTCAGCACGGCGTGGCCCAGGCCCAGCGGGTAACGCTGGCGGATGTAGATGCAATTGACGTGCGCGGGCAGCACCTCGCGTACGATAGCCAGCAGCGCCTGCTTGTTCTTGCCTTCCAGGTCCGTTTCCAGCTCGGGATTGGAGTCGAAGTGGTCCTCGATGGCTCGCTTGTTGCGGCCCGTCACGAAGATGAGGTCGGTGATGCCGGCGGCGACCGCTTCTTCGACCGCATATTGGATCAGCGGTTTATCCACGACCGGCAGCATTTCTTTCGGCATGGCCTTGGTGGCGGGCAGGAAGCGCGTACCCATCCCGGCGACGGGGAAAACGGCTTTGCGAATTCGTTGCATCGAGGTTCCAGAGTAGAGAAGAATTATGTGTAGTCGAACTTACAGAAGGTATGGCTATCATAGTGCCATGCAGAGTCGTAACATGACACCTATCTCGGTATTTCTGCGTCGCAGCATAGCCATCGGAATTTGCACAGCAATTCTCGTGCCTGCGGCTCCCGTCATCGCGCAACCGGTCGGCCTGCCCTCCATGGGGGCGGCCTCGGCCGACGACCTGTCGCCCGCCACCGAACGGCAGTTGGGCGAGGCCATCATGGCGCAGGGCCGGCGCGACCCGACCTACATCAACGATACCGAGATCAGCCAGTACCTCACCACCATGGCGCGCAAGCTGGCCATGAACGCGCCCGGCGGCGTGCCCGACATCGAGGTCTTTCCGGTCCGCGATCCCGAGATCAACGCCTTCGCCATGCCGGGAGGATTCATCGGCGTCAATTCCGGGCTGGTGGTGTCCTCGGACAGCGAATCCGAACTGGCGGGGGTGCTCGCGCACGAAATCGGGCACGTGGTGCAGCGCCACATCGCGCGCGGCATGACGCAGCAGAACCAGAACAGCACGGTGATGCTGGCCAGCCTGGCCGGCGCGCTGCTGGCCGCATTGGCCGGTGGCGGCGGGAACCTGGCCATGGGCGTCGCCGCCTTCGGGCAGGCAGCCGCCATCAACCGCCAACTGGGTTTCTCGCGCGACGCCGAGCGCGAGGCCGACCGCACCGGCCTGCAGATGCTGTCCAAGGCGGGCTACGACCCCAGCGGCATGTCGCGCATGTTCGGTCGCCTGATGAACGCCGCCCGCCTGAACGAAGGCATGGGCGGCGGTTCGTGGGCCAGCACCCACCCGTTGTCCATCGATCGGATGTCGGACGTGCAGAACCGCATCCGCGAGTTGTCGACCGTGCATTATGTGGACAGCGACGACTATTGGTACATCCGCGCCAAGTTGCGGGTCGTGCAGGGGCGTGACGCGATCAGCCTGCGCACGGCCCAGCAGCAGTTGCAGGACGAGTCGCGCGCCCTGTCCGGCGTGCGCAAGTCGGCCGCGCTCTACGGCCTGGCGCTCTATCACCTGCAGCGCAACGAGACCAAGCAGGCCACCACGGCCTGGGAAATGGCCCACGAGGGCGGCCATCAGTCGCCGCAACTGGCCAAGCTGGGCATCGACATCGCCCTGGCGCGCAAGGACGACGGCGCCGCCATGCAGCAGGCGCAGGCGGCCATCAAGCGCTGGCCGGATCAGCGGGCGCTGGGCATCGCCTACGCCACCGTGCTGCAGGACGCGGGCCGCAATGACGAGGCCCAGGACTACCTGCGCGACCGCATCGAGCGATGGGGCGCCGACGAGCCGGGCCTGTACCAGATGCTGGCGCAGAGCGAGGACCGTAACGGCCGCACGGTGGCCGCCCGCCGCAACATGGCGCGTTTCTATCTGCAGACCGGCGCCTATGCCGCCGCCGAATCGCAATTGCAGCAGGCGCGCGGCATCTCGCACGACTTCTACGAACAATCGCAGATCGACGTGCAGATCAAGGAAGTGAAGCAGAAGCTGGCCGACGAGCGCGAACTGCTGCAGCGCTTCAAGTCGTGACGGCAAGGATGTGAAACCGCCGGCCGCGCCATCGGGCGTGGCCGGCGCCGTTTACAGGCCGGTTTCGAAGAAGCGCCCCAGGCGCTGGGGCAGCCAGTTCAGGTGGCCGGGGAAGGCGCCGGTCGGAAAGCCCGCATGGCCGCCCTGGGCCGGCTGGTGCAGCAGTACGCTGGGCGAACAGTCGGCCGGGCCGGGCAGGGCGCTTTCGGGCAGGAAGGGATCGTTGCGGGCGTTCAGCACCAGCGTGGGCACCTTGACGTGGGCCAGCCAGGGCTTGCTGGAGGCGCGCGTCCAGTAATCGAGCGCGTTGCGGAATCCATGCATGGGTGCGGTATACGCGTCGTCGAAATCGCGCAGGTCGCGCGCGTGGGCGATGCGCAGCACGTCGATGGCGCCCGGAAAGCGCTTGGCTTTCTCGAGCACCTTGCGCTTCATCGTCTTCAGGAAATAGCGCGAGTAGATCTGGCGCGCGATGAAGCCTTTGCACAGTTCGCGCCCACCTGCGGCCAGGTCCAGCGGCACGGACACGGCCGCCGCGGCGGTGAGCCAGGGCAGGGCGTCGCCCTGTTCGCCGATGAACTTCAGCATGGCGTTGCCGCCCAGCGACACGCCCACGGCGTGCCAGCGGGCGTGCGGCACGCGGCTGCGCACCGTGTCCAGCATGAAGCCGACCTCGGCCGAGTCGCCGGAATAGTAGGCGCGCGCCAGGCGGTTGGGCGAGCCCGAGCAGCCGCGGAAGTGCGCGATGGCCACGATCCAGCCCCGCGCACGGAAGTGGTGCGCGATGGATTGCGCGTAGCGGCTGGCGCTGCCGCCTTCCAGTCCGTGGAACAGGATGAGGGCGGGCGTGTCGGCGACCTGCGGCAGCGAGGCCCAGTCGGCCGGCGCGATCCAGCGTGCGGCCGCGACCTTGCCGGCGGCCGCCGGTGGCTGGCCGCTGACGGGACTGCCATCGGCCGCCTTGTGCGGAAACAGTCCCGGACCCGTCCAGTCGAAATCGACGAAGTCGCCGTCGGGCGTATCGACGCGGTCGCGCACGAACGCGATGCGGTGATACTGCGCGAACAGGGCGGCATACACCGTCTGGCTATGCCGGTCGGGCAGCCAGGGCGGAACCGGGCAGGGCGTGGTGTCGAGTCGGGATGCAGCCAACGAAACCGTCCCGACCTAGTGCAGCCTGTCGGGGATGTCGTGCAGATCGAGCACCCCCGCTTCGGGCGGCGCGGCGGAGGCATGGTGCATGACCATGCGCCAACCGGTGGGACCCTTGTGATAGATGTTGGTGGCGTAGCAGGTGGCGTATTGCGTGCCTTCCCGCGTGATGGCCGAGACCTGTTCGACCAGCACGTGCACCGCGCACATCATGCTCTGTATGACCAGCGGGCGCAGGGGACGCAGGTGCAACGGGCCGTTGGACAGGATCTGCTGCCACGACTCGTGGACGGCCATGTGGCCCACGATGCGCAAGCCGCCCGGATGGATGCAGACGATTTCCTCGTCGTCGGCCCAGACCTGCATCAAGCGGTCGAGGTCGCCTTGCTCCAGGGCGTCGTAGAAGGCGTGTTCTGCTTCGTCGGGTGTGGCGAACATGGCAAGCCGCGCAACTAGGGTTTAGTGGTGGCCGTGCAGGACCGTACCGGGCTTCAGGCGGTACTCGGCGCCACAGTAGGCGCAACGGGCCGAGCCGGTGTGGGCCACGTCGAGGAACACGCGGGGATGCATGCTCCACAGCGGGGCCTTGGGGCCGGGGCAGTAAACGGGCAGGTCTTCGGCACCGACTTCGATGACTTCCTGGGCGGGCACGGCAGCCGAGGCAGCAGCGGTCATTGAGGTATTCCTGAAAAAAGCCGGGATACGGCGGGCAATCGTCGCGCGTATTGTATCAAGCGCCGAAGGCTACAATACTGATCCATTTCCGCCGTCCAGGTTCCATGCCGTCCCGCCACATCCGCCAGGGGCCCGTCCTTGGCCTCTGACTCGAACAATTACGAAGCATCCGACGCCGAGGAGACACGGCGCGAACGCAGAGAGGCCTTCCGGGCCGGCGTGCATGCGGTGGCGCCCGCGCTGGTCGCCACGTCCACATGGGGGCTGGTCACCGGCGTGGCCATGGTCAAGTCGGGCCTGACCGAGTCCATGGCCCTGGCGATGACCCTGCTGATGTACGCGGGTTCCGCCCAGTTGACCTCGCTGCCGCTGATCGCGGCGGGCGCGCCGCTGTGGCTCGTCTTCGCAGCCGGTTTCGTGGTCAACCTGCGCTTCATCATCTTCGGCGCGGCGCTGCAGCCGTATTTCCGCCATCTCAGTTGGCCGCGCCGCCTGGCCATGGGCTACTTCACCACCGACATGGGCTTCGTGCTGTTCATGTCCCGCTTCGGCGAGGCGTCGCAGCGCGGCACGCGCGAGCACGTCTGGTACTTCGCGGGCGCCATCACGCCCGGCTGGATCACCTGGCAGACGGCTTCCATCGTGGGCATCGTGCTGGCTTCCCAGGTGCCGGTCTCGTGGTCGCTCGATTTCGCGGCGGTGCTGGCGCTGCTGGCCATCACCGTGCCGCTGGCCAGTTCCCGGCCGGTGCTGGTGTCCATGCTGGCGGCCGGCGTGACCGCCTGGATCGGCCAGGCGCTGCCGCTGCGCCTTGGGCTGGCCGCCGCCGTGGTGGTCGGCATCGTCGCCGGCATCGCCGCCGAGCGCTATCTGAAGAAGCCCGCATGATGATGAGGCGTGCATGAGTGCTTTCGAGATCTACGTCTATTCGGCCATTCTGCTGCTGACGGTATGCAGCGTCATCACCCGCGCCGGTTTCATGCTGTTCGGCGATTATCTGCCGCTGCCAGACGGCGTGCGGCGCGCGCTGCGCTACGCGCCGGCCGCGGCGCTCACTGCCATCCTGGTGCCCGACATGCTGCCCTGGCGCACCGGCATCGGTCCGGTCTTCGACTACAAGCTGGTGGCCGGCATCGTCGGCATCCTGGTCTTCCTGCGCACCCGCAACGCCGTGCTGGTCATCGTCTCGGGCATGTGCACCCTGTGGGCGCTGCGCTGGCTGGCCGGGTAGTTCCCACGCATCGGAGGCAGGCCGGGCTGCGGGCGCGTGCGCCGGCCCGGTTTTCCCGTGTTCGAACGGACGGGTTGGGATCGTAAGCGCCCGGCTGCTAAAATAAGTTATCCACAGCAATCCGGGACGCGTTGTATTTCCGTTTTGTTCTTTCACCGCCCCGGCATCTGCCACACTTGATGACGCAATCTACCTCTACCGCAGCGCCCGCCGCAGACGCGCCTTCGCGCACCTTCGCCGATTTCGGTCTGCACCCGCTCCTGCTCCAGTCCATCGTCGAAACCGGCTACACCACGCCCACGCCCATCCAGGCGCAGGCGATTCCGGTGGTGGTCGAGGGGCGTGACGTCATGGGCGCCGCCCAGACGGGCACGGGCAAGACCGCCGCGTTCACGGTGCCGATCCTGCATCGCCTGATGCCGCTGGCCAATCCCAGCGCGTCGCCCGCGCGCCATCCGGTGCGCGCGCTGATCCTCACGCCCACGCGCGAACTGGCCGACCAGGTCTACGAAAGCGTCAAGCGCTACAGCAAGCGCACCCCGCTGCGTTCGGCCGTGGTGTTCGGCGGCGTCGACATCCGCCCGCAAAAGGAAGAGCTGCGGCAGGGCTGCGAAGTGCTGGTCGCCACGCCGGGCCGTCTGCTGGATCACGTCGAACAGAAGAACGTGAATCTCAGCCAGGTCGGCATTCTGGTGCTGGACGAAGCCGACCGCATGCTGGACATGGGCTTCCTGCCCGATCTGGACCGCATCATCAAGCTGCTGCCCCCGCAGCGCCAGGGCCTGCTGTTCTCGGCCACGTTCAGCAACGAGATCCGCAAGCTGGGCCGTACCTTCCTGAACCAGCCCGTCGAAATCGAGGTCGCGGCGCGCAACGCCACGGCCGACACGGTCACGCAGATCGCCTACAAGATGACGGGCGAAGCCAAGCGCGCCGCCGTCGTGCACCTGGTCAAGTCGCGCGGCCTGAAGCAGGTCATCGTGTTCTCCAACACCAAGATCGGCACGGCCCGCCTGGCGCGCCAACTGGAGCGCGACGGCGTCAAGGCCGAGTCGATCCACGGCGACAAGACCCAGGCCGACCGCATGAAGGCGCTGGAAGCCTTCAAGGCGGGCGACCTGGAAGTGCTGGTGGCCACCGACGTGGCCGCGCGCGGCCTGGACGTGGCCGGCGTGCCCTGCGTCATCAACTACGACCTGCCGCATAATTCCGAAGACTACGTGCACCGTATCGGCCGTACCGGCCGGGCGGGCGCCAGCGGCGAAGCCATCGCGCTGTTCACCCCCGAGGAAGAGCGTTACCTGCAGGACATCGAGAAGCTGATCAAGCGTGAAGTGCCGCGCGGCCATCTCGAACTGCCCTCCGAATTGCTGGCTCGCAGCCATGGCCGTGGCGGCGAAGCGCATTCCGAACGCGACCGCAGCGACCGTTCCAGCCGTGGCGAGCGCGATCGCAGTGCGGATCGTGGCGACCGCGGCGGCCGTTCTCGCCCCGAACGCCGTCCGGTGGACGATTTCTTCCTCAAGCCCTACGAGCCTTCCGCCTCTGCCGCGCCCGCCGACGCGGAGGCCCGCAAGGAAGAAGACCGCCCGGCTGCACCCAAGCGCCAGCTTGCCGTATTGCTGGGCGGCAGCCGCAAGAGCTGATCCGCCGGCCCAGGCGGTTCCAGAAACGAAAAGCCCTTCACACTGAAGGGCTTTTTGCCATGCCGGAGCCGTCGTCAGGCCGTGGCGCCAGCCAGCATGGCCTTGATGTCCGGCAGCTCGGCAGCCACCGCCGGGCTGTTGCCGTCCAGCGTGTCCAAAAGGCGTTCCAGGTGGCCGATGTGCGGCAGCATCGGACCGTAGAACAGCACCCGGCCGCCGGCCTGCACGAACAGCGTGGGGAAGTTCTCGACGTCGACGTCGCCCAACAGGTCGGGCTGTTCCTCGATGTCGATCCAGGCGTAGGCATGCTGCGGCCGGGCCTCGGACAGGGCGTCGAGCTTGGGACGGTACTGGTTGCAGGTGTCGCACCAGGCCGCGCAGAAACAGGCCACCAGCCAGGTGTCTGGGCGGGTCAGCGCGGCGCGCAGGGCGGCGTCGTCGGTTCCGGGTACGAGCAGGGGCATGGGGGGCAAAGGGCAACGTGTTTGAGACTATGATACCCGGCATGCAGACTTCCCGCCCCGCCCCATGACCGCTCCCCCTACCGACATCACTCCCGGCGCGGCCGTGGCCGGAGCCGCCAGCGTGGCGCGCGCCTTCCGCCGCGCCGCCGTCTCCCAATGCCACCCGAACATGCTGTTCGCGGTGCTCATGCCCTTCGTCATCGCGCTGTTGGGCGCCATCCTGCTGCTGTGGCTGTTCTGGTCGCCGCTGACCGATTGGCTCAGTGTGCAGGCCAGCCAGTGGCAGGTCGTCAACGATGTCGATGCCTGGCTGGTGGGCATCGGGCTGTTCTCGCTCAAGCTGTACCTGATTCCCGTGATCGCCGCGGCCGTGCTGTTGCCGGTGTCGGGCATCCTGGGGCTGACCATCGCCGCCATCTTCGTCATGCCGCTGGTGCTGCGCCACGTGGGGCAGCGCGAGTATGCGGGCGTAACGCTGCAGGGCCGCAACGCCACCGCCGTCAGTGTCTGGAACGCCATCTCGGTCAGCGTCATCTTCGCGGCGGGCTGGCTGCTGACCCTGCCGCTGTGGCTGGTGCCGCCCATGGCGCTGGTGCTGTCGATCTTCTGGTGGGCCTATGCGTTCTCGCACATGATGCGGGTGGACGCCATCGCCGAACACGCCAGCCCCGAAGAGCGCCGCCTGCTGCTCAAGCGCTACAACGGCTCGTTCTGGTTGATCGGGCTCATCTGCTCGCTGATCAACCTGCTGCCGCCGGCCTGGGTCATCCTGCCGGTCTATTCCAGCCTGGTCTATGCCCACTTCGGGCTGGATGCGCTCGCGCGGCTGCGTGGCGAGCGCGTCATCGAGGTCCAGGCCACCGTCCGTCCAGAATAATCACGGAACCGCATCCATCATGTCAGTTCAACCCGCTCGCCGCATCGGCCTGATCATCGTCGGCGACGAAATCCTGTCCGGTCGTCGGCAGGACAAGCATTTCTCCAAGGTCATCGAACTGCTGGGCGCCCGCGGTCTGCAACTGGCCTGGGCCGAGTTCCTGGGGGACGACCGCGAGGCCCTGACCCGCGCGCTGCGCCGCACGTTCGCCTCGGGCGATGTGGTGCTGTCGTGCGGCGGGATCGGCGGCACGCCCGACGACCACACCCGCCAGGCCGCCGCCGCCGCGCTGGACCTGCCGCTGGCGCTGCATCCCGAGGCCGCCAGCGCCATCGCGCTGCGCACCGCCGAGCAGGCCGAGGAGAAGGGCCTGCCGCCGCCCGACATGGACGCGCCCGAGAACCGCCAGCGCCTGCAGATGGGCATGTTCCCGCAAGGCTGCGAGGTCGTGCCCAATCCGTACAACCGCATTCCCGGTTTCTTCATCCAGGACCACACTTTCGTGCCGGGCTTTCCGGTGATGGCGTGGCCGATGCTGGAGTGGACGCTGGATACGCGCTATCGCGGCCTGCATCACGCCGTGGTGCTGGCCGAGCATTCGTTCCTGGCCTACCAGATGCCCGAATCGCGCATCACGCCCTCGATGGAGGCGATCGAGCAGCGTTGGCCGGGAGTGCGCGCCTTCAGCCTGCCGTATATGGGGGACAAGGGCGGGCCAGCGCATCTGGAACTCGGGGTGAAGGGCGATCCGGATGCCGCGGCCGAGGCATTGGCGTTCTTCCGGGCGGAAGTGCAGCGCCTGGGCGGCAGCCTGACGGTTCCGGTCTAGCGCCTGGCGCCGGTGAAAAAGGGTTGCCAAAACGCAGCCATAATTTCACAATACGATAAGTCAAATTTTGCTGCGCTGCCGCATCGCTGTCGATGTTCCCCGGCGCACTCCTGGACACCCATCATGTCCCGCCTGTTCTCCGAGCCTGCGCAGTCTGAGCATCCGGACGCCAAATCCGGCGGCCGGCAGGAGCCTGCCATCCAGGTCATCGACCGGGCCATGCGGCTGCTGGACGCCCTGGCGGCGCAGCCCGAACCCGTCACGCTGAAAGAACTCTCGGCCACCACTGGCCTGCATGCCTCCACCGCACACCGCATCCTGAACGACCTGGTCGTGGGCCGCTATGTCGAGCGGGTCGACAACGGCCTGTACCAGTTGGGCATGCGCTTGCTGGAGCTGGGCTCGCTGGTCAAGGGGCGGCTGAACGTGCGCGAGGCCGCGCTGTCGGTCATGCGCAACCTGCACCGGCAAACCGGACAGACCATCAACCTGTCGGTGCAGCAGGGCGACGAGATCGTCTACATCGACCGCGCCTGGAGCGAGCGCTCGGGCATGCAGGTGGTGCGCGCCATCGGCGGCCGGGCGCCGTTGCATCTCACGTCCACGGGCAAGCTGTTCCTGTCCACGGCCGACGCGCGGGGTGTGCGCGCCTATGCGCTGCGCACCGGCCTGGCCGGCCACACGCGCAACAGCCTGACCGAGATCGACCGCCTGGAGCGCGAGCTGGCGCAGGTGCGCCGCCACGGCTACGCGCGCGACAACGAAGAGCTGGAGCTGGGCGTGCGCTGCATCGCCGCCGGCATCTTCGACGACACCGGCAAGCTGGTGGCGGGCCTGTCGATCTCCGCGCCCGCCGAACGCCTGCAGGACGAATGGATACGCCTGCTGGTCGACGCGGCCGCGGGCATTTCAGAGGCGCTGGGCTTCGAGCCCACGTCCCATCCCGACGATACGGGGGTGTCGGCCGTGCTTGCCGCGGGAGCGTCCGCCACCACCCGGCATGCCTGAGCCACGGTCATTGGCCCGCCTGAGCCGGCCCGTGCGGTGGGCCGCGCTGCTGGGCATCTCGCTTCCCTTCATCCTGGTCTTCGAGGCCATCGGCCTGCCGGCGGCGGTGCTGCTGGGCGCCATCGGAGGCGCCATCGTGGCCGCCGTCAACGGCGTCAGGGTGCAGACGCCGCGCTGGTCGTTCGTGGCGTCGCAGGGCCTGATCGGCTGCCTGATCGCGCGCAGCATGCAGCCGGACATTCTGTCCGCGCTGGTCGCGGACTGGGCCATCTGCCTGGCGGCGGTGGTATGCGTCATCATGGCCAGCGGCGCACTGGGCTGGACCCTGGCGCGGCGTGGCGTGCTGCCGGGCAGCACGGCGGTGTGGGGCCTGTCGCCCGGCGCCGCCAATGCCATGGTGCTGATGGCCGAATCCTACGATGCCGACGTGCGCCTGGTGGCGTTCATGCAGTATCTGCGCGTGGTGCTGGTGGTATTGGTCGCGGCCGCCGTCTCGCGCATCTGGGGGCTGCCCGCCGGGGCGCGTCCCGTGGCCATCGACTGGTTTCCCGCCTTGCCGGCCGGTCCGTTCGTGGCCACGGTGGCGGTGGCCGTGGGCGGCGCGTGGCTGGCCCGCGTCGTGCGCCTGCCCGCAGGCTCGCTGCTGCTGCCCATGTTCCTGGCGGTGGCGCTGCAGAACACCGGCTACCTGCACATCACGCTGCCGCCCTGGCTGATGGTGCTGTGCTATGCGGCCATCGGCTGGAACATCGGCCTGCGTTTCGACCGCGCGGTGCTGATGCACGCGCTGCGCGCCTTGCCGCGCGTGCTGCTGTCGGTGCTGGCGCTGATGGCGCTGTGCGGCCTGCTGGCCGTGCTGCTGACCGAGTTCGGCGGCGTAGACCCCCTGACAGCCTATCTGGCCACCAGCCCCGGCGGGGCCGATTCGGTGGCCATCATCGCGGCGTCCAGCCCGGTGGACCTGCCGTTCGTCATGGCCCTGCAGACCGCACGCTTCGTCATGGTGATGCTGCTGGGACCCTGGCTGGCGAAGTGGGTGGCGCATCACGCCAGGGGCGGCGCGATCCGTCAGGGCTGATGGCGCCTGCAAGAAAAAATCCCCGCGCGGCCAGGGCCGGCGGGGACGAGCGTTGCAACCATCGTTGTTATCCGGTGCCGGGAAGCACGGCCATGCCGGTTCCCGGTCTTGGTATGCCCGCGAACCTTATTGCTTCTCGAGACCGACCTTCTTGAACAGCTCGGCCCATTGCGGAACCTGTTGCTTGACCTTGTCCTGCAGCGCCTGGGGGTTGGCGTCCTTGGTCAGCACCGTGGCGCCCAACTGCTGCATGCGCTCCTGGAACTTCGGGTCGGCCAGGCCGGCCTGCAGCGACTTCACCAGCTTGTCGACCACGGGCTTGGGCGTGTTCTTCGGCACCCACATACCGTGCCAGATACCGACCTGGAAGCCCTTGTAGCCGGACTCGTCCATGGTGGGCAGGTCTTTCAGCGTGGGCACGCGCTGCAGGCTGGTGACCGCGTAGGCCTTCACCGACTTGGCCTGGATCTGCTGGGTGGTGTTGGTGGTCTGGTCGCACATCAGGTCGACCTGCTTGCCCAGCAGGTCGTTCATGGCGGGCGCGGTGCCCTTGTACGGAACCGTCAGCAGGTTCACGCCCAGCGCACTGGACAGCATGGTGCCGCAAAGATGGCTGGCGGCGCCGATGCCTGCGTTGGCCAGCGAGACCTTGTCGACGTTCTTCTTGACGTACTCGGCCAGTTCCTTGACGTTGTTGGGCGGGAAGTCGGAGCGCGCGATGACGGTCATCGGCACGTCGACCACCAGGCCGATGGGCTCGAAGCCTTCGAACGGATCGTAGCCGGGGTTCTTGTACAGCGACGGGGCGGTCGAGAAGCCGATGTGCATCAGCAGGATCTGATAGCCGTCGGGCTTGGCGCGCGCCACCTGCGTGGTGCCGATGGTGCCGCCGGCGCCACCCTTGTTTTCGACCACGATGGTCTGGCCCAGCGTGGGGCGCATGGCTTCGGCCAGGGAACGGGCCACGTTGTCGGTCGGGCCGCCCGCGGCGAACGGGACGACCATGTTCACGACGTGATCGGGATACTCGGCATGAGCGGCGCCAGCGGCGAACAAGGCGCCGACGGCCAGCGCGGCCGACAGCTTGCGGGTATAGCGGGTCATGAAGTCTCCAGGGGTAGGCTGAAATTGTGGTTTCTGCGTGGCCGGCGTGTGCCGCCACAAATATTGCAATCAGCGTGCAGCAAGTCTAGAAAACAATCGACACATCGTCACCCCGGTATTTCCCCCATTTTTGTGGGGGCGCAAGCAGGCGGGCATGCCGCAGGGGGGATTTGGACGATTCCCCGGGCAAATCTCCGGAAGAAGGTCGTTGAGCGCTGTCGTGGGAATACATCGCCTGGGCCTGGCGTCCGCGTGATGGCCGCATCCGCGTCGGCAAAGTGCAAATAAGTGTTGCGCTGCACAAAAACTACTTGACTTGCAATATACGAAGTCTAGAATACGCTTTGTGCAGTGCAGCAAACGCGCCGGCGGGAGTTTCAAGGTACCAGTCCGCGCACGTTCCAACAAAGTTTCGTCGCAGACCCTTATTTAATGTGCCGTGTAATCGGCCGTAGACCAGGAGATACCCCATGAACAACGCCATTCCGCAACAAGTGCTGGCCCGCCAGAAGGCTTCCATCAACACCCTGATCGCCGCGCAAACGGCCATGTTCAGCGGTTTCGAAAAGCTGGTCGACCTGAACATGAAGGTCGTCAAGGCAACGATCGACGAAGTCGCTCAGAAGTCGCAGCAAGCCGCTGGCCTGACCGACCCGCAGGAAGTCGCCGCTTTCGGCACCAGCCTGGTCCAGCCGGGCGCCGAAAAGGCCCTGGCCTATGGCAAGCACGTGTACGACATCGTCGCCGGTGTGCAGACCGAACTGGCCAAGCTGGCTGAAGAGCAGATCGCCGAAGGCCAGCAGCAAGTGGCCGAAGCCGTCGAGCAACTGTCCAAGAACGCTCCGGCCGGTTCGGAAAGCGCCGTCGCCATGCTGAAGTCCTCGCTGGCCACCGCCAACAGCGCCTACGACTCGCTGACCAAGGCTGCCAAGCAGGCCGCCGAAGTCGCCGAATCCAACATGAATGCCGCCGCGAACGCCACGTTCAAGGCCGCAACCGATGCCGCTGAAGCCGCCGGCAAGGCTACGCGTACCGCCACCCGTCGCGCTGCTGCGTAACAGGGCTGTCGTGTAGCCCCACTCTGTAGTACTGTTTAAGGACAGAGCAGAGCTGGAATTAGGGCCACCTTCGGGTGGCCCCTTTTTATTTCCGAGCTTGACGGCGTCCCCATTATTTTGGGTGTCGCGGGCCTACGTCATGCCGCGGTGGATGCGCGGAGGGTACTGGCCGCATGCGTGTGGCGCACGTGGCCTTGAGGAAGCGGCTTTCAACGCGCGGCGGCCAGCGCCCGCACGCATTCCTCGACCAGGGCCGGGCCGCGGTAGATCAGGCCCGTGTACAACTGCACGGCGTCGGCGCCGGCGGCCATCTTTTCGCGGGCTTGCCTGCCCGACACGATGCCGCCCACGCCGATGATGGCCAGCGAGCGGCCGGCGCGTGCGCGCAGCCGTTCGATGACCTTCAGCGACAGTTCGTGCACCGGAGGACCGGACAGGCCGCCGGCCTGGTCGGCATGCGGCTGGCCCTGCACCGCCGTGCGCGACAGCGTGGTGTTGGTGGCGATGACGCCGTCCACGCCCAGCGCGGGCAGGGCATCGGCGATGGCGTCGATCTGATCCTGTTCCAGGTCGGGGGCGATCTTCACCAGCATCGGCACCTGGCGGCCATGCTGGTCGGCCAGTTCGCGGCGCTTGTCGCGCAGGCGCGACAGCAGCGAGATCAGCTCGTCGCCGCCCTGCAGCGCGCGCAGGTTCTTGGTGTTGGGCGAGGAAATATTGACCGTGACGTAGTCGGCATGCGGATACACGCCCGCCAGGCCGATGAGGTAGTCGTCGGCCGCGCGTTCGATGGGCGTGTCGGCGTTCTTGCCGATGTTCAGGCCCAGCACGCCGCCGTCGCGGCGCCATTGGCTGCGCTGCACATTGGCGATGAACGCGTCCAGGCCCAGGTTGTTGAAGCCCATGCGGTTGATCAGGGCCTGCGAGCGCGGCAGGCGGAAGATGCGCGGCTTGGGATTGCCGGATTGCGCGCGCGGGGTGACCGTGCCGACCTCGATGAATCCGAAGCCCAGGTTGCCCAGCGCGTCGATGTGCGCGCCGTTCTTGTCCAGTCCCGCGGCCAGGCCGACCGGATTGGCCAGTTTCAGGCCCAGCAGTTCGATGGGAGCCTGCGGCTGCGTATGCAGCAGCCGGCGTGTGGCCTGGCAGTCGTAGACGCGCTGCAGGTTGGCCAGCGTGACTTCGTGGGCGGTTTCCGCGTCCATGGCAAACAGCGCCGCGCGGGCCAGGGGATAGGCTTGGAACAGGATCGACATGGGGCGGAATTGTAGTTCAGTGACATGCGTAGCGGCGCACGCAGTGACATGCATAGCAGCGGCGTAGCAGTGGGCGCCGCCACGGATGCCCGAAGGGCCGCGTCGCCAATGGTTGGCCCGCGGCAACACCAGGGGATCAAGCAGCCTGTTCCTGCCAGTTGCCGTCCACCAGCATCTGCAAGGGCTTGAAGCTGGATTTGTACGTCATCTTGCGGCTGTCCTGGATCCAGTAGCCCAGGTACAGGAACGGCAGTTCGAGCATGCGGCATTGCTCGATCTGCCACAGGATGCTGTAGGTGCCCAGGCTGCCCGGCGCCTCGGGGTCGTAGAAGGTGTAGACCGACGACAGCCCGTCGTCCAGCACGTCGATGATGGACACCATGGCCAGCGCGCCGTCGGGCGTGCGGAACTCGACCAGCCGGGTGTTGACGCGCGTGGTCAGCAGGAACTGCGCGTATTGCGTGCGGCTGTCGTCGTCCATGCCGCCGCCGGGATGGCGTCCCTGCTGGTAGCGGGTGTAGAGCGCATAGTGCTCGGCCGACCAGGCCAGCTCGGCCACGAAGGCGCGCAGCGGTTGATGGAAGCGCCAGGCGCGCCGCTGGCTGCGGTTGGGCGTGAAGCGGGCGGTATCCACGCGCACCGGCACGCAGGCCCGGCAGTGATCGCAATGGGGACGGTAGGTGAACAGGCCGCTGCGCCGGAAACCCTGCTCGACCAGTTGGGAATACGTGCCGGCGTTGATCAGGTGGCCGGGGGCCGCGACCTGCGAGCGCGCCTGCCTGCCGGGCAGATAGCTGCACGGATAGGGCGCCGTCGAGTAGAACTGCAGCGTGGAGAAGGGAAGTTCTTTGAGCTGGCTCATGGGGTCGCGCGCGGGAGGCTGCGAATCGGGGTTACGGGCGCGCGGGGCGATGCGTGGATCGGATTCGCAATTCCGAAACGGTAAGGTTCATTATGACCGATCTGGCTCGTCATGGTCAGGGCAACAGGCTCGCGCGGGGCAATGGCAACAGTTGTCCTTCGGCGTCCAGCACGCCGGGGCGCCAGGGCAGGCCGGGGGCGTCCACCGCCCGGCGCACGTGGGCCAGGAAGTCGGCGCGGTCCACGGGGCGGGCGCCCAGGCTGGCCAGGTGGCGGGTTTCCTGCTGGCAATCGATCCAGGCCACGCCGTGCCGCCGCAGGAATCGAACCAGATAGGCCAGCGCGATCTTCGAGGCATCGGTGGCCCGCGCGAACATCGATTCGCCGAAGAACATTCGGCCCAGGCTGATGCCGTACAGGCCGCCCGCCAGCTCGCCGTCGATCCAGGTCTCGATGCTGTGCGCGCTGCCTTCGGCGTGCCATTGCCGGTAGACCTGCTGCATGGGTTCGAGGATCCAGGTGCCGGCCTGGCCGCCGCGCGGCGCGGCGCATTGCCGCAGCACTTCGGCAAAGCACGTATCCACCCGCACCTGCACCGAGGGCCACGGCCGCTGCGCGTCGGCGGCGATACGGCGCAACCGCTTGCGCAGCGAGTGCGAGGGCGCGAAATCGTCGCAGGCCAGCACCATGCGCGGGTCGGTGCTCCACCACAGCACGGGTTCGCCTTCGGAAAACCAGGGGAAGATGCCGTTGCGGTAGGCCTCGTTCAGCCGGGCCGTGGACAGGTCGGCGCCGGCCGCCAGCAGGCCGGGCGGGTCTTTCAGCGCCAGCTCCGGAGGCGGCAGCGGCGTGTCGGGTTCTAGCCAGGGCAGCTTCAAGATGTCAGCGGCGCGAATCCAGCACGTAGTGGTGCGTGGGGAAGGTTCCACGCTTGCGGTCTTCCAGGTAGCGCTGCAGCGTGGTGGCCACCGTGCGGAACGACAGTTCGTCCCACGGAATCTCGGCCTCGTCGAAGTAGCGCGCCTCCAGGCTTTCCGGGCCGGGATCCAGTTCCGGGCCGACCGCATCGGCCAGGTAAAAGAAGTGCACCTGCTCGACCTGCGGCACGTCGATCACCGTATAGAGCTGCCCCAGCGTGATGCGCGCGCCGGATTCTTCCAGGGTTTCGCGTTCGGCGCCCTGGGCCGTGCTTTCGCCCAGCTCCATGAAGCCCGCGGGCAGGGTCCAGGTGTCGTAGCGCGGTTCGATGGCGCGCCGGCACAGCAGGATGCGGCCTTGCCAGGTCGGCACCGTGCCGACCACCATGCGGGGGTTCTGGTAGTGGATCGCCCCGCAGTGATCACAGATGTCGCGTTCGCGGTTGTCGCCGTCCGGCACGCGCCGGTTGACCGGCGAGCCGCATTGGCTGCAGAAGTGGGAGCGGCGCGGGGCCGGGAAATAGCTGGGGGGCTGTGGGGCGCTCATGACGGCGATTCTACCGGCAGCGGCGGGCTGGGCGCAGGCATGGCAGCGGGATTGCGGATATGTCGATATGTCGCGCCGGCATGTTCACGGATCTCCGTCAGGGCGTCGGCATGGCGTTGAAGGCCAGGCGCGTGGGGATGTCGGCGCGCGCAGCCTGGCGCAACGGCGTGCAGGCCGCCTGGCCCGGCAGGCATACCTGCAGCATGCCGTCGGGATCCAGGCCTTCCAGCGCGTCCAGCAGCGGTGCGCCGGTATCGGTATGCAATCGGGCCAGCAGCGTGCCCAGGTCGCGGTCCTCGATCATGCCGGGGCCGAGGGCGGTGACGGCATACAGCCTGCCCGTGTCATCCAACCACCAGCCGGTGACCTCGCCCGCGTCCTGCCCGGTATGCGTCAGCAGGCCGGCGCCGGACCCGGCCACGCGCAGGATATACGGCGCGGCATCCAGGCGGACGTAGACGCGTTGCGGACCGTTCTGGAAGTACCAGCGTCCTTGCGGGTCGACCGCATAGTTGCGGCCCATGAAGGCCAGGATCTGTTCGTTGGTGATGGGCTCGCCCGGCCCGCCCGAGGCGGCATCGCCTTGCGGGTGCAGGCGCCAGCGGCCACGTTCGTCCAGCGACAGCCAGCCGTGGACGGCGGGCACGTCGGGCCAGCGGGCGATGGCGTCTTTGACGGACTGGTCCATGGGGCGACCTAGGCGGAGCGCAGAGAAGAGGGCATCGTCCCATTATAGGAAGCCGTCGGGCGAGGACACCGACGCTCACAACTTTGGCGGCGATGACGGCGCCGACCGACGGTAAGCTGGGCCGGACGACGCGCCGCCAGCCTCGCCCGGCAGCGCGGCCGCAACCGACTCCCAGGAGCCCAGCCATGTCCGACAAACCCGTCAAGATTCCCGGCGCCGATCATCCCATCAGCATCACGCCCAACACGGCCCGCGTAGTGGTCACGCTGGGCGGCCGCACCATCGCCAACACACAGCGTGCGCTGACGTTGCGTGAGGCCGCGTATCCACCCGTGCAGTACATCCCGCGCGAGGACGTGGACATGGCGCAATTGCAGCGCAGCCCGCACGGGTCTTATTGTCCGTACAAGGGCGAGGCCGCCTACTACAGCGTACCGGCTGGTGGGGCGCGCGCCGAGAACGCGGCCTGGTCATACGAGTCGCCGCATTCCGCCGTGGCGCAAATTGCCGGTCACCTGGCGTTCTATCCCGACCGCGTCGATGCGATCGAGGAAGTCGCCTGATGCGAACGATGCCGAGGTAAACGGCGCAGGACCCGGACGTCGCCGAAGGCCGGCGGCGCTCATTCCGCCGGCTTCCAGCTGCCCTGGGTATTCTGGCGCTCCAGCGCCATGCGGTATTTGTACATCTGCGGGTGATACCAGGCGGTGATGTATTCCACCGGCAGGTCGTCCTGCGCGTACACCGTGCGTTCTACCTTCAGCAGCGGCGCGCCGGGCGCCAGGTGCAGGGCGCGGCCCAGTTCGGGCGTGGCCGATTCGGCCGAGATGGTCTGTACCGCCCGGCTGATGGTGATGCCGGCTTCTTCCAGCAAGGCAACCAGGGGCTGGGCGGTGATGTCGTGCCGCTCGTAGCGCCGTCCCACGGTTTCCGGCACGTAGGTTTCCAGGTACGAGAATGGCGTGGCGTCCAGCTTGCGTACCCGGATGGCATGCTGGACGGGGACGCCGCGTTCCAGGTCGAGCGCGCGGGCCGCTGCTTCCGGCGCGGGCACGTACTCGAATTCCAGCAACTGCACTTCGGTCTGCATGCCCATGGCCAGGCTGCTGTCCACCATGGCCTCGATGCTGCCGATGATGCCGGACGGGGGGAGGGTGCGTTCCAGCACACGGGTGCCGCGGCCTTTTTCGCGGCGCACCAGCGCGCGCGAGGTCAGTTCGTCGATGGCGCGGCGCACGGTGATGCGGGAGATTCCAAACTGCTTTTCCAGTTCGGCCTCGCTGGGCAGCATGCTGCCCGGTTGGAAATCGCCCCGGAAAATCGCCTCGCGCAAACTGAGAAACAGCTGGTGGTACAGCGGCACGGGTAAACCGGGGTCGACGCTCTTCATAGTCATTGAGTACAGCCAACAAGAAGATCGAAAATTGTAACCAGCCCGCGATGGTATACAGGATTGGGCGCGGGGCATATTCTTTTTTGCCTTAGCCGGAGCTGAATGCAAGGGCATGCCTTTAGGGCGGATGCCGGAGCGCGAGGGCTTTGCGCGCGTTCCAATCGCGGCTTCCCCCTTGAATAACCCGCATCGGCATCCTGCCATGTGAGGCAGAACAGAACACCTTCAGAGGTAGACAATGGATTCCTCCACGCGTTTCGATTCCCCGTCGCTGTCCTTGGAAGAGGCCATGCGTACCCGGCGTTCGATACGCGCCTTCCTGCCGGAGCCGGTGCCCCAGCCGCTGATCGAACGCGTGCTGGAGTTGGCCAGCCGCGCGCCCTCGGGCAACAACGCCCAGCCGTGGAAGGTCTACGTGATCACCGGCGCGGCGCGCGATCGCCTGGGTGCCGCGCTGCGCCAGGCCTACGACGATCCCGACCAGAGCGCGTACCAGGCCGAGTACCTGTATTACCCCAGGCAGTGGATCGCGCCGTTCCAGGACCGGCGGCGCAAGGTGGGCTGGGATCTTTACGGCCTGTTGGGCCTCACCCGCGAGAACAAGGCGGGCATGCACGCGCAGCATGCGCGCAACTATGCGTTCTTCGACGCGCCGGTGGGGCTGATGTTCACCATCAACCGCATCATGCAGCAGGGTAGCTGGCTGGACTACGGCATGTTCCTGCAATCGGTGATGCTGGCGGCGCGGGCGCATGGGCTGGATACGTGCCCGCAGGCGGCGTTCGTGCCGTATCACACGGTGGTGGCGCGCGAGCTGGGGTTTCCCGAAGAGGAGATGCTGGTGTGCGGGATGGCGTTGGGGTATGCGGATCCGGATGCGGTCGAGAATACCTTGTATAGCGAACGGGAGCCGGTGAGCGGATTCGCGACTTTCATGTCGTGACGGGCTGAGGTCTCGACGAATCTGGTCCGTCGCTGACTGGGCGTCACGCAGAATGCTGCCATGAGCATCATGGCGTTTTCATCTGTATTAATGCGTTAACCCGGTCGCGCCATAATTCGAGGTCTCCATGCCATGATCGCAGACAGCAGCAATGCCGGGCCTCCGCAAAAATATAAAAAGCAGTATCCGTTCGTTTTTCAAAAGACCTGTCGTTCAGTTCTTCGCATTCAGCCTGCTCGGTAGCGCGATCTATTCGATACGTTTCGTGTCGTTTCCCGTCGAGTGCGCAGAGCCTCCCTTGCGGGCTGCGGGTCTGTTGCAGATATCGTCCCCAGGAGGCAAGGGCGGGGGGCCTGTCATCTTCCTGGATTTCTTCCTGCCGACATGTCATTACGCGGATCTGGGAGAGGAGCACCGCTGCTACGCCTACGAAGAGGTACGGCCCTGGGCCGGCAAGCCCGTCGTGATGGAGTATTGGACCTGTCAAAGTGGACTGTCCACGGTCAAGCTGCTCGGCGAGATACGCGCGGATGGCAGGCCGCTGCCTCGCTTCAGCCGCGCGGAGCTTGAGGCCAGCCGTGCCCGCGCCGCTGACCAGCCCTACTGGGTTTATGGCATCTTTCCCGCAATCTTCACGGGTTTGATGTTCATCTTTTATTTCCTCTTGCCGAACCCGGCGAGGCGGCCCGAGGAAGAGACGCAACCATGATGCGACGCTTGAACGGCGCATCATGGACACGGCCTTTCGTGGCCGCCCTGGCATGCGCGGCCCTCATTCTTTTGGCGGGATGCTCGCGCAACGATGCCAACGTGCTGGTCTGCGATTTCGAGGCACACGAGCCCGTTGCCCGGCAGAACGTAGTGGGTCGCTGCGACGCGTTCATCGCAGCCTTCGAAATACCCGCCAAGTTCCTGCCTGGCAACGCCAAAAGGATGCCGCCGGCCGGCCGCTTCGAACTGACCATGCAGATGACGGAAAGCCGTACAGACGTCCCCCGGCGCCTGGATGCGCGGGACCGTCGGCTGACGGGGCATACGGTGCTGCTGGCCGCCAATACGGTGAGCAGGCTGCGGCAAGGATACGAGGCGCGCAATGCCCGGTCCGGATCGTACGTGCGTCGTCCGCAAAGCGGCCTGTCCGGGCTGGAGGTGTGGGACCCGTCTCTGTGTACCTCAGCCGGACGCCTGGGCGGGAGCGGCACCGCTTGTGCATCCTACGACCAGTTGATTTTCCCCGTCGCTCGGGAAGATGTCTTCATTGCCTGCCCACAGCCGATGAGCGGCGACGGGATGGAGAACAGCGCGTATTGCACGGTCCACGCCGAAATTTCCTATCACCTGACACTGAATTATCAGATTCCGCGCAGTGTGCTGGAGGGCGGGAAATGGATGACTGTCGATTCGCGGTTCCGCGGATACTTCAAGCATATGGCAGCCCGTCTATAGGCGTACGGGGGGCTGATAGGGCTTCGGGCAAGCGGCAGGCCAAGCCATTCTCCGCTGTCTGCTTCCAGGTGGCCACATCGACCGCCCACTGCCTTTGGTGCTACCGTAGTCGGCGCCGCAACTGCCTCGCTGACACCATGCCTTTCATCGACTCGTCCTCCCAGATCGACTTCGGCCTGAACCCCTTGGACCGCCAGTCGGGGCGGCGCGACGATGCCGATTATGTGGCCGCCCGCCGGCGCGAGGCCTCCACCCGCTATTTCGTCTTCGCGGGCGACGTGCCGGTGCTGGATGCGCGCGACGACGGCATCGACCCCCTGTTCGACGTCGGTCAACTGGCTGGCCTGGGCGAGCCCTTGCGTGAAGTCTTCATGGGCCAGGACGAGCAAGGCGCCGCGCTCTTCGCGCTGGCGTATCCCGCTGCCGATTCCGACCGTATTTCCCGGCGTCCCGGCACGGTCCTGATGGACCTGCGCAGCATTGCCTCGCGCGGCCTGTTCGTGCCGTCGGTGCTGGGCGAGCTGGGCGGCGCCAAGGCCATCCTGCATTGGCACGACAGGCATGGCTTCTGCGCCAATTGCGGCGCGCCCAGCCGTATCTCGGCAGCAGGCTGGCGGCGCGATTGCGATGCCTGTGGCGCACAGCATTTCCCGCGCGTCGATCCCGTGGTGATCATGCTGGCCATCGACGGCGACCGATGCGTGCTGGGCCGCCAACAGCGCTTCGCGCCCGGCATGTATTCGGCGTTGGCGGGCTTTCTCGAGCCCGGCGAAACCATCGAAGACGCCGTGCGGCGCGAGGTGATGGAAGAGGCCGGAATCGCCTGTGCCGAGGTGCGGTATTTCGCGGCGCAGCCCTGGCCGTTTCCGTCTTCGTTGATGATCGGCTGCTTCGCGCGCGCGGTCAGTAGCGAAGTGGTCATCGACTATAACGAGCTGGAGGACGCGCGCTGGTTCACGCGCGCGGAGGCCGCCGAGATGGTTGCGGGCACGCATCCCGAGGGCCTGTCATCCCCCAAGCCGTTCGCCATCGCGTATCACCTGATGAAGGCGTTCGTGGAAGAGGGCGAGGGCGTGTTCACGCGTGTGCAGTCGCGCGAGCTGGAATAACGTCAGGCGTCCGCGCTGCGTCGCCGCGCTGCTACTTGCAGCGCTTCGCCGCGAACGCCTGGTTCAACAGGTGCGCCAGCCGCATGCCGCCCACCGCCAGTTGCCGATCCAGGATGGGCCGGGCCTTGGCCAGATACGCATCGTCCAGCACGTCGTTGCGCGGCTGCATGTCGAAGATCTTCACGGCGGCGCGGTGGCTGTCCAGCGCCCAATCGGCGGGCGTGCCGCCCGCCAGGTTGGCGTCCGCCTTGGGCAGCCAGTTCGATTCCAGCACGTCCACGTAGCTGCCCCAGGCCCAGACGGTTTTGCGGATCAGCGCGGCGTCCCAGGCGGCATGCAGGTTGGTGTCTTCGGAGGCCGTGCCGTTGGCGCCGTTGCGCATCGCGATGGTGACCTTGATGCCGTTGCCGCCGTTGTTTTCCTTGACCGTATGCAGGGGCTGGTGGATGTCGGCCACGAAGTGCGTGAGGAACATCAGCGCACGCTTGCGGTTGGACGCCGGGCGCGAGGGGCAGGCCACCACGGCCTGCTCGCGCTGGATCTCGGCCACGATGCAGTCGCCCTTGTCGGGATCGGCCACGCAGTCGCGCGCCGGTTGATAGTCTTCCTTGGCCAGCGGGATGTCGACGAAATGCCAGCGCGTGGTGCGCGGATCGCGCACGCGTTCGTCGTCGGCCCAACTGCCCACCGACGCCAGCGAGGCGCCCTTGCCCAGCAGCGCCTCGACGCCCTTGTACGCCTCGGCCGACAGACGGCGGCTGGCGATCTCGGCAATGATGGAATGGCCTTCCTCGCCCCATGCGTGGGCGGGCAGGGCGACGCCCAGGGACAGGGCGGTGGCGAGTGCGGCAGCGCAGATGGCGGGGGCCAGACGCATGGCGGGAAATCCTTGCAAGGCGGAACAGTCAGCGTAGCTGGAGTGTATGACGCCGGATGCGTGGATTTTGCATGGAATCGTGTCGTAAACGGCACGCCATCCAACGATATGCAAACAAACGCAAAGCCTTGCGCCTTGCCGCTGCGCGGAGTATGAATTCAAGTTCTTAATATATGGGAAATAGTTCCTATAGATCGGAAAGGAGCAGTGCTAACTTTTTGCGTTTGCCCGGACCAGGCAAGGGTGGTCGAGATGAGGAACCGGGCGGGTTGAAGAGACCGGGCTGCCAACAGCCCCATGACAACAGGAGCCGGCAGATGCCAGCCATATTCCCGAAACGCGCGGTTCGTTATGTCGTTCCCATGCTCATCGTGGCAGCCAGCAGCGCCTGGTGCGCCCTCCCCGCGCGGGCCGCGGACAGCGGTGCGAGCTATCCGAACAAACCCATCAGCCTGATCGTGTCCTATCCCGCCGGAGGCAGCGTCGACGTGGCGGCGCGCATCCTGCAGGAGCCCCTGCGCCGCGCCCTGGGCCAGCCCATCGTGATCGAGAACAAGGGTGGGGCGGGCGGCACCATCGGCACGCGCTATGTGGCCTCCGCCGCGCCCGATGGCTATACGCTGCTGATCACGCTGTCGTCGCATACGATCAACCCCGCCATCTACGACAGCCTGCCGTTCGATACCCAGAAGGATTTCGCCTCGGTGTCGATGGTGGCGTCCGCGCCGCAGGTGCTGGTGGCCCATCCCTCGTTTCCGGCCAGCACGCTGCCGCAGGCCATCGAATACATCAAGACGCAGAAAGAGGTGCCGTACGGCTCCGCCGGAACGGGATCGCCCAGCCACATCGCGGGCGAACTGCTGCGCCTGAAGACGGGCCTGCCGCTGATGCACGTGCCGTATCGCGGCGGCGGCCCCGCTACCGTGGACGTGGTGGGCGGACAGATTCCGTTGCTGTGGGTGTCGTTGCCGTCCGTCACCGGGCACATCAAGGAAGGACGGCTGAAGGCCCTGGCCGTCTCGACCGCCAAGCGTACGCCGGTGCTGCCGGACGTGCCCTCCGTGGCGGAGACGGTGCCGGGGTTCAACGTGGATTCCTGGTACGCCATGTTCGCCCCGGCGGGCACGCCGCCCGCCGTGGTGGCCAAGGTGCAGTCCGCGGTGGCGGCCGCCGCGCGCGACAAGGCGGTGCAGGAGGCGTTCATCGCCCAGGGCGCGGTGGCCGTGGGCGGCACGCCGGCCGAGCTGGATCAGGTGGTGAAGACCGAGATACCGATGTGGAAGTCGCTGGCCAGGGAGGCCAGCATCTCGGTGAAGTAGGCGCCGCTGGTCTGGCGGCTACGGAGTCTCAGCGGCCCCGCAGCCACTCCAGGTACGCCTTGCGGGTGGGCTCGGATACCGATTCGAGCACTTTCTTGTGAGTGACCTGGTGGCGCAGCATCAGGCGCGCATCGGCGACGTTGCGCGACTTGCAGAACCAGTGGCAGCTGTGCTGGAACAGGTACAGCTCGGCGGACAGGTGGAAGGCGCGCGTCTTGGGCGGCCAGCCGGCTTCGTTGTCCACCGCGCGGCGCAGCCCGTTCGCATGGACCTGCAGCAACGTGCGGAAATCCCGTTGCGTCGAAGCGGGCAGCAGGTGCGTGGCGTAGGGCACGCAGATCGGATAGGTGCCCATGCGGGTGCGCTGTGCGTCGTCCTTCTGGATGGACGTGGCCAACGTCTGCATCTGCGCGGCCACCGCGCGCTCGGTGGGAGCGAAGGTCTCCAGCACCTGAAGCTGGCGGTTTTCGTTCTCTTCATGGATCGCCCGGGTGTAGCCCTGGGTCAGCGTTTCCATGTGGCGTTCGAGATTCAGGTCGGCCAGGTGGCGGCCCAGCAACGAGATATTGGCACGCTGATGGCGCACGCGCAGTACCTGCCATGCCGCGACGACGATCAACAGGATCAGAGCAAAGTCCATGGCCTACCGTACGTGGGGGCGCCTCGGGCGCGGGGCGAACAAAGCAAAAGGCCCAAACCTGGGTTTGGGCCTTTTTGAATTTGGAGCGGGAGACGAGTCTCGAACTCGCGACCTCAACCTTGGCAAGGTTGCGCTCTACCAACTGAGCTACTCCCGCATGGAGCTGTACTTTTCAGTACGTACTGCTTGGTGTCTTGCTGTGGGTCTTTCATTTTCTCGTGCTGCGTTTCGCTTGAACTGCAGCAAGCCAAAAATTATACCCTATTTTGCGGCAACCCGGATTTTTCGGGTTTCCTTGAAAATTGCTGGAGGCGCAAGCCGGAATCGAACCGACGTACACGGATTTGCAATCCGCTGCATAACCACTCTGCCATTGCGCCAAACCGCGTCAAGCCCGCTAGTATACATGAGCTTTTTGTCCGTTGTCACAAATCTGTTGATGTGGACAAAAAGGAACGGCCATCCGGATGAGGGATGGCCGTTCCGACGGGAATGGGCGGCCCGCGGGCCGCCGTGCTCGCCTTACATCAGGGCTTGATGGGCGCGAAGTACGCCAGGGTCTGGCCCAACGCCCACAGCAGGAACAGCACCAGCGGCACGTGCACGATCAGTTGCACGAAGGTGAAGCCGATCAGGTCGCGCGCCTTCAGGCCCAGCACGCCCAAGAGGGGCAGCATGTAGAAGGGGTTGATCAGGTTCGGCAACGCCTCGGCCGCGTTGTAGATCTGCACGGCCCAGCCCAGGTGGTAGTGCAACTCGTTGGCGACCTGCATCACGTAGGGGGCTTCGATGATCCACTTGCCGCCGCCCGAGGGGATGAAGAAACCCAGCACCGCCGAGTACACGCCCATCAGCAGCGCATAGGTGTCATGCGTGGCGATGCGCATGAAGAACTCGGAGATGTGGTGGGCGATGGTTTCGCCGCCCGAGCCCTTGACCTGCGTCATGATGGCCGCGATCGAGCCATACAGCGGGAACTGGATCAGCACGCCCGTGGTGGTGGGCACGGCCCGCGCCACGGCATCCAGGAAGCTGCGCGGACGCCAGTGCAGCAAGGCGCCGACCATGATGAAGATCAGGTTGTAGGTGTTCAGGCCCGAGATCGCCAGGATGGCGGGCTTGGTCGAGAACTCCTGGATCAGCCAGCCGGCGGCCAGCGCCACCAGCACCAGGATCAGGAAGGGGCTGTGCTCCAGCCACTCGCCCGGGCGGGTGGGCTTGGACACGGGCGGGGCAGTGAACGACGGGTCGATGCCGCAATCCTTGGCGTCGCGCGCCGAGGCCGCGCTGGGCGCGGTCAGGTAAGAGATCAGCCAGGACACGATCACCAGCACCAGCAGCATCAGGCCCGACTGCCACAGGAAGATGGTTTCGGTGAAGGGGATGACGCCGGTGATGGCGAGGATGGACGGCGGCAGGCTGGCCGGGTTGGCCTGTAGCTGCGCGGCCGACGAGGACAGGCCCAGCGCCCACACCGCGCCCAGGCCCAGGTAGGCCGCGGCGCCGGCGGCGCGATAGTCCATCTTCAGGTCGGTGCGGCGCGCCATGGCGCGCACCAGAAGGCCGCCGAACACCAGGCTCAGGCCCCAGTTCAGCAGCGAGGCGGTCATCGAGATGATGGCGACCCAGCCCACGGCCGAGCGGCCGTTCCTGGGCAGCATGGCCAGCTTGTCGATCAGCTTGGACGCGGGGCCCGACGTGGCGACCACGTAGCCGCCGATGACCACGAAGGCCATCTGCATGGTGAAGGGGATCAGGCTCCAGTAGCCGTCGCCGAACGCCTTGGCCGTGCTGGCGGGGCTGGCGCCGATGGCCAGGGCGGCCAGCGCGATCAGCAGGACGCCGACGGTGGCGAAAACCCAGGAGTCCGGAAACCAGCGTTCGGCCCAGGCCGCGCAACGCATGGCGAATCTTGCCGACCGACTTTCTTCCAGTGGTGCTGCCATATCCTCATAACCTCTGTTCTTCGATGTAATTGGAACTCGCGCACGCGAGCGCTCATGGCGCCCGCGCGGTTGCGCGAGGCGCGATGGTAGCGCGTAAATGTGATGACGTGAGGAAGGCGGGGCGGGCATGGCCGCCCATGCCGGGCTCAGGCGGCGGGCGCCACCGATGCCCCCTGGATGCCATGACGCTGCAGGGCCTGGGCCACGAAACCGTCGGCCTTGCGGGCCTCGACGAACTGCGCCAGGAACTGCGCGGCGGCCGCGGGGCGCGACTTGGGGCAGCCCATGGCCTGCTGGATCACCATGAACCGGCCGGGCAACAGGCGCACGCCGCCCACGCGTTTTGCATCGGCTTCCAGTTGCTGTTTCACGCCGGCGGCCACGTCCAGCCCCTGTTCGCGCCAGGTGTCCACCACGGCGGGCGAGGTCGGCGCACGCACGATCTCGGCGTGCTTCAGTTCGCGGGTCAGGTAGAGATCGTAGGCGCTGCCCTTGCCGACGGTGACGCGCGTGCCGGGACGGTCGACTTCGTCGTTGCTTTGCAGGGGCGAGTCCTGCGCCACCAGATAGGCGCCCTCGATCAGCACGTAGGGCGCGGTGAAGGCGATGCCGGCGCCGCGTACCGGATCGACGGCGAAGAAGCCGATGTCGGCCTGCTCGTTGGTGACGGCTTCGACCGACTTGCCCGCGGCATCGAACACGACCAGTTCCAGCGGTGCGCCGATCAGTTCGGCGAAGGCGCGGGCCAGGTCGACCGACACGCCGGCGGGCTCGCCCTGGGCATTGCGTCCGGCCAGGATGGGGTTGCCCAGGTTGATCGAGGCGCGCAGCGCGCCGGTGGGGGTGAAGGCTTGCTTGATGGCGGCGTCCATGCGGGTGATGCTCCAGTCAGGGGGAAACGGGCGGCGGACTATTTGCGCGGCCGCCTGGCCGGCGTGTCCGATCCCAGGATGTCTTTGATGCTGCCGAGGTTGTCCAGCGTGCTTTGCAGATGCTCGCACAACGCTTTCGAAGCATCTTCGCTGCGCTCGCGCTCCAGCAATTCCAGCACATGCAGGTGCTGCTCGCAATGCTGCCGCCTGGAGTACCATCCGATGGCTCGCGCCGGGCGCTGTGCGCCGTCTCCTCCGAGACCCCGTTCCGCTTTGGCGCTCGTCCTCATGGCGGCGCGGCGTGCCGTCCGGTTCGGAGACCTCGATGAAGAACATGGGTGCGCGCACGGCCGGCGTGCTGGCGGGTGGGTTGATCGCGGGCGCCTGCCTGCCGATGGCGGCCCAGGCCGCCTTCGTGGTGGTCGACACCGGCCACATGCGCGCCCACCCCGGGGCGGTCAGTCCCAGCGGCAAGGTCGAGTACGACTACAACCTTCAGGTCACCGATGCGTTGTCCCGCGCGCTGGCTGCCGATGGGCAGCGCGTGGCCCGGGTGGCGGCCGACGGCAAGGACATCGCGCTGAAGGAACGCACCGCCGCCCATCCCGATGCGGACTTCTTCGTATCCATTCATCACGATTCCATCCCGCAGGAATGGATCGATGCGGGCAGGCGCCGGGAGTTCCGCGGATACGCCCTGTTCGTCTCCGAGAAGAATCCGCACTACGAAAAAAGCGTGGCCTGCGCCCGGGCGATCGGTACACAACTGCTTACCATCGGAGAGGTACCCTCCCTCTACCATCAGACCCCCGTTCCCGGCGAAAATCGCCCGCTGATCGACAAGCGGCTGGGCATTCATCGCTTCGACGATCTCGTCGTCCTGAAGACCGCGGCCATGCCCGCGGTGCTGGTCGAGGTGGGCGTGATCGCCAACCCGGACGAAGCGCATCGCCTGGGCGAGCCGGCCGTGGTGCGTCGCCAGGCCGACGCCATCGCGCGTGGCTTGCGCGAATGCCTGCAAGGCAAGTGAGTTTTCCGGTTTCAACCAAGCCGCCACGAGCGTGGCGATCCGATGGAGCAAGAACATGAATAAAAAACTGATCGTTGCCGGATTGTTGTTGGGTGCGCTGCCGACGGCGGGCGCGTGGGCGGCGGGCTGCGGCAAGCCGCGCAACGCCTTCGACCAGGTCTACTGCAAGAGCACGGAATACTCGCAGGCCGACCGCGACCTGAACACGCAATACACCACGCTGCGCAAGATGTTGAACGAGGGCCAGCAGGCTGCGCTGCGCAAGGCTCAATTGGCCTGGATCAAGCAGCGCGACGAGGCATGCAGCCTGGAAAAGCCCAACGGCTATTACGTCAACCTGACCTGCGCCATGGACATGACGCAGGAGCGTGTCAGCGTGCTGAAGGAACGCGAGCGCGAGTGCAAGAGCACCGGCTGCAACGATGCCAAGCTGGCGCAGTAAGCGGGCGCATGGGATGTCGGGCGCGGACCGCGCGGACATCCCGGTCCGGTATGGGCACGCGCCGGCGTGCGGCGCTGCCGTCTTGAGTCAGGCGTTCAGCCCGCCTTCGCGCCCGACGCCTGCACCACCTTGCCCCAGCGCACCACCTCTTCCTGCACGAACGCGCTGAACTGCTCGGGCGTGCTGCCGGTGGTGATCAGGCCCTCGTCCATCAGGCGTTTCTTGTTGCCCGGTTCGGACAGCACCTTCACCGTGGCCTGCGACAACTGGGCCACCCGCTTCGGATCCATGCCTTTGGGGCCCAGCAGGCCGTACCAGGCGCTGAAGTCGTAGCCCGGCAGCGTGTCGGCGATGGGCGGGATGTCGGGGTAGTTTTCCATGCGCCTGGCGCTGCTGATGCCCAGCGGCTTGAGCGACTTGGCCTGGATCTGGCCCTTGGCCAGCGCCGCGCCGGCGAACATCAGTTGCACCTGGCCGCCCAGCAGGTCGGTCATGGCGGGCGCCGTGCCCTTGTACGGCACCATCACCATGTCGATGCCGGCCTGCAGTTTCAGGACTTCGCCGCCCAGGTGGCCGGCCGAGCCGATGCCCGGCAACGCCATGTTGAGCTTGCCGGGTTCCTTCTTGGCCAGTGCGATCAGTTCGGGCACGGTGCTGGCCGGGACCGAGGGGTGCGCCAGCAGGATCGACGGCGCGGTGGCCACGGAGGACACCGGCGAGAAATCCTTGACCGGATCGAAGGGCAGGTTGGGATACAGCGTGGCGTTGATCGCATGGCTCGTATAACAGACCAGCAGCGTGCGGCCATCCGGGGCGGCGGTCGCCACGGCCTGCGCGGCGATGTTGCCGCCCGCGCCGGGTTTGTTGTCCACCACGAAGGTGCCGCCCATCACGCGGCCCAGCTCGGCGGCCAGCAGGCGGGCCACGGTGTCGGTGCCGCCGCCGGGCGTGGCGCCCACGATGATGCGGGTGGGGGTGCCTTGCGCGCGGGCCAGGCCCGAGGCCGCCAGCATGCCGGCGCCCATGGCACCCATGAAAGATCGTCTGTGCACGGTTGTCTCCTTGACGTTGTAGTTGTGGTCGCGACGGTGAGGCTGGCGCGAACCGCGCGGCCTTCGCCTGGGCCGGCGGTGCCGGCGCCCAGGGCGCCGGAAAGCTGTCTCGTTGTAGTCGTTCGTTCTTCGGGCTCTAGTCTAGTCAGAGCGGGCTTCATTAGAATAGCGAACTTCCTTTAGCTTCTTCATAAGGGTTTTTGATGAAGATCGAAACCTTCCGCACCCTCGAGGCCGTTTTGCAGACCGGCACCTTCGCCGGGGCGGCCAAGCAGGCCAACGTCACGCCCAGCGCGGTCAGCATGCAGATGAAGCAGCTCGAGCTGTACGTGGGCAAGCCCCTGTTCGACCGGTCCGGCCTGCAGGCCAAGCCCAACCGGCTGGCGCACGAGATCGCCGACAACATGCGGCAGGCCCTGCACAGCCTGGAGACGCTGCGCGCCGGCAACAAGGTGGCGGTCGAGGGCGTGGTGCGGCTGGGCGTCATCGAGTCGCTGCAGCCGGTGGTGCTGCCGGGCATCATGCATTACCTGCGCGACCACCATCCCCGGCTGGAACTGCAACTGGTGCGGGGCCGCAGCAGCACGTTGACGGCCGAGGTGAAGGCCGCGGAAATCGATGCCGCGCTGGTGGCCCAGCCCGTCACGGGCGGTTCGGCGCGGCTGGCCTGGACGCCCATGCTGCATCGCGAGCTGGTGCTGATCGCCCCGCCCAACACCAAGGATGCCAGCGTGGCCACGCTGTTCCGCCAGCACGACTGGATCCGCTACGACCGCAAGACGGTGTCGGGGGCGATGGCCGCGCAGTACGTGGCCGCCAACGTGCCCGAGATCCGCGGCACGCTGGAGTTCGACAGCGCGCCCGCCATCCGGGCCATGGTCAGCGCGGGCCTGGGCATTTCGGTGCTGCAGGAACCCGATGCCGTGTCGCTGGTGGGCTATCCGGTGCGCATCATCCGCCTGGGCCGCGCCGCGCCGGTGCTGACGCTGTCCATGGTGTCGCGCAAATCGGACGACAGTCGCGTGCTGGCCGCGGTGCGTAACGCCATGCAGGTCAGTCTGGCGGCGATGCAACGCAGTTCGATGGTGCGCAGATAACGCGCCGCGCGTCTTTCGTTGCCGTCCGTTACGTTCGGCTGGGTCTCATGGCGCGGGGGCTGGCTAACATACGAGCCTTCACGCTCACAGCCCAATCAGATCCATGCCGACATTGCTCCAGCGATCCCGTATGCGCCTTGTGCCCGCCGTGGTGGCGGGCTTTTTGTGGTGTGCGGCTGGCGTGCATGCGGCGCCTCGCGAGCAGGGCGCCAGCCAGCCTGCCGAGGGCGGCACGCGGGAGATGACCGTCGATATCCCGCAACTGCCCGAACTGGCGTTTCGCCTGGATACGCCCGTGGGGCTGTCGTGGCGCAAGGACGGCCATGAGATGAAGGGGCTGGAAGCGTCGGGCATGGTGCAAGACTTCGCGCGCCTGATGATCGGCGAGGACACCCGACGCCCCGACAGGCTGCGCGTGACCCTCTACGTGGCCAACGTCGTGCCCACGCGCGCCGCGGTGCCGATGGACTATGCGCGCCTGATGGCCAAGGGCTTCGGTAACGGCGAGGGCGAAGAAGAGAACGTCGACGATGCCGACGGCAACACGGTCAGCGCCAATGTCACCACCGTGGTCTCCCGTGACGACAACCTCGATGCTGCCGAGCCGCTGCACAGCCTGATCGGTGTCTGGCGGCGCGGGATGAAGATCCTGATCGTGCGCGCCGACATGAGTCCGCAGGTCTCGGCCGAGCTGATTCCCCGGATGCGCGAGATGATGCGTTCGATGGTCTTCCTGCACCCGATGGCATCGGATCCGCTGATGGACAGCATGGTGACCCATACGGTGCGGCTGCCCTCGGGCAAGGACCTGACGTTCAAGCTGCCGCCGAACTGGCGCGCGGAAGGGGCCTGGGACGAGGATGGATTTTCCTCGCAGATGTTCAGGGACGGCGCCAGCCACAGCGCGACGAGCCGTGTCCTGGTGTTCGGCATCGAGGGCCAGACCAAATATGAGATGAGTCCCGAGCTGCTGCGCGGCGGCGCGGACATGGTGTCGGATCACATGCTGAAGGTGCTTTGGCCCGGGAATGGCTACACGCACCGCAGCATGCAGGAGGCGCATCGCATCGAGGGCACCGAAAAGGTGTCCGCGCTGGACGCCATGTTCGTGGACAAGGTCACGTCGAGCAATCCGCTGGAGCGCGAACTGGCCGCGTCGACCTATGAAGTGGCCTTGCGCGGCAATGCCAATCCGGTGATCGGGTTCTCGGCGCTGGCCGCGCCCGGGACGTCGGATTTCGATGAAATCGGCTCGATGATGCACGTCAACTTCGTGCAGCAGTTGCTGGTGGATTCGATGCGCGAGGCGGCCAGGGAGCTGGGCCACTGACGTCGAGACCCCGGCCGTCGGACGAAATTTCAGTATTTCTGTCAACACTTTGTCTTCAAAATGACTGAATGACCTTCCAGTTCGTGGCGCGATTGCTGCGTTCAGGATCTCAGGGTTTTCCCAGGGATTAAGAAAAACGCCTGTGGATTTTCCCTGGGAAGAATCCTGGTTCCTTTCGATTGTCTTGCTGCGCTGCGCGAAAAAGAGTTGACACTTTTTTCGCTAGATTGATAGCCTGTCCGGGCTATGAGTTTTCACGCTACCCTCGATCACGCCGTCATTACCGGTTCCGCGTCAGGCATCGGCCAGGCGCTCGCCCGCCGTCTGCTGGACGCCGGCTGGGCCGTGGCGGGCATTGACCGGCAGGCCGACGCGGGCATTGCGCATCCTGCCTATCGGCACCATGTTTGCGACCTGACCGACGAATCGGCCATCGACGCGTTGTCGGCGCAATTGCCGAAATGCGTGCGGGCGCTGGTTCACAGCGCTGGCGTGATGCGCAGCGGTGGGGCGGTGGACAGCCGCGCGGAAGACATCGACCTGCTCTGGCGCCTGCACGGCGCCGCGCCCCTGGCGCTGGCCCGCCTGCTGGTGCCGCGCCTGCCCGACGCGAGCGGTCGCATCGTGCTGGTGTCCAGCCGGGCGGTGCTAGGCCGCGCGCATCGCGCCGCGTATGCCGCCAGCAAGGCCGCGCAGATCGGCCTGGCGCGCAGCCTGGCCGCCGAACTGATCGGACGCGGCATCACCGTCAATGTGGTCGCCCCGGGCGCCGTCGATACACCCATGCTGAGCGATCCGTCGCGGGGCGCGCCGCCCAAGATAGATCTGCCGCTCGGCCGCCTGATCCGGGCCGACGAGGTCGCGGCGACCATTGCCTTCTTTCTTTCACCCGAAGCCGGCGCCATCACTGGCCAGACCCTGTACGTGTGCGGCGGCGCTTCGATAGGGGCCGCATCCGCATGAGCAACGCCACGGATCTGACCGGACAGGTCGTCGTCATCACCGGCGCCGCGGGCGACCTGGGTTGGGGCATTGCCTGCCAGTGCCTGCAGGCGGGCGCCAACGTCGCGCTGGTCGACCTGGACATGGTGGCGCTGCAGGAACGCGGAGCGCCCGGCGATCCCCGGCTGCTGCGCGTGCAATGCGACGTGGCCGACCCCGCGCAGACGCGTGCGGTGGTGCAGTCGGTGCTGTCGCGCTGGGACCGCCTGGACGTGCTCGTGAACAACGCGGCGGTGGTCACGCCGGGCGACAAGATCGGCGATCTGGCCTGCACGCAATGGCACCAGGCGCTGGCCATCAATCTCACCGGCGCCTGGCTGATGAGCAAGGCGGCGCTGGTGCCCATGCGCCGCGCGGGCCGCGGCGTGGTGCTCAACGTGGCCTCGCAACTGGGCAGCGTGGCGGCGCCGGGCCGCGGCGCCTACGGCGCCAGCAAGGCCGGATTGATCGCGCTGGCGCGCGCCATCGCCGTCGACCACGCGGACGAGGGCATCCGGGCATTGAGCCTGTCGCCCGGCGCGGTGCTGACCAGCCGTGTCCTGCGCCGCTACGGCGATGCCGAGTCGGCGACCACCGCGCTGGCGGGCCGCTATCCGGCCGGCCGCCTGGGAAATGTGGAAGAAGTTGCGCGGACGGCCTTGTTCCTGATGGGCGAGGGCGCTGCGTTCATCACGGGCACGGACGTGCGCGTGGATGGGGGCTATTCCGCAATATAGCGGCGAGCCATCTCTGGGTTACCTGGATCAAGCACAGAAGGAAGGTATATGAGCATGAAGCATCTCTCGGCTTCCGGCGCCCTGTCGCGCCGTACCCTGATGAAGGGCCTCGCGCTGCCGCTGCTGGCTGGCGCGCTGGGCATGTCGGCCGCGACGCAGGCGCTGGCGCAGGACGCCGTCGCGGGATACCCGTCGCGCACCGTGACGCTGGTGGTGCCGTTCCCGGCGGGCGGCGCGACCGACATCACCGCGCGCCTGGTCGCAGAAGGCCTGTCGAAGAAGTGGGGCAAGTCGGTCGTGGTCGAGAACCGGCCCGGCGCCGGCGGCAACCTGGGTTCCGAATACGTGGCCCGCGCCGCGCCGGACGGCTACACCCTGGTGCTGGGCGTGACCGGTTCGCACGGCATCAACACGTCGCTGTACAAGAACATGCGCTATGACCCGCGCAAGGATTTCGAGCCGATCACCCAGGCCACGCTGTATCCCAATGCCATCGTCGTCAACAACAACGTGCCGGCCAACAACCTGACCGAGCTGATCGCGCTGCTGAAGAAGGATCCGGGCCAGTTCTCGTACGGCTCCGACGGCAACGGCACGGCGTCGCACCTGGGCATGGAACTGCTGAAGAACCGCGGCGGTTTCCAGATCGCGCACGTGCCGTATCGCGGCAGCGCGCCGATGGTGACGGACTTGTTGGGCGGCCAGATCCAGGTCGGCATCACGGGCCTGCCCGCGGTGCAGGCTTATGCCAAGACCGGCAAGCTGAAGCTGATCGCGCTGACCACGGGCACCCGCTTTGCCAGCGCGCCGGATTATCCGACCGTGGCCGAGCAGGGCTTCGCGGGTTTTGCGGCGCCGCCCTGGTCCGGCTTCTTCGCGCCCAAGGGCACGCCCAAGGCGCTGGTCGAGAAGATCTCGGCGGACATGCGTGAAGTGATGGCCGATCCCGTGGCCAAGCAGAAGATGGTTGCCGCCGGCAGCGAATTCACGCCGTCCACGCCGGATCAGTTCCGTGCCTTCGTGGACCAGGAAATCGCCAAGTGGGCGGAAGCGGTGAAGATCTCGGGCGCCCAGGTGGATTGATAGCCGGCGTCCAGGCGGTTTCGGCGCGGCAAGGCCGTGCTGGAACCGGTTGTGTGTTCTGGGCGAGGAAATGAAAAAAGGAGCCAGGGGCTCCTTTTTTGCTTTGGTTGTTCAGGCGTGGCCTGAAAACCCCGGATCTTTGCTCTATTTCCGCAAGAGCAGATCATGCTGTGTACAGGGGACAAGAGTCGAAGCGCTCCTGCCTCACGTCACTGCTGATCTGCTAGACGCATACCTGCAGGCATAGGCTCAACTCGCCTGACGCAAGCACCCAGTCAAGCGGGTGGCCCTGCCACATCTTGGCGTTTATTGTTTTCGCGAGCATCACCAAATTTGTTAACAAATTCGGCATGAGATTAGTGTTTTTTTCGTCTATGTAATTATCGTTTTCGCGTACTATGACTCACCGAGTATTGTTTTTAATTCATTTTTAGAGAATTCAACAATGCAAGCAGGCTTCAAGGCACTCGCCGAGCGTTACGGTATCGAGCTTGCACAGCCCCTCCGCGTCGAATCGGTCATCGGCACGACACGGGTAAGCCGCGAAAGTAACGGTCAGGTCGAAAACAAGTACCCCGCAAGCTATGAGCCGGCGGACGATTTCGCAGGGCATTTCGAGTTCGGGCTCAAGTACGAAGAAATTCACCTTGAGTTCTTTGCGCGCCTGTTTGCAGCCACGGGACCCGAGCCCATCGCAGCCTGGTGCCGGCAAGCGCCCTTCGGCCAGTACGCCCGCCGCACCGGATTCCTGTACGAGTGGCTGACTGGGCAACGGTTGGATGTGCCCGATGTCACCAATGGCGGCTATGTCGATGCCGTTTCGTCGCAGCAGTACCTGACCCGCGTCGAACCCGTTCGGGTGCGGCGCTGGCGCATCAACGACAACCTGCCAGGCGTCCCCGCGTTCTGCCCTCTGGTTCGCCGTACCGAAGCCGTGCAGCAGGCGCTGCAGTTTGACCTGGATGCGGCGCTGCGCGAGCTGAATCAGACCTTTGGCGCCGACATCCTGATGCGTACGGCCAGTTGGCTGACCTTCAAAGAATCACGTGCGAGCTTTCTGATCGAGAAGGAAGCCGACAAGGCCGACAGGATCCAGCGCTTCGCCCACGTGATCGCCAAGTACTGCGGCCACATTGATGACCCGTTGAGCAACGACAGCCTGCAGACACTGCAAGCGGGCATCTTGGGCCATGAGGCCGTCGGACTGGGGCTGCGCCGCTCGCCGGTCTTCGTGGGACAGGCGACCATGCGCGAGGACATCGTGCATTACATTGCGCCCCCATTCGAAGAACTGCCGCGCCTGATCGACGGCCTCAAGGCATTCGAGGTGGCCACACGGGGGGGCGAGCCGCTGGCCCGGGCTGCGACGCTTGCTTTCGCCTTTGTTTACATCCACCCCATGCGGGACGGCAATGGCCGAATCCATCGTTTCCTGATCAACGACACCCTGATCCGCGACAAGGCAGTGCCTGATGGCGTGATCCTGCCCGTGTCGGCCACCATCACGAGTTCGATCGATTTCCGGGCTCGCTATGACCGAACGCTGGAAGTGTTCTCGCGGCCATTCATGCAGCGCTATGCGGCGTCCTACCGGTTTGGCGAACTTGTTACCTACGAGGACGGGACCCAGAGCAACCTGGTCTTCGATGACTACGCTGACGCCCAGGTCGCGTGGCGCTATCCCGACCTGACCGAACACGTCCTGTACACGGCGCAGGTCGTGGCGCATACGGTCCGCACCGAGATGGCTGACGAGGCCCGCGTGCTGGTCGTTTTCCAGCGCGCTCAAGAACGGCTGAAAGAGGTGCTGGAAATGCCAGATCAGGACGCGAACCGCATCATCCGCTCTCTCAAGGAAAATGGCTGGCAGATTTCGGGCAAGCTGAGGAAGACCTACCCTCAGCTTGACAACGCCCAACGGGCGGAACGCGTTGTGGAGGCCGTGCGCTCCGCATTCGAAGAACGGGAAGCGGGGGGCTGATGCCCTTGGCCAGGAGCACCCTGGCAGGTGCCGATCCAACCCCAGCAACAACCGGAACCGGCACCACCCGCATTCTTTGGCCTTGTTTTTGGCCTCAAAAACGCTGGCTGCCGGTGGATTTCCGTGGCTTTGTCTGGAACAAAAAAAGGAGCCGAAGCTCCTTTTTTCAACGACTTACAGACACCAGTGGAAGTCTGTAGATCTTAGATTGGAGCGGGAGACGAGTCTCGAACTCGCGACCTCAACCTTGGCAAGGTTGCGCTCTAC
>NZ_FKBS01000014.1:1089846-1515091 GCF_900078315.1 Bordetella ansorpii
TTCGCTGTACGTGTGCTATTGCGTGCGTTTTGCGAAGAAAAAGATCATATAACGTGTGTAACGAGCTTGTCAAGCGAGCGCGTGAAAAATATCGAGTCGATTCGCGGAAGCCGCCACGGCGGCGTCTTCGCCAGCCGTTCGCCGATCGCCGTATCATGTCCGGCATGTCCAAAGCCCATTCCCGTGACGCGCAAGACGGCGCGTCTTCCCAAGACAAGATCCGCCTGGATAAATGGCTGTGGGCCGCGCGTTTCTACAAGACCCGCAGCCTGGCCGCCGACGAAGTGGATAAAGGACGCGTGCTGGTCAACGGCCAGGGCGCCAAGCCCGCGCGCGAAGTGCGTCCGGGCGACGTGCTGGTGGTGCGCCGCCAGGAGCACGACATGGAAGTGCGCGTGCGCGCCATCAGCGGCGTGCGCGGCCCCGCCTCGGTGGCGGTGCTGCTGTACGAGGAAACCCCGGAAAGCCAGGCCGCCCGCCAGCGCGCGGCCGAGCAGCGCCGCCTGGCGCCCGAGCCGGCGCAGACCATCCCGGATGGCCGGCCCACCAAGCGCGACCGCCGCAGGCTGTCTTCGTGGCGGGAGGGCGGCTGATCCGGCGGTTTGCTGGCTCCGGCGATGGCGCGATAGCCATCGTGTCGTCCGGCCAGCGTCGACGCCATGCGCCTCAGGTGTCCGCCGTTGCGTCCGGCATCACCCCCACATAACGCCCGCGCGGCCGGATCACCTGGCTTTCGCTCAGTTGCTCCAGGCTGTGCGCCAGCAACCCCACGCTGCGCGCCGTGGCGAACAGGCAGAAGGCCGCGTCGGCGGGCAGCCGGTGATGCGCCACCATGGCCGCCAGCGCGGCATCGATGTTGGGCTGCTGGCCCGTCAGTTCCGTCACCTTGCGGATGAAGCGCGCGATGACCTGTGGCGGCTCGAACAGTTCCAGCAACGCCGCCGCGCGCGGATCGCCGTCGGGATACAGGTGATGCCCGAAGCCCGCCAGCGGCAGGCCTGACGACAGGTAGTGGGCGATGACCTGGTCTTCGCCCACGCGCTCGACTTCGCTGAACAGCGCCTGCACCCGGCCCGAGGCATCGCCATGCAGCGGCGCGGCCAGCGTGGTCAACCCGGTCAGCAGGCAGGCCGGCAGCGAGGCCGCGTTCGAGGCGGCGATGCGCGCGGCGAAGGCCGAGCTGGTCAGCTCGTGATCCATCAGTACGACCATGGCGGTGCGCAGGTGCTCCGCCACGCGCGCGGACTGCTTCCAGCCTTGCGCGAAGCGCTGGTGCAATGGCGCCGTGCCGGGCTTGGCGCCGAAGGCCTCGGCCAATTGCCCCACCAGGCTCTGGCATTCGTTGTGCAGCACGCGCGTCATGCGGCCGCGCGTGGAATGCCCCGTGGCCGCCAGCGAACCCAGCAACATGAACGCGGCCACGCGCCCGGTGCTTTCGCCGGGCGCCGAGCGGCCCTTGCCCGCGTGGCCGGCACAGGAGAAGTCCACCGGCTGCTCGCTGGCCCACAGCAACTGCGCCACCTCTTCGACCGTGGCCGTGCGGGCCAGCGCGATCGCGTCCTGGCCCCGGTAATACAGGCGCTGCCGCATGAAGGTGGACAGCGCCGTGGGAATGCTGGGTTCGGATCCGAACAGGGTATTGGCCGCCAGCGTTTCGTGCTTGCGCCCGGCCTGCTTGCGGCGGGCCAGGTTGGCTACGTCTTCCGCGCGGTACAGGCTGCGGCGCGTGTCCGAGGGATCCGTCATCACCTCGAGCTTGCCGCGGCTGACGTAGGCGTAGAGGGTCTGTGGGCGCACGGCCAGCAGGCTGCAGGCCTCGGCCATCGATATCCAGGAAGCCATGTTGATTCCAGAGGAGATAGAAAGTTTATATGTTGATTTTAAAGGTCAATATTGCCATAAGAATCAAGAATTAAATACCATCGTCGCATTCATTCAAAAACAAAAGCGGAGACAAGACGGGCATTGCCCGTGCCGCGCAGCAAAAGGCGTATTCCCATGAAGCCTCAGGTCCTGCAGCTCAACCCCATCCTCATTCCGGCGATCAACGACGAACTGGCCGCGCACTACGACATGCACCGGCTGTTCGAGATCGCCGATCCCGATGACTGGCTGCGCCGGCACGGCGCGTCGATCGGCGCGGTCATCACTGGCGGCCACACCGGCATCTCGCGGGCCATGCTCGAGCAGTTGCCCGGCCTGAAGGTCGTGGCCGTCAACGGCGTGGGCACCGATGCGGTCGACCTGGCGTATTGCCGTGACCGCGGTTTGCCGGTGACGTCGACGGTGGGCGCGTTGACGGAAGACGTGGCCGATCTCGCCATCGGCCTGCTGATCGCGGCCTGCCGCAATCTGTGCGCGGTGGACCGCTTCGTGCGCGAGGGACAGTGGGAACGGCACCCCCAGCCCAACGCCATTCCGTTGGCGCGCCGCTTCAGCGGCATGCGGGTGGGCATCGTGGGCATGGGCCGCGTGGGGCGAGCCGTGGCGGTGCGCGCGGCGGCCTTTGGCTGCTCCATTCTCTACACCGACCTGCGAGCGATGGACGACGTGCCGCACGCCTTCGTGGCCGACCTGGCGGATCTGGCCAACCAGTCCGATGCGCTGGTGCTGTGCGCGGCGGCCGACAAGGCCCAGGGCATCGTCGATGCCCGGGTGCTGGACGCGTTGGGGCCGCGAGGCTTCCTGGTCAACGTGGCGCGTGGCCGCCTGGTCAACGAGGCCGACCTGGCCGCCGCCGTCGAAGCCGGACGGATCGCGGGCGTGGGGCTGGACGTCTTCGTCGACGAACCGCGCGTGCCGCTGGCATTGCGGCAGTCCGAGCGCGCCACGCTGCAGGCGCACCGCGCCAGCGCTACCTGGGAAACGCGCGAGGCCATGGCGCGCATGGTGCTGGACAGCGTCGCGCAGGCGCTGGCCGGGCAACGGCCCGCCATGAGCCTCACCACCTGATCCGCCGCCTGCGATTCCGTGTCGCAGGCAACGCTTCCGTCGTACCGCTAGTGGAAGGAGACCTCCATGACGGACTTCGTTTTTCCCGCGCAGGCCATCACCGCCCTGCCCATCGTGGGCAGCGCCGCGCGCTTTCCGGTGGGCCGCGTCTTCTGCATCGGCCGCAACTACCCGTGGCGCCTGGACGAACCCGCCCCGGCGCAGATGCCGGCCTGGTTCATGAAGCCGGCCAACGCGGTGTTTCCGGCGCAGGGCGTGCTGCCCTATCCGCCCGGCACCCAGGCGTTCTGCCATGAGATCGAGCTGGTCGTGGCGATCGGCCTGGGCGGGCGCGACATCGATCCGGCGCACGTCGAGGCGCGCCATGTCTGGGGCTACGCGGCGGGGCTGGACATGACGCGGCGCGATCTGCAGCAACAGGCCAAGCAGGCGGGCGGCCCCTGGGAGCCGGCCAAGGCCTTCGATCACTCGGCGCCTTGCACACCGCTGGCGCCCGTATCGCTGTGCGGCCATCCCGGGCGGGGCGCCATCTGGCTGTCGGTCAATGGCCGCGAGCGCCAGCGCAGCGACCTGTCGAACCTGTCCTGGCCCGTGCCCGAGCTGATCGCCATGTTGTCCCGCTCGGTGACCCTGATGCCGGGCGACCTGGTCTTCACCGGCACGCCCGCGGGCGTCGACACGCTGCAGCCGGGCGACGAGATCCGCGCCGGCATCGAAGGCGTCGGGCAGTTGGCGATGACCGTGTCGGGCGCCGTCAACGCCGTGCTGGCCGACTTTTCCCCGGACGCGACGCGCCGCCGCGCCACGCCTGATTTGCCGAACCCCAACTACGCAGGAGCTTTGCCGTGAACGTAACTTCTACCCCGAAAATCGCCCTGGTCACCGGCGCCGGCAGCGGCGTGGGCCGCCTGACGGCGCTCGGCCTGCTGGACGACGGCTGGACCGTCGTGCTGGCCGGCCGCCGTGCGGACCCCTTGCAGACGCTGGCCGCTGAAGCCGCCACGCGCGGCCAGAAGGCGCTGGCCGTGCCCACCGACGTCACCGATCCGGACAGCGTGCAGGCGCTGTTCGGCACCATCGAGCGCGAGTACGGCCGCCTGGACATGCTGTTCAACAACGCGGGCGTCAACGCGCCCGCGGTGCCCATGGACGAACTGCCGCTGGACAAGTGGTTCGCCACGATCAACACCAACGTCACGGGCGTGTACCTGTGCGCGCGGGCGGCCTTCGGGCTGATGCGCCGCCAGTCGCCGCAGGGCGGCCGCATCATCAACAACGGCTCGATCTCGGCGCATACGCCGCGGCCCTTCACCGCGCCCTATACCGCCAGCAAGCACGCCGTCACCGGGCTGACCAAGGCCCTGGCGCTGGATGGCCGCGCCTTCAACATCGTGGCCGGCCAGATCGACATCGGCAATGCCCTGACCGAACTGTCCGAGCGCATGAAGCGCGGCGTGCTGCAGGCCAACGGCACCACCGCGCCCGAACCCATGATGGACGCGGTGCACGTGGCCAACGCGGTGCGCCACATGGCTTCGCTGCCGTTGGACGCCAACGTGCTGACCATGACCGTGATGGCGGCCAACATGCCTTTCGTGGGGCGTGGCTGATGTGAACCCATTCGGCCCGCCCCGGCGGTGAACGCGCCGGGGCGGGCAGCTTCAGCCCTCCGGGGCCGCACAGGCCCGCGGGGGTTTCCATAAGAGTTGGGTATCAACCGAAGGAGACAACAGACATGAAGTTCAACCCCCTCATCAAGATGCTGATGGCCGCGGCCGTCGTGGCGGCCGTGCCCGGCGTGGCGGCGGCGAAGTATCCGGACCACGCCATCAAGATCATCGTGCCCGCGCCGCCGGGTGGCGGCATCGACATCATCGCGCGCGTGGTCGGCGAGAAGCTGTCCACGGCATTGGGCCAGCCCGTGGTGGTCGATAACCGGCCCGGCGCGTCCAACAATCTGGGCACGGAGATGCTGGCCAACTCCAAGCCCGACGGCTACACCATCGGCATCGTGGGCGGCAGCCACAACATCAACAAGTTCCTGTTCAAGAACCTGGGCTGGGATCCCGAGAAGAGCTTCGAGCCCATCGTCTATTCGCACGAGATTCCGCTGGTGTTCGCCGTGTATCCGAAGATTCCGGCCAAGACGCTGCCCGAACTGGTGACGTGGATGAAGGCGCATCCGGACGAGGCCAAGGTGGCCACGTCGGGCCGGGGCAGCGCGCAGGAGATGGCGGCCGAGATGTTCAAGCTGGCCAGCGGCGCGCCCATGCTGCTGATTCCGTACAAGGGCTCGTCGGCCGCGCATCCCGATCTGGTGGCGGGCCGCACGATGCTCTACATCGATACGGTCAGCGCCATCCAGGAGCAGGTGAAGTCGGGCCGCGTGAATGCCGTGGCGGTGTCGTCCAGCCAGCGCAGCAAGTCCTTGCCTGAAATCCCCACGGCGCAGGAGCAGGGGTTCAAGGACTACAACGCCAATACCAACGGCGGCTTCCTGGCGCCGGCCGGCACACCGAAGGAGATCGTGGACAAGCTCAACGCCGAGATCAACAAGGCGTTGAAGATGCCCGACGTGCGGCAGAAGCTGGAAGCCGCCGGCATCGAAGTCCAGGGCGGCACGCCGCAGGACTACGCCAAGGTGATCCGTTCCGACCTGGACAAGTGGGGCAAGGTGATCCAGCAGGCGGGCATCCAGTCGGAATAGGCCTGGCGCGGCAAGTTTCAGCAAACGGCCAGCGCCGCATCTTCGGTAGCGGGGGCGGCGCAGCGCATCGGCGGGTGGGTCTCGCGCGCGCCGGGCACGCCGACCCGGGGCGGGACGGCCGCGATGCCGCCCGCGCCCGTGATCGCCGTCAGCGCCATCAGGTTAGGGGCGCGCTGGCGCGGCGAACCGTCGCTCGGCCTATCGCCTTCCTGCATGCCCGATACGGCGTTCGCCGCCACTGTCATGGCTTGCGGGCTGCAGGCGCGCAGTACGGCGACCAGGCCGCCCGCATCGCGTTGGGCCAACGCCTGGCGGCAAAGCGCGAACAGATAGGCCGCGTCTTCGTCCAGATCGTCTTCGGCCTGTCCGGGATCCCGCGCCGGCGCCGCACGCAGGCGCTTCAGCAGGCGATGCAGGTGCTGGCGCGAGGCCGCTTCGCTGCGCCCGGTCAGCGCGCCGAGTTCCGCATGGGTGAATTCGAAAACCTCGTAGAGCACCACGGCCGCCGCATCGCCGGGCGCCAGGGTGCGCGCCAGGTGCGCCAGGGCGGCTTCCACGCGCTGCGCCTGGTCGGCCAGCCGTTGCGGCCAATCGCCTTCGACCTGGCGCGCCGTGCCGGCCATTTGGCCGAGGATCTCCCGATAACGCCCCTGGCGACGCAGGAAATCGATGCATAGATGGTGCAGCACCGTCGCCAGCCACGCCTGCCGGCCGGCTTCGGTGGGCGGCAACGCATCGTCCGCCGTGCGCAAGTAGGCGTCCTGTACCAAGTCTTCGGCCTGGCCGCCGTGCATCAGCCAGCGCCGCGCCATCCCGGTCAGGCGCCTGCGCAGGGATTCGTCGTGGGCCAGGGGGTGCGGGGGCGGGGCGGATGTCACGTTTTCGATCGCTCGTTCGTATACCGGTCGGAACTTAACATGAAAGGAGTTTCCGCCATGCACGCCACCGATCCCGACCCGTCCGCCGCGCCGGCTCCCGCCTCGAACAGCGCCTTCCTGGAAGAAAAGACCTTCCGCAACCGCACCGTGCTGGTCTTCGGCAGCATCACCGATACCAGCGCGTCGGAAACCGTGAGGCGCCTGCTGATGCTGGACGCGGAATCCGACGCGCCCATCAACATGATCGTTTCATCTCCCGGCGGCCACCTGGAATCCGGCGACGCCATCCACGACGTGCTGCGCTTCATCAGCGCCCCGGTCAACATGATCGGCACCGGCTGGGTCGGCAGCGCCGCTACGCACTTGTATCTGGGAGCGCCTCGCGAGCGCCGCGTCTGCCTGCCGCAAACCCGCTTCCTGATCCATCAGCCCAGCGGCGGCGCGGGCGGCCCGGCCAGCGACATCGCCATCCAGGCCCGCGAAATCGTCAAGGCGCGCGAACGCATCGCCCGCGTCATCGCGCGTGAATGCGGGCAACCCCTGGAGCGCGTCTTGGCGGACATCGAGCGCGACCACTGGATGCCGGCAGAGGATGCGGTGGCTTATGGCCTGGTGTCGCGCATCATCGAGCGGCGCACGGAGCTGGGGTTGGGTTGACTAAAAATGCAGTCCGAGACGATGGATTTTTGCTCGGAGCGTGTGACTGTCGACGCAGGCGCCGCATCGTATTAGCGCTTTTAGGCAGTTCACCGGAAGCGATCTATGCCGGCTATCTAGACATAGATAAGCGATGGTTGTTGGTGCAGTTTATTGCTGATGTTTACGCGAAGACTTATTTGTTTACATCGTTTTTTCCTGATAGTACGATGGGGTCGCAATTTCCCCGTTCATGATCAGGAGCGTGCAATGGCTACAAAAAAAGCAATGGTTGCAAAAAAGGTAACCCCGGCAAAGCGTTCCAAAAGCGCTGCCGGCTCTGATGCTGTTGATGTCAATGCGATCCTTCAGTCCGCCATCAAATCGGGTTTGATAAAAAGCGATACGACCGTTGCAGAGGTCGTGGCAATGGCCGGGAGCCCCGAGGTAGGTACTCTTGGATATGCCATGGCCTGGGATCGTTATGTCGCAGTCGTGAAATAGCGCTGTGTCGACTGAGATTGGGGCCAATGGCCCCATTTTTTTTGATCTGCAGGACACTGAGGCCTGGCTGGTCAGCGGCATCCATGGCATGGGGGCTATTGTTGATGGGGATGAGCGGCGAACTCTTCGAAAAGTGAAGGCTATTGTCGAGCTGCTTTTCTGGGAGTCCTATGTTATCTCCAAGCCCTCGTCCGAGATGCTGCAAGCACTGCGTGAGAAACTGGCAGCGGAGGTTGGGCCGTTGCTTCAGTTTTTTTGGCATCACCTCGAGACAGATACTCTTGCTCGGGTGTGCTCGGGGATGATGTTGGATCTGGGGTTGATTGAGCGAGATCATTCGCTATTGCAGGCAATCCTATTCGAACTCTCTCACACCTATCATGAGCAACTTCCATTCCGGGCGCTTGATGCGGCCCATGCGACGTGGAAGTTTTGGGAGACCGAGTCTTCCAGGCCGAATTTTCCGCTCAATCCAAGCTTCAAGGGACATCTGCTTCCCCGTACGCTCGCTGACGAATATGCCTTAACTCACACTATTTTTTATCTGACGGATTTCGGAAAGAATCCTGAGGCGCTGGGAGCTGGAGCAAGGGCAGTAGAGCAACGGCTCAGATCACTGGTGACCGAAGCGTGGGTGTCTGGAAATCTTGATATTCTGGCCGAGCATCTTCTATGTTTGCGATTCATTGGCCAGGGTCAGTCAGGCGATAGCGGCTGGTATTCTCAGGAGTTGTTTCGTCAACAGATTGACAATCGATACTGGCAGGGGCCCTTGCAGCTCGGTTGCCAACTTTTGTCCGAAGGCTTTGAACGTGAGCAACTATTGTTCTTTGAAAACTATCACACGACTCTTCTTGTTCGAGACGTGCTTCTCGGGCAGGTAATCGGGGTAGCGCCATGCATAGTGAAAAGCGCTTCGGCGCCTAGGAATTTTGTTGCTCCTGCTCTTCGGCCGGGAAACTTTGACAAGCTGCTGCAGCTTCAGTCATTTTCTACGACGATTTTTTGTCAAGAGCTGGCCGATCCAGAATCGATTCAATTGAACCTGATGGCCCTGAGCCGTTGGACACGGTCTGGGCAAGGTATCCATCGAGCATCATTGGAGAAATTGAGGCTTCCAATTGATGCCTTGGCTGGCATCGAGCATGAACCAGAAAAATCCAGTGTCGCCCTTACGGTAGCGCTTGCTCAGGCTTTGAAGTCCTGGTTTGCTGCCCACGCTCCATCTGAGACGAGAGCCTATGACCAGAAGGGGCTCGAGAAGTCGATGCGCCGGCTGCTGAGTGCACAGCCTGCGGAAGCCAATCTTGAGCTTACGTATGGTGTCAAGACGGAAGTGGTGTGTATTGTGGCATTGAAGCTTGGCCCTGGAGAAACACCGCCGTTCTGGTCCAATGCGCTGCGTGGCCTTCTGCAACGAGCCGTTCGGCATCGGGATCTCGTCAACATGACATATTTGCTCTGGGCTGCTGATGTGATGGGCCTCGTTGTTGAGGAAGACATCGCGGCGCGCGGCCTTAACCTGATCAACTTTTATCTGAGCCAGCCTCCCCAATCGATCTTGCTGCTCAAAGCGGCGAAGATGGGGCAGATGTTACTCACCCAGGAGCATTGACGTCGATCGAACTGGGCCAGGCAAATTGGCTGGCCAATCGATGAGAATGGCTGAGACTTGGTTGTCCGAGTCTTGGGTGCCCTACGGCACGCGATTGGCGAGAATGCCGTGCGCTAGCTCATGCGCAAGCGCTTGGACTCGATGAGGTTGAGCCGCGAGGGATGCTTCTGGTGAGCAACCCATGCTTCAGAAACAAAAAAGGAGCCTAAGCTCCTTTATGGCCCATGAGTCGATGGCGCTTCATGGAAAAATCTGGAGCGGGAGACGAGTCATGCACTAGAGCGCTAAGTCTCTGTTTCCCAATCACTTTCTCCACTGTGGTGATCAGCGAAGAACTCAATTATAGCCTTGTTTTTCGCCCTCGGCAACAAAGTTCATCCAACCACTTCCACCAGCGTCCAAGGATGATCCATCCACCCGTCGTTACGCCTGATGCGTCCAGCTGCTGAGCGGGTTCGCTATCGAACTCCAACTTGCGACGATCATGACTTGCGCTCGCTCCGCAGGCAGCGCGGGGTGGTGTCGCGTGGACTACCTGGCACCTGGACGGCTGTAGGACACAACCGCCGGCATCGGAACACCGCAAGTACTCATCTTTACATCGCTGCGGCTAACTTCGCCGGAGCGCAACGCGGCGCCAGTGTAGTGGCAGCCAGCCTCAACGAAGGCGTGCAGCAATCCGGTTCATCTGCTCGATCTCCGCGCGCTGGCCATCGGAAATCGCTTGGCATAGGTTGACGAGTTCCGGATCTGAGAGCTGCGCCTCGCGGCACATGAGGATCGCTCCCGAATGGTGCGGGACCATAGACGCGATGAACTGTCGATCGCCGATTCCGGTTTGAGCACGGGTAGCGGCAAAAGAACCGAGTGTGAGAACGGCAAACAAGCCGTACAGCACGAGATTGAGCCGCCGGTTTGGAAACATGCCGGGCATTGTCGCTAGCATGAAGATGCCCATTGGCGCCCACATAGTGACCGCCATGTAGAGCATGTTGAGATTGTTTCTGAAGTCCCTGGCGCCGTCGATCATGCTGAACATTACGAAGTACATGACGACGAGGCCCAACACCATGTTCACCCAGAACTTGGCGTATGGTCGGCCGTGCTTACCCATCTGACCGGATGTGTGATGTTGATGTTCATGGGAATGTTCAGCCATCTCCGTCTCCTATGTGCTGGGGCAACCTGGCAGGGTCACTGGTACTGCGGCAGATACTTTGTCGATATATCAGCATGTGGAGCGATGCATCACTAACCGCTGATTTCCAGTCCCCAACTGGACGTAGGGGCGTCGAACGCTTCAACTCGCTGGTCTTGAACCGTCTGGATATCAGACCATACCAAATCGGTCTTGATGGGCTTTGCGCCACCTATGACGCTGGTACCGTGAGCGCCAATATCGAGCTTGCGTCCTCATCGCTCGATGGGCCGGCAACTGATCGATTCTTGCATATCAAGCAAGACAAGGCCACCTGCGGCGGACGCCAATGGCCTCCTCCGCCTTCGCTTAGGGCATCGCCTCAAGCGTCCGTCGCAGGCCATAACGACACAACAGCCCTTGGGCAAGAAAGGAGCCGGTGATGTAGCGCACCCGAAAGGAGACGAAGACATGCACAAGGACATTTCAACATCAAAGGTGTTCTATCGTCCCATCGAGGCGGCCATCCGATGGGCTGGGTTGCTGCGGTATCTCCCGATGATCCTGGCCACGATCGCGTCACCGCGTGTCCTGCCTCGGTCGCTGAACTGCCCTCGATGGAATGAGTGCCCGCTGCACTCGGAACGTATCTATGACGGCATCCTCAACGGAGAGCTGCCCTACGGCAAGAACGGGATCACGCTCAATGATCCGAACCTGCTCAATTCTCTGGATCTGACTGTTCGCCATGTCGATCTAAAACGCTGGATGCGCACCCACTATCCCGAGCACCGGCCAGGATTTCTGTTCAGCCGTGGCGAACGCATGGCGCATCCTTTCATCACCATGGAAACAGGACAGGCGATCCTCGTGGAGCGGCTGGCCCTTCAGGCCGCGCTTGAACAAGCCCGACGTGAGATGCGAGAACTGCAGGAGCAGCACGACACGCTACTCAAGCAATCCTCGGTGCTGTTGGCATCCAAGCAATGCGAGATCAGCGAACGGGCGGAAACGACCTATCTCAACATCATTGGAGGGATGTTGACGCTGATGCTGAGCCAGTCGCCTTCAGGCGTGCCCTATTCCAGCTTCAAAACGCAGGAGGCCCTTGTCTCTGCATTGGTCGCCCACTACGGCGGCACCATGGGCATCACTGAGCGCACCTTAAACGGAAAGTTCGCCAACGCTAAGAGGTACGTTCGTAGCGCAAGCGCATGAGGTTATCCAGCTTGTATGTGCAATCGCGGAGATTGCATTTGCAATGTCTTTCCGCAGCCAGGTCTATTGAATAGAGGTCACGCCAACAAACGCCACCGAGCGTTCAGGAGTGACCGCCATGTCGCAGACCCCTGTACTCCCGCCGAACGAGCGCCGCATCCTGCGGCTCGATGAAGTCGAAGCGAAGTCCGGCTTCAAACGCGCCCACATCTACAACCTGATGAAGAAGCGCCAGTTCCCTCAGGCGCTGCGCCTGGGCGTGCGCGCTGTCGGCTGGGATTCGATCGAAATCGACCAGTGGATCGCCGAGCGCCTCAACCACCGGACCTGACCCGCTCTCCCGCGGACTTCCCATTCCCAGCCGGAGAGCGCCATGCAGGTCGTGTCCATCATTTCAACGAAGGGCGGCGTCGGCAAGACCACGACGGCCGCCAACCTGGGCGGGCTCGCCGCGGACGCGGGCCTGCGCGTGCTGCTGCTCGATCTCGACGTGCAGCCCACCTTGTCCTCCTACTACGAACTGACCCAGCGCGCGCCGGGCGGCATCTATGAGCTGTTGGCCTTCAACGAGCGCGACCTTGGCCAGCTCGTGTCCCGCACGATCATCGCGGGCCTGGACCTGGTGCTGTCCGACGACCACCGGGGCGAGCTGAACACGTTGTTGCTGCATGCGCCGGATGGCCGCCTGCGGTTGCGGCATCTGCTGCCAGCACTTGCTCCCCTCTACGACCTGGTGCTGATCGACACCCAGGGCGCGCGTTCCGTGCTGCTGGAGATGGCGGTGCTCGCCTCCGATCTCGCGCTGTCGCCCGTCACGCCGGAGATCCTCGCGGCACGCGAGCTGCGGCGCGGCACCATGCAGTTGCTCGAAGACATTGCGCCGTACCGGCACCTGGGCATCGAACCGCCGCCGCTGCACTTGCTCATCAACCGCGTCCACCCGGTGTCCGCCAACGCACGGCTGATCCAGCAGGCCTTGCGCGACCTGTTCCAGGACAGCGCCGGCATCCGCGTGCTCGCCACCGACGTGCCGGCCATAGAAGCGTATCCACGTGCCGCAACGCGCGGCCTGCCGGTGCATCGGGTCGAGCACCGCCAGCCGCCCGGCAGAGTCGCCCCTGCCGCGCTCGACACGATGCGCGCGCTCGCCAGCGAGTTGTTCCCGCAATGGCAGGACCGACTGGCTCAAGTATCCGGCCGCCCGCAGCGACCTCTTGATCCTGGGAGGCCCCATGGCGAACGCACATGAGCTGGCCCGCGGCCACAAGCGGCTGCGCGCCCTGATCGAGTTCGCGGTCGGTGAGGGCTGGCACGTCAAGCGCACGCCGGGCGGGCACCTCAAGTTCACCAAGGCCGGCTGCGCGGCGATCTACACGAGTTCGACAGCGAGTGACCACCGGGCCGAATTGAACGCCCGTGCGCAGATCCGCCGCGCCGAGCGAGAGGCCCGCATGGCGCCGGCCGGCGGTCGTGGGGACTGCGAGGGGTGCGGCCATGGCTGACATGACCTCGCAGGACATGGCAGGCAAGCTGCTCGCGGCCGGCTTCGAGCGCAGCGGCCCAGCGGCTACGGCCTTGAGCGACCCGATCGCGGACACGCCCATGGTCGTGACGCTGGACCAGTTGCGGCCCTACGACCATGACCCGCGCATGAAGCGCAACCCGGCTTACGAGGAAATCAAGGCATCCATCCGCGAGCGCGGCCTGGACGCGGCGCCGGCCATCACGCGCAGGCCCGGCGAGGACCACTACATCATCCGCAACGGCGGCAACACGCGACTGGCGATCCTGCGCGAACTCTGGTCGGAGACCAAGGAAGAACGCTTCTTCCGCATATCGTGCCTGTTCCGACCATGGCCGGAGCGCGGTGAAATCGTCGCGCTGACCGGGCATCTTGCCGAGAACGAACTGCGCGGCGGCCTCACGTTCATCGAGCGCGCGCTCGGCGTCGAGAAAGCACGGGAGTTCTACGAGCAGGAGAGCGGCGCCGCCCTGAGCCAGTCGGAACTGGCCCGCCGCCTGGCGGCCGATGGCTTCCCCGTCCAGCGGTCGCACATCACCCGCATGGCCGACGCGGTGCGCTACCTGCTGCCCGCCATTCCCACTGTGCTCTATGGCGGCCTGGGGCGCCACCAGGTCGAGCGGCTGTCGGTCATGCGCACGGCCTGCAAACGCACCTGGGAGCACTACGCCAAGGACCGTTCGCTGCCGCTGGACTTCGACAGTTTCTTTCAGGAGGTGCTGGCGCAGTTCGACACGCAGGGCGACGAGTTCGCGCCGCAGCGCGTGCAAGACGAGCTGATCGGCCAGATGTCCGAGCTGCTGGGCATCGGCTACGACGTGCTGGCGCTGGACCTGACCGAATCGGAAAGCCGCCACCGGGCGCTGGTCAGTGACCCGACGCCACCTGCGGCGCAGCCGGCGTTGCCTTCGCCCACCGCCGGCACGCCGACTCCGCCGGGCGCAGCATCGTCCATCGCCACGCCTGCAGCGGCGGCCGGTCCTCCACCCGCCAGCCCTCCGGCGTCCGAGCCCACCTTGCGCCACGACGACACGGCGGTTGGCGAAGCGGCCACGGGAAGCCAGCCGGCCGCACCGGGCGATCTGCTTCGCGAGCACATCGTCTCGCCAGCACCGACGACAGAACGGCTCCAATCGATCCAGCGCATGGTCGCCGACCAGTTGGGCGATGCGCTGCCGCCCGACTTCTCGGCGAGCGTGCTGCAGTCCATCCCGGTGCAAGCCGGCGGACTCTATCCGATCTCCGACGTCTGGTACATCGACGCCGGCCTGGACACGCCCGATCGGCTGCGCATCCACATCGCGCAGTTCGCGCGCGAGATCGCCGGGGAGGCAGGCCTGGACGAGTGCATCGAGGATCGCGCCGATGGCATCGGGTTTGCGTGCCGCGCCCGCGGCCAAGCCCCGTCGCCGCTCGGCCGCGCGGTGCTGACGCTGCTCACTTCCCTGACGGGTCAGCCCGTCGCCGAAGCGGGCCTGGACGGCGCGCAGCTCGCCGCCGACCTGCCGACCCTGTTGCACGGCCAGAGCCAAGGCCATGGCAGCGGCGCAAGGCGCTTGAGCGACACGGCGTTGGTCAAGCTCTTTCGGCTGCTGCGCCTCGCCCGGCGTCTGCTGGACCTGGAAGCCGGCACCACGGCGCCCGGGACGTGAGCGAGGGAGGCCGCATGTCCACATCGCATCCGCTCAACCAGGCCGTGATTGCCCAGGCGCTGTATGACCTTCGCAACGGCCAACTGCGCCGCTGCAAGGCCATGGGCTTCGGCGAGGCCGAGCTGGATGCGCTCAAGCACCCCGCGCTGATCAGCGTGCTGGCCAACGCCAGCGTCTCGTGGTGCTCGGTCACGGTCAACCGCGAAGTGCTGCAGCGCCTGCTCAACCAGGCACAGGACGTGGAGAAGGAAATCGCCACGGTCGATCGCATGCTGCGGCTGGGGGCCAGCACGGAGATGGTCAGCCGCTTCTATGGCCTGACCCATCAGGAAGTCGCCCTGCGGCGGGAGATCCTCGGCCTGCCCAAGCGCAAGGGGCGCCACCCCGTCCTGGACGAGACCCAGGACACCGAACTGTGGCGGCAATGGAAAGCCGTGACCAGCAGCAGGAACGTCGATCTGGAGGACGAGACCTCGATTCTCGATGCGGCCATGGACCTGGCCGAGGGCATGTCGCTGCCGCTCTCGGTGGTCTGGGCCGCGATCAGGAACTGGGTCGATCAGGGATTGGGCTAGGCCATGGCCGTGGACGACACCGCCCCACGAGCCCAGCGCCCTGGCCCCATCGCACTCGCCGACCTGTTCGACGCTGCGCTGAAGGACCTCGCGCCCAAGTCCAGCTCTGGCGCTCCCGCGTCCCTGCCTGCTCCAACGCCCACGCCTCCTACGTCCGGCGACGCCTTCCTGTTCAGTGGCAATCGGCACGAGAGCGTGCCGCGGCGGCTGTTCCTCGACCGCCGCCTGACACCGCTGGAGCGCAACGCCTGGCAGGTGTTCCGATTGATGCTCAACGACGATGGCGTCACGGCATTTCCCACCTATGAGCAGTTGCGCCCCTGGCTGGCGTCGATGCCCTGCGCAGGCCAGGCCTCCCATGAGACCGTGGCGCGGGCGCTGACGCTGCTGCGCCTGACGCGCTGGCTGAGCCTCGTGCGACGACGGCGCGACCCCAAGACCGGTCGCATCCTCGGCAACCTCTACGTCCTGCACGACGAACCGCTGACGCCGTTCGAGGCGATGCAACTCGACGCCGACTACCTGGCCCTGGTCAGCCAGTCGCTGGGGCATTCGGCCAAGGCCGTCCAGGTGGTGGGACTCAACACCCTCCAGGAGATCGCGGACGACCCGATGCTGTCCGGACGCACCTTGCCGTCGCGGCTGCAAGTGCTCGCCGAGCGCCTGGCCGACCAGGGCATCACCGCCTCCGAAAGTTATCCACAGGAGGATGCGGTCCACGATTCCGAAGAAGGGCCCGCGAGCCTTCTTCGGAATGGCGATCGCCCATCTTCGGAATCCGAAGCAGGGCCGAAACCCGCGCCAGACGGCGCTCTTCGGAATTCGAAGCAGGACCGTACAGTACGTAGTAGTCGTATTGATGAAGTACGTACTACCGCGCAGGCGCGTGCGCTGGGCGACCTGCAATGGCCCAAGCGCTTCGCGGAACTGAAGGCGGAACAGCAGGCCGGAGCCAAGATGGCGTTGCAGCAGGTGGACGCTGCCCTGCGGCAGGCCGTGCTGGACGAATGGGCCGCACGGTGCGGCAAGCATGGCATCCGCAACCCCGCCGGTTATCTGTTCGGCATCATCCAGCGCGCCATGCGCGGCGAGTTCAATGCCTGGGCCAAGCAGACCGGCCCGGCACCGCCAACACCATCGGCGGCGCGAGCGCCACCAACCGAGCCGCCGCGCAACGTCGTGCCGCCCGAGGTGGCCCGGCAGCACATCGAGCGCCTGCGCGATCTGCTGCGCAAATCCTGAGCACAGGGCTTGTCAAAGCCGTGAAGTAGATCTCCATGGCGGTCGGCAGAAACGGTCCCCTGGGGACGGCTGTGCGGTGAAGCGCCGGGCGACGGCGCGACATGCTGCGCAAAACCTGAGTAGAGCGCATGCAAGACCATGAAGCAGACCTCCATGGCGCTCAACGGAACGGTCCCCTGGGGACGGCTGCGCGGCGAAGGATCGTGTCGAACGGCAGCGCGACGTGCGGTGCAGCACGCATACCGTCAACAACCGAGGACGGGAACGCCGATGTGAGTGCCCATCTGCGGAGCGGTCCCCAGGGGACCGTTGCGCGCTGCGCCGCCAGCGCGCACAGAACCGGGGGTCGGCTCATTTCGGTTTGTTGACTGACTGCCTTCCGCTGCATGCGGATGCTGGCGGCTCCCTGTCCACCAGCGAGCGATCACCATGGCAACCAGCAACGAACCATTGCAACTCAACCTCGGCTCCCTGCGCAGCGCGATGTCGCTGACGCTGCACACCCACCACGCCTCGCGCATCTGGCATGGCCGCGCCGCCGCCGAGGGGCGACCCGGCATCGTCGGCCTGAACGGCTACATCGCCGTGATGAACAAGATGAAGCGCGGCTCGGAGCAGGACGACCCGTACAGCGACTGGTGGATGTTGCGCATCGAGGAAAAGCTCGACCAGACCAGGACCACGTTGCAATCGCTGCGCGAGCAGGTTGACCAGGCACTGGCCGGCGTGCCTGCGGCGTTGAGCCTGGGTGAGAACCTCAACGTGCAGCCGGTGAAGCTCCCCTTGTTCGTGAACGCGCAGCTCGGCTTTGCCGCCGTCTATCTGCTGGCCGACTACGACGACATCGCCCGCAAGCTGATCCTCGCCCACCACACCGCGCTGATCGATCGCTCGACGTTGGAGCGCTGGCTCAACGAAGGTGCCCACGCGCTGCGCAGCCTGTTCAGCCTGGCCCAGCAATACCGCTACTCGGGCTGCACCCGCGACGACTTCGCGGCCAAGAACGCCGCAGCTCGGGCAGCATTGGAGAAGTTCGGCGAACTGCCGCAGGACGTGCTCGAAGGCATGCGCCGCTCGAAGTTTGCGCCGCCCGTCGTGCGCCGTGGTCTGCAACAGCGTGGTGATAGCGCTGCCGCAGCCGCATCTCCCACCGACGAAGGCGCTGCCGCCGATTCGGCCGAGGCCAAGTCCACAGCCGCCGGCGAGGACGAACCGGCATGAGCGACCCGAACCGCGAACCGCGCTACTTCCGTCGTCTGGAACAGCCAGCCTTCATGCGGCTGGAACACGCGGCCTCTCTAAAAGGCCTTTTAAAGCCTTTTAAAGGTAAAGGGGACTTCGAGGCCTGGGCCAGCCAGTGCTTCGCCATGCGCGACGAGTTGATTGCCCTGGCGCAGCGACAGGTGCTGCCACAGGCGTGCGGGCATCCCTTCCACCTGCTTCCCGTCGAGCTGGCCCAGCAGACCACTGGCGCAGGCACGACCTTTCTTCGCTGGCGCAAGCACGATCGATCGGCCATGGGCGTGGCGTTGTGGCAGGAGCTGATGGCGAGCCCCAGCACGCCGGTCAACCTGCTGCACGACCTGCACGAGATCGAACTGCAGCGCGTCATGCTGAACATGCAGATCAGCCTGCTGCACACCCTGGGCAGGCAAGCACAGGAATGCGCCAGCAAGGCCGCGCAGGCGGACAACACCTACCTGCGCCGGCTCGCGTCCGTTCCTGCCGCAGTGCGCGATCGGTGATTGCGCCTGCCATCCGAGCACGCGCCCGAGCCCAACGAGGCACGGGTATTTCAACCACCACGGAGATTCCAACATGAGCACACAATTCATCGGCGAGGGCAACATCGGATCGCCTCCCGAGTACCGCGAATTCCCCAATGGCAACGACGATCCTCGCCGGTTGCTCCGGCTGAACGTGTACTTCGACAACCCCGTCCCCACCAAGGGCGGCGAGTTCGAGGACCGCGGCGGCTTCTGGGCGCCGGTGGAACTCTGGCACCACGACGCCGACCGCTGGCAGCAGCTCTACCAGAAGGGCATGCGGGTGCTGGTCGTCGGCCGCATGGAGCGCGACCCCTGGACGGACAACGAAGATCAGCCGCGTGAGACTTGGCAGGTCAACGCGCGCAGTGTCGGCATCCTGCCGTACCGCATCGAGTCTGTGGCCCTCAGCCCGAAGCCACAGGAGGCAGAGCCGAAGCCCCAGGCCACCCAGGAATCGACGGCGCCGAAAGAGACCAAGCGCAGGAAGTGATCGGGCATGGAGGGCGGCTGCCGCAGTGCTTCGCCGCCCTCCATGCGCTGCGAATTATCCCCAGGGGATAGCTCCACCAACGTCCACCGAGTTCCACGCGCGCTCCCGGAAATCGCGGCTCTCGGCCCGCACACTTCCGGCCACGCACCTTCCCCGCACTCGCCATTTCATCGGCGTGAAAGCGGTCGCTGCCGCATGCGGCTTGTTTGCTGCTGCCAGGGGCTGCGCTCGGCATCCTCGATCCCAGCAACTCCATGAACAACAGGAATCGGGATGGACGGATATGCGGCTGTTCTTGTGCGAGAAGCCCTCCCAGGGCAAAGACATTGGCCGGATTCTCGGCGCCACGCAGCGCGGTGAAGGCTGCCTCAACGGTTCCGGCGTCACGGTCACCTGGTGCATCGGCCATCTCGTGGAGGCGGCGCCGCCCGAGGCCTACGACGAGCAGCTCAAACGATGGTCCGTTGAGCAGTTGCCCATCATTCCCCAGCACTGGCGGGTCGAGGTCAAACCGAAGACCGCCACGCAATTCAAGGTCGTCAAGGCGCTCTTGGCGAAGGCGACTCACCTGGTTATCGCCACCGATGCCGACCGCGAGGGCGAATTGATCGCCCGCGAGATCGTGGAGCTTTGCGGCTACCGCGGCCCCATCGAACGCCTGTGGCTGTCGGCGCTCAACGATGCGTCCATTCGGGCGGCACTGGGCAAGCTGCGGCCTTCGGCCGAGACGCTTTCGATGTACCACTCGGCGCTGGCGCGCTCCCGTGCGGATTGGCTCGTGGGCATGAACCTGAGCCGGCTGTTCACGGTGCTGGGGCGACAGGCGGGTTACGACGGCGTGCTGTCGGTCGGCCGCGTACAGACCCCGACGCTCAAGCTCGTTGTGGACCGCGACCGCGAGATCGCGCGCTTCGTGTCCGTACCATACTGGGCCATCGCCGTGTCCCTGTTCGCAGGCGGTTCGACTTTCGCCGCGCAATGGGTTCCACCCGATGCGTGCACCGACGACGCAGGCCGCTGCCTGCGGCAGCCGGTCGCACAGCAGACCATGCAGCAGATCCGCGCTGCGGGCAGTGCCCACGTCGTGTCGGTGGAGACTGAGCGTGTCCGCGAAGGCCCGCCGCTGCCGTTCGACCTGGGCACCTTGCAGGAAGTGTGTTCCAAGCAGCTTGGGCTGGACGTGCAGGAAACCTTGGAGATTGCCCAAGCCCTGTACGAGACGCACAAGGCCACGACGTACCCCCGCTCGGACTCCGGCTACCTGCCCGAGAGCATGTTTGCCGAAGTGCCCACCGTTCTCGACAGCCTGCTCAAGACCGATCCCTCGCTGCGCTCGATCATGGGCCAGCTCGACCGCTCGCAGCGCTCGCGCGCCTGGAACGATGGCAAGGTCACGGCGCACCACGGCATCATCCCGACGCTCGAACCGGCGAAGCTCTCCGCCATGAGCGAGAAGGAACTGGCCGTGTACAGGCTCATCCGGTCGCATTACCTGGCGCAGTTCCTCCCTCACCACGAGTTCGACCGCACTGTGGCCAAGTTTTCGTGCGGGGGGCAGAACCTGGCGGCCACGGGCAAGCAGGTTGTCATCCCGGGTTGGCGCCAGGTGCTCGCCGAGCCGCAGGCCGAAGACGGTGATGGCGAGGGCGATACTGCGGTCCGCGCCCAGGTGCTGCCCGCGCTGCCGAAACTGTATGAGGGCCTGGCATGCCAGGTGGCCGACGTCGATCTCAAGGCACTCAAGACGCTGCCGCCCAAACCGTACACGCAAGGCGAGTTGGTCAAGTCCATGAAAGGCGTCGCCAAGCTGGTGTCCGATCCCCGCCTGAAGCAGAAGCTCAAGGATACGGTTGGCATCGGCACCGAAGCGACGCGGGCCAACATCATCGGCGGCCTGATCGCTCGCGGCTACCTCGTGAAGAAGGGGCGCGCCATCCGCGCCTCGGATGCGGCTTTCACTTTGATCGATGCCGTGCCTGCGGCGATTGCCGACCCTGGCACCACCGCCGTCTGGGAACAGGCGCTCGACATGATCGAGGCCGGACAGCTCACCCTGGACGTGTTCATCGGCAAGCAGGCCGCGTGGATTTCGCAGTTGATTGCGCAGTACGGCAGCGCCTCCCTGTCCATCAAGGTTCCCCAAGGGCCGGCATGCCCGCAGTGCGGCGCACCCACGCGCCAGCGCAGCGGCAAGAGCGGCCCGTTCTGGTCGTGCAGCCGCTACCCGGACTGCAAAGGCACGCTGCCAGTCGAATCCGGCAGCTCCAAGCGCGGCGCCTCGCGCCCGCGCCGTAGCGGCCGCAAAGGCTCCTGACCGCCCCCGTTCCCCGTGAGCCGTGCCCGCCTTCGGCGGCGTGGCCCCTGTCCCGCACTCCGCCGCATGCCCTGCGGGACGCCCAGCGCGCAACGCCTTCTTGATCCGTGTGCGCGTCCCGCCCAGCCGTCCCCGGCCGCGGGACCTGAAGGTAGCTTCTCTGCGAGCCGCACCACGCGCGTTCTGTTGATCTGCGTTTCTTCCGCCCTCTGCGAAGGGTCTCCCGGTGGCTTGCCAGGCTGCACGAGCCACCGGGAGACCCTTCGTGGTCAGCGGTAATCGGTGCCGGTGCCCGCCGGTGCAAAAACGGGCTCCCTTTGTGCGCGGATGTGCGCCAGACGATGCCGGCCCCAGCCACGACATGGGCCGGGTGTGATTGCTTGATGAGCAGACGGTTCTAGCGACGACCGGGCCTGCCAATCAGCCCACGGGTGGTTCCTCTTTTCTCCCGAGCCGAAGGCCGTTGGGCCTTCGGCGCCATTCTCCTGCCCATCAACGTCCCGGCCCGGCCATTGGCCTGGGCCACACGAACAGGAGAGACGACATGCACCCTCAACCTTGCGCACCGCTGCTGTACGGCAGACGGAGGTCGAGAACGGCATGCCCGCCTATCGCGCGGCCATCGCCAATGGTACGCTCGGCTGCAGCCGAGGCCGTAGCCCAAAGGCTGGACTACCTCTTTTGCAGAGGTAAACCTCGGGATGAACTGGGCGAAAACATGCCTTATGTGCCCGCCTTACGGCGAGCTGTTTCCGATGCTTCGCGCAGGATTTCCCGCCCCCCATTCGCTGCGATTGCGGCCACGATGACGCCCAGCACCAGATCCGGGATGTTCGACCCGAACCCCATCACCAGCACCCCGGACAGCACAATCGCACCATTGACGATGGAGTCGTTGCTGGTAAAGATCGCTGACGCCTTGAAGTTCACATCTTCCCCGCGATGGCGGCGCAGTAGTCTGAGGCACACTAGGTTCAAAGCCGCGTTCAGCGCGGCCATGGCCATCATGGCTGGGCCGACAGGCTCTTCCCCTCCAGCGAAGCGGCGTAGGACTTCCAACAGCAGCAGCGCGGCCAGGCCGATTAGCAAGAAACCCGACAAGCGGGCCGCGCCCACCTTGACCGTTGCCGCACGACCGACGGCATACAGGCTAACCGCATAGACCGACGCATCGGCGAGGTTGTCCAACCCGGCGCCCATCAGCGCCGTAGAGCCAGCCCAGATGCCAAGGGCAATGCCGGCGGCGGACTGCGTCAGGTTGATCAGCAACACAGTCAGAAGAATCTTTCGGTCCTTCGCATCGCTCGCATCTAGGCGGCCCAACTCGTCGTTTTCGTGATTTCTGTGGTTTTCAGCCATGCATTGTTCCTTCCAAATCGATGGATGCTGAAGCCTGTAGCGGCTGGAGAGTCAAGGCGCAGATGCAACGAACTTGCCACAGGGTCTTCCCGGACGCCCTTGACTCTACCGTAGCTAGAAGGTTTTCCAATCCAGTCAGAGCTTTAGGACAGAACAGATGAGCACCAATGCGCCCCCTTCATTGCGACTGTCATCCGGTATGGCTGCTATCCACTGATCCGTGGCGCCACTGCGGTTGTGCTCTTCGGCGAGCTCGCGACCGGCCGGCCGTCTTTTCCGACGGAGCTACTCACAGTGATCGTCGCGCTCGCTTGTGCCGCCTTGCTAGAGGGCGGGCGGCCTTTCCACTCCCCGTTGAGCCAGTAGCGGCGTTCCAAGCTGTGGTTGGCCGTCGGCGCATGGCTCGGCTTCTTGGTCGTGCATCTGGCCTTCCAGCACTCCAATCTGGGATACCGGGTCGGGCCGTTGGGATTGTTGATCGGGGTGGCTGAAGCCCATCGCTGGCATCACAAGCGTGAGCACGAAGACGCCCAAGTCAACTACGGCGATTTCTGGATGCCCGGGGGCCACTTGTTCAGCGCTTTCCGGTCGCAAAAGCACACGCTGGGCGCCAAAGAGTGACACTCAAGAAAGATGGACTTTCCAATGGACTACGGCCCGCAGCTTGTCTATCCCTTCCGGAGCCGGCCAGCAGCGGCAAACGCTTGCGCTGCTGGCTATACGATCTTGCCCACGTCGCATTCTTGCGCGAGTCGGGCCTTGCGGCTTCTTGCGAAGCGATCGCGAGTTGCGTGGCGTGCCCATGAGTCGGGCCGCGTCGTGGCGCACTGCTACCTTGGCCTGCACCTGCACCTGCGCAGCCACGCCGCGATGCTCGGTCTGGCCTGGAGAACCCGTAAGGTGGCGGAGATTGCGGCGCGCAGGTCGTCCGGCTCGCGCTGGCTCCTGTGGGCCACGCCCTCGGTCGCACGCCGTCTCAAAACGTCAGAATCGCGCGCTTTCGCATGATGGAGCGCGGCACGTGGCTCTCAGAACTGGACCCGATCACTTCCAGCACCGATGACACGCTCGAGCTTCAGGCGGGCTCGGCCAAGCTGTTGAGAATGCCGCACTCGCGCGAGGTTCGGGCGCTATCGCAGGAGCGTCGCAGATCCATTAACTCGCGCTCCAAGGCGCGCAATTCCTTCATCTTGGTCCGCACTTGCGCGATATGAGCGTCGACCAGCGCGTTCACCTCGCCGCAGCCCAACTCTGGCCGATCCCGTAAGTTCAGCAGTTGACGGATCTCATCCAGCGTCATGTCCTTCGCCCGGCAGCGGCGGATGAACAGCAAGCGCTGCAAATGGACTTCGTCATAGAGCCTGAAGTTGCCCTCGCTACGTGCAGGCTCGGGCAGCAAGCCTTCTGACTCGTAAAAGCGCACGGTCTGCACCAAGCAATCTGCCTTCTTGCCCAGTTCACCGATCCGCATCATGGTTGCTTCCTATAAAAAACTTGACTCTATATCTACTAGAGGTTTTCTAATGATGGCATCCGGGGAAAACCTTGTCAATGAAGAGCGATCTATGAACAAAGAACCTTCCAGCCCATGCGCCTGCTCCGGCGGCAATGGCCAACAGACGGCGTGCGCCAGTGAGCAGGCCAGCACTGAAACCACCGTTTTCCACGTGAGCAACATGGATTGCCGCAATGAGGAAGCACTGGTGCGGCGAACGCTGGAGGGCATGCCCGGTGTCGAGCGGCTCCTGTTCGATCTTCCGCAGCGTTTGTTGACCATTTCGCACCGCGAAGTCTCGGCCGATGCCTTGGAGCAAGCGCTGAATTCGGTGGGCATGAAGGCTCAGGCTGTCCGAGACGCCGCCGTGTCGACCACCTACCGCATCGAGAACATGGACTGCCCGAGCGAGGAGAAACTCATCCGCTCGCACCTCGGGGCAGTCGAGGGAATTCAGGACCTCGACTTCGACCTCGCTGAGCGCACCCTGTCGGTGAAACACCTCGCTCAGGCACGCGCGCAGATGGAGCAGGTCCTGGCCTCGATCGGCATGCGCGCCAAGGAGCAGACCTTCGGCCACACGGGGCCGATCGAAGCCGCGGCTGTGATCCCATCCTCGGCCCTGCAGCAGCAACCAACCGCTGCCGTTTCCGCGCCGCCGATCGGCGAGCGGGTGACGTACCGGATCGAGAACATGGATTGCCCGACGGAAGAAGCGCTGATCCGCGACCGGCTGGGCAAGCTGCCGGGTGTGACCGCGCTCGACTTCAATCTGATGCAGCGTGTGCTGGGAGTCCAGCACACGCTGGCGACCTCAGCGCCGATCGAGAAGGCGCTTGCTTCCATTGGAATGCAGGCTGCGCGGCAGGACATGCAGACAGCCACCACGGTACTTCGCATCGCGAAGATGGACTGTCCGACCGAGGAAAGTCTGATCCGCGGCAAGCTGCAAGGCATGCCGGGCGTGCAGGGAATGGATTTCAACCTGATGCAGCGCACGCTCACGGTTCGGCACACACCCGACGCGATCAAGCCGGCAGTCGAAGCCATCGAATCGCTGGGCATGGAAGCCGAGGTCCAGAGGACTGATGAGCCGCGCGATGCCCCGGTGGCCGCGCACAAGACCAATTGGTGGCCGATGGCGGTTTCGGGCGTTGCGGCGGTGGCCGCCGAAGGCGTGTACTGGGTCAACGACGGCAATCATTGGGCCGTGATCGTGCTGGCACTGGTTTCGATCTTCACCGGCGGCCTCAGCACCTACAAGAAGGGCTGGATCGCGCTGAAGAACCTCAACCTGAACATGAACGCCCTGATGGCCATCGCGGTCACCGGCGGCATGGCGATCGGCCACTGGCCGGAGGCCGCCATGGTCATGTTCCTGTTCGCGTTGGCGGAAGTGATCGAGGCGAAGTCGCTGGACCGCGCCCGCAACGCCATTCGGGGGCTGATGGACTTGGCGCCCGAGACCGCGACCGTGCGGCAGGCCGATGGCTCATGGACAGAGCTGCCGGCCAAGGAGGTCGCAAAGGGCGCGGTGGTCCGCGTGCGTCCTGGCGAGCGCATCGCACTGGACGGCCTGATCACCTCGGGTCGATCGGCCATCAACCAGGCGCCCATCACCGGCGAGAGCCTGCCCGTCGAGAAGGCCGAAGGTGACCAGGTCTTCGCCGGAACCATCAATGAGACCGGCTCTTTCGAATACAAGGTGACCGCAGGCGCCAGCGACTCGACGCTCGCGCGCATCATCCATGCCGTGGAGTCCGCGCAGGGCAGCCGTGCGCCCACGCAGCGCTTCGTCGACCAGTTCGCCCGCGTCTACACGCCGGCGGTGTTCGCGGTGTCCGTGCTGGTTGCCGTCGTGCCGCCGCTCGCCTTCGGCGGCGCATGGTTTGACTGGGTCTACAAGGCCCTGGTACTGCTGGTGATCGCCTGCCCCTGCGCTCTGGTCATCTCCACGCCGGTCACCATCGTCAGCGGCTTGGCCGCTGCCGCCCGACGCGGCATCCTGATCAAGGGTGGCGTCTACCTGGAGGGCGGGCGCAAGCTCAAGGCGTTGGCCCTGGACAAGACCGGCACACTCACACATGGCAAGCCCGAGCAGACCGACTTCGTGCCGCTGATCGGCGAGGCGCAGGAAGTTGCCGCCTGGGCCGCAAGCCTCGCGGCACGCTCGGACCATCCTGTGTCTCAGGCCATCGCCCGCAAGGCGAACCGTGACGGCATCGCGCTGCACGAGGTCGACGACTTCGCGGCGCTGCCTGGCCGCGGCGTGCGCGGCCGCGTCGCCGGGCGCATGTTGCACATGGGCAACCACAGGCTCGCCCAGGAGCTGGGCCTGAGCGAAGCGACGCTCCAGGCTCGGCTGGAGACCCTGGAGCGCCAAGGCAAGACAGCGATCCTGCTGATGGACGATGCGACCGTGCTCGGCATTTTTGCAGTGGCCGACACCGTGAAGGAAACCAGCCGTGAGGCGGTGGCCGACCTGCAGGCGCTGGGTGTGCGCACGCTGATGCTGACGGGGGACAACCAGCACACGGCCGCGGCCATCGCTGCCCAGGTCGGAATCTCTGAAGCCCGTGGTGACCAACTGCCCGAAGACAAGCTCAAGACCATCGAAAGCCTGGTCGGCGGCGAGGGCCAGGTGGGCATGGTGGGCGACGGCATCAACGATTCGCCCGCGCTCGCCCGTGCCGACATCGGCTTCGCCATGGGCGCGGCCGGCACCGACACCGCGATCGAAACAGCCGACGTCGCCCTGATGGACGACGACCTGCGCAAGATCCCCGCCTTCATCCGGCTGTCGCGTAGCACTGCGGCGATCCTCACGCAGAACATCGTTCTGGCCCTTGGCATCAAGGCGGTGTTCCTTGCGTTGACGTTCACAGGGCATGCCACCATGTGGATGGCTGTGTTCGCTGACATGGGGGCAAGTCTTTTGGTTGTCGTCAATGGGCTGCGCCTCCTGAAGTTCAAGGCGGCATGAACAATGGATGAACCATCTCTTCGCAAGACGCAGTGGTACTCACTCGCGATCGTTATATTCGCCGGCGATCAGGCAGCTAAGAGCTACATTGACGCGACAACTCCCTTGGGTTGGTCGCACGAGGTGGCGTCATTCTTCAACCTAGTTCACGCTCTCAATCCCGGCGCGGCGTTCAGCTTCCTTGCTGGCGCGGGCGGCTGGCAGCGGTGGTTTTTTCTGGCGATCGCGTTCGCAATATCGGCATGGCTCGCATGGCTGCTCTCCCGGCCGCTGCGCAAAACGGAAGGCCTTTCGTACAGCCTCATTCTGGGCGGCGCATTGGGCAACGCGTTCGACCGCGCCACGCGCGGGCACGTTATCGACTACATCGACTTTCACCTGCACGGCTGGCACTGGCCCGCCTTCAACATCGCTGACATGGCCATCGTGGGCGGGGCGATCGCGCTGGTGGCCCAGTCGTTCATGAGCGTGGAGAACCCGGCCGCCACAAAGGAGTCCCAGTGACATTGGGACGATCCGGAAATTCGCAATGCACACGGTGCAGGACACCAATCTGAAGAGAACGGCCCCCAGCATGAGCGGCCGCGGCTTGGCCCTCATGCTAGCGCCCACCGCCGCTTTTGCTGCAACGCCCTGTTGCGATGGCGGCGATTGCTGCAACGACGTCGCAATGCCTTGCTGTGAATAAACAGCACGCAAGCCAGTTGACCTGGCAATTATGAAAGTCCATCACGGCGATGCTGGCCTTTTTCGTTCCAATGAGCCGTCACGGAGAGGTGATGATGAAGCTATGCCGGGATCCTGCAAGCTTTAGGACGGTCTTCTTTACCGCATAGCGATATGCTGATGTCACCCGTTCGCCTCGCCTGGCAAGTACAAGTAGTTCGTCGCGGTTTTCTGGCCGTGTCCGCCCGCTTCGCTGGCCCTTTTGCCCCAAACAAGCGCAATCATGCCTGCGTTACCACCAAAGTTCGCCCCCGCCAGTTGCTGTTCCTAAAGGGCATCAAGCTCAACGCCATCGCCGACCGGCCAGCGTATTTCGCATCGCTGCGTGCCCGTCGGGGCCAGCCCATCGTCATCCTCGCAGAGCTGGGACCGGACGAGGCATTCGCCCTGTGGAAGCAGCATGTACTGGGCGACAGGCCTCGCTGACCCAGTTTCGCCTCATCCTCCTGACAGCCCCGCACTTATTGCGGGGCTTTCTTTTTTCCGCGTTCGCCAATCGGGGCTGTTGCAAATGCCGATTTCCGGCTGACGCGGCTCGCCTCGCGCATGAAGCTGCCCGCATGTGTCGCTGATTCGTCAGCACCATGCCAGCAGCCAGAGTTTCCAGGCTGCCGCGGATTCTTTCCGCGCTACCCGCCAGTCCGCCATCGCATCGAGTCTGCGGACGCGCGTCACCCGTGACGCCGATGCTTTTTTCTCAACCGCGTGCGGGAGCTGCCATCCCGTGAGGGACGAGGCCCCGCTTTTTCCAAGGAGCCCGTCCATGTCCCAGCAAGCCTCTTTCGGCCAGTTGGCCTTGATCCATTGCGGCAAGTTCCTGCCGCTCGAAATCCTGCATAGCGCCGCCGGCCACTACATCGGCACGCGCGATACAGAAGGTCCCGTTTCGCGGGAATCCTGCCAGTACTTCCGCAGCTATGCCGCGGCTCAACGTGCCCTCGAAAGAGGCGGCTGGTCCCAGCTCGCCACACCCTGATCCAACTGGAGGAACCACGTCATGAACCAGCTTTTGCCCCAGGAAGTCGTCGATCAGATCATGCGGGAAGAGCAGCATTTCGCCGCCGCGCCCCAAGCCTTCTTCGAGGTCTGGAAGCGCGGCGTCGAGATCGCAGGCCCGCAATGGTTTGGCGACGGCACGCGCGAAGGCCTGAACCAGGCAAAGAGCAAGTGGGATCTGCGTCCCGACATGCTGCGTGCCAACGACGCACTCGGCGTCCTGAGCAGCGGGGAACGCATGTTCCTGTCCGCCATGTTCAGCTTCTACAACGCGCGCGAGGGCGGTGCCATGCTCAAGCGCTGCCACTTCCAAGGACTGTCGGACTTCGATGGTCTCGATCTGCAACGTCGCCAGGTGATCGCCGACCTGCTGCTGAACTACAGCGGTTGGTGAGCCGGTCCCTGGCACACCTTCATCACTGCGTTCACGGGACCCCATGAGGGACATGCGCCTCGTTCGAGGCCATGTCCCTCGCGTTTTCTCCCCGCCCAGCGCCATCCGGCATCAGGCGGTTTCCCCTGCGGATGCCATCGTCCGCAAGGGCTGGCTCCGTTCATTCATCGAAAGGAGCCTTCATGGCCAACAACTACTACGAAGCCACCGGCGTTCTCGTGCTCGACCGTGTGACGCCCGTCATCCAGGCGCTGTTCGGCGCCTTCGCGCTGGACGAGAGCCACCCCGGCAACGGGCAGGCCTACATCGCCCAGATCGCCGAGACCACCAATCCGCAATGGCCGGACGTGCTCGATGGCCTGGAAGACCTGGCCACGCAACTCGGTATTCCGATGCCGGACGACGAAGGGCTGTCGATCCCGCCGCTGCTCGAACTGCTCGCCGTGCACTTCCGTGCCGATGAGGACGAAGAGCTGGGGAACTTGATCGACCGTCATTCGTTCGAGGACACCGCCGATCTCGACGCATTGTTTCTGATCGCCACCCGGTTCGATGACGGGCACCACCTGACCGCCATCCAGTTCGAGGGCTGCTGGTACTGCAGCAAGCCGCGGCTGTTCGAGTTCGGCGGCAACGGCTGCTACCTGAGCCGCGAGGTCCGCTTCATCAGCTCCTCCTCCCAGGCCCTCCAGCTCGGCGACCAATTGCGCAAGACCATTGTGGCCGCCGACATCGAAGAGGCTTCGGCCCTGATCGCGCTGGAGACCATCAATCTGCTGGCGGGCGTCAGCGACGAGCCATTCCGCATGAATTTGCGCCGGCGCGTCGCCGAGCGATTGGCCCAAACGCCAACGATCAGCGTCACCTGACGCTGTTTCCTTTCTTTCCACCCACCGGGGTCAATTCCCGGTGGCGGGGATTTGCTCCATCATTATTCTGTTGGAGAAATCCCATGTCCCAGAATCCCAATCCCTTTCTACGCGGCTACTGGAATCTGAAAATCGTCCGCACGCTGTCCATCAGCTACGAGGACGGAAGCCCGCATGTTTGGCGAAACATCCACCCGAGCCAGCAGCACCTCTGCGACGCGGCGCTGGTTTCTTCTCCTTGCATCATCACCAGCGACTTCGCGGTGGTCAGGACTGGCACCGAACCTGTCGGCGCCGCACTGATCGCCGAATGCGACGCGGCTGAAGGGGGCAGCGGCGAAGGCATGGTGGGTGCCGTGGTGTACGCGATCCACGGCGACGACTTCGACGGCCGCCCCGTCCACATTGGCGACACCTATTCGGCCGAGGCCGCACGGGAAGTCGTGCAGCGGTTGAGCTTCGAGACCGGCTACTACAGCCGGTGCTGGGAAATCAGCAGCGCGCACATCAGCCGCGAAACCGGCCAGTACCTGGCCAACCTGGCTGACCTCGCGACGCCGGAGGCCTTTTTGTTCATCGCGTTCCGGATTCCCTACAGCCCGGCGATCGGCGTCAAGCTGATCTCCACGCCCTGGACGGACCAGCACCTGCAGGACGTCGAGGGGATCGCCGCCGAGCAGCTTCGGCAGGAGCACCGCAGCAAGGGCATGCCGGACGAGCTGGCACAGATCCTTGAACTGGCCGGCCAGGCCGACGTGCGCATCCTCATCCTCGATGCCGACGCACCCGTGTTGCCGGGCCTATCGCTGGCCGGCGAATAGCTGCCACACACATCCCCGGCCTTCCTTGTCCTCACCGCATGCCGGCCCGGTCTCCCGCCAGAGAGCCGGGCCGGCGCACTTTCACAGGAGCGATCCCATGTTCCCCGACCTCATCACACCCGCATCCGACTTCGAGCACCAACTCGGAGCCTGCGTCAACGCCATGAGCCAGGAAGATGCCATCGGCCAGATCCTGGTATTCGAGCGCATGAGCGGCACGCTGCACATGCGCCATATCGCCAGCGCCGACCTGGTGGACACCGACGTGGACGACTACGAAATGGTCGTCTTCGACGGTGGCAACACAAGCGGCGACACGTGGAAACACGTGTTCTTTCCGCGTCAGCGCGAGCACTACTTCGTGTACCAAGCCTGATTCCTCCAGCCCCTTTCGAGGGGCTTTTTCTTGCCCGCAGCACAGGAAAACGGTTGTGGTGCGGTGCCGTTTCCTGCGGGCAGGCAGACCGCCCCAGGGCCATGCTTGCCCCATGTTCGTCGGCGTTGCCGGCACATGCCCAGGCAGTCGAGACCTTCGAGGCTGCAAGCGCGGGAAACCGTGCTGGTCGTTTCTTCCTACGGACCTACCGCGTCCATCCACGCCACCCACAAGGGACCTCTCCCTTGCGGGCGGGGAATCCCTTGTTTTTCCTCAAGGAGTTTCCCCATGGATCGTTCCCTCATCAAATCCATGATGCCTTCGCTGGTCGCAGGCCATGTGCCCCGCAACGTGCGGTCGTTCAAGTACCGCGTGTTCGATGATCAGCCGCTGTCCTCAACGCTGGGCTTCGCCATCGACCCCCAACCCTTCGACGGCAAGGTGGTCGCCGCGACCGACGATGCCATCGTCGTCAAGCTCAAGCCTTCCGAGTTCGCGGTGCTCGATCCCAGCCTGGTGACCACGGTTCCTGCCGAAGGCGCCAAGGTGCATGTCCAACCCTATGCCCGTCGTCGCTTCGACGGACTGCGCGCGGACACGCCGGAGGTCATCACCGAGGAGACTTCGGACGGCACGCCGTACACCATCACGAGGCACATCCTCGGCTCGGCGCCGGCCAAGCTGCCCATTCCCACGCCGCAGTGCATGGAGTTGGGCCAGCTCATCGAGCAGTTGGAGGAGATGCCGGCCCCCGATCGCTTCCGGCGCATCACCCACATGCTGGTGGATGCCGGTGCCCGCGACTTCACCTGGGTCGATCCCACGCCCTCCAAGATCATCGAGACCCCGCCGGCGATCAGCTTCACGGTCTCGACCGCGAAGTTCGAGGGCCGGGTGACGATCCTCTACGACCGCGGCGGAGACACCTACGTGGTGGAACTGCACCGTCAGAACGGTGAATCGGTCGAACTGGTCGATCGGCACGACGAGGTGTATTTCGACATGCTCGGCGAAGTGCTGGAGAGGCTCATCGACGACGGGCGCTGGCGCCAGATCGACGTGAGCATCCTCGACGCGAAAGCGGCCCGCAAGCGCCAGGCCGTCCCGGCATGACGCCCCGCAGCGAAACCGGGCGGTCCTGCGGCTGACCCGAGGCATCCGCCACGGCGTTCCAGCCGTTCCGGCCGCGTGCACTACAGGCCCTTCATCCCATCGGATGGAGGCCTTTCTCATTCTTCCACACAGGAGATTTCATCCATGTCACTGCGATTCAAAGGCGCTGACCTGCGCCCCGTGCTGACCGAAGCCATCGCCAATCAGGGGTCGTCTCAGAAAACGGAAAAAAATCGTACGCTAAGAGCCGAAGTGGGCCCTTTAGCAGCAATGCAAAGCTGCGATCAACGGGCAGGAAACATTGCCATGGTGCGCGTTGCACTCTCTCACTAGCGTCGACAGGGCCTCTTCCATCCGCGTGAGGTCCGCCATGCGTGCGCGCACATCGGCCAGCCGGTGAGCAGCCAGTTCGGCCGCCTCGCTGCAATGGGTGCCGTCCTCCAGTTTCAGGAGCTGGCCGACTTCATCCAGGCTGAATCCCAGGCGCTGGGCTGACTTCACGAACTTCACCCGCGCCACGTCCGCCTGCCCGTAGCGGCGGATGCGACCGTAGGGCCGCTCCGGCTGGGGTAGCAAGCCCTTGAGCTGATAGAAGCGGATCGTCTCCACGTTGACCCGGGCTGCCTTGGCGAAGGCCCCGATGGTCAGATTCTCTTGAGCGTTCTCCATGGCGCTTGACTCCGTAGTTGACTACGGAAGTAACGTTACAGCATCAAGCGAAGTCCCGGAAGGAGAACCTTATGTCGGAACCCAAGAACGGCTGCGGCGCACTGGCGACCGGCGGCGTCGCGGCCGTCCTCGCCTCGGCCTGCTGCCTCGGCCCCCTTGTCCTGGTCGCGCTCGGCTTCTCTGGCGCGTGGATCGGCAACCTGACCGTGCTGGAGCCGTATCGGCCGATCTTCATCGGCGCAGCGCTCATCGCGCTGTTCTTCGCCTGGCGCAGCATCTTCCGACCAGCCCATGCCTGCAAGCCCGGCGACGTTTGCGCCGTGCCCCAAGTGCGGACTGCCTACAAGGTGATCTTCTGGATCGTGGCCGCCCTGGTTCTGGTTGCCCTCGCGTTTCCCTACGTCCTGCCGCTGTTCTACTGAAAGGAGATCACCATGAAGAAACTCACCACCCTCACCACCCTCATCGCCCTGGCCGCCGCTCTAAGCGCGCCCGCCTGGGCTGCCACCAAGACCGTCACCCTGTCGGTGCCCGGCATGACCTGCGCCGCGTGCCCGATCACGGTCAAGACGGCTCTGTCCAAGGTCGCCGGCGTCGAGAAGGCCGAAGTCAGCTTCGAGAAGCGGGAGGCCGTCGTCACCTTCGACGAGGCCAAGACCAATGCCGACGCCTTGACCAAGGCCACCGCAAACGCGGGTTACCCGTCCAGCGTCAAGCAGTGAGGGCGTAATCATGGCCGAGGCGATCACCCTCCACATCGAAGGCATGACCTGCACGTCGTGCGCCGAGCACGTCCAGCAGGCTTTGACGAACGTGCCCGGCGTGCGCGCGGCCTCGGTGTCCTATCCGCAGCGGCAGGCCGAAATCGAGGCGGATGCAGGCGTGAGCGTGGCCCCGCTGGTTGCCGCAGTGGCCACGCTCGGCTATCGCGCACGGCTTACCGACACGCCGAACAAGCCTGCCGGCCTGCTAGACAAGGCGCTGGGCTGGCTCGGTGGCGAAACGAAGCATGTTGGCGGTGAACAAGCGCTGCACGTGGCTGTGATAGGCAGCGGCGGCGCGGCGATGGCGGCTGCCTTGAAGGCCGTGGAGCAAGGCGCCCGCGTCACGCTGATCGAGCGCGGCACCATCGGCGGCACCTGCGTCAATGTCGGCTGCGTGCCGTCCAAGATCATGATCCGCGCCGCGCACATCGTCCACCTGCGCCGCGAAAGCCCGTTCGATGCTGGCCTGCCGGCCGCAGCGCCCGCTGTACTGCGCGAGCGGCTGCTGGCCCAGCAACAAGGCCGCGTCGAGGAGCTGCGCCATGCCAAGTACGAAGGCATCCTGGCAAGCACTCCGGCCATCACCGTGCTGCGCGGCGAGGCCCGGTTCAGGGACACGCGCACGCTGACCGTGGCGACCGCTGACGGCGGCACGCACGAGGTGAACTTCGACCGCTGCCTGATTGCCACCGGCGCGAGCCCGGCGCTTCCGCCAATCCCGGGCCTTGCGGACACACCCCACTGGACCTCCACCGAGGCGCTGGAAAGCAGCTCGCTCCCCGAGCGGCTGGCCGTGATTGGTTCCTCCGTGGTGGCGGTCGAGTTGGCGCAAGCCTTCGCCCGGCTGGGCAGCCAGGTCACGATCCTGGCGCGCAGCACGCTGTTCTTCCGAGAAGACCCGGCCATCGGGGAAGCCGTAACAGACGCCTTCCGCGCCGAGGGCATCGAGGTGCTGGACCACACCCAGGCGAGCCACGTTGCCTATGCGGGCGGGGAATTCGTGCTCACCACCGGGCAGGGGGAAGTGCGCGCCGACAAGCTGCTGGTCGCCACCGGTCGCGCGCCGAACACGCGCAGCCTGAACCTTGAAGCGGCAGGCGTCGAAGTCAATGCGCAGGGAGCCATCGTCATCGACCGCGCCATGCGCACGAGCGCACCGCACATCTTTGCTGCCGGCGACTGCACCGACCAGCCGCAGTTCGTCTATGTGGCGGCGGCGGCCGGCACGCGCGCCGCGATCAACATGACCGGCGGCGACGCGGCGCTGGACCTGACGGCGATGCCGGCGGTGGTGTTCACCGATCCGCAGGTGGCGACCGTGGGCTACAGCGAGGCGGAAGCGCACCACGACGGCATCGAGACCGACAGCCGGCTGCTGACGCTCGACAACGTGCCGAGGGCGCTCGCCAACTTCGACACGCGCGGCTTCATCAAGCTGGTGGCGGAAGCTGGCTCAGGGCGGCTGATCGGCGTACAGGCGGTCGCGCCGGAAGCGGGCGAACTGATCCAGACGGCCGCGCTGGCGATCCGCCACCGGATGACCGTGCAGGAGCTGGCCGACCAGTTGTTCCCCTACCTGACCATGGTCGAGGGACTGAAGCTCGCGGCGCAGACCTTCAACAAGGACGTGAAGCAACTGTCCTGTTGCGCCGGATGAGGAAAAGGGAGGTGTTCGATGAACGCCTACAGCCGCGCCAACCGCCGCATCTACGCGGCCTTGTCCGATCCCCTGTCGGCCACCCACCGGCACCGCCTCGACGATCTGCTCAAGCGCCACGACAACGGCAAGACGACCTGGCTGGCCTGGCTGCGCCAGTCGCCCGTCAAGCCGAACTCGCGCCACATACTCGAACACATCGAGCGCCTCAAAGCCTGGCAGGCGCTCGACCTGCCTTCCGGCATCGAGCGGTCGGTGCACCAGAACCGCCTGCTCAAGATCGCCCGCGAAGGCGGCCAGATGACGCCCGCCGATCTGGCCAAGTTCGAGGCACAGCGCCGCTACGCGACCCTGGTGCGCTCGCCATCGAGGGCATGGCCACCGTCACCGACGAAATCATCGACCTGCACGACCGCATCCTGGGCAAGCTGTTCAACGCTGCCAAGCACAAGCATCAGCAGCAGTTCCAGGCGTCCGGCAAGGCGATCAACGCCAAGGTGCGGCTGGCCACCTCGATCAAGCAGGGCACGGTGACGGCCTCGCTGATGCTCAGGAAACTCGGCAGCTACCCGCGCCAGAACGGCCTGGCCGTGGCGCTGCGCGAGCTGGGCCGCATCGAGCGAACGCTGTTCATCCTGGACTGGCTGCAAAGCGTCGAGCTGCGCCGCCGCGTGCATGCCGGACTGAACAAGGGCGAAGCCCGCAACGCGCTAGCCCGCGCCGTGTTCTTCAACCGGCTGGGCGAAATCCGCGACCGCAGTTTCGAGCAGCAGCGCTACCGGGCCAGCGGCCTCAACCTGGTGACGGCGGCCATAGTGTTGTGGAACACGGTCTATCTGGAACGGGCCTCAAACGCCTTACGCGGTCACGGCCAGACTGTCGATGACGCCCTGTTGCAGTACCTGTCGCCGCTGGGCTGGGAGCACATCAACCTGACCGGCGATTACCTCTGGCGCAGCAGCGCCAAGATCGGCGCGGGCAAGTTCAGGCCGCTACGACCGCTGCAACCGGCTTAGCGTACGATTTTTTCCGTTTTCTGAGACGTCCCCAATCAGTGCCGCATTGTCCTGGTCAAGGATCAGGGCGTGTACTTCCTCGCCGAGCGTGGGGAGCGTCGCCCGGATGGGCGCCAGGCACTGCTCGCCTACGCCGTCGGATGCAACCCGGACACCGACCCGTTCGATGACTGGTGGCACCTCGCCGGCCGCGAGCTGGGCGGCGATGACTTCGCGGAGTATTTCGACCCGAAGGACGGCCTGTTCACGCGCCTCCAGCACTCGGCGGACGATCTCGTGCTTTCCGCCACCGCCACGCACCTGTCCTTAGCAGTGGTGCCTCCCGCCTGACGCGGCAACCGCCTCGCAGCCCCCGCATCGGGGGCCTTCTTTTGTTCGCACCGCCGCCATCGCCGCGCGTGCGCGTTTGTCTCCAGCCGCCGAGGCACGCCCCGCCGGCCACAACGCCGGCATGCCACCGGAGACAACCGCATGAACACGCCATCGACCTCGCCGAGGCTGCACCTCCTACCGGTGTCGCTGCGCACGGCCAATGCATTCGTTCTGTCGCACCATCGCCACCACCGCCCGGTCCAGGGCGCGAAGTTCGCCCTGGCCGTCACGCTGAGCGACAGCGACCTGATCCACGGCGTGGCCATTGTCGGCCGCCCGGTCGCGCGGCACCTGGACGCTGGAAGTCACGCGGCTGTGCACCGACGGCACACCCAGCGCCTGCAGCAAGCTCTACGGCGCGGCCTGGCAGGCGGCAAGGGCGCTGGGCTACATACGCCTGCTCACCTACACCATGCCCGACGAAGGTGGCGCCAGCCTGCGCGCCGCCGGCTGGCGGCTGATCGGCGCGCGCGGTGGCGGCGCCTGGAGCCGTCCCGGCCGTCCGCGCGCCGATACCCCCGAGCACCTGCGCGGCGCCAAGTGCCTGTGACAGGCGCCGGGTGGCGCGGACAAAGGGAAGCGCCCGGGTGCCGATTGATTGCTGCCGCGCGCGCGAGGCCCCGCCATGCTGGCCCCATGCCTGCTGACGTCGTCAGCGACATGCCAGGCAACCATCGGTCTTCGAGGTTGCGGCGCAGTTCCCACTGCGTGACCGAGCCAGCTCGCACCGCATCCTTCCGCGAGCGGCCACCAGCCTCTGGTGGCGGATGCTTTCGCCTTATCAACCCACCGCGGGGTCACGCACCTTCCCCGCATGCGTGGGCCGGTGTGTCTCCGCTTCATCCCAATGGAGATTCACCATGAACACCACGTCCAACGAGAAATCGTATTTCGACCTCCACACCTCGGGCATCGGCTACATCCAGCGTGTCCGTGAAGTGCCCGTCCGGGGCGGCCGCCGTGCGCAGCCTTTCCTGGCATGCACCATCGCCGCGCTGGTCGGCCCCGCCCGGGACCCCAGCTACCGCTACTTCGACGTCAAGGTCTCGGGTGCCGAGGCCAAGAAGCTCGTTCAGCGCTACATCGGCGTTGACGATCCCAAGCAGCGCCCGCTGGTGCGCTTTCGCCTCGGTGACCTGTGGGGCGATGTGTACATCCGCGACAAGGGTGAGCAGAAGGGTCAGGCCGCCGCGTCCCTCAAGGCGCGACTGCTCAAGGCCGAACTGATCGACCGGGCCGAACTGGCTTCGATCGAGCAGCACGAGTTGATCACCCGCGGCATCGGCTATCTCAATCGTGTGAAGGACGTCACCCCAAAAGCTGGCGACTCGTTCCTCTCTTGCACCGTCGCGGCACTGGCCGGGCCTGTCGATGAACCGGAGTATCGGTACTTCGACACCATCGTCGCCACCCCGGAAGCCGAGCACCTGGTTCGCCGGTGCGTTCAGGCCGTCGAGGGTGACCGCAAGGTGCTGATCGCCTTCCGTCTGAACGACATGAAGATCGATCCGTACATCCGCACCAAGGGTGAGCACGCCGGGGAACCGGCCGCCAGCCTGGAATCGACGCTGGTCCACATCGGTCTCATCAAGATCGACGGCACCCAGGTCTATCCGACGAGCCAGGCGCAAGCCGAGGCGCCGCCGGCCGAAGACGCATCCGCGTCCGAAGCCGACGATGCCATCGACACGGCCACCGAGCCCGCCGAGCGCGAGCCCGAGGCGCAAGTCCAGGAGCAGGAGCCGGCATTGGCTGCTTCGTTCTGATCCGGCACGGCCTCTCACGGGGCCTTGTCGCTTTTCCTCCCCACGTACGCCGCGTCCCCAGGACGCGTGCTTGCGCATTTCATCCCCCGAGTTCCGCGTGGTCTCACGGCCACGCGGTTGTCGAATTTCTCAAAGGAGATCAGCCATGTCTCTGGTATCCCGCTTTGCTCCGCAATCCCCGATCCTGCGCTCTGATCGCCCACTCTCGGACGACCGCATTCGTGCCGTCGTTCCGTCGATCTTCGCCGACGCTCCACATGGGAGCCGGTCCGATCGGTATGCCTACATACCGACCTCGACCGTGCTGACCAAGCTGCGCCAGGAGGGCTTCGAGCCCTTCATGGTGTGTCAGACGCGCGTGCGCAACGAAGACCGGCGCGAGTACACGAAGCACCTCATCCGACTTCGCCATGCAAGCCAGATCAACGGCGACGAGGCGAACGAGATCATCCTGCTCAACAGCCATGACGGCACGAGCAGCTATCAGATGCTCGCCGGCATGTTCCGGTTCGTCTGCCACAACGGCCTGGTTTGCGGTGACACCACCGCAGACATCCGCGTTCCCCACAAGGGCGACGTGGCCAGCCAGGTGATCGAAGGTGCCTACGGAGTCCTCGAAGGTTTCGAGCGCGTGCATAACGCGCGCGATGCGATGCGCACCATCACCCTCGATGAGGGCGAAGCGGAGGTCTTTGCGAACTCTGCGCTCGCACTCAAGTACGACGATCCGGCCAAGTCCACGCCTGTCACCGAGAGCCAACTGCTGGCCCCTCGGCGATGGGACGACCGCAAGAACGACCTGTGGGCCGTCTTCAACCGCGTCCAGGAGAACCTAGTCAAAGGGGGCCTGAACGGACGCACGGCCAACGGCCGCAATCAGCGCACCCGTCCGGTGCAAGGCATCGACCAGAACCTGCGCCTGAACCGGGCGTTGTGGCTGCTGGCCGAAGGCATGCGCCAGCTCAAGGCGTGATGCCACGCGGACCTCGCCCACCTCGGGCGAGGCCATTTCCTCTCATCCACCGGGTGCCGTCGGCGGCCCGTCATTCATCATCAGGAGAACCATCATGGCAACCCCATCGGCTTCCGAGAAATCTGTTGCGCCCATCGTCGTCCCCGGCCAGCTCACGCTGCGTACCATCCGCGGCAAGAACGGCCCGTTCACGGTTGGCCGCCTCGCGACGCACCTCGGTACTTTCGAGGTCAAAGACCCGGAGCTGGAGCAGTACCCCGAAGGCAAGTACGACGGGGAATTCATCATCAGGTACATCTTCCCGAAGTCCTATCCGGTCGGCGGCGGCATGCGGTTCGAGATCCGTGCCAGCCTCGACGGCATGACGCTCAACGGCATCGACAAACTCAGCCGCGACGAAGCCCGCAGCTTCGCCACCCAGGACGTCGATCCGCTCGATGAAGAGCAAGGGGCGCAGCCTGCGGCAACGCCGGCCAAGCCCACCAAAGCGTCCAGGCCCGCCAAGCCCGCACCCGTGCAGGCGTCCGCGGACCCGCTGGTCGATACCACGCCCTTCGGCGTGGATGCGCCACCGCCTGCTACGGCCGCTGCCCCCGGCAGCACCGAAGACGGTGACGCCGCGCTCTTCGGCCTGCTGTGGCCGCTGGGCGAGTCCGTGAAACTGGATTCGACCATCGACCGCCGCACCCTGCGCGCGCAGATCGCCCGCCTGGGCGAGCTGGGCTACGCGCTGGACTTCAAGACGCAGGAGTGGAGCCGCCAGGCCGAACCAAAACCTGCGTGATCGCAGACGCCGCATGCGCGGTGTTCTTCATCCACCCGCCGGGGTTCCTTTCCCATGCGGGGGAGGCCCTGGCCATTTTCTGGAGGTCTCCATCATGTCCACCATCGCTTGCGATACCCCGCGTTCAACGCTGGATGAACCCGCGTGGCGGGACCTTTGCAAAGCGGCCGCCGCACACGCCCAGCGCGGTTGCGGCTTGTCCTACGACCACTACGTGACGCTCTTCAGTTCGGCGATCGACGCACAGGCCAATCGTTTGCCGGATGAGCAACGTGCTCAGGCTCTCGAAATCGCGGCCCAGGAATGGGACTACGCAACACCTGCCGAACGGCAGGAAACCCAGGACTGGAATGCGGAGCATGGCTATTGCTCGCACGGGATCGAGTTCGGCTACTGCCCGGCCGGTTGTGATCGAGACGATGACGACTGGGATTGAGGGCGACGCATAGGTTCCTTCGCCGCAGATGCGGCATTCCATCACCCGCTGGGGGTTCTTCCCCACGGGGAGGCCTTCAGCTCAACTTTTCGAGGAGGCCTCTCATGGGCTGGTATTTCTCAAACCAATCGCGGTCCGAACTGATCGCGGAACTGATCGCACCGCAAGAGACCGAGCGCGCCAGCGTCAAGGTCATCGCTCACACCCTGCGCGGCAACGTGCTGTGGTCCGTCGCCGAAGTGACCGCCAAGGTCGAAGGCGTGCATCGTGATCTCGCACCGGGCCAGTCCCTGCGCTACATCCGCTGCGATCTGCTTGAACGAAGCGGCGGCCAGTGGGGCTACAAGTCCTTGGACGAGTCCATGCACCCGTACTACTACACGTGCCCGCTGTCCTATCTGGACCTCGCACCGGAGCAGTCCGCCGACTGGCGTGCAGGCGTTCGCGCCTACCACGCCCGGCGGCGCACACCCACGGCATCCGCGGCATCCGCCGCGGCGTCGATGGCCTGAGCCAGGAGGAACCGACATGGACCCGATCCTGGCAACGCTTCCGCCCTCGTTGCTGGCACTCGTTGAAGGGAGTTTGTCCAACGACGAAGTGTCCTCCGACGAGGAAATGCTGGCGTACTTCATCGACAACGGCCTCACCGAGGACCAGGCACGGCAGGCACTGACCTACCGCGACCAGTACCTCAACAACATCTACCTGGAAGGCTTCACGCCGATCACTTCGGCGGACGAGCCGCTTCACTTCAACCCGCACACCCGGCAGTTCGAGCCGGACTGAGCGGTTTTCTTCCACCCCCTGGGGCAGTACTTGCCCCAGCGGGCGGTGCTGTTCCCGTTCATCCGAGGACACCACCATGCCCGCAAACACTTCTTCCACGCTGTACCGCATCGACGAATGCCCGGACGTGATGGCCGACGCCTGCGTCGGCGATGACCAGGGCAACCTGATCTTCCTGTCCATCTGGGCGCGGGACACCGCCGTCCAGCAGTTCCTCGCTCGCCTGACCCTCGGGCGCGACGAGCAGGGACTGGACCAGTTCCACGTCATCACCGACCAGGGCGGCAGCGTCCCGGTATTCATCGGCAACGTCGATCGCCTGGAAAAGCGCATCACGCGCGCGTACCGGCGGACGCTGTTCGGCTCGCTGTCCAACGTGTGGCTGTTCGACCGGCGCTGCGTCAAGCCCGACAAGGCCAACGCCAGCGCATTGGCACTGCTGCCACGCGACAGCGCCCACAGGCTTGACCGCCTGTGGATGCTGGTGCGGGACACCTGCCCGTTGCCGCTGCTCGATCACTGGCGCGAGACCGTGCTGGAACTGCTGCAAACCCGCGAGATGCTGGCCCGCCTTCCGTTCGCCCTCGGGCCGCTGGAAGGCCATCGGCTCGCCATCGACGTGCCGGCGCTGAGCTTGGCGCTGGGCTCCCTGATCCGCAGTGACGCGCTCACCGCCTATCCCTATCCGGCCAAGATTTGGACGCCGGAAGCGGTAGCGGCTTGACCCACCCTCGGAGGCACGCCTTGGCGTGCTTCCGTCATTCATCCCCGCCAACCAGGAGACTTCCATGGCTCTCATGTTCCCGCGGCTCGCCCGCAATTTCGCCAAAAATGGGTACTACCCGACCGACGAACCCACGCTCGAAAGAGCCCTCAACGCACTGATGCCCAGCGACGGGCCGATGTGCATCCTCGATCCCTGCGCCGGTGAAGGCGTGGCAATCGCCGAAGCCTCTCATGCCCTCGGGCGCGAACAGACCAAGGCGTTCGCCGTCGAATTCGACGCCGAGCGGGCGCGCCATGCCCGCGGCCTGGTCGATCACTGCCTGCACGCGGACCTGATGGACACGATGATCTCCAAGCAGTCCTTCGGACTACTGTGGCTGAATCCACCGTATGGCGACCTGTCCAAGGACGTCAACGGCAACATCGGCTATCAGGGCCAGGGCCGTGCCCGCCTCGAAAAGCTGTTCTATCAGCGTTCGCTGTCGCTGTTGCAATACGGCGGCGTGCTGGTCTTCATCGTCCCCGGCTACGTGCTCGACGCGGAGCTGGTCGGCTGGTTGACGCGCCACTACACCGATCTGCGTATCTACCGAGCGGTGGAAACGCAGTTCAAGCAGGTGGTGATCTTCGGCCGCCGGGTCCGTCAGCGGGAGCTGGCACCCGATGGCGTCAAGGCCGTGCGCAATCTGCTGCTGCAGGTTGGGCTTGGCGAAGTCGAAGCCGAGGAACTGCCGAGCGAATGGCCGTTCCTGCCGTACATCGTCCCCGCCAGTCCGGCCGAGCCGGAGCATTTCTTCCGCGTGACGATGGAGCCCGAACAGTTCGCCGACGAGGTTGGCCGGCTGCAAGGCCTTTGGCCGTCGCTGGACACGCACTTGGGGACCGCGCAGCAGTCGCTGCGTCCACCGGCGCGGGCCTTGTCCCACTGGCATCTCGCCCTGGCTCTGGCCGCGGGCGCGATCTCCGGCGTCGTGCGCTCCCAGACGGGGCGCGTGCTCGTCGTCAAAGGTGACACCCACAAGGACAAGACGCTCCAGCGGGAATTCACCGAACGCGAAGACGGCTCCATCGCCGAGACACGCATCCTCACCGACAAGTTTGTGCCCGTTATCCGCGCGTGGGACATGACGCCTGGCTCCCCGACAAGGGGCGAGGTGCTGACCATTCGCTGATCCACCGGACGCGCTGCCGTCCTGCTGTACCACATCGAAGGAGAAACACCATGTTCCCCAATCCGTTCAAGCGGCCTGCGCCGCGCAAGCAACCCTTGTTCGCACCGAGTACGTTGAAGTTGAGCGAGAAGGTGCATTGGCTGGCTCGGCGAGGCCTGATCGACCCCTTGGCCTATGTCCAGCGCCATGTGCGCGGGGACTGGGGCGAGATCGATGAGGCCACCCGCCAAGCCAACGACGTCGCAATCCAACAGGACAACCTGATGATCTCCCAGTACCGGATCACGCCGGAACTGGTGTTGCTCGTGAAGACCAGCGAAGACCACCAGACCACGGTGGTCCAGCTTCCCGAAGAGCGCGACCTGATCTGAAGGCGCCGCCTCGTCATCCCATCCACTTGACGGAGCCACTTCACTCCGCCAGGGGTGTCGTGGCTCAATAGCCTTTCAAGGAGGAGCCCATGGCATCGCATCGCATCGAAACCTACTGCCAGAGGCTGGCGTTCCCCATCGGGGCGCTCATCTTCAGCCGAGGCATTGATCGCCTTGTCCGCGCGGGTCGCCTGGACCCGATTCCGTACTTCAGGCGCCACACCCGTGGCGACTGGGGTGACGTCAACGTCTGCCAATGGCACGCCAACGGCGTTGCACTTCAATCGGGCGCGTCGCTGGAATCGCACTATGTGATCCACCCGGGACTCGCCATTCGCATCATCACCGATGCGGGGCGCAGCGTCACTGCCATCGTGCTGCCGTCCGAAGACTGAGCACGGTTCACCCGCAGGCCACTCAGGCCAGCATCTTCAACCACCTTCGGCCGCGCGCCGATTTCCTTCCCACCACGGGGCATGCCATTGCCCCGCTGGGGGTGGTGCATGCCCCATTTTTCATTGGAGCATCACAATGTCCTTCGATCTCGAAACCACTGCCGCTGACGCCGCGCCCGTACAGGGCGAACTGCTCGACGCGGAATCATCCCCTCTGACCCTGAGCCTTCAGGATTTCGTCGGCGAGTTCGGCGACGAACTGCTCGACGCCCTCAACAGCGCCAACCCGCCTGTCTATACCGGCCAACCGCAGGCGCACCGGCAGCTCATCGTCGCCAGCCTCAAACGCAAGCTGTTCCCGGCCCAGGCCGAAGTCGTCCACGCCGCCGCCGAGCTGCTGATCGACCGTGGCGAACGCGCCGCGATCGTCAATGGCGAGATGGGCTGTGGTAAGACGACCGTTGGCATCGCCGCGGCCGCCGTGCTCAACGCCGAAGGCTACCGCCGCACTCTGGTCCTGTCGCCACCGCACTTGGTTTACAAGTGGCGGCGGGAGATCCAGGAGACGGTGGCCGGCGCCAAGGTATGGGTGCTCAATGGGCCGGATACGCTCGTCAAGCTCCTCAAGCTGCGTGAGCAGTTGGGCGTGCAGCCCACGGGCCAGGAGTTCTTCGTCCTGGGGCGCGTCAGGATGCGGATGGGTTTCCACTGGAAGCCCGTCTTCACCCAGCGGCGCACCCGCCACGGCGACGTGGCGGCCTGCCCGGACTGCGGCACGGTCATCACCGACCTCGACGGCGAGCCGGTCAACCCGGTCGCGCTCGAAGCCGAGGAGTACCGCAGGAAGTGCAGCCATTGCGCTGCGCCCCTGTGGACGCTGATCCGCCCGCGCAGCCTGTCCGGCAGCGACCAGTCCTCGGCCGTCCTCAAAGCCCTGAAGCGCATCCCGACCATCGGGGAAGTCACTGCGCAGAAGCTGATGCAGAAGTTCGGTGACGGCTTCCTGGCCTCGATGCTGGGCGACAACATCCACGAGTTCATCAACCTCATGGATGGCAACGGCGAGCTGGTGTTTTCCGACCGTCAAGCCACGCGCATGGAACGTGCGATGGCCAACATGGAGTTCGGCTTTGGCGAGGGCGGTTATCAACCCTCGGAGTTCATCAAGAGGTACTTGCCGCAAGGTACGTTCGACCTGCTCATCGCTGATGAAGCGCATGAGTACAAGAACGGGGGCAGTGCCCAGGGCCAGGCCATGGGCGTGCTGGCGGCGAAGGCTCGCAAGACCTTGCTGCTGACTGGCACGCTGATGGGCGGCTACGGTGATGATCTTTTTCACCTGCTGTTCCGAGCCCTTCCGGGGCGGATGATCGAAGACGGCTACCGCCCGACCACGAGCGGCAGCATGACCTCGGCTGCGATGGCGTTCATGCGCGATCACGGGGTGTTGAAGGACATCTACTCCGAGAGCACCGGCACGGCGCACAAGACGGCCAAGGGCACCAAGGTATCGGTGCGCACGGTCAAGGCCCCGGGCTTCGGCCCCAAGGGCGTCTTGCGCTGCATCCTGCCATTCACGATCTTCCTCAAGCTCAAGGACATCGGCGGCAACGTCCTGCCGCCGTATGACGAGGAGTTCCGTGAAGTCGCGATGGACACGGCGCAAGCCGCGGCCTACCGCGATCTGGCGGGTCGGCTGACCGCCGAGCTGAAACAGGCTCTGGCGCGACGCGATACGACCTTGCTGGGTGTGGTCCTCAACGTGCTGCTGGCCTGGCCGGATTGCTGCTTCCGGTCGGAGACCGTGGTGCATCCGCGCACGCGCAACACCTTGGCGTTTGTCCCGGCTCAGTTCAACGAGTTCGAGATCAGCCCCAAGGAGCGTGAGCTGATCGACATCTGCAAAGAGGAGAAGGCGCAGGGCCGCAAGGTCCTGGCCTACACGGTCTATACCGGCACGCGCGACACCACGTCGCGCCTGAAGGTGTTGCTGGAGCAGGAAGGCTTCAAGGTGGCGGTGCTGCGCGCGAGCGTGGATGCCAGCCGCCGCGAAGACTGGATCGCCGAGCAACTGGACCGTGGCATCGACGTGCTCATCACCAACCCCGAGTTGGTCAAGACGGGGCTGGACCTGTTGGAGTTCCCGACGATCGTGTTCATGCAGTCGGGCTACAACGTGTACTCGCTCCAGCAGGCGGCACGCCGCTCCTGGCGCATCGGGCAGAAGCAGCCCGTGCGTGTGATCTACCTCGGCTACGCCGGTTCCTCGCAGATGACCTGCCTGGAGCTGATGGCCAAGAAGATCATGGTCTCGCAGTCCACCTCGGGCGACGTGCCCGAATCCGGGCTCGATGTCCTGAACCAGGACGGTGATTCCGTCGAGGTCGCACTGGCCCGGCAGCTTGTCGCCGCATGACACGTTCCACTTACGGCCCTTCGGGGCCGTTTTTTTTGCCGCTCCCGGTAAATCGGACGCTGCCTGGTTCGCATTGTTTGCTGCCGCTCGCGGCCTGAGCGGCGATGGTGAGGGCTGGATGTTTCAGGACGCCGAGCTATGTGCCCCTCTCCACCGTGGTTTCACTATCCCGAACGCCGCCTTCTGGCGGGATTTCTCGGCCTGCTGTGGTCGGTGCTGGCCGGTGGCTGCGCGACGACGACTGCGCCGGTCGCGCCCGACACCATCGCGGAAGTCTTGGCCGCGCCTGAACCCGAGGCTTCCGAGTACATCCCGGTCGTGCGCTACGCCCGCTACACACTGGTCGAACTGGCACCCATGGCGGCGCAGCGCGACCTGTTGTTGCAGACCATCGACGTGTCCATGCCCGAGGATGCCCGCGCCACGGTCGGGGATGGGCTTCGGCACGTGCTCAAACGCAGCGGCTATGGCCTGTGCCAGACCGCGCATGCCGTGATCGAGCTGTACGCGCTGCCGTTGCCGGCGGTACACCTGCACCTCGGCCCCATGACCTTGCGCGATGCGCTGCTCACGCTGGCTGGCCCGGCCTGGGAACTGCACGCGGATGACCGCGCACGGCAAATCTGCTTCGAGCGGCCCGGCGATCGCGCGGTCGCCGAGTCCCCATCCGAGCCACCCGCCACCGAGGCGGTGCAGACGTTCCCGCTGGCACCCATGGTTTCGGGAGGCCAGCCATGAACGCCCCGCAACCTGCCCAGCGATCGACCGCCGCCGTGGTGGTGCAGAGCCTGATGTGGCTCTGGTTGATCTTCCTCAGCGTCTTGGCGGCCCTGGGCTACCAGGCCCTCAGCGACCAGGCCGACCAGGAGCGGCTGGATTCCCGCCTGCAACGCCTGGAAGCGCAGGCAACTGGCTTGGCCGAGACGATCGAGGCCATCCAGCAGCGCCCGGCCGTCGCGACGGACGCTGACCTCAAAGACACCCGCCAGATTCTGGAAGCACGCGCGGCCCAGGTCGAGAAATCTCTCAGTGGCTACGCAGCGGCCGACGACCTCCAGGCGCTGCGCGCGGAGGTCGAGCAGATCAAGGCGCGCCAAGCCGCCGCGCGTGCCACCGCACCCGCCCAGCGGCGCGCATCGCGCACGTCCGCCGCCTCCAAGACCGAGCTGCCGCCGCTGCCATTCCGCGTCGTCGGCGCCGAACTGCGCGCCGGCCAGCGCAGCGTGTCCGTCGCGCCGAGCATCGGGGACTTCACGCCCGCCCAACTTCAGGTGCTGCTGCCCGGGGATGCGGTCGGCCCGTGGCGCCTGCAGGCGATCGAGGGCAACACCGCAGTGTTCCAGGCCGGCAACCAGACCCGCCGCGTGGCGATTCCCTGACCGGAGCACCCCATGAAGCCGTCGATCCTCCTTTTCGCGGTCCTGGTGGCGTCGTCGCAATGGCCCGCCTGGGCGCAGCAGCCCGCAACGACCTCGGCGCGCAACGCACAGAGCCAGGAGCGCCCGCTGGCCGCCCGCGTGCTGGACGACCGGGTGGCAACCGAATGGGGCTTGCAGCCACAAGAATGGGCACGCTACCGCGAGCTGATGGATGGGCCGCTGGGTATCTACTCGCCCAACCTGGACCCGCTGTCCGCCCTGGGCATCGAAGCTCGCACGGACGAAGAACGGCGCCGCTATGCGGAACTGCAGGTGCAGGTGGAAGCGCGCCGCGTCGAGAAGCTGCTCGCCTACCAGCGCGCCTACGACGAGGCCTGGCAGCGCCTGAATCCGGGGATGCAGCGCGTGAACCTGCCCGACGACAAGCCGGGCGCCGGCCCATCCAGCAGTCCCTTGCGCGGCAGCGGCCGCATGGCGGTGTTCGTCAAGGACGGCTGCGCAGCCTGCGGACAGCTCGTGCAGCGCCTGCAATCCTCGGGCGCGGAGTTCGACCTGTACATGGTGGGCAGCCGCCAGGATGACGCGCGCATCCGCGACTGGGCCAAGCGCGCGCAGATCGACCCGGCGCGCGTGCGCGCCGGCAGCATCACGCTCAACCACGACGGCGGCCGCTGGCTGTCACTGGGCCTGCCCGGCGATCTGCCCGCCGCCGTGCGCGAAGTGAACGGCCAATGGCAGCGCCAGCCGTAGCCATGCCCCTGCGCGCACTGGTGCTCACTGCCGGCCTGTATGCCGTTGCCGCCCTGGCCCAGGAGGTTCCGCCACCGGCTTACCAGCTTGCCGCCCAGCGCGCAGGCATCCCCTCGACCGTGCTCTACGCCGTGGCCTTGCAGGAGAGCGGCATCCGGCGCAACGGGCGCCTGGTGCCGTGGCCGTGGTCCCTCAACGTCGCCGGCCAGTCGCGCCGCTTCGCCACGCGCGCCGACGCCTGCGCTGGCCTGCAGCAGGCGATGCGCGCCACGCCGCACACGCGCATTGATGCGGGCCTGGGCCAGATCAACCTCGGCTACCACAAGCACCGCTTTACCGGCGCGTGCGACCTGCTGGATCCGTATCGCAACCTGGCCGTTGCCGCCGAGATCCTGAAGGAGCAGCACACCCCCGGCGAGGACTGGCTGCTGGCGATCGGCCGCTACCACCGCCCCGCAGGCGGCGAGCCCGCCGCCCGCTATCGGCGCAGCGTGTCGCGCCACCTTGCCCGCGTGCAGGGCACGCGACCAGCCGCCGCGGTCCTCGCGGCGCGCCAGGAGACCTCCCCATGACGAAACCCCATCCCGCCCATCTCGCGTTCACGGGCCTACTCATGCTGCTGTCAGGCCTGCCGCTGGCCTCGCGTGCCGGCGAGCCACTGATCGTTGTCGAGGACCGTGGCGGCACGTCGGCATTGCCGTACTACGAAGCCCTGAATCTCCAGCCGCGCGCCAACGCACCGGCGCGGCCGTCCATCCCGACGCCCCAGGTTCCTGCCACACGGGCGGACGAAGCCGCGATGCTGCCGGTGCGCAGCGCCAAGCTCACGCCCGGCACCGTCGCGCGACGGGTGATCGAAGCGCCCGGCCTGCGGCCGTTCGTGGTCATCGGCGACGACGAGGCTTCCCGGGCCTGGTTGCAGCGCCGCGCCGCCGCTTTGCGCGAACGTGGCGCGGTCGGCCTGGTCGTCAACGTCGAGACCGCGCAGGGCCTGGCGCGGCTGCGCGCCCTGGTGCCGGGCGTGCCGCTCGCGCCCGTGGCCGGCGACGACCTGGCCGATCGCCTGGGCCTGCGGCACTACCCGGCGCTGATCACGGCCACCGGCATCGAGCAATGAAGCCATGTCGGGCAAACAGCCGGTCGAGGTTCTGCTACGCCCAGCGGTGGAGCTATACACCGTCGCGGCGTGTGCAGGCGCCGCGTTTCTGTGCCTGGTGGCCCCATGGTCGCTCGCGCTGAGCCCGGCCATGGGCATCGGCAGCGCCTTGGCGTTCGGCGCCTACGGCGCGATCCGCTACCGCGATGCCCGCATCATCCTGCGCTACCGGCGCAACATCCGCCGTCTGCCGCGTTACGTGATGACCAGCAAGGACGTGCCGGTCAGCCAGCAGCGCCTATTCGTGGGGCGCGGCTTTCTCTGGGAGCAGAAGCACACGCATCGGCTGATGCAGACGTACCGGCCCGAGTTCCGCCGCTACGTCGAGCCGACGCCGGCCTACCGGCTGACCAGGCGCCTGGAGGAACGGCTGGAATTCGCGCCATTGCCGCTCTCGCGCCTGCCGAAGCTCACCGGCTGGGACGCGCCTTTCAACCCCGTGCGCCCGTTGCCGCCTGTCGGCGGCCTGCCAAGGCTGCACGGCATCGAGCCCGACGAAGTGGACGTCAGCCTGCCGCTGGGCGAGCGCGTCGGGCACTCGCTGGTGCTGGGCACCACGCGGGTGGGCAAGACGCGCCTGGCCGAGTTGTTCGTCACGCAGGACATCCGCCGCAGGAATGCTGCCGGCGAGCATGAGGTCGTCATCGTCATCGACCCCAAGGGGGATGCCGATCTCTTGAAACGGATGTACGTCGAAGCCCAGCGCGCTGGCCGCGAAGGCGAGTTCTACATCTTCCACTTGGGCTGGCCGGAAATCAGCGCCCGCTACAACGCCGTGGGCCGCTTCGGTCGGATCTCGGAAGTGGCGACACGCATCGCGGGGCAGCTCTCCGGCGAAGGCAACAGCGCGGCGTTCCGCGAGTTCGCATGGCGCTTCGTGAACATCATCGCCCGCGCCCTGGTGGAACTGGGGCAGCGCCCGGACTACATGCTGATCCAGCGCCACGTCATCAACATCGACGCGCTGTTCATTGAGTACGCCCAGCACTACTTTGCCAAGACGGAGCCCAAGGCCTGGGAGGTGATCGTCCAGATCGAGGCCAAGCTCAACGAGAAGAACATCCCAAGGAACATGATCGGGCGCGAGAAGCGTGTGGTGGCGCTGGAGCAATACCTCTCCCAGGCGCGCAACTACGACCCTGTGCTCGATGGCCTGCGCTCGGCGGTGCGCTACGACAAGACCTACTTCGACAAGATCGTTGCATCGCTGCTGCCGCTGCTGGAAAAGCTCACGAGCGGCAAGATCGCCCAGCTCCTGGCGCCGAACTACTCCGACCTGGCCGACCCGCGCCCGATCTTCGACTGGATGCAGGTCATCCGAAAGCGGGCCATCGTCTATGTGGGTCTGGATGCGTTGTCTGACGCCGAGGTCGCCGCAGCGGTCGGCAATTCGATGTTCTCTGACCTGGTTTCGGTGGCCGGACACATCTACAAGCACGGAATCGACGATGGCCTGCCCGGCGCAGTGGCTGGCGCTCGCGTGCCGATCAACGTGCACGCGGACGAATTCAATGAACTGATGGGCGATGAATTCATCCCGCTCATCAACAAGGGCGGCGGTGCCGGCCTGCAAGTCACGGCGTACACGCAGACGCTCTCGGACATCGAGGCCCGCATCGGAAATCGCGCGAAGGCCGGCCAAGTGATCGGGAATTTCAACAATTTATTCATGTTGCGCGTGCGCGAGACGGCCACCGCGGAACTGCTGACGAGGCAGTTGCCGAAGGTCGAGGTCTATACAACCACCATCGTCTCGGGCGCGACGGACAGCTCAGACATCCGCGGCGCGACGGATTTCACGTCGAACACCCAGGACCGCATCAGCATGGCCAGCGTGCCGATGATCGAGCCGTCACACGTCGTCGGCCTGCCCAAGGGCCAGTGCTTCGCGCTGCTGCAGGGCGGCCAGCTCTGGAAGGTGCGTATGCCGCTGCCGGCGCCGGACCCGGATGAAGTGATGCCGGCGGACCTGCAGCAACTGGCCGGGTACATGCGCCAGAGCTACAGCGAGGCCACGCAGTGGTGGGAGTTCACCAGCTCGTCGGCCTTGCAGGATGCGGCCTTGCCCGACGACCTGCTGGACGATGCCGCTGCGGCCGAGCCCGGCGCGGTGGCCACCGGCGCCGACGATGGCGCGGGCAACGAGGCCGTGCCATGAAGGATGCCGCCTCGACCGCGCAGCGGGAGCAGAACCATCGCCAAGGCTTGATCGTCGGCACCATCACCTTACCGTTCCGGCTGCTCGGGGTGCTCATTGGCTCGCTGCTGTTCTCGATCGTGGTGGAGTGCGCCGGCATGCACCTGTTCTGGAAGGACCAGGGCTGGCGCCACTCCCAGCAGATGCTGCGGTACGAACTCGGGCACCTGTCCAACCACTTCACGCGCAGCGTGGTGGTACAGGAGCCCGGGCGCACGGCGCACGAGTTGGTGGATACCGGGTACGAGTGGGTGTTCGTGCGCTCGGGGTTGCTGGAGCGCATGAGCCAGACCGCCGAGCGCGTCCGCGCGCCCAGCCACGGGCAGAGCCGCAACTTCCGCTACTACATCAGCCAAGTCTATGTCTGGGCCGAAAGCTACCTGATCGCTGCGGCCTTCACGACGCTCACCTTCCTGGTGCGCCTGCTGGTCCTGGTGCTCACGCTGCCGCTGATCCTCACGGCGGCATTCGTCGGCCTGATTGACGGCCTGGTGCGACGGGATGTGCGCCGGTTCGGCGCGGGCCGCGAATCCGGCTTCATCTACCACCGCGCGAAGGCCAGCCTGATGCCGTTGGCCGTGCTGCCTTGGGCCACCTATCTCGCTCTGCCCATATCGGTGCATCCTCTGGTCATCCTGCTGCCCAGCGCGGCGTTGCTGGGGATGGCAGTCAGCCTGACCGCAGGCAGCTTCAAGAAGTACTTATGAGGTGACACGGGCGGCACGGCTCTGCAAAGCCGTGTGCCGTTCATCGGTTCTGCAGGGTATCAAGAGCAGCATCCAACGCCGTAACCGCCTCGACGACCGTTCTTACCGTCGCCCGATCAAACTCATGATCGCGCTGAGCGTCGTGCACACCGCTATTGAGGTAACCCCATTCAATACTCGTACCGCTGACATTGAGCAGCCGGACCAACGCCCCTACGGCATCCGGCGCACCCGCATGTTGCGCCGCGATACGCTCGACGGCCGACCGCAACTTGGTGCATTTATTGTTCAGCTCCCAAGGCGCGCGGGGCCCGCTCAGCTTGATGTCGATCCGGCCGTCCGCCCGCCGACCCAGCCACGTCCACAGGCGGTCCGTCAGACTCTCCAGCGCCGGCCGGGCCTGACGCAGTGCCTCGCGTTTCTCGTCAGCCGCCAACGCCTGCTGGGCCAGAAGAACATAGTTCTTCGCTAGCGGGTCGCTGTCGACCCGCAGTTCGTGCTCTCCCTGATGCGGGAGAAACTTGTAGCGCTTAATGGCCGCGGCGCGGCGCACGCCCAACTCCTGCTGGATGCGGTGCAGGAACTCCTCTGCGTGCGAGGTGAGGATAACCTGCTTGCCGTGGAGCAAACCGTCCTCGAAGAAGGTACGCCAGATGCCATCGCGATGGTCGTCGTCGATCGCGTTGACGACGTCATCGAATATGACCACGGGGCAGCCCTGCGCGAGGTTCTTGGCAAGCAGAATCGCCAGGCCCAGGCATTTGATGTGCCCTTCGCTGAAGACGATCAACGCGTCGTAGCGCGCGCCCGGCTCGCCGGCGAACTCCACCTCGATCTTGCCGTTCTCGGCCACGGGCAACCACAGCGCGTGCAGCAGATCGCCGGGCGGATCGGCCCGGTTGAATGCGTTGTAGAGATGGCGGGCTTGGTCTCCCAGCCCCTGTAGCAGAACCCCCGGCAGAGCGGTCAGGTATGCCTGAATCTCGGGCAGGAAACCGTCGTAGGCGGCCTTGACCCGCTGATGGTGCACCACCACCGGCATTTCGTCCGTGGCCGCCTGGATCAGGCCGCGGTTCGCGTCGTCGAATTGGGCCACGGTTTGGCGGGCGGCCGCCAGCTCCTGATCCGCAGTCGTGCGCATGGTCCGCAGCCGTTCGATCTCCAGCTGATGCTGTTGCAGGCGGTCCCGCTCCTGGGCCATCGCGCCGCGCTGGGCATTCACGTCGCGCGCCTGCGCGTCGAAGCCTTCGATGATCTGTGCGATCCGTAAGAGGGCTTGCCAGGCGCGCTGGTCCCCATTCACCCCGCCGCCGAGCCAATTGCCCGCCGACGTGGGAGGCAGCAGTGGCAGGCCCGCGGCCTGCGATTCGGCAGGACAAGCGACCCCAGCCGCCGCCACCACGCGGCGCATTTCGTCACACAGCGCTCGGACCGCCTCGCTCAACTGTGTCCGATGCCCGGCCTCCTGCTGCTGCAGGACGGCCAGTTGCGCGAGCTGCTCCAGGCCCATTCGCGCCCTGGCGAACGGGTCCTGCGCCACGGCGGCCAGTTCGGTTCCACATGCCGGACACGCGGTCGCCCCGTCCGCCAACGCTTGCACGGCCTCGTAGAGCTTCGCGTACGACACCTCGCCGGCGCGGGCCGCGAGTTGCGCGGAAGACGCTTGCCACAGTCCCTGGACGCGGTAGGCCTCTGCCAGCAACGCTTGCAGGCGGGCCTGGGTCACCTCGTGAATGGCAGGCGGGTTGGCGTCCAGCTGAGCCTGGACATACGGTAGCCGTCCTTGCTGCTGCGGCGTACCCAGCAGCCAGTCCACGCAGGTTTGATAGGTCGCGCCAGGTGACATGCGCTGCGCCAAAGCTTGTTCCAGGCCCTCGACCGCTGCGATCTTCTGCGGGTAGGCGGCGATGGTCTGTTCGGAGTTCGCCAACTGCAGGCGACGCTGCGCCAGCTGCGCCGCCTGCACGCCGGCAAGCATCAGGTCCTGATCGAGCGAGGGGTTGAAGCCGCGCACGAACTCGCTGAACTGGTCCACGCCGAACAGGGTGGCGATGAGCTGGCGCTGATCGCTCGGGGTCCGCGCGGCGATTCGGGCGAAATCGTCGAGGCGGTTCTTCTCGATGAAGCAGAAGCGATACTCAGCTTCGTCGGGCTGGACGGCCTGCGCCTCGCCCGCCGCCGTAGACGACAGGACTGGCGCGATGTGGCGGCGCAGGCGAGCGTTGTTGCAGTACGTCCGCTGGTCGACCCGCTTGGCCTGCGCTTCGCTGATCGAACCGAGCATCGCCACTTCCAAGGCTTCGCAGAAGCTGCTCTTGCCGGTGCCGTTGGCACCGTAGACCAAGGTGATGTCATGGCTGAGGTCGAACGTCTCCTGCCGCATGAATCCTCGAAACGGCCCGACTTCGAGCTGGTGCAGTCGCCCGAGCGCCGGCCCGTTTTCGGGGCCGCGCGCGTCCCCGTCGTAGGCGACAGGCATCTGCGCCAGATGCGCGATGGCCAGCGGCGCCAAGCGCGTGGAGCGCCCCCGGCGTGCAGCACCGACCTCGGCCAGTGGCTGCAGGTGATCGAGCACCAGGTGCGCCAGCCGGCGCACGTCGTCGTGCACGTGCCGCTGCGTCAAGTGCGCCAGGAACCGGTGGTACTCCGAACGTATGCTTGCCACAGCGACCCCTCACTTGGTCAACCACTGACCGTAAGCCTCCACATCGATCATGGGGACCGTTCCACTGAACTGAAGCTGCGCGATCAGCTTGAAAAGAAACGCGGTCGCCGGCTTGTTTTCGTTGGTGTAGCTGTACGCGCCGCTGGCTTGGTCATAGAAAAAGTGCCCGTGGGCGGCAACGCATCCGATGTCCACACGCCCCTCGGTGAGGTTTGCGTTCAGCGCCTTGTCCATGGATGGACCCAATGCAGGACTCCATTCGCTCTCGAAGGTGAGCAAGCCACCCAGAATCGGAATCAACGGCTTCGCTGGGTAGGTCCCGCCAGCGTGCGGGATCGGCAGGCTCGTGCGGTGCAGCCTGCGCACACTGGCGACCTTCTCCTGGGCATAGGCCACAAGCCCCGCGTCAGCCGTCTGCTTGGCCTCGAAAACGGCGTACACGCTTTCGGCTGGAATGATCGTCTCGTTCTCGTAGGTGAAGATAAAAGGCGAATATTGCCGATCAAACACCACCACATCGATCTGCTGGCTGAAGTTCCCCAGGCTGTCCACCACATGCGCCTTCGCCGCCTGGTACCGTTTGGGCAGATAGGTATCCAGCATGTCGATCCAGACGTTCTCGCTCGCATCCCCCTTCGTACCCGGGTGACCGAAGGTCTTGCGTACTACGGACAAGCGCTGCTGGATGTCTTCATGCAGGGACGACAGGAGCTGGGAAAGCGACCACTGGGACATGCTGTACCTCGATGGGACGTGTATGGAAGCCGATGGAATCAGGACAGTGGGAACTTGGGGCCAAACAGTGCGCGCCAGGCGCGAAGCGCTTCGATATTGCGACCACGACGCGCGTGGTCGATGGCGATGCTTGCGTCCTGGCTCGCCTGGAACAGCAGCTGCTGCGCGCGCTGCTTGCGCGCGGCATCCATATCGTTGCTGATCGCCGGGCCAAGTCCGGCGGGATCCGGCCACTCGTCATGAACACGATCGGCAAGCGTGGCAAAGAACGACTGGATCTCGCGATCGAACGATCCTCCCCAGCCGCCGTAAAGACACTCAAGGGCCATTACCTCGATCAGGAACGAGGGCTTCACCGGCTTCTGATCGCCGTGCTTGGGATTGTTGTTCCAGTACTTCACCATGCGCACGAGACCTTTCCACTCATTGCCATAGGCTTGGTGCGCTGCGGTCGCCTTGTCCTTATGGATCTCCGGGTCCGTCTTGATCCACTTTCCGGACGCCGTATCGGGGATCTCATACTGGTCGCCGGTGTCGAATGCGGGCACCGCATCCACGCTGACCACCCGGTAGTCCGTGTTGTCCTCCGCGTCGATGTGAACACCGAAATCCACGTTGATCGAGCGCGCCTGTTTGCGCACGGCCGCCGAACCGTATTTCTCCACCAATGCAGAGTGGAAATCATCCAGCACTACCGATGCGGCCTTGCCGTGGTAATGCTTCTCCGAGTCCTTCAGCACGAAGAAGATGTCGATATCCTTGAGCGGCTTCGTCTTCGTGTATCGAGCATAGGACCCGGTCAGGAAGCTGCGCGCAATGCCGAACTTGGTCTGCAGGTAGTCCCGCACTTCGTTCTGGCGTTGCGAGGCATTCTTCTGTTCGCGTTCGTTGAGTTCCAGACGCGACTTGAACTTGCGAAAAGCTTCATCGATCGACAGCATCAGCGTTGCCTCCAATATCCGGCCTGACCCGCCAGGCCGCTGTGTTCGACAGTCGAGCCTAGGCTCTGCTTGACCATTCCATCCGTCGAGCGATAACTTCCTTTGCTCCACCCCTCCACATCAGGCCGCCCTGGCTTTGTATCGAGCATTAACTTGTACTTGGCCTGCGATGGCAGCAGCCCAGCTTTCTTGATCGCGTACTTCAACTGCTCGGTATCTGTCCAGAAGCTGCCGTCGCCATCGGACCACCCATACACGATGTCGATATCCCATCGGGTCACGAGTTTGTCGGTTGCCGGGTTGTAGATCTCCAGAATCACCTTGCGCAGATCACCGGTCCCGAGCCACGTCTTGATGGCTCGGGTATTGCTCTCCCAGCGATCCGCGAAGTGCTCGGGGTCCAGCCCACTGAGCAGGATGATGTCTTTCAAGCTCTTGAGGATGTTGTCGGTCACATAGGTAACCGAGTGCGTGTACGAGTAGGTGGCGACGGTGCTCATGACTTGAGGAAACCTCCGAGGTCGAGCGACAGCGCTTGTCCAGCATCGGCCTGCGCCTGCGTGGCAATTCCTTGGCTCAAGTCCCGTGCAATGATGCGAGAACTGTGCTTTTTGAGCGCGGTTTGCACCCAGCCGAGCTGCTCCTTCGGACACGGCAGCGAGACTCCCCAGTCTCCCTTCAACGGCTCGAACCCCAAGACTTCTTCGTTGGCATCATCACCATCGATCGCGTCTTCGTCGAAGAGGCAGTAGATCCTGGTCCGTGGTCCATCGCATGTCGCAACGATGGGCGCGCTCTTGGGTGCCTGGTCGGCGATCAAGCTGGCGGCCACGCCCGCCACGGCCCTGAGTTCAGAGCGAGCCGTGCCGTCCTTGCCCTGAGTGAGCAGTTCGACAATGGCATCCCACGTCTGCAACGCATCGCGGTGCGGCGAGCTGCGAAACGTCCGGCTGACAACGGTGGTCATTTTTGCTTCCCTCCTTGAAGGCGCATTTGCGTTGCCTGTCGTATCGCACTGCGCAGGTGCTCTACGGAAAGCTTGTTCGGATCGATAGCCACTTGCGGGTCGGCCGCGAGGGCGTTGGCTACGACCTTGCGAATGGCCCGACCATCCAATCCGACGCACTCGCCAGCGCACGCGTCGAACTGGTGAGCCGAGGAAAGCTTGCCAATCCCCGGAAATGTCTTTGCCAGGCCATTCAGGCAGTCCACCAGGATCTGCTTGCAGGCATCCTTGCCGGGCAGTGGCACCTCCATCACCATGTCGCAACGAGATAGGAAGGCACTGTCGACGGCCTGTGGGAAGTTGCTGGTGGCCACGAACAGCAGATGCGGGTTGCGTTCGGCCAACATGTCCAACTGCACCAACACCGCGTCGGTGGCCCGGTGCACATCAACCGGGTTGGCTTCCAGGCTGAGCTTGGCTCGATCAGCCGCAAGCGTTTCGACCTCGTCCAGAAGGACGATCGTCGGGCCCGCCGCTGCGGATTCTGCGATCGATTGCGAGAACAGGTCTGCCACGGCGCGTTGAGTCTTTCCCATTGCAGAGCTCGTCAGCGTGTGAGGCTCTACTTCCAGCAATCGAAACTTCGCAGAAGAAAAAGATTCGGCCACACGATGCGCCAAGCCCCGTGCCAAGGAGGTCTTCCCAGTCCCCGGCGGGCCGACCAACAAGATCACGCCGTGCAGGGGGAGTACCGTGCGCTCCACCTTGGGGCGCACCGTGAAGTTGACGATCGCCTGTGACAGCAACTGCTTCTTGAGAGCTTCGTCCATGACGATGGAATCCCACAGGGCGCCCAGCGACGTGTCCGGCAGCTTCCAGCTTCGATGGATGCCTTTCGGCAAAGTGGCGTCTGATGAAGGATTCTTGGTCATCCGTGGCTCTCGGCGGGTCAGAGAATGGTGCGATAGGTCGCCAGCACCTTGGTCGTTTGCACAAGGCCCTGGCGCAGCAGGATTTCGAGATAGCGGTCCACCTCGATCGGCGGATGCTTGAGTTGGGCACGCTGGCGCTGCGCAGCCGACACCACGGCGGCCGCGTCCAGATCCAGTAGGTTGTCCACAAACTCATCGGGGTGCTGCGATTCGATGCCGTACGGAGCCAGCAGATCGTTCGGGAAATCCCGTTCGTTGAACGTCACAATCACGCTCGCACCGCAGCGAATCGCCGCAGCCAGGACGTGCCGGTCGTCCGGATCGGGCAATGTCAGGCCTGCCACGAGCGCTTCGTAGCCCTCCACCAAGCCGTCCGGAATTGCCCGGTCCATGAGATCCGACGTCCTGTCGACCTGAACCCGGGTGAGATCGGGGCGGTTGATCAACAGGTTGCGTTTCCACTCCTCATGAATGGCTTGGCTCCACCGCGCCCGGAAGCGGCCAGACAGGCCGAGCCACATCAGGAAATCCCGCAGTGGCGCGGGATATAGAACGCACGCGTCGTAGACGGCGGTGAATGGGGAATGCCTCATTCGTATCCCATTCCCAACTCTTGCGACTGCTGAGCGAGTTCGGCCATCGCCTGCTCACTGGCGCGCTCGCGCGCTTCCTTGTACTGCATCAGATCGGCGAACCTCACCCTGCGGTGCTTGCCGGTGCGATGAAATGCCAACACCCCATCTTCGAGCAGCTTGACGAAATGGGGACGGGACACGTTGAGCAAGTCCGCCGCCTCTTGGGTCGTCAGCTCTGCATGGACGGGCACCACCTTTACTGCATTGCCATCGGCCAACTCGGCCAGGATGTCGACCAGCAGGCGTAAAGCCGAGGTAGGCAGTTCCACCTGATGAGCCTGTTTGTGGTCATCAAAGATCTGGATGTGCTGCGTCTCGAACTGGGTTGCGAGGTAAGCCGCCAAGGCACGTTGACCCTGGACGGCTGCCTTCACCTCTCCCGCGGCGGGAAGGGTCATCTTGGATTGGGCAGTGGCGGTGGTCATGGGTAGCTCCTAAGCGAAAACGGTTGCAGAGCCGATCATATTCGAAATACTCGAAAAACGCAATAATCGAAGCGCGACCCGTGCTTTTGTAGGTTCGCTCGCAGCATGCCCAATCCGGTCGTCCGCCAGTTCCTATTGTTTGCGGCCTGAAACAGCCCTGATCTCCACGATCAACCCATTGCTGATCACACAGGAATGGCGCGATGGTGGCTTCGATCTGGCTGCGCGCCGCGCATCGCGGCGTGCCCACTTTTTTCGTGACGGCCCTCGTGCTGGGCCAGTCCCCGATGGCATTGGCCGAGTCCCCGGCGCAGCGCCAGGAGTTGGTCGCCGCGCTGCGCCAGCTCGACGCGCTGGAACGCACCGTCGCGGACAGCGCCGCGCATGCCCCCATCCAGCCGGGCGAGCGCTACCACTTCGATTACCCACGGCTGCTGGCTGACCTGGCGCGCGTGCGCGCCGGCATCCAGTTCCACCTGACGCCATCACGCGCTCAGCCGCGCGACCCCTCCGAACTGGCCGGCGACTACCGCACCGAGCGGGCCGCTTCGCCATCGCCGAAGACGACTGCGGAGGGCGAGCAATGAACGGCGCCCAGGTCTCGGCATTTCAAGCCAACAGCGGTATCGCGCCTTCCGCGATGGCGACCGTCCTGGTCGGCGTCGTGTTCGCGGTCCTGCTCGTGTGGGGCGTCTGGGCCATCCGAACGGCCTATGTGGGGTGGTCCGAGAGCCGCCTCAACCAGCGCCAGTTCCTCGGCGTCTGCATCCGCTTCGTCGCGATGTACCTCGTCCTGAGTTTCTTCCTCCTGTCCTGACATGAAAGGCCCGACCATGCACAACCGCAACCTCACTTCCCGTTTTGCCCAGCGCGCCGCCGTGGCCCTGGGCGCCGCCGCGCTGCCCGCACTGTCGTTCGCGCAAGGTCTGCCGCAGTTGGAGAACCCGACGCGCGGCACCGGCAACGGCATCATGGAGACCATCCGCAACTACGGCTACGACATCATCATGCTCGTGGCCCTGCTGGTGGTGGCGTCGATGTTCATCGGCGTCTGCTACCACGCCTACGGCACCTACGCGGAGATCCACACCGGCCGCAAGACGTGGGGCCAATTCGGCCTCACGGTCGCCATCGGCGCCGTGCTGCTCGTGATCGGCATCTGGCTGCTCACCGAAGCCACCGGCATCCTGTAAGCGAGGCCGGTATGTCCGAGCAGCAGCACGTCCGTGCGGACGGGACGGTCACGTTCCTTCCGCACCGGCTCAACCGCCATCCCGTGGTCGTGCGCGGCCTCACCGCCGACGAGCTGTGGATCTGCTGCGGCCTGTCCGGCGCGGCCGGCCTGCTGGTCGGCGCGCCGCTTTCGTGGGTGTTCCGCACGATCGCCATCGCACCGACGTTCGTTGTCCTGGGCGTGGCCTTGGGCGTGTTCATCGGCGGCGGCATCCTGCGCCGCCTCAAGCGTGGGCGCCCCGACACCTGGCTGTATCGACAGTTGCAGTGGCGCATCGCAACGCGCCATCCGCTGATGGCCGGCTGGGTGGGCGGCCACGTGCTGATCTCGCGCTCGGGCTTCTGGTCCACCCGCAGGAGCATGCGATGAGCCGCTTCAAGAACGAGATCGCCCACCTGCAGGCGCACATCAAGACCTTGCGCCTGGGCGCGGGCGCGCTGGTCATTGTCGCCCTGGTCATGGGCGGCGGCTGGTGGAGCGCGCCGCGCGACCTGACCATCCACGTCCCGCCCGACCTGCGCTCTGGCAGTACCCGCAAGTGGTGGGAAGTGCCGCCCGAATCGGTCTATGCGTTCACGTTCTACGTGTTCCAGACGCTGAACCGCTGGCCGACCAATGGCGAAGAAGACTACTCGCGCAACCTCCATACGCTCTCGCCGTACCTCACCCCGTCCTGCCAGGCCTTCCTGCGGGCGGACTATGACTACCGCCGCTCCACGGGCGAGCTGCGTCAGCGCGTGCGCGGCATCTACGAGATTCCCGGCCGCGGCTATGGCGACGACCCCACGGCGCGCGTGCGCACCGTATCCGATCGCGACTGGGTGGTGACGCTGGACATCACGGCGGACGAGTACTACGGCGCCGAGCAGGTCAAACGCGCCCTGGTGCGCTATCCGATCAAGGTCACGCGGGTGGACGTCGATCCCGCCCGCAACCCGTTCGGCCTGGCGCTGGACTGCTACGAAGGCGCGCCCCAGCGCATCAGTGCACCGGAGCCGGCGCGCCCGGCGCCGAGTGACCTGAATCCGCAAGCGCCTCAAGGAGGAAACACCCCATGAAGCATCCTGTACTCGCGCTGCTGGGGCTACTGGCCGTGGCCGCGGCACCCGTCGCCCAGGCGGTGGAGATCCTGCGTTGGGAACGCATGCCACTGGCAGTGCCGCTGAAGGTCGGTCAGGAACGCATCGTGTTCATCGACCGGAACGTGCGCGTGGGCGTGCCCGCGGGCGTGGGCGAACGCCTGCGCGTGCAGAGTGCGGGTGGCGCGGTGTACCTGCGCGCCAGCGAGCCGATCGAGCCCACGCGGTTGCAACTGCAGGACGCCGACACGGGCGCGCTGATCCTGCTGGACATCGCAGCCGAACCGCCCAAGGACGGGGAAGCCGAGCTGGAGCCGGTGCGCATCGTCGAGGGTGACAGCGCACCGGGACGCTATGGCGAGCAGGCCGACAGTGCCGAGGCCCCGGCACGCGCCCAGGGCCAGGCAGGTGCGCGGACCGCGCGGCGCGAAACTCCGGTCCCTGTCGTGCTGACGCGCTTCGCCGCGCAGAACCTCTACGCACCGCTGCGCACCGTCGAGCCGCTTCCGGGCGTCATGCGGGTCAACCTGCCCCGCGACCTCGACCTGGACACACTGATGCCAACGCTGCCGGTGCGCGCGGTCGCGCTCGCGTCGTGGCGCCTGGAAGACCAATGGGTGACTGCCGTGCGCCTTACCAACACCGGCGCCGACTGGGTCGCGCTCGACCCGCGCGTGCTGCAAGGCGATTTCCTCACCGCCACCTTCCAGCACGAGGCGCTGGGCCCGCGCGGCACGCCCGAGGACACGACCGTCCTCTACCTGGTCACGGGCGGCCGCGGCCTCGCGCAGTCGCTGCTGCCGGCGATTCACCGCTTCGACCCTGCCGTGCATCTGCCGCAGCCGGACGGCGACGAGAACGCCAAGGAGGCCCGCCATGCGCAGTAACGGCCTGCTCAAGTGGCTGATGATCCCTGTCGCCATCCTGGTGCTGTTCGTCGGTATCCGGCTGTTCTCGGGTGGAGGCAGCACGGCGCCACCCGCGGCGGACAACGGCGCCCAGCTCACGCCCGAGGAAATGAAGGCGCTGGGCATCGAAGGCGACACCCCGCGCGACACCGTGGCGACGCTCGTTGCCCAAGTGAAGCAGTTGCGCACCGAGCTTCAGACCGCGCTCTCGGACAACAAGTCGCAGCGTGAAGAGAACCAGCGACTGCGCCAGCGCGAGAACTCCATCGACCAGCGCATCAACTCGGCGCTCGAATCCGAGCGGTCCAACCTGCGCCGCGACCAGGAGCAGGCGGCCAGCGCGCGCCAGCAGACCGAAGGGCTGCTCGCCGACCTGCAGCGGCGCCTGGACAGCATCGGCGGGCGCGGCGGCGGCCATGCGGACCTGCCCGTGGGCCTGGGGCTGCAGGGCGGCGACGAGGCCGGCATGGAGGGCGGCGTGCGGTGGGTCGAGCCGGACGACGCAAAGCCCGCCGAGGGGCGCAACGGCGGTCGTGGCGCGAGCGGCGGAATGAGCTTCCCCACGAGCTTCGGCCCGGCGCAGAGCACGCTCGAAACCACCGCGGAAACCGTGGCCAACGCGGGCGCCCGCGCCTCTGGGGTCAAGAGTGCCAAGCCGGTCTATACCGTGCCGACCAACTCCACGCTCATGGGTTCGGTCGCCATGACCGCGCTGATCGGCCGCGTGCCGATCGACGGCACGGTCAACGATCCCTATCCGTTCAAAGTCCTGGTCGGGCCGGACAACCTGACCGCCAATGGCATCGACATTCCCGACGTGGCCGGCGCCGTGTTCAGCGGCACCGCATCGGGCGACTGGACGCTTTCGTGCGTGCGCGGCCAGGTGCGCAGCATCACGTTCGTCTTCAACGACGGCACGATCCGCACGATCCCCGAAGACCGCGAGGGCAACCAGCAGAACAACCAGCAACGCGACGGCTTGGGCTGGATCAGCGATCCCCACGGCATTCCTTGCGTCAGCGGCGAGCGGCGCAGCAACGCCCAGCAATACCTCGGCTCGCAGGCCCTGATCACCGCGGCCGGTGCCGGTGTGGCCTCGCTCATCGAGAGTGGCAGCGGCCGCATGTCCTATGTCGGCTCGGACGGCTCCATCGGCACCGTGGGCATCACCGGCCAAGAAGCGGTCGGCCAGATTCTCGCGGGCGGTGTCCGGGACATGTCGGCCTGGGTCAACAAGCTCTACGGCCAAGCCTTCGCCGCCGTCTATGTCCAACCCGGCGCCAAGGTTGCCGTCCACCTCGAAAAGCCGCTCGCCATCGACTTCGATCCCGAAGGCCGCAAGGTCGATCACCGCGCAGGAGAAAGCCATGCCCTTGAACTTGACTAACCTGGCCCGTGGCCTAGCACTGGCCCTCGCCGTCGCGGTGCTCGCCGGCTGCGCCACCAGCAAGGAAAAGCTGTTGACCCACGGTGACCGCACGATGATGGACATCTGGCAGCAGGAGGCCGGCGACGGCGGTGGCGCAGCCGGACGGAACGCCGGCCGCCAGTTGCTCGATGCGCGCCAGAGCCTGCGTCGGCCCCTGACCGACGCCGACGTGCAGGCCGCACCTGTCGAGCAGATGCGCTACACGCGCACCGCGCGCAATGAGGTTCACCGCCAGTTCCAGCGTCTGCCCAATCCCGATCTCGTGATGTACGTGTACCCGCACCTGGCCGGCACCGACCCCGTTCCCGTGCCGGGCTACACGACGGTTTTCCCCTTGTACCAGCGCGTGCAGTACGCGATGCCTGGCGAGAGGACGGAGGACTACTGATGCGGTGGAAACTTCCATGGCCGAAGCTGGCTGCCGTCAGCGCCGAAGACACCGCCGCCGACGAGCAGCCGGACGGCTGGCAGCGCCACGTCGAGGCCTTGCAGCAAGCCGGCATCCCCGAACCCGGCGCCGCGGTCCAGGGCCGCAAGCCGGCGACCGTGGCCGACGAGCAGGCGCTGTACGACGTCGCACCGTCCTTCGTGGAACTGCTGCCCTGGGTGGAGTTCTTGCCCGAGTCGAAATCGATGCTCCTGGAGGACGGCCAATCGGTGGCCGCCTTCTACGAGCTGGTGCCGCTGGGCACCGAAGGCCGGGAACCCGGCTGGCTCGCGCATGCCCGCGACGCCCTGGAAAACGCGCTTCAGGACAGCTTCGATGAACTGGACGAGAACCCGTGGGTGCTCCAGCTCTATGCCCAGGACGAACCGAGCTTCGACCAGTACATGCAGACCTTGCGCGATTACGTGCAGCCACGTGCGCGCGGCTCGGCGTTCACCGAGTTCTACCTGCGCTTCTTCGGCCACCACCTGCGCGCTGTGGCCAAGCCCGGCGGCCTGTTCGAGGACACGGTGGTCACGCGGCTGCGCTGGCGCGGCCAGACGCGGCGCGTGCGCATGGTGGTGTACCGCCGCGCGAGCGGACAGGGACAGGCAAACCGCCGCGGCCAGACACCCGAGCAGATGCTGGGCATCGTCTGCGACCGCCTGTGCGGCGGCCTGGCGAACGCCGGCATCCAGGCCCGGCGCATGGTCGCGGCCGACGTCCACGACTGGCTGCTGCGGTGGTTCAACCCGCGCCCCACGCTGCTCGGGCCTGGGGTGGAGGACCGGGAGCGCTTCTACGCGTTGGCGCGCTATCCGGACAGTACCGAGGAAAGCGAGGCCGGCGAGATCGAGCTGGCGAGCGGGCGGGATTTCAGCCAGCGGCTGTTCTTTGGGCAGCCGCGCTCGGACGTGGCGCAAGGGGCCTGGTACTTCGACGGCATGCCGCACCGCGTGCTGATCACCGACCGGCTGCGCATGCCGCCCGGCACCGGGCACCTGACCGGCGAGACCCGCAAGGGGGACGCGATCAACACGCTGTTCGACCAGATGCCCGAGGACACCTTGATGTGTCTCACCATGGTGGCCACGCCGCAGGACGTCCTCGAATCGGACCTCAACCATCTGGCGAAGAAAGCTGTGGGCGAGACGCTGGCGTCGGAGCAGACGCTCAAGGACGTGCATGAAGCCCGCTCCCTGATCGGCAGCGCGCACAAGCTCTACCGGGGCACTCTGGCGTTCTACCTACGCGGGCGCGACGAGGCGGAACTGGATCGGCGCGGCCTGGACCTCGCGAACGTGATGCTCAACGCCGGCCTGCAGCCGGTGCGCGAGGACGACGAGGTGGCGCCGCTCAACAGCTACCTGCGCTGGCTGCCGTGCTGCTACAACCCCGGCAAGGACCGGCGCCGGTGGTACACGCAACTGATGTTCGCCCAGCACGCGGCGAACCTGTCGCCAGTATGGGGCCGCGCCCAGGGCACGGGGCATCCCGGCATCACGATGTTCAATCGCGGCGGCGGCCCGATTACGTTCGACCCCTTGAACAGGTTGGATCGGCAGATGAATGCCCATCTGTTTCTATTTGGCCCCACCGGCTCGGGGAAGTCCGCCACGCTCAACAACCTGCTGAACCAGGTGACGGCCATCTACCGGCCGCGGCTTTTCATCGTGGAAGCCGGCAACAGCTTCGGCCTGTTCAGCGACTTCGCCAGGCGCCTGGGCCTGACCGTGAACCGGGTCAAGCTGGCCCCCGGATCGGGCATCAGCCTGGCGCCGTTCGCCGACGCACGCCGGCTGATCGAAACGCCCAGCGACGTACAGACGCTCGATGCCGACGCGCTGGACGAAGACCTGCCCCCCGATGCCTCGGCCATGGAAGCGGACGAGCAGCGCGACGTGCTGGGCGAACTGGAGATCACAGCGCGGCTGATGATCACGGGCGGCGAAGACAAGGAAGAAGCGCGGATGACGCGGGCCGACCGCTCGCTGATCCGCCAGTGCATCCTCGACGCCGCCGAACATTGCGTGGCCGAAAAGCGCACCGTGCTCACGCGCGACGTGCGCAACGCGCTGCGCGCCCGTGGCCAGGACCCGACGCTGCCCGAGATGCGGCGCGTGCGGCTGCTGGAGATGGCGGACGCGATGGACATGTTCTGCCAAGGCACGGACGGCGAGATGTTCGACCGTGACGGCACGCCGTGGCCCGAGGCCGACATCACGCTGGTCGATCTGGCGACCTACGCCCGCGAGGGCTACAACGCGCAGCTCTCCATCGCCTACATCAGCCTGATCAGCACGGTGAACAACATCGCCGAGCGCGACCAGTACCTGGGCCGGCCGATCGTCAACGTGACCGACGAAGGTCACATCATCACCAAGAACCCGCTGCTCGCGCCCTATGTCGTGAAAATTACAAAAATGTGGCGCAAGTTGGGCGCCTGGTTCTGGCTGGCGACGCAAAACATCGACGATCTGCCGCGCGCCGCAGAGCCCATGCTCAACATGATCGAGTGGTGGGTGTGCCTGTCGATGCCGCCGGACGAAGTGGAGAAGATCGCCAGGTTCCGCGAACTCTCGCCGGCGCAGAAGGCGCTGATGCTCTCCGCACGCAAGGAAGCGGGCAAGTTCACCGAGGGCGTCATCCTCTCCAAGAGCATGGAAGTGCTGTTCCGCGCCGTGCCGCCAAGTCTCTACCTCGCGCTCGCGCAAACCGAGCCCGAGGAGAAGGCAGAACGCTACCAGCTCATGCAGCAGCACGGCGTCAGCGAGCTGGATGCCGCCTTCAAGGTGGCTGAGAAGATCGACCGGGCACGTGGCATCGAGTCGCCGACCCTGGACCTGCCCTGAATCTGCCGTACACCGGAGAACGCCATGGAACAGAAACGCCCATCCATTCCGATGCAGGTACAGGCGTTCCGCCGTCGGCGCTGGAGGCTCAGCTGGCCCTGGGTGTTGGCCGCCGTGCTGGTAGCGCTGCTGCTGATCTGGCTCGTGTCCCGCTATTCTGGCAAGTCCACTCCCCAGACTTCAACGCCGGTCAGCGTGACGCAGGTGGCCGGGCCTCCGTGGCAGATGGGAAATCCGGAAGGGCGTTTCACGCTGACGCTCTACGCGGACCTCGAATGCCCGTTCTGCCGATCCTATTTCCCAGTGCTCAAGCGTTGGGTGGCCGGCAACGCGGACGTGGCCTTGCAATGGCACCACCTCCCGTTGGCCGCGCATGAGCCGGCCGCGTCTGCCGAAGCGAGCCTGGCGGAGTGCGCCGGCGAATCTGGCGGCCATGCCGCCTTCTGGCAGGCTGTCGAGTGGGTCTATGCCCACACGCGCAGCGACGGCCAGGGCTTGCCCGAGGACCTGCGGTACCCCGACCTTACGCCAGCCATCGAGCAGTGTCTGGCGAGCGAACGGCCCGAGGCGCCGATCCGCACCCAGACGGCGGAAGCCACGAGCAGCGGCGTGACCGCCACGCCGTCGCTGCGGCTGCACGATCGCGAAACCGGCAAGGCGATCCTACTGCAGGGTCCGATCGAGGGCGATGCCTTGCTGTCGGCCATGGACATGCTCGCGGCCGGCGATCCCGCCGCCACACCTACTACATCGGAAATGCCTGCCGACGTCGTCGGCGACATGCCCAGGTAGCCCCGGTCTTCAAGGCTACGGCGCAGTCCACTGCGCTGACCGAAACCCGTTCGCCTCGCATCCTGGCCGCGAACGATCACCGCTGCCGCGGTGATGGATGCACCTTGTTCGTTCCCCAGGAGGGCTTGCCCTCCCAGGGCGCGCGCCCTCCGATCTCACCGTCTGGAGGTTCGCCATGTCTTTCGTCGTCAATGACTCCTGCCTGGAGTCGCTTTCCGCCATCGCTGCCCAACACGAGGACTGGATCATCCAGCAAGCCATTGCACTGCTGGAGAAGCGGGTTTTCAAAGCGGGTGCGAAACTCCTCGACCCCACGGCCGTGCGCGACTACCTGCGCGTGAAGCTGGTCGCCGAGCCCAATGAGATATTCGCCGCGGTGTTCCTGGACAGCATGCACCAGGTGCTGGCCTACGAGCCGTTGTTCAGGGGCACGATCAACTCGACTTCGGTCTATCCGCGTGTCGTCGTGCAGCGTGTGCTGGAGTTGAAGGCCGCCGCGGTGGTCTTCGCGCACCAGCACCCCTCGGGCATTTCCGAGCCGTCGAGCGCGGATCGCATGCTGACCCAGCAACTGCAGGCCGCGCTGGCGCTCATCGATGTGCGGGTACTGGACCACATCATCGTCGGCCAGGGTGCCCCGTTCTCCTTTGCGGAGTCCGGCCTGCTGTAAGGGTTGCACTGCTTCGTTGATCAGCGCGGAGGCTTCGGCCTCCGCTTTTTTCTTTGCGGCGACGCAAGCAGGTATGCGGGGTGGCCGCGATGCGCATTGTTTGTTGGGGCCGCCTGGGGTTCGGCGTTTGACTATGGCCCTGATCAACTTCCGGGGCACATGACATGCCAGCAGCTTTTACCCGGTTCGCACCAGGCTGGCGAACCCTTGGCCTGGCCGTGGCGCTGCCGACGTCTCTGGCGGTGTTCAGCCCGGCCACCTTCGCCGCCGACGTGGTGGTCGTCACCGACAGCCGCCACCCGGTCAAGACCATGGGCGGCGAGCGACTGATCGAGTTGGGCGAAACGCCCCGGATCGAGGCCGAGCTTTCCGCGAATCTTCCAGCCGACCCTGAGCGGGCAGCAGCCATCGTCCGGCAACGCCTGAAGCAAGGCGGCACCGATCTTCAGCGCCGCATCGGCACCGCCTACCAGGGCGTCACCGACGCATGGAGTTTGGGTGTCACGACCATCCCGGCCGTCGTGGTGGATCAACGCTTTGTGGTCTATGGCGAGCCGGACGTGGCCCGGGCCGTCGCGCGCATCGAGCAACACCGGAGGACGCAGCCGTGACCCATCGCCCATTCGACCTGCTGCGCCGCCTGCGCGTCGCCGTGGCCTCGCTGCTGCTGATCAGCGCCACGGGCAGCTACGCCTTGAACACCGCCACCATCGTGTCCTCCGTCATGTCGCCGGACTGCCTGGAGTACCGGGTGGTGGGCATCTGCTACTGGCTCTACTGCACCTGGACGGGCTGCACGGTGCGCACATCCACCAAGGTCCGGCACTACGTGCCCGATGCGGTCGTCTCCAGCTACAGCAACACCGGAGAGAACCCCTGGGTCGAGGTGCAGGCGATGAGCACGCCCAACCCATCCGCACAGGCAGGTGGGGATGGGACCACGAACGAAGACCACGAAAACAACCTCGCCAAATTCAAGAACAGCGATGTCATCGGCCATCCTGGCGGCGAGGTATTCAACCAGTTCGCATCGTCGTCGGGCTATTTCTGCCAAGGCGCGGGCACGGCCTTCATGCCGTATCTACTCAGCACCCTGGACACGCTGGCTTGGCGCTACAACGTGCCTGAAATGGCCTACCCGGAGGCGTTGATTCCGGGCATGCGCGAGGTCGGTGCGCGCACCACGATGAACCTCTGGGGCAATGTCTATCCGCGCGGCGGCTTCCTGCATCAGACCGATGACTACAAATCCGGGGCCGTCGTGGCCCAGCGCGCCGGTGATGTCGTCACGCGCCGCGGGCAGATCCACGTGTACCAGCCGCTGCTTGCCAACGCCCGCGACGGCTACTGGCCGGCCGGCGCGCTGATGGAGGGTGATGCCTCTACGGGCAAGTGGCAGGAGCTGACGCCGCGCCTGTCCAACACCTGCGTGGTGTTCCCGCACAGCGGCACGCTGACCCAGGCCCAACAAGGCGACTACGCCTGGGCGCTGTGGCGTCCCTATGCGTGCTGCGAACGCCGCGGGCAGGTGTTCCTGGGCAGCGTCGATTTCCTCTGAGGTGCCACGATGAAGCGTCCTGAATCGATGAACCTTTCCGCCAAGGCGTGCCGCCTGCTGCGCCCGAAGGCGCTGGCCGGCCCGCTCGCTCTGGTCTGCGGCCTGGCGTGGGCGCAGGTCGGATACCAGAACAGCGGCCCCGTCCTCGGCGATGACGTCATGTACTCGATCGGCGGTGGCAGTGCGGTGTCCATGGGCCGCGCGGCCGGCATGCGCTCCATCGGGGTCGGCGTGGGGTGGAACAGCAACCTGATCTGCGGCGACATGAGCATCCAGACCACGCTGCGCAATCAGCTCAACGGCATCACGAACGGCTTTCAGCAGATCATGAGCAACGTGATCCAGAGCGCGACCAGCGCGGTTGCATCGCTGCCGGCGCTGATCATTCAGCGCGCCGATCCGGGCCTGTACAACCTGCTGACCAACGGCGTGCTGCAGGCGCGGCTGGACTTCGACCGCTCCAAGCTGACGTGCCGCGCCATGGCGGAGAAGATGGCCGAGACTGCGGGTGGCCAGCTTGGCTGGAGCCAGATGGCCGAAGGCATGGCCTTGCGTGACGCGGTTGGCAGCAACGATGCCGTGTCGGCCGTCGAGCAGGCCGAGACGCGCCGCGGCAACGACGGCCTTCCCTGGGTGGGCGGCAGCAATGCCGGTGGCGCAGGCCAGTCCGCCATCCGCGTGGTCGGCGACGTCACCCGCGCGGGCTACAACCTGGTCAACGGGCGCGGCGTGACGGACACATCCTCCATCGCGTCCACCAGTTGCGCGAGCCTGTCCTGCCAGACCTGGACGTCGCCGCAGCAGGCGACCGAATGGGCCACCCGGGTCCTCGGGGAACAGGTGCAGCGCACGTGCGATTCCTGCACCAAGACCGAGACGGTGCCCGGCGTCGGGCTGACGCCGCTGATCCAGGAGGAGTACGAAGCCAAGCTGGAAGTCTTGCAGGAACTGGTTTCCGGCGTGCGCAACACCACCTTCGAGAACTTGCGCGAGGCCGGCAGCACGTCGCTGCCGATCACGCGCGGCGTCATCGAGGCGCTGCGCGACGAGCCGGACCAGGACCTGCTGGCGCGGCGCCTCGCGTCCGAGGTGGCGCTTTCGTCGGTGCTGGAGAAGGCACTGCTGCTCCAGCGCACGCTGCTCACCGGCAAGAAAGAGCCCAACGTGGCAGCCAACGAGTTGGCAGTCGAGGCCGTGAACCACGAGAGCGACACGCTCGACCGGGAGATCCGCAACCTCAAGACCGAACTTGAACTGCGGCGCGAGCTGGCGAACAACTCGCCGATGGCCATCATCCAGCGCCATGGCACGCGCGCGGCAGGCTCGCGCGGCATCTATGAGGGCGATCCGGTGCCCGACCGCCTCGACCAGTTGCAGAAGGGCAATCCGGGAGGCCGGCCATGAGCGCGGAGCGCATGGCCTGGCGCCCCTTGCGCTGGCTCATCAGCCGGCGTGCGGCGAAAGCACTGCTGTGGGCGGCCGTGATCGTCGCCGCTGCGGTGGGCGCCAACATCGCCGGCATCTATCTCGTTGGCAGCGTGGCCGGCTGGGAGCGGTGGCTCGCGGCCGCATCGGGCTACTTCTTCGTGTGGCGGTTGTTCCTGTACGGGGCGACGGCCTGCGGCTGGGTCTGGATGCGGCGGCGGCTGCTGGCGCGCGAGGACAGCACGCTGGCCCGACGCCGGCTGATTCGCGCTGAGGTCGCCGGCATTGTTGCCATCGTGGCGCTGGAAGCCAGCCTGTTGATGCAGGCCGCTTGAGGGGATCGAGGCCATGACGCTTTTCACGACCGACTACCTGGAGTACTACCTAACCCTCGTGTCCTGGATCGTCAACAACGGCATCTGGGCGGTCCTCGTATCCAGCGGGGTATTCGCGCTGCCTTTCGTCGCCATCATCGTGCAGGAGTGGTTGAAGGCCCGTGCGGAAGGCGCCGACGAGGGCAACAAAGGCGTGCTGAGCGCCGCCCGCATCGAGAACCGGGTCTTCGTCGCCATCGTGGTGGTGATGTTCGCCGGCATTCCGTTCATCGACGTGGACCTGAACACCATCCAGTACGACAGCTCGCGCTCGGCCCAGTGCCAGGTCAGCGTGGCGCAGCCCGGGGATACCGGCTGGTCGCAGTCCTTCAGCACCATCAACAACCAGTCGGCGAAGGTGCCGGTGTGGTGGGCGTTCATGCACGCGCTCTCGCGCGCCGTCACGGGCGCTTCGGTGGCAGCGATCCCGTGCGGCACGGACCTGCGGCAGATGCGCATGGAGATCGACGCTACGCGCATCGATGACCCGGTGCTGGCTCAGGAAGTAGCGGATTTCTCGCGGGATTGCTATGGGCCTGCACGGGCCAAATTGTTCATGCAGCGCCCTCAGCTCGATGAGCAGCAGATGCACGACGTGACCTGGATCGGATCGCGGTTCTTCACCGACACGAACGGCTACTACGACACATACCGTTCCAGCACCCCACGCGAGGACTGGCCCTATGACAGCACCCGCGACGCAGGGCTTGCGCAGGTGGCCAGCGGTGGCGGCTACCCGACCTGCCGCCAGTGGTGGAGCGATGGAAGTAACGGCCTGCGGGCACGCCTGCTGGGTCAGGTGGACCCGAGCCTGTTGAGTCGCCTGGCGGGCTGGGCCGGGTTCCTGAGCCGGGCCGAGGTGGACGACTCGGTGATCCGAGCCATCGCGTCACCGCGGCAGCAGAAGTTGAACCAGGGCAGCGTCTATACGGACTACGGAGGCCAGATCGACAAGACCTTGCCGAACATCGTGACACGGGCCACGGGAGACGTTGGGATGGCCGTCGGCGCGATTGCCGCGTTTCCCGCCATGGACGTCGTGAGACAGTCTCTACCCATGGTCCTCGCCTTGCTCAAGATGGCGCTGGTCATCTGCATCCCGCTCGTGCTGGTCGTGGGCACCTATGACCTGAAGACGGTCGTCACGGTCAGCGTCGTGCAATTCGCGCTGTTCTTCGTGGATTTCTGGTTCCAGCTCGCTCGCTGGATCGACAGCACTATCCTCGATGCGCTCTATGGCTGGGGCTTTGGCTGGAACCGGCCACACACGAACTTCGACCCGCTGGTGGGGCTGAACAATGCGTTCGGCGACATGCTCTTGATGTTCGTCGCGGGCACGATGTTCCTGGTGCTGCCAGGATTCTGGCTGGCAAGCCTGACCTGGGTTGGAATTCGGGCGGGACATGCCATTCAGGGGTTGTCGGACGGCAGCAAGAGCGCCGGCCAAGCCGGGGGCAAGGGGGCTGGGGCACTCACGGGAGGCAAGCTGAAGTAGCCCGGAGTCCGTCAGTCGTCGGTGTACAACTCGTGCGACGTATCGTTGTACAGATTGGGATCGTAGCCCGGTGTCTTGCGCAGTTCTGTGAGATCGGTGAAAGGCCACTCGTCCTCGTCAGAGGTATTGGCAGCAGCAGCCCACGCCGCCGCCACGACGCCCAACAACACGAGTGCGAACCAAAAAGCAACGTAGAGCAGCAATCCCACCACAGACAGCTTGACCACCCACACGAGCGCGGTGGCAACGGCCGCCGGCACCCCCTTGGACACCAACCAGTTCGACGCCCGACGTTCGCCGCGCGCGTAGGCGCGCCATCCGCGGCCAAAGGTGCGGCCGAGGCGTTCTGCGGTGCTGATGCGGGTCGTGGTGTTCATGGTCGTCTCCTGCTACAGAGGGATGCCTATTCCAGTTTGGTCCATTTCATTCTGTTTGGGGCTTCAATGTGCTCTCTTGCCGCTTCAGGACGCTTCGTCATCCGGTTCCACCGGCCCGGGATCAGGCTCCACGCCGACGCGATACGTGGCAACGAAGCGCGGCCAGTCCACATGGTCCACCAGGTCGATGTCATCGACAACGCCGACTCTTGCTGCCGCACGCTCGAACAGGGCGATGCTCTTGGCGGGATAGTTGTTGCGCGACGGATAGAGCACCCCGTCGAACAGCGGCTGGCCATCATCGCCGAGCATCGCATGCACCTGGGCGGACACCTGCTGCGTGTGCGTGTAGTCGCGGCTGGCCAACTGTTCCAGGTTCAGGCCGAAGTAACCCGCCATGACACCCTCGGCCGTGAGATCGGCCAAGCGCACGTCGTCCAGGACCCCCACGGCCCGCACGAGCCGGCTCTCGACTTCCTTCAGCGCAATCGAGCGCTTCTCGTCCGCCAGCCACTGGTGCTTGTGAAACACCGACTCCATCAGCGCCGTGGACAGGTCGCGGCCCAGGTAGAGCACGCCGTAGGTCCGCGCCGGGTCGTCGTAGCGATTGGTGCCGCTGCGGCCATAGTACAGCGGGCTGCCCCGATAGACGACGCGGCTCACATGCTGGAGCAGTTCACCCGCATCGATCAAGAACAAGGGCAGTTCGCGGCTCATGGCGGTCTTGCCTCAATGCACCTGGACGCCCAGCACGTTGAACACCGCTTCGGCCACGTCATCGATTGTGCCATGCGTCACCGCATCCACCGGCGAGCGTCCGCCCAAGCCTTCGAGCGGTTCGGATAGTGCGCGGTAGATCGTCCAGTGGTCGATGCCCTCGACCTCTTGAAGCACGGTTTGGGTCAACTGCTGCTTCACCGGGTCGAGCTGCCAGTCGGGCAGCTTCTGGCCGCGCGGCCCCACATTCAGCGCCAGCAGCCGGCGCGCGAGGATGTCCTTGTAGATCTGCTGGCGCGACTTGTCCGCCAGCTTGGCGTACTCGGGGATCGGCAGGTTGTGCGGCTGGTTGAAGGATTCCAGCAACACGGCGCGGCCTCGCTGGACGTCGGTTTCAGTCGGGGTCCAGCGCGTTTCGGTGCGCAGCGCGGCCGCCTTGCGCGCCAGGGCCTGCTCCACCGTTTCGCCTTCGAGGTTGGCTGGCAGTTTTACCGCCTCCACGCGCTCGTGAATGAACGCCTGCAACTCGGCCGCGAAAGCCGGCGCATCCCGGATTTCAACGGTATCCGCGAAACGGCGCACGTCCTCCACGGTGACGCGCGGCAGACGATCGGCAATGAATTCAATGGCGGTGGGCATGGTCATCTCCCAAGCAGGTTTGAGACAGGATTCACTCTAGTCGCCCTTGTCGCATTTGTCAACTTGGTCGCCTGAGCGAGAGCCTACCTGCCGGGGGTAGCGTCCCCGCAGCATAGGCAGGGGCCAGCGCCAGGTCTCCGTCCAATCCATTCGTGCGGGTTCCACATTGACGCTGGAGACGCAACCCAGGCCCGGCTATACCGAAACGGTTAAAGGCCAAAGGGCCGAAACGGCAAGGGAATGGGGTGCAAGGGGAAAGGCCCTACCTCGAAAAGGCGAAAAGGCCTCCCGGCCGGCCCCCCAGAGGACACCCGCATGCTCTCCCTGTTCCAGCGAAAACGGCCCCCGGTCGCTGCCCCGTCGCCAGCGCCCGCCACCGACCTCCCGAAAGGGTTGCTGCGGCCCGAATCGGCCGCATCGCTGCTGGCAACACCGCGCCGGCAGAAGCTGCTGGAACACATCTGGCAGCGCACGTCGCTGTCGCGGCGGCAGTTCGCCACCCTATACCGCACGCCGCTGGAGCACTACGCCGAGTTGGTCCAACAATTCCCCGCATCGGAAAGCCATCACCACGCTTACCCCGGCGGCATGCTGGATCACGGGTTGGAGATCGTCGCCTATGCGCTCAAGCTGCGGCAGTCCCATCTGCTGCCCATTGGCGGCAGTCCCGAAGACCAGGCGGCGCAGTCTGAAGCCTGGACTGCCGCAGTCGCTTATGCCGCGCTGCTGCACGACATCGGCAAGATCGCCGTCGATCTGCACGTCGAACTGTCCGACGGCTCGCTGTGGCACCCCTGGCACGGCCCGCTGCACCAGCCATACCGCTTCCGCTACCGCGACGATCGGGAATATCGGCTCCACAGCGCCGCGACAGGTTTACTCTACCGTCAACTGCTCGACCGTGATGCCCTGGACTGGCTCAGTGGCTATCCCGACCTGTGGGGACCGCTGCTCTACGTCCTGGCCGGCCAGTACGAGCGCGCCGGCGTGCTGGGCGAACTTGTCGTGCAGGCCGACCGGGCTTCGGTGGCCCAGGAACTGGGCGGCGATCCGGCCCGCGCCATGGCTGCACACAAGCATGCGCTGCAGCGCAAGTTGCTCGACGGGCTGCGCTACCTGCTCAAGGAACAGTTGAAGCTGAACCAGCCGGAAGCCTCCGATGGCTGGATCACCGAGGATGCCTTGTGGCTGGTAAGCAAGACGGTCTCGGACAAGCTGCGTGCGCACCTGCTGTCACTAGGCGTCGACGGCATCCCCGCGAGCAACACCGCCGTCTTCAACGTGCTGCAGGATCACGGCATGTTGCAACCGACGCCGGACGGCAAGGCGGTCTGGCGCGCGACCGTGACCAGCACGACTGGCTGGTCCCACTCATTCACCCTGCTGCGTCTCGCTCCCGCGCTGATTTGGGAGTCTGGAGAGCGGCCAGCGCCCTTCGCAGGGGCAGTGGCAATCGACGGGACACCGGCACCCAACAATGCCGATGCCTTGGTGCCCTCGCCGGCAATGACGGCAAAGCCAGCCACCGACGATCAAGAGTCCCTTCCATGGGAGGGCGTCGACGCCGCGACTCCGGTTCACTTGCCTGCCGCACAAGCCGCACCCGATGTCATGGAGGACCTGCTGGCGATGGTAGGAATCGGCGATTTGCTTGTTCCCCAACAGGATGCGGAAGCCGTCTCGGGCGACGCACCCGCCGCTGGCCCTCAAACGCCACCGCCAACCTCGATGGTGCCCGTGCCGTCATCAGCGCCGGTGCCCACGTCCTCGTCGGCGCAGCCATCGGGCGAGCACTTCATGGCGTGGCTGAAACAAGGTATCGCTACCCGCCGGCTGGTCATCAACGACGCGAAGGCGCTCGTGCATACGGTGGGCGACACGGCCTACCTGGTCAGCCCCGGGGTATTCCAACGCTACGCACAAGAACACCCCCAGGTCGGGACTCTCGCCAAGCAGGAGAACCAGCAGGATTGGCAATGGGTACAAAAGCGCTTCGAGCGCCTGCAACTGCATCGCAAAAAGCCCAGGGGCCTGAACATCTGGACGTGCGATGTCACAGGCCCCAGGAAGTCCCGCCGCCTGTATGGCTATCTATTGCACGATGTTCGGCTCCTGTTCGCAGAGCCACCACCGAACAATCCTTACTTGTCACTTCTCGCGTAACCGGCGGCTCAAGAGCCGTCCAAAAATGCGACGCGGCGGACCAATCCGCAACGGCGCGAATCAGAACGTCGATATCGCTTGACCTCAAGTTTTGAGGCTTTGTAATGCCGCCGAGGTCGGTTTGCGCGCGCGTTCTGCGACGAGACGAGAAGCCGACAACCAACGGGATTCGATCTCTGCCGCATCTGTCGCTCATGGTCTTGCGCTGCCAAGAAAGCAGCGTCAGGGGACAGCGTGCAGCGCGATCGCGCTCGCTTCATTCGCTTTACGACCTGACCACGGAACCTGTTCAGATGACGACTTCCAGCTCCGACCCTCGCGGCGTGCGCCTGCTTTGGATACTGATCTCCCTCAGCGCGATGGCGCTCGCAGGTTGTAAAGAGAACGCCGGAGCTGGCGCCGGAGGCCATCCACCGCCGCCGCAAGTCAGCGTCGCGCAGGTCGAGATCAAGCCCATCACGTAATGGGACGAATACAACGGACGCATCGAAGCCATCGAGAGCGTCGAGCTGCGCCCACGGGTGTCTGGCTACGTCGAGCGGGTCGCCTATCGCGAAGGAGACGAGGTCAAGAAGGGCGATGTGCTCTTCATGATCGATGCCCGAAGCTACCGCGCGGAACTGGCCCGGGCCCAGGCGCAATTGACCCGGGCGCGCAGCGAAGCCGGCCGCAGCAGAAGCGAGGCGCAACGTGCCAAGGTGCTGGTCGAGCAGCAGGCTGTCTCCACCGAGGCCTGGGAGCAGCGCCGCGCCGCTGACGAGTCCGCGCAGGCTGAGGTGCAGGCCGCGCAGGCTGCGGTGGAGACGGCGCAGTTGAACCTGGAGAGGACCCAAGTGCGCTCGCCCATCAACGGGCGCGCCAGCCGTGCCCGCTTTACCGCAGGCAACCTGGTGGCCGCCAGCGATGCAGCCAGTGTGCTAACCACCATCGTGTTCCAGGACAGGGTCTATACCTACTTTGAGGCCGATGAGAAGGCGTTCCTGCGCTACTCGCGCATGGCGCGCAAGGGAGAGCGCCCCAGCGAGCGAGGCGGCCAGCTGCCGGTCCAGATCGCCCTGGCGGACAAGGCGGACTTCTCTCACACCGGCACGGTGGACTTCCTCGACAACCAGGTGGACCGGGGCAGCGGCACGATCGCCGTGCGCGCGGTGCTGGACAACAAGGATCGCGTTTTCACGCCGGGCCTCTATACCCGCGTGCGACTGGTCGGCAGCGGCGAATTCTCGGCCGTGTTGATCGACGACAAGGCGGTGCTGACCGACCACGACCGTAACTACGTCTACATCGTAGACAAGGATGGACTGGCGCAGCGACGTGATGTGAAACTGGGTGGCAGTTCCCATTGGCTGCGCATCGTGCGAGGGGGGCTGGCGGCGGGCGACCGCGTGATCGTCAACGGCGCGCAGAAGGTGTTCTTGCCGGGCATGCCTGTGCAGGCCACGGCGGTGCCCATGGTGGCTGCTGCGGCGCCCGCGTCCGCCACCAAATGAAGCACCACGCCGGAGCGCGCCACCGATCGGACGTATCACACAACGAGCGGCGCGGCGCGCTTCCCCCTGGACTCCTTTCAAGGTATTAGCCCATGGACCTCTCCAAGTTCTTCATGGACAGGCCGATCTTCGCGGCTGTGCTGTCGATCGTCATCTTCGTCTCGGGCCTGCTCGCGATCCCGGCGCTGCCGATCAGCGAATATCCCAAGGTCGTGGTGCGCGCCGTGTATCCGGGCGCCAACCCCAAGGTGATTGCCGAGACCGTGGCGACACCCCTGGAGGAGCAGATCAACGGCGTCGAAGGCATGATGTACATCAAGTCTGTCGCCGGCTCCGACGGCGTGCTGGTGACCACGGTCACCTTCCGTTCTGGCATCAACGCCGATGACGCGACGGTGCGGGTACAAAACCGCGTCGCCCAGGCTCAGGCCCGGCTGCCCGCGATGTGGTGCGCCAGGGCATCACCGTCCAAAAGCAGTCCCCCGCCTTCCTGATGGTGGTGCACCTGACATCGCCCGATAAGCAGTACGACACGCTGTACCTTCGCAACTACGCCCGGCTGCACGTCAAGGACAGTTGCACATCGAGCCGCGCAAGACCGACAACGAGTAGTCCTGTCCCAAGCAGTCGGGCGTCCCGGCGCGCCGCCGTCGCGCTGTCGTGCTGCGCATTGAGCCTCGCTGCGCGAGTCTCGCCCCTGTCGGGCTTCCATCGCTGGCGCCTCCGGCCCGGCTCGCTGATCCGTGCCTGCGCGCTCCGCTTGCCGAAAACCGGCGTGCGTGGGTGGCGTGAGGGGGCGGTCTTGCTGTGTCCCTTCGCCGACGACCACGCCGCGCAGGAAGTCACGTTCTATGGTGCGCCGGAATGGCAGCGCAGCCCGTCCAAGCTGCGCGAGCGCCTGACCGAGCGCGAAATCGACGCCGCGCACGCGCTGGTGCGCTTCGTCGGGCTGGACGCCTACCGGCAGGCAGGCGGCGGCATCCGCCGCGACCTGTTCGCGGAAGGCGATGCCGGAACCTACCTCACCGATACCGCAGTGCTGGAAACGCTCGTGCGCGACAAGCTGGCAACGCTGGCCGAGGACGTGCGCGCCGAGGGCTGGGCATGGGTGGAGGCCGTGCCGCATCTGGCCTACGAGGAACGGCAGGCGTTCCAGAACGCCCCGCGCCACCGCCGCGAGCCGACCACCCGCGAGGCCCGCCGCATCGCCTCGCTGGAAACCCGCCTCGAAAAGATCGACGCCGAACTGGAAGAAGCCTGCGACGCCGAGGACGAGGCCAAGGCCGAGAAGCTGGAACAGCGGCGCGATCAGGTGGTCGGAGAACTGCAAGACGCGGAGAATGCCTTGCAAGGCTACGCCCCCGAAGTGCGCGAGGTGGCCGGTGCCATCGTCACCATCGACCGCAACGGCGAGGCTGTTATTCATCGCGGCCTGCTGCGCGAAGCCGAGGCCAAGGCGCTGCGCACGCTGGAAAAGCTGCGGCGCGGCTTCGGCAGCACCGAAGGCGAAGCCGCCAACGAGGAGCACGAGGACGCCGACGACCCGCCCAAGGCCGCGAGCCTGTCCGACCAGCTGGCGCAGCGGTTGAGCGCCCACCGCACGGCGGCGCTGCAAATCGAAGTGGCCCGGCATCCGCACGTCGCGCTGGCCGCGCTGGTGCATGGCATGGTGCAGAAGGTTTTGCAGGACAGCTACCACGGCCACGACCTGCCGCTGGGCGTGAGCCTGAAAGTGCAAGACCGGCTGGAAGGCATGGCCCCGGACTGGCCGGAGTCGCCCGCCGCTGTGGCGCTGCGCGAACTGCAACAGGTAGCCGGGGAAGCCTTGCCGGAGGACAGCGCCGAACTGTTCGCCGCGCTGCTGGCGAAGTCGCAAGACGAACTGGTGCGGCTGCTGGCCGTGTGCGTGGCTTCCACGGTGGACGTGGTGACGCCCCGTGCCACGCCGCACCAGCCCGGCGCAGAACTGGCGCAGGCCGTGGGCCTCGACATGGCCGCATGGTGGAAGCCGACCGCAGAAGGCTACTTCAAGCACGTTTCCAAGGCCGTGATTCTGGATGCCGTGGGCGCGTTTGCACCGGAATTCGTCACCCGGCTGGCGAAGCTCAAGAAGGCCGACATTGCCAGCGAGGCCGAGCGGCTGGCCGATGGCACCGGCTGGATGCCCGCCATCTTCAAGGCCGAAGGCCCGCAGGAGGCCGCGCAGGAAGAAGGCCCGGAGCAGGACGCCCCGGAGGATACCGAGGCAATGGCGGATGAACCCGCCGAGGCACTGGCCGCTTGACCCGCGCCGAAGGCAAGCGCCCCGGCCTCGACCGGGGCGCTTCGCTTTGTGTGGTGGCGCATCGAGACGAAGGAATAACCGCGATCAGCACCGCGCCCAGGCCGTTCCGCCCTGGGCGCGGTGGACGCGAAATCCGGGTGCGACAGTGGCCGCGCCCGGTGTTCAAGGCCAATAGCCGAATTAAAACGCCGCCGCCTTCGCGCTGGCTCAGGCGGCGGCGTTGAAGGCATCGCTGTAGTGCGCGATGCCTTCCGGCACTGTCCCATGCAGGGCCAGCGCCATGAAATAGCCGGGCGGCACGCCCGGCAGTTGCAAGCCCGCATGGGCCTGGAAGCCAAAGCGCGTGTAGTACGTTGGATCTCCCAGCAGCACGCAGCCTGCGGCCTGCATAGCCCGCAGTTCAGACAGCGCCTGTTCCATCAGGCGCGAACCGATGCCTCGCCCCTGCCTTGGCGGCAGGACGGAGATCGGCCCCAACCCATACCAGCCCTCGGTCTTTCGCCTGTGCTCATGGGTGATCGTTACTGGCGACAGCGCGACGTGACCGACGACGCGCCCATGTTCTTCGGCCACGATGGAAAGCGTCAGTTCGTTGGCGGCACGCAAGGCGCGCACGATGAATTGCTCGGTGTGGCTGGTGTGTGGTGCATCAGCGAAGGCGGCGGTCGTGACCGCTTCGATGGCGGCAATGTCGTCGGCGGTTTCGTGTCGGAGCTGGATGGTCAGGGTGTGCCACATGAGATTCAGACGCCCATCGCCATGACCCAGCCCACCAGCCCGGCTAACAGCACCACGAGCGCCGGCGGCACGCGCCCCACCGTCAGCAGTCCGAACGAGAGCAGCGCCAGCCCAAAATCCGCCTTGCTGTGGATGGCACTCGTCCATACCGGGTCATAGAGGGCGGACACCAGAATACCGACCACGCCGGCGTTGATGCCGGCCATGGCCGTCTGGATGCCCGCGCGGTGGCGCAGCCCTTCCCAGAACGGCAGTGCACCGACCAGCATGAAAAAAGCGGGGAGGAAGATCGTGCCCAGGAGTGCCAGCCCGCCGATCCAGCCATGCAGCGGTCCGTGGGCGACCGCGCCGAGGTAGGCCGAGAAAGTGAACAGCGGCCCCGGCACGGCCTGCGCCGCACCGTAGCCGGCCAGGAAGTCGGCATTGCTCACGACGCCGCTGGGCACCACCGAGGCCTGCAGCAGCGGCAGCACAACGTGTCCACCGCCGAAGACCAGTGCACCGGAGCGGTACACCCCTTCCAGCAGGGCTATCGTGGACGAGTCCGTGGCTGCCGCCCACAGGGGCAGCCCGACGAGCGGTGCGGCAAACAGCAGCAGCGCCACGATGCCCAGCTTGCGCGAGACGGGGTAGCTGTGGGCGTGGCCGCCGCCGGGTTGCGCGATCTTCAATGTCCACCAGCCCAGCAGCCCTGCCACCGCGATGGCGGCAAGCTGTCCCGCGGCCGAGGGCAGGACCATGGTCAGCAGCGCCGCCAGAATGGCCAGCGCGGCGCGCGGCCGGTCCGGGCACAACGACTTGGCCATCCCCCAGACCGCTTGCGCCACGATGGCCACGGCGACGACCTTGAGCCCGTGCACCCAGCCGGACTGGGCCAGCCCCTGGTACTCGGCGATGCCAAAGGCGAACAGGATCAGCGCAATCGCCGATGGCAAGGTGAATCCGGCCCAGGCCGCCAGCAGCCCCAGCCAGCCCGCGCGGCCCAACCCCAGCGCCATACCGACCTGGCTGCTGGCCGGCCCCGGCAGGAACTGGCACAGGGCGACCAGATCGGAGTAGCTGCGGTCATCCAGCCAGCGGCGACGCTCGACGAACTCCGAGCGGAAATAGCCCAGATGCGCGATCGGCCCGCCGAAGGAGGTCAGCCCCAGCTTGAGGAAGGCGCCGAAGACTTCGACGGGTGAGCCGCGCGCGGCAGCGGCCTCATGCTGCAAGGTGTTGGTGGAATCTGTCATTTGTGCATCGCCTCCCCGGTGAACTCCCGGATGCGGTCCTTGGCCAGCGCCAAGCCTTCCTTGCCCTTGGGCGTGATCGTGTAGAGCTTGCGCACGGTGCGCCCTTCACGCTCCTGGCGGGAGACGAGGTAGCCGTCGCGCTCCATCTTGTGCAGCATCGGGTACAGCGTTCCGGGGGAGAGGCGGTAGCCGTGGTGGGCCAGCTCGTCGATCATCCATTGCCCGTAGATCTCCTGCTCGGCTGCGTGGTGCAGCACATGCAGGCGGATCAGCCCCGACAGCAGGTCGTGGTGCTCCATGGCACGTGGAGTAGGTTTCTCTTTCATATCGAATATCGATAACGAAATTCGATAATACCAGCCTCACTTCAGATTGCCTGCCGCTTGTGCGGGAGGTCTCAGACCCTGCGACCCTCCGCATCCACCACGGCTTCGCCGTCTTCCTTGCGGAACGCGCCGCGCTGCGGCTGCGGCAGGATGTCCAGCACGGCCTCTGAGGGCCGGCACAGGCGCGTGCCCAGCGGGGTCACCACGATGGGCCGGTTGATGAGGATGGGGTGCTGGAGCATGAAGCCAATCAACTGCTCGTCACCCCACTTCGGGTCATCGAGGCCCAATTCCGCATAGGGCGTACCCTTCTCACGCAGCACGGCGCGCATTGGCGCGCCCATGTCCGTGATCAGGCGTTGCAGCGTTTCGCGGTCAGGCGGTGTCTTCAGGTATTCGATAACGTTCGGCTCTTCGCCGCTGTTGCGGATCAGAGCCAGCACGTTGCGCGACGTGCCGCAGGTGGGGTTGTGGTAAATGGTGATGTTGCTCATGAGTCGTGTCTTGGTTATCCGCGGGCAGGGTTCGGGCCGCACTCATACCAGCCCTTGCTTTGGTTGACGATCCGAACGACCAGTAGCATGACTGGCACCTCGATCAGCACGCCGACCACGGTGGCCAGCGCGGCGCCGGACTGGAAGCCGAACAGGCTGATGGCGGCGGCTACGGCAAGCTCGAAGAAGTTGCTGGCGCCGATCAGCGCCGAAGGACAAGCGATGCTGTGCTGCTCGCCCGCCTTGCGGTTGAGCCAGTAGGCCAGGCCGGAGTTGAAGAACACCTGGATCAGGATCGGAACGGCCAGCATGGCGATGACCAGTGGCTGGCGGATGATGGCCTCGCCCTGGAAGGCGAACAGCAGCACCAGCGTGAGCAGCAGCGCCGCGATGGACAGCGGCCCGATGCGCTCCAGCGCCCGGTCGAAGGCGGCTTGGCCCTTGCTCAGCAGGGCGCGGCGCCAGAACTGGGCCAGGATGACGGGAATCACGATGTACAGGCCGACCGATACCAGCAGCGTGGCCCACGGCACCGTGATGGACGATAGGCCCAGCAGCAGGCCGACGATGGGCGCGAAGGCGAACACCATGATGGTGTCGTTCAGCGCGACCTGCGACAGCGTGAACACAGGATCGCCCCCGGTCAGCCGGCTCCAGACGAACACCATGGCTGTGCAAGGTGCGGCGGCCAGCAAGATCAGGCCCGCGACATAGCTGTCGAGCTGGTCGGCGGGGAGCCACTGCGCGAAGACCTGGCGGATGAAGATCCACGCCAGCAACGCCATCGAGAATGGTTTGACGGCCCAGTTGATGAACAGCGTCACGCCGATGCCGCGCCAGTGCTGCTTGACCTGGCCGAGAGCGCCGAAGTCCACCTTGAGCAGCATGGGAATGATCATCACCCAGATCAGCAGGCCCACGGGCAGGTTGACCTGAGCCACTTCCGTGCGGCCGATGGCCTGGAACACGCCCGGCGCGAACTGGCCGAGCGCGATACCGGCGACGATGCACAGCAGCACCCACACGCTCAGGTAGCGCTCGAAGACGCTCATGGTGGGGGCGGCCGGCACGCGGCCGGCCGTTTGGGTTCCAACACTCATCGCGCCAACCTCACTTCGTACCAATGCTGCGCAGCTCGTGCTGCAGCGACATGGCATCCAGGCGCTGAATCGGCAGCGACAGGAACAATTCGATGCGTCGGCGCAGCGTCAGCGCCGCATCCGTGAACGCCTTGCGCTTCTGCTCGTCGGTGCCTTCAACGGCTGCAGGATCAGGCACACCCCAATGCGCCGACATCGGGCGCCCCGGCCACACGGGGCAGACCTCGCCGGCGGCGTTGTCGCAGACCGTGAAGATGAAATCCAGCTCCGGCGCACCGGGCGCCGCGAACTCGTCCCAGTTCTTGCTGCGGTAGCCGGCGGTCGGCATGTGCAGCCGCTCCAGCGTGGCGAGCGCCAGTGGGTGGACTTCGCCCTTGGGGTGGCTGCCCGCCGAGTAGGCGCGAAAGCGCCCCTGGCCCAATTCATTGAGGATGCCTTCGGCCAGGATGGAGCGGGCCGAGTTACCCGTGCAGATGAACAGGGCGTTGTAGGTCTTGTCGGTGGTCATGGGTATCTCACATCAGCAGCAGGAGGAAGCCGGCTTCACCGCAACGCCCACCGGCTTGCCGCGCACCGGGGTACAGCACGCTGCGGCGGAAGTCGCTGCAGGCGCCGCTTCGTTAAAGACCGGAATGTTGCCCAGCGTGTGGAAGTGCTCCCAGGCCACGCCCTGCGGATCGGTGATCCAGTGCTTCTCGCTGCGCGCGTAGCAGCAGGTCGTGGTGCCCTCGTCCAGCAGCGTCATGTCGGCCGCCTCGGCGCGGGCCTTCAGCACCGCCAATTCCTCGGCATCGTCGGTCTGGATACCCAGGTGGTCGATGCCCGGCTTGTTGCCACGTGTGGAGATGGCGAAGTTGACCGGCGGGTCTTCGAGCATCCATTTGGCGTAGTCGCCTTCGACGCGCGCGGGCTGCGCGGCGAACAGTTGGGAATAGAAGCCGATGCTGCGGTTCAGGTCATCGACGTGCAGGTGGACGTGAAAGCGCTTCATGGGGGTGATCCTTTCAGCAGGAAGTACAGGCAGAGGAGGATTCGGTGACCTCGCACGCGCCGCCCTGGCAGCAGTGCTCGGTCAGATAGCCGAGCAGCCCATTCATCTGGGTGAAGTCGGCGCGGTAGATCAGGTTGCGGCCCTGCTGCTCGATGGTGACCAGGCCGGCATGGGCCAGTTCTTTCAGGTGGAAGGACAGGGAGTTGCGGGCCACGTCGAGCTGGTCGGCGAGGACGCTGGGTGTCAGCCCTTCGGGGCCGGCGACCACCAGGGCGCGGAACACGCGCAGCCGCTGGGTATGGGCCAGGGCGCCGAGGGCGGAAATGGCTTGGGTCTCGTTCATGATTCGATAATACAACATTTATTGAATCATTGGCAAAACGCTTCAATTGAATGGAGCCTGCGCGCTTGCGAGGCTTGACTTTCAAGACAGTTGCTCACGCCTTCGCGCCTGCGGCGCTGCGCGCTTCGCTTGCCTCCAGGGGAAAGCCCTGCGGGCTATCCCCGCCGCGCGATGCTTGGCGCCCCTCGATGCCGCCGAACCGGCTGCGCCGGATCGGCCCGGCCAGCGCCCCGCCGCGATGGACGGGACGCTGGCGAACACGCTGGCGCTTGCTGCGGCAGGTTGTGCAGGTGCGTGCCGTCCTCAACGCGGTTCAGGGACAACCCGCCCGGCATCGCTATGGAGCTTCCACGCCACGCCTCAAGACCGGCGCTGCAAGGCATGGCGGGGCGTTCTCGCCTGTCGTTGTGGGGTTGACCTGGCCCGCGTCAGCGGGCGAGTCGGAGAAGCCTTCGGGCGGGGTGCAGTGGTCAAGTTTTAGTGGACACCTGCATAGGTAGTTTTGGCGGTTGGCTGCGTTCATATGCAGCCGGCGCCTGATAGCAGTACCTTGATCTTGATCAATAAGACTCTCTGTACCCAGCTACGGGTACATATACCCGCGCAACGAACCAGCAGACCAACTTCCAACTCACCTCAGGGGCTCAGCGCACACAGCCAGGTCTGCGCGCGATCGAGGCGCCGAGCAGGCAGACGTTCGGCACTGACCGCTGAGGCTATCGACGATCGGTGACCGGATCACGACCGAGCAAAGGCCCCCGCGCGCGGTGTGGACGTAGCGATGGGATACACAAGCGCATGATGTCGGCGCCTGCCGCTAGGACTGGGCACGTGGCAGTCACGGAGAAAAAATGTCCCGCTCGCGTAGCAACGTGGCCGGCCGGGTAGATCCCAGAATCAGGCAAAGAGATACGCCAGTTGGCTGGACGGACCGCAGCGCCCTCGGACTACTGCCGCAGATGGGGCAATACCAAGTCAAACCTGGTGACAAGCTCACTGGAGGTCACGGCAACGGAGCCACCATGTGCCTCCGCAATCGATTTCACGATGGCAAGGCCAAGACCGGCGCCCGCCGTATTTCGTTGCCGTGCCGGATCAACTCGGTAGAAGCGGTTGAAGAGCTTTGGTAGATCGCGCTCAGGAATTCTCTCACCGGGATTGACCACACTGATCGTTGTCCACTGCTCGTCCTGCGAAAGCAAGACCGTGATGCTCTTGCCGCGAGGCGTGTGTCGAATTGCATTCGAGAGAAGATTGTTCAGCGCCCGGGTGAGCATTTCCCGATCCGCCGCTATGCTGCCGATCGCCCCTTTAACACCAAGCGTAATGCCGCTATCTTCTGCCAGCGCCTCGAAATAGTCGAACAGACTCCGCACCAATTCGGACAGATCAATGGTAGACAGACGCAAGTTGCGGGGATCATTTTCCGTTTGGGCAAGAAACAGCATGTCACCAATCATGCGTCCCATCCGATCAAACTCTTCCAAATTTGAATAGAGGATTTCTCTGTATTCCTCGTTGCTGCGCGGCTGGCCAAGCGCCACGTGAGTCTGCGTGACCAGGTTGGTGACGGGCGTGCGCAACTCGTGCGCGATGTCTGCGGAAAAGTGTGATAGCCGGGTGAAGCCTTCCTCGATTCTCGCCAACATATCGTTGAAGGCGAATACCAGTTCCGCCAGTTCGATCGGCACATCCCGAGGATCCAGCCTCACATCCAGCTTTGAAGAGCGAATCGCCCGAATCTCTTCATTGACCTTGCGAATCGGCAGGTGGCCCCACTGCACCGCCAGCCAAGCCACACCGAGCGCCAGGCACATGACCAAGCCGGTTGCCCACCAGAGCATGCGCTTGAACTCCGCCAGGAAGTCGAGATGAAAGCCGATGTCCATGGCAGCGACGATGCGGTAGCCGGGCGCCGCTGAATCGTCAGCAGGCAGTTGCAGCACCACACCTCGATATGACCTCTGATCCTCCTGCCACACGATCAAATCGTCAGCGGTGATGCGGTTGACCAACTTTTTGCTACTGGCAAGTTTAGACAGGTCAGGACCGGGCGTGGCATAGATGCTATTGCCAGCCCCATCGTAGACGCCGTACGTCATCCCATGATGTCCTGCGACTGCGTTGGCCAAGTGTTGCTTCAGTTCGTCGCTTGCGATGTCACTTGCAAGCTGGTGCAAGGGCTGAGCCAAAGCGGTTGTCACTGCCTCCAGTTCGTGGGCATCCTGTTGAGCAAAGTGGTGCTCCAACGACCGGAGAATGACCCAATTGAACACAAGAAACACCAAGGTCGTGGCGATACCAACGAGGGCCGTGACCCTCAATGCAAGCGACGCTGGACGGCTTTGCCGCGGCTTATGGCGCAGGGGCATCATCGGGCGCATCGAGCGTGTATCCCATTCCACGCACGGTGTGGATGAGCTTCGGATTGAACGCATCGTCTATCTTCGCGCGTAGACGGCGGATGGCTACATCGATGACGTTGCTGTCGCTGTCGAAATTCATGTCCCATACCTGCGACGCGATCAGAGACCGTGGAAGGACCTCCCCCTGGCGACGGGCCAGGAGCTCAAGCAACGCGAACTCCTTGCTGGTGAGATTGATGCGTTGGCCAGCGCGCGTTGCGCGCCGGCGCGCCAAGTCCAGCACCAAATCGGCAACCTGGATGCGATCAGGCTGGCTCGGAGCGCTTCCGCGTCGCAGCAGCGTCCGCACCCGCGCCAGCAACTCAGAGAACGCGAATGGCTTGACGAGGTAGTCGTCCGCTCCCAGTTCCAATCCCTTGACACGGTCGTCTACACCGCCACGCGCCGTCAGAAAGAGCACAGGGACCTGTTTACCGGCATCTCGAAGGGCACGCACGATGCGCCAGCCATCGACATCCGGCAGCATGACATCCAAGACCACCAGATCGTATGTCTCGCCCATGGCCAGGTGGTGTCCGTCCAATCCGTTGCGCGCCAGATCCACGACGAATCCCGCCTCCATGAGACCTTGGCGGACGTAATCCGCCGTCTTGTTCTCGTCTTCAACGACCAGCAGTTTCATCGCATGTCCCATGAAATCGCTACGGCGCGGAAAAATAGCCGCTCACGATGTACGCATTCATCCACTTTCAATCAGCAATTTACTGGTTGCCAGCTTCCACGAACATGACACGAACATTACATGAATGTAATTCAGGGGTCATTCGATGGAAAGTGCCCAACCCATAGCATGACCTGCATTGCGTCGAACTGTGCCGCTCAGGATGGGGTGGCGTTTAGAACGACTTCCGAGTCATCTATGGAGGATTTCAGGCCATGCCGCCTCGTTCACCCTTTTTTATCGTGCCCACACAGGGCCTTTCTCGTCGGCGTTTCGTCCAAGGGTTAGCCGCCGGCGGCGTTCTCGCTGGGCTGTCCACGCCGGCGTTCAAGGCATTTGCCCAGCAAGGCTCCGCGACGCGCGGTGCCGCCCCTGTGCTGAAGGGCACCGAGTTCGACTTGGTGATCGCCGAATCGCCCGTGAACTTCACGGGCAAGCCAGGCGTGGCTACGACCATCAACGGCTCGCTGCCGGCACCGACATTGCGTTGGCGCGAGGGTGACACCGTCACAATCCGTGTAACCAACAAGCTGCGTGAAGCCACATCCATTCACTGGCACGGGATCATCCTGCCGTATCAGATGGATGGCGTGCCGGGCATCAGCTTCAATGGCATCGCTCCCGGCGAGACCTTCACGTACCGCTTCAAGGTTCAGCAGAGCGGCTCCTACTGGTACCACTCGCACTCCGGCTTCCAGGAACTCACGGGCATGTACGGGGCGATCATCATCGACCCCGCTGGCGCCGAGACCATCCACGCCGACCGTGACCACGTGCTGCTGTTCTCGGATTGGACCGACGAAGACCCGATGCGGGTGTTCACCAAGCTCAAGTCCCAAAGCGACTATTACAACTACAACCAACCTACCGTCTTCGACTTCTTCCGGGACGCCTCGCGCGAAGGCACGGCCGCTGCGATCGACAAGCGCAAGATGTGGAACGAGATGCGGATGAATCCGACGGATCTCGCAGATCTGTCTGCCGCCACGCTGACCTATCTGGCCAACGGCGTCACCCCCGCCGGCAATTGGACGGCGCTGTTCCGACCGGGTGAGCGCGTGCGGCTGCGCATGGTCAACGGTGCGGGCAACACCTTCTACGACGTACGCATTCCAGGACTGAAACTCACGGTGGTGCACGTCGATGGTGTTGACGTGGAGCCGGTGACCGTCGATGAGTTCCGATTCGGTCCTGGCGAAACCGTCGACGTGATCGTCCAGCCACGGGATGACGCTTACACGATCTTCGCCCAGGCGATGGACCGGACAGGCTACGCGCGTGCCACGCTGGCCGTGCGTGAAGGTCTTCAAGCTCCCGTGCCTGCCCTCGATCCGGTCGAATGGCTGACCATGAACGACATGATGGGCGGCATGATGGGGGGCATGGACCATGGCGGGTCCGGCCAGGCCATGGAGATGACCGGGATGACGGGCATGACGGGCATGACCGGGATGACCGGGATGGGCTCGGGTTCGATGTCCGGGATGGATCATGGGGCGATGGCAGGCATGAATCACGGCGCCATGAACCACGGTGGCATGGCGATGGATCACAGCCAACACGCCGCGGCGGCGGGGGGACTGGCCGTGCCCAGCACTACTGCTCGCCACGCTCGCACCGAGTATGGTGCCAGCACGGACATGCGCGTTGACATGGCGCGCACCAACCTCGATGACCCCGGCATCGGACTGCGCAACAACGGTCGGCGCGTGTTGACCCTCGCGGATCTGCATACCCCGTCGGGGCCGCTGGACAAGAGAGGCCCCGGCCGGGAGGTCGAACTGCACCTCACGGGCAACATGGAACGCTACGCATGGTCCCTGGACGGGCTGGAGTTCGGAAAGTCCACGCCGGTGCACTTCAAACACGGCGAGCGGCTGCGGGTCATTCTGCACAACGACACCATGATGACCCATCCCATGCACCTGCACGGCATGTGGAGCGAGCTGGAAAGCCCCGACGGTCGCTTCCTTGCGCGCCGCCACACCCTGCCGGTGCAGCCGGCACAACGCATCAGCTTCCTGGTGACAGCCGACGCGCTCGGCCGCTGGGCGTGGCACTGCCACCTGATGTTCCACATGGATGCCGGCATGTTCCGCGAAGTCGTGGTGTCTTGAACCCAGCGCACAAGGAAGACCAAGAATGTCCAAAGCACTCCCCACTCGCGCACTGGCCACGACGCTTCTGGCCCTGGTAAGCGTCGCCGCCCAGGCACAAGCACAGAACGACCATGCAGCGCACGGCCAGGCCGACGCTCAAACGGCCGCGCCATCCACTCAGACCGTGGCTCCTGCCGCCGACCCGCACGCGGGTCACGCGACGTCGGCGAGCGGCTCGACCGCGGCCCCGGCCATGGATCACGGCAACATGCAGATGCAGGGCGGGTCGGCGCCTCCTGACGCCCGCGATCCGCATGGCTACTCCAATGGCCTGACATTGGGATCGGGCGACTACGCCGTACCCGGTGTGCCGCGGCTGATGCTGGCCGACGAACACAGGTTCTTTTCGTTGCGCGGCGAAACTCTGGAACGCCGCTTCACGCGCAAAGGAGACGACTCCACGGCCTACGACCTCCAGGCGTGGTATGGGACGACCTACAACAAGGCCGTCGTGAAGGCCGAAGGCGATATCGCCAAAGGAAAGCTCGAAGAATCGCGTACCGAGCTTCTCTGGGGGCACGCCGTCGCACCGTACTGGGACACCCAGCTCGGCGTTCGGGTGGATAACGGGGAAGGCCCGAGCCGTCAATGGTTGGCTTTCGGCATCCAGGGCCTCGCCCCCTACTGGTTCGAGCTGGAGGCGACGGGCTACGTGGGAAGTGGTGGACGTACGGCGCTGCGTGTCGAAGGCAGCTACGAGCTGCTGCTGACCCAGCGACTGATTCTGGAGCCTCGCGCCGAGTTGCAGTTTTATGGCAAGGACGACCCGGAACGCGGTATCGGCAAGGGCCTGGCCGAAGCGTCTGCTGGCTTGCGCCTGCGCTATGAATTCAGTCGCCAGTTCGCCCCCTATATCGGCGTGGAACGGGCGGGCAGCTTCGGACGCACCGCGGACTATGTGCGTGCCGAAGGCGGCCGTGCGCAGCAGACGCGCTGGGTGGCTGGCGTGCGATTCTGGTTCTAGAACCTAGCGGGTTTGATCATCTGATGAGAGGCGATCCATGAACATGCACTACGACAGAAGCCAGGGCAAAGTGCCGAGACGCCAGGCATTGATCGCTGGCTTGTTGGTGATGGCACTCGCAGGACCGAGCCTGGCGCAGAGCCGACCGATTGCCAAGGTCTGGAAGGACCCGAGCTGCGGATGCTGCAAGGACTGGGTCTCACACCTGCAAGGCGCAGGCTTCGATGTGCAGGTTCTCGACACCGGGAACACCGCAGCGCGCACGCGGCTGGGCATCCCGCAGAAGTACGGTTCTTGCCACACGGCGCAGATCGGCGGCTATGCCATCGAGGGTCATGTGCCTGCCTCGGACATTCAACGCTTGCTGCGCGAAGCCCCGCAGGCCATCGGCCTCGCGGCGCCCGGCATGCCGGTCGGTTCGCCCGGCATGGATGGTCCGACCTATGGTGGACGCAAGGACGCCTACGACGTGCTGCTGATTGGGAAAAACGGTAGCAGCACGGTCTATCAGTCGCATCGCTGACCATCCATCAACCCTTCTCCGTGGAGATATGCCATGCAGCATCAGCACACACAGACCCCCAGCGATCGCCCCCGGTTCTGGCGATCGCGCTACGGCGTGGCGTTCCTCATCATCGCCGCTGTCGCCGCGTATTTCCTGCTCAAGGAGCATACGGCACATGTTGCCGGCTATCTCCCCTTCCTGCTGCTGGCGGCTTGTCCGCTGATGCACCTGTTCATGCACCGTGGTCACGGCCACGGCGGACACGATCATGCCGCGCGTCAGGGTAAGGAAGGTGCCGCAGCCTCCAAGGAGCAGAAGCAATGAGTCGAGGCACTCGCACCGTGCGAGCACGCGACGCCGCGCTTGTCTCCTTGCGCGCCTGCGGCCTGCTGCGATCACCAGACACCAAAGGTTAACGGCGGAGGGCACTTGTCACTATGAATTCACCCAGCAAGTCTTCAGGACATGAGCACGCAGGCATGGCGGCGGGTGCCACAACGTCCGGCCCGCATACGCACCACCATCACGCCAGCCATGCTGGAAGTGACGACGCGGGCGGGTCCTCAAGCCACACGCAGCCCGATGCCGCGACGCGAGATCCGGTGTGTGGCATGGCGGTCACGGCGGCGTCGGAGCACCGTTCCACGCACTTGGGGAACACGTACTTGTTTTGCAGCACCGGATGCAAGGCCAAATTCGACGCCGATCCGGCGCGATATGCCAGCGGTGACGCGGGCATAGGCACAGGCAGCGGCCATGCACCGCATCACCATGCCAGCACCGCAGTTTCACCGGCCCCGGCGGCATCGCCAACCGCGCCCGGAACCATCTACACCTGCCCGATGCACCCGGAGATCCGCCAGGATCATCCGGGAACCTGCCCCAAGTGCGGGATGACGCTGGAGCCTCTGCTGCCCGACCTCGATGACGACAACCCGGAGTTGCGTGACTTCTCGCGTCGCTTCTGGTGGACCTTGCCGCTGACGCTCGTGGTCTTGGCGCTGGCGATGCTGGGCGAGCGGCTGCACCTGATGGACATGGCTACACAGAGCTGGGTCGAGTTGGTGCTGTCGTTGCCGATCGTGCTGTGGGCCGGCTGGCCCTTCTTCTCCCGCGGCTGGCTGTCCGTGGTCAACCGCAGCCCGAACATGTGGACACTGATCGGCCTGGGAACGGGTGCGGCATTCATCTACAGCGTTGTGGCAACCGTTGCGCCGGAAGTGTTTCCAGCTTCCTTCATGTCCATGGGACGGGTCGGCGTGTATTTCGAGGCCGCCGCCGTCATCATCTCGCTGACACTGCTCGGCCAGGTGCTGGAACTCAAGGCCCGCTCCCAGACTTCGGCAGCCATCAAGTCGCTGCTGGGGCTGGCACCCAAGACGGCGCGGCGCATCAATGCGGACGGCAGCGAGGAAGACGTGCCACTCAGCCATGTGCACGTCGGCGACCTGCTGCGCATCCGACCCGGCGAGAAGGTGCCGGTGGATGGCATCGTGCACGAGGGCAGCAGCTCGATTGACGAATCCATGCTGACCGGCGAACCGCTGCCCGTCAGCAAGCGCGTGGGCGACAAGGTCATCGGGGCCACACTCAACACCAGCGGCGCGCTGGTCATGCGTTCGGAGCGGATCGGCTCGGACACCGTTCTATCGCAGATCGTCCAGATGGTCGCCCAGGCGCAGCGTTCCAAGGCACCGATGCAACGCATGGCCGATGTCGTTGCCGGCTACTTCGTGATGGCCGTCGTCGCCATTGCGGTAACGACGCTCCTTGTATGGGGATTCTTCGGGCCACAGCCCACCTGGGTCTATGGACTGATCAATGCGGTGGCCGTCCTGATCATCGCCTGCCCGTGCGCGCTGGGTCTGGCCACGCCGATGTCGATCATGGTCGCAACGGGCCGTGGCGCCACGCAGGGCGTGCTGTTCCGCGATGCCGCGGCGATCGAGAATCTTCGCAAGGTCGATACCCTCGTCATCGACAAGACAGGAACCCTGACCGAAGGCCGACCTGCTTTCGATCAGGTCGTCGCAGCCCCCGGCTTTACGAACGATGAGGTGCTGCGTCTTGCGGCCAGCCTGGACCAGGGCAGTGAACACCCCCTGGCCGACGCCATCGTGCAGGCCGCGCGTGCCCAGGGCCTCCAACTCGTGAAGCCTCAGAGCTTTGAATCGGGAACCGGCATCGGCGTGCGCGGAAAGGTTGAGCACCGGCAACTGGCGTTGGGCAACACAGTGCTGATGGAACAGTCTGGCGTATCGGTGGAACCGCTCGTACCCCAGGCCGAAGCTCTGCGCGGCGAAGGGGCCAGCGTCATGTACCTGGCGGTGGACGGGCAGCTCGCGGGCTTGCTCGCCGTGTCCGATCCGGTCAAGGGCAGCACCCCCGAGGCCCTGGCCGCGTTGAAGGCTGCGGGCCTGCGGGTCATCATGGCCACCGGGGACGGGCAGACCACCGCCAAAGCCGTCGGTGCACGCCTAGGCATCGACGAGGTGCATGGTGAGGTCAAGCCGGCGGACAAGCTCATGTTGATCGAGCGACTGCAGAAAGAAGGACGCATCGTCGCCATGGCCGGAGACGGCATCAACGACGCGCCGGCCTTGGCGAAGGCAGACGTGGGCATCGCCATGGGAACGGGAACCGACGTGGCGATGAACAGCGCCCAGGTCACGCTGGTCAAGGGTGACCTGCGTGGCATCGCTGTCGCTCGCACGCTCTCGGTGAGTACCGTGCGCAACATGAAGCAGAACCTCATGTTCGCCTTCCTCTACAACGCGCTGGGCATCCCCATCGCCGCCGGGGTTCTCTATCCCCTCACGGGCTGGCTGCTGTCGCCGCTGATCGCAGCATTGGCGATGAGCCTGAGTTCGGCGTCGGTCGTTGGCAACGCCTTGCGCCTGAGAGCGAGCCGACTGTGACCGGATTTTCTTTCTGAAACTACAGGAGCCTGCTATCGCCCAGCAAACCGTTTCTTTCGTTCCACGCCGTTGCAAAGGTGCAAGCCTTATCTCGGCATTTCGTTCTTAAACCACACCTCACACATCCAGGTAGAAACTTCTATGACCCGTTCACATTTCATCGCCAAGCTCGTCGCGCCGATCGCTGCTGGTCTGTTCGCCACCGCCGCATTCGCGCATCCTTCGCTGGTGTCTTCAACGCCGGCCGACAAGTCGCAGGTTTCTGCGCCAGCCACCATCGAACTGAAGTTCTCCGAGACGCTGGTGCCGCAGTTCTCCGCCGCGAGCCTTGTCATGACTGGCATGCCGGGAATGGCGAGCCATGGCCCGATGAAGATCAACGCCAGCGTCGCGGCTGCCGGCGACGGCAAGACCATGGTCATCACGCCGGCACAGGCGCTCCAGCCCGGTGACTATCGCGTCGAATGGCGTGCCGTCTCCTCGGACACGCATCCGATCACGGGTAACGTCACCTTCAAGGTGAAGTAAGCCCATGGCCGGGGATTGGTTGACCATCGTCCTGCGCCTGGCGCTGTATCTGGACCTGGCGGCGGCGTTTGGCGTCGCCATGTTCGGTCTCTATGCTTTGGGCAACGACGAGCGATCCTCGACGATCTCGCGCCGCTATCGCGTCCTCATTGGCGCATCCGCTGCCATCGGCATTGCCCTGTCGATGTGGGGCATGACGGTCATGGCCAAGGCCATGTCCGGTGCCCAGAGCTACGCGGAGCTGTCAACGCACGTCTTCGACATGCTCATTACGGGCACGCACATGGGCATCGCCTGGTGCATTCGCATCCTCGCGCTGTTGGTGTGTGTGCTCGTCGCAATGTTGAAATTGAACGCTACCTTGCGATTTGCAGTGATGGCGCTCTCCACCGGCGTGGCGCTGGCGACCCTTGCGTGGGCAGGCCACGGCGCGATGGACGACGGCGTTCGCGGCTACATCCATCTTGCGTCGGATATCACGCACCTCTGGGCAGCGGGCGCTTGGGTGGGCGCATTGGTGGCGTTCTTGATGCTGGCATCCCACAAGCAGGATGTCGCGCAAGACCCGGTAGCGGTCCTCAGTCGGACGTCGAATGGCTTTACTCGCATAGGTACAGCGATCGTGGCTGCACTCGTCGTGAGTGGAATTCTCAATTACCTGTTGATCGCCGGACCATCGTTTGATCCGCTCATCTCGACGCTGTATGGCCGGCTGCTGATGGTAAAGCTCTTGCTTTTCGCAGGCATGCTGGCGTTGGCTGCTGCCAATCGGTATCGGTTGAGCCCGAGCCTGGAGGCTGCTTTGAAGGCAGGCAATCGCGCACAGGCAGTCATCAAGCTTAGACAGAGTCTGTTCACGGAGGCGACCTTGGCCGTTTTGGTTCTGGCGAGCGTTGCATGGCTTGGCATCTTGTCTCCCACTGGAACCTAGTCCTTCATGGGCGGCAGATGACAGCACATGAATTGAATGTAATGCACGGGTAAGCGCTCTGTAGACCGCCTGCTTCTACATTTAACGACGCGGCGCAAGTTGTCGTCGTTTTTACAAAGGAGTCGATCATGAAATCGCAAATTGTCATTGCCGCCCTGTTGAGCGCTCTCTCCGTGCCAGCCTTCGCCGGTCATGCAGCAGCCCAAGCAGCCAAGGAAATGGTTCCCTTGGCTGACGGGGGAACGCTGTACATCTTCAAGGACGGAAAGATGGCACAGGAAAGCCGCTTCGGGCGCGCCGTCTATCTCAATGTCGGAGCTTCGGTGTCGACGAAGGATGGGCGCAACATCGCGATCACCAGCAATGAAGTCGCTCGCCTCGGGTCGCTGCTACAAAAAGAGCACGGCGGATGACGCCGCGGGTGTGCGGTGCTTTTCAAAGCTTCTGCACAGTGTGACAGAGACGCGCGCCCCGATTGGGCGCGCGCGCTTGGGACGCGTCACGAGCAACCACGAGCGCTCAAGGTGCCAGTTTTTGCGATGTCAAGCGCATCAACTTCCCTGAAATGGATCCAGCCTCCCCGTCCACCGTGATTCGTCCACGGGACATCTGGCGCGAATGAGGACTTGCGAGGAGCCCGATTTATGGAGTTGCGTCATCTACGATGCTTTGTCGTCTTGGCAGAGGAGTTGCATTTCACGCGGGCGGCCGAGAGGCTGCATATAGAGCAACCCCCCTTGTCTCGCGCGATCAAGGAATTGGAAGATGAGCTTGGGGTCACGCTGTTTGACCGCGACCGCAGGGGCACACGGCTGACCGTGGCGGGGGCGGCATTCTTGCAGGACACCCGCCGACTCTTCACTGTCCTGGAGCAAGCGCGTGAAAATGCCAGAGCCATTGCCGCGGGCCTGAGGGGCAGCCTGCGCATTGCAATTTCCGATGGTGCGATGGACCCACGACTATCGGCGTTCCTAGCTCGTTGCCGCGCGGAAGAGCCCGAGGTCGAGATACGTCTCTCCGAGGTACCGCTGACCGAGCAGATACGGGGCCTACGGTCTGGCGACTTCACGATCGGATTTGCACACGCGGCGGATGTTGGCGAAGGCATCGTGGCTGAACCGATCTGGCGAGACCCGATTGTGATCGCCATGCCAGCGCGGCACTCGCTTCTTGCGCACAAGCAAGTTCCGCTGAACGAACTTCAGGGTCACCCACTGGTTCTGTGCGACAAACTGGCCTGCGAAGGCTACTGCCGAGAACTAAATCGGCTGCTACAGGTTCTGGAACACAGACTCAACGTTGTCGAAGAAGTGTCGTCGCTGGACATGATGCTAACGCTCGTCGGCGCAGGCTATGGGATTGGTTTCATGACGGCGACCAAGATTCCCATCAGCCAGAGGCCGGACGTGGTGATTCGCCCTCTGGCGCAGGACACGGCGGTAATCACAACCTATCTGCTTCGGCCAGAAAGCAGCAACTCATCGGTTTCGCTGGATCGCTTCATCGAACGTCTGCGAGGACCTCCGGGTGACTAAAGCGTCAATGCCTATCTGAATCGTGCGCCGCGGCACGAAGATTGCGTTCGGCTGCGCTGACGAGTTCCGCAGCACTGAGCTTGAGTCCGGCGGCGATTCTTAAGATCAGAGCGAGAGTGGGCATGTGCTCCCCACGCTCTATTTTGCCCATGTGCGATCGCTCGATCCCTGCTTTCGCAGCCAGTTCTTCCTGAGCAACACCTTGCGTCAGGCGGGCGACACGAACGGCCGCTCCGAATGCCAACGCTGGCTCGGCGTCGAAAGTGGTAGTTCCTGGGGGACGGCCTCGTCGGACAGTTCGCTTCTCCATCCTTGGAAGCGTCGAACAGTCCAAACAATTTAACCACGTTAAGTTTAACTCAAACTAGCTATCATGAAGACTTTCCATCCTTGTCTTATCGCTTCTTGGGGCCTCTCATGCACGACGCCACCAGCCCACGCCCACAGCTCAGGCTCGCCATAGCGCCTGGTGTGGCCTCTTCGTACCTAGCTGCATTGCTTGCCCTGCAGCGCGCGGAGGAGCCCGAAGTTTCTATGGAATTTAATGAGGTTACGGCGAGCGATCTCATTACGGGCCTCTACAAACGGCGCTTCGACGTCGTCTGCACGCGCCCAATAGCCGATGGCCCCTACGAGGTCATTACGCACCTGCAGCGACTCTCGGGACAGACGAATCTTGTAGCTGATCGATTTGAGCTTAGAGCCTTGCGAGTTGCCGAGGCGCGTAAAGCATGACAACCACGTGCGGTGCCCGCCCTTGCCGGTGGATTTGCAGCGGGTGCCGGTTCGGGCCAAGGCGCCGTCCAGACGCATCAATTCATCCTGGAAACTGACCTTGATCAATTCAACTCCCTACAACTTCCAATAGTATGTCCGCATGATCGGCTTAAGGCGCCTTCTCGCAAGATGGAGCCGCTGGATTACCAGCGGCCTAGTCGTAACCTTGCTTTTCTCGCAGGTTGCGATGGCGATGTACGTCTGTCCCAAGCCAGACCCGAGGGCATCTGTGGAAACCACGCAAATGCGTGCCACGATCTCGATGCAGCAGGCTGACAAGTTGCCAATGTCGGATTGCACCGGCATGCCTGATTCCATGGACAGCGAAGCGCCACAGTTGTGCCACGCTCATTGCAGTGGCGATCGGGAGTCGGCGCTTTCATGGCAGGGGCTGGACATTCAGTTTCTCGCGGCGCACGTGATGTGGCTCGCCAACTCGCTGCCCGGGTTGGTTCTCGACCGGGTAGCCCTCAGAGCGTGTTCAAAGTCTTTTGAGCAAGAGCACCAAGAATGCCAAGTGGACGAACTGCAGGCTGGTGTTGAGCCATCGCTCGCAGTTCTTCCACAGCCTCCTGTTCTTGTCCAGCCAGGCAAAGCTGCGTTCCACGACCCAGCGCTTGGGCATCACTTTGAAAGTGTGAAGCTCGCTTCTCTTGGCGATCTGCACCGTCACATGCCCTCCCAGAATCTGCTGCACGCCTTGCGCGAACGGCCGACCGATGTAGCCTGCATCGCACAGCAGGCTTTGTAGCCGGCTCAACCGGGGCTTGCAGCGCTGTAGCGCCTGCAGTGCGCCTTTGCGGTCCGTCACCTCGGCCGTGGTCACCGCTATCGCATGCGGCAATCCCTGGGTGTCCACCGCGATGTGGCGCTTGATGCCCGAGACCTTCTTGCCTGCGTCATAGCCCTTCAAGCCCGCCGTGTCCGTGTTCTTCACGCTCTGCGCGTCCACGATCAAGAGCGTGCTGCAGGCGTTGCGCCCCAGTTTCTCGCGGGCCGCGCCAACCTGATTTTTTTAATGCCTGCTCCAGCAGGCTGCCACCCTCGCGTGGCTCGCTCCAGATGGCAAAGTACGAGTGCACGGTGCGCCATTTGGGAAAGTCGCTGGGCAGTGCCCGCCACTGACAGCCCGTGCGCAGCAGGTACAGCACGGCGCAGAACACCTCGTACAGCTCCACTTTGCGTGGGGCAGTCTTTCTGCGCGCACTCTCCAGCAATGGCCGGATCACCTCGAACTGCTCGCGCTTGATGTCGCTGGGGTAGCCTTTTCTCACCCAGCGAGCTTCTCACATCAAGAGGGCGAGACTTTGAACACGTTCTCAGGCGGCACGTTACCTACATTCCTCCCAATCCCCGCGCGGGCTTTCCGCCGATCTACCTCACGTTCCAAGTCCTGCGGAATTGATTTATGTGTCCGTGCTCGCCGCGCACCGATGCGGCAGACCACGTGATTTCGTGAATACCAATTCCGAGGACAACCATGTTTACTCCCTTTTTTGGCGCCCCCGAGGGGCGCCCGTCGGCGTACGGCCGAGGCACAACGCCGGCCTCGATGCGAGTGCATCGTCTGAAAGCTATCAGCATCGCGTTGGCGGGCAGTGCGCTTGTCTCGCCTGTAGCCTACGCCCTCGATTTTGCTGAGGCACGCCTTATCGCGGAGCAGCAGAGCCCACGCATAAGCGCGCAGCAGTTGCAGGTTAACGTCGCCGAATCCGTGCAGAAGGCAGCAGGCTCGCTGCCCGACCCCAAGCTCTCGCTCGGCATCGAAAACTACCCCATCAGCGGCATGGATCGCTGGAGCATGACGCGCGAATCCATGACGATGCAGCGCTTGGCGCTCATGCAGGAAGTGCCCAACAGGGCCAAGCGCGACGCCCAGGTCGCCAGCGCGCAGGCGCGTGTGGATCGAGAACGCGCGGCGCTGGTTTTGCAGCGATTGCAGATCCGCCAGGAACTCAGCCTGGCGTGGATCGCCGCGCAGGCGGTGGAGCAACGGGAGATACTGCTGACGGAACTGCTCGCGGAGAACCAGCGCCTGCAAGACAGTCTCCCCGCTCGCGTCGCCGGCGGCACCGCCCAGGCTGGCGATCTGTTGGTCGCGGAACAGGAGGCGCTGACACTCACGGACCGCCGTGACGATCTACAGCGGGACCGGGCCAAGGCCAGGGCCGCGTTGCGGCGCTGGGTGGGCTCCAGGGCCGACGAAGCACTGCAAGGCGATCCAGGCCCGCTCACTCGCCCCGTCGCGCAACTGCGCACAGAACTGGCGAATCACGCGGAGCTTGAACTCTATCCGGCGATGCAAAGCATGGCCCGGGCCGAGTCCCGCGAAGCCCAATCAGAGACCCGCGGCGATTGGGCCTGGGAGATAGCCTATAGCCGGCGTGATCGCCGATGGGGCGACATGGTGTCATTTCAGGTGACATTCGATCTGCCTTGGCAGAAGGATCGACGCCAAGTGCCCATGATCGAGGCAAAACGGCACGAGTTGGAACGTCTGGACGCCGAACGCGAAGACGTGGCGCGGCGGCATTTGCAGGAGCTGGACGACAGCGCCGCCGAACTCCAAGCGTTGAACAGCCAGATCGACCGCCTGCAGACCGCCGGCTTGCAACTGGTACGGAACCGAGCGGCGCTTGCATTGAGCAACTACCGATCCGCCAAGGGGGACCTGAGCGCTGTGCTCAGTGCACGCGCCCAGGTGCTGGAGACGCGCATGCGTCTGATCGACCTTGGAGCGCAGCGCGACAGCCTCGTCGCCCGACTGAACAGCCTGATCGCGGACTGAGTGGAGACCCTCGCCATGAATACCTCTTCGAGAAACATCCTTGCCGGCTTGACGCTGGTTGCTGCCGGTATTGCCGTTGGATGGGGCGTCGCCCAATGGCGCGCCGGCCACCTCAGCGGCTCCCCCGCTGCCAACGCGTCAGGCACTTTCGAGCATTGCCGCATCATTTAGCAACCGTTGAATGCGCTGGCGAGTCTCCTCTGGAATACCTTGCACAGACGAGTCAGGTCCGGGCCTGTTTGGCTGCTGCTGGGTGCCCGCGATGACCCGCACGACCATGCCCAAATTTCCTGGTGTCACGATGTCGATGGCTGCGCGATCACCCAGGTCCGGATGTGGGCGGGTCAGCATCCGGTACAGGTCCCACGGATCCGCATGCGGGCACTGGTTCATGAGCACCTGTGCCAGCTTGTGCTTGAGGGGTACCAGCTGCCAGTCGGGCACGCGTTGCCCGCGGTTGCCCAAGCTGATGGACAGCAGCTTGCCCGCCTTCAGCTCGCGGTTGATCTGGTCCTTGGACTTCCCGGCCAACTTGCCGAACAGCGGGACCGGCAGACTGCTCGGCGATTCGTAGATGACCAGCATTTCCTCGCGCTCGCGCTGGATGACAGACACCTCCGGCTCTGGCGCATGCGTCGGGGGCGGTGGTACCTGCGACAGTCGCTGGAATGTGATTCCCCCGTCGTTTGGCGTCACGACGATGGGTTCGGCCACCACAGGCGGAACGGATGCCGCAGAAGCAGCAGCGACGATGGTGTTGGGCTTGTCCTCCTCTGCCATGGCCGGCACGCCCTCGATATGGATCGTGAGGTGCGCGCTGGCCGCTTCCACTTGGCCCTGTTCGAGCAGATCGAGACGATCCGCCCAGTCCTGCATCATCCGGCGGCGCGGCTCAACATACTTGGCGTGGTTGTAGGCCGAACTCACCTTGTTCGGGTCCGAGTGCGAAAGCTGCGCGTCCACCCAAATCTTGGGATAGCCGATCTCGTTGAGCGCCGTCGAGATGGTTCCGCGGATGCCGTGACCGGTCAGTTGATCCTCGTAGCCCATTCGTTTCAAGGCCGCGTTGAGGGTGTTCTCGCTGATGCGCTTCTTGAGTTCGCTGCGGTGCGTGAGCAGATGGACCTGGGCCGGCCTCATCACACCCAACAGGTAGCGCACGATCTCGATGGCCTGCACGGACAACGGCACGATGTAGGGCGGAACGTCCTGCGGGCGCTTGCCGGCCTTGCGCATCTCGTCTTGGAGTTGCTTGACGATCTGCGGCGGGATGATCCACAGGCCACGGTCGAGATCGAACTGGTCCGGGGTCGCCAGCCGCAGCTCGCCGGTACGCACGCCGGTCAGGAACAGCAGCCGGATGCCGAGTTGGGTCTGCCAACCACGAGGGTTGTAGAGCCTGAGCTTGTGCAGGAACTCGGGAAGCTCCGGAAGATGCAGGTAGGGGTTGTGGTTCACCGGGGGCTTGGGCTCGGCCACCACGTCCAGGTCGGAGGCCGGATTGGCTTCCAGCCCCTCCACGATGACGAGGGCATAGCGGAACAACTGCCCCAGCCAGGTGCGGACCTTCTCGGCAGTGGTGAACGCCTTGCGCTCCTCGATCCTCGCCAGGACGCCCAGGAGTTGGGGCCGGCGAATGTCGTAGATCGACATCTGCTTGAGGCTAGGCAGCACGTCCTTGTTGAAGATCCGCAGGATTTGCGACAGCGTGCTGTTCCTGCCCTCCTTGATTTCCTTGCGGCGATGCTCGACCCACGCATCGAAGACGGCCTTGAAGGTGTAGTCGGCCGCAAGCTTGACCGCGTGTCGCTTCTGTTTCCGATCGGTATGGGGGTTGACGCCCTTTGCCAGAAGCGCCCGGGCTTCGTCGCGCAAGGTGCGCGCTTCGCGCAAACCGATCTCGGGGTAGTTCCCCAGGGAGATGCGCTTTTGCTTGCCGAGCCAGTAATAGCGCAAATGCCACGACTTGCCGCCGGTGCGGGCGACCACCAGGCCGAGGCCATCGGTGTCGGGGATGCTGTAGGTTTTCTCGGCGGCCTTGGCTTGCCGCACGGTCAGATCAGAGAGTGTCATCATCAAGCTCCTAAGTCTTGGACTTAGGCCCGATGCTGCTTGTCATCCCGATCCAACCCCAGCAACAACCCGGAACCGGCACGACCCGCATTCTTTGGCCTTGTTTTTGGCCTCAAAAATGGTGGCTGTCAGTGGACTTCCGTGGCTTTCGCTGGAATGAAAAAAGGAGCCGAAGCTCCTCTTTTCAATGACTTACAGACGTCAGTGGAAGTCTGTAGATCATAAATTGGAGCGGGAGACGAGTCTCGAACTCGCGACCTCAACCTTGGCAAGGTTGCGCTCTACCAACTGAGCTACTCCCGCAGAGAGGGCGCATTATACACAGATAAATCGAACGTGCACGTCGCCTTTGCGCTCTCCTCGACGCCGGCGGATGCAGCCTGCTCGAAAGCGTTCCTGCCGCTGCGTCCGAGCGCGGTCGGGCGAGAGAGGGCAACGCATTCCACAGACGCGCCAAGGCCCTCTGGAACTCGAATCCCCAAGGAGAAAATCCCCCTTCTTCGCAAAACCTCTTTACTCGTGCAACCCTTCCTGAATCCTCTTCCCCACACCCCGTCAAGTATCATCTCCCCAGTTTCCACGCTGCATCCCGCCCGCCATGTCCCAGCCCGCCGATCCTGCCGTTTCCGGCGCCATGCTGACGCCTGCCGCCTGCGATCTCACTCACGCCAACACCTTCGGCCTGGTCTCGCACGCACCCGCCTGCGTCACCCTGGACGACACCGCGCAACTGAAGGCGCTGTCCGACCTGGCCCTCCAGCATCCTTCCCTGCTGATCCTGGGCGGCGGCAGCAACGTCATCCTTCCCTCGCGCGTCCCCGGCCTGGTCGCCCGCGTGGCCTTCAAGGGCATCCACCTGGTCGAGGAACGCCCCGACGCCTGGATCGTCGAAGCCGCCGGCGGCGAGGTCTGGCATGATTTCGTCGCGCATTGCATCGAGCAAGGCTGGGACGGCCTGGAGAACCTGGCATTGATCCCGGGCACGGTCGGCGCCGCGCCCGTGCAGAACATCGGCGCCTATGGCGTCGAACTCGACCAGCGCTTCGACAGCCTGCTGGCCTGGAACCTGCGCGAACGCTGCCTGGTGCGCATGACCGCCCGGGACTGCCGCTACGCCTATCGCGACAGCCTCTTCAAGCACGCCGAGCCGGGCACCTGGGTGATCGTGTCGGTGCGTTTCGCGCTGCCCCGGCCGTGGCATGCCGTGGCCGACTATCCCGACCTGGCCCGCGATCCCGTCCTGAATCCCGGCCCGCGCCGGCCCGGCGAGACCGCCACGCACCCCAGCGCGCGCGACGTGTTCGACGCGGTGTGCCGCATTCGCCGCGCCAAGCTGCCCGATCCCGCCGTCATCGGCAATGCCGGTAGCTTTTTCAAGAACCCCATTGTCGACGCTGCCCTTCGCGAAGACCTGCTGGCGCGCTTCCCCTCGCTGGTGTCGTACGCGCAGCCCGATGGCCGCTACAAGCTGGCGGCGGGCTGGCTGATCGACCAATGCGGCTGGAAGGGCAGGACGCAGGGCGCGGCCGGCGTGCACGACCGCCAGGCGCTGGTGCTGGTGAACCGCGGCGGCGCCCGCGCCGACGACATCCTGGACCTGGCCACGGCCATCCAGCGCGACGTGGAAGAGCGCTACGGCGTACGGCTGGAGCGCGAGCCGGTGCTGGTGGCGTAAGAGGGCAAGTTCCCTACGCAATGAAAAAAGGCGGCCGCTTCATGCGGGCCGCCCGTTTCGGCAAGCTGGAGATGGAATCAATCCAGGCCCAGCACCGCCTGCATGTCGTAGATGCCCGTCTGCTTCGATGCCAGGAAGCGCGCCGCGCGCAGCGAACCTTCCGCGTAGTTGGCGCGGGTGGTGGAGCGGTGCGTGATCTCGATGCGCTCGCCCGTGCCGCAGAACATGACGGTGTGGTCGCCGACGATGTCGCCGCCGCGCACCACCGAGAAACCGATGCTGCCGGGCTTGCGCGCGCCGGTCTCGCCGTGGCGCGCCCACTCGGCGACGTCGGGCAGCGCCACGCCCCAGGCGCGGGCCACCGTTTCGCCCATGCGCAGGGCCGTGCCCGAGGGGGCGTCGACCTTGTTGCGATGGTGCGCCTCGAACACTTCGACGTCGTAGCCCGAGTTCAGGATCTTGGCGGCGATTTCCAGCAGCTTGAACGTGGCGTTGACGCCCACGCTCATGTTGGGGGCGAACACGATGGCGATCTTCTGCGCGGCCACTTCGATGGCGGCGCGGCCGCTGTCGTCGAAGCCGGTGGTGCCGACGATCAGCTTGGTGCCGTGCTGTACGCAGGCCTTCAGGTGTTCCAGCGTGCCCTCGGGGCGCGTGAAGTCGATCAGGCAGTCGGCATTGGCCAGGGCATCGAGCGAGTCGGTGATGGCCACGCCGGTATTGCGGCCCAGGAAGGCGCCGGCATCGTTGCCCAGCGAGGGCGAGCCGGCGCGATCCAGCGCCACGGTCAGTTGCAGGTCGGGGGCGTCGAGGACGGCCTCGATCAGCATGTGGCCCATACGGCCACTGGCGCCCGCGATGGCGATACGCATGGAATTTCCTTGGAGTTGGCTAGGCATGGCGGCGATCAGCGCAGCGGCTGGGCGTCGCTGCCGGGCAGGCCGGGCGAATAGGGCGCGGTGCTGGCCGGTGGCTGGATCACCACGTTGGGGGTGACCTGGCGGCTGCTTTCCTGACGTTGGCGGGCCTGATCGGAGTCGGTCGTCTGGCCGGCCTTGCTTTGCTGGGCTTCAGCCTGGCGGGCGGCCTCGGCGCGAGCGGCGTCGGCCTTGGCGTCCGGGGCGACGGCGGGCTGGGCCGCCGATGCGGCGCCCGGCTGAGCGGCCGGTTCGGACTTGGCCTGGTCGGCCGGCGCGGCGGGCGCCTGCTCGATTGGCCTGCCGTCCTCGTCCAACTGGTACGGCTGCAGCGTGGGCTGTTCGTCGCCGGCCCAGCGGGCCAGGCGGTCGTTCTCGAACCACACGGTGAACTTGCGTTCGCGCGCATCGCCGTAGCCGGGCTTGTAGTAGTACGGATAGTCCCAGCGGTCGGAGTGCAGCACGCTGGTCAGCATGGGGCTGCCCAGGGCGAAGCGGACCTGTTCGCGCGACATGCCGGGCTGCAGCAGGGCGATCTGCTCTTGCGTGATCCAGTTGCCTTGCTGGACGTCAATCTTGTACGGGAAGCCCCATTTGCTGCCGGAAGAGCATCCGGCCAGAACGGCCGCGATGCCCAGTGCTGCCAGGCCCGTCTTGAGAATCCGGACGGACCGGATGGGATTACGTGCAATCATGGACACTTGCGCCCCGCCATTATTGAGAAACGAACAAAACCGTTATCATAAAGGTTTCAAGAAGATAGTTCCGTGTAGCGGCAACAAGATGGCCGGCGGGTGTAGCGAAGCCGGCCGGTTTCTGCGCCCGGGGTCCGGCTTCTGCCTACGGATAGCGAGCACATATGACCGACCAAAGCGACCTGAAAAACATGGGCCTGAAGGCGACGTTCCCGCGCCTGAAGATCCTCGATATCTTCCGCAAGTCGGACGAGCGCCACCTCAGTGCCGAAGACGTCTATCGTGCCCTGATCGCCGAGAACGTCGAGATCGGCCTGGCTACCGTCTACCGGGTGCTGACCCAGTTCGAGCAGGCCGGCATCCTCAGCCGCAGCCAATTCGACACCGGCAAGGCTGTTTTCGAACTGAACGACGGCGACCACCACGATCACCTCATCTGCACCAACTGCGGCGTGGTGGTCGAGTTCTCGGACAACGAAATCGAGAAGCGCCAGCACAAGATCGCCAAGGACAACGGCTTCGCGCTGGAAAGCCACGCGATGGTCCTGTACGGCATCTGCGGCAATTGCCAGAAAAGCCGCTAAGGTAAGAACCGGCCTGGCGCCGGTTTTTTTTTATGGACGGCGGTGGGCCGCGCCCGTGGCGCCGCCCAGGCGTCAGCCGTGCATTCCCAGGAACTGCCGCAGTTCCGCAGTGCGCGGTTGCACGAACAGTTCTGCCGGCGGGCCGGATTCGTGGATCCTGCCTTCGTGCATGAACACCACCCGGTCGCACACGTCGCGCGCGAAGCGCATCTCGTGCGTCACCATCAGCAGGGTCATGCCGTCGGCGGCCAGTCCGCGCACCACGCTCAACACCTCGCTGACCAGCTCCGGATCCAGCGCCGACGTGATTTCGTCGCACAGCAGCGCCATCGGCTGCATGGCCAGCGCGCGCGCGATCGCCACGCGTTGCTGCTGGCCGCCCGACAGCTCGGCGGGCCAGGCGTCGAAACGGTGCCCCAGGCCCACGCGTTCCAGCATGGTCTGCGCCAGGTCGCGGGCTTCCTCCTGCCTGATCTTCTTGCCCACCATGGGCGCCAGCATGACATTCTTGCCCACGGTCAGGTGGGGGAACAGATTGAACTGCTGGAAGATCATGCCCACCTTCAGGCGCAGCCGGCGCAACTGCATTTCCGTGTCGCCCAAGGTCGCGTCGGCCACCATGATGGCGCCGCCGTCGAGCGATTCCAGGCCATTGATACAGCGCAGCAGCGTGCTCTTGCCCGAGCCGCTCTTGCCGATGATGGCGATGACTTCGCCGGGCTCCACGCGCAGCGTGATGCCCTTGAGCACCTCGTGCTGGCCATAGCGTTTGCGGACGTCTTCAAGGGCGATGAGGGGCATGCAGTTTCCTTTCCAGTCGGAGGGCCAGGCGGGACAGGGGCCAGCAGAGCACGAAGTACAGCAGCGCCGTATAGGCATACACGCCGAAGGGCTGGAACGTCGCGTTCACGATGATGGTGCTGGCCTTGGAGAGTTCGGTGAAGCCGATGATGGAGGTCAGGGCCGTGCCCTTGACGATCTGCACGGCGAAGCCCACCGTGGGCGCCACGGCGATGCGCAGCGCCTGGGGCAGGATCACGTGGCGCATCTGCTGGGCATAGCCCAGCGCCAGGCTGGCCGAAGCCTCCCATTGCCCCTTGGGAATCGCCTCGACGCAGCCGCGCCAGATTTCGGCCAGGAAGGCGGCCGACCACAGGATGAGCGCGGCGCCCGCCGCCAGCCAGGCCGGCACCTCCAGCCCCAGCAGCGCCAGGCCGAAGAAGGCGAGGAACAACTGCATCAACAGCGGCGTACCCTGGAACAGCTCGATGTAGGCGGTGGCGGCCCGGCGCAGGGCCGGCATGCGCGAGGTGCGCAGCATCAGCACCGCCAGGCCAAGCAGGGCGCCGCCCACGAAGGCCGCCAGCGACAGCAGCACGGTCCAGCGGGCCGCCATCAGCAGGTTGCGGACGATGTCCCACTGCGAGAATTCGATCATCGTGCGGGACTCCGGAACAGGCGCCGGCCGAGCTCGCGCAGGGCCTGGCGCAGCAGCAGCGACAGCGCCAGATAGAGGGCCGTGGTGACGAAATAGGCCTCGAAGGCGCGGAAGTTGCGCGACTGGATGAAGTTCGCCGCGAAGCTGAGCTCCTCGACCGCGATCTGCGAGCAGACGGCCGAGCCCAGCATGACGATGACGACCTGCGAGGACAGCGCCGGCCAGATGCGCGCCATCGCCGGCGCCAGCACGATGTGGCGGAAGATCTGCGCGCGCGACAACGCCAGGCTGGCGCCAGCCTCGTACTGGCCGCGCGGCGTGGCGTCGATGCCCGCGCGGATGATCTCGGCGCTGTAGGCGCCCAGGTTGATGACCATGGCCAGGCAGGCGGCCGGCAATTCGCCCATCTGCACACCGATGGCCGGCAGGCCGAAGAAGATGAAGAAAAGCTGGATCAGGAAGGGCGTGTTCCGGATCAGCTCGATGTAGGCCACGACGGGCGCGCGCAACCCGGCCGGGGCTGCGGTACGCGCCCAGGCGCATGCCAGGCCCAGCGCGATGCCGCCCACGCCGCCCACGGCGATCAGCAGCAGCGTCAGGCCCACGCCGCGCAAGAGCGCCGGCCAGTAGTCGAGGATGGCCCCGAAGGCGAATGCGTAGTCCACGCGCGCCCCGGTCTTACAGTTGCGCCGGCAGGGGCTCGCCCAGCCATTTCACCGCGATGGCGTTCAGCGAACCATCCTTCTTCGCCTGGGCCAGGATCTCGTTGACCTTGGCCTGCAGCGCGGACTGGCCCTTGTTCAGGCCGATGTAGCACGGCGAGTTCTTGATGAGGAACTTGGTCTCGGGCTTCTTCGGCGGCTTCCTGGCCAGGATGGCCGCGGCGACCACGTTGCCGGTGGCGATCAGTTGCACCTGTCCGGACAGGAAGGCGGTGATGGTGCCGTTGTTGTCCTCGTAGCGGCGGATCGTCGCCGACTCGGGGGCGATCTTGGACAGCTCGATGTCCTCGACCGAACCGCGCGTCACGCCGACGACCTTGCCGGCCAGGTCGCCGGCGTTCTCGGCCTTGATGTCGGCGGGACCGAACACGCCGTTGAAGAAGGGCGCGTAGGCGTCCGAGAAGTCGATGGCCTTCTCGCGTTCGGGATTCTTGCCCAGGCTGGAGATGACCAGGTCCACCTTGTTCGTCTGCAGGTAGGGCACGCGGTTGGCGCTGGTGACCGGCACCAGTTCGAGCTTCACGCCCAGGCGCTTGGCGATGAGGGCGGCCGTGTCGATGTCGTAGCCCTGCGGCTTGAGATCGACGGTGACCGAGCCGAACGGCGGGAAATCCTGGGGCACGGCGATCCTGATCGTGCCGGCCTTCTGGATGTCCTGCAGGGCATCGGCGCGGGCAAGGGGGCTTGCCAGCATCGCCACGGCGGCGAGGGAAGACAGCAGCAGGGTTCTGCGCAGCATGGAGGTTCTCCTGAGTGGCCTCTATTTATGCACACCAATACGGTATACAAAACTACTCAAGCAATCGCTATGCCAGGCTTGGTTCGCGGGGCTATGCCCGGTGTTTCCACGCAGGGAAGGGGATGACGGAGGCGTCGTGGTGCGCTCGCGCGCCACGCTGGTGCGGCGCGCCCCATCGTGGGGCGGGCCGCGTGCCGTCGTTCAGGTCAGCAGGGCCAGTACCAGATCGGCGTCGCCATCCTTGGCTTGGTCGCTGAAGTCGAGGGCTTCTTCGACGTGATGCAGGTGTTCGAGCATCAGCGCCACCGCGCGCTCGACGTCGCCTTCCTTGGCCGCGCCGAGAAAGGCGTGGTGTTCGTCGGAGGAACAGGCGGCGTCCAGCGTGGACTGATACAGCGCGGTGATGACCGCGCTGCGGGCCGACAGGTCGCGCAGCATTTCCGTCAGCACGGCATTGCCGACGACCTCGGCCAGCAGGATGTGGAAGTCCGACAGCAAGGTGTTGCGCAGGCGGGCATCCGTGCCGCCGATGGCCCGCCGCTCCTGGCGCAGGTGCTGTTCGAGGCGGCGGTAGTCGGCGGGCTTGGCCTTGGCCACGAATTCGCGCGCCAGCGCGGCTTCCAGGATGCGGCGCACCGAGAAGACCTCGCGAGCCTCGTTGATGCTGGGCTTGCTGACGAAGGCGCCCTTGTCGGGCACCGTGCGTATCAGCTTGTCCTTGGACAGCATGAGCAGGGCCGCGCGCACCTTGGTGCGGCTGACGCCGTAGGCGCGGGCCAGGGCTTCCTCGCGCAGGCGGGCGCCGGCCGGCAGGCGGCGGTCGACGATGGCCGATGCGATGTCCTGCGCGATCTGCTCGGCGCTGGCGTCGGAGGGGGGAGCGGAGCGGTCAGTCATGCCGCCTAGTCTAACCAAAATTGTGAAACCACTATTGAATACAAAATTTCCATCCAATATAGTGGTGGCGTTTCCGCTCATCCGCACGTGCGCCGCCGGCTGGCCATGCGTGCGCTTCTTCTCCGCCCCCGTTCATGCCCTCTTCCGTTTCCGCCCACATCGAGTCCTTCCTGGCCCGCGAGCACGGCCCGCAGATCGCCTTTCTGGCCGAACTGGTGCGCGTGCCTTCCGACAACCCGGGCGGCGATTGCGCGCCGCACGCCGAGCATGCGCGGGCATTGCTGTCGAATCTGGGATTGCAGGTCGAGGCGCACCCGGTGCCCGACGAGCAGGTGCGTGCCGCGGGCATGATCTCGGCGACCAACCTGGTCGTGCGCGTGCCGTTCGGTCCGGGCGGTCCCACCATCGCGCTGAACGCGCACGGCGACGTCGTGCCGCCGGGGCAGGGCTGGCGGCAGGATCCCTATGGCGCGCAGATCGAGCAGGACCCGGAGCACGGCCCGGTCATGTACGGCCGTGGCGTGGCGGTGTCCAAGTCCGACTTCGCCACCTATACCTGGGCCGTGCTGGCGCTGCGGCATGCGCAGGCCCAGGGCGCGGCGCTGCGCGGCACGGTCGAACTGCACTTCACGTACGACGAAGAGACCGGTGGCGAGATCGGACCGGCGCTGCTGCTGTCGCAGGGCATCAGCCGGCCCGACTATGCGATCTCTGCGGGCTTCGCCTACGGCATCACGTCCGCCCATAACGGTTGCCTGCATCTCGAAGTGACAGTCAGCGGCAAGCAGGCGCATGCCGCCATGCCGCACACCGGCGTGGACGCGCTCGAGGCCACCACCCACATCCTGCGCGCGCTGTACGACTTCCGCCAGCAACTGGGCCAGAAGCATTCCGCCACGCCGGGCATCGACACGCCGGGGCTCACGGTGGGCCTGATCCAGGGCGGCATCAATACTAACGTGGTGCCCGATCGCGTGGTGTTCCGTCTGGATCGCCGCATGATTCCCGAAGAGGCCGGCCACGATGCGCAGGCCGAACTGCGCGCCATCATCGAGGCGGCCGCCGCCCAGCGGCCGGGCATTTCGGTGGCGATCTGTCCGGTGCTGCAGGCCAGCCCGCTGGCGGAGCTGCCGGGCGCGCGCCCGCTGATCGATGCGTTGCGCAAGCACGCCAGCGAGGTGTTGGGATGCGATATCCCCGTGCATGGCGTGCCGCTGTACACCGATGCCCGCCACTACATGCAGGCGGGTATTCCGACCGTGCTGTATGGCGCGGGACCGCGGACCATCATGGAAGCCCGCGGACACAACTCGGACGAGAACTTGCGGCTGAACGACCTGGCGCGCGCCACGCGCGTGGTGGCGCTGGCATTGGCCGATCTGATGGCTTGATGAGGGCGCGTCGCGCACGTGCCCTGCGCACGGCTGGCCGACGAGGCATTCGCCCCGCCCGCCATGTGGCGGCGTGCCGCTCTCAGCCCGCCTTGCCCTGAGCCAGCAGGAAAGCGTGGGCCGTGCTCAGGCCCACGGCGACATCCGCGGCCTCGACCGTCTCCATCGGATGATGGCTGATGCCGCCCGCGCCGCAGCGGATGAACAGCATGCTGACGGGGGCGATCCGGGCGATCATCATGGCGTCGTGTCCTGCGCCCGACAGCAGTTCGTGCACGGGCACGCCTTGCGCCGCGACCGCTTCGCGCCAGGCCGCGCGTCCGGCAGCATCGCAGGCCACTGCAGGGGCGCGCAGCAGTTCTTCCGATTGCCAGGTCACGCCGCGGCGGCCGCAGGCCCGCGCAATGCACGCTTCGATGTCCGCCAGCGCGGCGTCCCGCACCGCATCCTCGGCGGCGCGCACGTCCAGGCTGAGGCGGCAGGCGCCCGGGATGACGTTGATCGATCCGCCCGGCACTTCCAGTTGCCCTACAGTGCCCACCAATCCGGCTTCGCGCGCGCAGCGCGATTCGACATACAGCGCGATCTCGGCCGCCGCGCAGGCGGCATCGCGGCGCAGCGGCATCGGGGTGGTGCCCGCGTGGCCGGCCAGCCCGGTCAGCGTCAGGCGGCGGCGCACGCTGCCCGCGATCGCGGTGACCACGCCGACGGGCAGGTCCCGGTCCAGCAGGACGGGGCCTTGTTCGATGTGGATCTCGAAGTAATGCGCCAGGCGGCTGGCGTCGGTGGCGGCCCGCGCGATGCCGTCCGAATCGCGGCCGGCATCCTGCATGGCCGTCCGCAGCGTGGTGCCGGCGGCATCGGTGGCCCGCATCAGCGCGCCATCGAAATGGCCGGCATAGGCCGACGACCCCAGGAAAGTGCTGCCGAAGCGCACGCCCTCTTCATCGGCGAAGGCCACGACTTCGAGGTCGTGGGGCAGGCGCAGTCCCTGCGCGTGCAGGTCCGCGACCAGCCCGATGCCCATGAGGATGCCCAGCCTGCCGTCGTACTTGCCGCCGTTGCGCACGGTGTCGTAATGGCTGCCCGTGACCAGGCAGGCGCTGGGCGCCGGGCCGGGACGCGCCAGGTAGCGGCCCACCACGTTGCCGATGGCGTCGATGCGCACGCTGTCGAAACCTGCCTCGCGCATCCATGCCGCCAACTGGTCCGCCACGGTCTGGTGCGCGGCGCCCAGGTAGGTGCAGGTCAGCTCGCCGGCAACATCGGTGTGCTGGCCCAGGATGTCGGCGCGCGCCAGGATCTGCTGGGCGGCGGGAAGAGCGCGTTCGGGCGTCATGTCGAGGAAGGCGAAGGACAGGGGGATGAGGGCATTAAACAATAATGCACAAATTTTGTATACATAATGATCCGGACCGCGAGGCGGCCCGGCCCCCCGTGCCGGGGCGTCCCTATACCGGTTCGGACACGCCCAACATCTCGCGCGCGTGGTTGCGCGTGGTGTCGGTGATGGTGACGCCGCCCAGCATGCGCGCCAGTTCCTCGATGCGCGCGTCGGGGCTCAGTTCGGTGATCTGCGAACGCGTGGTGCCGCGCGATTCGCTCTTGCTGACCCGGTATTGCGTGTTGCCGCAGGCCGCGACCTGCGGCAGGTGGGTCACGCACAGGACCTGATGGCGTTCGCCCAGTTCGCGCAGCAGCTTGCCCACCACCTCGGCCACCGCGCCGCCCACGCCGCTGTCGACTTCGTCGAAGATCAGCGTGGGAACGCGCGCGGCGCGGCTGGCGATGACGGACAGCGCCAGCGAGATGCGCGACAGCTCGCCGCCCGACGCCGCCTTGGCCAGCGAACGCGGCGTGGTGCCGGCATGGCCGGCCACGCGGAATTCGACCGTTTCGCTGCCTTGCGCGGACGGGGCTGCCTCGGCCAGCGCGGCGACGAAAGTGCCGCCCTGCATGGCCAGCGTCTGCATGGCCTGGCTGACTTCCTTGCCCAGATCCTTGGCGATCTTCTGGCGCGCGGCGGTGAGCTTGGCGGCCGCGGCGGTGTAGGCCGCCTGGGCCGTGCCGGCCTGGGCGCGCAGCGCCTCGATGTCGCCGGCGGCCTGCATCTCGTCCAGTTGGGCATGCAGGCTGTCGCGCAGCGCCGGCAGCTCCTCGGGCGTGGTCTTGAACTTGCGGGCCGTCTCGAACACCGCGCCCATGCGCGTCTCGACGTGGGCCAGGCGCTGCGGATCCAGTTCGACCTTCGAGAGGTAGTTGTTCAGGTCGGACACGGCCTCGCCGATGGCGATCTCGGCCGACTCCAGTTCGTCGCACAGCCCCTTCAGCGCGGGATCGTGGCGCATCATCTGCTGCGTGCGCTGCAGCGCCACGCTGACGCGGTGCCGCGCGGAGTCGTCTTCGCCGTCCAGCGCCTCGAGTACCTGTCCCGCGTCGTCCAGCAGCGACTGGGCGTGCGCCAGGCGGGTGTGTTCGCCCTGCAGGCTGTCCCATTCGTCGGGCGCCAGGGCCAGGGCGTCGAGCTCGTCGGCCTGCCATTGCACGCGTTCGCGGTCGGCGGCCAGCTTGCCGGCATCCTGTTCGGCCGTTTCCAGCTGGCGTTGCAGGTTGCGCCAGTGCTTCCAGGCGTGTGCCACCTTGTGGCGCAGTTCGACGTGGCCGCCGTGGGCGTCCAGCAGGTCGCGCTGGGCGTCGGGGCGCATCAGGCTCTGGTGGGCATGCTGGCCGTGGATGTCGACCAGGTGCTCGCCCAGGTCGCGCAGCAGGGTCACGGTGACGGGTGTGCCGTTCAGGTAGGCGCGGCTGCGGCCTTGCGCGTCGATGACGCGGCGCAGGGCCAGTTCGGGGCCATCGGCGTCCAGGTCACGCTCGGTCAGCCATTCCTTCAGATGGCTGGGCGTGTCGAACACCGCGGTGATGTCGGCGCGCGCCGCGCCTTCGCGCAGCATGCTGGCGTCGCCGCGTTCGCCCAGCGCCAGGGCCAGCGCGTCGATCAGGATGGATTTGCCGGCCCCGGTCTCGCCGGAGAACACGGTGAAGCCGGAGCCGAAGTGGATCTCGGTCTCTTCGACAATGACGAAGTCTCGGATGTGCAGGGTGCGCAGCATGGCGGGCGCGTGTGGCTATTCAACGTTATCGGTGGCCTGCGGCATCAAGTTCCAATGCAGCTTGCGGCGCAGGGTGGAGAAAAAGCTGTAGCCCTCGGGGTGCACGAAGCGCACGGTATGCGGGGCGCGCTGCACGGTGATGCGGTCGCCGGGCTGCAGGTCGGACCAGGTCTGCATGTCGAAATGCACGCTGGCGCCGACCTCGACGCGGCCCATGGCCACCAGGGTCATGCTGAGCACGCCCGTGTCGGGGATGACGATGGGACGGTTCGACAGGGTTTGCGGCGCCACCGGCACCAGCACCATGGCGTTCAGGCCAGGATGCAGCAACGGGCCGTTGGCCGACAGCGAGTAGGCGGTGGAACCCGTGGGCGTGGCCACGATCAGGCCGTCGGCGCGCTGCGCATACATGAAGGCGTCGTCGAGCTCGACGCGCACTTCGATCATGCCGCCGCGTCCGGCGCGGTTGAGCACCACGTCGTTCAGCGCCGAGGCCGAGAACATCTGCTGTTCGGCGCGCCATACGCTGCCCTGCAGCATCATGCGGTCTTCGATGCTGTAGTTGCCCTCGAGCACGCGGTTGAGCGCGGCGTGGGCGTCCTGCACGGGGATGTCGGTGATGAAGCCCAGCCGGCCATGGTTGATGCCGACCAGCGGCACGCCATAGGGGGCCAGGTGGCGCGCGGCGCCCAGCACCGTGCCGTCGCCGCCCATGACCACGGCCAGCGAGGCGCTGCGGCCGATTTCCTGCAGGTCGGCGACCGGGTACTCGTGGACCTGCGTGTTCCGGGCGGTGTCCGCCTCGATCAGCACCTTGCGGCCTGCCTGCGTGATGGCGTTGGCCAGCGCGCGCAACGCGCCGTCCAGGCCGCTGTCCTGGTGCCTGCCGATCAGGGCGACGGTGGGAAAATGCATGGTGGAAGTCTGTATGTATAGGTATGGGGAAAAGCGGGCGCGCCTGACGATGATTATAGGGGGCCGTTCGTGACGGACGCAGGAGAAAAGTCTCCCTTGCGCCGGCCGGCCGCCGCGCTTCCCATTTCCCCGGCTGTGCGAGGCTCCTTTTAGGGTTAACAGGCCCTAAGACGGCGCCGCGTCATCCTTCCACCTTGCGCGGGCGCCCGCTCGCCCGGCCTTCTTTTTCCCGTTATTTGCCGGTCATCGACCTCAGCACGCCGTCGCGGCGGATCAGGCCGTGATACAGCGCGGCCGCGAAGTGGGCCAAGAAGGTCGCGAAGAACAGGTACGCCAGCCAGCGGTGGGCGTGGCGCAGCCAGGCGAACAGCACCGGATCCGCCGGGGCGATGGCGGGCAATTGCACGCCCGCGCCCAGCACGATGGGATAGCCGCCCGCCGACTGCATGGCCCAGCCGATCAGGGGCATGGCGATCATCAGGGCGTACAGCGCGAGGTGCGAGCCATGCGCGGCCAGCCGCTGCCAGGCCGGCAGGCCCTCGGGCAACGCGGGCGGGGGCGAACGCCACCGCACGGCCAGCCGGATACAGGCCAGCACCAATACCGCGATGCCCAGGGGCAGGTGGATCGACACCAGCGCCGCGTGCCGTTCCGATATCGACGCCGTCATCCCCACGCCGATGAACAGCATGGCGACGATCATCGCCGCCATGAGCCAGTGCAAGAGGCGCGCGGGCAGGCTGAAAGTCGTCTTCATCATCGTTTCTCCGATTGCATGCGGGCGGCGCCGGGGATGCCGGCTTCTTCGCTGGTGCGCCGCAGGTAGGAATCCGCATAGGCGGCCGAACGGGCGGCCAGCAGCGGGTCGGCAGAGGCCTGCATGCCGCGCGGCAGGACCGTCGGGTCGTAGTTGACGTCGCGGCAGGGGCCGCTGTCCTGGGCCGTGACGGTATCGAGCACCAGTACGCCCGCATCGATCGTGGTGCGTTGCGCGGGCCAGTTCCGGGTGGCGTCGTCGACAGGATCATCGGCGGCCGCCAGGGTGAACAGCAGCTTCCAGCGTTGCGGGCCGGCGGCGATGCGGCGCGACAGGTCTTCCTGCAGGACGTCCGCGTCGCCGGCGGTGGCGGCGCTGCCCTGTGCGGCGGCCTGTTCCGGTTCCACGCGCCAGCGCACCGCCTGCCGCTTGCCCTGCGCATTCACCAGATAGAACGCATTCAGCGAGTAATACGTTTCGGTGGCATAGCTGGCGCTGGGCTTGGCCTGTTTCACCCAGGCCAGGAACGCGCGCATCTCGGGATGCCCGCCGACGAAGGCCTTGAGTTTCTCGGGGTCGGGCTTGCCGGTCTCGGGATCGGGGCGGCCGGCCAGCGCCTGCTCGTAGAACGCCTGCGGCGTCGCGAGCGGAAAGACGGGCATGCTGTTCATGCCGGTGCGCCATTGCTGCCCGTCGGGCGCGGTCAGCCGCAGCGCCAGGCTGCGTATCGGCACGCTGTTGTCCGGGGCGTAGGGGTTGCCGCCCGGCAGGGCGAAACGGCCGACCACGGGCGTGCGGGTGGCCTGGAAGAAGGGCGCGCTGGAATAGGCGCTGGCCGCGCCGTTGCCCTCGAAATAGCCGCTGACGCAAACCCCCTTGGCATGGTTGCGCCGATAACCGGGATGCTGGCCGCCGTTGGCCTGCAGCGCATCGACGACCTTTTCCGGTGTCAGCCGCTGCGGCGCCAGCCAGCCGCCCACGTAGCCGAAGGCGGCGGTCACGCCCGCCACGGCGACGCCGATCGCCGCCCAGCGCAGGCCATCGCGCCGGGGCGCGCGTCCTGAAGACATACGCTCCATGATATCCACTCCTGGGCCGCGGGCCCTGTGTCGAATTCCTGTAAGACGTTGGCCGGCCAGGCTTATTCCGCACGGAAGAAATTTTCTCGGACCAGGGAATAGTGCGCCGCCCGCGGCGTCTTACTATGTCCTGCGGCGTGCCGCATTCCCGCATTCACCATGGGCGACCCGCCTGCCATGTCCGTGACCGACCAAGACGAGCAACTGCGCGAAATGATCCCGCGTCTGCGCCGCTTCGCGCTCTGGCTGACGCGGGACGTGCATGCGGCGGACGATCTCGTGCAATCGACGCTGGAGCGCGCCCTGTCGCGCTGGTCCAGCCGGCGTGACGGAGGGTCGCTGCGCAGTTGGCTGTTCACCATCCTGCACCGCCGCTTTCTCGACACCCAGCGCAGCGCCAGGCGGCAGGCCGCGATGCTCGGCCGCCTTTACGAGCCCGAAGCGCCGCAGTGGCCGTCGGCCGAGGACGTGGCGGCCACGCGTGGCACGCTCGAGGCTTTCGGCAGCCTGTCCGACGAACACCGCGCGATGCTGCTGCTGGTGGCCGTCGAGGGTCATAGCTACCAGGAAGTCTCCGACCTGCTGGGCATCCCCATCGGCACGGTGATGTCCCGGCTGTCGCGCGCACGGCAGGCATTGCGGCGGCTCAGCGAGGGCGAGCAGCGTCCCGCCCCTCTACTGCGAGTGATGAAATGAATCAGGTCCCCAGCGAAGACGATCTCCACGCCTACGTCGACGGCCAGCTCGATGACGCGGCGCATGCCGCCGTCGAGCGCTATCTGTCACGGCATCCCGAGCGGGCGCGGCAGGTGCAGGACTGGCAACGGGATGCGCAACGCCTGCGTGCCGCGATCGCCGGGGTGCCGATGCCGCGCGTCAATCCGGCGCTGGATCCGGCAATGATCCGTGCGCGCCGCGCCGCGCGCACGCGCTCGTGGATGGCTATTGCTGCCTCGCTGCTGTTCTGCGTGGCGATCGGTTCGCTGGGCGGATGGCAGGCGCGGGGATGGCGCATGGCATCCGCGGTCGCGCCGATGAGCGACGCTGTCGCTGCGTACCGGTTGATGGTGGTGGACCGCACCGCGCCCGTCGACTTCGCGGCTTCCAGCCAGGACGAACTGCAGGGGTGGCTGGATCGCAATGTGGGCCTGGCGGCGAAGATGCCCGACCTGGCGCCCGCCGGATTCCGCCCCGTTGGCGGACGGCTGTTCGCCACGGAAAGCGGGGCGGCGGCCATGGTCATCTACCAGGATGCGGTGGGACGCACGCTCAGCTTCTACGTCCGGCCGCCCTTGTCCGCACATCGGCTGCTGGTGGCGGGCGAACGTACCGAAGGCGGATTGATCGCGCGATATGGCTCGAGGCAGGGCGTGCTGTATGCCATGGTGGGGCCCGCCGATGCGTTCTCGTTGCAGGGCGTCGCGAACGCACTGAACAGGCCGTAGGGGCCGTGCCGCCGGTCCGCTGGCGGCTGACGTTCTCATGACACCGGATGACCCATCGGCCGCCACGCGCCGGCCGGGCGCCGCCGCGCGCGGCGGCCTTTCCCGAAGTCCGCATTTTCGCGAAAAGTTGGCACGAGGATTGCTTGATAAAGGTCGGGGACGTCGTCCCGGTCAGTACGAGATCCATTGATTTTTCGTGGTTTTTTCTCGTATTGGTTGAAACCCTAGCAAGACCAAATGCTCAGTATAGTGAATAATTGCTCAGCCTACTGAGTATTTTGGTGCACACAGCACCCAATTGGTGCAACACGGCAGTTCCGATCAATCCGCTATTGCGCGAGTTCCGACCATGCTCACCAGAATGCTTATTCGTCTGCTCTGTTTCTCTACCCTGATTGCGGCGGCCTCTTCGCCGGCCCGGGCGCAGGATGCCAAACCGGCCTCGGCCTTTCCCGCCAAGACGGTCGAGATCACCGTTCCTTACGCCGTGGGCGGCGGCGTGGACATGCTGGGCCGCCTGATCGGCGACCAGATCGGCAAGCTGGGCCAATCCGTCATCGTCAGCAATCGGGGCGGCGCGGGGGGCATGGTCGGCACCAAGTATGTGGCGAGTCAGCCTGCCGACGGCCATCACCTGCTGATGACCAACGACGCCTACGCCCTGGCGCCCGCCATCTTCGCCAACCTTTCTTATGATCCCAGGAAAGATCTGGAGCCCGTGGTTGCCGTGGCCTATGCGCCCATGCTGGTGCTGGTGCCCGCCAACTCGACATTCCGCTCCTTCGGCGACATCGTGAAGGCCAGCAAGACCGCCAAGCTGTCGTGGGCGTCATGCGGCGCGGGCACCGATCCGCATCTGGCGGGCGAAATGATGAACACGGAATTCCACATGGAGAATGCCCATATTCCGTACAAAGGGTGCGGCCCAGCCATGGTCGACCTCATCGGCGGCCAGGTCGATTACGGGGTGATCACGATTTCTGGCGCGCTGGCGAACATTGCCGGAGGCAAGCTGGTGCCCCTGGCGATCACCTCGCAGACGCGGTCGCCCGTCTTGCCGGACGTGCCGACCATGCGCGAGCTGGGGGCGGCCGATTTCTCGCTTGACCAGTGGCAGGGCCTGTTCGTCCCCGCCGGCACGCCCGACAGCGTCAAGCAGGCCATCTACCGGACGGTGGCCGATGCCATGAAAGTCCCGACGATGAGGCAGAAGCTCGAAAGCCTGGGCTACATCATCGCCGACGAAGGCCCGGACAGTTTCAAGAAGATCGTCGACAGCGACCTGGAGCGTTTCTCCGCGCTGGCGAAACAGATCGGCTTGAAGGCGGATTGAGCAACCCCCAAAGAAGGAAGACGTCTTATGAGCAAGTTGAACATCAGCCTCTCCGTAGGCAACTATGACCGCACCCAGGCACTGTTCGACGGCCGCGTGGCCATCGAGGGCTGCAACGTGCATGCCGTGCCCCTGGAGCCCGAAGAGGCCTTCCACCGCGCATTCCGCTACGAGGAATTCGACGTGACGGAGATCTCCATGAGCAGCCTGATGATGAACACGGCGCGTGGCGAGAATGCCTATATCGGCATCCCGGCCGTGCTGTCGCGCGTGTTCCGCCAGTCGGGCATCTATATCCGCACCGACCGCGGCATCCAGACCCCGAAGGACCTGAAGGGCAAGATCATCGGCGTGCCGGAATACCAGATCACGGCCAACGTGTGGATCCGCGGCATCCTGCAGGACGAGTACGGGATCAAGCCCTCGGACATCAAGTGGCGCCGGGGCGGCATCGAGGAGCCGGGCCGGGGCGAGCGTTCGCCCCTCACGCTGAATGCCGACATCGACCTGCAGCAGGTTCCCGACGACAAGACCCTGTCGGGCATGCTGGAGGCCGGCGAGATCGATGGCTACATCGGCGCCCGCGCGCCGTCCTGCTTCCTGCGCGGCGCGCCCAACGTGGGCCGCCTGTTTGGCGATAACTACATCGAGGCCGAGAAGGACTATTTCCGCCGCACCAGGATTTTCCCGATCATGCATCTGGTGGGTATCCGCAAGTCGCTGGTCGAAAAGAATCCCTGGCTGCCTGTCAGCGTCTACAAGGCGTTCATCAAGGCCAAGCAGCTTGCGGTGCACGAGCTCAACGAGATCTGCCACCTGGCGGTCACCCTGCCGTGGATGGTGCACCACTACAACGAAGCCCGCGCGCTGATGGGCGACGATTACTGGCCCTATGGGCTGGAGGCCAATCGCCACGTCATCGAGACCTTCTCGCGCTATCACTTCGAGCAGGGCCTTTCCGAGCGCCGCGTGACGCCCGAGGAGATCTTCGCGCCGTCGTCGCTGGACCTGTCCAAGATCTGACGCGCGATGAAAGCCCCCGCCGTCGATTACATCGCTCCGGGCACTCTGGACGAGGCGCTGCGCAGTCTGGCCGACATCGACAACGCCCGCGTGCTGGCGGGCGGGCAGTCGCTGATGGCCATGCTGAACATGCGCTTCGCGTTTCCGGATTGCCTGGTCGACATCAACCGGATCGCGGAGCTGGCCTACATCCGTGACGACGGGGACGCCGTCCACATCGGCGCCATGGCCCGGCAGCGCGACGTGGAGTTCTCCGGCCTGGTGGCCTCGCGCCTGCCGATACTGCACGAGGCCATCCTCAACGTGGGCCACCGGCAGACGCGCAACCGTGGCACCGTGGGCGGCAGCCTGTGCCAACTGGACCCGTCCGCCGAGATTCCCGCCATCGCCATGGCCCTGGACGCCCAGGTGCACATCGGCAGCGTGCGGGGCCGGCGCAGCGTGTGCATGGCCGATTTCCCGGCCGGCTACATGACGCCCTCCTTGCAGTCCGACGAGTTGGTGCTGGGCGCCTCGTTCAGGCCCTGGGACGCGGGCCACGGCTCCTGTTTCCTGGAGTTCTCGCGGCGCCACGGCGATTTCGCCATCGTCTCGGCCGCCGTGCTGCTGCAGTTCGGCGCGGACGGCCGGGTGGCGCGCTGTTCCATCACGCTGGGCGGCTGCGCCGCCACGCCCGTGCGCATGGCCCAGGCCGAGTCGGCGTTGCTGGGCACCCAGGCCACGTCCCGGGATCTGGCCGCTGCTTCCGAGTTGTGCGGCGCCGTCGACGCCAGCAGCGATGCCTATACCCCAGCCTGGTACCGGCGGCGGCTGGCGCGCGTGCTCAGCGCGCGTGCCCTGGACAGCGCCGTCCGGCGCGCTACCCGATGAGAGCGAATCATGGCAGACCGTAATCCCCGCCTTGTCCGCATGCAGGTCAATGGCCAGCCGCGCGAGGGCATGGCCGAGCCGCGCCTGAACCTGGCGGACTTCCTGCGCGGCGAACTGAAGCTGACCGGCACGCACGTGGGCTGCGAGCACGGCGTATGCGGTGCCTGCACCGTGCTGGTCGATGGCCTGTCGGCGCGCAGTTGCCTGATGCTGGCGGTGCAGGCCGACGGCTGTTGCGTCGGCACCGTGGAGGGCCTGGCCCCGTCGGAAGAGGCGCTGGGGCCGCTGCAGCAGGCATTTCACGAACTGCATGCGCTGCAGTGCGGCTATTGCACCCCGGGCATTCTGATGTCGCTGACCGAGCTGCTGGACAGCAATCCCGATCCCGACGAAGAGCAGGTGCGCGACGTGTTGTCGGGCCATCTTTGCCGGTGTACCGGCTACCAGAATATCGTGGCCGCGGCGCTGCGGGCGGCTCGCGTCATGCGCGAAGCCAGGCAACCCGGGGAGGGCGGCCGCCATGCATGCTGACCCCGCCCTGAGCGCCACGCCAGGCATGGGCCAGAGCCCCGGCCGCGTAGAGGACGATCCGCTGCTGCGCGGCACCGCCCGCTTTCTGGACGACATACCGCTGCCGGATGCGCTGCATGCATGCTTCGTGCGCAGTCCGCACGCGCATGCGCGCCTGCTCGCCATCGATGCCGACGCCGCGCGCGCCATGCCTGGCGTGGCCGCCGTCTATACCCGCCAGGAACTGTTCGGCCACCTGACGTCGTGGCGCATGCCGCTGGGCTTCGCCCTGGCCGCCTTGCCCGAGAACACCACGCCGTTCGTGCTGGCCGGCGACGAGGTAGCCTTCGCGGGCGAGGCTTTCGCCGTCGTGGTCGCGCGCAGCCGCCAGCAGGCCGAAGACGCCGCCGCCGCCGTGCAGGTCGATTACGAGATGCTGCCTGCCGTGTCGGATTGCCGGCAGGGCGCGCGCGACGGCGCGCCGCCCGTTCGCACCGAACTGCAAGGCAATGTGCTTCAGGACTACACGCTGGCCTACGGCGAGTGCGACGCGGCCTTCGACCAGGCGCCCGTCGTGCTGCACGACAGCTTCTGGGCGCATCGCGGCGGCGGGCATCCCATGGAAGGCCGGGGCGTGGCCGCCTTGCCGGACGCCGCCACCGGCACGCTGACCGTGTGGTCATCCACCCAGATGGCGCACGAGCTGCACTACACCATCTGCCACATGCTGGACCAGCCCGAGCGCCAGTTGCGGGTGATCACGCCCGACGTGGGCGGCGGCTTCGGCGCCAAGTTCATGATCTACCCCGAAGAGATCGTCATCCCCGCCGTGGCGCGCGCGCTGGGCCGCCCGGTCAAGTGGGTGGAAGACCGGCGCGAGAACTTCCTGACCACCGTGCAGGAGCGCGACCAGTTCTGGACGATCTCGGTGGCGGCCGACCGGCAGGGCCGGCTGCTGGGCATCCGCGGCGAGTTCGTCCACGACAACGGCGCCTACACCCCGCAGGGCACCAACGTGCCCTACAACACCGCGTCGTCGATGAGCGGGCCCTACGTCGTGCCGGCCTTCTCGCTGCGCGCACGTGTCGTCTACACCAACAAGGTGCCCGTGGCGACCATCCGCGGCGCGGGCTACCCGCAGGCCGCGTTCGTGATGGAGCGCATGCTGGACCGGCTGGCGAACGAGTTGGGTCTCGACCGCCTGGAGTGCCGCCGCCGAAACCTGATTCCGCCCGAGAAGATTCCCTATACCAAGCCGCTGAAATCGCGCGCCGGGGTGCCGCTGGTGGTCGACAGCGGCGACTTTCCCGCGCTGCAGGCCCGGGCCGCCGAGGCCGTCGACTATGCGGGTTTCGAGGCGCGGCGTGCGCAATCGGCGGCGCGCGGCTGGCTGCGCGGCATCTGCATCGCCAACAGCGTCAAGCCCACCGGACGGGGCCCTTACGAGGTCGTGCGGCTGCAGGTCCTGCCCTCGGGCCGCATCGTGGCGCATACCGGTGCGCTGGCGATGGGGCAGGGCATCAAGACCACGCTGGCGCAGTTGTGCGCCGCGCGCCTGGGCGTGCAGCCCCAGGCCATCGAGATCGTCGCGGGCGATACCGGCCACGTCGGCTACGGCATGGGCGGCTTCGCCAGCCGGCAGGCCATGATGGCGGGCTCGGCCATCTGCGAGGCCGCCGACCGGATACACGCCAAGGCGCTGGCCGTCGCGGCGACCGTGCTGAAGGCACAACCCGGCGATCTGATGCTGTCCAATGGCGAAGTCCATACGCCGGACTTCAGCCAGCGCGTGCCGCTGGCGCGCCTGGCCATGCTGATGAAGGGCGTGCCTGGCTACGCCATGCCGGCTCCCGGCGATCCGGGCCTGGACGAGACGGTCTTCTTTCATTGCGACGCGCAGACCTATGCCGGCGCCTCGCATGCCTGCGAGGTCGAGGTCGATCCGATGACGGGCGCCATGCACGTGGTGCGCTACGTCGCGGTGCAGGACAGCGGCAACATCATCAATCCGCAACTGGCCCAGGGCCAGGTTCATGGGGGCGTGGTGCACGGCCTGGGCAATGCGCTGTTCGAATGGATGGGCTACGACGCCAATGCGCAGCCCCTGACCACCACCTATGCCGAATACCTGCTGCCCACCGCCCCGGAAGTGCCCGCGATCGAGGTGATTTTCCAGCCTTCGCCCACGGCGCTGAACCCGCTGGGCGCCAAGGGGCTGGGCGAGACGGCCACCATCCCGGTAGCCGCTGCCGTCATCGGCGCGGTCGAACACGCCCTGCGGCAGCAGGGCGCGCGCCTGTGCGAATTTCCCCTTACCCCGGTGCGCCTGGTCGAGCTGATCGATCAGGCGGCGGCCTCCCAGGCCGCCCAGCCCTGAACCGAACCACGACAAGACCGCCATGGAATTCACCAATCGCTTTCACATTCCCCTGCCGTTGGAAGACGCCTGGACGCTGATGCTGGACGTTCCGCGCATCCTGCCCTGCCTGCCGGGCGCGCGCCTGACGGGTACCGCGGGCGCCGATCAGTACCTGGGGTCGGTATCGGTCAAGCTCGGCCCGATCAAGCTGAGCTTCGATGGCCGGGCGGAACTGCTGCGCAAGGACGCCGCCACGCACACCGCCTGGCTGCGCGGTTCGGGCCTGGACCCGAAGGGACGCGGCGCGGCCCAGTCGGAATTCAGTTTCGCGCTGGCCGAGGCCGCGGCAGGCGGCACCGACGTCACCGTCCGGACCGATCTTCAGCTATCCGGCGCGGTCGCCCAGTACGGCCGCGGCAGCGGCATGATCGAGGAGGTGGCCGGGCATATCCTGAAACAGTTCGAGCGCAATCTGGCGGCCCTGGTGCAGGGCGGGGGCGATGCCGGCGCGGCGCCCATGCCGGCGACGGCGGCGGCCCCGGCTGCCGCGGCGAGCCCTCTCTCGGCTCCCGCGGCGGGTGGTCCCGCGCCCGCTGCCAGTACGCCTGCGGAGGCCCAGGCCATCCTGCTGCAGGCCCAGGCCGTGCTTGCCCAGGCCCAGGCCACGCTGGCCGCCGCCCAGCGGACCATGCTGGCCCGGCAAGCGGCGCCCGCGTCCGGCGAATTGAACATGCTGAGCATCGGACTCAAGGCGTTGTGGGCCCGCGCCAAATACACCGTCGGGGGACTTTTCGGCAGGCGTTGACCGTCCGTGCCGGATCCGGCCGGGATGCGGGTTCGGGGCCTGCCGCCTTATTTCCAAAAGATTCACTAGAATACGGGGCATGGATGATCGCGCACGCGCACTGCTCAAGGCGTTGATAGAACGCTACATCGCCGACGGGCAGCCTGTCGGTTCGCGCACGCTGTCCAAAGTCTTCGACCTGTCGCCGGCCACCATCCGCAACGTCATGGCCGATCTCGAAGACCAGGGCCTGATCCACAGCCCCCATACCTCGGCCGGGCGCATCCCCACGCCGCGCGGCTACCGCATGTTCGTCGACTCGCTGCTGGCCGTGCGCGCCTACCAACTGCACCAGCCCAGCGTCAGCGACATGCTGCCCATGTCCGACCCGGCCCGCGCCGTCAACGCCGCGGCCGCGCTGCTGTCCAATCTCTCCCAGTTCGCCGGCGTGGTGCTCACGCCCAAGCGGTCGCAGGTCTTTCGCCAGATCGAATTCATCCGCCTGTCCGAGCGCCGGGTGCTGCTGATCATCGTCACGCCCGACGGCGACGTGCAGAACCGCATCCTGGCCGCGCAGCGCGACTACACCGACGCCGAACTGACCGAGGCCGGTAATTTCTTCAATGTGCATTTCTCGGGCAAGTCCTTCGACGCGGTGCGCCGCACGCTGTCGACCGAATTGGCCCAACTGCGCGAAGACATCTCCAAGCTGATGCAGGCGGCTGTCGAGGCCAGCGCCGAAGCGGCCGACGACGGCGACGCCGTGGTCATCTCCGGCGAGCGCAAGCTGCTGGACGTCACCGACATCGCGTCCGACATGGACCGGCTGCGCAAGATGTTCTCCCTGTTCGAGCAGAAAACCGACCTGCTGCAACTGCTGGACGTCTCCAGCCGCGCACAGGGCGTGCAGATCTACATCGGCGGCGATTCGCAGCTCGTGCCGTTCGAAGAGGTCTCGGTGATCACCGCGCCGTATGGGGTCGACGGCAAGGTGGTGGGCACGCTGGGGGTCATCGGCCCCACGCGCATGGCGTACGAACGGGTCATCCCCATCGTCGACATCACGGCGCGGCTGCTGTCCAACGCACTGAGCCATAACCACCCGTAAAAATCCATCCAACACGACAAACGGCTTGTGCCGCAGGCAAGCCGTCACAGGGGGTGTGTGTGTTCCTACGCTTGTTCAAGTATTTGTGGCCCGAGCGTTTCCTGCCCGAGGCGCCGGCCCAGGGCGACCCGTTCGACGAGAATCCGCCCCTCACCGGGCCGGGCCGGGTCGGCGTCCTGCTGCTGAACCTGGGCACGCCCGATACCCCGTCCAAGGGCGACATCCGCAAGTACCTGCGCGAATTCCTGTCCGATCCGCGCGTCATCGAGATCCCGCGCTATCTCTGGAAGCCCATCCTGCACTGCCTGGTGCTGACGCTGCGGCCCAGGAAGCTCGAGCCGCGCTACCGCGGCATCTGGATGGAGGGCGGTTCGCCGCTGATGGTGTACAGCCGCCAGCAGGCCGACGGCGTGGCGCAGGCGCTGCGCGCGCGCGGCCGCGACGTCGAGGTCGAGCTGGCCATGCGCTACGGCAACCCCTCGGTTCCCGACGCCGTGGCGGCGCTGCGCCAGCGTGGTTGCGAACACATCCTGGCCGTGCCGCTGTATCCGCAATACGCCGCCAGCACCACCGCCACCGCGGTCGATGCCGTCAGCGCGCATGCCGCGCGGCTGCGCGACCAGCCGGCGCTGCGTTTCATCAAGCGTTTCCATACCGATCCGGGCTACATCGGCGCCCTGGCCGAGCGCATCGAGGCGCACTGGCAGGCCAACGGCCGGCCGCAACTGCTGCTGCTCAGCTTCCACGGCCTGCCGCGCTATTCCATCGAACTGGGCGACCCGTATTACCGCGACTGCATGCAGACGGCGCAATTGCTGCGCGAGCGGCTGGGTCTGTCGGCCGAGCAGATGGAAGTCACTTTCCAGAGCCGCTTCGGCTCGGCGCGCTGGCTCGAGCCGTATACCGAGCCCACGCTGAAGGAAATGGCGCGCCGCGGCATCACCTCGGTGGACGTGGCCTGCCCGGGTTTCGTGGCCGACTGCCTGGAAACCCTGGAAGAAATCAACCAGGAATGCCGGCATGCCTTCCTGGAGGCGGGGGGCAAGCAGTTCCGCTACATTCCGGCCCTGAACGACAGCCCGGCCTGGACGGCGGCGCTGACGGACATCGTCGACGCGAACCTGCAAGGCTGGCCGGTCACGCCGGGTCAGGGCCGATAAACGGGGTCGGAGCATCGGCGGGCGGCATCATGCCGCCCGGACAGTCCCCCGGAAGAGCGTCCGCATGAGCCAGCCCGCCGCGCGGCATGCTTCTTGCTGATGAATCCTGCTCGCGAGCGCTCTCGCAGGTTGAACCAGGAGGCTGCGTATGACCACCAAGCAGAAATCCCATCCCCGTACAGGCGAAAAAGATCCGCTCGAACGCGAGTTGGACGACGCCCTGGACGATACCTTCCCAGCCAGCGATCCGGTGTCGATCGGCACCGGAAAAGATCCCGAAGACCGCAAGACCGGCCATGACCAGTCGGTCGACGAGGCGCTGGAAGACACCTTTCCGGCCAGCGATCCCGTGGCCCCGGCCCAGCCCGGCAGGAAGTGACCGCCGTCCGGCCAGGACCGGCCGGGTGGCGCTGCGGCCCCGTTTTTGCGCCAAAAAAAATGCGCCACCCGTCCTCGATTTTCTTTCAAGACCGGACTTGAAACAGGGACATTCGTCCCCATCGTGCTGGGCGACCCCATCGAAACACATTCCGGAGGACCCCATGACGGCACCCCAAGAGCCTGTCGATTCCACCCCTGAGCAAGCCGGCGAAGCCGCTGCCGCCCCGGCGCTGGACAGCGTCGAGGCCCTGCAGGCCGAGATCGCCGCGCTGCGCGCCGAGCTCGAGGCCGCCCAGGCGGCCCAGAAGGCGGCGCAGGACCAGACCCTGCGCGCCATGGCCGAAGGCGAGAACGTGCGCCGCCGCGCCCAGGAAGACGTGTCCAAGGCCCGCAAGTTCGGCATCGAGTCGTTTGCCGAAAGCCTGGTGCCCGTCAAGGACAGCCTGGAGGCCGCGCTGGCCCAGCCCGAACAGACCGTCGAAAACCTGCGTGAAGGCGTCGAAGTGACCCTGAAGCAGCTGTCGTCCGCCTTCGAGCGCAATATGCTCAAGGACATCGCGCCGGCCCAGGGCGACAAGTTCGATCCGCATCAGCACCAGGCCATTTCGTCGGTGCCCGCCGAGCAGCCCGCCAACACCGTGGTGCAACTGCTGCAGAAGGGCTATGCCATCGCCGACCGCACCCTGCGCCCCGCGCTGGTCGTGGTCGCCGCCGGCAACTGATTCCGCCAGCCCCATCATGGCCCACGCCCCCTTCGATCCCTCGCAGGTCTTCGACCTGTTCGGCATGCGGCACGTCAGCCATGCCGATTTCGACGCCACCGTCGCGCAAGCGCCGGGGGACGATCTGCGGTGCGTGTTCCTGTGGGGCCAGGACTGTTACAACTGCAATCTGTTCAAGCAGACGGCGTTATTGCACCAGGACGCGCTGCTGGCCCTGGGCCTGACCTGGTTCGAGGCCGACGTCTATGCCGACGAGCCCCTGGGCCGCCGGTTCGGCCTGCATGGCGTGCCCACCTTCGTACTGTATCGGGCGGGCAAGCGGCTGGGCCGGATCACCGGCTGGCCCGGCCTGCCGCAGTTCACGGACGCGGTCAGGCGGCAGCAGGCCGGGGCGGCAGGCGGGTGACAACCTCTTGAAAACCCTGCGGCCGACCCCAGTTAGGCTGGGACCGAGTTTTTCGACGGGTTTTTACCAACTCTTCGCATTCCAGAATTTCATTCAAGGCAACCTACCATGAGCAAAATCATTGGCATCGACCTGGGCACGACCAACAGCTGCGTCGCTGTGCTGGACGGCGGTCAGGTCAAGATCATCGAAAACGCCGAAGGCGCCCGCACGACGCCTTCCATCATCGCCTACATGGACGATGAAACCCTGGTGGGCGCGCCGGCCAAGCGCCAGGCCGTCACCAACCCACGCAACACCCTGTACGCCGTCAAGCGCCTGATCGGCCGCAAGTTCGAAGAGAAGGCAGTGCAGAAGGACATCGACCTGATGCCCTACACCATCACCAAGGCTGACAACGGCGACGCCTGGGTCGAAGTGCGCGGCAAGAAGATGGCGCCCCCGCAGGTGTCGGCCGAAGTGCTGCGCAAGATGAAGAAGACCGCCGAGGACTACCTGGGCGAGGAAGTGACCGAGGCCGTCATCACGGTGCCGGCATACTTCAACGACAGCCAGCGCCAGGCCACCAAGGACGCCGGCCGCATCGCCGGCCTGGAAGTCAAGCGCATCATCAACGAACCCACCGCCGCCGCGCTGGCGTTCGGCCTGGACAAGACCGAGAAGGGCGACCGCAAGATCGCCGTCTATGACCTGGGCGGCGGCACGTTCGACGTGTCCATCATCGAAATCGCCGACGTCGATGGCGAGAAGCAGTTCGAAGTGCTGTCGACCAACGGCGACACCTTCCTGGGCGGCGAAGACTTCGACCAGCGCATCATCGACTACATCATCGGCGAGTTCAAGAAGGAACAGGGCGTCGACCTGTCCAAGGACGTGCTGGCCCTGCAGCGCCTGAAGGAAGCCGCCGAAAAGGCCAAGATCGAGCTCTCCTCCAGCCAGCAGACCGAGATCAACCTGCCGTACATCACGGCCGACGCCTCGGGCCCGAAGCACCTGAACCTGAAGGTCACCCGCGCCAAGCTGGAAGCCCTGGTCGAGGAACTGATCGAGCGCACCATCGAGCCGTGCCGCATCGCCATCAAGGACGCCGGCGTCAAGGTTTCCGACATCGACGACGTCATCCTGGTCGGCGGCATGACCCGCATGCCCAAGGTGCAGGACAAGGTCAAGGAATTCTTCGGCAAGGAGCCGCGCAAGGACGTCAACCCCGATGAGGCCGTCGCCGCCGGCGCCGCCATCCAGGGTTCCGTGCTGTCGGGCGACCGCAAGGACGTGCTGCTGCTGGACGTCACCCCGTTGTCCCTGGGTATCGAAACCCTGGGCGGCGTGATGACCAAGATGATCCAGAAGAACACCACGATCCCGACCCGCTTCTCGCAGACCTTCTCCACCGCCGACGACAACCAGCCGGCCGTGACCATCAAGGTCTTCCAGGGCGAGCGCGAGATCGCCGCCGGCAACAAGGGCCTGGGCGAGTTCAACCTGGAAGGCATCCCGCCGGCGCCGCGCGGCGTGCCGCAGATCGAGGTCACGTTCGACATCGACGCCAACGGCATCCTGCACGTGTCGGCCAAGGACAAGGGCACGGGCAAGGAAAACAAGATCACCATCAAGGCCAACTCGGGCCTGTCGGAAGACGAGATCCAGCGCATGGTGAAGGACGCCGAGGCCAACGCCGAGGAAGACCACCGCATCGCCGAGCTGGCCCAGACGCGCAACCAGGCCGACGCGCTGGTGCACGCCACCCGCAAGTCGCTGACCGAATACGGCGACAAGCTGGAAGCCTCCGAGAAGGAAGCCATCGAGGCGGCCATCAAGGAAGTCGAAGACGTGCTGAAGGACGGCGACAAGGCCCAGATCGACGCCAAGGTCGAAGCCCTGTCCACGGCCTCGCAGAAACTGGGCGAGAAGATGTACGCTGACGCCCAGGCCTCGCAGCAGGCAGCCTCGCAACAGGCGGCCGACAACGCGAAGCCGGCTGACGACAATGTCGTCGACGCCGACTTCAAGGAAGTCAAGCGCGACCAGTAAGGCGCGCTCCGCACGCACCCGCCCGGTAGCCGGAAAATCCGCCTACCGGGCGGGTTCGTTTAAGACGGACCTGAAATAGCGCTCCTTCCGGAGCCCATCGGACCATATGGCAAAACGCGACTATTACGAGATTCTTGGTGTCGCCAAGAACGCCTCGGACGAAGAACTGAAGAAGGCCTACCGGAAGCTGGCCATGAAATACCATCCGGACCGCAATCCGGACAGCAAGGACGCCGAGGAAAAGTTCAAGGAAGCCAAGGAAGCCTACGAGATCCTTGGCGACGAACAGAAACGGGCAGCCTACGACCGCTACGGCCATGCCGGCGTCGATCCCAATGCCGCGGGCATGGGCGGCGCGGGCGGCATGGGCGGCGGCTTCGCGGATGCCTTCGGCGACATCTTCGGCGAAATCTTCGGTGGCGCCGCGGGCGGCGGCCGCCGTGGCGGCGGTCCGCAGGTGTATCGCGGCGCCGACCTGAAGTATTCGCTGGAAATCACGCTCGAGCAGGCGGCCGCCGGTTTCGACACCGAGATCCGCGTGCCCAGCTGGGAGAACTGCGACACCTGCCACGGCTCGGGCGCCAAGGCCGGCACCACGCCCAAGACCTGCCGCACGTGTAACGGCGCGGGCGCCGTGCGCATGCAGCAAGGCTTCTTCAGCGTGCAGCAGACCTGCCCGACCTGCCACGGCAGCGGCAAGGAAATCACCGATCCGTGCCCCGCGTGCGATGGCGTGGGCCGCATCCGCAAGAACAAGACGCTGCAGGTGAAGATTCCGGCCGGCATCGACGACGGCATGCGTATCCGCTCCAGCGGCAACGGCGAGCCGGGCATCAACGGCGGGCCTCCGGGCGACCTGTACGTCGAGATCCACCTGAAGCAGCACAAGATCTTCCAGCGCGATGGGGATGATCTGCACTGCGAACTGACGATTCCGTTCACCACGGCGGCGTTGGGCGGGGATCTGCAGGTGCCTACGCTGGGTGGCAAGGCCGAGATCCAGATTCCCGAAGGCACGCAATCGGGCAAGACGTTCCGCCTGCGCGGCAAGGGCATCCGCGGCGTTCGTGCCGGGTATCCGGGCGACCTGTACTGCCACGTGGTGGTCGAGACGCCGGTGCGGTTGAGCGAGGAACAGAAGTCGATCCTGCGGCAGTTCGAGGCTTCTCTGAACGATGGCGGCGATCGTCATTCGCCGCAGAGCAAGTCGTGGACGGATCGGGTAAAAGAGTTCTTCAGCTGATCATCGCCGCAGATACGCGCTGGGCGGCACGCCCAGCGCTTTCCTGAACATGGCCGTGAAGGCGCTCGGGCTGTCGTAGCCGTGTTCCAGCGCCAGTTCCAGGACGGACACGCCGGCGGCCAGGCGCGGCAGGCACAGCAACAGCCGCGCGTGGCGCCACCAGGCGCCCGGCGTCATGCCGGTCTCGCGCTTGAAGGCGCGCGCCAGGGTGCGTTCATTCATGTGCGCGGCGCGCGCCCAGGCCTCAAGCGTGGCGCGCCGCGACGGATCGCGGATGAACTGCCTGCACAGCGCCGCCAGCACATTGTGGCGCGGCATCGGCACGTGCAGGGCCAGCGGCCGAGCGATCTCGATCTCGTCCAGGATCAGGGCCAGCATCCGGCCGGCGCGGCGATTCAGGTCGTGGTCGACGGGCACGTCCAGCGCGGCCTCGATCAGTTCGCGCAATAGCGGGCTGACTTCGACCACGCGGCATTCGCGAGGCAGGCTGGGCCGCACTTCGTGCGCCACGAACAGCGAGCGCATGCGCACGTCGCCCGCCATTTCGATGGCGTGCAGGGTGCCGGCCGCGACCCAGACCGCCCGGCCCGGCGGCACCACCCAACTGCCGTCCTCGACCCGCACGATCATCACGCCATCGATCGCCAGGATCAGTTGCGCCTGCTCGTGGATGTGCGCGGTGAACTCCTGCCCGGCCGCAGAGTCGGTGGCCAGCACGCCGATCTGGCGCGTTTTCTCGGTGGCATCCAGCGCGTGGAAGAAGTCGATGTCCATTTTGCGACGATGAATGGGTATACCGCGTGAGATTGACGAGCTCGGCAAACATACCATGGTCGGGTCGTTTTCTGTCCGGTCGCATTTGCCGCGCGACGCCATCATGCCGTTTCCCCCTCCTTCCCGTCCTTTCCGGATACGCCTGCCCCGGTTGATGCCATGCGCGGCCGTCCTGGCCGCCGCGGCCGCGCTCGGGGCGTGCACCGTCACCGAACCCTATGTCCCGCCTGTCGCCGACCCCGTGCAAACCGCGCCATTCGATGCCGCGCCGCAGGCCGGCGTGATGTCGGGCGCGCCCGTTGATCACTGGTGGCGCCTGTACGACGATCCGGTGCTGGATGCCTTGATCCAGGAAGCGCTGGCGCAGAACCGCGACCTGGCCGTGGCCGCCGCGCGCGTACAGCGGGTACGCGCGGCGCTGGCCGAGGCCGATGCCGCGCAACTGCCCGCGACGCAGGCGGCGGCGGGCGTCGACTACGGCAAGCATGGTCCCGACCAGACGGTGGCGGCCGCGCGCGACGAGCGCGCGGCCAGCCGTTTCGGATGGTCGCCAGGGTTTGCCGTGTCGTGGGAGGTCGACCTGTGGGGGCGCGTGCGCGGGCTGGTCGATGCGGCGCATGCCGATGCGCAGGCGCAGCGGGCCGCCGCCGACGCGATGCGCGTGACTGTGGCGGCCGAGACGGCCCGCGCCTATGCCCTGGCCTGCGCATTCGGCCAGCGCGTCGAGGTGGCGCAGCGCTCGCTGGGCGTGGCCGAGCGGATCGCGGCGCTGATTGCGCGCCAGCAGGCGCTGGGGTTGGTATCGGCCCTGGAGCAGGCGCGGGCGCAGGCTTTCGCCGACGATACCCGGGCTGCGCTGCCGGCGTTGGAAGGCGAGCGTCGCGCCGCCCTGTACGAACTGGCGACGCTGACCGGCCACGCTCCCGCGCAGGTGCCGGCCGCGGCGAAACAGTGCCATGTCGCGCCGGCGCTGGCGCAGCCGTTTCCCGTGGGCGATGGCGCCGCGCTGCTGCGCCGCCGTCCCGACCTGCGCGAGGCCGAACGCAGGCTGGCGGCCGCGCACGCCCGCGAGGACGTGGCCCGGGCGTCGCTCTATCCCGCCATCACGTTCGGCGGATCGGTGAATGCCTTGTCCACGTCCGGCGACCCCGGTTCGATCGGCGACCGCCATGCCGTGGCCTGGGGCATCGGGCCGCTGGTCAGTTGGGACTTTCCGAACCTGGCGGCCAGTCGCGCCCGGTTGGGACAGGCGCGCGCCGATGCCGATGGCGCGCGCGCTGCGTTCGATGGCCAGGTGCTGCGCGCGCTGCGCGAGACCGAGCAGGCGCTGGTGCGCTACGAGGCAGCGTGGCAAGGGCGCGACGCGCTGCGCGCCGCCCGCGATGCGCATGCGCGCGCGTTATCGCTGGCCGAGCGCGAGTTCCGCGCCGGCGCGCTGGATTCGCTGGGCGTGCTGGATGCCGAGCGCGGCCTGGTGGCGGTCGAGGCCAACCTGGCCGAGTCCGCGCAGCGCGTGGCGTTGGATCAGGTCGCCGTGTTCAAGGCGCTGGGCGGTGGCTGGCAGCCCTGATTCCCATTCCATTTCCTCATTGAAAAAGATCGCTGGTATGAGTACGACTGTTGAGAGAGGCGTTCGAGGCGCTGCGCGCGCGAAGCGGCTCTGGATCGTGGCGGGCGGGGCCGTGGCCGCTGTGGCCGTGCTGGGCTATGGCTGGCATTGGTGGAGCAGGGCGCGATTCGTCGAGTCGACCGACGATGCGTATGTGCGCGCCGACGTGGCCCCCGTCAGTCCGCGCGTGGCGGGCTACGTGACCGAGGTGGCTGTGCAGGACAATCAGCCCGTGCGTCGCGGCGACGTGCTGTTCGCGCTGGACGACCGCGACTACCGTGCCAGGGCCGATGCCGCCGAGGCTGCCGTGGCGACGGCGCAGGCTGCGCTGCGCGAGGCCGAGGCCGCGGCGTCGACGCTGGAGGCGCAGCTTGCGCAGCAGCCGGGCGTGGTGGCGCAGGCGCAGGCCGACGTGCAGGCCGCCCAGGCCGATGCGGCACGCCGCCAGGCGGACGCCAGACGCTATCGGGCCCTGCTGGCGGACGACGCGGCCAGCGGGCAGCGTTGGGAGCAGGCGCACGCCGATGCGCTGAAAGCGGGCGCCACGCTGGCGCGCGCGCAGGCCGCATGGCGCGTGCAGCGCGACGAGACCGCCGTGCTGCAGCGGCGTGGCATGCAACGTGCCGCAGCCATCGATTCGGCGCGCGCCCGGCTGGCGGTGGCGCAGGCGCAACGCACGCTGGCGCAGCGCGATCTGGAGCATACGCGCGTGCGCGCCGCGGGCGACGGCGTGGTCGGCCAGCGCAGCGTGCGCGTCGGGCAATACGTGGAGGCGGGCATGCCGCTGCTGGCCGTGGTGCCGCTGCGCGAGGTGTACGTCGTGGCCAACTTCAAGGAAACCCAGCTGGCGTCGATGCGCGCAGGCGAGCCGGTCGAACTGGATGTGGACGCTTTTCCGGACCATGCGCTGACGGGCCGCGTGTACGGCATCGCGCCGGGCTCGGGCGCGCAGTTCGCTTTGCTGCCGCCGGACAACGCCACCGGCAACTTCACCAAGATCGTGCAGCGGGTGCCGGTGAAGATTGTGCTGGATGCCTTGCCCGAGGCGGTTACGCTGCGGCCCGGCATGTCGGTGGTCGCGCACGTGGACACGAGCGAGGCCCATCCATGAGCCAGCCCGGTCATTCCGCTGAAGACACCGTCTCGCTGCGGGCATGGGTCGCCGTGCTGGGCGGCGTGTTCGGCTGCTTCATGGCCGGCATGAACGTGCACGTGACCAATGCGTCGCTGCCCGACATCCGGGGTTCGCTGGGCGCCAGTTTCGAGGAGGGTTCGTGGATCACCACCGCCTATCTCGTGGCAGAGATCGTGGTGATTCCGCTGACGGGCTGGCTGGTGCAGGTGTTCTCCACGCGCCGCGTGCTGCTGGTGGGCGCTTCGGGCTTCCTGGCCTTCTCGCTGGCGTGCTCGCTGGCGCCGACGATCGGTTCGATGATTCTGGCGCGCACCTTGCAGGGCGCATTCGGCGGCGTGCTGATTCCGCTGTCGTTCCAATTGATCGCAACCGAACTGCCGGTGTCCCGCCGGGCGCTGGGCATGGCCTTGTTCGCCGTGGCCAATAACGTGGCGCAGGCTGCCGGCCCATCGCTGGGCGGCTGGCTGACCGATACATACTCCTGGCGCTGGATCTTCTACCTGCAGGTGCCGCCGGCGATTGCGCTGATCGGGGCCATCGCCTGGTCCATCCGGCCGGCGTCCGTGGACATCGCCAAGCTGCGCAACGCGGACTGGGGCGGCATCCTGGCGATGGCCGTGGGCCTGAGCGCATTGCAGATCGTGCTGGAAGAGGGCGGGCGCAAGGACTGGTTCGCGTCCGGCACGATCGTGATGCTGTCGGTGATCGCGGGGCTGGGGTTGGCCGCCTTCGTGGCGATCGAACTGCGCCGCGCCCATCCGTTCATCAATCTGAAGCTTCTGGGCCGGTACAACTTCGGGGTGTCGAGCCTGATGCAGTTCCTGTTCGGCGCGGTGGTGTTCGGCGTGGTGTTCCTGGTGCCGAACTACTTTGCCCAGACGCAGGGATACAACGCGCGCCACATCGGCATGACGATGATCCCGTACGGCATCGTGCAGTTCGCAATGTCCTTCCTGACGCCGCCCATCATGCGGCGCACCAGTCCACGCTTCGCCATCCTGGCCGGGTTCGCGCTGGTGGCCGCGGGGTGCCTGATGAACATCCACCTGGACGCCGATGCTGCCGACAACGTGATCGTGCCATCACTGGTGGTGCGCGGGGTGGGGCAGTCGCTGATCGTGATCGCCCTGTCGGTGATGGCCGTGGACGGCGTCGAGAAGGCGCAGCTGGGATCGGCCTCGGGCGTGTTCAATATGGTGCGCAACGTGGGCGGCGCGATAGGCATCGCGGTCGCCAGCCAGATCGTCGTCGAGCGGCAGAAATTGCATGCCATGCGCATCGGCGAGGCGGTGACGGCGTATTCGCAGCCGTTCCAGGAGCACATGGCGGACCTGGCGCGCCTGGCCGCGCACCTGCACCTGTCACGCGCGAATGCGCTGCCCATGGAGCGGGTCGATGGCGTGCATCAGGCCGGGCTGGCGCTGATCGACGCCAATGTGATGAAGCAGGCGTTGTTGATGGCGTACAGCGACACCTTCCTGATCGCCGGGATCGCCATGGTGGCCTGCATGGCCGGGGCATTCGGCCTGCGGGGCGGGAAGCGGTGAGGAGCGGACGGCCAGATCAGGACGCTTTTATCCGACATTGCCAGTCAGGGATTCTCGCGCCCGCGCCTCCCGCTCCAGATAGCCCAGGGCCAGGGACTCCAACTGCCCAGGCAAGTTGCGAACCAGTTTCGCCGGGGCGTTGCCCTCTATCACGGGCTGCATCGGCCCGATCATCGCGGTGTTGAGCATGAAGGCGGCGGTGGCGACGTCCTCGAATTCCACATCGGCGGCCGTGGCCAGCATCTCTGCCAGCGCGGCCCGGCCTCTCCGCTGGCTTGCCAGGACGAGTTCGCGCGTGTCCAATTCGCCGGCAACGGCATAGAGGGCCCGGCCTTCCTCGAGGTTGATGGTCTTCGCCTTGACGAAGACCTTGACCACCGTGGACACCATGACGGCCAGCGGCGCGCCGTGCACGGACCGCGCGGCCTGCGCGACCGCTTCTCCGACCCTGGCCAGATGCCGCTGCAGCACGGCATACAGCAGTGCCTGCTTGTGCGGGTAGTACTGATACAGCGTGCCAACCGACACGCCGGCGCGCTCGGCGACCTTGACGGTCGTCAGCTTCTGCAAGCCCTCGGCCAGCAGAACCTGAATAGTGGCCTCGAAGATCGCGTTGACGGTGGCCTGCGATCTTGCCTGCAGCGGCTGTTTACGGGGTTTCAACGAGGAGGCGGCGAGCGTGGCCATATGCGAATTTCAAAACTGAAAGATCATTCATATTATGGCGGTTCAGGCGCACACCGCCACCCCGCGTTCATCATTCGAGGAATACCGCCATGACCGAAGCCACCCGCGCCCTCACATACAAGCTCGGCGATCTCACCGTCTCGCGCATGGGCTACGGCGCCATGCAGCTTGCCGGGCCGCACGTATTCGGCCCGCCCAAGGACCGCGCCGCGGCCGTCGCCGTGCTGCGCGCCGCCATCGACAGCGGCATCGACCACATCGACACCAGCGATTTTTACGGGCCGCACGTCACCAACCAGATCATCCGCGAGGCGCTGCATCCGTATCGCGACAACCTGGTCATCGTGACGAAGATCGGCGCCAGGCGCGGCGGCGATGCCTCCTGGAATCCTGCGCAGTCTCCCGAAGATCTGCAATCCGCAGTCCACGACAACCTGCGCAACCTGGGGCTGGACAAGCTTGATGTCGTCAATCTGCGGCTGATGTTCGACACCATGGGGCCGGCAGAGGGCGACATCGAGCCGCTGCTGGCGCCTTTGCTGGAGCTGAAACAAAAAGGATTGGTGCGCCATATCGGGCTGAGCAACGCCACGGCGGCGCAGGTGGAGCAGGGGCGCCGGTTGGCCAATATCGTCTGCGTGCAGAACATGTACAACCTGGCGCATCGCGGCGACGACGCCCTGATCGACTCCCTGGCGCAGGCGGGCATCGCCTATGTGCCGTTTTTCCCGCTGGGCGGGTTCTCGCCCTTGCAGTCGTCGGTGCTGGACGACGTGGCGGCGCGCTTGCAGGCCACGCCGATGCAGGTGGCGTTGGCATGGCTGCTGCAGCGTTCGCCGAACGTGCTGCTGATTCCGGGCACGTCGTCGGTGGCGCATCTGAAGCAGAACGTGGCGGCGGCCGATATCGAGTTGCCGGCCGAAGCGATGAAGGCACTGGACGGCATCGGAGCCGTGGCGAAGTAGGCTGGCTCCATGCGTGGCCGCCTGCCTGTCCTGGCGAGGCTGCGCCGCCCGGGGCTTGCGCCGACGAAATGTCCGCGTTCCCCGGGCGCTGTCGTGTCCTGTGGGCTGCGAAGCAAGGTCTGCTCGACGGCTTAGAACGCCGGCTTGTAGACCATCAGGAAATACACCGCTACCATCGCGGCAAACGCGGGATAGCCCAGCCATTCCCACAACTTGGCATAACGCCAGTACAGCGCCGGCAAGGTCGCCGCGTCGGTACCGTGCGCGGCCATGGCCATCTGCGCCATCCTGTATTGCAGCCACACCACCGGCAGCCAGCACGCGCCCGCCAGCAGATACAGCCCGATGCTGGCCAGTATCCAGGGCGTGTTCCACTGCCATCCCACCGAGTGCGCCAGCCACAGCCCGGACAAGGGCTGGAAGATCACCGCGGGCGTGGTGAACCAGAGATCCGCGCGCACCACCAGCCGCGACACCGCCGCGATGGCGGGCACGTTGCCCGTGCGGTTGGCGAAGAACAGGTAGAAGGCCGTGCCGAAGCCGGTGCCTACCAGCAACACCGAGGACATGATGTGCAAGGTCTTCATCGTCAGGTACATGTTCATGATTCGCTCTCTTCGGAAAACAACAGGATCAGCAAGGCAAGAATCGGGATGTTCTTCAGCACCGGGCCGAAGGGATGCCACAGGAACTCGGGCAGCGCGATGGCGATGACCAGCGAGTAACCCAGGATCAGCGCGGCCTGCGCGGCCCACAGCCTGCGGCCGGGACGCAGCAGGGTGGCGATGCCGAAGGCGGCATCCAGCGCGCAGGCGGCGTACAAGGCCACCCACGCCAGCAGGCCATGGACATGCACGCCCGCCAGCAAGGCCAGGCTGTCGGCCTGGGGATGGATGAACGCGCTGGTGATCGCCGTCCAGATCCATGTGATTGCCAATGCGCCGCGCAGCAGGGCGGGGCGCCAGGCGGCCAGGGCTTGCTGGCGCAGCGCGGGGGCGTCGCCGGGCGGAATGAAGGTCTCGATGCCGGCGGGCATCCGGCCCAGCACGGCGGCCACGGGGGCGGCATCGGCGCTATTGCCGGCGCGCAGCATGCGCCAGGTTTCGCGGGTGAGCAGCGAACCGGGCACGCGGTTCAGCAGGGTGGCGCCCAGGTTCATCAATCCGTCCGGGATACCGAGGCGCCAGGCGGGGGGAAAGCCCATCGATGCGCGGTAGCGGGCCAGCATCTGGCGGTACTCGACTTCGGCTCCTCCAACCACGTCGAGCACGAACGATTCGGTATCGTCCCGGTTCAGCAGCCGTACGACGACTTCGGCCAGTTCATCGATATGCACAGGCCGCAGCATCTGATGGCCGCCTGCGGGCAGCAGATGCACGGGCATCGATGCCAGCGTGCGGAAGTACCTTGCGGAAGTGCCTTCCGTGCCTGATACCAAGGCTGGCCGCAGGATGTGATGCACCATCCCCAAGGATTGCAGATGCCGGTCGGCGGCCAGCCTGGTGCGCAGGAATCGTGTATCACCCGTCTGCGCACCGAGCGCCGACAACTGGATGACCCGCTTCACACCCGCGCGCAGACAGGCGTCGAACAAGGCGGTGGGCGCCTCGCGCTGCACCCGATCAAACGTCTGCGCGCCGTGCTCGTTGACGATGCCGACGGCATTGATCACGACATCCACCCCTTGCAGCCTGGGCATCCAGGCATCGGCATCGAGATCGGCGGTGTAATCGATGGCGATCTCGCCTGTCTCGTGGGGCTGGCGTACGCCTTTGATGACGCGATGACCTCTCAGGACCAGAGCCCGGCACAGCGCGGCGCCGATGAAGCCGTTGGCGCCGCAGATCAGGATGTTCAAACGCGGGCCCTTGCATGGGCCGGCCCTGTCGTGCAAGCCGGATGCGTTCGTTCCGCTTGTGTCTGCAGTCTCTCCGAAAGTCCGGTTCATGACCTGCCTTCCTATTCTTTTATTTCAGATATTTCTGTATTGACAGAAATAATCGGTCCAAAAAAAGCGGACATGTCTTGCCCGCCTCCGTACCCCTCAGTCCTTCGACCGCCGCATCGTCTTGCTGATCTTCGCACCCAGCCCCAGTGTCTTCATCAAGGTCTCGGGTTTCAGGCGCAGCATCTCGTCCGACCAGGTCGTCATGGTCTCCAGAAATACCAGCGTGTCGCGCATGCGCTGCGCCATCTCGCGATCCTCGCGGCCGATCTCCGGGCTGTCCAGGCTGTCGCGCAGCATGGCCAGCGTGGGGTCGATCTCGCGCTGGCGGCGGCCCTCGACAATCAGCTTGAACAGTTCCCACACGTCGGTGGATGTTTCGAAGTGATCGCGTCGGTCGTCCTTGACGTGCACCACGCGGGCCAGCTTCCAGGCCTGCAGTTCGCGCAGGCTGTTGCTGACATTGGAGCGCGCCACGCCCAGCGTGTCGGTGATCTCGTCCGCCGGCACGGGGCGGCCCAGCAGGAAGAGCAAGGCGTGGATTTGTGCGACGGTGCGGTTCACGCCCCACCGGGAACCCATTTCGCCCCAGTGGAGAATGAAGCGTTCTGCGATTGGCGTCAGTGTCATGCCGCCAATTTATTGATTTCAGAAATTTCTGTCAAGACAGAAATTTTGTGTGCCCGCCCGGATGCTCGTCGGGCGGGGCACTCAGGCGGTCAATCCGGCCCGCACCTGTGCCGACCTGTCCCACAGATTCGGCAGCGCCACGCTGCTGTAGCCGGATACGAAGGGTTTGGCCTTCCCGGTCGCGGGATCGTATACATGCCGCGCAATCGCGCCGATGTTGCCGCCATACAGATGTACACTGATCGACGTGCGGTCGGGGTAGGCGTTCCACACCTTGTGCACGTCGCCCTCGGCCGGTGACAGTACTTCGATCTGTCCGGGCTGCAAGGCTACCGGTTCGCCATCCGCCACACAGGCGCCGTCCGTTACCCGATACCGCTGGCTGTACTCGCTGCCTCGCAGCATGCCGACATACCCCCACACCGCATGGTCATGCACGGGCGTGAATTGCCCCGGTCCCCAGACAAAGCTGACCAGGCTGAAGCGTTCCAGCGGATCGCAATGCAGCAGGAACTGCTGGTAGAACTCGGCATGCGGCACGGTGCAGGACTCGGGCAGCCAATCGTCGTGCGCGATCAACTTGGCCAGTTCGGCCTGGAGTTCGGGGCCGGCCATGCCGGCGGCGCCATGCCGATCGGCCAGGCGGGTGGCCGCCGCGATGAAGTCGCGCAGCCGATCGAGACGGCGTTCCATCATTTCTCCTCTACCCGCACCAGCACCCGGCCATGCGGCAATTGTCCAGCCAATAAAGGTGCAGCGTACTCGATGGCGCGCGACAGCGGAATCTCCTCGGCCATGCCGTCGATCTGGTCTCCGGGCAGGGTGGCGGCCAGGTCGTCCCAGGCGGCCTGACGCTGGGCCATCGGGGCATACACGCTGTCGATGCCTGCCAGCGTGACGCCGCGCAGGATGAAGGGCATGACGGTGGCCGGCAGGTCCGCGCCTTGCGCCAGGCCGCAGGCTGCGACCACGCCGCCATAGCGTGTGGCGGCGCAGGCGTTGGCCAGCGTATGGCTGCCGACGCTGTCCACCACGGCCGCCCAGTGTTCCCTCTGCAAGGGCTTGCCGGCGGCCGACAACTGCGCGCGGTCGACGATGGTGTGCGCGCCCAGCGCCCGCAGCCGCTCGTGCGCATCGGCGCGGCCGGTGCTGGCGGTGACTTCATAGCCGCGCCGGGCCAAGAGCGCGATAGCCGTGCTGCCCACGCCGCCGTTGGCGCCCGTCACCAGCACCGGGCCGCTGCCGGGCGCAACACCCAACGCCTCCAGGCGGCGCACGCACAGCATGGCGGTGTAGCCGGCCGTGCCCAGCATCATGGCGCGGCGCGCGTCCAGGCCCTCGGGAATCTTCTGCAGCCAGTCGGCCGGCACGCGGGCGTAGCCGGCCAGGCCGCCCCAGCGGGTCTCGCCCAGTCCCCAGCCGTTCAGCAGCACGGCGTCGCCAGCCTTGAATCCGGGATCCTCCGATTGCTCGACGACGCCGGCGAAATCGATGCCCGGCACCATCGGAAACTGGCGCACCACGGGCCCCTTGCCGGTAATGGCCAGCGCATCCTTGTAGTTCAGGGTGGAGTACTGCACGCGCACGGTCACCGTGCCTTCAGGCAATTGCCCGGCCTCGGCCTGGGTCAGTTCGGCGTGCGTGGCCTTGTCTTGCTGGGTCAGCATCAGGGCCGCGAATGTCATGATCCTCTCCTTCATCTTTGCTTCGAAAAACGCGCCAGGCCGGACACGCCCGTGTCCGGCCGGCATGATCGAGCGCTCTCAGCGTCCCGTGAAACGCGGATCCCGCTTGTCGCGGAAGCTGGATACGCCTTCCTGGTAGTCGGCGCTGCGGAACACGCGTTCGGTCTCGCGCCAGGCCAGGCCGGCCTGCTCGACCGGGCTGGCCGGCACGGTGGCGGCGGCGAAGCGCTTGAGCATTGCCATCACCAGCGGCGCGTTGTCCGCCAGCCGGCGCGCCAGCTTCATGGCTTCTTCCAGATGCCGGCCCGGTTCGGCCAGCCGGTTGACCAGTCCTACGTCATAGGCGCGCTCGGCTTCCAGCACTTCGCCCAGCAGCATGATCTCCATGGCGACCTTGTGCGGAATGCGCGCCGCCAGCGAGGCGATCATGCCGCCCGCGAAGCCCATCTTGGGCTCGGGATAGGTGAAGCGCGCATCGCGCGTGGCCACGCACAGGTCGCACATGGCGACCAGCACCAGCGCGCCGCCCACGCACCAGCCGCTGACCGCCGCGATCAGCGGCTTGTCCAGCGCCACCCCCACATTGGGCGTGAAGCTGCGGTAGTCGGGAGGGCTTTGCGCGTCGCGGTCGCGGCCGGACGAAAAGGCCCGCGTACCCGCGGCGGTCAGGATGCCCACGCGGTCTTCCGGCGTGTCGTTCAAGCGTATCCACGCCGCCGCCAGGCCGGCTTCCACCTCGGGGCCGATGGCGTTCAGGCGGTCGGGGCGGTTGATGGTGATGACGGCGATGCCGTCCCGCGATTCGTAGGTCACTGAATCGCTCATGCCCGTGCCTCCTGTCGCCGCGGGGTTCCGTGCAAGAAGAACGTACTCATAGCATCTCTCCTATCTGCTGCATCAATTTGGGTTTCAATACCTTGCCGTTGGGCGCCACCGGCAGGGTCGGCACGAACAGGATGCGTCCGGGCAGTTTGTAGGGCGACAGCCGCTGGGCCAGGTGCGCGCGTATCGCGGCCTCTTGCGGCGCTACGCCGGGCGCCGGTTCGACGACGGCGATGATCTCCTCGTTGCCTCCCACGGCATGGCCGAACACGGCGGACAGCTGCACGTCGGCATGGCTGTTCAGGGCCTGTTCCACTTCCAGAGGCGACACGTTGAAGCCGGAGCGGATGATCAGGTCCTTGGCGCGGCCGACGATCTCGATGCGCCCATCGGGAAGGCGGCGCGCCAGATCCTGGCTGTTGAACCAGCCGTCGGGCCGCAGCACCGTGGCCGTCAGTTCGGGCGCGCGGTAATAGCCGCGCATCACGTTGGGTCCGCGCAGCCACAGCTCGCCTTCCTGGCCATCCGGCAATTCACGGCCGTCCGGGTCGCACACGCGCAGGCTGACGCCCGGCGTGGGCGGGCCGACGGAAGTGCCTGGGGTCATGTCTTCGAGCCGCGTCCAGCAGGTGCCCGACGCTTCGGTCAGGCCATAGCCGTTGTGCAGCGGCAGGCCGAACAGGCCGCGCGCCTGGGCGCTCAGCGTGGGATCCAGCGGCGCGCCGCCCGCCGCGATGAAACGCAGCGCGGGCGCGGACAAGCCCTGCGCCGACGCGGCCTGCATCAGCCGCGCGAACATGGCGGGCGCGCCCTGAAGAATGGTGATGCCATCGCGCGCCAGGGCTTGCAGGCAGGCCTGCGGATCGAAGCGCGCGATCAGCCTGACATGCGCGCCCGAGGCCAGCGTGCCCATCAGGCCCGACGACAACCCCATCACATGCGTGATGGGCAACACGCCATAGACACGGTCGGCGTGCGTGACGCGCCTCAACGTGCGCATCAGATGCGCGATGTGCAGCAGGTTGGCATGCGTCAGCATCACCCCCTTGGGCTTGCCGGTACTGCCGGTGGTGTAGATCAGGGCCGCCACCTGCTGCGGACCGGCCTGCACCGGTTCGGCTTCGCTATCGCGCAGCGGCCCCGCGGCCACGTCGCCGAAGCCCGCCGCCACCACGGCGGCGCCATGCCGCTCGGCATGCGCCAGCGCGGCGGGCGACTGCGAGGTGACGAACACCACGCGCCGCGGCCGAGATAGTTCGACGATGGCGTCGACCTCCAGCGGCGCGCGTCGCGCGTTCTCCAGCACGGCCCAGGCGTCGATGCGGCCCGCCGCGAGAATCAGCGCGGCCAGCGCCGTGCTGTTCTCGCCGACCAGCATCACGCGGTCGCCCGCGCCTAGCCCGAGCCCGCGCAGAAAGGCCGCGGCCTCGTCCACGCGCGCCTGCAACTGGGCGTAGGTCCAGGCCGTGCCGTCATCGCTGAGCGCTGGCTGATCCGGCGTGCGTTCGGCCCAGTGACGCAGGCCATCGGCCAGCCGGACTTGTCCGGCCGGGATCATTGTGGCTTCACGTTCATGCTCTGCGTCAGTGTCTGCCACCGCTGCATCTCCTGTTCCACGTACTGTCCGAAGGCCTTGGGGCCGGCATGGGCGGGTTCGGCGCCCAGCGTGGCCAGGGTCTTGCGCGCCTGCGGTTGCGCCAGCGTGGCCTTGATGTCCTCGCTGACGCGCTCCAGCACCTCGGACGGCGTGCCGGCGGGCGCCCAGACGCCGTACCAGGCTGTCACGTCATAGTCCTTCAGGCTCTCGCCAATCGCGGGCACATCGGGCAGGAAGGCGGCGCGCTTGGGCGTGGTGACGCCCAGCGCCCGCAACTGGCCCGAGGTGATGAAGGGCAACGCCTCGTTGGCGAACACCATGGTCGATTGCTGGCCGATGGCCGCCTGGATGGCCTGCGCGCCGCCCTTGAAGGGCACGTTGATGATCTGCGCGCCCGACAGCAGCCGGAACAGCTCGCACGACAGATAGGGCGACGAGCCGATGCCCGAGGTCGAGCAGCTCAGGCCCTTGCCGTCCTTCTTGGCCAGCGCGATCAGTTCGGGGATGGTCTTGGCCGGCACCGACGGCGCCACCGCCAGGTAGTTGGGCACCGTCACCAGCTGTGCCACAGGGGCCAGGTCGCGGCGCAGGTCGTACAGGGGATCCTTGTAGAAGAAGTTGTTCAGCACGTTCGAGATGCTGCCCAGCAGGAAGGTGTAGCCGTCCGGGTCGGCCCGCGCCACGAACTGCGAGCCCAGCATGCTGCCGGCCCCGGGCCGGTTCTCGACGACCACGGTCTGCTTCAGTGTGGTGGTCAGGTGGGCCGCTACCATGCGGCCCAGGGTGTCCGATGCGCCGCCCGCGGTATAGGGCACGATCATGCGGATGGGTTTATCGTCGGGCCAGGCGGCCACGGCAGGGTGGGTGACGGTTGCTGCGAGTACCCATGCGCAAAACACGCCGGCGCGCCGGCGCGGGAATGCATTCATGTCTGTCTCCTCGCCCCTCCGGTGTATCCCGGAGGTGGTCTGTGTCTGTTCTGGGCGCGGCTGGCCGCGCGTTTATTCCTTGAACTGCCCGAAAGCTTCCATGGCGCGCACCGAATAGACGTATGCGGCGCCCGCGTTCAGCGCGATGGCGGTGCCCAGCGCCTCGGCCACTTCGGCCTCCGTCGCACCGGCCTTGCGCGCAGCTGCCGAATGCGACGAGATGCAGCCGTCGCAGCGCGTGGTCACGGCCACCGCCAGCGCGATCAGCTCGCGGGTCTTGGCATCCAGCGCCTTGCCCTGGCCCAACGCCTCGTTCAGGCCGCGATAGGCCTGCACCACCGGCGGATTGTGTTCGGCGAAAGCCCCGGCGGACTTGCGCAGGTTGGTCAGCGTATCTACCCAGTTGTTCAGCATCGTTGACATCTCCTTGTCGGAAAGTGGGACTGCGGATCAGTGCTTGGGCCGGGGCTGGATCAGGCCGCCTCCTTGCTTGGGCGGATGGGCGCGCAGGGCCTCTTCCACCGGGTCGGTGCCCCAGCCGGGGCGGTCGGGAACGATCAGGCGGCCGTCGCGATACTCGGGCGCGTGGGTGAACAGCTCGTCATCCCAGGCCAGGCGATCGATGTCGGTCTCCATGATGCGGAAGTTGGGCGCGGCGCACGCGAAGTGCGCGTTCATGAAGGTGCACAGGTGGCCGTAGAAGTTGTGCGGGGCCACGTTGACCTCGTGCGTGTCGGCCAGGTCGGCGATCTTCATGGATTGCCACACGCCATTCCAGACGGCATCGACAATGGCCACGTCCACCGCGTTGTTGCGCAGGTAGGGCATGAACTCGCGGGTGCCGAACAGCGTCTCGCACGAGCTGATGGGAAAGGGGCTGTGCTGGCGGATATAGGCCAGGGCCTCGGGGTTGTAGGAGTCGATCTCCACCCAGAACAGATCCTGGTCGGCGATGGCCCGCAACAGCTTCAGGTAGCCCTCGGTCTTGAAGTTGAAGTTCAGGTCCAGCAGGATGTCCATGTCGGGGCCGGCCCCCTCGCGCAGCGCTTCCAGGTTGTCGCGCAGGTTGTGGATCAGGCGGCGGTCGGCGTTCAGCTCGGGATAGAACGGCGCGGCGAAACCGGGCCGCCAGGCATGCGCCGGGCCGTCGTCGAACAGGAACAGATTGGTCTTGAGCGCCGTGAAGCCGCGTTCGCGCGCCTCGCTGCCCATGGCGCGCACGCCGTCCAGGTCGGTGACGGGCGGGCCGAAATACTTGGGATGGTTGATGCGCCAGGCCGGGCAGTGCGACCAGTACACGCGCAGTTCGTCGCGCACCTTGCCACCCAGCAGTTCGTAGCAGGGCACGCCCAGGATCTTGCCGCGCAGGTCCAGCAGCGCGTTCTCCAGAGCGCCGATGCCTTCGCCCACCACGCCGCCGGCGGCGGGCCGGGTGCGGCTGTAGGCCTCGGCATAGAAGCGCTGCGGTCCCGGCACCGGTGCGTTCACCAACCCCTGCGCCAATTGCTCGATGACCGCGCTGACGCCCGGCGACCCGAACCCCTCGTCGTATTCGCTCCAGCCCACGAGACCTTCGTCGGTCTCGATCTTGACGAAGTGATAGTTGCGCCACCCTGCATCGCACGACAGGGTTTCGACGTTGACGATCTTCATCCTGGTTGTCTCCTCTTGGGGCCGGGTGCGCCGGCAAAATGCTGCTGGTTCTTCTGCTTCTTTAAATCCTATTATTCGGGAATTAATTCTTTTAATTCAGGATTGATGTCGCGATACTACGCGCAAAGAAACGGGGTGACAACACGGAAATATGTTCGAAATTCCGATTCCTGATATCAAGAAATCATGATGCGGCGCGGCATTTCCGTGCATGTCTTGCCGAATGCGCAGGCGAGCCGAAGCCCCCGGAGGCCGGGGGCTCGTGACGTTGAAACCGGGGGATGCTTAGGATATTGAAATTCAAATCCCAATAAATGGGATTTGAATTTCAAATATTGATCTGTCTGCGAGGTCTATTCAGACGTGACGCGGTGCGTCAGGGCGCCTTCCTGGTGAAGTCGCCCGCCACTGAGGTGCTGAAGTCCTCGGGCTTCAGGTACTTGCGCAGGGCCGCGTTCACGGTGGCCGGCGTCAGCGCCTTCAGTTTCTCGTCGATCTCGGCAGACCAGGCGAACGTGCGGCCGGTCTTCATATAGTCGACCCAAACGCCCGCCAGCACCGAGTCCTGGGCGCGCGACAGGTTGCGGTAGTTCAGCAGCGCGGCCACGCCGTCACGCACCTCTTCATCGGTGAAGCCGTCCTTCAGCACGCGGGCCAGTTCTTCCGAGATGGCCTTTTCCAGGCGCTCGCGGTTCTGCGGCGCATAGATCGCGTAGAGGGTCCAACTGCCGGTGGGCTCGAACGACGAGGCCGTCATGTTGCTGCGCACGTTGTAAGACAGGCCTTCCTTCTCGCGCACGCGGGTCCACAGGCGCGAAGTCTCGGAGGTGCCCAGCAGGAAGTTGGCCAGGTACAGGGCCGGGAAGTCGGCGCTGTCGTCCTGCAGCTTGAGCGGGGCGCGCGAGATGTAGAACGCGTTGGCTTTGTCGGGCGTGGCGGTCTCGAACAGCTTGGCCGGCACGTCGCGGTACGGATTGTCCAGGCGCGTGTAGGCCGGGGCGCGCTTCCAGCCGTCCAGGCCCTTGGTCAGCGCGGCCTCGGCGGCCTTGGGATCGAAATCGCCCACCGCCGAGAACTTGATGTGGCCGGTGCCGTAGAACTTGTCGTGGAAAGCCACCAACTGATCGCGCGTCAACGCTTTGACGTCGGCCAGCGCCTCGTCGAAGCTGGGCGTGTAGCGCACGTCGTCGGCCGGCCACGGGTTGTTGTGGCGGGCCAGCGCGCGCGAGGCCAGGGCGGTGGGCTCGGTCATGGCGCTTTGCACCGAGGTGACCACCTGGCGCTTGTACTCGGCCACTTCCGACTCGGGGTAGTTGGCGTTGCGCAGGATATCCAGCACCAGCGAGATCAGCTCGGGCAGGTTCTCGCGCGTGGTGGACATGCCCACGGCCAGGTCGGTGCCCGAGCCGCTGAAGCTGACCTGGGCCTGCATCTTGTCGAAGCGGTCCTCGATGGCCTGGCGCGTCAGTTGCGGCGTGCCGCGGGTCAGCAGGTCGGCGGCCGCGTCGGCGATGTTGCGCTGGCCCTTCAGGGCCTGGGCGTCGCCGAATTGCAGCAGCAATTGCGCCTGCACGCGTTCGCCGCGCGTGGCCTTGGGCAGCAGGGCCACCTGCACCGGGCCGCCGGGCAGATCCAGCGTGCGCAACTGCGTCAGCTTGTCGATGTTGGCGGGCGTGGGGTCGAAGGCGGCCGCGGCCTTGAAGTCGGGATCGCCCTTGTAGTCCTTGAAAACCTGCGCCAGGTCGGGACGTTCGCCCAGCGGCGCGCGCTGCGGCTTCTCGGTGGGGATGTAGCGGCCTTCGGTGCGGTTGGCCTGCACCAGGTAGGCGTCGGCGGCGCGCTGCACGGCTTGCAGCTTGGCGTCGCGGGCGCGATCGCGCTGCAGGAAGAACAGGCGCCAGTCGCCCGAGGCGATGGCTTCGGACAGCGCCACGCCCACGCGCTCGGGGTCGTTATAGGTTTGCTGCCAGGCCGTCAGCCACTTGCTGCGGGCGCGTTCGAGTTCCTCGGCGGTGAAGGGCTGCCTGCCCACGGATTCCAGGGTGCTGGTCAGGGTGGCCAGGGCCTTGCCCTCGTCCATGTCGGCCTGCAGTTGCGCGCCGAACATGGCGATGCCGGGATCGTGCTGGTCCATGGTGAAGCCGAACACGTCGGTGGCTTCCTTGGTCGGCACCAGCGCCTTGTACAGGCGGCCCGAGGGCGTGTCGGCCAGGATGGTGGCCGCCAGGTCGAAGGGCACATAGTCGGGGCTGCCCGCGGCGGGGATGTGATACATGGCGGCCACCAGCGGCGTGCCGCCGGCGCGGCGCAGCGTGACGGCGCGTTCGCCGTCCTGGGTCGGTTCGACGGTGTATTCGGGCGGCAGCTTGCGTTTGGGGCGGGGCAGCTTGCCCAGCGTGTCCTGGATGTCGGTGAGCGCCTTCTTCGGGTCGAACTTGCCGGCCACGATCAGCACGGCGTTGTCCGGCTGGTAATACTGGTGATAGAAGGCCCGCAACTGGCCGATGTCGACGTTCTCGACGTCGGAGCGCGCCCCGATGGTCTGCTTGCCGTAGTTGTGCCACTGGTAGGCGGTGGCCTGCATCTTCTGCATCAGGATGCGGAAAGGGCTGTTCTCGCCGCTTTCCATCTCGTTGCGGACCACGGTCATTTCCGAATCCAGGTCCGACTTCAGGATGGTCGAATTGACCATCGCGTCGGCCTGCCAGCCCAGATACCACTTCAGGGTCTCGGGATTGGCCGCGAAGCTGGCGAAGTAGTTGGTGCGGTCGGCGGCGGTGGTGCCGTTGGCCTGCAGGCCGCGCCGCGAGAACTCGCCCAGCGCGTTGCGCATGGTGGGCGTGCCCTTGAACATCATGTGTTCCAGCAGGTGGGCCATGCCCGTCTGGCCGTAGTTTTCGTTACGCGAGCCCACCAGATAGGTCATGTTGACCGTGGTGGAGGGCTTGGAGGCGTCCGGCGCCAGCAGCACGCGCAAACCATTGTCCAGCCTGTACTCGGTAATGCCTTCGACCGAGGTGACTTCGGAGACGCCTTTGGGCAGCGGCGCGGCCCCGGCCTGGAAGGCCAGGAACGACGACACCAGCAGCACGGGCAGGCGGCATGGCAGTACCGAGAAGGAAAGACGCATGTTTCGTGTCCTGTTCAATTGCGGAATCCCGTTGGAGTTTATCCCTAGCCATTGGTTCACCGCCCGTCATGGGCTTGTCACGAATCTGTCGAAAAATGTCCGGCGGTTTCCTGACACGGGGTTGAAATGAAAACGAAGCAGCTGTTCGGTATTGCACTCATGGGCATGGCTGGGGTGTTCTCGGCTCCGTTCGCGGCCGCCGCGGAATGCGCCAAGGGTGATCTCGACAAGAAGTTCTGCGACGCCAACGGCGACATGGTGGCCGATGCCCCCTCGGATCCCAAGCAGTGGGTCGACCCGTCGGTGCTGATCTTCGCCTACACCCCCGTCGAAGACCCCGAGGTGTACCGCGGCGTGTGGGACGAATTCCTGCGCCACATGGAGAAGACCACCGGCAAGAAGGTGCAGTTCTTCCCCGTGCAGTCCAATGCCGCGCAGCTGGAAGCCATGCGCTCGGGCCGCCTGCACGTGGCCGGCTTCAACACGGGCAGCAACCCGCTGGCCGTCAACTGCGCCGGCTTCGTGCCCATGGCCATGATGGCCGACAAGAAGGGCGCCTACGGCTACGAGATGGAAATCATCGTGCCGGCCGACAGCCCCGCGCAGAAGATCGAAGACCTGAAGGGCAAGACCATCGCCTTCACGTCGCAGACGTCCAACTCCGGTTACAAGGCGCCGTCCGCGCTGCTGGCCAGCACCTACAAGATGCAGGCCGAGCGCGACTACAAGCCGGCGTTCTCGGGCAAGCACGACAACTCGGTGATCGGCGTGGCCAACAAGGACTACGACGCCGCCGCCGTGGCCAACTCGGTCATGTACCGCATGTTCGCGCGCAACGCCGTGGACAAGTCCAAGATCCGCACCATCTACAAGTCGCAGTCCTTCCCCACCACGGGCTATGGCTACGTCTACAACCTGAAGCCCGAATTGGCCGAGAAGGTGAAGCAGGCCTTCTTCTCGTTCAACTGGGAAGGCACGCAATTGCTGAAGGAATTCAGCAAGACCGAGCCGGCGCAGGAAAGCTTCATCCCGATCACCTACAAGGAACACTGGGCCGTGGTCCGCGAGATCGACCGGGCCATGAACGTCTCCTATACCTGCCAGTAAGCATGGCGGGAACCGCGCAGGCTGGGCACAACCCGCCGTTGCTCGCGCTGCAGGGGCTGGTCAAGCGTTATCCCACCGGTGACCTGGCATTGGACCACGTCGACCTGGCCGTGCCGCGCGGCCAGGTGCTGGCGCTGATCGGTCCGTCCGGCGCGGGCAAGAGCACCCTGATCCGCTGCGTGAACCGGCTGGTCGAGCCCTCGGGCGGCCAGGTGCGCCTGCAAGGGCAGGCCCTGGGCGGCCTGTCCGGGCGCGCGTTGCGGCAGGCCCGTCGCCAGCTCGGCATGATCTTCCAGGAATACGCCCTGGTCGAACGCCTGACGGTCATGGAGAACGTGCTGTCGGGCCGGCTGGGCTACACGGGGTTCTGGCGCAGCTGGACGCGCCGCTATCCCGAGGCGGACATCCGTCAGGCCTTCTACCTGCTGGAGCGCGTGGGGCTGACGGGTTTCGAGAACAAGCGCGCCGATGCCCTGTCGGGCGGGCAGCGCCAGCGCGTGGGCATCGCCCGGGCGCTGATGCAGGAGCCCCTGCTGCTGCTGGTGGACGAACCGACCGCCAGCCTGGATCCGAAGACCTCGCGCCAGATCATGCGCCTGCTGTGCGAGATCTGCCGCGAACGCGGGCTGTCCGCCGTCATCAACATCCACGACGTGGCGCTGGCCACGCAGTTCGCCGACCGCATCGTCGGCCTGCGCAAGGGCAGGCTGGTGTATGACGGTTCGCCCACGGGTCTGACGCCGGACGTGCTGACCGACATCTACGGCCAGGAAGACTGGAACGCTTCGGGTCATGCCGCCACCGGTGATGCTGCCGAGGCGGGCGAGGACGACGTCGCGCTGCGCGCGGCGTCGGCGGCGGCATGAGCGCGCAACGGCGTGCACCGCACGAAGGGGGTTCATTGAGCGCACCGCTGCGCTGGCGCCGGCCACCCTTCATCCGTTCCCCGGCGCTGCGCTACGGCCTGTGGCTGCTGGCGGCCCTGTACCTGGCCGCCGCGCTGGGCTCCATCCACGTCGACTGGAACCGCGTGGCCGAGGGCCTGGTGCGCGGCTGGCGCTTCGTGGCGGCGTTCGCGCATCCGGATTTCATCACGCGCTGGCGCGAGATCAGCGAGGGCATCATGGAAAGTGTGGCGATGGCCGTCGTGTCCACCGCCATCGGCATCGTGCTGAGCATTCCGATCGGCCTGGGCGCGGCGCGCAACATCAGCCCGCTGCCCGTGTATGCGGTGTGCCGGGGCTTCATCGCCGCCTCGCGCGCGTTTCCCGAACTCATCATCGCCATCCTGCTGGTGAAGATGTTCGGCTTCGGCCCGCTGGCGGGCATGCTGACGCTGGTGATCGCGTCCATGGGATTCCTGGGCAAGCTGCTGGCCGAAGAGATCGAGACGGCGGACCGCAGCCAGCTCGAGGCCGTGCGCGCCACCGGCGCCCCCTGGCCGCAGTGGATCGTGTACGCCGTGCAGCCGCAGGTCATGCCGCGCATGATCGGCCTGTCGCTGTACCGCCTGGACATCAATTTCCGCGAGGCCGCCATCATCGGCATCGTGGGCGCGGGCGGCATCGGCGCCACGCTGAACACGGCCTTCGACCGCTATGAGTTCGAGACGGCCGCCGCCATCCTCCTGCTGATCATCGCCATCGTAATGCTGTGCGAGTACGCCTCGGGGCACGTGCGGCGGAGGTTCCTATGAGCCCGCCGGGCCGCCCCAAGGGCGAATGCCGGAGTGCGCAGCACGGAGGTCATTTCCGATGAGCCCGCCGCTGAACCCGCCCGTACCCGTCTGGCGCCGCCGTACACCCGCTCAGCAGCGCTGGGCCTGGCTGGGCTGGATGATCGCCGCCCTGGTGTTCGCCTGGGGCTGGCAACTGATGTCCGACAACACCATCTGGGCCTTCGCCGCCGACGCGCCTGCGGCCGGATGGGACATGGTCTCGCGCATGTGGCCGCCGCGCTGGAGCTATCTGGACAAGCTCTGGCAGCCGCTGTGGGACACGCTGAACATCGCCACGCTGGGCACCGCCATCGGCGCGGCCATCGCGGTGCCGGTGGCCTTCCTGGCGGCGCGCAACACCACGCCCAGCCGGGTCGTGCTGCGGCCGGTGGCGCTGGGCATCATCGTGGCCTCGCGCTCCATCAACTCGTTGATCTGGGCGATGCTGCTGGTGACGGTGGTAGGGCCGGGCGTGCTGGCCGGCATCATCGCCATCGCGCTGCGCTCCATCGGCTTCGTCGGCAAGCTGATGTACGAGGCCATCGAAGAGATCGACGTGCGCCAGGTCGAGGCCGTCACCGCCACCGGCGCCAGCCGGCCGCAGGTGCTGGCCTACGCCGTGGTGCCGCAGATCCTGCCCGCGCTGGTGGGCACCACGGTCTACCGCTGGGACATCAACATCCGTGAATCCACCGTGCTGGGCATCGTGGGGGCGGGCGGCATCGGCCTGCCGCTGGCGGCTTCGGTAGACACGCTGGCCTGGCCGCAGGTCACGGTGATCTTCGCGGCCATCCTGGCCACGGTGTTCGTGGCGGAGTGGGTGTCGCATCGGGTCAGGCAGGCGCTGATCTGACGTCCATCGGGTGTCACTGCCTCAGGGAGCGGCGAGCCACCGCTGTCTTGTCGGGTCGCCAGCGCCTGGGCGCGCCACGGGCCTACAATCCCGCGTCTATCCCTTCCGATCAGCCCGCCCTTGCCATGAACGCCTCCGCCCAAGCCCCTGGCCCCGCCGGCGCCACGCTGGTGCCTTGCACCTACGACCGCCACGCGCCCGCCATCCTGGCCATCCTGAACGACGCGATCGTCAACACCACGGCGCTGTACGACTACAAGCCGCGCACGATGCAATCCATGGAAACCTGGTTCCAGGTGAAAACCGCGGGTGGCTTTCCGGTGCTGGGCTATGAGAATGCCGACGGCGAGCTGATGGGTTTCGCCAGCTACGGCACGTTTCGCGCGTTTCCGGCGTTCAAGTATTCGGTGGAGCATTCCGTCTATGTCGATCAGCGCTTTCGCGGCCTGGGACTGGGCGAGGCGCTGATGCGCGTGCTGATCGACGAGGCGCGCAAGAACCAGGTGCACGTGCTGGTGGGCGGCATCGATGCCAGCAACGCCGGCAGCATCAAGCTGCACGAGAAGCTGGGATTCGTCCATTCGGGCACGATCGCGCAGGCGGGCTTCAAGTTCGGGCGCTGGCTGGATCTGGCGTTCTATCAGCTGACGCTGGATACGCCGCAACAGCCGGTGGATGGCTGAACGTCCCTCGATAGCCTGCCTTCATACCTCCAACTATTCATTCGACCGCCTGGAGCGCGCAGCATGAGACTGCAACGAACGATCGACACCCCCGCGCGTGGCAGCCTGCCCGTGGATCAGCTGTGGCTGGCAGAGGACTGGGGCGTCATCGCATCCTGGGAGCGCGGCCGCGACATGGCCAGAGAACGCCCCGAACTGGCCGCTGCCGCCGCGCGAGGCGAACTGGTCATCCTGCCCTGGCGGGGCGGCGTGGAGCGCGCGCTGAAATCGGGCCGCAAGTTCGGTTCCTACCGCTACCTGGCCATGTGGCAGGGGCTGCGCGGCGAGGACCTGCTGATCGACCTGGACCTGGAGCGCGACATAACGTGCACGAAGCATGGGGTCTCGGTCACGTACACCCATGACTTCGCCAAGTTCACGGCGGACGAGGCTGCCTGACGGCTCTGGACGCGCGCGGCTACGACAGCAGCAGCCACAGCCCCGGCAGTGCCGGAGCCGCCACGCCGAGCCCCGCCGCCCACCTCGGCCAATAGGGCAGCAGCAGCACCAGGGGCAGCGCGGCCAGCGTCAGCAGCGCCGACCAGATGCCCAATCCCATCGACGTGTCGCCCCAGTAGGCGATGCACGGCCAGGTGGATAGCGCCAGCAGCAAGGCGCCGGCCAAGCGCAGGCCATTGCGCAGCGCAGGAGCAGGCTCCTCGATGTCGAAGACCTGTTCGAAATGGCGTCCCATGGCCAGCGCCAGCGCCGCGAAGCCGCCATAGGCCAGGCCCAATGCGAAGATCGGCAGCATCATGCCTCGGCCTCACGGTGGGTTGCGGCGGGGGAGCGGGCCTGTGGCCGCCTGGCGGTCAGCGGGCGGTGCATGCCGACTTTGCGGGCAATGGCGGCCAGCGTGATGCCCAAGGCCAGCAGCGTCAGGTCGATACCCGCCAGCAGCGCGTTCCCCTGCTGTATCGCCTGTCCGAGATGGACCGTGCCGGTCCAGGCATTGAGCACGGGCGCCAGCCCGAACAGGGCCGCGCCAAACCAGAGCTGTTCGCGCCATGCGGCGCGGTGAGGGCGCGTGGTCGCATGCAGCAGGCACAAGCCCCACACCACGAAGAACGCCTGGATTTCCCTGCCGCTGCGGCCAGCAAGGTCGGCGGGAATCAGTCTGTTGGCCCAGAACAGCGCGCCGATCGCGGCGGTCATGCCGGCGATGCCGGCCACGTTCAGGATCTGCACCAGCCGGTGGCTGGCCGGCGTGCGCCCCAGCTTCTTGCGCTCGGGCTCGCGCTTGACCACCCAGAGCACCAGGCCGGACGCCGCCATGAAGGTGCCGGTCAGGCCAAGAAAGAAGAAGATCCATCGCACCAGCGGATCGGCAAAACGGATCAGATGCAGCGCCGTCATGACGTTGTAGACCATGCCGGGATCAGAGGCGTCGGCCGCAGCGGGCACGGGCAGGGGCTGGCCGTCCGCGCCGCTGAAGCGCATGCGCTCGGAGGCGCCGCGATCGAGCAGGCTGGCCGCCCCGCGCCGCCGCAGCTCCACCACCGCCGAGGGCGTGCCGGGCCGGGCGATCTCGATGGACGCGACCTGATCCGCGCCCCAGTTGACCTGGGCCGCCGCCAGCATGGGCGTCAGCGCTTCCGAGGTGGCAGGAAGCTGCTGCGCGCGCGGCGCGATCGGCGCCACGGGCGGCGCACGCCTGCCCCACTCGGAATAGAACGCCTGTGCGTCGCCTCGGTAGGCCGCATCGATGCCTCAGGGCATCAGCAGCGTCATCAGCAGCATCAGGCCCGAGTAGGTGATCATCAGGTGAAAGGGCAGGGCCAGCACGGCGGCCGCATTGTGCCCGTCCAGCCAGGAACGCTGGCCCTTGCGGGGCCGCAGCGTGAAGAAGTCCTTGAAGATCCGGCGATGGGTGATGACCCCGCTGACGATGCCGATCAGCATGACCAAGGTGGCCACGCCGATGATCCAGCGGCCCGTGATGCGATCCATGCCGTACAGCTCGAAGTGAAAGCGGTACAGGAAGTTGCCCGCGTTGCTGTCGCGCGGGGACAGGACCTGGCCCGTGCCCGCGTCCAGTATTTCGCTGGGTCCGCGCCGGGCGGTCGAGCCGGCTTCGCGCCACGAGGCTTGCACCACGGGATCGCGTGGGCCGGGCAGGGTGATGGTCCAGGACTGCGCACCGGGCGCACGCTGCTGCAGCCAGTCATAGGCGCGTTGGGCGGTTTGGGTGTCAGGCCGCGAAACGTGGGTCTCCGGCTCCATCCACAGTTGTATCTCCTGGCGGAAGTAGCTGGCCGTGCCGGTCAGGAAGATGGCGAACAGCAGCCAGCACAGGATCAGGCCGGACCACGTGTGCAGCCAGGCCATCGATTGGCGGAAGCCCTGCTTCATGTCGCGCTCCCATACAGGACCCAGGCCGCGGCCGAGACGATGATGCCGGGCGCGGCCAGCCAGCCCCACGCGCGCAGGGCGTTGGAGACCGAGAAGGCCACGATGACCGCCGTGGTGTAGATCGCGAACGACAGCATGGTGGCCGTCAGCACGGCGCTGGCGCGCGGCATGGGCAGCGCCAGCGAAAGCAGGGCGGTCGAGCCCGCGGTCAGAAGATACCCGCCCGCCACGGCCGCGCACAGCCTCGAGGCCACGCCTGCGCGATAGGGAAGGTCCGCTTTGGGATAGCGGTCAAGAAGCGTGCGGAGTGCCTGCATGGTGGGCGGCCGGCGGACGGCGAGAGATGGAAGTCGACATCAAAGACAATCCGCGGCGCCGCATCCTGACGTGCGCCACGCAAATATTTTGCACTTAGAAGTAGAAATAGTATTTGTTATCATTAGCAAATAATGGGGAGTAGGAAAGCGGCATGACCGGCAAGATAACGGGGAACCGCGCCGCCACACGCACGGCGATCGCGGACTGCCTGGGCGCGGTGCGCCGCATGGTGGGGGCGCACGTCGGCAATCAGCAGGCGGCGATGGACCTGGTTCAGGAGGCCTGCGCGCAGATGCTGGCGCGGCCCGATCTGCAGGGCATCCGCAATCCTGGCGCCTATCTCTACCGTGCCGCCGTCAACATCGCCTACAACGCCACCGCGCGCTACCGTCGCGAAGCCATCGCCATGGAAACGTTGGCGGTGCATGTCGAGCAGGCCGTCGACGCGCGCGATCCGGCTCGTATCTATGATGATCGCAAGGCCCTGCAACGGGTCTCCGAGGCCATCGATGCCCTGCCGCCGCGCTGCCGCGAAGTCTTCATCCTGTATCGCTTCCACGACCTGGACCAGGGCACCATCGCCAGCCAGCTCGGCATCAGCCGCAACATGGTCGAGAAGCACGTCATCCGCGCCATGCAGGCATGCCGGGAAGCGCTGGCCGACGACGCATAGGCATGCGCGCAGCAGTTATCATCCCGAGCCAGGATGGCATTGCACCGCCGCGCACCGGCTGCGTTGCAGAAGCCGGATCCTGTTCCTGTCTGCGGGGGCGTATGCATGGCGGCTAGCCGCGATGATTTCAGCGAGGTGTCCGGCAATCCCGACGAGGCTGCGCTGCAATGGCTGATGCGATTGCGCGAGGCCGGTGACGGCCCGTCGTCGGCCGGGTTGCGGCGCGCCTTCTCGCTTTGGCTTCAGGCCGATCCCGCGCATCGGCAAGCCTATGAGAAGCGCGCCGCCGAATGGCAGGCGCTCGAGCCCCTGGCGCACCGATACCGTCTGGCCGCAGCGCCTGCCCCTTCGGCCCGGCGCCGATGGCTGGCTGGCAGCCTGGTCGCCGCGGGCGCGGCCTGTGCGGGCGTCGCCGCCTGGCAACTGTTGCCGCGGGACGGCGCCATCGAATTCGAACGCACTGCCGAGACTGCGCCGGGGCGCTCCGAAACCCTCGAGTTACCCGACGGCTCGCGCATCGTGCTGGATGCCAGCGCGCGCGTGGACGTACGCTACCAGGCGCGCAGCCGCGTGGTGGCCTTGCAGGGCGGCGCGGCCTTCTTCGATGTGGCGCGGGACGCGTCGCGTCCTTTCGAGGTCGAGGCGGGATGGGGCCGGATCACTGTGCTGGGCACGGCTTTCGAGGTCGAGCGTGCGCTGGACTTCACGAAGGTGTCCGTGCTGCGTGGCTCGGTGGGGGTGCGCCACGAGGCGGGCGGCTCGGTTGTGCTGACCGGCGGGCAGGGGGTCAGCCTGCAATCGCGTCACATGGGTGCTGTGCGTTCGGTGCCTGCGGACCATGTGGCCTCCTGGCGCAGTGGCCGCCTGATCTTCGAGGCCATGCCCTTGCAGCAGGTGGCCGATGCCCTGGTGCGCCGCGGCCTGGCTCAGGTGCGCGTGGCGCCCAATGCTGCGCAACTGCCGGTCACCTTCGTGGTGCGGACCGACGATGTCGACAGTGCACTGCAGGCCTTGCCGGACGTGCTGCCCGTGCGCGTGCAGCGCCACGGGGCGGAAATACGGGTGGCGCGTCGCTGAGGCCTGTGGCGGTGCGCGGCAGGGAACTGCTGCGCACCGGTTCAAGTCTCAGAACGTCAGTTGTGTGGTTAGCGTCACGCGGCGTCCGTTGCCCCACACCAGCGTCGAGCCCGAGGCAAAACGCCGGCGGTCGTAATAGGTCTTGTCGAACAGATTGCTGGCATTGAGCTGCATCTTCAACTGCATGCCGTTGGCCAACTGGTTCTCGTAGAACAATCCCAGGTCCACCAGCCCGTATCCGGGATTCCAGTCGGTGCGGGTATCGGGGTGGTAGCCGGGCGCGGTGGCCGGATCGCGCCAGGTGCCGTGCGACTTGCTCCACACGCGCCAGCCCAGGCCCACGTGTACCCGGCCCCGGTCCGCATGGTTGTACACGCGGACCTTGTTCCACAGCGACAGGCTGTGCTTCGGGGTGTAGGCCTTGCTGCGGCCGCGCGACCATTCGTCATCGGTCTTGCGGTACTCCGTGTCCAGATAGGAGTAGGAAACCGCCGCCGCCCACCAGTCGGTCATCATGCCCGACAGCGTCAGTTCCAGGCCCTGCGAACGCTCCAGCCCGCTGATGCCATAGCGGCAGTCGCCGGTGCCGTCGGTGCCGCCCGGCGTGCCGGGCGCGGGCGCCGCATCGGGGTCGCACTCCGAGTCGTCCTGCGTCTGGATGGGCATGTTGGTCTTGTCGATGCGGAACACCGCCGCGGTGAACATGGCGCGCGCGTCGAACAGATCCTGCTTCAGGCCCACCTCGTATTGCTTGCCCTGGATCGCATCCATGATGTAGTTGCCGCTCATGTCCAGCAGTGTCAGGCTGCTCTGCGGCGAGAACGAGTCTCCGTAGCTGGCGTACACGGTCGTGGCGGGCGTGATGTCATGCATGATGGCCACGCGAGGCGACCACTTGCTGACGCGTGACCGCGTCGTGGCGCCCGCCCCGTAGGCGCGGCTGTCGTATCGCGACCATCCCATCGCCAGCATCAGGCGGGTCTTGTCGTTGGGCAGCGTCAGGGTGTCCTGGAAATACAGGTTCACGTCGTCGCGCCGCGTGGGATAGCCCAGCGGGTCGGCCCGGATGCGATCCCGGTGGCCCCAGTCGCTGTACTGCGGATCGTAGATGTTGATCGGCCCGGGATAGTAGGGCTGGCCCGGACGCGTTTCCGCGGCCACCACCCGGCCACTGCTGCGTGACGTGGTGTGGCCGTAGCCGAAACCCGTCAACCAGGCATGATTGAAATCCCCGGTATCCACGGAGCCGCTGATGTCCAGCCCGCCCGACCATTCGTGCGAGGCGCTCTGGCGGCCGCTGACATAGCGCTGCACGTTGCCCGCCGCATCCGGGCCGTTGCCGGCATTGAGCAGGCGCGTGTTCTGCCACCAGCCGTCGGTCTGCTGGTACGTTGCGTAGGCATTGACGTTGAAGTACTGCGACGGACGCCAGCCCAGGTCCCACAGCACGGTGTCCGTCTGGGTCTGGACGCGATCGTCCTTGCTGCCCCAGAAGAAGTCGCGCGGCACGTCGTAGTACTTGCCATAGTCGGGCCTGGACGCGCGCGTGATGCGCACGTTGTTCTCCTGCTCGGGCACCGACTGCATGTCCATGCGCTCGTAGGTCAGGGTGGTGTCCAGGCGCGCGTTCGGCGCGTAGGTCAACGCCGCCAGCACGCTCTTGGGGCGCTGCCAGATGTGGTCCTGGTCGTCTTCGTAACGGCTGTAGCTGCCCACCAGGCGGTACAGCAGCGTGCCTTCCTTGTTCAGGGGACCGGTCATGTCCGCCATGCCGCCGTACGAGCCCTGGTCGTCGACGTGGGTGCGCAGGATGTACTGGTCCTGCGCCTTGGGCCGCTTGTACTGGTAGTTGATGATGCCGCCCGGTTCGGCCGCGCCGTAGTACAGCGCGGCGGGGCCGCGCAGCAGCTCGATGCTTTCCATGCTGTCGGCGCTGCGCGCGGCGGAGGCCCCGCTGTAGGTGCGCTGGCCGTTGATCAGCAGCTGGCCGGTGCTGCCGGTACTGAAGCCGCGCACATTGATGTCGCGCGACATGCTCTGGCCGGAATCGCCGTTGTTGCTGTTGGTGGTCACGCCCGCGAAGTACTCCAGCGTGTCGTACACATTGGCGTCGTTGCGGTCCTGCATCAGCTCGGCGCTGGCCTGGTTGACCGTGAAGGGCGTCTGGCGCGGCGGCAGCGAGGTCTTGGTGGCCACGGAGCTGGGCCGGTCGGCGATGTACTCGTCGATGGCGTCGGCTGTGATGGTGACGGGAGCCAGGGATGTGACGGAAGGGCGCACCGTGGCGACCTGTCCGCGCAGCGTCGCCGCCAGGCTAGTGCCCGCCAGTGCACGATCCAGCGCCTGCCGCGCGCTCATTTCGCCGCGGATGGCAGGCGCCTGCAAGCCCGCGACCTGGGCCGGGTCGAACAGTACCGACAGGCCGGTATCGCGGCCGAGTTCGACCAGGGTGCGCGCCAGCTCCTGCGCGGGCAGGTCGATCTTGACGATGGTCTGGCTGGCCGATTCCTGCGCGCGCGCCTGCGCTGTGTAGGCGCTGCCGGTGGCCAGACACATCAGCACGCCGAGCGTACGCGCCGCTGCGGCGTTGCGCCGGCGCTGTTTTTTATGTTGCATGTGGGGCTTCTCCAGTGCGAGTCATGAGGCTGACTGGAGGAAAGACACGCGAGCCCGCGAATTCCTGATATTGAGACCGATTTTTATTTGTAAAACTTGGGCGGCCGTCCCGGCCACCTGCAAGAGGGGCTTATTTGGACAACAACCGCATCGCCTGTTCCAGCCCCGCCACCGTCACCGGAAACATGCGGTCCTGCATGATGTCGCGCATCAGCGCGATCGATTGCCGGTACTGCCATGACGCCGTCGGTTCGGGATTCAGCCACACCGCCTTGGGCCACGCATCCAGCAGCCGGCGCATCCACACCGCACCGGTTTCCTTGTTGTAGTGCTCGACCGATCCGCCCGGCTGCAGGATTTCATACGGGCTCATGGTGGCGTCACCCACGACGATCAACCGCCAATCGCCATTGAAGCGGCGCAGGATGTCCCAGGTTTCGAAGCGTTCGGTGTTGCGGCGCCGGTTGCTCTGCCACAGGTTTTCGTACGGGCAGTTGTGGAAGTAATAGACCTCGAGGTTGCGGAACTCGCTGCGCGCGGCCGAGAACAATTCTTCCACGCGTGCGATGTGGTCGTCCATGCTGCCGCCCACGTCCAGCAGCATCAGCACCTTCACGTTGTTGCGCTTTTCGGGCACCAGGCGCAAATCCAGGTGCCCCGCGTTGCGTGCGGTGCTGGCGATGGTGTCGTCCAGGTCCAGCTCCAGGTCGGCGCCATCGCGCGCGAAGCGCCGCAGCCGGCGCAGCGCCACCTTGAAGTTGCGCGTGCCCAGTTCGACCTGGTCGTCGTAGTCGCGGAACTGCCGCATGTCCCACACCTTGATGCCGGTGCGGTTGCCGGCGGAGTCGCCGCCCACGCGGATGCCTTCGGGGTGATAGCCGCCGTTGCCGAACGGCGAGGTGCCGCCCGTGCCGATCCACTTGCTGCCGCCGGCGTGGCGTTCCTTCTGCTCTTCCTGCCGCTCCTTGAAGAGCTCCATCAGCTTGTCCCAGCCGTGCTTCTGGATCGCGGCCTTTTCCTCGGGCGTCAGGCTTTTCTCGAACTGCTTGATCAGCCAGTCGATGGGGATGTCGCGGCCGGCGGGCAGGGCGGCTTCGATGCCGCGGTAATACGCGCCGAAGGCCTTGTCGTAGCGGTCGTACAGCGACTCGTCCTTGACCAGCGCGGCGCGCGCCAGGAAGTAGAACTCGTCCAGCGTGGGCGACATCACGTCGGTGCGCAGCGCGTCGACCAGCGTCAGGTATTCCTGCACGGACACGGGCAGCTTGTGCGCGCGCAGGTGGTAGAAGAAGTCGATCAGCATGGCGCCGCCGCGTCGGGGTCTAGCGGCGCTGTCCGCTGCGGGTCATGGCGGCCAGGCGTTCGAGCAACTGCATGTCCTGCTCGTTCTTCAGCAGGGCGCCGGCCAGCATGGGCACGGCCGTGGCCGCGTGCGCGTCGATCTGCGCGGCGCTGGCGTCCTCGGCCAACAGCAGGCGCAGCCAATCCAGCAGCTCGGACGTCGACGGTTTCTTCTTCAGCCCGGGCGCCTCGCGCAGCGCGAAAAAGGTGTCCATCGCGGCACGCAGCACGTCCTGCTTCAGGTCGGGGAAGTGCACGCCGACGATGTCGCGCATGGTGTCGCGATCGGGGAAACGGATGTAGTGGAAGAAGCAGCGGCGCAGGAAGGCGTCGGGCAGGTCTTTCTCGTTGTTCGACGTGATGATGACCAGCGGACGGTGGCGCGCCACCACGGTCTGCTGCGTTTCGTACACATGGAACTCCATGCGGTCGAGTTCGCGCAGCAGGTCGTTGGGGAATTCGATGTCGGCCTTGTCGATCTCGTCGATCAGCACCACCACGGGCTCGTCGGATTCGAAGGCCTGCCACAGCGTGCCGCGGACGATGTAGTTGCGGATGTCGCGCACCTTCTCGTCGCCCAGTTGCGAATCGCGCAGGCGCGAGACGGCGTCGTATTCGTACAGGCCCTGATGCGCCTTGGTGGTGGACTTGATGTGCCACTGCATCAGCGGCCGGCCCAGCGCGCGCGCCACTTCCTCGGCCAGCATGGTCTTGCCGGTGCCGGGCTCGCCTTTGATCAGCAGGGGGCGCTGCAAGGTGAGGGCCGCGTTCACGGCCAGCTTCAGATCGTCGGTGGCGACGTAGCGGTCGGTGCCTTCGAAACGGGTGGAGGTCTGGGATTCGGGATGAACGGACATGTGGCGGCGCAGTCGTTTAGGAGCCCTGGAACAGGGGCCGTCTACAGTATGGACCCTGATCAATTATCGTACAATCCACCCGTTTGCCGGCCGGGGCACCCCGCCGCCGGCAGCCCAGCTTCAGTCATCATTATTCCTACTAGAGAAGAGACAGACCGATGAAGTTGAGATTACCCCTGGTGCGCCTGGCGCCCCTGTTTGTCCTGGTGGCCACCTGTGCCATCGCCGCCCCGGCAAAGGCCCAGGCGGCAGCTCCCGCGGCGCCCGCCGCCGCAGGGGCACCAGCAACTGCGCCCATCACGGGCAACGTGCAGAACGCGCGCGACAAGGTGTCCATGTGCATCGGGTGCCACGGCATTCCCGGCTACAAGGCGTCGTTTCCCGAGCTGTACCACGTGCCCATGATCGCGGGCCAGAACGCCAGGTACATCGAGGCGGCGCTGAACGAATACAAGAAGGGCGCGCGCAGCCATCCCACGATGGATGCGATCGCGGGCAGCCTGTCCGACCAGGACATCGCCGATCTGGCGGCCTACTACAGCAACCTCAAGTAATCGGGGCCGACACATGAAACGCGCTATCTTTGCCCTGACGGGGTTTCTCGTTGCCGTGTCCGCCCTGCCGTCGCAGGCGCAGAATCTCGCCGCCGGGAAGGCGGTGTTCGACAAGATGAACTGTGCGTCGTGCCACGGCGCCGACGCCAAGACGGCGGTGCAGCCGGAATATCCCATCCTGGCCGGCCAGCACGCCGATTATCTGGCTCACGCGCTGAAGGCCTACAAGCGCGGCGGCTCGAACAGCCCGGCCACGGCCAACGTGCGCAAGAATCCCATCATGGGCGCCTTCGCCGCGCAGATGTCCGACCAGGACATCGCCGACGTGTCGGCGTGGCTGGCGTCGCAGCCTAGTGGATTAAGCGTCAGGAAGTAAGGTCGCTCCGTTGTCGCCATAAAGTAAAACCCCGCATTGCGGCGGGGTTTGTCGGCTTGGCAATGATGATTAGCGGCGAGAGCCGGCCATCACGGAAATCTTGCCGTGCGCCTGCTCCCATTGGTCGACGCTGCGTGCTTTGGTGCGTAACGATTCGGCGCTCAATCCAGGTTTTGCCAGAGCGGCCTCTACGCGCTTGCGTGCTTCCTGCAATCGGGTTGTGATTTGCTTGCTGGCAAGCGTTCTGGCCGACAGGATCAAACCATTGGCCGGCTCAGCCTTGCGCGCCCGGCGCAACGGCTTACGCATGTCGTCTTCCTCGACGCGAGACTTTTTGCGTTCGGCGTGATCTTTGATGAACCGATGAAACTCGGACATGTTTTCTCCTTCGGAGGCTTCTATTTTACGGAAGCCTTAAGTCAATTTAAACATGGCAGAGGCCGATCTGCCTCGTAGTTTCATAGACCTGAAACCAAATGTCCGGTAGTAAGGAATGAGTTCCGGCAAAGGGTCGTCGATTACGATGCGTTTCGAATCCCAGATTGCCGCTATCGCTTCGAGGGTTACGTCCATGACGGACATCGCCACGCCGGCTGGTACGAGGTCTCGATCCTTTTCTACGACCAGCAAGCTCGTGTGCAGGCCCCGGCGACTGACTCGGATCAGTGCTAACAGACAGATGCGGTTTTCCACTTCAATGCCGACAAAGCAGCTTTGCGAATAGCTCCTGCATCGTCTGACGGCTCGGCTCCAATCAATGTGTACCTCCGGCCAATGCTGTACGGCGCGACGGACTTTGGCGCGGTCAATGATACGCAGGCGAGGTGGGGGCGATACCGCCCAGATTTCCGCTGCTCTGGACTCTGCCAAGGCTAGCGCTTGGCCAACCAGGCTATGAAACTCGGTACGGTTGACGGGCACTGTTGGCGAGGCGGTTGGGCTGAGAGCGGAGCGTCAGCCTATATTCACACCCCGTGATTATCAAGACATCCAGGACCAATCGATCCCTGCCGGGAGCCGACTTGCTTACTTGCCGGCCCGTTGCCGGATCAGCTCGATATACGCGTCGCTGTCCAGCGGCGTGCCCAGGCGCTGCGCTTCCCAGACCACCTGCCCCAGACAGTCCATGATGTCGTGGGCGGCCTGGTGGGCATCGCTGCGCGCCACCAGTTGCTGGTAGGCCGCCCGGATGCCGCGCGGATGGTCGATGGACAGTTGCTCGGCAATGGCCAGGTGCATCGACAGGTGCAGGAAGGGATTGGTGCGGCCTTTCTCGACCGGGTATTCCTCTTCCATCGCGCCGGGGCTTTCCAGGTCGGCGTGGTATTCGGGGTGTTCGATCATCCAGTCCAGCGCCATGGCTTCCAGCGGCGTCAGCACTTCGTTGGCCCGGTGCTTGCGCCAGGATTGGATGAAGAATTCGCGAACCTGTTCGCGGGAAGGATTGAACATCGGGGGTCCAACCGGCGCCGGGCGCCGGGCAATGCGGTCAGGGAACGTCCATTTTACGCCCTCGGTTTGCACGAAGCCGGACCGTGCCGGGCCGCGACAGGCTGGGCCGCTCACAGGGCGAGATAGAATGGCTGGATTCCGCCCTGGAGCATCCATGTCTTACCAACACGTCAAGGTTCCCGCCGAGGGCGGGAAGATCACGGTCGGCGCGGATGGCGCGCTGGCCGTCCCCGATCAGGTCGTCATTCCCTACATCGAAGGCGATGGCACCGGCGCCGACATCACGCCCGTGATGATCCACGTCGTCGACGCCGCCGTGAAGAAGGCCTACGGCGGCAGCCGCCGGATCCACTGGATGGAAGTCTATGCCGGCGAGAAGGCCACGCGCGTCTACGGCGCCGACACCTGGCTGCCCGAAGAGACGCTGCAGATCGTCCGCGACTACGTGGTCTCGTTCAAGGGCCCGCTGGCCGTGCCCACCAGCGGCGGCATCCGCTCGCTGAACGTGGCGCTGCGCCAGCAGCTCGACCTGTACGCGTGTGTGCGGCCGGTGCGCTATTTCCATGGCGTGCCTTCGCCCGTGCGCCAGCCCGAGAAGACCAACATGGTCATCTTCCGCGAGAACTCCGAAGACCTGTACGCGGGGATCGAGTACAAGGCCGAGTCCGAGCAGGCCCGGCAGCTCATCGGCTTCCTGCAGGACAAGCTGGGCGTGAAGAAGATCCGTTTCCCCGAGACTTCGGCCATCGGCATCAAGCCGGTATCGCGCCAGGGTACGCAGCGCCTGGTGCGCAAGGCAATCCAGTACGCGCTGGACCACGACCGCTCCTCCGTCACGCTGGTGCACAAGGGCAACCTGATGCAGTTCACCGAGGGCGGCTTCCGCGACTGGGGCTATGCCCTGGCGCGCGAAGAGTTCGGTGCCACGGTGATCGACGGCGGCCCGTGGTGCCGCCTGAAGAACCCGCGCACGGGCCGCGACGTGCTCATCAAGGACGTCTATGCCGACGCCTTCATGCAGCGCAGCCTGCTGCGTCCGGCCGAATTCGACGTGATCGCCACGCTGAACCAGAACGGCGACTACATCTCGGATGCCGTGTCGGCCCAGGTGGGCGGCGTGGGCATCGCCCCGGGCGCCAACGTGTCCGACACCGTGGCCATGTTCGAGGCCACGCACGGCACCGCGCACAAGTACGCCGGCAAGGACTACGTGAACCCCGGCTCGGAAATCCTGTCCGCCGAGATGATGTTGCGCCACATGGGCTGGACCGAGGCCGCCGACCTGATCATCTCCAGCATGGAGAAGACCTTCAAGACCAAGACCGTCACCTATGACTTCGCCCGCCTGCTCGAAGGCGCGAACCAGGTGTCCTGCTCGGGATTCGGGCGGGCGATGATCGATAACATGTGATGTCATTCCGCTGACATCGCTGGCGAGGTAGAAATGGGGTCGCGTCCTGGCGGCGTGGCCCTTCCGGCCTTCGGGCGGCAGCAGGCCCGGGGCGAGGGTGGGGGGGTGATTTTTTACCGCGCCATCCAGACCCGAGCGTTTCCGGGCGAATTGCTGCATAATTGAAGGTCTTATATAAGACCTGAATTCCCGGGCTGCGCCATCCGGCGGGACGGGCGGCCGCTTTTCCTGATCCATCAAGGTAAGCCAAGAACATGTCCACTGCATCGAAGATCATCTATACCCTCACCGACGAGGCGCCCGCGCTGGCGACGTACTCGCTGCTGCCCATCGTCGAGGCCTACACCCGTTCGTCGGGTATTGGCGTCGAGACGCGCGACATCTCGCTGTCCGGCCGCATCATCGCCGCCTTCCCGGAATTCCTGAACGACGCGCAGAAGATTCCCGATGCGCTGGCCGAGCTGGGCCAACTGGCCACCACGCCCGAAGCCAACATCATCAAGCTGCCGAACATCAGCGCCTCGATCCCGCAGCTGAAGGCCGCGATCAAGGAACTGCGCCAGCAGGGCTATATGCTGCCCGAGTACTTCGACGAGCCCGACACGCCCGAAGCCAAGAGCATCAAGGCCCGCTACGACAAGATCAAGGGCAGCGCCGTGAACCCGGTGCTGCGCGAAGGCAACTCCGATCGCCGCGCGCCGCTGTCGGTCAAGAACTACGCCCGCAAGCACCCCCACAAGATGGGCGCCTGGTCGGCGGAGTCGAAGTCGCACGTGGCCCACATGTCGGGCGGTGATTTCTACGGCAGCGAGAAGTCGGCCCTGATCGCCAACGCCGGCAACGTGAAGATCGAGTTCACGGCCGCCGACGGCGCCAAGACCGTGCTGAAGGAAAAGACCGCGGTCAAGGCCGGTGAGATCATCGACGCCGCCGTGATGAGCAAGAAGGCCCTGCGCAGCTTCCTGGAAGCCCAGGTCGCCGATGCCAAGGCCAAGAACGTGCTGTTCTCGGTGCACCTGAAGGCCACGATGATGAAGGTCTCCGACCCGATCATCTTCGGCCAGGTCGTCTCGGTGTTCTACGCCGACGTGCTGGCCAAGCACGCCGACGCCCTGAAGCAGATCGGCTTCGATCCCAACAACGGCATCGGCGACCTGTATGCCCGCCTGGGTGACCTGCCGGCCGACAAGCGCGCCGAGATCGAGGCCGACATCCAGGCCGAATACGCCAAGCGCCCGCAACTGGCCATGGTGAACTCCGACAAGGGCATCACCAACCTGCACGTGCCCAGCGACGTCATCGTCGACGCCTCGATGCCCGCCATGATCCGCGAATCGGGCTGCATGTGGGGGCCGGACGGCAAGCTGTACGACACCAAGGCCGTCATCCCCGACCGCAGCTACGCCGGCGTCTACCAGGCCGTCATCGACGACTGCAGGAAGAACGGCGCCTTCGACCCGGTCACGATGGGCAGCGTGCCCAACGTGGGCCTGATGGCGCAGGCCGCCGAAGAATACGGTTCGCACGACAAGACCTTCCAGATCGCCGCCGACGGCGTGGTGCGCGTGCTGGACGAGTCCGGCGCCGTGCTGCTGGAGCAGCCGGTCGAGGCCGGCGACCTGTGGCGCATGTGCCAGACCAAGGACGCCCCGGTGCAGGATTGGGTCAAGCTGGCCGTCAACCGCGCCCGCCTGTCCAACACGCCGGCCGTGTTCTGGCTGGACAAGAACCGCGCCCACGATGCCCAGATCATCGCCAAGGTCGAGAAGTACCTGAAGGACCACGACACCAACGGCCTGGATCTGCGCATCCTGAGCCCGGTCGAGGCCACCACGTTCTCGCTGGAGCGCATCCGCGCCGGCAAGGACACGATCTCGGTCACCGGCAACGTGCTGCGCGACTACCTGACCGACCTGTTCCCCATCATGGAGCTGGGCACCAGCGCCAAGATGCTGTCGATCGTGCCGCTGATGGCCGGTGGCGGCCTGTTCGAGACGGGCGCCGGCGGTTCGGCGCCGAAGCACGTCCAGCAGTTCGTGGAAGAAGGCTTCCTGCGCTGGGATTCGCTGGGCGAGTTCCTGGCCCTGGCCGCTTCGCTGGAGCACCTGGGCAACGTGGCGAACAACGCCCGCGCCAAGACCCTGGCCAAGACGCTGGACGAAGCCACGGGCAAGTTCCTGGACGAGAACAAGTCGCCGGACCGCAAGGTCGGTGGCCTGGACAACCGCGGCAGCCACTTCTACCTGGCCTTGTACTGGGCCCAGGCGCTGGCCGCCCAGACCGAAGACAAGGAACTGCAGGCGCAGTTCACCGGCCTGGCCAAGACCCTGACCGACAACGAGGCCAAGATCGTGGCCGAGCTGGGCGGCAACCAGGGCCAGGCCATCGAGATCGGCGGCTACTACCGTCCGAACACCGAGCTGGTGAACAAGGCCATGCGTCCCAGCCAGACGCTGAACGCGGCGCTCGCCGCCCTGGGCTGACAGCCGAAAAGCTCGGGCGGGCTGTTTGCCTGCCTGAGCCGGTAAGGTAGCGTGTCTCGAAACCCCCGACAGGTCCGCCTGCCGGGGTTTCTTTTTATGCGGTGTCGTGGCTTGCGGGCCGCGCTGGCGTGTTGCGACCCAGGCGTGACCGTCTCGCTGCCTGCCTGAAATGGAACGTCGCAATTCAGGCGCGGGATCGGCTGGGATGGCCGTCGCCGTCACGCGATAATCGCCTGGAGCATGAAATGGCATGCATGGCGCGTCGGTGAAGTCCCGATGCGGCCGTTCAACAGGTGACAGCAGATGAAGAAGATACTCTCCGCGCTGATGGGTGCGCTGGACACGAACGCGGGCGATGCGGCCTCGCCGCCGAAGCCGCCGCAAAGCGTTCCCGCGGGTGCGATGCTGTATTCCATGCCGACCATCGCCATGGACGACATCGAGTTCGAGAAGCCCGCTGGCGAGCGTGTCGAGGGGGCGCCCCAGTTTCATGAGGACGAATGGGCGCAACTCGAGTTTTTCCCGAAGCACCGCCTGCCCGAGGTGCAACGGCTGCTGGGCGAACTCAAGGCCTTCGATGCCGAGCATCGCGTCGAGCATGGCTGGCGGCAGATCCATCAGCGCGATCTCGCGCGCGAGCCCCTGGACGTATCCCTGGCAGATATCGAAGGCGGTCTCGGCGGGCAGGGGCGTCCGGCGCCGATCCTGACGACGGCTTCGCGGCCGCTGGGGCAGGTGAAGGATGGCTTCAGCGTGGAGCTGGGCACCAACGCCTACCTTTATGGCCTGCGGCAAGAAGGGCGGATTACCGTGCTTGCCGCGTCGCTGCAGGGCGCCGACGACATGCTGCTGACGCGCGCGTTCACGGCGCTGAGCAGGCAGTCTGGACTGGTGCTGGTGGACTGGCGGCAGCAGTTCCTGCTGGTGGGCGTCGACGGCGAAGGGCTGATCGAGGTGTGGCGGCCCTGACGCCTGCCCGCTCCATGGGACCGGTACCGAAACGCCGCGCGGCAGCGGCGGGCGCCCGGCGAATCACGCAGGCGCGGTCGCGCGTTCCAGATCCGTCAGCCAGGAAATGGCGTGTTCGCGGTCCGATCCGCACATGTCCGCCGATGGCTGCAGGCTGCCGCAGAAGCCGGGGCGCTCTGGCTTGCCGAACACCAGGCACAGATTGTCTTCCCCTAGCTGTATGCACCGGACGCCCGCGGGTTTCCCGTTGGGCATGCCCGGGATCGGGCTGGTGATCGATGGGGCGATGCAGCAGGCGCCGCAGCCCAGCCTACAGGCCAGTGCGTCGCCTTTCAGGTCTTGCATGGCGCGTCCTACACCCAGCCGCGCAGCCAGTAGACGAACAGGCCCGCGTACTCCTTGATGATCGAGCGGCTGGCATCGAAGGCGCGTTCATTGGGAATCCAGGGTGCGACCGAGCCGTCGGCCGGCAACAGGATTTGTGGCGGGGCCGGGGCGGCGATGGCTTCGACGCCTTGCTTGGAGAACGCCGCCATGGCACGAGGCATGTGCAGGGCCGAGGTGACCAGCAGTACCTTGTGGATCTCGTGCTGTTTCAGGGTTTCTTCCGTCAGCGCCGCGTTCTCGTAGGTGGTGCGGCTGGCGTTTTCCAGGATGAGGGCCTCTTCGGGAACGCCGCTCTGGCGCATCTGGTGCGCCATGCCGCGGGCTTCGCTGACGTCGCCTTCCAGGGCGCCGCCCGACAGCACCACCTTGGGCGCGCGGCCAGCGCGATACAGGTCGGTGGCGGCGTCCACCCGCACCACCGCCTTGTCGCGGTCATAGGGCAGGAACCAGTTGGCGCGGCCATTGGCGGTATTGCCGCCCAGGACCACGATGGCATCGGCTTCGGGCATCTGCGCGGCGGACTGGTAGGGATAGCGCTGTTCCAGCGCGCCGCCCAGCCAGACCGAGGTGGCGGGCAGGGACCAGGCGGCCGCCCAGATGACGCCTGCCGCGGCCAGCGCCATGCCGGTCCGGCGCACGCGGCGGAACAGGCCCAGCACCAGTCCGAGCGCCACCAGCGTCAGGCAGAGATTCAGGGGAATGATCAGGTTTGCGAGAAACGTCGACATAGTCATGGGCGCAATCTTATCTGCTCAAGCGCTTGCGAGCAGGCGCAGGACCTGGGTTCGGACCGCATCGGGGGGGGGCCAGTTCCCGTCCGAGCCCAGGCACGACGCCGTGGGTGACCACGGGCCGGTACGCTCGGGCTGGGTGACGCCGAACAGTGTCAACTGGCGCGCGCCGACGGCGGCGGCGATGTGCGACACACCCGAATCGTTGCAGACGACCAGCGCGGCCTGCCGGGCCAGCGCGGCGAAGGCGCCCAGCGACAGCGGGGGCAGCCTCTGCGCGGTAGGGGCGTTGCGGCGCGCTTGCTCGGCCTCGGCGGGCGGTGGGCACATCGCCACCGCGTGGCCGTCCGCCTGCAGGGCGCGGGTGAGGGCGTCGAATTCCGGCCAGACCTTGACGCGGCCCCGGTGCAGGCCGGTGGCGGTGGGGGCGATCAGCACCATCGGCCGGCCGGCCAGTCCGCTGTCTTGCAGCGCCGCCTGCGCGGCCTGCCGGTGCGCCTCGGTCAGGGGAAGGTCCAGGGTGGGGCCGGGTTCGGCGGGGCCCTGGGGCAGGTTCCACAGCCCAAGCGCCGTGCGCGACAGGTGATACCAGGATTGCACGGCGTGCAGCGAGGCGGTGGGCTTGGCCACCGGCCAGCGCAGCAGCACACTGCGGCCATCGTCGCGGTAGCCGGCGCCGGCCACGCCCGCCAGCCGGAATACCGCCGCGCTGGACAGCGAATCGGGCAGCAGCAGTCCGCGGGCGTTGCGCGCCCGGGCGCCCAGGCCGCGGCGGTGGGCCGCCACGGTGGCCCGGTCGGCCTTCCACTTGCCCGACATGGGCAGGAAGTCCTGCGTGGAAATCCCCGCCAGCAGGTCGCGAGCCCAGGGGCGGGCGCACAGCACCAGGGGAACTCCGGTTGCCTGCAACAGCCGCAGGCTGGGCAGGCTCATGCAGACATCGCCCACCCAATTGGGCAATCTCAGGTACAAACAGGAAATCTCGGTCATGGATCGGCGCCGGGGCGCGTTGGGGAAAAGGAACAGAGCGGGCCGTCCGCGCCCCGTCGGGCCGGTACAATCGCCGCACAATTGTATTAAAGCGAGTTTGCTTTGACTTCTGCTTCGCGCTACGCGTCCGCCGGCAGCGAGCCGGTACGCGCCACACTCTGGAAGCGCATCTACAGCCGGGTCGGTTCCCATTGGAAGCGGCTGGTGTTGACGTTGCTGCTGATGGCGGTGGCCGCGGGTACGCAACCCTTGCTGGCCGTCATCATGAAGCCGTTGCTGGACGACGGTTTTTCGGGCGCCAAACCCTACTACATCTGGGCGATTCCCATCGCCGTGGTCGCGCTCATCATGGTGCGCGGCATCACCAACTTCTTCAGCGACTACCTGCTGGCCTGGGTGGCGAACAAGGTGTTGCTGCAGTTGCGCGGCGACATGTTCGATCGCCTGTTGCGCCTGCCCGACGCCGACTTCAAGCGGGGCGACACCGGCCGCCTGCTCAACCGTTTCACGGTGGACGCGGGCAATGTCACCAGCTATGCCACCGAGGTCATCACCACGCTGATCAAGGAAACCCTGGTCGTCATCGCGCTGATCTGCGTGCTGCTGTATATGTCGTGGGCGCTGACGGCGATCGTGCTGGTCATCATGCCGGTCTGCATCCTGGTGATGCGCGCCTTCATCCGCCGCCTGCGCCGCATCAGCCGCGAAACCGTCAACATGAACGCCGAACTGACCCGGGTGGTCAGCGAAGGCATCGACGGCCAGCGCGTCATCAAGCTGTTCGACGGCTATGCCACCGAGCGCAAGCGTTTCGAGTTCGTCAGTTCGCGCCTGCGCCGTTTCGCCATGCGCACGGCCACGGCCGACGCAGCCCTCACGCCGATCACCCAGCTGTTCGTCTCGGTGGCGCTGGGCGTGGTCATCGCCGTGGCGCTGAGCCAGGCCCAGAGCGGCGCCCTGACGGTGGGCAGCTTCGCCTCGTTCATCACCGCGCTGGCCCAGATCTTCGACCCCATCAAGCGCCTGACCAACGTGGCCGGCAAGATGCAGAAGATGCTGGTGGCCGCCGAAAGCGTGTTCACCCTGATCGACCAGGTGCCCGAGACGGATACCGGCACGCGCCAGTTGGCCCAGCCGGTGCGTGGCGCCATCGAGTTCCGCGAAGTGTCGCATCGCTTCCCCGACGCCGAGCGCGATACGGTCAGCAGCGTGTCGTTCCGCATCGAGCCGGGCCAGACGGTGGCCCTGGTGGGCCGCTCCGGCAGCGGCAAAACCACGATCGCCAACATGCTGCCGCGTTTCGTGTCACCGACCGCGGGCCAGATCCTGATCGACGGGGTGCCGCTGAGCGACGTGTCGCTGCATTCGTTGCGCACCAACCTGTCGCTGGTCAGCCAGGACGTGATGATGTTCGACGACACCATCGCGGCCAACGTGGGTTACGGGGCACTGGGCGAAGCCGACGAGGCGCGCATCCGCGAGGCCCTGAAGGACGCCAATCTGCTGGAATTCGTGGAGTCGCTGCCCGACGGCCTGCAGTCGCCGGTGGGCGAGAAGGCAGCGCGCCTGTCCGGCGGCCAGCGGCAACGCCTGGCGATCGCGCGCGCGCTGATCAAGAACGCGCCCGTCCTGATCCTGGACGAAGCCACCTCGGCGCTGGACAACGAGTCCGAGCGGCAGGTGCAGTCGTCGCTGGAGCGCCTGATGCAGGGCCGCAGCACGCTGGTCATTGCGCATCGCCTGTCCACGGTGCAGAACGCGGACCGCATCATCGTGCTGGATGCCGGCCGGATTGCCGAGCAGGGCACCCATGCCGAGCTGCTGGCGCAGGGGGGCTTGTACGCGTCGCTCTACAACATGCAATTCCGCGAAGCTTGAGAGCATGACAACTTTCGCGGTATTGCCTGTGTTGTTTCCATGCCAATTCTGCAGTGCAGCATAAGACGTAAACGTAACCGTAATATCTCGTAGTTATTGCTCTATGGCAGGGATCGCACCTTACTGGGGCGGTCCTTTGCATTATTTGGTTTCGTTTTGAGCATTTGAGTTGTAATGGTTTCCAGCCAGATCCCTAGGCTTTGAGGGGTGGCAGATTTCGGTCTGCTGAATTCTCTTCGAACCTCATGTGGAACAGCGCGATGAAACTTACAAAAACTCTGTTTGCGGGTGCCCTGATGGCCGCGATGGCTGGCACTGCCGCCGCCGAAACTTCGGTGACGCTCTATGGCTTGGTCGATCTGGGGATTGTGTATCAACGCGGCAAGGTCGGTACCAGCGACGCCAACCGCCCCGAGTATGGCGGTGATTATCACTCCCGCGTCGGCATGAACAGCGGCAACCAGAGCGGCTCGCGCTTCGGTCTGCGCGGCGTCGAAGACCTGGGCGGTGGCTTGCAAGCCAACTTCGTGCTCGAGAACGGCTTCACGGCCAACGACGGCAATCGTGACCAGGCTGGCCGCCTGTTCGGCCGCCGCGCCACGGTGGGCCTGTCGAACGACGCATGGGGCAGCATCGACCTGGGCCGTACGACCAACATCGCTTCGGACTGGTTCGGCAACATCGATCCGTTCGGCACCGACTTCTGGACGGCGTCGATGGGTACGACCTTCAGCGCCGCCAACACGGTCCGCTACGACAACATGGTCCTGTACACCGGCCCGAACATCGGCGGTTTCCAGGGCGCGGTCGGCTACTCGTTCTCGTTCGACGACGTCGAGCGTCCGACCCAGTTCGCCACCAATGAAAACAGCCGCGCGGTCACCGCCGGCTTGCGTTACAGCGGTGGCCCGCTGCAAGTGGTCTTCACGTACGATCAGCAGATGCTCAAGCCGAGCCAGCCGTCGCCCCAGCAGTTCATTCTGGGCGCGTCGTATGACTTCGAAGTCGTGAAACTGTCGCTGGCCTATGGCCGTTCGTCCGACGGTGTCATGATCGGCCAGGGCTACGACCTGATGGGCGGCCGCTTTAACGACAACACCCCGGCGCGTGGCCAAGGCATGACCAACGACCACTTCACCTGGGACAACCTGAAGATCAACTCGTACATGGTCGGCGTGAGCGCGCCGATCGGCGGCGCCAGCAACGTGTTCGCGTCTTGGCAGCGTGCCGACCCGAACCAGGGCCTGGATACGACCGATGTGTACAGCTTGGGCTACACCTACGACCTGTCCAAGCGTACCAACCTGTACGCCTTCGGTTCGTATGCCGACGATGCCGCCTTCACGGCCGGCAACAAGATTGCGACCGTCGGCGTGGGCCTGCGCCACCGCTTCTAAGCAACACTGCGACTGCAGGGTTCGCCTCGCCTGAGCAGGGCCGGGGCACCCATCTCAAAGCCGCCTTCGCGAGAAGGCGGCTCTTTTTATGACAGCGGCGGCATGGCGCGGCGATCGAGAGACCCGCCGCGCGCGATAAGGCCGGATGCGCGGTCTCAGCCCGGAATGGCCAGGCCGCGTTCGACGGCGGGCCGGGCCACGAAGGCGTCCAGCACGCGGCGCACATTGGCGAACCGATCGAATTCGACCAGCTCGCCCGCGCCGTAGAAACCGATCAGGTTGCGGATCCACGGGAAGGTGGCGATGTCGGCGATGGTGTATTCGCCGCCCATGATCCAGTCGCGGCCTTGCAGGTGCTTGTCCAGCACGCCCAGCAGGCGCTTGGACTCGGCGACGTAGCGGTCGCGAGGACGCTTGTCTTCGTAGTCCTTGCCGGCGAACTTATGGAAAAAGCCCAGTTGGCCGAACATGGGGCCGATGCCGCCCATCTGGAACATCACCCATTGCAGGGTTTCATAGCGGGCGGCGACGTCCTGCGGCATGAATTGCCCGCTCTTGGCGGCCAGGTAGACCAGGATGGCGCCGGATTCGAACAGCGGCAGCGGGCGGCCGTCGGGCCCGTTGGGGTCGAGGATGGCCGGAATCTTGTTGTTCGGACTCAGCGACAGGAATTCGGGCGTCAACTGGTCGTTGCTGCCGAAGTCGACCTTGTGCGCCTCGTAGGGCAGGCCGGTTTCTTCCAGCATGATCGACACCTTCACGCCGTTCGGCGTGGGCAGCGAATAGAGCTGGATGCGGTCCGGGTGCTGGGCCGGCCACTTTTGCGTGATGGGGAAGTCGGAGAGTGCGTTCATGGAAGTCAGGGTCCGATGAAGGGTCGCTGGCGAGGCGCTATGTGTGCTGATCGCCGTCTACGTACAGCCACCGTCCGTCTTGCCGGACGAAGCGGCTGGTCTCGTGCAGGCGCGATGCGCGGCCGTCCTGCCGGCAGCGCGCCACGAATTCGACGATGGCGTGATCGTCATTCTGCTTCTCGTGCCGGCGCACCTGCAGGCCCAGCCACTTGAGGTTCGGCGGATTGGGCGCCAGGTCGGCCGGCCGGGTGTCCGGGTGCCAGGTCTGCCGTAAGTAGTCCAGCAGGTCCAGCACGAAGGCGCTGTAGCGCGAGCGCATCAGGGATTCCGCATCGGGCGCCTGCAAGCGCCTGGGGCCTTGGTGCCAGCGGCCGCAGCAGCCCGCATAGGGGCGCTTGCTGTCGCAGGGGCAAGGCGAGGTCGAGGAGAAGGGGGAGGCTTTCACGCGGGCATTTTGGCATGAAGCCGGGGCGTTCCGGCACTTGCCCGGACGGCATGGCGGGGTAATCCGGTGGGCCGTCGCGAGGGCTGCGGGCCGGTATTCCGGGCCCTGGAAAGGGCTCGGGCCGGTGGGGCCTCAGGCGACCAGGTCGGCGTACTCGGGATGGCGCCGCACGTACACGGCGGCGTACGAGCAAAGCGGGCGCACCCGCCAGTGCTGCTCGCGCGCCGCATCCAGCGCCACGCGCGTCAGGCCGGCGGCGATGCCCCGTCCGCCGACGGCCGGCGGCACACCCGTGTGGGTGATCGTCATCACGCCATCGTCCAACTGGTAGTCCAGCACGCAAAGGTGCCCGTCGACCGTGCATTCGAAACGGCTGGCCGCTGCGTTGTGGGTGATGTCCGTCATGCAAGGTTCCTCGTGGGAGTCTGTCTTTGGCTGGGGGCCCAGCAGGCGGCGTGCCCGAGCAGCCGCGCAGGCCAGCATCGGGTGCAGGCCGGTGCCATGCCGAGGCGGGTCGGCGTGCCCCGGCGCCCGTGCGCATGGCGCCTGCTAGCCTGTCCTCAGCCCACGACGATACATCACCCCCCACGCCAGGCCCAGCATCGCCGACACCAGCGATCCCGCCAGCACGCCCAGCTTGGCCGCGCCCAGCAGCACGGGATCGTCGAAGGCCAGCATGGCGATGAAGATGGACATCGTGAAGCCGATACCCGCCAGCAGGCCGACCAGCGCGATGCCGCTCCAGGAGACCCCGGGCGGCAGGCGGCACCAGCCCAGCCGGACTGCGAGCCAGCCCATGCCGATCACGCCCAGCGGCTTGCCCAGCACCAGCGCCAGCGAGACGCCGGCCACGATCCATTGCGGGCCGGCGGCGGACAGGTCCACGCCCTGCAGGCTGACGCCGGCATTGGCCAGGGCGAACACGGGCATGATGCCGTAGGCGACCCAGGGATGCAGTGCCATCTGGACGCGGGTGACGGGCGGCAGCATTTCCCGCTGGGCCAGGCGCACCTGCTTCAACGGTCCCGCCAGGTGGTGCGGGTCTTGCGAACCACGCAATGTCTCGGCGGCGTTGCCCAGCAGATCCAGCGGGCGCTCGTGCATGGGCCGCGCCACGACCGGCGTCATCATGCCCAGCACCACGCCCGCCAGCGTGGGATGCGCGCCGGTCATCAACAGGCCCGTCCACGTGATCGCGCCGGGAAGCAGGTAGGCGAAGGCCGAGCCGATGCCGATGCGCTGGAACGCCAGCACCATCAGCAGGCCCAGTCCCGCGACCAGGAAGCCCTGGTAATCGAGGCCGCCCGAGTAGAACACGGCAATGATCAGCACGGCGACGATGTCGTCAATGATCGCCAGCGCCAGCAGGAAGACGCGGACATTGGCGGGAATCGATTTGCCCAGCAGCGCCAGCACGCCGACCGCGAAGGCGATGTCGGTGGCGGTAGGGACGGCCCAGCCCCGCAGCCCTGATGGATCGCCATTCACGCCCACGTAGATCAGCGCCGGCACGGCCACGCCGCCCAGCGCCGCCATGATCGGCAGGCCCGCCTGCTTCAGGTCGCTGAGTGCCCCTTCGTGGATCTCGCGGCGGATCTCCATGCCCACGACCAGGAAGAACAAGGTCATCAGCCCGTCGTTGATCCAGAAGTGCAGCGATTGCGAAAACGTGAGGTCACCCAGCCCGATGGAGACCGGCAGGTGCCAGAGATGGTGATAGCTGTCGGACAGCGAGGAATTGGCCCAGATCAGCGCGGCGGCCGCGGCGATGACCAGCACGATGCCGCTGGCGGCTTCGATGTGCAGGAAACGTTCGAGGGTGGCGAAGGCCCGTTCGGCCAAGACTTGGGCGCGCGGCAAGGGCTGCCGCGGGGTGGGGGCGTGCATGGTCGCGAAGACTCCGCGTGGCGGCCCGACCGACGCATGAACCTGCCCGCTGCGGAATGCAACTGACACCCAGCCAATAATTGTATCGGATTTCAGGCCAACCAAGGGCGCGATGCCGCCTGCGTTGGCCGCTGGAACGGTCAGGCCGCCAGCCGCTGCGCGGGGGCTTCTTCGACCAGATGCATCGCGCGCGCGAGCTTTGCCGTCAGTTCGGCGCTGGCCGGCATCATGGGCGGGCGCAGTTCGTCGACGATCAGTCCCTGCATCGACAGCGCGCGCTTCAAGGGCGCGGGATTGGGTTGCGCGAACAGCAGCCGGATCAGCTTGCGCAAAGGGGCGAACAGCGCCTCGGCCCGTGCGGCGTCGCCCGTGCGAGCGGCGTGCATCATGGCCACGAAGCGCTCGGGAAACAGGTGCGCCGCCGCGGGGATGGCGCCCGTGCCGCCCGCCAGGAAATGATCCATCAGCATGTTGTCCGCGCCGCACAGCGGCTGCACGCGGCCATGCAAGGTCAGGGTGGTGAGCAGCGCCGGATGGCATTCCTTCACGGCCGCGTATTGCGGGTCGCGCGCCAGGGTCTCCATGGTCTCGACCGTCAGGGCCACGCCCGTGCGTTCCGGGATGTTGTACAGGATGATGGGCCGCTCGGTGGCCCAGGCGACCTGGTGGTAGTGCCAGATGATGCCGGCCTGGCTGGGCCGCAGATAGCACGGCGGCGGCACCAGGTAGCCGGCCGGCTCCAGGCGGTCCAGGCGGCGGATCAGCGTGGTGACGCTGCGCGTGTCGATGCCGCCCGCACCGACCACGACGGGCAGGGTGTCCGCATCGCTGCGCACGGCTTGCAGCAGTTCGCATTTCTCGGCGACGGACAGCAGGCTGCCTTCGCCGGTGGAGCCGAACAGCACCAGCCCGGCCATGCCGGCCTGGCGGTAGCGGCGGGCCAGTGCCTGGGCGGCATACAGATCGACGCGGCCCTGGCGCAGCGGGGTGACCAGGGGCAGCCACAGGCCGTCGAAGCGGGCGGCATCGTGCGGGGCGGTGTTCATCGCAGCACCGCCGTCAAAGGATGGATGGCGCCGAATTCCGCCTGGGGCAGCGCGCACATGATGACGTGCATGGCCGAGTCGATGTCGTGGCGCGTGCCGCGCAACAGCATGGTGGTGGGGCCGCCCGCGGGATCGGCGTCCAGGATGCGGACTTCGGCGGGCACGTCCCCGGCGCGGCGCAGCGCCAGGTGCAGGTTCATGATTTCGCGCGGGGGGATGCGCACGGTCATCGAAATGGCGTCGCCCAGCGGCATGGGAATCGGCATGGCGGGGCGGGGCTGGCGTTGCGGTTGAAGCATGGCGGTTGGGGGGCGCGGGGCCGCGGTGGGCGGCTGCCGTTGGCCGTGGTTGCTGACGAGTCCACTATAGGAAGCCCGCCATAAACCCCGCGGAAAAATGCCGCCCGCCCGCGTAAAAATGGCGTCAACGCCTTTGCGGATCAGAACGTCCTGGTCAGGGTCAGCAGGCCGGTGGCGCGGCCCATGTCGCGGCCGTGGCTGTTGGTATAGACGCCGCGGTCGGCGTTGGTGTCCAGGTAGGCGGCGCTGAGGCTGAATCCCTGTCCCAGGTCTTTCGTCAGGCCCAGCTTCCAGTCCCAGTAAGAGCCGCGATCCAGGTCGCGCACGTACTGGTAGCCGACGTGGGCGTTCAGGGTCAGGCCCCACACGCCGGTGTCGACGTTGCCGCTCAGGTCAATGTACTGGCTGCCGCTGCTGCGGGCGAAGCCGAACAGATTGGTGACGGCGTACGAGTATTTCAGGAACACCGGGCCATATCCGACGCCGGCGTACAGCTCGGTGGTGTTCGGACTGATGTAGCCGGACGGATAGTCGCCGGGGTAGTAGTACCGCAGCACGCCCACGTCGAAGGGCACGCCGTCGGTGAACTGGCCCTTGTAGCCGCCGTAGAAGTCCATTTCGATAGGAGCGGAGACGTCGGTGTTGCTGTCGTCCAGCCAACTGATGCTGGAGTTCCAGTTGCCCAGATAGAGGCCGCTGGCGTGCGCGACGTCGAAGCCGCCCGACACCGCCGGCCGGTTGTTGCTCTGCATGAGGCCGCGGTAGCGGTACTGGCTGGCCAGCGACAGATTGGCGCTGAGTGTGCAGGAAGGCGAATCTTCGGTGGACGGCTGTTGCTGTGCCTGGGCTTCATGGATCAGGGCCAGCGAGGCCAGCAGGACGCCGGCGGAAAGGGTGGCGCAAAACCTGGGCAGGCGGGTGGACGGCATGGCTTGATTCTCCTGTGTCGGCGCCAAAGGAAGCGCCGAGCGGCACAGTAGAGACAAGCGCATAAGCTGCGCGTAAAGACTGCGGGTGCTCGCGTAAGCGGGACGTAAAAACGGCGCCGGGAAGGCGCCGTGATGGGGCTTCGATGACGCGATGGCGCCTACATTTTCACCACGTCGGTGCCCGCGGGCGGGGTGAACTGGAACTCGGTGGCTGGCAGCGAGGGGTTGGGCTGCAGGTCGGACAGCTCCACGCGCGTGGTCTGGCCGAAGGCGTCGAGCAGTTCGATGCGCACGGGCTGGTTGTCCTTCATGCCGATGTCGACCTGCGAGAAACCGGCGTCGGCGCTGCGCGGCTTGGCGCGCAGCCACTCCAGGCCGTCGCGCGCGGGCAGCGGCGAGACCTGGAAGGCCTGCTCCAGGTTGCCCGAGCCGAACAGGATGGCGGCGGGCGAGGTGCCGATGGCCTGGTCGACCTTGCGCACCGTGACCTGAGCCAGGTCGGGGTCGTATTGGTAGACCTGCTGGCCGTCGGCGACGATGCGCTGTTCGTACGGCAGCTTGACCCGCCAGTTGAACTTGCCGGGACGCTGGAAGGCGAAGGTGCCGCTTTGCGTCTTGGGCTTGGCGCCCTGCGCGCCCGAGGTGCTCTGGGTGAACGAACCCGTGGCGGCCTGCACCGTGGAGACGAAGGTTTTCAGCTGTTCCTGGGCGCTGGCGGCCATGCTGGCCGCGGCGGCCATCAGCGGGCACAGGCCCAGCACCGCCACGGCGGCCAATCGGTGAAGACGGCTTTTCATCATGCTTCCTCCCGCGCGGGAACCAGGATTTCCCGGTTGCCGTTGGACTGCATGGCCGACACCATGCCGGCCTGTTCCATCTGTTCCAGCAAGCGCGCCGCGCGGTTGTAGCCGATGCGCAGGTGCCGCTGCACCAGCGAGATCGACGCGCGGCGATGCTTGAGCACGACCTCGCAGGCCTGATCGTACATGGGGTCGGACTCGGCGTCGCCGCCGATGCCGGTGACGCTGCTGGCGCCGTCGGCGCCATCGCCTTCCGCGCCGCCTTCGAGCAGGCCTTCGATGTAATTGGGCTCGCCCTGGGCCTTCAGGGCCTCGACCACGCGGTGCACTTCGTCGTCATGCACGAAGGCGCCGTGCACGCGCACGGGCAGGCCGGTGCCCGGCGGCATGTACAGCATGTCGCCCATGCCCAGCAGGGTTTCGGCGCCCATCTGGTCGAGAATGGTGCGCGAATCGATCTTGGACGACACCTGGAACGCGATACGCGTGGGAATGTTGGCCTTGATCAGGCCGGTGATGACGTCGACGCTGGGGCGCTGCGTGGCCAGCACCAGGTGGATACCGGCGGCGCGCGCCTTCTGGGCCAGGCGGGCGATGAGCTCTTCGATCTTCTTGCCCACCACCATCATCAGGTCGGCCAGCTCGTCGATGACCACCACGATCATGGGCATCTCGGCCAGCGGCTCGGGCTGGTCGGGCGTCAGCGAGAACGGGTTCGGGATGGGTTCTTCGCGCTTGATGGCGTCGCGGATCTTGGCGTTGTAGCCGGCCAGGTTGCGCACGCCCATCTTGCTCATCAGGCGGTAGCGTTTTTCCATCTCGCCCACGCACCAGTTCAGCGCGTTGGCAGCCTGGCGCATGTCGGTGACCACCGGCGCGAGCAGGTGCGGAATGCCTTCGTAGACGCTCATTTCGAGCATCTTGGGGTCGATGAGGATGAGGCGGGTGTGCGCCGCGTCGGCCTTGTACAGCAGTGACAGGATCATCGCGTTGATGCCGACCGACTTGCCCGAGCCGGTGGTGCCGGCCACCAGCAGGTGGGGCATCTTGGCCAGGTCGGCCACGATGGGGTTGCCGGCGATGTCCTTGCCCAGCGCCATGGTGAGCACCGACTGGCTGGCGTGGTAGGTCTGCGAACCGAGGATCTCGGACAGCTTGACCATCTGGCGGCGCGGGTTGGGCAGTTCGAGGCCCATCAGGTTCTTGCCGGGGATGGTTTCGACCACCCGGATGCTGACCAGGCTTAGCGCGCGGGCCAGGTCCTTGGCCAGGTTGACGATCTGACTGCCCTTGACGCCGGTGGCGGGTTCGATTTCGTAGCGGGTGATGACCGGGCCGGCCTGGGCCGCCACGACGACCACGGACACGCCGAAGTCGGCCAGCTTCTTCTCGATGAGGCGCGAGGTGAATTCGATGGTCTCGGCCGAGACGGTTTCCTGATTGCCCTGGGGCGGATCGAGCAGGCCCAGCGCGGGCAGGTCGGTCTCGCCCGCCGGGGGCGCGAACAGCGATTGCTGCTTTTCCTTCTCGGCGCGGTCGGAGCGCGGCACCACCGTGATGGCGGGTTCGATGCGCACGGGTTGCTCGTGCACCAGCTTTTCCTGTTTGGCCACGACCTGTTCGCTGCGCGCGGCCTGGGCCACTTCGCCCACGCGGCGGTCTTCGCGGGCGGTGTAGGAGTTGCGCACGCTGCGCAGCGCGCTTTCGATGGCGCCGCCGATGCGCTCGGCCAGTTGCAGCCACGAGAAGGCGAAGAACAGGCTCAGGCCGATGGCCACCAGCACCAGCAGGACCAGGGTGCCGCCGGTGAAACCGACGCCGCGCGACAGCCAGCCGGCCAGCATCTGGCCGATGACGCCGCCCGCGCCGCTGGCGCCGTCGGTGCCGCCGGGCAGGTGCATGCCCCAGCTATACATGCGCAGCGCCTCGATGCCCAGCGAGCCGACCAGCAGCAGCGCGAAGCCGACGCCGACCTCCCAGTGCACGCGGGGCAGGGGATCGTCCTTGCCCGGACCGCGCAACTGGGTGGCCAGGCGGCGGTAGCCGGCGCGCACGCGGTTCAGCAGCAGGACGACCCACCACCAGGCCGAGTAGCCGAAAAGGTAAAGAAGTATGTCGCCCAGGTAGGCGCCCAGGGTGCCGCCGCCATTGCGGATGGCGCCGGAGGCGACCGAGTGCGACCAACCGGGGTCGGATGGGTTCCAGGTGGCCAGCACCAGGGTGAGCCAGGCAGCCAGGGCGGCGAACAGGATCCAGCGGGCCTCGCGCAGCAGCGCGGAGATGCGCGTCTGCAAAGCTGAGGGCCCGTTGCGGGTGTTGCGCGAGGCGCGCGGAGAGGCAGTGGAAATACGCGGCATGGGCCTCATTATAATGAGACGTCACTTTAAAAACCGCGATGAAACCACCCCGCGCCCGCCAGGTCCGCTGTCCCCCAAAAGGGCGCCAGCCTCCTTCGGGCGGCCGGGCAGAGGCTGATATGTCCACACCCAAGCACGCAAAAGTCCTGATCCTCGGGTCCGGCCCGGCCGGCTACACCGCCGCCGTCTACGCCGCCCGGGCGAATCTCAAGCCGGTTCTGGTGACCGGCCTGGCCCAGGGTGGCCAACTGATGACCACCACCGACGTCGACAACTGGCCGGCCGACGTCCAGGGCGTCCAGGGCCCCGACCTGATGCAGCGCTTCCAGCAGCACGCCGAGCGCTTCGAGACCGAGGTGCTGTTCGACCACATCGCCCGCGTGGACGTGTCCAAGCGCCCGTTCACCCTGACCGGCGACACGGGCAAGCTGTACACCTGCGACGCGCTCATCATCGCCACCGGCGCCTCGGCCAAGTACCTGGGCCTGCCGACGGAAAGCGCCTTCATGGGCCGGGGCGTGTCGGGCTGCGCCACCTGCGACGGCTTCTTCTACCGCAACAAGGACGTGGTGGTGGTCGGCGGCGGCAATACGGCCGTCGAAGAGGCCCTGTACCTGTCCAACCTGTGCCGCAAGGTCACCCTGATCCACCGCCGCGACAAGTTCCGCGCCGAGCCCATCCTGGTCGACAAGCTGATGGACAAGGTCGCCAACGGCAACATGGAACTGAAGCTGTTCAACACCCTGGAAGAAGTGCTGGGCGACGACAGCGGCGTCACGGGCGTGCGCATCCGCCACACCGAGACCGGCGCCACCGAAGACCTGGACGTGGCCGGCTGCTTCATCGCCATCGGCCACCAGCCCAACACCGAGATCTTCGCCGGCCACCTCGAGATGAAGGACGGCTACATCGTCACGCAGAGCGGCCTGAACGGCATGGCCACCATGACGTCGGTGCCTGGCGTGTTCGCCGCCGGCGACGTGCAGGATCACGTGTACCGCCAGGCCATCACCAGCGCGGCCACCGGCTGCATGGCGGCCCTGGACGCACAGCGCTGGTTGGAAAATGCGGGGCACTAAGACCAGCCTGGCCGACCTGAAGCGGGTGCACGACACGCTCGCCCGCGACCGCGAGCAGGCCGAGCGTTTGGCGCGCGAGGAAGCGGCGCGCCGCGCCCGGGCCGCGCCCGCGCACGACGTCGATGCCTTCAAGAAGGCGATGCAGGCGGCCACGCCCATGAAGACGGCCAACAAGGTCGAGCACCGGCGCGCGCCCGAACCCGCCATCGACCACGCCGTGGCGTCGCGCCGCGCGTCGGCGCTGGGCGAGAAGCCCGCCGTGCGGGCCGATGCCGGGGTGTCCGATGGCGGGGACGTGGCGCACATGCTGTCCGAGAACGGCACGGCCTATGTGCGGCTGGATGCCGCGCCCGATACGGCGCGGCGCCTGAAGCGCGGCGACTGGCGGGTCGGCGCCGAGCTCGACCTGCACGGCCTGCGCGTCGAGCAGGCGCGCCACGCGGTGCTGTCCTTCCTGGACGAATGCCTGGAGCACGGCATCCGCTGCGTGCGCATCGTGCACGGCAAGGGCTACGGTTCGCAAGGGCTCGAGCCCGTGCTGAAGGACAAGGTCCGTACCTGGCTGGTGCAGAAGCCCGACGTCATCGCATTTTCCGAAGCCATGGAGCGCGAGGGCGGGGCGGGGGCGCTGCTGGTGCTGATGCGCCAGCCGGAAGGCGCCCGCCGATGAACTGGCTGTACCTGGCGCTGGCCATCGGCGCCGAGATCATCGCCACCAGCGCGCTGAAAGGCGCCGAGGGCTTCACGCGGCTGTGGCCCTCGGTCATCACCGTCGTCGGCTATGGCGTGGCGTTCTATTTCCTGTCCATGACCTTGCGCACCATTCCCATGGGCGTCGCGTATGCGATCTGGTCGGGCGCGGGCATCGTGCTGATCTCGCTGGCCGGGCTGGTGCTGTACAAACAGACGCTCGACCTGCCGGCCATCATCGGCATCGCGCTGATCGTGGCGGGCGTGGTGGTGATGCAGGTGTTTTCCAAGACGACGGGGCATTGACCGGCTGGCTGCGCCAGGCAGTGGCGCAGCCGCAGGCGCATCGGCGGCCCAACGGTTTACGTGCGGTTTACGTGCCCGGCTTGCGCAGATAGTCCACCAGCGCCAGCGTGGCGGCATCCGGCCGCCGCGTCAGCAGCGACACCACGATGATGGTGGCGAACGCCGCCGGCGCGCCGAACACGCCCGCGGCGATGGGCTGGATGCCCCACCACAGATCCATCGGTGCGGTGCGGGGCACGTTGAACACCCATTCGCGCAGCCACGGATGCGTATGCGCCATGTACGCGAACGTCGTCGACAACCCCACGGCCATGCCCGCCGTCACGCCCCACTTGTTGGCGCGCCGCCAGAACAGCCCCGTGACCAGCGCCGGAAAGAACGACGAGGCCGCGAACGAGAAGGCCGCCGACACCATGAAGAGAATGTCGGCCGGCTTGCGCGCCGCCACCCAGGCGGCGCCGAAGGCCACCAGCAGCAGCAGGATCTTCGACACGATGACGCGCCGCGCCGCAGGCATGCGCGGCGACACCATGCGATACCACATGTCGTGCGACAGTGAATTGGACATTGTCAGCAGCAGGCCGTCGGCCGTGGACAACGCCGCGGCCAGCGCGCCGGCCGCCACCAGGCCGGAGATGACGAAGGGCAGGCCGCCGATCTCCGGCATGGCCAGCACCACCACGTCGGCGCCCATGCCGATCTCGCCCAGTTGCACGATGCCGTCGCGGTTGATGTCCACCACTTCCAGCAGATTGCTGTCCACTGCGCTCCAGGCGTGCACCCAATTGGGCAGGTTGCTGAAGCGGATGCCCACCACCTGCGCGTACACCTCGTACTTCACCAGCAACGCCAGCGCGGGCGCCGTGAAGTACAGCAGCAGGATGAACAGCAGCGCCCAGAACACCGAGCGGCGCGCGTCGCCCACCGAGGGCGTGGTGTACGAGCGCATCAGGATGTGCGGCATGCCGGCCGTGCCCAGCATCAGGCACAGCACCAGCGCCAGGAAGTTGACGCGCATGTCGCGGCTTTCGGCGGGGTCGCGCGCGGGAAAGGGTTGGGCATGCGGCAGCGGCGGCGAGCCGCGCGCCTCGTAGGCGGCGCGGGCCTGCGACCAGGCGATGCGGGCGGCTTCGGGGTCGGCGGGATAGGTGGCCAGTTCGCGTTCCAGGGAGCGCACCTCGACCATCGGCGCGTCGGCCGCGATCTGCGCGGCCAACTGGTTGCGCAACCTGTCCTTTTCGTCTGTCCAGGATTGCGGCAGGGCGTCCAGGCGCGCGGTCATTTCCTGCGCGCGCTCGCGCCACAGGCGGTGCACCTCGCGTTCGGCGGGATCGTTCTGCAGATGGATCTCTTTCTCGGTGACCTGCTGCAGCACCGCGCCCGCCGACAACTGCGGCGCCGGGCTGCCCGTGTGCTTGACCGACAGCCAGATCACCGGCACCAGATAGGCGATGACCAGGATGATGTACTGCGCCACCTGCGTCCACGTGACCGCGCGCATGCCGCCCAGGAACGAGCACACCAGCATGCCGCCCAGCGCCACGAAAATGCCTAGTTCGAACGAAATGCCGGTCAGCCGGGTGGTGATGATGCCCACGCCGTAGATCTGCGCCACCAGGTAGGTGAACGAACACAGCACCGCACAGGCCACGCCCATCAGTCTTGGCAGGTTGCCGCCGTAGCGCGCGCCCAGGTAATCCGGAATGGTGTACTGCCCGAACTTGCGCAGGTAAGGCGCCAGCAGCAGCGCCACCAGCACGTAGCCGCCGGTCCAGCCCATCACGTAGGCCAGGCCGCCGTAGCCGGTCAGGTACAGGGTGCCCGCCACGCCGATGAACGAGGCCACCGACATCCAGTCGGCGGCCGTGGCCATGCCGTTGTAGATCGCGGGCACGCGCCGGCCCGCCACGTAGTACTCGACCTGGTCGGAGGTGCGGCACACGATGCCGATACAGGCGTACAGGCTGACCGTGACGATGAGAAAGGCGTAGCCGATCCAGTTGCGCGACAGCCCGGCCATCTCGGCCAGCGCCAGCAGCAGCACCAGCATGCCGAAGCCGGCCGTGTACAACAGGTAGATGCGGCGCAGCCGCAGGCCGAACTCGTGCTGGGTGCCGGCGGAGAACGGCATCAGCGCGCGTCCTGCCGGCCGGGGGTGGCCTGGGCGTCCTGCCCGGCCTGGGCCTCGGCGTCGGCCCGGTCATCGGCGCGGTTCATGACGGCGCCATACACCGCCACGATCAGCAGGAAGGCCAGCGGTGCGCCATAAGCGGCCAGCCAGAACGGAAAGGGCCAGCCGATGAATTCGAAGGAAAGATAGCGGGTGAACAGCGCGGGCGCGGCGGTCAGGGCGATCCACAGCGCCAGCAGCAGCAGGATCAGCCGCACATTGCGGCGCCAGTAGCGCGAAGCAGTGGAACGGACTCGGGGCATGCTCGACCTGGGTGGGCGCTGACGCATCCGTGTCCGTGCAAGGCCATCCACGGGCCGCGAATGCGACAACGGCCGGCACAGTGTGTCGTGCCAGCCGTTGTGCGTTTGCTTTTCTTGTACTGCTTTTATTTATATACCGGTGCCGCCGGTTGTCTGGAAGCCCTTAAGGGCTTTCTGTCTCCTCACCTGCATGGACTGAATTCTGCACCAGTTACGGGACTGTCACACTAGGGGAATGCCCTAATTCGGCGCATTCATTTAGTTATATGTTGCACTTATATGGTGCATTCGACCCAAAAACATCAAGATTCTCCTTGTTTTATGACCAAAACAAGACAAATTGGCGTCTTTCCGGGTCGAAGCGGGGCATCGCGGCATCCGACGCCGTGATTTCTTTCCGCACCTTATTGGTGCGAATTTGGCGTTTATACCGTTTTTACACGCGCCCGCCAAAGCTATATCCCGTTTTTACCCCCCTCTCCGTAACCTGCGCAGGTCCGGCGGAGGGTGCCTCTGCATTGTTCGGAGGCCAGGCCTCCGGGGAGAAAAACATGGATTTCCTGACCCTCGCCGTATTCGGCGCGATGGCGGGCCTGACCTGGGCGCTGGTTGCCTTCTGCGCCCGCCTGTCCGAGGGAGAACACTCATGAGCGCCATTTATTGGTTGAGCGGCATCGTCGCGGCCCTGCTCATGGTCTACCTGCTGGCCGCGCTGTTCCAACCGGAGAAGTTCTGATGGACACCCAATTCCTGGGCCTGCTGGCGGTCTACCTGGCCGTCGTGCTGGCGATCGCCCCCTTCCTGGGACGCTATATCAGGCGGGCCATGGAGGACGGCAGCTATGGACCGACCCGTTGGGGGCGTCCGATCGAGCGCGTCATCTACCGCCTGGCTGGCGTGGACCCCAAGGCGGACATGGGCTGGAAACGGTACGCGCTGACCCTGCTGCTGTTCAACGCCCTGGGCGTGTTCGCCGTCTACGCGCTGCAGCGCCTGCAGGGCGTGTTGCCGTTCAATCCGGCGGACATGGGCGCGGTCACGCCGGACTCGTCGTTGAATACGGCGCTGTCTTTCGTCACCAACACCAATTGGCAGGGCTACGGCGGCGAGAGCACGATGAGCTACCTGACCCAGATGCTGGGCCTGACGGTGCAGAACTTCCTGTCCGCGGCCACCGGGATTGCCGTGCTCTTCGCGCTGGTGCGCGGCCTGACGCGCCACGGCTCGAAGGCCATCGGCAACTTCTGGACGGACATCGTGCGAGGCACGATGTATGTGCTGCTGCCGCTGTCGTTCGTGCTGGCGCTGTTCCTGGTCGGCCAGGGCGTGATCCAGAACCTCGATCCGTACGTGCAGGCGCAGACCGTCGAGGCGCAGGCCTTCAGCGTGCCCGAGGTCGATGCGCAGGGCCAGCCGATGCCGGGCGCCGATGGCCAGCCCCGGATGCAGCCGCAGCAGACGCAGCAGCAGACACTGGCCATGGGGCCGGTGGCCTCGCAGGAAGCCATCAAGATGCTCGGCACCAATGGCGGCGGCTTCTTCAATGCGAACTCCGCGCATCCGTACGAGAATCCCACGGCGGTATCGAATTTCGTGGAAATGCTGGCGATCTTCCTGATCCCCGCCGCGCTGTGTTTCAGCTTCGGCGAGATGGCCGGCAACCGCCGACAGGGGGCCATCATCCTGGCGGCGATGACCGCGATGTTCGCCGTGTTCGCGTTGACCACGTCCTACTTCGAGCATCAGTCCACGCCCGCCTTGGCGCAGGCCGTCAACGGCCTGGCGCCGGGCGGCGGCAACATGGAAGGCAAGGAAGTGCGCTTCGGCATCGCGCCCACCGCGCTGTTCGCCACCATCACCACCGCGGCGTCATGCGGCGCCGTCAACGGCATGCACGATTCGTTCTCGGCCATGGGCGGCCTGCCGCCGATGCTGCTGATGCAACTGGGCGAGGTGGTGTTCGGCGGCGTGGGCGCCGGGCTGTACGGCATGCTGGCCTTCGCCATCCTGGCGGTGTTCATCGCCGGGCTGATGATCGGCCGCACGCCGGAATACCTGGGCAAGAAGATCGAGGCCTTCGACATGAAGATGGTCGCGATGGTGCTGCTGGCCACGCCGCTGCTGGTGCTGGTGGGCACGGCCGTGGCCGTGCTGGCCGATGCCGGCCGCGCCGGGGTGCTCAATCCGGGCATCCACGGCTTCTCGGAAATCCTGTACGCCCTGTCCTCGGCCGCCAACAACAACGGCAGCGCCTTCGCGGGCCTGTCCGCCAACACGCCTTTCTACAACACGCTGCTGGGCATCGCCATGTGGTTCGGCCGCTTCGCGTCCATCGTCGCGCTGCTGGCCTTGGCCGGCGCGCTGGCCGCCAAGCCGCGCCTGCCGCAGGGCCCCGGCACGATGCCGACCACAGGCCCGCTGTTCGCCGTGCTGCTGATCGGTTCGGTGATGCTGGTCGGCGCGCTGACCTACGTGCCCGCGCTGGCGCTGGGCCCTGTCGCCGAGCACCTGCAGAACGCCGTGCACGCCGCGCAACCCTGAACGAATCCGGTAGACACATCATGGATCAACATTCGCAATCCCTGACCGGGGACGCGGCCGCCGCGCCCACCGGGCAAAACCCATCGACCGGCCGCCAGTTCGGCTTCTGGGTGTCCTCGCTGGTGGGGCCCGCGCTGCGCGACAGCCTGCGCAAGCTCTCGCCAGCCGCGCAGGTGCGCAACCCGGTGATGTTCGTCGTCTACATCGGCAGCATCCTGACCACGGTGTTGTGGGGGATGGCGCTGGCCGGCCTGGCCGAGGCGCCGGCCGGCTTCATCCTGGCCATCACGGTCTGGCTGTGGTTCACCGTGCTGTTCGCCAACTTCGCCGAGGCGCTGGCCGAAGGACGCGGCAAGCAGCAGGCGGCCACGCTGCGCGGCCTGCGCACCACCATCGACGCCCGGTTGCTCAAGACTTTTCGTGACAGCGACGCGTCGAGCGCTCTGCCCGACAACTGGTTGCCGCGTGGCGAATCGCGTCCGTCGGGCGAGTTGCGCAAGGGAGACGTCGTGCTGGTCATGGCCGGCGAGACCCTCCCCGGCGACGGCCAGGTCGTGGCCGGCATCGCCTCGGTGGACGAAAGCGCCATCACCGGCGAGTCCGCGCCCGTCATCCGCGAGTCGGGCGGCGATTTCTCCTCGGTCACCGGCGGCACGCGCGTTCTGTCCGACTGGATCTTCGTGCGCATCGCGGCCGATCCGGGCGAGAGCTTCCTCGACCGCATGATCTCGATGGTGGAAGGCGCCAAGCGCCAGAAGACGCCCAACGAGCTGGCGCTGACGATCCTGCTGGTCGGCCTGACCCTCGTGTTCCTGCTGGTGTGCGTGACGCTGCTGCCGTTCTCGATGTATGCCGTGGACGCGGCCGGCGCGGGCAGCATTGTCTCGGTGACGGTGCTGGTGGCGCTGCTGGTGTGCCTGATCCCGACCACCATCGGCGGCCTGCTGTCGGCCATCGGCGTGGCCGGCATGAGCCGCATGATGCAGGCCAACGTGATCGCCACCTCGGGCCGCGCGGTGGAAGCCGCCGGCGACGTCGACGTGCTGCTGCTGGACAAGACCGGTACCATCACCTTCGGCAACCGCCAGGCCTCGGCGTTCCTGCCGGCGCCCGGCGTGACCGCGCAGGAGCTGGCCGAGGCCGCGCGCCTGGCCTCGCTGGCCGACGAGACGCCGGAAGGCCGCAGCATCGTGGCGTTGGCGGACCGGACGCTGAATGCGCCCGCCGCCGCCCTGGCCGGCGCCGAGTTCGTGCCTTTCACCGCACAGACCCGCATGAGCGGCGTCGACGCGGGCGGCCGGCGCATCCGCAAGGGCGCGGTGGACGCCGTCGGCGCCTGGCTGAAAGCGCAGGGCGCGTCCCTGCCCGCCGCCCTGTCGCGCGATGCCGAAACCGTGGCGCGCCGCGGCAGCACGCCGCTGGCCGTGGGCGACGGCGCTCGAGCGCTGGGCGTGATCGAGCTGAAGGACATCGTCAAGCCCGAGATCCAGCCGCGCTTCGCCGAGCTGCGCCGCATGGGCATCAAGACGGTGATGATCACCGGCGACAACAAGCTGACGGCGGCCTCCATCGCGGCCGAAGCCGGCGTGGACGACTTCCTGGCCGAAGCCACGCCCGAGGCCAAGCTGAGGCTGATCCGCGCCTATCAGCAGGAAGGCCGCCTGGTGGCGATGACGGGCGACGGCACCAACGATGCGCCCGCGCTGGCCCAGGCCGACGTGGCCGTGGCCATGAACTCGGGCACCCAGGCCGCCAAGGAAGCCGGCAACATGGTGGACCTGGATTCCAACCCCACCAAGCTGATCGAGATCGTCGAGATCGGCAAGCAGATGCTGATGACGCGCGGCGCGCTGACCACCTTCAGCATCGCCAACGACGTGGCCAAGTATTTCGCCATCATTCCCGCGGCGTTCGCCGCCGTGTATCCGCAACTGGGCGTGCTCAACGTCATGCAACTGGCCACGCCGGCCTCGGCCATCCTGTCGGCGGTCATTTTCAACGCGCTGATCATCATCGCGCTGATTCCGCTGGCGCTCAAGGGCGTGCGCTATCGCCCGCTGGGCGCGGCCGTGCTGCTGCGCCGCAATCTGCTGATCTACGGCCTGGGCGGCCTGCTGGTGCCGTTCGCCGGGATCAAGCTGGTCGACATGGTGCTGGCCGCTTTCGGCTGGGCCTGATTTCCCCTCGAGGACACTCTCATGCAAACCCCATCCACTTCCATCAAGCAGCAGGGCCTGCTGCGGCCCGCGCTGACCGTCTTCGTCGCGCTGTCCCTCATCACCGGGCTGGCGTATCCGCTGCTGACCACGGGCGTGGCCCGCATGCTGTTTCCGCACCAGGCCGCGGGCTCGCTGATCGAACGTGACGGCAAGGTCATCGGCTCGGACCTGATCGGCCAGGCCTTCCGTTCGCCGGGCTATTTCTGGAGCCGGCCGTCGGCCACCGCGCCGATGGCCTACAACGGCGGAGCATCCGGCGGCTCGAACCTGGGGCCGACCAATCCGGCGCTGGCCCAGGCCGTGCAGGAGCGCGTCGCGGCGCTGCGTGCCGCCGATCCGGACAATCCGGCGCAGATCCCGGTCGATCTGGTCACGGCCTCCGGCAGCGGCCTGGATCCGCACATCAGCGCCGCCGCGGCCGAATACCAGGTGCGCCGCGTGGCCCGCGCGCGGGGCCTGCCCGAGGCCGAGGTGCGCAAGCTGGTGCAGGCGCATACCGACAGCCCGTGGCTGGGGCTGATCGGCGATCCGGCCGTGAACGTGCTGCCGCTGAACCTGGCGCTGGACGCCCTGAAGCCCCTTGCGGGCAGGTAAGCCGCCTGCCTGCCGCGGCGTATAGTATGTCTGCCCTCGAATCCATCCCGCATCATGGCCGATAACGGTAGCGATCGTCCCGACCCCGACCGGCTGCTGAAGCATCTGGACGACACGGCCGCGCAGGCGGGCCGCGGCAAGCTGCGCATCTATTTCGGCGCCTCGGCCGGGGTGGGCAAGACCTACGCCATGCTGGCCGCCGCCCGCGCGCAACGCGAACAGGGCATCGACGTGGTGGCCGGCGTGGTCGAAACCCACGGGCGCAAGGAAACCGCCGCGCTGCTGCAGGGCCTGGACGTGCTGCCGCCCCAGGCGCTGGCGTATCGCGGCCACACGCTGGACGAGTTCGACCTGGGCGGCGCCCTGACCCGCAAGCCGCGCCTGCTGCTGGTCGACGAGCTGGCCCATTCCAACGCGCCCGGCGCACGCCACGCCAAGCGCTGGCAGGACGTCGAGGAACTGCTGGCAGCCGGCATCGACGTCTGGACCACGCTGAACGTGCAGCACCTGGACAGCCTGAACGAGGCGGTCGGCAGCATCACCGGCGTGCGCGTCTGGGAAACCGTGCCCGACGAGTTCTTCGACGCCGCGCACGAGGTCATCCTGGTCGACCTGTCCGCCGACGAACTGCTGCGCCGCCTGAAGGAAGGGCGCGTCTACGTGCCCGATCAGGCGCGCCACGCCACCCGCAATTTCTTCCGCAAGGGCAACCTGATCGCGCTGCGCGAACTGGCCCTGCGCCGCACCGCCGAGCACGTCGATGACGACGTGCAGGAATACCGCCACGAGCGCGAGATCCAGCCGGTCTGGCGCACCCGCGAGGCGGTGCTGGCCTGCATCGGGCCCGACGACCAGGCCGAATACGTGGTGCGCAGCGCCCACCGCCTGGCGCAGCAACTGGAGTGCGAGCTGCACGTCGTCACCGTGGCCGCGCTGCGCGTGGCGCCGATGCCGTCGCAGCAGCGGCAGAACCTGGAACGCGCGATGGCCCTGGCCGACCGGCTGGCCGCCCGTACCGAAACCCTGGCCGATACCAATCTGGTGGATGCCGCCGCGCGCTACATGCGCCGGCACAACGTCACGAAGGCCGTGCTGGGACGCGGCGCGCCGGGCGGCTGGCCGACGCCGTCCTCGCTGCTGGACGCCCTGTTGGCGCCCGGCTGGTGGCGCCGCCGCCGCACCTTCGCCGACGCGCTGTCGGCGGCCTGCCCCGACGTGGACGTGATTCGCGTGGCGGCGCCTTCGGTGGCCGCGCCGCCGCCTGGCCGCGATCCGCTGATGCTGGGCCGCCGCCCCGGCGACGCGCCCGATGCGCGCGGCCAACAGCAGGCAGGCGGCTACGCCTGGGCGCTGGGCTATTGCGTGGCCGCCACCGTCGTGTCGTCGCTGGCCTCGGCGGTGCTGCACCAGACCAACATCGTCATGTTCTACCTGCTGGCGGTGGTGGGCGTGGCCTTGCGGCATGGCCGGGGCCCCTCGGCGCTGGCGTCGGTGGTCAGTGTGGTGCTGTTCGACTATTTCTTCGTGCAGCCGGTGGATTCGTTCGCCGTGTCCGACGTGCAGTACCTGGTCACCTTCGCCGTGCTGCTGGCGGTGGGCCTGCTGATTGGTCAACTGACGGCGGGCCTGCGCGCGCAGGCCAAGGCATCGGCCAAGCGCGAGGCGGATGCGCGCGGCCTGTACGAGTTCGCGCGCGAACTGTCGTCGGCCTTGCTGCCCGAGCAGATCGTCGCCGCCGCCAGCGCCTTCCTGAACGCGGCGTTCGGCGCGCGCAGCGCGCTGTACGTGCAGGCGCTGGACGACCGGCTGTCACTGGCCTCGCCCACTGATCCCGACATGGGGGCGCTGGAGCCTTCGTTGGCGCAGTGGGTATACGACCAGGGCCGCGCGGCGGGGGCGGGCACCGGCACGCTGTCCAACAGCCCGTTGCTGTACCTGCCGCTTACGGCGCCCATGCGCGTGCGCGGCGTGCTGGCCCTGCAGACGCCGGGCAGGCCGTTCTCGGCCATGCCCGAGGCGCGGCGCCAGCTCGACGCCTACGCCACGCTGATCGCCATCGCGCTGGAGCGCCTGCACTACGTCGAGGTGGCGCAGCAGGCGCTGGTCAACATCGAGTCCGAACGCCTGCGCAATTCGCTGCTGGCCGCCGTGTCACACGACCTGCGCACGCCGCTGACCAGCCTGGTCGGCCTGGCCGACACCCTGATGCGCGATCCCGCCGCCTTGCCCGACGCCACCCGCGAGACGGCCGCGGCCATGCGCGACCAGGCGCAGCGCATGCACGCGCTGGTGGTCAATCTGTTGGACATGGCACGCCTGCAAAGCCGCGACACGCCGCTGCGGCCCGAATGGCAATCGGTGGAGGAACTGGTGGGCGCCTCGCTGGCCGCCATGCGCGAGACGCTGGCCCGGCACCGCGTCACGGTTGCCCGCCTGTCAGACCTGCCGCTGGTCGAGTGCGATGGCATCCTGATCGAGCGGGTGCTGTGCAATCTGCTGGAGAATGCCTCCAAGTACACGCCACCCGGCAGCGCCATCCACATCGATGCGAAGACAGTGGACGGTGAACTGCGCGTGGCCGTGCGCGACGAAGGCCCTGGCGTGCCCGAGGACATGCGGCTGCGCATCTTCGAGAAGTTCACACGCGGCGGGCGTGAGTCGTCCACGCCCGGCGTGGGCTTGGGCCTGGCGGTCTGCAAGGCGATACTGGAGGCGCATCGCGGCCGCATCTGGGTCGAGCCCGTGCCGCAGGACGGCGCCCGTATGCACGGCGCCCGCTTCGTCTTCGCGCTGCCGCTGGGGACGCCGCCCGCCGCACCCCCGGAAGCCGCGCTTTCCTGATTCCCGCCATGTTCGACTACCAACCCACCGTGCTGCTGATCGAGGACGATGCCCATATCCGGCGCTTTGTCCGTACCGCCCTGGAATCCGAGGGCTGCGAGGTCCACGAGGCCGACACGGTCAAGCGTGGCCTGATCGAGGCCGGCACGCGCCAGCCCGATGCCGTGGTGCTGGACCTGGGCCTGCCCGACGCCGACGGCATGACGCTGATCCGCGAGTTGCGTGGCTGGACCGAGGTGCCGGTGCTCGTGCTGTCGGCGCGCACCAGCGAGACCGACAAGATCGAGGCGCTGGACGCCGGCGCGGATGATTACCTGACCAAGCCTTTCGGCGTGGGCGAACTGCTGGCCCGCCTGCGCGTGCTGCTGCGCCGCCATGCGCGCGGCGCGGCCGACGGCGCGGCCCAGCTCAGCTTCGGCGACGTCCACGTGGACATGGCGCGGCGCGTGGTGACCCGCGCCGGCCAGCACGTGCACCTGACCCAGATCGAATACCGCCTGCTGGCCGTGATGCTGGCGCACCGGGGCAAGGTGATGACGCATCGCGAACTGCTGCGCGAGGTCTGGGGCCCGTCGCACGTCGAGAGCAACCATTACCTGCGCATCTATATGGGCCACCTGCGGCAGAAGCTCGAGGCCGATCCCGCGCAGCCGGTGCACCTGGTCACCGAGATCGGCGTGGGCTACCGCTTCGCTTCCTGACCCCCCTGTTCGTCACGATGCCGTCTGTGCGCGTGGTGTAATGGGGTTCACCATCGCTGTATCCCGTTTTTTGCCATGACTACCGACCTGTTCGCCGCCGACCCCGCCCACCGGCCCTATGTGCCGCTGGCCGAGCGCCTGCGGCCGCGCACGCTGGCCGACGTCGTGGGGCAATCGCACCTGCTGGGCCCCGACAAGCCGCTGCGCGTGGCCTTCGAATCGGGCCGTCCGCACTCCATGATATTCTGGGGCCCGCCCGGCGTGGGCAAGACCACGCTGGCGCGCCTGATGGCCGACGGCTTCGATGCCCACTTCATCGCCATCTCGGCCGTGCTGGGCGGTGTCAAGGACATCCGCGACGCCGTCGTGGCCGCGCAGGTGGCGCAAGGGCAGGGCCGCCGCACCATCCTGTTCGTCGACGAGGTGCACCGCTTCAACAAGGCACAGCAGGACGCCTTCCTGCCGTATGTCGAAAGCGGCCTGTTCACCTTCATCGGCGCCACCACCGAGAACCCGTCCTTCGAGGTCAACTCCGCATTGCTGTCGCGCGCCCGCGTGTACGTGCTGCAATCGCTGACCGCCGAGGAACTGGCCGAGCTGGTCGATCGCGCCGTCGCTGCCCTGAACGACGGCGCCGAGCCCGGCGCCGGCCTGTCCATCACGCCCGAGGCGCGCGACCAGTTGGCTGCCTGGGCCGACGGCGACGCGCGCCGCCTGATCAGCGCGGTCGAGGTCGTGGCCGAATCCGCCCAGTCCGCCGGCCGCGATACGGTCGACACCGAATGGCTGGAGATCGCGCTGTCGCAGAACCTGCGCCGCTTCGACAAGGGCGGCGACGCGTTCTACGACCAGATCAGCGCCCTGCACAAGTCGGTGCGCGGCTCGCATCCCGACGCGGCCCTGTATTGGTTCACCCGCATGCTGGACGGCGGCGCCGATGCGCGCTACCTGTCGCGCCGCATCGTGCGCATGGCCTGGGAAGACATCGGCCTGGCCGATCCGCGCGCCATGCAGATCGCCAATGACGCCGCCGCCACCTACGAGCGCCTGGGCAGTCCCGAGGGCGAACTGGCGCTGGGCCAGGCCGTCATCTACCTGGCCATGGCGGCCAAGAGCAACGCCGGCTACAACGCCTATAACGCGGCGCGCGCCTTCGTGCGCGAGGACAAGAGCCGCGAGGTGCCCATCCACCTGCGCAACGCGCCGACCAAGCTGATGAAACAACTGGGCCACGGCCACGATTACCGCTACGCCCACGACGAGCCCAACGCCTACGCGGCGGGCGAAACCTACCTGCCCGACGGCATGCGCGAGCCGCGCTGGTATCGCCCGGTGCCGCGCGGGCTGGAAATCAAGATCGGCGAGAAACTGAACCAACTGCGACAACTGGACGAGGACGCGCGCAAGAAGTGACAGTGCACGGCAAGCGCCAGGCCCCACCGCCGCCCGGGCGGTAGAATCCGCTCTGGACCTGACGTCCCGAGGCCGGAACCTGCCGGTTACATCCGCGAATTCCGGTGGCGCCGTCACATGCCGTTCCCGCCTGGCGGGCACAATGGCCGGTTCTTGCCTTTCCTTCCGCCTCGGCGGTTTTTTCACCCACAGCCACACACCATGCTAGATCCGATATTGCTGCGCAAAGACCTGCAAACCGTCGTCGACCGCCTGAAAAGCCGCGGCGTCGACTTCGACACGGAACGGTTCAACGACCTGGAGTCCCGTCGCAAGACCGTCCAGACCGAAACCGAGTCCCTGCAGGCGCGCCGCAATGCGCTGGCCAAGCAGATCGGCCAACTGAAGTCGCGCGGCGAGGACGCCTCGGCCGTGATGGCCGAGTCGCAGTCCATCCCCGAGCGCCTGCGCCAGTTGGAGGAAGACCTGGCCGGCATCCAACAGCAGCTCAACGAAGTGCTGATGTCCACGCCCAACCTGCCGCACGAAAGCGTGCCGCAGGGCGCGTCCAGCGACGACAACGTCGAAGTGCGCCGTTGGCTGCCCGGCGAGGCCGGCTCCGACGGCAACCCGCCGCCTCTGGGCTTCGAGCCGCGCGACCACGTTGCCGTGGGCGAGCCGCTGGGCCTGGATTTCGACATGGCCGCCAAGCTGTCGGGCGCGCGCTTCACCTTCATGCGCGGCCCCATCGCCCGCCTGCACCGCGCCCTGGCGCAGTTCATGCTCGACCTGCAGACGGGCGAGCACGGCTACACCGAGTGCTATACCCCCTACATCGTCAACAGCTCGACGCTGTACGGCACGGGCCAGTTGCCCAAGTTCAAGGACGACATGTTCGCGGTCTCCAAGGGCGGGGACGACGACCGCGTCGACGACCAGGGCAATGCCGTGGCGCGGGAAGACCAGTATCTGATTTCCACCTCGGAAATCACCCTGACCAGCGTGGCGCGCGACACCATCGTGGCCGGGGCCGACCTGCCGATCCGCCTGACCGCCCACACGCCGTGCTTCCGTTCCGAAGCCGGCAGCGGCGGCCGCGACACACGCGGCATGATCCGCCAGCACCAGTTCGACAAGGTCGAGATGGTGCAGATCGTCGCGCCCGACCAGTCCTACCAGGCGCTGGAAGAGATGGCCGGCCATGCCGAACAGGTGCTGCAGCGCCTGGGCCTGCCGTACCGCGTCATGTTGTTGTGCACGGGCGACATGGGTTTTGGCGCCGCCAAGACCTACGACCTGGAAGTCTGGCTGCCCGCGCAGAATACCTGGCGCGAGATTTCGTCGGTGTCCAATTGCGAGGCTTTCCAGGCGCGCCGCATGCAGGGCCGTTTCCGCAATGCGCAGAACAAGCCCGAATTCGTGCACACGCTCAATGGCTCCGGCCTGGCGGTAGGCCGCGCGCTGGTGGCCGTGCTGGAAAATTACCAGCAGGCCGACGGCAGCGTGGTCGTGCCCGAAGTACTGCGCCCGTACATGGGCGGCCTGGCGGTGATCAATCCCTGAACAGGCGCTAGCCAGCCATTTCAAGAACCCGCATTCTTGCGGGTTTTTTTGCGCATATCGTAGCCATATGGCTGTCTTTTTTTTTCCGTATGCTGACGGAGGTAATGCAGTTGCTATTGATGTGAAGAATTGTGTAGTCGCAATAAAAAGGGTCGGTTGTTGCGGCACAATTACGCCCGTGGCGAAACAGCCCTGTCATTTCAATAGAGGAAGCTAAGATGACTTCGCGAACGATTGGCGATTTCCGTGTGCGTTGTACCGTCGTCCAGGAAGAAGACAGGGGCTACGAGGTACGAATCTGTACCCGCCGCATTGGCGGCACCGCACCAGAAAAGCTCTGGCAGGTTCCCGGATTGGCAGCGTATGCCAGCCGCGACGAAGCCGAACAGGGCAGCCAAGAGATATTCGAGAAGGTCAATGGTGTGCGTTTCAACGGAGAACCCGAGTTTGCCCATGCGTCCGCATAATGGTTGGTGGCGCGCTTCGAGCGCCCCGCGTCGCTGGATCGACCTGATCCGCGAGACTTCTTCCCAAGCCGGCGGCAAGTCGCCGGCATCGCTACGCGTACAGGCGCCGACGCCTGTGCCCATGCCGCAACCCTTGAAGCCGGCATAAGAACGCGCCCGATGGGCGCGTTTTTTTGCCCGCTTTTTAATCCAGATGGCCAGGCCGCGTTGCCTGGCCATCGGTTTTTTGGGCGATCAGCGGCGCCAGCCGCGATCATGATGATGGTAGTGATGATGGCGATGGCGGTAATGGCCGCCGCCACGGCCGCCGTAATAGCGCGGGCCGCCGTAATACACCGGCGCCGGATAGTAAACGGGCGGCGGAGGAGCCACATAAACCCGCGGGGGCGGCGCGATATAGACCGGGCGCGGCGCCACGTATACGGGCGGGGGCGGTGCGACATACACCGGCGGCGGGTAGCCATAGCCTGGCACGCCGATACTGATGCCCACGTCCACCCGGGCCAGCGCTGCGCTGGACAGCAGTACGCCCGCTGCGCCCAAGCCTGCGATCAGCCACTTTTTCATGATGCTCCTGCCTTGCTGCTCGAGGCAGCCAAGTTGAAAATATCCAGTTCAATTGTCCGACGGTGCGGCGGGAGAGGGGTGTCTGGATCGCGATCAATGGCGACGATCCGCAACATCCGAATCCACTACGCTCGAGACGATATTGCGCCCCGAGCGGGGTGCGTGCAAGCTGGATGACAGGGTTTGAAATGGGCTGAAATGGGCCTGACATCAAGCCTCGCCGCTCCTCTCTGGAGGCGCGGTAGCATTCGTTTACGCCTGTGGCGCCGCCGCCGCACAATCACCTGCAGGGAGACTGGCCATCATGACGACCGACTCGCACGACCTGAAGCCTGGGTACTACTGGTACACCATGGAAAACGATCCACCGGCCATCATTCACATCCACGACGATGGTGGGGCGACCCTCATGGGCACGGACTTGCGCATGGATGCCGACGCCGTTGGGGACATGATCGCGCAGGGCGAAAAATTCTTCTGGATCGAGCCGCCCCGCCAATAGCGTGCTTCGGACCGGCATTGCCGGTCCACTTTTACATTCTTTACAAAAATCTTAATGTTGCTTCCCGGCGGTGCAATGCCGCCGTTTGCCGGTTTTCCACCGCGCTTCGTATTGCGCAACCGCCGCAAATCACTCCCTTCCCCCATGAACTTCTGGCAAGCAGGCACATTATGTGCGGCATCATGCTAGCGCTTGCATAGTCGCGCAATTTTTCAGCATTCGCCGGAGAATGATGCAATCGCTTTTTCGTGACTTTACGCGCCTCATAGGGAGGTTCTCGCAGAGTTATGAATATGTCATTATGGTTAAGGTTTCCTGGCAGACGTTTGTGCATTTTCATGGGGAGGATGATTTGGAGGCGATACGGGATGGACGCGCAGTGACGTATTCGGGTCGGCGCTACGAGTTTCTTACCGTTGATCAGGCGATGGGTTTCGCCAGATTTTTGTGCCAGGACAAGGGCCTGGACCATGCCTGCAAGATCTGGAAGCCCAAGCGGATCGTCGCCCATGCTCAGCCGCTCAGCGCGGAGAGTCGAGGCAGCGTCGCCAGTCAATAGGTCGCCGAGTCATACCGTCGCCAGGAGGCTGCAGCGGGCGTGCGGTCTGACACCAGCACCTCAGCTGTAAGTAAAAATTCACAAAATGTTCGAATAATTTCATATTTTGTGAATATCCTGCTAAGGTTCGCAGGAATTTATCATTCCTGTGCAAAACTCTCCAGAGCGGCGCCCAGGTCTTGGGATACAGCATGGGCGGTTCGCGGACCTTACGGACAGAACGATTGGGCATGCAGGTCTGGAAGGGCCGGCATGCGGGGTGGTTTGTCGTGCAGACCGTTCTGGTGCTGCTGGCGCCCGCCGTGCTGTGCGCCTTCGCGTCGCTCAGCGAGGCGCGGCGCCTGACTTCCAGCCAGGCCGACATCGCCGCCCGGGTGCTGATGCACCAGGCGCAGACCATGTCGGCCTATGCGTGGCGGGTGGTCGACGAACTGGGGCCGCTGGCGGGGCGCCCGTGTTCCATGGCCGAGCCCACGCTGCAGTACATGGGATCGATCTCCCCGTATCTGCGCTCCCTGCTGTTCGTGCGCGACGACACCATCGAATGCGCCGCCGGCATCCACACTGGCATGCGGCGCCTGTCGGTGCTGTTGCCCACGTTGTCCGCGTTGCCGCCAGGGCGTTCGATCGCCTCGGTGGCCGGTACGGCCTCCAGCGAAAGCCGCCCCGCCGTGGTGTTCGCGCAGAACTGGAACGACGTCACCGTGGTGGCGGTGCTCGACGGCCAATATCTGATAGACCTGCTCAATACCGTGGCCGATCTGCGGTCGTACCACGTCGAGATGCACTTCGGCACCGGGGCGTCCATCCGAAGCCAGGGCTACCCCGTGGGCAACGCCGGTTCCATGGCGCAGGTGCGCCGCCTGCAGTCCGACGACGACACCGTGCAGGTGTCGGTCACCGTGCCGGCCGAGGACGTCTATGCGGCCTGGCGGCGCGTGGCGCTCGAGTTCCTGCCGGCGACGCTGTTGCTGGCCGGCGCGCTGGGCTTCATTGCCTGGCGCTTGCGGCTGCGCCAGCTGTCGCCAGTGGAAAGCCTGCGGCGCGCCATGCGCGCGGGCGAGTTCTACCTGTGCTATCAGCCCATCTACGACGTGAGACAGGGGCAGTGCATGGGGGTGGAAGCGCTGATGCGCTGGCGCACGGCGTCGGGCGAGGAGATCCGGCCCGACGTCTTCATCGCGCAGGCCGAGACGCACGGCATGATCGTGCCGCTGACCTTGCACCTGTTCGAACTGATCGAGCGCGACGTGGCGCAATGGCCGCTGCGCCCGGGCTTCCATGTGGGCGTGAACCTGGCGGCCGAGCACCTGGCCAGCGCGCGGCTGGTGCCGGACGTATCGCAGTTGCGCCGCGTGCTGCAGCAGCGCCACCTCGTGCTGGTGCTGGAGATCACCGAGCGCAGCCTGGTGTCGGATGACGACACGGCGCGGCGCAATCTCGAAGCCCTGCGCGCCACCGGTGCGCTGGTGGCCATCGACGACTTCGGCGTGGGCAACTGCTCGCTGTCCTACCTGCATCGCTTCCCTGTGGACTACCTCAAGATCGACCGGGGGTTCGTCAGCGCCATCGAATCCGTCGACGGCGAGGCGCCCGTGCTGGACGCGATCATCGCGCTGGCTGCCCGCCTCAGGTTGCAGGTCGTGGCGGAAGGGGTGGAGACCGACGTGCAGCTGCGCTACCTGCAGGCCCGTAACGTCTCGTATATTCAGGGCTATTTATATGGCAGGCCGATGCCGTGCGGCAGCCTCGTCACCTGGCTGCTGCAACAGGGCCATGAGCCGTTGCGGTCCGTGTTTTCCCAGGAGGAAGTGGAAGTTCCCGCTTGACAGCCTCACCCCGGAAGTGCAGCTTGGCATGACAGGTTTGGTTGCGCTTTCTGGCCTTATGTCAGGCCTCGCTCACGCCAGTAACAAGGGGGCGGAGTAGAGTTGATCGCACCCTATTAACGAAGTGGGGTCGCCCACTCAAAGGAGAAGCACCATGTTCGGATCTTCCTCTATCCTGCGCCGCAGCGGCCTGGCCGCCGCAACCGTGGCCCTGGCGGGCCTGACCTTCGCCGGTTGCACCACCAATACCCAGAATAATTCGGCTACCCCGGCCCAGCAGCGCTCCGAGATCAACTCGGGCGCGGATGCCACCCTGTCCAAGCTCTATCAGGCCTCGCCGCAGTCGCGTGAACTGGTGCAGCGCGCCAAGGGCGTGCTGGTCTTCCCGGCGGTGATCGGCGGCGGCTTCATCGTGGCTGGCGAATACGGCAAGGGCGTGCTGCGCGTGGGCGGCCAGCCGGTGTCCTACTACACCACCGCGGGCGGTTCCATCGGCTTCCAGGCCGGCGCCCAGTCGCGCGCCACCGTGCTCCTGTTCATGACCGACGCCGCGTTGAAGAAATTCCGCGAAAGCAACGGCTGGACGGTGGGCGCCGATGCCACGGTGGCCGTGGCCAAGATCGGCGCCAACGGCAGCATCGACAGCAACACCTACCAGCAATCGGTCGTCGGCTTCGTGATGAACAACGCCGGCCTGATGGCGGGCGTGTCGATCGACGGCAGCAAGATCACGCGCGATACGGGTCTGTAAGGCGCGTGGCGGCGGGCGGTCATTCCGCCCGTTTGCCGCACCGGCCCGCCGCGCGCGTCGTGCGGCGGGCCAATTTTTGCGCGGCCGGCAGCCCGTAACGCAGGCCCCTGGCGGCTACCACGAAGGCGGCCTGGCCCAGGTTGAAGTCCACGCGAGCCATCAGGCCGGTGAAATCGACCAGCGCATTGACCAAGGCGGGTTGATTAAGATTTTTTTCGATCAAGGCTCTCATGATAGGCTCCGTTCATGGAAAGGTATTCTATGGACGGGTGCTCCTCGTATAAAGAGGGGCTATCGAAAGACACTTGTTCGAAAATGCGAACAATCTGGTGTTGCTGGGCGCACTGTTCAGGCGTTTCTGGATAATGCGCCGGCGGCTGCCCAGGGGGTCCGGGTCCGCTCTGGCTTATGGCACCGGTATCAGGTGTCCAGTTTCACGTCGAACCCCCGCTTGACCGCCGGGCGGGCCATCAGCGCGTCGTACCACCGTTTCACGTTCGGGAAGTCCACGAGGTCGACCTGGTGCCGTTCGTGCCGCCACGCCCAACCCACGATGGCGAAGTCGGCCACCGACAGCGCGCCCGCCACGAACTCCACCTGCGCCAGCCGGCGGTCCAGGACGCCGTACAGGCGGCGCGTCTCGTCCACATAGCGCTTGGCGCCGTAACGTTTGTCGTCCTCGTTCTGCAATCCCAGGAAATGATGCGCCTGGCCCGGCATGGGGCCGAAGCCGCCCATCTGCCACATCAGCCATTCCAGCACCGGAATGCGTTCGGCCAAGGGCGCGGGCAGGAACTTGCCCGTCTTCTCGCCCAGGTACAGCAGGATGGCGCCCGACTCGAACACGCTGACCGGCTTGCCTTGCGGGCCATCGGGGTCGACGATGGCCGGGATGCGGTTGTTCGGGCTGATGCGCAGGAAGCCGGGTTCGAATTGCTTGCCGTTGCGGATGTCGATCGGATGGACGGAATAGGGCAGGCCCATTTCTTCCAGCGCCACGCTGATCTTGCGGCCGTTGGGGGTGTTCCAGGTATGCAGTTCGATGGTCATGGCCGCGGTGGGCTCCTGAAAGAGAAAGGGATCAAGTCAGCGCCGGCGCGATGTGCCGGCGGAAGGCGGGACGTTCCTGCAGCCGTTCGTACCAGGCCTTCAGATGCGGCATGGCCGGACGGCGCAGGCTGTCCAGTTCGGCGCCCAGGAAGCGCCGGCAATAGGCGCCCAGCACGATGTCGGCCAGCGTGAAGGCCTGGCCTTCGATGTAGGCGCGGTCTTTCAGGCGCTCGTCCAGCACTTGCCACAGCTTGCCGGTATCGTCGGCCACCTGCTGCAGGGCCGCCATGTCGCGCTGTTCGGGCGGGGTGCGCACCATGCCCCAGAACAGCGGCCGTTCGGCGGGCTGCAGCGAGGCCAGTGTCCAGTCCAGCCAGCGTTCCATGCTGGCGCGCGCCCGGGCGCCTTCGGGATACAGGCCGCTGGCTGCGCCATATTGCAGCGCCAGGTAGCGCAGGATGGCGTTCGACTCCCACAGCACGAAGTCGCCGTCCTCCAGCGTGGGCACGCGGCCGTTGGGATTCATGGCCAGATAGTCGGCCTCGTTGTTGCGGCCATAGTGCATGCCGGCATCGATGCGTTCGTACGGCACCTGCAGTTCGTCGCAGCACCACAGCACTTTCTGCACATTGACGGAATTCGCGCGTCCCCAGATCTTCAGCATGGTGTCTCCTCGGTTTGTTGGGGGCTGTTCCGGGCGGGCCGCCGCAATGCCGCGGCTTTCGGGAACGGTCGAGGAAATTCTATGCCTATTCGCGGCGGCGCACAGGCCGGACATCCGCGGCGCGAACCCATCCCGCGCTCGGCTATCATCGCGGCATATCCAGGCAGATCGCTTCGCATCCATGTCCGCATCACGCCGCATCGTTCTTGCATCCGTCCTCGTCGCCGGCCTTCTCGGCGCCGCGCCCGTTCTGTCCGCCGAGATCGGCGTGACGGGCAGCCTGACCTTTGCCGGCGGCAAGCCGGTGTTCGTGCCGCCTGCCGACTGGCGCCTCGTGTCCCAGTCGGACAAGAACGGCACGCATTACGCCGAGTACCGTTTTCCGATGAAGTCGGTCTCCGAGCAATTCGCGGTGGCGCGCCTGTCGCTGCGCACGTTGGCGCCTTCGGTCAATTACGCCGACCTGCCGGCCGAAGAGGCCCGCGCGCTGGAACACGCCAGCGATGAAGCCATCCAGGACACCATGCGCGAGGTCGAGAGCATGCCCGGCATGGAGTTCGAGGCGGGCGGCGCGCAGTTGATCTACACGGCCCTGGACAACGGCAAGCGCTATCACTTCGTGCAGTTCATCAGCGTCAAGGGCGTGACCGAGGAAGGCCGCGAGCAGAAGCCGGCCGTGGCGGTGGGGTTGCGCTGCCGCAGCGCGGTGGATGAGACATCGCCCCAGCGCGCCGCGGCCGCCGAAGAGCTGGAGTCTCGTTGCTACGATCTGCTGGCCGACCTGGGCAGCGTCGAGGGCGGGATCGTGTCCGGGGCGGGCGGCGACGGGGATCCGCAGCCCGCGCCGCAGCAGTAGGGCAAGGCTGCGATTATGTACTCCCAGGTGAAGAGTTATATCCAAACCTTTTCATGACCCTCGGCGCGCATGGAGATGCTGGCGGGTTTTGTATGGATTGCTGGCATGTGGAAGGATTCCGTAGGACATTGACTGCCCGAGGCTTGCACAATCGCGGGGCTTTTCCCCGCGCGGCTGGCGACAGCCGTCTTTCTGCCCATTGCGAGAAGGAAGGATGCAAGGCCATGCCCGATATGCTGCTGTATAACGAATCCCCGTTCGCCGTGCCGGCGTTCCGCATCATCGCGTTGTTGGATGGCGAGATCGCGGACGAGGCGAACCGGGGGGCGTTGGCGCAGGCCTATCGGTTATTCGAGGATGCCTGGGGCGCCGCTGCCTATATGGCCTCTTTTCATTTCGTCAAGCACCGCGGCAAGATCCGCAAGATCAATCCGGGCCTGGCGGCCGATGGCCGGGCATTTTTCGAGCAATCCAGCACCGCCTATGGTGAGGGGCTGCGCCGCTACGGTTATGCCCTGTCCGAATTCGAAGAGCCGGCATTGCCGTATTTCGGTGTCGAGCAGCGTAGCGACATGGTGTTCTTCGAGATCGACCTGCCAGCCGAGCACGCGCACAACGTCGCGTTTGCCAATACCATCACCGACCTGTTGCTGGGCACCAGGCTGATCTGCGGCGTGATGGGCTTGGGCTTCTTTCTGCCGCCCTACAACAGCAGCCTGTCGTTCGGCATGGGGCAGGAACTGGAGCGTTATCCGGCTGCCATCCACATATCGCCGTCGATGGTGATGGACGGCGTGCGGCGCGAAGGCTCGATGCACCGCTGGACGCAGGACGAGCAGCCGGGCATCGCCGACATCGGCTGGCGCACCCTGATCGGCTGGTCGTTTTTCAGCCGCCTGTCCACCGCCCTGGCGGCGCTGGAACAGGAGCCCGGCATATCGACCCGCTGCGGCGAGAAAGCCATCGCCGTCACCGCGGGGCCCGAGCCCGTGTGGGGCGATGCCAGCAAGCACGAAAGCCTGTCCGCCTATCGCGCCGTGGCGCGCCATCTGGCGCCGATCCGCTTTCCGCGCCATTGCGCGCGGTGCTTCATGTTCGGCGGCAATGCCTCTCATGACGAGCGCCTGGCCCAGCGGCTGGATGCGTACCTGGGGCGGTTCGGCTGAAGTGTTCCTGATGATGGCGGTTCGGCCATCCGTACCGGACCGTCTCGATGCAACGCCCGGGCCTTGACCTCGTGTCAGTTTGAACAAACCGTTTTCTGCTTGAAAAAATAAGTGGCTACCATCGCCGCGTCACGAACTGGAGCATTGTCGGCATGCCATTCATCGGCCTGGGTTTGCATATCGTTCTGGCGCTGTTGTGCGCCATCCATGTGGTGCGCAGCGGGCAGCAGTTGTACTGGCTGTTCATCCTGTTCGCGTTTCCCATGTTGGGCAGCATCGTTTACCTGTTCGCCGTCTACCTGCCCAGCAGCCGGCTGGAACGCGGCGCCTTCAAGGCCGTGTCGGCCGCCACCCGCGCGCTCGATCCCGGCAAGACCGTGCGCCTGGCCCGTTCCGATTTCGACGAGACGCCCACCGCGCAGAACCAGATGCGCCTGGCCGCTGCCTTGCTGGACGCAGGCCAGGCCGAAGAGGCCGCCACGTTGTACGAGGGTGCGCTGAAAGGGCCTTTCGCCACCGACGCCGACCTGCTCTACGGCGCCGCGCGCTCGTTCGTGGCCTGCCGCCGCTACCAGGATGCCTTGCCGCATCTCGAGATGCTGAGCACGCAGCATCCCAACTACCGCGCCGAGGGCGTGTTGCTGTTGATGGCGCGCTGTTACGCCGGCGCCTCGCGCGACGCGCAGGCGCGCGCTGCGTTCGAGCAGGCGGTGCAGCGCTTCGGCACGTATGAAACCTATGCGGAATACGCCATCTGGGGGCTGGCCAAGGGTGACGATGCGCTGGTGGCCCGGTTGCAGGCCGAGATCGACCGGATGACCCGCAAGTGGACGTCCGCGAACCGCGAACTGAACAGCGAAGTCATGCGGCGCCTGCGCGCGGCCCAACAGGACGCGCGGCGCTAGCCCTTTCGGCAGGCGTTACCGGCGGGCGGCGCCGTCGCCCAGCGCGTGTTCGATACAGGCGATCAGCTGGGTATCGGCGAACGGCTTCTGGATGAAGCAGGTGGCCTGCGCCTCGCTGGCGCGCTGTGCGAAGCCTTCCTGCACATAGGCCGTCATGACGATGACGGGGACGTCCATGCCGCGGCGGCGCAATGCCGCGCACAGCTCGAAGCCGCTCAAACCCGGCATGCGGATGTCGGTGACGACGCAATCCGGTTCGGCCGTGCCGATGTCGTCCAGCAGCGCCTGCCCGCAGTCGTACAGCCGCACCTCCAGATCGATCGAACGCAGCAGACGGCCCACTGCGGTCCGAACGGAGGCGTCGTCGTCGACGATGGCGATTACGGGGAGGGCACTCACGCGATTGTCCTTGTCGTTGTCTTGCGCGGGTAATGGGGCCGGCCGCTGCGGTATGCCGTTCCAGCTTAAATGCGGGTGTCCGGCGGCGGAAGCCATACCTAAGTATGGCTTCCCGCGCATCGGGGCAAAACCGCTCAGGTTTTCTGCGTGTCCTGCGCGTCTGGCCGGGAAGCCTTGTCCACGCCGGTGATGTGCGGCACGCATTCCTGCTTGAACCACGACACCGTCACGGGTTCGCCGGACAGCAGGCGGCGCGCCGGCGGCACGACCTGCTCGCCGATCAGCATGCCCAAGAGGCCGATCAGCGCCACGACGGGAGGCGCGGGGGAGCGGACCTGCAGCAGCGCGTAGATGATGCCGACCAGGATGCCGGCGGCCAGGGAAACGATATAGAGCTTCATGGATCGGATTCCGGAGTGTGAAGGAGAGGATCAGTGCAGCGGGGGTAACTTCATGCCCAGCAGATGCTGGACTTGCGGCGGCGTATCGCCCTGGTGGAACCGCAGCAATTCGCGCTGCAGGTCGGCGTCCGCGTTGTGGACGCGGCGGTGCTGGCGCATGTGCTCGGCCCAGGACTCCACCATGAACCACTCCACCAGCCGCTGGGGATCGGCGGAATCTTCCATCACGCCCCAGTTGAAAGCGCCGTCGCGCAGGCGCTCCTCGGACAGGCGGCGCACCGCGCGCAGGAATTCCTGGCGGTCTTCCTGCTTCACGCGGTACTCGATCTGGATCAGCACCGGGCTGCGGTCATGTTCGACCACCGCGGCCACCTGCGGATCGGGCCAGGCCTGGGCCGGCTGCAGGTCTTCCTCGCCGCGCGGCAGCGCCACGCGGTGCACCAGCAGCGAGGTGGCCACCAGCACGCCCGCCGACACCAGCAGGCCCTGGGCCACGCCCATCTCCTGCGCCACGGCGCCCCACAGCAGGCTGCCGCCGGCCAGGGCGCCGTTGAACACCATCTGGTAGACGGACAGCGCCCGGCCCCGCACCCAGTCGGGCAGGATGGCCTGCGCCGCGCTGCCCAGCGTGGTCAGCGCCGTGATCCAGGCCATGCCCAGCAGCACCAGGAAGGGCGCCGCCAGCCACAGCGGCGGGGAACTGCTGAGCACGGCCATCGACGCGGCCGTGGCCAGGGCCGCGGCCAGGATCAGGCGGTCGGCGTTCAGCACGCCTTGCAGCTTCGGCAGCGCCAGCGCGCCCAGGATGGCGCCCGCGCCCACCATGCCCAGCAGCATGCCGTACAGGCCGGCGTCGCCGTGCAGCAGTTGCTTGGCCACCAGCGGCAGCAAGGCCCAGACGGCGCTGCCCGATACGAAGTACACGCCCGCGCGCACCAACACCACGTGCAGCTTGCTGTGCGCCCGCGTATAGCGCAGGCCGGCCCGCAGGGCGCTGAAGAAGTGCTCGCGCAGGGGATCGCTGGCGCGCGGCACGCGCCGCCACCAGACCAGCGCGCCGATCACGATGAGGTAGCTGATGAAGTCCATCGCGTAGGTCGCCGCCGCACCGAAGCTGGCCAGCAGCAGGCCGCCGGCGGCCGGGCCGATGGCGCGCGAGATGTTCACGCCCAGCGAGTTCAGCGCCACGGCGCCGCGCAACTCGCGCAGCGGCACCAGCTCGGGCACGATGGACTGCCAGGTCGGACCCATCAGCGCGGCGCCGATGCCACCCAGCGCCGCCATGCCGATCAGGATCTCGATCGTCAGCGCGTCGTGCCAGGCCAGCAGCATCAGCGTGCCGCTGACCAGCCCCAGGCCGAACTGGATCACGATCAGCAGTTTGCGGCGGTCCAGGATGTCCGACAGTACGCCGGCGGGAATGGCCAGCAGGAAGACCGGCAGCGTGGCCGCGGCCTGGATCGCCGCCACGGCCGCGGGCGAACTCGACAGGTCGGTGGCGAGCCAGGCATTGGCCACGTCGCGCATGAAGCCGCCGATGTTGCCCAGGATGGTGGCCACCCACAGTACGGCGAAGGTGACGTGCCCCAGCGCGGCGAACGGCTTGGGCGCCGCCGCCGGCGGGGAGGAGGTCGTGCTCATTGTTCAGGGTCTCCGGAAAGGAATGTCCGCGTCGCGGGAATCAGAAGGCCCAGCACGAGCAGCCCAGCGCGCCCCAGAAGCTGCTGGCTTCCGAAGTCGGCACCGGGGCGCCCCAGGCGCCGGCGTGCGCATGGCCGTGCACGCCGCACGAACTGGCGCAGGCGCACAACGGGGCCATCTTGCGGCGTTCGGTCAGGGTGGCGCGGGCCTGGTAGCCGCCCACGTGGCGCACGGGTGACCAGTCGGGCATGGCCGCCGGCAGTTCGGGCGCCAGGCCGGAGAAATCGCCGTCGCCGTGCACCACCTTGCCGCCCAGTACGGTCAGCACCGAGGTGATGTCCTGGATGTCGTCGCCGGGCACTGAGAAGTAGTCGGCCGACAGCACGGCCAGGTCGGCCAACTGGCCGGCCTCGATGCGGCCCTTCTTGCCGGTTTCCGACGAGAACCAGGTATTGGCTTCCGTCCACAGGCGCAGCGCGGTCTCGCGGTCCAGCACGTTGGCCTGCGGGTACAGCTGCATGCCACCCACGGTCTTGCCGGTGGTCAGCCAGTACAGCGACACCCAGGGGTTGTACGAGGCTACGCGGGTGGCGTCGGTGCCCGCGCCGACCTTCACGCCGCGCTCCAGCATGCGGCGGATCGGCGGCGTGGCGCAGGCGGCGCGCGAACCATAGCGTTCGACGAAGTACTCGCCCTGGTAGGCCATGCGATGCTGCACGGCGATGCCGCCGCCCAGCGCCGCGATGCGGTCGATGTTGCGGTCGGAGATGGTTTCGGCGTGGTCGAAGAACCAGTTCAGGCCGTCGAAGGGAAGGTCCTTTGCCACCTTCTCGTACACGTCCAGCGCGCGCGAGATGGTTTCGTCGTAGGTGGCATGCAGGCGCCACGGCCAGCGTTTCTCGGCCAGCAGCCGGATCACGGGTTCCAGGTCGGCCTCCATCGACGGCGCCATGTCGGGACGCTCGACGCGGAAGTCCTCGAAGTCGGCGGCCGTGTACACCAGCATTTCGCCGGCGCCGTTGTGGCGGTACATGTCGTCGCCCTGGCCCGGCCGCACCTTGGAGCTCCAGTTCTGGAAGTCGGCGAGCTCTTCCTTGGGCTTCTGCGTGAACAGGTTGTAGGCCAGGCGCACCGTCAGGTGGCCTTCGCGGTGCAGTTCCTCGATGATCTGGTAGTCATCGGGATAGTTCTGGTAGCCGCCGCCCGCGTCGATCACGCCGGTCACGCCCAGGCGGTTCACTTCGCGCATGAAGTGGCGCGTGGAGTTCTTCTGGTATTCGGCGGGCAGCTTGGGGCCCTTGGACAGCGTGGCGTACAGGATGGTGGCGTTGGGCTTGGCCACCAGCATGCCGGTGGGATTGCCCTGCGCGTCGCGCACGATCTCGCCGCCGGGGGGATTGGGCGTGTCCTTGGTGTAGCCCACCACGCGCAGCGCGGCCGCGTTCAGCAGGGCGCGGTCGTACAGGTGCAGGATGAAGACGGGCGTATCGGGCGCCACGGCGTTGATCTCTTCCAGCGTGGGCAGGCGCTTCTCGGCGAACTGGTGTTCGGTGAAGCCGCCGACGATGCGCACCCATTGCGGGGCGGGCGTGCGGTCCACCTGGTCCTTGAGCATGCGCATGGCGTCGGCCAGCGAACGCACGCCGTCCCAGCGCAGCTCCATGTTGTAGTTCAGCCCGCCGCGGATGATGTGCATGTGGCTGTCGATCAGGCCCGGGATGGCGCGCCGGCCCCGCAGGTCGATGACGCGCGTGGCGGGGCCCGCCAGCTTCATGATGTCGTCGCGGTCGCCCACGGCGCTGAAGCGGCCGTCCAGGATGGCGACGGCGCTGGCCTCGGGGCGGCTGCGGTCCAGGGTGGTGAACTTGCCGTTGAAGAGAATGAGATCGGGCGTGGAGGGGGCGTTCATGGCGTGGCTCTCGATACGGGGCCACGCCGGAGCGCGCGGCCGAAATGAAAAAAGGCGCGTGCCGGTGCGGCACGCGCCCTCAGGGGCATCAACGCTTCAGGAAGGCCAGCAGGTCGGCGTTGACCTGGCCGGCGTTCACCACGCACATGCCGTGCGAAGCGCCCTTGTAGATCTTCAGCGTGGCGTTCTTCACCAGCTTGGCGGACAGCTCGGCCGAATCCGCGATCGGCACGATCTGGTCGTCGTCGCCGTGCAGGATCAGCGTGGGCACGTCGATCTTCTTCAGGTCGGCCGTGTAGTCGACTTCCGAGAATTCGCGGATGCACAGGTACTGACCCAGGATGCCGCCGGTCATGCCCTGCGCCCAGAAGGCGTCGATGGTGGCCTGTTCCTTCCTGGCGTCCGGGCGGTTGAAGCCGAAGAAGGGCACGGCCAGTTCCTGGTAGAACTTCGAGCGGTTCTCGGCCACACCCTTGCGGATGCCGTCGAACACGTCCATCGGCAGGCCGCCGGGGTTGGCGGCGGTCTTCAGCATGATGGGGGGCACCGCGCCGATCAGGACCGCGCCGGCGACACGTTTGGTGCCGTGGCGGCCGATGTAGTGCGCCACCTCGCCGCCGCCCGTCGAGTGGCCGACCAGCGTGGCGTCCTTCAGATCCAGGGCTTCGATCACGGCGGCCAGGTCGTCGGCGTACGTGTCCATGTCGTTGCCGTGCGCGGGCTGGTCCGAGCGGCCGTGGCCGCGCCGGTCATGGGCGATGACGCGAAAGCCGTTCTGCACCAGGAACAGCATCTGCGAATCCCAGGCGTCCGAGTTCAGCGGCCAGCCATGCGAGAACACCACCGGGCGGCCTTTGCCCCAGTCCTTGTAGAAAATCCGGGTGCCGTCCTTGGTGGTGACGTAGCCGTTGCCGTGGCCGCCCTTGGCGGAGCCGGCTTCGTGCTTGGGGGAGGCCTGGGCAGTCGTGCCGGCGATGGCCGTGGCGGCGACAGCGCCGACCGAGGTGGCGCTGGCGACGAACAGCTTGCGGCGCGAGGGGCTCGGGGTCTGGGTGACGGGTTCGATATGCATGGTGGGTGGCTTCGGTTCGTGAGGGTTGAGGTCGCCGTCCCGCGCGCGGCCGGGGGGTCGGGATGCGCAGGGACGGCCGGGGCCATGCCGCGACGGACGGACGCTCGTGGCATCCCGCCGCGGCATGGCCGGCGCGTCGCTTAGCGCTCGATGACCGGGGCGTGCACGGGGGCCAGGACTTCGTGTTCCGTGGCGGTGCGCTGCTTGGCCTTGTGGACCATCGTGTAGGCGTAGTCCACGCCCATGCCGTAGGCGCCCGAGTGTTCCTTGGCGATGGCCATGACGGCGTCGTACGAATCGCGGCGGGCCCAGTCGCGCTGCCATTCCAGCAGCACCTGCTGCCACGTCACCGGCACGACGCCGGCCTGCACCATGCGCTGCATGGCGTAGTCATGGGCGTCCTTGGTGGTGCCGCCCGAAGCGTCGGCCACCATGTAGATTTCGTACTCGCCTTCCAGCATGGCGCACAGGGCGAAGGTCGTGTTGCACACTTCGGTCCACAGGCCGGCCACGACGACCTTCTTGCGGCCGTTGGCGGCCAGGGCGTCACGCACCTTCTGGTCGTCCCACGAGTTCATCGAGGTGCGCTCCAGCACCTTGTGTCCCGGGAACACGTCCAGCAGCTCGGGGTAGGTGTAGCCCGAGAACGACTCCGATTCGACCGAGGTGATGACGGTCGGCACGTTGAAGACGCGGGCGGCCTTGGCCAGGCCCACGACGTTGTTCTTCAGCGTCTGGCGGTCCAGCGATTGCACGCCGAAAGCCATTTGCGGCTGATGGTCGATGATGATCAGTTGGCTGTTATGCGGGGTCAGCACTTCGAGCTTGGGATTGGACATGACGCAGATTCCTGAGGGATGTTGGCAGGCGCCGGACAGGGATAGGCCGGCGCGTTGGAGTCGTCGGCGCGCCTTGGCGACTCGACTGGGAGCAAGACTAAAGAGGCGTCTGCCACCGGGCCATTGTTCGTTGGTATTACCTGGGAGGGACGGCGCGGCGCCCGATGCTGCGGGTTTGTGACGGAGCCGGATGGCGGGTGGGGCGCCAGGGGGGAAATGCGGGGATCCGGCGTGGGGGAAGGGGGGCCGCGGACTCATCCGAAAGTATGAGTAACCAAGGGTTCACGCAGGGTATTCCCCACGCGGGCCGCTTATATAATCGCCCCCGAATACTCAGAGGGAGCGGTCCAGCGCTCCGTCACGGGTGCCGACCGACAACACTCATAGGCAAGCTGGAAAGACCATCGTGACGTCCGCGACCCTGCAAACCCTGGAAACGCCTGCCCACGACGACGCCGTCGTGCTGGTCGTGGACGACGATCAAGCCCTGCGCCAGGCGCTGGGCAGCCTGTTCCGTTCGGTCGGCATGGCCGTGCGCCTGTATGGCTCGGCGGCCGACCTGCTGGCCGACGGCCTGCCCGACTCGCCTTGCTGCCTGGTGCTGGACGTGCGGCTGCGCGGCCCCAGCGGTCTCGATCTGCAGGCCAGGCTGGCGCAGTTGGGCATGCAGGTGCCCATCATCTTCATGACCGGCTTCGGCGACATCGCCATGACCGTCACGGCCATGAAGGCCGGCGCCGAGGACTTCATCACCAAGCCGTTCCGAGACCAGGACCTGCTGGACGCGGTCTCGGCCGCGCTGGAAAAGTCCCGCGCGCGCCGCGACGACACGCGCCGGCTCGACGAACTGCGTGCCTGCTACCAGAGCCTGACGCCCCGCGAGGCCGAGGTCATGGGCCTGGCGGTGCGCGGCCTCTTGAACAAGCAGATCGCGGGCGAGATCGGCATCAGTGAAGTCACCGTCAAGATCCACCGCGGCCAGGCCATGCGCAAGATGAAGGCGCGCACCTTCGCCGACCTGGTGTTGATGGCCCAGCAGTTGGGCGTGCGCGCGGCGGGCTGACCCGCCTTTCAACCCTCGGCAAGCACCGGCAGCCGGAACCAGAAGGCGCTGCCGCCGCCTGCGCGGGCTCGTACCTCCAGCGTGCCGCCATGCGCCTCGATGATGGACCGGCAGATCGCCAGCCCCATTCCCATGCCGTGCGGCTTGGTCGTATAGAACGCATCGAAGATCTGCGGCAGGGTCTCGGGGGCGATGCCGGGGCCGCGGTCCTTCACGCTGATCTCGACGCGGTCATCGCGCAATACCGACGCCACTTCAAGTTCGCGGCGCGCCGGCGCCGTCTCGCCCATCGCGTCCAGCGCATTGGTGATCAGGTTCAGCAGGACCTGCTGCAGCTGGATGCGGTCGGCTGCTATCGTGGCCGTGCCTGCCCGCAGCGGCGCATGCAGCCGCACGCCGCGCGCATCGATGTCCCAGCGGATCATGTCCAGCGCTTCGCGCAGCATGTCGTTCAGGCGCAGCGGGGCCAGCACGGCCGGCGCCTGCCTGGCCAGGGCGCGCAGCGCGCGGATGATGTCCGCCGCGCGCAGGGCGTTCTGCTTCACGTGCCGCATGTCCTGCAGCGCCTCGGCCAGGTCGGGCACGGGCCGGTTGAGCCAGCGCACGCTGGCATCCACCGACGCCACGATGGCCGTCAGCGGCTGGTTGACCTCGTGCGCGATCGACGCGGCCAGGCTGCCCATCACCGTCAGGTTCGAGGTGCGCGCCAGGTCGGCCTGGGCGCGGCGCAGGTCCAGTTCGGCGCGCGAGCGGCGGTCGTTCTCGGCCAGCAGCTGTTCGTATAGCTGCGCGGTCTGCAGCATGATGGCCAGTTGCGGCGCCAGCACTTCCAGCGCCGCGCTGCGGGCCTCGTCGAACACGCCTGCGGCGGCATTGTTCTCGAGATAGAAGACGCCTATGAGCTCTGCGCCGCGCAACAGCGGCAGGCACAGCACCGAGCGCAGCAGGCGCGGCGCGTCGGTGAAGTCCTGCAGCGACGGAGCCTGCACGGTGGCGTCGTCCAGGACCAGCATCCGGTGGGTGCGCAGGACGCTGCGCAGCACCGACAGCGGCAGCGCGTGCTCCGTCGGCGCGCCGCCGCCCGGATGCACCGAGACCGTACCGCCCAGCACGCGGGCCGAGGCCTCGATCATGGGCCCCTGGGGCCGCATCAGCACCAGCAGCCCGTACTGCGCGCCGGCATGGGTGACGATGTTGCTCAGCAGCGCCTGCACCAGCCGTTCCATGACGACTTCGCCTGACAACGCCTGGGCGGCCTTCAGGCCATTTTGCCAATCGGCGGGGCGACCGCGCGCGGCATCGGCCAGCAGTTCGGGTTGGATGCGCGCCAGCAGCGCGACTTTGTGTTCTGCGCCCCAGTGGCGATAGTGCAGCATCGCCGCATGCAGATGCTGTGCGCCCGCCGTGCGCAATCCGTGCTGGTTGCACAGCTGCGCCGCGAATTCGTGCGCCAGCGCCTGGTCGTGCGGAAAGCCCGCCACCTTGCCGGCCTGCGCCGCCTGTTCGTAAAGCGCCAGCGCGGCCAGCGGTTCGCCGCGCAGCCGCGCCAGTTCCGCGTCCAGCAACAGCAGCTTGCTGCGGAAGGTCAGGGGGTTGAGGTCGGCCCAGCGTTCGAACGGTGCGCGGCAGGCCGCCACGGCTTGCACGCGCTCGGCGGGATCGCCGCCGCTGTCGCGGGCCGATGCCAGGCCCAGGAAGAGCTGGCAATCGGCCCCGTTGATGTGGGCGGGGACCATGCCGGCCAGGCTGTCGGCGATGCGCAGGCTGTCCAGCGCCTCGCGCCACTGGCCCAGATAGGCGCGGCCCATGCCGTCGTACAGGGCCATCCAGAAGCGGGTCAACTGCGAGCCGCTGTCGCGCAGGCGCGGGGCCGGCGGCGCGGCCGGTTCGCTGGCCGCCTCGCCGCGCAGGCGCCGCACGAACGCCTGCTGCCCGCGCAGGATGTCTTCCACGTCGCGGTACTGCACCAGGCGCGCCAGCGCCAGGCCATGTTCGATTTCCTCGTCCACCAGCCGCAACTGTTCTCCCATGGCCAACAGGTCGCACACGATGTGGATGCTCGCGTAGCAGGCCATGCCGATGTCGCCCGACGCCCGGCCCTGCCGCACGGCGCGGCGCGCATGCTCTAGCGCGAACCACAGCGGCTGATTCCAGGGACTGACCTGATCCACCGCCACCAGCGCACCGATGCGTTCGGCCTCGTAACCGCGGCGGTCGATCATGTCCAGGGCCGCCCGGCCATAGGCCAGCCCGTCCTCGTACTCGCCGTACAGGCCGGCGGCATACACGCCGAACCAGGCCAGGCCATAGGGAGATTCCGGCGTGGCGCCGTGGTCCAGCGTCAGCTCGACCATCTTGGCCAGATGCAGGAAGCTCAGTCCGCCAGAGACGAACAGCGAGGCGAACAGCGTGGACAACAGGCCCATCGCGGCCTGGATACGGCGGTCGTCGGTGGGGGGCGTCAGTGCAAGCTCGGCGATCCCGCGCGGTCCCCGCGCGCGCATCACGGCGTCGTAGGCCTGGCGCAGATCGTCCGGGCCGGCGTCCCGCGGCAAGTGCACGTCCAGCATGGCCAGGCCGGCCAGCGCCGTGGTGATGGCGCTTTCGTAGTCGGACTGCACGGTCTGCAGCGCAGCCTTCAGGCGATAGGCCGCTGCGCGGTCCAGCACCGGCAGCGGACGCGCCAACAGGCTGTCGATCTCGCATTCGGCGCGGGCCATGTCGGGTTGCGCCATCAGGCATTCGCAAACGAGCAGGCTGGCCTCGTAGGCCAGGCGTTCATGCTCCTCCCACCAATGGGATTGCATCAGGGCCAGCGCCGCCTCCGCGTGGCGGGCCGCCTGTGGCAGCGCCGCCGCGTTCTTGGCGCGCCGCGCCGCGGCCACCAGCGCCTGGGCGAAGGCCACGCGTTGTGCCCCCTTGGGGTCGTAGCCGCAGGACTGCTCGATCTGGTTGCAGATGTCGAACGCGTGCTCAGCCAGTCGGTTGCCGTACAGCGCGATCATCACGCTGGCGATGTGGGCGTGGCGCGCGGGGCGCGATTCCTGCGGGACCATGGCATAAGCGGCTTCCAGCACGCGGTCGTGCAGGAAGGCATGGCCGTCCTGCGCGCGTATCAGCAGCCCGGCCCGCACCAGCGGCGCCAGACCCGCGTCGACCTCGGCATCGCTGCACTGCGCGATGCGGGCCAGCAGGCGCGTGGGCGCATGCTGGCCCACGCACGCCAGGTGGCCCATCAAGGTGGTGCCGGCTTGCGGCAGGCGTGCGAAGCGCCGCGCCATCAGGCGGGTGACGGTGCCGGGGTAGTTTTCCGCCAGCGCCGGTTCGTCCCAGGTCCAGCCATGGTCGCCGGGGCGCAGCACCCCGTCGTCCAGCAGCGTGGCCAGCAGTTGCCGCGCGAAGAAGGGGTTGCCATGCGTCATGCCCTGTATGGCCTGGGCCAGCGGGGCGATCTGTATCGGCGAGGCCCGCAACTGGGCGGCCACCATGCGGCACAGCGAAGCCTCGTCCAGCGGTCCCAGCGCCAGCCTCGTGATCGGCAGCGCGTGCGTGCGGTGGGCATGGTCCAGCCATCCCAGGCAGGACTGCGGATCGATATCGTCCCGGTAGGCTGCCAACAGCAGTACGTGGCGTGGGGCGCGGGCAATGAAGGCCTGCACGAAGGCCAGCGTCGAATTGTCGGCCCATTGCAGATTGTCCAGCAGCAGCACCAATGGCGCGTCGGCGCTGGCAAAGACCTCCAGCGTGGCCAGCACGGCGTCCTGCGCGCGCTGCTGGGCCTGTTGCGCGGGGGCCGGAGGCAGCGGCGCGGCGTATCCCAGCAACTGCAGCGCTTCCGGCACGATCTCGGCCAGCGCGCGGCCCCGTCCGTCCAGCGCGGCCAGCCACGCCTGCCGCAATGCGTCGCGCTGGGCCGGGGGCAAGGTCAGCCCATGCCACACCAGGGTGCGCAGCGCCTGCGCCAGGGATGCATAGGGAATCTCGCGTTGTTGCAGGTCGCTCTTGCCCGCGACGTAGCGGGCATCGTCATTGGCCTGGGCGAGCGCCTCGACCAAGGCAGACTTGCCTGATCCACCCGGCCCGCAGATCAGCGCCAGTTCGGCGCCGCCCTGCGTGCGTACCCGCGCCAGCGCCTCGCCCAGCAGGCGCAGCGAATCTTCGCGTCCGTACAGCGACGACGGCGCCGCTGGCTCGCAAGACAGATACTCCAGAGGATGGGACGACATCATGATTGGGCGGCGGAAGGAAGCTTGCGGCGCGATGCCACGCATTGAAGCATGGCGGACCGGGCTTGGCGAATCGGCAGATGGGACGCCTCAGCGCGGCGCGCGGGGCATCACCGGCGCGTGCTGTGCCATCAGCTCGACGATCCAGTCGATGAACACCCGCAGCTTGGCGCTGACGTGGCGGTTGGGCGGAAACGCCACGTACATCGGCATCGGATCCATTTCCCAATCCTCGAACAGCGGCACCAGTTCGCCGCGCGCCAAGGGCGCCTTCGCCATGTAATCGGGCAGCCACAGCACGCCCAGTCCCGCCAGGCCCGCCTCCAGGTAGGCATTGCCGTCGTCCACCGCCAGGACGTAGCGGCCATGCAGGTGCAGGTCCTCGCCGCCGCGCCGCATGGCGTAGGGCAGGGCGCGGCCCAGCCGCGCCCACAGGAAACCCACCACGCGGTGATGCGAGTCTTCCAGTTCCAGGGGATGGACGGGCGCGCCGGCGCGTTCCAGGTAGCTGGGCGCGGCATAGACGCCCAGTTGCAGGTCGCCCACGTGCCGCGCCATCAGCGACTGGTCGGTCAGCTCGCCGCCGCGCACCACGCAGTCCACGTTCTCGCCCAGCAGATCCACCATGCGGTCGCTGACGCCCATGTCGAACTGGATGTCGGGATAGCGCGCGTGAAAGGCCGGCAGCGCCGGCACGATGACCGTGCGCGCCAGCGGGCTGGGCACGTCCACGCGCAGCCGGCCGCGCGGCGCGGCCAAGGCGCTGGACAGGCTGGTCTCGGCGTCGTCCATGTCGGCCAGCAGCCGCACCACGCGCTCGTAGTACGCCGCGCCATCGGCCGTCAGGTTCACGCGGCGCGTGGTGCGGTTCAGCAGCTTCACGCGCAGCCGGGCCTCCAGTTGCTGCACCAGTTGCGTCACCGTGGTCTTGCTCATGTGCAGCGTGTCCGCCGCCTTGGTGAAGCTGCCGGCTTCCACCACGCGGGCGAACGCCTGCATCGCGTCGAATCGGTCCATGCCGGCCTCCTGTTGTGTCGTGGTTGTTCGGATTCTACAAACAGTGCGCGCGGGATGAGGCGTGAACGGATGCTGCCTGCCCATGTCCAGCGGTAACCGCGTGCAGGGCGCATCCGAACCCGAGCCGATGGGGCTTTGCTGCGGGCTTGCGTATGCGTAAGGTATGCGTTTCGACCATGCACTGCGAGGGCAAGATGTCCGATGCGCTGATTCGACGAATGGATGCCTGGCTGGCCGCCAACCGGCCCGAGTACTACGCGACGCTGCTGCCTGGCGCCACGGACGAGCAACTGGATGCCTTCGAGCGGCGCTTCGAGATGACGCTGCAGCCCGGGTTCCGTGCGCTTTACGGCTGGCGCAACGGGCAGGACCCCATGAGCTTCGATTCCCTTCAGGGCAACTGGATGTTCGCGTCACTGGAAGACGTCACGGACACCAAGGACACCCTGGACGGCATGATCGGCTACGACTTCGAAGACCCGGCCTGGTGGCGCGCCGGCTGGGTGCCGTTCCTGGGCAATGGCGGGGGCAGCCATCTGTGCGTGGACATGCGCGCCGAGGATGGCGGACAGCCGGGCCAGCTCATCGAGTTCTGGAAGGCCGACGCCGACAGGCCGATCGCCTATCCGGACTTCGCCGCGTGGCTGCGGCAACTGGTGGATGCCATGGAAGGCGGGACACTGGAACTGTCTTAGCGGAACGCGTCCGCATTTATCATTGGCCGCGTCGAACTACAGCAAGAGGCACGGACGATGTTCAGAACCTTCCTGGCCACGGCAGGTGTTGCCCTGTTGGCGGGCTGCGCGGCGAATGGCGGCAGCCCGAAGCGGGCCGCAGCGCTGCAATCGACCCAACCGGTCCTGTACCTGTCGATCCGGTCGGCCGAGCAGGTGTACGCCTGCGTCAAGCCCACCGTGGATAACTGGGGCAGCGTGGCGGATGTCGCCGGCTTCCCGGCCGAGAAGCGGGTCGACATCACGGTCTATGAAGACCGTTTCCCCCAGCCGCGCCAGGATTATTACCTGGTTCGTATCGAGCCCACTCCAGGCGGCTCGGCCACCCGATTCTTCGATAATGGGATGAACCATCCGCGCGTGCCGGCGGAGAAAGTCGAGGACGTGCTGCGCGGCTGCACGACCTGAACCGGCGCGGGCCGTCCGCGCCCTGGATGCCCCACGGCATATCCGGTTTCGTTCCGTTTCATTGCGTTCGATTTTGTCGGTGCTTGTTGCAGACCGCCGGGAAAACGCACGCCCATATTAAACAGATCTTCTTCAGATGTAATTCTTGCTAACTGTCACATCACTGGCACGTAGAAAACCTAGCATTGTCGCGAAAGTGTCATAGTCAGACCCAATTAATCTGAATTCAATTAAAACTTGAATAGAGTGGGGCCATGAATAGAGTCGTCGTCGCGGAAACCGCCCTGGGCGCGGTGCTGGAATTCAAGAGCATGCACGGGCGTGAAGCCCTGTCGGAGGTGTACGAGTTCGAGGTGGAACTCGTGGCCGAGACGGCTTCCATCACCGCCGATTCGGTACTCGGCAAGCCCTTGACGCTGGAAATCGAAACCCAGAATGGCGGCAAGCGTTACCTGAGCGGTGACGTCATCCGTTTTGCCTATGTGGGCCAGGATGCCGGTGGATTCCGCCTGGCGCGTTATCGCGCGACCGTCTGCCCGTGGCTGTGGTATTTGAAGCGTAATCGCGACTGCAAGATTTACCAGAACAAGAGCGTCGTGGATATCCTGGACGAAGTGCTGGGTTCGTATCCCGGCTATAACTTCGAGAAGAAATTGCAAGGCAGTTATCGCACCCGGGATTATTGCGTCCAATATGAGGAAAGCGATTTCGATTTCATCAGCCGGCTGATGGAGCACGAAGGCATTTATTATTACTTCGAGCACGGCAAGAACGAGCACACCCTGGTGCTGGCCGATGAGATCGGCGAGCACAAGCCGTTGCCCGATTATCCCTCGCTCGACTATTACCCCCAGGCCGGCAACATCGAAGAGCAGGCGATCCACACCTGGACCAGCGAGGAAGAGCTGCGTGGCATCGAGTACGTCGTCAACGACTACGACTTCAAGAAGTCCAGCCTGAATCTGCAAAGCCGCCTGAAGGAAAGTTATTCCGTCCAACAGGCCAATCACGAAATCTACGAATGGCAGGGCGGCTACGTCGACATCCAGGACGGCGAGCACTACGTCAAGGTGCGGCTGGAAGAGACCCGTTCGGCCAGCGAGCGCAGCAGCGGCACGTCCAACGTGCGCGGCATGGCGCCGGGCTACACCTTCAAGCTGCGCCAGAGCCCGCGCAAGGTGGACCTGCGCGAATATCTGGTGATCTCCACCGAGTATTTCCTGACCGAAGCCGGCTATCAGTCGGGCGAGGGCGACGGCGAATACCGCACCGACTTCGTGGTGCAGCCCACCAGCCTGCCGTTTCGCGCGCCCGTGAAGACGCACATCCCCAAGACCACCGGTCCGCAGACGGCCGTGGTGACCGGGCCCGCCGGCGCCGAGGTCTATACCGACGCCTTCCAGCGCGTGAAGCTGCATTTCCGCTGGGACCGTTATGGTTCGATGGATGAAAGCAGCTCCTGCTGGGTGCGCGTGTCCAACGATTCGGCGGGCAGCGGCTACGGCGCCATCAGCACGCCGCGCATCGGCCAGGAAGTGGTCGTGGACTTCATCGGCGGCAACCCCGACCGTCCGCTGGTCACGGGCCGCGTCTACAACGACCGCCAGATGCCGGCGGGCGGCTTCGTGCCGTCACCCACCATGGTGGGCTTCAGCAGCCGCTCCCATTTCGGCAGCCCGGCCAATGAAAGCCACATGTACATCGAGAACAAGCTCGGCAGCGAATACGTGAAGCTGCACTCGGAGAAAGACCTGCATGTCGTGGTCGAGGGCCTGGAGACGCGTGACGTCGGGCAGTCGCGCGTGACCCACATCGGCACCTTCGAAGAGAACACTGTTGGCGACTACCAGAAGAACATCGTCGAGTCGTACCGCGACACCACCATCAATGGCTACGACACGCTGAAGGTCACGGGCGGCGACCGCACCGAGACGTTCGACCACCGTTACATCAACACCACCAAGTCGGATATCGAGGTCACGTCCAACGACGGCCACATCCACATCAAGGCCGATACCGGCTTCGGCAAGTTCGAGGCCAACGACATCATCCTGGTCAAGTCCACCGGCGACAACAACGTCAACGTGCAAAAGGGCGGCGATGACCACCAACTGGGCCTGGAAGGCGAGAACGCCATCCTGAAGGCGCCCACCGACGTCACGATCACCGCCACCGGCGGCAACAGCGAGTTCTGGGCCAAAGGCACCAAGAAAATTTTCGCGGATGCGGGCCCGCTGGACATCCAGCGCGGCGGCGCGGATCACTCGATCAACATGACGGGCACGGTCATGACGATGAAGGCGCCGGACAAGATCGCGCTGGAGTCGACCGAACTGGTCTGGAACGGCTCCGCGTTGAAGGATACGCACAAGACGCAGTTCACCAACGGCATCTGGAAGGGCGAGGCGTTCGTCGAAGTGTTCCAGGCCCGCGCCTTTCACCAATCCGCGTCGGCATTCCGGCACCAGCTCAACGTGTCGCAGGACACTTACTACGTCAAGAAGGCGGACTTCGGCGTGCTCAAGCTGGACGTGTCGGCGTACAAGGGAACCAACTCGCCCACCGACATCGATTTCGGCGGGTTCAGGACCTGGTTCCAGGCATTCATGCTGATCGTCTGAATCGAGACCCGACCGCCGCTCGATGAAAGTCATCAAACCCAACCGGTTGTCCGGCCTGACGCGTCCGTACCGATTCCTGAAGCAGGATCACCTGGCCATCACCGCGTATGCGATGGTGGACTTCTCGTCCGGGTTCAGCCTGGTCGACGAGCAGCAGCTATGGGCGCTGTTCGGCGAGGAGTCCGCGCAGGTGTTCGGGGCGGAGGCGCTGGATTTCGGTATTCCGAAGCCCAAGCCGGAAATCATTCTGAACGCCTATGGCTTCGGCAAATATGCCGTCCGCGGCAGGACCGCCGTATCCGTCAGCGTCAACAACGTCAGGAAGGACCTGTGGGTAACGGGAGATCGCTATTGGTCGGACGGCAAGCCCAGCGAGGCCCTGCCGTTCGACCGCATTCCCATCTGCTGGCGCAACGCATTCGGCGGCGAAGGCTATCCGGAGAACCAGCACGGCAAGGGTTTCCGGAAAATCGATGTGGATGGCATGCCGGTCCGGTTCCTGCCCAACGTCGAGGATCCGGCCAACCCGGTCGTCCTGGAAGGGCAGCGTTACGCGCCGGCCGGCTACGCGGCCATTCCCATCGAATATCCCGGCAGAAACCGGATGATGGGCACCTACGACGAGAAGTGGCGCATCAATGAATTTCCGGGTTTTGCGCGCGATATCGACTGGGAATACTTCAACCAGAGCCCGCCCCGGCAGCGTCTGAATTACCTGGACGCGGGCGACGAGATCATCTTCACGCACCTGCATCCCGAGAAGCCGCACTTGGCCACGTCCATTCCCGCGCTGGCGGCCAAGGCGTTCATCCGGCGCGCCAGGACGGCCGGGCAGGCCAGCGGGTTTCTGGAGGAAGTGCCCCTGCGCCTGACCACGTACTGGGCGTTCCCGCATCTGGAGAAGGCCATCCTGATCTACCAGGGCGCCGTGTCCATCGATGAGGATGACGCCAGCGACATCAGCCACATTCTGTATGCGGCCGAGCATGCCGACGCGCCGCGCGCGCCAGCCTACTACGAGGACATTTTCCACAAGCGGGTCGATCCGCAGACCAGCGGCATGCATGCGGTGCTCGACGCGCAACTGGTCGACGCCCGTTTCATGCGCGCGCTGGCCGATGACGAGATCGAGCTGTCGCCGCTGTTGCGCAACAAGCTCGTCAAGCTCGAGAAGGAATTGGGTCCAGGTGTTGCGCGCGCCAAATCCGGGGAGGCGTCCGCCGACAGTGCCGCTGGCATCCGGACCGAGCTGGATTGGCTGGAGCGAACCCGCAGCGGCAAGGTTTCCCGAGAGGCGCTCATCGAGGAGATGCTGAAAAAACAGCAGTCGCAGCGGCAGACCCTGTCGGATGCCAGGCGCGATCTGCGAAAAAGCCGCGAAGCCCTGGCCGGCAAGTCCGACGACGTGCCGCAGTCGATGAAGGACGAGCGCGCCGCGTTCCTGAAGGAAAGCCGGCAGTCGCTGCTGGATTCGGTGCGTGAAGCGGCCGAACGCCGCGCCGTGCCCGTGGCGCCAGGCCTGGGCGACAACAGCGCCGCGCAGGACGCACTGCGGCAACTGCGCCTGAAGCAGGCCGGGCAGTTCCAGGAACTGCTGGCCCGGGCGCCTGGCGCGACCGCGGCCCGACGCGACTATTCAGGCCGGCCGAGAGCGCTGCACCGCATTTTTGGCCTGCAGCAGCGCGTGGCGGAACCGCTGCCCGAAGGATGCGAGGGCTATGACCTGCACGATTTCGCCGCCGCGGGCGCGTCCTACGCGGGTTGGGACGTCAGCGGCCTGACCCTGCGCGACAGCCGCATCACGGGATGCGACTTCGGCCGTGCCCGCATGGCATGCGGCGATTTCGAAAGGGTGGTGTTCACGGGCTGCGATTTTTCGTCGGCGGACTGGAGCCAGGCGCACTTCACGCAGTGCCAGTTCATCGATTGCCGCCTGCCCAACGTGGGTTCCGACAAGGCCCGCTTCGTGGACAGCCGGTTCGTGCGCTGCGATCTGGCGCAGTGGATGCATTTCCGCATCACGATGCAGGGCTGCACGTTCGAGCAGTGCCGTTTCGTGAACTTCGCCTACATGCGCGCCCGGCTGGGGCAGCTCGCGTTCAAGGACTGCCGTTTCCTGCGGCACTCGTTCATCAAGGCCAGCATCACGGGCATCCGCATGGAATCCTGCCACATCGACTCGATGGCGTTCGTCGAGATGAAGCCGATGTCGGATGTCAGGGTGCTGCAATGCCAGGCGTCCAAGGTCAACATCGCGCCAGGAAGCACCATCGAGGATTTTGAGATCTCGCACTCCGCGTTCTCGGCGTCCAGCTTCCGCAAGGTCGGCCTGGGCGCCGGCCGCATCGTGGCCAGCGATCTCAGCCATTGCGATTTTTCCGAAAGCCGCCTGCGCGAGGTCAGTCTCGAAGACAGTTTCTTCAAGCGTTCGCTCTTCATCCGCACCGACCTGTCGCGGGTCCGGATCGCCAATTCCGACTTCAGCGAGGCCCAGATGAAATCGGCCGACCTGGCTGGCACGCAGATGCGGCACGTATCTTTCTTCAGCGCCGACCTGGCCATGGTCAAGGTCGACGAGAACACGGTCCAGCAGGACATGTTGATGACCCGTTCCAACATCTATCCGTTGCGTAACTGATCCATGGCCCCCGACGAGATAAAACAGAAGTTCCTGGCCCAGGTAGGCGATGGCGATTCGATTGCCGGCCTGTTGTACAAGGGCCTGCACTGGCGGGATGCGTGGCGGGGCGGCGAGATCCGCCAATGCATCTTCGAAGAGAACACGTTCGCCGACACCGAGTGGCAGGCGTGCCATGCCGACATGGTCATATTCGTGCGCGGAGAATGGTCGCGCGTGGTATTCAATGACTGCGTCTTCTCGAACAGCCGCTTCGTCGACTGCGTTTTCGATGCCTGCACTTTCAATGCGCAGCAGTTCATCGGCTGCGTGTTCGAGCGATGCGTGATGCGTGGCTGCGAGGCCTCGGAAGGCGCGGTCGCCAATACCCAGATGCTCGACCTGCGGGTCGAGGATTGCCGCATCGACAAGTGGGTGCTGACGGGCAACCAGGACGTCACCTTGCGCTTCAAGGATTCGGCGTTCCAGCACCTGGCGCTGGCGGATTTCGACTTCGCCAATCTGGCCATCGAGAACACGCGCTTCACCAACCTGATCGCGCTGGAGTGCACCGCCAAGGCCTATGACTTCTCCGGCTTGCATCTGGTGCAGAGCCAGTTCACGGACAGCAAGATGGCGGGAGCCGACTTCTCGCAGGCGGAACTGTCCCAGTCGTGCTTCAAGGGATGCGACCTGCAGGCATGCCGGTTCGACCACGCGACGCTGCGGCAGGCTTTGTTGCTGGAGGCGAATGCGGCGCACGCGGTGTTCGCCGGGGCGCAGATGGAATGCGCCAATCTGTCGGGCGCCGATTGCGAGCGTGCCGTGTTTCGTGGCGCCGATATGAACATGACGATCCTGAATCAGTGCAACCTGCAACATGCCGATTTCGGCGAAGGCAGCATGCCGTTCACGGATTTTTCCTACTCCAACCTCAGCCATGCCGATTTTCGGGGCGGGCATTTCATGCGTAGCAAACATCACGCGGTGATCGACAGCGATACCCGCTACGGCAGCCGCGACGGCGTCCTGCCGCCGGACCGCGATCTGCTGCAGGCCGAGCAATGGGTGAAACTATGATCCAACGCAGACAGCACGACGGCGAGCGCGCGAATGCCGATCCACAGCCGGACCAACCGGACACGCTGCATCCGTTGCTGCAACGTAACGCCAACGCTTACAGCGGCGACACACCCATTCACAGCGCCTTCCTGGTCGATGCATCGCGGGACGAGGGCTGGTTCACCGTCAGCGACGAGGCGCGGGGGCGCCGGTATCAAGTCAAACGGGCCGCCAGTTGCCTGCTGATGCCGAACGCCGGCGACAAGGTGCTGGTGTCGGGGGACGCGGCGGGTGGCCTGTACATCATTGCCGTGCTGGAGCAGCGCGATCAAGGCCGTTCGGCCTTGCATGTCGATGGCGAACTGACCCTGTCCGCCGACGTGCTGTCCCTGATGGGCGCCAGCCGCGTGTCGGTGGCCGCGGAAACCTTCGCGCTGCGTGCCCGGTCGGGCGCGGTGAACACGGCGGACTGGACGCTGAAGACCCATTCCTACACGCTGGCCAGCGTGGACCTGAGCGTGGCGTCCATCACCGCCAAGTACACGGGCGACCATCGCGAGTCCTATTACCAATCGGTGCGTGAAACCACGGGCCAGTCCACGCGCTATGTTACGGGCACCGACACCGTCAAGGCCGTCAACCTGGACTACGCCGCCGATTTCATCACCCGCCTGAGCGGCAATACGACCTTCATCAACGGCGAGACGCTGGTCAAGGCCGACGGCAAACAGATTCTCGTGGGATAGCAGGGCGTCCAACCGCCCGAATTCCTTTATCGGAGCAAACACATATGTTCGCAAACGCGCAGTTCGGTGGCATGGATCTGGGATTTCCCGATATCTGCAAGACGCCGTTGCCTCCCATCCCTTATCCGAACATGGCCTTCGGCCCCATGACGATTCCGGTGGCCTTCAACATCCTGCTGTGCGGCGGGCCGTGGCACAACATCATGAGCGTACGTCCAATATCGTTGGGCGACACGCCGGGTATCGGCGGCGGGCTGATCTCGCAGACCGTGATGTCGCGCCAGCAGCACCTGACGGGCGCGTTCACGGTTATCGTGCGGGGAACGCCCAGCACCCGGGTAACCAGCCTGGGACCGACGAATCTCATCAATTGCCCGTCGGTGCGCGTGGTGCCCAGCCAGATCAAGGCGCTGGTGCTGGCGCCTTGATGGCGCACCGGAACGCGTAATCAACCTAGCGGACGCAAAGAATCTCCATGGAAACTCTGGTGACGTTGCTGGCCTGGACCATCGACAAGGTATGGCCGTTTCCCGTGTTCATCATCTGCCTGGTGCTGATCGTGCTGGGCATCGCGCGTTTGATGGGCGTGCAGCAGGGCAACATGCCGCTGATGGTGCTGTTGGTGTTGTTGATGATCTGCATCCCCTTCGGCACGCCGGCCCTGTTCATGTTCGGGCCGCGCTGGGTGGCGCCGCTGGTGTACGAGTACGGCACGCCGGGGCAGGGGGTGATCGCCTCCAGCAAGGACACCGGCAATGTCTACAACAACCGTCCGGTGCTGCGGTATGACGTCACCTTGCAGAAGGCGGATGGCGAGAAGATCCAGACCTACTTCGACAGTTCGGATTTCAACGTCTATCCCCAGCGGGATGCCGTCACCTATCCCGCCGCGGGACAGCCGTTTCCGGTGCGCTATCTCAGCAGCCGGCCGAAGAATTTCGTCATCGTGATGGGGGACGGTGCTTCGGCTTCGGCCAAGCCATGAGCCTTCTCGGTGGCGTGTGGAGACGCCTGCGCGGCGGGTCTGGCAATACGCCTGTCGCACAGCCCAGCCCGCCAGGCGATGATCGCTCTTCCGAGCAGGGTGGAATGAAGCGGCAAGGCCAGGCGGCCCAGGACGCACAGCAGACCCGGATGGAGCAGGCCGCGCGCGAATCCGAGGAATACCCTTTGCAGATCGGGCCTGGCTACGTCTGCTTCTGGCACAACGTGCAAACCGATGAGTATTCGGCCTCCGCCGATGAGGCGCATTTCACGTATGCCTTCATCCACGGCAAGCTTGCCGAGATATTCGCCGTTCCCGGCAGCTTCATCGGCGTCAGCGACCGTCACGGCAACACCATCCAGTTCGAGGTGCGGTCCGATACGGAAGTCTGGCTGGATATCCCGCTGGTGCAGCAAGGCGGCTCGATGAGAACGCGGACCAGTCTGGCGCAGGCGCGGGCATTGATATCGCGGGAAGCAGAGGATCTGAGCAGCCTCGACATCGTTGGTCTTGAGTTCGAGGCTTGGCGGTGACGGGGTTTTGAGGCACAGGCAGGGCCCGCGTGGTCAGCCGTCAGGTCTTGCTCACGGGTCGTCTTGCGAAGATGGCAGAGCGCAGAGCAGGCTGCGCGCAAGAACCTGCCGCGCAGCCGCACATGTTCGTCAATACTGGCCCATGTAATCCCGCTTGCCGATCTCCACGCCGTTGTGGCGCAGGATCGCGTAAGCCGTCGTGACGTGAAAGAAGAACTGCGGCAAGCCGTAGTGCAGCAGATAGGTGCTGCCCGACAGTCTCTTTTCCTTTGGCGTGCCGGGACGCAGCACGATTTCGCGCGTTTCGCTGTGCGCGAATTGTTCAGGTGTGAACGCATCGACATGCGCCAAGGTCTTGGCGATGAGCGCTTGCAGATCGGCAAAGCTCGTTTCGGTGTTTTCCCAAATGGGCACGTCCACGCCGGCCAGGCGGGCAGTGATGCCCTTGGCGAAATCGGCAGCGATCTGGACCTGGCGGATCAGGGGGAACATGTCGGGATAAAGACGCGCGCCCAGATAGGCGGCGGGTTCGATGTTTCTGGCCGAGGCCTGGTCTTCTGCTTTTTTCAGCACATCGGACAGGGCCGACAGCATTTGCTTGAGGACGGGAACGGAACTGCTGAACAGGGCTGGGGTCATCGGAATCTTGGCGGTGGGCGGTGGGGGGGTAGGCGCGGGGTGTGCCTGCCGATGGTGAAAGCCTACCAGTAAATGCGCTGTTCGCCCGCGCTTCCCGGCGCCCATTGCGCGCCGCGGCCCGGGCGAAATTTCCCCCACCAGCACCAAAAGAAAAAGCCCCTTTCGGGGCTTCGTCTTCGCACGCAAGTGCTTGAATTCGTTGGCGGAGAGGGTGGGATTCGAACCCACGGTACGGGGTTACCGTACGCCTGATTTCGAGTCAGGTACATTCGACCACTCTGCCACCTCTCCGGGTATCCGTTTTTCCTTGCCAAACCCGAAGATCTGACCTGGAACGATTGCCTGGCCCTGAGTAAACCCAGGGTGCCGTGGTCGTTGGCTTTCGTCCGGACCTCCGCTTCCGTAAAAGCGAAGACCGCGACTATACCAGAAAAAAATCGTGTGGGTAAAGCGTCGCCGCAAAGATGCCAAGGATGCTGCCCTTCTGCCACCGAACCGCCGCCGTCGCTTCCTTGTCAGAATGACGTATCCACCCATCTCATGGCTGGGCCCGCATGGAACTCCTCACCCTACTGCTGCTTGCCGCCGTCCTCTGCGTCCCGCTGGCCACGCGCCTGGGCCTGGGCGCCATTCCCGGCTACTTGCTGGCCGGCATGCTGATCGGCCCATCCGGACTATCGCTGGTCAGCGACGTGCCCGCCATCTGGAACATCTCGCAATGGGGCGTGGTGATGATGCTGTTCCTGGTCGGCCTGGAGTTGGCGCCGGCGCGGCTGTGGGCCATGCGGCGCGAGGTCTTCGGCGTGGGCACGCTGCAGATGCTGGCCTGCGGGCTGCTGCTGGGCGTGGCGTTCGGGACCGGCCTGCGGCACCTGGCCGGCATGACCTGGGTGGGCGCTGTGCTGTGCGGCCTGTCGCTGGCGCTCTCGTCCACGGCAGTGGCCCTGCGCCTGCTGGAAGAGCGCGGCTTGTTGCGCACTCCCTTGGGCCATTCCGCGCTGGGCGTACTGCTGTTCCAGGACATGGCGGCCATCCCCATGCTGGTGGCCGCCGGCCTGCTGGGCGCCAGCGGGTCGGCCGAACCGTCCTTCGGCGCCGCACTGGTGGCGGTGGTGGTGGTGGCGGTCGGCTACAAGCTCAAGCTGCTGGACTGGGCCGCGCGCTCGCAACTGCACGAACTGTTCACCGCCGCGGCGCTGCTGGTGGTGCTGGGCACCGCGCAATTGTTCGACTATGCCGGGCTATCGGCGGGCCTGGGCGGTTTCCTGGTCGGGGTGCTGCTGGCCGACTCGCGCTACCGCGACGACCTGGAACAGAACATCGAACCCTTCAAGGGCCTGCTGCTGGGCCTGTTCTTCCTGGCCGTGGGCATGTCGGTCAACCTGCATGAGGCGCTGGTCTACTGGCCCTACGTGTTCCTGGGCGTGCTGGCGCTGCTGGCGATCAAGGGCGCCATCCTGTACGGCATCGCCCGGCTGGCGGGGCTGCCGCACTATCACCGCCTGATGTACGCGCTGGTGCTGGCCCAGGGCGGGGAATTCAGTTTCGCCATCTTCGCCGAGTCGCTGGACAACCACATCATCACCCGCTCGCAAAGCGATCTGCTGACCATCGTGGTGGCCCTGTCGATGGGCGTGGCGCCGCTGATCCTGAAACTGGCCGAACGCCTGCCTCCGCGCTATGGCGGCATCCGGGGCATGGCCGTGCGGCCCGCGGGCTTTTCCGATACGGATTCCCAGGAGGAACCGGCCGCCAAGGCCGACGTCAAACCGTAGGCCCCGGCCCCTGGACACCCCCCACGCTGGCCAGGTCCATTCATCTTCACACCAGCCGGCAAGGAGTAGCATGCCGGATGTCACTGTCCCCGTAGATCCCGCGCCCGGCGGCTACACTGCCGCCCTGCGCACCACTCTGTAGGAGCACGTTCATGCTGAAAGGTAAAGTTGCCGTCGTCACCGGTTCGACCAGCGGTATCGGTCTGGGTATCGCCACGACCTTCGCGCAAAATGGCGCCGACATCGTCCTGAACGGTTTCGGCGACGCCGCGGAAATCGAGAAGCTGCGCGCCGATCTGGCCAAACAGCACGGCGTGAAGGTGCTGTACGACGGCGCGGACCTGTCCAAGGGCGAAGCCGTGCGCCAACTGGTGGCCAACACCGTGCAAAGCCTGGGCCGCATCGACATCCTGGTCAACAACGCCGGCATCCAGCACACCGCGCTGATCGAGGATTTTCCCGTCGACAAGTGGGATGCCATCATCGCGCTGAACCTGTCCGCCGTGTTCCACGGCATGGCTGCCGCGCTGCCGCACATGAAGAAGCAGGGCTGGGGCCGCATCATCAACATCGCCTCGGCGCATGGCCTGGTGGCCTCGGCCAGCAAGTCCGCCTACGTGGCCGCCAAGCACGGCGTGGTGGGCCTGACCAAGGTCGCCGCGCTGGAAGCCGCCGGCCAGGGCGTCACCGCCAACGCCATCTGCCCGGGCTGGGTCCGCACCCCGCTGGTCGAGAAGCAGATCACCGCCATCGCCAGCAACAAGGGCATCTCGCAGGACGAGGCCGCGCGCGAACTGCTGGGCGAGAAGCAGCCGTCGCTGCAGTTCGTCACCCCCGAGCAACTGGGCGGCACCGCGGTGTTCCTGGCCTCGGAAGCGGCCGCGCAGATCACCGGCGCGTCGATCTCGGTCGACGGCGGCTGGACGGCGCGCTAAGCGATTCATCTCAAGGAAAACGCCATGCTGTTCCTGTTGTCCCCCGCCAAGAAGCTCGACTACGACTCGCCCGTGCACGTGCAGACGCACACGCAACCGCTGTTCGTGGATCAGGCCGCCGCGCTGATCAAGGTCCTGAAGACCAAGACCGCCGAGGACATCTCCGGTCTGATGAGCCTGAGCGCGGCGCTGTCCGAGCTCAACGTCTCGCGCTACGCCGCCTGGAAGAAAACCTTCACGCAGGCGAACTCGCGGCAGGCGGTGCTGGCCTTCAACGGCGACGTCTACGAAGGCCTGCAGGCGGACAGCCTGTCCGAGCGCCAGCTCGAATGGGCGCAGGAACACGTGGTGATCCTCAGCGGTCTGTACGGCGCCTTGCGCCCGCTGGACCTGATGCAGCCGTACCGCCTGGAAATGGGCACGCGCCTGGAAACCGCCAAGGGCGCCAACCTGTACGACTACTGGGGCACCACGATTGCCGACTACCTGAACGAGCGCCAGGACGGCAAGCGCGGCCCGGTCATCGTCAACCTGGCCTCCGAGGAATACTTCAAGTCGGTCGACCGCAAGGCCCTGAAGGCCCGTGTGGTGCAGTGCGTGTTCCAGGACTGGAAGAACGGCGCCTGGAAGATCATCAGTTTCCACGCCAAGCGTGCGCGCGGCCTGATGGCGCGTTACGCCATCGAGCACAAGGTCGCCAAGGTCGAGGGCCTGCAGGGCTTCGATGCCGAGGGCTACGCCTACGACGCCAGCGCCTCCACCGAAGACAAGCTGGTGTTCCGCCGCAAGCTCGACTGAACCCGCTGCAGCAAGCAAAAGCCGCCGGCGCCCTAGGGGACCGGCGGTTTTTTCATGGCTGCTCAGGCGAGAACGGCAGCCTGGCCAAGGACGCCCGGCGGGCGTGGCAACGGCAGGCTGGCGATCACTGCGCCGCCGCCGTCGGCTGCGTGGCCGGCCGCACGGTCGGCTCGGCCAGCCCGATCAGCTCCTGGCGGATTTGCGTGCCCGCCCGCAGCATCTGCTTCAGCGGATAGGCCAGCGCGGCCAGTTCGCCCTCGGTCTCGAACTGGGTGGGCAGCGTGGCCGGGGCAGGGCGGTTCTCGTCCAGCAGGTCCAGGATGCACTCCAGCGCGATGCGCATGTTCTCGGGCGTCTGCGGCAAGCCGGCCAGCGTGGGAATCGAGGCCGTGATCTGCGAGGCCAGCACGTGGTTCTGGATCAGCAGGTTGTTGAACTCGGGCACGTTCACCTGGTGCGACTGCGGCTCGCTCATCATGCGGTAGAACGCCTCGGCATAGTTGCTGAAGGCAATGTGCACGTTCTTGCGGGCCAGCCGCCAGGCCACCTCGGATTCGGACGCCTCGGTGGCTGCTTCGGCGGGCAGCTCGGCCGGCGCGATGCCGGCGTTCTTCTGCATGGCGCGCACGTAGCGCAGCCCCGCGTGCAGGTACTCGCGGTTGGCGCGCGTGGCGGCCCGCGCCAGCGGCGCCATGTAGCGCGCTTCCCACCAGGGCAGCACGTAGCTGCACACCAGCGCCACGGCGCAGCCCAGCACGGTGTCCAGCGCGCGCTCGCTGATCACTTCCAGCGAGACGGTGTCCGGCGCCACGAAGTGGAACACCAGCACCACGTACAGCGTGTTGAAGATGGCGCTGCCCATGTAGTTCAGCAGCACCAGGCTATTGCCCATGATGCACGCGGCCAGCAGGGCGGCGAACAGGATGGCCGGCTTGGTGGTGATGGCGAACAGCCCCAGCGCCGCCAGGCAGCCGATCAGCGTGCCCATCAGCCGCCAGCCGTTGCGTTGCCGGGTCAGCGCGAAGCCGGGCTTCATGATGATGACGATGGTCAGCAGCACCCAGTAGCTGTGCGCCGCCAGGTTGGCGGTCAGCGCGCTGCCGATCAATCCCATGGCCACCGCGGCGGCCAGCGCCACCCGGCTGGCGTAACGGAAGTGGGGCGAGTCCAGCCGCAGGTTGCTGGTGATCATGCCCAGGCGCAGTTCCTGGCGCGACATGAAACGCGTCAATGACTTGTCGATGCGCAGGTCGGTGGTGGGGACGGGATGCACGCTGTCCTGGGTGTCGACGGCCAGCCGGTCGACGATGCGCGAGGCGTTGCGCAGGCGGCGCAGCACCTGCACCAGCAGGGCGATGATCTCCGGATCTTTCTTGACGATCTCGTGGTTGCGCAGTTGCTCGATCTCGTACTCGATGGCGCGCAGTTCGGCCTTCGCGCTGCTGCGGTACTGCGTGGGGCGCGCGCGCGACACGTCCAGCGCGATGCGGTTGAGCTCCAGCGACATCTTCACCATGGCGTCGCGTACGAACAGCAGCACGTCGTGGCCGGCCAGCACGCGGCGCAGCGTGGCGTAGTCGGTTTGCGTGGCCACCAGCGTGTCCAGCAACTGCAGCATGTCCACGAACATGTTCCACAGCATGGTGCGCGCGCCGTCGCGAAAGCCGTGGCCGCGCGGCAGGCTGCGCAGCACCACGTCGCGCGCGGCCTGGTGTTTCTCGGTCATCACCGACTGGCTCTGGATCAGGCGGCGGTACGACTCGTCCAGGTCGGCGGTCTCGTCATAGAAACTGGCGCGGGCGGCCATGTAGTCGGCCGTGGCGAACAGCGCCACCGACATGTTCTGGCGTTCTTCGCGCAGCCAGAAGATGCGGCTGAAGCCCAGGCTGAAGGCCACGTAGAACAGCGCGCCGCCCAGCGTGGCGACCGAATGCAGGAGGACTTCGCTGGGATGCAGCGGCGAGTGCATGGTCAGCGTCATGATCAGCAGGCCGGCGAAGCCGATCAGGCCGCCGCGCTTGCCGAACACCGAGAACATCGAAAAGACGAAGCACTGCAGGATCACCACCAGCCACAGCAGTATCGGGTAGGTGGAGGCCGCGCCGGTCAGGGTGACGGCGACGGTGCCCAGCAGGGCGCCGCCCAGCATCTCGTTGGCGCGGTGGCGCTGCGGGCCGCCCGGCTGGTCGATGATGGCCACGCACTGCGCCCCGAAGGTGGCGACCAGGCCGATGGCGTAGTGTCCGAACAACACGCCGAGCACCAGCACGGGCAGCAGCATGCCCGCGGCCTGCCGCACGCCGCCGAAGAAATAATGGCTGTACAGAAACCGCCGGAGGCTGGCGATGCGCAAATCCATGGTGCGTGCGGGGTGGCCCGAAGAGGGGTTGCCGGGGAGAAGCTCGACGCAGACCCGATCAGGACGTCCGCGGCTGCTGGCTAAGTATAGATAGGGCAGTTACTTTTTGGGGTCGGATAGAGGGGTTTTTACACACGGATAAACGATTTGCTCCCGATGTCGCAACGCGGTACAGTTCCCGCCTTGCGCCGGAAGACTATCCGTACCGGCGCGCGGGACCGCGGGCCCGCCGGACCACCTCCCGGTCTGCCCGCCCCAGCATTACCTGCCGTTGGCCGCGCCAAAAGCGTGTGTTGCCAAGGCTTCCATTTCGACCTCCGACGTCCGCACTCCGGGCGTTTTGCACTGCGATCCTGACGGGCGCGTGCCGGGTCGGCAGGGTGTCCGGGTGGCGTGGCTCCGTGAGCCGCAAAGCGCCGGTCATGTTGTCGAAGCGGTATTCGTCCAGTTGCTGCCGTATCAGGGCAAGCAACGGCCAGGCAAGCAGGGCCGGCAATGAAAGGAATACAACATGGAAACCAATGGCGCCGATATCGTCGTGCGCTGCCTGGCCGATGAAGGCGTGGAACACGTCTTCGGCTATCCTGGCGGCGCGGTGCTCTACATCTACGACGCGATTTTCAAGCAGGACAAGTTCCAGCACATCCTGGTCAGGCATGAGCAAGCCGCCGTGCATGCCGCCGATGCCTATTCGCGCGCCTCGCAGAAGGTGGGCGTGTGCATCGTCACCAGCGGCCCGGGCGTGACCAACGCCGTCACCGGCATCGCCACCGCCTACATGGACTCCATTCCGATGGTGATCATCAGCGGTCAGGTGCCCACGGCGGCGATCGGCGAAGACGCCTTCCAGGAGTGCGACACGGTCGGCATCACCCGTCCCTGCGTCAAGCACAACTTCCTGGTGCGCGACGTGAAAGACCTCGCCGAGACCCTGCGCCGCGCGTTCTACATCGCGCGCACCGGCCGTCCCGGCCCCGTGCTGGTCGACATCCCGAAAGACATCACGCTCACCCCCTGCAAGTACGTGCCGCCCAAGGGCGAGATCAGCATGCGCTCGTACGCGCCCGTCAACAAGGGCCACCAGGGTCAGATCAAGAAGGCCGTGCAGATGCTGCTGCAGGCCGAGCGTCCGATGATCTACACGGGCGGCGGCGTGATCCTGTCCGAGGCTTCCACCGAACTGCGCCAATTGGCGGCGCAGTTGGGCGCGCCCGTCACCAATACCTTGATGGGCCTGGGCGCCATGCCCGCCAGCGACCGCCAGTTCGTCGGCATGCCCGGCATGCACGGCACGTACGAGGCCAACATGGCCATGCAGCACTGCGACGTGCTGCTGGCCATCGGCGCGCGCTTCGACGACCGCGTGATCGGCAACCCCAAGCACTTCGCCCAGAACGCGCGCAAGATCATCCACATCGACATCGACCCCTCGTCGATTTCGAAGCGCGTGCGCGTCGACGTGCCCATCGTGGGCAACGTCAAGGACGTGCTGCAGGACCTGATCGCGCAGTACGAAGCCGCCCGCGCCGAGACCAAGCCCGCTTCCATCGAGAAGTGGTGGCAGCAGGTCGAGGCCTGGCGCGGCCGCGAATGCCTGAAGTACGCGAACTCGGACGAGGTCATCAAGCCGCAGTTCGTGGTCGAGAAGCTGTGGGAAGTGACCGGCGGCAACGCCTTCGTCACCTCCGACGTGGGCCAGCACCAGATGTGGGCCGCGCAGTACTACCGCTTCAACGACCCGCGCCGCTGGATCAATTCCGGCGGCCTGGGCACGATGGGCGTGGGCCTGCCGTACGCCATGGGCGTGCAGATGGCCAATCCGGGCGCGCAAGTGGCGTGCATCACCGGCGAGGCCTCCATCCAGATGAACATCCAGGAGCTCTCGACCTGCCAGCAGTACCGCCTGACGCCCAAGATCGTCTGCCTGAACAACCGGTTCCTGGGCATGGTGCGGCAGTGGCAGCAGATCGACTACGGCTCGCGCTACTCCGAGTCGTACATGGATTCGCTGCCCGACTTCGTCAAGGTCGCCGAGGCCTATGGCCACGTGGGCCTGCGCATCGAGCGTCCGGCCGACGTCGAACCGGCGCTGCGCGAAGCGTTCGTCAAGCACAAGGATCGCCTGGTCTTCCTGGACTTCATCACCGACCGCACCGAGAACGTGTGGCCGATGGTCAAGGCCGGCCGCGGGTTGACCGAGATGCTGCTCGGTTCCGAAGATCTGTAATCAAGGAGAGGCGATCATGAAGCACGTGATTTCGGTCCTCATGGAGAACGAACCCGGCGCGCTGTCGCGCGTGGTCGGCCTGTTCTCCGCGCGCGGCTACAACATCGAAACCCTGACCGTGGCGCCCACCGAGGACGCCACCCTGTCGCGCCTGACGGTCGTCACCGTCGGTTCGGACGAAGTGATCGAACAGATCACCAAGCACCTGAACCGCCTGGTCGACGTGGTCAAGGTGGTCGACCTGACCGAAGGCGCCCACATCGAACGCGAACTGATGCTCATCAAGGTTCGCGCCGTGGGCAAGGAACGCGAAGAGGTCAAGCGCATGGCCGACATCTTCCGCGGCCGCATCATCGATGTGACCGACAAGTCCTACACCATCGAGCTGACCGGCAATCAGGACAAGATCCAGGCCTTCATCGAGGCCCTGGACCGCAGCGCCATCATGGAAACCGTGCGCACCGGCGTGTCCGGCATCGGCCGCGGCGAACGCATCCTCAAGCTTTGAGCGGCGCGCCGCGCCAAACAAGTCCCGCATTCAACAACATCCGAACATTCGAAAAACCTGGAGCACCCCATGAAAGTTTTCTACGACAAAGACTGCGATCTCTCCCTCGTCAAAGGCAAGACCGTTGCCATCATCGGCTACGGTTCGCAAGGCCACGCCCACGCCCTGAACCTGCATGAGTCGGGCGTGAAGGTCGTGGTCGGCCTGCGCAAGGGCGGCGCCTCGTGGAACAAGGCCGCCAACGCCGGCCTGCAAGTGGCCGAAGTGGCCGATGCCGTCAAGCAGGCCGACATCGTCATGATGCTGCTGCCCGACGAGAACATCGCCTCGGTGTACCGCAGCGAAGTGCACGCCAACATCAAGGCCGGCGCCGCGCTGGCCTTCGCCCACGGCTTCAACGTGCACTACGGCCAGGTCGTGCCGCGCGAAGACATCGACGTCATCATGATCGCACCGAAGGCCCCCGGCCACACCGTGCGCGGCACCTACAGCCAGGGTGGCGGCGTGCCCCACCTGATCGCCGTGTACCAGGACAAGTCGGGCGCCGCCCGTGACGTGGCCCTGTCGTACGCCAGCGCCAACGGCGGCGGCCGCGCCGGCATCATCGAGACCAACTTCCGCGAAGAGACCGAAACCGACCTGTTCGGCGAACAGGCCGTGCTGTGCGGCGGCACCGTCGAACTGATCAAGGCCGGCTTCGACACGCTGGTGGAAGCCGGCTACGCGCCCGAAATGGCCTACTTCGAGTGCCTGCACGAGCTCAAGCTGATCGTCGACCTGATCTACGAGGGCGGCATCGCCAACATGAACTACTCGATCTCGAACAACGCCGAATTCGGCGAATACGAGACCGGCCCGAAGGTCGTGACGGACGAGACCCGCGCCGCCATGCGCCAGTGCCTGAAGGACATCCAGACCGGCGAGTACGCCAAGCGCTTCATCCTGGAAAACGCCGCTGGCGCCCCGACCCTGACCTCGCGCCGCCGCATCAACGCGGAATCGCAGATCGAACAGGTCGGTGCCAAGCTGCGCGCGATGATGCCCTGGATCGCCGCCAACAAGCTGGTCGACAAGACCAAGAACTGATGCCGGCGGCGGGGCGGGCGGACCGAACGGTCCTTCCGCTTCGCCAGGCATCACGCCAGGCCGGCGTCCGCCGGCTCTGCGGCTTCGTACGGCACGCCTGCCCCGGCGTGCCGTTTTCTTTTCCGTTTTCCAGCGAGCCGCTGCAGGGCAAAAGCGTCCCTTCGCGAAGGCTTGTACTCTTATTTCTGACTTAAACCTGAATAAAGTTGACAGGTCGAGCCGGGCTTGATGTAATCGCGGTTCACTCTCTCGGGGAGTAGCCGGAGCCTGCAGGTTGGCTCCTGCAGTGTCGTCAGTACGGAAGCCAGGTGGCCAGGATGCGCCGCCGTGGAATCCCGGCACTGTGGTCCGCGTCACGAGCGCGGCTGGCGAGACCGGCATGGGTTTTTTCATCCTCCCATCCCGTTCAAAGGGTCTCGCCATGGTATCTGTCGGTACGCCACTCCTGTGGTCGCTGTTCACGGTTTTCGTGATCGTCGCACTGCTTCTCGATTTCTTCGCCCTCAATCGCCAGGGCGCCCAAAAAGTCTCCATCCGCGCGGCCGCCGTCTGGTCCCTGGTCTGGGTGGCAACCAGTTTCGTGTTCGTCGGCCTGCTGTGGTGGGGCCTGGGCGGCATGGGCGACGACGCGGCCGCACGCGCACTCGCCAACGACAAGGCGCTGGAATTCATCACCGGCTACCTCGTTGAAAAGGCGCTGGCCGTCGACAACATCTTCGTCTTCCTGCTGCTGTTCAGCTACTTCGCGGTGCCGGCGGAATTCCAGAAGCGCGTGCTGATGATCGGCATCCTGCTGGCGCTGGTGTTGCGCGGCATCCTGATCCTGGTCGGCGCGTGGCTGATCGCCCAGTTCCACTGGATCCTCTACGTCTTCGGCGCCTTCCTGGTCTTTACCGGCGTCAAGATGTGGTGGGCCGCGGGTCAGGAGCCCGACCTGGACAACAACCCCGCGCTGAAGTGGGTGCGCCGCAAGCTGACGATTTCGCCCGACTATGACGGCGAGCGTTTCTTCACGAAGATCGATGGCAAGCGGATCGCCACGCCCATGCTGGTGGTGGTGATGCTGATCGGCATCGTCGACGTGGTCTTCGCGGTGGACTCGATCCCGGCGATCTTCGCGATCACGACCGATCCCTTCATCGTGCTGACCTCCAACGTCTTCGCGATCCTGGGCCTGCGCGCCATGTACTTCCTGCTGGCCGGCATGCACGAGCGTTTCCATCTGCTGCCTTACGGCCTGGCCCTGGTGCTGGTGCTGATCGGAACGAAGATGCTGCTCATCGACATCTACAAGATCCCGGTCATGTGGTCCCTGCTGGCCACGGCCACCATCCTGGCAGTGACGATGATCCTGTCGCTGGTCCTCCCGGCCAAGCAGGACGAGCCCACCGGCGGCGCCTATCCCTTCGGCGGCAAGGACGGCGAGAAGAAGGCCTCCTGATCCGTCCGCCTGACCGAGTAACGCGCCCCATGTGGGACGGCGCTCCAAAAGTCGGATATGGATCCGACCTTCGGGGCGCCGTTCACGTGGGGCATTGTTTCCGCCGGGCCGCCCCAAGGCAAAAAAGGCGCGCCTTCAGGGCGGGCGGCGAGCCGAAGGCGCAACGGATGGCGCGTCGCAGCACGCAATGTCGCATCTGCCCGGCGCGCGGGGACGGGACATGGGTTAACCTCTCAGTTGTCCCCGGTATGCGCGAGCAACTAGCACTGATGCCACAATTTTCCATGCGCGATCCCGAAAATCGCCATCGCAGCATTTACCTGCTGCCCAACGCCTTCACCACGGCCGCCCTGTTCGCGGGTTTCTACGCCGTCGTGCAGGCCATGAACGACCGCTTCGAAACGGCCGCCATCGCCATCTTCGTGGCCATGGTGCTCGACGGCATGGACGGCCGCGTGGCTCGTCTGACCAATACCCAGTCGGCCTTCGGCGAACAATACGATTCGCTGTCCGACATGACGTCCTTCGGCGTGGCGCCCGCGCTGGTGGCCTACGAATGGATCCTGCAAGACCTGGGGCGTTGGGGCTGGCTGGCGGCCTTCGTGTACGTGGCGGGAGCGGCGTTGCGCCTGGCCCGCTTCAACACCAACATCGCCGTGGTCGACAAGCGCTTCTTCCAGGGCCTGCCCAGCCCGGCCTCGGCCGCGCTGGTGGCGGGGTTCGTCTGGCTGGCCATCGACAACAAGCTGCCCATCCACGATGGTTTCATGGCCTGGGCGGCCTTCATCATCACCATGTATGCCGGCGTGTCCATGGTCTCGAACGCGCCGTTCTTCAGCGGCAAGAGCTTCGCGTTGGGCCGCAGCGTGCCCTTCTGGGGCATCCTGGTGGTGGTGGCGGTGTTCGTGTTCGTCTCCAGCGATCCCCCGGTGGTGCTGTTCGGCCTGTTCATGCTTTATGGCCTGTCGGGCTGGGTGGTGATGGCCTGGCGCTGGAACCGCGCCCGCCGCCTGCAACAGGGACGCCGCCTGCCGCCGCCGTCGGCCTGACCGCGGGGCGGGGAGGCGATCTCGGGGCCGCCGGTGCGGCCCCGTTTGCATGGAACGTTTCCGGCCGGATGCCTACCAGCCCCAGCCGAAGCGGTCCTCGTCGTACATGGGGTCGGGGCCGGGATGAAAGCGCGTCACGCGCTGGCCGTCGCGGCCCAGGTACACGTACATCAGCGAATTCCACACGGTGTCCTGGCGGTAGCGATACGACCACACCACTTCCCGCACGCTGGGCAGGCCGACCTGCTCGATGCGGGCGGGCGGGCCGAATTCGCACTGCACGCGCTGGGCGGTCCATTCGGTGCCGTCGGCCAGCAGCTTGAAGTGCTCGTCGGTCAGGATGGATTCCATGCGGACCACGCGGCCATCGGGCGTGACGTCCGTGCCCCAGGCGTACTGGCCCAGTGGTTGCTGGGTCCAGATGGCGCGTTGGACGCCGTTGGGCCTGGTGCAGGTGAAGTTGGGACGGCCATACTGGCTTTCGGCGGTGGCCATGGGCGAGCCGGGCGGAATGTTTTGCACCATTGTGGTGCATGCGCTCAGGGCGGCAAGCGCGATGGTCAGTGCGGTGGTACGGACAAGCAGACGGATGGGCAGCATGGTCTGTCTCCTGGAAGCGACTGTCCGGGCGCGAATGCCCGGCCAGGTTTTGGACATTCTAGCGAATCGGCTACAATGCTTTTTGCCCGACGAACGTTGTCGGGCATCGTTGTTTGAACGGCGTGCCTTGAAGTGCGTCGTTTTCGAATGGCGTGCCTGTTGCCGGGCACGCATACGCAGTGTGCATTTGTCGTACACGTTATTGCCAACCCACGGCTGGGCGCCTCGGCCCTGCCGCATGTCCGAAGAGGTCATCAATGTCTGTCGCTGACATCAAAAAGTCTGAAATCGTCTCGCAATTCCAGCGCGCCCAAGGCGATACCGGTTCCCCCGAAGTTCAGGTGGCTCTGCTCACCGCCCGTATCAACGAACTGACCGGTCACTTCAAAGAACACATGAAGGACCACCACTCGCGCCGCGGTCTGCTGCGCATGGTCAGCCGCCGCCGCAAACTGCTCGACTATCTCAAGGGCCGCAATCCCGACTCGTATCGCGCTCTGATCGAAAAACTCGGTCTGCGCAAGTGATCGACGGGGCTGGCTCCCCTTGGGGTATAGGCTCCCCATAGCAACCGTGGTCGCCGCGATGTCATCGCAGCGGCCACGGTTTTTTATTTGCAAGGGATATCCGTCATGTTCAATAAAGTCACCAAAACGTTCCAGTACGGCCAGCACACGGTCACGCTGGAAACCGGCGAGATCGCTCGCCAGGCATCCGGGGCCGTCGTGGTCTCGATCGAGGATACCGTTGTCCTGGCCACCGTCGTGGCCGCCAAGAAGGCCAAGGCCGGCCAGGATTTCTTCCCGCTGACCGTCGACTACATCGAGAAGACCTACGCCGCGGGCCGCATCCCCGGTGGCTTCTTCAAGCGCGAGGGCAAGCCCTCCGAGAAGGAAACGCTGACGTCGCGCCTGATCGACCGTCCGCTGCGTCCGCTGTTCCCCGAAGGCTTCTACAACGACGTGCAGGTCGTCCTGCACACGCTGTCCGTCAACCCGGAAATCGATCCCGACATCGCCGCCATGATCGGCGCCTCGGCCGCGCTGGCCATCTCGGGCATCCCGTTCAACGGCCCGATCGGCGCCGCGCGCGTGGGTTACATCAACGGCCAGTACGTCCTGAACCCGACCGCTTCGCAGGTCAACGACTCGGACCTGAACCTGGTCGTCGCCGGCACCGAAACCGCCGTGCTGATGGTCGAATCCGAAGCCAAGCAATTGTCCGAGGAAGTGATGCTGGGCGGCGTGGTCTACGGCCACGAGCAGATGCAGACCGTCATCAACGTCATCCATGACCTGGTGCGCGAAGCCGGCAAGCCCGACTGGGACTGGCAGCCCGCCGCCAGGAACGAATCGCTGATCGCCGCCGTGTCGGCCGCCGCCCAGGAAGGCCTGGTCGCCGCCTACCAGATCCGCGAAAAGCAGGCGCGCACCACCAAGCTGCGTGAAGTCTACGCCGACGTGCACGCCAAGCTGGCCGAACAGGCCGCCACCGCCGGCCAGGTCGCTCCCGATGGCGTCGCCGTCGACAACGTCCTGTTCGACATGGAAGCCCGCATCGTGCGCGGCCAGATCCTGAACGGCGAACCCCGCATCGACGGCCGCGATACCCGCACCGTCCGCCCGATCAGCGTGCGCCTGGGCGTGCTGCCCCGCGCGCACGGCAGCGCCCTGTTCACCCGCGGCGAAACGCAGGCCCTGGTGGTTGCCACGCTGGGCACCAAGCAGGACGAGCAGATCATCGACGCGCTCATGGGCGAGTACCGTGACCGCTTCATGCTGCACTACAACATGCCTCCCTTCGCCACCGGCGAAACGGGCCGCATCGGCGTGCCGAAGCGTCGCGAAATCGGCCACGGCCGCCTGGCCAAGCGCTCGCTGGTCTCGCTGCTGCCGGCGCCGGAAGACTTCCAGTACACCATCCGCCTGGTCTCCGAAATCACCGAATCCAACGGCTCGTCGTCGATGGCATCGGTGTGCGGCGGCTCGCTGGCCATGATGGACGCGGGCGTCCCGCTGAAGGATCACGTGGCCGGCGTGGCCATGGGCCTGATCCTGGACAACGGCAAGTTCGCCGTGCTGACCGACATCCTGGGCGACGAAGATCACCTGGGCGACATGGACTTCAAGGTTGCGGGTACCGACAACGGCATCACCGCGCTGCAGATGGACATCAAGATCCAGGGCATCACCAAGGAAATCATGCAGGTGGCCCTGGAGCAGGCGCGCGAAGGCCGTCTGCACATCCTGGGCAAGATGCGTGACGCCCTGGGCGAGTCGCGTGGCGAGCTGTCGGCCTTTGCGCCGCGCATGCTGACCATCAAGATCAACCCCGAGAAGATCCGTGACGTGATCGGCAAGGGCGGCGCCACCATCCGCGCGCTGACCGAAGAAACCGGCACGCAGATCGACATCTCCGACGACGGCACCATCGTCATCGCCAGCGTCGACGAAAGCAAGGCCAAGGAAGCCCAGCGCCGCATCGTCGAACTGACCGCCGACGTCGAAGTGGGCCAGATCTACGACGGTTCGGTACTGCGCCTGCTGGACTTCGGCGCCATCGTGCAAGTGCTGCCGGGCCGCGACGGCCTGCTGCACATCTCGGAAATCGCCAACTACCGCATCGCCAACATCAACGATGTGCTGAAGGTGGGCCAGGCGGTTCGCGTCAAGGTCATCGAAGCCGACGACAAGGGCCGTCTGCGCCTGTCCGTCAAGGCCATCGGCGGCATCGAGCAACAGCAGGCCCAGGCCGCTGAAGCCGCGCCCCAGGCAGCTCCCCAAGCCGAGTAATCCATGACGGCGTGCGGTCCGGTTTGCCGGGCTGCACGCGGTGCTGGTACTCGCCACGCAAGGCCCCGACCGGGTTTCCGGCCGGGGCCTTGTTTTTTTGCAGCGGCAGAGCGGAGCTTTTACGGTAAAGTCATGCCACTCTCGATGGCGGGCGGTTTGCGCCGTCCCCCCGGAAAACGGCGGTCCTTCCCCGGGGCCGGCCCGGCCGCATCGGCGTGGCCTGGCTTTTCAGACGGAGCACGATGGCGACCTGGCTTGCGACCGCGCGCGTACTCGGGCTGGCAGGCGTGATGCTGCTGGCGGGGTGCGCCATGCCCCAGGGAACCCCGCCGTCGGGTGCGTCCTCCAAGGGACCGCGCCACGAAGGCATGTCGGCCGACCAGTTGATGCAGACCGACTTCAACCGCACGGTCACACTGGCCATGCGGGACAACCTGTCCAGCCTGTACACGCTGCTGGACAAGCTTTACCGCCGCAATCCGCGCGAATGGCGCAAGGCCGGGCAGACCGATCAGACGGCCGCCGTGGCCCGTGTGCGCGGCATGATCGAGCAACGCCGGCCGCCGCCGGGCCTGGCTGGCCTGCGCGACATCCAGGTGCTGGCGGTGGCGCTGGACCCGGCCTACCAGGGCGACCGCGTGGCCGCGTTCGTCTACGGCCTGGCCGACACCATCCTGGCCGCCCACGACGGCAAGACCCGCTTCTATGCCACCGACGCGCTGGACGGGCAGCGGATCTACAATGCCGCTCGCAATGTCGAGGCCGCCGCGTGGCTGCTGGCCTCGCGCCGCAACCCGCAGGGCGAGCCGCTGCTGCTGGCAAACGAGATGTCCGCAGAGGCCATCAACCTCAGCTTCGAGCGCGAGTTCGGCGCGCTTATCGGCCGGCTCGATCTCATCGCCAACCTGTTGGGCGAAAACACGCGGCGCATCGGCATCAATTACGCGCAAGGGCTGCTGTTCTTCAACTTCCTGCCTGTGCGTTGAACTGGAAAGACCTATCGTGATCGACCTCGCTGCCATTCAAGCCGCCCGCCTCCAGTTGCAGGGCCAGGTGCAGAAAACGCCATTCAAGCACTCTCGCACCCTGTCCGACATCCTGGGCGCCGAGATCTGGCTGAAATTCGAGAACCTGCAGTTCACCGCTTCTTTCAAGGAGCGTGGCGCGCTCAACCGCATGCTGGCGCTGTCCGAGCAAGAGCGCAGACAGGGCGTCATCGCGGTCTCGGCGGGCAACCATGCCCAGGGCGTGGCCTATCACGCGCAGCGGATGGGCGTGCCGGCCGTCATCGTCATGCCGCGTTTCACCCCCACCGTGAAGGTCGCCAACACCCGGCGTTTCGGTGCCGAGGTCGTGCTGGCCGGCGATACCTTCGACGATGCCAAGGCGCATGGCTACGAGCTGGCCAAAAGCCGTGGCCTGGTCATGATCCACCCCTACGACGATCCCGCCGTGATGGCGGGGCAAGGCACGCTGGGGCTGGAAATGATGGAGGCCCAGCCCGACCTGGACATGCTGGTGGTCGCCATCGGCGGCGGCGGGCTGATCTCCGGTATCGCCACGGCCGCCAAGGCCATCAAGCCGGACATCGAGATCATCGGCGTGCAGACCGAGCGTTTCCCGTCGATGTATGCCGCGATACAGGGGGTGCCCATGGCCTCGGGCGCCTACACCATCGCCGAAGGCATCGCCGTCAAGTCGCCGGGTACGTTGACCGAGCAGGTCGTGCGCCGCCTGGTCGACCGCATCGAGCTGGTCAGCGAGGGCGAGATCGAGCACGCCATCGTGGTGTTGCTGGAAATCGAGAAGACCGTGGTGGAAGGCGCGGGCGCCGCGGGTCTTGCCGCGCTGCTTCAGGCCCAGGCCGCGGGCCGGACCGACTTCCGGGGCAAGCGCATCGGCCTGGTGCTGACGGGCGGCAACATCGATCCGCTGATGTTGGGCGAGCTGATCGAACGCGGCATGGTGCGCGCGGGCCGCCTGGCGCGCATCCGCGTCGACCTGCGCGACCTGCCGGGCGCGCTGGCGCACGCCACCAAGCTGATCGCCGATGCGCACGCCAACATCACCGAAGTGCATCACCAGCGCGCCTTCACATCGCTGCCGGTCCGCAACGTCGAGGTGGATTTCGTGTTGCAGACGCGCGGGCCCGAGCATATCCAGGAAGTGATCGAAGTCTTGAACGCGGCGGGATTCGCCGCGAGCAATCACGACCACTGAGCCTCGGCGGCAAGCCTGCGTGGCGTCAGCCTTGCTGGCGGCCCTGTCCCGACACCAGCTTTTTCAGGCGGTACAGCCGCTCGCGATGCAGGGTGTTTTCCAGCGGCTCAGGCTCGCGGCCCAGCGCCACATAGTCTTCGGACACCTGCCGCACCGCGGCATCCAGTTTCTGCGCGTCGGCCTGCCACCACTGCGCCAGGAAGTGGTCGGGCGCAAAGGCGTCCAGCCCCTGCCGGCGCAGTTCCGAACGGTTGAAGTCCTTCAGGTTCCAGGTCATCACGTGCACCGTCGGCGTGTATTGCAGGCCGCAGCGCGCACGGCGGGCCAGGCCGGCCGCGATCACGTGGAAATCCTTGGGGTCGCTGTAGCGCAGCACGGCCTCGTAGGCCTGGATATCCGACTCCAACGCGCCGGGAAAACGCTGATTCATGGCGTCCCATCGCTCGGTCAGCATGTCCTGTGGCACCTGCCACAGGCGCGCGGCGTTGCGCCGCCATTCCTCGCCGATGCGCTCCGTCCACACGGGCTGGAACACCCCCAGATCGGCCACGCGCAGCAATAGCTGGCGCAGCACCGTGGACATCAATACGCAGGCGTCCAGGACGACGAAAGGCGGGGAAGCGGTAGACATTGTGCAGCGAAGGGGCGTGGCGACGGAGAGGGGACTGCCGCGATTGTTGCGCCACGCCGGCCGATGTGCAAATACAGGCTGGCGCGAGGTCCCGCAGGATCCCTGCGCGTCGGTGCATCAATCGGCCCGCGGCACTAACTGGCGGCGGACTCGGCCGCCAGGCTCAGGCGTGTGATCAACAACAGCAACTCGGCCTGGCGGCGTGTGCCGGTCTTTTGGAACAGTGAAGCCAGTTGCGTCTTTACCGTGGCGTACGACACGCGCAGCGATTCGGCGGCCTGCGCCAGGCTCAGGTCCTGTTGCAGCAACTCCAGCAGGCGCGTCTCGGCGGGCGTCAGCCGAAACAGATCGGTCAGGCTGCCTTGCAGGGACAGCGGCTGCCCGGCGGCGCTGCGCACCAGCACGAGCGCCAGCGGCTGCGTGTGCGCGGCCGCGTAGCGGTGATCGGCAGGCAACGGCGTGGCGACGACGTAATCATCGCTGGGTGTATGCAGACGGAAGGCGGCCGCCCGCGCGGGGCCCTGGCGGCCACAGGCCGTGTGCAGCACGCGTTGCCAGTTCGCGTGGGTACGCAGCTTCTTGCCGTGCTGCGCCTGCCATTGTTCGCCAGCGGCATTGGCCAGCGCCACGTGGCCGTCCGCATCGGCGATCAGCAAAGGCGCGGCGACCGCATCCAGGGAGGTCCTGGCCAGCGCAGCCTGTCGCTCCATGTCCGCCAGGCGCAGCCGCAGCCGGATCGACTCGCGCAGGTGCGGCACGAGCCGCAGCAGCGCGCTTTCGTCTTCGGCGGCGAACGGCCCGCGATCCTTGGCGCGCTGGAACGAGATGTACCACTCGGCGCCGGGCAGGCGCACCATGGGCGCGCACATCAGGGCGCCCATGTCGTGGCGATGGAAGAAATCCTGGTAGAACTCGGAGGCCCGCATGCGGGCTTCGCCGAAGTCGCGGTGGTCGACGTAGCACTCGCCCACCGGCGTCCGGGGAGCGAACTCGTGGCCGGGGTCGTGCGCCGCGTAATAGGTTTCGTAGTCGTCGATGACGGGCTGCGGCAGATCGGGCGTGTCGGCCACCACCACGCGGCCGGGCGGCTCCAGCAGCATCAACGCCGAGTGTTGTCCGCCGACGTGCGCGCAGACGGCCTTCAAGGCCGTGTGCCAGCGGTCTTTGTGCAGAATGCCGGCATACAGCTTGCCGACGATTTCTGCTTCTTCCCTCGTGGTTTCGCCCATGCCTGTGCCGGAGTCCGGTGTAGACCTGCCAGTGACGGAATGCAATCCAGCCAGATGGTACCGTTAACAATCGGGCGCTGCGAGAGGTATAACCCTGAAACGGGCTATCTGGAAAGGGGGAGGGTCTGTGGTGGTGCATCCACCCGGGATCGAACCGGGACGCCTTGCGGCGAGGGATTTTAAGTCCCTTGCGTCTACCAATTTCGCCATGGATGCGCGGCGCCGGAGGGCCGGGCTTGCGCCGGATCCAGGCCGAAAGAGGCGGCAACTATACCATCGGCCTGGAGTGGGGCATTTGCGACGGAATCACATATTGCAATCCTGGTGACACATTGCAACGACAGCATGACAGCCTTCCTTAACAGCCACCAGAGCTCAAGAGCGTCCATGCCCATCCAGACCGCATCCCCGTCCCAACCTTGGTTCCAACTGCACCGCCGCGCCGCCCGTGTGGCCGCGCTGGCCCTGCTGCCCCTGGCGCTGGCCGCGTGCGGCGGCAGCGATGACGACGACGAAGTCGCCGACGACACGCCCGTCACGCAGCCGTCGACGCCCGACACCCCCGCCGATACGCGCAACCAGACTTACCTGAAGGCCGCCGAAGGCGACATCCTGAAGGTCAAGATCAAGGAACTGATCCCCACGCAACCGGCGCTGGGCTACGACCAGATCTACTACAAGCTGGGCCGCTGGCAGGGCGACTTCGACCGTCCCACGTGGACCGCCGATCCGGATTCGCAACTGGACTACATCAACGACACGGTCGCCAAGAAGTTCGGCGATTACTGCGAAGACACCGGCCAGCATGATTTCGGCGGTTTCGACACCATTGCCGACGCGCGCGCCGCGACGCTGGCCGACCTGAGTTCGTTCCAGTGCGACAGCGAGCCGGGTGCGGATCCCGAAGACAAGGCCGTGATGAAGACGGTCGTGATCGGCTACGACGGCAACCTGTACCTGACCGACGGCCATCATTCGTTCAGCGCCCTGCGCGAGATCTTCGACGGCGGCCCCGAGCTCGAGGTGTACGTGCGCGTGTCGGCCAACTACAGCGACATCGCCACCAAGGAAGCCTTCTGGCAGAAGATGGTCGACGAGAAGCAGACCTGGCTGATCGACGGCAACAACCACCCCATCACCGTCGACCAACTGCCGACGCGCCTGGGCATGGCCAACGACACCGAGCCGGGCGGCATGGCGGAAGACAAGTACCGCTCGCTGGTCTACTTCACCCGCGACATCGCCTACAAGCAGGGCGAGCTGCCCGAGTTCGCCGAATTCCTGTGGGGCGACTGGATCCGCCGCCAGCAGCAGGTCATGGGCACGCAGATCCGCGTCCTGCCGTACTACGCGCTGTCGTCCACGACGACGGCCGGCCTGGCCGACGTGGTCGCCAAGAGCTCGATCGAGGAGAGCGCCACGACGCCCGGCACGTACGAAGCGGTCGCCGGCGAGAGCGACATCAGCTACTCGGCCGCCGTGCGCGACGTCACGCTGCAGATGATGAAGCTGAGCGACACCGACGCGGTCTATGGCGACTACACGGCGGCTAGCCTGGGCCATATCACCCTGGGCGCCGACGCCGACGAGACCGACGACGCCCTGACGGAACTGGACGAGCTGTCGCGCGGCGACGTGAAGAGCAACGGCGAGTCGCGCAAGGCCGGCAAGCTGTGGTACGCCGCGCACTATCGCACCTGCGGCAAGCCTGCCGCGGGTACGTGCTGGGGCTATTGATCGGCATGTCCGTGCATCTTCGGATGCACGGATGCCTGTGTCGATGCTATGAAAACGGCCGCATCGCGGCCGTTTTCCATTTGAAGGTATGCGGGACGCAACAGGCGTGCCTGCGCCCTGATTCGCTGGCGGAAGCTCAGGGATTCGAACCCTGGAACCCTTGCGGGTTGCCGGTTTTCAAGACCGGTGCAATCGACCACTCTGCCAAGCTTCCTGCGGCATTCGTGACGCTTGCTGGCCGGTGCGGACAGCCGGGCGGCTTGACGCCCGTTGGTCACTGAAGGGCTGCAATCATAATCGATCCAGGCAACAGGCGTCTGCCGCATGGCCGTTGCGGTTGCGCGGGTCCCTGCAAACAGCGGGATAATGGACGCCTCAACCAAGTTGGAGGCAATCCCATGCGTGCAGTCGAGATTTCCAAGCCCGGTGGTCCTGAAGTACTGGTACCGGCCGAGCGCCCCATGCCCGAGCCCGGTCCGGGCGAAGTGCTGATCAAGGTGGCCGCGGCCGGCATCAACCGGCCCGACGTGTTCCAGCGCAAGGGCAACTATGCGCCGCCGCCGGGAGCCTCGGATCTGCCGGGCCTGGAAGTCGCGGGCGAGATCGTCGCGGGCGATGCCGCGGCCGGCGGCTTCGCGCTGGGCGAGCAGGTGTGCGCGCTGGTGGCGGGGGGCGGCTACGCCGAGTATTGCGTGGCCCCGGCGGTGCAGTGCCTGCCGATCCCCAAGGGCCTGAGCCTGATCGAGGCCGCGGGCCTGCCCGAGACCTATTTCACCGTCTGGAGCAACGTGTTCGACCGCGGCCAGTTGGCCGAAGGCGAGGCGCTGCTGGTGCATGGCGGGGCCAGCGGCATCGGCACCACGGCCATCCAGATCGCGCGGGCCATGGGCAATCCGGTCTACGCCACGGTGGGCAGCGACGACCGCGTGCGCGCCGTCGAAGAACTGGGCGCCACCAAGGGCATCAACTACAAGTCGCAGGATTTCGTGAAGGAAGTGCTCGACGCCACGGGCGGCGCTGGCGTCGACGTCATCCTGGACATGGTGGCGGGCGACTACATCCCTCGCAACATCAAGTGCCTGGCCGACGACGGCCGCATCGTCATCATCGCGTTGCTGGGCGGGGCCCAGGCGCAGGTCGATTGCAATCATGTGTTGCGCCGGCGCCTCACCATCACCGGCTCCACGCTGCGTCCGCGTCCGGTGGCGTTCAAGGGCCGGATCGCGCGCGCCCTGCAGGCCCGCGTGTGGCCGCTGCTGGAATCGGGCGCGATCAAGCCCGTCATCCACGCCACGTTGCCGCTGGAGCAGGCGGCAGCCGGCCACGCCATGATGGAGTCGGGTGAAAACATCGGCAAGATCATCCTGACGATTTAAGGCTGTAACGGTCAGGCGCGTTGCGCGGCAACAGGATACAATCTTGGGTTTGACCGGGATTTTCCCTTCCGGTCTTCCCCTATCAGAGATCATCCCGAGATCCATTGACAATCCTGTTGACAACCCATCGCCCAATGACCACGACCCAAGCTCGCGCCCGCCTTGTGCTGGGCAACTGGAAGATGCACGGCAACCTGGCCGAGAACGCCGCGTTGCTCGAAGCCTTGGGCACCGCCGACCCGGCCGCGCATTGCCAGTTCGGGGTTTGCGTGCCGTTCCCGTACCTGGGCCAGGTGCAGCAACTGCTGGAAGGCAGTTCCATCGCCTGGGGCGCGCAGGACGTCAGCAAGCACGACAAGGGCGCCTACACCGGTGAAGTGTCCGCCGCCATGCTGGCCGAGTTCGGCTGTACCTGGGCGCTGGTGGGCCACTCCGAGCGCCGCTCGCTGCACGGCGAGTCCGATCAGATGGTGGCCGACAAGGCCGCCGCCGCGCTGGCCGCCGGCATCACCCCGGTGGTCTGCGTGGGCGAGTCGCTGGACGAGCGCGAGGGCGGCAACACCCTGGGCGTGATCCAGCGCCAGTTGGCTCCGGTGCTGGCCCTGGGCGCCGACGCCCTGGCGCGCATGGTGCTGGCCTACGAGCCCGTCTGGGCCATCGGCACCGGCCGCACCGCCAGCCCCGAGCAGGCGCAGGAAGTGCACAGCGCCATCCGTGTGGCCCTGCAAGGCCTGGGCGTGCCCCAGGTTCAAGTTTTGTACGGCGGCAGCGTCAAGGCGGCCAATGCCGCCAGCCTGTTCGCCATGCCCGACATCGATGGCGCCCTGGTGGGCGGCGCGTCGTTGGTGGCCGATGAATTCCTGCGCATCGCCGCAGCCTAAAGTTTCCGTTCGGAGTTTTTCATGTCTATCAATACTGTGTTGATGATCATCCAGGTCCTGTCGGCCCTGTCGATCATCGTGCTGGTCCTGCTGCAGCAGGGCAAGGGCGCCGACATGGGGTCGGCATTCGGCACCGGCTCGGCCGGCAGCCTGTTCGGCGCGTCCGGCGCGGCCAACTTCCTGTCGCGTTCCACCAAGTGGGCCGCCGTGGTCTTCTTCGTGTCCACCGCCGGCCTGGCTTACGTCACGCATTCGCTGCACATCGGCAGCGCCAATCCCGTCGAAAGCGGCGTGATGCAGAACTACCAAGACCGCTCGGTGCCCCAGGTGCCGGGTGGCGCAGCCCCGTCGTCGTCCGTGCCGGGCGCGGGTTCGGTGCCCGCCGCGCCGTCCACGCCGGCTCCGGCTGCGCCGGCCGCTTCCGACAACTCGGTGCCCAAGGCCCCGGCGGAAACGCCCGCTGCCCCCGCACCGGCCAAATAAGTCTCTCGTATCGCCGGCACGCGGACGCCTCATCGTTCGCCGCCGGCACGCAAGACCCCGACAGCCTGGCGCCGTATCGCGCCAGGCTTGTTCATTTCATGGCGCGGGCCGCATGCGTGCCCCGCGCCATCGGCCTCCCTCGATCAGTTCGCGCACCAGGCTGACCAGCGCGTGTTCCACCGCCTGGCAGGCCAGGCTGGTCTCGGCCGCCGCCGACACGCACAGCGCGGCGCGGCGGCGCAGGGTGTCGTCCAGGATCGGTATGCCCACGATGTCAGAGGCCACCGAATTTCCTTCCGCCAGCGCCGACCACGGCAACACCGTCCAGCCCCGGCCATGCCGCGTGCAGGTCAGCAGGATGGACACCGCGCTGGTCTCGGCCACCAGCGTCAACGGCAGCCCCGCTTCCGAGCAGGCACGCTCCACGATCACCCGCACCGAATTCGGAAAGCTGGGCAACAGCAGCGGCAACGAGGCCGCCTCCGCCAGGCTGATCGCCTGCTGCCGGGCCTCTATCGGCAAGCCGACCAGCATCAGTTCCTCATCGAACAGCGGCACCGTGCGCATGCCGTGGCGCGGCCGCACCTCCATGGCGATGGCCATGTCCAGGCGTTGCGTGGCCACGGACTCGGCCAGGCTGTAGGTCGACGCCTCGATCAGTTCCAGCGTGACGCCAGGCAGCGTCTGGGCCACGCGGTCGATCAGCGGCAGCGCCAGCACCCGCGACGTGCTGGTGGGCAGGCCCACGGTGACGTGGCCCGAGGGTGTCTCGCGGGTGCGTGCCACGGCGGCGCTGGCCTCTTCCACTTGCCGCAGCACGGCCTTGGCGTGCTGGTATAGCACCAGGCCGGTATCGGTGGGGCGCACGCCCAGCGGGCTGCGTTGCAGCAGCACAGTGTCCAGCTCGGCCTCCAGGTTGGCGATGTGCTGGCTGAGCGAGGGTTGCGCCACGTGCAGCGCCTGGGCAGCGGCCGTGATGCTTTCGAGTTCTACGATGCGGGCGTAGTAGCGCAGTTGCCGCAGGTCCATCGGGTCGGGGGATAGGCTGGTGTTATGGGCAGAGGGTGCAGAGGCCCAGACTAGGCCTTAACCGGTCCGCATGCACTAGAGATAACCCCTATAAAAAGGGCCTGCCGAGACGGCCATGCCCCTACCATCGTTTTTTCCTATGGGTGCATCGGCAATGCGTATTTGGTTCGCGGCGCCGCACGCGCCGATGATGCGTTCGATCGGCGGGCATGTGGCCCGCCGCAACGTATCACCGGTAGTGCCATGTCCGCAGAAACCATCGTGTCCGACGACGCCTGGAAGGTGTCGCCCCAGCAATATGGGCAATCGCGTCCCCCCGAATTCGCCTTGCCGTCCGCGCCGCAATCGCGTTATCTGACGATGCGCGACGGCTGCCGCCTGGCGATCGACGTCTACCTGCCGCAAGCCCACGAAGGTCGCGAGCCACCGGCGCAACTGCCCACGCTGCTGTTCTTCACGCCTTACTACCGCCGTTTCAAGATGGCCGAAGGCGCCACGGGCGAGAACAATCCCAACACCGGCAAGTTCCGCGATTACTTCGTGCCGCGTGGCTATGCCGTGATCGTGATCGACGTGCGCGGCACCGGCGCCAGCTTCGGTACGCGCGACAGCTTCCGCTCGCCGCGCGAGCGCGAGGACAGCCGCGAAGTGGCCGATTGGGTGGTCGCCCAGCCGTGGTCCGATGGCGTGCTTGGGGCGACGGGCGTGTCCTATCTGGGCGCGGCCTCCGATTTCCTGGCCAGCACAGGCCACCCCGCGGTGAAGGCCATCGCGCCGCTGTTCTCGGTATGGGACACCTATATCGACAACTACTTTCCGGGCGGCATCCAGCTCAAGGCGCTGACGCAAAGCTACGACGACCTGATGGTGGCCATGGACCACGACCGCCGCGAGATGCTGTCGCGCTTCGTGTACTACGCCAACCCGGATTTCCGCGGACCGCAGCCGGTGGACGAAGACGGCGACGGCACGTTGGTGCAGCAGGCTGTGCGCGAGCACCTGGGCAACTTCCGCCAGACCGAGTTCATGCCGGAGTTCCGTTTCCGCGAAGAAGCGCTGCCGTACGATCCGACCTTCAGCTCGGCCTCGTTCAGCCCCTATGCCGTGGCCGAAGGCACGCGCGAAGACGTGGCGATCCTGTCGGTGTCGGGTTGGATGGACGGCGCGGGCTACGCCAATGGCGCCATCGCTCGCTTCCTGACGTTGTCGAAGAATCCGCGCCATCTGCTGCTGGGTCCTTGGGATCACGGCGCGCGCATCGACGTGTCGCCTTGGCGCCGCTCTGAATCGCCCGATTTCCCCTGGCTGGCCGAGATCCTGCGCTTCTTCGACCATTACCTGATGGGCCGCGATACCGGCCTGCAGCATGAGGCGCCCGTGCATTATTTCAGCCTGCATGCGCAGGCCTGGCGTGGCGCGGAACAATGGCCGCCGCAACTGGAGCACACCGCACTGCACCTGAACGGCGAGGGCCGGTTGGAGACCCAGCCGTCCCAGGCCGAGGGCTCTGACGACTACCAGGTCGATTTCACGTTGGGCACGGGCCACGGCACGCGCTACGAGCGCATCGCGGCCATCAACAGCACCGAGTACTACCCGGACTGGCAGGGCCGTACCGACCGCCTGCTGAGCTACACCTCGGCCCCGCTGGACAGCGCCGCCGAACTGGCTGGCCATGCGGTGATCGAGCTGCACCTGTCCAGCAGCGAGCCCGATGCCGCGCTGTTCGTCTACCTGACCGAGATCGAGGCCGATGGCCGCGAGCGCTACGTGACCGAGGGCCTGCTGCGCGCGCTGCATCGCAAGGAAGCGCCGTGCCCGCCGATGTTCCGCACCTCGTGGCCGTTTCGCACCTTCCGCCGCGAGGATGCCAGCCCGCTGGTGCCGGGCCGGGCCGAACTGATCCGCTTCGCCATGCTGCCCGTGGCCTGGCGTTTCTCGCCGGGCAGCCGTATCCGCGTGTCGCTGGCGGGCGCCGATGCCGATCACTGCGGCCAGATTCCGCATGGCCGTCCGCCTCGGCTGACCGTGCATCGCGGGCCCGGCCAAGACTCCCGCCTGCTGCTGCCGCTGCGCAAGCTGGCCTGACCTTTTTCGCTTTCTGAATCGTTGTCCCTGAAGACCGGAGATCCGACATGCCTCACCTGACCCGCCGTCAACTGCTTTGCGCCGCCATGGCTGGCGCGGCCTTTCCGGGGCTGTCGTTCGCCGCCCGCCAGCAACTGGTGGTGGGGACGTGGGGCGGCGACTTCGGCAACATCCTGAAAGCGTCCGTCGACGATGCATTGATGGAGCCCAAGGGCATCGAAGTCGTCCAGTCCATCGGCGCGCCCATGCAACGCCGTGCCAAGCTGCTGGCCGAGCGCAATTCGCGCCGGGGCAGCATGGACGTGGCCTGCCTGGCTGACTTCGACATCCACGCCGCCGCTGGCATGAATGCGCTGGCGCCCGTGAACGAAGACACGGTGGCGCGTACCCGCCACGTGCTGCCCTTCCTGAAGAAGTCGCACGCGATTCCCCATATCTATTCGGCCTACGTCATCGTCTACAACACCGACATGGTGAAGACCCCGCCCACCTCGTTCGCCGATCTGTGGGATCCGAAATGGCGCGGCCGCGTGGGCCTGTGCGATTTCCAGTACACGACCAACACTGCCATCGCCGCCATCGTGGGCGGAGGGTCGATGAGCAACTTCGCGCCCGCCCAGGCCAAGCTGGACGAGATGAAGGCGCTGGACGCCAAGGTGCTGCCGTCCACCGAGGCGGTGGCCGTGGCGCTGAAGTCGGGCGAGATATGGTTCACCATCATCGCCGCGGCCCGTGCCTACATGTGGCGCAAGCAGGGCGTGCCGGTGGCGCGCATCGTGCCGTCCGAGGGAGGCATTCCCACTTCGTACGAAGCCGCCGTGCCCGCCAACACGCGCCAGAAGGAGCTGGCCTACGGCTACCTGGACGCCATGCTGTCGCCCAGCGCGCAATCCGCGTTCGCCAGCCGCATGGGCTACCTGCCCACGGTGGACGACGTGAAACTGCCCGAGGAGCTGGAGCGCGAGATCAACTTCACGACCCAGCAGCGCGAGAAAATGATGCAGTTGGACCTGGATTATCTGCAGCAGAACCAGGCCTCGATCCTGGACGCCTGGAACAAGACGTTCAAGGGCTGATGGCCGCGCGGGCGCATGCCTGCGGGCGATTGACAAACCGGGCCTCATGCCAAGGTATGGGGCCTTTTCACGCTCGTGCCTTCAAACAGCCTTTATGATGCGGCCAAACAACGCATACAGGAAAGGCTCGCCATGGCAGTGGAATCCGGGGCAGGTGGTTTGGAGCAGGTGCTGACCCTGCTGGGTGCAGCGGTGGTGGCGGTGCCGCTGTTCCGCAAGTTGGGGCTGGGCTCGGTATTGGGGTATCTGGTGGCCGGCCTGGTCATCGGCCCCTTCGGCCTGGGGCTGATCAACGACGACGGCACCTTGCTGCACGTGGCCGAGCTGGGTGTGGTGATGTTCCTGTTCATCATCGGCCTGGAGATGCGGCCCTCGCATCTGTGGGGCCTGCGCCGCCAGATCTTCGGCCTGGGCAGCGCACAGATCCTGGTCTGCGGCCTGCTGCTGACCGGCGTGGGCCTGGCGTTCGGCTTCCCCCTGGCGGTGTCGTTCGTGTCGGCGATGGGATTCGTGCTGACGTCCACCGCCATCGTCGTGCAGATCCTGAACGAGCGCGGCGACATCGCCCAGCCGGGCGGCCAGCGCATCGTCTCGGTGCTGCTGTTCGAAGACCTGCTGATCGTGCCGCTGCTGGCCATCGTGGCCTTCCTGGCCCCCGAAGGCGCCGCGCCGCGCGAGCCGGCCGCCGTGCTGCAGAACATCGGCATCGCCGCCGGCGCGATCGCCGTGCTGGTCGCCGCGGGCCTGTGGCTGCTGAACCCCCTGTTCCGCATCCTGGCCCGCGCCAAGGCGCGCGAGGTGATGACCGCGGCCGCCCTGCTGGTGGTGCTGGGGGCGGCCGTGTTGATGGAGAAAAGCAACCTGTCCATGGCCATGGGCGCCTTCATCGCGGGCGTGCTGCTGTCCGAGTCCAGCTTCCGCCATCAGCTGGAGGCCGACATCGAGCCGTTCCGGGGGCTGTTGCTTGGGCTGTTCTTCCTGGCGGTGGGCCTGTCGCTGCGCCTGGACGTGGTCTATGCCAACTGGATGCTGATCTGCGCCGGCGTGGTCGCCATGATGGTGGTGAAGGCGCTGTGCATCTATGGCGTGGCACGGTTGCTGAAGAGTTCGCGCGGCGAGGCGTCGGATCGCGCCATTTTGATGGCGCAGGGCGGCGAGTTCGCTTTCGTGCTGTATCAGGCGGCTGCGCACGGGGGCGTGATCGACGCGCAGGTCAATGCCAACATGACGGCGATCATCGTGCTGTCCATGGTGCTGACGCCGCTGGCTGTGATCGCTCAGAAGCGCATGGCGCGCAAGGAAGCGCCGTCGATGGATGGCGTGGACCGTGCCCAGGACCTGAAGGGCTGCGTGCTGATCGTGGGTTTTGGCCGCGTGGGGCAGATCGCCAGCCAGGGCCTGCTGGCCAGTGGGGCGGATATTTCCATCATCGACAACGATCCCGAAGTGATCCGCAATGCCGAGAAGTATGGGTTCAAGGTGTACTACGGCGACGGGGTGCGGCCGGATGTGCTGCATGCGGCGGGGATCGATAAGACGCAACTGATCCTGATCTGCGTGGATGACAAGGTGGCGGCTACGCGGATTGTCGAGAACGTGCAGGAGGTCAACCCGCATACCGAGATTCTGGTGCGGGCGTGGGACCGGGAGCATGCGGTGGAACTGATCAAGCACGATGCCGATTTCGTGGTCCGCGAGACGTTCGAGTCGGGGATGGCGATGGGGCGCGAGGCGGTGCTGCGGCTGGGGGCCACCGAGGAAGAGGCGCAGGGGTACCTGGACGAGGTGCGGCGGCGGGATGCGGAGCGGCTGGTGCTGGAGACGACCGGGGGGATCTTTGCTGGAAGGGATTTGATTCTGGGGAATATGGCGAAGAAGCAGGGGGCGTGAGTGGGCGTGGTCGGTGGGGCGGCTTGATGGGTAGTGCTCAGGCCGCGGCCCGTGCCCGGTTACAACGGCCGCAGCGGGCTCCAGGCATGCCGATTTGAGTGCTGATACAGACTCATGCTAGAATTTCCGACTTCCTTGGCGAAGTGCGGCCTCAGTACTTGCAGCCAGGAAAGATCAGGAAGTCCATCGAGCCACATCGCCTTCGCGGCAGGGGTTCGGTCGGTGAAGTGCCCAATGCCGACGTGGTGAAATTGGTAGACACGCTATCTTGAGGGGGTAGTGGCGAAAGCTGTGCGAGTTCGAGTCTCGCCGTCGGCACCAAGAATTTGTCCGGGTTGTCCCCGGGTGTACCAAGAGCCCGCAGTTCTCCTATGAGAATGCGGGCTTTTTGTCGTTCTGGATGCGCCGCTGCTGGCTGAGGCGATTGCGGCTTTGTCTGAAGCCTGGCACCGCCCGCCGGGCCTCAACGCGACGGGCGGATGAGTCACTGACCTGCCTTTGCGATGGCGCGCGCTTTTGAGTTCTGCAGCCTGTGCTCCAGCAGCATCTGTTGCTCGGTGCCGATGGGGCCCTTGCGCACGCTGACGACGCCCGGTTCGCTTATCAGCCAGTATTCGCCCCGGTTGCGCTCGTCTCCTTCGCAGATGGCAACTTGCAGTTCGCGTTCCGTGCCTCCCCCCAACGCATTGCCGCTTGAAATACGCGCGCATCGCGCTATTTCCTTGACCGCATGGCTGCCATCGAGCACATGCACTTCAAGCGCATATCCGGATTTTTTCTCGGCAAGCATGCTGTCGCCGCCGGTATTTGCCTGCAGATAGGCGACGGGACTCTCTGTCGAGCCGGGGGCCGTGGCCTGCTTGTCATCCGGGCCTGATGACGCTGCGCGGGCCGTGGGCTGCGTGGCGCCAGCGACCAGCATGGCAATCGATAACCCCAGGACGGCGAGCCATTGCCGCCGCGGCGAATCGCGTTTCGTGCTGTGCATGAGTCTCCCTTTGGTTGGCGAGAAAAGCTGCGCATGCCGATTGCAGTGCTTCGATGCTAGCCAAGGTGGATAGGAAGAAATCGATACCGCAGCGATTTGATGCAATTCCCAATATCTCGCTATTCCAGTGCTATCTCCGGAACGGGCGTCCGCCTTCCCTCGATGGATTCGCAAGCGCCCGGCCAATGACAAGCAACCGATATTCCCCAGAGCGCCCGCTTGTGAGGTCTGGACGCGGCGCATGGCGGGCCGGCATCCCGGTAACGATCTGCCCCGGATTCCATCCAGGGTTTTCCCGTATGATTCGCCCTCCGGGCACCGGTGCATACACAAAATACGCACCCATCTGCCCATTTTTTGTACCTGCTCGCCCGCCGTGCTGCTCCCCGGCGGGCGGCAGCCGCCTTTTCCGCACCACTGAACGCGCCCCGCCACGAGCCCGGCGCGCCGCCACGAGGAACCTCAGCAATGAAGAACCGCCTGACCCTGAGCATCGCCATCGCCATGCTCCTGGGTGTCGCCGTCGGCTACGCATGCCACGTCAGCATCACCGATGCCGCGCAGCTCAAGGAAGTCGCCGGCTACTTTTCCATCATCACCGACATCTTCCTGCGCCTGATCAAGATGATCATCGCGCCGCTGGTGTTCGCCACGCTGGTATCCGGCCTGGCCGGACTGGACAGCGGCGGCGAGGTGGGGCGGATCGGCTTGCGGTCGGTGCTGTGGTTCGTCTGCGCGTCGCTGGTCTCGCTGGGCATCGGCCTGGTGATGGCGAACGTGACCGCGCCGGGCGCGGGCCTGAACCTGACGGCGCCCGCGACCGAGGTGGCCACGGGCTTGAACACCTCGGGCCTGAACGTGAAGGACGTCATCACGCACGCCTTCCCGACCAGCGTGCTGGACGCGATGGCGCGCAACGACATCCTGCAGATCCTGGTGTTCTCGGTGTTCATGGGCCTGGCGCTCAGTGCACTGAAGCGCGATCCCAAGGTCGCCTATGTGGTCAACGTGGTCGACGGCATGGTGCCGGTGATGCTGCGCCTGACGGACTATGTGATGCGTTTCGCGCCGTTCGGCGTGTTCGGCGCCATTGCATCGGTGGTGACGGTGCGCGGCCTGGACGTGCTTTTTACCTACGGCAAGCTGCTGGGCTCGTTCTACCTGGCGCTGCTGCTGCTGTGGATCGTGCTGTTCGCGGTGGGCTGGGCCTTCCTGGGTTCCAAAGTGATCACGCTGCTGAAGACGATCCGCGAGCCGGCGATGATCGCCTTCTCGACGGCCAGCAGCGAAGCCGCCTTCCCGCGCCTGACCGAAAAGCTGGAAGAGTACGGCGTGGACAAGAAGGTGGTGGGCTTCACGCTGCCGCTGGGCTATGCCTTCAACCTGGACGGCTCGATGCTGTATCAGGCCTTCGCGGCGATCTTCATCGCGCAGGCGTTCGGCGTGGAGATGTCGGTGTCGCAGCAGGTCACCATGCTGCTGATCCTGATGATAAGCAGCAAGGGCATGGCCAGCGTGCCGCGCGGCGCCGTGGTGGTGGTGGCGGCGGTGGCGCCCATGTTCCACCTGCCAGCGGCGGGGATCGCGCTGATCCTGGCCATCGACCAGTTGCTGGACATGGGCCGCACGATGACCAACGTGATCGGCAACAGCGTGGCCACGGCGGTGATCGCCAAGTGGGAAGAACAGCGCAAGCCGGGGGCTGACGCGGCCTGATAAGGCCACCCACGGGTCGCGTCCGACGCCGTTGGGCCCTGCTACGATGGCTGCCGTGTCCCACGCCTGCGCAGCACTTTCCGCACCACGCACGCATGCTCGTACGCCTGACCTTCGACGACGGCCCCGGCCCGTCCACCCCGGATCTGCTCGACGTCCTGCGCGATGCCTCGTGCAGGGCCACCTTCTTCCTGCTGGGCGGGAACCTGGCGGCCGGCTGGGAGGTGGCGGTGCGGATGGCCACGGAAGGGCATGTGCTGGGCAATCACACCTACTCGCACGCCAGGGCGGGCGAGCTGCCCCAGGCCGGGCTTGCCGCCGAGATCGACGCCACGGACGCGTTGATCCGCAAGGTCTATATGGATGCCGGGCTGAAGCCTTCCGCATCGATTCCCCTCCGCCTGCCTTACGGCGTGCAGCCCGAAGACCCGCGAGTACGCGTGCTTGAAGGATTGGGCCGCGAATCGCTGGGATGGACGCTGATCCTGGACGATTGGCATCAGCCGCAACCCGCGCCGGATGTGCTGCTTGCCAGCATCGGACGGCATGTCGAGGAGCAAGGCAGGGCGGGGCAGGACGTGTTGCTCTGCCTGCACGACGGCTCGCGCCATCGCGAGGCGCGTCCGGCCACGGTGGAAACCGTGCGGCGTTTGTTGATCGATCCGCATCTACGGGCGCTGGTGCGGGAATCAGGGCCAGCGGGCATCCCATAACTGGCGCACGCAACCCAGGAATCCCATGCCCGGGCCCGGCAGCCACAGGCCGCGCTGCGCGGCATGCAGATGGATCAATACCTGGTCTGCGCAGAACAGATGCATGAGCATGCCGCGGTTGCTGCGTAGCCACCCGATGGGAGCCCCCGGCTGGATCCGCGCGTAGGCGTGCAGTCCGTCGTCCCAGACCGAGGCATCGAAGACGAAGGCGTCTTCACGCGCGACATCCCGCGACAAGGCAAACAGCGCGAACGCGGTCTCCACCCAAGGCGATCCCTGCCCGACATCGTCGAAATCCAGGATGCCGCAGACGTGCTGATCGCGGTAAAGCAGATTTCCCGCATGATAATCGCCATGCAGCCATTGGACGGGGCCGGGAACACCAGCGTCTTCCTCCGACAGGCGGTCGGCGATACGCGCCAGCAGGAAGCCGCATTGTTGCGGTGTCATCGATGGCAGCATCGGGCCGGCCAGATCGGCCACCCGCGCCTGTCGCCTCCGAAGCCAGGACAGCGGATCGTCGGTATCGGTGGCGATGCCACCCGCCAGCGCCGCATGCAGGCGGGCCAGCGTGTGCATGGCGCTGGCGACCCCTGTCGCGCGCGCCGCATCGCTCGTGTCCGACGCCGGCGGATAGACGCCATCGCGGGCATCGACAGCCGCTTCGCCGAATTCGCCGACCTCGCCGGGAATGACGTCGAACACATGCAGCCAGCGGCCATGCACTTGCACGCACGCCTGGCCATCCCGCGTAGGCACGAGACAAGGCACGGCGGGCAATGCCTGCGCGCCCGCCAGATGCCGCAGCACGGTCGTCTCATCGCGCACCTGCCGTTCGGACTTGTCTTTCCACGACATCCGCAGCACGACCTCGCGCGCATCCACCCGCGCCACATACGTTTTGTTAGTATGGCCCGTCGGCGTGGCCCGCACCGAGTCCGCCCGCAGCTCCCAATGCCTTTCCAGCAGGGCGGCAACGTCCATTTTTTCCACGCTATCCATCATGTCCGAGCGCATCTCCGCCCGCATGCGGGACATCAATATCGAATGGCTGGCGCGCGCCGCGGAATTCGATCATCTGTTCAACATCCGCTGGCTGGGCGAGCGCTTCTTCCATCTGCCGGGCGACATGCTGGCCTTGCAGGAACTGGTGTGGCGCATCCGCCCGTCGGTCATCGTGCAGACGGGCATCGCCGCGGGCGGCGGCGTGGTGTTCTCGGCGTCGATGCTGGAATTGGCGACGGACACGGGCCGCGTCGTGGCCATCGAGCCGCGCCTGCGCGACGAGGTGCGGCAGACGCTGCAATCCCACCGCCTGGCCCATCGCATGCATCTGGTCGAAGGCGAGTCCTGCTCGCCGGATGTGTTGGCCCAGGTGCGGCAACAGATCGAGCGGAACGGCGGCCAGGGGCCGGTCATGGCCATCCTGGACCTGACGCACACCCATGCGCACGTGCTGGACGAGTTGCGCTGCTACGGCGAACTGGTCACGCCTGGCAGCTACGTGGTGGTCATGGACACCATCATGGAATACCTGCCCGCCGGGATGTTCCAGGGCAAGCCCTACGGGCGCGGCAACAACCCCGCCACGGCGGCAGCGGCGTTTCTCGAAGGCGATACCCGCTTCGAGGTCGATCATGACATCGAGGACCGCGTCATCATGACGCTGTCTCCGGGCGGTTTCCTGAAGCGAGTGCGCTGATCAACTGCGCGGCCCGCGCCGAGCCGTCCTGCCCTGCGTAGCTGGCGGCGATGCGAGCCGCGTTGTCGTGGAAGGCGCCGGGCCGTTGCAGCAGGGCGCCGATGGCGTCGGCAATCTGCGCCACACTGGCTTCGCGCAGATCCAGGCTGCAACCCGCGCCCGCGCGCTCGACGAAATGCGCCGAATGGAACTGGTCGTTGCACAGCGGCGACAGCAGCATGGGCACGCCGCAGGCCAGCGACTCCATCACCGAGTTCGCGCCGCCGTGGTTGATGAACACGCTGGCGCGGCGCAGCACCGCCAGTTGCGGCGCGTAGCGCACGGCAATGGTCTGCTCGCCCAGATCGGGCATCTGGTCGGCGTCCGCCAGTTCGCCGGCCGACACCACCAGTTGCACCGGCGTGCCGTGCACCGCCTGCGCGACTTTGGCGAAGACGTCCGGGTGGTAGTAAAGCTGGCTGCCCAGCGACAGGTAGACCAGGGGCCGCGCCGGGTCCAGGCGTTCCCAGGGGAAATGCAGTTCGTCGCCGCGCGGGCCGTGCGGCATGGCGGGGCCGGCCAGTTCGACGCCCGGCGGCGCCTTGCCCACCAGGGCTTCCGTGGCGAAGGCCAGGGTGAGATGCGGCGACAGCACGTCGCAGCCGCGAAATTCCGCCCGCAAGCCATGGCGGGCGAACAGCGCGTCGCGTTCGGGCGACAGCCAGCGCACGGTGCGCAGCAGATCCGAATCCAGGTGGTCCGGCAGCACGGGATTCAGCGAGTTCGACATCGACACCCAGGGCACGCCTTCCAGCGAAGCCGCGATGGCCGAGGCATACAGCAACGGATCGATCACCACGACGGTGGGCTGCCACTGCCGGATGAGGGCTCGGATGCCGTCCACCAGATCGGCGGCACGCTCCACCAGCAGCGTGTGGATCCATCGGCGCAGCCAGGCCGCGTCGCGGATGTTGGCCGCGAAACCCGCGCCGCGCGACAGGTCGTGCCGCTCGGGCGTCTCGCGCGGGCCCAGGAAGGCGAAGCCGCCCGCGCCGTGCAACTGATCGCTGATGTCGGCGGGGGCGTAGAAGGCGACCTCGAAGCCGGCCGCGCTCAGGTGCTGGGCGGGGCCGATGCACGGATTGACGTGCCCCTTCTCGGGGACGACGCAGAACAGGATGCGTTTCATGGCTGGAGAGGGGCTTGAAGGTGATCCAGGGTCAGGGCCAGCGTGGTCCACTGCATGCGCTCGATGTCCGTATCCAAGGTGGGGGCGTCCAGGTTCAGCATGCCGGCCAGCGCCAGGATGCGGCCGCGGTCCATCACGGACGACAGATCCATGGCGGGGGCCAGGCGGCCGCGCTTGGGACCGCGCACCAGGCGGTCGGGCAGGCCCAGTGTCGATCCCAGGTCGCGCAGGCATTGCTTGCCGGGATCGGGCGGTAGCGAGATCAGGTGTTGGACGACGGCGGTATCGATGAACGGGGCATGCAGCCGCACCGATGCGGCGCCGAACAGGGCGTTGCACAGCGGCAGATAGTTGGCCGACACGTCGCGCCGCATCACCTGGTCGGCGCCGTCGCCCGACAGCGCGGCCTGGATGCCGTCGGCGGCCATGGCCTCGGCCAGCAGCAGCTTGGCCACGGGATGCAGGTTGAACATGGGCTCTTCCACGCACCGGGTGGCGCGGGGCAGCGCGCGCACGAAGTCCGGTCCCGTCACCTGCACGACCTTCACGCGGGCGCCCAGGCGTTGCGCGATGTCCAGCGCGGCGTCGCGTTCGCAGTAGTCGGGCATGCCGGTGGCCAGGATGTAGGCGGGGATGTCCTGTTGCACGCCCAGTTCCTTCAGCAGGACCAGCAGCAAGGCCGAGTCCAGGCCGCCGCTGAGTGCCAGGGCGACGCGTTGGCCGCTGGCCAGTACGCGCTGGATGGCGTCGCGCAACAGGGCCTGCAGATCGCCAGGCTGAGGGGCGATTGGCCTGGCGTGAACCCTCAGGCCAGAGGACGTCCGTTCCAGCATGTGCCCCGGCGGCACGGCGCGGACGTTGCGCAGCACGGTGCGTCCGGCAAGGCGTGCGCTGCTGCGGATCTCGTGGCGCGGGCTTGCCTGCGAATCACGGCGCTGTTCATCGCGGTTGGCACCGGGCATGCAAATGCCGAGCGATGCCTCGCGCACGTCGTGGCGTACGCCACCTGAAGCCCCGGTGCTCTGACCGCCGCGCATTTCGCTCAGATACCCGCGAATCGCATCCACGTCCGCCTCACCGGCCGCTCCGCCACTGACTTGCAGGAGATTCCGGATACCCGAGCCCCACGGCACGGCGCCGTTCACCGCCACGGCTTGGGGTTCGGCCGCATCCCCTCCGCCGAGCAGGCCTTCTTCACCCACGAGGTAATGCAGCCGCTCAAACCCAAACGGATCCCGCGCGCCGACGATCATGCGTATTCGGCCTTCAAGGCGATGACCTCGCCGCGCTTCATGATGCGATGCGGCGCTTGAGGCGCGCTGCCGCCGTGGCAATGCAGACAGGCCTGCAACGGGGCCTCGCGCAGCAGATAGGCCAGCAGGTCGTCCCGCATGCCATCGTCGTCGCGCAGCGCCAGCCCATCGGCCTGGAAATCCCGCTTGCCTTGATACAGCGTATGGAAATGCGCCGGCCGCGTGCAGGTGTAGAACATGCCGTCGCGGATCATGTGGCAACGCTCGCGTATCCAGCAGTCCTGGTAGATGCGCCGCGCGGTCTCGGCGTCGTCGTCGGGATGCACGCGCGTCATGGTCGAGAACTCGTCCTGCGCTTTCCAGTTCAGCCGTACGCCATGCCGAGCCGCCTGGGTTTCGACGTGGGCGATCAGTTCAGCGGACAGCCGCGGCTTGGGATAGCGCGATATCGTCAGCGCATCCACTTCCCGCCAGAACACGTCCGGCATCTCGCCCAGCTTCAGGCCGTTGGTGGTGAGGGAGATGACGGGGGCGATGCCCGATGCCCGCGCGATGCGCACGATGTCGATCAACTCGGGATGCAGCAGCGGTTCGCCGCCGACCAGCTTGAACATCCTGGGGCTGAGCACGCGCGCGGCGCGACGCAGGTCGGCGGCCAGCGATTGCGGGCTGGCGTGCCACTCGGGCAGCAAGGGCGACAGCGAACAGCATTCGGCGCAGGTCAGGTTGCAGTGGTCGACGATGTGCGTTTCCAGCGAGCGGGTCTGGATGCGGCCATCGACCACCGGATAGTCTCGGTCCATCGGCGGCGGAAACACGTGCGTGCGGGCGGGGGCGTTCATGTCGGCGTCCTGCGGTTCAGTGCGGCGCATCCAGGCAGCGGCCGTAGAAGTCGATCAACTGGCCGCGCGCGCCATCCATCATCGAGACCATGCGCAGCGCGCCTTGCAGAAGCGTGCCGAAGCGGGGCGGATCGGCCAGCCAGCCCCGCAGCATCCAGCGCTTGCCGGCGTGCTGCAGGCAGGCCGCATCCACGGCCCAGGCCATGCGTTCGGGGTGCAGCGGACGCACGCGCAGATAGGCGTGCACGAAAGTCCGTGCCAGTTGCGCAGCTTCCAGCGGCAGGTGGTTCAGGCAACGCACGAGTTCGTATTCGCGAGGCGCGCCTATCGACGCTTCCCAATCCAGCACCAACGGCGGCAAGGCGTCGCCGAACAGATAGTTGAATTGATTGTAGTCATTGTGGATGGGGCGCTGCGGATCGTCCGTGGGAAAGGCGGCGAGGCTGCCGGCGTGGTGCGCATCGAGCAGGCGCAGGCAGGTTTCCGTGTACTGGCGCAGCCGCGCCGCGTCGGCGCCGGGCGGCGCCAGCGCGGGGGCATCGGCCAGTTCCTGCCGCAAGGCATCGGCATCCAGCGCCTGCAGGCGCGACAGCAGCGTGTCCTGCATGGGCAGCCTGTCCAGCGTGTCCAGGCAAGTATGCAAGGCCGCCAGGCTGGCGCCCAACGCGGCCCATTCTTCCGGGGTGAAAGTGTCGTAGGTCCGGGACTGGCCGCCGTTCCAGCGGGTCAGCATGGCGGCGCTGCCGTCGCCTGATGTCCATACGGCATCCCCGCATGTCGTGCGCAGCAGCGATTGCACGCGAAAGCGCGGATCCGCGTGGGCATTGAAGTGCGTCAACAGCGCGGCCTCCCTGGCGGCCCGGTCATCCTGGCCGGCGCGATACAACTTGGCCGCCACCTCACCCGCAGACGTCGGGACGCGCCACACGCGTTCGCTGATCCGCCGTGCAAGGCCATTCTGTTTCAGGCCATAAGCCCGGCAGAGGGCGGTCAGCGCTTCAGGCTGGACGGGCGAGTCTTCCATGTGGGCTCAGATCCGCTGCGCCGGGCCATGCCGGTATGGGTGCCCCGTGACGAAGGTGTTGTGCCCGACGTAGCGCAGCTTGTACATCGCGGGGCGGAACAGCACCGAAGGGCTGTTGTCGGCAATGCCCAGCAGCGGGTAGAGGTCGCGCCGCACGAAGAAGGCGTTGTTGCCCATGTCGTCGCAGCAGACCAGCTCGTAGCCCTTGCGCTGGCCGAGGTGGTATAGCGATTCCAGGCTGGCGCCGTAATAGGTCGAGCCGTCCCAGGCGTGTTCCGGGTTGAAGCACATCACCCAGCGTTCGGGCGGCGCGTAATAAGGGTTGTATTCGATGGCCACGATGCGCGGCTGAAAGGCCGTCAGGCCCTGCCACACCCAGTAGTCGTTGCCGTCGATGTCCAGCGACAGCAGGTCGAAGTCTTCGGGCACGCCAGCCTCGCGCAACAAGGCATCCACGGTATCGGGCTGTACCTGCTCCCGCCGCAACTGCACGTTGCCCGCCGCGCCGTAGTTGGCGCGCAGCTTGTCGTAGCGGTAGGCGCTGGCTTCCACCAGCAGGCCTTGCCATCCCTGTTCGCGCAGCAGCAGGGCGGTGTTGCTGTTGCGCAGGCCGTCGCTGGCGCCGATGTCCACGCAGTGCCGCGTCGTGGGGGCGATGCGCGCCATCAGGCGGGCGAGGATGGCTTCTTCGGTGCCTTGTGCGTACAGGCTGGGGCCCAGACCGGACAGGTCGAGAGCGGCGGGGGCGTCCTGCATGGCGTTCCTGGAAGGAGGCTTGAAGGGGGGCCGCCTTCGAGCCGGCGGCCGGGCCATGCCGAAGCCTATCAAAGAACGGCGCCCTCGGTCTTGGCGGCATGGCCCAGCAGCCGGCTGATGGCCTGCGCCTCGCGGCGCACCGCCTGCGCGATCGGGCCATCCACCGAAGCGTCGAAGCCGCCCGTGGCGCCCAGCGCCGTCAGCACGGCGCGGGGACGGCCGGTGTAGTCGTACAACGCCGCCGCGACTGCGCTGATGCCGGGCAGGTTGGTGTCGCGCACGCAGGCGCAGCCGGCGGCCAGCACCGAGCGCTGCAACTGGCCGATGGGATCGTCGGCGTCCAGCAGCGCCCGCCGCTCGGGCGGCGCGCTGTCCAGTTCGGACAGCGCCAGCGCGCGCACGGCGCTTTCGTCCAGGGTGGCCAGCAGGGCGCGGCCGGTGGCCGACCACAGCAGCGGCATCACCGAGCCCACCCGCACGTTCACGGTAACGGGCAGGCCCGGCTCTTCGAAACGCACGATGGTCGGGCCCTTGTTGCCCATGACGGCCACGAAGCAGGTCACTTCCAGTTCTTCGCGCAGCCGCACCAGCGAGGCCTCGGCCATGCGGATGGGGTCGGCCTGGCGCATGGCGGCCAGGCCCAGCAGCAGGCTTTCCAGGCCCAGGTAGTACTGCTGCGTGGCGGTGTCCTGGTTGACCAGGCCGGCTTCCATCAGGCTGACCAGATAACGATGCACCTTGGCGGGGCTTTCCTGGACGGCGCCGGCCAGCAGCGTCAGGCTGGCGCGGCCGCCCAGCGCTGCCAGGGCCTTCAGCACGGCCATGCCCGTCTCGGCGGCCTGCACGCGCTGGCGGCGTTCACGAGGGCGGGAGGGGACGTGCGTAGCGGCGGGCGCAGCGGTCATGGCGAGGCATCGTGAAGGAAAGCCGCAGGTTAAACCCGGGTTGACGAATTACGCAATGCGTATATGATTTACGCAAAATATGCTGCATCCACAACAGCCACAACACCACGGAGACAACCATGCGCCTGGCCCGCATATCCCACATCCTTGCCCTCTGTCTGCTGGCGGTCGCACCCGCCGCCCACGCCGCCGAATCCTATCCGTCCAAGCCCGTGCGCTGGATCGTGCCCTACGCCGCTGGCGGCGGCTCCGATTTCCTGGCCCGTACTGTGGGACAGGGCCTGACCACCCGCCTGGGCCAGCCCGTCGTCATCGACAACAAGCCGGGCGGCAACACCGCCATCGGCGCGTCGGAAACGGCACGTTCCGCGCCCGACGGCTACACCATGCTGTCGGCCGACAACGGCACCCTGGTCTTCAATCCGGCGCTGTACCAGAAGCTGTCGTACGACCCGGTCAAGGACCTGGCGCCGGTCACGCTGATGGGCCGGTTTCCGATGATCCTGGTCGCCGGTCCCGCACTGAAGGCCAATGACGTGAAGGGCTTCCTGGAAGCCGCCAAGTCCAGCGGCAAGGGCCTGGACTATGGCTCGGCCGGCGCGGGCAGCCCGCACCACCTGGCGATGGAACTGCTGAAGGTGAACACGGGCGTCAACCTGGTGCACGTGCCGTATCGCGGCGCGGCGCCGGCCCTGGCCGACGTGGCCGGCGGCCAGATCCCCGCCATGATGGTCGACCTGGCCGCGGGCGCCGGCTTCATCCAGGGCGGCAAGGTGCGCGCGCTGGCCGTGGCCAACCCCACGCGCCTGCCGCAACTGCCCGACGTGCCCACGTTCGCCGAGCTGGGCTACAAAGGCGTCGAGGCCGCCGCGCTGGTCGGCATCGTGGTGCCGGCCGCCACGCCGCAGCCCGTGGTCGACACGCTGAACCGCCAACTGGTGGCCACCATCAACGATCCGGTCATCCGCCAGAAGCTGGTGGACTTCGGCATCGAGCCGGTGGGCAATTCGCCAGCGGAATACCGCGACCTGCTGCAGGCCGAGCGCGCCCGCTGGCACAAGCTGATCAAAGACCTGAACATCAAGCTCGACTAAGGGCTTCGCTATCCGGACGGGGCCGGCGCGATGGCCGGCCCGCGTCCCGTCTAGATTCATCTCCGGAGGACGCCATGTCCGCAACCGCCCCTTCCGTCTCGCGTTGTCCCATCAACCACGCGGCCGCGCCCGCCGCCTCGGCCAGCGGCTGTCCGGTGCACGTCAGCGCGCCCGCGGCCGAGTTCGATCCGTTCGGCGACGGCTATCAGCAGGATCCTCCGGAATACGTGCGCTGGGCGCGCGATCAGGAGCCCGTGTTCTACAGCCCCAAGCTGGGCTACTGGGTGGTGACGCGCTACGACGACATCAAGGCGATCTTCCGCGACAACCTCACCTTCAGCCCGTCCATCGCGCTGGAGAAGATCACCCCCACGGGCCCGGAGGCCAACGCGGTGCTGGCCACCTATGGCTATGCAATGAACCGCACGCTGGTCAACGAGGACGAGCCCGCGCACATGCCGCGCCGCCGCGTGCTGATGGAACCTTTCACGCCCGAGGAACTGAAGCATCACGAACCCATGGTGCGCAGGCTGACGCGCGAGTACGTCGACAAGTTCGTCAATGATGGCCGCGCCGACCTGGTGGACCAGATGCTGTGGGAAGTGCCGCTGACGGTGGCGCTGCATTTCCTGGGCGTGCCCGAGGAAGACATGGACCTGCTGCGGCAGTACTCCATCGCGCATACCGTCAATACCTGGGGCCGTCCGAAGCCCGAGGAACAGGTGGCCGTGGCGCATGCCGTGGGCAATTTCTGGCAGCTGGCGGGCAAGATCCTGGACAAGATGCGCCAGGATCCCGACCAGCCGGGCTGGATGCAGTACGGCATCCGCAAGCAGCGCGAGCATCCCGAGGTGGTGACGGACTCGTACCTGCATTCGATGATGATGGCCGGTATCGTGGCCGCGCACGAGACCACGGCCAACGCCTCGGCCAACGCGATCAAGCTGCTGTTGCAGCATCCCGATGCGTGGCGCGACATCTGCGAGGATCCCTCGCTCATCCCCAACGCGGTGGAAGAGTGCCTGCGCCATAACGGCTCGGTGGCGGCCTGGCGCCGCCTGGTCACGCGCGATACCGAGATCGCGGGCGTGCCGATCGCGGCGGGCTCGAAGCTGCTGATCGTCAGTTCCTCGGCCAATCACGACGAACGGCATTTCGCCGATGCGGACCTGTTCGACATCCGGCGCGAGAATTCCAGCGACCAGTTGACGTTCGGCTACGGCTCGCACCAGTGCATGGGCAAGAACCTGGCGCGCATGGAAATGCAGGTGTTCCTGGAGGAACTGACCCGCCGCCTGCCGCACATGAAGCTGGCCGAGCAAAGCTTCACCTATGTGCCGAACACCTCGTTCCGCGGTCCGGAGCATCTGTGGGTCGAGTGGGACGCCAGCCGGAATCCCGAGTTGCGGACACCCGAAGTGCTGTCGCTGCGGCAGCCCGTGCGCATCGGCGAGCCCACGGCAAGCGCCATCACGCGAACCCTGGTGGTGGAGCGCGCCGAGCTCGTGGCGCGCGACGTGATGAGGCTGACCTTGGCCTCGCCGGACGGCCGCGCGCTGCCGCGCTGGGCGCCGGGGGCGCACATCGACGTGGAGTGCGGCGACAGCGGCCTGTCCCGCCAATATTCGCTGTGCGGCGATCCGGCGGATACGGGACGGCTGGTGATCGCCGTGCTGCGCGAGACCGACGGCCGGGGCGGTTCGGCGTGGATTCATGCGAATGCGCGGCAAGGCATGCGGCTGCGCGTGCGTGGGCCGCGCACGCACTTCCGGCTGGACGAGGAAACCCGCCAGGCGATCTTCATCGCGGGCGGCATCGGCATCACGCCGATCAGCGCGATGGCGCGCCGGGCGCGCGAGTTGGGCATCGATTACGAACTGCACTACAGCGGCCGCTCGCGCGCCTGCATGGCCCTGCTGCCGGAGTTGGCCGCGCTGCACGGCGACAGGCTGCGCGTGCACGTGGGCGATGAAGGGCAGCGCAATGATTTCAAGGTGCTGCTGGCCGAGGCGCGGCCGGGCGTACAGGTGTATGCCTGCGGGCCGGAACGCATGCTGGACGGGCTGGCGCAGGCTTGCGCGCATTGGCCCGAAGACACGTTGCGCGTGGAGCACTTCCATTCCACGCTGGGCAAGCTGGATCCGTCCAGGGAGCACGGCTTCGAGGTGGAGCTGAAGGATTCCGGCCTGACGTTGCAGGTGCCGGCCGGCCAGACCTTGCTGGGGGCGCTGCGCGCGGCCAACATCGACGTGCAGAGCGATTGCGAGGAAGGCCTGTGCGGGTCGTGCGAAGTGCGCGTGCTGGCCGGCGACATCGACCACCGCGACGTGGTGCTCACGCGGGCCGAGCGCGAGGCGAACGGCAAGATGATGAGTTGCTGTTCGCGGGCGAAGGGGACGAAGATCGTGCTGGAGTTGTAGGACTGCTGGGTCGGGTCCTACTGCTCCAGCCGTTCCTTCAGGCGTGCCAGCAGATCCATCTGCTCATGGAGCACGGCCAGGATGACGGCAGGTTGGCTTCGGCGAGGAAGGCAAAAAAATAAAGTGTTTTCCCGCCTTTTTTGCACGCAAACCGGGTAGCAGGTCATCCAATGTCTTGAACACGCCTTCACCAAGGGCGAGTTCGCAGGCGGCTCTTTCCAGTGCTGCGGCATACGCGATGCTTTGCGCATTGCCCCCATGCTTTCTGGGTGTACCGGACGATGCTGCGCAAGTCAGCCGCCGCGCTGCGGGACAGCGCGTAAGGACGCGTCATCGCGTCTTGCCGCGATGCATTTCCGCCATGGTGATCTCGGTGATGCTGCCATCCTCGATCTCGCCGCGTTCGACCTCGGCCAAGCGCTCGTTCAGGAGCGACTTCAGTTCATACATCGCCTGGTCCTGCGCGACGGAGCTGGGAAAAAGACGCTCCAGCGTGTATTGCTTGATGGTTTTTCCTTCCAGCGCGGCCCTGGCTTTAAGCATTTGATGCTGATGGTCCGTTACATCTATGGTCAGTCGGCTCATGGGGCTTCCCAGGATTGAATAATGGACCCACATCAGCACAAATGTGGGTCCGCCGGCTCTTGCTGATGACGAGGGGAGGGCAAACGTACTCATTTCCCTGGCTTCCCGGGAACGCGCTTTCTGGATCAACCGTCCGTCGACATCGTCAGCGCTTCCCATTGCTCGATCTCCTGCGCGAAGGCCGTCAGCTTGCCCCGCACCAGGCCCAAGGCATCGCTGCCCAGCAGCAGATGCGCGGGCGGTTGATCCGCATCGATCGCCGCCAGCATCGCCCGCGCCGCCTTCGCCGGATCGCCCAACTGCTTGCCGCTTTTTTCTTCGCGCGCCTGGCGGATGGGATCGAAGATCGCGTCGTAGTCCGCGATGGAGCGCGGTGTGCGGGTCATCGAACGGCCGGCCCAGTCCGTGCGGAACGAGCCCGGCGCCACGGCCGTCACCGAGATGCCGAGCGAGGCCACTTCCTTGCCCAGCGCCTCGGAAATGCCTTCCAGCGCGAATTTGCTGCCGCAGTAGTACGTGATGCCAGGCATGGTGATGTGGCCGCCCATCGACGTGATGTTCAGGATGTGCCCGCGCCGGCGCTGCCGCATGAACGGCAGCACGGCCTTCATCATGGCGACCGCGCCGAACACGTTCACGTCGAACTGCCGGCGCATCTCCGACAGGGGCGACTCCTCCATGATGCCTTCGTGGCCATAGCCGGCGTTGTTGACCAGCACGTCGATGGGGCCGACGCCGGCTTCGATGCCGGCCACGATGCCGTCGATGGCGTCGAAGTCGGTCACGTCCAGCTGGCGCGCGAGGGCCTTCGCCGACAGCGACTCGAATTCCTGCCGTGCCTGCTCGTTCCGTACCGTGCCGACCACGGTATGGCCCGTGGCCAGTGCTTCCTGCGCCAGGGCTCGGCCAAAGCCGCTGCTGACGCCCGTGATGAGCAGGATCTTTTGGGATGCCATCTGGATTTCTCCGATATCTAGGTTGGAGAATGCATAATAATTACGTGAATGAATCCGATGAATCCAGGATTCGCTATTTATCTTGCATAAAACTATGAGGCCAAAGCGTCTTGCCAAGATGCCGATGAGCGCGCCGCCCTCGGTCGGCCAGCAGCGCACGATCGCGCTGCTGCACGCCCTGGCGCCCGACGAGGGCTACAACCTGACGGCCTTGCCCAGCGTGCGCATCCTGCGTTCCAACCGCGCGCTGTCCCGCACGCCCGTGCTGTACGACCCCGGCATCGTCATCGTCTGCCAGGGCCGCAAGCGCGGCTATTTCGGCGATCAGTTGTACCTGTACGACGAATGGCACTATCTGGCCGTGTCGGTGCCCGTGCCGTTCAGCATGGAGACCGAGGCCACGGCGGAACATCCCCTGCTGGCGCTGTATCTGCACCTGGATTTCACGATGGCGGCCGAGCTGGCCGAGCAGATCGACAACGAGGGTACGGACGGCAGCGCGCAAGCGCCGCTGAGCATGATGTCCACGCCGATGGACCCGGCGATGCAGGCCTCGGTGCTGCGTTTGCTCGAAGCCATGAGCCAACCGCTGGAGGCCGCCGTGCTGGGGCCAGGCCTGCTGCGCGAGCTGTACTTCCGCGTGCTGACGGGCGAGCAGGGCGGGGCGATGCGGCAGGCGTTGGCCCTGCGCGGGCACTTCGGCAGGGTCGGCCGCGCCTTGCGCCGCATCCATGCCGAATACGCGCAGCCCCTGGACGTGGCGCTGCTGGCCGAAGAGGCGGGAATGAGCGTGCCCAGTTTCTACAGCCACTTCAAGGCGATCACGCAGTTGTCGCCGATGCAGTACGTGAAATCGACCCGGCTGCATCAAGGGCGTTTGCTGATGGTGCGGCAGGACCTGACCGCCGAGGCGGCGGGTTATGCGGTGGGCTATACCAGCCCCTCTCAGTTCAGCCGCGAGTTCAAGCGCCTGTTCGGCGCGACGCCCGCGGCCGAGGCCCGGCGTATGCGAGACAGCTTCGCCATCCCGGAAGCCTTTGCGGATGCGGTGTACGTGTCGTCGCATTGATGTGTTTGATGGCCGGAGAACGTCGAGGGAGTCGAGCCGCCACGATGTTCTCCATTACGCTTTCAGCGATGCGGCCTGCCGGTCAGGCGGCGGAAGACGCTCACGGCGACCCATCGGCGCTGCCGGCTTCAGGGCGGCCGAACCAGCGTTCGATCGCTGCCACGGCGGCGGTCTGGTCCGGTTCGCCGTCGCCTGCCCAGGCGACGATGCCGTCAGGGCGCACCAGCGCGGCGCTCAAGCCCAAGGTGTCTGCCGCTTCGCCGCACACATATCCGATGCGGCCGTCCCAGTGCCGCGCCATCTCGGCCAAGGGCGCCCGAAGGCTGAAATCCAGTAGCAAGCCTTTGCCGCTGCGCAGGTGTGCCGCCAGCCGGGTTCCATCGGCCAGCATGAAGTCCGGTGCGCTAAGGCCCACCAGCGGATGTGCATCATCCAGTTCGTGACGCAATGACACGCCCCACATGCGTTCGGCGAAATAGGTGGCGCCATCGCGCGTCTCGATGAGATCGCGCAGGATGGCCCCGAGCGCGCGAGAGCTTGGGCTGGGCCGCATCAGGGCGACCTGCGCGCGCGACCAATCCAGTATCCGTGCCCCGATAGGCATGCGCTCTGAGGGATAGCTGTCCAGCAAGCCGCGCGGCGCGGCGCCGTGGATCGTGGCGGCCAGTTTCCAGCCGAGATTCATGGCGTCGCCCAATCCCAGGTTCAGGCCCTGGCCGCCCAACGGCGAATGCGTGTGCGCGGCATCGCCGGCCAGCAGCACGCGGTCCCTGCGATAGGCCGTTGCCTGGAAGGCGCGGTCGGTCCAGGTCGTGACGAGCCGGAGCGCCTCGATATCGACGTCCACGCCGGATATCCGGCGCAGTACCGATTGCAGGTGTTCCCGCGTGATCGCTTCGGTGCGATGGAATGCGCCGCCATCGAAATCGACCAAGGTGACGAAGCCCGGACGCTGGTACGTATACATGCCCGCGGGCGTGTAGTGCCGGCCCGGCGCGAGAGCATCGGGATCCGCCATGACGATATCCGCGCTGTAGCCGGTGAACTCCGGATGCGTGCCCTCGAACGTAAAGCCCGCCGCCTTGCGCACGCTGCTGCGGCCGCCGTCGCATCCCACCAGCCAGCGCGCGTGGAAGGCTTGTCCCTCCGCATGCACCGTGACGCGGTCTTCGGTTTGTTCGATCGCCCGGACGCCGAGGCCACGCCGTATCTCCGCGCCCATCTTCACGGCGCGGGCCGCCAGCACCTGTTCGATGTGCGCCGTGTCGCTGACCAGCATGCCTTCTTCGGCATGGGGCAGGCGATACGGCCATCGGGACGGGTCCACGTTGTCCCGATGGAGCGGGATGCCGGCGAAGTGGCCCGCGGACGGGCGCGGCTGCTGCATCCAGTGCGGCGCATGCGCGCGGTCTTGCGGGGCGGGCGGTTGGCCGGGCCGGAGGGCTGCCATCTCTGCCAGCAAGCCTCGCCGGTCCAGGGCTTGCTGCGTCGGGACGGACAGGCCGCGCATGCCGAAAGGCGGCCGTTTCAGCGGCGAGTCCGGACTGCCAGCCTGTTCCAGCACCAGGACCGAAACACCGGCCAGGCGCAGCTCGCAGGCCAGGAACAGCCCGACGGGGCCGGCGCCGGCAATGATGACATCGTGGGAAATCGAATCGTGCATGAGAGACCTCGGAATGGAATGGCCGTTCGACCAGAACAGTTCGTTGTCTTGAGAACCGCACTGACGAACAGGACCCACGCGGGATCGCGTGGATGTTCGTCGTGGGACTCATGCGCGGGCATGGACAGAGCTTCCGCGATGCGGAAGGACTTGGGCTGGACCACACCAAGTCTGCCTTTTTCGACGGGGCTAATTTACGTCGGTTCGGGCGCGCTCGGCAAGCGCGGGCCATTCATGTGTGGGCTGTGTTGTTTCAGGGAGCATTCCGTGCCGCTTGGAGCGGCGCAAGCACAACGGCCCCCGCGCGTTGGAGTCGTATCCAGCGCGCGGGGGCCGTTCGGAGCAGCCAGTACGATCAGTCCGCCTTGACGCCTTCCACCTGGATCTGCAGGCGCGTGAACATCTGGAAGCCCCACTCCTTGCCGAAGCTGACGCCGTAGTCGGCGCGGTTGAATTCAGCTTTGGCGTCGGCGCCGCACACTTCGCGCTTCAGGATCGGATTCTCGTAGCACTTGAACGAATTCAGCGTGAGCGTCAGGGGCTTCGTGACGCCGTGCAGTGTGAATTCGCCTTCGATCTTCGTCGGGACGTCGCCCTTGAAGATGAACTTCCTGCTCTTGTAGACGGCCTTGGGGAATTTCGCCACGTCCAGCATCTTGTCGCTGACGATTTCCTTGTCCAGGTCCGCGTCGCCGCTGCTGACGGTGGCGGTGTCGATCTCGACTTCCAGGCTGCCGGTCTTGGCGGCGCGGTCGATCACCACCTTGCCCGAGCTTTTCAGGAACTTGCCACGCCAGACCGAGGCGCCGTTGAAGTGGTCGACTTCGAAGCTGGGGTAGGTGTGCGAGGGATCGAGGTTGTACGTGACGGGGGCCGCGATCACGGGCGAGGCAGCCAGCGCGAGGCAGGTGAGGATGAGTTTTTTCATGGCCGGATCTTCATGCTGCAAGTTGGTCGGAGAGTTGCCAGCAGGCCGTCGAATCGGGCCGCGAGCGCATGAGTGACGTGCCGGGCAACCAAGGGAAGGACGATCCTAGCATGGCGGATTTCGCCGCTTGGGGCGCCTCACAAGACGCACTGTTCCATTTTTTGGCGGCCCGTGCGGGCGCGAAAAATGCCATGTATGGCGAGGCGGGCCTGTCCTGGCGTGAGGCGCGTTGACGGCGCCGATGGACAGCCCGCGTGCGTGGATCATCAGTTCGCGGCGGCTTCCTCGGCGGCGTCGGTGCGCCACTCCAGATCCTCCAGCCGGGTCGCCGGCGACAGGCCGAACGTCACGCGCATATCCCGGACTTCATCGGACGGCGTGCGCCCGAAGAAGCGCTTGAATTCCCGGCTGAACTGCGACGGGCTTTCATACCCCACCTTCGCCGCCGCGCCCGCCGCCGTCAGTCCATCGCGGATCATCAGCAGGCGGGCCTGATGCAGGCGCGTCGACTTGATGTACTGGATGGGCGAGGTCTGCGTCACGGTCCGGAAGTTCGCATGGAATGCAGGCACGCTCATGCCGGCTTCCTTTGCCAGTTGCGCCACCGTCAGCGGCTGCGCGAAATCGGCATGGATGTAGTTCAAGGCGCGCGCCACGCGGCCGAACCGGCCGTTGTGCGCCAGCGCCGCGCGCATGGACGCGCCCTGCGCGCCCGTCAGTACGCGAAAGCAGATCTCGTTGACGATGGCCGGCCCCAGGATCCGGGCATCCAGGGGAGAGGCCAGCGCGCGCAACAGCCGCAGCGTGGCGTCGGCCAGGTCATCATCGAGCGGCGTGGACACGATTCCCATCGGCGCCCCCTGAGCCGGACCGCCGGCATCGTCCAGCTCGGTGACCAGTTCGCTCAGTTCCAGCAAATCCAGCCGGATGGCCACGCCCAGCATCGGTTCGTCCTCGCTGGCGATGGTCTCGGTCGAGAAGGGCAGCGGCACCGACAGCACCAGGTACTGCTGGGCGTCGTACACATACATCTCGTCGCCCAGGAAGCCCAGCTTGCGGCCCTGGCACACGATGACGATGCTGGGCTCGTACAGCACGGGCGTGCGCCCCAGCGGGCGGTTCGAGCGCATCAGGCGCACGCTGTCCAGGGCCGATTGGGTATAGCCCTCGTTGGGCGCCAGGCGCATCAGGATGTCGGTCATGCGCAGCGATGCCGGGGTGGTGCTCTTCACATGGGTCTCCGTGTCTGGCGCGTGGCCCGCCATTGTAGGCGGGTGACGGAGGGGAACGCGAGGCCATCGATAGGAATGGGCAAGGATCGAATCGTCAAGGGTCTTTTCCGAATCAGCCCGTGCTTCTACCATTTCGTCACAGGCTCTTGATCCGCAAGGCCAATCAAACGCCAGGGCAGGAAAGTCCCGCCATCGCGCGGAATACGCACCCGTCTCGGCTTATCGATAGGAGTGTGCAAATGGTTACCCAATCCAAAGTCATCCTCGTCACCGGCGCCAGCAGCGGGATCGGCGAAGGCGCGGTGCGCCTGCTGGCCGCGCAGGGCCACCGTCTGGTGATCGGCGCGCGCCGCACCGACCGGCTGGCCGCATTGGTCGGCGCGCTGGGCGACGCGGGCAAGTCGGTGCATTACCGTGCCCTGGACGTGACCTCGGCCGAAGACACCGCCGCCTTCGCGCAGTACGCGATGGACACGTTCGGCCGCATCGACGTCATCGTCAACAACGCAGGCGTGATGCCGTTGTCCCCGCTGAACGCCCTGAAGCTGGACGAATGGAACCGCATGATCGACGTGAACATCCGCGGCGTGCTGCATGGGATCGCGGCCGTGCTGCCCGTCATGGAGCGGCAGGGCGAGGGCCAGGTCATCAACATCTCGTCCATTGGCGGATTCGCCGTGTGGCCGCGTTGCGCGGTCTACAGCGCCACGAAATTCGCGGTGCGCGCCATCTCCGACGGGTTGCGCCAGGAGACGGACAAGCTGCGCGTGACGGTGATCTGCCCCGGCGTGGTCGAGTCCGAACTGGCCGACACCATCACCGACGAGGGCGCGCAGGCCGCCATGCGTGAATTCCGCAGCGTGGCGATGACGCCGGACGCGATCGCCCGCGCCATCGCGTTCGCGATCGACCAGCCTGCGGGCGTGGACGTGAACGAGATCGTCGTGCGCCCCACGGCCAGCCTGTACTGAGCCATTTCGCGCCGGCCCCGCGGGGGGCGGGCGATCTTCATTCAAGGAGCATCATGAGCAATCGATCCAAGGTATGGTTCATCACCGGCGCATCGAAGGGCATCGGCCGCTGCCTGGCGCGGCGGGCCCTGGAGCGTGGCGACCGCGTCGCGGCCACGTCGCGCACGCTGGCCCAGTTGGAGCGCGCCATCGCGGGTGCGCCACCCGGGCAGTTCCTGCCGCTGCAGGTCGACCTGGGCGACGAGCAGAGCATCGCGGCGGCTGTGCGGCAGGCCGTGGACGTCTTCGGCCGCATCGACGTGGTGGTCAACAACGCGGGCTACGCGCAGCAGGGCGCCATCGAGGCGTTGTCCGATGCGGAACTGCGGCGCAATTTCGACGTGAACGTGTTCGCGCCGGCCACGCTGCTGCGCCATGCCCTGCCGCACCTGCGGGCGCAGCGCTCTGGCCACGTCGTCAACATCGCCTCCATCGTCGGATACCAGGGCGGTTATGCCGGATGGGGCAGCTACGCGGCGAGCAAGTTCGCGCTGGCGGGCCTGACCGAGTCGCTGGCGGCCGAGGTGGCCGAGCTGGGCATCAAGGCCACGGTAGTCTATCCGGGCCCGGTGCGCACGGACTTCCTGGCCAGCGGCGCGCTGGGAGTGGCCGCGCGCCAGATCGACGACTATGCCGAGGCCCGGGCCTCGCTGGATCTGCACCTGGATACGCTGCACGGCAATCAGCCGGGCGACCCGGACAGGCTGGCGCTGCTGATCCTGCAAGCCTGCGATGTCGACGAACCGCCGCTGCACCTGTTCGCCGGCAGGGTCGCCCACGAACTGGCCGAGCAGAAAGCGGTGTTGGTGCGGGCGGACATCGAGCGATGGCGCGGCTCGGCCCTGGCAACCGACTTCACAGGCTGATCCGACCGGGGGAATTTCCCTTCCGTGGCGGCTTGAAGCACGCATGGGAAGGGCCTTTTCCTACACTTTCTTTCATGTGTGTCCCCAATACGCTCGCCATCTTTGATAGGGTAGAGTGTTACAAAAGCAGGGCGACCTGCGGCCAATCCGGGTGGCCGCGGGCGTGACGACATACCCCGACGCTGCGCCTTCGGCTTGCCGCCCCGCTTGGGGGCCGCTTGTCCGTTGGGGCGGCCAGGCGGGAAAAAAGGACACCAATGACGACCAAGAAACTGTCCCAGACGGTATCCCCCATCACATTCTTCGGCTCCGCCATCATTGCGCTCGCACTGATCGCCTATGCCAGCCTCAAGCCGGAATCGGCCGCCGAACTCTTCAAGCACGCCAACGATTGGGTAATTGCCGAGGCCGGCTGGTTCTATCTCCTGGCCGTCGGCTTCTTCGTCGTTTTCCTCCTGGGCCTGGCGATCAGTCCCTATGGCCGTATCAAGCTCGGTCCTGACGACTCTTCCCCTGACTACAGTTACGGCACCTGGGCCGCCATGCTGTTCTCGGCGGGCATGGGGATCGGCATCGTGTTCTACGGCGTGGCCGAACCCATCACGCATTTCTCGCAGCCGCCCGACGCCGAGCCGCGTTCCATACAGGCCATGCGCGACGCGATGGAAATCACGTATTTCCACTGGGGCGTGCACGCCTGGGCGATCTACGCGCTGCTGGGCATGTGCCTGGCCTACTTCGGCTATCGCAAGAACCAGCCGCTGTCGCTGCGTTCGGCGCTCTATCCGCTGATCGGCGAGCGCGTCAATGGCCCCATCGGCTCGATCGTCGACATCTTCGCCGTCGTGGGGACGCTGGCCGGGCTGGCGACCTCGCTCGGCCTGGGGGTATCCCAGCTCAATGCCAGCCTGAACTACCTGTTCGGCCTGACGCAGTCGCTGGACATGCAGCTCTGGCTGATCCTGATCGTGACGATCCTGGCCACGTTCACGGTGGCCACCGGCCTGGATGCCGGCGTGCGGCGCCTGAGCGAGTTCATCATCGTGCTGTCTTTCGTGCTGATGTTCCTGCTGCTGTGCCTGGGGCCTTCGGCCTTCCTGATGTCGGCGTTCGTCGAGAACCTGGGCCTGTATCTCAGCGGTTTCATCGGACGGACATTCCACGTCTATGCGTACGATCCGACGCCGTGGGTCGGAAAATGGACTTTGTTCTATTGGGGCTGGTGGGTGTCGTGGGCGCCGTTCGTGGGCCTGTTCATCGCGCGCATCTCGCGTGGCCGCACCATCCGCCAGTTCCTGCTGGGCGTGCTGTTCGCGCCCGCGGGCTTCAGCTTCATCTGGTTCACGATCTTCGGCGACCTGGCAATGTGGCTGGACATCAACCGCGCGGGCGGCGCCATTTCGGAAACGGTGTCCAAGGACATGTCGATCGCGCTGTTCACGGTGTTCGAATATCTGCCCTGGTCGCAGGTGCTGGCGTGGATGACGGGGATTCTGGTCGCGGTGTACTTCGTTACCGCATCGGACGCGGGCGCGCTGGTCATCGCCATGATCACCGCGCGCAACAACGATGAGGACGAGCCCGCGCTGTGGCTGCGGGTGTTCTGGGCGCTGACCTGCGGCGCCGTGGCGGCCTGCCTGCTGCTGGCGGGTGGCCTGGCCGCCGTGCAGACGGCCGCGCTGATCGCGGGCTTGCCGCTGGCGGTGGTGCTGTTGTTTACCTGCTGGGGAATCTGGAAGGCGCTGTCCGACGAGGCCTCGATGATGGCGACGCAGTCGCTGCAGTCCGCGCCGCTGCTGCCGTCCGATGGCCAGGTGCCATGGCGTCGCCGCCTGAGCGCCATCGTCAGCCACCCGACCAAGGACCAGGTGAACCGCTTCATCGAGAGCACGGTGAAACCGGCGCTCAGCTCGGTCAAGGAGGAGCTGGCGCGTCGCGAATTGCAGGCCGAGATGGAAGAGCTGGACGATGGGGTGCAACTGAAGGTGTTGCACGGCGACGGCACCCCCGAGTTCCTGTATGCCGTGCGCCGCCAGAGCCATCCGATTCCGGCGTTCGCGCTGTCGGACCAGCGCGGCAGCAAGGACGAGCGCCGCCGCTACTCGCGTGCCGAGGTGTATCTGAGCAATGGCGGCCGCGGATATGACATCTACGGCTACAACGCCGAGCACGTGATATCCGACGTGATCACGCATTACGACCGCTTCCGGCATTACCTGCATACGAAGTGATGTCGCCGTGCAAGGCCCGCCCTGGTTGAGCGGGCCTTGCCGATTCTGCGGCCCGTGCCGCGTTTCCCAGAACTCATTCCGAACAAGGACGGCTCCATGGATCTGCAGTTGAACGGCAAGCGCGTGCTGGTGACCGGCGCGTCCAAGGGCATCGGCCTGGCTTGCGCCGTGGCGTTCGCCCGCGAAGGCGCGCGGCCGGTGCTGGTGGCGCGCGATGCGCAGGGGCTGGCCGAGGCCGCGGGCCAGGTGGCCAGGCAGGCGGGCGTGCAGGTCGACATCATCGCGTGCGACCTGGCCGAGCCCTACGCGGCGGCGCGCCTGGCCGACAAGACCGGCGGGCTCGACATCCTGGTGAACAACGCGGGCGCCATTCCCGCGGGGTCGCTCGACCAGGTCGACGACGCGCGCTGGCGCGCCGGCTGGGAGCTGAAGGTGCATGGCTACATCGCGCTGGCCCGCGAGTATTACCCGCAGATGCGCCAGGCGCAGGCCGGCGTCATCGCCAACGTGATCGGCATGGGCGGCGCCAATCCGCGCGCGGACTATATCGCGGGCGCGGCGGGCAACGCTGCGCTGATCGGCTTCACGCGTGCGATGGGCGGCGAGGGCCCGAGCCACGGCGTGCGGGTATTCGGCGTGAATCCCTCGCGCACGCGCACGGACCGCGTGATGACGATGGCGCGCCAGCGCGCCGAGGCCCGCTGGGGCGACGCCGAGCGTTGGCAGGAAACGCTGGACGACCTGCCGTTCGGCCGGCTGATGGAACCGGCCGAGGTGGCCGACCTGGTGGTGTTCGGCTGCTCGCCGCGCGCCGGCTATCTCAGTGGCACGGTCATCGACCTGGATGGCGGCGAGCAGTATGCGGGGCGGCGCTGAGATCGGCGCTACGAGGCGGGTTTGAAAGAGCGCGCAGGCTTCGGCCTGCGTCTTCTTTCAGGACAGGGCTTCGATTCCCTTGCGCCGGATGACGTTGAGCAGTGCCAGCGCAGGGCCTTTGGCTTGCGTGGCGCCGCGCTCCAGTTGAGATATGTAGCCGGCGGTCATGTTGAGATAGCGTGCCAGTGCCGCTTGGCTCAAATGCGCGTTCTCCCGGACTTCACGTATCTGTTGCGCCGACAGGGGTTCGGCTGTTGGCAGTTTCGCGGATCCGAGATGGCGGGCGGTAATTTTTTCATGGGTACTTTCGTCCATGATGCCGAGCCGGCGTTGAGTGTCCGCCATGTCCAGCAGTTCGCTGGCGAGGCGGCTACGTCTGGTAGTCGTCATACTCGATCTCCTGCAGGTCTCCATCGTTCATTGCCGTTGCGATAGCAGTGGCCGATGCGGTCAGCCAGTTGGCGCCAAGGGTGCGTAGCGTACGCAATTCATCGCCGGTGATATTGCCGCGGTCGTTCTTGGCAAAGCCATACAAGAACACAGCCCGGTTGGATTGACGGTAGGCCTCGATCATGCGAAACCCTGAGGAGCTTCCCTGGCCGCGGCGGGCGACTCGTTGCTTGATAAGCCCCCCGCCCAGATCCGCGTCGACAAAACCTTGTGTGGCGCGCTCGATCGCGGTTCGCAGATCATCGTCGGAGATCTGTTCATGGCGAGCGAAGCGTTTTACCCCTTTTGTCTTGAACACCCTCACAGAGTCCACCCCTACTGCTAAAAACTATAGCACTGGAAATCATGGTCTGGGCGAAGTCTGCAGATCCGCCCCGAGGTGGGGATTTAACCTCGGTTCAATGAGGAAGTATGTTGAAGAAGGGACGTGAATGTCACGCTTTGAAGGCCAGGGGCTGTGCCAAAACTCCCGGCATGAGATCAATGCCCCGGCGCCGCTATTTTCCCCGGCTTGTCGTGCGTTCCATACTTCTCCACCATCGTGGCGCTGGCGCGGTTCAGCCCGTGCACGTCCACCTCGATGCCGTTGCGCCGGAACTTGTGCACCACGCGGTCCAGCGCGTCCACCGCGGTGATGTCCCAGAAGTGCGCGTGCGACAGATCCAGCACCACGCGCGGCACGGCCTCCTTGAAGTCGAACTCGCCGACCAGCGACTCGGATGACGCGAAGAACACCTGCCCGCGCACGCTGTAGCGGCGCGTGCGGCCATCGTCTTCCAGCGCCGATTCCACCTGCAGGATGCGCTGCACTTTCGAGGCGAAGAACACCGCGCTGAGCAGCACGCCAGCCCCGACGCCCAGCGCCAGGTTGTGCGTGAAGACCACGACCACCACGGTGGCCAGCATGACGAACGACGAGCTGCGCGGGTGCGTGACCAGGTTGCGGAACGAGCGCCAGTCGAAAGTGCTGATCGACACCATGATCATCACGGCCACCAGCGCGGCCATCGGGATCTGCTTGACCCACGGGCCCAGGAACACGACCAGGATCAGCAGCACGACGCCCGCCGTCAGGCTGGACAGGCGGGTGCGGCCACCGGACTTCACGTTGATGATGGACTGGCCGATCATGGCGCAGCCGGGCATGCCGCCCAGGAAGCCGGCCGCGATGTTGGCGAATCCCTGGCCGCGGCACTCGCGGTTCTTGTCGCTGGCGGTATCGGTGAAGTCGTCCACGATGGAGGCCGTCATCAGCGACTCCAGCAGGCCGACCACCGCGATGGCCAGCGAATAGGGCAGGATGATGCGCAGCGTGTCCAGCGACAGCGGCACGGCGGGCAGCGCGAACGAAGGCAGGCTGCCGGGGAAGGCGCCCATGTCGCCCACGGTGCGCACCGGCAGGCCCAGGGCGACGGCCACGAGGGTCAACAGGATGATGCAGACCAGCGGCGAGGGAATCGCCTTCGTGACGTACGGGAACAGGTAGATGATGGCCAGGCCGGCCGCCACCAGGACGTAGACGGCGGCGGGCCCGGCCGTCAGTTCCGGGATCTGGGCCAGGAAGATCAGGATGGCCAGGGCGTTGATGAAGCCCGTGATGACCGAGCGCGACACGAAGCGCATCAGCCCGCCCAGGCGCAGCAGGCCCGCGCCGATCTGGAACAGGCCGGCCAGGACGGCCGCGGCGAACACGTACTGCACGCCGTGGTCTTTCACCAGCGAGGTGATCAGCAGGGCGACCGCCCCGGTGGCGGCCGAGATCATGGCGGGGCGGCCGCCGGTGATGGCCGTGACGACGGCGATGCTGAAGGCGGCGTACAGGCCGACGGCGGGATCGACGCCGGCAATCAGGGAAAAGGCCAGGGCTTCAGGGATGAGCGCCAGGGCGACGACCAGGCCGGACAGCAGGTCGCCGCGGACGTTCGACAGCCAGTCCTGGCGCAGCGAGGGGGTGATCATGATGGTTGCGTATGTCTGATGAAGCGGGGGGCGGGCAGACGCCAGCCGCGCGGCGTGCGTGCATCGTCCAGGCGCCGGGCCCGACGGAATGCTTGCAGGAAAGGGGGACGCGAGCCCGCCCTGGGGATGGCGGTATGCGCCGCCGTCGCCGCGGCGACCGACCTCTGGAGTCAGGGGCTGGAGAAGATCCAGGCAGAGAGGTCGGCAGCGGCTTTACATGGGTGGACGGCGGGTCGGGGAAAATTTCAGCGCGGATTGTAGGGCGAGGATGGCGATGGCGGCAAATCGGCCGTGTCCGAGCGCCATCCGCGCCGCCTATTGTCGAGCCTTGCGGTGTTTTCGTTGTGACACAGGCAGCCTGGCGAACCCGACGCGCAGCCGCCGCCAGCCGATCACGATGCCGGTGATGGAAACGATCAGGCCGCCCAGGCTCAGCACGATCAGCGCCAGATCGCGCAGCAGGCCGTCCCGCAACAGGGCGGGCGTATCCCAGCTGTGCAGGAAGTTGAACAGCCAGCGGCCCACGCGCTGCGAGCGGTCCAGGCTGGCGGCGACGTCGCCGGTGCGCAGGTCGATGTAGACGCGCGTGGCGCCCGCGTCGGCGAAGTCCAGGCGCAGCACGGGCAGGCCGCGCCATTGCGCGCCGTTCATGGCTTCCGGCTGGCGCGGGTAGTAGTAATCGTCGTAGCGGTCCAGCACCCGGTCGGCTGAAATCGGTGCGGCGAACAGCTTGCGCGCGGCGGGCAGCAACTGGCTTGCAGTCCATTGCGCGGCGATGCTGGCCTGGCCGTGCCCGCCGTCCCGCACCAATCGGCTGGCGCCCGCCGCGTCATAGGCCAGGACGTAGGGCGTGCCGTCCAGCCGCCGCCATTGAAGCTCCACCGCCCGGAATCCCTGGTCGCCCAGCGCCCGCAGCATGCCGGCGGGATCCTGCAGCACGCTGGCGTTTCCGTCGCCGGGCTCGCCCCGATACGCCGCCATGTCAGGCCGCCCATGCGCCGGGGAAAACACCCCCAGCGGATTCATGGACATCAGGCCGCTGAAGATCCACGTGAACAGGATGCCGCTGAACACCAGCCCCATCACGTGGTGCCAGTGCATCCAGCCTTCGCGGTAGGGCGAACGCGATCCGGATTTGTAGCGTCCCCGGAAGCGCCAGCGCCAGATGCCCACCACGATGCCCGTGCCCGCGCTGAGGGTGCCGAAGGCCGACAGCACGATCACCGTCCATGACCACACCGGATCGACCGGCTGGTTGCGGAACAGGTACAGCCAGTGCAGCCAGGCGCCGACGTAGTTCCAGCGCTGTTGCGCCAGGGGTGCGTCCATCACCACCTGGCCGGTGGCGGACGATACGTAGAGCGTGCCCGGCTCGGGGCCTTGCAACTGTATGCGGTGCAGGGGGCGATGCGGGTCCAGGCCGCGCGAGTGGGTCCAGCGGTCCTCCCGGATTTCGTCCTGGCCGCGAATCGACGCGCCAGGCAGGAACGCCAGCGCGGCGGCCGCTGCACTGCTGGCATCGACCGGCCCCGCCGGCAGTCCCGTCGTGGCGGAATAGGCGCGCGGAACCCCTCGTGCATCGTCCGCCACGTAATACGGCTGGCCGCGGATGGACGTCAGCACCGCAGGGCCGCCGCCGCGCGGCAATGCGGCCGGCGCCACGCGGCAGTCCTGCGCGGACAGGGCGGGCAGCGCACCCAGCCGCTCCCAGGGCGTCAACTTGGGATAGCCCACATACAGCATGACCACGCCGCTTGCGAACCACAGCGCCATCAGCACGCAGCCGGCCACGCCGGTCCAGCGGTGCACCAGATACGTCAGCCGCCGGGCGCGCGCGCCGATGTCCGTCATGGCCGTTTCTCCCGGATCAGAAGCGGTGGTTCAGCGTCAGCTCGATACGCCGGTCCGCGCCGTACAGCCATTGCGTGGACGTGTAATAGGCCGTGGTGAAGTAGGCCCGGTCGAACACGTTGTAGCCGCGCAGGCTGACGGTGGTGTCGCGGTTCATGTCCCAGCGCAACGCCAGATCGGTGGTGGTGTAGGACGGCAGTTCCAGCGTGTTGGCGCTGTCGGCGTAGCGCTTGCCCACGTAGCGCAGGCCGCCCATCGCCGTCCAGCCCGGCTGGAAATTCCAGCTCAGCCACAGGTTGGCCAGGCGCTCGGCCACGTTGGGCGGCACCTTGCCTTCGCGCGACACCGCCACGCCGCCGGACGATTCGGTGAAGTCGTCGTACTTGGCGCGCAGCACGGTGGCATTGGCTTCCAGCTTCCAGCCGGGCGCGAAGGCCACCGCCAGCGAGGCCTCCAGCCCGCGCGACGATTGTTCGCCCACCTGCATCCGCAGGCTGGGATCGGCGGGGTCGCGCGTCAGCAGGTTGGATTTGCGGATGTGATAGGCCGCAAGCGTCCATTCGCCGCGGCCATTCCAGAAGCCCTGCTTGACGCCCACCTCGACCTGTTTGCCGCGCGACATGTCGAAATCGGCGTTGGACGGACTGAGCATCAGCAGTCCGCCGACCGGATCGGACGCCTCGGAATACTGCGCATACACCGACAGGTCGGGCTGGATGTCGTAGACCGTGCCCACGCGCCAGCCGATGTCCGAGTACGTGCGGTCCAGCACCTGCTGGCCGGCCACCAGGTCTTGCCGCCGCAGGCGCGCATGGTCGTAGCGCAAGCCGCCCAGCACGCTCCATTGCCGGGTCAGCGCGATGCGGTCCTCGGCGAACAGCGAGTATTGCCCGGCCTTGTTGCGGTAGCGCGGAATGAACGGGACATCGCTGGCGAAATAACCGGGGTCGAAAACGTAGGGATCGACCGGCCCGCTGGTGCCGACGTAGGTGTTGTTGGTGTGCTTGAACGTGCTGTGGTTCACGTCGAAGCCCACCGACAGCGTGTTGTCCAGGCCGCCCAGCTTGCCCTTGAACGTGGCGTCCGTGGTCAGGCCCGTCTGCGACTGGTCGTGCGAGATGGCAGTGTTGTCGGATCGGTCGATCAGGCCCGTGGCCGGGTCGTAGACGTAGGCCTCGGCGTTGCGCCAGTCGCGCTTGCTGCCCACGTGGTACAGGCGGGTGCGCAGCGTGGTGGCGTCGTTGGGCGTCCAGGTGGCGTCCAGTTGTGTCCACTGGTCGCGAAAGCGCATGAAGCTGTCGCGCACGTTGTAGTTCTTGCCGCGCAGGGATTCCAATTGCCGGCCATCCACCAGCGGCGTGCCGAAGTAGCGCATGGGCCGCTGGTAGCCATAGGCATGACTCAACGTGAAAGAAAGGTCGGGCGTGGCATCCCAGCGCAACGCGCCCGAGAAGGTGGCGTCGCCCGAGTCGCCGCGATCCACCCAGCCGGCCGTGTGGTTGCCGCTGACGTCCAGCCGGTACGAGAGCTGGTCGGTCAGTGCGCCGCCGCTGCCCAGGCCCAGCCGCGCCGTGTCTTCGGTGCCCACGGTGGCCTGCACCTCGCTGCGTATCGGGCCTTGCGTGGGCTTCTTGGGCACGATGTTGACCACGCCGCCGATGGCGCCGTCGCCGTAGATCACCGACGCCGGGCCGCGCAGCACTTCGATGCGCTCGATCGACCAGGTGTCGAACGGAAACGTCACGCCCACGCCGCCATATTGGCGCAGGCCGTCGTACAGGCGCATCACCGAGGTGCTGTCGGTGAACCCGCGCGTGGACAGCGCGGACAGGCTGTTGCCCGGATGCGGCATGGCGCTGATGGCGCCGGCGCGGGTGATGGCATCCGATACGTTGGCGTCGCCGCGGTCTTCCAGTTGCTGGCGCGTGATGATGTCCAGGCTGGCCGGCGTCTGCCGTGGCGTCAGGCCCAGGTTGGAGCCCGTCGTGGCGGGCGTGTCCAGCGTGTCGTCGACCCCGTCGGCGCTGACGGCCACGGGGGCGAGCAGGGCAGGCGTCTGGGCCTGGGCGGCGCAGGCAGCCAACCCCAGCGTCAGCGGCCCGGCCGTGCGCAACAAGGCCGCGCGCAGGCTGCCCGGGAAAGGAGAAAACATGATGTCGTTCCTGAATGCGGCGGGACGGCGGACACGGGCGACACCGGGCGCGCATGGCGGCCATGCGGGTCCGCGATGCGTTCGACGAGGTGCGCGCCGGTACGCGCGAACCGCCTGTCTTGAAGGCGTTCGCGGTCCCGCGGGTTATCGGTAGGGAGATCGCGCCGGGCCCGCGCAAGCAGGCGGCCGGACGCGTGGCATTCAGGTGGCGACGGGGGGCGCGCGCGCCAGCGAGACGTTCCAGACCGGCGCGGCGCGCGGGGCGGGATCGTCGGCCACGACCAGGCGCAGGTAGCGCACCAGAACCACCGCGACGTTCGGCGTTTCCGTGGTCGGAAGCAGGGAGGGCGAGTGGCACAGCAGGCAATGGCCCGTTGCGCGGCTGGCGGAGGGCTTGTCGCCCTCCGAAGACTTGTCGGTCAGGTCGACGGCGACGAACTCGTGGGTGGCCGAATTGCACAGTTGCACCCACACCGTGCGCGCGACCGCACTCTTGCCGCTGGCCAGCCCCAATGCGGGAACCAGCGAGGCATAGAGAAAGGCGATCAGCAGGAGCCAGCACGATCGGCGTCGTGCCGAAAAGCTCGGACCCATGATGTGTCGTAATAATAATGAGGCGTGCTTGACGCGGGAATTCTAGCAGCCGCAGGCTGTTTTGCGCGTGCCGCAAAATGTCGCACCGCGGCAGGACGCGATGAATGAAGCTTCAAGCATTGTCAGGGCGGCATGCGGGTGTGCGTGCGAAGAGATCCTCTTGCTCATGCCTTCCTGTACAGTGCAAGACATCCTGCGGCCATTCGCTGGCCGCCGTCTCCGCATCGAATTCCCCGTTTTTTCCATGCCCGACACCGCCGCCATTGCTCCCGCCATCGTCTGGTTCCGCGACGACCTGCGCCTGGCCGACCATCCTGCCCTGACGCGCGCCGCCAAGTCCGGTGCGCCGCTGGTCTGCGTGTACGTGCTGGACGATCTCAATCCCGATATCCGCACGCTGGGCGGCGCGGCGCGCTGGTGGTTGCACCGCGCCTTGCAGGCGCTGGACGCCGCGTTGGCCGGGCAGGGGGGCTCGTTGCTGCTGCTGCGCGGCGACGAGACGCGCGCCATCGCTGGCCTGGCCGAAGCCCTGGGCGCGGGCGCGGTGTATTGGAACCGTCGTTATGCGCTGGCACAGCGCACGGTGGATGCGGGTTTGAAGGCGTCGCTGCGCCAGCGCGGCCTGACCGTCGAGAGCGCGGGCGGCAGCCTGCTGTTCGAACCGTGGGAAGTGCAGACCGGCTCGGGCGGCCCGTTCCGGGTGTACACGCCGTTCTGGCGCGCCGCCTGCAAGCTGGGCAGCGTGGCGCCACCCTTGCCGGCGCCTGCGGAACTGTCGTTTGCGAAGCTGCCCGGCCAGTTGCCGATGTGCGCCACGCTGGACGATCTGAAGCTGCTGCCTCAGTCCCCCGAGCCCGATTGGGCCGGCGGCATGCGCGACGCCTGGGCGGGCGGCGAGACCGCGGCGATGGAACGCCTCACCCATTTCCTGAAGCGCGGCCTGCACGGCTACGCGGAAGGCCGCGACCGCCCCGACCAGCCCGCCACCAGCCGCCTGTCGCCCTACCTGCGTTTCGGCGAGGTCTCGCCGCGTCAGGCCTGGCATGCCGCGCAGGCGGCCGAGGGCAGCGGCCGCGAGAAATTCCTGGCCGAGCTGGGATGGCGCGAGTTCTGCTACAGCCTGCTGTACCACTATCCCGATCTGCCCACGCGCAACTTCCGCCGCGAATTCGACGACATGCCCTGGCGCGACGATCCCGCGGGCGTGCGTGCCTGGCAGCGCGGCCAGACCGGTTATCCGCTGGTGGACGCGGGCATGCGCGAACTGTGGACCACCGGCTGGATGCACAACCGCGTGCGCATGGTTGTCGCGTCATTCCTGGTCAAGCACCTGCTGGTCGACTGGCGCGTGGGCGAGGCGTGGTTCTGGGATACCCTGGTCGATGCCGATCCCGCCAGCAATGTGGCCAACTGGCAGTGGGTAGCCGGTTGCGGCGCAGATGCCGCGCCGTACTTCCGGGTTTTCAATCCCATCCTGCAAGGCACCAAATTCGATCCCAAGGGCGATTACGTGCGCCGCTGGGTGCCCGAACTGGCCGGCTTGCCGGCGTCGGTGATCCACGAGCCCTGGAAGGCCTCGGCCGAGCAGTTGTCGGCCGCCGGAGTGAAGCTGGGGCGGGAGTATCCCGAGCCCATCATCGTCCATGAAGAAGGGCGCGGGCGGGCGTTGGCGGCGTTTGCGACGCTGACGGGCAAGTCCGGGTCCTGACGTGCGGCCGGACAGGCGTGCGTCGGCGTGCCGGCGCTATGGCGCGGTACCCGGGCAGGCTCCCAGCGGCGACTGGAAATAGCGGGCCTCGAACGCTTCGATCTGAGGCAGGTAGGAAAGGGTCAACGCGATTTCATCCTGTCCGGTCAGCAGGCATTCCCGCCAGAATGGGTCGATGGAGAACGCGTGGTGCACGGGCTCGCCTTTTTCGCGCCATCGTACCTGCTGGGCCGGCAGGTCGACCTCGATGGACAGCGGCTCGCTTTCCATGGCCCGCCGGGCCAGGTTCTCGATGATGGGCTCGTCGAGGCGAACAGGCAGCAGGCCGTTCTTCAGGCAGTTGTTGTGGAAGATATCTCCGAAGCTGGAAGCGAGCACGGCACGATATCCTCGGTCGACCAGTGCATAGACCGCACCTTCGCGGGAGGAACCGCAGCCGAAATTGGCGCCCGCGACCAGCACGGTGGCGTGGTCCCGCGTGGCGGCCGCATGGTCGCTCAACGACAGGTCGTGAAACAGGAACGGGCCATAGCCGCCGGGCCGCGAGCGGTCCATTTTCAGGAAGCGGGCGGGAATGATCTGGTCCGTGTCGATGTCCCGGCCCGCGATTGCAAACGCCCGACCCTCGAAAACAGTGAATTTTTCCATGGCAGGAGTCCAGAGGAGGTCAGCAGGAAGTGTCTGTCCTGAGCCGGCGCACGTCGGCGATTCGTCCCGAGACCGCCGCGGCGGCTGCCATCGCCGGGCTCATCAGGTGGGTGCGCACGCCGGGGCCTTGCCTGCCGACGAAATTTCGGTTGGTGGTCGAGGCCACCCGTTCTCCCACCTGTCCGGTATCGCCGTTCATGGCCACGCACATCGAGCATCCCGCCTCGCGCCATTGCAAGCCAGCCTCGATAAACACCTGGTGCAGGCCTTCGGCTTCGGCCGCCATCTTCACGACGCCTGAGCCGGGCACCACGACGCCGGGCACCCGGACGCGCCTGCCCCGCAGCACGGCGGCCGCCTCCCGCAGGTCTGACAGGCGGCTGTTGGTACACGAGCCAATGAAGACGCGGTCGATGGCGATGTCCTGCACACGCATGCCGGGGGCCAGGTCCATGTATTGCAGCGCCGCCTGCATGGCGCGGCGCACGGCTGGATCCCGCTGGTGGGCGGGGTCGGGAATCGCGCCGTCGATCCCGATCGCGGTGTCGGGACTGGTGCCCCAGGTCACCATGGGACCGACGTGATCGATATCGACGTGGGCCTCGCGGTCGAAGGCCGCGCCCGGATCGGTGGGCAACGCGCGCCAGAATCGTTCGGCGCGCTCCCAGGCCGGGCCGGCAGGGGCGTACGGCCTGCCATGCAGATACTGGTAGGTCGTGTCGTCGGGAGCGATCATGCCGCAACGTGCGCCGGCCTCGATCGACATGTTGCACAAGGTCAGGCGCTCTTCCATGCTCATCGCTCGCACCGCCTGGCCCGTGAACTCGATGACGTGTCCAGCGGCGCCCGCCGCACCCAGGCAGGCCAGGACGGCCAGGGCGATGTCCTTGGCACTGGCGCCCGGCTGCCGGACGCCTTCGATGGACACGCGCAGCGTGCGGGGCTCGACCTGCCACAGTGTCTGCGTGCTCAACACATGCACGCTTTCCGATTGGCCGATGCCGAACGCAATCGCGCCCAGCGCGCCGTGCGTGGACGTGTGGCTGTCGGTGCAGACCAGCATCATGCCCGGCAGGCTGATGCCTTGTTCCGGACAGACCACGTGCACGATGCCTTGGCGGGGATCCTGCAACGGGAAATTCGGGATGCCCGCCCAGGCCATGTTGCTGTCGAAATGCGAGATCATCCGCGCCACCTCGGGGCTGGAGGCCTGTTCCGCGCTGCGGCCCGTGGTCGGCACATAATGGTCCGGCACGCCGAAGATGCGATCGGGGTGGCGCACGGCCAACTGCCGGGCGCGCAACTGCCTGAAGGCATGGAACGAGCCGTCATGCAGCATGTGCCTGTCGATGTACATCAGTTGCGGTCCGGTATCGCGCGCCAGCACAAGATGATTGGCCCAGATCTTGTGGAACAGGGTGCGCGGGGCCGTGGCGCTTGCACGGGCGCCGGCCATCATGCCGTCCTGACCGCGGGTTGTTCGTGCTGGGCGAAGCGGGCGCGGACCTCATCCCACTCATCGGCGCCAAACCGCTGGAAACTCTGGTGCGGAGAGTATCGGTTCAGCCGTTCCGGCACGATGTGCTCCTGCATGATGTCGGCCAGCACTTCGTCGAATGCGATGACCGCCGTGCGCAGCAGGACGCCCGGCAGGATCGCCAGCTTGTAGCCCATCTGCTGCACGTCGCGCAGGTCCGTCACGGGTGTCTTGCCGCCTTGGACGATGTTCAGCAGGCATGGGCCATTGACCCGCCGCGGGATCGAGACGACTTCCTCGTGGCTTTGCGGCGCCTCGATGAACGCCATGTCCGCGCCTTCGGCCAGGGCGGCATTGGCACGCTCGACGGCTTCGTCCAGGCCCATGGACGCGCGGCTGTCAGTGCGGGCGATGATGTAGAAATCCGGATGCCGGCGCGCCGCGCAGGCCGCGCGGATCTTGCTCAGGTAGCGTGGCAGGGGCTCGATTTCCTTGCCGTCCAGGTGTCCGCAACGTTTGGGCGCCACCTGGTCCTCGATGTGAATGCCCGCGACGCCGCGGGATTCGAATTCGTGTACCGTCCGCGTCACGTTCAGTTCATTGCCGTATCCGGTATCCGCGTCCGAGATGACCGGAATGTTGACGGACCTCGCCAGAATGGCGGCCTTGTCGACCATCTCGGTCTGCGTGATCAGGCCGTAATCCGGGTATCCGAGCGATGCCGAGGTTCCCGCGCCCGTCATGTAGACCAGCGGATAACCGGCCTGCTGGATCAGGCGGGCAGTGATGGCGTCATAGGCGCCGGGGGCGATGCGCATGCCCGGCTGCTGCAATGCCGCGCGCAATTGAGTGCTGGCGTTCATGGCGGTCAGTTTCCTTTTTCAGTGGACGTCAGGTACTTCTCGAGCAAGGGCTCGACGGCGCGGGCCTCTTCGCGTGCCTCGCGGTCGAACGTCGCGGCATCGCTGAAGACCGGAATCGCGCCTTCGCTGCGCATGCTTTCGCGCACTTTCCTGTCGTGGGCTGCCGCCTGGATCCCCGCGCCGATGGCAGCCACGACGTTCTCGGGCGTACCCTGGCGGACCATCAAGCCGTACCAGGTCACGGCGCTCATCTGCAGGCCGAGTTCATTGAGCGTAGGCACGTCGGGCAACTCGGGCAGGCGCGTGTTCGAACCCGTGGCCAGCGCACGGAATGATCCTCCCCTGACCTGGGGCAGCGCCACCACCAGTGACGGCATGCCCAGGGTGATGTGGCCTCCCAATGCGTCGGTCATCATCGGGGCGGTGCCCTTGTAGTTGGCGACGATGGCATTGCCCAGTTGCGACTTCTCGGCTATCTGGCGCGCCATGATTTCACCGTGGCGCGTGGCTGCGCCGAACGAGCACGGTGTTCTGGCGGTCCTGCAGCGCTTGATCAGGTCTGGAAAGGTCTGGTCGGGAGAGTCCTTCGCCACGCCGAACACCATTGCGTTCTGCTGCAGCTTCGACACCATCTTGAAGTCCTTCAGGATGTCGATGTTGGCCGAAGGCAGGGTGTACGGGTAGAACAAGGCCTGATTGACCTGCATCAGTACCGTGTAGCCGTCGGCCGGCTGGTTCCTGACGTACTCGGTGCCGATGATGCCATCGGCCCCCGTCCGATTGACGACCAGCACGGGTGTCTTCCATTGCTGCTGCCAGACTCGGGCGATGTTGCGCGCCAGCGCATCCGTGCCGCCGCCGGCGGAGTAGGGGACCACGATGGTGACGGGCCTGGACGGAAACGCGGGTTCGGCGGGCAGGCCGGTCGTCGGTAGCCCGGCCCCCAGGCAGATCGCGAGGCCCAAGATGGCGGTGTGGTGGGATCTCATCTCGGACTCGCCTCGTAGTAGTGGTTATCCATGCCGTGATGGCTGGCCATGCGTGCTTCGAAATCCAGGAAGGCGGAGGTGATGGCCTGGCCGCGCAAGCCGCCCCTGACCGTGTTGGCGTTGGTGCTCTTGTAAGGTTCGCCCCAGCCCGCGGGCAGGGGCTGGCAAGCGGGAATGCCGAGCCATAGCCGCAACAGGTGCCGCTTCCGGTCGGGCAGCTCGTGGTCCTCGAAGTGTGTGCGCGAATGGATCGTGACGTAGTTGTTCAGCAACTGCATATCGCCGGCATCCAATTGCATGGCATAGCAGAAGCGCGGGTCTGGATACAGTGTGTCCAGCAGGTCGAGCAGCGCGACCTGCGCGTCGGACAGGCGTGGCACGTCGGAGAAGTCGCGCTGGGCGGCCACGATGTTCTTGCGGTTGGATCGGAATGCGAAATGGCCGTCCCGCGTGCCCGCCAGGGAGCATTGGTAGTAGGGGGCATCGTGCTGCCCCATGGCGCCCTGCCAACTGAAATGGAACGGCTGGAGCAAGGTGTCGCGCAGCTCGGGGTGCGTGCGGACCACTTCATCGTGGATGGCGCGTGAACTGGCGATCAGGCTGCGCCCGCCGGATTTGGCCGTGCGGCGGCATAGCAGCGCGACGACGTCGCCGAAATCGATATGAAAGTCCAGGGACGCGTTGGTGTTGTAGCCGCGGCCTCCCTTGTCCCGGTAAGTGCCGCCTGCATCGCGGACGTCATTGAGGATGTCGCTGTTCCTGTTCTGCGGACGCGCCACCCCCATGTGCAGGCCCATCCCCCAGTAGGCCAGGCGAGTGTCCTCCTCCGACCAGCGGTCTACCGGAAACCCCTTGAGCAGGCAGAAACCCCATCTGGTCTGCGTGGCTCGCACGGCGCTCGCCAGTTTGTTCCGGGCGGCCTCCGATAGCGGGAAATCGCCGGGTGTCATGTCGAGCAGGGGCTTGGCGGTCTTCTTGGCGTGGGCCAAGGCGGTATCGATGCCGTGGATCTCGTCTGCCGTGAGGCGCAGTACCCAAGACCTGTCGTTTTCCACGTCGCGGGCGAGCCAGGGCGATGGCTGTGCCGGTATGTCAGCGTGCATAGCATGTGTCTCCAACTGCTTGTTATGAATCGTATTTCAAAAGTGTATGTGAAAATGCAGGACAAAACAATCGGACAAAATTGTGTTTACAATTCCGCCTGCGGTACCCGGCCGGGCGGCTCGGCGGGCGCACCCCACAGACCTATGAGCACATCTCCCAGCGATTCCAGGAAGCGCCCCGGCAACGTCACCGATCGCATCGTCGAGCAGATCCGCGCCGCCATTCACAATGGGCAGTTCGCCCCTGGGCAACGCCTGATCGAGGCGGATCTGATGGAGTCGTTTTCAGCCACGCGCGGGCCATTGCGCGAAGCCCTGCGCCGGTTGGGAATGGAAGGAACCGTCGATCTGGTCCCCAATCGCGGGGCCATCGTCAAGACGTTTTCCCGCCGCGAACTCATCGACCTGTTCCGAATACGCGAATCGATCGAAGGCTTGGCCGCGCGGCTGGCGGCCGAAGAGGTGGCAGGGAAGGGGTTGCGCGATGCCTTCATGCAGGCCTACGAAGCCATCGACGTGCAGGGATCGGATCCCGCCGCGGTGTTCCGCGAGGAGAACAGCGCCTTCCACGACCTGGTCCTGCGATTCGCCGGCAACGCGCAATTGACGCTGTTGATGAAGCGGCTTCAGTTACCCGTTCTGAGGGTACAGATCCGGGTGATGCTGGATGAGCGCTATCGGAACGAGTCCCGGAACGAGCATCGCGCCGTACTGGAGGCCATCATCGGCCATGATCCCGATGCCGCGGAGGCCGCCATGCGTGCCCACTTGCGCAATGCGGCGCATCGCATCTTCGAGCAGCCGTCGACCGCGCTCGGCTGATCGGCGGCGCGGTAGGGCGATGGCGCTCCGGCGCGGGCCAGTCATCGCGCCTGCTCAGCGCGCCAGATACGCCACCAGGTGCATCAGCCCATACAGCAATCCGCCGATCAGCGCCCCGACGAAGGTGCCGCTCAGCCGGATGGATTGCAGGTCGCTGCCCAGGTTCAGTTCCAGCTGGCTGGTCAGCTCCTCGGCGCTCCACGCCTGCACGCGGGCAACGATGAAGCGGCGGATCTTCTCCCGGTACTCTTCCACCAGCGGCTCCACCGTCTCGGTTACCCAGCCGTTGAACCACGCCTTCATCTCGGGCTGCTGGTCGATGCGCTTGCCCAGCGTCAGCGAGGCCTTGAACAGCGCGGCGCGCACTTCCGAATCATCGTGCGCCAGGTCTTCGCGCAGCCAGTCCAGCGCGCTGCGCCAGATGTCCTGGATGTACTGCGACAGTTCGTGGTTCTCCAGCACCCGGTCGCGGAACAGGTCGATGCGGGCGCGCAGCGCCGGGTCGGTGCGCAACTGCGCGATGAAGCGGGGAATGTTCCTTTCCAGTTTCACGCGAAGCTCATGGTCCTTGTCCCGCGCCATGTCCAGGAACAGCTGGCGCATGCCCGCCGCGACCTTGTCCGCGATGTTCTCGGCCACGGGCTTGTCCAGCCGCACCCAGCGCATCACCGACCACAGTTCTTCCGCGATCTTCTGCGCCAGCACGCCCCGCGCCGAGGGCGCGCCGGGGATGTCCGCGATGTCGCGCAGCAGGCGGTCCATCGCCTCCTGGTGGCGGCCGTCCTTGGTCAGCACGGTCAGCAGGCGGGCCAGCAGGTCCGACACGTCCAGCTTGCTCAGCTTCTCCTTGGTATTGGCGCGGATGAAGTCCTGCAGTTCGTCGCTATCGAGCAGGGCCACCAGCCGCGGCGCGTGGCGCACCACGAAATCGGCCAGCCGCGCGGCGGATTCCGGCCGGGACAGGGCCTGCACCAGCCGCTGGGCGGGATCGAAGGCGTGCAGGCGTTCCAGCACCTGTTCCTTGCCCAGGAAATGATCGCAGATGAAGTCGGCCAGGCTGGCGCCGATCCGGTCCTTGTTGCGGGGAATGATGGCGGTATGCGGCAGCCAGCGCAGTCCCAGCGGATGGCGGAACAGCGCGGTCACGGCGAACCAGTCGGCCAGGCCGCCCACCATGGCCGCTTCGGCCATTGCCGCCAGCGCGCCGATGTAGAGGTTCTGGTGCCCGGGGTCCAGCGCGGTCAGCACGACGAATACCAGGCAGGCGCCCAGCAGGCTCAGCGTGGCCGAGCGCTTCTTGCGGCGCAGTTTCCGCTCTCGGTCGCCCGGAGGGGGCAGGCCGATGGAAATCGTCTTGGGCGGGTCATCGCCGGAAGTCTGCATCGTCGTCTGGGGCCTGTCGACCCTGAAAGAAAGCTCGCCGCGCCCGGAAATGCCGCCATCCTGCCGCGTGGCAACGGAGCATGGCGGCTTTCCTTTCAGCCTTGCGAGACGGCGCCCACGCCCAACCCACGCAACGCATCGCCCAACTGCGCGAACTGATAGGGCTTCTGCACCGAGGCCAGCCGGGCGTGCGGCGGCAGTTCGCTGGCAGACACGTGGGCGCCGCTGGCGATGACGATGGCCAGCCCCGGATAGCGTTGCGCCAGCGTGCGCAGCAGATCCTCGCCTTTCATGTCGGGCAGGCCCATGTCGACGATGGCGCCTTCGAAGGCGCCGGGCTCGGCTTCGAGCAGGCGCAGCGCCTCGCCGCCGGTGGCGGCCTCGGCGACGTCGTAGCCCAGGTCTTCGAGGCCTTCCAGCGCCAGCATGCGGATCAGGTCTTCGTCTTCGACCAGCAGGATGCGCGATGGCGCTTCGGACGCGGATTCGGGTGCCTGGCGGTCCAGAATGTCGCGGATGCGGTTGGCCAGGTCCACGAACGAGAAGGGCTTGGGCAGCAGGTCGACGCCCGGCGGCAACTGCCCGCCATGCGTCAGCGCGCCTTCGGCATAACCCGAGGTGTACAGCACCGGCAGGCCGGGACGCAGCGCACGCGCCGCCTCGGCCAGTTCGCGTCCGTTCATGCCCTTGGGCAGCCCGACGTCGGTGAAGACCAGCGAGATGTCCGGGTGGCGCTCGATCTGTTCCAGCGCCTCGGGGCCATCGGAGGCTTCGTGCACCACGTAGCCAAGGTCCTGCAGGATGCGGGTGGAATGCAGGCGCACGCCGGTGTTGTCTTCCACCACCAGCACGACTTCCCCAGGGCGCGCCTGGCGGGCCTGGCCATCGTGAAGGGGCTCGGCCTCGGGCAGGCCGGCCGTGTTCTGGCGCGGCAGGTACAGATGCACCGTGGTGCCCGTGCCCAGTGTGCTGTCGATCCGCACGTGACCGCCGGACTGCTTCACGAAACCATACACCTGGCTCAGGCCCAGGCCGGTGCCCACGCCGATGTCCTTGGTGGTGAAGAAGGGTTCGAACACCTTGCCCAGCAATTCGGGCGGAATGCCCGTGCCGGTGTCGCCCAGGCTGATGCGTACATATTGCCCGGGCAGCAGGCCATCGGCTTCGGCATGGCCGATACCGATCTCGGCATTGCCGGTGCGGATGCTGATGACGCCGCCCTCGGGCATGGCGTCGCGCGCGTTGACCGCCAGGTTCACCAGCGCGCTTTCCAGCATGTGCGGGTCGGTCAGCGTGTCCCACAGATCGGCGGACAGTTCGGTGCGAACCTCGACGTGTTCGCCCAGGGTGCGCGACAGGATTTCGATGGTGTCCGAGATCAGGCCGTTCAGGTCGATGCGGCGCGGCTGCAGCGGCTGGCGCCGCGCGAACGACAGCAGCCGCTGCGTCAGCGCCGCCGCGCGTTGCGCGCCCAGCTTGGCATGGGCCAGCGCGGTGGCCGTGCGGCCGGGCGCGTGGGTCAGCGTGCGTTCGAGCGTTTCCAGGTTGCCCAGGATGACGGTCAGGAAATTGTTGAAATCGTGCGCCACGCCGCCGGTCAACTGGCCGAAGGCTTCCATCTTCTGTGCCTGGCGCAGTTGTTCCTCGGCGCTGCGGGCGGCGCTTTCCGCGTCGGCGCGCTGCTGCATTTCCTGCAGCAGGCGTTCATTGGTGCGCAGCAGCTCGGCGGTGCGGGCCGCCACCATGTGTTCGAGTTCGTCGCGGGCGCGCCTGGCGTCGGTGATGTCGACGTTGGTGCCCAGCAGCCCCAGGAAACGTCCGCTGCGGTCCATTCGCGGCACGCCCTTGCAGTGCAGCCAGCGCAGGTCGCCGCGGCGGTCCAGCACGCGCATTTCCATCTGGAACTCGCGCCGCTCGCGCGTGGCGCGCTGCATGAGATCGAGCACCAGCGGCAGGTCACGGCCGTCGATCGCCTGTTGCCAGCCCTGGCCCAGCATGGCGCCGGGGGGCTGGCCGAACAGGTCTTCGAAGTAGCGATTGGTGAAAATCATTTCGCCCTGTTCGTCGGTCTCCCAGATCAGGGCGGGAGCGCTGTCGGACAGCGTGCGGAAGCGCTCTTCGCTATCGCGCAGGGCTTCCTCGGCGCACTTGCGGGCACGCCGGTCCTCGGCCTCGAGCAGGGCGCGGCGCGCGGCCGCGCCCAGGCGCTCCAGGCGCTCTTTCAGCACGTAGTCGGTGGCGCCTTCCTTCATGGCCTTCACGCCGACTTCCTCGCCGATGATGCCGGACACGAAGATGAAGGGCGCATCCGGCGCCAGTTCGGCGGCCATGCGTTGCGCGGCCCAACCGTCGATGTCGGGCAGCGAGAAGTCGGACACCACCAGCGTGATGCCCCCCAGGCGCAGGCGCGCCTCGTACGACTTCCGGTTGCTGGCGCGCTGCACGGCAACGCCGGGCAGCGCTTCGCCGAGCCGATACAGGATCAGCTCGGCATCCAGGTCGTCGTCTTCCAGGATCAGAACACTCACGGCTCGTCGGCAATCCTGCGTTTGGTTTTCGTGGCGCCACGCTCGCGATGCATGGGAGGCGGCTGGTTCAGGATGGCCCAGAACATGCCCAGGTTGCGGATTGCGTCGAAGAACTCGGCGAACTCGACCGGCTTGACCACGAACGAGTTCACGCCCAGCCGGTAGCTGCGGACCACGTCGCGCTCTTCGCGCGACGAGGTCAGCATGACCACCGGGATCTGCTGCTGTTGCGGATCGGCCTTCAGGCGTGACAGCACTTCCAATCCGTCGATCTTGGGCAGTTTCAGATCGAGCAGGATGACCGCCGGTTCGCCCGGCGCGCGGCTGGCATGAGCGCCTTGACGATAGACGTAATCCAGGGCCTCGGCGCCGTCGCGCACGACGACGACCTCGTTGGCGATGCTGCATTGCGCCAGCGCGGCCAACGTCAGCTCGACGTCGTTCGCACTGTCTTCCACCAGAAGAATGGGACGCAAGTCCTTCATTTTTTCCATTTATGACTCATTGCGCGGGACCGCGAAAGTGAATCGGGCGCCTTGGTCGACGGCGCCTTCGCCCTTGATCCAGCCGCCATGCTTCTCGACGATGCGCTTGGACAGCGCCAAGCCGATGCCCGTACCCTCGAAGTCGTCGTGATGGTGCAGGCGCTGGAATACGCCGAACAGCTTGCCGACATACGCCATGTCGAAGCCCACGCCATTATCTTCGATGCTGTAGACGACGCTGGACCCGCCGTCCGATCCGGTGATGCGTATGAGCGGCGACTCGGTGGTGCTGGAGTACTTGACTGCATTCTCCATCAGGTTGTACCAGACCTGGCGGAGATATTTCGGATCGCCGTGGGCCGGGGGGAGTGGCGCGATCTCCCATTTAGGGCGGGCGTCGGGCAGGCTCAGTTCGACGGCCTGCCTGACCTCGGCCACCAACTTGTTCATGTCGACTTTCTGCGGCGCCAGCGCCGCGCGGCCCAGGTGCGAGAAGCGCAGCAGGTCGTCGACCAGACGGCCCGCCGTCACGGCGGCGCGCACGATGTTGTCGATGTAGTGCGTGGACGTATCGTCCAGGTCGCCTTCGCGGCGCTTGAGCAGCTCGGCGAATCCGGCGATGTGCCGGAAGGGCGCGCGCAGGTCGTGCGACACCGAATACGAGAAGGACTCGAGCTCGACGTTGCTGCGTTCCAGTTGCTCGGTCAGTTCGGCGCGTTCTTCCGCCCGCTTCAGGATCAGGTTGACCACGACGTTGCGGAAGTCCGTCAGCGCGTCGCATTCGGAACGCCGCCAGGGGATGGCTCGGTTGCGCACCTGTTCCTGCCAGATGTCGAACGACTTGCGCGGATGCAGGCGGCCCGATACCGGATCCAGCGATTTGTGAGGGTTGCCGCGCCAGCTGACGGTACGGATCTTCTGCGGCCGGAACCACAGCAGGAAGCTCTGATGCACCCGAGAAACGGAGGCTGCCGCCAGGCCGCTGGCGACGTCCGCGAAGGCTTCGGCGGCCGGCCAGCGCCCCGCCAGGTGTTCGGTGGTGTAGGTCTGCTCGATGCCCCGTTCGGCCAGCCAATCGACGATCTGGTTTATCTGTCCCTCGGATGGGGTGTCGCCCACGGTGTATATCTGGTCCTGCCAGACCAGCGCGGCGCCCTGGGCCTGCAGCAGCGACATCCAGGCGGGGGAGCGTTCCTTGAAGCCTTCCTGCAGGGTTTGCGAGCGGGCCAGCAGTTCGACCAGTTCGACCTCGACCTTCTTCAGTTCGATGCGGTGGGTGTGCTCGGAGATGCGTTCGTTGGCGCCCAGCTGTTGCGCCACGATGCGGCCCAGCAGCTCGCTGGCCGCGCGCACTTGCGGCTGCACATAGTGCGGCTCGGCGCTGTGGCACGACAGCAGGCCCCACAGTTCTCCGTCGAGCACCAGCGAGACGGACATGGACGAATGCGTGCCCATGTTGCGCATGTACTCGACGTGGATGGGCGAGACGCTGCGCCACGTGGCATAGGTCAGGTCCAGCGGCTGCTGTTGCGGCCCGATGAAGGCGGGTTCCAGCGGCACCGGCACGTAGCTGGCGTCGGGAATCAGCCGCACGCGGTTCAGGCAATACAGTTGCCGCGCCTGCGTCGGGATGTCCGAGGCGGGAAAGCGGTGGTTCAGGTAGACCGGCAGCACGCCGTTGTTGTCCTCGGCGACCACCGTGCCGTGCCCGTCGCTGTCGAACCGGTACACCAGCACGCGGTCGAAGCCGGTCAGGCGGCGCAGTTGGGCCGACGCGCGTTGCAGGATGACCCCGGGGTCGCCCGAGGGATCCAGGTCGTCCAGGAAGGACCGCAACTGCGGATACAGTGCGTCGAGCGTGGTGGGGCGGTGGGCGTCCACGGCCTCGAACTCGACCAGCAGGCCTTGCGGGCTGCGCGAGCCGGACATATAGAGATGGCGGTCCCGCACGCGGACATTGACGCTGAGGGTTTCGCCTTCGCTGCCAGACCAGTTCCGGATGGCGTCCAGCGCGATGTTCCAGCCCTCGTCGCCATGATGGGAAAGCGGCTGGCCCGCGGTGATGGACAGCCCGGTGACTTCGGCGCAGTTGACGCTGGCGCTGATGACGCGCTGTCCCTGCGCGGTAAGCAGGAGCAGCGCCCCGAATGGCTGAATGGCGCCGGGAATGCGGATGGGCTCCTGGGCGCACTGATCCAGATTCAGGCCAGCCGTGGACGAAGTTCCTGATTCTTGCACCGTTGCCAGACCCTCTGCCATTAGATGTTGCCCTCCAGACTCTTGGAGGATACCACCCCATAGATGGCGCCAATGAAGTGGGTTGCATCCGTGTTTCGGGGGAGAGCGGGCCGGCCGGGCGCGCTGCGAACTTGCCTATACTGGCGGCACTTCCCTGCTCGCCGGCGCCGCTTACGTGCACAGATTCATTCTCGGCAAGTTTTCCCGTCTTTTCCGTTTGCCGGCCCTGGGGCTGGCGCTGTCCTTGCTGGCCGGCTGCGCGGCCATGCATCAGCCCATGGGACCGGCCGGACAGCCCCCCCGCCTGGAAGACCAGGCCTTGGTGACGCCCGACGGCGTGTCGCTGCCGTTGCGCCAGTGGCTGCCCCCGGCGGCGCCGCGCGCCGCCATCCTGGCCCTGCACGGCATGAACGACTATTCGAATGCCTTTGCCCAGCCGGCCGAATATTGGGCGCAGCAGGGCATCGCCACCTATGCGTACGACCAGCGCGGCTTCGGCCGCGCGCCGCGGCCGGGTATCTGGTCGGACACAGAGACGATGGTGGCCGACCTGAACGCCGCCGTGGACGCCATCCACGCCCGCCAGCCGGGCGTGCCGCTCTATCTGCTGGGCGAAAGCATGGGCGGCGCCGTCATCGTCGCGGCGCTGGCGCAACCACGGACCGACGGCAAGCCGCTGGCGCGGCGCATCGACGGCGCGATACTCTCGGCGCCCGCGCTGTGGGGGCGCCAGACCATGAACGTGTTCTACCGGCTGACGCTGTGGGCGGCCTACCAGACCTTTCCCGGCATGGCGCTGGAGCCTCCCGCCGGCCTGAAGATCGTGCCCTCGGACAACGACGAGATGTTGCGCGCCCTGGGCCGCGACCCCCTGGTGCTCAAGCGCACGCGCATCGATGCCGTCAGCGGGCTGGTCGACCTGATGACCACCGCCTACGACGACCTGGACCGCTTGCCGCAAGATGTGCCGATGCTGGTGCTGTACGGCCAGCACGAGCAGGTGCTGGACCGCAAATCGGTGTCCGATGCACTGGCCCGCCTCGACGCGGTGCGCGCCGCCATGCCGGTGCGCCAGGCCGTTTATGCGCGGGGCTATCACATGCTGTTGCGCGATCGCTGCGCCGCCACGGTCTGGAACGACGTGGCTTCCTGGGTGGATGCTACCGCCGCGCCGTTACCCAGCGGCGCTGACCGGACTGCCTGGATCGAGGAGAAGGGCGAGGGCCAGGCGTGTCCCGCCGGGGGCGGCGGCGAGGCGGGATCGCAGGCTGGCAATGGCCTGGACGCGCCTGTCGCCACGCCCCAGCAGGGACGTTTTCCACCCGTGCCCTTGCCCGCCAGGGACTGACGTCAGGCTTCGGGCTGGATGGCCTGCTGCCCCACCCGTACCCGCCATGCTTCGAGCAAGGCCAGGTTGATGTGGAAGTCGTGGGTCGCCGAGGCTTGCTTCGACGCGGCGGCAAGGGTGACCAGTTCGGTTATCAGCCCGACGATTTCCCGTTGAGACAGCAGCAGGGCAAAGGCGTCTTCCATGACATGGCGCGCCCAGATGGGCTGGCTGAGGTCGAAGCCGACGAACCAGCGATACAGCAGATTGTGGTTGATCTGTTCGTGAAGCATGGCGTCGGACGGAATCGAATACAGAATACGGACGAGCAGCGCACGCACCAGCGGCTCCGGCGGAACGCGCATTTTGTTTGCGCTCATTGCCGCTTCGAGCAGGGTATTGGCCTTGTCCAACCTGGCGTTGATCGAGTCGCGGAGCAGGCCCAGGATATGTCCCTCGGGAAGAAACTGCTCGATTTTCGGATGGCGGGCCCAGGTCGCATGCCCCACCAGCCAGACGACGGGCGATTTGTATCGCCATACGCATACCGGGGCATATTCCGCTTCCGCGATGTATGAAGCGAACTTGCTGTAGAACTCGCTCATTTTCACGTGGCGAACGCCCACGGATGATGCCGCTGCTGGCCGATGCAGGGGGATGGCGGATTCGTTCGAGTCAGGCGTGATGGACATAAATTCCTCGGCAGCGCATGAAGCCATGCGGTCGTCAAACTGCGCTTCGGCGACCGTGTGGCCGCCCGCTGTCAGAAAAACGGCGCATTGCCATAAGAAAGCAGGTGTGCCAAATATAAAGAAATTTATGCGATAAATTCGTATCTGTTAAATGAAATTTCTTTTTTCAAGAAATGGGGTGGGCGCCGATTATCTGTGAGCGGGGTTTCTTTTGTTGAATGGTTGGTTATTCACTGTTCTGTAATTTTGCTTTGCTAGGCGGTTTCTGCGTGGATGCAAAATCAGAGGCGGGGATGTAAACGAAGTCCACGTAATAATCGTGGGACGAAGCGGGGCGGCAGCGCAGGAAACGCCTTTTCTCCACCTCGGTTTGCGAGGCGTGCCCGCGCAACCTGATTGCCGCTAGTCAGGCTGGCGCGTGCGTTCCTGGCTTGTGGTCAGCCCTTGCGGCCCAACCGGTATACCAGCGTCTCGAGCCGCGTCAGTCCGCGCTCGGCGAATTTCGGTTCTTTTTCCAGCGTGTCGCGCCGGTACACCTGTTCGGCCACGCTGTGCGGGCCGTACAGGGCCTGCACCTCGGCGTCGTTTACCGAAAAGGGGGGACCATCCATCTGCTGCTGGGGATAATCCAGCGTGACCAGCAGGCCCGCGTAGTCGTCGGGCAATTGGCTGTAGATATGCTGCACGTACGACGCGCGCATTTCCGGTGGCAGCGCGATCAGCGCCGCGCGGTCGAAGACGCCCCGGCAATCCGCCAGCGTCTGCGCATCCAGCGCGAAAATATCGCCGCAGACGATTTCGATATCGCCCGCCACATAATGCCTGCCCGCGGCGGATTCATGAATGGCGGCCTGCAAGCCCTGTTCTTCGAAGAATTGCTCGACGGCCAGCGGCGATAGCTCCACACCCAGCACGCGCAGTCCCTGGTCGGCCAGCCAGCGCATGTCCAGCGATTTTCCGCACAGCGGCACCAGCACGCGGCTGCCGCGCGGCACGGACAGCAGGGGCCAATAACGTTCCAGTGGCGGGGTTACCCGCGCCTGATGAAAGTTCGTCTGTCCGCCACGCCAGCGCTCCAGCCAGAATTCCGCTTCCATGCCGCTCCTCGTCATAGGTAGATGGAAGGCCGCTGATGGCCTTCGGTAGCCGGTATTGTAGGGATGGGCTTACTGGAATCCCGCCACGGCATGCGGCACGTAGGGGGATTCCAATTGGGCGATTTCCTCGTCGCTCAGCACCAGGGACAGCGAGGCGATCGCGTCGATCAGGTGCTGCGGCTTGGACGCGCCGACGATCGGCGCCGTCACGCCGCGCTTTTGCCGCACCCAGGCCAGCGCCACCTGCGCGCGGGGCACGCCACGCGCTTCGGCCACTTCACCGACCCGGCCGATGACCGCGCCATCCGCCAGGGCCGTCTGGTCGTACAGCTTGCCGCCGTAGACGTCCGTCTGCACGCGCGCGGTGATTTCGCCCGCCGGCCGGGTCAGGCGGCCGCGCGCCAGCGGGCTCCACGGGATGACGGCCACGCCTTGGTCCACGCACAGCGGCAGCATTTCGCGCTCTTCTTCGCGGTACAGCAGGTTCAGGTGGTTCTGCATGCTGGAGAAGGGCGTCCAGCCGTGCTCCCGGGCCAGGTATTGCGCCTTGGAAAACTGCCACGCATGCATCGACGACGCGCCGATGTAGCGTGCCTTGCCGGCCTTGACGACGTCGTGCAGCGCCTCGAGCGTTTCCTCGATGGGCGTGCCGTAGTCCCAGCGATGGATCTGATAAAGGTCGACATAGTCGGTGCCCAGCCGGCGCAGGCTGTTGTCGATCTCGGCGAAGATCGCCTTGCGTGACAGGCCCATGCCGTTGGGACCCGGCCGCATGCGGTTGTACACCTTGGTGGCCAGCACGACCTCCTCGCGCCGGGCGAAATCCTTGATCGCGCGGCCCACGATTTCCTCGGACGTGCCGTCGGAATAGGTGTTGGCGGTATCCAGGAAATTGATGCCCGCTTCCAGCGCCTGGCGGATCAGCGGACGGCTCTGGGCCTCGTCCAGCGTCCAGCTGTGCGCGCCGCGGTCGGCCACGCCGTAGGTCATGCATCCCAGGCAAAGCTGCGAGACCTCCAATCCTGTTGAACCGAATTTCACGTATTTCATGGCCGAGGCGGATGACATCGGAAAACTCCTGTGCAAGGGATAAGCGGGTAGGGGAGCCTTACTGTAGATCAGCGGCGCCGAAGAGGTGGGTTGACGCGTCGAGAATGATCGTTCTACCATGCGCCGTGTGTTGAGAACGATCATTCTCTATTTTGTCGCCTATGACTCCCGACGCCCCTCTCTCCGATTCCCGGATCCGCCTGCTGGACGCCACCGAACAACTGGTCTATGCCGACGGCATCCATGCCACGGGCATGGACCGCATCGTCAGGGCATCGGGCGTGGCCCGCAAGAGCATCTACCGGCATTACGCCAACAAGGACGAACTGGTGGCGGCCGCGCTGCGGCGGCGCGACGAGCGTTGGATGCAGTGGTTCGTCGCTGAAACGTCCGGCGCCGCCGAGCCTCGGGATCGCCTGCTATCCATGTTCCCGGCGTTGCAGCGCTGGTTCGAGTCGCCGGGTTTTCATGGCTGCGCCTTCATCAATGCCGCGGGTGAAATCGGCGACGCCGATCACCCCATCCGCGCGGTCTCCCGCTTGCACAAGCAGCGGCTGTACGACTACGTGCGCGAGTTGGCGGGCGGCTGCGTGCTGGCGGATCCCGACGACGTGGCCGGCCAGCTGCTGGTGCTGATCGATGGCGCCATCGCCGTGGCGCTGGTCATGGGCGATCCGTCCGCCGCGGCCAGCGCGGGCCGCGCGGCGCACACGCTGCTGGCGTCGGCTACGCCCCGGTCTTCCCAGTGTGCTGTCCCATAGATACCCCGACGTCTCTTTACGCTGTTCTCCCCAAGGAGCAAACCATGTCGACCCCGGCTGAAACCCGCCCGCCCGTGCCCCCGTTCACGCGAGAAACCGCCATCCAGAAGGTCCGCCTGGCCGAAGACGGCTGGAACAGCCGCGATGCCGCCAAGGTGGCGCTGGCCTACAGCCTGGATACCCGCTGGCGCAATCGCGCCGAGTTCGTGCACAACCGCGACGAAGCGCGCGCGTTTCTCGAGCGCAAGTGGGCGAAGGAGCTGGACTACCGCCTGATCAAGGAGTTGTGGGCATTCACCGAAAACCGCATCGCCGTGCGTTACGCCTATGAGTGGCGCGACGACTCGGGAAACTGGTTCCGTTCGTACGGCAACGAGAACTGGGCGTTCGGTCCGGATGGCCTGATGGTGAATCGCTACGCCAGCATCAACGACAAACCCATCGCCGAATCCGAGCGCAAATTCCGCTGGCCGCTGGGACGCCGGCCTGACGATCATCCCGGGCTTTCCGAACTGGGACTGTAGGATCCCGAGGCGGCGCAAGGAAGGTGGCAGGCGCAGGACGTCAGCGCAATGAACCGACCGACCTGCCGGCCGAAGCTTCGCGGTTCTGGTCGGCATGGACCTTCGTCGGCCTCTGCCGCGCGCGCGGCGGGGGTTCTTTCTTGTGAATTTGCTTTTTGATTCAGGGGTTGCGGCTGGTTGCCTGTTCGGCCGGCACGCGCCTTGCGGCCTTGCGCGGGCTTCGGTATCTTCCCCCGCATGATTCCCGATCCGCAGGGCACCGCTCGGGGCACGGCCCCGCTCACCGGCCAGGAGCCGTTCTTCATCGTCTGGAACCAGGGTTCGGGCCGCAACGATGCCGAACTCGTGCGCTCGACCATCCAGAGGGTGCTGGACGAGGCTGGCCGCACCTACGAGCTGATTGCCGTCGATGACGGCAGCAAGCTGCCGGACATCGCGCGCCGCGCGGTTGAGGCCGCGCGCGCCAGGAATGGCATCGTCGTGGCCTGCGGGGGCGACGGCACCCTGAATGCCGTGGCGCGTGCCGTGCTGGGCAGCGGCGTGCCGTTCGGCATCCTGCCCCAGGGCACGTTCAATTACTTCGGCCGCGCCTACGGCATTCCGCAGGACACCGAGATCGCCACGCGCGGCCTGGTCGGCGCGCATCTCGAACCCGTGCAGGTCGGCCTGCTCAACGGGCAGGCCTTCCTGGTCAATGCCAGCCTGGGCCTGTATCCGCAATTGCTCGAAGACCGCGAGGCCTACAAGCAGCGTTATGGCCGCAGCCGCCTGGTGGCGCTGTGGTCCGCCATCGTCACGCTGTTGCGCGGCGGACATCGCCGGCTGGCCCTGCACCTGGACAGCGGCGAGGTGCAGCGTGTGATCCGCACGCCCTCGCTGGTGGTGGGCAACAATGCGCTGCAATTGCGGCAGATAGGCATCCCGCAGGCCGAGGCGCTCGAACGCGGCAAGCTGATGGCCATGACTGCCAAGCCGGTGGGATCGCTCGCCCTGTACGGCCTGCTGCTGCGCGGACTGCTCAGCCGCCTGGGAGAAGCCGAGAACGTCATCAGCTTTCCCTTCGAAAGCATGACCGTGCGGCTGGGCAAGCGGCGCCGCCGCGACATCAAGGTCGCCATGGACGGCGAGATCTGCTGGATGCGCGCGCCCCTGGAATTCCGCGTCTCGCCCGAGCCGCTGATGATGCTTGTGCCTGCGGAGGAGCATCGGGTGGAAGTCGCATGACGGTAGTCCTGCACATTACCGACACGCATTTCGGCACGGAGGTGCCGGCGGTGGTGCAGGCCCTGTTGGCGCTTGCCGCGGGGCAGAAACCCGATCTCGTCCTGCTGAGCGGCGACATCACGCAGCGCGCGCGCCGCGACCAGTTCGCCGCGGCGCGCCGCTTCATCGAGGCGCTGCAGTTGCCGGTGCTGGCCGTGCCGGGCAACCACGACATCCCCCTGTACAACGTGGTGGCCCGCCTGCTGAACCCCTATGGCAACTATCGCAGTGCCCTGGGCGCGGTGCTGGAGCCTTCCTACGAAGACGAGCGCCTTCTGGTCCTGGGCGTGAACAGCACCCGGCCGCGCCGCCACAAGGATGGCGAAGTGTCGCCTGCGCAGGTGCAGCGCGTGGCGCAGCGGCTGCGTGCCGGCCAGCCGCAGCAATTGAAGCTGGTGATGCTGCATCACCCTGTTCGCGCCATCGAACCCACCGACGTGGCCAATCTGCTGATCGGCCGCGAACTGGCCGTGCCGCAATGGGTGGACGCCGGGGTAGACCTGATTCTTGGCGGCCACATCCATTTACCGTATGTGGTGCCCGTGCTGGGTTCCGCGGGCGAGGCGGGGCGTCGCGCCTGGGCTGTGCAGGCCGGCACGGCCGTGTCGCATCGGGTGCGCGGCAGCGTGCCGAATTCGGTCAATCTGATTCGCCACGAATTCCTGGATGGTGTCTTGCGCTGCGAGCTCGAACGCTGGGATTTCCACGCGGAGCAGGGCGCCTTCGCCTGCATCCACGCCACGCCGCTGGGGTGATCGCGCCATGGACCCGATAGCCGCCTGGGTCGCGGATCACGCGCTGATGCTGTTCCTGACGCTGCCGGCCTTGTCCGCGGCCGCCGCGCTGGCCATCTGGCGCCTGGCGGGGACCCTGCCGGCGGGACGCCGCCGCATTGCGCTTTATGCGGGCCTGGCGTGCGGCATGGCCGTTCTGTTCACGGGGCTCGCGCTGTCGGTGCACGGGCAGGGCGGCCTGGTGATGTTCGACATGATGCTCGCCCAGCATCTGGGCGCCTCGATGGCGCCACGGATGCTGTGGGCGTTGTCGTGGTTCACTCATCTGGGGGATCGGAATTTCCTGACGGTGGTGGCGGTGGGAATGACCACGCTGCTGCTGGCGCGCCAGCAATGGCTGCTGGGCGCTGGATGCGTGGCCGTGACCCTGGGGGGAGGGCTGCTCAACATGTTCCTCAAGAACCACTTCCAGAGAGAGCGCCCTGCCTTCGAGCACGAGTACGCGGCCGTGTCAGGGTGGAGCTTTCCAAGCGGGCATGCCTCGGCCGCCATGGCCGTCTATGGCATGGCCTGTTATCTCCTGCTGCGTGTGCTGCCCACGTCCTGGCGGCCCGTCTGCGTGGCGGGCGCCGCGGCGCTGATCATGGGCATCGGCATCAGCCGCGTGCTGCTGCAGGTGCACTACGCCAGCGACGTGGTGGCCGGGTTCGCGGTCACGGCGCTGTGGCTGGCGCTGTGCGTGGCGGTGCTGGAGCGCCGGATGGGGCCGGCTCGACGCTGATCCCCGCATGCCGCCCCTGTCGGGCGATATCGTCCCGCTCCGCGCGGGCGAGGGTCAGGCTTTCGGCACCGACCACGTGCTGACCACGTGCGCCACGGGGTCGCCGCCCTGTTCCGGATACAGCATCGCTTCTCCCGCGGTCAGCCGGCCCGTCTTGAACAGGCGGGCCTCGGCATGCACCGCGCCGGGCGGGCTCTTGCGCAGGAAATTCACGGTGAGGCTGGCGGTGACGGCTTCGGGTTGCCCGGTGGCCCCCACCACGGCGGCGTACAGGGCCAGGTCGGCCAGGCCCATCAGCATGGGCCCCGCGACGATGCCGCCCAGGCGCTGATGGCCATCGCTGGCGGGCAGCACGGCATGGGCGGTGCCGTGGCCGATGTCGACGATGTCGATGCCCAGCACTTGTGCAAACGGGTGCTGCTCTCGCAGCAGGCGTTGGAAGTCGGCGACGCTGATGCGGGCGGCGGGCTGGGGGGAAGCGGGGCTGTTCATGGCTGGCGTTGCTCCAGGGTGTCGCAGAATCGGTCCAGCAGAGGCTGGGCTTGTTGGTTCAACGATTTGAGCCGCCGCGTGTGGAACAGCAGCAAGAGGCCCATCAGATAGGTGAAGACGTTCATCTGCTCCAGCCGTGCGGCGGACGCGTGCATCGCGCCTTGCGTGGCCAGGCCGCTGCCCAGTTCGTCCACGCAAGCCGCAAGCCGGCCATTCAGATCCTCGTCCGTCTCCCGGCCCAGGCCGTGGGGCCCCATGCCCTGGAACAGATACATGCCCAGCGAGAACTCGGTCTGGCGCTGTGCGTAATAGTCGAAAAAGGCCTGGATCACGTGCCGGGGGCGGGTGGCGGCCTGCCTCTCTTGCGCCAGGTGGCGCCGCAGCCGGTCGAGCGAATCGCGCAGCAGGGCCGCGTAGATTTCCTCCTTGCCCGTGAAGCAGGGATAGATGGCGCCGGTGGTGCAGCCGGCCTCCTTGGCGATGGCGCGCATGGTGGCGGCGGGCAGCCCATCGCGGGCGAACACCCGTTGGGCGGCCTCCAGGATGGCCTGGCGGCGCGGGGCCATCATCGGTGGGGCGGTGACGGAACGAGAGGGTAAATCCGGCATGGAAGTGGAGGCGAGCGGGCAGGATGCCCTGGCTTGATAACAATGTTATCCGAACGGAGAGCCCAGTGGCAGCTCGTTCGCCACGCCATAAGCTAATGAGGGTTTTCCCTAGAAAAACAGAGACATGGCGCAGCTTCCTCGGGCAGTATCTGCTCACCTTCGAGGCGTGTGTTGCAGGTTTCCAACAGGAGTACCGGAAAGCACGGGTTTTCGGACTGGCAACGTAGCCAGTCCTGCCGATTTTTGATGCAATAGCGACAACTTCCCTTCGCGGAGTTAGGGGGGCGGCAAGTTAGATCGCTGCTCTTGTCACTCAAATCAACGGAGATTTCTTCAATGAAAAAGACTCTGCTCGCAGCCGCCCTGCTCGCCGGCTTCGCTGGCATTGCCCAGGCTGAAACCTCGGTGACGCTGTACGGCATCATCGACACCGGTATCGGCTACAACAAGCTGAAGGCTGATGGCTACGACCACAGCCGCATCGGCATGATCAACGGCGTGAAGAACGGTTCGCGTTGGGGCCTGCGCGGTAACGAGGATCTGGGCGGCGGACTGCGCGCGGTCTTCCAACTGGAATCGGGTTTTGACTCGAGCACCGGTTCGTCGGCGCAAGGCGGCCGCCTGTTCGGTCGTCAAGCCACCGTCGGTCTGGCCAGCAACAGCTGGGGCCAACTGGACTTCGGCCGTCAAACCAACATCTCGTCGAAGTACTTCGGTTCGATCGATCCGTTCGGCGCTGGTTTCGCCCAGGCCAACATCGGTATGGCCCTGAGCGCTGCCAACACCGTCCGCTACGACAACATGGTCCTGTATCAGACCCCGTCGTTCGGCGGTTTCCAGATGGGCGTTGGCTACTCCTTCGCTCGTGATGGTTCGGGCAACTTCGAAACGGCCGACAACGTCCGTGCGCTGACCGCTGGTGTCCGCTACGCCAACGGCCCGCTGAACATCGCCCTGACGTTCGACCAGCTGAAGCAAGTTCACGCTCTGGACGAAGAAGCCACGCCGCGTATGTATGCCGTCGGCGCTTCGTACGACTTCGAAGTCGTGAAGCTGGCTCTGGCCTTCGCGCGTACCGAAGACGGCTGGTTCGGTGGCCAAGGCCCCGGCGTTGCCGATTCGTCCGCCTTCAACCTGCCCTCGTACCAGTTCGCCGACGGCTTCCGCGCCAATTCGTACATGGCCGGCCTGACCGCCCCCATCGGCGGCGCGACGAGCCTGTTCGGTTCGTGGCAAATGATCGATCCCAAGAACGATCTGCTGACCGGCGGCGACGAAACCAACAACATCTTCAGCGTGGGCGCAACCTACGACCTGTCGAAGCGCACCAACCTGTACGCCTACGGTTCGTACTCGAAGAACGCCCTGTTCTTCGAAGACGCCAAGAGCACCTCGGTCGGCGTCGGCCTGCAACACCGCTTCTAATCGCGCATGGGAAGAGGGTGACCTCTTCCGCTGCCCGATTCGCAGGCATTCATCGGCTTCGGCCGGTGAATTTCCTGCGTGCAAAAAAAAGCCACCTTCGGGTGGCTTTTTTCATCTACGGAATAGTCTGTTCAGGTAAGCGCCTTAAGGCGTGAGTAACCAGTTGAATGCTACAATCTGAAGGTTTGCGCATTTGACGGACGCATCATGAACCTGCAACAGTACTTCCCCGTCCTGCTGTTTATCGTAGTGGCAACCCTGATCGGGTTTGCCCTGTTGACGGCGGGTTCTCTGCTAGGGCCGCGGCGTCCGTACGCCGAAAAGCTCTCGCCCTACGAGTGCGGCTTCGAGGCTTTCGAAGACGCCCGCATGAAGTTCGATGTGCGCTATTACCTGGTCGCCATCCTCTTCATCCTCTTCGACCTGGAAATCGCGTTCTTGTTCCCGTGGGCCATCGCCCAGGGCACGGTCGGCCTCGTCGGGTTCTGGACTGTCATGGTCTTCCTGACCGTGCTGACGGTGGGCTTCATCTACGAATGGAAAAAGGGCGCGCTCGACTGGGAGTAACCGGGGAGGCTTTCCCCGCGTTTGTTCCGCAAGCTCGCCATCAGGGACCAAAATGGCTATAGACGGCATTCTCAAGCAAGGTTTCATCACCACCAGCGCCGACAAGTTCATCAACTGGGCAAAAACCGGTTCGATGTGGCCCATGACCTTCGGTCTGGCCTGTTGCGCGGTCGAGATGATGCACGCCGGCGCGGCGCGCTACGACCTTGACCAATTCGGCATCATTTTCCGCCCCAGTCCCCGCCAGTCCGATCTGATGATCGTGGCCGGCACGCTGTGCAACAAGATGGCTCCCGCCCTGCGCAAGGTCTACGACCAGATGCCGGAACCGCGCTGGGTCGTTTCCATGGGCTCCTGTGCCAATGGCGGCGGCTACTACCACTACTCGTATTCGGTGGTGCGTGGCTGTGACCGCATCGTGCCGGTCGACGTCTACGTTCCGGGCTGCCCTCCCACGGCCGAGGCGCTGGTCTATGGTCTGCTGCAAATGCAGAACAAGATCCGCCTGACCAACACCATCGCGCGCTAGTCGCGCCCCGTAGTTGCCAGGCGGTTGCCGCCGGTCGCAAGAACCGGCGGTGGCGAAACTGTGTATCGGTTTATCTATGCGTACATGATGATGACCAGGCTCGAAACCCTGAAAACCCATTTGCAGGCCGCATTCGGCCAGGAAGCCGCGCTGACTGAAGCGCTGGGCGAACTGACCCTCGAAGTGCCGGCCGAGCAGTGGTTCTCCGCTTGCACCAAGCTGCGCACCGATCCCGGCCTGCGCTTCGAAAGCTGTATCGACCTCTCCGGCGTCGACTACCTCACCTGGGGCAACGGCACCCGTACCCCGCGCGACGCGCAGGCCGGCATGCCGCAGCGCGGCCGCTACGCCGTCGTGATCCACCTGCTGTCCATCGAGCACAACTGGCGTCTGCGCGTGCGCACCTTCGCCACCGACGACGAGTTTCCCGTCGTGGCCTCGCTGGTCGAGTGCTGGCCGGGCGTCAACTGGTACGAACGCGAAACGTTCGACCTGTACGGCATCATCTTCGAAGGCCACCCCGACCTGCGCCGCATACTGACGGACTATGGCTTCATCGGCCATCCTTTCCGCAAGGACTTCCCGCTGTCCGGCACGGTCGAGATGCGCTACGACCCCGAGCAGAAGCGCGTCATCTACCAGCCGGTCACGATCGATCCGCGCGAGATCACTCCGCGCGTCGTGCGTGAAGACTCCTACGGCATGGGGCGTTAATCATGGCAGAAATCAAGAACTACACGCTCAACTTCGGCCCGCAGCACCCGGCCGCGCACGGCGTGCTGCGCCTGGTGCTCGAACTGGACGGCGAAGTCATCCAGCGCGCCGACCCGCACATCGGCCTGCTGCACCGTGCCACCGAAAAGCTGGCCGAGCACAAGACCTTCATCCAGGCGCTGCCCTACATGGATCGCCTGGACTACGTCTCGATGATGTGCAACGAGCACGCCTACGTGATGGCCATCGAGAAGCTGCTGGGTGTCGAGCCGCCGCTGCGCGCGCAATACATCCGCGTGATGTTCGATGAAGTCACGCGCATCCTGAACCACCTGATGTCGCTGGGTTCGCACGCGCTGGATGTGGGCGCCATGGCGGTTTTCCTGTACGCCTTCCGCGAGCGCGAAGACCTGATGGACGCCTACGAGGCCGTCTCGGGCGCCCGCATGCACGCGGCCTACTACCGTCCGGGCGGCGTCTACCGCGACCTGCCGGACGCGATGCCGCAGTTCCAGAACACCAACAAGTACCGCAGCGAGAAAGACGTCCGCGCGATCAACGACGCGCGCTCCGGTTCGCTGCTGGACTTCCTGGAAGACTTCACCAACCGCTTCCCGGCCTGCGTCGACGAGTACGAAACCCTGCTCACCGACAACCGCATCTGGAAGCAGCGGCTGGTCGGCATCGGCGTGGTCGATCCCGATCGCGCCAAGGCGCTGGGCTTCACCGGCCCGATGCTGCGTGGCTCGGGCGTGGCCTGGGACCTGCGCAAGACGCAGCCCTACGAAGTCTACGATCTGGTCGACTTCGACGTGCCGGTCGGCGTCAATGGCGACTGCTACGACCGCTACCTGGTCCGCGTGGCCGAACTGCGTGAAAGCAACCGCATCATCCGCCAGTGCATCGAATGGCTGCGCAACAATCCCGGCCCGGTCATGGTCGAGAACCACAAGGTCGCGCCGCCCAGCCGTACGGCCATGAAGACCAACATGGAAGAGCTGATCCACCACTTCAAGCTCTTCACCGAAGGCTTCCACGTGCCCCCGGGCGAGGCCTACGCCTCGGTCGAGCACCCGAAGGGCGAGTTCGGCATCTATCTGGTGTCCGACGGCGCCAACAAACCGTACCGCCTGAAGATCCGCGCGCCCGGTTTCGCCCACCTGCAGTCTCTCGATGAGATGTCGCGCGGCCACATGATTGCCGACGCCGTCACCATCATCGGTACGCAGGACATCGTTTTCGGCGAGATCGACCGCTGACGGCCCGCCGCCAGTACAGAGCGCCCGCATAAGAACCGGATTCCCATCATGCTGCTTTCCGAACAGGCCTACCAGAAGATCGATCGAGAACTCGCGAAGTTCCCGGCCGACCAGCGGCAGTCGGCCATCATGGCCTCGCTTGCCATCGCGCAAGAAGAAAAGGGCTGGCTGCCCACCGAAGTGATCGAAGACGTCGCGAACTACATCGGCGTGCCGCCGATCGCCGTGCAGGAAGTCGCCACGTTCTACAACATGTTCGACGTCGCCCCCGTGGGCCGCCACAAGATCGCCGTCTGCACCAACTTGCCCTGTGCCTTGCGCGACGGCGAGCGTGCCGGCGACTACCTCAAGCGCAAGCTGGGCGTCGAATACCGTGAAACCACGGCCGACGGCAAATTCACGCTGATCGAGGGCGAGTGCATGGGCGCCTGCGGCGATTCGCCGGTCGTGATCGTCAACAACAAGCATATGTGCGTGCGTATGGACGAGCAGAAGCTCGACGCGCTGATCGATACCCTGAAGGGAGAATCGGCATGAACGCGCCTGATCTCTACAAGAACCTGGCCCAGGGCCTGGTGGCCGATCCGGCCAACGATCCGGCCTCCTCGATGTGTTTCCACGGCCGTCACATCCAGCCGCAGATCCTCGACGGTGTCGACGGCGCCAACTGGCGCCTCGAAGAGTACGTCAAGCGCGGCGGCTACGAGGCCCTGCGCAAGATCCTGACCACCGGCATGAAGCCGGAAGACGTGATCGCCGAAGTCAAGGCGTCGGGCCTGCGCGGCCGCGGCGGCGCGGGCTTCCCGACCGGCCTGAAGTGGAGCTTCATGCCGCGCGCCTTCCCGGGCCAGAAGTATCTGGTCTGCAATTCGGACGAAGGCGAACCGGGCACGTTCAAGGACCGCGACATCCTGCGCTTCAACCCGCACATCGTCATCGAGGGCATGGCCATCGCCGCCTTCGCGATGGGCATCAGCGTGGGCTACAACTACATCCACGGCGAAATCTTCGAAGTCTACGAGCGCTTCGAGGAAGCCCTGGAAGAGGCGCGCGCCGCGGGCTTCCTGGGCGACAAGCTGTTCGGCTCCGATTTCAGCTTCCAGCTGCACGCGTTCCACGGTTACGGCGCGTACATCTGCGGCGAGGAAACCGCGCTGCTGGAATCGCTGGAAGGCAAGAAGGGCCAGCCGCGCTTCAAGCCGCCGTTCCCGGCCAGCTTCGGCCTGTACGGCAAGCCCACCACGATCAACAACACCGAGACCTTCGCGGCGGTGCCCTGGATCATCCGCAACAGCGGCCAGGCCTACCTCGAAGTCGGCAAGCCGAACAACGGCGGCACCAAGATCTTCTCGATCACGGGTGACGTCGAGCGTCCCGGCAACTACGAAATCCCGATGGGCACGCCGTTCTCCACGCTGCTGGAGCTGGCGGGCGGCATGCGCGGCGGCAGGAAGCTGAAGGCCGTCATCCCCGGCGGCTCCAGCGCCCCGGTGCTGCCGGCCGACCTCATGATGGCCTGCACGATGGACTATGACTCCATCGCCAAGGCCGGCTCGATGCTGGGCTCGGGCGCCGTCATCGTCATGGACGAAACGCGCTGCATGGTGAAGTCGCTGCTGCGCCTGTCGTACTTCTATTTCGAAGAAAGCTGCGGCCAGTGCACGCCGTGCCGTGAAGGCACCGGTTGGCTCTACCGCATGGTGCACCGTATCGAAAACGGCCAGGGTCGCCCCGAAGACCTCGACCTGCTCGACAACGTTGCGCAGAACATCATGGGCCGCACGATTTGCGCCCTGGGCGATGCCGCCGCCATGCCGGTGCGCGGTTTCATCAAGCATTTTCGCGACGAATTCGCGCACCACATCGAGCAGAAGTCGTGTGTGGTCCCGAAATATCTGTAAGCGTCAGGAACAGCAATGGTTGAACTAACCGTCGACGGCAACAAGGTCGAAGTCCCCGAGGGCAGCATGGTGATGCATGCGGCCCAGAAGATCGGGCTCTACGTGCCGCATTTCTGCTACCACAAGAAGCTTTCCATCGCGGCCAACTGCCGCATGTGCCTGGTCGAAGTCGAGAAGGCGCCCAAGACCCTGCCGGCTTGCGCCACGCCCGTGACCAACGGCATGGTGGTGCACACCTGCTCGGAAAAGGCCCGCGCCGCGCAAAAGTCGGTCATGGAATTCCTGCTGATCAATCACCCGCTGGATTGCCCGATCTGTGATCAGGGCGGCGAGTGCCAGTTGCAGGATCTCGCCGTCGGCTACGGTGGCTCTTCTTCCCGTTATCAGGAAGAGAAGCGCGTGGTGTTCCACAAGGACCTGGGCCCGCTGGTGTCGGCCGAGGAAATGTCGCGCTGCATCCACTGCACCCGCTGTGTGCGCTTCGGCCAGGAAATCGCCGGCGTCATGGAACTGGGCATGCTGGGCCGCGGCGAACACTCCGAGATCACCACCTTCGTGGGCCGCACGATCGAGTCCGAGCTGTCGGGCAACATGATCGACATCTGCCCGGTCGGCGCGCTGACCTCCAAGCCGTTCCGCTACAGCGCCCGCACCTGGGAACTGGCGCGCCGCCGCTCGGTCAGCCCGCACGACAGCGTGGGCGCCAACCTGGTCGTCCAGGTCAAGGGCGACCGCGTGCTGCGCGTGGTGCCGTTCGAGAACGAAGCCGTCAACGAATGCTGGATCAGCGACCGCGACCGTTTCTCGTACGAAGGCCTGAACAGCGAAGACCGCCTGGCCGCCCCGATGATCAAGGGCGCCGATGGCAAGTGGCAGGAAGCCTCCTGGTCGGATGCCCTGCAGGCCGTGGCCCAGGGCCTGTCGCGCGTGCGTGACAGCTTCGGCGCCGGCCAGATCGGCGCGCTGGCGTCCGAGTACGCCACCACCGAAGAATATGCGTTGCTGGGCCGCCTGGTGCGCGCCCTGGGGTCCGAGAACATCGACTTCCGCCTGCGCCAGACCGACCCGGCCTTCGACGCCGCCCTGTCGGGCGCGCCGTGGCTGGGCATGCCGATCGCCGAGATCGACAACCTGGACCGCGTGCTGGTCGTCGGCTCGTTCCTGCGCAAGGATCACCCCCTGATCGCCCAGCGCTTGCGCCAGGCCGCCAAGCGCGGCACGCAGATCTCGCTGATCGACGGTTCCGCCGACAACCAGTTGCTGCCGGTCACCGCCCGCGTCACCGTGGCGCCGTCCGAGATGGCCGCCGCGCTGGCCGAAGTGGTCGTCGCGCTGGCGCAAGCCAAGGAACAGCCGGTCGCCGCCGAGTTCGCCTCGGTCGTGCCGGGTGAAAACGCCAAGCTCATCGCGGCCAGCCTCGCTTCGGGCGCCAACACCGCCGTGCTGCTGGGCAACCTGGCCGTGTCGTCGCCCGTGGCCGCCACGCTGGCCGCCAACGGCAACGCGCTGGCCGCGCTGGCCGGCGGCAAGTTCGGCTTCCTGACCGCCGGCGGCAACACGGTCGGCGGCTACCTGGCCGGCGCCGTGCCGGGGCAGGGCGGCAAGACCGCCGCCGCCATGCTGGCCGAGCCGCTGAAGGCCTACGTCGTGCTGCACGCCGAACCCCTGCTGGACGCCGACAACGGCCCGCAGGCGCTGGCCGCGCTGCGCGGCGCGCAATTCGCCGTGGCGCTCACGCCGTACCGCTCCAGCGCGCAGGACTGGGCCGACGTCATGTTGCCCGTCTCGCCGTTCACCGAAACCTCGGGCACCTACGTCAACGCGCAGGGCGCCGCCCAGAGCTTCAAGGGCACGGTCACGCCGTTCGGCCAGACCCGTCCGGGCTGGAAGGTGCTGCGCGTGCTGGGCAACGTGCTGCAACTGCCGGGCTTCGACGACGAAACCTCCGAATCGGTGCGCGACACCGTGCTGGCCGGCGGCTTCGAGAACCGCCTGTCCAACGCCGTCAAGGCCGCGCCCGGCCTGGGCAAGCGCCTGACTGGCCTCGAGCGCCTGGCCGACGTGCCGATCTATCGTTCCGACGCCATCGTGCGCCGTTCCGAACCGCTGCAGGCCGCGCCGGCCTCGCGCGCGCCGGGCGCCCGCATGAACGGCCAGACCCTGGCGCAACTGGGCCTGACGGCCGGCGTCAAGGTGCGCGTGTCCACCCCGGCCGGTGCGGTCGAGCTGGAAACGGTGCAGGACGATGCCGTGGCCGATCGCGCGGTGCGCATCGCCGCGGCCTGGGAACAGACCGTCGCCCTGGGCGGCGCCTTCGGTGAAATCAGCGTGGAGCGTGCCTGATGAATTGGCTCAACGTAATCGAAAGCCAAGGCGAAGCGCTGCTGGGCGCAACGCCGTGGCTGGTGATCTGGACCATCATCAAGATCGTCGTGATCGCGGTGCCCATCATCCTGTGCGTGGCGTACCTCACGTACTGGGAGCGCAAGATGATCGGCTGGATGCACGTCCGCCTGGGACCGACCCGCGTCGGTTTCAAGGGCCTGCTGCAGCCGTTCGCCGACGTGTTCAAGCTGCTGACCAAGGAAGTGGTGGTTCCGTCCGAGGCCAACAAGGTGCTGTTCGTCGTGGCCCCGGTCGTCACGCTGATGCCGGCGCTGGCCGCCTGGGCGGTGGTGCCGTTCGGTCCTGAAGTGGTGCTGGCCAACGTCAACGCCGGCCTGCTGTACGTCATGGCCATCACGTCCATCGGCGTGTATGGCGTGATCGTGGCCGGCTGGGCGTCGAACTCCAAGTATGCCTTCCTGGGCGCGCTGCGCGCCTCGGCGCAGATGGTGTCGTACGAACTGGCCATCGGTTTCGTGCTGGTCACGGTGCTGCTGGTGTCGGGCAGCCTCAACATGAACGAGATCGTGCAGGGGCAGGGCCGCGGCTGGTTCGCCGAGCACGGCATCACCTTCATGTCCTGGAACTGGCTGCCGCTGCTGCCGCTGTTCGTGATCTACGTGATCTCGGCCGTCGCCGAAACCAACCGCCACCCGTTCGACGTGGTGGAGGGCGAATCGGAAATCGTGGCCGGCCACATGGTCGAGTACTCGGGCATGGCCTTCGCGCTGTTCTTCCTGGGCGAATACGCCAACATGATCCTGCTGTCCTGCATGGCGTCGATCATGTTCCTCGGCGGCTGGATGTCCCCGATCGACATCGCGCCGCTGACGTGGATTCCGGGTTGGATCTGGCTGGGCATCAAGACCTTCTTCGTGGTGTCTCTGTTCGTGTGGTTCCGCGCATCGTTCCCGCGCTACCGCTACGACCAGATCATGCGACTGGGTTGGAAGATCTTCATCCCGCTGACCGGCGTGTGGCTGGTCGTCGTGGCGATCTGGATGCAGACGCCCTGGAACATTTGGCGCTGAGGCGCCGGGTCGAGGCAGGATTATGGAAGCGATCAAAGACTTTTTCGGCAGCCTGCTGCTGTCCGAGCTCCTGAAGGGCATGCGCCTGACGGGCAAGTATTTCTTCAAGCGCAAGATCACGCTGCGCTACCCGATGGAGAAAACGCCGACTTCGCCGCGATTCCGTGGCCTGCACGCACTGCGCCGCTACCCCAACGGGGAAGAGCGCTGCATCGCGTGCAAGCTGTGCGAAGCGGTATGCCCGGCGCTGGCCATCACCATCGAATCGGACGTGCGCGATGACGGCACCCGCCGCACCACGCGCTACGACATCGATCTGACCAAGTGCATTTTCTGCGGCTTCTGCGAGGAAAGCTGTCCCGTGGACTCGATCGTGGAAACCCATATCCACGAATACCACGGTGAAAAGCGCGGCGACCTGTACTTCACCAAGGACATGCTGCTGGCCGTCGGTGACCGCTACGAATCCGAAATCGCCCAGCGCCGCGCCGAAGACGCGCCTTACCGTTGATCGCCAGGGCCTGATTCCATGACTTTCACTTCTGTCCTGTTCTACATCCTGGCCGCAGTCCTGGTGATCGCCGCGTTCCGCGTCATCACCGCCCGCAGCCCGGTTACCGCCGTGATGCACCTGATCCTGGCCTTCGCCAATGCCGCGATGATCTGGATGCTGCTGGGCGCCGAGTTCCTGGCGCTGCTGCTGGTGCTGGTCTACGTCGGCGCCGTGATGGTGCTGTTCCTGTTCGTGGTGATGATGCTCGACATCCGTGTCGACCACCTGCGCCGAGGCCTGAAGACGTATCTGCCGATGGGCCTGATCGTCGGCGGCATCATGGTGCTGGAGATGGCCTTCGTGCTGGGCACCACCTGGCACGGCGCCGGTCCGCAGGCCGCGACCGCCCCGGATTACAACAATGCCCGCGCGCTGGGCGAGATCATGTACACGCAATATGTGTACGCGGTCGAAGTCGGCGCCGCGCTGCTGCTGGTGGGCATGATCGCCGCGATCGCGCTGACCCTGCGCGGCCGCCGCGACGTCAAGTACAACGATCCTGCCGCTGCCGTCCGCGTCCGCGCCAAGGACCGCTTCCGCATGGTGAAGATGCAGCCCCAGCGCGAACGCGCTCCTGAGGCAGCTGCCGCGACCGACGCCGCGGCTCAAGGAGAAAAGCAATGACGTTGACGCTGGCCCACTTCCTGATCCTGGGGGCGATCCTGTTCGCCATCGGCATCTTCGGCATCTTCCTGAACCGCCGCAACCTGATCATCCTGCTGATGTCCGTCGAGCTGATGCTGCTGGCCGTCAACATGAACTTCGTGGCGTTCTCCACGTGGTCCGGCGACGCCGCCGGCCAGGTGTTCGTGTTCTTCATCCTGACCGTGGCGGCCGCCGAGGCCGCCATCGGCCTGGCGATCCTGGTGCTGCTGTTCCGCAACCTGAGCACGATCAACGTCGAAGACCTCGATCGCCTGAAGGGCTGATGGGATAACGGAAGAAAATGTCTACCACTGCCTCCCCCAATCTCTACCTGCTGATCGCGCTGGCCCCCCTGGCCGGCGCCATCCTCGCGGGCCTGTTCGGCACCGGCTTCCTGGGCCGCCCGATCGGCCGCCGTGGTGCCCACATCATCACGATCCTGGGCGTGCTCATCTCGGCCATCGGCTCGGTGGTCGTCCTGGGCGACGTGCTCAACGGCCTGCGTTTCGACGGCAACGTCTACACCTGGAGCCTGATCGGCAAGACCGAGCTGTCCATCGGCTTCCTGATCGACCCGCTGTCGGCCATGATGATGGTCGTGGTCACGTCCGTGTCGCTGATGGTGCACATCTACACCATCGGCTACATGGCCGATGATCCCGGCTACCAGCGCTTCTTCGCGTACATCTCGCTGTTCACGTTCTCGATGCTGATGCTGGTCATGTCCAACAACATGGTCCAGCTGTTCTTTGGCTGGGAGGCGGTCGGCCTGGTGTCCTACCTGCTGATCGGCTTCTGGTACACGCGTCCGACAGCGATCTTCGCCAACATGAAGGCGTTCCTGATCAACCGCGTGGGCGACTTCGGTTTCGTGCTGGGCATCGGCCTGCTGTTCGCGGCGGTCGGCTCCATGCACTACGGCGACGTGTTCGGCCAGGCCACGCGCCTGGCGGGCGAAACGATGCCGGGCACCGACTGGAACCTGGTCACCGTCGCCTGCATCTGCCTGTTCATCGGCGCCATGGGCAAGTCGGCCCAGGTTCCGCTGCACGCCTGGCTGCCCGACTCGATGGAAGGCCCCACGCCGATCTCGGCGCTGATCCACGCCGCCACCATGGTGACGGCCGGCATCTTCATGGTGGCCCGCTTCTCGCCGCTGTTCGAACTGTCGGACACCGCGTTGTCGTTCGTCATCGTGATCGGCGCCATCGGCGCGCTGTTCCTGGGCATCCTGGGCATCATCCAGAACGACATCAAGCGCGTGGTCGCGTACTCCACGCTGTCGCAGCTGGGCTACATGACCGTCGCGCTGGGCGCCTCGGCCTACTCGGTGGCGATCTTCCACCTGATGACCCACGCGTTCTTCAAGGCGCTGCTGTTCCTGGGCGCGGGTTCGGTCATCATGGGCATGCACCACGACCAGGACATCCGCAACATGGGCGGCCTGCGCAAGTACATGCCCATCACCTGGATCACCTTCCTGCTGGGCACGCTGGCGCTGGTCGGCACCCCGTTCTTCTCGGGCTTCTACTCGAAGGAACACATCATCGAAGCGGCCGGCGCCGCCGACGTGTGGGGCGCGGGCTTCGCCTACTACGCCACGCTGATCGGCGTGTTCGTCACCTCGCTGTATTCGTTCCGCCTGTACTTCCTGGTCTTCCACGGCAAGGAGCGCTTCTCGACCGACGGCCATGGCCACGATGCGCACGGCCATGACGGCCATGCCGCCCACGGCCACGACGATCACGCGCACGACGACCACGGCCATCACGGCGGTACGCCGCACGAGTCGCCCTGGGTGGTCACGCTGCCGCTCTTGCTGCTGGCGATCCCGTCGGTCATCATCGGCGCCTGGGTGGTCGATCCGATGCTGTTCGGCAAGTTCTTCGACGGCGTCATCACCGTGCTGCCGCAGCATCCCGCGATGCACGAACTGCACGAAGAATGGCACGGCTGGGTGGCCTTCGGCACGCACGCCTTCGTCACCGTGCCGTTCTGGCTGGTGGTGGCGGGCGCCGTGGTGGCCTGGTACTGCTACCTTGTCAACCCGAAGGTGCCGGCCAAGATCCATGCCAGCCTGTCGGGCGTGATCCGCATCCTCGAGAACAAGTACTTCATCGATTGGATCAACGAGCAGATCATCGCCCGCGGCGCACGCTGCCTGGGCCGCGGCCTGTGGCAGACCGGTGATCGCGGCCTGATCGACGGCGTGCTGGTCAACGGCTCCGCGCGTGTCGTCGGCTGGGTGGCCGCGGTCAGCCGCCACCTGCAGTCCGGCTTCATCTATCACTACGCGTTCGCAATGATCATCGGCATCATGGCGCTGGTGACTTTCTTTGTGCTGATTCCCCAATGATGGCAAGCGACATGGCATCCAACAACTTTCCCTGGCTTACGCTTGCGATCTTCGTTCCGATCGTATTCGGTCTGCTGGTGCTGGCGCTGGGTCGCGACGAGAATCCGGGCCTGGCGCGCAAGCTGTCGCTGGCCGGCGCCGTGCTCGGATTCCTGGTCACCATCCCGCTGTACACCGGTTTCGACAACACCACCCCGGCGATGCAATTCGTCGAGATGGCCCCCTGGATCTCGACGTTCAACGTCAACTACCACCTGGGCGTGGACGGCATCTCGCTGTGGTTCGTGCTGCTGACCGCCTTCATCACCATCATCGTGGTGGTGGCGGGCTGGGAGGTCATCACCAAGCGCGTGGCGCAGTACATGGCGGCGTTCCTGATCCTGTCTGGCCTGATGGTCGGCGTGTTCGCGGCGCTGGACGGCCTGCTGTTCTACGTGTTCTTCGAGGCCACGCTGATCCCGATGTACATCATCGTGGGGGTGTGGGGCGGTCCCAACCGAGTCTACGCAGCGTTCAAGTTCTTCCTGTACACGCTGATGGGTTCGCTGCTGACTCTGATCGCGTTCATCTACCTGTGGCACGCCTCGGGTGGCTCGTTCGACATCCTGACCTGGCACCAGACCAAGCTGGGCTACACACCGCAGGTGCTGATCTTCGTGGCGTTGCTGGCGGCCTTCGCGGTGAAGGTGCCGATGTGGCCGGTGCACACCTGGCTGCCCGACGCCCACGTCGAGGCGCCCACCGGCGGTTCGGTGGTGCTGGCCGCGATCATGCTGAAGCTGGGCGCCTATGGCTTCCTGCGCTTCTCGCTGCCGATCGCGCCCGACGCCTCGCACAGCCTGGCCGGCCTGATGATCACGCTGTCGCTGATCGCGGTGATCTACATCGGCCTGGTGGCGATCGTCCAGGAAGACATGAAGAAGCTGGTGGCGTATTCGTCCGTGGCGCACATGGGCTTCGTCACCCTGGGCTTCTTCATCTTCAATACGGCCGGCATCGAAGGCGCTATCGTCCAGATGGTCTCGCACGGCTTCGTGTCGGGCGCCATGTTCCTGTGCATCGGCGTGCTGTACGACCGCATGCACTCGCGCCGCATCGCCGACTACGGCGGCGTGGTGAACGTGATGCCGCGCTTCGTCACCTTCTTCGTGCTGTTCTCGATGGCCAACAGCGGCCTGCCGGCCACCAGCGGTTTCGTCGGCGAGTTCATGGTCATCATGGGCGCGGTCGAGCACAACTTCTGGATCGGCCTCCTGGCCGCCACCGCCCTGATCCTGGGCGCGTCGTACTCGCTGTGGATGGTCAAGCGCGTGGCCTTTGGCGACATCGCCAACGACCACGTCCGCGAACTGACCGACATCAACACCCGCGAGTTCCTGCTTCTCGGCGTCATGGCGATCGCCGTGTTGTACATGGGTATCTATCCCAAGCCCTTCACCGACGTCATGCACGTGTCGGTAGAGGCCCTGCTGCAACACGTGTCCGTCTCGAAACTGTAAGACCTAGACAATGATGCAATCCCACATCGATTTCGCCTTGGCGCTGCCCGAGATCCTGTTGCTGGTCATGGGGCTGGCGGTCCTGATCGCCGACGTCTTCAGCAAGCATCCCGAGCGCAAGACCACCTTCGTCCTGACGCTGCTGTCCCTGGGCGTCCTGACCGTGGTGTCGCTGGTCCAGTGGAACAACGGCGTCGCGGGCAAGACCTTCAACGGCCTGTACGTCACCGACGCCCTGTCGCACCTGCTGAAGATCGCCTCCTACATCGCGGTGGCGGTCACCCTGATCTACGGCCGGCTGTACGCCCAGGCGCGCGACATGATGCGCGGCGGCGAACTGTACGTGCTGACGCTGTTTGCCCTGCTGGGCCAGATGGTGATGATCTCGTCCGGCAACCTGCTGTCGATCTACCTGGGCCTGGAACTGATGTCGCTGGCCCTGTATGCGCTGATCGCGCTGCGCCGCGACGACGCCACGGCCACCGAGGCGGCCATGAAGTACTTCGTGCTGGGCGCGCTGGCTTCGGGCTTCCTGCTGTACGGCATGTCCATGGTGTACGGCGCCACCGGCCACCTGGACCTGGCCGAGGTCGCCGCTACCATCCAGATGGGTAAGGCTGCCCAGATGCCGCTGGTGTTCGGCATCGTGTTCCTGGTCGCCGGCCTGGCGTTCAAGCTGGGCGCCGCGCCGTTCCACATGTGGGTGCCCGACGTCTACCAGGGTTCGCCCACGGCGGTCACGCTGATCCTGGGCGGCGCGCCCAAGCTGGCGGCCTTCGCCATCACGCTGCGCCTGCTGGTCGACGGCATGCACGGCCTGGCGGCCGACTGGCAGCCCATGCTGGCGATCCTGGCGGTGCTGTCGCTGGCCATCGGCAACCTGACGGCCATCGTGCAGACGAACTTCAAGCGCATGCTGGCCTATTCGACCATCTCGCACATGGGCTTCGTGCTGCTGGGCCTGATGTCGGGCGTGGTCGAAGGCAGCCCCAGTGCCGCTGCCGGCGCCTACGGCGCCTCGCTGTTCTACATGCTGACCTACGTGCTGACCACGCTGGCCAGCTTCGGCATCATCCTGTTGATGTCGCGCCAGGGCTTCGAGTGCGAACAGATCGACGACCTGAAGGGCCTGAACCAGCGCAGCCCGTGGCGCGCCTTCATCGTGCTGCTGCTGATGTTCTCGCTGGCCGGCATCCCGCCGCTGGTGGGCTTCCACGCCAAGCTGGCCGTGCTGCAGGCGCTGGTGCAGGCCGGTCACGTCACGCTGGCCGTGGTCGCCGTGGTGTTCTCGCTGATCGGCGCCTTCTACTACCTGCGCGTCGTGAAGGTCGTCTACTTCGACGAGCCTGCTGCCGAAGCCGCTCCCGTCATGGCCTCGTGCGCGCATCGTGGCCTGATGTCGGTCAACGGCCTGCTGATCCTGGTGCTGGGCGTCCTGCCCGGCGGCCTGCTGGCGCTGTGCGTGCAGGCCATCCAGTCGTCGCTGCTGCAGTAGGAAGGGCAGGCGCGTGAATCAGACGCTCGCTGTCTGGCTGTTGATTGCGCTGGCCCTGGTCAGCGCCAATCTGCCGTTCCTGACCGAACGCGTGTTCGCCGTGCTGCCCTGGAAACAGGGCGGTGCGGTCGCCGTCAAGCCGTTCTGGCTGCGCCTGGTCGAAGTGCTGGTGTTCTACCTGATCGTGGGCGCGCTGGGTTTCGCGTTTGAAAGCGCCCTGGGCAACCGCTTCGGGCAGACCTGGGAGTTCTACGCCATCACGCTGTGCCTGTATCTGGTGCTGGGGTATCCGGGATTCGTGTACCGGTATCTGTTCAATCGGAAGCGGGTGGCGGCCGCCTAGGCCCACTCATGCCCTGAACGGGCAGGCATCAACGGCTACTGGCTGACGTCAGTAGCCGTTTTGTTTTTCCGTGGTTGAATGCCGTTTGGGGGTGGACCTTGGGGCTGTTCCGGCTTTTCCGCCACGACGATTTGCGCCCTGTTTTTTTGTATGCAAAAATATACTTAAATACACAATGGCGTTCCAAGCGCTCCGGAGACTGCTTCCATGCCCATCCTGCACGCCAATTCGCAGGCCTTCGTCGCCTACAACGAGATCAAGCGCCGCATCCTGGGCGGCGATTTCGCACCGGGCGCGCGCCTGCGGGAAGTGGAAGTGGCCGAGCTGCTCACCCTGGGACGCACGCCCGTGCGCGAGGCGCTCAAGCGCATCCAGGACGAAGGCCTGCTGCGGCAGGAGCCTGGCCGTGGCCTGGTCGTGGCCGAAATGGATCAGCAGGAAGTCGGCGAGCTCTACGCCATGCGCGAATCGCTGGAGTCCACCGCCGCCTCGCTGGCCGCGCATCACGCCACCGAGGCCGAGATCCTCAACATGGAAGCCATCCTGATGGAGGGCGGCGACGATCCGGTCGCGCAGAACCTGCGCTTTCACGAGGCCATCTACAGCGCGGCGCACAACCGCTATCTGATGCGCCTGCTGCGCACCCTGACCGACACCACTTATCTGCTGGGCCGCAGCACGCTGGCCTCGCCTGTGCGCGCCGCAGCCGCCTTGCGCGAGCACTCGGCCATCGTCGACGCCATCCGCAGGCGAGACCCCGAAGGGGCCGCGAGCGCCGCGCGGCATCACATCCATCAGGCATTGATGGAGCGACTGAAGATGCTGCGACAAGGCTAAGTGCTGACAAGCCCCAATCAAAAAATTCACAAAGCCGTCGAGGAGACAACACATGACCACGCTGAACATCGTGCGCAGGGGCCTGTTGGCCGCCGCCGCCACGGCCGCCCTGGCATTGCCCGCACTGGGCTGGGCGCAGTATCCGGACAAGCCCATCAAGCTGATCGTGCCGTTCGCGGCGGGCGGCGGGACGGACAGCATTGCGCGCGACATGGCGCGTACGCTCGGCGAGCGGCTGAAGCAGCCCGTCGTGGTCGAGAATCGCGGCGGTGGCGGTGGCTCGATCGGCGCGGGCATGGTGGCGCACGCGGATCCCGACGGCTACACGCTGCTATTCGCCACCTCCACCTTCGTGACCAACGCCGCGGCCGAAGTCACCACGCAATACGACGTGGAGAAATCCTTTGCGCCCATCGCGCTGATCGGACGCGGCCCGCTGCTGGTGGTGACCAACAAGGACCTGGGCGCCAACAGCGTGGACGAGCTTCGCAAACTGGCCGCCAGCAAGCCGGGCGAGATCAATTTCTGCTCGGCGGGCGCCGGCAGTATCAATCACCTGTCCGGCGAACTGTTCAAGCAGAAGGCCAAGGTGGACATGACCCACGTGCCGTACAAGGGCAGCGGCCCCGCCACGGTGGATCTGCTGGCGGGCCGCGTGCAGGTGTTCTTCGCCACGGTGCCGACCATCCTGGGACAGGTGAAGGACAAGCGCGTGAAACTGCTGGCCGTGACCAGCAAGGAGCGTTCGCGCCTGTTCCCCGATACGCCGACCATGGCCGAGGCGGGCGTGCCCGATTTCGACATCAGCACGTGGTGGGGCGTGCTGGCGCCGGCCGGCACGCCGCAGGCCGTCATCGACACGCTCAACACAGCCGTGAATGCCGCGGCGGGCGATGAACTGGTGCGCCGCCGGCTGACGGAAGAGGGTGCCGACCTGTATGCCGGCAAGCCCGCCGATTTCGCCCGTACGCTGTCCAGCGAAATGACGCTGTGGCGGGGCGTGGTCAAGCAGTCGGGCTTCAGCCTGAACTGACACCCAGAACATACGGAGACGACATCATGCAGGCATCCGCCTATCCCGACACCGCTCGCCGCCGCCTGCTGCTGGGCGCAAGCGCCGCCGCCGCCGGGACGCTGTTCAGCGGCCTGGCCCGTGCCGAAGACGCCTATCCTTCCCGCGCCGTCACCGTCACGGTGCCTTATGCGCCGGGCGGTCAGGGCGATGTGTTCGCCCGCATCCTGGGCGAACGCCTGGGCAGCAAGCTGAAGCAGACCTTCGTGGTCGAGAACCGTCCGGGCGCTTCGGGCTCGCTGGGCTCCCGCCTGGTGGTGCGCGCCACGCCGGACGGCTATCACCTGCTGATGGGGCAGACTGGCGAAATGGTGGTCAATCCCTTCGTGATGCCCAATCTGGGCTACGACCCGCAGAAGGATTTCATGCCGGTGGCGCTGGTGGGCGATTCGCCGCTTGTGCTGGCGGTGCCGGCTGCGTCGCCTCATGGCGACATCAAGGCGCTGATCGAGGCGGCTCGCGCCAAGCCGGACGCCATCAGCTATGCCTCGTCGGGCACCGCCACGCCGGGCCACCTGGCGGCCGCCGCCATGAGTCTGGCGACCAAGGCACGCATGGTACACGTGCCCTACAAGGGCGCGGGCCAGGCCATGGCCGACCTGCTGGGTTCGCACGTGGACTGCTTCTTCTCCAGCGCGTCCGCCGCCATGCCGCACATCAGTTCGGGCAAGCTGCGCGTGCTGGCGGTGTCCACGCCGCAGCGCGTGCCCGCGTTGCGCGACGTGCCCACGGTGGCCGAAAGCGTGGCGCCGGGCTTCACGTTCAGCCTGTGGGGCGGCTTCTTCGCCCCGGCGCATACGCCGCAGCCGGTGGTGGATCTGCTGAACCGCGAGATCAACGCCATCCTGGCGGACCCGGCGATCCGCCAGCGCTTCGAGGCCGACGGCACGACGGTGCGCCAGAACAGTTCCGCCGAATTCGCTGCCTTCGTGCGCACCGAAGCCGGGAAATACCAGCAACTGGTCAAGGCGACCGGCGTGCGCGCCGAAGGCTGACCCTTTCACTCATTGTCTTTTCATCCTTGAAGGTGCTTCCATGAAAATCGTAGTTCTGCCGGGTGACGGCATCGGCCCTGAAACCGTGGCCGTGGCGGTCGATGCACTGCAGGCCGTGTCCGGCCGCTTCAATCTGGGCCTGCTGCTGGAGCACGACGTGGCCGGCCACGACAGCCTGAAGCGGCATGGCGCCACGGTGACGCCGGCGCTGCTGGACAAAGTGAAGGCCGCCGACGGCCTGCTGCTGGGCCCGATGGCCACCTATGACTTCAAGGACGAGGCAAAGGGCGAGATCAATCCGTCCAAATACTTCCGCAAGAGCCTGGATCTGTACGCCAACATCCGTCCGGCCCGCACCTATCCGGGCATGCAGGCGCGCCTGGGCGAATTCGACCTGGTGGTGGTGCGCGAGAACACCGAGGGCTTCTACGCCGACCGCAACATCGAATCGGGCGGCAGCGAGATGCTGATCACGCCCGACGTCGTCGTGTCGCTGCGCCGCATCACGCGCCAGTGCTGCGAGCGCATCGCGCGCTCGGCCTTCGAGCTGGCCATGACGCGCAAGAAGCACGTGACCATCGTGCACAAGGCCAACGTGCTGAAGATCGGCGACGGCATGTTCATCGACCTGTGCCATCAGGTGGGCAAGGAGTTTCCGGACGTGCGCGTGGACGACGTGATCGTCGACGCCATGATGGCCCACGTGGTGCGCGCGCCGGACCGCTACGACGTGATCGTCACCACCAACATGTTCGGCGACATCCTGTCCGACCTGACCGCCGAACTGTCGGGCAGCCTGGGCCTGGGCGGCTCGCTGAACGCCGGCCGCGACCACGCCATGGGCCAAGCCGCGCATGGTTCGGCGCCGGACATCGCGGGCCAGGACATCGCCAACCCGATCTCGCAGATCCTGTCGGCGGCGATGCTGCTTAACTGGTACGGGCAGCGCCGCGGCCAGCAGAACTTCCTGGACGCCGCGGCGGCCATGCAGGCCGCCATCGCCTCCAGCATCGCGGCGGGCGAGTGCACGCGCGATGTGGGCGGCACGCTGGGCACGCGGGCGGCGGGCGAGGCGTATCTGCGCCACCTGCAGGCGGCCTGAGCATGTCGGCCAGCCAGCAGGACGGGGCCGGCGGCCAGCGGCTGGCGCCGCCAGGCGAGCATGCCTTGCCCGGCGGCGCGTGCGACTGCCACGTGCATGTCGTCGGCCCGCAGCCGGAGTATCCGATGGTGGCCGACCGGCACTACACGCCCGGACCCGCCGGCGGCGATGCGCTGTTGCGGCACCTGGCCGGCCTGGGTCTGGCGCGCGCGGTGATCGTGCAGCCCAGCGTCTACGGCACGGACAACCGCTGCATGCTGGACAGTCTGGCGCGCATGGCGGGTGCGGCGCGGGGCATCGCCGTGGTCGACGAGACCATCGACGATGCCGGCCTGCGTGTCCTGCACGACGGCTGGGTGCGGGGCCTGCGCCTGAACCTGGAAAGCGCGGGCCGCAGCGACCCGGCCGCCATCCGGCGCAGCCTGGGCGCCTGGGCCGAACGCCTGGCGCCGTTGGGCTGGCATCTGCAGATCTATGCCTCGCTGGACGCCATCGCGGCGGCCGCGCCAGCGTTGCGTGGCCTGCCGGTGCCGGTGGTGCTGGACCATTTCGCGATGGTTCCCGCCAGGCTGCCGCACGATGACCCGCGCGTGCAGGCGGTCTTCCAACTGGTGCGCGAGGGAACGGCGTACGTCAAGCTGTCCGCCTCCTACCGGATCGAACCGGCGGACGGCGCGGCCGAGGCTACCCGCGCGCTGGCGCGGGCCTACGCCGGCTGCAATCCCGACAGGGTGCTGTGGGCCAGCGACTGGCCGCACACCAACCGCGAGCCCGGCAAGGATGCGCGGGAGGTCAGCGCCTATCGCGCCATCGCGCGCGAACGGCTGCTGCGCGAGATCGCGGCGTGGTTTCCCGACGCGGACCTGCGCATGCGCGCCCTGGCCGGCAATCCGGCGCGGCTGTACGGTTTCTGATCCGCGGCCCGGCGGCGCGCGCGCCGTCCGGCCAGGCTTGTTCCGCCGCGTATCAAATCATGTTCCACCACGGCCGTTTATCGGGCCGGCTCCGGTCTCTATAGTTCGTCTCACTGTCTGAGCGCGCAGGCATCCGAACCCTCAATAGAACCGGAGTACTGAAATGTCCAAGAAGACTGTTGTGATCACGGGCGCGTCCAGCGGCATCGGCTATGCGCTGGCCCAGGCCTATCTGCGCCGTGGCGATAATGTGGTGGGCAATGCCCGCACGATGGAGCGCCTGCGGCAGGCGGCCGCAGGCCTGGGCCGTCCGTCCGGTTTCCTGCCGGTGGCGGGCGACATCGCCTCGGCGGCGACGGCGCGCGAGATCGTGCGCCAGGCCGTCGATACGTTCGGCAGGATCGATGTGCTGGTCAACAATGCCGGCATCTTCATCCCCAAGCCCATCGCCGAATACACCGACGACGATCTCGACCGCATCATCGACACGAATCTGAAGGGCTTTTTCCACATCACCCAGCAGGCCGTGGCCCACATGGCCTCCCAGGGCGACGGCCACATCGTCAACATCACCGCCAGCATCGCCATGCAGCCGACCGTCCGCGTGCCGGCGCTGCTGCCCGTGCTGATCAAGGGCGGCCTGAACCATGCCACGCAGGCCCTGGCGATCGAGCTGGCCGGCAAGAACATCCGGGTCAATGCCGTGGCGCCGGGCATCATCGAGACGCCGCTGCATGCGCCGGAGACCTTCGGGTTCCTGAAGTCGCTGAATCCCGCGGGCCATATCGGCAAGGTGGAGGACATCGTCGGCGCGGTGACCTACCTGACCGATTCGGCCTTCACCACGGGCGCCATCCTGCCCGTGGACGGCGGCGCGGCCGCGGGGCACTGGTAAACGGATCGCCGGGATGGCTCACGGGCCATCCCGCATTGGGAGAACACGATGTCCGTCGAAGAAAGACTGGCCGCGCTGGGCCTGCGGCTGCCTGCCGCGCCCCGGCCCCTGGGCCGCTACACCGCCGTCAGCCAGGCGGCAGACCTGCTGTTCGTCTCGGGACAGTTGCCGCTGCGCGACGGCGAAGTCGTCTGGCAGGGCGCGGTCGGCAGCGGGCTGACCCTGCAGCAGGGCCGCCAGGCCGCCGAACTGGCCGCATTGAATGTCCTGGCGCAGATTCATGGCTATCTGGGTGGCTTCGAGCGCCTGGACCATATTGTCCGTGTGGAAGGGCACGTCTGCAGCGCGCCCGGTTTCGTGGACCAGCCCGGGGTGCTGGACGGTGCGTCCGAGCTGTTCGCCGCGGTGCTGGGCGACAAGGCGGGCCATGCGCGGGCGGCCTATTCCGCCACGCAGCAGCCGGGCAACGCCGCGGTCGTGCTGGTCGTGATCGCGCAGATCATGCGGGATTGATTCCGCTGGACAGCTTGTCCAGCAGGAAGTCCAGCAGCGCCCGCACCCGCCGTGGCACGTGGCGGGCATGCGGGTACAGCAGCAGGAACGGCCGGGTGCTGCCGCCGTAAGGCGTCAGCACTTCGGCCAGCGTGCCCCGGCGCAGGTCTTCCTCGACCGCGAAGCGGTAGGTCTGGAACAGCCCGGCTCCGGCGCGCGCCAGCGTCACGCCGCCCAGCACATCTTCGGCGGTGCCATACGCACCATGCGTGGCGATGTCCAGCATCCGGCCGTCCTGCCGGAAGGTCCAGGGGATGCGGCGCCCACTGCTGGGGCGCTCGAACTGGATGCACTCGTGCGCGGGCAGGTCTTGCAGCGTGAGCGGCTCGCCGCGCGAGCGCAGGTATTGCGGCGAGGCCACCACCACCAGTTCCGCGTCCTCCAGCTTGCGTGCGACCAGGGCGGAGTCGTCGGGCGCGCGTCCGCGTATCGACAGGTCGTAGGCATCGTCGGAGAAGTCCACATTGCGGTTGCTGATGTGCACATGGACGTCGATCTCGGGATACTGCGCGCGAAACGCCGGAAGAAGGGGCAGCACCCGGTAGTGGGCGTACGGCGTGGGCAGGCTGATGCGCAGGCGTCCCGCCGGGCTGCCGACCTGGCGTTCGGCTTCGACCAACTGCGCGATCGCCGGACGGACCTGTTCGAAGTAGGCGCGGCCCTCGTCGCTCAGCCGGATGTGCCGGGTGCTGCGGATGAACAGCCGGATGCCCAGCCTCGCTTCCAGTCTGGAGACGCTGCGGCTGACCGCCGCCGGCGTCACGCCCGCGGCGTTGGCCGCTGCGGTGAAGCTGTTCAGTTCCGCAGCCAGGCAGAACATCTCGATGCTGCCCAGCTGCAGGTCGTCGAAGTGGCGCGTCATGGCGCGTTCCTGAAAAAAGGCCGCCTGGCGGCGGCCCGTTGCTTGCGATCGGGAGGGTTCAACCGCCCAGCACCTCGATGATGCGCTGGCCGATGTACTGGCCGTGCGTCTCCAGGGCGAAGTGGCCGGTATCCAGCAGTTCGACCACGGCATCCGGATTGTCGCGCTTGTAGGCCTCGGCCCCCGGAGGGATGAAAAACGGATCGTTGCGGCCCCAGATCGCCAGCGTGGGCAGCCGGGCGCTGCGCAAGAACGCCTGGAAGTCGGGATACAGCTTCAGGTTGTTGGCGTAGTCCAGGAACAGGTCGAGCTGGATCTCCTTGTTGCCCGGGCGTTCGAGCAGGGCGGCGTCCAGCGTGTAGCCCTCGGGCGCGACGCTGTCGGGGTCGGCCACGCCATGCACGTACTGCCACTTGGTGCCTTCCAGATGCAGGATGGCGTCGTGGATGACCTGGCGGTTGGCGGGCGTGGGATCGGCCCAGTAGGCCTTGATGGGCGCCCAGGCGTCGCCCAGGCCTTCCAGATAGGCATTGCCGTTCTGCGAGACCAGGCCGGTGACGCGCTCGGGATGCGCCAGCGCCAGGCGCAGGCCCGTGGGGGCGCCGTAGTCGAAGAAATACAGGGCGTAGCGCGTCAGGCCGAGCGCGTCGACGAAGGCTTCCAGCGACTTGGCCAGGTTGTCGAACGTATAGCGGTAACCGCGCTCGGCCGGCACCTCGGTGAAGCCGAAGCCGGGCAGGTCGGGGGCGATGACGCGGAAGCGTCCGGCCAGTTGCGGAATCAGGTTGCGGAACTGGTGGGAAGAGCTGGGATAGCCGTGCAGCAGCAGCAGCACGGGGGCGTTCGCGTCGCCCGCCTCGCGGTAGAAGAAGCGCAGGCCATCGGCCTGCAGGCGGCGGTACTGGACAAGGGTGTCGGCGTGGGCAGTCATGGTGATCTCCGGGTGAGGACGTCGGTGAAAGTGCGACTTCAGGACGGAGTCTAGCTGGCTTTGGTAACCTGATAAAGTGTTTTTTAAAGGTTACGTTGTTTTTGCGCGAAGCCCGCCTGCGCGTGGCCAGGCGCGGATAAAGAAAAAGCCCGGCACGAGGCCGGGCTGCTAGGCGTGTTGCGCGGATATCAGGCCTGGGGATCGGACTCGCGCTTGCGGAAGGCCGCCACTTTGTGGCGGTTGCCGCACAGGGCCATGCTGCACCAGCGCCTGCGGTGCGAGCGGGTACGGTCGTAGAACCATAGCGAGCACGCCTCGCTTTCGCATTTGCGCACCAGGTCGAAATCGCCTTGCGCCAGCAGATCGGCGGCCGCCTCCGCGGCCGGCACCAGCCACTGCTCGGGCGTGCGCGCGTCGTAGCGGCGGACGAGCACCCAGCCGTCGGCGGCCGGTTCGAGCTCCTGGTGGCTGCCGCCCGCGGCCAACGCGCGGTTCAGCGGATTCAGGCGCAGGGGCGCGCCCGCCTTGCGCTGCGCCACCAGCGCGCGCACCGTTTCGCGCAGTCCGCGCGCCGCTTCCAGCAGGCCCTTGGGCGCGCCGCGGTGGGCCGGAGCCAGGCCGGACAGCTCCAGCCAGGCCTGCACGTCGGCGTCGGACTGCCAGCGATCCAGCGGGCCGTCGCCCGACTGCTCCACGGTATTGATCATGTCCAGCGCGGGGTGATCGCCCAGCGTACGGAACTCGGGGGGTGTCTGCATGATGGCCTCCATGCGGCATTGTAACTATCTAGATTTAAAAATAGAAGTTACTGAAAAGCACCGTGCCCCGTCGCGCAAAGTGGCTGGACGCGCAATGCATGCGTGGTAACGTAGCCGGACCTCAGCCACGGCCGCGCGCAGCCCCATTACCGCCATGACCAGCACGCCGACCTCGACCCGACGCTCAATGGGACGACGCATCGTCCGGATCGGAACATGGGGCCTGGCGGGCGTGCTGGCGCTGGTCCTGCTGACGCTGGTGGTCGGCTGGTCCTTCATGCGGGCCAGCTTGCCGCAACTGGACGGACAGCACGCCGCGCCCGGCCTGCGGGCGGCCGCGTCCATCGTGCGCGATGCCGCGGGCAGCGCCACCATCACTGCCGCCGACCGCATCGACGCGGCCTACGCCACCGGTTTCGCCCACGGGCAGGACCGTTTTTTCCAGATGGACATGATGCGCCGCCTGGCGGCCGGCGAACTCGCCGCGCTGGTCGGCCCCAGCGTGCTGCCGCTGGACCGGCGCAACCGCCTGCACCGGTTCCGCGCACGCGCCGAGGCCGCTTATGCCGCGCTCGATGACGACGATCGGCATCTGCTGCGGCGCTACGCCGATGGCGTGAACGATGCGCTGGCCGCCGCGCGCGCCCGGCCGGTGGAGTACCTGGTGCTGGGCGCCGCGCCCCAGCCCTGGGAGCCGGAAGATTCGCTGCTGGCCATCGACGCCATGTACCTGAACCTGCAGGGCATGCAGTTGCTGCGCCTGCTGTCGCGCGGCGCGTTGCGCGAACAGGTGCCGGCCGAACTGCTGGCCTTCCTGACGCCACGCGCCAGCCATTGGGATGCCACGCTGGATGACGTCGGCCCCAATGCCGTGATCGTGCTGCCGCCCACGCGGCCCGATTGGCTGGACCCGGAGCCCGGCGACACCCCGGGCGTTCCGCGCGCCGACATCGAGGACGCGGTTTCCCTGGACGCATTCATCGCTTCGTCGTCGGGACGGCCCTCGGCGCGCGACGAACTGATTGCCGGCCTGCTGGCCAATGCCGGCCTGGACCCGGCCAGTGCCACCGGCTGGCGGCAGGATGCGCCCGCCGCGGCGGTGGGCAGCAGCGGCTTCGCCGTCGATGGCAGGCACGGCGCGGACGGGCTTGCCCGCGTGGGCAACGACATGCACCTGGGCCTGACCCTGCCGAACATCTGGTACCGCCTGACCCTGCAGTTTCCGGATCGGGACGCGCCGGGCCGGCAGCGCCGCGTGTCCGGCGTCAGCCTGCCGGGTACGCCCGCGGTGGTGGCGGGCAGCAATGGCGACGTGGCCTGGGGGTTCACCAACAGCTACGGCCAGTTCATGGACCTGGTCGCCGTGGAGCGCGATCCCAGCCAGCCCAGGCGCTATCTGGGCCCCGCCAGCGAATGGGAAACCGCGCGCGAGTACACCGAGACCATCGCCGTCAAAGGACAGCCCGGCGTGACGCAGACGGTGTACGAAACGCGCTGGGGCCCGATCCTGGAGGCCGATGGCCGCGCGTACGCCGTACGTTGGGTCGCGTACCAGGCGGGGGCCACCGACCTGGGGTTGCTGGGCCTGGAGGATGCCCGCGACGTGCCGCAGGCCTTGCGGACCGCGCAAGGTTCGGGCGTGCCGACGCAGAACATCCTGGTCGCCGGGCGTGACGGCCGCATCGGCTGGACGCTGGCCGGACCGTTGCCGCTGGCCGTGCTCGATCCCAATGGGTTTCCGGTGTCGGCCAGCCAGGTGGATGCGCCCGCGGGCCGCCTGGCGCCGCAGGCCTACCCATCTATCATCGATCCGCCCGGCGGACGTCTCTGGTCGGGCAACAGCACGCAGTTGGGCGATGCCGCGCAGCAGCGCCTGATCGGCGACGGCGGCGCCGACCTGGGCGCGCGCGCCACGCAGATCCGCGACAACCTGCGCGCGCTGCCCGAGGCGGACAATGCCGCGCTGCTGGCGGTGCAACTGGACGACCGGGCGCGCTGGATCGCGCCGTGGAGCAAGCTGGTGCTGGATACGCTGGATGACGATGCCGTGCGCGACCATCCCCAGCGCGCGGCTTATCGCCGGCTGGTGGCCGAATGGAACGGCCGGGCCGATATCGACGCCGTCGGCTACACCTTGCTGCGCGACCTGCATGACGCCTTCCAGGAAGCCTGGTTCGGTCGTCTGGACAAGCGCCTGGCCGGCAGCGCGCTCAGCCTGTCGCCATCGCCCACGGTGGCTCGTGCCTCCTCGCGCCTGGAGGCAGTGATGGAAGTGCTGATGCGCGAGCAGGCGTGGATACCGTCCAGCCATGCGGACTGGCGCGCTTTCGTGCTGGATCGTATCGATACCGTGATCGCGGCCAATACGGCCAATGGCGCGCGCCTGGAGAATGCCTATTGGGGCCAGCGCAACCGCCTGGCGATGGGGCATCCCTTCGCGCGCCTGTTGCCCGCATCCATACGCAGTTGGCTGTCCGCGCCCACCGATGAGATGCCCGGAGACGTGAACAACCTGCCGCGTATCCAGCATCCGTCGTTCGGCGCATCGGAGCGGTTTGTCGTGGCGCCGGGACACGAGAGCGAGGGCATCCTGCACATGCCCGGCGGGGCGTCGGGGCACCTGTTGTCGCCGTTTTTCCTGGCGGGACATCGGGCCTGGGTGGAAGGGCGCGCCACGCCGTTTCTGCCTGGGCCGCAGATGTATCGTCTGGAGTTGACACCGGCACCGCCAGGGCACGGGCAGTGACCGAGCCTGGGGCATCCCGTTGCCCTGCATCGGCGCGCTCCCGACAATAACGCGGGCCTTCATCCCGCGCCGTCGGCTTCCGAAGCGGCCGAGCCCGCGGAAGTGGTCCGTCCGCGCCGTGGCTGTTACGATGACGCGGCATCGGCCTGCGGCCGTCCTTTTCTTCCGTTCAAGCATGACCATCCATCTCGTTATCCAATCTCCCGCCCTCGCTGTCGAACACGCCGAGCAACTGGCGGCCCTGGCCCAGGCGCAAGGCGTGGCGCGCATTTCCACGACGGCGGCGCGCTTGCTGGATGTGCAGGCTGACACACAGACGCGCGATGAAGTCCGTGACTGGAGCGAGTCGCACGGCGTGGATGCGGCTTTCGTGCCCGCTGGCCGCCGGTTGTCCGATTGCCGCGTGCTGGCGATGGATATGGATTCGACCTTGATCAACATCGAGTGCATCGATGAGATCGCGGCTTGGGCCGGCCGTGGCGAGCAGGTCGCGCAGATCACCGAAGCCGCGATGCGCGGCGAGATCAAGAACTTTTCCGAAAGCCTGCGCCGGCGTGTGGCATTGCTGGAAGGCGTGCCGGCCGAAGCGCTCGATCGCGTATACCAGGACAAGTTGCGCCTGAACCCGGGCGCCGAGCGGCTGTTGGCGTCGGCGCGCGATGCGGGCATCAAGACGCTGCTGGTGTCGGGAGGCTTCACTTTTTTCACGGGCCGCTTGAAGGAACGCCTGCAACTGGACAGCGCGCACGCGAATACGCTGGAAATCGGCGAGGACGGTTTGCTGACAGGCCAGGTGCTGGGCGATATCCTGGATGCCGATGCCAAGGCGACATATCTGCGAGCCTTCGCCGCCGAACACGGGGCCACGCAGGAGCAGACCATTGCCATGGGAGATGGCGCCAACGACCTCAAGATGCTGGCTCTGGCCGGCTATGCCGTGGCCTATCATGCCAAACCCATCGTGCGACGCCAGGCGCCGTATGCGCTGAACGTGTCGGGGCTGGACGGCGTATTGAACTGGTTCGAGGCCTGAGCGGCGCCAGATCAGTAGTACCCGTACGGCAAGGCCTTGCCGCGCGAGGCGGGTGGGCTCTCGGGCGCGGCGGCAACGGGTTCCGGCGTGGTCGGTCCGGCGAACTGCACCAGTTCCCGGCCTTTCTTGTCCAGCAGGACGATGCGCACCACGATCGCCTTGACCGTCTGATTGCTGGTGTCCGCATCGTTGGCGAACAGATAGGCGCGCACCACCAGGTTCTCGTACTTGGTACGCAGGGTTTCCATCAGGCGTGCCGTGGCTTCGTCGGCGACAGGCAGGAAGGCATACCGCTGCGCATTGCTGAACGCGATGTGGAAACGGTTGTTGTCGTTGAAATAGCGGAAGCTGCTGGCGTCCTTGAACGGCTCCAGCTGGAAGCCCTTGCGGTCGAAGTCGTAGGCGGACAGCTGGCTGCTGTACAGGTCGAAATCCATGCGCAGATATGAGGTGTTCTTGGCCTGCGCCAGCGAGGCGTCGATGCGTGGCTTGAGCGCGGCCAGCAGGTCGCGCTGCCGGAAGGCATCCGTGGTCTGCCGGTACTCGTTCGAGATGTCGCCGGCAACGCGGCCGTAGTCCAGCGGCAGGCCGGTGCGCGCATAGTACTGGAACATCAATTGGTTGCCGCTTTCCAGCGTGACGTAGCGATCGGCTGGCGTCGTCACGTCGGGCTGGGCGAGGACGGGAGCAGCCGGGACGGGGGCCGGCGTTGCGGCGGCGGGGGCAGCCGGAGTTGCTGTTGCGGGGGCGGTCGGCGGCTGCTTGGCGGACGAATCGGTGCTGTCGTCCGAGCAGGCGGACAGCAGGGAAAGCGCCAGGATAGCGGCCAGGGCCGTGCCCGTGGTGTACATGCGTGCGAAAGTCATGAGGTATACCTGATGGGAGAAGGACAGAATCAGAGACTGCCGGCGCGCAGGATGCTCGCGCCGCGATAGACGAAATACAGGGTGATGGCGAGGCTGAGATAGAAGCCCAGGCCGAAGCTGGCGCTTTCCCACACCATCGCGCCCAGGTTGGGCATCATCTTTTCGAAAGCCGCGTTGCTGCCCGTGAAGCTGCGCATGGCTTGCATGGCGTCGCGCATCACCCATACCGTACGGACGATGGCCAGCAACAGGCCGGCCCACAGCACGAGCGGCAGGAAGTAGGCCCGCCGCGCCTTGGGGCTGCGCAGGAAGTAGGCCAGCAACGGGCCGAAGACCGCCAGCAGCCACAGGATGGACGTCAGCATGCCTGGGCCTTGTGCGCCGCCCGCTCCCATGGCGCCCGGTCCGTTCACTGCTAGCCCCAACACCGAATACAGGCTCAGGCTGCCCGAGGCCACCCCCATGACGCGCATGTCCAGTGTGCTGAACACGGTGCTGGCCAGCGCCAGCAGGCCCATGGCCACCAGGTCGGGCAGGCCGACGCGCGCCGTGATCTGGCGCGCCAGCTTGCCGCCCTGGTCCTGGCCGGCCGACAGCCATTGGCGTCCCTGTTCCAGCGCCTGCCGGGCCTGTTCGCCGGCCAGTTGCTTGGTCTCGATAGGGGTGACGCTCTCCAGGCCGCCGTTGCCCGCGAATGCCAGTTGCACGGTCTGGTTGACGGCGGGCGCGCGCGCGCCGCGCCAGTGCGCTTCCAGGGTGAAGGGGTATTGCCTGCCGTCGGCGGCGATCAGTCCGTCGCCCTGATCGGTACCGCGCAGAATCGTGCCACGCATGGTGTTTTTCCTGTGTGTGAGTAATGGGTCCGGGACGTCGGCGTCCCTGTCGTCTTGCGTGGGTCGCATCGAGATGCGGTCGGGCTTGCCTTACATGAATGAAGGGCGCGGCGCGGCCGCGCACTATCCAGCAGGCTCAGGCGTTCGGAAAGAAGCGTTTCTGGGACAGGCGCTGATTGGCTACTCTCATGCCATCGGCGCTGTCCCAGCCTTCCCGCAGCTCGCCATCCGCGAACACGACCAGCGGCGTTCGAGGAGTGGGTTTGCCATGCATCATGAAGAGGAAGGCGAAGTCCGTGGCGTCGTCCAGGGGGTATTTCCTGTCGCCCGGGCCGCGTTCGCGGGTCTGGCCCGTGGTGATCAGTTCATGCCAGATGCGCGCGAACTCCGGGTGGGCGTACAGCGACTGGGCCAACGCGAAAGATTGTTCGCTCAAGCCGCCCGGGACCAGGTAATAGCTGATGCCTGCCTTGCGGAAATCGGCCTCCATCCGGCGCGAGTAGGGGCAGTCCCAGGCGCCGTACACCACCGCCAGCGGGCGGGTCTTGCCGGGGATCAATGGCCATTGCGACACGTCGATCTCGCGGACCATGGCCTGTTTGCGCGCTTCGATGAATGCCTGCTTCATCGTGTGCGGCAAACCCTGCAGGCCGACCGGATTCGGCATGTTGATGAACCACTCGACTTTTTCGTCGAAATAGCGTGGCAGGGCCTGAGGATTGCGCACCGCCCAGATGCCGCCGTAGCGCGTCTTCTGCAGCACGTCGCCCTGACGCAGGGTGTTGGGCAGGCGGGTCTCGAAATAGGCCCGCATCTTGTCCTGCTCGGCGCGCGAGGTGCCGGCCGCCAGCAGGCGGCCCGGAAACGCACTGGCCAGCGCGGCGCCGCCCAGCGCGGCAAGCAGCGCCCGGCGGCCCGGGCGCGGGCCAGGGGCAATGGCATCGTGAAAAGCCGTCTTCGTCGCCGAGTCGTGGGCGGACCAGGCGTTGGCTGGGGCATTCTCATGCGGCATCGCATCGCGCATCGTTCATCCTTTTCCAAAGCATTTGCAGGGTGTCGGCCGGATTGCACATTTCGAATCCGATCGAGCGTTGTAGGCACAGTATGGGAAAAGGTCTCACGGTTTTGGGCGAATTTCCTGCGTACCCTGTAAGAACTGACAGGTCGAGCTTTGCGCGGGCGGGCTCTAATATTCGCCCCGTTGGCCTGGGGGAGGGGGCGGAAATCGGGCGCTTGAAACCTTTTCCGATCTGACGCCTAGAGGGTGTCAAGAGCTTGGCGCGTTGGCGGCTCTCGTCCCAAAGTGGCGTGCCGGCGCCCTCGCACCGACCGGCCTTCTCACAGAAAACCCTAGCCAAATGAAAAAACTCGATAGCCCCAAGCCGTATCTGATATTGGGCGTGATCTGCCTGGCCCTTTCCTTCACGGACATCTCGCCGGTCGGGATACTGATCATGGTGATCGGCTCGTCGTTCGTTTTCGTGCGCAGGCGGTTCTGGCGGCCTTTGGTGGTATGCCGGAGCGATCTGATTTCGTATCGCAGCGCCAGCTTCGGAGATGCGTACCTGAAACTCTCCTATCGGCCTGGAGACGATTGCGCCTATCTGACGACAGGCGGAAGCAAGAAAATCCGGGAGGAGATACCGGTACAGCTAGGAAGTTTTCAAAATGCCCCGGCTTTGATCCTCCCCTTGGGGAGCTGGTCCGGCGGAAACTCCCACACTGAAACCTTCAATGTACAGAGGACTCATGTCGTCCCCCCCAGCACGGATGTGGGGTTCACTTCTACGGGCGATACCGTGTACGTGCACAGGCCTGCAGAATTCATTCCGGTCAATGAAACCGAAACGCGCACCACCTACACCCATTGGCTCGATCTGAGCTTTGCGTGCCGGGACGGAACGCGAATCAGCCAGAAAACGTTCAGATTCTTTGCGCGCGTCGAGTCGGCACGCTTGTTTGAAGAAGTGCTTGCCTCGATCAATAAGTGCCTGGCGCAAGCAACAGCGGTCAAGGAGGCATCACCGGGCAGCGTCTTGGCCACCGCCGCGGTCGCGCCGACGATGGATGCGCTGCTCGAGCGTGTACGAGACAAGTGGCGCCAGGCAAATGCAGGATCCCTGCGGGCCCGTATCTCTCGTGCGGGCACTGGCAGGTATGTGCTTTATTTCGGTTGGCTCATGCAGATCAGGTGGTCCAGCGACAGTCTCATGATGCTTGCTGCGTGCGTGATCATTGCATCGATAATGGCGCTCGTGACGATGGTCCGGGGCGACTTGCGAGGCGGATTCAAGCAGTTGGTGCTTGCCGTGGGCGGCTCCGCCATCGTGGCCGTTGCAGCGTCCTTCCTGCACACCCGTGTGCTCGGCTGGTGAAGCGGGGCAGCCGATTCACCGCAACGCCCGCAGTATCCCTCGCACCGCATCCACCCGCTCCTTGACCTGGGCCGCCTTGATCTCCGCCCGCAGGCGATCCTGCCCCGAGAACCGGATGTGCTTGTGCTTCTGCACCAGTTCCACCATGCGCACTGGCTCGACCGTGGTCTTCGGCCCGAACTGCAGCAAGGCCTGGGACTCGCTGACGTCGATCTTCACGATACCCAATGGTTGCGCCGCCAAACGCAGGCGATGCGTCGCCAGCAGCGTCTGCGCGGCCTCGGGCAGCTTGCCGAAACGGTCGATCAACTCTTCCTGGATCTGGATCAGGTCGTCCTCGTCCTGCGCATGCGACAGGCGCTTGTAGATCGCCAGCCGTCCGTGCACGTCCGCGCAATAGTCGTTGGGCAGCAGGGCCGGCGCGTGCAGATTCACCTCGCACGCCAGGTTGAACGGTGCGTCCAGGTCAGGCTCTTCCCCGTTCTTCAGCGCGCGCACCGCCTCGTTCAGCATCTCGTTGTACATCGAGAAGCCCACTTCCTGGATGTTGCCGGACTGCGAGTCGCCCAGGATCTCGCCCGTGCCGCGGATCTCCAGGTCGTGCATCGCCAGGTAGAAGCCCGAGCCCAGTTCTTCCATCGCCTGGATGGCTTCCAGGCGCTTCTTGGCGTTGGCCGTGATGGCGTCCTCGCCTGGCGTCAGCAGATAGGCATAGGCCTGGTGATGCGAACGCCCGACCCGGCCGCGCAACTGATGCAGCTGGGCCAGGCCGAAGCGGTCGGCGCGATGGATGACGATGGTGTTGGCCGAGGGCACGTCGATGCCGGTCTCGATGATGGTCGTGCACAGCAGCACGTTGAAGCGCTGCTGATAGAACCCCTTCATCACCTGTTCGAGTTCGCGCTCGGGCATCTGGCCGTGCGCCACGCCCACGCGCGCCTCGGGCACCAGTTCTTCCAGGCGGGCGCGGCGGTTGTGGATGGTCTCGACTTCGTTGTGCAGGAAATACGCCTGGCCGCCGCGCTTCAATTCGCGCAGCAGGGCCTCGCGGATGGTGCTGCCGTCCTCGCGCCGCACGAAGGTCTTGATCGCCAGGCGCTTCTGCGGCGCGGTGGCGATGACGGAGAAGTCGCGGATGCCTTCCAGCGACATGCCCAGGGTGCGCGGGATGGGCGTGGCGGTCAGGGTCAGCACGTCGACCTCGGCGCGCAGCGATTTCAGCGCCTCTTTCTGGCGCACGCCGAAACGGTGTTCCTCGTCGATGATGACCAGGCCCAGACGCTTGAACTGCACGTCCTTGGACAGGATCTTGTGCGTGCCGATGACGATGTCGACGCGGCCGTCGTTGATGCCCTCGACGGCCGTGGCCACTTCCTTGGCGGAACGGAAGCGCGACAGTTCCACCACGCGCACCGGCCAGTCGGCGAAGCGGTCGGCGAACGTCTGCGCGTGCTGTTCGGCCAGCAGCGTGGTGGGGCACAGCAGGGCGACCTGCTTGCCGTTGGCGATGGCCAGGAAGGCGGCGCGCAGCGCCACCTCGGTCTTGCCGAAGCCCACGTCGCCGCACACCAGGCGGTCCATGGGCCGGCCCGAGGTCATGTCCATGATGACGGCCTGGATGGCGGCGGACTGGTCCGGCGTTTCCTCGAAGCCGAAGCCTTCGGCGAAGGCCTCGTAGTCGCCCAGCGGCAGCTTGAACGAAAAACCCTCGCGCGCGGCGCGCTGCGCGTACAGCGCCAGCAGCTCGGCCGCGGTGTCGCGCACCTGCCTGGCCGCCTTGCGGCGCGCCTTGTCCCATTGGCCCGAGCCCAACTGGTGCAGCGGCGCGGCTTCGGGATCGGCGCCGCTGTAGCGGGCGATCACGTGCAGTTGCGAGACCGGCACGTACAGCGTGCTGCCGTTGGCGTACTCGAGATGCAGGAACTCCATCTCGCCTTCGCCCATGTCCATGTTGACCAGGCCGTGATAGCGCCCGATGCCGTGCTGGGCGTGCACCACCGGATCGCCCGCGCGCAGCTCGGCCAGGTCGCGCACCATGGCTTCGACGTTGCTGGTGCGTTCCTGCGCACGGCGGCCGCGGCGCGAGGCGGTATGGCCGGGATAGAGGTCGTTTTCGGTCAGGAAGGCCAGGCCGGCGCCGGGAATGAGGAAGCCGGCGGACAGCGGCGCCACCGCCAGGCCGAAGGGCGCGTCCGTATCCAGGAAGGCCTGTATCGAGTCGGCCTGCACGTCGGGGACGATGCCATGTTCGGCCAGCATCTGCACCAGCGTCTCGCGGCGGCCGGCCGAGTCGGCGCACAGCAGCACGCGCGTATCGGCGCGCGCCAGCAGGGCGCGCAGGCGCATCACCGGGTCATCGGCCCGGCGCGAGATGCTGACATCCGGCGCCGCGGCGAAATCGGGATGGCTGTGTTCGCCGCCCAGCACCAGGCGCGGGAAATCGCGGAAATGCCCGAACAGGCCTTCCTTGTCGAGGAACAGGGCCTCGGGTGGCAGCACGGGCCGCTCGCGGTCGCTCTTCAGGAAGTTGTAGCGGCTGGCCGTGTCCTGGCCGAAGCGCGTGACGGCATCGTCGATGTCGCCCAGCGTGACGGTGACGGTGCCCGGGGCCAGGTAGTCGAACAGCGTGGCCGTCTGGTCGAAGAACAGCGGCAGGTAGTATTCGACGCCGGCGAAGGCGATGCCGTTGCCGATGTCGCGGTACGGCGTGGCGCGCGAGGGATCGCCCTCGAACACTTCGCGAAAGCGCGCGCGGAAGCGGTTGCGCGATTCCTCGTCCATCGGGAATTCGCGGCCCGGCAGCAGTTGCACGTCGCGCACCGGGTACAGGCTGCGCTGGGTGTCCACGTCGAAGCTGCGGATGGATTCGATCTCGTTGTCGAACAGGTCCAACCGGTAAGGCAGCACCGATCCCATCGGGAACAGGTCGATCAGGCCGCCGCGGATGCAGAACTCGCCCGGCGCGGTGACCTGGGTGACGTGCGTGTAGTTGGCCAGCGTGAGCTGGGCACGCAGGGCCGCCTCGTCCAGCTTGTCTTTCTGGCGGAACGAGAACGTATAGGCCGCCAGGAAGGCCGGCGGCGCCACGCGGTACAGCGCGGTGGTGACCGGCACGGTCAGCACGTCGACTTCCCGCTGCATCAGCGCGTGCAGCGTGTGCAGGCGTTGCGAGATCAGGTCCTGGTGCGGCGAGAACGCGTCGTACGGCAGGGTTTCCCAGTCGGGCAACTGGCGCACGCGCAACTGCGGGGCGTACAGCGGGATCTCCTCGGCCAGGCGCTGGGCCTCGAGGGGATCCGCGGTGAAGACCACCAGCGGCCGGCCGGCCTGCCTGGCCAGGTCGGCCAGCAGCCAGCCGTCGGCCGAGCCGGGCGGCCGCGGTTGCGCGTACCGAGCGCCGGGTTTGAGGGCGGGAAGCGTGGCGGCGGTGGCGGGCAAGCCCTGGGACGCCGCGGAGGAGGAATAGGAATCGGACATCAGGTCGAAGATTATAAAATCCCGGCACCATGTCCGACACTCTTATCGCCATCGTGCCCGCCGCGGGCGTGGGCGCCCGCGCCAGCCAGCCCGGCGCCCAGGCTCTTCCCAAGCAATATCGCCTGCTGGACGGCCAGCCCATGCTGCGGCGCGCCGTGCAGGCGTTGCTGGCCGACGAACGCATCGCCCAGGTCCGCGTGGCCGTGTCGGCCGGCGACGGCTGGGTCGAAGAAGCGCTGCGAGGCCTGCCGCGCACCATATGGCGTCCTTGTGGCGGCGCCACCCGTGCCGACACCGTGGCCAATGCCCTGGCCGACAGCGGCGCGGGCGAGCACGACTGGGTGCTGGTGCACGACGCGGCCCGTCCGGGCCTGACCCCGGCCGCGCTGGCCCGCCTGATCGACGCCTGCCTGGCCGATCCGGTCGGCGGCCTGCTGGCGCTGCCCGTGGCCGATACCGTGAAGGCGGGTTCCGCTGCGCCGGATGCCCCTCGTGTGGTCCGCACGGTGGACCGGCAGGGCCTGTGGCTGGCCCAGACGCCGCAGATGTTCCGCACCGGCCTGCTGGGCCAGTGCCTGGCCGCCGCCGCGCGGGGCGGCCTGGCCGTGACGGACGAAGCCTCGGCGATCGAGGCAGCCGGCCATGCGCCGTGCCTGGTCATCGGCGAGGCCCGCAACTTCAAGGTCACATGGCCGGACGATTTCGAATTGATGGAACGATGGCTGTGAGCAGATCCGCTCGCGGCCGGTCCGAAACAGGGCGTGGCGCCTGCCGGCGTGCTGACCCGGTCTTCGGCATTCCAGGTGGGTCGCCCGAGGCAAGCGCCGTCTTGTCCGGGCAGGATGTCGCGCAGCGACAGGAGAAATATCGATGAGCATTCCCTTCCGTGTCGGCCAGGGTTTCGACGTGCACGCCCTGGTGGAAGGCCGCCCGCTGATCCTGGGCGGCGTCACCATCCCGCACACCCATGGCCTGTTGGGCCATTCCGACGCCGACGCGCTGCTGCACGCCATCACCGACGCGTTGCTGGGCGGCGCGGGCCTGGGCGACATCGGCCGCCACTTCCCCGATACCGATCCGCAGTACCGGGGCGCGGACAGCCGCGTGCTGCTGCGCGCGGCCGCCGAAAAGGTGCGCCGGGCCGGCTGGCAACCCGTCAACGTGGATGCCACCATTCATGCCCAGGCGCCCAAGATCGGCCCGCACGCCACCGCCATGGTGCGCAACATCGCCGCCGACCTGGGCCTGAGCGAGGGCGACGTCAACATCAAGGCCAAGACCAACGAAAGCCTGGGATTCCTGGGCCGCAAGGAAGGGATCGCGGCGACGACGGTGGTGCTGCTGGGGCGTATCGAGCCGGCCTGATCGCCCAGCTTTCCTGGCGAATCAGCGCCAGGTGGCCGGCAGTCGTTCGGCAGGCAGAGCCCACTGCAGCAACCGCATCGCCTGCTCGCCCAGACGCCGGGCGTCGCCGCTGGTCAGCAATTCGCAGCCGCCCGCATATCCTGCCGGCGCCATCAGCCCGGGGGCCTCGGTGCGCAGCCGGTACGCCAGTTGCCGGGCCAGCGCCGGGCCCGGCTCGATGATGGGCAGGTCGGGGCCGACGCGTTCCCGCAGCAGCGGCAGCAGGAAAGGAAAATGCGTGCAGCCCAGCACCAGCACGTCCGCGCCTGCGTCCAGCAGCGCGGTCGCCGCCATATCCACGGCGGCGCGCGCGGCATCGCCGTCAAGCTGTCCGTTTTCCACCAGCATCACCCAGTCGGGGCAGGGCCGCAGCACGACCCGGACGCCCGCGGCCGCCCGTTGCGCCAGCGCGGCGAAGCGCGGGCTGGCCAGCGTGCCGTGGGTGGCGAAGACGCCGATCACGCCTGATCGGCTGAGTTGCGCCGCGGGCTTGATGGCGGGCTCGATGCCCACGACGACCAGATCGGGATGGTGCGCCCGTATCGTGCCGATGGCCGCCGCGGTGGCCGTGTTGCAGGCGACGGCAATGGCGCGGACCTGGCGCGAGACGAAGTAGTCCGCGATGGCCAGCGCGCGCCGTTCGAGAAATTCCTGGGATTTTTCGCCGTAGGGCAGATGGGCCGAATCGGCCACATAGACCAGCGGCTCGTCCGGCAGGGCGCGGCGGATGTCGCGCAGGGTGCTCAACCCACCCGCGCCCGAGTCGTAGATGCCGATGGGGCGGACGTCGGAGAGCGGAGGCATCGAGAGGCTGGGCGGGGGAAAAGCGTCATTCTACGCCGCCGTATCCGGGAGGCCGCGGCATGCGTGATGTAATCGAAGATCGGATCAATCTCAGCGAGGAGGACGCATGGGTACGCGAGGGCAGGATCGCCAGATCGACAACATCGAGTTCAACGTCGGTGACATTGCACGCAGCAAGACCTTCTACGGCAACGTGTTCGGCTGGACGTTCACCGACCATGGCCCGGCCTATACCGAATTCACCGATGGCCGGCTGACCGGCGGCTTCACGACCGGCGAACCCGTCAAGCCGGGCGGCCCGCTGGTCATTCTCTATGCCGACGACCTGGCCTCGACCCAGAACAGCCTCGAGGCCATGGGCGCCACGATCAGCCGCCCGGTGTTTTCCTTCCCCGGCGGCCGCCGTTTCCACTTCATCGATCCGGACGGCTACGAACTGGCCGTGTGGACGGCGGACTGAGCCGCGGCACGGCGCACGGCGAGGCATCCTGTATCTAGGACAATTTCTTGATTGTCCTGAGGGCGGCGAGCAGACTGCGGCATACCGTCCGCCATGCCGGACCTGCCGCGAGACCGCACACCATCCGGTGCCTGTCGGAGCTCGGTCCTTCCGTCCCGACCAGGAAAGCGAATCGCCATGCCGCCATTGTCCGACCCGCTGCGCCATCGCTGGCTTATCGTCATCGCCGCCGGGGCCATCATGGGGGCCGCGCTCGGCGTGCGCCACGTCCAGGGACTGTTTCTGGCGCCCGTGGTGCTCAGTCAGGGCTGGTCGCGCGAGGCCTTCGGCTTCGCGCTCGCCGTGCAAAATCTCGTCTGGGGGCTGGCGCAGCCTTTCTCGGGCCTGCTGGCGGATCGATATGGTTCGGTGAAAGTGCTGGTGTCCGGTCTGTTGGCGTACGCCGCCGGCCTGATGCTGATGGCACAGGCCGCCACCCCGGGAAGTTTCATGCTTACCAACGGTCTGCTGGTGGGCGTGGCGTTGTCGGGCACGGCGTTCGGCACGGTCTATGGCGCGCTGAGCCGCATTTTTCCCGGCGATATGCGAACCTGGGCGCTGGCCGTCGTGGGCGCGCTGGGCGGACTGGGGCAGTTCTGCATGGTGCCGTTCGCCCAGGAACTGCTGGGCGCCATGCCGTGGCAGCGCGCCGCGCTCGTGCTGGGCGTGGGCATGCTCGTGTTGGCGCCGCTGTCGATGTTCCTGAGAGACCGGCCTTCCGCCTGCATGCAGGCCGCGGCCGCTTCGGGCGGTCAGGCGTCCATGATGCCCGCGATCCGCCAGGCCCTGCGCCATCGGGGCTTCTGGCTGTTGACCCTGGGATTCACCGCTTGTGGTTTCCAGCTCGCCTTCATCGCCACGCACATGCCGGCATACCTGTCCGAGCACGGCCTCAGCGCGGGGCAGGCCGGGGCCACGCTGGCGGTCATCGCACTGGCCAACATCTTCGGCAATTACGCCTTTGCCAAGCTGGGGGGCAGATGGCCGCCCCGGCAGGTGCTCTGCGCGCTATATGTCGTGCGGGCGTTGGCCATCGCGGTCTTCATGGCGCTTCCCGTCACGGCCTGGAGCGCCTATGCGTTCTCGGCGGTCATGGGCTTTCTCTGGTTGGGCACCGTCCCATTGACCAGCGGGGTGCTGTCGCGCATCTTCGGCGTACGCTACATCGGTACGTTGTTCGGCCTGGTATTTCTCGGGCACCAGGTCGGCGGCTTTCTCGGCGTGTGGCTGGGCGGACTCGTCTACGACGCCTACCGGTCCTACGACCCGATGTGGATCGTGTCGATCGCCGTCGGGCTGTTGGCTGCCTGGGTGCATTGGCCCATCGACGACCGGCCCGTGGGGCAGGGCATTCCTGCTGGGCAGGCGTCATGAGGCGCCTGCGCCCGCGTCTGGCGGCGCTTGTATGGCGCGGCATGGCGGCCGTCGTGGGCGCCGTGGCCCTGGCCCAGGTCTTCCGGGCATGGTTGGATCCCGACCTGACCCTGGCACTGGCGGGCGGCCTTTTCCTGTGCCGCTGAGAGGCGTAACCGACGTGGCGACAATGAAAATCCCCGCGGCACGTGTCCATGCCGCGGGGATCGAGGCCCCGCCCCGTAGCGGAAGGGGGCTTGCCGAACTTACTTGCCTTGCGCCGCCAGCGCCTGGGCCGCGGCGTTGATCACCGCCGCGATGCGGCCGGCGTCACGCAGTTGCTCGGAGCTGAAGCCGTCCTTGCGCAGGTTCTCGAAGTGCGACTGGATGCAGAAGTGGCACTTGCCGATGATCGACGCCACCAGGGCGAACAGTTCGAAGCGCTTCTTGTCCACGCCGCCGTGGGTGGCGTAGGCGTTCATGCGCAACTGGGCCGGCAGCGTCTTCAGTTGGGCGTCGCCCGACATCTCGACGTACGGGTACCAGACGTTGTTCATGCCCATCAGCGTCGCGGCGGTCAGCGCGGCGTTGGCATCGGTCTCGGACAGTGCGCCCTTGAAGGCGTCGACCAGGAACGGGCTACGCGCCGCGAAGGCGGCGGCCAGGGCCGCGCCCAGCGCGTCTTCCGGCGCCAGCGTGGAGCGGGCGATGACGGAATCCAGATTCAGGCGGATGTCCTTCGCCCAATCCGGCAGTTGTTCCTTGATGGTAGAGAGGAATTCCATAGTTTTTACCTATATTCTGGAGCAAGAAAAGCCCGGACGAACCGGGCCAGCGTACTGTTTACAGCGTGTCGCCGCCAACCGTACGGTTGCACGGGCACAGTTCGTCGGTTTGCAGGCCGTCCAGCAGACGCAGGACTTCCTCGGGGTTACGGCCGACGTTCAGGTTGTTCACCGACACGTGCTGGATCGTGTTGTCCGGATCGACGATGAAGGTGGCGCGCAGCGCCACGCCAGCGCCCTTTTCACGCACGCCCAGCTGATCGATCAGCGAGCCGGTGGTGTCGCCGAATTGGTAGTGACCCAGCTTGTTGAGGTCCGGGTGCTCACGGCGCCATGCCAGCTTGACGAATTCGTTGTCCGACGAACCGCCCAGCAGGACGGCGTCGCGGTCTTCGAAATCCTTGGCCAGCTTGTTGAAGCCGACGATTTCGGTCGGGCACACGAAGGTGAAGTCCTTCGGGTAGAAGTAGATGACCTTCCACTTGCCGGGGAACGAGCTTTCGGTGATGTCTTCGAAGGCCGAGACGCCGTTTTCTTCGTGCTGGTTGAAGCCGGGCTTGACGCCGGTGACCTTGAAGGACTCGAGTTTATCGCCAACAGTTTTCATGTGTGCTCCCATTAGGTGTTGGGTGGAAAGGGGCTCGCGTGGAGCCGAGACACCTAATTTTACGCTATTGATTATCGATGTCTAATTGATAATTTCTAAATTTGGCTTTGGGCAGCTCTATGCGTGCCGTCAGTCCGCCGCCGGACCGCGGCTGCATTTTCAGCGATCCGCCGACGTGCTTGAGCAGGCGTTCGACAATGGCCAGGCCCAGGCCCGCGCCGCTGACGCCGGTGCGGGCCGCTTCGCCGCGCGAGAAGGGACGCAGGAGGCGTTCGACTTCCTCGGGGGCGATGCCGGGACCGCGGTCGCAGACTTCGATGGCCACGGTACTGCCCTCGGATTGCACGGTCATGACCAGGTGGGCCAGCCCATCGGTGGAACGGCCATAGCGGCGCGCGTTTTCGATCAGGTTGCCGACGATGCGTTTCAGGTCCAGCGCGGTGATGCGCGCGCGCAGGCCCGGTTCGATGTTGGCCTCGAGCTCGCCGCCCAGCGACGCGGTATGGCTGCGTTCGCGTTCGAACAACTCGTGCAGCACCAGGGAGATGTCGGTGGCCAACTGGGGCAGGGTGCCCGCCGGGCGGGCGTATTCCATCAACTGGCCGATACTGTGGTCGATCTGGGCCAGGTCGTCGTCGATGGCCTGGCGGGCGTCTTCCGACACGCCGCTCATCTCGATTTCCAGGCGCATGCGCGCCAGCGGCGTGCGCAGGTCGTGCGAGATGCCCGCCAGCATCAGTTCCCGGTCGGCCTCGGCCTGGCGAAGGTCTTTCGACATGCGGTTGAACGAGGCATTGAGATCGCGGATCTCCAGCGGCCCCTGTTCGGGCAGCGATGCCGGGGTCTCTCCGCGCGACAGCACCTGGGCCGCGCGCGCCAGCCGTGACAGCGGCCGATTGACGAAGCCCACGCTGACCGCGGCGCCCACCAGCGACAGCAGCAGCGCGGTCGCGCCCCAGCCCAGCCACTCTATGCCCCCGGTCAGCCCGATCTGCTCGCGTTCGAACACCAGCCAGTAGAGATCCTGGTTGATCTGGAAACTGACCCAGAAACCGGGTACCTGATTGACCCCCCATGCGATCTGGGTATCCGCGCCGAAACGGGCGCGGATCTGCTGTGCCACGCGCTGCCAGTAGTCGTCGTCGGGCAGTCCTTCGGTGAAATCGGTGACTTCACGCGGATAGACCTGGATGCCTTCGTTGGTCGCCAGGTCCAGCAGCAGCTTGCTGCGTTCTTCCGCATGGGAATAGACGAGCGCCGTCCGGGTGATGTTCACGGCAGTGATCACCCGCTGGGCCATCTGGTTGGCGCGCGGTCCCAGCTCCATGCTGAAGAAGACCTGCAACCATGCCCCGAGGCTGACCAGCATGAGCGCGGCCAGCAAAAGGAACGTGCGCCCGAAGAGACCCAGGCGCAGACGTGAAGTCAGGTTGCGGAGAATTCTGCGTAAGCGGGGCACAGGAGCACGCTCCTGCCCGGTGGTACGGGCTGTTTTATCAGCTTCCGCCATCCGGAACGAAAACGTAGCCCAGGCCCCAGACCGTCTGGATGAAGACCGGCTTGGACGGGTTCGGCTCGATCAGCTTGCGCAGGCGCGAAATCTGGACGTCCAGGCTGCGGTCGAAGGCTTCGTATTCGCGGCCGCGGGCAAGTTCCATCAGCTTGTCGCGCGACAGGGGAATCTTGGGGTGACGGGCAAACACCTTCAGCACCGAGAATTCGCCGGTGGTGATCGGCACCTGCTCGCTGTTGCGGGTGAGGGTGCGCGTGGACAGGTTGAGCACGTACGGGCCGAAGGCGATCGACTCGTTTTCCTGGCTGGGGGCGCCGGGGTGTTCCTCGGTGCCGCGGCGGCGCAGGATGGCGTTGATGCGCGCCAGCAGTTCGCGCGGGTTGAACGGCTTGGACAGGTAATCGTCCGCGCCCATCTCAAGGCCGACGATACGGTCGATCTCTTCTGCCTTGGCGGTCAGCATGATGATCGGCGTATTGTCGTGTCCGCCCCGCAGGCGACGGCAGATCGACAAGCCGTCTTCGCCTGGAAGCATCAGGTCGAGAACGAGCAGGTCGAAGTGCTCGCGCTGCCAGAGCTTGCCCATTTCCTTGGCATCCTCGGCGACGAACACGTTGAACCCTTGTTCAGACAGGTAGCGCCGCAGCAGATCGCGAAGACGGGGGTCATCGTCAACGACGAGGATCTTGCGGATGGGGGTGGTGTTTTGAGTATTCATGGCCGGAAATGTAACAGTGACAAGAACCGCGGGCAATCGGCATTTCACAATGTATTACACATTGCGCATAACGGTTGAAAACTCTCGGTTTTTTCTCGAAGGGTTGCTCCAATTTCGTACAATTCCGCACCATGAACTTGACTATGTTGGCCTTTGAGACCTCGTCCTCGCGGTGTGGCGTGGCGCTTTTGCGTGACGGGGACGGAACGCCTCGCATCGATCTGCTCGAACACGAGGGCGCCCAGGAGCACGCGGAACGTCTCCTGCCCATGGCGCGGGAATTGCTGACGCGTGCCGCTCTCGTCCCTGCCGACGTGCAGGCCGTGGCGTTCGGCCAGGGGCCTGGGGGCTTTACCGGCCTGCGGGTGGCCTGTGGCGTGGCGCAGGGCATGGCGCTGGGGCTGGGCGTGCCGGTGCTGCCCGTGGTGTCCCATCTGGCCGTGGCGGCGGAAAGTGGCGCCGGCCCGCAAGAGGCCGTCCTGGTGGCGCTGGACGCGCGCATGGAAGAAGTCTACCTGGCGGCCTATCTGCCCGAGGGCGATGGCTGGCGCGAGTTGCAGGCGCCCATGCTGATCGCGGCCGGCGAGGCCATGCCTTGGGCGCGGCATCATCTGCCGGCCTGGTCGGAGCAGGCCGGCCGGCCGCTGGCGCTGCTGCGCGCCGGCGACGCCTGGGATGCCTATCCGGCGATGGACGAGGCCGGGGCCGGCACGCGGCGTTGCGAGGCGACCCGGCCGCAGGCCACCGCCGTGGCGCGGCTGGCGCGGCAGGCCTGGCTACGCGGAGAAACCGTGGATCCCGAAGCCGCCGCGCCGCTGTACGTGCGGGACAAGGTGGCTTTCACAACCGCCGAGCGGCAGGCCGGGCAAGGGGGCAATCCCCGTGCCGGCAGCCAGTTGTCGGAGCCGGCGCCGCGATCGGGGCCGGACGGTTCGGTGTCTCGGCCCCAGGCGCAGGGTGGGACTTCCCAGCCTGCGGGGGCGTCGGTCCCGGACGTGCCGCCCGGGGCGGCTGTGGCGGCTCAGTCTGCCGGGGGCCTGGCCGGGCCGGTCGATCCGCCGCCCATCGACGACATCGAACTGCTGCCGATGACGCCCGCCGATCTCGACGACGTTGCCGACCTGGAGGCGCAGGTCCAGGCCTTTCCGTGGACGCGCGGCAATTTCGCCGACGGCCTGGCGGCGGGCTATCCGGGCTGCGTGCTGCGTGCGCAGGGCCGTCTGGCGGGGTTCTGCCTGCTGATGCTGGCGCCGGACGTGGCGCACCTGCTGGTGATCGCCGTGCCGCGCGCGTTACACCGCCGCGGATTGGGGCGCAGGCTGCTGGCATGGTGCGAAATGCGCACCCGGCAGGCCGGCGTGCCAGGGCTGCTGCTCGAGGTGCGTCCCTCGAACGAGGGGGCCGTCGGTTTCTACGAACAGGCCGGTTTCCTGCGGGTGGGTGTGCGCAGAGGCTATTATCCGAGCGGTAAAGGCAAACGCGAGGATGCATTGGTCATGCAGAAGACCATCGAGGGCGGCCACGCATGACGGGTGCGCACGTCCAGGGGGCGGCGCCGTCGGCGCCGCGCGTCAATCCCTTGCAGCGGTTGTGGCTGCGCGAGCTGGGTATCGAGAAGACCTGGCTGCGCGAGGTGGCGCCGGTGGCGTCCGATGCCGCGCTGGCGAAGGCGCCGCAGGCCGGCCAGGGGGCTACGCCCGCGGGCCGGGCCGATGCGGCGCCAGCGCCGGTTCGCGCGTCTGCCGCCGCGGCAGCAGGCGCGGATACGCCCGCTCATGGCGTACCGCCCACGGAACCGCCGGCTGGCGATCGGGCGGCCCGCGGCCCCGGCGCGCAAGCCGAGACCGTGCCGGCCAAGCCCGTGGGCGCTGCGCCTTCCACGGCATCCGAACACATCAAGGCGGCCCTGGCCGCCACGGGCCGTAACGCGGCCCCGCCGCCCGCGGCAGCCGCCGCGCCGCGCGGTCCCGCGCCCTACGTTGCAGAGACCCCCGAGGCCAAGGAAGCGCGCTTGCGCCAGGTGCAGACGGCCGACGTCGAGACCCTGCGCGGCATGGTCACCGGCTGCGAGGCCTGCGGCCTGTGCCGTGGACGGCGCAACGCCGTATTCGGCATGGGCGCGACCGCGCCGCGCTGGATGGTGGTGGGCGAAGCGCCCGGCGAGCAGGAAGACCGGCAGGGCCTGCCGTTCGTGGGGCGTTCGGGCCAGTTGCTGGACGCCATGCTGGCGTCGGTCGGCATGAGCCGGGAACAGGACGTCTTCATCGCCAACGTGATCAAGTGCCGCCCGCCGGGCAACCGCAACCCGACGCCTGACGAAATCGCCGCCTGCAGTCCCTACCTGATGAGGCAGATCGCGTTGCTCAAGCCCGAGCGCATCCTGGTGGTGGGCCGCTTCGCGGCGCAGACGTTGCTGGGCACGGACGCCACCATCGGCAGCCTGCGCGGCCGCGTGCACCACCTGGAAAGCGACGGCCGCCAGATTCCCGTGATCGTCAGCTACCACCCGGCCTATCTGCTGCGCAGCCCGGCCGAGAAGGCGCGCAGCTGGCAGGATCTGCGGCTGGCGGCCACGCTTTCGTAGGGCGCCAGCCACCCGCCACCCAAGAAAAAGGGGCCGTCGGAACTGAACAACGGCCCCTTGCTTTTCCCGGACGGGAATCAGTGCCCGTCGCCCAGCGCCTTGCCGTGGCCTTCCTGGCCGATCTGCTCCAGCATGTCGGGATGCGCGCGACGGTTCAGGCGGCACCAGTACATCACCACGGTCATCAGCGTGAAGACGATCAGGCCGAAGACCACGATGATGGTGTTGATCGCCATGTTCAACCACAGCATCAGCGAGTACATGGCCACCATCAGCAGGATGTTGAGCTGCTCGTTGAAGTTCTGCACGGCGATGGAGTGGCCGGCCGACAGCAGCACATGGCCGCGGTGCTGCAGCAGGGCGTTCATGGGTACGACGAAGAAACCCGCCAGGCCGCCGATCAGCAGCAGCAGTACATATACCGCCCAGGGGGAGTACACCAGCGGCATCAGCAGCACGACCAGGCCCATCGAGGCGCCCACCGGCAGCACGCACAGCGCCTTGCGCAGCGGAATGCGGCCGGCCAGGATCGAGCCCACCACGGTGCCCAGCGCGGCCACGCCCATCAGGATGGAGGCCTGGTCCAGGCGGTAGCCCAGGTGGTCTCGGCCCCACTCGATGACGATCAGTTGCAGTGTGGCGCCGGCGCCCCAGAACAGGGTGGTGACGGCCAGCGAGATCTGGCCCAGCTTGTCGCGCCACAGCACGCGGACATAGCCCGTGAAGGTGCGCACCAGCTTGAGCGGGTTCTTCTGTTGCGGCGGGTAGCGCACGTGCGTGGGAGGAATCAGCAGGTTGCACAGCGCGGCCAGCAGGTAGACCACGGAGATGACCAGGATGGCGGCCTCGGCAGGGGTGTGGACCAGCCTGCCGATGGTGGGATGCGTCAGCAGCGCCTCGGAGACCTTGGGCGAGATGAGCGCGCCGCCCAGCACCGTGCCGATGATGATGGACAGCACCGTCAGGCCTTCGATCCAGCTGTTGCCCACCACGAGCTTGTCGGGCGGCAGCATCTCGGTGACGATGCCGTACTTGGCCGGCGAGTAGGCCGCCGCGCCGATGCCTACCACGGCATAGGCCAGGCAGACCAGGAAGGTCTGCAGGTCATGGGACAGGCCGACGCTGGCGTAGGAGAACATCAGCAGACAGCCGCCGACCTTCATGGCGTTGGTGACGAACATGACGCGGCCCTTGGGGAAGGTGTCCGCGACGGCGCCCACGAAGGCGGCCAGCACCACGTAGGCCAGCGCGAAGGTCCACTTCATCATCGGCGCCATCCAGTCGGGACCGCGCAATTCCTGGATCAAGGCGATGGCCGCGATGAACAACGCGTTGTCCGCCATGGACGAGAAGGCCTGCGCGGCCATGACCAGAAAGAACCCGCGTTTCAAAAGGATGTCCCCGCTGCCCTGGAACGTGCCCTTGGGCGGAAAGTTGTGCTGTACGACAAAGTGTCAGCGAGTATAGCGTCCGGCTGCGTTGGCCAGACTCCGGATATGTCCTTGCATGGCGCGCGCGCCGGATGCCGGCGTCGTGTCGGCCCCGGGACGTTCGCAGGACCGCCCTGGGGTATCATACGACCCGTATCCGCCGGCCCCCTGGGGCCGCTTTCGTATTCGCGGCATGTCGGCCCGCGTCGATGCGTCTCTTTCCCTTTCGAATAACCGCTCCGCCACCGCACCGTGCGTCTTACCCAGCTCAAACTCGCCGGATTCAAGTCGTTCGTCGACCCCACCGTCATCCCCGTCCCCAGCCAGTTGGTGGGCGTGGTGGGGCCGAACGGCTGCGGCAAATCCAACATCATCGACGCGGTGCGTTGGGTGCTGGGCGAGGCCAAGGCCTCGGAGTTGCGCGGCGAGTCGATGCAGGACGTGATCTTCAACGGCTCGGGCAACCGCAAACCGGCGGCCCGCGCCTCGGTCGAGATGGTGTTCGACAACAGCGAGGGCCGCGCCGCGGGGCAATGGAGCACCTACGCCGAGATCGCGGTGCGCCGCGTGCTCACGCGTGACGGCACCAGCAGCTACTACGTCAACAACCAGCAGGTCCGCCGGCGCGACATCCACGACATCTTCCTGGGCACCGGCCTGGGCGCGCGCGGCTACGCCATCATCGGCCAGGGCATGATCAACCGCCTGATCGAGGCCAAGCCCGAAGAGCTGCGGGTGTTCCTGGAAGAGGCCGCCGGCGTGTCGCGCTACAAAGAGCGCCGCCGCGAGACCGAGAACCGCCTGTCCGATACCCGCGAGAACCTGACGCGCGTGGAAGACATCCTGCGCGAACTGGGCAGCCAGCTGGAGAAGCTGGAAGCCCAGGCGGAGGTGGCCCGCCAGTACCGCGAACTGCAGTCCGACGGCGAAATGAAGCAATACGCCCTGTGGCTGCTGAAGGAAACCGGCGCGCGCGACGAGCGCGTGCGCAAGAACCAGGACATGGCCCAGGCGCAGAATGCGCTGGAAGCCGCCACGGCCAACCTGCGGGCAGGCGAGGCCGCGCTCGAGGCGCACCGCCAGGCCCACTATGCCGCCGGCGACGCCGTTCACGCCGCCCAAGGGCAACTGTACGAGGCCAATGGCCAGGTCAGCCGGCTCGAGGCCGAGATCCGCCACGTGGTCGATTCGCGCAATCGCCTGCAGGCCCGCCGCCAGCAGTTGGAGTCGCAGATCGCCGAATGGGGCGTCCAGCAGGAACACTGCATCGAGCAGATCGCCCAGGCCGAGGAAGACCTGGCCACGGGCGCCGCGCGCACCGAAGAGGCCCGCGCGCGCGCCGAGGACGCCCAGGCGTCGCTGCCCAACATCGAGGCCCGCGTGCGGGAAGCGGCCGCCGCCCGCGACGGCATGCGCGGCGACCTGGCGCGCGTCGAGCAGAATCTGGCCCTGGCCGCGCAAAGCCAGCGCGATGCCGACCGCCAGTTGCAGACCCTCGAACAGCGCCGCGAGCGCCTGCAGCAGGAGCTGCGCGAGCTGCACGCCCCCGATCCCGCCCGGCTGGAACAACTGGCGGGCGATCGCGCCGCCGGCGAAGACCAGCTCCAAGAAGCCCAGGCCGAACTGGCCGAACTCGAAGGCCGCGTACCCGAGGCCGATGCCGAGCGTACCCGCGCCCAGGGGGCGGCCCAGCAGGAAGTGCAGAGCCTGGCCCGCCTGGAAGCGCGCCTGTCCGCGCTGGTCAAGCTGCAGGAAGACGTGCAGAAGCAGGGGGCGCTGGAGCCCTGGCTGGCTCGCCACGAGCTGGCCGGCCTGTCCCGCCTGTGGCAGAAACTGCACGTCGAACCCGGCTGGGAAACCGCCCTGGAGTCCGTGCTGCGCGAGCGCATGGCCGCCCTGGAAGTGCGCAGCCTGGATTGGGCGCGCGCCTTCGCCGAGGATGCGCCGCCCGCCCGCCTGGCTTTCTACCAGTTGCCCACGCCCACGCCGGCGCCCGCCGCGCCCGCGGGCCTCACGCCGCTGGCCAGTCTGCTGCGCGTCACCGAACCCAGCCTGAAGGCGCTGCTGAACGGCTGGCTGCGCAACGTCTACACCGCGCCCGATCTGGCGCAGGCCCTGGCCAACCGCGCCACGCTGCCCGAGGGCGCCATCTGCGTGGTCCAGGCCGGCCATGTGGTCGACGGCCATAGCGTGCGTTTCTACGCGCCCGACTCCGAGCAGGCCGGCATGCTGGGCCGCCAGCAGGAAATCGAGAACCTGCAGCGCGAGATCAAGGCGCAACAGTTGATCACCGACCAGGCCCGCAGCGCCGTGGCGCGTGCCGAAGCGGGCTGGCAGCAGGTGTCGCAGGCCGTCGCGCCGGCGCGCCAGCGCGTGGCCGAAGTCACGCGCCGCGTGCACGATATCCAGCTCGAACATTCGCGCCTGCAGCAGCAGGCCGAGCAATCCGGCGAACGCGCCGCGCGCCTGCGCCAGGACCTGGACGAACTGGCCGCGCACGAAGAAGACCTGCGCGCCACCCGCGAGGAGGCCGAGGCCCGTTTCGAGACGCTCGACGTCGAGCTGGGCGAACATCAGTCGCGGTTCGCCGATGCCGAAATCGCTGGCGAGGACCTGGCCGCCGAGGCCGAGTCCGCCCGCGTCAAGCTGCGCGAGCTCGAGCGCGCCGCGCAGGAATCCGAGTTCGCCGAACGCAGCGTGCAGGCGCGCATCGCCGACCTGCAACGCAACCGGCAACTGGCGGCGGATCAGAGCCAGCGCGGCCGCACCGAGATGGAACAGCTCGACGCCGACCTGTCCGAACTGGACGCCTCGGCGTCGCAAGCCGGCCTGCAGGACGCGCTGGAGCATCGCGCCGAGCGCGAGGAGGCCCTGACGCGCGCGCGCCAGGAGCTGGACAACCTGTCCGCCGGGTTGCGCGCCGCCGACGAAGAACGCATGCAGCAAGAGCGCGGGCTGGAGCCGCTGCGCAACCGCATCACGCAATTGCAGCTGGACGAGCAGGCCGCGCGGCTGGCCGAAGAGCAGTTCACCGAGCAGCTCAATGCCCGCGAGGTCGACCGCGAGGCGCTGGCCAGCCAACTGGCCGAGAAGCCCGACGAATGGCGCCGGGCCAGTTGGCTGCAGTCCGAGGTGGGGCGCATCTCGCGCCAGATCGATGCCCTGGGCTCGGTCAACCTGGCTGCCCTGGACGAACTGACCACCTCGCGCGAGCGCAAGACCTTCCTGGATTCGCAGCAACAGGATCTGATGACCGCGATGGAGACCCTCGAGGACGCCATCCGCAAGATCGACCGCGAGACCCGCGAGCTGCTGCAAGAGACCTTCAATACCGTCAACGGCCATTTCGGCGAGCTGTTCCCGCGCCTGTTCGGCGGCGGCGAGGCCAAGCTCACCATGACCGGCGACGAGATCCTCGACGCCGGCGTGCAGGTCATGGCGCAGCCGCCCGGCAAGCGCAACAGCACCATTCATTTGCTGTCAGGTGGTGAGAAGGCGCTGACGGCCACCGCGCTGGTGTTCGCGCTGTTCAAGCTGAACCCCGCGCCGTTCTGCCTGCTGGACGAGGTGGACGCGCCGCTGGACGACGCCAATACCGAGCGCTACGCCAACCTGGTCAGCGCCATGAGCCAGCAGACGCAGTTCCTGTTCATATCTCATAACAAGATCGCCATGCAGATGGCCAAGCAATTGGTCGGCGTGACCATGCAGGAACAGGGCGTTTCGCGTATCGTTGCCGTAGATATTGATTCGGCCGTGCAGATGGCGGCCGAATAACCCCCTAGAGTGAATAAACGCGCCCGCGCGCGGAATTGATAAATGAGCGATTTGCAGATGGGGCTGATTGCCCTGGGTGTGCTGTTCATCCTGTTGGTGCTGGGATTCAACTGGTGGCAAGACCGCCGGGTGCGCCGCAAGATGCAGGCGCAGTTTCCTGGTTCCGAACAGGACCCGCTGCTGGGCGCCGGCGACATGCGCGCGGGCGCCGCGCCGGTGGTGGCCAGCGGCCCCTCGCGCCGTGAGCCCGGCATCGGCCACAGCAATGCCGCCGTGTCCTCCGAGGCGCCCTCGCACGAGGCCGACGATCCCCAAGAGCCTGATCCCGCCTGCGAGGTCGTCATCGAGGTGCGCTTCAGCGAGCCGGTGCGCGGCGCCGACCTGGTGCCGCATCTGCAAAGCCTGCGCAGCGTGGGCCGCAAGCCCCTGCGTGTCTTCGCCGAGACCGATGGGCATCGCCACCGCGCCCGCGTGCACGCGCAGGAAACCTATGTATCGCTGCAACTGGCCGTGTTGCTGGCCAACCGCAGCGGTGCGCTGACCGCCATCGAGTGGTCGCAGGCCTGGGCGCGCGCGCAGGACCTGGCCGACCGCTTCGACGGCAATATCGAAAGCCCCGACCAGCAGGCCGCGCTCGAACAGGCCGCCCGCCTGGACGACATTTGCGCGGCGCTGGACACGCAGGTGGGCCTGACGCTGGTGATGCAGGCGCCTATGTCCGCATCCGACGTCCTGTCCGCCGCCATGGCGCTGGGCTTCTCGGTCGATGGGCCGCGCCTGGCCTGGCTGGCCGACAGCGGCGTGACGCGGTTCACGCTGTCGCGCGCCGACGGCGCGCCGCTGGAAGCGGGCGGCGCGCCCTCCGACCGGCTGTACCTGCTGCTGGATGTGCCGTGCACGCCGGCCGACGCGCGCGCCTTCGGCCGCATGGTCGACGTGGGCCGCGATCTGGCCGGGCGCCTGGGCGCCGATCTGGTCGACGATCAGGGCAAGCCGCTGGGGCACGGCGCCGACGAGGTCATCGACGAGCGCCTGCAGGTCCTGTTCCAGCAGCTCGAGCAGGCCGGGCTGCCGGCCGGCGGCGAGCGCGCGCTGCGGGTCTTTTCTTGATTCTTTATCCGGCGGTCTGGCGGCGCGGTTGAGGTCGCCCGCGCCGGACTGGACATGCCATGACGGATAACAAGCCCACCCCGCCGACGCCGGCCGAACGCGCCGCCGTCCTGCGTACCGAGATCGAGCAGCACAACGTCCGCTACTACACGCAGGATGCGCCCACGATATCGGATGCCGATTACGACGCGCTGATGCGCGAACTGCAGGCTATCGAGGCCGAGCATCCCGAACTGGTCACGGCGGAATCGCCCACGCAACGCGTCGGTGCCGCGCCCCAGGCCGAGTTCGGCAGCGTGCGCCACGCGGTGCCCATGCTGTCGCTGGGCAACGCCTTCGAGGAAGACGACGTCACCGCGTTCGACAAGCGCGTGTCCGACACGCTGCGCAACGCCGGCCTGCTGGCGGCCGAGGCGCAGGTCACCTATTTCTGTGAATTGAAGCTGGATGGCCTGGCCATCAGCCTGCGCTACGAAGACGGCCTGCTGGTGCAGGCCGCCACGCGCGGCGACGGGCAGACGGGCGAAGACGTCACCGCCAACATCCGCACCATCAAGGAGATTCCGAAGCGCTTGAAGGGCCCCGCGCCCAAGGTGCTGGAGGTGCGGGGCGAAGTGCTGATGACGCGCGCCGATTTCGAGCGTCTGAACCAGACGCAGGCCGAGCGTGGCGAGAAGATCTTCGTGAACCCGCGCAACGCGGCGGCGGGCAGCCTGCGGCAACTCGATTCGCGCATCACCGCGCAGCGCCGGCTGACGTTCTTTGCCTATAGCTGGGGCGAGGTGCAGGGCTTGCCGCGGGGCGAGTCGGACGTCTACGACGAACCCGCGCCGGGTGTGCGCGAAGCGTCCACGCTGCCGCGCGACAGCCATGGCGACATGCTGGCCTGGCTGGACGAGATGGGTTTGCCCGTGAACGTGGCGCACAACCATCGCGCCCAGGGCGCCGCCGGGCTGATGGCGTTCTACAAACAGGTCGGCGAGATCCGCGCGGACCTGCCCTACGACATCGACGGCGTGGTCTACAAGGTCGACGCCTTGCCGGCCCAGCGCGTGCTGGGTTTCGTGGCCCGGGCGCCACGCTTTGCCGTGGCGCACAAGTTCCCCGCCGAAGAGGCCACCACCGAGCTGCTGGGCATCGAGGTGCAGGTGGGCCGCACCGGCGCCATCACGCCGGTGGCACGCCTTGCGCCGGTGTTCGTGGGGGGCGTCACCGTCACCAACGCCACGCTGCACAACGAGGACGAGATCCGTCGCAAGGATGTGCGCGTGGGCGACACGGTGATCGTGCGCCGCGCGGGCGACGTGATTCCCGAGGTGGTCGGTCCCGTGCTGGAAAAGCGCGAAGGCGATCTGCCGCTGTTCGTCATGCCCACGGCATGTCCGGTGTGCGGCTCGGCCATCGAGCGCCTGGAAGACGAAGCCATTGCGCGCTGCACCGGCGGCCTGTTCTGTGCCGCGCAGCGCAAGCAGACCCTGTCGCACGCCGCCGGCCGCAAGGCGTTGGACATCGAAGGCCTGGGCGAGAAGCTGGTGGATCAACTGGTGGAAAGCGGCCGGGTGAAATCGCTGGCCGACATCTACAGCCTGAAGGGCGCCGAGCTGGCCGCGCTGGAGCGCATGGGCGAGAAGTCTGCCGAGAACCTGGTGCAGGCCATCGACAAGGCGCGCAAGCCCACGCTGGGCCGTTTGCTGTTCGCCCTGGGCATCCGCCACGTGGGCGAGACCACGGCGCGCGACACGGCACGCCATTTCGGGTCGATCGACGGGGTGATGAATGCCGACGAGGAAGCCTTGCTGGCCGTGCCCGACGTGGGGCCGGTGGTGGCGGGCTCCATCCACCGTTTCTTCGCGGAGCCGCACAACCGCGAGATCGTCGACCTGCTGCGCCAGCAAGGTGTGGAACCGGTGGCCGAGGCTGAGCCGCAAGGCACCGCGCTGGCCGGCAAGACCTTCGTGCTGACGGGCACCATGCCCACCTGGACGCGCGAGGAGGCCACGATGTACATCCAGGCCGCGGGCGGCAAGGTCAGCGGTTCGGTGTCGAAGAAGACGGCCTACGTGGTGTCGGGCGAGGATGCCGGCAGCAAACTGAAGAAGGCGCAGGAACTGGGCGTGACCATCCTGGACGAGGGTGGGTTGAAGGCGTTGCTGGGGCAGGGCTGAGGGTTTATCGCCGCCTCTAAACCGTGCAGGATGGCGTTGTCGATGGCGCCGGCCTGATGCAACGCGACGAGATCGCTGTGCAGTGAGTCAATTATCTTGCTCATGCTTTCCCCGCAATGCATGGGGTTGGGGCAGCATGGATCATGCGTCAGCCAAAATAAAAGAGCCTGCTCGAAAAGCAGGCTCTTTTACCTATGGCCGAAAGACCCGTCTTACTGCACCTTGGCCTTGTCGCGCAGATCTTTCTGGAAGGCGCTGAGCGTTTGCTGGCGCAGCATTTCTTCCAGTTGCGGACGGACCTGATCCAGCGGCGGGAATTGCACCGGGCGGGTGTCGTCGACCTGGATGATGTGCCAGCCGAACTGGGTTTGCACCGGCTTGTCGGCCAGTTCGCCCTTCTTCAGCTTCTGCACGGCCTCGGCGAACGGGGGCACGTAGTTGGTGGGGGGCGCCCAGCCCAGGTCGCCGCCGCGCTCGGCGCTGCCGGGGTCTTGCGAGTTCTTCTTGGCCAGGTCGTCGAACTTGGTCTTGTCCGACTTGATCTGGGCCAGCAGGTCGTTGGCGGTCTTCTCATCCTTGACCAGGATGTGGCGGACCTTGAATTCCTGCTTGCCGGCCTGTTCCTTCTTCATCTTGTCGTACTGGGCCTGGATCTGGGCGTCGGTGACGGGGTGCTTTTCCAGGTAGCCAGCCATCAGCGAGCGCACCAGGATGCCCTGGCGAGCCAGTTCCAGTTCGGTCTGCACGTCGGACTGCTTGGCGATGCCTTGCTTCTCGGCCGCCTGCACGAACACCTGGCGGTTGATCATCTCCTGCTTGACCTGCTCGCGCAGTTGCGGCGAGTCGGTGGCGCCCTGCGAGACCAGCAGCTTGACGAACTCGTCCAGGCTCTTCTGCGTGATGGCCTTGCCGTTGACGGTAGCCACGTTCTGCGCGAAGGCAGGCGCGGCGATAGCGCATGCGGCAGCCAGCATGATGATGCGTTTCATGGATGTCCTTTGTGGGATTTACTGGGAAGAAGGCGGCTGTGCGTCGAGCGCAAGCGCATGGATGGGATGGGGGATGAGATCTTGCAAATGATGATACACCAGCCTGTGGCGGGCCACGTGCGACAGGCCGGTGAAGCAGGCCGCCACGATGCGTACGTGGTAATGGCCCGCGCCGCCCTGCGCGCCGGCGTGTCCGGCATGCAGGTGCGAGTCGTCGCGGATGTCCAGTTCGAGCGGCTCCAGGGCGGCCAGGCGCCCGCGGATCAGGCCGATGCGGTCGGTATCGTCGGTCATGGTGAAAGCGGGGTCAGTCCTTGGCCTTGTCGTCGTCCGCCGCTTCGGCGGGGCGGATGTGCCGGCCCAGCCAGATCGACTGCGCGATGACGAAGACGATCATCAGGCCGGTCTGGCCGAACGCCTTGAAGCTGACCCATTGCGCTTCGGTGAACTGGCCCGAGAAGGCCACGTACAGGTTGAGCACGCCGCAAGCCAGGAAGAAAAGGATCCAGGTGATGTTGAGCCTGTCCCAGATGGCGTCGGGCAGGTCGATCTGGCGGCCCATGAGGCTGCGCATCAGGTTGCGGCCCATCAGCAGGCGCGCGCCCAGCAGCACGGCGGCGAAAAGCCAATACAGCACGGTGGGCTTCCACTTGATGAACACGTCGCTGTGCAGCCACAGCGTGGCGCCGCCGAAGACCATGATGACGGCCAGGCCGATCCAGTGGGTGGGCTCGATGGCCTTGCCGCGCAGGCGCAGCCAGGCGACCTGGGCCAGCGAGGCCGCCATGGCGACCCCCGTGGCCACGTACAGGTCGGCGAACTTGTAGGCCGCGAAGAACAGGATCAGCGGGAACAGGTCGAACAGGAACTTCTTCATCGCAGGCAGGGGCCCTTTATGGCGCTTCGGGCTCGAACTTGAGCGACAGCGAGTTGATGCAGTAGCGCAGCCCGGTGGGCTCGGGGCCGTCGGGGAAGACGTGGCCCAGATGCGCGTCGCAGATGTTGCACAGCACTTCGGTGCGGATCATGCCGTGCGTGGTGTCGCGTTCTTCGCGCACGCGCTCGGGGTCGATGGGCTCGAAGTAGCTGGGCCAGCCGCAGCCCGCGTCGAACTTGGTGTCGGACGCGAACAGCGGCGTGCCACAGCCCACGCAGCGGTAGATGCCGTGCTGGAAGGTGTCCCAGTAGCGTCCGGTGAAGGCGCGCTCGGTGCCTTTTTCACGGACGACCGAGAACTCTTGCGGAGTGAGGATGGCGCGCCATTCGGCGTCGCTCTTGCGTACTTTTTCCATGGGGTCTTCGACCTCCGATCGAACGAAAGGTTCGGAGTAACCCGCGATGTTAAACGACTTTGACGCGGCCAATGTGACCGGTTTGTTTGGACAATGCGGGTAACCCCTAGCAGACGGTGAGAAGCCCGCTCAAGTAGGGTTCGCCATTATCAAATGCGTTTGCTGAAAGGCGGATCGGCGCATTTCACCCCTGTTGTCTAAGGGTTGATACGCCCCTTGCATGCGTCGCATTTGATACGGATTTAATCCTATAATCCGTTTTTCTGTATAACTTTAAACCAGCCCGCGACCCGTTCCAGGGATTGCCGGGCACACAGGAGACAAAAGATGCCCAAGCATTTTGGCTTGTCCGCGCTCGCCGCCGCGTTGGCGCTCAGCCTGCCCATGGTGGCCGGCGCCCAGGTCAAGGTCGGCGTCACGCTGGCCGCCACCGGCCCCGCCGCCTCGCTGGGCATCCCCGAGCGCAACACCGCCACGCTGCTGCCCAAGGAAGTGGCCGGCCAGAAGATCGAATGGATCGTGCTGGACGACGCCACCGACACCACGGCCGCCGTGCGCAACTCGCGCAAGCTGGTCACCGAGGACAAGGTCGACGTGCTGGTCGGCACCTCGATCACCCCGGGTTCGCTGGCCATGGTCGACGTGGCCGCCGAAGCCAAGGTGCCGATGATCAGCGTGGCCGCCAGCGCCAAGATCGTCGAACCCGTGGACGAAAAGCGCCGCTGGGTCTTCAAGACCCCGCAGAACGACGCCCTGATGGCCAGCGCCCTGGCTGACGCCATGGTCAAGGCCAAGGTCAAGAACCTGGGCTTCATCGGCTTCGCCGACGCCTACGGCGACGGCTGGCTGGACGTGATGCAGGCCGCCGCCAAGGCCAAGGGCATCAGCGTCACCGCCATCGAAAAATATGGCCGCACCGACACCAGCGTCACGGGCCAGGTGCTCAAGCTGGTGGCCGCCAAGCCCGATGCGATCCTGATCGCCGGCGCCGGCACGCCGTCGGCCCTGCCGCAGAAGGAACTGAAGGCCCGCGGCTTCGGCGGCCTGATCTACCAGACCCACGGCGCCGCCAACAACGACGTGCTGCGGGTCTGCGGCAAGGATTGCGAAGGCATGCTGCTGCCCGCCGGCCCGCTGCTGGTGGCCGCGCAGCTGCCCGACGACAATCCCGTCAAGAAGTCGGCCCTGAACTACGTGCAGACCTACGAGAAGGCCTATGGCGAGGGTTCGGTCAACACCTTCGGCGGCCACATGTGGGATGCCGGCCAACTGATCGTGGCCGCGTTGCCCGAGGCCCTGAAGTCGGGCGCCAAGCCCGGTACGCCCGAGTTCCGCGCCGCCATGCGCGATGCCATCGAAGGCGTGAAGAACCTGGCCGTGTCGCAAGGCGTGTTCAACATGAGCCCCACCGACCACGCGGGTTTCGACCAGCGCTCGCGCGTCATGGTCAAGGTCGTGAACGGCAAGTGGACGTACCAGCCGGGCCTCTGATCTGATCCAGCCAGGTCTGGCATCATCCGGGAGGCGCGTCGCGCAGCGGCGCCGCAAAGGCGCAGCGACGTGCTTCCCCGCAGCACCTCGCACCGGCCTCCAGGGCCTGTTGCCACTTTTGGTGTCGACAGGCCCCTGGGCCGGTGTGTCGTATTCGCAGTGCTCCGGTCGGGGTCGGAGCGCCAGGAAAATCAACAGGTCGTATAGATGGATTCCACAATTGCGCTGATCCTGCTGCAGGACGGCATCGTCAACGGCGCGATCTATGCCCTTCTGGGCATGGCGCTGGTACTGGTGTTTGCCGTCACGCGCGTCATCTTCATTCCCCAGGGCGAGTTCGTCGCGTTCGGCGCGCTGACGCTGGCCATGCTGGTCGACGGCAAGATGCCCGGCACCGTGTACCTGCTGCCCCTGCTGGGCGGCGTGGTCACCCTGCTCGAACTGGTCCGCGCCGCGCGCACGGGCAGTTGGGCGGGCCTGCCCAAGGTGCTGCTGGGCTGTGTGGCGTTGCCGCTGGCCTTGCTGGCGCTGACCTCGGCCTACGTCGGCCCCGACACCTCGCTGTGGCTGAACATGCTGCTGACGCTGGCGCTGGTCATTCCCATGGGCCCCATGGTCTACCGCATCGTCTACCAGCCGCTGGCCGAGGCCACGGTGCTGGTGCTGCTGATCGTCTCGGTGGCGCTGCACTTCGCGCTGATGGGTCTGGCGCTGGTGTTCTTCGGCGCCGAGGGCTGGCGCACGCCGGCCTTCGTGTCGGGCCAGGTCGACCTGGGCTTCGGCACCTGGTCGGCGCAGAGCCTGTTCGTGGTGGCGACCTGCGCGCTGCTGATCGTCGCGCTGTGGCTGTTCTTCGGCAAGACGCTGTATGGCCGCGCGCTGCGCGCCACCGCGGTCAACCGCCGCGGCGCCCGCCTGGTGGGCATCAGCACGTCGATGTCGGGCAGCCTGACCTTCACGCTGGCCGTGGCCATCGGCGCCATGTCCGGCATGCTGATCGCGCCCATCACCACGGTGTACTACGATACCGGCTTCCTGATCGGCCTGAAGGGCTTCGTCGGCGCCATCATCGGCGGCCTGGCCAGCTATCCCGTGGCCGCCGCCGGTTCGGTGCTGGTGGGCCTGCTCGAATCCTATTCATCTTTCTGGGCCAGCGCCTACAAGGAAGTCATCGTCTTCACGCTGATCATCCCGGTGCTGATCTGGCGCTCGTTCGGCAGCCATCACGTGGACGACGAGGAATAAGCATCATGAACCGTATCCTGACGATCGTCTTTCTCGTCGTGCTGGCGGCGCTGCCGCTGCTTCCGTTCACTCCCGAGTTCTGGATCACGCAGCTCAACTACATCGGGCTGGCCAGCCTGGTGGCGCTGGGCCTGGTGCTGCTGACCGGCGTGGGCGGCCTGACCTCGTTCGGCCAGGCGGCCTTCGTGGGCCTGGGCGCCTACACGACCGCGCTGCTGTCCACGCATTACGGCGTGTCGCCGTGGCTGGCGCTGCCGATCGGCCTGGTGCTGACGGCGCTGGTGGCGTATCTGCTGGGCCAGATCACGCTGCGCCTGTCGGGTCACTTCCTGCCGCTGGGCACCATTGCCTGGGCGCTGTCGCTGTATTACCTGTTCGGCAACCTGGACGCGCTGGGCAAGCACGACGGCATCGCCGGCATCGAGCCGCTGGCGTTCTTCGGCCTGTCGCTTGCCAGCGGCCGCAACATCTATTTCCTGATCTGGGTCTGCGTGCTGCTGGCCCTGTGGGGCACGCGCAACCTGCTGGATTCGCGGCCCGGCCGCGCCATCCGCGCGCTGAAAAGCGGCGCAGGCATGGCCGAGTCGATGGGCGTGAACACGGCCTCGTACAAGATCATCATCTTCGTGTGGGCCGCGTTGCTGGCGTGCGTGTCGGGCTGGCTGTACGCCCACATGCAGCGCGCCGTCAGCCCCAGCCCGTTCGGCCTGAACTACGGCATCGAGTATCTGTTCATGGCGGTGGTGGGCGGCGCGGGCCACGTATGGGGCGCGCTGCTGGGGTCGGCACTGATCCTGTCGCTGAAGGACCAGTTGCAGAACTGGCTGCCCTCGCTGTTGGGCAGCGACGCCAACTTCGAGCTGATCGTGTTCGGCGTGCTGATGATCCTGATGCTGCAATATGCCAGCAGCGGCCTGTGGCCCATCTTGTCGGGCTGGTGGGAGCGCATCGGCGGCGGCGGTTCGCGCCGCAGCCGTCCCGCGCCGCCCGAGGCGCCGGCGCTGCCGCAGCGCGAGCGCCCGCAGGGCGGGGCGCTGGTGCTCGAGGTCGACAGTATCCGCAAGCAGTTCGGTGGCCTGGTCGCGGTGAACAACATCTCGTTCAAGGTGCGCGCGGGCGAGATCATGGGCCTGATCGGTCCCAACGGCGCGGGCAAGAGCACCACCTTCAACCTGATCAGCGGCGTGCTGCCGGCGACCAGCGGCCAGGTGCGCTTCCTGGGGGAACGCATCGACGGGAAGTCGGCGCGCGTCATCTCGCAATCCGGCGTGGGCCGTACTTTCCAGCACGTGCAACTGCTGCCGACAATGTCGGTACTCGAGAACGTGGCCCTGGGCGCGCACCTGCGTTCCGATGTGGGCGTGATGGCCGGCGCCCTGCACACCGACCGGGCGCGGGAAGCCCGTCTGCTGCACGAGGCCGCGAAGCAACTGCAGCGGGTGGGCCTGGGCGACTACCTGTACGAACAGGCGGGCAACCTGGCGCTGGGCCAGCAACGCATCCTGGAAATCGCCCGGGCATTGGCCGGCGACCCCCTGCTGCTGCTGCTGGACGAACCGGCGGCGGGCCTGCGCTACAAGGAAAAGCAGGAACTGGCCCAGGTGCTGGAGCAACTCCGCGCCGAGGGCATGAGCATCCTGCTGGTGGAACACGATATGGATTTCGTCATGCGCCTGACCAATCACCTGGTGGTGATGGATTTCGGCACCAAGCTGGCCGAAGGCGTGCCGGCCGAGGTGCAGCAGAATCCCGCCGTTCTCGAGGCCTACCTGGGCGGTATCGACGACGACCTGCCCGAGTCGGTGCAGGCGGCGCCCGCCGTGGCGGGAGGCACGCGATGAGCGATCAACAGCAGTCCATCCTGGAAGTGCGCGATCTGTCGGCCCGCTATGGCAAGGTCGGCGCGCTGACCAACGCGGTCATCAGCGTGCCCGCCGGCAGCATCGTCACCGTGATCGGCGCCAACGGCGCGGGCAAGTCGACCATGCTGAACGCGGTGATGGGCGCCTTGCCGCAGACCGGCCACGCCACGGGTCAGGTGCAGTACGCCGGCACCGACGTGTCGGGTTGGCAGGTCGAGCGCCGCGTCTCGGCCGGCATGTCGCTGGTGCCCGAGCGCCGCGAACTGTTCGGCAGCATGTCGGTGGAAGACAATCTGCTGCTGGGCGGCTTCCGCCGCTATCGCGCGCGCGAGAGCGGCTGGCGCGACACGCTGGAAGAGGTCTTCACGCTGTTCCCGCGCCTGCGTGAGCGGCGCGGCCAGCAGGCCGGCACGCTGTCCGGCGGCGAGCGCCAGATGCTGGCTGTGGGCCGCGCGCTGATGGCCAAGCCGCGCCTGCTGATGCTGGACGAGCCCAGCCTGGGCCTGGCCCCGCGCATCGTGCGCGAGATCTTCCACATCATCGCGCGCCTGCGCGAGACGGGCGTGGCGATCCTGCTGGTCGAACAGAACGCGCGCGCCGCGTTGCAGGTGGCCGACTACGGCTATGTGCTGGAAACCGGCGAGATCGTGCTGCACGGCCCCGCCCGCGAACTGGCGGGCAATCCCCGCGTGATCGAGAGCTATCTGGGGCTGGGCAAGAAAGAGTAGGGCGGCGTCCACCGCTTGGCGGTTCGAGGCGGGAGGCGCCGGCGGCGATCAGACGAAGCTCGGCTCGCCGTGCACCGACAGCCGTGTCACGCTGCGGTCGGCCTGCTGTTCCATCGTCAGGCTGTAGCGTTCCGGATAGCACTGCGCCAGCCGCTGGTTCAGATTGTCCAACACCGGCCCGGCGCGCGAGGGGTCGAACGTGCCGGACAGATGGCCCGGATTGTCCACTTCGATTTCCAGCACCGAGTCCCGCATCCATACCTGCACCTGCACGTGGAACGGCGCATCGCCCGCGCGCTGGCCTTGCCGCACGGCATGTTCGACCAGGGCGGGCAAGGTCATGTGCGGCAGGCGCTTGCCCAACGCGGCGGCGTCCACGTCGTAGCGGCATGAAAAACGCTCCCCCAGCCGTTGCGTCTGGATGCCGACGAAATTCCGCACCGCCGCGACCTCCTCTTGCACGCTGCACAGGGTGTTGCCGTGCCTGTCCAGCGCGTATTCGAGGTAATCGGCCAGTTGCCCCGCCAGTTCCTGTGCCCGCGCGGGCCGCGTGGCGATCTCGGCCTGGATGGCGTGCAGCGTGTTCAGGACCAGATGCGGCTCGACCTGGCGTTGCAGGTGTTCGAGTTCCTTCTGCCGCGCCTGGGCCTCGGACAGGCGTTCGGTGCGCACGTCCAGCTCGGCGCTGAAGCCGTAATAGGCCAATGCCCAGATGCACAGCACGCCCAGGTAATAGACGAACCCCAGCGAGAAGGTGCTGCGCGGCATGATGGCCGAGGCGCCCATCGGAAACAGGTCTCGTATCGCGGTGCCCAGCAACCCCAGCAGGAAGGCGCCCATGACGCAGGCCGTGACGGCGGCCAGCAGGACGTACAGGCGCCGGGCCCCGCCGGCATAACGCACATGCAGCACGGCCGCCGCGCTCGTGCCGATGAAGCCCAGCGTATCGAGGGTGGTGGTCAACGCCAGCGCCAGCGTGGGATTGGCGAAGGCCGCGCTGCGGATCCAGAAGCCGATGGCCCCCAGCGCCAGCCAGCCGATGGGTTGGACGCGCCAGAAGAACGGAGAAAGCCCAGCGCCGGTCAGCATTGTCATGAAGGGTATTCGAAAGGCAGGCAAGGATAGCCTGCCAACCCGCCGCCAACAAGGCGAGGAAGACTCCATCAAGGGGGCTGGGTCTGTCAACCTTGAAGAGCGCCTCGCGCAGCCAGGGAACCGGCCGGCATGCGGCATGGCGCCGGCCCTGGCCGCGCTACAGCGCGGCTTGCACCCGCTGCGCGACCTCGGCGGGCACCCACGTTTTCCATTCGTCGCCATAAGTCTTCAGGAAGTACCTGGCGGCGTCCTCGGGCTCGGCGCCTTCGTTTTCCAGCCAGCCCAGCGTGCCGTCGATGGCCTTGCTGGAGATCTTGATGGACGAGAAGAAGGCCTGCAGCTGCGGCGCCTGCCGTGCGAAATCCGCGTTCAGGCCGGTGACGACCGGCTGGGCCTTGAACTCGGTGGCTACGGGATTCGCGCACTTGGGATCGGTGATGCAGCGGTAGGCCTGCGGATCGAACGGGGGTAGTTCCAGTTTCACGAGGTCCAGCGCGCCCACCAGCGCCGTCGGCGTCCAGTAGTAGAAGACGATGTCCCGCTTGCGCTTGTAGGCCGAGACGATGGCGGCTTTCTGCGCGGCGCCCGAGCCGGGGGCGAACATGGTGTAGCGCTGGTCCAGCTTCAGCGCGCGGATCAGGTTGTCGTTCAGCGTGCCGCAGGCCCAGCCGGCAGGGCAGCCGTAGATGCGGCCTTTGCCGGGTTCCTCGGGATCGGTGAACGTGTCCTTGTAGCGGGCCAGGTCGGCGGCGCGCTTGAGATCGGGATGGCGTTCGGCGGTGTAGCGTGGGATGTACCAGCCTTCGCCGGCCTCGTAGACCTGTCCCACGCCGATCACCTTCTTCGAGGCTAGGGCCTTGGTCCAGGCGCCTTCGATCTGGCCGGGCCATACTTCGGGTGTGACGTCCACGTCGCCGCGCTGCAGCGCGGTCAGCATGGCCAGGGTTTCGCCGGGTTCGACCTGGGTCTTGCAGCCGTAGCCCTTTTCCAGGATGAAGCGTTCGATGCCTGCCAGCACCAGGTTCGATTCCCAGTTCAGGCCGGTGAAGCGCACGGGACGCTGCACTTCGCACCGCGGACCCTCGGTGGCGGCCGAGGCCGCGGCAGGCAGCGCCGCCGCCAAGGTAAGGCAGGCGGCCAGCGCCAGTTTGGAAATGGGGGTTGCGCGCATCGGCAGGGCTCCTGGGCAGGCATGCCGCCGAAGCTGAGGGCGGCTGGTGGATAGTCAGCCGCTCATTCTACGAGCCATGGGCAGGGGGCGCGTCCCTGCCGCGCGACGCTTGGTAAGCGGCTGTGAGCGAGCGGCAGGCGGCAGGCCTGCGTGCATGGCGCATGCGGCATCGGGAGCAGCGCCGGGATGCCGATCCCGCCGCCGGGCGCGTCAGGCTTTTGCCGCTGCCGATGCCGACCTGCGCCGCGCGTACAGCGCCGCGACTTCGCCGACCAGGCCGCGCCGGAACGCCATCACGCACACCACGAAGATCAGGCCGATCACGATGGTGACCGATTCGCCCAGCTGATTGAACCAGTCGATGCCTGTCAGGCTGGCCAGGCCGCGGCCGAAGTCGCCGACCTTGTTCTCCAGCATCACCACGATGAAGGCGCCGATGACCGGGCCGGTCAGCGTGCCCAGGCCGCCGATCAGCGTCATCAGGATCACCAGGCCGGACATCTGCCAGGTGGCGTCGGACAGCGTGGCCGACACGAACACCAGCGACTTGGTGGCGCCCGCCAGGCCGGCCAGCGCGGCCGACAGCACGAAGGCCAGCAGCTTGAAGCGGTCCACGTCGTAACCCAGCGACAGCGTGCGCGGTTCGTTCTCGCGCAGGGCCTTGAGCACCTGTCCGAAGGGCGAGTGCACGGTGCGCCAGATGATGAAGTAGCCGATGGCGAACACGGCCATCACCACGTAGTACAGGTTCAGGTCTTGCGACAGGTCGAGCACGCCCAGCAGCGTGCCGCGCGGGATGCTCTGCAAACCATCCTCGCCGCCCGTGAAACGCGCCTGCAGGAAGAAGAAGAACACCATCTGCGCCAGCGCCAGCGTGATCATGGCGAAGTAGATGCCGCTGCGGCGGATGGCGATCAGACCCATCACCAGCCCGAGCAACGCCGCCACGGCCACGCCGAACAGCACGCCCAGCTCGGTGGGCAGGCCCCAGATCTTGATGGCATGGCCGGCCGCGTAGGCCGCGCTGCCCAGGAAGGCCGCGTGGCCGAAGGACAAGAGGCCGGTGTAGCCCAGCAGCAGGTTGAAGGCGCAGGCGAACAGTGCATAGCACAGGACCTTCATGACGAAGATCGGATAGACGCCCATGAAAGGTAGCGCCGCCACGATGACGGCCGCCAAGACGTAGCCCAGCAGTTGACGGTTCATTTTTCCCTTCCGAACAGCCCGGCGGGGCGCAGCAGCAGCACGATGGCCATGATGATGAAGACGACGGTGCTGGACGCCTCGGGCCAGAACACCTTGGTCAGGCCTTCGATGACGCCCAGGCCCAGGCCGGTGACGATGGCGCCCATGATGGAGCCCATGCCGCCGATCACGACCACGGCGAACACCACGATGATCAGGTTCGAGCCCATCAGCGGCGACACCTGCAGCACGGGGGCCGCCAGTACGCCGGCGAAGCCCGCCAGCGCCACGCCGAAGCCGTAGGTCAGCATGATCATGCGGGGCACGTTCACGCCGAAGGCCTCGACCAGGCGCGGGTTCTCGGTGCCCGCCCGCAGCAGCGCGCCCAGCCGGGTGCGCTCGATCACGAACCAGGTGGTCAGGCACACCGCGATGGAAGCCACCACCACCCAGGCGCGGTAGTTGGGCAGCACCATGAAGCCCAGGTTGGTGGCGCCGCGCAGCGCCTCGGGCGTGGGATAGGGCTGGCCCGACACGCCGAAGACGCTGCGGAACAGGCCTTCGATCAGCAGTGTCAGCCCGAAGGTCAGCAGCAGTCCGTACAGGTGATCCAGCTTGTACAGGTGCCGTAGCAGCAGACGTTCGATCACGATGCCGAACAGGCCCACCACGATGGGCGCCAGGATCAGCATGACCCAGTAGTTCAGGCCCAGATAGGACAGGCCCATCCAGGCAACGAAGGCGCCCAGCATGTACAGGGCGCCGTGTGCGAAATTGATGACGTTGAGCAGGCCGAAAATGACCGCGAGCCCCAGCGACAACATGGCGTAGAACGAGCCGTTCACCAGGCCCAGCAGCAGTTGTCCCAGCAGCGCCTGTATGGGTATGCCGAATACTGAAATCATCTTGTGGATATTCCTGCGCGCGTGCGGATTACAGCGTATTCAGTTCGCGGCGCGGCCTGGCGGACGATGCGAGGCCGCGCCGGATGGCGCTGAAGACTTACTTCTTGACCAGCTTGCAGGTCGATTCCGACAGCTTGGTGTAGACGTCATCGCCCGGCAGGGTGGCGACGACCTTGTAGTAGTCCCACGGGCCCTTGGATTCCTTGGGCGTCTTCACCTGCATCAGGTACATGTCGTGCACCATGCGGCCGTCCTCGCGGACCACGCCGTTCTTGGCGTAGAAATCGTTGACCTTGTTCGACTTCATCCACTTCATCAGCGCGTCGGCATCGTCGGTGCCGGTGGCCTTGACGCCGCTCAGGTAGAACGCCACCGACGAGTAGTCGGCCGCCTGCAGCGACGAGGGCTTGCGCTTGACCTTGTCCTCGAACTTCTTGGCCCAGGCGCGCGAGGCGTCGTCCTGGTTCCAGTACCAGCTGTCGGTCAGGTACATGTTCTGGGTGGCTTGCAGGCCCAGCGAGTGGATGTCGTTGATGAACACCAGCAGGCCGGCCATCTTCATGGTCGAGGTCACGCCGAATTCGTTGGCGGCCTTGATCGAGTTGACCGTGTCGCCGCCGGCGTTGGCCAGGCCCAGGATCTGCGCGCCCGAGGACTGGGCCTGCAGCAGGAAGGACGAGAAGTCGGTGGTCGACAGCGGGGCGCGGACGTTGCCCTTGATCTCGCCGCCGTTGGCCTTGATGACGGCCGTGGTGTCGCGTTCCAGCGCGTGGCCGAAGGCGTAGTCGGCGGTCAGGAAGAACCAGCTCTTGCCGCCGTCCTTGACCACGGCGGAGCCGGTGCCGCGCGCCAGCGCCACGGTGTCGTAGGCGTAGTGAACGGTGTAGGGGGTGCACTGCGCGTTGGTCAGGTCGGAGGCGCCCGCGCCGATGGAGATGAAGGGACGCTTCTTCTCGGCGGCCACGGCGGCCATGGCCAGGTTGGTGGCGGAGTTGGTGCCGCCGATCAGCACGTCGACCTTCTGCTGGTCGAACCATTCGCGGGCGCGGGCCGAGGCCACGTCGGCCTTGTTCTGGTGGTCGGCGGACAGCACCTCGATCTTCTTGCCGTTGATCGAACCGCCCGCATCCTCGATGGCCATCTGGATCGCCGTCAGGCCCGCCTTGCCGTCGATGTCGGAATACACGCCCGACATGTCGGTGATGAAGCCGATGCGGATCACATCGTCGGAAATGCCCTGGGCCTGGGCGGGTAGCCCGGCGAATCCCAGGCCGGCAAAGGCCAGTGCAGCAGTGATGGTGTGCAACTTCATGGGATGACTCCTCTCGTTCCTGTGTTTTGGGGTGCCGGCGTGGTGCCGGCGGGTGACAGGCTTTCTTCTTGTAGACAGGTACTGCTCAGACGCCCAACAGTTCGTTGAGCGTGTCCTGCTTCTGTGCGAGTTGCGAGGCGTCGAAGTGCTCGACGATCTGGCCGTGCTCCATGACGTAGAAACGGTCGGCCAGCGGCGCGGCGAAGCGGAAGTTCTGCTCCACCATGACGATGGTGTAGCCGCGCGCCTTCAACGTGGTGATCATGCGGGCCAGCGCCTGCACGATCACGGGGGCCAGGCCTTCCGAGATCTCGTCGAGCAGCAGCAGGTTGGCGCCGGTGCGCAGGATGCGCGCCACCGCCAGCATCTGCTGCTCGCCGCCCGACAGGCGCGTGCCCGGCGAGTTTCGGCGTTCGTGCAGGTTGGGGAACATCTCGTAGATTTCGGCCAGCGACATGCCGCCGCCCAGTGCGCCCACGGGAGGCGGCAGCAGCAGGTTCTCTTCGCACGACAGGCTGGCGAAGATGCCGCGCTCTTCGGGGCAGTAGCCGACGCCCAGATGGGCGATGCGATAGGTGGGCAGGTCGATCGACTCGGTGCCGTTGATGCGCACCGACCCCTTGCGCGAACCGGTCAGGCCCAGGATGGCGCGCAGCGTGGTGGTGCGACCGGCGCCGTTGCGGCCCAGCAGCGTGACGACTTCGCCGCGCGCGACCTCGATGTCCACGCCGTGCAGGATGTGCGATTCGCCGTACCAGGCGTGCAGGCCCGAGATTTGCAGGGCAGGGGTGCCCGCCGAGGCATGCGGTGTTGCTTTCTCTGCCGCGCGTTCTTCATGCGGCATGGCGTACGTTGCGGTACTCATGGGTTACCCCCTTGGCGCCGTGCGCCGTCCCCCCGAGGGGGAATTTCGCCTTTCGGACGGCCGGGCAGGCTCATGCATGCGCTCCTTGAAGTTCACCATCGGTGGTGCCCATGTACGCCTGCATCACCGCCGGATGCTTCGATACGACGCCGTACGGGCCCTCGGCCAGCACGGCGCCGCGCGCCAGCACGGTGATGGTGTCGGCAATCGAGGACACGACGTTCATGTTGTGCTCGACCATGAGAATGGTGCGGCCTTCGCTGACGCGCTTGATCAGGTGCGTGACGCGGTCGACGTCTTCGTGGCCCATGCCCTGCGTGGGCTCGTCCAGCAGCATCAGCTCGGGTTCCATCGCCAGCGTGGTGGCGATCTCCAGCGCGCGCTTGCGGCCGTAGGGCAGATTGACGGTGGTCTCGTTGGCGAAGGCGCCCAGGTCGACCTGCTCCAGCAACTGCAGCGCGGTACGGTCCAGGCTGTGCAGCCGCGATTCGCTTTTCCAGAAGTGGAACGACAGGCCGGTCTTGCGCTGCAGGCCGATGCGCACGTTCTCCAGCACGGTCAGGTGCGGGAACACCGCCGAGATCTGGAACGAGCGGATGACGCCGCGGCGCGCGATCTGCGCGGGACGTTCACGCGTGATGTCCTCGCCGTTGAAGACGATGCTGCCCGAGGTGGGCGACAGGAACTTGGTGAGCAGGTTGAAGCAGGTGGTCTTGCCTGCCCCATTGGGACCGATCAAGGCATGGATCTCGCCGCGCTTGACGCGCAGGTCGACCCCGTTCACGGCCACGAAGCCGCGAAACTCCTTGGTCAGTTTTTTTGTCTCCAGGATGGCATCGTCCATATCGGCATACCAACATCGTTTTATGTAGTTGCGGCGAGTATGCGGACCCCCATGGCAAATATCCATGAGGGTTTTTCATAGTATGTTGCCGTGCAGCGTGGCCCGGCCGATATGGAAGATTTATGACAGAGAGGGCGGGCCGCTTCCTGGCGAGAACATCGCCCTCAGTGGCTGCCAGCCGAAAGGCGATGCGCGCGCCGCCCTGCTTTCACGCAGCAGTTTTTTGTTTGAATTCGCAAAGGTCGGAAATGCCGCATTGCGGGCATTTCGGCTTGCGCGCCACGCATACGTAGCGGCCATGCAGGATCAGCCAGTGGTGCGCGTCCAGCCGGTATTCCGGCGGAATCACCTTCTCCAGCTTCAACTCCACGTCGAGCACGTTCTTGCCCGGCGCGATGCCGGTGCGGTTGGACACGCGGAAGATGTGCGTGTCCACGGCGATGGTGGGTTCGCCGAATGCCGTATTCAGCACCACGTTGGCGGTCTTGCGGCCCACGCCGGGCAGGGCTTCCAGCGCCTCGCGGCTGCGCGGCACTTCGCCGCCATGCCGTTCCAGCAGCAGCCTGCACGTGGCGATCGTGTTCTTGGCCTTGGTGCGGAACAGGCCGATGGTCTTGATGTAGTCGGCCAGGCCTTCCTCGCCCAGGTCCAGCAGGGCCTGCGGCGTGCCGTGGGCGGGGAAGAACTTGCGCGTGGCCAGGTTCACCGATTTGTCGGTGGCCTGCGCGGACAGCAACACCGCGATCAGCAACTGGAACGGGGTCTCGTATTCCAGCTCGGTGGTGGGCGTGGGGTTGGCGGCTTGCAGGCGAGTGAAGATCTCGCGGCGTTTGGCGGCGTTCATGGTCAGTTGGCCTGTCGGCGGGCGCGGGCGCGCGCCAGAGCGGATTCGATGGCGGCGCGGCGGCGGTCGGCCTCGGCCTCGGGCGCGGCAGCCGGCTCGGCCGTCGCGGCGTCCGCGGACGCGGTCTGCGCAGTGGGGGCGTCCGTTTGCGGCGCGAGTGCCTCCGGCGTTTCGGCCATCAGGCGCTGCTGCTCGGCCGGCGCACGGGCCAGCCGTTCGCGGCGCGCGACGTGGCGCGAGCGCGCCGCCTGCGCATCGGCCGGGGTCCACGCGCGCCCGGCGGGCACCATGGCGATGCAATCGACCGGACAGGGGGGAATGCACAGATCGCACCCGGTGCACAGATCGGGCAGCACGGTATGCATGCGCTTGGCCGCGCCCACGATGGCGTCCACCGGACAGGCCTGGATGCACAGCGTACAGCCGATGCAGTGGGCCTCGTCGATGACGGCGGCCGTCAACGGGCCGGGCTGGCCGCGTTCGGTGTCCAGCGGCAGTTCGGGGGTGTCCAGCAACTGCGCCAGCGCGGCGATGCCCGCGTCGCCGCCCGGCGGGCAGCGGTTGATGGCGGCATCGCCGGCGGCGATGGCCTCGGCGTACGGGCGGCAGCCGTCATAGCCGCACTTGGTGCATTGCGTTTGCGGCAGCAGGCTGTCGATGCGCTCGGCGAGCGTCGGAAGGGAGGGCATGGGCGGTGAAAGAGAGCGAGGCGCGCAGCCTGGGGCGTGGGGCCTGTCCGCGCGATGCGGCGTGGCAGGCCCCGATGCGCTGTCCCGCTCAGGACTGGCGGATGAATGCCGCGATTTTAGGGCAGATCGTCTCGCGCCACCGGCGGCCGGCAAAGATGCCGTAGTGGCCCGCGCCCTGCGCCAGGTAATGCTGCTTGCGGGCGGCCGGAATGCCGCGGCACAGGTCAATGGCCGCGCGGGTCTGGCCCTGGCCCGAGATGTCGTCCAGTTCGCCCTCGATGGTCAGCAGGGCGGTCTTGCGGATGTCGGCGGGCCGCACCGGCTGGCCGTCCACGACCCAGGTGCCGCTGGGCAGGCGGAACTCCTGGAACACCGTGCGGATCGTGTCCAGGTAGAACTCGGCCGGCATGTCCAGCACGGCGTTGTATTCGTCGTAGAAGCGCACGTGCGCCTCGGCGTCGCCGTCGTCGCCGCGCAGCAGGTCGAGGTAGAAGTCGTAGTGTGACTTCAGGTGGCGGTCGGGGTTCATCGCGATGAAGCCGGCGTGTTGCAGGAAGCCCGGATAGACGCGCCGGCCGGCGCCGCGGTAGTTGCCCGGCACCATGTGGATCAACTGGGTCTCGAACCACTCGTACGGCTTGGTGGTGGCCAGGCCGTTGACCTGCGTGGGCGACTGGCGCGGATCGATGGGGCCGCCCATCATCGTCATGGTGCGGGCCTGGACAGGCTCGTCGGCGCTGGCCATCAGCGAGATGGCGGCCAGCACCGGCACCGTGGGCTGGCAGACCGAGATGACGTGCAAGTCGGTGTCCGCGCCCAGCATGCGGATGAATTCCTGCACGTAGTGCACGTAGTCGTCCAGGTGGAACGGGCCGGCGGCCAGCGGCACCATGCGCGCGTCGACCCAGTCGGTGACGTACACGTCGTGCGCGGGCAGGAGCGCGCGCACCGTGTCGCGCAGCAGCGTGGCGTGGTGGCCCGACAGCGGCGCCACCAGCAGCACGCGCGGATCCTTGCGGGCAGCGGCGTTGCGCGGCAGTTCCCGTTCGAAATGGATCAGGCGGCAGAAGGGCTTGTCCAGCGCACAGGTCTCGCGCACCGCCACGGTCTTGCCGTCGATCTCGGTGCCGTGCAGTTGCCATTCGGGCTTGTGGTATTCCTTGCCGATGCGATGCACCAGCGCCAGGCTGGCCGCCATCTGGCGCGCGATAGGCGTGTAGGACAGGGGGTTATACGGACTGGAGAACCACTGGGAGCCGGCGTCGGTGAACTCGGCCAGCGGGCGCAGGAAAGCCCGCTGCATTTCGTGCAATTGGTACAGCATGGAGAGATCGTTCCTTGCTTGCCTACGTGCTGGGGGAAATAAGGATATTTCCAAACAGTCTGTTGCGGGTGGTTGAAAACCCCTGTTGCGTTGCGAAAAAACGACTGGGAAGGCCGTTATTCGGCGCCGCAGGCAAGGGCGTCGGGACCGGATAAAGGGCGGTGGGCAGAGCCGGACGGCGGCCTACCAGTAGTTTTCGACCGCCAGCGTGCCGGGAATGCCGCGCCGCCCGGGCGCGAAACCGCGTTCGCCCAGCAGCTTGCGGGCATCGGCCAGCATCTCGGGATTGCCGCACAGCATGACGCGCGCGGGGGCCGGGTCCAGCGGCAGCCCGGCCAGTTCCTCGAGTCGGCCGTCGGCGATCAGCGTGGTCAGGCGTTCCTGCGGCATGCCGGGCAGGGTTTCGCGCGTGGCGATGGGCAGATAGATGAGCTTGCCGGGCGCCGCGGCCTGCCAGGCGGCGATCTCGTCGCGGTAGGCCAGCTCGTCGGCCGTGCGCACGCCGTGCGCCAGCACGATGCGGTCGAAGCGTTGCCAGACGGCCGGATCGTCCAGTATGGACAGATAGGCCGACAGGCCGGTGCCCGTGGCCAGCAGCCAGAGGTGGTCGCCGGTGGGAAAGCGTTCGAGCGTGAGGAAGCCGAAGGGCGTCTTGTCCACGTACAGCGCGTCGCCGGGTTGCAACTGCGCCATGCGCGGGCTGAACTCGCCGCCGGGCACCACGATGGAATAGAACTCGAGCCAGTCAGCCGAGGGCGCGGACACCATCGAATACGCGCGCCACACGGTGGGCTCGGCGTGGAGATCGGTGGGGTCGGCGGGCAGGCCGACGCGCGCGAACTGGCCGGGCTGGAACGCAAAGGCCGGGTCGCGCGTGACGCGTACCGAGAAGAGTTTGCCGGGCACCCAGGTGCGTACCTGGGTGACGGTCTGGCGGGTGTACTTGCTGTCTGTCATCGGCAATTCGGGCGGTCGCGCAAAGGTCGGTCCGCCGGTGCGCTTCAGCGCTCGAGGTACTGCAGCTTGTCTTCCTTGCCGTTCCAGTCGTCGGCGTCGGCCAGCGGTTTCTTGGCGCGGCTGATGCTGGGGAAATCGGCGGACAGCTCGGCGTTCAGGGCGATGAATTTCATCTGGTCCTGCGGCACGTCCTCTTCGGCATAGATGGCGTTGGCCGGGCACTCGGGGATGCAGACGGCGCAGTCGATGCACTCGTCGGGGTCGATCACCAGGAAGTTCGGCCCCTCGCGAAAACAGTCAACCGGGCAAACGTCCACACAATCGGTGTATTTGCACTTGATACAGTTTTCGGTGACTACGTGGGTCATTCAGGAACTCCGGACAGGCGGCGCGTAATTGAAAGATTTTACCTAATGCGCCAGGGCGGCACGATCATAACCCCGCCCCAACAATGGGTGTGTCGATGTCGTGGGATGCATTGTTGCGATCTTGACAACGATATAGGGGTTTCTTTTGTGCCTCGATTTGAGTTCTTGCGCGCCTGGGGCACCACTGCGAAGTCTCGTCCTCGCGCTTTCGCGCTCCGGGCGTGACTTCTCCGTAATGCCCCAGGCTCAAGCGTCTCAATTCCAGGCGCCGCACAACACATTTCTTTGGCCACAGTTCGTACCCATGAAGAGATGCATTGCGCATTTTGGAGGTCGTGAAAAGCAGCGCGACACCGTACTCCGTCGGGAGCAGCAAGCGCTCCGGAGAAGTCGCGCCCGCAGCGCGAAAGCGCGAGGACGAGACTTCGCAGGGGCGATTGCTGCGGCAAAAGAACGAATACCGTGCCACATCAGCACTCCGAACAGGGCAAGCTGCAATACCCCCAGGGGAGCGCGAGGGCCCCGCCCTCGCAAGCCCCCTCTGTGATATGGTTGCCGAAACGAATCGCGCGATCATGATAATCACTTCGCTGCTCGACACCGACCTGTACAAATTCAGCATGATGCAGGTCGTGCTGCACCATTTTCCTGCTGCCCAGGTCCAGTATCGCTACAAGTGCCGCACGCCCGGCATCGATCTGCGTCCGTACCTGGAAGAGATCCGCGCGGAGATCCGGCATCTGTGCCAACTGCGGTTCACCGAGGCCGAGCTCGAATACCTGCGCAACCTGCGGTTCATCAAGAGCGACTTCGTCGATTTCCTGGGGCTGTTCCACCTGCCCGAGCGCTGCATCAGCGTCAGTCCCGATCCCGATCATCCGGGCGAGATCTTCATCTCGGTCGAGGGGCCCTGGCTGCACACGATCCTGTTCGAGATCCCGGTGCTGGCCATCGTCAACGAGGTCTACTTCCGCAACACCAGCAAGGATGCGGACTGGGAAGAAGGGCGCAGCCGGCTGCAGTCCAAGATGCACCTGGTGTTGGACGATCCGGAACTGGCCGACTTCCGCGTGGCCGACTACGGCACGCGCAGGCGCTATTCCAGGATGTGGCACGAGGAAGTCGTGACCACCATGAAAACGCAGATGGGCAAGCATTTCGCCGGCACCAGCAACGTGCTGCTGGCCATGCGGCACGGCGTGCTGCCGTTGGGCACCATGGGCCACGAGTACCTGCAGGCCTGCCAGGCGCTGGGGCCGCGGCTGCGCGATTCGCAGGTGTTCGCGTTCGAGGTGTGGGCCAAGGAATACCGCGGCGACCTGGGCATCGCGCTGTCCGATGTCTATGGCATGGATGCCTTCCTGCGCGACTTCGACATGTATTTCTGCAAGCTGTTCGACGGTGCGCGCCACGACTCGGGCGATCCCTTCACGTGGGGCGAACGCATGCTCGAGCATTACCGCGCCAACCGCACCGATCCGCGCGCCAAGACCCTGGTGTTCTCCGACGGCCTGACGTTCCCGCGCGCCATCGAGCTGGCGCGCCGCTTCGCCGGGCGCTGCAAGGTATCGTTCGGCATCGGCACCAACCTGACCAACGACCTGGGCCACGAGCCGCTGCAGATCGTCATGAAGATGGTCCGCTGCAACGGGCAGCCGGTGGCCAAGGTGTCCGATGCGCCCGAAAAGACCATGTGCGACGATCCGGCCTACCTGGCCTATCTGCGCCAGGTCTTCCAGTTGGCGCCCGCGTAAGGCGCGGCGCAGTCCTTTTCCGCAAACTCTCTTTCCGCAAGGGGAAGTCTTCATGAGCAGCATCAAGCGTTTCAACGTCGCCAAGCGCCTGTCCGACATGGCCGTGTACAACGGCGTGGCCTATCTGGCCGGCCAGGTGCCGGACGACGCGACGCTGGACATCACCGGCCAGACGGCCCAGGTGCTGGCCACCATCGACCGCCTGCTGGCCGAAGCCGGCACCGACAAGACCAAGATCCTGATGGCCCAGATCTTCGTGACCAACATGAAGGAATTCGACGGCATGAACAAGGCCTGGGACGCCTGGGTCGCCGACGGCAACTCGCCCCCGCGCGCCACCGTCGAAGCGCGCCTGGCCAATCCCGACTACAAGGTCGAGATCGTCGTCACGGCTGCCCTGGCCTAAGCAGCAACGGGCGGCGTCGTCAGACGCCGGCCAGCAAGGTGGCGGCCAGCAGGCCGCCCAGTTCCTCGCATTGCGCGAGGACGGCCGCCGGCACCGTCTTGCCGGCCAGAATCGCGTCGGGTGTCTGCGCGCCATTGCGCGCCACCAGCGCCGGCGCCGCTGCGCGCAGGCGCCAGCCGGTGCAGATGCGCTCGGCCTGGCGCGCCGCGCCCGTGCCGTCGGTGCCCGCGCTGATCGCCAGGCCATAGGGCCGGCCCGCGATGCGGTCCAGCGCCGGGTAATAACTGCGGTCGAAGAACTCCTTCATCTCGCCGCTGAGCGTGCCCAGGTTCTCGGGCGCGCAGAACAGATAACCATCGGCATCCAGCACGTCGCCTGGCAGGGCGCGGCCCGCGCGCCGGCGCACCACCCTCAGATGCGGCGTGGCCTCCAGTTCGCGGGCGGCGTGCCGGGCGCCGCGTTCCAGCGCGGTGGCCATGGCGCGCGCCGCGCCGGTGCGCGAATGCCAGACGATCAGCAGTGTCTTCATGCCAGCCGCGCCAGGGTGTCCTGGCGGTAGTAGGCTTGCAGCAGGGCATGCCACTGCGGCAGGGCCTGCGCCAGCGGCAACGGATCGATGAAGAAGTGCTCGGAACTGACGGCGAAGAACTCGGCCTCGTCCGTGGCGGCGTACGGGTCCAGCGGCAGGCTGGCGTACCAGGCGTCGGCGTCCTCGCTTTCGGGATCGACGTCGGGGGGAATGTCGGCTTCCACCGCCTCCAGTGCGGCCACATAGCGGTCGTAGCTATCTTCCAGCACCTGCCGCCAGACACGCGGCTGGATGTCGGGATGGGCTGCCAGCGAGGGCATGCCGTCGGCCTCGCCGCTGTGCAGGTCGAGTTTGTGGGCGAATTCGTGGATGACCGCATTGAAGGCGCCGGCCTCGGGATCGGGGGCGCTCCAGGACAGCACGATCGGCCCGCCGTCCCAGGCCTCGCCGGCGGCCTCTTCCAGGTATTCATGCACCACGCCGTCCTGATCCATCTGGCGGCGCGGGATGGAGAAACCTTCGGGGTAGAGGATGATCTCGTCCCAGCCTTCGTACAGCGACGGCGGCAGGTGCAGGATGGGCAGGGCCGCCTGCGCGGCGATCGCCAGGCGCATGAAATCGGTGGGTTCCAGGCCGCGCGCGCCGTTCAGGTTCTTGCTGGCCAGCAGCCAGGCGCAGCGCGCGCGCAACTGCTCGCGCTCGGGCGCCGTCAGCGGGGCGAGGAACGGATAGGTCGACAGCACCTGCTGCCACAGGTCGTCGGGGATGCGCGCCTGCATCTGGGCCACATCGGGGGCGGCGGCCCCGCGGCCACGCAGCCATCGAAACATGATGGGATTCCTGGGGTTGCTTCGGACCTCTAGTGTAGAGTTAGAAAATTGTCCCTCAGTCCGTTTTCGCCGCGCGCAATGTCCGTCTCCACCGATCCCGTCTTGCCCGGTCCGTTCGACGCCGCCTGGCGCCAGGCCGCCGTGCAGGGGCTCGACGAGGACGGCGCGCGCCTGGTCGAACGGGCCGCCGCCTGGGCCGAATCGCGCTTCGACGACCAGGTGGCGCTGACGGGCGAGCCCCTGCGCACGCATGCCGCGGGCGTGACGCGCCTCTTGGCCCGCCTGCAGACCGACGCCGCGACACGCGCCGCCGCCTTGCTGGTTTCGCTGCCGCATGACCCGATGGCGCCCGTGCCGGCGCCCCGCAACGACCCCGTCGCGGCCGAGTTCGGCCCCGAGGTGGCGCGCCTGGTGCATGGCGCCCGCGCGCTGCTGCGCCTGGGCGCGGTGGCGCGGCAGGCCAGCGATGCCTCGGCCGATACCGGCAGCCAGAAAGAGATGCAGCGCAAGATGCTGCTGGCCATGGCGGCCGACCTGCGCATCGTGCTGATGCGCCTGGCCTCGCGCCTGCAGACCCTGCGCTGGCATGCCGAGACCAAGGCGCCGTGCGATCCGTCCTTCGCCCGCGAGACGCTCGACCTGTACACGCCGCTGGCCAACCGCCTGGGCATCTGGCAACTGAAATGGGAGATGGAAGACCTGGCGTTCCGCTTCCTGGAGCCCGTGCGCTACAAGGAAATCGCCAAGCTGCTGGAAGAGAAGCGCGTCGAGCGCGAAGCCTTCATCGCGGCCGCCATCGAGCGCCTGCGCACTGCCCTGAAGGGGGCGGGCATCACCGCCGAGGTCAGCGGGCGGCCCAAGCACATCTACAGCATCTGGAACAAGATGCGGGTCAAGACGCTGGATTTCTCCCAGTTGTTCGACCTGCGCGCGCTGCGCGTCATCGTCGAGGACGTGCGCGATTGCTACGCCGTGCTGGGCCTGGTGCACGAAATGTGGCCTCCCATTCCCGAGGCCTTCGACGACTACATCTCGCGGCCCAAGCCCAACGGCTACCGCTCGCTGCACACGGTGGTCAGCGACGACGACGGCCGGCCGTTCGAGGTGCAGATCCGCACGCGCGAGATGCATCAGTTCGCCGAATACGGCATGGCCGCGCACTGGCGCTACAAGGAGTCCGGCGCGCGGGGCGGCCAGGTGGCGGCCTCCAGCGACTACGACCGCCAACTGTCGTGGATGCGGCAACTGCTGGCCTGGGGCGCCGACGTCGGGGCCGCGGAGGGCCACGATGCGCCCGATACCGCGCACACGGGCGACGGCCGCATCTACGTGATGACGCCGCAGGCGCGCGTGATCGAGCTGCCCGAGGGCGCCACGGCGGTCGACTTCGCCTACCACCTGCACACCGACCTGGGCCACCGTTGCCGGGGCGCGCGCGTGGACGGCCAGATGGTGCCGCTGCACACGCGCCTGGCCACGGGCCAGACGGTCGAGATCATTTCCGCCAAGGCGGGCGGGCCGTCGCGCGACTGGCTCAACCCGCAACTGGGCTACCTGGCCGCGCCGCGCTCGCGCGCCAAGGTGCGCGCCTGGTTCAACGCCATCGAGTTGCAGCAACGCATCACGCAAGGCCAGGCGCTGGTCGAAAAGGAACTGCAGCGCCTGGGCAAGACCGCGGTCAACCTGGAACAGCTGGCGCAGACGCTGGGCTTCGCCCGCGCTGATGACCTGTACGTGGCCGCCGCCAAGGAAGAGTTCAGCCTGCGCCAGATCGACGCCGTGTTCCAGCAGCCGGCGCCGGTCGTGGAACCGCAGCCGCACGCGCTGCGCCATGCCAACGCGCCGGGCGCGGGCAGCGTCACGGCCGGCGGCAAGAGCGGCGTGCTGGTGGTGGGCGTGGGTTCGCTGATGACCCAACTGGCCCGCTGCTGCCGTCCCGCGCCGCCCGACGCGATCGCGGGATTCGTCACGCGCGGCCGCGGTGTTTCCATCCATCGCGCCGACTGCCCCAGCTACCGGGCCCTGGCCGCCCGCGAGGCCGAACGCGTGATCGACGTGGCCTGGGGCCAGACCGCCGACACGGTCTATCCGGTGGACATCAGCGTGCGCGCGCACGACCGCTCCGGCCTGCTGCGCGACCTCTCCGAAGTCTTCGCCCGGCTGCGCCTGAACGTGGTTGGCGTCAACACCCAGAGCCGCCAGTCCCTGGCCCATATGGTGTTCACCGTCGAGGTGCGCGACGGCGAAGCGCTAGGCCGTGCGCTGGATGCCTTGCTGGCGGTTCCCGGGGTGTCGGGCGCGGACCGGCGCTAGGCCACGCGGGCCTGGACTCAGGACAAACCCGCGGCGCCCTGCCCGCGCGGCCATCCTGGCCTAAACTGGCGGTTTGCCCTTCGGACATCCGCATCATGGACACCCGCACCTGGCTTGAGCAACTGGTCGCCTTCGACACCACCAGCCGGAACTCGAACCTGGCCCTGATCGAGACCGCGCGTGACTATCTCAAGGGGCAGGGCGTGGCCGCCTGGCTGGCGCACAATCCCGAGAAGACCAAGGCCAACCTGTTCGCCACGCTGCCGGCGGCGGATGGCAATGCCGAGGGCGGTGTGGTGCTGTCCGGCCATACCGACGTGGTGCCCGTCGATGGGCAGGACTGGTCGTCCGATCCCTTCAAGCTGGTCGAGAAGAACGGCGTCCTGCAAGGGCGTGGGGCGTGCGACATGAAGGGGTTCATCGCCTCGTCGCTGGCGCTGGTGCCCGAATTCCTGGCCATGCCGCGCAAGAAACCCATCCATCTGGCTTTTTCGTACGACGAAGAGGTGGGCTGCGCCGGCGCGCCCGTCATGCTGGCCGAGCTGAAGGATCGTGGCATCCGCCCCGAAGGTTGCGTGGTGGGCGAGCCCACCGGCATGAAGGTGGTGGTGGCGCACAAGGGCATCAACCTGTTCCGCTGCCGCGTGCACGGCAAGGCCGCGCACTCGTCGCTGACGCCGCGCGGCTGCAATGCCATCGAGTACGCCGCGCTGCTGATCTGCCGCATACGCGAACTGGCCGATGCCATGAAGGCCAAGGGACCGTACGACGAGTGCTTCGACGTGCCGTTCTCCACCATGACCACCAACCAGATCCGCGGCGGCATCGCGGTCAACACCATCCCCGAGCTGTGCGAGTTCATGTACGAATTCCGCAACCTGCCGGGCGTGTCCCCGGACAGCATCCAGGTGGACGTCGAACGCTACGTGCGCGAGGAACTGCTGCCGCGCATGCAGGCCGAGTACGCGGACGCGCGCATCGAGATCGAGACCGGCGCCGCCGCGCCGGCGCTGGAGGCCTCGGAACTGGCCGCCATCACCGAGCTGGTGCGCGGCCTGACCCAGGATCGCGCCACCCGCAAGGTGGCCTACGGCACCGAGGCGGGGCTGTTCCAGGGCGTGGGCATTCCCACCGTGGTGTGCGGCCCCGGCTCCATCGAGCAGGCGCACAAGCCCGACGAGTTCGTGGCCCTGGATCAGTTGGATGCCTGCGACCGCTTTCTGCGGCAACTGGGCCATTCGCTGTAGCGGCCGGCTGCTGGCGCGAGCGGCAAGCCCTGACCGAGGGGGGGCGAGGCGGTCGCCCGCCGGCTTCGCCCGGCTACGCTAAAATGTCCGGTTGCAAAACCGGTGCTGCCCCTGTCTCTTTGGGCAGCCACCCCGGAGAACCCTGGTGAAACCTTACGACCTACCGGATGCCAAGGGCCATTTTGGCCCGTACGGCGGCGTGTTCGTGGCGGAAACGCTGATGCACGCCCTGGACGAACTGCGCACCGCCTACGATCAAAGCCGCGTCGACCCGGCCTTCATCGAAGCGTTCAACTACGAACTCAAGCATTTCGTCGGCCGGCCCAGCCCGGTCTACCACGCCCGCCGATGGTCGCAGGAACTGGGCGGCGCCCAGATCTGGTTCAAGCGCGAAGACCTGAACCATACCGGCGCCCACAAGGTGAACAACTGCATCGGCCAGGCCCTGCTGGCCAAGCGGATGGGCAAGCCGCGCGTCATCGCCGAGACCGGCGCGGGCCAGCACGGCGTGGCCACGGCCACCGTCGCGGCGCGCTACGGCATGGAATGCGTGGTCTACATGGGCAGCGAAGACGTGCGCCGCCAGGCGTCCAACGTCTACCGCATGAAGCTGCTGGGCGCCACGGTGGTGCCGGTCGAGTCCGGCTCGCGCACCCTGAAGGACGCGCTGAACGAAGCCATGCGCGACTGGGTCACCAATATCGAGAACACGTTCTACATCATCGGCACGGTGGCCGGTCCCGATCCCTACCCCCGCATGGTGCGCGATTTCCAGACCGTCATCGGCAACGAATGCCTGGCGCAGATGCCCGAAGAGGCTGGCCGACAGCCCGACTTCGTCGTGGCGGCGGTGGGAGGCGGCTCCAATGCCATCGGCATTTTCCATCCCTACATCCCGCACGAGTCCGTGCGCCTGATCGGCGTCGAGGCCGCGGGCGAGGGCATGGACAGCGGCCGCCACGCCGCGTCGCTGGCCGCGGGCCAGGTCGGCGTGCTGCACGGCAACCGCACCTACGTCATGCAGGATGCCGACGGCCAGGTGCAGGAGACGCATTCGGTCTCGGCCGGCCTGGACTACCCCGGCGTGGGGCCCGAGCATGCCTGGCTGAAGGACAGCGGCCGCGCCCAGTACGTCGGCATCACCGACGACGAGGCCCTGAAGGCCTTCCACGATTGCTGCCGCATCGAGGGCATCATGCCGGCGCTGGAGTCCTCGCACGCCATCGCGCAGGCCGCCAAGATGGCCCCCACGCTGTCCAGGGACCAGATCATCCTGGTCAACCTGTCGGGCCGCGGTGACAAAGACATGCACACCGTCGCCGAGGCGGCGGGCATCACGTTCTGACCTGACATGACCAACACTTCCAACCGCATCGACGCCGCGTTCGCCCGCCAGGCCGAAGCCGGCCGCGCCGCGCTGGTGCCTTACATCGCCGCGGGCGATCCGTCGCCCGCTGCCACCGTGCCGCTGATGCACGAGCTGGTGCGCGCCGGCGCCGACATCATCGAGCTGGGCGTTCCGTTCTCCGATCCCATGGCCGACGGCCCGGTGATCCAGCGTGCCGCCGAGCGCGCCATCGCCCAGGGCGTGGGCCTGGCCCGCGTGCTGGAACTGGTGGCCGAGTTCCGCCGCGACGACGCCGTCACCCCCGTGGTGCTGATGGGCTACGCCAACCCCATCGAGCGCATGGGCCAGCAGGCCTTCGCGCAACGCGCGGCGCAAGCCGGCGTCGACGGCGTGCTGGTGGTCGACTATCCGCCGGAAGAGGTCGACGCTTTCGCGGCCGATCTCGGCCAGGCCGGCATCTGCCCGATCTTCCTGCTGGCGCCCACCTCCACCGAGGCGCGCATCCGGTCGGTGGCGTGCGTGGCGCGCGGCTACGTCTACTACGTGTCGCTCAAGGGCGTCACGGGCGCGGCCAGCCTGAACACCGACGACGTAGCCCAGCGCCTGGAACTGATCCGGCGCCACGTCGGCATTCCGGTGGGCGTGGGCTTCGGCATCCGCGATGCCGACAGCGCGGCGCGCGTGGCGCGCCACGCCGATGCCGTGGTCATCGGCACCAAGCTCATCCAGACCATCGAAGAGGCCGTGGCCGATGCCGCGGCCGGCCAACAGACCCAGGCCGCGGTGGCCGCCGCCGGACAATGGCTGCGCACCATCCGCGCCGCCCTGGACCAGACCCAACGACACGACGCGGCCGCCTGAGCGGCGCCGCGCCCGATTTGCCCTACGGGACCCCGACACAATATGAGCTGGATCGAAAAACTCCTGCCGCCTCGCATCAACAAACCCGCCGCCGACAGCGTCAAGAGCCGCGTGCCCGAAGGGCTGTGGGTCAAGTGCCCCTCGTGCGAGTCGGTGCTGTACAACGAAGACCTGGCGGCCAACCTGCACGTGTGCCCCAAGTGCGACCATCACATGCGCATCGGTTCGCGCACGCGCATCGACTCGCTGCTCGACCTGGAAGGCCGCGTCGAGATCGGCAGCAACACGCGCTCGATGGATCCGCTGAAGTTCAAGGACTCGCGCAAGTATCCCGACCGCCTGTCCGAGGCCATCAAGCAGACCGGTGAAACCGATGCGCTGGTCGTGGTCAGCGGTTCGGTGCGTGGCATTCCCGCCGTGCTGGCCTGCTTCGAATTCGAATTCATGGGCGGCTCGATGGGGTCCGTGGTGGGCGAGCGTTTCGCCCGCGGCGTGCAGGCCGCCATCGACAACCGCACGCCCTTCATCTGCGTGGCCGCCTCGGGTGGCGCGCGCATGCAGGAAAGCCTGCTGTCGCTGATGCAGATGGCCAAGACCAACGCCATGCTGACGCGCCTGGCGGCGGCGGGCCTGCCGTTCATCAGCGTGTTGACCGATCCCACCATGGGGGGCGTGTCGGCCAGCTTCGCCTTCATGGGCGACGTGGTCATCGCCGAGCCGCGCGCGCTGATCGGCTTCGCCGGTCCCCGCGTCATCGAGCAGACCGTGCGCGAGAAGCTGCCGGAAGGCTTCCAGCGTTCCGAGTTCCTGTTGCAGAAGGGCGCCATCGACATGGTGGTCGACCGCCGCCAGCTGCGTGAGGAGATCGCCCGCCTCCTGGCCCTATTGACCCGCCAGCCGGCGGATGCCGTCACCGCCTGATCCTGACGGGCTCCTGGCCGCTGGGCCGGCCATTTTTCCATTCATGGGGAAATGGCCGGGGATTGAACCGGGCTAGGTCGATTTTGACTACACATGTTGCCGATTGAAGACAATCGACCCTCATTACAGGGACGGTTTTCTGATATGTTAGCCGGTGTCGTTACAAATCGATTTTGGAGCTTCCATGCACAGCATCAACAAGAAAAGAACCCTCACGGGGCTGGTCGCCGGATTGGCTCTGGCGTTCGGCGCCTCGATGGCGCATGCGCAATCCCAGGAAGGCACGAACGGCGGCCTCGGCATCCACTACGGCGTGGGCGATCACTACCAGCGTGTCACGCTGCAGTACGAAACGCCGTCCATCTGGACGGTCAACTTCGGAGGCAACTGGGGCCGCCTGGACCTGACGCCCGAGTTCGGCGTGTCCTATTGGTGGGCCCAGGGTGATCGCTCTCCCGACCACGTCTGGCAGGCCAATGCCATTCCGATGTTCCGCTGGTGGACCAGCGACCGCTTCTTCCTCGAAGCCGGCGTGGGCGCCACGGTGTTCAGCCACACCACCTTCGCCGACAAGACCATCAGCACGGCCTTCCAGTTCGGCGATCACATCGGCGCGGGCTTCCTGCTGAACGACAACAGCCGTATCGGCGTGCGCTATTCGCATTTCTCCAACGCCAGCATCAAGCGCCCCAATCCGGGCCTGAACGTGCTGCAACTGACGTACCTGTACCAGTTCTGATGGCGGCCGCCCCAGGGCGGCATCGGCATCGCATCGAACCCGCCTGTTTTCCAGGCGGGTTTTTTACGTGGGTGGATAGTGTGTCAGCGGTCCTGCCGGCACAGCGGAAATCCCTGCCGCTTCGACGCCCAGACCACAATCAGCGCGGCGGCCAGCAGCGCCAGCAAGGCGGGCGCGAAGGCATGGGCGCCCAGTCGCTGCAGCAGCACGCCGCCCAGCAGGCCGCCTCCCGCGATGGCCAGGTTCCAGGCGGTGACCAGCATGGATTGCGCCACGTCGGCCGCGGGACCGGCCGTCTTGGCCAGCGCGGTCTGGAACAGGGTGGCCGAGCCTCCGAAGGCCAGGCCCCAGATGGCCACGGCGGCGTAGACCAGCGCCTGCGAATGGCCGGCCGAGCCCAGTATCAGCACGCCCGTGGCGAACAGTACCGTACTGGCCAGGGTCAGCCTGCGCAGATGCCCGTCCACCAGCATGCCGACGATCCAGATGCTGGCCAGGGATGCGACGCCGAATACCAGCAGCACCAGGTCGGTCCGCCCGGCCATGTCCAGCGTGGCCAGGAAGGGGGCGATATAGGTGTAGAGCAGGTTGTGCGCCAGCACGAAAGCCAGTACGGTGAACAGCACGGATTGCACGCCGGCGAGCGCGAAGACCTGGGCCAGCGAGGTGCGTGCGCCCTGCGTCTGCCCAGGGAAATCGGGCACGCGCAGGCGTACCCATATCATCAAGCCCAGCGCCATCACGCTCATGCCGGCGAAGCAGGCGCGCCATCCCACCAGCGTGCCGAGGTAGGTGCCGGCCGGGATGCCGAGCGACAGGGCCAATGGTGTGCCGACCATCGCGATCGCGATGGCGCGCCCCTTCAGGTGTTCGGGCGCCATGCGGGCCGCGTAGCCGGCCAGCAGCGCCCAGACCAGGCCCGCCGCCACGCCGGCCACGAAACGCGCGGCAAGCGTCAGCGTGAAATCGTTCGACAGGGTGGTGACGGTATTGGCCAGGGCGAACCCGGCCAGGCCCGCCAGCAGCAGAGCGCGGCGGCGCAGGCCCTGTGTGGCGGCGGTCAGGGGAATGGCGGTCAGCAGCGAGCCCAGCGCGTAGGCCGTGATGGTCTGGCCGGCCCACGCCTCGGAGACATCGAGGCTGTGCGCCATCTGCGGCAGCAGGCCGGCGGGCAGGGCTTCGGTCAGGATCGTGACGAAAGCGGCCGTGGCGAGCGCCAGCAGCGAAGCCAGGGGCAAGCGGTTCGAGGCCGTCATTGTCCGTTCTCCGGTTGGGCATGGACCGCATCGCGAAGATCCGCGACGACGCGCTGCGGCATGCCTTCGTATGGGGTGTTTGCGCCGATCGGGCGGCAAGGGGCCGGGGCGTGCCGGACGGCGGTACGGATGCGAGGGCCGGGACGAAGCGGTGTGCCGGCGCGCCGCGGGGAAAAAACAGAGGCTGACAAGACGGAAATCCTTTTCCATGACGGGGTTCCATCAAGATAGGCAGTCGGGGATTAAAGAAAAAGTAGGCTACATTTCCTGGCTAAGCGGAATTTTCCGTCCGTAATCAGGAGCAGCGATGGACAGCCTCAGCGGCTTTACGGTGTTCGTGCAGGTGGCCGAGACACGCAGTTTCGTCGCGGCCGGCAGGTTGCTGGGCGTGTCGGCGTCGGCGGTGGGCAAGAGCGTGGCCCGGCTGGAAGAGCGGCTGGGCGTGCGGCTGTTCCATCGCAGCACGCGCAGCATCGCGCTCACGTCCGAGGGGCAACTGTTCCTGGAGCGCAGCCGCCGCATTCTCGCCGAGATCGAGGCGGCCGAACTCGAACTTTCCCAGGCAGCGGGCGCGCCACGCGGACGCCTGCGCGTCAGCCTGCCGCTGGTCAGTTCGCTGGTGTTGCCCGTGCTGTCCGATTTCATGGGCCAGTATCCCGACGTCGAGCTGGACCTGGAATTCACCGACCGGGTGGTGGACGTGATCGACGAGGGTTTCGACGTGGTGATCCGCACCGGGGCGCCGGTGGACTCCTGCCTGCAAGCGCGCAAGCTGGGCACCTTCGAGATGCTGCTGGTGGCCTCGCCGGCGTACCTGAAGCGGCGCGGCACGCCGAGAACGCCCGCCGACCTGTCGCAGCACACCTGCATGCACTACCGCTACTCGACCACGGGCAAGCTCGAAGCGTGGCCGCTGGACCTGCCCGCGGGTGAGCCGGCGCTGGAACTCCCCGTGTCGATGATCTGCAACAACATCGAGACCCGTGTGTGTTTCGCGCTGCAGGGGCGCGGCATCGCATGCCTGCCGGATTTTTCCATCCGGCCGCAACTGGCGGACGGCAGCCTGCGCCGCGTGCTGCCCGGCCAGGCGCGGCGCACGGGCGTGTTCAACGTGCTGTGGCCGGCCAGCAAGCATCCGTCGCCGAAAGTACGGGCGCTGGTGGATTTCCTGTGCGCTCGGGTGTTTCCGGAGGAACAGGCGCGGCGCGGGGCGCGCAAGCGTGTGAAGGGGCTTCTGGACCGGGATCAGGATTGAGGGCGCGCCGCGCTCAACGCAACCGCCATCCCCGCCGTCACCAAGACCACCCCCGCCCAGGCGGCCGCCGACGGCAACTCTTCCAGCAGCGCGAGCGCCCCGAGGGTGGTCAGGCATGGCACGGCGGCGGTGAAAAGCGCCGTGGTCTGCGCGCCCAGCACGGCCACGGCGCGCGTATAGACCAGCAGCGCCACCACGCCCACCAGCACGCCCTGGAACAGCGCCTGGAACACGATGTCGGGCCAGGCGGCCAGCGCCATCTGCGTGCCGGGCAGCATCAGGTACAGCGGCAGGAAACAGGCCAGCGAGCCGGGTGCCACGATGGCGGCGGCGCGCAACGGGGTGATGCAAAAGCGCTGCGCCAGCAGGCCGTAGGCGGCCCAGCACACGGCGGCCAGCAGCAAGGCCACGTCGCCCAGATACTGGCGCGGCTCGGCGCCGGTGAAACTATCCCAACTGATGGCGACGACGCCGGCCACGATCAGCGCCAGGCCGGCAAGACGCTGGCGTCCCGCGCGCAATCCCAGGGCCGCGCGCAACAGCAGGAAGGTGAACAGCGGAATCGTGCCGTGCAGCAGCACGCCGCCGTGGCTGGCCGGCGCCAGCCGGAAACCCAGGTAGGCGAACAGCGCGAATCCCAGGCCGCCGCTGAATGCCAGCAACGCGGCCTGCCGCAGGCGCAGGCCGCTCAAGCGATAGCGCAGCAGCAAAGGCAGCAGCAACAGGCCCGCCACGGCGAAGCGCAGGATCGCGAGGTCGGGCAGCGTCAGCGCCGTCGTGGTCAGCCCCATCCGCGAGACCAGCGTGAATCCCGAGAACAGCAGGACCGCGGCCATCGCGCAGAGCACGCCACGCGTGCGGTCCCGTGACGGCAACCCCGGCGGCTCAGCGGCCCTGTGCATGATCGCCCCGCAGGGTCATCATGGCGCTGGTCACGCTGGCGACCGGCTTGCCATCGCCGCGCGATATCTCGCACAGGTAATGGCTGATGGTGCGGCCGCGATGCGTGGCCCAGGCCCGTGCAAGCAGCCGCGATTGCCACACGGGCCGCAGGAACGTGGCGCGCAGGTCGATGCTGGTGAAGCTCTCGTCCTTGTCCATCAAGGTGGAATGCGCCGTGCCGATGGCTGCGTCGGCCAGTTCGCACAGCAGGCCGCCGTGCACCGTGCCTTGCTGGTTGCCATGCCGCAGGGCGTCGGCATCGAGTTCGACCACCGCCATCGCCTCGCCGATCTCGACGATGCGAAAGCCCAGCAGTTGCGAGATCGCGGTGGGGTAGCGCATGTGGGTCGTATCTTCGGGCCGCAGCGTGCCGTCCAGCTGGCGGCGCAGGTAGTCGAGTACGGGCAGGGCGTTCGGGGACAGCGTCGTCGTCATGGCATGGCCTTTCGCGGTAGGGACGATCCGGGCTTACATCGACCAGCGTAATTCCGTACACTAGGACAATCAAAAAATTGTCCTAGGTACACGACATGACGATTCCTCTGGTGCACGCGCTGGCCGATGCGCTGGCGGCCGACATCCTGGCCGGCCGGCTGGCGCCCGGCACCGTGCTGCCCACGCATCGCGAACTGGCGTCGCGGCACGGCTTGGCCCTGGCCTCGGCCACCAAGGTCTACGCCCGCCTGAAGGCGCAGGGACTGGTGGTGGGAGAAACCGGCCGGGGCACCTTCGTGCGCGACCGCCCGCCGCAACCGCATTGGGACGGCGCCGACGAGGCCCGGCTGAACGCCAGCACGATCGATCTGTCCTTCAACCATCCCTCGCTGCCAGGCCAGGCGGAACTGCTGCGCGACATGCTGCGCAAGCTTGCCGGTTCGGGCGACCTGTCCGCGCTCATGCAGCAGCAGCCGCCTGGCGGCCGGTTGCACGAACGCCGCGTCGTGGCCGGTTTCCTGGCGCGCACGCGCGGCATCACGGTGCCGGCCGAGCACGTTTTCCTGGTGAATGGGGCGCAGCAGGGCCTGGACGTGGCCGCACGCGCCGTGCTGCAACCCGGCGACGCGGTCGCGGTGGACGCGCTGACGTATCCGGGTTTCAAGATGCTGGCCCAGGCGCAGCGCCTGTCCTTGCAACCCGTGCCATGCGCGGCCGAAGGCCCCGATCTGGATGCGCTGGACGCGCTGTGCCTACGCGGCCGTGTCCGCGCCATCTACGCGATGCCCACGCTGCACAATCCGCTGGGATGGGTGCTGGACGGCGGGCAGCGCCAGCGCCTGGTCGACATCGCGCGGCGGCACGACTGCTTCCTGATCGAGGATGCCGCCTATGCGTTCCTGGCGGCCAAGGCGCCGCCCGCGCTGGCCGCCATGGCGCCCGAGCGCACCCTGTACGTGTCCAGTCTTTCCAAGAGCCTGGCGACCGGCCTGCGCTTCGGCTTCATCGCCGTGCCCGAAGCCTGCGCCACGAAGGTGAAGGCGCACATCCGCGCCAGCCACTGGAGCCTGCCCAGCGTGATCACCGCAATGGCCACGCGCTGGATCGAGGACGGCACGGTGATGCGTCTGGAGGCGGCGCATCGGCGCGACGCCAGGCGCCGGCAGGCGGTGGCGTGTGAAGTCTTCAGCGGGATGGAGATGGTGGCGAATCCGGCGGCGCTGTTCGTCTGGCTGACGCTGCCCCCCGAGTTGCGCATGGACCGCATCACCATGGCGCTGGCGGCGCGCAACATCGCGGTGTCCAAGGCCGAGGCCTACGCGGCGACACGGCATGCGCCGCATGCCTTGCGGCTGGGGCTCAGTTCGGTGCCGTTGGCGCAACTGAAACCGGTGCTGCAGCAGGTGCGCGAGACGATCGAGCGGTTTCCGGTCTAGGGCCTGTTCACACTAAAAGGAGCCTCGCACAGCCGGGGAATCGGGCGGCAGGCGTCGTTGCGCGGGCCTTGCGTGGATCAACCACGCGGCGGCCCGCACGCCTAGCCTGCCGCCCGATTCCCCGGCTGCCCGTAGGGTGCGAACAGAAACGTACGCCTGTCTGCGTTGCGAATGCTCGCCGTGGCACCACCACGGCTGCGCTTCGCGCCTTGCCATCCATACGTTTCTGTTCGCATGCGAGGCTCCTTTTAGTGTGAACAGGCCCTAGCCGCGGCTCATGCCGCCTGGGCCTGCCGGGGTTGGCGATGTTCGCGGAAGGCGGCGGCCAACGTGCGCAGGGCGTCGCGGGAACGCGAGTCGGTCAACGTCGAATGCATCATGATGCGCGACGCCGGCAGGTCGGGCAATCCCAGTTCGCGGCTGACCTCTACGCTGTCGGGCGGCGCCAGGCGGCACGAGAAGGCGGCGACGGCCAGGCCGGCGGTGACAGCCGCCGCCACGGCCGCATGGCCGCCGCCGACGAACACCTCGGTCCAGGCCACGTCCGAACTGGCCAGGGCGCGCGTGGCGATGTCGCGCACGCCGCAGCAGGGCGCCAAGGCGGCCAGCCGCAGCGGCTTGCCGGGCTGCTGATGGAAGCAGGGCGCGGCGAACCAGCCGAAGTGCTCGGGGCCAAGGTCCTCTCCGTCGCGCCGGTCGTCTTCCTTGCGCACGATCACCGCATCCAGTTCGCCGTTGTCGTAGGCCATCAGCAGGTTGCTGGAGTTCTCCAGCCGCACCTCGATGGTCAGGGCGGGATCACGCTCGTTCAGGCGGGCCAGCACCATGGGGATCTCGGGGCCGGCCACGTGCTCGGCGATGCCCAGCCGAAAGCGCCGGCACGGCGCGGACAGGGTGCCGACGGCCCGGTCGTGCGCGGCCAGGAAATCGCGTGCGGCCGAGATGAATACCGCGCCTTGCGCCGACAGCCTGACCTGGCGCGGGGTGCGCTCCAGCAGCTTGCTGCCCAGGCGGTCTTCCAGGCGCTTGAGCTTCACGCTGATGGCGCCCTGGGTGGTGCCCAGCGATTCGGCGGCCTTGGTGAAGCTTTGAAAGTCGGCGATGGCGACGAAGGCCTGCACCGATTCGACGTCCAGCACGGGGCGGCTCATGGAATCATATAAAAATGTTGTCTCTGATATGTCTGAGCATAGCATTGATGAATGGTTGAGCCCTGCCTACCATCCTCCGCGTGTGTGATGCATTCCTACTTTCCGGAGGTTGTCGTGATGTCATCGTCGACACGGCAGGGCCGCTATGCCCTGGCCGCCGTGTGTCTGTCCGCATCGATGCTGGGGCTGGAGATATCCAGCGTGCCGCCGATCCTGTCCACCGTCGAGCAGGTCATGGGCGCCAGTTTTCGCCAGCTTCAATGGGTGATGGCGGCCTATACGATCGCCATGACCACGATCCTGATGGCGGTCGGCACGCTGGCCGACCGCTATGGCCGCAAGCGGGTCTTCAACGCCGGCATCGCGGCCTTCGGCATCACGTCGCTGGTGTGCGGCCTGACGGAAAGCGCGTCGGTGCTGATCGGGGCGCGTTTCATGCAGGGCCTGGCCGGCGCGATGATGCTGATCTGCCAGATCGCCATTCTGTCGAACCAGTTCCGCGCTGGGCAGGCGCGTGCGCGGGCCTTCGCGTGGTGGGGCATCGTGTTCGGCGCGGGACTGGGCTTCGGGCCCATCGTCGGGGGCGTCATCCTGGCGCTGGCAAGCTGGCAATGGGTGTTCCTGGTCCACGTGGCGCTGGCCGTGGCCACCCTGGCGCTCAGCCGCGCGGGCGTGCAGGAGTCGCGCGACCCGCAGGCGACGCACCTGGACAGCGCCGGCATCGTCACGCTGTCGCTGGCGGTGTTCTGCCTGGTGCTGTTCGTCACGCAGGGACCCGTGCTGGGGTTCCGGAGCCTGGCGGCGCTGGGCATCATCGGGCTGTCCGCGTGCAGCTTCGCGGCCTTCATCGTTGCCGAGCGCGTCAGCCGCCGGCCGATGATCGATTTCTCGGTGTTCCGGGTCCGCAATTTCTCTGGGGCGCTGCTGGGCTCGATGGGGCAGAACTTCAGCTTCTGGCCGTTCATCGTCTATCTGCCGATCTATTTCCATGTGGGCCTGGGCTATGACAGCGTGCGGACGGGCCTGGCCTTGCTGGCCTATACCCTGCCCACGTTGTTCGTGCCGCCCTTGGCCGAGCGCCTGTCCCTGCGCTGGCATCCCGGCGTGGTGATTCCCCTGGGCCTGTCGCTGATCGGCGCGGCGTTCGCACTGATGCGGCTGGGCAGCGCATCCGCGCAACCCGGCTGGCTGATGTTGCCGGGGTGCGTGCTGGCGGGCGTCGGGCTGGGACTGGTCAACACCACGACCACCAATACGATCACCGCCGCCGTGTCGGCCGAGCGCGCGGGCATGGCGTCCGGCGCGGATACCAGCGCCCGGATGATTTCCCTGGCGTTCAATATCGCGCTGATGGGTTTCGTGCTGGTGGAAGGCATCATGGCCCACCTGCGCGGTACGCTCGGCGCGGTCGATGGTACGTCCCTGCGTCTGTATGCCGAGCGGATCGCGGCGGGCAGCGCGTCGGCGCAGGCGCCGGGCCACGACGATCTGCTGGCGCACGTCGCCGAGCCGGCCATCGCTGCCCATGCCGCGCTGGTGGCCGGTTTCGGCTGGGTGATGATCTATGGGGCGGCCAGCGCCTTCTTGCTGGCGGGCGCGAGTTATGTGGTGTTCTCGCCCGCACGCCGTGGGCGACAGACCTGCGAGGCGTGCCCCGGCGCCTCGGCTTGAACGAGCTTCCGGAACAGTATGGGTATCGGCGCGGCGAGTCGGCCCGCCGACCGGTGGACAGGGGCGTGCGGGGGGCGAACCGCCTGCCGATTCCGCCGGCCCGGCCGCCTGGTTCGGCGAACCAGAGTGGCCATGTCCTTCAACGATGGAAAAAAGCCCGCCGAAACGAGCGTTCGGCGGGCTTTTCATCGGCGGTCCCTTGTCGGGGACGCCGGTCATGCCTTAACGCAGCGTTTCGACCTGCTGCAGCGGTGCGGTGGACACCGGCTGCACGGGCTTGCGCTCGCGGCCGACGCGCACGGGCGTGGCCGTGGCGGCGATGCGCGCTTGCGTCTGCGCGTGGCGGGCGGGGTCGGTTTCGACCCAGGTCAGGCCAGCGGCGTTGACGATGGAGTGCAGGCCTTGCTTGCTGACCACGTCCGATGCCGGAGCGGCAGGCGCCACGGCGATGGGGGCGGCGGCAACGGGCGGTTGCGGCGCGGCGGCCGGGGCCGTCTCGACCGGGGCAGCCACCACGGGGGCCGGAGCCGGTTCCGCGGCAACGGGGGTCACGACAGGCGCCACGACCGGAGCCGGTTCGGCGGCCGGAGCCGGCGTTTCGGCGGCGGCAGTCTCCACTGCGGCGGTTTCCACTGCCGGAGCAGCTTCCACCTCTTGAGCGGGCGACACGTCGACCGGTTCGGCTGCGGCCGTCTGCACGGCGCTCGGTTCCACTGCGGCGGTTTCCACTGTGGCCGGGGCGGGGGTTTGCTCCGTCACGGACACGGCGGGCGTCGACTCGGATGCTTCGACCACGGGCGAGGCGACCGGTTCGGCAGGAACGGCCGCGGCGACGGGTTGCTGGACGGGCTCGGCAACAGCCTGGACCGGCGCGGATTCCGCAACGGCGGCCTGCACCGGGGCCTGCTCGGCGGTCACGGGCTCGGCGGCAACCGGGGCCGCAGCGGCCGGCGCGGCGGCTTGGGCCGACACGGGCGCGGCGGAGGCCGTTTCGCTGGCGACGTCGCGCAGGGCCTCCTGGGCATCCTGCGCCAGGCTGTCGGCCTCTTGGCCTTCGCCTTCCTGGCCTTCGACGACGGGCGTGCCGTCCTCGTTGACACGGCGGCCACGGCGGCTGCGGCGGCGGCGGCGCTTGCGCTCGGGATCGGCACCGGCTTCGGCGCCTTCCGCGCCTTCGGCGGTCAGGCCGTCGGCTTGCGTATCGTCCAGATCCTCGGCATCGGCCAGCTTGCGGGCTTCGGCAGGCGCGGCTTCAGCGGCGGGGCGATGGTCGGGCAGGGCGGAGGCCACGGTCTCGGCCAATGCGGCGACCATGGTTTCCTGCTCGCTCATCGCACCTTGCGGGCCGTCTTCACGGCGGCCACGGCCGCGGCGGCCACGGCCACGACGACCGCCGCTGCCGGCGTCTTCGCCTTCGGCCCCGGAGGCAGGGGCGCGTTCGGGACGGGCGGCGGCCGCTGCAGCGGTGGCGTCGCGATCGCGCTCGCCGCGCTGCGGGCGGTCGGCGCGCTGCTGCTCTTCAGGGCGGCGGCCACCACGGCGGTTGCCGGCGTTCACGTCGGCCTCGGCGGCGTCGCCACGGCCCTGGCCTTCGTTGCGGCGGCCGCGGTTGCGGTCGGAGCCGTGGCGTTCGCCGCGGCGTTCCTGGCCGTCATGCGAGCGGCGGCCACGTCCGGAGCCGCTGGTGTTGCGGCGGGCTTCTTCCTGCGGCTCGGCCACGGGGGCGGGCGCGGCGGCCGGCGTGCTGCTGCCGCCACCCAGCCAGTTGGCCAAGCGCTTGAACAGGCCACCCAGGCCACCGGTGGCGGCGGGGGTGGCTTGCGCAACCGGTGCGGGGGCCGGAGCCGGAGCAGGCGTCGAGATCGGGGCGGGCTGCGAGGGCGTGATGCCCTTGACCAGCGCCTCGGGCTTGGCCTTGGTTTCCTGTTCGCGCGGCGACCAGACCACGTCGGTGGCCGGGGCTTCGGCCAGCTCGAAGCTGGTCCGGGGCTCTTCCAGGCGCGGATCGTCGTGGCGCAGGCGCTCGATGTGATGGTGCGGGGTTTCCAGGTGCTTGTTGGGAATCAGCACCAGGTTGACCTTCAGGCGGGCTTCCATCTTGGCGATGTCGGCGCGCTTTTCGTTCAGCAGGAAGGTGGCCACTTCGACCGGCACCTGGGCGTGGACCGCCGCGGTGTTTTCCTTCATGGCTTCTTCCTGCAGCAGGCGCAGGACGTGCAGGGCGCTGGATTCCGCATCGCGGATCACGCCGGTGCCCGTGCAGCGCGGGCAGGTGATGTGCGAGCCTTCGTTCAGGGCCGGACGCAGGCGCTGGCGCGACAGTTCCATCAGGCCGAAGCGCGAGATCTTGCCCATTTGCACGCGGGCGCGGTCGAAATGGAGGGCGTCGCGCAGGCGCTGTTCGACGGCGCGCTGGTTCTTGCCTTCTTCCATGTCGATGAAGTCGATCACGATCAGGCCGCCCAGGTCGCGCAGGCGCAACTGGCGGGCCACTTCGTCGGCGGCTTCCAGGTTGGTGCGCAGCGCGGTTTCCTCGATGTCGGCGCCGCGCGTCGAACGCGCGGAGTTGACGTCGACGGCCACCAGCGCCTCGGTGTGGTCGATGACCACGGCGCCGCCCGAGGGCAGCTGCACGGTGCGCGAGTAGGCGGTTTCGATCTGGTGTTCGATCTGGAAGCGCGAGAACAGCGGGATATCGTCGCGGTAGCGCTTGACGCGCTGCACGTTGTCCGGCATCACCACGCTCATGAAGGCGGTGGCCTGGTCGGCGATCTCGTCGGTATCGATCAGGATCTCGCCGATTTCAGGCGAGAAGTAGTCGCGGATGGCCCGGATGACCAGGCTGGACTCGAGGTAGATCAGGATGGGGGCGGCGTTGTCGCGGGCGGCGCCGTCGATGGCCGTCCATAGCTGCATCAGGTACGCCATGTCCCATTGCAGTTCTTCCACGCTGCGGCCGATGCCGGCCGTGCGCGCGATGATGCTCATGCCCTGGGGCACGTCGAGCTGTTCCATCGTGTCGCGCAGTTCCTGGCGGTCCTCGCCCTCGACGCGGCGCGAAACGCCACCGCCACGGGGGTTGTTGGGCATCAGGACCAGATAGCGGCCAGCCAGCGAGATGAACGTGGTCAGGGCGGCGCCCTTGTTGCCGCGCTCTTCCTTTTCGACCTGGACGATGAGTTCCTGGCCTTCCTTCAGGGCGTCCTGGATGCGCGCGCTGCGCACGTCGACGCCTTCCTTGAAGTAGCTGCGGGCGACTTCCTTGAACGGCAGGAAGCCGTGGCGCTCTTCGCCGTAATTGACGAAGCAGGCTTCCAGGCCGGGTTCGATGCGGGTGATGACGCCCTTGTAGATGTTGCCTTTGCGCTGTTCGCGGCCGGCGATTTCAATGTCGAGATCGATGAGTTTTTGCCCATCGACGATGGCAACGCGCAGTTCTTCCTGGTGCGTTGCGTTGAACAACATACGCTTCATGAGTGCGATTCTCCTAGGCATGACACGCCGATATCGGCGCGTGACCTCGGATCGCTCGGGCTGCGGACTGAAACTTGCAAGAGGGCGGACCGTACCCGGGCTGTGGCCCGGGCGTATCCGCGGCGGGTCAGGCGGGCACAACGCGCCGAACGGCGCGGGGTTCTATCAGCAGGGGAGTCAGGTTCACTGAACGTGGTCGACGGAAGAGTTGCTGGGAACGTCAGATGCGGCAAGGTTTGTGACGCTCGCGCGCATCTGGTGCTTTATTTAAAATTGACGATTCTTGCGGTGCTTCAGAGCCGCTTGCGGCTGCAGCGCTTCCTGCCAGGAAGGCGGGCATTGCGTGCCACACCACCATCCGGCAAGGCGCGCTTGCGCCGGCGACCGAGAGACCCCAGAGCTGAGCGAGCACGAGTGTACGAAACGTACGGCAGGCAGTACAAAGTACAATGATGGCCTGCGTGCTCGACGGAGACGCGCAACTAGTCTTATCTTGGTGCCTTACATCCACTTCAGTGGGTTTTACACCTCAGTAGTGGAGTAGTGGTTTACTTCCCGGTAGTGGCCTATTCAAATATCGGCCCCTAGCGGACACACCCCTAGTCACAGCATCTCTACGCCAAGCGGCTGGTTCAGCCCCTTAAGGCTGTCCCGATTATATGTCGCTTTCCGCAATGCGCAAAGAAACTTCCACCGCCGCTCAACAACCGGCCGTCCGCATGGTCGAGGTAGGCCCCGAGCACGATGGCCAGCGCATCGACAACTTCCTGCTTCGCCTGTGCAAGGGCGTCCCCAAGAGCCACATCTACAAGGCCATCCGTGACGGCCAGGTGCGTGTCAACAAGGGACGCATCGGCGCCGACTATCGCCTGGCGATCAGCGACGTGGTGCGCGTGCCCCCGCTGCGCTTGCCTGATCCTGGCGCGCCGCGACCCGTGCCGGCCGCCGAATTCCCCGTGGTCTACGAAGACGACGCCATGCTGGTCATCGACAAGCCGGCCGGCGTGGCCGTGCACGGTGGCAGCGGCGTGTCGTTCGGCGTCATCGAGCAACTGCGCGCCGCGCGGCCCGAGGCGCGTTTCCTCGAACTGGTGCACCGCCTCGACCGCGAAACCTCCGGCCTGCTCATGGTGGGCAAGAAGCGCAACGCGCTGCTGGCGCTGCACGCCATGCTCCGCGAGGGCGGCGCCCGGAAGCACTATTACGCGCTGGTGCAGGGCGATTGGGTCAACGACCGCCAGCACATCCGCCTGCCGCTGACCAAATGGACCACCGCCAGCGGCGAGCGCCGGGTGAAGGTCGATCCCCAGAATGGGCAGACGGCCCATACCATCGTCACAATGAAACAACGGTTCGGCCAGTACAGTCTGGTCGACGCCGAATTGCGCACGGGCCGTACGCACCAGATCCGCGTGCATCTGGCGTCCAGCGGGTTTCCCATCGTGGGGGATGATAAATACGGGACGGATGAGGTGCGCGCCGAGTTCGCCCGGCGCGGGTTCGGCCGCATGTTCCTGCATGCGCACAGCCTGACCCTGCCGCATCCGCTCACGGGTGAAACCCTGGAACTGAACGCACCGCTGCCCAAGGCATGCGTGCAGATATTGCAGCAACTGGAGACGAAGGCATGAGCTCGCCGAGCCGACTCAATGGCGAATACCGGGGTGCGGAGCACGAAGCTCCGATGCGTAACCCTTCTTATAAGCTGGTGGTGTTCGATTGGGACGGCACGCTGATGGATTCCACCCACAGCATCGTGGCGGCCATCCAGGGGGCCTGCCGTGATCTCGATCTGCCCGTGCCGTCGGCCTCCGAGGCCAGCTGGGTGATCGGCCTGTCGCTGGAAAGCGCGCTGCGCCGCGCGGTGCCCGAACTGACCCAGTCCATGGTGCCGCGCTTCCTGGAGCGCTACCGCACGCATTACCTGTTGCGCGACCCCGAGCTGCGCCTGTTCGACGGCGTGCCCGATCTGCTGGCTGCCCTGGCGCAGCAGCAGGCGCTGATGGCCGTGGCCACCGGCAAGAGCCGGGTGGGGCTGGACCGCGCCCTGGCGGCGTCGGCCACCCGCAGCGTGTTCGCCGCGACCCGGACCGCCGACGAAACCTTCAGCAAGCCGCATCCGGCCATGTTGAACGAGCTGATGGAAGAACTCGACGTGGCGCCCGAGCAGGTCGTCATGATCGGCGACACCTCCCACGATCTGCGCATGGCCGCCAATGCCGGCGTGCACAGCGTGGGCGTCACTTATGGGGCCCACGCGCTGGCCGAGTTGCAGGATTGCGGGCCGCAGGCCATCGTCGGCAACGTGGCCGAGCTGCGGCAGTGGCTGCTGCCGCGCACGGGCGTGCCGGCCTGACGGCGGACCGGGGAACACGACAGCGGTTGCGCGGTCAGACTGCTGGTAGGCGTTCCGGCCTGGCGCCGGGGGGCGTGCGTTGCATCCGGCTGGCGCCTCGGAACGTACATATAGGCGATTCGGCCGGGAATAGATCCCGGCTTGCCGGCGTCTAATCCACATATGGGCGCCTAGGGCCTGTTAACCCTAAAAGGAGCCTCGCATGCGAACAGAAACGTGCGGATGGCAAGGCGCGAAGCGCAGCCGTGGTGGTGCCACGGCGAGCATTCGCAACGCAGAC
>NZ_FKBS01000015.1 GCF_900078315.1 Bordetella ansorpii
TCCGTGAAGGCGGTCGTACCGTCGGCGCCGGCGTCGTCGCCAAGATCCTGAAGTAATCCCCTCGGGGTAAAACCCGAAGCGGCGCCTCCACCGGTGGCGGGGGCGCCAGCAATTCTTCCGGGGTGGTAATCTTGCCGCCCCGAATCGCCGCAACATTCGTTCTTTAGGAATCGCCATGAAAAACCAGAAGATCCGCATCCGCTTGAAGGCTTTCGATTACAAGCTGATCGATCAATCCGCCGCCGAGATCGTCGACACCGCCAAGCGCACCGGCGCCGTGGTCCGTGGCCCCGTGCCGCTGCCCACCCGCATCCGCCGCTATGACGTGCTGCGTTCGCCGCACGTCAACAAGACGTCGCGCGACCAGTTCGAGATCCGCACGCACCAGCGTCTGATGGACATCGTCGATCCGACCGACAAGACGGTCGACGCGCTGATGCGCCTGGACCTGCCGGCCGGCGTGGACGTGGAAATCGCGCTGCAATAAGCAACGCAAGCAATACCTCTTACATGGCGCGCCCCGCGCGCCATGACACCGCGGCGGACTTCATCGAAGTCCGCCGCAGTCGTTTTGGGGCCTGCTTCTTGTATGCCCAACGGCCTGCGCCATCGCGCCGCGGCCGGGCCGATATCGAGCGCTCAGCCGCCGATGAATACCGTCTCGGAGCCTTCGGCGATCTGCCCGCCGCACGAGATGGGGTCGCCGATCCTGCCGGCGGCCTTGCCGTTGATGAACACCGAGCTGGAGCCCGTGGCCAGTGCCCGCGCGTGGTCGGCCTCGTTCGGTCGGGCATGCGAGGCGAAGGGGTCGCCCTCGCGCACCGCGGGCTTGCCATCAATGCTGACGTCGGGCGAGGCGCCGATGCACGGCGTCGGCGGAGCGCCATCGTGATCAGAGGCTTGATCGTCGAGGCGGGCGGCGGCTGGCATAGGGTCGATGTCTCTGAACAGGTGGGATGGTCTGCGGGGCCTGGCGCTCAGCGCCGGGCGTCCGTCTGGGCGAGCTTGATTTCGGGATGAGACAGGAATTGCCGGAAGTCCTTGGGCAGGGCATGCAGCGCCGCTGGCGTGCAGTCGATCTTCACCTGGTCCGAGCGCGCCGCCAGTGTCACGTACACCTTCATCTTGTCCGCCAGCAGGTGAGGCACGAAAGAGGACAGGGTCTGCTCTTCGAACAGGAACGCCGGGTTCATCGATCTGGCGGCAATGAAGAAGGCATCCTCCGTGGGCACCGATGGCGTGGCCTCGGTCCAGGCTTGCCATACCTGTTCGTCGCTGGCGCCCTCGCACCAGGACAGCGACGCCGCGCCGACGTGTGTCCAGCCGGCTGCCGCGCACAGGCTGACCCAGGACGCCGCAGGGATGGATTGCAGTTCGCGACGGATCGATATTTCTCCTTCGCCGATCAGCGCGGAAACGCCCGCGGCCCGCTGCGGTGGCGACGTCCTGGCGAAGCGGGCAAACAGATTGGCATTCGAGTGCTGAATGCGCCAAAGGTCCGGCATGCTTTGGCCACCCTGGGACAGTATGGCGCCGGCCAGTGCCGGCTTGCTGGGATCCACTGCTTGCTGAGTGTTCATCGGGTTACGGGATCGGTTGCTGCATCAGGCGTGCAGGATTGAAATGGGTGTCTTCGATCTTGCAGCCCGCGGGCGGCAGGCCCTGCAGATAAGGGTGCAGATTGGGAATCTGCCGATAGGGCTGGTCGTAGCTCGGTGCGCTGTTCTCAACGACGCAGCGCGCACGGGAGCGGGCAGCCAATTCCCAATACAGGTTCTTGGGGCCTTCGACGCTCCAGACGCCTGCCGATACTCCCAGGCCGCCTGCCACCAATCCCGTTCCGGTATTGGCAATCGTGGCCTGGAAGATGAAATCGCTCGTGAATCCGCCCTTCACGCCGTTGTAGCCCTCGATCCGATAGATCCCGGCAGCGCCGACGGCTTCGATCTCGGCGCCAGCAATGCCGCCGGGCATGCCGGCCAGATCATCGAAAGAAAAGGGTTTGGTTGCGTATACCAACTGAGGAATAGCCTTCTTCATGCGTTCGTAGAGCGCCATGCCGCTGTTTGCCCCGGCTTGCTCTCTTTCCATGGTGACAGCATCGTCGATCTGCTTGGCGTCTCCGGCAAGGTCGTTCACCTTTTCGAAGGCCAGGGCATCCCTGGCGGAGCCGCCCACTGCCTTGAATATCTTGCCAATGGGGGCGCTGACGGTGACGCCGCAATTCAGGATGTTCACCACGCTGATGGCCATACTGTCGAGGCCGAGAAAAATGAAGCTGTGATAGCCGCACACGACGGCTAGGCTACCCTCGTACGAAATGAGCCAGCGCCTGGATTTGGCGCCCATGGTGCCCACCCAATCCTCGGGCCTCATCAGGTCGTTGCCGAACGGAAAGTCTGTGTCGCTCATGTCATCGGCTCCGCAGTCGCGGAAAGCGGTACCTGTCTTCCGTGGATGGCATAGCGGATAGGGGCCGCCCGTACACGCCGATCTTGCCAAGCCATCATGGATAGCCTCGTTGGAGTGTCTTCATTGGATTGAAGTGGGTTTCGTCCAAAGAGCACCCTGCCGGCGGCAAGGACTGCAGATACGGATTCAGGTTTGGAATCTGCCGGTACGGCTGATCATAGCTAGGGGAAGTGTTCTCCACCGAGCAACGTGCCCGTGAGCCGGTTGAAAGCTCCCAATAAAGATTGTGTGAACCTTCGACGCTCCATACTCCCGCGGAAACTCCCACGCCCGCTGATACAAGGCCAGTCCCGGCATTGGCAACCGTTGCGGAAAAGAAATAGTCGCTAGTCATTCCGCCCTTCACGCCGTCATAACCGTCGATGCGATACAAACCCGCGGCGGCGCCGATTTCGATTTCAGCGCCAACGATGCCTCCCGGCATCACCGCTAGATCATCGAACGAAAAAGGCTTGGCAGCAAAAATTACTTGAGGGATGCCCCGCTTCATACGCTCGTAAAGCGCCATCCCCGTAGTGGCGTTGCGCTGCTCCCGGTCCGTGTTGATGGCGTCGTTTATTTTCTTGGAGTTTCCGACCTTTTCATTCGCGCTTTCGAGATCGAGCGCGCCGCGGGACGTCCCTCCCGTGCTCTTGAACACTTTGCCGATCGGCACGCTGAGGCTCGGACCACAGTTGTAGATGGTTACCAGACTGATGGCCAAGCTGTCCAAGCCAAGAAAGATGAAGCTATGGTAGCCGCATGCAAATGTCAGACTGCCTTCGTAGGATATCTGCCATCTCTCGGATTTCGTGCTCGAAAGACCGAGCCAGTCATCGGGCTTGGACAGGTCGTTGCCAAAGGGAAACTCCTGGCTGCTCATATCACTGATCCGCGGGTGTCATGAAGCAGTACTTTTTTTCCCTGAATTGCATTGCGACATACCGGCAACCGCTCCAGTTTTCGCTCAGGCAGACCTGCTCGGGGTCCGCCATTTCTTTCATGGTGCATTTCTCGTTCTTACACACCGTCGTATAAAACTTCCCCGTTTCCAAGTGGCCGGCGGAAATGATGGTCTTGTCCTTTTGCGGGTCAAGGGCCTCGAATGCATTCACCAGGGCCTGCTGCTGCTGGCGTGTGCCAAATGGCGGCTGTCTTCCAATGGTCAGCTCTCCGGCCAACACCATGTTCTTGGTGTACTCGGAATACTGGTCGCTGCCGCAGGACAGCTCGCCCTGTGCCGACGCCAGCGGCGGCTTACTCTGCTCACCAAAAAAATGCGATGCAATCCACACGCAGGCGATCAAGAGCAGCAATGCCCCACCCGAAATAAAAAACTGCCGCTTGTTGTGAATCATGACGATCAATGTCTTTATGCGATTGGCTGAGTGTTGAAATGACGGAGATCAATTCAGATTGATCTTCTTGGACGAGAGCGCAATCTCGTTCTTCGCCTGCATTTCGATGCCGTTCTCGAAATCCAGAAAGAGCGTGTCTCCACTGAGTCTGATGAAGCCGTCTGCGGTCAAGCGCAGTTCCGATTTGCCGACCTGGACATGGAACTCGCCATTCGACGTCAGCGAGACAGTATTGGCGGCATCGGCCGAGAAATGTGAACCCGACGTGAACTGTATCGAGTGCCCCGCGCTCTCGACGATGGTGCCACCCACCGTCACGGTCTTGGTCAGGCCCACGAACTGCGTCTTCACGCCGGCCGTGGCTTCGTTGATGGCCTGGTCGGCGAACAGCGAATAAACGCCGCGTCCCAACTGGTTGATGCCGGGGATGGGCAGCGATTTGGCGACATCGGCGATGCCTTCCACCAGCTTGCGGAACGAGCTGCTCAGCACGCGTCCCACCCCGCTGGGGCCGACGTGCAGCGTCATGTTGCCGTGCACCGACTCGCTGTGATTGCCATCGACCTCGATGGCCTTGTGGTGGCCCACGGACTGCACCCAGTTGTTGTCGATGCGTTCGGTATGGTTGTTCTTGGTCTTCTCGTTGCGGTCTTTCTGCGCCAGGACGTAGATCTCTTCCTCGCCGGTCTTGTCTTCGAAGCGCAGCGCATTGGCCGTGTGATAGTTGCCGCCCGGGCTGGAACGCGTATAGATGCCCATCTGGGTTTCGTTGTCGGGCAGCTTCCAGGGCGGCATCCTGGCCGCGTTGTAGACCCGGCCCGTGATGATGGGGTAATCGGGATCGCCATTCAGAAAATCCACGATCACTTCATCGCCGATGCGCGGCACCTGGATCGCACCGAAATTGCCGCTGGCCCAACTGCTGGAGACGCGGATCCAGCACGAGCTGTTTTCGTCGTGCTTGTCGTAGCGGTCCCAGTGGAAATGCACCTTGACCTGGCCGTACTCGTCGGTCCAGATCTCCTTGCCTTGCGGGCCTACCACCACCGCGGTCTGCGGGCCCTTGGTGCGCGGCTTTTCCGTGATGCGCGGCGGGCGGAACGGCAGCTTGGTGTCCTGCACCGTCAGCATGAACAGGCATCGATGGCCCTGCGAGGCGTCATCGCCCATCGAGCTGTAGTTGTTCTCCTTCAGGTCGTAGCGCGTGGCCAGCACCAGGTATTCGCGGTTCTCTTCCGTGCGCGGGCAGCCCGTCAGGCTGAACAGCGAGCCGGTGGCCACGCCGCGCACCGTGCTGCGCAAGGTGCGCGTGTCGCGCACGTGGTGCTGTTCCTGCATGCGCTGGCGCGCGTAACGCTCGCCCAGCGTGGTGTCGCCGTAGTTGCCGGGCCAGTCATACACTTCGGCCTGGCTGTGTTCGTGTTTCAACGGGATCTGCTGACGCGCCTTCAGGTCGGCGTTGGGCGTGACGAAGTTGTAATCGTTGGTCGTGTACTGGCCTGGCCGCAGGTCCTGGTACACCGCCATCCGGGTCATGTAGTCCTGGCGCGGCAGCGTCAGCTTGTCCTCGGGGAAATACGGGACCTGCTCGTACCCGGCCACGGTCTTGTGGCTCTGCACGTCGTCGCTCATCACCAGGGTGTGCTTGTCCTGGTCGTGGCGGAAATAATAATGAATGCCTTCGGCTTCCAGCAGGCGGCTGACGAATTGGAAATCGGTCTCGTCATACTGCACGCAATAGACGCGCGGCTCGTAGTTTTCCGCCAGCTCGAATTCGAATGTATGGCCGTAGGGCGCCAGCACCTGCTCGACGGTGTCGGGCACCGTCTGGTTCTGGTAGATGCGGAACTCGCGCTTGTGCGTGGCCAGCCACAGCCAGGGCACTGCCACGGCCTCGTAGACGAAATAGCGATCCGTGTCGCCCGCCTGGCCGACCAACGCGAAACTGGCGATCACCCCGCTGAGATAACGGGGCGTGGCCGCGGCTTCGATGGTGATGGTCAGGGGTTGGCCCAGCAGGCCGCCGACGTCGACCTGCATCGAGCGATGCAGCAGGCGCACCCGGTATTCCGACAAGGCGGACAGGGCATCCGTGCCCTGCATGGCGTCAAACAGGAATCCGGAGGGCTCGGCCCCGACCGAAACCCGGATCACTCGATCTGCATTCAGTATGTCTGATAGGTCTGAAATCGAAGACATCTAACCCCGCGTAAAAGAGCGGGTGCTCCTTTGAATCGTATTGTCATAAAACTGTAGTGACCCGAGGCATACTAATGGAACCGCAATGGGCAGATTTCCGAAATTTGTTTCAAATGGTCGGGAATGCTTCTGTCGGTAAACCAGGCAGCAAAATAAAAGAACCGGCGGGTTTATTGCGACAGGACAGAATGCCCGCCGCGCTGCGTCCTGGGCCGCATCCGCTGCCGGCCCTGTTCGCCGCCGCCCATCCAGCGGCATGCTCGTCATTAGCGGCCAGCGAGGCCCCGTCTGGTGGCGGGGCTGGGCGCACCGTTCTTCGGTGGCATGTCACGATTTGGTCAGATTGGCTTTCTAGACTGGCTGCCTTTCCACGCTCCGGGATGGTGCGCGATGCGCGGCGCCTTCAGACCGGGGCCCGTTTTTCGACCCGATGAATCGCACATGGTACCGACACCCGCCGCGCGTCGGCGTTGGAGTGATGGTGGCCGTCATGTCGTGCGCCATGCTTTTCATCGCCATGGCCCCCGATGTTTGCGCGGACACGCAACACTCGACTCCACAGGACTTCGACATTCCTCGGCAACCGCTGCAGGCGGCCCTGGAACAGTATGGCGTCCATACTGGCCGGGCATTGCTGTACGAAACCCGCATCCTGGCCGGGCGCTTCTCGTCGCCGGTGGTCGGCCGCTACACGCCGGACGCCGCGCTGCATCGGTTGATCGACGGGACCGGGGTGCGTGCCGATTACGTGAACGCGAACGCGTTCGTGCTTTCGCTGGCCGCCACGCCCCCGCCGCGCGCGGTCGAACGGATTCCGCCCGGCAAGGCGCGGTATTACGGCCTTCTGCAAGCCGGGATAGAGCAGGCGTTGTGTGGGGATCCGGTCACCGCGCCTGGCGGGTACCGCGTTGGCCTGCGTTTCTGGCTGGATGGGGCCGGCGTGATGCAGCAGTTCGAATTGGCAAGATCCACGGGCAATGTTGGCCTCGACGAAAAGATCATGGTCCGGTTGCGGGGTTTCAGCGTGGGCGAGCGGCCGCCACCCGGCATGCGCCAGCCCCTGACGGTCCTGATCGAGCCTGGGGACCGAGCCACCACGGGCGATTGCGCGGCCGGGCCGAACTAAACGGGCGAAGACGATGAGCACCTACACGCTGGCCGAACTGCGCCATTTCCTGACCGATCGCTACGACGCCCTGAAGCGCCGCCTGGCCTACCAGCTGGGCAGCGAAGAGCGCGCCGGCGATGCGCTGCACGACACCTGGCTGAGGTTGAATGGGCGCGATGACATGCAGCCCGTGGAGAACCCGCAAGCCTTTGTGCTGCGCATGGCCGTCAATGTGGCGGTAGACCGCTGGCGCAAGGACACGCGGCTTGTCAGTGCGTCGGAAATCGATGATCTGCTGCAACTGGACGACGCCGAACTCGGGCCGCGGCACAGCTTCGAAGCCCAGTTCGAGCTGCAACAGCTGCTGCGCGTTCTCGACGAGTTGCCGGAGCGGCGGCGCCAGATATTCCTGGCCATACGCATCGACGGCGTCTCGCGCAAAGAGTTGGCCAAGCAATACGGAATCTCGCAACGCGCCATCGAGGCGGAATTGCGCCGCGCGCACGATTACTGCGCGCAGCGGCTGGACAGGGAAGGGGCATGATGCACGACCCTATTCTCGACAAACAGGCGCGCGACTGGCTGCGCCACCTGACCTCCGGACAGGCCACGGGCCGCGATGTGAAGCGGTTCGAGCAATGGCGCGACGCCAGCGCGCAGCATCGGGCGGCCTGGAACAGCGCGCGCCGGAGCTGGCGCGACCTGGGTGACCTGGGGCGCGCCTGGCGCGAGCGCCGGCCCGCCGAGCAGCCGGTCCGTTCGCGGCGCAGGCTGATCCTGGGGGCGGGGTTGGCGGCAGGCGGCGCCGCGGCCACCGCACTGGCGACGTTCCCGCCGCTGGCATTGTGGCCGTCGCTGCGCGAATGGGGCGCGGACTATCGCACGGCGGTCGGCGAGCAGCGCCGGCTGACGCTGGCGGGGGATGTGCATGTCGTCATGAACACGCGCACCAGCCTGTCGTCCTGGATCGAGGCGGGACAGCAGCGCATCGAACTGCTGGAAGGCGAGGCCGCCTTCGAGTGCGCGCAGGGGGACCGGCCACTGGAAATTCTGGCCGGCGGCGGCAGTATCCGGGCCGGCGTGGCCAGCCTGGACGTGCGGCGGCTGGCCGGCAATGTCTGGGTCACCTGCCTGGCGGGCCAGGCCGAGGTGCTTCACGGCGGGCGGCTACTCGCGCTGGGACCGCGGCAGCAAGTCCGCTACGACCGGGAAGACCTGCAGGCCGTCGTCGCCGTTGCCGATCCTTCTGCCGCCGCCTCCTGGCGCAACGGCGTCGTGGTGATCGACAACCTGTCGTTGTCCGACGCCGTCGATGAGATCAACCGCTATCGGCCCGGCCGGGTGGTCCTGGTCAATGACCGGCTGGCCGGACGCCGCCTGAGTGGGCGGTTCCCCATCGGCGACCTCGATGTGGCCCTGAGCCAGATCGAACGCCTGCTGGGCGCGACCCTGCGGTACGGGCCTGCCGGACTGGTGTTGATTGCCTGAACGTCGCGTGGCATTCCAGGAAATGTATCAAGCCATAAAAATTTAATCAGGGACGAGCTTCCGGTTGCCGGGCGCCCGCACGTCTATGCGGGGTAACGGTCTTGTCGACGGAAGGTTCTCCGGCGGGGCCGATGGCCCAAGTTTTCCGGAACTCTCTCCATGCCCGTTCGCTCTGTGTCCCGCGCCGCCGTCCCGGCCTTTCCCTTGCAGCCCACGGCGTTGCATGCCGCTCTGGCGGCGTTGCTGCTGGCCGGTGGCCTGGCTGCTCCCATCCAGGCCCACGCCGCCGGCGCGTGGTGGGCGGTGCAGGGGGCCGCGCGGGAAAGCGTGTCCGGCGCCGCCGGTCTGAACGCCGCCCGGCTCAAGCGGGCCCAGGGCGCGTCCACGCAATCGGCGAACCAGCGGCTGGCCGCCGAGCAGGCAGAGCGGATGGTCGCCAACGCGGGCCGCACGGCGCAGGTGATCGCCGCCGAGATGGCGCGCCAGCAGCGCGAGCGCGACAGACTGTTGGCCGGTCCTTCGTCCATTCCGGAGGGCGTGGCGCCCGGCGGGCTGCAGCAGGATCTGGCCGCGGGCTGGGAGGGCGCCGAGCAGGCGCTGCGCATCCGGCAGGAGCAGGGCCGCACCGAAGTCGCCATCAGGCAGGACAAGGCGAAGGCCATCCTGAACTGGAAGACCTTCAACGTCGGCAGAAACACCACCGTGCATTTCGACCAGAGCGCGGGTACGGATGCCAGGACGGGACGCAACGACTGGGCGGTGCTCAACCGCATCACCGATCCCAGCGGCAAGCCCAGCGAGATCGCGGGCCAGATCAAGGCCGAAGGCAGTGTGTATCTCATCAACCGAAACGGCATCATCTTCACCGGAACCAGCCAGATCAACACCCGCAGCCTGGTGGCCTCCAGCCTGAAGCTGACGGACGAGCAGTTCAGGGCGGGCCTGAACGTACGGCTCGGGGCGAACACGGGCGATCCGGGCTACTGGAGTGGCCTGGAGATCGCGGTCGGCATTCCCACCTTCGGCGAAAACCCCACGAACTTGCCGGCCGACTCGCTCGTCCAGTTTGCCGACATGGGGCCTGCCTTCGATCCGGGCGCGGCGCCGGGCGATGTCAAGGTGCAGGCCGGCGCGCAGATCAAGGCGCAGGGCGGCCATGTGCTGCTGTTCGCGCCCAAGGTGAGCAATGCCGGCAGCATCCGCACGCCGGACGGCCAGACCTTGATGGCCGCGGGCGAGAACGTCTGGCTGGAAGCCAAGGCGGACGACCCCTCCGTGCGCGGATTCGATGCCGTGGTCTCGTCGGTGCGGCCCTGGGCCTTCCCGGCCAGGTTCCTGGTCGAGCCGCGCACAGACCCCGCCTTCCAGCAGTATCTGATCGGACGAATCGTGTCCGACATCATGCCGCGGATGGAGCAGCGCGCGGCAGAGGTCGGTTACAGCGTGCTCAACACCGGCATCGTGCAGGCCGATCATGGCGACATCACGCTGGTATCGCGCGAGATCAACCAGAACGGCGTGCTGCAGGCCAGCACGGCGCTGAACAACCGGGCGGGCTCCATCCGCCTGCGTGCGTGGGGCCAGGGCGTCTACAACATCGACAACAATCTCGCCGCCTCTGCGTCGCATCTGGTGGCGTGGTCGGGGGGCGCGCTGACCCTGGGGCCGGACAGCATCACCCAGGTCGTCAACGATTGGCAGGACGCCACGCAGATCGAAAGCAGCGCGCTGGCGAACCGCTATCAGCCCGGCCGCATCGAGCTCTACGGCAAATCCATCGACGTGCAGGCCCGCGCCCAGGTCACCGCCGCGGCGGGCGAGATCGACATTCAGGCCCAGGCCAATCCCGCGGCCCTGCTGCGCCACCTTCAGTTCGGCGACGGCAGCCGCATCCTCGTCGGGGAAAATGCCACCATCAGCACCGCTGGCCTGCTGGAGATGCCTGTCGACATGGCCTCCAACTTCGTCGAGGCCGAACTGCGCATCAACGAACTGCGCGACTCTCATCAGCAGTCGGGCACCTGGCTCTACGGCAGGAAAGTCATCGTGGACCGGCGCAAGTCGGGCACCCTCGATGGCCTGATGGGGGGCGTGGAATGGGTGACCGACGACTCGGGCAAGGTGGTCAAGGGCGCCTGGATCGGCACGCCGCTGGCGGACGTGACGGGTTGGGTCGGCAATGGCCTGGTCACCCTGTCCGAGCTGGCGGCCCGGGGCGGCAGCATCACGATCCAGTCCAACGGCTCGATGATTACGCGGCCGGGCTCCATCCTGGACGTCTCCGGCGGTTCGGTGCGCTACAGCGACGGCTGGAATACCGAGACCCTGCTGCGCGGCGCGGACGGGCGCCTGTACCCGATGTCGTCTGCTCCGGCGGACATGATCTACGTCGGTATCGCGGGCCAGTATCAGGCGACGCACGCGCGCTGGGGCGTCACGCGCACTTTCCTGAATCCCGTGCTGCCCGCACGGCGCTGGGAGCGCGGCTACGCCGAAGGACGAGAGGCGGGCTCGATCGAAATCCTGGCCGGCAGCGCCTTCATTCTGGAAGGCGAGATGAAAGGCTCGGTGCAGCCGGGCGACCGCGCGCAGGAACTGTCCGACCTGCCCCAGGCCGGCCGGCTTTTGATCGGCTCCAATCGGGCGCAGGAAGGCCTGTGGACCCTGGGCAAGGTCATCATCGGCAATACGCCTACGCTGTTGCCCGAGGACTTCACCATCGACAGCCCGCTGGGCAAGGACGCTTTCCTGACCGAGGAGGAAGGCCAGTCCGCGGGCACCGCCGCGGGCGCGGGCCGGACCACCTGGCTGTCGGCCGCTTCGCTCAGCCATTCCGGCATGGGCTCCATCGAATTGAACCTGACCGCCGGTTTCAACCTGGAAGAAGGCACCGTGGTGAACCTGACGCCGGGCGCCCGCTTTGTGGCCCAGGTCTACGATGGCTCGGGCAACCCTGGCGATTTCGACATCCAGGGCAGCCTCATCGCACCGGGCGGCAGCATCACCCTGAGCGCGGGCGGGGTCGCGGACAGCGTGCTGCGGCTGGGCGCGAACAGTGTACTGAGCACGGCGGGCCAGTGGATAAACGACACCGCCAGCGGCGGCGCCACGTTGGGCCGCGCCATCCACGGCGGCAGCATCGTGCTGGGCACGCCCGTGAAAGAAGGCCTGGGGACGGTGTACGGCAAGGTGGACGTGGCGGCGGGCGCGGTGGTGGACGTATCCGGCGGCGGCTGGCTGCCCGATGCCGGCCCGGACGGCCGCGGCGGCAAGATGCGGGCCGGCAACGGCGGTATCGCCAGCCTGATGGCGTTCGACAGCGCCGCGCTCGATACGCTGGACCTGCGAGGCTGGTCGGGGGGCAACGCATCCCGGCTCAGCATCATGGCCACCAGCGACGTGCAGCTGGGCGGCGCGGCGCCCGGGGGGGAAGCCGTTCCCGGCGCCCCGGAAACCCTGCATCTGCCCGAAACGCTGTTCAGCGAGCGCGGCTTCGGCACGATCAGCGTCCGCTCGCTCGGCGGGGATGTCGTGGTCGCGCAGGGGGCGCAAGTCCGCGTCCTGCCCACGGGGTGGGACATGTCGGCGCCACTGGCGTTGCGGGGGCTGCCCAGCGGCCAGTCCTTGGGCAGCGTGCTGGGCCCCGTGGCGCTGGATGCCTTGCCCGGAGACGTCCGCGCCGCGCGCGCGCCCGGCGGCCTGTCGCTGACCACCGGCGTATCCGGTGGAAGCATTCGCATCGATGCGGGCTCCCTCATGCAGGTGGAACCCGGTGGGTCCGTGTCCCTGGATGCGGGCGGATCCGGGCAAGCCACCATCGCGGGCCGCATCGTCGCACCGGCGGGCACGCTGGACATCCGGGCCGTCACCTCGTTGACGCTGGCCGAGGGGGCGGAACTGCTGCTGCCCGGCGTGGCGCAAGTTTTCTACGATCCGGTGACGCAGTTGCAGCGGGGCAAGGTCCTCGCGGGCGGCACGGTCTCGCTGACGGCGGGTTCGCTCGACGCGCGGGCAGGTTCGTCGATCGACGTATCCGGCGCCAGCGGCACGGTGCAATACTGGGCTCGCGATGCGGGCGTGCTCGGCCCCAACCGGCGCGCGGCGCAGGAACTGGGCAGCGATGGCGGCGCGGTGGCGGTCACGGTGTCGGCGGGCGGCGCCTTCAACGCCACGTTGCGCGCCCACGGCGGCAATGCGCTGGCGGCGGGCGGCTCCTTGTCCATCGTGGACACCAGCTCGGCCGGCAGCCCGTCCGGAGACCTGGTGACGCCTGACATCGGGTCGTTCCTTTTTTACCGGACACCCGCCGGAATGACCGGTACGCACACGTTCGACGGCGTACAGTACACCCGCGTCATCGGCACGAGCGCCAACCTCGACGTGTTCGACGAGTACGTCGGCGACGTCCGGATGGCCAGCGCAATGCGCACGGCGATCAACGGCACATTGCCGACGCTGGTTTCCAGCAGCAACGGGATGGTCATCGACGCTGGCGCGGCGTCGGCCAGCGGGTCCGGCCAGGGCATGGCGGCGTGGGAATACAACACGTCCATCGATCCGCGGGTGGTCGAGCTGCTCAACAAGTATTTCTGGAGCGGCACCGGGACGGCCTTGAGCCACAAGATCAACATCGGCCGCATCGCCACGTCGGACAGCACCCTGCACGTATCGGCGGCATCGCTGCAGAACACGGGCATTTCCGCGCTGAGCCTGCAATCCACCCAGGTGGGCGTGCAGGTTTCCGGCGGCGTGGATCTGAATGTCGAAGGCCGCTTGCGCATCACGGCGCCGGTCATCAAGAGCGACGGCAAGGGTGGTACGGCGCGCCTGCACGCCCACGCGCTGCAACTGAGGCCCCTGGCCGGCACGGTCGGCGCCGCCGCGGTCAATGCAGGAGAACTGATCCTGTCGGCCAGCCAGGTCCTCGATATCGCGGGCGGCAGCGTGAAGGGCGATGCCTCGCAATCGGTCAACGTGAATCTGCGGGGATTCGAGCGCACCGTGCTGGAGACCGGCGACCTGCGCTTCGTGGCGGGGTTGTACAGCGAAGGGGGCACTGACTACGACGACGCCAATCTGCGGGCCACGCTGGACGTGGATGGGGCATTGGAAATCCGGGCCGCGCAGGTCTATCCGGGCACGGCGGTGACGGCGCGGATCGTGTCGGGCCAGTCCATCGCGGTACGCGGCAACGGCAGCGCCGAGGCGCCGCTGTCGGCCGGCGGCAGCCTGACGCTGAGCGCGCCCGTGATCGAGCAGACGGGCGTGCTGCGGGCGCCCTTCGGCCAGATCGTTCTGGAAGCCAGCGACCGCCTGGTGCTGGGCGATGCCAGCCTGACCTCGGTCTCCGGCGCGGGCCTGGGCGTTCTCTACGGCACGCTTCGCAATGCCGAATATTGGCTGGACCCGTCCAACCCGCAGGGCCGCAGCCGGACCAATCCCAACGATGCCGGCGTCCTGGACGAGAACCGTTATCTGTCTTCGCTGCCTGAGAAGCGCGTGTCCTTGCAGGCGCCGGACGTCAGCATGGCCGCGGGGGCGGTGGTGGACATCGCGGGCGGAGGCGAGCTGTACGCCTGGGAGCACGTGCCGGGGTCGGGCGGTTCGCACGACGCGCTGACGCTGCCGGGCATGTACGCCGTGCTGCCGCGCTATGGCGGGCTGTCGCCCGAGGTGGCCGCTGGCGGGGACGCCGCGGGCCGCAAGGTATGGCTGGCGGGCGGTGGCCTGGAAGCGGGCTGGTACACGCTGCTGCCGGCGCGTTATGCCTTGCTGCCCGGCGCCTTTGCGGTGCAGGCCACGGGGCAGGCCATGCCGGCGGGCGCTGTGTCTTCGGCAGAGGTGGCTCGCTTGCGCGATGGCTCGGTGCTCGTGGCCGGCCGGGTGCAGGACGCCATCAGCGGCGCGCAGGATGCCGCATCGTCGGTCTGGCGCGTGTCCTCGGGCGATCTGGTGCGCAAGGTCAGCGAATTCAACGAAGCCCGGGGCAACGCCTTCTTTGCCTCGGACGCTTTCAAACTGACGCAGTACCGCCTGACGGGGCAGGACGTCGTCACCCCGCGGTTGCCGCGCGACGGCGGCGCGGTGGTCTTCAAGGCCGCCAGCTCCCTGGTTCTGGATGGCCAGTTGCGCGCGCAGCCTGACGAGGGCGGCCGAGGCAGCCTGGTGGACATTTCCGCCGACAGAATCGCCATCGTCGGCGCCGGCCAGGATGGCAGCGATCTGCGTGCCGCCGGCTATCTGGTCGTGGATGCCGGCAGCCTGACGCGCTTCGGCGCGGGCAGCCTGTTGGTGGGCGGCACGCGCACCGGCGACGCGCAGGGCCTGCAAGTGGACGTTGCCGCGAGCGACGTCGTGCTGCGCAACACGGCGGACTCCGCGCTGAGCGGTCCCGAAGTGATCCTGGCCGCCACGAATCTGGTGTCGATCGAGTCGGGCAGCGTGCTGCGCGCGGACGGCCAGGCTTCCGGCGAGGACACGGCGCTGGTGCTCAAGCCGCAGGCGGCGGCCCAGTGGAACAACAACAACACGCCGAACGACACCAACGACGATTACATCGTCACGCCTTCCAAGGACTGGGGCGCCTTGGTGCGCGTGAGCAGCGGCACGGCGGTGCGGGCGTTGCGCCAGAACGTGGACACCACGACGGGCGGGCAGGTGCGCATCGGCGCAGGCGCCCGGCTGGACGGTGGCGCGGCATTGCTGATCGATGCCACCAACACGACCGAGATGGCGGCGGGCGCCCAGGTTTCCGGCACGGCCCTGTCGGTGGCCGCGGGCCGCATCGGCATTGGCGGGGGCTCCGCCGGCCTGGTGCTGGACGCCGACGCGCTGGCGCAGCTGTCGCGCACGCAGGCGCTGACGCTGCACAGCTACGGCAGCCTGGATTTTTATCGCGCGCTGGACATGCGCGATCTGGCGCAGGTGGTGCTCGATGCCGCGGCGCTGCACGGTGCCGGCGCCGACGCCGTGCAGGTGCAGGCCACCCGCCTGACGCTGCAGAACACCGGGGCGCAGGCCGCTGGCGCCGGCGTGGGCAGTGGCCGCCTGGAACTGATGGCCGACGAGTTGGTGCTGGGCGCCGGCAATAAGTCCATTTCCGGTTTCGGCCAGGTGCTGCTGACGGGGCGCCAGCGCATCGTGGGCGAAGGCAGCGGCGGCCTGGATGCCGGCGCCGCGGCGCTGACGCTGAGCGCGCCGGTGCTGCAAGGCGGCGCCGGGGCCGACCAGACGCTGCGCACGCAAGGCCAACTGGTGCTGCAGCGCACGGCGGACATGGACGCCGCCGCAATCACGGCGCTGGGCGCGCGCAGCCTGGGCGCTCGCCTGAGTCTCTCCGGCCAGGGCGTCACCATCGCCTTGCCGGTGCTGGCGCTGGGCGGCAGCGTCTCGGTGGATGCCGGCACGGGCGACCTGACGGTCACGGAGCAAGGCAGCCTGCGCGTGGGCGGCCTTGAACAAGTGTTCTTCGACGTGCCTCAATACGTGGATGCCGGCCAGATCGGCCTGGCCACCCGTGGCGGCTTGATCGACCTGGCTCCGGGAAGCCTGCTGGACCTGTCGGCCCATGAGAATGGCGGCGACGCCGGCAACCTGACGGTCGACGCATCGGCCGGCGGGCGCGTGAACTTCGGCGGCACGTTGCAGGCGCGCGCGGTCACGGGCAGCGGGAACGGCGGCCGCTTCGCGCTGGCCATCGATCAATTGGCCGACTTCGGCTCGTTGGCGCAAATGCTCAACCAGACGGGCTTCAGCCAGTCGCGGCAATTCCGCATCCGCGAGGGGGACCTGACCATCTCGGGCGCCACGCAGGTGGCGGATTTCGAAGTCATCACCGATCGCGGGTCGATTACCGTCGACGGCACGGCGCATGTCGACGCCAGCGCCACCTACGGCGGCAGCATCCGCCTGGTGGGCGGGGGCGGCCTGGCCATGCAAGAGGGCGCGGTGCTGGCCGCCCGCGCCACCGACGCCACCGACGGCGTGGGCAGCGGCCGCATCACCCTGGAGGCCGTCAACGGCAACCTGCAGCTGGCCGGCGGTACGCTGGACCTGAGCGGTGGCGAAGGCGGCAGGCTGCGGCTACGGGCGCAGCGCAATGCGGGCAACGACGGCGTGAACGTCACGGCGTTGAATGCCTCCGTACAGGGCGCCCGTTTCGCCGTGCTGGAAGGTGTGCGCAGCTACGCCAGCACGGATGGCACCGTGGAATCCGTCAAGGCCCTGGCCATCGACCAGGCCAATGCCTTTGCGGGCAACGCCTCGATCCTGTCCGGCCTGGGCGGCAATGCAGGCGCCTATAGCCTGGCCGCGGGCATCGAGATCACCAGCGCCGGCAACCTGACCCTGGGCAGCGATTGGAACCTCAACGGCGACTTCGGCGCGGCGCACCGTGAAGGAACCTTGACGCTGCGCGCGGCGGGCAACCTCAATCTCGATGGCCACCTGAGCGACGGCTTCGACGCGGCCGATCGGCAGGGCAGGCTGAGCACCGCCGCATCGTGGAACCTGCGCCTGGTGGCGGGCGCGGATCTGGCTTCGGTCGACGCGCTGGCCATGCAATCGCTGGGCGCGCTGGCGGCCGATGCCGGCACGCTGCGTGTGGGCACGGCCGACGTCACGCCGGGTAGCGGCGGCGCGGGCAAGCTGGTGCGCACCGGCACGGGCGACCTGACCGTGCGCGCCGGGCGCGACGTGATACTGGCGCACAAGGAATCCGTGCTGTACACGGCGGGCCGTGCCGAAGCGGACCCGACGCTGGGCGGGGGCTTCAGCACCGCAAGCAGCGGCGCCCAGTACGGCGCCGACGGCGGCCACGTCGACATCGCGGCGCAAGGCAGCGTGCAGGCGCCCATCGTTCAGGGGGCGCGATCGGATCAGATCCTGACGGAATGGCTGTTCCGCCAGGGGCGCTACGGCGGCGACGTTTCCAGCCCCTCCGGTTACTACGATGCATACCAGGTCGGCAACCCCTGGGACATCCCCCCGACCATGTCCGCCCAGGGCCAGCAACCGAGCTGGTGGGTGAACTACGCGAGTTTCGAGCAGGGACTGGGTGCGCTGGGCGGCGGCAACGTGCGGCTTTCCGCGGGCGGCGATCTGGTCAATCTGGTCGTGGCCGTGCCCAGCACCATGCGCGTGACGGGCGGGCGCGCCGCCAGCGATGCGGCGGCCGCCATCGTCAGCCGCAATGGGGGGCAACTGCGTGTCACGGCGGGGGGCACCCTGAAGGCGGGCCAATACTACGTGGGCCGTGGCGCGGGGTATATCGAGGCCGGGGCGAGCGGCGCCGGCTATACCCTGACCGGCACGGCGAACACATGGCCCTTCACCGCGTATCGCTACGACATCGCGCCCGTGCTGGCGTTGTCCGACGCCACGCTCACGCTCAAGACGCTGGGCGATCTGGTCGTGCAGACCGTGGTCGATCCCATGGAAATACGCCGTGCCTACGTCGACCAGGCCGACAGGGATGTCTCGGGCTCGGCCAGCCACGGCCTCTTCATGAGCAGCTACACCGAACGCAGCGCCCTCAAGCTGGTGTCCACCGGTGGCAATGTACGGCTTGAGAACCAGTCGGAATTCGTGGCGGGCAACAACACGGGCAATACCACCCAGCTGGTCAGCGGCGTGACGGACACCAAGCTTCAGTCGGACCGGCTGGGCCTGTACCCGGCCAAAGTCAGCGTCTCGGCCCTGGGCGGGAACATCGAGGTGGGTGGATTGCTGGCGATGGCGCCGGCGGCCACCAGCGACCTGTCGCTGCTGGCCGCCCAGGACCTGCGTTTCCTGCGCGGCAACGGTCCGCTGAGTACCGGCGCCATCGTCATGTCTCAGGCGACGCTGGAAAAATGGCCGTCGATACTCACGTCCTGGAACGGGCTCACGACGATGCTCAGCGGCGGGTCGGCGTTCGGAACCCCGCTGAAGGGCCCCTATCTGTCGAATACGTTCCTGACGAATGTCCTGAACGGCTCGGTGTTCGACAATCCCGACACCTTGCCCATGCAACGGTATGACTTCGCGCCCAGCCGCCTGTATGCGGCCAGCGGTTCCATTACCGACCTGAATCTGATCGCGTCGGAGTCGGTGCGCGTGCAGGCCGGCACCGACATCCGCAACGTCGAATTGAGCGGCCGCAACCTGCGCGCCACCGACACCACTGTGCTGGCGGCGGGCAACGACATCCTGGCGATCGAAAACAGGCTCCTGTCGCACCCTTACACGCCGTATGGCGGCAGCGCGCAGACCTATTACTACGACCGGGGCAGCCGCGCCACGCTGCAGGGGCCGGGGGAACTGCTGCTGCTGGCCGGGCGCGACATCCAGGGCAACAACCTGTCGCTGTATTCGAACGCCAACCGCTATTGGGACTACGTCGGGGCGATGCCGCGCGTCGAGCAGCCCAACGTCATCAAGGCGCTGCCCGAGACCGGCGCAAACATTACCTTGATGGCCGGCATGAACGCCGCGCCCAGCTACGCGATCTTCGAGCAGGCCTATCTGGACCCCGCCAACGTGGCCGCCATGCCCGCCTACCTGAAGACCACGCTGGCCGATGGCACGGAAGTGCCGCTGTACCTGACCGATGGGGTGGAACTCCGTGGCGATCTGAACAAGCTGGGGCGCCGTGGCCTGGTCTCCTTCATGGAGGGGATGCTGGGCGCTGACACGGTCGCCAGCCTGACCGGCTCCGAGGATGGCAAGCTCACCGAGCAACAGGCATGGGAGCACTATCAACGCTTGCCTGCGCTGGTTCGCCAGCAGTTCCTGCGCCAGGTATTCCTCTACGAATTGCGGCAGGGCGGCCGCGACCAGAACGACGTGGATGCGCGGAACGCGCCCAGCAACGGCGGTTACCGCCGGGGGTACGCGGCCATCGACACGCTGTTCCGCGGCGCGGCGGCCGAGGACCAGCCCGTGCGCTACGCGCAGGACCTGCCGGACGACTGGCGCGGCAGTTGGACGGGTTCGGGCAATGTCGCCCTGACGCGGCTGGCGGCGCGTACCCATCAAGGGGGCGACATAAACGTCTTCACCCCTGGGGGCGGCCTGCAGGCGGCGGCGCTGGGCGCGGCGGTGCCTGACGGCTACGGTCTGGTCACCTTGGCCTCGCCGGGGCAGATCAATGTGTACGCGGACCGGGACATCATCGTGAACCGGTCGCGCATCCTGTCCTTTGTCTCGCAGGCCGAGCCGCTGGGCAGCGACCAGGTGCTGTGGTCCACGCGGGGGGACATCGACGCAGGCCGGGGCGCCAAGACCGTGCGCGTCCCGCAGGCGCCGACCGTCTCCGCCGACCTGGACGGCAACATCACCGTGGAGGAAAAGCGCGACATGAGCGGCGCCGGCATCGGCACCGTGGGCGAGGGCGACGTGGACCTAGTCGCCCCGGGGGGCACCGTGAACGCCGGCGATGCCGGCATCCGCGTGGCGGGCAACTTCAACGTGGCCGCCTTGCGCGTGTTGAACGCGGCCAACATCCAGGTCGAGGGCGAGTCCAAGGGCGTGCCGGTCGCCGTGTCGGTCAATACCGGTGCGCTGACCAGCGCCAGCGCGGCGGCCAGCAGCGCAGCCACGGCGGCGCAGGACTCGGTGTCGCGTGCACGCGACAGGACGCGGCAGGCGCTTCCGTCCATCGTGACCGTGCAGGTTCTGGGCTTCGGCATGGACGGCGCGGCCGCACCCGGCGCCCAGCCGCCCGCCGGCCGGGCGCCGGTGCGCCAGGGCGCCCCGTCGGGATCGCCTGTCAGCTACCGCCCCGAAAGCGCCATCCAGGTGCTGGGCGATGGGGAACTGCCGGCCAGCCAGCGGGCCCGCCTGCAGGAGGGCGGCAGCCGGTAGGTTTTCCGGAGAAGGAAAAGGGCTGTATGGAAAAATCGACACGAAATCATCGTGTTAGTCATATTGCCTTGCTATCTGGCTCTTTTCCGTGCTAGGATTCGAGACTTGCCATTTTTGGCATGGCCGCTCATGGTCCGTCCATACGGCCCTTTCCGTCAGGCCCGCACACCTCAGCGGGCACGATGGATCGGCTGGCGGGATCCGGTCTTCGGATCCGCCGGAATCATCACTTTGTAGGGCAAAAGCCTTTACCTTTGCCTGATTAGCCCCGACCAATCGCAGTCGGGAATGGAGAAAACGATGTCGAATCCGACACCCACGCCGGCCGCCCATCGGCTGGGCCTGGTGGGCCGCAAGGTCGGCATGACCCGCATTTTCACGGAAGATGGTGAATCCATCCCCGTGACCGTGCTGGACGTGTCCAACAACCGCGTGGCTCAGGTCAAGTCGCCTGAAGTCGACGGCTACGCAGCCGTTCAGCTGGCCTATGGCACTCGCCGCGCTTCGCGCGTCGCGAAGGCCCAGACCGGCCACTACGCAAAAGCCGGCATCGAAGCCGGCAGCATCCTCAAAGAGTTCCGCCTGGATCCCACCCGCGCCGCCGAATTCACGGCCGGCGCCGTGGTTGCCGTGGAATCCGTGTTCGAAGCCGGCCAACAGGTCGACGTGACGGGCACCACCATCGGTAAGGGCTTCGCCGGTACCATCAAGCGCCACCACTTCGGTTCGCAGCGCGCGTCGCACGGTAACTCCCGTTCGCACCGCGTTCCCGGCTCGATCGGTCAAGCGCAGGATCCCGGCCGCATTTTCCCCGGCAAGCGCATGGCCGGCCACCTGGGTGACGTTACCCGCACCGTCCAGAACCTGGACGTGGTGCGCGTCGACGCCGAGCGCGGCCTGCTGCTGGTCAAGGGCGCCGTCCCCGGTTCCGCCGGCGGCGATGTCATTGTGCGTCCGGCCATCAAGGCGCCGGCCAAGAAGGGGGCGTAAGCACCATGGATCTCAAGCTCCTGAATGACCAAGGTCAGGCCGCGACGTTCAGCGCGCCCGACACCGTCTTCGGTCGCGATTACAACGAAGCGCTGGTTCACCAGATCGTCGTGGCCTACCAGGCCAACGCACGCAGCGGTAACCGTGCCCAGAAGGATCGTACCGAAGTCAAGCACTCCACCAAGAAGCCCTGGCGCCAGAAGGGTACCGGCCGCGCGCGCGCCGGTATGACCTCGTCGCCGCTGTGGCGTGGGGGTGGTCGCACCTTCCCGAATTCGCCTGAAGAAAACTTCAGCCAGAAGGTCAACAAGAAGATGTACCGCGCCGGGATCCGCTCGATCCTGTCGCAGTTGGCTCGTGAAGACCGCATCGCCGTCGTCGAGACGTTCTCGCTCGAATCGCCCAAGACCAAGCTCGCCGCTGACAAGCTGAAGTCGCTGGGTCTGGATTCGGTCCTGATCATCACCGACTCCGTCGATGAAAATATGTACCTCGCCACGCGCAACCTGCCGCACGTTGCCGTGATCGAGCCCCGTTATGCCGATCCGTTGTCGCTGATCCACTACAAGAAAGTGCTGATCACCAAGCCGGCCATCGCTCAACTCGAGGAGATGCTGGGATGAACGCCGAACGCTTGATGCAAGTCATTCTGGCGCCCGTCGTGACCGAAAAGGCCACGTTCGTCGCCGAGAAGTATCAGCAAGTCGCTTTCCGTGTCGTGGCTGACGCTACCAAGCCGGAAATCAAGGCTGCCGTCGAACTGCTGTTCAAGGTGCAGGTCGAGTCCGTGCAGGTCCTCAACCGTAAGGGCAAAGTCAAGCGCTTCGGCCGTTTCACCGGTCGTCGCCGCGGCGAGCGCAAGGCTTATGTCTCGCTCGTCGAAGGCCAGGAAATCGACTTTGCGGAGGTGAAGTAAATGGCCCTCGTTAAAGTAAAACCGACTTCGGCCGGCCGTCGTGGCATGGTCAAGGTGGTCAACGCTTCGCTGCACAAGGGTGCTCCGTTCGCCGCGCTGACCGAAAAGCAGATCCGTGGTTCGGGCCGTAACAACAACGGTCACATCACGATCCGCCACAAGGGCGGCGGTCACAAGCAGCACTACCGTCTCGTCGATTTCCGTCGCAACAAGGACGGCATCCCGGCGAAGGTCGAGCGTCTTGAATACGACCCCAACCGTACCGCGCACATCGCACTGCTGTGCTACGCGGACGGCGAGCGTCGCTACATCATCGCTCCCCGTGGCCTGGAAGTGGGCGCAACGGTGCTGTCGGGCATCGATGCTCCGATCCGCGCCGGCAACACCCTGCCGATCCGCAACATCCCGGTCGGTACCACGATCCACTGCGTCGAGATGATCCCCGGCAAGGGCGCCCAGATGGTGCGTTCGGCGGGTGCATCCGCGGTGCTGCTGGCTCGCGAAGGCACGTACGCCCAGGTCCGCCTGCGCTCCGGCGAAGTGCGCCGCGTGCACATCGAGTGCCGCGCCACCATCGGCGAAGTCGGTAATGAAGAACACAGCCTGCGCCAGATCGGTAAGGCCGGTGCGATGCGTTGGCGCGGTGTGCGCCCGACGGTTCGCGGCGTTGCCATGAACCCGGTCGACCACCCGCACGGTGGTGGTGAGGGTCGTACCGGTGAAGCTCGCGAGCCGGTCAGCCCGTGGGGTACCCCGGCGAAGGGTTTCAAGACCCGTCGCAACAAGCGGACGAACAACATGATCGTCCAACGGCGCAAGCGCAAGTAAGAGGCGAACACTATGTCACGTTCGATCAAGAAGGGCCCGTTCGTCGATGCCCACCTCATCAAGAAGGTGGACACTGCCGTCGCGGTCAAAGACAAGAAGCCGATCAAGACCTGGTCGCGCCGTTCCACGATCCTGCCCGAGTTCATCGGTCTGACGATTGCCGTGCACAACGGCAAGCAACACGTTCCCGTGTACGTCAACGAGAACATGGTCGGCCACAAGCTCGGCGAATTCGCGCTGACCCGTACGTTCAAGGGTCACGCCGCCGACAAGAAGGCGAAGAGGTAAGCGATGGAAACTACTGCCATTATCCGTGGGGTTCACATCTCCGCTCAGAAGACGCGTCTGGTCGCGGATCTGATCCGCGGCAAGTCGGTCGCTCAGGCGCTGAACATCCTCACGTTCTCCCCGAAGAAGGCCGCCGGCATCCTGAAGAAGGCTGTCGAGTCCGCCATCGCCAACGCCGAGCACAATGACGGTGCCGACATCGACGAGCTGAAGGTCACGACGATTTTCGTGGACAAGGCTCAATCGATGAAGCGCTTCTCGGCTCGCGCCAAGGGCCGCGGTAACCGCATCGAGAAGCAGACCTGCCACATCACGGTCAAGGTCGGAGCCTAAGGAGTCAAGATGGGTCAGAAAATTCACCCCACTGGGTTCCGTCTCGCGGTCACCCGTAACTGGTCGTCGCGTTGGTACGCTGACGACAAGGCCTTCGGCGGCATGCTGGCCGAAGACATCCGCGTTCGCGAATACCTGAAGAAGAAGCTCAAGAGCGCTTCCGTCGGTCGCGTGGTCATCGAGCGTCCCGCCAAGAACGCCCGCATCACCGTCTACTCGGCTCGTCCGGGCGTGGTGATCGGCAAGCGCGGCGAAGACATCGAAAGCCTCAAGAGCGATCTGCAGCGTCTGATGGGCGTGCCCGTGCACGTCAACATCGAGGAAATCCGCAAGCCGGAAACCGACGCTCAGCTGATCGCCGACTCGATCTCGCAGCAGCTCGAAAAGCGCATCATGTTCCGCCGCGCCATGAAGCGCGCCATGCAGAACGCCATGCGTCTGGGCGCCCAGGGCATCAAGATCATGAGCTCGGGCCGTCTGAACGGTATCGAAATCGCGCGTACCGAGTGGTATCGCGAAGGCCGTGTGCCGCTGCACACGCTGAAGGCGAACATCGACTACGGCACCTCCGAAGCCCACACCACCTACGGTGTGATCGGCATCAAGGTCTGGGTCTACAAGGGCGACATGCTGGCCAATGGCGAGCTGCCCCCGGAAACCGCCGCTCCGCGTGAAGAAGAGCGCCGTCCGCGCCGTGCCCCCCGTGGCGATCGTCCCGATGGCGCCCGTGCGGGCCGTCCCGGTGGCGGTGGCCGTGGTCGTGGTGGTCCCCGCAAGGCGGACGCTGCTCCGGCGCCTGAAGGAGAATAACCATGCTGCAACCCTCTCGCAGAAAATATCGCAAAGAGCAAAAAGGCCGCAATACGGGCCTGGCTACCCGCGGCGCTGCGGTTTCCTTCGGCGAATTCGGCCTGAAGGCAACCGGCCGCGGCCGTCTGACCGCGCGTCAGATCGAAGCCGCCCGTCGTGCCATCAACCGTCACATCAAGCGTGGCGGCCGTATCTGGATCCGTATCTTCCCCGACAAGCCGATCTCGCAAAAGCCGGCTGAAGTCCGGATGGGTAACGGTAAGGGTAACCCGGAGTACTGGGTCGCCGAGATCCAGCCCGGTAAGGTGCTGTACGAAATGGAAGGGGTCAGCGAAGAGCTGGCGCGCGAGGCGTTCCGCCTGGCTGCCGCCAAGCTGCCGATCTCCACGACGTTCGTTGCGCGTCATATCGGTTCTTAAGGAGTCCACATGAAAGCCAGCGAACTCCGTTCGAAGGATGCCGCCGAGCTCGGCAAAGAGCTCGAAAGCCTGCTGAAGGCCCAATTCGGCCTGCGTATGCAGAAGGCCACGCAGCAGCTTGCCAACCACCGCCAGCTGCGTAACGTCCGCCGCGACATCGCGCGCGTCCGTACGCTGCTGACCGAGAAGGCAGGGAAGTGATAATGAGCGAAACCCAAAACACCCAAGTTGCCAAGCGTCAGCGTACGCTGGTCGGCAAGATCGTCAGCAACAAGATGGACAAGACTGTCGTCGTTCTGGTTGAACGCCGCGTCAAGCACCCCATCTACGGCAAAATCATCATGCGTTCGGCCAAGTACAAGGCGCACGACGAGACGAACCAGTACAACGAAGGCGATACGGTCGAAATCGCTGAAGGCCGCCCGCTGTCGCGCTCCAAGGCGTGGTCGGTGGTGCGCCTGGTGGAAGCCGCCCGCATCATCTGATGCAGGCGTGACAGCAGGGCGGTCACGCCCCGCTGCTTCCTCGCGTACGTCAAAAAGCCAGAGGCGCCAAGCTTCTGGCTTTTTTATTTGCTGAATCCCTGTCCCGCCACGCGCGGGATGGGGATTCTTCTTTTCGGGGGGCATGTTCCCGCCAACCGGACATGGCCTGGCCTCGTCCCGCGGGCCGACAGGTCCCGGGAACCCGCCCAGGGTTTCGGTTACTCACCGGAAAGCGGAAACCCGTCCGCTGGAATGGAGAGCCCCGATGAATTCGATTTCCGCGATTGCGCAGGCCATCGCCGAAGGCGCGGCCACCCTGGCCCCCGGCCAGGAGGTCCACATGCCTGTGGACGCAAACCGCATGGTCCGGGTATTGCGACGCACCGTGCCGTCCACCCTCGGACTATCCGTGGCCACGCTGGCCGTGGGGCGCAGCGAAGAACAGCAGGCGGCCGCGCGCGAGGCGCTGCTGCGACTCGGCGCCGATAGCCGCTTCACCCAGGCATTTGCCGGCGGACTGGATGACGAAGGCCGGGATTGCATCCTGGCGGAACTGGCCGAGCCGGTCGACGCCGCCGCGGTCGAGATCCTGCTGAATCAGATGCTGGAACGCTGCGCGGCGCCCGCGCAGCAGTCCGACACGCCCGCGTCGGACGACGTCTCCCTGTCGCCGATCGACATGGCCGCTCGCTGGTTGCGAGTCTGAGCACCGCCTCCCAAGGAAAGACAGATGCCGCAATTCGACGACCCCGCTTTCCAGCGCCTGGCCGCCAGCCTGGGCGAGGTGACGCCCACGTCCCCGCGCAGCTTCGACCTGGTATTCGACGACAACCTTTGCGTGACCGTATCCAGGCATCCCCGGCGGCCGGAGGTGTGCGTCGACGTCTGGTGCCATGACGTCTCGGCATACGTCGGCGCGCCGCGCCGCGCGCTGGTCGATACGCTGCTGCTGCTCAATCGCACCGCGCAGGCCGGACAGCCTTTCCGCGTGGGCCTGGACAGCCGCGACTTCATCGTCGTGCACGCCAGCCAGGCCATGGACCGCCTCGAGGGCGGCACGTTCGGCGCCTGGCTGACCTGGATGCTCGATCAGGGCCGACGCGTCCGCGAACTGGTACGCGCCATCGGCTTCGAGAACGGCCGCCTGACCTATGAACTGGCCGCTGCACCGGCCGCCGCGCTAGCCGCCGCGCCTACAGGAGACGAGTAATGGTTACCGCACCCTTAGGCAACGTAGGCCATCTGTCGACGCAATGGAACGACGCAGTCCAGCGCAGCAGCGAGACCCCCAAGGGTTTCGCCAGACTGGCAGGCGTCTTCAGCACGCCCACCCGCAGCGCCACTGACCTGGTCAACACGCGTGAAGCGTTCAAGGGCTTCTTCCAGGCCCAGGTCTCGCAGCTCGGGGCTGGCGTGCCCGGGCACAGCAAGGCGGGCTTCGAGGTCCGGGCCCAGGAGCTGTGCGCTTCCATCCTGGAAAACTCGCTGGACACCGCGATGCAGGAAGCCATCGCACGCGGCGATGGCCGGGTGCCGGACAAGGTGCTGCGCGAGGCCGTGTCCAAGGCCAACGCCCGTGCCCAGGAAGCCCTGCAGGAGCTGCAGATCCACGCCTCGCACGCGAGGCTCACGGTGGATCGCCAGGTGGACATCCGTCCCCAGGTGGTGCCGCGTTTCGGTCCAGGCCAGGAAGTGGTCGGCTTCAACGTGATCAGGCAAGCCCCGCAGATCGAGAACCTGGTGTTTCGCGGTGGCGGCGCCAAGGGCATCGGCAATCCGGAAGCCCTGGTCGAGATGCAGGGCGCCGGCATGCTCAGCGGCCTGAAGCACCTGGTGGGGACATCCGCCGGCGCGCTGACCGCGGTCTGCCTGTCCTGCGGGCAGGATGCGCATGCCTTCCAGACGTTCTCCGCCTCGGTCGACATGAACGAACTGAAGGGCAAGCCGGAAGACTTCGAGGCCCGCTATCCCATGGTCAACGTAAGCTGGCGCACGGGGTTCCATGCGGGGCGCGCGCTCGAACTGCTGGACCAGACGTCGGCCACCGGCGTGTCCCAGTACCTGAACAAGCACTGGGACCCGGCCGCCATGCGAGAGAAGCTCGCCAGCCTGGGTAGCGAACAAGAGATCGACAGCGCCATCGAACGCCTGGACTCGTTGCGCACGCAGGACTTCGATGACGACCGCACGGGCCAGATGGTGACGTTCAAGGACCTGCACTTGATGCACCTGCTGGCGCCCACGCAGTTCAAGGAACTGACGCTGACCGGTTGGGACAACACCAACAAGCAGGAGACCTATTTCAACGCGCAGAACACGCCGGATATGCCGGTGGCCGTCGCGGGGCGCATCTCCATGAGCATCCCGGTGTACTTCCGATCCGTGGATTTCGATCCGGGCGACGGCAGCGGCACGCGCTCGTTCACGGATGGCGGCGTGGGCAGCAACATGCCCACCGAAGTCATCACGGACAACCTGCAAGGGCGGGCGCTGGAAGAGGCGCGGGCGCGAACCGCCTTGCTGACGTTCGACGAGAACGGCAAGGCCTATACCGTGCTGCACCAGGAACCCGAAGGGCCCGCGACGGGATTCGGCGCGTGGGCCAAGGCCAAGGCATCCGGCAACTCGCAGCTCTCCGACACGGGGCACCAGGACAGGACCAAGATCCACGACGCGGGCTCGAATGCCTTCGTGATCTTTCACGGGGACATCGGTACATTCGACCTGGACGCGTCGCCCGAGCGGGTACGCAAGGCGCAGACGCTGTCCACCCTGAAGACGCTCGAGCAGATCGAGCAGCGCCGGGATCAGGCCTACGCGGCCGAGTTCGACAGCGCGCAGGACTGCTTCGCGGTGCTGACGGATCTGGAAAAGCAGGCGTTGCGAGAGGGCGGCGAACCCCATCCCGGCAACTATCCTCCCCACTACGAGACCGATCCGATCTACCGCTTCGAACTCGAGCTGTACGAACTGGCGCACAACGAAGTGGGCTGATGTCCCGCCGATTCTTTCGCGAGGGGCCGCACGCCGGGGGCCGATTCCTGGCGAAGACTCGGCGGTCCCTGCTCAGCCGCCTGGCGCCGCGGGAATCACCACCGCGTCCAGCGCCAGGGCGCCGCGGGGCAAGGCCAGCAGCGGATTGATCTCCAGCGATGCCAACCGGCCTCGCTGGACCACCGCCAGTTGCGACAGTCGCACCAGGGCGTCGGCCAAGGCATCCAGATCGCAGGGCGGCGCGCCGCGCGCGCCCTGCAGCACGGCATGGCCCTTGATTTCGCGGATCATCGACAGCGCCTCGCCATGCCCGAACGGCGCCAGGCGGAAGCTGACGTCCTTCAGCACTTCGACGAAGACGCCGCCCAGGCCGAACATCACCACGGGGCCGAACACGGAATCGTCGTGGATGCCGGCAATGCACTCGACGCCGGCCGGCGCCATCGGCGCCACCAGCACGCCATCGAGGCGGGCTTGCGGAGCATGCCGGCGTACCGAGGCCAGGATGTCGGCGTGGGCCTGGCGCACGGCAGCCTCGCCGGACAACTTCAGCGCCACGCCCCCCACGTCGCTCTTGTGCACGATGTCGGCGGATACGATCTTCAGCACGACTGGCGCGCCGATATCCGCTGCGGCCGCGACGGCGCCATCGGCATCGCTGACCAGCACGCTGGGCGTTGCTGGCAATCCTGCTTCGCGCAGCAGCGCCATGGCCTGTACTTCGTTGTAGGACCGCAGCAGGGGCAGGCCCTGCCGTGCGGACGCATCCGATGCCGGATGGTCCGCTTCATTCGTCCGCTTATCGGCCAACCCCGCAAGCGAGGCAATCGTACGTACCGCTGCGCTCGGATCCGCGAACACCAGGCAGCCCAGTTGCTCCAATTCGCGGCGGCGCGCGGGGGGAAACAGCGCGCAGATCGCCAACGGCACGTCGGGCCGGCTGGCCTGCAATTGCCGCGCGAAATTCTCGAAGGTCGGCCACAGTGTCTCCGACGAGCCCGCCGCCGCCAGGAAAACCGCCAGCGCGTCGTAGCGGCCGTCGGACAGCATGTCTTGCGCCGTGCTCAACAGCACGCCGGGTTCCGAGACGGCCTGCCCCGTCACGTCGACGGGGTTGCGGCCGCTGGCAAACGGCACCTGCGCAAGCAGGCGGGCCTGCGCGTCGGCGGCGGGTTCCGGCAGCACCAGCCCGGTGTCTGCGGCGTCGTCGGCCATCAACGCACCCACGCCGCCCGATATCGTGAAGATGCCCAGGCGATTGCCGCGAGGGGGCTGCTTCCAGGTGTCCAGCGCATAGCCCAGATTGAAGAACTCCTCGATGGTGCGGGCGCGCAGCACGCCGTACTGGCGGAACAGTGCGTCGTAGATGGCGTCGTCACCCGCCAGCGCGGCCGTGTGCGAGGCGGCCGCCCGTGCGCCGGCCTGGGTGCGGCCGATCTTCGTCACCACCACGGGCTTGCCCGCGGCGCGGGCGCCGGCAAACGCGGCGCGCAGCTTGTCGCCATCGCGGCAACCTTCCATGTACGCCATGATGACGCGTGTATCGGCGTCGTTGGCCAGCCAGGCGATGCAGTCGGCCACGTCGATGTCGGCCTCGTTGCCCGTGCTGATCCAGTGCGACAGTCCCAGGCCGCGTTCGCGCGCCATGCTGTAGGCATAGGCGCCGAATGCGCCGCTTTGCGACACCATGCCGATACCGCCCGGCGCCACGGCGCCGTTGGCGGGGGCCGGTGAAAAGGTGGCGTACACCTGCTTGCGTACGTTCATGAAGCCCAGGCAGTTCGGCCCCAGCAGGCGGATGCCGCGTTCGTGGGCGGCCTGCGTCAGCGCGGCTTGCTGCGCGCGGCCCGCGTCGCCGGTTTCCGAGAATCCAGAGGTGAAGATCACCGCGCCGGCGATCTGGCCGGGCCGCGCTTGCGCCAGGGCCTGCGCGGCGTGGGCGGCGGGCACGGCGAGGATGGCCAGGTCGATGGCATCGTCCACCGCCGACAGGCCGGCGAACGCAGGCAGTCCCTGGATTGCTTCGGCGCGGGGATTGATGGGCACGATGCGGCCCGCATAGCCATACTGCCGCAGCAGCGTGACCGGCATCGCGCCGATCTTGCCGGGCGTGGCCGAGGCGCCCACGATGGCAATGCTGTGCGGGTCGAACAGGCGGGAAAGCGAGGCGTCCAGGTGTGTGGTCATGGTTGCAGCGGAATCAGGGCTCAGGAGAAACGCACCACGGTGCGGCCGGTGCTGGCGCGGTCGAGCATCGCGGCCAGGGCTTGCGGCAGTTCAGGCGGATCGATGACGCGCGCGATGCGGTCCAGGCGGGCGGGCCGGTAATCGGCGGCCAGGCGCGGCCACACCTCGCGGCGCAGCGGCATGGGGCTGTTGGCGTTGATGCCCAGCAGCTTCACGCCGCGCAGGATGAAAGGAATGACGGAGCCGGGCAGGTCCGACCCGCCCGCGTTGCCGAACGATGCCGCCGCACCGTCGGGCTTCAGGCTGGCCAGGGCGTGCGCCAGCAGGGCGCCGCCCACGGAATCGATCACGCCGGACCAGCGCGCGCTGGCCAGCGGCTTCACGCCGGCGGACAGATCGGGCGGCGGGATGACCTGGGCCGCGCCCAGGGCGCGCAGATAGGGCTCGGCGTCGGCCTTGCCCGTCATGGCGCATACGCTGTAGCCGCGCTGGCTGAGGATGTCGATGGCGATACCGGCCACGCCGCCCGTGGCGCCCGTGACCAGCACCTCGCCCTGGTCGGGCCGCAATCCGCAATGTTCCATCCAGTGCAGCGACAGGGCCGCCGTGTAGCCGGCCGCGCCCAGTACCGCCGCGTCGCGCAGGCTGATGCCGGCGGGCAGGGGCAACACCCATTCATGTCGCACGCGCGCGTATTCGGCATAGCCGCCATCGGCGTCCACGCCGATGCCGAAGCCATGCACCACCACTTCCTGCCCGGGCGCCAGCGACGGATCGGCGCTATGCACGATGGTGCCGCTGAGATCGATGCCGCCGATGCGCGGGTACTCGCGCACGATGCGGCCTTGTCCGGCCTGGGCCAGTGCGTCCTTGTAGTTCAGCCCGGCGTACGCCACCTTGATCAACGTGTCGCCCGGCGACAACTGATCTTCGGACAGCGTGTCGAAGCGGCCCACGGGGGGCGCGCCGTCGGCGCCGGCATGCAATCGGTAGGCTTGGAAACGCGATATCGCCATGGGGTTCTCCAGATACGGCATTCAGGACAGGAAGCGACGTGCCAGCGTGGCGCGATGCAGTTCGTTGGCGCCGTCGTAGATGCGGAACGGACGCAGCTCCTGCCAGATCATCGATACAGGGGTGTCCTCGGACAGACCGGATGCGCCCATCATCTGCACGGCGCGGTCGGCTACGCGGTTCACGGTCTCCGAAACGAACACCTTGGCCATGGCGCTGTGTTGCTTCACGGGCAGGCCCGCGTCCAGCCGGTCGGCGCATTCCAGCGTCATCAGACGGCTGGCGTGCAGTTCGATGTGCGAGTCGGCCACCATGGCCTGGATCTGCTGCAGGTCCGCCAGCCGGGACCCGAACGAGGTGCGTTCCCGCACGTAGGCCTGCGCGGTTTCCAGGGCGCGGCGCGCGCGTCCGATGTAGCGCATGCAATGCAACAGCCGTGCCGGCTCCAGGCGCAACTGCGCATGGTGCAGGCCGCGGCCCACCTCACCCAGTACCGCGTCGTCGGGCACTTCGCAGTCCTGCAGCAGGATCTCGGCATGGCCTCCGATCTGATAACCGGTGACCATGCCGATGTCGCGCACGACGCGGTAGCCCGGCGTGTGCCGGGGCACCAGGAACAGCGTGGCGCCGCTTTCGGTCCTGGCCAGCACCAGCGCGAAGTCGGCCGCCACGCCGCCGCTGATGAACTGCTTGTGGCCGTTCAGCACCCATCCCGCGCCGCGCTTCGCGGCATGGGTTTGGAGCATGGACGGATCGGAACCCGCGCCGGGCGCCGGCTCCGTCATCGCGAAGCAGGCGCGTTGGTTGCCACGGGCCAAAGGCGCCAGGAAGCGCTGCTGTTGCTCGGGCGTACCCAGTTTCAGCAGGGTCAGCATGTTGGGCTGGTCGGGCGCCGCGCAATGCAGCGCCGCCGGGCCCAGGAAGCCGCGGCCCGCTTCTTCCAGCACGCGCGCCAGGGCCCTCCAGCCCAGGCCCATGCCGCCCCATTCGGCGGGCAACTGCGGGGCGAACAGGCCGGCCTGGCGGGCGCGCTCGTGCAACTGCGCCACGCTGCGGTCCAGCGCGGCGACGTCGCGGGCGATGGCCGGCGACTCCGCGGGAATGGCGACTTCGTCGACGAAGCGGCGCACGCGTGCGCACAGGTCGTCCACATAGGCATCGTTTTGTTGACAAGAGACATTCATGGCGATGGCCTAAGGTTCGATCTTCACGCCGGCTTGTTGCACGACCGTGCGCCAGCGCTGCGTTTCTTCGTCGATGTGGCGGCCGAAGTCCTGCGGCGTGCCACCGGTGGCCTGCATGCCGAGCCGCGAGAAATAGCGCCGCACCTGCGCATCGGCCAGCACCGTGCCGATGTGCCGGTTCAGCAGCGCGATCACGTCCTTGGGCGTGCCGGCCGGCGCCATCACGCCCCACCACGACGAGGCGGTCAACGGCACGCCCAGTTCGGTCAGGGTGGGAACGTCCGGCAGATCCGGGTTGCGCGCCTTCGCGGCGATGGCGATGGGCCGCAGGCGCCTGGCCTGCACCTGCGCGTACACCGGCGCCAGATTGTCGAAGCTGAGCGCGACCTGTCCGCCGGCCAGCGCCGTCGCCGCCTCGCTGCTGCCCTTGTAGGGGATGTGCCGCAGCGCGATGCCGGTGTCGCGCGCGAATTGCTCGCCCGCCAGATGCGGAATACTGCCCGTGCCGGCGGTGGCGAAGGCCAGGCCCTGCTGTTGCCGGGCCGCCTGCTTCAACCCCGCCAGGTCGTGCACCGGACTGCTGGCCGGCACCAGCAGATAGACCGGTACGTCCGTCGCCCAGGCCACGGGCGTCAGGTCGCGGCGCACGTCGTAGGGCAGCGTGCTGTACAGCACGCTGTTGGTGGCCAGGTTGGCCGTACCCATCAACAAGGTGTAGCCATCGGCCGCGGCATTGGCGACGTAAGACGTGCCGATCTGCGTGGCCGCGCCGGGCTTGTTCTCGACCACCACGGGCTGGCCCAGCAGCGGCGCCAGCTTCTGGGCGATCATGCGCGCCGCGGTATCCGTGCCGCCGCCCGCGGCGTACGGCACGATCAGCCGGATCGGCTTGTCCGGATAGGCCGCCGCGGCGGGCAGGGCGGCCGTCAGCAGCGCCGCGGCCCACAGGGCGCGCAGCTTGCGCAGGGAAGCATGCATGGGGATCTCCTTCGCGCCGCTACTGGATGCGGGCGCCGGTCGACTTCACCAGCTTGCCCCACCACGCGGTTTCTTCCTTGATCTGCTGCGCGAACTCGGCGGGCGTGCTGCCCAGCGGTTCGGCGCCCAGTTCCTGCAGCCGTTTGCGCAGCTGCGGATCCTTCAGCGCCTGCACGGCCGCGGCATGCACGCGCTCGACGATCCTGGGGTCGGTGCCGGCGGGCGCCATCAGGCCTTTCCAGGCCATCACCACGAAGCCCTTCTGGCCTTCTTCCTCGAAGGTCGGAATCTCGGGGGCGGCGGTGGCGCGCTTGTCGCTGGGCACGGCCAGGGCGCGCACCGTGCCGGCCTTCACTTGCGGCAGCAGCGCGGGCATGTTGTCGATCATGAAGTCGATGTGGCCGGCCACCAGGTCGGTCATGGCCGGGCCGGTGCCCTTGTACGGCACATGCTCCATCTGCAGGCCGGCCCGCTGCTTCAGCAGTTCGCCAGCCAGGTGCGCAGGCGACCCGTTGCCGGGCGAGCCGAACGACAGCTTGCCCTGGTGCTGGCGCGCGTATTGCAGGAACTCGGGCAGCGTCCTGGCCGGCAACGATTTGGTCACCACCATCAGGTTGTGTTCGCGCTCCAGGCAGGTGATGGGCGCCAGGTCCTTGGCCGGGTCGAACGGCATGCCGGTATACAGGCTGGGATTGATCACCGTGGGACCGGCCGCCGCCAGCAGCAGCGTGTAGCCATCGGGCGTGGCGCGCGCCACGAAGTCGCCGCCGATGTTGCCGCCCGCGCCGGGCTTGTTCTCGACGATGATGGGCTGGCCCAGGATGGGGTGCAGCGCCTCGGCCATCAGGCGGCCCAGGATGTCCGCCGAGCCGCCGGGCGCGAAGGGCACGATCAGCCGGATGGGCTTGTCGGGATAGGCCGCCGTTGCCGCCAGCGGCAGCGCGGCGCATGCGGCGGCCATCGCGGCGGCGGCCAACCACTTGTACAGGGATCTGGACAGCATGGAGTTCTCCTTTGGGGATAGGGGCCCTCGGCTTCTATGGCCTGGGTCCCCGTTGAGGCCCTAGCGGCCTGGTGCGTGACCGGCTTGCGCCAGCGTGTGCCGTGCGATGGTCAGCTGATGGATCTGGCTGGTGCCTTCGTACAGGCGGAACAGGCGCACGTCGCGGTAGAACCGTTCGATGCCGTGGTCGGCGATGTAGCCGTATCCGCCATGCATCTGCACGCAGCGGTCGGCCACGCGGCCGCACATCTCCGACGCAAAGTATTTGCAGATCGATGCGTTCAGCGTCACGTCCTGGCCGGCATCGCGCTCGCGCGCGGTCTGCAGCACCAGCGCGCGGGCCGCCTGGATCTCGGTCTGGCAATCGGCCAGCATGGCCTGCACCAGCTGGAAATCCATCAGCGGCTTGCCGAACTGCTGGCGCTCGGCCACGAAACGCATCGTGTCGTCCAGCATGCGGATGGCCGGGCCGATGCACAGCGCGGCCAGGTGGATGCGCTGCTTGTTCAGCACCTTCATCGCCGTCTTGAATCCCCGGCCCTCCTGCCCGCCGATGATGTTGGCGGCCGGCACGCGGCAGTTCTCGAAATGCACCGCCGATACCGGCGAGCCGGCCTGGCCCATCTTGTCGTAGGGGCGCGCTGTGGACAGGCCCGGCGTGCCGCGTTCGACGATGAACGCCGTGATGCCCTTGGCGCCCGGCGCCTGTGGATCGGTGCGCGCCATCACCGTGAACAGGCCGGCGAGCGGTGCGTTGGTGATGAAGCACTTCTCGCCGTTGAGCACGTAGCTGTCGCCGTCGCGGACCGCGGTCGTGCGCAGCGCCGTCGCGTCCGAGCCGGCCTGCGGCTCGGTCAACGCAAAGCAGCCCGTCAGTTCGCCAGACGCCAGCCTCGGCAGATAGCGCGCCTTCTGCGGCTCGGTGCCGTCCGCCACGAGCGCTTCGGAACCGATGCCGGTATTGGTGCCGACCCGGGCGCGAAACGCCACCGAGCATTGCGACAGCTCCAGCGCCGCCACGATCAACTCCTCGGTGGTCATGCCCGCGCCGCCGTACTGCTCCGGGATCGAATAGCCGAACAGGCCCTGCGCCGCCATGGCCGACACCAGGTCTTCAGGCACTTCGTCCCGCTGCGCGACCTCGGCCTCGCGCGGCACGAGCCGCTGCCGCACGAAGCGGCGCAGGGAATCGATGAATGTGGAAAAGCCTTCCGGATCGCGGATCAAGATGTTGTCTCCATGCGGGGCGGGCTGGGCGGGCGGGTAATCGCTCGCGGACCCGTTGTGTGAAATCAGGCTATCAAATGGCCGCGGCGGCTGAGACAACTGTTTCGATATCTTGAACGCGCGCGGCGGCGTCGCCCGCCGGCCTGATCTATCATCGCCAGGACACTCCGGACCGATCCATGACAGGCCATCGACATGCCGATCCCGCGTTCGCCACTACGCTGGCGCACGGGTTGCTGGTGTTGCAGACGTTTCGCCACGGCGAGCCCGCGCTGAGCAACCGCGAGCTGGCCGAACGCACCCGGCTGTCCAAAGCCACCATCTCGCGCCTGACCTACACGCTGATGCAGCGCGGCCTGCTGCGCTACGACAGCGGATCGCGCCGCTATCTGCTGGGGCCCGCGGTGCTGTCGCTGAGCTATCCGCTGCTGTCCAGCATCAAGGTCCGCCAACTGGCGCGGCCGCTGATGAAGCGTCTGGCCGATGCCGCTGGCGGATCCGCGTCGCTGGGCATGCATCACGACTTGCACATGGTCTACGTGGAAACCTGCCGCGGCCATGACGCCGTGGCCTTCCGTCCCGACATCGGCGCCTTGCTGCCCCTGCTGCAATCGGCGATGGGCCGGGCCTGGCTGGCGCAGGCCGATCCCGCCGAGTCCGAACCCTTGCTCGACGTGCTGCAGCGGCAGGACCCCGCTGCCTGGCGCCGCTACGCGCCGGCCTGGGAGCAGGCGCGGCGCGATTATGCCGAGCATGGCTATTGTGTGGGGGAGGGGGACTGGCACGCCGATGTGCACGCCGTGGCGATGCCCATGCGACGTCCCATCGATGGCCAGGTCTTCGTCTTCAACTGCGGCGTGCCGGTGCGCCGCCTGCGCGCGGGCGAACTGCGCAACCGCATCGCGCCGCGCCTGCGCACGCTGGTGACCCGCGTCGAATCCCTGGTCGCGCGGCAGGCGGTCGAATGACGCGCGACGCCGATCCCGATTTCGCCACCACGCTGGCGCATGGCATCGACATCCTGGGCTGTTTCCGCGCGGAACAGCCGGAACTGGCCAACAAGGATTTCGCGCAGCAGACGGGGCTGTCCCGCAGCGCGGTCGCGCGGCTGACCCACACCCTGGTCGAACTGGGCTTCCTGCAGCGCGTCGGCGCGCCCGCGCGCTACCGCCTGGGAGCGTCCGCGCTGGCGCTGAGTTACCCGCTGCTGGCCAGCATGCAGATCCGCCAGATGGCCCGTCCGCTGATGAAGCAACTGGCCGACCATGCGCGCGGCGCCGTGTCCCTGGTGGTGCGTGATCGCCTGCAGATGGTCTATGTGGAGACCGCCCGGTCGAACGAAGCCCTGCAGACCCGTCCGGACATCGGCGCATCGCTGCCGATGCTGTCCAGCGCGGCCGGCAAGGCTTGGCTGGCCCGGGCCACCGACGATGCGCGCGGCGCCGTGTTGAACCAGTTGCGCGTGGCGGCTCCGGTCCACTACGCGGCGCATTTCCCCAGCCTGGGCGCCGCACGGCGAGATCTCGAGCGTAAGGGTTATTGCGGCAACAACATGGAATGGCGTCCCGACGCCTATGGATTCGCCGCGCCGCTGTGCCGCCCCTACCAGTCGCTCCTGTACGTCTTCAACTGCGGCGTGCCGTCCGGCGATGGGCCTTACCGCGAGCGCGCGGCCGATATCGGCCCCCGGCTGGTGGCGCTGGCGCGCGAGACCGAGGTGTTGCTGGGCATGGTCTGATGGGCGGTCTGCATCTGCCGGGCACACCGGCCGTGTGCGTCGGTCGCCGCCTGCTGTTTCCTTGCAAAGAAATGGGGATGGGTAAAAAAAGCCATCAACCGTTTCAAGCCGGCTGAAGCGGCGAGGGCAGGGAGGGTCTCTCCGGTTTGGCGCCACGCCGTGCGCCTGGGCCGGGGCTTCGCCAGGGTGCGAATATCGGGGAGGGAACAGCGGTTTCAGACAGTCACAAAAATGTCTTGTTAGCTCCCGTTATGGAATGGGGACGCACTTGCCAAACCTTTGGAGGCGGTCGTAGGCTTGTTACATGCCTGCTATCACCACTCCCCCCGCCCCGAGCGCCCCGTCGAAATCCGGCGTTCTCTCCCGTGCTCTCTTTCGCCTGGTCGAATGGCTGCATCGCCGGATCGCCAATGCGTCGGAAGTGGGCGACCATCCGATCTTCGACAACGCGTTGTTTCCGTGGGTCGGCGATCTCGAGTCCCGCGCGCCCGGCATCAGCGCCGAGTTGCGCAGCCTGCTCGAAGACCGCAAGCGGTTGCCGGCCTTCCACGAACTGTCCCCCGATGTGGGCATGATCACCGCCGACGACCAGTGGAAGACCTTCGTCTTCATGGCCTATGGCATGCGGTCGCAGCGCAACCTGGACCGTTGCCCCGAAACCGCCAAGGCGTTGAAGACCATCCCGGGACTGCGCACGGCCTTTTTCTCCATCCTGGAGCCGGGCAAGCGCATTCCGCTGCACAAGGGGCCGTACAACGGCGTGCTGCGCCTGCACCTGGCGCTGGTCGTGCCCGAACCGCGCGAGCGCTGCTGGATCGAAGTCGATGGTCAGCGGTACGTCTGGCAGGAAGGCCGGGCCGTCGTGTTCGATGACCTGTATCCCCATCAGGTGCACAACGATACCGACGGCGTGCGCGCCGTGTTGTTCGTGGATTTCGAACGCCCCTGCCGGGCGCCCGTGCGCTGGTTGAACAAGGCCATCCTGGCGATGGCCCCGTTCACCGACGAACTGCGCCGCGGCAAGGCCAACCACGAGGCCTGGGAAAAGAACTACTACGACGGTTCCAGGAAACCGTGACGCATGAGGCGGGCCGGTGCAAGGCCGGACCCCGCCGGCGTCACCCGGCGTCACCCGCTGGGACGACGGGCAAACAGGGCAAAAACCACACTTTGCCCTGTTCTGCAAATTGTGCTTGCGCTGGCCTCTTCATCGGGCTAGAATTACCAGCTTTCCCGAATTGTCTTTCGGGGTCATGGCAAATACAAGCGATGGCCGCAGGGCAAGTTCAGAAAAAAGCAGGTAAGTAAGTTAGCAAGACCAAGCAGGAACACCGGTGTCCTTCTTGTCAGGCCAGGCCCGCAATTTTCATTGCGTCGGCGTGGCCAGATGGCAGGGCCCGCAGGATTTCAACCCAGGGTCGCCGCGTCCGCGTGGCGGACCTGACGGGACCAAAACTGGCAGGAAATGCGCGCCCTCCGGCAAGGAAGGCGAAGTTTCCAGTTAAGTTGGAACAGGAAAAATCATGATCCAAATGCAGACCACGCTGGACGTGGCCGACAATACTGGTGCGCGTCACGTCATGTGCATCAAGGTGCTCGGCGGCTCCAAGCGCCGTTATGCCGGCATCGGCGACGTTATCAAAGTCAGCGTCAAGGACGCGGCCCCGCGCGGCCGTGTCAAAAAGGGCGAAATCTACAACGCCGTGGTGGTTCGCACCGCCAAGGGCGTGCGCCGCAAGGACGGCTCGCTGATTCGCTTTGGCGGCAATGCCGCTGTGTTGCTCAACGCCAAGCTGGAGCCCATCGGCACCCGCATCTTCGGACCCGTTACGCGTGAACTGCGTACCGAGAAGTTCATGAAGATCGTGTCGTTGGCCCCGGAAGTGCTGTAAGGAGCCCGCGATGGAAAAGATCCGTAAAGGCGACGAAGTCATCGTCCTGACCGGCCGCGACAAGACCCGTCGTGGCACCGTGCTGGCCCGCGTCGATGCCGACCACGTTCTGGTCGAAGGCATCAACGTGGTGAAGAAGCACGCCAAGCCGAACCCCATGGCTGGCAACCCCGGCGGCATCATCGAAAAGACGATGCCCATTCACATCTCGAACGTGGCGCTGTTCAATCCCGCCACGGGCAAGGCTGATCGCGTGGGCATCAAGGAAGAGGACGGCCGCAAGGTGCGCGTGTTCCGTTCCAATGGTGCCGTGGTCGGCGCCAAGGCGTAAGGGGCGAAAGACATGTCTCGTTTGCAAGCGTTTTACAAAGAGAAGGTCGTCGGCGACCTGACCGAAAAGTTCGGCTACAAGAGCCCGATGCAAGTGCCGCGCATCACCAAGATCACCCTGAACATGGGTGTCTCGGAAGCTGTGTCGGACAAGAAGGTCATCGAGCACGCCGTGGGCGACCTGACCAAGATCGCCGGCCAGAAGCCGGTCGTGACCAAGACCCGTAAGGCTATCGCAGGTTTCAAGATCCGCGAAAACTACCCGATCGGTTGCATGGTCACGCTGCGCGGCCAGCGCATGTACGAATTCCTGGATCGCCTGGTGGCGGTTGCGCTGCCTCGCGTGCGCGACTTCCGCGGTATCTCGGGTCGTGCGTTCGACGGTCGTGGCAACTACAACATCGGGGTGAAAGAGCAGATCATTTTCCCCGAAATCGAGTACGACAAGATCGACGCGCTGCGTGGGCTGAACATCAGCATCACGACTTCCGCCAAGACCGACGAAGAAGCCAAGGCGCTGTTGACCGCCTTCAGCTTCCCGTTCCGCAACTAAGGGGCTGATGACGTGGCTAAACTCTCCCTCATCAATCGCGACATCAAGCGCGCCAAGCTGGCTGACAAGTTTGCAGCCAAGCGCGCCGAACTGAAGTCGATCATCGACGACCAGTCGAAGACCGACGAAGAACGTTACCAGGCTCGCCTGAAGCTGCAACAACTGCCGCGCAACGCCAACCCGACTCGCCAGCGCAATCGCTGCGTGGTCACGGGTCGTCCGCGTGGGGTGTTCCGCAAGTTTGGCCTGACCCGCCACAAACTGCGTGAAATGGCCATGAAGGGTGAAATCCCCGGCATGACCAAGGCCAGCTGGTAGGAGAAAAAATATGAGCATGAGCGATCCCATCGCCGATATGCTGACCCGCATTCGCAATGCGCAGCAAGTGGACAAGGCCACGGTGGCCATGCCTTCCTCGAAGCTGAAAGTGGCCATCGCCACCGTGCTGCAAGACGAGGGTTACATCGACGGCTTCCAGATCAAGGGCGACCAGGCCAAGCCTGAGCTCGAGATCACCCTGAAGTACTACGCCGGCCGCCCGGTCATCGAGCGCATCGAACGCGTCTCGCGCCCCGGTCTGCGTATCTACAAGGGCCGCAGCAACATTCCTCAGGTCATGAACGGCCTGGGCGTGGCTATCGTGTCGACCTCGCGCGGCGTGATGACCGATCGCAAGGCCCGCGCCAATGGCGTCGGCGGCGAAGTGCTGTGCTACGTGGCCTAAGGAGAAATTCTCATGTCACGTATCGCTAAATACCCCGTCGAACTGCCCAAGGGCGTCGAAGCCACGATCGGTGCCGGTGAAATCGTCGTCAAGGGCCCGCTGGGTTCGCTGACGCAAGCGCTCACCGGTGAAGTCGGTATCCGCCAGGAAGACGGCAAGCTGAGCTTTGCCGCCCTGAACGATTCCCGCCAGGCCAAGGCGATGTCGGGCACCGTGCGCGCGCTGGTCGCGAACATGGTCACCGGCGTCAGCAAGGGCTTCGAGCGCAAGCTGAACCTGGTTGGCGTGGGTTACCGCGCCTCCGTGCAGGGCACCGCCGTGAAGCTGCAGCTGGGCTTCTCGCACGACGTGCTGCACGATCTGCCCGCTGGCATCAAGGCTGAATGCCCGACCCAGACGGAAATCGTCATCAAGGGCTCCAACAAGCAAGTCGTCGGTCAGGTGGCCGCTGAGATCCGAGCATACCGCTCGCCCGAACCCTACAAGGGCAAGGGTGTGCGTTATTCGGACGAGCGCGTCGTCATCAAAGAAACCAAGAAGAAATAACGGCGCACGCAAGGACGAATCATGGACAAGAAACTTTCCCGTTTGCGTCGTGCGGTTCCGACCCGCCGGAAGATCACCGAGCTGCGCGTTCATCGCCTCTCGATTTTCCGCTCGAACCTGCACATCTACGCCAACATCATCTCGCCCGAGGGCGATCGCGTGCTGGTCAGCGCTTCCACGCTGGAAGCCGAAGTGCGTGCGCAGCTGGGTGGCTCGGGCGCCGGTGGCAACACCGCCGCCGCCGCCCTGGTGGGCAAGCGCGTTGCTGAAAAGGCCAAGGCCGCCGGCATCGAGCTGGTTGCCTTCGATCGCTCGGGCTTTCGTTATCATGGCCGCGTCAAGGCGCTGGCCGATGCCGCGCGTGAAGCCGGCCTGAAGTTCTAAGCGAGGATCTGTCAAATGGCTAAAGTACAAGGCAAGAACGCCGCGGAAAAAGAGAACGACGACGGTCTTCGCGAAAAGATGATCGCGGTCAACCGCGTCAGCAAGGTCGTGAAGGGTGGTCGCACCATGAGCTTCGCCGCGCTGACCGTGGTGGGCGATGGCGATGGCCGCATCGGCATGGGCAAGGGCAAGGCGCGTGAAGTGCCGGTCTCGGTCCAGAAGGCGATGGAACAGGCCCGTCGCGGCATGTTCAAGGTGGCTCTGAAGAACGGCACGCTGCATCACACGGTGGTTGGCAAGCACGGCGCCTCGACGGTGCTGATCTCGCCCGCTCCGGACGGTACCGGCGTCATCGCCGGCGGCCCGATGCGCGCCATCTTCGACGTGATGGGCGTGCGTAACGTGGTTGCCAAGAGCCTGGGCTCCAGCAACCCCTACAACATGGTCCGCGCTACGCTGAACGGCCTGCGCGCCTCGCTGACCCCGGCGGAAGTCGCGGCCAAGCGCGGCAAGACCGTTGAAGAGATCCTGGGGTAAATCATGTCTCAGCAGAAACAGCTCAAAGTCACGCTCGTGCGCTCCGTGATCGGCACCAAGCAATCCCACCGCGACACCGTTCGCGGTCTGGGCTTGGGCAAGGTCAACAGCAGCCGCGTGCTGATCGACACCCCCGAGGTCCGCGGGATGATCCGCAAGGTGGATTATCTCGTCTCGGTCTCGGAAGTCTAAGGAATCGAGATGTCTGATATTCAACTCAATTCGCTGAAGCCCGCCGAGGGCAGCAAGCACGCCCGCCGCCGCGTCGGCCGTGGCATCGGCTCCGGTCTGGGCAAGACCGCCGGCCGTGGCCACAAGGGTCAGAAGTCGCGTTCGGGCGGCTTCCACAAGGTCGGTTTCGAAGGCGGTCAGATGCCGCTGCAGCGTCGCCTGCCCAAGCGTGGTTTCACGCCCCTGGGTCAGCACCTGTACGCGCAAGTCCGCCTGTCCGACCTGCAGGCCCTGGAAGTCGAAGAAGTCGACGTCCAGGCCCTGAAGGCTGCCGGCGTGGTTGGCCAGCAAGTGCGTTATGCCAAGGTCATCAAGTCGGGCGAACTGTCGCGCAAGGTTACCCTGCGCGGCATCACCGCGACGGTCGGCGCTCGCGCTGCCATCGAAGCCGCTGGCGGCTCGCTTGCTTGAACTTGAGGTGACGTGTGGCTAAAGCACAGGCACTGGGCAAGACGGGGGCGCGGTACGGCGATCTGAAACGCCGTCTCGTGTTCCTGGTGCTCGCCCTGGTTGTATATCGTCTGGGCACGCATATTCCCGTTCCGGGCATCAACCCGGATGCGCTGGCAGACCTGTTCCGCCAGAACCAGGGCGGTATCCTGGGCCTGTTCAACATGTTCTCGGGCGGGGCGCTGTCGCGCTTCTCGATCTTCGCCCTGGGGATCATGCCGTACATCTCCGCCTCGATCATCATGCAACTGATGTCGGTGGTGGTGCCGTCCCTCGAAGCCCTCAAGAAAGAGGGCGAGGCCGGCCGGCGCAAGATCACCCAGTACACCCGCTACGGCACTGTCGTGCTGGCGCTGGTGCAGGCGGTCGGGATTTCGATTGCGCTGGAGTCGCAGCCTGGTCTGGTGACGGACCCGGGTCTCGTCTTCCGCTTCACGACCGTGATCACGCTGGTCACCGGCACCATGTTCGTCATGTGGCTGGGCGAGCAGATCACCGAGCGTGGACTGGGTAATGGGATCTCGATCCTGATCTTCGCCGGTATCGTCGCGGGCTTGCCCACGGCGCTGGCCGGATTGCTGGATCTGGTGCGTACCAGCTCGATGTCGGTGCCGTCGGCGCTGTTCATCGTGGCCCTGATCGTTCTGGTGACTGCGTTCGTGGTGTTCGTCGAACGTGGCCAGCGCAAGATCACCGTGAACTACGCCAAGCGCCAGGTCGGCAACAAGGTGTATGGCGGGCAAAGCTCGCACCTGCCGCTGAAGCTGAACATGGCCGGGGTGATTCCGCCGATCTTCGCATCGTCGATCATTCTGTTCCCGGCCACGATCAGCAGTTGGTTCTCCAACAGCAGCGGCATGACCTGGCTGCGCGACCTGGCTGTGGCGCTTGAACCGCGCCAACCGCTGTACGTCACGCTTTACTCGGTTGCCATTATTTTCTTCTGCTTCTTCTACACGGCCCTGGTGTTCAACAGCCGTGAGACCGCAGATAACCTGAAGAAGAGCGGTGCGTTCGTCCCCGGTATTCGTCCCGGTGAACAGACGGCTCGCTACATCGACAAGATCCTGATGCGCCTGACTCTGGCTGGCGCCCTCTACATCACGTTGGTGTGCTTGCTGCCCGAGTTCCTGGTGATGCGCTGGAACGTCCCGTTCTACTTCGGTGGTACGTCCCTGTTGATTATTGTTGTTGTAACGATGGACTTCATGGCTCAGGTTCAGGCCTACATGATGTCTCACCAATACGATTCGCTGCTCAAGAAGTCCAACTTCAAGGGCGCGGGAATGCCGATGCGGTAAGCACAATGTCCAAGGACGACGTCATTCAGATGCAAGGCGAGGTTCTCGAGAACCTCCCCAACGCGACTTTTCGCGTCAAGCTTGAAAATGGCCACGTAGTGTTGGGCCACATTTCCGGCAAGATGCGCATGCATTACATCCGGATTCTGCCGGGCGACAAGGTCACAGTGGAGCTCACGCCCTATGACCTGACTCGAGCCAGGATCGTATTCCGCTCGAAGTAAGAGCCCCCCGGTTTTCGGAAAATTAGGAGTCATCCATGAAAGTAATGGCCTCGGTCAAGCGGATCTGCCGCAACTGCAAAGTCATCAAACGTCACGGCGTCGTGCGCGTCATCTGCACTGACCCGCGTCATAAGCAGCGTCAAGGCTGAGCCGGTCGACACCGGACAGTACCCACGCTAAGAACGGATATATCAAGGAACAGTCATGGCCCGTATTGCTGGCATTAACATTCCGCCGCAACAGCACGCCGAGATCGGCCTGACCGCCATTTTTGGCATCGGCCGCACCCGCGCTCGCAAGATTTGCGAAGCTGCTGGCGTCCCCGTTGACAAGAAGGTCAAGGATCTGAACGACGCTGAACTGGAGCGCATCCGCGAACACGTTGGCGTGTTCACGGTGGAAGGCGACCTGCGTCGTGAAGTGCAGCTGTCGATCAAGCGTCTGATCGACCTGGGAACCTATCGCGGCATGCGCCACAAGCGCGGCCTGCCCGTGCGCGGCCAGCGCACCCGCACCAACGCCCGCACCCGCAAGGGCCCGCGTCGCGCTGCGGCTTCCCTGAAGAAATAATCGAGGAACTGGATAATGGCGAAAGCTTCCACCAGCGGCGCTTCGCGCGTGCGCAAAAAGGTCAAGAAGAACGTCTCGGACGGCATCGCGCACGTCCACGCGTCCTTCAACAACACCATCATCACCATCACCGATCGCCAGGGCAATGCCCTGTCGTGGGCGACGTCGGGCGGCGCTGGCTTCAAGGGCTCGCGCAAGTCGACCCCGTTCGCCGCGCAGGTTGCCGCTGAAACGGCTGGCCGCGTCGCGATGGAATACGGCATCAAGACCCTCGAAGTGCGTATCAAGGGTCCTGGTCCTGGCCGTGAATCGTCGGTGCGCGCGCTCAATGCGCTGGGCATCAAGATCTCCAGCATCGCTGACATCACGCCCGTTCCGCACAACGGCTGCCGTCCGCCGAAGCGTCGTCGTATCTAAAGGGAATCCACATGGCACGTTATATTGGACCCAAGTGCAAGCTCTCGCGCCGCGAGGGTACTGACCTGTTCCTCAAGAGCGCCCGCCGCTCGCTGGATTCCAAGTGCAAGCTGGACTCCAAGCCCGGCCAGCACGGTCGCACCTCCGGCGCCCGTACGTCGGACTACGGCCTGCAACTGCGCGAGAAGCAAAAGCTCAAGCGCATGTACGGCGTTCTGGAAAAGCAGTTCCGCAAGTACTTCGCTGAAGCCGACCGCGTCCGTGGCAACACGGGCGAGAAGCTGATCCAGCTGCTGGAATCGCGTCTGGACAACGTCGTCTACCGCATGGGCTTCGGCTCGACGCGCGCTGAAGCGCGTCAGCTGGTCAGCCACCGCGCCATCGAGCTGAACGGCCACACCGCCGACATCGCCTCGATGCTGGTCAAGGCTGGCGACGTCATCAGCGTCCGCGAGAAGTCGAAGACGCAAGGCCGCATCAAGGAATCGCTCGATCTGGCCACCAGCATCGGCATGCCCCAGTGGGTCGAAGTCGACACCGCCAAGATGTCCGGCGTGTTCAAGTCGGCTCCCGATCGCGCTGATGTCGCTCGCGACATCAACGAATCGATGGTCGTCGAACTGTACTCGCGTTAATTCGCGATGGCCTGCCGGCGCATTGCGCTGGCAGGCCGGTACGAAACGCATCGCCGTCATGGCCCGCTACCGCCTTTCTGGTGGAGCGGGCCTTGCGGTTGTGTGAAGCGAGGCGTGGCGACTAGCCCGCAAACCTTTTTTCCCACCTTCCATCAGCCTTATCGGTGTAACGAGCCGAGGGTATTGAAAAGGAACTCAGTACATGTCCACTCAAGGTTTCCTGAAGCCGCGTTCCATCGAAGTCGAACCGGTCGGCACGCATCACGCCAAGATCGTGATGGAGCCGTTCGAGCGCGGTTACGGCCACACGCTGGGCAACGCCCTGCGCCGCATCCTGCTGTCGTCGATGACCGGCTACGCGCCCACCGAAGTGCAGATGACGGGTGTCGTGCATGAATACTCGACCATCCCCGGCGTGCGCGAAGACGTGGTCGACATCCTGCTGAACCTGAAGGGCGTGGTGTTCAAGCTGCACAATCGCGACGAAGTCACCCTGGTCCTGCGCAAGAACGGCGCCGGCGTGGTGGTGGCCGGCGATATCGAGCTGCCGCACGACGTCGAGATCATCAACCCCGACCACGCCATCTGCAACCTGACCGACGCCGGCAAGCTCGAGATGCAGATCAAGGTCGAGAAGGGCCGTGGCTATGTGCCGGGCAACGTGCGCGCGCTGTCGGAAGACCGCACCCACACCATCGGCCGCATCGTGCTGGACGCGTCGTTCAGCCCCGTGCGCCGCGTCAGCTACGCGGTGGAAAGCGCCCGTGTGGAACAGCGTACCGACCTCGACAAGCTGGTTCTGGACGTCGAAACCAACGGCGTGATCTCGCCCGAGGAAGCCGTGCGCCAGTCGGCCCGCATCCTGATGGACCAGATCTCCGTGTTCGCCGCCCTGGAAGGCGCGGGCGATTCGTACGAAGCCCCGGTCCGCGGCACGCCGCAGATCGACCCCGTGCTGCTGCGCCCGGTCGACGACCTGGAACTGACCGTGCGTTCGGCCAACTGCCTGAAGGCCGAAAACATCTACTACATCGGCGACCTGATCCAGCGTACCGAGAACGAACTGCTCAAGACCCCGAACCTGGGTCGCAAGTCGCTCAACGAGATCAAGGAAGTGCTGGCCGCACGCGGCCTGACGCTGGGCATGAAGCTCGAAAACTGGCCCCCGCTGGGTCTCGAGCGCCCCTGAGCGTTGTAAGCGTCCCACAGGCGATGGCGCACGATGTGTTATCGTGCGCCCCGCCTCGGGCAATCCAGATTTTTGCAGTACCTCTTTTCCACCGGACCGCGACTCGGGTTTCAACGTAAACCCGGCCGATAGAAGAACCGGATAACCACGAAGACGGAAACGTCCTCACCTAGATTCAAAGGAAATCATCATGCGTCACGGTAATGGCCTTCGCAAACTCAATCGCACCAGCAGCCACCGTCTTGCCATGTTCCGCAACATGGCCGTTTCGCTGATCACTCACGAAGCGATCAAGACCACCCTGCCGAAGGCGAAAGAACTGCGCCGCGTCGTCGAACCCCTGATCACGCTGGGCAAAGAGCCCACCCTGGCCAACAAGCGCCTGGCGTTTGCTCGCCTGCGCGATCGCGACGCCGTGGTCAAGCTGTTTGCCGACATCGGCCCGCGCTACGCGGCCCGTAACGGCGGCTACACCCGCATCCTGAAGATGGGCTTCCGTCAAGGCGACAACGCTCCCATGGCTTTCATGGAACTGGTTGACCGTCCGGAAGTCGATGCTTCGGAAACCGAAGGCGACGCCGAATAACACGGCAACGCATCGGCAGCGTCGTATGCTGAAAGTAGAACGGGCCTTCGGGCCCGTTTTGCTTTCGGGGCGCCGGTATCGGCGGCGATGCCTTGCGCGCGTTGGCGCGGCGCCGGGGCAGCGTGCCGGGCCGCTGGCCACCGCGATTGGATCGCAGTCCAGTCAGCCGGCCGGGTCCGGCGAGGCCTCGCGCAGCGCCTGAGCCGTTTCCGCCAGCACCCGCGCATCCGCCTGGGGCGGCATGATGAAGGTCAGGTCGCGCTCTTCGATGTACTGGGTGGACGTCACGTCCTGCGGGTCGTGCATGGGAATCACGTGCGCATGGGCGTGCGCGACGTGGATGCCGGTGTACGCGAACGCCACGCGCGGCACGTCGTACAACTGCTTCATGCGGCGCGCCAGGCGCTGGCCCAGGGCGAGCGATTGCGCCGCGATTTCGGGCGGCAGATCCTCGAAGTACGGGTGGTGCGCCTTCGGGATGATCAGCACATGGCCCGGGCGCACCGGATGGATGTCCAGGAACGCCAGCAGGGCGTCGTCCTCGTGCACGACGTGGGCGGGGATATCGCGCCGCGCGATGCGGCAGAACAGGCAATCGTCCGACATGCAGGGTCTCTCCGGGCAAGGGTGGGCCGAATCGATAAAATACTCCCGGCGGTCCGTCGTGGACCGATTTTTCCGGAGCCCCGCATGATGCGCGACGACGATCCGGTGCTGGTGATCAGCAACGCGCCCGACACGCTGCTGGCCAAGCGCATCGCCCACGTGCTGGTCGAGGACGGCCTGGCCGCCTGCGTGAACCTTGGCGTGCCCGCGCTGTCCGTATATCGCTGGCAAGGCGAGATCGAGGGCGCCGAGGAAATCCCGCTCACCATCAAGACCACCTGGGCCCGCCAGCAGGACGTGGTGCAGGCGCTGGCGCGGCTGCACCCCTACGAGGTGCCCGAAATCATCGTGGTGCCCGTCGTGGGCGGCCTGGCCTCGTATCTGGACTGGATACGCGAGCAGACCCGCCCCACGGGCGCGCAATAAGAGAACGCCATGCGGCAGCAAGCAGCGGTTTCCGTCGGCCCATCCCGTGCAGCCTGGCTGCGCGCCTGGGCGTTCCTGTGCCTGCTGGCGCTGTGCGCGCTGCTGGCCGGCCGCCATGCCAATGCCGCTACCGAGGCCGACTTCCTCGACCCCGAGAAGGCTTTCGCCTTCAGCGCCACGATGACGGCGCCCGATACCCTGGAACTGCGCTACAAGGTCGCCCCGGGCTATTACATGTACCGTGAGCGCTTCGCGCTGGCCGCCGATCCGGCCCAGCCGGTGGTGCTGGGCGATCCCATCTATCCCCAGGGCGAGGTCAAGCACGATCCCACCTTCGACAAGGAGATGGAGGTCTATCACCGCGACCTGGCCATCCGGGTGCCGCTGGCCGCGGGCGCGCAGGGGCCGCTTACGATCACCGTCACCAGCCAGGGCTGCGCGGATGCCGGCCTGTGCTATCCGCCCATGGATCACGCCGTGAAGCTGGTGGCCGCGGGCACCGGGTATGCCATAGAAGGCCGGCAGGCGTCGTCGCCGGAGCAGGGCGCGGGATTGAGCCTCGCCCAATCCTCGCAAGGCAGTACGCCTGCGGTAGCGGGCACCGGCGCCACGGCCCCGGCCGACACCAGCCTGGGTTCCCTGCTGCATGCCGGCGACGTCGGCCTGGCGGGCGCGCTCAGCGGCCTGGGCTGGCTCAAGACGGCGGGCGTGTTCCTGCTGCTGGGCCTGCTGCTGGCGTTCACACCCTGCGTGCTGCCCATGATTCCCATCCTGTCCTCGGTGGTGCTGGGCGGCGCGCAGCGGCCCTCGCGCTGGCGTGGGCTGGGCCTGGCGGCGGCCTATGTGCTGGGCATGTCGGTGGTGTACACGGCCCTGGGCGTGGCCGCGGGCCTCAGCGGGGCAGGCCTGGCCGCCTGGCTGCAGACGCCATGGGTGCGGGGCCTGTTCGCATTGCTGCTGGCCGTGCTGGCCCTGGCCATGTTCGACGCCTTCACGTTCCAGATGCCGTCGGGCGTGCAGGCCCGGCTGGCCGAGCGGTCGAACCGGATTCCCGGTGGCCGGGTCACGGGTGCGGTGCTGATGGGGGCCGTGTCCGCCCTGATCGTGGGCCCGTGCGTGGCCGCGCCGCTGGCCGGCGCGCTGCTGTACATCTCGCAGACGGGAGACGTGTTGCTGGGAGGCTCGGCGCTGTTCGCCCTGGCCTGGGGCATGGGCGTGCCGCTGCTGCTGGTGGGGGCTTCGGCGGGCACGCTGCTGCCGCGCACCGGCCCGTGGATGGAAGGCGTCAAGCGCCTGTTCGGCCTGCTGCTGCTGGCCACGGCCTGGTGGATGGTGATTCCCATCGTGCCCACTTGGGCGCAGATGCTGGGCTGGGCCTTCCTGGCCATCGTGGGCGCGGTCATGCTGCGGGCGTTCGACGCCTTGCCGCAGGGCGCCGGCGCCGCACGCATGTTCGGCAAGGGCCTGGGCCTGCTGCTGGCGCTGGCGGCCGCGGCATGGCTGGTCGGCGCCGTCAGCGGCGGCCGAGACGTGCTGCAGCCCCTGGCCCATCTGGCGGCGCGCGAATCCTCGGGCGGCATGGCCGCGGCCGGCGCGGCGCCCGAAGCCAGGTTCCAGCGCGTGCGCAGCAACGCCGAGCTGGATGCGCTGCTGGCCAGCAGCTCCAGGCCGGTCATGCTGGATTTCTATGCCGACTGGTGCATCTCTTGCAAAGAGATGGAGCGCTTCACCTTCACCGACCCCCAGGTGGCCGCGCGCATGGCCGGCATGGTGCTGGTGCAGGCCGACGTCACGCAGAACAACGCCGACGATCGCGCGCTGCTCAAGCGCTTCAAGCTGTTCGGCCCGCCGGGCATCATGTTTTTCGCGCCGGGTGGCCGCGAGTTGACCGACGTCCGCGTCATCGGCTTCCAGGACGCGCGCCGCTTTGCGGCGACGCTGGAGAAAGTCAGCGCCCGCTGAGGCAATGGCAGCAATGAAAACGGCCGGTGTGGAAGTCTCCTTCCACACCGGCCGTTTCGTTTTCCACCTACGTGCCGATCAGGCCTTCAGCAGCGTGGCCGCGTCGATCGCGAAGTACGTCAGGATGCCGTCCGCGCCGGCGCGCTTGAACGCCAGCAGCGATTCCATCATCACCTTGTCGTGGTCCAGCCAGCCGTTGGCGGCCGCGGCCTTGATCATCGCGTACTCGCCGCTGACCTGGTAGGCGAAGGTGGGCACGCGGAAGGCGTCTTTCACGCGGCGCAGTACGTCCAGGTAGGGCATGCCGGGCTTGACCATCACCATGTCGGCGCCTTCCTGCAGATCGGCGGCCACTTCGCGCAGGGCTTCGTCGAGGTTGCCCGGATCCATCTGGTAGGCTTGCTTGTTCGACTTGCCCAGGTTGGACGCCGAACCCACGGCGTCGCGGAACGGACCGTAGAACGCGCTGGCGTACTTGGCCGAATAGGCCATGATGCGCGTGTGGATGTGCTGCGCGTCTTCCAGCGCCTGGCGGATGGCGCCGATGCGGCCGTCCATCATGTCGCTGGGCGCCACGATGTCCACGCCGGCGTGCGACTGCACCAACGCCTGACGGATCAGGATCTCGACGGTGGGTTCGTTCAGCACGTAGCCGTCCTCGTCGATCAGGCCGTCCTGGCCGTGGCTGGTGTAGGGGTCCAGCGCCACGTCGGTCAGCACGCCCAGTTCGGGGAAGCGCTGCTTGATCTGAGCGACCACGCGCGGGATCAGGCCATCCGGATTCGTGGCCTCGATGCCGTCGGGCGTCTTCAGCGACGGATCGATCACGGGGAACAGGGCCAGCACCGGGATGCCCAGTTCGACGCAGCGCTCGGCCACGGCCAGCAGCGTGTCGGGCGAATAGCGCATCACGCCGGGCAACGAGGCCACGGGTTGCGCCAGGCCCTGGCCTTCGGCCACGAACACCGGATAGATCAGGTCATCGACGGTCAGGGCATTCTCGCGCACCAGGCGACGAGTGAAGTCGTCGCGGCGCAGGCGGCGCGGGCGCGAAGCGGGAAAGGCGGGCGAGATGATGTGCGGATTCATGGTACGACCTTCGGGGAAATCCAGTTTTCGATCACTTCGGTCGCTTCCGGCAGGCCGATGCGTTCGGTGGAGGAGAACGGCACCGCGCTCAGGTGGCCGATGTCTGCCAGTTCCTTGCGCACGGCCTGCACGGCGCGGATGCGCTGGCCGTAGGGCAGCTTGTCGGCCTTGGTGAGCAGCGCCATGACGGGGCGGCCGGTGGGAGCCAGGAAATCGGCCAGGCGGCGATCCAGCGGCGTGACGCCGCGGCGGATGTCGATCAGCAGCACGACACCGGCCAGCGAGGGGCGATCACGCAGATAGCCGCCCAGGATGTCGGCCCATTGCTCTTTCTCGCGGTGCGCGACCGAAGCGTAGCCATAGCCGGGCAAGTCGACCAGGAAACCGATGTGCTCGCCGGGCACGAGCGGGTCGGGCAGGCCGAACAGATTGATCAGGCGGGTGCGGCCGGGCGTCTTGCTGGAGTAGGCCAGGCGGCGCTGGTTGCACAGCACATTGATGGCGGACGACTTGCCGGCGTTGGAGCGGCCCACGAAGCAGACTTCGGGCGCGCTCGGAGCGGGCAGCTGATCGAGACGGGCGGCCGAGATGGTGAACGAGGCGCGGTGCAGGATGGACACGGGTATACCGGGGGGGTTGATTTCGATCCCTATTGTATAATCCGGCGTTTGCAACATAGGTCCCCGCACGAGGGATCGGCAAATTCGTCCGCGATTCTTGGTCAGTAGTATCTGAGTCAAAACGGGACTGAGTAAAGAGGGGCGGGAGGCCGGAGACGACACGTAAGCCATCGATCATGGCCATCAGGCCATGCGCGCGGCATACGCGACGTGGAAGCAGTAGGCGTGCGGGCAGGCGTAGGCGCGGTGTTCATCGTGCCTTGATCGATACCGATCGTCGAGGTTTACACATGAAGCATGTGCTGTCCCGGATGTTGGTAGCAAGTGGGCTGATGCTGGTCGCATCGGCATACACCGTCAGTTCCGCAGCGGAAGCGGGCGCCGGACCATCGAAACCCGATGCCGCGAAGGGCGAACAGCTGTTCACTCAGGGCGATGCCGCGCGAGGCATCATCGCCTGTGTGACCTGTCACGGGCCGGGGGGCAACAGCTCGCTGCCGGCCAATCCCAATATCGCTGCCCAGCCGCACGAGTACCTGGTCAAGCAGCTCACCGACTTCAAGACCAAGGAAGGCGCCAAGATGCCTGCGCGCAATGGCGCGGGGGGCAATCCCTCGCCCATGACGGCCATCGTCCAGTCGATGACGCCACAGGACATGCAGAACGTGGCCTTGTATCTGGCTGCGCAACCCCTCAAGCAGCCTGCCACCGCCGGCCAGAAAGACCTGGTCGAACTGGGCCGCAAGATCTGGCGCGGCGGCCTGCCCGATCGCGGCGTGCCCGCCTGCGCGGCTTGCCACAGCGCCAATGGCGCCGGCATTCCCGGCCAGTATCCGCGCCTGTCGGGCCAGTTTCCCGCCTATCTGGAAGAGCAACTGAAGCTGTTTCGCAGCGGCGACCGCAAGAGCAGTGTTCCCATGCATGACATCGCGGACCGCATGACAGATGCCGACATCAAGGCCGTCGCCGACTACGCCGCCGGTCTGCGCTAACATAGCGCCTGCCGGCCGTACCCCGTCAGGGGTGCTGTTTTGCAGCCGCCATTGAAACACTCGCGCACGGAACTCAAACCCGTGTCGCACTGTCCATGAAGGGGAGCCGCGGCGCCGCGGCTCCCTTTTTCACATGAATTCAACCTTTCCCCCCCGATCCCGCTCTTCGCTGCGCAGTCTGCCTGGCGAACTGGTCGAGCTGCTGAGCTCGATGCGTTTTGCCGTCAGCCTGCTGATGTTCATCTGTGTGGCGAGCATCGTCGGGACGGTGCTGGCGCAGAACCGTCCGTCCAACACCTACGTCGACCAGTTCGGTCCGTTCTGGTACGAGGTGTTCGACAAGTTCTCCATCTGGCACGTCTACAACAGCTGGTGGTTCCTGGTGATCATGGCGTTTCTGGTGGTGTCCACCTCGATCTGCCTGATCCGCAACGCGCCCAAGATGCTGCGCGATGCCCGCTCGTTCCGCGAGCACGTGCGCGCCAGCAGCCTGCGCGCCTTCCCGCATCGCGTCGAGGCCGAACAACCCGTGCCGGTGGACCAGGCCGCCGCCGACGTGCGCGCCAGGTTGGGTCAACTGGGCTATGCCGTGCGCGAGCGACGCGACGGCGACGGCGTGATGCTGGCCGCCAAGAAGGGCAGCGCCAACCGCCTGGGCTACATCTTCGCCCACGCGGCCATGGTCATCATCTGTATTGGCGGGTTGCTGGACAGCGAACTGGCCGTGCGCCTGCAGGTCATGCTGGGCGGCAAGCATCCCATCACCGACAACATGCTGATCGCCGACGTGCCGCCCAGCGGACGCCTGTCGGTGGACAACCCCAGCTTCCGCGCCAGCGTGCTGGTGCCCGAGGGCAGCCAGGTCGGCACCGCCGTGGTCATGGTGGGCGATGGCGCGCTGGTGCAGCCACTGCCGTTTGCGCTGAAGCTGAAGAAGTTCATCGTGGATTACTACTCCACGGGCATGCCCAGCCGCTTCGCCAGCGAGGTCGAAGTCACCGATCCCGACAACGGCAAATCGTTCGACGCCACCATCGAGGTCAACGAGCCGCTGCGCTACAAAGGCGTCACGGTCTACCAGTCCAGCTTCGACGACGGCGGCAGTTCCGTGCAGCTCACCGGCTATCCGCTGGTGGGCGCCGAGGCCAATACGTTCCAGCTGGACGGCACGGTGGGCAAGCAGTCCGAACTCACCGCCACGGGCGCGCAGGGCAAGCCCTATTCCATGCAGGTGGACATCACCGCGCTGCGGCCCATCAACGTCGAGGACCTCAGTTCAGGCCGTCCCGAGGCCTCGCGCGCCGCCATGAGCCTGGGCGACCACGTGGCGTCGGTGTCGGGCAGCGCGGCCGGCAAGAAGAACGAGAACCTGCACAACGTCGGCCCCAGCATCGAATACCGCCTGATCGACGATGCCGGCCAGGCCCACGAATTCCGCAACTACATGCTGCCGGTCACGCTGGATGGCGCGCAGGTGCTGCTGGCAGGGGTGCGCAACAGCGCCGCCGAGCCCTATCGCTATCTGCGCATCCCGACCGACGAGAACGGTTCCGTGGCCGAATTCATGCGCCTGCGCGCCGTGTTGAACGATCCGGCCGCGCGCCGCGAGGCGGCGCACCGCTTCGCGCAGCGCAATGCGCCGCCGGGATCCGACCTGGCGCCGCTGCAGACCGCGGCCGAACGCGCGCTGGAAACCTTCTCGCGCGGCGGCCTGCAGGCCATCGCGGATTTCCTGCAGACCAACACGCCGCCCACCGAGCTCGAGCGCGCCGCCGACGTGGTGGTGCGCCTGCTGGGCGCCAGCGTGGCCGAGCTGCGCACGATCGAGCGTCAGCGGGCCAATCTGCCGCCCGTCACCGAAGACGACGCGCAGGCGCAGTGGTCGCGCCTGGCCGTGGCCGCGCTGTCCGACCTGTCCGTCTATCCCGCGCCGGCCTTCTTCGCGCTCAGCGATTTCAAGCACGTGCAGGCCAGCGTGTTCCAGGTCAGCCGCACACCCGGCAAGACCACCGTCTATATCGGCTGCCTGCTGCTGATCCTGGGCGTCTTCTCCATGTTCTACATCCGTGACCGGCGCGTCTGGGCCTGGGTGCGTCCGTCCGCCAATGGCGGCAGCGACGTCCTGGCAGCCATGACGTCCCAACGGCGTACACTCGACTTCAACCAGGAATTCGAGCGCTTGCGCCAGGCTCTGACGCCGCAACCCAGGTCCTGAGGCTTTTCTTTCATGTCCACCACCACTACTTCTCCCTCGCCGGCCGCCTGGCCGCAAGGCGTTTCGGCCACGGGCGACAGCCGCGAGCGCCGCGGCCGTCCCGATTGGACCGACGCCGTTTTCTTCCTGCTGCTGGCCGTTGGCGCGGGCTTCGCGATCAACCGCTTCGGCCATGCCATGGATTACTACGAAACGGTGATCCTGTGCGGCCTGGTGCCCGCGCTGACCTGGCTCGGCTGGCTGTGGCGGCCGCTGCGTGGCCTGATGATCGCCTGTGCGCTGGCGGCCGGCCTGGCGCTGATGCTCTACCAGAACGACCTGGCGCGCGCCGAGCACGTGTTCTTCCTGAAGTACCTGTTCTCGTCGCAGTCCGCCGTGCTGTGGATGTGCGCGCTCTTCATGCTGGCCACCGTGTGCTACTGGGGCGGCATCGTCAGCCCCACCAGCGCCTGGCTGGGCACTGCGCTGACCTGGGGCGCCGTCTTCGCCGGCCTGACCGGCCTGCTGGTGCGCTGGCGCGAAAGCCATCTGATGGGCCCCGACCTGGGCCACATTCCGGTCAGCAACCTGTACGAAGTGTTCGTGCTGTTCTCGCTGATCACGGCGCTGTTCTACCTGTACTACGAACGCAAGTACGCCACGCGCGCCCTCGGCGGCTTCGTGCTGCTGGTCATCTCGTCGGCCATCGTGTTCCTGCTTTGGTACTCGTTCACGCGTGACGCCGGCCAGATCCAGCCGCTGGTGCCGGCCCTGAAAAGCTGGTGGATGAAGCTGCACGTGCCGGCCAACTTCATCGGCTACGGCACCTTCTCGCTGGCCGCCATGGTGGGCTTCGCCTATCTGATCAAGCAGCATGGCGAAACGGCGTCGTGGGCCAAGCTGGCGCCGCTGTTCGTGCTGGGGGTGCTCTTGTGCGCCGAGCCCATGGTGTTCCGCACCGATGGCCTGTCGGCCACCTGGATGATCTACGGGGGCGTGGGCGTGGTCATCACCGGCCTGATCCTGGCCGCGCGGCGTCCCATTGCCCGCGCGCTGCCATCGCTCGAAGTGCTGGACGACATCATGTATCGCGCCATCGCGGTGGGCTTCGCCTTCTTCACCGTGGCCACCGTGCTGGGCGCCCTGTGGGCCGCCGATGCCTGGGGCGCCTACTGGCAATGGGATCCCAAGGAAACCTGGGCCCTGATCGTCTGGCTGAATTACGCCGCCTGGCTGCACATGCGCCTGATCAAGGGCCTGCGCGGCAGCATGGCCGCGTACTGGGCCCTGGTGGGGCTGCTGATCACCGGCTTCGCCTTCCTGGGGGTGAACATGTTCCTGTCGGGCCTGCACTCGTACGGCGAGCTGTAGGCGCGGGGCTGCCTGCCGGACAGGCGAAATTCAATGCGAGCGGGGCGGCGCAGGTGCCGCCCCGCTTTGTTGTTGCCTGGGCAACGCCGTGACCGCATTTCGTGAGGTGCGAAGGTCGCCAGGCGTCAGCGCGCGAATGCGCGACGCAACCGTTCGGCCTCTGCCTTGTTCAGCCGCTGCGCTTCCTTCTCTGCATAATGCGCTTCACCCGGTTCGTACGAGCCCTTGAAGATGCAGCTGCGCCGGTTCTTGCGGCAATTGGCTTTTTCCTGCGCGGCTTTCGCGTCGTCGGCCTTGCTGGCTTCGCTGCTGGACGGGGTATCGCCGTCCTTCTCAGACGATGCGTCCTTGCCGGTGGTCGAGCAGCCGGCGATGGCCACGGCCACGACCAGCATTGCGCCGCATCGGTTCAACAGTTGGATCGCAGACAAGTTCTTTCCGCCGTACAGGCATGCCCAGGTCGTTCTTTATAGCAAACCTGGCCAGGGGCGGTGCTGCTTACGCTGGGGACGGCGACTGCGGCGAATGCCGTCCTTATTCTCCGCATAATTTGCGGGAAATAGATCGGCTGAATCATCGTCAGCGGATAAAAAATCCGATCAGGCGGCAAGCCGCGTGATCGGACTGTTTTCCTTGGCGCACCCACCCAGGCGCCAGGGCTGGCGATCAGGGCAGCGTCGTCTCGCCCCGCATCAAATCCTCGATGGTTTCGCGCTGGCGAACCACGTAGTACTTGCCGCCGTCGACCATCACCTCGGCCGGGCGGCCGCGCGAGTTGTAGTTGCTGGCCATCACCATGCCGTAGGCGCCCGCGGATTCCAGCGCCAGCACGTCGCCTTCCTCCACGTGCAACTGACGCTGGCGCGCCAGCCAGTCGCCGCTTTCGCACACCGGGCCGACCACGTCGTATTCCTGCGTGGCGCCCTGGCGCGGCGTCACGGCGCGCAGGCCGTGATAGGCCTCGTACAGGGACGGGCGCAGCAGGTCGTTCATCGCGGCATCGACGATGGCGAAGTTGCGCGCGTCCGCGTGCTTCAGGAACTGCACGGTGGTCAGCAGCAGGCCGGCGTTGCCAACCAGCGAGCGGCCGGGTTCCAGCATCAGGTGCAGGTGGCCGTAGCCGCGCGCCTGCAGGCGGTCGAACACGCGGTCCAGCAATGCCTTGGGCGAAGGCGGGACTTCATCCGTGTAGCGGATGCCCAGGCCGCCGCCCAGGTCCAGGTGTGCGATGGTAATGCCGGCGGCAGCCAACTGGTCGATCAGGTCGAGCAGCTTTTCCAGCGCATCGAAATAGGGACTGATGTCGGTGAGCTGCGAGCCGATGTGGCAATCGACGCCGACCACTTTCAAGCCCGGCAGCGAGGCCGCCAGGCGGTAGGCGTCCAGCGCGGCTTCGATGGCGATGCCGAACTTGTTTTCCTTCAGGCCGGTGGAGATGTAGGGGTGCGTCTGGGCATCCACGTCGGGATTGACGCGCAGCGACACCGGCGCCACCTTGCCCATTTCGTGGGCAACTTGCGACAGGCGGCGCAGCTCGGCCTGCGATTCGACATTGAAGCACTTCACGCCGGCCTCGATGGCCATGCGCATTTCCCAGGCCTGCTTGCCCACGCCCGAGAACACCACGCGCGACGGATCGCCGCCCACTGCCAGCACGCGCTGCAGCTCGCCGCCCGAGACGATGTCGAACCCGGCGCCCATGCGGGCGAATTCCTTCAGCACGGCCAGGTTGGAGTTGGCCTTCATGCCGAAGCAGACCAGCACCGGGCGATCGCCGATGGCGTCGCGGTACGATTGCCAGGCGGTGGCCAGCGCAGCGCGGGAATAGACGTACAGCGGGGTACCCAGCTCGGCTGCCAGTTTGTCCAATGCCACGCCTTCTGCGTGCAGCACGCCGTCGCGGTAATGGAAATGCGGATGGCCAGCCAGTTCGGGCTGGATCAAGGAGGCGGACGAGGTCATTGGGAGGTGCTGTTGGAAGGAAGCTGGGGGGTGCTGCTGCCGGGCCGATTCGTGGAGGAGGCCTGCTGGTTGCCTCTGCCGGCGCCTTTGGCGTCATCTCCGGGCATGTACAGCGGCCCCTTGAAACCGCAAGCGGCCAGCATGCTGGCGGCTGCCAGCGTGGCTACAATGCGTAGAGCCTTGCGGCTGCATGCCAGTGGGGACACAGAAGACTCCGTAAATCGTGCAGATGGAATTATGACCGAAACCGAATTTCTTGCGTTGATCGACCAGGTGCTGGACAGCATCGAGAGCCAGTCCGACGACTGGGCCGCTACGCTCGACATCGATGTCGAAGCCAGCCGCAGCGGCAATGTCCTGACCCTGGTGTTCGAGGACGGCACGCATGTCGTCATCAACTCGCAGGCCGCCATGCAGGAACTGTGGGTGGCCGCGCGCACCGGCGGCTTCCATTATCGCTACGATGGCCAGCAGTGGAATGACACCCGTGGCGGCCCGGCGCTGCCCGAGGCCTTGTCGCAGATCTGTTCCCTGGCCGCGGGCCAGCCTGTGACGGTCCGCGTGTAAACGGGCGCCTGTAAGCCGGGCGCGCGTCTGACATGCGGGCCGCCCATCAGGGCGGCCCGTTTTGTCTAGAAGGGAATGTTCTGCGACCAGGTCTGGCCGCCGCGCGCGCCGGGGGCGGCGCGGATCTCGCTGTCGTCGCGCAGGCCGTTCAGGAAGTCGCCCAGCGAGTCGCCTTGCTGCGCGGCAGGGGCGGAGACCAGGCCCAGCGACGCCACGGCCTGGCCCGGCGGATACTCGGAGAAGTAGTATTCGCCGCCGTCCACCAGCAGGCCTTCCGGACGCGGGCGCTGCTTTTCTTCGGGTACGCCCTTGAGCATTTCCTGCATGTATTCCAGCCAGATCGGCATGGCCACGCCGCCGCCGGTTTCACGCGAACCCAGCGAGCGCGGCTGGTCGTAGCCCAGCCAGGCGGTGCCCACCAGCGCCGGCGTGTAGCCCGAGAACCAGGCGTCGACGGATTCGTTGGTGGTGCCGGTCTTGCCGGCCACGTCGCTGCGCTTGAGCGTGGCGCGCGCGCGCGCCGCGGTGCCGCTGGTGGCGACCCCGCGCAGCATGTCGTCGGCGACGAAGGCCGTGCGCGGATCGATGGCGCGGATCGACTGGTCGCCCGCCGTGACCGGCTTGGACTGCATCAGCACCTTGCCCGAGCTGTCGGTGACGCGGTCGATGAGGTAGGGCGTGACGCGGTAGCCGCCGTTGGCGAACACGGCGTAGGCGCCGGCCAGTTGCAGCGGCGTCACCGAGCCCGCGCCCAGCGCCAGCGGCAGCACGGCCGGCTGGCGGTTCTTGTCGAAGCCGAAGCGGGTCAGGTACTCCTGCGCGTACTGCGGGCCGATGGCCTGCAGGATACGGATGGACACCATGTTCTTGGACTTGTACAGGCCCTGCCGCATCGTCAGCATGGGCTCGTACTGGTTGCCGTAGTTTTTCGGGTGCCAGGGTTTGGAGCCCGTTTGCGCAGCCGTCAGTTCGAACGGCTGGTCGGAGATCTGCGTCGCCGGCGTCAGGCCGCGTTCGAGCGAGGCGGCATAGATGAAGGGCTTGATGTTCGAGCCGGGCTGGCGCCAGGCCTGCGTGACGCGGTTGAAGTTGCCGCGGAAGAAGTCGAAGCCGCCCACCAGCGCGCGGATCGCGCCGTCCTGCGGCACCATCGACACGAAGGCCGCCTGCACGCCCGGGAAGTTGATGACTTCCCAGTCGCCGTCGTACTTGTGGATGTAGACCACCGAGCCGCGCTTGATGCGCACGTTCGGCTTGGCCTTGTCGCCCAGCGCGCGCGCCACCACGGACAAGGCCTTCTTGCCGTTGATGGTGATGATCTCGCGCGAGCTGCGCGCGACCTTGATCTCGGTCGGGCTGGCGGACAGCACCACGGCGGTCAGCAGGTCGCCGCTGTCGGCGTACTTGTCGTAGACGCCGTCCAGGAATTCGTCCAGCGTGGCGGGGTTGTTCTCGACGCCCTCAGGCATGTCGAGCTGGTCTTCGGGGCCGGGGTAGGGCGCGCGGCGCGTGTATTCCAGCACGCCGTCGCGCACCGCGTTGTAGGCCACTTCCTGGTCCTTGGACACCACCGTCGTGTAGATGTTGATGCCGCGCGAATACAGGTTGTCCTGGTACACGTTGTACAGCAGTTGGCGCGCCAGCTCGGCCACGTACTCGCCGTGGATGCCGTACACGCCGCCGGCCGAGGCTTCCATCGACTTGAACACCAGTTGCTGCGCGGTGGCGGTCTTGTACTCGGGTTCGGTCAGGTAGCCCAGCGAGTACATGCGGTTCAGCACGTAGCGCTGGCGCAGTTCGGCGCGCGGGCGGTTCGACAGCGGATTGAAGCGCGACGGCGCCTTGGGGATGCCGGCAAGCATGGCGGCTTCGGCCGGCGTGACCTCGGACAGCGGCTTGCCGAAATACGTGCGCGACGCGGCGGCGAAGCCATAGGCGCGATGACCCAGGTAGATCTGGTTCATGTACAGCTCGAGGATCTGGTCCTTGGTGAGCTGCGATTCGATCTTGAAGGTGAGCAGCAGTTCGTAGAACTTGCGCGAATAGGTCTTCTCGGACGACAGGTAGAAGTTGCGCGCCACCTGCATGGTGATGGTGCTGGCGCCCTGCGATTTCGAGCCGCTCATCAGGTTGGTCAGGCCCGCGCGCGCCACGCCGGCCCAATCCACGCCGCCGTGCTGGTAGAAGCGGTCGTCTTCCGCGGCCAGCACGGCCGACTTCATCACGTCCGGGATTTCATTGAAGCGCAGCACGTTGCGGCGTTCTTCGCCGAACTCGCCGATCAGAACCTTGTCTGCCGTATAGACGCGCAGCGGCACGCGAGGCCGGTAGTCGGTCATCGCGTGCAGGTCGGGCAGGTTGGGCCAGGCCAGCGCCAAGGCCATGCCGGCCAGCAATGCGCCGCACAGCCCCAGGCCGCCCAACAAAATGCCGGTCTTGACGAAGAACCGCAAAATCGGCGAGCCGCCGGAGGCGGGCTGGTCCTGCTTCGAAGAATTCTGGCGCTTGCTCATCGCGGCGATTTTACGGTGAACTCCGGGTGTGGCTCAGGCCCGCGACCCGGTTTCTGTAACAAAATAGTTCCGGTGTGGTAAGCGGGCAACTGGCGGCAATGGGATAATGCCGGCATGAATGTTTTTGCGAATCCTTGCGCGCCCCTGGACGCCGCCGCCACCGACGCCGAGTGCGCCGGTGCGCGCGCGCTGCCCTGCGGCGAGCCGCTCGCCAGTCTGCCGTACGATCTGCCCATCTTCCTGGTGGGCATGATGGGCGCCGGCAAGACCACCATCGGGCGTGGATTGGCACGCGCGCTGGGCCGCGAATTCGTCGACCTGGATCATGAACTGGAGGCACGTTGCGGCGTGCGCGTGCCGGTTATCTTCGAAATCGAGGGCGAGGCGGGTTTTCGCCGCCGCGAGGCGAGCGCGCTGCAAGAGTGTACCCAACGCCGGGCGATCGTACTCGCCACGGGTGGCGGCGCCATCCTGGCCGAAGAAAACCGCAGGCTGCTGCGCGAACGCGGCGTGGTGCTCTATCTGCGCGCAAGCGTGGATGAACTGTACCGCCGTACCTGCCGCGACCGCAATCGTCCGCTGCTGGCCACCGCCGATCCCCGCGGCACCCTGCGCCAGCTGCTCACACTGCGCGAACCCCTGTATCACGAAGTGGCGCACCTGGTGGTCGAAACCGGCTGCACGCCGGTGTCCTCCCTGGTGAAGTCGCTGATTCCCAAGCTGCAAGCCTACGAGGCACAACAATGACCGTGGTCGTCGACGTCGACACCCCTGGCGGACGCTATCCCATCCACATCGGCGCCGGCCGGCTCGACATGCTGGACGCCAGCGTTCCTGCCGACGCCACGTCCATCGTCGTCGTCACCAACCCCACGGTCGGTGCCCTGTACGCCGAGCGCGCCCTGGCGGCCCTGCAGCGCACGGGCAAGCGTGTGCTGCGCATCGACCTGCCCGACGGCGAGGTCTACAAGGACTGGCAGACGCTCAACCTCATCTTCGACGGCCTGCTCGAGAACCGCTGCGATCGCCGCGCCCTGCTGGTGGCGCTGGGCGGGGGCGTGATCGGCGACATGGTCGGCTTCGCGGCGTCCGTCTACATGCGCGGCGTGCGTTTCCTGCAGGTGCCCACCACGCTCTTGGCCCAGGTCGATTCCTCGGTGGGGGGCAAGACGGCCGTCAACCACCCGCTGGGCAAGAACATGATCGGAGCATTCCACCAGCCCGTCGCCGTCGAGATCGACACTGACGTGCTGCGCACGCTGCCCGACCGAGAAATCTCCGCCGGCCTGGCCGAAGTCATCAAGTACGGCCTGATCCTCGACCCCGAATTCTGGAACTGGTGCGAAGCCAATGCCTCCGCATTGCGCGCCTTGCAGCCCGAGGCCGTGTCGCACGCCATCCGCCGCTCGTGCGAGCTGAAGGCGCGGGTGGTGGGCAAGGACGAGCGCGAGTCCGGGCTGCGCGCCATCCTCAACCTGGGCCACACCTTCGGGCACGCCATCGAGTCCGGCATGGGCTATGGCGAATGGCTGCATGGCGAGGCCGTGGGCTGCGGCATGGTGCAGGCCGCCGAGCTCTCGGCGCGCGTGACCGGCTTTCCCGCGGCCGACGTGCAGCGCGTGCGCACGCTGGTGGCCGGCATCGGCTGTCCGGTGGTGGCGCCCGACCTGGGCGATGACCGCTGGCTGGCGCTGATGCAGGTCGACAAGAAGACCGAAGGCGGCGAGATCAAGTTCGTGCTGATGCCGCGCATCGGCGAAGCCTGCACCCGTACCGCGCCCGAAGAGGCCGTGCGCGACGTGTTGCGGCACACGGTGGCTTGATCCCCCGGGGCCGCCCCAGTGATGAACTTCTCCACGGGGTGGCGGCGCGCGGCGCAAGCAGGCACCATGCATGCTTTGAGGGCATCATGAATCGGGAGTCGGATCGTCGATGACAACACTGGCCGTCTACGCTTGTCACCCCAATCAATCGCGTGGCCGGGCGCACGATGAGACGCCCGCCAGCAACCGTACCGAGTTCCAGCGAGACCGCGATCGCATCGTGCATTGCACGGCGTTCCGCCGGCTCGAATACAAGACCCAGGTCTTCGTCAATCACGAAGGCGACCTGTTCCGCACCCGCCTCACGCATAGCCTGGAAGTCGCGCAGATCGCGCGCACGCTGGCGCGCAGCCTGGGCTTGTCCGAAGACCTGATCGAAGCCATCGCGTTGGCCCATGACCTGGGCCACACGCCCTTCGGCCACGCCGGCCAGGATGAACTGAACGCCTGCATGCGCGAACTGGCGCCTGCGGCCGGCGGCTTCGAGCACAACCTGCAAAGCCTGCGCGTGGTCGACGAACTGGAAGAACGCTACGCCGACTTCAACGGCCTGAACCTGTGTTTCGAAACGCGCGAGGGCATCCTCAAGCATTGTTCCGCGGCGCATGCGCGTCAGTTGGGCGACGTCGGGCTGCGCTTCCTCGAGCGCACGCAGCCTTCGCTCGAAGCCCAGGTCGCCAACCTGGCCGACGAGGTGGCCTACAACAACCACGACATCGACGATGGCCTGCGTTCGGGCCTGATCACGATCGAGCAATTGCAGCAAATTCGCATTTTCGCGAGGCATTACGCCGAGGTGATGCAGCGCTATCCGCAATTGGCATCGCGCCGCGCCGTGGCGGAAACCATCCGGCGCATGATCAATACGTTGATTGCCGACTTGACTGCAACCACCCTGTCAATGATCCGCGAGCACGCGCCGGACTGCGTCGATGCGGTCCGCCAGGCGCCGCCGCTGGCCGGATTTTCAACGGCCGTGCGCGAAGAGGCCGACGAACTCAAGCAGTTTCTTTTCCGCAACCTGTATCGTCATTATCAGGTGGTGCGCATGACCTCCAAGGCGCGGGGCATCGTGCGTGAGCTTTATGCCGCATTTTTGCAGGATCCTCGCCTGCTGCCGCCCGATTATCGACGCGACGACGATACGGCGCAGGCACGGGCGATCGCCGATTACATCGCCGGCATGACCGATCGTTATGCCATTCGCGAACATCGCCGTTTGTTCGAAATGAGCTGATTGACGAGTCTTGACAGAGATATCCCCCAAACGGGGGATGCGGGCGTAAGACCAAGCGAATAAGATTACCTTGCACATTCGCCGTGCTTGCCCGCCCGCCGGGATGCCAAATGGGGCACCATGACATCTCTGGCCGGGCGGGGCCTTTTCTCCCCCCCGATATTTCCACCAGATAATCGCTAAGTGATTACTCGCTTATGCGCGACTATCGCGGTTCGCCTGCAATGCGGTGTATCGCGCCTTTTATTCAGGCGGGCCCTTGCAACAGCGAGGCCAGGCGCAACAACTCTGCCTGGCGATGTGTTCCCGTCTTGTGCAGCATCGACTTGGTCTGCGTGCGCGCCGTTTCCATGGCGATGCCGAGCGTGTCGGCGGCTTGCGTGAGCGTCTGCCCCACCATCAGGCAGTCCAGCAAGCGGCATTCGGCCTGGCTGAAATGGAACAGGTCTTTCAAGACGTCATGCGGCACGGGGGTGCGCAGGCGATCCGGATGAATCACCACCAGCGCGATGGGGCCATCGGGCAGGCCATGCGCGTGCGCCGAGGGCGCCGGCAGCGCTACCGCGTAGCCTCCTTCGTCGGGCAGTCGATGGCCAGCCGCGCGCGCGGCGCCCAACTTGCCGGTGGCCGTGGCCAGCAGGCGGCGCCATTCCGCGCTGTTGCGCAGTTTGCCGGCATGCCGGGCATGCCACTGCTGGGCCGTGCGGTTGCCGGACAACAGCCGGCCGCCTGCGTCCAGCAACAGGATGGGGGTGGAAAAGGCTTCCAGCGCCGCCAGGCTCCAGGCCACCTGACGTTCCAGCGAACGCAGCTTCAGGCGCAATTCGATGGCGCGTTGCAGATGCGGCACCAGGCGCTTGAGCGTTTCTTCGTGCTGGACATCGAAATATCCGCGTTCGCGCTCGCGCTGGAACGACACGATGTGATCCGTGCCTTGCTGGCGCAAGGGAAACGCCATCATCAGCGACCCTACGCCGTGCCGGCGCAGGAAATCGTTGTAGAAGGGCGTATCGCGCATCGACGTGGTGGCGTCGCGCTGGTCCAGGAACGATCCGCCAGCGGAAATGCGGTGCGAAACCGCATTGATGATGTCCTGCTCATGGTAATGCGCTTCGTATTCGGCGACCATGGACGGGTCATTACCCTCGACCTCGCCCACGATAATGCGGCCCGTATCCTGATGGCGCGCCAAAAAAGCGCCGCGGTCGGTATCCAGCGCATGGGCGGCCAAATGCAGGGCTTCCTGCCAGCGGGAGGCATTCGTCACGCCCTCGTACAAGGCGCCGGCGATGCGTAACTCGTGTTCGGGATCCATAGGGGATCGAGGGCTAGCGGAACGGGGCGCGTCTTGTGAGCGCGCTGGATTCCCGATGTTATACCACCGCTCAATTTCTGCCTTATGGCGCAAATTCAGGACATTTGTCCCGCACGAATGGCCCGTTATTGACGCTGCGTGCGGTACGGCTCGTCTTCCGGCACGAAATTCGCTTCGGCGCGAGCCTCTCTCGTCCATTCCTGCATGGCGGGCAGGGCCAGCACGGCGTCCATGTATTCGCGCACGGATCCCACGGCCGGCACGCCGTAGGTGACGAAGCGCGATACGACCGGGGCATAGAAAGCATCGACGATGCCGAAGCGTCCGAACAGGAACGGGCCACCGCTGCCGAACTCGGCGCGCGTGTCCTGCCAGATGGCCTGGATGCGCGAGATGTCCTGCTGCGCTTCGCTGATGTCGATACCGGCCAGGTGCGCTTCCACGTTCATCGGCAACACATTTCGCAGGTGGGTGAAGCCGCTGTGCATCTGTGCCGCCAGCGAACGGGCGCGGGCCCGGGCGCGCGGCTCGGCGGGCCACAACTGCGCCTGGGGATGGCGTTCGGCCGCGTATTCGCAGATGGCCAGCGAGTCCCACACCGCGAAATCGCCATCCAGCAGCACCGGCACCAGGCCGGCGGGCGACACTTTCTCGAGGGCGCGAGCGAATTCGCCGGTGAACAGGCCCACCTTCTGCTCCTTGAAGGCGATGCCGCCGGCACGCAGCGCCAGCCATGCGCGCAACGACCAGGACGAGTAGTTCTTGTTGGCGATGATCAGGGTATACATGAGGAGGTCTCGAGGCCGAGGAATCTCCCCAGTGTACGCCTGGCAGCCCGGTTTCAGTTGCGTTGCAACACGCGCGCGAGATAGCGGCCCGTATGGCTTTCCGGACTGTCCGCCACGTCTTCCGGCGTGCCTTGCGCCACCACCCGGCCGCCGCCGTCGCCGCCTTCCGGCCCCATGTCGACCAGCCAGTCGGCCGTCTTGATGACGTCCAGGTTGTGTTCGATGATCAGCACGGTGTTGCCGCTGTCCACCAGCTGGTTCAGCACCTGCAGCAGCATTTCGATGTCGCGGAAGTGCAGGCCCGTGGTGGGCTCGTCCAGGATGTACAGCGTGCGGCCCGTGCTGCGCCGCGACAGTTCCAGCGACAGCTTCACGCGCTGCGCCTCGCCGCCCGACAGCGTGGTCGCGCTTTGTCCCAGGCGGATGTACGACAGGCCCACGTCCACCAGCGTATGCAGCTTGCGCGCGATGGCGGGCACGGATTCGAAATATTCCAGCGCCTGTTCGACGGTCAGGTCGAGCACTTCGCTGATGTTGCGGCCGCGATAGCGGATCTCCAGGGTCTCGCGGTTGTAGCGCTTGCCGTGGCACACGTCGCAGGGCACGTACATGTCCGGCAGGAAGTGCATCTCGACCTTCACCACGCCGTCGCCCTGGCAGGCCTCGCATCGGCCGCCCTTGACGTTGAAGCTGAAGCGGCCGGGATCGTAGCCGCGCGTGCGTGCCTCGGGCACGCCGGCGAACAGTTCGCGGATCGGCGTGAACAGGCCCGTGTACGTGGCCGGGTTGCTGCGCGGCGTGCGGCCGATGGGGCTCTGGTCCACGCTGATGATCTTGTCGAAGTGTTCCAGGCCCGTCAGGCTGGCATAGGGGGCGGGTTCGCTCTGCGCGTGGTTGAGCGCGCGCGCGGCGGCCACCGACAGCGTGTCGTTGACGGCCGTCGACTTGCCCGAGCCCGAGACGCCGGTCACGCACACCAGCCGGCCGGCCGGCACGCGCAGCGTCACGTTCTTCAGGTTGTTGCCCGAGGCGCCGGCCAGTGTCAGCCACGGCATGTCTTCCTGGACGGGACGGCGTTTCGGCACCTCGATGGCGCGCGAGCCGCTGAGATACTGGCCCGTCAGCGATTGCCCGTCCTTCTCGATGGCCTGCGGCGTGCCTTGTGCCACCACCTGGCCGCCGTGCTCGCCCGCGCCGGGCCCCATGTCCACCACCCAGTCGGCCATGCGGATCATGTCTTCGTCGTGCTCGACCACGATGACGCTGTTGCCCAGGTCGCGCAGGTGCTGCAGCGTGGCGATCAGGCGGTCGTTGTCGCGCTGGTGCAGGCCGATCGAGGGCTCGTCCAGCACGTACATCACGCCGGTCAGGCCCGAGCCGATCTGGCTGGCCAGGCGGATGCGCTGCGCCTCGCCGCCCGAGATCGTGTCCGCGCTGCGGTCCAGCGACAGGTAGTTCAGGCCGACGTTGTTCAGGAAGCTCAGGCGCGCCTCGATCTCGCGCACGATGCGCTGCGCGATCTCCTGCTTGGCGCCGGTCAGTGTCAGTGCGCGGAACCATTCCAGGCAGGTCGACAGCGGCATGGCCTCGACTTCGTAGATGGCCTGGCCGTGGCGTTCGCCGCCGCCCTGGCCGGCGCGAGGATCGTCGCCGATCAACACGTGGCGCGCCTCGGCGCGCAGGCGCGATCCGCCGCAATCGGGACAGGTCTTGATGGCGCGGTACTTGCCCAGTTCCTCGCGCACGTTGGCCGAGTCCGTGTCGCGCCAGCGGCGCTCGAGGTTCGGAATCACGCCCTCGAACGCATGGCGCTTGGTCGTGCTCTTGCCCTTCTCGTTCAGGTAGAAGAACTGGATCTCTTCTTCGCCTGAGCCGTACAGCACCTTGTGCCGCGTGTCTTCCGACAGGTTCTCGAACGGCGTATCGATGTCGAAGCCGTAGTGCGCCGCCAGGCTGGTCAGCAGGGTGTGGGCGAACGAATTGCGGCGGTCCCAGCCGCGGATCGCGCCGGCGGCCAGGCTCAGTTCGGGAAACGCCACCACGCGCTTGGGATCGAAGAAGCCCACCTGCCCGATGCCGTCGCACGACGGGCACGCGCCCATCGGGTTGTTGAAGCTGAACAGGCGCGGCTCCAGTTCCGGCAGGCTGTGGCTGCACACCGGGCACGCGTAGCGGCTGGAGTAGATCTGCTCGCGCTCGCTGTCCATGTCCAGGGCAATGGCGCGGCCGTCGGCCAGCTGCAGCGCGGTCTCGAAGCTCTCGGCCAGGCGTTGCTTGCTTTCCGGGCGCACGCGCAGGCGGTCGATGACCACGTCGATATCGTGCTTCTCGTTTTTCTTCAGCGGGGGCATCGAGTCGATCTCGACCATCTGCCCATCCACGCGCAGCCGCACGTAGCCCTGTGCCTGCAGGCTGGCGCATTCGTCCTCGAAACTGCCCTTGCGCGCGCGGGCGATGGGAGCCAGCACGGCCAGCTTCGTCTCGGCCGGCCACGTCAGCACCGCGTCCACCATCTGGCTGACGTTCTGCGCCTGCAGGGGCAGGCCGTGGTCGGGGCAGTAGGGCGTGCCCACCCGCGCATACAACAGGCGCAGGTAGTCATGGATCTCGGTGATCGTGCCCACCGTGGAGCGTGGGTTGTGGCTGGACGCCTTCTGCTCGATGGAGATCGCAGGCGACAGGCCTTCGATCAGGTCCACGTCGGGCTTGTCCATCAGTTGCAGGAACTGCCGCGCGTACGCCGACAGGCTTTCCACGTATCGGCGCTGGCCTTCCGCGTACAGCGTATCGAACGCCAGCGAGGACTTGCCCGAACCGGACAGGCCCGTCACCACCACCAGCTGGTGGCGCGGCAGGTCCAGCGATACGTTCTTCAGGTTGTGGGTGCGTGCACCCCGTATGCGAATCGCGTCCATCGGCATTCAAGCAAGTTTAAGCAGTTTCAAAGGCCAACTTGGTACTATAGCGCGCCGAACCTACCCGCGTTCGGGAGCCATCCCGACGGGTTCTTGGGCGGATCGTTTTCGTGGGCGGGTGGCCGGCGGTTGCGCCGGATCCCGCCGGCGCGCCTGCCAGGCCCGGTTTCCCGTGTGTTGCCTGCGGCTCGCTGGTTCTGCCGTCCGTTGTCCTGTTCGTTGTCTCATTCAAGGCCTGGGGCGCGCGTTACGCGCGGCGCCGCGGGCCTCCCGCCCTAACCAGAATTCCTGCATGCCGGCCAGTCCCAAGTTGAAATTGACACCCTCCGAGCGCCGCGCCAGCGTGGCGCTGGCGGGCCTGTTCGCCTGTCGGATGCTGGGGTTGTTCCTGCTGTTGCCCGTGTTCGCCGTGGCGGCGCGCGGATTGCCGGGTGGGGACGATCCGGCCCGCGTCGGCCTGGCGCTGGGCATGTACGGTCTGACCCAGGCGGTCATGCAGATTCCGTTCGGCCTGGCCTCCGACCGTTGGGGGCGCCGGCCCGTAGTGTTGCTGGGCCTGTTGCTGTTCGTCATCGGCAGCGTGGTGTGCGCGCAGGCGGACGACGTGTTCTGGATCACCATCGGGCGCGCCATCCAGGGGGCGGGCGCCATCTCGGCGGCGGTGACCGCCTGGCTGGCGGACGCCACCCGTGACGAAGTGCGCACCCGGGCGATGGCCATGGTGGGCGGCTCCATCGGGATTTCATTCGCGGTCTCGCTGATACTCGGCCCGCTGCTGGTGGGCTGGTGGGGCCTGCCGGGTCTGTTCTGGACCATCGCCTGCCTGGGCGTGGCCTGTCTGGCCGTGGCGCGCTGGGTGGTTCCGGTGGTGCCACGCAGCGACGCGCGCAGCATGCGGGCCGCCACGGCCGGCGAAGTGCTGAAGCATCGCGACCTGCTGCGCCTGAATTTCGGCGTGTTCTGCCTGCACTTCATCCAGGTATCGCTGTTCGTCGTGTCGCCGGCCCTGCTGGCGCAGGCGGGCGGCCTGGCCATCCAGGATCTGTGGAAAGTCTATCTGCCCATCATCCTGGTGTCGTTTGTCTTGATGGTGCCCGTGGTGTTCCTGGCCGAGACGCGCAAGGCACATCGCGGCGCGTTGCTGGCCTGCGTGGGCGGGCTGGTGGTGGTCTGTGGACTGCTGCCGGCGGCCTCGCACGGGTTCTACACCCTGGCAGTTGGCCTGACGGCATTCTTCGTGGCGTTCAACGTGCTCGAGGCCCTGCAGCCCTCGCTGGTGTCGCGCGTGGCGCCGCCGACCCACAAGGGCCTGGCATTGGGCTACTACAACACGGCCCAGGCCGCCGGCCTGTTCAGCGGCGGGGCGCTGGGCGGCTGGATGGCTGCCCATGCGGGCGCGCCCGGGGTGTATGGCCTGGCGGCAGTGTTGGCGGCGCTGTGGCTGCTGGCCAGCTGGGGTTTGAAGCCCCTTGCGGCCAAGGGGTCGTCCGCGGGCGAGTAGCAAAGCGTGACCCTTTGGTCACGGTGGGTATTTGTGGCGGCCCGGCAGATCGCCGATAATGGCGCTCATTCATGGCTTCCTTGGTGCGCCGGTCCATGCGTCTACGCAGACCGGCGTGTTTCATGAAGCCGATCTTGGAACATCTTAGTTGTTGTTGTACGCCCCGCCGCATCCGCGGCCGGGCGGCCAATACACAGGGGTATCGGCATGGCATCGGTCAATAAAGTCATCATCGTCGGCAATCTGGGTCGCGACCCGGAAGTGCGCTACAGCCCGGACGGGGCTGCCATTTGTAACGTGTCCATCGCCACCACGTCGCAGTGGAAGGACAAGGCCTCGGGCGAGCGCCGCGAAGAAACCGAATGGCACCGCGTCGTGATGTACAACCGCCTGGCCGAAATCGCCGGCGAATATCTGAAGAAGGGCCGTTCGGTCTACATCGAAGGCCGCCTGAAGACGCGCAAGTGGCAGGACAAGGACACCGGCGCCGACCGCTACAGCACCGAAATCGTCGCCGACCAGATGCAGATGCTGGGCGGCCGTGACGGCGGCGAAAGTGGCGGGGGCGGCTACGGCGGCGGCTTCGACGAGAACAGCGGTGGTGGCGCTCCGCGCCAGCAGCGCGCGGCCCCGGCCTCGCGTCCGGCTCCGCAGCGCCCGGCAGCGCCCGCGGCGGCTCCGGCCGGCGGCGCCAATCTGGCGGATATGGACGACGATATTCCGTTCTAATACCTCACCAGCCTGTTTTGTTGTTAGATAGCCCCCTTCTCCCTTTTGAGCCGGGGGCTTTTCATTCACCGCCCTGCGGTTGGCTTCTTGGCGTCATGCGCGAGGCGGCCGTCGTTGGCCGCCTCAAAAAATGGACGCTCCACCTCGTCGATCAAGCCGGTGCCGGTTGCGTCGCGACGCCGGGGTGCGACGGTGTGGGGCGGATCTTGAACCAGATGGCGTACATCGCTGGCAGGAACACAAGCGTCAGGATCGTGCCCGCGAACGTGCCGCCGATGAGTGTGTAGGCCAGCGTGCCCCAGAATACCGAATGCGTCAGCGGGATGAAGGCGAGGATGGCTGCCAACGCTGTCAAGATTACCGGCCGCGCGCGCTGCACGGTGGCTTCGACCACCGCGTCGTAGGGCGCGAGCCCTTCCTGTTCGTTGTGGTGTATCTGGCCGATCAGGATCAGCGTATTGCGCATGAGGATGCCGGACAGGGCAATAAGGCCCACCAGCGCGTTGATGCCGAAAGGCTGCTGGAAAAGCAGCAAGGTCGGCACCACGCCGATCAGGCCGAGCGGGCTCGTGGCGAACACCATCACCATGGCGGCAATCGAGCGTACCTGGAGGATGATGATGAGCAGCGTGATGGCGATCATGATGGGAAACAGCGGTAGCATCGCCGTGGATGCCTTGGCCGACTCTTCGATCGAACCAGCCAGCTCGATGCGATAGCCCGGTGCAAGCGTGTCGATGACGGGCTGAAGCTCCTTCATGACCGCAGTCGAGACATCCGGAGGCTGCAGTCCCTCTGCAATGTCGCCGCGCACGGTGATGGTCAGTGTGCGGTCTCGACGGCGCAAGATCGGATCTTCCATGCGCACCTCCACGGTGCCCACCTGGGACAGCGGTATGCGCTGTCCAGCCGATCCCACCAAGGTAAGTCCACCGATCTTTGCCGGGTCAAGGCGTATGTCGCCGGCGGCCCGCCCCACGACCTGAACCGAACGGATGTCCTCTCGCACTTCCGTGAGTGTCACGCCACTCAACAGAAATTGCAGCTGCTGCGCGACCGCGGCCGAACTCAGTCCGACGCCTTGAATGCGATCCTGATCCAGCACGAAATGCAATGCCGGCACGCGCGCGCCCCAGTCCATGTTTACCGTACGCATCATCGGGCTGGCCCGCATGATGGTTTCGACGCGCGCGGCGATCGTGCGCAGTGTCTCGGCGTCGGGGCCTGTTACGCGATACGCGACCGGAAAGGGCGACGGTGGGCCGAACACGATCTGCGTGACGCGCACCTGCGCTTCGGGCGCAAGGCCGTCTGCCACCGCCTGACGCAGGCGATGTTTCAGGGCCTCGCGCTCTTTCTCGTCCCCCGCCAGCACGACAATCTTGGCAAACGACGGGTCGGGCAATTCCGGCGCCATCGCCAGGAAGAAGCGTGGCGCGCCCTGGCCCACATACGCGGTCACGATCTTGGCTTCATCCTGTCGGGATAACCAGGCCTCGATCTTGGCCGTGGCCTTGCTCGTCTCTTCGATCGACGTGCCATAGGGCAGTTGAACCTCCACCAGCACCTCGGGCCTGTCCGAGGTCGGGAAGAACTGCTTCTTGACCAGGCCCATGCCGACGATGGCGAGCACGAAGGCGCCGATCACCGTGGCGGCCACCCACCATTTCCGGGCGATGACGCGCTTGAGCAAGCGCCGGAATCGGTTGTAGGCCCGCGTGTCGTAGATCGCGCCATGTCCACCCTCGACCTTCTTTATGTCGGGCAGCATCTTCACGCCCAGATAGGGCGTGAAGGCGACCGCGACGATCCACGAAGCGATCAGTGCGATGCCCACAATCCAGAACATGTTGCTGGTGTACTCGCCCGCCGTGGAACGCGCGAAGCCGTTCGGCATAAACCCCACGGCCGTCACGAGCGTGCCGGACAGCATCGGTGCCGCGGTGTGGCTCCATGCGTAGGCCGACGCGGCGATGCGGCTGTATCCCTCTTCCATCTTCACCACCATCATTTCGATGGCAATGATCGCGTCGTCCACCAGCAATCCCAGCGCCAGGATCAGGGAGCCCAGCGTGATGCGGTCAAAGTTCTTTCCCGAGGCGGCCATGATCACGAAAACGATGGCCAACGTGAGCGGTACGGCGGCTGCGACGACGACACCGACGCGCCAGCCCATGCTCACGAAGCAGACCAGCATCACCACGAGCAGTGCGGCGAAGAACTTCATCATGAACTCGTCCACGGCGGAGCTGATGTTCACGGCCTGATCGGTGACCTTGCTCAGGCTTATCCCGAGCGGCAGGGATTGATTGATCCGCGTGACTTCCTGCTCGAGCGCCTTGCCCAGCTCGAGCCCGTTCCAGTCGTCCCGCATCACCACGCCCAGCAGGAGGGCCGGCTCGCCGTTGTTGCGCACGAGGAAGGTTGCGGGATCCTCATAGCCGCGCTCCACGGTCGCTACGTCCGACAGCTTCAGCGTCCGACCTTGCGCCACGATGGGCGTCTGGCGGATTTTCTCGAGGTCGTCGAATGCGCCCTCCACGCGCAGGAACACTTGCGGGCCTCGCGTCTGGATCGAGCCGGCGGGCGTCAACACGTTCTGTCCGTTGAGCGCGGCAAAGATATCCTGAGGATTCACGCCGAGCGTGGCGAGCCGGTCATGCGAGAACGAAACGAAGATGCGCTCCGGCTGCTCGCCAATGATATTGACCTTCTTGACGCCCTGGACGTGCAGCAGCTGCTGGCGCAACGCTTCGGCATCGCGCACGAGCTTGCGTTGCGGTTCGCCCTTGGCCTTCAGGGCATACAGGGCGAACGTCACATCCGCGTATTCGTCGTTGACCATTGGTCCGATCACGCCCGCCGGCAATCGCCGGGACTCGTCGGCAAGCTTCTTGCGAGCTTGATAGAACTCTTCCTGCACTTGCGAGGGCGGCGTGCTGTCCTGCAACGACACCATGGTGAACGCCAGGCCCGGGCGCGTATAGGTTTCGGTACGGTCATACCAGCGCAGCTCCTGCAGACGCTTTTCGAGCGGCTCGGCAACCTGATCCTGCATCTCCTGGGCCGAGGCGCCAGGCCAAGCGGTGATGACGGTCATCTGCTTGATGGTGAACGGAGGATCTTCCGCGCGGCCGAGCTGAAAGAAGGCGAGAACCCCCGCCACGGAAACCAGAAAAATCAGGAAGAGCGTGATCGACCGCTCGCGTACCGCGAGCGCCGATAGATTGAACCGGCCTTCGCTCATTGACGTTCTCCCGGCGTGCCTGCCTCGGCCGGGCCGATCAGCCGGACCTTATCGCCTTGTTGCAGCAGGTGTGCGCCCAGTGCGACGACCTGCTCGCCGGCCTTGAGATCGCCGCCTACGCGTGCCGCATCGTCGGTGAGGTTGTGCACCTGGACGGCGCGCCGGGCAATGTGGCCCGACGTGGCGATCACCCACACCGAAGGGCCTTGGCCGGGGTCGAAGATCGCGCCGATGGGCACTTGCAACCATGCCATGGCGTTATCGCCCGCGTCGATATCGATCGTCACGGTGGCGCCCAGGGGGGCGCGGGCGAGGTCGCCTTCGAGCACATACCTGGCCTCGAAGGTCCGCGTCACGCGATCCGCGGCGTCCGACAACTGTCGAAGCGTGGCAGGCGCGGTCGTGTGCCCGCCGCCATAAAGCCGGGCCGGCGCGCGGGATCCCACAGCCGGGCGCAGCGTTTCGGGCAGATGCACGATGGCCTCGCGCTGGCCCGCTCGGGCTAGGCGCACGACCGTTTGCCCCGCGCTGACGACCTGCCCGGGCTCGGCCAGTGTGTCGACGACGACACCGTCGGCATCGGCAACGAGCACCGCGTAATCCGATGCGTTCTTCGCGACGTCGGCTTGTGCTTCGGCCGCCTTGAGATCTGCGCGGGCCGTGTCGGCGGCTGCCTTGATCTGATCGTAGGCAGAGGCCGAGACCGCGCCTTCGGCGACCAGACCGCGGTAGCGCGCCTGGTCATCGGCCGTCTGGCGGGCGCGAGCGCGGATGGCAGCCACGGCCTCACGTTGCGCGCGCGCCTGCAGGCCCAGGTCGATGGGATCCAGGCGCATCAGCGCCTGGCCGCGCGTCACGGTTTGCCCAGTGTCGACCAGGCGCTCGAGCACTTTTCCGGATACGCGAAAGCCCAGGTCGCTCTGCACGCGTGCCGCTACCACTCCGGAAAAAGAGCGCGACGTAGTGGGCGCCGGTTGCGCTACGCTGGCTCGGACGAGGGGGGCATCAACCCGCGGATCGGCGGGCGGGCTGTCGCCGCAGGCCGCCAGGGCGAGAGGCAGCAGGCAGAGGGTAATCGGGACAAGCGGGCGCCGCAGCATGGGTCCATTCCTGACAAAAGAAGGACTCCATTCTCATTCTAGTGACCAAAATAGTCAATAGTCAAATCGCGCCATACTACGGCGCCAGGCTGCGCAGAATGAGATTGCAGAGTTGCGCAGCCGCCTCGCCGGCGTTCTCGAGGTTGTGCTGCAGCAAGAGCGGGTTGCTGTATGGCCGCATCACCAGGTAGATGGCGTTGACGGTCTCGTCCAGCGGCGTCTTGCGCTCGAAGTCGCCGGCGTCGCGCCCCGCGCGCACAGTCTGTTGAATCAGGTCTTTGATGTGTGCTTCGTACGCCCGCGCAGAGGGCCACGATTCGCTGGCCGACATGCGCGCGATGTCATAGAGCTTGCTGTCCTGGAAGAACAGTTGGCTGCCGGCCTCGACCAACGTCTTGAACATGCGGCGCAGCCGCTCCGGCGCCGACTCCACGTCCATGACGGCCTGGTCTACGACGGTCATGATGACGTTGAGACGATTGCCGCAGATGACCTCGCCGATCGCCTGCTTCGAATCGAAGAATTTATAGATATAGGCCTTGGAAAAGCCAATGGCCTTGGCAAGGTCGGAAACCGTGGTCTTCTCAAAGCCGTACAGGGAGAAGTACTCCGTGGCCGCTTCGACGATCTGGTCACGGACATCGTGGTCGGAGGGGCCGCGGGTTTGAGGGCTGGGAGAGGTTGCCTTAGTCATGGCGCCAGCTTACCGCAAGCCAACCATTGACAACAAGTGACCAAATTGTATTATAGTCACTTGCCATTCGGCCGTTATCGCGTTTCTAAGGACGTCCATGTCTGCCCGTCGATTTTTCCTGTTATCGCTCAGCGCCAGCCTGATGGCCGGCTGCGCGGTAGGTCCCGACTATCGCCAGCCCAGCGTTCCATTGCCGGCGCACTTCACCGGCAACGGGGCCTCCGATCCTGCGCATTCGCCGGCCCCGCTTGGGCTGTCGTCATGGTGGCAGCGCTTCGACGATCCGATGCTTGCGCATTTCGTGGCCAGGGCCATCGAGCAGAATCTGGATCTGGCGCAAGCCGCGGCGCGCGTCACTCAAGCCCGCGCGGGGTTGGGGGCCGCCAACGCCGCGCTTCTGCCGTCCGCGGGCATCAGCGGCTCCGCGGGGCGTGCATATCAATCGGTCGAGACGCCCTTGGGGCAGGTGGTGAACAGTACGCCGGATTACGACCGCTGGGGCAATGCCTACGAGATGAACCTCGAGGCGGGCTGGGAGATCGACGTGTTCGGTGGCCTGCGGCGGGGGCGCGAAGCGGCGCTGGCAGACTATCAAGCCTCTCAAGCCGCCGCCGCCGCGACGCGCCTGGCGGTGGCTGCGCAGACCGCGGATACCTACATTGCGATCCGTGGCCTGCAGGCGCGGATGGACATTGCGCGGCGCCAGGCCGCGACCCGTCAAGCGCTCGTCAATAAAGTGGCCCTGCTTTTCGAGAAAGGCCTGGCTGCGGAATACCAGCTGCGACAGGCCGAGGGCGCGCTGTCGCAAGCGCAGGCGACGGTACCGGCATTGCAGGCAGGCCTGGACGCCGCCATGAATGCGCTCGACGTGATGCTCGGTGAACCACCGGGCACCTCCCGCGCGCAGCTCGCGCCGCCCGTGGCAATTCCGGCCCCGCCCCCCATCGCGGGAATGGGCTCACCCTCCGATCTCCTGCAGCGGCGCCCCGACCTGATCGTGGCTGAAAGGCGGCTCGAGGCCACGAACGCACGAATCGGTGAAGCGATTGCCGAGTACTACCCGAAGTTCTCCTTGAGCGGACTGATCGGCAGTGCAACGACAGTGTCCAGCGGCAATTTGTTTACGAGCGGCGCAAGCCAGACGACCGGCTTGCTCGGACTGCGCTGGCGTCTATTCGACTTTGGGCGTATCAACGCTCAAATCAATCTTGCAAAGGGACGCGATGCCGAAGCGTTGGCTGCCTATCGGCTGTCGGTGTTGCGCGCCACGGAAGATGTCGAGAACGCGTTCTCGGCGCTTCTCAATCGTGGTCAACAGGCAACGACGCTGGTGCGAGGTGAGGAATCGCTGGCACGCGCCCGGGCTTCCACCCAGGCGGCGTACGAGCGCGGCGCCTCGAGTCTGATCGAAGTGCTTTACGCCGATGCATCGCTGTTGCAGGCGTCGGATCAAAGGGCGCAGGCCCAGGTGGATGCGGCGCGCGCCGCGGTGGCCGCTTATAAGTCGTTGGGCGGTGGGTGGGATGCGCCAGCGTTGCCGAAGGCCGCTGTTCAGGCCAGCGGGTGATGGCGCTGTTCAGATCAGGATGATGTCGTAATGCTCCTGGGCATACGTCGCCTCGACTTCCAGCGTGACGGGCTTGCCCACGAAATCGCCCAGCATGGCCAGATGCTGGCTTTCCTCTTCCAGGAACAGATCCACCACCTGTTGCGAGGCCAGCACGCGGAACTCGCGCGGGTTGAACTGCCGGCTTTCCCGCAGGATCTCGCGCAGGATCTCATAGCAGACGGTGCGCGGCGTGCGCACCGTGCCGCGCGCCTGGCACATGGGGCAGGGTTCGCATAGCTGATGCGCCAGCGAATCGCGGGTGCGCTTGCGGGTCATCTCCACCAGGCCCAACTGCGTGAAGCCGTTCACCGTCATGCGAGTGCGGTCGCGCGACAGGGCCTTCTTCAGTTCCGCCAGCACCGTTTCGCGGTGCTCGGGATCCTCCATGTCGATGAAGTCCAGGATGACGATGCCGCCCAGGTTGCGCAGCCGCAATTGGCGGGCGATGGCCTGCGCGGCTTCCAGGTTGGTCTTGAAGATGGTGTCGTCGAAATTGCGGCCGCCCACGAAGCCGCCGGTGTTCACATCCACTGTGGTCAGCGCCTCGGTCTGGTCCACGATCAGGTAGCCGCCCGACTTCAGATCCACGCGGCGCGACAGCGCGCGGGCGATTTCCTCGTCGACGCCGGCGGTGTCGAACAGGGGGCGTTCGCCGCTGTAGTGCCGCACGCGCTCCACCACCGACGGCGTATACAGCCGGGCCCATTCCTGCAGGGCAGCCGTCGTGCTGCGCGAATCGACCTGGATGCTGCCGGTGTGCGGGCCCACCATGTCGCGCAACACCCGTTGCGCCAGGGTCAGGTCGTGATGCAACAGGGTGGGGGCGGGCTGGCTGCGAGCGGCGGCCTGCACGCTGGCCCACAGCTTGCGCAGATACTCCAGGTCGGCGGCGATCTCGTCATCGGTGGCGCCCTCGGCCTGGGTGCGCACGATGAAGCCGCCTTTCTCTTCAGGGGGGATCAGCGCCTGCAGGCGTTCGCGCAGTTGCGTGCGCTCGGTCTCGGAGTCGATCTTCTGCGAAATCCCAATGTGCGGATCGTGCGGCAAATGCACCAGCATGCGGCCGGCGATGCTGATCTGGGTGGACAGCCGGGCGCCCTTGGTGCCCAAAGGGTCCTTGATCACCTGCACCATCAGCGTCTGCCCCTCGAACAGCAGCTTCTCTATAGGAGTAGGGGTCTGGCCCTGGCTGCGCTCGGCGCGGTTCTCGCGCAGGTCCGCTATATGGATGAAGGCCGCGCGTTCCAGGCCCACGTCGATGAAGGCGCTCTGCATGCCGGGCAGCACGCGCACCACCCGTCCCAGATAGATGTTGCCCACCTGGCCCCGCTGGATGCTGCGCTCTACGTGCAGCTCCTGGACGGCGCCCTGCTCCACCAGCGCGACGCGCGTCTCGAAGGGAGTGACATTGATCAGGATGTCTTCGCTCATGTTCTCGTTCTATATATAGGGTGGATGCTCTACGGCGTAGGGTACCGTAAGCCATGAACGATGGCGGGGCGAAGAGGCGGGTTGTCGCGGGAGTTGCAGGGAACCGTCACCAAGATTCCACCGTTTCTTCACGGAGGCGTAACGATTCATCGGTCCCTATTTGCATTCGGTAGAAACCCTGTGCTATAGTTATTGGCTCGGCAGTTGAAACGTTCTACGCAATAGCGACGACGCGGTAGGTGCCGAGCAAGCAGGGCAGTGAAGAAAGGTCTGGTCAGTGCGTTGTTTTGCCTGGGTTTTGGGCGAAGCGGCTGCCGAGGTGGTTCCGGAGCTTGGCGCGTAAGGCGCGGCGGAGGAATCCCGGTCAACGAGTGGTTGGTTGGCTGCAAACGGTAGCGAAGCGGATTGATTTGACACGCTGAAAAAACTTCTTCATAATCTCGTCCCTCTGTTGCTGAAACGGCAGCGAGACGAAGTGAAGAAAGTTAGGTCAAGTGGTTGTTTTCTGAGGGGTTTTTTCAGAAAACGCGCTTATCCGAAGCGGTTCTGAGGTTTGGCGCGACGCGCGGCTTCGGGGTCCCGGTCAACGAAATAAGTTGATCGAAAAATGGAAAAGCGAAGCGAGCTGACTTGACAGCGTTAAAAAACTTCTTCATAATCTCGTTTCTCTGC
>NZ_FKBS01000016.1 GCF_900078315.1 Bordetella ansorpii
CTCGGAGATCTTGCGCGAACTGGCCGAAATGCCTTCCATGGTGTGCACCACTTCCGACACCGCGGCGCCGCCACGCTCGGCCACCTGCGATGCGCTGGCCGCCAACTGGTTGGCCTGCCGCGCATTGTCGGCGTTCTGTTTCACGGTCGAGGCCAGCTCTTCCATCGAAGCAGCCGTTTCTTCCAGCGAGGCGGCCTGCTCTTCGGTGCGGCTGGACAGGTCGGTGTTGCCCGCCGAGATTTCCTGCGAACCCACGTTGATCTCGTCCACGCCGCGACGCACGGTGCTGACCGTGCGCGTCAGACTTTCCTGCATGCGCTTGAGCGCGGCAAACAACTGGCCGATTTCGTTGTTGTTGCGCACTTCCACACGGGACGTCAAATCGCCCGCCGCGATGCGGTCGAAATGCTGGCCGGCCTCCACCAGAGGACGCACCACCAGACGGCCGAATACGATGCGGGCCAGGATCATCAGGATGATCGCCAGCACGACGGCCGCGACCACGGCGATCAGCGCACGCTCGAAGCTGGTTTGAGCTTGCTGGCTCGTCGCATCCTGCGAATCCTGGATGTATTTCGTAAACTGGCCGATGGCGTCGATGAAGGCGGCGCTACGCGGGGTGCCATATTCGTTGTTCACCATGTAGAACGTGGAATAGTCTTCGCTGCGCAGGGCTTCGAGCATGGTGTCCACGCCATCGTCGATGTACGAGCGATAGCGGCGCACCAGGTTCATGGACAGCTGGCGACCCGTTTCGTCCTCCAGCATGTTCTTCTGGAAATCGGCAAAGCGGCTGCGCACCCCGTTCAACAGGTCGGTGGCGTCTTTCAGCGCGTCTTTCGCCGCCTGGCTGGAACTGGCGTTCGCGCCCTGCGCATTGCCGCCGCCGCCCCAACCGGCCTCCTGCAGGTGACGCGCCGCCACCATGAGCGAGACGCGAGCCCGCAGCATGTCGCTGTTGATGATCTCCACCTGCTTGCCACGACTGGTCAGTTGGCCGATCTGCAGCACCGATTGATAGTTCTGCTGCAGGAAATAGGCCGCCATCAGGCCCATCGCCGCGACCAGCACCGCGAACAGGCCCATGACGCACATCAGCATGGTGCCGACGCGCGCGTCGCGCAGCTTCATGGAACGCTTCTGCTTCGGTGCGCGCTTGCGCTTCTTGGCCTTGCCCTGTTGGTCGCCTGTTTCCAGATTCGTATCCATATAGCCCCCCCTGTTTCCAGGAATCATTCGTAAAGTAAAGACTACTCACCGCGCGCCGGACCTGCCCGTCACACGGAAAGCCCCACCGGACAACCGCCCGGACCTCGCGGCGTTTACTGCGTCGCCCCTGGCGGGATCACGATCCAGCCAGACTCGGGCGACGGTTCCTGCGGCGCAACGGCCACCGGCGCGACAGGCGCGGGTTCGGGCCCCAGCAGCTTCTGCCGCTCCCAGGGTTCCAGCAGGAGGTTGGTGCTATCCACCAAACGCATCAGCCGTCCATCGGGACCGAACTGCAGCAAGGCTTCCTTGCGGCTGTACAGCCCATCGGGAACGAACGTGATATGGAAACGCCAGAGCGCCAGCGTGGTGCCGTCGCTCTGCGGATAGACCTGATCAGGCGCCGCCGTCAGTGCGCGCGACGCGTCTGCGATCGTCGTACGGCCCGGCGTCAGTGCCGACAGCTTGCCCGGGTCGAAGTTGTGGCCCGAGGCCGCGCATCCGCCCAGCACCAGCATTCCGGCAATCGCCAAGACTTTCAGATATCGCATTGCTTGCCTCGTGGTTGGCGTGTGTTCCGCCGTCAAAAGGATTCCCAGTCGTCATCGGATGGCGCCTTCGCGCGACCCGCCGATGACTTGGCCGGCTCGGGGGCCGGCCGGCTCTTTGCCGGTGCCTTCGGCGCGGACGCAACGGCCGCCGGAGCCGGACGGCTACGCGCGGGACGCCTGGCGCTGGCGGCATCGGTCTGGACCTCGGCCGGCGTCTGCGGGCGCGTCAAGCGCGCCGTGCGTTTACCCGCCGGTTGAGGCGCGGCGGCCTCCGCGCTGGGGGCCTTGCCTGCACCCGGCGCCGCCTGTACACGGGCCGGCCCGGCATTCCTGGTGGACGAGGCCACGGGTGCATCGGACACGCGCGGCGTCCGGCGGCTGGCTTCCAACTGCGCCGCCACGTCGATGACTTCGCCGGCGTTGATGCGGAACACCGCCACCGCTTCCGCCAGGCGCTGCGCCTGCTCCTGCAGCGAACCCGCAGCCGCCGCCGCCTCTTCCACCAGCGCCGCGTTCTGCTGCGTCACCTCGTCCATCTGCGACACCGCGCGGTTCACCTGGTCGATGCCGCTGGACTGCTCTTCCGACGCCGCCGAGATCTCGCCCATGATGTCCGTCACGCGCCTGGACGAACCGACCATTTCCTGCATGGTGGCGCCCGCTCGCTCGACCTGCTGCGAGCCGACGTCGACCTTGCTGACCGACTCCTCGATCAGCACCTTGATTTCCTTTGCCGCCTGCGCGCTGCGCTGCGCCAGCGAGCGCACTTCGCCCGCCACCACCGCGAAGCCCTTGCCCTGCTCGCCCGCACGCGCCGCTTCCACCGCCGCGTTCAGCGCCAGGATGTTCGTCTGGAACGCAATGCCATCGATCACCGACACGATCTCGGAGATCTTGCGCGAACTGGCCGAAATGCCTTCCATCGTCTGCACGACCTCGGACATGGCGGCGCCGCCGCGCTCGGCGATCTGCGAGGCGCTGGCCGCCAACTGGTTGGCCTGCCGCGCATTGTCGGCATTCTGCTTGACCGTGGAGGCCAGTTGCTCCATCGAGGCGGCGGTCTGCTCCAGCGAGGCGGCCTGCTGCTCGGTGCGGCTGGACAGGTCGGTATTGCCCGCCGAGATTTCCTGCGAACCTACGTTGATCTCGTCCACGCCGCGGCGCACGGTGCCCACCGTGCGCGCCAGGCTGTCCTGCATGCGGCGCACCGCCGCGAAGAGATGGCCGATCTCGTTGTTGCTGCGCGCCTGGACGCGCGTGGTCAGGTCGCCCGCGGCGATCCGGTCGAAATGAACCCCGGCTTCCTTCAAAGGCCGCAAGACGCCGCGCGTCACGAAGAGGAAGGCCCCCGCTGCAACGGCCAGCACCAGCACCGCCATGACCACATAAAGGATGTTCACCAGATGGATCTGGCTGCGGAACGTGGCCAGCGTACGCTCGCTCATCGTCTGGATGTTGCCGCTGAATTGATCCAGCTTGGTGGACAGGGCCGCACTGGCCGCGCCGGCCTTGTTGCTCTTGAGGTCCTGGAACCTGGCGATGTCCTTGGCCGCCAGCGCCCCCTGCATCTCCTGCACCGCGGCGGCCAGCGCCTGGAACCCGGCCACGAGATCATCGGCGCTGTCTCTTCCCACATCCGACAGCTTGGGAATGGCGCGGAAGGCCTCGACCTTCTTCAGTCCCTCCGCCACCTGAGCCCGCAGCATGTCCATGCTCTGCGAATACCCCGCCGCGTCCCCCGCCTGCTGCTGCGAGGCGGCGATGTCCGCCCGGACGATGGATCGCAGCATCAGGACATAACCGTCCTTCAGCAGGGTGTTCTGCCGCACGCTCAGGCTATCCAGCCGGCTGAGCGCGACATCGCCATCATGCGAGCTGTCCCAACCCATGCCGATGGAAGCCAAGGCCATCACCGCCATGGCCAGCAGCGCGGACAACAGACCGGTTTTGACTTTCAGGTTCGAGAGCATGTTGACTCTTTTCGATGTACTGCAGAGAAGCCAGCGCCAGGCGCCGGCCTCGGGATGTCTATCGGTTAGAAGGATTCCCAATCATCGGAGGCTGCCGACGCCTTGTTGCGCGCCGCAGCGGCCGGGGCCGGAGCCGGAGCCGGAGCCGCTGCCGGCGCGGACGTTTCGGTCGCGCGGCGGCGCGGCGGACGGCGCGTGCTGGCGCCCTCTCCCGCACCCGCCTCGACGATGCGAGCCGTGGCCACCAATCGCGGCGCCTCGGCGGCAGGCTTGGCAGCCGTCGCCGGCTTGGCCGCGGGCCGCTCTTGAACCGGCGCGGGCATGGACACGCGCGGCGCGGGCGCCGCCGCCAATTGCTGGGCCGGCGCCTCGATGACTTCGCCGGCGTTGATGCGGAACACCGCCACCGCTTCCGCCAGGCGCTGCGCC
>NZ_FKBS01000017.1:0-55604 GCF_900078315.1 Bordetella ansorpii
CGAGGCGGCGGTCTGCTCCAGCGAAGCGGCCTGCTGCTCGGTGCGGCTGGACAGGTCGGTATTGCCCGCCGAGATTTCCTGCGAACCCACGTTGATCTCGTCCACGCCGCGGCGCACGATGCCCACCGTGCGCGTCAGGCTTTCCTGCATGCGCTTGAGCGCGGCAAACAACTGGCCGATTTCGTTGTTGCTGCGCATCTCGACCCGCGTGGCCAGATCGCCCGCGGCAATGCGGTCGAACTGGATGCCGGCTTCCTTCAGCGGACGCAACACGCGGCCGCGCAGGAAAAGGTAGGTCATGAAGACCAGCACCGCTGCCACGAAGGCGCCCAGCGCGACGGCGCCCAGGATGTATTGGTAGCGGGTCTCGGCCATGCCGTAGGCCTCGTCCAACTGCGCGGACCGCCAGGTATCGAAAGCATCGATCGAGCGCTGGAACCGCGCCTGCGGCGCATCGATCGCGCCTTCCACCTGCTTGCTGTAGCCGGCCAGATCGCCCTTCTGGAGCAGCGCCGCCATGGGAGCGATGCTTTGCGTCAAGGCGCGATAGGACTGCTCGAATTCATTCAGGACCGCCTCGGCGGCCTCGGTCTTGGGCAAAGCCTGATAACGCTCGAACTCGGCCTGCGCACGCTTGAGTCCGTCCTGGGCGCGCTGCGCCATGGCGGCGGCCGGGCCAGCGCCGCCCGACGGCAGCGACGGGGCGATGGCCGCGGGAACGGCCACCGGCGCGGGCGCGGCCGGCGGGGCCGCCCCGTCGACGGCGGGAATGGCCACCTGGGCGGCAAACGCCGCCGTGGCCGCGTTGGCCGCGTCGATGGCCGTCTTGGTCTGTGCGACCTGGGCCGCCTGGGCGGTTTCCAGCGCCTGCACCGTCAAGCCGTACTGGGCGACGGCGCCACGGCTCAGGGCGATCACGGCCTCTTTGGTACTGTCGACCACGCGGCCCATGGCGCCGTCGATGTCCTCGGTACGCTTGAGCGATGCCGTGGTCTCATTGCCCAGGTGCAGGGAGAAGACCCCCAGCACCGCGCCGATGACCAGCAGAAAGGAGAAAAAGCCCAGCACGCCCAACAGGCTGCTGCGGATGGACAGGTTTGCCAAGATATTGCGCATGATGTTTATCAATCCCGGACCGCGGTTGCTGCCATGCGCCGGGCGCGGGGTTCAAGCCGCCCCGTCCCTGCGCTGATGGGCTCAGGAAGCCACTTTCTCGACCAACGCCATTTCGTCGCTGGTCATCAGACGTTCGATGTCGACGAGAATCAGCATGCGCTCGTCCACCGTACCCAGGCCGGTCAGGTACTCGGTCGACAGCGTGGCGCCGAACTCGGGCGCCGGACGGATCTGGCCGGCATTCAGCATCAGCACGTCCGACACGCCATCGACCACGATGCCGACCACGCGGCGATCGAGGTTCAGGATGATGACGACGGTCTGCTCGTTGTATTCGACGCGACCCAGGTTGAACTTGATGCGCAGGTCGACGATCGGAACGATGATGCCGCGCAGGTTCGTCACCCCCTTGATGAAGGGCGGCACGTTGGCGATGCGCGTGACCGCGTTCGCATCGTAGCCGCGGATTTCCTGCACCTTCAGGATGTCGATCCCGTACTCTTCTTCGCCCAGCGTGAACACCAGGAATTCGCTACCCTGATCTTCGACGCGCGTCGCCTGGGTTTGCGGTTTGGCTGCCATGGTCTTGCTCCCTCAGTTCAGGATGGCTTCGGGCTGGGCCCATTTCTCGCGATTGGCCCGCGCCAGTGCGAATACATCGACGATCAGCGCCACGCTGCCGTCGCCAAGAATAGTGGCCGCCGAGATGCCCGGCACCTTGCGGTAATTGGCTTCGAGGTTCTTCACCACGACCTGGTGCTGGCCGACCAGATGGTCCACCAGCAGCGCGAAGCGGCGATCCTCGGCGGTCATGATGACGGCGATGGCCTGGGTGGGATCGGCCTGTGCGGCGCCCACGGAGAACACGCGGTGCATCTCGACCAGCGGCAGGTACTCGCCGCGCACGTGCATCACGCGCTCGTTGCCCGCCACCGTGTACAGTTGGTCTTCCGTCGGCTGCAGCGATTCGGTCACGTGGTTCAGCGGCAGGATGAAGGTCTCTTCGCCCACCCGCACCGACATGCCGTCGAGGATGGCCAGCGTCAGCGGCAGCACGATGCGCGTGGTGGTGCCCTTGCCCGTCTCGCTGGACAACTGCACGTGGCCGCCCATGTCCTGGATGTTGCGGCGCACGACGTCCATGCCCACGCCTCGGCCGGAAATGTCGGTAATCTGCTCGGCGGTGGAGAAACCCGGCGCGAAGATCAGTTGCCAGACTTCATCGTCGGGCATGTTCTCGTTCACGGCCATGCCCTGCGACAGCGCCTTCTTCAGGATGCGCTCGCGGTTCAGGCCGCCACCGTCGTCGCTGACCTCGATGACGATGTTGCCGCCGTTGTGCTGGGCCGACAGCACCAGTTGGCCCGTGGGCTCCTTGCCGGCGGCGACGCGCTTCTCGGGCGTTTCGATGCCGTGGTCCAGGCTGTTACGCACCAGATGGGTCAGCGGATCGATGATGCGTTCGATCAGGCTCTTGTCCAGTTCGGTGGCGCGGCCGTAGGTCTGCAGCTCGATCTGCTTGCCCATCTTGCCGGCGATGTCGCGCACCAGGCGGGGGAAGCGGCTGAAAACATAATCCATCGGCATCATGCGGATGGACATCACGGATTCCTGCAGGTCGCGCGCGTTGCGCTCGAGCTGTTCCATGCCGTTGAGCAGCCGGTCGTGCAGCACCGGATCCAGCGACGAGGCCTGCTGCGCCAGCATGGCCTGCGTGATGACCAGTTCGCCCACCAGGTTGATGATCTGGTCGACCTTCTCGACCCCCACGCGGATGGAGGTGGATTCCTTGTCGGCGTGCTGTGCGGCCGGGGCGCGCGCGGCACGCGCCGGCGCCGCGGCGGCGGGCGCGGCCGCCTCGGCAGCAGGGGCAACGGGCGCGGCGGGCGCGAAGCTGGCAGCGGCCTGCTCGAATTGCTCGAGCACACCGGCGTCGGCCGCGGCCGGGGCGGCTTGCGCCGGCGCGGCCTCGTGCGAGACTTCGAGCTGATCGGAATCGATGATGAAGCAGCAGACGGCTTCGATGTCGGCCGCCGAGCAGGTCGTCTGCACCCACACGGTCAGCGCGCCGCCGCTGTGGTCGCTGGCCAGCACGTTGCCCAGGTTGCCCATCTCCTCGAGCAGCGAGGCGGCATCCTTGTCGGACACCTTGCTGATGCGCACCCTGGTGGGCAGATCGCCGGCGGACTGCTGCACGGGTTCGGCCGCAACTGGCTCGGGAGCCGGCGCGGCCACGGGTGCGGGAGCGGGCGGCACGACCGCGGCGGGAGCCGCCGCCGGTTGCGCCGGCGCGGCGGCGTGACCGTCTTCAAGGGCCAGTTGCCGCAACACGGCGCAGATACGCTCGAATACGGCCTCGTCGGGTTCCTCGGACGACCGGTAGGCGTCCAACTGGCTCTTCAGCACGTCCTTCGTCTCCAGGAAAGTATCTACCATGTCGACGCGCAGCGCCATCTCACCCCGCCGGATGGCATCCAGCAGGTTTTCGAGCAGGTGGGTGGTTCCGGCCAGCTTCTGAAAGCAGCCGAAGGTCGCCGCGCCACCCTTGATGGAGTGGGCGGCACGAAAAATCGCATTCAGCTGTTCGATGTCGGGCGCTTGCACGTCCAGCTCGAGCAGCAGTTGCTCCATTTGGGCCAGCAGTTCGTCCGCTTCATCGAAGAAGGTTTCGTAGAACTGACTGAGGTCCAGGCCAGAACTCATGACAGGTGTTTACCTTATGTGAACCTGATCAATCCTGCGGCGTCTCGCCCAGCAGTTCCGCGGCCAACTCGACCAGCACCTGCGGGTCGAGCGGCTTGTTCAGCCATCCGCTGACGCCCAATTCGCGGGCGGCGGACTTGCTGATGTCGTCTTCTTCGGTGGTCAGCACGAGCACCGGAGTATGTTGATACTGAGGCTGCTCGCGCAGGCCCCGGATCAGGCCCAGGCCGCCCATGACAGGCATGTTCCAGTCGCTGACCACCAAGTCCACCTGGCTGGTCTGCGCCAGCGCCAGGGCTTCCTGGCCGTCTTTGGCCGCCAGCACCTGCCACCCGGCCTGCGACAGCACCGTCTTGACGATCATGCGCATGGTCGTCGAATCGTCGGCCACCAGAATCGTGGATGTCATTGTTCTTCCTATTGCTTCGCCGGCGTGTCCGCGCCGGATTGCGGAGTCAGCGCCTGCCCGACCTGCTGAGCGCTACCGGCAGTGACGTCGGCGGCGGCCGCATTCTCGGACTCGAGGCGGCGCTGGGTGGCCTCGTTCAGTACCACCAAGCTGATGCGGCGGTTAACGGCAGCGTAGGGGTCATCCTTAACCAGGCTCATGCTGGAAGCCAGCCCCTGTATGCGAATGACCTTGCCTTCGTTCATGCCGCCCGCCACCAGTTCCTGGCGCGACGCATTGGCGCGGTCGGCGGAGAGCTCCCAGTTGCTGTAGGCGCGCTCGCCGCGGGCGTACTGCGTGGCGTCGGTATGGCCCGCGATGCTGACCTTGTTGGGCAGTTCGTTCAGCACGGGCCCCAGCTCGCGCAGGATGTCACGCATGTACGGCTTGACCTCGGCGCTGCCGGTGGCGAACATGGGCCGGTTCTGGCTGTCGACGATCTGCACGCGCAGCCCTTCGGTCGTGATGTCGATCAGTAGCTGCGGACGGAACTTCTGCAGCACCGGGCTGCTTTCGATGACGTTCTCCAGCCGCTGGCGCAGACGCTCCAGGCGATGCCGGTCGCGGCGCTCGGCATCGGCGTTGATGACCTGTGCCTGCGTGCGCGTGCCTTGCGCGCGGCGGATCTCGCCCTCGTCGCGCAGGGTGTCGGGGCCACCGCCCGGAATCGCGCTGCGCTCGGCCGAATTCTTCGGGCCACCGGCGATCGCCACGCTCAGGGGCATCCTGAAGTAGTCGGCGATGCCCTTCAACTCTTCGCGCGGCACGATGCTGATCAGCCACATGACCAGGAAGAAAGCCATCAGCGCGGTGATGAAGTCGGCGTAGGCGATCTTCCAGCTGCCGCCGTGATGCGCTTCCCCGTGCGATTTCTTGCGCCGGATGACGACGCGGTGATTATTGACGGTGCTCATGGCGGCGTGTCTTTATTCAGGCTGATCAGGCACGGCCCGGAGCGGCCTTGGCCTGGCGCACGTGCTCTTCGAGTTCGCTGAACGTGGGACGCACGGCGGAGAACAGCACCTTGCGGCCGAATTCGACGGCCAATTGCGGCGGATAACCATTCATGCTGGCCAGCAGCGTGACCTTGATGCACTCCAGCACCTTGATGGACTCGGCGGTGCGGCGCTCGATCTGCGAGGCCAGCGGACCGACGAAGCCATACGAAAGCAGAATGCCCAGGAACGTACCGACCATCGCCTTGGAGATCAGGTCGCCCAGGATGGCGGGAGGCTGGTCGACGGCGGCCAGCGCCTTGATCACGCCCAGCACCGCGGCCACGATACCGAATGCCGGCAGGCCGTCGGCCACGGCGCGCAACGCATGTATCGGCACTTCCTGCTCGTGGCGGTAGGTATCGATTTCCTCGTCCATCAGCGTTTCGATCTCGAACGAGCTCATGTTGCCGCTTATCATGATGCGCAGATAGTCGGTGATGAATTCCATCAACTTCTCGTCGCGCGCGATGCCGGGATACTCGCTGAAGATCGGGCTGGAGGCCGGGTCCTCGATGTGCGATTCGATCGCCATCAGGCCTTCGCGCCGCGCCTTGTTCAGCAACACGTACAGCAGCGCCATGAGCTCCATGTACACCTGCTTGCTGTACGGCGACCCCTTCAGGGCCTTGGGCAGCGATTCCTTGACCAGCACCAGCGACTTCTTGCTGTTGCCGGCCACGAAAGCGCCGAGCGCCGCGCCCGCGATCAGCACGACCTCGAACGGCTGGTACAGCGCGCCGAGGTGGCCACCCATGGCCACGAAGCTGCCGACCACGGAGCCGATGACCACCAAATAACCGATAACAATCAACACATTAGGCCCCTGCCAATGTAGTCCGAACAATCCCGCCGTAATGATCGCCCGCCCCGCCCTCGGCAAAAGCGAGGGTTACGGGGGGTTTTTCGGGCTTCTTGGCGTGTTTGCGCACCCTTAAGGAATTCAGGAGCGTGCCGTATCCAGGCTGGCCTTGACGGCGGCGCCACGCGCCTTGGCGGCACGGGTCTTGCCTGCGCGAGGAGGCGGACGGCAGATCGCGCAAACGAAATCGGACTGCGGGTCGTGGGCATGGGCGATGAAATGTCCGCCGCACTGCCTGCAGGCCGACAATTGCAACATGCCGCTATCGAAGAAGCGCACCAGCATCCAGGCGCGGGTGAAGCTGAGCACTGGCTCGTCGACCGGCGCGCCATCGACCCGGGCGTGCTCGAGGTACAGGCGATAGGCGTCGATGACGGCCCGGATGCCCTTGCTGGAGGTACGCGTATTGAGGAAAGAAAAGACGTTGTAGAACAACGAGGAATGGATGTTCGGCAGCCAGGTCATGAACCAGTCGACCGAAAAGGGCAGCATGCCCTTGGGAGGCGAACAACCGCGGATTTCACGGTAAAGCCTGGCCAGGCGATCATGGCTGAGGCTCGTTTCGGCCTCCAGGACCTGCAGGCGGGCCCCCAGCGTAATCATTGCGCTGGCCAGCAGAATTTCGTCCGCTTCCTGCGAAACACTCTTGATTGGCATGGCAGGCGGCCGTCAGGCCAGTTCTTCGACAGGCTGCTTGGCCAGCAGGATGCTGGCGTGCGCCTGCTGCAACGCGCCACCCAGCACGTCCTGCGTCAACGCCGACAGCAGGCTGTAGTCGTCGAAACGGAAACGGCAAAGCACGGAACTGGAACTGGCCAGCTTGACCAACTGGGCCGGCGACAGGCGCAGCAGGATGTCGGCGACCTCGGCGCTGAAGCCCAGGCGGAACATCGAGGCGGCGTGGTCATCACGCAACATGCGCTGGGCCAGCAAAAGATATGACAGATTGACTTCCCGTATATCGGCAAGCAACGAACTATCGGCTGTTTTCACTTAACTCTCCGAGACCATCGGTGTGGCTGACTTGGGCCCCGCCCCCGCTGACTGATGCGGGCCCCGTCCTAATCTATGCGAAATGTGTCATTTCATCGCAAATTGGATTCAATTTACCACGCGATTCGTCAGTTTTTATGACAGTCATGTCAAAAGTTTGAGATAAACAGGCCGACGTGTGAACATCGAAACACTAACGTTACATGCATTACGCCACAACATCGGCAAAGCCGTAAACAAGTGCTCAAAAAGTTGCGTCCTTGTCCGAATGAATCGTCGCATTTCTCCGACAATCTGGTCGAAAGAGACAACCACGCGACCGGCTGTGCAGCGACACGGCCTGTAGTTCGTGTGCAACGCCATGCGCCGCGCACCACGAGCATCCGCAGACAGACACCGAATGCTTAACGCCGAAGACAGCCTGGTTCAATACGCTCCATTGGTCCGCAAGCTGGCCCTGCAGCTGCTTGCGCGCCTGCCGGCCAGCGTGCAGCTCGACGACCTGGTCCAGGCCGGCATGATCGGGCTGCTGGACGCCGTCCGCCGGTACCAGGAAAATCCCGATGCGCAGTTCGAGACGTACGCCACGGCCCGCATTCGCGGCGCCATGCTGGACGAACTGCGCAGCCAGGATTGGCTGCCCCGCAGCGTGCGCAGCAAGAGCCGCCGCATCGAGACCGCCATCCAGCGGCAGGAGCAGATCCTGATGCGCCCGCCCAGCGAGACCGAAGTCGCCGCCGAACTGGGCGTGCCGCTTACCGAATACCGCGACATGCTGGCCGATGCCCAGGGCATCCAGATCCTGCACTATGAAGATTTCGGCCGTGAGGGCGAAGGCGACGGCCAATGGCACGACGCCCCCGCCAGCGACCAGGCCACCCCGCTGGACAGCCTGCTGGCTGGCGACCTGCGCCGCGCGCTCATCCAGGCCATCGACGCCCTGCCCGAACGCGAGAAGCTGCTGATGTCGCTGTGCTATGAACAGGGGCTGAACCTGAAAGAGATCGGAGCGGTGCTCAATGTCACCGAGGCGCGCGTTTGCCAGTTGCGGTCGCAGGCCACGGCGCGCATCCGCGCCTATCTGAAGGCTCAGGCCTGGCAGCACCTGCCGTCCGACGTACATCTGGCTCAGGTGGTCTGATCCGGGGCATCCGGGCGGCAGTTACAAACTCCCCATGAAAAATCCTGAATTCCGTGAGCACATGCCCTAAAGCTTGCGATCAACGCGCCGTAACCCAGGCAGCGGGTCAACAAAGATCCGTTTCGCAGGGCGGCCCGAGCTGCCCGGTTTGAAGAAGCCTTTCTCTCTTGGGAGCTATTCATGGCTGCTGTTATCAATACCAATTACCTGTCGCTGGTTGCTCAAAACAACCTGAACAAGTCGCAGTCCGCTCTGGGCTCGGCTATCGAACGCCTGTCGTCGGGCCTGCGCATCAACAGCGCCAAGGACGACGCCGCTGGCCAAGCCATCGCCAACCGCTTCACCGCCAACGTCAAGGGTCTGACCCAAGCCGCCCGTAACGCCAACGACGGCATCTCGCTGGCTCAAACGGCCGAAGGCGCGCTGAACGAAATCAACAACAACCTGCAGCGCATCCGCGAACTGTCGGTTCAAGCCCAGAACGGCACCAACAGCGCCAGCGACATCGACTCGATCCAGTCGGAAGTCAACCAGCGCCTGGAAGAAATCAACCGCGTTGCCGAACAGACCCAGTTCAACGGCATCAAGGTTCTGGACAACGACGCTGAAAAGACCATCAAGATCCAGGTCGGCGCCAACGACGGCGAAACGATCGACATCAAGGTCGCCGCTCAGACCGGCTGGAACAAGCTCACCGCCGCTGCTTCCGGCATTGCGACCGTGCCTGGTGGCGGTACTCGCGCTGTTCAAGTGAAGGGCTTCGACGTCCTGGCAACCGACGTTCTGTCCAGCATCGACGCCGCCCTGAAGGCCGTCGACACGCAGCGTAGCGACCTGGGCGCGATCCAGAACCGCTTCGAATCGACCATCGCCAACCTGAACAACACCGTCACCAACCTGACGGCTGCCCGTTCGCGTATCGAAGATTCGGACTACGCGACCGAAGTGTCGAACATGACCAAGAACCAGATCCTGCAACAGGCCGGCACCTCGGTTCTGGCCCAGGCCAACCAGGTTCCCCAGACCGTTCTGTCGCTGCTGCGTTAATCCACGCATAGCTCAGGTCTCAGCGTCTCCTCGGGGCGCTGACGACACGAAAACCGCCCACCTGCTTGTTGCACTGGGCGGTTTTTCTTTGCGCTCGCCCCACAGACTCACTCAGCGCAGCCGTAGCCATACGCACCACAAAACGCAGCGAAAAGCATCAGCTTTCATAGGCTTACCCAAGGATTGCCAGTCGCTGCTTATTCGTATACTGAGCACCCGCCAGTTTATCCATCACCACTGCCCTTTCGGCTTCGGCTCAACCCATGGCAAAAACCAGCTCCTCCTCCGCCCAAATACTGCAACAATTGCAGACCCGTACCGAACAATCGCCACAGGATTGCAATGCCTGGAAAGCGCTGGGTAGGCACTTGCTCGGAGTAGATGAACTGTCTGCAGCACGTGCTGCAGCCCAGCAGGCAAACAGCCTCGCGTTTAACGACGCTGAGGCCAGGCTGCTGCTTGCTCAGATCGAGTTCAAGGCTGGTTCCGTCATCACGGCGCAACGACTATTCAGGGAAGTGCTGGCCATTCACCCCGATCATGTTGAGGCAATGCAAGGGCTCGCCGCCGCCTTGGCCGACAAAGACAATCCTGAAGAGGCACTGGTTCACTTGGAGGCGGTGCTGGCGAAGCAACCTGATCGGACGTCCGCCCTCGCCCTCAAGTTCAAGTTACTGGCTAAGCTCGGACATTTGACCGAAGCCGTCAAGCAATGTGAAGCCCTGCAAAAAGCTGACCCTGCTAACGCGCTCATGTACTACGTAGACTTGGGCAACTACTACCGCGAGTTGGGAAATTTCAAGAAGGCAGAAGCCTGCTATCGCAAGGCAGCGGAGTCGCCCATACAGCGTACGGTTGCGCTGTCAAACCTGCTGACGCTCGTGCACTACATGCCCGAAAAGAGCGCGGCAGACATCCACCATACCTGCAAAGTCCTAGGTTCTCTCTTCACACCCAACCGGACACCGACACGCCCCTGCCCGGCAGACCAATCACCGCAACGTACTCTTCGGGTGGGCATCTTCTCTGAAGGTTTTTGCCTGCATCCCGTTGGATCGATGACCGTGGCGGCATTTGAACAGTTGAGCACTTACGGGATTGAGGTTTATGCGTACACGACCAATTCCACTGTGGATGCGATCACGGAACGCATGAAAGCACTCGCCCGCAAATGGACGTCTATTAGCCGCCTGGCCGAAGACGAGTTTGCCGATTTGCTGCGGGAGGATGGCATCGACATCCTGATCGATCTCGCTGGACATCACTCCGGCAGCCGTATGCTCACCGTAGCGCTGGAGCCCGCCCCGATCATCATCAAATGGGTTGGCGGACTGATCAACACGACGGGCGTCAAAGCTTTCGACTATCTGATTACCGACAGCGTCGAATCTCCACCGGGCAGCGATTCGATGTACACGGAAAAGCTTATTCGCATGCCGGATGACTACATCTGCTACATGCCGCCGTCCAACGCTCCGGATGTGGGCGAGCTGCCCGCATTGAAGAATGGTTACGTGACCTTCGGTTGCTTCAACAACTCCGTCAAACTCAACGAAGTTGTGTTGGCGCAGTGGGCTCAACTGATGCACGACGTGCCCGGGTCGCACCTATTTCTGAAGAGTCCTCCCCTGCGCAACCCCGAAACGCAGAAAAAAATTCTCGCTTTGATGAGCGGTTACGGTATCAACTCCGATAGGATCCGGCTGGAAGGCCGCTCCAACCACTACGAGTTATTGAATCGTTATAACGAAATAGATATCGCGCTGGATCCCTGGCCATACTCCGGTGGCCTGACTACCTGCGAAGGCATGCTGATGGGCGTACCCGCCGTCACTTTGCCCGGCCCCACGTTTGCTGGCAGGCACTCTGCTACCCACCTGGCAAACGCAGGCATGCCAGAACTCATAGTAGAAAGCTGGGAACAGTATCGTGAACGCGCAGCAGGGCTAGCAGCAAACCTGAATACCCTGAGCACGATACGGACCCATCTGAGGCGTATCCTGATAGAGTCACCGGTCTGCGACGCGCCAAAGTTCGGCCGCCACCTCGCGGATGCCTTGCGCGCGGTCTGGCAACGTTACTGCGAAGACAAACCCCGTGCCGCCATGGCGTTTACTGCGGACGGCCTCCCGTGGTTCGAGGACGAATCGGAACCAACCATCGTCAGGCACCCCGAAATAGAGTCGGACACCTTCGAATTCTCTTTCAAAGGTAGGATCGTCGCGATAGATCACGGTGCCGCCTTGGCTGGCGACGACAAACTCAAGTCACCCCACCTGCGACAGGCGCTGAACGTCATCGCCATTGATCCTGCTAAGGCTATTGAAAATCACGACGCGCTGCTTGCCAGCGGCACATTACGACACTACCAAAGCAACGTGGCTCTAGGCGACGGCAACCCCACGCAATTGCGCGTGTGCCTGGATGCCAAGCTGAACAGCACGCTGGAACCTTTACGGGCACAAGAACAGTTGATATCTTTGCGAAGAGGGGGCGAGGTACTGACGCGCCTGCCCTTGCCAACGACACGCCTTGACGACATTGAAGGCGTGGGCCAAGTGGATCTGCTGGCACTGGACGACAGGCATAACAACCTGCACATCTTGCAGGGCGCCCGCGGCCACTTGCCGAGAACGCTGATCGTCCAGGTACGCGTGCTGTTTTCGGCCATCTACCATGACCAGCCTGACCTCGGTCAATTAACTCAAGAGCTCGCCCAGCACGGCCTACGGCTGCTTCGCCTGAATGACGCCGCGCAGCACAATTATCTTCCCGCGCCACTCGCGTTGCACACCCAATTTCCGGGTTCGCAACTGCTCAATGCCAATGCGGTCTTCGTTCCGACCGATGCGCGCCTACGAGCGATGGATCGGAATCAACGCCAGAAGCTCGCATTCTTACTGCACTATTTATATGGCGCAACGGATCTAGCCCACCTAGTGCTTGGTCTTGATTGCGAAAAGGTGGCGTTGCGGTTCTTGAAATCCGCCGGATGGCTGAGCGAAGCAGCGCAGGTTGCTGTCGAGTTCGAAGCAGTAGCTGATACCGTCCACGTTGCGTTGCGCAATGTGGCGAGCAAAGAAGAAGCTGAGACAATCGTACGCGTAATACGTAGCTTTCCTCAGTGGCGACCGGAACGGCTCGCAGACTTAATAGCACAATGTGAAGCTGTTTTGCTCGAAGATGGCGCAAACAATACGGCGCACTTTACGTTGGTTCATGCGCTAAATGCCCAGCACGCCAAGGCAGTTACCCCACCAGACACTACCGAGGCGACCTCGGAAATGCGGGAACGCCTTAAAGAAATGGGCTGGGAAAACAAGGGGGCGCTGTACGCTTACTGGCTAAAGAAAATCGAACGTGCATCGGCCCGACCATCCGCCCCGATAAGTGCGATTCTCATTGCCAATCGATTCAAGCCTGAGATTATTGAAAACTTAGCGTTGCTTCGAGAACAATGCAGCGACTTGGAAATCGTATTTGTCAACAACGGGGCTCCCAGGTCGGATTTCTCAGCGATCTCTGCCACTGTCGACGTCTGGATTGACCTCAAAGGAAACTCTGGTGCGTACTTGGCCCGTAACATCGGCGCCGTCTTTTCCAGCGCAAAGATCCTGCTGTTTGTGGACGATGATGGACTGCCGGAACCGGACTTCGTCGATGCACACCTGCGCACTCATTCCACCCATCGCCCCATATCTTTGCGAGGCGTGTATCGCCCCAGATCGAAAGATGGAGAAGCCCCCCCGCACTACCATCTTGGAGACGAGATATGCGCTGCGCCCCCCGTTCTTGAGGGCAACGTTTCGTTTGCAAGAGACGCTTTCGTAGCCGTAGGCGGCTGGGGGGACTATATCCTTTTCGGCCACGGCGGCTTCGACGTATCTCATAGATTGAACCAGCACGGATTCTTACTCCAGCGCCAGCTCTACACGCCAAGTTCGATCCTACGCCACGACTATCTGAGAGGCGAAGCTCATGCGACTGAGAAATTCGCCAAGCAGAATGCCTCTTGGCATTTGCTTGATGCTTTGGGTCACGTCAAGTCCCTTGAAGTCTCGCGGCAAGCAATCACCCCGGAAATGCCGGCGGTTCGCCACACGCTTCCTCAACGACTGGTGGTCAGCCTCACGTCCTATCAAAAGCGATTCAGCACGCTGCACGAAACCTTGGAATGCTTGACGAACCAGTCCGTAAAACCAGACCGCATCATCTTGTGGATTTCGTATGAAGATCAGGCCGCACTTCCTGACCGGGTGAGGCTGTACGGACACAGCGGCGTAGAAATAAAGTATTGCAGAGATATTCGTTCTTACAAAAAGATCATTCCAACACTTCGGGAAGAAGGGGCGGCCTTCATTGTCACGGCAGATGACGATGTGGCCTATCCGCGAGATTGGCTGGAGAAACTTGTTCAAGCGTGGCCTAATGACTACCGCACCGTAGTGGCTTGGCGAGCTCACACAATCGTGACAGATCCGGCCAACGGCACACCCCTTCCCTATGCTCAATGGGAGCCGGCGGCCGCCGTAATGAACACCCCTTCAGAGCGGATTTTTCCCACTGGCGTGGGCGGCGTTTTGTATCCTCCTGGGGTATTTCACCAGGACGTTTTCGATGAAGATACATTTCAGCTTCTCTGCCCTGATGCCGACGACGTTTGGTTATACGCAATGTGCCGCCGCAATGGAGCAAAGTTCAAAACCGTTGGCGAGCCTTTCAAGATCAATGCTTGGACGGGAACCCAACAGGAAAGCCTTTGGCATAAAAACCTAGGTCGCAACCAAAACGATAAATGGATTCAATGCATCATTGATCGCTACGGGGTTTTCGACTGCCTTCCTGCAGAACCTCGATCTTCTCGGCCCCCCTTAGCAAATAGCACTTTTGACAGCGCTGCGTACTGGTCTAATCGCTATCGACTGGGCGGGAACTCCGGCTCAGGTTCCTACGGGCGTTTAGCACAATTCAAGGCAGAAGTCCTGAACGCTCTTGTCAAAGAATTCGACGTTGCATCGGTCATTGAATTCGGCTGCGGAGATGGCGCACAGTTGCAGCTTGCCGATTATCCCAAGTATTTAGGGCTCGACATCACCCAGGAAAGCGTGCAACGTTGTCGCTCCTTATTCTCCCAAGATCAGAGCAAAGCGTTCAAGACTGTGGCCGATTACGCGGGCGAGCAGGCCGAACTGGCGCTCTCGCTTGATGTGATCTTTCATCTGATTGAGGACCACGTTTTCGATGCCTACATGCATCGCTTGCTGGGTGCCGCGCAGAGATATGCCATCGTTTACTCATCTAATCACGAGAGCAGCACGCGCAGCGTACACGTCCGGCATAGGAAGTTCGTGGATTGGATAAATAAGTATTATTCCAACGATTTCAAACTGATTCGGCACATCCCCAACCGCTATCCTTTGAGGAATGATCCGGAAAACGAGTCGTTCGCTGACTTCTACATCTTCGAGAAGATCGGACAATTTACGAGTTTTTCTCGATAAGCCACATTAGGCATCGCCATGAACTTAATTGAGTTCTTTCCTGCTGATCACTCCAGTCAAATTGACGCCTACTATTACATACGCACTTATTCGCCCAGCTCTTCTCGTACCGATTTCGTAGATCTGGGAGCCGGAGGTGGGAGTTCGCATGCAATTGCGAAAGACGCGATACCGGGTCTGAACTGGATCGGAATTGACATCGAGGACAGCCCCGAAGTTCGTGCTAGACGCATACACGACCTGGATTTTCGAAGCTTTGATGGGATTAATATCCCGCTGTCGGACGCGTCAGTGGATTTCGTTTTTTCCCGGCAGGTTTTCGAGCATGTGCGCCATCCGGAGCCGCTGCTCAGGGAGATACGAAGGATTTTACGCCCCGGCGGGGTATTTGCCGGCTCGGTCTCTCAACTTGAGCCGTTTCACTCATTCAGCATCAGCAACTTTACTTTTTACGGATTTGCGACGATGGCGCTGAATGCAGGGCTACATCCCAAGGAATTCCGTCCAGGCGTAGATGGCCTGACATTGATAGCCCGACATTTCTTCAAGTTTCATATGAAGCAGAATGCCGCCATATTCGACACTTGGATCGCTGCCGAATCTCCTCTTAACTCATTCATCGCATCCCAGATGCGGGAGAAATCCCATCAGGAGATTAATCAAGCGAAAACCCAGTATGCGGGCCACCTGTGTTTCAAGTTCATAAAGCCTTAGATGCTTCCATCGGAAGCTAGCTGCACTGGCGCAGCAGGCCAGCCCGGCTCACCAAGCTGGACGTCGCGCCAGTGCGCCGGACTACCGAGGGCGGGCGCGGCCTTCGCTGCATGGCCCCTCGCCTTTCAATGCAAGACCAGGCGGTAACGAAGGTGTCGCACTGCCCCGCCCTGATCCGTATACAATCCTCGCACCCTTACCGGAGAGCCAAGCATGGATATCGACGTCAACAACGCGGTCTACAGCACCCTGGCCATGCGCAATACGCAGGCCCATGACGAAGTGCAAGCCTTGCTGCTGAAGAAGGTTCTGAACTCGCAGGCCGACACCATTGCCACGCTGATGCAATCGGTGGCGCCCAAGGCGGTTGACGCCGCGCTGGGCGGCAACATCGATACCCACGCCTGAACGCCGCGGCGTTCCCGCCTGCCGCCATTGAAATGCAGCAGCGCCGGACGACGGCGCTGCCTGGCCAGGTGATCCCGTGGTATCGGACTCCCGGACGGCGGGCTGTCCCGCTGAGATCTTCAGCGACTGCTCCAGTTGATTGATGGCAGGCCGCCATCTTTCCAGCGTTGTCGAACCCGCCAAACTGAGCGGCAGAAAGGCATGGATCATGCTTCTGCCGAAGCCCGCCAGCCTGCTCGCTGCCACCGCTATCCCGTTTGGACAAGAACGGCGAGCGCTTCTTCAAGATCAAACGGTCCTTCTCATCGGACCGCAGCCAGACATAAAGCCGGACTCACTGCGCCGACAATCGCTTGCGGATGTTCTCGAACTCCTGCTTCACCACCTCGAACCCGTACTGCTTCTCCAGCCGCTTCACGATGAAGTGCCCGCGCGCCATGTCCTGGTAGAAGCCGGTGAACATGACGTTGATCGCTGCGCCACCCGCCGCGCCGATCAGCGGGACGGCCTGGGCCGCAGCCTTTTCCGTGATGGCGATACCGAACCGGGATGCGACCTTCTTGATGACGAGGGCCAGCCACGCGCCCGCCTGTGATGAGGTCATCTTGCCCGTGGCCTCTTTCGACGCCATCGCAGCCAGTTCCTTGGCAATGAAACCCACGGATTCCGTGGTGAACAATCGCATGGCGTAATAGGTCGTCTCTGCCTGGTCGTCCTGCTCGGTTTCGCCGCCCAGCGCGAAGACCTCGATGCAGGCCCGCTTAGTGTCCAGCTCGCTCAAGTCGAATCCTTCGCTTCTGGCGACGTCGGCCACCGCCCGCATCAGGATGGTCGTGGAAACCGGCAATTCCACCGCCAGCCCCGTGAACCCGAAGAATCCTCCCACCCCGCCGGACGCCGCGGCATAGGCCTTGTTCAGCCAGGGCGACGCCGCGCGGGGCTTGTTGTCCAGGCTCCACAAGGCCGCGTCCGCGGCCTTGCTCAGCGCGCCCTCCACCAGCCTGTTCAGGTTCTTCTCCAAGCCGGCCGGCACGTATTCGAGCAGTCTTTCCAGCGGCTTGCCGACCATAGAGGTGATTCTTGCCGTCAGCGTCGGGGACACCAACAGTGAAACGGCCCTCTCCAGATCGCGATAGTCGGACGTGCCGGGTGAAATCGCCGAGACTTGGGTTTCGTTCTGCATGGTCACTCCACTGCGACAACGGTCGTCAATCGGCTACGGTAACTCAGATTCGTCACTTCTCCAGCATCTTGGACACCTCGACGGCCAGGTCGACACTGCCTTTGTTTCCATCCACCAGGGTGTACCCGTTGCCGCCGGTTAGCGACACCAGGCAGTCATCTGCGCTTTCCTTACCGCTCAGGTCAATCAGGTTGATCTTCAACCTCGGCTGTTCTTTATGGATCTTGCGCGCGACCGCGCAAATATCCTCGCCGCACGCATCCGCACCGCTGGAGAAGACAAAGATCAACGCATCCCGGTCCTTGCCGTTCAGGCCACTGGCGGCCACGCGCAGCCCGGCGGCCAGGGAGGCCTTGCCCGCGCTCTGCGCCTGCCCGAGCTGACTCAACAATTCGGTACGCTGTTTCGCCGGATACGGCCCCCATTGCCTGGGCGCGGTACATTGCCCGCCGACGGAATGCACCAGCCGCATCTCTGTCTTCTCTGGCAAGCTCTTGACGAGCTTCTCGATTTCCCTGCGCGCCGACGCGGAACGCCTGGATCCCCCCGAACCGAACGGCCGCTCTTCCATGCGCTGGGACGTATCCAATAGAAAAGTCAACTCGGCCGGCCATTGCTGGGCAGCAGGATCCTGCTCGGGCATCGGCTCGGGCGCAGCGATCGGCAGCGGCGCGGACACCGTGCGCCACGGTGCCAGAAACCAAAGCAGCCCGGCCAGCAACGCGATCAGCAGCAAAAGGCCCAACCCGATGGGCCACCAACGAAGCCGTCGCGCCGCGGGCGCAAGCGGCACGGGTGGGGGAACCGACTCGGGCGCAGGTGGCGGGATGTCCACCCAGCGCGTTACCAGCAACTGGCCCTCGACGCTGTAAAGATTGGCGGGTTCCGCTTTGGCACGCAGCCTGTGCACCAGCTCGCCGGGCCGCGCCAGCCCTCGGCTGGCCAAGGCCTCGGCCAGGTTGGCCAGCCGAGCCTGATGCTGGTCGTACTGCTGCAACAGCGCCAGCTGCTGCGGTTCGGACAGCGCCGAGTAGGGACGCACCTGTCCCTGCTGAGTCGTCCACCACTCCAGCACCCCGTCCTGGCCCAACCGTGGCAAGGCATACACTGCCGCCACGCTGGGAGGAAAATGCGTCTGCAGAACGGCGACCCGTTCATCGCAGGTCCGGGAGAAATGGTCCGCCGACAGGGTATGGCCGGGATCACGCAGAAAACGTTGCAAGGCGAGGTCTCGTTATAGCGACAGGCGTCTGGGCCGGTGTCAGTCGGGCACCGCGAGCACATGCTCGCGCAGACTCTTGACGGTCTGCTCGAGGTCTTGGACCTTGCGCTGCCTGTCCGCGATCTCGGCGCTGCTGGCGTTCGCCTTGGGCGGCTGCGCCTGCAGCGCAGTCAGATCTTTCTCCGCCATCGACAGCCGGACCTTCATCCGGTCGTTCGTCACGCCCTTGGCCTTGACCTGGTCCAGCAGCTTGCGCGTGGTTGCCACGACGGCATCACGCGCCTTCTGTTGCGCCTGCACCGATTGCCCGAGCGATGCGCGCTGCGCTTCCAGGGCCTCGAGCGACTGCCGGAACAGCGCATTCTCCTCGCGAGCGGCGATCAGGCCATTCTCGCTCTGGTCCACGGTCTGCCGGTAACCGCCCGACCCGTCGCACTGCATCTTGTGGATCAGGCTGACATCGCGGTTGGAGGGATCGCAGGCGCCTGGGGGCAATGCCGCGCACCCGCCAAGCCCCAGCAACGCGAGAGGAAGCAGAACGCGCAGCCTCATGCCGGCTTCCCCCAGCTCAAGGAGTCGCGCTGAGCGGTCAGGCCACCCATCGCGGCGCGCAATTTGGCAGCTTCGCCCTGCAAGGTTTCGATCTGTGCATTCAGCCTGGCCACATCGGCCTTGCCGCCGCTGGTGGAGGCCGCCGCCTCGCGGTAGGACGAGATTTTGCTGTCGATCTTGTCCTGTTCCTTCTTGATGTACGCGATATTCTCGTCTATGCCAGCCAGCCGTTTCTTCGCAGCCGCCTGGTCGATGCGGCCCTGCGCGATATCCACGTTGAGTTCCACCAGCTTCTGCTGCTGCGTGCCGATCACGTCCTGCAGCGTGGCCGAACGTTGCTGGAGCTTCTGCGTGTCCTGCTGAACGTCATTGGTCATAGCGCCCAGCAGTTCGTTCGAGGTCTTGTATTGGGCGCGGCGTTGGTCCAGGTAGTAGTTCGTCCCCATGGCGATGCCGCAAGCCGCGATGCCCGCCGCGATGGCGCACGTGGCGCGCTTCTCGGCGGTGCCGGCCAGCATGCAGGCCGCGACGCCCACCACGGCCGCGGCGCCGCAGGCCTCGAAGCCCGAGCGGCTGAAGAACTGGGCGTCATTGCCCTGGGTCAGGCGCGGGTCGAGCTGGCTTTCGCCGCCCAACAAGCTGCTGCCCGTACTAGCGCAGCCATTCAATGCCATGGCAACGGCCAACGCCAAAGACACGCGACGCAAATTTTTCTTGAACTCCCACATGCTTACTCTCCCGTTCAGTTTTTGACTGCTGCAATACAACCGGCCAACCAGCGGTCCTTCTCGACTTTCCACGACTGCAGATACTTCTGCTGGTGGCCCCAATACACGTCCAGGTACGGCGTCAAGCCCTTGAGCTTGGCATTACCAGCCAGAATCCCAGTGATCACCGGCACTTGCCGGGTGATGCTTTCCTTGCCGTAGAGCGTGGCCGCATCGACCAGGCTGCTTGCGTAGTACTGCGTCGTCTCGCTCAACTCGTACTGCCGCTTTTCCAGGTTGGCCTTGTAGACCGTGCATTCGTTGGTGGACGGCGATGCCGTGCAGAGGTCGTCATAGGTTTTCTTGACGTAATCGACGTACCGGCCGTCGTCGCGCAGCTTGGTGCACAGGAACGCGCCCAGATTCAGGCTTGCGCGGATGGCCTGGTCACGAGCTTCTTCCTGCAACTGGTTGCTGGCCCGCAGCTTGCCTTCCAGATCCTTCAACTGATCCTTCAGCTTCTGGTCCTCGACCTTGCCGGCCAGGTCGCCGAGCTCCTGCACCGCGCTCTTGCCTTTGCCGCCGGCCTCCCCTGACACCTGGCCGCTGCCCAAGGCGCTCCAACTCTTCTCCAACTGCTGGATGCGCTCGCGCGAAGTCAGCTCGGGCGCGGCGACTACCCAGCGCACGCCGACGTTTTTTTCTTTCTGCTCGCCGTCCTCGCTGTAGTAATTGCCTTCGCGGCGCGCCGACGCGCGGATGTCGGCCTCCGGCTTGCGGAAGTCGCCGCCGCGGATCACATAGGCACCCGTCCCGCCGTGCTGGCGGTCCAGCTTGTTCAGGCGAAAGGCGTCCAGGGTCATTTCACCCACGTTACCCAGCATGTCGTGCAATCCCAGGGGATTGGGCTTGAGCAAGCCCGGCAACTGCACCTTGCCGTTGGACGACTGCGCGCCGGCATACCACTCGAAATCGGTCAGCGCACCATCCATGGGATAGCGCGACTCGGAGAACGCGGCGGTGTCGACGCTCTCGCCGCCACGCGCGGCAAACTCCCATTCGATCTCCGTGGGCAGGCGCACGAAACCCGTCACACCATCCTCCTTGGGCAACACATTCTTCTGCTGCTGCCGCAGCCAGACGCTGTAGACGTTGGCGGCCTGCATCGCCTCGAACCAACTGATGCCCGTGATGGGCAGTTGCAGGGTGCGAGACGGCGTGGGGCAGGCCTGCGCGCCCGCCCCTTCCAGCGTCTGCAACGCCTGGTACTGCAACGTGTTCAGTTCGTACTTGGCGATAAGGAAATAGCGCGGAGCGCTCTTCTTGCCCTGATCGGTGAAGCTGCCCGCGATGTGGGCCGGCCGCCGCTGTTCGACGAACGGAAAGACGTCGGTTTCATGGCCGACAGTGATGGCCTTGTCATCCAATGGGCCCGCGGTGCTGACGGTCACTTTGCGAAACACCAGCGCGCCATCGCAGGGCAGCGGAAACACCACGTCGCCGTCGGATGGCTTGGGGTTGTAGTAGCGCTCGTCCCACTTGGGCGCGGCGTGCACACCAGTCGCGCCCAGGCAGGCGCCCAGGACCATGATCAGGGACCATCTAGATTTCACGCAGACTCTCCGCAGGTTGGATGCGCCGGGCGCTGGCCGCGCCCACGAACGACGCGAACAGGGCGACGCCCAGGGTCAACGCAAGCGCCGTCAAGGCGTGGCCGGGCGATATGCGGCAGGCGAACTGCCCCATATCGCGGGCCTGCCCGAGCAGGCGGTTGAAAATACCGCTGCCCACCGCATAAACGCCCAGGCCAATCGCGAAGGCCACCAGGGTCAGCAACGCGGCCTGCAGAAGGATGTAGACATTGACCGCCGCGCCTCGCAGTCCCAACAGACGCAGAGTGGCGATGTCACGGCGCTTGCGCCGCACGTTGGCCAGGAAGGCCCCCGCCAACGACGCCAGGCAACCCAGCGCACCCGTGGCCGCGATGACGGAGAACACGACGGTCAGCAAGCGATTGATGTCGCGAACGTTGCGGATATCAGCAAGATGGCTGGCCGTCTCGATATGCTGATCGTTCAGGTGCTTCTCCAGCGCCTCGACGTCGTCGATACCGCGTGCGTAGAGACGCGCCTTGGCATAACGCAGCCGAGCCTGCGCCTCGGGCTGACCGTCGACGGCGCCCAGCGCGGACACGGCGTAACCGTCGCGGTACCACTCCATATCTCGCAAGAGCGCGGGATGCACGAACACGGCCGGCCGGCCGTACGCCTCGGCGGGCAACACGGCCTGCACCGTCATCTCCAGCACGGCATGCTGATCCACGCCTTCCAGACGCCGGGCGACACGCAGCCGCACCACATCGCCAGAAGCCACGCCCAGCCGACGCGCGGCCTGGCTGCTGAAGACGCCGCCGGCGTACGGCAACGATGCCACGTCGATGCCTGCCAGCAAGGGATCGCCCTGTGCGGTAGGCAGCACCTCGGCGTTGTTCAGGAACTGCGCGCCGGATCGCAGGAAATCCGCCTGGGTGCTGAGCGACCGCGTCAGGCCCAACACGAACCCCACGCCCGGCTCGGCCGCCAGTTGGTCGATCCATGCCTGGTCATGACTGCCACTGCTGAGCATGCGAATCTCGAGATTGCGCGGATCATTCAGCAATTGAGCCTGCAAAGTACTGACCACGCCGTGCTTCAGGCCGAACAGCAGCAGCAGCGGCCCGATCACCGCCACCAGCGATGTCACCATGCACAGCGACATCAGCCAGTCATGCTTCAGGTCCGCCCAGGACAATCTGGCGATCTGCGCGACGCGCATCAGGCGGCCTCTTCCGGGATGAACATGCTTCGACCTTGCGACAGGCGAGCCCTGAGGCAGGGCAAGCCGAACTCGCGGACCAGGTCCCAATCGTGCGACACCACCAGAGTGACCATGCGGCAACAACGCGCCAGGTCGATGAACAACTGGAACAACCGGCGCGCATTCTCCGGGTCAAGCGCCGAAGTGGGCTCGTCGGCCAACAGCAGCTCGGGTTCATGCGCCATGGCGCGCACGACGGCCACTCGCTGACGCTCTCCGATGGACAAGTCCGCTGGCCGCTTGCGCAGCAACCCGGCCAGACCCAACACGTCTATGGCGTGCGATACAGGCTCGCTACTGGCCGGCAGGCCTAGCAGACGGCGCGGCAGCGCGATGTTGTCGGCGACGTTCAGGAACGGCAACAAGCCGCCCGACTGAAGCACGAAGCCGATACGCGTCTCGCGCAGCCGAGACAACCCGACATCGTCGCCTCGACGCAGCAGCTCGGCCACGTCGCCCTGGCCGCCCAATGCGTAGCTGCCCACATGGCGCGGCGCCAACAGCAGGCCAAGGCCTTCCAGCAGCGTGCTCTTGCCGCAGCCGCTGTTGCCCACCACGGCCATGACCTGCCCCGTGGACAGTTCCAGAGCCGGCAGATGTACGGTATAGGCGTCCGGGCCCTGCCCGCGCGTCAGTCGCAGATCGTCGATGTGCAGCATGGCGTGGAAGCTACGGCATCATTTCCAGCGGAACGGGATAAACGTAGTCGCGCACGTCGCTGTCCTTGGCCAGCGGCACCCAGCGGTCCACGTCGCCGTTGTACAGGCGGTAGTGACGCAACTTGGTCTTCAGTGTGTTGACGAACTTTTCCTGCGCCAGCCCGTCCATGCTCTTCCAGGTTTCCTCGTCCAGATTCAACACTTCACTCTGGTACGGCAGGCCCTCCAGGTATTCCGCCATGAAGCCCATGTCGGACAGTTTCTTGCCCGACTGCGACAACTGATTCGGATCCGCGCCCATGGCGGCGGCCACCGCGCGCAGTTGGTCGAACATCTGGCTGGGCGAGATCAAGCCCTGGTTGGCGGAGTCGACGACCTTGGCCATGACATCGTTCAAGTCGCTCAACTGGCCCTTGGTCAACAGCACCCGCACCTCGGTGGTGGGCACGTTCTGCTTGACCAGGTCACGGTCGCTGATCCAAGCCTGGAAAACGGGTGGGACCGCCACACCGATCTTCTGGCCCAGATAGGCCAGTTTCATCGCGTTGCCGATCAGTTCGGCCTCCTCGCGCATCTTCTCGTCGGCATTGGCGGGCTTCTTGCCCGGCTCTCGCGCGTTGGCCGCACTGCCCACCGCGTCCTCGCCCATGTAGGCCGACTTGACCTGAGTGGTGATCGCCTGGGCCAGCAGGTCCACCTTCCTGCCATACTCGTTCACGTCGCCCGCATTGACCGGGTAGTACAGCGACAGGTTGGTTGCGCCGTACGTGGACAGATCGCGGTACTGCGCCTCGGCATGCGCATGATTCTTCACGCCGGCGGGCGTCTTCAGATGCAGGGTATAGATGGCCACGCCCGGCTTGCCGGCCTCCAGGCGCACCTGCGCGGCGCTCAGGCCGGTGGACGAGAGCTTGTCCTGACCATCGATGGCGCCCGCGTCGGTGATCAGCACCACGTACCGCGCGCCAAAATGGCTCCAGTCCACGCTGTCGATGGCGTTCATGACACCGGCATACGAGTCCTCATCGAACAGGCTGCTGGATACCTTGGCCTGTTGCAGCGTGGACACCTTCTGCAGGAAATCCGCACCATCCTTCACCGCATTCGGGTCGGCGTAGACCTTGCTGACGTACTCCAGCCCCGGCACCGCCTTGGTGCTGGACCGGAACGCCACCAGGCCAAACTTGACGCGATCACCCAGTTTTTCTTTTTCGATCTGCGCATACACCTTGCGCACCGCCTCGCGCGTGCGTTCGATGTACGGATTCATCGAGATACTGGAATCCACCACGAATACGACCGCGGCCGAGAACTCCTTGATCTGATTGACCCGCTGGGCCGCGGTGGAGGTCTCGCCGGCCGGATTACCCGTGCCACCGCCCGCGCTGGCGGCCGCACCTGCCGCGGCGGACGGCGTGGCGCTGACGGACGCGACATTCAGCACGCGCGTACGGAACCCCTCTTCCGTCATCACTTCCTCGCCGCTGAGAATCGGCAGCAGGTAGAAGTTCTTGCGAAAGTCGACGTACAGCTCGGGCTCTTGCGCGACGATGCCGGCGGCCTTGCCCTGGCTCTTCAATTGCTGCCGGACCGGCGCGATCTTCTCGACCGGATCGATGGCGTTCAACACCCCTTCCAGAGCCCCGCGGTCATGAAAGAACAATGTGCGGTCGCGGCCGGCCGGATTGGTGAACGCCAGCGACAACTGCATGTTCCAGTCTACCGTGCAGGCCTTGTCCAGCCAGCCGATGGTTTTGCCGTACGAGTCCGGCCCCACTTGCACCCACTTGGCCGACTTCACGTCCTGCGCGGCATAGACATAGAAGCGGCTGAAGGCCGGCTGAGCCGCTCCCGCTTGGCCGGCAGGCGTGGCATACAGCTTGCAGCCCGGCGTGGTCAACACGCGTTGGTACAAGGTTTTCTTGCCGGATTGCAGCAGCGGCGCGGCGGCCAGTGCCTGCATGGCGGCGGACGACAGGAAAAAGCCGAGCAGCGCGCGGGGCAGAACGGAACGCAGGGACATCGTCGTCATCGTCGCATCGACCATCGGTTATTGAGGCAAGGCCTGGAGGCGCGCCTTGGCCTCGGCGTTCTGCGGGTCTTTCTCCAGCACGGATTCGTACCAATAACGGGCGGTCGCCGCCTCGGGCTTGAAGCAGGCGTTTTCCTTGTGGAAAGCCGGGTCGTACTCGCGTGCGTAGGACTGCGCGATCACGACATCGCCCGCATTGGCGCGGTTGGCATACAGGCGCTGTGCGATCTCACATTTCCCCGCGTCCCGGGCGGCATGAATGATGGCGAGCAAGCCCGCCGAATCGGTGACCTGACGCACGCACTCCTGCACGAAGCTCATTGCCGAGGCATCGGCCAACGCCTCTTTGGTGCAACCGCTGGCTGCCGATACGGCAGGCGCCGCGGCGGGCGCTTCGGCGGCCGGGGCTCCGCGCATCAGGAAATAGGCTGCGGCGGCCGCCGCGATCAGCAACACAGCTCCCCCGGCAATCACCCAAGGCAGCGCGGACTTCCTGGGCAGACTCACCGTCTCGGGACGCGGGTCGGGCCGAGTCACCGGCGGCGCATCGATCACGGGCTCCACCGGCGGCACTGGCGCGCTGGCAACAGGAACGGGCTCAGGGGCTGTCACCGTCTTGCCCACCGCCGATGACAATTGAATACCTTGCTCGATGCGAACACGGTGGCGGACCTCCTCGCCCGACGCATCGCGCTCGTAGGCCTGGAAACTGTGCTTGCGCGCCGCCGTCAACAAGGGGTCGACGATGTCCGCCTGCACGCGGAACATCAATTCCTCACCGCGCACCTGCCCATTGGTCAGCACGATCCATTGCGGCGTACCGCTCCAACCGCGCGTCTTGGGATCGAGGTGATTGTTCTGCGACGCGTTGGATCGCAGGCTCAGTTCGATACGGCTCGCATCCCCGCGCCATTCCGTCAAAGAGAGTTCCGCCTGGCCGGGTTCGCCGACGGGTTTGAAAGTCAAAGCCATTTACGGTCAATCCCGCGTGAGAGTCTGGAAAATCCGGCCAAGCGTTTCGTTCTGTTCGCGCGTGATTTCTCGGCCGGCCAGATGGCCGGCGTTGCTGAGCACCAGCTCCTTGAGCCCGGTGAACCAATAGCCCAGGAAAGCCTGGGCCATGTCGATCTCGCGTTCAGGAAGGTCAGGCAGGCCGTTGGCGTCGAGGGCGGTTGCGCTTTCGAACAGGCGGCGTCCCTGGTTGAAGTCGCTGGTCGGCCGCTGCGCGGCGTCGACGTCCAGCCACCCCTGCCATGCAAGGAAATCGCGCAATACGGTCTGCGCGCGCAACACCTGGCGAGACGCCAGTTGCTCGCGCTTGGAGCCGCTGTCCTGACGCTGGGTCAACAACTGTTCAAGCTTCTCCTGCAGGCGCAGCCGGTGCGCGCCCGTGATGAGCTCATCGACCAGCGCCTGCACGGTATCGCCACTGATTTGCAGCGACTCCAGCAGCCGATGGCGCGCGGGCAGATCGCGAAGATGACTCAGCCAGCGCTGGAAGACCACCTCCGCGAACAGATGATCGCCGGTCTTGCGCAGAGGCATCACCTCTCGGACACGGGCGACAGGCGTCGGCGGCACGGCATCAGCGCCCACCAGCGCCGCGAACGGATTGAACGGCGCCACAGGCTCGGACGGCTGCTCGACCACCACCGCATCGGCCGGCGTCGGCACGTTGGGACGCAGATACAGCTCGCGCAGGTCCTCGCTGGACAACTCCATCACGTGCAGCAGCTCGGGCACCTTGCGGTACTGCGAACCCAGGCCGGTCACCAGCGTGGCGGCGACAGCCTGCTTTTCATCGGCGTCCACGGCGTCCACATGCTGGTGATACTTCTTCAGCCTGCCGAACACCCCGGACTTGCCCGCCAGGTTGTCGTGCAACTGGTCGTAAAGACGCTTGAGTTTGTAGTCGAGGTCGGCGATGCCGTCGATGGCCGCGCCCAGCCTGGCCATGCCGCCGTCGTTGAGCGTCAGCAAAGCCGTCCAGGCGGCATCCGGATCGGCAAAACGCTTGCGGATCTCGGCCGATGCCACGAACGTCCGACGCACGGCTTGCAGCTTGTCCTGGCGCTCGGGCCGTACGGCATGTTCGACGCCGCCCGAGATATCGATGAAATAGTCGCCGTACCCCGGCTTGCGGGCCATGTAGCAGTTGTCGAAGGGCTGGCCAGGCGCCCACTGACGCATCCATTCCTCGCTGCCGAAACGATCGTCCAGCGTCTGCTTGATCAGGTCGTCGCAGGTCTTGGCGACCTGCCCGTCGTCCAGGCGCAGGATGGACTCGATACGCGTGTCCATCTTGGTCATCACCCAGAACAGGCCGCACTTGCGGCTGCCGCGCGACGCCGCGCTGTCGCCCTGCGTACGGTGCACCCAGTTCTCCAGCACCTTGACCACGTCGGTGACCTCGAACGGCGTGTTCGCGTTCACGCACATCACCAGGCCATTCATTTCCTGGCTTTCGGTATAGCGCTCGAACAGATAGGCGACCTTGCCTCGCAACAGCAATTGCGCCACGGGGTCGCTGTCCGCCGTGTCGCGCGGGATGCGATCCAGCGACGCCACATTGAAGCGGCCGCGATAGCCGGGAAAATCCAGCAAGTCGACCGCTTCGACACTCTTGTGGCACGGCCGTTGGACCAACGGGAAGACCAATTCGGTGGTCAGGGCGGCAAGATGCGAGGCAGGAATGCTGACCGCCGGCGCCAGGCTTCCCTCGTGAGCAGGCCGAACGCTCAAGCCCACATCGTTGCCGCGCCCGAGCCGATTCAGGATATCGACGCTCATGATGCTGTCGGGGTTGGCCTGCAGCGTATCGCCCGACCTGCGCACCAGCGCATCCAGCGACACATAGGCCAGTTCGGCGTGTCCCAGGCGGCGCAGGCTGTCGGCCACCTGTTCGTAGACGCGCGACAGCTCGTCCAGCCCGCCCCACAGCACGGAGAACAAGCGAGCACGCTCGCGGGTGGCCAGGCGAGGCGCCAGTTGCAACACACGAGACCAGTAGCCGTTTTCGAGGAAGGCGACCGATGAACCCCAATTGCCCTGCACGTAATCCCACAGCGAGATGACGTCGTCTTCGTTCATGCCCGAATCGGCTGGAATCGGCCCGTCCTCACGCCCGGCGTAAGCGCCCAGCGCCTTGTCCACGCTATGCTCGTCCAGCACGAAAGCGACCTGCTCCCGGTCGAAATCGCTGAACCACGCATTGGCCAGGATCTTGGCCAGGTCGATCTCGCGGAACAGCCGGACCTCGACGGGAAACGCGGGATCCTGGACATCGACCTCACGACGCGTGAAACGCGTGACCAGCCCGGTGGACTCCTTGCCGCCGCCGGGCGGATTGACGTGGTCGATGAAATCGACGTGCTGGCCACCATAGTCGGCGCCCAGCCGCCCGTCGTCGCTGGCCGCCAGCGAGGACAGCAGGTGCGACTTGCCGGCCTGCGACACACCGAAAAAACCGATGGTCATCGGCGTGGCCGATACCCGGCCGAGGTCGCGCGCCTGATTGCGGACACGACGCAACTGCCGGATCAGATCGTCGGCCTCGTTGTCCAACTGCTTGGCATTGCCGCGCACCTCGCGCACCCAATCGATCGCGGCCCCCGCGCCCGACAACACGGCGCTCCAGCGCCGCACCAGGTCTTGTTGCTTGTCTGTCATGGTCGTCACAGTTTCACGCTGCCGCTATCCAGCCAGTACGAGTTCTGCGCCAGGCTGGACCGCACCAGCGTATTCATCTCGAATCGCACATGGCTCTTGGCGCTGGTGGCGCTGTCCAGGCCGTCCAGGTCCTCGATCTCCAACTGGTCGCTGAGCACGCCATCGGCGATGTCCTCCGCGCCGCGCTTCTTCACGCTGAAGAAAACCCGCACCTCGGGATAGGCGGCGTTAAAGCCCTGCTGCATCGCCTTGTATTGTTTCAGTCCCTTCTCGGTGAAGTTGATTTCGTACATCGGCGCGCCCGGCCAGCGTTGGGCCGCCAACTGTCGATATCCCAGCCTCGCCTCGCCGTGCAGCACATACGGCGGCACACGGTCACTGCCGGGCGCCTTGGGCAGCACGATGCAGCCTTCCTCGGGCTCAGCGCCCTCGGGGGTCTGCGTCGCCACCCCGCTGAACAACACGTTGTCGTGCGCGATGGTGTTATGGAAGTCGATGACGCCGAAGTACCGGATCAGCGGCAAGGGGCGGATGCGAGCCGGATCGAAGTAGAAATTCGGAATGCGGCGGCTGTCGCTGAGCCAGCAGATCATGGCGCCGACCGTCGCGGTGGTCTTGGCATCGGCGATACGACCCGCTTTGTGGAAGGGATACCAGGTGCCCGTGCGGTAGCCATGCATGGGCACGATGCGCCCGGGAGGCAGCGGCAGCAGGCTGCGAATCAACGCCTGCACACCCGGCAAGCGCGACGGCCGGCCGGTCAGCAGCAGCACGTCGCAGGCGTAGTACTCGACCACCTCGCACAGCGCGGCCAACGTCTTGCAGATATCCAGATCGCTCTTGAGGAAATCCTCGTGCAGTCCGGCGGGATCGCTGGTCAGGGGAATCTGGCCCAAGTCGAGATCGACCGGCCGGCCCACCACGCGGCTGATGGCCTTGGACACGAAGTCGCGCACGCCCGGGCTGACATAGAACCCGCTGCCCAGCCATTGAGCCATCGTCTGGGCCTTGAGGCAGTCGCGCTGCTCGATGTCGTACTGCTCGTACTGGGCCAGCAGCTTCAACGCCAGCGGATAGAACAATTGCAGCGTCAGCTGCTGGCGCAGCACCACCAGTTCGGCGCCCTGGCCCTGGGCCCCGCAGATCACGTTGAGCACCTCGTCGGGGTGCTCGACCCCCACGCCCTCCAGCGCTTGCGACAGCGCTGGCAACACCCGCGTGCGGATGATGTGCAGCACGATGTCGTCGCCTGCAACCTTGAAACCATCGCGGAACTTCTGCTGCGGCACGATGGGCAGGCTGCCGCCACGACCCGCCGTCGCATCCCGCCGCAGCGTGTAGGTATTGACGACCAGGTCGGTCGTGCCGCCGCCGATGTCCAGCGACGCCACGGTGATGGACTCCCGATCCGGCTTGCCCGGCCGGGCCAGCACGTCGAAGAACTCTTCGGGGTGTCCGCCGAAATTCTCGCCAGCCTCGGTGTACAGGTAGACCACCTGCCCGCAGGTGGCCTCGTCCCATTTCACAAGCACACGAGGCAGCGCTCGCCAGGGCTGATCGGTGCCCGCACCAGGCGTCCGGAACGGATTTTCATCGTAGCCGCCCTCGTGCCATCCCAGGCTCTTCCAGAGCAACCCCAGGGCCTGCTGCACCCGGTCCTTGAAAATGGCCCGCTCGGCCTGCGGCGTGCTGGGCGGCACCGTCAGGATGATGGTGCGCAACCAGCGCGAGGTGGCCGCGTTTTCCTTGTCCTGGCGATACAGGATGCTGTTGATCTGCACGATCGCCTGCGCGAAGATCTCGTTCAGCATGAAGGTCATCAGCGACGACCGGCTGTACTTCGCCTCGAACACGGCATCGTCGTCCGGGCACAGGTACAGCGCTCGCCCCTTCTCGTTGATGAAATCCATCAAGGGGCGCAACGTGGCCTGCAGGCTGCCCTGTTCCTTCACGCTGACCGCGTTCAGGTACCACATCTGCCCGAAGGGCTTGTCGTCCCACAGATAGCGTTTGGGACTGGACAGCCCGGTGGCGCCCTCCGTGCCCTTGCGCAGCGCGGCCAGGCGAGCCGCCTCGGCCCCCACTCGCGCCATCGTCACCCAATTGAAGGCGTCGTGGCGGCCGCTATCCATCGACCAATCTTCCTTGCCCAGATTGGTGCGCGCGAATTCGACGCGGGATTCGAAGGGATGGTCGTAGACCAACTCCGGCGAGCTCAGGTCGCGCAGCATCAGATGCGCGTTACCGTGTAGCCCCTTGTCGTTCTGCTCGGGATCCTCGACCAGCACGCCGCAGGTGCGCGAGTTGCCGACGTCCAGCACCAGATCCACCGGAATGGGCTTGCCCGAACCGATGGCGTTGCGCGGTTTGATTCGCACCCCCGGCACCACCACCCTGGGCCCGATCTCGGGATGCAAGGTAGGCGCCGGGCCGCGCAAGAGGCTCAGCAGGTTCAGGTAGTGCGCCACGTGGCGCTTGACCCGCACTTCGGATTCGACTTCGGCCTGCTCGCGCTTGGCCGACCGCTCGCGGAAAATTTCTTCCAGCCAGCCCAGCACCCAACGCTGGTCCAGAAACCACTGCATCTCGGTCAGGTGCACCGCCAGCCGGAATTCCTGTCCGCTGCCCATGTCCTCGTCGGTGGGCGCCAGGTAGGCGACACCGTCGCGCTTGGGCTCGATGCGCGTATCGAAAGCGAACGTCAGGCGATGGGTATTTCCGAACGAATCCGGCTCCGCCAGCTTCACGATGCGCAAACGCACCCAGTTGTTCGGTCCCTGCACCTGCCGCGACACGAAGGGGTACGGGAAAAACGGCACCGGCAGCCAGGCGGCATCCAGCAGCGACAGGCTCTCGGCCATGCCGACGTCGTCCAGGCCCGCAGCGGGATAGGCGACGACGAAGCTCTTGGGCGCATCTTCGTAGATCTGCTGATCGTTCTTGTCGGTGAACAACCGAGCCAGCATGCCGTGCGGCGTCTTGTTGGTGAACTGTCCGTCAGGCTCTTTCTTCAGGTCCAGCTTGACCGCAAGGTCCAGGAACTGGATGCCGGTGTCCCCGAACAGGTCAACCGTTTCTTTTTCGGTATAAGTTTTGACAAAGGGCAGCATGATTCGCCTGCGCTCAAGGTTGAGCCTGACGCATCGTCAGGGGGAACTGATCTTCGCCGTACTGACCGTTGCAAGCGGCGATGTTGCGTTCGCCAGCCTTGCACTGGATCGCGGGCATGTCATAGGTACTGCCGTCATCGCAGGCGGCTGGCGCGCTGGTGTCGATGGCCAGCGAACCGCCCGCGACCGACGCGCTCACAGGCGCCTGGCACCGCACGCCGTTGTGACGGTTGACCGTGACGTGGCCCTTGCCCTTCTCGAACTGGTATTGCAGACGCAACGGTTCGCCCGTATTGCGATCCTGGATACCGGCGCGCACGCGCCAATCGCCGTCGAGGAAATCGGCGTTGCCGTCGGCAGACCGGGGCGGCAACACCAGCGGATCGCCTTGCGCCTGGGCGTCAGGCGTGGCCGGCATCGAGGGCGGATCGGTCGCCGGGGGATGCACGCCCGGCGGCTGGGCGGGCGTGCCAGGGCCGGTGGGACTGGCCGACGCGTCGCCGGCTGGCGAAGACGGCGACGCGCTGGACGGATCGGCCACGGCCGGGCTCGCGGCGGCGCCCTCGGCGGCAGGCGCTGCCTGCCCCGCCATCGGAACCCTGTCCGACGCTGAGCCAGCCATCGACGTCCCGCCCGCCGGAACATGGACTCCCTCGGGCATACCGACGTCGGACCTGGGAAGATCCACGGCAGGCACGCCCAAACCGGGAATCCCGACACCCCCAAGGCCTGGCACGCAGGCACGCAGGCACAGCAACAGCAGCAGCGCGGACAAGGCCAGCAGGAGCCACATCCACCACCGTTTCCACCACGGCGCCGACATGGCGGGCGTTACGGCCACCGGCGGGACAGGCGCCGCAACGGACGCGGAGGGAATGACCGACGCCGGCGCATTACCGACCGGAACGGGGACCGGCGCATCGCAGGCGGATCTCAGTGCATGCAGGGGCTGCACGCCTGCGTCCAGGCCGACAGGCCGAAAACCCCAGAATGTGATTACAGGCTTGCCATCGACCAGATAAACATGGCTGGGATCCGGATAATGCAGCACCCATTTCAGCAACTGCGCAAACAGCGGGGCATTGGCGCCGGGCGGGTTCTGCTGGGTATTGCGCAGGGCTTCGATTTCTTTTTGCACCGCATCAAGGCGGGTAACGGCGGCGGCCTGCTCCGCAGGCGTTCCGGCATGCCACGCAATCACGTTTCCTGAAATCGGGGAATACCAGTCGATTCTGCTGCCGTCCTCATTGATTTGAGGCACGGCGAAATGGTCTGCAAGATCAGCGCGCCGACGGCGCAGCGTCGTCAGAACCTGCGCCGCAACTTGATATACAGGTTGCCCACGCTCTCCCAGCGCATCGTACTGACTAACGCTTTCACTGCGCAGCTTGACGCCATGCATTTGAATTCTGCCCCCAACAGCAATTACCAACCAGGGCCGTATGACCGGATGGGTCAGCAGAATACTATATATTTCTAATTATATCTAACATTTTGAAGTATTAAATACAAACCAAAGCCCAATTAGTATGGAATGCCATGTCGAATCAGGCATTCGTTACACCGACATGTCGGAACTTCCGAATATTACGTTTTATCTTGTTATATCGTCCTGACGGATTTTCCTCCAGACGCGGCGATCCTTGCTTGTACGAGACCCATTGAGAGACCAAGGCGCCGCGTCCCGGCCGGCAAATAAAAAAGCCCTCGCGGAGCCGACTCGGCGGTCGAACCAAGGTTCGAGCCGGACGGCCTCTGCGAGGGCCCTGACAGCGCAAGGCGCCGTGGATGCTTATTTCTTGCGCATCGGCGGCAAATCGGTGCACACCCCTTCCGCCACTTCCGCCGCCATGCCCACCGATTCTCCCAGCGTGGGATGCGGATGGATCGTCTTGGCGATGTCCACCACGTCGGCGCCCATTTCGACGGCCAGCGCGACTTCGCTGATCAGGTCGCCGGCATGCGTGCCCACGATGCCACCCCCCAGGATGCGGTGGGTGTCGGCGTCGAACAGCAGCTTGGTGAAGCCTTCGTCACGGCCATTGGCGATGGCGCGGCCCGAAGCGGCCCACGGGAACACACCCTTCTCGACCTTGATGCCCTGCTTCTTGGCCTCGTCCTCGGTCAGTCCGACCCATGCCACTTCGGGATCGGTGTAAGCCACCGACGGAATGACGCGGACGTCGAAGAACGACTTCTGGCCGGCAATCACTTCCGCCGCCACGTGGCCTTCATGCACGGCCTTGTGCGCCAGCATGGGCTGGCCGACGATGTCGCCGATGGCGTAGATGTGCGGCACGTTGGTGCGCATCTGCTTGTCGACTTCGATGAAGCCACGATCGGTCACGGCGACGCCGGCACGGTCCGCGGCGATCTTCTTGCCGTTGGGGCTGCGGCCCACGGCCTGGAGCACCAGGTCGTAGCGCTGCGGCTCCTTGGGGGCGCCCTCGCCTTCGAAGCTGACGTAGATGCCGTCTTCGCGGGCCTCGGCGCCCACCGTCTTGGTCTTCAACATGATGTTGTCGAAGCGCTTGGCGTTCATCTTCTGCCAGACCTTGACCAGGTCGCGGTCGGCGCCCTGCATCAGGCCGTCCAGCATTTCCACCACGTCCAGGCGCGCGCCCAGGCTGGAATACACCGTACCCATTTCCAGGCCGATGATGCCGCCGCCGATGATCAGCATCTTCTTGGGAATGCCGCGCAACAGCAGCGCGCCGGTGGAATCGACGATGCGGTCGTCCTGCGGCAGGAACGGCAGCTTCACCGACTGGCTGCCGGCGGCGATGATGGCGTTCTTGAAGCGGATGGTCTGCGTTTTGCCGTCCTCGGCCTTCACCGTCAGGTGATGGGGGTCGGCGAACTCGCCCACGCCCGTCACCACGGTAACCTTGCGCGCCTTTGCCATGCCGGCCAGGCCGCTGGTCAGCTTGGCGACGACGCTGTCCTTGTAGCCACGCAGCTTGTCCAGGTCGATCTGGGGCTCGCCGAAGCTGATGCCGTGGTCGGCCAGCGCGCGGGCTTCGTCCAGGATGGCGGCGTTGTGCAGCAGCGCCTTGGACGGAATGCAGCCGACGTTCAAGCACACGCCGCCCAGGGTGGCGTAGCGTTCGACCAGGACAGTCGACAGGCCCAGGTCGGCGGCGCGGAAAGCGGCCGAGTAGCCGCCAGGGCCCGCGCCCAGCACCAGCACGTCGCATTCGATGTCGGCCGGACCGCCATAGCTGGCGGCGGCAGGCGCCGGCGTGGACGGCTTGGCGGCTTCGGCGGGCTTGGCTTCAGCAGCCTTGGCGGCTGGCGCCGCGTCCTGCTTGGCCGGCGCCGCGGCCTTGGCATCGCCCGAGGCCTCGGCCGCCTCGACCTCGACGACCACGGTGCCTTCAGCAACCTTGTCGCCGACCTTGACCTTGACCGACTTGACCACGCCGCCTTGCGAAGCGGGGATCTCCATCGAGGCCTTGTCCGACTCGACCGTGATGAGGCTCTGCTCGGCCTTGATCGTGTCGCCCTCGGCCACCAGCACCTCGATGACTTCCACTTCCTTGAAGTCGCCGATGTCCGGAACCTTGATTTCCGTGAGTTTGCTCATGGTCTCTCCGGTTTACAGCGCGATGCGGCGGAAGTCGGCCAGCAGCTGGCCCAGGTACGCGTTGAAGCGCGCGGCCGAGGCGCCGTCGATGACGCGATGGTCATAGGACAGCGACAGCGGCAAGGTCAGGCGCGGCACGAACTGCTTGCCGTCCCACACCGGTTTCTGCGCCGAACGCGACAGGCCCAGGATGGCGACTTCGGGCGCGTTGATGATGGGGGTGAAGTGCGTGCCGCCGATGCCGCCCAGGGACGAGATCGAGAAGCAGCCACCCTGCATGTCGGCGGGCGAGATCTTGCCGTCGCGGGCTTTCTTGGCCAGCTCGGAGGTTTCGCGCGCCAGGTCGAAGATGCCCTTCTTGTCGGCATCGCGCACCACCGGCACCACCAGCCCGTTGGGCGTATCGGCGGCGAAGCCGATGTGGAAGTACTGCTTGTAGACCAGCGTGTCGCCGTCCAGCGAGGCATTGAACTCGGGGAATTTCTTCAGGGCCGCCACGACGGCCTTGATGACGAAGGCCAGCATGGTGACCTTCACGCCCGACTTCTCGTTTTCCTTGTTGAGCTGGACGCGCAGCGCTTCCAGGTCGGTGATGTCCGCTTCGTCATTGTTGGTGACGTGCGGAATCATGACCCAGTTGCGGTGCAGGTTGGCGCCCGAGATCTTCTTGATGCGCGACAGCGGCTTGGCTTCGATCGGGCCGAACTTGGTGAAGTCGACCTTGGGCCACGGCAGCAGGCCCAGCGCGGCGCCATCGGCCGAACCGCTGGCGGCAGCCGCCTGGCCAGCACCTGCGCCGGACGCCAGCGCCTGCTTCACGAAGCCGCGCACGTCGTCGGCGGTGATGCGGTTCTTGGCGCCGGTGCCCTGCACACGGCTCAGGTTCACGCCCAGTTCGCGGGCGAACTTGCGCACCGACGGCGAGGCGTGCGGCAGCTTGTTGGGCGGCAGGCCGGCGTCCTCCAGCGCAGCGGCGGGAGCCGCCTTGGCCGGGGCGGCAGCGGGCGCTTCGGCCAAGGCCTGCGCGGGGGCAGCAGCCTGCGCCTTGGGCGCCTCGGCAGCGGCGGCTTGGGCGGCAGCCGGCTTGGCGGCAGCGCCGCCCTGGCCTTCCACCACCACGATCACCGAGCCCTTGGCCACCTTGTCGCCGACCTTGACCTTGATCGACTTGACCACGCCGCCCTGCGAGGCGGGGATCTCCATCGAGGCCTTGTCCGATTCGACCGTGATCAGGCTCTGCTCGGCCTTGACCGTGTCGCCTTCGGCCACCAAGATCTCGATGACCTCCACTTCCTTGAAGTCGCCGATGTCCGGCACTTCGATCTCGACCGGGCCCGAGGCGCCGCCCGAGGAAGCTTCCTCTGCGGGCGCAGCGGCGGGCGCAGGCGCTGCCTTGGCGGGCGCCTCTTCCTTCTTGGCTTCCGCAGCGGGCGCAGCAGCAGGCGCGGCGGCGGCGGGCTTGGCATCGCCCGAGGCCTCAGCCGCCTCGACTTCGACGACCACGCTGCCTTCGGCAACCTTGTCGCCCACGTTGACCTTGATCGACTTCACCACCCCGCCCTGCGAGGCCGGGATTTCCATCGACGCCTTGTCCGACTCGACGGTGATCAGGCTCTGCTCGGCCTTGATCGTGTCGCCCACGGCCACCAGCACCTCGATGACTTCCACTTCCTTGAAGTCGCCGATGTCCGGGATCTTGATCTCAACGAGATTGCTCATCTGTCTACCCTCAGGCGTATTGCGGATTGGCTTTGGCGGGATTGATGCCGTACTTCTTGATGGCCTCGGCCACCTTGGCCGCCGGCACCTTGCCTTCGTCGGCCAGAGCGCGCAGCGCTGCCAGGACCACGAAGTGGCGGTCGACCTCGAAGTGCTCGCGCAGCTTGCTGCGGAAGTCCGAGCGGCCGAAGCCGTCGGTGCCCAGCACGCGGTAGGCGCGGCCAGCCGGCACGAACGGACGGATCTGGTCGGCGAACAGCTTCATGTAGTCGGTCGACGCGATGATCGGGCCTTCCGTGCCTTGCAGTTGCTGCGTGACGTACGGCACCTGCGTGTCGCCTTCGGGGTTCAGCAGGTTGTGGCGGTCGGCGTCCAGGCCGTTGCGGCGCAGTTCGGTGAAGCTGGTGACGCTCCAGATGTCGGACGCGACGCCCCAGTCGGCTTCCAGCAGTTCTTGCGCGGCCATGACTTCGCGCAGGATGGTGCCCGAGCCCATGAGCTGCACGCGGGTCTTGCCCGAGCCGTGCGACTTCAGCTTGTACATGCCGCGGATGATGCCTTCCTCGTCGCCGGCGGTCAGGCCCGGCTGCGGATAGTTCTCGTTCATCACGGTCAGGTAGTAATACACGTTCTCCTGGTCTTCGACCATGCGCTTCAAGCCGTGCTGGACGATGACGGCCAGTTCGTGCGCGAAGGTCGGGTCGTAGGAGACGCAGTTCGGGATGGTCGAGGCCAGCAGGTGGCTGTGGCCATCCTCGTGCTGCAGGCCTTCGCCGTTGAGCGTGGTGCGCCCGGCGGTGCCGCCCAGCAGGAAACCGCGCGCCTGCATGTCGCCGGCCGCCCAGGCCAGGTCGCCGATACGCTGGAACCCGAACATCGAGTAGTAGATGAAGAACGGGATCATCACGCGGTTGTTCGTGGAGTACGACGTGGCCGCCGCGATCCACGAGCTCATGGCGCCCGCCTCGTTGATGCCTTCCTGCAGCAGTTGGCCGTCGGCGGATTCCTTGTAGTACATGACCTGGTCTTTATCGACCGGAATGTACTTCTGGCCTTCCGGCGCGTAGATGCCGATCTGGCGGAACAGGCCTTCCATGCCGAAGGTACGCGATTCGTCGGCCAGGATGGGCACGACGCGCGGGCCGATCTGCTTGTCGCGCAAGATGGTGTTCAGCACGCGCACGAACGCCTGCGTGGTCGAGATCTCGCGGCCTTCGGCGGTGGGCTCGAGGGTGGCCTTGAAGGCGTCCAGCGCCGGCACCTTGAGCTGCTCGTCGGCCTTGACGCGGCGGCGGGGCAGATAGCCGCCCAGGGCCTTGCGGCGCTCGTGCAGGTACTTCATTTCGGGCGAGTCCTCGGCCGGCTTGAAGTACGGCAGCTTCTCGAGCTGGTCGTCGGGGATCGGAATGGCGAAGCGGTCGCGGAATTCGCGGATCGATTCGAGCTCCAGCTTCTTCTGCTGGTGGGTCGGATTCTTGGCCTGGCCCACCTGGCCCATGCCGTAGCCCTTGATGGTCTTGGCAAGGATGACGGTCGGCTGGCCGGTGGTGTTGGCGGCCGCGTCGAAGGCGGCGAACACCTTGTGGGGATCGTGGCCGCCACGGTTCAGGCGCCAGATGTCCTCGTCGCTCATGCGCGAGACGGCTTCGAGCAGCTTGGGATGCTTGCCGAAGAAGTGTTCGCGCACGAACTTGCCGTCATTGGCCTTGTACGCCTGGTACTCGCCGTCGACGGTCTCTTCCATGATCTTGCGCAGGATGCCTTCTTTGTCGTGCGCGAGCAGCGGATCCCAGTAGCCGCCCCAGATCAGCTTGATGACGTTCCAGCCCGACCCGCGGAAGTCGCCTTCCAGTTCCTGGATGATCTTGCCGTTGCCGCGCACCGGGCCGTCGAGGCGCTGCAGGTTGCAGTTGATGACGAAGATCAGGTTGTCGAGCTTTTCGCGGGCCGCCAGGGCGATCGCGCCCAGCGACTCGGGTTCGTCCATTTCGCCGTCGCCGCAGAACACCCAGACCTTGCGGTTGCTGGTGTCGGCGATGCCGCGGGCGTGCAGGTACTTCAGGAAGCGGGCCTGGTAGATCGCCATCAGGGGGCCCAGGCCCATCGACACCGTCGGGAACTGCCAGAATTCCGGCATCAGCTTCGGATGCGGGTAGGACGACAGGCCCTTGCCGTCGACTTCCTGGCGGAAGTGGTTCAGCTGTTCTTCGGTCAGGCGGCCTTCGAGGTAGGCGCGGCCGTACATGCCGGGCGAGGTATGGCCCTGGAAGTAGACCAGGTCGCCGCCGTGGCCTTCGCTCTCGGCGTGCCAGAAGTGGTTCTGGCCGCAGCCGATCATGGTGGCCAGCGAGGCGAACGAGGCGATGTGGCCGCCCAGGTCGCCGCCGTCCGGCGGATTGTGCTTGTTGGCCTTGACCACCATGGCCATGGCGTTCCAGCGCACGTACGAGCGGATGCGGGCTTCCAGTTCCAGGTTGCCCGGATGCGCCGGCTGCAGCGTTTCCGGAATGGTGTTCAGGTAGGCCGTATTCGGCGAGAACGGAATGTGGGCGCCCGAACGGCGCGCCAGATCGACCAGGCGTTCCAGCAGGAAGTGCGCGCGCTCAGGGCCTTCGCGATCCAGCACGGCCGAAAGCGCTTCCAGCCATTCCTGGGTCTCGAGGGTATCGTCGTCGTTGGCGGCGGCTAGCGCGCCGGCCTGGGCGTTAGAGGACATCTGCTGTCTCCTGGTAGGGGTTCGGAGCCCGCCCTGGCAGGTAGGCCAGGACGCGCGGCGTTCACTTCGGACAGGAGAGCGCGCAACGTGCGATACACGAGCAGCGTCCTGCCTCGGACTTGCCGAAAAACGGCATTCTAGGAACAAGGATACCCAGTCGCAAGGAAAATTTCATGTTGCGGTACGGCATTTCATAATATGGAATTACGGTAAATACCTACGGCAATCTCATGGCGTGCGCGGGGACGCTTGCGCGAACCCGCACTAAAATGCCGCATCAACGCTAAGAATTCATGTCCAGCGCAAAATCCAATATCCCGGTGTCGTTCCACGACCATGCCCGCCTTCGCCGGCGCGGCCTGTACTGGCTTACGCCCGTGCTCGTGCTCATCTCGTACCTGTGCGTGATGGGCGTGTTCTTCTGGTTGCAACGCATCCACGACGACAGCGTCATGTTCGTCACCATCGATCAGGAACTGCGCCAGCAGCGCCTGATCTGGGTGGTGCTGGCGCTGTCGGGCGTCATCATCATCAGTTTGCTGATGCTGTGGCGCTATACGGGGTTCCGCTCCGAGGCCGAGGCCGCGCTGATCGCCGAGACGGGTTTCCGGCGCGCCATGGAGAACTCCATGTCCACCGGCATGCGCGTGATCGACATGGAAGGCCGCATCGCCTATGTGAATCCGGCCTTCTGCCGCATGATCGGCTGGAACGAGGCCGACCTGATCGGCCGCAGCCCGCCCTTCCCGTACTGGGTGCCCGGCCGCCATGAGCAGCACCAGCATACCCTGGACGTGCTGCTGTCCGGCAAGACGCCCAGCAGCGGCCTCGAGGTCGAGGCCCAGCGCCGCGACGGCTCGCGCTTCACCTCGCGCATGTACGTGTCGCCGCTGCTCGACCCCAACGGCAACCAGATCGGCTGGATGACCTCCATGACCGACATCACCGAGTCCAAGCGCATCCGCGAAGCCCTGACCGCCGCGCACGAGCGCTTCATGACGGTGCTGGAAGGCCTGGACGACGCCATCTCGGTCACGGCCGACACCCACGACGGGCTGGAGCTGCTGTTCGCCAACCGCACCTACCGCCGGGTGTTCGGCGCGCAGACCGGCGGCCACGACGAGCTGCTGGCCGGCCGCCGCGGCCGCTTCACCGACGAATCGGTCGAGGTCTTCTCGCCCTCGGTGCAGCGCTGGTTCGAGGTGCACCACCGCATGCTGGCCTGGACCGACGGCCGCCGCGTGCGCATGCAGGTGGCGCGCGACATCACCGAGCGCCGCACCCACGAAGAAGCCTCGCGCGTGCAGCAGGAAAAGATCCAGCTGACCAGCCGGCTGACCACCATGGGCGAGATGGCCTCGTCGCTGGCGCACGAACTGAACCAGCCGCTCACCGCCATCGCCAACTACAGCATGGGCGCGGTGGCGCTGGTCAAGGCCGGCCACACCAGCCCCAACATGCTGCTGCCCGCGCTGGAAAAAGCGGCCTCGCAGGCCGAGCGGGCCGGCAAGATCATCAGCCGCATCCGCGAATTCGTGAAACGCAGCGAGCCGCGCCGCCAGCGCGTGGCCATCCGCGGCATCGTCGACAACGCCATCGGCTTCGCCGAGATCGACGCGCGCAAGCGCCGCATCCGCATCGACAGCTTCGTGCCGTCCAACGCACCGGAAGTGCTGGCCGACCCCATTCTCATCGAGCAGGTGCTGCTGAACCTGCTGAAGAATGGCCTGGAAGCCATGGAGCACAGCGGCTCCGACGAACTGAAGGTCGCCGTCATCCTGCACGAACAGCACATCGAGGTCGCCGTGGTCGACCGCGGCCACGGCCTGGCCGAGCCCGAGCGCCTGTTCGAACCCTTCTTCAGCACCAAGTCCCAGGGCCTGGGCATGGGGCTGAACATTTGCCGTACCATTATCGAGTCGCATCACGGTCGCCTGTGGGCCGACCCGAATCCGGCGGGGGGCACCATTTTCCGGTTCACCCTGCCCTGCGCCGCACCGCAAACGCAAACGCCCAATGAACAGTCCGAGGAGTTGCACGCATGAACACGCCCCACCTGTCCAGCACGGTCTTCATCGTTGACGATGACGAAGCCGTGCGCGATTCGCTGCGCTGGCTCCTGGAAGCCAACGGCTATCGCGTGCGCGCGTACGCCAGCGCCGAGACCTTCCTGGACGAGTACGACGCGTCCCAGGTGGGCGTGCTGATCGCCGACGTGCGCATGCCCGGCATGAGCGGCCTGGAACTGCAGGAGCAACTGATCGCGCGCAACGCGCCGTTGCCCATCGTCTTCATCACCGGCCACGGCGACGTGCCCATGGCCGTGTCCACGATGAAGAAAGGCGCCATCGATTTCCTGGAAAAGCCCTTCAACGAGGCTGACCTGCGCGAAATCGTCGCCCGCATGCTCGAACAGGCCGTGCAGCGCGTCAGCAAGTTCCAGGCGCAGAAAGACCACGAAGCCATGCTCGCCCGCCTGACCGCGCGCGAGCAGCAGGTGCTCGAGCGCATCGTCGCCGGCCGCCTGAACAAGCAGATCGCCGACGATCTCGGCATCAGCATCAAGACCGTCGAGGCGCACCGCGCCAACATCATGGAAAAATTGGAAGTCACCACGGTGGCCGACCTGATGAAGGTGGCCCTGGCAAAACCCGAGGCACATGCATGACCCAAGCAGCAGCAGCACGCATTATTGATGGCAACGCGCTTTCCGCACGCATCCGCGAAGAAGTCGCGGAACGTGCAAAAAAACTGACCGAACGCGGCGTTCGGCCCGGCTTGGCCGTCGTGCTGGTGGGCGAAGATCCTGCTTCGCAGGTGTATGTCCGCAACAAGGTCGCGGCCTGCGAAAAGGCCGGGCTGCACTCCATCAAAGAACAATACCCGGCCGACACCACCGAGGCCGAGCTGCTGTCGCACATCGCGCGCCTGAACCAGGACCCGGCCATCCACGGCATCCTGGTGCAGTTGCCGCTGCCCAAGCACATCGATTCGCACAAGGTCATCGAGGCCATCGCCGCCGAGAAGGACGTCGACGGCTTTCACATCAGCAACGCCGGCCTGCTCATGACCGGCCAGCCGCTGTTCCGTCCCTGCACGCCCTACGGCGTGATGAAGATGCTGGAATCCGAAGGCGTGTCGCTGCGCGGCGCGGAAGCCGTCGTGGTCGGCGCCAGCAACATCGTGGGCAAGCCCATGGCCATGCTGCTGTTGCAGGCCGGCGCCACCGTCACGCTGTGCAATTCCAAGACGCGCGACCTGGGCGCCCAGACCCGCCGCGCCGACGTGCTGGTGGTGGCCACCGGCCGTCCCCGCATGGTTGACGGCAGCATGGTCAAGCCGGGCGCCGTGGTCATCGACGTGGGCATCAACCGCGGCGAAGACGGCAAGCTGTGCGGCGACGTCGATTTCGCCTCCGCCAGCCAGGTGGCCGGCGCCATCACCCCCGTGCCGGGCGGTGTGGGACCCATGACCATCGCCATGCTGCTGGTCAACACGATCGAGGCGGCCGAACGCGTCGCCAGCGCGGCCGCGTAAACGCGCCATCGCGTTTTTTTGCCGCCGGGCCGTCCCAAGGCAAAAAAGCGCCCCCTTGGGGGGCAGCAAGCCGAAGGCACGGCGCGCAGGCCTTTCCTCCTGCAGGGCGGTGGACGCATCATGCGCCGCCGCCCTTGTCATTGGGGATCGCCGCAAGGCAGTATTGTATGCAAACGCCCACCCACGGGCTTGCGTTATGCGTCCCCGTCCCCATCTATGGCTGAACATTCCCGCTCTACTTCCTGCGCCGAGGCCGCGATGACTTCCAACCCCCTGCTCGCCCCTGTTTCCGACCTGGTCGACTACGCCAGCGTCAAGCCCTCGCACATCGAGCCCGCGGTCGATGAACTGCTGGAGATCGCGCGCCAGGCCGTGGACCAGGCCGCCTCGCCCGACCTGCCCGCCACCTGGGAAGCCGTGGTCGAGCCGCTGGACACCGCCACCGAGCGCCTGTGGCGCGCCTGGTCGGTGGCCGGTCACCTGAACGCCGTGGTCAACACGCCCGAGCTGCGCGAGGTCTACAACGCCGCGCTGCCCAAGGTCACCGAGTTCTCCACCTGGGTCGGCCTGCACGAAGGCCTGTACCGCCAGTACCAGCGCCTGCACGCCGCCGCCGATTTCGCGTCGTGGCCGCCCGTGCGCCGCCGCATCGTCGAACTGGCCCTGCGCGACTTCCGCCTGAGCGGCGTCGAACTGCAAGGCGAGGCCCGCGAGCGCTACGCCCAGAACTCCGAACGCGAAGCGCAGGTCTCGCAGAAATTCTCCGAGAACGTGCTGGACGCGGTCGACGCCTGGTCCATCCTCATCGAGGACGAAGCCCGCCTGGCCGGCCTGCCCGCCGACGTGCTGGACGCCGCCCGCCAGGCCGCCGAGGCCGACGGCAAGCCCGGTTGGATGCTGACGCTGAAGATGCCGTGCTACCTGCCGGTGATGCAGTACGCGCGCGACCGCGAACTGCGCGCCACGCTGTACCGCGCCTATGGCACGGTGGCGTCCGAGCACGGCACGCCCGAGCTGGACAACTCGCCGCTGATCGAGGAACTGCTCGCCCTGCGCGCCGAGGAAGCGTCTCTGCTGGGCTACGGCCATTTCGCCGCGCTGCGCCTGCAGACCCGCATGGCCCGCGACGCGGATGAGGTCACGGCCTTCCTGCGCGACCTGGCCGCCCGCGCCAAGCCCTACGCGCAGCGCGACCTGGCCGAACTGCGCGCCTATGCCGCCGCCGAACTGGGCATGGCCGACCTGCAGCCCTGGGACGTGCCTTTCGCCTCCGAGCGCCTGCGCGAGTCGCGCTATGCGTATTCCGAGGACGAGATCAAGCAGTACTTCACCGAGCCGCGTGTGCTGTCGGGCCTGTACCAGGTCATCGAAACGCTGTTCGACGTGCGCCTGCGCGAAGTGCCCGTGTCGTCCTGGCATGCCGACGTGCGCGGTGTGCGTGTCGAAACCCCGTCGGGCGATCTGGTCGGCCATCTGTACCTGGACCTGTACGCCCGCGCCGGCAAGCAGAGCGGCGCCTGGGTCGACAGCGAACGCACCCGCCGCCTGACGGGCGGCCGCCTGCAGACGCCCGTGGCCTACCTGACCTGCAACTTCGCCCGCCCCAACGGCGGCAAGGCCGCGCTGCTGACGCACGACGACGTCATCACGCTGTTCCATGAAACCGGCCACGCCCTGCACGCGCTGCTGTCCGAAGTGGACGAACCCGGCGCCGCCGCGTTCTCCAGCGTCGAATGGGACGCCATCGAACTGCCCTCGCAATTCATGGAAAACTTCTGCTGGGAATGGTCGGTGGTGCAGCAACTGTCGGCCCACGTGGACAGCGGCCAGCCGCTGCCGCGCGACCTCTACGACCGCCTGCTGGCCGCCCGCAACTATCAAAGCGGCATGCAGACGGTGCGCCAGATCGAGTTCGCTCTGTTCGACATGCTGCTGCATGCGCGAGCCCAGGCCACGCCCATCGCCGGCGTGCTGCAGTTGCTGCAGGAAGTGCGCCAGGAAGTGGCCGTGCTGTTCCCGCCCGAGTGGCATCGCCTGCCACACGCCTTCTCGCACCTGTTCGCGGGCGGCTACGGCGCGGGCTACTACAGCTACAAGTGGGCGGAAGTGCTGTCGGCCGACGCCTACGCGGCATTCGAGGAAGCCGCCGCCCATGCCGCCGAGACCGGCACGCTCGATCCGGCCACGGGCGAGCGTTTCAAGCGCGAGATCCTGGCGGTCGGCGGCGCGCGTCCCGCCGCGGACTCGTTCCGCGCCTTCCGCGGCCGCGAACCGAGCATCGATGCGCTGCTGCGGCATAGCGGGATGGCGGCGGAGGCTGCTGCGGCCTGATCGACAAGGCTATCGAGAGCGATGCCTCTCGGCAGCCGGATCAGTAAGGATCCGGCTGCCGGTTATGGCACGACGGGAAGCCGAGCACGATCAGCCGCGTCATTCAGTGCCTGAAACATATCCTGAACGACCTTTGCGATCTCGGTCAGTGACCACGTTGCCAAATGGGGAGGCAGCATCCAATAACGGCCGTGGGCGACCCAGTGTCTTAAGTTCAACACTGACTTGAACTGGCCGACGCGCCCCGCCCACCGAGACCGCTCGGCAAGAGATGCACCCTCTACGGTATGCAGGAATGCTTTCCACGCATCCACAATACCTTGCTCATCGAACGGCACTCGCCAAAAAGCGGCGGCATTGCCATGAAGCAACGCAAGGCGGCCGTCCAAACCACTGCGGCCGGGCACGCATCGTTGCCTGGCATCGCGACGCAGGCGAGCTTCAGCGGCGGCAATGGCAAACAGACAACCCGCCAACTCGGCCTCTGAGCGGCAGTGCTCGAAGTAGGCATCGATATCTTCGAATGTCGCGCCTGCGGGCAGAGCAGGCACGAGATACGAGGGTCGTTTACCGAGCGACAATCCCATGCACACGTCGGCACGCTCTTTGAGCAAAGCCGCTTCAGTACAGAGATACTGGCCAACGATATCCAGCAAGCCTGAACGCGGATCGGCCACCATCAGAGTCCATCTCCTATCTCGAAGAGATCGACGAATATCTGATGAAACAGCGCTTCATCAAGTGAAGTCAGTGAAGACGGATCCTGCGAATGCGTCATCAGCCAAGTGGCGCCTTCCCAAGGATGACGGCCAGGCAAAGTATTGTCCGGAGCCGCCAGAATCAGCGTTACCCTGCCGGCCGGCCCTGAAACATCAATACGCCCGAATCCGCCGAGTACGATCGATGCGACAGGCACGATGGTCATACTTCGCCCCGCACAGTCAATCTGCGCTTTGTGGATGACATACTTGCCCAAATAGGGCTCGTCCAGTTCGGTCGTGAGCTGTGTGAAGCCGACGATCTTCTCATCGACCAATGACCCCAGCCAAGCCCTGATTCGCACAAGCAGGCAGTCAACCTGGGACACCCACCATTGCCTGCGCGCCTCCCAGTCGATGAAAGACTGCGGCGCTTCCTGTTGCCGCTGGGCGTGCGACCTGATCAGGTTCTTGAAGGCATTGAAGGAGTCAGCCATCGGTACATCGGCAATCTGCGGGTAAGCCATTCTGACAACTCGAATCTGGGCAACGGTGCGATTTTCATTATATAAATCGAGACTGCCATGGCAGTCCGTCCGCTCAAGTAGCAGACACAATTACCGAACCACAACGCCAGGGCGACAAGACGACGGGTACGTCGCACCAACCGCTGGGAGACAGCATGCCGCCATCCGCCTTTGCCCGCACCGGGCGCGCCCTGCTGCTGGGCCTGTGCGTGCTGCTGGCCGCGTGCAGCGAACGCTCGGCCGACTGGTCGCTGTACAACGTGCGCGGGCACCTGCCCGACCTGAAGTTCGCGCTGTCCGGCGCGGGTGGCAAGACCGTCACCAGCGAATCGTTGCGCGGCAAGACGGTGTTGTTGTTCTTCGGCTACGCCAGTTGTCCCGACATCTGTCCCACCACCATGGCGCAGTTGAGCAACGTGCTGCAACAACTGGGCGACCAGGCCGGCCAGGTGCGCATCGTGTTCGTCAGCGTGGACCCGCACCGCGACACCCCGGACATGCTGCAGGCCTACGTGGATGCGTTCAACAAGCAGGCCATCGGCGTCACGGGCACCGAGAAACAGATCGCCGACCTGGCGCGTCGCTACCGCGTGGCCTATCAGATCGAGAAGCCCCGCGCGGGCGACGGCGCGGACGTGTACGACGTCACGCATAGCCGCGGCGTGTACATCTTCGATGGCCGAGGCCGGGCGCGCCTGCTGGCATCGGATACCGACACCACCGCCGCCATGGTGCATGACCTGAAGCAGTTGCTGACCGAGGCCGGCTGAGACGGAATCCGGAACGGCGCAGTCGTTGCCCCATCGGACAGCCCCTGACCGGGTCGCCACTGGCGACCAACCACACGAACATGACAATCCGGTCTTTGTACCCGGCCGGCACGCGTTGTTACAGCTTTCGGAGAAACCCCGTGGGTATCATGCGAGCCACGATTCCCTCTCTCTAGGAAAGGAGTACCCGCATGGGCTTCATCATCATGATCATCGTCGGTTTCATCGTGGGGTTGATCGCCCGCGCCATCATGCCGGGCAAGCAGAGCATGGGCTTCATCCTGACCACGATCCTGGGTATCGTGGGCTCGGTCGTCGCCGGCTTCCTGGGCCAGTCCCTGGGCTGGTACGCACCGGGCGAACCGGCCGGCTGGATCGCCTCGGTGATCGGCGCGATCATCGTGCTGTTCGTGGTGGGCCTGTTCACCAAGAACCGGGGGTGATACCCGGCGGCGCGACACGCATCGCGCTGAAAAACAGAATGCCGGCAGCTTGCAGAAGCTGCCGGCATTTTTTATTGCACGTTGGGGCTCGCTCAGGCATCCGTGGCGACGTGCTGCCCGTACGGTGACTGCCAGACAGCGCCGGAGCAAGGAATGCGGCATCCGTGGCCGCCGCCCTCGCCTCGCGCCAGACCTCAGCCCTGCCCGGCCGGCGCCGCCGCCTGGGTGGGCGTCACCGTATGCTCGCTCCAGCCGCCGCCCAGCGCCTTGTACAGGCTGATCAGGTTGGACAGGCGTTGCAGGCGGGTATTGATCAACGTCTGTTGGGCGGAATACAGCGAACGCTGCGAATCCAGCACGGTCAGGTAGTTGTCGATGCCCAGCTCGAATCGCTGCTGCGACAGCTTGTACGCACGCTGGCTGGCCTCGACCAGTTGGCGTTGCGACGCGATCTGCTCGTCCAGGGTGCCACGTCCGGCCAGCGCATCGGAGACCTCGCGGAAGCCGGACTGGATGGCGCGCTCGTAATTGGCGATCTCGATGCGCTTCTGCAGCTTCGCCACGTCCAGGTTGGCCAGCAATGAACCGCCCGCGAAGATCGGCACCGTGATCTGCGGCGCGAAGCTCCAGGCGCCCGAGCCGCCCTCGAACAGGCCGCCCAGCGAGGCGCTGGCGGTGCCGGCGCTGCCCGTCAGGCTGATGCTGGGGAAGAACGCCGCCCGCGCCGCGCCGATGTTGGCGTTGGCGCCTTGCAGCACGTGCTCGGCGGCGCGGATGTCCGGACGCCGCGTCAGCAGGTCGGACGGCGTGCCGGCCGGCAGGTCGATCGGCATCATGTCGTCGGGCAAGGGCTGCACGTGATCGAGCTGGGGCGCCAGTTCGGCGGGAATGGGCTGGCCGATCAGCAGCGTCAGCGCGTTGCGGTCTTGCGCCACCAATCGCGTGTATTGCGACAGGTTGCTCTCGGCCGTGCGCAGCGCGATCTCGGCCTGGCTCATGTCCAGATCCGTGGCCACGCCCAGGTCAAAGCTCTGCTTCGTCAGGTCGTAGGACTCTTTCTGCGCCTTGTGCGTGTCGCGCGTCAGACCCAGCAGTTCCTGGTCGGCCCGCAGCGTCAGGTAGGCATTGGCGGTTTCGGAGACCAGGCTCAGTTGCGTGGCGATGCGGGTTTCATCCTGCGCCAGGTAGGTCTGCAGGGCCTGTTCACTGAGGCTGCGGATGCGGCCGAACAGGTCCAGCTCCCACGCCGAGGTTGCCACGCCCACCTGATAGGTGCGGCTGATGGTGGCCTCGCCCGTGCGGCTGAGGTCGGCCGGCGAACGCGAGACGTCGGCCGTGCCCGCCACACCCACGGACGGCAGCAGGTCGGCGCGCTGGATGCGGTATTGCGCGCGCGCCACCTCGACGTTCAGCGCGGCCACGCGCATGTCGCGGTTGTCGGCCAGCGCCAGCTGGATCAACTGCTGCAGCACGGGATCGCGGAAGAAGTCGCGCCAGCCCACGTCGCCGGCGGCCTGCACCGGCGCGACGCCCTGCACCCGCGTGTTCTGGGTGGGCTGGCGATCATAGGCCGGGCCGGTGGGATAGGCGGCGTCGACCGGCGCCACGGGACGTTCGTAGGTAGGCGCCAGCGAGCAACCCGCCAGGGCCGCCACCAGCAGCGCGCCGGACAGGGGTTTCAGAGCGATGCGCATCATGCCTGGCCTCCGTTGGACGAACCGACCGAGGTGTCGTGGCCGCCATTGTGCGGGGGCTCTTCGCTTTCGCTCATGCGCTTGACGCGGAACAGACGGAGCATGGTCACAAAGAACAGGGGGACGAAGAAGATGGCCAGGAAAGTGCCGGTCAGCATGCCGCCGATCACGCCCGTACCGATGGCGTTCTGGCTGCCCGAACCCGCACCCGTGGCGATGGCCAGGGGCACCACGCCCAGGATGAAAGCCAGCGAGGTCATCAGGATGGGACGCAGGCGCTGGCGTGCCGCGTGCACGGCGGCCTCGGCCAGCGAGGCTCCTTTCTCGAAGTGCTCCTTGGCGAATTCCACGATAAGAATCGCGTTCTTTGCCGCAAGCCCCACGGTAGTCAACAGCCCCACCTGGAAGTACACGTCGTTGGAGAGCCCTCGCAACGCGGTCGCCAACAGCGTACCGACGACCCCCAGCGGCACCACCAGCATCACCGCGGTGGGAATGCTCCAGCTTTCATACAGCGCCGCCAGGCACAGGAACACCACGATCAGCGAAATGGCGTAGAGCGCGGGCGCCTGCGCCCCGGACATGCGCTCTTCGAACGACAGGCCCGTCCATTCGTAGCCGATGCCCGCGGGCAGGGTCTTGGCGATGCGTTCCACTTCGGCCATAGCCTCGCCCGAACTGTAGCCCGGCGCGGCCTGGCCCTGCACGTTGTACGACGGCACGCCGTTGTAGCGGTTCAGCTTCTGCGAGCCGTAGGTCCAATCGGCCGTGGCGAACGACGAGAACGGCACCATCTGCCCTTCGGTGTTGCGCACGTACCATTTGCCGAGGTCTTCCGGCAGCATGCGCGCCGTGGCGTCGCCCTGCAGGTAGACCCTCTTGACGCGGCCGCGGTCGATGAAGTCGTTGACGTACGAACCGCCCCACGCGATGGACAGCGTGCTGTTGATCTCGGAAATGGAGACCCCCAGCGCGCGCGCCTTCTCGCGGTCGATGTTCAACTGGTACTGGGGCGCATCCTCGATGCCGTTGGGCCGCACGGCCACCAGCATCGGGCTTTTCATGGCTTCGCCCAGCAACTGGTTGCGCGCCTTCAGCAACTGATCGTGGCCCAGGCCGGCCTCGTCCTTCAACTGGAAGTCGAAGCCCGTGGCGTTGCCCAGTTCCATCACGGAAGGCGGCGCGAACACGGCGATCTGCGCGTCGCGCAGGTTCTTGGCGAAGTACGCGTTGGCGCGTCCCGCCACGGCCTGGGCGCGCTGGTCGGCGTCGGGACGCTTTTCCCAGTCGCGTAGACGCACGAACATGATGGCGGCGTTCTGGCCCCGGCCGCCGAAGTTGAAGCCGGACACCATGAACACGGACTGCACGCTGGCCTTCTCGTCTTCCAGCAGGTAGCGTTGCGCCTGCTCGATGGTCTGGCGCGTGCGCTCGGCCGTGGCGCCGGGAGGCGCCTGCACCTGGGCGAACAGGATGCCCTGGTCTTCCTCGGGCAGGAACGCCGTGGGAATGCGCGTGAACAGCCAGGCCATGCCGATCAGGATCAGCACGTAGATCAGCAGCAGGCGCTTGGTGCGGCCCAGGCTGCGCGACACGGTGTTGGCGTAGCCGTTGCTGGCGCGGTCGAAGTTGCGGTTGAACCAGCCGAAGAACCCGCGGCGCGTGCCGTGGCCATGCTTGGGCTTGAGGATGGTGGCGCACAGGGCCGGCGTGAACACGATGGCCACGACCACCGACAGTACCATCGAGGACACGATGGTGATCGAGAACTGGCGATAGATGACGCCCGTGGAACCGCCGAAGAACGCCATCGGCACGAACACGGCGGACAGCACCATGGCGATGCCCACCAGCGCGCCGGTGATCTGCTCCATGGACTTGCGTGTCGCCTGCTTGGGCGACAAGCCCTCTTCCTCCATCACCCGCTCGACGTTCTCGACCACCACGATGGCATCGTCCACCAGCAGGCCGATGGCCAGCACCATGCCGAACATGGTGAGCGTGTTGATGGAGTATCCGAAGGCGGCCAGCACCGCGAACGTGCCCAGCAGCACCACCGGCACGGCCATGGTGGGAATCAGCGTGGCCCGGAAGTTCTGCAGGAACAGGTACATCACCAGGAACACGAGGATGATGGCCTCGACCAGGGTATGCACCACGCCCTCGATGGACAGGCTGACGAACGGCGTGGTGTCGTACGGATACACGACGTCCATGCCCGGCGGGAAGAACGGCTTCAGGCGGTCGATGGTGGCGCGCACGTTGTCGACCGTGTCCAGCGCATTGGCGCCGGGGGCCAGCTTGATGGCCAGGCCCGAGGCCGGCCTGCCGTTGTAGGCGCTGTCGATGGCGTAGGTCTGCGGCCCCAGTTCGATCCTGGCCACGTCGGACAGGCGCACGCGCGAGCCGTCGGTGTTGACCTTCAGCAGGATGCGGCCGAACTGCTCGGGCGTCGTCAGGCGCGACGGCCCGATGACGGTGGCGTTGAGCTGCTGGCCGCGCACGGCCGGCAAGCCGCCGACCTGGCCCGAGGACACCTGGACGTTCTGCTCTTCGATCGCCGTGGTGACGTCAGGCGCCGTCAGGCTGTAGTTGACCAGTTTGTCCGGATCCAGCCAGATACGCATGGCGTACGACGAACCGAACAGCTGGAAGTCGCCCACGCCCTGCGTTCGGCTGATGGGATCCTGCACGTACGAGGCGACGTAGTCGGAGATGTCCGCGCGCGTCAGGTTGGGGTTGCTGGACACGAAGCCCGCGACGATCAGGAAGTTCTTGGTCGCCTTGGTGATGCGGATACCCTGCTGCTGCACCTCGAGCGGCAACTGCGGTTGCGCCACCGCCAGCTTGTTCTGCACCTGCACCTGCGCGATGTCGGGGCTGGTGCCCTGGCGGAACGTGAGCGTGATGCTCATGCTGCCGTCGGAGTTGCTTTCGGAAGAGATGTACTGCAGTCCGTCCAGGCCGTTCATCTGCTGCTCGATGACCTGCACCACCGTGTCCTGCACGGTCTGCGCCGAGGCGCCGGGATAGGTCACCTGCACCTGGATGGAGGGCGGCGCGATGTTCGGATACTGCGCCACCGGCAACGACATGATGGACAGCAGGCCCGCCAGCATCAATACGATGGCGATGACCCATGCGAACACGGGCCTGTCGATGAAAAACTTGGCCATGCGCTAAGGCTCCGTGTTATTTCGCTTGGGGCGCGGCGGGCTGGGCGCCCGGTGCGGCAGGCGCCTGGCCCGGCTGCGCGGGCGGCGTCCACTCGGCGGCGTTGACTTCGACGCCGGGGCGGGCCTGCTGCAGGCCTTCGACGATGACCTTGTCACCCGGCTTGACGCCATCGGTGACCAGCCATTGGTCGCCGACCGCGCGATCGGCCTTCAGCGTGCGCTGCTCGACCTTGTTCTCGGCGTTGACCACCAGCGCGGTGGGCTCGCCGCGCGGGCTGCGCGTGACGCCGCGCTGCGGCACCAGCAGGCCCTCGGGCGCCACGCCCTCGGCCAGCCGCGCGCGCACGTACATGCCGGGCAGCAACTGGCGGTCGGGATTGGGGAACACCGCGCGCACCACTACCGAACCGGTGGTGGGATCGACGGTGACTTCCGAGAACTGCAGCTTGCCGGTCTGCTTGTAGCGGGTGCCGTCCTCGAGCGTGAGCGTGACTTCGGCGGCCTGCTCGCCGCCGCTCTGCTTGAGCATGCCGCTGGCCAGCGCGTTCTTCAGGCGCAGCAACTGCACGCTGGACTGCGCGACGTCGACGTAGATGGGATCGATCTGCTGCACCGTGGCGATGGGCGAGGTCTGGTTGGCCGTGACCAGCGCGCCTTCGGTGACGGCCGAACGGCCGATGATGCCGTTGATGGGCGACAGCACCTTGGTGTAGACCAGATTGATGCGGGCGGTGTCCAGCGCGGCCTTGGCCGATTGCACGTCGGCGGCGGCCTGATCGCGCGCCGCGACGGCGTCATCGTAGGTCTGGCGGCTGACGGCGCGGCTTTCGGCCAGCGGCTTGTAGCGCTGCACCAGCAGCACGGCGGTGCGCGCCTGGGCTTCGGCGCGCGCCAGGGCGGCCTTGCTGCTGTCGTATTGCGCCTGGTAGAGCGCGGGATCGATCTGATAGAGCTGCTGCTGGGCCTTGACCTCGCCGCCTTCGGTGAACAGGCGCTTCTGCAGGATGCCGTTGACCTGCGGACGCACTTCCGCACTGCGGAAGGCCGAGGTGCGGCCCGGCAACTCGGTGAACAGCGACACTTGCTGGGTCTTGAGCGTGACCACGCCGACCTGCGGCTTGGCCGCCGGCCCCTGCTGCTGTTCCTGCTTGCCGCACGCGGCGAGGCTGACCGCCAGTGCCGTCACTGCCAGCGCGCAGGCGCCGCGCGAGACCAGATCATTCTTCTTCATACGATGCATTCCCGGATCATTGACACACCACACCCGCCGTTGCCGGCGAGCTGGGAGAGTTGAAGTCGCGATGCCCGCAGCAGCGGCATGCTGCGGCGCAATAAAACCGCCATTGTGCGCTATTTCCTTGACCAGAAACAAAGAAATGCAAAGAAAACTCTGTTCCAGTCACGGGACAATCGGCGCGGGTTACCTGCATGGACGGCACACTGCTAGACCGCAAGGCAGGCGGCAGAGTTCCGATTCACGCACGGAATCGCGCACCGCGGCGCAATAGCCCGCAAGAATACGCTTGGCACGTGGCAAGTTAACTGGCGAGAAACAGGCTGAAATAAGTGTTGCTAAGTGCGTTGATCGGTTGGCGGGCGCTCAGAAGCGCTCGTCGTCGCGCAGATAGCGCCATTGGCCGGGCGGCAGATCGCCCAGTTGCACGTTGCCGATGCGCACGCGCTTCAGGCCCACCACCTTCAGGCCCACCAGTTCGCACATGCGGCGGATCTGGCGCTTCTTGCCCTCGCGCAGGATGAAGCGCAACTGGTCTTCGTTCTGCCAGCGCACCTGCGCCTGGCGCAGGGGCTTGCCGTCCAGCGACAGGCCGTGATTGAGCAGCGCCAGGCCGTTCTCGGCCAGCCGGCCCTGCACGCGCACCAGGTATTCCTTCTCGACCGAAGAGTCCTCGCCGATCAGCATCTTGGCGACGCGGCCGTCCTGGGTCAGCACCAAGAGGCCCTGCGAGTCGATGTCCAGGCGGCCGGCGGCAGCCAGGCCCATCAGGTGGGCCCGGTCGAAGCGGCGCGGCGAACGGTCGCCCGCATAGCGCGAGGCGGCCTGCACCAGCGCGACCGCGGGCGTGTAGCCTTTCTCGGCCTGGCCCGACACGTAGCCCACGGGTTTGTTCAGCAGCACGGTCACCCGGGCCGTCTGGCGCGCCTGGGCGGCGCGCTCGAGCGTGATCGCCTGGTTGGGAAAGGCGCGCGCGCCCAGCTCGGACACCACTTCGCCGTCGACACGGACCCAGCCCCGTTCGATATAGGCATCGGCCTCGCGCCGCGAGCAGAGCCCGCGCTCGGACATCAGTTTGGAGATACGCACTTTTTCCATGGGGCGGTATTGTAGTCGCAGGGACGAACGCATTCGTGGGGCCGGATGGCCCCGCGCGCCGGGCGTCCGACGGCCCCGATGCCGTGCGGCTTGGCATAATGCTGCCCATGAAGATTCCTTGCCCCACCAGCAGGCTCGGCTGGCAGGCCGGGCCCCC
>NZ_FKBS01000017.1:55648-589916 GCF_900078315.1 Bordetella ansorpii
GCAGGCCTGCGCGCGCTGGGCGCGTTCCGCCTGCGGGTGCTCGCCGAATACGCGCAAGGCGTGCCGCCCGACGAGGCCCACGCCATGCAGTTGCCACCGGGCGCGCCCGTCTGGGTGCGGGAAATCGTGATGTCGGTCGACGGCGTGGACGCCGTGATGGCGCGCAGCCTGACGCCGCTGCGGGCCTCGCACGGCGTCTGGCAAGGCATGCGCAAGCTTCGTACCCGGCCGCTGGCCGACATGCTGTATAACGACCGCAGCATCCACCGCTCGGCCTTCGCCTGCAGCTCCGTCGCGCGCGGCACTGCCCTGTACGCCCCGGCGCGCGACACCCTGCCCGCGCAGGTCCGCGGTACGGCCATGCTGTGGGCGCGCCGCTCGGTGTTCTGGCGCATGGGCCAGCCCCTGCTGGTGACCGAGTGCTTCATGCCCGGGTTCTGGGCGGCCGCGGCCGCACGGCCGCAGGCCATCCATCATCAACACTACCGCCCCTGATACGAGGGCATTCCAGCAAGCCTCATGTCTTCCTTGCCTTTGCGCGTGCTCTCCGTCATCCCGCCGATGACGCAACTGAACACGCCCTACCCCTCCACCGCCTATCTCACCGGTTTTCTGCGTTCGCGGGGGGTCACGTCGTTCCAGGAAGACCTGGCGCTCGCGCTGGTGCTGCGCCTGCTGTCGGCCGACGGCCTGCGCGCCGTGGCCGAACGGATCACCGCGCTGCCCGCCGCCCGGCATACGCCCGCGATCCAGGCCTTCGTGGCCCAGCAGGCCCGCTACCTGGCCACGATCGGCCCTGCGATCGCGTACCTGCAGGGCCGCGACTCCACGCTGGCGCACCGCATCGCCAGCCGCAACTACCTGCCCGAGGGGCCGCGCTTCCGCTCGCTGGACGTGTACATCGACGAAGACGGCGGCGATCCCCTGGCCTGGGCCTTCGGCGCGCTGGGCCTGAACGACCGCGCCAAGCACCTGGCCACCCTCTATCTGAACGACCTGGCCGACGTGCTGCGCGACGCGGTGGACGAGCGTTTCGAATTCGTGCGCTATGCCGAGTCACTGGCCGGCAGCCAGCCGACCTTCGACCCTCTGGCCGACGCGCTGGCGGCCCCGCTGAACCTGGTCGACGAGACCCTGCGCGAACTGACGGAACAGGCGCTGGAGCGCCACGCGCCGACGATGGTGCTGCTGTCGGTGCCCTTCCCCGGCGCCGTCTATGCCGCCTTCCGCATCGCCCAGGCCATCAAGGCGCGCAATCCCGCCATCGTCACCGTGCTGGGCGGCGGCTTCGTCAACACCGAACTGCGCGAACTGAAAGACCCGCGCGTGTTCGACTATTTCGACTACGTCTCGCTGGATGCCGGCGAGCGCCCCTTGCTGGCGCTGCTGGAGCACGTGCAGGGCAAGCGCTCGCGCCAGCGCCTGGTGCGCACCTTCCTGCGCGATGCCGAGTCCGGCTGCGTGCGGTACGTGAACCTGGTCGAGCCCGACGTGCCGTTCGAGGAAGTCGGCACGCCCACCTGGGACGGCCTGCCGCTGGACCGCTACCTGTCGCTGCTGGACATGCTGAACCCCATGCACCGGCTCTGGAGCGACGGCCGCTGGAACAAGCTGACGATCGCGCACGGCTGTTACTGGAAGAAATGCAGCTTCTGCGACGTCAGCCTGGACTACATCGGCCGTTACGAAGGCGCGTCGGCGAAGATCCTGGCGGACCGCATCGAGGCCATCGTGCAGGAGACCGGACAGACCGGTTTCCATTTCGTGGACGAGGCCGCGCCGCCCAAGTCGCTGAAGGCGCTGGCCAACGAGCTGATCGAGCGCAACACCGGCATTTCATGGTGGGGCAACATCCGCTTCGAGAAGACGTTCACCCCCGAGCTGTGCCAGTTGCTGGCCGACAGCGGCTGCATCGCGGTGTCCGGCGGGCTGGAGGTGGCCTCGGACCGGCTGTTGAACCTGATGAAGAAAGGCGTTTCGGTGGATCAGGTTGCGCGGGTCACGCGGGCTTTCACCGACGCGGGCGTGCTGGTGCATGCCTACCTGATGTATGGATTTCCCACGCAGACGGTGCAGGACACCGTGGACGCCCTGGAATACGTGCGGCAGCTGTTCGCCAACGATTGCATCCAGAGCGGCTTCTTCCACCGCTTCGCCTGTACGGTGCATTCACCGGTGGGCAAGAACCCCGAGGAATACGGGGTGACGCTGCGCCCCTTGCCGGACGTGACCTTCGCCAAGAACGACGTGGGTTTCCACGATCCCACGGGCGTGGACCATGACGCCCTGGGCCGCGCGCTGAAGAAGGCCATCTACAACTACATGCACGGCATCGGCCTGGACGAGGACGTGCGCAGCTGGTTTCCGTTCAAGGTGCCGCGCACCACGGTGGCGCGGCATCGCATCAGCCGGGCGCTGGAATACGACAGCTAGGCCCGGCGGCGCCACGGGAGAGCGGCCAGTTGGACATCGCCTAGCGCCAGCTTTCCGGCTGCACCGTCACCTGGCCCGCGTCGCACGACACATATGCCTCGCCGTCCTGCACGTTGACGTGCATGCTGAACGTGCGTTGCGCCAGCTCGCCCAGGGCCTGGGTCTGTTCGTACGGCAGGTAGACCACGCGCAGGTTGCGGGCGCGCTCCAGCTTGTTGCGGATGCCGTCCCACCACAGCTTGCTGGCATGGGCATAGCAATACACGATCACTTCGCGCGCCCGGCCGCAGGCCTTCAGGATGCGGCGCTCGTCGGGCTGGCCGACCTCGATCCACAGCTGGATGTCGCCGGTCAGGTCCTTGAGCCACACGTCGGGTTCGTCGGTGTCGCTCAGGCCCTTGGTGAAGGCCAGGTTTTCGTCGCCGTGCAGGGCGAAGGCCAACAGGCGCACCATCATGCGCTCGTCCGTCTCGGAGGGATGGCGGGCGATGGTGAGCGAGTGGCTGCCGTAATAGTGACGGTCGCTGTCGGCGACGTGCAGGTCGGCCTTGTAGATGGTTGCGCGCAGGGCCATGGAATGTCGAAGGGAAATAGAGGAGTCGGACGCCCAGGGCGTCCGGTAGGCGATCCGAATGATACCTGCCCGGGCGCCGGGACGTTCGCCGCCCGCCTGGTCGCGGCCAGGCCAGGAGGCAACGGTGTTGCGCGGCACGGCCGATATGAGGAAGCGGGTTTCGTCCGCTTGCGCTAAGCTGGCGCAGCCCGCCTGAACCCGCCCTGCCATGACTACGCTCGCCGCTTTGCTGGCCTTCACGGCCGCCGCCACCATCCTCACGCTCACCCCCGGCCTGGATACCGCGCTGGTGTTGCGCACCGCCATGCGCGAAGGCACGCGCCGCGCGCTGCTGGCGGGCATGGGCATTTGCGCGGGCTGCCTGGTGTGGGGCGTACTGGTGGCGGCCGGTCTGGGCTCCTTGCTGGCCGCGTCCCAATTGGCATACGACATCCTGCGCCTCTGCGGCGCGGCCTACCTTTGCTACATGGGTGCACAGTTGCTGTGGCGCAGTCGGACGCGCCGCAAGGCGTCCACGCAGGCAGGCGCCCAGGCCGCCAGCGACATGGCGGGCTCGCTGGCCTCGGCGCGCGACCTGACGCCCCTGCAGTGGTTCCTGCGCGGCGGCCTGACCAATCTGCTCAATCCCAAGATCGGCGTTTTCTACGTCACTTTCATGCCGCAGTTCGTGCCGGCGGGCGTGGATGTCTTCACGTTCACCGTGCTGCTGGCGACCATCCACGCGGCACTGGGCGTCGCCTGGTTCGCGGTGCTGGCGGCGGCCACCCAGCCGCTGAACCGCTGGCTGGCTCGGCCTTCGGTGGCCCGTGGGCTGGACAGGCTGACGGGAGTGGTATTCATCGCCTTCGGACTGAAGCTGGAGCTGGAGCGGCGCTGAGGCAAGCCCCTCGGGCGGCCTGCCGACCGCCCACAAAAAAGCGCCAACTGATACAAGACCGTGGGCGCTGCGATGTTGCCCGGAAGACCCCGCGGGGTTTGCGGGCACGGCGTATCAATACACCCCGATCGAATGCCTGGCCACGAAATGGCCCTCGCCCACCTGCACCAGCGGCTGCACCACGGGCTCGTCGCCCACGTTGCGCACCGGGCTGGGGATCTCGTCGACCAGCAGGGAACGCTGTCGGTGGCGGCGCTGCGGATCGGCGATGGGCACGGCGGCCATCAGCTTCCTGGTGTAGGGATGCTGGGGATTCTCGAAGATGGCCTGGCGCGGGCCGATCTCGACGATCTGCCCCAGGTACATCACCGCCACGCGGTGGCTGACGCGCTCGACCACGGCCATGTCGTGCGAGATGAACAGGAACGACACGCCCAGCTCGCGCTGCAGGTCCAGCAGCAGGTTGACGATCTGCGCCTGGATCGACACGTCCAGCGCCGACACGGATTCGTCGGCGATCACCACCTTGGGGTTCAGCGCCAGGGCGCGCGCGATGCTGATGCGCTGGCGCTGGCCGCCGGAGAACTCGTGCGGATAGCGGTCGATCATGTCGGGCATCAGGCCGCACTTGTCCATCAGCCAGCGCACGCGCTCCTCGGCCTGCCTGCCGCGCGCCACGCGGTGGATCAGCAGCGGCTCCATGATGGAATAGCCGACCGTCATGCGCGGATCCAGCGACGCGAACGGATCCTGGAAGATGAACTGGATGTGCCGGCGCAGCGACTGCATGGCCGAGCCGCGCAGCGAACCGATGTTCTGGCCGTCGAACTCGATGCTGCCGCCCTGGCTCTTGACCAGTTGCAGCAACGAACGGCCGGTGGTGGTCTTGCCGCAGCCCGACTCGCCCACCAGCGACAGCGTTTCGCCGGAATACAGGTCGAAGCTGACCTGCTCGACGGCGTGCACGCGCTTCTTCACGTTGCCGAAGATGCCGCTGGCGATGTCGAAGCGCGTGGTCAGCCCGCGCACCTTCAGCAGCGGGCCTTGCTCGTGGCGCACGGTGGTGGCGCCCTCGGCCACCGTGGCGGGCTGTTCGGTGACGCCATCGACGCGCAGCAGCGGGAACGGCGCGGGCTGGCTGGTGCCCTGCATCGCGCCCAGGCGCGGCACGGCCGACAGCAGCGCGCGCGTGTAATTGTGGCGCGGCTCGGCGAACACCGCGTCCGAAGTGCCCTCTTCCACCTTGTCGCCGCGATACATGACCAGCACCCGGTCGGCCACCTCGGCCACCACGCCCATGTCATGGGTGATGAAGATCACGCCCATGTCCATTTCTTCCTGCAACTGGCGGATCAGTTGCAGGATCTGGGCCTGGATGGTCACGTCCAGCGCGGTGGTGGGCTCGTCGGCGATCAGCAGTTGCGGCTTGCACGACAGCGCCATCGCGATCATCACGCGCTGGCGCATGCCGCCCGATAGCTGGTGCGGATAGCGGTCGAGGATGGCGCGGGCCTCGGGAATGCGCACGCGTTCCAGCATGCGCAGGGTCTCGGCGCGGGCGGCGGCGGCGTCCAGGCCCTGGTGCAGTTGCAGGGCCTCGGCGATCTGCACCCCGGCGGTGAAGCTGGGGTTCAGCGAGGTCATGGGCTCCTGGAAGATCATGGCGACGTCGGCGCCGCGCACGCGCTGCAGGCTGGATTCCTCGGCGCGCGCCAGGTCGAAGACCTCGCCGCTGCGGCGGCGCAGCTGCATGTTGCCCGAGACGATCCTGCCGCCGCCGTATTCGACCAGGCGCATCAGCGACAGCGAGGTCACCGACTTGCCCGAGCCCGACTCGCCCACGATGGCCAGGGTCTCGCCGCGATCGACGTGGAACGACAGGTCGCGCACGGCATCGACCGTGCGCGTGGGGGTGTTGAAACGCACGCTCAGGTTCTCGACCTGGACGACGCGCTTGTCGTTCATGCTTGTGGTCATGTTGCTTACTTCTCCTGGCGCGGATCGAGGGCGTCACGCAGCCCGTCGCCCAGCAGGTTGAATCCGAGCACCGCCAGGAAGATCGCCGAGCCGGGGAAGATCGACATCCAGGGCGCCTGCGTCATGAAGTTCTTGGCCGTGTTGAGCATCGAGCCCCACGACGGATTGGGCGGCTGCAGGCCCAGGCCCAGGAATGACAGGCTGGCCTCGGCGATGATGGCCGTGGCGATGGTGATGGTGGCCTGCACGATCAGCGGCGGCATCACGTTGGGAAACACGTGCCGGCCGATGATGCGCAGGTCGGACGCGCCCAGCGCCCGGGCGCTCTGCACGTAGTCCTCGCTCTTCACCGCCAGCACCTGGCCGCGCGTGATCCGGATGAACTTGGGCGCGGCCGACACGCCGATGGCGATCATCGCATTGATCAGGCTGGGCCCCAGAAAAGCGGCCAGCGCGATCGCCAGGATCAGGAACGGGATGGCCAGCAGCGCCTCGGTGCAGCGCGAGATGATGCTGTCCGTCCAGCCGCCGAAATAACCGGCGGCCAGGCCGAACGGCACGCCGACGATCAGCGCGATGACGACCGACACCAGGCCCGCCATCAGCGAGGCGCGCGCGCCGAACATCAGGCGCGAGTAGATGTCGCGGCCCAGCTCGTCGGTGCCCAGCCAGAACGATGCCGACGGCGCCTTGCGGATGGTCATGAAGCTGGTCTGGAAGGGATCGTGGTTGGCCAGCAGCGGCGCGAACAGCGCCATCGCCACGAACAGCAGCACGATGATCGCGCCCAGCATGGCGACGCGGTTGCGCCGGAACTTGCCCCAGGCGCGATTGCCGGCGCGAGGAGGAACCGCCGCGGCGGTCACGGTTGCGGAATTAGTCATGTGTGCTCCCTAGGCGCTGCGCGCCGTCCCTCCGAGAGGGAATTCGTTCTTGAGGCGGCTCTGCGAACTCATCATGCATGCCTCAGTCGGGGATTGACCAGGATGTACAGCACGTCGGCCAGCAGGTTCATGATGATGAAGCCCACGGCGACGCACAGGACCACGCCCTGCACCACCGCGTAATCACGGTTGAAGACGGCGTCGACGACCAGCTTGCCGAAGCCCGGAATGGTGAACACCTGCTCGGTCAGCACGGCGCCGGCCAGCAGTTCGCCGAACAGCAGCGTCACCAGCGTGACGATGGGCATCAGCGCGTTGCGCAGCGCGTGGCGCAGCACGACCCTGCGCGGCGACACGCCCTTGGCGCGCGCGGTGCGCACGTAGTCGGCGCTGAGCGCCTCCAGCATCGACGACCGGGTATGCCGCATCAGGTAGGCGGCGATGGCCGTGGACAGCACCAGCGACGGCATCAGCAGCGTCTTGATGGACAGCCACAGGTCTTCGCCGGGCGACACGTAGCCTGAAGCCGGCAACAATTGCCACTGCACGGACACCACCATGATCAGGATGATGCCCAGCCAGAAGTTGGGGATGGACATGCCGGACAGCGCCGCCACGTTGGCGCCCATCTCGACCGCCGTCCCTTTTCGCACCGCGGCGATGATGCCCATGGGGATGCCCACGAGCACCGCCCAGAACATGGCCATCACCGCCAGTTGCAGCGTGACGGGCAGCTTCTGGGCGATCAGTTGCGACACCGGCACGTCGGTGCGCAGCGACTTGCCCAGGTCGCCCTGCAGCACCTGGCCGACCCAGGCGCCGTACTGCACGGGCAGCGGATCGTTCAGGTGGTACTTGTCGCGCAGATAGTCGAGGACGGCCGGGTCGCGCTCTTCGCCCGCCAGCGTCAGCACCGGATCGCCGGGCAGGATCTTCTGCAGCATGAAGACGAGCATCGACACCAGCACCAGGGTCGGAATGGCCACGACCACGCGGCGCAATATGAGTCTTAGCATAGTTGAAACCGAGAAAAAAAGCGGGCCGGGCCGCGCTCGGCGGGACCGCGCTCGACACGAGGCGATACCGGTTCCGCCACACCACACACTACCGCGCCGCCGGCCGTGCCGCCCCTAGGCGAAAACACCTATTCCGGGGCGTTGAGCCGACAGCGCGGCGCGGGGCGTCATTTTGCCAGGGTCACGCCCTTCAGGCGGATCATGCCGTCGGCGTAGGGCTTGAAACCCTGCAGCTTCTTCGTCATGGCGAAGGGCCAGGGCTGGTAGTACAGGTAGAAGTTGCGCACGTCCTTGTCGAGGATGGCCTCGGCCTGGTCGTACAGGGCGCGGCGCTTGACCTGGTCGGGCACCTGGCGCGCCTCGTTCAGCAGCTTGTCCACCGCGGGGTTGTCGTACTTGCCGTCGTTCAGCGAACCCTTGGCCGTGACGAAGGTGTAGAGGTTGCCGTCCGGATCCACGCGGCCCGACCAGCCACGGATCGAGGCCTCGAAGTTACCCGCCGTGTTACCCGCCAGCAGCGCGGCATAGTCGGTGGGACGCAGGCTGAGCTGGATGCCCGCCTCGGCCGCCATGGCCTGCACCATCTCGGCGATGGCGGAGGTGGTGGTGTTGTTGCCGTAGGACAGCTCGGCCTTCACGGTGGTGAGGCCGGCTTCCTTCAGCAGGGCACGGGCCTTCGCCACGTCGCGCTGCGGCACGGGCTTGTCGCTGTGATAAGGACTGGCCGGCGGGAACGGCTGGTTGGCCGGGGTGTAGATGCCGCCGCCGATCACTTCGTTGATGGCGTTGCGGTCGATCGACAGTTCCAGCGCCTTGCGGACGCGGGCGTCCTTGAACGCGCTGGTCTTGGCGCGCTCGCCGTTGCCGATGTTGAAGTAGATTTCCTGGAAGCCCAGGCCGTCCACCGACTCGAACCTCAGGTTGGCATCGCCCTTGACCTGGGCCACGTCCGAGGGGTTCACGCGCTCGATCAGTTGCAGGCCACCGGCGCGCAGGTTCGACAGGCGCACCGTGGTGTCGGGCACCGGCAGGAATACCAGGCGCGAGAAATGGAAGTCCTTGGCGTCGTAGTACTTGTCGAACTTGTCCAGCACGATGCGGTCGTTCTGGATGCGCTCGACGAACTTGTACGGACCCGAGCAGATGGGCGTGCGGGCCACCGACGCCGGGTCGGCGAAGGACTTGGGCGACAGCATCATGCCGGCGCGGTCGGACAGGTTGGCCAGCAGCGTGGCGTCCGGCGTCTTCAGCGTCAGCACCAGGGTCTCGGCGTCGGGCGCGTCCACTTTCTCGACCGAGGCCAGCTCGCTCTTGCGCATGCTGTCCTGCAGGGTCAGCGCGCGGTCCAGGTTGGCCTTCGCCGCGGCGGCGTCGAACTTGGTGCCGTCATGGAAGGTGGCGTCGGTGCGCAGCTTGAACGTCAGCACCTTGTTGTCCGGACTCCAGCTCCAGGACGTGGCCAGTTGCGGCACGAACTGCAGCTTGGCGTCGAGGTCGATCAGTTTGTCGCACAGCGAGGTGAACACCAGGCGGCTGACATAGGTGCGGGCCCGGTGCGGGTCCAGCACGTCCACTTCTTCCTGCAGGCCGATGCGCAGCTCTTGCGCGACGGCGGCGCCGGAGGCGGCGGCCAGCAGCAGGCCGCCCAGGATGACGCTTGCGCGTGTACGTTTACTCATTGAGAACTCCCCTCGTTTATCCACTCGTTCTGGCGACGGCGCCACCCGCCCCCGCCATGAGGCGGCAAGGCCAGGGATGGCGCGGGCACTGCACTATCAGAAGCCGACCGCCTGGCCATCGCGACGCGGATCGCTGGCGGCGACGTAGCCCTGTTCGTTGTCGTTGGCCGACATGCGCCAGATGAACTGGCCGGCGCCGAAGTCCATGTACGGATCGTCCACCGACTTCAAGCCGTGGCCCAGGTCTTTCAGGCCGGCGACGGTCTGCGCGTTCATGGTCGATTCCACGTCCAGCGTGAAATCGCGGTTGACCTTCCAGCGCGGCGCGTCGCATGCGGCCTGCGGTTGTTGATCGTAATCGACCATGCGGATCACCGTCTGCAGGTGGCCCTGGGGCTGCATGTCGCCGCCCATCACGCCGAAGCTCATCACCGGACGGCCGCCCTGCGTCAGGAAGCCGGGAATGATGGTGTGGAAGGGGCGCTTGCCGCCTTCGACCACATTGGCCGAGGCCGGGTCCATCGAGAAGCCCACGCCGCGGTTCTGCATGCTGATGCCGGTGCCCGGCACCACGATGCCCGAGCCGAAGCCCATGTAGTTGGACTGGATGAACGAGATCATCATGCCGCGCTCGTCGGCGGCCGTCAGGTAGACGGTGCCGCCGGCATGCGGACGGCCGGCCTTGAACGGCGAGGCCTGGTCCAGGCTGATCAGCCTGGCGCGGCTGTCCAGGTAGGCGTCGTCCAGCATCTGCTCGGGCGTGACTTCCATGCTGCGCGGGTCGGCCACGTAACGGTACAGGTCGGCGAAGGCCAGCTTCATGGCCTCGATCTGCACGTGCTGGGACTGCACTGAATCCACCGGCATCGAGGCCAGGTCGAAGCGCTCGCAGATGCCCAGCGCGATCAGCGCGGCGATGCCCTGCCCGTTCGGGGGAATCTCGTGCAGCTCGTAGCCGCGGTACGACTTGGAGATGGGGTCGACCCAGTCGGGACGGTAGTTGCGCAGGTCGTCCAGCGTCATCGCGCCGCCGTGCTCCTTGGCGAAGGCGGCGATGCGCTCGGCCAGTTCGCCTTCGTAGAAGTCGCAGCCACGGCTTTCGGCGATGCGGCGCAGCGCGAAGGCGGCGTCCTTGAAGCGGAAATGCTCGCCCACCGCCGGCGCGTGGCCGTTCGGCATGAAGGCCTGGGCGTAGCCCGGCTGCCCCGACAGCTCGGCGGCGGCGGCGGCCCACTTGTGCGCCACCACCGGCGGCACGGCGTAGCCGCGCTCGGCGATCTCGATGGCGGGTTCGAACAGTTGCTCGAAGGGCAGCTTGCCCAGTTTTTCGTGCAGCGTGGCCCAGCCGGCCACCACGCCCGGCACCGTGGCCGAGTCCCAGCCGCGCTTGGGGCGGTTGGCCAGGCCGGCGGCGTCGGTGCCGTACTTGCGCTTGAAGTATTCGACGTTCCAGGCGGCGGGCGCCACGCCCGAGGAATTCAGGCCGTGCAGGCGCTGGCCGTCCCAGACGATGGCGAAGCAGTCGCCGCCCAGGCCGCAGGACACGGGTTCGACCAGCGTGATCGTGGCGGCGGCCGCGATGGCCGCGTCGACCGCGTTGCCGCCCTTCAACAGCATGCGCAGGCCGGCCTGTGCCGCCAGGGGATGCGACGTGGACACCACGTTGCGGGCGAACAGCGGAATACGGTGCGACGGATAGGGATTGGCCCAGTCGAAGGTTTTCATGCGGCGGCTCTGCGTCTAGTCGATAGGAAACAGGCGACGTTACTCTCGTGATTTAATTAAATCAATTTGAATCTTTGTTCCGTCATTAAAGAATTTTTTGTAGATGACCGACCCGCGCCCCGACATGAGTTTCCCGCGATGAGCACCATCCGTTTCATGCGTACTTTCCTGGCGGTCGCCCACCACGGCTCGTTCTCCGAAGCGGCCGAACAGGTGGCGCTGACCCAGGCCGCCGTCAGCTTCCAGATGCGCGCCCTGGAAACCGAGCTGGGCCGCGAACTGTTCGACCGCAGCGGCCGGCTGGCGCTGCTGAATGCCGCCGGGCGCGAACTGGTTCCCGAGATCAAGCACCTGCTGGATTTATACGACCGCCTGCGCCAGCCGCGCAATGCGCCGGACGAACTGGCCGGCTCGGTGTCGGTGGGCGCCATCGTGTCCTGCATGGGCACGCTGTCGAAGGTGGTGTCGCGCATGAAGCGCGACCATCCCGCGCTGGACGTGCGGCTGTTCTCGGGCAAGGCCAGCGAACTGGCCGGCAAGGTCGAGGCGGGCGAACTGGACGCCGCCTTCATCGTCGAGGCCGGCCGCAAGATGGCCAGCACGCGCTGGGTCACGCTATATGAAGAGCCGCTGGTCGTGGTGGCCCCCGCATCCGCGCGCGGCGACGATGCCCGCGCGGTGCTGGCAAGCCACCCTTTCCTGCGCTTTGACCGCACCCAGCGCACCGGCCTGCAGATCGAACGGGTGCTGCGCCGGCTGGGGGTGTCGGTCAACGAGTTCCTGGAACTGAACGCCATCGAGACTCTGGTGGAGCTGGTGCGCCAGGAGGTGGGCGTGACGCTGCTGCCGATGTTGATCGGCGCGAACTGGCAGCACAGCCCGGACTTGCGGGTGCTGCCGCTGCCCGACGATCTGGGGCCGATCGCGCGCGGCATCGGCATGCTGGAGCGGCGCGAGCATGCGCGGCAGGTGATTACCGGCGAGATCTGCGCGCTGGTGGCGGCAGCGGTCCGCCGCCGCCACGGCGAGCAAGCCGCCGCGCCCGGCTGACGCCGCGCCGATGCGTGGCGCTCAATGCCGGATGTCGGCCAGGAATTTCTGCGCGCGTGCGCTCTGCGGCGTCGTGAAGAACGCGTCGGGTGCGCCGGTTTCGATGATCTTTCCCGCATCCATGAACCACACCGTGTCGGCCACTTCGCGCGCGAACCCCATCTCGTGCGTAACGCAGACCATGGTCATGCCTTCGCTGGCCAGGGTTTTCATGACCTGCAGCACCTCGCCCACCATCTCGGGATCCAGCGCGCTGGTCGGTTCGTCGAACAGCATCACGGGAGGCTTCATGGCGAGCGCCCGCGCGATGGCCACGCGCTGCTGCTGACCGCCTGAAAGCTGCGCGGGATAGGCCTCGGCCTTGTGGGCCAGGCCCACCTTTTCCAGCAGAACCATGGCCTGGCTGCGCACCTCGGCCTTGCTGGCACGACGCAGCATCACGGGCGCCAGCGTGATGTTTTCCATGACGCTCAGGTGCGGGAACAGGTTGAACTGCTGGAAGACGAAACCGATGTGGCTGCGCTGTTCGTCGATATCGGCCCCCTTGCGGGTGATATCCTGTCCATTGACCTCGATGCGCCCGCGCTGGATCGGCTCGAGCCGGTTGATCGTGCGGATCAGCGTGGACTTTCCGGACCCGGACGGGCCGCACACAACCAGCACCTCCCCACGCCTGACAGTGGCGTTGATATCCGACAGCGCGTGATAATCGCCATACCATTTATTGACATCGATGAACGTAATCATGCGGGAGCAGCCTGTACGGGTTTGGCGTAGCGGCGTCGCGCCACGCGGATGTCGACCAGGCGCGCCAGGCCGGTCAGAATAAAATTGAGCGAGAAGTACGTCAGGGCCAGCAAGGCGAACACCTCGAACGGCCGCACCAGCAGCACGCTGTTCAACTGGTTCGCCGCATAGGTCAGCTCCTGAACGCTGATCACGTAGGCGAGCGACGTTTCCTTCACGGTCGAGACGAACTGGCTCATCATGCTGGGCAGCATGTTGTAGAGCGCCTGCGGCAGGATGATGCGGCGCATGGTCTGGCCGTACGACAGGCCCAACGCCCGGCCCGCCTCCATCTGCCCGGCGGGCAAGGCCTGGATGCCCGCGCGGATGATCTCGGCCAGATACGCGCTTTCATAGCACACCAGGGCAACCACCATCGTCGTGAACCCCGCCACCGGACGCCCGATCAGCAAGGGCACGAAAAAGTACGCCCAGAAAATGAACATCAGCAGCGGCAATCCGCGCACCATGTACACCAGGGCCGTGGCGGGATAGCGGAAGACGCGTCTCGAACTCAGGCGCCCCAGCGCCAACAGCAGCCCGCAAGGCAATGCCAGCAGCAGGCTGAACGCGGCCAGCGACAGCGTGGCCACCAGGCCGCCCATCGGGCCGTTCGGATACTGCCCGACCAGCAGCAGCAGCCAGTTATCGGAAAGAATGTCCCACATGTCAGCGCACTCCCGTCAATCGGCTGCGGCGCGCCAGGGTATCGCCGCCCCACATGATCAGCAGAGACAGCGCCAGGTAGATCAGCGTGACCACCGCGTAAGCCTCGAACACCTTGAACGTCACGTTCTCGATCTCGCGCGCGGCCTTGGTCAACTCGGCCACGCCGATCGCCATGGCCAGGCTCGTATTCTTGAACAGCAGCAGTGTCTGGTTGACCAGGGGAGGAATGGCGATCCGGAAGGCCTGGGGCATCATGACCCGGCGCATCGCCTGCAGATAGGACAGCCCCAGGGCGCGGGCCGCCTCCAGTTGCCCGGCGGGAATCGAACGCAAGGCGCTGCGCAGATCCTCCGCCACGTAGGCGGCCATGACCAGCGCGATGGCGATCATGGCCATCAGGAACTCACCGCCGATGGCATTGATCCGGTCACCCCAGGAAACGGGCAATATGGCCGGTACGCCGAAATACCAGAAAAGGATGTGAACCAGCATCGGCACATTGCGGTGAAAGGCAATGTAGGCCGAAATCAAGGTATTGAGGGGACGGACGCCGGCCAGACGCATGACGGCCAGCAGCGTCCCCACGAAGAACGCCAGCACCCAGGCCAGGCCGGTCAGCGCCAGGGTCGTCAACAGACCCTGGATCAGCCAATCGGCATACTGGCCCTGGAGGATGGCGCCGAAGTCAAAAACGTATTGCATCGACGTCTCGTGTCAGGCCGGGCTCAGCCCTTGATGGCTTCGATCTTGAAGTCACGCTTCATTTTGTAGGGCGATTGGTCGCCGAGCCATTTGCCGAAGATCTTGTCGATCTCGCCGCTGGCCTGCAGACCGTCGAGCACCTTGTTGACCTGGTCCAGCAAGGCCGTCTCGCCCTTGCGGACACCCACGCCCCAGGGCTCGACGAACAGGGCAGGCTCGAGGATCTTGACGGGCACCGGGCTGCTGGCCGCCTGCGTGCGGAATTTGGCCAGCATGAGCTCGGAAGCCACGAAGCCGTCGACCTTGCGCTGCTGCAGCGCCATGAAGGCACCCGGAGGGTCCTTGAACGAGATGGCGGTCACGTTCGGAATGTGCTCGCGCGCGCCCTGTTCGGAAGAGGATCCAGCGGTGGCGCTGACACGCTTGCCGGCCAGGTCGGCGGGCGACTTCAAGCCGGTGTCGGCCTCGCGCGCAAGCACTTTCTGAGGGCTGACGAAATGCTGATGCGAGAAGTCGATCTGCTGAGCCCGGGCGGGCGACCAGCCCAGGTTCGCGGCGACCACGTCGACACGGCCGGCTACCAGCTCGGGGATGCGAGCCTCGACGGCGATCAGTTTGAGTTCCATCGGCACACCCAGGCTGTCGGCGATCTTCTGGCACAGATCGACCTCATAGCCCACGACAGCGCGGGTCTTGGTGTCCTGGAAGCTGAACGGCTCGGCCGTGCCCAGCGTGCCGCAGATGAACTTTCCACGCGCCTTGATGTCCTGCAACTGGTCGGCGTGCGCCGTGCCGGGCATGACGCACGCCATGGCGATCAATACGGCAGGAGCGGTGAACAACGCTTTCATGGTTTCCCCTTATAAAGAACTACGGATGGTAGTGCCGGCGGCTCAGCGCAATGCTGCGCAAGCCTCGGCGATGCGATCGCACCCCGCGTCGATCTGCTGCATCGAGGTGGCGAAACTCAGGCGGACATAGGGCGACAGGCCATAGGCCGCGCCGTCGAGCACGGCCACGCCGGCCGCATCGAGCCAGTACATGACCACGTCCAGATCGGTCGACAACTTCGTGCCCGCCGGCGTCACGCGGCCCAGCAGCCCCGCGACGCAGGCATAAACGTAGAACGCGCCGTCCGGTACGCCGCAGCGGATCCCGTCCATGCCATTGAGGCGGCCGACGATCCGGTCACGGCGCTCGCGGTACACGTCGCGAGACTGCGCCACGCTTTGCTGGTCCCCAGTCAGTGCCACGACGGCGGCGGCCTGGCTGACCGCGCTGACGCAACTGGTGTTCTGCGAGATGAGCGTGCTCATGGCGCGAATCAGCGTCCGGGGGCCGCCAGCAAACCCGACACGCCACCCCGTCATGGCGTAGGCCTTCGAGACGCCGTTGACCGTGAGAACGCGACCGGCCAATTCCGGCGCGACCTGCGCCAGGCTGGCCATTGCGGTATCGCTATAGCACAAGTGCTCGTAGATTTCGTCCGTCAGCACTGCCACCTGGGGATGGCGAGCCAGCACCTCGGCCAGGGCCTTCAGTTCCGCAGCGCCGTACACAGCTCCCGTGGGATTCGACGGCGTGTTCAGGATGAGCCACTTGGTGCGCGGCGTGATCGCCGCTTCCAGCGACGACGGCGTCAGCTTGAAACCCTGGTCCTGCCCGCAGACCACCACCACGGGCGTGCCTTCGTTGGCCAGCACCATGTCGGGGTAGGACACCCAGAACGGCGCGGGCACGATGACTTCGTCGCCGGCCTGGACGGTGGCCGCCAGCGCGGTGAAGATCAACTGCTTGGCGCCGACGCCGGCGATCAGTTGGTCCAGGCCGTAGGCCAGGCCATTTTCCCTCTCGAACTTGGCCTGCACCGCCTTGAGCAGGGACTGCGTGCCTGCCGCGGCCGTGTAGCGGGTCTGCCCCTGGCGGATGGCCGTGATGGCTCCCTCCACGATGTGCGCCGGCGTGTCGAAGTCCGGCTCGCCCACGGTAAAGTCGACGATGTCCTTGCCTTGGGCGCGCAGTTGGTCGACGCGTTGCTTGGCCGCCATGCTGGGCGAGGGCTTGATGGCCAACGCCCGCGCGGCCAGGAATGCCTGATCGATGCTCATGCCATCCCCTTCGCCGCGAAAGCCGCCTGCATCCAACTCTGTTTCCGCTGGCCGGTGGCGATTTCCGCCATGATTCTTTCCTCTTTCGCCGCATGAGCGCGGGCAGCCTCGATCAGCGCACAAGCATGGTCCGGCGCGAAAGACACCAGCCCGTCCTCGTCGCCCACCACCCAGTCGCCGGGCTCGATGACCTGGCCGCCGATCGTGACGGGCACGTTGACTTCGCCTGGCCCGTCCTTGAAGGGCCCCCGATGCGTCACGCCGCGCGCATAGCAAGGAAAATCGTCCTGGGAAAAAGCGCCGACGTCGCGGATCGCGCCATCGACCACCACGCCTGCGCAACCGTGCCGCTGCAGGTAGCGCTTCATGATTTCGCCCAGCACGGCGTTGTTCAGCGCGCCGCCCGCGTCGATCACCAACACGTGGCCAGGTTGCACCTGCATCATGGCCTGGTAGATGAACAGGTTGTCGCCGGGACGCGTGCGCACCGTCAAGGCAGTGCCCACCAACTTGCCCGTGCGGTGATACGGCTGCAGACCCACGATGCCGACCTGGCGGCCCAGGTTGTCGCTCAGGTGCGCGGTCACGATGCCGGACAGCGCCTCACGGACCGAAGCATCGCCGGTGCAGGCCGCCGGAAGGATACGCGCGCCGGGAAGGGGTGTGTTCATGTGTGAAATCGGGTACGAAGTGTGAGTGGGCCCTCATCATCGGCGCAGCGAATCACAAAAAAAAGTGATTTATCCTCACGCCGCTATATTCCAAAAAATAATTAAAGGGATTACCCGAATATGTTCACGTTCAAGCAAATCGAGGCGTTGTACTGGACCGTGCGGCTGGGCACCCTGCATGCGGCGGCGCGCAAACTGCACACGTCGCAGTCCGCTATCACCAAGCGGATCCAGGACATGGAAGGAGAGTTCGACCTGGCCCTGTTCGACCGGACGGGGCACAAGGCCGTGCTGACCTCGCGAGGCCACGAGATCTTCGGCATGGCGCGGGACCTGCTCGCGCAACGCGACAAGATGCTGACGCGCATGCAGGGCCTGCACGTGCATACGGGCACGCTGCGTCTGGGCATCACGGAGATCACCGCGATGACGTGGCTGCCGGCCTTCATCCGCGAGCTGCGCAACCAGTATCCACGGGTGACGCTCGAACCGAGCATCGACATGGGGGCCGACCTGCTGCAGAAGCTGATCGCCGGCCGCATCGACCTGGCCATCGTCCATGAGGAACTCATCACGGCGGAACTGGACTCGGTGCGGCTGCGCCCGCTGGAATTCGTCTGGACAGGCGCCGCGGACCAGATCGACGACACGCGCATCCACACCCCGGCAGACATTGCCGCGATGCCGCTGCTGCGGCAGTCGCGCGAGTCCGGCCTCAATCGCATCTACGACCTGTGGTTGGACCCGCATGTCTCGACCAACAACATTTTCACGATCAACAGCCTGATCGCGATGGCGGGCCTGACGTCGGCGGGTTTCGGCATCTCCTGCCTGCCGCGCGACTTTTTCAGCGAGTGGATCCGGCACCGCCGGCTGAGCATTCTGCGCACCAGCATCGCCCCGCCGCAGTCGGTCTACCGCGCCGCTTATCGCCGCGATGCGGATGCGTCGTTCTATCACGACCTGGCGATGCTGGCGCAGCAATGCTGCGATTTTTCGGATCCGGTGTGACGGCGCTTGCGTTCGCGCGCCACCGCAGGCGGCGCGCTTCAGAACGGAACGAGGCGCGAGTGGGGCCTACCGCCCCATCGCCGGATCGCTGACGGACGGTTTGCCCGTCTCGATGCGGCCGGCGTAGCGGCGCTCGTAGTCGGGGTCTTCGCGCACGGTCACCGTGAAGTCGTACCAGCTGCCGCTGTTCTGCAGCGGCCAGTGCTGCTCTGCCCTGCCCTGCGCGTCGACCGCGACCGTCCAGCTCTGGCCCGCCGTGTAGTAGGCATTCGGCGTGATCTCGAACGTGCAGGCCGTGTCGCCGGTGTTCATGAAGGTGACGTACACGTCGCCGTTGGCCACGTCGTAGCAGACGCGGATCTCGGGCACGGCCGCGCTGGCGGCGCGCAGCGTGTTCACGTTGCCCTTGAAATGGCGATGGAAGCCGTTGGGGCCCAGCACCCACAGATCGTAGGCGCCGCTGTCGTCCACCACGTTCCAGCTGTCGTCCAATTGCTTGTCCGGCTCCACCGTGTAGCGACGCGGCTTGCGGTCCAGGTGCAGGCGGTCGTAGACGTGGAACACCGCGCCCGCCGTGCCGGTGTTGGAGAAGATCAGCCACATCTTCATGCCCGACACGTCGGCGCGGCCGCTGGTGTGCAGTTCGTAGGGCAGCGCGCGCGAGAAGCGCATGCCGGCGGCCTGGCGCGGCGCCGACTGGTCGGCCACGGCCGGCACCGCCACCTGGGCCAGCGCCTCCTGGGACGCGCGCACGCTGTCGGCCTGGGTCTTGGTCAGCAGCGTCAGGTCGGGCAGTGCCTCGTCGTTGGGATTGGCGAAATTGAAAGCCGAGGTCATGTCGCCCAGCACGGCACGGCGCCACGGGCTGATGTTCTCTTCCTTCACGCCGAAGCGGGCCTCCAGGAAACGCAGCACCGACGTGTGATCGAAGGCTTGCGAGTTGACCCACCCGCCGCGGCTCCACGGCGAGATCACGTACATCGGCACGCGCGGGCCGGGCCCGTACACGTCGTTGTCCGGAGGATCCACGGTGGTGGACTGCACGGTGTGGTGCTCGGCCAGCGTATCCACGGTGGACGCGCCCGCCATGCTGCCGTCGCTGTTGTACGAGGGCGCGCAAGGCGGCGGCAGGTGGTCGAAGTAACCGTCGTTCTCGTCGAAATTGACGAACAGCACGGTCTTGCTCCACACGTCCGGGTTGGCGGTGAGCGCATCCAGCACTTCCTGGATGTACCACGCGCCCTGGATGGGGCTGGACGGGCCCGGATGCTCGGAATACGTGGCGGGCGCCACGACCCACGACACCTGGGGCAGCGTGCCGGCGACCACGTCGTCGCGCAAGGCCTGCAGCATGCCGCCGTCGGGCATCGTGTTGCCCACGCCCTTGAACAGCGGCTGGGCCACGTCGATGGCGGGCGTCCAGGCCGGGTACGGCGAACCGTCGTTGCTGCCGGTGACCGCCGTGCTGACCGCGCGATACTGCTTGAAGCCGGCCAGCGGATTGTCGCCGAAGTTTTCAGGCAGGTTCTGGTAGACGCGCCAGGTGACATTGGCCTGTTGCAGGCGCTCGGGATACGTCGTCCACGACCAGCCCTGGGCGGGGTCGCCCAGGCTGTCCCAGCCGCCGTTGCGGGTGGACGGGCCGCCATGCGTGCCGGCCGGATCGTTGGTGCCGCTCCACAGGAACAGGCGATTGGTGTTGGTGCCGCCGTGGGTCGAACAGTGATAGGCGTCGCAGATCGTGAACGCATCGGCCAGGGCGAACTGGAAGCCGACCTCGGCCTCGCGGTAGAAACCCATCGAGGCGTTGTTCTTGTATTGCGGCCAATTGGTCATGCGGCCGCCATCCCAGGCCCGGTGGGCATCCACGTAGTCGTGCGGCGTGCCGCTGACGCGCTGGGCGTTGCCGGTACTGCTGTCCAGGTGGTAAGGCATCACCACGCGGGTGCCGTTGGACTGCTCCCACACGCTGCGGCCATCGGGCAGCGGAATGGTGAAGCGGTCGCCGAAGCCGCGCACGCCGTTCAGCGTACCGAAGTACTGGTCGAACGAGCGGTTCTCCTGCATCAGGATGATCACGTGCTCGACGTCGTTGATGGTGCCCGTGCGGTTGTTGGCGGGAATCGCCAGCGCGCGGCGGATGCTGGGCGGAAACAGCGACAGCGCGGTCATGCCGCCGGCGGCCAGCGCGGTGTTGCGCAGGAAGCGGCGCTTGCCGGCGTTGGCCGGGCCGAAGGAATCGTCGTGTTGGGACATGTCGGAGGGTTCCTCAGTGATCGGTCAGGGCGCGCAGCGCAGTTGCGGCTGCTGGGCGGGAGGCGTGCCGGGTTCGGTGGGCGTCTCGCCGCCACCGTCGCCGTTGTCCGAGTCGGAATCGTGGTCGCCGCCGCAGGCGGACAAGGCCAGGGTCGCAGCCAGCAGCAGGCCGGCGCCCAGGCGCCGCCAGAGTCGTGCATCGCGTTCGATAGGCATGGTTACTCTCTCGTATTGCGGGGGAAAATCCGTCGGGATCACTGCAGCAGCTCGGCCACGGAATGGCCGGACAGCGCCAGCGAGCGCACCTCGGTCTCGGTCAGGGCGCGATTCCAGAACGCCAGGTCGTCGAAGTCCATGGTGTAGGCGCGGCGGTCGTAGCTGCGCAGCTTGTTGTAGTTGCCCAGCGCGTCTTCATTGAGACCCAGGTGCGCGCCGATCACGCCCTCGATCCTGCTCAGGTCGACGCTGCCGGTGGACGTGCTGTTCTTCGAGAAGCCCTTTTCCAGGTCATAGACGTAGGCCGTCATGGTCTTGGCGGTTTTGTCGATGCTCAGGGCCACATAGACGGGCTGGTTGGCCGTATAGGGAATGCTGTTGATGTCCACGCGGCGCGAGCCATCGGCCAGGTTGAAGCGGAACTCGGCGCGCGCGGGGTCGTAGTTCGGACGCGTGGTGTTCCACTGCGCGATGGTGATGCCGGCGTAGGTGCCCGAGTTGTAGTCCTTGTTGGTCAGCACGGGTTTGTCGTCGGACATGCCGTCCGAGCGGAACCAGAAGCCGATGGTGAAGGCCGTGGGCGTGGCCAGCATGCCGGCCGGATGATCCAGCTTGAACGAACTGAAGTCCGCGGTGGTGCGCTGGGCCCGGAACATGCGGCCGAAGGGGCCATCGGTGAACTCGGGCGTCTGCGTGCCGTCGTACGGCGTGATGCCGGTGGTGCCCTGCGAGACGTCCTGCAACTGGTTCTCGAAGGTGTACAGCATGGTCAGGCCATTGCGCAGCGAGGACTCCAGCAGCACCGGCGGGGTGTACAGCACCTTGGCCTGCACCGCGCTGCCCGCGTCGCCGGCCTGCACCGTGTAGTTCAAGGTGTGCAGCCCGCCCTCCTCGAACGTGAAACCGGTGTCCTGGTACTGGGAGGCATCCCCCGGCAGGCGGGCGATTTCCGCGCCGTCGCGCAGCACGATCACCTGGGCCGGCGCCTGGCCGACGAGCGACCAGCTCAGCATCACGCTGGCGTTGTCGGCGGCAGTCACGGCGGCCAGGCGGCGCACGGCCACGGCGTGGGTCAGCGCGGCGCCCGCCATGCCGGTCTGGGCGCCGGCCTGCATGTGCGCCAGCGCGGTCGGCGCCACGTCGGCGGCGCTGGGCAGCGCATACCAGGCATCGTCCCAGGCGGCCGACAGGTCCACGGCGGCGCGGTCGGCGCCCAGCAGGTCGGCCCGGTTGGCCGCCACGAAGACCGTCTTGTTGGCGGTCAGCGGCAGGCCATCGCTGGCGCCGGTGGGCGACAGGCCGTGGCTGGCGGTCACCAGCACCAGCCAATCTTCCTCGGGGTGCGCCTGGCGTCGCGTGGCCACGGCGGCCAGCAATTGGCCCAGGCGGGCGTCGGCCTGGCGCAGCACGGCGCTGTAATCGCCGCCGAAGCCGCCCGACTGCGCACTGCGCTGCACGGCGCCGAACTGCGCCACCACGGCGTCGTAGCCGTCGCCGATGCGCGCCTGCGCATCGCCGGCCACGCAGGCATCGTCGCCCGCGCAATCGGTCAGGGCGGACAGGTAGCCGGCATCGCGGTCGGCGGTCTCGATCTGGGCGACCACGCTGGCATGGAACGCCGCGGCGGTGCGGGCCGTGGGCTGCGCGCTCTTCAGGCGCTTGAACAGCGTGTCGGCATGCAGGGCCTGGCCCGTGGCGTTGGAGCGCACCTGATGCGTGTCGGCCCAGACACCGGTCAGCACGGTGGCCCAGCCCGGCGCATCCAGGGTGGCCTGCTGGGTGGGGGTGCTGGTGACGCCGCCCGTCCAGCCGCGCGTCAGCGTCAGTTGGGCCAGATTGGGCAGCGTGCCGCCGGCCGCGCCGGCCTGCACCGCGTCGTAGGTAGCGCCGTCCAGGCCGATCAGCAGCATCTTCTGCACGGCAGGCTGGCCCGCGGGCGGGGTCACGGGAGGCTGCGCCGCCGCCTCGTCGCCGTCATCACCGCCGCCGCCACAGGCCGCCAGCACCGTGCAGACGAAGAAGGGGGCAACCCACCGACACCATTTCGTATTTTTCATTCTTCGAGCTTCTCGTTGTTGTGGCCGCGAAACGGCGGCCCGGTCAGCTCGACATGCTGGAGACGCGAAGTGAATGGGGGATGAAGCAAAGCGGAAATCGGCTGATCCCAGAATCAGGAAATCTTTGCAATCCCCGGGATCATCATTGCGGCCACCCTGCGAATCTTTGCAACCGAATGCTGCCGACACGTCATTCGAAGGTCGTGCAAGCGTGGATACGACAATCCGCCGACGCCACGCAGGACGCGTGGAAACCCACCGGCGCGGCGGCGCAGCCTGTAAACTGCGGCGTCGCTGTCCATAAACTGTCATGCGCCGCGGGTATGGTCCGCCATTCCTGAACGCCGCCGTCCCGTAGTCATGCGCTTCACCGCCCGCTCCTTCCGCCCCACCCTGCCCGGCGCCGCCCGCCTGGCCGCGATCCTCGCGGCCGCCGCGGCCATCGGCGTCTGGGGCGCGATCCTGCTGGCGCCCAGCCCCGACCGGCTGCCGCCCGCCGTCGCGTCGGCGCCGGTGCGGCAGGCCAACGTCGAGCCGGTCGCCTTGTGGTTCGGACGCGATGGCGTGCTGCAGACGCAGATCGCCGTATTGGGGCTGATCGCCCAGGGCGCCAACGGCGCGGCGGTCATCAGCGTCAACGGCGGCCCGCCCGCCGCCCTGGCCGTCGGCCAGACGGCCGCGCCCGGCATCGTGCTGGCCGCGGTCGATTCGCAGGGGGTGGTGCTCGACGCCAACGGCACGCGTACCCGCGTGGCGGCGCCGCCTTACGAAGCGGCGCCGGGCGGCATCACCACCGTGCGCTGACGCGCCCGGCCGCGCGCCAATCAATTCTTGCAATTCAATTACATTTCAAGCAGGCTACGCTGTTTTGTCATATTCGGACGCGAAAATGCCGGGCTTGACTGATTTCTCCGAGGATTCCCACGTGCACAGGTACCCCCTGAAGGCTCGCCGCCAGCAAGGCTTCACGCTGATCGAGATCATGGTGGTCGTCGTGATCATGGGCATTCTTGCCGCCCTGGTCGTGCCGCGCGTGCTGGATCGTCCCGACCAGGCCCGCCAGGTCGCCGCCAAGCAGGACATCTCCGGCCTGATGCAGGCGCTGAAGCTGTACCGCCTCGATAACGGCCGCTATCCCACCACCCAGCAAGGCCTGCGCGCCCTGGTCGAACGCCCCGAGGGCGCCAAGGCCTGGCGCCCCTACCTCGAGCGCCTGCCCAACGATCCGTGGGGCGCGCCCTACCAGTACCTCAACCCGGGCGTGAAGGGCGAGATCGACGTGTTCTCGTTCGGCGCCGACGGCAAACCGGGCGGAGAACAAGGCGATGCTGACATCGGCTCGTGGGAGCTCTGAGCGCGGCTTCACGCTCGTTGAAGTCCTGGTAGTCCTGGTCATCATCGGCATCGGCGCATCCCTGGTCAGCCTGGCCGCCTTCTCCGGCCCCGACCGCAGCCTGCGCAGCGATGCCGAACGGCTGGTGGATGCCTTCTCGGCGGCGCAAAGCGAGGCCCGCAGCGACGGGCGCGTCATCCGTTGGCGCGCCGACAGCGCCAACTGGTCCTTCGAACGCCGTGGCCGCTCCGATCAGCTCTCCGCACAGGACGACGGCCCGTCCCGGCCCGACCGCTTCGAGCAGGACGACCTGCTGGGCGAGCGCGGCTGGACCAAACCGCCCGTCACCGTGCGCACCGATCCCGCCATGCCGCTGGTGTTCGGCACCGAATGGATCGCGCCGCCCATGACGCTGCAGCTGCAAGCCAACGGCGACACCCTCACCATCACGCGCGATGCCGCCGGCCGCTATGACATCCAGTAGCGCGCGCCGCGAACGCGGCTTCACCCTGATCGAGGTGCTGGTGGCGCTGGCCATCATCGCCGTGGCGATGGGCGCCGCCATGCGCGCCACCAGCGTGATGATCAGCAACAACCGCGCGCTGCAGGACAAGACCCTGGCGCTGATGGCCGCCGAGAACGCGCTGGCGCAGATGCGCCTGGAACAGACCCTGCCCGCGCCGGGCAAGCGCATGGTGGCCTGCCCGCAAGGTGGCCAGGCCATGCAGTGCGAGTTGGTCACCACCAGCTCTCTGAACCGCGGCTTCCGCCAGGTCACGGTGCGCGTGCACCCGGCCGGCGACAACGATGCCGTCATCACCCAGTTGAGCGGCCTGGTGTCGAACCTGCGATGAGCGCACGCCCTCTCCAACCGCCCCGCTGCCGGCGGCAACGCGGCTTCACGCTGATCGAAGTGCTGGTGGCCATCGCGCTGATGGCCCTGGTCAGCCTGATGGCCTGGCGCGGCCTGGCGCAGGTCTCCGACGCCCGCGAGTGGATCGACGCCGAGGCGCAGGACAACGACATGGTCGTGCGCGTGCTGGGCCAGATCGAACGCGACGTCAACCAGGCCTACGTGGGCCCGCGCTCCGCCGCGCCCGAGGGCGCGCTGCCCGACGGCGTGAACGTGCTGCGTGGCAACGGCGCCGCGCCCCTGCTGGACATCGTGCGCGCGGCGCCCGACCAGCAAGGCATGTGGCAACGCGTGGTGTGGCAACTGCGGCCCGACGGGCTGTGGCGCTACGTGGGCGCCGCGGGCACCCGCTACCCCCTGCCCCCGCCCGACACCGGCGCGCTGGTGATGCCGCAGGTCACCGCGCTGCGCCTGCGCGCCTGGGTGCCGGGCAGCGGCTGGGCCAACCTGCCCGCCGCCCTGCCCGCGCAGGCCACCGGCCTGGACATCGCGCTGGAGCGCCGCCACCGCGAGGTCCTGCAGCAGTTCAACCGCATCCTGGTGCTGCAATGACGCCACGCCATCCTTCCCGCCAGCGCGGCGCCGCGGTCATCGGCGCGCTGATCATCGTGGCCATCGTGGCCGCGCTCAGCACCAGCCTGTTCCTGCGGCAGACGGCCACCATGCGCCAGGTCGAGAACGAAGAAGCGCGCGTGCAGGCGCGCTGGCTGCTGATGGGCGGCATCGACTGGGCGCGCCTGATGCTGCGCGACCACGCGCGCCGCGAAGCCACCACGCAAGGCGACCAGGTCTGGGCCACGCCGGTGCAGGACACCCGCATCGAACAGCCGGGCGATGATCGCGTGGCCGTGTTCTCGGGTTTCCTCGAAGACGAGCAAGGCAAGTACAACCTGTACAACGTGGCCATCGGCGGCAAGGTCTCGGAGGCGCAGCTCGAAATACTGACGCGCCTGCTGTCCAACCTGAACCAGCCGGCCTCGCTGGCGCCGCAGATGGCCAACCTGATCGCGCAGGCCCAGCCGCCCGCGCCGGTCAGTTCCTCCGAGCAGACCTCCTCCACCGGCACCACCACCTCGTCGGCCAGCGAGGCCGCCGAAGAAGCCCTGCTGGCCAAGGCCCAGACCGATGCGCCGCTGCCGCGCGGCATCGACGACATCGCCAACCTGCTGGGCGTCGACCAGGTGTCGCGCCAGGCCCTGCGGCGTACCATGACGGTGCTGCCCGCCCGCACCACCGTCAACGTCAACACCGCGCCGCCCGAAGTCATCGCCGCGCTGGTGCCCGGCCTGTCGCTGGGCCAGGCGCGCAGCCTGGCCGGCGACCGCGACCGCGGCCGCTGGTTCCTGAACAGCGGCGACTTCGGCAACCGCGTCACCGGCACCGGATCCGAAGTACAAGTGCCTACCGTGGTCACCACCAGCACCTGGTTCATGGCCACGGGCACCGTGGTCTACGAGCGCGCCCGCGTCACCATGCGCGCGCTCATGCAAAGCTCCACCGGAGGGGCGCCTCGCACCCTCTGGACACAGGAAGTCATGTGAAGAATATCCTGCGCATCGCCCTCCCCCCGCTGGCCGATCTCACGGCCACGTCGCTGCTGGACTACGCCTGGTTCGACCGGCGCGGCCAGCGCGCCCGCCACGGCACCCTGGCGCCCGCCGGCCTGGCCGGCGCCTTCCCCAACATTCCGGTGCAGGCCGTGCTGCATCCTCACGATGCCATCCTGGCCAGCGTGCAGGTGCCCGCCGTGGCCGCCGCGCGCTTCGACGCCGCCGTCAACGGCGCGCTCGAAGCCCTGGTGCTCAGCGACCTGTCCACCCTGGCCGTAGGCCACGGACCGCGCGCCGCCGACGGCGCCGTGGCGGTGGCCTGGGCCGACAGCGCCGCGCTGCAGCGCGCCTGGATGCTGCTGTCGCAAGCCGGCCTGCAGGTGCGCGCGCTGGTGCCGGTGCAGGTGCTGGCCGGCGACGCGGCCGACGCCGACGCTGCGCTGGGTTCGCACGAAGACCCCCGCTGGAACCACGACGCGCCGTCGTGGTCGCTGGCGCTGCCGCACCTGGCGCCGCAGCGCCCCTCGCGCTGGAAGCCGGCGCTGCGCTGGGCTGCCGTCGCCGCGGTGCTGTGGATCGTCGGCCTGAATTTCTACGCCTCTCAGTTGCGCGGGGAAGCCACCCGCCTGCGCGAGACCATGGTCTCGCAGGTGCGCGACACCTTTCCCGGCACGCCGGTCGTGCTCGATGCGGTGCGCCAGGCCGAGCAAGGCTACAACGCATTGCTGGCCGGCAACGGCGCCGGCAGCGCAGGCGACTTCATGACGCTGGCGCGCGGCGCAGCCCAGGTGCTGCCGTTCGCCGCGGACAACGTCGACAAGCTGACCTACAAGGATCAGGCGCTGCTGCTGGAACTGGCGCCGGCCAAGGACGGCAACGACGACCGCGTGGGCGACGTGCCCGCCATCATGGCCAAGGCCACGGCGCTGGGCCTGCGCATCGAGCGCGAAGAGAACGCCCCGCATTGGCGCATCCTGCAGGCGCAACCATGACCACGAGAACCTCCACCTTCCTGCCGATGTGGCACAAGCTGCGCGACCGCTATGCGCAGACCCAGCGCCGGGGGCAGGCCTGGCTGGCCCGCCTGGCCCCGCGCGAACGCCGCCTGCTGGGCATCGCCGCGGCGGTCGTCGGGCTGGCGCTGGCCTGGCTGATCTTCATCGAACCGGCCATGAAATCGGTACGGGACCTGGGCGTCGAATTGCCCAAGCTGCGCGCCCAGGCCGCCACCGTGGCCGACCTGACTGCTCGCGCGCGCGGCCTGCGCCGGGGCGGCGAACATACCGCCGGCACCCTGCCCACCGATGCCGAACTGCGCGCCAGCCTGCACCAAGCGGGGCTGTCCGAGAACCAATGGTCGGCGGCGCCGGCCCAGCCCGCAGCGGGCACCGGCGCGGCCGCCGACGCCAAGCCCGGCCTCACGCTCACCTTCACCGAAGCCTCTTCCGTCGCCGCCCTGCGCTGGCTCGATGGCGCCCCGCGCGACTGGCGGCTGGTGGTCACCGACGTGACGCTCACCCGCCCGCGCGACGCCGACGACCGGCGCCTGCCCGGCCGCCTGAGCGGCACCGCCACCCTGGTCCCCTACGACGCTGCACCGAAGGCCCAGGCACGATGATCGAATTGCTACGCAAGTTCCGCATCGGCACCGTCGTGCTGGCGGTGGCCGTCGCCCTGGCGGCGGCGCTCACGGTGTTGCCGGCCCGCTGGCTGCTGTGGCTGATGCCCTCCGATGCGCCCATCACGGTCGTCGAGGCCAGCGGCACCCTGTGGTCGGGCACCGCCTGGATCGCGCTGGGCAGCCCGCAGTCGCGCCGCATGCTGACCGAGCCGGTGCAATGGCGCTGGAACGGCGCCTCGGTCGACGTGCGCCACCCCTATCTGCGCGGCCCCGTCAAGCTGTCCTTCGGACTGGGTGGCGTGTCGGTCTCGGCACAGCAGGCCACCCTGCCCGCCGCCGTGCTGGCCGGCATGGGCACGCCCTGGAACACCATGTCGCCCGGCGGCCAGATCGACGTGCAATGGCGCGCGTTCACCCCGGGCACCCTGGCGCAAGGCACGCTGGCCGACATCTACTGGCGCAACGCCAGCGCCGCCATGGCGCCCATCGCGCCCATCGGCGACTACCACGTACGCCTGGAAGGCAGCGGCCGCAACATCAAGATCACGCTGTCCACCGACAAGGGCGCGCTGCAACTGACGGGCCAGGGGGAATGGACCGGCCGCCGCCTGAATTTCCAGGGCCGCGCCAAGGCCTCGGACAAGGCCAGCGACACCGAACAGGCCGCGCTGACCGGACTGCTGACGGCGATCGGGCCCGAGCGCGACGACGGGCACGCATTCGGAACGGGCAAGCTGTAGGACGCTGGCCCGGCAATTCATTGGGGCCGAATACGGCAACGCCGCCCTGGGGCGGCGTTGCCGTGTCGGCCGGCCAGGCACCGGCCAAAAAAGCCCCCACGCCGCGCTAGTCGTCGCGCGTCACCCGCACGATTTCCTCCGGCGAGGTCACGCCCGCCTCGATCCAGCGCTGGCCGTCTTCACGCATGTTGTGCATGCCCGATGCGGCGGCAGCCTGGCGCAACGCCTGCTCGTCGCGGCCTTCATGAATCAGTGTGCGCGCCGTGTCGTCCACCACGAACAGCTCGTGGATGCCCGAACGGCCGCTGTAGCCCGTGTGGTTGCAATGCGGGCAGCCCACGGCGCGGTACACGGTGGAGCCATCGGCCAGCAGTTCCGGCTTGCGGCACTCGGGGCACAGCTTGCGCACCAGCCGCTGCGCCAGCACGCCCAGCAGCGACGAGGCCAGCAGGAAGGGCTCGACGCCCATGTCCGTCAGGCGCGTCACCGCCGACACCGAGTCGTTGGTGTGCAGCGTGGCCAGCACCAGGTGGCCCGTCAGCGAAGCCTGGACCGCGATCTGCGCGGTTTCCAGGTCGCGGATTTCGCCGATCATGATGACGTCCGGATCCTGGCGCAGGATCGCGCGCAGGGCCATGGCGAAACTCATGTCGATCTTGGCGTTGACCTGCGTCTGGCCGATGCCGGGCAGGTCGTATTCGATCGGGTCTTCCACCGTCAGGATGTTGCTGGTGGAGGCGTCCAGGCGCGACAGCGCGGCGTACAGCGTGGTGGTCTTGCCGCTGCCGGTCGGGCCCGTGACCAGCACGATGCCGTGCGGCTGGCGGATCAGCTTGTCCAGCCGGCCGAGCACGACGGGGCTCATACCCAGCTTCTCCAGCTGCAGGCGGCCGGCTTCCTTGTCCAGCAGGCGCAGCACCGCGCGTTCGCCGTGGCCCGTGGGCAGCGTCGAGACCCGCACGTCGATGGGGCGGCCACCCACGCGCAGCGCGATACGGCCGTCCTGCGGCAGGCGTTTCTCGGCGATGTCCAGGTGCGCCATGATCTTGATCCGCGAGATCAGCGCGGAATGCAGCGCCTTGCGCGGCGACACCACGTCGCGCAGCGTGCCGTCCACGCGGTAGCGCACCACCGAGTGGGTTTCGAAGGGCTCGATGTGGATGTCGCTGGCGTTGTCGCGCGCGGCCTGGGCGAACAAGGCGTTGATCATCCGGATCACCGGCGCGTCGTCCTGCGCTTCCAGCAGGTCGGCCACTTCGGGCATGTCCTGCAGCAGGCGGTCCAGGTCGATCTCGTTCTCGGCCACGCCCATCACGGACGCGGCGTCCTCGGTATCGCTGTAGGCGGCCGTGAGCATGGTCTCCAGCGCGCTGTCCTCCACGCTGACCACCGGCACCTCGCCGTGGCAACGCAGGATCTCGCGCACCGCCCAGGCGGGCGTGCGCGGGCTGACCGTCAGTTGCACGGCGCCCGGCCGCATCGACAACATGGCCCGGTGCGCGCGCGCCCAGGCATAAGGCAAGGGATGAGGATTCATCTCCCCCCCTACATATTCGTCACGAGTTCGGGCTTGAAGCCCAACTGCCGCAGCAGGTTCAGCGAGGTATCCACCGTGGTGGCGTCGCGCGCCACGGCTGCCCGCACCACCGCGCCCTGGCCGCCGGGGCCCACACGGGAATAGGCGTTCAGGCCGCTGATCTGCACGCGCTTGACGATCTGGTCGGCCTCTTCCTGGGTGTCCACCGAGGCAATCTGCAGCGTGGTGGTCGAGGTATCTGCCTGGCCGTAGATGGCCGAAGGGTCGCGCGCCACGCTCACGCCCAGCGGCAGGCTGGCGCGGATCGGCTGATTGCTTTCGTCCTGGTCCGGACGCTGCGGCAACTGCCGCACCGCGGTCGATTGGGTCGAGGCCGGGCCGGGACGGCGCATGGTCGCGTCCGCGTGCTCGGGACGCAGGTCGTACGGGCGCTCGCCCACCACCGGCACGTTGGCCGGCGGCAGTTGCGCGCCCTGCATGTCGGGCAACAGCCAGTGTTGGCCCGGCTGCGCGTTGCTCTGGGCGCGGCGCATGTAGTCGTAGCGGTCCAGCGTGACGTTGGCGCTGCTGCGCGAATCGCGCAGCACGTACGGACGCAGGAACACCATCAGGTTGGTCTTGGTGCGCTGGCGCGAGTCGTAGCGGAACAGCGCGCCCAGCAGCGGAATGTTGCTCAGGCCGGGAATGTTCTTGGACGAGATCGTCATGCTGTCTTCCAGCAGGCCGCCCAGCACGATGATCTGGCCGTCGTCGATCAGCACGCTGGTGTCGATGGCGCGCTTGTTGGTGACGATGCCGGTGGTGGCGTTGGAACGCGCGTCGTCGATACTGCTGACTTCCTGGTAGATGTCCAGCTTGACCGCGCCGCCTTCCGAGATCTGCGGACGGATGTTCAGCTTCAGGCCGATGTCCTCGCGTTCGACGGTCTGGAACGGGTTGCTGGTGCTGTCGCTGCCGGACGTCACGTACGAGCCCGTGACGAACGGCACGGTCTGGCCGACCAGGATGCTGGCCTGTTCGTTGTCGAGCGTCAGCAGGTTCGGCGTGGACAGGATGTTGGCCTGGCCGGAATCCTGCAGCGCGCGGGCCAGCACGCCCAGGTTGATGACCTCGTTGCCCAGCACGTCGACCGTGCCCTTGACCAGGCCCAGGCTCAGGCCGCTGCCCAGCGAATCCAGCGTGGTGGCGCCGCCGGCAGTAATGCCGCTGCCGCCCAGGTTGGTGCCGCCGATGAAGCTGGTGCGGCCGCTGCTCAGGCCGTTGCCGCCGGTCATCCACTGGATGCCGAACTCGGAGCCCGAGTTGGCGTTGACCTCGACGATCATGCTTTCCACCAGCACCTGCGCGCGGCGCTGGTCGAGCTGGTCGATGACTTCGCGCAGACTGCGGTACAGCGGCTCGGGCGCGGAGATGATCAGGGTATTGGTGGACGGGTCGGCCTGGATGACCGCGCCGCCGGCCGCGTAGGACACCGGTTCCGATGCGTCGCTGGGGTCTTCGCGGGAAATCTGCTGGGTATTGCTGCCCAGGCCGCCCGAGCTGCTGCTGCCCACGCCGCTGCTGGAACTGCTGCCGAAGCTGCGCGACGAACTGCTGCTGGAACGGGTCGAGCTGGAGGACGTGCTGCGGCCGCTCAGGCCGGTGCCGGCGCCGCCCACCGAACCCGCCGTGCCCGACGTGCCGCCCACGCTCTGCGTCTGGCTCTGGCCATTGAGCAGGCCGCCCAGCACGTGGGCCATGCGCGTGGCCTGTGCGTTGCGCAGATACACCACGTGCAGGTTGCCGGCATCCTTCTGGCGGGCGTCCAGCTTGGCGATCAGGTCGCGGGCCAGGCGCGTGCGCGCCGGATTGCCCGAACGGATCAGCACGCTGTTGCTGCGCGGATCGGCCACGATGGCCATGCGCGACGCGTCGGCGCCCGCGCCCTGGCCCGCCCCCCCCTGCCCGTCCATCAGTTGCGAGGCCAGGGCCGCGATATCGGACGCGATGCCGTACTGGATCGGAACGATGTCGGTATCCAGCGAAGACGGCACATCGATGCGCGCGATCACCTGGGCGATACGCTCCAGGTTGTCGGCATAATCGGTGATGACCAGGGTATTGTTGCCCGGATAGGCGTTGATGGGATTGTTCGGCGGCACCATCGGGCGCAGCACCGGCACCAGGTTGGCGGCATTCTCGTATTTCAGCGAGAACACGCGCGTCACCATCTGGCTGCCGCGGGCGAAGTCTTCCATCGACATCGCGCCATTGGCCGCGCGACCGGTGCCGGGGCTGCGGGCGCCGTCGCTGACGACCGGGCTGCCCTGCAGTTTGCCGTCGGCCTCGGGCACCACGCGCGTCACGCCGTCGACGTCGACAATGGCGAAGCCCTGCAGGCGCAGCGCGCCGGTCAGCATGGACAAGGCCTGTTCACGGCTGACCGGACGCTCGGACACCAGGGTAATCTTGCCCTTGACGCGCGGGTCGACCAGGAAATTGCGTTGAGTGAACACCGACAAGGCACGCAGGACGGCGGGAATATCGGTGTCGACGAAATTCAGGCTGACCCGATTGTCGCTCTGTTGCGCTTGCGCGCTCTGAACCGGCAAGGCGCAACTACTGGCGGCGATGACGGCGGCCAAGCCGAACGACAGGATTTGACGCATGAAAATCTACACCACTGGGCTGGAAAATTTGCCGAGTATACGAGGTGATAACGAAACACTACAGTCATAATTCGCCTGCATGGTGTGAGCCCAACGCCTCGCACTGAAACCTGATCTTTATTGACATGCCCTCTTATCGTTACGAAGCCACCGACGCCCTGGGCAAGATCGTGCACGGCACGATCGAAGCCGAAACCGAGCGCGGGGCCCGCAACCAGTTGCGGGGCCGTGGCCTGCTGCCACTGTCCACCGCCCCCACGGCCGCCGCCAGCGGATCCCTGTCCGGCATGTTCCGTCCTCGCCTGTCGGACGCCGACCTGGCCTGGATGACGCGCCAGCTGTCCAGCCTGCTGGCCGCCAGCCTGCCGCTGGACGCCGCGCTCAGCGCCACCCTTGACCAGTCCGAGAACAAGCACATGGCAGCCCTGCTGGCCGAAGTGCGCGCCGACGTTCGCGCCGGCCATCGCCTGTCGGTCGCCTTGGCCTCGCGCCCCCGTGATTTCCCGGAGATCTATCGCGCGCTGGTCGGCGCCGGCGAAGAGTCCGGCGACCTGGCGCAGGTCATGGACAAGCTGGCCACCTACATCGAAGAACGCAACGCCCTGCGCAGCAAGGTGCTCACGGCCTTCATCTATCCCGCCGTCGTGGCCTGTGTCTCGGTCATCATCGTCATCTTCCTGCTGGGCTACGTGGTGCCGCAGGTGGTCACGGCGTTCAGCCACGCCAAACAGCAGTTGCCATTGCTCACCCGCATCATGCTGGGCGCCAGCGACTACGTGCGGCAGTGGGGCTGGCTGACGGCCCTGGCCATCGGCTTCCTGGTCGCGCTGTGGCGCTACACGCTGCGGGCACCCGCGGCGCGCATGGCCTGGCATAGCCGCATGCTGCGGCTGCCGCTGGTCGGACGCTTCGTGCTGGGCGTGGACGCGGCGCGCTTCGCCTCCACGCTGGCCATCCTGACCGGCAGCGGCGTGGCGCTGCTGACCTCGCTGGACGCCGCGCGCCGCACGCTGGGCAACGACCGCCTGCGCGCCGCGGTGGACGACGCCAGTGCCCGGGTGCGTGAAGGCGCCTCGCTGTCGGCCTCGTTGGGGGCGCAGAAGTGCTTTCCATCGCTGCTGGTGCACCTGATCGCCAGCGGCGAGAAGACGGGCCGGCTGCCCGAACTGCTGGAGCGCGGCGCAAACAACCTGTCGCGCGACCTGGAGCGCCGCGCCATGGCCATGACCGCGCTGCTCGAGCCGCTGCTGATCGTCGTGATGGGCGGCATCGTACTGATGATCGTGCTGGCGGTGATGATGCCGATCCTGGAGATGAACCAGCTGGTGCGCTGAACGGCGCGGGTTCGGATAGGCGCCGCACGGAACATGTCCGACCCGGCGGACCCGATGACGTTTACAGCGCCTCTTCGTCGCTTTCGCCGGTACGGATGCGGATGGCCTGTTCGATCGGGGTGACGAAGATCTTGCCGTCGCCGATCTTGCCAGTGCGCGCCACCTTGAGGATGGCGTCGATGGCGGGCTCGACCATGTCGTCGGACAGCACTACGTCGATGCGGATCTTGGGCAGGAAATCGACCACGTACTCGGCGCCGCGATACAGCTCGGTGTGCCCTTTCTGGCGCCCGAAACCCTTGACCTCGGCGACCGTCAGGCCGCTGACGCCGACCTCGGCCAGCGCTTCGCGCACTTCGTCGAGTTTGAACGGCTTGATGATGGCGGTGACTTGTTTCACGTGCGTTTTCCCTGGTTTTGCTTGGAGATGATGACTGCGGGGCTGCGGGATGACTGTGGGCGCCGGCTGCGTTGCGTGCCGGATTCAGGACAAAGCGTCAGGACGACAGCGGTTCGCGAAAGCCGTTGGTGACAGGATAGCGCCAATCCCGTCCAAACGCGCGTGGCGTGATGCGCGGCCCGGGGGGAGCCTGGCGGCGTTTGTATTCGTTGATGCGGATCAGCCGCACCACCTGCTCGACCGCGGCCGGCGGATAGCCCGCGGCGACGATGTCGGCAGGCGACTCGTTGTCTTCCAGGTAGCGCGCCATGATGCCGTCCAGCACGTCGTAGGGCGGCAGGCTGTCCTGGTCGGTCTGGTCGGGACGCAGCTCGGCCGACGGCGGACGGGTGATGATGCGTTCCGGGATGATTTCCTGCCGCGTGTTGCGCCATTGCGCCAGGCGGTACACCAGCGTCTTGGGCACGTCCTTGATGACGGCGAAGCCGCCCGCCATGTCGCCGTACAGGGTGCAATAGCCGGTGCTCATCTCGGACTTGTTGCCGGTGGTCAGCACCAGGCGGCCGGTTTTGTTGGACAAGGCCATCAGCAAGGTGCCGCGCACGCGGGCCTGGATGTTCTCTTCGGTGGCATCCACCGGCAGGCCTTCGAACTGGGCCGCCAGCATCTGCTCGAATGCGCCGATCGCGGGCGCGATGGCGATGTCGTCGTACTTCACGCCCAGGCGCTGCGCCATGTCGGCCGCGTCGATCTGCGAGATGTCGGCCGTGTAGCGCGACGGCATCATCACGGCGCGCACGTTCTCGGCGCCCAGGGCATCGACCGCCACGGCCAGCACCACGGCGGAGTCGATGCCGCCCGACAGGCCGATGATGGCGCCGGGGAAGCCGTTCTTGCCCAGGTAGTCGCGCACGCCCAGCACCAGGGCGTTCCAGACCTGCTCTTCCAGGCAATACGGCGCCACGTCGGCCTGGCGCGTGACCGGACGGACGCCGCCCTTGTCGTCGACCTCGACCACATTCACGCCTTCGGTGAAATCGGGCAGGCGCGCGGCGCGCCGGCCGTGGGCGTCGATGGCGAACGAGGCGCCGTCGAACACCAGTTCATCCTGGCCGCCGACCAGGTTGGCGTAGATCACGGCGCAGCCGGTATCGCTTACGCAACGCTCGGCCACGGACTGGCGCAGCACCTGCTTGCCGGTGTTGTACGGCGAGGCGTTGGGAACCAGCAGCACGCGGGCGCCGGCGGCGGCGGCGGCGCGGGGCGCATGCTCGAACCAGATGTCTTCGCAGATGGTGACGCCGAAGGGCACGCCCTTGACGTCGAACACCAGCGGCGCGCCATCGGCCGCGAAGTAACGCTGCTCGTCGAAGACGGCGTAATTGGGCAGTTCGCGCTTGCGGTAGACGCCGATCTCGGACCCGCCGCACAGCACCGTCGCGGCGTTGTACAGCCGGTCGTCGCGCCGCTGCACATGGCCCACCACGACGTGCAGTCCGTCGAGCGCGGACAGGTCACGGGCCAGCTCGCGCAGGACTTCTTCCTGCTTCTGCACGAAAGAGGGGCGCAGCAACAGGTCTTCGGGCGGGTAACCGGTCAGCACCAGTTCGGGCGTGACCAGCACGTCCGCCCCCTGCTCGTGCGCCGCGCGGGCGGCCTTCAGCACTTTGGCGGCATTGCCGGCCAAGTCGCCGACGATGGCGTTGATTTGCGCAATTGCTACCCGGGCGACGCTCATGGGGGACGGTTCCAGAATCCGTGAAAAGAAACGGAAAAAATTATCGCACGGCCAGAGCGGAGACATCCCCCTGCCAGAATCGGCAGGTGCCGGTTACGCCGCACCTCGGGTACCTTACGGGCTTGCCACACGTCGCCCCAATCGATGCGCCATGTGGCGCTTAGCAGCCCGTCCCCCCGCAGCCTATAATTCCGCCACCATGGCAAATACCCCTTCTTCCTCGCAAGACCAGTTCGCCAACAAGGCGCAAGCCTGGTCCGCCCGGTTCTCCGAACCCGTCTCCGATCTCGTCAAGCGCTACACCGCCTCGGTCGACTTCGACCAACGCCTGGCCCGCCACGACATCCAAGGCTCCCTGGCCCACGCCGAGATGCTGGCCGCGCAGGGCATCATCCCCTCGCAAGACCTGGCCGACATCCAGCGCGGCATGCAGCAGATCCTGTCCGAGATCGACGCCGGCACCTTCCAATGGCTGCTCGACCTGGAAGACGTCCACCTCAACATCGAAAAGCGCCTGGTCGAGCTGGTCGGCGATGCCGGCAAGCGCCTGCACACCGGCCGTTCGCGCAACGACCAGGTCGCCACCGACATCCGGCTGTGGCTGCGAGATGAAATCGACAACCTGATCGACCTGCTGCGCCAGTTGCGCCGTGCGCTGGCCACCGTTGCGCTGGAAAACGCCGGCACCATCATGCCGGGCTTCACGCACTTGCAAGTCGCCCAGCCCGTCACCTTCGGCCACCACCTGCTGGCCTACGCCGAGATGTTCGGCCGCGACGCCGAGCGCCTGGCCGACTGCCGCAAGCGCGTCAATCGCCTGCCGCTGGGCGCTGCCGCCCTGGCCGGCACGTCCTACCCCATCGACCGCGAACGCGTCGCCGCCACCCTGGGCTTCGACGGCGTGTGCCGCAACTCGCTGGACGCCGTGTCCGACCGCGACTTCGCCATCGAATTCTGCGCCGCCGCCGCCCTGGTCATGACGCACGTGTCGCGCCTGTCAGAAGAACTGGTGCTGTGGATGAGCCCGCGCGTGGGCTTCATCGACCTGGCCGACCGCTTCTGCACGGGCAGTTCGATCATGCCGCAGAAGAAGAATCCCGACGTGCCCGAACTGGCCCGTGGCAAGACCGGCCGCGTCAACGGCCACCTGGTCGCCCTGCTCACCCTGATGAAGGGCCAGCCCCTGGCCTACAACAAGGACAACCAGGAAGACAAGGAAGGCCTGTTCGACACCGTCGACACGCTGCGCGACACGCTCACCCTCTTCGCCGACATGGCCGGCGGCATCCGCGTCAAGGCCGACAACATGCGTGCCGCCGCGCTGCAGGGCTTCGCCACCGCCACCGACCTGGCCGACTACCTGGTCAAGCGCGGCCTGCCGTTCCGCGACGCCCACGAAGTCGTGGCCCATGCCGTGCGCGACTGCGAGCAGCGTGGCATCGACCTGGCCGACCTGTCCTTGCAGGAACTGCAGGGCTATCACGCCGCCATCGAAGCCGACATCCACCAGGTGCTGACGCTGGAAGGCTCCGTGGCCGCCCGCAAGCACATCGGCGGCACCGCCCCCGAGCGCGTGCGCGAGGAAGCGCAACGCGTGCTGGCCGAGACGGCCTGACCTCCCTGCCAGCGCACAGGCCCGCCACGGCGAGTCAGTCCGGCGCCAATAAAAAAGGGCCACATGAACTGCCCCCGAAAGTTGGACGTAGATCCAACCTTCGGGGGCAGTTCACAGCGGCCCTTTTTCATGAAACCCGTCGTTGCAGGCCCGACCTTCAGGCCGTCCTTACAGGCCGTCCTTACAGCCCGTTCCACTCCGACACGAACTGCTTGTAATCCGGACGCTGCAACGGCGGCAATGGCATCGACAGCTTGCCCACGGCCAGAAAGCCCAGGAAACGGTGATCCAGCGCGTCCAGGCCCAACTTGTCCTGCACTTCCTCCACGTAGGTCCCCAGGCCGGTGCTCCAGAACGCCGCGTAGCCCGACATGTGAATGGCATTGAGCAGGTTCATCACCGATGCGCCCGTGGCCAGCAACTGCTCGTGCTCGGGAATCTTGGTGTTGTCGTGGTCGATTTTCTGCGCCACGGCGATCACCAGCGGCACCTGGGCCAGCCACTCGCGAGTGGCCTTTTCCTTTTCCGGCGTCATGCGCTTGTCGCCGCTGCGCTTGACCGCATCCAGCGCCATGTCCGCCAGACGCCCGATGGCCTCGCCGCGGATCAGCACATAGCGCCACGGGCGCATCGCGCCGTGATCGGGCGCGGACATGCCGGCCTGCAGGATCTGCGCGAGTTCGGCATCGCTGGGCGCGGGGCCCGTCAGCATCTTGGTGGAACGGCGGGTAAGCAGAGCGTCGATCGGGGTGGCGGTCATTGAATGAAGCGGAAGCTAGTCGAGAAGAATTCTCATCATACGCCAGGCGGATGGCGCGGCGCGCCATGCCCTGGCCCGACGTACGGATTTGGCGCGCACGTCATCCCGGTGGGCAACCGGTCCGCGCACGTCAACCTGATCGGCAACCTGTCCGTGCTCGATCAACCCAGATGCGTATGCCGTTCGGGCCGTTCGTCGGCCTCCATCTCGGCCAACCCATGCAGGATGCCGCAGTCTTCCGCGTCCTCGTGCGCCGACCGGCACCGCTGCCGCAGTTCGGTCAACTGTCCCCGCAACTGGGTCAGTTCGGCAATGCGAGCGTCCACGTGGGAGATGTGCTCGTCGAACAGGTCGTTGATCGGCGCGCATCCCGACTCATGGTTGTCCGCCAGGGCCAGGATGGCGCGGATTTCCTCCTGCGTCATGTCCAGCGCGCGGCAATTACGGATCAACTTCAGCCGTTCCAGATGCGGCTGCCCGTAAGTCCGGTAGTTGTTCAAGCCACGGTCCGGCGCGGGCAGCAGGCCCTCTTTCTCGTAATAGCGCACCGTTTCCACGGTGGTGCCGGCCGCGCGGGCCAATTCACCGATCTTCATGGCGGGTCTCCTGGAGACGTCAAAGCCGTTGTTTGCCTGTTGACCCTATAGTAACTCCAGGGTGTGCAATGCAGGCTATCGCTGACACTCCGGGCCCGTCGCCCGACCGGAAAACGCCATGTCCCGCAACATTCCGCCCTCTGAAGACACGCTGTCGTCGTCCTCCTCGCCAGGCCCCGGCCATGACGCGGGCTGCGGCGGGCATGCGCAGGAAGATATGCGGCTCATCAAACGCTTCAACACCGAGCACGCCGCCTCGAGAAATCGCCGTCACGGCGATGCAAACAAGCGGATCGCCCCCGTCCAGGACGGCGAGCATGGCCAGCAACGGCCAGGGCAACCGGAAACTCATGACCAGGCCCACCGCCACGGCGGCGATCCTGCCGCCGGCCTCACGCAGCAGGACGACGCCAGCCGTGCCGCCCATCAGCCGCCGCACGATCATGACCGCCATAGCCATGCCCCCGCGAGCGGCCACCACCACGAGCATGGCGACGCCTGCCAAGGCCATGCCCATGCCCTCGCCGCCAAGGCCGAAGACCATGCCGGCTGCGGCCACGCCCACGCCTGCGGGGACGACACCGCCGCCTCGCCCGCCTCCCGCCCCGCATCGCCCGCGCTGCAAGCCGGCCCCGGCCAACGCGTCGCGCGCCTGCGCATCGGCCAGATGGATTGCCCCACCGAGGAAACGCTGATCCGCCGCAAGCTCGGCAACCTGCCCGAGGTCCACGCGCTGGACTTCAACCTGATGCAGCGCATCCTCACCGTCGTGCACGCCGAGGACGCGCTGGACACGGTCACCGCGGCCATCCGCTCATTGGACATGACGCCCGAGCCCCTGCAGGACGATGCCCCCGCCACCACGGCGCCGCCAGCGCCCGGCCGGGGCTGGCGCATGCTGGCCACCGCCGGCGTGCTGGCCACCGCCGGCGTGCTGGCCGCCGCCGCCGAGGCTGCGCACTTCGCCGCCCTGCCGCTGGCCGTCACGGCGGTGCTGGCGGTGCTGTCCATCCTGGCCTGCGGCATCTCCACCTACCGCAAGGGCTGGATCGCGGTGCGCAACGGCAATCTCAACATCAATGCCCTGATGAGCATCGCCGTCACCGGCGCCGTGCTGATCGGCCAATGGCCCGAAGCCGCCATGGTGATGTTCCTGTTCAACGTGGCCGAACTGATCGAAGCCCGCGCGCTGGACCGCGCCCGCAATGCCGTGCGCGGCCTGATGGACCTGGCGCCGCAGACCGCCACGGCCCGCCAGCCCGACGGCGGCTGGGCCGAGATCCCGGCCGCGCGGTTGCAGCCCGGCGACGTCGTGCGCGTGCGGCCCGGCGAGCGCATCGCCGCCGACGGCGCGGTGTCCGAAGGCCGCTCGGCCGTGGACCAATCCCCCATCACCGGTGAAAGCCTGCCAGTGGACAAGGGGCCGGGCGACCCGGTCTACGCCGGCACGGTCAATGCGTCGGGCAGCTTCGAATACCGCGTCACCGCCGCGGCCGGCAACACCACACTGGACCGCATCATCCACGCCGTCGAACAGGCCCAGGGCGTCCGCGCGCCGACCCAGCGCTTCATCGACCGCTTCTCGCGCGTCTACACGCCCGCCGTGGTCGGCCTGGCGGTGCTGGTGGCCGTCGTGCCGCCATTGCTGCTGGACCACGCGTGGCTGGCTTCCATCTACCAGGCGCTGGCCCTGCTGATCATCGCCTGCCCCTGCGCGCTGGTGATTTCCACGCCGGTCAGCGTGGTCAGCGGGCTGACGGCCGCCGCGCGGCGCGGCATCCTGATAAAGGGCGGCGTCTATCTGGAAGAAGGCCGCAAGCTGGCCTGGCTGGCCCTGGACAAGACCGGCACGCTGACCCGCGGCACGCCCGGACAGACCGACCTCGTGACGCTGCAGACCGCCAGCGCCGCCGGCACGCCCGCCGTGCAGGCCGCCGTCAGCCTGGCCTCGCGTTCCGACCACCCCGTGTCCCGGGCGCTGGCCCGGGCCGCGAACGCTCCCCAGCCGTTGCAAGTGGAGGATTTCGCCGCCCTGCCCGGCCGCGGCGTCAGTGGCCGCATCGGCGCCGAGACCTTCCATCTGGGCAATCGCCGCCTGCTGAATGAACTGGGCGCGGACGATGCCGACGTGCGGGCACGCATCGACGCCCTGGAAAGCCAGGGCAAGACCGCCGTGGCGCTGGCCTGCGGCGAACAGGTGCTGCTGCTGGCCGCGGTGGCCGACACGCTGCGTCCCGGCAGCGCCGACGCCATCGTCGACCTGCACCGGTTGGGCGTGCGCACCCTGATGCTCAGTGGCGACAACGCCCGCACCGCGCGCGCCGTGGCCGACGAGGCGGGCATCGACGAGGCGCGCGGCGACCTGTTGCCCGAGGACAAGCTGACCGCCATCGAAAGCAAGCTGAGCCAGGACGGCGCGGTCGGCATGGTGGGCGACGGCATCAACGACGCCCCGGCGCTGGCGCGCGCCGACATCGGCTTCGCCATGGGCGCGGCCGGCACGGGCACCGCCATCGAGACCGCCGACGTCGCCCTGATGGACGACGACCTGCGCAAGATCGGCACCTTCGTGCGCCTGTCGCGCGCCACGCATCGGGTGCTGATGCAGAACATCGCGCTGGCGCTGGGCATCAAGGCCCTGTTCCTGCTGCTGGCCCTGACCGGCCAGGCCACGCTCTGGATGGCGGTATTCGCCGACGTGGGCGCGGCGCTGCTGGTGGTGGCGAACGGGCTGCGCCTGTTGCGGGCGGGCGGCCGCTTCACGGGACGGGGCGGATGGATTTAAGCTCGGGAAAAGCCGCCCTCCTTCAAATAACCAGAAGTCATCATTTCATCCATACTTATTCTTTGTGGAAAAATGACGCCCTGGTTACAGTGAGCGTCCTACCCCCGTCCTGTGAACGTCCACGCGGAGCTCCACGATGAAACTGTCTTTCCGTACCTTGCTCGTTGCCGGCGTCATGCAACTGGCCGCCCTGGGCGCCGCGCATGCCCAATCCGAACTGGACGCCATCAAGCAGGCCGGCGCCATCAAGATCGGCACCGAGGGCACCTACGCCCCCTTCACCTTCCATGACGCCTCTGGCCTGACCGGCTTCGACGTCGAGATCGGCCGCGCCATCGCCCGGCAATTGGGCGTGAAGGCCGAATTCGTCGAAGGCAAGTGGGACGGCCTGATCGCCGGCCTGGACGCCAAACGCTACGACGTGGTCATCAACCAGGTCGGCATCACCGAGGCCCGCCAGGCCAAGTACGACTTCTCCGATCCCTACATCTCGTCGCCGGCCGCGCTGGTCGTGCGCAACGACAACAAAGACATCAAGACGTTCGCCGACCTGAAGGGCAAGCGCTCGGCCAACACCCTGACCAGCAACTTCGGCAAGCTGGCGCAAAGCTACGGCGCCGAGATCGTGCCGGTGCAGGGCTTCAATGAATCCGTCGACCTGCTGCTGTCGCGCCGCGTGGACGCCACCGTCAACGACAAGCTGTCCTTCCTCGACTTCAAGAAGCAGAAGCCCAACGCGCCGCTGGTTGCGGTGGCCTACGCCGACGGCCGCGATCTGAACGCCTCGGGCGTGCTGCTGCGCAAGAACAATCCCGAGCTGCGCGACGCCATCAACAAGGCGCTGTCCACCATCAAGGCCGACGGCACCTACAAGAAAATCTCCGAGAAGTACTTCGGCACCGACTTGTCGGCCGCCCAGTAACCCGACCAGGCCGCCCCCTCGATGATCGCCGAGTACGCCGCGCTGCTGCCTCCGTGGCTGCGGCTGATGGCCGAATCGTTCTGGCCGCTGCTGAAGGCCGGCCTGACGTTCACCGTCCCGCTGACCCTGCTGTCCTTTGCCGCGGGGCTGGTGCTGGCCTTCGTGGTGGCGCTGATCCGGCTGTTCGGGCCGGCGCCGCTGGTGGCGCTGGTGCGCTTCTACGTCTGGCTGATCCGGGGCACGCCGCTGCTGGTGCAACTGTTCGTGATCTTCTACGGCCTGCCCAGCGCGGGCATCGTGCTGGATCCGCTGCTGGCCGCCACGATCGGCTTCACACTGAACGTCGGCGCCTACAACTCGGAAGTCATCCGCGCGGCCATCGAGTCCATCTCGAAGGGCCAATGGGAAGCCGCCTATTCGCTGAGCATGACGCGCGGCCAGGCCATGCGCCGCACCATCCTGCCGCAGGCGGCCCGCGTGGCGGTGCCGCCGCTGTCGAATTCCTTCATCTCGCTGGTGAAGGACACCTCGCTGGCCGCGGTGATCACCGTGCCCGAGATCTTCCAGGCGGCCCAGCGCATCGCCGCGGTCACCTACGAACCGCTGATCCTGTACGTGGAAGCGGCCATCATCTACCTGGCCTTCAGCTCGGTGCTGTCGGCGCTGCAAACCCGCCTGGAGCGGCGCTACGGCCAGCACGCGGCCTTCTCGGGGACCCTGCGATGATCCGGCTGGAAGGCATCGACAAGACGTTCGATGGCAACCGCGTGCTGCATGGCGTGGACGTCACCATTGCCGAAGGCAGCGTCACCGCATTGATCGGCCCGTCGGGCAGCGGCAAGAGCACCCTGCTGCGCTGCGTGAACCTGCTGGAAGTGCCCGAGGCCGGCGTGCTGACGCTGGGCGAGGAAACGCTGCGCTTCAGCGCGCAGCGTCCGTCCGACGTCGCCGTGCAGCGCATCCGGCGCCAGACCGGCATGGTGTTCCAGAACTTCCAGCTGTTTCCGCACCAGACGGCGGTGGCCAACGTGATGGAAGGCCTGGTCACCGTGCAGAAGTGGGACAAGTCCCGCGCCCGTGACCGCGCCCTGGAGCTGCTGGAGAAGGTCGGCCTGGCCGCCAAGGCCGATGCCTGGCCCGCCACGCTGTCCGGCGGCCAGCAACAGCGCGTGGCGATCGCCCGCGCGCTGGCGCCCTCGCCTCGCGTGCTGTTGTGCGACGAGCCGACCTCGGCGCTGGACCCGTCCCTGGCCGGCGAAGTGGTGGACGTGCTGCGCCGCCTGGCCGCCGAAGGGATGACCATGCTGATGGCCACCCACGACCTGCGCCTGGCCGCGGCCATCGCCAATCAGGTCATCTACCTGGAGGCCGGCCAGGTGGTCGAATCGGGCGCGCCGCGCCAGTTGTTCACCCAGCCCGCCGATCCGCGCACCGCGGCGTTCGTGTCTACATTGACGCAGAGCAGCCTGCCCGAGGAATGGTCGCAGCCGGCGGCCGGATAGACTGCACCCGGCGACGGGCCGAGTCAGCCGCCCGCCTGCCCGTCCGGCTTCTTGCGGTCGATGTGCCCCAGATCGCGATCCGGATCCAGGCGATCGCGCACCCGCTGCTTGAGCACCTTGGCATCGGGGAAACCGCCGTCCGTCACCCGGTCCCAGATCAGGTGGCCGTCGTAGTGGATGCGGAACACGCCTCCCGTGCCCGGCACCAGCGCGACCTCGCCCAGATCGGTCGAGAACGTGGACAGCAGTTCCTGCGCCATCCACGCCGCGCGCAGCAGCCACTGGCATTGGGTGCAGAATTGAATGGAGATGCGCGGGCCGGCGGCCGGCGCGGGAGAAACGGAAGTATTCATACGGTTCCGGCCGCAAGGCGGCAAATGAATCCGGGCGGACAGGCTCGTCGGGCATGGACGGCAGGCCAACCGGACTCGGATAGCCAGATCCTGCCGGGCGCCATGAAGAAGCCTCCTCGCCCGCCACGCCACGACGTGCGGCGCGATCCCGACCGATTTTGCCATGCTACGCTGCCCGCCATGCGCTTCGACCTGACCGACCTGCGGCTGTGCCTGGATGTCCAGGAGACCGGCACCATCACGGCGGCCGCCGCGCGCTCGCACATGACGCTGGCCGCTGCCAGCGAACGCATCCGCGGCATGGAGGACGCGCTGGGCGTGCCCTTGATGACGCGCAACCGGCGCGGCGTCGCCCTGACCCCCGCTGGCCGCACGTTGGCGCACCATGCACGCACGGTACTGCTGCAGATGGACCGCCTGCGCGGCGACCTGCAACAGTACGGCCACGGCCTGAAGGGACACGTGCGCCTGCAATGCAATACTTCGGCGCTCAGCGAATACCTGCCCGAGGCGCTGGCCGCCTTCCTGGCGCGCCACCCGGCCATCTCGATCGACCTCGAGGAACGCGTCAGCCGCGACATCGCCGACGCCCTGCGCGCCGGGCTGTGCGACCTGGGCGTGATCGCCGACACCGCCGACCTGTCCGGCCTGCAGATCCATCCCTACCGCCCCGATCCCCTGACCCTGATCGTGCCGCGGGGCCACGAGCTGGCGGCACGGGCGCGCGTCAACCTGGCCGAGGTGGCGCACCTGGATTTCGTGGGGCTGGAAGAAAGCAGCGCGCTGCAATCGCACATTGCCGGCCATGCGCGCCGGGCCGGCAAGCCGCTGGCCTACCGCATCCGCCTGCGCAGCTTCGAGGCGGTGTGCCGCATGGTGGGCCAGGGCATCGGCATCGGCGTGGTGCCCCAGGCGGCGGCGCTGCGCTACGGCCGCGCCGCCGGCATCCGCCGCGTGGCGCTGGCCGACACCTGGGCCCACCGCTCGCTGGTGCTGGGCGTGCGCGACGACGACGACCTGCCCGGCTACATCCGCGAACTGATGCTGCACATCCTGGCCGGCGCGGCGCCGGCAGCAAGGACCTGATCCGGCGCGGGTTTCCGATGGGGGTATCGTCCCGCGCAGGCGCACTAGTCCGAAGCCCGCTCACCACTGTTGCGCCGGTCGTAGAAATCGATGAATTCCTTGGGGGCCAAAGCCTTGGCGTACAGCCAGCCCTGCGCGTAGTCGACCCCCGCCCCACGCAGATAGGCCTCTTGCTCGACCGTCTCGACGCCCTCGGCGACGATGCGCAGCCGCAGGCCCTGCGCCATTTCGATGATGTACGGCGTGACCACGCTGGTGGCGGCTTCCTTGCCGATGGCGTCCACGAAGGTCTTGTCGATCTTCAGCGTGTCCAGCGGCAGTTGTTCCAGCATCGACAGGCTGGAATAGCCCGTGCCGAAATCGTCGATGGCGACCACGTGCCCCGCCGCGCGCGCCGACTCGATCGTCTTGCGCGCCGCCTTGGCATGCATGAAGCCGCGCTCGGTGGCCTCCAGCCAGATCTGTTCGGGGTCGATGCCGTAGCGGTGCAGTGTGCGGGCCAGCACCGGCAGGAAGCGTCCGCTCTCGATGTCGCTGGACGAAATGTTGATCGAGACGTGCATGCCCGGTTCTTGCGCCAGCGTCCTGGCCAGGTCTTGCGCCACGCGTTCGATCACCAGGTCGGTGATGCGCGCGATCAGGCCCACCTGCTCGGCCATCGGAATGAAGACGTTGGGCGGCACCATGCTGCCATCCGGCTTCTGCCAGCGCACCAGCGCCTCGCCGCCCACGCACAGGCCGGTGGAGAGCTCGATGATGGGTTGGTAATGCGCCACGAATTCGCGCTTCTTGATGGCGATGGCCAGTTCGCCGCGCGTCGACAGGCGCTGCCGCGACATCCACAGCACCAGCGCCAGCAGGGCCCCGGAGGCCAGCAAGCCGACGGGCACCAGTGTCCACAGCTCGCTGTCCAGGCGCTGCTGGATGGCCGAACGCTCGGACATCGCGAACACGGTCAGGCCACGGCTGGTCTCGCTGGCGTACAGGTGGTGGTCGTCCATGCCGCTGCCCGGATGCGCCAGCAATCGGCTGACCAGCTCGGGATCCGCCTCGCCGGACATGGCGATCAGCTTGCCGTTCTCGGTGGCGATGCCCAGCGTCATGTGCGTGTCCCGCAGGACATCGACCAATTGCTGCGGCCGGATCAGCACATTGTGGCTGCCCTTGCTGAGCGCCAGCATCGGACCCGCCTTGGTCACCAGGGCATCGTGGCCCACGTGCAGGCCGAAGCCGTCGGGCAGCGTGGCATCGACCGTGCCGAACGGGATGCGCTGCATGACCACGCCCCAACTGGTGCAGGCCAGCAGGTCGTTCTGGAAATAGCCGACTTCGGCGATGTAGGGGGACGCGACGGCGAGCTGCCGCATGCGGCCGATGTGCTCGGGCGAACATTCCGCCCAATTCTCTTTCTCGATTTCTTCGAGCAGCTTGCGCCCTTGGCCCAGGTTGGCGTCGGCCCGCAGGGCGGTCCAGGAGGCGTACTCGGACAGGTGGCGCAATTCGGCTTCGGTGGCGCGCATCCGGGAGACTTGCACCGCGGCCACCAATGGAAGGATTGCCGCGCAGACGGCCAGGCACCCCGCGACGATAAATACCTTTCGGCGCATGCGGGAAGGGCTCCGGACACAGGCATGCAACGCATGGGCCGGCAACCTAGCGCCGATGCGGGTTACCGGAATGAGCGCAAATCGTAACGGGTGATGACGGCGCGAGCAATGGGCAGAAACACTTTACCTGCAACATTTGCCCGCGTCATGCCCAGGTCACATATGTGGCCTAAACACGCCCTGCCGTTCAATCCACGCTGGCGCCCGACTGCTTCACCACGTCCGCCCAGCGCGGAATCTCGGTGGCCATCAGGTCACGCAGCTGCTCCGGCGTGCTGCCCACCAGCTCCATGCCCATGGTCTTGCCCAGCTTCTCCTGCACGTCGGGCTCTTTCAGGATCGCGGCGATCTCGCGCGACAGGCGGTCGACGATGGGCTTGGGCGTGCCCTTGGGCGCATACACGGCCTGCCACGACGCCACGTCGAAGCCCGGCACGCCCGCCTGCGCCATCGTCGGCGTCTCGGGCGACAGCTTGATGCGGTTCTTCGTGGTCACCGCCAACAGCTTCAGCTTGCCGGTCTGCAGCAGCGGCAGCGCGGCCGTCATCTGGTCGAACATGAAGGTGACGGCGCCGGACGACACGTCCACCATCGCGGGCGGCGTGCCCTTGTACGGCACGTGCGTCAGCGGCACGCCGATCATGCCGGCGAACAGTTCACCCGTCAGGTGCGTGGACGTGCCCGCGCCCGAAGAGGCGAAGGTGCGCTTGGCCGGATCGCGCTTGAGCAGGGCGATCAGGTCGGCCACCGAGTTCACGCCCAGATTGGGATCGACCAGCAGCACGTTGGGCAGCGTGGCCACCAGCGAGACGGGCTCGAAGTCCTTCACAGGGTCGTACTTCAGGCTCTTGTACAGGCTGGCGTTGATGGCGTGCGTGCTGATCGTGCCGCCGAACAGCGTATAGCCGTCGGGCGTGGCCTTGGCCACATAGGCGGCGCCGATGCCGCCAGCCGCGCCGGGCTTGTTCTCGACCACGACGTTCTGGTGCAGGCGCTCGCCCAGCTTCTGGGCGATGACGCGGCCCACCACGTCGGTCGAGCCGCCCACGGTGAACGGCACGACGTAGCTGATGGGTTTCTGGCTGGGCCAGTCGGCGGCCTGCGCGGACAGCGCGGGCGCGCCCAGGGCAGCCGCCAGTACGCCGGCCAGCAGGATGCGGCGGGTGGATTGCATGGTTTTGTCTCCGGTTTTTCTGGATATGGGTGTGGCCGGCCGATCCGGCGCATCGCCGTCCGGTACTGCTGCGAAACTGCCCATGTGGCGGGCCGGCCGGCCCGCCACATGGGATTCATCGCGCCCTCAGCGCCCCTGCTGCTTGCGCCATGCGGCGAATCGGTCGCGCGTGCCCGGATCGGTGGGCGGATACAGGCCCAGCACCGAGGCGCCCTGCTGCACTTCGGTGGTCACGAAGTCTTCGAACGCAGTCATCTCCACGGCCTCCACCGCGATCTCGTCCGCGATCGCGGCCGGGATCACGACCACGCCCTCGCCGTCGCCCACCACCACGTCGCCCGGGAACACCGCCACGTCGCCGCAGGCGATAGGCAGGTTCATGTCCATCGCCTGGTGCAACGTCAGGTTGGTCGGGGCCGAGGGACGGTTGTGATACGCGGGAATCTGCAGGGTGGAGATTTCGGGCGAATCGCGAAAGCCGCCGTCGGTGACGACGCCGGCCACGCCACGCTTCATCAGGCGCGTGACCAGGATGCCGCCGGCCGACGCGGCCCGCGCGTCCTTGCGGCTGTCGATCACCAGCACGGCGCCCTCGGGGCAGGTTTCGACGGCCACCCGTTGCGGATGCGCGCGGTCCTCGAACACCTTGATGGTGTTCAGGTCTTCGCGCGCCGGGATGTAGCGCAGCGTGAAGGCCGGCCCCACCATGTTGGGCAGCGAGCGGTTCAGCGGGTGCACGTCCTGGATGAACTGGTTGCGCAGGCCGCGCTTGAACAGCGCGGTGCACAGCGTGGCGGTGCTGACGCCCAGCAGCCGGGCGCGGGTTTCGGGGTTGAGCTGGGACACGGTGTCTCCGGATAGGCGTAGCTGCACGGACCCGCGGGCCCGCGCCAGGGGGATCAGAAAATCGAGGGTTCGGGCACGGGCGCGCCGAAGCCGGTTTCAAGGAAATCGAAGTCGCAGCCGTCGTTGGCCTGCAGGATGTGCTGGCTGTACATCCATCCGTAGCCTCGCTCGTAGCGGCGCGGCGGCGGCGTCCAGGCCGCGCGGCGGGCCGCCAGCTCTTCGTCGCTGACGTTCAGGTGGATGCGGCGCGCCGGCACGTCGACGGTGATGAGGTCGCCCGTGCGCACCAGCGCCAGCGGGCCGCCCACGTACGATTCGGGCGCGGCGTGCAGGATGCAGGCGCCGTAGCTGGTGCCGCTCATGCGGGCATCGGACAACCGCAGCATGTCGCGCACGCCCTGCTTGACCAGCTTGGTGGGGATGGGCAGCATGCCCCACTCGGGCATGCCCGGCCCGCCCTGCGGCCCGGCGTTGCGCAGGATCATGATGTGGTCCGCCGTGACGTCCAGGTTCTCGTCGTCCACCGCGGCCTTCATGCTGGGATAGTCGTCGAATACCAGGGCCGGCCCCGTGTGCCGCAGGTACTGCGGCGCGCAGGCGCTGGGCTTGATCACGCAGCCATCCGGCGCCAGGTTGCCGCGCAGCACCGCCAGCGCGCCCTCGTCGTAGATGGCGTTGTCCAGCGGGCGGATCACGTCGTCGTTGTAGACCTCGGCGCCCTGGATGTTCTCGCCCAGCGTGCGGCCGGTGACCGTCATGGTCGACAGGTCCAGGTGCCTGTCGGCCAGCCGCGTCATCAGGCCGGGCAGTCCGCCCGCATAGAAGAAATCTTCCATCAGATATGTGCTGCCGCTGGGACGGATGTTGGCGATCACCGGCACCTTGCGGCTGGCGGCGTCGAAATCGTCCAGGTCGACCGCGCAGCCGGCGCGGCGCGACATGGCCACCAGGTGCACGATGGCGTTGGTCGAACAGCCCATGGCCATGGCCACGTTGATGGCGTTGTGGAACGAAGCCGGCGTCAGGATGCGCTGCGGCGTCAGGTCTTCCCACACCATCTGCACCGCGCGCCGGCCGCATTCGGCCGACATGCGCATGTGATTGACGTCGGCGGCCGGAATGGACGAGGCGCCCGGCAGCGTCATGCCGATGGCTTCGGCGATGGCGGTCATGGTGCTGGCCGTGCCCATCGTCATGCAGGTGCCGTAGCTGCGCGCGATGCCGCCCTCGACTTCGGTCCATTCGGCGGTGGTCAGGTTGCCGGCGCGGCGCTCGTCCCACAGTTTCCAGGCGTCCGACCCCGAACCCAGGATCTTGCCCTTCCAGTTGCCGCGCAGCATGGGACCGGCGGGCACGTACACGCACGGCAGGTTGGCGCTGATGGCGCCCATGATGAGGCCCGGCGTGGTCTTGTCGCAGCCGCCCATCAGCACCGCGCCGTCCACCGGGTGGCTGCGCAGCAGTTCCTCGGTCTCCATGGCCAGGAAGTTCCGGTACAACATGGTGGTGGGCTTGACCATGGACTCGGACACCGAGATGGCCGGCAGCTCCACCGGAAAGCCGCCTGCCTGGAATACGCCGCGCTTGACGTCTTCCACGCGCTGTTTGAAGTGGCTGTGACAGGGATTGAGGTCGGACCAGGTGTTGACAATGGCGATGACCGGCCGGCCGGCCCAGTCCTGCGGGCCATACCCCATCTGCATCATGCGCGAACGGTGGCCGAAAGAACGCAGGTCGTCATGGGCCATCCAGCGGGCGCTGCGCAGGTCTTCGTAGGAACGTGTCATGGCGGAAGCAAGTGGGTTGGTCAACGATGCGAAAGATTGAAACACTAATATATTAGTACGTCAATGCGAGGCCGCCTGGGTACAATCCGGGCATTCAACGCCCTGCCCTTGCCCATGACTTTGCTGGACACCCTGCCCGCCGACCTGCGCCTCGATCGCTCGCGCCATGCCGCCCCGCAGGTGTTCCAAAAGCTGCGCGACCTGATCATGTCGCTGGAGCTGGCGCCCGGCACGGTGCTGTCGCGCGGCGAACTGGCCGATGCGTTCGGCCTGAGCCAGACCCCCATCCGCGACGCCCTGAGCCAACTGCGCGACGAAGGCCTGGTCGACATCTTTCCGCAGCACACCACCGCCGTCAGCCGCATCGACATCGCGGCGGCGCGCCAGGCGCATTTCCTGCGCCGTTCGCTGGAACTGGAGATCGTGCATCAGTTGGCCGGCCAGGCCGACGCCGCTCTGATCGACCGCCTGCAGGCCCACATCGACGTGCAGCGCGCCAACCTGGGCCCCGAGCGCTACCAGCGCTTCATCGCGGCCGACCAGGCCTTCCACCGCGAGATGCATGACGCGGCCGGCGTGGGCCACCTATGGGAACTGGAGCAGCGCTACAGCGGCCACGTCGACCGGCTGCGCCGCCTGCACCTGCCCGAAGCCGGCAAGGCCGACCGCATCCTGCGCGACCACCAGCGCATCGTGGACGCCATCGCCGCGCAGGACGTGGCGGGCGCGCAGCAGGCGCTGCGCGAACATCTGTCGGGAACCCTGAGCCAGGTCGACGAGATCTGCCGGCGTTACCCGGATTACGTCGTGCCGGCCTGAGACAAGCCTTCCCTACGGCGCGCTGTGCACGCGGTTCTTGCCCGCGCGCTTGGCCTCGTACATGGCCTGGTCGGCCTGCGCGATGACGGCGTCCATGGTCGAGCCGTGGTCGGGCCACCGCGCGACACCGATCGACACGGTGACGCCGGCCAATCCGGCCTCGACCGCGTGGCGCAGGCGCTGTGCGAACGCCAGGCCATCTTCGCGATCCACGCCGGGCACGAACACCGCCAGCTCTTCGCCGCCCATGCGCGCGGCGATATCGTCCTCGCGCACCTGCGCCCGCACCACGTTGGCCAGGCCACGCAGCACTTCGTCGCCGGCCGCGTGGCCCTGCGTGTCGTTGATCTTCTTGAAATTGTCGACGTCCATCAGGACCACCGACATCGACGCGTGCTGGTGGTGCGTGTCGGCCAATGCCTCGTCCGCGCCGCGCCGGTTGAGCAGGCCCGTCAGGGGATCCGAGGCCCGCTCGCGCTTCAAGCGGCCGATCCGGCCCGCCACCGCGCTGGCCGCACGCAGCATGGCGCCCCGCAGTTCCTCGACCTCGAAATACCAGCCGTTGACGCCGCGGATCTGGTCGGTGGCCTGGTTGGATCCCAGGTCGCCGGCCGCATCCGCCAGCGTGCGCAAGGGCACCGACACGAATTGCGCCAGCCACCAGATGCCGGCCAGGCACAGGACGATGATGGGCACCGAGAACAGGAACATGCGGCCGAACTGCTCCTGGACCACGTCCAGGGCGACCGCCGTCGGCCGTTGCGCGATCACCGTCCATCCCGTCGAGTTCACGCGCGAATATCCCGCCAGTTCGTCGATGTCGTCCTCGTCGCGCACCCGCGCCGAGCCGGTCCTGGCCGCGCGCGCCACCAGCACGGCCGGGTTCTTGCCGACCTGCTCGCCGATCTTGGCATTATCCGGGTGATAGAGAATGCGGCCGCTCTTGTCGACGACATACAGCGCAGAGCCGTCGGTGAAATCGTGCTCGGCCAGCACCGCATGCAGCGCGTTGCGCTCGTGCAGGTAGATCGTGCCGAACAGCGCCCCGGCGTACCGGCCTTCGGCGTCGAACACGGGATGCGAAATCGTCACGATCCAGCGCCCCGTGACCGCCCGGTAGGGCTCGGACGTCATCGGCGTGCGCGAACTGAGCACGCGCCGGATCTCGTCGCTTTCCAGCACGGTGCCGACCAGGCGCAGCGTGGCCGGGATGGTGGCCAGCACCAGGCCGCGCCGATCGACGACGACCAGCGAGTTGAAGGTGTCGGTGACGCGGGACAGCCGGTCGACCACCAGCTTGGCCGACTGCCCGTTGATGTCGCTCTTGCCGCTCAGCTCGTCCGCCCCCGCGCCCAGCAACTGGCGCGCGCCATCCAGGAACACGTCAGTGGCCTGCGCCACCTTGTTGGCGTAGACGCGGTTCAATTCCAGCGTATTGGCCAGCAACGCGCTTTGCTGGACCCGGTAAGCCGCAATGAAGGTATTGGCCAGCGCCAGCACGAAAATGATCAACGACGCCCACAGAATGAGATGGCGCAGATCGGGGCGGAGAAGGATTCGGTTCATCTTCTTTGACATCATGCGCAACCTGCCCCGTGCGAGGGAAACGCCCGGCAGGTTGGTGGCGAATTGTATGTCGCCCGAGGCCGGCCACCTACCTTAAAGCACGCCCCGTCCAAGGGGTGTATATCTTCCACGGCATGACGAAAGCCGCGATCGCCGAGCTTCTGCCTGCGGATGGGGAAATCGGCCACGCCGTGGGCGACAGGGCGCTGGCGACCTTCGCGGCGGTGCTGCGCACGTTCCTGCGGAACAGGGACGTGATCGCCCGGTTGGGCGGGGGTGAATTCGTGGTGCTGCTGACGGACGCCAGTGGAGACGACGCAGCGCGGATCGACCCGCAGCGGGATGCGTCGGTGCAGGCGCTGCGGGCGGACGCGGATGCGTCGATGTACGGGCAGAAGCGGCTGGGGAAGGCGGGGCGGTAAATCTCCGGGCGCGCCGTTCACCCCGTTCGATATCCGGCTCGCAGCCGGGAATCGCTAGATCGCCCCCGCGTCGTCCTCCCCGATCCCGCGCAACACCTCTTTCTTCGCTCCCGGCAGATTTCTTGGGGCAAGGTCTTCCTCTTTGACCAGCGGCTCCAGCCCCTCGTCCAGCAACTGTTCGGCGCGGTTACGGATCTGCTGTTCGTGGTCGGCGAAGGCCTTCAGGCGCGCGGCCTCGCCCGCTTCACAACCGTAAGCCCGCGCCAGCGCCTGCCCCGTCACGGCGGCCTCGACCCATTCGCTGGTTTCTCCCGCCAGGCTGAAGACGACCAGGTCCTGCCTGCTGTCGTAATGCACGTGCTTGTCCATGTTGGTTCTCCTGTATTCCGGTACTGATCGGCGGTGGCGTGGATACCGAGCCCACGCCACATAGGGACGCTCAGCCCCAAGCAAGGACGTCCAGCGTATCGCGCAGCATGTGGCATTCCTGTAGGTGGGAGCGGCCGCGCCACGTGCCTATAAATAAGAATTAATCTTGTTTTCCTTGATGACTGACCGTTAGTCAGTTTAATATTCCTCATCCCAAGTCAAGGACAACCCACCCATGACCCTGCACGAACTCGAAAACCTGCCGCTGGCCATCAGCGTCGCCCGCCATCCCCGCACGGCGGGCGAACGGGCCGGCGCCTGGATGCCTGCGACCCAGTGGCCCACAGGGGGGGAACGCCTGGCCGTGCTGCACGTGCTGGCCGGCGGCGACCAGGCGATCGGTGAGCCCGAAGACGCCCTGCGCGACATCAAGACCTGGCTGCAGGCCTACGCCGTCCAGGCTGGACGGCAGATTCTGTGCATAGCCATCGTCGCGCCGCCCGCGCATGTGGACCGGATGATGGGCGCCGATGCCGAACACCTGCTCGGCATGCCCGCGGAGGTGTTTGCGGACGTGCCCTCCGCGCTGGCGTTCATGGGATGGTTCATCGCCCCGGCGGAAGATGCCGCCTGGGACGCCGCCGCCATCCAGACGCGGGTCCAGCAGGCTTTACGCGATAATCCGGGATTATCCGCCCTGCCCATGCCGCCGCGCGCTGCCCGCCGGCCCTCTCTCATTCGATGACCTTCTCACCCGACGCCAAGCGCCCGCGCACCAAGCCCGCCGAGACCCGCCGCGGCGAGCTCATGGATGCCGCGCTGGCGCTCTTCCTGGACAAGGGATTCGATGGCGCCAGCGTCGACGAGATCGTCAACCGGGCCGACGTCGCCAAGGGCACCTTCTACCTGTACTTCAAGACGAAGGACGACGTGCTGCAGGCGCTGCGGGAACGCTTCGTCGAGCAGTTCCTGGCTTGTCTGGAGGACGCCGTGGCGGGCTGCGCGGCGGACGACTGGGCGGGACGGCTGGATGCCTGGATCGAGGCCGGCATCGCTCTCTACCTGAAGGAATTCGCGCTGCACGATCTGGTGTTCCACGAGTTTCGGCCATCGCATCGGCATGCGCGCAACGACAATGTCGTCATTGCGCACCTGGCGCGGCTGATCGAAGGCGGCGTGCGGGCCGGCGCGTGGCGTTCACGCAATCCCCGCCAGACCGCCGCCATGGTGTTCAGCGCCGTGCACGGCGCCGTCGACGAGGAGATCATCTCGGCTACCAGGATGGGCAAGGAAGCGTTGACCAGAGAGGTGCTGACCTTCTGTAGAAGCGCGGTCGGGCTGCCCCTGCGCGTGTAGGCGCATCGGGGATTGCGCAGGAGCCTCGCCCACGGAGGCCTGTTACCATCCCGGCACATCCCACCATTGGCCTGTACGACGTGCGGGCTGCTTTCCCGGGCTGCCAGGCCCGCCGCAGCGCGCGCCACCCGCTGGCACGATGGCCGCAACCCGCCGATATCAAGAGATCCCCAACGATGCGTATCGCCACCTGGAACGTCAATTCCCTGAACGTCCGCCTGCCCCAGGTGCTGGACTGGCTGGCCGCCAACCCTGTCGACGCCCTGTGCCTGCAGGAACTGAAGCTGACGGACGACAAGTTCCCCACGGCGGCCTTCACCGAGATCGGCTATCACGCGGCCTTCACCGGCCAGAAGACCTACAACGGCGTGGCCATCCTGTCGCGCGAACCCGCGCGCGACGTGGTGCGCAACATCCCCGGCTATGAAGACCTGCAGCAGCGCGTGATCGCCGTGACGCTGCCCAGCCCCGCCGGCGACGTGCGCGTGATCTGCGCGTACTGTCCCAACGGCCAGTCGCTGGAATCGGAAAAGTACATCTACAAGCTGGAGTGGTTCTCGGAACTGAAACGCTGGCTGCAGGAGGAAATGGCCGTGCATCCGCGCCTAGCCATCCTGGGCGACTACAACGTGGCGCCGGCCGACGAGGACGTGCACAACCCCGAGAAATGGGAAGGCCAGGTGCTGGTCTCCGAACCCGAACGCTCGGCCTTCAAGGCCCTGCTGGCGCTGGGCCTGACCGACTCGTTCCGCCAGTTCGAGCAGCCCGAGAAGTCGTTCAGCTGGTGGGACTACCGCCAGTTCGCGTTCCGCCGCAACGCCGGGCTGCGCATCGACCACATCCTGCTGACCGACTCGCTGATGAAGGCCTGCACGGCCTGTGTCATCGACAAGGAGCCGCGCCGCAACGAGCAGCCGTCGGACCATACTCCCGTGGTGGCCACGCTCGATCTCGTGGGGGCCTGAGCCTTCGAGATTTACATCGTCTCGGGAAATCAGGTATATTTGCCGTCTTTGGGGCGGTAGCTCAGCTGGGAGAGCGTCGCGTTCGCAATGCGAAGGTCGGGAGTTCGATCCTCCTCCGCTCCACCAAATTCCCAGCCAGAAGGCACACCATTTCGCGATGGTGTGCCTTTTGCATTTCCGGGGGTGGCCGGCGGTCTGCCACGGATCAGCCGCCCTCTTTCAGCGTGATCAACGCATCCAGGCAAACCCCGCCGTCCTGGCGCAGCACGAACGGATTCACATCCACCCCGGCCAGCACGTCGCGCCAGTCGTAGGCCAACTCGGATAGCGCCACCAGCGCCCGCACCAACGCGGGAACGTCCAGCGCCGCCTGCCCGCGCCACCCATCCAGCAGGCGGGACGCCCGCACCGAACCGACCAGGGCCTTCGCCCGCGCCTCGCTCAACGGCGCCGTGGCGAAGGCCACGTCCTGGTACAGCTCGACGGCCACCCCGCCCAGGCCGAACATCACCATCGGCCCGAACAGCGGGTCGACGTGCACGCCCAGGATGGTCTCCGTGCCCGGCGCGCACATCGGCGCAATCAGCACGCCCGAAACCGGCGCCTGTCCTGCCCGCTGGCGCAGCAACGCGTAGGCCGAGCGCACGGCATCCTCGTCCTTCAGGTTCAGCAGCACGCCACCGATCTCGGTCTTGTGCGGGATGTCGGCGGAAACGATCTTGGCGACCACGGGAAAGCCGACGCGCCGGGCCGCGGCAACGGCCGTGTCCGCGTCCGTGCACAGCGTTTCGTCCAGCATGGGCAGGCCGTATTGGGCCAGCACCTGCTTGGCCTGGACCTCGTCCAGGCGCGTACCCAGGAACGGCGGCGCCACCTTGGGGTCGGCGGACGCCTTGCGCCCCCCACTGCCCGCCTGCGACGCCGAACCGCCGGCGCCCGCACGTACCGCTTCATCGCTGTCCGTCGGCACCGGCGCATGCGCGTCCGCCCCGCACTCATCCAGATCCATCGCGCACCGCCGCGCCACCATCCCGCACGCCGCACCGACCGCCGCCATCGCGCGCCCGGGATCCGAGAAGATCACCAACCCCTCCGCCTCGATGTCCGTCCGCATGCGTTCGCTGTACGGCCCCACCAGCACGATCAGGCGGTCCGGATAGCGCCTGCGCAGGTCCGCCAGCCCTTCCAGCATCGCCGGAAAACGTTTCTCGTCGCACGGGATCTGCGCCAGGTAGATGCACAGCGTCGACCAATCGGTATCCTGAAGCAGCACTTCGGCCAACCTGGGCACGCCATTCTTCACCGCGCCGATCTGGGCGGTGGTGTCCAGCGGGTTCTCGCCGATGGCGAAGGGCACCAGCTCGTGCGCGCGGCGCCGCACATCCGCGGCCAGCACGGGGATGTCCACGCCCAGGCGCTCGGCGTCGTCGGTCATCAGCACGCCGATGCCGCCCGACACCGTCAGGATGCCGGCGCGGTTGTTAGCTGGCTTGGCCAACTGCGTGCACACATAGGCGATGTCCAGCATCTGCTCGATGGTGGTGGCGCGCCAGGCGCCGCACTCGCGCACCACCGCATCGAAGATGCGGTCGTTGCCCGCCACCGCGCCGGTATGCGTAGCCGCCGCCACCTGGCCGCGCGACGACGTGCCCACCTTCATCAGGATCACCGGCTTGCCGGCTGCCGCGGCCCGGCGCAAGGCGCGGCGCAGCGCGTCGCCATCGCGGCAACCCTCGATGGCCGCGCAGATGACGCGGGTCTTCTCATCCGCGGCCAGGAAATCGATGCACTGCGCCACGTCCACGTCGGCCTCGTTGCCGGTGGCCACGATGCGGGCGATGCCCAGCCCGCGCTGGATCGCCTGGGCATAGGCGCACGAGCCGAAGGCGCCGCTCTGCGTGGCGAAGCTGATGCCGCCCTCCCGCGGCTCCAGGGCCTCCAGCGCGGTGGAGAAAGTGGCGTAGAAGCGGTTGTGCACGCTGACGATGCCCAGGCAGTTGGGACCGATCAGGCGCACGCCATGCGCGGCGGCCAGCTCGGCCAGCGCCCGCTGGCGTTCGCGGCCCTCGTCGTCCTCTTCGGCAAAACCGGAGCTGAGCACCTGCACGTGGCGGATGCCCTTGGCGATGCAGGCCTGCAAGGCGTCCAGCGCGCCCGGCGCGGGCACGATGATGAGCGCCTGGTCGATGGCCTGCGGCACGTCGGCCAGGGTGGGATAGGCCTTCAGGCCCTGCACGGTATCCGACTTGGGGTTGATGGGAAAAATCCGGCCCGTGTAGCCCGCGTCGCGCAGGAAGCGGATGGGCCGGCCGCCCAGCTTGTCGGGATCGGACGATGCGCCGATGATCGCGACCGAACGCGGGTCGAAGAACGGCTGCAAGGGATGACCGGCGTTCATCGTACAGCCTCCTTGCCACGCACGCCGAGACAGGCGGGATGTACCTTCATGCAAGACATCGGCAGGCTCATGCGGTCCTCATCTGGTGCAGGCGCTGGCGGTGGGCCAGCGGGTCGCCGTGGCGCACGGCATTGGCCAGCATGCGCACGGCCAGCCGGGCGGCGGGCATCTCGCGCGTCATGCCCATGCCGCCGTGCAGCTGGATGATGGTCTCGGCGAACGGCACGGCCTGCTGGCCCACGTGCATGCCCAGCAGGTCGAGGGCGGCGTCTGTGGCCGGGCCTGGCCGTTCGGCCTCCAGTGAGCGCAACGACGCCTGCAACAGATTCCGGGCAATCTCGTATTCGATGTACAGCCTGGCTGCGTCGTGGCGCAAGGCCTGGAATTCCGCCAGGGCCTGGCCGAACTGCTTGCGTTCCAACAGGTAGGCGATGGCGCGCGACAGCGACGCGCCCATGCAGGCGACGGTGTCGGCGGCCACGGCGGCCACCGCCACGCGCCAGCCCGCGCGCAAGGCCTCCTGCGCCTGCGGCCCATTGGCCAGCACGGTATCGGGCGGCAACGGCCAGTCGTCCAGTGCATGGGACTGCACCGGCAGGTCTTCCATGGTGCGATAGGCGGTGACGGGTTGCCCGGCGAGCGCCGCGCGCGGCACGGCGGCCAGCACCGGGCCACGGCCTTCTTCTTCGCAGACCAGCAGCACGTGTGTGCAATCGCCGGTCAACGCAGCCTCGGCCGTGGCGCCCGACACGCGCCAGGCATTGCCGTGCAGGCGTGCGGCAAGGGGCCGCACCGGCTCCGACGCCGACAGCGGGCCGGCCAGTTCGATCACCGCCTCGCCCTCGGCGCAGGCGTTCGACAACGACGACGCCAATGCGCAGCCGGGCAACGCGGACAGCACGGTCGGCACGATGCCGCAGCGGGTGATCACGGGCAGGTCCACCGCATGCCGGGCCAGCGCCTCGACGATGGAAGCCAGGTCCGCAAAGCCGCCGCCCACGCCGCCCTGCGCCTCGGGCACCAGCACGCCGCTCCAACCCATGTCGCCGATCAACGTCGCATCCGGCCGTTGCGGATAGCGGCCCGCCTGGTCTTGCGCCACTCGCGCGGCGCTGTCGGACAGCATGCCGGCGAAGGCAATCGAAGGTTCAAAAGACATCTCTGCAAGCTCCGTATCAACTACCGAACAAGGACCGCGCCACGACGTTCAGCTGCACCTCGGTGGTGCCGCCGGCAATCGTCTTGGACCGCGCGAACAGGTAGTTCTGCACCCACGTGCCATCGGGCGAATCGCCCTCGTCTTCACGCAACAGGCGTTGCGTGCCCCGGTCCCCCACGGCCATGAAAGCGATCCGCGTCAGCGACTGCGAGATCACGCTGCACGCCTGCTTCAGCGCCGAGGGCCTGGCGTCCAGGGGCTCCTTGCGCATCATGGCATCGATGGCCTGCGCCAGCATCTCGCGCGCGCCTTTGATGCGCGCGGCCAGGGCCAGCATCTCATCGTCCAGCGCGGCGTAGTCGCGCAACGGCGCGGCCTGGCGGCGCTCGTTCAGCAGGCGCGCCACGCGGCGCCATTGCCGCATCAACTGCGCCACGCTGGCCGGCGGCAGGCGTTCGCGCTCCAGCAGGTACTTGGCGCAAGTCCAGCCCTTGCCCTCTTCGCCCAGCAGGCGGTCGGCGGGCACGCGCACGTCGTCCAGGAACACCTCGTTGACGTGATGCCAGCCGTCGATGGTGGGAATCGGCCGCACGCGGATGCCCGGGGTGTCCATGTCGATCAGGAACAGCGAGATGCCCTCCTGCTTGCGGCCCTCGCGCGAGGTGCGCGCCAGCAGGTAGATGCGGTCGGCCTCGTGGGCATGCGAGGTCCAGATCTTCTGGCCGTTGATGACGTAGTGGTCGCCGTCGCGCACGGCGGGCGTGGACAGCGAGGCCAGGTCCGATCCCGAACCCGGCTCGGAATAGCCCTGGCACCACCAGTCGGTGGTGTCCAGGATGCGCGGCAGGAATTGCGCCTTCTGCCGCGCGGTGCCGAACTGCATGATGACCGGGCCGATGTGGCCCAGGCCGTGGTGGTACAGCGGCGGGCAGTCCTGGTCGGCCATGACTTCCTCGAAGATCATGCGGCGGCGCAGGTCCCAGCCGGTGCCGCCGTGCTCGACCGGCCAGTTGGGCGCGGCCCAGCCGCGCGTGTTCAGCACCTGCTGCCAGCGGCTGTAGACCGGGCGGGTAATCTTGTCGCCGGCGGCCACCACGGCGCGGATGTCCGCCGGGCAGTGTTCGCGCGCGAAGGCCTGCAGTTCCTCGCGGAAGGCGGCGTCCTCGGCGGTTTCGTGGTGGCCGCTGCTGGGCAGGGCCAGGAAGTCGGGATTCAATGCCGCGGCCATCTCAACGCCCCTTGTAGACGGGCGCGCGCTTTTCCAGGAAGGCGCTCTGGGCCTCGCGCGAGTCCTCGGTGTTGGACAGCGCGACCGTGATGTTCTGCTCGAAGCGGTAGCCCTCGCGCGGGGGCATGGAGGCCGTCACCTGCGAGGCCTCTTTCGCGTAGCGCAGCGCGATGGGCGCCTTGCTGGCGATCTCGCGCGCCAGGTCCATCACATAGGGCATCAGTTGGTCGGGCGGCAGGCTGGCCTCGACCAGGCCCAGGCGGTACAGCTCGTCGGCCGACACCTTCATGCCGGTGAAGAACATGCGGCGCGCCCGCGACTTGCCGAACACGCGCTGCAGCAGCGCCGTGCCGCCCGCCAGGCCCACGTTGATCTCGGGCATGGACACATAGGCCTCGTTGGACGCGACCCAGATGTCGCAGGACGTCATCAGCCCGAAGCCCGCGCCCAGCGCCGCGCCGTTCACCGCGGCGATCACGGGCTTGTTGCACTCGGCGATGGCCAGCGACGATTCGCGCACCAGGCGGTTGTGGTGCCAGTAGGCGCCCGGCCCCTTCTGCTTGATGGCCGGCCGCTCGCTCACGTCCGCGCCGGCCGAAAACACCTTCAGCTTGCTGGCCAGCACCACGCAACGCACGTCGTCGTCATCGTTGAAACTGTCGAACACTTGGATGATTTCCGCCCGCATCTGCGCGTTCTGCGCGTTCACCGGGGCGCGGTTCAGGTACACGATGGCCACGTGGCCCTCGCGTTCGACTTGCAGGCATTCAAAGGACATCGTTGACTCCAAAAGTTGCCGCCGCGCAGGCGGACGAAAGATGGCGAGGGATGGGGTCATGCACGGTCATTGCGTGCTGAGATCCGCGCCGCTCTTGACCAGCGCCTTCAGCCGTTCGGACTCGAAATCCAGGAACCTGGCGAAGTCCTGCGGCGAGCCGCCCTCCACCAGCAGGGACGTACGGTCGATGGCGGCGCGCGTGCCGGGGTCTTGCAGCGACCGGCGCAGGTCGGTGTTCAACTGGTTCACGATGGCGTCGGGCGTGTCCTTGGGCACGAAGAAGCCGAACCAGCTGCCGAAGACCAGGTCCACGCCCAGTTCGCGGAAAGTGGGCACGCCGGGCGCGCCGGGATGCCGCTGTTCGCTGGCGATGGCGATCGCATGCAGCCGGCCGGCCCGCACGTTGGGCATGGCCGAGGCGCCGTCGAAGATGCCATCCACCTGGCCCGCGAACACGTCGTTCATGGCCGGCGACGTGCCGCGATACGGCACATGGGTGATCTTCACGCCCTCGGCCCGGGCCCACAGCTCGGCGGCGATGTGCGGGCTGGACGCCATCCCCGACGAGGCCAGCCGCAGATTGCCGGGCGACTTGCGCGCCTTGGCCAGCACCGCGTCCAGCGTCGTCAGGTCGGACTTGCCGGAAGTCACCAGCAGGTTGCGGCTGTTGCCCAGCAGCATGACGGGGCGCAGGGCGTCCTTGTCGTAGCTCATGTCGCGGCGCAGGATCGGGTTCGACGTATAGGCATAGCTGGTCAGCAGGATCGTCAGGCCGTCCGGCTCGGCGCGGGCCACCGCCTGCGTGCCTATCATGGTGGCGCCGCCGCTCTCGTTCTTCACGATCACCGGCACCTTCCATTGCCGTCCCAGGTACTCGCCGATGGCGCGGCCGTACACGTCGGTCACGCCGCCCGGCGCATACGGCACGATGATGGTGACCGGCTGGCTCGGGTACTTCGGGCCGGCCGCCACGGCCGCCGGCAGCGCGAACGCCGCGGCCACCGCGCAGGCGCGCAGCAGTTGTCTCATCTGATGTCTCCTCTGTGCGGCTTGATTGCCGCTATTCGGGCTTGATGCCTGCGTTGTCGATCAGGCGTTTCCACTTCTTCTGTTCCGACGTCACCAGCGCGTCCATTTCCTGCGGCGTGCTGCCGTCCAGCTCCGTGCCGGGCGGGATGCTCTTCTTGACCTGAGGGTCGGCCAGCACCTGGTTCAGCGTGCTGTTCAGCTTCGCCAGCACGTCGGGCGGCGTGCCCGCCGGCGCGGTGACGTAGTTGATGGGCGCGGCCTCGAAGCCGGGCAGCGTGTCGGCGATGGCCGGGATATCGGGCGCGGCCGGATTGCGCTGCAGGGTCGAGACGCCCAGGGCGCGCACCTCGCCCGCCTGGATCTGCGGCAGGTAGACGCTTAGCGTGTCGATGGTCATGGGCACCTGCCCGCCGATGATGTCGTTGCGCGCCAGGCCCGTGCCCCGGTACGGCACGTGGAAGATGTCGACGCCGGCTTCCTGCTTGAACAGTTCGCCCGCCAGATGGCTGGTCGATCCCACGCCCGAACTGGCGAAGCCCAGCTTGCCGGGATGCGCTTTCGCGTAATCGATCAGCTCGCGCACGCTGTTCACGGGCAGGCTCTTGGTGACCACCAGCACGTTGGCGCCTTCCAGCATCTTGCCCACCGATACCAGGCCCTTGTAGGGGTCGTACGGCAGGTTCTTGAACAGATAGGGCGCGGTCATCTGCTGCCCCGGCGTGGTGAACAGCAGCGTGTAGCCGTCGGGCCTGGATTGGGCCACGAAGCCCGCACCCAGGGTGCCGCCCGCCCCCGGCCGGTTCTCGACCACGATGGACTGGCCCAGGGCCTTCGCCCAGGGCACCGCCACCACGCGGGCCGCCGCGTCCGCGCCGCCGCCCGGGGCGAACGGCACGATCAGGCGTATGGGTTGCCGGCTGGGGAAAGGCTCTGCGGCGCGTACGGGCGGCATCGCCCCCAACAGCGCGCAGCAAGCGCCCATCGCCAGCAAAACTCGCGTTCCGCTGCGCATGTCGTCTCCACCTATCTGGTTGTTTTGCTTGGGCAAAACTTGTTTTTCCGGTCGATCTGGCGGATGATTCACACATCTTACCGACCGGTCGGTAAGTTCAGATGATAGGCCGTTCCACGGGAAATTCAAACGCTGATTTCCCTTTATCATCGGCCTCGGCTTTTACGACACAGGACTTTCCGCCCATGACCGCTCGGGACCCCGGACGCTACGACCAGATCATCGATGTTGCCCGCCGCCTGTTCGCGCGGCACGGGTATCAGGGCACGTCGCTGAACATGATCGCGGCCGAGGTCGGCGTGTCCAAGGCGGCGCTGTATCACCACTTCCCGGACAAGGACACGCTGTACCGCAGTCTGGTGGCCACGGGCATGCGGGTGCTGTTCGAGTACGTGCAGAAGGACGTGCTGGCCAGCGACGGCACGCCGCGTGGCCGGCTGTATGCGTTCATGCGCTCGTCGGTGGCGTACTACGAGCAATACCACGACAGTTGGGTGTCGGGATCGCTGCTGTTCTGGCGGTCAGAGAACCCGGAACACCGCGCGCTGGTGCTGGAATGGCGCGATGCGTACGAAGGCCTGCTGAAGGATGCGATCCGCGATGGCGTGGGCCAAGGCCTGTTCCGGCCCGATACCAACGTCAGCCTGGCCAGCAAGTTTCTGCTGTCGTCGCTGAATCAGCTGTCGCGCTGGTACCGGCCGGATGGCGAGAAGACGGCGCCGGAGATCATGGATTGTTTCGTGGGGATGTTCCTGAACGGGATCGAGATGCCTCGGGGTTGAAGCCCGGTCGCGCGGCTCATGCCGGCCCGCGCCCCCACACTCGCTCGTACAGCGCCGGCAGGATCTCCCCCGCCGGACCGGCCAGGTTGTACTTCACGACGCCATCGAGCGGCGTGGGCTGCGGGTTGACCTGCACCACGCAGGCGCCGCGCCGGGCCGCCTGGGCCGACAGCCCCGCCGCGGGCTGCACGGCGGCCGAGGTGCCGATACTGAACAGCACGTCGCTCTGGTCGCACGCCTGCACCGCGGCTTCCCATTCGGTCTCGGGCAGCGACTCGCCGAACCACACCACGCCTGGCCGGATGGCGCCGCCGCAATGCGCGCAGCGCGGCGGCGCCAGGCGGCGGCCCCCCGCGGGCTCGTCCGGAATGCCCGCCGTGAAGGTGTGATCGCGCCGGCAGTCGAAGCAGAACGGCCGGTCCAGGCGGCCATGCAGATGCAGCACGCCGCGGCTGCCCGCCCGTTCGTGAAGATCATCCACGTTCTGCGTGACCACCGTGGCGTTCGGCACCCGCGTGGCCATGGCCGCGATGGCGAGGTGCGCGCCATTGGGCCGCGCGCGCAGCACCCCCATGCGGCGCCATTCGTACCAGCCCCAGACCAGTTCGCGGTCACGGCGGTACGCCTGCGCGCAGGCCAGCGACATGGGGTCGTACTGCGCCCACAGGCCCGTCATCGGGTCTCGAAAAGTGGGGATGCCGCTTTCGGCGGACACGCCCGCGCCCGTCAGGAAGACCACGTTGGAGGCGCGGCGCAGCATGTCGACCAGCGCGTCGGGAAAATCGGCAATGCTCATCGGATATCCATGTCTGCGGTGCCCAGTCCAACTACATGGACACCGGATCGCGCTGACAGTTTCCCATGCCGCCGCAGTGCGGGTCGCCATGGGACGCGGCGGCAAGCGGATCAACGCAGCGGCGATGGATTCTCCAACTGCCGCGCCACGTCCAGAAAAGACGCCAGCGCCGGATTGTCGTCATTCCTGCGCCATGCGATCGCCACTTCCTGCTCCAGCAGCGGCAACCGATCCGCCAGCGGCACGTACTGCACCTTGGGATGGATCAGCGAGGTCAGGTTGCCCGACACCAGCGCCACCGTCAGGCCCGCGGCGATCACGCAGATCACGCTGGCGATCTGCGAGCACTCCTGCTCGATGGCCGGATAGAAACCCGCCGTGGCGCACGCCGCGATCAACTGCGCATGCGCCGCCGGGACCTTCTCGCGCGAGAACGCCACGAAGGACTCGCCCGCCAACTGCTTCAGTTCGATGCTGGCCCGTCCCGCCAGGGGATGGCTCCTGGACAGCGCCACCATCAGCACGTCGCGCTGATACGGCCGGGTCTCGATCTGCGGCGCCTCGACGGGCAACGGCGTGCGCAGCAGGCCCACGTCCAGCGCACGGCCGCGCAACTGTTCCAGCTGATCCTTGGTCGTCATCTCGGACAGCCGCAGCCGCACCTGCGGATAGTCGTGACGGAAGCGGCTGATCAGCTCGGGCATGAAGCCATAGCCCACGCTGCCGATGAAGCCCACCGACAACTGCCCCGCCCCGCCGCCCGCCGCGCCCAGCGTGCGCTGCAGCGCGACCTGCTCGTAGCGCAGCCACTGGTAGGCCTCTTCCAGGAAAACCTTGCCCGCGGGCGTCAGCGCGACCGAACGCTTGTTGCGCACGAACAGCGGCGTGCCGACCTGCGCCTCGAGTTTCTGGATGGCCTGGCTGAGCGGTGACTGCGCGATGCCGACGCGCACGGCGGCGCGGCCGTAGTGCAGTTCCTCGGCCACGGCGATGAATTGCTTGAGCAGTCGGCTGTTCAACATAAAGATGTTTTTCGTCTTACAGACCGAGAAATTATATGTTGGACGAGGTTTTAGCCGCTTTATAGACTGATTTCAAAAGCACGACACCACAACGACGGAGACAAGCAAGATGGATGCATCCCATCCCAAGCCCGAACACGCCTATCAGGCCATCGCCGACATCCTGGGCGCGCAGGTGCCCTGGAAAGAATCGCCTTCCAGCCGCTTGCGCTTCTACGGCAGCGCGCCCGCCTTCGACTCGCCGCACCGGCTCACGCTGTCCGCTGGCGCCGCCATCGGCGCGTATGCCCTGGCGGTCGAGAAATGGTGGCACCTGGCCACCGGCCAGCGCCAGAACGTGGGCATCGACTGGATGCAGGCGGCCAGTTCGCTCAATCCCGGCCACTTCCAGACCCAGAGCGGCTACAGCCTGCCCGCGCTGTCGTTGCTGACGGAATTGAAGGCCGACTTCTACCGCACCGCCGACGACCGCTGGTTCTTCCCGATTGGTTCGTACCCGCACCTGCGCGACGGCGTGCTGGACCTGCTGGACTGCGCCAACAACCCGGCCGCGCTGGCCAAGGGCATCGGGCGCTGGGAAGGCGATGCGCTGGAAGCGGCCTTCGAGGAACGCCGCCTGCCCGGCGTCTATGCGCGCACGACGAAAGAATGGCTCGCGCATCCGCAGGGCGAGCTGCTCGCCCGGCTGCCCGTGGTGGAAGTCATCAAGATCGCCGACGGCGAACCCGAGCCGGCGCAAGCCCGGAACCGCCCGCTGGACGGCCTGCGCGTGCTGGACCTGGGCCACGTCATCGCCGGTCCGGTGGTGGCGCGCTCCCTGGCGGAACACGGCGCCGAGGTGCTGCGCATCGCACCGCCCGCCATGCAGGATCCGTTTCGCCAGACGGTAGACACCAACATCGGCAAGCGCTCGGCCTTCCTGGACCTGGACCGCGAGGAAGACCGCCTGCGTGCCCGCGAGCTGGTCAGCGGCGCGGACGTGGTGGTGCAGTCGTGGCGGCCCGGCAGCCTGGCCAGGCGTGGCCTGGGACCGGAAGACGCCGCCGCGCTGCGTCCCGGCGTGGTGTACGTCAGCGTCAGCGCGTTCGGCGACGCGGGGCCGTGGCAGCGCCGCGGCGGCTTCGAGCAGCTGGGCCAGGTGGTCAGCGGCATCGCGATGGCCGAGGCGGCGGGCGGCCGCCCGCGCGTGGTGCCCACCTATCTGCTGAACGACTACCTGACGGGCTATCTGGGCGCGGCCGGGGCGATGCTGGCGCTGATCCGCCGCGCCACCGAAGGCGGCAGCTATCACGTGAAGGTGTCGCTGACGCAGACCTCGATGTGGGTGCAGCGCCTGGGCCTGGAACCCGGTTTCGAGCCGCGCGAGGAACGCCGGCATTTCGCGGAAGGTCTGGCGCCGCTGCTGGAGACGCGGCCGTCCGCCTATGGGCCGCTGCAGCAGTTGCCGCCGGTGGCCCAGTTCTCGCGCACGCGCGCCCATTGGAGCCTGCCGCCCGCCCCCAACGGCGCGCATCTTCCGGTCTGGCTGGACAACCTGGGACGCGAGGCCTGACCGCCGCAGCCTGAACGACGACACAGCGGCACCAAGCCGCGAGAAGCACCAACAGAGGAGACGACATCATGACCCACAAGCACGCCGTGCTGGCCCTGGCCCTGGCCTTGGCCGGGCTGGCGGCGGGCGCCCTGCCCGCCCGCGCCGCCGACACCTATCCCAGCAAGCCCATCACGCTGATCATCGGCTTCGCGCCCGGCGGCCCCACCGACGCCATCGGGCGGGTGCTGTTCAAGCGCGTCTCCGAAGAGCTGAAGACGCCCATCGTGATCGAGAACCGTCCCGGCGCGGGCGGCAACATCGGCACACAGGACCTGGTGCGCGCCAAACCCGACGGCTACACGCTGCTGTACGGCACCTCGTCGCTGACCACCGCGCCCGCTCTGTTCAACCGCGTCGACCTGGATCCGACCAAGGCCTTCGACGTGGCCAGTTGCTCGGTGGCGGTGCCGATGATCCTGCTGGTGTCCAAAAAGAACACGGCCGACAGCCCGCAGGCGCTGTACCAGGCCATGAAGGCGGATCCGACCAGATTCTTCCTGGGCTCGTCGGGCAACGGCTCGGTCGACCATCTGGTGGCGATGGACGTGGCGGCCAGGCTGGGCTTGACCTTCCAGCACGTGCCCTACAAGGGCAACGGGCCGGCGCTGACGGACCTGGCGGCCGGCAACGTCAACTTCATGTATTCGGGCTCGTTCAACAGCGCCATGCCGTTCATCCAGAATGGCCAGGTGCGGGCCCTCGCGGTGACATCCGACCACCGGTCGTCCGCCTTGCCCAAGGTGCCCTCGCTGAGCGAAAGCGTGCCCGAACTCAAGGGCTTCGACGCCGCCACCGCGCAGGTGCTGGCCGCGCCCAAGGGCACCCCGCCCGCCATCCTGGCCCGGCTGGACCAGGCGATCCAGATCGCGATCAAGGATCCCAAGGTGAAGGAAAGCCTGGACTTCCAGGGCGCGGAACCCATGAACCTGTCGCCCGCGCAATGCAAGGCGCACATCGCGGACGAATTCAAGCGCTGGACCGGCACCATCGAGCGGCTGGGGCTGAAGGCGCAGTGAGCGGCGGCGATCCATCAATTCTGTTTGCGGCAGCGACAAACAGAGTCGATTGATCCCGCCCGGCCGGCGGCGTATCTTTCAGTGTCCTGTGCGCGGCTGCGCGCAGGGCCAGCGGGCGCAGACCCGCGGCGGGCCGGGTCCGAGACCCCGCTGCCGATTCCCCGGAGGGCGTGGAGACAGCACGCCAGTGGAGTGCCCCATCGATCCGTCGCATGGCGAAACCTGCCTGCGGATCCTTGGGACACCGCGCTGGACAACAACCACACTCCAAGGGAATTCCTCGCATGAACGCTGCACCCGCTTTTCGATCCTTCCGGCGCCTGGGCGCACTGCTGCTGCTGGCCGGCCTGGGCATTGCGCCCGCCGTGCACGCGGCCTATCCCGAAAAGCCCATCCAGGTGATCATCTCGTTCCCGCCGGCCGGCGCCACCGACGTGCTGGCACGCGCGGTCGGCCAGAAGCTGTCGGCCGAACTGAACCAGTCGGTCGTGGTGCAGAACCGCCCCGGCGCCGGCGGCGCCATCGGCCTGGTGGCCGCGGCGCGCGCGCCCGCCGACGGCTACACCCTGTACCTGGCGGCAGTCACCAACGTGCAGATCGCCCGTGCCATCTACAAGGACTGGAAGGCCGACCTGGAAACCGATTTCGTGCCGATCGCCGGCGTGGGCGCCGTGCCGCACGCACTGGTGGTGCCCACCTCGCTGGGCATCAACGACGTGGCTGGCCTGGTGTCCTACGTGAAATCCTCGCCCGGCAAATACAATTTCGCTTCGCAGGGCACGGGCACGCTGTCGCACCTGGAATCCGAGCTGTTCGCGGCCAAGGCGGGGTTGAAGATGGTGCACATTCCGTACAAGGGCAGCGTCGAGGCCCTGCCCGACGTGGCCAGCGGCAGTTCCGCCATGATGTTCGACAGCCTGCCGTCGTCCATGCCGCTGGTGACGGGCGGCAAGCTGAAGTACCTGGCAGTGGCCTCGAAGACGCGGGTGTCCCTGCTGCCCGACGTGCCCACGCTGGCCGAAGCCGGCGTGCAGGGCGTGGCGGCCGACAACCTGTTCGGCTTCGTGGCGCCCAAGGGCACGCCGCCGGAGGCCGTGCAGACCATCGCCCGCGCGCTGCAGAAGGTGCTGGCCCAACCCGACCTGAAGTCCGCATTGGCGCAGCAAGGCGCCGAACTGCACTACACCAGCGCCGAGGACTTCCGCAAGGCCATCGCGCAGGAGCGCGAGGTGTGGGGCGGCGTCGTGAAGGAATTCAACGTGCAGCCGCAGTGATCGCCTGAACGGCAAACACCCCGAGGGGCGGCGATAGATGTCGGTTTCATGACACATCTCCGTCCCTTTTCTTTACTTACCATCGGTTTTTTACGATCCTGCTTCATGGGCCGGTCATTTGCGGTGCCCATACTTCCGCCAGCCATCTCAAGCGGGAGACCCTCATGACCGATGCCATCGACGTACGCGGATTGTCCAAGACGTTCAAGCCGGGCAGCAAGGCGCTGGACAACGTCGACCTGCGTGTCGCGCCCGGCGAGATGGTCGCGCTGCTGGGCGCGTCGGGCTCGGGCAAGTCCACCCTGCTGCGCCACCTGGCCGGCTTCGTGCCGGGCGACCGCGGCACGGGCGAAGTCCACGTCAACGGCGAGCTGATCCAGCGCGATGGCCGCATCAGCCGCTCGGTGCGCCGCTCGCGCGCCGGCATCGGCTTCGTTTTCCAGCAATTCAATCTGGTGGGCCGCCTTCCCGTCATCACCAACGTGCTGACCGGCCTGCTGCCGCGCGTGCCGCTGTGGCGCAGCCTGACGCGCACCTTCACGCGCCATGAAGTGGCCGCCGGCATGGACGCCTTGGCCCAGGTTGGTATAGACGGCTACGCCTTCCAGCGCGCCTCCACGCTGTCGGGCGGCCAGCAGCAACGCGCGGCCATCGCCCGCACGCTGGTGCAGAACGCCCGCGTCATCCTGGCCGACGAGCCCATCGCCTCGCTCGATCCCGAATCCTCGCGCCGCGTGATGGACACGCTGGCCCATATCAACCGCACCCGCCAGGTGGCCGTCGTGGTGTCGCTGCACCAGGTCGACGTGGCGCTGCGCTACTGCCCGCGCGTGGTCGCGCTGCGGCATGGCCGCGTGGTGTACGACGGCCCCGCTTCGGCACTGACGCCCGCCATGCAGCAGGCGCTGTACGGCGCGGACCTGGCCGAACTGCGCGGCTCGGCGCCCGCAGCCGCGCCCGTGCGCGCCCGCGGCCTGCAGGTGGCGCTGGACGCCGCCGTCTGAGCCCTCTTTCGTTGCTTTCCCCCTGCACTCCCTGATCGGAGCCTTCATGTTCGTCAAGACCCTTTCCGCCCTCTTCGCCAGCGCCGTCGTGCTCAGCGCCCCCGCCCTGGCGCAGGACGCCAGGACGCTGAACTTCGGCATCATCTCGACCGAATCGTCGACCAACCTGAAATCCGCCTGGGGTCCCGTCATCAGCGACCTGAGCCGCGCGATCGGCGTGCCGGTCAAGCCGTTCTTCGCCTCGGACTACGCCGGCATCATCGAAGGCATGCGCTTCAACAAGGTGCAGATGGCCTGGTACGGCAACAAGTCGGCCATCGAGGCCGTGGACCGCGCCCAGGGCGAAGTGTTCGCCGCGGTGATCGACAAGGACGGCAACCCCGGCTACTGGTCGCTGCTGCTGACCCACAAAAGCAGCCCGCTGCAAAGCGTGCAGGACGTCATCGAGAACGGCAAGACGCTGAGCTACGGCGCTGGCGACCCGAACTCGACCTCGGGCACCGCCGTGCCGAATTTCTACCTGTGGCTGGCCAACAAGGTCGAGCCCAAGACGCTGTTCAAGAACGTACGCATCGCCAACCACGAGACCAACCTGCTGTCGGTGATCAACAAGCAGACGGACGTGGCCATCACCAACACCGAGGCCGTCGAACGCTACCGCCTGTCCACCGGCAAGAACGCCATGGACGACGTGCGCGTGCTGTGGAAATCGCCGCTGATCCCGGCCGATCCGCTGGTGTACCGCAGCGACCTGCCGCCCGAGCTGAAGCAGAAGATCCGCGGCTTCTTCGTCAACTACGGCAAGGGTTCGCAGGAGGAACTGGAGAACCTGAAACGCCTGACCTACAAGGGCTTCCGCGTATCGGACAACAACCAGTTGATCCCCATCCGCCAGATGGACCTGGCCGGCGCGCGCGGCCGCCTGGAGAACGACGCCAACCTGTCGGCCGACGACAAGCAGAAGCGCATCGCCGAGATCGACGCCAAGCTGGACGCCCTGGACAAGCAGGCCGCCGCCCTGGCGAAGCAGTAAGTCCTGCAGCGCGGTCCATCGTGCGATGGACCGCCTGCTGCTTGACCTCGACACCCTCAACAGAACACCGCCGGGCGGGACCATGCGCCCGCCCGGCATACCTGCCCCGCGAGCCCGCTCTTGAGCCAATCCCTCACCCCCGCCGCCGCGCCGTCCGCACAACTGCGTACGCCGATCTCCACGCTGCTGGCCTGGGCCGCCGTCTTCCTGCTGCTGGGCCTGTCCTGGCAAGGCGCGGACATGCGCCCCCTGGACCTGCTGCGCGACAGCGGCAACATGGGCCAGTTCGCCGCGGACTTCTTCCCTCCCGATTTCCGCGACTGGCGCAACTACCTCTCGGAAATGCTGGTCACGGTGCAGATCGCGCTGTGGGGCACCTTCCTGGCCATCGTCGTCGCCGTCCCGGCCGGCCTGATGTGCTCGTCGAACATCGTTCCCCCCTGGATCTACCAGCCCATGCGCCGCCTGATGGACGCCTGCCGCGCCATCAACGAAATGGTCTTCGCCATGCTGTTCATCGTGGCGGTGGGCCTGGGCCCGTTCGCGGGCGTCCTCGCCCTGTGGGTGCACACCACGGGCGTCCTGGCCAAGCTGTTCGCCGAAGCCGTGGAAGCCATCGACCCCCGACCGGTCGAGGGCGTGCGCGCCACGGGCGCCAATGCGCTGGAAGAAATCGTCTACGGCGTGATTCCGCAGGTGATGCCGCTGTGGATCTCCTACTCGCTGTACCGGTTCGAATCGAACGTCCGCTCGGCCTCGGTGGTGGGCATCGTGGGCGCCGGCGGCATCGGCATGGTGCTGTGGGAGATCATCCGCAGCTTCCAGTACGCACAGACGTGCGCGGTGATGCTCATCATCATCGGCTTCGTGATCGTGACGGACATGCTGTCTTCGCGGATCCGGAAGGCGTTTATCTGATTCTTTTTGCGAGTGGCTTCTGTCTTCATGCGGCGGGTGGCGTTCTTCTGGCCGCCGCAGCCGCACCTGCGAAGTCTCGTCCTCGCGCTTTCGCGCTGCGGGCGCGACTTCTCCGGTACATCTGCGGCTATCAGAGACGTCATTCGGCGGGTTGAAAACCCTTCCCCTCCCCCCACGATGAAATAGCGTGCATCCGGAATGCCGCGAGGCTACCTGCCAATTCGCCGTCGCACCCATTCGCGAATCAGCGTCACGGTGATTGCGGACGTACGAGATACATTGCAGTGAGTCCTTGGCGGGGCTTGGGGCAGCCGTGACGGCCAATTGGAGGGCGGGAAGCCCCGCGTAGCGGGGCCGAGGGCGCCTGGTGGCGCGCCCGAGCCAACCGACTTGGCCGGCGCGGCTGCCCCAAGCCCCGCCAAGGACGCCTCAAGAACTCAAATCTCCCACCACACCTGGCCCCGCCATCAGCCTACGAACCAACGCCATCAACTCCCCCGCGGCCTTTTCAGGAACATCATTGTTCCCGATCCGATGCAGCGTGACGCCTGCGGGCAGATCCAAAGGCATCCCCGCGTCGGCCAGACGCCCTGCGATCTGCACGGCGTCCTCCCTTCCTCGCCGCTGCAACCGCTCCAGCAGCACCGATGCATCCACCGTGATCTGCACCGCCTGCAACGCCGGATAGCGTGCGCATGCCTGCGGCAGGCAGCGGCGCGCCCCGTTCACCACCACGACGCGCCCCTCGGCCAGATAGTTGTCGAGCCGCGCCCCGATGCCGTAGCCGAACCCGTGGCTGCGCCAGTGCAGCGCGAAGCCGCCGGCGGCGGCCATGCGGGCGTAGTGATCTTCGGAAAGCTCGATCGAGCCTTCGTCCGCGCTGCTGGGGCGCGTGATGTAGCGCTGCGCGATCCAGACCGGATCGGCCAGGCCGAGCGAAGCCCGCAGCAGGCGCAGCAACGTATCCTTGCCGCTGCCCGACGGGCCCATCAGATAGATCAGGCGGGCGCCGTCGTTACGGGCGGGCGACCTGTCCGTGCTCATGGCGCGGCCGGGCCTTGCAGGTAGTCGGCGGCGGCGCCGTCGGCCACCGTGCCGTCGAAGCCGTAATGCCGCGCCACCAGGAACGGCGCGTCGGGCTCGGGCTGCACGTACAGGCTGATGTCCCGGACCGGCATGGGCGCCCGGCACAGCGGATCGCTGAAGGCGCGTATGCGCGCCTGGGCGTCCTGCATCTCGGCGCCTTCCAGCATGCCCGTCAGCGTGATGTGGAAGACGAAGTGCTCGAACACGTACGGATAGCCCCAACGCGCCAGCATGGCTTCGTGCTGCGGGCTCAACGGCGATCTGCGGCGGCGAGCCAGTTCTGCTTCGGTGGGCGGCGCGCGCCAGTCGTCCAGTTGGCGTACCGATTCGGCCGCCAGCGAAAGCATCGGCGCCTGCTCGAGCGCGTCGCCCGCCAGGCGCCAGGCCAGGAAGCCGCGCAGGGCCTGGCATTCCAACCGCACCGAGAACGGCTCGGCGATGGCCGCCAGGCACAGCACGGCATCGTCCAGGCTTTCGGGAGTGCGGCCCGCGCGCAGGCGGAACGGCGGTTTCAGCGTGGCATGCAGGCCGTAGTGGCGCGGCGCGGCCGTCCAATCGGGCTGGCGCGGATCGGCGTCGGCCGCGGGCGGCACCAGGATGCCCGTGTCGGGGCAGCGGCCCAGCCACTGCGCGCCGGCGCGGCGCCAGGGCTCGGCCGGCGCCAGGTACAGCGCGTATCGATAGGCCAGCGGCATGGCGTCAGGCCACGGCGGCCGTGGCGGCCTGGCCCGCGTGCCTGAACGGACGGTTGGCGTAGCGCAGGCGGCCGGCCACGACGGCCGCGCAGACGCGCGGCTGCTGCGGATCGCTGTCGTCGACCAGGATCAGGTCGGCCATCATGCCGGGCAGCAGTTCGCCGTAGCCCGCCAGGCCCGCGGCGCGCGCGGGATTGCGCGACACCAGATTCCAGGCCTGCGGCAGCGGCAGCACGCCGTCGCACACCAGGCGCATCGCGGCGGCCAGCGGCGCGGGATAGTAATAGTCGGACGTCAGCACGTCGCACAGCCCGGCGCGGATCATCTCGGTGGCGTTCAGCGCGCCGTTGTGGCTGCCGCCGCGCACCACGTTCGGACCACCCAGCACGATGGCGTCGCCCTGCTCGCGCGCGATCTGCGCAGCCTCGCGCTTGAGCGGAAACTCGGCCACGCTGCAGCCCAACTGATGATAGTAGCGGCGGGTCGAGGCATCGGGATCGTCGTGCGAGGCGATGCGCAGCCCGGCTTCGCGCGCGGTGTCGGTCAATGCGCGCAGGGCGCCCGAGACCGAGTCGGCCGAACGCATGGCCTGGCGGATGCGCTCCTGGAAGGTATCCAGGTCGCACTCGGCACGCTCGGCGTACTGCAGCAGCTTGCGGTCGTCGCCCAGGCGCTTGACCATGCTGGGCAGGTGATCGTTCAACGCCAGGAAGCGCACGCGGCCCTCGCGGATCCACGCCTGCGCGGTTTCCACGCCGGCCACGTGGTGCGTCTCGAAACGCAGGTGCACATGGTGGTTGGCGCCCAGCGCGGGACGCATGCGCTCCAGCGTGTCGAACATGCGCTCGGCGTAAGGCTGGCCGCGCAGGCCGCCTTCCCAGGACAGGGTGACGCCATGGAATTCGGTGGTGATGCCGTTGGACAGCAACTGGCAATCCACGTCGCGCAATGCGCCCTCGTAGGGAAAGGCGACGCCGGGGCGCGGCATCACCGCGCGCTCGAAGGCGTCGCCATGCAGGTCGACGATGCCGGGCAGCACCAGCAGCCCGCCCGCGTCCAGGCGCGCCGCGCCCGCGCTGGCCGGAGCCAGGCGGCCATCGGCGAAATCGAATGCCGCGGCCTGCAAACCGGACGGCGTCAGCACCCTGGCGCCGGCGATGCCGCCCAGGACGTCGGAAAGGTCGGTAGTGTTCTGCATGATGCTCGAATGCTAGTGCTGCTTGATGACGACCAGATGTCTAGACGATTCAAATGAAACCAAGGCAGGAGCCCACCTGCCCCGCCCGGCTTCAGCTTTCGTCGTCGGACACCACCAGTTGTACGAAATCGCCGCCGAAACGCGTCACGCTGTACTGCAGCGGCGCCTGCTTCTCGTCGACGTTCAGGGCCTCGACCTGCAGGATCGGCCGGGTCTTGGGCTGGCCCAGCAGGCGCGCCACGTCGGGATCGGGAATGGCCGCCGTGATGCGCGACCATTTGCGGGTGTAGTCGGCGATGCCGTACTCGGCATAGGCTTTGGAGACCGAACCCAGCGCGTCCAGCTTCTCGGCCAGGTCGGGAAAGCGCTGCGCGTCGAAATAGTGCTCGGACACGTCGATGACGCGCGTGCCCGACTTGCCCAGCATCTGCACGCGCAGCAGCTCGGCATTGCGCGGCAGCTTCAGTTGGGCGGCGGCGTCGGCGTGGCGCAGCACCTGCTTGCCCAGGAATTCCAGGTGGGCCGGCAGCCCCTGGCGGCGCAGGTTCTCGGAAAAGCGCGTGCGCTTGCCGATGGCGTAGTCGATGGCATGTTCCTGCACGAACGTGCCCCGGCCCTGCTCGATGCGCACCAGCCCGCTCTGCTCCAGCTCGCCCATGGCGCGGCGGATGGTGTGGCGGTTGACGCCGTAGCGCGCCGCCAGCTCGGGCTCGGGCGGCAGTTGCTCGCCCGGCGCGTAGAGTTTCTTGCGTATGTCGGTGGCCAGCAATTCGCCTATCTGGCGCCAGACTGCAACCCCGGAACCTCGCTCGACCATCATGCCTGATACGTCCTGGTGAATGGTGTCTCGTCGACGTGTTGTGTTCGCACCGCGATTTTGCCGCGATATCCGCCATTGTGCCTGCAAGGGACAACACCGTGCAGACGTCTGCATGAGGATACGTATCGACGTATCTATGGGACAGCACACTAGGCCTGCTTACGCAATGTCATCATAATTTCACGCCCTGGCGCTTGAATCACGGCTTGGCAAGGATCATACTACGCCAATCGTCTAGACGTTTAGAGGAAACATGGCCGAAATCGAAAACGCCCCGGATGCCGCGCGCCGCGGCTGGATGCGCGTGCTGGCGCTGGCCGACACCGCCGAACTGGACCGCGCCTTTGCCGCGCTGGGCCCCTTGCCCGCCCGGCGCTGGCTGCGCAAGCCCGAGACCGGCATGGCCATGGTGCGCGCCCGCAGCGGCGGCACCGGCGCCCAGTTCAACCTGGGCGAAATCACCGTCACCCGCTGCGCCGTGGCCCTGGGCGACGAGGACGGCGTGATGGGCGTGGCCTATGTGCGCGGCCGCGCCATCCGGCATGCCGAACAGGCGGCGGTGGCCGACGCGCTGTTGCAAATGCCGCACTGGCGCCAGCGCGTGCAGGCCGAATTGATAGACCCCTTGGCCCGCGCCCATGCCGAGCGCCGCGCCGCGCGCGCCAGCCTGGCCGCGCAGACCAAGGTCGACTTTTTCACCCTGGTCCGGGGAGAAGACTGATGAGTACCCTCGCCTCCACGCCGGCCGCCATGCTGCCGGGTTTCGATGATCCCGTCGCCGGCGCGCAGGCCGTGTTCCGCGGCGTGCTGCACGCGCTGTCGCATCCCGGCCGCGTGGTCGAACTGGATGCGCCTTGCGGCGTGCCGGCTGGCCTGTCGCCCGCCATGACCGCAGTGCTGCTGACGCTGGCCGACGGCGACGCGCCGCTGTGGCTGCCGCCCGGCGTCAGCGGCGACGTGGCGCGCTTCCTGCGCTTCCATACCGGCAGCCGCGTCATGGGCCGGCCAGGCACGGCGGTGTTCGTCGCCATCCCGGCGGGACTGGAAATGCCCGGTATGGCCGACCTGCACCCGGGCGACCCGGCCTACCCCGACCGTTCGGCCACGGTGGTGCTGGAAGTGCAGTCGCTGCGTGACGGGTTCGCCTACGAACTCAGCGGCCCTGGCATCCAGGACAGGCAGGCCTTGCGCGTGCGCGGCCTGCCGGCCGGTTTCGTCGCCCAGTGGCAGGCCAACCACCAGCGTTTCCCGCTGGGCGTGGACGTGCTGCTGACCTGCGGCAACCTGCTGTGCGGCCTGCCGCGCACCTGCCGTATGGAGGCATAGGGCCATGTATGTCGCCGTCAAAGGTGGCGAACGCGCCATCCTCAACTCCTACCGCCTGCTCGACCAGTACCGGCGCGGCGATACCGCCCTGCCCGAGCTGACCCTGGCGCAGATCCAGCAGCAGTTGCCGCTGGCCGTCTCGCGCGTCATGGCCGAGGGCGCCCTGTACGATCCGCACCTGGCCGCGCTGGCCATCAAGCAGGCGGCGGGCGATACGCTGGAAGCGATCTTCCTGTTGCGCGCCTACCGCACCACGCTGCCGCGCCTGGGCTACACCGAGGCCATCGATACCGGCAGCATGCAGTTGCAGCGCCGCATCTCGTCGACCTTCAAGGACGTGCCGGGTGGCCAGATGCTGGGCCCGACCTACGACTACACGCAGCGCCTGCTGGATTTCAGCCTGGAAGAACCCGGCGCGGCCGATCCGCTGCCCGCGGGCGAACCCATCGAGCAAGCCCCCACGCCGCGCGTGACCGACCTGCTGCAGCGGGACGCCCTGATCGACAGCGACGCGCCGCCGGCCGGCGACCCCGCGCCCTTCGACCTGACGCGCCAGCCGCTGACCTTTCCCGCCGACCGCCCCGCGCGGCTGCAGAACCTGGCGCGCGCCGACGAAGGGTTCCTGCTGTCCATGGGCTATTCCACGCAGCGCGGCTACGGCAACACCCACCCCTTCGCCGCCGAGATCCGCTACGGCACGCTCGAGGTGGAGATGATTCTGGAAGAGCTGGACGCGCCCGTGGTGATCGGCGAGATCGACGTCACCGAATGCCAGATGGTCAGCCAGTTCGCCGGCACGGCGCAGGAAGGCCCGAAGTTCACGCGCGGCTACGGCCTGACCTTCGGCTATGGCGAGCGCAAGGCCATGTCGATGGCGCTGGTGGACCGCGCGCTGCGCGCCGCCGAACTGGGCGAACCCGCGCAGTCGCCGGCCAACGACCAGGAGTTCGTGCTGTACCACAGCGACAACGTCGAGGCCTCCGGCTTCGTCCAGCACCTGAAACTGCCGCACTACGTCGACTTCCAGGCCAATCTGGAGCTGCTGCGGCGCCTGCGCGCCGAGCACGATCAGGCCAAAACCGCATCGCAGCAACCGCCGGCCGACGCCGGCACGGAGGCCCAGGCATGAACGCGACATCCCCCCTTCCCGAGCGCGATCCCCACTACAACTTCGGCTACCTGGACGAATCCACCAAGCGCATGCTGCGCCGTGCGCTGCTCAAGGCGGTGGCCATCCCGGGCTACCAGGTGCCTTTCGGCAGCCGCGAGATGCCGCTGCCCTATGGCTGGGGCACGGGCGGCATCCAGGTGACCGCCTCGATCATCGGCCACGACGACGTGCTCAAGGTGATCGACCAGGGCTCGGACGACACCACCAACGCCATCAACATCCGCCGCTTCTTCGGCCGGGTGACGGGCGTGCGGACCACCGAATCGACGCGCGAGGCCACCATCATCCAGACCCGCCACCGCGTGCCCGAGACGCCGCTGTCCGAAGGCCAGGTGATGGTCTTCCAGGTGCCGATCTCCGAGCCGCTGCGCTGGCTCGAACCCAGCGAGGTCGAGACGCGCACCATGCACTCGCTGGCCGAGTACGGCGCCATGCACGTGCGGCTGTACGAGGACATCGCGCGCTACGGGCACATCGCCACCACCTACGACTACCCGGTCACCGTGAACGGACGCTACATGATGCGGCCCTCGCCCATCCCCAAGTTCGACAATCCCAAGCTGGACATGAACCCCGCGCTGATGCTGTTCGGCGCCGGCCGCGAGAAGCGCGTGTACGCCGTGCCGCCCTACACCCGCGTGGCCAGCCTCGATTTCGAGGACCATCCGTTCACCATCGAGAAATGGTCGGAAAGCTGCGCGCTGTGCGGCTCGCACGACAGCTTCCTGGACGAGATCATCCTGGACGACCAGGGATCGCGCCGCTTCGTGTGCTCGGACACCGAGTACTGCGGACAACGCCGGCAATCGGCCACGGAGGCATCGTGATGGAGCAACGCGCCCTGCTGTCGGTGCGCAATCTGACGCGCACCTGGGACGGCGTGCATGGCTGCCGCGACGTCAGCTTCGATCTGTACCCGGGCGAAGTGCTGTGCGTGGTGGGGGAATCCGGCTCGGGCAAGAGCACGTTGCTGCAGGCGCTGTCCTGGCAGGTCGAGCCCGAGGCCGGCAGCATCTGGTATGACGTGGACAGCCAAGGCCTGGTGAACCTGGCGAACCTGTCGGGCGCGCGGCGCCGGCTGCTGTCGCGCACCGACTGGGGCTTCGTGCGCCAGCATGCGCGCGACGGGCTGCGCATGCAGGTCAGCGCGGGCGCCAACATCGCCGAGCGCCTGATGGCCGTGGGCCAGCGCCACTACGGCTCGCTGCGCGGCACGGCCGCCAGTTGGCTGGCCAAGATGGAGATCGATGCGAACCGCCTGGACGAGGCCCCCGCCGCGTTCTCGGGCGGCATGCAGCAGCGCCTGCAGATCGCCCGCAACCTGGTCACGCATCCGCGCATGGTGCTGATGGACGAACCCACCGCCTCGCTGGACGTGTCGGTGCAGGCGCGCCTGCTGGACCTGCTGCGCCAGCTGGTGACGGACCTGCGGCTGGCCGCGGTGATCGTCACGCACGACCTGGCCGTGGCGCGCCTGCTGGCGCAGCGCACGCTGGTGATGCGCGGCGGCAACGTAGTCGAGAGCGGGCTGACCGACCAGATCCTGGACGATCCGCAGCATCCCTATACGCAATTGCTGGTCTCTTCCATCCTGCAGAGCTGAGCATGACGACCCGAGAATCCATGATCGAAGTGCGCGGCCTGCGCAAGCTGTTCACCCTGCACAACCAGGGCGGCATCCGCCTGCCGGTGCTCGACGAGATCAGCTTCGACGCCGCGGGCGGCGACTGCCTGGTGTTGTCCGGCCCCTCGGGCGCGGGCAAGAGCACGCTGCTGCGCTGCCTGTACGGCAACTATCTGGCGACGGCGGGCAGCATCCGCATCCGCAGCCACGGCCGTTCGCACTGGACCGTCCTGACCGGCGCCAGCGAACAGGACATCCTGGCGCTGCGGCGCGATACGGTGGCCTACGTCAGCCAGTTCCTGCGCGTGATTCCGCGCGTCACGACGCTGGACGTGGTGGCCGAGCCGCTGCGCCAGCGTGGCGTTTCGGCCGAAGAGGCCCGCGAGCGCGCCGCGCACCTGCTGGCGCGCCTGAACGTGCCCGAACGGCTGTGGTCGCTGGCGCCCGCCACCTTCTCGGGCGGCGAGCAGCAGCGCGTCAACATTGCGCGCGGCTTCATCGGTGGGCATCCCGTACTGCTGCTGGACGAACCCACGGCCTCGCTGGACGCCGGCAACCGCGCCGTGGTGGTCGAGCTGATCCAGGAGGCCCTGTCGGCCGGGCGCTGCCTGGTCGGCATCTTCCACGACGAGGCGGTGCGCGACGCGGTCGCCACGCGCCTGCTGCCCCTGCATGCCGCCACGCCCGCGGCCCTGATGGAATAAAGGCCATGTCCGCCACCTACCTGACCCACGCCCGCATCGTCATGCCCGACCGCGTGATCGAGCGCGGCGCCCTGCTGATCGAAGACGGCCTCATCGCGGCGATCGAGCCGGAGGGCGCGCCGCATGGCGTGCAGACCATCGACCTGGACGGCCAGACGCTGCTCCCCGGCCTGATCGACCTGCACTGCGATGCCATCGAGAAAGAAGCCGAACCGCGCTCGCGGGTGCAGTTCCCGATGGACTTCGCGGTGGCGCAGGTGGACCGCCGCAATGCGGCGGCCGGCATCACCACGCCCTATCACGCGCTGTCGTTCGCCAACAATGAATGGGGCGTGCGCAACAACCTGACGGCCGCCCAGCTGGTGCGCACGATCCGCGATTTTCGCGGACAAGGCCTGGTCGACAACCGGGTGCACTGCCGTTACGAGATCACCGATCCGCAGGCCATGGAGGTGCTGGCGGCGCTGATCGACGAAGGCGCGGTGGACCTGCTGTCGGTGATGGACCATTCGCCCGGCCAGGGCCAGTTCAAGACCATGGAGGCCTACCTGCAGTACATGATGGGCAATCACGGCATGGACCGCGTGCAGGCCGAGGCGGCCGCCGAGACCAAGCTGCGCGCGGCAACCGGCGCCGGCGCGCGGGTGGAAAAGCTGGTGGCGCACGCGCAGCGCGCCGGCGTGCCGACAGCCAGCCACGACGACGACTCGGTGCACCGCATCGCGACGATGCGAAACCTGGGCGTGACGATCAGCGAGTTTCCCATCACGCTGGATACGGCCAAGGCGGCGGTGTCGTGCGGACTGGCGACCATCATGGGCGCGCCGAATATCCTGCGCGGCGGCAGCCAGAGCGGTTCGATGCGGGCCATCGACGCGATCCGCGCCGGGGTGGCCACCTGCCTGTGCTCGGATTACCAGCCGTCCGCGCTGATCGCGGCGGTGTACCTGGCGGTGGCCCAGGCGGGGTTGTCATGGCCGCAGGCGGTGGCGCTGGCAACGTCGAATCCCGCGCAGGCATGCGGGTTGAACGATCGCGGCCGCATCGCCGAGGGCTTGCGCGCCGACCTGATCGCCGTGACGCAGGTGGCCGGCATGCCCTTGGTCAGCCGGACCTGGTCGCAAGGACGGCTGGTGTTCGCCACGCAGTATCCGGGGGGATCGGGCCCCGCCCGGGCACACGCCATCGCCGCCTGAGCTTGCCACGGTATTGGGAAAAATATATGATGAATATCATATTAAATACCGAAGCCGTCCATGGCACCTGCTGCGTCCACGCGCCCACCGCACCTCCCTGACAAGAAGCAGGCGACTCACGACCGCATCCTGGCCGCCGCGTCACGCACCCTGCGGCGGCGCGGCCTGGACAAGGTGGGCGTCGCGGAGGTCATGACGGAAGCGGGCCTGACGCATGGCGGCTTCTATGCGCACTTCGCCTCGCGCGAGGCGCTGCTGGCCGAAGCGCTGGAGTGTGCGCGGCGCGATATGGCGCAGGTGCTGGCGCAGCGCATCGCCCTGCAGCGGCAACGCGGCGCAAGCGCGTTCCGGGCGCTGGTGCAAGCCTATCTGGCCGACGCGAACCTTCCTGCCTTCGAAACGGCCTGCCCCGTATCGGCCCTGGCGTCGGACCTGGCGCGCTGCGCGCATGCGGCGGATGACGCCGCGCCCGGCGCGCTGCAGGCGGCGGCGCGCGCACTCGTGTCGCACCTTATCGCCGGGGTGCGCGATGCCTTGCCCCCGATCCATCGCCAAGCCGCACCGGCGGTCGCCGGCATGCTCGTCGGCGCCTTGCAACTGGCACGAACACTCGGCGATGGCCCGCAAGCGCAGGCCGTCCTGGCAGCGGCCCGCACCGCGCTACTGAACCAATACGATCCGGGCCCAGGCAACGCCTGACGCCCCAGACGCGTGGCAGCCCACAAGGCGCCGCGCATTTTTTTGACCATTAATATGATGGCCATCATATTAAAAACAAGGAGTTCCTCATGAAAATCCAGGACGCCATCGTTCTCGTCACCGGCGCCAATCGCGGCATCGGCGCTGCCTTCACGCGGGCGCTGCTTGCACGGGGCGCAGGAAAGGTCTATGCGGCGGCACGCAACCCCGCCAGCGTCGTTCAGGCGGGCGTGACGCCGGTGCGGCTCGATGTCACGCAGGCCGATGACGCCGCGGCCCTCGCGGCGCAATGCGGCGATGTCACGCTGGTCATCAACAATGCCGGCATCGCCCGGGAAGGCGCTTTCCTCGCGGCCGCCATGGACGACATCCGTGAGCAGATGGAGACCAACTTCTTCGGCATGCTGCGGGTCAGCCAGGCGTTCGCGCCGGTGCTGGCCGCCCATGGCGGCGGCGCCCTGCTCAACGTGCTGTCGGTGGCGTCGTGGATCAACCGGCCCCAACTGGCGGGCTATGGGGCGACGAAGTCGGCGGCCTGGGCGCTGACCAACGGGCTGCGCCACGAATTGCAGGCCCAGGGCACCCAGGTGCTGGGCCTGCACATGGGCTTCGTCGACACCGACCTGACCCGGGGGCTGGACGTGCCCAAGCAGTCCGCCGACGCCGTGGTCGCGGCCGCGCTCGATGCGCTGGAGGCCGGGGCGAGCGAGGTCATGGCCGATGAACTGACCCGCATGGTCAAGGCAGGTCTTTCGGCCGATCCGGCCAGCTACATGCCGCCGCCGCAGGGCTGAGAGACCCTGGTTCCAGACTTCGCTCGCCCATGGCCGACCCCGCAGTGAGCGGTCCATAGGCGAACGCGGCAGTCTTTGGACGGGCCGGACACCCGTCTGGCGTCGCCGAGCACGGACCTGAACGGGCAGCACGGTCAATAACCGCGCCGCAGGGAACGGTGCTCGGCATACGCGAAGGCGGCAAGGCAGATATGATGATCAATGACTGGCAACCGCGTATCGAAGTCGATCCCGAAACCCACCGCGTCCTCGCCGACGGCCAGTTGCTGATATGCGAACCGGCGCGGGTGCTGCTCCATGGCGCAGCGCTATTTCCTGTTCCAGAAAATGATCCGTATCGAAAAAGTCCTTGGTGACGAATCCAGCATCGCGGCGCCGCTGCGCCGCCGCGCCGCCGCCCTGACGCTGGCCTATGAACACCGCTGCCGCAGCCGCCTGGATGTCACGCTGGACGATGGCCGCGAGGCCGCCCTGTCTCTGCCGCCAGACACGCTCCTGCGCGACGGCGCCATCCTGATCGCCACGGACGGCACCCTGGTACGCGTGGCGGCGGCGCAGCAGCCGGTGCTGCGCGTCACCAGCCCCGATCCGCTGCTGCTGGCGCGCGCGGCCTATCAGCTGGGTAAACGGCACACGCCGGTACAGGTGCAAGCGGATGCGCTGTATCTGGAGGACGCACCGGCGCTGCGCGACCTGCTCAGGCGCTTAGGCGTGCGGGTGGAAGAGGCGCAGGTCGCATTCGAGCCGGAGCCGGACGCCGACCTCGGCGGACACGGGCATGGGCACGATCATGCCCATGAAGGACACGTGCACGGACCGCAGTGCGGCCATGGGCATGGGCACGACCACACGCATGCCCACGAAAAGCACGTGCATGGGCCGGGGTGCGGTCACGACCACGGCCACGATCACCCGCAGCATGTGCACGGCCCCGGCTGCGGACACGATCACGGCCATGAGCACTCTCACGACCACTCGCACGGCCATGACGATCATGTCCACGGGCACGATCACAAGCCTGCGCAGGCCCACGATCACAGGCATGACCACGTCCATGCCCACGAGCATGGCAATGACCCCAAGCACGATCACCGCCGCAAATAATCCTGCCTTACCGCAACGCCGCCCCTGCTGCCTGCACAGGCAAGTTCCAGCAGGCCTTGCCAGCAAAGCCAGGCTGCACGGCTGGCTTTGAAATCGCGAGGCTCGCGGCCTGGCGCCGACGCATGAAGCGGGGCGTCAGGCCGCGGCAACGGTCAACCCGCCGCGCTGCGGTAGTCGGCGTCGGTGAAATCCGGCGCGGTGGACGCCTGCGCGGGCGTGGCCGGGGCCACGGGGCTGCTTTCGGCGTCCCGGTCGGCAATGCCGAACAGCGACAGCTCGGCGGTGACCAGCGCATCCAGGAAGTTCGTCTTTTCCATCGTATGGGCTCCTGCTTTCTTCGGACATGAACAAGCACGCGCGGCCCCGGCAAGTCCGCCTGATCGCCCGACGGGCGAATCGGCGGAAAAAAGCATGCCGTTCCGAGGCGAATGTCTCGCCAGGGAAAGACCGGCGGCAAAACGAAAATGCCTGGCCGCCATCCCCAAGGGGCACCCGAGAAAGGCGGCAAGGCATGGCCCATGTTGCACCCGCACAAACGGGGCCGTCAATTCGATTTGCTTAATTCGTTCGATAAAAAACGCGAATCAGCCTGCTTTATCAGCCCATCGTCAGCTATCCATACCCGAACCTGAATGAATGAGCCTCGCCGCCTCATACGCCGGGCTGCGCCACGGCCCGCGAGCGCGATCCCAGCAGCAATTGCGCCACCACGGCCACGACGATGTTCACCGCCAGGGCCAGCAGGCCCGTATACATCGTGTAGGTCGTGCCGCCGATGACCATCGAATGCACCGGCTTCACACCGTCCGCGAACACCAGCGCCGTGCCGCCGCCCAGCCCCACGGCCCAGCCGATCAGCAAGGCGGTGCCGCCGAACCAGCGCGAGAACAGGCCGAACACCACCGCCGGGAAGGTCTGCAGGATCCACACGCCGCCCAGCAGTTGCAGGTCCAGCGCGTACTGCGTCGGGATGAACAGGATGAACACCAGGGCGCCCACCTTGACCACCAGCGACACCAGCTTGGCCACCTTGCCCTCGCCTTCCGGCGTGACGTTCGGGTTGACGTAGGCCTTCCAGAAGTTGCGGGTGAACAGGTTGGCCGCGCCGATCGACATCACCGCCGCCGGCACCAGCGCGCCGATGGCGATGGCCGAGAAGGCGAAGCCCGCGAACCAGCTGGGGAACAGCGTGTTGAACAGCATCGGCACCACGTCGTTGTTGGTGCCCGGCTTGATGCCGGCGGCGTAGGCCATGTAGCCCAGCAGCGCGATCAGGCCCAGCAACAGCGTGTAGGCCGGCAGGAAGATCGCGTTCTTGCGGATCGTGTCCGCGCTCTTGGCCGCGAAGATGCCGGTCAGGGTGTGCGGATACATGAAGGCCGCCAGCGCCGAGCCCAGCGCCAGCGTGGCGTACGGCAGGAACTGCGCGGGCGCCAGCGTCAGGCCGCCGCTGCCCTTGGCCGTGTACGCCTTGCCGGCGGCATCGAACACCGCCGCGTAGCCGCCCAGCTTCAGAGGCACCAGCACCACCGCCACCAGCACCACGATGTAGATCATCAGGTCCTTCACGAAGGCGATCAGCGCGGGCGCGCGCAGGCCGGCCGAATACGTGTACAGCGCCAGGATGATGAAGGCGGCGGCCAGCGGCAGTTCGCCCGTCAGGCCCAGGGCCTTGATCACCACCTCCATGCCCACCAGTTGCAGCGCGATGTAGGGCATGGTGGCCAGCACGCCGGTCACGGCCACGGCCAGCTCCAGCGGACGCGACCCATAGCGGCCGTAGACCACGTCGCCCGCGGTCACGTGGCCTTGCTTGTGCGCCACGTTCCACAGCTTGGGCATGATGGCGAACACGATGGGATACACCAGGATGGTGTACGGCAGCGCGAAGAAGCCATAGGCGCCCACCGCGTAGACCAGCGCGGGCACGGCGATGACGGTATAGGCGGTATAGAAATCGCCGCCCACCAGAAACCAGGTGATCCAGGTGCCGAAACGGCGGCCGCCCAGGCCCCACTCATCGAGATTGGCGTGGCTCCCGCCGCGCTGCCAGCGCGACGCCGCGAAGCCCATCACCGTGACCAGCAGGAAGAAAAAAATAAAGACCGACAAGGCGGCCCAGTTCAAGTGACTGCTTTCCATCATTCTTCCCCATTCTTGCGGTAATGGCGGTAGACGATCCAGGTCAGGAACGCCGTGATCGGCACCCACAGCAACTGATACCAGTAGAAGAAAGGAAAGCCCATGAAATCGGGCAGCGCCTGATTATAGAAAGGCACCCATAGCAAGCCCAGGAAGGGTAATAGAAGCAGTATCCACATGATGATGCGCGCTCGTGTCTCGTGTAGGTTGGTGTCGTTGCAGAGCCTTGCGGCCCGCGGATGTGCGGGACTTGAACGAGGGCGCGGGATCGGCCGCTCCCTCGGATGCAACGATACGCCTGTCGCATTAACACCACTAAATAGCCCATTTTGCAATCAAGGGTATTGACGCGCCGGGATGCCGCGCGCCCGCAACGGGTATGGACGCTGTCAGGATCCGGCGCTCAGGGCTCGATATAGGGCTTGGGTTCAGGCGGCCGCAGGTCGGCAATGGCGTTTTGATCCAGCGCCACCTTGATGGTCAATCCGATCTCGTCGCCGACCAGCCGGTGATCGGCCACCATCCCGAAATCGCTGCGGCGGATCTTGCCGGTCGCCTCGAAGGCCGCCAGGCCCTTGTCGCCCGGCACCAGCGAGACATCCAGCGTCTGCGGACGCGTCACGCCGCGGATGGTCAACAGGCCCGTCATGGTCAGGTGCCCGTCCTCGCCCGCCGTCAGGCCCGTGCTGTGGTAATCGATCTCGGGATAACGGACGGCATCGAAATAATCGACCGAGCGCAGCTTGTTGGCGCCGCCCGGCATGCCCACCCGGATCAGGCTGGCGCTCATGCGTACGGTGGCCTGGCTTTGCGCCGGCTGTTCGGCATCCAGCGACAGGTTGCCCTGGAACTGCTGGAACTCGCCCGTGGGCCGCAGGATCCCACCCACCCGGGGAAAGAACTCGATCACCGCGTTGCGCTGATCGAAGGGATACGAAACAGGCTGGGCATCGGCGCGCGCCATGCCGCACAGGCTGGCCAGAAGCAGGGGGATGCAGGCAAGGCGGGAAGGCATCCGGAGCGCTCGTCTTTCGTTTTCGATGCGGCAACACTATAGACGGCAACCTTTGCGGAAATATTCCCGAAATGCTGCCGTTGGTATTTGTTGCAGTCTGATAATCAAAAACACCCGACGACATCGAGCGCCTCATTAAAGTCTAGCCCGCGCCACTTCAGTCTTTTTTAAGACGAAAAGCCCCGGCCGCTGCACAAAATCAAACTTCAGAAAGAGGACTTCCATGCGTAAGATCACGTTCGGCACGACGGCTGTGGCCGCGGCCCTGCTGCTGGCAGGCTGCAACAACATGGGTAGCATGTCAAATACCGATGGCCTGATGTCGGCGGGCGCCAGCGCCTACCAGGCCGCCACGCTGTCCGACGCCGACATCGTCCAGATGTCGGATGCGGCCTGCAAGCAAAGCGACGCGGAATCGAAGATTGCCACGCCCAAGAGCAAGTACGGTGCTCGCCTGACCAGGGTGATGAAGGGCTTCGGCGACATGGACCTGAACGGCAACAAGATCGACTACAAGGTCTACCTGACCAAGGACGTCAATGCCTGGGCCATGGGCAACGGCTGCGTGCGCGTGTACAGCGGCCTGATGGACATGATGAACGACGACGAACTGCGCGGCGTGATCGGCCATGAAATGGGCCACGTCGCCCTGGGCCACAGCAAGAAGGCCATGCAGACCGCCTATGGCGTGAGCGCCGCCCGCAACGCCGCGGCTGCCGCCGGCGGCAGCGCCGTCGCGGCCCTGTCGGCCTCGCAACTGGGCGACCTGACCGAGAAGTTCATCAACGCGCAGTTCTCTCAGTCGCAGGAAACCGCGGCCGACGACTACTCGTTCGATCTGCTGACCCAGAAGAAGATGAACCGCAAGGGCCTGGTCACGGCTTTCCAGAAGCTGGCCAAGCTGGATGGCGGCAAGAGCGACATGTTCAGCTCGCACCCCTCCTCGCCCGACCGTGCCGCGCGCATGGAAGCCCGCCTGAAGAACGGCAAGTAAGCACGCGGCGTCCTCGGGCGCCAGGTGCCAGGCAAAACGGGGCGCATTGCGAAATGCGCCCCGTTTTTTGCCTCGATGGGGGAATGACACCGTCCCTGCAGGGCAGGCCCGGGCGGCCCGCAAGCCCGGCCAGGCGCGGGCTATGGGATACCCTGCCCCCGCATCACTCGCCCACGACGTTGCCTTCGCGGATCACGTCCGCCCACTGCTTGCGCTCGGCGCGGATGCGCTTGGCCGCGTCGGCGGGCGTGGTCCAGGTGGCGATGGCGCCCTGCTTGAGCAGCGCCTCGCGCGTCGACGGCTTGGCCAGGATGGTCTTCAGGGTGCCATTGAGCTTGTCGATCACCGGCGCGGGCGTGCCGGCCGGGGCGACGATGCCGAACATCGAGCTGACCTCGAAGCCTTTCAGGCCGGCCTCGGCGGCGGTCGGGACATCGGGCAGCGCCTCGGCGCGCGTGGCCGCCGTGACAGCCAGCGCGCGCAGCTTGCCCGCCTTCACATGGGCCTGGGCCGCGGGCACGGTCTCGATCATGCCCAGCACCTGCCCGCCCATCAGGTCGGTCATGGCCGGGCCGCTGCCCTTGTAGGGCACGTGCAGCACGTCCACGCCGGCCACGCGCTTGAACATCTCGGTCGCCAGATGCTGCGGCGAGCCGTTGCCCGACGAGGCCATGGTCATGGCGCCCGGCTTGGCCTTGACCAGCGCGATGAACTCCTGCAGCGTGTTGGCCTTCACCGTCGGATTCACCACGAACACCAGCGGCACCGTGCCCACGATGGACACAGGCGAGAAACTCTTCTCGATGTCGTAGGGCACGCGGCCCTTGTACAGCTCGGCGTTGATGGAATGGCTGGTCAGCGCGCCCAGCAGCAGCGTATAGCCATCGGGCGCGGCCTTGGCGACCTGGTCCGCGCCGATGTTGCCGGCCGCGCCGGCGCGGTTCTCGACCACCACGCTCTGGCCCAGCGCGCCCGTCAGTTCCTGCGCCATGACGCGGCCGATCACGTCGGTGGCGCCGCCGGGCGGGTAAGGCACGATCAGGCGCACGGGGCGGTCGGGGTAGTTGTCCTGGGCCTGGACGGCCGGCGCAAAGGCCGCACCGATGGCCAGCGCCATCAACGAACAGACGAACGCGCGGCGGGGCACGCGCCCGGCCCCGGTGTAGCGGGATGCGGACATGGCTTGTCTCCTATCCGGAACCGGGCTATTGATGGATGGGCTTTGCTGTTGTGCCCGGTTCTCATGCCGGGCAGTGTAGGCGGCGTGGCTTGATTGATTAATCAGTATTTTTCTATCGACTGATCCTTGAAATCGATCAATTTCCATACATCATGGAAAGTGCTTGCGGCTGCCGAGCAGGGCTGGCTATGATGGCCGGCTTAATTATCAATAATATTATCGAAGGGTAGGAAGACGACATGAGCCAGAAAAAACAGCCGCCCGCCGCCGCGACCGGCCTGTCCAAGGGGCTGACCAACTACGGGGACACGGGCTTCTCGCTGTTCCTGCGCAAGGCCTTCATCAAGGGCGCCGGCTACACCGACGACGCGCTGTCGCGCCCCGTCATCGGCATCGTCAACACCGGCAGCAGCTACAACCCCTGTCATGGCAACGCGCCCCAACTGATCGAGGCGGTCAAGCGCGGCGTGATGCTGGCCGGCGGCCTGCCCGTGGACTTTCCCACCATCTCGGTGCACGAAAGCTTCTCGCATCCCACCAGTATGTACCTGCGCAACCTGATGTCCATGGACACGGAAGAAATGATCCGCGCCCAGCCCATGGATGCGGTGGTGCTGATCGGCGGCTGCGACAAGACCGTGCCCGCCCAGTTGATGGGCGCGGCCTCGGCCAACGTGCCGGCCATCCAACTGGTGACGGGTTCCATGCTGACCGGCGCGCACCGTGGCGAGCGTGTCGGCGCCTGCACCGACTGCCGCCGTTACTGGGGCCGCTATCGCGCCGACGAGATCGACGCGGCCGAGATCAGCGACGTCAACAACCAGTTGGTGGCCAGCGTGGGTACCTGTTCGGTGATGGGCACGGCCAGCACCATGGCCTGCGTCACCGAAGCCCTGGGCATGATGGTGTTCGGCGGCGGCTCGGCCCCGGCGGTCACGGCGGACCGCGTGCGCGTGGCCGAGCAGACCGGCACCACGGCGGTCGCCATGGCCAAGTCCGGCCTCACGCCCGGCCGCATCCTCAACGGCAAGTCGATCGAGAACGCGCTGCGCGTGCTGCTGGCCATCGGCGGCTCGACCAACGGCATCGTGCACATCACGGCCATCGCCGGCCGCCTGGGCATCGACATCGACCTGGCCGGGCTGGACGCCATGAGCAAGGAAACCCCCGTGCTGGTCGACCTCAAGCCCTCGGGCCAGCACTACATGGAAGACTTCCACAAGGCGGGCGGCATGCCCGCCCTGCTGCGCGAACTGCGTCCGCTGCTGCACCTGGACACCCTGACCGTCAGCGGCCGCACGCTGGGCGAGATGCTGGACGAGGCGCCCGCCCCGTTCGTGCAGGACGTGATCCGCCCCTTCGACAAGCCCATCTACCCGCTGGGCGGCCTGGCCGTGCTGCGCGGCAACCTGGCCCCGGGCGGCGCCATCATCAAGCAGTCGGCCGCCAACCCCAAGCTGATGGAGCACGAAGGCCGCGCCGTGGTGTTCGAGAACGCCGAGGACATGGCGCTGCGCATCGACAACGACGATCTGGACGTCACCGCCGAAGACATCCTGGTGCTCAAGCGCATCGGCCCCACGGGTGCGCCGGGCATGCCCGAGGCCGGCTACATGCCGATCCCGCGCAAGCTGGCGCGCGCCGGCGTGAAGGACATGGTGCGGATCTCCGACGGCCGCATGAGCGGCACGGCGGCGGGCACCATCGTGCTGCACGTCACGCCCGAGTCCGCCATCGGCGGCCCGCTGGCGCACGTGCGCAGCGGCGACCGCATCCGCCTGTCGGTGGCCAACCGCGAAATCTCGCTGTTGATCAGCGACGAGGAACTGGCCCGGCGCGCCGCCGAGGTGCAGATCGAACGTCCGTCGGCCGAGCGCGGCTATCGCAAGCTCTTCCTGCAGACCGTCACGCAGGCCGACCAGGGCGTCGACTTCGACTTCCTGCGCGCCACGGAAACCACCGACAAGGTGCCGCGCCCGCGTTGATGCCCGCGCCGCCGGGGATGGCGTTCAGCCGACGCGCAGCCAGAGGGCCGTCGCGTCGTCGCTGGCCTTGAAGCGCGGATAGCGCAGGCAGGCCGCGTCGTCCCGTTCGATCTGGCGCAATTCGCGCCCCAGGGCCGCCAGGCCGGCCTCGGCCATGCGCGACACCAACGCGGGCGCGTCGTATACGGCATACGCATCGATCAACGCGGCGAAGCCATCGCTCATCAGCAGGATGTCGTCGCCCCGGCGCACGGGCGCGCGGGCGTGGCGCGTGCCCTGCTTCGCCTGTGCCGCGTCCACGCCGAGCACCGGTTTCGGCCTTTCGCGCGCGGCGCGGCGGTCGGCCAATACCTCGGGCGTGCGCACGTTGCCCGCGCCTGCCCCCGGGCCCAGCGCGGCGGCCTCGGCCGATTCCGCCCCCCGGTCCGGCGCCGGGGTCAGGAACGCCACGCCGCCGGCGCCGCGGTGGATCACCGTGCAATCGCCCAGCCAGGCGCAGGCCACTTCGTCGTCCTGCAGGGCCACGGCCGCGAACGCGGCGCGCGGCAACTCCCAGGAAGACACGGGATCCCGGCGCCGTTCGCGGGCATAGGCGTCGGAGAGCGCATCGAACACCTGGCCGCAGATCGCTTCCAATGATCCGCTGCCGCTGGCTGCGCAGAAGGCCGCTTGCGCGCGCATGGCCAGCCAAGCGGCCCCGCCCCGCTCGCCCAGCAGGCCCGGATCGCCCAGATCGGTCGCGCCGTCGATCACCCAGGCATGCCGGTCGGCGCTGCCGGCGCGGTCGTCGTTGGGCACGCTGGCCCTGCCGGCCAGGCTGAGGCTTTCAATCAGGTCGAAATGCATGATGAGAGTGGAACTCCGGAATCGCGGTCAGGATAGTGGAAGAGCCCGTCTCGCCAGCCCCTGGGTGGCGCCGGTGGGACCGGCCGGCCCGGTGTGGCGTGCGGACCCTGGCCAGGAACGGCACGCCGGGCTTCAGGACGACAGACTGTCCCGCAGCATCTGCACCAGCGTAGCAGCCGCCGGCGACAGGCTGCGGTTGCGCAGCGTCACCAAGCCGATCGACCGTTCGGCCACCGGCGCGATCAGCTTGCGCTCGACGATGCCGGGATGGGCCACGGCTTCGGCCGCCGTTTCCGGCAACGCCGCCACGCCGAATCCGCATTCCACCATGGCCACGATGGTGGCCAGGTGCTCGGCCTCGAAGGCCGGCTGGAAACGGATGCGGTTCTGCAGGAAAGCCCACTCCGTGTACTGCCGCACGCTGCTGGGATGCACCATGGACACATGCGACATCTCGGCCGTGTCCGCCCAGCGCACCGGCCCCTTGCCGCCGGCCAGCGCATGGCCCTGCGGAATCAGCAGGATGAAGCTGTCCGACATCATCGGCACGTAGTGCAGGTCGGCGTGCTGGGGATCCGCGGCCGTCAGCGCGAAATCGACCTGTCCCGCCCGCACCAGGTCGAAGGCCGGCCCCGACAGCGTGTCGTGCACCTTCAGCGCCACGCCCGGATGGTTCTGCCGGTAGGCCATCAGCACGCGGGGCAGCCAGCGCGCGGCCAGCGAAGGCAAGGCGGCCACGGCCACCTGGCCATGCTCGGCGCCGGCAATGCCGCTGACCGCCGCGATGGCCTCGCGAAACGCCACCTGCAGCGTGGCCGCCTGCTGCAGGAAGACCTCGCCCGCGGCCGTCAGGCGCACCGAACGCGTGGTGCGGTCGAACAGCCGCACGCCCAGGCTGTCCTCGATGCGCAGGATCTGCGTGGACAGCGCCGACTGCGACAGGTGCAGCTGCGCGGCGGCCTGGCGGAAATTGAGCATGCGGCCCAGCATCAACACGGTGTCGATGTCGCGCATGGACAGATTGATCTGCATGGAATGTCTCGGGGATTTATTGATCTTTATTTCAGATCATTCTATCCAAAAAATCTGATTCATCTATCAAATCCGCTTCTCTACACTGGCCGCAACTTTGTAGAAGGAACGTACGCCATGAACGCAGCAACTCCCCGCCTGGATGCCCCCGGCGCCTCGCATGCCGTCGTCGTGGGCGGCGGCACCATGGGCGCCGACGTGGCCGTGGTGCTGGCGCGCGCGCTGTGCCGCACCACCTTGATCGAACCCGATGCCGGCCGCGCCCAGGCCCTGCCCGCCCGCGCCCGCGCCAATCTGCAAGCCATCGGCCGCGAAGCCGGCGCGGACCGCATCGCCGTCGTGCCGACGCTGGACGACGTGGACTGGGCCTCGGTGGACCTGGTGATCGAATGCATTCCCGAGCGCCTGGACATCAAGCAGTCGCTGTTCGCCGAGCTGGCGCGCCGCGCGCGGCCCGATGCCATCCTGGCCAGCAACAGCTCCAGCTTTCCGATCAGCGCCATCGGCGAGAGCCTGGACACGCGTGGCCGCATGCTGGGCCTGCACTTCTTCATGCCCGCGCACCTGGTGCCGCTGGTCGAGGTGGTGCTGGGCGAAGCCAGCGACGGCGCCAGCGCCGATGCCCTGATCGCCTTCATGCGCCGCTGCGGCATGGTGCCGGTGCGCGTGGCGAAGGATCTGCCCGGCTTCCTGGCCAATCGCCTGCAGCATGCGCTGTCGCGCGAGGCCTTCGACCTGATCGACCGCGGCATCGCCACCCCCGAGGACGTGGACGCGGCGGTGCGCTTCGGCTTCGGCTTCCGCTTCCTGGCCGCGGGCCCCGTGATGCAGCGCGATCACGCCGGCATCGACGTGCATGCGGCGGCGGGCGCCACCATGTATCCGACGTTCTGCAATGCGGACACGCCGGCGCGCTGCCTGACCGAACGCGCCCTGGACGGACGCCACGGCATGAAGGCGGGCGCAGGGTTCTACGAATGGACGCCCGAGACCGTCCAGGCAGAACGGGCGCGCTACGACCGGCTGCTGCGCGCGGGGCTGGATCTGGTGTCGGCGGAGCTGCCCGAGATCAAGCCCTGAAAGCAAGGGGTGAGCACGGCCATGCCGCCGGCGCCTGGCCGCACGACAGGCATCGACGCCCTCCCAGAACACCCAGCACCGCGCGCCATCGAGACGCGCGGCCTTGATACCGAGACAAGCACAAGCCGATATGACCGACATTTCCACTCCCGCCAGCCTGGCCGACTCCCCCGTCATCGTCACCGTCGCGCCCAACGGCGCCTACAAGACGGCCAAGGAACATCCGGCCGTGCCGATGACGCCCGCCACGCTGGCCGCCGAGGCGCGCGCCTGCCTGGAAGCCGGCTCGGCCATGATGCACATGCACGTGCGCAAGCCCGACGGCAAGCACCTGCTGGACGCCCAGGCCTATCGCGACGCCCTGAAGGCGGTGCATGACGAGGTGGGCGACCGCGTGCTGGTGCAGGTGACCAGCGAAGCCGCGGGCGTCTACCGCGCGCCCGAACAGATCGCCGTGGTGCGCGAGCTGCGTCCGCAAGCCGTGTCCATCGGCCTGCGCGAGATCGCCGTGCCCGAGGTGCCCGAGAAGGAACTTGCCGGCTTCCTGGGCTGGCTGGCCGACGAGCGCATCATGACGCAGATCATCCTGTACGACGCGGCCGACCTGGCGCGCTGGCAGGACCTGCGCGCGCGCGGCCTGGCGCCCGCCGGCGCGTGGTCGGTGCTGTTCGTGCTGGGCCGGTACAGCGCCGGGCAGACCTCGTCGCCGCGCGATCTGCTGCCCTTCCTGCAAGGCTATGACTTCAGCCTGCCCTGGGCGGTATGCGCGTTCGGCCGCGAGGAGAACGCCTGCGTGACCACCGCGGCGGCCTTTGGCGGGCACATGCGCGTGGGCTTCGAGAACAACCTGCTGCTGCGCGACGGCACCGTGGCGCCGGGCAACGCGGCATTGGTGGCGCAGGCGGCGGAAGGCGGGCGCGTGCTGGGCCGGCCGATCGCGGATGCCGACCAGGCGAGGGAGATCTACGGCGCGGTGCGTTGATTCGGGCGGCGCGATCCGGCGCTTGCGCCGGGTACGACCGCCCGCCAGGCATCCAGCTTGGCGGCAAACGGCATCGCCGCATGGGCGGGGCTGGTGGACGGCAAGGCGGCGTATTCCATCGCGGGATGGGTTCGGGACAGGACCGGCAGCACATGCCGGCGAAACAGCGCCTGCGCGCTGCCGCCGTTGAAGCAGATGCGGGTGATGCGCGGATGCGCCGCCAGGAAACCCGCGAAATCATTGGCTTGGGCCGACCGCGCATCGATGGCCGCGTCCAGGCTGCCCGGACGTTCGCAGGCGGCCAGGACGTCCCATAGCGCCACGCCGGCGTCATTCAAGGCATCGATGCGGGACGCATAAGGCAGCGCCGCGTCGAATCCCAGCAAGGCAGCGGCGATGGGCCAGAACGCATTGCGCGGATGCGCGTAGTAGCGCACGGCCTTCAACGATGCCACGCCAGGCATGGTGCCCAGCACCAGCACGCGCGCGTCGGGACGCGATGCGGGCGGAAAACCCGAAACGCAATGCGGGGAAACGGACTCGGTCATGGCGGCATTGTGCCGTATCGAGCGCGGCGACGGCCTGACATCGACCCGGGTGCGCCGCGCAGCAACGCCACGCAGTCCCGCCCGCCGCGAAAAAAAGCCGAGACGGTCTGCCTCGGCTTCCGGTCATTCAGGCAGGATCGCGTCAGGCCGCCAGCCGGCCTTCGATCTCGGCCTTGGTCTTGGGCAGGTCCGCCGGCAGGCCCTGCTTCAGTTGCTGGAACAGTTCGTCATGCAGCGACAGCTCTTCCTTCCAGGAAGGCAGGTCGACCGAGATGACCTGCTGGAACTTCTCCTGGCTGAAATCCAGGCCGGTCCAGTCGATGTCGCCATAGGTGGGCGACACGCCGAACAGCTGCTCGGCGCCGCCCGCCTTGCCTTCCAGGCGGCCCAGGATCCACTGCAGCACGCGCATGTTCTCGCCGTAGCCCGGCCACACGAACTTGCCGTCCGGACCCTTGCGGAACCAGTTCACGCAGTAGATGCCCGGCAGCGTGGCGCCCGCCGATTGCAGCTTCTCGCCCAGCTTCAGCCAGTGGTTGAAGTAGTCGGCCATGTTGTAGCCGCAGAACGGCAGCATGGCGAACGGATCGCGGCGCACCACGCCTTGCTGACCGGCGGCCGCGGCGGTGGTTTCCGAACCCATGGTGGCGGCCATGTAGACGCCTTCGCGCCAGTTGCGCGCCTCGGTCACCAGCGGCACCGTGTTAGAACGGCGGCCGCCGAAGATGAAGGCATCGATGGCCACGCCCTTCGGGTTCTCCCAGTCGGGGTCGATGGACGGGCACTGCTGCGCCGACACCGTGAAGCGCGCGTTGGGGTGCGCGGCCTTGCGGCCGGAATCGGGCGTCCAGTCCTTGCCCTGCCAGTCGATCAGGTGCGCGGGCGCCTCGTCGGTCATGCCTTCCCACCAGACGTCGCCGTCGTCGGTCAGGGCGACGTTGGTGAAGATGACGTTGGCCTTCAGGGTGGCCATGGCGTTGGGGTTGGTCTTCTCGCCGGTGCCCGGCGCCACGCCGAAATAGCCGGCCTCGGGGTTGATGGCGTACAGGCGGCCATCGGCGGCCGGCTTGATCCAGGCGATGTCGTCGCCGATGGTGCTGACCTTCCAGCCGTTCATGCCCTGCGGCGGGATCAGCATGGCGAAGTTGGTCTTGCCGCACGCCGAGGGGAAGGCGGCGGCCACGTGGAACTTGCGGCCCCCGGGCGAGGTGACGCCCAGGATCAGCATGTGTTCGGCCAGCCAGCCCTGGTCGCGGCCCATGGTCGAGGCGATGCGCAGCGCGAAGCACTTCTTGCCCAGCAGCGCGTTGCCGCCATAGCCCGAACCGTAGCTCCAGATTTCGCGCGTTTCCGGGAAATGCACGATGTACTTGGTGTCGTTGCAGGGCCATGCCACGTCGGCCTGGCCGTCGCGCAACGGCGCGCCGACGCTGTGCACGCAGGGCACGAACTCGCCGTCGGTGCCCAGCACGTCGTATACCGCACGGCCCATGCGGGTCATGATGCGCATGTTGACGGCCACGTAGGGGCTGTCGGACAGTTCGACGCCGATATGGGCGATGGGCGAACCCAGCGGACCCATCGAGAACGGCACCACGTACAGCGTGCGGCCTTCCATCGCGCCCTCGAACAGGCCGCCCAGGGTGTCGCGCATCTCGTCGGGCGCGGCCCAGTTGTTGGTGGGGCCGGCGTCTTCCTGGCGCTCGGAGCAGATGAAGGTGCGGTCTTCGACCCGCGCCACGTCCGAGGGATCGGACCAGGCCAGGTAGGAATTGGGACGCTTGGCCGGATTCAGGCGGCGCATGGTGCCTGCCTGGACCATCAGGTCGCACAACTGGTCGTACTCTTCCTGCGAGCCGTCGCACCAGACCACGCGTGCCGGACGGGTCAGCGCCACCACGTTGGTCACCCAGGCGATCAAACGCGTGTGCTTGACGTAGGACGGGACGTTGAGGTCGACGGGCTGGACCGTGTCGGATGCGGTGTGGGACATCATATGGAGGCTCTCCTGGATTTATAGTCAACACGGCGTCCGGGAAACCCGGCACCGTGCAGTGAAACCGAATCATCATACTTTGGTGCGGGGCCGCTCCCAAATCGGGTTGAAAGCAAAAGCAACGCCGCGCGCCGTGTCCGGCCCGTCATCCAGGGCGGCCGCCGCCAGGGCCTTGTGACATAATCGTCGGCCAATTCCTGCTTTTCTGGCCGTGCAATGCCCGCCTTTCCGCCGCTGAACGCCGACCGCCTCTGGTCACGCGTCGAAACGCTGTCCCGCCACACCCTGCCCGACGTACCCTGGACACGCCGCGCCTTCTCGCCGCAGTTTCTGGCCGCCCGCCAATGGCTGCAAGGCGAGTTCGCCGCCGCCGGCCTGGCCGTGACGCTGGATGCCGGCGGCAATCTGGTGGGACGGCGCGCGGGCACCGGCGACGGACAGGATGCCCGGCGCAAACCCATCGTTACCGGCTCGCACTGCGACACCGTGCCCAGCGGCGGCCGCTTCGACGGCATCATCGGCGTGCTGGCCGGCATCGAGGTCGCCCATGCGCTGCATGAGCAAGGCGTGCAATTGCGACACCCGTTCGAAGTCATCGACTTCCTGTCGGAAGAGCCCAGCGACTACGACGGCGTGTCCTGTATCGGCAGCCGCGCCATCGCCGGCACGCTGGACGCGCAGATGCTGGCCAAGTCCAATCCGGCCGGCGAAAGCCTGGCCGGCGCGCTGAGCCGCATCGGCGCCGATCCGCGCGCGCTGGCCCGGCCGCTGCGCGGGGCCGACGCCACGGCGGCGTTCGTCGAATTGCACATCGAACAGGGCCCCGTACTGGAAACCCGCGGCCTGCCCATCGGCGTGGTCACGCACATCGTCGGTATCCGCCGGGCGCGCATCCGCGTCACCGGCCAACCCGACCATGCCGGCACCACGCCCATGGACATCCGCCGCGACGCGCTGGTGGGGGCCGCGCGCGTGATCGACGCCGCGCACCGCCGCGCCAGCGAACTGACCGGCCCGCAACATTACGTCGTGGCCACCATCGGCCGCATCGCGGTCACGCCCAACGCCACCAATGCCGTGCCCGGCAGTGCCGACATGATCCTGGAGGTCCGCAGCGACAGCCAGGCCGTGCTGGACAGCTTCGTCGAAGACCTGGCGCACGGCGTGGCGGGCGACATGGCCGCGCTGCGCCTGGAACTGGCCTGGGACGAGGTCTCGCGCGCCAGGCCCACCCATTGCTCCCCGGTGGTGATGGACGCCGTGCAGGCCGCTTCCGAGCGGCTGGGCTACGCCTCGATGCGCCTGCCCAGCGGCGCCGGCCACGATGCCGTGCAGATGGCGCACACCGGCCCCATGGGCATGATCTTCATCCCCTGCCTGAACGGACGCAGCCACTGCCCCGAGGAATGGATCGACCCCGCGCAACTGCTGGACGGCACGCGGGTGCTGTACGAAACCGTACTGGAACTGGACGCCCGGCTGGCGCGTGCATCCTGACCATGATCGAGCAACACGACCTGGACGACGGCACCGCGGACCGTTTCCTGCTGGATGCCAAGGGCATTTCGCTTCTGGTGTTCCATAGCCGCACCTGCGGCACCTGCCGCGTCGCGCGCGAGCAACTGCCCGCCTTCGACCTGCCGGTGCAACGCCTGTGCTGGATCGACGCCGGCGACAACGGCGGCCTGGTCGAGCGCTACGAAGTCTTCCACCTGCCCGCGATGTTCGTGGTGCGCGACGGCACCTTCTACGGCGCGATCGCCGCGCAGCTGGCCCAATGGGACATCGAGCAGCAGATCGCGCTGGCGCTGGACAACTACCCCGCCGAGTTGCCCTGATTCCCATGCCGCCCGCCACCCGCCGCCCACTGGACACCACCGCCACCGGCATCATGCTGCTGCTGTGCGTGTGCTGGGCCTTCCAGCAGGTCGCGATCAAGCTGGTGGCGGCGGACATCACCCCCACGCTGCAGATCGGGCTGCGCTCGGTGTTCGCCGCCGTGGTGCTGGGCATCGTCGTGCTGCGCCGCGAAGGCCTGGGCCTGTTGCGCGACGGCACGCTGCCCGCCGGCCTGCTGGTGGGCCTGCTGTTCGCGGCGGAATTCCTGCTGATCGCGCTGGCCTTGCGGTTCACCACGGCCTCGCACGTAGCGGTGTTCCTGTACACCGCCCCCATCTTCACCGCGCTGGGCCTGCACCTGCGCCTGCCCGAAGAACGCCTGCTGCCCCTGCAATGGGTGGGCGTGCTGCTGGCTTTCGTCGGCATCGCCGTGGCGTTCCTGGGCAAGCGCGACGTGGCGCTGCCGTCCGCGCCAGACATGCTGCTGGGCGATTTCCTGGCCTTGCTGGCCGGCCTGTCGTGGGGCGCCACCACCGTGGCGCTGCGCGGTTCGGCCCTGTCCGAAGCGCCGCCGACCAAGACGCTGTTCTATCAGATGGCGGTGGCCGCGGGGCTGCTGACGGCCTGGCATGCCGCCTCGGGCGACCCCGCGCCGGTCTGGAGCGCACCGGCCGTGGCCAGCATGGCGTTCCAGACCCTGGGAGTGGCGCTGGCCAGCCTGCTGACCTGGTTCTGGCTGCTGCGCCGCTACCTGGCCACCCGGCTGTCGGTGCTGTCGTTCGCCACGCCGCTGTTCGGCGTGACGTTCGGCGTGCTGATCCTGCACGAGCCCATTGCCCCGGGCTTCGCCCTGGGCGCCCTGCTGGTGCTGGGCGGCATCCTGCTGGTCAGCGGCGCGGGCTTGATCAGCGAGAAGCTGAGGCGGCCGGGCCGCTGAGGCGCGGGCGCGCCCGCGACACCGTCACGCCATCTCGCCCAGCCGGCGCCGCTGCACGCCGTTCTCGTCGAAGTTCTCCGGCGCCAGCCAGCGCTCGAACGCCGCCCGGCGGGCGGGCCATTCGCTGTCGATGATCGAGAACCACGCGGTATCGCGCGTACGCCCCTTGTACACCACCGCCTGCCGGAAAATGCCCTCGAACTGGAACCCCAGCCGCTGCGCCGTGGCCCGCGACGGCGCGTTCAGGCTGTCGCACTTCCATTCGTAGCGGCGGTAACCCAGCTCGTCGAACACGCGGCGCATCAGCAGGTATTGCGCCTCGGTGGACAGCGCGGTGCGCTGCAACTTGGGCGAGAACGTCACGTGGCCGACTTCGATCACGCCGTTGCCCGGATCCATGCGCATCAGCGCCAGCGTGCCCACCACCTTGCCGGTGGCCTGATCGACCACGGCGTGGTGCAGCGTGTCCTGGCTGGCGGCCTGCTGCGCCACATAGGCCAGATGCTCTTGGCGGTTGGCGAACGGTCCCTTGAACAGATAGGTCCAGGCGCGGCCGTCGGGCGCCTGGCCGAACACGTCGGCCAGGTCTTCCGCATGCCGCGCGGCGTCCAGCGGTTCGAGCCGGCACAGGCGGCCCTGGATCGGCGTACGCGGCGGCAGCGGGCGCGGCTGCCAGTCGGGCAACGGCGCCCCGATGGGTTGGCCGAAGGTATTGCTGAAGGAAGGTGCGGACATCCTGGCGTTCCGGGTTGAATGAGCCGCCGCGGATCGGCGGCATGGCTGTACGATAGGCGCATCGTGGCATGGTTAGAAGCGCCACAACAACCACAAATCATAGAGCCATGACGCCGCCGCCCACCCTGCTCGATGCGCCATTGCGGCCGGCGTCCGCCGGCGGCCCGCTGCAACGCCAGCTGCTGCACCGGCTGAAGCCGTCCATCCTGGATGGCTGCCTGCCGCCCGGCGCACGCCTGCCGGCCTCCCGCGAACTGGCCGCGCAGCTGGGCATCTCGCGCAATACGGTGCTGATCGTCTACGAACACCTGGCAGCCGAAGGATATGTGCTGGCCGACCGCCAGGGCACGCGCGTGGCGCAACTGGCGGCGTCGCCGGCCACAGCCGGACGAGCGGCGGCCTCGACCGCGCAGGCAGGCGCCAGGAAGGAAATGGCGCAGCCGCCCTGGGCGGCTTCTGCCGGCCGCCAGGCCGACCGGGAGGTCGCCGCGCCCGGCGCGGGCCTCTCGTCCCGCGCGGCGGCTGCGCCCGACAGCCCGACGCCGCGCATGGCCGCGCGCGTGGCCAAGCTCTCGCCCTCCTTTGCCGCCGGCGAAAGCGGTCTGCCGCTGCGACCGGGCACCCCCGCCCTGTCGCGCTTTCCCGCCGCCGCGTGGCGCCGTTCGCTGGATCGCGCCTTGCGCGCCGCCCCCACCGCCACGCTGGGCTATGGCCCGCCGGCGGGCGAACCGGCGCTGCGCGCGGCCATCGCCACCCACCTGAGCGTGTCGCGCGGCGTACGCTGCCTGCCCGACCAGGTGGTCATCACCGACGGCGCGCAGGAAGCCATCAACCTGTGCGTGCGGTTGCTGGCCGACCCTGGCGAGACCGGCTGGATCGAGAATCCCGGCTATCGCGGCGCCAGAAGCGCTTTCCGGGCGGCGGACCTGCGCATCGTGCCGGTGCCCGTCGACGCCGAGGGCCTGGCCGCCCACCCGGCGCTATGGCGCGACGTCCCGCCCCGGCTGATCTACACCAGTCCTTCGCACCAGTATCCGACCGGCGCCGTACTGAGCGCCGCGCGGCGGCTCGACCTGATCGCCCGCGCCGCCGCGCACGATGCCTGGATCATCGAGGACGACTACGACAGCGAGTTCCGCCATCACGGCGAACCCATCGCCGCCATGCAGGGCATGGTGTCGGACGCCCCCGTGCTGTACGTGGGCACCTTCAGCAAGACCCTGTTTCCCGCGCTGCGGCTGGGCTTTGCCGTCCTGCCGCCGGCCATCGCGCGGCAGGCCGAGGCGGCGCTGGGCGAGCTGCTGCGCGGCGGCCACCGGCATGCCCAGCTGGCCCTGGCCGACTTCATCGACAGCGGCCAGTTCGCACGGCACCTGGGACGGATGCGGCGCCTGTACCGCCAGCGGCAGCAGGCCTTGCGCGCGGCGCTGAGCGCGCACCTGCCGGTGGAGCACGAGGTGCTCGGCGGTCATGGCGGCCTGCACCTGACGCTGCGCCTGCCGGCGGGCTATCCTGACCAGGAGATCGCGCGGGCGGCGCAGCGGCTGGGGATGGCGCCGACGCCGCTGTCGGCGTTCGCGCTGGAAGAAGGCACGGCCGGCAACGGGCTGGTGCTGGGGTATGGGAATACGCCGATCGAGCGCATCGACGCGCTGGTGAAGCAGCTGGCGGCGCTGATCCGGCCGCGATGACATGCGCGGTCCGAAGCCACGGCGCGATTCTCCGTCACGGAGAAGGAAGGGCTCGCCTTGAGGAGGACGGCCGGCATGAGCGGCACGCGAGTCTTGGGGAATGGGCCGGTGAACGCGGCACGCCCGCATCACCGCGGTTTCAGCGCGTTTCCGGCCGTGCGCGGGACGGCGCGCTGTCAGCTTCAGCGCCCTAAGATCGATGCCATGCCGGGCGCCGTGCCCGCCAGATTTCTGGAAATCCATCATGCGTCTGCTGCTGTGCTGCGCCCTCTTCATCACCGCCCTGGGTGCCGCGCAGGCCGAGGGCGTGGGCCGTATCGCGCCAGGCCGCCTGGCCATCGACGGCCCCCAGGGCCAGGGCACCGCCGCGCTGCAGTTGTCCGCCGACTGGGACCAGCCGCATCCGGAAATCGAGCGCGCCGTCATCATCGTGCACGGCAAGCTGCGCAATGCCAGGACCTACTTCGACTCCGGATTGCAGGCTGCCCGCGCGGCCGGCGCCCAATCGAGCACCCTGCTGATCGCCCCGCAGTTCCTGGCCACGCCCGACGTGGCGCGTCACCACCTGCCCGACACGCTGCTGCGCTGGACGCCGCGCGGCTGGATGAGCGGCCTGCCCGCGCAAGGCCCCGCGCCGCTGAGCAGCTTCGCCGTGTTCGACGCCATCCTGGCCCGCCTGGCCGACCGGACGCATCTGCCCAATCTGCGCGAAGTCGTCATCGCCGGCCATTCGGGCGGCGGCCAGGTGGTGCAGCGCTATGCGGTGCTCGGCCAGGGCGGACAGGCGCTGGCGGACGCGGGCATCGCGCTGCGCTACGTGGTGGCCAATCCCTCTTCGTATGCCTACTTCAACGCGGACCGGCCACAGGCGGTGGATGCGAAATCCTGCCCCGGCTTCGATACCTGGAAGTACGGCATGCGGCACCTGCCGCCCTACGCCGGCCACGCCGACGCCGCTGCGCTGGAGCAGCGCTATGCGCAGCGGCGCGTCACCTATCTGCTGGGCGAGAAGGACACCGACCCCGACCATCCGGCGCTGGACAAGGGTTGCGAGGCCGAGGCGCAGGGGCCTTTCCGGCTGGCGCGTGGCCAGAGCTACTTCCAGTATCTGCAGAAGCGGCATCCCCAGGGGCTGGCGCAGCGGGTGGTGACCGTGCCCGGCGTGGGGCACAGCGGCAAGGGGATGTTCAATTCGCCGCAGGGCCAGGCGGCCTTGTTCGGCGAGCCGGTGCAATCGGGCCCGTAGCAGCGGCGAGCCAACGCCACGCCCCACTACCCTCTGCGCCGCCGGCGCCACAGCACGGCATACACGACGGCATTCCCCGCCACCACCAGCGCGCCCAGCACCGCCTGCACGCTGCGCGTGATGCCCTGCGGATAGACGAAACCCAGCAGGTAATGCGCGATGAAGCCGTCCGGGTAGCCCTGCTGGCCGGCCAGCACGCGGAAGTGGTTTTCCAGGTAGGTCAGCGGGCAGATCGCGCCCAGGAACATGATGCCCGCGCCCCACGCCGCGGCCGGCAGGTGCAGCCAGGCCACCCTGGGCCAGCGCAGCGCCAGCAGGCCGCCCAGCGCCACGAACAGGATGAACGCCGCATGCACGGCCAGGGTCAGGTCCGCCAGCAGCCGGTAGTCCATGACGCCTGGGCCGTGGGCGAGACCGCCCTCAGCCCCCTCCGATCAGCCCGCCCAGCAGCAGCAGGGCCAGGAACAGCCAGAAGATGCCGGCGATGATGGAACGCCGCATGAAGGCCCGCAGCGCCGTCCACAGCAGCAGCAGGCCCAGCAGCAACAGGGCGAAGTTGAAGACCGACGGTCCCATGCCCAAGGCCCGGGCCATGCCCGCGAAAAAATCGGCCAGGGCCGTGCCCAGCCCACCGAACACCGCCTGCAAGGCGTCGACGATGACGCGGATGGCGCCACCCAGGAAAGCGCCGAGGGTTCCGAAAAAACTGTCTTCCGTCTGCATGCTGCTCCGTCGAGGCGGTCGTGAATCCGGTCTTTATATCCCATCCGGCCTGTCATGCCGACCAGCGGCCACGGCGAAACGGGGTTTAATACGCAAGTCTGATACGTTTTGCAGAACAATCACGCATCACGGCGCCGCAGCGCCGGAAGGATCACCATGGATTTCGATTTCGACCTGTATGTCATCGGCGCCGGCTCGGGCGGTGTGCGCGCCTCGCGCTTCGCGGCCGGTTACGGCGCGCGCGTGGCGGTCGCCGAGAGCCGCTACCTGGGCGGCACCTGCGTCAACGTGGGCTGCGTGCCCAAGAAGCTGCTGGTCTACGGCTCGTCGTACGCCGACGACTTCGACAATGCCCCGGGCTTCGGCTGGACGCTGGACAAGCCCTCGTTCGACTGGGCAACGCTGATCGCCAACAAGAACCGCGAGATCGAACGCCTGAACGGCATCTACCGCAACCTGCTGGTCAACAGCGGCGTGGCGCTGCACGAGGGCCATGCCCGCATCGTCGACCCGCATACAGTAGAGATCAACGGCGCCCGCCACACCGCCGCCAACATCCTGGTCGGCACCGGCGGCTGGCCCATCGTGCCCGACCTGCCGGGCAAGGAACACATCATCACCTCGAACGAGGCCTTCTACCTGAAGGAGCTGCCGCGCCGCGTGGCGGTGGTGGGCGGCGGCTACATCGCCGTCGAATTCGCCTCGATCTTCCACGGCATGGGCGCGCAGGTCACGCAGCTGTACCGGGGCGAACTGTTCCTGCGCGGCTTCGACGGCGGCATCCGCGAGCACCTGCGCGACGAACTGCGCAGGAAGGGCCTGGACCTGCGCTTCAACGCCGATCCGGCCCGCATCGACCGCCAGCAAGACGGCTCGCTGCGCGTCACGCTGAAGACGGGCGAACACATCGACACCGACTGCGTGTTCTACGCCACCGGCCGCCGCGCCATGGTCGACGGCCTGGGCCTGGAGAACACCGGCGTCGAACTGGACGAGCAGGGTTTCATCAAGGTCGACGAGGAATACCGCACCACCGAGCCGTCCATCTACGCGCTGGGCGACGTGATCAACCGCGTGCCGCTGACGCCGGTGGCGCTGGCCGAGGGCATGGCCATCGCGCGCCGCCTGTTCCGCCCCGAGGAATACCGCAAGGTCGACTACAGCCTGATCCCCACGGCCGTGTTCAGCCTGCCCAACATCGGCACCGTGGGCCTGACGACGGAAGACGCGCAGGCGGCCGGCTACAAGGTGCGCCTGTTCGAAAGCCGCTTCCGCCCCATGAAGCTGACGCTGACCGGCTCGCAGGAGAAGACCCTGATGAAGCTGGTCGTGGACGCCGACACCGACCGCGTGCTGGGCTGCCACATGGTCGGGCCGGACGCGGGCGAGATCGTGCAGGGCATCGCCATTGCGCTGAAGGCGGGCGCCACCAAGCGCGTGTTCGACGAGACCATCGGCATCCATCCCACGGCGGCCGAGGAGTTCGTCACGATGCGCACGGCGGTGGCCTAAGGCGCGAACGCGTGGCGCCTGGGCGCCGGGACAACTTTCCCGTCCGGCAGCAAAACCGCCACGGGCGGGCGCATACTGGCGGGCAGCGCCGCGGCGGCGCCATCGGAACAGAATCCGTCGCCGTGGCCGATACAGTTCGCGGCTATCGTCGCGCCTATCCGTCCGTCGCTCTTGCCCGCCATGCCCGACCTCACCACCCTGCTCACCTTCGCCCTGCTGGCCTTCGGCCTGGTCATCACGCCCGGCCCCAACATGATCTACCTGGTCTCGCGCTCGCTGTCGCAGGGACCGCGCGCCGGACTGGTCTCGCTGGGCGGCGTGGCGCTGGGCTTCCTGTTCTACGTGCTGTGCACGGCCTTCGGCCTGACCGCCCTGCTGCTGTCGGTGCCCTATGCCTACGACGCCCTGCGCATCGGCGGCGCCCTCTACCTGCTCTACCTGGCCTGGCAGGCGGTGCGCAGCGGCGGGCATTCGCCCTTCGAGGTGCGCCAACTGCCGCACAGCAACGTGCGCCAGTTGTTCGGCATGGGGCTGGTCACCAGCCTGCTCAATCCCAAGATCGCCATGTTCTACGTGTCGCTGTTGCCGCAGTTCATCGATCCCTCGCGCGGCAGCGTGCTGGGCCAGGCGCTGACGCTGGGCTTCACGCAGGTCACCATCAGCGTGTGCGTCAACGGCATGATCGCCCTCAGCGCGGGCAGCATCGCCGGTTTCCTGTCGCGCCGCCCCCTGTGGCTGGCCACCCAGCGCTGGCTGATGGGCACGGTGCTGGCCGGCCTGGCGGTGCGGCTGGCGCTGGATTCGCGCCGTTGAGGCCGCCCGGCATCATTTCCAAGAAAAGGAGACATCCATGTCGTTCGAAACCTGGCTTGCCTTCGTGGCCGCCTCGGCCGTGCTGCTCGTCATTCCGGGGCCGACCCTTCTGACCGTCATCAGCTATTCCACCACCCATGGCAGACGCGCCCGGCTGCCGCTGGTGGCCGGCGTGGCGCTCGGCGACGCCACCGCCCTGTTGCTGTCGCTGCTGGGGGTGGGCGCGCTGCTGGCCGCCTCGGCGTTCTGGTTCACCGTCGTCAAGACCGTGGGCGGCCTGTATCTGCTGTATCTGGGCATCAAGCTGCTGCGCGCCGGCGCGGCCCCCATCGAGTCGCGGGCACCGGCCGTCCTGGCGTCCCGCTGGAAAGTGTTCGGCAGCACCTACCTGGTGACGGCGCTCAATCCCAAGGGCATCATTTTCTTCATCGCCTTCCTGCCGCAGTTCATCCGGCCGGAGGCGCCCGCCGCCCCGCAGCTCTGGGTGCTCTCGCTGACGTTCGTGGCGATGGGCACGCTCAACGCCACGCTGTACGCCGCCTTCGCTGCCCAGGCAAGGCGCCTGCTGGCGTCGCCGAGCGCGCAGCGTCGTTTCCACCTGGCAGGCGGCTCGCTGCTGAGCGTGGCGGGGCTATGGGCGTTGGCCGCCAGGCGCTGAGGCAAGGGCCGCGGTCCCCATGACCCGTCCCTGGCAAGGACCCCGTCCGGTCCCACGCGCCCGCAATGCGATAATCCCGGCGATGCGCGCGCGCCGCGCGCCGGAGACATTGCCGTGACCCGTATCGACGATCCCACCCGCGACCACGAAGTCGGCCAAGCCGACGCCACCCAGGACACCACCCGCATCGACGACGTGCGCATCGGCGCCGTGCGTCCCTTGATCTCGCCCGCCCTGCTGCTGGACGAACTGCCCGTGTCCGACGCGCTGCTGGCGCAGGTGGAGGCCGGCCGCGCCCGCATCGCCGACGTGCTGCATGGCCGCGACGACCGCCTGATCGCCGTGGTGGGCCCCTGTTCCATTCACGATCACGCGCAGGCCATGGAATACGCGCGCCACCTGAAGCAGGCGGCCGAGGCCCTGTCGCGGGACCTGCTGATCGTGATGCGGGTGTACTTCGAGAAGCCCCGCACCACTGTGGGCTGGAAGGGCTACATCAACGATCCGCGCCTGGACGGCAGCTTCCGCATCAACGAGGGCCTGCGCCGCGCCCGCGAACTGCTGCTGGAGATCGGCGGCCTGGGCCTGCCGGTGGGCACCGAATTCCTCGACCTGCTCAGCCCGCAGTTCATCGCCGACCTGGTCGCCTGGGGCGCCATCGGTGCACGCACCACCGAAAGCCAGAGCCACCGCCAGTTGGCCTCGGGCCTGAGCTGCCCGCTGGGCTTCAAGAACGGCACCGACGGCGGCATCCAGGTAGCGGCCGACGCCATCGTGGCCTCGCGCGCCAGCCACGCCTTCATGGGCATGACCAAGATGGGCATGGCCGCCATCTTCGAAACCCGAGGTAACGACGACACGCACGTCATCCTGCGCGGCGGCAAGCAAGGCACCAACTACGACCGCGCCAGCATCGACGCCTGCTGCGCCGCGCTCCAGAAGGCCGGCCTGCCCCCGCAGGTCATGGTCGACTGCTCGCACGCCAACTCCAACAAGTCGCACGAGCGCCAGGTGGACGTGGCGCGCGACCTGGCCGGCCAGATTTCGGCGGGCGACCGCCGTATCGTCGGCGTGATGATCGAGAGCCACCTGGAAGGCGGCCGCCAGGACCTGAAGCCGGGCGTGCCGCTGCGCCACGGCGTGTCCATCACCGACGCCTGCCTGGGCTGGACGCAGACCGAGCCGGTGCTGCACGAGCTGGCCGCCGCCGTGCGTGCGCGCCGCGGCGCGGCAGGCTGATACCCATCCGGGGCGGATACGGGCGCGGCGCACGCGGCCGGCCTCGCCGGCCACCGGGCGCTGTTTACGGCCGTCGCTTACGCCGTCGCGAACCGTAACACCCGGGGGGGACGTCCCAGAGGGCCGAGCCGTCATCCTTCCACTATCATGACGATTCGGTTTCACCTGGTACGACGAAGGAGCCCCCATGATCCGGAAATTGATTTCCGTCGCGCTGCTGGCCGGTCTGGCCGCTTGCGGCGCCCCCGGCGCGCAGCGCACGAGCGGCACGACCGCCGCTTCCTCCAGCCCATCCGCATCCAGCGCGGCGGCAAGCAATACCCCCACCCCCAGCACAGGCTCCAGCAGCGCCCGGCAGGTATGCGATTCCCAGCGGGTCCAGAACATGGTGGGCCAGACCTACTCCGACAGCGTGGGCAAGTCGCTGCTCGACAGTTCCGGCTCCAAGACCGCCCGCGTGCTCAAGCCGGGCCAGGTCATGACGATGGAATACGACGAAAGCCGCCTGAACGTCATCCTGAACGGCAGCGGCGCCATCGACGCGCTGCGCTGCGGATAAAGCCGCTTTTCCCCTGCCCCATGCCCGCCCGACAGAATCAGGCAAGAATCAGGCAGTAATCGGCATTGCGGTGCAACACGTGGATTTCCTATCCTACCCGGACGGTCGCGGCCCCTGGCCGCCGTCCGGAAAAAGGCCCTCAGGAACAGGAAATCCGCCATGCTCACTCTCGATATCAACGGCAGGACCACGTCGCTGGACGTGCCCGCGCAAATGCCGCTGCTCTGGGCGCTGCGTGACGTCGCGGACCTGACCGGCACCAAGTACGGCTGCGGCGGCGCCCAGTGCGGCGCCTGCACCGTCCACGCGGACGGCCATCCCATCCAATCCTGCGTCACCCCCACGTCCGCCGTGCGCGGCCGGCGCATCGTCACCATCGAAGGCGTCGGCGCCGACAGGGTTGGGCAAGCCGTGCAGCACGCCTGGCGCGAACTGGACGTGGCGCAATGCGGCTTCTGCCAATCCGGCCAGATCATGTCGGCGGTCTCCTTGCTGCGCCGCCACCCCCACCCCTCCGACGCGCAGATCGACCAGGCGATGCGCGGCAATCTGTGCCGCTGCGCCACCTACGTGCGCATCCGGGCAGCCATCCACCACGCCGCCGCGGCACTGGACTGATTCCGCGGCACACCGCGCCTGGTCCGCGGCAGGCAGGTCCCCGCACAGCAGCACAGCACTGCCAGCCGCCCCAGTGGCGGCCCCACCCATTGCCCCAAGGAGCGCGCATGGACAGCGATGTCGTCTTGCCGGAACACTCGATTCACAATGTCAGCCGCCGCCGCTTCATGCCCGCGGCCGGCGGACTGGTGCTGGGCCTGAACATCGGCCAGGCCGGCCCGCGCGAGGCCGCGCAGACCGCCGCCCGCTCGCCGAATGCCTTCGTGCGCGTCGGCAAGGACGGCTGGGTCACCGTGCTGGCCAAGCACCTGGATGCCGACCAGGGCGCGCACACCGGGCTGGCCACGCTGGTGGCGGAAGAGCTGGACGCCGACTGGCGCCAGGTCCGCGTGGAGGGCTCGCCCGCCCAGGCCGGCGCCGGACGCAACGGTTCGATGGCCGAGTCGTATCTGCCGATCCGCCGCGCCGGCGCCATCGCGCGGGCGATGCTGGTGCAGGCCGCCGCGCAGCAATGGCGCGTGCCCGCCGGCGAGATCGTCATCCGCGACGGCATCGTGCGTCACCCGCACAGCCAGCGCCAGGCGGGCATCGGCCACCTGGCCGCGGCCGCCGCCGCCCTGCCCGCGCCGCAGGATCCCGTCCTGAAGGCGCCCGCCGACTTTCAGCTGATCGGCAAGGAAGGCGTCGGCCGAGCCGACAACCCCGCCAAGACCAACGGCACGGCGGTCTTCACGCAGGACTTCAAGCTGCCCGGCATGCTGGTGGCCGTGGCCGCGCGTGCGCCTCGCCCGGGCGCCCGGCTGGCCGGCTACGACGGACAGGCCGCCCGGGGCGTGGCCGGCGTACGCGCCGTGGTCGAGATCCCCGCCACGCCGCAGCATCCCGCCGTGGTCGCCGTGCTGGCCGAGAACACCTGGGCCGCGCGCCTGGGCCGCGACGCCTTGCAGGCGCGATGGCAAGAGGGCTCGCCGCACGAGCAGGCCCTGGCCGATCCGCTGGACGGCTACCGCGCCGCGGTCGGCCAGCCGGGCCTGGCCGTCACGCAGGAAGGCGACGTGGACGCCGCCTTCGCCAGTGCGGCAAGCGTCATCGAAGCCGATTTCCTCCAACCCTTGGCCGTGCAGGCCGCCATGGAGCCGCTCAGTTGCCTGGTCAGGCTGGAGGAACGCCGCTGCGACATCTGGAACGGCGAACCGGTCGACCCCGCCGACCAGGCGGCGATCGCCCGCTACCTCAAGGTACCCGTCGGCGGCGTCACCGTGACCGCGCTGCATGCGGGCGGCAACGCCGGCCCGCGCCGGGGCGCGCAGGCCGGCTACCTGATCGAGGCCGTCGCCCTGGCCAGCGCGGCGCGCCGTCAGGGACTGGACGTGCCCATCAAGCTGACGTGGACGCGGGAAGACGACTTGCATGGCGGACATGTCCGGCCCATGCGCCTGCAGCGCGCGCGCCTGGCGCTGGATGCCGCGGGAACCCCGCTGGCCTGGCATGTGCGACACGCCGGGCTGTCCCGTCAGGCCGACCCGGCGCAGGGCGCGGCTCGCGTCGACCCGCCTTACGCCGCGCCGCACCAGCGCGTCGAGCAATGCTCGCCGCCAGACGGCGACATCCCCGCCTGGTACCGATCCGACGGCCAGGCCCCCGTGGCGTTCGCCGCCGAAACCCTGATAGACCAGGCCGCCCTGGCCGCCGGACGCGATCCGGTGGCCTACCGCGCGGGGCTGCTGGCCGGGCAGCCCCGCCATGCCCGCGCGCTGGCGATGGCCGCGCAACAGGCGGATTGGGGCCGGCCGCTGCCCCGCACCATCCCGAACACCCGGCGCGGCCGTGGCGTGGCGCTGCATGCCGCCTGCGGCACCGTGATGGCGCTGGTGGCCGAGGTCACGGTGCGGCCCTGCGGCACCCTGAAGGTCGACCGCGTGGTGTGCGCGGTAGACTGCGGCGTGGCGATCAACCCCGGTGTGCTGCGCGCCCAGCTGGAAGGCGCCATTGGCGCCGGCCTGGCGAATTGCCTGCACGGACTCTCGTGGGCGGACAGCGAGGCCCAGCAGGACCGTTTCCACGACTCCCCCGTTCTGCGCATGGACGAGATGCCGAGGGTCGAGATGCATATCGTGCCCTCGTCAGAGGCCCCCGCTGCCGGCGTAGGTGCAGTCGCCGCCGCCGCCGTGGCGCCCGCCGTGGGCAACGCGCTGCATGCCGCCACCGCGCAACGCTTGCATACACTGCCCTTCAGTACCAAGATGGACATGCCCGCTCCTGGCGTGGTGCCTTTCATGCCGGCAGCCCCCGCCGTCGCGCGGCAGCAGGCGTACGGCGCCCCCTTGCCTGGCCGTACGGCAAGCCACCGCGGCGCGGACTCCGAAAAACGCCCCCAGGAACTCGAAACCGGCGCCCTCGCCGCGTAAGGACAAAGCTCGATGAGCGCCGAACTGGCCACCCTGCGGCTACCCGCCGCCCACACGCCCACGCTGCCCGCCCTCCAGGAACTGGCGGCCCTGATCGGCCGCCACATGCAGGCCGATGGCTCGTCCCTCACGCCCATCCCCGGGCTGACCTTCCATCGCGCCTCGGCGCCGGCCGAGAAAACGCACGGCGTCGCGCGGCCCGCGCTCGGCGTGCTGGCCCAAGGCGCCAAGCGCGTCGAACTGGGCGACGAGGTGCACGAATACACCACCGAGCGCTATCTGCTGACCTCGGTGGACCTGCCGGTGGCCTCGCGCGTCACCCTGGCCAGCAGCGGCACGCCGTATCTGTCGATGACGCTGGACCTGGACACGCAGCGTATCGCCGACCTGATGACGCAGTTGGGCGCCCCCACGCGCGCCGAGGGCGGACAGGCGCCGCGCGGGATGGCCACCGCACCGATAGAACAGGGCCTGATCTCCACGCTGCTGCGGCTGGTCAGCCTGCTGGATACGCCGGACGACATCCCGATACTGGCGCCGCTGATCGAGCGCGAGATCCACTATCGCCTGCTCAAGGGCGAGCTGGGCCAGCGCCTGTGCCACATCGTGTTGAACCACGGCGCGATGAGCCAGATCTCGCGCGCCATCGACTGGTTGAAGCGCAACTATTGCGAGCCGTTGCGCATCGAGGACCTGGCGCAGCGCGTGAACATGAGCGCCTCCTCGCTGCACCACCACTTCAAGTCGCTGACGGCGATGAGTCCGCTGCAGTATCAGAAGCAGTTGCGGCTGCACGAGGCGCGCCGCCTGATGCTGGCCGAAATGCTGGATGCCGGCACGGCCGCGCATCGGGTGGGATACGAAAGCGCCTCGCAGTTCAGCCGGGAATACAGCCGGCTGTATGGGGCGCCGCCCTTGCGGGACGTGGGCAGGTTGCGCCGGGCGGTATAGGCGCGGCAGCAGGCAGCCCGCTCATTCCTCGCCGCCCCGCCGCGCCTGCGACAGCGCAATGGTCAGTTGCGCCACCTTCTTCTTCAGCGCGTCGCGCTCCTGGGTCAGCTCGGCCACGCGCTGCGCCAGCTTGGTCAACGCCGCCGGATACTCCTCGGCGTTCTCGGGCAACGGCGGCAACTCGGGCGGGTCCGGCAGGGGCTTCGCCGCGGCGGCCAGGGCGCGGGCTTCGCGCGCGGCCTCGCGCAGCGACTTGGCGCCGCCCACCGCCGCCGCGGCCTGGCGCTCGGGGGGCAAGGTGGAGACGGCAGCCGCCGCATTGATCGACAATCCCCCCGACTGCACCGCGCGCAGCACCTCCGGCGCGGCCTGCTTGCGGATTTTCTCGATCTGCCCCAGCGCGATGCTGCTCAGGCGGGCTTCGCGCGCCATGGCCTGGCGCGACGGCACCGGCACGGCAGCGGCCGTGCGGGCGGCCTGCAGGGCATGGGACACGGGCGCGGGGCCGTCGCCCGCGCTCTCTTCCCAAGGGGCGGTCGGGTCGCCCACCGGAGCCTGCGCAACCTCCGCGGCCTGCCCGGCCGGATCCGCGGGCGCTGCCTGCGCCCGCATCTCGAGGATCTCTTTCTTGCGCAGCACCAGCACGCCGCGCTGGAAATCCGAGACGCTGCGGCGGCCCAGATGATTCTCGATCATCCACAGCCGCACGTCGTCCATGCTGCGAAAGCGCTCGTTCTGCACGGTGCGGTACGGGATGCCGTGCTTCGTGCAGATCTCGTAGCGGTTGTGTCCGTCGATCAGCAGGTCGCCCCACAGCACCAGGGCGTCGCGGCAGCCCTCTGCCAGGATGCTGCGCTCCAGCGTGGTGTACTCATCCGGGGTCAGCGGCTCGATATAGGCGCGCAGTTCTTCTTCGATACGTATCGTCGTCATCTTCAGCAAATCAATCGTGTAGGTTCCGCACGACGCGCGGGACCGCTCAGGCGTCGTCGGCCGCCGAGGACAGGCCCTGCAACGCATCCTGGATGGCCCGCAGGCGCGCCACCGGATCGTCCAGGCCCAGCAGGCGCGCCTTCTCGAAAGGCCGCAACTGCAGCAGTTCGGCCCAGCGGTCGGCCACCCAGCCGCACTCGTCCAGCCGGAACGGCGGCGCCAGCGGCATGGAAGCGGCCGGCACGCCGTCGCGCTGCATGCCCGCGATCAGCTGGCCCAGCGCATCGGCGCTGGGCTGCAGTTCGCGGGGCACCTCCGCTTCGGCAGGCTGGGGCAAGGGCTCGGCCTGGCCCATCCACAATCCATACTGCGCCCGCCGCGCCGACACCAGGCGAAAGCGCGTGGTGCCGGTGCATGCCAACTGCAGCAGGGCCGGCATGGGCGCCTCGCACTGGTCGATGCGCGCCATGGTGCCGACCGTGGCCAGCGTCTCGCTGCCTTCGGGCGTACGCACCTCGTTGCCGGCCAGCAGCACCACCACGCCGAATTCGGCGCCCTCGGCCATGCAGCGCCGGATCATGTCGAGGTAGCGCACCTCGAACACGCGCAGGTGCAGCACGCCAGCCGGAAACAGCGCGTTGGAAAGCGGAAACAGGGGAATCTCGGCCATCCCGGAATGATGACATGAAAGCGCCCCCGGGATGGCGTTATCGTTGCAAATCATCGGGTTGCCTTTCACGGCCATGACCCGTCCAACACAGGCAGGCGTGCGCCGCATCCCCCGGCCGCGCCGCAAGAGGGAGACAGGCATGACGCACGGCATCGAAGGCCGCAAACGCTGGTGGGCGCTGACCGTCCTGTGCCTGGGGGTGCTGATGATCGTGCTGGACACGACCATCGTCAACGTGGCCCTGCCCTCCATCCGCGACGACCTGCGCTTCACCGAAACCTCGCTGGTCTGGGTGGTCAATGCGTACATGCTCACCTTCGGCGGCTTCCTGCTGCTGGGCGGACGGCTGGGCGACCTGCTGGGACATCGCCGCGTGTTCCTGGCGGGCCTCACGCTGTTCACCGTGGCGTCGCTGGCCTGTGGCCTGGCCGGCTCGCAGCACATGCTGGTGGCCGCCCGGGCCGTGCAGGGGCTGGGCGGCGCGGTGGTGTCGGCGGTCTCGCTGTCGCTCATCATGACGCTGTTCACCGAACCCGGCGAACGCGCCCGCGCGATGGGTGTGTACGGCTTCGTCTGTGCCGGCGGCGGCAGCATCGGCGTGCTGCTGGGCGGCCTGCTGACCAGCTCGCTCAGCTGGCACTGGATCTTCCTGGTCAACCTGCCCATCGGCGTGGCCGTCTACGCGCTGAGCCTGGTCCTGTTGCCGCGTGCGCCGGGCCAGGCGGCCGGCACGCGGCTGGACGTGGGCGGGGCGATCACCGTCACCGTCGCGCTGATGCTGGCGGTGTACGCCGTGGTCGGCGGCAACGAGGCCGGCTGGACGTCTGCGCAATCCATCGGCCTGCTGGCGGCCGCCGCCGGGCTGTTCGCGGCCTTCCTGGTCATCGAATCCCGCGTGGCCGCGCCGCTGATGCCGCTGTCGCTGTTCAGGCTGCGCAACGTGGCGGCGGCCAACGTCATCGGCGTGCTGTGGGCGGCCGGCATGTTCGCCTGGTTCTTCATATCGGCCCTGTACCTGCAACAGGTGCTGGGCTATGACGCGATGGGCGTGGGCCTGGCCTTCCTGCCCGCCAACCTGATCATGGCGGTATTCTCGCTGGGCCTGTCGGCCAGGCTGGTGATGCGGCTGGGCATCCGCGTGCCCCTGGGCGGCGGGCTGCTGATCGCGGCGGTGGGCCTGCTGCTGTTTGCCCGGGCGCCGGCGGGCGGCGGCTTCGTCATGGACGTGCTGCCGGGGATGCTGCTGCTGGGCCTGGGCGGCGGCATCGCCTTCAATCCCCTGCTGCTGGCCGCGATGAGCGACGTCGACTCCCATGAGTCCGGCCTGGCTTCGGGCGTGGTGAACACCGCATTCATGATGGGCGGGGCGCTGGGCCTGGCGGTGCTGGCCAGCCTGGCCGCGGCCCGCACCGGTCAGGCGCTGGCTGGCGGCGCCGCGCAGACCGTGGCCCTGAACGCGGGCTACCAGCTGGCCTTCGGCGTGGGCGCCGCCTTTGCCGGGCTGGCCGGCGTGCTGGCCCTGGCGCTGGTGCGCACCCGCAATCACATGATGTCATCCCATTCCGGCGGGGCGGCGTAGCGCCGGCCCCGCCTCAACCAGGAGAAGCACGATGGACTACCAAGGCAGCTGTCATTGCGGCGCGATCTCGTTCGACGTCAGCGGCGACATCCAGGGCGCGATGCAATGCAATTGTTCGATCTGCGTGCGCAAGGGCGCGCTGATGTGGTTCGTGCCGAGGCAGGCGCTGCAGGTGCGCGCGGCACCGGATGCAATCGGCACCTACACGTTCAACAAACACGTCATCAAGCACAATTTCTGCAGGACGTGCGGCATCCATCCGTATGGCGAGGGCGCGATGCCGGACGGCACCGCCATGGCGGCGATCAACCTGCGCTGCCTGGAAGGCCTGGACCTGTCGAAAATTCCCGTGCAGCACTACGACGGGCGCGCCGTGTAGTACATGAGGGGCGGGAAGGGAGGCCGCTCACGCGGCGCGGCGTCCCTGCCCCGTGCCTCAACGGCCCGCGGCCTCGCGGATCTTCTTGTCGGTGTTGTACTGGCTGAGCGCATAGACGGCCCACAGCGCCGCGGGGATCCAGCCGATCAGCGTGAGCTGAAGAATCAGGCAGATGACGCCCGCGATCGGACGGCCGATCGTGAAGAAAACCAGAAAGGGCAGGAAAATCGCCAGAAGCAGTCGCATGTCGGAATATCGGCTGAGATAAGGCTGCCGGCGCGCACCGCGAGCCGGCGGGCCTGCGAGGAAGCAGGCACCGCCGCCATGATATCGGAAGGAGGATGCCCGCCAGCGGCGCCTGGACGAAACCCAGCATGGTCCGGACACGCCAGCGAACGTGGCGCCCGCTGCCGACCGCCAGGCCTCAGCGCCCCAGCGGCTCGCGCTGCATCAGGTACTCCGGGCCGACCGTCTGCAACACGCGGAAACCCAGCCGTTCGTACAGCCGGCGCGCGGGGTTGGCGTGCAGCACCGACAGGCGTACGGCCAGGCCGTCCCGGTCGGCGGATTCCAGCAGCACGCCCAGCACGCGGGCGCCCACGCCCTGCCCTTGCCATGCCGGCGCCACCTGCACCTGTTGCACGTACCAGTGATCCGGCTCGCGAAATGCCTTGAACAGGCCCGCGGGCTGGCCATCCAGAAGGATCACCTGGGCGGCGTCCCAATGCAGGCGCAAGCGCGCCAGATGCGCGTCATCGTCGTCGGGCAGGCCCGCCTGGCGCATGTGCGGTCCCATAGTGTGCTTGCGCAGTTCCAGCAGGAACGCGAGGTCTTCTTCGGTGGCCGGGCGCAGGATCAGGGTCTGGGCGGGGTCGGTCATGGGGCGCTGCTCCGGAGCGGTAACGGGGCCGGACCACCCGGACACCCCGGCCGTCATGCTACCCGAGGCGTCCATTCCCCAGGCTGAAACGCATTGCATCACCTTTGCGTGCAGCGACAGGCACAGGCGTCTCCCAGCGCGGTAAAGTGGGCTATCCGCCGGGGCAGACGCGCATTCTCGCCGCCCGCCCCGGCCCAGGAGCCACATCATGCGCACCTCGAAAATTCTCTGCCGCACCGCCATCGCGGCATTGCTCGTCTCTCTCGCCACCCCCGCCCTGGCCGATCGCGGCCATCATGGCGGCGGATGGGGCGGCCGCCATGGCGGCGGTTGGGGCCATCACGGCGGCTACGGCCATCGCTATCACGGCGGCGGCGGCGGTTCCGACGGCTGGTGGATCGGCGGCGCCCTGGCGCTGGTGGCCACGGGCCTGGTGCTGGCCGCGGCCAACAACGATACGCCCGACTATCCGCCGTCGGGCTCGTACTCGTACACGCAGCCGTCGTATGCGCAGCCCGAAACCGGCTTCTACTACGACTCGCCGCCGCCCGTCGCGTACTCGGTGCCGGAAGGCAGCTACACGCGGCCCGTACCCGTGCCGCAGGCCCCGGCGCCGGTGTACACGCCGCCTCCCGTGCAACAGCAATACCAGCAACCTCAGTATCAACAGCCGCAAACGCAGCAGCCGCGCCAACCCGTGGCGGCGCCCCGCACCGTGTCCAATGCGCCGGATCAGTACCAATGCCAGCGCTACGCGGTGAACTACAGCGGTTACGATCCGGCCAGCCCGTCGGCATGGTCGACGGGGGTCGGCGTGGACAGCTACAACCGGGCGCTGCAAAGCTGCCTGGCGGGCGGGCAGCCGGGCTGAGCCGGATTCGAATCGGCCTGGGCTGGGAGCAGATTCGTATTGGCCTGCGTCGATCACGCGCGGACTGCGCTTGAAGAAAGCCGTTCACGTTACAACGCACGGCTTGCGCACCGTCATGCGGGATCCCGCGCCATCCTCGAATGACGCGGGCCGCGTCACTTACGGCTTGCTCACGTCGAACACCTGTTTCTGCTGCGACGGCCCGAACGACAGCCACGTGCCTTGCAGGCCCTGCTGCTCGACCCCGGGCTTGCTCCAGTCGCACACTCCTTCCGGAAAGATCCCTTGCAGGCGCGTCAGTTGCGCACCCGACAGCGCGACTGCGTAATCCGCGGGATCGATCGGCTTCAACTGGCATTTGACGATGTCGTCGGCCAAAGGTCCGCCCGCCACCATGCGCGGCGTGGTGCCGGCCGGATAGAGCGTGTTGCACTGGCCGCCGCCCGAGGGCGTGGACGGCTCCTCGATCTTGGCCCCGCCGGCATCCCAGCACGCATCCACCAGATCGGCCGGCTTGGCGTCGATGATGCGTTGCGCCTTGGTGCTTTCCGGATCGCCTTCCCTGGCCGCCATCAGCCACGTATCCATGATGTCGAACAGATTGACGGGCACCGTGCCCGGTCCGAGCATGACGTGATTGTCGAAGCTGCCGTTGGCCTTCTTCAGGCGTTCCCGCACCGAGTACGAGTGGATCTTGTTGTGGATGTCGCCCCCGACCGCATTGTCGAAATAGTCGCGCCGCTCCAGAATCGCCGTGCCGGCCAGCCCGCCGCCGCCATTGGTGATGCGGCCCGACTGATAGGCGCGCCGGATGGCCGGCAGGTCGCCGGTGGTGCGCTGCGCCGTCGGTTTCAGGTCGGCATCCAGGCCGCCGATGTTCTCGTTCAGATCCAGGAACTCGTCGGCGGTGATCGCCCCCGAATTGAAGGCCAGCAGCCCGTACTGCACGCCCACGTTGTCGATGGGCCGCAGCGCGAAACCGCGCTCGTCCTTGCCGTACACGTTGACAGTGTGGTCGTACACCGTGGCGCGCGACCCCGTGGGATTGTTGACGGGGTCGTACTTCAGCTCGACCGGAAAGTTCGACGGAAAAGACACGACCGGATCCAGGCGGCCCGCGCTGCCGCTCATCGCGGCGATGTTGCCTACCTGCAGGTAGCCCGAAATGGCCTTCTTCTTGTCGTCGCTGTAGGTCAGGCCGCCTGTCCGATTGAAATAGTTGTTCAGCAGCCGGGAATCGAAGACCTTGAACAGCGTGGCCGAGGTCACGTCCGGGAACACCGAATTGACGATGATGCCGTCGAACAGGCCGGGATAGTTGTCCGAGGTCTGGAAGCTCTGGTATGCCCCGCCCGAGCCGCCCGTGCCGATGGTGTAGGTCGGCACGCCATAGGCCTCGATGAAGCGCTCCTTGGTCATGGCCACCGTCTCGGAGGACAGCAGGTCGTTGCAGTTGGAGCCGAAGATGTTCAGCGTGGACGTCACCGCGGCATAGCCGCGCTGCATCCATTGGTCGTCGATCAGCGAACCGAAGGTGGCGCCCTGCGTGTACCACCCGCCCTGGCAGCCGCCGCCCAGCGGATAGATCAGCTTGCCGTTCCAGCCCGCCGAACGCTTGTCGGGGCCGATGGGACCATCCACGAGCGGATCGTGCAACATGGCCGACTGATAGATGCCCCGGTTGATCGTGCCCGTTTCCAGCCGCACCAGATAGGCCACGCGGCGCTCGGTGGGCTTGCCCGCGTCGATGGTCAGGTAGCTCATGTCGGCGGGATGCTGAGTGGGATTGTTCCAGCGCGTATTGCCGCCCGTCGTCTTGCGGTAGAAGTAGTCGATGCGCGTGTTGGCCGAGCAATCGGCATCCAGCGGGCCATCCAGCGTGCCGCCCCCCAGGCGCCCGAACGTGGTCAGCGTGCACGAGAACGGCCGCTGGTGCGGCCCCGAGAACATCGGGCCGGTGATGGGATAGGTGGTCACGGTCAGCGTGCCCGACGCATCCCCCGCCGAGGCCTGCAGCGTGTTGTCGCCCAGGTCCATCGCCTCGACCAGTCCTTGCCAGCGGCCCTGCCCCTGATCGGTGAAGGCCTTCGAGACGTTGTTGCCATTGAGCGTCACGGTCGGCGGGCCGCTCACGCCATCGGGCAACTGCACCTGCACCAACGCGTCGCCGCCGCTGACGTACTCGGGCGGCGACGAGACCGTGGTCAGCGACAAGGACCGGCCGGCGGGCGGCGGCGTGGTCTGGTCGTCGTCATCGTCGTCGCTGCCGCCGCAGCCTGCCGCCAGCACGGCGACGACGCCGGCCAGCAGCACGTTCCTGGCCTGGCCATAGGCCCCGCGTCTTCCTTGGTTCTCGGGCATGTCTTCCTCTTTCTCGTCTTGTGGGTAAAACGGATGCCGGGAATGCGGGCATGCCTGCCGGGCGCGCATGGCGAACCGATGCGCGCGGGCGCGCGCGGCTGCGCTGCCGGCGGCGGCAATGCGCGTGAACGGGCGCATGCCTGCATGATGTCTCCTCCGCACGGCGCCTGCCTGTCGTGGCGGCGCCGGTCCCATTGGCTTGTTCGAATAGTCTGGCCTGGGGATCATGCCCCGCGCGACAGGGCGTCGAGGCGGACGGCATGCCCAGGCTGCGGTTTACTCTAGCGCAAGGTCGCGTGAGCAGATGTTCGAAAATTTTTCAGGCTGAACCAGGATGTCCCGCGCACGAGACGCTACGCGGCGCGCGCGGCCCTGCGCACGGCCTGCGGCGGCTGGCCGTACACGCGCAGGAAGGCGCGCCGCATGCGCTCGGCATCCTCGAAACCCACATGGCGGGCCACGGTTTCGATGGCGGCGCCGCCGTCCTCGATCTGCGCGCGCGCCGCTTCGGCGCGGATGCGCTCCACCGCCTTGGCGGGCGTCTGCCCGGTCTCGGCCTTGAAGGCGCGGATGAACTGGCGCGGGCTGAGGCACGCGACCTCGGCCAGCGTATCCACCGTCAGCGCCGCGGTCAGGTGCGCGCCGATGTAGTCCATCACCGCGCGCATGCGTTCGCTTTGCGGCGCCAGGTCTTGCAGCGTCGAAAACTGCGACTGCCCGCCCGTGCGGCGGTGATACACCACCATCTCGCGCGCCACCGCGCGGGCCAGCTCCGCGCCCAGGTCGGCTTCGACCATGGCCAGCGCCAGGTCGATGCCGGCGCTGATGCCGGCCGACGTCCAGATCCCGCCGTCTCGCACGAAGATGCGGTCGCTGTCCACGCGCAGCGCGGGATAACGGCGCTGCAGCTCCACGGCGTGGCGCCAATGCGTGGTGACGCGCCGCCCGTCCAGCACGCCCGCGGCGGCGAGCAGGAAGGCGCCGGTACACACGCTGCAGAGGCGGCGGCGCGCGGCCATGGCAGCCTGCAGGTGCCGCAGCAACCCTGGTGACGGCGGCGACGTGCGCGTGCCACGGCCGCCCGGCACCATCAGCGTGCCGGCCGCCGAGCCGCGCCAGGATTGCGTGGCCACCTCGACACCGCAGGTGCTGGCAACACGGCCGCCACGCTCGGACACCAGCGTGACCGCGTAGGCCGGTCCGCGCCGCGCGGGCGCCAGATCGGACGCCATGCCGAACACGGACACGGGCCCGGCCATGTCCAGTAGCTGGAAACCAGGAACCAGCAGCACATCGATTGCGCGCGTCATGTCGTTTATCGAGGGAAATATGTCATTTACGTCATAGTGTCCCTGCGTAGAGTCGAGGCTGTCAATCACACCCGGAATCATCTGGCATGTCCGCTTCCACGCTTTCTTCGTCCCCGGGGGCTCCGGGCAGTCCGGCCGGGCCGCGGTCGGCCGGGCCGCAACCGTCCGATCGCGGCCCGACCGAATCCCCCCAAGGAAGACACAATGCCTGGGTGCTGGCCATCTGCCAGGGGCTGTTCACTGCCGCCATCTCCATCGACCTGACCCTGACCGCCCTCACGGGCCACATGCTGGCGCCCGACAAGGCCTTGGCCACCCTGCCCTTCGCGCTGATCACCGTGGCGGGCGCGGTGGTCACCTGGTTCGCTGCCCAACTGATGCAGCGCATCGGGCGGCGCGCGGGTTTCGTGCTGGGCGCGGTGAGCGGCTGCGCGGGCGGCCTGATCTCGGTATGGGCCGTATTCCATTCGTTGTTCTGGGTGTTCTGCGCGGGCACGGCGCTGGTCGGCGTGTTCCAGGCTTTCGCGCAGTACTACCGCCTGGCCGCGGCCGACGCCGTGCCGGCACAGGCCAAGAGCCGCGCCATCTCCACCGTGCTGGCCGGCGGCGTGATCGCCGCGTTGGCCGGACCGGCGCTGGCCGCCTGGAGCAAGGACCTGTTTCCCGTGGCGTTGTTCGCGGGCGCATACCTCATGGTGGCGCTGCTGGGCCTGGCCTCGGCCATGCTGCTGGCGCTGGCCTATCGCGATGGGGAGGCCGCGGCAACGGCCGACGTGGCGGCCGAGCCGGCGCGGCCATTGCGTGAGGTCGCGCGCCAGCCCATCTTCGTGGCCGCCGCCGCCAACAACGTGGTCGGGTCGGTCTCGATGATGTTCATCATGACCGCCGCCCCCTTGGCCGCCGTGGCCTGCCATCACAGCATCGACGATGGCGCGGGCATCATGCAGTGGCATCTGGTCGGCATGTATGCGCCCGCCTTCTTCGCGGGCGCGCTGATCCGCCGCGTGGGACTGGCGCCGGTGCTGGGCACGGGCATGGCGCTGAACGTGGCCTGCTCGCTCATCGCCATGTCCTCGCCGTCGCTGCCGGCGTTCTACGCCGCCCTGTTCTGCCTCGGCGTGGGCTGGAACTTCATGTTCGTGGGCGGCACCACGCTGCTGGCGCAATCCTATCGCCCCGCGGAACGGGCGCGCGCGCAAGGCACGGCCGAGCTGCTGCGCTACGCCTTCACGGCCGCGGCCACGCTCGGCGCGGGGCCGTTGCTGGACCGGTATGGCTGGGAGGCGCTGAACGCCGCCATGCTGCCGGTCGTGGCATTGGCGGCAGCCATGACGGCATGGTGGGTGTGGTCCGAGCGGCGCGCAGGCAGGCGAGTGGCGGCGTAGTGCCCGCAGGCGCGCCGGCAGTCACGGCGCCTGACGCAAACCACATGCGTTGTGCGCGGCCCGGCCGCCTGCGCGAAGCCGTTCGAGGGGATAGCGGCCTCCCTTCGCGAATCATTCACGCACGAATGGAAGCGTGACAGGCCGAAGATCCCCGGAGAGACTGCGTCCGCCCCCCTTTTCAGGAGACCTCTCTTGCCGGACGCTTTCCCTTCCAATCCTTACCTGCTTCAAGATGCTATCATTGATAGCAATCTTTGGAGAACGTACATGGGCAGCCTTATCGTGCGTGGCGTCGACGACGCCCTTATCCAGACGCTGCGCGAGCAAGCCGCGGCCAACGGCCGCAGCGCAGAAGCCGAGCACCGCGACATCCTGGCCCGAGCCCTGCTGCAATCCCCGCGACGCAGCCTGGCCGACGTGCTGGCCGCCATGCCAGACGTGGGCCGAGACGCCGACTTCGCGCGCCACGAAGACCCCGACGGTGCGCCGCATGTATTTGATTGACACCAACGTCATCAGCGAGGCCCGCAAGGGGGCGCGCGCCAATGCGGGGGTCCGGACGTTCCTGAAGACGGCCGCCCAGGCCGACGCCGCGCTGTTCCTGTCGGTGGTCACGGTGGGCGAACTGCGGCGCGGCGTCGATCTGCTGCGTCATCGCGGCGATGCCCCGCAAGCGGCATCGCTCGAAAACTGGCTGGCGCGCCTGTCGGCAGACTTTGCCCGACGCATCTTGCCCGTCGATGCCGACGTGGCCCAGGTGTGGGGCCGGCTGCGCGTGCCGCAGCCTCAGCATGCCCTGGACAAGCTCATCGCCGCCACGGCCCTCATCCACGGGCTTACCGTGGTCACCCGCAACACGGCCGATTTCGACGGCCTGGGGGTGCATGTGCTCGACCCATTCAGCGCCTGAGTGCTCTGGCCGCCATCTGCGGCCAGAGCACTACCCCGCGAAGAAGTGCGGGATCGACGACGCCAGCAGCGCCACGCCCGACAGCGTCAGCAGGCTCAGTACGATGCGGCGAAAGGCCACGTCGCTGATCCCCACATACAGGCGCGCGCCCAGCACGGTCGGAATCAGCATGGCCGGCGCCACGATGGCGAACATCGGCAGCATGTCACGGGTGACCGCGCCCGAGACCAGATAGCCCAGCATCGTGAAGGCCAGGGTGGCCAGGTTGAAGTTCTGGATGATGCTGCGCTGCACGTCCTTGTCGAAGCGGCGCAGCGTGCACCACAGCGTGGGGATGACGCCCGAGAAACCGCCCAACCCGCCCATGACCCCGCCGATCACCCCGACCACGCCGTTGGCCGCCGAGCCGCCCACGGTAATGGGCGGCAGGTGTTTCGAGAACAGCATGATCGGGCACCACACCGCCAGCAATATGCCCAGCGCGGCCTTGAAGACATGCACTTCCAGCAGGGGCAGCACGGCCACGCCTATCGGTATGCCGATCAGGCCGCCCAGCAGAAACGGCCCCAGCAGCCGCATGTCGAAACCACGGCGCATCGACACCGCCGCGATGACCTGTCCCGTCAGCCCCCCGAACACCGCCAACACCGCCGCCAGCTTCGGATCGACCGTCCAGGCCCACAACGACATCGACACCATGCTGAAACCAAACCCCGACAAGCCCTGCACGAAGCCCGCCAGGACGGCGCCCGCCGCCACGGCAAAATAGACCGTATCCATCTCCACCCTACATATTGTTTTTTGCCCCGTGCGCCCAGGGCAACATGTCCGGGCTGCGCGGTGGCCAGCGGGCATTGTACGTAGCTCCGGTTCGGACGGAATCGCCCTGCTGACACACCGCCTTGCTACACTGCCCGCCGCGCGAGACCCCATCCCCAAACCCTGCACGCCCGCGAGCGCCATGAACAGGACCTGGAAAGAGCGTTTCTCGGCCGCGGGATGGATCGTGTCCGGCCTGGTGCTGCTGGCGGTCATCGTCTGGGGCCTGCAACATCGCGGCGCCAAGCCTCGCGAGGTTCGGCCGACCCTGATGGTGACGCTGACGCCGCCCCCACCTGCGCCGCCGCCCGTCCCACGCAAGCCCGAGCCTCAACGCGCCGCCCAGGCCCCCGCCGCGCCGGCGGCCCGGCCCACTGCGCAGCCGCCCAAACCCAAGACCCCGCCCGCGCCCAAGGCCCCGGCGCCCAAGGCGCAGAAGGCCATCGCCATCGACGCGCCGCCGGACACGAATCCCTTCCAGATCGCGCAGGGCCTGCCCAGCGCCGACAGTTTCACCATCGGCGGCGGTGCAGACGGGGGCAGCGGCGACGCGGATGGGGGAGGCGGAGGGGGCGGCGGCTGCAGCACCGCGCTGCAGATCCGTTCCTACCTGAACCTGATCAACGCGCAGGTCTCCGGCGCCTTCAAGAAGAGCAGCCACCTGAACACCCGCAACTTCGATGTGCGGGCACAGTTGTGGTTCGATGCCGCGGGCGGCGTGCGGCGCACGCAGCTGGAAAGATCGACCGGCGATCGCGGCCTGGATGATGACGTCTCCGAGATGCTGCTTGGCGTCAGCATCGGCGAAGGCGTCCCCTCCTGCCTGGAACCCGTGAAGGTGCGGCTGACCGCGCCGTGGACCGGCGTCAGCAAGGCCTTGGGCAAGACCGCCCGGGACAAACCCATGCAGGAAAGCGGGACGCTGATCTGGCAGCGTCCCAGGTAAGCGGACGTCAGTAGGTTTCCAGGTGCAGACGGCCCTGGGTGCGCAGGGCGGCATGCAGCGGCTCCCACGCCTGCCCGGCGGTCTCGGCCACCTCTTTCAGGGCCTGCAGCACGCCCGCTTCCATGCCCTTCAGGCCGCACACGTACAGATAGGTTTCCTCATCCGCCAGCAGCGCGGCCACGTCGGCCGCCCGTTCGCGGATGGCATCCTGCACGTAGCGCCTCGGCTGGTCCGCTTCGCGCGACAGCGCCAGGTTGATGTCGATGAAGTCGCGGGGCAGTTTCATCAACGGCCCGAAATACGGCAGTTCGCGCTCGGTGCGGGCGCCGAAGAACAGCATCAGCTTGCCGTTGACGCCCTGCTCCAGACGGCGGCGGCAGTGCTCGGTCATGGCCCGCATGGGCGCCGCGCCGGTGCCCGTGCAGATCATCACCAGATTGGCGCGGGCGTGATTCGGCATCAGGAAGGTATTGCCGAACGGGCCGATCACCTGGACCTGGTCGCCCTTGGCCACGTCGCACAGATAATTCGAGCACACGCCGCGAAACGGCCGGCCGTCGTGCGTCTCGGTGACGCGTTTCACGGTCAGCGACAGGTTGTTGTAGCCGGGCCGCTCGCCATCGCGCGGGCTGGCCAGCGAGTACTGCCGCGCATGATGCGCGCGGCCCTGCGCATCGGCGCCCGGCGGCAGGATGCCGATGGACTGGCCCTCTAGCACCGGAAACGGCAGCTTGCCGAAATCCAGCACGATGTGATGGATGTCGCTGTCGGTATCGTCGTCCGTCACGCGGTAGTTGCCCACCACCGTGGCGACGATGGGCGTCTTGTGCGAATACAGGTTCACGTAGGGATGCGCCGCCGACCAGGGCGGCACGATGGAGCCCGGGGCCACGTAAACGGCGGCGGGCTCGGCCAGCGCGGCGGCGGCCAGCACATCGGCAGCGGCGTCGGCCGCCGCGGCATCGGCCACGACGCCCTGCGCGGGCAACGGCTTCTCCCCCGGCAACTCGTCCCAGCCGAACTGTTCCTCCAGCGTGTAGGCCTCTTCGCGCACCACCATGCGCCAGTTGTCGATGGACCCGGTCGGGCACGGCGGCACACAGGCCATGCAGCCATTGCAGATGGACGCATCCACCACGTAATTGCGGCCGTCGTGCGTGATGGCGTCGATGGGGCAGGTTTCTTCGCACGTATTGCAGCGGATGCAGATCTCGGGATCGATCAGATGCTGCTTGAGCACTTGCGGCGGCAGGGGCGCGTTCATGGCGGTTTCCCAAGGCTGGGGCCTGTCTGGTCTGGACAAGCCCCGCAGCGGCGGCCGCCCGGGGGCGGCCCGCCAGCTCAGTTGAAACGGACGTACTGGAAGTCGATGGGCTGGCGGTTCACGCCCATGACGGGCGGCGCGATCCAGTTGGCGAACTTGCCCGGCTCGTTGACCCGGCCCATCAGCGACGCGACGAAGGCGCGGTCTTCGGGCGTGGGCAGCCATTTGTCGACGTTGGCCTTCCATTGATCCGGCGTCAGCACGTCGCCCTCGGGCGAGACGCGCACCCCGGCCAGCGTACCGATCTGGCGGTTGAACGCCTTGTGCGGCACGGACAGGCGGAACGGAATGCCGGCCTTCTCGATCACCTTGTTCCAGCGTCCCACGCCGGCCATCGAGTCGCGGATGAAGTCGTCGCGCAGCACCTCGTTGAGCGCATTGAGCATCGGCACCTCGATCTCGCGCAGCTTGCCGCCATCGACCGACAGGATGCGGTAGGTGCCGTCCTTCAACTGATGATCGTCGGTGCGCTTGCCCTCTTCGTAGCGCCCCTTCAGGCCGGCGCTGTAGAAGATGGCGGCATTGGAGGACTGGTCGGCGCCGAACAGGTCGATGGTCACGCTGTAGTGGAAGTTGAGATAGCGCTGGATGGTGGCCAGGTCGATCACGCCGGCCGCGCGGATCGCCGCGGGATCGTCCGTCTTCAGTTCGTTCATCACCTGGCAGGTGCGCTGGATGACGCGCGACACGCCCGATTCGCCCACGAACATGTGATGCGCCTCTTCGGTCAGCATGAACTTCGTGGTGCGGGCCAGCGGGTCGAATCCCGACTCGGCCAACGCGCACAACTGGAACTTACCGTCCCGGTCGGTGAAGTACGTGAACATGTAGAACGCCAGCCAGTCCGGCGTCTTCTCGTTGAAGGCGCCCAGGATGCGCGGATTGTCCGCGTCGCCCGAGGTGCGCTGCAGCAGCGCGTCGGCCTCTTCGCGGCCATCGCGGCCGAAATAGCGGTGCAGCAGGTACACCATGGCCCACAGGTGGCGGCCCTCTTCCACGTTGATCTGGAACAGGTTGCGCAGGTCGTACTGCGATGGCGCGGTCAGGCCCAGGTGGCGTTGCTGCTCGATCGAGGCCGGCTCGGTGTCGCCCTGCGTGACGATGATGCGGCGCAGGTTGGCGCGGTGCTCGCCGGGCACGTCCTGCCACACGTCGCGGCCCATGTTCTCGCCGAAATGGATCTTGCGCTGGCCGTCCTGCGGCGCCAGGAAGATGCCCCAGCGGTAATCGGGCATCTTCACGTGGTCGAAGTGCGCCCAGCCATCGGGCTCGACGCTGACGGCGGTGCGCAGGTAGACGTCGAAGCCATGCGAGCCATCCGGTCCCATGTCCTGCCACCATTGCAGGTAATTGGGCTGCCAGTGCTCCAGCGCGCGTTGCAGCGTGCGGTCGCTGGACAGGTTGACGTTGTTGGGTATCTTCTCGCTGTAGTTGATGCCGGACATGCGTGTCTCCTCGGGGGCCGTCAGGGGAGGCCTGCGGCGCGGGTGTCTGTGCGGATGGACGTGTGGCGACGGGGCCGCTGCGCGAGCAGCGCAGCCCCGGGGCGTCAGACGCGGTTCCAGTCGAATGCGGCCTGCTCGCCCTTGCCGTACAGCTTCAGGGCGCCCTTCTCGCCGGCCGCGTTGGGCCGGTTGAAAATCCAGTTCTGCCAGGCGGTCAGCCGGCCGAAGATGCGCGTTTCCATCGTTTCGACAGGACCGAAGCGCAGGTTGGCCTCCAGGCCCGTCAGCGCGTCGGGCGACAGCGCGCGGCGCTCTTCCAGCGCCATGCGCAATTCGTCTTCCCAGTCGATCTCGTCGGGCGCGAAAGTGACCAGGCCCAGTTGCTCGGCCTCGGCGGGCGACAACGGCTGGCCCGCGGCGCGGCGCACGGCCTCCATCGGCTCGGTTTCCTGGTAGAAACGGCGCTGCAGGCGGGTGAGGCCGTTGACCATGGGATAGGCGCCGAAATTGCACTCGCCCACCGTGATGCGGGCCGGCGTATCGGTCTGGCTGTCGTCCAGCATGTAGATGCGGTCGGCGGCCAGGGCCAGCTCCAGCAGCGTGCCGGCAAAGCACGAGCCCGGCTCGATGCACGCGAACAGCGAGCGCGAGGTCACGTCCAGCCGCGCCAGCGTGCGGCGCAGCATGCCGGCGGTCTCGCGCACGAACCAGTGCTCGCCGTGCGCCTGCAACGCCGCGTCCGCCTTCAACACGGCCTGTGCATCGCCTTCGGTCTTGAACAGCCAGGTGCCGATGTCCAGTTCATTGGTGCGCAGGTACAGGATGGCGTCGTCCAGCTCGCGCGCCATCCGCAGCGGCCACCAGTCGGCGCCCGCGGCCACGATGGCATCGATCTCGGTGGCCACGTCGTCCTGCGGCGCGCGCACCGTCCAGGTGGCCAGGCGCTTCTCGCGGTCGATGCGCACCTCGACATGGCGGTAGGCCACGCCGTCGGGACCGTCGGTGCGCTCCAGGCGCGTCAGCGCCACGCCCCGGGCCTGCGCGGGACGGCGGCTGCCCTCGCCCAGTTCTTGCGCGCGGGCTTGCACGGCGGCGTCGAACTGCGCGGGCTTGATCACATCATCGACCAGGCGCCATGCCTTGGCGCGCTCGCCGCGTACGCCCTCGACCAGGGTGCAGAAGATGTCGGCATGATCGTGCCGTACCTTGCGCTTGTCGGTCACGCGCGTCAGGCCGCCGGTGCCGGGCAGCACTCCCAGCAGCGGCACCTCGGGCAAGGCAACGGCCGATGAGCGGTCATCCACCAGCAGGATCTCGTCGCACGCCAGCGCCAGCTCGTAGCCGCCCCCGGCGCAGGCGCCATTGAGCGCCGCCACGAACTTGATGCCGCTGTGGCGGCTGGAATCTTCGATGCCGTTGCGGGTTTCGTTGGTGAACTTGCAGAAGTTCACCTTCCAGGCATGGCTGGACAGCCCCAGCATGAAGATGTTGGCGCCCGAACAGAAGATGCGCTCCTTCATGCTGGTGACGACCACCGTGCGCACCTGCGGATGCTCGAAGCGGATGCGCTGCAGCGCGTCGTGCAGCTCGATGTCCACGCCCAGGTCGTACGAATTGAGCTTGAGCTTGTAGCCGGGGCGCAGGCCGCCATCTTCGGCCACGTCCATGGCCAGGGTGGCGACGTTGCCTTCGACGCTGAGCCGCCAATGGCGGTATTGATCCGGGGCGGTGCGGAATTCCACCGGCGCGGGGGCGCTGCTGTTCATATAGGTGTCTCCTCTACCAGCAAAATACTGCATTAGATGCATAATAGTGCAGTCAAATGCATGCGTCAACGCGAAAATGCATCAAAGTGCAGTTTCCGGTGTTGCCGACGCCAGCGCAGCGGCAACACGCTTCATGCATGCAGGGAAGAAGAGACGCAGCGGCGGGCCCGCAGGCGAACCCGGACAACGGCCAGCGCGCCCACGGGGCGGGCATGCCGCCCGCGTCGAACAGCCGGGAAGCGGCTACAGCGGCAGCCCACCCGCCTTGCGCACCTGCGTGCGCAGGCCCGCGAAGCACTCCTGCAGTTCCAGGTCGCTGGTGTGCCAGGTCAGGTCGGCCTTGGCGTAGAACGCTTCCCGGCCAGCCAGGATGCGCTTCAGGTCCGCCATGGCCTCGGTGCTGCCCGACATGGGGCGGAAATCGCCCTGGGCCATGACGCGCCCCATGTGCTCTTCGGGCGTGGCGCGCAGCCATACCGTATAGCAGTGCGCCAGCAGCAGGTTGAAGGTGGCCGGTTCGGAGACCAGCCCGCCCGGCGTGGCCAGCACCATTTCGGGATACAGCTGCACGGCCTCTTCCAACGCCCGGCGCTCGTAGCGGCGGTAGGCGTTGGGGCCATACAGATTGTGGATTTCCAGGATGCCGCACCCCGCCACGCGTTCGATCTCGCGGTTCAGCTCGACGAACGGATAGCCCAGGTCTTCGGCCAGCATCTGGCCCAGCGTGGATTTGCCCGCGCCCCGCAGCCCGATCAGCGCGATGCGCTGGAAGCGGTTGGGCCGCTGCCCGCCCGCGCCGAACAACTGCGTCAGCGCCTCGCGGGCGCGCTGCAAGTCGGATTCGCCGCGGCCGCTGAGCAGTTCGCGGATCAGCAGCCATTCCGGGGATTCGGTGGTCACGTCGCCGACCAGTTCGGCCAGCGCGCAATTGAAGGCGCGCGCAATCTGCAGCAGCACCAATACCGAGGCGTTGCCCACCCCGTGTTCCAGATTGGCCAGGTGGCGTTCGGACACGCCGGTCGCCTGTGCCAGGCTTTTCCGCGTCATGCCGCGGATCGCGCGCAGGCGACGGACGCGTTCGCCCAAGGCCACCAGAAAGGCCTCGCGCGGGGGTTCGGCAGGCGCCAGATCAAGCGCTTGAGTCATGGGTGTTCGTTGCTCCGCAATAACCCTTAAATCGCGATTTCATGCACTATAGTGCTTGACGCGCATTCGTCAAAGCACTATTTTTCCATTCAACCGACGTACATCGCACGGCGGGTTGCTCGAAAAGAAGCATTGAAATTCATGCCCCGCAACCCGCGCCACAGTGTAAAGGAGACATCTGTGAGCTCGCCTGAACAGTTCCGAGCGTTGATCCGGGAAGTGACCGACCGCATCGGCGGCGCGCCGCTCGATGCCGCCCTGCAAGACCGGCTGAACCAGGCGTTCGGCCCGGACAGTCCGCAGTACCAGCACCTCTTCCAGACCTGTAAGGCCGCGATCGCCGACGGCTGGATGTGCGATCGCGAAGGCGGAGGCATCCGCTATGGCCGCGTCATCAAGCCCGCCGACGACCTGGGCGGCTATTCGGTGGACGTGGTCGACATGAACGATCTTGCCGGCCCCCACCATTCGCACCCCAATGGCGAGATCGACCTGATCATGCCGCTGGACGACGCCGCGCGCTTCGACGGCCATGGCGCCGGCTGGCTGGTCTACGGGCCCGGCTCGGCGCACCGCCCTACCGTCAGCCGGGGCCGCGCCCTGGTGCTGTACCTGCTGCCGCAAGGCGCCATCGAATTCACCCGCCACTGAGATCCGACGACGCCGCGCCGACGACGCATGACCCCACCGGCTGAACCGGGCGCGCGGGCGCCCTAGAGATAAAAGATCCGGAGACACGCATGAACCACTGCCCCGCCGAACTGAATTTCGCCAGCCACCTGGCCGCGCTGAACGCCGCGCGCGCCGCCAAGACGGCCTACATCGACGACCAGCGCCAGCTCAGCTATGGCGAACTGGCCGAACGCGTGGCGCGCTGCGCCGGCCTCTTGCGCGGCGTGGGCCTGCGCCGCGAAGAACGCGTGCTGCTGCTGCTGCACGACACCGTCGACTGGCCCGTGGCCTTCCTGGGCGCGCTGCATGCCGGCGTGGTGCCGGTGGCGGTGAACACCCTGCTGACGGCCGACGACTACGCCTACATCCTGCAGCACAGCCGTGCGCGCGCCGTGTTCGTGTCCGGCCCGCTCCTGCCGGTGCTGCAGGCGGCCATGGCCCAGGGCGGCCACGATGTCGAGCACGTGGTCGTGTCGCAGCCCGCGGGCACGCCGCCCGCCGACGCGCTGCACCTCGACACCCAACTGGCCGCCTCGCCCACCGTGCCCGCGGTGCGCACGCTGGCCGACGAGATCGCGTTCTGGCTGTACTCGTCGGGGTCCACCGGCAAGCCCAAGGGCGTGGTGCATACGCACGGCAACCTGTGGCATACGGCCGAGCTGTACGCCAAGCCCGTGCTGGGCATCCGCGAGGAGGACGTGGTGTTCTCGGCGGCCAAGCTGTTCTTCGCCTACGGCCTGGGCAATGGCCTGACCTTCCCGCTGTCGGTGGGCGCCACCACCGTGCTGATGGGCGAGCGCCCCACGCCGCAGGCCGTGTTCCAGCGGCTGACCACCCACCGCCCCACCATCTTCTATGGCGTGCCCACGCTGTACGCCGGCATGCTGGCCGCCGCCGACCTGCCGCCGCGCCACCAGGTGGCGCTGCGCGTCTGTACGTCGGCGGGCGAGGCCCTGCCGCGCGACATCGGCGACCGCTTCACGCGCCATTTCGGCTGCGAGATCCTGGACGGCATCGGGTCGACCGAGATGCTGCACATCTTCCTGTCCAACCGCAGCGGCGACCTGCGCTACGGCACCACCGGCAAGCCCGTGCCGGGCTACGAGGTGCAACTGCGCGACGACACCGGCCTGCCCGTGCCCGCCGGCGCCATCGGCGACCTGTACATCAAGGGCCCCAGCACCGCGCTGATGTACTGGAACAACCGCGACAAGACGCGGCAGTGCTTCCAGGGCGACTGGCTGAAAAGCGGCGACAAGTACGTCTGCGATGCCGACGGCTACTACACCTACGCCGGCCGCAGCGACGACATGATAAAGGTCAGCGGCCAGTACGTGTCGCCGGTGGAAGTCGAGAACGTGCTGATCCAGCACGAGGCGGTGCTGGAGGCCGCCGTGATCGGGGTGCCGGACCACGATGGCCTGGTCAAGACCAAGGCCTACGTGGTGCTGCGCCCCGGCTACGAGCCCGACGACCGCACGGGCGCGGCGCTGCAGCAGTACGTCAAGCAACACCTGGCGCCCTTCAAGTATCCGCGCCAGATCGATTTCACCGAAGAGCTGCCCAAGACCGCCACCGGCAAGATCCAGCGGTTCCGCCTGCGGCAGCTGGAAGAGGCTTCGCTATAGACCGCGCCGCCCGGCGCATTCATGAAGAACCCCGCGCAAGACCCGGCCAGAAGTGCCGGCAGCCATACATAAAAACCAGGAGACAACCATGCAACACGCCATACTGCGCGGCGCCATCACCGGCGCCCTGCTCTGCCTCGCGGCAGGGGCCTCGGCCGCCGACAAGATCAAGGTGGGCTTCATGCTGCCCTACAGCGGCACCTACGCCGCCCTGGGCAACGCCATCGAGAACGGCTTCAAGCTGTACGTGGCCGAACAGGGCGGCAAGCTGGGCGGCCGCGAGATCGAGTACTTCAAGGTCGACGACGAATCCAATCCCGCCAAGGCTTCCGAGAACGCCAACCGCCTGATCAAGCGCGACCAGGTCGACGTGCTGGTGGGCACCGTGCATTCAGGCGTGGCCATGGCCCTGGCCAAGGCCGCCAGGGACAGCAACACCACGCTGATCGTGCCCAATGCGGGCGCCGACGCCATCACCGGCCCCATGTGCGGCCCCGGCATCTTCCGCACCTCGTTCACCAACTGGCAGCCGGCCTACGCCATGGGCCCGGTGGCCGCGGCAAAGGGCCACAAGACCGCCATCACCGTCACGTGGAAATACGCGGCGGGCGACGAGGCCGTCAACGGCTTCCAGGAAGGCTTCGAGAAGGCCGGCGGCAAGGTGCAGAAGCACCTGAACGTGCCCTTCCCCAACGTGGAATTCCAGTCGCTGCTGACCGAGATCGCCGCGTCCAGGCCCGACATGGTGTTCGCTTTCTTCGCGGGCGGCGGCGCGGTGAAGTTCGTGCAGGACTACCACGCGGCGGGCCTGGGCAAGACCATTCCGCTATACGGCTCGGGCTTCCTGACCGACGGCACGCTCAAGGCGCAAGGCGATTCCGCGCAGGGCCTGCTGACCACCCTGCACTACGCCGACGGCCTGAACACCCCGCGCGACAACGCCTTCCGCGCGGCCTACAACAAGGCCTACGCCATGCCGCCGGACGTGTACGCCGTGCAGGGCTATGACGCCGCGCAGATGATGCAGGCGGGCCTGGCCGCGGTGAAGGGCGATATCGGCAAGAAAGACGACTTCCGCAAAGCCATGCGCGGCGCCACCATCGACAGCCCGCGTGGCCCGTTCACGCTGTCGGCCGCCGGCAACCCGGTGCAGGACATCTACCTACGCAAAGTCAACGGCCTGGACAACGTGGTGCAGGAAGTGGCCGTGCGCAAGCTGGCCGATCCCGCGCGCGGCTGCCGCCTGTAAGCCGGAGCCAGGATGGATCCCGCCGTCTTCCTCATCCAGTGCCTGAACGCGCTGCAATATGGCCTGCTGCTATTCCTGGTGGCCAGCGGCCTGACGCTGATCTTCGGCATCATGGGCATCATCAACCTGGCCCATGGCAGCTTCTACATGATCGGCGCCTACATGGCGTTCGCGCTGGGACCGTGGGTCGACCGCACGCTGGGCGGCGGGTTCTTCGCCACCGTGATCGTCTGCGTGGCGGCCGCGGCCCTGCTGGGTTACGTGCTGGAAGCCGCGTTCTTCAGCTACCTGTACCGGCGCGACCACCTGCAGCAGGTGCTGATGACGTACGGCCTGATCCTGGTGTTCGAGGAGCTGCGCAGCATCCTGGTGGGCAACGACGTGCACGGCGTGCCGATGCCCGCCTGGCTGCAGGGCTCCCTCTCGCTGGGCGGGGTGATGACCTACCCGGTGTACCGGCTGTTCATCTCGGCCGTCGGGCTGGGCGTGGGGCTGCTGCTGTACCTGGTCATCACCCGCACGCGGCTGGGCATGATGGTGCGCGCCGGCGCCAGCAACCGCGAGATGATCGGCTCGCTGGGCATCGACATCAACCGGCTCTACCGCATGGTGTTCGCCGCGGGCGTGGCGCTGGCCGCGCTGGCGGGCACCATCGCCGCCCCCGTGTCCTCGGTGTATCCGGGCATGGGCCACGGCGTGCTGATCGTGTGTTTCGTGGTGGTGGTGATCGGCGGCATCGGCTCGATCCGCGGCGCCTTCCTGGCCGCGATGCTGGTGGGCGTCGTCGAGACCTTCGGCCAGGTGCTGTTCCCGGCGGCCGCGGGCGTGCTGGTGTACGTGCTGATGGCCGGCATCCTGCTGTGCAAGCCCGAAGGGCTGTTCAAACAAGGCTGAATTCCTTATGCGCAAGGCTGTTTCGCTTTCGTTGTTCGTGCCTGTGCTGGTCCTGCTGGCATTGGCCGTGGTGCCGTCGCTGGCGGGCGGCTACGCCACGGGACTGGCGCTGAAGATCATGATCTACGCGCTGTTCGCCCTCAGCCTGCAGCTGCTGGTGGGCGGCGCGGGCCTGGTCAGCCTGGGGCACGCGGCGTTCTTCGGTATCGGCGCCTACGGCGCCGCGCTGCTGACGCCACAGGCCGGCCCGGCGCTGCTGTGGTGGCTGCTGCCCGCCGCGGTGCTGGGCGCGGGCGTCTACGCGCTGGTCACCGGCGCGCTGGCGCTGCGCACGCGCGGCATCTACTTCATCATGGTCACGCTGGCCTTCTCGCAGATGGCGTACTACGTGTTCCACGACACCAAGGTCGGCGGCGGCAGCGACGGCATCTACCTGTATTTCCGTCCGGAACCCGCGCTGGGCGGCGGGCTGCTGTTCGACCTGTCCAGCGACACCGCCTTCTATTTCTTCGCGCTGGCCTGCCTGGCGCTGGGCTGGCTGTTCATCGGCATGCTGCGGCGCTCGCCCTTCGGCGCGGCGCTGGCCGGCATCCGCATCAGCGAGCAGCGCATGCGCGCGGCCGGCTACGACACGTATCCCTACAAGCTGATGGCCTATGTGCTGGCGGGCATGCTGGCCGGCCTGGCGGGCTTCCTGTATGCCCTGAAGGACGGCTTCGTCACGCCCGAACTGCTGGCCTGGGAGCAGTCCGGCCTGGCCTTGCTGATGGTGATCCTGGGCGGCCTGCGCCGGCCCGGCGGCGCCGTGCTGGGCGCGGCCTCGCTGGTGCTGCTGCAGGAACTGTTCCAGTCCGAGGCCGTGTTCGGCGCGTATGCGCAGCACTGGCACCTGTCGCTGGGGCTGGCCATCATCGCACTGGTGGCGCTGTTGCCGGATGGGCTGATCGGCCTGCCGGCGCGGCTGCGCGGCACGGGCAAAGCGCCGGGCACGCATGCCCTGGCGGACGCCTCCACGCCGGATGACGCGCGCGAGGAGGCGGCCTCGCCCAGCCGCGCCGAGTCCTCGCGAGACGGCGCCGCGCGAAGCGGCCGCCCTACCCTCATCGCTTCCGGAGGCCCCCATGGCTGACGTCATGCTTGCCGCCACCGGCATCACGCGCCGTTTCGGCGGTCTCGTGGCCGTGGACGGCGTCTCGCTCGAACTGCATCGGGGCGCCGTGCATGCCGTCATCGGCACCAACGGCGCGGGCAAGTCCACGCTGATCAACATCCTGTCCGGCGAACTGCCCCCCAGCGGCGGCACCGTACGGCTGGGCAACGAAGACGTCACCGCCTGGCCGCAACCGCGCCGCGCGCGTGCGGGCCTGGGCCGCACCTATCAACGCTCGACCCTCTTTCCGGAACTGACCGTGCACGAGAACTGCCGCCTGGCCGCCCAGGCCGGCCGGCAGCGCTTCTGGCACTGGTGGCGCAGCGCCGAAGGCTGCGCGCACAGCACCGATATGGCGTGCCGGGCCATGGACAGCACCGGCCTGCAGGCGGATGCCCAGCGCCCGGCGGGCCAACTGCCGCACGGCCGCAAACGCCAGTTGGAGATCGCCATGTGCCTGGCCGGGCAGCCCGACGTGCTGCTGCTGGACGAGCCGCTGGCCGGCATGGGACCTGAAGAAACCGACCGCATCCTGGACCTGCTGCAGGCGTTGAAGCGGGAGCACGCCATTCTGCTGGTCGAGCACGACATGGACGCGGTGTTCCGCGTGGCCGAAACCATCACCGTGATGGTCAACGGCTGCGCCATCGCCAGCGGCGATCCGGCCACGATCCGCGCCAACCCGGCGGTGCAGACCGCGTATCTGGGCGAGGACGACACGACCATGCCGGACGTGGCCACGTCGTTTGCCCACGCCGAACCAGGAGCCCGCACATGACCCATGCCCCCACCGTATCGGATGGCCGTAGCGCAGGGCAGCCGCTGGTGCAGGCCCGCAGCCTGCACACCTACTACGGCGCCAGCCACGTGCTGCGCGGGGTGGACCTGGACGTGTCCCCAGGCGAATCCATCGGCCTGGTCGGACGCAACGGCATGGGCAAGACCACGCTGATCCGCACCCTGCTGGGCCTGGTGCGCGCCGAACGGGGCAGCGTGCACGTCGATGGCCGGGATTGCACGCGCGCCGCGCCGCATGCCATCGCGCGGCTGGGCGTGGCCTACGTGCCCGAGGGCCGCGGCATCTTCCCCAACCTGAGCGTGCGCGAGAACCTGATCGTGGCGGCCCGCGCCGGCCGCGGCCAGCGCGCAGGCTGGACGTACGAGCGCGTGCTGGACACCTTTCCCCGCCTGCGCGAACGGCTGGACCATGGCGGCCAGCAGTTGTCCGGCGGCGAGCAACAGATGCTGGCCATCGGCCGGGCCTTGATGACCAACCCTGACCTGTTGGTGCTGGACGAGGCCACCGAGGGCCTGGCGCCGCTGATCGTGGCCGAGATCTGGAACATCGTCGGCCGCATCCGCGCCACCGGCATGTCCACGCTGATCGTCGACCGCAATTTTCGCGCGGTGCTGGCACATACAGACCGCTGCGTGGTCATGGAGAAGGGGCGACTCGTGGAAAGCGGCGACAGCGCGGCTTTCGCGGCGCGGCCGCAGCAGTTGGCGCGGTATCTGGGGGTGTAGGAATGGGGCATGCGCGGCACACGCCACGGCCGCCCGTCACTATGCCCGCCACGGGGCGGCTCGCCGTGGCCACGGCAGAAAGCGTATCCCGCCTGCCGGAAATGATGTAACGCGAACCGACTCACCGGCGCTTCGCCCCGCGTGCGCCGCCGATCCGGCACAGACCGTTTTCATCCGGCAACGGGGCGTTGCATCCACGCCAGCGCGTGGTTGATAGCATGAATGCACGGTAGCAAGGACGCGCCGGCATCCTGCCGGCGCCGCCCCCAGGACCGAGACGACGACCTCTGTCAAGGAGATCCTCCATGCCAGCCAAGTCCCAAGCCCAGCAAAAGGCCGCAGGCGCGGCCCTGTCCGCCAAGAAGGGCGACACCAAGGTCCGCGACCTGAAGGGTGCGTCCAAATCCATGTACGACTCGATGAGCAAGCCGGAACTGGAAGAAATGGCGCACACCTCGCGGGGCGGCAAGCCCCAGCACAAGCACGCTTCCCGCTCGCATCACTAGCGGGCAGGGCGGGCCGCGCCGACGATTCCGGCGCCACGTCCGCCGCTCTTGTCCGCAGTTCCGCCCGCGTCCTTGTCCGGCGGGCTACCCGATCAGCTTTCGTCGGCTGCCTTCGCCTTTTTCGCCGCGCGCGGGCGCTTCACCGCCTTGGCCGGCGCGGCGGCGTCCTTGGTCGCCTTGGCCTTGGTCGTCGCGGCCTTCCTGACAGACTTTCTGGCAGGCTTGGCGGGTGCCTGCGCGGCCTCGGTGACCGCCGCCTTTGGCGTCGCGCCCAGTGGCGAAATCGTCGGAATCGGTACGCCAGCCAAGGCCGATGAAGCGGGTTGGCGCTGGCGCTCGGCTATGGGTGACTGCCGCTCATCCTCCGATTGCGAGCGGTCGCTGACGGAGGGTGCCACGCCTTCCGCGCCCCCCTCTTTCGCAGCCTCCGCACGTGCCCTTGCGCCCCCGCCTCTGCGGGTCTTCGATTGACGATTGCCCTCAACGGCCTCGGCGGCACCACGCGGCGGCGGATTCGTATTGGTGGTTTCCGGCGCGCTTGGTGTGGAAACCGCCGCACCGTTGTCGGTCGCCCGCGTCGGCGGCCCACTGGCCGCGGGCGTCACAGCCGCCGCGTTCGGCGTCTGGCCTGACCCGTTCGGCAATGCCCGATCCTCATTTGACCGGGACTCGGCCGCGTCGGCATGAATATTGGCCTCAGCCGATCTGTTGCGCGCCGCACCGCCTCTACGCCGTCCCGACTGTCCGGCCAGGCCCTGCCGCGCCCCTCTGGGCTTTCGCTCCTCGGTCCGCACCATCAGGTCCGGCGCGGCCGCCCGGCTGACGTAGGTGCCGGACCGCTCGTCGCGTCCCAGCGTCAGCAGTCCGCGCGCCTGCGCCTCTTCCAGCAAGTGTCCGAAGGCCTTGAAGCCGTGATACGACTCGGAAAAATCCGGCTTGCGCCGCTTGATCGCATTCTTCAACGTGGAAGCCCAGATACGCTGGCTGTCGCCCTCTTCCGTCGTCAAGGCGTCGAAGGTCTGCACGATCAGTTCCAGCGCCTGCCGCTTGCGCTTCTCGGCCTCGTCCAGCGTCGGCTGCGCCACGGCCGTGGCGGCGACAGGCGGGGCGGCCACCGGATTGCGCGCTTCGGCCGCCCGGCGGCGCTCACGCTCCAGGTCGTCGTAGAAGATGAACTCGTCGCAATTGGCCACCAGCAGGTCCGACGTCGCGCGCTTGACGCCCACCCCGATCACCCGCTTGGCGTTCTCGCGCAGCTTGGACACCAGCGGCGAGAAATCCGAGTCGCCGCTGATGATGACGAAGGTGTCGACGTGGCTCTTGGTGTAGCAGAGGTCCAGCGCATCCACCACCAGGCGGATGTCGGCGGAATTCTTGCCCGACTGCCGCACGTGCGGGATCTCGATCAGCTCGAAATTGGCCTCGTGCATGCCCTCCTTGAATTCGCGGTAGCGCTCCCAGTTGCAATAGGCTTTCTTGACCACGATGCTGCCCTTGAGCAGCAACCGCTCGAGCACCAGGCGGATATCCAGGCGGGCGTAGTTGGCGTCTCGCACACCCAGCGCAAGATTCTCGAAGTCGCAGAACACCGCCATGCTGGCGCTGTCTTGGGGGGTGGGCATTCGGTGCTCCTGAAAAGAGGTCCGGCATGACGGCCACCGGAATCAATCCCCGATGATCTCACGGGTCAGGAGACCGGCAAATTCCCGCGGTGTGGCTGGCAAAAATAGTGACGCATGAATCTTGCCTCCCGGCCCCGGCGCCGATCGAGCGGCGCACCGGGCCAGCCCCATGCCTCCTCGCGGGGCAAGCCCGGCCGGACGCAACCGGAGGTTAACGGCCAGCAAATCCCAAACCTGAGGTTTTCGGCCTTTTTTCGTTCGATTGGACGCCGCCCCCCCTGGCTAGAATCCTCGGGCCGGATGTCCTCGACCGCGGCGCCCATGCCTGCCGTCCGTCCGCGCGCTTCCCTATCGGGGCTTGAACTTCATGAATCTGTCCACCCTCATCGGCCTGCTGCTGAGCGTCATCACCCTGATCCTGGTCGTCGCCTTTTCGGCGATCGACTCGGTGGCCTACCTGAACCTGCCCGGCCTGGCCATCGTGCTGGGCGGCACCTGCGCGGCCCTGTTCATCGCCTACCCGCTGGCCGAGATCCGCCGCATTCCCCCGTTGGTGCGCACCGTGTTCCATAACGACCGCGGGGACACCCAACGCGACATCGACGAACTGGTCGCCATGTCCCAATTGTGGATGAACAACGACGTGCACAAGGTCGAGGCCGCGCTGAAGAAGGTATCCAATCCCTTCCTGCGCACCGGCGTGCAGCTCATCATCGACAACACGCCCGAGGAACAGATCATCGAGCTGCTGCAGTGGCGCATCGCCCGCATGCGCGCGCGTGAACAGGCCGAGGCCCAGATGTTCCGCACCATGGCCAGCTTCGCGCCGGCCTTCGGCATGCTGGGCACGCTGGTCGGCCTCATCAACCTGATGTCGGTCCTGGGCGATGGCGCCATGGACGCCATCGCGCGCCATCTGGCCGTGGCGCTGATGACCACCTTCTACGGCCTGCTGCTGGCCAACCTGCTGTGCAAACCCGTGGCCGTGAAGCTCGAACGCCGCACCGAGCGCCGCGTCACCCTGCTGAACATGGTGCTGCAAGGCATCTCGATGATGTGCGAGCGCCGCGGCCCGGCCGTGGTGCGCGAGACGCTGAACTCCTTCATGATGCAGGTCGAGGACGAAGTCTACGACGGCGGCCAGCCCGACCTCAAGCCGGCGCCCCGCCGCGTCCCTGCCGCGCCCGCCGCGGCGCCCGTCAAGGCGGCGGCGCGGCAATGAGCGGCGCGGCACGGTCCTCGCTGGCCGACCTGATCGAAGAGCGCCGGCGCGCCGAGCGCAAGCGCGCCTCGCCCATCACGCGCGCCAACCGGAACCACGCGGACCGCTTCGCGCGCTGGCACGTACCCGAAGCGGTCGACCACGAGCCCGACAACTGGCTCATCACCTATCTCGACCTGCTGACGCTGCTGCTGGCCATGCTGGTGGTGATGCTGGGCGTGACGCGCATGTACGGCTGGCACACCACGCACGACCAGCCCATCGCCGTGGTGGGCTCGGTGGCGCGCGGCGGCCTGCCCGCCTACCAGGGCGACCTCGACCGGATCGACGGCCTGCCCACGATCCCCGCCGAATGGGCGCATCTGCCCGCCCCCGCCACCCCGCCCGCGGGCCCGGTGCACGAACCCACCGAAACCGTGGAAGACGGCCCGATGGTGCCTGCTCCCCCGCCCCCGCCGTCCATCGCCGACATGGGCCTGGACGGCCTGGGCGACTCGATCCAGGTGATGGTGAACAGCCAGTCGGTCAGCTTCCGCATCAGCACCGAACTGCTGTTCCCGTCGGGCCAGGCCTCGCTCAGTCCCTCCGGGCTGGGCCTGATCAAGAAGCTGGCCGGCGTGGTCAACCGCAGCAACCATCCCCTGTCGATCGAAGGCCATAGCGACGACGTGCCGATCCAGACGCGCCAGTTCCCGTCCAACTGGGAACTGTCCACCAGCCGCGCCACCAGCGTGCTGCGCGAACTGGTGCGCGACGGCGTGGACGGCAACCGCCTGCGGGCGGTGGGCTACGCGGATACGCATCCGCTGCAGCCCAACGACACCGCCCAGGGCCGCGCCGCGAACCGCCGCGTGGAACTGATCATGCGGACGGCGCCGAAGGAGGGCGAAAATGCCAAGGCGGCATCGGCCCCTGAACCCGCGACCACGGCGGCGTCCGACGCCCAGGCAGCCGCCCCCGCCGCGCCTCACGCCGCCGAGGCACCGCCGGCTCGCGCATCGGGCGCATCCGCGCAATGACACACGGGCTAGCATACGCCAGCCCCGTTCAGGATGCCAACAAGACGGCTCAGTCCGCCGGTACGGCGCCAGCCGCGAACTGCCCCCATTCCGCCACGAACGTATCCCTGAACTCGCGCAGCCACGCCACGCGCGTCTGCGCCAAGCGGCGCGCCGCCTCAGTCTGCATCGACGCCGGCAACCCCGCCAGCTTGCATTCGATGTGATCCAGCGCATAGGCCTGGTCGTTCAGTTCCCGGTCATGCCCCAGTGGATCCGACGGATGCGCGAACGCCGAGCCCATGCGGCCAGCCGTGTAGAACAGCCGCGCCAGGCCCACCGCCCCCAACGCATCCAGCCGATCCGCATCCTGCACGATGGCGGCTTCGATGCTGCGCGGCGCGATGCCGGCGGAGAAGCTGTGCGCCTCGATGGCATGGCACGCCACCGGCAGTTTGTCGGCGGGAAACCCGATGTCGGCCAGCTTGCGGCGGGCCAGTTCGGCGGCCATGCGCGAGGCCTGGGCACGCTCGGGGTGGTTCTTGGGCAGATTGACCAGGTCGTGCAGGTAGCAGGCGGCCTGGACCGCCAGCGCGTCGGCCCCGGGATGCTCGGCCAGCAGCATGGCGGCCACGTTCCAGACACGGTGCAGGTGGTTCAGATCGTGCGCCCCGTCGCCATCGGCCTGCTCGGCGGCGATGGCGATGAAGCGGGAGGTCCAGTCGGGGGAATCGGTGTGCATGGAAGAATTCTGGCCATCCGGACCGGCGTGCCCCATTGGGGGCCGCGCGTCGTCCAGGCCCTATGGCGGCCTGACATCTGTATAAAAACACAGCATACACCGTCCCGCCGATCGGGTTAGGCCCGGGGCCGGACACCTGACGGCGCCCCGGTTACCTCGCGCAACCGCGCCCGCTCGGCATCCAACGCCAGCGCGGTTTGCGCACGCAGCAGCGCCACCTCGGCCTGATGCAAGGCGGCAGCCTGGAAATCGGCATCCCCCATCCGTGCCAGCGCCAGCAAGGACTTGCGCAGGCGCAGTTGCACCTCGATCAACCCGGCGCCATCGCGCGCCAGCGTCAGGAAAGCATCCTCGAACAGATCGGCGGTCAGCAACGGCGCCACGTGCACGCGGGGATACGTGACGTCGGCGTCCGCGATCGTCTGGCCGCCGCTAGCCCAAGCGCCGAGCAACCGCGTGGTCCTGCCGATCACGTCGATCGCCGTCCCCGTGTCGTTGACGGCCGCGGACAAGGCCCGTGAGCCGATCTCGCTCATCACCGCCAGCCCGAAGCGCGGATCCTGGTCGAAGTCGCGCTCGTCGCCAATGGCGAAAGCGGCCAGAAGAGCGTCGTAGGCCGGCTGCGGATCGTCCCCCGCCGGATGCGGTCCCACCCATGCCAGGACGGAGTCCGGATAGACGAATGCGCCCGGATTCAACGGCACGAAAACATCGGCGTCGAGCGTCTGGCCGCACCGCGCCAGCGCCGCCATGTCGATGTGCTGGAGGTAGCCGATGGACTGGGCGTACACGGGCGTCGCCGAGGCCGGCACCTCGTGCTCGGGATCCCGGAGCGGCACGCCGCCCAGGTAGGGTTCCTGCAAGCGCTGCTCGATGGCCCGTTTCGCCGCCTGCTCCACCCGGCTGGTGGTCTCGCCCACGCGTCCGAGCCGCGTCAGGTGGTCGATCCAGCGCAGCAACGAGACGACGATCAGCACGATGATGCCGATGGTGACCACGAACAGGATCGCCCGGCCGCGATCGCCGTAGGCCCCGGTTTTCAGCACCACGATGCCCACGATGCTGAACAGGAACGAACCGATGAACGTGGACAGCACGTTCTGGGTCACCCGGTCTTCCATCAGCAACCGGGTGGCGCGCGGCGTGACGTTGCTGGTGGCCGAACCATACGCCGACACCATGACGCTGAGCGAGAATGTGGTGACGGTCAGCATGCTGGACGCGATGATGGCCAGGATGCTGTCGACCGCGTCGGCGCGGATGGTGCCGGGAATCTCCCAGGGCACATAACGCTGGATGACGGCGGCCAGCACCGCGGTCGCCACGCCCAGGATGCCGATCAGCGTGGCACGCACCCACAAGCGGCGTGTCACGCGCGCCAGCATCCATCCCCATCGCGTCGTCATGACCGGAGTCCCCCGCCTATCGTCGAGAAATGCAGGGGTCCGATGTTAGCAGCGCGCGGCGGGATCCCGGCCTGCGAGCGCTCAGGCGTGCATGTACGCCCAGCCTTCCTGCTGCCGGCGCGCCAGGTGCAGCACGGCGGCGGACACCACCGTCAGCCCTTCCGGCGCCTGCAGGCCGCCCGCGGCCAGCGTGTTCGCGCACACGGCCAGATGCGTATCGGTGGCGTCCGGCTGGGCCAGCGCCGCGGCCACCGCGCCCGCGTTCACCACGATTTCCACCTGTGCCGACGGCTCGGCCTTCAGCAGGTTGGCCGCGTTGCGGCGCGCGCGTTGCAACGCTTCCGGCGTGGAAGCATGGATCAGCAGGCGGATGGGTTGGGGTTCAGGCATTCTGCAGCAGCTCGGTAACGGTCGCGACATCGCGCGCGAAGGACGCACCGACCCGCGAACGTGGCCGCGGCTCGGCGATGTCCAGTGTACCCACCACCGAGGCCGGGTGCCCGCCCAGCACGACCACACGGTCCGCCAGGAACACGGCTTCCTCGATATCGTGCGTGACGAACAGGACGGCCGCGCCCGACGCCTCCCACACGCGGATCAGTTCGGCCTGCAGATTGCGGCGCGTGATGGCGTCGACCGCGCTGAAGGGTTCGTCCATCAGCAGCAGGTCGGGCTTGACGGCCAGGGCGCGGGCGATGCCCACGCGCTGCGCCTGTCCGCCCGACAACTGGTGCGGCCAGCGGCGCTCGAAGGCCGCCATGCCCGTCAGCGCCAGCGCCGCGCGCACGCGTTGCTGGCGGTCCGTCTTGGACAGCTCCAGCCCTTCCAGGCCATAGGCCACGTTGGCATCGACGCGGCGCCACGGCATCAGCCGGCCGTCCTGGAACACCACTGCGCGTGGCCGGCGGTCCGGCGCGCCCGTGCCATGAAAACGCACCGTGCCGCCGCCCGGCTCGGTCAGGCCAGCCGCGGCGCGCAGCAGCGTGGACTTGCCCACGCCCGAGCCGCCCACCACCGCCACGAAGCTGCCCGCCTCGATGTCCAGCGACAGCCCGCGGATCACCGGCGCCTGCGCGCCCGGGTGGGTGTACGAGAAATTCTCGAAAGCCATCACGGACGCCATTGCAGCACCCTCTTCTCGGCTTGCACGAACACCAGGTCGCACAGCGTGTACACCAGCGAAATCGCCAGCATGTAGACCACCACGACGTCATAGGCGCCCACGCCCGCCGCCGCGTTCATTTCCTGGCCCATGCCGGGCACGCCCAGCAGCTCGGCCGCGATCAGCGTCATCCAGGCCTGGCCGATGCCGGCCCGCACGCCCGCCAGCGCGCCCGGCGCGATGGCGGGCAGCGTCACCGTCCAGGCGCGGGCCGCATAGCCGCCATGGCCGAAGGCGCGCGCCAGTTCATAGAAGCGCGGCTCGACGTTGCGGACCGCGGCATAGGTGGCGAAATAGTTCAGCCAGAACACCCCGATGGCGATGACGAAGGCCGCGCCCGCGTGGCTGACCTTGAACCAGGCGATGGCGAACACGACCCAGGCCAGCGGCGGAATCGGCCGCAGCACGCGCACCAGATAGGCCTGCAGCATGTCGAAGCGGTGCAGCGTGGCAGCCGCCAGACCGAAGAAGACGCCCAGCACCGTGCCCAGCGTCAGCCCCCAGAAGTAATGCACCAGGCTGGACATGGCGGCCGGCCACAGGCGGCCCGACTGCCATTCGCGCGCCAGCGCGCCCGGCAGGGCGAAGGGATCCGGCAAGGTGCCGCGCGGGGCCCATTCCCAGGCCAGCGCGGCTTTCCAGAAGGCCACGAACAGCGCGATACCCAGCAGCCCGTAGAGCGCGCGGCGCAGGCCAGGCAGCCTGGGGGCAGCCGTGGCCGGCGCCCGGCTCGCCAGCGTGGCAGCGGCCTGGCTCATTGGACGGCCTTGGCCGCGGCCTCGTAGAAGCGGGTATCGAACAGCTGCGCGATGTCGGCGCGTTCGGCCTGGGTGCCCAGTTCGGCCTGGAAGTCCTGCAGTTGCCCGGTCGGCTTGATGATCACGCGCGGATCGGCCTCGAACTGATCGTGCGAGTTGCGGATGGCCTGCTGCACCAGCGCCGGATCCAGGCGGCCGCCGCCCACGTACTTCTGCACGTAGCCCGATGCCTTGGCTGGATCGTCACGCAGCAGCTTGCTGGCGTCGATCTGCGCGCGCACCAGTTGCTGCACCAGTTCGGGATGCTCGGCAATCAGCGTCTCGCGCACCACCAGCACGGCGCCCGGCTGCTTGGGAAACAGTTGCGAACCACGGGCCACCACGCGCGCCTCGGGCACGCGGCGCTGCACGGTGCTGGTGGTCGGCTCGAGCACCGCGCCGCCATCGATGGCGCCGGTCGTCAGCGACTGCTGGATCTGCGCCTCGCCCTGGTAGATGAAGTCGATGTCGGCCGGATTGGCCTTCAGCGCTTTGCGGATCCAGTGCTGCAGCGCCGCCTCGGGCACGGCGCCCTTGGGATAGCTGGCGATCCTGGCCTTGCGGCCCTTGTCCTTGGCGAAACGCGCAAAAGCCGTCGACGGGTCGCCCGAGGCGAAATACGGCGCCAGTTCGCCCAGCGCCACCACGCTGACCTGCTCGACGATGTTGGACGCCACCACCTTGATGTCGGCGCCCTTGGCCCGCGCCACCAGCGCGGGGCCGATGCCCACGTACGCCACGTCCAGTTGGCCGGCGATCAGGGCCTGCGTCATCGCCGGGCCGCTCTGGAACGACACCAGCCTGGGCGCGGGCGCACCGGCGGGCTGCAGCGTGCCGTTTTCCAGCGCGACGAACAACTGGGCATCCGGCAGGATGGGCAGGTAGCCGATTTCCAGCGCGGGACCGGCGGCCGACGCGGCCAGGGAGACGCTGGACAGCCCTGCGGCCAGCAGCGCGGCGGCGTACAACTTGCGCAACATGATTCTTTTCCTAGTGCGGGAGGTGAGACAGGCCAGTCATGGACGTGGCTCTTGATTTCTTATGATTCTAAGAAAGTTAGAAAAAAGAATTAATAATTTTTAGTTATATGCTTAGGTCGTGATGCTGGCGCAAACTCCCCGGCCCGCGCCGCAAACGCCTCTTGCATCCCTCAGGCCAGGCGGCGTACAACCCGGCAGAGATTCCCGCCACCTGCCGCCTTCCGGCTGGCGCCCCGTTCGTTGGAGCCTTCCATGTCGTACATGCTGCTTATCGTCGAACCCGTCGGCCAGCGCGCCGAACGCACCGAAGAACAAGGCCGCGCCGCCTACGCCGCCATGGTCGAGTATGGCGAGGCCCTGCACGAGCGCGGCAAGCTGGTCGATGCGCGTTCGCTGGCCTCGACCAGCGAGAGCGTGCGCGTGCAATCGCGCGAGGGCCGCGCCACCCTGCTGGACGGCCCCTATGCCGAGGCCAAGGAAATGATCGGCGGCTTCTTCCTGCTGCAGAACGTCACGCGCGAGGAAGCCATCGCCATCGCCCAGGAATGCCCCGCCGCCCAATGGTGCACGGTCGAGGTGCGCAAGCTCGGGCCCTGTTTCGAGTGACGGCGATTAAGGGTTTTCCCTGATTTCATTCCGCACGTGTCGATCTGGCCGCATGCCATCCGTCGTGTCCATGAAAGCCGCGATCCCGCGGCCCTTTCGGATCCCGAGGAGATTGCGACATGCGCTACCTGATCATCGTCAAGGCCAGCCCCGAAAGCGAGGCCGGTCTCATGCCCGAAGAGCCGCTGCTGGCCGCCATGGGCGTCTATCACGACGAACTGGCCCGCGCGGGCGTGCTGCTGGACGCCAGCGGCCTGCGCCGCACCGCCGAAGGCTGGCGCGTGCAATACGACGGCGAGGATCGCCGCCGCGTGATCGACGGCCCCTTCGCCGACAGCAAGGAGTTGATTGCCGGCTACACCCTGATCCAGGTCCGCACGCCCGAAGAGGCCCTGGAATGGAGCAGGCGCTATCCCAACCCGCGCGGCGCGGGCAAGGAGTGCGCCATCGAAGTCCGCCGCGTGTTCGAGCTGGAAGACTTCCTGCCCGGCCCCGCCATCGAGCCGTCCAATCAGATCGACCACGCGCGCGCCTGAGCGCTCCTTTCCTGCAAGCGAGACACACATCATGCCCAAGCAAATCTTCGTCAACCTGCCCGTGGCCGACCTGGACAAGTCCGTCGCCTTCTTCACCGAACTGGGGTTCAGCTTCAACCCGCAGTTCACCGACAAGAACGCCACCTGCATGATAATCGGCGAGAACATCCACGCCATGCTGCTGGTGCGCGACTACTTCAAGACCTTCTGCAGCAAGCCCGTCGCCGACGCCAGCAAAGCCACCGAAGTGCTGATCGCGCTGAACTGCGACAGCCGCGCCGAGGTCGAGGCCATGGTGGAAAAGGCCCTGGCCGCCGGCGCCACCGCGCCGCGCAAGGCGCAGGACCATGGCTTCATGTACCAGCACGGCTTCGACGACCTGGACGGCCATGCGTGGGAAGTGTTCTACATGAATCCGGAGGCCATGGGCGGCGCGCAATGAGCCGGGAAGCTGCCAACCGCGCCATCGAGGCGGTCTGGCGCATCGAGGCCGCGAAGGTCATCGCGGGCGTCGCACGCCTGGTGCGCGACGTCGGCCTGGCCGAGGAACTGGCGCAGGACGCGCTGGTGAGCGCGCTGGAGCACTGGCCGCAAACCGGCGTGCCCGACAACCCCGGAGCCTGGCTGATGACCACCGCCAAGAACCGTGCGCGCGACATGCTGCGCCAGCAGACGCTGCATGCGCGCAAGCACGAGGAACTGGGCCACGACCTGGCGTCGCGCAGCGAGCACGTCGAGCCGGATTTCGTCGAGGCGCTGGACGCGAAGCGGCAGGACGACATCGGCGACGACCTGTTGCGCCTGGTCTTCACCGCGTGCCACCCGGTGCTGTCGGCCGACGCGCGCGTGGCGCTGACGCTGCGGGTGCTGGGCGGGCTGTCCACCGCCGAGATCGCGCGCGCCTTCCTCGCGCCCGAGCCCACCATCGCGCAGCGCATCGTGCGCGCCAAGCGCACGCTGTCGGCCGCCCGCGTGCCTTTCGAAGTGCCGGGCCCGGATGAGCGGGCGGGACGCATGGCCTCGGTGCTGGAAGTGATCTACCTGATCTTCAATGAAGGCTATTCGGCCACGGCGGGCGAGGACTGGACGCGGCCAGCGCTGTGTACCGAGGCGCTGAGGCTGGGCCGGATATTGGCCGGGCTGGCGCCCGAAGACAGCGAGGTGCACGGGCTGTGCGCGCTGATGGAGATCCAGGCCTCGCGCCTGAATGCGCGCACGGATGCGCAAGGCAGGCCCATCCTGCTGATGGAGCAGGACCGCAGCCAGTGGGATCGCCTGCTGATCCGGCGCGGGCTGGCGGCATTGCAACGCGCCGAGGCATTGGGCGGGGCGCATGGCCCGTATGCGCTGCAGGCGGCGCTGGCGGCCTGCCACGCGCGCGCGGCGACGGCGGCGGATACCGATTGGCCGCGCATCGTGGCGCTCTACGATGCGCTGGCGCAGGTGGCGCCATCTCCCGTCGTGGCGTTGAACCGCGCGGTCGCCGTGGGCATGGCGTATGGCCCGCAAGCCGGGCTGGACTGCGTGGACGATCTGGCCGCCGATGCGGCCTTGAAGCACTATCATTGGTTGCCCAGCGTGCGCGCCGATCTGCTGGCCAAGCTGGGCCGCCGCGAGGAAGCGCGCCAGGAGTTCCTGCGCGCCGCGGGCATGACCCGCAATGCCACGGAACAGCAGATGCTGGAGCAGCGCGCGCGCCAGATGCTGCAGTAGGGCCTGTCAACGCCAAAAGGAGCCTGGCACAGGCGGGGTGCGAACGGAAACGCACGCCAGGCTCCTTTTGGCGTTGACAGGCACTAGCTCAGGCGGGCGCGGTCTTCACCGCGCCGCGCCCGCTCCTTGCCCCCGCACGCACGCGGCCCGAACGCCAGGCGATCCAGCCCAGCAACGCCGCCAATCCCAACGCGTAAAGATCGAAGGCCGCCACGGCCCATTGCCCGCGCGCAATGCTGCCGGGCAATCCCAGCCCTCCCGTCGCGGCGTTCAGCACGGGCAAGCCCGCCAGCAGCAGCGCGGCCAGCGCCAGCGGAAGGCGCCACGCCTGCCGGTACGGTCGCACCAGCGCCCACAGCACGCACAGGCCCCACGCGATGAAGAACCCCTGTTCCTCGGCCCCCGCGCGTCCGGCAATGCCGGCGGGCACCAGCCGGTTCATCCAGAAATACGCCGCCACGGCCATCGGCGCGCCGCCCAGGATGCCCGCATTGATCACCTGCACCAGCCGCTGGCCGAAGGTGGGCCGCTTGCCCGATGGCACGCGCTTGTTCACCCATAGCAGTTGGCCGCTGACGACCATCGCCGTCCCCAGCAGGCCACAGAGCCACAACAGATTGCGCAGCAAGGCATCGGCATAGCGGCCGCGGTGCACGGCCTGCAGGCTTTCATAGACGACCACCGCGGCGCCGGGTGGCGCGCCTGCGCTGGCCACGAGCCGTCCCGACGCATCGAACAGCCGTTGATCGTCCGCCTGCACCGGCCCGCCGCCGCGCCGCCGCACATCGAACCTCGCATGCGAGGTATTGGGATCGATCACGACGATGCGCGCCACGCCGTCCTCGCCCCACGCCTGGCGCGCCTGCGCCAGCACGCCCGACAGGGCCTGCTCCAGTGGCACCTGCGTGGCCGCCGCATCGGCCTGCTTCGCATCGGGCGCCGCCATGCGGCCGCGGATGTCGGTGCCGACGACGGGCCCCGGCAACGACGGGTTGGCCCAAGGCATGATGCTGGGTCCGGTCAGCAGCATGCCGCTGAACGCCATCACCAGATAGAACGGCAAGGCCAGCACCGCCGACACCGCGTGCCCGTCCATCCATGAGCGCGCGCCCTTGCCCGGCCGGAACGTGAAGAAGTCGGCGAAGATCTTCTTGTGGATGATGATCCCGCATATCAACGCCACGAACATCACCGCGGCGGCGAAGCCGATCAGCGCGCGCGCCCACAGGCGCGGCATGCCGTACAGGTGCCCATGCAGGTGATAGAAGAAGTCGCCGCCTTCGGTGGCGCGCACGGCCAGCGCCTGGCCCGATCCGGCATCCAGCGTGACGCGGGTGACGGGGCCGCGCGGTTCCTGATTGCGCCAGGCGATCTCCATGCCGCTGTCGCGCGGCCCTGGCAGGTCGATCCACCAGCGCGTGGCCTGCGCCGCCTGCTGCTGCAAGTGCGCCAGTCCCACCGACGCGGCATCGGCGGACTCGGTCACGCGATGCGCCTCGGGATGCATCCACAGCGTGATTTCTTCACGCACGTAGCTCAGCGAGCCCGTGAAGAAGATGATGAACATCAGCCAGCCCAGGATCAGGCCTGACCATGTATGCAGCCAGGCCATCGCCTGCCGCAACCCTTCGCGCTTGCCATCGGCTCTCATGCCGCTACTCGATCCATGCTGGGTCGCCCGGTGGCGATCGAACGGCCCGCACGAAGACCCGCGCAATGCTGCCGCGAGGGAGTGGCGTGCCGCTGCTAGCCGCCCCCTGGACGCTATTGAGACTCGTTGCCATTGATTATTTCATAGTTCCGGTCTTCCGCCGCAGGCAGCGGGCTGGCAAGCCGCGGCAAATCGCGGGCGTTCAGCCCCCCGACAACTCCAGCGCCATCGCCGTGGCCTCTCCGCCACCGATGCACAGCGCCGCCACGCCGCGCGTCAGGCCGCGCTGCCGCAGCGCGTGGATGAGCGTGACGAGCAGCCGCGCGCCGGTCGCGCCGATGGGATGGCCCAGGGCGCACGCCCCGCCATGCACGTTCAGCCGATCGGCGGCAATGCCCAGGTCCTGCGCCGCGGCCATCGCCACCACGGCAAAGGCCTCGTTGATCTCGAAAAGATCCACATCGCCCACCTGCCACCCCGCGCGGTCCAGCACCTTGCGGATCGCGGGAATCGGCGCGGTGGTGTACCACGCGGGTTCCTGGCTGTGCGTGGCGTGCGCCCGGATTTCGGCCAGTATCGGCAACCCATCGCGCACCGCCAGCGAGCGGCGCGTCAGCAGCAGCGCGGCCGCCCCATCGGCATTGGCGGAGGCGCTGGCGGCGGTGATCGTGCCATCGGCGCGGAACGCGGGCCTGAGCGACGGGATTCTGTCCGGTGAGACCCGCAGCGGAATCTCATCCTGCGCGACCAGCGTGTCGCCACCCTTGCCAGGCACGGGCACAGGAACGATCTCTTGCGCGAAGACATTGCCTTGGACGGCGTCACGCGCGCGTTGCAGCGTTCGCATCGCGTAAGCGTCCTGCTGGACGCGGTCGAAGCCATAGGCCTGCGCGGCGGCCTCGCCGAAATCTCCCATGGGGCGGCCAGCCTCGTAGGCATCCTCCAGGCCATCCAGCGCGGCATGGTCATACAGCCTGTCATGTCCGTAGCGATAGCCGCCCCGCGCCTTGGCCAGCAGATACGGCGCATTGCTCATCGATTCCATGCCGCCCGCAAGCACGACGTCGGCGGAGCCCGCGCGCAGCACGTCGTGGGCCAGCATGACGGCCTTCATGCCCGAGCCGCACACCTTGTTGACGGTGGTGGCGCCCGCCGCATCAGGCACGCCCGCCGCGCGCATGGCCTGGCGCGCGGGCGCCTGTCCGGTTCCGGCCGGCAACACACAACCCATGAATCCCTCATCGACCCGAGCGGCATCGATGCCCGCGCGCTGCAACACCTCGCGCAGGGCAAGGGCGCCCAGCGCGGGCGCGGGAACCGGCGCCAGCGCGCCCTGGAAACGGCCCAGCGGGGTACGCGCGGCCGCCACGATCACGATGGGATCTTCATTCGTCATGCTGCACTCCTTGTGAAAAAGGCAATGGGCGAATGCACCGCACAGGTGCGTCGCGATGCATCCCCTTGTTGGGGCGATGTCGGGCACGAAAAATGCTCGGTCCCGATAAATAAATGATGATTATCATCATAAAGACTTGGCATGTGCTCGACAAGCCGCTCGAACGTGGGCTTTGCCAGGCTCCGCACCGTTGCCGGGCATGCCCCGAAGCCGTGCGCTCCCCAGGCTGGGCAGCCCAACTGAGCCGCTCACCAACTGCGTGAAAACCGCCTGATCGCACATATGCAAAGCTTTTTTTCTTCGTTCGCATATGCGCATCGCATCCCTAGAATCGTCGAGGTGTAAGCGCACTTCATCACTTCTGTGAGCCGCTCAACGCAGCGATGAGAAAGCCCCACGGCGATGTCAGACATTCAACTTTCCGCCCTCGACGCCCATGCCGAATCCGATGATTCGGCAGCCTCCCTGAGCGCTGGCGACGATGCCTACGTACGCATCCGCCGCGACGTGCTGTCGTGCCGGTTGCCGCCCGGGGCTTTCGTCACCGAGCCCGAACTGATGGCGCGCTACGGCATCCGCAAGACCAGCTGCCGCATCGCCTTGACGCGCCTGGCGCAGGAAGGCTTCGTGCGGTCGCGGCCGCGCAAGGGGTATCAGGTCTCGCCCATCCTGCTGCGCGACGTCGAAGAGGTCTTCACGCTGCGCGTGCAGTTGGAACCCCTGGCCGCGCGGCTGGCCGCGGGCCGCGCCGACATCGCCAAACTGCGCGAGTTGGAGGCCGCCTGCCGCGTGCAGCACCCGGTGTTGCAACTCACCGACCAGATCGGCGTGTTCATGGATGCCAACAAGGCTTTTCATCTGGCGGTGGCCGAGGCCAGCGGCAATGCGCGGCTGCACCGCACGCTGGGCCAGTTGATGGACGAGATGTCGCGCCTGGTGGCGCTGGGCTTCGGCGTGCAGAAGACCAAGCCCGAGATCAAGCATGACCACAACGCGCTGATCGAGGCGTTGGCGGAGGGAGATGGCAAGCGCGCGGAAACCATTGCGCGCCGCCATATCGAGACATTCCAGGCCATGACCCTGGAAAAACTTTACGCCAGCCTGGCGGAGACCGGCGCGGCGATTCCCGTCAACGGACCAGGAAGCTGGCGATGAATGCACTAGCCGCTCATGCGCAGGCCACGCCTGCCTCCCTTCGCACCCCGACCCCGGCCATGCTGCGTGTCGAAGGCGTCTCCAAGCGTTTCGAGGGCCTCGAAGCCCTGCGCGACATCTCGTTCGATGTCGGCCGCGGCGAGGTCGTCGCCCTGCTGGGCGCATCCGGCTGCGGCAAGAGCACGCTGTTGAACATCATTTCCGGCGTACTGCCGCGTGACGAAGGCACGCTGGAGATCGACGGCCAATCCGCCGAGCGTTTCCGCGACTGGCAGCGCATGGCCTATCTCTTCCAGGAGGACCGCCTGCTGCCCTGGCGCAGCGTGCGCGACAACGTGGCCTTCGGCCTGGAGGCCCAAGGCGTCCTGACGACCGAACGTCACCGCCGGGCGGATGCCGCTCTGGCAATGGTCGGCCTGGCCGGCTTCGAGAAACACTGGCCACACCAATTGTCCGGCGGCATGCGCAGCCGCGTGGCGCTGGCGCGCAGCCTGGTCATCGACCCCGACATCCTGCTGATGGACGAACCCTTCTCCAAGCTGGATCCGCACACGCGCACGCAGATGCATGAAGAACTGCTGCGCATCCAGGCCATCAAGGGTGTGACCGTGCTGTTCGTCACGCACGACGTGGAAGAGGCCGTGGTGCTGGCCGACCGCATCGTGCTGCTGGCGCCCCGGCCGGGCCGAGTGCGCGAGATCGTACCCGTGCCGCTGCCCCGGCCCCGCGTGCCCACCGACCGCGACGTCGCCGAACAGACGCGGCTGCTTCGACTGAAGGTGCAGCCATGACCGCCGCCACGATGACCCACCATCCCGTCGCCCGCATCGGACTGCTGGTCGCCCAGCGCGCCGCTCTGGCCGCCATCTTCCTGCTGATCTGGTTGCTGGCCGCGCAACGCATGCCCGCCTTCGTGCTGCCCGGACCCGAGCGCGTGCTGCAGGCGCTCTGGAACCTGACGCGCACCGACAGCTTCCTGCACGACATCGGCGTGACCATGTCGCGCGTGGTCACCGGCTTCGTGCTGGCCGCGCTGGCCGGCACGCCGCTGGGCCTGGCGCTGGGTTCCAGCCGTGCGCTGGCGCGCTTCTTCGAACCGCTGCTGGCGGTGATGAACACGGTGTCCTCCGCCATCTGGGCCGTGTTCGCCATCATCTGGTTCGGCATCTCCAACGCCACCACGGTCTTCGTGGTGTTCATGACCGCCATGCCGCTGATCCTGACCAACGTATGGCAGGGCTCGCAGAACGTCGACCGCCAGCACGTCGAGCTGGCCCGCAGCTTCCGCATGTCGCGCTCGCAGGTGCTGCGCAAGATCTACCTGCCCAGCATCCTGCCGTACTTCTTCTCGGGCGCGCGCCTGGCCTTCGGCTTCGGCTGGCGCGTGTCGCTGGTGGCCGAGACGCTGGGCTCGTCCGATGGTATCGGCTACCGCCTGCGGCAGGCCGCCGACCTGGTGCAGACCGACCAGGTGTTCGCCTGGACGCTGCTGCTGGTGGTGCTGATGCTGCTGATCGAAAGCGGGATCTTGAAGCCCCTGGAACGCCGCCTGTTCCGCTGGAAACCTCTTTGAAAGCACTGGGAGTGCAGATCATGAAACTGAAGAAGACCCTGTCCGCGGCGCTGGTCGCCGTCGCCGCCCTCGCCTCGGGCGCCGTCCATGCCGCCGATCGCGTGCGCATCGGCTACTGGAGCAGCGGCGTCAGCCTGGGCTTCGGCGCCGTTCTCGAGGCCACCGAGTTTCTCAAGCAACAGAACCTGGACGTCGAGTTCGTGCGCTTTCCCGACGTGAACGCGCCACTGCGCGCACTGGCGTCCGACTCCATCGACCTGGCCTACGGCGCGCCGGCGGCCGGCGTTTTCAGCAGCGCAGCCGAAGGCGTGCCCATCAAGATCTTCGCGGCCACGCAACCCGCCGACGTGCAGTTCGTCGTGCCCGAGGGCTCGCCCATCAAATCGCTGGACGAATTGCGCGGCAAGAAGGTCGCCATGTCGCCCGCCGGCAGCTCGGTGGCGGTGATCGCCGGCGCCGTGCTGGCGGGCAATCACAGCATCAAGGCCGGCGACTTCTCGCTGGTGGGCGGCAATGAATCGCGCCTGGCACAGTTCCTGGCGCAGAAGCAGGTGGACGCCGCCGCCTTGCGTTCGGTCACCGTGGCCCAACTGACCGATCTGAAAGTCACGAAACTCGGCAGCTTCGCCGACGAATGGCGCCGCCTGACCCAGTCCGACTCGGTGCCCTACATCGGCATCGGCGCGGTGCGCAGCGATTTCGTGCAGGCCCACCCCCAGGTGGTCGCCCGCACGATCGCCGGCATGCGCAATGCGCTGGCCTGGGCCCAGAGCCACGACGCGGAAGTGGTGAACATTCTGCAGAAGTCAGCCAATCTGCCCGAAAGCGATGCCAGGGTGTACGCCGGGCAGTGGAACCAGATGTACCGCATTTCGTTCGAGCCGGCCGATCTCGAAACCCTCAAGCGGCAGCATCGGGTATTCGCCGAAAGCGGCCTGATCAAGGGCGAGTTGAAGAGCGACCTGTTCGCCACCGGCCCCTGGCAGCAATCCAAATCCATCAAGTAACGCCCTCACAGACAAGGAATTCCCATGAGCAAGACGATGAAAGCGCTGGTGCTCGACCAGCACGGCGACCTGGACCAACTGCGCGTCGTCACCGACAAGGCTGTGCCCGCCGTCACCGACGGCCACGTGGTGATCCGCGTGCGCGCCTCCTCGTTCAACTACCACGACGTGTTCACCGTGCAGGGCATGCCGGGCATCAAGGTGCCGCTGCCCGTGGTCATCGGCCTGGACATGGCTGGCGAGATCGTCGAGGTGGGCGCGGGCGTCGACGGCTGGAAGGCCGGCGACCGCGTGCTGGTGAATCCGCTGAACAAGGCCAAAGGCCTGATGGGCGAGATGCTGGACGGCGGCATGGCCGAGTACTGCCTGGTGTCGGCCGGCCAGTTGATCGCGCTGCCCGAGAAGGTCGGCTTCGACGACGCGGCCGCCCTGCCCGTGGCCTACGGCACGGCCCACCGCATGCTGATCACGCACAACACCGTCAAGCAGGGCGACCGCGTGCTGATCCTGGGCGCCAGTGGCGGCGTGGGCACCGCGTGCGTCATCCTGGCCAAGCTGCTGGGCGCCGAAGTCATCGCCTGCGCCGGCAGCGACGCCAAGGCGCAGGCCCTGAAGGAACTGGGCGCCGATCACGTCATCAACTATCGCGAGACCGATTTCTCGAAGTGGGCCATCGGCCAGTACGGCAAGCCGCAGCGCCGCAACTACGAGGGCGGCGTGGACGTCGTCATCAACTTCACGGGCGGCGACACCTGGGTGCCGTCGCTGAAGTGCTTGAAGCGCGGCGGCACGCTGCTGGTGTGCGGCGCCACTGCCGGCCACGACCCCAAGGAAGACCTGCGCTACGTCTGGAGCTTCGAGCTGAACATCCGCGGCTCGAACAGCTTCTACGACGACAACCTGAAGGCCCTGCTGGACATGATCGCCGAAGGCACCGTCAAGCCGCTGATCGACCGCGCCGTGCCGCTGGAAGGCGCGGCGGCCGGCCTGGCCCTGATCCGCGACCGCGAAGTCCTGGGCAAAGTCATCGTCAATCCTTGACCCCCCCGAAGCGCTGCGCGCCTCCCCCCAGGGGGCGACGCCGGAGCACCGGGCGCATGCGTCGTGCTTGCCGCTTGGCGGCATGCGTGAACCAGTAATTTATGAAGAGAATTCCATGAGCGAAAACACTGTTCCTTCCACAGAAGACATCCAGGCGCGGCTGACGCGCGGGCCCTATCACCAGTGGCTGGGCATCGAGGTGGTGTCGGTGTCCGAAGGCGAGATCGAGCTGCGCGCGAAGTGGCGCGAAGAGTGGGTGGTGAACCCGGACAAGCGGTATACGCACGGCGGCATCCTGGCGGCGCTGGTGGACCTGACGGCGGATTGGGCGCTGGTGTCGTATACGGGGCGCGGCGTGCCCACCATCGATCTGCGCGTGGATTATCACCGCGCGGCGATGCCGGGGGACCTGACGGCCCGAGGCAAGGTGGTGAAGTTCGGCTCGCAGATTTCGGTGGCCGAGGCCCAGGTGTATGACGCCGACGGCAAGCTGCTGGCCAGCGGCCGCGGCGCCTATTCCACCGCCACGCTCAAGGCCTGAGTCCCCCGGAAACCCAGCACAAGGCAGCACCATGAACCGCGCCCGGAACCTAGGCGATCTCATCGACCGTTCAGCCGACCCCCAACGGGTCGCGCTGATCGGCGTGGACGCCGACCTGAACGAGACTTCCTGCACCTACGCCGAGCTGGACGAGCTGGCCGAAGGCGTGGCGCAGGCCCTGCGGGAAGGCGGGCATCCTCCGGGGGCGCGCATCGCGCTCCTGGCCGCCAACTCGGTGCGCTATGTCGCCGCCGTGCTGGGCATCATGCGCGCCGGACTGGTCGCGGTGCCCGTCAACTTCAAGTTTCCGGCGGCGACCATCGCCTATGTGCTGGCCGACAGCGGCGCGCGTCTGGTGCTGCACGACCCGGCGCGCCAGGACAGCGTGCCGCCGGGGCTGGACGCGGTGCCGCTGGACGGCGACGGCTTCCTGCGGTTCCTGCGGCCCGGCCACCAGCCCGTCCATGCACCGGCGCCGCGGGAAGTGGCGCTGATGCTGTACACCTCGGGGTCCACCGGCAAGCCCAAGGGCGTACTGCTGTCCCATGAAAGCCATCTGTGGACCGTGGACGCGCGCCGCCAGGCCACGCCGCTGGCCGACGAACGCGCGCTGATCGCCGCGCCCCTGTATCACATGAACGCGCTGGCGCTGGCCTTCCTGTCCATCGCCAGCCATGCCACGACCGTGCTGCTGCCGCAGTTCACGGCGCAGGCGTATATCCGCTGCATCGGACGCTATCGCTGCACCTGGCTGACGGCCGTGCCGCCCATGATCGCCATGATGCTGCGCGAGCGCGACCTGCTGGCGCGGACCGACCTGTCCTCCGTCAAGGTCATCCGCATGGGCTCGGCGCCCGTCAGCGCCAGCCTGCTGGCGCAGATCCACGCCATGCTGCCCAATGCCCGCGTCATCAACGCCTATGGCACGACCGAGGGCGGGCCGGTGGTGTTCGGCCCGCATCCCGATGGCCTGCCCACCCCGCCCATGTCGATCGGTTACCCGCATCCTCAAGTATCGGTGCGGCTGTCGCGCGGCGTGGAAGACGGTCCCGGCCAGGGCATGCTGGAAATGAAAAGCCCCGGCCTGATGCTGGGCTATCACCAGCGGCCCGACCTGAAGCCGCCCTTCACCGAGGACGGCCACTACGTCACGGGCGACGTGTTCCGCCGCGACGACGACGGCTTCCATTATTTCGTGGGCCGGCGCGACGACATGTTCGTCAGCGGCGGCGAGAACATCTATCCGGGCGAGGTCGAGAAGATCATCGAGACCCACCCCGGCGTGCAGCAGGCCTGCGTCGTGCCGGTGCCCGATGACATCAAGGGGGCAAAGCCGGTGGCCTTCGTGGTGCCGCGCGCGGGCGCGCATCTGGCCGAGGACGAGATCCGCCAGTACACGCTGGCCAATGCCGCCGCCTACCAGCATCCGCGCCGCGTGTGGATCGTGGATGCGCTGCCGCTGGCTTCCACCAACAAGCTGGACCGCAAGCGCCTGCAGGACGAAGCGCTTGCCCTGGTGAGCGCATCGCCCGCGGCCCGCCCCGGAGAAACCGCATGAGCCCGGCCGGCCATCGGCGGCAACGGCCCGCGCCAGGCGCCCCGCCCGCGGCGCATGCGCATGGCGGTCCCGCGCTTATGCGAAATCCGCACATCCATACAAGCAAGCGTTCCTTCTCGCGATGTCCGCGCACGCTCATCATCGCGGGTCGGCCGCGCAGGCCGCATGCAAGCACCATCCACTGAATCCGAGCACGAACGAATCGAGGCAATCATGATCCACAAACCCTACACCCGCCGCCTGGCCACGCTGGGCGCTGCGCTGCTGCTGGCGGGCACGGGCGTCGCCGCGCAAGCGGCAGACGAGGTCACCGTCGGCCTGGCCATTCCGCTGACCGCCGACAGCGGTGGCGTCTACGCCCTGGGCAATGAACTGGGCTTCTTCAAGGAAGAGGGCCTCTCGGTCAGGACCATCGTGTTCCAGGGCGCGGGCGCGCTGCTGCCGCAGGTGGCGTCCAAGAAGATCACCGTGGGCTTCCCCCTGCCGGAACCCGTGCTGGGCTCGTACGAGACCGGCAAGACGCCGCTGCCCGTCACCTACTTCTACAACGCCACGCCGGCCAACGAGATCGAACTGGCCGTGCGGGAAGACAGCGACATCAAGACCATCGCCGACCTGAAAGGCAAAAAGATCGGCGTGGGCGCGCTGACCTGGGGCACCATCCCCAGCACCCGCGCGCTGCTGCGCACGCAGGGCCTGACGGCAGGCAAGGACGTCGACATCGTCGCCGTGGGCGTGCTGGGCTCGGGCTTCCTGGCGCTGCGCCAGGGCCGTGTCGACGCGCTGAACTACAACAGCATCTGGCACGCCATGCTGGAGCAGACCGGCACCAAGATCCGCCGCCTGCCCTACCCCGACACGTTCCGCCGCATGAACAGCAACGGTTTCGTGGCGCACCAGGACACGCTGAAGAACGATCCGCAGCTGCTGGCCCGCTTCGGCCGGGCCTACACCAAGGCGCTGGTGGCCTGCGACGCCAACCCGACCCTGTGCGTGGAAGCCTTCTGGCGCCTGCAGCCCGAGTCCAGGCCCAAGGACGGCGACGCCGCGAAGAACCTGGAACAGGCCGCCTCGCTGGCCAAGCTGCGCATGTCCAAGGTGTTGCGCACGCCCGAGGGACAGCCGCGCGTGGTGGGCCAGTTCGACCTGCCCGTCATCAAGAACTTCGTGACGGCCATGCATGAAGCGGGCGAGTTCAACACCGACCAGATTCCGGTGGAACGCATCTTCGACAACTCGCTGGTGCCGGAATTCTCGAAGTTCGACGCCGCGGCCGTGCGCGCCAAGGCACAGGCGGCCAAATGACGCAATCCGACCGCGAGGCAGGCGACGCCATGCTCGACACGCAGCGCCTGTCGCTGGTCTACCGCACGCGGCGCGGCGCCATCGAGGCGCTGCGCGACGTGGACCTGCGCATCGGCGCGGGCGAGTTCGTCACGCTGCTGGGCCCGTCGGGCTGCGGCAAGTCCACGCTGCTGAAGATCGCGGCGGGCCTGCTTGCGCCCACCTCGGGCGTCATGGAGATTGCCGGCGAGCCGGTGCGCGGGCCGCGTCCCGACATCGGCATCGCCTTCCAGAAGCCCACGCTGCTGCCCTGGAAGACCGTGCTGGCCAACGTGATCGTGCCGGCCGAGACGCTGGGGCAGGATCTGGACCAGGCCCGGCAGCGGGCCCGCGAACTGCTGGCGCTGATGGGCCTGCAGGCCTTCGCCGACAACTATCCCAACGAGCTGTCGGGCGGCATGCAGCAGCGCGTGGGCCTGGCCCGCATGCTGCTGCGCGATCCGCGCCTGCTGCTGATGGACGAGCCCTTCTCGGCCCTGGACGCGCTGACACGCGAACACCTGATGCTGGAATTGCAGCGCGTGTGGATGCGCGACCAGAAATCGGTGATGTTCATCACGCACAGCATTCCCGAGGCCGTGTTCCTGTCGGACCGCGTGCTGGTGATGTCCGCGCGCCCGGGCCGCATCGTCGAGGACTTCCGCATCCACCTGCCGCGCCCGCGCAGCATGGACACCATGGCCACGGCCGAGTTCGCCCAGGCCTGCCAGCACCTGCGGCAACATTTCTCCCACTGAATCATGCGACGCCTATTGGACCTTACCTATCCCCTGGTCACCCTGGCCGTCATCCTCGTGGTGTGGCACTACGGCGTGATCGCGTTCGACATGCCTGACTACGTGCTGCCCGGCCCCCAGGCCGTGTTCCGCGCACTGGTCGCGGGCTTTGCCGACGGCACGATCTGGCCGCACATCGGCTACACGGTCTACGCCACCCTGCTGGGCTATGCCATCGGCAGCGTGCTGGCGCTGGTCTTCGGCGCGCTGCTGGCCGAATCGCGCACCTTCGAGAAGTTCGTCTATCCCGTGCTGGTGGCGGTGCAGGCCACGCCCAAGGTGGCGCTGGCGCCGCTGATCCTGGTCTGGTTCGGCTTCGGCATCGCCTCGAAGGTGGTGTTGGTGGTGCTGATCTGCTTCTTTCCGCTGTTCGTCAACACCATCGTCGGCATCCGGCGCGTGGACCCGGACCTGATCGATGCCTGCAAGGCCTTCTCGGCCAGCCGCTGGTACCTGTTCCGCCACGTGAAGCTGCCGGCCGCATCGGGCGACATCTTCGCCGGGCTGCAGATCGGCATCTCGCTGGCTCTGATCGGCACGGTGGTGGGTGAACTGGTGTCGTCCGAGGCAGGGCTGGGCTACCTGATCGGCTCGTCGGCGGTCAACATGAACGTCAGTACGATGTTCGCGGCGGTGGTGCTGCTGGCCGTCATCGGCATCATCGGCACCGAGACCGTGCGCCTGGTGCACCGGAAAGTGGTGTTCTGGGAAGCGGAGCGCGCCGAACGGGCGCGGACCTCGCAAAGCTGAGGCTTGCGCCTGCGGGCGGCAGGCTTAGCCGGCCACGGCAAAAAGGGTCTTCAGCTCACGCATGGCCGCGGGCCTGGGCTGGTCGAGGACGTCCGTCTGAATCCGGTAGATCAACGACGCAAATGAAATCGCCCCGGGAGGTTGAACTTCCCGGGGCGATGCACGCCCAAATCCTTCCGAACAAAGTGTCTGCAGTTACGCCCTATCGGCTTGCCAAGACGGCCGCCTCACCGGTCTCGAACGGCCCAACCGCCCCGGAGACCGAGCGCCAATCGTCAGCGCGCCGCCCGCCGCTCCACCGCATCCTTCAGAAAGCGCAGCACGCCCTGCCAGGACTCGGCGTTGGCCTGCGCGTTGGCCTGCGCCGTGCCGCCGCCCGTCAGCACGATGCCGGACACCGCGTGCGGCTTGGCGATCTGTGTGGTGGGCACGTTGGGGGCCTGGATGGCATGGCCCGCTTCCGGATAGTCCAGGTGTTCGACGTGATGCGCATGCCCCGCTGCATGCAGCGACTGCGCCACCTCGCGCGAATAGGCGCTGGACGGCCAGTAACCGTCATCGCCGCCGGAGATCAGCAGCACCGGGCCGGCGATGCGCTCGACGGGAATGCGCGCGCGGGCCACGGCGGACGCATCGCGCTGCGCCTCGACGAAAGCCTGCGCCTGGCGGCGCGGCTCGGGCAGGCTGTCCACCGCCGACCAGTCCTGCGCGGCGTTGTCCTGCCAGACGTGCGCGACGGGCTCGCCGCGCAATATCCACGTGGGCGCGAAGCGGCCCTCGCCCGGACGGCCCGCGTTCAGTACGCCGTGCACCACCGAACTGGGCACGTAGCCGATCACGGCCGAGACCAGTTCAGGAAATGTGGCCCCCAGCAACAGCGACAGCTCGCCGCCGCGCGACTGGCCCGACACGGCGATGAAGCCATGCGCCGGCTTCACGTTGTCGCGCAGCCATTGCAGGCCCTTCTCGAAGTATTCCAGCGGCGTCTGCGAGATGTGCGAAGGCAGGCCCGGGGCGCCGAAATAGCCCAGCGCGAAAGCCGCGTAACCATGCGAAGCCAGCAAGGCCGCGCGGGATTCGTTGATGCCGCCGCCCGAGCCGTTCATCACCACGATGGCAGGGTGCGGTCCGGGCGTGCCCGGCGTATACAGCGAACCGACCAGGCCGTTCTCGCGCACCTCGCGCCGCGTGACGCCCTCGGCGGCATACTGCTGCGTCAGGGTGGCCTGCGCAGAGGCATCGCCCGCCACCGCCTCGATCTGCACGATCACGGCTTCGCCCGGACCGATGGCGTCGGGCAGGGGCGCGGCGGCTGCGGCACGCGTGGTGGTCAGCGGAGATTGGGACCACAGCAGGCCGTTGGTATCCACGCCCTGGTAGCTGCCCGACAGCGGCTCGGCCGCCGACAGATCCAGCGCCCCGTCGGCATCGGTACGGAACACCGCGCCGCTCTGCCACAGGCCGCCATCCGCCTGCCGCGACGTGGCCGTCACCTGGACCTCGGCGCGCGGCGGAAAGCCGGTCAGGGTGATGCGGCGGGAAACGTCTGAAAGCGCAACGGCAGGGGTGATGTGTACGGCGGGCATGATGATCCGGAAATCCTGAAGAGGCGGTGGAACGAGCCACGCCGCATACACGCCGGCAGGATCGGGCGCGCGCGGCGGCGCATCATTGTCCCGCAGCGCATGGCGCGCCACGGACGAAACATCGGACTTTCTGGCTATGAACTCATAGCCAGGAAAGAATACCGCGTACCGCCCCGCCATGACGTATCAGAGCTTTGCGACGGCCACTTCGGTCGCCTTGACGAAGGCCAGCACCTCCGTGCCGACCTGCAGGTCGAGCTCCTTCACGGAACGCGTGGTGATGACGGACGTGACAGTGCCCGCGGGCGTCTCGATGTCCAGCTCGGACAGCACGGGGCCGTGGACGATCTCGCGGATCTTGCCGCGGAACTGGTTGCGGGCGTTGATGACGGGGGTGCTCATGGTGTGCTCCGGGTAAACGTGGGAAAGATTTCAGCAATGGCGCCCTGCCCGCCGCAATGCGGACGAGGCAATGGCCATTACCTGGCCGCGCTCAGCTTGCGCTGGTCGTCGGTCTTGACGAAGCCGGCGAACGATTGCTCGGTCACGGCCAGGAACTCGCGCGAACGGTAGGCCGCCGCGATGTCCTTCACGAAGGGTTTCTCCAGATCGGCGGTGCGCACCGCCACCAGGTTCTGATAGGTGGGCGTGGTGTCTTCGAGCGCCAGGGCCGAGGTCAGCTTCAGGCCCGAGGCCAGCGCGAAGTTGCCATTGATGAACGAGAAATCGGTGTCATCCAGCGAACGCGGCAACTGCGCGGCCTCCAGCGGCACCAGCTTCACCTTCTTGGGGTTCTGCGCCACATCCTTCTCCGACACGGTGATCGGGTCATAGCCCTGGCGCAGCGTGATCCACTTCAGTTGTTCCAGCACCACCAGCGCGCGCGCCTGGTTGGTCGGGTCGTTCGGCAGGGCCACGCTGATGCCTTGCGGCGCGGCCTCGATACTCTTGTATTTCTTGCTGTAGATGGCGATGGGCGCGGTCGGCACCTTCACCAGTTCGGACAGGGCCAGGTTGTTCTTGGCGCTGAAGTTCTTCAGGTAGACCTCGTGCTGGAACGCATTGGCGTCCAGCGAACCTTGCGCCAACGCGAAATTGGGCTGCACATAGTCGTTGAACTCGACGATCTTCACCGTATAGCCCTGCTTTTCGAGAATGGGCTTGATGCCCAGCTTGATCTGGTCGCTGTACGGCCCGGCGGTGGCGCCGAACACGATCTCGCGCTTGTCGGGGTCGGCCGCCATTGCGGTGGCCGCCATCGCCGCCAGCACGCCGGCGGCCAGCAGGGTCTTCAGAAGGGATTGCATGCCATTCTCCGTAGGGCGCCGCCGTCCCGGCGGCAGGAATCATTCATCCACGCTTGTCGATGCGGCGCGCCACCGTGGTGCCGGCGAACTGGAGGATCTGCACCAGCACCACCAGCAGCGCCACGGTGATGACCATCACATCGGTCTGGAAGCGGTAATAGCCGTAGCGGATGGCCAGGTCGCCGATGCCGCCGCCGCCCACCACGCCCGCCACCGCGGAATAGGAAAGAAAACTGACCGACAGCACCGTCAGGGCCAGCACCAGGCCCGAACGCGCCTCGACCACCAGCACGCGCCACACGATCTGCCACTCTGAGGCGCCGGCCGCGTGGGCCGCCTCGATCACGCCGCGCGGCACTTCGCGCAGGCATTGTTCGACCAGCCGGGCGAAGTACGGGATGGCGGCGAACGACAGCGGCACGGCCGCCGCGGTGGGGCCGATGGAGGTGCCCGCGATGATCCGCGTGAACGGCACCAGCGCCACCAGCAGGATGATGAACGGGAAGGAACGCACCACGTTCACCACCCAGCCCACGCCGCGATGCACCAGGGGATGCGCCAGCGATTGCCCCGGGCCGGTCAGGAACAGCAGCACGCCCAGCGGCCCGCCGATCAGGAGGGAGGCCGCCAGCGCGATGCCCAGCATCAGGAAGGTCTGCCCGCAGGCCACGGCCAGTTCGGGCAGCAGTTGCACGAAAGTCTCGACCATTCAGGCCACCTCTTCGTAGGGATGCGCGGCTTCGCGGACCAGTTCCCGGCCAAGTGCGGTATGCAGCGTGACGCCGGCCCGCGAGATCTCGGCCTGCTCCACCACCCTGCCCGCTTCCATCACCGCCACATGGCGGCACAGGGCACGCACGACGGCCAGTTCATGGGTGACGATCACGATGGTCACGCCCAGCCGCTGATTGATGTCGCGCAGCACGCCCAGCACCGAGCGCGTGGTCTCGGGGTCCAGCGCCGAGGTCGGCTCGTCGCACAGCAGCACCGCGGGTTCGCTGACCAGTGCCCGCGCGATCGCCACGCGCTGTTTCTGGCCGCCCGACAACTGCGCGGGGTGGCTGCCGCGCTTGTCTATCAACCCCACGATCTCCAGGCAGCGCGCCACGCGCGCATCGATCCGCTGGCGGTCGCGCACGCCGTGCACCCGCAGCGGAAAGGCCACGTTGTCGAATACCGTCAGGTTCTGCAGCAGGTTGAACTGCTGGAAGATCATGCCGATGGATTGCCGCGCACGGCGTAGTTCGCGCTTGCGCAAGGTGGTCAACTCCGTGCCCGCCACCTGCACGCGCCCGGTGTCTGGCCGCTCCAGCAGGTTGATCAGGCGCAGCAGCGTGGACTTGCCCGCGCCGCTCTTGCCGATGATGCCGAAGGTGTCGGCCGCACGGATCGACAGCGACACGTCGCGCACCGCGTCGAAGCTGCCCTCGCGGCCGACGTAACGCTTGCTGACGCGGTCCAGTTGAATCAGGGGTGGCGGCGCGATCGGGGCGACCGACGGGGCCAGGGACAGGCCGTGTTCATGCATGGGAGGCTCCGGTCTGGGTCAGGTTCAGGAATAGGCCGTGGGCTCGGGCAGCACGCCGTCCAGCGCGTAGCGGCCCAGGTCGCGGATCTTGTAGGCCACCGGATCGTGCAGTGTGTGCACGCGGGCATTGCGCCAGTAGCGGTCGTAGCCGTAGCGGGCCGAGGTCGAGCGGGCGCCCGTGGTCTCGAACAGTTCGGCGCCGATCTTCAGCGCCGCGCGGTGCGCCCACACCTTGGCCTCGGCGCCGGCCACCGCGACCTCGCCGCGTTCCAGGGCGGTGACGGCCTCCCCGCGCGCCAGCGCCGCGTCCAGCCGCGTGCCGGCCACGTCGGCCAACACCTCGGCCGCGCGCACCGCCAGGCGGAACTCGCCGAAGCGCTCCTGCACGTAGGGGTCGTCGGCCTGCCGCGCCACGCCAGATGCGAACCAGGGCCGCGCCTCTTCCTGCACGAAACGCCGCGCCTCGGCCAGCGCGCCTTGCGCGATGCCCAGGTACAGGTTGGTGACGATCAGTTGCGCCACCTGCGAACGCAGCGTGGCCCGGGGTGCGGGCGTGGCGCCCGGCCGCTGGAACACCTGCACGGGGTCCAGGCGCACGTTGTCGAACCGCACGGTGCCGCTGTCGGTCTGGCGCTGGCCGAAGGCGTCCCAGTCCGCTTGCACGCCGATGCCCGGCGTATCGGTCGGCAAGGCGCCGATCAGCGCCGTGCCCGAGGGCTCGTGCCACGCCGACAACGTCAGCACGTCCGAGCCCACGGAACCCGAACTGAAGCGCTTCACGCCATTCAGGCGGAAACCCGCCCCGTCCTCGGACGCGGCCACGCGCCTGTCCAGCGGATTCAGCGCATTGCCCCAGAACTGGCGATCACGCACCGCGACGGGCAGGAAGTGCTGGTGCTGCCCAGGCTGGCCGTACAGCAGCACGCCGGCCACTTGAAGGTGATGGAATCCGAACAGATGCGCCAGGGCGCTGTCGGCCTGCGCCAGCCGGCGGATGGCCCACAGGATGAAGGACCACGGCGCCTCTTGGCCGCCATATTGCCGGGGCACGGACAGCGCCAGCAGGCCGCTGGCGCGGATCAGTTCGCGCTCGTGCACGGCATGGCCGCCCGCCTGGTCGCGTTCGACGGCCGTCTCGGCCAGTTGCCCGGCCAGCGTATCGACCAGAGCGCGCACGGTATCTTGGAAGTCCCGCATCATCGCGCCGCCGCGGCCTTGGGCACCAGCTCGGTCGCCATCACCTCGCCGAACGGACCGGTCAGCACGCCGCTGCCCGCCACCGCGCTCGCCTTGCCCGGCAGCAACGGAAACACCAATTCGGCGAACCGGTAAGACTCCTCCAGATGCGGATAGCCCGAGAAGATGAAGGTCTCGATGCCCAGGTCGGCATATTCCTGGATGCGGGCGGCCACGGTCTGCGGATCCCCCACCAGCGCGGTGCCGGCGCCACCACGCACCAGTCCCACGCCTGCCCACAGGTTGGGCGACACCTCGAGATGCGAGCGCCCGCCCTTGCCATCGTCCAGCTTGCCGCCGTGCAGCGCGGCCATGCGGCGCTGCCCTTCGGAGTCCATCCTGCCGAAGGCCGACTGGGCGGACCTCACGGTGTCTTCGTCCAGATGGCTGATCAGCTCGTCGGCCGCGGCCCAGGCCTGCGCCTGCGTTTCTCGCACGATCACGTGCAGGCGGATGCCGAAGCGCACCTTGCGTCCCAGGCGCTCGGCGCGTTGGCGCACGTCGTCGATCTTGGCGCGCACGGCGTCGGGCGGTTCGCCCCAGGTCAGGTACACGTCCAGTTGCTCGGCCGCCAGCTGATGCGCCGCTTCGGACGAGCCCCCGAAGTACAACGGCGGATACGGCTTCTGCACGGGCGGATACAGCACCTTGGCCCCCTTGGCCGTCAGTTGCTCGCCCTCCAGGCTGTAGTCGCCCGCATGATGGCTGGCTTCCAACACCCCGCGCCAGATGGTGAGGTAATCGCGCGTGATGGCATAGCGCTGGTCGTGATCGACGAAGACGCCGTCGCCCTCCAGCTCGCCCGGGTCGCCCCCCGTCACCACGTTGACCAGCAGGCGGCCTTCCGACAGGCGGTCGAACGTGGCCGCCATGCGCGCCGCCATCTGCGGCGAACTGACGCCCGGCCGCACCGCCACCAGGAACTTCAGCCTGCGCGTGGCGTCGATCAGGCTGGACGCGACCACCCAGGCGTCCTCGCAGGAGCGGCCCGTGGGCAACAGCACGCCGTCGTAGCCCAGCGTGTCGGCAGCCACCGCGATCTGCCGGAAGTAGTCATGGCTGCCCGCGCGCGCGCCGGCCGTTGTGCCCAGGTAGCGCGAATCGCCATGCGTGGGGATGAACCAGAGGATGTCCATGATGTCTCGCTTCTTGCCGTACGGGGCCGCGGCAACGCCGCCGGCCCGGGATTGAGAGGGATCAGATGCCCAGTTGTCCGCCCGCCACCAGGCGGCCCAGGTCGATGGCCTCCTGCGGCGCCTTGGCGGGCGCCAGGTGCAGAACGACGCGATCGACCGCCTCGTCCAGCCGCAGGCGCACGTCTTCGTCGATCAAGGTCTGCCCGTCCTCGGAAAAGTGCACCTGCTTGTCGGTGGCGTAGACCCCTGCCAGGATGTGCCGCGCGCCCAAGGCGGACAGCACGGGTTTCAGGCTGTACTCCAGCGCCAGCAGATGCGCGGGGCTGCCGCCCGTGGCGATGGGCAGCACGATCTTGTCGGCCAGCGACCGCTCGTCCAGCAGGTCCAGCACCGCCTTCAGGCCACCCGAGAAAGATGCCTTGTAGACCGGTGTGGAGACCAGCAGCACATCGGCGGCTTCCACCCGGCGGCGCAGATTGGCGGCGGCCAGGCTGGTGTAGCGGCCTTCGATCAGGTCTTCCGCGGGGATGTCGCGCAAGCCCGCCTCGCGGATCACCTGCCCCCGCTGGGACAGGCGCTCGGCGGCATGGCGCAGCAAGGCGGAGGAACGCGAACGGCTGGACGGGCTGCCGGCCAAAGTCAGGATGCTCATATCAGGAGACAACGTATGAATGGGATAGAAAGACCGGGCCCGCGCGTCAGAACGCGGGTACAAGCGAGCCCTTGAACTCGGTCTCGATGAACTGCCGGACCTCCGGCGATTGATACGCCGCCACCAGGCGCCTGACCCACGGCGCATCCTGGTCCGCGCGGCGCACGGCGATCAGGTTGGCGTACGGACCGGTGGGCGACTCGCGGCCGATGGCGTCCCGCGCAGGCACCAGGCCGGCCTGCGTGGCGTAGTCGTTGTTGATCGAGGCGGCGGTCAGGTCATCCAGAGAGCGCGGCAGTTGGGCCGCATCCAGCGGCACCAGCTTCAGGCGTCGCGGGTTCTCGATCACGTCCTGCGGGGTGGCGGTATTGCCGCTGACGGCCTCGGGCCGGAGCGTGATCAGCTTGTAGGCCTGCAGCAGCAGCAAGGCACGGTTGCCGTTGGAGGGATCGTTCTGCACGCCCACCGACGCCCCCTCGGGCAGGTCCTGCAGCGCCCTGATCTTGCGCGAATAGAAGCCCAGCGGCGCGGTCACCGTCAGGCCGGCGGGCACGATGTCGTAGCCGCGCGTCTTGATCTGGTTGTCCAGGAAAGGCTTGTGCTGGAAGGCATTGGCGTCCAGGTCGCCGGCGGCCAGCGCCGCGTTGGGCAACTGATAGTCGTTGAACACGACCACGTCGATCTTCAGGCCCTCGCGCTGCGCCACCCGCTTGACCACCTCGAAGATCTTCTCGCCCGAACCGACCGACACGCCGACCTTGATGACGGTCTTGTCTGCCGCGATGGCCGTTGCGGACAACACGGAAAAAACGGCCACCGCACCCACCATCCTGCGCATGAACTTATGCATCGAGAACCCTTCGTTCCTGGTATTGGATCGAAGGGATTCTGCACCGCGTCTTTCATGCCGAAAAATACTTAGTCGGCATGTCGTTATGTGCCGCGCGGCATCAGAAGACCTTGCCTTCCTCCAGGTGCTGCGTGGTGCCGTTCAGGTGGTAATCGCCCAGCACGCGCGTCTTGTGCGACAACGGATTGTGGCTGGCGATCGTGCGCAGATTGCGCCAATGGCGGTCGAAGTTGTACCGCTTCGCCGTCATCGACGCGCCGCCCGCATCGAACAGCCGCTCGCCCGCGCGCAGCGCCAACTGCGACACGATCAACTGCGTCTTGGCCGTTATCAGCGCGCTGTCAAGCACCAGCGCCTGGGCATCGGGCGCGTGGGCCGCGATCGCATCGGCGGAGCGGTCCAGCGCGCGGGCGTTCTCGCGCACCAGCGTGTCGATGGCCAGGCTCTGCGCCGACAGTTCGCCCACCACCTGCTGCACGAAGGCATCCTCGCGCGCCGTGGCGGCCGGGCTATGCTGCACGGGCCTGCCGTGCGCCAGCACGTAATCGCGCGCATCGCGGAAGATGCGCCGCACGATGCCCGCCGCGACCGCCACCAGATGCAATTGCCGCAATGCGCCGGTATGCCGGCCCAGCAGGCTGCCGGGCACGCGCGGCAGCACTTCATGGGCGTCCACGCGCACATTGTCCAGCTCCAGCGTGCCGCTGGCCGTCATGCGCTGGCCCATGCCGTCCCAATCGTCCAGCACGCGCACGCCCTCGCGCGCCACCGGGATGAAAGCCACCACGTTCTCGCCCTGCTCGTCACGCAGATTGATCCGCGCATAGTCGGCGAAGAGCGTGCCCGTGGAGTAGTACTTGCGGCCCGTGACGCGGTAGTGGTCGCCATCGCGGACCAGCACCGTCTCGATCACGCCCGGCCGCGCCGTGCCCAGTTCGGTGGCCGCGCCGCCGTAGACCGCGCCTTCCAGCACGCGCTGCACCTGCAGATCGGTATGCGCCGAGCGCGCGCCCAACAGCAGCGTCTCCGTCACGTCGAAGTGCAGCCGCAGCGCGTGCGCCACGTTGGACTCTTCGGCGGCCAGGGTGGCGATCACCTCGAACACGTCCTGCAACGAACCGCCCAGCCCACCCAGCTCCGCCGGGATGCGCAGCGCGCCCAGGCCCGAATCGCGGAACAGCACGAAGGCGAAATAAGGCAGTTCGCGCCGTGCCTCGCGCGCCACGGCCTCTTCGCCGATGCGGCGGGCCAGTTCGGGCAGTTGCGCCAGCGCGGCGTGCCGGCGGGTGTCGCCCTCGACGCCCAGAATCGTATCCATGTCCGTACGGCCTCCTTGCCGATGCGATGAAAACTGCGGGCAGTGTGGAGCATCGGCCGCGGCAGCACGACGAAGAAAAACGCGATTGCTTATGCCGCCCGGAAAGCGCGCATGAACCGTGCGCGGGCCGCGGCGATATGCCGCCGCGCGCGCCCAGGCCCTAGGGAAAAGCCCCTCGTCAAGTCCGGGCAATGCGCCGATAATACGGCCCGGTTCCGACCCGTCCCCGCCCATCATGCCGCTGCTGTCCCGCCTGCGCCTGCCTCCGTCGTCCCCCTCGCGACGCCGTCCGCCCGACCTGGTCTACGCGGCCGACGAGCGCCCCGGCACGGGCGCCCTGCTGGGCCTCGCACTGCAGCATGCGGCCACCGCGCTGGGCCTGATCGCCTATGTGCTGGCCAGCGCCCGCATCGCCGGCCTGTCCGTGCAGGACACCAGCAGCCTGGTCACGGCCACCGTGCTGGGCATGGGGCTGGCCACCTTCCTGCAGGCCTGGGGCAGCCGCACGGGCGCGGGCGCGCTGATCGTGCACATGCCCGACGCCATCATCGTGATGATCGCGGGCACGCTGCTGGTGCAGTACGGGCCGGGCGGCCTGGTGCTGGCCGGCATCGTCAACGGCCTGGTGGGCCTGTTCATCGGGCAGGTCATTCCCCGGCTGCGCGCCCTGTTCCCACCGACCGTGGCGGGGGTGGTGGTCTGCGTGACCGGCTTGTCGCTGATCGCGCCGGCCCTGCAGCACACCGCGGGGCTCCAGGGCGACGAATTCGACGGCGGCAGCCTGCTGGTGGGCGGCGTCACGCTGGCCGTCATCGTGGTGCTGTCGGTCTGGGGCACGCGCCGCATGAAGCTGTTCGCGCTGCTGGCGGGCGTGCTGGCCGGCGTGGCGCTGTCGGGCGCGCTGGGGCAGTTGCACGGCGGCGAAGAACTGGCCGCGGCCCCGCTGTTCGCGCTGCCCTCGCTGGTGACGCCGGTGTTCGGCGTGGACCCCGGCCTGCTGGTCGCCGTGGCGCTGCTGTCGGTGATGGTGCAGCTGGACACGCTGGGCACCGCAGTGCTGCTGGACAAGATGGACGACGCGGACTGGCGACGCGCCGACATGCGCATGGTGGGCCGCGGCATGCGCGCGGGTTCGCTGGCCAACATCGCCGCCGGCTTCTTCGGCGGCTATCCCAGCGTCACCTCGTCGGCCAACATCGCCCTGGCCCACATCAGCCGCTCCACCTCACGCTACGTCGGCCTGGCCGCCGGCGCCCTGCTGGCCCTGGCCGCGCTGGTGCCGAAATCCATGCTGGCGCTGACGCTGATCCCCACCCCGGTGATCGGGGCCGTCGAAATCTATGCCGCGGCCTACCTCATCGTCTCGGGCGTCGAACTGATCGCCTCGCGCGCCATCGACGCGCGCGGCACCTTCATGGTGGGCCTGTCCTTCGTGGCCGGCGTGGGCGTGATGCTGGTGCCCGGCCTGCCCGGCCACTTCCCGGCGTCGATGCGCTTCCTGGTGGAAAGCAGCGTCATCGTGTCGGGGCTGACCGCCATCGTGCTGAACCTGATGTTCCGCCTGGGCACCTCGCGCCGCGCCGAGCGCGATCTGGCCGCGCTGCCGGACGACACGGCCCGGCACGCGCCGCATCCCGCGGCGGGCGGGCTGGCCGGCGCCCTGGTCGATTTCGTCGAGACCCAGGGCGCGGCCTGGGGCGCGCGCCGGGACGTGGTGCGCCGCGCCGCGGCCGCCACGCTGGAAGCCGCCGAGGCCATTGCCGCCGCGGGCGGAGATCGTCACGTGGCGCGCATCCGCGGCAGCTTCGACGAATACAACCTGGACATCGAACTGCTGCACAGCGGCGCGCCGCTGCAACTGGCCGGCCACGCCCCTGCCCCGGCCGACCTGCTCGACCAGGACGACGACGCCTTCCAGGCCGCGCTGGACCGCGTCCTGCCCGGCGTTTCCGCCGTCCTGCTGCAACGCCTGGCCGACCGCCTGAGCGCGGGCCAGCGCAACGGACAGGCCTATTTCCGCCTGCATTTCGACCATTGAGCGCGCACCCGCAGCCCTGGGGCTTGCCGATACCACAGCGCACCTAGTAGAATCCCTAAGCCCATTTACCGGGCAGGTGCGCTGATTTCTTCAGGCTCCGCGCCGATTTCCTCAATTTTCACCAGGAGGCGTTTCATGCTCATCGTACGACCCGCCTCCCCACATCCCATGCCGCGGCGCTAGGTCCGACCCTACCCGGTCTTCCCCCTCCCGCCCCGCAGTCCGGGCTGCCGCGATCCACCGCGCCAGCCCATGCAATTCCAGCCTGTTTGCCCACGCCGCCCACGCGGCCGTGTTCGTTTTTTCGCTCAAGGGAACCCCAATGGCGCACAACGCCGGCCGGGGCGCAGTCATGACTCGCAAAAAACTCGATTTCCGCGGACAAGTCTTCAAGGACGTCCTTGGTTTTACCTTCCGCCACTGGCTGCGGCAGCCGCTGCGCATCGCCGCCATTGCCTCGCTGATGCTGCTGGCGGCCTTGTCCGACGTGATGACGCCGTTGTATGCCGGCCGCCTGATCGATGCGCTGGCCTCGGGCGCCAGCGGCGAAACGGTCGCCTGGAACGCCGCCATCGCCGCGTTCTGGGCGCTGACGGCGCTCGGCCTGGCCGGCACCGTGCTGCGCCAGTTCGTCTACATGAACATCATCAGCCTGACGCTGCGCATGATGAGCGACATCGCGCGCAACGCCTTCCACAAGGTGCAGCGTTTCTCCACCGACTGGCACGCCAACAGCTTCGCCGGATCGACCGTGCGCAAGATCACGCGCGGCATGTGGGCGCTGGACCTGCTCAACGACACGCTGCTGGTGGCGCTGCTGCCCTCGGTCGCCATGCTGGTCGGCGCCACCGTGCTGCTGGGCTGGCACTGGCCGGTGATGGGCCTGGTGGTGGGCATCGGTTCCGTGCTGTACATCGGCATCACCTGCGCGGTGTCGCTGGGCTTCGTCGCGCCGTCGGCGCGCCTGGCCAATGCCTGGGACACCCGCATGGGCGGCGCGCTGGCCGACGCCATCAGCTGCAATCCCGTGGTCAAGGCCTTCGGCGCCGAACAGCGCGAGGAAGAACGGCTGGACCGCGTCATCGGCAAATGGCGCAGCCGCACGCGCCGCACCTGGCGGCGCGGCACGTTGAACGGCGGCCTGCAAGGCCTGATGCTGACCGCCATGCAGGTCGCCATCCTGGGCGTGGCGCTGCTGCTGTGGGTCCGCAAGGAAGCCACGGTCGGCGACATCACCTTCGCGCTCACCATGTTTTTCATCCTCGAAGGCTATCTGCGCGAAGTCGGCATGCACATCCGCAACCTGCAGCGCTCGGTCAACGACATGGAGGAACTGGTGTCGCTGGACGCCCAGCCCCTGGGGATCGAGGATGCGCCCGGCGCGCCCGCCATCCGCATCGGGCAAGGCGAGATCCGCTTCGACCACGTCACGTTCCGCTACGGCAATCATGCGCGGCCGCTGTACGACGACTTCTCGATCCGCATCGCGCCGGGCGAGCGCGTGGGCCTGGTGGGCCATTCGGGTTCGGGAAAGACGACCTTCATCAAGCTGATCCAGCGCCTGTACGACATCAATGGCGGCGCCATCACCATCGACGGCCAGGACATCGCGCGCGTGCGCCAGGAGTCGCTGCGCAGCCAGATCGCCATCGTGCAGCAGGAGCCGGTGCTGTTCCATCGCACGCTGGCCGACAACATTGCCTATGCCCGGCCCGGCGCCTCGCGCGCCGAGATCGAAGCGGCGGCGCGGCTGGCCAGCGCCCACGAGTTCATCGAGGCGCTGCCCAAGGGCTACGACACACTGGTGGGAGAGCGCGGCATCAAGCTGTCGGGCGGCGAACGCCAACGCGTGGCGATCGCGCGCGCCTTCCTGGCCGACGCGCCCATCCTGATCCTGGACGAGGCGACCTCCAGCCTGGACAGCGAAAGCGAGGTGCTGATTCAGCAAGCCATGGAGCGGCTGATGGTCGGCCGGACCACGCTGGTCGTGGCGCACCGCCTTTCCACCGTGCGCGCGCTGGACAGGCTCTTGGTGCTGGACCACGGGGAAGTCGTCGAGGAAGGCAGCCACGAATCGCTGATCCGGCTGCCCGATGGCCTGTACCGCCGCCTGTTCGAGCGCCAGGCGCTCGAACTGACGCGCGGCCTGACGCTGGACGACGGCGCGCAGCCGGTCCCTGCCCGCGCCGAGGCCGATTACGAGGACGATACGCCGGGCCTGCCTGCGTGACGGGCGGGCGGCCTGCGCCGCGCCGAGCCGGCCCGCATGCGGGCCGGCCGACGGAAAGTCTGCGGCGCGCCACGGCTACTTGGCGCTGTCACCGACCTTCTTCTGCAGTTCACGGCCCATGTTCAGGTGCTCCTGCAGGGCCGGCAGCGTCTTGGCCGCGAAGGCCTTCACGTCGGCATCCTTGGCTTCCTTCGAGGCCTTGGTGAACAGCTCGACAGCGTCCTCGTGCGCCGACACGCCGATCGAATCGGCATAGGCCTTGTCGAAACTTTCGTCACGCACGTCCAGCGTCTTCAATTTGGCCCTCTGCATCATCGAAGGCTCCGTGGGCGGCGTGTAGCCCTTGCTCTTGGCCAGCGCATCCAGTTCCTGCCCCACCTTGCCGTGATCGGCGATCATTTTCTCGGCGAATGCCTTCACGTCCGCCGACTTGGCCTTGGTGGCGGCCAGCTTGCTGCCTTCGACTTCCAGGTGGCCGGCCTGCGCGGCGTTTTCCAGGAAGTCGCGGTCCGCGCTGTCGAGCTTCTGCGTGCCCGCGGGGCTTTCGGCGGGCGCGGGCGTGGTGGGCGCCTTCTGTGCGAAAGCGGGTTGCGCCAGGGCCAGGGTCGTGCCCGCCAGGATGCTCATCGCCAGGGTTTGCATTTTCATCGTATTTCCTCCGAAAGGTCTGCCGGAACACCATCGGGGCCGTCGGGCCACCGCAGCCGGTGATGGATTCCTAGCAACTGCCGTGCCCAGCCCCTGCGGCGCAAGCCGCCCGCGCAAGGCATGTTTTTTTGCCGCCGGGCCGCCCCAAGGCAAAAAAGCCCCCTTGGGGGGCAGCAAGCCGAAGGCGCGGCGTGGGGGCTTTTTTTGCACGCCGCGGCAGCGCGTGGCATCCTGTCGCCCTGCCCATCCCCGCCGGCCGCCGCGCGCCGGCCCTGCACCGGAGTGTTCGCTCATGCTGTCGCGCCTGGCCAAGGAAGAAACCCTGCTGTGGATCGCGGCGCTCTGCGCGGGCCTGGCCTATCTGTTCGAAGGACGAATGGTGCATGGCGGCACGGCGACGGCCGCGTTGGCCACCGTCCTGCTGGTCGCCGCCATCATCTGCGCCTCGCTGCGGGTGGCCGCGCACGCCGAGCACATCGCCCAACGCGTGGGAGATCCCTACGGCACCATGGTGCTGACGCTGTCGGCCGTGCTGGTCGAAGTGGTGGTGCTGGGCATCGTCATGTCCAGCCAGAATTCGCCCACGCTGGTGCGCGACACGATCTACGCCGCCGTCATGCTGGACATCAACGGCATCCTGGGCCTGGCCGCGCTGATGGGCGGCATCAAGTACGGCGAGCAGTCGCACAACGACGATTCCGGCCGCACCTACGGCGTGATGATCCTGACCGCCGTCACCGTCTCCATGGTCGTGCCCGAGTTCATTCCCGAGCATGCCTGGCACGTGTACTCCCTCTTCACCATCGTGGCGATGGTGACGCTGTATGCCGTCTTCCTGCGCATGCAGACCGGGCCACACAGCTATTTCTTCAGCTACAGCTATCCCGACAAGCCCCGTCGGCGCGCCAGGCCCGCCGCGGGCGGCGCGATCGATGCGCCCCAGCCGCCGCTGCCCGTGCGCGCCTCGGCGGCCATCCTGGCGGCGGGCCTGCTGGTGATCGGCGCGCTGTCGGAAGTGATGGCGCAGACGCTGGGCGCCACCCTGCAAGGCATCACCGCCCCGCCCGCCTTGCCCGCGTTGGTGGTGGCGGTCATCTCGGCCAGCCCCGAGATCCTGACCGCGCTGCGCGCCGCCCTGGCCAACCGCATGCAGTCGGTGGTCAACATCGCCATGGGGGCCTCGCTGGCGACGGTCATCCTGACCGTGCCGTTGATGGAAGCGCTGGCCCTCTACAACGGACAGCCGTTCCAGATGGCCATGTCGCCCCTGCAGACGGTCATGATGCTGGTCACCCTGATCGTGGCCGCCATCAACCTGAACGACGGCCAGACCAACGCCATCGAGGGCATGACCCATTTCATCCTGTTCGCCACCTTCGTCGTGCTGGCGCTGATGGGGCTCTAGGGCTTGACCGCCCCCGCCAGAGGGGGAAAATCAGCGGGAAAACTCCTTTCTCATTCCCGAGGCCTCGATGAATGGACAGCACCGATTCGCTCGCGGAACCGGCGGCGCGGCCCCGGATACGGCGTCACGGCCCCCCGGCAGTTGGCTACGCCTCGGGCGATTCATCATGAAGCACCGCGTCAGCCTGGCGGACCTGGGTGTGCTGGCGATGGTGATCGTGGTGCTCGGCTACTTCTGCTACGAATTCGACCTGTTCCTGGCCGAGGCGCGCACCGATCCGGCGGAACAGGTCGTCGAGCTGGACGAGGCGGTGCTGGTCGGCGGCATGCTGATGCTGGGCCTGCTGCTGTTCTCGCTGCGCCGCTACTACGAGCAGAAGCGCGAGATCGCGCGGCGCCAGCACGCCGAGCGCCAGGCCCGCGAACTGGCCTACCAGGATCCCCTGACCGGTCTGCCCAACCGCCGCCTGTTCGAGGAGGCGCTGCGCGTGGCGGTCGCCTCGCCGCCGTCGGCCGGCGCGGTGCACGCCATCCTGCTGCTGGATCTCAACGGTTTCAAACAGGTCAACGACGTGCGCGGCCACGACGTGGGCGATGCGGTGCTGGTCGTGGTGGCGCAGCGCCTGCTCGGCGCGGTGCGCGCGGACGAGATGGTGGCGCGGCTGGGCGGCGACGAGTTCGTCATCCTGGCCCAGCACCTGACCGGGCCGGACTCGGCCTCGGGCATCGCGCTGCGCGTGATCCACGGGCTGGCCGAACCGCTGGTGGCGGGCGGCAGCACGCACAGCATCGGCGTGGGCATCGGCATCACCCTGCTGCCCGGCAATGCCGCCACCGCCGAAGAGGCCGTGCGCAAGGCCGACGTGGCGCTGTATCGCGCCAAGGCCGAACGGCGCTCGGCGTTCCGCTTCTTCGAGGAAGAGATGGACCGGCTGGTGCAGGAGCGCGCGCAACTGGAACGCCTGCTCAAGGACGCCATCCTGGACGGCCGGGTGCAGCCGCGTTTCATTCCCGCCCACGACCTGCAAAGCGGCCGGATCGTGGGTTTCGAGGCCACGCCCTGCTGGATCGCGGAGGACGGCGAGGAACTGCCGCCCGAGCGCTTCCTGCCCATCGCCGAGGAAACCGGCCTGGTCCACCTGCTGGCCGAACGGCTGCTGGAGCAGGCCTGCGAAGTGGCGCTGCAATGGCCTGGCGATGTCACGCTGGCCATCAACATCCTGCCGGGCCAGTTGAAAGACCTGCAACTGGCCGATGGCATCCTGCAGCGCCTGCGCCACGCCGACCTGCCGCCTTCGCGGCTGCAGGTCGATATTGCCGAGAACATGATCGTGCAGGATCCGGGGGCCGCGCGCAACCTGATCGACCCGCTGCGGCAGGCCGGGGTCCGCATCGCGCTGGACCACTTCGGCACGGGCTATTCCAACCTGTACCACATGCGCGAATTCCGCTTCGACAAGGTCAAGATCGACCGCCGCCTGGTCGAACACATGGATGACGAGTCCAATGCCCGCCTGGTGCGCGCGCTGGTCGGCCTGGGCCAGGGCCTGGGCACGGTGGTCTGCGCGGACGGTGTCGGCGCCGCCGCGCCCGACCTGCTGGATTCCGGCGTGCAGGAAGGCCAGGCCGGCGGCCTGTCCGTCAATGCCGGACGCACGCTGGACTATTTCCGGGCCGCCTGAGGCAGACGGTGCTTTCATGGCGGGTTCAGCGCCACGCGTTATCCTGAAAAAGGATCCCCGCGCCGCGCCGGCCGGCTGCGCCTTGCCATCACGAACGGCGCGGCGCGGCGCGCGTCTTCCTTCCTCCCCTCTTCATCCGTCAGGAGTACACGCATGCAGAAGCGCCCCTTGGGAAAGACCGGCCTGGACATCGCCCCGCTGGTATTCGGCGGCAACGTCTTCGGCTGGACCATCGACGAAGCCGCCAGCTTCGATGTGCTGGACGCCTTCGTCGACCATGGGTTCAACGCCATCGACACCGCCGACGTCTATTCGCGCTGGGCCCCCGGCAACCAGGGCGGCGAATCGGAAACCATCATCGGCAGATGGCTGAAGGCGCGCCCAGGCATGCGCGACCGCGTCGTCATTTTCACCAAGGTAGGCGCCGACATGGGCCAGCCCGGCCACAAAGGCCTGAAGGCCGGGTGGATCGAACGCGCCGTGGAAGACTCGCTGGCGCGCCTGGGCATCGAGACCATCGACCTGTACTTCTCGCACTGGCCCGATCCCGGCACCCCTCACGAAGAAACCCTGGGCGCCTACGACAAACTGCTGCGCGCGGGCAAGATCCGCGCCATCGGCACGTCCAACTACGATGCCGGACTGCTGTTCAGCGCCCAGGAGACCGCGCGCCAGCACGGCCTGCCCGCCTACCAGGTGCTGCAGCCCGAGTACAACCTGTACGACCGCGCCTCGTTCGACGGCGCGCTGCGCGACCTGTGCATCCGCGAGGGCCTGGGCGTGGTCACCTACTACAGCCTGGCCTCGGGCTTCCTGTCGGGCAAATACCGCGGCAAGGAAGACCTGTCGCAAAGCGCGCGCGGCGCCGGCATCGAGAAGAAGTACCTCAACCCGCGCGGCATGGCGGTCCTGGACGCGCTGCAACAGGTAGCATCGGGCCAGAACGCCAAGCCGGCCGAAGTGGCGCTGGCCTGGCTGATGGCCCGCGAAGGCGTCACCGCCCCGATCGCCAGCGCCACGCGCCGCGACCAGGTCGAGAGCTTCGCCCGCGCCGCCGCGCTGACGCTGTCGCCCGCCGACATGGCCGCGCTGGAAAAGGCCAGCGCCCCGGCCTGATGCGAAGACGGCACTTTGACCGCTGATCGCAAGGGGCCACAATGAGGGCATTGCGCCGCTACGTCAGGAGACTGGCATGACCGCTCGCGTATCCGCTTTCTGCGCCCTGGCGCTATCCGCCTTGCTGGCCGGCTGTGCCGGCCAGGACTTCTCCCACCCTGGCCCGCCGCATCCCGGCGCGGCCAATCCCTACAGCAACGGCGGCTTCAGCGATCCCGGCCCCAATTACCCGGCCACCGGCCACTGATCCGCTTCGTCGCCACGCGGCACGATAATTGCTGGAGCCTCCGGCATCCGACGGACATGATGCCGAGCCAGGGCGGGATGGCGCTCGTCGCGCCTGCTGCCGTGCCCGACGCGACGTCTGTCGCACCCCCGCGGTGACGATTTGCCACAACCGGATGCGGCCCCTGATACTTGGGGCTGGTGCCCGCAGCGTAATCGGGCCGTCGGCTGATTTTTGCTCCACAAAAGGTTTTACTGTCTATGTCCGCCTTCCCTGTCACCGTACGTGGCACCACGCTGTTCCTGGACGACACCGCCGAGCAGCGCCGCCACAAACTGGCCCGCATCGTCCTCGATAGCCTGACCCAGTTCGCAGGCGTGCTCGATCCACAGGGCAATGTGCTGGATATCAATCCCGCCGCCATGCAGGAGGCCGGCATCGCGCTGGACGAAATCTCCGGCAAGCCCTTCTGGAATACCTGCTGGTGGCAAGGCGCGGAAGGCATCCGGGACAGCTGGCGCGACGCCATCGGGCGTGCCGCCCGGGGCGAGACCGTCCGCTGGGATACCCACCTTTGCGTCAAGGCCGGCAACACGGCCCTGCGCGACGTGGACGTCACCCTCACCCCCGTCAGCGACGACCAGGGAACGGTGCAATTGCTGATCGTCGAGGCGCGTGACATCTCGGGCCAGAAGATGCACGAGCGCGAGGCTTCGCGCCGGCAGGCGGCCCTCGCCCAGTTGCAGGACCTGGCCGCGCTGCCGGACCCCGACACCGGCCAGGTCGACCCCGACCGCGAGCACACCGCGCAGGTGCTGCAACGGGTCATCGAGCGCCAGGCCCAGATGAACCAGTCGCTGGAAGCCATGGTGGCCGAGCGCACGGCCAGCCTGGAAGCCGCCAATACCCGGCTGCGCGACGAGGCCTACGAACGCGCCCAGATGGAATACGCGCTGCGCCAGTCGCAGAAGATGGAAGCCATCGGCAAGCTGACCGGCGGCGTCGCGCACGACTTCAACAACCTGCTCCAGGTCATCGGCGGCAACCTGCAACTGCTGGTGAAGGAAATCTCCGCCAGCGGCAACGAGCGCGCCCAGACCCGCCTGCGCAATGCGCTGAACGGCGTGTCGCGCGGTTCCAAGCTGGCATCGCAACTGTTGTCCTTCGGCCGGCGCCAGCCCTTGGCTCCCACCGTGGTCAACCTGGGACGCTTCGTGCGCGGCATGGACGACATGCTGCGCCGCGCCCTGGGCGAAGGCATCGAGGTCGAAACCGCGGCCGCCGCCGGCCTGTGGAACACCCTGGCCGATACGTCGCAGATCGAGAACGCCGTGCTGAACCTGGCGATCAACGCGCGCGACGCCATGGAAGGCCACGGCAAGCTGACCATCGAGGCCGGCAATGCCTCGCTCACCGACGTCTACGCCGCGCGCCATGCCGACATCGATCCGGGCGAGTACGTGATGCTGGCCATCTCGGACACCGGCCCCGGCATGCCGCCCGAAGTGCTTGAACACGTCTTCGAGCCCTTCTTCACCACCAAGCCCGAGGGCCAGGGCACCGGCCTGGGCCTGAGCATGGTGTATGGCTTCGTCAAGCAGTCCAACGGCCACATCAAGATCTACAGCGAGCCCGGCGAAGGCACCACGGTGCGCATCTATCTGCCACGTGCCGAACAGGCCGAGGACACCACGCCAGAACCCGAGCTGGGCCCGGTGGTGGGCGGCACCGAAACCATCCTGGTGGTGGAGGACGACGAACAGGTGCGCGAGACCGTCGTGGCCATGCTGTCCGACCTGGGCTACGGCATTCTCAAGGCCAAGGACGCCGTCAGCGCCCTGGCCATCGTCGAGAGCGGCGCGCCGGTCGACCTGCTGTTCACCGACGTGGTCATGCCGGGTCCGCTGCGCAGCCCCGACCTGGCCCGCCAGACGCGCCAGCACCTGCCCGACGTGGCGGTGCTGTTCACCTCGGGCTACACCGAGAACGCCATCGTCCACGCCGGCCGGCTGGACGCGGGCGTCGAACTGCTCAGCAAGCCCTACACGCGCGAAGCGCTGGCCCGCAAGGTGCGCCATGTGCTGCGCAATCAGCAGCAGCGCAACCTGGCGCGGGGCCAGGGGCCTGCCGCCAAGGGCTGAGCCCTCCCGCGCCCCCTGTCCCGCAGCCGTGGGGCCTGATGCCGCACCGCGCGGCCTGGCCCCGCTACCTATAATGGCCGGCACTTCCCCCGATTCGCCACGCAAAGGATCACCGCGCCATGTTCGACATGCCCGCCGATGCCACGCAAGTCCTGCAGGAACACTTCACCCCGCAGCAGGTCCAGGCCGTCACCCGGGCGCTGGTGCCTGCCATCATGCTGCAACCCGCCAAACAGAACGCGGCGCAGCCTGGCGCCACCCGTCTGGGCGGCACGCCCGACATGCCCGCGGACGCCCAATGGCCGCGCCCGGCGCCCCCCGAGGATCCCGAAGCGATCGCCAAACGCGGCAACGACGCCGCCGCCGCCGAGATGCGCGCCCACCTCAAGGCCAACCTGCCCTATGCCTTCATGGGCCAGATCGACCTGGACGAAGCCCACGCGCTGGGCGACGTCGCCCGCCCGCTGCCCCCGCATGGCCGGCTGCTGTTCTTCTACGATCTGGCCGTCGGCCCCTGGGAAACCGGCATGCGGCCGGCACGCGTGCTGTGGGACCAGACCCCGAGAGAGGCCCTGAAGCCGCTGGCCATGCCGCCCGATCTCGCGCGGGCCATGCAGCAACAGCAGCGCGAACTGCGCGACATGATCGTCCGCTACCGCGATAAGCCGTCCGAAGCCCTGTCCACCAACTACGGCGCGCCCGCGCACTTCATGACGCTGAAGTACGCCCTGCGGCTTCCGCATCCTGAAGCGCTGGAAGCCGAGCCGTTGATGAAAAGCCAGAACGCGGAAGACGGCACGGATTTCTCCGACACCTACATGGACGCGCTGGACCAGTTGGGCGAGTACTACCCCGACCCCGGCTGGAAGCGCCATCAGCTGCTGGGCAGCCCGCTGCCCGAGCAGAGCGACCCGCGCTATGACGCCGTGGTCGTCACCAGCTTCGGCAAGCAGCACCTGAGCCGCGAGGAATGGCAGTCGCACGCCGAGCGCATCCAGATGCTGGCCCGGCAATGGCGCCTGCTGTGGCAGGTCGACCTGTCCGACTGGGGCGGCGAACTGAGCGAAGGCACCGTGTATTTCCTGATCCGCGACAGCGACCTGGCCGAACGGCGTTTCGACCAGGTAGTCGCGGTGTACCAGCAGACCTGAATTCCACGCCGTTCCCGGCGCCCTTTTTTCATCACCGGAAGCAACCGCTTGAACACCACCGCCTACGATCCCGCCCCCGCCGCCGAACTGCTGGCCACCGCCTGGCGCGGCGCGCCGCAACTGAAGGAACTGCCCGCCGACCAGCGCCCGGCCGACCTCGACCAGGGTTACCAACTGCAGGACCGCTTCATCGCCGCCCTGGACACCCCCACGGCCGGCTGGAAGCTCGGCCTGGGCAGCCCCGCCAGCCTGCGGGCCGCGAACCTGCGGCGTCCGCTGATCGGCCGCCTGCTGAAGGCGCGCGTGCACGCCGACGGCGCCACCGTGCGCCTGACCCGTCCCGACACGCCGTTCACCGTGGAGTTCGAGATCGCCTTCGTGCTCGCGCGCGACATCGCCCCCGGCGAGGCGCCCGCCAACGTGCTGGACGCCATCGCCAGCACGCACACGGCCTTCGAACTGGTGCAGTCTCGCTACCTCGACCGCCGCGCCGTGGGCCTGCCCAGCTTCGTGGGCGATGGCGTGGGCTTCGACGCCTTCGTGCTGGGCGCGGAAATTGCTGCCACGTCCATCGACGACGTGATTCCCAGCGCCCGCATCGAGGTCGACGGCGTCGAACACGCCGTGGCGCTCAGCGGCGACGACCTGTCGTATCCGCTGGACTCGCTGCGCTATCTGTTCGACTTCGCCCGCGAACGCGGCATCACGCTGCGCCAGGGCGAAATCGTCACCGCCGGCGCCATCGCCAAGCCCTTCGACCTGCCGCGCGCGGGTGTCACGGTGGTGGGTCACTACGCAGGCGGCGCCACGCGCGTCACGCTGGCCGCGACACGGAATATGTCCCGCTAGGCAACGACAGCGGCTGGCAACGGTGGTCAGCGCGTTGGTCTGGCGTGGATACGAGGACTACCCTTTCCCCACCCGATAGGACGTCGGCGGCGCGGTGCCGTTCACCGCGTACGCCCCCACTTGCCGCTCGCGATAGATGCGCGGATTGTGCGACGAGATCGTGCGCGCGTTGCGCCAGTACCGGTCCAGCCCCTCGGTACGCAGCGTCGCCGACGCGCCCAGGGCATCGAACAGATCGGTGCTGGCATCCAGCACGAGCCGGGTGATGACGGACACCGACTGATCGACCTCGACATGGGCCAGCGTATCCGCACGACGGCGTTGCACCTCGCCGGCGGCAGGATCCTCATGCGCATCATGGCTGCCCTGGATGGCGCGGGCCGCCTGCAAGGCAATCGCCCGGGCGGCATAAGCGGCGCTACGCGCCCGTCCCACCACTTGCAGGATCTGCGGATCCTCCGATACGCGCGCCGCGTTGCCGTGGCTGTAGACGCGGTCGCGCTGGCGCACCCGCTGCGCCACGTCATCGGCCAGCGCGCGCCCGATGCCGGCGATCGACGCCAGATGCACCAATTGATAGAACGGCACCGCGTAGGGAAACCGCTCCGCCGATGGACGCAACCAGTCCGGCTGGATCGCCACGTCCGTGAAGCGCGCCGTGCCGCTGGCCGTCAGGGCCTGGCCGAAGCCGTCCCAATCGTCCAGCACCTCCACGCCGGGCGCCGTGCGCGGCACCTGGAGATAGACTGTGGCGTCGCCTTCCTGCGCGGCCACGCCGATCCAGTCCGCGAACAGCGAACCCGTGGTGTAGAACTTCTGGCCATTCAGCCGTGCGCCGTCGGCCGTGCGCGTCAGGTGGGTGGAAAACGTGCCGACCTTGGCGCTGCCTGCTTCGGACAGCCCTGCGCCGATCAGCGTGCCCGTGGCCAGGCGGTCCAGCCAGCGCGCCCGCCACGGTGCTTCGCGTGAATTCAACACGTCCTCGACGAAGCCCAGATGGGCCCGCAGGGCGTTGACCACGTTGGTATCCGCCGCGCCCAGTTCCACGAGCAGGGCGAACAGTTCGGGCAGGGTCGCGCCCGCTCCGCCAAACTCGCGCGGCAGGCGCACGCGAGCGAAGCCGGCCTCGCGCAACCAGGCGATCTCTTCGTGCGGCAGGCGATGGTGTACATCGCGCTCGACGGCGCTTGCGCGGATGCGGGCGAAGAGGGGCCGCCACGCCTGCGCCAGGGACTCATAGCGCGCGCTGGGCGCGGCGCCCCAGGCGCCGGAATCCGCAGGACTGTCGAACGTAGCGGCGGCCGGTGCGGACAGGCCCTCCGCATGGACAGTCCCCGTCGATGTGAAAGCGCGCGTGGAATCCGTCATGCCATGCTCGCTTCTTCGGTAGGTTGCGACGCGCGCACCGGCGCCGCGTACGGCCATGCCGGCCGCTGCAATCCGAGATGCTCACGCAGGGTACGCCCCTCGTACTCCGTGCGGAACAACCCGCGCCGACGCAGTTCGGGCAGCACCAGTTCGATGAAATCGCGCAGTCCCCCCGGAAAGTACGGCGCCATGATGTTGAACCCGTCCGCCCCGCCTTCCTCGAACCACTGCTGCAGCTGATCCGCGATGCTGGCCGGCGTGCCCACTACCTGCTGATGGCCGCGCGCCCCGGCGATGTGCAGGTACAACTGCCGGATCGACAGCTTGTCCCTCCGAGCCGCTTCCACCAACAGGTTCTGCCGGCTCTTGGGACCATTGGTCTCGGGCAGTTCCGGAATCGGCCCGTCCACGTCCAGGCCCGAAAGATCCACGCCGCCCAGCACGGTGGACAGCAGCGCCACGCCCACCACCGGATCCACCAGCGATTGCAACTGCTCGAACTTCTCGTCGGCCTCGGCCTGCGTGCGCCCGACCACGGGAAAGATGCCTGGCATGATCTTCACGTCGTCCGGATGCCGTCCGTACGCGGGCAGCCGCCCCTTGATGTCGGCGTAGAACTCACGTGCTTCGTCGAAGGTCTGGTGCGCCACGAAGATGACTTCGGCCGTGCGCGCGGCCAGGTCACGGCCCGCGGGCGAGGCTCCTGCCTGCACCACCACCGGATGGCCCTGCGGCGAACGCGCCACGTTCAGCGGCCCACGCACCCGGAAGTGCTGGCCATGATGATCCAGCACGTGCAGCTTCGCCGGATCCAGATGGATGCCGCTGCCCTTGTCGCGCGGGAAGCTGTCGTCCTCCCACGAATCCCACAGGCCGCGCACCACGTCGTGGAACTCGGCCGCGCGCGCGTAACGCTGCGCATGATCCGGCAAGGCCTCGAAATTGAAGTTCTGCGCCTCGGCCGTACTGCTGGACGTCACCAGGTTCCACCCAGCGCGCCCGCCCGAGATCTGGTCCAGCGAAGCGAACTTGCGCGCCACGTTGTAGGGCTCGTGGAACGAGGTGGACACCGTGGCGATCAACCCGATGCGCTCGGTCACGGCAGCCAGTGCCGACAGCAGCGTCAGGGGCTCGAAGAAGGCGGCGCGCGAGGTGCGCGCCAGCGACGCCAGGTCGGTGCTGCGCACGCCCGACGAATCGGCCAGGAACACGGCGTCGAACTTGGCGGCCTCGGCCAACTGGGCCAGCTCGGCGAAATGACGGAAATTGGTGCCCGCGTCGGCCTGCGCATCCGGATGCCGCCAGCCGGCGATGTGGTGGCCGGTCTGCATCAGGAAGGCGCCCAGGCTGAACTGGCGTCGGGATCGTGTCATGGTCATCCTTTGTGGGCTTGGGGAACGGGCAGGCCCAGGTGCTCGCGCAGCGTGCTGCCCTCGTAATCGGTGCGGAACAGGCCGCGCTTCTGCAGAATGGGCACGACGCCATCCACGAAATCCTTCAACCCGCTGGGCAACAGGCCGGGCATCAGATTGAAGCCGTCCGCCGCGCCGCCCTTGAACCAATGCTCGATGTCGTCGGCGATCTGCTCGGGCGTGCCCACGATCTCGCGGTGCCCGCCGCCGCCGGCCATTTCGGCCAGCAGCTCGCGCAGGGTGTAGTGGTGCAGCCGCGAACGGGCCAGGATGGCGTGGAAGAACGTGTGTCCGCCATTGCCGCCATTGGGCAGCGGCAGGTCCTGCGGCAAGGGCTTGTCCAGGTCCAGCAGGTCGGGCGGCACGCCCAGCCGGCCCGCCAGCCGCCGCAGCGCATGCTCCGGGGGCACCAGCTCGATCAACTCGCGGTGCTTGCGCCGGGCCTCGGCCTCGGTGCCGCCCACGAAGGTGCCCAAACCCGGGAACACCTTGATGCCGTTCGGGTCACGACCCAGCGCCTGCGCGGCGCGCTTCAGTCCCTGGGCATACGCCACCGCCTCGTCGAACGACTGCGACGCCGAGAACACCGCCTCGGCATGCCGCGCGGCCAGCGCCTGCCCGTCCGCCGAGCCGCCCGCCTGCAACAGCACCGGATGCCCCTGCGGCGAACGTGGCTGGTTCAGCACGCCGTCCACGCGGAAGAACTCGCCGCGATGCGCCACGGCATGCAGCCGGCGGGTGTCGACGAAGCGCCCCGAGGCCGGATCGGCGATCAGCGCGTCGTCCTGCCAGCTGTTCCAAAGCGCCTTGACGATGCCGGTGAATTCACCGGCGCGCCGGTAACGCGTGGCGTGATCCGGCACGGTCTCCTGGCCGAAGGCCCGGGCCGAGCCCGCGTCGGCGGTCGTCACCACGTTCCACCCTGCCCGGCCGCCGCTGATCAGGTCCAGCGAGGCGAAACGGCGCGCGATGTTGTAGGGCTCGTTGTAGCTGGTGGATGCCGTGGCGATCAGGCCAACGCGCGAGGTCGCCATCGCCACCGCCGTCAGGATCAGCGTGGGTTCCAGCGCCGTGACCGGTCCCGTGGCCAGGCCATCGGTGGCCACCGAGTCGGCCAGGAAGATGGCATCCAGCTTGCCGGCCTCGGCCACCTGGGCCACGCGCACGTAGTGCCGCACATCGATGAAGCCCAGCGGATCGTTCTCCGGCACGCGCCAGGCCGAAGGCGCGAAGCCCTGCAGCCAGGCATTGACGTTCAGGTGCAGTCGGCGGGGAGCAGCGGCAGCCATGTCACGGCACCAGTTTGGCTTGCACCGGCACGATGAAGCCCTTGTAGTGGTCGGTGATGTATTGCGCCACCTCCGGCCCCGTCAGGTAGTCGGCCAACAGGCGCACGCGCGGATCGCCGACCAGCTCCTGCCGCGTGGTCAGCACATTGGCGTAGGGATTGTTCGCCTTGTCTTCGAGCGACAGCGCCGCGCGCGGGTCCACGTCGTTGGTCAGGGCGATGTCGCCGTTGATGAACGAGGCCTCCACGTCGGGCAGCGACTTGGCGCGCAGGCGCGTCTCCGTCGGCACGAAGCGGAATTTGCGCGGATTGGCGACGATGCTCTTCTCGTCGATCGCCACGGCCGCGGCCGACCCGTCCGACTTGCCGTGGTTCAGCTGGATCAGGCCTTCGTTCTGCAGGATGAACAACGCGCGCGGCAGGTTGGTCTGCTCGTTGGGCACCAGGAACGAGGCGCCTTCGGGAATGTCCTTCACCGACTTGTACTTGGCGGAGTACAGCCCGAACACATTGACCAGCACCGTGGCCACGTTCACCAGCTTGCCGCGGGCCTCGGGATGCGCGGCGATCCACGAATCGAAGTACGGGCGATGCTGCGTCAGGTTGGCCTCGACGTCGCCCTTGAACAGCAGCACGTTCGAGTCCAGCCCCTGGCTGCTTTCGATCACCTTCAGCTTCAGGCCACGGCCGTCCTTGTCGGCCAGCTTCTGCACGAAGCGCAGCACGTCGCCTTGCGGCGTGGGCGTGGCGTAGATGCGCAGCGGCTCGCTCGGCACGGCGGCGCCCTGCGCGGCCAGGCTGTTGCCGGCGGCCAGCACGCCCAGCGCGCAGGCGGCGGCCAGGACGAATTGCCTTTTCCGGCGGTCGGGGGCATGCGGCATGATGACTTCCTTTCTTATCTCGTTGAATGACAGGGGAAATGAAACGGATGGCGTCAGCGCTTGTGCCGCCGCAGGCGGATCCACGCGTCGCCGGAAATCTGGATGAACTGCACGATGGCCACCATCGCCACCACGGCGATCACGATCAGTTCGGTGAACCAACGCTGGTAGCCGAAGGTCATGGCGAAGTCGCCCACGCCGCCCGCGCCGATGGCGCCGGCCACCGCCGTGCCTTCCACCAGGCCCACCAGGATGATCGTGGCCGAGCCGATGATTCCGGACAGCGATTCCGGCAACAGGATGCGGAAGATGAATTGCGGCGTGGTCACGCCGATCGCCCGGGCCGCGTCGATGCGGCCCTGGTCCAGTTCACGCAGGTTCGCCTCGATCAGCCGCGAGAAGAACGGCGTGAAGCCGATGGTCAGCGGCACCAGCGCGGCGGCCGGCCCCAGCGGGGTGCCGATCACCATGCGCGTCACCGGGATCAGGATGACGATGAGAATGATGAAAGGGATCGAACGCCCGGTGTTCACCACCGTGTTCACCGCGTGGTACAGCACGGGCCGCGGCCGCCACGAGCCCGGCGCGCTCAGGTACAGCAGCAGGCCTGTCGCGATGCCCAGCGTGATCACGAACACGCCGGCCAGCGAGGTCATGTACAAGGTCTGTCCCAGCGCTTCCCAGAAGTCCGGCAGATACTGTTTCCAGTCCCGATTGCCCATCACGCCACCTTGCCCAGCACGATGCTCTTCTCGCGCAGGATGGACGACAACGCCTCGCGCGCCGTCGCGGCCTTGCCGCGCAGGTCGAAATCCACCTTGAAACGCGCCGCCTCCACACCGCCCAGCCGCTCCACGCCGCCCGACACCACTGCCGCCGTCACGTCCAGCCGCCGCGCGGCCTCGGAGAAGAACGTGCTTTGCTCGCGCACGTCGGCCAGGATCACGTCGTAGCGCACCCAGCCCTCTTGGGGCCCAAGGCCCAGGTCGGGCGCGGGCAGCAATTGCCGGCCCAGGTACGAGTCGGCGTCATGCAGCAGATCGCGCACGCGCCCCGTTTCCACGGTCCTGCCATGCTGGATCAGCGTGACCGCGTCGGCCGCGTGCCGCACCACATCCCACGAATGCGTGATCAGCACGATGGTCAGGCCCAACTGCTGCTTCAACGACAACAGCAGGTCCAGGATCACCGTCGTGGTTTCGGAGTCCAGCGCGCTGGTGGCTTCATCGCACAGCAACACCTGCGCGTCCGACACCAACGCGCGGGCGATGCCCACGCGCTGCTTCTGCCCGCCCGACAACTGCGACGGATAGGCGCCCTGCTTGCCACGCAGCCCCACCAGTTCGATCAACGCCTCGGCCTTGCGGCGGCGCGCCTGGCGCGACACGCCGCGCACCGCCAGCGGAAACTCCACGTTCTCCAGCACGGTCTTGCCATGGAACAGATTGAAGTGCTGGAAGATCGTGGCGACCTGGCTCAGGTACTGGCGCGCCGCGCCGCCCTTCAGGCCATCGAGCCGCGTGTCCCGAAACCAGATCGAACCGCGGGTCGGCGTCTCCAGCAGGTTCAGCAGGCGCAGCAACGTGCTCTTGCCCGCGCCCGATGTGCCGACGATGCCGAAGAACGCCCCCGAGGGAATATTCAGCGAGACGTTGTCCAATGCATGGATGGTGTCGGCGCCACGCGAGAACGTCTTCGATACGTTCTCCAGTTTGAAGATGGAGTTCATCGGTGCTGCAATGCCTCAGCGGCGAAACGGGCGATGAAAAATACGTTGAGGCACGGTGCCACGGCGCTTGGCGCCGGTCATGTCGAAGGGGATATTCATATTTCAGAAAGCTTGGGTTTCTCGGGGTCTTGATCAGGTTTTTTTGATTATTGGCCCGAGGCGCGTAGCGCCAAACGAATAAATTTCCATATTGATATCGCATGCGCGCCAGCGGTTTTTCGCGGCATATCGATAGTTGGAATAGGTCGTTTCTGCCGGCGAAAACGGCCGGTAGACGCGCGCGCGGAAACCCGCGGCGCTATGATTCAACGGTCAGACGAGGCATGCCCATGACGACGAAAAAAACTGCTGAGGAAGTCTGCGCGGCACAACTTATAGATGGCCGCATCCAGGAACTGGACGACTGGCGCGGCCAGGCGCTGGCGCGCGTGCGCGCGCTGATCCATCAGGCGTTGCCCGACGTGGTGGAAGAATGGAAATGGCGGGTGCCGGTGTGGTCGCACGGCGGCATCCTGTGCACCGGTGAAGCCTATAAGCGCGCGGTGAAACTGACGTTCGCGCACGGCGCGGCGCTGCCCGATCCCGCCGGGCTGTTCAATGCCAGCCTGGACGGCAACACGCGCCGCGCCATCGATATTCCCGAGGGCGGCGCGCTGGATGAAACCGCATTCAAGGCGCTGATGCAGGCCGCCGCGGCCTGGAACGCCGAAAGAAGGAAATGACGCTCGAGCGGCTTACGCGTCGGCCCGCTCGGATATCTCGATCAGATTCAGATCCGGATCGCGCAGGTAGATGGAACGGATCGGATAATTCGCGCCCGTGCGGCGCACCGGCCCCTCGATGATCGTGGCGCCACGCGCCTTCAGCGTCTCGATGACCTTGTCCAACGGCTCCGAAGCGATGAAGCACAGGTCCAGCGCGCCCGGCACCGGCAGATGCGCCTTGGGCTCGAACTCCGATCCCTTCACGTGCAGGTTGATCTTCTGCTGGCCGAACTTGAAGGCGCGGCGCCCCTGGCCGAAGGTTTCCAGCGTCATGCCCAGCAGGCCCACATAGAAATCGACGCAGGCCTGCTCGTCGGTGGTGGTCAGAACCAGGTGGTCGAGATGATCGATCATCGGAAGGCGTCCTCGTTGTCTGAAAAGCGCGCGGCAAGTATGCCGCAATCCTGCCCGCCGTGCCCAGGCAGACTCATGCGGCGATGAAGACCTCGGGGGAAGCGGCCTGGCGCGCCTTGGCCCGCATCAACTCACGGATCTTCATGGCATCCGCTTCGTCCGCGGGGTGGTAGACCAGCATCGCCAGATCCGGCCGGCCGTCCACCGAGAAGGATGAATACTCCAGCGCGATCGTGCCCAGCACGGGATGACGCAGCCGCTTCACGCCCTCGCCGAAGCTGCGCACGTCGTTGTCGCGCCACATGGCGGCGAACTCAGGACTGTCGCGGCACAGCTCGTCCACCATCGGCTGCACCATCTGCGCCGCGCCCGCACGCGCCGCATCGCCGCGAAACACGCCCACCACGAAGCGCGCCACCGCCTCCCAGTCGAAGTTGATCTCGCGCGCCCGGGGATTCAGGAAAATCTGCCGCAGCACGTTGCGGCGTTCCGGCGGCATGGCGCCGTAATCGCTCAGCACCACCGTGGCCGCCAGGTTCCAGGCCACGATGTCCCAGGTGGCGGTGCGTATCATCGCCGGGCAGGCATCCATGGCATCCAGCACGCGCTGCAGCCTGGGCGTGACGCCCTCGGCGGGCCGATACCGCACTTCGGGGGGCCGCCCCAGTCCCAGCAGGAACAGATGCTCGCGCTCGACCTCGGTCAGCATCAGCGCCTGCGCGATGCGGTCGAGCACCTGCGCAGACGGCGCGCCGCCCCGGCCCTGCTCCAGCCAGCTGTACCAGGTCGGGCTGATGTTGGCGCGCTGCGCGACCTCTTCGCGCCGCAGTCCGGGCGTACGCCGCCGTCCGGCGGGATAGCCCAATGCCGCGGGATCGAGGCGGATGCGCCGCTCGCGCAAGTAAGCGCCCAGTGTGGAATCGTGGGTCATGGGCCGATCCTGTTGAGTTTTATACCTGGATAATCTCTCGTCTTTAACAGGATGATAAACCCGCCCACACTGCCTCTGCACACAGAAACAGGAGGTGCATATGCGTGTATTCGTCACGGGCGCCACGGGCTGGGTCGGCTCGCGGGTGGTCAAGGAACTGCTAGATGCCGGACACCAGGTGCTGGGCCTGTCCCGCTCGGAAGAGAAAGCGGCGCGGCTGGCGCAGGCCGGCGCCCAGGTGCTGCGCGCCACGCTGGACGACCTGGACCAACTGGCTGACGCGGCCAGCGGGTCGGACGCCGTCATCCACACCGCGTTCAACCACGACTTCTCGACATTCGCCGACAACGCCAGGCAGGACCAGCGCGCCATCGAGGCGCTGGGCGAGGCCTTGGCGGGCACGGACAAGCCGCTGCTGGTGACCTCCGGCGTGGCGCTGCTGGCGCCCGGCCGCGTGGCGACCGAGACCGACCTGCCGCCGACATCCCACGCCGATTACCCCCGTCGCTCCGAGGCCGCGGCCATCGCTCTGGCCCAGCGCGGCCTGCGCGCGGCCGCCGTGCGGCTGGCGCCTTCGGTGCATGGCGTGGGCGACCATGGATTCATCCCCATCCTGATCGGCCTGGCGCGCCAGACAGGCGTGTCGGCCTATATCGGCGAGGGCGTCAACCGCTGGCCGGCGGTGCATGTGTCGGACGCGAGCCGCCTGTACCGCCTGGCGCTGGAAAGCGGCGTGACCGAACCCGTGTATCACGCCATCGCGGAAGAAGGCATCGCCATGCGCGACATCGCACAGGCCATCGGCAAACGCCTGGGCGTGCCGGTCGAGTCCCGCGACCGGGCGCATTTCGGCTGGTTCGCGGCGTTTGCTGGCGCGGACATGCCCGCCGCGAGCCGCCACACGCGTGACGTGCTGGGCTGGCGACCCGCGGGACCGGAACTGCTGGCGGACATCGATCATCCCGATTACTGCGGCGCCTGAAAACCGCGGGGCGGTGGTCTTTCCAGCCCCGCGCCGCAAGCGATACTCGGCTGGCGGCGATGCGTGCGCCACGGGCAATCGGCACGCAGGGCGCCCCCTTTCATCTCACGCGCTGCCAGACGATGTAGACCCGGCTGCCTTCGGGGCGCTGGAAATGCTCCGTCATCCGGTCGCCCTCCACGATCAGGCGCAGCTCCTTGCGGGTTCGCGTGCTGCCGACCCAATTGGGAAAGGTCGAGCCGGTGACCCGGTTGCCGCTGAACTCACCGTTCTCGTCCACGGTGTAGGTGCCGAAGAACCCGATGCTGCCCGCCATCGCCGCCTGGTTCTCCCGCGCCGTGCCCTGCCCGCGCGCGCTGGAGGCGAACCTGGGAAGGCTCGCATCGGTCAGCACTTCGACGAAATGCATGTCCTCTGTGAAGACCAGCATGCCATTGGGCTGCGCGCCGTAAGCGGGCTGCGCCCTGCCCTCCTGCTCGATCCGGGCCGACACCATGCGCCACGTGCCCAGCACCTGGTTGGGCGCCTGGGCCCAGGCCAGCGCGGGGAAGACCAGCACTGCCGCAGCCAGGCATTGCCTTGTTCCGAACATCGTCATGCTCCTCTGTCTGGAAGGGAATGGCTAGCCTCACGCCAGCCGGTACGCACGCGCTGGCCGCCCTGCGGCATCACGGACAACGCCACGTCGCGTTGGGCCTGGACGGCGTCCAGGCGCTGCGCAAGGGCCTTGCGGATCGACTCATAGGCCGACTGCCCCAGCGCCAGCCGCAGCGGCGGGTTCGGCGCATCCATCACGGGAATCATCGCGTCCACCGTCTTGGCGGCATCGCCGAAGGCCGCGAAATCGCCCGTCGCGATGGCTCGCCGCACCGCGCCCGACGGCGTATGGGCATAGCAAGCCATCGGCTCGGCCTGATCCAGGTTCGCACCGAAGTTCGTATGCGTGGGCCCCGGCTCGACGATCAGGAAATCGATGCCGAACGGCGCCACCTCCTGCGCCACCGACTCGACGAAGCCCTCGATGCCCCATTTGGTGGCGTGGTACAGGCTGAAGTTGGGATACGCGATCTGCCCGCCTTCGGACGACACCTGCACGATGCGCCCGCCTCCTTGTCCGCGCAGGTGCGGCAGCGCCGCGCGGATCAACTGGATGGATCCCGCCAGGTTGGTCGCGATCTGCCTGGCGATCTGCGCGTCCGTCAGTTCCTCGGCCGCGCCGAACAGGCCGTAGGCCGCGTTGCTGACCACCACGTCGATGCGGCCCATGGCCTGGAAGGCCTGGTCCACGCCCGCGCGGATCGCCTGCGTGTCCGTCACGTCCAGCTTCAACACGCGCAGCGCGCCGCCGTGCCGGGATCGGAGATCGTCCAGCGCGCCTTCGCGCCGCAGCGTGGCCACGACCCGGTCGCCGCGCGCCAGCAGGCGCTCCGTCAGCAACCTGCCCAACCCCGCCGATGCGCCGGTGATGAACCACGTCTTGCTCATGATTGACTCCTGGTTTGATTTGCCTGAAGCCATGGTAGGGGTGGCCAACTGGTTCGAGAACCCCATTTATCCAGCATGAATCGGTGAGTAAACTAGACCAATGAAATCGCCTACGCTGACCGACCTCAATGCCTTCGTCGCCGTGGCCGCGCACCGCAGCTTTCGCCGCGCCGCGGACGTCATGGGCGTCTCCCACTCCGCGCTCAGCCTGGCCATGCGCGGCCTGGAAGCCAGCCTGGGCGTGCGCCTGCTGAACCGCACCACGCGCAGCGTGTCGTTGACGCAGGAGGGCGAGCGCCTGCTGGCGCGCCTTACGCCCGTCCTGGCCGACCTGGACGCCGCGCTTTCCGACGCCACGGCGGCGGCCGGACAGCCCGGCGGCGTGGTGCGCATCAACGGCAGCGAGGGCGCGATCCGGCTGCTGCTGCAGACCGTCGTGCCGCGCCTGCGATCGCTCTACCCGCGCGTCGAACTCGACCTGTCCGCTGAAGGCCAGTTGGTCGACATCGTGGAACGCGGTTTCGACGCGGGCATCCGCCTGGCAGAGGCCGTACCCAAGGACATGGTGGCCGTGCGCATGGGCCCGGACCTGCGCTTCCTGGCCGTCGCGGCGCCGGCCTATCTGGCCAGCCATCCCGCGCCACGCACGCCCGACGGCCTGAGCCGCCATCAATGCATCCGCCAGCGCCTGCCCAGCGGCAAGCGCTACCGCTGGGAATTCAAGAAGCGCGATCAAGAGGTGATGGTCGATGTTCCCGGCGCCCTGACGCTGGACAACAGCCAGTTGATGGTCGAGGCCGCGGCGGCCGGACTGGGTATCGCCTACGTTCCCGAACCTTATGCCGCGCCCCTGCTGAAGACGAAGCAACTGGTGGCCATCCTGAAGGACTGGAGCCCGCCGATTCCCGGGCTGTTCCTGTACTTCCCCGCCAACCGGCATGTGCCGCCCGCCCTGCGGGCGCTGATCGACGCCGTGAAGGCGGTACAGTAGCGCATGGCCGCCTCCGACCCCACGCAGCAGTTCTGGCGCGATCCCGCGTTGCCTTATGTGGACAGCCGCCGCGCTTGCCACAGCCGGGCGTGCTACCGCCCGCACAGCCATCCCACCTATTCCATCGGCGCCGTGGACGAGGGCGCCAGCGTGTTCACCGGCGCGCCCGACGGACCGATGCGGCTGGCGCCCGGCACGCTGGTCTTCGTTCCCGCCGCGCGCGTGCATGCCTGCAATCCCTCGCCCGGCCTGGCGTGGAGCTACCAGATGCTGCATCTGGACGCGGACTGGCTGCGGTCGGTGCGGCACGAGCGCCCCGGAATGGACACACGGGGCGAGCCGCAGGAAGCGGATGAACCGGTACGCATCGTCAACGACCCTGCCCTGTACGCGCGATTCACCCGACTGAACGCCTTGCTGTTCTCGCAAGCCGATGCGCGCGGCAAGGAAGAAGCCTTGATCGCATTTCTCGGCGACGCCGATACCTCACGGGCGCGGCAGGTCGATACGCCCGCCATGCCGGCCGGCTTGGCCAAGCAGTTGCGGCCCGTCCTCGATGCGTTGCGCCGCGATTACACCGGCCAGTTGCCCCTGGATGCGCTTGCCCGGCTGGCCGGCATGAGCCGCTATCAACTGATCCGTGCCGTACGCGTCGCCACGGGCATGACGCCGCACGCCTGGCAACTGAACGAGCGCGTCAATGCCGCCCGGCGACGGCTGCGCGCAGGCGACGGCATCGCCAGAGTGGCTCACGACCTGGGCTTCGCGGACCAGGCGCATCTGCAGCGCGTGTTCAAGGCCCACGCGGCGGTCACGCCGGGCCAGTTCCGCGCCTGAACCCTCCGCGTTCAACGACAGCCGGCCGCCATCCGGCGACGCCCGCCTGACCCTGCAATTTCCTTCAATACAGCACGTGCTCGCATCGCCACACTGGACATCTCTCCCCCTGCCGTGTCCACGATGCAGCAATTCCTCGTCATTGCCGTAGCGCATTTCCTGGCGCTGCTGTCCCCCGGCCCCGACTTTTTCCTGATCGCCCGCACCTCGCTGGCCGCCGGATGGCGTACCGCCACCGGCGCGTGCGTGGGCATCGCGCTGGCCAACGGCGTCTTCATCGCCGCCGCCTTCGCGGGCACGGCCATCCTGCGGCAGGACAGCCTGGCGTTCACGGCGGTGCAACTGGCCGGCGTCGCCTATCTGCTTTGCATGGGGGTGCTGTTCGTGCGGCACGCGGGAAAGACGCCCGTGGACGGCATCCCGGATCTCCGCCAGCCCTCCCCCTCGGCCGCCGCGGGCGCGGCATGGCGGCGCGCCTGCGGCATGGGCTTCCTGTCGGGCATCCTGAATCCGAAGAATGCCCTGTTCTACGCCAGCCTGGCCGCCATGCTGACGGGACCGCAGGCCAGCGCGGGCTGGAAAATGTTCTATGGCGCATGGATGTTCTGCGTGGTGCTGGGATGGGACATGTCGATCGCCATGGCGATCGGCCATCCCCTGGTGCTGCGCCGTTTCTCGCGGCTGCTGCCCTCGCTGGAGAAGGCGACAGGCATGCTGCTGATTGCCCTGGCGCTGGGCCTGCTGTGGGCGCTGCACCGGGCGGATCAGACCGCCCAGCCCAGCCTGCGCTCCAGCGCCCACCGGCCGCTGCCGCGCGCAACCATGTATAGCGCCAGGAACCCCATCAGCACCGGATACTCGATGCCGCGATCGATCCAGGGCCAGGTCGGCCCCAGGGCATAGCTGATGGCGATCATCTCGGCCACGATCAACAGCGCCATCAGGCGCGTCCAGAATCCGACGGCCAGCATGATGGCGCCCGCGCTTTCCAGCAGCATCACCAGGAAGGCGAGCTGGGGCGCGAACGGCAGGCCCATCACGTTCTGGATCAGGTTGATGGAACCGGCCATGGGATCGGCCATCGAGCCATGCGAAGCCCCCATGACCTTGGGCAGGCCGTGGGTCAGCATGATGATGCCGAAGGCGGCGCGCAGCAGCGCGTAGAAATGCGGTTCGGCGCGGGCGCACCACGCGCCGAACACCGGAAACAACAGGCCTTGATCCCCGGCGAACGTATGCCGGGCAGACGATGCGGATGAGGTGCGCGAGGCTTCCATGTCGGTGATCCTTGAAGTGGATGTGCGGCAAGGCACTGAAAATGCGGAAAGCGCGGCGGCCCGTATGCCGCCGCATGGCGCGTGACGTCAGTGCGCGGCGCCGTGGTGAATGCGCTTCTGCAAGGCGTGGGCCAGATACGCGGCTACCGCCCCCAGCGTGGCCGCCGTGGCCAGCATGCCGAAGGCCGACAGCGACGCGGGCTGGTGCGAGGCAAAATACGCCACCAACCCCAGGAAGATCCCCAGCAGATTGTTGAAGACCGGCGCCCGGCCCAAGGACAGCACGATGATCGTGATCGCGAACACCACCGCGGTGATCGCGTAGCTGCCCAGCCACGGCGCCAATGCCGCCATGAAGTGCGCCGCGCCCATGCCCAGCAGCACGCCGATCATCACGCAGGCCAGGTTGATCGCCCCTTGCCGCAGGTTCAGGCCGCGGGTGAAGAAAGAGATCCAGCCGACGAACATGGCCCAGACAGGCACTTCCAGCGCCATCACGCTAAGAGTGGCGGCCGACGAAGCGATGACCGACTCGCCGACCACGACCTTCAGATGTCTGACATCAACGGCCATGAGTGGCTCCCTGGTTGGCAACGGCCTGGCGCGGCGACAGCAGATCGGCCAGGCCGATGCGCCGCAGGAATTCGGCGCGGACGCGGTCCGCCACCGCGTTGACCACCTCGCAACCGTCATCCGAAGGATCGACATGCACCCGGAACGGCCGGCTGCCGTGGGGACTGCCGACGATCTCGACCATGGCCTGGGCCACCGTGGCCACATCGGCGTCCGGCGGCTCGCAAGCGGCAAGGCCCGTCAGCACCTCTTGCTCGAACCCCGCATACGCCTGCTGCGCATAGGCCTGTTCCCGTTCGGTATCGGCGGGACGGCCGCTGTGCGCGAAATGGTTCGTGCCCTTGGTGAAGGCGCCCGGCACGAGAATGCTGGTCTCGATTCCCCAGCGCGCCAGCTCGCCCGCATAGCTGACGGCCAGGGCATCCATCGCGGCCTTGGCGGCGAAGTATGGTCCCAGATAAGGCGGCGTACCGCCCCGATGGCTGCTGCTGCCGACCCACAGCACCAGGCCCTGACCCTGCGTGCGCAGGTGCGGCAAGGCCGCGCGATTGACGCGCTGCGTGCCCAGCACGTTCACGTCATAGAGTTGCGCCAACTGTTCCGGCGTGAAGGCCTCGGAAGGACCGAACACCATGTGCCCGGCATTGTGGACCAGCACGTCCAGCCGGCCCTGCCGCGCGATGATGTGGTCGATGGCGGCCCGCGCCGACGCCTCGGACTGCACGTCCAGCTCGATCGCATTCAAGGCCACGTGATGCTGGAGGGCATGGTCCTGCAAGGCGGCAACCTGCGGTGCATTGCGCCCCTGCGTATCGCGCATGCCGGCGTAAACGACGTGGCCCGCGGCGGCCAGCGCACGCGCGCTGAGCGCGCCGAAACCGCTGGACGCGCCGGTGATCAGGATGATCTGACTCATGATGTCTCTCCTGGAAAGGGCCGGCCCGCGCTCAGGCGAAGCCGCCGTTGGCGCGCAGCACCTGGCCGTTGATCCAGCCGCCATCGGCACCCAGCAGGAAGGACACGGCCCCGGCGATGTCCTCGGGCCGGCCCAGGCGTTCCAGCGGCGGCACCTTGCTCAACTGGGCGATCTGCTCGTCGGACTTGCCTTCCAGGAACAGCTCGGTGGCCACCGGGCCGGGCGCCACGGCATTGACCGAGACGCCACGGCCGCGCATTTCGTTGGCCAGCACGCGCACCAGCCCTTCCACGCCTGCCTTGGCGGCGATGTAGGGCCCGTACTGCGGGAAGGACTTGGCAATCACGCTGGTGGACAGCGCCACGATGCGGCCACCCGAGCGCACCTGCTGGGCGGCATGCGCCAGCACCACGAACGCGCCGCGCAGATTGGTCTGCACCATGCGGTCGAAAATGTCGAGGCTTTCCGGCGCGATGGGGGCCAGCGACATCACGCCGGCGCTGTGCACCACCGCGTCCACGCCGCCGAAGGCGTCCTGCGCGGCGCTAAAGAGCGCCTGGACCTGATCGTCCTGCGCCACGTCGGCCTGCACGGCAATCGCCTGGCCGCCGGCGCGTTCGATCTCGGCCACGACCTCCCGCGCACGGGCGGTGTTGCCGGCATAGTTGACGACGACCCGGTAGCCATCGGCCGCCAGGCGCAGGGCGATGGTGCGGCCGATGCCCCGGGAGGCGCCCGTGACGATGGCGGTCGACGGCGACGATGAATGCGTGGAGTTCATGATGGTTTCCTCGAAAAGAAGGCGTGGAAGCGGAAGGCCCGGCGCCCCCGGTTGCCGCGGGCGCTGCCATGGACACCATCATGCTCGTTGACGTTGGATGGATAAATGCCAGAGAATTGCCTTGTTAATTCAATATCCATCAACAATTAAAGCGCGATGGACCGTCTCGACGCCCTGCATCTCTTCACCCGCATCGTGGAACTCGGCAGTTTCACCGACGCCGCCAACGTGCTGGACATCCCGCGCGCCACCGCCACCCATGCCATCAAGGCATTGGAGAAACGGCTGGGGGCCCGGCTGCTGGACCGCACCACGCGCCAGGTCACGCCCACGCTGGACGGACAGGCCTTCTACGAGCGCAGCAAGCGCATCCTGGCCGAACTGGAAGACGCCGAAACCTCGCTGAGCACCCAGGTCGCCAATCCGCACGGCACGCTGCGGCTCGATCTGCACGGCGTGCACGCCACCGTGATCATCCTGCCCCGCATCGTCGAATTCCGGGATCGCTATCCGCGCATCGACGTCGTGATCAGCAGCGGCGACCGCCTGGTGGACCTGGTCAAGGAAGGCATCGACTGCGTCGTGCGGGCCGGGCAGCCGCGCGATTCGTCACTGGTGGTGCGCAAGCTGGCCGACATGCCGGAGATCCTCTGCGCCAGTCCCGAATACCTGGCCCGCCACGGCACGCCGCGCCATCCGAGCGAGCTGGCGCAGCATCAAGGCATCGGTTTCTTCTCGCGCGGCAACGACAGCCGCTATCCGTTCACCGTCGTCATGGACGGCCAGGTCGTGGCGTTCCCCGCCAATGGCTGGCTGTCCGTCAGCGATGCCGAGTGCTACACCAGCGCGGCCCTGTCCGGCTGCGGGCTGATCCAGGTGCCGCGCTTCCGCCTGGAAGATCACCTGCAGGCGGGCCGCCTGGTGCAGGTCCTGCCCGAATGGGAATGCCCCGCGCTGCCGGTCAGCGCGCTGTATCCGTTCCACCGCCAGTTGTCGCCCCGGGTTCGCGTGTTCATCGACTGGGCGCGCGGGCTGTATGCCGAGCGGTTCGGGCCGCTGGCCGACTCTGCCCGAGCCTGAGACGGCAGGCGTCTTGAAGAAGCCGCCGGATTCGCCCGTCAATGACCCCGGCTCGCTACCCTGCGAGCCGGGTCACCACGAACGCGGTCACCGCATAGATTCCGATCCCCATGTGGAATGCGCGGATGCCGTTCGAGATCTTCCTCAGCCGGGCGTAATCGGGAAATGCCTCCGCGATCTGGGGCGGCGGCACGGGATGCCGATAGATATAGTTCACGAAGCCATAACGGCAGCGGGACATATCGAATACGAAATACAGGTCCGAAATGTATCCCGTCTGGTCCAACAGCTCCGGCCGGTCCCGGAAATAATCCAGGAGCTCCGACAGCGCGGACTGCCCGTAGATGGCGACGATGACGTAAACCATCGCCAGCCCGATCATGATGTAGCCCAGTACTTCCATCTATCAGAACCCTCAGGACACTTGTCCCATCCCGTTTGGCGGCGGCATGGCAAGGCTCCAACCGAATCGAGCTTCCTCCCCCCGAAGCCAAGGCCCAGGCCCGCCGAGTAGCCCCGATCATAGATCGATCATCGCCCCCACCGACCCGGTCTGCCTTAGCCCCCCCTTCCGCGCAACTGCTCCAGCAACGCCACCGCCCGGTCCGTGCGCACGTCGTGCTCGGCCGCCATCTGCCTGGCCACGGCGTCGATCTCATCGCCCACCGCGCCCGCCACCAACGCAATGTTGCGCGCATGCAGCGCCATGTGCCCGCGCTGGATGCCTTCGGTGGCCAGCGCCCGCAATGCGCCCAGGTTCTGCGCCAGCCCCACCGCCACCGAGATCTCGCCCAGCTCCTGCGCCGTGTTCACGCCCATGATCTTCAAGGACAGCTGCGCCAGCGGATGCGTCTTGGTCGCCCCGCCCACCAGGCCCACGGGCATGGGCATCTCGATGGTGCCGACCAGCGCGCCCGACGCGTCCTTCTCCCACGTGCTCAACGAGGTATAACGGCCGCCACGGCACGCCCAGGCATGCGCGCCCGCCTCCACCGCGCGCCAGTCGTTGCCCGTGGCGACGATGATGGGGTCGATGCCGTTCATGATGCCCTTGTTGTGCGTGGCCGCGCGGTACGGATCCACCGCCGCGAAGGTATAGGCGTCGATCACGCCTTCCACGATCTCCTGGCCGCTGCGCTCCTTGGTCTTCAGCGTCTCGGGCGTCAGGCGCACCCGGGCGCGCGCCAGGCGCAGGTCGGCCAGATTGGACAGGATGCGCAGCCGCACCTGCCCGCCCGTCAGCTTCTCCACCAGGGGCGATACTGATTCGGCCATGGTGTTGACGGTATTGGCGCCCATGGCGTCGCGCACGTCCACGATCAGGTGCATCACCACCATGGCGCCGCGCGGCGTGTCCGGAAACACGTGGATCTCGATGTCGCGGCAGCCGCCGCCCAGGCCGATCAACACCTTGTCGCGGCTGTTGGCCAGCGCCAGGATCTCGTCGCGGTGCTTCAGCAAGGCCAGGCGTGCGCCGTATGGATCCTGCACGCCCAGGATCTGCACCTGGGCGCGCATGATGGGGCCGGTGCTGGAAGTCTCGAAGCCGCCGGTGTCGCGCGCCAGCTTGGCCATGAACGAGGCGGCGGCCACGATGGACGGCTCTTCCACCGCCATGGGCACCAGCACGTCGCGGCCATTGACCCGGAAGTTGCCCGCCACGGCGAACGGCAGTTCGAAGGTGCCGACGACGTTCTCGATCATGCCGTCGGCGCGCGAGACCGGCAAGGCGCCGGGCAGGGCCAGCAAAGAGACTTCATCGTCGTTCAGCGATACCGCGTTGGCGATGTGCTTCAGGCGTTCGGCGGGCGTCAGGGCACGGAAATTGGGCAGGCGCGAGTCGGCCATGAAATGTCTCCAATAAAAGGTTCGTTTGATCGGGAATGACGGCGGCAGCGCCGTACAGGTGATGCAGAAAAGGTCATGAAGCCTTGCGGGACAGGAAGCGGCGCAGGCCTTCCCTGGCTTCGTCGCAAGTGAACGCGCGCTGGCCCAGCGCGGCCTCGCGATGGAAGGCCTCGTCCAGGGGCAGATGGGTCAGCGTCAGCGCGGCTTCCTTTATCACCGACACGGCCACCCGGCCTTGCCGGGCGATGGCCTGCGCCACACGCAGCGCCTCGGATTCCAGCTGGTCCGCGGGCACGACGCGATTCAACAGGCCGATCTGCGCCAACCGCGCAGCCGATACGCGCTCGGACATCAGCATCAGTTCCATGGCCTGCGCATAGGGAATCTGCCGCACCAGCCGCACCAGCGTGCCGCCCGCGGGCACGAAGCCCAGCGCGGCCTCGGGCAAGGCGAACGACGCCGTCTCCGACGCGATACGGATGTCGGTGGCCAGCATGATCTCGAAGCCGCCGCCCAGGCACAGCCCGTTGATGGCAGCCACCACGGGTTTGTAGAAACCGTTCCGCTTGAGGTGTGCGCCATCCCATTCCGAGATGTCGAATCGACCTTCGGCCAGCGCGGGGATCGACTCGCCCAGGTCGGCCCCCACGCAGAAGGCCCGGTCGCCATGGGCGCCCAGCAGGATCACCCGGACCTCCGCGTCCTCGTTGGCCCGCAGGAAAGCGCCGCCCAGGTCCTCGTACATCGCCAAGGTCAGCGCGTTGAGCTTCTCCGGCCGGTTGAAGCGGACGTGCGCGATGCCCTCGCGCACCTCGTAGGTGATGCCCATCAGATCACTCCTTCGGCCACGAAGCGCTCGTAATCCGCCGCTTCCACGCCCAACCAGCCTTTGAGCACCACCTCGTTGTGCTGGCCGAAGCCCGGCGCCGCGCCACGCGCCTGCACGGGTGTGCGCGACAGCTTCATGGGGCTGCCGAAGGCCTGCACCTGGGCGCCATCCACCTGTACCGGCACGAACATGTCGCGCGCTTGCAGATGCGGATCGGCCACCACCTCGGCCATGGTCTTGATGGGCGTGACGGGGATGGCGTCGCCGGCCAGGGCCTCCAGCTCGGCCTTGGTGCGAGAAGCGCACCAGCGCTGCACGATGGGCAGCACCCGCTTCTGATAGACAGTCTCTTCGAAGCGCTTGGCCATGGTGTCGATCTCGGGATCGTGGATCAGCTCCGGTTCACCGAACAGCCGGCACGCCTCGGCCCAGAACTTGTCCGTGTACGCGCCGAAGAACACGAACCCGTCCTTGCAGGCGTACTGGCCGTAGGGCCGCACGAAGGGATGATCGTTACCCAATGGCTCGCCGACGATACCGTCCACCGTGTAGTTGACGACAGCGTGCTCGGTCAGCGTCACCACCGAATCCTGCTGGGCCACGTCCACCAGTTGGCCCAGGCCGGTCTGGCGCATCTCGATCACCGCGGCCAGCGCGGCGATGGCCGCGTAGAACGAGGCCGACAGGTCACCGATGATGGTGCCCACGCGCAGCGGCGCCTTGCCCTTTTCGCCATTGATCGACCACAGGCCGCCCGTGGCCTGCGCGCTGTTGTCGTAGGCCGGCCGGCGGGTATTGGGGCCGGTCTGGCCGAAACCGCTGATCGACACGTAGATCAATCGGGGATTCGCTTCCTTCAACGTGTCGTAGCCCAGGCCCATGCGCGCCATCGTGCCAGGACGGAAATTCTCCACCAGCAGATCGGCGCGGCCCACCAGTTCGCGCAGCAAGGCGCGGCCCTGTTCGGACTTCAGGTCCAGGCTGACGCCCAGCTTGTGGCGGTTGTACTGGGCGAAGAACGCGCTGGCCTGGCCGGCCTCGCCCTGCACGAAGGGCGGAAACGTGCGCACGTAATCGGGCTCGGCGGGATTCTCGACCTTTATCACCGTGGCCCCCAGGTCGGCCAGCATCATGGTGCAATAGGGCCCGGCGACCACGCGCGTCACGTCGATCACCACCAAGCCCCGCAAGGGGCCCTCTCCCATCGGCAATTGCGTCAGATCAGGATTCACTTCGTCGTCTCCGGTGTAGCGTATTCAGGCAGGATCGCTTCGCGCACGGCCTGTAGCGCATGATCGGCATGCGCCATCGCCGTGGGCCGCGCCAGTTCCACATGGCCGCGCTCGATATACAAGGTGCGGCTCTGCACGTCTTCCAGCAGCGAGGCGTTGGACTCCGTCACCACCACGCACAGGTGCGGATGCGAAGCCCGCAGGGCGCGCAGCGACTCGCCGTACTGGATCGCCAGCGCGGGCGCCAGGCCCTGGAACGGCTCGTCCAGCAGCACGAAACGCGTGCCCACCATCAGCGCGCGCGCCAGCGCCACGATCTTTCCCTGGCCGCCCGACAGCGCGGCCCCCGAGCGTGGCAGCAGCGCCTTCAACTGCGGCACGCTGCCCAGCACGGCGTCCATCCGCTGCTGGATTTCCCTGGCCGGCACGCGCAGCACGTCGCACGGCAAGGTGATGTTCTGCCGCACGGTCAGCGTGGGCAGGATCACGCGGTCTTCCGGCGCATAGCCGAATCCCGCCGCCGCGCGCCGCGCCGCGGGCCGCCTGGCCAGGTCGTCGCCGTCCAGCAGCAACTGCCCCGACCGCAGCGTCACCAGGCCCATGATGCTGCGAAGCAACGTGGTCTTGCCCGCACCGTTGCGGCCGATCACGGCCACCGTCTGGCCGGGCTCGACCGTGATGTCCACGTTGCGCAGCACGGCATGCCCGGCCAGGTCGACGTTCATTCCCTGGATGTGCAGCATCAACGTTCCCCCAGCACTTCGCGGCGCACGACCGGATCGGCGAAGACCGATTGCGGCGTGCCGTCGGCCGCGATGCGGCCATCGATCCAGGCGGCGACCCGCGTGGCGTACTTCAGGACGATGTCCACGTCGTGCTCGACGAACCAACTGGTCACCTTGCGCGACTCCAGCGCCCGCATCAGCGTCTGCATCACGCCGTGCTTGTCCTCGGACGACACCCCGCTGGTGGGCTCGTCCATGATCACCAGCTTGGGTTCCAGCATCAGTGCGATGCCCACGTCCAGCAGTTTTCGGCGCCCCTCCGGCAACGAGGTCGTGGGATGGTCGGCATACTGTTCCAGTTCGACCAAGGCCAGCATCTCGGCCACCGCCTTGGCATCGGCGGCGCGCGACAGCGACACCCAGCGCGACAGCGTGCCTTGCCGGCTGACCGACGCCAGTTCCAGGCATTGCCGCACCGTGTGGTCCAGGAACAGCTGCGGCAGCTGGAACGAGCGCCCCACGCCCAGCCGCGCGATCTGGCGCGGCCCCTTGCGCGTGATGTCCGCGCCCTCCAGGAAGACCTTGCCGCTGGACGGTTTCAGGTAGCCGGTGCAGATGTTGATGAAGGTGGTCTTGCCAGCGCCATTGGCGCCGATCACCGCCAGGTGCTCGCCCTGATGCAGGGCGAAGTCGATGCCGTCGGCCGCGTTCACCCCGCCGAACCGCAGCGTCAGGCCTTCCGTGCGCAGCAGCTCGGTGCGTGCCGCCGTCATGACGCGTCTCCCAGGGCGGGCCGCGCGCGGGTGCGACGCAGCCAACCGACAATCCCCGTGGGCGCGAAGAAGATGACCGCCACCAGCGTCACGCCCAGCAGCATCTGCCACGCATTGGTGAAGTACATGGCCGCAACCTGCTTGATGGCCTCGAACACGGCCGCGCCCAGGAACGCGCCGATGGCGTGCCCGGAACCGCCCAGGATGGCGATGAACACATACTCGCCCGAGCGGATCCAGTAGCCGCTTTCCGGCGTGACCAGGCCCTGCTCCAGGCTCAACAGCGCCCCCGACAGCCCCACCAGGCCGGCCGACAGCACATAGCCCTGCGCCAGCGTGGCCCGCGCCGACACGCCGATGTATTCCAGTCGCGTCTCGTTGGTGCGGATCGCCAGCATGACCTGACCGGCCGACGACATGAAGTAACGCTGCACCAGCCCGCCCAGCACCACGGCCAGACCCAGCACGATCACCAGCACCGCCAGTTCGAACTCGCCGCGATCCAGCGTCATGCCCAGCAAGGCCGGCCGCTCGAAACGCAGGCCGTCCGTGCCGCCGGTGTACGCATACAGCTTGCCGGCCAGCGCGAACAGCACCATCGAGATGCCCAGGTTCAGCATGCCGAAGAAGATGCCGCGATAGCGCGATACGAACGCCGCCACGATGGCGCCGAAGCACAGGCTGGCCAGCACACCCGCGCCCACCGCCACCAGCGCATCCACGCCGGGCACGTAGCGCGCCGTGAAGGCCGTGCCGTAGCCGCCGATGGCCGCGTACATCGCATGGCCGAAGGACACCTGCCCCGCCCGCATCAGCACCGTCAGGCCCAGGGCCGCCAGGCCATAGCAAAGGAAAATGGTCACCGGCACGCGCGACCCCGGCAGCCACCACCCCGCCGCCAGCAGCGCCGCCACCGCCACGAGTATCAACCCGCGCGACATCAGATCCTCCGGGCCGCCGTGGCGGAAAAGAGTCCATACGGGCGGACCAGCAGCACCGCCACCATCATCAGATACGGCATCACGACTTCCAGCTCGGGTTGCGTATAGACCGCCAGCGCACGGGCCAGGCCGATCAGCACGGCCGCCACCAGCGCCCCCGCGATCTGCCCCAGGCCCGCCGTGGCGATCACCGCGAACGAGGTCACGATCATCTCCGCGCCCAGGCCCGGCGTGAACGACGTCAACGGTATCGACAGCGCGCCGCCCAGGGCGCCCAATGCGCCCGCCAAGGCGAAAGTCAGCGTGCCGACCCGCGCCGCGTTGATGCCCAGCGCCGTGGCCACCTCGCGGTGATGGATCACCGCCACGATCTGCCGTCCGGCGATCGAGCGCTTCAGCAGGCACTGCAACCCCGCGTAGGCCGCCAGCGCGATCGCCGGAAGAAAGACCAGTTGATAGTTCATGAAGGTCACGCCCACCAGTTCGGTCGTGCCCATGCGGCCGACCAGCTCGCCCGCGTTCATCGGGGTGGAGCCCCAGATCATGCGTTGCAGGTCCTCCAGGAACATGAAGGCCGCGAAGGTCACCAGCAGTTGCAGCACGGGATCACGGTCCTGGAAGAAGCGCAGCAGGCCGCGTTCCAGCAACATGCCCAGCGCGCCGCCCACGACGGCGGCGGACAGGAACAACGCCAGCACCATCACTGGCGTGGACGTGTTGTGCGGCATCAGCCACGTCAGCACCGTGGCCGCGCTGTAGCCGCCGAAGGCGTACAGGCTGCCGTGGGCGACGTTGATCACGCCGAACACGCCGCAGATCAACGTCAGGCCCAGCGAGATGAGGAACAGCAGGCTGGCGTAGGACAGGCCGTCCACGCCGGCCAGCAGGAACAGATTCAGATCCATGACGGGTCCGGGCGGCTCAGTGGCCGACTCGCTTGGCCTGGCTGTTCTGCAGCAGATCGGGCTTGAGCGTCTTCACCCAGTCCACCGACTTCTGCCCCACCGGCGGGGTCAGGTGCTCGGCGGGGTAGAACACCAGGTCGCCCACCACCGGGAAGGACTGCGAGCTGTCCTTGCGGGTGATGCCGTACAGCTGGCCTTGCAGCGCCTGGCCGTCCTCGCGCATGCGGATCGGGCGCGACAGGCCGCGGTACTCGGAGGTGCGCAGGGCGGCGGCCACCTGTTCCGCCGTCGGCCACTTGCCGCCATTGGCCGCGATGGCCTTTTTGTAGGCGCCCGTCGAGGCCTTCAGCGCCTGGATCATGTGATAGACCGCGAAGTTGGGATAAGCGCCGGTTTTCTGCTTGAACTTCCGCACGAAGGCACTGGTTTCCGGATCCTGGGCGAACTCGGGGTCGGCGAAATAGCCATCGCCCACGAATCCCACGATCACGCCCGGCGGCACCGCATCGCCCAGGCGCTCCAGCGAGGAATCCGCCAGCGGCAGCACGAACTGCGAGTTCTTCAGCAGCCCGCGCTGCGAGGCCTGGCGCAGGAAGGTGTCCAGGTCGCCGCCCCAGGCCGTGGACAGCACCACGTCCGGACGCAGAGCCTGCAGGCGCGTCACCTCGGTCGAGAAGTCCGGCGCGCCGAACTTCGGAAACAGCTCGGCCACGATCTTCACGTCGGGCTTCAACGCCTGCAACGTGTACTTGAAGATCTCCCACGAATCGCGGCCCCAGGCGTAGTCCTGGTTCACCACCGCCAGCGTCTTGAAATCCGGCTTGGTCTTCAGCAAGTGCAGCACGGCGGCCACCATCTCCATGGTGCCGTTGGGGCCGGTGCGGAACACGTAGTGGTAACGGCGTTCCTCCAGCACCTTTTCGCTGGAGCATTCCCACAGGATGTTCACCACCTTCAGGTCTTCCGCCACCGGCGCCAGCGCGTTGCAGTAGCCGCTGGAGATGGCCGACAGCATCAGCTTCTCGCCGGGCTCCTGCGCCAGGCGCCGATACTCCGACAGGAACTTGTCCGCGCCCTGCCCTTCGTCGATCCACGTCGGCTTGAGCTTCACGCCGTCGATGCCGCCGGCGGCATTGAACGCCTCGATCCACATGTCGGCGGCCGCCTTGGCCGGCGCGCCCAGCACCGAGGCCGAGCCGGTCATGAAGGTGCTCATGCCAAGCTTCAATTCGGCCGGACGGGGCTGCTGCTGGGCGTAAGCAGCGGTGGACAGGGCGAGCAGGGCCGCACCTACACCCAGGATTCTGGTGAGCGATTTCACAGGTCTGTCTCCTCAGCCTTTGGACTGATAATGTGTTTTAGTAGGTGCATGGTGCCGCCTGAAGCAGCGAATGAATATGGTTCATGCCTCCACTAATTCGCCGCTCTTGTGTGGCCTATCCACATAGGCCTGGGCGGCGGCTCGCGGTATCAAGGGTTTTCACTGAACGCGTCGACAGTACGCGGGGGAGACAGACTGTGTTGACGACACAAGACGCCGTCACGGCGGTGCACACTGATGGCCCGGCTTTGGTATTGGAGAATCCTGGCGCGCTGCAGGCCGGGCTGCTGAGCATGCTGCAGCGCAACGCCGCCATGCGCGAATACGACGACCTGCTGTCGCGCGTCGATACCGACGTTCCAGACCCGGCCTTGCGTTGCGTGCTGACCGGCAGCATCCGCGCCGCGCTGGCCATCTGCGAACAGCAGATGCTGCAGCAGCAACGCGAACGCAGCCTGGCCGTGGTGCTGGAGACCGCGCAGGACCTGACCGCCATCCGTGACCTGGACATGGTGCTGGGCGCCATCGTGCGGCGGGCGCGGCAGATATTCGGCTCGCACATCGGCTACCTGACCAACTTCGACCGGCTGCGCAACGACTTCTACATCCGCGCTACCGACGGCGCGATCTCCGAGCGCTTCAAGAACGTGCGCGTGCCGATCGACCACGGCATCTGCGGCCATGTGCTCAAGCACAAGACGCCCTATCACAGCAGCGATTACCTGCTGGACGCAGGGTTTGCGCACGATCAGGGCATCGACCTGGCGATCCGCGACGAAGGCGTGCGGTCGCTGCTGGGCGCTCCCTTGATGGTGGGCAATCATTGCATCGGCATGCTGTGCATCTGCGACCGCCATCCGCGCCGGCACGAACCTTGGGAGGTGGCGCTGCTGTCGACGCTGGCGGCGCAAGCCGCGATCGCCATCGAGAACGCCAGGCTGTTCCAGGAAGCGCAGGTCGCCCTGCAGCGGGCCAGCGAAGCGAACGCCTCGCTGCACCGGCAGGCGGAAGAGATCGAGGCCGCGGCGGACGCGCAGGAGCAGATGACCAAGCTGGTGGCGCGCGGCTGCACGATGCTGGACCTGATGGAAATGGTGGGCCAACTGCTGGACGGGCACGTCGTGCTGCTGGACGAAGCGGAGCAACTGACGCAGCAGACGCAGGCCCGGCGGCTCGCAAGCGATGCGGCTGAGGACAAGGCCGGCGATGACGGCGGAGCGCGCGGCAATCCTCTGCCCGTGTTGTTGCAGTCCATGCCCGTGCAGGATGCCGTGCATCAAGCCCTGGGCGCAGGCCGCAGATCCGGACGGTCACAGGAAGTCGAGTGCGATTCCAATGGCGTACACATCCGCGTCGCCGCGCTCATGGGTGCAGACCGGCTGCTGGGCGCGCTGCTGATCGCGTCGAATCACCTCATCACCCCCACGCGGATCCGGACGTTCGAGCGCGGCGCGCTGGTCGCGGGCGTCGTGCTGCTGTCGCAGGAACGCAGTGAACTGGTCGTCAGCAATGAATCCGCCGCCGCCATCCGTGCGCTGGTGAGCTGGCAGCAGGAAGGCCTGTCGGCGCTGCAATCGCGCACCAAACCGTTCGGACTGAGCCTGGCCGATCCGCTGCGCATGGCCGTGATCAGCGTCGAGGGCCGCGATATCGAGTACGCGTTACGCCGCATGCGCGCGGGCGTGCCCCGAGACACGCTGATGGAAGAATTCGAAGGGCTGATCGTGGCCCTCTGCGCCGATACATCGGCTGCCCAATTGGACCAGGCACTGCATGACACGCTGCTGGCGGACGAGCGGCTGACGCCGCTGGGCGTGCTGTCCGGGCCGTTATCCCGGGTGGATGCTCTGCCCTCGTGCTTCCGCGCGCTGAAGCGGGGCATCGACATCCTGCGCGCCCTGGGCCGCTCGCGCGAGGTCGCGCCCGAGGCCATGCTGTCGATGTATTCCCTGCTGTTCGAACAGCGGCAGGTCGTGGATGTGTCCGGCTTCATCGATGCGACGCTCGGCAGGCTCGTGTCGCATGACCAGCGGCGCAACACCGACCTGACGGGAACGCTACTGGCCTACCTGGAGCACGCGCAGAACGCCAAGGCCACGGCCGATGCGCTGGGCATACACGTCAACACGCTGCGGCAGCGGCTGGAAACCGTGGATGATCTGCTCAAGGGATGGCGCCAGGACGGAAGATTTCTGGAGCTGCACGTAGCGCTCAGGCTGCAATCGCTGCGATCGGGATTGCAACGGCCGGCGGGCGACGCGCACTGAGCCCCGTCCGCCAGCGCGGCAGGCGGCTACGACGCGTCCCGTCGTACGCCGCCTCTGCGAGCAGCTCCGGATCAGAACGCCACGCTGGCCGACAGGCTCAACGTCCGCGACGTCCCCAACGCAAATGCGCCGTACTGCGACACGCCGGACCAGTACGACTTGTTGAACACATTCTGCAGATTGAGCTGGAACGTCACGTCCCGGCCCTGCAGGGCGGTGACGTAGCGGGCCCCGACGTCGACGCGCGTCCAGGCCGGCAGGTAGGCGTTGTTCTGCTGATTGACGTACTGCCTGGCCGAATGGATCACGCCCGACGTCAGGGTCACGCCGCGCATCCCGGGCAGATCCCACTCCGCACCCAGCGTGGCATGCCAATTGGGTACGCCGATCGGATGATTGCCGCGCAAGGCGGGGTCGGACGTCCGGGTCAGCTCGGCATCCAGCCACGTCATGCCGCCCAGCAGCCGCACGCCCTTCACCGGTTCGCCCTGCAGGCTCAACTCCACCCCCCGATTGCGTTGCTTGCCGTTGGCGCCGAACACGCCGTTCTCGACGAAGGCGCTGGGCTTGACGATCTGGAACAGGCTGACGGTCGCCATCACGCGGTCGAAGTCCGCCTTGAACCCGACCTCATACTGACGCGATTTGTAGGGTGCCAGCATCTCGCCCTCGTTGCTTGCCGTCTGCGGCGCCACGTCACCGCGCGACAGGCCTTCGATGTAGCTCGTGTACAGCATGGTGGAAGGACTGGGCCGGTAGATCAGGCCCAGGGCGGGCGTCCACGCCTGATCGCTGTACTGGCTGGTGCGCGCGCCCGTGACGCGGTCCCAGTTGTCCGCGTCGATCTGCACGTAGCGCGCACCGGCGATCAGCTGTACCCGGTCGTCCAGCATCGACAAGGTATCCGACAGGGCCAGGCTGTTCAGCCGCGAATTCGCCACGCGAGGCAGGTTGCCAGGCTTGGCGACATCCTGTTCCGGATAGCGCACCGGCGAATACAGGTTCGACGTAAGGCGGGTTCCGTCGGCCGAGTTCTGATAGTTGGTCACCTCCAGAGCCGTGGCCTGGATAGTGGCCGTGTGGCGGATCGCGCCCGTCTCGAAGCCAAGCCGCGCCCCGGCCGATGCCGTGTTGCGTTCGACCTTGAAAATGCCGTAGCGCGGCGTGCTCGAGAAATCGCCCGCGCTGTTCGAGAACACCATCTGCTGGTCGAACAACCGGTCGACCTTGGATTCGCCATGGCCGGCGTTGCCGAAGAACGTCAGCCGGTCGTTGACGCGGTATTCGAGATCCAGCAGGGCCGAGCGGTCCTCCAGCTTGGACCATCCCCATGACTGCGCCGCATTGCGGTGTCCGTTCGGCGCATCGGGCACGGCGATGCCCGCCCCCACCGAGAACACGCGTGACGGTGCATCCCAGTCTTCGTTCTGCTGCACCAGGTCCAGACTGGCGGAGAGCTTTTCATCGCGGTAATCCAGGCCCAATGCCCCGACGGTTACCTTGCGATGCTGGTTGTCGACGGACGTATCGCCCTGTTCGTGGCTGCCGTTGACGCGCACGCCCCACTGCTGCTCATCCCCGAAGCGGCGGCCCACGTCGGCCTGCACGCCAGCCACCGACCTCAGCCCATAATTGGCGCTCAGCCGCGTGATGGGCTCGTCCGCCGCACGCTTGGGCACCACGTTGATGACGCCCCCCACGCCCCCGTCCGGCGATATGCCGTACAGCAAGCCCGTCGCCCCCTTCAACACCTCGACCCGCTCGACGTAAGGCGTGAAGGCCCGATAGTTGGGCGCCACGCCATAGACTCCATTGAAGGCCGTCTCACCCACGTTGCCTTCGGCAATCGGAAATCCCCGGATCGAGTAGGAATCGACCATGCCTCCGGTCTGGCTGACCATGACCGAAGGGTCGTAAGCCACCGCGTCCGCGATCGTCTTGGCGCTATTGGCGCGCAAAAAGCTCTCCGTGTAGCTGGACATGCTGTAGGGCAGATCCATCACATCCTGATTGCCCAGCAACCCCGCACGGCCGCCGCGCGCCGTTTGCCCACCGGCATAGGTCTGCGGCAAGCCACCCGACAACGCGCGGTCGCCGATCACCGTGACCTGTTGCAACGTCGTGGTCTCGCCCACCGGCGCCAGTTTGCGCAAGGTGTACTCCCCATTGGATTCGACGACGGGATCCAGGCCGGTGCCCTGCAGCAGGCGCCGCAGTGCCTGCAAAGTGGTGTAGCGTCCGGACAGCCCATTGCTGCCCAGGCCTGCCGTCATGGCCGCATCCACCGAGATGACCGCGCCCGACTGGCGCCCGAGGGCACCCAGGGCCTGGTCCAGCGTTGCCGCCGGAATGTCGAACTGATGAACCCCCTGGGCGCTGGCCGCCGCCCGCGTCGTCGACGGCGCGGCGGCAGCGACCGCGGCCATGCCCAGCCACAGGCAGAACAGCGTGGAGCCCGCCGGCGCGCGGCGCGGCGGCGTGCCCCGCAACTTGGTGGCCGGGGCCATACACATGTGAGAACGTTTGAAGGTACGAGAGAAAACGGCCATGGGATTCCTGTGCGGATGCGGATCACGGGTTCAAGCACCCTGGAGCCCGCAGACCCGTTCAGTGCTTTCTTCCTGGGTAGGCCGCACGAACCACGAAAACCTGCCGAAAAATTTGTAACGGTGAAGACCGGCCCCGTCAGCGGGGCCCCACGCTGACCCAATACCGCGTCATCCGGCTGACCTTGACGGGCAAGCGGCGCTGCATGGACTCGAGGATCGCGTCCGTGGCATGCTCGCCTCGCAGCGGCCAGGACCCGGTGATACGCAAACCGGCCACCTCGTCGGACCATCGCAACACGCCCGGGCGATAGTGGCTCAGTTGCGCGAGAAACTGGTCGAGCCTCATGCCCTCCGCGACGAACGTGCCGTCCATCCAGGCCAGGCTGGCTTCGTCCACCGCCGACTGTGGCGCCATGCCGCCGCGCGTGAAGCGCAACTGCTGTCCAGCCTGTACGCGCGCGGACGCTGCGGGTCCGTCGTGCGGCCGTACGTCCACGGCGCCTTCGATCACGGCCAGCGTGGTGCTGGCATCCGCCCCCTCGCCAGCCTCGTGCCGAACGACGAATCGCGTGCCCACCGGCGTCAGGGTGCCTTCGGCGGTGACCACCTCGAACGGCCTGCCGGCAGCATCGCGCCCGGTCGTCAGCAGAATCTCGCCCGCGTGCAACAGGATCCGCCGCTGCCGCGCATCGAAGCGCACGTCGATGGCGCTGGCGGTATTGAGCATGACGCGGGTGCCATCCTCGAGCGTCAAGGTGCGCTGCTCGCCCTTGCCCGTGCGTACGTCGGCCAGCAGATACCCGAAAGGCATGTGCCGCAAGGCCGGCTGCTGCACCAGATACCAGGCGGTTCCACCCGCGCCGACCAAGGCAAGCGCCTTGAGCGCCCGGCGCCGTCCGCCGGCCGTGGCCGCCCGTTGCAACGTGACGTGCGCCACGCCGGGCGTCAGCATCTGGGCGCCGTTGCGCAGCCGCCCTCCCATCTCCTGCATGTATCGCCATGCCCGCGCGTGGTCGGGATGCGCTTGGTGCCATTGATCGAAAGCCTGCTCGTCCTGGGCGCTTTGCGTGCCAGACGCCATGCGCACATACCAGGAGATGGCCTGCTGGCGGACCTGCTCCGACAGCGGCTGAACACCGCCGCGAATACGGCTGCCTGTCGAAGCCGCCACTTGGTCGGCACCACGCGCCTCAGTCATGAGACCCGGAATCTTCTCCATGGCCCGGCGTCAGTCCTCGCCCAGCAGAATCTCGAAGCAATGGCTCACCGCGCGCGTCATGTCTTTCTGGACCACGTTCACGGTAAGCCCCAGATGCTCGGCAATCTGCGGGTACGTCAGGCCGTCCAGCTGGCAGAGCAGGAACACGTCCCGGCAACGCCTGGGCAGGCCGTCCAGCATGCGCGCGATGCGCTCCAGCACCTCGAGAATGATCGCCCGGTCTTCCACCGACGGCACGACGGCTTGCGGTTGCGCGGCCAGGGTCTCGAGCCAGGCGCGTTCCAGGTCGCGCCTGCGCCAGTGGCTGACGACCAGGCCGTTCGCTATGGTGGCCAGGTAGGCGCGAGGTTCGCGGATGGATTCACGCTGTCCACGTCCCAGCACCCGCAGGAAGGTGTCATGGGCAAGATCCGCCGCGTCGAACGAATTGCCCAGGCGCTGCCGCAGCCAGCCCTGCAGCCATCCGTGATGATCGCAATAAAGTTCGTGAACGCGCGCGGCCGGCGAATGCGGGTGCATGAATAGGCAATCTGGCCTTCATGGACCAGCACAATGAATGAGAACAACTATCAATTATGCTGCGCACCAGGACGGTTTAGCAATACACCCCGCTGCAAAGATCCAGAGCCTGCCCCACTCGATACGGACGGGCCCCTTGCGTGAAAGCGGCCGGTGTGGCTTTCGAGCAACCTCGCGGCGTCGCTCCCTCTAGGGTCCTTTCATCTCCTCGGCCTTCGCCTTCGCTGCCTTCTCTTTCTCCAACCTTGCCCCATCGTAATGAGACTTGACGGCAAAGAACAAACACGTGCCCAGCACGATGAGCTTGAACGCACCTAAGACTACAGGGACCCAAAAATCCATCATTTCCTCAACACGCTGCTTCAGCAGCTTCATTCACAACCCGTGGACACAAACGACCGATCGCCGTGAGGATCACGCAAGGCATCCGCCCGATGCCGAACCACTTCAAGGATGAACGGGGCGGGCGCTATAATCCATACAAGAGTTCGAATTCTACTTCCAAAATCCATACAATAATTTGAAATTCTTAGTTTTTGTATGGACTCCGCCTCTGCGCTGAAATTGCCGAAAATCCATACATCAAGGGAAGACATGTCTCTCACGCGGCGCCTGAAAAGAGCAAACATGTCTTGGGTGCGCCCCCTTGGCGTGGGCGCGGGCGCTCGGTACCAGCAGATCACCACGCAGATCGTTACCGCGGTCGAGGACGGCGTACTTCGGCCCGGCGACCGCCTGCCCACACAGCGCGAACTGGCCCAGGCACTGGGTGTCGACCTCACGACCGTCACCCGTGCCTACACGGAAGTGCGCCAGAAAGGGCTCCTGGAAGCTCAAGGAGCCGGCGGGACCTATGTGGCCTATTCCGGATCGGATACAGCGGGGACGATCGATCTGGGAATGAACATCCCGCCGTTGCTCGGCAATGCGGAGTTTTCGCACATGCTTGCGCAGTGCAGCGGCGCGGCTCAAGCCACCGCAAGCTCGATGGATCTGATGAGCTATCACGTGGGCGCAGGGGCGAATCGGCATCGTGCCGCAGGGGCGAAATGGCTACGGCCCATGACTGGCGACACGGACCTTGACCGGATCGTGGTGTGCCCTGGCGCTCAGACCGCCATCGCGGCACTGCTGCTGGCCAAGAGCCAGTCTGGCGATGCCATCGCCTGCGATGAATTGACGTACCCAGGATTCCTGGCCGCGGCCCGCTTGCTCCAGCGCCAGGCCGTCGGGGTGAAGTCGGATGAACTTGGCATGGATCCTGCCGACCTCGAACGCGTGTGTGCGGAAAACCTCCCCGCCCTGTTGTACTTGAATCCGACGATTCAGAACCCGACCGCCCTGACGCTCTCGACCGAGCGACGAACCGAGCTGTTGCGTGTCGCAGAGAAATACGCGCTGCCAGTCATTGAAGACGATCCCTACTGGCTGTTGGCCGAACGTCCGCCGAGCACGGTGTTCTCATTGGCCGCCGGCACGTCCTCCACGCCGGTCTATTACGTCTCGACGCTATCGAAATGCATAGCGCCAGGCCTTCGAACCGCCTATTTGGTCGTCCCCACTGGCGAGCCGTTAAGCCCGGTGCTCGATGCCCTGCGTTCGCTGGCCCTGATGCCCACGCCCTGGATGACTGAAATGGCGTCGACCTGGATAGAATCGGGTGCCGCCGTTCAATGGCTGGCGCAGGTCAAGAGCGAGATGCAGCAGCGGCAAGTCATCGCGGCGTCCATCCTGCCAGGGGCGATTCAGGCCGACCCCAATGGGCTGCACCTCTGGCTTCAGTTGCCGCGCCATATCGACGTATACCGGCTCACGCAGACAGCGCTGCAACAAGGCCTGAGTGTCACCGACTCGGAGTCGTTTGCCACGGGGTCGTTCACCCCCGCAGCGCTTCGCGTCTCATTGGGGGGAGCGATTGATCGGATACGCCTGACGCAGGGCCTGACCCGGTTGGCCGAACTGCTCAAGGGCGATCTGGGCAGGCGGGTTTCAACCGTTGTCTGACTGAGCCTAGGACGGTCCACAACGGCGCGAACCCGCTGCGCCTTCCCTATTGCCGCCGCTCGTTCAGATCCTGCCAGATCACCAGCAGGAATCCTCCCACCAGGCCCAGATGTTCGAAGAACGAGTTCCCCGCGAAGAACCGGGCCTGCCCCACGGGCATCGTCCAGAACTGCAAGGCCACGAAGGTGGCCATCAAGGTGAACACGGCCAGCGCCAGCGCGCCGATCCAGCGGTACCAGCCGACAAGGATCATGACGGATGCGGCGATCTCGAGCACGATCACCACCACCGCGAAGAACGGCGCCGGCGCCAAGCCGAAATGCGTCATCTCGGCGATGGCGCCCGGGAAGTCGGTCAACTTCACCAGGCCGCCCTGCAGATACGCCGCGCAAAGCCCCAGATAGGCGATGAAGCGCGCGAGACGCCCGCCCAGCACGGGCCGCGCGACGTTGGACAAAGAGGTCGAGAGATTGGACATGGCTTCGATCCTTTACACAGCCCAGCAGGAGCAACCCAGCGCGCCGAAGAACGACTTGTGGTCTGCCGCCGGCACGCTGGACGCCCAGGCGTTCACATGGCTGTGGCCATGCAGGCCGCACGCGCTGGCGCACCCGCACGCCGCCGCGAAGCGCTTGTATTCCAGCGAGTTGCGGCCCGCGCCCTCGGGGTCGCCCCAGGCCGCATAACCGCCGAACAGCCGCGTGGGCGACCAGTCGGGCATGGCGGGCGGTGGCGCATTTTCATCCAGCGCCGCGAAGTCGCCGGCGCCGAAAACCACATGGCCGCCCACGATGGTCAGGTCCGAGGTCAGGAACGAGATTTCCTCGTCCGCCACGGCGAAGAAGTCCTTGGACGGCACGATCATGTCCGCGAACTGTCCCACCTGGATACGGCCGCGCTTGCCCTCGTCGTTCGAGAACCACGCCACGTTCTCCGTCCACATGCGCAGCGCGGTCTCACGGTCCAGCAGGTTCTTGTGCGGATACAGCGGCATGCCGCCCACCGTCTTGCCCGTCGTCATCCACGACAGCGATATCCACGGGTTGTATGAAGCCACCCGCGTGGCATCCGTACCCGCCGAGATCTTCACGCCCTTCTCCAGGATGCGCTTGACCGGCGGCGTGGCCTGGGCAGCTTTGGCGCCATATCGCTCGACGAAGTACTCGCCTTGGTAAGCCATGCGGTGCTGGACGGCGATACCGCCGCCCAATGCGGCGATGCGGTCGATCGACTTGTCCGAGATCGTTTCCGCGTGGTCGAAGAACCAATTGATGCCGGTCAGCGGCGTATCGCGATGCACCTTCTCGAACACGTCCAGCGCGCGCGAGATCGTCTCGTCATACGTGGCGTGCAGGCGCCAGGGCCACTTGTTCTGCACCAGCACGCGCGCCACCTCTTCCAGCTCGCCCTCCATCTCCGGCGGCATGTCGGGCCGCTCGACCCGGAAATCCTCGAAGTCGGCGGCCGAGAACACCAGCATCTCGCCCGCCCCGTTGTGGCGGAAGTAATCGTCGCCCTGCTTGTACTTCACGGACGATGTCCACTTCAGGAAGTCCTCCTTTTCCTGTTTCGGCTTCTGCGTGAACAGGTTGTAGGCCAGGCGCACCGTCATCTGGTCGTCGTCCGCCAGCTTCTGGATGACCGCGTAGTCGTCCGGATAATTCTGGTAGCCGCCGCCAGCGTCGATCACGCCTGTCACGCCCAGGCGGTTCAGCTCCCGCATGAAATGGCGGGTGGAGTTCAACTGGTAATCGAACGGCAGCTTGGGGCCCTTGGCCAGCGTGGAATACAGGATGGTGGCGTTGGGCCTGGCCAGCAACAGGCCCGTCGGATTGCCGTTCGAATCACGGATGATCTGCCCGCCCTCGGGATCGGGCGTGGTCTTCGTATAGCCCACCACCCGCAGCGCGGCGGCGTTCAGCAGCGCGCGATCGTACAGATGCAGCAGGAAGACCGGCGTGTCGGGTGCGACGGCATTGATCTCTTCAATGGTCGGCAGCCGCTTCTCGATGAACTGATGTTCGGTGAAGCCCCCCACCACGCGCACCCACTGCGGCGCTGGTGTGTTGGCAACCTGGCGGCGCAGCATGTCCATGGCGTCGGCCAGCGAACGCACCCCGTCCCAGCGCAACTCCATGTTGTAGTTCAAGCCACCGCGCACTACGTGCGTGTGGTTGTCGTAAAGGCCGGGCAGCACGCTCTTTTTCTTCAGGTTCACCAGACGGGTGTTCGTGCCGGCCAGGCGCAGTACCTCTCGGTCGCTGCCCACGGCCACGAAACGGCCGGCCTTGACGGCGACGGCGCCCGCGTCGGGATTGGCGCGATCCAGCGTGGTGAAGCGGCCGTTGTAGAAGATGACGTCCGGCGGACCTTCCGGCAGCGGCGCGCCGGGCGCGGTCAGCGAACCGGCGATTGCCCGGCCGCCCAGCACGCCATTCAGCGCGAATGCGGATGCCAGCGTAGATGCCGCACCCAGGACTTGTCGACGCGAAGCCATGCCACTCTCCTCATGTATTTAGCGGCATGTAGGTTTTCATGGTGGCGCGTCGCGGACAATCGCACCTTGGGTGGGCGACCCTATACCAACGGCGTATAGCGAAGCAAGGGCCGAAAAGGGTAAACCGCCCCCCACAGATGGTTTCCCTCCGACTTCCCGGGGGCAGCCCCTATGGCTTCGGCCTTTTGCCTATGGGGGAGTGTTTACCGCGTCAAGCGCAGCCTTCCACGTAAGCCAGCACAGGCATCGTGCCGACGTGTATGAAGCTCACCTTTCCGTCCTGGCCTATCTCGAACCGCAAGGCCGAACTGCCATTGGGCGCATTCGGCGCGGTCAGGTACTTGGCTGGCGCGCTTTCGTACTTGTGGGGTTCCGAGCGGAAACCGGCGAACCACTGATTCACTTCCTTCTCGGTGGCGCCGGTGCCGATACCTTCGGCCAGTTTCACATCCGATCGTTTGCCGACCGTGATGCGCTGGACCTTGCCATCGACAACCATGCCGTACACGCCGGGATAAGCAGGCGAGCTGACGGTGCGGCATTCGGCACCCGTCTGCGCGCCGCGCTCGGCCCATGACGTGCCTTTGGGCACGGGTTGGCCGATGCGCAAGTCGCCCAGGCCCTCCAGGCCGATGACTTTTGCGGAAGCGGCGGGAGTCGAGCTGGCGGCGGCAGGCGCCGGTGCGGCGGCTTGCCCGGCGGTGGACGGCGAGGCCGACCCTTGCGCGACGGGCTTGCTGCCGCTTGCCGGGGCCGCAGCCGATTTATCCGTGTCGGCTGAACACGCGCCCAATGCGAAAACCAGGGAAATCGCCGGGGCCAAGACTGCCAGGCGTCCGTGCTTCATGGGTTTCACGCTGCGCATCGGAGTGCTCCTTCAACTGATTTCAGACCACGTCATCTTAGCCGCCGCGGACAGGGCTCCTGGGGACAACGGATGACAACTGGAAAGCAACAACTGGCCGCGTTCACCCAAACACAGAAGGTCGCCATCCTCCAGTCCGGCACCCCGGAAGCGATCTTCGATGCCGGATTTTCCGGGGCTTACACGCGGACCCTGGCACGCCTGACCAAGGCGGGCGAGCAAGAACGGGAACTGACCTGCCGGCCGCTGAGGGCCATGGCCGGGCAACCTTGACACACGGTGCGCGTGCTCATCAAACGTGTGATGAGCACGATCCTATGATCCGAGCGCCCATTCGGCCCGCACGCGTTCTTCATGATCTTGGGGCTCGTCAGCCGGTGCCACGGCGGTCACCCGCCCGGCCTCTGTCCGGCAGACCTGGGCACGGTAGACGAAGGCATTCATCGCGGCATGGATGTCCAGCCGACGCTTGGGATGACTGTGCCGGACTCGCGGCCGCGCAGAAAAGTGGCCCTTGTCTACAGGCGCTCAGCCCCCCGCGCATCAAAAATCAGAGCTTATAGCCGCCGCTCGCTTCGATCACCTGGGCCGTCACCCACCGGCTTGCGTCGGATGCCAGGAACGCCACCACCGCCGCCACCTCCTCGGGCTCCCCGAAGCGACCCAGCGCGGTGTCCGATTCGATGGCCTGCACCATGCCTGCACTCTCGCGAACCGCGGCATTCATGTCTGTCCGTATCCATCCCGGCGCCACGGCATTCACCGTGATCCCACGCGGCCCCAGTTCCGAGGCGAGCGAATGGGTCAGGTTGTTGACGGCAGCCTTGGCCATGGAATAGATCGGCACGACCGACAGCGGTCGCGCGCCGGCCCCCGACGAGATGTTGATGATGCGGCCGCCATCGGCCAGACGGCCCAGCGCGGCCTGCACCATGAAAAAAGGCGCCCGGGCATGCACGGCGAACATTGTGTCCCACGCATCAGGCGTCGCGTCCGCCAAGGCGCCCCACCCTGAATTGCCGGCATTGTTGACCAGGATATCGAGCGATCCGCTTCTTTTTCTGTCGGCAAGTTCGCGATCGAATTGTTCGAACAAGGCGGGGATGGCGTGGGTATCGAGCAGGTCCGCCTGAAGCGCGAAACCGCTGCCCCCAGCCTCCTGGATGGCCGCGACCGTTTCATCAGCGCCTGTGCGGCTCTGGCGGTATGTGATGGCGACCGTCGCGCCATCGGCTGCCAGCCGCTGGGCGATCGCGCGGCCGATGCCGCGCGATCCGCCGGTCACCAGTGCCGTTTTGTCGGCGAGCGTCTTCAACATGGATGATTCCTTGAAAGCCTCCGCGAAATGGGCGGAAGAAGAGTTGGCGCCCGGCGGCGCGATGTGTCGATCATGCCGCCGGGGATGGAATGGCGGCGTCAGGTGACGCATGCCTCAGCGCTGGACGGTGGCGGCGCTGGCAAGCTCGAGGAACAGGGCCACGTGGATCGGCGGCAGCCCTTCCAGCGTTCCCCCGATGGGTGACGGGCGCTGGGTCTGGGCGATCAACGTTTGTGCTGCCTTGGCGGACAAGGGTTCGCCCGGCTGCAGATAAGCCGTCTTCGCCTCGCGATCCGTCAACCCCTCGGGAATCGACGGCGTGTACGGCCAGAAGTAGATGGGCGTATTGGGCTCGATGCGCCAGCTTTCGGCCAGCGAGCCCGCATCCACCACGTCGTAGCCCACCGCCTGGATGAAGCGCGTGACGGCCTGCTTGGCGGCCGCATCGTCACCAGCGACAGGCAGCGTCGTCCGTTCTGCATGCCCGGGGGGCCGGGCGTTGTACTGCATGTGGTGCCAGCCCAGGTTGTGCATTCCCTTGACCACCTTCGCGCCCCGAAGGCGGCGCTGCACCAGCTCGCTGGACGTCAGTTCGCCCGCATCGAGATCCGCGCGGCGGAAGTTGCCGATGCCGGGGTAGTAGTTCGTCTGATCCAGGACGACCTTGCCGGCCAGCCTGTCGGCGGGCAAGCTCTCGTACGCCGCCAGGGGGATGGCCAGCGACACGATGTCGCCCGCCGCGATCGCTTCCTCGACCAGACCTGCGCGGGCCAACGGCCCCAGTTCCTCGATCAGCCCCGCGAGAGACCCGGGGCCGCGCGAGTTGCTGATCACGACCCGATAGCCGGCCGCGACGGCCAGGTGCGCGACGGCTTTGCCGACGAGGCCCGCGCCAATGATTCCGATGGTTTGCGTCATCTTGCCTATCCTTTTGTAGAAACGCGGCGGAAAACCCGCCTATGCAATGCAACGTGCATGCGGCGCACGCCGCGGTTCAGGCGATCCGTTCGCGAACGACGGGACCAGGGTTCGCCTCGATGATCGACACGCCCAGGCGGATCAGCTCCGCATCGCCACGGAATTCGTTGAGCGCGACGTGATGCAGCAGCACGCCCAACTGCTCCAGTTGGCGGGCGGCCTCGAGTGGACCGGCATTCACCGGCCTGAAGCCCGCGTCCTCGATCAAGCCCCGCACGACCAGCCCGGCGTCGGCATCGTCCGTCGCGTAGAGCACGCTGGGCTTGACCGGAGCGGCGGTCCAGGCGGCGGCCTCGAGCACCGGGGCGGCCAGCAGGCTGAACGCCTTCACCACCCGCGCGCCGGGCAGGCGCTTCTGCAGATAGTGCGCGGTCGAGTTGTCGCGCATGAAAGCCCGATCATGGAAATGGACGAAGTCGGCAGTGACGCCCAGCGGATTCATGGTCTCGATCACCACCTTGCCGTCCAGCGCCTTGCCGACGGCGTCGATCACAGCGTCCACCCGTGGCCAATAGACCGAGAACAGCGCCGCCTCGCCGAAGGCGGCCGCCTGCTCGATGGAGCCCAGGCGGGCGCTGCCGCCCAGCTCGGCCAGCAGCGGCGCGAGCTTGCGGTCCTCGCCGTCCTTGGCCAGCACCAGGCTATGCCCCGCCGCTGCCCAGGCCCGCGCCAGGCGGCTGCCCACGTTTCCGGTATTCAGGATTCCTATCTTCAACACGTCCTCACAGTTCGATCTTTCAATTTCCAGGGGCCGGCGGCGGGCCTGCCCGGGCCGGTCTTGCGGCGGCTCGGATACAGCTGCCGCCTGATGGATCGAACTGTAGATTTGGCGTCGATATTGATAAATAGGCCGAATAGCCACACACTGTTGTCCATGAATACATCAATCGACCTGTCCGAGATGCGGGCATTCGTGGCGGTGGTGACCGACGGCTCGTTCACGACGGCAGCCGAGCGGCTGGGCACCGACAAAGCGCGCGTCAGCCGCATCGTGCGGCGCATGGAGGAAAAGCTCAGCGCCCGGCTGCTTACCCGCTCGACGCGGCGGCTGAGCGTGACCGAAGTCGGGCGCGATTACTTCGAGCGCGCCGTCTGCATCCTGAGCGCCGCGGAAGCGGCCGAGGCGGCGGTGGCGCAACAGGCCAGAGAACCCAAGGGACTGCTCAAGGTCACGGCGGGCAGCGAATTCGGCACGATGGTCGTCGACGGATGGATCGCCGACTTCCTGCGGCTGGCGCCGAAGGTGGCCGTGGAAGCGGAGTACACGAACCGTATCGTCGACATCATCCACGAAGGCTTCGACGTTGCGATCCGCGTCGGCGCGTTGCCGGATTCGGGGCTGTCGGCGCGCAAGCTCGGCGAGGTGGACTATGGGTTGTATGCGGCGCCCGGCTACCTGAAGCGCGCGCCGGCGTTATCCGGGACGAGCGACCTGAAGCACCACGATCTCATCATGAAGACGCTGCGTGGGCGGTCCAGTTGGGCGCTGGTGAACGGACCGGATACGCACACCATCGAGGCCGCGCCGCGCGCGGCGGTCAACAGCACGATTTCCGCGAAGAACCTGGCGCTGGCAGCCGTGGGCGTGGCGCAGTTGCCCAGGTTCATCGCGCGGCCGTATGTCGAGCAAGGATCATTGCGCGCCGTGCTTCCAGGATGGGCCGAAACGCCGGCCCCCGTGCATGCGGTGTTCGCGTCCAGCCGGTATATGGATCCGAAGGTGCGGAGGTTCGTGGATTACTGCCTGGAGGCGTTCACGGGCGGCGCCGAACGTTAGGGCATCGACGGGACGCACCACGCCTTCTTCGATCAGCTTTTCAAGGCTGCGCCGGGGCACGCGGGCAGCGCGTGGATTCGCCGGAGTTGGCGCAGACGGTGTTCGCGCCCCACCAAGGGGGGACGCCGTTTGATGGGGATGTGATCCGGTCGCTGTATCTGTAGAAAACAGCGCGGCGCAACAGAACAGATGGAAGCTAAGCTGGGCGCCGCGAACCCCGCACGGAAGAAGTGATCTTCCGTGCGGGGTTCGCGGATCTTTCGTCGTGTCCAAACATCCCCCTCTCACGAACATCATGCTCAAGATTCTCGGTAAACGATCATCCATCAATGTGCGCAAGGTGATCTGGACCTGCGCGGAACTGGATCTGCCGTTCGAGCAGGAAGACTGGGGAAGCGGGTTCCGTGACGTGAACACGGAGGCGTTCAAGGCGCTGAATCCCAATGCGATGGTGCCGGTGCTGATCGACGGAGATTTCGTGCTCTGGGAATCGAACAGCATCCTGCGCTACCTGGCCAACCAGTATGGCGATGGGAAGCTGTATCCTCAGGACGCCAGGGCTCGCGCAAGAGTCGATCAATGGCTGGATTGGCAGGCGTCGGATCTGAACCGGGCCTGGAGCCATGCCTTCATGGCGCTGGTCCGGAAATCGCCGGATCACCAGGATCCAGCGCAGATTCAGGCCTCGTTGAACGCCTGGACACGCTTCATGTCCATCCTGGATGGCAGGCTCGGTGAAACCGGGGCATACGCCGCGGGCCCTGACTTCAGCCTGGCCGACATCGCCCTCGGGCTGTCCGTGCATCGCTGGTTCGGGACGCCGTTCGATCATCCTCGGCTCGAAGCCGTCCAGGCGTATTACCAGAAGCTCGCCAGCCGTCCTGCCTTCGCCGCGCATTGTGCGGCCCACCCCTGACGCCCCCAGGACCGCGCCTTTCGCTTCGCGGCCATCGCCCACATCGCGAACGCTCGGCCCCGGCAAGCTCGACCCGGCCTTACGCCATGGATGTGTTGGTGAAGCGAGGCGGCTCGGCGCGAGCGCGGTACTGCTCTATCCACTTCACCGACTGCGCGATGCCCCCAAATGGAAAGAAATGCAGGCTCACCTTTCCATGCGCCGGCGTCAGACCCGCGGCCAGCCGATCGACAAAAAGATCCGGCCCCGCCGTGCCAAGCAGCTTGCCGATCGAGATGCCGTACTTGGACCACATCGATGCGCACGCGCTGACGCCGCACAACGCGGCGTAGCGCGCCAGCACCGCAAGGCTCGCCGGGCCCGGCACGCCCACGCGCACGGGATGTTCGATGCCTCGCTCGCGCAGCGCTTCCAGCCACCTCAACACGATGTCCGCATCGAAGACGAACTGCGTGAAGATCAAGGGCGCCATGCCACGCATTTCGATGCTGCGGCATTTGCGTGCCAGCACCTCCCATTGCTCGGCCAGGCTCATTGCCGAATGGCCTTCCGGATGGCCACCCACGCCGATGACCGTGATGCCCGCGCGCTCGAAGACACCCGTTTCGATCAGGGAGGCACTATCGGAAAACGGCCCGATCGGCGTAGACGGATCCCCGGCGATCACCAGGCAGCGTTCGACGCGGGCCTCGTCGGCTGCGCGCTCGACGAACGAGCGAAGCTGCCCCAGCGAGGCGATGCGGCGCGCGGAAAGATGCGGCATGGGCTCGAAGCCGAGTCCGCGCACGGCGCGCGCCGCGGCCAGTCGGACGTCATCGTCCTCGCTTGCCAGATAAGGAATGGAAACGGTCGAGGCAGGCAATATCCGGGGCGCCGCGGCGGCCAGCGCGGGAAGGTCCTTCGTGCTGGCTTCGAACGAGTAGTCCTCGGTAATGCGGCTTGCAGGTCTGGGCTGATCGGGTTGAATCAAGGGACTTGCCGTCGCTGGCGAACGTGCCATCACTTGGCACCCTGCGCAAGGGCGGCGAACGCAGGCTGACGCGCCAATTCGATGAAAGCCCGCACATAATCAATGCCGGTCTCCGACTCGCGCGCGCCCAGGAAGATCTGCTTGGCGATGCCGCGCACGCCCAGCCTCACGGGCACCACGTCCATCCTGGCCGCATACTCCTCGACCAGCCAGCGCGGCAGCGCGGCCACCCCGCGGCCGCTGGCCACCATCTGCACCATGATGTCGGTGGTCTCGATGGCCTTGTGGCGCTTCGGCGTGACGCCGGCGGGCAACAGGAACTGGTTGTAGATGTCCAGGCGCTCGATATCCACGGGATAGCTGATGAGCACTTCCTGCGTCAGTTGCTGGGGCTTCACGTACGCCGCCGACGCAAGCGCATGCCCCTTGGGCACGACCAGCACCTGCTCGTAGTCGAACACCGGCTCGAACTTCAGCCCTGGCTTGAACAAGGGGTCGGGCGTGACCAGCAGGTCGATCTCGTAGCCAAACAGCGCGCCGATCCCGCCGAACTGGAACTTCTGCTTCACGTCCACATCCACGTCGGGCCACGCGGCCAGATAGGGCGAGACCACTTTCAGCAGCCACTGGTAGCAAGGGTGGCACTCCATGCCGATGCGCAGCGCCCCGCGCTCGCCCTGCGCGAACTGGCCCAGGCGCTCTTCGGCCAGATCCAGTTGCGGAAGCACCCGGTTGGCCACCGCCAGCAGATATTGCCCCGCCTGCGTCAGGCGCAGGCTGCGCCCTTCGCGCAGCCAGATGTCGGTGCCCAGTTGCTGCTCCAGCTTCTTCATGCTGTGGCTCAGGGCCGATTGGGTGAGGTTCAGCACGCCCGCGGCGGCCGTCAGCGACCCCTGCTTCTCGACCTGCTGCACGATGCTGAGATGGATGCGCTCAAGCATTCAAATGAACCAAATTCATGGATTTGTGAAATAAAACCATTTTACTTCATCGTGACCGATCTTTACCATGCGTCCCTGTTGTGCGTTTGCTTGAGTACGAAAAGGCTCAGGGCGAGGTCGGCCGGACTTCCCGGCGCCGCACAGATCCACCCTATGAGAGCAAACATGACACGTCCACTCCGTCTCGTAGCCGTTTCCGGCGGAATGCAACGCCCCTCGAAGGCCGCGGCCCTGGCGGAACACCTGCTGGACCTGATGGCCGGCGAAGTCCCGTGCGAACAACGCCTGGTCGAACTGGGTCACCTCGCCCCGCAACTTGCCGGGGCGGTCTGGCGGTCCCAGTTGCCCGATACGGTGGAGCGCGAGCTTGCGGCGGTCGAACAAGCGGACATCCTGGTGGTGGCCACGCCGGTCTACCGCGGCTCGTACACGGGACTGTTCAAACACTTCTTCGACTTCATCCACCAGGATGCCCTGATCGACAAACCGGTCTTGCTGGCCGCCACCGGCGGCAGCGAGCGCCATGCCCTGATGATCGATCACCAGTTGCGGCCCCTGTTCAGTTTCTTCCAGGCGCGCACATTGCCGCTGGGCGTCTATGCGACCGACAAGGATTTCGTCGATTACCGCCTGCGGGACGAGGCCCTGATCCAGCGGGCCAGGCTGGCGGTCGAACGGGCCTTGCCATTGATCGGATTGACGCTGGACGCAAGATTTTCCGCCGCCGAGGAAGCGGTCGCGGCCTGAAGCAAGGCCCATTCCAAAAAACAAACAGCTCCGACTTTATTGCGGGAACCAGAGCGTCAGAACACCATGACCCAAGCATTCACCTTCAGCATCAAAAGCCTCCGCTTCGACGAAAACTACCAGCCGTCGGACAACACGCGCATCACCACCAATTTTGCCAATCTGGCCAGGGGCACGAGCCGCCAGGAGAACCTGCGCAACACCCTGCGCATGATCGACAATCGATTCAACAGCCTGGCAAATTGGGACAATCCGAACGGGGACCGCTACGCCGTCGAACTCGAAATCATCTCCGCCGAGATGACGATTGGCGCTGAAGGGGGAAACGGCGTCTTCCCGCTGATCGAGATCCTGAGACCCAATATTCTCGACAAGAAGACCAACGAACGCATCGAAGGCATCCCGGGGAATAATTTCTCGTCCTACGTGCGCGACTACGACTTCAGCGTCGTGCTGACGGAGCACAACAACAACAAGCCCGCCTTCAGCATGCCGGAGGATTTCGGCGATCTGCATGGCAAGCTGTTCAAGCACTTCCTGAACTCGGATGCCTACAAGGCGCGCTTCAGCAAGTCGCCTGTCATCTGCATCAGCGCCTCGAGCAGCAAGACCTATCATCGCACCGAGAACCGGCACCCCATCCTGGGGGTCGAGTATCTGCAGAACGAGTTTTCGTCGACGGACCAATACTTCGCCAAGATGGGGCTGCAGGTCCGCTACTTCATGCCGCCCGGCAGCGTTGCGCCCTTCGCCTTCTACTTCCGTGGCGACCTGCTGGGCGACTACACCAACCTGGAACTCATCGGCACCATCAGCACGATGGAGACCTTCCAGAAGATCTACCGCCCCGAGATCTACAACGCCAACTCGGCAGCGGGAAACCTCTATCGGCCGAGCCTGAAGAATCAGGATTACTCATTGACCCAGATTGTCTACGACCGCGAAGAGCGTAGCCAACTGGCCGTCAAGCAGGGAAAGTTCACGGAAGAGCACTTCATCAAGCCGTACCGCAATGTGCTCGAGCAGTGGGCCGCCGCCAACCCCTCCCTGTGACCAATCAATAAAACCAGGATCATCCGTCATGAAAAAATTGTTGCCCACCTCCACCGCCGGCAGCCTGCCCAAGCCCTCCTGGCTGGCCCAGCCCGAAAAGCTCTGGTCGCCCTGGAAGCTGCAGGACGAGGAACTGCTCGAAGGCAAGCACGACGCCCTGCGCCTGTCGCTGCAGGAACAGCAGCACGCCGGCATCGACATCGTCAGCGACGGCGAGCAGACCCGCCAGCATTTCGTCACCACGTTCATCGAGCACCTGAGCGGCGTGGATTTCGAAAAGCGCGAGACCGTCCGGATCCGTGACCGCTACGACGCGAGCGTGCCGACCGTCGTCGGCGCCGTCAGCCGCCAGAAGCCGGTGTTCGTCGAAGACGCCAAGTTCCTGCGCCAGCAGACCAAGCAGCCCATCAAGTGGGCCCTGCCTGGTCCCATGACCATGATCGATACGCTGTACGACGCCCATTACAAGAGCCGCGAGAAACTGGCCTGGGAATTCGCCACGATCCTGAACCAGGAAGCGCGCGAACTGGAAGCCGCCGGCGTCGACATCATCCAGTTCGACGAACCCGCCTTCAACGTCTTCTTCGACGAAGTGAACGACTGGGGCGTGGCCACCCTGGAGCGCGCGATCGAGGGCCTGAAGTGCGAAACCGCCGTGCACATCTGCTACGGCTACGGCATCAAGGCCAACACCGATTGGAAGAAGACGCTGGGCTCGGAATGGCGCCAATACGAGGAATCCTTCCCCAAGCTGCAGCAGTCGAACATCGACATCGTCTCGCTGGAATGCCACAACTCGCATGTGCCGATCGACCTGATCGAACTGATTCGCGGCAAGAAGGTGATGGTGGGCGCCATCGACGTGGCCACCAACAACGTCGAAACGCCCGAGGAAGTCGCCAACACGCTGCGCAAGGCGCTGAAGTTCGTCGATGCCGACAAGCTCTATCCGTGCACCAACTGCGGCATGGCGCCCTTGCCTCGCGCAGTGGCCAGAGGCAAGCTGAGCGCGCTGAGCGCGGGCGCGGAGATCATCCGAAGAGAACTCTCGGCCTGATGCCGATGTGAAGCCGCAGCGTGTCAGGAGGAATCCAGAACACGCGCGGCATTTTTTGCGTTGTACGCCACCAGCCTTGCAAGACGGATCACGCCAACGCCCGCCCAATCTCGGCCAGTCGCCTGACGATGGGATCGATCACTGCGGCACGCGCCCCCAGTTGCTTGGCAATGGCGCCGAACCGTGGCGCCAATGACAGCATTCCATCGATGATGCCGGACGCCTGCGCAGGTTCGATCCGATAGGAATCGGCCAGGCGCAGCAGATCGGCCCTTACCGGATCCCTCGAACTTCCGCCGGCAAAGGTAAGCGTGTGATAGCCGCCCGGCCCTTCCATGTAGGTCAGGTCATAGGCCGGCGAAATCGCCCAACGCTGCCGCCCGTCGAGGATGAAGGCGAAGTTCTTGGCGTGATCATCGCGAACACTCATGGCGGCATTGAAGACTGCACGCGTATAAGCCTGCAGGTAGTCGCTTTCAGGCACTCCCAAACGAGCCATCACCTCCGCGATATTGACGTAGTCCAGGCCAATCTCGCGATGCGAGAAGTGGATCATCCCGCCAAGCGTGTGGCAATGCGTGCGGCACTGCCCCATACGATCAAAACGGCGTGTGGCGAACGCGGGCTTCCCATTGATGTCCAGCAAGCAGCTATCCATCACATCTAGCCCCGCTTCCCGTGCGCACTCCATGTAGGCCTGCTCCAGCACAGGGGCATCCACAGGCTCATCCCTGGCCGCGAACTTGATAAGCCAGGAGGAATAGCCCGCAGGCGCAATTCCGGTGGTTACCCTTGCCCGCCGCATGCTTGCGTCCAGATCCACCATGATCTTTGGCCGAGCGCCTTGAGGGGAACTGCCCGCGGTCAAGAGGGCCCTGGAAACGTCTGCCAGCGCACCATCGATCGCGGCCTCCACCTCGTGGCCCAGCGCATCCAGGGAGATCTCACCCTCCGCGGCGCTCTCCATGACCGGCTTGAAGCTCAATGCGCCCCACGCCCGGTCGGCGATGAAAGCCAGGCGGGCCGCGGGCGAGATGAAGCGCGGATCGATCTCCTGCCGGACGATTGCCTTATCCATCAGGTACCGGCCCCAACCATCAGGAAGGGCGTCATTCAACAGCCCGGGCAAGCCTTCGAAATCCTGCGGGAGACTGCGCTGTTGCGCGCTCGACCAGACACCCTCGACGGTCGGCAGCACAAGGGGCGACAAACGGAGGTCCTGCGCGATGGCCTGATCGCTCCATTCAAAGAGGGTGCGCCGTGCAGAAACTTCATGGTTCAGGTGCCCCGCCAGCACGGGCTGCGCCAGATAATGAGCCCAGACCTGCACCCGATGAATCGGAGACGCCAACCAGGCTTTATCAAACATCAGTTCCCCGCCTTGCTTCTGACTCGTTTATGGAGAGACGTTACCGACCCACCCATCTCCACATAGCGTTGGTGGGAATCGAGGTCAGGGAAATGAGGGGATTCGAGCATCCTGATAAGGTCGGAGCCATGCCCGAATGCAAGCAGCAGGCGCAGAAGGCTTTCACCTGAGATAGGGTCTCCCTTCTCCACGGCTTTGACGGTCTGCACCGAAACGCCAGCACGCTCTGCCACGTCGGCTTGCCGCCAGTCGAACGCCACGCGCTGTCGGCGCAGGCGTTCTCCGATCTGCTGCGAGACCTCTGGCATGTCGCTCAGGGTCGGCTCGTAGCCCTGATCCGCCCGCAAAAGATCATCTAGTGTCTTCATAGACGGCATGGTATTCCCCTCAACAAGGTATTTCAACAGATACCTTATGGGGATCAAGGCTGATACCCATAGGAGCAAGAGGCAGGAGTTTGATTGAACTCGCCACTAACGTTTGATCGAGCAGACCGGACCCGCTACCGCCAATTCGATTTCCGTTCTTCTCTTTCAGCCCCTTCCACCACCCGCGCCGACTGCTCAGTCCTGCACCGCGCTCCCCGCCGCGGCGGCCCGCGCCACGTGCAGCTTCCTGTAGCTGTCGATCAGGCGGTGGTGCCTGTCCAACCCTTCCAGCTTCATGCTGGTGGGCGTCAAGCCGAAGAAGCGCACCGAGCCGTCCACGCTGCCCATGACCGCGTCCATCCGGCCGCGGCCGAACATGCGGCGGAAGTTGACCTCGTAGTCGTCCAGCTCCATCTCGTCATCGAGCACCACCTCCAGCACCACGTTCAAGGCCTGATAGAACAGCCGGCGCTCGACCGTGTTGTCGTTGTATTGCAGGAAGGCTTCGACGAATTCCTTTGCTGCCTCGAAGTCCTTCAAGGCCAGTTGGATCAGCAGCTTCAGCTCTAGAACGGTCAATTGGCCCCAGACGGTGTTCTCGTCGAACTCGATGCCGATCAGCGTAGCGATGTCCAGGTAGTCGTCCAGGTCGTTGGACTCCAGGCGTTCGAGCAGCGCGGCCAGGGCCGCATCGTCCAGACGGTGCAGGTTCAGGATATCTTCGCGGAACAACAGCGCCTTGTTGGTGTTGTCCCAGATCAGATCGTCCACCGGGTAGATCTCGGAATAGCCCGGCACCAGAATCCGGCAGGCCACGGCGCCCAGTTGGTCATAGGCGGCCGTGTAGACCTCCTTACCCATGTCCGCAAGAATGCCGAACAAGGTAGCGGCTTCCTGGGCATTGGAGTCTTCTCCCTGGCCCGAGAAATCCCACTCCACGAACTCGAAATCGGCCTTGGCGCTGAAGAAGCGCCACGACACCAGGCCGCTGGAGTCGATGAAGTGCTCGACGAAGTTATGCTCGTCCGTCACCGACTCGCTGGAGAAAGTGGGCGCCGGCAGATCGTTCAGGCCTTCGATGCTGCGGCCTTGCAGCAGTTCGGTCAGGCTGCGCTCCACGGCCACTTGCAGGCTGGGGTGCGCGCCGAACGAGGCGAAGACGCCGCCCGTCTTCGGATTCATCAGGGTGACGCACATGACGGGATAGGTTCCGCCCAGCGACGCATCCTTCACCAGCACCGGGAAGCCTTGCTCTTCCAGGGCCTGGATGCCAGCCAGGATGCTGGGGTACTTGGCCAGCACCTCTTGCGGCACGTCGGGCAAGGCGATCTCGCCTTCCAGGATTTCGCGCTTGACCGCCCGCTCGAAGATTTCGGACAGGCACTGCACCTGCGCCTCGACCAGCGTGTTGCCGGCACTCATGCCGTTGCTGACGAACAGGTTTTCGATCAGGTTGGACGGGAAATACACTGTCTCGCCGTCCGATTGCCGCACAAAGGGCAGCGAGCAGATGCCGCGCTCGGTATTGCCGGAGTTGGTGTCGTACAGATGCGTGCCCAGCAGCTCGCCATCCGGGTTGTAGATGTCCAGGCAGTACTCATCCAGGATCTCTGCGGGCAGCTTGCCCTTCTTGCCCGGCTTGAACCAGCGCTCGTTCGGGTAATGCACGAACGGTGCGTTGGCGATGTCCTCGCCCCAGAACACGCCCGCGTAGAAGTGATTGCAGTTCAGGCGCTCGATGTATTCGCCCAGGGCCGATGCCAAGGCGCTTTCCTTGGTGGCGCCCTTGCCGTTGGTGAAGCACATCGGCGAGTGCGCGTCGCGGATATGCAGCGACCATACGTTGGGGACCAGGTTGCGCCACGAGGCGATCTCGATCTTGATGCCCAGGGCCGCCAGGATGCCCGTCATGTTGGCGATGGTTTCTTCCAGCGGCAGGTCCTTGCCGGGGATGAAGGTGCGGGCTTCGGCGTCGGGCTTGATCGTCAGCAGCGATTGAGCGTCGGCATCCAGGTTCTCGACTTCCTCGATGACGAAGTCGGGGCCGGCCTGGACCACCTTCTTGACGGTGCAGCGCTCGATCGAGCGCAGGATGCCGCGGCGGTCTGCCTCTTCTATGTCCGCCGGCAGTTCGACCTGGATCTTGAAAATCTGCTGGTAGCGATTTTCCGGATCGACGATGTTGTTCTGCGACAGGCGGATATTTTCGGTGGGGATATTGCGCGTGACGCAGTAGAGCTTCACAAAGTAGGCCGCGCACAATGCCGAGGATGCCAGGAAATAGTCGAACGGTCCCGGCGCCGAGCCATCGCCTTTGTAGCGGATCGGCTGATCCGCCACGACCGTGAAGTCGTCGAACTTCGCTTCGAGACGCAGCTTATCGAGAAAATTGACTTTGATTTCCATGGTGAAACTCTGAAAGTGGTGCGGGAAGCGCCTGTCCGTATTCTGGTGCTCGGGGCGGTCAAAAATTGCCAGACGCGAGTGCTCGCAGCACCATGGCGCCCCTCTCATTCAAATCAAAAGGGCCGAGACCTGTGTGATACAGGACTCAGCCCAGTCTCGCTTAGCCTTGACTACCGAACGTTATGAGTCCGTTCATGGCACGGCTTTCATGGTCGATCCACCAGCGAGTATTGCTGCGGGAAGTTATTCCCACTCAATCGTCGCCGGCGGCTTGCTCGACACGTCGTACACCACCCGATTGATCCCACGCACTTCGTTGATAATCCGCGACGACACCTTCGCCAGCAACGCATGCGGCAACGGCGCCCAATCAGCCGTCATGAAGTCGAACGTCTGCACGGCACGCAGCGCAACCACGTACTCATACGTACGCCCATCCCCCATCACCCCCACCGACTTCACCGGCAGGAACACGGCAAACGCCTGCGACGTCATGTCGTACCAGCTCTTGCCGCTGTTCTCATCGATGGTGCTGCGCAACTCTTCGATGAAGATCGCATCCGCACGGCGCAGCAGATCAGCGAATTCCTTCTTCACCTCACCCAGGATACGCACGCCCAACCCCGGGCCCGGGAACGGATGGCGATACACCATCGACGGCGGCAGGCCCAGCGCCACCCCCAGCTCGCGGACTTCGTCCTTGAACAGCTCACGCAGCGGTTCGAGCAGTTGCAGGTTCAGCGTATCCGGCAACCCACCCACATTGTGGTGCGACTTGATGGACGTCGCCTTGCCCGTCTTGGCGCCAGCCGACTCGATGACATCGGGATAGATCGTGCCCTGAGCCAGCCACTTGGCGCTCTTGAGCTTGCCCGCCTCGGCCTGGAACACCTCGACGAACTCACGCCCGATGATCTTGCGCTTGGCTTCCGGATCCGCCTGACCCGCCAGCTTGCCCATGAACTGCTCGGTGGCATCGACGTGAATGATCTTCACGCCCATGTTCTCGGCGAAGGTCTGCATGACCTGCTTGCCTTCGTCCAGACGCAAGAGGCCGTGGTCGACGAACACGCACGTCAGCTGGTCGCCGATGGCCTTGTGGATCAGCGCGGCGGCGACGGACGAGTCCACGCCGCCCGACAGGCCCAGGATGACTTCGTCGGCACCGACCTGCTCGCGGATGCGGGCGACGGCTTCCTCGACGTAGTCGGGCATGTTCCAGTCGCCCGTGCATCCGCAGATGTCGTTGACGAAGCGGCCCAGCATCGCCTTGCCCTGGACGGTGTGCGTGACCTCGGGGTGGAACTGCACGGCGTAGAAGCCGCGGTCTTCGTCGGCCATGCCGGCGATGGGGCAGGACGGCGTGGAGGCCATCAGCTTGAAGCCCGGCGGCAGTTCGGTGACCTTGTCGCCGTGGCTCATCCAGACCTTCAGCATGCCGTGGCCTTCGGGCGTGGTGAAGTCGGCCAGGCCTTCGAGCAGCTTGGTGTGGCCCTGGGCGCGCACTTCGGCGTAGCCGAATTCGCGGTGGTCGGAGTAGCTGACCTTGCCGCCCAATTGGTGCGCCATGGACTGCATGCCATAGCAAATGCCCAGCACCGGCACGCCCAGTTCGAACACGGCGGCGGGCACGCGCAGCGAGCCTTCGTCGTAGGCCGAGGCATGGCTGCCCGACAGGATGACACCACGCACGCCGGCTTCCTTCTGGGCACGGACGAAGTTGTCGTCCACGTCGCCGGGATGGATCTCGGAATAGACGCCGGCCTCGCGGACGCGGCGGGCGATCAACTGGGTAACTTGCGAACCGTAGTCCAGGATGAGAATGCGCTGGTGCATGGTGACTCTGCCGGTTGTAAATGAAGCGCACCGGCCAGAACGGTTGTCCTGCCGGTGCGTGAGTATTGCGTAAGGATAGACTGGGATCAGTCGGCGCGGTAGTTGGGCGCTTCCTTGGTGATCTGGACGTCGTGGACGTGCGACTCGCGGAAGCCCGCGGAGGTGATCTGCACGAACTCGCTCTTGGTGCGCATGTCGTCGATCGTGGCGCAGCCGCAGTAGCCCATGGAAGCACGGATGCCGCCGACCATCTGGTAGATGATGGCCAGGACACTGCCCTTGTAGGGGACGCGGCCTTCGATGCCTTCGGGGACCAGCTTGTCGGCGTTGTTGGCCGGATCCTGGAAGTAGCGGTCGGCCGAACCGTCGGCCATGGCGCCCAGGCTGCCCATGCCGCGGTACGACTTGTACGAACGGCCCTGGAACAGCACGACTTCGCCCGGCGCCTCTTCGGTGCCGGCGAACATGCCGCCCATCATGCAGGCGGACGCGCCAGCCGCCAGGGCCTTGGCGATGTCGCCCGAGTAACGGATGCCGCCGTCGGCGATGAGGGGGATGCCGGTGCCTTCGAGGGCGCTGGCCACGTCGGAGATGGCGGTGATCTGCGGCACGCCGACGCCGGCGACGACGCGGGTGGTGCAGATGGAGCCGGGGCCGATACCGACCTTGACGCCGTCGGCGCCGTGGTCAGCCAGGGCGCGCGCGGCGGCGGCGGTGGCGATGTTGCCGCCGATGACTTCGACCTTGGGGAAGTTCTGCTTGACCCAGCGCACGCGGTCGAGCACGCCCTTGGAGTGGCCGTGGGCGGTGTCGACGATGATGACGTCGACGCCGGCGGCGACCAGCTTCTCGACGCGCTCTTCGGTGCCGTCACCCACGCCGACCGCGGCGCCGACGCGCAGCTGGCCCAGGGCGTCTTTGTTGGCGACCGGGTGTTCGGTGTTCTTGACGATGTCCTTGACGGTGGCCAGGCCGCGCAGCTCGAAGGCGTCGTTGACGATGAGCACGCGCTCCAGGCGATGCTTGTGCATCAGGGCCTGGGCTTCGGTCAGCGTGGCGCCTTCCTTCATGGTGATCAGGCGTTCCTGCGGCGTCATGATGTTGCGCAGGGGCTGGTCGAGGCGGTCTTCGAAACGCAGGTCGCGGTTGGTGACGATGCCGACCAGCTTCTTGCCCTCGACGACCGGCAGGCCGGAGAAGCCGTGCTGGCGCTGCAACGCGATGGCGTCGCGGACCTTCATGTCGGGCGACACGGTGACAGGGTCGATGACGATGCCGAACTCGTGGCGCTTGACGCGGGAGACTTCGCGCGCCTGGGCGTCGGCCGACAGGTTCTTGTGGATGATCCCGATACCGCCTTCCTGCGCCATGGCGATGGCCAGGCGCGCCTCGGTCACCGTGTCCATTGCGGCGGACACGAGCGGAATATTGAGGGTGATGTTGCGGGTGAGACGGGTAACGAGGGAGGTGTCGCGCGGCAACACCTCGGAGTAAGCAGGCACCAGCAACACATCGTCGAAGGTGAGCGCTTGTTGGACGAGACGCATGGGGAACTCCGGGCGCAAAGCAGGATTATACGCCCTGGCGATGTTTTTTCTAGGTGTTCTCCCTAAGATCGACAGGGGTGTTGCCCGGATTGCGTCGAAATGTTGGCGGGACGCATCACGCTGACGGGAGCATGAACGCCCTTCCTCCTGCCCGGCCGCCGAATCGCCCCGGTTACACTGCCAGCTTTACGCGCCCGCGCGGCGCCCCGCGTTGCGTCCCCGATGTCTTCCGATACCCACGAAATCCGCCCTGGCCAATCCATCGAGCTGCTGAAGGCGCTGCACATCCTGACGCGCGACGGCAAGATGAACCAGGACAGCCGCCGCAAGCTCAAGCAGGTCTATCACCTGTTCCAGTTCATCGAGCCGCTGCTCAAGGAAGTGAAGGACGCCCAGGGCACGGTCAGCCTGGTCGACCACGGCGCGGGCAAGTCGTACCTGGGCTTCATCCTGTACGACCTGTTCTTCAAGGACTTGAAGGACGATTCGCACATCTACGGCATCGAGACGCGCGACGAACTGGTGCAGCGTTCGCGCGAGCTGGCCCACCGCCTGGGCTTCGGCGGCATGTCGTTCCTGAATCTGTCGGTGGCGGACTCGATCGAGTCGAAAGCCCTGCCCGTCAGAATCGACGTGGTGACGGCTCTGCATGCCTGTGACACGGCCACCGACGACGCCCTGCGCTTCGCGCTGAAGAAGCAGGCGCGCCACATCGTGGTGGTGCCATGCTGCCAGGCCGAAGTGGCGGGCGTGCTGCGCCGGCACAAACAGACGGCGCTGGCCGATCCGCTGGCCGAGATCTGGCGTCATCCGCTGCACACGCGCGAGTTCGGCAGCCAGATCACCAACGTGCTGCGTTGCCTGCAACTGGAGGCGCACGGCTATCAGGTCAGCGTGACCGAGCTGGTGGGCTGGGAGCACTCGATGAAGAACGAGCTGATCGTGGCGCAGTACAAGGCGGACCGCCCGCGCCGCAAGCCAGCCGAACGGCTGGCGGAGATCCTGGACCGGATCGGGCTGCAGGAATTGAAGGATCGGTTCTTCGTGCCGCAAGCGGCGGACAAGGCTGCTTGAGAGCGCCGGGAACGGGACACCCGACGGTCCTGCCCCGTTTTGTCCACCCTGTTCTTCGCTACGCCGGGTGCATCAGTCCGATAAGTTCATTGCGACCATCGCAATGTTGTCACTGACGGCTACGCTTGGCTGATCCGTGCTTGGTGCGCGCACACCGCAGGCGACGCCGGTAGTGTCGTGAAAGTGTCCCTTGGCCGGCTGACTGCCGCAACGCTCGGCGCTAATCTGCACGCCTGCCGAATCACTTTCAGGACGTCGCCGTGCCACGAACCATGCCAGCCTTCGACACACTGCAGTATGCAAACCGTCTGTCCCAGGCAGGTGCCAGCGAACCTCAAGCCAATGCCCAATCCGATGCACTCGCGCACGTCCTGGAGACCGCCATGCAAGATCTTGCCACCCATCAAGACCTCGAATCCGCCACCGCCACGCTGCGGGCCGAAACCAAGCAGCTGGCCGCTGAACTTCGTGGCGAAATGAAGCAACTGTCGGCGGAGCTGCGCGGCGAAATGAAGCAACTGTCCGCGGAACTCCGCGGCGAACTCGGCGCGGTGCGATGGATCCTCGGCACCCTCTGCACGGGGGTCGCCGCCCTGATCGTCAAATCGTTCATCTGACGACCAGGCGACCCGACACGCCTTTCAAGCGCCCGCCATCAACTTCTTCCACCCTTCCAGGCCCAGCTGCTGCATCGTCTCGATGTTCTTCTCGTAGATGCTTTCGGGCTCGGGGAAGGCGTCCACCGCGCGTTCGACGCTGTCTTCCCGCAGCAGGTGCAGGATCGGATACGGTGAACGGTTGGTGTAGTTCTCGATGTCGTCGACGTGGGTGTCGGCGAACTGGAACCGGGGGTGGAAAGTGGCCACCTGGAGGGTGCCCACCAGGCGCATGCGCTTCAACAATCTGTCGGACAAGTCCTCGAATTCGTTGAAGTCGAGAAAGTCGTCCAACGCGTCGGGCAGGATGAGCAGCGTCGTGTCGACGGTCTCGGGGTCGGTTTCATGCAGGCGCAGCAGTTCGTCTTCCAGGTCGGTCAACACGCCTTCGGCGTCAATGGCTGCGCTTACGGCGTAGCGCACCTGGTCCTTCACGTACACCGCCTTGGCGAACGGACAGAGGTTCAGGCCGATCACGGCCTTTTCCAGCCAATGGCGGGTGGCGTCGGCCACCTCGCGGGCGGTCACATCATCGGGGGGCAAGATCATGCCGGTTCCTTGGTGCAGCGATTGAACACGGCATCAACCCGGCATGGCCGCCATGGTCTGCGCCACGGCCGCGGTCAGCTTCTTGCCATAGGGCACGTGCAGGAATTCGTTGGGACCGTGCGCGTTCGAACGCGGGCCCAGCACGCCGCACACCATGAACTGCGCCTTCGGAAAGCCCTTCTGCAGCATGCTCATCAGCGGAATGGTGCCGCCCTGCCCGATGTAGCCGCACGGCGCGCCGTAGTACTGCTGCGAAGCCTTGTCCAAGGCATCGGACAGCCATTGCGCCGAGGTCGGCGCGTTCCAGCCGGTGGCCGAGCCCTCGCGGGGGTTGAAGATCACCTTGGCGTTGTAGGGCGCATCGGCTTCCAGCAATGCCTTGATCTCTTCGGCAGCGGCTACGGCATCGACCAGCGGCGGCAGGCGCAGCGACAGCTTGAACGCGGTACGCGGACGCAGCACGTTGCCCGCCGACGACAACGGCGGCAGGCCTTCGGCGCCGGTCACCGACAGCGTCGGACGCCAGGTGCGGTTCAGCAGCGCTTCTTCCGGTTCGGTGGTCATGGGCAGCACGAAGCCGCCCTCGGCGCCGCAGCTCCACGGAAACCGGCGCCACACCTCGTCGCCCAGGATCTTGGCGGTGGCGTGCACCTGCTCGATACGGTCGGCGGGAATCTCGCAATGCAGGCTTTGCGGCAGCAGGCGGCCGGTGGCGCTGTCTTCCAGGCGGTCCAGCAGATGGCGCAGGATGCGGAACGACGACGGCACCACGCCGCTGGAGTCGCCCGAATGCACGCCCTCGTCCAGCACCTGCACTTCCAGCGTGCCGGCCACCATGCCGCGCAGCGAGGTGGTCATCCACAGCTGGTCGTAATTGCCCGCGCCCGAATCCAGGCACACCACCAGGGCCACGTTGCCCAGGCGGTCGCGCAGCGCATCGACGTAAGGCAGCAGGTCGTAGCTGCCCGACTCTTCACAGGTCTCGATGATGCCCACGCAGCGCGGGCGCGGCACGCTCTGCTTGTCCAGCGCCATGATGGCGGTCAGCGAGGCGTACACGGCATAGCCGTCGTCGGCGCCGCCGCGGCCATACAGCTTGCCGTTCTCGTACTTGGGCGTCCACGGGCCCAGGTCGTGGCGCCAGCCCGAGAATTCCGGCTGCTTGTCCAGGTGGCCGTACAGCAGCACGGTGTCGCCGTTGTCGGCGCGGGTGGCCGGCGCGTCGAAGAAGATCACCGGCGTGCGGCCCGGCAGGCGGATCACTTCCAGCTTCAGGCCGCGCACTTTCTGCGACTCGACCCAATGGGCCGCGTCGCGCACCACGCGGTCGATGTAGGCGTTCTTCTCCCAATCGGCGTCGAAGGCCGGGCTCTTGGCGGGAATGGCGATGTAGTCGGTCAGCGCGGGGATGATGCGGCTGTCCCACATGTCATCGACGAAAGCCTGCAGGGATTGCGGGTCGAGGGGCGGCAGGGCTTCTTCGGGAATTCGGGCGTTCATGGCGGCTCCGGCGTCGTGCAAGGGCGGAAAACGGCAATTTTATTACTACGCCAGCCGCCTGGGCGGCGATGCGTACCTTCATGCGTATCGCCTATCATCGTCGGTTATTCAATCGTCTTGCGACATCGCCATGGCTTTCGTGAATTTGCGCCCGCTCGTCTCGCTTTGCCGTATCGCGGCGCTCGCTTTCACCTGTGCACTGACCCTGCTTCCCGCCGGCGCGCAGGCCCGGCAGGCGCCGGATCGCACCGTCGGCTCGCTGCGTTTCATCGGCGAACAGCGCCTGGCCCACAAGCAGCCCTTCCAGGACACCTCGGTAGGCGGCCTGTCGGGCATCGACTACGACCCACGCAGCGGCACCTGGGTGATGATCAGCGACGACCGCTCCGACTTCGGTCCGGCGCGCTGGTATTCGGCCTGGCTGCGCTACGACGCACAGGGGTTCAACGGCATCGACCTGACCGGGATGACGCCTTTGCTGCGGCCCGATGGCACGCCTTATCCCAGCCGCCTGCTCGGTGGCCGCGTGCCGGATTCGGAATCGATACGCGTCGATCCCCTGGACGGCACCCTTTGGTACGCGAGCGAGGGCGACCGGCTGCTGGGCCTGGACCCGATGGTGCGCCACGTCGCGCGCGACGGCAGCCTGCTGGCGGAACTGCCCACGCTGCCCATGTTCCAGACGCATCTGTTCGGCAGCAAGGGCGCGCGCAACAACCTGTCGTTCGAAGGGCTGACGTTCGCGCCCGATGGCCAATCGCTGTGGGTGGGCATGGAAGGCCCGATCTTCCAGGACGGCGAGCCCCCCACCCCCGAGCATGGCGCGCGGGTGCGCTTCACGCAATACGACCGTGCGGGCAAGGTGCTGCGGCAGGTGGCGTATCCGGTGGACCCCATCCCTGCCCACCCCGGGCAGGGCAAGTACGCCGACAACGGCGTATCGGAAATCCTGATGCTGGATGCCACTGGCCTGCTGGTGCTGGAGCGTTCGGGCGTACAGGCGGCCGACGGCAAGTTCAGCAACTACATCCGGCTGTATGAAGCGGACGTGTCGCAGGCGACCGACGTGACGGGCATGGAATCGCTGGCCGACGCGAAGATCCAGCCCACCGCCAAGCGGCTGGTCCTGGACCTGAACGCATTGGGCCTGCCCCGGCTGGACAACATCGAAGGCATTGCCTGGGGACCGAAGCTTGCCAACGGCCACGACACGCTGGTCTTCTTGTCGGATGACAACTTCAACACCGAGCAGGTCACGCTGTTGCTGGCGTTCGAGGTGATGCCCGCGCGATGACGGGTGAGGCGTGTAGGACTCGTCTGGTTCGTGTCGAAGCGCGCTGTTTTTGCGGCATCTACGTATAGCCTGTCGATGGGGATGAAGGCACCATGAAGGTACTTCAGCGGGCCCGGCACACAATGCTGGTGCCTGTATCCCCCCCCTTCGTTGACGAGAACCGCATGACAGCCATGGCCATCAGATTCAATACCCTTGAAGTTGTCGAACGACTGGAGCGTGGCGGCTTTTCCGCCGAACAGGCGCGGGCCCAGGTTGAAGTGCTTGCTAGCGTCGTCAATACCGACACGCTGGATGCCGCCACGAAGACTGACTTGGCCACAGTGGAAGACAAGCTCGACACGCGCATCACACACGTAGAACACCGACTGGAAGCCAAGCTGGATGCCGTCGAACGGCGGCTGGACGCACGCATCACGTCGGTGGAGCACAAGCTCGAGCAGTTTCGACGAACCAGCGAAGGCCAGTTCAACCTGTTGCGCTGGATGGTGGGCTTCGTGCTGGCAGGCACCAGCGGGCTGTTCTACAAGATTTTCCTGGGCGCGGCGGGTGGGTGATGGCCCTGCATGGCCACCCTCCCCTGGCTCTGCCTGACGACAGAAGCGGTCGGGCGCGAGGCGCTCGTACGTCGGCGTAGGGCGTGGCCTCCCTCCGCCCACGACAAAAGACTGAGCCCCGCTGCCCGGACATTCGTCCAGGTCGCGGGGCTCATGTCAATCGACCGGCCTGTTCAGCGTCGGTTTAACGCAGCCACACCCGCGCGTTACGGAACATGCGGATCCACGGGCTGAACTGGCCGCCGGTATCGGCCTCGCCCCAGGTCTGCGGCGCCCAAGACATCATGGCGTTGCGCGTCACGCGCTCGGGATGAGGCATCATCACCGTGAAGCGGCCGTCGGCCGTGGTCACGCTGGTCAGGCCACCCGGGCTGCCGTTGGGGTTGAAGGGATACGTTTCGGTGGTCGCGCCGCGGTTGTCCACGAAGCGGGCCGCCGCCAGCACCTTCGCCGCATCGCCCTGCAGACCGAAGTTGGCATACCCTTCGCCGTGCGCCACCGCCACCGGAATGCGCGAGCCCGCCATGCCGGCGAACAGGATGGACGGCGAATCCGCCACTTCCACCATCGACAGGCGCGCCTCGTACTTGGCCGACTGGTTGTGGGTGAAGCGCGGCCAGTGCTGCGCGCCCGGAATCATCGGGGCCAGTGCGGCCATCATCTGGCAGCCATTGCACACGCCCAGCGCGAACGTATCGGGACGCGCGAAGTACGCGGCGAACTGGTCGGACAGGCGGCTGTTGAAGCGGATGGTGCGCGCCCAGCCCTCGCCGGCGCCCAGCACGTCGCCGTAGCTGAAGCCGCCCACGGCCACCAGGCCATGCATGCCCGACAGGTCGATGCGGCCCGACAGCAGGTCGGTCATGTGCACGTCGATGGAATCGAAACCGGCGGTGTCGAAGGCCCAGGCGGTTTCCACCTGGCTGTTGCAACCCTGCTCGCGCAGGATCGCCACCTTGGGACGGCGGCCGGTGCTGATGAACGGCGCGGCCACGTCTTCCTGCGGGTCGAAGGACACGCGCGGCTGGAAGCCGGGATCGGCCGCGTCGTTCCACATGTCCAGCTCGGCCTTCGCGCAAGCGGGATTGTCGCGGCGCGTCATGATGCCGTGGCTGACTTCGCTCCAGGCGCGGCCCAGTTCGGCGCGCGGGGCGCTCCAGACCTTGCGGCCGTCGCGGAAGAATTCGACGACGTCGTCGCCGTTCAGGCCGCCGATGACGTGCGAATGGGCCGACAGGCCCGCGCCACGCAGCACCTGCATGACGGCATCGCGCTGCGACGCCGGCACCTGGATGACGGCGCCCGCTTCTTCGGAGAACAGCGCCTTGAGCGTCAGTTCGTCGCGCTGCACGGCCACTTGTTCCGGGCGGATCTTGTAGTCGCCCCAATCGGCCGAGTTCGGATCGATGGTCAGCATGTCGAGGTTGACCGAGATGCCGGTGTGGCCGGCAAAGGCCATTTCGGTCAGGGTCGAGAACAGGCCGCCATCGGAACGGTCGTGGTAGGCCAGCACGATGCCGGCTTCGGCCAGCGTGCGGATGGTGACGAAGAACGTGCGCAGGTCTTGCGGGTGATCGATGTCCGGCACCTGTTCGCCGACCTGGCCATAGGCCTGCGCCAGGATGGAGCCGCCCATGCGATGGCGGCCACGGCCCAGGTCGATCAGGATCAGCACGGAGTCGCCCGCATCGGTGCGCAGTTGCGGCGTCAGGCTGGCGCGCACGTCGGTCACGGGCGCGAACGCCGTGATGATGAGCGACACGGGGGCCACGACCTGGCGCGACTCGCCCTCTTCCTGCCACGACGTCTTCATGGACAGGGAATCCTTGCCCACCGGAATGGACAGGCCCACGGCCTGGCAAAGCTCGCTGACGGCCGACACGGTGTCGTACAGCGCGGCGTCCTGGCCTGGCACGCCGCAGGCGGCCATCCAGTTGGCGGACAGCTTGATGTCCTCGATGCGCTGCACGTCGGCGCAAGCCAAGTTGGTCAGCGCTTCGGCCACGGCCATGCGGCCCGAGGCCGGGGCGTCGATCACGGCCAGCGGCGTGCGTTCGCCCATCGACATGGCTTCGCCACGGAAGCCTTCGTAGTCGGCCAGGGTGACGGCGCAGTCGGCCACCGGCACCTGCCACGGGCCGACCATCTGGTCACGGCTGGACAGGCCCCCGACGGTACGGTCGCCGATGGTGATGAGGAAGGTCTTGTTGGCCACGGTGGGGTGGCGCAGCACGCGGTAGGCGGCTTCGGTCAGGTCGATGCCGGCGAAATCGATCGGGCCGCTGGCGCCGGGCAGGCGCTGCACGTCGCGCGTCATGCGGGGCGGCTTGCCCAGGATGACATCGATGGGCACGTCCACCGGACGCACCTCGTCCGCACCCTGCGGACGGCCGGTATCGATGCCGGGCAGGCCCTCGCCGTCGACCACGCGCAGTTGGCGCTCCTCAGTAGCCACGCCCACCACCGCGAACGGGCAGCGTTCGCGGCGAGCAATGGCTTCGAAGCGCGCGAGGTCTTGCGGCAGCACCGACAGGACGTAGCGCTCTTGCGACTCGTTGCTCCAGATCTCGGCGGGCGACATGCCCGACTCTTCGACCGGCACGCGCTTCAGGTCGAACACGGCGCCACGGCCCGCGTCGTTGACCAGCTCGGGGAATGCGTTGGACAGGCCGCCCGCGCCCACGTCGTGGATGGCCAGGATGGGGTTGTCGGCGCCCTGCTGCCAGCAGCGGTCGATGACTTCCTGCACCCGTCGTTCGAGTTCGGGGTTGCCACGCTGCACGGAATCGAAATCGAGGTCGGCCGAGTTGCTGCCCACGCCCATGCTGGACGCGGCGCTGCCGCCCATGCCGATGCGCAGGCCGGGGCCGCCCAGTTGCACCAGCAGCGCGCCGGGCGGAATGACTTCCTTCCTGGTCAGGCCGGCGTCGATGGTGCCCAGGCCGCCCGCGATCATGATGGGCTTGTGATAGCCCCAGCGCGTGCCGCCGGCCGTTTGCTCGAAGCTGCGGAAGTAGCCCAGCAGGTTCGGACGGCCGAATTCGTTGTTGAACGCAGCACCGCCGATGGGGCCCTCGATCATGATGGACAGCGGGCTGGCGATGCGGTCGGGGATGCCGTGATGGTCGGCCTCCCAGGGCTGCGTGGCGTCGTCGAAGCGCAGGTGCGACACGGTGAAGCCCGTCAGGCCGGCCTTGGGCTTGGAGCCGCGGCCGGTGGCGCCTTCGTCGCGGATCTCGCCGCCCGCGCCCGTGGCCGCGCCGGGGTACGGCGCGATGGCGGTCGGGTGATTGTGCGTCTCGACCTTCATCAGCGTGTGCATGGTGGCCGCACGGCGGCGGTAGGCCGCCGCATCTTCCCCACCCTGCCCGCCATCGACCGGCACGCCGGCTTCGAAGCGGTGCGCATCGCCGCCTTCCATGACGGCGGCGTTGTCGGAATAGGCAATGACTGTGCCCTGCGGCTGCGCCTTGTGCGTGGCGCGGATCATGCCGAACAGGGTTTCGGACTGCGGCTGGCCGTCGATGACCCACTGGGCATTGAAGATCTTGTGGCGGCAGTGTTCGCTGTTGGCCTGCGCGAACATCATCAGCTCGACGTCGGTCGGGTCGCGCTTCAACGCGCCGAAGGACTCGGCCAGGTAATCGATTTCGTCTTCGGACAGCGCCAGGCCCAGGGCGGTGTTGGCCTCGACCAGCGCGGCGCGGCCTTGCGCGCCCACGGGCACGGTGCTCATGGGTTTGCCGGCAAGCGGGGTGAACAGCGCCTGGCCGTCGAAGCCGGCGTCGACCACGGTTTCGGTCATGCGGTCGTGCAGGCAGGCGGCGGCGCGGGCCAGCACGTCGGCGTCGAAGGACTTGGCGCCCAGCAGCCCGCGCTCGGGCGTCAGCACGTAGCGGATGCCGCGCTCGATGCGGTGCACGGCGTCCAGGCCGCAGTTGTGCGCGATGTCGGTGGCCTTGCTGGCCCAGGGCGACACGGTGCCGGGACGGGGAATGACCAGCAGTTCGAGCTGGTTCTTGGCGGCGGCGCGCTCGGTCTGGGGCGTGCCGTAGTCCAGCAGTTCGTTCAGGCGGCGCTGGGCGTCGGCATCGAGCGCGGTGTCCAGGCTGATGAAGTGTTCGTACCGGGCCGAGACGTCGGCAACCGGCAGGCCGGCCGCTTTCAGCTGGGCCAGCAGACGCTCACGACGAAAGGCGGACAGGACGGAAGAACCGGGCAGATGCTGGACAAGTGACACGATGAAAGGCAACCGGGCTGAAAGATAAACCGGAATTTTACCTTTTCGTGGCGGGGGGGACTGTCTCGGTTCTCCGGCAGGGAGATCGCTCGGGTGGTAAGTGTGCTTTTCCTGCGATCTCCCGGATGCTTTTTAGAGGAATTCTCATTTAATTCAATGATTTGAGTTCTTTAGCGCCGGGGGCACAACTGCGAATTCTCGTCCTCGCGCTGCGAGCGCAGCTTTCGCGCTCCGGGCGCGAACTCTCCGTCATGCCCCCGGCTCGAGCTGTCTCCCATCCACGAGAGATTTAAACCCCTTCTCTCTTTGAGACGCTCGCCCGCTTCGGCGAAGGTTGTCCGCTCCCCTCCAGACTGCTGCGCCACATTTCAACCACTAACGCGATAGTCAATCACGATTGTATTTTCCCAGGACAGAGCGACGAAGTGCTAAGAGAGGCATGTCGCTGAATGAGATGAAGAGAAGTGGCTAGGACGGGCTTCCGGTTCAGGTCTAGGGGAATCGGAAAACACGCTCGGATAGGTCCTGCCGCCGAATTGCGCTGCTGCGAGCCGTAGGCGTGTCGGAGAAGTCGCGCCCGCAGCGCGAGAGCGCGAGGACGAGACTTCGCAGATACGGCTACGGCGTCCAGAAGAACCCAATACGCCGCCTGCCCTGCACAGGCCCCTAACCAACGCCCCAAGTTACAAAAAAATTCCCCGACGCATCAGCACGAATGCTGCATCGCAAGAACCTTGCAGCTTCCTTTCAGCACAGCCATCTAGCCCTTGCCCCATGCCAATTCGCCGCACCGTTTATTGCCCCGCAGCATGTTGCTCCCATCCTGCACTGCGGGAAAACACGAGGTAACGGGGCGGCATGGCGTGGTTAGGATGCGTCCATTCTGTAGTCGCGCCGCGGCGCTTTCCCCATACGTTGTCTGATGCATCCCTCTGACGATCCGGCCGAACCCGTCGAACCCATCATTGCTCCGGAGCCGGAACCGGCCGTCAAGGTGCCGCTGGCCATCGAAGACTGGCTGGCCGTGATCGTGCTGGCCGCGCTGGCATTGATTACGTTCGCCAACGTGCTGGTGCGGTACTTCACCGACCAGTCGTTCGCCTGGACCGAGGAAATCTCCATTTTCCTGTTGATCGTGCTGACCATGGCGGGCGGCGCGTCGGCGTTCGTGCGCAACCACCACATCCGCATCGAGATCCTGGCGGACAAGGGACCCGCGCGGCGGCAGAAAATGATGGCGCTGGCGGCCAACGGATGCGTGCTGGGGTTCTTCATGCTGCTGACCGTGCTGTCGGCGCGGCTGGTGTACGACGAGTTCATCTACGAAGAGACCTCGCCCGCCATCGGCGTGCCGACCTGGTGGTATTCGATCTGGATGCCCATCATGGCCGGCGCCATTTCGCTGCGCGTGCTGGGCATGGTGCGCCGTCTGCTCCGTGAGCCCGCGAAGCCATGATCGCCGGGATCCTGTTCGCGCTGTTCGTTGCGTTGATGCTGATCGGCACGCCCGTGGGCGTGGCGCTGGGCATCTCGGGCACGGTGGCCATCGTGCTGTCGAACCTGGACGTGACGTGGTTCGGGTTGCTGGCCGTGCCGCAGAATTTCTATGCCGGGCTGGCCAAGTATCCGTTGCTGGCGATTCCGATGTTCGTGCTGGTCGGCTCGATCTTCGACCGGTCCGGCGTGGCGCGCCGGTTGGTGGACTTCGCCATCGCCATCGTGGGACGCGGGCCCGGCATGCTGCCGATGGTCGCCATCATGGTGGCGATGTTCCTGGGCGGCATTTCAGGTTCCGGCCCGGCCTGCGCGGCCGCCGTGGGCGCGGTGATGATCGCCGCCATGTCGCGCGCGGGCTATCCCGGGTCGTTCTCGGCGGCGGTGGTGGCGGCTGGCGCGGCGACCGACATCCTGATTCCGCCGTCGGTGGCGTTCATCATCTATTCGGTGCTGGTGCCTGGCGCCTCGGTACCCGCGCTGTTCGCGGCCGGCATGGTGCCCGGCATCCTGACCGGCCTGGCGCTGATCGTGCCCGCCGTGTGGCTGGCGCGCCGCCACAAGCTGGGCACGCTGGAAGCGCACCTGCCCCGTCCGCCGTTCTGGGCCAGCCTGCGCGACGCGCTATGGGGCCTGGCCGCGCCGGTGCTGATCCTGGGCGGCATGCGCATGGGCTGGTTCACGCCCACCGAGGCGGCCGTGGTGGCGGTGTTCTATGGCCTGTTCGTGGGCATGTGCATTCACCGCACGATCAAGGTGCGCGACCTGTTCACGATTCTGCGCGAAGCCGCCGAGTTGTCGGCCGTGATCATGATGGTGGTGACGCTGGCCGGCATCTTCGCGTGGGCGCTGTCCACGCTGAGCGTGATCGACCCGATCACCCACGCCATCGTCAACTCGGGCCTGGGCGAATGGGGCGTGCTGGCGCTGATCGTGCTGCTCTTGATGACGGTGGGCATGTTCCTGGACGGCATCTCGATCTTCCTGATCTTCGTGCCGCTGTTGATGCCCATTGCCAATGCCTATGGCTGGGATCCGGTGTGGTTCGGCGTGATCCTGACCCTGAAGGTGGCCCTGGGGCAGTTCACGCCGCCCCTGGCCGTGAACCTGATGGTGTCGTGCCGCATCGCCCGCGTGCCGATGGAATCCACGGTGCGCTGGGTGGTGTGGATGCTGGCGTCGATGTTCCTGGTGCTGGTCGCCGTGCTGATCTGGCCGCAGCTCGCGCTGTGGCTGCCGCACCGGCTGGGCTATTAGGACGAGTGGGACAACAACAACCGGACAGGCCCTCGGGCCGCGAATCCATAAGGAGAGGAGAACGACCATGAAACTCAAGCAACTGCTGGGCGCGGCCGCCATCGCGGCGATCACTTCGCTGGGCGCCCTGCCCGCCTACGCGCAGAACTACAAGTCGGAATACAAGCTGTCCATCGTGGTGGGCACGACCTTCCCGTGGGGCCAGGGCGCGGAAATCTGGTCGAACCTGGTGCGCGAGCGCACCGAGGGCCGCATCAACATCAAGGTCTACCCCGGCACGTCGCTGGTGCAAGGCGACCAGACGCGTGAATTCACCGCGATCCGCCAGGGCGTGATCGACATGGCCGTGGGCTCGACCATCAACTGGTCGCCGCAGATCAAGCAGCTGAACCTGTTCTCCCTGCCCTTCCTGATGCCCGACTACGCCGCCATCGACGCGCTGGTGCAGGGCGACGTGGGCAAGGAGATGTCCAAGCTGGTGGAAAAAGCCGGCGTGGTGCCGCTGGCCTGGGGCGAGAACGGCTACCGCCAACTGAGCAACTCGAAGCAGCCCATCGGCAAGCCCGCCGACATGAAGGGCATGAAGCTGCGCGTGGTCGGTTCGCCGCTGTACATCGACACCTTCACCGCCCTGGGCGCCAACCCCACGCAGATGAGCTGGGCCGACGCGCAGCCCGCGCTGGCCAGCGGCGCGGTGGACGGCCAGGAGAACCCGCTGTCGATCTACACGGGCTCGAAGCTGTACAGCGTGGGCCAGAAGTACCTGACCCTGTGGAACTACGTGGCCGACCCATTGATTTACGTGGTCAACCGCGACGTGTGGAATTCGTGGACGGAAAAAGACCGCGGCATCGTGCGCCAGGCCGCGCTGGATGCGGCCAAGCAGCAGATCGTCATCGCGCGCAAGGGCGTGACGCCTGAAGACTCGTCGCTGCTCAAGGAGATCGAGGGCCACGGCGTGACCGTCACCTCGCTCACGCCCGAGCAGCACGCGGCCTTCGTGGCGGCGACCAAGCCCGTCTACGACAAGTGGAAGAAACAGATCGGCGAGGATCTCGTCAACATGGCCGAGAAGGCCATCGCCGCCCGCAAGAAGTAGGCGGCGGTAAACCGGATAAGCAGCAGCCCAGGGGAGATGGCGGCGCCAGACGCTGCCCATCGCGGGCATGGAACGTAGAGTCCTGCCCATCGGCGGGTGCCAGTCAAAAGCTGGCACCCGTTTTCTTTTGGCGCGCAAGGGTCATGCCAGGCCCTTATTCGCGGAAGAATCCCTGGATCAGTTCGGCGAACTCGCGCGGCTGTTCCTGCATCGGGTAATGACCAGCCCCGGCGATGACGTGCAGGCGCGCATTCGGATGCTGCACCATGAACGTACGCAGCATCATTTCCTCGCTCAGCCCCGTCTCCTGCCCGCCGCACACGATCAGGTAGCGCGTGGGCAGGCCGGTGACCTCATCCGCGAAGTCAGCATGCACGAACATGTCCAGATACGGAATACGCGACTTGGGCGCGGTCGACTTGCGGTGGCGCCGCAGCTTGGCCTCGACCTGATCGGGCGGCATGCCCGGCGACACGAAGCCCACCAGCCGGCGGAAAGCCTCGTCGTCGGTGGTAACGCTGCGGAAGAAGGCATACGACTCGGGATCCAGCTTGTTGCCCGCCGCCGAGATCGCGCAGACGGCCACGGCGCCCGCCACACGATCCGGCGCATCGGCCGCGATGCGTTGCGTGGCCAGGCCCGTCATCGAATGGCCCACCACGTAGAAGCGTTGCCATCCCAGCCGGTCGGCCAACTCCAGGCAATCGGCGGCGATTTCCTGCACGGTGTACGCGCCCGGCAGATGGATGGACGAACCGTAGCCGCGCAAGTCGGCGAAGACGTAGGTGTAGGCGCTGCCGTCCAGATGCGGAATGACGGCATCGTAGTTGGCGCGGTCACCGAGCCAGTCGTGCAGAACCAGCACGTGCACGGGGCCGCTGCCGTATTGCACGTAGCCCAGCGCGGCGGGCGCGACGGAGGAAGGCGGGTTCATTTCAGACGTTCCTTGGTATGAGGGAGGAAGTCAAAAAGAACCGCCCTCCCGGCGGACCGGGAGGGCGTCTTCAGAGAAACTCAATCGTATTGAGGCGCGGTGGCGATGTCAACGAAATGGCCCCCACGCTGCGCTGCGGTAATCGTTACGAGGGGTATTGCACTTCGATGATGTCGAGCTCGTCGACGCCGCCCGGTGTGCGCAGCACGACGGTGTCGCCTTCTTTCGCTTTGGTCAATGCGCGCGCCACCGGAGAGATCCAGCTGATGCGGCCGGCCAGGGGTTCTGCTTCGTCCACGCCGACGATGGTGACGGTGTGTTCCTCGCCGGCACGGTCGATGTAGTTCACGGTGGCGCCGAAGAACACCTGGTCGCGGTTGGGTTGCAAGGCCGGGTCGACGACTTCGGCGATGTCCAGCCGCTTGGTCAGGAAGCGCATGCGGCGGTCGATCTCGCGCAGGCGCTTCTTGCCGTAGAGGTAGTCGCCGTTTTCGGAGCGGTCGCCGTTGGAAGCTGCCCAGGAGACGACCTGCACCACGGAGGGACGCTCGACGTTCATCAGGTGCGTCAGTTCGCTGCGCAGGCGCTCGTAGCCCTGCGGCGTCATGTAGTTGCGCGTGCCGGCCGGCAATGCCGCGGCTTCGGGGACGTCGTCCTCGTCGTCGCGGTCGGATTCTTTGACGAAAGCCTTGTTCATGAGGGAAATATATCGCGAGCCGTGGAGGACGGCGTGGAGCAAGTAATGGGCCTGGTCGGAGTTGGCGGGGGCGGATCAGACTCGGCCTGGTCAGGCTGGGTCTGGCTTAGACCCAATCGTGCCAGACCGGCTTCAGGTCGAGCGGCAGCATGGGCAGCATGCCCAGGTCGGCCTTGCTTTCGCGCTCGCTGTGGAAGTCGGAGCCGCGCGACGCCAGCATGCCGTAGTGGCGCGCGACGTCCGCGTATTGACGGGCTTCCTCGGGGGTATGGCTGCCGGTGATGACTTCGATGCCCTCGCCACCCAGTTGCATGAACTCGTCGAAGAGTGCGCCGAATTGCACGGGGGTGTATTTGTAGCGGCCCGGGTGGGCGATGACGGCACGGCCGCCTGCGCCGAGGATCCAGCCTACGGCTTCAGACAGCGTGGCCCATTGCATGGGGACGTGGCCGGGGCAGTCGTCGCCGAGGTATTTGTTGAAGACGGTTTGCACGTCGGGGCAGTAGCCGGCTTCGACCAGGTAGCGGGCGAAGTGCGTGCGGCTGATGAGTTCGGGATTGCCGGCGAAAGGCAGCGCGCCTTCGTAGGCGCCGGGCATGCCCATGGCGGCTAGGCGTTCGCCGATGCGCTGGGCGCGGCCAGCTCGGCCGGAACGGGTGGTGCGAAGGCCTTCGACGAGTGCAATGTTGGTGGGGTCGAACTTCAGGCCGACGATGTGGACGGTCTGCTTGGCCCAGGTGACGGAGATTTCCGTGCCGGTGATGAAGCGCATGCCGAGGTCTTGCGCAGCCTGCGCAGCTTCGGCGAGGCCGCCGACTTCGTCGTGGTCGGTCAATGCCCAGACATCGACGCCATGGGCGTGCGCACGCGCGGCCACCTCGGCCGGCGGCAGCGCGCCGTCGGAGATGGTGGAATGGCAGTGCAGGTCGAAGTTGAGCATTTCCATGCTCGTATTGTAGAGGGGGGTTGCAAGGCTAGCCACTGGCGATGGTTCAACAGCAGAGTAGATCTCTGCTTTACCGTTGCCAGCGACATTGAAATCCGCTAATGCCAACGTTGGACCATCAACCTTTGAACCACTACAAACGGGAGCTCCACGCACCTAAGAACCCAAGCGACCGCTATCGGCCAGAAGCGGCCGATCTACAATACCCAGTCCAGTGACCGTTATCCGTTCGATTCATATATATCGCACACCCTGTCCGCTTGAGGGCAGTCATCGGGCACCGACCTTCAATCCCATTGCAAGTACGCTCAAGAACGCGTCCCGAGCGGTTACATGCCGAGGAGTACAGACGATTCCAAACGAGTGAGCCCCAGCCAAGGCACGCTCTCGTCAACATTCTTTTTCTTTCCGCTCGCCACTACCAATGCGTCTCGCAATAGTTTGCGCCGTAGTGCCGTTCCCTATGACAATTTGGACATAGCGCTATGGCGTTGTCAATCGTGTCTGCACCGCCTTCTCCAAGCGGTTGACGATGATGCACTTCGAGATACGGGCGACCGTCCGCCCGGAGAAATGGCGCGACCTGATCGCAGCCTTGACAGACACCGTTCGCAAGAAAAAGAGCTTCCGCAATGACATCGGGATTGCGCTTGAAAACCCGCGCTAGCACGATTTGCTGTTCCGGTATCGTCCGGGCTTGCTGGAGTCGCCGCGCGCGCGACTCGGGCGCATCTGCCAACGCCTTTGTCACCTGCTCTTCAAGCGAGAGGGAAACTTCATCGAACATCGCCATTTCGCGAAGCCTGCCGACGAATTCCGCATAAACGCGGCGCAGTCCCGGTTCGTTGCCGGTGATCCCATGCAGATACGTGATGTGACTAATGACTGATTGCAGCGCGATCATTAGGTCGCCCGGGCCACCTTCAGCAATGCGGCCAAGCATGAATCGAAGCCCGTCTGCGCTAACAATGGTTTTGAACGTCTTGCCTCGGCGCAGGGCGAGAAAACAGCCGATATATCCGCTCGCCGTCCGTTCCGCAATTCCGTATTCTGCCGCAAGGGCCTTTTGCGCATCGGTCAGTCTTGCCTTTTGTTCAAGTACCTGCCTCGCAGCCTCATACGCCGCCGCGAACACTTCTGGAGTAACCATGGCGCGTGTCATGCGTGCCGATCCTTTTTTAATCTTGATTGGTAATGATAAATCGTCTGTCAGCGGATCCGGCGCGCTCAAGCTTCGCAGAACAACTCGAGCGCGAATCGCAACATGTCCTTCGCGCAAACTGCGGGAGGCATTCCGTCCAGCTTTGATCGATCGCTCCAGATCCGGTTGCGGCCGTCGGTCGGCGCAACCAGCGGATGACCGAGCAGGGTCGGTTTCAGCCCCCAAATTTTAGCTACAATCGGCCACGAGCGATTACTCGCTTGAGCCCAACTATCGGAACAACACGAATTGGTAGACCTGCTAAATACGTCAAAATAAATCGGAACTGAATAATGATTCAATGGCCACCACACTCAAAAATAATCTGCCTTGATTTTGAAGATAAAGTTATTGCAGAATCAAAGCGAAGCAGGCTGGATCTTTCCGATGCATTAATGCTTAATTATCAAGAAGAAAAACCACTAACCTGTTATATAGATATCTCAACAAAATCGACTGAGTGGAGAAGCTGGAACTCGATCAATGTGGGGCGAGTTGAATCCCGAATTGCTTATGACCTTGAGTTTGATGGCTATAAAGTAAAAATTGATCGGATAAGCAAACCGGGAAAAACATTATGCAGACGACCTTTCAGGTGGCTGCTGGAAATAAGTGCAGATTACGGAGAAGGCAGCTTATTAGAGGGAAACAAAACCATTGGCACTAGATTCAGGGTTGCCCGGGCGGATGCATCCATAAAGACGATCCAAGGGGAAATCGAAAAAATATTTGGACTACCGCGCGGATGTGTTTGCTTAATAACTCCTGAAGATAAAAAAGCCAAACCAAGCTCCTTAATAAAGAGCCTCAGGAACAAGTGGAAAAATGGCTAGTGGCCACCCGACGGTCAGCTTAGGGCGGCAACGGTCACTGGCCGACATCACACTTCCCCGCGAGCAGCCAGCTGATGGACTTGCTCAAGGCCACGGCGCGCGAGGGCCAGAAAGTATGCGTTTGAATCGCTTCCGCAAGTCGCTGTCGCAACTACGCATTCAAACTTCCCAATTCAGTTGATGACAAACAGGATCACGATGCAATGTCAGTACCCATAGACCTCTTGCCGACGTTTGAAAGCCTTCTGACTACCTTCGAGAATCGTGCAGACGATGTCTTTGGTATCGGTGGTGTCGATCGACCCACGATCCCTGATCACCGATACTTCGCTAGCGCCGCGCAACGGAATAATTAGCTCAGCGTCCCCAAGGACAGCGATGTTGGCATTGTGCGTGACGATAATAACCTGCCGGTGTTCCTTTATGCTGCGCAGCGATCGCACAACCGTTTTGTAGATGAATTCGCCATCGAGGTTGTCCTCCGGCTGATCGATAATCAAGGGCACACGGCTCTTGGAGAACAGCAGCACCGTCAAAAGGATTGCCTGCTGCTGGCCGAGCGAAAGCTTGGCGAAGTCGCGGACCCGATAGCCTTTCGTACCGTCGGCATTCTCGACGACCTGCGTCACTTTGATTTCAGGTCGGTCTTCGAATGCGATGCGCTCCAATGCACACTTCGCCTGCCACTCCGACAGCTTCGCAATGATGTCGCCAGCATCGGCCTTCGAGAACACACGGTTGCCATCGGCATCATTCAACTGTTCAAGTACCGATGTATTCTTCGCGTTGACGGCGACAAGGAGTTGAGCCGGCGAAATCCTGGCGGCAATGAGCCCTGCGCGTGGAACCTGAGAAGTGCGCCAGTTCATCGTGGTCTTGATCAGATCTTCCATCTCGGGAGAAAGCAAGCCTTCGTAGAACTGGAATTTGACCCGGTAATCGACCACCGCCGCGGCCAGATTTCCGCTCATCGTCGTCGCGAAGGCCTGACGAGCATTGAAGATCTTGGCGCGGAGGGTGGCGCGTTCCTGGATCAGACGCCTGCGCTCCTTGAAGGCTTCCTGCTGCTTCGGCTGGCTCTTCTTCAGCTCGATCAGTCGCGCCTGCAGGTCCGCGGCGTCCTTTGTGACCTTGCGGATGAACGCGATGTCCAGCTTGATGTTCTGCTTCTCCAGATCGCGGCGTATCTCCTCGATCCTTTCCTGCGTCGCTTTCTCCCGCGTTACCCACACTTGAAGCTGCGCCGCGATCTCGCCGTTCGCGGCGACGACCTTCTGCTTGAGCTCGCCGGAAAGTTTGTCGATTTCAGTCGCAAGACGCTCCACGAGCGCCTTTACCAGGTCAAACTCTGCCTTGCCGACAGCAAGGGTGTCCCCGTCAATGTCGGCCGTTAACCTGCGCAGTTCGCCACCTGCAAGGCTGCTGGTGATGGAGGTGAGAAGCTCAGACAGATTGCGCTTCAAGCCGTCGCGGAAGCGCCGCTCCTTCGCCAGCTTCTCCTCCAGCTCAACTACCTGGCTTGCGTTCTGCCTCTTCAGGGCCGCCAACTGCGTGTCGGCGATGCCTTTGGCCTTTTCCGTAGGCCCGATCTGGTCGATGCTCTGCTGCAGCGTCTCAATCAACGCTTGGTTGGCCAGGATCGCATCGCGCAGCAACTCGTCTTGTTTGCGCAGTTCGCCAAAGTCGATAAAGCCGTCCAGGAATCGGAGGAGGATCGATGGGTCGGTGTCGCAGTGCTGGATCGTGTCAGCCGTTTCGCCTTGTCCATAGCTTTCGATCGCAACGGCCGTCGGTCCTTCCGGATCGGCATTCGTCACATCGCAAAGCTTGCTGCGCGTCAGCGTATGGCGTTCTCCCACCTCGTCCTCGTACACGAGCGAGATGGCGTCGGGCCAGACCTCCGAGTCAATGATCGTGCTTTCGGCGGCGTTTCCGGACGCCGCACGAAGTGATTCCAGGAGCGTTGACTTCCCTGCCCCGCGCCCACCGATGACGCAGGTCAGATTGGGGCTGAAATGCACAATCTGATTCTTGAGGAAACCGCCCTCCAGCTTCATGCCCACGAACCTCGGTACGGACGCGGGGATAAGGTCTTCCAGTCGCACGCGCGCGGTCGCGTCCATGAGTGCGATCCGCAGCGAGGCGAACGTTAGAGCCTCCATCTTCAGCCTGGTCAGCTTCCTGTTGCCGCTCGCGTTGCGGCCGAGCGCGTTGAGTGTGTGCGCGTCCGACGACATTACCTTCGCCAAGTCTACCCCTTCCTCAAGACCGAGTGCCGCGCATCGCGCGACGGCGCAATTTCTTCGGTTTGGGTCGGCATCGTCGTGGGAGAACATCGCGCTGTTTGATGCGTTGGTGATCTCTAAGCCCAGCAGGTTCGGGCAATTGAAAACTTCCTGCTTGAATGCATCGAATTTCGGAGCCGCCTTCTCCAGGCCGCTATCCAGTTCGATGTGCGCGCAGATGCCGAAGCCGTTGTATTCGGCTGCGAATTGCAGGCACTGCGGGACGGTGTTGTGGCAGGCCTTCCCGTCATCTGAAATCGTCAGCTTGCCGAAGAAGCGTTGTAGCTGGTCAGCAGTTTCAAAGTAGACAAGTAGGTGTCCCTGCGGCGTGGAAAGCTCGACGCCGGGCACGACTAGTAGGCTTTTGCCCTGAGCATATTTCAGCGCCGACCGAACGTTCCCGATCTGGTTGTGATCTGTGATGGCGATGAGGTCGAGCCGCTCCGCGATGGACGTGTCAACGATGGCTTCAGGCGTCATCTTTGCATCCGTGACATCGTAGGAACCGTCGGGCCCGAACGAATGGATGTGAAGATCCGCACGCCGAAATAGCGCCCCGTTGGATTCCTTCTGAATTTCTTGTAGCAGGGACACGGCATTTCCTCCTTTGGAAAGTATCAGAAGGTTACCAAGTCTTCAGGCTACTTGTTTGACTACAGGTGCTCTTTGATGACTATTGCGTTTCAAAGCCGCTTGCTCGGCTATCCGTACTGTCCTTTGTCAACACCACAACGCCAGCCAGCGAGACAGATCCAAAGCTGTCTCGAAACTGAGACGCCCGGCGGGACAAATGTCGAGGGCCGCTTTGGGTCGAAGGAGGTCATTCCTCCAGGTCTTTCACCCCCAGGCGGGATGCCGTGCAACGACCCGAGCGCATCGCCCCGCATCACCCGAGCCTCAGCCGCCCGCGCCTCATCCATCGCCCGATCAAAGCACGCCGCCGTCACCGCATTCACAGCCGGATTCACCGCCTCGATTCACGCAATGCACGCCTCCAGCAATTCAACCGGCGACAACCACCGCGCACCGATGCGCCAGCGCAACTTCACGGCCGACAAGGCCAGCCAGTCTTCAGATCCCGTAATGATGTGCCCCTCCTTAACGAAGAATCACTGTGCCTTGATGCCCGCGCGGCGGGCGATCTCGGCCACGCGCGGCGCTTCCTTGGCGATCTCGGCGGCCACGCCCGCGCCGTCCATCGACGTGGGCTCGAAGCCTGCTGCACGCAGTTGCTGCTGCGTGGCCGGGTCCGACACCGCCGACTTCAAGGCGCGCTGCAAGGCATCCTGCACAGGCGCGGGCACGCCACGCGGCGCGAACACCGCGATCCAGGTGTCCATGTCCACGCCGGGATAGCCTGACTCGGCCACGGTCGGCACGTCGGGCAGAGAGCCCACGCGCTTGGCGGTCGTGACGGCAATGGGCTTGACCTTGCCCGCCTTGATCTGCGGGATGGCGGCCACGACGGTGTCGAACAGGATCGGCACCTGCCCGCCGATCAGGTCCGTCATGGCCGGCGAGCTGCCCTTGTAGGGCACGTGCGTCATGGTCGTGCCCGCGGCCTGCTGGAACATCTCGCCCACGAAGTGCGAGGTGGTGCCGATGCCGAACGACGCATACGAGAACTTGTCGCCTTCATTCCTGGCCTGCGCCACCAGGCTCTTCACATCCGAGAAGGTCGTCTTGGGATTGGCCACGATGATCAGCGCGGCGCGGCCCACCATGCCCACGGGCTGGAAGTCCTTGATCGGGTCGTACGGCAGCTTGTCGTAGACCGCCGGGTTGACGGTGAACGTGGTGCCCGAGCTGATCAGCAAGGTGTAGCCATCGGGCGCGGCCTTGGCCACGTACTGCGCCCCCAGGATGGTGCCCGCGCCGGCGCGGTTCTCGACCACGATGGTCTGCTTGAGTTCTTCGCCCAGGCGCTTGGCCAGGATGCGGCCCAGCACGTCGCCCGAGCCGCCCGGCGGAAAGGGCACGACCAGTTGGATGGGCCGCTCGGGATAGCCCGCGGCGGATGCGCTTGCCGCCATTACCGCCGCACCCGCGGCCATGCACGCCAAAATGAACAGCCTGCCCTGTTTGAACATGGTTTTTTCCCCTTGTAGAGACTACTGCTGTTGCTGCTGAAAAATCGCTGCGCCTTGCCCGGGCGTCATCAGGCTTGCGGCAATGCGCCTGCTGCCTTGAAGAACCCGTCAGGACGGCCTCATGCGGACGTCCGCAGACGGGCCGGCGACAATTGAATGGGATCCACGCCTTCGCGAACCAGCTCGTCCGGCAAGGGCTCGTCGAGCACCAGCGCACCGGCCAGGGCCGATACGCCCGCCGCGCTCTGGATGCCATAGCCGCCCTGCGCGGCCAGCCAGAAGAAGCCGGGCTGCGCGTCGTCCAGGCCGATCACCATGTCGCCGTCCGGCACGAAGGAGCGCAGGCCGGCCCACACGTGCGCGGGCCTGCGGATGGACATCGTGGTGGCGGTTTCGATGTGGTAGATGCCGGTGGCCACGTCCAGCTCCTCGGCCACCACGTCGTGCGGCGCCACCGGATCGGCGTTGGCGGGCGAACCGAGCAACTGCCCCGCATCGGGCTTGAAATAAAAGCTTTCGTCGATGCCCACCACGGCGGGCCAGGAACCGATGTCCGCGCCCTGCGGTGCGGCGAAAGTGAAGGCGCTGCGGCGGCACGGCTGCAGGCCGATGGGACGCACGCCGCACAATGCCGCCAGTTCGTCCGCCCAGGCGCCCGCCGCATTCACCAGCAGGCGGGTGCGTATCGTGTCGCCGTTGGCCAGCGTCAGCGTCCAGGCCTCGTCGGCGTAGCGCGCCTGGGCAACGGCGGCGTTGCACTGCAATTGCACGCCGCCACGCCGGGCAGCCGCCAGAAAGCCTTGATGCAGGCCGTGCACGTCGAGATCGCGCGCGTCGCCCTCGAACATCGCGCCGCTGGCCGCGGCCTCGGGACGCAGCACCGGCACCAGGTCGCATGCCTCTTGCGGCGTCAGGCGGCGCACGTTGTCGGCGCGGGCGCTCGCGGCTGCCAAGGCCTCGTCCAGCAGTTCGCCCTGCTCGGCCGTGGCGATGTACAGGCAGCCGCGCGGATGCATCAGCGGCGCGTCGCAGAAACCCTCGGGCGGGTGCTCGTAGAACGTCTTGCTGGCCCGCGTCAACGCCTGGATCTGGTCGGTGCCGTAGGTTTCCATGAACATGGCGGCCGACCGGCCCGTGGAGTGATAGCCCGGCTGCGACTCCCGCTCCAGCAGCAGCACGCGGCAACGGCCCGCCAGGCGATACGCCAGCGAGGCGCCGGCAATGCCCGCCCCGACGATCACGACCTCGTAGTCTTTGCTGTCCATTGCGCGATTTCCCTACTCTAAAATTCTCTTATGTGAGAATTCTCAAATATGAAAAAATGAACGTCAATCGGAAACCTTCAAAAATGCGGCCTGGGGGCTGCATTTAAGGGAAAATCCCGACACGACTTTGTCACCTTGACCATGCCCACCCCACCCGTCCGACCGCCTTCCGACATCCTGGCCGACCGCAAGAGCCTGGGGCTGCGCCTGCGCGCCCTGCGCAAGACGGCCGGACTGACCTTGCAGGAGCTATCCGGCCGCACCGGGGTGGCGCTGTCCACGCTGTCCAAGATGGAGCTGGGCCAGGTCTCGATCAGCTACGAGAAGTTCGCCGCCGTGGCGCGGGCGCTGGACGTGGACATCGGGCAGTTGTTCGGGCCGGGCCAGCGGGCAGCCGCCGGGCGTGCCGAGCCGTTGCATGAGACCTGGGCCGATGCGCCTGGCTATCGCACGGGGCCGTACGACTACAAGCTGCTGGCCGCGCAATATCCCGGGCGGTCGATGACGCCGATGTATGGGCGCATCCTGGCGCGCGACGCGGACGAGTTCGAGGGTTTCGTGCGCCATCCCGGACAGGAGTTCCTGATGGTGCTGTCGGGCGAGGTGGAGATCCGCTTCGAGACCGGCGAATCGATGCGGTTGGCCCCGCATCAGTCGCTGTATTTCGACAGCGGCGTCGGGCATGTGTATCTGTCGTGCAGCGAAACACCCGCCGAGGTGATGGTGGTTATGACGCCGGCGGGTGCGGGTAGCTAGGCGCGAGGCTCAGGCCTCGTCCAGAAACCGCGTCACCGGCTCGATCTGAGCGGGCGTCATCAAGGTCGGGGCATGCCCGACCCCCTCGAACGACACGGCGCGCGCCCGCGGATTGCGCGCCTGCATCTCGGCCAGCGTGGCCGCCGACAGCAGGTCGGATTCGGCCCCGCGCACGATCAGGATGGGGCAATCCACGGCATCGTAGGCCTGCCACAGCAGTTGTTCGCCAGCGGCCAGCACGTCGGGCCCTTGCGCCGCCATCGGCACCGCCAGGCCCAGGTCGTAGTGCTTGACCCAATGCCCATCGCCGCGCTCGCGGTACACGCGCCGCGTGAAGATCTCCCACTGTTCATCCGTGTGCGCACCGAAGGTGGCCGAGCCTTCGCGCACCGCCTGCACGGCCTGCGCGAACGAGGCGTACTCGCCCGGCGCGCCGACGTAGTCGCCGATGCGCTGCAAGGCCTGCGCATCCAGGCGCGGGCCGACGTCGTTCAACACCAGCTTGTCGAAACGGATGGCCCCCGTGGCCGGCAGCGCCTGCGGATGGCCGCCGGTATAGGAACCGTTGAAGCGGATCGTACGCGCCATCGTGGCCGAGCCGGACAGCGCCATGCCGATCAGCCCGCCCATCGACGTGCCCACCCAATACAGCGTCGAGGGCCGCACGCGAGCCAGCAGCGTGACCATGTCGGCCGCGTATTGGGGAATCGTGTAGAAGGCCGGGTTGACCAGCCAGTCCGACGCGCCGCGCCCCACCACGTCGGGACACACCACGCGATAGCGTCCGGCCAGTTGGCGGGCCAACTCGTCGAAGTCGCGGCCGGTGCGCGTCAGGCCGTGTACGCACACCACGACCTGGTCATTGGCGGGATCGCCCCACTCCCAGTAGGCCATGCGATGCAGGCCGGCCGGACTGGCGCAGGTGACGTATTCGAGGCGGGGTTCCAGCATGCTGACGGCTCCGGAGGGGAATGCGATGGGGCTCATCTTATCGCTATGCGATGGATTGCGGCCCGTGGCCATGCCGATGAGGGTGTGGCTAACGCCGAGTATCCGGCCAGAGGCGTGTCAGTGCACATACCGAACCTGCCGGAAACTCTCCCGCACAGAAATTGTGCGGATCAAACCGCCAACGCCTGTCCCAGAAATGCGGTCGCGTTCTCATGAAGCCATGCCCGTTGCACGGCCTCGTCCAGCCCCATCGCCTGAATCTCCTTGACGGACCGCTCGACCGGAATCATCGGATAGCCAGACCCGAAGATGATCTTCTGCTTCAACAGTCCCGCCCCGTAGCAAAGCAGGCCCTCATAGCCCGATCCCGCCTTGGTCAGCAACTTGGGACGCACGGCGCTCAACCCGATCCACAGGTTGTCGTGGCGCCACGCCATGGCCAGCAGCTCGGCGATCCACGGCCAGCCCGGCGGCGACGCGCACACCCGCAATCGGGGAAACGTGGTCAACACGTCATCCAGGGCCAGCGGATGGCCGTAGGCGGCCTTGCTGGACAAGGAAAAGTTCATGCCGCAATGGATGTTCACCGGTACTTTCAGCGCCTCGCAGCGCGCGTACAGCGCCATCAGCTTGGGATCGTTGATCGCGAGCTGATTCTCGAAACCCTGCACGTTCAACCCCTTGAGCCCCAGCCCTAGGATGGCATGATCGAACTCGGCCAGGGCCTGCTCGCCGCGATGCGGATCCACAGCGGCAAAGCCGATGAATCTCGGGCCGTAGGCCTTGCAGAATGCCGCGACAGATTCGTTGGTTACCTTGAAGCCCAGCGTGGTCTGCGCATCGCGCGCCTTCAGGACGACGTGGACGGCCCCCAGATCGTCGTACATCTTGAAGTAGGCCGCCAGGTCGGTGGCGGCGCGGTCGTCCGCGACGGCCTGCTCGCTGCTTTTGTACACCCGGCGGTAATTGCTCATGTGAACGCTGTCCACCTTGAACTCGGGAACCGGCGGACGGCTGGCGAAATCGATCAACATGATGCTCTCCTATCGGGGAAGCAGCACCGCGCTGCGTGCCAGGAACGAAACGCGCGCCGCCTCGCGCTTGCCGAACAGCCGCGTCCCCGGATGGTTGGCCTGCTGCACGGTCACCTCCTTGCCGCTGGCCAGGCGCACACGGTGTTTGACGATGCCGCCCAGGATGAGGTGGTCGATGACGACGCCATCCAGCCGTATCTCGCCATCGGCCCCCGCCGCCGAGTCCGGCGCGTCGAGCCGGATGTTCTCTGGCCGGACCAGCACCATCGTCGGCTTGCCCTGCTGGCAGCCCGGCTTCCCGGTGTGCAGGCTCCAGGTCAATCCCTCGGCCTGCACGTCGACCACTGATCCCTGCACACGCGCCACCTGCGCCTCGAAAAAGTTGCCCTGGCCTATGAAATCGGCGGCGAACACGCTGCGGGGCGAGAAGTACAGCTCGGAAGGCGCTCCGATCTGCTCGATCGCGCCGTTGTTCATCAGGACGATACGGTCGGATAGCGTCAGCGCCTCTTCCTGGTCGTGCGTGACATTGAGCATCGTGATGCCCAGTTCGGCGTGCAACTGCTTGATCTCGAACTGCATCTGCTCGCGCAGCTTCTTGTCCAGCGCACCCAGGGGTTCGTCCATCAGGATCAGCGCGGGGCTGTAGACAATGCATCGCGCCAGGGACACCCGTTGCTGCTGGCCGCCGGACAACTCTTTCGGCTTGCGCGCGGCCACGTTGGGCAGGCGCACCAGCTCCAGCACCTCCTGCACCTTGCGGCGGATCTCCGCCTCGGCCATCCGCCGGACCCGCAGCGGGAAGGCGATGTTCTCGAACACGGTCATGTGGGGCATGAGCGCATAGTTCTGGAACACCATGCCCAGGGATCGCTCGCCGGGCGACAGGCTGGCCGTGTCCTTGCCATCGATCAGCAGCCTGCCCCCGCTGGGTTTGATCAGGCCGGCGATCAGGTTGAGCAGCGTCGTCTTGCCTGATCCGCTGGGACCGAGCAGTGTCAGGAACTCGCCGCGCTCGATGCAAAGATCGATGGAACTGAGCGCATCGGTGTTGCCGTAGCGCTTGCTGATGTCGATGAACTCTACCATTGCCATAGCGTCTCTCGCCTATTCTGTACGGTGCCCGCAGCCGCGGCTATCGAAGGAATTTGTGTACGACTGTCGCGGCGTTGTGACCGGGAACGCCCGTCACGCCGCCGCCCGGATGCGTGGAGGCGCCGCACAGGAACAAGCCCTTGATGGGCGTGCGGTAGTCCGCAAAACCCGGCACGGGACGCCTGAAGAAAATCTGGTCGGCGCTCAACTCGCCGTGGTGGACGTGACCGCCGGGCAGCGAGAACTTCTGCTCCAGGTCGGGCGCCACCAGGATCTGGCCGTGCGCGACCAGGCCTCGTATACCCGGCGCGTGCCGCTCCAGAACGTCCAGGGTTATCTCGTACAGGGCATCGCGGTCGGCCTGCGTCCAGTCACCGCCCCGCAGCCGGTAAGGCGCGTGCGTGCCAAAGACACTGACGACGTGGTGGCCGGCTGGTGCCAGGGTATCGTCCAGCGCCGAGGGCGTCAGCACGGCCAGGCAGGGTTCCTTTGCGTATTCGCCGTACTTGGAACCATCGAAGGCACGCTCGATATAGTCGACGCTCGGCCCGATCTTTACCAACGCGGGATACGGGAAACCCATGCGTTCGGGATCGAACAGCCTGAACTTCGGCAACCCGGTCAACGCAAGATGAATCTTGTAGGCCGTCGAGCGGTCCCGGATGTGTTCCACCTCGTGCACGAATGCTGGCGCCAACGTGGTCCGCGGCAGCAGTTGAAGAAACGTGATCTTCGCGGGTGCGTTGCTGATGACCGCCTTGGCGTGCAGCGTTTCGCCGTTGTCCAGCCGCACGCCCGTCGCCCGGCCGCCTTCCATCAGGATCTCCTGCACCTTGGCATGGCATCGAACCTGCATGCCATGTTGCGCACCCGAGCGCATGATGGCTTGCGAGATCGAACCCATGCCGCCACGAATGACGCCGCCTCCCCCAGCCGGCGTCGTATTTTCTCGCAGGAAGCCGCGCAGCAGGATGTAGGCGGAACCGGGGGTCTTCATGCTCATGACACCGCCGGCGGCGGCGGAATAGAAGCCCAGAACGGCCTTGACGTCTTCCGACTCGAACCAGCGGCCGAGAAAGTCATAGGCACTCAGCGTCATCAGCGCGTAGATGCCCTGGAGCTGGTCCAGCATCGACCGGTTCTTCCAGCCGAACGACACCAGTTCCAGCAGCTTGCTCAGCGAGTCCGCCTTCGGATCGATCGGCACTTGCCAGAGCAGCTTGCGCACCTCGTCGGCGGCCGCGCGCATGAAGACGACGTAGCGGTCATACGCCTTGGCGTCGTTCGCGGAGAATCGCTCGAACTCCTGTCTCAGCCGATCGGCATCGGTGTGGAACGTGAATGCCTCGTCGCGCTCCAGCGGCTGGAAGGTCGGCGTAAGCGGAATCACCTCCAGGCCATGCCGCTGCAATTCGAGATCCAGCATGACCTTGGGCTGCAGCAGCCCCATGAGATAGGACGCCGTGGAAAAGCGATAGCCGGGCCAGAGTTCCTCCGTCACCACGGCCCCGCCCACCTGTTCCTTGGCCTCCAGCACGCACACCGAGTGCCCCGCACGGGCGAGGTATGCCCCGCAGACCAGCCCGTTGTGGCCACCGCCGATGATCAACGCATCAAGCTTCGCCATGGCCCGCCCCTTTCGTCTTCGATTCGAGCCAGGCGTTCTCCTGGCGGTCATAGGTCGGTTCGTCGAGGCCCGCTGCGCGCTCCCTGAGCGTGCCCTTGGCGATCTTCAGCGATGCCGTCTTGGGCAATGCATCGATGAACGAGTAGTAGCGAGGCACCTTGAACTTCGCCAGGCTGGCCTGGCAACCGGCGATGATGCTGTCCAGCGTCCCCGCATCCGGCGACACCCCGGCTGCGAGCACGATGAAGGCCTTGACCTCCTCGCCCCGGATCGGATCCGGCACAGGCACCGCGGCCGACTCCCTCACCTGGGCGATCCCATTGAGGACGGCCTCCACTTCGCGCGCGGCGATGTTCTCGGCGCTGCGACGGATCATGTCCTTGTACCGCCCCTGGATGTAGAAATGCCCCTGCTCATCCTGCCGGAAGGCGTCTCCGGTCTTGAACCAGTCGCCCAGGAAGGCATCGGCCGTGGCCTGCTCGTTCTTGTAATAGCCAAGCATGATGCCCCGGCCACGGATGCAAAGCTCGCCCACGACGCCAACGGGCACGTCGTTGCCCTGCTCGTCGATGATCCGGCACTCCCTGAAGGGCGAAGGCACGCCGCACGAACCCGATCCGACCATCCCGGTCGACTCCAGGGGCATGAACATGGCGGGCCCGACTTCCGTCATGCCGAAGGCCTCTCGCGCCACGACGTCGAACCGCTGCTCGATCTTCGCGTGCAGCTCGCGAGGCACGCCGTACACGTTCGCACGAACCAGCGCATTGGCGCCATCGTCGGGATGCTCGGGTTGCTTGTAGACCAGGTAAGGCAGCAGGCAGAAGTTGATCCGGAATTCGCGGACCCATTGCATGAAGCGAGTCGCGCTCTGCCGGTTGGCGACGAACAGCGTGCCTCGCTGGTACAGGGTCATGACCAGCAGCCATTGGGGATCCATGTAGTAGAAAGGCGTTGGCGCCAGCAGGTGGCCGAATTGGCGGGCATCACGGAACGCGTTGGCCTTTCCACTGACCAGCCAGTACTCCTGCGTCAGCATGCACCCCTTCGGAAAACCCGTCGTGCCCGAGGTGTACTGGATGTTCAACAGGTCGGACGACAGCACGCCATCGACATCCAGATCCACCGCCCTGGCATTCGCCAGCGACTGCCAATTCACAAAGCCCCGGCCTTGCTGACCATCGACGATCACCTTCTCCCTGGCCAGCTTGCAGTCCTCGGTATCGAGATAAGCGTCGATCAGATCGACCAGGCTGTCGTGCGCGACGAGATACTCGGCGTCGCTGTTGCCCAGCACGTAAGCCAACTCGCGCTGCGTATAGCTGATGTTGACCGGCACCATGACCGCGCCGATGGTCGCCAATGCCAGCCACGTCAGAGGCATCGCAGGCACGTTGGGCATCATGACGGCCACGTGGGTGCCCTTTCTTACTCCAGCGCCAAGCAGCCCCGCCGCCAGACGCTCGACCTGCGCCAGGCAATCCGCGTAGGAGATCGTCTGCTCGATCTCGAAGAAATTCCACAGCGTCTTGTCGCCGGAATCCCGTGCCGCCGCCGTCAGCAGGGCATGCAGGTTCCGTGGCAATGCCTCGGCCTCGATCTTTCGACGACGTTCCGCGACTGGCGGCATCTGGACTGCGAGGGTTTCGTGATAGGCCATGTCAGTTCTGCGATTTAGGTTGTTTTTCCTGCAATGCCACGATGCCGAGGCAGAAGACCAGGGATGCCATCGTCAACAAGCTGGAGATTGCCGTCAGCACGGGGGATACCTCCCAGCGCAAGGCGCTGTACATGCGCACGGGCAGCGTGGTGGTCTCCGGTCCCGTGATGAAGTAGGCGATCACCACCTCGTCGAACGAGATGAGGAAGGCGAAGAGCAGCCCCACCAGGATGGAGGTCTTGATCTGCGGCACGACCACCAGAAAGAAGGTGCGCAGCGGCCCTGCCCCCATCAGCATCGACACCGCCTCGAGGGCCGGATCGGTATGCTTCAGCCCCGCCGTGATGGAGATGAACATGAACGGCATCACCAGCGTGCTGTGGGACAACACCAATCCCGCAAGCGTGTTGTCCAGGTGGAAGGACGAGAAGAAGATATAGACCCCCAGCCCCAGCGACACGACGGGAATCAGCATCGGGCTGATGAAGAACAATTCGATGGCCTTGTTTCCCCGCACCTTGCTGCGAGCCAGCGCGTAGCTGGCAGGAAGGGTGACGAACAACGCCAAGGCGGCGGTCAGCGCCGCGACGAGCAGGCTCTTGATTGCCGGCTGCCACCAGGCAGGATCGGCGAAGAACTGCTCGTACAGCGAGAACGAGATATCGCGGGGCGGGAACGTGATCTCTTGCCCGCCGCTGAGCGACGCCGCCACGATGATGGCGATCGGCCCGACCAGGAACAGGTACCCTATTGCCGCGACAAGCCCCGGAATGGAAGCGGCCAGTCTGCAGACCAGACGAAGAACGGGATTGGACGTCATGCCGCCGCCTCCATTCGGTTGGACTTTCCTTGAACCTTCAGCAACAGCAGGATGAATCCGCCGGAAATGACCAGCAGCATCATGGCGATGGCCGAGGCGCCTTCCCAATCCAGGATCTGGCGGGTATAGAGATCAACAAGGTTGGCCATCATCATGTCCTGCCTGCCGCCCAGCAATGCGGGCGTGACGAACATGCCCAGGGACAGCGTCATCCCCATCAAGGCCGCCGCCATCACGCCTGGCAGGCTCAGCGGCAAGGTGACTCGCCAGAAGATCCGGATCGGACCCGCTCCCATCAGCCTGGCCGCGCGGGCCAGCACGGGGTCGATCGCCATCAGACTCGCCAGGATGGGAAATACCGTGAACGGCAGCAGGTAATTGATCATGCCCACGATCACGCCCGTGCGGTTGAACAGCATCGACGTTCGCGCCCCCTCGCCGAAGATCGAAACCAGCAAGCCGTTGACCAACCCTTGGTCCCCCAGCAGCACCGTCAGCGAGAAACTCTTGACCAGCACACTGGTCCAGAGCGGCAGCATCACCATCGTCAGACAGACGAGGCGCCTGCCGTTCGTCTGCCGCGCGATATGCGCAGCCAGGCAATAGCCGACGACCGTGCTCAACACCGTGGCCACGCAGGACACCAGCAAGGTGTTTCCCAGCACGCGGGCGAACAAGGGCGTATCGAAAAGCGCCTTGTAGGCATCCAGCGTGAAGCCGCCGGAGTAGAAACTGCGCCACGCCACGACGAGCAGTGGATAGACGAAGAAAATGAACAGAAGCAGGCACGCAGGCGTCAACAGCAACGCCGCCTGGCGCCTGCCAAGTACGCTGGTCATGGTCATGCACCCAAGAATGAGACCGGCACCCGCGGCACGCGCGGGCGCGAAAAGGACGAAGCTGCCTCAGACGAGCAACCAGCCCGTGAAGCGCTTCTGCAGCTTCTCGAAGTTGTCCGCCCACCATGCATCGTTGATGATGATGTTGTTCGGATTCTTCATGTCGGGCAGGTAGCGCTTGGTGGCATCGGCCACCTGCGCTTGTGCCGCCTTGGCATTCGGAGAGAAGAACATCCGGTTGGAGAACTCGGCTTGCCGGTCGGGCCGCAGGACGAACGCCAGATAGCGCATGGCCGCCTCGCGGTTCTTGGTGTATTTCGGCACAGCCAGGTACTCGACGGCGTTCACCGTCTGGGTCAGCGGTATGTCGATCGAATTGCCGGCCTGTTGCGAAGGAATCACCCGCGTGACGAAGCTGTACGAGAAGTCCACCTCGTTGTTCAGGACCAGCGAGATCGTCTCGGGCGTGGTCTCCGTCCATTTCCGGACGTGCGGCTTGATGCGCTCCAACGCCTTGAAGGCGCGCTCGACGTCGAGCGGGTAGAGATCAGCCGGTGCCACGCCATCGGCGACCAGGGCGATCTCGAGCATCTCACTGACGCGCGGGCGCAGCGCTCGCCGGCCGGGAAAGCGCTCGACATCCCAGAACTCCTTGAAATTGGTGGGATGCTTGCCCTCGGGGGTGCGCTTCGGATCGAACGCGATACCCGCGCCGAACAGGAAGGTGCCGATATGGTCGGCCCCGCCCGGCACGATGAGATCGGACGTATCGACGATGGACTTGTCGAGGGGCTCCCACATCTCGTCCTTCGAGCCCGACAGGATATGCGGCCCGATACTGTCGAATACATCCCACGAGACATTCTTGTTGCGCACCTGGACCTTCAGCTTGGTCAGGTCGGCATTGTTGATCAGGTTGACGGCGATGCCGGTCTCTTTCGTGAAAGGCTCGGCGAACACCGCCCTGACCGACTTTTCGTAGTCTCCGCCCCAGCACGTCACCGTGATGGACTGCGCGGCACCGGCCCTGGAGGACCAGCCCGCCAATCCGGCCAACGGCAGTGCCGCGCCCGCCTTGAGAATGGCACGCCGAGACATCTGATGCGTGGCCGCTGCGTGCTGCTCTTTCTTGATAGCCATCGTTGTTCCCCTTGCTTATTGGTGAATGGTGGGTCTGCGGGACTTAATGCGCGATCCAGATCGACTTCCAATCGGTGTACTTGTCGAACGCGTGCAGCGACTTGTCGCGGCCGAAGCCGGACTGCTTGAAGCCACCAAACGGCGCAGCCATGCTGCCCCGGTCAAAGCAGTTGACCCAGACGACGCCGGCGCGCAAGGCCCGCGAGGCATGCATGGCGCTTTTCACGTTGTCGGTCCAGATGCCAGCGGCCAGGCCATACTGCGTGTTGTTGGCCACTGCGATGGCTTCCTCCAACCCGTTGACCGTGATGGCGGAAAGCACCGGTCCGAAGATTTCTTCCTGTGCAATGCGCATCCCGGGCAGCACGTCGCCAAAGACGGTCGGCGCAACGAAGTAGCCGCCGCTTTCCTGGCGAACGCGCTGGCCGCCGACCAACAGCTTGGCTCCCTCCTGCCGGCCGGCCTCGACATAGCCCAGGACGGATTCCAGCTGCTGCGCACTGACGATGGCGCCCAGCCGCGTGGCGGGATCCAGCGGGTCGCCGGCGCTGAGCTTGCTCGCGTGCTCGACGACTTTCTCGAGAAATTTCTCGCGGACCGCCTTGTCGACGATCAGGCGGGAACCCGCATTGCACACCTGCCCTGCGTTGCCGAAGATGCCCGACGCGACGGCTTGAGCAGCGGCGTCCAGGTCGCTGCAATCGGCCATCACGATATGAGGGCTCTTGCCGCCGAGCTCCAACCCCACGCGCTTGATGTTGGACTGGCCCGCGTACTGCATGAACAGCTTGCCCACGGCGGTGGAGCCCGTGAACGCAACGGCATCCACATCCATGTGCAGTCCCAACGCCTTGCCGGCCGTCTCGCCAAAGCCAGGCACGACGTTCAGCACGCCCTTCGGCATGCCTGCATCGGTCGCCAGTTGCGCGATGCGCAGGGCGGTCAGCGGAGACTGCTCCGCGGGCTTGAGCACCACCGAATTGCCGGAGGCCAGTGCCGGCCCGAGTTTCCAGCAGGCCATCGACAGCGGATAGTTCCAGGGCACGACGGCCGCGATCACGCCGAGGGCTTCGCGGATCACCATGGTGGTCATCCCGTGGCCCGACGGCGCGACTTCGCCATAGACCTTGTCGATCGCCTCGGCATACCACTGGATCGTGGTTGCCGCGCTGACGATGTCGCCGTTGAAGGCATTGGTGATCGGCTTGCCGACGTTCAGGCTCTCGAGCAAGGCCAGTTCTTCGCGGTGCTCGAGGATCAACGCCGAGAAGCGAGCCATGATCTTCTTGCGATCCAGCGGCGCCATGCGCGACCACTCGCCCCGCTCGAAGGCGCGCCTGGCGGCCGCGACGGCGGCATCGACATCGGCGGCCTTGCACGAAGCGATGTCGGCGATCTTCGCTCCGGTTGCCGGATTGATGCAGTCGAAAGTCTCGCCCGCGATCGCGGCCACGTACGCGCCATCGATATAGGCGCGTCCCTCGATACGCAGTGCTTCAGCTCGTCGATGCCAGTCGATCAGATCGGACATGTTTTCCCTTGCGCCATAGGCGTGTCATGAAATTGTTAGGGAAAGTCTAGGGTTGCCCCTCCATGACGTCTATTAGTATTTTGTTGGCCCGGAACAAAATTTTTTTTATACAGTGATAACCCTATGCTGAGCCTGCGCTACCTCTCCGCAGTGCGTGCGGTCATTCGAACAGGGTCCATCGCATCCGCCGCGAAGATGCTCCATCTGACACAACCGGCGGTAACCAAGTCGATCCAACTGGCGGAGGAGGAACTCGGGATCAAGCTCTTCGCCAGAGTGAAGGGCCGGCTGCTGCCGACAGAGGAATCCTCGTTTCTCTATCCCGAGATCGAACGCATCTTCGGCGACATCGTTCACCTGCAGAATCTGGCTGCCGAGGTACGCCATGGGCATGCGGGCAGAATCCTGCTGTCGACCGTCTCGAACCTGTCCACGTCGATCGTCAGCGGCGCCATCACCCGTTTCAGGCTGCGCCACCCCAACGTGCGTTTCGATGTGGAAGTGCACAGCACGAAGCTGGTGCTGGAGCAGGTCAGAATCGGCCAGGTGGGTTTGGGCGTGCTGGACCTGTGCCCGAAGGATGCGGTCGCCGACACGATGGACCTGTGCGAAGTTCCAGTGGGTTGCGTCATGCAGAAAGACCACGCCTTGGCGGCGCTTCCGAGAGTCCGGCCGCAAGACCTGACCGACGTGCCGATACTGATGTTCCCCGAAGCCACCACCATTCACGGCCTGGTCAAGGACGCGTTCCGGCAAGCGGCGATTCCACTGGACATCGCGCTGACGGTGAACCACTCGTATACGGCGTGTTCGCTGATCGACCAGGGCAACGGGGTGGGCGTGATCGATCCGTTCCATCTGCACACCGGATCTTTTCCTGGATTGGTCTTCAGGCCCTTCGAGCCGCAGATCACCCTGCGGCCGACCGTGGTGATGACGGAAGGCCGGCTACCCTCCTTGATCACCCGGGAATTCATCGACGAGTTGAGACGGACGACGGCGGAACTGTTCGCGTGAACGGCTTGGGCAGCATCGCAATCGGATGACTGGCTTGGCATCTGGAGCGTTCCGGGAATTGTTCCTTGCCCAGAAGTCCTAGGGCGATGGCAATGCCGCATGCCAGTACCGCCGCGCGATATCTCGGTGGGCCTGGACGAGCAAGCCTTGCGCTGTCGACCGCACGATCACGGCCCCTTGCAGATCCGTCCGCCACAACGGCGACCCCGCCGCCCGCCACCGCGCCATCACCGCCCCCGAAGGATGGCGGAAGCGGTTCAGGTATCCCGCCTGCACGATGACGTGCGCGCCGCCCGCCGCCTTCACCAACGCCGCTCCCGACGAGGTCGCCGACCCGTGATGCGGGGCCGCGACCACGTCCACCGCGGGCACATCGCGCGCATAGACCGCTTCCTGAGCGGTTCCCGCATCTCCGGGCAGCAACGCGGAATGCAGGCTGCCTTCCACCAGCAACACACAACTGCGCGCGTTGTCGTCGCCATCCTTCGCGCCCTTGCGTACGTGGCCCGGCGGCGGGTGCAGGAAACGGAACGTGACGCCGTCGGCTTGCCACTGCATGCCCGTTTCGCAACCATGCATGCTCGCAGGCATTGCAGGCGCATCCTCCGGGCGCTCCTGCCGCAGCGCCGCCTCGCGCCGCAGATGCGCGGCGACGTCGAACGAGGCATACGACGTACCGACAGGCATGGCCCTCAGCAGACTGCCCAGCCCGCCGGCATGGTCCAGGTCTGCATGCGATACGACCAAAGTATCCAAGGCACGGATGCCGCGCGCATGCAGATACGGAACCAGCACGCGCTCACCCGCGTCGGTGCCGTCATACCGACGCGGGCCCGTGTCGTACACCAGCACCTGCGTGGCCGTCTCGATGACGAGGGCGCTGCCCTGCCCCACGTCCAGCGCCGTCATGCGCCATTCGCCCGGTGGCGGCCGATCGGGCCGCCAGCACAGCAGCGGCAGCGCGAAGACCCAGCCCAGAGGCCGCAACGGCCAGCCTCGCACCTGCATGGCCCACACGCAACCCGCCAGCGCCAGGATCATCAACGGCCAGGGCGCCGCCGCCACGTCCACGGCGGCCCACGACGTCTTGGCGATCCACGTCAACGGCACCATGGACGCATCGAACAGGACATGTCCCAACCACCCCGCCAGCCATGCCACGGGCTGTGTCCCAGGCACCGCGGCGAATGCGCCGCACAGCATCGCCAGCGGCGTGACCACCGAGCCGATCAAGGGTACGGCAATCGCATTGGCCAACGGAGAAGCCAGCGACACCTGCAGAACCAGGAAGGCCAGCAACGGGGTCAGCGCCAGCGTGATCGCGCCCTGCACGCGGACGAACTCGCGCACGATGCCGCGCACGCGCTCGCGGATGCCGTTGGGCGGCCGGGACTGCCGCTCGGCCACGCGCATCAGGATGGCCACCGCGCCGTACGACAGCCAGAAGCCAGGCGACAGCAAGGCCCACGGATCCAACGCGACCACCCCGGCACCCGCCAGGATCAGGATGCGCGACGCGCCCAAGGGCAACCGCGACCAGCCCGCCAGCGCCACGACCGCCAGCATGAAGAAGGTGCGGCGCGCGGGAATGCCCCAGCCGGCCAGCAGGCAATAGCCCAGCGCGATGCACAGCGCCAGGATGCTGCCCGCCAATTGGGCCGGCAGATGCTCGCCCAGGCCGGCGCCACGCCAGCGCGCCCGCCGCCACAGCCACGCGCCCAGCAGGCTGCTGTAGGCCGCCAGCATGGTGATGTGCATGCCGCTGATGCCGATCAGATGAGTGAGGCCCGCACGATTGAAGATCTCCCAGTCCGTGCGCGCCACGCCGGCCTGGTCGCCGATGGCCAGTGCGATCAGCACGGGCGCATAGCGCTGCCCTTCCAGCACCTGCCGCATGCCGTCTCGGATGCGGTAGCGCAGGCGCTCGATGACCACGCCGGCAGAGGCCCACGGCTGTTCCTCGACCAGCACGGGTTTGCCGCGCACGGTGCCCACGGCGCGCACGCCTTCGGCGAAATCGCGCAGTTCGGCATCCCAGGCGTGCGGATTGGCGGGGCCGTAGGGCCGGCGCAGCACCAGGGCCATGCGCCAGCGCTGGCCGGGCCGCACGTCGGGCAGCCGATCGACTTCGCCGGGGCGGGCCCGCCACGAGACGCGGATGCGGGACGGAATGCCGTCGGGGCGCTCGCCGTCCACCTGCGCGGTGAATCGTCGTTGGCCTTCATCGTCCTGCGGCAGGCTGACGACCTGCACGGTGAGCCGCGTGACGTAGTCATGATGACGCTCGGCCAGCTCGTCGGCCAGGCGCGCCTGGGCCTGCAGGCCGGTATTGGCGATACCGCCCAGCATGCCGGCAATGGCGATGCAGGCGTAGCGCGGCACGGGCCTGGCCCACTGCACGCGTGCAGCCGCCAAGCCAGCAAACAACGCCCCTGCCACGGCCGCCCACAGCCACGGCAACCCGGGCAGACGAGCCTGGGTGTGAATGGCTGCGCTGCCCAGCATGAACGCGAGGAGGAAGAGACGGCCGGCGATGGGAAGCTCCGAAAGCCAGGCAGCTTATCCAATCCGGGTCGTGTGCGGGCCAGGGGGGATGACACGAATGTCCCTCAATGCACGGGACCCTTGAGCGCCATTCATGGCACGGATTGCAGGCAGCGCCCTTCATTCCGCGCCGCCGCCCATCAGCAAACCTAGTTCGCCCTCACGCCCAACAATGCCACAGACGAACTCAATGAGAGTCAAACCACCGATTAACCACGAATTATGGAAAGTCATTTCGCAAAAATAGGGGTTAATACCCATAATTTTGCGGCGCAGAATGTCGCCACGGGAGCGCTAATCCCCCAAGCCTGGACAAACGCAACGTGCCGCGACTTGCCCAGGCATACACAAAGGAATCGACCATGAAGACGTTTATGAAACTCTCCGCTGCCGCCATTGCGCTGACCACTGCCTCGATAACGTACGCGGCCCCGCCCTCCGTAGCGGGACAAGCTAGCCCCACTCATGCGCTGACGCGGGCGGAAGTCCAGGCGGACCTCGCCATCTGGCAGCGTGCGGGAATGAGTGCATTCTGGCGTGGCCAGGAGACGCCTGACGTATACAGCGCGGGCTACCGCAAGGCCGAAGCGGAATACGTCCGGATGCGCAATGGGGCCGAGTACCAACAGGAACTCCAACGCCTTCAAAAGTAAGGGACGGTGCCCGGGCGATCTGACCGGTCAGCTCAACCCGCCAACGCCGGGGCGTGATCCAGCAAGCGATCCACGATCACCAGGATCTGCCGCGCCGCATCGTCGATGTGCTTTTCGAGCATGGCCTCGGCGCGGTCCACCTGACCCGTTCGGCACAGAGCGATCATCTCCATGTGCTCGCGGTGCGCCTGCTGCCGGATCGGCGCATTGACGACCTGGAAGCGGAAATACCGCTCCGATTTCTCATGCAAGGCCCGCACGACGCTGAGCGCCGCCGGCCGCCCCGCCGCGCGATACAGGGTCTCGTGCAGCTCCCAGTTCATCGCGCCCCACTGGCCGGGCTCTGTCGAGTCCATCTCCTGCACCAGTTGTTCCGCGCGCCGCAGATCGTCCTCGGACACGTTGGGAATGGCCTCGCGGAAGATCCAGGGCTCCAGGCGCTTGCGGATGTCGAAGAATTCGCGCACCTCGGCCTTGGACAGCATCGACACGAAGGCGCCCTTGTGCGCGATCGTGTCCACCAGGCCTTCGGCGCTGAGCAGGCGCAGGGCCTCGCGAATGGGAATGCGGCTGACGCCCAGTTCCTCGGCCAGCAATTCCTGGCGCAAGGCCGACCCCGGCGGAAACTCGCCCGACAGGATGCGGTCACGCATGGCGTCGACCACCAGCTCCGTGGTGGTCTTACGAACGATTCTTGTGCGAGAGCCAGGCTGCATAGAGATGTACGATCCGCTGAGGGATGGAATTTTACGCATGGCACTTGGGCGGCGTGGATGCGCGCCCAATGACACACCGCGCGTGACGACGGCGCCGCGAACACCGGCATCACTTCGCTAGGGAAAACCCGAGGAGACATGAAAGCGCGTCTTCGATTACTTTAATTATATTGGATCCAAGATCCTGCCACTAGATCGGTGCAGGATTCCAGGCAGACACGGCGCCATGCGCTGATTTTTTTATCGAATTAAATTGGATCCAATATAAAATGTTTTTTATCCCTAGCGCCCGGTCCGACGTGCGCTCCCAGACAGGAACATCATGACTATTCAATGGAAGGGCGTTTTCCCCGCCGTCACCACCAAGCTCAAGGCCGATTTCTCGTTGGACGTGGACGCGATCCGGGCGGGACTGGAGCGCCTGATCGAGAACGGCGTGGCCGGCGTGGTGATGATGGGCATGGTTGGCGAGAACGCCCAACTGTCGCCCGAGGAAAAGCTGACGGTGCTGCGCATCGCCAAGGAAACCGTCAAGGGCCGGGTGCCCATCATCTCGGGGCTGGGCGAGACCAGCACGGAGAAGGCCATCGCCTACGCCCGCGCCGCCGAGGAACTGGGCATCGATGGCCTGATGGTATTTCCCGGCCTGACCTACAAGTCGGACATGCGGGAAACCATCGCCTTCTACCAGGCCGTGGCGCGCGCCTCGAAGCTCGAGATCCTGCTCTACAACAACCCGCGCGGCTACGGCGTGGACTTGACGCCCGACACGGTCGAGGTGCTGCTGGCCGAACCCACCATCGTGGCCATCAAGGAAGAGTCGTACGACACGACCCGCGTCACCGACCTGATCGCGCGCTTCGGCGACCGCCTGAACGTGGTGTGCGGCGTGGACGACCTGATCCTGGAAAGCGCTGCGCTGGGCGTGACCGCCTGGGTGTCCGGCATGGCCAACGCCCTGCCCCGCGAATCCGTGACGCTGCTGGACCTGGCCATCGCTGGCGACCTGCCCCGCGCGCGCGTGCTGTACCGCGCGCTGACGCCCCTCTTCCACTTGGACACCGTGGTCAAGCTGGTCCAGCACATCAAGCTGGCGGAGAACCTCGTCAGCGGCTCGGCCGAAACCGTGAAGCCGCCGCGCCTGGACCTGGAAGGCGCCGAGCGCGAACGCACCATCGCCATCGTCAAGAAGACGCTCGCCGACCTGAAGGCGCTGGGTTACTGAGCCACACCGGGCCGGGGCGCTGGCGCCCCGGCCCGTCCGAGACACAAGACAAGGGAAAACGACATCATGTCTCACGTTGCAGCCAGATTGGAGCGCATCCCGTTCTGCCGGGTGCACTTCAAGCTGTTGATCATGGGTGGCCTGGGCTTCGCCTTCGAAGCGCTGGACGCCGGCATCATCGCCTTCATTCTTCCCGTGCTGCGCACGCAATGGCAACTGTCCAGCCTGGAAGTCGGCTTCCTGGCCAGCAGCACCTACATCGGCTTCCTGATCGGCGCGCTGCTGGCGGGCCTGCTGGGCGACCGCTTCGGACGGCGCGGCGTGATGATGTGGGCGCTGGCCATCTTCTGCGTCATGTCCATCGCCAACGCGATGACGCACGACTGGCATCTGTTCTTCCTGTTCCGCATGCTGGCCGGCATCGGCATGGGCGCGGAGGGCGCGATCATCGCGCCGTTCCTGGCCGAGTTCGTGGCCAGCCGCTACCGCGGCCGCTTCACGGGCGCGCTGGCGGGCTTCTTCTCGTTCGGCTTCGTCACCGCCGCCCTGCTGGGCTATTTCATCGTGCCGCTGTCGGACAACGGCTGGCGCTGGGTGCTGGTGATCAGCGCCGTGCCCGTGGTCGTGCTGCTATGGTGGCGCCACGCGCTGGACGAATCGCCCCGCTGGCTGGAAAGCCAGGGCCGCCATGACGAGGCCAGCGCGGTGGTCGACCGCTTCGAGGCGCGCGCCGAGGCCGCGCTGGACCAGGCGCTGCCGCCCGTACCGCCGCGCATGATCGACGACTCGCCCATCACGAAAGCGAAGACATCCTTCCTGGAGCAGTTCAAGGTGCTGTGGTCGCCGAACTGGCGTGGCGTGACCGCGATGACCTGGACGTTCTGGCTGTCCATCACGTTCTGCTCGTACGCGTTCTTCACGTGGATTCCCGGCCTGCTGGTGCAGCAGGGCATGACCATCACCAAGAGCTTCGGGTATTCCATCGCCATCTACCTGGCGCAGATTCCGGGCTATTACTCGGCCGCCTATTTCAACGACAGGATCGGTCGCAAGTACACCATCGTGATGTACATGGCGTTCGCGTGCGCCTCGGCCATGGCGCTGGTCTTCGTGAAGGATCCGGCGCACGTGCTGATCGCGTCCATCCTGCTGTCCTTCGGCATGAACGGCGTGAACGCGGGCCAGTATGCCTACACGCCCGAGCTGTATCCCACCAGCATCCGGGCCACGGGCATGGGGTCGGCATCGTCCTTCGCCCGCCTGGGCGCCATCGCCTCGCCCACGTTGGTTGGGGCGATCTATCCGGTGCTGGGATTCGGCGGCGTGTTCGGCATGACCACGGTCGTGCTGCTGACCGGCGCGCTGGTCGTGCTGATCTTCGGCGTCAACACCAACAACCGCACGCTCGAAGACATCTCCCGCACCCGCGAAGCGCGCGGCCTGTAAGCACGATACGCCACGACGAGCCCGGGACACCGACATGCTCCAACCCACTGCCTCCCCACTGCTGGACCTGGCCGAGGCGCTTGCGCACGGCGCGGACGACGCCGCGCTCTGGCAATGCCTGGACCGCACGCTGGCCGGGCTGTACGGCCACGGCCTGTTCACCCTGCTGGCCTACAACCGGCAGGCGGGCGTGATGCAGCGCCTGTACAGCAGCCGTCCCGACATCAATCCCGTCGGCGGGATGAAACGGGTGACCCGCTCGGACTGGGTGGATCGCGTGCTGGTGCGTGGCGAAGGCTATCTGGGCTCGTCGGCGCAAGACATCCGAAGCGTGTTTTCAGATCACGCGCTGCTGATCAGCCACGGCCTGGAAAGCGTGAAGAACGTCTCGGTTCGTCTGGATGGGCAGGTGATCGGCTCGCTGAACCTGCTGGACGGCCCCGCCCGTTACGACGCGCTCGACTTCTCGCACGCCCGCGTCGCCGCCCAGTTGATCGCCCCCAGGCTGCGCCAGCGCGTGGACGGCCTGGCCGGCGCGGCCTCGCTCGAAGGCCTGGAAACCGTCTGAAGGAACCCCAATGATCGTTTTGAAGAACGCACGACTGCTCGACATCCATCACAAGAACGAGGACACGCGCTACAGCGTGGTGGTCTCGGAGAACCGCATCGTCAAGATCGTGGCCGGTGAGGTGACCCAGGACGGCGCCGAGGTGCTCGACGTCGGCGGCAGGACCGTCATGCCGGGCCTGATCGACTGCCACGTGCACGTGATCGCATCCGTGGCCAGTCTGGGCTTGAATGGCAGGCTGCCGAACGCCCTGGCGATCCTGCGCGCGGTGCCCATCCTGCAGGCGATGCTGCATCGCGGCTTCACGTCGGTGCGCGATGCCGGCGGCGCCGATTACGCGCTGGCCTGCGCCGTGCAGGACGGCACCATCGAAGGCCCGCGCCTGTTCGTCAGCGGCAAGGCGCTGTCGCAGACCGGCGGGCACGCGGACTTCCGCGACCGCTTCGATTTCTCGGACCCCGACCCGTGCGGCTGCAACCGCAATGCAGGCGCCATCGGCCGCGTGGTGGATGGCGTCGATGCCATCCGCAAGGCGGTGCGCGAGGAAATGCGGGCCGGCGCGAACCAGATCAAGATCATGGCCTCGGGCGGCGTGGCCTCGCCCACCGATCCCATCGGCAATCTGCAGTTCTCGGTGGACGAGATCAAGGCGGTGGTCGAAGAGGCGCAGTCGCACCAGACCTATGTGATGGCGCATGCCTACACGTCGGCCGCCATCAAGCGCGTGGCCGCGCTGGGCGTGAAGACCGTCGAGCACGGCAACCTGGTCGACGACGAAGCGGCCGCCCTGATGGCGCGGCACGGCACCTATGCGGTGCCCACGCTGGTCACCTACGATGCCATGAACCGCTTCGGCGCCGAGCAGGGCCTGTCGAAGGACGTGCTGGCCAAGAACGAGAACGTGCGGCTGCAAGGCATCAAGGCGCTGGAAATCCTGGCGCGCCACGGCGTGAAGATGGGCATAGGATCGGACCTGCTGGGCGACATGCAGCAATGCCAGGCGGAAGAACTGAGCATCCGCGCCGAGGTGCTGGGCAATTACGAAGTGATCCGCCAGGCGACCGCGATCGGCGCCGAGATCCTGGACCGCGCGGGCGAACTGGGCGTCATCGCCGAGCGCGCCCTGGCCGACCTCCTGGTGGTGGACGGCGATCCGCTGGCAGACATCTCGGTGCTCGTGCACAACCAGGGGGAAAAGATCGTGGGCATCATGAAGGACGGCGCCTGGGTCAGGAATCCCTCGGCGGCGCTGGCCTGAGCGCCCTGTTTCATCGACTTCGGAGTCTTCATGAACCATACCTTCTTCTGCATCGACGGCCACACCTGCGGCAACCCGGTGCGCCTGGTCACGGGCGGCGCGCCGGCCCTGCAAGGCGGCAGCATGATCGAGCGCCGCGCGCACTTCGAGCGCGAGTTCGACTGGGTGCGCACGGCGCTGATGTTCGAGCCGCGCGGCCACGAGGTGATGTCGGGCACCATCGTCTATCCGCCCACGCGGCCGGACTGCGACGCCGCCATCCTGTTCATCGAGGTCAGCGGCTGCCTGGCAATGTGCGGCCACGGCACCATCGGCACGGTCACCTTCCTGATCGAGCATGGCCTGGTCGCGCCGCGCGAACCGGGCGTGCTGCGCCTGGACACGCCGGCCGGCCTGGTGCTGGCGCATTACAGGATGGATGGCCGATTCGTGGAATCGGTCCGGCTGACCATCGTGCCCTCCTTCCTGCACTCGCGGGACCTGACCGTCGACGTGGATGGCCTGGGCGAAATCACCTTCGACGTGGCCTACGGCGGCAACTTCTACGCCATCGTCGAGAGCCAGCCGAACTACCGCGACCTGGACGCCTTCTCGCCGTCGGACATCCAGCGCCTGAGCCCCATCCTGCGGCGCAAGGCCAACGAGAAGTACCGCTTCGTCCATCCCGAGACCGAGGCCATCAATGGCCTGTCGCACGTGATGTGGACCGGAAAGCCCTCCAGGCCGGGCGTGTCGGCGCGTAATGCCGTGTTCTACGGCGACAAGGCCATCGACCGCTCGCCGTGCGGCACCGGCACTTCGGCGCGCATGGCGCAACGGGTGGCCAAGGGACAGTTGGATATCGGCTCGGCCTTCGTGCACGAAAGCATCATCGGCACTACCTTCAACGGCATGGCGACGGAGCGCGTGCGGGTCGGCGAGTTCGATGGCATCCGCCCCACGGTGGAGGGATGGGCGCGGGTGACGGGACTGAACACGATCTTCGTGGACGACCGCGATCCGCTGCACAAGGGCTTTCTGCTGAAGTGACCCGGCGGGACAACGACAAGCCCTGACGGAAAGGCCGACATCCGGCCTTCCAAGCGGCGGTTTCATTGAAGTACGGAGAATGCATTCATGCCCCATGCCGTCATCGTCGGCGCCGGAATCATCGGCCTGAGCTGCGCGCTGGCCGCGCAGCGCCGCGGCTGGAAGGTCACGCTGGTTGACCGCGACTTCGAGGGCGACCGCGCCTCGCATGGCAATGCGGGCGGCATCGCCGTCTCGGAGTGCGTGCCGCTGAGCCTGGCCGGGATGGGGCTGAAGCCGCTGAAATGGCTGATGGACCCGCTGGGCCCCCTGTCTATCCGGCCACGGCACGCGCCCAAGCTGCTCCCCTGGTACATGGCCTTGCGCCGCGCGTCCTCGCCGCGCAACCATGCCCGGATCGGCGACGCGCTGGCCGCGCTGAACCGGCGCTCGCTGGCGGACTTCGAAGCCCTGCTGGCCGAGATCGGCCTGTCGGGCGACCTGCACAAGCGCGGCGCGCTGACGGTGTACGAAACAGAAAAGGGTTACCAGGACGAACAGGATGCCTGGCAGTTCAAGCGCGAGCGCGGCGTGCGCTGGCGCCCTGTCTCGCGCGATGAGCTGCGCCAACTTGAGCCGGGCCTGGCGCCGGTGTTCTCGCATGCGGTCATGCTGGAGGACTGGGCGCACATCGACGACCCCAAGCGGATCGTGGATCGCCTGCGGTCCCATGTGGCCGCGCACGGCGCCACGCTGGTGGCGGGGAAAGCCGCCGGGCTGTCCCTGGATGGCGCGGGCACGGCAGCGGCCGGCGTCGTGCTGGCCAGCGGAGAAAAGATCACGGCCGACCGCGTCGTCGTCGCCACCGGCGCCTGGTCGGCCCATCTGGCGCAATCGGTCGGCGACCGCGTGCTGGTGGAAAGCGAGCGCGGCTACAACACCACGCTGCCCGGCAGCGCTGCCCTGCTGAACCGCGAAGTCATCTTCGCCGAGCGGATGTTCGTCGCCACGCCCCTGGCCATCGGGCTACGGATCGGCGGCGCGGCGGAGTTCGCCGGCCTGGAGGCCCCCGCGAACTATCGGCGCAGCGATGCGCTGCTGGACCTGGCGCGCCGCTACCTGCCCGGCCTGGATGGCAGCGATGCCCGGCAATGGATGGGCAACCGGCCCACCACGCCGGACTCGCTGCCCGTAATCGGACCCTCCGCCCGCAGCGACCGCATCCTGTACGCCTTCGGCCATGGCCACCTGGGGCTGACGCAATCCGCGACCACCGCCGCGCTGATCGGCGACCTGCTCGACAACCGTTTTCCCGGCACGGATCTACGGCCCTACGCCGTCACGCGCTTCTGACGTCGCGGTGGACGATCGTCATTGCTCGAGCGCCCAGTTCGGCCGGGCGCCGCCGACCCGCTTTCTCTGGACGGTACCGGAACGGCACCCCGATACCGTCGACATGATCGGTGCCTCGCGTGGATGGACTCTCCATCATGAAAATCTTGCGTAAAGTCGTACTGGGAGTACTTGCCGGAACCCTCGCCGCCGCCGCGGCCGCGGCGCCCTATCCTGCCAAGCAGGTCGAGATGGTGGTGGCCTATCAGCCTGGCGGCGGCAGCGACAATACGGCCCGCGCCGTGGCGGAGGTGGCGCGCGCCCATCTGCCCGAGCCGGTCTATGTGACGAACAAGCCCGGCGCCAGCGGCTCCATCGGCTGGTCGTACGTGCTGGCCGGCAAGCCGGACGGCTACAAGGTGCTGCTGATGAACCCCGAGATGCTGTTCGTGCCGCTGATGGGTATCGGCCGCGCCACCATCGAGGACTTCCAGCCCATTGCCCGCTTCACGGACGATCCCTCGTCCATCACCGTGCGGGCGGACGCCCCGTGGAACACCATCGACGAGTTCATCGCCTACGCGCGCGCCAACCCCGAGACCGTCACCGTCAGCAATGCGGGCAACGGGACCATCCCCCACCTGGCGGCCGCGGCGCTGGCCAGCAGCATCGGCGCCACCTTCACGCACGTGCCCTATCAAGGTTCGTCGCCGGCCATCATGGGCCTGATGGCCGGTGACGTGAAGGCCACGACGGTCGCCTACGCCGAGCTCAAGCAGTACGTGGAAAGCGGCAAGCTGAAGACCCTGGCCGTCATGTCCGCGCAGCGGCTGCAGGGGCTGCCGAACGTGCCCACCTTCAAGGAAGGCGGCCACGACCTGCAATTCAGCGTCTGGCGCGGCATCGGCCTGCCCAAGGGCGCGCCCGAAGAGGCGCTGACCACCTGGCGGGAGGTGGCGCGCAAGGTCTACGACACGCCGGCCTTCCAGAAGACGGTCACCTCGCAGAACCTCACCCTGTCCTGGGCGGACACGCCGGCCTTCGCCGCGGACATCGCTCGGCAGAATGAAGCGTTCAAGGAACTGATGAAGAAGCTGGACCTGAAGCAGTGACATGAAGACGCCGGGTGCAATGCCCGGCGCCGCTCCTAGATGGGCAGCCAGGCAGCGGTCATGTTCTGGAGACGCCGCGGTACGGAAAACTGTTTTGCAGGAACCTAATGGCGCACACCCCCCTCTGTGAAAGCCATTCATCGCGGCTGGACCTCGCCGCGCGGCGGCCCCGTTGCTCTGCCCTGTCCCTTTGCGTATCGTGGATGCCCCAGGCAGGACAGCTCGCAGAAGCGGCGCCTCTCGAACGATCACATGGGGAATTTCATCGATGGCGCGTGACAACCATTACAACGGGCTGCTGGCCTTCGTCGCCGTGGTGCGCGAAGGCAACTTCACACGGGCCGCCGCGGGGCTGGGCGTCTCGCAATCCGCGCTCAGCCACACCATACGCACGCTCGAATCCCGCCTGGGCGTGCGGCTGCTGACGCGCACCACCCGCAACGTCTCGCCGACGGAAGCCGGCGAAGCCCTGTACCAGAGCATCTGCGGCCCGCTGGCCCAGATCGACGAACAGATCGACACCATGAGCCGGTTCCGCGACACGCCGGCCGGCACCATACGCATCACGGCAACGGACTATGCGATACGCAGCATCCTGTGGCCGAGGCTCATGCCCTTCCTGAGCCGCTACCCGGAGATCAAGGTCGAGCTGATCTGCGACTACGGCCTGGCGGACATCGCCGCCGAGCGCTACGACGCGGGCGTGCGCTTCGGCGAGCAATTGGGGCAGGACATGATCGCGGTCAGGATCGGGCCCAACGAGCGCTTCGCCGTGGTCGGCACCAGGGGCTATCTGGCGAAGCATCCGGCCCCAGGCACGCCCGAGGATCTGGTGAACCATCGCTGCATCAACCTGCGCCTGCCCACGCATGGCGGGCTCTATGCCTGGGAGTTCGCCAGGAAGGGAAGCCGGATCGTCAACGTGCGGGTCGACGGTCAACTGACGTTCAACGGCATCTATGAAGTCGTCGAGGCCTGTCTGGCGGGCTTTGGCCTGTGCTACGTGCCCGAGACCATGGTGGCCCCGTACATCGCCCGAGGCAAGCTGGTGCGCGTCATGGAGGAATGGTGTCCGCTGTGGTCGGGCTATCACCTGTATTACCCCAGCCGGAGGCAGCCGTCGCATGCCATGAGCCTGCTGATCGAGGAGCTTCGGTATCAGGGATAGCGTAGGCGCGCACGGGCACCGCTGTCTCGCGTCGGCTCCTTCGGCGATGAAAGTGAATTAGTGAAATGAATTCATGGCGGCCAGCACCGGACGCCCCCTTATCGAAGCGTCCGGACTGGCATCCAATAGCGCATCCAGACAGGAAGCGCTTCAATGCCGCACATCATCATCAGGCCGGACATCCTGGGCAGGCAGGACACGATCTATCAGCGGCCGGGCTACGAGCCCTTCTGGTAAGGCCCTAGCCGCAGACCGGCGACACCCGGGCAGCGTCGCCGGCATCCTTCGCCATGCCGACCGACGCGAGCCTGGGCACGCTCACGCCGTTCTTGACGGCGATCACCTCGGCCATCAGGCTGACGGCGATCTCGGCAGGGGTCTTGCTGCCGATGTAGATGCCGATCGGCCCGCGCAGGCCCTGCAAAGAGGCCTCGCTTTCGCCGAAATGCGCGATGAACCGCTCGCGCCGCGCCCGGTTGTTGCGCCGCGAACCGATGGCGCCCACATAGAAGGCATCGCTGTGGACGGCCTCCAGCAGCGCCATGTCGTCCAGCTTGGGATCATGGCTGAGCGCGACGACGCAACTGCCGGGATCGGGCCGGAACGCGGTCACCGCGTCGTCCGGCATCTCGGTCGTCGACGCCACGCCCGATCCTTCCAGCATGGCGCGGCGCTCCGGGCGGGGATCGCAGATCGTGACCTCGAAGCCGTTGAAACGCGCAATCGTCGCGACATAGAAAGCCAGGTCGCCCGCGCCGATCAGCAGCATCCGATGGGCCGGGCCCAGCGTCGCCACCACACGCCGCGCGTCGGCGTGCAGGCCCGGGGACACCTGGCGCGTGGCCAGTTCGACGTGTCCGGTCTCAACGTGCAGCGTGCGCTGCACGAGCACGCCGGCTTCGAGCAGATCGAGCAAGGCATCGATGCCAGCGCGCTCGGGCGCAAATTCGAGCACCAGCTCCAGCGTGCCGCCACACGGCAGCCCGAACCGGTGCGCCTCGTCCGCCGATACGCCGTATTCCACGAACTCCACGGGCTTGGCGGGAAGCGGGCGCCGCGCGCCGGACAGCGCGTAGCGGTGCACCAGATCGTCCTCGATGCACCCGCCCGACACGCTGCCGACCACGTGGCCCTCGCTGTTGAAGGCCATCATGGCGCCGACGGGACGCGGCGACGAGCCCCAGGTGCGGATCACGGTGGCCAGCACCACGCCCGAACCCTGCCCCATCCATTGCCGCATGGTGCGCAGCACCATCACGTCGAGCCTATCCATCGCGGTTCTCCTGGTCGATGATACGGATGGCCGGCGCCATCACAGCAGCTTGTCCGGGGTGATCGGCAGGTCGCGGACGCGCCGGCCCGTCGCATGGAACACGGCGTTGGCGATCGCGGCCGGAATGCCGACCATGCCCAGCTCGCCCATGCCCTTCACCCCCAGCGGATTGACGACCGTGTCGTCTTCCTCGACGAAGATGGTCTCGATCGTCTGCACGTCGGCGTTGACCGGGACGTGATAGTGCTGCAGGTTGGCGTTCATGATGCGGCCGTAGCGATGATCCACCTCGGTCGCTTCGAGCAGGGCCATGCCGATGCCCCACACCACCCCGCCGATTTCCTGGCTGTGCGAGGCCAATGGGTTGATGATCTTGCCGCAGGCGCTGACCTCGATGGCGCGGGTCACGCGCACCGTGCCCAGCCTGGGATCGACCTTCACCTCGATGAACTGCACCCCGTGCGCCAGGGACGCGTAGTCGTCCCGCTCTTTGGAAGGCGTGGAATCGAACACCTCGTTGATCTCTTCCATGCGATGCCGCCGCATGAGATCGGCGATGCGGACGGCGCGTTGCGGCGCCTTTTTCATGCGCAGCTCGCCATCGATCATCTCGACCTCGGCGGCGCTCGCCCCCGCCAGCGGCGACTGGCTCTCGGCATTCGCCATGCCCAGCAGCCGGGCGCCGACCGCCAGCGCCGCGCCGCGCACGGCCGACCCCACGCTGGAGGTCGTCCACGAACCGCCCTGCGACGGCGCCGTGGGCTGATTGGAATCGCCCAGATCGAACTTGACGCGCTCCAGGGCCAGCCCCAGGAACTCGGCCGCGATCATGGTCATGACGGTATAGGTACCGGGACCGATGTCGCTGGTGGCGCTGGACACGCGGGCGGTGCCGTCCGCCCGGTAGATCACCCGGGCGCTGGCCGGCATCTGCAAGGCGCCCCATACGCCCGTGGCCATGCCCCAGCCGACCAGCAGGTCGCCGTCGCGCATCGAGCCCGGCGCGTGCGTGCGCGCGTGCCAGCCGAACTTGTCGGCGCCGATGCGGTAGCACTCGCGCAGCGCCTTGCTGGAGAACGGCTTGCCGCTCTCGGGATCGACCTCGGCGTAGTTGGCCAGGCGCAACTGCAAGGGATCCATGCCCAGCTCGTAGGCCAGTTCGTCCATTGCGCTTTCCAGTGCGAACATGCCGCTGACGGCGCCCGGCGCCCGCATCCAGGTCGGCGTGGCCAGGTCCGTGGCCGCCACGCGCAGCGGCGCGTGCAGGTTCGGACAGGCATAGACCTGCTTGATGTAGCGCGTGGTGGCGTCGGAGAACGATTCGAAAGACGACGTATTGTGCCCGGCCTCGTGGATCATGACCGACAGGCGGCCGTCCCTGCCCGCGCCCAGCTTGACGTTCTGCACGGTGAACGGCCGGTAGCCGTGCCCGGTGAACATCTGGGTGCGCGTGTACACCACCTTCACGGGCCGGCGCACCATCCTGGCCGCCATCGCGGTCAGCGAGGGATAGTAGTTCGGCTTGAGCGATGAACCGAACGCCCCGCCCACGAAGGGCGATACGACGCGCACCTGCTCGGGCCTGATGCCGAAGGCGCTGGCCAGATGCCGCTGCACGCCGCCCACGCCCTGCGTCTTGTCGAAGAGGGTCAGCTCGTCGCGGTCCCAGAAGGCGATGGCGGCATGCGGCTCGATGGGGTTGTGATGCTCCATCGGAATCGTGTACCGGGCCTCGACGCGGACCTCGGCCTGGCCCCAAGCGCCCTGCGGATCGCCGCGCGGCGCGTTCTTCCCGGCATCGGCATCCTGTCCGGCCTGTTGCAGCGCACGCTCGGTATCGGTGTTGTACGGCTCGGCGTCATACGCCACCCGCACCAGGCGCGCCGCGTGCCGGGCCTGCTCGAAGGTCTGCGCCACGACCAGCGCCACGGGCTGGCCGTTGAAGAAGATGCGGTCGGATTGCAGCGGCCATTGCCAGCCGCCGCCGGCGCCGTCGCCCAGCCGCTGGGCGTTCAGGTGCGTGATGACGCGCAGCACGCCTGGCGCCTGTTCCGCCTCGGCCGTGTGGATGGCCTTTATCCGCCCTTTGGCGATCGTGCCCTGCACGATGAAACCATGGCAGACGTGCGGCACCTGGAATTCGGCGGCGTATTTCGCCTTGCCTGTGACTTTCGCAACGCCGTCGACGCGCGGCGTTTCCTTGCCCAAGTATCGGGTCATGCGGATTCTCCTGGACGGGCGTTACGCCGGACGCGATGCGAGCGTGAGCGCGCGCACCACGGCGCGCTTGCCCAGCTCGATCTTGTATTGGTTGTGCGACAGCGGCCGGGCATCCTGGAATGCCCGGTCGGCCGCCTGCTGGAAGCGGGCCTCGCCAGGCGGACCGCCGGCCAGCAGCGACTCGGCGTCTTCCACCCGCCACGGCATGTGCGCCACGCCGCCCAGCACGACGCGTGCGCTCTGGATGACGCCGTCCTTGATATCGAGCGCCGCCGCGACCGACACCATGGCAAAGGCATAGGACGACCGGTCCCGCACCTTCAGGTAGTGCGAATGCGCCGCATAGCGTTCGGACGCCGCGGGCAGGTCGATGCCGACGATCAGCTCGCCCGGCGCCAGGTTGGTGTCCTTCGCCGGATCGCTGCCGGGCAGCCGGTAGAGGCTGGCCAGCGGCATCGTGGCCTCGGTGTTGTCGCGCCGCAGGATCCTGACCCGTGCGTCCAGTGCGACCAGGGCATTGGCCATGTCGCCCGGATAGGCCGCGACGCAGGCCTCGCTCCAGCCGAAGACGGCATGGATGCGGTTCAGGCCTTCACGGGCGGCGCAGCCGCTGCCGGGCCGGCGCTTGTTGCACGGCATCGAGATGTCGTAGAAATACTGGCATCGCGTGCGCTGCAGCAGGTTGCCGCCATTGGTGGCCATGTTCCGGATCTGCCCCGAGGCCCCGGCCAGGATGGCCTGGCTCAGCAGGGGATACTGCGTGCGCACCGCATTGTGGTTCGCCGTGTCGGCATTGGTGGCCAGGGCCCCGATGGCCAGGCCGGCGTTGCCCGGCGCGATGTCGCGCAGCGCCAGGCGCGAGATGTCGACCAGATGGGTCGGCTGCTCGATGTCCTCTTTCATCAGGTCGACGAGGTTGGTGCCGCCGGCCAGGAACCTGGCGCCCTGGTGACGCGAGGCCTGCGCCACGCCATCGGCGGGGTCGCTGGCCTGCAGGTATTCAAACGGTCTCATGGCCCTCTCCTTCGATGCCCGCGTCCGCGATCTGCTGCGGCGTGGCGAAGGCCCAGGCCTGCTGGGCGCGCCGTCCCGAATGCACCTCGTGGACCGATGCCACGATGCCCGGATAGGCGCCGCAGCGGCAGATGTTGCCGCTCATGCGCTCGCGGATCTCGTCATCGGTCAGTTCGACGATGGGGATGCGCACGTCGGCGGAGACATGGCTGGCATCGCCGCGCCGCACCTCGGCCAGCATGCCGACCGCGGAGCAGATCTGCCCCGGCGTACAGTAGCCGCACTGGAACGCATCGTTGGCGATGAAGGCGGCCTGCATGGGATGCAGGCGGTCGCCTTGCGCCAGGCCTTCGATGGTGGTGATGGGCCGGCCCTGCGCGGTGGCTGCCAGCGTCAGACAGGACAACACGCGCTTGCCGTCGATCAGCACCGTACAGGCGCCGCATTGCCCCTGGTCGCAGCCTTTCTTGGTGCCCGTCAGCGCCAGGTGTTCACGCAGGGCGTCCAGCAGCACGGTGCGGGAATCGAGCGCCAGCGAGACGTCCTCGCCATTGACCTGCAGGCGCAGCTTGACGGCGTTCTGCGGACCGGACGCACTGCCCGTGCCCGGCTCGGGCACCTGCCTGGCCAGCGCGGACTCCTGGGCCAGCAGGCTGGCCGCGAAGCCGCCGATGCCGCTGGCCACGGATCCGATCATGAACTGGCGGCGGGAGTGTCCGACATCGTGGATCGCGGGCACGCCGTCGGCCGGTTCGATGGCATCGGGCCCGGCGGGCCCGTCGGGAAATTCCTGAGACATGTGCAGTCCTCTCGGTAGCGATGCCCGCGCGGCAGGCGATGCCGGCGCGCTGACTTCAATCCTGCACTTTATATTCAGTCCACCGTCAGAGTTGATGAAAGGGCTCGCATGCTCTCATGAGAAAAATTCACAATCCATTCTGGAGGGGAGACTTCGCGCGCCTTCGGATTGCGCTGCGCGCCCTGGCTGAGTTATAAATGATAAAGATTCTTATTCGATAATTACGAACGTCCGGACCGCCCTGCGGTTGCCCCATGCCAGCCGCCGATCTTCCCGCGCAGTCCGACCTGCATACGCTCTACAGCGACCATCACGGCTGGCTGTCCGGCTGGCTGCGGCGCAAGCTGGGCAACAGCTTCGACGCGGCGGACGTGGCGCAGGACACCTTCGTCAGCGTGATGACGTCCGATGCAACGGACGCCATCCGCGAACCCCGCGCCTTCCTGGTCACGATCGCGCGCCGCCTGCTGGCGCACCGCCATCGCCGCCAGTTGCTGGAAACCAGCTACCTGGAAATGCTGGCCGCGCTGCCCGAGCCGCTGGCGCCCTCGCCCGAGACCCAGGCCCTGGCCATCGAGGCGCTGCAGGAAGTGGACCGCGTGCTGGACGGCCTGCCGCCCAAGGTGAAGGAAGCCTTCCTGCTGGCCCACCTGGAAGAACTGAGCTACGCCGACATCGCCGAAAGACTGGGCGTATCCACCAGTTCGGTCAAGCAATACCTGACGCGCGCGCATCGGCAGTGCCTGTTCTCGTTGTCGATCTAGGCCGATGCCCGCCATGACCTCGGCCTCCTGTACGCCCGCGCCCCCCATCTCCGCCTCATCGGGAGGCGGCGCCACGCCCCCCTTGGCTGAGGGCCAGCCGATCAGCGAAGCCACCGCCGACGCCGCCGCCGAATGGCTGACCGTGATGATGTCCGGCGAAGCCACGGAAGACGAACACGAGCGCTGGCGGCAATGGCGCGCCGCCGATGCCGAGCATGAGCGCGCCTGGCGGCACATCGAGGCCGTCATGGCCGGCCGGCTGGGCGCGCTGCAGCGCCACGCCGCCTACCAGACCCTGTCGCCCTATGCCGGCCCCGCCGCCCGCGGCCGCCGCCAGGCGTTGCGCCTGCTGTTGTGGGGCTGCGCCGCCGGCGGCACGGCGATGCTGGCCTCGCGGACACAGACCTGGCAGCGCATCGCGGCCGACTACCGCACCGGCACCGGCGAGCAGCGCACGCTCGCGCTGGCCGACGGCACCCGGATCCTGCTGAACACCGGCAGCGCCATCGACGTCCGCTTCGACGGCCAGACGCGCCTGGTCAGGCTGATCCGCGGCGAGGCGCTGATCACCACCGGGCATTTGCGGCTGGATGGCGAGCCCGATCCCCGCCCCTTCATCGTGCAGACCGGCGAAGGCCGCGTGCGCGCGCTGGGCACCCGCTTCACCGTGCGCCAGGACGACGGGCGCACCGCGGTGGCGGTGATCGAAAGCGCCGTCGAGGTCACCCCCGGCGCCGCCCAGGGCCAGACCCGGCGCCTGCATGCGGGCGAGCGCGCGACCTTCACGCGCCACGCCGTCGACACGCCCCAGGCCGTGGCCGAACGCGACCTCGCCTGGACCCGCCGCCAGATCGTGGCCGAGGACGTCCGGCTGGCCGACTTCCTGGCGGAACTGGGCCGCTACCGGCCCGGCCTGCTGCGCTGCGATCCCGCCGTGGCGGACCTGCGCCTGTCGGGCGTCTTCCCCCTGGAAGACACCGACCGCGTGCTGGCGATGCTGCCCAAGGTACTGCCGGTGCAGGTCCGGCAACGCACCCGCTACTGGGTGACGATCGAAGGCCGTGCCTGACAGGCCGCACCTGACCCTGCCCCGCGCCGTTACAAAGAAATCGAAGAAATTCGCATTTCCGTCTGCCCGATCCGCTCGCTCGCGGCACATATCCCATGAGGACTTCATTTCCAACCGCCAAATTTGTGGGGAACCCATGCGGATCGTCGGGCGCCGTGGTGCGCGCATCAACCAACTACACAAGCCCGGCACGCCGGTGACCTCCCGCCTGCGCCCCATCGCGCTGGTCTTGGCCACGAGCGGCCTGACGCTAGCCGCAGCCACGCTGCCCGCGACCGCGCGGGCGCAGGCGCAGGTCCGTTCGGAAACCCGCGATTTCAGCATTCCCGGCGGCCCCCTGGCCCCCGCCCTGCGCAACCTGGCCAGCTCGGCCAACGTACTGCTGACCTTCACGGAAAGCCAGACCAGCGGCAAGACCACGCGCGGCATCAGCGGCCGCTATACGCCGCGCGCGGCGCTGGCGGCGCTGTTGTCCGGCACGGACCTCGAGGCCGTGCAGCAGGACAACGGCGGCTACCTGCTGCGTCCCGCGCCCGCCGGCGGCAATACGCTGCCCACGGTGCGGGTGCAGGGCGACGCCGCGAATGACGCGACGACGGAAGGCAGCGGCTCGTACGCCGCCACCACCGCCACCGTCGGCAAGGTGCCGGTGGCGATCAAGGAGATTCCCGCCTCGGTCTCGGTGCTGACGCGCCAGCAGCTGGACGACATGAACGTGTCCACCATCCAGCAGGGCCTGCGCTACGTCACGGGCGTGGGCTCGACGGACTATGGCGACGGCACGGCCTATTACCGCGCGCGCGGCAACCAGATGGGCGTCGAATTCGACGGCGTGTCCATCATGAACGGCCTGCAATACCAGCAGCAGTTCGACATGGCCATGTACGACCGCGTGGAAGTGCTGCGCGGCCCGGCCGGCGTGACCGACGACGCGCTGGGCCAGCCCGGCGGCACGGTCAACCTGGTGCGCAAGCGTCCGATGGACGAGTTCCACATGTCGGGCGAGACGCAGGCCGGCACCTTCGGCAGCATCCGCCAGATGTTCGACGTGACGGGCCCCCTGAACAAGGAAGGCACGCTGCGCGGCCGCACGGTGATCGCGGGCAACAACTCGCTGCAGTCGGTGGACGGCACGCGCAACAAGAACCTGATGATCTATGGCGCGCTGGATTACGACTTCTCGCCGCGCACCACCCTGTCGCTGTCGGCGGGGCACCAGGTCAATTCGCAGCACGGCGTGGACTACGGCGCGGCGGGCACGTTCAATTCCACCCTGACCGCGCTGGTCGGCCGCGTGCCGGGTTCGTACTCGGATAACTACAGCCCGGACTGGAACTGGTCCAACGTCAAGACCACCGAAGCCAATGCCGACCTGACGCACCGTTTCGACAACGGCTGGACCTGGGGCACGACGGCGTTCTACCGCCACGGCGAACTGCGTTCCAAGTATGCCTACTCCGGCCCCGGCGCCACCCAACAGGGCCTGGCGCGCTTCGGCGACCAGGCCCAGTACGGCGAGTTCAACTGGCTGGGCCTCGATACCCATGCGTCCGGTCCCATCCAGGCGCTCGGCCTGACGCACATCCTGACGGTGGGCGCCAACTACTCGCAGGTCAACAGCACCGACAAGCGCGGCTACCAGGTCGTGGCCGGCCCCTATCCGGGCGGCCTGTTCAGCCTGTACAGCCCCAACGACGTGCCCAATGTCGACGTGCCGTTCACCTTCGGCAGCAAGGGCCGCATGGAGCAGTACAGCGTCTACGGCCAGGCGCGCGTGAAGCTGGCCGAGCCGCTGACGCTGGTGCTGGGCGCGCGGGAGGCCTTCCTGCAGCAGCGCTCCAAGACCATCATCCCCACGCCGCAGGACTGGGAGACCACCGCGCGCGTCAACCACCGCTTCCTGCCCTCTGCCGGCATCGTGTGGGATATCACCTCCGCGACCACGGCCTACGCCAACTTCTCGCGCTTCATGACGGCGCAGACCAGCACCACCTACACCGGCGCCATGCTGCCGCCGCGCACGGGCGAACAGTACGAAGTGGGCGTGAAGAATTCGTTCTTCGACGACCGCCTGAACACCACGCTGGCGCTGTTCCGCATCAATGACGAGAACCGCGCGGTCAGCGATCCGGATCAGCCTACCGGCAGCATTCCGGGCGGCCGCGCGCGCAACCAGGGCGTGGAACTGGAGGTGACGGGCCAGCCGACGCCGAACTGGAACGTGACGGCGGGCTATACTTACCTGAACGTCAAGTACGACAACGACGAACCCGACCTGACCGACGGCACCGATCCGAAGCACCTGTTCAAGCTCTGGACCCATTACAAGTTCACGGACGGCGCGCTGGACGGCTTCAGCGTGGGCGGCGGCATGCTGACGCAAAGCGCGATCACGCGCGGCATCTCGCAAGGCGGCTATGCCATCTACAACGCGCAGGTCGGCTACCGCTTCAACCCGAACGTGGAGGTGGCCTTGCAGTTGAACAACATCTTCGACCGCGACTACTACATCCGTCCGCCCAGCCGCTTCTACAGCGTGTTCGGCGATGGCCGCAACGCCATGCTGACGCTGCGGTACCGCATGTGAGGACGGCATGAAGCCGCCGGCCCGCGCGGGGCTGGCGGCAAAGGCGCGCTAGAACGTCTGGTCGCGCAGCAATTTGGCCAGTTCCGGCGCCGTCATCAACGACACGTTCTGCGCCTTCGCATACTGGACGGCGGTGTCGGACACCTCGCCCAGCGCGATGAAGATGGCTTCTCGGGCGCCGCGCTTCTCGCGCACGGCCTGCAACTCGCGCAGGGGCTCGACACCGATGCGCGCGGCCTTCCAGCGCCTGGCGCTGACGATGGCCTCGTGGCCATCCTTGGTCAGCGCGAAATCGGCGGCCGGCAGTTGCAGGCGCCTGACCTCGCAGCCGTCGCGCCTGAAGCCCGCTTCGGCCAGGGTGGAGAACGTGGCCCAGGACATGCCGGCCACGGCGTCGGTCACGGCCTGCACGCGCGCGCCCGACGGGTTCTTCCATTGCCTGCGCAGGGCGATGCCCGCGGTGACCACGAACGGCACGGCCGCGAACATGCCCATCGCCGCGTACTCCAGCGGCAAGGCCACGAAGCCCAGCACGCTCAGCAGCAGCGCCACGCCCGCGCTCATCCACCACGGCGAACGCGCCAGCACGGCGAAGATGGAGTTCTGGAACCTCGTGCTTTTCATGGCGGCTCGCGGCGTTGCGCAGTGGGGGCTGGGAAATGGGGGGTCAGTCTTCGTCGACGGCGGCCGGATGCGCGCGCACCACGATGCGCACGTCGCCGCAGGTGACGATCTGGCCGTCGCGGATCTTGGCGGTCTTGCGCGTTTCCAGCACGCCGCCCACGCTGACGTACCCGTCGGCCACCAGCATTTTGCCCGCGCCGCCGCTGTCGCAGACGCCAGTGGCCTTCAGCAGTTGGTTGACTTCGATGTAGGGGCTGCCTTCGGCGAGCGTGAATTCGATGATGGGCATGCGTGACGCGGTTCCGGATGGACCGGTCCCCGAGCGGAACCGGCGCCAGCATGATACTCGACGACTACATGGCCCCTTTTCAGCGGTAGTAGGTGCAGATGCGCTGCCCGTCCAGTTCGTGCACGGCGATGGGCAGCTCGTACAGGTCCTGCAGCACCTCGGGCCGGATGATTTCCTGCGGTGTGCCCTGGCACGCCACCCTGCCCTGGCGCAGCGCCACGATGCGGTCGGCATGGCACGAGGCGAAGTTGATGTCGTGCAGCACCAGCACCACGGTCTTGCCCAGTTCGTCGGCGGCGCGGCGCAGGATGCGCATCATGGCCACCGCGTGCTTCATGTCCAGGCTGTTCAGCGGCTCGTCCAGCAGCACGTAGCGCGTGTCCTGGCACAGCACCATGGCCACGAAGGCGCGCTGGCGCTGCCCGCCCGACAGCTCGTCCAGGTAGCGGTCGGCCAGCGGCGTCAGGGCCAGGTAATCGATGGCGCGGTCGATGTGCTCCTTGTCGTCCAGCGTGGGACGCCCCCCCGTGTGCGGATAGCGGCCGAATGCCACCAGGTCGCGCACCGTCAGGCGCAATGGCAGGTGATTGTCCTGCCGCAGGATGGACAGGCGCCGCGCCAGCTCGCGGCTGTCGGCGCGGGCCACGTCCAGGCCGTCCACACGCACCTGTCCGGACGTCGGCGTCAGCAGCCGGCTCATCATGGACAGCAGCGTGGACTTGCCCGCCCCGTTGGGGCCGATGATGGCGGTGACGCCGCCGGCGGGCAAGGTCAGGGTGACGTCGTCCACCACCACGGTGTCGGCGTAGCGCTTGCTGACTGCTTGGATCTCTATCATCGGCGCCCCCTGCGCAAGACCAGGAAAAGAAACATCAGGCCGCCGGCGAATTCGATGACGACGCTGACGGTGGTATTCAAGGCCAGCACGCGCTCCAGCAGCGCCTGGCCGCCCACCAGGAACAGCACGCCCAGCAGCACGGCCGCGGGCACGGTGTGGCGATGCCGGTCGCTGCCCATGGCGTGATACGCCAGGTTGCTGACCAGCAGGCCGAAGAACGTGACGGGGCCGACCAGCGCCGTGGACACGGACACCAGCACCGCGATGCCGGCCAGCGTGGCCATCAGCGTGCCGCGGTAGTCCACGCCCAGGTTGACGGCAATGTCGCGGCCCATGGCCAGCACGTCGTAGCGCCGCCGCATGCGCCACATCGCCAGCGTGACCGCCAGCGCGGCGCCCGCGGCGATGGGCAAGAGGCCCGTGCGCGCGGTGTTGAAGCTGGCGAACATGCGGTCCTGCAGCACCAGGAACTCGTTGGGATCGATCAGGCGGATGGCGAAACCCGACAGGCTGCGGAACAACAGGCCGAACACGATGCCCACCAGCATCATCAGGTGCAGGCTGCGCACTTCGCCGGAGAACAGCCAGCGGAACAGCAGGCAGGCAAAGCCCGTCATCACGCCCACTTCCAGCAGGAACTTCCAGACCGGATCGTTGGTGGCCGTGGCCGACAGGCCGAAACCGAAGACGACCAACGCCTGGATCAGCACGTACAGCGCGTCGAAGCCCATGATGGCGGGCGTCAGGATGCGGTTGTGCGTGATGGTCTGGAACAGTACCGACGACACTGCCACACAGTAGGCCACCAGCAGCATCGCCAGCAGCTTGCCGCCACGGAACGGGATGACGAACGACCACTGGCCGTTGGCGCCCAGGGTCATGAAGGCCGCGCAGCAGGCCAGGGCCACGATGGCCAGCGCCGCCAGGCGCGCGGCAGGAGACAGGGAACGGAACATTTCAGCCCAGCCTTGCCTTGCGGCTGCGCAGCAGGCACAGGAACAGCGCGCTGCCGATCACGCCCACCACCGTGCCGATGGGCACTTCATAGGGATACAGGACCAGGCGGCCGATGATGTCGCAGGCCAGCACGAAGCCCCCGCCCATCACAGCCACCCAGGGAATCGCCCGCCGCAGGTTATCGCCGATCAGCAGGCTGACGGCATTGGGCACGATCAGCCCCAGGAAGGGAATGCTGCCCGCCGTGACCACCGTCATGGCCGAGATCGCGGACACGATCAGCAGCCCGCCCAGCGTCAGGCGCGCATGGTTCAGCCCCAGGTTGGACGCGAACGCGCGGCCCATGCCCGCCACGGTGTAGCGGTCGGCCGCGAGCCAGGCCACGGCGGTCAGCGCAAAGCCGATCCACAGCAGTTCGTAGCGGCCTCGCAGCACGCTGGAGAAGTCGGCGACGGTCCAGGCATGCAGCGATTGCAGCAGGTCGTAGCGGTAGGCCACGAAGGTGGTGCCCGCGCTGATCACGCCGCCCAGCACCAGGCCGATCAGCGGCACGATGAAAGGCGTGCGCAAGGGCACGCGGCGCAGCAGCGCCAGGAACAGCAGCGTGCCCGCCAGCGCGAAGGCGGTGGCGACCAGCATCTTGCCGATCAAGGGGATGTCGGGCATCAGCAGCGTCACCACCAGGATGCCCAGCGTGGCGGACTCCAGCGTGCCCGCGGTCGAAGGTTCGACGAAGCGGTTGCGCACCAGCATCTGGATGATCAGCCCCGCCACCGCCAGCGACATGCCCGCCAGCAGCAGCGCCAGCGTGCGCGGCACGCGGCTGACCAGCAGCAGTTTCCACGTGCGCGCGGCATCCGGCCCGCCCAGCAGCGCGCCGAACGAGAACTCGCTCGCCCCCAGCCCGATGCTGATCACGCACAGCACCGCGAGCAGGGCCGACACCAGCGCCAGCCCGCCCCATCCCCGCACCCACGACCGCAACGTCACCCGCCCTTCCTCGCCACCGTCACTCGACTACAGACCCTTGGCCAGCGCCTGGGTCAGGTCGTCGACATTCTGCTGCATGCCGGTCAGGCCTGCACTGCCCAGCAGATACCAGTTGTAGGCGTTCAGGTACACGATGTGTCCCGTGCGCCAGGCCTTGGTGGCGCGCACCAGTTCGTTGTCCAGCAGACGCTGGGCCGACACGCCCTCGCGGCCGATGGCGGCATCGCGGTCGATCACGAACAGCCAGTCGGGATCGGTCTGCACCAGGAATTCGAACGACACCGCCTGGCCGTGATTGGACACGTTCAGGCCCGGCGCCGCCGGCTTCACGCCGAAGGCGTCGTGGATCACGCCGAAGCGCGAGCCGGGGCCGTAGGCGCTCATCTTGCCGCCCGTGGTCAGCAGGATCAGTCCGGTACCCGCGCTACCCGCGCGGGCCTTGAGCGCCGCGATCGAATCGTCCAGCGCCTGCACCTTCCGGCGCGCCAGGTCCTGCTTGCCGTAGAGGCCGCCCAGCAGCTCGGTGTTGCGCTTGACGCTGCCCACCAGGTCCTTGGGATCGACGGTCAGGTCGACGGTGGGCGCCAGCTTGGCCAGGTCGTCGTACTTGGGCGCCGAGCGGCCCGCCACGAAGATGACCTGCGGCGCGGCGGCGTGGATCACCTCGTAGTTCGGCTCGAACATCGAACCGACCTTCAGGTAGCGCTTGTCCTGGTATTGCGCCAGATGCGGCGGCAGCTTGACGGCGGCGGGCAGGCCCGTCACCTCGACATCCAGGGCATGCAGGGTGTCCAGCACCGCCAGGTCCATCACCACGGTCTTGGCGGGATTGGCCGGCACGGCCGTCACCCCGCGGGCATGCTTGACCTGGACCGTGGCCTGCGCGGCGGCCAGCGCCGGCGCCAGCATCAGGGCGGCGCCCATTGCGGCCAGCGCGGCGGCGAACCCGCGGCGCGTACGTGCCTGCATTGTCATCGAATCTGCTCCTTGCTTCATGTTCAGAACTTCACTCCGACGCCCAGCCAGTAGCGGCGGCCGTCTTCCACATAGGCGTAGTCGTCGTAGCCCACGTCCTTGTCGAACAGGTTGTAGATGCCGGCGTAGACCGACACGCTCTTGTTGACGGCGTACGAGCCGCCCAGGTCGAAGAAGGTGTACGACGGGGCCACGACCGTCGAGGACGACGGGCCCGTGATGGGCTGGCTTTCCTTGCCACGGTAGTTCACGCGCGCCCATGCCTGCAGGGCATCGGAGGCTTTCCAGTTTACGGTGGTGGTGAACAGGTGGCGCGGCAACTGGTTCAGCGGCTCGCCCTTGTACTGGCCCGACCTCTGCTCGGAATCGGTGAAGGTGTAGCTGGCGGTGAGCGACCACGCGCGGTCCAGCGGCAGGCGCATGCTGGCCTCCACGCCGCGCGACACCGCCTTGTCCACGTTCAGGTAGGTGGTCGGGTTGGAACCGAACTGGTTCGGGCCGTCCGTGCACTGAGTCAGCGGGCACGCCACACGGGTGATCTTGTCCTTGAAGTCGTTGTTGAACACGGTCAGGCCGGCGTTGAAGCCCTCGCCGTCGTCGTACAGCAGGCCGATTTCCTCGGTGACGGACGTCTCGGGCTTCAGGTCGGGGTTGCCGTACATGTTGCCGCCACGGCTGACCTGCCCCCAGCCCGCCACGGTCTGGCGCAGGTCCGGGGCGCGAAAGCCCGTGGACACGCCGCCCTTCAGGGTCCAGCGTTCGGCCAGGTGCCACACGCCGTACAGGCGCGGGCTGAAGTGATCGCCGAAGTTCTCGTCCTTGTCCATGCGCAGGCCGCCCGTCAGCGCGAAGCTGTCGGTCAGGCGCCATTCGTCCTCGGCGAACAGCGCCCACTGGTAGCGCTCGACGTGACTCGGGCCGCCCGCCAACTGGTTGCCGGTCTGGTCGTCCAGGCTCTGCTCCAGGAACGAGCCACCGACCGACAGCATGTGACTGCCCAGCGGCAGCGTCCAGCTGGTCTTCATGTCGGTGTTCTTGATCTTCATCTGCCGCGAACGGTTGTCGAACTCTTCCTGCTGCACGTAGGAATCCGACACGGCCCAGCCCCAGCGGCCGGTATGCGACAACGCCCACTTGTTGCTGCGGTAATCGGTTTCCGACGAAGCCGGGCAACCCGTGCGTCCGCACGCGGCGCCGGGCGCCAGCGGCTCGACGGTCTTGCCCAGCGTGTTCTCGTACTTCTGGCGCGAATGCGTGGCTTCCAGGACGATGTCGTGATTGCGGGTGGGCGTCAGCGCCAGCTTGGCGGTGACGGTGTTCGCGGCGCGCTGCCGGAAACCGTTGTAGATGTTGTCCTCGTCGCGCTGCGTGCCCTGGCCGTAGATCTGCAGGCCCAGCATGTCGTTCTTGATCGGGCCGGCCAGGTAGAAGTTGCCCTGGTAGATGTCGCCAGACTTGCTGCTTTCCTGGATGGTGGTGTCCATCCGGATCTCGCCGCCCCAGGCCTGCGGCACCTTGCGCGTGATGATGTTGATCACGCCGCCCATGGCGTCGGAACCGTACAGCGAGGACATCGGGCCGCGCACCACTTCGATGCGCTCGATGGCCGAGATCGGCGGCGACCAGCCGCCCTCCACGCCCGGACCGTCGGAATTGGTGCGGGTCTCGCGGGAATTCTGGCGCTTGCCGTCGATCAGGATCAGCGTGTATTGCGAGGCCATGCCGCGCAGGCTGATATCCTGCCGGTCGGCGCCGCCGGTCACGACCACGCCGGGCACTTCGAGCAGCGCGTCGGTCACGTCGCGGTAGAACTTGTTCTCCAGGTCCTGCCTCGTGATCACGCTGATGGACGCCGGCGCGTCCTGGATCTGCTGTTCGAAACCGCTGGCGGTCACCACCACGGTATCCAGGGTCTGCGCCGCCGTGTCGGCCTGCGCCCACGCGGTGCCCGTGATGCCCCAACCCGCCGCGCACAGGGCGGCGGCCAGACGCGTGCGCGGCCCCAGGGCGCTGCGCCCGGCCAGATGCTTGCTGCTCATTCTTCTGTTTCTCCTGAATCCCAGGTCCGCATGCCCCCCGGCGCGCGGATCCCCATCGAAATGCATTTATGAATGAAAACGATTCTCATATTAGAATTTGACTGTAAGGGTTCCCGCAACGCGCTTTCCCCAACTTTTATCTTCTTCACACTTCTTCACACACGCCCGCTTGCCGGCATGGGACACACCGGCAGCCGGGCGCAGGACGTATCGACGATGGCTCACGCTCCCCTCGCTGCAACGCGCCGAATCCTGCTGATCGACGACGACGTCGAACTGGCGCAGATGCTGCGCGAATACCTCGAACCGCATCGCTACCAACTGACGCTGGCGCACACCGGCGCCCAGGCCCTGCCCCTGCTGGCACAGGACGACTTCGACCTGACGTTGCTGGACCTGATGCTGCCCGACGGCAGCGGACTGGACCTGCTGCGCCAGTACCGCTCGCGGTCGCGCCGCCCCGTCATCATGTTCACGGCCCACGGCGGCGAGACCGACCGCGTGCTCGGCCTGGAACTGGGCGCGGACGACTACCTGGCCAAGCCCTTCAGCCCGCGCGAACTGCAGGCCCGCATGACGGCGGTGCTGCGGCGCTTCCAGGAAACGCCCGCGGCGGCCACGGCAGGGCTGTCGGTGGGCGCGCTGTCGCTGGACCCGGCCACCGGCCTGGCCCGCATGGGCGCGGACGAAGTCGCGCTGACAGGCGCCGAACAGCGCATCCTGGAAGTGCTGATGCGCGCGCCCGGCCAGGTCATCGCGCGCGAGCTGATCGGCCAATACGCACTGGGCCGCGCGCCCGACCGCTTCGACCGCAGCATCGACACCCACATCAGCAGCCTGCGCCGCAAGCTGCGGCTGGACAGCCATCCCGAGGCGCCCGCCATCCGCAACCTGCGCGGCGTGGGCTACATCCTGGCCGGCGCGGCCGGATGAGCCGCTTCATGGTCCGCTCGCTGTTCTGGCGCGCCTTCCTGTCGGTCTGGTGCGCCATGGCCGTCATCGTGGCCTGCGGCATGCTGCTGACGGCCACGGCGGCCTGGTACCGCTTCAATTCGCTGGACGGCCTGAGCCCCGGCGGCCTGGCGCGCGAGGCCCAGCAGGTGGCCCGCACGCAAGGCGCCGAGGGCCTGGAACGCTGGATCCGGGCCATGTCCGACAGTTACTCGGCGCTGAAGATCTACGTGGTCGACCCGCAGGACCGGGACATCCTGGGCCGCGCCCTGCCGCGCCGCATGAGCGACTGGCTGGATGCCTACCGCGGTTCGCAGGACGCCGTGCCGATGTCGGAAGAGCAGCAGCAGATGCGCGAGCTGCCGGGCGTGCGATCGTCGTGGTGGGCGCCGCAATGGCTGCGGCTGCCCGACGGCACGGCCCTGCTGATGCTGTACCTGCCCTTCGATTCCTCGCACTGGGAATTGCTGACCTTCACTCCAGTGCTGGTGGCGCTGCTGGCTTTCGCGCTGGCGGTGACCGCGCCGCTCTGTTGGGCGCTGACCCGCCACATCACCCGGCCGCTGCGCGCGCTGCGGCAGGCCACGCGCGCGTTGGCGCAAGGCCATCTGCAGGCCCGCACGCCTGTCGAGCTGGCCCGGCGGCGCGACGAACTGGGCCTGCTGGCGCGCGACTTCGACGGCATGGCGGGACGGCTGCAAGCCCTGGTGGATACGCGCGAGCAACTGCTGCACACGGTGGCGCACGAGTTGCGCTCGCCGCTGGCGCGAATGCGGTTGGCCACCGAGCTGGCGCGCCGCAAGGACGACACGCAGGATCTGCAACTGGACCGCATCGAACGCGAATGCGAACGCCTGGACAGCCTGGTCGGCCATACGCTGCAACTGGCGCGGCTGTCTGCCATGGACAGGCCGACCGCGCCGGTGGATCTCAGCCACCTGGTGGACACGCTGGTGCAGGACGCCCGCTTCGAGGCCGGCGAGCAGCGCATCGGCATCGCCTGGACCGCGCCGGGTCCGCTGTGGGTGACCGGCGATGCGCAGACCCTGGCCAGCGCCGTCGACAACGTGCTGCGCAACGCGCTGCGCTATGCCGGGGCGGCGGCCGCCATCCACGTGGCCCTGCAGGCCGACGAAGGACGCCTGCTGCTGGACATCGAGGACAACGGGCCGGGCGTGCCGCCGGAGCACGTCGGGCATCTGTTCGAACCGTATTTCCGCGTGCCGGGCGTGTCGCGCGCCAAGGGCGCGGGATTGGGACTGAGCATCGCCCGCGCCGCGGTGGAGGCGCACGGCGGCAGCATCCGTGCCCAGAACCGCAAGCCGCGCGGGTTGGTGGTGCAGATCGAGCTGCCGCAGGCGGCCACGCAGAGTGCGGCGCCGACCGCCCTGGCCGCGCGGCGGCTTTGGCATGAGGCGCCGGCGGGATAGGCGGCGGCCAATGGGAATGGCGACGAGTTCCCGCCCAGGCATACCCGAGCCGCAGCGATAGGATCTACGACCGGATCACACCCGCCAGACGCGGCAGCACACGCAATGCCGTGGCGCCCGTCGCCGCCGTGACGATGCCGACCGGCTCACCGCGCAATTGCGCCAGCGACTCGGCAATCCGCGACACCTGATACGGCGCGTTGCGGCGATCCGGCTCGTGCAGCCAGGCCGGGGGAATGTCCGGCGCATCGGTCTCCAGCACCAGATGCGTCAGCGGCCACTCGGCAGCATGACGGCGAATCTGCAAGGCGCGCGGATACGTCATGGCCCCGCCGATGCCCAGCGCGCAGCCCTGGTCGATGAAGCCCTGCGCCTGTTGCGCACTGCCGTTGAAGGCATGGGCGATGCCGCCGCGCAACTTCGGTTTACGGCGCAGGTGCTTGAGCACGATGTCCTGCGAACGGCGCACGTGCAGCAGCACCGGCAGGCCGAACTCGGCGGCGATGTCCAGTTGGGCGGCATAGAAATGCTCCTGGCGCTCGCGCTGGGCCCCGCTGGCGATCTCTTCGACAAAGAAATCCAGGCCGATCTCGCCGATGGCGACGAAGCGCGGGTCGTCCATCGCGGCGGCCACGGCCTGGCGCAGGATGTCCAGGTCTTCCTCGCGGGCGTCCCGCACGTACAGCGGATGGATGCCCAGGGCGTAGGCGCCGCCCTGCGTGGCATGCGCCAGGTCGCGCACCACGGTGAAATTGAAGCGCGCGATCGCCGGGATGACGATGGCGCGCACCTCGGCCTGCCAGGCGCACCGCGCCACGTCGGCGCGGTCGGCGTCGAACTCGGCGGCATCCAGGTGGCAGTGGGTGTCGATCAGCATGGCGATGAGCAAGGCGGGCCGCCAGGGCACGCGCCCCGCCCGCTGCTAGCGGAAATCCGGATCAGCCCGGAACGCGATCCAGCACCAGCTTACCGCGTTCCATGTGCAACTGCCGGTCGGCCCGGGCCGCCAGCTCGCGGTCGTGCGTGACGATGACGAAGGCGGTGCCGGACTCGCGGTTCACGCGGGCCAGCAGGTCGAACATGCCGTGCGCGGTCTGGCGATCCAGGTTGCCTGTGGGTTCGTCGGCCAGCACGCAGGCCGGCCGCGTGACCAGCGCGCGCGCCAGCGCCACGCGCTGCCGCTCGCCGCCCGACAACTGGCCCGGGAAATGCCCTTCGCGCGCGGCCAGCCCCACCTGCGCCAGCACCTCGCGCGCGGCCAGGCGGGCCGACTCGCGCGGCTGGCGCCGCACGATCAGCGGCATGGCCACGTTGTCCAGCGCCGAGAATTCCGGGAGCAGGTGATGGAACTGATACACGAAGCCCAGGCTGCGGTTGCGTAGTTGGCTCTTGGCGGACTCGCTCAGGCCCTCGGCGGCCACGCCGTCCACGGTGACGTTGCCGCTGGTGGGCACGTCCAGCAGGCCCAGGATGTGCAGCAGCGTGCTCTTGCCCGAGCCCGAGGCGCCGATGATGGCGACCATCTCGCCGCGCTGCACGGTCAGCGATACGCCGCCCAGCACCTCGATGCGGGCCGGGCCCTCGTCGTAGATCTTGGCCAGGTTCTCGGCGTGCAGGGCGGGCGACGTCTTGTCGCCGTGGTGGGTCTTTTGGCTGTCAGTCATGGCGCAATACCTGTGCCGGTTGCAGGCGCGAGGCGCGCCAGCTGGGATAGAGCGTGGCCAGCAGCGACAGCACCAGCGACGTGATGCCGATGGTGACGATGTCGGCGGCCTGCGGATCGGACGGCAGCGCGCTCACGAAATACACCTCGCGCGGCATGAACTGGATGCCGAGCAGGCTTTCGATGAAAGGCACGATGACGTCGATGTTGTAGGCCAGGAGGATGCCCCCTCCGACGCCCACGATGGTGCCGATGACGCCGATCAGCGCCCCCTGCACCAGGAAGATGCGCGCGACCTCGCCCGGGCCCGCGCCCAGCGTGCGCAGGATGGCGATGTCGGACTGCTTGTCCTTGACGGCCATCACCAGCGAGGACAGCAGATTGAACGCGGCCACCGCCACGATCAGCGCCAGGATCAGGAACATCATGCGCTTCTCGGTCTGCACGGCGGCGAACCAGGTGCGGTTGCTCTGCGTCCAGTCGCTGGCCTTCACGCCTTCGGGCATCGACTTCTGCAACTGGGCGGCGATCTCGGGCGCGCGCTGCATGTCGTCGATGCGCAGCCGCACGCCCGCCGTGCCGCTGTCGCGGAACACGCGCGCGGCGTCTTCGGTGTCGATGAAGGCCAGCGTGGAGTCGTATTCGTAGTGGCCCGACGAGAACACGCCCACCACGGTGAACTGCCGCATGCGCGGCGTGAAGCCGGCCGGGCTGATGGAACCCTGCGGCGCCAGCATCAGCACCGTATCGCCCACGCGCAGGCCCAGCCCGTTGGCCAGTTCGTCGCCCAGCACCACGCCGTAGCTGCCCGGTTCGAGCGCCGCCAGCTTGCCGCGGGTGATCTGGTTCGGCAGGTCGGATACGGCGCCCTCGGTGGCCGCGTCGATGCCGCGCACCTGCACGCCGCGCAACGCCTGGCCGCGCACCAGCATGCCCTGCGCCGACACGAACGGCGCCTCGCCGACGACGGCGGGATTCTTCTTCGCATCGTCGGCCAGCTTTTGCCACTGGGCCAGCACGGTCTGCGACGACTCGCCGGGCTGCGACAGCTCGATGTGCGGCAGCACCGACAGCATGCGGTCGCGCACCTGCTTCTGGAAACCGTTCATCACGGACAACACCACGATCAGGGCAGCCACGCCCAGCGCGATGCCCACCATGGACGACCCGGCGATGAAGGACACGAAGCGGTCGCGGCGGCCCCGGCGGCCGCGCGCCGAGACCAGGCCCGCATAACGGGCGCCGATCCAGAACTCGTAGGGAATCTTGAACATGGATCAGTCCTGCCGCAGCACCTGGGCCGGCTGCAGCCGCGAGGCGCGCCAACTGGGATAGAGCGTGGCCACCAGCGACAGCGCCAGCGACGTGAGGCCGATGGAGAGGATGTCCCCCATCTGCGGATCGGACGGCAGCTCGTTGATGAAGTAGACCTCGCGCGCCAGGAAATGGATACCCAGCAGGCGCTCGATGAAGGGCACGATGATGTGGATGTTGTAGGCGATGAGGATGCCGCCGGTGACCCCCACGAAAGTGCCGATGACGCCGATCAGCGAGCCCTGCACCAGGAAGATGCGCGCGATCTCGCCCGGCCGCGCGCCCAGGGTGCGCAGGATGGCGACATCGGAGCGCTTGTCCTTGACCGCCATCACCAGCGAGGCCAGCAGGTTGAACGCGGCCACCGCCACGATCAGCGCCAGGATCAGGAACATCATGCGCTTCTGCGTCTGCACCGCGGCGAACCAGGTGCGGTTGTTGCGCGTCCAGTCGCTGGCCATGATGTAGGGCGGCAGCGTCTTCCGCAGCTCGGCCGCGATCCGGGGCGCTTGCTGCATGTCGTTCACGCGCAGGCGCATGCCCGCCGTGCCGCTGTCGGCGAACACCGCCGCCGCGTCGCGGTCGTTGATGAAGGCCAGCGAGGAATCGTATTCGTAGTGGCCCGACGAGAAGATGCCGGTGACGGTGAACTGCCGCATGCGCGGCGCGAAACCGCCCGGGGCCACGGCCAGGCGCGCATTGGCATTGTCGGGTTCGGTGCCGGCGCTGCTTTGCGGGGCCAGCATCAGCACCGTGTCGCCGGCCTTCACGCCCATGGTCTTGGCCAGTTCCTCGCCCAGCACGATGCCGTAGCTGCCGGGCTCGAGCGTATCCAGCTTGCCGCTGGTCATCTCGCGCGGGATGTCGGACACCTTGCCTTCGGCCACGGGATCGATGCCGCGCACCTGCACGCCCCGCACGGCATCGCCGCGCACCAGCATGCCCTGCGCCGCGACGAACGGCGCCTGGCCGATGATCGCGGGATTCCTGCCCAGGTCGCCGGCGAAATTCGGCCACAGCGTCAGCACGCGTTCGGGCGAGGCGCCCGGCACGTAGAGCTCGATGTGCGGCAGCACTGACAGCATGCGGTCGCGCACCTCTTTCTGGAAACCGTTCATCACGGACAGCACCACGATCAGGGCGGCCACGCCCAGCGCGATGCCCGCCATCGACGAGGCGGCGATGAAGGAGACGAAGCGGTCGCGTCCGCGCCGACCGCGCAGGGAGGCCATGCCCGCATAACGGGCGCCTACCCAGAGTTCATAGGGGATTTTCAGCACGAGCGGGATTATGGCATCAAGGATGAGGGGGCTCGTAGCGAAATGTGTGCAGAGTACGAGGGATGTTTGGCGAAAGGTTTCCGTGTAGACCAGCGGACTTTTAATCCATTGGTGCCGGGCCGCGCTCCATAGTTCCCCGACAAGGCGCCGATTCCGTCATTCCGCCCGTGACGGAAACGTCGCACTACAATCCCGCCCATGCTTATCGTCATCCCCGGCGCCCTGCCCCCGGCGTCCGTCGCGCCCGAACTGGCCAAGCGGCTGCCCAAGCAGGCGCCCGCCCTGCATGCCTGGCTGCAGGCCGGCCAGGCCCGGCCCGAGCCCTTCGACGTGCGTGCGCAGGGCTGTACGCCCTTCGAAGCCTGGCAGCTGGAACAGGCGGGCTTTCGCAGCCAGCCTGAACTGCCCTTCGGCGCGGGTCTCGGACCGCTGCTGGCCGCGCAGGCTCGAACCGACGCCAGGCGTCCTCCGGCCTCGCCGCCCGGCGCGGATGCGGCATCAGCAGACGCCTCCGCGACGCCGCCCCCTGCTGGCGCGGCATCAACCGATGACGGCATCTGGCTGGCCGACCTAGTCCACATGGCCCTGGGCACCGACCAGGCCTCGCTGCTTGAGCCGGACCAGATGGATTTGCGGCCAGAGGAAGGCCAGGCCCTTTACGACGCCGTCGCGCCGCTGTTCGAAGACACCGCCTTCTCCGCCGCCCCCCTGGCTCCCCACCGCTGGCGCGTGACCCTGCCCGACGGCCTGCGCCCCCACACCGGCAGCCCACGCGCCGTGGCCGGCCACAACCTGAATGCCTGGTGGCCGCAGGACGCCGCCATGCGCCCCTGGCGCCGCCTGCTCAACGAAATCCAGATGGCCTGGTACGAGCACCCGGTAAACGAAGCCCGCGCCGCGCGCGGCGTCGCCCCGGTCAACGGCCTGTGGCTGTACGGCGGCGCGGCGCCCTGGCCTATCCAGCAGCCCGCGCCGGACCACGCCCAGCTCATCACCGATCTGGACGCCGCCCACCGCGCCGGCGACTGGGCTACCTGGCTGGACGTCCTGGCTCGCCTGGACAAGACATATCTCGCGCCGCTGGCGGGCTCGGAGAAATCCGCCCTGCCCGCGCAACCCACCGAATTGCTGCTGCTCGGCGAAGACCGCCGCGTCCGGCTCACCCTGAAACCGCGTACCGGCCTGCTGAAATGGCTGCCGGCGCCCAAGAACGACTGGAACACCTGGTGGTCTCGCCCCGTCTGACTGTACGCCCGACCGACGCCGCAGCCTGCAGGCTGCTGGAATCCGCCGGCATCCATCCCCTGCTGTCGCGCCTGTGGGCCGCGCGCGGCGTCACGCATCCCGACCAGACCCGCCTGGCCTGGCCCGCGCTGCTGCCGCCCAGCGGCCTGACGCATTCCGCGCATGCCGCCGGCGTGCTGGCCGACGCCATCCAGCAGAACAAGAAACTGCTGATCGTGGCCGACTACGACTGCGACGGCGCCACCGCCTGCGCCGTGGGCCTGCGCGCCCTGGCCGCCATGGGCGCCGACGTCGACTTCCTGGTGCCCAACCGCTTCGAAACGGGCTACGGCCTGTCGCCCGCCGTGATCGAGCTGGCCTGCACGCACCGCTGCGGCAAGCCCGACATCATCATCACGGTGGACAACGGCATCGCCAGCGTGGACGGCGTGGCCGCGGCCAATGCCGCCGGCATCGGCGTGGTCGTCACCGACCATCACCTGCCGGGCGACACCCTGCCCGACGCGCTGGCCATCGTGAACCCCAACCAGCCCGGTTGCGGCTTCCCGTCCAAGAACCTGGCCGGCGTGGGCGTCATCTTCTACATGATGCTGGCGCTGCGCGCCGAGCTGCGCCGCCGCGGCGTGTATGCGGCCGACGGCGGCCCGCGCCTGGACGCGCTGGCCGACCTGGTGGCGCTGGGCACGGTCGCCGACGTGGTCAAGCTCGATGCCAACAACCGACTGCTGGTCACGCAGGGCCTGCAGCGCATGCGCGCCGGCCGCATGCAGCCCGGCCTGCGCGCCCTGTTCGCCGTGGCCAGCCGCGAACCGCGCACCGCCAGCGGCTTCGACCTGGGCTTCGCGCTGGGCCCGCGTATCAACGCCGCCGGTCGCCTGGCCGACATGAGCCTGGGCATCGCCTGCCTGACCACCGACGACGAGGCCGAGGCGCTGGACATGGCGCGCCAGCTCGACCAGATCAACCGCGAACGCCGCACCATCGAGGCCGAGATGCGCGACCAGGCGATGGCCGCCATGGCCGATCCCTCGGCCGCGCCGGGCGCCACCGTCTGCGTGTTCGACCCGGGCTGGCACCAGGGCGTGGTGGGCCTGGTGGCTTCGCGCCTGAAGGAAAAGTTCTGGCGCCCCACCCTGGCGTTCGCGCCGGCGGGCGACGACGAGATCCGCGGCTCGGGCCGCTCGATTCCCGACGTGCACCTGCGCGACGTGCTGGATCTGGTGTCCAAGCGCCATCCCAACCTGATCCGCAAGTTCGGCGGCCACGCCATGGCGGCCGGCCTGACGCTGGGCCGCAACGACTTCGCCACCTTCGCTCCCGCCTTCGATGCCGCCGTGCGCGAACTGACCGGCCGCGACCACTTCGAACCGCTGATCGAGACGGACGGCACGCTGGAATCCGGCTACGCCAACGCCGAAGTCGCGGGTCTGCTGAACCAGCAGGTCTGGGGCGCGGGCTTCGCGGCCCCGCTGTTCCTGGACGAGTTCACCGTGCGCGCGCAGCGCCTGGTGGGCGAGAAGCACCTGAAGCTGTCGCTGGAACGCGGCCACCAGCGCTTCGACGCCATCTGGTTCGGGCACGATCAGTCGGTGCCCGAACACGTGCAGGTGGCCTACCGGCTGGAGCAGAACGTGTGGAACGGCATGGTGTCGGCACAGTTGGTGATCGAGCACGCCGAGTAGGCCTGCCAATCCAGCCTCACGGACACAAACGCCGCCCCAGGGCGGCGTTTGCACATCCGGGCCGGGCGCCCTGCCTGCTCACCAGCCTGGCCGGCTGCAACACCGCGATCGCCGCCCCCCACACCTACAACCGCCCCCCGAACCGATCTCCCCCCAGACAAGCTAAAATGCCAGGTTTCGCAGAAAAGTCATATCAAGGATCGCCATGGAAGCCGAACGCCAGAACCAGATCGCCGCCCGCCTCGCCGACTACGCGCAGCGCGAGCTGGCGTTACGGGGGTATCTTTGACTACGATGCCAAGACTGAACGCCTGCACGTCGTAAACGCCGAGCTCGAAGACCCGGCCGTCTGGAACGACCCCAAGCACGCCCAGGACCTGGGCCGTGAAAAGAAATCCCTCGAAGACGTCGTCACCACGCTGACCGAACTGGGCAATGGCGTGGCGGATGCGCGCGAACTGTTCGAGCTGGCCGCGTCCGACAACGACGACGCCACCCTCGAAGCCATCGAGCAGGACGCCGACGGCTTCCAGGAACGCCTCGAGGGCCTCGAATTCCGCCGCATGTTCTCCAACCCGGCCGATCCGCTGAACTGCTTCGTGGACATCCAGGCCGGCGCCGGCGGCACCGAGGCGCAGGATTGGGCTTCCATGCTGCTGCGCCAGTACCTGAAGTATGCCGAGCGCAAGGGTTTCAAGGCCGAAGTGCTGGAAGAGTCCGAAGGCGAAGTGGCGGGCCTGAAGTCGGCCACCATCAAGCTCGAGGGCGAGTACGCCTTCGGCTACCTGCGCACCGAGACCGGCGTGCACCGCCTGGTCCGCAAGAGCCCGTTCGACTCCTCCGGCGGCCGCCACACCTCGTTCGCCAGCGTGTTCGTCTATCCCGAGATCGACGATTCGTTCGAGATCGAGGTCAACCCCGCCGACCTGCGCGTGGACACCTACCGTGCCAGCGGCGCGGGCGGCCAGCACATCAACAAGACCGACTCGGCCGTGCGCCTGACGCACATCCCCACCGGCATCGTCGTGCAGTGCCAGAACGACCGTTCGCAGCACCGCAACCGCGCCGAGGCCATGCAGATGCTGAAGTCGCGCCTGTACGAGCTGGAAATGCGCAACCGCATGGCCGAACAGCAGAAGCTGGAAGACTCCAAGACCGACGTGGGCTGGGGCCACCAGATCCGTTCGTACGTGCTGGACCAGAGCCGTATCAAAGACCTGCGCACCAACGTCGAAATCTCGAACACGCAGAAAGTGCTGGACGGCGACCTGGATCCCTTCATCCAGGCCAGCCTGAAGCAAGGCGTCTGACCTCCCGTTGCCACCCCGATCAGCGAGGCACAGCATGACCGACACCATTGCCATCCTTACCGGCGCCTCGCGCGGCCTGGGCGCCGCGCTGGCGCGTGGCCTCGCGCGCCCCGGCGTGCGCCTGGTCACGCTGGCGCGGCGCGACGACGCCGAACTGGCCGAATTCGCCCGCGCGCAAGGCGCCGAGCTGCAGCAGGTCAAGGTCGACCTGTCGGACCTGTCCGCCACGCAGCGCACCGCCGACCAGATCGCGCGCCAGCTCCCGCACGACGCCAGGCGCTACCTGCTGATCAACAACGCCGGCACGGTGCAGCCGGTGTCGCCCTGCGCCGGGCTGACCGACGCCGCCAGCATCACGCAGGCGTTCAACCTCAACGTCAGCGCCGTCATGCTGCTCACCGCGCGCTTCCTGCAGGCGGTGCGCGGCATGCAGGCCGACCGCCGGGTGCTCAACATCTCGTCGGGCGCCGGCCGCAATCCCAACGCGGGCTGGGGCGTGTACTGCGCCACCAAGGCCGCGCTGGACATGTACACCCGCGTGCTGAAGCAGGAACAGGGCGACGACGGCGTGCGCGCCGTCTCGCTGGCCCCCGGCATCGTCGACACCGACATGCAGGAAACCATCCGCGGCAGCGACCCCGCCAGCTTCCCCGCCCTGGCCAAGTTCCAGGAATTCAAGACCGCCGGCCAACTGGCCTCTCCCGCCGACGTTGCCACGCGCATCCTCGCCTACCTAGACCGCGACGACTTCGGCACGACCGAAATCGACGACATCCGCCATTACCGCTGAACCCGCCATGACCGACCAAACCGCCGCCCCCGCCCAGGACGAAAACCGCTTGATCGCCGAACGGCGCGTCAAGCTGGCCAAACTGCGCGAAGCCGGTGTCGCGTACCCGAACGACTTCGTACCCGACGCCCGCGCCGCCGACCTGCACGCCAAATACGACGATCAGGAACAGCCCGCCCTGGAAGAAGCCGCGGTGCAGGTCAAGGTGGCCGGCCGCATGATGCTCAAGCGTGTCATGGGCAAAGCCAGCTTCGCCACCCTGCAGGACAGCACCGGCCGCATCCAGCTCTACCTGGAACGCGGCACGCTGGGCGAAGACGTCTACGCGGCGTTCAAGCAATGGGACATCGGCGACATCATCGCCATCGAAGGCCGCATCTTCAAGACCAACAAGGGCGAACTGTCGGTGCACGCCACCGCCGCGCGCCTGCTGTCGAAGTCGCTGCGCCCCCTGCCCGACAAGTTCCACGGCGTGGCCGACCAGGAACTGCGCTACCGCCAGCGCTACGTCGACCTCATCATGACCGACGCCACGCGCCGCACCTTCGAGGCGCGCAGCAAGGCCATCGGCAGCATCCGCCAGTTCATGCTGGAATCCGGCTTCCTCGAGGTCGAGACCCCCATGCTGCACCCGATCCCGGGCGGCGCGGCGGCCAAGCCCTTCATCACGCACCACAACGCGCTGGACATGGAAATGTTCCTGCGCATCGCGCCCGAGCTGTACCTGAAGCGCCTGATCGTGGGCGGCTTCGAGCGCGTGTTCGAAGTCAACCGCAACTTCCGCAACGAAGGCGTCAGCCCGCGCCACAACCCCGAATTCACGATGATGGAGTTCTACGCGGCCTATGCGGACTACCGCTGGCTGATGGACTTCACCGAGCAGGTCATCCGCGGCGCGGCCATCGCCGCCACCGGCAGCGCCGTGCTCACCTACCAGGAACGCGAGCTGGACCTGTCCAAGCCGTTCGACCGCCTGACCATCTGCGAAGCCATCATCAAGTACGCCCCCGGCTACACGCAGGAACAGCTGGACGACATCGCGTTCGTGCGCGCCGACCTGAAGAAGCATGGCGCGGACGTCGATGGCCCCGTGCTGTCGCGCGCCGGCCTGGGCGCGCTGCAACTGGCGCTGTTCGAGGAAACGGCCGAGTCCAAGCTCTGGAACCCGACCTACATCATCGACTACCCGGTCGAGGTCTCGCCGCTGGCGCGCGCCTCCGATACCCGCGAGGGCATCACCGAGCGCTTCGAGCTCTTCATGACCGGCCGCGAGATCGCCAACGGCTTCTCCGAGCTGAACGATCCCGAAGACCAGGCCGAGCGCTTCCGCTCGCAGGTCGAGGCCAAGGACGCGGGCGACGAGGAAGCCATGTTCTACGACGCGGACTACATCCGCGCCCTGGAATACGGCATGCCCCCCACGGGCGGTTGCGGCATCGGCATCGACCGCCTGGTCATGCTGCTGACCGACAGCCCCAGCATCCGCGACGTCATCCTGTTCCCGCACCTGCGCCGCGAAGACTGAGCGGGCCGCGCCATGATCGCCAAGATCCTCGTCATCGTCGCGTTCCTGGTGCTGCTGATGTATGTGGTGCTGCCCAAGCGCGGCGTGCTGGCGGCGCCCCCCGGCGCCGACCAGCGCACCTACACGGCCTTGCTGCTGACGGCCGCCGTGATGCTGATTGCATCGCTGTGCTGCGTGGCCTTCTGGCTGGGCCAACTGTCGTCGGACACCGGCCACGAAAACAGCACCCTGCTGCCCGTGGCCGGCGTGCTGCTGGCCGTCTCGGTGGCCTGCGCGGGCGTGGCATTGCTCAAGCGGCGCCGATAAGCTAGCGCGGAAAGCGCGCCCGCCACCTCAATACCTCACCACCGCCTCGTCACGCGACTCGCGCGCACCCTGTTTCCCGTCGTGTACCGGCGCGTGTGTCAGCCGACGCCCGGGCACCCCGAACTGCGCCATCAGTTCTCCATAGGCCGCTTCGGCCAGGCTGCGCGATGCCTCTGCAATCACTTTCGGACGGCTGAACGAGGCGCCGCCAGCGCCCGACACCACCTTCACGTCCTGCCCCGAACCGAGCGCGCTGAACGCCGCCTTGACCTCATAGGTGCGCGTATCGATCAGACTGAAGGCTACCGACAGATCCAGCCCCAACGCGCGCGCGGCCGCCGTGCCGAACGCCATGCTGCTTTCGTTGAACTGGATGTCGTTCACCGTGCCGAACAGCACATAATCGGCACCCGCGAACTGGCCCCGCCGGATGCGCGAGATGACATCGAACAGCTTCTCGTCGGGCTTGCCCGGATGCGCCCTGGCCTGCACCAACCGCACTCCGCCTCCTTTCAGGATGGCGCCTTTCAGGTCGGCGGTGTATTTGCGCAGCTCGCCATGCTCGATGTACGAATACGCCCCCTCGGTCTCGAAATAGCGGCTTTCGGCCTGTGCATTCAGGCGTTCGCGCGATGAGAACGTGCGCGGCCCCTCGCGCTCGCTGGCGCTGGCCTGCACGCTGCGCTTGTCCGAGGCCGACACCACGCGGAAATATTCGCTGACCCGCTCTTCGTAGGCCAGGTCGGTCACGGCGATCCGGGGCTCGGCGCCTCGTGCGGACGGCGCCAGCGCCAGGCCGAACGCCAGCGCCGCCGCCATACGGTGAAGAAAACGGTGCATGTCTTTCTTGTCCATGGAAGTGGCCATCAGCGTCGGGTCGTCTTGCGGATTTCTTTCTCGTCCTGCCATTCGATCGTGCCCGCCGACACGTCGTACAGCTTCAGCGTCATCTTGTAGTACACGTCCTTGATGCCGCGGGTCTGCTTGACGATGGAGCCGATCTCGCCTTCCAGCGTGTACTGCGCGCCCACCATGTTGCCCATCTTCGCCTTGCCGGGGCCGCGGTACAGGCCGCTCTGGTTCTGGCGCTGCAGCTCTTGCACACCGCCCTCCATCTCGTCCATGCTGCGGGTGAAGCGCACCTTGTTGCTCTTGACCAGCTGGGTCTGGATGGTGTTCATGATCGACTTGGTGTCGATGTACTCGCTGGTCTTGTTGCGCACCGGGGCCAGCGACAGCGCCGGTCGGCCATCGAGCACCGGGCTCTGCAGCAGCGACCCGGTCATCCGCTCGGCGATCATCTGCAGGTCGGTGGAACCGAACTCGTTGGTCACCGTCTCGACCGCCTTGGCATCGCCGTAGCTCACGCCCGAGGCCGAGTCTACCGTGGGTTGCATGGTCTGGCAGCCGGACAGCGCCAGCATCGCCAGGATCGTCGCGCCGCGCGCGTACAGGCTGGAATTCATGAATGCTCCATCTATGTTGAAAACTGATGCAACGTGCCGCGCGGCACGTCGCCCCGCGTCCGTCATGGCGACTCCGCGCTCATCTCGATGCGGAAATCGACGGCCTGCGGCCCGCCGGCCACGCCGGTCACGTACCGGTTCTGCAGACCCAGGAACGTCAGCGGCTTCCACGCCTGCTCGTCGCCCTGCTGCATGCCGTCGGCATCGAGCCAGCGGAAGCGGAAATAGAGCTGCGCGTTGCTGTGGCGGGTGTTGAGGATCTCGGCCTGCACGACCATCACGTCGTTGCGCCGCTGAGAGCGCAGGCTTTCTACCCGCAGGCCGCGGACCGAATCGCGCACCATCAGCTTGGCCGCGATACCGGCCGACGCGGCATGGGAAGGCGCCTCCATGGCCTGGGCTGCCGCAGGCGGCGGACACGCCAGCAGACTCGCCGCCATCACTATGCCGGCGGCGGACAACAATATCTTCTTCATCGGGTGGCTCCAGCGGAACACGGACATCATTGCAACGACGCGGACCGGGCCGCTTTCCTGGCCCGCGGCGCCTTTTTGGCAGGCGACGCTTCGTCGGCCGTCGGCGGCTTCGCCTGCAGGCTGGCCAGGTCGCCGAAATGGCCGGCCCTGCCGTAATAGGCGACCGCCGGAAACGCCCGCACGGGAACGACCATGTGGCGACCGCTCACCTTGATCTGCTGCGCGGGCTGCAGCGTGCCCGGCAGCGCGAGCTCGTAGTCGCCCGGCTTGAAGAAACCACGCGCCACATACACGCGGCCCGGCAGCGAGCGCCACATCCGATCATCAGCCGGCGGCTCGGCCACCGCGGCCACGATGTTGCCCAGCAGGCCGGCCAGCGGCCCCATCTCGCGGTTCACCACTGCCTGCGCGGCGGCCTTGGCAACCATGCGCACTGCGGCGCGCGCCTGCATGCCGGGCAGGTCATCCTTCAAAGCGCGGCGCGCCATCACATTGAAATCCGCGACAAGGCCGGCCTGCAGCTCGGTCTCGCCGATGCGTATCGAGCCAATCTCGGGCACGTCGACGGTCGGCTCGATCACGGGATACGATATGCCGACCGTGATCAGCCCGCCTGGAGTCGGCACGGGAAACATGAACCGGCGGGATTGGCGCGCAGGCGCGTGGCCGGCCTCGATCACGAACAGCACGTCGGTGGCGCCATCGCGGAGCTGCTCGCCGGGCCGGCCGTCCAGGCCCGCCAGGGCCGACTCCAGCACCGGCGTGCCCGGCCGCAGCTCGAGCGCGGTGCGATAGCCCGGTGCGGCCAGGCCAGGCTCGTTCAACGCCTCATAGACGAAACCGGAAAGATAGTGGCTCAGCGCGTTCTGGTAGCCGTTCATCAGCGCCAGAACCTCGGGATCTTCCAGGGTTTCAATGGGATACCCCTTCAGTTCCGTGCTCTGCACCTGAGCGCCTTTTTCCTTCGCCTCCTCCTCGGCGGCGAGCGTCAGGCGGCTGCGGTACTCGGCGATGATCGCCTCGCGCTCGTGGGTGCGCTTGATGTCCACCCGGGCGTTCTCCAGGTCGCCGGCCGACAGGCGGTTCAACGCCATCACCGTGGTCAGCATGACTTTCTCGTAGTCCTGCACCTCGTATTCGCGGCTGCCGTCGCCCATCAGCGTGGCGCCCGCCTGGCGCAGGACCTCGGTAGTGGCGCCGCGCGCGGCATCCTCCCAGGTCTTGACCGCGGCGTCGGCGATTCCCAGCGCAGCCAGGCTTTGGTCCGGGCTGGACGCCATGCGCAGCAGTTCGCCCTTTTCCAGGTTCAGCAGCACGTCGTTGGCGTTCTCGCCCTGCAACTGGGCGTCCACGTGAGCCAGTGCCTGCGGCAGACGGCCCTGCTGGGCGTCGTCCATGCTCTGGCCGACCTTGCTCTGGTGCGTCGCGGCGCATCCAGCCAGAAATGAAATCAATCCAAATAATGCAAATATTCTCGTTTGAAACAATACGGCACGTATTGAATGGACCTCTCGGTCCCGCGACAGAAGGCCACCCTTAGTGTTGCTCATCGCACTTTCCCCAGTGATCTCAGGAGGTTGCAAGTCTCTTGATTGCGGCGGGGTGGGTCATCCTCCGAATGGGTGATATGCTTTTGTCTTCAGCGCAAGGAAAGGTTTTTTTCTTTTGGTTTCATAATTCCGGGACGGCTTGTCCGCTCCCCGCATGGACCGGACACCATGGATGCCACCGCCAAGACCGTGCAGGCCATCGAAAGCAATCTCTACGAAGGCGTGCTGGACGATACGAGCTGGAAGCAGGCGCTCACGGGCATTGCCGAACTGGCCGGCGCGCCCTATGCCTGCCTCATGTCGCGCAATGCAAATTCGGGCTATTTCGAATTCCTCGAAACGGTCGATACGCCCGAGGCCGCCATCAGGGCCTACAACGAAGAATTCCACGCCCTGAACCCGATCAACACGCTGCCCGTGCTGCGGCGTCCCACCGAGCAATACCTCGATCGCCAGGTACTGGGCGAGCGGCTGGAGAAATTGCCGTTCTACCAAGAGTTCCTGCGTCCCCACGGCATTTCTTTCATGATGGGGCACAAAGTCGGCATCTTCGAAGGCGTGGACTGCAACCTCTCCATCCACCGCACCCTTGGCGAACAGCCGTTCGACGACATGGCGGCCGCACGGGTGGCGCACCTGCACACTGCCCTGGAACGCGGATTCAAGCTGCGTTTCCGCCTGCGCGCGCTCGAGCAGCAGAACCTCTGGAACCGCGGCGCGCTCGACCGGCTGGGCTGTCCCATCCTCATCGCGGACGCGCAGGCGAACATGCTGCAAACCAACCAGGCCGCCGACGCCTGGCTGCGCGGGCGCGACGCCATGTTCGATCGCATGGGCCGCACCCGCTTCGTACTGCCGAAAATCCAGCGCATCCTGCGGCAGGCCTGCGGCCTGGACGGCCCCGTACGCAGCGCAGCCGTGCAACTGCCCGATGGCCGCGGCTCATCCACCGTGCTGATGATCGCCCTGCCGCTGCCCGAGGCCCAGGCCGAGGCGCGCGCCCTGTACGGCCGCGCCGCCATGCTGGTGGTGCTGGGGGCGGGCCTGTCCACCAACATGCCGCGCGCCGTGCTGCAGTCGGTCTTCCACCTGACCCCGGCCGAAATCCGCCTGCTGTCCCTGCTGGCCCGCCAGGACAGCCTGCGCGAGGCCGCCGAGACCCTGTCGGTCTCGCACGAAACCGCGCGCACCCAGTTGAAGTCCATCCTGCACAAGACCGGCGCGCGCCGACAGCAGGAACTGATGCGCCTGACGACCGAACTGGGCCTGCTGCCCGACGATCCGCCACCGGCCCGCGGCCTGGCCTAGGCTGAATCGACATAAGGAAAGAAGCGCACAGAGAGGAGATGATTCGGATCTGCCGCTGCGCTACGGCAAGTAAAGGCCGCTCCACAAACGTTTCGCCCGCTGGGCGGCAGCCGGGGATACATGGCCTTACGCCTCCCCGTCCTTGCCGCTGTAACGATCTTCCAACGCGGTCCACTGCGGATAATCGAACAGGTTCCACAGCGCGCGGTGATCCAGCATTGCATCGCGCTGCGCATGGGTCGAGCCCTGCTCGGCCAGGCTGGCCAGCATGCGCGCGCCAGCGAACGACAGCGCACGCGTCAGCGCATTCGGATAGATGGCATAGCGATAGCCCAGCTCGCGCAGCCGCTCGCCCGTCAGGATAGGCGTGCGCCCCCCTTCCACCATATTGGCCAGCACCGGTGCGTCCACCGACTGTGCCACCTGGGCCAGTTCCTGTTCGGATTCCGGCGACTCGACAAAAATCACGTCGGCTCCGGCCTCGCGATACCGATTGGCGCGATCGATGGCCGCGGCCAGGCCCTGCGTGGTGCGCGCGTCGGTGCGCGCCACGATGTGCAGGTCCGCATCGGCACGGTTATCTACCGCCGCCTTGATGCGATCGATCATCTCGCGTTCGGGCACGACGGTGCGGTTGGGTTCGTGGCCGCACTTCTTGGGCCAGGCCTGGTCTTCGAGTTGAATGCCAGCCACCCCGGCACGCTCCAGCTCGCGCACCGTGCGAATGACGTTCAAGGGTCCGCCATAGCCGGTGTCGGCATCGGCGATCACGGGGATGTCGACCACGTCGCAGATCTGCCGGACGCGATCCAGCACCTCGGAGAACGACATCAGCGACACGTCCGGCGCCCCCAGCGCGCTCATGGAGATGCCGGAGCCGGTGACATAGACCGCCTGAAAACCGGCACGCTCCACCAGCCGCGCGGTGATGCAGTCGTAGGCGCCGGGCACGATGTTCAGCGCATCGCCTTGCGTCAGGGCCGACAGCAGGCGCGTGCGCGCCGGTTTGACGCGCAGTACGCCGGGAACCGCGTTGGCGGGAATTTCACGAGAGAGGGTCAAGATGCTTCCTTGGAAACGGCCTGCGGGCCGGAATGCGAATAGAGGGACCGGCCTGCCTGAGGCAAGTCGGCGCACAGCACCGAACCGCTGGATGATTCGGTGATGAACAAACGATTAGGCTGATCGACGCCGAACGCTACATTGGTGGCGAACGGGCCCGTGCTGGGCTCGATACGGGCGATGGGTTCGCCCAGCCTGCTGAACTGCCAGACGGTCAAGCCCGAGTGCGCCACCACAAGGTTGTCGTCCACGTCCATGGCCAAACCATCGGGCCCGCCCAGGCTGCCCGACAATTGCAGGAACACCCCCACCTTCGAGACGCCCCCATCCAGCATCAGCGGTACACGCCACACCGCATTGGCGCGCGTCACAGCAAGGTAGAGAATGGATTGCTCGCGGTTGAGCACCAGGCCGTTGGGGCTGGGCACGTTGGAAAGCAGGCATTCCAGCCGTCCGTTGGCATTCAGGCGATAGACGCGGCCAGTGGCGTCATGCAGGCCGGTCTGCCCCTGGTCGGTGAAATACAGATTTCCCTGCATGTCGAACGTCAGGTCATTGCAACCCCGGAAATGTTCGCTGCGTGCGCGCTGGACCACCGGCTCGACCCTCCCGCGCGCCACGTCCAATTGCAGAATGCCGTTGCGGTAGTCGGCGACGAACAGCCGTCCGTCCGCATGCATGGCCAGGCCGTTAGGCTCGCCGTCGTACTCGATGATCAGTTCCCACTGGCCCGCGGGCGTGATGCGGAAGATCCGGCCAAACGGGATATCGGTCACATACAGATTGCCCTGGCGATCGAAGGTGGGGCCTTCCAGAAACGAATGGACCGTCTGCCCATGCTTGTTGGCGTCTGTCCAGGCGGAACGCACACCCTTCTTGCGGAACGCGTCGGGCATGGACGTGAACACTTGCGTGGCGATCACTGGCGGTGGAGCGAACATGGAACACCTGCTTGGGAAAAGTCGGGAAAGGCGCTGCCGGGCACGCATGCATGCCTGAAGCGACGCCGGATATTCAAAGAGATACTGGGTCCGATCACTGAGGTTTGATGCCGGCTGCGTGGCTCACCTCGGTCCAGCGGCGGGTCTCGTCGCGCACGACCTTGCCGAACGCCTCGGGACTGGACGGCGTCACCTCCGCGCCCTGCTGGGCAAAGCGTTCGACCAGCGCCGGATCGGCAAGAGCCTTGTGGATCAGCGCGCTCATGCGGGACACAATGGCCGGATCGGTGCCGCGCGGCATCGCCACGCCATACCAGTTGTCGACAGCGAAGCCCGGCAAACCACTTTCGGCGACGGTGGGAACATCAGGCAAGGCGGCGACCCGCCGCGCGCTGCTGACGGCCAGGATCTTGATCTTGCCCTGCCCTCTCTGCGGCAGCGCCGTAGGCACGGCGGTGAACAGCAGGTCCGCGCTGTCCGCCATCACCCCCAGCAAGGCTTCGCCGCCCCCCTTGTACGGAATGTGGGCGATGTCGATGCCAGCATCGCGCTTGAACAGTTCCGCGGTCATATGCGGTGAGCTGCCATAGCCGCCCGAACCGAAGTTGAGCTTGCCCGGATGGCTGCGGGCGTAGGCGATCAGATCACGCACCGAGTTGAATGGCGAGCGCTCGGGCACCACCAGCGCCATGGGCGTGCTGATGGCCGCCCCCACCGGCGCCAGGTCTCTGGCCTGATCCCACGGCAGCTTTTCGTACAGCCCGGGCAACATCGCGTAGCTGGACTCGAACAACAGCGCGGTATAGCCATCGGGTGCCGCCTTGGCCACGTAGTTGGTGCCGATGGTGCCGCCCGCACCCGGCTTGTTTTCCACGATGAACGGCTTGCCGGTCTGCACCCCCAGGCTCTGAGCCAGTTGGCGAGCCGTGAAATCCACCGTGCCGCCGGCGGCCCAGGGCACCACGATCTTGACCGGCTGACTGGGCCATGCGGCCGCATCCTGCGCGGCCACGCCGCGGGCAATGCTCATGACGGCCAAGCCAAACACTGCTGCCAGGTAAAGTTTTTTCATTGTTTCGTGTCTCCTCATTGGTGTCGGTCGTACTCGCACTACTTTTTTCTATCTGATAGAATTTAATTCTATTTAATAGACTATCAGTGCCGCGCTGCCCCGTCAATTGCGGACAACACTTGGGATATAGTTCGCACAAATGCCTCGCTATCCTGTTCGCCCCGCCGATGCCGCGTTTTCCGCCGAAGGCGGAGTCACCGCCGTAGACCGCGCCCTTACCGTGCTCACCGCATTCCGCGACGACGACAGAACCCTGTCTTTGGCCGAATTGAGCAACCGCACGCAGATGGTGCGCAGCACCACGCTGCGCCTGCTGGCCTCGCTGGCGCACTTCGGATTCGTGCAGAAAACAGTTGATGGAAATTACGCGCTGGGACCGTCGGTAGCCCGGCTGCACCGGGTCTACTCAGCCTCGTTCAGCCTGGAAGCCCTGGTACCCGAGGCACTGCGCCAGTTGGTGGAGCGCACCCAGGAAAGCGCGTCGTTCCATGTCCGCCAGGGGGATCAACGCCTGGTGCTGTACCGTGTCAATTCCCCTCAGCCCCTGTCGGACCAGAGCCGCGTGGGCGACCTCTTTCCGCTGGATCGCGGCACGGGCGGGCACGTCCTGCTGGCCTTTGCCGGCGCGGTCGGCGACCGCTACGACCGTATCCGCGCCGAAGGCATTTCCGCCATGCCCGTCAGCGACCGCACTCCCGATCTGGCTGGCATCTCGGTGCCGGTCTTCGACGCACGCCAGGAGGTGGTGGGCGCGGTCACGCTGACCATGCCCGCGCAGCGCTACGCCGTGCGGCACTGCGAGACCGTCCGGGAAACCGCGCGCGCGCTGACGCTCAAGCTGGGTGGCGCGGTGGACTGACGCAGGATGCGCGCAAAGCAACATGGCCCGCCCTCCGGATCGAGAGCAGGCCATCGGAAAAACTTACTACGACTTATCCAGGTCATCCCACAAGTTCGGGATCATCGCCGCCCATCAGGCCAGTTCGCCCGTGACCTGCGGGAACACGCGCTGGTAGCCCTCGCCGTACCGAATCTTCAGATCCGAATTGCGCGCCGCCTGCACGCCGCGCTGCAAGGCCACGCGGGTGTAGTACTCCCACAGATGCTCCTGCGCAGCCATGGTCTCGAATGCGCGGCGCTTGGTCTCCCAGACCGGCGAGATGTCCAGCAGCACATCGGGCTTCCATTCGCATTGCTCGGGCTGGTGCGGCTCGAACAGGAACACCGGTGGCGCCCCCAGCACGCCTTGCTGCGGATGGTGTCCATGCGCTTGCGCAATCACGCGCGCTTCCTGGGCGACGTGCGTGGCCAACGGATGGTCGAAGTTGTACGGATCACGCTGCGAATGCGTCAGCACGAAGGCCGGCCGCAGTTCGCGGTAGATATCGACCAACTCGAACAGCGCCTGGTCGGGCACACGCAAGGGGTAATCGCCGCAATCCAGGAACCGGACCGAAGCGCCCAGGATGCCCGCCGCCTTTTCCGCTTCTTCGCGGCGGGCGGCTTTCACGCGTTCCAGCGTCATGCCCGGTTCGCGCCACAGCTTGGCCGACTCGCCGCGTTCGCCGTAGGACAGGCAGACGACGACCATGTTCCAGCCCCGGCTGGCATACAGCGCGATCGCGCCCCCGGCGCGCCAGACGAAATCCGCCGAATGCGCGCTGACGACCAGGCCGGTCTGTTGCTTGGTGCTGCTCATGAATTGCTCCCTTGAATTGGCCGGCTGGGCATGCACTCAATCGGCGTGCACGCCAGCCTGCTTGATGACGCGTTCCCATTTGGTGGTTTCGGCGGCGACGAAGCGGCTGAAATCGGCAGCGCTGCCTGGCGTCAGTTCAGCGCCCATCTCCGCCATGCGCTGCCGCACATTCGCGTCGGCCAGCGCCTTCTGCAGCGCCTGGTTCAGGCGCTGCACCACCTGCTGCGGCATGCCGGCCGGCCCGATCAGGCCCCACCACACCGCGGCCTGCGCGCCCGGCATTCCCTGGTCAGCCACGGTCGGCACCTCGGGCAGCAGGGGCGACCGCCTGGCATCGAGCACCGCCAGCGCGCGCAGCTTGCCCGACTGGACATGCGGCACGACCTCCAGCGGGTTGATGGCCATGAAACCGATACGCCCGCCCAACAGATCCGTGACGGCGGGCGACCCGCCCTTGTACGGCACATGCAGCGCCTGGAACTTGCCCTCGCGCTTGAGCAGTTCGCTGGCCAGATGCCCCGAACTGCCGTTGCCGGCGGAAGCGTAGGTCAGCTTGTCGGGATGGGCGCGGCCGTAGGCCACCAGATCCTTCAGGCTCTTGAATGAAGCATCGGAAGGCACCACCACGACCAGCGAGGCATAGCCGATGGCGCCCACCGCCGCGAAATCCTTGGCGGGGTCGAAAGGCAGCTTGGAGAACAGCGCCGCGTTGGCGGCCAGGGTGTTCGAGGCCGTCAGCAGCGTATAGCCGTCCGGCTGCGCACGCGCCACCGTCTCCATGCCGATGTTGGTCGCGGCGCCGGGCCGATTGTCCACGATGATGGGTTGCCCCAGGTCCTCCGACATCTTCTGCGTCACCAGACGCGTGACGATATCCACGCCACCGCCCGGCGAGTAAGGCACGACCACGCGTATGGGTTTGTCGGGGAACGCCTGCGCGCCCTGCGCGGCGCCGGCCCCCGCCAGCGCGACCGCCAGGCCGCAGGCGCGCAGCAGGCGTACCAGGACATGTGAAGTCCGTTGCATCGATGTCTCCTGTTTACAGGAACGCCGGTGGCGTCCCATTTTTGGTATGAAGGTGACAATGATCGCGCCGGATCATTAATATGATCCAATACTTTTCAGACCAACTTTTTATTTTGATTCCAAATAACCATGGAATTTCGCCAGCTACGCTACTTCGTGGCGGTTGCCGAAGAACTGAGCTTCAGCGCTGCCGCCCGGCGGCTTCACGTCAGCCAGCCGCCACTGAGCCTGCAGATCAAGGCATTGGAAGAAGAACTGGGTTCGGTGCTGCTCGAACGCACCAAACGCCATGTCGCGCTGACTGAAGCCGGCGCCCTGTTCCTGGAACAGGCCCGCGCGGTCCTGCGGCACATGGACCGCGCCGGGGAAGTGGTGCGGTTGGCCTCGCGCGGCCTGGCCGGCGAGTTGCGCCTGGCCTTCACGGCGTCGGTGCCCATGTTCGATGCGTTTCCCCGGCTGATCCACCGTTTCCGCAGCGCGCATCCACAGGCACGCGCCGACCTGGCCCACATGTCCACGGGCCAGCAGTTGCGCGCCTTGTCGGACAAGACCATAGACGTGGGCTTCCTGCGCCCTTCCCTGTTGTTCTGCGCGCCAGCCAGCGTTGCCACGCTGCCGCTCTGGAGCGACCGCCTCGCCGCTGTCCTGCCCGATCATCACCCGCTGGCGCAAGCTGCGCAGCCCCTTCCCTTGACCGCGCTGAAGGACGAACCCTTCATCCTGTTTCCACGTGGACTGGGCTGCGGCCTGTTCGAGCATGTCATGGTGTTGACCAGCCGCGCGGGTTACGCTCCCCGCCTGGTGCAGGAGGCCCGTGAAGGCGCCACCATCCTGGGCCTGGTGGCCGCGGGCATGGGCATCTCCATCCTGCCGGAAACGTATGCGCGCAGCGGCGTGCCCGGCGTGGCGTACCGGACGATCGACACCCCCGACGCCGCCAGCCAGTTGCTGTTGGCCTACCGCCCCGATGACGATGCACCGCTGCTGCGGCGGTTTCTCGATACGGTCCGGGAGAGCGCCCTGGCGGAGAACGCCTCCACCATCGCGGCTTCCGTGCCTGCCTGAAACCGGCCTGCCGCAGCCATCCTGCCGGGCACCTCAGAACTTGTACGTCGCGCTGACCACCGCGCTGCGGCGTGCGCCATACCAGCAATCCCCGCGCGACAGGCACGTCGCCACATAGGTCTTGTCGGTCAGGTTGTTCACGTTCAGCGCGTAGCGCCATTGGCTGGACTCGTACGACAGCATGGCGTCGACCAGCGTCACGGATGCGATCTGCGGTCCCGCCCCGTCGTGGAACGACGACATCCAGCGCGTGCCCGCGCCCACCGCGAAGCCGTCCAACCCGCCCACCGCGAAGCGGTACTTGCCCCACACCGCCGCCTGGTGGCGCGGAATGCCTTCGAGCTTCTTGTCCAGGTCCAGGTAGTTGTAGTGCGCCACCACGTCGAACGACGAGCCCAACTGGCCGCGCCACTCCAGCTCCAACCCCTTGGTCGTGGTCTCGCCGGTCTGCACGTTGTTCAGGCCGCCCGAAGGATCCGGCACCAGTTGGTTCTCTTCCTTCAAGTGGAACACCGACGCGGTGAACATGCGGCGGCCATCCGCCGACTGGTGCTTCACGCCCGTTTCCCACTGCTTGCCGCGCAGCGGCTTGTACACCTCGGGCACGTCGCCATCGGGCGTGCTGCGCGTGGTGCCCGCCACCGGCGTGAACGACTCGCTGTAGCTGACGTACGGCGACCAGCCATTGTCGAAGGCGTACATCAGGCCGAAGCGCTTGGTCGTGGCCTGCGATTTTTCGACGTCGCTGCCTTCCTGCTCGCTGCGGGCCCGGTCATGCCGGATGCCGGCGGTCACGATCCAGTTGCGGTCGATCTTCATCTGGTCCTGCAGATAGATACCGGTCTGGCGCTGCTTGTACAGCGGATCCTGGCTCAGTTCGGGCGCGGTGTAGTTGCCGTACACCGGCGCGTACGCATCGATGGAGTCGTAGCCGAACCCGCTGCGGCGCTCGCGGCGGTAGTTCGACCAGTCCAGGCCCACCAGCACCTGGTGCTCGACGATGCCCGTGCGCACCTTGCCCAGCAGGTGCTGGTCCAGCGTGTTCATGCGCACCTTGGTGATGGAGTCGTCGGCATAGCGGCCGATGATGCGCTTGTCGACCGGGTCCAGCGACCAGCCGCCCGGCTCCGAGAACGAGTCCGCGTAATGGGTCAGGTAGTCGACCCTGTTGTTCGCATGGCGGAATCCCTGGCTGAACGACCACTGGTCATTGAATTGGTGCTCGATCAGCCAGCCGAAACTGCGCCGCTCGGAATCGTACTTGTCGTGTCCGGGCTCGCCGATGAAGCGGTAGGTCGGGATCCTGCCGTTCGGATTGCCCAGCCGCATGCCTTCCCACGGCATGAACTGCGCGCTGGAGCCCGATTTATCCTTCTGATAAAGCGCCTGCAGGGTGATGGAGGTGGCCGCGCTGGGCTTCCACGTCAGCGACGGCGCCACCAGCGTGCGGTCGTCCGGCACGTAGTGCACCTGCGTATCGGCATCGCGCTTGACCGCCACCAGGCGGTACAGCCATTGGCCATCTTCGGTCACCGGCCCGGTCAGGTCGATCTGCGCCTGCTTGCGGTTGTGGCTGCCCAGTTGCACGCCCACCTCGCGCTGCGCTTCTTCCTGCGGGCGCTTGCTGACCATGTTGATGATGCCGCCCGTGCTGCCTTGCCCATACAGCATGGCCGACGGACCGCGCAGCACTTCGATGCGCTCCAGCATGTAGGGATCGGTGCGCGTGGTGCTGGTGTAGTAGTCATAAGCCTGGCGCAGGCCGTCCAGGTAGATCACCGGATCGGTGCCGCGCACGCGCATGCCGTCCGAGCGGGAATCCACGCCATAGGCATCCGAACGCACGCCGGCCGCATATCCCAGCGCTTCCTGCAGGCTGGTGGCGCCCTGGTCCACGATCTGCTCGCGCGGCACCACGGTGACGGACTGGGCCGTCTCGATCAGCGGCGTATCGGTCTTGGTCGCCGTGGCCGATCGGCGCGCCGAATAGCCGTAGACGGGACCGGTCGCCGTTTCCTCCCCCGCCCCTTCCACTTTGATGGCCGGCAGCGTGGACGTCGTCGCGGGGGCCTGTTGCGCGATCAGCACGGTCGGCAGCAATCCGAGCGCCGCAGCCAATGCGGCGCGGCGATAGCGTGGGGGGGAATGCACGGGAACGTCTCCTGGATAGGGATTCTTGGAGCAAAAATGTTAATCGTTCTCGTTATCAACAAAATAAGTGACGGATGGATTTATCATCCAAACGGGTGATGAGTGTCGGATTCAGGCAACATGCGGAGCATCGCGATGCTCGCAAGCCGCTCGGCCTGGCAGGCCGTACCTCTGGGTTGGCTGCGTGTTGGCGGCCAACATCCGCAATGGCGTCGCGGTGCTGGATGCACACCTCGAAAACCGGCCGTTCATCGCGGGTGACGCGTTGACGCTCGCCGATATCGACATCGCGGCCGTTTTCCCAATACCGACGGGCCGGCGCGCCCTACGACGAATTCCCTCACCTGGCCGCCTGGCAGGAGCGCCTGCTCCAGACCGTGCCGGCATGGCCGCAGACGCGAGAGATGAAGTCGAGCAACGCATGGGGGCAGCCCTGCAGGCCACACGCTGAAGCGCTATCCGCAGAATCCGGGGCCACCGGGACACGTTCCGCGGAGAAACCGGGCGGCTTACACCCGCTCGGCACGCAACCGCGCCGCCTGCGCCCAGCGCCGCGCCACCACCGGCGAGGTCGCGCAAGCGGCGTGCGCCGTCGCCACGCGCACGGCGCGCTCCAGCAGTTGGATGTCGGCCTCATGCTGCCGCGCCACGTGCGGGTCTTCAAAGAACACCACCCGCTGGCATTGCTGCTCCAGCACCAGTTCGGCGATCTGCGCATCGCCGCCCAGCGGCCCGCTCAGATAACGCCGCACCCACGGTTTGTCCGCGGGCCAGCCCCGTGACCACGCGAGGTCGTTCAGCAGCCCGCCCGTGGTGCCCGTCGCCACCCGGCTGGCGAATTGCGACAACAGGTCGAAGTGCTCGGCCGCGAACGTCAGCATTTCGCTTTTCAAGGCATCGTGCGCGATCAGCGCCAGCGTCTGGCGGCCGAAATCGAAATGGCGCGACACCGCCGGATCGGGCGCCAGCCCGGCCAGCACACGCTCGGCCTCGATCCATTCGATGGCGCCGGCCAGCGTCGAGATGAACGGCCGGCCGTGCGTGATGCACTGGCGCTTGAGCGCCAGCGCCTCGGGAAAGATGGAAGAAGGGTCCACCGGATCGATCAGGTAGATGGCCCCGTCGAACGGTTCGGCGCCGTCGCGTCCTTCGGTCACGCGCGCCACCAGCTTCATCAGGCCGCCCTCGCGGCCATAAGGGTAGCGGATCAGCCCGCGATATCCCCGCAGCATCTCTTCGCGCTGGATGGCGTCGTAGGTGCGCCCGACCGTGTGCAGCTCCATGCCCAGTTCACGGATGCCCGCCGAACTGGCGCGCAACCAGTCGAACAGCGCGGCATCGGGGGTCTCGTGATGCAGGCGGTTGGCGGCAAGTCCGAAACGCAGGCGAGCGGTCATCGTGGGAGCACCGGAAACAGGGAGGTATCCGATATTACTGTGCCGCATCGGGATACGCCGGCGCCCGGTCGGCGACGCCCGAATGGCATGCCCCCCGCGCTGGCCTGCGCGGCGCTGGCGGCCGTATCCGACCTGCCAGCCCGGACAGCCCCGCTTCCGCACGCAAGACACCCACCTCAAACAAAACGGCCCCATCATTCCTGATGGGGCCGCCTGGCTTGCACAAGCGCATGTTGGACGGGCTTGCCGCGCCCTATTCCGCCTCGTCGATCCAGGCCATCTGGATGGCCTCGAGGATCTTCTCGCCGCTGCGCGCCGGATCATCGTTGAACCCCGGCAGCGCCATCACCCATTCGCGCAACTGCGTGAACCGCACCGCCTTGGGGTCGGCGTCGGGATGGGCGTCGGCCAACGCGGCGGCAATGTCGTAGGTGTCGGTCCACTTCATGGTCAGTGCGCCTCTTTGGCGTGGTTGATCGTGTACTTCGGAATTTCCACGGTCAGGTCCTGGTCGGCGATCTTCGCCTGGCACGACAGGCGCGAGGTGGACGTCAGGCCCCACGCCCGGTCCAGCAGGTCTTCCTCGGCATCGGTGGCGTCTTCCAGCGACGCATAGCCCTGCTTCACGACGACGTGGCAGGTGGTGCAGGCACAGGACAACTCGCACGCATGCTCGATATCGATGTGATTGTCGAGCAGCACGCGGCAGATGGAAACGCCTTGCGGCGCGTTTTCAATGACGGCCCCTTCGGGGCAGACGTCGGGATGAGGCAGTACAGTCAGCTTCGGCATATCGGGTCAGGCGATTTCGTCCAGTTTACGGCCAGCCAGCGCGCGCCGGATACTGCGATCCATGCGGCGTGCGGCGAAGTCTTCGGTTGCATCGGACAGGGCCTGCACCGCGGCGCGCACGGCTTCCACGTCGTCCAGTTGCGGGGCCGCTTCGGCCTGCGTCAGGCATTGCTCGACACGCTCGCGCTCGTCGGCTTCCAGCAGGTCGCCATCGGCCTGCAGCGCCGCGCGCACGGATTCGGCCAGTTGCCGGGCCTCGACCTGCTGCTCGCGCAGCATGCGGGCGCGTGCATCGCTATCGGCCTCGCGCACGCTGTCGGCCAGCATGGTGGCGACCTCGTCGTCGGACAGGCCATACGAGGGCTTGACCGTGACGGCGGCCTCGATGCCCGTGCTCTGCTCGCGCGCGGTCACGCTGAGCAAGCCGTCGGCATCCACCTGGAAGGTGACGCGGATACGGGCCGCCCCCGCCACCATGGGCGGAATGCCGCGCAGCTCGAAGCGCGCCAGCGAACGGCTGTCAGCCACCAGGTCGCGCTCGCCCTGCACCACGTGCAGGCTCATCGCGCTCTGGCCGTCCTTGAAGGTCGTGAATTCCTGCGCCCGCGCCACGGGAATGGTGCTGTTGCGCGGGATGATGCGCTCGACCAGGCCACCCATGGTTTCCAGGCCCAGCGACAGTGGCGTCACGTCCAGCAGCAGCCAGTCTTCGCCCGGCGCGCGGTTGCCCGCCAGCAGGTTGGCCTGCAGGGCCGCGCCCAGCGCCACGACCTGATCGGGATCGAGGTCGACCAGGGGCTCGGTGCCGAACAGGTCGCCCACGGCACGGCGCACGACGGGCATGCGCGTGGCGCCGCCCACCATCACCACGCCGCGCACGTCGGCCGGCGCCAGGCCGGCATCGCGCAATGCGCGGCGCGCGCTGTCCAGCGTGCGCTCGACCAGTTCGCGGGCCCATTCCTCGAATTGCGCGCGGCTCAGGTCGCAGGCCACGGCCGTGCCATCGGCCAGCGTGACATCCAGGCGAGCCCGCTCCTGCGAACTGAGCGCCTCGCGCGCGGCACGCGCGGCCACCAGCAGGCGGCGGCGGTCGGCGCGCGCGCCCTGCACGTCGGCGGCTTGCGCGGCGGGCTGCCCAGCCAGCACGCGCTCGACGATGAGCGAATCGAAATCGTCCCCGCCCAGCGCGGTGTCGCCGCCCGTGGCGATGACCTCGAACACGCCGCGCGTCAGGCGCAGGATGGACACGTCGAACGTGCCGCCGCCCAGGTCGTACACTGCATAGACGCCCTCGGCCGCATTATCCAGCCCATAGGCGATGGCGGCGGCGGTGGGTTCGTTCAAGAGGCGCAACACGTTCAGGCCGGCCAGGCGCGCGGCGTCGCGCGTGGCCTGGCGCTGTGCATCGTCGAAATACGCCGGCACGGTGATGACCGCGCCGACCAGGTCGTCGCCCAGCACGTCTTCCGCACGCTGGCGCAGCACCGCCAAAATCTGCGCGGACACTTCGACGGGGCTCAGGTCGCCCTGCACCGTGCGCACCCGCACCATGCCGGGCGCATCGATGAATTCGTAGGGCGCGCCGCTGGCCTGCGCTTCGGCCAGCGTGCGGCCCATGAAACGCTTGACCGACACGACCGTATTGGCCGGATCGTTGGCCTGCTGCGCCAGGGCGTCGTAGCCGGTGATGGCGCGGCCGCCCGGCAGGTACTGCACGGCGGAAGGCAGCAACGGCCGCCCGGCATCGTCGTTCAGCACCTCGGCAACACTGCTGCGCACCGCGGCCACCAGCGAATTGGTCGTACCCAGGTCGATCCCCACCGCCAAGCGGCGCTGGTGCGGTGCGGGCGATTCACCGGGTTCGGAAATCTGCAATAAAGCCATATCTCGCTTGAATTTCTTGGAAGTATGGAGGGGCGGACGGGCATGGAACCGGCGCATTCCAAGCGCCGGCCGGGGCGCTATCGCAACGGCTGCAGCTGGGCCAGCTCCTGCGCCAGGCGCTCGATGAACATCCACTCGCGCACCTTCTGCCCCGCTTGCGCGGTGTCGCCGCGCGCGTCCAGCAGATCGGCCATCGTGCGGCGCATGCCGTCTCGGGCATCGCCCAACTCGGCGCGCAGCACGTCGGCCTGGGCGGGATCCTGGCGCGCGTCGTCGAGCATCTCGCGCCATTCCATCTGCTGCATCAGGAAAGCGGGATCCATCGAGGTGTTGCTTTCGGTCTGCAAATCGACGCCCGCCTGCTCGCACAGGTAACGCGCGCGCAACAGCGGATCACGCAATTGCCGGTAGGCCTCGTTGGCGCGCGCGGACCACTGCATGGCCACGCGCCGCTCGGCGGGGCTGGCCGTGGCGTAGCGGTCGGGATGCACCCGCGCCGCCACGTCGCGCCAGGCGCGCTCCAGGGCGTCCGTGTCGATGTCGAACCGCGCGGGCAATCCGAACAGGCTGAAGTGATCGTCCGCCGCCAAGACCTACACCGTGAACGACTCGCCGCAGCCGCAGGTCGCCTTCTCGTTGGGGTTGCGGAACTTGAAGCCTTCGTTCAGGCCTTCGCGCGCGTAGTCGAGCTCGGTGCCGTCCAGGTAGGACAGGCTCTTGGGATCGATGAACACCTTGACCCCGAAGCTCTCGAACATCTGGTCGGCCGTGTCGGCCTCGTCGACGTATTCGAGCTTGTAGGCCATGCCCGAGCACCCCGTGGTACGCACGCCCAGGCGCAGGCCAATGCCCTTGCCGCGCTTGGTCAGGTAGCGGCTGATGTGATTGGCCGCTTGCTGGGTCAGGGTGACTGCCATGATCTCAACTCGCCGCGGCGGCCGTTGCCGTAACGGCCTCGGATTGCGCCGCGGCCGCTTCGGCCGACTCGCCGTGCTTGGCACGGTAGTCCTGCACGGCGGCCTTGATGGCGTCCTCGGCCAGGATGGAACAGTGAATCTTGACGGGGGGCAGCGCCAGTTCTTCGGCGATCTGCGTGTTGCGGATGCTCATGGCCTGGTCCAGCGTCTTGCCCTTCACCCATTCGGTGACCAGCGAGCTGGAGGCGATGGCGGAACCGCAGCCGTAGGTCTTGAAGCGCGCATCCTCGATCACGCCCGACGGGCCGACCTTGATCTGCAGCTTCATGACGTCCCCACAGGCGGGCGCGCCGACCATGCCGGTGCCGACCGTGTCGTCGCCCTTTTCGAACGAGCCCACGTTGCGGGGGTTTTCGTAGTGATCCAGAACCTTGTCGCTATATGCCATGATGTTTCTCCACTGCTTGTTCGTAGTCGGGGCTCAGTGAGCGGCCCACTGCACGGTGTTCAGGTCGATGCCGTCCTTGGCCATTTCCCACAGCGGCGACATGTCGCGCAGCTTGCCCACCCGGCTCTTGATCAGTTCGACAGTGAAGTCGACTTCCTGCTCGGTGGTGAAACGGCCCAGGGTGAAGCGGATGGAACTGTGCGCCAGTTCGTCGTTGCGGCCCAGCGCGCGCAGCACGTAGGACGGCTCGAGGCTGGCCGACGTGCAGGCCGACCCGCTGGACACGGCCAGTTCCTTGATGGCCATGATCAGCGACTCGCCCTCGACATAGTTGAAGCTGATGTTGAGGTTGTGCGGCACGCGGTGTTCCATGCTGCCGTTGACGTAGACCTCTTCGATCTGCGACAGGCCGGCGTACAGGCGATCGCGCAGCATGCGCAGGCGCTCGTTCTCGGTGCCCATTTCCTCGCGGGCCAGGCGGAATGCCTCGCCCATGCCGACGATCTGGTGCGTGGCCAGCGTGCCCGAACGGAAGCCCCGCTCGTGGCCGCCACCGTGCATCTGCGCCTCGATGCGCACACGCGGCTTGCGGCGCACGTACAGCGCGCCGATGCCCTTGGGACCATAGGTCTTGTGCGCCGAGAACGACATCAGGTCGACCTTCAGCTTCTGCAGGTCGATCTCGACCTTGCCAGTGGCCTGCGCCGCATCCACGTGGAAGATGATGCCCTTCTCGCGGCAGATCTCGCCGATGGCCTCGACGTCCTGAATGACGCCGATCTCGTTGTTCACCATCATGACCGACACCAGGATGGTGTCGGGACGCAGCGCGGCCTTGAACGCATCCAGGCTGATCAGGCCATCTTCCTGGACATCCAGGTAGGTGACCTCGAAGCCTTGGCGTTCGAGTTCGCGACAGGTGTCCAGCACCGCCTTGTGCTCGGTCTTGACCGTGATGATGTGTTTGCCACGCTCGGCATAGAAGTTGGCCGCGCCCTTGATGGCGAGGTTGTCCGATTCGGTGGCGCCGGAAGTCCAGACGATTTCACGCGGGTCGGCGTTGACCAGCTTGGCGACTTCCTCGCGCGCCTTCTCGACGGCTTCCTCGGCATCCCAGCCGAAGGCATGGCTGCGCGAGGCCGGGTTGCCGTAGTTTTCGTACAGCCAGGGCACCATCTTGTCGACCACGCGGGGGTCGACCGGCGTGGTGGCCGAATAATCGAGGTAGATGGGACGGGTGGTCATTTGTGCAACTCCTGCTTTTTATACGGTGGCGTTGGCCTCGACAGCGACCGCCGGCGCATTGGCCGCGGTCCCCGTGCGGTTGACCCGCACCGAGCATTCCTGGGCTTGATTAGCCGCTTCCTGCAACTGGCGCACGCGCTGCTGGTCGACCAGATCTTGCAGGGAGACCGAATCGAGGTAGTCCACCATCTTGCGGTTCAGCGTAGCCCAGAGTTCGTGCGTCATGCACTTGCCCGAACGGCCGTCGTTGCCGCTGGTGCAATCGCGCTTGCCGCCACAGCTGGTGGCATCCAGGGGTTCGTCCACGGCGAAGATGATGTCGGCGACGGTGATGTTGCGGGCCAGGCGGGCCAGCGAGTAGCCGCCGCCCGGGCCGCGCACGCTGTCCACGAGTTCGTGGCGGCGCAGCTTGCCGAACAGCTGTTCCAGGTAGGACAACGAAATGTTCTGCCGCTGGCTGATGGCCGCGAGCGTGACCGGGCCGCTGTGCTGCCGCATTGCCAGGTCGATCATGGCCGTTACGGCGAAACGCCCTTTGGTAGTTAGCCGCATGGTGGGTTTCCTGTGTATCCGTAAAATCGCCTGAAGGTGACCCAGAGGATCGTTTCAGACGGCCTAATACTTGAGTAATTGCCTCAAGTATAGCAAATACCCGAGTAATTTGCTAGGTATCCTGGCCGGAAAAAACCGCGCCTGGGCGCGGTCTGAGGATGAGCGACACGGTTTGCCGGCGCCACCCAGGGGAGGCGCGGCACGACTTCGGAATGGCTTACGCGGCCTGGTACTGCGTGGCGCGCTTGCGCACCAGCTCAAGCACGCCCTGACAGGCGTCTTCGATGTAATCCAGTACCTTGCCGAAACCTTCGGGACCGCCGTAATACGGATCGGGCACGGTGGCTTCCTCGAACTCGTTCGCGAAGCGCATCAGCAGCATCAGCTTGTGCTGGTAGGCCTTCGGGCACTGCTGCTGCATGGCGGACAGGTTGTCCCAGTCCATCGCCAGGATGAGGTCGAAGTCGCGGAAGTCTTCCGCGGTGACCTGGCGGGCCTCGCAGTGAGTGATGTCGTAGCCGCGCTTGCGGGCCGCGGCCAGGGCCCGGGCATCGGGCGCTTCGCCGATGTGATAGGCGTGGGTGCCGGCAGAGTCGATCCGCACGACGTCACCCAACCCGGCGTCATTCACCAGATGGCGGAAGACGCCTTCTGCGCTCGGCGAGCGACAGATATTGCCCATGCAAACGAAAAGTACCTTGGTCATCATGGCGTCAAGTGTGCGGGAAAACCCGGAACATAGCAAGTTTTTTTTGCAGTTCTGTTATATGAATATCCATCATTTAAAAGATCAATTTTCCCAATAAAATCAATCAATTGAATGACGTTTCAAATACATGACACAGCACCTTTTCAACCGCTGAACGGGATGCGGCGAATCCGCCCCCGATTTAAGCGCACGCCACGCCGGGCGGCACGCATTTGTAACGATAGGACGCCATCCGCTACGACCCTATTTACTACACCGCACCGTCCAGCAGCACCCGCTTCTTCAGCGCATTCAGTGCGTCGCGCGCCGCGGCGGCCTGTTCGAACTCCAGGTTGCGGGCATGATCCATCATCTGCTTTTCCAGGCGCTTGATCTCGCGGGCCAAGGCCTTCTCGTCGGTCAGCGCCTCGACCGGCACCGCGGCCTCGAGCGTATCGTGGCTGGCCGGGGCCACCACGCCGTCGATCAGCTCTCGCACCGCCTTGTTGACGCCGCGCGCGGTGATGCCGTGGTCCGCGTTGTGCTGCAGTTGCTTGTTGCGGCGCCGCTCGGTTTCGTCCATGGCGCGCCGCATCGAATCCGTGATGTGGTCGGCATACAGGATCGCATAGCCGTTCAGGTTGCGGGCGGCGCGGCCGATGGTCTGGATCAGACTGCGCTCGGAACGCAGGAAACCTTCCTTGTCGGCGTCCAGGATGGCCACCAGCGACACCTCGGGGATGTCCAGGCCCTCGCGCAGCAGGTTGATGCCCACCAGCACGTCGAAAGTGCCCAGGCGCAGGTCGCGGATGATCTCGACGCGTTCGACGGTGTCGATGTCGGAATGCAGGTAGCGGACCTTGATGCCGTGCTCGGTCAGGTAGTCGGTCAGGTCCTCGGCCATGCGCTTGGTCAGCGTGGTGACCAGCACGCGCTCGCCCACGGCGATGCGTGTCTTCAACTGGCCCAGCAGATCGTCGACCTGGGTGCGCGCGGGCCTCACCTCGACGATCGGATCCACCAGGCCGGTGGGACGCACCACCTGTTCGACCACGTTGTCGGCGTGCTCTTTCTCGTAGGCGGCGGGCGTGGCCGACACGAACACGCACTGGCGCATGCGCGCCTCGAACTCTTCGAGCTGCAACGGCCGGTTGTCCAGCGCCGACGGCAGGCGAAAACCGTACTGCACCAGCGTTTCCTTGCGCGCCCGGTCGCCGCGGAACATGCCGCCCAACTGGCCGATGGTGACGTGGCTCTCGTCGATGAACATCAGCGCGTCGGCAGGCAGGTAGTCGATCAGCGTGGGCGGAGGATCGCCCGGCATGGCGCCCGACAGATGCCGCGAGTAGTTCTCGATGCCCTTGCAGAAGCCCAGCTCCTGCAGCATTTCCAGGTCGAAACGCGTGCGCTGCTCCAGGCGCTGGGCCTCGACCAGCTTGCCGTCCCTGGTCAGGAACGACAGGCGCTCGCGCAGCTCTTCCTTGATGGTCTCGATGGCGCGCAGCACGGTTTCGCGCGGCGTGACGTAATGCGACCCCGGATACACGGTGAAGCGCGGCAGCTTCTGCCGCACGCGCCCGGTAAGGGGATCGAACAGTTCCAGCGTTTCGATCTCGTCGTCGAACAGCGTCAGGCGCAGCGCCAGCTCGGGGCTTTCCGCGGGGAAGATGTCGATCGTCTCGCCGCGCACGCGGAACGTGCCGCGGGTGAAGTCGGCATCGTTGCGGGTGTATTGCATGGCCACCAGGCGCGCCAGGATCTCGCGGCGCGAGATGCGGTCGCCGGCGCGCAGGATCAGCACCATGGCGTGGTAATCGCCCGGATTGCCGATACCGTAGATGCACGACACGGTGCCCACGATGACGGTGTCGCGCCGCTCCAGCAGGCTCTTGGTGGCCGACAGGCGCATCTGCTCGATGTGCTCGTTGATCGAGGAGTCCTTCTCGATGAACAGGTCGCGCGTCGGCACGTAGGCTTCGGGCTGGTAGTAGTCGTAGTACGAGACGAAGTACTCGACCGCGTTGCGCGGGAAGAACTCGCGCATCTCGGCGTAGAGCTGCGCGGCCAGCGTCTTGTTGGGCGCCAGCACCAGGGCGGGACGGCCCATCTGCGCGATGACGTTGGCCATCGTGTAGGTCTTGCCGGAGCCCGTGACGCCCAGCAAGGTCTGGTACATCAGGCCGTCCTGCACGCCCTGCACGAGCCCCTCGATCGCGCCGGGCTGGTCGCCCGCGGGGGGATAAGGTTGGTGCAGGTGGAAGGGGCTGCCGGGGTAATCGACGAATCCGGAATCGGGCGGCATGCTAGACTTTTCCAAGATGTCTTTTTCAAGACATTCTGTCGGGGGTAAACCCCCCATTATCCACAGCACCCGGTAGTGCGTCCACCCAGCCATTCAACGCCCATGAGCAACCTCTTCGCTTCCGTCGAACTCGCGCCGCGCGACCCCATTCTTGGCCTGAACGAGCAGTACAACGCCGACACCCGCCCCGGCAAGGTGAACCTCGGCGTCGGCGTGTACTACGACGACGAAGGGCGTATTCCGCTGCTGGGCGCCGTGCGCAAGGCCGAAGTCGCCCGTGTCGAAGCCGCCGCCGCCCGCGGCTACCTGCCCATCGAAGGCATCCCCGGCTACAACAAGGGCGCGCAGGCCCTGTTGCTGGGCGCCGACTCGCCTCTGGCCGCCGCCGGCCGCGTGCTGACCGCCCAGGCCCTGGGCGGAACCGGCGCACTGAAGATCGGCGCCGACTTCCTGCGCCAGCTGCTGCCGAAATCCAAGGTGCTGATCAGCGACCCCAGTTGGGAAAACCACCGCGCCCTGTTCGAGCGCGCCGGCTTCCCGGTCGGCACCTACACCTACTACGATGCCGCCACGCACGGCCTGAACTTCGACGGCATGCTGGCCGACCTGAAGTCGGCTCCGGCCAACACCATCGTGGTGCTGCACGCTTGCTGCCACAACCCCACCGGCGTCGACCCCACGGCCGAGCAGTGGCGCCAGATCGCCGACGTGGTCAAGGCCAATGGCCTGGTCCCGTTCCTGGACATCGCGTACCAGGGCTTCGGCGATGGCCTGCAGGAAGATGCCTCGGTCGTGCGCATGTTCGCCGACCTCGACGTCACGATGCTGATCAGTTCGTCGTTCTCGAAGTCGTTCTCGCTGTACGGCGAGCGCGTGGGCGCCCTGACCGTGGTGGCCGGCGACAAGGAAGAGGCCGGCCGCGTGCTGAGCCAACTGAAGCGCACCATCCGCACCAACTATTCCAACCCGCCCACCCACGGCGGCACGCTGGTCTCCACCATCCTGAACGACGCCGGGCTGTTCGCGGAGTGGGACCGCGAACTGGCCGGCATGCGCGACCGCATCCGCCTGATGCGCAAGCAGCTGGTCGACAAGATCAAGGAACACGGCGCCACGCAGGACTTCAGCTTCGTGCTGAAGCAGCGCGGCATGTTCTCGTACTCGGGCCTGACCAGCCAGCAGGTCGATCGCCTGCGCGAAGAGCATGGCGTCTACGCCATCAGCACCGGCCGCATCTGCGTGGCCGCGCTGAACAGCCGCAACATCGACGTGGTGGCAAAGGCCATCGCCGCCGTGTTGAAGTAAGCCTCACCGCTGTTCGGCACGCGCGGAACGGAGCCCACGGGCTCCGTTTTTCTTTGGTGCCTGGGCCAGTACGTGCTTTTGCCGCGGCGCACGCCGCCCTTGCAGCATCGCGTTTCATACGCGTGTCTTGCATTTTTCCGCTGCGTCCCCCAGAATGCCGCTGTATATACATACAGTCCGCGTTCAGCGCACACGGATCATCGCCATGGCCACGAAACTCACGGAACGCCAACAGGAAATCCTGGATCTCATCCGCCAGACGGTTGCCCGCACCGGCTTTCCGCCCACGCGCGCCGAAATCGCGCAGGCACTGGGCTTTCGCTCGCCCAACGCCGCCGAAGACCACCTGAAGGCGCTGGCCCGCAAGGGCGCCATCGAACTCACCGCCGGCGCCTCGCGCGGCATTCGGCTCAAGCCGTCGGCCGATGCGCCTGCCGAGGCTCCCGCCGCCATCGCCTCGGCCCTGTCCCACCTGCTGCTGCCGCTCATCGGCCGCGTCGCCGCGGGCAGCCCCATGCTGGCCGCCGAGCACGTCGAACGCGAAGTCGGCGTCGATCCAGGCCTGTTCGCCCAGGCGCCCGATTACCTGCTCAAGGTGCGCGGCATGAGCATGCGCGACGCCGGCATCCTCGAAGGCGACCTGCTGGCCGTCAAGAAGACCGCCGAAGCGCGCAACGGCCAGATCGTCATCGCCCGGCTCGACGACGAGGTCACCGTCAAGCGCCTGCAACGGCAAAACGGCCGCATCGAACTGCTGCCCGAGAACCCCGACTTCTCGCCCATCATCGTGCAGGCCGGGCAGGACTTCTCGCTCGAAGGCATCGCCGTCGGACTCATCCGTACGCAGCCGCTGCACTGAGCGCTTCACCACCGGGCGCCTGCCCGAACGCAGGCCCCGCTTCGCGGCCTGCCGTGCCATCCATGGCAAGCCGCGCTCTCCATGCCTGGTTCATGCAGCCTTACATGATCCCGCGCAAGTCCCCTCTTCCAAGCCGGTTATGCATATTGCCGATCGGTCTTTGTCGCGGCGGCAACGTCCCCATAAGATCGCGTGTCGGTCGCCCACCGCGGCGCCAGCAGCAACGCTTTCCAGGATGTCTTCATGAAGTTCTTCCCCCGTGTCCGCAACCTGCAACTGGGCGGCGCCGTCGCCGCGCTGGTCATGGGCCTGTCCGGCCCCGCCCACGCCGACCGCGTCATCCGCATCATCGTGCCGTACGGGCCGGGCGCCACACAGGACGCCGTCGCCCGCACCTTCACCAATGAACTCGGCCAGGCGCTCGACGCCACGGTCGTGGTGGAGAACCGCGCGGGCGCGGGCGGCAGCGTGGGCACCACGCAAGTGGCGCGCGCCGCCCCCGACGGCAATACGCTGGTGATGGCCGCGGCCAGCCACTACCTGGCCGCGCACCTGTATGCCAAACTGCCGTACGATCCGGTGGCCGACTTCGCGCCGGTGTCCTACGTGGGCCGCACGGGCTACGTGGTGGGCGTGTCGGCGCCGTCCGGCATCGACAGCCTGCAGGCGCTGATCGCGCGCGCCAAGGCCGAACCGGGCAAGCTGAATTATGCCTCGGCCGGCAACGGCAGCGCCTCTCATCTGGCAACAGCTCTGTTGGCCGCGCAAGCCGGCATTACGCTGCAGCACATCCCCACCAAGTCGACGGGCGACGCCGTGACCGAACTGCTGGCCGGCCGCGTCGAAGTCGTCACCGGCGCCAGCATCGGCATGCTGGCCTACCGCAACGATACACGCGTCAAACTCCTGGCCTACTCGGGCGAGAAGCGCTCGCAATTCCTGCCCGATCTCCCCACCGTGGCCGAAGCCGGCCTGCCCGGTTATGTATTCGACTCCTGGCTGGGCCTGCTGGCGCCCGCCGGGACGCCCGCCGCCGAGATCGAACGCATCAACGCCGCCGTGCAGAAGGTGCTGCAAGACCCCGTGGTGCAGAAGCGCCTGTCCAACCTGGGCGTAGAAGCCGGCTCCTTGCCCGTGGCGCAATTCCAGGCCTTGCTGCGGCAAGACTGGAAGAAATCCGCCGAGGTCGTCAAGGCGGCCGGTGCGCGCATCGAATAATCGCCAGACGAGCACTGTCCGCCTGCCTCCATGCAGGGGGCGGACACGCCGGGCGACAGAGGCAACCGGCATTCCTGTAAAGAAAATGCAATAAAAAGTATTGCGAGATCAGGCCAAGCTCCACGCCCTGCGCCCCGACCGTCCAGGCACACGGTTTGCTCGCTACCTCGCCCCCACCCTCTCGCCCCACCCGCCCATAGGCGCAATCGCCCTGCGGCGCCCCATCCCGCCGGCTGCGCTCGCGCGGCGTTATCCGCCGGAAAACGGGCATTCATGTTTATTAACAAAATGGCTCATTCGCACATATGGGCCGCTTTTCCCCAGGTTATTAATGTCGCCTTAAAAGAAAAGGGGCGGCATTCGTGCTGCTCCGCGCAAGCGCGCAACCCCCAATAACAACAGCCATCGCATGATGGGGCAGCCGTCCGGTTTCGAGATGGGCTGCGTTGGCACACGAGGGATGTCATGGACGTACCGGATTCCATCCAATATCGCGCCATCGTCGCGCACACGCCCCTGGAGGGCCAGGTCGCCTTCCGCAGCATGACCGGTTCGGAAGGCCTGTCGCGATTGTTCGAGTTCGACGTCGAGCTGATCGCCGACAACTACAACCTGGATCTGGACGCGTTGCTGGGCAAGCCGCTGACGCTGGAGATGGAAACGCAGTCGGGCTCGCGCTTCCTGGATGGCCACGTGACGCGTTGCGAGATGATCGGCCGCGAAAGCGGCACCTCGCGCCACTACATCTATCGGGCCACGGTGCGCCCGTGGCTGTGGTATTTGACCCAGACCTCGGACAGCAAGATCTTCCAGAAGAAGACCGTGCCCGACGTGATTGCCGAAGTGCTGGGCGAATACGGTTTCGCGTTCGAGTCGAAACTGACCGGCGCCTACCGAACCTGGGAATACTGCGTGCAGTACCAGGAAACCGATTTCGCCTTCCTCAGCCGCCTGATGGAACACGAAGGCATCTATTACTACTTCAAGCACGGCAACGGGCAACATACGCTGGTCATGGTCGACGACGTGGCCTCGCACGAAGAACAGCCGGGTTACGAAGACATTCCGTATTACGGCCCGGATCGCCTGGTCACGCCGCAGGATGAATACATCTCGATGTGGGAAGTGGCCTCGGCGATTACGCCGGATAGCTACGCCACGGTGGACTACGACCCGATCAAGCCGGGCGCCAGCCTGGATGCCGTCTCGCGCCAGCCGGGCGGCTCGCAAAGCGGCAACCTGGAGATGTACGAATGGCAAGGCGGCTTCCAGGAGCCCGATCAGGCCGAGCAATATTCGAAGGTGCGCCTGCAAGAGCTTCAAACCCAGCGCAAGCAGGGCCGCGGCATGGGCTCCGCGCGCAAGATCGCGCCGGGTTATCTCTTCACGCTGAAGAACCATCCGCGCTCGGCCGAGAACAAAGAGTATCTGGTGCTGTCGGCCAACTACCGCATGAACTCCGGCGGGCATTCGACGGGTTCGGGTTCCGAATTCTTCTGGGAAACCTCGTTCGTCGTCCTGCCCACCAGCCATCAGTACCGCGCCCCCCGCACCTCGCCGATTCCGCATACCCACGGCCCGCAGACCGCGCGCGTGGTGGGCCCGGCCGGCGAGGAGATCTGGACGGACGAATACGGCCGCATCAAGGTGCAGTTCCACTGGGACCGCTACGGCCAGAAGAACGAGAACAGCTCGTGCTGGGTGCGCGTTTCCAGCCCCTGGGCCGGCGGCGGCTTCGGCGGCCTGCAGTTGCCGCGCATCAACGACGAGGTCGTGGTGGACTTCATCGGCGGCTGCCCGGACCGTCCGCTGATACTGGGCCGCGTCTACAACGGCAACAACATGCCGCCCGTGGACCTGCCCGCCAGCGCGACGCAAAGCGGCTTCCGCAGCCAGTCGGTACATGGCGACCCGTCCATGTCCAACCGCATGATCTTCGACGACAAGCTGGGCCTGGAGCTGTTCCACACCCGCGCGCAGCGCAACATGCTGAACGACGTGGTCAATGACCACGACCACCACGTCGGCAACAACCACTGCCAGAACGTGGGCGTGGATCACACGCATACGGTGGGCAAGAACCACACGCAGACGATCGGCTGCAACCATACCATCGAGGTGGGCGAGGATCTGAAGACCACCATCAAGCGGATGGAGGAACGGCTGGTGCAGGCCGAGCAGAAGATCACGGTGATGAAGGATGCGACGCAGCGGTTCGAGGGGCAGTTCACCAAGACGGTCATCGGCCTGGAAAAGCGCATCACCACGGCCAGGCAAGAGATCACGGTGCAACAGGCCGCCCTGCACAAGTACAACACCACGCTGACGCAACAGGTGGACGCCAATCATGAATTGAAGGTGCAAGCCGACCAAAGCACGAAGATCCTGGGCGAAATGAAGGTCGAGGCAGGCAGCTTCTGGAAGTCGGTCAAGGGCAGCGTCTGGGACCATACCAATGGCTTCAAGTTTGGGTCCGTATTGGGTACTAACACGTCTATCTACGCGGCGCTGAACACGACACTGTCGGCGGTTAGCTTTTCCTGCAACGGAATGAGCACTACCGTTAACGGTCTCTCGGCGACCATCGTGGGCAAGACCTTGCGCACGGCGGGCCAGAAGGCCGACCTGGTGGCGGCGGAGGATAGGCTGGTGGCCATGAAGAACAGCATAAATGCCGTTCGCTCCAACACCGCCGTGCTGTCCCGGATCACGCGCGGGGTGAAGGCGACGCAAAGTGGTCTCAAGCAAGACCTGAATGGCGTGAAGAACAACATCAGCACCTTGGACAACCGGGTCTCGGCGCTCGAGAGCCACGCATAGGAACCCATTCATGCAGTGGATCAAATACCTCATGCCAGGCATGGGGATCGTTTTTCTGGTCTTGATAGCCTGGATGATCTACACCAAGGACTACAACACGGCTGCCGCCCTGGCGGTGTCCGTGGTGCTGACCGCCATCATGTACTTCGTCTTCTTCCATCCCTACTTTCGCCAGGAGGCGCTGGCCAACCGGTTGGAGCAGGAAGGCTCGGCCACTCAGGCTCTCATCCTGAGCGTGAAAGACACCGGCAAGTACCTGAATGAAGTGCCGATCATGCGCGTGAGCGTGCGATACACCGTGAACGGCCAGGAGCGCACCGGCGAAGTGAAGCAGCCCATCCCCTACCAATCCCTGGCTGCCGTCCAGGCAGGAAAGCGTATCGGCATACGCCTCGATCCGAGAAAGGAAGGCCGGTTCGTGCTGAAGCTCTGAGGCGTCACGCGCCGCCCCGTCCTTGCATGAAAACCCGACAGAGGAGACGGCATGCAGTGGGTGAAGTACCTGTTCCGCATCCCGTTGTGCGTATTTCTGGTCTGGTCCGCTTGGTCGTTGCACGCGCAGCGGTATGAAGAGTCGGTCGCCATGCTTCTGACCGCCTTGTTCTTGGCCGGGATGTATCACTTCGTTCTTAGCGCTCACATCCGCCAGGAAGCGCTGATGAAGCGCCTGGATACGGACGGTCTGCGCGTTCAGGCGACGATCCTCGGCGTGGAAGCGACGTCCACGTACCTGAATGAAGTGCCTGTCATGCGCGTGAAGGTCAAGTACGTCGCCGCGGGCAAAGAGCACATACACGAGATACGCCAGCCCATTGCCTATCAGGCCCTGTCCTATCTGCAACTGGGCAAACGCATCCCCATACTGGTCGACCCAAAGCGCACCGAGCAGTTCGTGCTGCAGTTCTGAAGCCCATGAAAACGATCAAACCGTTCCGACTGACCTCGCTGCATCGGCCCTATTCGTGGCGCAGACGCAATTTCCTGTCCGTGGCCATCTACGCGCTGGCGGACCTGCGCGAGCCAGGCAACCCCAAGCTGCTGTCCGACATGGAAGTCTGGCGCGAGGTGATGCCCGAGCTGGACTGCGACGGCGTGATCGACCACATCCTGCCCAAGACGGTGCCCGAGTTCCTGGTGGGCGGCCATGCCTACACCAGCCATCAGGACGACAAGACCAAGGTCATGGTGCGCGCGCAGGTGGGCGAACTGGAGAAAGAGCTGGTCGTATTCGGCGACCGCTACCTGATCGGCGACCGCCCGACCGACCCGGTTCCCTTCGACAGCATGCCGATGACCTGGAGCCGCGCCTTCGGCGGTCCGAACTTTCCGGAAAACCCCGGCGGCACGGGCATAGAACCGGTGGACGCCCACGGGCAGAAGCTGGTGCGCTATCCCAACATCGAGCACGGCATCGATCGCTACCAGCGCGGACAGCGCAACGGCACGCCCTACAGCTTCGGCCCCATCAACATGATGCTGCCGCGCCGCTTCGGCATGATGGGCACGTATTCCGAGCGCTGGAAGAAGGAAGAGTTTCCGGGTTTCTTCCCGGACATGAACCCGTTGATCTTCAACGCCGCCGAACCGGACCAGCGCTGGCCGAATCGCAGCGAACTGCCGTTGGGCGAGGCCTTCAGCATCTGGAACATGCACCCCACGATTCCGTGCTGGGAAGGCGAATTGCCCAAGTGGCATGCGCGCGCCTTCATCCGCCGCAAAGCGGTGGATGGCGAGGCCTCCCCGATCGACGAAGTCGACATGCGCGCCACCACGGCCTGGTTCGTGCCTCACCAGGAAAGAGTGTTGCTGATCTATCACGGCAACATCGAAGTGCAGGAGGACGATGCCAGCGACGTGCTGAGCCTGATGTCCGCGCTGGAAGCGCAAGGCGCCGAGCGCTCGGCCGAGCACTATGCCCAGATCATGCGCCTGCGCGAGGACCCTGAAACCGGCGGCGTGCGCGTGATGTGCGACGACGAACTGATCACCGAGGCCATCCTCGGCGCGGTCAACATGGATACCGACGCGGTCTTCCAGACTCCCACCTGGATCAAGTCGCAGCTCTACAAACACAAGGTGATCGCGGAACGGCGCCAGGAACTGGTCGACTACGGCCAGAACCCGGACGAGATCGTGCCAGACCTGCACGGGCCCGAAAGACGCTACGGCCCCGGCGACCTGCCCGAGCTGGCGCGCGACATGGCCCGTCACAAGGAAGAATCGCAGAAGCTGAAGGAAGCGTTGGAACGCCAGAGCGCCGAGCTGAAGGCCCACTATGAAAAGCAGGGCGTACCCATGCCCGATACAGACAGCCGTCCCTCGGGACCGCCCACGCAATTGCTGGCGTTGCTGGCGCAGCCGGAAATGCTGGGATCGGTGATGAATCCCTCCACCGCCGAGGTCGACTTCACGCTGCTGGGCAAGCTGATGGGCGAGGCGGAACCCCTGGCTCCTGGCCAGGACTACAAGCAGGCGCCCCAGTACGCCGCGTTCATCAAGGACAATCCGGAACTGCCCGGCAAGGATGCGACCGCCTGGGCGCAGGAGCCGGCCTTCCAACGCCAGATGCGGTCGATGAAGCCGCTGCTGCACAAGAGCTATCTGTATTCCGCGCACTGGCAGGACGCGGCCCTGAAACTGGACACCGAACAGAACCGCGTGATCCGGCAGTTGGTGATGGAAAGGCACCAGCGCGGCGAATCGCTTTCCGAGCTGGACCTGACCGGCTGCGCCCTGCCCGGCCTGAGTTTCGGCAATGCCGACTTCAGCCGTTCGTTCCTGGAGAACAGCGACCTGTCCGACAGCACCTTCCAGTACTGCAACTTCACGGAGTGCGTGCTGGCGCGCGCCGACCTGTCGAACAGCAAGTTCGTGAACTGTACGTTCGACCGCGCCAACCTGTCGCTGGCCAAGCTGTACAACGTGTGCTTCGAGAACTGCTCGTTCAAGGAGTCCGTGATCGAAAACGCCGATTTCGAGGAATGCGTGATCCAGGGCGGCGTGTTCGATTCGGTGATGCCCAACAAGATCCGCCTGCTGAAATGCCGGATGCTGGGCGGTGCGCATTTCCGCATGAGCATCTTCAACGACGCGGAACTGTCGGATTGCCGCCTGGAGGAAGTCCGGTTCGAGAAGGTGTCGTTCCAGAACGCCAAGCTGGCCAATACAGCCTTTGAGAATGCCAACCTGGACGGCGGCTCGTTCTTCATCACTACGATGACCAGCGTGTTCTTTCACCGCTGCCAGATCAGCAATACCGCGTTCGTACACCAGACCGAACTGGATGCGTGCTCGTTCGAGGGCTCCAGCCTGACGCAGTGCAACTTCCGCGAAACGCCGATGCCATCGGTGAATTTCGAGAATGCCCGCATCGAGCTTTGCGACTTTTCGCTGGCCGACCTGAGCCACGCCAATCTGCACAAGGCCCGCGCCACGAACACGCAGTACACGCGCGCGACCCTGGTGCATTCGGATCTGTCGAAGGCCAATCTGATGGGCAGCGACTTCAAGGCCGCGGACCTGCGGCACGCCGACCTCAGCGTCGCCAACCTGTTCCGCACCAATTTCGCGCTGGGCAAGATGGACGACAGCACGGCGCTGGACGGCGCCTACAAGAAGGAAGTGAACCTGTACCCCCTGCGGCAGGCAAAGGCCTCATGATGACGCTGGAAGATCTGCTGGAAAAAACCCGATACGGCGAACCGGTCTCGGACCAAAGCTTCGCCGGCCTGCGCCTGACGGGCGCCGACCTGTCGGCCACCACGTTCGACCACGTCGATTTCTCGGGCTGCACCTTCGAAGGCAGCAACCTGACCGAAGCCACGTTCACGGGCTGCGACTTCACGGATGCGGCCTTCCAGGACTGCGTGCTGCAGAAGACCATCTTCAACGAATGCCGCTTGGAAGGCAGCCGCCACATTCGCAGCACCATGACGCATGCGATCCTGAACGACTGCGATCTGAATGCCATCCGCGTGTCGGACAGCGACATCCGTTTCAGCACGATCCGCAACTCGACGCTGGTGGATGCGGTGTTCGATGAGATCGTGACCGACCATGCCGTATTCTTCTGCTCGCGGCTCGACCGCACCCGCTTCGAATCAGTGAAGTTCTCGCAGTTCACGTTCCATCAGGCCGACCTGAGCGCCTGCGAATTCGAAGAAGTGACCTTCGAGAAAACCGTCTTTTTCGAATCGGATCTGCATGCCATGAAGATGCCGCGCGCATCCATGATGATGTGCCAGTTCATCGACGCGAACCTGCACGGCGTGGACCTGACCGGCAGCGACCTGACGCAAAGCAGCTTCAAGGGCTGCGACCTGATCGGCGCGAAACTGGACATGGCCAACGCCAACAACGCGCTGTTTCCCTACGCCCGCGTGGAAGGTGCGTCTTTCCGGAATGCCCGCATGGACGCCTCGCTGTGGGTCGAATGCCAGGCGGATCAGGCCGATTTCACGGGCACGACGTTGAAGCAGGCGGTGTTTCACAGGGCCTTGCTGAAGAACGCCCGCTTCGACGGCTGCGACCTGGAATACGCGGATTTCTCGTATGCCGACGTCAACGGCAGCAGTTTTTCCCAATCGGCTTTCAGCCGCACCAAGTTCCACAGTGCATTGATGGAATCGGATGCCCTGCTCAGGCATCCAGGCGTACTGGCCAACGACCCGGCCCTGTACGACGCGCAACTGTGGAGCACGGACCACGGCAACAGCCTCTAGGAGGACACAACACATGTTTACCAATACACAGATGTTCGGCGTGGACCTGGGATTTCCCGACGTCTGCCTGACGCCACCGGCGATGATCCCGATCCCCTACCCCGACATCGCGCTGGGCCCGACGGCCATTCCGGTCTGCTTCAACATCCTGCACTGCTTCGCGCCGGTCCATAACCTGTTCACGATCACGCCGATCACCAACGGCGACAACCCCGGCATCGCCACCGGCGTGATCTCCCACCTGGTGATGGGACCTTCCACGCCGCGCACGGGCGCATTCACCTACCTGAACCGCTGCGCGCCGACCACGCGCCTGACCTCGATCAACACCCAGAACGGCATCAACACGATCGGCATGCGCATCGTGCCCAGCCAGCCGAAGATATTGGCATTGGGCGCCTGATAGGGCTGCAGCGGACCACGCCCGGCCCTCGCCGGGCACACGCCGGAACCGCCCCCATATCGGCAAGAGGTCACCGCCGTGAAGTAAAAATAGCCGCTCGATGAGCGGCTATTTCGTGAGCGCCACAGCCAGGCTGCGGCGTTCATGCTGCAAGCGCGGCGGAGGACCCCCGCGCCGTCAACGATCAGTGCTTGATCTGATCGCCGGCGCTGGCGGGTTCGGCCGGCTTGGCAGCCACCAGGGAGTCCTTGACGGCTTCCTCCTCGGACAGGGGCTCGGGAAGGCGCTCCAGCGCCAGCTCCAGCACCTTGTCGATCCAGCGCACCGGCACGATCTCGAGGAAGTTCTTGACGTTGTCCGGAATGTCGGCCAGGTCTTTCACGTTTTCCTCGGGAATCAGCACCGTCTTGATGCCGCCGCGGTGGGCTGCCAGCAGCTTTTCCTTCAGGCCGCCGATGGGCAGGACCTCGCCGCGCAGCGTGATCTCGCCCGTCATGGCCACGTCGGCACGCACCGGGATGCGCGACAGCGCGGACACCATCGCCGTGGTGATGGCGATACCGGCCGACGGACCGTCCTTGGGCGTGGCGCCCTCGGGCACGTGCACGTGCATGTCGTGCTTCTCGAACACGCTGTCGGCAAAGCCCAGGCGGCGGGCGCGCGAACGCACCACCGTGCGGGCCGCCTCGACCGATTCCTTCATCACGTCGCCCAGCGAACCGGTGCGTTGGATGACGCCCTTGCCGGACATATCGGCGACTTCGATGGTCAGCAGATCGCCACCCACTTCCGTCCACGCCAAGCCGGTGACCTGGCCGATCTGGTTTTCCTTCTCGGCCATGCCGAACGTGTAGCGCCGCACGCCCAGGTAGTCATTCAGGTTCTCGGCGTCGACCGTGACCGGCATGGCGACCGCTTCTTCGCCCTTGTCCGTCAGGGTCAACAGCTTCTTGATGACCTTGCGGCAGATCTTGCCGATTTCGCGTTCGAGCGCGCGCACCCCGGCTTCGCGGGTGTAGTAGCGCACGATGTCGCGCAGCGCGCTGTCATCGACTGCCAACTCGGCTTCCTTCACGCCGTTGTTCTTCATCAGCTTGGGCAGCAGATGGTCGCGGGCGATGTGGATCTTCTCTTCCTCGGTGTAGCCGGACAGGCGGATCACTTCCATGCGGTCCAGCAGGGCCGGCGGAATGTTCAGCGTATTGCTGGTGGCCACGAACATGACGTCGGACAGATCGAAGTCGACCTCGATGTAGTGGTCCTGGAACGTGTGGTTCTGTTCCGGATCCAGCACCTCGAGCAGCGCCGACGACGGATCGCCGCGGAAGTCCATGCCGAGCTTGTCGATCTCGTCGAGCAGGAACAGCGGGTTGCGCACGGCGACCTTGCTCATGTTCTGCAGGATCTTGCCGGGCATCGAACCGATGTACGTACGGCGGTGGCCGCGGATCTCGGCCTCGTCGCGCACGCCGCCCAGGGCCATGCGCACGAACTTGCGGTTCGTGGCGCGGGCGATGGACTGGCCCAGCGAGGTCTTGCCCACGCCCGGAGGCCCGACCAGGCACAGAATGGGTGCCTTGACCTTGTCCACGCGCTGCTGCACCGCGAGATATTCGAGGATGCGTTCCTTGACCTTCTCCAGACCGTAATGGTCGTCGTCCAGCACCTTCTCGGCGTTGACGATGGAGTTGTTGATCTTGCTCTTCTTCTTCCAGGGAAGATTGATGAGCGTATCGATGTAGTTGCGCACCACGGTGGCTTCGGCCGACATGGGCGACATCAGCTTGAGCTTCTTGAGCTCGGCATCGGCCTTCTTGCGCGCTTCCTTGGGCATGTGCGCGGCGATGATCTTCTTTTCCAGCTCTTCGAGATCCGCGCCCTCTTCGCCTTCGCCCAGTTCCTTCTGGATGGCCTTGACCTGTTCGTTCAGGTAGTAGTCACGCTGGCTCTTCTCCATCTGCTTCTTGACGCGCCCGCGAATGCGCTTCTCGACCTGCAGGATGTCGATTTCAGTCTCGAGCTGCGTCAGCAGGCCTTCGAGGCGCTGCGACGTGCCCGTGATTTCGAGCATGGCCTGCTTCTGTTCGAGCTTGAGCGGCAGATGCGCGGCGATGGTGTCGGCCAGGCGCCCGGCGTCGTCGATGCCGGCCAGCGAAGTGAGGATCTCGGGCGGAATCTTCTTGTTGAGCTTCACGTACTGCTCGAACTGGGCCACGATGGCGCGGCGCAGGGCTTCGGTCTCGGAGCCCTGGTTGGCATCCGGCTCGATGGGCGTGACCTGGCAGGTGAAGTGGGAATCGACGTCCTGGATGCTGTCGATGCGGGCGCGCTGCGTACCCTCGACCAGCACCTTCACGGTGCCGTCGGGCAGTTTGAGCATCTGCAGGATGCCGGCGACGCAGCCGATCTCGTAGACGTCTTCCGGCGTGGGATCGTCTTTGCCGGCCGACTTCTGGGCGACCAGCATGATGCTCTTGCCCGCCTCCATGGCGACCTCGAGCGCGCGGATGGAGCGCGGGCGGCCGACGAACAGCGGGATGACCATATGCGGAAACACCACGACGTCGCGCAGCGGAAGCAGCGGGAGGTCGATGGGTTCGGAAGGCAGGGTCTGGCTGGCAGACATAGGAATTCCTCGGTTGACTCGGCGTATCGGGGACGGGCCTATCAGACTCGACAGGCTCATCGGTTACGTCTGATATGGGAACAATAGCTGAAAATTCAAGCGACGGTCGGCGATGCCGGGCCTGGATGCAAAAAAACCCGTCCATGACGGGTTTTTGAGCGGTTTTTGCTGCTTTGGAGGCCCTAAAACCCTTATTTTTGGGTTTCAAGCCCATGCCCTCAGCGTGGGTATAACCGGGATGCGCCGAGCATCCGTCGGATCAGGCGGCGGCGTTGCGGACCTCGCCGCGCGACGGCTTGGCCTCGGTTTCGCCGCCCTGGTCGTCTGCGTAGATCAGAAGGGGCTTGCCCTCGCCCTCGACGGCACCGTCGTCGAGCACCACGCGCTTGACGTTGCCTTGCGACGGCAGGTCGTACATGGTGTCCAGCAGCGCGCCTTCGAGGATGGAACGCAGGCCGCGCGCGCCGGTCTTGCGCTTGAGCGCCTTGCGGGCGATGGCCTTCATGGCCCCCGGCCGCACGTCGAGCTCAGCGCCTTCCATGGCGAACAGCTTCTGGAACTGCTTGACCAGCGAGTTCTTGGGCTCGGTGAGAATCTGCACCAGGGCGGCCTCGTCGAGTTCGTCCAGCGTGGCGACCACGGGCAGGCGGCCCACCAGTTCGGGGATGAGACCGAACTTGATCAGGTCTTCGGGCTCGACTTCACTGAACAACTCGCCCACGCCGCGTTCGGACTTGGCCCGTACGGCGGCCGAGAAGCCGATGCCGGATTTCTCGGTGCGGTCGCGGATGACCTTTTCCAGCCCGTCGAAGGCGCCGCCGACGATGAACAGGATGTTGGTGGTGTCGACCTGGACGAAGTCCTGGTTGGGATGCTTGCGGCCACCTTGCGGCGGCACCGAGGCGATGGTGCCCTCGATCAGCTTCAGCAGCGCCTGCTGCACGCCCTCGCCCGAGACATCACGCGTGATGGACGGATTGTCGGACTTGCGCGAGATCTTGTCGATCTCGTCGATGTAGATGATGGCGCGCTGCGCCTTCTCGACATCGTAGTTGCAGTTCTGCAGCAGCTTCTGGATGATGTTCTCGACGTCCTCGCCCACGTAGCCGGCTTCCGTCAGCGTGGTGGCGTCGGCCATGACGAACGGCACGTTCAGCATGCGCGCCAGCGTCTGGGCCAGCAGCGTCTTGCCCGAGCCGGTGGGGCCGATGAGCATGATGTTGCTCTTGGACAGCTCGACCTCGTCGCCCTTGATTTCGCCGTGGCGGATGCGCTTGTAGTGGTTGTAGACAGCCACGGCAAGCATGCGCTTGGGCGAAGTCTGGCCGATGACGTACTGGTCGAGGAACGTCTTGATTTCGGCCGGGGTGGGCAGCTCGGAGCGAATCGCCGCGCGCGCGGTGGCCTGGGCCTCCTCGCGGATGATGTCGTTGCACAGGTCGATGCATTCATCGCAGATGAACACGGACGGACCTGCGATCAGCTTGCGGACTTCATGCTGGCTCTTGTTGCAGAACGAGCAATGCAGCACCTTTGCGTCTGCCGATCCCTTTTTTTCAGGCATAAGTATTTCGTTTCTCTGGGAGCCGGATACGCCCGCCGCCTGGGCGGCCGACGCATCCAACGCTTAGTCGAAAAAATGACGGCAGTGCGGACCGGGGGCCAGTTGCAGCCCCCGAGGACTCAAGCGTCCTGGGTTGGGACTTCCTGGCTATCAGACGTCCGCACGGGTCGTCAGGACCTTGTCCACCAGACCATACGATACCGCATCTTCGGCGGACATGAAGTTGTCACGCTCCGTGTCCACCGCAATGCGCTCGACGGGCTGGCCGGTGTTCTCGGCCAGGATGCGGTTCAGGCGCTCACGCAGATCCAGGATCTCGCGAGCCTGGATCTGGATGTCGGTGGCCTGGCCCTGGGCGCCGCCCGAAGGCTGGTGGATCATGATGCGGGAGTTGGGCAACGAGAAACGCTTGCCCTTCTTGCCCGCCGCCAGCAGGAACGCGCCCATGCTGGCCGCCAGACCCGTGCACAGCGTCGACACGTCGGGCTTGATGAACTGCATGGTGTCGTAGATGGCCATGCCCGCATACACCGACCCGCCAGGCGAATTGATGTAGAACGAGACGTCCTTGTCGGGATTCTCCGATTCCAGGAACAGCAGCTGCGCCACCACCAGGTTGGCGGTAGCGTCGTTGACCGGACCGACCAGGAAGATCAGCCGCTCGCGCAGCAGGCGCGAGTAGATGTCGTAAGCACGCTCACCGCGTCCCGACTGCTCGATGACCATGGGGATGTACCCCAGGCCGGTCGGCGTGACCGACGAACCGCCGTGCATGGACGCGTAGAAATCGGTGAATCTCTGCATGCTTTACATCCCCATCAACTGATCGAAAGGCACCGTTTCCTCGGTGACCTTGGCCTGGCCCAGCACGTGGGCAACGACGTTGTCCTCCAGCACGATGGCCTCGATTTCGGCACGGCGCTGGCGGTCGGACAGATAGTAGCTGACCACCTGGGCCGGCTGCTCGTAGTTCTGGGCGAACTCTTCGATGCGCTCACGCACCTGCTCGGGCTTGGCCTGCAGTTGCGCTTGCTTGACCAGTTCGGAGATCAGCAGGCCCAGACGCACGCGGCGGGTCGACTCTTCCGTGAAGGCGTCGGCCGGGATGGGCATCGAATCGGCGTTCGGCACGCCGCGCTGCTTCAGTTCTTCGCGAGCGGCGGCCACGCGGTCCTGCGCGTCGTTGTCGATCAGCGACTTCGGCACGTCGAACTGGGCGGCGCCGACCAGGGCGTCCATGACGCTGGCCTTGGTACGGCTCTGGGCGCGGTTCTTGACCTCGCGCTCGATGTTCGAGCGGATGTCGGCGCGCAGCTTTTCAACGTCGCCTTCGGCCTGGCCGAGCGATTTGGCGAACGCGCCGTCGACTTCGGGCAGCACGCCTTCAGCCACTTCCTTCACGGTGATGGTGAATTCGGCCGTCTTGCCGGCGACTTCGGTGCCCTGGTAGTCATCGGGGAACTTCAGCGGGAAGACCTTGGTTTCGCCAGCCTTCAGGCCGCGAGCGGCGTCCTCGAACTCGGGCAGCATGCGGCCCTGGCCCAGCACGAAGGGGAAGCCTTCGGCCTTGCCGCCTTCGAACGGCACGCCGTCGATGGTGCCGGCGAAGTCGAGGGTGATGCGGTCGCCGTCGGCGGCGGCGCGGTCTTCGCGCGCTTCGAACGTGGCGCGCTGCTTGCGCAGGACGTCGATGGTCTTCTCGACTTCGGCGTCCGACACGTCGGTGGCGGTGCGCGTGACGGCCAGGGTCGACAGGTCGGGCACGGCGACCTCGGGATAGACCTCGAAGGTGGCCGTGAAGGCCAGCGTGTCGTCAGCCACGCCTTCGGTCTTGGGTTCGAGGGTGGGAGCGCCCGCGACGCGCAGCTTGGCACCGTCGACGGCCTGCTCGAAGGCGCGGCCGACCTGGCTGTTGATCACGTCGTAGCGGATGCCAGGGCCATGGCTGCGCTCGAGCATGCCGATGGGAGCCTTGCCGGGACGGAAGCCCGGCACCTTGGCCGTGCGCGCCACGCGCTGCAATTGCGCCTGGACTTCCTTTTCGACGTCGGCGACCGAGACGGACAGATCAACACGGCGCTCGAGGCCGGAGAGGGTTTCAACCACAGGCTGCATTAAAAGACCTATTTTCCGAGAGGTAGAAAGAAGAGATGCGGATAAACGAGTCATTTTACCGGAAACCGCCGAGCCCCCACCCGGGGGGCTTGCGCCTCGGGTGATGCAACGCAACATTCGTCTTGCCGGATTGCTAGAATCTCCCCTCGCATCACCCATAACAACCGGCTCGCACCCACCATCATGTCGCACCCCACACCCCGCCCCCTGCAGCCCCTGCCCGCGCTGATCTTCAGCTCGCGCTGGCTGCAGTTGCCCCTGTACCTGGGCCTGATCATCGCCCAGGGCGTCTACGTCCTGCTGTTCCTGAAAGAGCTCTGGCACCTGGTCACCCACGCCACCAGCTTCGGCGAACTCGAGATCATGCTCATCGTCCTGGGCCTGATCGACGTCGTGATGATCTCGAACCTGCTGGTGATGGTCATCGTCGGCGGCTACGAGACCTTCGTGTCGCGCCTGCGGCTCGAAGGCCACCCCGACCAGCCCGAATGGCTGAGCCACGTCAATGCCAGCGTGCTCAAGGTCAAGCTGGCCATGGCCATCATCGGCATCTCGTCGATCCACCTGTTGCGCACCTTCATCGAGGTCGGCAACCTGGGCACCGCGGGCTCGCGCGTCACGGAACAGGGCGTGATGTGGCAAGCGATCATCCACGCATTGTTCATCCTGTCGGCCATCGGCATCGCCTACGTCGACCGGCTGACCGCCATGCCCCATTCCTCCCGTCAGGACGACAAGGCGGCCCGCCACTGACACGGTGGAAATAAAAATCCCGGCACAGGCCGGGATTTTTTTTCGTATGGCGCGAGGCATGCCCGCACCCTCCTCCGTCCATCCGCTCAGGAAGCGACCTTGATGTTCTTGGCGCTGGGTCCCTTGGGGCCCTCGCCGATCTCGAAGGTGACGCGCTGGTTCTCCTGCAGCGACTTGTAGCCCTCGCTGCGGATCTCGGAGTAGTGGGCGAAGAGATCCTTGCTGCCGTCATCGGGCACGATGAAGCCATAGCCCTTCTCGGCGTTGAACCATTTGACGATGCCTGTTGCCATGATTTGTCCTTCAACCTAGTAGCGATTGCTCGCGGAAGCGCCAGATCATCAAGTAGGGAAAGACGCCCGACGAAGCGGGTACAGACAACCGGCACAAAACAGCACACAGCCGCACTGCTTGAAAATCTCGCTGACTCAGTTTAGGAGCGTCCTCGGCGGGGGTCAACGGAGGCGGGAATAGGTATGCAACCATGTGTTTTGTTACATAAACACACAACTTTTTCAACCACTATCGAGCTGCGGGATATGCCGCATTGCCCGGCAGGCCATCGACCGGTCGATTAACCTAGGGTTTATACCAATCCGCGTGCAACGCCGGTTTACCCAAAAATGCGCCCCGCAAAATAGAAAACCGGCAGAAACTAATAACCCCGGAAAATAAAAAAGCCCCTTGCGGGGCTTTTTCAGCACTTCAGGTCTCGCCTTACAGGGGCGTGATCTTCGTGGCCTGGGGACCCTTGGGGCCCATCGCCGTCACGAAGCTGACGCGCTGGTTTTCTTCCAGCGACTTGAAGCCCTGCGATTGGATTTCCGAGAAGTGCGCGAACAGGTCCTTACCACCCGATTCCGGGGTGATGAAGCCATAACCTTTTTCCGCGTTGAACCATTTAACGACGCCGGTTTCCATACTGTATTTCCTAGAGATATAAATTGGGCTTGCGCCCGGGACCACGAATCAAGCAAGGAGGGGACAGTAGAACAAGAACGGTCGCCGATAAGGCAAGGTACTGTACAAGCATCAACACCCTGGATCGTGTGCCGACACTATCGTCAGGTTCCCCTCTCAAGTCAACATAATCCTCAAAAATGCGTGCCCATAATGCAACAAAGAGAAACAGGGACACATATCGAGCAACAAATGCCCATTAATGCAAAACGCCACTGCTCCCACCCCGCGAAAGGCGTGGGGGACAGATGGTAACGCAGGTCGAGGATTACACCAAATCAGTAAGAGCAAATATTAGTCATCAATCGGTAATCCGAGCAGATCCAAAGCCGCCCCGAAACTGTTCTCGTCAGCGCAGAAAAACACCACGACATCGCCGGGATTGATGTTTTCAAGCACCTGATCGATCTGATCTTGCGCTTGATCAATGCCGTCGATGCCCGCCGCGTGTATGGCGGCGCCCGCTTCAACCAATTCCGGCGGCACGATGGCGGGAATCGATTCCAGATCGGCGTCGCCCAGCATGACGTAAACCGTCAGGCCGGCGCCGTCCAACGTGGTTTCCAGACAAAGCCCGTGTTCGAGCGTGGCCTGGCGGCGGCTGAGGATTTCCATGATCGGTATCGCCTTGTTTGAATTGAAAAAACGCGAACGCCCTATCGCGCCCGCATGCGCAGCAGCACTTTGCGCGCCACCAGCGTGGCCGCAATGCCGATAACCGAGCAGAACAGGAAGGAGGCGACGGCGAGCAGCCACGCCTGGCTGGCCAGCTCGCCCTCGCTGGACGAAACCAGAACCAACACCAGCACGCCCAGGGCGCCCACCAACACGCCCGCCACGCTGTGCGTGGCCGAACGCAAGCCGGCCAGCAACGTGCCACCTACGAGCGCTAGCGCAACGAGGGCCGTCATGGACCAGAACAGGGATTCGTACTGCATGGAGAGTCGTGCGGCCTGGCGGGCATGGCCCGTGGCAGGGGTGTCTTGCGGAGTGATGGCTTGCTGGGGATCTTGAGGCGGCAACCGAGGATACGGCTGCCTGTTACCCGCCTATTATGCACGTTTCCTGGAATGTTTGCTGGCGCCTTGCAAAGGACGTCGCGCAACGAGGGAGGCCCACCCGGCATGGCATGGCCGATACCCCGCCGACCTTGTCGCCGCCCTCCCTCTCCCAGCCCCTACACCGCGGCAGGCTCCTGGCCAGGCCCGGCCTGCGCCGCCGTGGCCGACTGGACGCGGTTGCGCCCGTTCAGCTTGGCCTCGTAGAGCAGCGCATCGGCCACGCGCAACAGGTTCTCCACGGACCCGCCCGCCGCCGGCATGCAACTGGCCGCGCCGATGCTGACCGTGACCTCGCCATGCACGCTGTGCTGGTGCGCCACGTGCAGCGCCTGGATCTTCTTGCGCACGCGCTCGGCCACCGCCGTCGCCTGCCCCGCGATCAGTTCGGGCAGCACCATCGCGAACTCTTCGCCGCCGTACCGCGCGGACATGTCCGCGGGCCGGCGCGCGCAGGAACTGATGCACTGCGCCACCGCGACCAGCACCTCGTCACCGGCGCCGTGGCCGTAGGTGTCGTTGAACAGCTTGAAGTGGTCCACGTCGATGAACAGCACGGCCAGCGGCGTGCCGGCGCGGTGCGCGCGCGCCCACTCCTGCTCGAGACGGGCATCGAGCGCCCGCCGGTTGCTCAGGCCCGTCAGGCCATCCGTGACGGCCAGGCGTTCCAGTTCGATCTGCGCGCGCAGCTTGTCGCGCAGGCTGAAGGCCAGCAGCCACGACAACAGGATGAACAGGCCGACCAGTCCCGCCGTCAGCCCGCCGACCACGATGCTGCGGTCGCGCCAGTCGACCAGCACGTCCTCGACGGCGGGCGCCACCACGGCGATCAGGGGGCTGCCAGGCACGCGCGCGAAGGTGAAGATGCGCTCCACCCCATCGACGCGCGAGCGGGCGACGTAGGAGTCGGGAACATGGGTGGCCATCACGGCGAACGCGGGCAGGCGTGGCTGGCTGTTGCTGACATCGGCGCTCACTGTAGGCTTGCGCGCCAGCCAGGTGCCGTCGGACAGCGCGATGAAGGCCGAGCCCGCACTGCCCGTGTTGACGCGGTCGACCAGCCGCTGGAAGAAATCGACCGGCACAGCCATCAGCGCAACCCCGTCGAAACTGCCATCGGGCGCGTTGATACGGCGCGTCAAGCCGATGGACAGCGCCCCGCCACGCAACCGCGATCGGTACGGATGAGACACATACAGGCCGACAGCGGGACTGCGCTGGTGCACCAGGAAATAATCGCGGTCGGAGAAACGCACCGTGCGATCGATCAATTGGCTCTGCGACGCCACCACGGCGCCGTTGGCATCGACCACGTAGGCGCCGCTGACGTAGCTCGCGGTGGTGAATCTGTCGAACAGCAGGTTTTGCCGCAGGTCGGGCGGCAATTCCCAGATGCCGGGCCGCTGCGCGCTTTCGACAACGCCCTGCAGCGACAGGTTGTAGGTCTCGATGTTGCGCTCGAGATCGCCGGTCATGATGGAAACGAGGCTGGCGGCCGAATCGCGGGCGCGCGCCAGCGCGTCGGTACGGCCGAGGTAGAGGATGCTGCCGATGAGGCTGGCCATGGCCAGTGCGATGAGCGTGCCGGCGAACCCGGCGACATAGGGATGCCCGCCGATCATCTGTACGACGCGATCGGCTGCGATTCCGACCAGCTTGCGCACGCGGCGGCGCAAGGGCAATCCGAATTGCGGCATGCTTTCCTCCTGGAAAGAGGACATGCGGCGATCTTGGTGCGAGGGAGGGGACTCGAACCCCTACACCTTAACGGCGTCTGGACCTAAACCAGGTGCGTCTACCAATTTCGCCACCCTCGCAAAGCCAAGCCCGCTATTGTAGCTTGCTTGGTAAAATCTTGGGCCATGAATCCCCGCCTCGATATTTTGCACCCCTATCCGTTCGAGAAGCTGCGTGCGCTGCTGGCCTCGGCGCAGGTGGTGCCGCACGGATCGACGCCGATCAATCTGTCCATCGGCGAGCCCAAGCATGCCGCGCCCGAGCCGGTCGTGCAAGCCCTGCGCGACGGCCTCGATGGGCTGTCGGTCTATCCGGCCACCCATGGCGACCCTCGCCTGCGCCAGGCCATCGCCCAATGGCTGGCGCACCGCTACAGCATTCCCGCGCCGGACGCCGACACGCAGGTGTTGCCCGTGCTGGGCTCGCGCGAGGCGCTGTTCGCCTTCGCCCAGGTGGTGCTCGATCCCACCGGCAATCAGCGCGTGGTGTGCCCGAACCCGTTCTACCAGATCTACGAAGGCGCCACGCTGCTGGCGGGCGGGCGGCCCTACTTCCTGAACGCCGACCCGGCGCGCGATTTCGGCTGCAACTGGGGCGACGTGCCCGAGGACGTGTGGCGCCAGACGCGGCTGGTGTTCGTGTGTTCGCCGGGCAATCCGGCCGGCAACGTCATGTCGCTGGAAGACTGGCGCGAGCTGTTCGCGCTGGCCGACCGGCACGGTTTCGTCATCGCCTCTGACGAGTGCTATTCCGAGATCTATCACGACGAAGGCGATCCGCCGCTGGGCAGCCTGCAGGCCGCGCGCCGGCTGGGCCGCGACGACTACCGGGGCGTGGTGGCCTTCTCCAGCCTGTCCAAGCGTTCCAACGTGCCGGGCCTGCGCTCGGGCTTCGTGGCGGGCGACGCCACGCTGATCGCGCCCTTCCTGCGCTATCGCACGTATCATGGCAGCGCCATGAGCCCGGCGGTGGCCACGGCCAGCATCGCCGCCTGGCGCGACGAAGACCACGTGCGCGACAATCGCCGCCAATACCGCGAGAAATTCGACGCCGTGCTGCCCATCCTGCAATCCGTGCTGGACGTGCGCCGGCCGCAGGCCTCCTTCTATCTTTGGGCGCCCACGCCGGGCCCCGATACCGCGTTCGCCCGCGACCTGTACGGCAGCACCGGCGTCACCGTGCTGCCGGGCAGCTTCCTGGCGCGCGAGGCCCGTGGCGCCAATCCCGGTTGCGGCCGGGTGCGGCTGGCGCTGGTCGCGCCGCTGGCGCAATGCGTGGAAGCCGCCGAGCGCATCGCGCGCTTCGTGCGCACCCACGCCTGAATCCATTCGAATCCTCATCTCATCAACCCGTCTAGATATCGGATCACCATGACTCTCGACCTGCAGACCACCATCGAAACCGCCTGGGAGAACCGCACCAGCCTCTCCCCCTCCGACGCCAGCGCCGAGATCCGCGAAGCCGTCGAGCACACGATCGACGCCCTGGACATGGGCCGCCTGCGCGTGGCCGAGAAGACCGGCGCCGACTGGGTCGTGCACCAGTGGATCAAGAAGGCCGTGCTGCTGTCGTTCCGCCTGCAGGACAACGTCGTCATGGGCCAGTCGCCCGTGCAGTTCTACGACAAGGTGCCGCTGAAGTTCGCCGAGTACGGCGACCACGCCTTCAAGGCCGGCGGCTACCGCGTGGTGCCGCCCGCCGTGGCCCGCCGCGGCGCCTTCATCGCCCGCAACGTGGTGTTGATGCCCTCGTACGTGAACATCGGCGCCTACGTCGACGAAGGCACGATGGTCGACACCTGGGCCACCGTCGGCTCGTGCGCCCAGATCGGCAAGAACGTGCACCTGTCGGGTGGCGTGGGCATCGGCGGCGTGCTGGAGCCGCTGCAGGCCAACCCCACCATCATCGAGGACAACTGCTTCATCGGCGCCCGTTCGGAAGTCGTGGAAGGCGTGGTGGTGGAAGAGAACTCGGTGCTGGCCATGGGCGTGTACCTGTCGCAAAGCACCAAGATCTATGACCGCGCCACGGGCAAGATCACCTACGGCCGCGTGCCGTCGGGTTCCGTCGTGGTGCCGGGCTCGCTGCCCTCGGCCGACGGCTCGCACAGCCTGGCTTGCGCCGTGATCGTCAAGCGCGTCGACGCGCAGACCCGCGCCAAGACCAGCATCAACGACCTGCTGAGGGCCTGATGAGCAACGCCGTCCTCGACCTGGTCCGCGACCTGATCGCCCGTCCGTCGGTCACGCCCGACGATCTGGATTGCCAGCAGTTGCTGGCGCAGCGCCTAGCGCGCATGGGCTTTCGTTGCGAGACCATCTCGCGCGGCGGCGTCACCAACCTGTGGGCGCGGCGCGGAGACACCGCGCCGCTGACCGTGTTCGCGGGCCACACCGACGTGGTCCCACCCGGTCCGCGCGACCACTGGGAAAGCGATCCGTTCGTGCCCACCGAACGCGATGGCTTCCTGTATGGCCGCGGCGCGGCCGACATGAAAAGCTCGATCGCCGCCTTCGTGGTGGCGGCCGAGGAGTTCGTGGCGGCCAATCCGCAACACGGCGGCTCGATCGCGCTGCTGTTGACCTCCGACGAAGAAGGCCCCGCGGTCGACGGCACCGTCATCGTCTGCGAGGAACTGACGCGCCGCGGCGTGCAGCTCGACTACTGCATCGTGGGCGAACCCACGTCCGGCGACGTGCTGGGCGATACCTGCAAGAACGGCCGCCGCGGCTCGCTGTCGGGCAAGCTGACCGTCAAGGGCGTGCAGGGCCACGTGGCCTACCCGCACCTGGCGCGCAACCCCGTGCACCAGTTGGCGCCCGCGCTGGCCGAACTGGTTGCCATCGAATGGGACCAGGGCAACGAATACTTCCCCCCGACCACATTCCAGGTGTCCAACCTGAACGCGGGCACGGGCGCCACGAACGTGGTGCCGGGCACGGCGGTGGCGCTGTTCAACTTCCGCTTCTCCACCGCCAGCACGCCGGATGGCCTGAAGGCGCAGGTGCACGCGGTGCTGGACCAGCACGGCCTGGAGTACGAACTGGACTGGAACCTGGGCGGCGAACCCTTCCTGACGCCGCGCGGCACCCTGACCGACGCGCTGGTGCGGGCCATCGCCGACGAGACCGGCGTGACGGCGGAATTGTCGACCACCGGCGGCACGTCGGATGGACGTTTCATCGCCAAGATCTGTCCGCAGGTGATCGAGTTCGGCCCCTGCAACGCCACCATCCACAAGGTCAACGAGCGCATCGAGCTGACCAGCCTGGCCCCCCTGAAGAACATCTACCGCCGCACGCTGGAAAACCTGCTGCCGGCGGCTCGCTGAGGCCCCATGGTCCCTGCAAACGCCCGAACCGAACTGCTTACCGTGCGCGACCTGGTGCGCTACGCCGTATCGCGCCTGAATGCCACGCACGCGGTGCTGGGCCACGGCACGGACGACCCCTACGACGAGGCCGTGTACCTGGTGCTGCATGCGCTGCACCTGCCGCTGGACACGCTCGATCCCTTCCTGGACGCACGCGTGCTGTCCAGCGAGCGCGAGCGCGTGCTCGACTTGATCGACCGCCGTGTCACCGACCGCCTGCCCGCGCCCTACCTGACCCACGAGGCCTGGCTGCGCGGCCATCGCTTCTACGTGGACCAACGGGTGATCGTGCCGCGCTCGCCCATCGCCGAACTGCTGGAAACCGGCTTCGCGCCCTGGGTGGCCGATGCCGAAGCGGTGCAGTACGCGCTGGACATGTGCACCGGTTCGGGCTGCCTGGCCATCCTGACCGCGCTGGCGTTCCCGAACGCACAGGTCGACGCCGTCGACCTGTCGCCGGACGCCCTGGAAGTGGCCGCCCGCAACGTGGCCGACTACGGCCTGCAAGACCGCCTGGCGCTGCACCAGGGCAACCTGTTCGACGCCCTGCCCGCGCGGAGGTACGACGTCATCGTCTGCAATCCCCCCTACGTGAACAGCGGCTCGATGGACGCGCTGCCGCAGGAATACCGCCATGAGCCCACGATGGCGCTGGCGGGCGGCGCGGACGGCATGGACCTGGTGCGCAACATCCTGGCCCGCGCGCCGGATTTCCTGGCGCCGCACGGCGTGCTGGTGCTGGAGATCGGCAACGAGTACGAGAACTTCGCCGCGGCCTTCCCCGAACTGGATCCGGTCTGGCTGGACAGCGCCGAGACCTCGAACCAGATCCTGCTGCTGACCCGCGAACAATTGTGATACGTGCTTCTGGACTGACCCTGCGCCGCGGCACCAAGGTGCTGCTGGACGGCGCTGAATTCGTCGTGCATCCCGGCGAGCGCGTCGGCATCGTCGGCAAGAACGGCGCGGGCAAGTCTTCGCTGTTCGGCCTGCTGACGGGCACGCTGGACGCCGATGCCGGCACGCTGGACCTACCCGCGGGCTGGCGCATCGCCAGCGTGAAGCAGGAAATCGCGGCCGACACGCAACCCGCGCGCGAGTTCGTCATCGACGGCGACCGCCATCTGCGCAACCTGCAGGCCCAGCGCGAGGCGCTGTCGCCCGAGCAAGGCACGCAGATCGCCGAGGTCGAGGCCGAGCTGGCCGAGGCCGGCGCCTGGGACGCCGCGTCGCGCGCCGAACAGTTGCTGGCCGGCCTGGGCTTCGCGCCCGACGAGTGGATGCGGCCCGTGGAGAGCTTCTCCGGCGGCTGGCGCATGCGCCTGGCGCTGGCCAGCGCGCTGATGGCGCCGTCCGACCTGCTGTTGCTGGACGAGCCCACCAACCACCTGGATCTCGACGCCATGCTGTGGCTCGAGAAGTGGCTGGGCGCCTACCCCGGCACCGTGCTGCTGATCTCGCACGACACCGAGTTCCTGGATGCCGTCGTCCGTGCCGTGCTGCACTTCGACCACGCCAAGCTGATCCGTTATCGCGGCGGCTACGAAGACTTCGTCACGCAGCGCGCCGAACGGTTGCGCCAGGCCAACGTGGCCTACGAGCGCCAGAACCGCGAGGCGGCGCGGCTGCAAAGCTTCATCGACCGCTTCAAGGCCAAGGCCTCGAAGGCCAAGCAGGCGCAGAGCCGCGTGAAGGCCCTGGCCCGCATGGAGGCCCGCGCGCCGCTGCATGCCGAGGCCGGCATCGACATCCGCATCCCTTCTCCCGAGCACACGCCCGATCCCCTGCTGGTGCTGGAACATGCCTCGGCGGGCTATCCCGAAGCGCCCATCCTGCGCGACGTGACGCTGATGGTGCGCGCGGGCAGCCGCATCGGCGTGCTGGGCGCCAACGGCGCGGGCAAGAGCACGCTGATCAAGACCCTGGCCGAGGAAATCCCGGTGCAGGCCGGCGAACGCCGCGCCTCGCGCGGCCTGGCCATCGGCTACTTCCATCAGCACCAGCTCGACATGTTGGACCTGGACAGCACGCCGCTGCAGCATCTGGCGCGCATGGCGCCCGAGGTGCGCGAACAGGAACTGCGCAACTACCTGGGCGGCTTCGGCTTCTCGGGCGAAACGGTGCTGAGCAAGGTCGGCCCCATGTCGGGCGGCGAAAAGGCGCGCCTGGCGCTGTCCCTGATCGTCTGGCAGAAGCCCAACCTGCTGCTGCTGGACGAACCCAGCAACCACCTGGACGTGGAAACCCGCGAGGCCCTGGCCGCCGCACTGGCCGAATTCTCGGGCAGCATGCTGCTGGTCTCGCACGACCGGCACCTGCTGCGCACCACCGTCGACAGCTTCTGGATCGTGGCCGACGGCCAGGTCCGCGAATTCGACGGCGACCTGGAAGACTACCGCGACTGGCTGGCCAGCCGCACCGCCGCCGAACGCGCCGAGAAGGCCGAAGCCGCGCGCGCGGCCGGCGGTGCCGCGGCCGCGCCGGTGGTCGACCGCAAGGCCCAGAAACGCCTGGAAGCCGAACAGCGCCAGCGCCTGTCCGCCCTGCGCAAGCCGCTCGAGACACGCCTGGCCAAGGTCGAAACCGACATGGAAAAATCGCGCCAGCGCATCCAGGTCCTGGATGCCCTGATCGCCGACCCCGACTTCTATTCCGACGCCCGCCGCGCCGAGCGCCAGCAGGTCATGGCCGAGCACGGCGAACTGGGCAAGAAGGTGGACGAGCTGGAAGAACAGTGGCTCGACATCCAGGAATCCCTGGAAGGCATCGACAAGTCACCGGCTTGACCGGACAACGGCACGGCACCTGTGCGGGCATCGCGACGGAAGCACGATCATGACGAAAACGCTGATCCTGGACGGCGGCCGCATCCACGACATTCCCAGCCTGTACGCGGAGATCAACCGCGTGTTCATGGCCGACGAAACCTGGCAACTGGCGCCCAGCCTGGACGCGCTGGACGACCTGCTGTATGGCGGCTACGGCGCGATCCAGGGCAAGGAACGGGTCACGCTGATCTGGCTGCACCACGACAAGAACCGCGTCGACCTCGGCGAGCAAGCAACGCGGGCCTTCTACGAAGACAAGCTACGGAATCCGCGGCGGTACAATCAGGAATGGGCCCGCCGATCACTGGCGGAACTGGAGGAAGGCACCGGCTCGACGTACTTCGAGACCGTGCTGGAGATCATCGCCGGCCACCCGAACATCTCATTGGACGCGCGCTGAACGACATCCCGGCACGAGCCATTCGGCGAATCCCCAGGTGGCGCACCCGAGCGCGAACCGGCTACAGCTCGACCTGCATCCCCATCTCCACCACCCGATTGGGCGGAATCTTGAAGAACTTGGTGCTGCGCGTGCCGTTGCGTGCCATGAAGGCGAACACCGCGCGGCGCGAGGCCCACATGGCCGGGCGACGGCCCGCCACGACGGTCTGCCGCGACAGATAGAACGAGGTGCGCATCGGCTCCAGATCGAGTTCGGGATAGGCCTCGGCCACGTCGCGCAACGACTCGGGAATATCGGGATCTTCCTTGAATCCGTAGAACACCGTCAATTGCCAGCTGGAGGTGCTCAGGCGCTTCAACGTGAACCGCTCGTCGGGCGCGACGTGCGGCACGTCGGCCACGCGTATCGTCAGGAACACCACCTGGTCGTGCAGCACCTTGTTGTGCTTGAGGTTGTGCAGCAGCGCCGGCGGCACATAGCCCGAATTCATCGTCATGAAGATGGCCGTGCCGTGCACGCGCGCCGGCGGGTACTCTTCCAGCTGCACCATGAATTCCTGCAGCGGCTGGCGATCGCGCGCCTGCAGGTCGGCCAGCAGCTGGCGGCCGCGCCGCCACGTCATCATCAGCCCGTAGATCACCACGCCCACCGCCAGCGGCAGCCAGCCGCCCTCGTGCAGCTTGAGCACGTTGGAACTGAACAGCAGCACGTCTACGACCAGCAACACGCACAGCAGGGCCAGCCACAGCGCCCGGCGGCCGCCCATCACCGTGGGCAGCACGCAGAACGCCAGGATGGAAGTGGTCAGCATCGTGCCCGTGACGGCAAAGCCGTAGGCCGCGGCCAGGTTCTCGGAATTCTGGAACAGCAGCACCAGCACCAGCACCGCGCACAGCAGCAGCGCATTGACCTGCGGCAGGTAGATCTGGCCCTTTTCGAGCGCCGAGGTGTGCAGGATCTGCATGCGCGGCCAGAAGCCCAGTTGCACCGCCTGCCGGGTGACCGAGAAGGCGCCGGAGATGACGGCCTGCGAGGCCACCACGGTGGCGACCGTGGCCAGCGCCACCAGAGGCACCAGGCCCCAGTCGGGCGCCATCAGAAAGAAGGGATTGCGCAAGGCGGACGGGTCGCGCAGCAGCAATGCGCCCTGCCCGAAATAGCAGGCCGTCAGCGCCGGCAGCACCATCCAGAACCAGGCCGTGCGAATGGCCGGGCGGCCGAAGTGGCCCATGTCGGCGTACAGCGCCTCGGCGCCGGTCAGCGCCAGCACCACCGCGCCCAGCAGCAGGAAACTGGCGCCGGGATAGTCGATGACGAAGCGCACGGCCAGCAGCGGATTCAGCGCGGCCAGCACCTCGGGATTCTGGATGATCTGCCACACGCCCAGCGCGGCCAGCGTGCCGAACCACAGCGCCATGATGGGCCCGAACAGCTTGCCCACGGTGCCCGTGCCGTGCGACTGAATGGCGAACAACAGCACCAGCACCACCAACGCCAGGGGCACCACCCAGTGGTCCAGGCGATGCGAGACCACGCCGATGCCCTCGAGCGCCGAGAGCACCGAAATGGCAGGCGTGATCATGCTGTCGCCGTAGAACAGCGCGGCGCCGAAGATGCCCAGGCCCACCAGCACGGCGCGCGTGCGCCCCTGGCGGCCGCGCACGGCCAGTTCGAGCAGGGCAAGCGTGCCGCCCTCGCCGCGGTTGTCAGCGCGCAGCACCAGGGTGACGTACTTGAGCGACACCACCAGCATCAACAGCCAGAACAGGATCGACAGGATGCCCAGCACGTGGCCGGGCCGCACTTCGTCGAAGGCGGTCAGACAGGCGCGCAGCGTATACAGCGGGCTGGTGCCGATGTCGCCGTACACCACGCCCAGCGCGCCCAGCACCAGCACGCGCCGGGACGAGGTTTCGCCATGGCCAGGATGGGATGTTGCGCTCATGAGGTACGTTCGTTACGGGTCAGTTGCGTGCCCTTGCGCGGGCCGGGAAACACCACGGAAAGCCGGGTGCCAGGATACTCGGGCCGGCTGGCCAGCTTCCACCAGGCGCCGTGCGCGTGCGCGATCTCGCGCACGATGGCCAGGCCCAGGCCCGATCCGCCCGCCGCCGCGGTGGGCGAACGGTAGAAGGCCTCGAACACGCTTTCGCGTTCATCGAGCGTGATGCCGGGGCCGTCATCCTCGACGGTCAGCGACGGCGGGTTGGTGCCGACGGTCAGCGTGATGCGGCCCTGCGGCTTGCCGTAGCGCAAGGCGTTGTCGATCAGGTTGCCCAGCAGTTCGTCCAGCAGCAACGGATCGCCATCGACCCACACCGGCAGGTCGGGCGCGGCCAGGTCGATGTCGACCTGCTGCGCGCGGGCGCGTGGAATCCATTCGGCGCCGCTGGCTCGTACCCACTCGCACAGGTCGATGCGCACGAAACGGTCTTGCGGCTGCGCATCGGGGTCGGCGCGCGCCAGCACCAGCAATTGCTGGCCCAGGCGGATCATGCGGTCGCTGACCACCTTGATGCGCTCGGCCCGCACCCGCACGTCGTCGGGCAGCGGGCGGGCCAGCATCAGTTCGGATTCGAGGCGCAGGCCGGCCAGCGGCGTGCGCAACTGATGCGCGGCGTGGCCGATGAAACGGCGCTGCGCCTTCAGCGAGGCATCCAGGCGGCCCAGCAGATCGTTGATGTGCGTGACCAGCGGCGCGATCTCGGCGGGCAGGTCCGCCACTTCCATCGGCTGCATGTCGTCGATGGAGCGCTGGCGGATTTCCTCGGACAGGTCATTGACCGAGCGCAGCCCGGAACGCACGCCCTGGATGATGACGCCTGCGAACAGGATGATCAGGAGAACCTGGCACACCACCATGAGCCAGAAGAAATCCTCCAGCATCCATAGCGAGAGCTCGATCTTGTGGGTGATGACCCAGGTGGCCGCCAGGTCGAGCAGCACCAGGACCAGGATCGGCGGCATCAGCCGCACGACCAGGTGGCGCGCCAGCGAGCCCGTGGGCAGCCAGCGGCGATCGAGCGCAGGCTCGACCGGCGGCGTGGCGGAAGGATGCTGGGGCATGTCGGATCAGGATCGGCAGGCGAAGGGGCCTACCGGGTGGCCGCGGCGTTGCGGGCCAGGTGGCGCGTCACGCCGCTTCCACGTCCAGCAGGTAGCCGAAGCCGCGCACCGTCTGGATGCTGGCGCCGGTGCCCTCCAGGCGCTTGCGCAGACGGTAGACGTAGACTTCGACCGCGTTCTCGCTGAAGTCGGCGTCCCAGGCGGACAGGGAATTGACGATCTGGCGCTTGGTGACCACGCGGCCGACGCGCGCCATCAGCATCTCGAGCACCGAGAGTTCGCGCACGGACAGCGACAGGCGCTGGCCATTGACGCGCACTTCGCGGCCGACGGTGTCGAACACCAGCGGACCGACTTCGATGAAGGGCTGGGCCTGGCCGCTGCGGCGGCGGGCCAGCGCGCGAACGCGGGCGGCCAGCTCGGGCAGGTCGAAAGGCTTGGTGACGTAGTCGTCGGCGCCGGCATCCAGGCCCGCCACGCGGTCGTCGAGACCATCGCGCGCGGTGAGGATGAGCACCGGCACCTGATTGCCGTCCAGGCGCAGCTGCCGCAACACCTCGAGGCCGCCCAGACCGGGCAGATTCAGATCCAGAAGGATCAACTCGTACGACTGGCCGACCATGGCGCCCTGGACTTTATCGCCCTCGGTCAGCCAGTCGACCGCGTACCCCTGGTCGGACAGGAACTCCTGGAGAGCATGCCCCAGGGTGGTGTCGTCTTCGATGACTAGTACTCGCATGGCGCGATTCTAGCGCGATCCCGGCCCGCGTGGGGCCGGTTTCTCGCATGTCAGGATGCCGTCAGCGCGGGGCGCTTGCGGCGCCCTGCCCCGCAGGGGCGGCGGGCGCAGGGATGGGCGGCACGCCAGGCGCCGGCGTGGTCACGAAACCGATGCGCCCCATGCCCGAACGGCGCGCCGAGGCCATGACCTTGGCCAGCGTTTCGTAGCGGGTGGCCTGATCGGCGCGGATGCGGATCTCGGGCTGCGGTTTGTCGTGCGCGACTGTCAGGAAACGGTTCGGCAGGTCATCGATGTTGACCGGCTGCTCGTTCCAGAACAGGCCGCCGTTGGCGTCGATGGCCAGGTCGATCGTCTTGGGATCTTCCTGGATCTGCTCGGCGCTGACCTGCGGCATGTTGATCTTGATCGAGTGCGCCAACAGCGGCGCCGTGATGATGAAGATCACCAGCAGCACCAACATGACGTCGATCAGCGGCACCATGTTGATGTCGGATACCGTGTGACTGCCCGAGCCTTTATTGTCGAAGCCGCCGAACGCCATTATTCGCTCCGTGCGCCGGCAGCCGGCGCGGCGCGGTGCAGCGGACGCACCTTGCCGCTGGGCATGGCGACCTGCTGGCCGGTGGTCAGGAACGCGAACAGGTCATGCGCGAAGGCATCCAGGCGCGACAGGTAGACGCGGTTGTTGCGCACGAAGGCGTTGTAGGCCAGCACCGCGGGAATGGCGACCGCCAGGCCCAGGCCCGTCATGATGAGGGCTTCGCCCACCGGACCGGCGATGCGGTTGATGGTGACGCCGTCGGACAGGCCGATGCCCACCAGCGCGTGATACACACCCCACACCGTACCGAACAGGCCCACGAACGGCGCGGTGGAGCCCACCGACGCCAGCACCGTCAGGCCGTTTTCCAGCTTGGCGGTTTCTTCGTCGATGACCTTGCGCATGGTGCGCGTGACGAACTCGCCGTTCGAGCCGACTTCCTCCAGCTTGGTGGCGCCGAAGCGGGCATGATGGCTTTGCGCGTGGATGGCGTGGCTGGCCAGGTGCGAGAAGGGATCGCGCGCGCCGTGCGTGGCGATTTCATTCTCGACCTGCGCCAGCGAGGACGCGTTCCAGAACTTGTTCAGGAAGGCGGCCGTGCGGCGGCGCATGCTCATGTTGCCGAAGGCCTTGACCACGATCAGGTACCACGTGACCAGCGACATGACGATGAGGATGATGAACAGCGTCTTGCCGACGAAGTCGGCCTGCGTGACGAAGTGCATGAAACCCATGTCGGGCACGGGCAGCGGCGCGGTCGCAGCGGCCGCGGCAGCGGGCTGCAGGGGGGCAGCGGCGGCTGCCGTGGCTGCGGGCGCCGCGGGTGCGCCGGTCGTCGCCTGGGCCACCAGGGTGGCGGTTTGGATGGCGTTGGACATCTCAGTTCCTCATCGTGAAATCGAACGGAATTCGGGCGCGGGCCGGCAGGGCCACCCCGTTTCGCATAAGTGGTTTGAATCGGGCCTTGCGGACTGCGGCCAGCGCGGACTCGTCCAGGCGGGGATAGCCTGACGACGTATCGATGCGCACGGTTTCGGGCAGACCTTGGGTATTGATGTCGACCAGCACCACGACGCGGCCTTCCTCGCGCATGCGCGCCGAGATGGCCGGATAGTTCGGCTTGGGTTGGCCGCCGAGATACTCGACGTTGGTCATCGTCTCGGGCTCGCTGGGCTGCGGCGCCTGGCGCGGCGCCTGCGTCACCTTCTGCTCGCCCACGGGGCTGGGCGGCGGCGGCGTTTCCGGCTGCGGCTTGGGTTCCGGCTTCGGCTCGGGCTTGGGCTGCGGTTTGGGTTGCGGCTTGGGCTTGGGTTTCGGCTTCGGTTTGGGCGCAGGCTCGGGCGGCTTCTCGATGATGGGCTCGGGCTCGGGTTCCGGCTCGACCTCGGGCTCCGGCTCGGGCGGAGGCGGCTCTTCGACGGGCGGCGGCGGAGGAGGTTCTTCCACCGGGGGCGGCGGCGTTTCGGTCTCGGGCTGGACTTGCGCCAACTGGGGCTCAGGCGCTTCGATCACGCTGACCATCACCGGCTCCTGCTCGAGCATCTGCGGCTTTTCGGTATCGCCGAAATAGTATGCAACGGCGACAACGCCTACGTGCAGGGCAAGGATGACCACACCCGCCGCGCCACGCCACAAGAAGGAAGACAGGGAGGAAGAGGAAGCGTACCGACCGTATTGAGGGCTAGGCATGAATCAGCCGAGGAACTATCTATGGACTATCAGCCAGCCCGCCACGCATCGAACAAACGCGCGCAGCCCGCCGGCGGCTTCGGAATCCGATACGATATATTAAATGCGAATTATTCGCAAGTTAAGTTATAGCAACGTTTCCGGGCGGATCGGCGTCGCCGCGGGCCCGCTGGATCAGGACGAGCCCCGGCCGCGGCGCAATACATTGCGGCCCCAGGCCCTGGCCATCAGCGGGCCACATGCCGGACGCAGACGAACGACGGCCAGACGACGCGTACGCGGCGATATCTTGAGACGCAGGGGGAAAGAGAATGGAGGTGCGACGCAGACCGGAACCGTGGATCCGATGCCTGCCGCGACAGGAAGCTGCTTCAGGGAAAATCTGGAGACACCGCGGGATTCGACGAGATGCGAATGCGATGGCGGGCGCATGCGGTGGTGGGTGCATGCGGTGGTGGGTGCTACAGGGGTCGAACCTGTGACCTACGCCTTGTAAGGGCGCCGCTCTACCAACTGAGCTAAGCACCCCTTGTAGCGGGGAGCCACTGCGCAATGCGGACCGCAGTATAGCGGAGCGCCTGAGGGTCGGCAAATCGAGGGCAACGCCCCCGCCTTTGCCGCGCCCGTCATGCCGTCTATCAGTTGACGGCGTCCTTCAGGGCCTTGCCCGGACGGAACTTCGGCACCTTGGCCTTCTTGATCTTGATCGTTTCGCCCGTGCGCGGATTGCGGCCGGTGCGAGCGGCGCGGGCCGAGACGGCGAAGGTGCCGAAGCCCACCAGCGTAACCGTGCCGCCCTTCTTCAGGGTGGTCTTGACGGCACCGATCAGTGCATCCAAAGAACGGCCGGCAGCCGCCTTGGAGATGTCAGCCTTGCTAGCGATGTGATCGATGAGTTCGGTTTTGTTCATGCAGGAGTACCCCTCACAGAATATAGGCCGGCCGCACGCAGCGAAGACGCAAGCCGTGCGCCAGTGGCCGGTAGAACGAGTGGATGTCTGATTCTTGCGCTGCAAAGCACAACTTGTGAACTGCTACGCCATGGATGATGCGATTCAGCGCCGTGTTGGCCGCTGCGGCGTAGAGACGTATTAGGCATCCGGCCCGGGCGACTGTCAAGCCCAAACCGGGTTACAAGCCGCGCCAGCATTGGGTTTGGCACAATGGTGAACCGCGCGCGAACGCGATCGGCGTTCGCGCGAGCCACTTGCTCATCCCTTCATGCTGCCTTGCAGGGCCTGGTCGAAATCATGCAGCAGATCGGCTTCGTCCTCGATCCCCACGGACACGCGGATCAGGCTGTCGGCGATGCCCATCTGCTTGCGGCGTTCGGGGCCCATTTCGTAGTAGATGGTGTGCGCCGCGGGCAGCGCCAGGCTGCGCGTGTCGCCCAGGTGCGTGGCCATCAGCACGATGCGCAGGCGATTGAGGAAGTCGAAGCAATCGATGCCGTCGGCCAGTTCCACGCCCAGCAGGCCGCCGAAACGGCCCTTGAACAGGCCTGCGGCGCGCGCGTGCTGCGGATGGGATTCCAGGCCCGGGTAATGCACCTTGGCCACGCCGGGGTGCTTTTCCAGGAAGCGCGCCAGCGCCAGCGCATTGGCGCAATGGCGGTCCATGCGCAGCGCCAGGGTCTCGGCGCCGATGGCGATACGGTGCGCAGGCTCGGCGGCCAGCGTGCCGCCCATGTCGCGCAGGCCTTTCTTCTTGATCTGCGTCAGGCCCCAGCCGGTGGACGGGCCTTTCTTGTACGAGTCGTAGATATTGCCGTAGTTCGCCCAGTCGTACAGGCCAGTGTCCGTGATCGAGCCGCCCAGCGCATGGCCGTGGCCCGCGATGTACTTGGACAGCGAGTTCATCACCAGCGAGGCGCCCATCTCGCGGCCCTGCAGCAGCCAGGGCGAGGTCAGCGTGTTGTCGATGAGGTAGACCAGGCCGTGCTCGCGGCACAGATCGCCCATGCCCTTCAGGTCGGCGATCTGCGTGCCGGGGTTGGCGATGGTTTCCGTGAACACCATGCGCGTCTCGGGACGCAGCGCGGCGCGCACCTGTTCGATGTCGGTGGCGTCGACGGTGGTGACCTGCACGCCCAGATCGGCCAGCGTGCCCAGCAGGCTGTTGGTGTTGCCGAACACGTACTGGCTGGACACCAGGTGATCGCCGCGGCGCAACAGCGTGCAGAACACCGCGGCCAACGCGGCCATGCCGGTGGCGAAGCTGACGGAATTCCTGCCGCCTTCCATCAGCGTGATCTTGGCTTCCAGCGCGTTGGTGGTCGGCGTGCCCTGGCGCGCGTACGTGAAACCCGCCTTGCCCTGGAATACCGCGGCCAGCTCGCGCGCGTCTTCGTAGGCGAACTCGGACGACGGGTGCATCGGCTTGTGCACGGCGCCGTGCTCGACGGACTGGCTGCGGTCGGAATGGAGAATGCCGGTGGTAAAGCCGTTCTGATGCATGGTCTCGGTGTTTCAGGAAAGAGAAGAGGAAAAGGCTCAGGCCTGGCGCTGGCGCACGGCTTCGTACAGGCACACGGCGCTGGCGACGCTGACGTTCAGGCTTTCGACGGAACCCAGCATGGGGATGTTGACCAGTTGGTCGCAGGTCTCGCGCGTCAGGCGGCGCATGCCCTCGCCTTCCGCGCCCATGACCCAGGCCATGGGCTGGCGCGCATCGACGGCATGCATGCTGTCGGTGGCCTGGTCGTCGGTGCCGACCAGCCAGACGCCACGCTCTTTCAGGCTGCGCATGGTGCGCGCCAGATTGGTGACGGTGATGTAGGGCACGGTGTCGGCCGCGCCGCAAGCCACGCGCTGCACGGTGCTGGTCAGGCCCACCGCGCGGTCGCGCGGCGCAATGACCGCGTGCACGCCAGCCGCGTCGGCCGTGCGCAGACACGCGCCCAGATTATGCGGATCGGTGACGCCGTCGAGGATGAGCAGGAAGGCCGGACCTTCGATGACGTCGAGCACTTCGTCGACATCGACGGCCAGTTGGCGTTCGTCGGCCAGCGCCACCACGCCTTGATGGCGCGTGCCGCGCGACAGGCCATCCAGCCGGTCGATCGCGACGGGGTGCACGCGCCGGCCGGCGCGTTCGGCCGATTCGATCAAACTTTGCATGCGCTTGTCGCGCCGCGAAGCCTCGACGTAGATTTCCTTGATCGATTCGGGAGCATGGCGCAGGCGCGCGATGACCGCATGAAACCCGGCGAGGACTTGGGCCGAAGCCATAGAGCGTAATACCTTTTGATGAGCGAAGAGCGCACTGGCCGCGGATCTGCATGGGCGGACGACGGCGGCGCCGATCCCGCCATGTTACCGCCGCCCGCCCCGCGATGGGGCCGGCAGGGCCGCCGCCCTGCCCCGCTTCACGCTGATCGCCGCCCTCTCAAGCCTTCAGCGTGGCGTCCACCGAGGCTGCCAGCGGCGTGGTCGGACGGCCGATCAGCGTCGACAGGACACGGCCATCGTCGAACAGCGCGCCCTGCGAGGCGCCCACGTCCCACGAGGCAATGCCTTCGGCCAGGAAGTCCGGCAGGCCGAGCTGCTTCAGGACGGCGGCATACTCGGCCTGCGGCAGATCGTTGTACGGGATGTCGCGGCCGGCATGGCGCGACAACAGCGCGGCCAGATCGGCCATCGTCCATGCCGTGTCGCCGGCCAGTTCATAGGTCTTGCCTTCGTGGCCCGCGCCCATCAGCACGGCCACGGCGGCCTCGGCATAGTCTTCACGCGTGGCGGAAGAGATCCTGCCGTTGCCCGAGCAGCCCACCAGGGCGCCATGCGCCACGGCGCCGCCGAACGACCCGGCGTAGTTCTCGGTGTACCAGCCGTTGCGCAGCACGGTGTACGCGATACCCGATTCCTTCAGCAGCTTCTCGGTGGCCACGTGCTCATCGGCCAGGCTCAGCGGCGAACGGTCGGCATGCAGCAGGCTGGTGTAGGCGATGCGCTGGACGCCGGCGCGGCGGGCAGCGTCGATCACGTTACGGTGCTGGGCGATGCGCTGGCCGACTTCGCTGGACGAGATCAGCAGCAGCGTCTGCACGCCGGCCAGGGCGGCATCCAGCGAGGTGGGGTCGGCATAGTCGGCGGCACGCGCGGCCACGCCCAGGTCGGCGGCCTTTTCGGGACTGCGGACCAGCGCGACGATGTCCGCGGCGGGCACTTTCTGCTTCAGTCTGTCGACGACGATGCGGCCCAGTTGGCCGGTGGCGCCGGTGATGGCGATGGTCATGGCGGAACTCCTGTTCTTGGTTTCCAGGGGAAGGAGCGCTAGACTCTACGCCACATACTAATTTTTTGTAAGTACGCACAAAAAGGTAAGTATTGATATGACTGCCGATCCCTCCTCCTCCGGTCCGGACGAACGCCCGGCTTCGCTGTCGGAAATACTCCAACGTGGCGACCTCATGACGGCCGCCTGTCCGTCACGCGAAGTACTCAAGCACATGACCAGCCGTTGGGGCGTACTGGTGCTGATTGCACTGCTGCCTGGCACGCAACGTTTCAGCGAACTGCGCCGCACCATCCGCGGCGTCAACGAACGGATGCTGGCCCAGACGCTGCAATGGCTGGAAGGCGACGGCATCGTGCAGCGGCGCGCCTTCAAGGTGGTGCCGCCGCACGTGGAGTATTCGTTGACGCCGCTGGGGCGCGAGGCGGCCCAACGCGTGCAGGGCCTGGCCGACTGGATCGAAGCGAACATGCCGGCCATTACCGCGCATTGGAATGCCGCCGGCGTGCGGCCCGAGCAGGAAAAAAGCCGGCCCACAGACCGGCTTCCTGGCTAGGCCTGCCCGCGGCGTATCGCACGGGCGGGCCCTGGCGGCGCCTGGAGCAGCGGAATCGAATCGGACTCCGCCAGGCCCGCCGCCTGGGGGATACACGCTATCGCGCGCGCGGCGCCTTCTTCGCGGGCCGCGCCGCCGTCTTGGCCGGCTTGCTGGCCCGCTTGGCTTCGGCGCGGCGCTGCTTGGCCGTCTGCCCCTTCAAGGCGGCAGGCTTGGGCGCGGCGGCGCGCTTGACGCGGCGCGGCGGCTCGTCGGGGTTCTTGGCGGCCTGCTTGCGCAGCGCGTCGAAGCTGGTGCCCTTGACCAGGCGGAACTCGATGCGGCGGGCTTCCAGGTCGACACGCGCCACCTGCACCTGGACCTTGTCGGTCAGGCGGTAGCGCATGCCGGTGCGCTCGCCGCGCAACTCGTGCAGCCCGTCGTTGAACTGGAAGTACTCGCCGCCCAGTTCCGAGACGTGCACCAGGCCCTCGACGTGCAGCGTATCGAGCGTGACGAAGATGCCGAAGCTGGCCACGCCGGTGACGGTGCCGCTGAAGTCCTCGCCCACGCGTTCCTTGACGAACCAGCACTTCAGCCAGGCCTCGACGTCGCGCGAAGCTTCGTCGGCGCGGCGCTCGCGGGACGACAGCAGCAGGCCCATCTTTTCCCAGATGTCGTGCTCGTGCTCTTTCTGGCTGGCGCCCACGGCCACGGGCTGGTCTTCCAGCTTGGGCACGTAGCGGTCGCCCGCCAGCAGGGCCTTGATGACGCGGTGCGTCAGCAGGTCGGGATAGCGGCGGATGGGCGAGGTGAAGTGCGTGTACCCGGGATACGACAGGCCGAAGTGGCCGACGTTGTCGGGGCTGTAGATGGCCTGCTGCATCGAGCGCAGGCACATGGTCTGCAGCAGCGGGAAATCGGGGCGGCCGCGCACGCTGTCCAGGAATTCGCCGTAGTCGCTGGCCGTGGGCTCTTCGCCGCCGCCCAGGGACAGGCCCATGGTGCGCAGGAATTCGCGCAGCGATTTCAGGCGTTCGGGCGTCGGGCCTTCGTGCACGCGGTACAGGCCAGGGTGCTTGCTGCGCAGCATGAAGTCGGCGGCGCAGGTGTTGGCCGCCAGCATGCATTCTTCGATCAGCTTGTGCGCATCGTTGCGCACCGAGGGCACGATCTGTTCGATGCGGCCCAACTGGTTGCAGACGATCTTGGTCTCGACGGTATCGAAGTCGATGGCGCCGCGCTTGCGGCGCGACTGCACCAGCAGCTGGAACAGCTCGTACAGGTGCTGCACGTGCGGCAGCACGCCGCCCAACGCCGCGGCAGCCGGACCGGTGGGCTGCTGCAACGCCGCCCAGATGTTGGTGTAGGTGGTTCGGGCCTGCGAATGCATGACCGCGTTGAAGAACTGATAGGCCGTGACCGTGCCGGCCTTGGCGCCGGTGGCCGGAATGACCATGTCGCACACCAGCACCAGCCGGTCGACGTTCGGGTTCAGCGAGCACAGGCCGTTGGACAGCGACTCGGGCAGCATGGGAATCACGCGGCGCGGGAAATACACGCTGGTGCCGCGCTCGAAGGCATCCACGTCCAGCGGGTCATCGCTGCGCACGTAATGGCTGACGTCGGCGATGGCCACCAGCAGACGCCAGGCGGGACGCTTGCGCGTGCCGGTGCCCAGGTCCACGGGTTCGCAATAGACGGCGTCGTCGAAGTCGCGGGCGTCCTCGCCGTCGATGGTGATCAGCGGCACGTCGCGCAGGTCGACGCGGCCCTTCAGGTCGTTCTTGCGCACCACGTCGGGCAGGCGCGCGGCCTGCTTGGCAGCGGCCTCGCTGAAATCGACCGGCACGTCGAACTTGCGCACGGCGATCTCGATCTCCATGCCCGGATCGTCGATCTCGCCCAGCACTTCAAACACCCGGCCCAGCGGCTGGGTATGGCGGGTGGGCTGCGCCATGATCTCGACCGACACCACTTGCCCATGCTGGGCACCGTTGGTGTCGGCCGGAGGAATGAGAATGTCGTGCTTGATGCGCTGGTCTTCCGGCACCACGATGGACAGGCCATGTTCGTGCAGGAAGCGCCCTACCAGCCTGTTGGTGCGGCGCTCGATGACCTCGACGATGGTGCCTTCGGGCTTGCCCCGGTACTCGCCCGTGGGTTTGACCAGCACGCGGTCGCCATGCAGCACCTTGGACATCTCGCGGGCCGCCAGGAAGATGTCCTGGCCGCCGTCTTCGCGCTGCAGGAACCCGAATCCGTCGCGATGGCCCAGCACCTTGCCGGCGACGAAATCCAGCTTGGAGGCCAGCAGCAGCACGCCCTTGCGATTGGGCATCAGTTGGCCATCGCGCTCCATGGCCGCCAGACGGCGGTCGAAGCCGACCAGCGTGGCCTCGCGCTCGACGCCCATGCGCTGCGCCAGTTCTTCCGGCGACAGGGGCGTCGCGGCCGAACGCAGGGCCGTCAGGATGGCTTCGCGCGAGGGGACGTCGGGATCGAAATCGGGCGGCGCATCGGGCAAGACAGACGTGGATCGGTTGTTATTCGAGTCGTTATTCGGTCGTTTTGCCAAAGGTGAAAATCCCGTATATAATGCACAGCTTCTGTTCGCCGTAGCGATTTTTTGACTCCGGCAGCTTTTCCGGTAATCAGTTCGGAAAAGCGTATCACAAAGCCAGTGCAAGCCTTATTGCACAAGGCCTCGGATAAACAGACACAGCAGTGAATGTAGTAGTGCAGTGCCCAGGTGGCGGAATTGGTAGACGCGCACGGTTCAGGTCCGTGTGCCGCAAGGTGTGGAGGTTCGAGTCCTCTTCTGGGCACCACAAGCTTCAAGTCGACAGGCGGCTACCAACGGTTCATGAATATGCGCCGCGCCTCTCGAAAGCCAGTTAACTGGCTCGCCACCGACAAAGCCCGCCAACGCGGGCTTTTTGTTTTTCAGCGGGTGCTTGTCTGTTCTGCTTCGGTACGCCCCCTCAGGCATACCAGAACCGCGTCAGATGGAAAAAGATCGGCGCGGCGAACGCGATCGAATCCATGCGGTCCAGCATGCCGCCGTGGCCCGGAATGCTCGCGCCCCAATCCTTGGCGCCCAGCGACCGCTTCACCGCCGACAGCACCAGCCCGCCGATCACACCCGACACCACGATGGCCAGGGCCAGCAGACCCGCCTGCCAGGGCTGGAACGGCGTGAACGAATACAGCGCCGCGCCCACGCCGGTCGCCAGCATGCCGCCGCCGATCACCCCTTCCCAGGTCTTGCCGGGACTGAGCGCCGGCGCCAGCTTGTGCCGGCCGAACAGCTTGCCGCACACGTACTGCAGCACGTCCGAGATCTGCGTCACCAGCAGGAAGAACAACAACAGCACGCCATCGGCCGCGTCATAGCCGGGAATCTGCAGGGACATCAGCGCGGGCGCATGGCTGATGCCATACACGCACACCATCACCGACCACTGGATCTTGGCGGTGCGCTCCAGATAGTGCTGGGTATCCTGCGCCACGGCCGTCATCGCCGAGATCACCAGGAAGCCATACACCGGCAGAAAAATCGCGAACAGCCCATACCAGTTGATGCCCACCAGCCCGTACTGCACGGGGATCGCGACGAAGAACGCCGCGAACAGCGCGGGCCGGTCGCCTGGACGCGTGGGCGTCAGCGACAGGAACTCCCGCAGCGACAGGAAGGACGCAAAGGCGAACAGCACAATGGCGGGCACGCGCCCCGCCGCGATCACCGGAATGCCGATGCCCACCAGCAGCCACCACGCATCCACGCGTTCGGCCAGGTTGCGGATGGTGGCGTTGTCGCGCCCCACGCGCCAGACCAATATATGGCTGATGACGGTGGACGCCGCCAGGAAAGCGATGATGCCCAGGGCCAGGCGCCAGAAATCGAGGTTCATGGATGGCGTTCCTGCATCAATGGCCGGGCGACAGGCGGCTGACCGCCTGGTGGGCACGCGCCAGGAAGTCGTCCCTGGTCTCGTCGCCGACACGGGCCAGCACCGGACCGAAGTGCACCTTGTTGATCAGCGGCAGCGGCAGCAGCGCCCCCTTGGGCAGGATGCGGTGCAGGTTCTCCAGATAGACCGGCGCCAGGTTCAACGAGGGAAACTCCTGCGCCAGCCGGAACAGCCCGCTCTTGAAGGCGCCGGGCAATTCCTGGTCGCCGCGCGTGCCCTCGGGAAAGAAGATCAGCGACGCCCCCTCTTGCAGCGCCTGGCGCACCGGCGCCAGCGGATCGCCGCCACCGCTGCGCTGCCGGTCGATGAAGACCACGTTCAGGATCTTCTCGGCCACCCAGCGCCGGCTCTCGGTCTTGCACCAGTAGTCGCGCGCGGCCACCGGCCGCACCCGCGACCGCGCGCGCAGCTTCAGCGCGGCCAGGATCACCAGGGTGTCCAGATGGCTGGTGTGGTTGGCGAAGTACAGCGTCTGCCGATGGCCCGGCGGCATGTCGCCGTTCGGATAGGCCCCGACCAGAAACCGCACCAGCCCGCACAGCAACTCGCGCAGCACGCGATAGGTCCGCCCACGTTGGATCATGACGCCTCCGGCTTCGCCAGGCCGATGGCGATGGCACGCGTGCGCGTCCAGCAGGTCCAGGCCGAGCCCACGGCGATGACGATCAGGCCGACACGCAATGCGGCCGGATCCAGCGGGAACGACGGCGCCAGCGGGGCGCAAGCAGCCAAGGCCAGCGCCACCGTGGCCACCGCCATGCGATGCTGCTTGGCCATCGGCCCCAGGAAGCGCTGCGGCTGCCCCAGCGCGCCGCCCGCGACGCGCACATAGGCCGTCAGCGCGGCCAGCAAGGCGCACAGCCAGCCCAGCTCGATGCTGTGCGCGGCATGGCCGATGGAAACCAGGATGATCGAATCGGCCAGGCGATCCGGAAACTCGTTGTAGAGCGCGCCCAGCGCGGAGCCCTTGCCGCCCTCGACGGCGACCAGGCCGTCCAGCACGTTGGCCAACAACCGCAACTGGATCCCCGCGATGGCCAGCACGGCGCCGGCCGGCCCGCCGACCGCCAGCAGGCCCAGCGGCGCCAGCAACGACGCCACGACACTGAACGCGGATATTTGATCGGGGGTGACGCGCGTGGCGGCCAGCCGCCGGGCCATCCCCTGGATGAGGCGGTTAGACCGTGAAGACACTGCCCTGCGTTCCATGCCCGCCACCTCCTCCGTAACGACGGATTCGCGGAGCATTATGCCGATGGCGGCGCGGCCTCACAAATCACGAGGACCGCGGCCCCTGCCGGCGCACATGATGACGTTCGTAGACATCCTGGCCCATCGCGGCGATCTGCGCCTGGACCAGCGCCTCGAACGGCCGCAGCAGCGCATCGAACGCCGCCGGCGCCTCCAGCGCGTTCAGCGCCTGCACGATGGCTTCCAGCGTGGACAGCGCCCCCGGCTCACGCGCCTGCCGCACGCGATAACGCGACGCCGCCCCCTCGGGCAAGGCCAGGCGTGGCAGCTCGGCCAGGCCGGGATTGTGGCGCAACAGGCTGCGGGCGTGGCGCCAGGTGCCATCGGGCACCACCAGCAGGCAAGGCACGCCGGAAGGCTGCGCGGGCGCCAGTACGCCATCGGCCGCCAGTACGCGTGCCTCGGGACCGGGAAACAGCAGGTGCGGCGCATAGCCTGGCGCGTGCCACTGCCCGGGCGCGAAACGCTCGCCGATCAGCAACTGGGCGTTGGGCAGGCCCAGCACCGCCAGCCGCGCCGTGTTCAGGGCATGGCGCGCCTCGTCGGGATGCTGCAGCACCACCACCCGCGTGGTGCTGGGCAACGTGGGAATCAGAGGACAAAGGCAGTGGGCCAGGGGCCTCGTGCAGCGGGGGCAGACAGGTCGACTCATGGGCGAACTATAAATATTTTAGAAAAAGTCGCCATGGACTTGCACAAACCCAAAAACATATGCATAATCTCGTTCCTCTGCTGCTGACACAGCGAATCGCGAAAAACGAGACGCTTGCGGAAACAGACAGTGCCCAGGTGGCGGAATTGGTAGACGCGCACGGTTCAGGTCCGTGTGCCGCAAGGTGTGGAGGTTCGAGTCCTCTCCTGGGCACCACCGCTTTAGTACTCGCAGCATGGCTGACACTACCAAGTCAGCAAACGCAGGAAGCCACGCAATCGCGTGGCTTTTTTGCTTTCGGGCTTGGATCTTTCCGGCTCGGATATTCAGCAGTGGCCAGGGCCCGCAAAGCCAGCCCCAAGGCCGATAAGCCGCACACGTATCCCATCCGGCATCGACCGCGCCACACGAGTCGCCGCTCCATGTTCGCGAGCCACCGGGGCTGCGCGCGCCACGCTGTGCAAGACAGACCAGGGTCGAACGCCGCTCGCGCAACCGGCGCGTGATGCGAAGCGCGGCTTTCCGCCACGCCCTCTCTTCTGTACCACGGCCGGTCCGTCGTCGTATGCTTGCAGGCGGCAGATCCCCATTCCAAGTCCGCTCCCCGCGGGTGCCATAACGATAAAGCCGATGCCGAACGCCTCCTGTACGCCCCGCGCCGCGCGCCGTCGCGGCTGCACGCCGCGAGTGGGCTGCGCGCTTGCCGCGCTCGCCATCCTCATACTTTGCGCCCCCGCGCACGCCGCGGAACCCACCGCCTTGCAGCCCGGCACCATGGCCGCCCGCGTGGCGGCCTGTACGGCCTGCCATGGCGAACAGGGCCGTGCCGGCAACGACGGCTACTACCCCAGGCTGGCCGGCAAGCCGCAGGACTACCTCTATCACCAACTGCTGAATTTCCGCGATGGACGCCGCCAGTACCGGCCCATGCAGCATCTGCTGGCCAACCTGCCCGATGCCTATCTGCACGAAATCGCCGGCTACTTCGCCGAGCAGCACGTGCCCTATCCGCCGCCCTCGCCCGCCAGCGTGCCCGCGGCCCAACTGGAACGGGGCCGGATGCTCGCCATGCAGGGCGATCCCGCCCGCGGCCTGACCGCCTGCACGGCCTGCCATGGCGCAAGCCTGGGCGGCATGCTGCCTGCCATCCCCGGGCTGCTGGGCTTGCCGCGCGACTACCTCGTCTCGCAGATCGGGGGCTGGAAGAATGCCCGCCGCCAGGCCGCCGCGCCGGATTGCATGGCCGACGTAGCCGACAAGCTGACGCCTGAGGACATCAGCGCGGTATCCGCCTGGCTGTCCTCGCAGCCCGTGGGCGGCGCCTATGCGCCGCAGCCCGCCGGCTCGGCGTCCCTGCCCGCCCGCTGCGGCAGCCAGCCACAACGCTGAACGGGATCGCTCATGAGACGGATTGCACGCATTCTGCTGGTCTTGCTGCTGCTCTGCGTAGCGGCGGGCGGCATGACGTATTGGCTGGGGACACGTGACGACGCCGGCCCACCCGCTGCTGCAGCCACCGACCCCGCCGCCCAGCTCGACCGTGGCCGCTATCTGGCCCAGATCGGCAACTGCATGACCTGCCACACTGCCCGCGACGGCAAGCCCTACGCCGGCGGCACCCCGGTGCCCACCCCCTTCGGCACGCTTTACGGCCCCAACATCACCCCCGATCCCCAGACCGGAATCGGCGCGTGGACGGCAGACGATTTCTGGAACGCGCTGCACAACGGCAAGTCGCGCGACGGCACGCTGCTGTATCCGGCCTTTCCATTCACGGAATACACGAATGTCACGCGAGCGGACTCGGATGCGCTCCATGCCTACCTGCGCACCGTGCAACCCGTGAACCAACCCAGCCGCGCGCCCGAGCTGCGCTTTCCATACGATCAACGGCCCTTGTTGGCGGCATGGCGCGTGCTGTATTTCACCCCCGGCGCGCCGACAGAAGACACCGGGCAGTCGCAGCAATGGAATCGCGGCCGCTATCTGGTGCAGGGCCTGGGCCACTGCGCGGCCTGCCACGCGCCGCGCAACGGCCAGGGCGCCACAGTGGACGGCGCCAGCCTGGGCGGTGGCCTGATTCCGATGCTGGACTGGTATGCGCCACCGCTGAATGGCGCGCCCGCCACCGGCCTGGGAAACTGGCGGGCCGAGGACATCGCCGCGCTGCTGCGCACCGGCATGGCGGCGCACTCCACCGCCAGCGGCCCCATGGCCGAAGTGGTCCAGCGCAGCACGCAACACCTGAGCGCCGACGACGCGATGGCCATCGGCGTCTACCTGAAAAGCCTGCCGTCCACCGCCCCGCCGGCCCGGCTTCCCCCACCGCCGCAGGCGTCGCTGGATGCCGGAGGCAAGCTGTACGCGCAGCATTGCGCGCAATGCCACCAGGCATCGGGCGAAGGCGGCACGCAGGCCTGGCCGCCGCTGGCGGGCAACCCCACCGTGACCGCGGCCTCGCCCATCAATGCCATCCGCATGGTGCTGGACGGCGGCTTCGCACCGGCCACCAAGGACAATCCACGACCGCACGGCATGCCGCCGTTCGGCCAGATACTGAACGACAACGACGCCGCGCTGCTGGTGACCTACATCCGCAATAGCTGGGGCAACGCGGCCGGACCGGTGACGTCACTCGAAGTGAAGCGGGCCAGGGAATCGGCGAATTGAAGACCGCCGCGCACGGCGCATGGCTCAGTGCAACGCCATGCGCATCGATACATGCGGGATGCCCGCGTCGATGAATTCCTCGCCGCACGCGGCAAACCCGTGCGCTTCGTAGAATGCGCGCGCATGGGTCTGGGCATTGAGCATCAACACGGACTGGCCAGCCTCGCGTCCTTTCTCGATCAATGCCCGCAGCACCTGCCCGCCCAGCCCCGTGCCGCGCATGCGCGCCAGCACCGCCATGCGGCCGATGTGCCCGTCGGGCAGCAGCCGGCCGGTGGCCACGGGCTCGCCCGCGGCATCGTAGGCCACCGCATGCACGCACACCGCATCCATGTCATCCATCTCGATCTCCAGCGGCACGGATTGCTCGACCACGAACACGGCATGGCGCACCTGGCTGGCATCGTCGCGCAGGCGTTCCCAGGTATCGATGACGAGGCGCGGAACTGACGGATTGCTGGACATGCGGCTTCCTTCCAATGCGGTGACAAGGGTGCGATTCTGACAGCGATCCGCGGCCCGGGAAACAGGCTACCATCGCGGCTTTCCCTCCCCCCAAGCACGCCGCACCATGCCGCTCGCCGTCGCCATCTTCGCCCTGACCCTGGTGCTCGTCATCGCCCAGCCGCGTGGCCTGGGCATCGGCTGGAGCGCCTGCATCGGCGCGGCGCTGGCCCTGTTGAGCGGCGTGGTGCACTGGACCGACATCGGCGCGGTCTGGCACGTCGTCTGGAACGCCACCGCCACCTTCATCGCCATCATCGTCACCAGCCTGGTCCTGGACCGCGCCGGCTTCTTCGAATGGGCCGCGTTGCACGTGGCCCGTTGGGGCGGCGGCAGCGGCAAGCGCCTGTTCGTGCTGGTCGTGCTGCTGGGGGCCCTGGTCACCGCCCTGTTCGCCAACGACGGCGCGGCGTTGATCCTCACGCCCATCGTCATGGAAATGCTGCTGGCGCTGGGCTTCGCGCCCGCCGCCACCCTGGCTTTCGTGATGGCGGCGGGCTTCGTGGCCGACACCGCCAGCATTCCGCTGATCGTCTCCAACCTGGTCAACATCGTCTCGGCCGATTTCTTCGACATCGGCTTCGGCCGCTATGCGTCCGTGATGGTACCGGTCAACTTCGCCGCCGTGGCCGCCACGCTGGCGGTGCTGATGTGGTTCTTCCGGCGCGGCATTCCCGCGCGTTACGACGTGTCGCGATTACCCGAACCGGGCAGCGCCGTGCGCGATCCCGTCACGTTCCGCGCCGGCTGGGTGGTGCTGGCGCTGCTGCTGGCGGGCTTCTTCGTGCTGGAACCCCTGGGCATCCCCATCAGCGCCATCGCGGCCGCCGGCACCGCCGGACTGCTGCTGGTGGCGGGACGCCAGCACATCGTCGGCACGCGCCGCATCATGCGCGAAGCGCCCTGGCACATCGTGGTGTTCTCGCTGGGCATGTATCTGGTGGTGTACGGCCTGCGCAACGCCGGCCTCACCGCCCACCTGACCACGCTGCTGGACCGCTGCGCCGAATACGGCGTGTGGGGCGCGGCCCTGGGCACCGGCCTGGTCACCGCGTTTCTTTCTTCGGTGATGAACAACCTGCCCACCGTGCTGGTCGGCGCGCTGTCCATCGCCGACACGTCGGCCACCGGCCCCGTGCGCGACGCCATGATCTACGCCAATGTGATCGGCAGCGACCTCGGCCCCAAGATCACGCCCATCGGCAGCCTGGCCACGCTGCTGTGGCTGCACGTGCTGGCGCGCAAGGGACTGGCCATCGGCTGGGGCTATTACTTCCGCGTGGGCATCGTGCTGACGCTGCCGGTGCTGCTGGTGACGCTGGCCGCGCTGGCTTGGCGGCTCGCCTGATTTTCATATTTCCATTGGAAATTAAAAAATCAAGATTGATTATTTTGAGAAATTAACCACGATCAGTAGACTGCCGCGATGAGTCAAACCGCCCCCACCCTGCCCTTCCCCTCGGCGCTTGCGCCGATCCGTATCAATCGCAAGCCGCTCTGGATCGCCCTGCTGCTGATCCTGGCCGGCGCGGCCTATCTGCTGGAAACCGTCGGCTGGCGCCAAAGCGCGCTGTGGATCACCGGCGCGCTGCTGGGCGTCACGCTGTATCACGCCTCGTTCGGCTTCACCCAGGCCTTCCGCGTCTTCGTTTCCGACCGGCGCGGCGCCGGGCTGCGCGCGCAGATGATCATGCTGTCGGTCGGCGTGCTGCTGTTCTTCCCCTTCCTGGCGGGCGGCACGCTGTTCGGCCAGCCCGTCAACGGCCTGGTGTCGCCAGCGGGCGTCTCGGTGCTGCTGGGCGCGTTCCTGTTCGGCGTCGGCATGCAACTGGGCGGCGGCTGCGCGTCCGGCACGCTGTTCGCGGTGGGCGGCGGCAACACCCGCATGGTCGTCACGCTGCTGTTCTTCATCATCGGCTCGGTGCTGGGCACTGCGCATTTCCCCTGGTGGTCAGCCCTGCCTGCGTTGCCGCCCACGTCGCTGGTCAAGTCCTGGGGCGTGCCGGCCGCGCTGGCCGCCAACCTGGCCGTGTTCGCCGCCATCGCCTGGATCTCGACCGTGCTGGAGAAGCGCCGCCACGGCCGCCTGATTTCCACCGCCACCGGCACCGACAAGCCCGCCTCGCTGCTGCGCGGCCCCTGGCCGCTGGTCTGGGGCGGCATCGCGCTGGTCGTACTGAACTTCGCCACGCTGGCCCTGGCCGGCCGGCCGTGGGGCATCACCTCGGCCTTCGCGCTGTGGGGCGCCAAGGCGCTGGACGGCCTGGGCATGGACGTGGCCAACTGGACCTACTGGACCCGCCAGCAGGCCTCGCTGGCCGCGCCGTTGCGCCAGGACGTCACCTCCGTCATGGACATCGGCCTGATGCTGGGCGCACTGGCCGCTGCCAGCGCCGCCGGCAAGTTCGCCCCCGTCTGGAAAGTCCCCGCCCGCCAACTGGCCGGCGCGGTGGTCGGCGGCCTGCTGCTGGGCTACGGCGCCCGCCTGGCCTATGGCTGCAACATCGGCGCGTACTTCAGCGGCATCCTGTCCGGCAGTCTGCACGCCTGGCTGTGGCTGCCCGCCGCCTTCGTGGGCAACGTGGCCGGCGTGAGGCTGCGTCCCGCCTTCGGCCTGGCTGTCGAGAAGACCCCGGCGCCTTCGGGCTGCTGACCTTTCTGGCGGCACGCCAGCCGCCGCCCATCGTCATAGGCGGGCTGGCGCTTTCCGAGTGCTGAATGGCGCCGCGCCGCAGTATCAGCGGTGATGCGCTTCTGGTATGGTGCCCCCATCCTCGTTCAGGAGAGATGGGATGAGCTGGATTGCCGGCCGCTTCACGGCCTTTGCATTGATGGTGATGGGCGCCGCGATCACGCTGGCGCTGAGCGCGGCGGTATCGGCCTGGTGGCTGCTCGCCGCCCTGCCCTTGACGGCGCTGGCGCTGCTGGGCATCTACGACATGATCCAGACGCGCCATGCCATCCGGCGCAACTACCCGGTGCTGGGCAACCTGCGCTTCCTGTTCGAATTCATCCGGCCCGAGATCCGCCAGTACTTCCTGGAAGACGATACCCAGGCCGCGCCCTTCTCGCGCGCGCAGCGCTCCATCGTCTACCAGCGCGCCAAGGAAGAGATCGACAAGCGCCCCTTCGGCACGCAGGAAGACGTCTACGGCGACCGCTACGAGTGGATCAACCACTCGATGACGCCGGCCCACGTGGCCGATGCGGATTTCCGCGTCAGCGTCGGCGGCCCCGATTGCAAGCAGCCGTACTCCATGTCGGCCTTCAACATCTCGGCCATGAGCTTCGGCGCGCTGTCGGCCAACGCCGTGCTGGCGCTGAACGAAGGCGCGCGCCAGGGCAACTTCGCGCACGACACCGGCGAAGGCGGCATCAGCCGCTACCACCGCCAGCCGGGCGGCGCGCTGGTCTGGAACATCGGCTCGGGCTACTTCGGCTGCCGCGATGAACACGGCGCATTCTCCGAAGAAGCCTTCGCGCGCAATGCCAGCCTGCCGCAGGTGAAGATGATCGAGATCAAGCTGTCGCAGGGCGCCAAGCCCGGCCACGGCGGCATCCTGCCCGCGGGCAAGGTCACCATCGAGATCGCCGAAGCGCGCGGCGTGCAGCCCTGGCGCGATTGCAATTCGCCGTCCAGCCACGGCGCCTTCAATTCGCCCATCGGCCTGATGCACTTCATCGCGCGGCTGCGCGAGCTGTCCGGCGGCAAGCCCGTGGGCTTCAAGTTCTGCATGGGCCACCCGTGGGAGTGGTTCGCCATGGTCAAGGCCATGCTGGAGACCGGCATCACGCCCGACTTCATCGTGGTCGACGGCGCGGAAGGCGGCACGGGCGCCGCGCCCGTCGAATTCGTCGACCACGTCGGCACGCCGCTGCGCGAAGCCTTGCGCCTGGTGCACAACACGCTGATCGGGGTGAACCTGCGCGACCGCATCCGCATCGGCGCATCGGGCAAGATCATCACCGCCTTCGACATGGCGCGCGCCATGGCCCTGGGCGCCGACTGGTGCAACGCCGCGCGCGGCTTCATGTTCGCCATCGGCTGTATCCAGGCGCAGGCCTGCCACACCGGCAAGTGCCCCACCGGCGTCACCACGCAGGACCCGCTGCGCCAGCGCGCGCTGGTGGTGCCGGACAAGGCGCAGCGCGTGGCGCACTTCCACCGCAACACGCAGCATGCCCTGGCGGAACTGATCGGCGCGGCTGGCCTGACGCATCCCAGCCAGCTGCGCCCGCATCACATCGCGCGGCGCGTGTCCTCTTCCGAAGTACGGCTGCTGTCGGCGATCTTTCCCGAACTGGCGCCGGGCGAACTGCTGCGCGGCGAGTTCCGCCACGACGTCTATCGGGTGGGCTGGGGCATGGCGCGCGCCGATTCGTTCCAGCCGGCGACCGACATCACGTCGGCGCTCGCGGAACTGAACCGGCCCGACGAGCCGACTGAGCCATTGCAGCCGGTGGCTGCCTGAGCTTGAAAACACCGGGAGGCCAGCGCCTGCCTTCTTGCACGGCGCGCCGTCCGGGCCAGGCGCGGCGCGACCGCTCGCGGTGGATGCCGGCAGCCCGCGACGCGGTTTCCGCCAGGCCCGGCATCCCGGCCGCAGGCGCCGTCACAGCCAGCGCTCGAACAGGCGCGATACGCCTTCCATCACGCGCTCGCCCACGCCACGGTCTTCCCATGCCTGCAGATCGACCGGGGCGGCATCGGCCACGTCCTGCTCGAACATCGCTTCCATCTGGCTGCCGAACGCGCTGCCCAGGATGACCGCATTCACCTCGTAGTTCAGCGCGAAGCTGCGCCAATCCATGTTGCTGGACCCGACGGTGGACCAGACCCCGTCCACCACCGCCGTCTTGGCATGCAGCAAGGCATCGCGCCGCTCGTAGATCTTCACCCCCGCGCGCAGCAAGTCGCCGTAGTGCGATTGCCCCGCATACAGCACCAGCGACGAATCGCTGAAGCCAGGCAGGACCATGCGTACGTCCACGCCGCGCCGCGCCGCATCGGCCAGCACCTCGACGAACGCAGGATCCGGCGCGAAATACGCCATGGTGATGTGGATGGATCGCCGCGCGCTGGCGAACGCCGACATCATCGTCAGATACACCGTATACCCACCGGCATCGTCGGGCTGGTTGGCCAGGATACGCACGGTCAGTTCGCCCTGCCTGGCGGGCGGCGCCAGCGTGATCCACTCGGTGAGCGGCGGCCCCTTCTGCGAGGCCCAGCCCTCGCGGATCACCTGCTCCAGCTGCATGACACCAGGCCCGCGGATCTCGACGTGCGTATCGCGCCACGGCGCATCGCCCCGCTTGCCCTCGCCCGACACCGAGGCGCTGCTGGCGCGCGACGAATACACGCCGCTGATGTTCATGCCGCCCAGATACCCCACCTGGCCGTCCACCACCAGCACCTTGCGATGGTTGCGCTGATTCGGCGACCAGCCCGCGCGCGCCTCGACAGGGTTGAGCGGATTGAACACCGCCACCTGCACGCCCGCGTCGCGCAATTGCTGGAACATCGCGTCCGAGGTATCCATCGTGCCCACCGCGTCCACCATCAGCGCCACCTCGACGTGGCGCCGGCTGGCGGCGACCAGCGCCTGCACGAAGCGTTGCCCATCCTCGTCGTCGTCGAAGATGTAGCTTTCCATGTGAACGTAGCGTTGCGCCTGGCCGATGGCGCGCAGCATGGCGCCGTAGGCAGTGGGACCGTCCTCCAGCAGCCTTACCTGGTTGCCGGGCGACAGCGGCGTGCCGCTGACTGCCTGTTCCACTTCCAGGTGATAGGCAAGGAAATCCGCTTGCGAGGCATGGCGCGCTGCCAGGTCCTGGCCGCGCTTGTAACTCTGCCAGCCGACGTCGGCCGAGCGCGCGGCCTGCTGCCCGCGCTCACGCAACAGGGTGGTGTCGGGAACGCTGGCGCAGGCGGCGAGCAGGACCACCAGCCCCGCCGCGCCGCCGCGCGCCAGCAGCGTCAGGAAAGGATAAAAGCGTCTCGCATTCAAGGCTGCCACTGCGTGCGGCGCGCAGCCGTGGCGGGCCGCACCGCCGCCGCGCGCGCGGCCGCCACGGGCAGCCACGTACGGGGCTGCGCAGCGGGCTTGGGCGCGGGCTCCCAATGGTCGGACACCTGCCACGGCCCACGCGCCCGGTCCACCTGCACGCCCCCCGCATCACGCAGCAATGCCGTCACCATCGGCACGCCGGCCGTATGCACCTGCACCGCCACCAGGATAGTCTTGCCGAACAGGCCGCTGTCCAGGCCGCCGGCCTGCCCCGGCAGGCCGCCCACCATCCACAACCCCCCAAGCAGCGCACCGAGGTATCCGCCCGCCGCACCGCCCGCGACCAAGGCCATGCCATCGCTCCAGGCGGGCAGCGACAACAGCGCGGCGCCGATCAGGGCGCCGAGCGCCGACACCGCGGCCAGGACGGAAACGGCACCCTTGCGCCCCATCACCGACCCCAGTTCGGGCCCACCGCGCAAACCATGCTCGCCAAGATCTCCAAGGGAGGAGTTCCCATGGAACATGCTGACCGCCTCTTCCGCGAAGCCATCCGCAACCAGGGCATGCGCCGCGCTGCGAGCGGACGCAAGGCTATCGAACCGGGCAACGACAATGGTGGACATACAAGCCTCCTGGCAAGTGCTGCTGCATCAGTCAGGCTGGTGCAACACGACGGCTCTATTCTTACCGATGCGGGTTTTGCGCGCCCTGGTGATTGGCAACGAGCCGTAGCACGGTATTTCTAGGGGGCGAAACACCGGGCTGCGTGCCGCATTTCGTAAAAGTCCTTTGCAATCCGGCAAGGCTTGCTTGACATCCCGAACACCCCGGCAGGCACAATAAGAAAAAAGAATAAGAAACCACCCACAGGGCATGAAAGGTCAGTCCGTCAGGGTAGAACAACAAGCCGAATGGCTCGCACAGCGCTTCCCTTCCCCCTCTCCTCAGGATGGACCCGAACGCATGGCACGCTCCCTGACCTCACTGGCCCCGGCTTCGGCCGCCCCCGCCGGCCGCACCGGCACCGCCGCCGACGAACTGCGGGCCGGCCTGACCGCCGCCACTCCCACCATCAGCCCGAAATACCTGTACGACCAATTGGGCTCCAGCCTATTCACGGCGCTGACCCTGCTGCCCGAGTACTACCCCACGCGCTGCGAAGCCGAGATCCTGCGGGAGCAGGCATCCCGCATCGCCCGCCACGCGGGCCGCGTCGAATCGCTGATCGACCTGGGCGCGGGCGACTGCGTAAAGGCAGAGAGGCTTTTTCCCGTCCTGGAGCCCAGGCGCTATGTCCCCATCGACATCTCGGCCGACTATCTGAACGATGCCGTGGCCAGGTTGCGCCATGCCCATCCAGGGCTGGAGATCTGCGCGCTGGGCCGCGACTTCTCGCACGCCTTCGAGCTGCCGGACACCGTGCCCGCCGAGGGCCGGCTGTTTTTCTATCCCGGCTCCAGCATCGGCAACCTGACGCCCGACGAAGCGCTGGCCCTGCTGCAACGCATTCGCGCGCTGTGCCCGGGCGGAGGCCTGCTGGTGGGCGTGGATCGCGTCAAGCCCCGTAGCGTGCTGCAACCCGCCTATGACGATGCGATCGGCCTGACCGGCGCCTTCAACCTGAACATGCTGCGGCACGTGAACACCCTGCTGGGCAGCAACTTCCGCGTCGAGGACTGGCGCCACGAAGCGACTTTCAACGAGACCGAATCCCGTGTGGAAATGCACCTGCGCGCCGCCTGCGACGTGCTGGTGAAGTGGCCGGGCGGTGAGCGCCGTTTCGCTCGCGGCCAGAGCATCCATACCGAAAGCTCGTACAAGTACACCGTGGAAGGCTTTGCCTCGCTGCTGCGCGAAGCGGGCTTCGATGAAGTGCAACACTGGTCCGACCGGCGCGACTGGTTCTCCGTCTTCAGCGCGCGCGCCTGATGCGAGTCTTACCCTTTCCAGGAGTCCCGATGGACCCCTCCTGCCTGTTGACTCATCCGGGCGCGGCCGCGTCCGCCCTGCCGCGCGCCGAACGCACGGCCTCGCAGCGCTACGAGGGCGTGCGCGGCCAGAGCGTCGCACTGGCCGCGCCGCTCAGCCCGGAGGATTGCCAGGCGCAATCCATGCCGGACTGCAGCCCCGTCAAATGGCACCTGGCGCATACCACGTGGTTCTTCGAGACCTTCGTCATCGGCCGTTTCGATCCTGGCCGCGCGCCCTTTCATCCGCAATACCGGATGCTGTTCAACTCCTATTACAACGCCATCGGCGACAAGCATCCGCGTCCGCAGCGCGGCCTGCTGACGCGCCCGCCGCTGGCCGACGTGCTGCGCTACCGCGAACACGTCGATGCGGCGATGCACACGCTGCTGGCGCGTCACGCCGGCGATGCGGAATTCGAGGCGTTGGTCATCCTGGGGCTCAACCACGAGCAGCAGCACCAGGAATTGATCCTGACCGACCTGAAGCACCTGCTGTCGTGCAATCCCCTGCGGCCGGCGTACCGCGAGGAATCCCCCGCCGGCAGCCTGCCGCCTGGCACGCGGGCAGGATGGACACGCTACGACGGCGGCATCGTGCGGCTGGGCCACGAAGGCGCGGGCTTCGCGTTCGACAACGAAAGCCCCGCCCACGACGCGTTGCTGCGCCCCTATTGCCTGGCCAACCGGCTGGTCACGCAGGGCGAGTATCTTGAGTTCATGCTGGACGGCGGCTATCGGCGTCCGGAGTTCTGGCTGTCGCTGGGCTGGGACATGGTCAACAGCGCCGGCTGGCGCGCGCCGATGTACTGGGAAGGGCAGAAGCGCGACTGGCAGGCTTTCACGCTGCATGGCATGCAGCCGATCGATCCGCACGCGCCGGTCACGCATGTCAGCTATTTCGAGGCGGACGCGTATGCTCGCTGGGCTCGCGCGCGATTGCCGCGAGAAGGCGAATGGGAACACGCGGCGCGACTGCGCGACGCGGCCTTGGCGGGTACGGGCAGCGCGCAGTCCGAAGGACGCGCCAACATGCTCGAAAGCGGCCATCTGCAGCCCCGCAGCGCCCCGGCGGGCGACGGCGCCGGCCCCAGCCAGATGTACGGCGACGTGTGGGAATGGACGAGCAGTTCCTACGATGCCTATCCCGGCTTCATGCCGCCGGAAGGCGCCGTGGGCGAATACAACGGCAAGTTCATGTGCAACCAGTACGTGCTGCGTGGCGGATCGTGCGCCACGCCCAGGGACCACATCCGTGCGAGCTACCGGAATTTCTTTCCGGCGGATGCGCGGTGGCAGTTCTCGGGGATCCGGTTGGCGTTGGATGCCTCGTAGCGGCCGAGGCGAAGATCGATGTTCTTTTTGGATGACGCTTGCGCGACAGAAATTTATTGTGCTAGAATTTCGTTCTTCGCTTGACGCAGCTTAGCAAGACAAAGCGCGCCAAACGAAGCAGCATCGACGAAAAAGCAATCTTTTAGATGCGTTGGCGCATTAGCTCAGCCGGTTAGAGCGACGGAATCATAATCCGCAGGTCCCCTGTTCGAATCAGGGATGCGCCACCAGGAATTATCAAGGGCTTAGCGATGACTCGCTAAGCCCTTTTTCACATCTGGCGGCCTCAAATTCGACTGCTGTCCGAATCGGACCGGCAGGCGGAATGGACCGAGGCCTGACCGATGCCGCTGCCGGCCGCATCAAGACCTTTGATGCGGCTCATCGCACGGGGCGCGACAGCGGCGACGGGTCGATGTGGACGCGCTCGGCGGCACGGCCGAAGTGCAGTGAGTGCTTCGGCCAGGGCGAGGAAGTCGCGCAGATGGCGGATGTCCATGCCCAGGCCCCTCCAAGGTTCAGACTGCCCGCTCGCGGTGCGGGCGTCCCCGCGCGCCGGACTCGGCCATCGCGCCGGCGCAGCAGGCCAGCGCCTGGCGCAATACGGTGTCCAGGGTGTGCAGGGAAAGGCCATAGGTCGCCGCCACCTGGGCGCGTGTGCGGCCTTCGGCGTGCAGGTCGAACAGCACGCAGCGGTGCCGGAACGGCAGGCCGTGCAGGGCCTCGTCCAGCCGTGCCAGCAGAGAGCGTGCCTCGGCGGCCCGCTCCGGCCCCGGCTGCTGGTCAGGCAGATCAACGTCGCTGTCCACGACGGACAGCGCCACGGTGCGCGTCTCGCCGCGCAGGCGGTCCACCGCCGCGTTGCGCGCAATGCGGTACACATAGGCGTTGGGATTCTGCACACGCGCCGGCAGCGCCATGTTGCCCAGCCGCAGCCAGGCCTCGTGCAGGCTCTCGCTGGCCAGGTCGGCGCAGCCCAGATCATGCGCCAGACGGCGGTGCAGCCCGCCGTAGTGGCGCACCAGGTGATGGCGCAGCGCGGCCGCGCTGCCGCCTTGGGACGCGCCGACGGCATAGCCTGCCTCGGCGGCGAACTCGGCGTAGAACGGAACACTCATATCCATGCGGATACCCTCGTCGGTACTGGCGTTGCCGATTGTTCGGCGTAAGCCGTCCCTGCCTGTCCCGCAAGGGACAGGCAAAGGGAGTAACGGGAATGGACTGCTATTGGGCTTGCTGCAAATCGCGCCGCTGGCCGTCGGTCACGTACCGGGACTGCCGCGGGTAGACTTGCCGCTGTTCGCCGACGACCTGCAACACGTCCGGCGACTCGCCTGGCAGGCTGCTTTGCGGCATTCCCGGCAAACTGGGAGCGGGCCTGTAGCTGCCGTCATCGTGCAAGGCTTCGTTGCCGAAGCCGACGATCCGTACCGTAATGATCGCCGGCAGAGCATCACGCGCTGCCGCGCGCTGCTTCTGGATCGTCTGCTGCGCCGCCGTGGCCGCCGACGACGATGCAGCGCTGGCACTCGTCAGGGCCGAAACATTGACCGCCGCGATGGTGGGCACGCCAATCGTCTCGCCCTGCGCCTGAATGTTGGCCGCATTGACCACCTGCAAGGCCGCGACGTTGACGCTGCCCGAAGACCGGATGCCCGCTTCACCCGCGTCGATCGTGCCTAGCGGTGCGATCAGGTCGATGTCGCCAGCCGGCACTTCGGCGATCGGCGCCAGCGTGGCGATGCCCGCGCCGGTGCTGGGTACGTCCGGTGAGATCGTCACATTGGCCCAGGCGTCGTAGACGCGACGCGGTGGGGTATAGATTACCGTCGTCCGCGCCCCCCTGCCCGCGTTGATGTCGCCTTGAGCGGACCAGGCAAAGACGTTGCCACCGAAAGTCGTCATGATGCGGCTTTGGCCCAGCAGGATGCTACCCGCTGCATAGAGTTGAATGCTGCCTCGCCCCTGGGTGATGACACCAGCCGTGGACGGCGGGGCCTCGCCTTCGATGCCGAACACCTGCTGGCCACCCGGAGTGAGCAACTGGATGTCACCGCCGAAGTTGGTATGCACTCCGGCGCCGCCATACATGATGATGTCACCGCTGTAACGGATTGGATTACCAGCGGCATCGTGCTCGGGGAACAGCGCAGCGATAGCGTTGCGCCCGCGCAGGTAGCTGCCCTGGCGCAACCCACCGGCCTCGTTATACTCGCGGCCACCGGCCCTGAGCTCGGCGAAGTACACCTCGCGGGCAAAGATCCGCTGCTGCTCGGCCGGCAAATCGGCGAGGAATTCCCGCGCCTGCTGGCCGTCGCCGCTGAAGCCGTAACGCCCGGCCAGCCATTCGACCAGATCGCTTTCATAGGTCCGCACTACCTTGCCGGGCTGCTCGGCCAGGGGCGCTCCCGCCCGCGCCAGGCTGGCGGCGTCCAGGTAGCGCTGGAGGAAGCCGGAAATGTCCGCCTGGTTGGCGCCTGCCTGCAGGACCACGCTGGCGCCAGAGCGAGCGTCGCCCGGGGCGACCGCCCCCAGGCTGGTGACCGCCACCTCGTCGTCCATCAGCAGATTGCGTCCGGCGCTGATCTCCAGGCTGCCCGGCCCGGCGACGTTGAAGTTGCCGTAGAGGATGTCGCGCCCCGCCCGCACCAGCGACACGTCGGTAGCCGAGGTATTGACGAACAGATTGCCGCTGCTGGCGTAGCTCCCCATGCTGTCAAACACGGGCCGCTCGACGCCCAACCCGGTGCCACTGCTGACGATGTCACGGCCGGCGATCATGCGCACCGCGCCATGGCCCTCGTAACGTAACTGGCCGAAACGCATATCGCTCGTCTCGGCGTAGCGCAGCAGCCGGCCACTGTCGACACCGACCAGATCGCCCGCAAGGGCATAGAAGCGCGACGGTTCCAGCGCCGTGCCCCTTTCGCCAGAGACGCTGTTGGCGCCGAAAGCGAACAACGGGAAGTGATCCTGGTTGGCGCGGCTGCCGTCGCTGGACAGATTGTCGACCTGCCGCGTGATCCCGGTGTAGCCCTGGTAGCTCGGATTCAGCGGCGTGGCCAGGCTGCCGGTGCTGGCGCCGGAACGGCTGATGCTGTAGCCGCCGGCGTAGATGGAGTCGCCGGCCAGCAGGTCGAGACGGCCCTGACTCGACGGCGCCAAGACCAGCGCGGTTCTGTCGCTGCGAGCGTTTGAGCGGAGTGTCGCGTTGCCATAATAGAGGCTGCCGGTCAGCGCCACGGCCGACAGCTTCGCCGGATAGACCAGCGCGGAATCGGTCTCCTGTTCCGTCCTGCCTAGGGAAACCGGGGTCAGGTTGCCTCCCGCCGACGTCAGGTCGATCGCCGTGCGTTCGGTCCACAACGAGAAACCGCTCAGGCCGTACCCGTCGACACCGCTGGCGCTGGTATAGGGGGTGCCGTTCATCAACGGCGTCCGCCCGGGATCGACCACCCCCTGCAGCACCAGGTCACTCAGGCTGTTCAGGCTGAAGGTGGCGTCGCCCGGCACCAGCGTCGGCCCGCCGTTGGCCAGGCCGAGGGTCGAGACGAAGGGATCGTAGGCGCGCCGTTCGCCCGGAACCTGCAGGTCATCCAGACGGCCATAGATCAGATCGATACCGCCCAGGCTCGTCGCCCGGATCTGGGCATTGCCGCGCAGGTTGACCATCGCGCCGTACAGCGAACTGCCCTGATCGAAGGGCGTCAACGGGTTGAGCGCGCCGCCGATGCGTACGTCCATGTCGCCGCCGCCGCTCAGGGTCAGTTGGCCATCGGCGCCCACCCGGCCGCTACCGCCCACCGCCAGCACCAGCCCCTGACTGCGAACGCTGGACGTGCGCGCCTCGATGACGCCCGCATCGCCCGCGACCTTCAGGCTCAGGTCTCCACCACCCAGAGTGCCGATGCCGGTGAAGCCCACCTGCTGCGTGGCGGCAGCCACTCCATCGCTGCCTTGCTGGCGGGCATAGGTACCGAAATTGATCCACCAGGCGGTGGCGTCGGCCGTACCGGCGGTCGAACCGCTGCCCTGGCGCCAGAGCCAGTTGCCGGCGGCGACCGAGTCGTAGCCGGTGTTGGGTACGGCGCCGGACAACCGGCCCAGCACATCGCCACGCAGATCGCCACCGACCGCCAGCGTCAGGTTGCCGCCCAGGGTCGGGTACCAGGCGCTGTAGAGGCTCTGTTCGCCGCCGTCCACCCATTGCTCGTAGCCGCCCAGCGCCGAATCGCGCAGGACGCTGCCGCCGTCCCTGGCACGCGGCAGGTTGTAGCGGGAATCGACCGCGCTCGCGGTACCGGCGGTGTAGACCCCGAACGGCGAATCCATGCGCAGGTTGCCGGCGGCGAACAGATCGAGATCGCCGGTGCCGGTGCGCAGCACGCTGAAACGTGAATCGTATGGCCCTACCTCCAGAGCATAATCCTCGCTAGCGGCAGCACACCATGTGGGGTTTTCATCGCACATCGTTGGCCAACCCAGACTTTCGGGATCGACTGGCGCTCCGGGATAGACGCTGGTGTCTCCAGGGTCACCCCACCCATCCACCCCTTCCTGGGTCCATACCATGCCGCCCGAACTCGCTGCACACCAGGTTGGGAAATCATCGCAGATAGTCGGGTAGCCCAAAGCCTCCGGATCCAGTGGGTCACCAGGTTTGATGCTGGGGTCGCCCCATTCATCCACCCCTTCCTGGGTCCATACCAGCCCACCACCTGCTGCCGGTATGCGGCGCATGCCGTAGTGCGTATCGGCGAGGCGCATCTGTCCGCTGGAGCGCGGATCGGTCAGCCGCGGATCGGCCGCCTGCAGGTCGGCGCCGGCCACCAGGCGCAGGTTCCAGGACTGCGAACCGGCCGCCAGCATCGGCGCGATGGCCCAGTTGCGCGACACCGCGCCGGCCGGGCGTACGTCCACCGAGGCGGCACCATCGGGCAGGCGTATGTCGCTGCCGGCCGGCAGGAAAGCCCCGGCGCGCAAGGCCAGCCCGCCAGCCAGGCGCACGCCGTCGGCTTCGCCGTTGGCCAGCGTCGCACGGCCAGGTAGCGGCACGCCGCCCGGCCAGGTCATCCCCGTCACGGGCACCGCCAGCGGCAGACGGCTGCCGGCGCCGAGGCGAGTGCCGGCGGGCAGGCTCAGAGCCTCGCCGAGCAGGCTGCCGGCCGGCCGGAGCAGGTTGCCGGCGGCATCCCGCAACGCCCCCTCGAGCACCGTTCCCGCCGGCAGTTGCAGCGGCTGGCTGAGCACCGCCTCGACCGGCAGCCGGGTACCGGCGGCCAGGGTCATGGCCTTGATCGGCAGTTCGAAGTTGAGCGTCTTGCCGGCCGGGAAGAAGCTGCCGTCGTCCAGGCGCACGCCAGCCCTCGGCACCACCCGATCGCCACCCAGGCGATCCTGGCCGGCTAGCAGCAACCAGCCCTGGTCGTCGTCGGTTTCCGGGGGCGGGGCGAAACCGTCGGTGACGCTGCCGTAGATGTTCAGGTCGCCGCCGGCGCGGATCGCCAGCGAACCTGCCTCGCCGGAGCCGTACACCGGGGTTTTCGCCGTCCGCGGATTGAGGCTGGCATAACGATAGCCAGACAGGTCCAGGTCGCCCTGCACCACCAGGTCGCCATCAGCCGTAGCGCTGACGATTTCCATTCCCGGGCGCAGATGGAAAGCTTCCGCGTAGGTCGCATTGTTCAAGCCGGCCAGCTTGCCGTCGAGCAACGCGGTATTGGCTAGCGCCGCCTGCATGAACCGTTCGCTCTGCTGGTGCTTGCCATCCAGGTAGGCCTGGGTGATCTCCTGGTACGGCCGGCCGTTGCTCGCCGGCTGCGCGGCGCTCGGCGCGTCGTCGTAGCGCTGCACGGCGCTAAGGGTGATGGCACGGGCACCTAGGATCTGCAGCGCCCCCCCGGCGTCGATGGCGATGTCGCCCGCCGTCGCCCCGCCCAGACGCGGCGCGTACAGGTCGAGGGTGCCGCGGGCGACGCCGTCGTTCTGCCCGGGCGCGCTTCCCGCGGCCACCTCGGTGCCGTGGCGCAGGTCGATACGGGCGCCGACGCCGAGGCTGAGCAGCCCGTCTCCGGCGTTCAGTTCGATCAGCGCGCGGTTCGGGGAATCGATGATCTTGCCGTAGCTGTCCACCCGCAGACGCCGCCCATGGGCATCGAGTAGCGCCTCACTGCCGATGCGCAGGCCCTGCTTGCCGGCCAGGCGGATGCTGCCGACCTGCTCGCCGCTGGCGTCGAGGACGCCATTCACGCTCAGGTGGCCGCCATCCAGCGACACCTCGATCGTCGAGGCCTTGACGTCACTGCCGATGTTCAGGTCGCCCTGCTTGATCTGGAAACTGCGCGCGCCGAACACCTGGCCGGCATTCAGGCGCTGGTTGAGAGCGGCGAACCGGCTGTCAGGCGTACCGTCCTCGCCCAGCCGCTGGGCACGGATCTCGACGCTGCCCGTGGCATACGGCACCAGCGTCCCGCCGGCATCGTACTCGCCGCTGCTCGCCGCCAGGATCTGCCCTTGCAGGTCGACCACGCCGGCCGCGCTGTCCAGCGCGACCGCCGTCAGGCGACCGGCCTGGTTGTGGCTCGCCGACAGGTCGATGCTCGAAGCGCCGGCCTGGCGGATGTCGCCGCCGTGGCTCAGCAGGTTGACTTCGCCGCCCCAGCTGTAGCGGGTCACGTCGTCGAAACGCAGCGCGCGCCCGGCCAGATCGAGCTGGGCGCCGGCACCCAGTTCCAGATCCTGCTGCGCGGTCAGGTTCAACTTGCCGCTGGGCAGGCCGACACGGGTGTCCAGCAGCAGGCTGGCGCCTTCCAGAGACAGCTCCGCCCCCAGGGCGCCACTGGCCAGTCCGACCGGCATAGAAGCCGCGCCATCTGCCCCGGCACGAACCTGCAACGCACCGCCCGCCACCAGGCTGTTGCGCGAGCCCGCTTGGCCGGTGAGCAAGGGAGTGATCAGGTTGAGGTCGCCACCGCTGTATGCGTAGCCACTGCCGGCCTGGTACTCGCCCCTGCTTTGGTAGACCGAGAGGCTGCCCTTGTGGTTGGCGGTGATCCGCTCGCTGGCCGCCAGGTTGACCGTAGAGAAGCCCAGCACCAGACGCTGGTAGCTGTTGATGGAACTGGGCTGGCTGAAGGGACCGTAGCCAAACTCCAGGCGTTCACTGCGGATATCCAGCGTGCCCCGACCAGTGCCTGCGCCGCCAGCGACGACTCCCAAAGGTGGGGTCTGCGCCCCGTTCCAGATCAAGTTGGAGGTACGGATCGAGGCAACGCTGCCGCTATCGCCGTAGCCATAGATCGCCGGCGTGCCCAATACCAGGCGCGACAAGCGGGAACGGCCTGTCGCCGGATCGTAGGAGTCGAGGCTGACGTCGCCATAGAAGCTGAACGCATCGCGGGCGTTCAGCACCAGCGTTTCCAGGGCCGGAGCGCCCACCGAGGTATCGCCCTGCAGCAGGCGGTCGAGCAGCCCCTGGTCGAACGCCAATCCTGTCGGCAGCACACCGCGCTGGGCCAAGTCGGTCAGCAGCGCCTGATCGCCCACATTGAAGCCGCCCGCCGCCAGGGTAAGGTTGCGCGTGCCGTAACGCACGCTGCTGTCGAGCACGAAGCGCTTGTCGGTGGCCGCGACCAGCGTCCCCTCGGAATACAACCGGGTTTCGCCCTCGACAGCGCCGGCAGCCGGAACGCCAAGCAGGATGTCGCCGGGACCCTCTTCCGGCGTTCCGGCTGTCGGCGGCAAAACGTTCAGCACGCCGTTCGACAAGGCGAGCATGGAACGGCTCCCCGGCGCATACAGGAAGCCATCCCGCGCATCGTAGGCCGCGGCCCCCTTCCCCAGGGTGACGATGGCGGCGCCTTGTTCAAGGCTGATCGCCTCCTCCCCCGGCCGGCTCGCCAGGAGAAACACCTCGGGTGCGGCCAGTTCGGCGCCGTTGCGCAGGACGATGCTTCGGACGGTATTGGTGATGTCGAAAGTGACATAGTTGCCGTCCTGCCCGTAGAGAACCGTTGGCGTCGAGCCGATCACCATGCGTGCCGCACCGAAGGCATTGAGATCGTCGGCCCGCAGCGTTACGCCCTCGAAGCCCTCGCTGGCCTGCGCGCGGGCGCCGACAATCTCGATTCGCTGCCTATCCGCCGTTACCACCAGGCTACCGCCGTAACCGCCGCTGGCGGCTTGGAACAATGCCGTGCCGTCGAACGCCAGCGCATCGGCGCCGCCACCTGCGCTCAGCTTGAGACGCAGGCTGCGCGCATCCACCGGCAGCATCGGCCGTGGGATGCCGCGGCGGGCGGCATCGGCCCTGGCAAAGTCGCTGTAGCTCGTCTCGTTGTACTGGGAATGACGCCGCAGCGCATCCGCCGGGGTCAGCAGTACCTGACGGTACAGCTCGTCGCGCACCCCAGTGCCGGCCAGGGACAACTGCCCGGCCAGGGACCAGGAGCCGCTGCGCATGAGCTGGGTGGGTGCCGCCCGGCCCAGCCCGGCCTCGCCGTTGAGTTCGACCCGGTACGCGCCGGGCAGCAGAGCGTAGGTCGACGGCAGCAAGGTGTAGGTCCCGGCCGGCAGGCCGGGCACGCCGCTGCCGATGCTGATCTGCTGGCCGACCAGCGGGTCGACAGCCCCCTCTTCAGCGGCCACCGGCGAGGTGCGCTGGACGCCGGGTACGATGGCGTAGATCGGGTTGTCGGCCAACCCCGGCAGGCTGAAGCGGCCGTCCTTGTCGACACGCACCAGCGGGTTGTAGCGCGCGTCCGTGGAGCCGCCGCGACCAGAGATAAAACCTGCGCCGCGCAGTTCGCCGCCGCCGGAAAGATCCAGCGTCGCGCCGGATGCCACCCGCACGGATACGCCGCCCAGATCGACTCCGGTTTCCAGCACTCTGCCGTTGGAACTGCCGCCCACGCCGGTCAAAACAACGTCCTTCCCGGCATAGCGCCAGGCCTGCCCATCCACCGTGCCACCGTAAGGCAGCGTCAGGCCAGCGCCGCTGACCGAGGTAAGGCTGCCGGGCAACAACTCTACCCTGCCGGTCGTGCCGGTGGTTCCACTGTTCTGGCCGATTTCCAGATAGCCCAATGGGGCACGCACGACGCCGCCCTGAAAGACGCTTGCCGCCCCCAGCGACAAGCGTCCGAAGACCGCCAGGGGTTGCTCCGGCGTCATCGCGCCGTTGCGCTCGATACGCAGGCTGCGCGCCGGGTCGAACGCCGGCGCGGCGCCATCGGCCTGGTATCCGTAGCCGGCGAAGATGCGCGCGCCCGCCCCCGTGCCGGGATAGAGTTGCGCCACGCGGATCAGTAGATCGCCAGCGCTGAGCACCTGGGTATCGATGCGCTCGACAGGCATCGCGTTCCCCGCCAGCATGCGCATGTCGCCCGTGCTGGACAGCTCGACACGGTCGAAGCCACGCCGGTCGATCGTCTGCGTCCCGCCCTCGGCGTCGCGGAAACTGCCGCGCGAGCCGAAGACCAGACTGTCGCGAATATCCAGCACCTGCCCGCTGGCTTCGAAGAGCGCCTCGCTGGGCTGCCCGGAAACCAGGAACAAGCGGGTTGGCAGTGGCCGTGTTTCGTTGTTCTCCGTAATGTCGTCCCAGGCGAACGCTCCGGCCAGCAGCAAGGAAGGCGCAGACAATCTGACCCGGCTGTTGCCAGCGGCATGTTCGCTCAATCCCAATGCGCCGCTGTAAAGGCGCAGACGCTGTCCAAGGCTCAAGTCCAGGTCGCCGGCGAAAGTCAGCAGGCCGTCGCTGAAAAGGGTGAGGTCACCGAAGCCGCCGCCCTTCACTTGGCTCGCCGCCAGGCGGCCATGGCCATAGACATAAGAATCCGGGCCGCCCTCGACGACATCGCGCTGCTGGCCCACGATCAGTTCGCGTGGCCGCAGCACCTTATTGGTCGCCAAGTTGGCCAGATAGTTGGGCGTGGCCAGCGCCACGGTCAGGCTGCCGGCCGCTGCACCGTCACCTCCTGCGAAGGCGCGCAGGTCGCCGTCCAGGTAGAGTCCGTTGGCCGACGCGAGGGAAATACTGCCGCCGGCGCTATTGACCAGGGTTCGCCCCAAGCCAGGCACATCCAATTGCGCCTGGGCGCCGGAAGCATCCAAGAGGCTTCCCGGCCGCAGGTCGATGAACAGTTCGGCGGCATCGGCCTTGCCGATGGCATGCTCGACCGAGCCCCCGATGACAATGCTGCCGCCATCGGCCACCAGACCGTAGCGTCGTCCCCGGAAGTCCAGCGCGGTCTCGGCGCGCGCCGCGACATCGAGTACGCCCCGCTCGCCAACGCGGATGGCGCGCTGGTGCCCCACGCTTTCAGTCTGATCGCGCACCGGATCGGGTAACGCCACGCTGCCCAGTTCGATCGATCCGCCCCAGGCATTCAACCGTCCGTCCACGTTCAACTGGCCGACGCTGCGCAACTCGATGCGCTGCCCGGGATCGACTTCCAGCAGGCTCCCGCGGGCGATGTCGAGCACGATGCCGGTTTCTTGCCCGGCGCCGGTCTGACGTGTGCCGGCCTGCAGAAACAGGCTCGCACCAGGACGCTTCGCCAATTCGCCGCTGACCGGCCGTTCCTCGTACAACGGCGCCAGCCAGGGCTCCAGCGCGAGCTGCCGGCGAATTCCGCTGGCCGTACGGAGGACGTCTTCATGGAAACGGTACAGCGGGCGTCGTACCTTCACCTCGGTACCTTCAGCCACTTCCAGCCCCTGTTCCCCGATCACCCGGTAGCTGGCGAAACCCGTGTCGAAGAAATCCGCTGACAACACCAGCGCATTGTCCCGTGACTGCGAGCCGATGCTCACGCGTGGTGCCTGGATGGTCAGAGTACCAGCGTCAATGACGCCGTATCCGGCCAATGCTCCCTCCAGTTGCAACCGGGCGTCCGCAGTCGCCGACGCGGTCTCGACTGCCAGCATCAAATCCCCCCCCGTTCCTGCGGCTATGCTGCCGTCGGCCTGCAGGGTCACGCCCGATGAAACATCGATCAGCGATCCCGTTGCGAGTACCGCTCCCTCGCTTGAACGAATGGCTACCGTGCCGCCATCGACATGGGCTGAATCGCCGTTGCTGCCGGCACCGCCGCGCAGATCCGTCATCAGGCCCTTAGCGTCCAGTACGGCACCTTCCCGCACCAGCACGCCGCCCCGGGCGCCAGGGGGCACGGACACGCTCACATCCCTGAGCCCATACGTCACGCCGTCTGCCGACACCGTCGCGTACGGTTGTGCCAATACATTTCCCAATCGGATCGTGCCGCTGCGCGCCGTGAGGTCCGCTGTCACTTCCACCTTCGGCGCGTACAGCAAGATCTCGCCGCCTGGCGCCACCGTCAATGCACTCTCGACGGAAACGCTTTCCTTGGCGGCGATGCGCACCGCGCCCAGCCCTCTGTCGTTCAGCATGCGGGCATCCAGCACCAGCTTTCCCTGGCGGTCCTGCGTCACCGCATCGTTCAACTGCAAGCCATCCGCGATGCGTTCGTCCACTTCCGCCAGCTTTACACTGTCGAGCATGGGCGTCAGTCCAAATTGCAATAGCCTGGCATCTGCGTCGTAGATCGGGTCGTATTGCCCCACGATCAACTGCCCCGCCCGCGCGACCGCCCACTGCGACTGGTAGTACCCGTCCAGGCCCACCTGCACGGCCTGCGCTTGGCGCGGGCCTTGGTATACGTCGCTGGCGATGTTGCCTTCGAGTACGGCGTTGCGGGTGGCGGCCACCAGCTTGCCGGCATCGCGGCCCACCGTGTAGCCGCCTTCCCTTCGCCGAGCCGGCCCGATCAGCGGGCTGTGGAAGTATTGGGTCGCGCCCCAGCGCTGGCTGGTCAGTTCGTAGCCACGATAAACACCGGTGTACAGCAAGTCCCCCGGCGCGCGGGACACTTCGTACAAACGCCCGTCCGCGCCCCTCAGCCAACTCTGGTTGATGTAGCCGGTCGCCACGTCCAGTGTGCCGCCGGACAGGTTGATGTTCGATCCCGCGCGCGTGACCAGATCGTTGCCCGTGACGGTGACCGTGCCGCCCTGGGCCATCCATTCGCCTACGCCGCGGCCATCGGTCGCCAGGTAGCCGCTGACTTCCAGCAGGCCGCCAGCGGTGTACCAACGGTCTGCCTCGTACCCGTTGGTGCCAGCCGGTACCAGGACCAGGCCGCGGCGATCAACCCAGATATCCAGGTTGTTCAGGTTCCCGCTCTCGCGATTGACCGGCGCATCTCGTTGCTCGTTGCCCTGGACATTGATCTTGAGGTTGTTCGCCTCCATCGCCACCTGCACGCCCACGGCGCCGGACACGTCCAGCGTTGCGCCCGCATCGACCAGCGTGCGTTGCCGGGCGTGCACAGCGATTTCGCCGCCGGTGGCCAGTGTCGTGGAATCGCCCTGGAAAGCCACGGTGTTGCCGCTGACGATCTCGATGCGCGAGAGGTCGGTACGGTCCGTGATCGTGCTCAGGTTGTCATAGACGCCGGTGACGTTGTTGGTCATCGTCGTACCCAGCTTCTCCAGGGCGGCATCGCGCTGGCTGTCGAGCGCGGTGGTGTCCGACAGGTCCAGCAGCGCGGCGGTGGTGCTGCCCTCGGCCAGCGTCACGGTGCCCGTGGCGTCGCTGGCGCGCGTGGACAGATGAAGGGTGCCGCGCTGGCCGATCGAAGTCGTCACCACGGCCACGCCGGCCTGAGTCACGTCGTGGCCCGTCATCGTGATGTCGCCCGTGGCGGCGGTAATCAGGCCGGTATTGAGGACCGTGCCGGCAGCGCTGTCTGCGGCGCGGGCGGTGGAGATTTCGCTGCCGGCCGTCGTGGAGGTAGCGTTGCCGTTCGTGCCTGCGCCCCTGCGGATATAGAAGCTGTCGCCGGCGGCCAATGCCGTCTGGCCCTTGGGCGTGGCGATCTCGCCCGCGTTATGCACCTCGCCGCCGAGCAGCAGCACGTAGCCGCCGCGGACGGTGGACGACGCCGGTGCGGCGGTGGCGATCTGCGCGCCTGCCTGCACCTCGACCTTGCCCAGCGCCCCGGTGAAGGTCGGCTGCGTGCCGTTGCTGTCCACGTACAGGCCGCGGTTGGTGAACTGGTCATCCGTGATCGTGGCCGCGGCCACCACCAGGTTGCGCACATTGGCCTGGCTGCTGCCGGTAAATATCACGCCGTTGCGGTTGGCGATCATCACCGTGCCGTCGGCCTTGATCTGGCCCTGGATCTGGCTGGGGCGCGCCTGCGGATCGTTGACGCGGTTGAGCACCGCCCAGTCCCGGTTCTGCTGGAAATTCACCGTGGTGTTCTTGCCCACGTTGAAGGTTTCCCAGTTCAGGATGGCGCGGCCGGCGGTCTGTTCGATGTTGACGTGGGTGCGGCCGCCAGACGTGCTTTGCACAGGCGACCTGGCGTTGAGCCAGCCGGCGGTCAGGGAGTTCGTATCGACCTTCAGGCCGCCTTCGGCCAGGCCATCGGGCACCGAAGCGCCGCCCGCCAGCGCCGATTGCCGTGCCTCGCGCTGGATTGCCTGCTGCGCGGCGATGGCCTGGGCCGCGCGGTTCAGGTTGCCGATCGAGGTCTGGAGTTTCTGCCGGGCCGCAGCCGACTGGCTTGCCGGGCTGTTGCGATTCGCCAGGGCTGCAGCCCCCGGCGACGGGCCGTTCTGGCGGACGGCCTGCTGTGCGCCCTTGGCGGCGAACCAGGCGCCACCGAATGCTTGTTGAGCATGGACGGTCCCGATCATGCCGGTGGCGGCCAGCGCCAGCGCCACGGGCGCCAGCGCAAAACGCCCCGGTTTGTTCCTACGCTTTGCTTGGTATCCCTGCCCCTGCGTGCTCATCGCTATCTTTTCCTTCATCGCGCGTGTCCCGGGCCGCCTACGGACGACCGCATCCATGATCCATGCAGAAGGCTTGCTGGCGGAAGCGGTCGGCCACCCCGCCAGGATCCCTCTGATATAGATACACGTATGAGCAGGCCAAGCTATGCAGCTTTTTTTTACCGCCGGCCCCCAAGGCGGATAGCGCACTGCCGGGATGGCAACGGCCCGTTGGGCCTGCGTGCAGGGCGATGAGCAGAGCCCGAGCCGGCGGGGGTACGCGGCCCGTCTAGCTCAGGATCAGCACGCCGCCCAGGGATCGGGCGCGTAGATGAAACATGTATTGCAACTGAGCGATCGCCTGGTCAGGTGCGCTGATCTGGAAGTTGCCGCTGACCCGTTGGCTTCGCAGCGCGTCGTTGGCGAGGACCACGCGGCCGGGCCGGTAGCGGTTTATCTCGGCAATGGCCTCGTCCAGCCGGGTCTGGTCGAAGATCAGCAAGCCGCGGCGCCAGGCCGATACCACCTTGGGATCGATCCGGGCGACACCGCCGATGGCCTGGTCGTCGTAGACGGTCTGCTCGCCCGCGGCCAGTTGCCGGGTGGCGGCGGAGTGCTCGACGGCGACGGCGCCTTCCAGGCAGGTGACGCAGACCTTGTCGTACAGGTACCGCACTTCAAGCCGGCTGGCCTCGGCCACGCTGCTCCCGGCGCCGGCGCGTACCGTGAAGCGGTGGCCGCCGGCCAGGTCAATGGCGGTCTCGCCCGAAAGCAGATTCAGCCCTACAAGCTGTCCGCCTGCGGTCTGCCGGCGCACACTGGTGCGGGTATTGAGCGTCACATCCACACCCTCGGCCAGGGCCAGGGTGCGCTGCTCGCCTGCGTCGGTTCGATAGTCGGCGCCCCATTCGGCAAGCGAAGGCCAGAGCCCCAGGGGCGGATGCAGAACGGCGACGCCAGCGCTGGCCGCGGCAGCCGCGCCCAGGCCCAGCACGGCGCGGCGCGTGCGCCGGCGGCTGCGCTGGGCGCCTTCATAGTTGGCGACGATACCCGGATGGGCGCGCGCCACTCTGCCGGCAGAGGGCTTGAACGCGTCCCAGACGGCCTTGGCCCTGCGGTAGGCCGCGCGGTGCGCCGGGCTTGCGGCCACCCACTGCTCGAACTCGCGCAGTTCGGCCGCCGTCGCCTCGTTCGAGGTCAGCCGGCGCAGCCACGCCAGGGCCTGGCGCTCCAGCGCCTCGGCCGAAACCGCGTCCTCGTGGTCGGAATAGGAAGCCATCGTCAGGGGCATGCGCGGCAGACGGCGCGTTCAAGAACCTTGTCCATATACACGTATGACGGGCGGCGGCTATGCAGGTTATTTTCAGGGTTCACGGAAAAACTCGGCTAGGCGCTCGTGGGCGCGCTGCAATTCTGTCTCCAGCGTACGCCGCGAGATGCCCAGGCGCTGGGCGACTTCGTTGCGCGCGATGCCTTCCCAATGGACCATGATCATGATGACACGCCGCCGCTCGGGCATCCGTTCGACCAGTCGCGTCAGGATGTCCAGGTCGATGCGTGCCTGCGCGGCCTGGGCCGGGTCCGGGCCGGAGTCGGCCAGGCGCTGCAGCGCGGCCTCGACCTCTTCACCGGAGACGGTGTGACTATCCTTGCGCTGCATGTCCCGCGCGATATTGGTGGCCACTCTGACCAGGTACGCCCCTGGCTGCTCCCGCTCGGGCAGCGCGTCCATACCCTGCAGGCGGATATAGGTGTCATGCAGCGCGTCGCTGGCCAGGTCCGGGTTGCCCAGCCGGCGGGTCAGCAGGGTTTTCAGGCTGGCGTAGCGTTGGGTCAGGTAATCCAGCACGGTGGGCCGCGGGAAGGTCATGGCGCGCCGCCCGCAGCAGACAGACAGGGCGATGGGGCGCCGGCGGGCGCCGGCCGCAGCGTGAACAGGTACGGCACATGCGCCGAGGCCGGCGGCGGCGGGCCGGTCCGCACCTGGCGCAGCCCCGCCAGCAATGCCGCGTCACGGCGCGCATCGCCCGAGGAACTGATCACCGCCACGGCGGCAGCGCCGCCCGTTTCATCGACGGCTACCTCGAACATCGATCCATAGCTGCCGGGCGCGGTCCGCCCATCGCCGCAAAGAACCTGCATCACCGCAGCCTGCAGCCGGGGCAGGTAGCCGGCTGCGCCGTTTGCGCCAGCCGCCGCGCGATTGCCCGTCTTCTGGGCGGCGACCGGACGGGTCAGGCGGAATACCTCCCCGTGCGGGGTGGCCGCCTTGGCCAGCACCAGCCCCGTGCCGCGCAGCAGGCGCCGCAGCGCTTCTTCCGGGGCATAGCGTCCATGCACAGGCGAGGAGCGCAGGCCCAGGGGCAGGTCGCTCGGATACAGGGCAGAGAGTCCGGCGGTTTCCCCGTAGCGGTTGAGGGCCTGGTCCAGCGGCTGCGCCGGGATGTCGAAGTCGATCAATTGGCCAACGGGTGTCTGCGCGCAGGCCGCGGCGCTGGCCCAGAAAACCAGTGCCAACGTCCACCACGCCAAGCCGCCGGCCTGGCGGCCATCGTTCAGCCGGGACGCCACGAATCGCGTCCTTTGCCAGACCGCCGGGTATCGCAGGGCGCGCGCCGTCCGCCGCGAGCCAGTATCTCGCGCCAGGCGATTGATCGGCAGATTAGGACGGCGGGACGCGGCACTAAACAGGCACCAAGTGGGGAGGGATGCATGATGACGGCGTGACGTGACATGAAAGTTACCAAGGCGTGACAGACTGAAATACAGACAGCCGCCGGCGCCGGCTTATCGCCCGATTCCCCGTTCCCACTCGAACTCCCAGGCCCCCCTGCCCGGACCGCCGCCGCTACCGGCTGGCCCCGGCGATGCTCGACGACGGGCCGACACCGCACCAAGGTGAAGCCCCAAGCCGTCGTCTCTTACTGGGACGACGCGGACGAACCGCAGGCATGACGCCGGGCCGAGGCATCAGGCCTCAAAGCTGAAATTCTGGTCCATCAGCGAGGCGGCACGCCAGGCAGCACCTTCAATCCCGTCCTGCGCACGAACTCGCCATAACTGATCGGCGCCCCCGCCCGCGCATCCGCCTGGTTCTCCTGCCAATGCACCCATGCCTTGCGCGTCGTGGCGTCGTACACCACCTTGTAGACGTAGCTCGGCACCGCCACGCCCGCGCCGATGGTCTTCGGCCTGCCCTCATACACCGGCCCGGTGATCACGTACACATCGCCCGCCGCGCGCATCACGTACTTGCGCGTGTCCTGCTCGATGTGGTTCCACGGCCCGGAGTTCTGCGTGGGGTTCTGCGGCACGATGTTGGCCAGCGAGAAGCTCTGCGCCATGGCCTCTTCCGTGGCCATGTCTGCCGCCGGCGCCATGTGCCCGCGCGCATAGCCCGACCCGCGGTAGTCGTCGAGCTGCGCGCGCTCCCATGCCGGCAGGCGCGCTTCGGCGTAGAAGCGGTCGGTGCGCTCCAGGTCCTGGCCCCTTGCCAATGACTTGCGGTTCAGGCGCTCGGCCACGAACACGGGCGTCTTGCGGCCGCCGTCGTAGAGCACGGCGAAGCCGGAGAAGCACAACTCCCGCCGCCCGCCCGCTTCGGGCACGATGGGCGGCGTTTCGGCGGGGAAGAACTGGCGGCAAGACGCAAAACGGGTCTGCGCCTGCGCACTGACCGGTGCATCGGGGAAGGACGATCCCGGGACGGGAAACCAATCCGGAAACCCTGAATTCAGGTAGTACGTTGCCGCGCTGAAGGAGACGGTCGCGGAGGCGACCAAGGCGCGCAGGAACCTTGCGGCGGAGCCTGCCTTGCGCGAGCGGGGCTTTCGGGTGGGACGACGTCTGGACACGGGGACGGATTGTACGGGAGCCGCGCGCATCGGTCCGTGCGCCTGGCCAACCCGCGCCCCCTGCGCTACGGCCTGGCGGAAGCGGCCATCATGCCCGCCCACTGGCTCAACATCTGATCCCTCGCCCGCAGCCCCGCCGCCGGCGCCGTCGCCTTCTCGTCCTGGATCAGGCGCGCGAACACCACCTGGCGCCCGTCCTTGCGCGCCCAGCCCACGAACCAGCCATAGGCATGCTCGCGGTCGTATCTGCCGTTATCGCCCGGAGATCCCGTGCCCGTCTTGCCGTAGACATGCCATCCCTCGCGCGACGGATCGATCTCGAACAGCGGCTCGACCATGCCATAGACCTCGGGCCTGACCGGCAACCGCCGGTTCACCAGCTTGCGCAGGAAACCGATCTGCTCCATCGGCGAGACGCGCAGCGACGATACGATCCACGCGCCATCCAGGCCATTGTGCTTGCCGGCGTCGCCTGACACGTCTTCGTTGCCGTACTGGAATGCCGTGGCGTATTGCTGGAAGCGCTTCTGACCCAGCCGCCTGGCGACCTGCTGCGAATACCAGACGATGGAGTATTTGATCCAGCGTTCGGGATCGGCGGGCTTGCGCCATTCCTCGCCGCCCCAGTCGGGGTACGTCGATTCGTATGACCACGTCGGCGTGTGTGCGTCTTGCAGGATGCCCGCGTCGAAGCCCATCAGGGCGATGGGCAGCTTGAACGACGAGGCGGGCGTGTAGCGCGACGTGCAATCGCCCTGCGTACCCTGCTGGACCAGGATGCGGCCATCGGAGGCATCGGCGACGAGGGTGCACAGCATGCGCGCCGATGCGGGCAAGGCGGTCAAGGCGGAGCAGGACAGCGCGGCAGTCAATGCATGGCGCAGATAGCGTCGGATCATGGCCAACAACCCGATATCACGACACGCCCGGCGGCGGATTCGTCTGGTCGCCCACCTCTTCCGGCGGCGAGAACAGATCCCAGCACGCCACGAACAGCGCGGCGATCAACGGTCCGATGACGAAGCCGTTCAGGCCGAACAGCGCCATGCCGCCCAGCGTGGAAATCAGCACCAGATAATCAGGCAGCTTGGTGTCCTTGCCCACCAGGATGGGGCGCAGCACGTTGTCGACCATGCCGATGACCAGCACGCCGAACAGGATCAGCACGATGCCCTGCCAGGTGTCGCCCGTCAGCAGGAAATAGATGGCCACCGGCGCCCAGATCAGGCCCGCGCCGATGGCCGGCAGCAGCGACAGGAACGCCATCACCACGCCCCACAGCAGCGCGCCCTGGATGCCCAGCACCCAGAAGATGATGCCGCCCAGCGTGCCCTGCGCGGCGGCCACGGCGACGTTGCCCTTGACCGTGGCGCGGATCACCGTGGTGAACTTGCGGAACAGATGCTGCTTGTGCATGTCGGACAGCGGCACGGCGCGGCGCACGCGGCGCGACAGGGCCGAGCCGTCGCGAAGCAGGAAGAACAGCAGATACATCATCACGCCGAAGCTGATGAGGAACTGGAACGTGTCCTGGCCGATGTTGAACGCCTGGGTCGCCAGGAACTGGCTGGCCTGCATGGCGCCGGACGTGAGCTTGTCCTGGATGCTCCTGACGTCGCCGACGTCGAAGCGCGCCAGCATGTCGTGCACGGGTTCGGGCAGCGCGCTGATGGCCTGCTGGAAGAACTTGCCGAAATCCAGGTTGCCGGAACGCATGCTTTGATAGAGATTGGCGCCTTCCTGCACCAGCGCGCCCGCGATCATGGCCAGCGGCAGGATGACCAGCAGCAGCACCATGGCCAGCGTGAGCAACGCGGCCAGATTGCGCCGTCCGCCCACACGGTTGATGATGCGGCGCTGCACCGGCGCGAACAGGATCGCCAGCGTGCCGCCCCAGAACACGGCGCTCCAGAACGGCAGGAGCACCCACGCGAAGGCAAGGGAAACCACGATCAGCAGGTAGTGGAACGTTCTGCTGTGCATCAAGCTGATCTTGCTCATGAGCCATCCATAGGGCCGCGCCCTGCGCGAGGACCGGCCATTGTACGAGTTACAAAGAATCAAGGAGTGGGCGGCTTCAGCGCGCTCAACTGGCGCTGTGCCGCGTCGATGTCGCCCGATCGGCCATTGAGCCGCGCCAGAAGCGTATTGAATTGCGCCTGGACCGAGGGATCCCGCACCTGCGCCAGCACGCCATCCACCAGCAGTTGCTCCTCATGCGATTGCGCATAGGCGGCCACGCGCCCCGCATCGCCCAAGGTGTCCTCCATCGTGGGATACAACGCCAGCAAGGTGCCGGCAGGCTCGGTCACCGCCTTGTGATACGCCGGCGTGAAAGCCTGCTTCAGATCGTCCGCCTGCAGCAACGCCGCGCGCGCCTCGTCGGCCCGCGCACGCGCCTTCAGCAGGGCCTGCCTCGATTGCGCCAGGCGCGTCTGCAATGCCTGGAACCGCCTGCCGCGCGCCGCGACCTCGGCCAGGCTGTGCAGCGTCAAAACGCGCACCGCCTCGCCCATGTCCGCCATGCTGTCCTTCAACGTCTCCTGGAAATCGCCGATGACCTCGTACTGGCGGGTGTAGCCGCCCAGCGCCTCGCGCTCAGGCTCGGACGGCGGGCGCACCAGCGCGCCGGGCGCCGCGGTCACGCGGGTCTGCAGGAACAGGATGAAGGCGGCGCGCTGCTGCGGCTCGCGATCCACGCAGCCGGCCAGCGCCAGCAGGCACAGGCCAAGCACACAATAGAACGGGCGGTACAAGGAGGGTCGCATCGGCGGGCAAATTCAAGCGGCGCTGCGCAGCTTATCCCACGGCAAGCCTGGCGGCGCGCTGGCGTGGAAATTGTTGCCATCGAAGCGGACTGTGACAGAGGCGCGACAAAACATCTTGACAAAACAAGTGGTTACGCATATAGTGTTGAAAGTTTGCCTCAGCAGCCACAGAATAATCACGCAAAACAGCTGCGGCCCCCGTCTGGTATCGACCTTCCCCAAGATCCATCCAACGTCCTGACCGAGCCATTCATCAAGTCAGGCGGTCGAACCTTTATCGGGTTTCCGATGCGCTAATCGGCAAACCAGTTCTCGTGCCCTTGGGCCGAGTCACCCTGCGTCGAAAAGTGCATCCCAGGTGCCTTGCATCGGCGTATTCACCCCGGCGATGCCTCGCATTTCCCCGGCATGGCAGGCGCCTTTGGCCCTGGCTTCGGAACGCAGCCGTCTTGTCACGTCATCGCGATTTTGCGGTCACGCTGTTGCAACGCGTTCGGGCCATATTGGTCCGTTCTTTACGCTCGGGTTCGCCCGCGCATGGCAGTCCCCATAACAACTCAAAAAGAGAATCCCATGAAAAAAACGATCACCCCCATGTTGCTGCGCCGTCCGCAGCACACCTCGCTGGACGACACGCCCATCCACGTCGGCGACATCGTCTATCTGCAGCCGGCGGAAGGCCCGTCCATCCGCGCCCAGGTCATCTACAACGCGCCGTTGAACGGCACGGTCACCTACACCACCGACCTGGTCCGCTGCAACGGCAGCGACGCCGGCAAGCAGACGCGCATCCGCTTCCGCCACGAGCACGTGCATCGCATCGAACCGGTGCAGCGCCACGCGGCCGCCTGCTGATACCTTGTCACCGCATGGGCACGAGCACGTGCCCATGCGTGCTAGAGTGCCCCGGTTCCCCACTCCAGCAGCCCCGCCATGCCCTATTCCCGCCACTCGGTGCGCATCTGGGATGTGCCCACCCGACTGTTCCACTGGGCGTTCGCCGCCTGTGTCGTCGGCGCCTACGTCTGTGTGAAGCTGGGCGGCCTATATATGGACTGGCACGTGCGCCTGGGCCTGGCGGCCTTCGGCCTGGTGGTGTTCCGCGTCATCTGGGGCTTCATCGGCCCGCGCCATGCCCGTTTCTTCAACTTCGTGCGGGGGCCGGGCGCGCTGATGGCCTACCTGCGCGGCGCCTCGGCGCAAGGCGGCCACAATCCCCTGGGCGCGCTGTCGGTGCTGGCCATGCTGCTGGCCATCGGCGTACAGGCCGCCTCGGGCCTGTTCATCACCGACGACATCATGGTGCAGGGCCCGTTGTATGGCCGGATCGACGAGTCCTCGTCCAGCTTCCTGGCCTGGCTGCATCACAACAACGAGTGGATCATGGTGGCGCTGGTGGCGCTGCACTTGGCCGCCATCGCCTGGTATGCGCTGGTGCGCCGCCAGAAGCTGGTGCGCGCGATGATCTCCGGCGACATGCCTGCCGGCCAACTGGCCGACGACGCCCAACCCAGTGAAGATGGTCCCGCCGTATGGCTGCGGGGCCTGGTGCTGGCCGCCTGTGTGGCCGGCCTGGTGTGGTGGATACAGTCGCTGGAAGTGACGGCCTCGATGTCGTACTGACACCGGGCCGCCCCGGGGGCCGGAAGCCTCAGCGCTTCTGGCGGTAGGAGTCGTGGCAGGCCTTGCAACTGGCGCCCACGTCGCCATAGGCGGCGCGCAGTTGCGCCAGATCGCCCGAATCGGCGGCCGCGGCCAGCTTGTCCACATTGGCCCGGAAGGCGTCCTGCTTCTGCTTGAAGTCGGCCGCGTCGCTCCAGACCGCGGGCAGCGCGTGGCCGCCTTCGGTGCCGGGACCAAAGGCCGCCCACGGCAGCGCGGACAGCGTCTGCAGGACTTGCACGTTGGCCTTGACCTGGGCGGCGTCGAACGGCGCCTGGCCGCGCACCACCGGCTGCATGCGGCCGAAGTGCGACGCGATCAGGGACAGGGCCGATTGGCGGTACTTGACGGCGTCTTCAGGCTTTGCGAATTGCGCTTGCGTCGGAGCCGCCCAGAAGGCGGCCCCCGTACAGGCCACCAGAGCGGCCGCAAACAATTTCTTCATCAGTCAACTCCTGGAGTGAATCGAAAAGTGCGCGCCCGCGGCACGCACCGCATCGACGACTACCCGGAGTGGACGTGAGCGGCGCGCGCGTTCCTCGCGCCCCGCTTGGACTATACCTGCCGGGCGAGGTTCGCGGCCAATCCGAGATAGGAACGCGGCGTCATGTCGAGCAGGCGCTGCTTGGCGTCCGCCGGCAGGGCCAGGCCCGTGATGAACTCGCGCAGGGCCTCTTCGGTGATGCCCTTGCCACGCGTCAGCGCCTTCAATTGTTCGTAGGGCTGCGGCAGGCCATAGCGGCGCATGACGGTCTGCACCGGCTCGGCCAGCACTTCCCAGCACGCGTCGATGTCGGCATCGATGGCGGCCGTGTTGACCTCGAGCTTCTCCAGGCCGCGCAGGCAGGCGTCCCAGGCCACCAGGCAGTAGCCCAGGCCCACGCCCAGGTTGCGCAGCACGGTGGAGTCGGTCAGGTCGCGCTGCCAGCGCGACACCGGCAGCTTCTCGGACAGATGGCGCAGCACGGCGTTGGCCAGGCCCAGGTTGCCTTCGGAGTTCTCGAAGTCGATCGGGTTGACCTTGTGCGGCATGGTCGACGAACCGACCTCGCCCTCCTTCAGGCGCTGCTTGAAGTAGCCCAGCGAGACGTAGCCCCAGATGTCGCGGTCCAGGTCCAGGATGATGACGTTGGCGCGCGCGATGGCGTCGAACAGCGCGGCCATCCAGTCGTGCGGCTCGATCTGGATGGTGTGGCGGTTCTGGGTCAGGCCCAGGCCGGCCAGCACGTTGCGGCTGAACTCGGGCCACTCGATTTCCGGGTAGGCCGACAGATGGGCGTTGTAGTTGCCGGTGGCGCCGTTCAGCTTGGCCAGCGGCTCGACCTTTTCGATGGCCTCGATGGCGCGCAGCAGGCGCGCGGCCACATTGGCGAATTCCTTGCCCAGGGTGGTGGGGCTGGCGGGCTGGCCGTGCGTGCGCGACAGCATGGGCTGGTCGGCCTGGACGGCGGCCATGTCGGTCAGCTTGGCGGCCAGTTGGCGCAGGCGCGGCACCACCACGTCGGTGCGGGCGCGGCCCAGCATCAGCGCATGCGAGGTGTTGTTGATGTCTTCCGACGTGCAGGCGAAGTGGATGAACTCGGCGGCGGCGGCCAGCTCGGCATGGTCGGCCACCTGCTCTTTCAGCCAGTACTCGACGGCCTTGACGTCGTGGTTGGTGGTGCGCTCGATTTCCTTGATGCGGCGGGCATCGGCTTCGGAGAAGTCACGTACCAGGGCGGCCAGGCGTTGGCGGGCCTCCTGGGTGAAGGGCTGGAGCTCGGGCAGGCCTGCGTCGGACAACGCCACCAGCCAGGCCACTTCGACCTCGACGCGGTGCGCCATGAAGCCGGCCTCGGACAGCAGCCCCCGCAACGCATCGCCGCGCGACGCGTAGCGTCCGTCCAGTGGCGAAAGCGCATTGAGTTGGGTGAGCTGGTCGGCGATCTGCATGATTTGTCTGGAGAAAATAAGGGAAGAAGAAAACAGGCGCGAAAGACTCAGCGCGGCGGCAAGTCGGGGCCGATGGCAACGGCGCCGTCTTCCGAGGTCGGGATGAAGCGTTACAGAGGCTTCATGAAACGGGCCCGATTTTATCATTGCACCCCCTGTAACACTGTCGCACCCGCGCATCGCCCGCGGCCCGCCCCGATCGGTCGGGCCTTTGGGCCTGCTATACTTCGGCCGCTTTCCGACTATGCCTTTTCCGTGACTCCATGAAACTGATCGGCTCGCTTACCAGTCCTTACGTCCGTAAAGTACGTGTCGTCATGGCCGAGAAGAAGCTGGACTACAAGCTCGAGCTCGAGAACGTCTGGGCCGCCGACACGCAGATCCAGAAGTTCAACCCGCTGGGCAAGGTTCCGTGCCTGGTCATGGAAGACGGCGGCGCGCTGTTCGACTCGCGCGTCATCGTCGAGTACCTCGACACCCTGTCTCCCGTGGCCCGCCTGCTGCCGCAATCCGGCCGCGAGCGCGCGGCGGTCAAGTGCTGGGAAGCCATCGCCGACGGCGTGCTGGATGCCTGCGTGCTCATCGTCAAGGAGCGCCAGCGCCCCGAGGCCCAGCAAGGCGCCGACTGGATCGAACGCCAGTACGGCAAGATCGAGGCCAGCCTCGACGCCATGGACAAGAGCCTGGGCGACCATCCCCACTGCATGGGCGTGAACTACAGCCTGGCCGACATCGCGCTGGGCTGCGCGCTGGGCTACCTGGACCTGCGCTTCCCCGACCTGAACTGGCGCGCCAACCACGCCAACCTGGCCCGCCACTACGACAAGCTGTCGGCGCGCCAGTCGTTCATCGACACGGCGCCGCAAACGGCCTGACGCTCGGTCGCGGGTCGCGGCATCCAGAAACGCGAAGGCGGACCACGAGGGTCCGCCTTTTTGTCTGCCGCGCGTGCGGTGCGCCATGCCGCGCCAACCCGTCGCGCCAACCCGTCGCGGCATGCCGGTGGCATGAGATCCCGAGCGCCCTCGTGATGAGGGCTCGGCGGACGCCGTCCCGGCTCAGGCAAACGCCTGCCAGGCCTTCACCAGCATGTACGCCGACAGGGCGAACAGCAGGCAGGCGAACACCCGCTTGAGCGTGGCCACCGGCAGCTTGTGCGCCATGCGCGCCCCCGCGGGCGCCGTCAGCACGCTGGCGCAGACCAGCGCCAGCAGCGCGGGCCAATAGATGAAGCCCAGCATGCCGGGTTGCATGCTTTCTTCCCGGATGCCCGACAGCACGTAGCCCACGCTGTTGGCCAAGGCGATCGGAAAGCCCAGGGCGGCGGAGGTCGACACGGCGCTGTGCAGCGCCACGTTGCACCACACCATGAACGGCACCGACAGGAAGCCGCCGCCCGCGCCCACCAGGCCCGAGATGAAGCCGATGCCCACGCCGGCCGCGCTGGTGCCGGCGAAACCCGGCATCTGGCGGCTGGGCTTGGGCTTGGTGTTGCGCAGCATGTTGAAGGCCGAATAGCCCACGAACAACGAGAAGAACAGCGACAGCCAGGCCGTGTTCAAGGCGGCGAACGCCGCGCCGCCCGACAGCAGGCCGCCGACGATGATGCCCGGCGCCATCGCGAACACGATGCGCCACTGGATGGTGCCCTTCTTCTGGTGCGCGCGGATGCTGGACAGCGAGGTGAACAGGATCGAGGTCATCGACGTGGCGATGGCCGCGTGCACGACCAGATCCCGGGGCATGCCCTGCAGGGTGAAGATCATGGTGAGGAACGGCACCAGCAGCATGCCGCCACCGATGCCCAGCAAACCCGCGGCGAAGCCGGCCACTGCGCCCAATGCCAGCAGGCACAGCATGATCGAGATATCCACGCGAAGCTCCCCTTCCCTTTATATGAGCGGCAGGCCGCTACCTGGCGCCGCGCGCGCCTGTGCTGATGATGGCCGTGGAAAATGCGTGCGCATCCCCACCGCCGCGCGATCACGCGATGATACCGCCCCCCAGGCACACATCGCCGTCATACAGCACGGCCGACTGGCCGGGCGTGACGGCCCACTGGTCCTGCGTGAAGGCCAGCCGGAAGGCGGCCTCGCCGGCGTCCGTCAGCACGCAGGCGGCATCGGCCTGCCGGTAGCGGGTCTTCGCGCCGTACGTGGCGGCGGCGGGCGCATGACCGGCGATCCAGCTGGCGTCCTGCGCCTTCAACTCATTGGACAGCAGCCACGGGTGATCGTGGCCCTGTACGACGTACAGCACGTTCTTTTCTAGGTCCTTGCGCGCCGCATACCAGGCATCGGCGGTGCCATCGTCGTTCTGGCGTCCCTTCACGCCGCCCACGCCCAGCCCCTTGCGCTGGCCCATCGTGTAGAAGGACAGGCCATGGTGCGTGCCGACCTTCTGCCCCTCGGGCGTCAGGATGGGGCCGGGCGCGGTGGGCAGATAGCGGTTGAGGAATTCGCGGAACGGGCGTTCGCCGATGAAGCAGATGCCGGTGGAGTCTTTCTTGGCCGCGTTGTGCAGGCCGATCTCGTGCGCGATGCGGCGCACTTCGGTCTTGTGCAGCTCGCCCAGCGGGAACAGCGTGCGCGCCAGTTGCGCCTGGTTCAGGCGGTGCAGGAAGTAGCTCTGGTCCTTGCTGGCGTCCACGGCCTTCAGCAGCTGGTGCTCGGGGCCGCCGGGGCCGTCGATCGTGCGCCGGCGCGCGTAATGGCCCGTGGCGATGTGCTCGGCGCCCAACGCCATGGCGTGGTCGAGGAAGGCCTTGAACTTGATTTCGGCATTGCACAGCACGTCGGGATTCGGCGTGCGGCCGGCGGCGTATTCGCGCAGGAAGTCGGCGAAGACGCGGTCTTTGTACTCGGAGGCGAAGTTGACGAATTCGAAATCCACGCCGATGCGGTCGGCCACGCTGGCGGCGTCCAGCAGGTCTTGCCGGGTGGAGCAGTATTCGGAATCGTCATCGTCTTCCCAGTTCTTCATGAACAGGCCGACGACCTCATAGCCTTGTTGCTTGAGCAGCCAGGCGGTGACGGAGGAATCGACGCCGCCGGACATGCCGACGACGACGCGGCCAGGCTTGGTGGGGGATACGGACATGATGGCGATATTTTATCTGTAGGGCATGGCGGCGGGGTGCGGTGGCGTCAGGCGGCGGCGCCCGGCGCAAGCACGAGGGCGTGTGCGGCCCCGGCGTGGCCTTGCGCGTCGGGCCGCGGCTCGGCCGCCAGCGACACCTCCATCAGCCAGGCCCGGAACGCCTGCAGCATGGGCAGGCTGGCCTTCTGCTCCGGGTAGCACAGGTAATAGCCCTGCCGAGCGCGAATCGGCAACTGCGCTGGCACGACCAGCGTGCCGTCCAGCAGCTCGTCGCCGATCAGGCAGCGCGGGATCAGCGCGATGCCGAAGCCCGCGGCAGCGGCCTGCGACAGCAGTGCGTACTGGTCGAAGCGCGCGCCTTCGCGGGCGCGGCGCGTATCGCAGCCGGCCTGTTCCAGCCAGTCCAGCCAGCCTTCCAGCGCGGAGGTATGGTGCAGCAGCGGATAGTCCAGCAGTTCGGCTGCCTGGGCGCCTTCGTGCGGAATCAGGCGGGGGCTGCATACCGGCACCACGTCTCGGCCCACGATGTAGTCCGCCCCGCTGCCGGGCCAGATGCCCTCGCCGAAGCGCACGGCGGCGTCCAGTTCCGGGGTGGAGAAATCGTAGCCCTGGCGATGCGGCAGGAATTCCACATGGATGTCGGGCCGCAGGCGCATGAAGGCCGCCAGCCGGGGAATCAGCCACCGGGCGCCGAACGTGGGCATGCAGGTCAGGTGCAGCGTGCCGCCGCGCCCCTGGTGCGCCATCAACTCCACCGTGGCCGCCTCGATCTGTCCCAGACCCGCCTGGATTTTCTTCAGATAGGCCTGGCCGGCCTCGGTCAGCACCAGGCCTTGCCGGATCCGCAGGAATAGCTGGACGCCGACGAAATCTTCCAGATGCTTGACCTGCTTGCTGACCGCGCCCTGCGTGACGCACAGCTCCTGCGCCGCGCGCGTGAAGCTGCTGTGGCGGGCGGCGACCTCAAAGGCCTGTAAATCAGTAAGGGAGGGGCAAAATCGACGCATGGGGGCACCCGGCGCCCGATGCGCACGGGAGGAATGGGAAACGGAGGGATCGCCGGGCGATGCCGGGCGCGATGCCGGCCAGCCATGACCAAACGGAATAGATTACGGAGAATCTTTCGTTTGCGCAAATCGTGCGCGTCCCGCCAGAATCGAGGGTCGTGCCGATCTTTGCGGCCTTCCTTCTTAAAACAGCTATCCCCCCAAGGAAAGAAATCATGCAACGCCGTTCCGCCCTGCTGGGCCTATCGCTGGCCGCCCTGGCCACCCTGCCGCTGTTTTCCGGTGTGGCCCACGCCCAGGACTACCCGAACAAGCCCATCCGCTTGATCGTTCCCTTTCCTCCCGGCGGCACCACCGACATCGTCGGCCGCCTGTTCGCCGACAAGCTGACGCGCGCCCTGGGCCAGACCGTGGTCGCCGAAAACCGCGGCGGCGCCGGCGGCTCGATCGGCAGCGCCTTCGTGGCCAACAGCGCTCCCGACGGCTACACCCTGGGCATCGCCACCGTCAGCACGCACGGCATCAACCCGGCCATCTACCCCAACCTGCCGTTCGACGTCACCAAGGACTTCACGCCGATCTCGAACCTGGCGTCGGTGCCGAACATCATGTCGATCAACCCGAAGGTGCCGGCCAAGAACATGGCCGAGTTCATCAAGCTGGCCAAGAGCGAGCCGGGCAAGCTGACCTACGCCTCGGCCGGCAACGGCTCGGTCTCGCACATGATGGGCGAGATGTTCAAGATGGCCTCGGGCACCAACCTGATGCACGTGCCCTACCGTGGCGTCGGCCCCGCGCTGAACGACACGTTGGCCGGCCAGGTCGACATCCTGTTCGACAACCTGCCTTCGACCCTGCCGCACGTGCAGGCCGGCAAGCTGGTGGCCATGGCCGTGGCCGCGCCCAAGCGCGTCGCCGCCCTGCCCGACGTGCCGACCTTCGCCGAAGTGGGCCTGGGCCCGGTGAACGATTCGTCGTGGTTCGGCCTGGTGGGCCCGGCCAAGCTGCCGCAGCCCATCCTCGACAAACTGTACAAGGCCGTGGTGGAAGTCAGCGCCGATCCCGAAGTCAAGAGCAAGCTGCAAGGCCTGGGCGCCGAAACGGTGGCGAACACGCCGGCCGAGTACGCCAAGCAGATCAGCGATGAAGTCGCCAAGAACAAGCGCATCGCCAAGGAAGCCAACGTCAAGATCGACTAAGGCCCGCAGTACCTTCAGGACGCCAGCCCCGCGCCCGCGCGCGGGGCTGCGATCCCAAACGGCAGTACCCAAAGCAGCACCCCAAGCCATGCTTATTCAGCAACCTCTTTCCTACCGCTTCGAACTGCCGGCCGACTATCCGACCGCCCCCCTTTCCGCGCCGCTGGTGCTCGATTCGCCGCACAGCGGCACGACCTATCCGCCCGATTTCAAGTCGGTCATCGAAGCCGGCGTGCTGCGCACCGCCGAAGACACCTGGGTAGACGATCTCTGGAGCGACGCCATCGCGCTGGGCGTCCCCCTGCTGGCCGCCACGTTCCCGCGCGCCTACATCGACGCCAACCGCGGCGAGCAGGACATCGACCCCGACATGCTGGACGCCCCGTGGCCCGGCCCGGTGTCGGCCTCGCCGAAGATCAAGCTGGGCAAGGGCCTGATCTGGCGCATGATGGACGACGGTACGCCGCTGTACGACCGCAAGCTCAGCGTGGACGAAGTGCGCCATCGCCTGGAAACCTGCTGGCGCCCGTATCACCAGGCGCTGGGCCGTGTGCTCGACCAGGCGCATGCGCGCTTCGGCCGCGTCTGGCACATCAACTGCCATTCCATGCCCAGCGTGGCCGGCGCGTTCGCCACCGACAAGCCCGGCCTGGTCCATCCCGACTTCGTGCTGGGCGACCGCGACGGCGCCACCAGCGATCCGGCCTTCGCCCGCTTCGTGGCCGATTTCCTGCGTCCGCGCGGCTACGACGTCGCCATCAACGATCCCTACAAGGGCGTCGAGCTGGTGCGCGAATTCGGCCGGCCCGCCGAAGGCCGCCACAGCCTGCAGATCGAGATCAACCGCAAGCTGTACATGGACGAAGTGTCCCTGCGTCCGACCGAAGGCTACGGCAAATTGAAGAATGATCTGCGCGAGCTGACCATCGCACTGGTCGAGTGGACACGCGCGCAGACGTCATGACACGCGCGTAGTGGGCCGGACGCTGGCTCGTCCGGACCTGCCCAAGCCCCCATGGATTCACGGTCATGGGGGCTTTTTTGTGCAAGAACCGCCGATGTAAACTCGCGTAGTAGACGCGAATGCTCCTGCTCGCGACCAGACTCTACGGTGATGAATATCATGAACAAGTACGGCATCGTCATCAAACCTTGCACAGAGAAGACCCTACCCGCCGACATCAAGTTGGTCGGAAAGGAGGATTCCCGGGTGGTCATCAGCGCTGCCAAGCGTATTTTGGTAACGCATGAGAAGGTTATCAAGGCCTTGGCCAATCGATGAAATAACGCGATGTCCGCCATTACCCCGCAGATGGTCACGGAGATTCACGACCTCATCCTGAGTACGGAATCCGGGCTTGCAGGAGGGCATGGTTCCGGCCCGCTCGAAGGTGCCTGGGACGCGTGGCCAATCACATTGAATATGCAGGCGTAGAAGACGTCTATGAAATCGCCGCCTTGTACGCGGTGGCACTGGCGCGAGGCCATGTGTTCAATGACGCGAACAAGCGCACCGCATTGGTTACCACGCTGACCTATCTACAGATTCATGGCGTCGATATTCCTCGCAGCGACCAACTCGAAGAAATCATGGTCGACGTCGCCGAGGGTACGCTTGATGCCGTATCCTTGGCTGAGATTCTTTACACGCTGGCTCCAGCCTGATAAATCGCGGATCACGGCGCTCAACCTCGCGATACTGTCAGCGGCAGGCCACGATATCCGACCTAGTAGTTCCCCTCCTCGACCTCGGCAGGCGTTTATGTATAACTATGCGCAGCCTTCCGAGGAGGAGCGTGATGCAGATCGGGATACCAAGAGAAACCCGAGACGGGGAAGCCCGTGTCGCAGCAACGCCGGAGACAGTCAAGCGCTATGCCGCGGCCAAGCACCGCGTCTGCGTCGAGCGCGGCGCGGGCATGGCCGCGCGGTTTCCGGACCAGGCTTATGAAGAGGCGGGCGCGCAGCTATGCGATGCCGCCGACGCACTGGGCAGCGAGCTCGTCCTGAAGGTGCGCGCGCCGTCACCGGACGAACTGCCTCGCATGAAGGCCGGCAGCGTCGTGGCGGGCATGCTGGACCCCTACGATACCGACGGCCTCGCCGCCATGGCGCAGGCGGGCCTGACCGCCTTCTCGCTGGAGCTCGCGCCGCGCATCACGCGCGCGCAGAGCCTGGACGTGCTGTCGTCGCAGGCCAACCTGGCAGGCTACAAGGCGGTGCTGCTGGCCGCGCACTACTACGGCCGCCTCTTTCCGATGATGATGACCGCGGCCGGCACGATCAAGGCCGCGCGCGTGGTGGTGCTGGGCGCGGGCGTGGCGGGACTGCAGGCCATCGCCACCGCGCGCCGATTGGGCGCGGTGGTGGAGGCGTCGGACGTGCGGCCCGCCGCGCGCGAACAGATCGAATCGCTGGGCGGCAAGTTCATCGACGTGCCCTACGAAACCGACGAGGAACGCGAGATCGCGCAAGGCACGGGCGGCTATGCGCGCGCCATGCCGCCCGCGTGGATGGCGCGGCAGGCCGTGCTGGTGGCCGAACGCTGCAGGCAGGCCGATATCGTCATCACCACGGCGCTGATACCGGGGCGGCCTGCTCCCATGCTGTTGTCGGCAGAGACGGTGCAGGAAATGAAGCCAGGCTCGGTCGTGGTGGATCTGGCGGTGGAGCGCGGCGGCAACTGCCCGCTCAGCGAAAAAGGACTGGTGGTCCACAAGCACGACGTGACGCTGGTGGGGCTGACCAACCTGCCCGGCCTGGTGGCCACCGATGCGTCCGCGCTGTATGCGCGCAATCTGCAGGACTTCCTGAAGCTGATCGTGGACGCGGAAGGCAAGCTGGCGATCAACCGCGACGACGAGATCGTGGCCGCCTGCCTGGTGTGCGAGAACGGCGACCTGACGAGGAAAATCTAGGATGACGACTCTCACGTCCACTATCTCCGAGCGGAGCTGATATGGAAGGCATCGACCACACCCTGATCAACCTGATCATCTTCGTGCTGGCCATCTATGTGGGCTACCACGTCGTCTGGAACGTGACGCCGGCGCTGCATACGCCGCTGATGGCCGTCACCAATGCCATCTCGGCCATCATCATCGTGGGCGCCATGCTGGCCGCGGCGCTGACCGAAGGCGGGCTGGCACGCACCATGGGCGTGGCGGCCGTGGCGCTGGCGGCCGTCAACGTGTTCGGCGGCTTCCTGGTCACGCGGCGCATGCTGGAGATGTTCAGGAAGAAAGACCGCAAAGCCGCCCCCGCCGGGGAGAAGCATCCATGACGATCTCGATGAACCTGGTGACGCTGCTGTACCTGGTGGCGTCGGTGTGCTTCATCCAGGCGCTCAAGGGCCTGTCGCATCCGACCACGTCCCGGCGGGGCAATGCGTTCGGCATGGCCGGCATGGCCATCGCCGTACTGACCACCGCCGCGCTGATCGTCAGCCTGGCGCGCCCGGGGCAGGCGGGCATCGGCCTGGGCTGGGTGCTGCTGGGCCTGCTGGTGGGTGGCAGCGTGGGCACCTTGATGGCCCGGCGTGTCGAGATGACCAAGATGCCCGAACTGGTCGCCTTCATGCACAGCATGATCGGCCTGGCGGCGGTGGCCATCGCCGTGGCCATCGTGGCCGAACCCCATGCGTTCGGCATTGCGGCGGCAGGCATGCCGATTCCGCCGGGCAACCGGCTGGAACTGTTCATCGGCACCTTCGTGGGCGCCATCACGTTCTCGGGCTCGGTCATCGCCTTCGGCAAGCTGTCCGGCAAGTACAAGTTCCGCCTGTTCCAGGGCGCGCCGGTGGTGTTCGGCGGGCAGCACATGCTGAACCTGCTGCTGGCCCTGGCGATGCTGGGCTGCGGCTTCTGGTTCATGGCCACGCAGGCCTGGCTGCCCTTCGTGCTGATGACGGCGATCGCCTTCGTGCTGGGCGTGCTCATCATCATCCCGATCGGCGGCGCGGACATGCCGGTGGTGGTGTCGATGCTCAACAGCTATTCGGGCTGGGCGGCGGCGGGCATCGGGTTCTCGTTGAACAACCCCATGCTGATCATCGCGGGCTCGCTGGTGGGCTCGTCGGGCGCGATCCTGTCGTACATCATGTGCAAGGCGATGAACCGCTCGTTCTTCAACGTGATCCTGGGCGGCTTCGGCGGCCAGGCGGGAGCAGGCGCCACGGCGGGCGATGCGCAGCAACGCAGCGTGAAGTCGGGCAGCCCCGAGGACGCGGCTTTCCTGATGGCCAACGCCGAAAGCGTGGTGATCGTGCCCGGCTATGGCCTGGCCGTGGCGCGCGCGCAGCATGCCCTGAAGGAGCTGGCGGCCAAGCTGGGCGAGAAAGGCATCACGGTGAAGTATGCGATCCATCCCGTGGCGGGCCGCATGCCGGGCCACATGAACGTGCTGCTGGCCGAGGCCGAGGTGCCCTACGACCAGGTGTTCGAGATGGACGACATCAACGGCGAGTTCGGCCAAACCGACGTGGTGCTGGTGCTGGGCGCCAACGACGTGGTGAACCCGGCCGCGAAGAACGATCCGCAATCGCCGATCGCCGGCATGCCGATCCTGGAGGCCTACAAGGCGCGCACGGTGATCGTGAACAAGCGCTCGATGGCGGCGGGCTATGCCGGGCTGGACAACGAGCTGTTCTACCTGGACAAGACGATGATGGTGTTCGGCGACGCAAAGAAGGTGCTGGAGGAGATGGTGAAAGCGGTGGAGTGACGCGCGCCCCGGCAAAGGCGGGGCGCGTCCGCTCAATGCTGCAGGATCTTCGACAGGAACTGCCGCGTGCGTTCGTTGCGCGCCCCCAGGTCGCCGAAGAACTCGTCCTTGGCGCAATCCTCGACGATGCGGCCGCCGTCCATGAAGATGACCCGGTCGGCCACCTTGCGCGCGAAGCCCATCTCGTGGGTCACGCACATCATGGTCATTCCCTCGTGCGCCAGTTCGACCATCACGTCCAGCACCTCGTTGACCATCTCCGGATCCAGCGCCGACGTGGGCTCGTCGAACAGCATGCAAATCGGGTCCATGGCCAGCGCGCGGGCGATGGCCACGCGCTGCTGCTGACCGCCGGACAACTGCCCTGGATACTTGTCGATGTGCGCCAGCAGGCCCACGCGCTCCAGGCCCTCGCGGCCCTTGCGCTCGGCCTCGTCGCGGTCGCGGCCCAACACCTTCATCTGCGCCAGCGTCAGATTGCGCCTGACCGTCAGGTGCGGGAACAGCTCGAAGTTCTGGAACACCATGCCCACGCGCGAGCGCAACTTCGGCAGGTCGGTCTTGAACTCGCCGACCGACACACCGTCGACCATGATCTTGCCGGCCTCGAACGGTTCCAGACCGTTGACGGTCTTGATCAGCGTGCTCTTGCCCGACCCCGACGGCCCGCAAACGACGACGATCTCGCCTTTCTGGATGGCGGTGCTGCAATCGGTCAGCACCTGGAACGCGCCATACCACTTGGACACGCGATACATATTGATCATGCGGATTTTCTCCGGACCATGCGCCCCACCAGGCGGGAGGCGCAGAAGCAGATGACGAAATAGACGGCGCCGGCGATCAGCATCATTTCGGCGATGCGGCCATCGCGCTGGCCGATGTTGGCGCTGCTGGTGAAGAAATCCGACAGCGAAATGACGAACACCAGCGCGGTATCCTGGAACAGCACGATGAACTGCGTCAGCAGCAGCGGCGTCATCTTGCGGAACGCCTGCGGCAGCACGATCAGTGCGAAGGCCTGGCGCGGCCGCATGCCCAGCGACGCCGCCGCCGCATACTGCCCTCGCGGCACGCTCTGGATGCCGGCGCGGATGATCTCCGCGTAGTAGGCGGCCTCGAACAGCGAGAAGCCCACCAGCGCCGACGCCATGCGGGTGTCCCAACTGCCGGCGCCCCAATACAGCGATTGCAGCAGTTGCGGCACCACCAGGTAGAAGCCCAGCAGCACCATGGGCAGGGGCAGCGCGCGGAACACGTTCACGTAGGCCTTGGCGAACAGGCGCAGGGGACGCCACCGTCCCAATCGCATCAGGGCCAGCACCGTGCCGAACAGGATGCCCGCCAACACCGCGACGAGCGACACCCGCAGCGTGATCAGCATGCCCGTCCACATGGTATGGAACACCTCGGCGGTGAGGAAATCGAAATGCAAGGGAATCATCGCCGTGCTCCTACTTCGCGCCCAGCGTGCCGGGCAGCCGCATGCGGCGCTCGACGCGCGTCATGACGAACATGATGGAAGCGTTGATCAACAGATAGCAGGCCGCCACAGTCAGAAACGACTCGTAGGGCTTGTTGGTGTAGTCGTTGAGCTGGTTCACGCGCGCGAACAACTCATAGACGCCCACTGTGCCGGCGATGGAGGAATTCTTCACCAGGCTGAGCGACTCCGATGTCAACGGCGGCAACAGGATGCGATAGGCCAGCGGCAGCAGCACGTGGCGATATACCTGCGGCTGCGTCATGCCCATCGCCAGCCCCGCATTGCGCAACCCCTGCGGCAGCGACTCGATGCCCGCCCTCACCTGCTCGCAGATGCGCGACGCCGTGTAGGCGCCCAGGCCGACCGCTGCGGTCAACAGTGCGGAATCCTGCGGCGGCAGCGCGAACAGCCAGTTGCGCACGCCCGCGGGCAGGAAATTCGGCATGAGGAAATACCACATGAAGAGCTGTACGATCAGCGGCACGTTGCGCATCACGTCCACGTAGGCCATGGCGACACCACGCATCAGGCGCGACGAGGTGGTGCGCATGATGCCAAGCAACGAGCCCAACACGAAAGCCAGCACCCACGCCATCAGACTGATTTCGACCGTGGTCAGGAAGCCTTGCCACAACCAGTCCAGATAGGTGTCGGCGCCATTGGGCGACTGCAGGAATACCGCCCAGTTCCATTCATAAGACATGCGTGCTCCTACGCGTTGCGGGCCGCGATGGCAGCGGCCACCCAAGCGGAACCGACGCGGCGCGCCTCACGCGCCGTTCGGCTCCGTCCAGCTTGCGCGGGACGCTACTGGAACGCCTTGTCGTTGGGATTCGCGTACGTCTGCTTCACCGCATCGGACATGGGGAAGTCCAGCGAGACGTTGCGCGGAGGGATAGGCTGCTCGAACCACTTGGCGTAGAGCTTGGCCATTTCGCCGGACTTCTGCATCGAGGTGATGACGCCGTCGATCAGTTCCTTGATCGGCTTGTCGTCCTTCTGCATCATGCAGCCATAGGCTTCATAGGACTGTGGCGTGCCGACGATCACCCACGGCTTGGTGTCGACCGCCGATGAGCGCGCGCCGTACAGCACCGCGTCGTCCATCATGTAGGCGGCCGCGCGGCCCTGCTGCAGCGTCAGGAAGGCCTGGTTGTTCTCGGGCACCCCGATGATGTGCATGCCCATCTGCTTCTCGACGTTCAGCGTGTTGATGAGCTTCTCGGACGTGGAGCCGGCCACCGTCACCAGCGTCTTGCCCTTGAGGTCCGTGAAGTCCTTGATGCCGGAGCTCGCGTTGGTCATCAAGCGGGTGCCGATGGCGAAGATCGTCGTGGAGAACGCCACCTGCTGCTGGCGTTCCAGGTTGTTGGTGGTCGATGAACACTCGAAATCCAGGGTGCCGTTGCGGATCAGCGCGATGCGGTTCTGCGAGGTGAACGGCAGCAGGCGATGCTTCAGGTCGGGCATGCCGAGCTTCTGCTTCAGCGCCTCCAGCACCTTCAGTTCGATCTCGTACGAATAACCGGTGTATTGGCCCCCGCCGATGGCGTAGTTGAACGGCGGCGACGATTCGCGCACGCCCATCGTCACCATCCCGGCGTCCTTGATCTTCTTGAGTGTTCCTGTCAGCTCCTGGGCCTGCGCGGTGCCGATGGCGGAGCAAACCAGGGCCACGGCTCCAAACAACTTGGTCAGATTCATTACGATGATCTCCGTGCGTTGAGGGTAGGCTTCCTGTCGGCAAGCAAGATGCATGCCATTTTTTGCCCATCGCAACGTGCGGGATGTCTGGATGCTCCCACTTTCCCAGGCAACGCGCCGTGCCGTTCTCACGAGAGGATCATCGCCCCGGCCGTCCCGGGCTCACGGGATGGGCGATCTCGGTGCGCGCTGCACAACAAGAAGGCCCGACGCGGTCGCCCGCATGAAGCATGGCGCGCGCCCACCGCACAATCAGGCGGCACCGCCCATGCACGCGAATGCACAATGCTCGCTAAACCATGCAGACGTGGCGTCTGGCCCGGCCACGTCCACCGCGCGCGGAACCAGCATGCCGATGTCGCCACCCGGCGCGATGCGCACGCCTTCTCCGATCTCCAGGCTGCTCAGGCCATTGACCGTATAGCGCGAGAAGCGCAGCCGGAGAAGCGAGGCGACAGGAACAGGCGTCTATCCGGCACGCGCGTGATCAATGCCCCCGCGCGGACGGCACCCGCGCGCCTCTCAGCCCGCCAGCGCCATATCCACCGCCTCGATCCAATGCCGCACCGGCGTATCGGTGCCGCCTTGCAGATGCCCGATGCACCCCATGTTGGACGACACGATCATCTCTGGCCGGGCCTGCGCGATATGGCCCAGCTTGCGATCCCGCAGCGTCTGCGAAATCCCGGGGTTCAGCACCGAATACGCCCCCGCCGACCCGCAGCACAGATGCGTTTCGCCAAAAGGCTGCAGATCGAACCCCAGCGCCACCAGCATCTGCTCCGACAGCGGCCGCAGCCCCTGCCAATGCTGCAGCGTGCACGGCGGATGGAACGCCGCGCGCGGCCCCGGCTTCAAGCGCGCCTTCAGTTGCGCCGCATGCGGCGCGACGATCTCGGCCACGTCCTTCACCAGCGCCACGATGCGCGCGGCGCGCTCGGCATATTGCGGATCGCGCCGCAGATGATGCGCGTAGTCCTTCACCATGGCGCCGCAACCCGAGGCATTCATCACGATGGCCTCGACGCCGCCCTGCTCCACCAGCGGCCACCAGGCATCGATGTTGGCGCGCATCTGCGCCAGGCCGTCCTCTTGCGCGTCCAGGTGGAAATTGATCGCGCCGCAGCACCCCGCGCCCGGCGCCACGCGCGTGCCGATGCCGATGGCGTCCAGCACGCGCACCGTGGCCGCGTCGATGGTCGGCATCATGGCGGGCTGCACGCAGCCGGCCAGCATCAGCACCTGCCGCGCATGTCCCGCCCCATCGGGCACGCGGCCCGGCGCGCGGCGCGCGGGCACCTTCAGCCGCAAGGCCGCCGGCAGCATGGGCCGCAATGCCTGGCCCAGCCGCATGGCGGGCGCGAACCACGGCGAATTCATTGTCTTGCGCAGCAGCAGGCGGCGCAGGCGGTCGGACCAGCGGCGCGTCACGCGTTCGTCCACGATCTGGCGGCCGATGTCCACCAGATGCCCGTACTCCACCCCTGACGGACAGGTCGTCTCGCAATTGCGGCATGTCAGGCAGCGGTCCAGATGCTGTTGCGTCGCCTGCGTGGGCTCGACGCCTTCCAGCACCTGCTTGATGAGGTAGATGCGGCCGCGCGGCCCATCGAGCTCGTCGCCCAGCACCTGATAGGTCGGGCACGTGGCCGTACAGAAGCCGCAATGCACGCAGCGCCGCAGGATGGCGTCGGCATCGTCACCCAGGGGCGTCTCGCGCGCCCAGCTTGCCAGGTTGGTCTGCATGATTGGTCTATAGCTCCAGGTACAAGCGGCCTGGGTTGAACAGGCCGGCTGGATCGAGCTCTTGCTTCAGGCGCCGCGTGAGCGTGGCCACGCCGGGCGCCAAGGGATGGAACACACCGTCGGCGGGTGCGGCCGACGACGCGGTGCGGAACAGCGTGGCATGGCCGCCGGCACGCGCCGCGGCATCCCGCACTTCCCCCACATCGGCCTGGCCGCTGAACCAGCGCTGCCCGCCTCCCCATTCGATCAACATGGGCGCCAGCGCCAAGGCCGGCGCCGTGGGCGGCACGGCCACGCGCCACAAGGGCCGAGACGGGTCGAAGAACGGATGCGTCTGCTCGCGCAGCGCGTACCACCAGGCATCGGCCTCTTGCAGTTCCTGCCCGCCGATGCGCGCCGTGGCGGCCTCGATGGCGGGCGGCGCGCCGGACAGGCGCACCGCCAGTTGCCCGTGCCCGTCCGCTTGCGGCACCCAGCACGACGCCGAGATCGGCATGGGCCGGCTGCGCCACTGCGAGAACAGGTTCAACGCTTCGTCCTGCGTGGCCTCCCGCAGCAGCGTGCGTTCCTGCATGGGACGTGGCAGCACCTTCAGCGACACTTCGATGATCGCCCCGAAGATGCCCTGCGATCCGGCCAGCAGGCGCGACACGTCGTAGCCGGCCACGTTCTTCATCACCTCGCCGCCGAAGGCCAGCAGGCGCGCATGCGAATCCAGCAGGCGGGCGCCCAGCACGAAGTCGCGCACCCCGCCCGCCGCCATGCGGCGTGGACCGGCAAGTCCGGCGGCCACGCAACCGCCCACCGTGGCATCGGGCCCGAAGTGCGGCGGTTCGAAGGCCAGCATCTGCCCGCGCGCGGCCAATTCGGCCTCGAGCTCGGCCAGCGGCGTGCCGGCGCGCGCCGTCACCACCAGTTCCGAGGGCTGGTAATTGATGATGCCGCGGTAGCCCGTCATGTCCAGCAGGCAGTGCCCATCCTGCGGCGTCAGCGGCCGATGGTTGCCATAGAACGACTTGCTGCCGCTGCCCGCGATGAACAACGGCTTCTGGCCCGCACGGGCGGTCAGGACCTGCTCGCACAGTTCCGACAGGACGAATTCCATGATTCGCCTCTAGAAACGGGACAGGTCGGGGAAACGCATCTCGCCGCCGTGCACGTGCATCTTGCCGTACTCGGCACAGCGCACCAGCGTGGGAATGACTTTTTCAGGATTCAGCAGCAAGGGCGGATCGAAGGCCCGCTTCACGGCAAGAAAGGCGTCCAGCTCGTCACGCGAAAATTGCACGCACATTTGATTGATCTTCTCCATACCCACACCGTGCTCGCCTGTCACGGTGCCTCCGACCTGCACGCACAGTTCGAGAATGGCGGCGCCGAACTTGTCGGCGCGTTCGATCTCTTCCGGCTTGTTGGAATCGAACAGGATCAACGGATGCAGGTTTCCGTCGCCCGCATGGAACACGTTGGCGCAGCGCAGCCCGAACTCGTCCTCCATCTGCTCGATGGCGTTGAGCACGCGGCCCAGGTGCCGGCGCGGAATCGTGCCGTCCATGCAATAGTAGTCGGGCGATACCCGGCCCGCCGCGGGAAAGGCATTCTTGCGGCCCGCCCAGAAGCGCAGCCGCTCGGCCTCGCTGCCCGAGACCTGGCAGCGCGTGGAACCGGCCTGCCGGCACACTTCCTCGATGCGCGCGATCTCGTGCGCGACCTCTTCGGGGGTGCCATCGGACTCGCACAGCAGCAGCGCCTGGGCGTCGAGGTCGTAGCCGGCTTTCACGAAGGGCTCGACCATATGCACCGCGCGGCGGTCCATCATCTCGAGCCCGGCCGGAATGATGCCCGCGGCAATGATCTGCGCCACGGCGTTGCCCGCGGTCTCGACACTGGGAAAACTGGCCAGCACCACCTGCGCGCACAAGGGCTTGGGCACCAGCTTGACCGTGACTTCGGTCACGATGCCCAGCATGCCCTCGGAGCCGACGAAGACGGACAGCAGATCCAGTCCCGCCGCATCCGGCGCCTCGCTGCCCAGCTCGACGATCTCGCCCTCGATGGTGACCATGCGCACGCGCAGCACGTTGTGCACCGTCAGGCCGTACTTCAGGCAATGCACGCCGCCCGAGTTCTCGGCCACGTTGCCGCCGATGGTACAGGCGATCTGGCTGGACGGATCCGGCGCATAGTACAGGCCGTGCATGGCCACCGCCTCGGAGACGGCCAGATTACGCACGCCCGGCTCGACCACGGCCGTGCAGGCGGCGGAATCGATGTGCTTCACGCGATTGAATTTGGACATGCCCAGCAGCACGCCGCGCGCATGCGGCATGGCGCCGCCCGACAGGCCCGTGCCCGCGCCGCGGGCCACCAGGGGCACGTTCATGCGCTTGCACAGGCGCATCACGTCCTGCACCTGCGACTCGGATTCGGGCAGCACCACCGCCACCGGCAGGCAGCGGTACAGCGACAGGCCATCGCACTCGTACGGACGCGTATCCTCTTCGCGGAACAGCACGCAGTGCGCCGGCAGGATGGCGCACAGAGCATCGATCACGGCTTTCGCGAAAAAGGCGTCCTGGCTGCTGACGGCCAGGCCGGTATCGGCCAATGTATTCATCCATCAACGATAACGCGACCCCGGGCCGCGCACACGACGGGACTTACCCGCATCCAAGGGACGGATCGCCCGCGACGCCTGCACGGACGGTCCGTCCACCGGTCGTCACCAGGCGATGATCTTGCCCGGATTGAGGATATTGTTGGGATCGAACGCGTGCTTCAGGCTGCGCATCAGCGCCAGCGCGTCGGCGCCGTGCTCGCTTTCCATGAACTGCATCTTGTGCAATCCCACGCCGTGTTCACCGGTGCAGGTGCCGTCGGCCGCGATGGCGCGCTCGACCATGCGATGGCTGATGGCCTCGGACTCGCGCCATTCTTCCTGGCTGTCCTGGTCCAGCAGCATCAGCACGTGGAAGTTGCCGTCGCCCACGTGGCCCACGATGGTGTAGGGAAAACTGGCGCGATCCAGGTCCTCGACCGTCTCGCGCACCACATCGGCCAGGCGCGAGATCGGCACGCACACGTCGGTGGTGCTGGCGCGGCAGCCGGGGCGCAGCTGCAGGCCCGCGAAATAGGCGTTGTGCCGCGCCGTCCACAGGCGGCTGCGGTCTTCGGGGCGCTCGGCCCAGTCGAAGTCCATGCCACCATGCTCGGCCGTGATGGCCTGCACCGTCTGGGCCTGCTCCTGCACGCCGGCCGGGCTGCCGTGGAATTCGAACAACAGCAGCGGCGATTCGTTCAGGTCCAGCTTGCTGTGCAGATTGACCGAGCGCACGGCGGCCGTGTCCATGAACTCGACGCGCGCCACCGGCACGCCCATCTGGATGATCTCGATGACGCTCTGCACCGCATCGTCCAGCGTCGGGAAATTGCACACCGCGGCCGAGATGGCCTCGGGCTGCGGATACAGCCGCACCGTCACTTCCGTGATGATGCCCAGCGTGCCTTCGCTGCCCACGAAGATGCGGGTCAGGTCGTAGCCCGCCGACGACTTGCGCGCGCGGCCGGCGGTGCGCACGATGCGGCCGTCGGCCGTGACCACCGTCAGCGACATCACGTTCTCGCGCATCGTGCCGTAGCGCACGGCATTGGTGCCCGAGGCGCGCGTGGCGGCCATGCCGCCCAGGCTGGCGTCGGCGCCCGGATCGATGGGGAAGAACAGGCCGGTATCGCGCACTTCCTCGTTCAACTGCTTGCGCGTCACGCCGGCCTGGACGGATGCCGTCAGGTCTTCGGCATCGATGGACAGCACCGCGTTCATCTGCGACAGGTCGATGCTGATGCCGCCCTGCACGGCCAGCAGATGGCCTTCGAGCGACGAGCCGGCGCCATACGGGATCAGCGGCACGCCATGCGCGTTGCACTGCCGCGCCACCTCGGCGACTTCCTCGGTGGTGCGGGCGAAAACCACCGCGTCGGGCAGCATGGCGGGATAAGGGGATTCGTCGCGGCCGTGATGTTCGCGCACGGCGGCGGCCACGGACAGGCGGTCGCCGAAGCGGGCGCGCAGTGCATCCAGACAGGCGTCGGGCACGGGCCGGCGCAGGGTTTCGGCTTCCAGGGGAGCATTCATGGCAAAGGGCGTTCGGGTGGACGACGCAATGATTTTACGCCTGCGCCGCCCCACGCCCTCTCAGGACCTTACTTGCCCGTGGTCATGGTCACGCGGCGGCGCTCCTGCACGGCGTCCGCCAGGCGCTGCAGCACCTTTTCCGAGGCGTCCCAATCGATACAGCCATCGGTGATGCTCTGGCCATACGTCAGCGGCTTGCCCGGCACCAGATCCTGGCGCCCGGCCACCAGGTGGCTTTCGACCATCACGCCCACGATGCGCGACTCGCCCTGCTCCATCTGGCGCGCCACGTCGTCGATCACCAGCGGCTGGTTCTCGGGCTTCTTGCTGCTGTTGGCGTGGCTGGCGTCGATCATCACGCGCTGCGCCATGCCCGACTTGCTCATGTCCTGGCACACGGCCTCGACGCTGGCCGCGTCGTAGTTCGGCGCCTTGCCCCCGCGCAGGATCACGTGGCAGTCTTCATTGCCGGCCGTGGACACGATGGCAGAATGGCCGCCCTTGGTCACCGACAGGAAATGGTGCGGCTGCGAGGCGGCCTTGATGGCGTCGACCGCGATGCGGATATTGCCGTCCGTGCCGTTCTTGAATCCCACCGGGCACGACAGGCCCGACGCCAGTTCGCGATGTACCTGGCTTTCCGTCGTGCGCGCGCCGATCGCGCCCCACGACACCAGGTCGGCCATGTACTGCGGCGTGATCATGTCCAGGAACTCGCAGCCCGACGGCAGACCCATGCTGTTGATTTCCAGCAGCAGCTCTCGGGCCATGCGGATGCCCTTGTTGATATTGAAGCTGCCGTCCAGGTCCGGATCGTTGATCAGGCCTTTCCAGCCCACGGTGGTGCGCGGCTTCTCGAAATACACACGCATGATGATCTCGAGCTCGCCGGCGTAGCGCTTGCGGGCTTGGACCAGCCGCTGGGCATATTCCAGCGCGGCGCGCGTATCGTGGATCGAGCAAGGCCCGATCACCACGATCATGCGGTCGTCCATGCCGTGCAGGATGCGATGCGCGCCCTGGCGCGCGGCATACACGGTCTCGGACGCCTCGCGGGTGCACGCGAACTCGCGCATCACGTGCGAAGGCGGCGTCAGTTCTTTGATTTCGCGAATGCGAAGGTCATCGGTATTGTGCGACACGGGACTGCTCCTGGTATGACCCGCCTGCTTCTTTCCGGCAGCAACAAAAAAGCCGCCAGGTTCGCTGGCGGCTTTTTTGAGGGATTCTGCGACTTTTCAGTTTGAACGCAACCCTTCCTCCGCCAGCGGCTTCAGAAAAGCATAAAAATAAAAGAAAAAGGCGGGGTGTGCGAAGTTCATGAGAGGCACTCTAGCACAAAAAATCTGACCGGGTCATGACAGGCTTTCCGGCATGAGGAAAAAGATGCGGCCGGGATGACCGCCAGCAAGACGCTGTCAGCCAATTGAACCTGACGCCAGCCTGCGCAGGGCGTGCCGGAGTGCGGCGGCCAATTGGAGGAAGGGCAGCCCCCGAAAGGGGGCCGAGGGCGCCTGCTGGCGCGCCCGAGCCGACCGACTTGGCCGACGCACTCCGGCACGCCCTACGCAGGCGACTCAAGAACCAAAGTCCTCCAGAATCAGGCAGTACCACCAACGGTAAGCCCATCCATCCGCACCGTCGGCATCCCCACCCCCACAGGCACGCTCTGCCCATCCTTCCCGCACGTGCCCACGCCCGAATCCAGCTTCATGTCGTTGCCGATCAGGCTGACCCGCGTCATGGCATCCGGTCCATTACCGATCAACGTCGCACCCTTCACCGGATACGTGATCTTGCCGTCCTCGATCATGTAGGCCTCGGACGCCGAAAACACGAACTTGCCATTGGTGATATCCACCTGCCCGCCGCCGAAATTGGCGGCATACAGCCCGCGCTTGACCGAGGCGATGATTTCCTCGGGCGCCTTGTCGCCGCCCAGCATGTAGGTATTGGTCATGCGCGGCATCGGCAGGTGCGCGAACGATTCGCGGCGGCCGTTGCCGGTCGCCGAGGTTTTCATCAGGCGGGCATTCAGCGTGTCCTGCATATACCCGCGCAGAATGCCGTCCTCGATCAGCACATTGCGTTGCGTCGCGTTGCCTTCGTCGTCGACATTCAACGAACCGCGACGATCCGGCAGCGTGCCGTCGTCGACCACGGTGACACCGGGCGACGCCACGCGTTCGCCGATGCGGCCCGAGAACACGCTGGAACCCTTGCGATTGAAATCGCCTTCCAGACCGTGGCCCACGGCTTCGTGCAGCAGGATGCCGGGCCAACCCGAACCCAGCACCACCGTCATTTCGCCAGCGGGCGCGGGACGCGCTTCCAGATTCACCATGGCCTCGTGCACGGCGCGATCCACGTATTCCTTCAGCAGATCGTCCGAGAACAGATTCAAACCGGTCCGGCCGCCTCCACCGCCGTGGCCCATCTCGCGGCGGCCATTGCGTTCGGCGATGACCGTGACGGACAAACGCACCAGCGGCCGCACGTCGGCGGCCAGGCGGCCGTCGCTGCCGGCGATCAGCACCACGTCGTATTCGGCGCCCAGGCCGGCCATCACCTGGATGACGTGCGGATCCGCGGCGCGCGCCATGCGCTCGACGCGCTCGAGCAGCGCCACTTTCTCGGCGGCCGTCAGCGTGGTCAGCGGATCGATGTCGGAATACAGGCTGCGGGCATCATCGGGCGGCACGTGCGCCGCCACCTTGACGCGGCCCGCGCCGCGGCGGGCGATACCGCGCACCGTCTGGGCAGCGGATTGCAGCGCCTCGACGGACAGGCTGTCGGAATAGGCGAAAGCGGTTTTCTCGCCACTGACGGCGCGCACGCCCACGCCCTGGCCGATGGAGAAGCTGCCGGTCTTGACGATGCCTTCTTCCAGGCTCCAGCCTTCGCTGCGCGTGTACTGAAAATACAGGTCGGCGTAATCGACCTTGTGCGTGAAGATTTCGCCCAGGGCGCGGGCCAGGTCGGCCTCGGTCAGGCCCCAGGGGTCCAGCAACAACGATTTGGCGGTGGCCAGGGACTGGATAGCGGGATCGATCAATTTCATGGATGGTCGGTCTACAGGACTCGGTGACGCAGGGCGGGCAAGGCGGCCCGCACCTCGGACAGGCGATCAGCCTCTATCGTACCCCCGATCACGCCCGGCTCTTCGGGCAGCACGTCCACGATCTCGCCCCAAGGGTCGATCAGCATGGAATGGCCCCAGGTTCGACGGCCGTTCGGATGTTTGCCCCCTTGCGCGGGCGCCAATATGTAACATTGATTTTCGATGGCGCGAGCCCGCAGCAGCACTTCCCAGTGCGCTTTTCCGGTGGTGTAGGTGAACGCCGCGGGCACCAGAATCAGGCTGACCGGCCCCATCGCGCGATACAGCTCGGGAAAGCGCAGGTCGTAGCACGTGGACAGCCCGACCGGGCCGCACGGCGCGTCGAACGTCTGCACCGTCTTGCCGGCATGAATAGCCACTGACTCATCATAGGACTCGGCGCCGCGCTGGAAATTGAACAGGTGGATTTTGTCGTAGCGCGCGCGTTGCTTGCCGTCCGGACCATATACGAAGGCGGTATTGAACACGCGATCGGGATCCGGGCAGGCCAGCGGCAGCGTGCCGCCCACGATCCAGATACCGAGACGGGCCGCCAATCCGCGCAGGAAATCCTGTATCGGACCGTGTCCTTCGGTCTCTTTAATCGCAAATTTGTCAATATCCCGCTGCCCCATGAAACAAAAGTACTCGGGCAACGCGACCAAACTGGCGCCGGACTCCGCCGCCTTTTGGATTAACTCACCCGCCTGTTTCAGGTTTTCATCAACATTCGGCGTGCTGACCATTTGAACAGCTGCCACGCGCCATGATCCACACAATTCTTTCGATTGCATTTCAGCCATGATACAAATTTGTCTCAGTCAGGATACAGTTTGAACGCAATAACCTAGTATTATTCACGCACAAAACCAAGCAGTAACTGTTCTACCAGCCGGCGAAGGCTATCAACTTATTGATAATCAGGATTAAAACTATGCCCCGCGAATCCTACGCAACGCAGCAAGCCAAGATCGAAAAAGAAATCACGAAGCTCCAGAAGCGAGCCGAGGCCCTGCTGACCAAGCGTCGCAAGCCAGTGCTTGCCTCCATCGTCAAGTCGATGCGCGACTACGATATTACTCCCGAAGAAATCACGGCAGCCTTCGGCGCTGCCAAGCCCGCCGCCACGCGCGCGCCCTCGGCCGGCGGCCGCCGCAAGGCAGCCCCCACCGGCGCCAAGCGCGCCGTGGCGCCCAAGTACCGCCATCCGCAGACCGGCGAAACCTGGAGCGGCCGCGGCAAGGCGCCGCGCTGGCTGGCTGCCGAGGAAGCCAATGGCGCCGATCGCGCCAGCTTCCTGATCGCCGCATAAGCTGGGATTACAGTCCCAACAAAATGGCGCGCCGAGGCGCGCCATTTTGTTGGGCGCAACATGGGGTATCGATGCGCCACCTGGATCCGCTTACCGGTCGATCGGATATTCAATCCGGCGCTCGCTGCCATTGTTGCCGGGAAACCCATCGAAAATGGCACGCACCAGATAAGGCATGGCGCGCAACAGGTTGTCGGCACGGCTGAGCGTATAGGACGAGGAACGATAGACCTCCGCCCCGCCCCGCTCCCGGTCATGGATCTCGACATTCAGGTAATGGCGGAACGCCGGTTCGGGCACATCGACCCAGTCGGGGCCCCAGAAGCCCGGGCCCCAGAAGCCATAGCCCCAGCGGCGCGGCCCGTAGTAACCTGGATAACCGCCATACATATACGGATCGTAGGCCTGACGGGTCATCACCGTGGTCTGCGACGTACCGTAGCTATATGAAACGGTGAATCGGGCCGGCTGGCCGGCGGGCGCTTCGGTCAGGCCGGTGGCGCCCAGGCCGGCGCGCAGGGTGTCGCGGTAGGACTGGTATTCGAGATTGTTGGATTGCTCGGGGGAGACCGCGGCAAAGGCATACGACTGCCCTTGCACGCCTTGCGGCCAACGTTGGAAGGAGGTGACGTGCATCGAGACGGTGGGCGCCGCGCAGCCGGCCAGCAGCACGCTGCCCAGCGCCAGCGACGCCCCGGCCATGCGCAGGCCGCGCGACCAGGAGAATTGGGACATGACTTGATTCCTCCGCGCCCCGTTCGGGCGACATGCAGATACGACCGCGCGCAGTCTGGAAAGTTTTCGCACGGCATGCCACTACAATAACCCGGTCTTCCCTTTGCATCGTGGAAACCCAATGCGTACCGACACGCCCGTGACGATTTACCGTAAAGATTACCGGCCCTATCCGTACGCAATCCCGCAGGTGGCGCTGGAGTTCGACCTGGACCCGGACACCACCACCGTCCGCTGCACCATGCAGGCCGAACGCCGCGCCGACGCGGCGGCGGACGCCGTCATGCACCTGGACGGCGAAGCACTGGAACTGGTCTCGCTGCGCGTCGACGGCCAGGCCTGGCCCGATGCGCAGTACAGCGTGGGCGCGCATGCGCTCGCCATCTCCGGCCTGCCCGAGCGCGCCGAGATCGAGATCGTCAGCCGCTGCCATCCGGCCGCCAACTCTACCCTGATGGGTCTGTACGTCTCGGGCGACAGCTTCTTCACGCAGTGCGAGGCCGAGGGCTTTCGCCGCATCACCTGGTTCGCCGACCGCCCCGACGTCATGTCGCGCTATCGCGTCACGCTGCGCGCGCCCGCCGCCTATCCGCTGCTGCTGTCCAACGGCAACCTGATCGCCACGCGCCAGTTGCCCGATGGCCGCGGCGAAGCCGAATGGGAAGATCCGTTTCCCAAGCCTTGTTATCTGTTCGCCCTGGTGGCGGGCCGCCTGACCCACCGGGAAACCCGCGTGGCCACGGCCTCGGGCCGTGAAGTGCTGCTGCAGGTCTACAGCGACCCGGGCTCCGAGAACCGCACGCAATGGGCGCTGGATTCGCTGGTGCGCGCGCTGCGCTGGGATGAAACCCGCTTCGGCCTCGAACTGGACCTGGACCGCTTCATGGTGGTCGCCGTGCGCGACTTCAATATGGGCGCCATGGAGAACAAGGGCCTGAACATCTTCAATGCGGCCTATGTACTGGCCGACCCCGACACCGCCACCGACGCCAACTACGAAGGCATCGAGTCGGTCATCGGGCACGAGTACTTCCACAACTGGACCGGCAACCGTGTCACCTGCCGGGACTGGTTCCAGCTCAGCCTGAAGGAAGGCCTGACCGTTTTCCGCGACCAGGAGTTCAGCGCCGACATGATGGCGCGCGACCTGGACCCGGCGGCCGCCGCCAGCGCGCGCGCGGTCAAGCGCATCGACGACGTGGCCACGCTGCGCGCGGCGCAGTTCCCGGAAGACGCGGGCCCGATGGCGCACCCCATCCGCCCCGACAGCTACCAGGAGATCGGCAACTTCTACACGGCCACGGTGTACGAAAAGGGCTCGGAAGTCATCCGCATGCAGCACACCTTGCTGGGCGAGGAAGGCTTTCGCGCGGGCATGGACGAGTATTTCCGCCGCCATGACGGCCAGGCCGTCACCTGCGACGATTTCGTCGCGGCCATGCAGTCGGTCTATGTGAAGCAGCACCCGGGCCGCAACCTGGAAGTGTTCCGCAACTGGTACCGCCAGGCCGGCACGCCGCGCGTGGCCGTGACGCTGGACTACGATGCCGCCGCGCAGCGCTGCACGGTCACGCTGGCGCAGCAATGCCAGCCCGTGGGCGTCGAGCGCCGCGCCGACAATCCCGCCAAGCAGCCCTTCCATATTCCGTTCGCGCTCGGCCTGCTCGACCGCCAGGGCAAGCCGATCGCGCTGCGCGTCGATGGCCGCGAACAGGAAACCGCCCTGCTCGAGCTCACCACCGCGCGCCAGCAATGGGTATTCGAAGGCGTGCCCTCCGCTCCCGTGCCCTCGCTGCTGCGCGGCTTCTCGGCCCCCGTCATCGTCGAGTACGGCTGGAGCGACGCCGACCTGGCGCTGCTGTCGGCCCATGACACCGATCCGTTCGCGCGCTGGGAAGCGGGCCAGGAACTGGCCACGCGCCAGATCCTGGCGCTGGCCCGCCAGCACCAGGCCGGCGACACGCTGCGCGCCGATGACGCCTTCATCGACGCCTGGCGCGCCCTGCTGACCGACCCCGCGCTGGACGCGGCCTACCGCGCGCGCACGCTGGCGCTGCCTTCCGAGAAGACGCTGGCCGAACGCATGGCGCAGATCGATCCGCCGGCGCTGGCCGCCGCGCGCGATTTCCTGCGCGCCGAGCTGGGCCGCCAGTTGCAAGCCGAATGGCGCGCCGCGTTCGACGGCAACCAGACCCCGGGCGAATACAGCCCCGCCCCTGGCCCCGCTGGCCGCCGCGCCCTGAAGAACCAGGCGCTGGCGCACCTGATGGCGGCCGGCATCGACGGCGCGCAAGGCCTGGCGCAGCAGCAATACGCGTCGGCCAGCAACATGACCGACAGCATGGCCGCGCTGTCCGCGCTGCTGAACTACGGCACGGGCGACGCCCCCGCGCAGGCGCTGGAAGCCTTCTACGAGCGGTGGAAGAACGATCCGCTGGTCGTCGACAAGTGGTTCACGCTGCAGGCCACGGCGCGCTCGGCCACGGTGGAAACCGTGCGCGCGCTGATGCAACATCCGGCCTTCACGCTGCGCAACCCGAACCGCGCCCGCGCATTGGTGTTCCAGTTCTGCCTGAACAACGCCCGCGGCATGCACCACGCCGACGGCACGGGCTACGCGTACTGGACGGAACAGGTCATTGCGCTCGATGCCCTGAACCCCGAGGTGGCGGCACGCCTGGCGCGCGCGCTCGACAACTGGTCGCGCTTCGTGCCTGCGTTGCGCCAGCCGATGCAGCAGGCATTGCAGGCCGTCAGCGCGCATCCCGGGTTGTCGCGCAACGTGCTGGAGATCACGTCCAAGGCGCTGGAGTTTGCGGCGCAATCGTAGGGCTGTTTTGTCGGGTTGGAGGTATTTGCTTCGTAGGGCGTCCTCGGTGGGGTTGGGGGGCGAGGGCCGGCCAAGTCGTCGGGCTCGGGCGCGCCATCAGGCGCCCTCGGTCCCCTTCGGGGACTGCCCCTCCTCCAATTGGCCGGCCCTCGCCCCCCAACCCCACCGAGGACTCACTGCAATGGCGCACGCAGGTCGCCGGCAAAGCCGCTGGCCTGCCGCTCGGCAAAAATTCGGCCTACGATTTGCAGAGGTATTGCACCCCGTACACCCGGCACCTGAGTTACGAGATCATTTGAACCAGAGATATTGTGAGCCTGGGTATGCCAATGGGGTCGAGCCGGCCAATTGGAGGCGGGGAAGTCCCGCGTAGCGGGACCGAGGGCGCCTGATGGCGCGCCCGAGCCCAACGACTTGGCCGGCTCGACCCCATTGGCATACCCAGGCGCCCCAAGAACCCAGATTCAGCCAAAGAACACCAACCTCACCCACCAATACGAAAGAACCTCCACACATCAAGACAGGAGAATCAATGAAACGTAAAACCCTCACTCAATACCTGGTCGAACAGCAACGTTCGGCCGAACTCGTCCAGCCCGAAGTCCGCCTGCTGATCGAAGTCGTCGCGCGCGCCTGCAAGGCCATCAGCCATGCCGTCAGCAAGGGCGCGCTCGGTGGCGTGCTGGGCAGCCTGGAAAGCGAGAACGTCCAGGGCGAAGTGCAGAAGAAGCTGGACGTGCTGTCCAACGAGATCCTGCTCGAAGCCAATGAATGGGGCGGTCACCTGGCCGCCATGGCATCGGAAGAGATGGAAACCATCCATCCGATTCCGAACCGCTATCCCAAGGGCGAATACCTGCTGCTGTTCGATCCCCTGGACGGCTCGTCGAACATCGACGTCAACGTGTCCATCGGCACCATTTTCTCGGTGCTGAAGGCGCCGCACACGGTGGATGGCGAAACGCCCATCACCGAGCAGGATTTCCTGCAGCCCGGCAGCCAGCAAGTGGCGGCGGGCTATGCGGTGTACGGCCCGCAGTCGATGCTGATACTGACGGTCGGCAACGGCGTGGTCGGCTTCACGCTGGATCGCGAGATGGGCTCGTGGGTGCTGACGCACGAAAGCATGCGCGTGCCGGAAGACACCAAGGAGTTCGCCATCAACATGTCGAACATGCGCCACTGGGCGCCGCCGGTGCGCCGCTACATCGACGAATGCCTGGCCGGCACCACGGGTCCGCTGGGCAAGGACTACAACATGCGCTGGGTCGCCTCGATGGTGACGGACGTGCATCGCATCCTGACCCGTGGCGGCATCTTCATGTATCCGTGGGATGCCCGCGAGCCGGGCAAGGCGGGCAAGCTGCGCCTGATGTACGAGGCCAATCCGATGAGCATGCTGATCGAGCAGGCGGGCGGCGCGGCCATTACCGGCACACAGCGCATCCTGGACGTGCAGCCCGAGAAGCTGCACCAGCGCGTCAGCGTGATCCTGGGGTCGAAGAACGAAGTCGAGCGCGTGGGCCGGTACCACGCCGAAGCGCAAGCCGTCGGCAAGGCCTGAGGCTGAAAAGACACAGGGCCTGTCTTGCACCGCCGTCAGGCGGGCGCAGACAGGCCCTGGTCATTTTTGCCGCGCACCGCAATGGGCGCGGCTGGCGGGCACGGCCGCCAACCGGATGCGGCCCCGTCCAGACTCGGTCAGGCTGCATGCGGCACAGCCGGAGGTCACGTCAGTCGACGTCCTCGATGGACTTCACGTCGTCCTTGTTGATGCGGACGATACGGCCACCCTGGTTGTATTCGTAGAAGCCGCTATCGTCGTTGTACTTCGGCCGGTCGGCCGTCGTGACCTGCGTGCCGTCGTTCTTGTGGATGATGGTCGGCGTGGAACAACCGGCCAGGACAGCCAGACTCGAAGCGGCAACGACCATCATCAGGGTTTTCGGGCTCATAAAGCCTCCGTGTGTTGTCATGAGGGTGACTCCACTGTAGAGGCGGCCCGCCCCGGCTTCCGTGACCGGATGTCTTGAAAATGTAAAGCCCGGGCGGGCTATGTCAGGCCTTGTATCCCGATCCCCGGGAAACCAGGCCTGCGTACCGAAGTCTTACACTTTGGCGTGCGCCTCAATGTAGCGCCGGACCGACACCGGGTCGCAATCCATGACCGTGACGCGCTGCGGCAACGATTCCAGATTGGCCAGGGCGGCGGGCGGCGGCGCGGGCTGGCCCAGCGCGGCTTCGATGGTTTCCGAGAACTTGGCGGGTAGCGCGGTTTCCAGCACCAGCATCGGAATGCCGGGCTCGACGTACTGGCGCGCCACTTTCACGCCGTCGGCGGTGTGCGGGTCGATCAGCACGCCGCACGTGTCGTACGTGGACTTGATGGTGGACAGGCGGTCGGCATGCGTGCTGACGCCGGCCACGAAGCCGTGATCGGCATCGAAGCGCGGCAGTTGGGCGGACAGGTCGAACTGGCCCTCTCGCGCCACGTCGTCCCACAGCGCCTTGACGCGCGCCGGATCGGCATCGACCAGGTCGTAGACGAAACGCTCGAAGTTGGAGGCGCGCGAGATGTCCATGGAGGGGCTGGACGTGGCGTAGGTCTGGGCCGGGGCGCGCGGACGGTAGATGCCCGTGCGGAAAAACTCTTCCAGCACGTTGTTCTCGTTGGTGGCCAGCACCAGGCGGCGGATCGGCAGGCCCATGCGGCGCGCGATGTGGCCCGACAGGATGTTGCCGAAGTTGCCCGAGGGCACGGCGAACGACACCTGCTGGCCAGCGCCGGTGGTGGCGGACAGCCAGCCGTGGAAGTAATACACCACCTGGGCCGCGATGCGCGCCCAGTTGATGGAGTTGACCGCGCCCAGGCGCCAGCGCGTCTTGAATTCCAGGTCGCCGGACAGGGCCTTGACGATGTCCTGGGCCTCGTCGAATACGCCGTGCACGGCGATGTTGTGGATATTCTCGTCCTGCAGCGAGTACATCTGGGCGCGCTGGAAGGCGCTCATGCGGCCGTGCGGCGACAGCATGAACACGGCCACGCCGCGCTTGCCGCGCAGCGCGTATTCGGCGGCCGAACCGGTGTCGCCGGAGGTGGCGCCCAGGATGTTCAGCGTGGTGCCGCGGCGCGTCAGCACATATTCGAAGACCTGGCCCAGGAACTGCATGGCCATGTCCTTGAACGCCAGCGTGGGGCCTTCGGACAGGCCCAGCAGATGCATCCCGTCGTGCAGCGGACGCAGCGGCACGATGTCTTCGCTGTTGAACGATTCCTGCCGGTAGGCCGCGCGGGTCAGCGCGCGCAGGTCGTCGGCCGGGATGTCGGTGGCGAAGCGCGACAGCACTTCGAAGGCCAGGTCGGCATACGGCAGGCCGCGCCAGGATTCGAGCGTGGCCGCGTCGACGCGCGGCAAGGTCTCGGGCACCGCCAGGCCGCCGTCGGGCGCCAGGCCCTCGAGCAGGATGTCGGAGAAGGCTTGCGGGGCCATGCCGCCGCGGGTGGATACGTACTTCATGTCAGCCTCGCTGGACCGCCGCGGCGGGCTGGCAGCCTGCCCGGCGGCAAGAAACGGAATGATCAGGACAGGTGCTCGACGCGCAGGCGCGTGACCTTGGACCGGACGAACGACGTGGCCTCGATCTTGGCGATGGCCTGGTCGACATCGCCTTCCCGCGCTTCGTGCGTCAGGAAGATGAGGTCGGCGCCACCGATGTGCGACGGCTGCTGGATCATGGAACCGATGGAAATGCCACGGTCGGCAAGGACGCGCGCGATGTCGGCCAGCACACCCGGCTGGTCGTCGACGCGCACGCGCAGGTAATACGAGGTGCTGACCTGTTCGATCGGCAGGATCTGCACGTCGGACAGCGCATCGGGCTGGAACGCCAGGTGCGGCACGCGGTTGCCCGGATCGGCGGTATGCAGGCGGGTGACGTCGACCAGGTCGGCCACCACCGCCGAGGCGGTGGGTTCTTCGCCCGCGCCCTGGCCGTAGTACAGCGTGGGGCCTACGGCATCGCCGCGCACCAGCACGGCGTTCATGGCGCCTTCGACGTTGGCCAGCAGGCGCTCGGCCGGCACCAGGGCCGGGTGCACGCGCAGCTCGATGCCTTCGGCGCGGCGCTTGGTGATGCCCAGCAGCTTGATGCGGTAGCCCAGGCGCTCGGCGTGGGAAATGTCTTCCTGCGCCAGTTGCGAGATGCCTTCGATGTAGGCGCGGTCGAACTGCACCGGCACGCCGAAGGCCAGCGAGGCCAGCAGCGTCAGCTTGTGTGCGGCATCCACGCCCTCGACGTCGAAGGTGGGGTCGGCTTCGGCGTAGCCCAGGCGCTGGGCCTCGGCCAGCACGTCGGCGAACGGCAGCCCGCGCGAGCGCATTTCGGACAGGATGAAATTGGTGGTGCCGTTGATGATGCCGGCGACCCACTGGATGCGGTTGGCGGTCAGGCCTTCGCGGATGGCCTTGATGATGGGGATGCCGCCGGCGACCGCGGCCTCGAAAGCCACCATCACGCCGCGCTCGGAGGCCGCGGCGAAGATCTCGTTGCCGTGCTTGGCCAGCAGCGCCTTGTTGGCGGTGACCACGTGCTTGCCCTGCGCAATGGCTTCGAGCACCAGTTCGCGGGCCAGGGTGTCGCCGCCGATCAGTTCGACCACGATGTCGATCCGCGGATCGCGCACCAGCGCATGGCCGTCGGTGGACACCTCGACGCCCTCGCCCACCTTGCTGCGGGCCTTCTCGACGTCGCGCACGGCGATGCGCGCGACCTCGATGCGGCGGCCCGCGCGGCGGGCGATCTCTTCGGCGTTGCGCGCCAGCACCGTCCAGGTGCCGCCGCCCACCACGCCCAGGCCCAACAGGCCCACGCGCATGGGTTGCATGCCCTGCGCCGCGGGCGAGGACGAATCGGAATGAAGCATGTGTACAGCCTGAGTCATGGTTAAGCCTTCCTGTCGCTATGCGACGCATCCCCAAGGGTGGGCGCGCCCAGCAGCCCGTCCTTGCGGAACATTTCCTTGATACCGCGCACCGCCTGGCGGGTGCGCTGTTCGTTTTCGATAAGAGCGAAGCGCACGTATTCGTCGCCGTATTCACCGAAGCCCACGCCGGGCGACACTGCGACCTTGGCCTCGGACAGCACGCGCTTGGCGAACTCGAGAGAGCCCATGGCGCGGTACGGTTCGGGGATGCGGGCCCAGATGTACATCGACGCCTTGGGGACCTCGACCATCCAGCCCGCCTCGTGCAGGCCGCGCGTGAGCACGTCGCGGCGGTTGCGGTATTGCTCGACCACCTCGTTCACGCAATCCTGGGGCCCTTCCAGCGCGGCGATCGACGCCACCTGGATGGGCGTGAAGGTGCCGTAGTCGTGGTAGCTCTTGATGCGCGCCAGCGCATTGACCAGCTCACGGTTGCCCACCATGTAGCCGATGCGCCAGCCCGCCATGTTGTAGCTCTTGCTCATGGTGAAGAACTCGACGGCGACGTCGCGCGCGCCGCGCACCTGCATGATGGACGGCGCCACGTAGCCGTCGAAGCAGATGTCGGCATAGGCCAGGTCGTGCACCACGAGGATGTCGTGTTCACGCGCCAGGGCCACCACCCGCTCGAAGAACGCCAGGTCGACGCACTGCGCGGTGGGATTGCTCGGGAAGCCCAGGATCATCATCTTGGGCTTGGGGATGGACTCGCGCACCGCGCGTTCGAGTTCCTCGAAGAAGTCCACGCCGGGCGTCATGCGCACCGAACGGATGTTGGCGCCGGCGATGACGGCGCCATAGATATGGATGGGGTAGCTGGGATTGGGCACCAGCACCGTGTCGCCCTGGTCGAGCGTGGCCAGCATCAGGTGCGCCAGGCCCTCTTTCGAGCCGATGGTGACGATGGCCTCGGCATCGGGATCGAACTCGACGCCGTAGCGGCGCTGGTACCAGTCGCAGATGGCCTTGCGCAGCCGCGGGATGCCCTTGGACACCGAATAGCCATGCGTGGTGGGCCGCATGGAGGCCTCGACCAGCTTGTCGACGATATGCTTCGGCGTGGGGCCGTCGGGGTTGCCCATGGACATGTCGATGATGTCCTCGCCGCGGCGGCGCGCCGCCATCTTCAGCTCGCCCGTGATGTTGAACACGTACGGCGGCAAGCGCTCGATGCGGGAGAACTTCCTCATGGGACCGGTCCTGGAAATGGGGCGGGAAAGAGAATGGCGGCAGCGCGGGGAATCACCCCGGGCAAACCCTGTAATCTAACGTAAGCACGCACTGGCGGCAAATAGGAACAAACCGTCTCCCGGCCCCCTTATTTCCCCTTGCGGCGCTGCGTCATCCGATGCGCTATCATCGGCACGTCTAGCGGAGTTTTTTATTGAAGCTGCATAACGATCCTGCGATGGCGCTCAATACCGTCACCGCCTATGGTGAAGGCTATATCGAGGTCAATCAGGTACGCTTTTCCCATGCGGTCGCCTTCGGTCCCGAAGGCAAGGTCGCCGACTGGCCGGCAACGTCGCCGGCCGACATCACTTCCGCCCTCCTGCTGCAGGCCGCCGGCGTGTCCATGGCCGCCCGCGATCCCCTGTCGTTCCTGGACGAACCCGAACAGACGCCCGCCCGGCCCGCCAACGCGCCGGAAGTGCTGCTGGTGGGCACCGGGCGGCGCCAGCGCCTGCTGCCCCCCGACGTGCTGCGCCCGCTGCTGGCCGCCGGCATCGGGGTCGAAGCCATGGACACCGAAGCCGCCGCCCGAACCTACAACATCCTGATGGCCGAGGGGCGCCGCGTGATCGTCGCCCTGATCCCCACCGACGGAGCCTCCTCCTGATGACCGCCCTGATAGGCAAGCCCGCCCCGCTGTTCGTTGCCGAAAGCACCATCGGACCGCTTTCCCTGGAACAATGCCGCGGCCGGGCCGTGGTGCTGTATTTCTATCCCAAGGACAACACCCCCGGCTGTACCACCGAGAGCCAGGACTTCCGCGACGCGCACGCCGAATTCCTGTCGTCCAGCACGGTGGTGGTCGGCATCTCGCGCGACTCGCTGAAGTCGCACGAGAATTTCCGCAACAAGTACGAACTGCCCTTCCCGCTGATCGCCGACACGGACGAGACCGTCTGCAACCTGTACGGCGTCATCAAACAGAAGAACATGTACGGCAAGCTGGTGCGCGGAATCGAGCGCAGCACCTTCCTGATCGACGCCTATGGCGTGCTGGTGCAGGAATGGCGCGGCGTGAAGGTTCCCAACCATGCGAAGGAAGTCCTGCAGGCCGCGCGCAGCATCGGCTGAGCACGTCCCGCAGACATCAGCAGGTCCCGTTTTTTCCAGGTCTCGTAGCCGCCCAGGGCCCATCGGCCCGCACAGGAGAGTGACGCGTATGCCGCTTCCGAAGTTGCCCACCCGCCCCGCCGCCATCCTGACCTTCCCAAAGGGCGAAGCCGCCCGCGCAGCAGTACGTAGCGAGAAACCGGCGGCCCCTGCCGCCAATCTGTCCGTTCAACCCGAGCTGGCCGGCCTGGCCGCGCTGCGCGCGCCGGTCGAGGACGACGAGATGCTCGAACCGCTGGACATGCCGCTGGCGCCGGCCGCCCCGGCCGCCAAGCCGGGCAAGGCCAAGTCCACGGCGCGCCAGCCCGCCACCGCGCGCGCCGGCAAGACCGCGCAAGCGTCCCCTGCCACGGCGGCGGCCACGCCCGCTGCCGCGCCCGTCGCTACGCAAGCGCGCAAGACCAAGGCGGCCGCGCGCAAGCTGTTCGTGCTGGACACCAACGTGCTGCTGCACGATCCCAGTTCGCTGTTCCGCTTCGAAGAGCACGACATCTTCCTGCCGATGATGACGCTGGAAGAGCTCGACCACCAGAAGAAGGGCATGTCCGAGGTGGCGCGCAACGCCCGCCAGGTCAGCCGTTCGCTGGACTCCCTGGTGCAGGACACGGCCAACCTGGACGACGGCCTGGCGCTGTCCGCGCTGGGCAACAAGGACGCCACCGGCCGCCTGATGTTCCAGACGACGGCCATCCACAGCACCCTGCCGTCCGACCTGCCGATGGGCAAGGCCGACAACCAGATCCTGGGCGTGGTGCGCGCCCTGCAGGAGAAATACCCGCAGCGCGAAGTCGTGCTGGTGTCCAAGGACATCAACATGCGCCTGAAGGCCCGCGCGCTGGGCATGCTGGCCGAAGACTACTACAACGATCACGTCCTGGAAGACAGCGACCTGATGTACACGGGCGTGATGCAACTGCCCGAGGACTTCTGGAACCGCCACGGCAAGGACGTCGAATCGTGGCAGCAGGGCGGCACCACGTTCTACCGTATCCGCGGTCCGCTGTGCTCGCAGTTCATGGTCAACCAGTTCGTGTTCTTCGAAGGCCAGATGCCGCTGTACGCGCAGGTGCGCGAAGTCAGCGGCAAGACCGCCGTGCTGGCCACGCTGCGCGACTACACGCACGGCAAGAACAACGTGTGGGGCATCACCGCGCGCAACCGCGAGCAGAACTTCGCCATGAACCTGCTGATGAACCCAGAATGCGACTTCGTGTCGCTGCTGGGCCAGGCAGGCACGGGCAAGACGCTGCTGGCGCTGGCCGCCGGCATCACCCAGGTGCTGGAAACCAAGCGCTATACCGAGATCATCATGACGCGCGTCACGGTGCCGGTGGGCGAAGATATCGGCTTCCTGCCGGGTACGGAAGAGGAAAAGATGATGCCCTGGATGGGCGCGCTGGAGGACAACCTCGACGTGCTGAACATGGGCGACGGCGAAGGCAGCGGCGACTGGGGCCGCGCGGCCACCATGGACCTGATCCGCTCGCGCATCAAGGTGAAGTCGCTGAACTTCATGCGCGGCCGCACCTTCCTGAACAAGTACCTCATCATCGACGAGGCGCAGAACCTGACGCCCAAGCAGATGAAGACGCTGGTCACCCGCGCGGGCCCCGGCACCAAGGTCATCTGCCTGGGTAACGTGGCGCAGATCGACACGCCCTACCTTACCGAGGGCAGCTCGGGCCTGACCTTCGTGGTCGACCGTTTCAAGGGCTGGCCGCACGCCGGGCACATCACGCTGCAACGCGGCGAACGTTCGCGCCTGGCCGACTACGCCGGGGACGTGCTGTAGCCATGTCCCACGACGCGCCCGTCAGGGCAGACGCCGGCGCGCCCGTCGGCTTCACGATGGGCGACGCCGCCGGCATCGGCCCCGAAATCATCGTCAAGGCCTACGCCCAGGGGCTGCAAGCCCCGGCGGTGGTCTATGGCGACGCCGGCGCGCTGCGCCGCGCGGCGCAACTGCTGGGCGCCCGCATCGATGTGGTTGAAATCGAGTCGGCGCGCCAGGCCCGCTGCGAGGCGGGACGTATCGAGGTCGTGGCCTGTCACCCCCCCCTGCCCGCTGACCTGCCCGTGGGCCAGGTCAGCGCGGCGGCCGGCGCGGCGGCCTACGCCTATCTGTGCGCGGCCATCGACGAGGCCCAGGCCGGCGCCTTGCGCGCCATCGTCACGGCACCGCTGAACAAGCACTCCATGCATCTGGCCGGCATCGACCAGCCCGGCCATACCGAGATCCTGGCCGAGAAGTCGCACACCGCCGACTACGCCATGATGCTGGCCAACGACGAGCTGCGCGTGCTGCTGGTCACCATCCACGTGGCGCTGGCCGACGTGCCGGCGCGCATCACGCCCGAGGCGGAAATCCGCGCCATCCGGCTGGCCGACATCGCCTGCCGCCAGATGGGCATTGCCCGTCCGCGCATTGCCGTGGCGGGCCTGAATCCGCATGCGGGCGAGGACGGCAAGTTCGGCCGGGAAGACATCGACGTCATCGCACCCGCCATCGCGCAGGCGCGCGCCGAGGAGCTGGATGCCTCGGGCCCGTGGCCCGGCGACACCATCTTCATGCGCGCGCGGCGCGGCGAGTTCGACATCGTGGTCGCGCAATACCACGACCAGGGCCTCATCCCCGTGAAGTATCTGGGCGTGGACCACGGCGTGAACGTCACCGTGGGCCTGCCCTTCGTGCGCACCAGCGTGGATCACGGCACGGCGTTCGACATCGCCTGGCAAGGCGTGGCGGACCATGCCTCGCTGGTGGCGGCGTTCGACCTGGCGCTGGCGATGACGCCGCCGCCCGCCTGAGCGGCGGCCGGCCGCACGGCGTTCAGTTCTTGCCCGCCTCCTCGTAGTCCGGGCTTTGCAATGCATGGTACTGGTGGCGGACCCGCGCCTGGTCCAGCCGCTCGCCGGCGCGGATCGCATCGCGGATGGCCGACTCCTTGCGCGTGATGTCCTCGGCCACCTCCAGCAAGGCCTCCTCGTGGCTGCGCGGCAGCACCACCACGCCGTCCGCGTCGCCGCGCACGATGTCGCCCGGACTCACCACCACCCCGCCGATCGTCACCGGCGCCTGCAGGGCCTTGAGCTGGATGCGGCCCTTGCCGGTCCGCATCCACCAGTCGCGGCTGAAGATCGGATAACCGATGCTGCGCGACAAGGCGACGTCGCGGCAGTTGCCATCGATCAGCGTGCCGGCCATGCCGCGCCGGTGCGCCATCTCGGTCAGGATGTTGCCCCAGGTGCCGACGTCGTCGCGGCCCCGGTTGTCGATGACGATGACGCTGCCGGGCTCGACGTCGTCGATGAATTCGCCGACATTGCCGTCACTGGTCGTGGCGGGCTCGTACTGCACGGTGTAGGCGCGGCCCGCCATGCGAAAGGACGGATCGCACGGCTTGATCTTGTAGCACTGCCCTGCGATGGACAGGCGGTCGAGCGCGTCGCTCAACGAGGCGCAATCGAGTTCCGCGGCGCGTGCGACATTGCGGTCTTGGTGGGTCATGCGTAAGGCTCCGGAGAAAGAGAGGTCAATCGACCTTGATGTTGGCGTTGCGGATGACGGGTTGCCACCGAGCGATGTCGGCATCGACCTGCTTGGCGAGTTCGGCGGGCGACAGGTAGCTGGGCTGGGCGCCAGCGGCATCCAGCGATCGCACCACGGCGGGATCTTTCAGGGCGTCGCTCACCGCCGCAGACAGCTTGTCGATGACGGGCTGCGGCGTCTTGGCCGGCGCGAAGAACGCCACCCAGGCTTCCAGTTCGAAGCCCGGAAAACCCGCCTCGGCCGCGGTCGGCACGTCGGGCAGCAAGGGCGAGCGCGTCTTGCTGGCGACCGCCAGCGCGCGCAGCTTGCCGGCCTTGATGAAACTGGCCACCGACGGCAACGTGGCGACGATGCTCTCGACATTGCCGGCCAGCACGTCCTGCACGGCCGGCCCGGCGCCCTTGTACGGCACGTGCACGACCTGGATCTGGTTGGTCTGCTTGAACAGTTCCATGCCCACATGGGGCACGGATCCGTTGCCCGAGGTGGCGTAGTTCAGCTTGCCCGGATGGCTGCGCGCGTATTCGACATATTCCTTCAGGGTGTTCACGGGCACCGAGGGATGCACCGCGACGACGTGCGGCGACACCACCAGCATGGCCACGGGTGCGAAGTCGCGCACGGGATCCCAATCCAGGTTCTTGAACATCACCGGATTGCCGACGTGGAACATCGAGTAGCCCGCCAACAGCGTGTAGCCGTCCGGGTTGGCGCGGGCCACGCTGTTGGCGGCGATGTTGCCGCTGGCGCCGGGCCGGTTCTCGACCACGATGGTCTGCCCCAGGCGCTTGGACATGGCCGGCGTAATTACGCGGGTGACCTGATCGATGATGCCCGCCGGCGGCACCGGCACGGTCACCATAATGGGGCGTTCGGGAAACTCCGCCAGGGCGGAAGGGGAAATGGCCAGGCAAAGCAGGGCCGCGGCGACGGCAAGGGCAAGGCCTACGCCGACCTGGTGTTGACCAGCGGCTGAACGCTTCTGGATAGACAGCGATATCGCCCACGCCGCCTCGTGCGTGCCACTACAATACGCGCAGCCTCTCCGTCCATCTCCCTCCTCATCTCATGTCACGCCTCACCCGCTTTCTGCCGGACCGCTTCACCCTCCTCCTGATCACCACCGTCATCATCGCCAGCCTGGTGCCCGCCCACGGCCAAGGCATCGTCGTGTTCGGCTGGATCACCAACCTGGCCGTCGCCGCGCTGTTCTTCCTGCACGGCGCGCGCCTGTCGCGCGACGCCATCGTCGCCGGCATCACGCACTGGCGCCTGCACGCCACGATCTTCTCGGCCACGTTCATCATGTTCCCGGTGCTGGGCCTGGCGCTCAAGCCGCTGCTCGAGCCCCTGGTCACGCCCGAGCTGTACCTGGGCATCCTGTTCCTGTGCTGCCTGCCGGCCACGGTGCAATCGGCCATCGCGTTCACTTCGATGGCGCGCGGCAACGTGCCCGCCGCGGTGTGCAGCGCCTCGGCCTCCAGCCTGCTGGGCATCTTCCTGACCCCGCTGCTGGTGGGCACGGTGATCGCGCAGGCGGCCAGCGCGCCGATCTCGTTCGATGCCGTGGGCAAGATCATGCTGCAACTGCTGCTGCCCTTCGTGCTGGGCCAGTTGCTGCGCCCCTGGATCGGCGCCTGGGTCACCAAGCGCAAGGCGATGCTGAAGTGGGTGGATCAGGGTTCGATCCTGCTGGTGGTCTACACGGCGTTCTCGGAAGCCGTCAACGAAGGCCTGTGGCAGAAGACGCCGGTGCCGGCGCTGCTGGGCCTGGTGGTGTGCTGCGTGGTGATCCTGGCGCTGGCGCTGATCGGCTCGCAATTGCTGGGCAAGCTGTTCGGCTTCAACCTGCCCGACCGCATCACGCTGCTGTTCTGCGGCTCGAAGAAGAGCCTGGCCAGTGGCATTCCCATGGCGCAGGTCATCTTCGCGGGCCAGGCTGTGGGCGCCATCGTGCTGCCGCTGATGCTGTTCCACCAGATCCAGCTGATGGTGTGCGCGGTGCTGGCGTCGCGCTATGCCAAGCGTCCTGAAGGCGAGGACGAGTAAGTCTCTCGTGCCGGTGATGCGCGGGTCTTCTTCTGAGTGCTCGTGAATTCGAGTTCTTGAGACGCCCGCGTATGCCGGCGGGGCCGAGGCGGCCAAGTCGCTCGGCTCGGGCGCGTCATCAGGCGCCCTCGGCCCCGCTACGCGGGGCTTCCCTTCTCCAATTGGCCGCCTCGGCCCCGCCGGCATACGCGGGCTCGCATTATCTGCGGCTCCGAAGATCTCCGGTCGTGCACCCCATATTTGCAAGAGTTAGCGGCCGTCTCAGATCGCGGTCTTGATTGTTGCCGCGCTGTTCGCCGGCGGCCATGCCGTCTGACCGACGCCTGTTGCTGGCGTGAGTCCTCGCCGAGGCGGTGGCGTGCGGGGCGGCCAATTGGAGGAGGGGAAGTCCCCGAAGGGGACCGAGGGCGCCTGCTGGCGCGCCCGAGCCTGACGACTTGGCCGACCCGCGCGCCACCGCCTCGGCGAGGACGCCCTGCGAAGAAAGAACGATCTCGACCGAACAAGATCGCCCTCGCCATCAATACTGCTGCGCCGCCGTGTAGTTCAGGAAGCGCGTGCTCATGCCCTGGAAGGTCAGGCGCACCGTACCGATGGGACCGTTACGCTGCTTGCCGATGATGATCTCGGCCGTACCCTTGTCCGGCGAATCGGGGTTGTAGACCTCGTCGCGGTAGATGAACAGGATCACGTCCGCGTCCTGTTCGATAGCGCCGGATTCGCGCAGGTCGCTCATCACGGGACGCTTGTTGGGACGCTGCTCCAGGCTTCGGTTCAGCTGCGACAACGCGATCAGCGGGCAGTTCAGTTCCTTGGCCAGGCCCTTGAGCGAACGGCTGATTTCCGACACTTCGGTGGCCCGGTTCTCGCCGTTGCCATTGCCCGACATCAGCTGCAGGTAGTCGATGATGATCAGGCCCAGTTGGCCGCACTGGCGCGCCAGGCGGCGGGCACGCGCGCGCACTTCCATCGAGCTGAGCGCGGGCGTTTCGTCGATGTAGACCTGCGCATCCTGCATCAGTTGCACGGCGTGCGTGACGCGCGGCCAGTCTTCGGCGACGAGCTTGCCGGTGCGCATGCGGTGCTGATCCAGCATGCCCACCGAACCCAGCATACGCATGGCCAGCTGCACCGCGCCCATTTCCATGGAGAACACGGCAACCGGCAGGCCCTGCTCGATGGCCACGTGCTCGCCGATGTTCATCGAGAACGAGGTCTTGCCCATGGACGGACGGCCCGCCACGATGATCAGGTCGCCGCCTTGCAGGCCCGAGGTCATCTTGTCCAGGTCGTCGAAGCCCGTGGGCACGCCCGTGACGTCGGACGTACTGTCGCGGTGATACAGCTCGTCGATGCGTTCGACCACCTGGCTGAGCAGCGGCTGGATCTCCTGGAAGCCGGCGGACCCCCGCTCGCTTTCCTGCGAGATCTTGAACACCTTGGATTCGGCTTCGTCCAGCAGTTGGCGCGCTTCCTTGCCCTGCGGATTGAACGCGGTGGACGAGATCTCGTCGGCGATGGACACCAGCTTGCGCAGCATGGAGCGCTCGCGCACGATCTCCGCGTAGCGCCGGATGTTGGCCGCCGACGGCGTGTTGTGGGCCAGCGCGTTGATGTACGCCAGGCCGCCCACGTCTTCGGACTTGCCGGCGCTGTGCAGCGACTCGTTGACCGTGATGACGTCGGCCGGGCGGGCCAGGCCGATCAGGCGCGCAATGTGGTGCCAGATCAACTGGTGATCGTGGCGGTAGAAATCGTCTTCGATCAGGACGTCGGCGATGCGGTCCCAGGCCGCATTGTCCAGCAACAGGCCTCCCAGGACGGCCTGCTCGGCCTCGACGGAATGCGGCGGAACACGCAGGTATTCAAGCTGGGGATCGGCGGGAGTATTCATGGATGCAATAGTAACTCTGGGCGTTGCGGCCGGGTACGCACGAGCCCTGCGGCAAGGCAACAACGGAGCGCGGCGACAGGCCACGGTTCCGGGGCAGCGCCATCAACGGCAGACGAAAAGAAAAAAGCCGGCACAGGCCGGCTCAAGGTCGAAACCGGGGCCGTCTGCTGGCCCCGGATCGAAACAGCACGAAGGAATGGCTCAGGCCATTTCGCCTTCGACTTGCACGTTGATGTCGACCAGCACGTCAGGGTGCAGCGACACTTGCAGGGGGAACTCGCCGACGGTCTTCAGGTGACCGTTCATCAGGCGGACCTGCGACTTCTCGATGCCTTCGAAGCCGGACTTGCGCAGGGCTTCGGCGATGTCGGCGTTGGTGACCGAGCCGAACAGACGGCCGTCCACGCCAGCCTTCTGGCTGATCTTCAGTTGGTAGCCGTTGACGCGCTCGCCCAGGGCCTGGGCGGCGGCCAGCTTCTCGGCCTGGACCTTTTCCAGTTCGGCGCGGCGGGCTTCGAATTCCTTCAGCGCGGCGTCGGTGGCGCGGCGCGCCATCTTCTGCGGGATCAGGAAGTTGCGGGCATAGCCGTCGCGCACGCGCACGACTTCGCCGAGGTTGCCCAGGTTGACGACTTTTTCGAGCAGGATAACTTGCATGTCAGCGCCCCGGATTAGTTGTGGTTGTCGGTGTAGGGCAGCAGAGCCAGGAAACGGGCGCGCTTGACGGCCGTGTCCAGTTGGCGCTGATAGATCGCCCGGGTGCCCGTCAGGCGAGCCGGGATGATCTTGCCGTTTTCTTGCACGAAGTCGCGCAGGGTGTCGAGATCCTTGTAGTCGATCTCTTCAACGCCGGCAGCGGTGAAGCGGCAGAACTTGCGGCGCTTGAACAGCGGGTTCTGCTGGGTGAATTTGCGTTTTTCCTTGCGTTTTCCGAAAGCCATGATGTATGCCTTTAGTTTGCTTGGGCCTGGGAGCGCCGTGTCGGCCTCTCGCCTGCCCTGATCTGTATTGTCCGAACTGCCCGCGCCGTCATGCCACGGCAGGATCGCCCCCGGCGCTGCCAGCGATGCGTCTCGCGCGCTGCAAATGCAGCTTGAGCTTTACCGAGTCTTTGCGCACCGGGGCCAGAAAGCCCTGTACGTGAAGGTCGGTGCCCAGCGGAACCTCTGCCAGCAACATCGCCAGGTCGCCCAATGCCACTGCGGCAATGGTGAGCGCGACGCGGCGCGGGTGACCTGCCTCGATGACGTCCGACTCGTGGGAGAACAGGAACTCGACCGCCGGCAATCCGCCTGGCGTGTGGCGCAGGGGTTCGCGTTCGAGAACGCGTACTTCCAACTCCACCGTGTTCATGCTGTGCTCCAGCGAGCGGGGCCGTCCGGCCGTCGTCCTGCTTACTCGGCGGCCTGAGCCGCGGTCGCTTCAGCCGAAGCCTTGCGGGCTTCTTCGCGCTCGACCGACTTCATCATGATCGAAGCGGCGGCCGGCGCCTTCTTGGTCTTGATGACCAGGTGGCGCAGCACGGCGTCGTTGTAGCGGAACGAGTGCTCGAGCTCGTCCAGGGTAGCCTGGCCGCACTCGATGTTCATGCAGACGTAATGGGCCTTGACCAGCTTCTGGATCGGGTACGCCAGTTGACGGCGGCCCCAGTCTTCCAGGCGGTGCACGGAACCACCCTGGCCCGTCACCAGCGACTGGTAACGCTCGACCATGGCGGGCACCTGCTCGCTTTGGTCCGGATGGACGATAAACACTACTTCGTAGTGACGCATAGGGTAAGACTCCTTGAGGATGTCTTGCGGAGAACGGGACCCATTACCCATCGGGGTTTGGCGCCGCTTGTTGTTTCAACCCCACGGCAGGGGTTTCAACCACGACGGCACTTCACCGGACACAGGCCAAAACCCCTGTCCGCCCGCCCGCAAGGGGCAGCCCGCCGCCAAAGAAACATGGCAGTCGAGCAAGAAAGCCTTCGATTATCGCCGAATTGTCACGCTATCGCAAGAAGTGCGTTGACAAACCGCAACGGCAAACCGGAACGCGGGGCCACGCCCCGGGTCCCGCTGGAGGATTCAGCCCTCGACCACGGCGTAGGCCGAGTGGTTGTGGATGGACTCGAAGTTTTCGGCTTCGACGCGGAAGCGCGCGATGCCGGGATACGTTTGCAGACGGGCAGCCACGTCGCGCACCAGGTCTTCGACGAACTTGGGGTTGTCGTAGGCGCGCTCGGTGACGTACTTCTCGTCGGGACGCTTCAAGAGGCCCCACAGCTCGCAGGACGCCTCGTCCTCGACCAGGCGGATGACCTGGTCCATGGCGACTTCGCCGCCCAGGACGGCCGAGACGGTGACGTGCGAACGCTGGTTGTGCGCGCCGTACTCGGAAATGGCCTTGGAACAGGGGCAAAGGCTGGTCACCGGCACCTGCACCACGAGTTCGAACTCGACCTGCTGGCCCACGGCGCGGGCGATCCACTGCACTTCGTAGTCCAGCAGGCTTTGCACGCCGGACACCGGGGCCGACTTGTTGATGAAGTACGGGAAGGTGACGGAGATGTCGCCGCGCTCGGCCTGCAGCAGGGGCAGCATCTCGCGGGCCATGTCGGCGAACGACGCCGGCGTCATGGGGATGGTGCGGTGCTTTTCGAGCAGGGCCACGAAGCGGGACATGTGCGTGCCCTTCTCTTCGGGCGGCAGCGCCACCGTCAGGGTCCAGGAGCCGACCGTGGGCTGCGCGCTGCCGTCGCCGGCGTGCACGAGCATGGGATGGCGCACGCCGCGGATACCGACGCGCTGGATGGTGATGTGCCGCGTATCCGCGGAGCTTTGCACATCGGGCATCACCACGGCGGGATCGATCGGGGAATTCATGTCGCTTACCTGTTCAGGGCGCGCGCGGGCGCGCTCACTGGAAACAAACTGGAGGGCCATTATGACCGAAATCGGCAACCGGGTCGGGGAAAACCCTTTTGGCGGTAGGCACGTGGCGCTGCAACGGTGCGTTCCAGACGCAGGGAACACCACGGCCCCCCAGGGCGTCGTGGCGGCTGTGTCACAACGGCGGGCGCGGGCGGACTCCGCCACGCTCGCCCGCGGGACAGCCCGCCAGGCGTCAGGCCTGCGCGTCGCCGAAACGAGTGCGGACCGACGCCTCGATGCCAGCGGCATCCAGCCCCACGCCGGCCAGCAGCGCGGCCTGGTCGCCGTGATCGATGAACAGGTCCGGCAGGCCCAGTTGCAGCACCGGCACGGTGACGCCGGCTTCGTTCAGCGCTTCGGTGACGGCGCTGCCCGCGCCGCCCATGACGGCGGCCTCTTCCACCGTGACCAGCGCGTCGTGGCGCGCGGCCAGGTCGAGGATGAGTTCACGGTCGATGGGCTTGACGAAGCGCATATCGGCCACGGTGGCGTCCAGCCGTTCGGCGGCCTGCAGGGCGGCGGGCACCAGCGTGCCGAACCCCAGGATGGCGATGCGCTTGCCTTCGCGGCGCACCACGCCCTTGCCCATCGGCACGGCGTCGAGCGATTCGCCGGTGGGCGCGCCCACGCCCGAGCCGCGCGGATAGCGCACCGCGGCCGGTCCCGGATGGAGATAACAGGTGGTCAGCAACAGGCGGGTCTCGGCCTCGTCGGACGGCGTGGCCACCACCATGTTGGGAATGCAGCGCAGGTAGGCAATGTCGTAGTTGCCGGCGTGCGTCGCGCCGTCGGCGCCGACCAGGCCGGCGCGGTCCAGCGCGAACGTGACGTCCAGGTTCTGCAGGGCCACGTCGTGAACCAGTTGGTCGTAGCCGCGCTGCAGGAAGGTGGAATAGATGGCGACCACCGGTTTCTGGTCTTCGCAGGCCAGGCCGGCGGCGAAGGTGACCGCGTGCTGCTCGGCGATTCCCACGTCGAAGTAACGCTGCGGGAAGCGCTTTTCGAACTCGACCAGGCCGCTGCCCTCGCGCATGGCGGGGGTGATGCCGACCAGGCGGGCATCCTGCTGCGCGGTGTCGCACAGCCACTGGCCGAACACCTGCGTGAAGGTCTTCTTGGAAGGCGTCTTGGCCTTCTGGATGCCGACCGCGGGATCGAACTTGCCCGGGCCGTGGTACAGCACGGGATCGGCCTCGGCCAGCTTGTAGCCCTGGCCCTTGCGCGTGACCACGTGCAGGAACTGCAGGCCCTGCAACTGGCGCAGGTTCTGCAGCGTGGGCACCAGCGCGTCCAGGTCATGGCCGTCGATGGGACCGACGTAGTTGAAGCCGAACTCTTCGAACATCGTGGCCGGCGTGACCATGCCCTTGGCGTGCTCTTCGAAGCGCCGCGCCAGTTCCAGCATGGGCGGCACGTGCTGCAGCACGGCGCGGCCGACGTTGCGCGCGGTCGCGTAGAAGCGGCCGGACATCAGGCGCGCCAGGTAGCGGTTCAGCGCCCCCACGGGCGGCGAGATCGACATGTCGTTGTCGTTCAACACCACCAGCAGGTTGACGTCGGGCGTGACGCCCGCGTTGTTCATGGCCTCGAAGGCCATGCCCGCCGACATGGCGCCGTCGCCGATGACGGCGATGTGCTGGCGCGAGATGCCCGCGTTGCGCGAGGCCACGGCCATGCCCAGCGCGGCCGAGATGGACGTGGACGAGTGCGCGGTGCCGAAGGCGTCGTATTCGGATTCGCTGCGCTTGGGAAAGCCCGAGATGCCGCCCTGCTGGCGCAGCCGGGCCATGCCGTCGCGGCGGCCGGTCAGGATCTTGTGCGGGTAGGACTGGTGACCGACGTCCCAGACGATGCGGTCGTGCGGGGTGTCGAACGCGTAGTGCAGCGCCAGCGTCAGCTCCACCGTGCCCAGATTGGAGGACAGATGGCCGCCCGTGCGCGAGACCGAATCGAGCACGAAGCCGCGCAGCTCGTCGGCCAGGCGCTTGAGCTCGCGGCGGTCGAGGCGCCGGAGTTCTGCGGGGGAAGCGATGCGGTCCAAAAGATCTGTGGTCATACCTGGGGGTCGGATATCCGGTGCGCGGACCAGCCGCGCGTTGTGTCAACGGTCTCGCAGGACGATGAAGTCGGCCAGTTGCGCCAGCCGCGCTCCACCCTCGCCCAGCGGCTCGAGCGCGCGGTGAGCGGTTTCGCCCAGCTCGCGCGCGAAGCGGCGGGCTTCTTCGAGGCCCAGCAGCGAGACGTATGTAGGTTTGTTGTCGGCGGCGTCCTTGCCGGGCGTCTTGCCCAGGCTGGCCGAATCGGCGGTGACGTCCAGCACGTCGTCGACCACCTGGAAGGCCAGGCCGATGGCCTGCGCATAGGCATCCAGCGCCTGGCGCACGCTGGAGCTGGCGCCCGCCACGATGCCGCCCAACGAGACGCTGCACGCCAGCATGGCGCCCGTCTTCATGCTGTGCATGGTTTGCAGTTCTTCGCGGGACAGGGTGCGCCCCACGCTGCCGAGATCGATGGCCTGGCCGCCCGCCATGCCCAGGCTGCCGGCCGCCCGGGCCAGCACACGCGTGGCCTGCAGCCCCAGCGCCGGGGCGATGGGCATCTCGGCCAGCAGTTCGAAGGCCAGCGGCTGCATGGCGTCGCCGGCCAGCATGGCGGTGGCCTCGTCGAACTGGATGTGCGTGGTGGGACGGCCGCGGCGCAGCGTGTCGTCGTCCATGCAGGGCAGGTCGTCGTGCACCAGCGAGTAGGCGTGGATCAGTTCGACAGCGGCCGCGGCGCGGTCCAGCGAGGCGTCGACGGCAACCGTGCTGCCGCTGATGGGGCAGGCATGGCCGGCCGCGTAGACCAGCGCCGCGCGCACGCGCTTGCCGCCGCCCAGCACGGCATAGCGCATGGCTTCGTGCAGGCGGGCCGGGGCGGCGTCGGCGGCGGGCAGCAGTTCGTCGAGCACGTGTTCGACGTGTTCGGCGCATTCCTGCAGCCAGTCCGCGAAGGCGAGTTGATTCTGCTTCATGCGTTCACTCGTCGTCGAGCGCGGTCGGGTCCAGCGGGCGCAACAGGTCGCCTTCCAGCACCCTGACCTGTTGTTCGGCCTGCGTCAGGCGTTCCTGGCACACGCGCGTCAGTTCGACGCCACGGCGATAGGCGGCCAGGGATTGTTCGAGCGGCAGGGTGCCGTCCTCCATGGCGGCCACCAGGGATTCGAGTTCGGCCAGCGCCGTCTCGAAATCCTGCGGCAGGGGCCGGTCGTTCCGGGTCTGAGGATCGGCTTGCTTCGTCGGGGCCAAGCGGGTCTCCGGGGCGCAACAAAAAATAGGGAGGGGAATCCCGGGATTGTACGGGATCGCGGCCCACGGGAAGCGGCCACGCCCGCCCGCCCCGCGGCGACCAGGCATTGGCCTGGCGCCGCGGGGTTCAGCGCACGGCGCCAGGGGCGGATAGCTGCGCCACCGCCGCGCGCAGCATCGCCGCGACACGCCCGCGCAAATCGGCTTCGGGCAACAAGTTCTCGGAGCCGCCGCAACTGAGCACGAAACGGCCCTCGCCCGTGATCGAGGTGAACGGCACGGCCACGGCGTTGATGCCCGCCTGCCATTCGCCGATGGCGTAGCAACAGCCGCCTTGCCGCAATTCGTCGGCCGCGCGTTCGATCACGTCCACCGCGGGCGCCGCGCCGCCCAATCGGGCCAGCAGCGCATCGCATTGCACGCGCGGCAGACCCGCCAGGCAGGCGCGGCCCATGGCGGTATCGAGGCTGGCGCGATAGCCCACCGGCAGCCGCAGGTACAGCGCGGACGACCCGTGCACCGCCTCCAGGTAGACCATGGCGTCGCCATCCAACGCCCCCAGCGCGACGGCGCCGCCGGTGTCCTGCGCCAGGGTCGTCATCGCGCTTCTGGCCAATTCGCGCACCTCCAGCCCGGCCAGCAGGCCGAAACCCAGCGCCAGCACGCCGTAGCCGGGCGAATACTTGCCCGTGTCGCCGTGATAGCGCAGGTAGCCCAGCTCAGTCAGCGTGTACGCCAGACGGCTGACCGTGGCCTTGGGCAGCCCCGTCAGCCGTGCCAGATCCTGGTTGCCCAGCGCGGGCGTATTGGGCTGAAAACAACGGAGCAAGGCCAATCCGCGCGCCAGGGCAGTGATGAATTCGGGACGGGCGGCGGCGTCCTCGGCTGCGCCGGCCCGCTTGCGCCGTGCCGGGCCGCTGGGCCCGGGAGTGGGGTTTTCCCCATTCAAAAAGGATTGCATGACGTCCGCAAGATTTTTATAGTTTGTTTCGAATGACAAAATTAAATTCCACTATACGGAATTTATTCCACATCAGCGTCACGCGCAATACAAGGGACTTACATGCTTCGCAACGGATTCAAACTGTTTGCCGCCGCCCTGCTGTCGTCGGCTATCGCCACCGCCGCCTCCGCAGCCGGCTACCCGGAACGCCCCATTTCGGTGGTAACGCCGTTTCCCGCGGGCGGGGCCACCGACGTGCTGACCCGCATCCTGGCCGAACGCATGGGCAAGGAACTGAACCAGTCGATGATCGTGGAGAACAAGGCCGGCGCAGGCACCAACATCGGCGCCGCCTACGTTTCGCGCGCCAATCCGGACGGCTACACCATCCTGATGGCAACCAACTCCACGCTGGTCACCAACCGGTTCCTGTACAAAGAACTGCCCTACGACCCGGACGGCTTCGCACCGATCGGCATGGTCGGCATCGGCCCGCTGGTGCTACTGGCCAGCCCCAAGGCGCCGTTCAAGAACACCCAGGACCTGGTGGCCTACGCCAAGAAGAATCCGGGCAAGCTGAGCATGGCCAGCTTCGGCCCGGGCACCTCGTCCCACCTGGCTGGAGAACTGTTCAAGGAGCAGGCGGGCATCGACATGCTGCATGTGCCGTTCAAGGGCGCCACCCAGGCCTTGCCCGCGCTGATCAGCGGCGACGTGGACGTCTTCTTCGACATGGTGGCCACCGGCATGCCGCAGGCGGACGCCGGCAAGGTGAACGTGTTCGGCATCTCCAGCCCGACGCGACTGCCCACGCTGCCGAACCTGGCCACGCTGGCCGAGGAAGGCTACCCCAAGTTCGACATGACGGCCTGGTTCAGCTTCGTCGCGCCCAAGGGCACGCCGGCCGACGCCGTGGCGCGTCTGCAGCAGGCCCTTCAGGCCACGCTGAAGGACGAAACCGTGCGCAAGAAGATGCTGGACATGGGCATCAATCCGCGCAACGGCACCGCCGAAGAGCTGACCACCCAGATCAAGAACGAGCAGCCCGTGGTCGGCCAATTGGTCAAGCAGGCCAACATCCAGGTGCAGTAAGCGCCGGCACGGTAACAATCCGTGCCCCCCATGCGCCCCCAGAGCGGGGCGCGCCGGCCGCCCGGGCTTTGGCCTGGGCGGCTAACAGCTCGAAACAGCAGGCCCGCAACGGGCGCTGCTAAGGTGAAAGCGGCCCGCATGTGAATCGACTTCCGGTTCGCGCGGCAGCCGCGATCCCGAGCCCATGCCCGCCCTCACCGACCGCTACGCAAGACTGGACGCCGCCCGTTGGGTGGCGGCGCTGGCCGTCGTGCTGCTGCACAGCGCCGCGCAGACCGTCTCCGATGCCGCCACTTACGGCAGCAATGCGTGGCTGGCTGCGAACCTGTACGACTCGGCGGCGCGCTGGTGCGTGCCGGTGTTCGTGATGGTCAGCGGCGCGCTGCTGCTGGATCCTGCCCGCAGCCAGGACATCCGCGGCTTCTACAGCCGCCGCGTGGCGCGCATCCTGGCGCCGCTGGCGTTCTGGACGCTGTTCTACCTGGCCTGGCGCACCGCGCTGGACTGGTGGGACGACGGCCGGCTGGACTTCTCGTACTGGCCGCGCAAGGTGGCCGAAGGCGCCCCGTACTACCACCTGTGGTACCTGTACATGATCGTGGGCCTGTACCTGTTCGCGCCGCTGGTCCGCATCCTGTATGCGCGCAGCAGCATCGAAGGCCGCAGGCTGTGGGTGGTCGGCATCCTGGGGGTGGCGATACTGGACGCGCTGTACCGGCAGGCACTGGGCATCAGCAGCGGGTTCTTCCTGACGTGGTGCCTGCCCTACCTCGGCTATTTCGTGGCGGGCCGCATGATCTTCGACGGCGAACTGCGCCTGCCTCGGCCCGGGCTGCTGGCGCTGGGCTGCATCGCGGCCACCGCCGCCGGCGTACACCTGCTGTCGCGCACGGGATCGCTGAACCTGTATTTCTATGATTATTTCAGTCTGACGGTGCCGCTGATGTCGCTGGCGGCCTTCCAGTGGATCGTGAACTCGCCGCGCATCCCCGCCCTGCCCCAGTTGGCGCCGCTGACCTTCGGCGTCTACCTGATCCATCCCGTCTTCCTGGACCTGGCCCATCGCGCCGGGCTGTATACAGGCGGCGCCGCGCAAGCCTGGCAATTGCCGCTGATCGCCGCGGGGGTCTTCGCGCTGTCGGCCGCCCTCAGTTGGTTACTGCGCAAACAGGCGATGACGCGAGCGCTCGTTTGAAAAAAGCCTGAAGTTTCATGACACTGTCATAAAAAGAGTGCGGGCATTTACCCCCCGATTCGGGTACACTCTAGGGTTTGGTATCGGCCAGTCCGATTTTTCTTCGCGCCAGGTAAGCAGCACGGCACGGGCGAAGCGAGACATATCTACCAAGATTCCTCCCGCTTATCCACGGCACCCACGTCAGCATTGCAACGTGGCCGGGACACCCTTACGCCGCGTCGCGAGACCTGGCTTTTTGATCCGAGCGGAGGGAATCATGACCGACGTTGGTCGGATGGCACATGTCGTGCCAGCTCGCACCCAGCTTCCTGTCAATGCGTATTTTGACGAAGCCCGTTTGGCGCGCGAGCAAGAGCTCATCTTCAAGCAGTCTGCCTTGTATGTCGGTCACGAGAAGCTCGTGCCCGAAGTCGGCGACTATCGCACTTTGGTCCAGGAGAATGGAGGCCGCGCGCTGGTTCGCAATCAGCAAGGCGTGGAACTCATCTCAAATGTCTGCCGTCACCGCCAGGCATTGATGCTTGGCGGCGCCGCGGGCAATGTCAGCGGCAACGTGAACACGCACGGCAGCCTGAAGGGCACGGGCGGCAATATCGTGTGCCCGCTGCACCGCTGGACCTACAACGATCGCGGCGAACTGCTGGGTGCGCCCCAGTTCGAGGCCACGCCCTGCATGAACCTGCAGCGTTTCCGCCTGCGCGATTGCCACGGCCTGCTGTTCGAAGGTCCGCGCGATCCGGCCGCCGACCTGGCGCCGCTGTTCGCGCGGCCCGAGTTCGACTTCGGCGACTACGTGCTCGACCACGTTGAAGTGCACCAGTGCAACTACAACTGGAAGACGTTCATCGAGGTCTACCTCGAGGACTATCACGTGGGGCCGTTCCACCCGGGCCTGGGCCGCTTCGTCACGTGCGACGACCTGAGCTGGGAGTTCTCCGACCAGTACAGCATGCAGCGCGTGGGCGTGCACCAGGCACTGGCGCAGCCGGGCTCGGACGTGTATCGCCAATGGCACGACCGCCTGCTGGATTTCCGCGCGGGCAAGGCCCCCGATTTCGGCGCGGTGTGGGTCACGTATTTCCCGACCCACATGATCGAGCTGTATCCGCACGTGCTGGTGCTGTCGACTCTCTATCCCAAGAGCCCGCAGGAAACCATCAACGTGGTCGAGTTCTACTACCCCGAGGAAATCGTCGCTTTCGAGCGCGAGTTCGTCGAGGCGCAGCGGGCCGCGTATATGGAGACGGCGATCGAGGACGACGAGATCGCGGAGCGCATGGACGCGGGGCGTCGGGCGCTGATGGAACGCGGCACGACGGAAGCCGGGCCTTACCAGTCGCCGATGGAAGACGGCATGCAGCACTTCCACGAGTGGTATCGGAAGGTGATGGGGGAGGAAGAAGGGGCTTGATATCTTCTCTATTCGGGAAGGTTTGGGCTTCTTCTTTATTGGCGACGTTTGATTGTTGAAGGGTCGTCATCGTGTTCTTGAGGCGTCCTTGTCCATTGGCAGTGCCCGCGCCGGCCAAGTCGGTCGGCTCGGGCGCGCCACCAGGCGCCCTCGGCCCCGCTGCGCGGGGCTTCCCTCCCTCCAATTGGCCGTCACGGGCACTGCCAATGGCCAAGGACTCACTGCATCAGCAGGGGCGAGTCCGATTCAACATTTTTCATATCCGGCGCAATGCTGATGGCAGCATCAATGGCTTGCCGGGACCGAGGCCGTGCGCGGCTTCCTCCCACCATTTGGGGAGCGGTTCATCCGCCTCGCTTGCGCATCGGGGAAGCCGGGAAAGTACTATCACTCCATCATGAATTCAGGAGCGATGATGACCCGCGCAGCATTCGGCAAAGCCATTCCCGTACTGGCGTCTCTCGACATGAAACGGACGCTCTCGTTCTACGAGTCAATCCTTGGCTTCGAGACGCGCCATTTTGAAAATGAATCGTATGGCATCGCGGTTCGCGGTGATACCGAACTGCATTTCTGGGCGTGCGACGACAGGAAAATTGCCGAGAACACGTCCTGCTATCTGCGCGTTCCCGATATCCATGCCGTGCATCGCGAGCTGAGCGCGAAGCTCCCCAAGCTTGGACAGGTGGTGCAAACGGCCTGGGGCATGGATGAGCTTTACATCCTCGACCCTGATGGCAATCTGATCAAGTTCGGACAGGAAAGGCTGGCTGCCAAATGACGGCATCGCCCTTCGCTATTGACGAAGCACGTCCGTCAGATGAACATCGCTGCTCGACCAGGCAATGATTACGACGCGACGGATTGTCGATGTTGCAGCCGCAGGCCGTCATGCGGGGCCGTGCCGGCCAATTGGAGGAGGGGCAGTCTCGCGCAGCGAGACCGAGGGCGCCTGATGGCGCGCCCGAGCCCGACGACTTGGCCGGCGCGGCCCCGCATGACGGCCTGCGGCGGTCCAAGAACACCAAAAACCTCCGCATCAAAAAAAGAAACGCCCGAGAAAATCAGAGACATCACAAATGTGATATTCCAATCACCTCGGGCATCACAAGATGACAGAAAACCGTCAACCAAGCACTGCGGCCACCGCGTTCTCGCCAATCGCCAATCCCACCGTCATGCCGACGCCCGAGTGCATCACCGACACCGTCGTCTGCGCATCGGCCTGAAGCACCGAGAAAGGCGCCGGACCATGCGCCCCGTACACCCCTTGCCAACGCTCGACCACCTTCAACCGGCAGGCCAGGGTCTGCTCGGCCAGATCCAGCATCATGTTGTCGACGTCTTCCGCATTGAACGGCGAGGCGTCCACGCCATACGCGTGCGAATCGCCGATGATCAGTTCGCCATACGGCGTGGGGCTGATCAGCAGGTGGATGCCGTTGTCCAGCAGTTCCGGATGCTGCTCCTGCAGCGTCGCGCGCAACACCTGCGCCGACGGCAGATCCGACCAGGCGCCGTAGTGCACGCATGACAGGCCCGTCAGCAGCGGACGGTCCAGCTCGAAGGCATGCCTCTCGAACTGCACGCGCAGCATCTGCAGGCGCGAGACCTCCAGGTTCAGCGGCGCGAACAGCTCGGGATACAGCGTCAGGTAGTCATGGCCCGGGCACACGAAGACGTGCCTGGCACGCAATGTACCGGACGAGGTGTGGACCTCGCCGCCCGCCGCCGCGCGCGCCAGCGTGGCGGTTTCGAAATGCACGCCCATGTCGTTGGCCAGGTAGGCCGTGATCGTGGGCAGCGTTTCGCGCGAATAGACCTGCAGGTCGTCCAGGCCGCGCAGCGCGGCGCGGTGGTGGCCCAGGCGGCCGCCGAACAGGCCGGCCAGTTCGCGGCCCGTCAGCATTTCCGCACGATAGCCTTCGGCGTCCAGGCGCGTGGCCATGAACTCCTGCAGCACGTCCTCTTCCTGCGCCGTGCGCGCCACCACCAGGCTGCCGTTGGCACGCACGTGGAAGCCCGCCTTGCCGGCCAGTTGCAGCCACAGTTCGCGCGCCTGCCGGGCGTGCCGGGCCATCAGGCCAGGCGCCTGGCCCGTGACCAGCACCTGGCCGAAATTGCGCACGGTGGCGCCATGCGCCTGGCGGCTGCGCTCCACCACGGCTACCGACAGCCCACGGCGCGCCGCGGCCCAGGCGTGGGCGATGCCGAGAATGCCGGCGCCGACCACCACTACGTCATACGTCTTCATTTTTTCTTGGGCTCGGACTTGCCGTCGTAGCGCTTCGTCCACTCGGCCAGGATCTTGTCGCGGTTGGAGGCAGCCCACACGAAGTCGTTCTTGATCATGCGGTTGCCCAGGTCCTTCGGCAGGTTGGGGTTCGACGTGGCCACCGACGGGATCGCCAGCACGGCGAAGTTGGTCTTGTACAGCTCGTTGGCCTCGCGGCTGGCGGAGAAGTCGGCCAGCTTCTTGGCGGCGTCCAGGTTCTTGGTGCCCTTCATGATGGCGGTGGCTTCGACTTCCCAGCCCAGGCCTTCCGAGGGGAACACGGGCTCGATCGGCGCGCCGTCGGCCTTCAGCTTGGCGGCACGGTAATCGAACGACACACCGATCGGGAACTCACCCGCGGCGGCCATGTTGCAAGGCTTGGAACCCGAGTGCGTGTAGCTGCCGATATTCTTGTGCAGGGCATCCATGAACGCCCAGCCCTTGTCTTCACCGAAGATCTGCAGCCAGGCGCTGACGTCCAGGAAACCCGTGCCCGACGAGGCCGGGTTCGGCATGACGATCTTGCCCGCGTACACCGGCTTGGTCAGATCCTGCCACGAGGTGGGCATGGGCAGGTTCTGCTTCTTGGCTTCGATGGTGTTCACGCAGACGGCGGCGGCGAAGGCATCCATGCCAACCCACGACGGCGTGGCGGCGGCGTCGCGCATCTTGGCGTCGATCTGGTCCAGGCCCTTGGGGGCGTAGGGTTCCAGCATGCCTTCCTTGGCCATCAGGCCCAGCGAAGTGCCGGCCAGGCCCCAGATCACGTCGGCCTTGGGGTTGTTTTTCTCGGCCAGCAGCTTGGCCGTGACGATGCCGGTGGAGTCGCGCACCCACTGGATCTTGATGTCGGGGTTGGCCTTCTCGAAGGCGGCCTGGTAGGCCTTGATCTGGTCGGCTTCCAGGGCGGTGTAGACGGTCAGCGTCGTCTCGGCGGCGGCGGCACTGCTGAGGCCGGCCAACGCCAGGGCGGCCAGGGTAAGGGTGTATCGCTTCATGGGTAACTCCTGCGGAGGTTTGTTGTAGGTGCAGCGAAAGATCGGGCCGCGCCATCGGCTTTCCGCCCCTGCGTGGCGAGCAGGCCACGCAGGGGCATCGGCCATACGGCAGCCCCCGTACGAAAATCAGCAGTGTTGCGGCCGGTCGCCGGCCGCCAGGCGTGCGGCGATCTGCGCCAGCACGTCGGGCAGGTCGCGGATGGTGTCGATCAGGTAATGCGGCGCGGCGGTGTCCAGTTCGGCGCGGGCACGCTGGCGCGCGGCCTCGCGGCCGGCCTCGTCCAGCGCCTCGTATTCCTCCAGGGACAGTCCGGCGGCATTGCCCGACAGCAGCAGCCCCACCGTCCACATGCCGGCGCGGCGGCCTTCCTCGATGCCGGGCGCGGTGTCGTCGACCTTCACGCAGCCAGCCACGTCGGCCAGGCCCATCAGCACGACGTTGCGCAGCGCCATGCCGGGCGCGGGCCGCGCGCGCGGCACGTCGTCGCTGGCCACCACGCAGTCGGGCCGGATGCCCGCGGGCTCGGCGCCCTCGCGCACGTGGCGCATGACGACATCCGGATAGCCCGAGCACGAGCCCAGCTTCAGGCCCTGCGCGCGCAGCGTGCGCAGCACGTCGGCCGCGCCGGGAATGGGCGCGGAATACTGCGCCACCTTGGCCACCTGCATGGGCAGGAAGCGCTCGTAGATGGCGGTGACGTCGTCATCGGTGGGCGTGCGGCCGAAACGTTCGCGGTACTGGCCGGCGATGCCGGGGTCGTTGCACAGCGTGCGGATGTGGTCCCACTTGCCCATGCCCATCGGGCCGCGCGCCTGCTGCAGCGTGACGGTCATGCCGAACTCGGCGAAGGCATCGACGAACACGCGCGTGGGCGCGAAGGATCCGAAGTCCACCAGGGTGCCAGCCCAGTCGAAGATCACCGCCTCCAGGCGGACGGGCAGTTGCGTTTGGGTCATGTCAAAAAAGCCTTTTCAGGAAAGAGCCGGACGGCGCCAGGCCTGGCTGCGCGCCACCAGCGCGCGGCTGGCCAGGTGCAGCAGCAAGGCGGCCACGGCCGAGGTGGCCATGATGACCGTGCACATCGCCGCGGCCGGTCCGATGAAACCCGCGTCGTCCATGTTCAGCACGGCCACTGAGGCCAGCACGGTTTGCGGGCTGTAGAGAAACACCACGGCCGACACGGTGGTCATGGCCGAAATGAAGAGATAGCGGGCGGTGTCGATCACCGCGGGCAGGCACATCGGCAACGTGACGCGCAGGAAGGTGACGGGCGCCGGCACCTTCAGGGACGCCGATGCCGCCTCGAACTCCGGATCCAGCGCATTCAGCGCGGTGGTCGCCGTCAGGTGCGCGCTGGTGTAGAAGTGCACGACGGAGCACGCCACCAACAGGGCCATCGTGCCGTACAGCGGCGCCAGCGGATTGGCCGGATGATTGAAGAAGAAGATGTAGCCCAGGCCCAGCACCAGGCCGGGGACGGCCATGGGCGTCAGCGCCAGGGCGCGGGTCACGCCGCGCAAGGCCTGCGCCGGCCGGCGGCGCGCGGGCAGCTTCTCCAGCAGCCACGCCCCCGTGAACACCAACGCGGTGCCCAGTACGGCCGTCCAGCACGCCATCTGGACGCTGTTGCGCCAGGCCAGCCAGCCGCCGCCGTCCATGTTGTCGAAGTCGTACGAACGCAGTCCCAGCGACAGGTTGTACGGCCACATCTTCACGAACGAGGCCCAGACCGCCACGCCGACGATGCCGACGATGACCAGCGCCAGCACGGCCAGCAGCGCCAGGAAGCCCGCGTCGCGGCCACGGTTGGGCCCGGGCGCATAGGGTTGGGCGCGGCCAGTGAGCGAGGCGCCGGCGCGCGCGCGCAGGTGGCGGTCGCACAGGAAGGTCAGTACCGCGGGCACCAGCAGCAGGATGCCGATGGCCGCTCCCTTGGCAAAATTCTGCTGCCCCACCACCGCCTTGTAGGCCTCCATGGCCAGCACGTTGTAGTCGCCGCCCACCACCTTGGGCACGCCGAAGTCGGTGACAGTCAGCGTGAACACCAGGCAGCAGGCCGAGAACACGGCGTAGCGCGTGCCGGGCAGGGTCACCGTCCAGAAGGTGCGCAGCGGGCCCGCGCCCATGGCGCGCGCCGCGTCGTACAGCCGGCCATCGGCCAGGCTCAGGCCCGTCAGCAGGATCATCAGCGCATGCGGGAAGGTGTAGAAGGCCTCGCCCACCACGATGCCCCAGAAGCCATAGATGGTCTGTCCTCCCGCCAGCGCCTTCAGCAAGCCCTGGTTGCCCAGCAGGTAGATCAGGGCAATGCCCGGCAGCAGCGACGGCGCCAGCAGCGGCAACAGGGCCGCCAGCCGCAGCGCGCCCTTGCCCGGGATGCGGGTGCGCGCCAGGCCGTAGGCGTAGGCATAGGCGCACGGCACCACCAGCAGCACGGTGGTGGCGCCCACCATCAGGCTGCGGCCGACCATGCCCAGGAAGGCGGCGTCGGCGACGATGTCCACGATCACGGCCGCGCCCGCCTCGCCGCCGAAGGCACGCAGCAGGATGGCGACCAGCGGCAAGGCCAGGAACAGCGCCAGCAGCAGCGCGTAGACCGACTGCCCGGCGGGCGTGCCCAGGCGCGAGGCCCAGCCTGGCAGCGGACGGCGGGCGGGAACCGCCCCGCCCTGCCCCGCCAGGGCAACAGGCTTCGATGCCGTGGCGCCTGCCATCAAGGGCGGCATGGGCGTGGCGTGCGCGGCGGGTTGGGAATCAAGCATAGGCACGGAGCGCATCCTGCGGCAGTTCCACCCAGCAACGGCCGGCGGCATGGGCGTCCAGCAGGGCGTCCCCGGTTTCGCTGGAGACGATGGACTGCAGCGTGGTGCCCGGCATGCCCTCGGGCCGCAGGGACATGCGATAGCCACGGCCCAGGAATACGCCGTCCAGCACCTCGGCCAGCAGCGCATTGGCCACGCCGTCGGGCCTGGCCGCCGTGACGCGCACGGCCTCCGGGCGCAGGAACAGGCGGCCCGCGCCATCGGCCAGGGGATGGTCCACGGCCAATACGTGCCGGCCCACGCGGGCGCGGTGCGCCTCGACGCGTTCGTAAGGCAGCCAGTTGGCCTCGCCCACGAAATCGGCGATGAAGGCCGAGGCCGGCGTGCGGTAGAGTTCGCGCGGCGTGCCGACCTGCTCGATCACGCCGGCATTCATGACGGCGATGCGGTCGGCCATCACCATGGCCTCTTCCTGGTCGTGCGTGACCATCAGCGTGGTGATGGACAGGCGGCGTTGCAAGGCGCGCAGTTCGGTGCGCAGGTGGTCGCGCACGCGCGCGTCCAGGGCCGACATGGGTTCGTCCAGCAGCAGCAGGGACGGCGACGGCGCCAGGGCGCGCGCCAGCGCCACGCGCTGCTGCTGGCCCCCGGAGATCTGGCCAGGATACTTGCCGGCGATGCCGGCCAGGCCGACCATTTCCAGCATTTCCTCAACGCGGGCGGCGACCCGGGCGCGCTGGCCCAGCCGGCCACTGAGCCCGTAGGCCACGTTCTGCGCGACGGTCAGGTTGGGAAACAGCGCATAGGACTGGAACAGGATGCCGTAGTCGCGCGCCTGCGGCGGCGCCTGCGAGATGTCGCGCCCGCTGAGCACGATGGCGCCGCTGTCCTGCTGCTCCAGGCCGGCGATGGCGCGCAGCAGCGTGGTCTTGCCGCAGCCCGACGGCCCCAGCAGGCAGACCAGCTCACCCGCCTGGATGTCCAGCGATACGTCGGACAGCGCGCGATGCGCCCCGTAATGCTTGACGAGATTGCGCACCGAAAGGAACGCCTGCTCGGGAATTGCCATGACGTCTCCTTTGGGCCTGGACAAGTACCCAGGCAGTATCGGAGGCGCGCATGCACCATTTATTACACATATCAAAAATGCAGTAATGAAAACATCAAGGAATTTTGGTGAACTGGCCGGTCCCTGATTTTTTGCGAAGGCTTCGCGCGCCGTGCTGGTCGCTGAACTGAAATCCTTCTATGCCGTGGCGCGCTGCGGCACTGTCACCAAGGCCGCCGCCCAGCTGGGCGTCAGCCAGCCCACCGTAACCGCCCAGCTACGCCAGTTGGAGTCGCGCTATGGCGTCGAACTGTTCCACCGCCAGGGCCGGGGACTGCACCTGTCCGAGGCCGGCCGCCGGCTGATGCCCCAGGTGGAAAAGCTGGTGCAGCAGGAAACCGAGATCGAATTCCGCCTGCGCGACGCCAGCGACCTGCGCGAAGGGCTGCTGCGCATCGGCGCCACAGGCCCCTTCTACATCATGGAGACCGTGCAGCGCTACAACCAGCGTTATCCGGGAGTGGATCTGGTGCTGACCATCGGCAATTCGCAGTCGATGTTGCAGGCGCTTCATGACTACCGTATTGAAGTCGCCACCTCGTCCTACCTGATGCAGGACGCCCACCTGTATCACCGCCAGATCGCCAGCGATCCGCTGCGCATCGTGGTGCACCGCAGCCATCCGCTGGCCAGCCGCAAAGAGGCCAGCCTGCAGGACCTCGCGCACTATACCTTGCTGTTACGGGAACCTGGCTCCATGACCCGGCAACTAACCGAACAGGCGTTGCAGGAAGCGGGGGTCGCCCCCAAGCGGGTGCTGGAGATCGGCAGCCGCGAATCCATCCGGCAGGCCGTCCTGTTCAACCTCGGGATCAGCCTGATTCCGAGCCGCGAGATTCCCGCGCATACTGAGCTGGCCACGCTGGCCGTGGCAGGCGCTGAAATCCTGATGCACGAATATCTCTATTGCCTGCGCGAGCGGCAGCCCGCGCAGTTGATCGCCCGCTTCCTGGAAATGGCTCCCGCCGCCACCACGGGTACGGGCTGAAAGGAGCGATCATGGCCCTGAGCCTGAGCGACATCGAACGGGTTTTCCTCGAGCGCGGCCACCGTGCCTACGACGGCGAACCGGTCAGCCACCTGAAGCACGCCCTGCAGACGGCCACGCTGGCCGAGCAGAACGGCGCCACGCCCGAATTGGTGACGGCCTGCCTGCTGCACGACCTGGGCCACTTGCTGGCGGATCATCCCGACACCCCGACCCTGGCCGGCATCGACGACAAGCACCAGTATTTCGTGCTGCCGTTCCTGCGCGGGCTGTTCGGCAGCGGCGTGCTGGAGCCGATCCGGCTGCACGTCGAGGCCAAGCGTTATCTCGGCTTCGTCGAACCGGGCTATCTGTCATTGCTGTCGGAGGATTCGCGCCGCAGCCTGGCGCTGCAAGGCGGCAGCTTCGATGCCGTGCAGGCCACCGATTTCGCCGCCCTCCCCGGCGCGCCGGACGCGATCCGGCTACGCCGCTGGGACGACATGGCGAAATCGCCGACCATGTCGACGGGATCACTGAATTACTTCCTGGGCGTGGCGGAAGGCATCGCGCGCGTGGCGGTGGCCCACCGGTAGCACGGCGGCATTGCGCCAGGCGGCGCCCGTCAGCACGACGTCGCCACCGCTGGCCTGGACTCAGCCCTTGGCCACCGGCCGGCTGGGATCCGCCACCCATTCGCTCCACGAGCCCGGATACAGGCGCGAACCGCCCAACCCGGCCATTTCCATGGCCAGCAGATTGTGGCAGGCCGAAATGCCCGAGCCGCATTGGTGCACGATGGATTCCGGCGCACGGCCCGCCAGCAGCGTGTCGAACTCGGCGCGTAGTTGCGCGGGCGCCTTGAAGCGGCCGTCGGCCTCCAGGTTCTCGCTGTTGGGCCGATTCAGCGCGCCCGGAATGTGGCCAGCCACCGGGTCGATGGGCTCGGTCTCGCCGCGATAGCGGTTGGCCGCGCGCGCGTCGATCAGCGAGAAGGCGGGCTTGTCGATGTTGGCCAACACGGCCTGCACGTCCACGGTGCCGGCCAGCGGCTTGCCAGCCTTGGCGTCCGCCAACGGCGCCAGCGGCGCGGCGGGCCCCGCCTGCACCGGCAGCCCGGCGGCGTTCCAGGCCTGCCAGCCCCCGTCCAGCACCACCACCCGATCGTGTCCGATCCAGCGCAGCATCCACCACAGGTGCGCGGCGAACGTGCCGCCGCTGGCGTCGTACGCCGCCACCAGCGTCTCGGGACGCACGCCGTGCGCGGCCATCAGGCCGGCGAAACGGTCCCGCTCGGGCAGCGGATGGCGGCCGTTGGCGCCGGTCTTGGGCGCGCACAACTCGGTTTCATGGTCCAGGAAGCGCGCGCCCGGCACGTGGCCCGGTTCGAAGGCGCGGCGGCCAGCGGTGGCGTCCATCAGGTCGTGGCGCACGTCGAAGATGCGCAGCGCGCCGGCATCGAGGTCGCCGGCATCGACGCGCGCGGCCAGATCAGTGGCCGAGATCAGAGGGGTCGTCATGGGAAGGGCTCCGAGGAAGGACTGCCGCAAGCCTGGCGAGCAGGCTGGCTCATTGCAGCAGTGTATCCAGATCGGCCGTCCGGCCGTCTATTTCGACTTCGTCCGAGCCGGCGCCGCCACCGGCTCGCGCATCGTGCGCCACACCGACAGCAGCCCCGCGCAGATGATCATGCCCATGCCGGCCCAGGCGAACTCGTCCAGCGTATCGCCCCAGAACCCCATGCCGATCAGCGCGGCAAAGATGATGGTGGTGTATTGCAGCGCCGCCGTCAGCAGCGCCGAGCCGTGGCCGAAGGCGCGCGTCAGCGCCAACTGGCCGAACATGCCGGCGGTGCCTACGCCCACCAGCGACAGATAGCCTCGCCAGTCGGCATCGCCCCAACCGCCGATGAACAGGCCCACCATGCTGCTGACGCACACGCCCACCGAGAAGAACAGCACGGTGCGCCACTCGGGTTCGCCGATGCGGCCCAGTTGGCGGATCTGCATCATGGCCACGGCAGACATGGCGCCAGCCACCAGGCCGGCCGCGGCGGCCATCCACTGGTCTTCACCGATGCTGGGCCGCAGCACCGCGATGACGCCGAAGAAGCCGATGGCCACGGCCATGATGCGCACGGGGTCGCGCTGCGCCCCGCCCCAGCCCAGCATGTAACAGGCGATGAACAGCGGCGCCGTGTAGTTCAGGCTGGTGGCGGTGGCCAGCGGCAGGTGCGAGACGGCGTAGAAACCCATCCACATGGACGTGACGCCGGCCAGATTGCGCCACAGGTGCAGGCGCCAGCTGGTGGGGATGATGGATTGCCGTGCCGCGCGGGCCCACAGCAACAGCAGCACCACCGACGGCAGGCCGCGAAAGAGAATCACCTGCGGCAGCGTGGCGCCGTGATCGACGCCCAGCTTCACGAAGGACCCCATGACGGCGAACATCGCGGACGCCAACAACATCCAAAGAGCCTGCATGGGGCCAACCGCCAGGGAATATTGAAATAAGGGAAAGCGATACTATACTCCCCCTCGAAAGGCCAGCCTCCAGCAGCCCGGTTCCGCGGGGAACCCGGCGCCGGACAGGCCGTCCAACCGGGTCACTCCGCTCGCAGAGGAATACAAGAAACATGAAGCGCATTTTCCTGTTCATCATCACCAACCTCGCGGTCATGGTCGTGCTGTCGGCCACGCTGCGTATCCTGGGGGTGGATCGTTACATCACCGCCCAGGGCCTGAACGTCCAGGCGCTGCTGATCTTCTCGGTGGTGGTCGGTTTCACGGGTGCGATCATCTCGCTGCTGATCAGCAAACCCGTGGCCAAGTGGAGCACCGGGGCACGGGTCATCGACCCCAACGCCCCCGCCAGCCACCGCGAAGCCTGGCTGGTGGAAACCGTGCACCAGTTGGCCGACCGCGCCGGCATCGGCCGCCCCGAAGTCGCCATCTACGAAGGCGAGCCCAATGCGTTCGCCACCGGCGCCTTCAAGAACGACTCGCTGGTCGCCGTGTCCACCGGACTGCTGGAGAGCATGACCGAAGAGGAAGTGGCGGCGGTGCTGGGCCACGAGGTCGCGCACATCGCCAACGGCGACATGGTCACGCTCACGCTGATCCAGGGCGTGGTGAACACGTTCGTGGTGTTCCTGGCGCGCGTGGTGGGCTACTTCATCGACAAGGCGATTTTCAAGAATGAACGCGGCGTGGGCCCCGGCTACTACATCACGGTGCTGGTCTGTGAAATCATCTTCGGCATCCTGGCCTCGATCATCGTGGCCTGGTTCTCGCGCCAGCGCGAATACCGCGCCGATGCCGGCTCGGCCCACCTGATGGGCTCGCGCGAGCCGATGATCCGCGCCCTGGCCCGCCTGGGCGGCCTGGAGCCGGGCGACCTGCCCAAGTCGTTCCAGGCTTCGGGCATCACCGCCAAGGGCGGCATCGCCGCGCTGTTCGCCTCGCACCCGCCCATCCAGAACCGCATCGCGGCGCTGCAACAGAACCGCGTGGGCTGATCGCCCTGCCCGTGATGGCTGCCTGGGCGGCCGTCACCGCCAGCAAGAAAACCGGGCCGGACTGCACCCTGCAGTCCGGCCCGATTTTTTGTGCCCCGCGCCCGGCGACGACCGCCGCCGGACGGGGATGCACCGGGATCAACCCAGCGTCAGCACCGTGGCGCCCGTGGTCTTGCGGCCTTCCAGCGCGGTCTGCGCCTGGCCGGCCTGCTCCAGCGTGTAGCGCTGGTCGATGCGGACCTCGATCTTCTTCCTGGTCACCAGGCCGAACATCTCGTCGGCGGCGGCCTTCAGCTTTTCCGGGGTGTTGACGTGCAGGCCCAGCGAGGGGCGCGTCAGGTACAGGCAGCCCTTCTGGTTCAGTTGGCCCACGTTCACGCCCGTGACCGGACCCGAGGCATTGCCGAAGCTGACCATCAGGCCGCGCGGCTCCAGGCAGTCCAGCGAGGTTTCCCAGGTGTCCTTGCCCACGCCGTCGTACACCACCGGGACTTTCTTGCCCTGGGTCAGTTCCAACACGCGCTCGGCGACGTTCTCGTGCGAGTAGTCGATGGTTTCCCAGGCGCCGTTGGCGCGCGCCAGCTCGGCCTTCTCGGGGCTGGACACCGTGCCGATCAGCTTCACGCCCAGGGCGCGGGCCCATTGGCAGGCGATCAGGCCCACGCCGCCCGCGGCCGCGTGGAACAGGATGGTTTCGCCGCCTTGCAGGCGATAGGTCTGGCGGAACAGGTATTGCACCGTCAGGCCCTTGAGCATCAGCGCGGCGGCGTCTTCGAAATCGACGCCGCGCGGCAGCTTGACGACCTGCGCGGCCGGCACGTTGCGCGCTTCGGCGTAGGCGCCCAGCGGGCTCTGGCCGTAGGCCACGCGATCGCCCACCTTCAGGTGGCCGACTTCGGCGCCGATGGCCTCGACCACGCCGGCCGCCTCGAATCCCAGGCCGTGCGGCAGCGGATGCGGATACAGGCCGGTGCGGTAGTAGATGTCGATGAAGTTCAGGCCGATGGCATGCTGGCGGATGGTGACTTCGTTGGGCGCGGGCGCGGGCACCTCGACCTCGGCGACCTTCAGGACTTCCGGTCCGCCGTGCTGTTCGATTCGGACTGCCTTGACGAGCTTGCTGGCCATGCCGGCCTCCTTTCTTTTATTACGGATGCAATGAACGAAACCCAGGGCCCGCGACAGGGGCCAAGGGAAGAAATGACGAAGACCTATCCCGCCCGCTTGCCGCGGCCCGACAGCACGAACACGCCGCCCAGCACCAGCGCCGTGCCGGCCAGTTGCCAGAGCGTGATCGGCTCATCCAGGAACCAGGCCGCCAGAAACAGCACCGACACCGGCCCCAACATGCCCAGCAGCGCCGCCGTGGGAGCGCCGATGAGCGCCACGCCCCACATCAGCATGAATACGGGCAGCACCGTGTTGAAGGTAGCGTGGATCAGCGAATAACCGTACACGCCGGCGGGCTGGGTGAACAGCAGCGACAGCGGATGCACCACGGCGAACTGCACCAGGCAGGCCACGCACGACACCGTCATCGCATAGGCCACCAGACGGGTGGCGCCGACGCGCTTGACGATCTCGCCCGAGCAGATCAGGTAAACAGCATAGCTGAGGGCGGACAGGAAAACGAAGAAAGACCCTGTCACGACATCGGAGCCGGCGTTCTGGCCCAGGTCGTGCGCGAACACCAGCACCACGCCCAGATACGACAGGCCCATCGCGATCCACTGCCGCGACAGCACCGGCCGCTTGAACCAGGCGGCCGACAGCAGCACCACCATCGACGGCGACAGGAACAGGATCAGGCGTTCGAGACCCGCCGAGACGTAGCGCAGCCCGATGAAGTCCATGAAGCTGGAGAAGTAATAGCCCAGCAGGCCGAGCAGGCAGATCTTCAGGCGCTCGCGCACGGTCAGCAGCGGCAATTCGCCGCGCACGGCGCGGCGCGACTGCCACCAGGCGATGGCGGCGAAGAACGGCAGCGCGAACAGCATGCGGAACGCGATCAGCGTGACCGCGTCGATGCCGTAGCGGTAGGTGAGCTTGACGACGATGGCCTTGGCCGCGAACAGGATCGCGCCCAGCGAGGCCAACAGAAAGCCCACCAGCCTTTGCTCGGAGGAAGAGCGGGGAAAGCGGGTGGGCACAGACTCGGCGGAAGGATTCATGCGATCATTTTATAGTTTGCCCGCGCCCGCCCGCGCGCCATGCGCAGGTTTTTCAGCGGGACGCGCCACGCTGCCGGCGGGATGCCGCCGCGAACACGACTCGAACAATACGCCCATCCGGCAGATCCCGTCACATGACTTCCCACCGCTCCGCCCTGATCCAGATCCACTTCGCCGCCGTGCTGTTCGGCCTGACCGGCGTATTTGGCGAGCTCATCCATGCCAGCGCCAGCGTCATCACGCTGGGCCGCGCGCTGTTCGCCGTGGCAGCGCTGATCTTCTTCGCGCGGCTGCAGCGCCGCAAGCTGCTCAGCCCGCTGACGCCCGCGCAAATGACCGGGCTGATCCTGGCCGGCCTGCTGCTGGCGGCGCACTGGGTCACGTTCTTCATCTCGGTCAAGGTGGGCGGCATCGCCATCGCCACGCTGGGCTTCGCCAGTTTTCCGGCCTTCATCACGCTGCTGGAAGGCCTGGTGTTCCGCGAGAAGGTGCGCCTGGCCGAATGGATCGTGTTGGGGCTGGTCACCGCCGGCCTGGTGCTGGTCACCCCCTCGTTCGACCTGGCCGACCAGGGCACCGTCGGACTGGCCTGGGGCCTCTTGTCCGGCCTGGCCTTCGCCTTGCTGGCGCTGATGAACCGCCGCTCGGCCGCCGGCATCGACGCCATGCAGGTGGCCTGCTGCCAGAACATCGTGGTCGCGCTGGCCCTGCTGCCCGCCGCCGCGTCGCAACTGCCCGCGGTCGCCGCCGTGGACTGGATGTGGCTGGCGCTGCTGGGCGTGTTCTGCACGGGCCTGTCGCACTATCTGTTCGTCTCCAGCCTGACGCGCCTGAATGCGCGCAGCGCCGGCCTGGTGATCGCGCTGGAACCCGTCTATGCCATCGCCTTCGCCTGGGTGCTGTTCAACCAGCAGCCCACCGTGCGCATGGTGGCGGGCGGCGTGCTGATCGTGGCCGCCATCGTCTGGTCGGGGTTGCGCAAGCCGGCGCATTGAAGACGCGATTCACGATACTGTCACGATCTTCTGCATTGACAGTAGCTGCCTAGTCAGATAAATTGGCGGCCATCATGACCGCATCCCGATCTTCCTCCGACGGCGTCCAGCATTACCGCAGCGACAGCCAGAACCTCAGCGACGACAACACCGGCTTTCTCATCAAGCAGGTGTTCTTCTCGATGAATCGCATGCTCGACCAGGAAATGGCGCCGCTGGAGCTGACCGCCATGCAGTGGCGGCCCATCGCCCTGCTGTGCAAGGGCCGCGCCGACACCCCGGCCGAACTGGCCCGCCTCAATGGCGTGGACACCGGCGCCATGACCCGCACGCTCGACCGCCTGGAAGCCAAGGGCCTGGTGCGCCGCAACCGCAGCCTCGAAGACCGGCGCGTCATCCGCATCGAGCTTACCGAAAGCGGCAAGGAAAAAGGCCGCCAGATCCCGCATTACATCGCCAAGGTGCTCAATCACCACCTGCGCGGGTTCTCGCCCGAAGAGGTCAACCAGATGCGCCACCTGCTGCGCCGCATGCTGGCCAACGGCTCGGACGACGGTCTCTGACAGCAGGCGGACAACCCTGCCGCGGGTACGGGCACCAAGGCTGCCCGTTTTTTCCGGACATATAATTGCCTAGGCAATTACAGATCAGTCAAATAATTTCAGCTTTTCGTCAGAATGAAACGCCTCCTCCTCACGACCCTGGTGCTTGCGCTCAGCGGGTGCGCATTGATGGATCCGGCCGCGCCGCCGGCCCCCGAAATCGACGGCGCCCGGCTGGGCCTGGTCCGGCAGGACGTCGCCTGGCCCGACGCCCAATGGTGGCGCCGCTACGGCGACACGCAGCTCGATCAGCTGGTCGATGAAGCCCTGGCCGGCAACCCGTCGCTGACCGCCGCCCAGGCGCGCCTGGCCCAGGCCAACGCCGCCGTGGCCCGGTCCCGCGCGCCCCTGCTGCCGCGCGTGGACGGCAACTACTCGCTGACGCGCGAGCACATGCCCAAGAACTACATCTATCCCGCTCCGCTGGGCGGATCGGTGGCCAGCGACAACCGCCTGGCGCTGGACTTCACCTGGGAACTGGATTTCTGGGGCAAGAACCGCGCCCTGCTTGCGTCCGCCGTGTCGCAGCGCGACGCCGCCTCGGCCGATGCCCAGGCCGCGCGCAACCTGCTGTCGCGGTCGGTGGTGCGCAGCTACCTGAACCTGCAGAACGGCTTCGCGCAGCGCCAGGTGCTGGAACGCACCGTGAAGCAGCGCGCCGACGTGCTGGACCTGACCCGCGGCCGCGTCGGCGCGGGGCTGGACACCCAGGTCGAGGTGAAGCAGGCCGAATCCTCGCTGGCGGCGGCCAAGGTGGAACTGACGCAGGAAGAGACCACCATTGCCCAACTGCGCAACCAGATCGCCGCGCTGGCCGCGGCCGGTCCGTCGCGCGGGCAGTCCGTGCAGCCCGTGACGCTGACGGCGCCCTCGGGCGTGGTGCCGGCCTCGGTGCCGCTGGACCTGCTGGGCCATCGCCCCGACGTGGTCGCCGCGCGCTGGCGCGCCGAAGCGGCGCGCAGCCAGATCGACGCGGCGAAAGCGCAGTTCTATCCCAACGTCAATCTGGTGGCCTTTGCCGGCTTCCAGGCCCTGGGCACGAACCAGTTGCTGGACGCGGGCTCGCGCACCGCCGGCATCGGCCCGGCCGTCACGCTGCCGATCTTCCATGGCGGCGAATTGAACGCCAACCTGGCGGGCCGGCGCGCCGACGCCGACGTGGCCGTGGCCGACTACAACCAGACGGTGCTGGACGCCGTACGGCAGACCGCCGATGCCCTGGACGCCCTGCGCCTGATCGACCGCGAGAAGCAGGAGCAGCGGCAGGCCCGCGAAGCCATCGAATCGGCCTACGACATCGCGGTGCAACGCTACAAGGCCGGCATGGGCAACTACCTGTCCGTGCTCACCGCCCAGACCTCCGTGCTGACGCAAGCCCGCCTGGACACCGACCTGCAGGCGCGGGCCTACCAGCTCGACGCCGACCTGGCCTATGCGCTGGGCGGCGGCTACCGCCCCGACCAGGCTGAGACGGCCCAGGCCCAGAGGGCCCAAGCCGACGCCATCCATTGATATCGAACGACACGACTACGACGTCATGACTACCGCCACCCCCAATCCCAAGCGCAAGCGCCTGCTGCTGATCGCCGCCGGCGTGTTCATCCTGCTGGCCATCGCCTACGCCGTCTGGTGGGCGATGTTCGGCTCCCACTACGAAAGCACCGACGACGCCTACGTGCACGGCAATCTGGTGCAGATCACCCCGCAAGTGGCCGGCACCGTGGTCGCCATCGAGGCCGACGACACCGACACCGTGAAGGCCGGCCAGCCGGTCGTGCGCATCGACCCGGCCGACACCGACGTGGCGCTGCAGCAGGCCGAGGCGCAACTGGCGCAGACCGTGCGCCAGACCCGCACGCGCTACGTGCAGAACGACTCCCTGGCGGCCAACGTCGAGGTGCGCCAGGCTGACATCGAGCGCGCCCAGGCCGAACTGAACCGCGCGCAGAGCGACCTGAAGCGCCGCCAGGAACTGGCCCGCTCCGGCGGCGTCAGCGGCGAGGAAATCCTGCATGCGCAGACCACGCTGAAGTCGGCCCAGTCGGGTCTGGCGCAAGCCCGCGCCGCGCTGTCCGCCGCGCAGGCCGAACTGACCACCAACCAGGCGCTCACGCAGGGCACCGACGTGGCGCGCCACCCCGACGTGCTGCATGCCGCCGCCGCGGTGCGCCGCGCCTGGCTGGACAAGTCGCGCACGGTGCTGCCCGCGCCGGTCGACGGCATGGTCGCGCGCCGCAGCGTGCAGGTGGGCCAGCGCGTGGCCCCCGGCTCGGTGCTGATGAACGTGGTGCCGCTGGACCAGTTGTGGATCGAAGCCAACTTCAAGGAAGGCCAGTTGCGCAAAATGCGCATCGGCCAGCCCGCCACGCTGACGGCCGACCTGTACGGCGACGCCGTCACATACCACGGCAAGATCGTGGGCCTGGACGCCGGCACCGGCAGCGCCTTCGCCCTGCTGCCCGCGCAGAACGCCACCGGCAACTGGATCAAGGTCGTGCAGCGCGTGCCCGTTCGCATCGCGCTCGATCCCGCCGAACTGAAGCAGCACCCGCTGCGCGTGGGCCTGTCGATGAACGTCGAGGTCGACATCGCCGACCAGGAACATGGCCAGGCCCTGACCGCCGCCGCGCGCACCGAACCCGCCTGGTCGACGCGCGCCTTCGAGCCCACGCATGACGACGCCGACCGGCAGATCGCCCGGATCATCCAGGCCAACCTCCAGTAATCCAGGCCCTGCCATGAGCGACGATACCCAGGCGACCGCCCCCGCGGCGGCGCCCAAACCCGCGGGGGCACCGCCGGCCCCGCGAACGTTCCCGCCGCTGGAAGGCGCCACGCGCATCCTGGGGTCGGTGGCGCTGTCCACGGCGGTGTTCATGAACGTGCTGGACACCTCCATCGCCAACGTGTCCATTCCCACCATCTCGGGCGACCTGGGCGTCAGCTCCAGCCAGGGCACATGGGTGATCACCTCGTTCGCGGTGGCCAACGCCATCACGGTGCCGCTGACGGGCTGGCTGACGCAGCGCTTCGGCCAGGTGCGCCTGTTCCTGGCCTCCACGCTGCTGTTCGTGCTGGCCTCGTGGCTGTGCGGCTTCGCGCCGTCCCTGGAAGCCCTGATCCTGTTCCGCGTGCTGCAAGGCGCGGTGGCGGGCCCGATGATCCCGCTGTCGCAGACGCTGATGCTGGCCAGTTTTCCCAAGGAAAAGGCCGGCATGGCCCTGGCCATCTGGGGCATGACCACGCTGGTGGCGCCGGTGGCCGGGCCGCTGCTGGGCGGATGGATCTCGGACAACTACACCTGGCCCTGGATCTTCTACATCAACGTGCCGGTGGGCCTGTTGGCCGCGTGGATCAGTTGGTCCATCTACAAGGACCGCGAATCCGTCACCCACAAGCTGCCCATCGACAAGGTCGGCCTGGCGCTGCTGGTGGTGTGGGTCGGCGCCATGCAGATCATGCTGGACAAGGGCAAGGAACTGGACTGGTTCGCCAGCGGCACCATCCAGATCCTGGCCCTGATCACCGTCGTGGCCTTCGTGTTCTTTTTGATCTGGGAGCTGACCGACAAGCATCCCATCGTGGACCTGCGACTGTTCAAGGTGCGCAACTTCACAGTGGGGTCCATCACGCTGGCCGTGGCCTACGGCGTGTTCTTCGGCAACGTGGTGCTGCTGCCGCTGTGGCTGCAGAGCAATATGGGCTATACGGCCACCTATGCCGGCCTGGTGACGGCGCCGGTGGGCATCCTGGCCATCGTGCTGACGCCCATCGTGGGCAAGCTGCTGGCCACGCGCGACCCGCGCCAGATCGTGACCGTGTCGTTCATCATTTTCGCCACGGTGTTCTTCATGCGTTCCGGCTTCAACACCGACGTGGACGTGCGCGGGCTGATGATTCCCACCATCATCCAGGGCGCGGCCATGGCGGCGTTCTTCGTGCCGTTGACGTCCATCACGCTGTCGGGCCTGGAGCCGTGGCGCATTCCGGCCGCCTCGGGGCTGTCGAACTTCCTGCGCCTGACCCTGGGCGCCTTCGGCACCTCGATCGCCACCACGCTGTGGGAAAACCGCACCACGATGCACCACGCGCAACTGACCGAAGTGGCCAAGCCCGGCGAACAGGCCTTCGACCACTTCATGAACACTTTCCAGCAGACGCTGGGCGCGACCCGCGAACAGGCGCTGGTGATGATCGACCGGCTGATCAACACGCAGGCGGCCACGCTGTCGGCCACCGACGTGTTCCATGCCTCGGCCATCATCTTCCTGTTCCTGACGGTGCTGGTGTGGTTCGCCAAGCCCAAGCCGAACAAGGGCGGCAAAGATGGCGGCGCGGCAGAGGCCGCGGCGGGCGCGCACTGATACGGTGCTCATGATGGTGCGCGGGATCCGTACGGCGCACCATCATCGAGTATTCGCGGCGGTAATAGACAGTATTAGCACAAAGACATTGACCGCCAGGCCGCAACGACCGAACACTAGCCTCCTTTGATCGCATACAAAGAGAGGCCATGAGTTCCCCACCCGCCGACATGGACTGCACGCCCGAGGAATGGGCCGTCCGCACCGATCTCGCCGCGCTGTACCGGCTGGTCGCCCATTTCCGCATGACGGACATGATCGACACGCACATCTCGGCGCGCCTGCCGACAGACGAGCCCACGTTCCTGATCAACCGCTACGGCATCCTTTTTCACGAGATGCGCGCGTCCGACCTGGTCAAGATCGATCATCTGGGCAACGTCATCGACCCGCGCGCCCAAACCGAACCGCAGCGCTTTCGCGTCAATGCGGCGGGTTTCACGATCCACTCGGCCATCCATCTGGCGCGCCACGACCTGCACTATGTGGTGCATACGCATACGGCGGCCGGCATCGCGGTATCGGCGCAGCGCGACGGCCTGCTGCCCATCAGCCAGCATGCGCTCAAGTTCTACGGCAAGCTGGGTTACCACGACTACGAAGGCGTCGCACTGGACCTGGCCGAACGCGACCGCCTGGTGCACGACCTGGGGCCGCACAAGGCCATGATCCTTCGCAATCATGGCCTGCTGGCCGGTGGCGCCACGGCGGCCGAGGCCTTTCACGAGATCTACTTCCTTGAACGGGCTTGTCAGGCGCAGGTGCAAGCCATGGCCGGCGGCGCCGCACTGATCTTTCCTCCCGAGCAGGTGCGCACCCGTGTCGCCGGGCAGTTCGCGCGCGACGAGTCGGAAGAGATCCGCAATACCGCATGGCTTGCGGCGCTGCGCCTGATCGACGACAGCTATCTCGGATGAACCGAATGGCGCGACCGCACGGCGCGGCGGCCCGCGATGCCGCTCACGCGCCGCCGCGCCGCACCACCAGTCCCGTCAGCAAGTCCTGCTTCTCGATGAAGCCGTGCAGCGCAGCCATGAATTCGCTCTCGGCCACGCTCAGCTTGCGGTTGCGAGACCACAGCAGATGCACATCCACGTCGGCCACGCCCTGGTCGGGCGGCAGCCGCTGAAAGCGTCCGCTGCGCACGTCGTCATACACGGTATGCTCGGGCAGACAACCGATGCCGAAGCCTGCATAGATCAGGCGCTTGATCTCCGTCATGCTCGATGACGAGCCGATCACCCTGCCCGTGAATCCCATCTCGTCGCGAAAGATCGCCAGGGGCGACAGATGTCCGCCCACCCTGTCGCTGTTGAAGGACACCAGCGGATAGCTGGTGATGTCCGCGATGCGCAGGTCATCGCGGCCGAACAGCGGATGGTGCTGCCCACAAAACAATGCATAGCGCTGACGCAGGAAGATGCGCGCATCGATGCTGGCCGGCAGCGTGCGGCGAGGCGTCAGCCCCAGCGTGATGGCCTTCTGCTGCAGGCCATTCACGACGTCGGCGCTGCGCATGACCTGCACCTCGAATTCGATGCGCGGATAAGTGCGATGGAATTCGGACAGGAATCCGTCATAGGCCGGGTAGTCGATGCCGCTGGCCGCTCCGATGCGGATCGTGCCCGAGATGTCGGTATCGCGATCCACGTCGGCCAGGGCCAGGCGGGAAACCGTGCCGTAGATTTCCTCAGCGATCTTCTGCACCTCGATGCCGGCCTGCGTGACCTCGATGCGCGGACCATGGCGGTCGACCAAGCGCATGCCCAGCCGGTCTTCGAGCCGGCGCAGGGCCTGGCTGACCGCGGGCTGCGTCAGATGCAGATGCATGGCGGCGCGGCTGACGCTGCGCTCGCGCGCGATGGCCAGGAAAGTTCTCAGCAGGTTCCAGTCCAGGCGGTCGTTCAGGTAGGTATCGGGCTGGTCGTCGCCCATCTCGGATTTCATGGCTCGCGCGCGGGAATTCCATGCCGGCTGCACGGTTTTGTGCATGTTGCTCGCCTATATGCACACCGGTCAAGCATAAATGCTGCTAATACTTCGAATTGAAAAAGCGAATTTTACGAACGCCGCCGATGCGGTGACACTTCAGTGACCGCCCGGCCACAGGCCGTGCGCATAACGCGACGGGAACCCGTCCAAGACACTTTGCAAGGGGAAATCTTGCAGCCTGATACGCAACGCATCACTGATGCGGTCGATGCGCTGGAGCCCTATATGCTCCAGGCGCTGGCCTGCACGGCGACCATCAACGCCAAACACTTCCGCCACGCAGGGGGGCCCGTGACCTGCCATGGCCCTGAAGCCCGCAACATCCGCGACATCGACGAAGCCGTTTCCCTTGCCAGCATGAAGCGCGTGACGGTCGCCATGGCGCAACTCATGGTCGATTGGTGCGGCGTCGAGCCCGCCACGCACTGACCCGCGGGCAGATCTGCCCATCCACCCTCGTTGTCCCCAGCCGGAGATTGATCGTGAAGTTCAAGCAAATCCTGAAACTGTCGGCCGGCGCACTGGTCCTGTCGGCCCTTCTGCCCCTGAACGCCGTGCAGGCGCAAACCCGCGGCGGCACCCTCAACATGATCGTGCAGCCCGAGCCGCCCATCCTGGTGCCGGCGCTGAACCAGCAAGGCCCCACGCAGTTCGTCGCCGGCAAGATCTACGAGAGCCTGCTGACCTACAGCTTCGATCTGAAACCGCAGCCCGGCCTGGCCAAGTCGTGGGAGGCCGCCCCCGATGGGCTGAGCTACACCTTCCATCTGCAGGACGGCGTGAAGTGGCACGACGGGCAGCCGTTCACCGCGGACGACGTGGTGTTCTCGCTGACCGAAATGCTGCCCAAGACGCACGCCCGCGCCAAGGTCATCCTGGGCAACTTCATCGACAAGGTCGAGAAGAGTGGCGACCTCACCGTCAAGATCACCCTGAAATCGCCCTTCCCGGCCTTCATGCTGATGTTCGAGCCGGGCTTCGCGCCGATGATGCCCAAGCACATCTATGCCGGCACCGACTATGCCAACAACCCGGCCAACCAGAAGCCCGTCGGCACGGGCCCCTTCATGTTCAAGGAATGGAAGCGCGGCCAGTACATCAAACTTGAGCGCAACCCGAACTACTGGAAGTCCGGCAAGCCCTACCTGGATGAACTGGTGTTCAACGTGATTCCGGACTCGGCATCGCGCGCCGTGGCCTATGAGCGCGGCAGCGTGGACGTGCTGCGCGGCGGCGACGTGGACAACGTCGACATCAAGCGCCTGCGCGCCGTGCCGGGCACGGAGTTCAGCACACAGGGCTGGGAGATGTTCTCGCCGCAGGCCTATCTGATCTTCAACCAGCGCAAGCCGCCCTTCGACAACCTGAAGGTGCGCCAGGCGGTGATGCACGCGATCAACCGCAAGATGATCGCGGACAACATCTTCTTCGGCCTGGGCCGGCCGTCGACCAGCCCCTTCGTGGCCAGCGAGATGTTCTTCGACAAGAGCATCCCCGCCACGCCGTTCGACATGAAGCAGGCGCGCGCACTGATCAAGGAATCCGGCATCAAGCCCGAGGACTACACCATCCGCCAGTTGAGCTTCCCGTACGGCTCGACCTGGGACCGGCTGGGCGAATACACCAAGCAGGCGCTGACGCAGTTGGGCTTCAAGGTGAACACCGAGTCCACGGACGCCGGCGGCTGGGCATCGCGAACCGGCAACTGGGACTTCGACATCACCACCAACTTCACGTACCAGTACGGCGATCCCGCGCTGGGCGTTCAGCGCCTGTACATCTCGTCGAACATCGTCAAGGGATCGCCCTTCGCCAACGTGCAAGGCTACAACAACCCCGCGACGGACAAGCTGTGGACAGCGGCCGCGGCCGAGTCCGATCCCGCCAAGCGCCAGCAGATGTACAGCGAGCTGCAGAAGGTGCTGGTCGACGAAGTGGCCAATGGCTACCTGCTCGATCTCGAGTTCCCGACGCTGTACCGCGGCAAGGTGAAAAACCTCGTCAAGACGGCCATTGGCCTGAACGAGTCGTTCGACGACGTCTACATCGAGAAATAAGCCGTGCGTTTCCTGTCCTTTCTTGCCTCGCGCCTGGGCAAGGCCATCCTGGTGGTCCTGGGCGTGGTGGTCATCAACTTCTTCCTGATCAGGCTGGCCCCCGGCGACCCCGCCGAGGTGCTGGCCGGCCAGGCCGGCGCGGGCGACCCCGCTTTCGTGCAGCAACTGCGCCAGCAGTTCGGCCTGGACCAGCCCCTGCTGGTGCAGTTGGGCATCTACCTGAAGGGCGTGGCCACGCTGGACCTGGGGTACTCGTACCGCAGCCAGTTGCCGGTGCTCGATCTGATCCTGGAGCGCCTGCCCGCGACCTTCCTGCTGATGGCCTGTGCCTTCGTGTTCTCGCTGGTCCTGGGCGTGTTGCTGGGCGTGCTGGCGGCCCGCGTCCGCTACGCCAACAAACGGCGCTGGCTGGACAGCGGAATCATGACCGGCGCGCTGCTGCTGTACGCCACCCCGCTGTTCTGGCTGTCGCTGATGGGCATCCTGCTGTTCTCGGTGCTGCTGGGGTGGCTGCCGGCATTCGGCATGGAGACCGTGGGCGCCAATCTGCAAGGCTGGGAGCGCGCCTGGGACATCGCACAACATCTGGTGCTGCCGACCGTCACGCTGGGCTGCTTCTTCATGGCGGTCTACGTGCGGCTGACCCGCGCCTCGATGCTCGAAGTGATCGGCATGGATTTCGTCAAGACGGCGCGCGCCAAGGGCGTGCCGGCGGGCCGCGTGATCCGTTCGCACGTGCTGCGCAATGCCCTGCTGCCTGTCATCACGTTCGCGGGCATCCAGCTCGGACAGATGGCCGGCGGCGCCGTGCTGACGGAGACGGTGTTCGCCTGGCCCGGCATCGGCCGCCTGATGTTCGACGCGCTGCTGCAACGCGACTACCAGTTGCTGCTGGGCATCTTCCTGGCGACGTCGATCATGGTCGTCGTCTTCAACCTGATAACAGACATGGTGTATCGCTGGGTGGACCCGCGCATCGCCGCCGGCGGACACGGAGGCGCGGCATGAAACTGCTAGCCAAACGCTATGCCCGCAATGCGGGCGCCGTCATCGGCCTGGCGATCCTGCTGGCCGTGATCGTAGTGGCGCTGGCCGCGCCGCTGCTGTACGAAGAGTCGCCGTGGACCATGGTGGCCGCGCCGCTGATCCCGCCGTTCACGGATGCCGCCTACCCGTTCGGCACAGACATGCTGGGCCGCGACATCACGGCCGGCCTGATCTGGGGTGCGCGAGTATCGCTGCTGGTCGGCCTGCTGTCCACGGGCGTCGCGCTGCTGTTCGGTATCTTCGTGGGCACGGTCGCCGGCTACTGCGGCGGCCGCATCGACGATGCGTTGATGCGCTTCACCGAGTTCTTCCAGACCATTCCGCAGTTGGCCATGGCCGTGGTGCTGGTGGCCGTGCTGGGACCGTCGGTGTATTCGATCATGGGTGCGATCGCGGTGGTGTCCTGGCCGCCAGCTGCACGCCTGGTGCGTTCCGAGTTCATGACGCTGAAGCAACGCGAATTCGTGCAGGCGGCCATCGTCATCGGCCAGACGCCGGCACGCATCGTCTGGTCGCAGATCCTGCCCAACGCCATGGCGCCCATCATCGTCTCGGCGTCGTTCATGGTGGCCACGGCCATCCTGACCGAGTCGTCGCTTTCTTTCCTGGGCCTGGGCGATCCCAACATGATGAGCTGGGGATTCATGATCGGCGCGGCGCGCACCATGATTCGCGAGGCCTGGTGGATGAGCGTGTGGCCCGGCGTGTCCATCCTGCTGACCGTGCTTGCCATCAATCTGATGGGCGAAGGGCTGAACGACGCCCTGAACCCGCAGCTGCGCAAGCGCGGCGAATAAGGAGTCCTCCGTTGAACAAGTCCTCCGCTTTGTTGTCCATCCGCGGCCTGAGCATCGCCCTGCCGGAAGGCGGCGACCGCCCCTGGGCGGTGCGCGACGTCTCGTACGACATCAACGCTGGCGAGATTCTCTGCATCGTGGGCGAATCGGGCTCGGGCAAATCCATGAGCGCCAACGCCATCATGGGCCTGCTGCCCGGCTACCTGACGCCGCAGTCCGGGCAGATCCTGTTCCGTGGGGAGGATTTGCTGACCCTGTCCGAAGAACGCCTGCTGGGCATGCGCGGCAAGGACATCGCCATGATTTTCCAGGAACCCCTGTCGGCCCTGAACCCGCTGATGCCGGTGGGCGAGCAGATCGCCGAGGTGATGCGCGTGCATGGCATGGATGGACCGGACGCCGCCTTGCCGTCCCCTGACCAGACGCGCCCCCGGAACCGCGAGACGGCACGGCAACGACGCGTGCTGGAACTGCTGGATTTCGTCGGCCTGCCCGATCCCACCGCCTTGGCGCACGCCTATCCGTTCAGGCTGTCCGGCGGCCAGCGCCAGCGGGTCATGATCGCCATGGCGTTGGCCCTGGAGCCCGCGCTGTTGATCGCCGACGAACCCACCACCGCGCTGGACGTGACCACCCAGGCGCAGATCCTGGCGCTGATCGCCCGCATCCAGAAAGAAAAAGGCATGGGGGTGATGTTCGTCACGCACGATTTCGGTGTGGTGGCGGAGATCGCGCATCGCGTGGCGGTGATGGAGAAAGGCGTGCTGGTCGAGCAGGGAAGCGCCGACCAGGTGCTCAACCACCCCTCGCATCCCTATACTCAGCGCCTGATCGCCGCCGTGCCGCATCAGCGCGCGCACGCGCGCGCCGAGGCCTTGCGCGACAAGCCGGTGCTGCAGGTACGCGACCTGCGCAAGACCTATTCCCTGGGCGGCGGCCTGTTCAGCAAGAAGCGCGAAGTGCATGCCGTGGACGGCGTCAGCTTCGAGGCCCGCCGCGGCCAGACGCTGGGCATCGTCGGCGAATCCGGTTCCGGCAAATCCACCATCGGCAAATGCCTGCTGAAACTGGTCGGCATCGATGGCGGCGAACTGATCTTCGATGGCCGCGACATCGCCAACCTGCCCGAAGCCCAGTTCCGGCCGCTGCGCAAAGAGATCCAGATGATCTTCCAGGATCCTTTCGCGTCGCTCAATCCACGCCACTCGGTGGGCCGCATCATCAGCGACGGCCCGGTGGCCAATGGCGTGCCCCGGCCGCAGGCCGACGTGCGCACGCGCGAACTGCTGGAACTCGTGGGCCTGGACCACTCCGCCTTCGACCGCTATCCCAACCAGTTCTCCGGCGGCCAGCGCCAGCGCATCGGCATCGCGCGCGCGCTGGCGCTGGAGCCCCAGGTGCTGGTGGCCGACGAGTCGGTCTCCGCGCTGGACGTCTCCGTGCAGGCCCAGGTGCTGGCGCTGCTGCGCGAGCTGCAGCAGAAGCTGCGCATCGCGTTGATCTTCATCACGCACGACCTGCGGGTGGCGGCGCAGATCTGCGACGAGGTGCTTGTCATGCATCGTGGCAAGGTCGTCGAGCACGGCAGCCCCGCGCAGATATTCGACCGCCCGCAACATCCTTACACCCGGCAACTGATCGCCGCCATCCCCGGCCAGCACTGGGCCCCCACGCAGGCGCGCATCGCCTGAGTCCCTTCCGAGGAGAACCATGACACGCCCCGCCGCCGTCCCCACCGTGCAGATCGACAACGAACAGGTCCGCGTCACCGAATGGCGCTTTCCGCCCGGCGCCGAAACAGGCTGGCACCGCCACGGCATGTATTACGTGGTAGTGCCGCAGACCACGGGCGAACTGTTGCTGGAAACGCCGCAGGGCGAGGTCCGCAGCGCACTGACCACCGGCGTGGCCTACAGCCGTCCGGTGGGCATCGAGCACAACGTCGTCAACCCCAACGACAGCGAATTCGTATTCGTCGAGATCGAACTGAAGGCGACCGAGGCCTGAACCACGACATGAAGGCATTTTTCTCAGAAGACCAACTGCTGCACACGCCGCAGCAGTTCATGCGCGCCGGCCGCATCAGCAGGCCGACCGACGTGCCCGCGCGTGCCGAAACCCTGCGCGCCATGCTGTCCAGCCGAGGCATTGCGCTGGCCGCGCCTCCCGACTATGGCCGCGATCCGCTGGACGGCGTGCACAGCGCGGCCTACCTGGACTTCCTGGAGCACGCGTACGAGCGCTGGCAGGCGCTGCGCGGCCAGGGGCCCGAACCCGGCATCGAAGTCCTGCCCAACCTGTCGCCCTATGGCGGCAGCACGACCCCGCACGCGCGCCGGCCGCCCTGCCCCTCGCCCTCGATCATCGCGCAGGCCGGCTACTACCTGGGCGATCTCTCCTGCCCCATCGGTCCGCACACCTGGCGCGCCGCGCTGCGTTCCACCCACAACGCAGTGGCCGCTGCCGACCATGTGCTGCAGACAGGTGATCTGGCTTACGCCCTGTGCCGTCCTTCGGGCCACCACGCGCACCACGACCGTGCGGGCGGCTTCTGCTACCTGAACAGCTCGGCCGCCGCCGCTCAACGGCTGGCGGACGCGCTGGGCCGCGTGGCCGTGCTGGACGTGGACGCACATCATGGCGACGGCACGCAGAACATCTTCTATTGCCGCGACGACGTCTACACCGTGTCCACGCACGCGGACCCCGCCGGCTACTACCCGTTCTACTGCGGCTACGCCGATGAGCGCGGCGCGGACGCGGGCGCGGGCTGCAATCTGAACCTGCCCTTGCCGCACGGCACCGACGGCCAGGCCTATGGCGCCTTCCTCGAACGCGCGCTGGCGTCCGTGATGCAGTACCAGCCGCGCGCCCTGGTGCTGGCCCTGGGTTTCGACACCTACAAGGACGATCCCATCAGCGTCCTGCGCTTCGACATGGCGACCTACCGCGACATTGGCGCCCGAGTCCGCGCACTGGGCCTGCCCACGGTCGTCGTGCAGGAGGGCGGCTATCAGGTCGACAGCATCGGCCAGGCGCTGGACGCCTTTCTGCAAGGCATGGCGGCCGCCTGACGGCCCGCGCATAACAACATTTTTTCCGAGACGAGCATCACCATGAATACCGACATCGACATGCAAGCCCCGCTCTCCATCAACGGCCAACGGCTATGGCAGTCCCTGATGGACCTGGCCCAGGTCGGCGCCACGGAAAAAGGCGGCAATTGCCGGCTGGCGCTGACCGACCTGGACCGCCAAGGCCGTGACCTGGTCGCCGGCTGGATGCGCGAGGCCGGGCTGGAAGTCAGCGTGGACCAGATCGGCAATATCTTTGGCCGCCGCGCGGGCCGCGATCCCTCGCTGCCGGCCGTCTGCACGGGCAGCCACATCGACACCCAGCCCACCGGCGGCCGCTTCGATGGCTGCTTCGGCGTGATGGCCGGCCTGGAGGTAATGCGCACCCTGCAGGAACGCGGCATCCAGACCGACTCCGCGCTGGAGCTGGCCATCTGGACCAACGAGGAAGGCAGCCGCTTCGCGCCCTTCATGATGGGATCGGCGGTGTACTGCGGCAAGTTGCCGCTGGAGCAGGCACTGGCCACCGCCGACAGCGAGGGCAAGCGCGTGGGCGACGAACTGCAGCGTATCGGCTATGCCGGAGACTGCCCCGTGGGCCAGCGCCGCTTCGGCCATTATCTCGAAGCCCACATCGAACAGGGTCCCATTCTGGAAGCCGAGGACACGGTCATCGGCGCCGTGACCGGTTCCCTGGGCATGTACTGGTACGAAGTGGTCGTGACGGGCATGGAGGCCCACGCCGGCCCCACGCCCATGCCGCTGCGCCGGGACGCCCTGTACGCCTCCACCTTCATCATGCAGGAAGTCGTGCGGATCGCGCTGGACCATGCGCCGCACGGCCGCGGCACGGTCGGGTCGGTGCAGGTCCATCCCGGCTCGCCCAACGTCATTCCCGGCGCCGTCACCTTCACGGTGGACATCCGCCACGAGGACGCCGCAAGGCTGGCCGGGATGAACGCCCGTTTCCACGAGATCGTGCGCGCCGTGGCATCCGGCGAACGCACCGGGCACGAGATGCAGGTCCAGGTGCGCCAGACCGCCTACTTCCCGCCCACGCCCTTCGCGCCGGAGCTGGTCGAGGCCGTGCGCGGCCAGGCGCGCGCGCGCGGCTACTCGGCCATGGACATCGTGACCGGCGCGGGCCACGACGCCGTGCACATCGCCGGGATCGTTCCCACCGCGATGATCTTCGTGCCTTGCAAGGACGGCATCAGTCACAACGAGATCGAGGATGCCGATCCGAAGCACCTCGAAGCCGGCGCCAACGTGCTGCTGGGCGCGATGACCCGGCTGGCGGGCGTCGCGCCTTGAGCCCGGTGGCGTGCATGCCCGATTGCGCGCACGCCTTTTCGAGTCCGAGGATGCCGTGAGCGCCCCGCCCCTCTCTTCTTCCGCCGACGCCGCCAGGCGCACCGGCATCGCCTGCTTTCTGCTGGCGCTGCTGGCCAACGCCCTGTTCGACGCCGGCGCCAAGCACCTGCTGGAGACCTATCCCGCGCCGTTCCTGAACGTGATGCGCTACGTCACGGTGACGACACTGGGTCTGGCGCTGCTGATGCGGCAACGCAGGCTGCCCGCGTGGTCCACCCTCCCGCACAAGCCCATCCTGCTGGCCCGGGGGCTGGCGCTGGCCACGGTCGGCACCTGCTTCATGACCGCGCTGATCTGGATGCCGCTGTCCGAGGCCACGGCCATCTATTTCACGGCGCCGCTGATCATGGTGATCCTGTCGCCGTGGATGCTGGGCGAACGCGTGCACGCCGCGCAATGGCTTTCCGTGGCCATCGGCCTGTGCGGCATGCTGTTGATCGTGCGGCCAGGCAATGCGCTGCCGCCCCTGGGCACGGCGCTGATGGTGATCTCGGCCGTGTGCTACGCCGTGTTCCAGCTGCTGACACGCCGGCTGGCGGGCGCGATCGACCCCCGGGTGCAGTATCTCTGCGCCGCACTGACCTGCCTGGCAGCCACCCTTCCGCCAGCGATCCTGTTTCCGCCGCCCACCTGGCCCGATGCGAGCGACTGGCTGCTCATCATCGGCCTGAGCGCCATCAACGGCGGCGCGCAGGTGCTGTTCCTGACGGCCTTCCGCCACGTGGACGCGGCGACGCTGGGTCCCCTGAATTACCTGCAGTTGCTGATGGCGGTGCTGCTGAGCGCGACGATCTTCCATCGCCCGCCCGATATACTGGCCATGGCGGGCATGGTCATGATCGCCGCGGCGGGCATCCTGCTGGTCAAGCGCCCCGTGCGCGCCGCGCGCATGGCCCGCCCCCCTTTCAAGACCTCTTCCCCCAAAGACCCCACGTGAAAATCATCTGCTGCTCCCAAACGCTGCCGGATCGCGATGTCTGGCCCGAACTCCTGTCGAAGGCGCTGCCCGAGGCCGACGTCGTGCACTGGGACGAGAACTCGCCCGTGCAGGATGCCGACCTTGCCGTGGTCTGGCGCCCGCCCGCTGTGCTGTTCGAACGCGAGCGCAAGCTGCGCGCCGTGTTCAACCTGGGCGCGGGCGTCGATGGCCTGTTGAAACTGTCCACGCTGCCACCCGATCTGCCCGTGGTGCGCCTGGAGGACGCCGGCATGGCAGTGCAGATGTCGGAATACGTGGTCCACTTCCTGACCGGCGCCTGCCGTCAGTTCGATGCCTACGCCGCGCAGCAACGCGCCGGCGTGTGGCAGGCGCTGCCCGAACTGCGCCGCGAGCAGTGGCCCGTCGGGATCCTGGGCATGGGCGCGCTGGGCGGCCATGTCGCACGCACGCTGCAGGCGCTGGGCTACAACGTCGCGGGCTGGTCGCGCAGCGGCCAGGCGCCCGAGGGCGTGCAGGCCTTCGGCGGCGTCGAGGCGCTGCCGGCCTTCCTGGCCCGCACGCGCGTGCTGATCAACCTGCTGCCGCTGACCCCCGACACAGAGAACATCCTGCGTCGCGACACCCTGTCGCAACTGCTGCCCGGCGCGCACCTGATCAACCTAGCGCGCGGTTCCCACCTGGTCGAAGAAGACCTGACCGCACTGCTGGACAGCGGCCACCTGTCCGGCGCCACGCTGGACGTGTTCCGCGAGGAGCCGCTGCCGGCTGGCCACCCGTTCTGGGCCGACAGCCGCATCTCGATCACGCCGCACATCGCGGCGGCCAGCCTGCGCCGCGAGACGGTCGAGCAGATCACCCACAAGGTCCGCGCCCTGATGCGCGGCGAGCCCATCACCGGCGTGGTGGGCCGCGACCGCGGATATTGATCGGCGCGCAAGGCGCGCGGATTGGCGGATAATGGTTGACGAATCAAGCGCGCCGGCTTGCGGCGCGCGTCAAACACCCGCCCATCCGGATCCCGCGCCATGACATCGCTCAGCCCCGCCCAGCAGCAAGACGTCCAGTACCACCTGCATTCGTACACCAACGCGGTCAAGCACCGTGCGGTCGGGCCACGCGTGATCGAGCGCGGCGAAGGCATCTACGTGTACGACGACCAGGGCAACCGCTATCTGGAGGCCATGTCCGGCCTGTGGAGCGTGGCCGTGGGCTTCGGCGAGCCGCGCCTGGCCGAAGCCGCGCACCGCCAACTGAGCAAGCTGCCCTACTACCACACATTCACGCACAAGTCGCACCCGGCCGTCATCGAACTGGCCGAGCGCCTGATCGGCTACACCGAAGGCCGCATGTCCAAGGCCTTCTTCACCAACTCGGGATCCGAGGCCAACGACACCGTCGTCAAGCTGGTCTGGTTCTACAACAACGCGATGGGCCGCCGCGACAAGAAGAAGATCATTGCGCGCCAGCGCGGCTACCACGGCGTCACCGTGGCCTCGGCCAGCATGACCGGCCTGCCCGGCAACCATAAAGACTTCGACCTGCCGCTGCCGCAGATCTTCCACACCGCCTGCCCGCACCACTACCGCAACGCGCTGCCCGGTGAAAGCGAAGAGGACTTCGCCAGCCGCCTGGCCAACGAGCTGGACGCGCTGATCCTGCGCGAAGGCGCCGACACCGTGGCCGCCTTCATCGGCGAACCCGTCATGGGCGCGGGCGGCGTGGTCGTGCCGCCGCGCACCTACTGGGAGAAGATCCAGGCCGTGTGCCGCAAGCACGACGTGCTGGTCATCGCCGACGAGGTCATCACCGGCTTCGGCCGCCTGGGCACGCGCTTCGGTTCGGAACGCTTCGGCATCGAGCCCGACATCCTGGTGCTGTCCAAGCAGATCACCTCGTCGTACCAGCCGCTGGGCGCCGTGCTGATCAACGAGCGCGTGGCCGGCCCCGTGGCCGAACACAGCGGCAAGCTGGGCACCTTCGGCCACGGCTACACCGCCAGCGGCCATCCGGTGGCCACCGCCGTCGCGCTGGAAAACCTGAAGATCATCGACGAGCGCAACCTGATCCAGAACGCCGCCGACATGGGCGCGCTGATGCACGAACTGCTGCGCGGCTATGCCGACCACCCGCTGGTGGGCGAAGTGCGCGGCGTGGGCCTGATCGCGGGCGTGGAACTGGTCGCCGACCGCGCCACCAAGCGTCCCTTCGATCCCGTGGGCCGCGCCGGCGGCTACGCCTACGAACGCGCGCACGACCACGGCCTGATCGTGCGCGGCATCGGCGACACCGTCGCCTTCTGCCCGCCGCTCATCATTCAGGAAGCCCAGGTGCGCGACATGGTGGACCGCTTCGGCCGCACGCTGGAAGACGTGGCGAAGCACGTCGGCTGAAGAGGCCAACCGGGACAGCGAAGAGGCCCAGCGGCCGGACAATCAGCTGATGTCGCGCGGCCGCGCGGTCCGTGCCGGCAGCGGCGCCTTAGCGCCGGCGCGATCCCAGCAACGACCCCAGCACGCCCCGCACCAGTTCGCGCGCCACCGAGCGCGCGGTGCTCTTGGCCACCGACTGCACCACGCCATCGCGCCGGCCGCCGCGCGGACCCACCGAGCCGAACAGCACTTCGTTCACGCTCTTCATCAGACCGCCTTCCTCTTCCTGGGGCGCGGCAGGCGTGGGCGCCGATGAGGGCGTGCGGCCAGCCCCGCTGCTGCCCGCCGGCACGTCCGAAGCCGCCCGCGCCGTCAGCACCTCGTAGGCAGATTGACGGTCGATGGCCTGCCCATACCTGCCCGCCAGCGTGCTGCTCTGCCGCAGCGCCTGCCGTTCGACGTCCGTGGCCGGGCCGATGCGGCTGCCCGGCGGCATGATCCAGGCGCGCTCGGTGGGCATCGGCCGGCCCTTCTCGTCCAGCAGCGACACCAGCGCCTCGCCCACGCCCAGCTCGGTGATGGCGGCCTCGATGTCCAACCCGGGATTCGGCCGCATGGTCTGCGCGGCCGTGCGCACCGCCTTCTGGTCGCGCGGCGTGAAGGCGCGCAGCGCATGCTGCACGCGATTGCCCAGTTGGCCCAGCACGGTATCGGGAATATCCAGCGGATTCTGGGTGACGAAATACACCCCCACGCCCTTGGAGCGCACCAGGCGCACCACTTGCTCGATCTTCTCGAGCAAGGCCTCGGGCGCGTCCTTGAACAGCAGGTGCGCCTCGTCGAAGAAGAACACCAGCTTGGGCTGTTCCACGTCGCCCACTTCGGGCAGTTTCTCGAACAGCTCGGCCAGCAGCCACAGCAGGAACACGCCGTACAGGCGCGGCGCCTGCATCAGTTGGTCGGCGGCCAGCACGTTGACGATGCCGCGGCCCTGCGCATCGGTGCGCATCAGGTCGGCCACGTCCAGCATGGGCTCGCCGAAGAACTGGTCGGCGCCCTGCGACTCCAGGCGCAGCAGGCTGCGCTGGATGGCGCCCACCGAGGCCGAGGACACATTGCCGTAGCGCGTCTTCAGTTCGCTGGCGCGATCGGCCACGTTCTGCAGCATGGCACGCAGGTCTTTCATGTCCAGCAGCAGTTGGCCCTCGTCATCGGCCACGCGGAACACCAGGGTCAGCACGCCTTCCTGCGTGTCGTTCAACTCCAGCATGCGCGACAGCAGCAGCGGGCCCATGTCGGAGACGGTGGCGCGCACCGGCAGTCCCTGCTTGCCGAACACATCCCACAGCGCCACCGGGCTGGCGCCCCAGGCCGGCTCGGGCAGGCCCAGCTTCTGCAGGCGCTCCTGCAGCTTGGGCGAGTTGGCGCCCGCCTGCGAAATGCCGGTCAGGTCGCCCTTGACGTCAGCCAGGAATACCGGCGTGCCGATACGCGAAAAGGCCTCGGCCATCACCTGCAGCGTGACCGTCTTGCCGGTGCCGGTGGCGCCGGTGATGCAGCCATGGCGGTTGGCCAGGGCGGGCAGCAGCGCCAGCTCCGCCCGGGCGTTCCGGGCGACGATGAGAGGGGCGATCATGGGCGTGGACTCCAGAGTGACGGGATGCGGTGGCGCAAGTGTAGACGCCCCGTGCGTGGCGCGCGCGACACACTCCTGACGGCGCGGCCAGGTCGGGCAGGCTAAAATAGCGTTCTTTGACACCATTATTAGATAAGAGTAACCATGGCCGGACACAGCAAATGGGCCAATATCCAGCACCGCAAGGGCCGCCAGGACGCCAAGCGGGGCAAGCTCTGGACCAAGATCATCCGTGAGATCACCGTTGCCGCCCGTGCCGGCGGTGCCGATCCGGATACCAATCCGCGCCTGCGTCTGGCCTGGGACAAGGCCACCGACGCCAACATGCCCAAAGACAACGTCCAGCGCGCGATCCAACGCGGCGCGGGCGGCGCCGACGGCACCAATTACGAAGAAGTCCGCTACGAAGGCTACGGCATCGGCGGCGCAGCGGTCATCGTCGAGTGCATGACCGACAACCGCACCCGCACCGTGGCCGAAGTTCGCCACGCTTTCGCCAAGAACGGCGGCAACCTGGGCCAGGAAGGCTCGGTCGCGTTCATGTTCAAGCATTGCGGCCAGTTCGTGTTCGCCCCCGGCACCTCCGAGGACACGGTCATGGAGACCGCCCTGGAAGCCGGCGCCGAAGACGTCGCCACCGATGAAGAAGGCGTCATCGAGGTCCTGTGCGCCCCGGCCGACTACGCCGCCGTGCGCCAGGCCTTCGAGGCCGCCGGCCTGAAGGCCGAGGTCGACGGAATCATCCAGAAGGCCCTGAACGAAACCGAACTGGCCGGCGAAGACGCCGTGAAAATGCAAAAACTGCTCGACGCCCTGGAAGGCCTGGACGACGTGCAGGACGTCTACACCAACGTCGTGTTCGACGAAGCGCAATGAAGCGAGCGGCGCTGCAGCGGCCAGGGGAGCCGCGCAACGCTGGCGGACCAGCCTGGCCGGCGCGTACCGGCCGGGCGACTATTCCACTACGGGCCGAAGTGGCAACTTCAAGCATCACCACATTACTCTCATGAAACTCCTGGTTATCGGCTCGGGCGGCCGCGAACACGCTCTCGCCTGGCGGCTCGCACGTTCGCCGCGCGTCCACAAGGTCTATGTCGCCCCCGGCAACGGCGGCACCGAGCAGGGCGACCTGCTCGAGAACCTGGCCCTCACCACCCCTGAAGAACTGGCCGACTTCGTCCAGCAGAACGGCGTGTCGCTCACCGTGGTCGGCCCCGAGGCCCCCCTGGCCGCCGGCGTGGTCGACGTGTTCCGCGCGCGCGGCCTGAAGATCTTCGGCCCCACCCGCGCCGCCGCCCAGCTCGAAAGCTCGAAGGACTACGCCAAGGCCTTCATGATGCGCCACGGCATCCCCACGGCCGCGTACGCCACCTTCACCGATCCGGCACAGGCGCATGCCTACGTCGACCAGCAAGGCGCCCCCATCGTCATCAAGGCCGACGGCCTGGCCGCCGGCAAGGGCGTGGTGGTCGCCATGACCGCCGAAGAAGCCCACGACGCCATCGACGCCATGCTGGGCGACGGCTCGCTGGGCGCCGCCGGCGCGCGCGTGGTCATCGAGGAATTCCTGGTCGGCGAAGAAGCCAGCTTCATCGTCATGTGCGATGGCCGCAACGTGCTGGCCCTGGCCACCAGCCAGGACCACAAGCGCCTGCAGGACGGCGACGCCGGCCCCAACACGGGCGGCATGGGCGCCTACTCGCCCGCCCCCATCGTCACGCCGGAACTGCACCACCGCATCATGCGCGAGATCATCCTGCCGACCGTGCAGGGCATGGCGCGCGACGGCATTCCGTACACCGGCTTCCTGTATGCCGGCCTGATGATCGCCCCGGGCGACAGTCCCGACCGCACCATCAAGACGCTGGAATTCAACTGCCGCATGGGCGACCCTGAAACCCAGCCCATCATGATGCGCATCAAGAGCGACCTGCTGGACGCGCTCGAGCACGCCGTGGAAGGCACGCTGGACCAGGCCGACATCACCTGGGACCGCCGTACCGCGCTGGGCGTGGTGCTGGCCGCGCACAACTACCCCGGCACGCCACGCACCGGCGACGTCATCAACGGCCTGCCTGCCGATGCCGACGACGTCATGGTCTTCCACGCCGCCACCAAGCGTGAAAACGGCCAGGTGCAGACCTCCGGCGGCCGCGTACTGTGCGTCACGGCGCTGGCCGACTCGATCCGCATCGCGCGCGACCGCGCCTACGAGACCGTGTCGGCCGTCCATTTCGATGGACGCCAGTACCGTACCGACATCGGCTGGCGCGCGCTGAAGCCGTCGCAACAGAAGCCGCGTTCGTAGTCCCATCGCACCGCCCATGACCGACGCCGTCTCCGCCACCGCCGTCCACGACTATTTCACCGGCCTGCAAACACGTATCGTGCAAGCCCTCGAACAGGCGGGCGGCGAGTCTTTCCGCACCGACCAGTGGCAGCGCGAGGAAGGCGGCGGCGGCATCTCGCGCCTGATCGAAGACGGCCAACTGCTCGAACGCGGCGGCGTGCTGTTCAGCCACGTCATGGGCACGCGCCTGCCGCCTTCGGCCAGCGCGCACCGGCCCGAACTGGCCGGCCGGCCCTGGCAGGCCATGGGCGTGTCCATGGTGCTGCACCCACGCAATCCGCACGTGCCCACCACGCACATGAACGTGCGCATGTTCCTGGCCGCGGCGCGCCCGGGCCACGACGAGCGCGACGTGTTCTGGTTCGGCGGCGGTCTCGACCTCACGCCCTACTATCCCCGCGCCGAGGACGCCCGGCACTTCCACCAGGCCTGCCGCGACGCGCTGGCGCCGCACGGCCCCGACTACTACCCGCGCTACAAACGCTGGTGCGACGAGTATTTCTTCCTGAAGCACCGCAACGAAACGCGCGGCATCGGCGGCATCTTCTTCGACGACCTGAACGAACCGGGCTTCGATGCCTCGTTCGCGCTGGTGCGCTCGGTGGGCGACAGCTTCCTGGGCGCCTACCTGCCCATCGTCGAGCGCCGCCGCGACCTGCCCTACGGCGAACGCGAACGCGATTTCCAGGCCTATCGCCGGGGCCGCTACGTCGAGTTCAACCTGGTCTACGACCGCGGCACGCTGTTCGGCCTGCAGTCGGGCGGCCGCACCGAATCGATCCTGCTGTCGATGCCGCCCGTTGCCCACTGGCGCTACGACTGGCAGCCGCAGCCCGGCACGCCTGAAAGCGAACTGGCCGCGTATCTTTCGCCTCGGGAATGGGTATGACCCAGGGGTGTCGTATTCCGATGCGCGCGCTCCTCACGCAGGCATGCCGCGCCAGGACTGCCGCATGAGCACGCCGGGCATCACCGGGAATACGCCAGGACAAGATGGCGCGTCCGGCAGCCGCCGCGCTGACAGCCGTATCGGCCTGCTGGGCGGCAGCTTCGACCCCGTGCACGATGCCCACATCGCGCTGGCCCAGGCGGCCATGCGCGCGCTGGCGCTGGCCGAGGTCCAACTGATCCCGGCCGCCAATCCCTGGCAGCGCGCGCCGCTCAAGGCCGCGCCCGAACACCGCCTGCGCATGCTCGAGCTGGCCGTCGAAGGCCATCCCGGCCTGGCCGTCAATCCGATCGAGATCACGCGCGGCGGCGCCACCTACACCATCGACACGCTGCGCGCCCTGCCGGCCGGCCAATACGTCTGGCTGCTGGGCGCCGACCAACTGGCCAACTTCTGCACCTGGCGCGCCTGGCAGGACATCGCCGCGAGGGTCGACCTGGCCGTTGCGGTGCGCCCCGGCACCGCCCTGCACGTGCCGGACGAACTGGCCGATTGGCTGCAAGGCCACGGGCACGTCCTGCAGGAACTACCGTTCGCGCCCATGGACGTGTCGGCCTCCGGTATCCGCGACCGGCTGGCGCATGGCGCGCCGGCCGCCAGCATGCTCGACCCGGCCGTCGCCGACTACATCGCGGCGCACGGCCTTTACCGTTAAGTCTGTCCCCCTATTGCACGAAGGATGCCCGAGCGTCCTGCGTGCGGGTTATATTTGGAACACATGGATATTCAAAAACTACAGCGCGCCGTCATCGATGCCCTCGAAGACGTCAAGGCGCAAGACATCAAAGTCTTCAACACCACGCACCTGACCAGCCTGTTCGATCGCGTGGTGATGGCCACCGCGACCTCCAACCGGCAGACGCGTGCCCTGGCCGCCAGCGTGGCCGATTGCGGCCGCGCCCTGAAGCTCACCGGCATCACGATCGAAGGCGAAGACACCGGCGAATGGGTCGTAGTCGACCTGGGCGACATCGTCATCCACATCATGCAGCCCGCCATCCGCCAGTACTACAACCTGGAAGAGATCTGGGGCGACAAGCCGGTGCGCGTGAAGCTGCTGCCTGAATCGACGGCCCGCTCGGCCATGTTCAGCAGCGGCGACGAACCGGCGTAATCCCCGCCCATGAAACTCATCGTACTGGCCGTCGGCACCCGCATGCCCGGCTGGGTCGAGACCGCCTGGGACGACTACGCCCGCCGCCTGCCGTCCGATTGCGCGCTGGAACTGCGCGAGATCAAGCCCGAACCCCGCACCACCGGCAAGACGCCGGCCCAGATGATGGCCGCGGAAGCGCGCCGCATCGAGGCCGCGTTGCCGTCGGGCGCGTTGCGCCTGGCGCTGGACGAACGCGGACGCGACCTCACCACCATGGCGCTGTCGCAGCAGCTCGAACACTGGCGCTCGGGCGGCCGCGACGTCGCCTTCCTGGTGGGCGGCCCGGATGGCCTGGACGCCGCCTTGAAGGCTTCATGCGACGGCCTGCTGCGGCTGTCCTCGCTCACCCTGCCGCATCCCATGGTGCGTGTGCTGCTTGCCGAGCAACTCTACCGCGCCTGGGCGATCATGGCCAATCACCCGTATCATCGCGCCTGACGCCTTGCGCGGCCGGATACACGCACGCCCGGCCCGGCAGATGGCCGAGCCGCATCCGCGCTCCTGAACCGGGCATGCCGGTTCACGGCTTGGCCAGGCGGCGCCCTATCCCTCCCTGCGCATTCCTATATGTCCGACGCCCCCACGCCCGCCTCCGCTCCCCGCCTGTACCTGGCTTCGGCCAGCCCGCGCCGCCGCGAACTGCTGCAACAGATCGGCCTGGCGCACGACGTGCTGCGCGTGCCCGCGCCGCCCGGAGAGGACGAACCGCAACTGGCCGGTGAAAGCGCCGCCGACTATGTGCGACGCACCGCGCGCGACAAGGCGCAGCGCGCGGTGGCCTGGATACGCGACCAGCATCTGGCCACGTTGCCCATCCTGGCGGCCGACACCACCGTCATCCTGGACGGCGCCGTGCTGGGCAAGCCCGCCGACCGCGCCGATGCGCTGCGTATCCTGCAAGCGCTGTCCGGCGCCGAACATGAAGTGCATACCGCCGTGGTGCTGGCCGTCGATGGCCAACTGCACGAAGCGCTGTCCGTCACGCGCGTCGGCATGCGCGCGACCAGCCAGGCCGAACGCGAACGCTATTGCGACAGCGGCGAGCCGTTCGGCAAGGCCGGCGCCTACGGCATCCAGGGCCTGGCCAGCGCCTTCATCGCCCACATCGCCGGCAGCTACAGCGGCGTGATGGGGCTGCCGCTGTTCGAGACCGCCGCCCTGCTGGCGCGGGCGGATATCCAGATCCCCTGATCGCGCAAAGGCCATGCGCAAAGCGAGTTCATGGCGTCGCCGCCGACCGCCTGCCACAGATAGACGGCGCCTGCGCGCCGGGCTCCGCATACCGGACACGCAAAAAAGAAGGGCCGGTCATCCCGGCCCTTCTGCTTCCCGCTGCCTCGTGAGCAGCGGGACCTTGCTCTGTGCGTCTACGCCTTACGCGTGGCTCACGCTCGGTTGAGCGGGCATGGCGGCGGGCTCGTCCAGCGGCAGCGCATTGCCGGCCATCGCGGCATCCAGGCGTTCCTTATCCAGTTCGCCTTCCCAGCGGGCCACGACGACAGCGGCGGTGGCGTTGCCGACCAGGTTGGTCAGCGCGCGGCATTCGGACATGAAGCGGTCCACGCCCAGGATCAGCGCCATGGCGGCCACCGGGATGGTCGGCACGACCGACAGCGTGGCGGCCAGCGTGATGAAGCCCGCGCCGGTGACGCCGGCGGCGCCCTTGGAGCTCAGCATCGCCACCAGCAGCAGCAGGATCTGGTCGCCCAGCGACAGCGGGATGTCACACGCCTGGGCGATGAACAGCGCGGCCATCGTCATGTAGATGTTGGTGCCGTCCAGGTTGAACGAATAGCCGGTCGGCACGACCAGGCCCACCACCGACTTGGCGCAACCGGCACGCTCCATCTTCTGCATCAGCGTGGGCAGCGCGGCTTCGGACGAGCTCGTGCCCAGCACCAGCAGCAGTTCTTCGCGGATGTAGCGGATCAGGCTGAAGATCGAGAAGCCGTTGTAGCGCGCCACCGCACCCAGCACGATCACCACGAACAGCAGCGCGGTCAGGTAGAACGTGCCGACCAGCATGGCCAGGTTGATCACCGAACCGATGCCGTACTTGCCGATGGTGAAGGCCATGGCGCCGAACGCGCCAATGGGCGCCGCGCGCATCAGGATGGCCACCAGCTTGAACACCGGCGAAGCCAGCGCCTGCAGGAACGCCGTGACCGGACGGCCGCGCTCGCCCACGATGGCCAGCGAAATGCCGAACAGCACCGCCACGAACAGCACCTGCAGGATGTCGCCCGATACGAACGGGCTGACGATCGTGTTGGGGATGATGTTCAGCAGGAAGCCGGTGATAGTGGAATCGTGCGCCTTGTTGACGTAGTCCTGCACCGCCTTCGAATCCAGCGACGCCGGGTCGATGTGCATGCCGGCGCCCGGTTGCACCACGTGACTGACGATCATGCCGACGATCAGCGCCAGCGTCGAGAAGATCAGGAAATAGATCATGGCCTTGCCGACGACACGGCCGACCTTCTTCAGGTCGCTCATGGCGGCGATGCCGGTGGTCACCGTCAGGAAAATCACCGGCGCGATGATCATCTTGACCAGCTTGATGAAGCCATCGCCCAGCGGCTTCATGGCTTCGCCCCACTGCGCGTGGAAGTGACCCAGCAGGATGCCCACCACGATGGCGAACAGGACCTGCACATACAGGATCTGATAGAACTTCTGCTTGCGAACGGGCGTAGCGTCGCCCTGGCTGACGTCGAGCATTGGGAATGTCCCCACCAAAAGCCGGATCCGGCCTGTTTCCAGGCGCATGGACCGGATGTTTTTTTCAAAGTCCCTTGCCGCACGGCGGGCGCGGCATCCACGATGCTTACGCAAGCCGCGTGCCAGAAATTTTGTGCACCGCAACAGTGCATTAAGCCCTTGAAAGGTGCGGAACTTTTTTAAGACGCTTCCGAATGGCGCCTGGCGGCCGAGCGGAATTCCGCACACCGTCAAGGTAGAATGTGCGGAATTCCACACAGCACGCGCGGCGCCGTTTACGCACGCATGTCCAAAAATTTCCCATCCCCGCCGGCCGATCCCGTCAGCCGCGACGCGCATGCCGCGGCGCCGCTCAGCACCGCGCCGCCGGAACACGCTACCCCCCGCAGGATGCGCGCCGCGCTGCTCCTGCTGGCCGTGCTGGCGCTGGCGGCCTGGCTGGTGCACCGGGCCGGCGTCTGGGGAGCCGACCGCGCCGTCCAGGAGCTCGCCACGCACGCCCGCGCCGCCGCCCAGCTCAACACCGTGGCCCTGCGCAGCAGCCTGGACAAATTCCGCTCGGTGCCCTTCGTGCTGGCGCAGGACCCCGAGGTGCGCGCCACGCTGCTGGCGCCCGAGCCCGAGCGCATCCTGCAACTGGACCACAAGCTCACGGCGCTCAGCCGAGGCGTGGGCGCCTCCGCCATCTACCTGCTGGACATGACGGGCCTCGCCATCGCGGCCAGCAACTGGAACGAGCCGGCCACCTTCGTGGGCGTCGACTACCAGTTCCGGCCGTACTTCCGGCGCGCGGTCAGCGAAGGCGAGGCCGAGTACTTCGCCCTGGGCACCATCAGCCACGAACCCGGCCTGTACCTGTCGCGCCGCATCGCCAACAGCGCCGGCAAGCTGTTGGGCGTGATCGTGCTGAAGATGGACTTCACCATTCTCGAGCGCAACTGGGAGGCCCTGGAAGACGCCCTGTTCATCACCGACGGCAACGGCGTGGTGCTGATGGGCAACGTGCCCGACTGGCGTTTCCGTGCCACGGGGGCACTGCCCGAGGCCACGGCGCGGGCCATGCGGGCCGACCAGCAGTTCGGCGATGCGCGTTTCGAACCGCTGCCCGTGACGTTGCCTTCGGGTTCGCAGGATGCCGGCACGCTGGTCCGTGCGCGCGCAGCCCTGCGCAGGCAACCCGCGGGGGCACGGTTGCTGCATACCGCGTTTCCGGTAGTCAGTTCGGACCGTTGGACGCTGCACACGCTCTCCCCCGTACAGCCGGCCATCGACCGTGCGGCAGCCAACGCCCAACTGGCCACGCTGCTGGCACTGACGGCCTGCGGGCTGTCCGCCGGCCTGTACATCTACCTGCGCACCCGCGCGCGGCGCCGCACGCATGCCCAGGCCGTCGTGCGCGCCGAGCTGGAACACCAGGTGCAGCAACGCACCGGCGAACTGCGGCGCGCCAATACCGAGTTGCAGGCCCTGATCGACGAACGCCAGCATGCCGAGGCGCGCCTGCACCAGATGCAGGACGAGCTGGTGCAGGCCAACAAGCTGGCGCTGCTGGGCCAGGTGGCCGCGGGCGTCGCGCATGAGATCAACCAGCCTGCCGCGGCCATCCGGGCCTACGCCGACAACACGGCCGAGTTCGCCCGCCGCGGCCAGGACGCCGCGGTGCTGGAGAACCTGCAGACCATCGCCGCGCTGACCGAACGCATCGGGGGCATCACCGGCGAATTGCGCGCGTTCTCGCGCAAGGCCGCCGCCAGCGTGGCGCCCATCCCGCTGGACGACGCCCTCGAAGGCGCCCTGCTGCTGGTGGGGCCCCGCATCACGCGGCAACGCGTGCTGGTGACGCATCCCGGCCGCCAACCGCAACTGAAAGTGCTGGCGGATCGCATGCGCCTGGAACAGGTCTTCGTGAACCTGCTGCAAAATGCGATGGATGCGCTGCAGGACAGCGGCGATCCGCGCATCGACATCCTGATCGACGTGCACGGCCAGACGGGCGAGCCGCCGCGGGCATCCAACGGCCTGGCCGCCCAGCGCCGCGCCGGCGCGACGGACCAGGTGCTCATCCACATCCGCGACAACGGCCCTGGCCTGGCCCCCGAACTGCGTGAGAAACTGTTCACCCCCTTCCAGACCACCAAGCCCGAAGGGCTGGGACTGGGCCTGATCATCTGCCGCGACATCCTCACCGAATTCGGCGGAGGCCTGCATGCCGCCGATGCCACGCCGCATGGCGCCATCTTCACCGTTACCCTGGCCGCCGCCCCGGCAGGCGAGCCCGCATGACGGCCCGCCACGCCCCGTATCTCCCGGATGCGCCTCGGGCTCGTCCCGTCACGCGGTTCGCCGCCGCGATCGCCAAGCACGTATGACCCCAGCACACACACCGCCTGCTTTCCTGGACATGCCCGCCGCCTGTCCCGTCACGCTGGTCGATGACGACGCCGACCTGCTGCGCGCCACCGCCCAGACCCTCATGCTGCATGGCTACGACGTGCACGCGCACGGCAACGCCGAAGCCGCGCTGGCACAGTTGGACAGCAGCTATGCCGGAGTGGTCGTCACCGACGTGCGCATGCCCGGCATGGACGGCCTGGCGTTCTTCCGGCACGTGCGCAGGCTGGACCCCGATATCCCCGTCATTCTCATCACCGGCCACGGCGACATTCCCATGGCCGTGCAGGCCATGCGCGACGGCGCCTACGACTTCCTGGCCAAGCCCTACCCGTCGGACATGCTGCTGGCCGCCATCGGCCGAGCGGCCGAGAAACGGCGGCTGCTGCTGGAGAACCGGCAACTGCGCCAGACGGCACGGGAAACCGATTTCGACGAACTGGCCTTCATCGGCGCCACGCCGGCCATGCAACGCATCAAGGACACCCTGCGCCACGTTGCGGGCGCCGACGTGGACGTGCTGATCGAAGGCGAGACCGGCACCGGCAAGGAAGTCGTGGCCACCGTGCTGCACCGCCTGAGCGGACGGCGCGACCGGCCGCTGGTCGCCATCAACTGCGGCGCCCTGCCCGAAACCGTGATCGAAAGCGAACTCTTCGGCCACGAACCCGGCGCCTTCACCGGGGCGCAGAAAAAACGCATCGGCCGTATCGAGCACGCCGGCGGCGGCACCCTGTTCCTGGACGAGATCGAAAGCATGCCGCCCGCCGTGCAGGTCAAGCTGCTGCGCGTGCTGGAAAGCCGCCAGGTCGCGCCGCTGGGCACCAACGAGGTTCGCGACGTGGACCTGCGCGTGGTGGCCGCCGCCAAGGTCGACCTGGGCGATCCGGCCATGCGCGCGCAATTCCAGTTCCGCGACGACCTGTATTACCGGCTGAACGTCGTCACCGTGCACCTGCCGCCGCTGCGCGAACGGCGCGAGGACATCCCCCTGCTGTTCGCGCACTACGTGGGACTGGCCGCCCGGCGTTTCCGGCGCGACGTACCCGCGCTGTCCGGCGCGGTACGCAACCATCTGATGCACGACGACTGGCCCGGCAATATCCGCGAACTCGCCCATTACGCCGAGCGCTTCGTGCTGGGCGTTTTACCTCCCGCCGCGAATGCCGATGCCGACACACCCTCGGGCGAACCCCCGACGCTGCACCAGCGCGTCGAGCGCCACGAAGCCCACCTGATCCGCCAGGCCCTGGCCGAGAACGGCGGCGATGTGCGCGCCACGCTGCATGCGCTGGGCCTGCCCCGCAAGACGTTCTACGACAAGCTGCGCAAGCACGGCATCGACCGGCAATCGTATGCCGCCGGTTCGCCAGGGCGCGACGACCCGGAGGCCCTGCGCAATTCGTGACGCTGCCATGCCGAGCATGGCGGCCGCCGGCCTGCGGCGCCGTCTGGCACCCCCGTACTTTCACTAATACGGGCGGGCGGCGGGTCATCCGGCGGGCGTCGCGGCAAGGCCATGCCCTGGGGGTTTCATTCGAGCGCCACCGAGCCGCAAGCCAATGATCCATAAAAGAATTTTCGAGCAGGCAGGACATTCCGGGATCCCGCCGTCTAGCGGGCACAGCCCATTCGTATAATCCAGACAAATGCCGAGAATAAATAATTAGAATTTTTCTTATGGATCGGAGCAGACGTATAAAAGTGGCCGGCCACCCTGCAATCCCGCCGGCCGAACCACACCGCACTGCATCGAGAGAGAAAGAAATGAAGGGGAATCCCACCACGGCGACGCACCAGCCCGTCCGCGCCTCCGTCGCCGCATTCGTCGGCACCATGATCGAGTGGTACGACTTCTACATCTACGCCACCGCCGCCGCGCTGGTGTTCGGCAAGCTGTTCTTCCCCTCGGCCGACGGCTTCTACGGCACGCTGGCCGCCTTCGGCACCTTCGCCGTCGGCTTCTTTGCACGTCCCTTCGGCGGCGCCGTGTTCGGCCATATCGGCGACCGCATCGGCCGCAAGAAGTCGCTGATCATCACACTGCTGATGATGGGCACGGTCACCGTGCTGATCGGCCTGTTGCCCACCTATGCCTCCATCGGTATCTGGGCGCCGATCCTGCTGGTGCTGCTGCGCCTGGTGCAGGGCATCGCCGTGGGCGGCGAATGGGGAGGCGCCGTGCTGATGGCCGGCGAACACTCGCCCGACAAGAGCAAGCGCACCTTCTTCGCCTCGTTCGCGCAGTTGGGCAGCCCGGCCGGCCTGATCCTGTCGATGCTGATGTTCAAGCTGGTCACCTCGCTGGACGACGCCGAGTTCATGAGCTGGGGCTGGCGCGTGCCGTTCCTGTTCAGCGCCGTGCTGCTGATCGTGGGCTTCGCCATCCGCATGAGCGTGCAGGAATCGCCCGACTTCCTGGCCGAGCAGGAAGCCCGCGCCCAGCGCGCCGCCGCGAAGGAAGAAGAGAAGGTGCCGCTGTTCGAAGTGCTGCGCGGCGCACCCCGCCTGCTGGTGCTGGCCGTCGGCGCCAACGTGCTGGGCATCGCCGGCTTCTACTTCACCAATACCTTCATGCTGGCCTACACCACGCAGTACGTGGGCCTGACCCGCGCCGTCATTCTCGACTGCCTGCTGCTGGTCTCGGTGATGCAGTTCTTCATCACGCCGCTGTCCGCGTACATCGCCTCGCGCATCGGCAACCGCCGTTTCCTGCTGATCACGTCGTTCATTTCCTTGTTCACACCCTACGCCATGTTCAACCTGGTCGACCAGGGCACCCTGCTGTCCCTGACGCTGGGCGTCGGCGTGGCCGTGATGTTCATGGGCGCCTACTACGCCGTCATCGCCGGGTACGTCAGCGACAGCTTCCCCACCCGCATCCGCTACACCGGCATCTCCATGGCCTATCAGCTGTCCGGCGCCATCTTCGGCGGCCTGACCCCGATGCTGGGCACCATTCTTGCCCAGAAGTTCGCGGGCCAATGGTGGCCGCTGGCCCTGCTGTTCAGCGTCATCGCCCTGCTGTCGATGCTGTCGGTCGCCTTCCTGACCGATCCCAAGGCCGGCACGCAACCTGCAAACTCCACGGTACGAGCATGAAGACTTTCTACCATCCCGATCAGAAGCTGCATCACCCGCAAACCTACTTCTCGCGCGGCAAGATGCGCACACCGCAGGAAGTGCCGTCCCGCCTGGACGCGCTGGTCGAGGGCGTGCGCAAGCTGAAGTTCGACGTGATCCAGCCGGCCGACGCGGGTGCCGCCGCCATCGGCGCCGTGCATGCCCTGGACTACCTGCGCTTCTTGCAGGACGCCCATCCGCGCTGGAAACAGCTGCCCGATGACTGGGGCGACGAAGTCGTCTCCAACGTGTTCGTGCGCGAGCCCAACGCCCTGCGTGGCGTGCTGGCCCAGGCCGCGCGCTACCTGGCCGACGGCAGTTGCCCGGTCGGTCCCGACACGTGGCGCTCGGCCTATTGGGCCGCGCAGTGCGCCATCAGTGGCGCGCAGGCCCTGCTGGATGGCGACCGCCAGGCGTATGCCCTGTGCCGACCGCCGGGCCACCATGCCCGCCGCGACGCCGCGGGCGGCTTCTGCTACCTGAACAACGCCGCCATCGCCGCGCAGATGCTGACGGCGAAGTACAAGCGCGTGGCCATCCTGGACACCGACATGCACCATGGCCAGGGCATCCAGGAAATCTTCTACGAGCGCCGCGACGTGCTGTACGTCTCCATCCACGGAGACCCGGAGAACTTCTATCCCGTGGTGGCGGGTTTCGAGGACGAGCGCGGCGCCGGGGACGGCTACGGCTACAACCTCAACCTGCCGATGCCGCACGGCTCGCCGGAACCGGTGTTCTTCGACCGCCTGGACCAGGCGCGCCGCGCCATCGAGCTGTTCCAGCCCGACGCCCTGGTGCTGTCGCTGGGCTTCGACGTCTTCGAGAAAGATCCTCAGGCCATGGTGGCCGTCAGCGCCAACGGCTTCGAACGCCTGGGCCGCGCGATCGGCCAGTTCAGCGTACCGACCGTCGTCGTGCAGGAGGGCGGCTACTATATCGAGGGCCTGGAAGACAACGCCGAGCGATTCTTCAACGGACTGGCCAGCGTGTAAGGCCGGCCGGCTCGCCCAGGTTGACCGGAAAGGCGGCCCAGGCCGCCTTTTTTGCGAGCGTACGTGGGGCGTGTCGGCTGCGCTTGCGCGATCTGCGCCGGGTCGTATTAAGTAAGCCTTCGGGAATCCTTCGCGTACGATGCCAGCTTCCCGGCCGGCTATCTGGACGCATCGCTTCCCACCTGCCGCCCTGCCCCACCGGCCACCTCTTTGCCGATCCGCCTGATATGCCCAACGCTGCCGCGCCCATCAAGACCGTTTCGCCCCTGGCGCCCGAGCGCCTGGACTGGAACCTGCTGCGCACGTTCATGTTCGTGGTGCAGGAACGCGGCATCAGCCGCGCCGCCACCGCGCTGCACCTGAGCCAACCGGCCGTCAGCCAGGCGCTGAAGCGGCTGGAAGACGCCGTGGGCGGCACGCTGCTGTATCGGCGTCATGGAGAGTTCAGGCTGACGGGCCTGGGCGAAGCGCTCTATGGCATCGCGCGCGATATGTACGGGATGGTGGCGCGCATCGACGAGGCCGCCGCGCAGGACGAAGGCGAGATCGCCGGTACGTTGCGCCTCATGCTGATGAGCAAGATCCAGAGCGCGGCCTACGACGAATTCCTCATGCAGTTCCACCGCCGCTATCCGAAGATCGAGTTCTATGTCGATGTCATGCAGAGCGCCTTCATCCTCGATGCGCTCAGCAAGCGGATTCCTGCCCTGGGCATCTGCCTGTGTCGCAAGGCCATCGACAGCCTGGAGCGGCGCATTTTCATGCGCCATCGCTACGTGATGGTGTGCGGGCGCAACCACCCGCTTTTTTCGCGCCGGAACATTCAGGTCGAAGACCTGCTCGACCAGAACTTCGTCAGCTTCGCCAGCGACCAACTGGGCGACACCCTGTCCCCGCTGACGATCTTCCGCGATCAGCAAGGCTTCACCGGCCGCATCGTGGGCACGTCGCCTTATGTGGAAGAGATCCGGCGCATGGTCATCGCCGGGATGGGGCTAAGCTGCCTGCCCGAACACATGATCCGGCAGGACATGCTGGCGGGCGATCTGAAGCGTGTGCTGCCCGATGACGTCATGGCGGAAATCGATGTGTTCCTGACTTGGCACAAACAGCGCAAGCTGTCGCTGGCGGAACAGACGTTTCTCAGCGCATTCGAACGCTTCCTGGAAAGAACGCCGATCGAGATGCGGGCGGGTTGAAGGCCCCACCCTTGTCAGGCGGATTGCCTCGGGCCCGGACTGTCTTCAAGCCAGCGACAGAATCTGGCCGACCTCTGCGTGTGCGCAGCGGACCGCGCCACCCACACCCCAGTCCGACACGATTTCGACGGCGATCAAGGTGCCGCCCGATTGGCTGAAGTCGATCAGGTCGAGAATGTTCTGTTCATTGAAATCGTACAAGGCCAGGTGCTCGATATCGTGCATCACCAGCTCGATCAGCGCACTGTGGCTGCCCTGGCCGGATGCCGCGGCGATTTCCTCGCCATGGTTGGCCCGCACGTGCACGAAGAGATTGGCGGTCGTCGAGGGCGCCTGCCCCGGCAGTGCCCGCGCCACGGAGAAAGAAACGACCTCCGCGCCATGAAAGGACGGCCAGCACCCGAGCATTTCAATCACGCGTTCCGCTCCGGGGATCAATGCCTTGATGTCCATGATTCGATTACCTCGTAGTGGTGTCGGCCTTTTTCGAGCGTCCAAAGCAAAACCCCGCAGACGTTGTGTCTACGGGGTTTTGGGGATAA
>NZ_FKBS01000018.1 GCF_900078315.1 Bordetella ansorpii
CCAGCGCGACCTGGCGCTGGCCTACTCGCCCGGCGTGGCCGCGGCCTGTGAGGAAATCGTCGAGGACGCGGCCAACGTCTTCCGCTACACCGGCCGGGGCAACCTGGTGGGCGTGATCACCAACGGCACGGCGGTGCTGGGGCTGGGCAACATCGGGGCGCTGGCGTCCAAGCCGGTGATGGAAGGCAAGGCGGTGCTGTTCAAGAAGTTCGCGGGCATCGACGTGTTCGACATCGAGATCAACGAGACGGACCCGGACAAGCTGGTCGACATCATCGCGGGCCTGGAGCCCACGTTCGGCGGCATCAACCTGGAAGACATCAAGGCGCCGGAGTGCTTCACGGTCGAGCGCAAGCTGCGCGAGCGCATGAAGATCCCGGTCTTCCACGACGACCAGCACGGCACGGCCATCACGGTCAGCGCCGCCTTCATCAACGGCCTGAAGGTCGTGGGCAAGGACATCGGGCAGGTCAAGGTGGTCACGTCCGGCGCGGGCGCGGCGGCGCTGGCCTGCCTGGACCTGATGGTGGACCTGGGGCTGCCGCTGGAAAACATCTGGGTGACGGACATCGAGGGCGTGGTCTACGAAGGCCGCACGACGCTGATGGATCCGGACAAGGCGCGCTACGCCAAGGCCACCGAGGCGCGCAAGCTGGCGGAAGTGATCGCCGACGCGGACGTGTTCCTGGGCCTGTC
>NZ_FKBS01000019.1 GCF_900078315.1 Bordetella ansorpii
TGAATCGCCCCGGGTATCGCGGAGGCCATTTGGTTAAAGTAAAACGGCCTCGTCGGCGGTTATACCGAGTTGGTTGTAGTAGTTTGCCTCAGCCTCGGCCGGCGGGATATAGCCGATCGATGAGAGCAGGCGTTTTTGGTTGAACCAGGCGACCCATTCCAAGGTGGCCAGTTCGACGGATTCCCGGCTTTTCCAGGGCGCCCGACGATGGATCAATTCGGCCTTGTACAAACCGTTGATCGTCTCGGCCAGCGCGTTGTCGTAACTGTCGCCACGGCTGCCCACTGAGGGTTCGATGCCGGCCTCGGCCAAGCGCTCGCTATAGCGGATGCTGACGTATTGGGATCCTCTGTCGGAGTGATGGGTCAGAGAACCGTTATTGCCGGGCTGACGGGCGTATAACGCCTGCTCCAGCGCATCGAGCACGAAGTCCGTCGTCATGGACTTGCTCACGCGCCAGCCGACGATACGCCTTGCGTAGACGTCGATGACGAAGGCCACGTACAGCCAGCCCTGCCAGGTCGAGACGTAGGTGAAGTCCGAGACCCAGAGTTGGTTCGGACGGTCGGCGCGGAACTGCCGGTTGACCCGATCCAGCGGACGGCTGGCTGCGTCATCCGCAATCGTCGTTCGCAGCCGCTTGCCACGCCGTACGCCTTGCAGGCCCTGGGCGCGCATCAGGCGTTCGACCGTGCAACGGGCCACTGTCACGCCTTCACGGTTCAGTTGCCGCCAGACCTTGTCGGCACCATAGACGCGATGGTTCTCCTGCCAGACTCGCTGGACATGCGGCATGAGATGTTCGTCGCGCCGGGCGCGGTCGCTGCGCCGTGACGGATCGCGCAGCCGCGCGGCATGGCGCCGATAGGCCGACGAGGCAACCTGCAACACCGTGCAGATCGGCTCGACCCCGTAGACCTCCCGGTGCCGGTCGATGTAGGTGTTTACGACTTCAGCTTGCGGTCGAGCTCCGCCTGCGCGAAAAAAGCGCTGGCCGTGCGCAGGATGTCGTTGGCCCGGCGAAGTTCACGCACCTCGCGCTCCAGGGCCTTGATCCGCTCGCGTTCACTGGTGGTCACGCCCTCGCGCTGACCGCTGTCGACCTCGTGGCGCTTGACCCAGGTCAGCAGCGTCTGCGCCGAGCAGCCGATCTTGGGCGCGATGGACTCGACTGCCACCCACAGCGACGGATACTCGCTGCGGGACTCCTGCACCAGGCGCACGGCCCGCTCGCGCACTTCAGGGGAAAACTTGTTCGCGTTGTTCTTGCTCATGGCTCGCATTCTCTCAAGAGTTGGAGCCTCCGCAAAACCCGGGGCGATTCA
>NZ_FKBS01000020.1 GCF_900078315.1 Bordetella ansorpii
GGCAACGTCACCTTCGCCGCCAAGCTGGGCGGCGAGTACGACCTGACCGTCACCTCCACCGAAGCCGGCGACGTGACCTTCAACGAGGTCGGCAACAGCGCCATCATCTATACCCGCTCGATCGATCCCCTGCCCACCCGCCTGGGTCACCTGACGGTCAACACCGCCGGCCTGACCACCTTCGATGGCGAAGTCCGCGCGGCATCGGTCACCACCGACGCGCCGGGCACCCTGGCCATCAACGGCGGCCTGGTCGACACCACCGGAACCCAGTCCTACGGTGAACGGGCCGTGCTGGGCGCG
>NZ_FKBS01000021.1 GCF_900078315.1 Bordetella ansorpii
CGCTCTTTAACAATGAGGAAGAAGCACAACGTAAAGTGTTTCTGAGTAATCGAGTTTCCACCAGGGAGCTTGATGAAAAGGGATACGGGTTGTGATTGCATTAAATTGTTCTCAAAAGTCAAGGTTGGCGAGTAGCAGGCAGTACTGGAGCGTCCGAGAGGATGATCTGGAGGTGGCGAAAGTCGATGAGCTTTGAATGAACGGCACAAGCGCGAACTCAGCACCTATAAGACTCTAGTGTTATAGGATCAAGCGACTAAGTGCACATGGTGGA
>NZ_FKBS01000022.1 GCF_900078315.1 Bordetella ansorpii
GCTCCAGCCGTCCAGCAGCAGATGGTGGCTGGTCCAGATCAGGTGTTGCGTCTCGGCCCCCGTGCGCACCAGCGCCAGCCGCAGCAAGGGCGGCTCGGCCAGGTCGAAGCCGCGTTCCAGCTCCGCGCGGGCCAATGCGTCCAGGCCGGCTTCCATGTCGTCCCAGCGGCGGCCGTCCTCCAGCCGCAGCGGCACCGGCGCCTGCCGCGCCACCCATTGCAGCGGCCGCTCGGCGTCGGCCAGAAAGCCCGTGCGCAGGATGTCGTGGCGCGCGATGGCCTCGCTCCATGCCTGGCGGAAGCGCTCGGCATCCAGGTTGCGCACGTCCACGCGCAATTGCGTCACGTAGGCGCTGCCCTGCCCGTCGGCCACGCTGTGGAACAGCATGCCCGCCTGCATCGGCGACAGCGGATACAGGTCCTGCACCCGCGACGGCGCCAGGCCCAGTCCGTCCAGCCCCGCCTGGTCCAA
>NZ_FKBS01000023.1 GCF_900078315.1 Bordetella ansorpii
TGTAAGCGCTTGATGATACTTTTGCTTCGGCACGAATCTGCGTAAACGCAAACCGCACCGTGCACACGCATCAAGCGCCCACACTTATCGGTTGTTCAGTTGTTAAAGAGCGGTACTGCGAACTGCCTTTACTGCCAGCGCCGTGCAACTTGCGTGTCACGCCGCCTTGCTAATCTTGTCTTGCAACCTGCTTGCCTTGCTTCGTCTGCCGCTGTGTCAGCAGCAGAGAAACGAGATTATGAAGAAGTTTTTTAACGCTGTCAAGTCAGCTCGCTTCGCTTT
>NZ_FKBS01000025.1:0-459471 GCF_900078315.1 Bordetella ansorpii
TGTAAGCGCTTGATGATACTTTTGCTTCGGCACGAATCTGCGTAAACGCAAACCGCACCGCGCACACGCATCAAGCGCCCACACTTATCGGTTGTTCAGTTGTTAAAGAGCGGCACTGCGAACTGCCTTTACTGCCAGCGCCGTGCAACTTGCGTGTCACGCCGCCTTGCTAATCTTGTCTTGCAACCTGCTTGCCTTGCTTCGTCTGCCGCTGTGTCAGCAGCAGAGAAACGAGATTATGAAGAAGTTTTTTAACGCTGTCAAGTCAGCCCGCTTCGCTTTTCCGTTTTTCGATCAACCTGTTTCGTTGACCGGGATCCCGAAGCCGCGCGTCGCGCCAAACCTCAGAACCGCTCCGGATAAGCGCGTTTTCTGAAAAAACCCCTCAGAAAACAACCACTTGACCTAACTTTCTTCACTTCGTCTCGCTGCCGTTTCAGCAACAGAGGGACGAGATTATGAAGAAGTTTTTTCAGCGTGTCAAATCAATCCGCTTCGCTACCGTTTGCAGCCAACCAACCACTCGTTGACCGGGATTCCTCCGCCGCGCCTTACGCGCCAAGCTCCGGAACCACCTCGGCAGCCGCTTCGCCCAAAACCAAAACCCAGGCAAAGCACGCACTGACCAGACCTTTCTTCACTACCCTGCTTGCTCGGTGCCTACTTCGCTGTCGCTTTTGCGTAAAGCGTTTCAACTGCCGAGCCAATAACTATAGCACAGGGTTTCTACCGAATGCAAATAGGGACCGATGAATCGTTACGCCTCCGTGAAGAAACGGTGGAATTTTGGTGACGCACCCAGGCGTCCACGCGACGATACCTCCCCTCCCTCATCTCCTCTATATATAGGGGCCCGTCCCCTCATGTCTCTTATAGACGAAGCTCCGTCGTCTCCTTGATCTGCTGCAGGGCAAAGAACGACCGCATGTCCACCACCGCCGGGTGCTGCATCAACGTATCCATGGCGAAACGCGAGAAGTGGGCCAGGTCCGCCACCTGTATGCGCAACAGATAGTCCATGTCTCCGGACATGGCGTAGCACTCGACCACCTCGGGCCACTGCTGCACGGCACTGGCGAAATCGGCCATGGGCGCGTGGCTGCCCGCCACATGCTTGTTCAGGCGGATGGACACGTAGGCCAGCAGGCCCAGCCCCACCCTTTCGGCGTCGACCAAAGCGACATAGCGCTTGATGTACCCCTGCTCCTCCAGGCGGCGCACCCGGCGCAGGCAAGGGCTGGGCGATAGCGAAACGCGCTCGGCCAGCTCCTGGTTGCTGAGCCGGCCATCCCGCTGCAACTCCGCCAGAATTCTTCGATCTGTCCTATCCAGCTCTACTTCAGCCATTGGATGCCTCACAACTTTGAATCAAAGCAATATTATTGCTCTGATTCAGACTGCAATGGCCATTTTCGCAATCGCCTGCCCGGCACTTCTCCCTACAATCTCGGTTTCGTACCCATCAATGCGACACGGCAATACACCAATAAGGGAGAGCAGACATGGAAAGCGGTTTTCAGCCTTGGGACAACCCCATGGGCACATCGGGGTTCGAGTTCATCGAGTACACCGCCCCCGATCCCATCGCATTGCGCAAGGTATTCGAGCTGCTGGGCTTCAAGGCCATCGCCCGGCACCGCCACAAGGACGTCACCCTATATAGGCAGGGCGGCATCAACTTCCTGATCAATGCCGAACCCGACTCCTTCGCGCAGCGCTTCGCCCGCCTGCATGGCCCGTCCATCTGTGCCATCGGCTTTCGCGTGGACGACGCCGCCAAGGCATACAAGCGCGCCCTGGAATTGGGTGCCTGGGGCTTCGACTCGCACAGCGGCCCGATGGAGCTGAACATTCCCGCAATCAAGGGCATCGGCGATTCGCTGATCTATCTGGTCGACCGCTGGCGCGGCAAGCACGGCCACGGCGGCATCGGCGACATCAGCATCTATGACGTGGACTTCGAGCCGATCGACCCCAGCAACGCGCAGGAAGACCTGAGCCACTTCGGCGCCGGCCTGACCCTGGTCGACCACCTGACGCACAACGTGCACAAGGGCCGCATGGCCGAGTGGGCCGAGTTCTACGAGCGCCTGTTCAATTTCCGCGAGGTGCGCTACTTCGACATCGAAGGCAAGGTGACCGGCGTGAAGTCCAAGGCCATGACCTCGCCGTGCGGCAACATCCGCATCCCGATCAACGAGGAAGGCACCGAAGAGAAAGGCCAGATCCAGGAATACCTGGACCTGTACCGCGGCGAAGGCATCCAGCACATCGCCATGGCGACGGACGACATCTACGCGACCATCGAATCGCTGCGCAAGACCGGCGTGGTATTCCTGGATACGCCCGAGACCTACTACGAGCTGTTGGAACGTCGCCTGCCCGGACATGGCGAGCACACCGACCGCCTGCGCCAGAACCGCATCCTGCTGGATGGCGCCCCCGGCGGCGGCCTGTTGCTGCAGATCTTCACCGAGAACCAGATCGGCCCGATCTTCTTCGAGATCATCCAGCGCAAGGGCAACGACGGCTTTGGTGAAGGCAATTTCAAGGCGCTGTTCGAATCCATCGAACTGGACCAGATGCGCCGCGGCGTGGTGAAGTCGGTCGATTGATCCAATGCAAACAGCCGGCGCAACCGCGCCGGCCTGCCATAGACACCGGGCCGCGCGATGCGGCCCGTGCCTTTTGCGGATCAGCGAACCAGCCGATCCTGGAACTGCTTGCGGAACTTGGCCACCTTCGGCGCGATCACGAACTGGCAATAGCCTTGTTCGGGATGCAGGTTGAAGTAGTTGCGGTGGTAGTCCTCGGCCTGCCAGAACGTGGCGGGCGCCAGCACCTTGGTGACGATGGGCGCGTCGTAGACGTGCAGGGCATCGACCTCGGCGATGACGGCCTGGGCCTGTTCGCGCTGCGCGTCGTCCAGCCAGAAGATGGCTGATTCGTATTGCGGGCCGACGTCGTTGCCTTGGCGGCCCGGCGTGGTCGGATCGTGGGTGGCGAAGAACACGCGCAGCAGGTCGCTGTAGGACAGCACCTTGGGATCGAACTCGACGCGCGCCACTTCGATGTGGCCCGTCTGCTTGCCGCAGACCTGCTCGTAGGTGGGGTGTTCGACGTGGCCGCCGCTGTAGCCAGGCAGCACGCTGGTCACGCCGCGCAGGTCCTGGAAGACAGCCTCGACGCACCAGAAGCAACCGCCGCCGAGAATGGCGATTTCGTGGCCGGGTGTGGTTTTCAATTCGGACATGATCTATGACTCCTGTTTGCCCTGCGTGCGATCACCTGGCTGCCGGGACGCCCCTGGATGAACGGCGCCCCCGATGAAGAAGACCGCCTGCCTATGAAAAGGCGTCTTGCCGGATGGCAGCAAGCCCAAGCCGCAGCATGGGGGCAACATGGCTTGCTTCAAGGCTTGGCCTTGGGCGGGGCCAGCGACAGCACCCATTCGGCCAGTTGCTTCGCATCCTGTTCGCTGACGTGATTCTGCGCCGGCATGGGCACCGCGCCCCAGGCGCCGCGCCCGCCGCTGCGGATCTTGTTGGCCAGATACGCCGCCGCCTCGGATTGGCCGGCATAGCGTTCGGCGACGCTGCGCAACGGCGGGCCGACGCGCTTGCTGTCGACCTGGTGGCAGGCCATACAGGCCTTGCTTGCCGCGAGTTTCTGGCCATCTACCTGTTGGGCGCTGGCGGCGCCGGCCGCCAGCAGAATCAGGACGGCCCATGCCGCCCTAGCTTTTATCGAATGCATCCGTAACTGCCCCAAGGCTGGCGGAGCTGGCTAGCTTGCCGAACTTGGCAAGCACGCCGCGCGTGTAGCGTGGCTTGGGCGCCACCCACTGCCGGCGGCGGTCCGCCAATTCTTCGTCGCCGACATTGAGCTGCAGCAGCAGCTTGTGGGCGTCGATGGTAACCGAATCGCCTTCGCGGATCAGCGCGATGACGCCACCCACGAAGGCCTCCGGCGCCACATGGCCCACCACCATGCCCCAGGTGCCACCGGAGAACCGGCCGTCGGTGATCAGGCCGACCGTCTCGCCCAGGCCCTGTCCGATCAGCGCGGAAGTCGGCGCCAGCATCTCGCGCATGCCGGGCCCGCCCTTGGGCCCTTCGTAGCGGATGACGACCACGTCTCCATGCTGGATCCGCCGCGCCATGATGGCCGCCATGGCGTCGTCCTCGGAATCGAAGACGCGGGCCGGCCCCGTGATGACGGGATTCTTCAGGCCGGTGATCTTGGCCACGCAGCCTTCGGGCGCCAGATTGCCCTTGAGGATGGCCAGGTGCCCCTGCGGATACAGGGCGCGGTCGATCGGCATGATCACGTCCTGGTCGGGGGACGGCGCCGAGGGCACGCCGGCCAGCGTTTCGGCGATGGTCTTGCCGGTGATGGTGATGCAGTCGCCATGCAGCAACCCGGCATCCAGCAGCAGCTTCATCACCTGGGGAATGCCCCCCGCGCGATGCAGGTCGGTGGCGACGTACTTGCCCGACGGCTTGAGATCGCAGATGACGGGCACGCGCAGGCGGATGCGCTCGAAGTCGTCGATAGTCCATTCGACTTCCGCCGCATGGGCAATGGCCAGGAAATGCAGCACGGCGTTGGTGGAGCCCCCGGTGGCCATGATGACGGACACGGCATTCTCGATGGAACGGCGCGTGATGATGTCGCGCGGCCGCACGCCGCGCCGGACGGCGTCCACCAGCACCCGAGCCGATTCGGCGGCCGAGGCGACCTTTTCCTCGTCCTCGTTGGCCATGGTGCTGGAATACGGCAGGCTCATGCCCATGGCCTCGAAGGCCGAGCTCATGGTGTTGGCGGTGTACATGCCGCCGCACGAACCCGAGCCCGGGATGGCGCATTGCTCGATCTGCTTGAAATCGTGCTCGTCCATGCGGCCCATGGTGTATTCGCCGACGGCCTCGAACACCGACACGATGGTGAGATCCTTGCCCTGGTAGCGGCCCGGCTTGATGGTGCCGCCATATACGTAGATGCCGGGCACGTTCGTGCGCGCCAGCGCGATCATGCCGCCGGGCATGTTCTTGTCGCAGCCGCCGATGACCACCACGCCGTCCATCCACTGCCCCTGCGCGGCGGTCTCGATACAGTCGGCGATGACTTCACGCGAGACCAGCGAGTACTTCATGCCTTCGGTGCCCATCGACATGCCGTCGGAAATGGTGGGCGTGCCGAACACCTGCGGGTTCGCCTTCGCCGCGCGCACGGCCTCGATGGCGGCGTCGGCCAGGCGCTGCAGGCCGCTGTTGCAGGGCGTGATGGTGGAATGGCCGTTGGCCACGCCTATCATGGGATTCTCGAAATCGGCTTCCCGGTAACCGAGCGCGTAGTACATTGCGCGATTCGGCGCACGTGCAACGCCGTGAGTGATGTGGCGGGAACGTTCGTTGTGCGGCATGGTCTCGTCTCCTCGCGGGTTTGGATTTGCCTGCAACATGGCGGCCGGACCGGGCGCCTGCCGGTTATTATCGGACAACTTTTTCTGCCGGGCGGAACATGCTTCAGTATCCCCAATTCGATCCCATCGCCATCCGCATCGGACCCCTGGCGGTCCACTGGTACGGCCTGATGTACCTGGTGGGCTTCGCCTCCGCCTATCTGCTGGGCCGCTGGCGCATCGTGCGCGGCCACACCACCTTCATGACCGTGCGCGACCTGGAAGACCTGACGTTCTATACGGTGCTGGGCGTGGTGCTGGGCGGACGCCTGGGCTACGTGCTGTTCTACAAACCTTCGTACTACCTGGCGCATCCGATCGAGATCTTCTACCTGTGGGAAGGCGGCATGGCCTTCCACGGCGGCCTGCTGGGCGTGATCCTGGTGATGTTCCTGTTCGCGCGCAAGAAGGGCGTGTCGATGTTCACGCTGAGCGACTTCGTGGCGCCACTGATTCCGCCCGCGCTGGCTGCGGGGCGGCTGGGCAACTTCATCAACGGGGAACTGTGGGGCCGTCCCACGGACGTGCCGTGGGCCATGGTGTTTCCGCAGTCGGGCGACGGCCTGGCGCGCCACCCGTCGCAGTTGTACGAACTGGGCCTGGAAGGGATCGTGCTGTTCCTGATCCTGTGGGGCTTCTCTGCCAAGCCGCGCAAGACCGGCCAGGTCAGCGCGCTGTTCCTGATCTTCTACGGACTGTTCCGCTTCCTGGTGGAATTCACCCGCGAACCCGACGGCTTCCTGGGCCTGCTGGCGGCCGGCCTGAGCATGGGGCAATGGCTGTCGCTGCCGATGGTGATCATCGGCGCGATCCTGTTTGCCGTGTTTACTGCAAGGAAATCGTCCCGCTGACGGAGACGGTGACGGTGACCTCGCCGGCTTCCAGCGGAACGTCGGCGGCGCGGGCATCCCCGGCCTTGGCCATCATCATGGGCGCGGGCGCGCGCGCCATCGGCTGCGGGCCACCCGTGCCACCCAGCTCGATGCGCATGATGCGGTAACCCGAGAAGCCGAAGGCATTGGCCGCGGCCACCGCGCGCTCGCGGAAGGCTTGGGCAGCCTGTGTCAGCAGCTTGCGCTCTTCGGCCTCGCGCGCCTCGCGCGACAGCAGGAAGCCGATGTTGGAGATGGCCGTCTTGTCGCTGAGCTTGGACGCCAGCGCGGAAGCCTTCGCAAAATCCTTGGACTGCAGCACGATCTCGCCCTGGCCGCGCCAGCCGGTGACCTTGCCCTTGTTGTCGGTGTTGGGCCAGACGTTGAAGCCGCCCGTGCGCACGTCGATGCCCTCGTTGCCCTTCGCGCGCTTGACCGCGTCTTCGAGCGCGGCCGTCAGGCGCTGGCCAGCGGTTGGCTGATCGGGCGCCTCGACCTCGGCCGACAGCGAAATACGCACGGTGTCCTGCATGACCTCGGACGACGCCGCTGCCTGCAGCGACATGCGCGGCGCGCGGCCTTCCCTGCCATGCTCGCCACCGGGCCCGGGGCGCGCCTCGGGTTCGGCGCCGGGCGCCACCGGAGAGGGCGCCGCGGGCTGGGCCGATACGGCAGCGCAGGAGAGCAGGCTCAGAGCCAATGCCGTGCGGCACGCGAGGGCGAGCTTGTTCGACAGAAACGCGGGGAGTCTGGACATGAGAAGACCTGTGGAGGAAAGTGCGCGGCGGGCGTCATGCCTGAAGGCGCGCGACACAACGCCACCGCTGAGGGTCGGCGGCCTGCAGTTGCAGGCCGCCGGATAGATGCCCCGCCTGTGCCGTCTAGGCCGGCATCTCGAACCCTGAGGTTCAAGTCGGCCGCGATTGGCGGAACCTTGGGTTCGTCTGCGAAGAGACGATCACGCCAGTTCCAGCACTCTCGCAACCTATATGCCGTAAGACATAGGTTCAGAGAATATATGGCCGAGTCACGAACACGGCAGGGACAAACCGAGAATACAGCAAGAATGCCGACATTGCTGCTTCAGGACGTTGCTTAAAGCAGCTTTTCCTGGCCGGACAGCGCGTCGTCCAGCATGGCATTCATTTCGTCGATTTTAGCTTTGAAGTCGCCAACCGCCAAACCGCCCAGCGGGCCGTCCGGCGCCTTCAAGCCCAGCAGTTCGCCAGCAATGGACAGCGCGGCCATGACGGCGATGCGCTCGTTGCTGGTGATCTTGCCGGTGCCCTGGATGCGCAGCATCAGTTGATCGACATGGCGGACCGCGGCCATCAGGGTGGGCTTTTCCTCGGCCGAGCAGGCCAGGGAGTAATCGCGGCCAAGAATAGAGACGTCGACGCGTTCCATCAGGGTTGCTCTCCTACGGAAGCGCCGCCGCCGGGCAGGCGGGCCAGCACGGCATCGATGCGTTCGCGGGCGGTGGAGGCGGCGTTGCGCAGGCGCTGCATGTCGGAATCGCGCGCTTGAGCATGGGCCTCGAGCGCCTGGCGCTGGGCGGTTTCCTGGGCCAGTTGCTGACGCAGCGAGTCTTCGACCTGGCGGGCGTCGGCCTTCAATTCGGTGGCGGCAGTGTCGTGCGCCTGCAGCCTTTCGCGCAGGGCCGACAGTTCGGCGTCACGGTCGGCGCAGCGCTGAAGCAGCGCGCGCTGCTGCGCTTCGCTGTCGTTCAGGCGAGCACGCAACGCATCGCGTTCGGCATGAAGCTGTCGCGTGCGCTGCACCAGTTGCCCGAGACGGGCGGCGAGATGATCTAGGTCTTGCAGCATGGGCGCTATCGTATACCAAGAGCGCCCGAATCGGGGCGCTACCAAAAGTCGGAGAACAAGCGCAATATCCGGTAGGATTCTGTGTTGAAAGCATTCTTGCACCCGCCTCTCAACGGCTTTCCGTCAGCTTTCTATCTGCTTTCACTAACCTTTCATTACGCCATCAAATCGCGTTTCGCGCGTTCAAATAGACCCGAGAGTTCCCTAATTCGCGGGAAAACCCTGACAAATACCATAACAACCAGGGTTCTCAGTCGGCCCCCCCTCCATTACCATTCGCGCTTCCAAAACCAAGCTGGAACACCAAGAACAAGTGGCGCTTTCGAAGTGCCCGTTTTGCCCACCGCCAATGATGCACAGGGCCTTTTCCTCCCTATGACATGCTGTAATCAGGAGCCAACCAATCATGCAGCTACGCAATAAACAGGACTTCTGGTCCGGGGTGATGTTCATCGCCCTCGGATTGGGATTCGCCTGGCAAGCCACCAGCTATCAGATGGGAACCGCCGCCCGTATGGGTCCCGGCTACTTCCCCTTCTGGCTCGGCCTGGTCCTTGCCCTCTTGGGCGCGGTCGTTCTTCTGGGTTCGCTCTCCAAGAAGGCCACCGAGACCTCCGTCGACAAGTTCGACTGGCGCATCGTCGCCCTGGTGATTGGTTCCGTCGTCCTGTACGCGGTGATCCTGCGCCCCCTGGGCGTGTACATCTCGGTGGCCGTCCTGGTCATCGTCAGCAGCCTTGCCAGCCATGAGTTCAGCTGGAAAGTGGCTGTCGGCAACGCGATTTTCCTGGTGGTGTTTTCGTACCTGGCCTTCATCAAGGGCCTGGGACTGATCTTCCCGCTGTGGCCGTCGTTCCTGGGCGCAAACTGAGGAGGCACCCCAAATGGAATTGTTCGATAACCTGATGCTGGGTTTCTCGGTCGCGTTCACGCCCGAAAACCTGGCGTATGCCCTGCTGGGCTGCATTCTGGGCACGCTGATCGGCGTGCTGCCGGGGATCGGCCCCGTGCCGACCATCGCCATGCTGCTGCCCATCACCTACGTGCTGCCCCCGGTGGCCGGCCTGATCATGCTGGCCGGTATCTACTACGGCGCGCAATACGGCGGTTCGACCACGGCCATTCTCGTGGCGCTGCCAGGCGAGACATCCGCGGTGGTGACGGTGCTGGACGGTCACCAGATGGCGCGTAACGGCCGTGCGGGCGCCGCCCTGGCCATCGCGGCGCTCGGCTCGTTCTTCGCCGGTTGCGTGGCCACCGTGCTGCTGGCCGCCTTCGCGCCCCCGCTGGCCGAAGTCGCCTTCCAGTTCGGTCCCGCCGAATACTTCTCGCTGATGGTACTGGGCCTGGTGGGCGCCGTGGTGCTGGCCTCGGGCTCGCTGCCCAAGGCCATCGCCATGATCGTGCTGGGCCTGCTGCTGGGCATGGTCGGCACCGACGTCAACTCGGGCGTCGCCCGCTACGACTTCGGGATCCCCGAACTGCAGGACGGCATCGACTTCGCCATCGTGGCCATGGGCGTGTTCGGCTTCGCCGAAATCATGACCAACCTCGAGCAGAAGGAAAACCGCGTCGACATCACCGACAAGATCGGTTCGCTGTACCCGAACAAGCAGGAGTTCAAGGAAGCCGCGCCCGCCGTGCTGCGCGGCACCGCCCTGGGTTCGTCCCTGGGCATCCTGCCGGGCGGCGGCGCCGTGCTGTCGTCGTTCGCGTCCTACACGCTGGAAAAGAAGATCTCGAAGAACCCCGAGCGCTTCGGCAAGGGCCACCCCGCCGGCCTGGCGGGCCCCGAGTCGGCCAACAACGCGGCGGCGCAGACGTCCTTCATCCCGCTGCTGACGCTGGGTATCCCGGGCAACGCGGTGATGGCGCTGATGGTCGGCGCAATGACCATCCACAACATCCAGCCGGGCCCGCAGGTCATGACCAGCCACCCCGAGCTGTTCTGGGGCCTGATCGCCTCGATGTGGATCGGCAACCTGATGCTGGTGGTGCTGAACCTGCCGCTGATCGGCCTGTGGGTCAAGCTGCTGAAGGTGCCCTACCGTGTGCTGTTCCCCGCCATTCTGGTGTTCTGCACGATCGGTGTGTACTCGTTGAACTACAACACGTTCGACATCTTCACGACCGCGATCTTCGGCATCATCGGCTACGTGTGGAGCAAGCTGAAGTGCGAAGGCGCGCCGCTGCTGCTGGGCCTGGTGCTGGGCCCCATGATGGAAGAGAACTTCCGCCGTGCCCTGCTGCTGTCGCGTGGCGACTACACGACCTTCGTGACGCGTCCGCTGTCGGCCTCGCTGCTGGCCTTCGCCGTGATCCTGGTGATTCTGGTGGCCCTGCCGTCGATCCGCAAGAAGCGCGAAGAGACCTTCGTCGAAGAAGACTGAGCAACGGTTTTCGCCCGGCGCGCGCACGATGCGCGCGTCTCTTCGAAGCCCTGGCCCGCCAGGGCTTTTTGCTTTTCCGTTGGTCTGGTTTTTTCGTCAATTGCCAGGAAATATCTGTAAATAAAACGAAGTATTTCCACGAGTCGGGTAAGCTAGGGGTTTACCCGACGCACTGACATCGTCATGACGTTCGACTGGACCAACCCCTATCCCTCGTCGCGGGCCCCTGTCTTTGCCCGCAACCTGGTCGCCACTTCGCAGCCCCTGGCCGCGCAGGCAGGGCTGCGCATGCTGGCGCTGGGCGGCAACGCCGTCGACGCCGCCATCGCCGCGGCGGCCGCGCTCGCCATCACGGAACCCGTCGGCAACGGCCTGGGCTCCGATTGCTACATCCTGGTGTGGGACGGCGCCCGCATGCACGGCCTGGACGCCTCAGGCACCGCGCCTGGCGCCTGGAGCACCAACTACTTCCGATCGCGCCACCAAGGCCGCATTCCGGCCCGCGGCTGGGACAGCGTGACCGTGCCCGGCGCCATCGCCGGCTGGGCGGCGCTGCACGAACGGCTGGGCAGCCTGTCGTTCGCCACGCTGCTCGAACCCGCCATCGAATATGCGGAACGTGGCTATGCAGTCACGCCCGCGGTACAGCGCAAATGGGCCGCACAGGTCGACCTGCTGCAATCCATGCCAGGCTTCGCCGATCACTTCATGCCGCGCGGCCGCGCGCCCACGATCGGCGAGCACTTCTCGCTGCGCTGTGCGGCCGATACGCTGCGACGCGTGGCCCAGACGGCCGGCCGCGACTTCTACGAGGGCGAGACCGCGCACAAGCTGGTGGCGCATGCCCAGGCCCACGACGCGGTGCTGACGCTGAACGATCTGCGCGGCTATGCACCGCGCTGGGTCGATCCCATCGCCCAGCCCTACCGCGGCCACGTGCTGCACCAGTTGCCATCCGAAGGCCATGCGCATGGCGTGGCGTCGCTGGCCACCATGGGCATCCTGCAGCACTTCGATCTGGCCGCGCATGCACCGGACCATCCCGACGTGCATCACCTGATGATCGAAGCGGTGAAGCTGGCACTGTCCGACATCCCCGAAAGCCGTGATTCGCTGCTGGATCCCGCGCGGCTGGCCGCCTGCGCCGCGGCCATCGATCCCAAGCGCGCGCAACCCTTCGCACTGGGCCGCGCGCCGCAGGGCGGCACCGTGCACATCAGCGCCGCGGACCGCCAGGGCATGATGGTCAGCCTGGTGCAATCCAATCACATCGGCTTCGGCTCAGGCGTGGTCGTGCCGGGCACCGGCGTCAGCCTGCACAACCGCGGCTACGCGTTCTCGGCCGACCCCGCGCATGCGCATTCGGTGGCGGGCGGCAAACGACCTGGCCACGCCAGCACGCCCCTGCTGCTGACGCGCTCGGGCGCACCGCTGGCCAGCCTGGGCGTGATGGGCGGCAACATGCAGCCGCAAGGCCACGTGCAGACATTGGTGCGCATGGTCGATCACGGCCAGCAGCCGCAGGCAGCCTGCGACGCGCCGCGCTGGCGCTGGACGCACGGCATGTCGGTCGACGCCGAACCCACGATGTCCGTCGCCCTGGTCGAGGCGCTGTGCGCACGCGGCCATGCGGTCGAGCGCGCGCGCGATCCGCACGCCGATTTCGGCTCGGGCCAGTTCGTGTGGCGACTGGGCGACCCTGCCGTGCAAGGCTATGTGGGCGCCAGCGATGGCCGCCGCGACGGCCTTGCCGCGGGTCTCTGACGCAGGACGATTTCACGCCGCCGAGCAGGTGCGACAGCCATGGCATGGCCCCCGCTCGCACCGGGCTTCCTCCCCCGCGCCGATTGCTCGCGTTGCAAGGCGCCGGCTGTGCGCCCGTTGCACGGCGCCCGTTGCACGGCGCCTGTTTATACTACCGAGCTGTCCTGTGGGCAGGCGGCGCGGCCACGATTCGTGGCGCGCCCGTCTTGTCCATGGCATCGCCCATACTGCCCGCGCCATCGTTGTCCGGCGACGGGCCTGCGCCTCATTCCTGCGCGTTCGCGCATCCCAACCGGAGACTTCTTCCATGGCATCCATCGGTTCCAAGAGCTACGACACGGTCGCCCCCCAGAAGGTCGCTTTTCTCGGACTCGGCGTCATGGGCCTGCCCATGGCCGGGCACCTGGCCCGCGCGGGCCACGAGGTGACCGTCTACAACCGCAGCCCGGCCAAAGCCCAGGCCTGGAGCCAGGAATTCGGCGGCAAGGCCGCAGCGACGCCGCGTGAAGCCGCCGCCGGCGCGCAGATCGTGTTCGCCTGCGTGGGCAACGACGACGACCTGCGCAGCGTGGTGCTGGGCAATGACGGCGCATTCGCCGGCATGGACCGCGGCGCGGTGTTCGTCGACCACACCACCGCCTCGGCCAACGTGGCGCGCGAGCTCTATGCAAAGGCCAAGGAACTGGGCCTGAACTTCATCGATGCCCCCGTCTCGGGCGGCCAGGCCGGCGCCGTCAACGGCGTGCTGACCGTCATGTGCGGCGGCGAGCCCGAGGCGTTCGACAGCGTGAAACCCGTGGCGCAGGCCTTCGGCCGCGCGGTCACGCTGGTGGGCGCGCCCGGCGCGGGCCAGTTGGCCAAGATGGTCAACCAGATCTGCATCGCGGGCGTGGTGCAGGGCCTGTCGGAAGCCATCGCGTTCGGCCAGGCCGCCGACCTGGACATGAAGCTGGTGCTGGACGTCATCAGCAAGGGCGCGGCGCAAAGCTGGCAGATGGAGAACCGCGGCGCCACCATGGTCGATGACAAGTTCGACTTCGGCTTCGCCGTGGACTGGATGCGCAAGGACCTGGGCCTGGTGCTGGACGAAGCGCGCACCAATGGCGCGCGCCTGCCGCTGACCGCGGTGGTGGACCAGTTCTACGGCGACGTCCAGAAGCTGGGCGGCGGACGCTGGGACACGTCCAGCCTGATCAAGCGCCTGCGCTGAGCGAGGCGCCGGGGCGAGCCTGCAACGGACCCGCCCTTTGACGGCATCAGGCCGCCACGGCCTCGCCGGCTGCCGCCAGGTCCAGCGCATCGATGCGCTGCCTGGCCAACGCGACGCCTTCCTGCACGGCCAGTTCGCCCATCGCCATGCCTTCGGCGGCGATGAACGTCGGCTCCATGCCCAGGAAATTCAGCATCTGGCGCAGATACGGCGTGACGTTGTCGTCCGGCGTGCCTTCGGCCTTGCCGCCCCGCGAGATCAGCACGACCACCTGCTTGCCCTTCACCAGGCCTTCCGGCACGCCTTGCTCGGTATAGCGAAAGGTGATGCCGGCGCGCGCGACGTAGTCGATGTAGCTCTTCAGTTGCGCGGGCAGGTTGAAGTTATACACAGGCACGGCAAAGACGATGCGGTCGGCATCGAACAGTTCGGCGACCAGGCTGTCGCTGAACGCCACCACCTCGCGCTGCTCGGCGGTGCGGGCATCGGCGGGCGTGAACAGGGCACCAACGGTGTTGCCGTCGAAATACGGCACGGGTTGATTGGCAAGGTCGCGCACGACGACGGCGCCATCCGGATCGAACTGGCGGGTACGGGCGACGAAATGGTCCGCCAGTTCCTTGGAATGCGAGCGATCACCCAGGATCGACGACAGAATCAGCAGGGTCTTCATAGAACAATCTCCAGAGTTCGGGGCGGATCGGGTCCGCCGCAGCCATGGATGTCACTCTACGGGGCTTAATTATTCCCATAAACCCATGTAAGATGAACTCCGCGTTCCAAAATTAGAACAGTAGTCATCATGCAAGACCTGAACGATCTCTATTACTTCGCGCAGGTGGTCGAGCAAGGCGGTTTCAGCGCCGCCGCGCGGACACTCGACATTCCCAAGTCGCGCCTGTCACGCCGCATCTCGCAGTTGGAAGAGCGGCTGGGCGTACGCCTGCTGCAGCGGACCACACGCCGGCTGCGCCTGACCACGGCGGGCGAACGGTATCTGCGCTATTGCCTGGAAATGACGGCCTCGGCACGTGCGGCGGAAGACGCCATGCGGCAGTTGCAGGCCGAGCCGTCGGGTCCGGTCGTGGTGAGTTGTCCCGTGTCGCTGGCGCAGACCACGCTGGCCCCCCTGCTTCCCGAGTTCCTGGATACCTGGCCCGCGGTATCGGTGCAGATGCTGGTGACCAACCGCCGCGTCGACCTGATCCGCGAAGGCGTGGATCTGGCGCTGCGCGTGCGAGAGCGGCTGGATACCGATGCGGAACTGGTGGTGCGCCACCTGGGCACGGCCAGCGGCACGCTGGTGGCCAGTCCCGCCTATCTGCAGCGCTACGGCATGCCCGAAACACCGCAAGACCTCATGGCCCACACCACGCTGAGTTTCAGCGAGCCCCAGGAGGAAGTGCGCTGGCGGCTGTACAACACGCACGATGAGGAAACCGAAGTCGTGCTGCGTCCGCAGTTGTGCTGCAACGACTTCATCGTGCTCACTCAGGCCGCGGTGCGGGGTCGGGGGATTTCATTGTTGCCATCCGAGGCGACGCGTGAAGAAACACGGCGCGGACAACTTGTGCGGGTGCTGCCGGACTGGCGCTCGCCCGAAGGAATCGTGCACTGCATCTATCCTTCGCGGCGGGGCATGATGCCGGCCGTACGCGCGCTGGTGGACTTTCTGTCGGAGCGGATGCCGCAAGCCTACCGGCTGATCGACACCCCGTCCGATCCCAACTGAAAAAAGGCGTGCCCGCGGGCGGTCGAGCCCATCTCCTGCGCGCGGGCAGCGTTCCTGGAATCAAGCCGGCTGCGCCACTGCCGCGGCCTTGCGGCGGCGGATGACGCGGTGCACGTGCGCGCCGACCTGCAGCGCGATCAGCAGGAAGCTGGCCGCCACGAACCAGGCGCTGATGGGGCGCTCCACGAAAATTCCCATATCGCCGCGCGACAGCAACAGGGCGCGGCGGAAGTTCTCTTCCACCATGGGGCCCAGCACGAAACCCAGCAGGATGGGCGCGACCGAGAATTCCAGCCACATGAGAATGGCGCCGATCACACCGAAGGCCAGCACTTCCCAGATCTGGAAGAGGCTGTTCTGCGTGCTGTACACCCCCACCGCGATGAAGAACAGCGCGGACGGGAACAGATAGCGGTACGGCACCTGCAGCAGCTTGACCCAGACGCCGATCAGCGGCACGTTCAGCACCATCAGCAGCAGGTTGCCGATCCAGAAGCTGGCGATCAGGCCCCAGAAGATGTCCGGATGCTCGGTGATCAACTGCGGGCCGGGCTGGATACCCTGGATCAGCAGCGCGCCCAGGATCAGCGCCATGACCGCATCACCGGGAATGCCCAGGCTCATGGTCGGGATGAAGTCGACCTGCGTCTTCGAGTGCGACGACGCTTCGGGCGAAGCCACACCGGCGATCATGCCGGTGCCGAACTTCTCGGGCGTACGCGAGATCTTGCGCTCCAGCGCGTAGGACACGAACGTGGTGATGGTCGGCCCCGTGCCCGGCATGGCGCCGAACAGCGTACCCACCAGCGTGCCGCGCACCATCGGCAGGAATGCCTCTTTCAGTTCCGCCTTGCTGGGCCGCATGTCGCGCACGCGCAGCTTGGTGTTGGTGCTGATGGCGGCCATGCGGTTGGCGCTCATGAGGAAGTCGGCCACGCCGAACAGGCCCATGGAAATCGCCACCAGTTCCAGGCCATCGGACAGGTCGATCAAGCCGAACGAGAAGCGGATGGTGCCGGTGTTGACGTCGGTGCCGACACAGCCGCACAGCAGGCCGAACAGCGTCATGGCCACGCCTTTGAGCGGCGAGCCGCGCGACATGGTGGCGCCGGCCAGCAGGCCCAGCAGCATGATGGAGAAGATCTCCGTCGGGCCGAACTTGAACGCGATCTCGACCAGCAGCGGCGAGGCGAAGATCATCACGATGATGCCCACCGATGCCGCGAAGAACGAGCAGATCATCGTGATGCCCAGCGCGGTTCCTCCCTTGCCCTTCCGGGTCATGGGATAGCCGTCCAGGCAGGTCACCGCGTGCGGCGGATGCGAAGGCAGGTTCAGCAGGATGGCGCCGATGGCGCCGCCGTATTGCGAGCCGTAGAAGATGCCGGCCAGCATCAGGATGGCGGGCACGGGCTGCATGACGTAGGTCAGCGGCAGCAGGATCGAGATGGCCGACAGCGCGCCCATGCCCGGCAGCACCCCGATGAGGTTGCCCACCAGGACGCCGAAGAACGACCACATCAGGTTATGCAGTTGGAACGCGACGCCGAAGCCGAACCAGAGGTCATGCAAGGATTGCGAAATCATGGCTTCAGCCCCACGTGAACAGCGGAAGCTGCAACTGCAACGCCCACCAGAAGACAACGGTTGCGATGACGCACATGGCCACCGCCAGCAGCAGGACCTGCTTCACGGTGTTGGTGCGATCGCCCAGGCCGCAGATGAACACGGCGAAGAAGGTGGCCGGAAGCAGGCCGCCGTAATGGCCGAACAGCAGGAAGGCCAAGGTGCCGCCGATGATGCAGACGGCGCCGCGCAGATCGGGGAAATCCGAGGGGTGCGCGTGTTGGGCCGCCTCTTCAGCGCCGGCCTCGGGGGCTGGCTTCTGCCCACGCGCCGAGGCCGCGATCATCAGGCCGACCAGCGCCAGCAAGGCGCCGATGGACGCGGGGAAGAACCCGGGGCCCATGTGCGAGAGCGAACCGATGTGATAGTTGAAGGCCGCATAGATGGCGGACAAGCCGACGAGAACCATCAAGGCCCCGCCGTAATAATCCTTCTTGAATGATGCTGCGTGCTGCATATCTCCTCCTCGCGCTTACCGCTGCGCTGGTTCGTGATACCGGCGCCATTCACGGAAGGCGCGGCAATCCGCTGGAACACGGGATCGCCAGGAGAATACGTAGCGAAGCTGGTGATTCGCTTTCTATGCGCTGTCGGGTTCCTGAATCGTCGGGAAATCCCTGATAAGCGGCATCCATAAAACGGCGGCAAGGCCTACGCCGCCGTCGGAATTGGGTTCGCCATCGCGCAACTCGATGTCGCCATCGTTGCGCCGCGCATAGGCGCGCGCGATGGAAAGACCCAGGCCGGAGCCGCTTGCCGAATGCGACCGGTCGGCGCCGACGCGGTCGAAACGCGCGAACGCGCGCTTGCGCAACGCAACCGGAATGCCCGGCCCGTTGTCGGACACGATCACCTCGCCGCGCTCGGCATGGCGTACCACCGAGACCGTGATGCGCGCGCCGACGGGCGCATAGCGGATCGCGTTGTGGACCAGGTTGGACAGGGCCTCGTGCAACTCGGCTTCGCTACCCCAGACGGGCACCACGTCTTCCTGCTCGTCGCCCGCCTGCGCTTGTTCTTCTTCGCCACGCGCGTCGACCCAGCCCAGGTCCTGCTGGCGCTCATGCGCCAGCGGCAGGTGCTGCAGCACGACCTCGCGCGCCACGTTGTTCAGGTCGCAACGCTCGCGCGGCGTGGCCTCGCCCTGATTGGCATGTGCCAGCGACAGCAGTTGTTCGGTCAGGCGGCGGGTGCGGCCCAGTTGATCGACGATGGCGCGCAGGCCTTCCTGCGCACGCACCGGATCGGGCTCGCGCAGCGCGTACTGCGCCTGCGTCAGCATGATGGCCAGCGGGGTGCGCAACTGATGCGACGCGTCGGCCAGGAACTGCGATTGCTCGTCCAGCACGCGCCGATAGCGCGCGATGTGATGATTGACGGCCTCGACCAGCGGCGTGACCTCGCTGGGCACACGCGTCGCATCCAGCGGCGTCAGGTCGTCGGGCCGCCGCGCACGGATGTCGTTGCGCAGCCTGACCAGCGGCTTGACCGCCCACACCACGCCCCACCACACCAGCAGGGCGACCAGCGCCAGCATGCGCGCGTCGCGCAGGATCTCCTGGCGCTGCGCGCTGGCTTCCGCCGCCTGGCGCTTGCCGATGCTTTCGGCCACCACCACCAGCACCTGCCGGTGCTGCCCGCGGTAATACAGATCGCGCAGCACGGCCACCGCGCGCACCGGATCATTGCGGTAGACCGCGTCGAAGAACAGCGGATCGCCGTTGCCCTTCGGCCAATAAGGCAGGCGCGGCATTTCGGGCATGCCGGCCAAGGTGCGGCCTTGGTCGGGCACGGCGACATCCTTGCCTGTCTCGACCGGCGGATCGATCTCTTCGATGCGGAAGTACTTGCGCAGGCCCGCGCGCGACTCCAGCATGACCTGCGCGTACAGCGGCGTGGCCACCTGCAGGGTGCCCTCGGCCGAGAACTCGACGCTGCTTTCGAGGACGCGCGCGGGTTCGAGCAGCGCAGAGTCGTAGGCTTCGTTGGTGATGGAGGACAGGGTGCGATAGTCGTTCCAGCTGTCGATGACCAGCAGCAGGATGACGCCCGGCATCAGCAGTGTGATGAGCACCGCCCGGATGCCGGGCAAGGGCATCCGCGACCGCCTGGGCCAGAGCGGCTTGCCCTTGAAGAGCTTCACGGCTCGGTGGGTTCGCGGGCGACGCTTTCCAGCATGTAGCCCAGGCCGCGCACGGTGACGATGCGCACGTCGCTGCCGGTGAGTTTCTTGCGCAGGCGGTGCAGCACGACCTCGATGGCGTCGAGGTTGGCTTCGCTTTCCTGGGTGAAGACCTTGCCGAACAGGTGGGTCTTGTCCACCGGATAGCCGCTGCGCGTGAGCAGCGCGGCCAGCGCGGCATGTTCGCGCGGCGTGAGGAACAGCAGCGCGCCGTCGAGCGTGAAGGCGCGGCTTTCGCTGTCATAGGACAGCGAACCGCACTGCAGGCGCGGGTGCTGGCGGCCGCGGCTGCGGCGCACCAGCGCCGTGATGCGCGCCTCGAGCTCTTCGAGGGCGAAGGGCTTGGTGAGGAAGTCGTCGGCGCCCAGGTTCAGGCCGCGCACGCGATCCTGCAGGCCGCCCTGGGCGGTCAGCAGCAGGACCGGCGTGCGGTCGTCGCGGTTGCGCATTTCGCGCAGCAACGCCAGGCCGTGCTTGTCGGGCAGGCGCAGGTCGAGCACGATCGCGTCGTACTCGTTGCCTGCCATCAGGCCCTCGGCGGTGCGGGCATCGGGCGCGTGGTCGGGCAGGAACCCGCTTTGCGTCAGGGCGCGGACCAGCCAGGAAGCCATGTCCCGCTCGTCTTCAACCAACAATATGCGCATGACCGTCGTTTTCTGCGGAAGGAATTTCGGAAGAACGCGGACCATGCACGCGCTGGCGCAGGTAGCGGGTTTCGTGGTGCCGGCGGAACAGGATGGCGGACAACTCGTTCAGCGCCTGGGTGTAGACCTCGCGCTTGAACTCGATGACCGCGTCCAGCGGCACCCAATATTGGCTCCAGCGCCAGGCGTCGAACTCGGGATGCTGCGTCGAGCGCAGGCAGACGTCGCAATCGCGACCGACCATGCGCAGCAGGAACCAGATCTGTTTTTGTCCTTTATAGTGGCCACGCCATTCGCGCCGGACGAAGTGGTCCGGAACATTGTAACGCAGCCAATCACGTGTACGTCCCAGAATGCGGACATGCTCGGGCTTGAGGCCCACTTCTTCATGGAGCTCGCGATACATGGCCTGCACGGGGCTTTCTCCGTGCTTGATGCCACCTTGCGGGAATTGCCAGGCATGTTCCCGGATCCGCTTGCCCCAAAAGACCTCGTTTTTGCCGTTGACGAGAATGATGCCGACATTGGGACGGTAGCCTTCGCGATCAAGCATGGGCCACCCCCACCGAATTCAATACAATTACGGTCGATTATACGTACTGGTATCCCCTCTATCTATGCGCGCTTCCCACTACCATCTGAACACCCTGAAAGAAGCCCCCGCCGAGGCAGAAGTCGTCAGCCACCAGCTGATGACGCGCGCCGGGATGATCCGCAAGCTGGCCGGGGGCATCTATACGTACATGCCGGTCGGCCTGCGGGTCATCCGCAAGATCGAGGGGATCATCCGTGACGAAATGAACGCCGCCGGCGCCCTGGAGCTGCTGATGCCGGTGGTCCAGCCCGCCGAGCTGTGGCAGGAATCCGGCCGCTGGACGCAATACGGCGCCGAACTGCTGCGCATGAAGGACCGCCACGACCGCGACTTCGTGCTGCAGCCGACCTCGGAAGAAGTGATTACCGACATCGCCCGCAACGAGATCCACAGCTACCGCCAGTTGCCGGTCAATTTCTATCACATCCAGACCAAGTTCCGGGACGAGCGCCGTCCCCGCTTCGGCCTGATGCGCGGCCGCGAATTCACCATGAAGGACGCTTACTCGTTCGACCGCGACGAGGCCGGCGCCCAGAAGAGCTACGACAACATGTACGCGGCCTACATGCGCATCTTCGAGCGCCTGGGGCTGGAATTCCGCGCGGTGGCGGCCGACACCGGCTCGATCGGCGGCACCCGCAGCCACGAATTCCAGGTGATCGCCGACACCGGCGAAGACCTGATCGTCTACAACCCCGATTCCGCCTACGCCGCCAACATCGAGCTGGCCGAGGCCGTGGCCCTGCTGGCCGAACGCGCCGCGCCGGCCGAGGCCCTGCAAGAGACGCCCACCCCGGGCGCCGCCAAGTGCGAGGACGTGGCCAAGCTGCTGGGCCTGCCGCTGGAACGCACCATCAAGTCCATCGTACTGGCCACCGACGCCGAGAAGGAAGGCGAGCCGGCCCGGATCTGGCTGCTGCTCTTGCGCGGCGACCACGAGATGAACGAGGTCAAGGTGGGCAAGCTGCCGGGCCTGAAGGACCACCGCTTCGCCACCGAGGCCGAGATCGTCGACCACTTCGGCTGCAAGCCCGGCTACCTGGGCCCCCTGAAGACCGCGCGCCCGGTGCGCGTCATCGCCGACCGCACGGTGGCCAACATGGCCGACTTCGTGTGCGGCGCCAACCGCGAGGATTTCCACTACACCGGCATGAACTGGGGCCGCGACCTGCCCGAACCCGAATCGGTGGCCGACCTGCGCAACGTCGTGGCGGGCGACCCCTCGCCGGACGGCAACGGCACGCTGGCCATCCAGCGCGGCATCGAAGTCGGCCACGTGTTCTACCTGGGCACCAAGTACTCCGAAGCCCTGAAGGCCACCTTCCTGGACGCCAACGGCAAGCCGGCCGTGCTGGAAATGGGCTGCTACGGCATCGGCGTCACCCGCATCGCGGGCGCGGCCATCGAGCAGAACCACGATGAACGCGGCATTCTCTGGCCCCGCGCAATCGCCCCCTTCGAAGTGGTTATTTGTCCTGTCGGCTGGGGCAAGAGTGAAACCGTCCGTGACACGGCCACCCGCCTGTACGAAGACTTGCGCGCACGCGGCGTCGACGTCATCCTTGACGACCGCGATGCGCGGCCCGGCGTGATGTTCGCCGAATGGGAACTGATCGGCGTGCCGCTGCGCGTAACAGTTGGAGAGCGCGGCCTGAAGGAAGGCGTGGTCGAATTGCAGGCACGCCGGGACGCCGAGGCCAGCCGCATTCCAGCCGACCAGGCGCTGCAGCAAACCCTCGACCGCCTCGATACGCTGTAATATCGCGCCCTCGGCGCCCCGCGGTGGGCGCCCGCATGCCAGTAAGACTACCGTTATCGTGATCGAACCGACGTCAGCCGAATTCCTGCAGCAGGTGCGTGTCTACTATGAAGACACGGACGCTGCGGGAATCGTCTTCTATGCCAATTACCTGAAGTTCTTCGAACGCGCCCGCACCGAATGGCTGCGCGCGCTGGGCTTCAACCAGTCCGAACTGGTCGGCCGCACCGGCCGGGTCTTCGTCGTCCATTCGCTGGATATGCGCTACCGCAAGCCAGCGCGCCTGGACGATCTGCTCACCATCCGCAGCCAGATCACCCGAGTGGGCCGCGCTTCGATACACTTCGCCCAGCGCGCGGAGCGCGACGGGGAACTGCTGGCCGAAGGCGGCATCCAAGTCTGCTGCGTAGACACGACCCATTTGCGGCCAGCCGAACTGCCCGGCGACGTCCACGACAAACTGAAATCCATCCAGGGATAGATATCCATGCAACCCTCCGCCGACATGTCGCTGATCTCGCTGATCTCGCACGCCAGCATCCCCGTTCAGCTGATCATGCTGATCCTGCTGGTGATCTCCATCATGTCCTGGACCTACATCTTCGCCAAGCGGTTGGCCATCCGCCGCACGCATCGCCAGACGCTGCGCTTCGAGGACGACTTCTGGTCGGGCGGCGACCTCTCCGTGCTGCAGCAGGCGGTGTCCAGCCGCCGCGACGAGCAAGGCGCGCTGGCCCGCATCTTCGACGCCGGCATGACCGAATTCATGAAGGCTCGCCGCAACGCCCCCAGCGGCGACGTCAATGCCGCCCTGGACGGCCCGCGCCGCGCCATGCGCGCCGCCTACCAGCGTGAGATGGACTCGCTGGAGTCGCACCTGAACTTCCTGGCCTCGGCCGGCTCGGTCAGTCCGTACATCGGCCTGCTGGGCACGGTGTGGGGCATCATGCACGCGTTCATCGGCCTGTCGAACATGCAGCAGGCCACGCTGGCCTCGGTGGCGCCCGGCATCGCCGAAGCGCTGATCGCCACGGCCATCGGCCTGTTCGCCGCCATCCCCGCGGTGGTGGCCTACAACCGCTTCACCAACGACATCGACCGCCTGTCGATCCGTTTCGACAGCTTCGTCGATGAATTCCTGAACATTCTGCAACGGCAGGTGCGCTGATGGGTTCTTTACGTTCTGGCGGCCGGCACGGCCGCAAGATGAAAGCAGACATCAACGTGGTGCCGTACATCGACGTCATGCTGGTGCTGCTGGTCATCTTCATGGTGACCGCGCCGCTGATCACGCCCGGCCTGATCGAGCTGCCGTCGGTCGGCCAGGCCGCCCAGGTGCCGGTCAAGCCGCTGGAAGTGCAGATCGGCCAGGACGGCAAGATCGCGCTGCGCATGCGTGAAGCCGGCGCCACCCCGCAGGACATCAACCGCGCCGAACTGGTCTCGCAGGTGCAGTCGCGCATCACGGCGGACACGCCCGTGGTGATCGCCGCCGACGGCAAGGCGCCGTACGAAACCGTGGTGAAGGTGATGGACGAGCTGCGCACCAGCGGCATCACCCGCCTGGGCCTGCTGGTCGACCAGGGCGGTTCCGCTGTGCAGCAGCCCACCCGCCGCCGCTAAACGCGCCTCGAACCGGTTCCGGCCCCTGGCCTTTCTATCTCGCCCATGACGTCACCTTCTTCGCAACGCAACGGCCCGCAGGATCCCGCCGCCTCCCAGGACAACAAGAAGGGCCTCGGCCTGGCGGTCCTGGCGCACCTGTTGCTGGTGCTCGCTCTTGTGGTCGGCCTGGATTGGCATACCGAGAACCCCGGGCCGGTGCAGGTCGAGTTGTGGGCCAAGGGTGACAGTCCCGACGCCCCGCCCCCCACGCCGAACAAGCCGCCACCGGATCCGCAGCCCAAGCCGCCCGAGCCGCAGCCTCAGCCCGACCCCACGCCGACGCCGCCTCCCGCGCCGCCTCAACCCGTGCCCACCCCGCCCAAGCCGGCGGTGCAGCCGCCCGAGCAGCCCGATCCCGAGATCGCGCTCGAAGAGGCGCGCAAGAAGCGCGAGCAGGAAGAGAAACAGCGCCAGGCCGCCGAGGCGGCCAAGGAAAAGGCGCGTCTCGAAGAGGAACGCAAGCAGGCCGAACTGAAGGAAAAACAGCGTCTGGCCGACGAGAAGGCGGCTGCCGAGAAGGCTGCCGCGCAGAAGGCTGCCGCCGAGAAGGCCGCTGCCGACAAGGCCGCGGCGGAAAAGGCGGCTGCCGAGAAAGCCGCTGCCGAAAAGGTCGCTGCCGAGAAGGCCGCCGCTGAAAAGAAGGCGGCCGCTGAAAAGGCCGCTGCCGAACAGGCCGCGCAAGAGAAAGCCGCCGCCGAAAAGCTGGCAGCCGAAAAGAAAGCCAAGGAAGACGCCGCCAAGAAGGCAGCCGCCGAAAAGGCCGCGGCCGAGAAGAAGGCGGCGGCTGAGAAGGCCGCCGCGGAAAAGAAAGCCGCGGCCGACCAGGCCCTGCGCGATGCCTTCCGCAACGACGCCATGGGAGCCGCCGGTCTGCCGGGCGGCACAGCCGACCGCAATCAGGCGGGCGGTGGCCGCGACAGCGGCTACGGCGCCAAGGTGCGTGCCTGCGTGCAGCCTGGCGTGTCCTACCCCACTCCGGCCCGCGGATCGTCCAATCCGACGGCGGAATACCGGGTACAGTTAGGGTCTGACGGGAAAGTAACAGGCGTCACACTGACCCGCTCGTCCGGCATCACAGGCTTCGACCGCGCGGTCGAAACCGGCATCCGGCGCTGCAACCCGTTCCCAAAACCAGATAGCGGCCGTTATGAGCCCGTTATCGACGTTGTGTACCGAATGTATGACTGACAGGAGATTGCCGACCATGACATCCGCCTTCCGCACTCCCTTCATGGGGATCCTGCGTAAGCATGGCCTTGCGCTCGTAATGCTGATGGCCGCCCTGCTCGCCTGGCATCCCGCCCGCGCGCAACTGCGCGTGGACATCTCCGGCACGGGCGCCACGCAATACCCGGTGGCCATTGCCGATTTCGCGGGCGACGACACGCGCGGCCGCGCACTGGCCGACGTGATCCGCGCCGACCTGACACGCACGGGCCAATTCCGCCTGATCAACGCCGCGGGCTCGGGCCTGACGGTGGACAGCCCCATCGCGCACGACGAATGGCGCGGCAAGGGCGCCGACTTCCTGGCCTATGGCAGCATTTCGCGTGGCGCCGACGGCCGCTACGACATCCGCTACCGCCTGGCCGACACGGTCCAGAAGAACCAGTTGGACGGCGTGGCCTTCTCGGGCACCGAGCAGGAACTGCGCCGCGTGGCGCACCAGATCGCCGACCGCATCTACGAAAAGATCACCGGCGTGCGTGGCGTTTTCTCCACACGCATCGCCTATGTGCTGAAACAAGGTAATACGTACGAACTGCAGGTCGCCGACGCCGACGGCCAGAACCCGCAAGTCGCCCTGCGCTCGCGCGAGCCCATCATCTCGCCCAAGTGGTCGCCGGACGGCCAGCGCCTGGCCTACGTCAGTTTCCACACCGGCAAGCCGGTGGTGTACGTGCAGAACCTGTCCACCAGCGCCCAGGTGCCCGTGGCCAACTTCAAGGGCAACAACAGCGCCCCGGCCTGGTCGCCGGACGGCTCGCAACTGGCCGTGGCCCTGACGCGCGATGGTCTGTCGCAGATCTACGTGGTCAGCGCAGCCGGCGGTTCGAACATGCGCCGCGTCACGCGTTCGCCCGGCATCGACACCGAGCCGAGCTTCACGCCCGACGGCCGTTCCCTGGTCTTCACCAGCGACCGCAGCGGCGGTCCGCAGATCTACCAGACCGGCCTGGATGGCGGCGACGCGCGCCGCCTGACGCTAAATGGCAGTTACAACATCTCACCCCGAATTTCCCCCGATGGATCGACGCTGCTGTACGTTGCAAGACGAGATGGCGCGTTTCGTATCGCCTCGCTGAACCTGTCCTCAGGCGCCGAAACCTTGCTGACTGATGGTCAAGACGATCAGTCGCCAAGCTTCGCACCGAATGGCATGCAGGTCCTCTACGCTACCGTGCAAGGAGGGCGCAGCGTGCTGGCAGGTGTCTCGAGCGATGGCCGCGTGCGGCAGACCTTGTCTGTCCTGAACGGGGAAATACGTGAACCTACGTGGGGCCCATTTACCCGATAAACACGTGTGACTCTCTTTTCAAAGGAACTACCATGAAGTCGCGCATTGCCAAGAGCCTTACCATTGCCGCAATGGCCGCCGCCCTGGCCGCTTGCAGCTCCGTCCCTCTCGACGATACGGCCGGTCAAGGAACTGGCACCGGCCAGGGCACGACCGGCGGTACCGCTGGTACCGGCCAGATCCTGGATCCCTTCAACCCCCAAAGCATCCTGGCGCAACAGCGCTCGGTTTACTTTGATTTCGACAGCTACACCGTGTCGGACCAATACCGTGGCCTGGTGGAAACCCATGCCCGTTATCTGTCCTCGCACCCGCAGCAACGCATCCGCATCGAAGGCAACACCGACGAACGCGGCGGCTCCGAGTACAACCTGGCCCTGGGCCAGCGTCGCGCCGACGCTGTGCGCCGCATGATGACCTTGGTAGGCGTCAGCGACGGTCAGATCGAAACCATCAGCTTCGGCAAGGAAAAGCCGAAGGCGACGGGTTCCTCGGAAGCTGATTTTGCGGAAAACCGCCGCGCCGACATCAACTATCAGCGCTAAGCAGCACCTTCACGTTTAGAGTGCCCCACCACTTCTGCGTCGGGACGGTCAACCGGCCGTTCCGACGTTTGCTTTGACACTCTGGAAATTCCATGCGAGACCGAGTTCCTACCTTGCGCTTGCTGGCCGTGACCGCCAGCCTAGCCTTCGCCGCGATGGCGGCCCCTGCCAGCGCATTCGCCGACGATGAAGCCCGACGGGCCATTCTCGACCTGCGCCAGCAGGTCCAGCAGCAGAACGAACAGAACGTACGGGCGCGCCTGCAGTTGGCCGACCAGCTCCAATCGCTGCAGCAGGAGATCGCCCAGTTGCGCAACCAGCTGGAACTGGTGTCCCGTCAGCAGCCCTCGACTGCCCAGCAGGGCCAGCAGCAGAACAACCATCCCGGCAACCCGCCGGGCGTGTCCGCCGCCGACCCCCAGGAGCAAGCCGCCTACGACGGCGCCATCGACCTGTTCCGCAAGGCACAGTACAAAGAGGCGTCGGAGTCCTTCGCCGCCTTCTCCGCGCTGTACCCCAACAGTGCGCTGGCGCCGTCTTCGCAGTTCTATCTGGGCAGCAGCCGCTACGCCCTGAAGGACTTCAAGGGCGCGATCGAACAACTGAATACGCTGGTGCAGAATGCGCCCAACGACGCACGCGCGCCCGACGCGCTGCTGGTAATCGCCGGCAGCCAGATCGAGCTGAACAACCGCGCGGGCGCCAAGGCCACCCTGCAACGCATCGTGTCGGAATATCCACAGACGCCGGCCGCCAAAACGGCGCAAAGCCGCCTGCAGCTGTTGCAGTAAAAAGTGGATCCGAATCCGCTCGCCATCCGGCTGGATGGCGCGTGACAGGAGCCGGCCGAGAGGCCGGCTTTTTTATTGGTCCCGCCCAGAACGAGCCGCGGCCCGTCCACCCGGCGGCTACCTCTGCCCCGCGGCCAGCAGCAGCAACAGCACGCCCACCACGATCAGCGCGATGCCGGCGGTTTCCCGGCGGCTGGGCGCGTGCGCGAACAATTTCTGCGACAGCGCCTGGGCGAACAGAACCTCGACCAGACCCAGCGTGCGCACGTTGGCCGCGGCCGTGAGCGCGAAGCCGATGAACCAGGCCTGCGACGCCGTGGCGCCCAGGAATCCGCCCCAGATCGAGGCGCGCCAGGCCGCGGCGCACGCGCGCAGCAGCGGACGATTGCACAACAGCATCCAGGTCATCAGGATCAGCACCTGCACGCCCAGCGACCAGCAGAGCGTCCAGGTGGCCTGGACGGCGAACATGCCGCCGTCCAGCTTCAGGATCGCGCCGCGAAAGCACACCGCCGACAGCGCGAAACCCGCGCCGGACAGCAGCCCCAGCCATGCCGGACGCAAACCGGCGGCCTGGACGTCGCCCGCGGGCCTGGCCGACATCAGCACCACGCCCAGCGTCGCCAGCACCACGGCCAACATGCCCACGGGCGACAACGGATCGCCCAGCACCGCGAAGCCGAACAGCGCGACCTGTATCGGCTCGGTCTTGGTCCAGGCCGTCACCACCACGAACGAGCGATCCCGCATGGCCGCCAACATCAGCGCCGTGGCGGCGATCTGCGCCACCGCGCCCCCCAGCACGAACAGCAGGAAGGGCGTGTTCACGCCGGGCGGCGTCTCACCGGCCAGCAAGCAGACGATCAGCAGATACAGCAGCGCGAACGGGAAACCGAACAGAAAGCGCACCTGCGTGGCGCCCAGCGTGCCCAGGGAGGCGGTCAGGCCGCGCTGCACCGCGTTGCGGCCCGCCTGCGCGGCGCGGCCACCAGCGTGGCGGGAATCCACAGCCAGACGAGATCCATGCAGGGCGGGCTCAGGCGCGTTGCGCGACGTCGGCCACGGGCGCGCCCGTCATGGCGGCCAGTTGCGCGGGGGTCATGCAGAAAACGGCGTTCGGATGCCCGGCGGCGGCCCAGATGCTGTCGTACTGGAACAGGTCCTCGTCCAGCAGCATCACCGGCTTGACCACGTGTCCGATGGGGCTGACGCCACCGATGGCGTAGCCGGTGGCCTCGCGCACGAAGCGCGCGTCGGCGCGGGCCAGCGGGCCGACGCGCTCGGCCACTTTGGCCTCGTCGACGCGGTTGATGCCGCTGGCCACGACCAGCACCGGCGCATCGTCGGTGGCGCGGCGGAAGATGATGGACTTGGCGATCTGCGCCACCTGGCAACCCAGGCCGGCGGCGGCCTCGGCGGAGGTCTTGCCGGTCTGGGGCAGCATCACGACAGGTTTATCATGGCCCATCTGCCGCAGCAGCAACGCGACGCGCTGCGCGGACTCGGGCAGGGAAACAGCGGATTCAGTCGACATGGGAAACGGGAGGCAGACGTTGGAAGGGCCGGCAGGCGCGCCGGCGGCAACGGATGTCGAGTGTACCCCCACACCGCCCCGATCCGGCGCATGCACCCCTTGGCGGTAGAATCCCGGGCTTGGCCTGACTTCCTGCCCGCATGCGTACCCCACCCAACCTGCCCCTGCGCCATGCCGCCATCGGCGACGGCGAAACCGCCTATCTCGAACACGGCGCCGGCACTGCGCTGATCCTGGTCCACGGGTCGCTGTGCGACTGCCGCTATTGGACGCCGCAGATGGCGACGCTGGGACGCAATCACCGCGTGCTGGCCCCGTCGCTCAAGCGCTATTGGCCCGAACAATGGGACGGCGCAGGCGACGGCTTCTCTCTTGACGCGCACACCGAGCAGGTGCTGGCGTTCATCGAGACCGTGGCGGGCGAGCCCGCACATCTGGTGGGCCATTCGCGCGGCGGCCGCGTGGCATTGGAAGCCGCGCTGCGCCGGCCCGACCTGGTGCGCACCCTGACGCTGGCCGACCCCGGCGTGCCCGTGCCCGGCCATCCGGACCAACGCGGCGACTTCCGCCAGCAGGCCCTGCAGCGCATCCAGGCCGGCGAGGCCGACGAGGGCCTGGCCCTGTTCATCGACGCCGTCACCGGCCCCGACACCTGGCGCCGCATGGTGCCGTGGTTCAAGGACATGGTGCGCGACAATGCCACCACCCTGCTGGGCCAATCGCGTGAAACGCCCCGCCCCGTCGACGAGGCCGCGTTGCGCGCCCTGGGCATGCCCGTGCTGCTGATCGGCGGCGCGCTCAGTCCGCAGCCCTATCCCGCCGTCATCGCGTGGCTGGAAAGCGTGCTGCCGTATGCCAGCAGCGAGATGATCGCCGGGTCTTCCCACGGCATGAATCTGGGCAATCCCCGCGCCTTCAATCAGGCGGTGGCCGACTTCCTGGGTTGAATGCCGCGTCGCGAAGCGACACGCAGGCACGCAACACGGACCACACCTTGCCGGCAGTCCGGACCTGGCCCGACGCTGCTATCCTAAGCCGACACTAGCCACAGGAGATGGACATGCAAGGTATCTGGCCGGAAATCTGGACGACGCTGCGCACCGAATTCTCGGACGTGCCCGATGCCAGTGAAGCGACCCGCATGGTCTTGCGCCTGCTGATGGCCGCGCTGCTGGGCGGCCTGTTGGGCTATGAACGCGAACGCAGCGGCAAGTCCGCCGGACTACGTACCCACATCCTGGTGGCCCTGGGCGCCTGCCTGTTCGTGCTGGCCCCCTTGCAGGCCGGCATGAAAATCAACGACCTGAGCCGTGTCATGCAGGGCGTGATCGCCGGCATCGGCTTCCTGGGCGCGGGCGCCATCATCAAATTCAGCGACGAGCGCCGCATCCGTGGCCTGACCACCTCGGCCGGCATCTGGCTGACCGCGGCCATTGGCATCACCGCCGGCATGGGCCGCGAAACCACCGCGGTGTTCGCAACCTTGCTGGCATTGTTCGTGCTGCACGTGCTGCACCGTGTGGAAAAGCGCATGGACCAGCGCCTTCATCAACACGCCTTGATCCAGACCGACAGCAACCGCACCGACCTGCCGATGCGGCGCAGCACGGCGGACGACGACGTATAAGCATGGCCGTGGCGCGCCACGCCGGCATTGCATGAGTCCTCGCGCCGGGTGGCGAGTGCCCGTGACGGCCAATTGGAGGGAGGGAAGCCCCGCGTAGCGGGGCCGAGGGCGCCTGATGGCGCGCCCGAGCCGACCGACTTGGCCGGCGCGGGCACTCGCCACCCGGTGCGAGGACGCCTACGAAGCGACACCCTCACACATCGAGCCAGCAAACAAATCAGCGAGCAGCCTGAGCCGCCATCACCTGCTCGGCCACCTGCCGCGGCGCCTCGGCATAATGCTTGAACTCCATCGTGTAAGTCGCCCGCCCCTGCGTCAACGACCGCAACGACGTCGAATACCCGAACATCTCCGCCAACGGCACTTCGGCCCGCACCACCTTGCCGCCGCCGCCCGCGATGTCGTCCATGCCCTGCACCATGCCGCGCCGCGAAGACAGATCGCCCATGACGTGCCCCGTGTAGTCCTCGGGCGTTTCCACCTCGACCTTCATCATGGGCTCGAGCAGCACCGGCTTGGCGCGCCGCATGCCTTCCTTGAACGCCATAGAGCCCGCCATGCGGAACGCGTTCTCGTTCGAGTCCACGTCGTGGTACGAACCGAACACCAGCGTGACCTTCACGTCCACCACGGGATAGCCCGCCAGCACGCCGGCATTCAGGCTCTCGCGCACCCCGCGCTCGACCGCGGGAATGAACTCGCGCGGTACCACACCGCCCTTGATCGCGTCGACGAACTCGAAGCCCGTGCCCGGCTCCTGCGGCTCGAGCTTGAGCACCGCGTGGCCGTACTGGCCGCGGCCGCCCGACTGCTTGACGAACTTGCCTTCGACGTCGTCCGCCACCGCGCGGATGGTTTCGCGGTACGCCACCTGCGGCTTGCCCACCGTGGCCTCGACGCCGAACTCGCGCTTCATGCGGTCGACCAGGATCTCCAGGTGCAGCTCGCCCATGCCCGAGATGATGGTCTGGCCCGACTCTTCGTCGGTGCGCACGCGGAACGATGGATCCTCCTGCGCAAGGCGGTTCAGCGCCAGGCCCATCTTTTCCTGGTCGGCCTTGGTCTTGGGTTCGACGGCCTGTGAAATCACGGGTTCGGGGAACACCATGCGTTCGAGAATGATGACTTTCGACGGGTCGCTCAGCGTATCGCCCGTGGTGACGTCCTTCAGGCCTACCGCCGCGGCGATGTCGCCGGCGTAGACCTCTTCGATCTCGCGGCGCTCGTTCGCATGCATCTGCAGGATGCGGCCGATGCGTTCCTTCTTGCCCTTGATGGGGTTGTAGACGGAGTCGCCCGACTTCACCACGCCCGAATAGACGCGGAAGAACACCAGTTGGCCCACGAAGGGGTCGGTCATGATCTTGAAGGCGAGCGCCGAGAACGGCTCGTCGTCGCCTGGGTGGCGTTCGATCTCGCCGTCTTTCTCGTCATGGCCCTTGATGGCGGGGATGTCCAGCGGCGAAGGCAGGTAGTCGATGACCGCATCCAGCATGGCCTGCACGCCCTTGTTCTTGAACGCGCTGCCACAGAGCATGGGCACGACCTCGTTGGCGATGGTGCGCTTGCGCAGCGCGGCCTTGATCTCGGCCTCGGTCAGTTCCTGGCCCGACAGGTACTTGTCCAGCAGCACCTCGTCGGCTTCGGCCGCCTTCTCGACCAGGTGCTCGCGCCACTGCCGCGCGGTCTCCTGCAGGTGCGCGGGCACGTCCTGGTATTCGAAGCGCACGCCCTGGCTGGCTTCGTCCCAGATGATGGCCTTCATCTTGACCAGGTCGATGACGCCCTCGAAGCCGTCTTCGGCCCCCACGGGAATCTGCACCGGCACGGCATCGCCGCGCAGGCGTTCGGCGATCTGGCGCTGCACGCGGAAGAAATCGGCGCCGACGCGGTCCATCTTGTTGACGAAGGCCAGGCGCGGCACGCGGTACTTGTTGGCCTGGCGCCAGACGGTTTCGGATTGCGGCTGCACACCTCCCACTGCGTCATAGACCATGACGGCGCCGTCGAGCACGCGCATGGAACGTTCGACTTCGATGGTGAAGTCGACGTGCCCCGGCGTATCGATGATGTTGATGCGATGTTCGGGATAGTCGCCCGCCATGCCGCGCCAGAACGCCGTGGTGGCGGCCGACGTGATGGTGATGCCGCGCTCTTGCTCCTGCTCCATCCAGTCCATGACCGCCGCGCCGTTGTGCACCTCGCCAATCTTGTGCGTGATGCCGGTGTAGAAAAGAATGCGCTCGGTCGTGGTGGTCTTGCCCGCGTCGATGTGGGCGCTGATTCCGATGTTCCGGTATTGGTCGATACGCGTTCTGCGAGTCATGGTGCGGCCTCTTTGGCTACGATGATTGACTCATCGATATTACGCCTGCGCGCGCGCCTTGGGACCAGATGCAGATAGCACGATAGGGGGATTGACGGCGCGCCCGCATCCGGCTTCGCGCCACACCGGCGCGAAGCCGGATGCGGGCCGCGCAACGCGGCCCGGCGGGAGAATTACTTCTCTTCCTTGACGCGGTACACCAGCACACCGGTGGTGGCCAGCGACAGCACCTTGGCGGTGACGCTGCCCAGCAGCAGCCGCGACAGGCCGCTACGGCCGTGGCTGCCGATGAAGATCAGGTCGCAGCCGTTGTCGGCGGCCGCCTGCACGATGCCGTCGGCCACGTTGAAGTTGGACACGGCGCACTTGGTGGCCGTGATGCCGGCCGTGTGGGCGCGGTCCAACACCTGCTTCAGGAACTTGTCGGACTGCTCGGCGGCCGCCTTCTCGTAGTCTTCGTCGGTGATGGCATATGCGGCCGCCATGCCGTCGAAGCCGATGGTGGCCGCAAAAGGCTGGCTGACGTGCAGCGCCACGATTTCGGCCCCGATGGAACGCGCGAAATGAACACCGGCATTGGCCGCCTGCGACGACAGCGCGGAGCCGTCGGTGGGGATCAGGATTTTCTTGAACATGTTTCGCTCCTGTCTGGGTAGAGGCAGACCCATGCTACCGGAAAAGCCTTTTCCCGGACATCACAGCTGTGACAAAGCTTGATCGGGATCAACCCTTGATCTGCTGGGCGTTGGCGTACAGGTTGGTGCAACGCGTGCCGCTGCGGCAATAGGCCAGCACGGGGCCGGGCAGTTCGCGCAGCAGCTCGGCGAAACGCACGACGTCGTCCATGGTCATGGCGCCGCTGACGACCGGCTGATATTCGATGCGCAGGCCCAGCGCCTGGGCGGCCTTGGAGACCTCGGCGGCGGTCGGCTGGTCGGCGCCGCCCTCGTAATCGGGGCGGTTGATGATGACGCTCTTGTAGCCGGCGGCGGCCACGTCGGCCATGTCCTCGGGCGTGAGCTGCGGGGCCACGGCGAAATCGGGGCTGAGAGGGCGGATCGGAGCGGCCATGAGAGTTCCTGAAATGACGGGTTCGAAAAGATGCTTGCAGTATAGGCGTCAGGCGGCGCGCGGCGGCAGCAGCGCGGCCAGTTCGCGCCACATCGGCGCGCTGTCCACCATGGTGACGGAGAAGCGCAGCATGGTGGAAGGCGCCTGGGCGGGCGAGAACAGCGAGCCCGGCGCCAGCAGCATGCCGCGGTCGGCGGCTTCGCGCGCCACGGCCTCGGAGTCACGGCCGCAGTCGGCCCACAGGAACATGCCGGACGGCGGCTCGTGCGGCACCGTCAGGCCCAGCTTCAGCAGGCCCTTCATGCAGCGCGCGCGGGCGTCGTCGACGCGGGCGCGCACGCGTTCGATGTGGCGCCGGTACTGGCCATCGGCCAGCACGCGGTGCACCACGCGTTCGCCCAGTTCGCAGGACGTCAGGCCGGCGAGCATCTTCAGGTCGGCCAGCTTCTGCACCAGTTGCTCGTTGGCCGCCACGTAGCCCACGCGCAGGCTGGCGGCCAGCATCTTCGAAAAGCCCCCCACCAGGATGACGCGCCGGAAACGGTCGAGTTCGGCCAGCCGGGTGGCGCCGCCGGGGTGCAGCTCGCCGTAGGTATCGTCCTCGACCACCATGAAATCGTGGCGTTCGGCCACGCGCAGGATGTCGTAGGCCGCGCCTGCCGGCATCGTGTGCCCCGTGGGGTTGTGCACCGAACTGTTGACGATGAAGAGCTTGGGCTTGTGCTCGGCCGCATACTGTTCGAGCAACGCAATGTCGGGACCGCCGGGACCGCGCGGCACGCCGATCACGCGCGCGCCGAAAGCGGCCAGCCGGCCGAAGATCACGAACCAGGCGGGATCCTCGACCAGCACGGTGTCGCCGGGCTGCACCAGATGGCGCGCCACCAGGTCCAGGCCGTGCGTGACGCCGTTGGTGGTCAGCAGGTTGCGGTCGGGATGGGCCGGCAGGCCCTGCTCCTGCAGCATGAACGCGATCTGCTGGCGCAACTGCCCGTAGCCCTGGGGATGCCCGTAGGACACCAGGTGGCTGCGTACGGAACGGCCCACGGCGCGCACCGCGCCGGCCACCATCTCGGGATCGAGCCAGTCGGGGGGCAGCAACCCCGCTCCGCCCGGCATGCCGGAGGTGGCGCTGTCGCGGAACATGCTGCGCAGCAGCCAGGCGATGTCGATGCGCGTGGGCGTCTCGAGGGCGCCCGGCGGCTTGGCGGTCGGCGCCAGCGGCGCGCTGCGCGCGCGCACGAAGAAGCCCGCGCCGCGCCGCGACTGCACCAGCCCGCGCGCCACCAGCCGGTCATAGGCCTCGACCACCGTGAAGCGGCTGACGCCGGACTGCTCGGCCATCTTGCGGATGGACGGCAGGCGGGTGCCGGGCCGCAGGCCCTGGTCGTCGATGCGGCGGGCCAGATCGTCCGCCAATTGGGCCACCAGCGTGGCATCGGCCTCGCGCACGGGATGCCAACCCGCCTGGGCGGGCAGTGAACTTGTAACTGTCATGGAAGTTCCACCGGGCCAGTCCGCAAAATGAACTGGAAAAGTGTACCGGTACTGTACCGTTAACTGTGCGTAGAGTGACAGCAATCGCCCCTTGGGGCAAGTGTGGCTTTTCTGGAACCCCGCATGGCACGCTCTTCCGCTGTCCCCCTTTCACCTCCCTCCGCGCCGCCCGTCTGGGAAGGCTATGGCTACGGCCTGCTGGGCGTGGTCGTCTTCAGCCTGACGCTGCCCATGACGCGCGTGGCCGTGGCCGAACTGTCCCCGCTGCTGATCGGCCTGGGCCGCGCACTGGTGGCTGCGATTCCCGCCATTGCGCTGCTGATCCTGACGCGCAGCCGTGTGCCCGACCGGCGCGAATGGTCCGGCGTGATCCTGGCCGCCATCGGCATCGTGGCGGGCTGGCCCATGGCGTCGACGCTGGCCATGCAGACCGTGCCCTCGTCGCATGGCGCGGTGGTCAATGGCCTGCTGCCACTGTCGACGGCGGCCTTCGCGGTGTGGCGCAGCGGCGAACGGCCCTCGCCGCGCTTCTGGCTGTGGGCGCTGGCCGGCGCCGCCCTGGTGACGGCCTACGCGCTGCGCCAGGGCCACGGCGAACTGCAGGCGGGGGACCTGTGGCTGCTGCTGGCCGTGCTGCTGGGCGGCATGGGCTATGCCGAAGGCGCACGGGCCTCGCGCACGCTGGGCGGCTGGCGCACCATCTGCTGGGCCCTGGCGATCAGCGCGCCGGTGCTGGCGCTGCCCGTGGGCTGGATGGCCCTGGACGCCGCCATGCCCTCGCAGGAAGCCCTGTTCGCCTGCGCCTACCTGGCGTTCGGCTCGATGTTCCTGGGTTTCTTCGCCTGGTATCGCGGCCTGGCGGTGGGCGGCATCGCCCGCGTGGGACAGATCCAGCTGCTGCAGCCCTTCCTGACCGTACTGGCGGCGGCCATGGTGTTTGGCGAAAGCGTGGAACCCGGTACATTCGTCTTTGCAGTGGCCGTGATCGCGATCATCGCGGGCGGCCGCCGCGCCCTGGTGGGAGGTTCGCGATGAACGGCGTCGATACCCTGAGCCAATTGCCCCTGGCCTCGCTGTCCCTGCTGGGCCCCCTGGCCCTGTTCGCGCTGGTCTCGTCCATCACGCCGGGCCCCAATAACGTGATGCTGGCCTCGTCCGGCCTGACCTTCGGCTTTCGCCGCAGCGTGCCGCACATGATGGGCGTGAACATCGGCTTCTCGCTGATGGTGCTGCTGGTGGGCCTGGGCCTGGGCGCCGTCTTCCAGCAGGCGCCGGTGCTGTACGACATCCTGAAATACGCCGGCACCGCCTACCTGCTGTACCTGGCCTGGAAGATCGCCAACTCCGGCCCGCTGGAAACCGGCGAGACGCGCGGCAAACCCTTCACCTTCATGCAGGCGGCCCTGTTCCAGTGGGTCAATCCCAAGGCCTGGGTGATGTCCGTGGGCATCATCGCCACCTACACCCCACAGGTCGGCTTCTTCGGCAACCTGATCATCGCCTCGCTCGTCTGCTGCGCCGTCAACCTGCCCGCCATCAGCGTCTGGGTGCTGTTCGGCAGCGGCCTGCGCCGCTGGCTGCACCGGCCCAACGCGATCAAGGCGTTCAACGTGGGAATGGCGGTGCTGCTGGTGGCCTCGCTGTATCCGGTGGCATTGGAGCTGGCGCAGATGGCGGTGGGAAAACAGTAAGTCGCATACGCGGCATGCCAAGCGCTCGCACCACTCGACGCGTCCCCGCCGATCTCTGCTTTACGCTGAATCAGCCTGTGCGCGGGGTGCCCGGTCGCGCCGGCCAATTGGAGGAGGGGCAGTCCCGCGCAGCGGGACCGAGGGCGCCTGATGGCGCGCCCGAGCCCGACGACTTGGCCGGCGCGACCGGGCACCCCGCGCGCAGGCGGCCTCAAGAACTCAAAACAGAGACCGCGGCTCGCAACGAACCCCGGCCACGAACCATACCTACCGGCATCAGCAAGACAGCGCAGACGCTGACCACCTAAGCCATCAGCCAATAGACCACCGCCGGCGTCACGAAGACATTGAACAACCCGGCCAGCACCATCACCAACCCGGCCACCGCGCCCTCTTCCGCCGCGAATTCCCGCGCCTTCGCCGTGCCGGCGCCATGCGCCCCCATCCCGAACAGCGCGCCGCGCGCCAGCGGCGACCGCAACGGCAGCCACGTCCGCAACCATCCTCCCATCACCGTGCCCAGCACGCCCGTGACGATCACGAACACCGCCGTCAGGTCGGGCTTGCCGCCCACATGGGAAGACACCGACATCGCGAACGGCGTGGCGATCGAACGCGGCAGCAGGCTCAACCGCATGTCGGCGGGCAGATCGAGCAAGGTGCCCAGCAGCCAGGCGCTGACGCCCGCGATCAGGCTGCCCACCATCACCCCCGCCACCAGCAGCGGCCAATAGCGGCGGATCAGCGCCCGCTGCTCGTACAGCGGCAGCGCGAAGGCCACCAGCACCGGTCCCAGCATCGACATCAGCCAGTGCGAGCCCGACATGTATCCCGTGTAGCCCGCCTGCAACAGAATGGCCAGCGCCAGCAGGATCGCGGGAGCCATCACCAGGGTGGACGTCCACCATGCCGGCATGCGGCGGTACGACCAGCGCGCCGCCAGATAGGCCGCCACCGTGGCCAGCGGCCAGAAGACCAGGTCGAATTCAGGCCGCACGGCGATGCATCCAGCGATAGCAGAGGTCGATCGTGAGGGCCGTGCCCGCCATCACCAGCAGCGTGCCCAGCGCGATGACCGCCAGCAGCTTCAGGCCCAGCACGCCGAGGAACTCGCGGTGGTCCAGCACCGACATCACCGCGGGCACGAAGAACAGCAGCATCTCGGCCAGCAGCCAGCTGGCGCCCAGGCGCACCGCGCGGATCGGCAGCCGGCCGCTGGCCAGCAGCGCCAGCACCATCAGCAGGCCCAGCACGCCGCCGGGTATCGGCAGGCCGGACCAACCTGCCAGTGCCTGCCCGGCCAGGGCGAACAACACGATGAGCGCGATCTGCAGCAGGCGGCTGCGGCGCAGGGCGAGACGGAACGACAGGAGAAACGAACGACGGGAAGCCATGATGACACCAGGAAGCAGGTATCCTTTGTACGCCTGGGGAAGCCATAGATAAAATGAATTCTATGAATCCCGGCAATTCTATTTTCGAATAACCAGGAAAAGGAGACCCGCCCCGATGGAGCTACGCCCACTGCGCGCCCTGGTCGAAGTCGTACGGCAGGGCGGCTTCTCGCAGGCCGCGCGCGCCGTCTACGCCACCCAACCCACCGTCAGCAAGGCCATCCGCCAGCTGGAGGACGAATTGGGCATGGTGCTGCTGGACCGCCAGGCGCAGCCGCCCAAGCTGACGCAGGCCGGCGAAATCGTCTACCGCCGGGCGGTGTCCATGCTGGCCGAGCGCGACGACCTGCGGGCCGAACTGGACGATCTGCGCGGCCTGAAGCGCGGCACGCTGCGCCTGGGCCTGCCGCCCCTGGGCAGCGCCTCCCTGTTCGCACCGATGTTCGCGCGGTTTCGCAGCCGCTATCCGGCCATCGAGATCAGCCTGGTAGAACGCGGCAGCCGGCGGCTGGAAGAAATGGTGATGGCCGGCGAACTGGAGCTGGCCGCCTCGCTGACACCCGTGCCCGCCGATTGCGAATGGCAGCCGGTGGCGCGCGAGCCGTTGCTGGCGCTGCTTTCGCCCGATCACGAACACGCACGCGCCAAGCGCGTCAGCCTTCGCGACTTGCGAGACTCGCCGTTCATCCTGTTCGAGAGCGGATTCGCGCTGAACCAGATCCTGGACCAGGCCTGCCTGCGCGCGGGTTTTACGCCATCGACCGTGGCGCGCAGCGGACAGATCGACTTCATCATCGCGCTGGTGGCCGCGGGCCTGGGCGTGGCGTTCCTGCCACGCATGGAGATCTCCGCGCGGCGCAGGGCCGGCGTGCGGTGCGTGCCCCTGGAGGACGCAGGCACCGACTGGGAGATCGGCCTGATCTGGCGGCGCGGCAGCCACCTGTCCCCCGCCGCGCAGGCCTGGCTGCAACTGACACGGCAGGCCCGGCCGCAGGCGGGTTGACGCCGGGTCACGCGGACAGTCTGGCCCGAGAGCCTCTGCCTTCGGCAATGGGCATCTCGGCGCCTGCCCCGGGATTGTCCTGACCCTGTTACAGGGAACCCTGGCCGGGCGGGACAGTCCGACATTCCCATGCCCACCCTGCTTCGCCCGCCTCCGCGCCGTCTCGTTGCCGCCGCCGTCCTGGCCGCGGCGGGCGCCATCGGCTGTACGCAGCTGGACGCCTGGCAGCGCTCAGCGATCTTCTCCCCGCAAACCGAACAACGCCCCTGGTGGCGCGAACCACAGGCCGGCACCGAGGTCTACGACCTGACGCTGCCCAACGGCGACAAGGTACACACCTGGTACTGGCAGGCCGAGCGGGCCGACGCGCCCACGGTGCTGTACCTGCACGGCGCGCGCTGGAACCTGAATGGCGGCGCGTTCCGCATCGACGCCTGGACGCGCCTGGGCTATTCCGTGCTGGCCATCGACTATCGGGGGTTCGGCGCCTCCACGGCCCTGCTGCCATCGGAGGCCACGGCCGGCGAGGACGCCGCGGCTGCTCTGGTGGAACTGGCGCGTCGCCAGCCCGATCCGTCCCGCCGCATCGTGTACGGCCACAGCCTGGGCGGCGCCATCGCCATCGACCTGGCCACGCGGCGCGGCCGTCCCGCCTTCGCCGGCCTGGTGGTCGAATCCAGTTTCACCAGCGTGGCGGCCATGCTGGGCACGATGCGCTGGGGCTGGCTGCCGGGCGCCAGCCTGCTGGTAACACAGCCTTTCGCGTCGGTCGACAAGCTGGGCGAACTGACGCTGCCGGTGCTGTTCCTGCACGGCACCGCGGACGCCATCGTGCCGCACACCATGAGCGACGAACTGTATGTCGCCGCGCGCAGCGTGCCGCCCGGCCTGAAACGCCTGGTGAAGATAGAAGGCGCCGCGCATTCCAATGCGATACGCAGCGGAAGCATCTACGACGACGCCGTGCACGGCTTCATCCGCGATGCGGGCCGGGCCTATCGCCCGGCCGCGTTGCGAGCGGGCTCGGGCGCAACGGACTCCTGATCCGGGCTGGCTGAACGCGGTTTCCGTTGCGCGCCGCGGCCCTGGCCTGACGGCCCGGCAGACTCAGGCCTCGCCCGGCGCGGGGCGCCCCCACCAGCGGGCCCGCAATTTATCGTAGGCCAGGTTGTAGAAAAACGCATACGGCAGGTAGAACGCCAGCAGGCCGATATCCAGCAGTAGCGCCTGCCACAGTCCGATGCCCAGCCACAGCGCCGCCAGCGGCACGACGATCAGCACCAGCCCACCCTCGAAACCGATAGCGTGCAGCACGCGCACCGGCACGCTGCGGCGCAGGCCCCAGCGGCGCTCCATCCGCTCGAAGCCGGCGTTGTAGGCCATGTTCCAGAACAGCGCCACCAGGGCGATGGCGGCGGTCAGCAGGCCCATGTCCAGCACGGACTCGTGCATGGCCCAGGCCGCCGCGGGCGCGCTCAGGACAATGGCGATGATTTCGAAGAAAAAGGCGTGCAGGAAACGCTCTTTCAGGGACTTGGCGGGTGACTTCATGGAGGTTTCCGACCTGTCGGGGCCGGCGGCTGCGCGTTGGGATGTCAGGACGCAGCGTGGACCATACCCGATTCGCGCGCACCGTGCCTGCGCAGCGCGCCGAAACGCGAAACGTAAACCCTATTGACCTCCAGCCACGTGGACAACGCCGGCCGCGACAGCACCTCGTATTCGGCGGCGCGTTGCGCTGACAGCCCATCCGGATAGCTCGCCGAGGGCGCCGCGGGATGGCACATCAGCAGGTCGCCATCACGGGCAGCACGCAGCCAGGCGTACAGGCGCTGCGAATAGGCGGCGGCGCCGCCGCTCAATCCATAGACGCCCAACAGGCCATTGTTCTGGCCCCAGCCGCCTTCCCGGGCCTGGCGCCGCAAGGCGCGTGCGCCCAGCGCGCCGATGACGCGCGCCTTGAATACGTCCGCCGGGCGCTGGCCCTGCTGCGCGCCGGGCACGGTGCAGCGCAGCCAGGGCTGGCCATGCCCATAGCGCTCGCGCAGCGCGGCCAGCAGGCGCCGGCGCACCACGGGCAATTGATGCACGTGCTGGTGGCCATCGACGTAATCGGGCGCGCGGCGCACGGCCAGTTCGAACGCATCCAGTTGGCAACGGATGGCGGCGTCGATCCACGACGCATCCAGCAGGCCGGCGTAGGCGCTGGCGATCAGGCCGGGCAGGCTCAGCCCCGGGCTGCCTTCCATCGGCTCGGTCAGGTTCAGGTGCAGGCCCAGATCGACGCCGGCATCGCGCGCCGCCGTGGCATGCGCGGCAAACGCGGGCCCCGTGGACAGGCAGCTGACCGCGCTGACCCGGCCCATGTCCACCAGGCCCAGGATGCCCTCATCAACCGCGGAATTCATGCCAAAATCGTCGGCGCACACGATGATGCGGCGCCTGTCTCCCGTCTCGGCCCAGAGATCATCCCTCAACCCATTCTCATGTCCGCGCTTGCCAAACAGATCGCCTGGTTCATCGCGGTGGGTTGCGCCGCCGCGGCCACCCACTGGAGCGTGGCCATCGCCGGCGTCGAAGGACTGGACCTGCCTCCCCTTGGCGCCAACGCCCTGGGATGGCTGGTTGCCTTCCTGGTGTCTTTCTACGGTCATTACCGCCTCACGTTCCGCCATGCCGCAACGCCCTGGATTGTGGCCGCGCGGCGTTTCTTTCTCATTTCGGCCTGCGGTTTCGCCGTGAACGAAGCCGCGTACGCCTGGCTGCTGCACGCCACGCCGTTGCCGTACGACGTGCTGCTGGCCCTCATCCTGCTGGGCCTGGCCGGGCTGACGTTCCTGGCGAGCCGGCTGTGGGCGTTCCGTCGCAGACCGACTGCCTGAGATCGGGGCCGCTTTCCAGCAACCACACCCGGCGCTTGCCCTCGGCGAACTGGGGATGCGTACCGGACAGGCCCGGATACGTGTCCTCGTCGCCCGGTTCGCCCCATACCCAGAACCGGGCGCCGGGCTGGGCGCTGCACAGGCGCTTGCGCAACACCGGCGTGGTCACCAGGACCTCCTGCGCCACCTTGGGATCGAACCCGCCCGCGTCGTACAGTTCCTTGCGCCAGTTGTCGCGCCTGGCGATGTTGGGGCTGTCCCAATGGTCGACGACCCAGAACGGCGTCCTGGACTTGGTATAGAACCCCAGGTCGAACGGATAGGCGTGCAGCGATACGGTGGTGTCGCCAGGCTGCATGCGGGCCGCCACCTGCGGCGCAATGGCCGCGGCGCCGCCGCGCGGCCGGCCGGCGGCGATGCTCACGGCCAGCACGCAGACCACTGCGGCCACGGTCAGGCTTGCCGCCACCAGGCGGCCAGGCGGCAGTTCGGAGGTGGCGCGCTGGCGGGCGTCCCGCAAGACCTCGCCCACCAGGAAGGCCAGCGGCGGCAGCGCCGGCAGGATGTAGCCCACCAGCTTGGAGGCCGGCAACGAAAAGAACACCAGTACCACGCCGAGCCAGATGGCCATCAGGGGGCGCAGGCCATCCGCATCGTCCGCGCACCAGAAGCGCTTGCGGAACATGCCGCCCGACCACAGCGACCACGGCAGCGCCAGGCCGGCCAGCACGGGCAGATAGAACCAGAACGGCTGGGCATTGTTGAAGCCCGTCTCGGCGAAGCGCTGGAAGTGCTGGTAGACGAAGAAGTAATGGAAGAAGCCGGGAAAGCGCTCCTGCATCATCCAGAACCACGGCACGCCCACCACGGCGAACGCCACGATGGCGGGCGGCCAGAGCAGCGCCAGGAAACCTCGGCCGTCCCGCCGCCACAGCAGCCACAGGGCCAAGGCGCCGCCCGGCAGCACGATGCCGATCAGCCCCTTGGCCAGCACGGCCAGGGCCGCGAGCACCGCGGTCGCCACGGCCATGCTGCGCCAGGCGCGCCCACGGGCACGCCGCAGCACCGTATCGGCGCCCGCCAGCACGCACAGGCTGATCATGCCGGCCACGGACATGTCCAGGTTGGCGAACTGCGCGCCGCCGTAGAACAGCGGCGTCGTCGCCAGCACCAGCACGGCCATGCGCGCGGCGGTCGCATCGCGATAGCGGCGCACGAAAGCGTACATGGCGGCGAGGGCGGCCCAGGCGATCAGCAGCGAGGGCAGGCGCGCGGCGATCTCGCTCAGGCCGAACACGCGCATCGACAAAGCGGCCAGCCAGTAGAACAGCGGCGGCTTGTGGAAGTACGGCATGCCGTCCAGCAGCGGCACGCTCAGGTCGCCGCTGCGCAGCATCTCCCACGCCACACCGGCATAGCGGCCTTCATCAGGCAGCGTCAGCGGACGCACCCAGGCCAGGAGCACCAGCCACACCGCGGCGGCCAGCAGAACGGGCACAGGCGAGCCGCGCCAATAACCGCGCAGGCGCGCGGTGAAATCCGACGTCGAGTTCATTGCGTCTGCGCCGCCCGGGCCTGGCGGGCGCGGCCACGCCGCTGCCTGGCGATGAAGAGGGGACGTTCCTTCACTTCGTCGAAGATGCGGGCCACGTACTCGCCCATCACCCCCAGCGAGAGCAGGTTGATGCCGGCGAAGAACAGCAGCGCCGTCACGATCGTGGTCCAGCCGGATACCGGGTTGCCTTCCAGCAGGAAGCTGCCGACCAGGAAGCAGCCATAGCAGAACGAGAAGAATGCGAAGATCGCGCCGACCAGGCTGGCCACGCGCAGCGGCCAGGTGGTGAAAGCCGTCAGGCCGTCGGCGGCCAACGCGATCAGCTTCCACAGGTTGAAGCGGCTCTTGCCGTGGTGGCGCTCCATCGGCATGTACGGCAGCGGCTCGGCTCGAAAACCGACCCAGGCGTACAGCCCCTTCATGAAGCGGGTGCGCTCGGGCAAGGCGATCAGCGCCTCGACGACCTTGCGGTCCATCAGGCGGAAGTCGCCGGCGTGCGCGGGCACCTTCACGCCGCGCGTGCCGTTGAGCATGCGGTAGAACATCTTCGCGCCCGTGCGCTTGATCCAGCCCTCGTCGACGCGGTCGCGGCGCACGGCATAGACCATGTCGGCGCCATCGCGCCAGCGCTCGAGCATCTGGGGAATCAGTTCGGGCGGATGCTGCATGTCCGCGTCCAGGCAGATCACGGCGTCGCCATCGGCGGCTTCCAGGCCCGCGGCCAGCGCGGCTTCCTTGCCGAAGTTGCGCGACAGCTGCACGTAGCGCATGCCGTCCACGGCGCTCCAGTGCGCCATCAGGCCCGGGGTGGCGTCGGTGCTGCCATCGTCGACCACGATGATCTCCCAGCCGGCGCAATGACGCTCCAGCAACGCGCGCAGCGTGGGCAGGATGATGGTCAGGTTCTCGTACTCGTTCAGGCAGGGGATGATGCAGCTGACGGTTCCGCTGGCGAGAAAACCGGGCTCGGCCGCCGAGGGGCTGGCCAGAAGGGCCGAGTCGCCGGCCGGCCCGGCTGCCGGCCAGGCCGGCAGGTTTCTTTCGAGCGAGTTCATCGCATGCACCACATCCGTCGATCAGGAGTGGCGCAGTATGCGGAGCGATTCGTCGAATTTTCGTTGAATCGTTATCAACGATTTTTATCTGCCGCATCGCCCCCGAATCCGCATGTCCTCGCCGCCATCCGACCCGCGTGGCGGGTTCTTGAGCGCTCAGCGCCTGCTTCGCGCAGGCGGTGACGGCGCCGCCCGGCAGCAAGGCATCGGCGGAACCAAACGCGGCACGGGTCCTGCGCCGACGCCCGCTGCCGGTACGCTCAGCCTTCGGGCTGGATCTTCGCCTGGCGAATGACGTCGGCATACTTCTGCCGTTCGGCGCGCCCGAAATCGGCATAGCGTTGCCGGCTGCCGCCGCCATCCTCCGCGCCGACCTGCGCCAGGCGTTCGATCACGTCGGGCATGGCCAGGATCTTCACGATGTCGGCATTCATGCGGTCGGCCATCGGCGCCGGCACGCCGGCCGGCCCGTCCACGGCGAACCAGATGCTGGCCTCGAAGCCTTCGTAGCCCTGCTCGGCCACGGTCGGCACGCCGAGATGCGACGGCGAACGCCTGGCCAACGTCTGCGCCAGCGCCAGCACCTTGCCGGACTTTATCAGCGGCGTGGCCGTGGTCATGCCCTCGAAAGCGTAGTGCACGTGGCCGCCCATCAGGTCCGTCATCAACGGCGCCGAGCCCTTGTACGGCACATGCAGCACGTCGATGCCCGCGCGCGCCTTGAAGACCTCCAGCGCCAGATGCTGCGCGGATCCCGTGCCCGCCGACCCGAAGATGATCTTGCCGGGCTGGCGCTTGCACAGCGCCACCAGCTCGGGCAGCGTCTTGGCCGGCTGGTCGACGTTGCCGACCAGGATGGTGGGCGTCTTGCCGATCAGCGCAATGGGCGTGAAGTCCTTCTCCACCGAATAGCCCAGCTTGGGCTGCAGGCCCGGCGCAATGCCGTGGCTGTTGATGTGCGTCAGCAGCAGCGTGTTGCCATCGCCCGTCTGCTTGGCGACGTGATCGGCGCCGATCACGCCTGCCGCCCCCGCGCGGTTCTCGACGATCACGGGAATGCCCCATTCGGCGCCCAGCTTCTGCGCCAGCAGGCGGGCCAGCACGTCGGTGCCGCCGCCCGCGGGAAAGCCCACCACGATACGGACCGGCCCGGCGGGCAGCGTGCCCTGCTGTGCGCGCGCGGCGGGCGCGCCGAAGGCGGCCAGGGCCGCCGTGCTCGCGGCCGTGGCGAGGAACTGTCTGCGTTGCATGTGTTGTCTCCTGTGCGCCCTATGCCGGGCGCGTTGTCGTTATGCGTGTTGGCCTGGGTGGCCGTTATGCCGGACCGCCCGCATGCGGCTCACCTGCATGCGGGCCACCCGTAACGGGATGGCCCCGGAGGCAGGCCGCCGCAAGCGTCATCTCAGCGCACGGAAACCCACTTGCCGTAGCGGGTCACCTGCTGCTCGTCGAACGAGAATCCCAGGCCCGGCGTCTGGTGCAGGATGACGCGGCCATTCTTGTGATCCAGTTGGCGGTCGACCAGACGGCGGAAGTTCAGCACCTGGTCGTCCCAGAAGAACTCGACGTAGCGCGCGTTGGGCGTGGCGGCCACCAGCGGCGCGTGCAGATCGTGGAACCAGTGCGGGCACACCACCACGCCGTAGCTGGCGGCGGTGGCCGCGATGCGCTTCCATTCGGTGATGCCGCCGCATACGGCCGCATCCGTCTGCAGGATGCCGGCCGCGCCCTTGTCCAGCAGCTCCTTGTGATACCAGCGGCCATAGCCGATCTCGGCGGTGGCGATCGGCACGCGGGTCAGCCTGGCCAGCTTGGCGTGGCTGTCGATGTCGTCCGGCCCGAAGGGTTCCTCGATGAAGTACGGGTCGTACTGCTCGAAGCGGCTGACGTACTGCATGGCCTGCGTGACGTCGGCCCAGGCATTGTTGCAATCCATCATCACCTCGACGTCCGGCCCCACGGCGTCGCGCGCGGCTTTCAGGCGCGCCTCTTCCTCGCGCGGCGACAGGCGGCCCGTCTTCATCTTCACGGCCTTGAAGCCCTTGGCCGCGTAGCTGGCCATTTCGTCGCCCAGCATGGCGGGCGTCTTGCCTTCCAGGTAATAGCCGCCGCTGGCATAAGCGGGCACGCTGTCCAGTTCGACCGCGCCCAGGTAGCGGTGCAGCGGCAGGCCGACCGCCTTGGCGTTCAGGTCCCACAGCGCCGTATCCAGCGCGCTGATGGCGCGCATCACCGTGCCCTGCCGGCCTTGCAGCAGGGACTCCTGGTACATGTCGCGCCACAGGCCTTCGACGCCGTGCGGATCGCGGCCCAGCAGCACGGGGGCCAGCAAATCCTTCACCGCGGCCTCGAAGAGGCTGCCGCCGGTGCTGCCCACGTAGCAGAAGCCGATGCCTTCGATGCCCTGGTCGGTGCGCACCTTCACCAGGCCGTAGTGGCGCGTGCTGACGGTGCGGTTGGAGAACGAGGTGACTTTGTCGAGCGGAACGGCGGCGGCGCAGACGTCGATGGAAACGATCTTGGACATGGAGGCTCCTGTTGAAACGTGCCGCCGGACGACCCGGACCGGCACCGATGCCCGCCATTCTTGCGGCGATGGAACAACGCTCCAACCTCTTTTCAATGACTTCAGAAAAAGTTAAAAGTGATTTTTATGTTTTCGGCCACAGCCGCTCGCCGGGCCGATTGGCGATCATGGACTCCCGCTTCCTGCACACCTTCACCATCGTGGCCGAACGCGGCTCCATCGCCGAGGCGGCCCGCCACCTGGGCCTGACGCCCACCTCGGTGGCGCAGCGCCTGCGCGCGCTGGAGGACGAACTGGGCAGCCGCCTGATCGTGCGGGCAGGCCGCACCGTCAAGCCCACCGTGGCCGGGCTGCGGGTGCTGGATCACGCCCAGGCGGTGCTGCGCGAGGTGCGGGATCTGAAATCGGCAGCGTCCGACACCGACCTGCCCGCCGGCCCGTTGCGCATGGGCGCCACGCCCACCGCGCTGACCGGCATCTTCCCGCCCATGCTCAAGCGCTGGGTGGCCCGCCATCCGCAGATCGAAATCTACATCGAGCCCGCGTCGACCAGTCTCTTGTATGAACGGGTGCTGAGTGGCCATCTGGATGCCGCCGTGCTGGTGCACCCCCTGTTCGACCTGCCCAAGACCTGCGGCTGGCACAGCCTGCGCGAGGAAAAGCTGGTCCTGCTGACACCAGCGAGCATGGCGATGCACGATGCGCTGCGGACCGCCGCCGACGAGCCTTTCATCCGCTACGACCGGAATGTGGTGGCGGGCAAACTGGCGGACGAATACCTGGCGGCGCAAGGCATACGCCCGAAGGTCAGGTTCGAGCTGGACGGGATCGAGTCGATCGCCAAGCTGGTGTCCGAAGGGCTGGGGGTATCGGTGCTGCCGGACTGGCCGGTGGTGGGGGCTTTTCCCGCCAACCTGAAGAAGTGGGCGTTGCCCACGCCCTGCCCGTCGAGAACGGTGGGCGCGCTATGGCTGCGATCCAGCGTGCGTACCCCGCTGGTGCAGGCGTTCTTGAAGATGGCCCAGGCCTGAAGCACCCTTGAACGGCTGAGCGCTCTACGCGTGCTGATGCACTTTCAACCAGGCGCGCAGCGCGTCGTTCATTCTTCTCTGCCACCCGGGTCCACCCGCCTTGAATGCGTCGACGACATCGCGGTCATACCGCACGGACAACAACACCTTGGGCTGTGCCGAACGCGGGCGTCCCACACGGCGCATCTGCCGGATGTCGGACGCGCTCTGTTCATAGGTGTCCGGGTCGGCGGCGATGCCGCGATTGATCGCTTCGTCCTCTTCCGCGGACGGGATGATCAGATCTTTTCTACGATTCGACATACGCCTTCACCTCCCTGGAGTTTGCCTTGCGCAAGCTGATGATGTGCATGGCGCCGCCTCGCTGCGTGAAGACCACGCAATAAAGCCGCCGGCCGATGATGGCGAATCCGACCTCTCGCACCTCTCCGTAATCACGGCGGGTATCGGGCCTGGCCATGACTTCCGGCCAATCGATCTGGCACGCCAGTTGCAGCGACAGACCATGCTTGTGCATGGTTGCTCTGTTCTTTACCGGGATCGAAAGTAATCTGCACTCTGGAATTATTGTAGCTACATAAATTAGAAAAGCATAGCGATTACCGCCATGCGGTGCCAGGGCATCGGGCAACTGTGACCCACTGGACCCAAAGTGGCCTGGAAGAAAGGGCCGCCGCGCGTGGAGACGATTGGAAGTCGGCCACTCATGCCACGTGCGGCAGGCTATCGCCAAACCGCCCGGCAGGTCGACCCGACAGGGATGAATACGGCACCCATGTGCGCCGTTTCGAGCAGAAAAAACAAAGGCCCGGACTGGTGTCCGGGCCTTTGTCTTCGAGAATTCCTTGGTGGGCGGTACAAGTTTCGAACTTGTGACCCCTGCCGTGTGAAGGCAGTGCTCTACCACTGAGCTAACCGCCCAAAGAAGAAAAAGATTCTAACATGGGTTTTTTCAGCATGCAAGCTGCGATGCCGTCATACCGCCATCTTCGTACCAATGACGATCCCGGTCAGGCCACCGCTTCCGGCGCCGGCTCGGGCGGCTGCTCCAGCCGGCGCCAGACGCACGCCCCCTTCACCGCCTTGTCCAGGTCCTGCAGGTAGGCCTCGTGCTCGGCCAGTTCCTCGGCGCTGACGGTGACCACCTGCAGCACCGACGCATCGAACTTGCCCAGCACCAGGCCGCTGCCACTACCCTGCTGGCCGTCGTCGGCGTCGATCAGCAGCGCGTCCTGGCCGCGCGTCATGGCCAGCCACACCTCGGCCAGCAACTGCGAGTCGAGCAATGCCCCGTGCAGCGTACGGTGCGCGTTCGAGATGCCGAAGCGGTCGCACAGCGCGTCCAGCGAGTTGCGCTTGCCCGGGAACAGCAGGCGCGCCTGCTGCAGCGAGTCGGTGATGACCTCGCAGTGCTCGGCGATCGGGCCGCGGCCCACCTTGGCCAGCTCGGCGTTGAAGAACTTCACGTCGAACGAGGCGTTGTGCGCGATCAGTTCGGCGCCCTGGATGAACTCGATGAACTGCTCGGCCACTTCGGGAAAGCGCGGCTTGTCGGCCAGGAACTCGGTGGTCAGGCCGTGCACCGCCAGCGCCTCGGGATCGCTGTCGCGGTCCGGGTTCAGGTAGATGTGCAGGTTGCGGCCGGTGACGGTACGGTTGATGACCTCGACACAGCCGATTTCGATGATGCGGTGGCCCTGGTTGGGGTCCAGCCCCGTGGTTTCGGTATCGAAGACGATCTGGCGCATGGGCGAATCTTGAATATCTCAGTCGGAAGCGGCCGGCGCGTGGCCGGGTTCGCGCGGGGCGGCGGTGGCGGCGTGCGCCTGCGGGCGCGACGACGCGATCAGCGAATAGGCCACCGGCACGACGAACAAAGTCAGTAGTGTACCCAGGGACAGGCCCCCCACCAGCACCCAGCCGATCTGCTGCCGCGATTCGGCCCCCGCGCCGGTGGCCAGCGCCAGCGGCACGGTGCCCAGCACCATGGCGCCCGTGGTCATCAGAATGGGCCGCAGGCGCAGCACGCTGGCCTCGACCACCGCCTCGGCCAGTTCCATGCCCTGGTCGCGAAGCTGGTTGGCGAATTCGACGATCAGGATGCCGTGCTTGGTGATGAGACCCACCAATGTGATCAGGCCGATCTGGCTGTAGATGGACAGCGTGCCGCCCGTCAGATAGAGCGCCGCCAGCGCCCCCGTCATCGACAGCGGCACCGACAGCATGATCACGAACGGATTGCGCCAGCTTTCGAACTGCGCGGCCAGCACCAAGTAGATGAAGGCCAGCGCCATCACGAACACCAGGTAGATGCTGCCCGACGAATCGCGGTACTCGCGCGACTGGCCGTCCAGATCGGTGACCACCGTATTCGGCAGCACCTGGCGCGCCACGGCGTTCATGTGGTCCAGCACCTCGCCCAGCGCGTAGCCGGGCGCCACGGCGGCATCCAGCTTGACCGCGCGCATGCGGTTGAAGTGGTTCAGCGACTGCGGCGACACGCCCTCGCGCACCGACAGCAGGTTGTCCAGCCGCACCATGCTGCCGTCGCGGGCGCGCACGTAGATGTCGGAGATGTCGGCCGGGTTGGCGCGGTCGCGCGGCGTGACCTGCACGATCACGTCGTACTGCTCGCCCTCGTCCTTGTAGCGCGTGACCTGCCGGCCGCCCAGCATGGATTCGAGCGTGCGGCCCACCACGTCCACGCCGGCGCCGACGTCGGCCATCTTGTCGCGGTCGACCTGCACGCGCAACTCCGGCGTGTTCAGGCGCAGGTCGGTGTCCAGGTTGAGCAGGCCGGGATAGCCGCGCAGGGCTTCCTGCATGGCACCCGCCAGCTTGGCCAGCTCGGGATACGGCGCCTGGCTCATGATGATGAATTCCACCGGCTTGGAGCGCGACGATTGCCCCAGCGACGGCGGATTGTTCGGAAAGGCGCGCACGCCCGGCAGCGAGGCGAACCTGGGCTGCAGCTCGCGCGCGATCTCCTGCTGGGTGCGCTCGCGCTCGCTCCAGGGCTTCAGGCGCAGGATGGCCGTGCCGTCGATCACCGTGGGAAAACCCACCGTGGTCTGGCTGGCCGCGCCCTCGGGCACGGCGGCGTAGAAGGTCTCGATGTCCTGCATGTTGGCCAGCGTATAGCCCACGGTGGCGCCGTCCGGCGCGGTGACCACGCCCTGTATCACGCCGCGGTCTTCCACCGGGGCCAGCTCGCTCTTGACCACCTTGAACAGCACGGCGCTGGTCAACGCCACCAAAAGGCCGATGCCGATCACGCCCCAGCGCCAGCGCAACGCCCCCCGCAAGGCGCGACGGTAGCCGCGCCCCAACCCGTCGAGCCAGCCTTCGATCAGGTTGTACAGGCGTCCGTGGCTGGGCTGGTGGCGCAGCAACTGCGAGCACATCATGGGCGTCAGCGTCAGCGCCACGAAGCCGGACACCAACACCGAGCCCGCCAGCGTCAGCGCGAACTCGATGAACAGCTTGCCGGTGCGGCCCGTGGCGAAGGCCAGCGGCGCGTACACGGTGACCAGCGTCAGCGTCATCGCCACCACGGCGAAGCCGATTTCGCGCGCGCCCCGGATGGCGGCCTGGCGGCGCGGCATGCCCTCTTCGATGTGGCGGTAGATGTTCTCCAGCACCACGATGGCGTCGTCCACCACCAGGCCGATGGCCAGCACCATCGCCAGCAGCGTCAGCGTGTTGACGGAGAAGCCGAACAGGAACATCAGCGCGCACGCCCCCACCAGCGACACCGGAATGGTGACGATGGGAATGATGCTGGCGCGCAGGTTGCGCAGGAAGAAGAAGATGACCAGTACCACCAGCACGACGGCTTCCATGATGGTGTGGAAAACCGAATCGATGGACTCCTCGATGAACACCGAGGTGTCGTAGGCGATGTTCAGCTTCATGCCCGCGGGCAGGCTTTCATTCAACCGTTCGACCTCGGCGCGCGCCGCCTGCGACAGCTCCAGCGGGTTGGCGGTGGACTGGCGCGTGATGCCGATGTTCAGCGCCGACTTGCCGTTGTAGCGCGAGATGACGCGGTCGTCGGCCGCCCCGATCTCGACCTTGGACACGTCGCGCAGCCGCACCGGATAGCCCTTCACGTTGGCCACGATGACGTTCTCGAACTGCGCCGGCGTCTGCAGATCGGTGGACGACACGACGGTGAACTCCCGGGTGCGCGACTCGATGCGCCCCGCCGGAATCTCCACGTTCTGCGACTGCAACGACGACTCGACGTCCTGCACCGTCAGGCCGTAGGCCGCCAGCTTGTCGCGGTCGACGTAGATGCGCATGGACGGCAGGCGCTCGCCGAACACGCGCACCTCGGCCGCGCCCGGCAGCACCGACAGCCGCGTCTTCACGTAGCGGTTGATGTAGTCGGAGGCCTGTACGTTGGAGTACGTGCCCGCCTCGACCGCGATGTAGATGATGGGCTGCGAGTCGGCCTCGACCTTGCCGATGATGGGTTCGTCGATCTCGTCGGGCAGGAAGCGCCGCGCGCGCGAGACCTTGTCGCGCACGTCGGCGGCCGCCGAGTCGGGATCGCGCGACAGGTGGAACTTGATGTTGATCAGGCTGCGCTCGGAGCGGCTGCGCGAGGTCATCACGTCCACGCCCTCGATGCCGGCCAACTGGTCTTCCAGCGGCTTGGTGACCTGCGACTCGATCACCTCGGGCGAGGCGCCCTTGTAGGTGGTGTCCACCGAGACGATGGGTTCGTCGATGCGGGGATACTCGCGCACCGTCAGGCGCGAATACGAGATCAGGCCGACCAGCACCACGATCAGGGACAGCACCGAGGCGAATACCGGGCGCTTGATGCAGATCTCGGAAATGACCATGCGCCGCTCCTTTTTTCAGGTCTTGCCGGCGACGGACACCGGCGATCCGTCGGTCAGCCGCTGCAGCCCGGCCACCACCAGTTGGTCGCCCGCCGTGACGCCGGCCAGGATCTCGACACGGCCCTCGCGGCGTTCGCCGATGGTGACCTCGACGCGCCGGGCGCGGCCGTCGTGCACGCGATAGACGTACTGGCTCTGGCCCGACGGCGACAGCGCCGCCTCGGGCACGACCAGCGCGCGGTCCTCGGCGAACGTCAGCTGCACGCGCGCGAACATGCCGGGGCGCAGGCTGGCGTCGGCATTGGGCACGGTGGCGCGCAGCAGGATGGACCGTCCCCCCGCATCGACCAGCGGACTGACGGCGTAGACCTCGCCCGGCCGATCCTTCCCCGGCAGGGCGTCCAGCCGCATGGTCAGGCGCTGGCCCACGCTGACCTTGCTGAGATACATCTCGGGCACGCGGAAATCGACCTTCAGCGGATCGATGGATTCCAGCGGCGCCAGGTCCTGCCCCTGGTTCACGTAGTCGCCCACCGACACGTCGCGCAGGCCCACGATGCCGGAGAACGGCGCACGGATGGTCATCTTGTCCAGGCGCGCCTGCGCCAACTGGGCGGCGGCCTGCTGCACCTTCAGTTCGCTGACGGCGTCGTCGCGCGCCTGCAGGCTGACGAAGCCCCGGCCATGCAGATCCACGGCGCGGCGATGGCGGCTTTCCGCCAGCGACAGGCTGGCGCGGGCCTGGGCCAGCTCGGCGCGCGGCACCGAATCGTCCAGGCGCACCAGCACCTGCCCGCGCTCGACGGCCTGGCCTTCACGGAATTCGATGTGCTGGACGCGTCCCGCCACTTCGGGACGCAGTACGACGGACTCGTCGGAACGCAGGCTGCCGACGGCGGCGATACCGCGCGTGAACGGCACCCTGTCGACGACGACGACCTCGACGCGCACGGGGGCTTGCGGCTTGGACTGCGCGGCAGGCGCGGCGTTCGTGGCAGAGGGCGCCGCTTCCCGTGCCGGCATCAGGCGGGGAACGTACAGGCCCAAGGCCGCTCCCGCGGCCAGCCCGACCGCCAGCGTGGCGGCCAAGAAGACTTTGTTCATAAGCAAGGTCGCGGCGCGACGGCGTGGACAGGGACGGCGGCGTGATGCGCGATGGATACACCGCGCCGGCCACGCACTTTAGCACCGGGCCCTGCGCGCTGGAACCGTCGCGCGGCGCGATCCGCCCGAACGACGGCTAGGGTATTCCCGAAGCCACCGGCACGGATACCTCAGCGCTTGCGCAGGCTTTCCACGCCCTGGTTGGCCAGGGCATCGGCGCGTTCGTTGCCCGGATCGCCCGCATGGCCGCGCACCCAGCGCCACGACACCGTGTGGCGGCGCACCTGTTCGTCCAGCGCCTGCCACAGCTCGGCGTTCTTCACGGGCTTCTTGTCGGCGGTCATCCAGCCGCGCCGCTTCCAGTTGGCCAGCCACTCGGTCATGCCCTTCATCACGTACTGCGAATCGGTATGGATGACGACGGTGCAGGCGCGCTTGAGCGCATTCAGGCCCTCGATCACGGCCAGCAGCTCCATGCGGTTGTTGGTGGTGTTGGCCTCGCCGCCATGCAGGGTCTTCTCGTGCGCGCCGGCGCGCATCAGCACGCCCCACCCGCCCGGTCCGGGATTGCCCTTGCAGGCGCCATCGGTCCACATTTCGACGACCTGGCCGCCGCTTTCGTTTTCTTGCATCTTGTCCTTCGCGTTGTTCGCCCCCGAAAGGCGGGCGGATGAATCATGGAGGGTTCGGGCGCGTCAATGCGCGGCCGTGGACATGCCCGCGCGGACCGCCCCGCTAGCGTGGCGCGGAATCCGCCTGCCGGCTGACCGCCACCGGTGCGGGCGCCGCGCGCTTCAGTTTTTTCTTCCAACCCGGCCCGATGAGCCGCATCGTGGCCACGCGCTTGGTGGCCGACACCACGTATACCGAACCGCCCAGCGACCACCAGCGCGCACCGTGGCGGTCCATGAAGCGCCAGCGGCGCAGCCAGTGCTCGGTGCGGCACGCCGGCACATAGCAGCCGAAACGGCCCGGCTCGGCCTCGAAAGACATCAGTTTCAGCCAGTCTTTCAGGCGCGGCAGCGACACCTGCGCGGAAATGGGCTGTGGCAGCCACGCCTCCATGCCCGGCATGGCATTGCGCGCGCCCCACAGGCTGAACGGATTGAACCCCGAGATGATGACGCGCCCTTCGGGCACCAGCACGCGCTCGACCTCGCGCAGCACCAGGTGGGGATCTTCGGTGCATTCGAACGCATGCGGCAGCACCAGCAGATCGACCGTCTGCGACTCGAAAGGCAGCGCCTCGGGCTCGGCCACCACGCAGCCCTGCCATTGCCCGGCCACTTCGGGTTCGGGCATCTCGGTGCCGACGTAGGCCTTGAACGGCATGCGGTTGGCGCGCAGCAGGTCGTGCTCGGCCAGGCCCACCTGCCAGGCCTGGAAACCGAACACGTCGGCGACCAGCGCGTCGATCTGTTCCTGCTCCCAGGCCAGGGCATATTGCCCGGGCGGGGTCTGGAACCAATCGGCCAGTTCTACAATCGGCGGGGTCTGTTCTGCCACTTTCGCATGGGTCCTTGTCTATGATGCCCGTCCCGCCTGCTTCCGCAGACAGCCGCGCCCCCGGCGCCGCGCTGCTGCCCTTGCCTGCTTTCACCGACAACTATATCTGGGCCGTGGTCCGCGACGGCCAGGCCGCCGTGGTCGATCCCGGCCAGGCCGAGCCTGTCCTGCGGCTGCTGCAAGCGCGCGGCATCACGCTGCGCGCCATTCTACTCACCCATCATCACGGCGACCACGTAGGCGGCGTGCTGGAATTGCTGCAGGCCACCGGCGCCAAGGTCTATGGCCCCGCCAGCGAGCAACTGCCGCATTGCGACGTGCGCCTGGCCGAAGGCGACCGCGTCAGCCTGCCCGAACTCGACCTGGACCTGCGAGTGCTGGACGTGCCCGGCCATACCGCGGGCCACATCGCCTTCCACGGAAAAATGGGGGACACACCTGTGCTTTTCTGCGGGGATACCCTGTTCATGGCGGGCTGCGGCAGGCTGTTCGAGGGCACGCCTGCGCAAATGACCGAATCTCTGGCAAAATTGGCGGCCCTGCCGCCCGCCACCCAGGTCTGCTGTGCTCACGAGTACACTCTTGCGAACCTGAAATGGGCATTGGCAGTCGAGCCCGAGAACACCGACCTGCATCAGGTCACCCAGCGGGCGAGGCTGTTGCGCGAAAAAGATCTGCCCACCCTGCCTTCGAGCATCGGTCAGGAATTGCAGACGAACCCTTTTCTGCGTACTCGCCATCCCGAAATCGCCCAAGCCGCAGCAGCCTGGGCAGGCCAGCCGTTATCGTCGCCGGTCGAAGTCTTCGCTGCCTTGCGACGATGGAAGAACGAATTCAAATAAGCCGATGAGCCTAACCCGACTCTTTATCCCCCTGCTTCTGGCGATGCTGGCCGGATGCGCCGGCACCAGCCCCACCAAACCGGAACAGACCGCTGCAACCGAAGCCGCCGCCAAGCAACAGGCGCAACGCATCGACCGCTATCTTGCCCGCGACACCTCGCGCACGGTCGACCTGACCCACCCGCCGCGCGACGCCTGGGACCGCATCCGCCGCGGTTTCGCGATCCCGAACCTGAATACCGACCTGTCGCAGCAATGGACCGACTACTACGCCTCGCACCCCGAGGCGGTCCAGCGCATGGCGCAGCGCGCGGGCAAGTACCTGTACTACATCGTCGACGAGATCAACCGGCGCGGCCTGCCCACCGAACTGGCGCTGCTGCCCTTCGTCGAAAGCGCCTACAACCCCACCGCGCTGTCGCACGCCCAGGCGTCGGGCCTGTGGCAGTTCGTGCCCGCGACCGGCACGCACTACAACCTGAAGCAGGACTGGTGGCGTGACGAGCGCCGCGATCCCATCGCCTCGACCAACGCCGCGCTGGACTACCTCGAATACCTGTTCGAGATGCAGGGCGACTGGTACCTGGCGCTGGCCTCGTACAACTGGGGCGAAGGCTCGGTGCAACGCGCCATGGGCAAGAACGAGAACGCGGGCCGGCCCACCGACTACCTGTCGCTGGACATGCCCGACGAGACGCGCAACTACGTGCCCAAGCTGCAGGCGATCAAGAACATCATCTCCAATCCGCAGAAGTACGCGGTGGTGCTGCCGCCCGTGGGCAACACGCCTTACTTCACCGCGGTCAGCAAGCACCGCGACATCGACATCGAGGTCGCCGCCAAGCTGGCCGAGATGCCGCTGGACGAGTTCAAGGCGCTGAACCCCTCGTTCAAGCAGCCCATGATCCGTGGCGAACACGCGGCCACGCTGCTGCTGCCGGCCGATCGCGTCGATGTCTTCAACGCCAACCTGGCCAGCTACAAGGGCAAGCTGAGCGCCTGGTCGGTCTACCAGGTCCGCCGTGGCGAGACCCTGGCCTCGGTGGCCAAGCGCGTCGGCGTCCCGCAAGCGCGCCTGCGCGCCGCCAACGAGCTGCCGCGCCGCGCCAAACTGGCGGCCGGCCAGAACCTGCTGATCCCGGTGTCGGGCGCCGAGGGCGGCGTCCAGCTGGCCTCGCTGTCGCCCGCCCCCGCCAGCGCGCTGGAAAGCGCGCCGGCCGTGGTCTCGCCGCGTGCCCGCACCCGCGGCGCGCAGCCCAACGTGCGCACGCACAAGGTACGCTCGGGCGACACGCTGTACTCCATCGCCCGCAACTACGGCACCAGCGTCGACACGCTGCGCGCCCTGAACAACCTGAAGGGCAGCAACCTGAAGATCGGCTCGCAGTTGCGCATTCCGGGCACCGACACCCGCGGCTGATGCGTCGGATCGGCGCGTCCGCCACGCGGGCGCGCCAAACTCCTTAAAATACTGGCGCACGCAGTACGCAATACCCGTCGTACGCCACCTCCATCCGTACGCGACTCCGCCGTACACAAACAAGACGACCGCGCGCGGCGCGATCCGCGCGGCGGCAAGACAAGGAAGAACCATGGGCTTTCTCGCCGGCAAGCGCATCCTGATCACCGGGGTGCTTTCCAACCGTTCCATCGCCTACGGCATCGCGCGCGCCTGCCATCAGCAAGGCGCTGAACTGGCCTTCACCTACGTCGGCGACCGCTTCAAGGACCGCGTGAGCGAATTCGCCGCCGAGTTCGGCAGCGACATCGTGCTGCCCTGCGACGTCGCCGAAGACGCGCAGATCGAAGGCACGTTCACCGAACTGGCCAAGCGCTGGGACGGGCTGGACGGCCTGGTGCACTCGATCGGTTTCGCGCCGCGCGAAGCCATCGCCGGCGACTTCCTGGACGGCCTGTCGCGCGAAGCCTTCCGCATCGCCCACGATATCTCGGCCTACAGTTTCCCGGCGCTGGCCAAGGCCGCGCTGCCCCTGATGGAAAACCGCAAGGGCGCGCTGCTGACGCTGACGTACCTGGGCGCCGAGCGCGTGGTGCCCAACTACAACACCATGGGCGTGGCCAAGGCCGCGCTGGAAGCCTCGGTGCGCTACCTGGCCTCGACGCTGGGCCCGCGCGGCATCCGCGCCAACGGCATCTCGGCCGGTCCCATCAAGACCCTGGCCGCCAGCGGCATCAAGGACTTCTCGTCGATCCTGAAGTTCGTCGAACAGCACGCTCCGCTGCGCCGCAACGTCACCATCGAAGACGTGGGCAACACCGCCGCCTTCCTGCTGTCCGATCTGGCCAACGGCATCACCGGCGAGATCACCCACGTCGACAGCGGTTTCTCGACCATCGTGCCGGGCATGGAATAAGGCCCCGGGCTGCCGCCCGCGTGCCCGCCATGACATGGGGGACGCGGGTGGGCGGCCTGCTACGCGCGTCTGCTACACGCGTCTGCTACGCGCGTCTGCTACGCGCGTCTGCTTCGATCAAGCCTGCAGCACGGTCGAGATCTGCACGTCGGTCGCCGTCATCAGCTTGTGGACCGGGCAACGGTCCGCCACCGACAGCAGCTCTTCACGCTGCGCCTCGGTCAACTCCCCCAGCAGCTTCAACTGCACCGTCAGGCGATACACGCCCTTGCGTTCCTCGCTGGCGTCGCGCACCACGTCCACTTCCACCGACGTCAACGGCATCTGCTTGCGCTGGGCATAGAGCATCAGCGTCAGCACCTTGCAGCCGCCCAGCGCGGTGTCGAAATAATCGTGCGGATCCGGGCCGTCGCCCGTAGGCGCGGGCAGGCCCAGCGGCAGGTCGTGGCCTTCGGCATTGGCCAGGAAACGCATGGCGTCGGCGCCGCCGGTGGAACGAATATGAATCGTCATCGAAAACTCCGGTGATGGAAGGATGCGCCCCCACGGGGCGCATGCCCTACGTTGTAGCACTGGCAGTATTTTGTAACTGACGTAAAGCTGAACTATTGAAGACAAGGCCGGTCTCATTGGATTCCCCTAGTTTTTCCGGAGGTTCCCTTGAGCGCCCGTCAACTTCTCGATCATTTGCTGCAATCCGGCCAGGGCCTGGTCCAGGATGCCACGTCGCGCCTGCAAGGCGCTTCGTCCCAAGCCCAAGGCGGCGCGGGCGGCCTGCTCGGCAAGCTGGGCAGTCTGACACAAGGTGGCGGCGGCGCCGGCAGCTTCCTGGGCGGCCTGGGCGGCGGCGCGTTGGGCGGCGGCGCCCTGGGCCTGCTGCTGAGCAACAAGAAGGCCCGCAAGATCGGTGGCAATGTCGCCATGTACGGCGGCCTGGCGGCGCTGGGCGCCCTGGCCTATCGCGCCTATGGCGACTGGCAGCGCAAACAGGCGGCCACGGACGGCGCTGCGGCCATGCCAGCCACCGCCCCGGCAGGCCAGCCCCTGGCCCTGCCCGAACCCCAGACGATGGACCGCGTGTTGCCCGACCAGGTCGAACAGCACAGCAATGCCGTGCTGGTGGCCATGATCGGCGCGGCCAAGGCCGATGGCCACGTGGGCGACCAGGAGCGCCATCAGCTGGAAGACGCCATGGTCAAGCTCTCGGGCGATGCGGGCGACCGCGCCTGGCTGGAAGCAGAACTGGCCCGCCCGCTGGATCCGGCCGCCGTGGCCCGCGCCGCGCGCACCCCGGAGATGGCCGCCGAGATGTACCTGGCGAGCCTGCTGGTCGTCGATGAGGAAAGCTACATGGAACGCGCCTACCTTGACGAACTGGCCCGCCAGTTGAAGCTGCCCGCCGGCCTGAAGGAGCAACTGGAGACGCAGGCGGCCCAGTTGCAGGTGTCGGAAGCGGCCTGACCCTCAATCCATCCGTAAACCGATCCGCTGGCCAAGCTGCCCGAAACGGTCGATGTCCTCGCGGATCAACGCCTGGAAGTCTTCGGGCGTGCCCGAGGCCGGGGTGTAGCCCAGTTGCAGCAGCTCCTGGCGCATGGCGTCCTGCGCCAGCAGGTCGGCCACGGCGCGATGCAGGCGCCGTACCACCGCGGGCGGCGTTCCGGCCGGCGCCAGCAGGCCGTGCCATTGATCCAACTGATAACCCGGCGCGCCCTGCTGCGCCACCGTCGGCACGCCGGGCAGCAGCGGCGAACGCCGGGCGGAGGTCACGGCCAGCGCTCGCAGCGTGCCCGCGCGCAGGTACGGCGTGGCGCTCGAGGCCGTGATGAAACCCATGGGCACCTGGCCCGACAACAGGTCCGTCAAGGCCGGCCCGCATCCCTTGTACGGCACGTGCTGCAAATGCGCCCCCGTGGCCTCGCGCAGCATTTCGCCGGCCAGGTGCTGGGGCGTGCCATTGCCGCACGAGGTGTAGGGCAAGGGCCGGTCCGCGGCGCCCGCCCGTTGCAAGGCATCGGCCAGGGTATGCATGGGCGATGCTGCCGGCACCGCCAGCACCGACGGCACGAACGCCACGTTGGCCACGGCCACGAAGTCGTCGCGCGGCGAAAAGTCCAGGTCGCGATAGACCGCCGGATTGATGGCGAACGAACTGTTCACCATCAGCAGGGTGTAGCCGTCCGGCGCGGCCCGGGCCACCAGGCGCGCACCGATGTTGCCGCTGGCGCCGGGCCGGTTTTCCACCACCACCGGCTGGCCCAGCTCGCGCTGCAGGCTGGCGCCCAGCTTGCGCGCCAGCAGGTCGGTACCGCCGCCCGGCGGAAAGGTCACCACGATGGTAATGGGCCGCGAGGGATAGGGCGATACCGGATCGGCCTGGGCGCTCCCGGCGCAAAGGCACGCCAGGATGGCCAGGCCGGACGCCAGGCGGCGCAGCGAGCAGAAAACGTTCATGAGAGTGCATGCCCGGCGGCGTTCCTCGTGGAATACCGCGATGTGATGGAAGGAAAAACGCCAGACGCTTACGCGTCCAGCCCGATATCCAGGACGCGCGCGCTGTGCGTCAGCCAGCCGATGGCCATCAGGTCCACGCCCGTGGCCGCCACCCCCGGCGCGGTCTCGGGCGTGATGCGGCCGGAGGCCTCGGTCACGGCACGGCCATCCACACGACGCACGGCCTCGCGCAAGGTGTCCGTATCCATGTTGTCCAGCAGCACCACGTCCACGCCCAGCGCCAGGGCTTCGTCCAACTGCGCCAGCGTGTCCACCTCCAGTTCGATCTTCACCAGGTGGCCGATGGCGGCTCGCGCGCGCTCGACGGCGGGCGCGATACCGCCCGCGATGGCGATGTGGTTGTCCTTGATGAGCACGGCGTCGTCCAGGCCGAAGCGGTGATTGCTGCCGCCGCCGACGCGCACCGCGTACTTCTGCACGGCGCGCAATCCCGGCATCGTCTTGCGCGTGCACGTCACGCGGCAGTGCGTATCGTGGATCGCATCGACGATGGAAGCCGTGGCCGTGGCCACGCCGCTCAGATGGCACAGGAAGTTCAATGCGGTGCGCTCCGCCGTCAGCAGGCCGCGCGCGGCGCCGCGGATGACGGCGATCTCGCTGCCCGGCGCCAGGCGGGCGCCATCCGCCAGATTCGCCTCGAACACCGAGGCCGGATCCATCAAGCGAAACGCCAGCCGCGCCAGGTCCAACCCGGCCAGCACGCCGTCTTGCCGTGCGCGCAGGCGAACCTCGGCCTGGGCCTCGGCCGGCACGATGGCGTCGGTGGTGATGTCGCCGGCGCGTCCCAGGTCCTCCTGCAGCGCGGCGCGCACCAGCGGCTCGAGCATCAGCGGGGGCAACGGTGCAACGGAACGAAGGTCTGCCTTGGGACGACTATTTGTGCTCATTTTGAGTATTTCCGAAGCAAATAAAAGGCGCGGCGTGCGCGGAGAAATTTATGCTAGTTCTGAGCATAAAACGCGTCAAGCTGCAGCGCAGCAATGGGCCGCCCTGCCCGTGCGAGAACGGTTCGTGGAATCAGGCCTGGCGAGCCAGCGGCAGCTTGCTGCCCGAGATGGCGCGTTCCAGCAGCACGTCGCCACGGAAGCGGAACAGCTTGGCCGGACGGCCCGCCGAACTGGCAGCCATGGCGCCCGTTTCCTCGACCAGATTCTGCTGCTCGATCAGGCGGCGGAAGTTCTGCTTGTGCAGGCCGCGTCCGGCCAGCGCCTCGACGGCCACCTGCAATTGCAACAAGGTGAACTCGGCGGGCATCAGTTCGAATACCACCGGCCGGTACTTGATCTTGGCGCGCAGCCGCGCGATGCCAGTGGCCAGGATGCGCCGGTGGTCATGCCGCATGGCCTGTCCCGGCACGCATTGCGCCGCCTCGTGGCCATGGCGTTCGGCCTCGGGCACCAGCCCGGCCTCGAACAGCAGTTCGTAGCGCTGCAGCACCATGTCTTCGTTCCAGGCATCGCCATCGCGGCCGAAGGTCATGGAGACACGTTGGCGGCGCATGTCGCGCCGGGCATTGTCGGCACCCTGCTCGGCCCATCCCCGCAGGCGGGGCAGGATCAGCGTGTCGACCATGGCGGGCCTGCCGCCGCGCCAGTCTTCCCAGGGGAAATAGCGGTACCAGGGCTGCCAGCCGCCCGGTCCGCCGGATTCGCGCGTCAGGCCCAGATAGCAGACGGAGATGACGCGCGCGGCCCCTTCGCCCGACCGGTCGCGGTCGGCGAAGGTGTAGAGCTGTTCCATGTAGCCCACCGGCTGGCGTGTCTGGGTCTCGACCCAGGCGCGCAGCCCGGACTGCAGTGACCGGTGTTCGACCTCGAACGGGCCGGCAGGCAGCGCACAGGCCGATTCGGTGGTCAGCACGCGGGGCTCGCCGTGGGTGACCGCGACCAGTACGGCAACCAGTTCAGCGGCGACGGAGCGAGGAAGGGAATCGGTCAAGGGGCTGTGCGCGAGGACGGGAAAACGAAAGGCCGGCATGGCCCGCCCCGATTATAGGTGCGCGACTTGCGCGCAACAGCCTTTTGCAAACGACACGGTTGGAGACTGCGAAGCCCTGCCAGGCCCCCTAGCATGGGAGGAAACAGACCCGACCATGAACGCGGCGCCAGCCGCATTACGACGGAGTCCGCCATGAGCAACGACACCAAGCAACCCCTTCCCTCCCACGTGCCGGGACCCGGCAACAAGACTGCGGAGCCTTCCGTCCAGGGCTCCGGCAAAATGCCCATGCCGCAGGTGGGCCGCAGGGTCGCCGGCATGCCTCGCGACGGCCGCGTGCTGACCGAGCCGGGCGAGCCCGGCGTTCCCGCGGAAGAAGACGACGTGCTGGATACCTCCGGCATGAAACCGCCAGGCCGGATAGATTGATCCTGGGCGCGCCGAAACGGTACGCACCGCAACCCCGGCAGGATCAGTGCGCGCGGGATGGACACCTCGCGCGCGCGCGCCCGCCGCGCAGGCGATTTCACGCACAATGCCTGTTTTCATCCACGCCTCAGCCGACATGTCCGACGAGATCTACTTCTACGAACCCGCCCGGGGCCACGGCCTGCCCCACAATCCCTTGAACGCCATCGTGGCCCCGCGTCCGATCGGCTGGATCTCGTCGCAGGCCAGCGATGGCGTGCTCAATCTGGCGCCGTTCAGCTTCTTCAACGCCTTCAACTACACGCCGCCCATCATCGGCTTCTCGTGCACGGCCTACAAGGACAGCGTGCGCAACGCCGAAGCCACGCGCGAGTTCTGCTGGAACCTGGTCTCGCTCGATCTGGCCGAGGCCATGAACGCCACCAGCGCCGCCGTGCCGCCCGACGTCGACGAGTTCGCGCTGGCCGGCCTGACGCCGCGCGCCTCGCGCGTGGTGTCGGTCCCGCACGTGGCCGAAAGCCCGGTTTCGTTCGAATGCCGCACCACCCAGGTCATTCAGCTACAGGACGCCGCCGGCGCCCGCGCCGACAGCTGGCTGGTGCTGGGCGAGGTGGTGGGCGTGCACATCCGCCAGGACCTGCTGAAGAACGGCATCTTCGACACGGCCGCGGCGCGCCCGGTCATGCGCGGCGGCGGCCCGGCCGACTACTTCACCATCACGCAGGAATCGCTATTCAAGATGAACCGGCCGGGTTGAAACCAGCCCGGTCCGCGCGCCTGACGCCGCGCACGCGGCGTCCAGTCCGCAGCCGCCGCACCGGCGCGGCCTGCCGGCCCCCAGCGCCGGATCCTGGCAATCGCGGCGCAACGCCGTGGGCGACGACCCCGTCCAACGCTTGACCGCGCGCTGCAGCGTACGCACGTCGGTGAATCCGCACTCGCGGGCGACCTCGCGCATGGCGCGCGACGAATGCGAAATGAGCGACAGCGCGCGGGCGCGGCGCTCCTCGGCCAGCAGTCCGGCATAGCTGTGCCCCGCCTGCGCCAGCCGGCGACGCAAGGTCCGCTCGCTGGTGTGCAGCAGCGCCGCCACTTCTTTCAAGGGCGGCGGATCGGCCAGATTGCGGCGGATCGCCTGCGTCACCGTGGCCTCCAGGGCGCTGCCCGCCTCGAAAGCGGCCTCGTCCTGCGGCGCCAGCCACTTCACCACCTGGCGCAGCACCCGCGCATCCGCCGAACGGATCGCATAGGGCTCCAGCGGAAAATACATGCGGTTCTCCGCCTGTCCGAAGCGCACGGAGCAGCGGAACACCTCTTCGTAGATGGCGCCATAGGGCGGCCGGTCCATCACCAGATCGATCTGGCGCGGATTGAAATGCGTGCCGATCACCTGGCGGCAGATCTGGCCCAGCGCGGCGAAGGTCTCGTCGACCAGGAAGGTGGCCACCTCGCGTCCGTAATCGTGCGTGCGGGCGCCCAGGCAATAACTGTTCTTCAGGGTCTCGCCCCGCAGTTCCGGCAGGCGTCCGGCGGCGCGCTGGAACGTGATGGCGAATTCCAGCAATTCGCGCGATGAACCGCTTGCCATGAAGCCCAGGCCCACCGGCCCCCAGGACACCAGGTTCACCCGCACGCCCAGTTCCAGGCCCAGCGTGGGCCGCTGCAGCAGGCGCATGGCGCGGCGGATCAGCGCGGCGCACTGCGGCTCGGACACCATGAAGCCATCGGCCTCCAGGTCTTCCGGGGCGAAACCCAATCCCTCGCACAAGGCCTCGGGCGTCACGCCATGCCGCATCGCCTCGCACACCACCTGACGCAACGTGACGGGCAGGACATCAGCGGGCGCCGTCGCATCCGGCACTCCGATCATGGCGTATCCGCGTCCACGTGCGCGGCCTGGCTTACTGCCCATAGCTGTCTCCGGTCTGTGCCGGCATTCTCTGGCCTGAACAGGCCCTTTCTTGCACAAAAACGGCCAAGTGGCCGATGAAGTGCCGGAACTTGGCCGACATAACCGTTCTCGCTCGACGAACCGAGCCGTAATAGTTACCAAACGTCAAATTTCTAACCCAGCTGTGACAAATACCCATGAAGGGAATCGTCCATGTTCCTGACCCGCTTCGACCCTGAGCGGACCGTGCCGCCGCTGCTGGGCGCCGCCGGCGGCATCGGTTGCGCGGCGTTCGATGCCTGGCAAGCCCCGGGCCAGGCCGCCGCCGCCGTCCTGGTTCTCGCAGGACTGAGCAGCAGCCTGCTGGCGCGCCGCCGGCAAAGACAGCGCGCCGACCAACGGCATCAACACATTCAGGGCCTGGAAACTTTCAGCGCCGACCTGGCGCCGGTGTGGTCGGGCCAGATCGAATCGTCCCGCCAACAGATGGCGTCCGCCATCGAAGCGCTTTCGATGCGTTTCGGCGAAATCTCCATGCGGCTGGACCAGACGCTGCACCTGTCGGTGAACCAGGGCGGCAGCGGCGACGACGCCGCAGCGATCTCGGCGCGCAGCCGGCAGCAGCTCGACGGCGTCGTGGCGTCGCTGCGCGAAAGCCTTCAGACCAAGGCGGACATGCTGCACAAGGTGCAGACCCTGCAAGGATTTGTCGACGAACTGCAGGAAATGGTTCGCGCCATCGCACAGATTACACAGCAGACCAATCTGCTGGCCGTCAACGCCGCCATCGAGGCCGCGCATGCCGGCAACCTGGGCCGCGGCTTCGCCACGGTGGCGCAGGAAGTGAGAGCGCTATCACGCCAGTCCGAGGAGACCGGCAGCCGCATCGCCGAGAAAATCCGCGTGATCGGCACGGCCATCGTGGCCACCTGCGCCGCCGCCGAAGCATCCTCGCGCAGCGAGCAACAGGCCATCGAGGCGTCGGAAGACACCATCCGGCAAGTGCTGTCGGGCTTCCATGACTTCGCCGAGCACCTGTCGGGCACGACCGAACTGCTGCGCCAGGAAAGCCAGGGCATCAAGGACGAGGTCAACGAGGCGCTGGTGCAACTGCAGTTCCAGGACCGCGTCAGCCAGATCATGAGCCATGTGCAGACCAACATCGACCGCCTGCCGGCAGTCATGCGCGACTACGGCACTGCCTGCGCCGACGACGACGAACTGCCCCCCATCACGGCCGAGCCGCTGCTGCGCGAGCTCGAGCAGACCTACGCCATGGCCGACGAGCGCGCTGTGCACCGGCAACAAGCGCCTGTTGCGCAACAGGCCGCCGCGGACATCACTTTCTTCTGAGGACCCCCAATGCCGAACAAGACCATTCTCATCGTCGACGACTCCGCCTCGGTGCGGCAGGTCGTGGGCATCTCGCTGCGCGGCGCCGGCTACGACGTGATCGAGGGCCGCGACGGCCAGGACGCGCTGGGCAAGCTCGGCGGCCAGAAGGTGCATCTGATCATCAGCGACGTGAACATGCCCAACATGGACGGCATCACGTTCCTCAAGGCAGTCAAGCAGTTGCCCGCCTACCGCTTCACGCCGGTGCTGATGCTGACCACCGAGAACCAGGAGGCCAAGAAGAAGGAAGGCCAACTGGCCGGCGCCAAGGCCTGGATGGTGAAGCCGTTCCAGCCCACGCAGTTGCTGGGCGCCGTCGAAAGGCTGCTGCCGCCCTGAGCGCCACGCGCGCTTCCGATCCGCTCTTTCACGATTTGCCGTATCAGGAGTCCCGATGGTCCGTTTTCACACGCTGCGCCTGGATGGCGAACTGAACATCTATCGCGCCCAGGATACCCGCCAGCAACTGCTGGAGACGGTGGCTGGCCTGGCCAGCCAACCCGAGCCGCAGGCGCTGGACATCGACCTGTCCGGCGTCAGCGAGATCGACACGTCCGGCGTGCAACTCCTGCTGGCAACCATGCGCTACGCGCAGTCGCAAGGCATGGATACGCGGCTGGTGCGGCACAGCGTGGCGGTGATCGAAGCCATGACGCTGCTCGGCCTGGATGGCTACCTGTCGAACACCCCGCAGGGCAGCACGGCCGCCATGCACGCCGAAGACGCGGCGGCCTAGCGCCGACTTTTGACGAGAACGCCATGAACCTGGATCAGGCACTGCAGACCTTCATCAGCGAAAGCCGCGAGCTGCTGACCGAGATGGAAGCGGCACTGTTGAACGTGTCCGACACCGTCGACCCAGCCGGCGAGATCAATGCGATCTTTCGCGCGGCACACACCATCAAGGGCTCGGCCGGCCTGTTCGGCATCGGCGCCATCGTGGCGTTCACGCATGGCGTGGAGAGCCTGCTGGACCAGGTGCGCGAAGGCCACATGACGCTGGACGGCGACCTGATCGGCCTCTTGCTGTCGTGCCGCGATTGCATCGGCCAGATGATTGAAGAAGCCGCGCGCATACCCGATCCCGCCGGCCTGGGCGCACCGCCGCAAGCCGCGGAACTGGCCGGGCAGGTAGCGGCCCACCTGATCGCAGCCGACGTCATCACGGAAACCTCCGGCGCCGCCGGCCTCGCGGCCAGCACGCCTCGCACGGAAGCCGGGCACTGGCACATTTCGCTGCGGCTGGACGAAGGCGTGCTGCGCAACGGCATGGATCCGCTGTCGTTCCTGCGTTACCTGCAACGCATGGGCCGCCTGACCGGCGTGGCCTGCGATCAGCGCAACCTGCCATCGCTGAACGGACTCGATCCCGAAGCCTGCTACCTGGGCTTCGAGATCGGCCTGGACACCGACGCGGACCGCCACACCATAGAAAGCACGTTCGAGTTCATCGTGGACGACTGCTCGGTGCACATCCTGTCGCCGGACACATCGCAGGAGGCTTATGCGCAGCTGTGCGAGGCGCGCGGCGAGCCTGGCCTGGTAGCCGACATGCTGGTGCGTTGCGGCACGCTGACGGCCACGCAACGCGCGGTCATCCTGCCCACGGCAGGCTGCGACGCCAGCGAGGCCGATGACGCATCCGTGCCCCCATGCGCCGACGCCGCTCCCGTCTTGGCCAAGGCCGCGGCAATGCCTGCGCCGTCAGCGCCGGAAAAGGCCGCCAACGGCAACGCCCAGGGCGACGCCAAACCCTCGGAACACGCGCATTCGATCCGCGTCGATGCCGACAAGCTCGACCGCCTGATCAACCTCGTGGGCGAGCTGATCACTGCGTCGGCCGGCGCCAACCTGGCCGCGCGCAGGTTGGGCAACGTCGAACTGCAGGAATGCAATGCGCAGGTCGCGGACCTGGTGGAATCCGTGCGCGATCACGCCCTGCAACTGCGCATGGTCAAGATCGGCGGCACCTTCAACCGTTTCCGCCGCGTGGTGCACGACGTGTCGCGCGCGCTGGGCAAGGACATCACGCTGGTGGTGCGCGGCGAGGACACCGAGCTGGACAAGACCGTGGTCGAACGCATCAGCGATCCGCTGACGCACCTGGTGCGCAACGCCATGGACCACGGCATCGAGACCGCCGAGCAGCGCGCCGCGCAAGGCAAGCCCGTGCAAGGCACGATCACCCTGGACGCGCGCCACGAATCCGGCCACATCGTGATCGAGGTCGGCGACGACGGCGGCGGCCTGGACCGCAACCGCATCCTGGCCAAGGCCGTGCAGCGCGGCCTGGTCGAAGCCGGCCGCGAACTGAGCGACACGGACGTCTTCAAACTGGTCTTCGAACCCGGCTTCTCCACCGCCGAGCAGGTCACCGACCTGTCGGGGCGGGGCGTGGGCATGGACGTGGTCCGGCGCAACATCGAGGCGCTGCGCGGCAGCGTCGAGATCGCCAGCCGCCCTGGCCAGGGCACCACCGTGATGGTGCGCCTGCCCTTGACGCTGGCCATCATCGACGGCTTCCTGATCGGCGTGGGCGCCTCGCGCTTCGTGCTGCCGCTGGACATGGTCGACGAATGCGTGGCCTTCGACGACGTGCCCGGCCGCAGTTACACCGACCTGCGTGGCCGCGTGCTGCCCTTCATCCGCCTGCGCGACATGTTCGGCCTTGGCGGCGAGCCCGGCGCGCGCCAGAACATCGTCGTGGTCCGGCATGGCATCGAACGCGTCGGCCTGGTGGTCGACACGCTGCTGGGCGAGACACAGGCCGTCATCAAACCGCTGTCGCGCATCTTCGCGCAGGTCCGAGGCATCAGCGGGTCGAGCATCCTGGGCAGCGGCGACGTCGCGCTGATCCTGGATGTGCCCGCCCTCATGGAACAGGCAAGAACCCCAACCGCGGCCGAGCATTCCCGGCTCACCGCGTGATCGGCCGTCCATCGGAAGGCACATCGAAACCACAACAGGCAAGTCATCAAGGCAAGGAGCTTTACATGTTCGGGAATATGAAAGTCGCCACCCGGCTGGCGCTTGGATTCGGCATCGTCATTCTGCTGTTGCTGGGCATTTCAATCGTCAGCCTGACGCGCCTGAACGACGTCAACGACGCGCTGACCGATGTCACGCAGGACCGCTATCCCAAGATCGTGATGGCCAACCAGAACCTGCAGCGATCCATCGACGATGGCCAGCAGTACATGGGCATCCTGCTGGCCAACGACCCCGCAGACATCGAGGCCCGCCGGCAGCGGCTGGCCGACAACGAGGCCGTGCGCAGCAAGAACCTGGCAGACCTGGAACGCAACGCCAACACCGAGAAGGGCAAGGCGTTGCTGAAGGCGATCACCACCCAGCGCGCCACGTTGGCTACCAAGGTGCAGATCTTCAACACGCTGCTGCAGACCGACCGGGATCAGGCCGAACGCTTCCTGGTCACCGAACTGACCCCGGCCAGCCGCGCCGTCGAGGTAGCGTTGCGCGATCTCGCCACGCACCAAGGCAACATGATGGATGAGGCCAATGCCCGAGGCGACGTGGTCTACGCCGAGACGCGCACGCTGGTGATGACGCTGGCGGCCGCCTCCGTCGTGCTGGCCGCCTTGGTGGCGCTGTTCATCACTCGTGGCCTGATCAAGGTGCTGGGCGGCGAGCCGTCGTACGCAGCCTCAGTGCTGCAGCGCATTGCCAGCGGCGACCTGACAGTCGACGTGGACACGCGCAAGAACGACACCACCAGCATGATGGCCGCGCTGAAGAACATGAGCGGCAAGCTGTCTCAGGTGGTGTCGGAGGTGAACAGCAGCGCCGAAGCGCTGGCCAGCGCGTCCGAGGAAGTCAGCGCCACCGCCCAGTCGCTCAGCCAGGCCTCGAGCGAGCAGGCGGCCGGCGTGGAAGAGACCAGCGCCTCGATCGAGGAGATGACCGCCTCCATCGCGCAGAACACCGAAAACGCCAAGGTGACCGACAGCATGGCGACCAAGGCCGCCAGCGAAGCCGCCGAGGGCGGCGAGGCCGTGGTGTCCACCGTGGCCGCCATGAAGCAGATCGCGCAGAAGATCAGCATCATCGACGACATCGCCTACCAGACCAACCTGCTGGCCCTGAACGCCGCCATCGAGGCCGCGCGCGCCGGCGAGCACGGCAAGGGCTTCGCCGTGGTGGCCGCCGAAGTGCGCAAGCTGGCCGAGCGCAGCCAGGTGGCCGCCCAGGAAATCAGCGACGTCGCCAGTTCCAGCGTGGACCTGGCCGAATGCGCCGGCAAGCTGCTGCAGCAGATGGTGCCCAACATCCGCAAGACCTCCGATCTGGTGCAGGAAATCACGGCGGCCTCCGAGGAGCAGTCCTCGGGCGTGGGCCAGATCAACGCCGCGGTCGGCCAGTTGAGCCAGACCACGCAGCAGAACGCCTCCAGCTCGGAAGAACTGGCCGCCACGGCCGAGGAAATGAGCTCGCAGGCAGAACAGCTGCAGCAGGCCATGTCGTACTTCAAGCTGGCCGGTGGCAGCGCCCCGGCGCGCGCGGCCTACAAGCCCAGGCCCGCGGCTCGCCGCGCGCCCGAACTGCATGCCGCCGAACCCGCCGGCCGGCTGGCGCTGGCGGGCGTGGACGCCCCCGACGAATCGCAGTTCGGCCGCTACTGAGCAGGAGATCCACCATGCACGCCGCACCCTCCGTACACGGCGCCGAGGCCTCGCAATACCTGACGTTCATGCTGGGCGGCGAGACCTATGCCATCGGCATCCTGTCGATCAAGGAAATCATCGAGTACGAAGCGTTGACAGTGGTTCCTCTGATGCCGCCATCGGTCCGCGGGGTCATCAACCTGCGCGGCGCCGTGGTGCCCGTCATGGACCTGCAGGTGCGCTTTGGCCGTACGGCCTCACCCGTCACCAAGCGCACCTGCATCGTCATCGTGGAGATCGACGACGCCGACGCCGGCCGGCAAGTGCTGGGCGTGATCGTCGATGCCGTCAACGAGGTGATCGACATCGCGCCGGCCGACATCGAGCCGGCGCCGGCTTTCGGCGCCGGCATCCGCCCCGACTTCCTGTCTGGCGTGGGCAAGGTGCGCGGCCGCTTCGTGATCCTGCTGTCGGTCGACCGCGCATTGTCGGTCAGCGTGCTGGAGCAGTTCCACGAACAGCTGCGTGAACAAGGCGAGCCGCCGCCCGTGCTCGCGCACGTCGCATAACCCGGCCGGCGGTCCCATGTCGCCCAAGGACTCCCTGCCCACGCTCGGTTCGGTGCTGGTCGTCGACGACAGCGCCGTGCAGCGCCGCCATGCCGCGGCGCTGTGCCGTCAGTTGGGCGCGCTGCGGGTGCACGAGGCCGGTGACGGCATACAGGCCCTGGGTCTGATCGCCACCCTGCCTGCGCCCCCGGACCTGATGATCGTCGACATCGAGATGCCCCAGATGGACGGCATCGAACTGATCGAGGCGCTGCGCATTCGCAGCACCGAGACGGACATCATCATCGCCTCCGGCCGCGAGAGCGCTCTGATCGACTCGGTGCTGGCCATCGGCAACGATCTGGGCGTCTCGGTGCTGGCCGGCCTGGAGAAGCCGCTGACGCTGAATGCGCTGTCCGACGCACTGTCGCGGCGCGCCACGCGCCATCGCCGCTTCTGTCCGGCCTCGGGCCGCACGGATGCCATGCCCATGACGCCGGCCATGCTGGAGGCGGCCCTGCGCGACGACCAGATCACGGTGCACTTCCAGCCCAAGGCGGACATGCATACCGGGCTGGTGCGCGGCATGGAGGCGCTGGCCCGCTGGGTGCATCCCGAACTGGGCCCCATCTCGCCCGGCCAATTCATTCCGTCCGCAGAGGAATGCGGGCTGATCCAGCCGCTGACCTTCCGCGTGCTTGAGCAATCGCTGCGCCAGCTGTGCATATGGAACAGCCGCGGCCTGCGCCTGTCCATCGCCGTCAACCTGTCGCCGCGCCTGCTGGACTGGCCCGGCCTGACACAGGACCTGGTCAGGCTGGTGCAGCATTTCGAAGCCACGCCCGAGCAGATCTGCTTCGAGATCACCGAGAGCTCGGTGGTGGACTCACACAGCGAGGCGCGCGGCCTGCTGGCGCGCCTGCGGCTGCGCGGCTTCGGCCTGTCGATCGACGATTACGGCACGGGGTTCTCTTCGATGCAGCAGCTCACGCGCATTCCGTTCACCGAACTGAAGATCGACCGGGCCTTCGTGCGCCATTCCAACGAACGCAAGAGCCTGCGCGTCATCCTGAAGTCGGCCATCGACATGGCCAGGCAACTGGGCGTGGTGTCGGTCGCCGAAGGCATCGAGACGATGGAGGAATGGCGGCTGCTGCAGCAGTTGGGCTGCCACGTCGGGCAGGGCTTCTTCATCGGCAAGCCCATGCCGGGCGCGGAGGTGCCCCGCTGGATGCGCCAGCATGCCGAGCGCATCGGCGAACTGCGCGAGCCGCCCGCGCATACCCCCATCGCGGACTGAACCCGAGGATTCACCATGCATGCCATCAGCGACCAGGAATTCGGCCAGTTCCAGCGCTTCATCTTCGAGGCGGCGGGCATCAGCCTGTCGCCGGCCAAGAAGGCGCTGGTCACCGGCCGGCTGTCCAAGCGCCTGCACGCCTGCGGCGCGCAGACCTACGGCGCCTACTTCGCCTTGCTCGAAAGCGGCGGCCACGCGGATGAAGTGCAGACCGCCATCGATCTGCTGACCACCAACGAAACGTACTTCTTCCGCGAGCCGCGCCACTTCGAACTGCTGGCCAGCACCTTCGGCGGCGAGAACGCCCAACGTCGCGGGCCGCAGCCCGTACGCGCCTGGAGCGCCGCCAGCTCGAGCGGAGAGGAGGCCTATTCGATCGCCATGGTGCTGAAGGACTGCCTGCGAGGCGGCGCCTTCGAAGTGATCGGCACGGACATCAGCACCCGCATGCTGCAGCGCGCCCGTACGGGCCACTATCCCGAGCAGCGCACCCGCCAGATTCCCCAGGAATACCTGAAACGCTACTGCCTGAAGGGGCGCGGCGAACAGGCGGGCACGCTGCTGGTGGATCGCGGCGTGCGCGAGCACGTACGCTTCACGCATGCCAACCTGAATGCCGCGCTGCCCGACCTGGGCCCGTTCGACGTCGCCTTCCTGCGCAACGTGCTGATCTACTTCAACGGAGAGACCAAGCGACAGGTGGTCGAGCGCGTGCTGTCGCGCATCAAGCCCGGCGGCTGGCTGTACATCGGCCATTCGGAAAGCCTGCATGGCCTGGCGCTGCCCGTGCAGCAGGTGATGCCGTCGGTGTACCGGAAACGATGAGCGATACGCGTTCCCCCCCCATCGGGGTGATGATCGTCGACGACTCGGCGGTGGTGCGGCAGGTGCTGGCCGGCGTACTGGAAGAGGCGCCCGGCATGCACGTGCTGCACGCCGTGGCCGACCCGGTGCTGGCGATGGCCCGCATGCAGCAGGCCTGGCCGGACGTCATCGTGCTGGACATCGAGATGCCGCGCATGGACGGCCTGACCTTCCTGCGCCTGCTGATGCAGCAGCGCCCCACCCCGGTGGTGATCTGCTCGACGCTGACCGAGAAAGGCGCCCGCGTCACGCTGGACGCGCTGGCCGCCGGCGCCGTGGCGGTGGTGGAAAAACCCAAGCTGGGCCTGCGCCAGTTCCTGGCCGAGTCGGCCGCCGACCTGATCCACACGATACGTGGTGCGGCGCGCGCCAACGTGCGCCGCGCCCTGCCCGTGCCCGCCCCGACGCCGCGCTACAGCGCGGATGCGGTGCTGCCCCCGGCGGAAGTGCATGCGCCCTTGCAGACCACGGAGCGCGTCGTGGCGCTGGGTGCCTCCACCGGCGGCACGCAGGCGCTGGAAGAAGTGCTGAGCAGCCTGCCGCGCGTATGCCCCGGCATCGTCATCGTGCAGCACATGCCGGAGAAGTTCACGGCGGCCTTCGCGGCGCGGCTGGACAGCCTCAGCCGGATCGAGGTGCGCGAGGCGCGCAGCGGCGACCGCGTGCTGCCGGGACGCGCGCTGATCTCGCCGGGCGGCAAGCACATGACGATGCGGCGCAGTGGTGCGCAATACCTGGTGGACGTCCTGGACGGCCCGCTGGTGAACCGGCACCGCCCCTCGGTGGACGTGCTGTTCCGTTCGGTGGCACGGCATGCGGGCGCGAACGCGCTGGGCATCATCATGACCGGCATGGGCGATGATGGCGCGGCCGGGCTGCTGGAGATGCGCACGGCGGGGGCCCGCACGCTGGCCCAGGACGAAGAAAGCTGCGTGGTGTATGGAATGCCGCGGGAGGCGGTCAAGCGCGGGGCCGTGGAGCGGTCCGTGCCGTTGGCGGGGATTGCCCGGGAGATTCAGGCGTTGCGGTGAAGGGCGGGTTTTGCTGGCGGAAGTGCTGGGTTCTTGAGCGCCAGCGCCAGGGCTGCGTAGTTACGTCCTCGCGCTTTCACGCTCCGGGCGCAACTCCTCCGCCCTGCCGCAGGCTCAAGGTGTCTAGAATTGACCGGTCGCAAGATACGCGATTGGCGTAGCGGCAGTGTGTTTGGCGACCGCCGTTAGGCGCGGCGAGCCTGTGGCGCTCGCAGTTATGCCATAAGCGTCTGAAGAACACCAATATCAGACGCCAGCAAAGCCGCTCAATTCACCGTGATGTTCGCCGACTTGATCACTTGCGACCAATGCGCCGTGTCCTTGGCAACGGTCTCGCCCAACTGAGCCGGGTTCTCGTAGTTGACACGGATACCCGCTTCTTCCGCCGTCTTGATGATCCCCGGCTTCTTCAGGCCCGTCTCAAGCGCCGCGCTGATCTTGCTGACCACGGCGTCGGGCGTGCCGGCCGGTGCGAACAGCGAGACCCAGGCGTCGAGTTCGAAGCCGGGATAGCCTTGTTCGGCAGCCGTGGGCACGTCCGGAATCATCGGATGCCGTTCGCTGCCCGCGACCGCGATGGCGCGCAGCTTGCCCATCTGGATATGGCCGATCACCGACGGCGGCGTCGTCACGAACAGCTGGACACGGCCGGACAGCACGTCCTGGATCGCGGGGCCCGAACCCTTGTACGGCACGTGCACCATGTCCGTGCCCGTCATCTGCTTCAGCAGTTCCGTGCCCACGTGCGGCACCGAGCCGCTGCCCTGCGAGGCGTAGTTGACCTCGCCAGGATGCGCCTTCGCGTAGGCCACCAGTTCTTTCAGGTTGTGCACCGGCAGCGACGGATGCACCGTGACCACGTGCGGCGACACCGCCACCATGCCCACCGGCTTGAACGACTCGGGCGTCCAGCGCAGGTTGGAGAACATCGAGGGATTGCCCACGTGGTACATCGAGTACGACGCCAGCAGCGTGTAGCCGTCGGGCTGCGCGCCCGCCACCATGGCATAGGCGATGTTGCCGCTGGCGCCCGCGCGGTTGTCGATGACGACCGGCTGGCCCAGGTTGGTGGACAGCGGCTCGCTGGCCAGGCGCGCGGCCAGGTCGACGATGCCGCCGGGCGGCACGGGCACCACGATGGTGACCGGATGCGTAGGGAAATCCTGCGCGGCGGCCAGCGCCGGCAGCAGGGAAAAAGACAGGGCGAGAAGCTTGCGGATCATGATCAGGCGCGGCGCTCGGCCAGCTCGGCGCGCACGATCTTCGCGCCCTCGACCATCGCCTTCATCTTGCCGAAGGCCACGTCGCGCGGCAGGTATTTCAGGCCGCAGTCGGGCGCGATGATCAGGCGCTCGGGCGCCACGTACGGCAGCGCGCGGCGGATGCGCGCGGCCACCGCCTCGGGCTGCTCGATCTCGTTGGTCGACAGGTCCAGCACGCCCAGCATGATTTCCTTGTTGGACAGTGATTCCAGCACCGAGCAGTCCAGGTTGGACTGGGCCGTCTCGATGGAGATCTGGTGCGCCTTGCAGCCGCACAGCTCGGGCAGGAACGAGTAGCCGTTGGGACGGGCGTGGATGACGGCGGCATAGCCGAAGCAGATGTGCACGGCGGTGCGGCCGGTAATGCCTTCCAGCGCGCGGTTCAGCACTTCCACGCCGTATTCGCGGGCCTTCTCGGGACGCGCCTGCATGTAGGGCTCGTCGATCTGCACCACGTCGGCGCCGGCGGCGAACATGTCGCGGATCTCGGCGTTGACGGCCTCGGCGTAATCCATGGCCATTTCGGCTTCCGAGGCGTAGAAGTCGTTCTGCGCCTGCTGGGCCATGGTGAACGGGCCGGGCACCGTGATCTTGATCTGGCGGTCGGTATGAGCGCGCAGGAACTGCACGTCACGCACCTGCACGGCATGCTTGCGGCGGATCTTGCCGACCACGCGCGGCACCGGGTTGGGATGGCCGCTGCGGTCCAGCGCCGAGCCGGGGTTGTCGATGTCCACGCCTTCCAGGGCGGTGGCGAAGCGGTTGGAGTAGCTCTCGCGGCGCACTTCGCCGTCGGTCACGATGTCCAGGCCGGCCTCTTCCTGTGCGCGGATCGCCAGCAGCGTGGCGTCGTCCTGCGCTTCTTCCAGCAGTTCGGGAGCCACGCGCCACAGCTCCTGCGCGCGCACGCGCGGCGGAAAGCGGTCGCCTAAGCGCTTGCGATCGATCAGCCAATCCGGCTGGGCATACGAACCGACCAGCGTGGTGGGCAACAACGGGGACATGGCAACTCCGGGCAAAGGAAAGAGGACAACCGCGCTTTATATGAAAAACAGCGTGAATTGGGTTTGCCGTTAACTTGAGCGGAATTCGCATAATGACAGCTGATACTCATCTTCTGGCAACGTCACTTATTTCCAATTGTTTTTGCCACTATTTCACGCATTCCTGCTGTCATACGCCGGCACTAGATTCGTACGCGGTCCACCCCGGAGCCCGCCATGAATCTCTCGACGTTCCACATCGCCACCTTCAATCTGTACAACCTGAACCTGCCCGGCCTGCCGATCTACGACACGGACAAGGATGGCTGGTCGCAGGAGCAGTACGACATGAAGATCGCCTGGACGGCGCACCAGATCGGCCTGATGCAGGCCGACGTGTTCGGGTTCCAGGAACTCTGGCATGCCCAGGCACTGACGGATGCCCTCGAACGCATCGAGGCCACCGACCAGTACGACGTGCTGACGCCGCCCGATGCGGATGGCGGCAAGATCGTCTGCGCGGCCATCGTGCGCCGCGGCCTGCTGGTGGGCGAACCGGACTGGATCGAAGACTTTCCCGACGACTTCATCCTGCAATCGCAGGGCGACGATCCGCAGACCCCGCTGATCGAGGTGAACATTTCGGGGTTCTCGCGGCCGGTGCTGCATTTCGTGGCGCGGCCGCACGAGAAAAGCCCCGACGTGCATTTCTACGTCTGCCACTTGAAGTCGAAACGGCCCACCGAGGTCTACAACGAAGACTGGTACAAGGCCGACAAGACGCATTACTCCAAGCACGGCAACGCCTTGGGCAGTGCACTATCCACCATTCGCCGTACCGCCGAGGCGGCCGCGCTGCGCTACCTGCTGACCGAGCAATTGAAGAACACCGACGTGCCGGTAGTGGTGCTGGGCGACATCAACGACGACCAGCACAGCAACACGGCCAACATCCTGACCGAGCAGCCGCGCTATCTGATGGGCGATGCGCAGGGCGGCGGCGACGTGGCGCTGTACACCGCGCAGACCCTGCAAGAGTATCGGGACACGCGGGACGTCTACTACACCCACGTTTTCCAGGATCAGCGCGAATCACTGGACCAGATCCTGGTCAGCCAGGAGTTCTACGACCACAGCCGCAAGCGCATCTGGATGTTCGACGGCATGCTGGTCAACAACGACCACCTGAACTTCGACAACCACAAGACCAGCGGCACCAACGACCACGGCATCATCCGCGCGTCGTTCAAGTACCGGCCGGCGAAGTAGCAAGGACAGCCGACGCGCGGCCAACGGAGCGATCCGCGTCCGTCAGGCCGCGCGCAGAGACTCCCCGTCCGCACAGGTACCCCGCAGCCTGGCCGCGCAGTGGTCCAATGCCTGCCGCACCAGCGTGTCGACGTTGCGCGTGGACAGGCCATAGGTTTCGGCCACTTCGGCGCGCGTACGCTCGGCCACACGCACGTCAAACAGCACGCACTGGTGGCGGTATGGCAAGTCCACCAGGGCGCGCTCCAGCCGGGCGAGCACCGAGCGCGCCTCGGCCGTTTGCGCCGGCCCCGGCTGGGGATCGGGCAAGGCAGCCTCGTCCTCCAGGTCTTCCCACGACACGATGCGGCGTTCGGTGCGCAACTGGTCCAGCGCCAGATTGCGCGCCACCCGGTAGACATAGGCATCGGCATTGCGCACCCGCAGCGTGGGCGCCATATCGCCCAGCTTCAGCCAGGCATCGTGCAGGCTGTCGCTGGCGCGGTCCGTACAGCCCAGGTCGTGCGCCAGCCGACGGTGCAGGGTGCGGTAATGCGCTTCCAGATGGCAACGCAGCCCGGCCGCATCCAGGCCGGCGCCGGCTTCGGCCGAGACATAGCCCGCCTCTTCGGCGAATTCAGCAAAGAAAGGAACGCGCATGTCCATGCGTGGCATCCTCGTGTGTACAGACCTTGCCGCTTCATCGGCAAACCCCGCCCCTGCCTGTCCACGCGGGACAGGAGGGAGAGCTTGGATAAAAGGACGATTGGCTACTGGCCTTGCTGCAACTGACGCTGCTGCCGGGCGCTGACGTACTGCTGCTGCTCGGGGTAGACCTGGTCCCCTTCGCCCACGACCTGCAACAGGCTGGCGGCGTGGTAGGCCCGGGCGTTGACCGATGCCTCCGGCGACGACGGTGCCTGCCGCGGCGCGCCTTCGGGGCGCACGGGGTCGTTGCCGAAGCCCAGCACCTGCACGCTGATGATGGACGGCAGCGACTGGCGGGCCGCCGCGCGGCTGCGCGCCACCGAATCCTGCGCCGCCTCGGCCGCCGCCGTGGACGCCGCGCTGGCATTGGTCAGCGCGCCGGTGTTGACCACCGCCGCCACCGGGATGCCCGTGGCGTCGCCCTGCACCTGGATGTTGGCGGCGTTCACCACCGTCAGCGCGGCGATGTTGATGTTGCCCGAGGCGCGCACGCCCGCCTCGCCGGCGTCGATGGTGCCCAGGGGCGCGATCAGGTCGATGTCGCCGCCCGGCACTTCGGGAATCGGCGCCAGCGAGGCGATACCCGCGCCCGTGCTGGGCACGACCGGCGAAACCGTCACGTTGCCGAAGGCGTCGTAGGTGCGGCGCGGCGGCGTGTAGACCACGGTGGTCTTGCTGCCCCGGCCCGCGTTGATGTCGCCCGTGGCAGACCAGGCCATGATATTGCCGCCGAAGGTGGTCATGATGCGGCTCTGGCCCAGCAGGATGCTGTCGCGTGAGAACAGTTCGATGTCGCCTTCGCCCTGGGTGATGACGCCCGCCGTGGACGGTGGCGCCGTGCCTTCGATGCCGTACAGCTGCTGGCCGCCCGGCGTCAGCACCTGGATGCCGCCGCCGCCCAGCGTGCGGATGCCCGCGCCGCCGTACATGGTGACGCTGCCCGAATACGTGGCGCTGGCGGGGAACAGCGTGTCGATGGCCTCGCGGCTGCGCAGATAGCTGCCGAAGCGCGGACCCTCCTCGTCGTTGTACTCGCGGCCGCCCGCCTTGATCTCGGCGAAGTACAACTGGCGTGCGTAGATGCGCTGTTGTTCGGCGGGCAGTGCGTCGAAGTAGGCGCGCGCGCCCTCCTCGCTGTCCGCGTAGCCGAAGCGCGTCTGCAGCCAGTTCACCAGATGCAGCTGGCTGGCGTCGCGGTAGTCGTTGGCCAGGATGCGGCGCGGCTGCGAGGTGTCGGCGTCGCGCTTGGCCTGCTGGTCGGCCAGATAGGCCTCGGCGCCCGCCTCGTCACCGGTGTAGCCGTACTGCTCCTGCAGCCACTGCGCCAGCGTCAACTGGCCCGCATAGGTGCGCACCGCACTGCCCGGCTGATCTGCCAGCGGACGGCCGGCTTCGGCCTGGCGCGCCGGATCCAGATAGCGCGCCAGCAAGCTGCCGTAGTCCGGACCTTGCGCCCCCGCACCGGCAACGACGGCGATCGACGCGCCCCGCATCGGCGGCGCGCTGGCATCGATGCTGCCCAGGCTGGTGAACGCGCTTTCCTGGTAGACGTCGCCGACGCCCGGACCCGCTGCATAGACGTTGCGGCCCGCCACGACTTCCAGTTGGCCGGGGCCCGCCACCTCGAAGGTGCTGAGCAGGATGTCGCGGCCCGCCGACACCAGCGAGACGTCGTCCTCGCGGCTGTGCACGATGAGGTTGCCGCGTGAAGTACCGGGGCTGCGCGTGTCTATCACGCCGCCCTGGGCCTCCGTCGTGCCAGTGCCCAGCGGCATGCCGGCATTGACGATGTCCCGGCCCGCGATCACGCGCAACGGGCCACTGCCCTGGTAGACCGTCAGATTGTTGTCCTGCGCGAACGTCAGGATCTCGCCGGTGCGCAGGCCGATGATGTCGCCCTGCATGGCATAGAAGCGCACGGGTTGGCGCACGTCGCCCGGTTGCAGGCTGTACTGGTCCACACCGAAAGTGAACAGTCGCGAGGTGTCGCTGGCGGGGACGTCGCTGGCGTAGTTGTCGTACTCAGGATTGGAGAATGATCCCTTGAAACCGGCAAAGGCCGGACGCAGCGGGTTGGCCACGTCATCCGGGTTGCCACCTGATTGCGTGATCGCATGTCCCGCGGCATAGATGGAATCCCCCGCAATCAACTGCAACTGGCCATTCACCGACGGCGCGGTCACCATGGAGGTACTGCTGTCACCGCTGCGGCCCAGCGCGGCGCCACCGTAGTACAGGCTGCCCGCCGGTGCGGTCGCGCGCAGGATGGCGGGAACGTAGAAACGCGCGCCCGACACGGGTGTGTTGACGCTGTTGGCGACGGTCAGAAACGGCGTCATGTTGCCGCCCGCGCTCATCAGGTCGATCGCCGTGGCGTCGGTCCACAGCGAGAACGTGCTGGTGCCGCCGCCCGCGTACAGGTTGCCCTTGCCATCGTCGAACGGCGTAGTGTTGCGCATCCGCACCCGGCCCGCGTCACCCGTGCCTTGCACCACCAGATCGCCACGCGTCTGCAGGCTGACAGTGGCATCGCCCGGCATCAGGGTCACGCCGCCCTGGGCGGTGGCCGTCGTGGACGTGAAGGCCTGGTAGGCGCGGGATTCCTTGCCGTTGTGGCTGGCGGCGTAGCTGCCGAAGGTCAGCGCCAGCGTGCCGATGGAGCCGGCCTGCGCGTTCAGGTTGCCGCGCAGGTTGACCAGCACGCCGGACAAGTCGCTCAACGACGATACGACGTTATTGCCCGACTGCAAGGGATTCAGGCCGCCGCCCACGCGCACGTCGATGTCGCCGCCGCCGGTCAGCACCAGCGAGCCGTCGGGGGCCACGCGGCCCGTGCTGCCGATGGCCAGATTCAGCGCACGGTTCTGTTGCGTCGTGCCGTCGCCCAGTTGGCCGTAGCCGGTCACGATGCCGGCATCGCCCTGTACGCGCAGGTCCAGGTTGCCACCGCCCATCGTGCCGATACCGGTGAAGCCCGTCACGAAAGGCGCGTCGTCGTTACCGCCGCGATCCTTCGTGAACGCGCCGAAGTTGATCCACCACGCGGTCGGCAGTTCCTCGCCGCCATCGGTGCGCGTGCCGGTGCCCTGGCGCCACAGCCAATTTCCCACGGCGTTCGACGGCATCTGTGCGCGATACCCGACACCGGCATTGCCCTTCGTGGTCAGGCTGTTGCCCAGCAGATCGCCGCCGGCCGAGACCAGCACGTTGCCGCCTTGCTCGGGATACCAGGCAGCATAGAGGCCGCCTTGCGCGATCTGCTGCGCCAGGTGCTCGTAGTCCGTGCCGTTGGGGCCCAGCTTCGATGACAGGGTCCACGGCGAGACCAGTGCGCCGTCGAAGCCCCCGCGCGTCAATTGATACGCATCCGAGGCGCCCGGCGCGGCCAGCGAGGCCGATTGCGCGCCCGCGGTGTAGATGCCGTAGAGCGAGTCGACACGAACGTCGCCGCCGGCGATCAGGTCCAGGTCGCCGGCGCCCGTGCGCATCACACTGAACAGTTGCGTATCGGGCGTGACGACCAAGCGGGCGGGCTCGGGCTCAAGAGCAACCGGCAGGCACCAACCCAGTTCGATGCAAAAAGCGAGATCCGCTTCCGTGACGTCCGTGCCGGGTTCGCCGATACCCTGAACCTCGCCGCTGGCCCACACGTACTTGACCTGAGGCTGGGCAGGCGCTTCGATACACCAGCCCAGCTCAATGCAGAATGCGAGATCCGCCTCTGTGACGGCCGTGCCCGGCTCGCCGATCCCCTGCACTTCTCCGCTGGCCCACACGTACTGCTTGGGGTTCGGATCGAACAGTTCGCACCAGCCCAGGGCCACGCAGAACTCGAGATCCACGTCATCGACGCGCGTACCCGGCTCGCCAATCCCCTGCACCTCGCCACTGGCCCACACGTAATAAGGCGCCTCGGGGCCCCCTCCACCCACCGTCTCGCGCGACCCAATGAAATGCGGATCCGAGAAGCGCAACGACGCGTTCGTGGCATCGGGCCGGGTCAGGCGATTGTCCGCCGCCCCGGTATCCGCGCCCGCCACCAGGCGGATGGACCAGGACTGCGTGCCTTGCGGCAGCAGCGTGGCGATGGCCCAGTTGCGGCCCTGCTGGCCGTTGGCGTCCTCGGGCCGCAGGTTCACCACGTCCACGCCTTGCGGCAGCTTCACGTCCGTATCGGCCGGCAGCCGCGAGCCCACGGCCAGCGCCAGCTCGCCGCGCTGCGTCAGGCCGAACGTGGGCAGCGCCACGCCCTCGGGCCAGATGCCGCCCAGCACCGGCACGTCCATGCTCAGGCGGGTGCCCGCCCCCAATCGAGATCCCGCCGGCAAGTTCGCCGCATCGGTCAGCAGCGTGCCTGCGGCATACAGTAGCGCGCCATCCGGGCCATGGATATCGGCCTGCAGCAGAGTACCCGCGCCCAGGCTGATGCCCGCGGACAGCGTCAGCGTCGTCGGCATCTCCAGGCCAGCCGCCAGCGTGAAATCCGCGAACGGCAGCGCGAAATTCAGCGTACGGCCCGCCGGATAGAACGTGCCCTCGGCCAGCGTCACGCCGTCGATCGGAATGACCACCTCGTTGCCGAAGGGCTGCACGCCCGGAATCAGCAACCAGCCCTTGCCATCCGTACGCGTCTCGGTCGTGGCCAGGTCGGGCGGCATGAAGCCGTCGGTGATGCTGCCCATCACGTCCAGGTTGCCACCGGCACGCAGCACCAGGTTGCCCGATTCGCCAGAGCCGTACACGGTGGTCAGCGGCGTGCGCGGATTGACACTGGTGTAGCGGTAGCCCGACAGGTCCACGTCGCCGCGCACCATCAGGTCGCCCTGAGTCACGATCTCCACGCCCGGGCGCAGGTGGAAGGCCTCCCGGTACCGGTCGTCGTTCAGTCCGGCAAGCTTGCCCTGCATGAGCGAAGCATTGCCCAGCGCGGCGTCGATGAACGCCACGCTGTCCAGATGCTTGGCGTCCAGGTAGCCCTGGTCGATGTACTGGTACGGATTGCCGTCGGCATTGAGACCCGACCCCGCATACGCATCGGTATAGCGCTGCGTGCCCAGCACGATGATGTCGCGCGCGCCCTGGATGTCCAACGCGCCGCGCGCGTCGATGGCGATGTCGCCCAGGCGCGGCTGGGTCTGGTCCAGCCGTGGCGCGTTCAGCGTCAGCGTGCCGCGCGCGCGGCCGTCGGCCAGGCCCGAGACATCGTCCGTGCCATGGCGCAGGTCGATACGCGCACCATCAGCCAGTGTCAGCGTGCCCTGGCGCGTGGCCAGTTCGACGGTGGCGCGGTTGGGACTGTCGATGATCTTGCCGTAGCTGTCCACGCGCAGCACCGTGCTGTGCGCATCCAGCAGTGCCGTACCGGCGATGGTCAGGTTGTGTCCCGCCGCCAGGCGGATGCTGCCCACGCGCTCGCCGCTGGCGTCGATGCGGCCTGCAACGGTCAGGCTGCCGTTGTCCACCGACACGTCGATCCTGCCGGCGCGCAGCTCATCGCCGATGACGAGGTCGCCCTGCTTGATCTGGAAGCTGCGGGCGCCGAAGACGGCATCGCGCGTCAGGCGTTCGTTCAACGCGCTGAAGTCGGCGATGGTCTGCGCGCGCACCGTGATCTCGGCGCCGCTGTACGGCACCCAGGTGCCGCCCGCGTCATAGCGGCCGCTGGCCGAACCCAGGATGGCGCCCTGCAGGTCGATGCGGCCCGCGCCTGCGCCCAGGGCAAGCGCCTGCAGCGTGCCCGCGCGGTGATGCTGTGCGCTCAGGTCGATGCGCGACGCGGCTTCCTGCGCGATGTTGCCCGTGCGGCTTTCCAGGATCAGGTCGCCGCCCCAGCTGTATTGCGTCACGTCGTGCAGCGCCAGCGTGCGGCCCGCCAGGTCCAGCATGGCATTGGCGCCCAGCGTCAGGTCCTGTTCGGCGCGCACGGTCAGCTTGCCGCTGGGCAGGCGCATCGTGCCGTCCAGGACCACCTGTTGGCCGGCCAATACCAGTTCGGCGCCCAGGTCCAGGTTGCCGTCGGCATTGCCGCTCACGGCGGGCTGGCCCGTGTAGCGCAGCGTGCCCCCGGCCGTGATGTTCTGCACCGAACCGGCTTCGCCCGTCCATAGCGGCGCCACCACGTTCAGGTTGCCGCCGCTGTAAGAGAAGCCGCTGCCTTCCACATAGGCGCCGCGCGACTGGTAGACCGACATCCCGCCCTTCAGGTCGCCCGTGATGCGTTCGGCTGCGGTCAGCGTCACGTCGGTGAAACCCAGCGTCATGCGCTGCTGGTCGTCGAGCTTGTCGGTCGTGGTATTCGGGCCAGGGCCGAACACGATGGTGTCGGCGTACACGTCCAGCTTGCCCAGGCCCGTGCCCGCGCCGCCCGCGACGATGGCGCCAGGCGTGCCCGTCAGGTTGGTCCAGACCAGCGAACCCGTGCGAATCACGGCCCGCTCGTCGGCGGCGCCCGCGCCGTAGAACGCCGGCGCTCCCAGCACCAGGCGGTCCAGGGTCGAACGACCCGTCGCCGCGTCGAGGGTGTTCAGCTCGACGTCGCCATAGAAGCCGATGGACTGGCTGGCCGATAGCGACAATTCTTCCAGGGCCGGCGCGCCGCTGGCGGCATCGCCGCGCAACAGGCGCTCGATGACCTGCTGGTTCAGCGTCAGGCCGCCGGGCAGCGCATTGCGCAATGCCGCGTCGGCCAATGCGGCCTGCGTGCCCACGTTGATCGTGCCCACGGCCAGCCCCAGCTTGCGCGCGCCGAAACGCACGCTGTCGCCCAGCTCGAAAGTGTTATCGGTGGCCAGCGCCAGCGTGCCTTCGGCATACAGCTCGGTCTGGCCCGTGCAATCCTGGCCGGCGCAGCCGCCGATCAGGATCTTGGCGGGTGCATCCAGCGCGCCTGGCAGTCCGGGCGTGGGCGGCAGGATCTCCAGCCAGCCGTTGGACACCGCCAGCATGGCGTTGCGCACGGGGTCATAGATGAAGCCGCTGGACGAGTCGTAGGGCGCAAGGCCCTGTCCCAGCGTGTTGATGCTGGCGCCCTGCTCGATGACGATGCTGCCATTGGTCAGGCCGCTGGCATTCATCATCACCTCGGCCGCGCGCAAGGTCGCCCCTTCACGCAACACGATGTTCTGGTAGGCAGAGCTATTGAACTGGACCAGATTGCCGCCCTGGCCGTACGTGACTACCGGCATCCTGCCGACCAACAGGCGCGGCGCATGCAGGGCATTGAGATCCGCCACGCTCAGCGATGCGCCGATGAACCCGTCCGTGCGCATCCGCCCTTCGGGCAGGATTTCAAGCTGGCGCGTATCGGCCAGGATCGATACCGTGCCGCCCAGGCCATTCTTGCCCGGCGTGAAGTCGGCGATACCGTCGAAGCGGAACGTTTCTTCGGGCGACAGGCCCGAGCCCACCGACAGCACCAGGGAGCGCGCGTCCGCCTCCAGCATCGCGCGCGGTACGCCCTTGAGTGCGGCATCGGCATGCACGAAATCGGCGTACGACGTCTCGTTGTACTGCGAGTAGCGCCGCACCGTGTCGGCCGGCGTCACGATCAGCGAACGCGCGATGGCGTCGCCGATGCCGGTGCCCCGCACCGACAGGCTGCCCGACGTCGCCCAGGAGCCGTTGCGCATCTGGATCACGCGGCCCAGGCCTTGCGCCGCGCCATTGAGTTCGACGCGGAACGCGCCCGGCATCAGCGCATAGGTGGACGGCATCAGCGTGTACGTGCCCGCGGGCAGGCCCGGCACACCGGCGCCGATCGTGACCTGCTGGCCGATAGCGGGATCGACGGCGCCGCGTTCGCCCAGCACGGGCGCCACGGCCGCTTGCACGCCCGGCACGATGGCGTAGACCGGATTGCTGTCCAGCCCCGGTAGAACCAGGCCATTGGCCGTGTTCTGGATCAGCGGGTGATAACGCGCGTCGCTGGAACCGCCACGACCGGTGATGAAGCCCGCGCCACGCAGTTCGCCGCCGCCGGACAGATCGATCACCGCACCGTCCCGCACGTCGATGCTGTTCGCACCGATCCGCAGGCCGGCGAACACGCCTTCTCCGCCCATGCCATACAGCCGCACGTTGGCGCCTTCGTACTGGTAGGACAGGCCGTCCGTCGTGCCGCCATAAGGCATGAGCACGCCCGCGCCGCTGGCGCTGGTCACGCTGCCCGGCAACAGCACGATCCTGGCGGAGGTAGCGCTGCCGCCGAGGTCGATATTGCCCATGGGTGCGCGCACCACCCCCGCCTGCTCGATCGTGCCGCCCTCGAAGGCAATGCGGCCGAAGGCCGAGGCCGGCATGGCCGGCAGCGTGTCGCCGTTGCGGTCGATGCGCAGCGTACTTTGCGTGCCGGCGCGCACCGTGCCCTGGGCGTTCAGCGTGGGATAGATCTGCGCGGCGGCCAGGCGCAGGTCGCCGGGCGTCCAGAACACAGTGGTCGAGTCCTGGGACAGGGCCGCGGCCTGGCGGCCCTCCGGCGAACTCGTCAGCAGCCGGATGTCGCCGCTGCTGTCCAGGTCGGCGAACGCGAAGCCGCGGCGGTCCACGGCGCGCGTCCCGAAGTTCGACAGCGATATCTGGCCGCTGACCCCCAATTGCACCTCGTCGCGCAGGTCGATCAGGCCGGCCTGCACGCGCAGCGTGGCCTCGCTTTCCCGGCTGGAGGCCGTGCCGCGCACAACCGGACGGAACGTGATGTCCGACTGGTTGTATTTCACGGCGCCAGCCAGGCGCACATAAGGCGCGGCCAACGTCACCCGTGCATCCGGCGCGGAGGTCTCCGTCAGCGCCAGGGTGCTGGTGTACAGGCCCAGGCCCTGGCCCATGGCCAGCGACACGTCGCCATCGAAGGCGATGATGCCGTTGCTCAGCAGATTCAGGGCACCGAAGCCGCCGGACTGCACGGCATCCATGTCCAGCCGCGCCTGGCCGTAGGCCGCCTCGGCAGGCTCGCCCGCGCCATGAGCCAGCACCAGTTCACGCGGCACCAGCATGGCGTCGCTGGCCGTGCTGGCCGCCGAACGCAGCAGTTGCGGCGCATCCAGCGCCACCGACAGCGTGCCGCCCGCCGCGCCCGCGCCGCCTGCCGCCGCCCGCAGGGTGCCTTCCATCACCAGGCCGTTGTTGCTGCCCAGCGAAATGCTGCCGCCCGCGCTGGTCACGTTGACCGCCCCCTGGCCGGACACGTCGATCACGCCGCTGGCGCCATCGGCCAGCAGTTGCGCGCCACGTTCGATCACCACGAACAGGTTGGCGGAATCGGACGTGCCGGTCTCGGTATCGAGCCTGCCGCCCACCACGATGCTGCCGCCCTGCACGATCTCGCCGTAACGGCGGCCCTGCAGGTCCCGCTCGATGTTGGCGTAGCCCGATACGTCCAGCATGGCGCCGCCAGCCAGGCGGATCGCGCGCGCATGCGCGGTTTCCGTCAACGGCACGGGATCACCCTGGGCGTCGACCGGCCACATCTGCCGAATCGAAATGCTGCCGCCCTGCGCTTGCAAGACGCCGCCTACATACATCTCACCGACACCAGCCAGCGTGATGTCGTGGCCCGGATCGACATGCACCTGCGCGCCATCGCCGATACGCAGGCTCGTCGTGGCCCGCTGGGCATCGGTGCTCAATTCGGAACCCGCCTGCAGACGGATGTCGGCGCCAGCGCGCCCGTTGAGGTCAGCGGTCTTCGCGTCCGGCATCGACAACGGCGGCGTCCACACCGACAGCGCCTGTTCCGCGCCGCTGTCCACCGCATTGCGCAACACCGGCCGCGCCACGTCGATGCGCGTGCCATCGGCGACGGACAGGCCCGAGTGGCCCAGCAGCGTGTATGCGGCAAAGCCTTGCTGGAAGATGGCGGGATCGAGATGCAGCAGCCCGGCGGCGTCCGCTGGCGCCGCGCCACCGACCTGGATCCGGCCCGACTCCAGCCGCAGCGTGCCCGCGCCCGTCATCCCGTGTCCGCGCAGTTCCGCGCCCAGCACCAGGGCACTCTGGCCGGTGCCCTGGAAGGCATTGGCCGCCAGCGTCACATCGCCGCCACGGCCGCCCTGCAGCTTGCTCTTCGGCAACCACGCCGCACCCGCCGACACGTCGACCACGCTGCCTTCGGCCAGCGTCACATCGCCGCTGCCCCGCACCGACACGCTGCCGCCATCGGCGTTCGCCGAGACCATGCCGCGGCGTTCGCTGCCCTGAGGCGTCTCGCGCAGGCCACTGGCATCCAACGTCACGCCCTGCGCGACCTTCACCCACGGCGTCCCCTGCGCCGCGTCGCCATTGATGACCGTGTCCCCAACGACGGTGTTGCCGCTGTCCACCTGATTCAGCACGTTGCCCAGCTGGATGCTGCCGCTGCGCGCCACCAGATCGGCCCGCACGTCGACCTGCGGCCCGAACAGCACGATGTCGCCGCCGTCGGCCATTTGCAATGTCCGGTTCACGATGATCGAGCCACGGGTCGCCAACCGCACCGAGCCCAGGCCGAAGCTGTTGAGCTGTGTGCTGTCCAGGTACAGCGTTCCCTGCCGCGATTCCGGCAACACGCCGTCCAGATCCAGCCCATCGGCCACGCGCTGATCCACCGCGCCGACAACGATGTTGCCGACGGTGGCCGCCGACGCGTCCAGCGCATAGCCCAGGCGGCCCTCCTCCTTGTAGTAGTAAGGCGTGTACGACCCCACGATCAGCTGCGCGCGGCGCGCAACGGCCTGGGTGCCTTGCTGATAGCCGTCCAGGCCGGCCTGCGCTGCCCGCGACTGGCGTGCGCCCTGATACGTATCGGAGACGAGATCGCCCTCGAGAACCGCTCGCGACGTGCCGATCACCAGCGTGCCGGCATCGCGGCCCACGGTGTAGCCGGCCTCCCAGCGGCGGCTGGGCGCAATCAGCGGGCTGTAGTAGCTCGTCGTCACGCCCCAGCGTTCGCTGGTGCTTTCATAGCCCTGGTACAGGCCGTCGTACAGCATGTCGCCCGGCGCGCGCGACACCTCGTAGAGGCCGCCGTTGGCGCCGCGCAGCCAGCTCATCGGCAGATAGCCAGCCTGCACGTCCAGGGTGCCGCCCGACAGGTTGATCTGGGATCCCGCCTGCGTGACGACCTCCGCGCCCTCGAAGCGCACGATGCCGCCCGACGACAGCCACTCACCAGTGGCATGCGCCTGCGTGCCCAGGTAGCCGCCTACTTCCAGCAGGCCGCCAGCGGTATACCAGCGATCATTGGCATAGCCATTGGTGCCCGCGGGCACGTACACCAGGTCGCGCACGTCGACCCACACGTCCGTACTGTTGAGATTGCCCGAATCCCGGTTGACCGAGGCGTCGCGTTGCTCGTTGCCCTGGATGTTGACCTTGATGGCGTTGGACTCCATCGCCACGGCCACGCCGATGGCGCCCGCCACGTCGATGATGGCGCCGTCTCGCACCAGCGTGCGTGCATTGGCTTTCACCGCCACCTGGCCACCGGTGGCCAGCGTCAGCGAACCGCCCTGGAAATCGACCGTTCCGGCGCTCTGGATCTCCACGCGCGACAGATCGCGGCGATCCAGTCCCGCCGCCTGCAGCGCCGCCGAGGAAGACGTGGCCGGACCGAGCAGCGAATCGCGCTGGCCGTCCAGCGCGCTGGCGTTGGCGCCATCGACCAGGATGGCGCTGGCGCTGCCGTCCGCCAGCGTGACACGGCCGGCATCGGTCTGGCCCGCGGGGCTCACCGCGTTCAGGTGGATCGTGCCGCGCGTGTTCACCGTGGTGCTGGACAGCGCCGCGCCCGCCTGCGTCACGTCGCTGCCGGTCAGCGTGATGTCGCCGGTGGGCGAGACGATCAGGCCGCGGTTGATGACGGTCCCCGCGCTGCTGCCCGCCAGCACGCTCGCCGCGACCTCATTGCCACGCGTGGTCGAGGCGGCGTTCGCCGTCGAACTCTGTCCGCGGCTGATGACGAAGCTGTCGCCCGCCGCCAGCGTGGTCTGCCCGCCCGGCGTGTAGATGTGTCCGGCATTCTCGACCTGGCGTCCCGCCAGCAGCACATAGCCGCCGCCCTCCGTGCTGGACGATGGCGCCGCGGTGCTGATCCGTGCGCCCGCCTGCACCAGCACGCGGGCCTGGTCGCCCACGGCGCTGAAGGTCGGCGTCGTGCTGTTCAGGCTGTACAGGCCGCGGTCCAGGAACTGCGCCTGCAACGCATCGTCGGTCCTGGCCGCCGCCGCCACCAGATTGCGCACATTGACCTGGCTGGTGCCGCTGAACACCACGCCGTTCTGGTTGACCACCATGACCGTGCCAGCCGCCTGGATGGAACCCTGGATCTGGCTGGGCCGCGTATCGCCCTTGACCACGTTCAACACCGCATCGGTAGCGGCCTGATTGAAGGTCAGGTCGGTATTGCGGCCCACGTTGAAGCTTTGCCACTCCAGGATGGCGCGCGGCTTGTTCTGCGTGATGGCGACGGCGTGGCGGCCATTGGCCCCCATGCCCGGCGCACTGATCGCACTGGCATCCCAGCGGCCATCGGCCAATGGGTTCAGGCCATCCACGCCCACGCCGTCACGCACCCAGGCTTCGTTGTTCGCATTGGCGCGGCCCGCGCTCTGCGCCGCCTGCTGCGCGGCGATCACGTTGGCGGTGCGGTTCAGGTTGGCCAGCGACCGGGACAGCTGTTCACGCGACTGCGCCTGCTGGCGCGCCGCGGACGGCAGGGACGCCGCATTGGGCGCGGCGGAACGCTGGCTCGCGCGGACCGAGTCCTTGGCCCCGGTGGCAAACCAGGCGCCGCCGGCCTGCTGTGCATGCGCGGTCGAGATGACGCCACCGGCCGCCAGTGCCAACGCCACGGCCCGCGCGGTGGGCGCCAACATGAAATGCCGTTTGCCACGCGGCGAAACCCGTTGCGTGCCCGCAGTGCTGATAACCATGTCGATCCCTGTCGATGCTTGCTTCGCGGCCGACGCAGAACGCCTGGCCTATGGAGACAAAGAGCCCGTCGCACACCCCCGCATGAACTGCGCAAGCCTGGCTCCCTTTATCTCTACACGAGCGGGCGGATCGGAACCTGCAGTTTTTCTGCGCCGGTCTCGCGCATGGCGTGTGCTTTCCATTGCGCAGGCCGCATGCAACACCGCGCCCGACGGCAAGGGAAAGAAGCGTTGATGACCAGGCATGTCCTGAGCGTCCGCAAGGACGAACGCAGCCGCGCGCTCAACTCAGGATCAGTACGCCGCCCAGCGACAGCCGGGGCTGCAGATCGAACATGTATTGCAGCTGGGCAATCGCCTTGTCCGGGTCGGCAATCTGGAAATTGCCGCTGACGGGCTTGTCGCGCATCGAGCTGTTGGCCAGCAGTACGCGGCCCGGCCGATAGCGGTTGATCTCGTCGATGACCGCCGACAAGCGGGTACGGTGAAATACCAGCAGGCCACGCCGCCATGCCGAGGCCGCCTCGGCGTCGACAGGCGCGATGCCGCCGATGGCTCGATCGTCGTAGACGGTCTGTTGGCCGGCCTGCAGCGGCCGGGTGGCGGCCGGATGCCGCACTTGCACCGTCCCGTCCAGGCAGGTCACGAAGACCTTGCCGTTCAGGTAGCGCACTTCGAACCGCGAGGCATCGGCCACGCTTTGTCCGACGCCCGCCGTCACGGCAAAGGGATGCCCTCCTTGCAGATCGACGGCCGTTTCGCCCGCCAGCAGGTCCAGCCCGACCAGCCGTCCGCCCTGCATGGCGCGGCTGGCACTGGTGCGGGTGTTGAAGGTGACATCGACCCCCGCCCCCAACGCCAGCGTGCGCTGCTCGCCGGCGGCGGTGGCATAGTCGGCGCCCCACTCAGCGGCCGGACGCCACAGGCCTAGCGGCGGATGCGCGACGGCCACGCCGGTCGCGGCAAACGTTGCGCCGGCCGCGCCCAGAAAGGCACGCCGAGTATAGACACGCCGGACCTGAGCCCGCTCGTACGCAGCCACCATGCCCGGCTTGCCGCCGGCCAGCATGCCGGCCGTGGAGCCCAGGGCTTCCCACAGTTGCCTGGCCTGTTCGCAGGCCGCCTGATGCTCGGGACTGGTGGCGCGCCAGGCCTCGAAGGCACGCACCTCATCCCGCGTCACCCGGCCCAGCGACAGGCGGCGCAGCCAGGCCAAAGCCTCGCGCCGCAATGCGTCGGGCGTGGCCGCGGAGAGATCAGAGGACATGGCGCTGGGTTTCATGAGATCGCGCCACGCGCGAAAAAACGGACTTCCATATCTATACACGAGTGGGCGAAGCAAAACCTGCAGATTATTTTTGGGTCTCGCCGAAGAATTCGGCCAACCGTTCGTGGGCGCGCTTCAGTTCGGTATCCACCGTGCGCACGGAGATCTTCAACCGGCGGGCGATTTCCTCGCGCGTCAGGTCTTCCCAGTGCGCCATCACCAGAATCACGCGGCGCCGTTCCGGCATGTGTTCGACCTGCCTGAGCAGAATGCCCAGGTCCAGCCTGGCCTGGGCCGTACGGGCGGGCCCCGGCGCAGCATCCATGTGCTGGTTCAGCGCGGACTCGACTTCCTCTCCTGTGGCGTATAGCGTTTCCCGGCGCTGGCCATCCACGGCGATGTTCAGGGCGACCCGCATCAGATAAGCGCCGGGGCGTTCGCGCTCGGGCAATGTCTCCATGCCCTGCAGGCGCACCCAGGTGTCGTGCAGCGCGTCGCTTGCCATGTCGGCATTGCCCAGGCGGCGGGTCAGGCTCGACTTCAGGCTGGCGTAGCGCCGCGTGAAGTAATCGAGCAGGCTTGGCGCGCTCATGGCGCGCCCAGGACCGGCGCGCCGCATGGCAATGGCGTGCCGGGCGCGGCTGGCCGCAAGGTGAACAGGTACGGCACATTGGCCGAGGCGGGCGGCGGCGAGGAGGTGCGTACCTGGCGCAGCGTAGCCAGCAGTACGGCATCGCGCTGCGCATCGCCGGAGGAACCGACCAGCGAGGCCTGTGCCGCCCTACCCCGGGCATCGACGGCCACGCGGAACATGGCTTCGTAATCACCGGGCGCGGTACGGGCGTCGCGGCACAGCGCCTGCATGACGCTGGCGTGCAGCCGGGACAGATATCCCGTTACGCGGGCAGACCCCGCTGACACGGACAGGCCGGTGCCCGCGGTCGAAGGCGATGGCGTGGCGCGCCGCAAACGGTACACGCCGCCGTCGGCGTCCCCGAGTTTTTCCACGACGACGCCCGTGCCTTGCAGCAGCTGCCGCAAGGCATCGTGCGGCGAATAGCGTCCCTGCACGGAGGCCGAGTACAGTCCCATGGGCAGATCGCTCGGATACAGGGCAGGCAGACGGGTTACCGCGCCGTATTCGTTCAGCGCCGCTTCCAGCGGTTGGGCGGGAATGTCGAAATCGACCAGGACGTCAGGCGGGGAAGCGCCCGGCTCCGTGGCCGCCAGTACGGAATCCAGCGGCGCGGCAGCCATCAGACAGGCCCAGCCCAGTATCAGGCCAGCGCTTCGGGCCACCCGCGTGGCCCCGGGCGTGCCGGTTGCCGCGCCATGCATGCACAGCCCTCGCGCCCAGGCCGCAGCTTGGCGGAGGGCGAGACGGACCCCGGACAGGGCGACAGAAGCATTGGACAGGCTGGACACGGATGGCGGCCCGCTGCACGGAACCTGTAGAGATACCCACGAAAGCGTGCATGGTCGCCGGGAAAAGTGACATGCAGGTTACATGCGGTGACTACAGCGGGTATCCAGACAGATTTCGCGGGGATCAGGCCCGCGCGCGCTCCTGGCGCAACTCCTCGTACACCGCCTCGGTGCCCTGCACGAACATGCCCAGCGAGAACTCGCGCAGGCTGCGCTGGCGCGCTTCCGTTCCCATGCGGGCCAGCATCTGCCGATCGTCCAGGACGTCGGACAACGCCTGGGTCACCGCCTTCGGCGTACGCGACGGCACGATCCAGCCGTCGCGGCCTTCCGTCACATTCTCGGGCAAACCGCCCACGCGGCTGACGATGACGGGCTTGCCCATCGCCATCATTTCGCGACAGGCGAACGAGATGGTCTCTTGATGCGACAGCACGAAGCCCATGTCCAACGCCGCAATGAAGGGGCGCACATCCTGCAGCAGCCCGACGAAGATGACGTTGTCGGCCATGCCCAGCGCGCGGACCCGCTCGTGTTGCGCAGCGGTGGGCGGCTGGCCCGCCAGCAGCACGAACACCTTGCGGCGTTTCTCTTCCGGCAGCTCGGCCACGGCTTCGACCATGTCGATCCAGCCCTTGTAGTCGGGCGTGCCGGCATTGCTGCCCACCAGCAGCGCGTCCTCGTCCGCCTGCGGCACGAGCTTGCGCCGGGCGGCTTGCACGACGCCGGCATCGGCCGGACGGTAGTGATCGGTGTCCACGCCGTTGTGCACCACGCGCAGGCCGGAATTGCCATAGGGCGACGCGGACAGCGCGCGGCGGGTGTACTCGCACACGCACACCACGCGATCCGTGGCCAGGCGGGCGCGGATCAGGTTGCCGGCACTGCCGGCCCACAGATCGTTGTGCTTGGTATAGACCACCCCCGGCCGGCGGCGGCCCATGCCCAGGATGGCCAGCATCACCAGCCGGTGGTCCGACGAGCCGTTGACGTGCACCACGTCGAAATGTTCGCGTCGCAGCAGGCGGCGAAACCTCAGGCATTCCCGCCACATGCGGCTGACCCGCGACGAGAACGGCACGGCGACGGCCCGCAACGCGGCGGACTCACTGGCGCGGGCGAACAGGCGGCTGGACGCCGGCGCGGCCACCGTGACCTCGTGCCGCGCGGACAGGGCATTGGCCAGGGTCATGACATAGGTCGTGTGCCCCCCGCCGTCGCCGCCATGAAAATTGGTGTACAGAATCTTCATGGACGGACTGCGTCTACCGCCGGGGAATCCGAATGCGGGACGCCGCCCGCCTGGAAATGGCGGGACGCAATCAACGTCCGCCAATCGATCTTCGGAAAGACGTCGTCGCCCAGAGCGCTATCCATGGACAGGTTGTAGACCTGCACGCCACGGTTGCGCAGCAGCACGCTGGCATCGCGGAAAGCCGGTTCGATATGGCCGGCGAACTGGCGATCCAGGGCCGTGCCCAGCCGGTCTTTCTCGGTTTCGTAGAAACGCGGCTGGCTGGCGGCGTTCTTCATGTCCAGCCCGTGTATGTAGATGCGCCCGAATCCCAGCCAGACCAGGAACTGCAAGGCGCTGTAGGCCACGGTGCCCGCGCCGAACAGCCCGCGCCGCACGTCCAGGCTGAAGCCGTGCGCATGCACGGGCCGGTAGGCGTCGAACAGGATGAGATCAGGATCGCCGCGCAGTTGTTCGGTGAGTTGCTCGGGTGTGGGCCGCGGCTGCATCGTGCGCTGGTGCACTTCCTCGAACACGGCCAGGCGGCAGGCGATGCGCCGGGCCGGCACGTTCAGCGCAATCCACTTCACGGCCTCGGGGGTGGTGAACAGCAGCAGATCCTGACTGAGAATCTGCTCGACCATGTGGCGGCGCCGGCTCATGAACCCGGTGTCCAGCATGGCGTAGTAATTGAATTTCAGGTCGGGAAAACGCGCCTGCAGCGCAATCGATCCGTTGACCCCCATGACGTTGCCCAGGTCGAGCAACGAATAGTCGATCTGGGCGACGGAGGGTCCGCTGAGGATCAGATGGCACGATTGGCCGGGATGGCGCGGCACCTCATCCAGGTCGATCAGCGCTGGCGAATAGGGCGTGCCACGGATCCGGCATTCGATCAGGCGCGCGCGCTCGTCGCGGCGGACAGCCACCAGCGGCCAGAATGCCTGGTTATGGCGCATGGCGCGCGGGTGGGTGTAGCGATAGGCATACCGCAACAGCCGGGTCACCGGGCGTGAGGCCAGAAGTCGATTCAGCATGGCTCCGAATGCGGCGAAAAGGTGCCGGCAAGTATAGCTTGCTCACGTTTTGGCACGTTTTCCGAGCGCGCCTTCAGGCGGCGTTACATCGGCATACAGCACGGCGGCGGCCAACCATTGCAGCGCGTTGCAAACGCCCCACGGCAAAGCGGGATTGGAGTCTCATGAATGCGAGGAGCCCGGAAACGGCGGCATCACGGGAAGGCCACCGTCCCAGGGCTTCACAGCGAGACAAGGAGCTCAACATGCGCAAGCTGAAACTGACCATGATCCTGGCCGCCCTGGCGCTGACCCTGCACGGCTGCATCGTCGTGCCGGGGCATCGCCATCATCACCACCATGACCATTACCGCTACTACAACCAACGCTGACAGCCTGGACCAGCAAGGTCGCTGCGCCAGCATGGCGTGTCGGCGCGGCCGGATCAGCGAACCCGCGGGGGCAGGCATTTCAGGCCACAATCGCAGTCCTCAGAGATGGAGACGCCAGCCTGCACCGTGTGATCGTAGCCGCCCGGACTGCGGAACTCGCCCTCGGCCCTTGGCATCGCCGTGCTTTGCGCAACGGCGAAATCTATGAGATCGGCGACCAGGTGGCAACCAGCAATCTGCCGAACTTCATGTTCGAACTCGGCGTAAGCCCACAAGGCCACGCAGGTATCCACCCCCACGAAATGGCGATACGCCATGTTGTAGCCGATGTTCTCGTACAGCATCTGGATTGATTGGATCGCGTGAGCAGCCTGCAGGCACAAGGCGCGGCACAACACCTGTGGATCGATTTTCAGGTTTAACTGCGCAGCCAGTTGCGTCAGCGTGTCGGCCCGATGGCTGTCCTGCAGCAGACGGTCCAGCCTGCCGCGCAAGATCATCAAGGGATGGGTATCCGATATGTATTCCAGGTACTGGCGCTCCCGCCACCACGTCTCGTGAGAGACAAGCCAGACCCATGGCTTGTGGCGGTTCTTCACCAGCAAAGGCCTATGCCTTGCGCGGGCTACACTCATTGACAAGGTGCGATCCAGATCAACCATGCTGATGGCGTTCATGCTTGGTTCTTTCATCGTGACCTCTCTTGGCGCACGGCGATCCTGTCGATCACCTCGCCTTAGCGATATGGCGGCCGCGGATGTGCGGGGCGCCTGAATTGCCACTACTGCCCTGAAAGCCGGCACGCCGGCTTTCAACGCCTCTGCGCTCTGCGCCAGGCCTTCTCCTTGCCCGCCTCGCGGGCCAGACATGCCAACATTCCTCGCTCGGTGCGCCGTTCCCGCCAGCTTCCCAGGGTCTCGTAGGTTTGACGCAACATGGTGTCGACGTTACGCACCGAGACGCTCAGCCAATCGGCCACCTCCTGGCGGGTTTTCTCATCAACCCGCAGTGCAAACAGCACACAGCCGTGCCGGTAGGGCAACTGCTGCAAGGCCTGCTCCAGATCGCGAGCATCCGCACGCGCCTGCACGATGGCGTCCGGACCAGGTGCCGGATCCACCATGGCCTGCAGCTCGCCTTCGGCGTCAACGGCATGGCGATCTTGCCGATCGCCCCGCATACGGTCGACAGCAAGGTGATAGGCCACTCGGAAGACATAGGCGGGGGGATCCCGCACGGGCTGCAGCGGCGACGTGGTCCCCAGTCGGATCCAGGTTTCATGCAGGCACTCCGTCGCCAGATCCTCGCAGCCCAGCCGACTGGCCAGGCTACGCCGCAGCGGCTCGTACTCATGAACCAGGCATGCGCGTAGTGCATGGGCTTGGTCGTCCGCCTCGAACGGACTTCCGTCGACGGAATCGAAAATATCGATGGATTCGCTGCAAGTCAGGACGTTGATGTCCATGAGGAATCATTCTCCAGGTTCGGCTGCTGCACGCGGTGAACAAGCGCCGCGAGTGCGTTCCACAGCGAGGACGACCTCGGGCTGAGTGCCCTTTCGCATCGGCACGCGACGCGAAAGGGGTTCGTCCGAGACGACGCTCGCACTCACCGGTCCTGCTTCAGCAGGCGCTGTTCCTCCGCGGTAAGGGTGCTTGCATCGACATTGGCGCCCAGGCCGACAACCCTCATAGGCAAGGACGCGTCGTACTGCGGTCGCGCACGTGTCTGTGGTCCGGGCGCGGGCGTGACGGCTGGCCTGTTGCCGGAGCCGGAATCGGATCCGTCCGGACCAAAACCCAGCACCTGCACCGAAATGATCGACGGCAGCGACTGGCGAGCCGCTCCCTGGCTCGCCCGCACGGCATCCTGTGCCGCGGAGGCTGCGCTCGTGGCTGCCGAGCTGGCGGCGGTCAAGGCACCGACATTGATTGCCGCGACGACCGGAACGCCTGCCGTGTCGCCCTGGGCCTGGATGTTGGCGGCATTGACGACCTGCAGCGCCGCGACGTTGACGTTGCCCGACGCACGGATGCCGGCCTCGCCCGCATCGATGGTGCCTTCAGGTGCAATCAAGTCGACGTCGCCGGCCGGCACGTCTGGAACCGGGGCTTGTACGGACACCCCCGCGCCCGTGGCAGGCACATTGGGAGATAGCGCCACGTTGCCTGACGCGTCATAGGTACGCAGCAAGGGCGTATAGACGACCGTGGTCTTGGCGCCTCGACCCGCGTTGATGTCGCCCTGCGCCGACCAGGCGGTGATGTCACCTCCGTAGGTCGTCATGATGCGCGACAGGCCCAGCAGGATGCTGCCCGACGAATAGAGCTGGATATTGCCCGAACCCTGGGTCACCAGACCTGCCGGCGCGACGTTCGTGCCCGTCACGGGAACGATGCCCTCCGCGCCGATCGTGGTCCGGCCCGCCGGCACCAGCAGTTGGATATCGCCGCCACCAATCGTGCGGATAGAGCCATTGCTTGCCGTGCCCTGGAACAGGGTCAGGTCGCCCGAGCGTGCGATGGCGCCGTACTGGCTGGCATAGGATGTGCCGTTGCCGTCCACGCCGGCCGGATCAAGGCCCGACTGGATGCGGGCGGCCATATCGTCGCCGGTGTCGTAGGTCGGGAACAACATGGCGATGGCCGTACGGCCACGCAGGTAGCTGCGGAACCGCGGACTGTCGATATCGTTGTACTCGCGGCCCCCCGCGCGCAACTCGGCGTAGTAGAGATTGCGCGCATAGACACGTTGCTGTTCAGCGGGCAGGCGCTGATAGAACGCACTGGCGTCCATGGTGGCCGCATCGAAGACGATGGGCTGGCCATTGTCCGCGAAGCGCAAGGGCGTCGCGGCATTGGAAAACCGCTGGCTCAGCCAATTGACCAGATGCAGTTGGCTGGCCTGCTGGTAATCGCGCTGCAGGTTGCGGCGCGGCGCGCTGGCGTCGGCGGCATTGGCGGCGTCCAGGCTCGCCTGGGCAGCCTGCAGGAAGGCCTGCGCGGCGTCGGGATCATCATCCGCTCCCGTATAGCCGTGGTTGGCGCGCAGCCAGGCCGCCAGGGTCAGCTCATCGCCATAGGTCTGCACGACCTTGCCCGGTTGGCTGGCCAGCGTTTGGCTGGGGTCGACCAGGTTGGCGGGGTTGATATAGTGCAGCGCGAAGCCCGTGTAATCCACCGAATCGACCCCGGTCCCCGCACTGGCCACGATGCTGGCGCCGCCGCTGCGGTCGCTCGACCCATTCAGCAAGCCCAGGCTGGTCAGCCGGCCCGTATTGCCCAGGTACAGGTTGCGTCCGGCGCCCGCCTCCAGCAACCCGGGCCCGGCGATGTCGACCACGGGATTGAGGATGTCGCGGCCGGCCGACAGCGTGGAAATATCCGTGGCGTTGTTGTTGAAGAACAGGCCATTGGGATTCACGATGTCCCGGCCTGCCTGCATGCGCACGGACTTGCTGGCAATGTACGCGGTCTGGCTGCCCGTCACCGTCGTGCCGACGGACACATTGACCAGATCGCCCGTGACGGCATAGATCCTGATGGGATCGGGGTCGTTCACATACGCGCTGCCTGCGATGGTGTTGAGGCCGAAAGCGTGCAGGATGTAGGGGTTACCGCCCACGGTGTTGGTTGAGAGCACCGTATTCGCGACAGCAGTCGAATAGGCAGTGAATGCAGGATGGAATGGCGTGGGAATGCTGGCCGGATCCGCACCGGACGGCAGCAACCTGAATTTTCCTCCATACACTGAATCGCCGGCGAGCAACTCGAGCGTACTTTGTCCCGTCAGGCTGGGCGCGAAGTACACCTCGTTCTGCCCCGCGCCAGCCAGGCCGGCATTAGCCATGTAATAGATGCTGCCCTGAGCCGAAACGGCCGAGAACTGAGCCGGATAGCTTTGATTGGCCCGCGAGGTGTTGCTGAGCGGAAACTGGTTCGTTTGAGAGGAATAGTGTTGCATCGTGAACGGCGTCAAATCACCGCCCGAGGCAAACAACTGCACCTGGGTGTTTCCTGTCCACAGCGAGTACCAGCTGACGCCTCCGCCCATCCGGGTCTGGTAGCGCAGATAGTTTCGCTGATCATAGCGGCCCGGGTCCCCCACCCCATCGAGCACCAGATCTCCACGGGTGGCGAGCGAGGCGACCGCATCGCCCACCACCACTTCAAGGCCGCCGGCCGAGATGGCGATGCTGGGCTTCAGCGGATCAACGGCACGCGAGTCAGCTGAATCCACCACGCCGTACAAAGGATCGACATAGCCGATGCTGCCTGCTCGCACGTCCAGATGACCACGCAGATTGGTTACCGTGCCGCTCAGGTCGCTGGCAATACTGCCGAGGATCAGCGGATTTCCGCCGGCGCTGGCGAAGACACCGGGATTGAGCGCACCGCCTACATCCAAGCGCAGGTCTCCGCCGCCAGTCATGACCAGGTCGCCATTGACGACTCGACCCGTGCTGCCGACGGCGACGTTCAGACCTTGACTGGAGCGGTCACTCAGACCAGTCGACCGCAGAACACCTGCGTCACCACCGACCCGCAAGTCGAGGTTCCCACCTCCTAGCGCGCCAATACCGGTGAATCCTTCGACGTTCACCCCCTTGGCCGAGGCAGCGGTTCCAGTCTGATACGGCACGTAGGTACCGAAATTGATCCACCACGCGGTCGCCAGGCCTACCTCATTGCCGCCTTGCCGCCACAGCCAGCTGCCCACATAGTTGCTGGACGCATAGGTCGGAACAGAGGTTCCTAACACCTGCCCCAGGAAGATACTGCCGGTCAAGTCGCCCTGCACGACCATCGACACGTTGCCACCCTGTTCGGGATACCAGGCAGCGTAGTTCGTACCCTTCACCAGATACTCATAGCGAGAGTCCGGCAAGATCGAATTCGTGCTGATGCTGCCGTTGTACCCCCGCGCCTGATTGAAGGCGTCCCGACCCCAGGCGTCTTTCAAGGCCGTGCCATCGTCACCCAGAATGGGCGACGCCTGAGTACCGGCGGTGTAGATGCCATATAGCGAGTTCTGGCTGAACGAACCACCGGCCAGCAGGTCCAGGTCGCCGGTGCCGGTGCGGACCACGCTGAAGATCGGCTTCTGGGTGCCGACCATGTAATGCAGGTCGGACAACGTCAGGTTGCCCTTGCCGCCCAATTGCGTCGCGGTTTGCAAGGCACGCCGGTCTGCCGACGCCAGATCGGCGCCGGCGCCCAGCCGAATGTCCCACGACAACGAACCCGCCGCCAGCATGGGGGCGACAGCCCAGACCTTTCCGCTGCGCAGGCCGGTCTGGTTGCCCTGGCTGTCGACCACAGCGAAGCTGCCATCGTCGGGCGTGACCGGCGGCGGCGCGAACCCGTCGTTGATGCTGCCACGGATGGCCAGGTCACCGCCCGCACGCAACGACAGCGCGCCGGGCTCGCCGGACCCGCGCCGGGACGTGACGGCGTTGGGGCCGTAGCGGTAGCCGGACAGGTCCAGGTCCCGGTCGACCGTGAGATTGCCGTTGGCCGTGGCGCTGCGTATCTCCACGCCGGGTCGCAGATGAAAGGCTTGCCCGTAGGATGTCAAACCGGCCAGCTTGGCTTGCAACCCGGCCGAAAGCACGCCGGCAGCCACATTGTTGCCATAGGCAACCTTGATGAACGCCTTGCTGTCCGCATCGATCTTGTCAAGATAGTCCTGATTGACGACCTGTCCGCCTTGCCCCGTGGGTGCGTTCGTGTAGTTGGCATAGCCATAGACCGCGATGCTGTCCGCGCCCAGGATCGTGAAGGGGCTGGCGACGGCGATGTCGAGATCGCCGCCCGTCGCGTTGGCAGGCGCGCCCGCGCCCGTCTGGCTGGCGGTGGTGCTGCCCAGCCTCGGCACATTCAGCACCACCGTACCGCGGCTGGCGCCATCGTTCTGGCCCACGCCGCTGCCCACCGCCACATCGGTGCCGGCGCGCAGGTCGATCGTCGCCTGCGGCAGCACGGTCAACGTGCCCGTGCCATCCGTGCCGGACGTCAGGTCGACGATGGCGCGATTGGCCGCGTCGATGATCTTGCCGTAGCTGTCCACGCGCAGGTCCGTACCATGCACATCGAGCACGGCGGTGCCGGCCAAGGTCAGGTTGTCTCGCGCGGCCAGGCGAATGACGCCCACCTGCCGGCCGCTGGCGTCGATCTTGCCATTGACGGTCAGGCTGCCGCCGTCGGCCGACACGATCACCTCGCGGGCCTTGATTTCGTTTCCGATGACGAGGTCGCCCTGCATCGTGCGGAACGACCGCGAGCCTGTCACTCCGCCGGCCGTCAGGCGCTGGTTGAGCCCGGAGAAATCATCGATGTGCTGCCCGGTCAAGGCAATGCCGCCGGCAGCGTAGGGCACCATCGTGCCACCCGCATCGTAGTCGCCCGTGGCGGTACCCAGGACCGTACCGGCCAGGGCGATGCGCCCGGCCGCCGCATCCTGGGCGGACACCGTCAACGTGCCGGCCTGATTGAAGCGGGCCGACAGGTCGATCGTCGACCCGGCCGCCTGCGCGACATTGCCGTGCGTGCTTTCCAGATGAACGTCCCCGCCCCAGCTGTACTTGGCTTGATCGACCAGAAGCACTTCCCGGCCCGCCACGTCCAGCCTCGCCTGGTCGCCCAGCAGGATGTCGCCGTCGGCCTGCACGTCCAGCTTGCCGCTGGCCAGGCCGATCTTGCCGCCCAGCGTCACGGTGCCGCCTTGCAGCGTCAGCGTGGCGCCCAGGGCGGCGTTGTCAGAGACGGCCGCATCAGCAGGGGTGGTCAGCACCAGCGCGTTACCGGCGACGAGGTGATTGATGGAGCCTGCCTCACCCGTCAGCAACGGGGTGATCAGGTTGAGATTGCCGCCGCTGTACTGTTGCACGCCGCCTACCACGGCGCCCAACGCCTGATGCACCGACACACGGCCCTGGCCGTTGGCGGTAATGCGATCCGTGGCGGTCAGATTCACGGTGCCAAAGCCCAGGACCAGGCGCTCCCGGTCCTCGCGTCCGGAGGGGGTCACGCCGTCGGCGTATCCGAACAGAATCCGGCCGGCCTCCAGGCTCAGCGTCCCCGCGCCCGTTCCCGGCCCTCCTGCACGCACCGCCGCCTGCTCGGGATCGGCAACACCGTTCCACACCAACGTATCGGTGGCAATCTTCGCCACGTCACCTACGGCGCCTTGCCCATAGATGGCCGGAGTATTGAACACCAATTGGCCCAGGCTGGACTTCCCCGTGGCGGGATCGAGCGTGCTGAGGTCGACCGTACCGAACAGGTTGACCGAGTCCTTGGCCGAGAAAATCAGGCGCTCCAGGGCGGGAGCACGTTGCTCTGGATCGCCTGCCAACAATCGGGTCAGCGTTGACTGCGACAACTGCATGCCAGCCGGCAGCGTGCCATTGGCGCGAGCCGCAGCCAGCGCAACCTCGGTGCCGATGTTCAGGCCGGTTACGGCCAGGGTCAGGTTACGTGTGCCAAAACGCGCCATATCACCGATAGCGGCATTATCGGACGAGAAGACGATGGAGCCTTCGGAATACAACTGCGCCAGGCCCGAGCAATCGGCCGTCCCACAGACGCCGACCCTGATCGTGCCGCCCCCCCCGCCGGTAGGCAGATCCAGCCAACCGTTGGACACCATGAGCATGCTGGGTGTGGAGCGGTAAATGTAGCCCTGGGACGAATCGTAGGGCGCGGCACCCTGATCGATGGTATCGATACGGGCCCCCTGCTCGACCGTGATGTCGCCATTGATCAATGCGACCTCGGCGGCCCGCAACGTCGCGTCGCCGCGCACCGTCACCGCGCCACTGTTCGACCCAGCACTCAGTCGGTTGTCGAGCACGCCCATATTGAAGCTGTAACCACTGATCCAACCGCCTATCGAGAGACGCGCGGCACCCAGCGCGTTCAAGTCGCCCGCCCGAACCGAGGCCCCGCCGAAGGCCTCTGTGGCGGCCTGTCCGACGATTTCCAGGCCTACGCCAGGTCCTTGCGTCAAGACAATGGCCTGACCAGCGTAGCCGTTCTCGGCGGGCGTGAAACGAACATCTCCATTGACGATCAATGCGGATGTCTGTTGACCGGCTCCGGCCGGGAACGTCAAGGCCAGGGCCTTGGCGTCTTCGGGCAGGATGGGGCGCGGCGTACCGGTACGCGCCATTTCGGCAATGATGAAATTGCGGTAGCTGGTCTCGTTGTATTGGCCATACTGGCGCAACACGTCCCCGGACGTGAGGGTGATCTGGCGCGGCAGGGCTGCCTGAACCTCCGTATTCGCAGTACTGGTGTTGCCCGAAACCAGCCAGGAGCCATTGCGCAACGCCGTGACCGGGGTGGCAGACGCCACATTGGAGCCCAACTCAACTCGGTAGGCACCGGGCAACAAGGCGTAGAAAGAGGGCAGCAAGGTATAAGTTCCCGCCGCAAGCCCCGGCACGCCAGCGCCGATGCTGATCTGCTGCCCCAGTTGCGGCAACGATCCTGTATAGCTATCGGACTGGTCCACAGGCGTGACCGGCGCATAGGCGTCCTGATAGCCGGGCACGATGGCGTAGACTGGATTGCTGGACAACGAGGGCAAGGAAAAGGCGCCGCTGTTCCTGTCGTAGCGCACCAGCGCATTCAACAGGGGATCCGTGGATCCGCCCCGGCCGCTGACGAAGGCGGCTCCCGTGAGCTCGCCGCCGCCAGACAGGTCCAGCACGGAGCTTTGATCGACCACGACCGATTTCGATTCGACGGCGATCCCCTGTGCGACGCCAGTGCTCAAGCCCCCATTCAAGCCCCCGACACCCGCCACGGAAATAGCCGAGCCGTTGTACAGGTAGCTCAGATCATCCGTCGTGCCGCCGTACGGAATGACCAGTCCATTTGCACTGACGGATGTCAGGCTGCCTGGCAGGAAATGCACGCTCTGAGTGGTATCGACCTGCCCCAGCACAATGCGTCCCAGAGGCGCGTGCAGCGTACCGCCCTGCTCGATGGTGCCCGCGCGGACATCCAGACGACCGAACACCGACATGGGTGCCTGATCGGTCGTCCCCGTACGCGTGAAGCGCACCACGCGTGTCGGATCCAGGCTTGTACGACCCAGCAGGCCAGCTATCACCAACGCATTCGCACCCGTGGTCGGATAAACGCGCGATGCCCCGAGTGTCAGATCGTATTGGGAAATCAACGCACTGGCAGCCTGGATGTCGGGAACGACGTAGGCGCTGGAGGAGGCCTGCGCATCCGGCGACAGGAACCGGATATCGCCACGGCTGTTGAGCGAGACTTGCGCGTATCCTCGCCGGTCGATCACCGTCGAGCCCGTATTCAGCATAACGGTTCCCGCCATACCGAAACGCACGACGTTCTGGATGTCCAGCAGGTCGCTATTCACCGTGAATGCCGCGGCGGCATCCTGCGTCGAGGGCGCCCAGGTGTTCAGGGTAGCGTTGGTCGATCCGTTCAATGTCGTCGCCGCCAGATTCGTACGGCCACTGAGCAACACATAGGGTGCGCTGAGCGCGACCTGCGCGCCAGCGGTGATGTTGCCGATGCTCCCCTGATACAGCTTGATGCTTTGCGCCATGCGCAGGTCGACATCGCCATCGAAGGTGATCAGGTCACGGGCGAACAGGGACACGCCGCCGAATCCGCCTGCGGCCACCTGATCCACGCCCAATCTGGCATAGCCGTAGCTCAACTCACGATCGGCCGGCACCGCCATGGTGTCGGGCGACAACGCCTGCTGCACGATCAGCAGCTCCGATGGCTTGCGCAGCGCGTCCGGCACGACCTGGCTCGTGTCGTACAGCGGCGTCTCCAGGCTCAGCGCCAAGGTGCCACCCGCGGCGCCCGCGCCGCCAGCCGCGGCACGCACCGTTCCGTTCAGATAGATACCGGCGTTTGAAAGGAGACTGATCGTGCCGCCGTTGCCGGCCACCTCGATCAGGCGTGCGGCCGAGCCGATGCCCGCGTCCAGCGCGGAAACGGCCATGGCGCTGCCCGAGGCATCCAGCGTGGCGCCGGGCTCGATAACGACGAACCCACCCGGCGCAGCATCCAGCGTGATGCTGCCGCCATCGCGCTGCGTACCGTAGACGCGCCCCAATGTGTCCTGCGCCGTCACCGCGCTACCTGCGACATCGAGTACCGCACCGGCATGCACTCGGATGGAATGCGCGGATGTCACGTTGTAGGGTTGGATAACGGGGTCCTGCCGGGGGGTCAGCGCCGGAGCGACCTCGATGCGGCCACCTGGCGCCACTACCGTTCCGTACAGATCGACCTGCCTGTCCGCCTGCAAGGAAATGGATTGACCCGGATCGACCTGCACCTTGGCGCCACTGCCGACCGACAGTGTGCCCCCCTCTGCCACCAGGGTCAGGCTGCTGCCCGAACGCTGCGACAGCACGCCCTTGGCCGGGACGTCCAGGAACACCGGCGGCGTCCACTTCTCCAGCGCGGCAGCAGGATCGTCATCGGTCAGGACGTTGGCAGCGTTTTGGCCGGCACGCAACACAGGCTTGACAATATCCAGCGTGGAATCGCCCTTGACCACAATCCCCTTGTAGCTCTTCACCGAGTACGAAGCGAAGCCCGCCTGGAAGAGACGGGTATCCAGAATCTGGATAGGCGTGACGGCCACGGCCTGAGAAAAGACCGCGCCCGCCGATATGACCGTGCCCGCCGCGAAATCGACGTCCACAGGCGCCACTTGCCCGGCCTTGAGGGTTACGGTGGTGGGCGAGATGGGGAAGCCGGTCGGGAAGACATTGCCTTCGACGACATAGTTCGTCGGGAAGTTCTGGGCATTGCTCATCACAACAATGGTGGCATTGGCAGGGATTGTTCTCTGAGCAATCGTCGAATTAGGACCGATGCTAGTGCGAGTAACCTGCCTCCCCGTTATGGGGTCCAGATACGCGAGCGAGTAGGTACGCGAGGTGGACGTCGAAATAGGCAAAATCCATTCCGCCGCCAACACGATGCGATTCGTATTGTTGATGAGCGGAGGGCCGCCCAGAGCCTCGCCCGGCAGCGCTCGACTTCTGCTGTAGGAATAATCCCCAGGCAATATCTCGCCCGCCCGTACAGTAAATCCTTCCAGCGCCGTCAGGTCCACCGGCGCCACCTCACCCGCCTGCAAAATGCCAGCCTGATCGAGAATTTCGCCGCCAATACCGACCGCCCTGCCGGACTCGATGGACAAGCGACCCGCTCCGGAGACTCCATATCCCTGGATATCTCCTGCCAGCAGCAGATCGCCCATGCCAGCCAGCGTGACACTGCCGCCCGCTCCGCCTTGCAGGGTCTTGTCCGCCAGCATCGCGGCGCCCGAGGACACGTCGATGCGGCTGCCCTCGCCCAGAGAGACGGTGCCGCTGGTGCGCAGCGAAACCGTTCCGCCATCGATGAAGGGCAGAAGATGGCGATCCAGGGGATCTTGAAACAGATTGGTCCACAGGCCCCGCGCGTCCAGCATGACGCCCGGCGCCAGGGAGACGCGGACCACCGTGGCCGGATCGACCGGGGTCACACCCTCGGCCAGCGAACCAGGCAAGAGATTGCCCAACTGGATGGAACCGCTACGCGCGGTCAACGAGGCATTGACGTCGATCTGCGGCGCTCGCACGGCGATCTCGCCCCCCGGCGTGACTTCCAGGGCGCCGTCGATCCGAACCGTCTCTTTCGCCGCCACCAGCAGGCTGCCCAAGGCAACCCCGTTAAGCGCGTTGCTGTTCAGGTAAAGCGCGTTGCGGCGCTCTTCGGGCAACTCCGCGGCAAGATCCAGCCCGCTGGCGATGTCCTGGACCAGGTCTCCGATGACGACGTGGTTCGCGGTGGGCACGAAATCCGCACCCAGCGTTGCCCCGGGGACTCGCCCGGGGTTATACCGCCCCAGGATGAGTTGCGCATGCCGCGCCAGCGCTGTCTGTGATTGTCCATAGCCGTCAACGCCAGCCTGCGGCGCGTCGATCTGGCGGTCGCCCTGGAAAGTTTCGTTGATAAGCTGGCCTTCGAGCACCGCGGTGGTGGTGCCCACCAGCAGGCGGCCTGCGTCGCGCCCGACGGTATAACCGCTTTCGAAGCGGCGTTGCGGGGCGATCAAGGGGTTGCGGTAATAGCGCGTGGCAGACTCGCCCCAGCGTGCGTGCGTGTCTTCGTATCCCTGGTACAACCCGGAATAAAGCAGGTCGCCAGGAGCGCGGGACACTTCGTAGAGGCGGCCATCGGCGCCGCGCAGCCACGTCATGTTGATGTAGCCGCTTTGCACGTCCAGCGTGCCGCCCGACAGGTTGATGCGCGAACCGCTTTGCGTGACCAGTTCGCTACCGGCGAAGTTGACGCTTCCGCCTTGCGCCAACCACTCTCCGACGCTGTGGCCCACGGTCTCGGCATAGCCGCTCACCTCGAGCAGGCCGCCGACGGTATACAGCCGGTCGGTCTTGTAGCCCAGCGGGTTGGTCTTCTCGTCGTAATCCGCCTTGACTGTGACCAGAAAGCGGCGGTCGACCCAGACATCGCTGCTGTTCAGCGCACCGCTTTCGCGGTTGACCGGCGCATCGCGCTGCTCGTTGCCCTGCACGTTGACCAGCAGGTTGTTGGCTTCCATGGCCACGCGCACACCCACCGCGCCGGACACGTCCAGGTCGGCGCCGTCGCGTACCAATGACCGCCGTGCGGCATGCACCGCGATCTGGCCACCCGTGGCAAGCGTGAGCGACCCCCCCTCGAAATCCACCGTGCCGCCCGAGACGATCTCCACGCGCGACAGATTGGACTGATCACCCAGCCGGCCCAGATTGTCGAAAGCGCGGCCCGACGCGCTCTCGGGACGGTCGGCATCGGCAGTACTGGAAGACAGCGCACGCCATTGCGCATCGAGTGCCGTCGCGGCATTCTCGTCCGCCAGGACCGCCGTCGTGCTGCCTTGCGACACCGTGACGCTGCCGGCCGTGTCGCTGATGGAGTTGAGCAGATGAACAGTGCCCCGGGCGTTGACGTCGGTGGTGGCGACGGCCACGCCCTGCTGCGTGATGGTGCGGCCGGTGAGCGTGATGTCGCCGGTGCGGGCGAGCATCAGGCCCGAGTTGGACACGGCGCCTGCCAAGCTGCCTGTGTTGACACGGCCCGCGACCTCGTTGCCTCGCGTCGTGGACAACTGGTTTTCCTCGCTGCCATAGCCGCGGCGGATGATGAAACTGTCACCCGCCGCCAGCAACGCCTGGCCATTGGGCGTCTCGATCTGTCCGGCGTTGCGGACCTCGCGGCCAAGCATCAGCACGTACCCGCCACCTCGGGTGCTGGTATCGGCCATGTTGGTGGATATCTGCGCTCCCGATGCCACAGTGACGTCGCCCGTGGCGTTGCTGGCTCGCCCTGCGGATGTCAGGTCGTTGCCGAAGCTGGGCGTGAAAGTGCGCGAGCCCGAACTGCCTGATGCGTCGCTGTAGATGCCTTTGCCGAACTGCGCATCCGTCATGTCGACCGCGGCCGCCACCAGATTGCGCACGTTTACTTGGCTGGAACCGCTGAACACGATGCCATTGCGGTTGACCACCATGACGGTGCCATCGCCGCGGACCTGACCCTGGATCTGGCTGGGACGTTGTTGAGGATCGGTCACACGGTTCAACACGGACCAGTCCGCCTGCTGCTGGAACTGCACCGTGGTGTCGCGTCCAACGTTGAAGGTGTCCCAATTCAGGATGGCCTTGTCAGACGTCTGGTTGATTGCGACCGTCGTTTTGCCGGCCTCCCGGATCTCCTGGGGCCGATCGGCGCCAGACCAAGCCAGGGCATTCCCCGCGGCATCCTTGTCCCACAATCCGCCGGGCACATAGCCATCGGGTGCAGAGGACTCGCCCTGGGCGGCGGCGCGCGCGGCCTGCTGGGCCGCCTGTTGGGCGGCAATGGCCGACGCCGTGCGGCCAAGCGTGTCCAGCGAACGCTGTAGCTGCTGACGCGACTGCTGCTGTTGCTGTTGCGTGCTGCGGCCAGGAATGCCTGTGACGGGACGGAATGCGCCGTTGCTGGCGCCTTCCTTGCCCGCTCCGGAACGGGCGAACCAAGCTCCATTGGCCGCATCGGCTGGCGCATGCAAGCCCAGGCCACCTATTGCCAGGGCCAACGCGATGGCCGCCGACAACGGCGCCGGCCGGAAAATACGTTCATCCGTCAGGATCTTGAATTGGTTTTGCTTGCCGCTGTTCACGCGCGTGATCATGTGCCGTTCCCACAGAACTTGGTCGTGCCGAACGGATGACCCGCCTCGCTTCGAGCGTCCGTCCCCAAACGAAAGTGCGTCGCAGGCCCAGGCCGCGACGCTAAGTGCTTCCGATGCGGCTATGACGGATTGGAACGCCCCAAATCCGCAAACGTTTTTTATGAAGATTATGTTTCTTGTTACACGGAGGGGCCGCCGCACGATGACAGCTAAGACGCCCCTTCGGGCCGCACAGACAGGCTCAGCTGAGCACCAGGAGGCCGCCCGGCAAACGCCGGGCCTCGAGATGAAACGTACGCTCCAGCTGAACCAGGGCAGAGTCCAGCGATGCGATGGCGAAGCGGCCGCTGACCGGCATGCGGCCCGCCGCCTCGTCGAGCAGCAAAACCTGCCCGGAACGGTAGCGATTGATCTCGTCGATCACACTGGACAGCCGCGTCTGGCGAAATACCAGTTCACCATGACGCCAGGCCGAGGCCTCCTCGGCATCGACCGACGCCACGCCGCTCATGGCACGATCGTCGTAGATCATCTGCTGTCCCGCCTGCAGCAAACGCGTTCCCGCAGGATGGCGAACCATCACTCGCCCATCGAGGCAGGTCACGCATGCTTTACCATTTAGGTAGCGGACTTCGAAGCGCCCTGAATCGGTCTCGCTTCGAGCCACACCGGCCTGCACACGGAACGCCGCGCCGGATGGCGGCAGGTCGATGGCCGCCTCGCCGGAAATCAGCTCGATGCCGGCCACCGCCGAATTGCCGGACTGGTTTCGAATACTGGTGCGCGTATTGAGCACGACACGGACATCCGCCGATAGCGAAAGCGTGCGCTGCTCGCCGGTCGCGGTTCGAAAGTCGGCATCCCACTCCCGCATCGATGGCCACAATCCCGCAGGCGGACGGACCATCGCCACGGCGGTGGCGGCCACGGCGCCGGTCGCGGCGACCAGCAGCAATCTGCGCTGGGGACGAACCCCACGCAGCGTCTGCATGTGAAAGCTGGCTGCCTCGGGGTTGGTGCGCAGCATCTCGGCCACGCCAGGCGCCAGGGCGTCCCAACGCTGCTTGACGGCGCGAAACGCGGCTTGGTGCTCGGGGCTGGTATGCAACCAACGCTTGAACGCCTCGGCGTGCCACGGCGACACGTCGCCCAGCGATAAGGTGCGCAACCAGACCCGTGCTTCTTTCTGAAGCGCGGCGGACGGTTGGGCGCCAGGGCCGGAGGCAAAAGGTTGGTTCATGTCGATATCAGTCGTTGCGTGCCGCGGCGGCCCTGGGCTTCATGCCCAGGCCTGACGTGGTGCGCCGATGGTACTAAGACGGATTTACCCCCCTCAGTCCCGCAAATTATTTTTTGCGAATCGCAAAAAAACGCAATGTCGGGCGGTTGCGCGCACCGATACCGGTCAGCCATGGATCCCCATCCGCTTGTCCAGATACTCGTGGGCACGCTGCAGATCCAGCTCGACGGTACGCAGTGATACGCCCAGGCGCTTGGCCACCTCTTTCTGCGGCAAGCCCTCCCATCGCACCAGAACAATGACTTCACGTTGCCGCTCGGGCAGACGATTCAGCCAGCCCGTGAGTTCCGCCAAGTCAGACCGGTCCGACGCCAACTGTGCCGGCCCCGGCGCGGTATCCGCCAAGTCGAACAGTTCGTTCACTTCCTCCAGCGACAGCGCTTGACCCTGGCGGCGCTGGATGTCCACCGCAGCGTGAGCGGCCATGCGCACCAGGTACGCGCCCGGGCTTTGGATGACCGTCGCCGACTTGTCCTGCGTCTTCAGGCGCAACCACGTATCTTGCAGGGCATCGCCCGCCAGATCCGAATTGCGCAGCAGTCTACCAAGGCGCAGCTTCAGGTCGCCATAGCGTCGGGTAAGGTAGTCGAGAAGCAAGGCCGAAGCGTCGGACATGCTCAGGGCTCCCTGGAAGCACAACGCGTGGAGACCCCATCCGATGTGCTCTCATCGGGCAGGATCAGCATCGTCACGGGTTGCGGCATACCCTGGGGCGGCGGTTCGCTCAGGCTGACGCGCTCGGCGGCGACGCGAACCGCCCGATCGCGATCCATATCGCCGGTGGAGCCCAGCAGCCGCACGCGGCGCACCGATCCAGATCGGTCCACCTCGAAACGCAGCAACACGCGGTAGTTGCCGGGGCGAGCGAGGCGATCGCCGCACAATGCGCCCCAAAGATACGATTGCAGCAGACCGACGTAGCTGGCGAACGCCGAGGCCCCGGCTGGCTTGGCACGATGGCTATCGACCGGCGCCAACACGAATGCGTCGGTCGGCCCCGTGCTGGAGATGTCCGCTCTCAGGCCCGTCCCTTCGAGCAACAGCATCAGGCCGGCCTCGGGGCTGTAACGGCCGCGCACCTGCGATGAGATACGCCCCGCCACCATGTCGCTGCTGAACAAGGCTGGCCGATTGGTGAGCATGGCGTAGCGGTCTAGTGCCTGCACCAGTGGCAGAGCTGGTATGTCGAAATCGTAGCGAAGGCTGGCCGCATCCCGGCCACTGGCAAAGCCGTCCGGCGCGGCCTGCGTCAACGGGGCCGCCATGCCGCACAGAGCCGAGAATACGGCTCTGCAACAGCTCATCCTGAGAAAATGGCCGCGAGGCATGCGCGAAGCATAAGCCGATATCCGCCGAGTGTTCGTTCGAATATATAGCCGGGGTATTTAGCGGCATCAAGGAGAACGCGGCGCGGCAGCAAGACGGCAAACTCCCGGACGGAAAGCGCGCATCGTCGCACCTCAATATGACAATATGGTTACTGTCACTTGGTTCATATTGCCGATACTTTACGGAGATCGCCCGCCGCCAATCCAAATTGAAATGCCGCGCTCGCTTTCCTGCAAAAACAGCCCCAAGCAAGTGGAAAATGGCATCTCAATTATTGAAACTTCAGTAATACCGCAGCCGTGTGCGGCGCCTGCCCTGGGCATAAGCGGCGCCGTTCACGGACATCGCGGAAGGCACGCTTGCGCGCGATGCGTGCATCGGACGGCGGGGCATCGGATCATCGGCCGCGGCGGAACCCGGATCCTCGGACCCGGCGCCAAGTGCGGAAGCCGGCGCGACGATGACAGCGGCCACCGCTGCCGTGTCCGCCCGGGCCGCGATGGCCTCTGCGGCCCGCGCCTTCCAGGCATCCAGCAGCGCATTATCGACGAAGAATTTCGTTTCCACGTGCGAAACGCGCTCGTGCAGGCCGACCGTTGTCTCGACCAGTGCCAGCATGGCGGGCATCGACATCATGGCCTTCATATCACGTTCGAATTCGGCATAAGGCCACAAGGGCGCGCATGCATCCACGCCGACGAACCTGCGAAAGACCATGTTGTAGCCAATATTGTCGTATAGCACGCGGGGTTCGGGGATCGCGTACAGCACCTGCAACACCAGTGCACGGCACAACAATTGTGGACCGATCCCGAGGTTCAGGCTTACCGCGGCCTGGCAAAGCGCTTCGGCATGTTGGGATAGATGCCGATCCGCCAGATCGCGCAACGACACCAGGGGATGCGAATCCGGGATGTAATCCAGGCATTGCCGATCCCGAATCCAGACATCATGGGAGACGATCCAGATCCACGGCGCATGCCGGTTGGTGACCAGCAAGGGCTTGTCCCTGGCCCGCGCCACATTCCGTGCGGTAGCGCGGTCCAGTTCGACCAAGCTGACGCTATCTCTGTCTGCCTCTTTCATTTTTTCCCTCGCGGTATAAGCGGCAGGCGGCCCAGGCTTTTACTGCTGACCGGCGTTTCATCAGTGGCGCCGAAGATCATGCCTGGACCGCGGGTGCATCGCGAACGAGGTACGAACGAATACTGTCCGAACTCGTCGCCACCCGTACGTATCACTCTATTCAGCGCAACGTAACTCTGCAAATTCGTTTTTTCGTCATCTCAATAAGTTTGACGACAAGACTTCGGTGTCCTTTGGCGCACGTCCACTCTGTAGCGGTCGAGCACAACCGAAATTCGCGCAACAAAAAATTCACGTAGTGCAATCTGCCTTCCCATATTCTGTTACGAACACACGCAGTTCAGATAGGTTGTCACCCCCCATGCAAGATGGTCCTGCCCAGAGTGACCGGCGAGAAGGTACGAATGATTTGAACGGAGCACCCGCTTCGTCACCGCGGATATACGGCGATCCGCGGATCACGCTGGATCAACTGCGGGCTTTCGTCGCCATCGCCGATTCCGGGAATTTTCATCTGGCGGCACAATCGCTGCATCGCTCGCAGCCAGCCATCACGCACAAGCTGAAACAGCTCGAGCAGGTCCTGGGCACGACGCTGGTGTCGCGGCGCAAGGGCCGCGTGATGAACATCACGGAAAGCGGCGTGCGCTTCCTGATGGCCATTCGCGAAAGTCTCCAGCAAGTGGACCTTGCCGTCGAGGCGCTACGTGAATCGAAGCTGCATGGACAAGTCCGTGTCGGCGCGCCCGCCGACACCATCGCCAAGGTGGCATCCGCGCTGGCCGTCGCGCTCACAGGCCCTTATCACTCCCTGGAAGTGCCGGTCACGGCGGGCGTGTCCAATCATCTGCTGCGCGAGTTCGAAGCGCATCGGCTAGACGTCGTGTTGTTCAAGTCCCCCGAGAGCGCCTCGCCCCCGGTCCCCTGCAGACGCCTGAGTGTGGAACCGATGCACTGGGTGGCATCGCACGAGTGGCGGCCAAAGGCTTCCGACCCTGTACCTCTGGTCACCTTCTATGAAGGCTGCGCCCATCGGGAAACGGCCATCGACGCACTCGTGCATGCCGGCCGGAAATGGCGCTTGTCGTGCATGGCCGGCGAGCTGGGTAACGTCCGCGCCGCCGTGCTCGCCGGACTGGGCGTGGCCGCGCTGGCGCAAAGCGAAATACCGCCGGGCTGCCAGGTGCTGGACGGACAGGGCTTGCCCGCCCTGCCTCGCATGCAACTGTCCATCGCCATGCATGCCCATGACACCCTGTACGCACAAGTTGCCGATCTGCTTGCCCAAAGCTGGCGCGGCGCGGCCCCAGCCAGGCAAGCCGCGCCGCTGGCGGCCGGCTGACGCTCGGGGATCAGTCGGCGGTTGCCGGCACGATGCCGCGCTCAGGAAGTACGGGAAGCACGGGCATGGGCAAGCGCACCGCCTTGCCCTCCTGGTCCAGCACCACGGCATCGACATCGATGCGATCGAGCACGACCGATTGCGCCAGGCTCTCGCCGACGGCATAGGCCCTGGGGGGACTGCCATTGACGGACAACACCGCACCGCTGTTCGCGCCAGCAATGAGGGCGCCGACCACCTTGACGTCGACCTTCTGCGGACCGGGCGCCAGCCATTGCGCAATACCATCCACCTGCCCGTCGTCCGCCGGCTTCACCACGGCTACGGCCGGCGCGGGCTGGGGCAGCGGAGCGGCCAGCCTGTAGCCCCAGAGACCCAGGGCGCCGATGGTCAGTGCGATGCCCAACGCGCTGGCCAACGACGGCACGGACATCGACATACCAGTTCCAAGGCGAGCATTCATGGGAATATCCATAAGTCGTATGCAGGGCTACGCCACCGCGGCATGCTTGAAGGAAAACACCCGTCTTTCATTCACACAACGATCACCCAGCCGCCCTACGATAAATTCCCATTGTTCGGAAAAGGCCGGTTCGATGACCTCGTTTGCGCCAGCCCCAGGTAAGCGCCGGCCCATCCAACTCGGGTTCACGTTGATCGAAGTGCTCGTGGTACTGGTGATCGTCGGCATTGCCACGACAACAGTAGGCCTGAGTATCGGGGCCGATCCGTCGCGCGGCTTGCGCCAGGATGCCCGCCGTCTGGCGAACCTGTTCATGATCGCACAGAATGAAGTCCATATCGACGGCAGAGTGATTGCGTGGCAAGCCGATGAATCCGGCTACCGCTTCGTCCGCGGTGTCTGGGTCGATGGCGCGACGGTGCCCCAGGTTTCGACCTTGGCCGGACTGGACGACTTCTCGCGCAACGACGCGCTGCGTCCTCGCCAATGGCAATCGGGCAACGTGCGGGTACTGCCAGCGGGGCCGGTGGTGCTGAACGACGAATGGTTCCAGGCCCCCTGGGAACTGACTTTGGTGGAGGGCCAAAGCCGCGTGGTGCTGCGCCGCGGGCCAACCGGCCAGTTCCAGGTCGAATAGGTGTTGCGCACATGAACATCGGCCGTTATCCACGCACGGTAGCACCGCGTTCGAAGCGCCGCGGCGACGTGGCACGGGCGCAGGCCGGCTTCTCGTTGATCGAAGTGCTGGTCGCACTGGCCATCGTGGGCTTCGCCCTGGCGGCCGCGGCGAGGGCGACGGGCATGCTTGCCGGCACCAACGGCTCGTTGCGCGATCGCTCCCTGGCGCTGATCTCCGCGAAGAACCGCATGACCGAACTACAGGTGGACACGGCCGCGCCGCCCAGCGGCACGGCACGCACGCCCTGTCCTCAGGGCCCGCTTTCGCTTACCTGCGAAACCCGGGTCAGCATGGCGCAAGGCGGATCACGCGTGGTGACGATAGAAGTCTATCGAACGGACGAGCCGCAACGCACGCTGGCCTCGCTGCGCAGCGTCATCGAACCCCCGGGATGAACTGGCGATGGCATCATTCAAGATCAGAAGACGCGAACGCGGATTCACGCTCATCGAAGTCATGGTGGCCATGCTGATCATGGGCATCATTTCCTTGCTGTCATGGCGTGCGCTGGACAGCACCACGCGAGCGGGCGACCACCTGAACCGCGCTACCGAACAGACGCTCGCGCTGGTCCATACCTTCGACCAGATCGAACGCGACGTCGCGTGGCGAACGACCATCGAAGTGCCGCCAGATCTGGCCAGGGCCGGCGCCTCCAACTCCGCCCTGTCGATCACCCCTTCCATCTCGATTCAACGAGGTTCGCAAGGCGCATCGCGCATCGACATCATCCGCGCCTCGACTGCACCAGGCCACTGGCAACGTGTGCAGTGGTGGCGTTCGGGTTCGACGCTGTATCGTTCCGCAGGCGTTGCTGCCTCTGCGTACCCCCTGCCCGTGGCAGCCGCGTCCACCCCTGTCGCCGCCATGCAGGAAGTGGCCGGCTTCGACGTGCGCGGCCTGCAGACGGGACGTGGGTGGGTGGCGCTGCCAGGATCCGTCGATGCGTCGAAGATCGTTGCGCTGGAGATCACCATCACGCAGGGCTCTCCCTCGCAACCGATACGCTATCGCCGCGTGCTGGCGCTCGACTGATTCTCCAATCACGGCCTTGGGCAGCCGGCGCAATCACCTGAGGTTCTGTCAAATTGGCGATATGAAAGATGGCTTAACATTGCCACGCTTGTCATCCCGGCGGCACCATAAGCCATATCTGCCCGCCTCCAGCCAGACCATGCGTAACCATGTCTCGTGGCGAGCAGAAAAAGGGGTGGCTCTGACGACAGGATCGTGCATGCGAGTGCGTGGAAGTGCCTGCTTCAGATAACGCGCCAAAGGCGAATCACCATCGGCCACTCTCCAATCGTAGAGTCCACCATTTTTGATTCTACGCGGAGATTTATTTCTCTTGCGTGACAAAAAGACCGAGAGTCGCCTCGCCACCCGTTATCCGCACGTTGATCGTCGGAAGCCCTGCCTTTCTCTGGTAGGGCCGGACTGTCCGGGAACGCTGCCGCAGGCCGAAAGCCCTGTCGCCACCGGCCCCATATCCTCCGTGCACGCTCGTCGCGCACGGCCGAAATTTCTATTGCCCAGACCAACGTATCACCGCCGGAAACCTCCGGATATTGCTCCATGCAATTGACACGCGCGCCTGTGACCATGAGGTCTTTCGATGCAACACGGGAGCGCTTGTCATGCGTGGTCGCTGCTTTCCTGCCGATGCGGTGCGTGCCGCGGGTCTTGCGCCACGCGCGCAGCAGGGTTTTACGCTCATCGAGATCATGGTGGTCGTGGTCATCATGGGCATCCTGGCCGCGCTGGTCGTGCCTCGCGTGCTGGATCGCCCCGATCAGGCCAGAGCGGTAGCTGCCCGGCAGGACGTCAGCGCGTTGATGCAGGCGCTCAAGCTGTACCGGCTGGATCAGGGCCGCTACCCGAGCGAATCCCAGGGGCTGAAAGCATTGGCCGAAAAACCGGCCACGGGCGCGAACAATTGGCACACCTACCTGGACCGCCTCCCAAACGATCCCTGGGGAAAGCCGTATCAGTACCTGAATCCAGGCTCGCATAGCGAGATCGACGTGTTTTCCTTCGGCGCGGACGGCCAGCCCGGCGGCGAGGGCGCCGACGCCGACATCGGATCCTGGCAACTGTAGACCGACGACACGAGCCGACCGACATGTCCTTGCCCCATGAGCCGCACGCGCGGCAAGCCTCGTCGTCTCCGCGCGCCACGGCCCGGCGGGCGCCTCTCGCAATGTACGGCCAACGCGGCATGGCGGTCATCGCTGCGCTCATCGTCGTGGCCGCGGTGACCACGATCGCAGCGATGTTGATGCAGCGCCAGGGCGCTTACGTACAAGCCGTACAGACCGCCCTGGTGCGCGCGCAGCTGCAGGCAGCCTTGCACGGCGGGCTGCTGAGCGCCGAACGGCAATTACGCAGCGACGCCGAGCGCGATGCACGCACGCATCGCGGCGGCCTGTGGGCCCAGCCCATCGTCGATACGCGCCTGGCGGACGTCCGGCAGGACGATCGTCCCGGGCCGATCATCACCGCGCAGCTGCAGGACGAGCAGGGCAAACTCAATCTGCGCAGCCTGGCGTTCCAAGGCAGGCTGGACATGGCGCTGCTGGAGCAGGTCCGCAAACTGTGCGGCCTGGTCGGACTGGAGCCCAGCGTCGCGGATCTCATCGCACAGCGCATCCTGGTATCGCAGCCGGAAGCCAACGGCGTGACGGAAGACGAGGGTGCGCGCAAGCGTGAAGGCGTATTGGCCGCGGCCCCCATCCCCCGTGGACTGGACGATCTGCGCAGCGTACCTGGGCTGGATCCCGCCGCCATCGAACGACTTCGCCCCCACCTCACCCTGCTGCCCAATGCAACATTGGTGAACGTCAACACCGCCAGTCCCGAAGTCATCGCCGCCATCGTTCCCGGACTTGCGCTGGACCGTGCCAGAACGCTGGTCGCCCAGCGCGACGGCGGCCAATGGTTCATCGACCAGACCGACTTCCTGAACCGCCTGAACATGCCCGAGCTGGCCACCAACAGCGTGCGCATCGTGGTCCAGAGCAACTGGTTCCAGTTCGTCGGCGCTGCACGGCTGGACCAATCCATCATGTTGCTGCACGCCCTGCTGCTGCGCGGCGGCGCGGAGGTGCACACCATCTGGTCGCGGGAGGGTGCGTGATGGCGCGATTGCGCGTACGCCTGCCCCGGCTGTCCGATCTGAGCGCGAACAGCGTTCTCGACTACGCGGCATACAAACGCGAGGGTCAGCCGCCCATCGAAACCGGGTCACGTCCGCTACACGCACTGGGACAGCGGTGGAAAGGTTCAGTGATGGAAGCGATCCTGCACCCGGCGGACGCCTCCATGATGACGGCCAGCCTGCCGCCTTTGCCTGCCGGCCAGATGCGCACCGCGGTGGTGGGTATGGTCGAGCCCTATCTGTTGGGCGACCTGGCCAATCTGGCGGTGGGGCACGGCAAGCGCACGGCCGCCGGCCGCATCGCGATCACCTGGACGGATCGCGACGCGGCAGGATCGGCCCGCGATATCCTTGCCGCCGCCGGCCTGTCGCTGCGCGCGCTGTGGCCCGCGCCATTTCTGCTGCCCTTGCCTGAAGACGGCTGGACGGCGCAATGGGCCCATGGATACGTGGTAGTCCGGACGGACGCGGACAACGGCTTCGTGATGCCGCTCGATGCGGATGACGCGCTTTCCGAGTCGACAGGCCTGGGTATCGAGAGGCTACGCGGCCAGATCAGCCTGATGGCGCCACGCCAGGTTGCCTGGCTGGACGCCATACCCGCCTGGTGGCCCGCGCTCGGCGATACGCCGGCAACGACCTTCCCGCCCGACGCATGCTGGGCGGCTCCACGTGCGCCCTGGGCAATCGGAACGAGTGAGTTCGGCCTGGGCGCGGCCGTTCGAGGCAGCGGCTGGGGACGCGCGGCCGCCTGGTGCGGCGTGGCCGCCCTGACGTGGATGGCGGGATTGAACCTGTATGCCTGGCGGCTGGAGCATTCGGCCCAGGCGCTGCAAGCCCGCAACGTCGAGCGGGTGCGCGAGGCCTTTCCGGGACTGCGCACAGTGATCGATCCGCTGCGCCAGGCTCGCCAGCAGCGCGATACGCAGCATGCCACGAACGTGAGCGCGGAAGCCGAACTGGCCTTTCTGCTGAACGTGGCCCGCGAGACGATGACCTTCGCCGAGGGGCAGATCCGGGCGGTCCGCTACACGGATGGCGCCCTCGAGCTGGATCTGGGCCGGGGCGCCGCCACGCCTCCAGCCACGGATGGCCGCAGACACGCCGCATCCTCGAACCCTCCTCGAACGGACCAGGCCGCGACGCCAGAGTGGCTTGCCCCCTTGCAGCAGGCTGGCGTGCAAGCGGAAGCGATCCCCACGGGCTGGCGGCTGCGGCGCGCGGCGCCGGATACCGCGACGGAACGGATGCCGCCCTCCTCCGCCGCCGCGCTTGCCCGGAGCATGCCATGACACGACGCCCGTCCCACCTTGCGCCCGCGGGCAACGCGCGCCATCGGTCCGGGGTTACCGGAAGGCTGCCCGACAGTGTCCAACGCCAATGGCGAGACACCCGTCAGCAGATCAGCACATTGTGGGGTCAGCGCAGCGCACGAGAACGCATTCTGCTGGCGGGCTGCTCCGCGGTGATGCTGTTGGCCGCCGGCTGGCTGGTCGGCGTGGAGCCCGCCCTGAACCGCATACAGCGCCTGCAGACCGAACTGCCCCGGCTACGAACCCAAAGCACGGAAATCGAAACCGTGGTTCAGCAGGCCCTGGCGAGTCGCCGCGCGGGTCCGTCCCTCAAGGCTGCGCCATCCGATACCGAATCTGTCCGGCGGGCGCTCGCGGACAGCCTGGATTCCGCGGCGTTGAAAAACACCTACACCCTGGAGCCAGCGGCGGGCGGCGTGGCGCGCTGGCAGGTGCAGTTCAAGGATGCACCGGTACGCGCCGTGGTGCCCTGGATGCTGCAGTCGCCCGCCGAACTGGGCCTGTCAGTCGACTCCGTCGCCCTGGAACGCCCCGATGCCGCTCCCGTGGTTCCCGCGGGGATGACGTGGGTCCCTCCCGCCAATGCGCCGCAACCGGCCGCGTCTCCTGCCGCGCGGAGCCGGCCCTCGGCCGGCCGAATGTCAGGCCAGGTGATCCTGGCCCCCCCTTCCCAAGAGGACAAGGACAAGTCGTGACGTTGAAGCAGAAGAACAAAACCGGCAGCGGCAGCCGTTTGCCGGCGCCCACTGCATTGTTTGCCAGCGTGTTGGCGGCGGCCACCGCGCTGTCGGGTTGCGCCGCGCCGCAAGACGGCGCCGAGGGCGGTCCCCTGCTGCCCGCGATCGCGGATGCCGCCGACGTGCCGGCCACCCGCGTCACGGTGCAGCCTTCGCAGGCCGGCGACCGGCCCATGACCGGTGTGGCCCCGCCGCCGGCATCTCCTCGGCCTCGGCGTACCTTCACGCCGTCGTTCAGCGAGCCCGAACCGCTGCCCGCGCCCAGATCCTCGCACGCGGCCCCCCCAACTCCGGCGCCCACGTCCGCCAACTCGCCCGATCGCCCCTCGAGCGGCGGCAAGAACGATGTGATGCTCAACTTCGTGGACACCGATATTCCCTCGGTGCTGCGCGTCATGGCCCGTTTCACCGGCCGCAATTTTCTGGTGGATCCTCGCGTCAAGGGCAACTTGAACCTGGTATCCGAGCGCCCAGTTTCGCCTGACGCCGCATACGGCATGCTGCTGGCCTCGCTGCGCATGGCCGGCTTCGCCGCGGTGGACGTGGCGGGCGGAACGCGGGTGGTGCCGGAGGCCGACGCAAAACTGCAGAGCAGTCCCGTGGTGACCAGCGGCGCGGGCCCGAACCCTTCGCCTTCGGCGGGGTCGATCGTGACCCGGACCTTCCGCCTGAGCTACGAGAACGCGGCATCGCTGGTCCCCGTACTGCGGCCGATGATCGCCACGAACAATCCCATCACCGCCTCCGCTGGCAGCAACAGCCTGGTGATTACCGACTACGCCGACAACCTGGACCGGATCGCGCGGATCATCGCCAGCATCGACACCCCTTCCTCGTTGAGCACCGCCGTCGTGAAGATCCGCCAGGGCATCGCGATGGACATCGCAGACGTGGCCAGCCAGTTGCTGGACGCCCAGCAACAAGGCCCCGACGCGACGCAGCGCATCGTCGTGGTGGCCGATCCACGCGCCAACAACGTGGTCATCCGCGCCAGCAGTCCCGCGCGCGCCAAGTTCGCGCGCGACCTGATCCAGCAGCTGGACGACGCCCAGGCCGATCCCGACAATCTGCACGTCGTCTACCTGCGCAATGCCCAGGCCACCCATCTGGCCGAGGTCCTGCGAGGCGTGCTGACCGGAGACAGCGGCACGTCGGGACAGGCGGGCGGCGCGGACGCCGCCGTGCGTGCCGCGCTGGGCGCGGGCGGCATGCTCAGCGGCGGCGGCCAGGCGGGAAGCAACGGCGGCAGTGCCTCCAGCGGCACGACCCGCACCTCCTCTTCCGGCAACACGGCATCCAGCACCACGGGCGGCCTGGGCTCGTCCGGCAGCAGCCTGCGCAATGCCAACGGCGCCTATGCCGGAGGTTCGTCAAGCGGCAGCGGCACGAACCAGACCGGCAACGGCCAGCAGGCCTTCTCGGCGGGAGGCGTCACCATCCAGGCCGACTCGACCACCAATACGCTGATCATCAATGGGCCCGAGCCCATGTATCGCAGCCTGCGCAAAGTGATCGACATGCTGGACCAGCGGCGCGCACAGGTGCTGGTGGAAAGCCTGATCGTCGAAGTCACCGAAACCGACGCCGCGCAACTGGGTATCCAGTGGATGGCAGGCAACGGCCGCGTCTTCGGCGGAGCGAACTTCGGCGGCACAAGCATCAACACCAACGCCACCACCGGCATCGACGCGCTTCCCTCCGGGCTGAACATCGGCGTGATGCGCGGCTCGATCAATCTGCCTGGCATCGGTGAAGTGCTGAACCTGCAGCTCCTGGCCCGTGCCCTGCAGTCGCGTGACGGCGCAAACATCCTCTCGACGCCCAATCTGCTGACGCTGGACAACGAACCCGCCACCATCATGGTGGGTCAGACCGTACCGTTCGTATCGGGACAGTACGTCACCACGGGCGGCGGCGGCAGCGACAACCCCTTCCAGACGGTCGAGCGCGAAGACATCGGACTGAAGCTGAACATCCGCCCGCAGATTTCCGAAGGCGGCACGGTCAAGCTCGACATCTACCAGGAGGTGTCGAACATCGATAACCAGGCCTCGGCCACGCTGGGCGGCATCGTGACCAACAAGCGTGCGCTGGACACCAGCGTGATGCTGGATGACGGCCAGATCATGGTGCTGGGCGGCCTGCTGCAGGACAGCGTGACCACCGGGCGCGATGCGGTGCCCTTGCTTGGCAACATTCCAGTGCTGGGCGCGCTGTTCCGCTACGACACGCGCCAGCGCGTCAAGACGAACCTGATGGTGTTCCTGCGGCCCTACGTGGTGCGCGACGCGGCCCAGGGTCGGGGCTTGACGGCCAGCCGCTACGATTACATGCGGCGGGCGCAAGGCGCGCTGCAGCCCGCCCAGAACTGGGCCCTGCCCGACATGGGCGCCCCGGCACTGCCTCCGCTGGGCGTGCCCTCCACGCGCGACGGCCGGATCTACGATCTGCGGCCTGAGGGCGTAGACCAGACGCTCAAGCAGTCTCCGCCCACGACCGTCTCGACAACCGACGTCCGGCAGGCGCCGTCTGCGGGCCACCAGGCAGACACGCCCCCCCCGGTGCGCACCCGCCTGCCCGCAGGCGTCACGGTGGCCGCGGATCCCTCGGCGCTCTATGGCCGTCCCGACACGGGCAACATCAACACGTTGCAGTTCGCCGACGCCCGCGACAGCCAGCAGGCCGATCTGATCGTACAGCGCACCCGCATCAGTGGCCTGAAGAGCTATGCGATGACGGGGCCTGGCGGCAGCGGCTACGTATTGCGCGTGGACGTGCCGCGCGATCCGCGCGCCGTCGATGCCACCATACAGGTCCTGCGGGAGCTGGGTTACCAACCCGAACTGGTGGTCGGGCAATGAGCGCCGCGCTGGATGACGGCGTGCGTGCGGGCCGGCAGCGCGCCCCGCTACCCTACGCCTGGTCACGCGCCAATCGCACGCTGATGCGCGAAACAGGGGATCAGGCCGAGATACTGGTCTGCCCGGCGACCCCCTCGATCGCCATCGCGGAAGTGCGGCGGCACTATGGCGCCGTGGCGCTGCGCCAGGTGTCCGATGCCGAGATGGACGCGCTGCTCTCGCAGGCTTCGGCCGATGCGGGCGACGCCGCGTCGGTGGTCGGCGCGGCCGAGAACGAAGTCGATCTTGATCGGTTGATGCAGGACGTGCCCGAAGTGACCGACCTGCTGGACGCCCAGGACGACGCGCCGGTGATCCGCATGATGAATGCGCTGTTCACGCAGGCCGCGCGCGAGGGCGCCAGCGACATCCACATCGAACCCTACGAGACGCACTCGGTGGTGCGCTATCGCGTGGACGGCACGCTGCGCGAGGTGGTGCGCCCGCGCAAGGCGCTGCATGCCGCGCTGATCTCGCGCATCAAGATCATGGCGCACCTGGACATCGCCGAGAAGCGTTTGCCGCAGGACGGCCGCATCGCCTTGCGGGTGGGTGGACGGCCGATCGACATCCGTGTATCCACCGTTCCCACCGGCCACGGAGAATGCGCGGTGCTGCGCCTGCTGGACAAAGAGGCCGGCCGGCTGAAACTGGAGCGGCTGGGCATGGACAGCCGGCTGCTGACGCGGCTGGACGGGCTGATCAATGAGCCCCACGGCATCGTACTGGTCACCGGGCCGACCGGCAGCGGCAAGACCACCACGCTGTACGCCGGGCTGGGCCAGCTCGACGCTACCACCACCAAGATCATGACGGTGGAAGACCCGGTGGAATACGACCTGGCCGGCATCAGCCAGATCCACGTCAACAGCGAAATCGGGCTGACTTTCGCGATGGCGCTGCGCGCCATCCTGCGCCAGGATCCGGACGTCATCATGATCGGTGAAATCCGGGACCTGGAGACCGCGCAGATCGCGGTGCAGGCTTCGCTGACCGGCCACCTGGTGCTGGCCACGCTGCATACCAACGATTCGGTCTCGGCCGTGACCCGCCTGGTCGACATGGGGGTCGCGCCTTTCCTGCTGGCGTCGACACTGCTGGGGGTCCTGGGCCAGCGGCTGGTGCGCTGCCTGTGCCAGGACTGCCGCAAGGCCGTCGTCCTTCCCGACGGCCGCACACGATACGAACCCGTAGGCTGCCCGCAATGCAACCACCAGGGATACCGCAAGCGCACCGGGGTGCATGAACTGTTTGTCGTGGATCCCGACATGCAGCGTCTGATCCACGAACAGGCTCCCGAACAAACCCTGCGCGAGGCCGCCATACAGGCAGGCCTGCGCACCATGTACCAGGACGGCCAGCGCTGGGTCGACAGCGGCATGACCTCGCAGGAAGAACTGGTGCGCGTCACGGGCGACACCTGACGGAGAACCCATCATGCCGAACTTCCGCTATTCCGCCGCCGATGGCACGGGAAAAATGCTGCGGGGCCAGTTGCAGGCCGACAGTCCTCGCGCCGCGCGCGCTCAATTGCGTGGCCGCGGCCTGACGCCGCTGGACATCGTCGAGATCGCCCAGGCCGCCGCCTCGGCAGCCCTGCTCGGTCCGAAACTCGGCGCCGCCGATCTCTCCTGGGCCACGCGTGAGTTGGCCAGCCTGCTCGGCGCGCGGCTGCCGCTCGAGTCCGCCCTGACCGCGACCATCGAACAGGCCGAGAAGAAATACGTCGCCGAGGTGTTCACGGCGGTATGCGAGGACGTGCGGGGCGGCATGCGCCTGGCCGACGCGCTGGCCAGGCGCCCGCGCGACTTCCCGGAGATCTATCGGGCGCTGATCAGCGCAGGCGAAGACTCCGGCGATCTGGCGCGCGTCATGGAGCGTCTGGCGGACTACATGGAAAACCGCGATGCGCTGCGCAGCAAGGTGCTGACCGCTTTCATCTATCCCGCCATCGTGGGCTGCGTGTCTGTATGCATCGTCATTTTCATGCTGAGCTATGTCGTGCCGCAGGTGGTCAGCGCGTTCTCGCAGGCCCGCCAGACATTGCCGGCCATCACGCAGATCATGCTGGCCGTCAGCGAATACGTACGCAGCTGGGGCGGATTGACCGCGCTGGTGCTGGGTAGCGCGCTGGCGCTGTGGCGCCTGCACCTGCGCAAGCCCGCAGCGCGGCTGGCATGGCACAGCCGGGTATTGCGGCTGCCCGTACTGGGACGTTTCGCGCTGGGCGTGAACACGGCGCGCTTCGCCTCGACGCTGGCGATCCTGATGGACGCGGGCGTACCGCTGCTGCGTTCCCTGGAGGCCGCGCGCCAGACAATGGGCAACGACCGGCTGCGCCAATGCGTGTTGGACGTGACGGCACGCGTGAAAGAGGGCCATCCGCTGGCGGGATCGCTGCGGGCCCAGAAGGTGTTTCCGGCCAACCTGATCCACCTGACCGCCAGCGGCGAAAAGACCGGCTCCTTGCCGCCGATGCTTGAACGCTCGGCGCAAAATCTGTCGCGCGACCTGGAACGGCGCGCGATGCGCATGACCGCCATGCTGGAGCCTCTGATGATTCTGACCATGGGCGGCGTGGTGCTGACCATCGTGCTGGCGGTGATGATGCCCATCATGAGCATGAATCAGCTGGTGCAGTAGGGGAAAGCACTCCGGACATCCGAATATTCCGCTCGATCCAGCGGGCGCCGATATCCCGAGGCGGCGTGGCACGCATTCCAAATGCCTTGCCGGGCGCATGCCCAATGCTCGCTCTTCTACCGGCCGACCACGCTGGCGCAGTAGGCTCCCCCCATAGCCAACTGGCCGTTCCAACGCACGCCCGTGAAGAACGTCTGCCGGATGGCATCCATGTATGCCGAGGGCAAGGGAACCATCGCGTGGGACAGGATACGCATCGTGTTGGCGTAATGATCATTCACGAACATGCGCAATGCGGTCTCCGTAAGGGTCAGCTGTCCCGGCAAGCGTGCATCGGCATAGCACTGGCTGAGAATCAAGTTCGTCGTACCGACAATCGGATAACCCTGGACGGGGTCGGAAATCTCTTTCACCCAATTCGGGGGATACCCGGGATTGGTGGCACTGGTGTATCCAGCAACGGTGGGATCCGTCACGAGCGGCCCAGAAGGTGCGGACAACGCGGAACCGATGCCCAACATCACGGCGGTGGTCGACCAGCCATCGTAGTCCATGGAGTTGTTACGGTTGCGCAGCCTGAGCGCATAGGCCGAGCCGATCGGCACATAGGCGGGGTCCGGACTCAGGTAGGTCATCGCTTCGGGCAACGCATCCGGCGGAATTCCCATGTTCAGGGCATCACTGACGCCTTGGTCCTTCAGCACCTCGACGAAGTTTGGAGGCAGCTCTCCATTCGGAAAATTCATCCGGAACTGCTCGTTGCCGTTGAAGGTCATGCCGCCCGTTTCGCCGCTGGTGCATACGGCCTGGAGATGCCGCGTCAGCAGACTGGTCGGGCCGCTGGGTTCAAGGCGCACGATCACCTTGAATGGCCTGTTGGGAAACGCGGGGTTGAGCTGCGACCAACGGTTGATGGCGCCAGAGAATACGCCACACAGCTGCGATTTCGTCAGCGACGCAAAGGAAGACTGAGTAACTGCCTGGGACAGCGACTTGGCATAGATCATGACAGGCGTCACCGCCAACGGGATCTGGATCAAGCGACCATGCCCGGTCGATGCGCCAAGATTCCCCAGGCCGAAGACAGACGTATATGAGCTGTACTCGGTGGCTGTCATAGGTGTCTCGCTCGTCCCGAAATGAACCTTGCCGCCCAGCGGCAAACTCAACCGCGTCGAATCGTTCAAAAGGAAGGCCGCGCGACCATGTCGGCTGCCAACCTCGCCATAGTTCCACGTGTGCTGATCGTTCGGCGGCGTCGCGAACTCTTCCTCATAAAGCCGTTGGGGCAATGTCGCGCCTCCGACATTGAATGTGGCGGCGGAAGCGACGCCGCCGGCAATCGACATGCCGATGCAGGCCGCCACCGCGGCGACCGCTCCGATAGTGCAATGCTTATCCATGATTCTTCCTCGCATGAGTAAAGACTTTTCGATGGAAACAAGGCGGGCACTTCCACGAGCCGCCTTTTTCTACTCGCCACCATCGACGAGCGGATACCAGCGTGGACGTGCCGGGCTTCGGCAAGATTTCAGAATGTCGCGATGACCGGGAGCGCTATTCACCAAGTGCGGTGCGAGTGGAGCACGCACTTCCGCGTACAGGCAATTGCTGAAAGAACCTCCGGATATCCGGACATTCCTCCCGTTCCAGCAAGCATCAATATCCCGACATTCGGCAATTTTGCCGAAGCCTTGCAAGCTCAGAATTCACTCCGTCGTCACACAGAACGACACGAAGCAAGGCGGCATGTGGAAGTGTCCGTCTTGCTGTCCCCCTTCCATAGAAGTGCCTGAACTCATGCGAGAGGTTTTTTTCATGGACAAGCAATTCAAGATCAAGGCCGTGGTTTCGGCGATCCTGTTCGCCGGCCTGGCTTCGACCGCTTCGGCTGTCACCTTCACCGTTGGCGGCGCCACGCTGCCCCAGCCGCTGTACGAAGCCGAGTACCTCGACCCGGTCAACAGCACCCACACCTGGCACTACGGCGGCGTCGGTAGCGGCGGCGGCCGTACCGGCTTCCTGACCAACAACGCCGTTTCCGTTCAGGGCACCGCTGGCCAGACCGTGCAGTTCGGCGCGAGCGATGCCGCGATGACCTCCACGGAATACAACAACTACATCTCGTCGGCCGGCCTGGGCAACCTGGGCTCGTCGGCCGGCAACGGCCGCATGATCCAGATCCCGATGGTCGCGACCCCGGTTCTGGTCTACGCGAAGTCGGCTTCGGTGACCTCCACGAACCTGGCCACGCTGGCCAAGTCGCAGCTGTGCGGCGTCATGTCGGGCCGCCTGACCCAGTGGAACCAGATCAGCTCGACGCTGCCCAGCACGCCGATCACCGTCATCGTCCGCCAGGAATCGAGCGGCACGACCACGCTGCTGACGCAACACTTGGCCGCCGTCTGCACGGCCGCTGAAACGACCCGCGCCGACAACACCGTGGTCACGTTCTCCGGCAACGGCACGTTCCGCAACAACTTCCCGGGCAACACCCTGCCCGCCAACTTCGTCCAAGTGGAAGGCAGCGGCGGCGTGCAAAGCGCCCTGAACTCGACGCCGGAAGCCATCGCCTACCTGAGCCCGGATCCCGACTACACGCCCGGCGCCGGCACCTACGCCCTGCGTCTGCGTAACGCGAACGACGGCGTGTCGTACGCGCCCGCCGAAGCCAACATCAACACCGCCTTGGCCGCCTCGCTGATCCCCCCGACCGGCACCCTGGTGACCGATCCCGCCGCCGCTGGCTACTCCGCCACCGACAACCCCGGCAACCCGCTGAACTGGGTCAAGCTGGTGTCGAACCCCTCGGCCGGCTACCCGATCGTGGGCACGACGAACCTGCTGCTGAGCCAGTGCTACTCGGACGCCCGCACCCCGGGTCAACCGACTGCCACGGAATCGGCCCTGCGTGCGTACCTGGACAACCACTTCGCCAACGCGACCCGCATCCGCGATCACGCCTTCGTTCCGCTGCCCTCGACCCTGGTGTCCGCCATCCGCGGCGCCTTCACGGTGGGCAACACGAACGGCGGCCAACTGCTGATCGGCGCCGCCACCGCCTACTGCAGCAGCGTCGCTGGCCGTTAATCGGACACGACGGTTGCGAAGCATCGCAGCTAGGTAGTTAGACAGTCGCGCCGCCCCAAGCAGCAATGCCTGGGGCGGCGTCCTTACGTCCGGTCCCGCCCTTCACATCACCCAGCCATCCTATCTCTGCCCACCTGCGCAGCGCCGCGTCTCTCTCCGGGCAGTTCTATCAAAGGTCCATCGCGATGCAGGCCGGCGCACACCCCGATGTCCACCACTCCTGCGTCAGCGAAGCCGGCGCCCCCTCCCTCGTGCAGTTGCAGTCTCACTGGCAGTCGCTGGGTTACACCGGCGTAGATATCCGACGCACGGCCGCGGGCTATGCCCTGCACGCCCATGCCGAGGAGGTCCCCGCGCAATGCCCCAACTGCGGCGCCGACGCCCCGCTGCCCATGCCACGAGCTGAAATCGCCATCCACGATGTCCCCCTACATGGCATGGCAGTCGCCCTGCATGTCCGCCGGCATTCGCACCGCTGCCGGTTCTGCCGCACCATGCTGGAAAGCCCGCTACCCGGCGTCGACCCGCGGCGGCATATCACGCACCGGCTGGCGGACTGGATTGCCACGCAGCACACGCGAACCATCGAGGACGTGACGCGCCAATGCGGAGCACGCTTGTCGGCAGTACGCGACATACTGCAAGCCACCGCCGAGAAGCGCCACGGCTCGCGGCCCGGCGCGCCCGAAGCCTTCAACCTGCCCGATTTGCAGGCGACGCATCACGTCAGTGGTCCGCACCGGTACGATGTCTATCTTCATACGAAGCTATCGCGTCCTCCTTGTCCGGAGTGCGGATCCCTTCATGTGCAACGTACCGCTACACACGCCGCCCATGTGCACGACAAGCCACTGAATGGCAAGCACGTCGCGCTCGTGATCACGCCGTACCGCGCCTTTCGCTGCCACGATTGCAGGCGGGCGTTCATCGAACCGCTACCCGGTGTGGCAGCCCTGCCGCGGCATCCACGCCTGACCGAGCGCCTGATCTCATGGATCCAGAAACAGGCAGGGTTACGGGAGGACAAGGACATCGCCGCGGGCATCGGCATCCCCGTGGGCAGTGTGCGCCGCATCCTGATCGGACTGGGCGGTCTGCAATGGACCTTCACTCCCAAGACGGTGCCCATGGCGGATTGGCGTCCACTGCCAGCTACCGTCGTCACGCGCTATCTGCCCGACGCGGATGGACACCATATCTATCTGCGTGGCACACCCTCGGTGGACCGGTGCGCTTTGTGCGGCTCGGAAGACATCACCACGAAATGGCGACGCAGCCGGGCCATCCGAGACATTCCGCTGGAGGGCAAGTCCGTGCTGTTGCACTACAGCAGCGTGACCCACCGCTGCGGCATTTGCGGCTGGGCCGCCGAGCAGAAGCTGGACGGTATCGACACGGCGCACAAGGTCACGCAGCGGCTGACCGAATGGGTGACGTGCCAACTGGCATCGCAACCCGCCGAAAACGTGGCGCGCGCCACGAAGTTGAAAGTCGCGGTCGTCGCGTACATGGGCGCGGCCAGCACCGCCGCCAAATGAGCCTCTTTGCGCTGGGCGCCATGGCATAGTAAATTAGCCAGGCTATTAATTAGCTTAGCTATTAAATATGAACCGTGATGCTTTGCTTGCCCAACTAGGTGGCCGGCTGGTGCTGCTGGCACGGCTTTACCGCCGTGAGATGGACAGCATCTTCAAACCCCATGGCTTGACCGACGCCACGGCGTTTCCGTTGCGCTACCTGGCGCAGGCCGGGCAGCCCGTGGGTCAGGCCCGGCTGGCCGAGTTGCTGGCCATCGAGGGCCCGACGCTGGTGCGTGTGCTGGATCAGTTGATGGAAGCGGGCCTGGTCGAACGCCTGGCCGATGAAAGCGATCGGCGTGCAAGGCTTGTTCGCCTGACCCGCCAGGGCCAACGCCTGAACGACGCCATCGAACCCGAGCTGAGCGCGATGCGCGCCCGCCTGTTCAAGGGCGCCACCGAGGAAGACGTGCGCCGTACGTTGAAGGTGCTGGATCATCTCCAAACCAATCTGGACGCCTACCTGGCCGAGCCAGCCGACATACGCCCCCGCCGCACCGCCGCCGTACCGAAGTAGTCCTCGCAATGCCGTTTCTGGACAGACAAGCCTGGCTGTACTCGCTGAAGACCTTCCTGGCCGCCGCCGCGGCCCTGTACGTGGCCATGGCCAGCGGGCAGGAGCGGCCCTACTGGGCCATGATGACGGTATATATCGTCTCCCAGCCCCTGGTGGGCCCCACGCGGGCCAAGGGGCTGTACCGCATCCTGGGCACTTTCATCGGTGGGGTGGCCACGCTGATCATGCTGCCCAACCTGGTGCACGCGCCCGTATTGCTCAGCGCGGCGATGGCGCTGTGGCTGAGCCTGGCGCTATATATCGCTCTGCTGCATCGCGGCCCCAACGGCTACATGTTCATGCTGGCCGGCTACACCGCCGCGCTGCTGGGATTTCCCGCGGTCGAGTCGCCACAGACCATTTTCGACAGTGTGGTGGCGCGCAGCGAAGAGATCATGCTGGGCGCCGGCATGGCCATCGCCTTCGCCGCCATTCTGCTGCCCGCCTCGGTAAGGCCCACACTGAACGGACGCATCGGCAGCTGGATGCAGGATGCGGCGCGCTGGTATCACGGGATCCGGCACGGACAGCCGCAGCAAGTGCCGCTGTCCAAGCTGTCGGCCGACCTGGTGCAGCTCGAGTCGCTGATCGCGATGATGCGGCACGAAGGCCATCGGCATACCGGGATCGCTGGTGCGCTGGAGAAGCTGCGCGAGCGCATGCTGTTGCTGCTGCCGGTGTTGTCGTCCCTATCGGATCGTCTGGTGCGGCTGCAGGCCGATGGCTCCCTGCCCGCCGCGCTGGGCTGTCTGCTGGACGACATCGGCGCATGGCTGCAACAGCACGAGGGCGCGGACGAAGCGGCAGCATCGGCGCTGCGGGCGCGCGTGGCGGCCTTGCGGCCCGCGGGCACCTCCGAGCACGATCTGCTGCTTGCCAGCCTGCTGCTGCGCCTGGATGAATTGATCGGACTGTGGCTGGATTGCGCCAGTCTGCGCGAAGTGGCCATCCATGCGCCAGGCGCGGTGCCGCGCCGGCATTCGCGCTTTCCATCGCTGCGGCTGGGCCAGGAACGCCACGTGGATCACGGCATGGCGGCCATGGCGGCGCTCAGCACCGGCGCCTCGCTGTTCGCGTACTGCCTGGTGTGGATCGCCGTGGGCTGGGAGGCTGGCGGCAACGGCGCGATGATGGCGGCCATTGCTTCGGCTTTCTTCGCTTCGCAGGACGATCCCGCACCGGCCATCTTCGGCTTCGGCCTGTGGCTGGCGGTGGCGGCCGTCATCGGCGCGGTCTGCCTGTTCGGCGTGTTCCCGGCCATCCACGAATTCGGCACGCTGGTCGCCTGCCTGGCGCTGATCTTCCTGCCGCTGGGCGTGATGATGTACGGGCCTCGCACCATGCAGATCGGCTTGCCTCTGACGGTGAACCTGGCCGCGCTGCTGAGCGTGCAGAACTCGCGCGAGTACGACATCGTCAGCTTCGTGAACAATGCCGTGGCGATGGTCATCGGCATCGGCTTCGCCGTGGTCTTCACCAAGGTGTTCCGTTCCGTCAGCGTGGAGTGGTCCGCACGGCGGCTGGCGCGGCGCGCATGGGGCATGCTGGCGGAAGTAGCCGCGGGCAGCGGCGGCCCCGCGGACAAGCAGCAGTTGATCGCGCGGATACTGGATCTGCTGGGCGTGCTGGCGCCGCGCATCGCGCGGGCCTCGCGCGGCAATGGCATCGAGGGCATCGACATGCTGGCCGATACGCGGGTGGGATTGAACCTGCTGCAGCTGCGCCGCGTGCGGCCGCGCTTGCAGCCCGCAGTGCTCGCGGGCCTGGATGAGATCCTGGCGGACGTAGCCGCGCACTATCGCCGGCAAAGCGCGGCGGGCACGCCCGAGGCTGGCAGCGAGGCCTTGCGCCAGCGCCTGGACACCGCCATCGCGCGCGAGAGCAAGGACGCCGAGACGCGACGGAATGACGACTATCTGCACAGCCTGGTGGGGTTGCGGATGAGCCTGTTCAGGCACCAGGCCGCCTGATTCCTTGCCGTGTGCACGGCGCCAGGCGCGGTCAGGCATCTGGAATCCATGACGCCGCCCAGCCTGCCGCCGCATCTCCGATTGCATCAGGCCAGGGAATTTCCACCTGCCACGCCGGCAGTGATAAGGTTGCCCTCCCGCCGATCGCATTGGATGGACATGAAAGCCCTGAAGATCTCGTTGTACTGCGCCCTGGGCGGCGCGGCGTTGTTTGGTTTGATCGGCCTGTTGACCGGCGGCGGCAAGATGGCGCTGGGCGTCATGGCCGCCGTACCGGGCCTGCTGCTTGGCCTGATCGCCGCCCCCGAGTTCGAGCCCAAGGCGTTTCGCCACGCGGCGCTCTATCAGACCTCGTGTGGCGCCATTGCGGGATTTCTGGTGGGCGGCTGGCTGTTCAGTTCGCTATCGACCGCCGCGATGGCAGCCTTGATCGGCGGTCTGCTGGGTTGGCTTGCACCGATGTGGATCCGGCACGTGCAGGGACCTTGAGGGCGCGAGGCCCTCGCTGAATCGCTTTCGAACGCCCGCGCGCCGCGGCTTGCACACACGCACGGCCAGTACCGCATCCCGTGGGGAACCCCGGGAATGCCAGGGCCGGCCTAGCCTTGCGTACGTGCCTGCGTGCGCGCCAGCACCGCCCCCGTGCGCGTATGCAGGTGTTCACCGTTGCGATACGCCACCGCCCCATTCACCACCACCGCCTCGATGCCGCGCGCCGGCTGCATGGGATTGTCGTAGTCCGCCGTGTCGAGCACCGTCTCGGCATCGAAGATGGTGATGTCCGCATGATGCCCTTCGGCAATCACGCCGCGCCCTTCCAGACCGAATACCCCGGCCGTCAATCCCGTCATCTTCCACACCGCCGTCTCCAGCGGAAACAGCCCGATGTCGCGGCTATAGCGCCCCAGCACGCGCGGGAACGTGCCCCACAGCCGCGGATGCGGCCGGTCGCCCGACGGGATGCCGTCGGAACCGATCATCGTGGGCTCGAACGCCAGGATGCGCTGCACGTCCTGCTCGTCCATGCTGTAGTAGATCGCGCTGGCGGGCTGCAGGCGGCGCGAGGCCTCGACGCGCGACACGCCCCACTCGTCGGCGATGTCCTGCAGATCGCGTCCCTGCATGCCGGGAAACGCGCCGCTGGACGCGATCACCACCTTGCCTTGCAGGCGTTCCTCGTCCATGTGCAGCATGGTCGAGCTGGCGGTGTATGGATAACAGTCCAGGCTGACGCACTGGCAGCGCATGGCCTTCTCGATGCGCTGCAAGGTCTGCACCGACTTGCCGAAGTTGGCCGCGCGCATCAGCTTGTGATGCGACACCAGCACCGGCGTGTCCACTTCCTGGCCGATGGAGAAGGTCTCTTCCAGCGACTCCATGCAGCGGTCGGCCTCGTTGCGCATGTGCGTGACGTACAGCGCCTGCTTCGCGGCCAGCGGGCGCGACACCTCGACCACTTCCTGCGTCGTGGCCGCGGCGGCGGGCGGATAGTAGGTGCCGGTGGACATGCCCACCGCGCCGGCATCGAGCGCCTCTTGCAGCAGCGCCTGCATGGCCCGCACCTCCGGCTCGGTGGCCGCGCGGCCCAGGTCCTGCATGGCCATCACGCGCAAGGTGGTGTGGCCCACCATGGGCACCACGTTCACTGCTGCCGGGCGTGCGCGCAGCGCATCGACGTATGCGCGGAAGGTGGGGAAGCGTTCGCCGCCATCGGCATCCAGCAGGTTCAGTGGCGAAGGCAGCTCGGCATCGGTGCGCAGGGGCGCCAGGCTGATGCCGCAGTTGCCGGTGACCACCGTGGTGACGCCCTGCGACACCTTGAACGGCATGTCGGGCTGGGTCAGCAAGGCCTGGTCATCGTGCGTGTGCGAGTCGATGAAGCCCGGCGCCACGATCTTGCCGTGCGCTGGCAGGATGGTGTCCGCGTCATGGCCGGACAGGTCCCCCACCGCCACGATGCGGCCATCCTTCACCCCCACGTCGGCGTCGAAACGCGGCTGCCGCGTGCCGTCGATGACGGTGCCGCCGACGATCAGCAGGTCGTACTTCTGCGAGGTGCTCATGTCCATCCCCGATGTTGTAAGGGTCTTCAAGCGCGTCGCCGTTATGCCGCGGCCATCGCGTCGGCCAGGCGGCTGGCGGATCCGAACGCCAGGGTCAACCCCAGCGCGCCCTGCCCGATATTGAGAAACACGTTATCCACAGGCGACTTGCCGATGATGGGCACCGAGGTCGGCGTGGCGGGCCGCAGCCCCATCCAGGGCGTGACCGACTTCAGGTCCACCGCGTCGCCGAAGGCCTCGCGCGTGTGCGCCACCAGTTCGTCGATGCGCGACATGTCCAGCCGCCGGTCGTAGCCGCGGATCTCGACCACGCCCGCCACGCGCAGGCGTTGGCCGATGCGGGCGTAGACCACTTTGCGCGCGGCATCCGTCACGCTGGCGCGCGGCACGGCATGCGGATCAAGAATCGGCACGGTGATGCTGTAGCCCTTGAGGGGATACACCGGCACGGAGAAACCCAGCATGCGCGCCATGGCCGCGCTGTGCGGCCCGGTGGCCAGCACGATGTCCTCGGCTTGGCGCGTGCCCTGGTCGGTGACCAGATGCGTGACCCCGCCATCCCGATGCCGCTGGAAGCCCCGCACGCGAACGCCGAATTCGAAACACACGCCGCGTTGCTCCAGGCGGGTTCTCAGGTCGACACACAGCGCCGCGCTGTCGACGGCGCATTCGCTGGGGGTGTAGATGGCGCCCGCCATGCGCGTGCGGAAACGCGCCAGCGCGGGCTCACGGCGCAGGCACTCCTCGGCGCTCAGGGCCTGCTGCAGCGGGCCGACCGAGGCCTGCAGTTTCAGTTGTCCCTCGGCCTTGGCCATTGCGGCTTCGGAGGGCAGCACCACCAGCTTGCCGCTGCGCGCGAAGCTCAGCGCCTGCGCATCCGCGCCCTGCATCCACAGGTCGGTTTCCTGGTGGCTCAGCCGGCCCAGCATCAGCAAGGCCAGCGAGCCTTCCCTGGCGCGGTCCGCGCGGCAGGCCCCCAGAAAGGACATCAGCCAGCGCCATTGCGCGGGGTCCCAGCGCGGCACCAGCTTCAGTGGCGCCCCCTTGGCGAACAGCAGCTTGGGCAGCTCGGCCAGCACGCCGGGCTGCGCCAGCGGCGCCACGTAGCCATACGACAGCTGGCAGCCATTGCCCAGGCTGGTTTCCAAGCCCGGCGCGGCAGCCGCATCCAGCACCGTCACGGAACGCCCCGCCCGTGCCAGCGCGGCGGCCGAGGCCAGGCCCACGATGCCCGCGCCGATGATGGTGACGTGGCGCGAACCGCCCCGTGCATCGCCTGCGCGCCGGGCTTGCCAATAGGCGTCGCGATCCGGCGCGGCGCCGCCTGCATGGGACATCTCGGTCATCGCTGCGTCAATCCACCTTTGCGCCGCTCTCGCGCACCACCTTGCCCCACTTCTCGCGCTCGGACGCCATCAGCGTGCGCAGGTCGGCCGGCGTGCCGCCCGTGGGAATGAATGCCAACTGCGCCAGTTGCTTGCGCACCTGCTCGTCCTTCAATACCGCATTGAGTTCGGCGTTCAGGCGCGTGACGATGGCATCGGGCGTACCCGGCGGCGCCACCACCGCGCCCCAGGCTTCCATCTGGAAGCCCTTCACACCCGACTCGTCCAGCGTGGGCACGTTGGGGAACAGGGGCGAACGCGTGATCGACGTGACCGCGATGGCGCGCAGGCGGCCGCCTTCCACATTGGGTCCGACCGACGCGATATTGTCGAACATGAAATCGAAACGGCTGCCCAGCAGGTCGTTGATGGCCTGCGGCGCGCCCTTGTACGGCACGTGCATGCCCTTGATGCCCGTCATCGTCTTGAACAGTTCCGCGCCCAGATGGCTGGTCGTGCCGGTGCCGCCCGAGCCGAACACCACGCCGTCCGGCTTCTTCTTCGCGTAGGCGATCAGGTCCGGCACGCTCTTGATGGGCGAACTGTCGTTGACCACCACCAGGCTGGCCGTGGTGGCCAGCTTGATCACGGGCGCCAGCTTGTTCGGATCGTAGGGCAGCGTGTTGAACAGGAACTCGTTGGTGGCCAGCGTGGCGTTGTTGCCATAGCCGATGGTGTAACCATCGGGCGCGGCGTTCATCACCGTCTGCATGCCGATGTTGCCGCCGGCGCCGGGACGGTTCTCGATCACCACGGCCTGGCCGATGCGGTCGCCCAGCGCCTTGCCGATCAGGCGCGACATGATGTCGGGGCTGCCGCCCGCGGCCGATGGCACGATGATGCGGACGGGCCGTTCGGGCCATTGCGCGTGGGCGGCGCCGGCGAATGCCAGGCCAAAAGTGAAGAGACAGCGAAGCACCGTCGAAGTACGCATGGGTTTCCCTTGATATGTCGCGGCGCTCGTGAAAGATGGCGCCTGGGCACAGTATCGAAGCCGGCACGGCCTGCGCCAAGGGAAAAAGGCACGGGGGGGTAGTCGTTTTCGACTACCTCCCGCCGGGGATCAGCCCACGCGGGCGAACTGCCTGCGCAGGATGTCGATGAACGCATCCAACGCGATGGAGCGCACGTCCGACGCCACGTGGAAGGCCACGGCCTCGACCGTGACCGGAGGGTCCAGCGGCCGCATCCGCAGGCCGTGTCCCATGGCCCGCGCGGTCAGTTCGTCGACCAGCGCGAAGCCCAGCCCCTGCCGCGCCAGCGCGGCGGCCACGTAATACGTGCGGGTCTCCAGCATCGGCGCGGCATCCGGCGATTGCAGGCGCTCCCACGTATCCCGGATCTGCTGCGCCACCGGATCGCTGCCGCCCAGGCCGATCCATTGCGAGGCGTCCAGGGTTTCCAGGTCGACCGCGGCGGTTTCCTGCTCTTGCTGTCCGGTATCGGGCGAGACGTGCATCACGCGGATCTCTCCCAGCGGCAGACGCGCCAGGGCCGGCCGCAAGGGCATGTCGAAGCAGATGACCACGTCCAGCTCGCGCGCCAGCAAGGCGTCGACCATTTCGTCGCCATTGCCCGTCAGCACTTCCATGGGCATGCTGGCATATTCCTGCCGGAACGCCTGGACGGCGCCGGGAATGGCGCTCAGGCCGAAGCTGGGAATGCAGCCGATGCGCAGATGCCCCTCGGGATTGCGCTTCAGATTGCGCGCCAGCCGCTGCACGTTGTCGGCCTGGGCGAACAGCAGGGTCGTCTGGCCATACAACTGTTCGGCCTCGCGGGTATGCACCAGACGGCCCTGCACGCGCTGGAACAAGGTCAGGCCCAGGGCATGCTCGGCCTGGGCCAGCGCCTTGCTGGCCGCGGACTGCGACAGGTTCAGCAAGGCGGCGGCGCCGCTGACCGAACCGGTGCGCATCACCGCGTGAAAGATCTCCAGATGGCGCAGGCGCATGGGCGGAACGGGGAGGTGGACACGTCGCGCCAGTATATCCGTGGGGCGGACGAGGGCCCGCGTGCTGCGGAACGGCCCGGCCCCGGCGATGCCAAGGCGTGCCCGGGCAGTCGTCCCTATCCCCGATACCGCCCCGGCTTGTGCCAGGCGATCAGCATGGCGTTCATGGCCACCGTGCCCAACACCGACCACAGGATCCTGGACAAAGGCAGGAACGCCACGGCCACGGCGAACAGCGCCAGGTCGAAGATCATCTGGCTGATGCCGGCATTGAAGGTGTAGCGCCGCTGGATCCACAGGGACAGCGCCCCCGTGCCGCCCATCGACGCGTTGTGCCGCGCCAGGCACAGGATGCCCATGCCCAGGAAGGTGCCGCCCGCGATGGCCGCGAACCCGCTGTGGACGCGCGCGACGTCCAGCGAGGCCGAGATCAGGCCGACCCCTGCCCCGATGGCCACGCTGACCAGCAGGCTCTTGAAGCCGAAGAATCGCCCCATGGCGTAGAAGGCGAACAGGATGAACGGGATATTGATCAGCGGCACCAGCGGCGCGGGCGCCCATCCGGTGACGAGCGACGCCAGCAGCGCCATGCCCGCGATGCCGCCGGAAATCAATCCGCCCTTGGCCAGCAGGCTGATGCCCATCGCGGCGAACAGCACGCCGATGAACAGGCCGTAGACATCGTCCAGCGCGTTGTGCGGCGTGGCCCGGTCGGCGCTGACGGCGGTGGAGGATAGGAGGGTTCCGTCACGCGACATGGCAGGCCCCTTTTAGGAGAACATGCGCGCTGGCGGGAGCAAGGCGGCCCTGCGGCAGGACGGCGGGACGAGCGGCGGCGGATTCGGCGCGCGCGCCCAGGTGCGCAGGCGAACGGCGGCGGGTGGAGAAAACCATACTTTCCCTTCTGGGTAATCTGGGAACAAACACTGCGCGGCAAACGGGCTTGTGGCCCAACGCCTCGCGACGGAAAGCAATACTGCTTTTGATGCGGCAGCATTTTAAGACAGGTCTGTCGCAATCTCCGACATCAAGCACCTGCTGCCCGCCCACTGCAGCGCGGTCGAAGTCAACGAAGAACGATGGGGAATTCGAACGGACGGAACCGTCGTGTCAGTGCCATAGGGAAATCCTCAAGTGGAACGGCCATGACGGAGGCATAGACTACGCCCTCTAAAAATGAGGGGAAGCAAGACGATGCCAAGCCATCTGAACAAGCTCATCGGGGTGAGCGCCATTTTCCTGGTTTCCGCCTGCGGCGGGTCCTCCGACGATCCCGCGCCCAGCGAGCCGGCGCCGCCCGAGCCCAATCCGCCGCGCCAGGTCGAGTTCGACCCGTCGCGTTGCGTGCAGCAGGCCGGCACACCCTACGGGCAAACGGTTGCGTTGCAAGGCAACAACATGATGGTCGCTTCAGCGGACGTGGATGCATCGGCCGCGGGATGCAAGGTGCTGGCCCAGGGCGGCTCCGCGATCGACGCCGCGATCGCCGTACAGGCGGTGCTGGGCGTGACCGAACCGTTCGGCTCGGGCATAGGCGGCGGCTCGGTCATCACCTATTACGATGCCGCATCAGGCAAGGTGCGCGTCTTCGACGGCCTGTCCACCGCGCCTGCGGAAGTCGGCGGCGTGGATACCATCTACAAGGCCACGGCGCAGGATGTCTCGACGACGGCACCCTTCAACGTGTGCAAGTCCGGGCTGGATGAAGGGGAAAGCATTTCTTCCCAGCAGGGCAACACCAATATTTCCGGACGGGCTGCAGGCGTGCCCGGCACGCTGGCGGTACTGGACATGGTGCACCAGGCCTACGGCAAGACGCCCTGGAACGCCCTGTGGGACGATGCCATCGACCTGGCCAGGAACGGCTATCCGATGTCGCAGTACATGTATTCGACGCTGTATTCCGACACGGGCGAGTACGACGACGATGGCAATCCGGTGTCGGCAGGCAGCGCCGTCTCGGCCTGGGTCAACTCGGCGGGCACGGTCAAAGGCGCGCCGCGCTGCAGCTACCCAGACATCAACGCACGCTATTGCGAGCCGTCCGACGCGACCCGGCAGAAACCCCTCGCCGTCGGCACGACGATCACGAATCCGGAATTGGCCGCTTCCATGGAAGCGGTACGCGACGGCGGCGCCCGGGCTTTCTACGATCCGGCCGGACAGATCGCGCCTGCCATCATCGCCCGGCTGACGACCGACCAGTTGCCTTGCCGGTCGCTGTTGCCGTCGCCTGGCACGCCCGACGCCCCTGCCGTGGCATCCACCATCGCCCGCATCCCCAGCCTGATGACAGCCCAGGATTTCGGTGCGTACCGGGCCATCGAACGCAAGCCTCTGGTTGGCAAGCACTTCGGCATGACCATTTATACGCAGCCTGCGCCATCGTTCGGCGGCGTGGTCACGCTGTACAACCTGGGGCTGATGGAACGCAAGCATCTGGCCGACACCACGTTCAATGGCACTGACTATCTGCATCTGATCACCGAAGGCAGCCGGCTGGCCAATGCCGATCGCCGCAACGTCGTCGGCGATCCCGCCTATTCCAACGTGAACGAACGAGTCGCCACCTTGCTGTCGTCCCCCTATCTCGACACTCGGGCCGCCCTCATCACCGACACCGCGCTGGCAGCGGTGCCCGAAGGCGCCACGGCGGAGGGCATTCCAGCCTTCGCGGCGACGGCCCCCGCCGCCTTCGACCCCATGGCACTCTCCGGCCGCGCAACCATGCTGGCCGGCGCGCAAGGCGCGTCCCACGATGAAGACTGGAATACCACGAGCAACTTCGCCATCGTCGACGGCTACGGCAACGCGCTCTCCATGACGACCACGATCAACACGCATTGGGGCGCGCACATCGAAGCCGCGGGCATCATGATCAACAATGCCATGTCGAACTTTTCCGCGGGCGCGGTCGGTGCGGACGTCAATGGATACGAGGCCTACAAGCGGCCGCGTTCGTCTATCGCCCCTGCCGTCGCGTTCGATGACCAGGGCCGGGTCAGGCTGGTGTGGGGCTCGGCCGGCGGCGGGCCGATTCCCGACTACATCGTCAAGACCTTCGTCGGGCACGAACTCTACGGCATGGATCTGCAGGCAGCCATGAACGCCGACAACTTCACCGGGCAGAACGGCACGGCGCAGGTCGAGGCAGGCAAACCCATCGCCGGTGAAATCGCCAACCTGATCTCCAAGTATGGCAATACCGCCGGGAACGCCCAGCCCACCGGGTTGACCAGCGGGCTGAGCGGAATTTCCGTCGACTACGACGCCGACGGAATGCCCGTGTATCGCGGCGCGGCGGACTACCGTCGCAACGGCGGGGCCAACGGTTATTGACGAGTCTGGATCGTCCGTCCCGTTTCGGACCTGCCCAATCCGCAGGCTGGAACGGGCCATCCGCCGGATGACGAAGACTTCGCGCTGAAATACTGGCGCAAGAATGGCTATCCGAAGTCGCGATTGCCCTGACATACAGGGCATTGGCGCGATCAGACACGATCCGTAGCCCTTTACGGTGGCGCGCCCCCGCCTCTTCCTGCGATCATCCGGCCTCTACATCTAACACGGAGGAACGCAGGATGGGTATGTTGGCCATCGTCATTTCATTGGCGCTATTGATGTATTTCGCCTACCGGGGCGTCACGGTGCTGCTGCTCGCGCCAGCGATGGGCGCGCTGGCGGTGGTGCTCTCGGGCGACAGCGGCTTCCTGCTGCCTATCTACACGTCCACGTTCATGACCGCGCTCAGCGGTTACGTGCTGCAGTTCCTGCCCATTTTCCTGTTGGGGTCGCTGTTCGGCCAACTGATGGCCGACTCCGGCGCCGCCAACACCCTGGCCCGCTGGATCGTGCAAAGCCTGGGCCAGCGCCGCGCCATCATTTCGGTCGTGCTCGCATGCGGGCTGCTGACCTACGGCGGCGTCTCGCTGTTCGTGGTGGCCTTCGCGCTGTATCCCGTGGCGGTCAGCCTGTTCAAGGCCGCCGACGTACCCAAGCGGCTGATCCCCGCCACCATCGCCCTGGGCGCATTCACCTTCACGATGACGGCCTTGCCCGGCACGCCGGCCATCCAGAACGCGATTCCCATTCCCTACTTCGGCACCAACGTGTTCGCCGCGCCCGGCCTGGGCCTGATCGGCGCGTGCTTCATGTTCGCCGTGGGCCTGTGGTGGCTGCAGCACCGCGCCGCGCAGGCGAAGGCAGCCGGCGAAGGTTTCGGTCAACACGAGGACAACGATGAGCAGGGCCAGGCAGGCCAACCCGCGCAACAAGGCCGCTGGTCCGTCATGCCCGTGCCGATGGCCGTGCTGCCGCTGCTGCTGGTGGTCGGCATCAACGCGCTGTTCACGTACGTCGTCTTCCCGCAGACCGACTTCTCGTTCCTGAAAGAACGTTTCGCCGGCGTGGATCCCCAGAAGGCCGTGGGCCTGTGGTCGCTGATCATCGCCCTGGCGCTGGCCTGCTTCACCCTGGTCGTCATGCGGCTGGGCCGCTGGACGAACCTGAAGGAATCGGTCAACAAAGGCATCTTCGGCTTCATGCTGCCGCTGTTCAACACGGCATCGGAGGTCGGCTACGGTGCGGTCATCGCCAGCCTGGCGGGTTTTGCCATCATCCGCGATGCCGTGCTGAACGTATCGCCGGGCAATCCGCTGATCTCGGAGGCCATCGCGATGAACGTGCTGTCCGGCATCACCGGGTCGTCATCCGGCGGGTTGAGCATCGCGTTGCAGACCCTGGGCGCTGATTACCTGAGCATGGCGCAGGCGGCGGGCATCAGCCCTGAACTGCTGCACCGGGTCGCCGTGATGGCGGCGGGCGGCATGGATACCCTGCCGCATTGCGGCGCGATCATCACGCTGCTGGCGATCTGCAAGCTGAATCACCGGCAGTCGTACCGGGACATCGCGACCGTGACCATCCTGGTGCCGCTGCCGGCGCTGGCGCTGGTGATTACGCTGGGGACGGTGTTCGGCAGTTTCTAAGCGGATGTGTTCCCGGCCGTGAATGAGAAACCCCGCAGGCCTGTGCAGCGCCTGCGGGGTTTTTTCGTGGACGGCTATCGCGAGAAAGACGTCAACGATTCCAGGGGTCTTGGGCCGGCTGGACCGATGACTTGAGCGGTGGGCCTTCAGCCTTCTTGCGCCACCTGCCGCAAGGCCTGCTCGAACGCCTCGGGCGGCTGGCCGCCCGACACCAGATACTTGCCATTCAGGATCACCGACGGCACGGACGTGATGCCGCGGTCGCGCCACAGAGCCTCGTCCTTGCGCACCTCATCGACGTAGCGATCCGAGGCCAGCACTTCACGCGCCTGCGCTTCGTCCAGGCCCGCATCGGCGGCGGCACGGGCCAGCACGTCGATGTCGCTGGTGTCGTGGTTCTCGTAGTGATAGACCTCCAGCAGGCGCTTCTTCAGGGCCGTCTGGCTGGCCGGGTCCTGCAGACCGGCCCAGTGCAGCAGACGGTGCGCGTCGAAGGTATTGAACGAGCGGTTGTCGTCGGCCATGCGCATCTTCATGCCGACCGCCGCCGCGCGCTCGGTGATGACCTGGCGATTGGCCTGCACCTGTTCACGGGTGTAGCCGTACTTGGCCATCAGCCGCTCGATGGTGTTCTGACCGCCCTTGGGCATGTCGGGGTTCAGTTCGAAGGGTTGGAAGCGCAACTCGACGTCAGCCTCGTCCTTCACCCGGTCGATGGCGGCCAGCAGGCCGCCCAGGCCTACCGCGCACCAGGGACAGGCAACGTCAGACACGAAATCGATGGTGATCTTGGACATGGCAATCTCCGGAGACAGGCGGGTAGCGTAGATCAAAGTGAAGCGCGGCAGTGCAAAGTCCCTGGGCGCGGCAGGGGGACATTGCTTGGGCATCCGCGATGCGCAACGGAGGTAAGAGTGTCCGAATTGGCGCTCAAGTCTCCCACTGGCCTGACAAATCTCTAGACTGCTGATGTGACAGATCTGGAGTTCGAAAGATGCAGCCAATCATGGATGACAACACGACGGAAATTGCCGGGGCACGTGAGGCGCTCCACAAGAAAATGGACGCGGAGATCGCCAGGCTGATCGCGGAAACTGGCAAGATCGCTGCGGAAACGAGCAAGATCGCTGCGGAGGCCGGCCGAATCAGTGCGGAGGCAGGAAAAATCACCAAAGAAACCGTCTGGTATCCGCTGCTGATCGTCAGCGGCATCTTTGCGGCAATCGGCGGCGCCATCAAGCTCTTTGCATGAGCGCGCGCTACGCGCTCCATCCCTGAGCTCGTAATCCCGTCAAAAAATTCGGCTTTCAGCAGCTTCAGCAGCTGTACCAAGCAAAAAGCCCGCATAACTGGCGTTACGCGGGCTTTTGAATTCTTGGCGGACAGAGGGGGTGCCGCACCGCTAGGTTTGGCGCGGCTTTCCAAGGGGTCACCCTCAAGATACCTACGGCGATGCCTACAAATCGGATCGTCCACGAACGTTCGTCATTGCCGACAACCGTAGGCCGCCGCGCGGCCAATATGGCTCCCGGTATTGTATACGAATCGGCGGTTCGGATCCCTGTTTGCTCCGATCAGGCCCTATTGGCACGAGCATAAGCCCATTCGCTTAGCCTGGAGGTACTCCCTATGGGCCACTATCCCACAATGAGCCGAGCGGTTCACTTCCGTGTCCCCGAAGATCAATACCGGCGGTATGAAGCCGAAGCGGTGGCAGCAGGAACGCCCCTATCGGAACTCCTGCGTCGACGCTTGGAGAGCGCTGATCGTATCGCGGACGAGATTGCTCAGCTCAGGCTTGCCGTTCTGGACGGCGAGTCCCTGCAACACACCCCACCTGTCTTCGACAGCGGCCCAGCAGCTGTGAACCTGGAGGCCCTTTTACTGCTTCGGTCGCTGGTGGCCCCGTCCCAGTTACGGGGCGTACATGCAGAGATTGAACGGTCGGGGCTGCGTCCTTGGACCCCCGCTTCTCATTCCTCTTAGAAGACGCCCGCGCGCCCTGTCAGCCCGATGTTGGATGACACGCTAAACGCACCTACTTGCGTCCTCGGCGTGTCACCGCCTGCCACCTAGCAAGCAGGACCTCTTTCCTCCCAAGCTCTCCCCGGAGGTTTCCCATGCGCATCTCGTACACGGGAGCGGCGATTGCCGCTCTTGCGACCACGTTCGCCCATTTCCAGGCAATCCCGCAAGACATTCCGACGTTGACCGGCACAACCCGGCTGGCTTGCGAAGCCCTGTTGTGCTTGTCATCAGGAACTCGTCCTTCCGAGTGTTCCCCTTCATTGAGCCATTTCTTCGGCATCAAACATCGGAAGTTCTCGGACACCCTCGACGCCCGCCGCGCATTCCTGGCGCAATGCCCGACCGTTCGAGACGATCCCGAAATGTCGTCTCTTGCCCGAGCGCTCGTCAACGGCGCCGGCCGCTGCGATGCGGTCTCGCTCAATGCCGCGCTGGGCTACACGGCCGACACCGGCCACAGGTACGTCACGGACCAGATGCCCGGTTACTGCCGAACGATGTACAGCACCCCTTACACCGCGGATCTGGCGGCTTCGGCTCCGGTGTACATCGGGACACCGCAGGAAGGCGGCTATTGGGTAGAGCGTACTGACTACGAAAGCGAACTTCGCAAGTACCAGGAACAGTTGGAACGCAGAAAACAGGAGATGGGCTCGGGCAACGGCGGCTCCTAGATCGGTATCCCTGCCATCCTCCATCAATTCCTCAAACAAGGGGACCCCAACATGATTGACCTTGCTGCCCTCGCACTCGCCTGCGCGCCGCATGTGGATCTCAATACGCTGACTGCCGTCGTCAACCATGAATCGAGCGCACACCCTTACGCAATCGGCGTCAACGGCTCGAAGCCACGCTCGATCTACCCTGCCTCATATGAAGAGGCCGTCGCGACCGCCCAGGCGCTGCAGAACGACGGCGTGGACTTCGATGCCGGCTTAGGATCGATCAACGTGCGCAACTGGTCTTGGCTGGACCTGGACATCGAGACGGTCTTTGACCCTTGCGCAAACCTACAAGCCGTTCAGACCGTACTGGCTGATTGCTACCAACGCGCCGCCAAAAAGTACGCGCCAGGGGACCCTGCTCTGGTCGCAGCGCTCAGTTGCTACAACACCGGCACCTTTACGCGCGGCGTGAGCAATGGGTACGTGCGCAAACTGCTGGCCGGCACCGATGCTCCCAAGCCAGTGAAGGTTCCGGCCATCGGAGGGCTGGTAAAGGGCTCAAAGGCGGCCAGTGCCGTGGCCAGCGACGAGACCGGCAGGGATCACACAGCCAAGCAACCCGCCGACATCGAGGCGCAGGCGCAAGACGTATTTGCCGACCCAGTGCCTGACGCGATGATGACGCCGCACACTCTCCCCTCTACCCCCCACGCTGCGGATCGCGACCCGCAATAGGTCGCGACCGGACCCCAGCAGTGCCGCTCGACAGCAGCGGTTCCACAGCCATGCGCCAAGACCGGCGCGCTCTCCCCAGGAGTTCATCGTGCAACCTGCCGACCTACATCGGCGGGCGCCCTCGCGCGCTCGCGTCTTCGCTCGTACCTCCCTGACGTTATTTGCCTTGCTCGTATCCATGCAGGGTCATGCCCAAGGCCTGACCCGCGCTCGATCGTTCCTGCAAATGATCGAGGACAACGTTGAGATCCTGATCCCGATCATCGCGATCATCGCGCTGGCGCTGCTGGGCATCCTCTACGCCGCTGACATGATCCGAAAAGACACCCTGTTTCACTGGTTCGTCGGCATCGTAATCGCCGGTTCGGCGGCAGAGTTCGTCGCGATGATGTTCATCTAGGGGGCCACATGACTGCAATCACGGACCAGCGGAACACCGCGCCGACCAAGTCAGGCGACATATTCCCTTTATTCAAAGGTGCGACGCGCGTGCCAACGATTGCCGGCGGCGTGCCGACCCGCCCCTTCATCGCGCTTGTCATGGTCGGCGCTGGGCTGGGGATGCTCTCGCTCTATGCCTGGGCTCTGATTCCTGCCCTGTACCCATTGATGGCCATCGTTGCGCGCGAAGACGATCGTGCGTTTCGAATCATCGAGCTGTGGCTGCGCACACGGGCAACAAACCGGCATCAACGTTTCTGGAACGGGTCCTCCTACACGCTGCTGGCCTATCCGCGCCGGCCGTGGACCAAAGCCCAAGGGATCGAACGATGAAAGAGGCACTGGCCGTAGCGCCACGACAAACGCCAGTCTCCGAGTTTCTCCCATATACGCATCACGTCACCCCCACGATCCTCGCCACACGAAGTCTCGAATACCTGTCGATCTGGCAGCTTGGCGGACGATCCTTCGAAGGCACTCCGTTGGCGGAGCAGCGAGCCTGGATTCGGGAGCTGAACAACGTCGTGCGGGGCCTCGGAGCGGGATTCGGCTACTGGACGCACATTGTGCGGCGTCGGGTCACCGAGTATCCCGACAGCCCCTACCCGCAGCCGTTCGCCCAAGACTATGCGCATCGCTATGCGCAGACCTTCGGCGAACGCGAACCCATGCTCAACGAGCTATACCTGACCGTCTTGGCCCGGCCAGTTATCGACCCCACATTGGCCATGCTCGCGAGATTCGAGAAACGCTCTGGCGCCGATACCGCGCGCTGGCAAGCCGAGGCAATCCGCCGCTTGGACGACGCGAACAGGACGCTCAACAACGCGCTTCGCCCCTACAACGGGGACTTGCTGAGCACCGTCGAGCGGCGAGGCCGGATGTACTCGGCGCCGGCTGAATTCCTTGCTCGTCTGGTCAACGGCACGCCGAGCATTGTGCCAACCTTGCGCAGCCACCTCGCCGACTACATGGCTACCTGCAGGCCCATCTTCCCTCGCTGGGGCGAAGTGGGCGAACTGCGCGGGCCGAACTGGTCCAGGCGGTTTGGGATGGTCGAGATTCGGGACTACCCCGACGACGAGACGCTACCGGGCCAGTTGAACGAGTTGTTGAGGCTTCCCTTCGAATTCGTGCTGAGCCAATCCTTCAGCCCGCTGTCCGTGCCGGTGGGATTGTCTTTCCTCAAACAGCACCGTCGACTATTGACCGACTCGGGCGATGGTGCTGCCAGTCAGGTACTGCAGTTGGAAACGGCGATAGACGATCTCGCATCCCGACGCATGCTCATGGGCGAACACCACGCGACGCTCACTGTGTGGGGGGAGACGGCAGATACAGTACGCGATCGCAGCGCTGCAGTGGTTGCCCGACTGGTCGACAGCGGGATCATAGGCAAGCCCGTAGACCTGGCCCTGGAGGCAGCTTGGTGGGCGCAGTTGCCAGGTAACTGGTCCTGGCGCCCCAGGCCAGTTCCAGTTACCTCGCTGAATTGGCTGTGCTGCGCGTCGCTGCACAACTACGTGAGCGGCAAGCCGACCGGCAACCCGTGGGGACCCGCGCTCACCGTTCTGCCCACCACCAGCAACACGCCCTTCTACTTCTCATGCCATCAATCGCTTGACGAGGTTGATGAAACCGGAAAGAGGAGACTCGGCAATACGATGCTCATCGGGCAATCCGGCGTGGGAAAGACCGTCATCTTGGGACACCTGCTCACGCAGATGCAGAAGTTTGCGCCGACAGTCGTGGTGTTTGACAAGGACCGAGGGCTGCACGTAGCAATCAAAGCGCTGCAAGGCCAATACTTCCCTCTCGAAATGGGCGTACCAACCGGCTGGAACCCGTTTCAGTTGGTCGCCTCGCCCGGCAATCTTGCCTTTCTGCGCCGCTTGGTCGTGTTGCTGGCCCGCTCTGGTGGTGACACGGTAACGACACATGATTATCGAGAGATCGCCCGCGCGGTGGATCAACTGATGGCCTACATCGACCCCCCGGATCGGCGTCTAAGCACCCTGCTCCAGTTCCTGCCGCACCCGATCTCCGCGCGAGAGCGCTCAGGCGAGCAGGCGCGCCCCTCGGTCCACACGAGGCTACTGCGCTGGTGCGCCGGCGGCGAATATGCCTGGCTGTTGGACAACCCGAAGGACAAGCTGGATCTGTCCCAACACAGCCTGTACGGCTTCGATCTCACAGAACTGTTCGACGACGAGATCATCCAGTCGGCTGCCACCACCTACCTGTTGTACCGCACCGAGCAGATGCTGGACGGCAGGAAGTTCGCCTACTTCTTTGACGAGGTTCAGCACCCGTTGCGTGTGCCGTACTTTCAGGATCTGGTGCAAAACAAGAGCAGAACCATTCGCAAGCAGAACGGAATTCTGTTGTTCGCCACGCAAGAACCTGACGCCATTTTGACCAACCCGGTCGGCAAATCCCTCGTCCAGCAAAGCGCCACGGTCGTCTACCTCGCCAACACGAAGGCAACCGCGGCGGACTACATCGACGGCTTCAAGCTGACATCCTCGGAGTTCGAGATGGTCCGCGCGCTCGGCGAGTTCAGCCGGCAGTTCGTCATCAAACAAGGCACTGGCACCGTCACGGCGGAACTGGATCTACGTGGTTGCGACGATGCCCTACTGGTGTTCTCCGGGTCAGCGGACATGTCCGCCCTCGCCGAACAAGCGATGGCCGAAGTGGGGGACAACCCTGTCGACTGGCTACCGATATACCTCGAACGCGCCCGTCAGGCGCAAAGGAGCACATCATGACGCTCAATACCTCGAAGCCTATCCTTATGGCTGCGCTCGCAGCGGTTATCGGCGCTACCGCGTGTCACCCTGCGCGCGCTGCCGGCATACCTGTGGTGGACGGAACGGCGATCAAACAGGGCATCACCCACCACCTCGAAGAAGTTGCCAAGTTCGTCGAGCAAATCGCCGTGGCCAGGGAGCAGTTGGACGCCGCCCGCCGCCAGTACGACTCGATTACCGGGATACGAGGCTTCGGCGATCTCATGAGCAACCCGGCCATACGCCGGTCTCTGCCCGAGGACATGCAACGAATCTGGCGCCATGCCGAAATGAGCGGCGACGGGCTATCGCGTTCGATCGAGCGCATCCGGGGAGAAGAACGGCTGTCCGGCCGCTACAGCCTCGATCGCCAGGGGCTGCTACAGCGTATTGAGCAGTTCGCCGAGACGACAAAAGCCCTGGGCGAACGAGCCTATGAAGGCCTGGACATGCGTCAAGAGCAGGTCGATGAGCTGCAACGGCAGATCAGCCGGACACAAGACCCAAAAGCCATCTCCGAGCTGCAAGCACGTGTAGCGATCGAAGGACACAGCATCGAAGTGGACGCGCAGCGGTTGGCGCTCATGCGCCAGCAGGCCGACGCAGAACGGCTGCTCATCAGCCAGCAGGAGAATGCACTGGCGCAGCAAGGCTGGTTCGATACCGGCGCGTTGCGCGGCCGGGCCGCACTGGAGTAGACAGATGGCGGCCGCTCCTCAGTTCGTGCTGAGCCAGGCGGTACAGTGGCTCAGCGACACTATCGACCCTCTTCTCGAGAGCACAGTGGCAGCAGCCGTCACTGATGCCACAACGGCCATTCTGCCCATCGTTACCGTTGCCCTGTCGTTGACGATGCTGCTCTATGGCTGGGCCATCATGCGCGGGGCCATCCAAATGCCGGTTATGGACTTCGTCCATCGCTGCTTTGTGATAGGCGTGGTGGTCAGCATCGCCACGATGGGCGGGCTGTATCAGACCGAGATCGTGAAGTTGATCATCGCGCTGCCTTCCGACCTGGCCGATGTTTTTACCGCTTCGGGTCAGTCGGTCGAAAGCCGCTTGGGGGAAAGCGCGGCAAAGGGTGCCGAAGCGTCCACGCATCTGCTCAACGGCGCAACTGACGGTCTGTCGATCAGTCGCGCACTGGCATTTAGCCTCGTGGCTGTCGCGGTAGGGCTTGCAACGGTGGTTCTCACTGCCATCGGCACCGCGCTGCTGGTGACCACGAAAGTCGCGACAGCATTGCTGGCGTGCATCGGACCACTGGTCATCTTCGGCGTGCTTTTCAGCTTCACCCGAGGAATATTTGAAAAGTGGGTCGGCCAGATCCTGCAGTACGCGCTGATCATGGCGCTGTTCAGCCTGGTGTTTGGAATCCTCATGGGGGTCTACGACCAGCTACTGGCAGCGATCATTAACGACGCACAGAACGCCAACGCTCGCAACATCTTCGGCATTCTCGTCGGCGTCGGACTGGTGGCGGTGGCCTCCGGCCTGATCCTCTGGCAAGTCCCAGCTATCGCCTCATCTTTGGCCAGTGGCGCCAGTCTGGAAGTCGCTCGCGCCATCGAACGTTCGGTCAATACCGCGCGTTCCGCATCCGGTTCCCACAACAAACCCATCATCCCGCGCGCTCGCCCGTAGCGGCGCCTCCTCCCGCGGCACAGGCCAGCCCTGGCCGACCTCACCCTTTCCTCTACGCCGACGGCGCACGCCGTGCGGTACGGAGTTCCCTATGCGCAATCTTGTTGTCGCCCTGGTCGCTGCGGCCGGCTTGGCCGCCTGCGGCTTCTCGCCGCCCAAACCGCCATTGCCTCCCGAGGGTCCGCGAGTGCCGGTGAATGCGAGCCCACCCGACTCGCCCGTGATGGAGACCCGTCCATGACGTCGCCCGAACACACTGAGGACACCGATACCCAATCACCCGTCGTGGATTTTGACACGCCCGTCAGCCGCGACCAGTTGGCCTTCGAGCTTGAGCGTGTGCGGGGCCAAGAACGGGACTGGTTGCAAGAACTACTCGCCTCACGTAGGCGCGCGTGGCGGGTCGCCTATGCCGCATTCACTTTGGCCGGGCTGGCAATCGCAGCGGTTGCGGGGCTCACGCCGCTCAAAGAAGCACCCGAGCTGCGGGTGGTCGGCGTCGATAGGGTGACCGGCGCGGTTGCGCACCTGACCCGACTCCGAGATGCGCAAGAAGACTTCGGCGAGCGCATCGGCCGGTACTTCGTCACCCAGTACGTGCGTGCTTGCGAAGCGTATGAATGGAACACCATCCAACTTCAGTACGACACCTGCGCGCTGTTCAGCACCCCCGATGTGCAGAGGGCCTATTACCGGCGCTTCGAAGGGGCCAACGCCCTAGACAAGCGATTGGGTGACCGGGCGCGCATCGACGTGGACATACGGTCTATCACGCTCGGGCCGAACCAGACCGCCGTCGTGCGCTTCTCCAGCCAAGAACACATCAACGGCGGCACCAACCCGCCCCCACGGCATCGTATCGCAACGCTTGCTTACCGCTATGTCGACGAACCGCTGACGGAGGCCGTTGCGCGAGCCAATCCGCTCGGCTTTCAGGTTGTCAGTTATGCGGTGGATGACGAAACAGGGAGCTGACCTCATGAATCAGACGGAACTGAACCAACTGGCCCGGCGTCTTGAAGGCGTTGACAACCTGTCGAACAGCGAGCGCGTCGCCTTGCTAAGAGACATCGAGCGGGCTGCTCGTCACGATCTTTATGGCGCCACCCAGTTGTGGCGAGATCATGTACCCAAGGATGCAGATCTGCGCATGCCCCAGGTGCTGGCAGTAGCAGAAGTCGTGCATAAGCGCTTCGAAGGCAGGGCCGACCAGGAACGCGCGCCCATAGCACTCTACAGCGAGCGCGATACGGAAGTCGGACGACCTGAATCCGGTCGAGAGTACCGAGGGCCGATCGTCGGTTTCACGCCGGACTATGCCGTGCAGCGTGCCGAAAATGGCGACTACGTCCTTCACGGACGTCGCGGGCTGACTGGCGCGACGGAAGAGCTGGGCCGAGAGGACGTTTCGATCCGATATCCGTTTTCCCCGCGCGGCGTCGGTCTGGTGCAAAAGATCGAACCCGCTGCCGAACACGACCGCACAGTTATGCGCCTGCAAAAGCCCCACGAAACGGCGATGGAACACGCCCGCTGAAGTGGCTGTGGCCCGGCCAGGGCCTGCTCGGAGAACCATGCCAATGACATCCCTACGCTTGCTGCGGCAGGCAGCACGGCTGGCCGTTGCCGCCGCATACCTGCTATCCGCCCCCTCCTGGGCCCTGGACCGGCCAGTGGCCACAGACTATGACCACCGTGTGCGTCTTGTCGCCTACAACCCACTGGATGTCATCCAGGTCGATACGGTACTGGGCACCGCAACGCTCATCGAGCTGGAACCTGGCGAAAAATACGTCAGCCATGCGTTTGGCGACAGCGCCGCCTACGACTTCGCAGAACGGGGAGACCGCGTTCTGCTCAAGCCACGGGCAGAGCAGGCCGATACGAATCTCATCGTCCTGACAGACCGCCGCAATTACGCCTTCCGGCTCTCATACTCTCATGACCGCCATACATCGGCCCTTTACAAATTGACGATCCGCCATCCTGACACCGAACGGGAGGCCGCGCGCCACAACGCGCAGCGCCAACAGGTGGCGCAGGCGTTGGACTCTGCTCAGGCGGCGCGGAACTGGCAGGCCTACACGATGAGCGGCCATCGATCCATTGCGCCCATTCATGCATGGGATGACGGTGCCAGCACTTGGTTTGAGTTTTCTCCAGGGCAAGAGTTACCGCAGATCTACCGAGTCGACGCCGACGGCCAGGAAGTCATCGCCAACCGACACATGGCGAACCCTCGCACGGTAGTGGTGGACCGCGTAACGGCACTATGGCGGCTGAGGCTGGGTCAGCAGGTGCTTGCCATACACAACGAGGCAGCACATCACGGCCGTACACAACCGCTTCCAACCGGTACGGTCAGCCCTGATGTAAAGCGCGTCATCCGTGAGGAGCCATCACAATGAAATGGCCTCGTCTACGTCGGTCTACAACCATCGATGCTGTGGATGAGCTGGAGCGCAGCGCGGCGAACGACATTGGCGCCCGCGGTCCCGGCTTTAACGACACGCCACGCCGCACGCCTCCGCGCGGCGCCAAGGCGTTCATGCTGCTGATGATGGTGGTCATCGTCGGCGCGCTGGGGGGGCTGACCTGGCGGGCGCTGCACACGGCCGAAGGCAAGAAGAAGTCCGCCGATGTCGCATCGCGCGTCGAGAACGTCCTTCCCCGGCTGAAGTTGCAACCATCGACCCCAGCACCGACGGCACCGCCGTCTGAACCCGCGCCGCCTATCGCCGAATCACAGCCTTCGAGGGCAACCGATCCGCCTCCACGCCCTTTCTGGCCAGTACCCGAGGTCACCGCATCCTTGCCCGACATGGTGCAGCAACGAAGGCTAAGCAGTCCGCTGGCTGGAGAACGAGAAGGAAGGCAACAAAACGGCACCGAGCCGTCGAACTCGACCCCACCGCCGACAGGTGACTCCGGGCCGATGGCCGACGGGCTGCAACCACTTCGATTGTCCGGGTCGTCAGCCAGACTGCTGCCAGACCGTAACTACCTGCTCACCCAGGGTGCCATGATCGATTGCGTCATGCAGACTCGCCTGGTCAGCGCCCAGGCGGGCATGGTGACGTGCCACACCCCCCGCGAAGTGCGGTCTGCCAACGGCAGAGTCGTGCTGATCGATGCCGGCACGCTATTCGTCGGCTACCAGCGGGGCTCGTTGTCGCAGGGTCAGCGCCGAATCGGCGTTGTGTGGTCGCGCTTGGAAACGCCCAACGGCGTAGCCATCGAGCTGGATTCTCCCGGCACTGGACCATTAGGCGAGGCCGGGCTGGATGGCGCGATAGACAGCCATTTCTGGGAGCGATTTGGAGGTGCCGTCATGATCAGCTTGATCGACGATTTCGGCAACTGGGTATCCGAGCAGAATCGTGGCGGCGACTCGATCCGCTTTGACAGCACAGGCGATGCCGCCGCCGGCGCTGTGGAGAAGGTGTTGGAGAACTCCATCAACATCCCTCCCACGCTCTACAAGAACATGGGCGAACGGATCGGCATCTTCGTTGCGCGCGACCTGGACTTCAGCAGCGTCTATCAGCTGGTGCCAACGAGCCGCTGACAGCACCCGTTCCCAGAGAGACTGACCCATGCAAGATCGCACAGACCAGGATGGGCGGGCGCTGGCGGTGCGTCAGTTGCTTCGTCCACTACAAAGCTGGTTGGATGAACCGGACGTGACCGAAATCGCCATTCCGCGGCCCGGTGTGCTATTCGTGCGCGGCCGATCAGGCTGGCGGCAGCATGCCGTTGCGATGCTGACCTACGACTATCTTGCCGCACTGGCGGATGCCATCACGGTCTACAACGGGCTGGCGCCCGCACCCATCCTGTCCTTGACGCTGCCCAACGGCGAACGCGGGCAAGTCGCCCAAGCACCGGCGGTCATCGACGGTACGCTATCGCTGAACATCCGCAAGCATGGCCTGGTGGTCAAGTCACTCTCTGACCTGGATGCCGAAGGCGCGTTTGAGAATTGGCGCGATGTCAGCCCAATGCCATCGTCCGAAGCGGCGCTGCTCTCCACGCGCGAAGCCGAATTGCTATCGCTGAAACGCGACGGCCGCGTGATTGATTTTCTCACCCGCGCGGTGCAGCTGCGATGCAATATCGTCATCGCGGGGCGCACGGGGTCCGGCAAGACCACCTTTGCGCGCTCGCTGATGGAATTGGTACCGGTCGATGAGCGTCTTATCACCATCGAGGATGTTCACGAGCTGCTTCTGCCCCATCACCCAAATCGCGTCCACATGCTCTACGGACCGGACGCCGGCAGAGTATCGGCGACTGATTGCCTTGCGGCGTGCATGCGTAGCTCTCCCGACAGGGTGTTTCTCGCCGAGCTTCGCGGTGCCGAAGCATGGGAGTATTTGAGCGCGTTGAACACTGGCCACCCGGGTGGCATCACGACTACCCATGCCAACGACGCTCGCGGCACTTACGACCGCATTGCCTGGCTCGTCAAACAATCTGTGGCCGGGCAGCAAATGGCATTGGCGGCCATTCTTGCATACCTGCACCGCACTCTGGACTTGGTCATCTACATGGCCGATAGGCGCGTAGTCGAACTGCACTATGACCCGATGGCCGCGACACGACTCGATGGCCAGTAGACCTTCGTATGACCAACCCTGTTTGGGGAACTCTAAGGATCAGCCATGCCGCGCTCCAGATCAAAGCCAGCGCAACCGCCGCACCGATCTCGAACCGCCATTGCCTACGCCATCATGCAGCAGGCGCTCGAGGCCGGCCGGGCCGCTGGCCACACGCCGCAAGACATCCACCGGGCCATCACCGCAGCATATCCCTGGGGAAACCGCCAGCCTTCGAAATGGCCGTACAAAGCCTGGCTCATCGCGCGGCGGCAGTTCTACGAACGACACGGCCTGCCCGGTCTTCGTGCCGTCAAGGGCATTGCGCAAAGCGAAGAACCCTGACCCAGCATCATCGGTCACGAACCTGAGCCAATGCATCACCTGCTGGGTCCGCCGACCCGGCATCGTCGAACTTACCCGGTAATCTTCTACCGCTGCACGGGGGACTGATATGAGTGTGGCTGCCGTCAACTGGGCCTTACAGGTCGATGCCGAGCGTCCCTCGTCCAAGCTGGTCCTGCTGGTCCTTGCTTGGGGAGTGCGATACAACGCCGAGGACTGGACGGCCTATGCCAGTGTGGACGATCTTGCAGTTGCAACGCATCTGGACCGCAAGACCATTCTGGATGCCCTGAAACGCCTCTGCGTGATCGGAATTATCGAAGACTCCGGGCTACGCGCTGGCGCCACCCGCCGCATAACGGTATGGCGCCTGAACGGCCAACCCGCGCCGCAGCACACCTGCGGGACCAACTCTTCGAGCCAGGAACATACGCCGGCCAGGATTGTCTCTCGCCCTGCGCCCGCGCCTGCGGCATCAGCCTACAAGCCTCACCGCAACCCCGCCCACGACGCCGGCACTCGCTTGCCGGATAAATGGACGCTACCCAGTGACTGGCGGGAATGGGCCAGGCGCATGCGACCCAGATGGAGCACGAGCCGCATTGAAGCAATGGCGGCGACATTCCACGCCTACTGGCGCTCCAAACCAGGCGCGGCCGGCTACAGCGCAGACTGGTCCGCAAGCTGGCGGCTGTGGGTACTGCGCGAAGCCCCCGATCGCACCGACGAATCATCCAGGGGCGCAAGGCCCTTGCAGACAGCACAGAGCCGACAGGCATGGCTTCTGGCACAAGCGCGCGCTGCCGGTATCGAGGCTGCGCCCGGTGAGTCCACGGAAGCCTACCTCGCCCGCGCGCATATCGAACTGGAACGCCGCTCGGCGGGAGATGAATAGCGGCTGTGGATAACCTGGGCGAAACCATGCCGTTATAGGAACCATTCCAAAAACAGGATGGTCCCGATTCGACTGCCAAACCATCCCGGATACGGGACGGTGAATCGTACCGATTTCGGGCCCCTGAATAAGCCCACAAACGGAACCATCAAATATATAGGTAGTTATAGGTTCAAGCAGGTACAGAGAGAGTCGCGCGCGCAACGCCGCTCTTGGGCAAGTCGGCGTTGTCCATGCAGCCGAGAAGTCAGCAAGCTCTGGCCTGCATCTCATGGAAGCATCTGGTCAGCACAACGGTTTCAGCGATCTGGAAAAGTAGCCGGCCGGCATCACGTCAACGACCGAACAGCACGCGACCGGAAGCGTGCTCGTGCTCTCAACACACCCATCAACAACCACGGCACGCAAGAGATGCAAATGCATCGTCTTGCGCTGGAGATCCGCGTGCATATTGACCCTTTAAAAAGTGAATTGGCGAGCCTGGCCAGCGGCTCACGCCGCGCCCGCTTGCGCCTTCTCATGCCGACCATCGCCGAACTGGTGGCTGCTGGCGTTGCACGCCAAGACATCGTCGACCAACTTGTTGCACGCGACCTGCCCATCACCCTGGCTGGGCTGAAGTCCGCGTTGCGTCGTTGGCGAAAGCGCCAGAGCCTCGTTACGTCCCACTCGCCAGGGCAGCGGTCGCCTCCCGATGCGCACGTGCCGCTGAGCCCCAGCGCGCAGGCCTCGCCCGCCGCCGTCAGCAACAAGGGCGATTTGGTGCGGCTACGGCGCACCTCTGCGCCCGATTTGGCCGAACTGGCCCGCATCGCCAAGCAAGAAGGGAGTTAGCCCATGAACATCGTTGTTTTGAACTACAGCGGCTCGGTCGGCAAGACCGTCGTCGCCAGCCACGTGCTTGCCCCGAGAATCCCCGGCGCTGACATCATCGCTGTCGAATCGACAAACGAGACCGGCGCGGATCTGGGACTGACCGTTGAACAGATACGCGGTGAGCAGTTCGGACTCTTGTTTCGCCGGCTGCTGACCTGCGAAGCGGCCATTGTTGATGTCGGAGCCACCAACGTCGAAGATTTTCTGGCACACATGATCCGATACGACCAATCGCATGACGAGATCGACTATTTCGTGCTTCCCGTCATTCCATCGGGCAAAGCGCAAAGAGAAACGCTGAAAACCATCGAAGCGCTGGTAGCACTGGGGGTCCAGGCGCCTCGAATCCGCGTGATCTTCAATCGCGTCGAGATAGACGTTCGGGAAGAATTTGCTCCCATCTTCGGCTACGCCCGCGTCAATCAAACCTTCCAGCCAAATCCGCTGGCCGCCATCTACCGTAACGACGTGTTCGACCTGTTGGCCAACCGCCGCATCACGATCTCCGAAGTCCTGGCCGACACCACCGACTATCGGCAATTGCTGCGCGAGGCCAAGCCTACTGACGAGAAGGAGATTGCTCGCTGCACCGAACTCATTGCGTTGCGTGCGCTGGCGCGCCCCGTTCATCAGCAGCTCGACAGCGTCTTTGCCGCGCTGTTCTCCTAAAGCAGCCGCCATGAGCGAGCATGCTCCCCCTCCCCGCAGCAAGCTGGACGTGCTGTACCGCGATGTACTGGGCGAGATCGCACCTCTGATGGACCGGGTCGAGACAGCGATAAAGGCCGCTGACGCGCTCATGCAACGTAGCCATGTCCAACCTGAACAAGCCGGCATCAAGGGATCCGAAGCAAGCTCGGGTAGATCTGCGGACGAAGAAACTGCGCGCAGATTCTCGCGCAGCGCTCGCGACATGGATCTTGCTACTCGCGCACTCCAAGCCGCAACAGTCTCCTACAAGCAGGCAGCGCTCCGGCACGCCTGGCTAACCGCATTGCTGGGCCTGGTCGCTGGGTTCATAGGCGGGGCGCTGGCTGGCATTGCCTTGGGCGGTCTTTGGATCGCCGCTCCATGACATGAGGAAGTGATCATCATGGCACCCGACATACGCCGGCGCCTTTCCGTGCTGGCCCTAGTGCTTTGCCCCCTTGCCAGTTGGCTGGCCTGCATCAGCTACACCAGCGGGATCAGCATACGGCAACTTGACTATCGAACTCTCTCCGCAGCCGTGCGCGCTACACCGCACTACCCGATCTTGATGTGGGCCATTGGCGCGGGCCTGGTCCTCGCGCTGCTCATCATCATCACCCTGCTGCGCGACAGGTCCCACACGGAAGGGTACGACGGCGCGGGGTATCGGAAGTTCATACGTGGTACGCGCGTTGTTCCTTTTCGATCTCTGCGACAAACATGCAGCGAGTGGTTCCGCAGCCAGATCGATGTCGCGGGCGTGCCAATGCCAACAAGAATCGAGACGCTGCATCTGTTGCTCAACGGCGCCACCGGCAGCGGCAAGACGATCCTGCTGCGGCGGCTTGTCTTTTCGGCGTTACGGCGCGGCGATCGAATGGTCCTGGTTGACCCCAATGGCGATTTGCTTTCCAAGTTCTGGCGGCCCGGTGACATCGTGCTCAATCCCTACGACTCCCGCACCGAAGGATGGAGCTTCTTCAACGAGGTGCGGGCGGACTACGATTGGAAACGCTTCGCTAAATCCGTGGTCCCGTTGGGCGCGGACGCCAACGCGGAGGAGTGGAACGAGTTCGGTCGCCTACTGTTGCGCGAAGCGGCCCGAAAGCTATACACGCTTGGCTGCCCCTCCATCGAGCAGCTATTCCGATGGTGTACCATCGCCGACCCGCAGGACCTGCGTGCGTTCTTGACCGGGACGCTGGCCGAATCGCTGTTTGCCGGTTCCAACGAAGCCAGCAAGGCATTGACCTCTGCCCGGTTTGTGCTCTCCAACAAGCTGAGCGAGCACATGAGCATGCCGCCCGGAACCTTCAGCATCCGCGACTGGATGGAGGATGAGCGAGGCGGCAACCTGTTCATCACCTGGCGCCAGGACATGGCCCCCGCCATGAAGCCGTTGGTCTCCGCCTGGGTGGATGTGTTCTGCACCTCCATCCTGTCGATGCCGGAGAACTACTACCGTCGGTGGTGGCTGGTGATCGATGAACTGGCCTCGCTGGAAAAACTTCCCACGTTGGAAGATGCGCTGACAAAAGGCCGCAAGCATGGGCTGCGCATCGTGGCTGGCCTGCAGAGCGTATCGCAGTTGGCCAGCATCTATGGCGAGCGTGTCGCGCAAACGATTCGTGCATCCTTCCGCTCGCTGGTCGTGCTCGGCGGGTCGAAAACCGATCCCGAAACGGCCGAGGAAATGTCCAAGAGCCTGGGCGAGCACGAAGTCGCCAGGCCGGAATACACCGACAGCCGACAAATCGGCAGCCGCACAACGGGCGAACGTATGGTCAGGAGCACCGAGCGTGTCGTGACGCCGGCGCAGGTGCAGACGCTGCCCGATCTAAACGGCTATCTCGCTTTCTCCGGTGCGCGGCCGATCTCCCGTTTCGTGCTTGAACCGTTGCAGTTTGTCGAGCGCACGCCCGCTTTCATCGAATCGCATCGGATCTCGTCAACCCTTCCGTCCGCAGAGGGACCCAATGATCTCCCGCAAGGTACTGCATAGGAGCGCGGCCGCCAAAACCACGCACTACTACGCGGAGCAGCAGGACGACTATTACAGCCGTGATGGCGATGCGTCCCGCTGGCTCGGCCGCGGGGCCGCCGCCCTGGGCCTGTCCGGCACCGTCGATCTCGAGCAGTTCCGCGCCGCGCTACGCGGCGACTTCGGTGAGGGCGTCGCTTTGGCCAAATCCATTCGGTCCGATGCTCGGGCACGCGCAGGACTGGACCTGACTTTCTCGGCCCCTAAGTCGGTGACGATCCAGGCGCTGATTGGAAAGGACCCAGCCGTGGTGGCCGCGCATGATCGGGCCGTCGAAGCCGCGTTGGCGCATATGGAACGTCATTACGCCTATGCCCGACAGCGCGTGGACGGCCGAGTACATATCGAGAGTACAGGCAACATCGTGGTGGCCGCCTGGCGCCACGAGACAGCACGTCCGACGAAGGGTTCGCCGCCGGACCCACAGTTGCACACGCACGCGATCGTGATGAACCTGACCCAGCGCGCTGACGGCAAATGGGCGGCGATGTCGAACGAAGAAATCTTTCGCACCCGCAAACTGCTCGACGCCATCTACACCAACGAGCTGGCCCGACAGCTACAGCTATCAGGCTACTCGATACGGTTGGAGGGACGCCATATAGAACTGGCGCACATCTCACGTCAGCAGATCGAAGTCTTTTCGAAGCGGACTGCGCAGATCAACGCTGAACTTCAGCATCGTCACCTGACGCGCGAAACGGCAAGCCACGGCACGAAGCAGGCGATTACCCTGGCCACCCGCCAGGCGAAGGCGGCGAACTTGCCCCGCGCGGTACTACAGGCGACCTGGGAACAGCAAGCGCGGGAAGCCGGTTTGGCGCTGACGCGCCCGCCGCGCGCACACGGTCGGGACTTGGAACAAGAAGCATCCTCGGGATTGCCGGCCAACAGTGGGCACGGTATTGCCGAACACGCCGTGAACTGGGCAATTCGCCACCTCACGGAACGCGAAGCGAACATGAGTGCAAGCGCGCTGCTTTCAACAGCGCTCGAGCATGTTGCCGGCCGCACTGACGCGCACACCATCGAAACCGAGATACGGCGGCAGACAAATGTCGGGCGCCTGATCTTAGGCACCCAGCTTTATCGAGAAGCCTCCCAGGAGTTTGGCACGGTACGCGACAAGGCCGCCTGGAACCAAACGCTGATTCGGTCTGGATTGACACCGAAGGAAGCGGCGGCATCGGTACGTGCCCTTATCGCCCACGGGCAGCTCGTCGCCGTGGAGCCGCACTTCACAACGGAGGCTGCACGCACGCGTGAGAAAAGAATCCTGCAGATTGAACGTGAAGGCCGAGGTCAGGTTACGCCGATCATCGACGCCACACGGCTCGCCACGCAACTCGCAGGGCTGTCTCTGAAACCAGGGCAACGTGCGGCTTCCGAGATGATATTGGGGAGCGCGCACCGCATTGTGGGTGTGCAGGGCCTTGCCGGCACCGGTAAATCCTACATGCTCGCCCAGGTCAAGGCGCTTGCCCAGGCCAATGGATACAAGCTTCACGCGCTGGCCTCTTATGGCGGACAGGTCCGAGCACTGCGAGAACTGGGTATAGAGGCGAACACGGTGGCGTCTATGCTCGAAGCCCGCAACGCTGCGCGGCTTGAGCTGGACGAACGCACCATTCTGGTTGTCGACGAGGCAGGGGTTGTTCCCAGCAGATTGATGGAAAAGCTGCTCCAGCGAGTGGAGTCGGCTGGCGCGCGCACGGTACTGCTAGGCGACACCGAGCAGACCAAAGCAGTTGAGGCGGGTAGGCCTTTTCACCAACTCCAAGATGCGGGGATGGCTACGGCTCGTATGTCCGATATCGTGCGTCAGCATGATCCCACGCTTCGACGCGCCGTCGAACTGGCAGCAGAAGGCAAGGCGTCGGCTTCGCTGGGCGTCCTGCAATCCGTCCATGAAATTGCTGACGATGGCAAGCGGTACGGGAGAATTGCCGCCCACTATGTGCAGGTTGGCGGCGACACGCTCATCCTGACCGGTACGAACGATTCGCGAAATCGGATCAACCAGGCGGTCCACGAAGCATCTGGCCTGGACGGAAAAGGCCATGAACACAACCTTCTGACGCGCCGCGATACGACGCAGGCACAGCGCCGCTACGCCCGTTATTACGTGGATGGTGATGTCATCCAGCCAGAACGCAGCTACGCATCAGGGCTGCAAGCCGGCCAAGCCTATCGCATCATGGCTCGGGACACGATGCGCAACACCTTGACGGTGGAGAATCTGTCGACAGCGGAAAGGATCTCCTTCAACCCGCTTCGGGCAACCAAGCTCTCTGTGTACCAGCCGGTACGCGCTGAACTGTCGGTGGGATCCTGGGTGCGAGTCACGCGTAACGACGCCGCACGCGACTTGGTCAACGGTGGCCGCTTTGAAGTTGTAGCCGTCTCGCGCGACACGATCACGATCCGAAACAATGCTCGGACGGTCACCCTGCCCGCGGACCATCCGGTTCATCTGGACAGAGCCTACGCGACGACAGTGCATAGTGCGCAGGGCCTGACCGCTGACCGCGTACTCATCAACGCGGAGAGCTACAGCAGGACCACCAAGTCGGACGTCTATTACGTGGGCATCTCAAGGGCACGCCATTCCGCAGATATATACACCGACAGCAAATCCAAGCTTCCCGCCGCCGCCGACCGACGCGAAGACAAAACCGCCGCGCTGGACATCGGGTTGCGCCGGCCGTCAGAGCCGTCCCTGCAAAAACATACGTCTCTCGAGGCCGGCGTAAGTGGATAGCGGCGACTGGCGAATACAAACCGCTTCGCTACCGAAACTGGCTGTCCAGTTCGGGCTGACACTTGGCCAGTACGTCCTGAAGCGTCTGAACGACGGGAATATCGGGCGCTGCCGCCTGAGTAGCCAGGGAAGGCCGCACAAGAAATCCCTGCTGTGCCAGCCGCAGCATCTTGAGATCGTTGAATGCGTCACCCAGCGCAAGCACTTCCATTCCTTGCGCCAGCAACCGCGCGATGTGATCCTCTTTCCCATTTCTCGGCAGGTAACAGCAGTCGACCACCCACCCGTCGGAATCGGTGCATAACGAATGGCAGTAGGCCTGAGGATCGCCCAGGGCCTTCAGCAATGGGCTGGCCAACTCGTGGAAGCAGTCCGAGACAATCTGGACTTGGTGAGTACGCCCAATCTCCTCCAAGAAATGCCTTGCATCCAAAAATGGCTGTACCGCCAGAAGAATCGCCTGGACGTCTTTCAAGCGTAAGCCGTTCTTGCGCAGGGCAGTAATCCGCAGGCGCATCAGTGTGGGGTAGTCAGGTTCATCGCGTGTGGTCATCGCGAAATCCTGTACGCCCGTACTTTGCCCAATGATTGGCCACAGCTCGGGGATGAGCACACCTTCCAGATCTATGCATGCGATTTTCATGGTCGATCACCGTGCGACGTTGACAAAGACAAGCGATGCACCAAGACCGATCAGCGCAAGGCCAATGGACTTGTCCACGATGCCTTGGTAGGCCAGCATGCGCTGGCGCATAGTGGTCTTGGAGAAAAACAACGCGACGATGCTGAACCAAACCCAATGCGCTATCGACATGAAAAAACCATAGGCGACGTTATGACTGACTGGGCTGTCGGACTGCACCACTTGCGAATACGTGGCGACAACAAATAGCATGGTCTTCGGGTTCAGTGCGTTCGTGAGAAAGCCCATTCCGAAGGCGGCGACCAAAGAAGGCTTGGTCGACTCGGCCGAACCGAACACCAGCTTCTTCGTGTTCAGCAGCGACTTTAGACCCAGGTAGACAAGATAGCCCGCACCCAGCAGCTTCATGACGAAGAATATCGAGGGCGAACTCACGATCAGCAAAGCCAGCCCCAAGAGTGTGTACAGGACATGAACCTGAACGCCGCAGGCAATTCCAACAGCCGTCATGAGGCCCGCACGGGCACCGTAGGCATAGCTATTGCGGGTGACCATCGCAAAGTCCGGACCCGGGCTTACGACTGCCAATATCGTGACCGCCGCGACGGCAAGCAACTCACTCATGTTGCACACCGCAGCACAAAGGGATCGAGCAACACACTCATTCGAAGTCGCCTCAGCATTTGTTGAAAGTCACTACAAGCACATCACGGTAGCCTTCTTTGTCCGGGTCGAGGGCCAGTATTGGGCTCACGCCATGCATCGTGCGCTCATCATTGACCAGCGCTGCCTCCATCGGAGTCGATAGGGTGTAGTTGGCCAGACGGCGTTTTTGGCGATCGTAGATTCCTGTCTCGCCGTTGAGCACGTTGACACGGTTGACCAACATCATGAAGACGAAACTCACGCCGTCTCGATGAATACCTTCAGGCGTAGGCAAGCCGCCTGAGGGTTGGGCATAGATGCGGAACTGATGCACCTCGATGTGCCATGCGTAGTAAGGCGCCAAATTGCTGTATATCGCTTGGCACAAGGCCAGAACCGAACCCAACACCTTGCTGCCAGCCACTGCCGGCGTGATCGGCGCGTAGTGTCTGGCGATATCGCCATTGAGGGTGTTGTAGTCCAGGCTTTGATAGTGTGGTTGATCCGGGGCCCGCTGCACAGCGGTCGAGAAAGGCTCGGCGCTGTAGACAGCATGCCTACGGTAACGGTAAGTACCACCGTCCTTCATATAGCCGTCCAACTCCAACTGATTCCAACTTGCTTGAAACGCTGCCCAGTCCTCCAGGGCACCTTCTCGTTCGGCCTCCAACAGCGCAGCCGTCTTGGGCGCAGAGAGTATCCCGTAGTCCTTCTTTGCGATGAATTTGCACAGATCATGCAGCGGGCCGCCCCCTTTGATCAGCGGCTTGGGCAACGACATGGCGGCGACAGCGTGACCACCCGAAGAGTGCTTCATAACTTTCTCCAATATCGCAATATGCATTAGGTAGCCAGCATCGTTATGGCGCCCATTGTTGATGCCTTGCAGCAAAGGAAAAAGCGATTTATCTTCTTATTAATCTGTGAGTTTTCATCGACCATTCATGGCACTTCCACCGCTTTCTGCGATCCGTTTTTTCAATGTCGCTGCCCAAACGGAGAATTTCGTACAGGCGGCGGAACGCCTTCACGTCACGCACGGCGCGGTCAGCCGCCAAGTGCGAATACTGGAAGAAGCCTTAGGCGTTGCCTTGTTCGAGCGACGCAACCGCGCAGTTTTTCTCACGCCGGCAGGCCGGGCGCTTTACGCAGTGACCTCGCTCGTGATCGAGCAACTGGAAGATGCGGTTGCACGCATTCAGCAAGCCGCACGAGACAACGTCTTGACCGTATCGTGCGAACCGACGATCGCCATGCGGTGGTTGATTCCGCGCCTGCCATCATTCAAGCAGGTTCATCCTGACATTGCGGTCCATCTGGTCGCAGCCGGCGGGCCGATAGACTTTCGCCGTACCGGCGTCGATCTCGCCTTGCGTCGCGACGATTTCCATTGGGACGAGTCCGTGCTGGCCGAGAAGATCTGTGATGAATGGGTCGGGCCAGTCTGCGCGCCGCGCATCAAACTGCGTACCCACATGGAAGGCATGCATCTACTGCACTCGGGCTCGCGCCCCGATGCGTGGAAGCGATGGCATCGTCTCGCAGGGGTGCCTGCCAAGGGGGCATCACGCGCCGATTACGAGCACTTTTACCTCTGCATACAGGCGGCGTTGGCCGGGCTCGGGGTCAGCATGGCATCATTCCTCATGGTCGGCGACGAGCTGAAGAATGGCCAATTGCACGCACCTTATGGATTCTTGCGTGATGGATCGTCGTACTGCGTATTGATCCCGAAATCGTCGGTGGGGAACGACAACTGCAACCGTTTCCGGGATTGGATTCGTGCGCAAGCCGCATCTACGTTGGCGTGCCTTCCGGCTTGATCTTGGCCTTGGCTTTTAGCTCCGTCCCTTCATCCGCCAGTATGACCGTCACTTCGCCAAGGAAGCCGAGAAAGTCGCCATGCTCCCCATTGAAAACCTCCCCCGTGCCGAGAGGCCCCGCGTCAGGAAAGCACTCTGCCGTGACCTGTCAGCCAATGCCGCCGACCTGATTTCTTCCACCTGGCACAACGAGGTGCTCCAACAGGCTGAGGCAGAAAAGTCGAACGGTTTAGCGCAGTTGGTAGAGTAGATGCAAGTCAAGGATGAACTTCATCGGCGGGCACGAGCTTAAAACTTCGCATCCTATCCCTGGTGGTCGAAGACCTCGACCGAGGGAGGGAAGTCTACGAAACATTTTTCTGATAGTGAACGGTATTTATCATCGCTCGTAATCATGCGGTCCCGCCTCATGGGACATAGGGACGGAAGAAATGCTGACTTCCTTCACCGCATGTTCAGCCGTGCGAGCAAATGCTCCGTTCACATGGAGCACGTCCTCCGGCTCGAGCGAACCGGCCAATTGCTGCAGGGTCAGCCATGACATCAGGTGCTCATACCGGGCCTGCGCTAGATTGCGCAAGGCGTCGAAATACTGTTGTTCGGCCTGCAGGACATCAGCATTAACACGCTCGCCGCCGGCGACGCTTCGCTTCATCGCCGTGGTCAACTCCCGAGCGGATTCCACCGCATAGCCATATGCTCGCATCTTTGCCAGGCTGCTGTGATGCAGGTTGAACTGCTGGCGCAGGCCGTTCAGTATCTCGTCGCGCCGCGCATCGCGCTCATACCTGAGCTTCTCGCGGTTATCCGTGGCTTGCCGCACCGACGCGGACACGCCGCCCCCAGCAAAGATCGGCACGTTGATCTGCACCCCTATGCTGTTCGTCGCATAGCGCTGATCGTAGCTCGATTCGGAACTGGACTTTTGCCGTCCGGCGCTGGCATACAGGCTGACCGAAGGCAGATGGCCCGCGCGTGCCTGCTCGATACGCTCCTGTGCGGCATCGATGGAAAACGTCAGGGCGGCCAGCTCGGGGTTCTCGCGCAGCGCAAGCTGCTGCCACGAACTGAACCCCTCGCGCTCAAGGACCATCGCCTCGAATTTTCCGCTCAGAGGAGCAAGATCGTCCGCAGCGACAGGAATACCGATCATGGCAGCCAGGGCGCGCTGGGCGGCATCCTGGGCGTCCAGCGCCTCGATCTCCTGTGCCACCGCCAGGTCATGGCGCGCCTGCGTTTCCAGCAAGTCCGTGCGCGTACCTTCGCCTGCTCGCAGCATCCGCTCGTTCAAGACCAGTTGTTCGGCATAGGCGCGCTTTTGCGCGCGTGAAAGATCGATCTGATCTCTCGCATACAAGGTTTCCGTATAGGCCTTGGCCACACGCACCGCCAGTTCCTGGCTGCGGCTGCGGAAACGCGAATCGGCATGCAGGGACTGCGCCACGCCGTAGTAATAACGCGACAAGGCCTCGTAATCCAGCAACGGCTGCTGCAAGGTCAATGCCGAGGAGTAGCTGTTGTAATGCCGGTCTGAGGTCGTAGAGCCGAAGAATCCTGGCTGCGTGACTCGCGAGTCGTTGCGGCCCACCTGGTACTGGTAGGACAGCTTGGGCAGCAGGGCGGCACGGCCAATGGCCCGCTCCTCACGGCCGGCGTTGCGCTCGGCGATGGAGGCCCGATAGGCCGGGTCATGTTCGAGCGCCATGCCGTAGGCCTGCATCAAGTCCAGCGCCTGGGCGCTGCCCGCCCACGACACCAGGCATGCCACGGCAAAGAACATGCCTGCGCTACCTATCCTGGCCCCCAACTTGAACCAAATGAATCCACCACCGCGCATCATCGTTCCCGCAAGCTCTCGCTGCCATACTCGATCAGCGGCCCTAGGAAGTACTGGATGACCCGCCGCCGTCCGGTCTTGATCTCGGCTGTCACCGCCATGCCGGGTGACAGGCGTATCTCGCTGTCCTGAACCGGGATCGACGTGTGCGAGAGCGCAACGCGCACCGCGTAGACGAGCCCCCTTTTTTCGTCCTGGATGGCATCATCGGATACGGACGTTACCTTGCCGGGCACGATGCCGTAGCGCGTGTACGGAAACGCCTCGATCTTGACCTCGGCATCCTGCCCCGGCTGCACGAACCCAACATCCTTGTTCTCCAGAAACGCCTCGACCTCCATGACGTGCTCTTCGGGCACGACCAGCATCAACGGCTGCGCTTCGGTCACGACGCCGCCCACCGTCCGTATCGCCAGTTGCTGCACCGTGCCCGACACGGGCGCGGCCAGACGTGTCAGGCTCTCGGACTGCCGTGCCTTGATCAGATCTTGCTCGAGCAGGGCCATGCGTTCACGGGCATCGGTCAGCCGTTCCAGGTTCGCGTGCCGGCTGTCGGCAAGCGCCGTCTCGCGCTGTTGACGCACCTGAGCGATCGCCGCATCGATTTCCTTGAGCCTGCTACGCTGCACACGCAGATCCGACTCCTGCTCGATCCGTTCGCGCTCGCGCTCCAGGTAACTGTTACGCGCCACATACTCCTGGCTGGCCAAGTCCTTGAGCGCCAGCGCCCGTTGCTTGGCGATGGGTGCAGTCAGTTCCAGTTTATGCACCATCGCTCGCACCGACTCCCGTTCGGCCTGTCTGCTGGCCAGTTCCGCATCAATGCCCGCCAACTTGGCGCGCAAGGCGGCATACTCGCCCAGCACGAAGCGCTGCGCGTCGGCATTGGTTTGCGCAGGCACCTCGATCAGCGCCATTTCGGGTTCGACACCCGTGTCGATAGCCCGCAGCATGGCTTCGGCGTGCGCGGCTTGCAACGTCCACGCCAAAAGATCATTGGCGATGCGCTGACGATCGGCCTGGGTCGTCGTCCCGTCCAGTTCCACCAGCAACTGTCCCGCACGCACCTGCTGGCCCTCGCGCACATGGATGGCCCTGACACTAGCCGTGCCAATGGGTTGGACCACTTGCGTGCCCTCGCTGGGAATGATCTTGCCCTGGGCCGTCGCCACGATATCCACGCGCCCGAACACGGACCACAGCACGGCCAGTGCGGCGAATGCAATCAGCAGCCACATGGCCACGCGGGGAGCCGGCGACACGGCCTGCTGCTGCAGGGCGAGCGCGGCAGGCAGGAACTCGGCCTCGTCGGCGCGATAGCGATTCGTATCCCATTGCTTGCGCTCCTTCCACGAAGTAGCGAACACCGCGCCATAGCGCTTGATCAAATCCTTCCTGGCGCTCAATGCGTGAGAGACTCCCATGGCCTACCCTTGCTGCATCTGGTACAGGGCCGCATAGTGGCCCGGCTGCTTTTGGAGCAGCTCCGTGTGCGTACCTTCTTCGACAATGACGCCTCTCTCCATCACGATGATGCGGTTCGCATTGCGCACCGCCGATAGCCGGTGTGCGATGACCAACACCGTGCGGCCCTTGGCAATTTCTTGCATGTTGCGATGCACTGCCCGCTCAGACTCGTAATCAAGCGCGCTGGTCGCCTCATCGAAGATTAGGATGCGCGGATTGGCCAGTAGCGCCCGGGCGATGGCGATACGCTGGCGCTGCCCACCCGACAGCGTCGCGCCCTGCTCCCCCACCATCGTGTCGTAGCCCTCGGGCAGTTCCGCGATGAACTCGTGCGCGCCGGCCAGTTGCGCGGCGCGGATTACCTGCTGCAAGGGCACGCCTGGATCGTTCAACGCGATGTTGTCGCGAATGCTGCGATTAAAGAGCACGTTCTCCTGCAGCACCACGCCGATCTGGCGCCGCAGCGAGCTGGCATCGATGGTCGAGATGTCCACGCCGTCGATCAGTACGCGCCCCTGCTCCGGCTGATAAAGCCGTTGCACAAGCTTGGTCAGTGTGCTCTTGCCCGAACCCGAGCGCCCGACGATGCCCAGCACTTCGCCGGCGCGCACTTGCAGCGAGACACCGCGCAGCGCCAATTGCGCGCCAGGCCGATACCGAAACTCCACCGCGTCGAACCCTATCGCGCCGCGCAAGGGCGGCAAGGCAGGCCTGGCCGTATGCACTTCAGTGCGGGTGTTGAGGATGTCACCCAGGCGCTGCATCGAAATACCGACTTGCTGGAAGTCGGACCATAGCTGCGCCAGACGCATGACCGGCCCGGCGACATTGCCCGCCAGCATATTGAAGGCGATCAACTGCCCGACCGTCAGATCGCCTTGAATAACCAGATGCGCGCCCAGCCACATCGTGACGACCGTCACGATCTTGCTGATGTAGGTGACGCCGCCGTTGGCTAGCGTTCCTATCGTCGCCGCCCGAAAACCCGCCTTCACATAGGCGGCAAGCTGGTTGTCCCACCTGCGTATCCATTGCGGCTCGACCGCGCTGGCTTTGAGCGTTTCCACGCCGCTGATGGTCTCGACCAGGAAGGACTGGTTCTCCGCCCCGCGGTTGAACTTCTCGTTCAGCCGTGCGCGCAACGATGGCGTGAAGCCTATCGACAGCAAGGCATAGCAAGGCAGCGACACGACGACGACCAGGGTCAGCCACACGCTGTAATAGGCCATCACAGCCAGAAATACGACGGAGAAAAAAAGGTCCAGCACCACGGTGATGGCGTTGCCGGTCAGGAAGGACCGGATGTTCTCCAGCTCGCGCACCCGTGCTACAGAATCGCCCACCTGACGCGCCCGGAAATAGGCCAGGGGCAGATTGAGCAGGTGGCGAAACAGCCGCGCGCCCAGCTCCACGTCAATGCGGCTGGAAGTATGTGCGAACACGTAGGACCTCAACGCCGTGAGCACGACCTCGAAGGTGACCACTGCAAGCAGCCCGACCGCGATCACGTCCAGCGTCGTGTAGCTGCGATGCACCAGCACCTTGTCCATAACGACCTGAAAGAAAAGGGGCGTCACCAGCGCAAAGAGCTGCAGCACGAAGGAAACGGCAAAAACCTCTCCTAACAGCCTGCGATACTTGACGACTGCGGGGATGAACCAGCTGAAGTCGAACTTGGCCAGATCGCCGGCCAACGAGGCGCGGGATGTCAATTGAATCAGTTCGCCGGACCACATGCGCTCGAAAACGTCGAGCGCTACTTCCGTGGCACTGGGCCGGCGCGGATCCTGGATCAGCACCTTTGCACCATCCTGGCGGGCAAGCACGAAGAAACTGCCGTCGCGGTCGCTTGCGATGGCGGGCAAAGCGGTGGTAGCCAGTCGAGCGATGCTCGACCGGGCTCTGCGGGCGCGCAAGCCCAGCTTGGCGGCTGCCAGCAGGATTTCTTCGTATCCGAAAGGCTGACCAGGCGCACGGAACTCATGCGCCAACTGATCCACGTCTACCGCGACCTGATGGTAGCGGGCAAGCATGGCCAGGCAAATTAGACCCGTATCCAGGGCAGGCGGCGAGGCATCGGCAGACGCGTCTTCGCTCGGGACAGGCCCGGGCGAAGACGGCCCGCCGGGGCCGCCTTCTATCAACTTCATGATGCTTCCTGCTCGAGGGCTTTACTGCCAGTTGGCTGCGATGACCGGGGCGAGGGCGGTCTGGTATGCGGCGGGCAACGTCGTCTGGCCGCTGGCCGGTGGCGAGAACGCGGCCATCGCATCGACCAGGTTCTGAACCCGTGTGTCGACCAGCAACGCGCTGCCCGCCCGGATCTCCTCCACACGCTGCGCGGCGCCCGAATACCAGCCATCGACCAGCACCTTGTCCGACGTGCCGATGATGCTGATCTCCAGATCATCGTCGACATGGCGGAACCATAGCTGGTTTGCCTGAATACTCTCGAACGTTGCGACGTCGCGGTTGCCTACGGTTGCGTCACTCTCGGCGATCACGTCCTGGCCATCGCCGCGCGCGAACAGATAGGTGTCGTTGCCAGTCCCGCCGCTCAGGTGGTCGTTGCCCAAGCCGCCACGTAAGGAATCATTGCCCGCCGCGCCTGCGATGGTGTCGTTACCGCCGCCACCTTGGATCGTATTGGCACCGGCGTTGCCAGTCAGTGTGTCAGCATAGGTGCTGCCGGTCAGGTGTTCGATTGAGACCAGCGTATCGCTGCCAGACCCTCCCGTCGCCTGCGCAGTTGTGACCTCCAAACTCACCGTGACGCCCGATGTAGCGTATTGGTAGTTCACCGTGTCGTTGCCAGCCGCACCGTCGATGCGGTTGTTGCCCGCGCCGGCATAGATCAGGTTGGCTGCGGCATTGCCCGTGAGATCGGCAGCGCCAGAGGCAAGGATGCGGCCGCGCTCGACGTTAGCGCCCAGTATGTACGCGGACAGGTAGCTGTAGACCGTGTCCGTGCCTCCGCCAGCTAGTTCGGTCACCACATCCGCCGCATTGTCGACGTAATAGGTGTCATTGCCTGCGCCACCTATCATGACGTCGGCGCCAGCGCCGCCGTTGATGACGTTGTTGGCCGCATTGCCCTCCAGCCGGTTGGCCAGCGCACTGCCCGTGAGGTTGACGGCGGCCGAGCCGCCCAGCACCGCGTTCTCGACCTGCCCGCCGCCCAGGACGGCCAGATTGATGGCCAGATCGCTGTGAACGGTGTCGATGCCGCCCGCGGCCGCCTCGACAATGGTGTCGCCGGCATGATCGACGTAGTAGATGTCGTCGCCGGCGCCGCCGTTCATGGCATCCGCTCCCGCCCCGCCATCGAGCGTATCGTTGCCTGCCCCGCCGTTGAGCGTATTTGCCAGCGCGTTGCCGATCAGCAGGTTATCGAGCGCGTTGCCGTTCAACGCCGTTGCATTGCCCGCCAGCGTGGCGTTCTCGACGTTGGCCGCAAGCGTCCAGTTGACCGATGCGTAGACATGGTCGCTGCCCGCGCCGGCCGCTTCCGTCACCACGTCGCCGGCATGATCCACAAAGTAGGTATCGTCGCCCGCGCCGCCCGCCATCGTGTCGGCGCCCGCCCCGCCATCGAGCAGATCATTGCCGGCGTCGCCATTGAGCGTGTTGGCCAGCTCATTGCCCACCAGCGTGTTGTCCAGCGCATTGCCGGTCAGGGTGGCAGCCTGCCCGACCAGCATGCCGTTCTCCACGTTCGCAGCCAGGGTGAGATTCACGCTGGTGTAGACCGTATCGATGCCCATGTCGACGGCTTCGGTAACGACGTCGGCCGTGCTGTCCACGTAATACGTGTCGTTGCCAGCGCCGCCAACCATACGGTCGGCCCCTAGTCCGCCATCGAGGACGTTGTCGCCCGTGTTGCCCGTCAGCGTGTTGGCCGCCGCGTTGCCCGTGCCGTTGATGTGGCCCGAGCCCGTCAGCGTCAGGTTCTCCAAGTGGTCGCCCAGCGTCCACGACACCGACGCTTGCACCGTATCCGTGCCCTCGCCGGCCTGTTCCGTCACCGTGTCGAGCTGGTTGTCGACGACGTAGACATCGTTGCCCTTGCCCCCGGCCATGTCATCGGCCTCGGCGCCGCCATCCAGGCGGTTGTTGCCCGCGTTGCCCCGCAGGCGGTTGCGCTCGGCGTTGCCTGTCGCGTTGATGTTCGCCGTGCCCGTCAGGGACAGGGCCTCGACATTCTCGGGCAGCGTATACGTGACGGCGGACTGGACCGTATCGTAGCCGCCGCCAGGCAGCTCGATCGCCTTGTCGCCGGCATGGTCGACGATATAGGTATCGTCGCCCGTGCGCCCGGTCATCGTGTCGGCGCCACCCCGGCCATCCAGGGTATTGGCGCCAGCGTTGCCCACCAACGTGTCGGCGCCAGCCGTGCCGATCAGTCCGCCCGGCACGCCGCCCGCAAACACAAAATGGCGGGCCTGCAACTGCGCGGCGCTCACGCCGTACAGCGTCAAGTACAAGCTGTCGGCGCCCTTGAGCGCCGATACCGTCACGACCGGCACGCCGCCGGCCTGCCAATCCTCGAACGTCAACTCGCTGAAGGTGCTCAACCAGGTCAGCGCCGTCAGGTCGATCTGCTCGCCGATGACATTCACCTCGAAATCGGCGATCAGGTTGGACGCGCTGATCTCGCTGCCCGACACCACGCGCCCCGCCACGCCGCCGCCATGCTTGAGCACCTTGAAGAGATCCGCGCCCGTGCCGCCTTCGCGCGTGCCGTACATCTGGTACTGGCCCGGCGCCAGCGTACCGATGTCGCCTTCCAGCGTCAGGATATCGTTGCCCGCGAAGCCGCCCAGGTAATCGTCGCCCGATCCGCCAATCAGGTAGTCGGCGCCATCGCCACCGCTCAACGCGTCGTTGCCACTGCCGCCGACCACCATGTCGTCGCCTTCGCCGCCGTCCAGCACGTCGTCACCGGCGCCGCCTTCGATCCAGTCGCTGCCCGGATACGGCGTGTAGCCATACTCGTCGCCGAGGATGGTGTCGTTGCCGTTGCCGCCGTCGATCAGATCATTCGGCGAGATGGAGGAGATATAGTCGTCGCCGCCCAAGCCGAAGATGCTTAGGTCTGCGCCGTCGGGCAAGAGCAGCTCGTCGGCGCCCGACGTGCCGGTCACGATCGCGGGGTTCTGCCAGCGTGCGACGTACTCTTCCAGCAGATGCGGCACGGAAACGAACGCGAAGTTCTGCTCCGACACCGCGGCCACGGTCGTATTATTCAGGACCAAGACCTGGCCGTCGCCCAGCGCGACACGCACATGGCTGCCCGATTGCGTCAGCGTCAGGCCGGCAAAGTCGGGAATCGCATCGAAGCCTACCAGCACGATCTTTTCGATGCCGGAGGTCATCGCAAAATCGGTGATCGTATCGGTGCCGCCCGGATTGCGCCGGACGATGAACAGGTCGTTGCCCGCGCCGCCAGTCAGGGTGTTGTTGCCCCGGCCGCCTTCCAGGCGATCGCTGCCCGCGCCGCCCGACAGCGTATCGTTGCCCCGGCCGCCCGACAGCACGTTGTTTTGCGCATTGCCGGTGATCGTATCGTTGCCGTCGCCGCCAAACGCCTTTTCGATCAGGCCCGATATCTGCAAGGCGCGGCCGGCGATGGTGCTGGCCGCACCGCTGTTCAGATTGATCACGCTGTTACCCGTGACCGCGCTGGCATTCAGGGTATCCGTGCCGCCATCGGTATCGGCGAGGGTTGCGCGCGCAGCGCCCGCGGCGCTGGCGAACTCGTTGGTGTAGACGTACAGATCGTTGGCGTCGGGCAACGAGCCGTACAGGTCCAGCTTCCAGTCCTTCAGCGTCCCGGTCTGGCCCGTCGCCGCGTCGATGACCTGCAGCGTCCAGGTCCCGCCGCTGTCCTCGCCGCGCAGGTGCGTGGTGTTGAAGCTGAAGTTCATCGTGGTCGAGCCCGCATAGCTGTCGCCGCGGTCTTCGGCGCCGCTGCCCGGCGCCTTGCCGGGACGGTTCACGAGGATGCTCTCGGTGCCCGAGGGCGAAATCAGCTTGATGATCAGGTCGCCCCAGTTGGCATGCGTCAGGTTTACCGTGACCTGGGCGCTTTCCACCGTCAGGCCCGCCGCCATCGCCAGCGTGCGCGCCAGCACCGCGCCGGTATCGGAAATGGCCGCGTTCAGGGCGCCGCTGGCCAGGGACTGGCTGGTTTCGTTCCACTGCGTGTTCTGGCCTTGCCAGGTTTCCGCCAGGCGCACCGCGGCACGAGCATCGACCTTGCCGTAGCCGTAGTCGTGGCTGACGTGCATGCCGCCGCCGTTCCAGTTCGTCGCCTTATTGATGGTCCAATCCGTGCCGTTGGGATCTTCGACCCGGGTGGCGGTCATGGCGAGGATGGTCTGGACATCCCGATAGCCAAGATTCGGATTGGCCTCGAGCATCAAGGCCACGATGCCCGAGACGATCGGCGCGGCAAAACTCGTGCCTTCGCTGACGGCGTAGTCTGTGCCAAAAGTCGAACCATTGTCGGTGATCAGCTCACGGCTGGTGCTGTCGATGTTGCTGCCTGGCGCTGAGACCAGAATAGACGCGCCCGGGTTGCTGAACGGCTTCTGGCCCAACAGCAGCGTACCCAGGTCGCCCTGCGCATTGATGGAGCCGGTGGTGATGACGGCCCGGTTGGCCGTCAAGGCGTTGGTGTTGGTATTGGCGCCGCCTTGCCGGTCGTTGCCGCCGGCCATGACAATTACCGTTCCCAGTTGGTCCCGTCCGTAGCACACTGCATCCAAGATGCCGCTTTGCACCGTGCCGGCCGGCACCACGTTGATGAGGAAATTGCTCGACGCGCCCCAGGAATTGTTGACGACGTCGTAGTTGCGGAACTGGGCGAGCGCCTGAGTGATTTCGGCGCTCAGTTGCGTGAGCGCCAGGCCTTCGCCCTGTATGTAGTGGCCCGCCAGCGTCGCGTCATAGGCCACGCCCACGCCGCCTTCGCCGTTGCGCGCCGCGACCATGACGCCCGCCACCATCGTGGCATGATTGCTGAAGGTCTGCGGCGCGTGGTTCGCGCCCTGCGCATCCAGCGTATTGAGCCAGGCTTTGTCGACGTTGGGCTGCAGGTCAGGATGGCGGTAGTCGAAGACTTCCTGCGTCGTCGCATAGGGGCCGCCCGGCTCGAACTGGCCGATGCGCACGCCCTTGCCGGTGTAGTCCTGCCAGACGGGCAGCACGTTGATGTCGGTCAGATACCACTGCTCGGCCACCAGCGGATCGGCGGGCAGATCGGGGGTCTGCAGATAGACGGCGGCTTTCATGGCCTCAGCTTCGCCGGTCGCCGTGTTGGTGACCTGGGTGTATAGGCCGTTCTCGTCCTGGATGCGGTATTTGAAGCTCATGACGCCGGTGTAGCTGGCGTCCGGCGTGAACAACACGTCGCCCTGGGCGGTCAGGCTGACCGTGCCGCCTTGCGCGTCCAGCACTTCGACGATGCTCAGTTGGCCGGAGGCGCTGTCCCAGTCGCGGTCGTTGCCCAGCAGTTGGGTCTTGCTGATGAGGTGGGCGGCGGTGCGGCTCAGGGTCTGGCCGCTGCTGTTGACGGTGAGGAGGTCTTTGACGGGTAGCGGGCTACCGATGGTCAGATCGACGTTGCTGATGTCGGAGAAGCTGAGTTTTTCGATATTGGTGAGCGTGTCGGCGCCGTCGCGGCCGCTGCGGGTGTCGACGACTCGCCAGGTGCTGTCGTTCAGTTTGGTGATGCGGTAGTCGGCGTAGGAGCCGGAGTATTCTGCGGCGTCGATGCCATCGCCTCCGTCGAGCGTGTCATCGCCGCCGCCGCCGATCAGGACGTCGTTGCCGGCATCGCCGCGCAGTTGATCGTCTTCCAGTCCCCCGTCCAGAACGTCGTCGCCGCTACCTCCATGCAATTCGTCCTGGCCTCGGTGGCCACGGATCAAATCGTTGCCTGCGCCGCCCATGATCAAATCGGCGCCATCCTCACCGGACAGTGAATCGTTGGTCGTACTGCCGATAATGATGTCGTCGCCCGCACCGGCATTGACAAAGATGGATTGACGGCCGCTGCTGGTAATCACATCGTGGCCGCTCCCACCTATCATCAATTCAGCCTCGGCCAGGGCCATGTCGATGACGACGCCTTTGGAACCGACAACTTGCAAGACGTCATACCCGGCGCCTGCTTTGATATTTTGCTGAAGATCATCAGCGTCAATCAGCAGAACGTCATCGCCCGCGCCTGCATTGAACGTATCGCTTCCGAGGCCGCCGGAGAGCCAGTTCGCCCCGGCATCTCCGGTCAAGGTGTCGTTGCCGCCACCCGCGTAGATATTCTGCACGCCCAGCGTGGCCGCCGACAGCGTTTGGTTCGTATTGACGGCACTGACATGGCTGCGGACCTCGGCGGCACTTTCATCGCCCTGCGTCACCAGTGTGCTGCCGTTGACGGTACGGGTAAATTGCGTACCGTTCGGATTGGCGATAAACCTTACCGCCTGCGCGGCGCGGCTCACTCCATTGCGTACATAGGTGCCGGTGGCGAGCACTTCATTACCCGTATTCACCAAGCCGCTTTGATTGGTACGCGCAAGGTTAATGCTGGTGATGCCCAGATCGGCAAAGGTCTTCAGTTCGGACGTCTCGCTGGCATCTTTGATGCCATTGCCATTGGCGTCGATAAAAGATAGGCCGTCACCGTTTGCATCCACCCAGACCCGAAGCAGGCCCCACGCCGCATCTTGGTTGTTGAAGACATTGTCATTATTGCTGTCGAGCGATTTCAATGCAGCGAAGCCATCGGCATAAGGCCGGGTGCCAGCATTACCACCCGTGCCAGCAACCCCTTTGTAGTACTCACTCAACGTTTCTTGGATGCCGTTGACCAAGCCGTCGTTATTCAAGTCATGAACGACGATACCGTCGGTATTCGTCCCTGCGGCCTTGATCCAACCCGTGTGTTCACGGCTGCCGCCGTCATTGTCAACGTCGAACAGCGCGTTACTGTCGGCATAGCTCGACAGCGTGACGCCATCACCGTTCAGATCCAGAACGAGTGGATCGACGGGAATAAATCGCCCGTTGGAACCATAGTTGGTGAGAATCGCGGCTTGATTGTCTACCGCGGCGCGATTGCCGCTTCCTTGGTAGCTGATGAGGTACTCGTTGGCTGAAGTGACATCCAGCGACAGTTGCCGCGTACTACTGAGGTTATGGTTGCCGATTCTGTTGCCATTACCCAGCTGACTGCCGGCATTCGTGTAGAAATATCCGGTCAGGGAGTTGGCCCAGCTCGTGTTCATCGAGCCGATCCAGCTACTGCCGGAGGCAACGATCCCGACTGAGTTGGGAGCATAAGTGGCATCGGACACCGGCTGTTGCGACGCGCCTTGATTGATGGTGTTGATTAGATCAAGGAGCGGATCTTCGGAGCCGTTGGGGGCTTTGTCAATGCCATCCACATCGATAGGAAAAACTCCTATTGCTCTCAATGGATCGTATTTGCGCTCCTCAATCTGCCCGCTGCTCAGCACTCGGGTGTCGAATCCCGGCTCTAGCACACCCGGGAAATCCGAGAATGTGAGGCCCATCACATCGCCGGTAGTCGCAAAAATTGAGTTGCTATTCGTCGTAGCCCCCCAAATGCTGAAACCCCAAGGAGTATAGCCTAGATTCTTCCCATTAATCAAAGATTGAACTGCCAGAGCACTCTCCCACCGGGCGAGAACCTCTTCCTTAGGGCCAGTTATTATAGTTTGGAAAGTTGGAGAGTCATCAAGCTCTTGGGATTTCGTTAAAAATGTGTACGCGCCTTGCCCTGATCCGGCCGCCTGCTCAAATCTATCCACATAACTAATATCGGATATGTATTGGTACATTCCAAGCCGATCGCTCTCTTTGGTTCCAATTGCAATGGGTCGGCTTGGAATGCCTGCAGCGTAGGCTTTTCCATGCAACTCAGCAATCACTTTGCCATCGTCTCCAATCAGCACCCAATAATCGTGACTGCCTGCCCCTGCCACTCGGTAAGAACGCGCTTCGATACGAAATGCCATGACATACTCCGAGGATTAATGAAAATCAATAAATGGGTGGATCCGTGTCTGCTAGAATTTTCCTGTGCGAAACGGAATGTATCTTGTTTTCCCGAAATTCAATGCCATAACGTATTGTTACTCCATTATGGCAAGGAGCACGATACTTTTCCTCTGTGCCGTATTTTCGACACCAATCGCTAGCATCAAGATAGGTTGTTTTCCAGGAGTAGTAAATAACGCAGGATAGACGTGAATAATTTAGTGGCCCCTGTATGAAACACCTTCCGCCATTATTCTCCACATACGCCTTTACTCTTTCCAAGCTCCACCCAGCCATAGCGGCAGTTATTTCCTTTGACACATCCTCTTCTGAAAACGAAGTTTTTCCTTCAACAGGCACCGCGCTCAGAAAACGTATTGTGGCTTGTGAAAAAATATTCTTATGTACACTGGAGAAATCATCTATAGGCCTAACAACCCGTGGCCACGCATTGCACCCGGCTAGGAGCACTACCGCACCAAGATTCAGGAGCACTCGGATTGAAGCATTTACCTCAACGTTGCACTGATCTCTCACGATATATCCTTGAAGCGTGTACTTGTGAGGACTTTCACGGAGCCCTCGATCGTATAAAACTTATGGAACAAACGTAAGCTTGCCTTGCATGGGGGCCCATACGTTTTACTGGAATCGCCATTTGGATCAAGGCACCTAGCCCCGCCACCAGGATAAGCCTCTCGCCACCGATGCTCGACGCGGCAAATAATTACTGCGCCGCCAGCGCCTGAAACTTGACTACATTCGACACCCTGCAATTTCCAATAATCTAGTATTTCCGCAATAGATTTTCCGGAAAATATTCTTTCGATATTCCTAGAGACCATGCCAAAGTTCAAGCCAACTGTTTTTTGCCTGCCCATGGCCATTTCGTCCAGAGCAGGAATTACTGCTTGAAACAAGAGGCCCTCTTCTTCTTTGTCGTAGTAACGGGTAGGCGGACCACTTATCGAAGGAAAACCATTGCATGCTCCAAGAGCGACAAGCAACATAGCGAAAAGGCTTCCTAGAAATAACCTATTCACGATTATCCTTTCATCAAATACTTTCCCAGCGTTGTGCTCGGCACCATGACGGCTACTGCGATTTTTGGGTAACGCTACCCGCGTTTCGGCGAACCATCCAATGAATATTTCGTGACGGCACTCTGCCTCTTACATACCTACCACTTCATTTATTACAGAAATTAGTAGAATCATGCGGATTTCTTTTACATTGTCGGAGCGCACCCCTCTAGTATTCTTGGTGCTTGACTTAATGACACTCATGCCGGAGTGTTTCGGTGGCTGGGCCTGCACGTTACCCGGCCCGCTGCGCCAAAGCGCCATCTGTCTGGCTCCTAATTGCAGCCACCGCGACGCCCCGACGAATCGGTCCGGTGCCTGAACGAATCGCCACGCAGCAGGTTCAACGCCGACACGGCGCCTTTTCGACCCATTCCGGCCTGCACACAAGCGCCGCAACGCCGACTGGCGACAGTTGTGCCACAGCAAAGCCGCGCCAGGCTTGGCTCATCACGAAGTCTGCGCCCATCGTGTGTCACGTCGTTTTTTTGGACGAGACGTGCATCCCCGAAAAATCAAGCACTTGCGGCACCCGCCGGGTGCGTCATGTGTGAGGCTTTCCGAAAGCCTTAAGGGCCGTGCCGCCGCCCTGCGGTGGCCGATCCTTAAGGGTCGGGGAGCCTGGCGGGGCTCGCGCAGCGCGCCTCGCAGCGTCACCCAGACGGCCCCGCCAGCCATCGGCTGGTGGGGATGCTGCAGGCCACCATCGCACGCCTAAAACAATCTCGCGGCTTCCCGCCGGCAAGGTGGCTTCGCTGGTGGCTGGCTATCGGCCATGCACCGAGCAAGGATTGGCATCGTCGAGGTTGTTCTGGCAACAGGCGCACTGCGATATCTCATACGCTTGCTCCTGATCGCGATAGCCCTCGCGCCAATGGCTCGCCAATGCGTATATGTCGGCCAACAGGGGAGGCGGTGCAGTCTCGCCACTTTGGAAGTCGTATCGCCCCATGGCGTAGGCTTCCTGGCATGCGTATACCTGCGCCCACTCGGCACCCGATAGATACAGCCAGCGGAGTTTGAAGCCGTCCATGTGCATGAACGGCAGGTCAGTGGAAGGAGTTGTTGCGGTGTCCTGCTGCATGATGTTGCTCCAAGAGCATACGCGCCGTGCGCGACTGTCTGACGGCATCGAGGGCTATGCCGCCCGTCCTGTTAGTTCGTCACCCTGCCGTCCGTGACCACGGCAAGCCAGCCGGAATAGGGGGAAGGTTTGTAAAGGCCGGCGCGCGCAGCGACGCCGGCCTTTATGAATGCCCCCTTGCAGGCTGGCGCGACGTGGTAAGGTCGGTGAAGTTGGGTGATGAACGGCGGGCGTGGCAGCGGCCCGCAACCGCAGTTGCGGGACTGGCTCGGCCTGCTCGGCGAGCGCCATCGGACCACCAGCGGCGGCCCCTGAATTGGCAATGGCCCCACGCCAGGCGCAGGGCCACAACGGCTATCCGTCCAGCCGCCGCGCTACGGCATTGACGTCAAGCTCACCTTCGGCAATCGCGTGCAGAAGGTCATCGGGCAATACGTCCAGCAGGCGACTTGCCCGCTTGTCCCGTTCCGCGCGCGCCATCGCCGGCCAGTGCATGTACTCGCGCAACTGGTGCAAGTTGGCTGGGTTGCTGCGCGCGTAGCCTCGCAGATAGTCCATCAATTGCTGCTCGCTGGTGTTATCCATGCTGGTTCCTTGATCGGTAGTGCCTGGCTCATCGCCTCGGTAGTGATCCACCATGCCGGCGAGATACGCCGCTTCGAGCGCAGCCTTGATCGACCTGACAGAGTGTTCGTGATAGCCGCGCGTGGTTGTCAGATTAAGGCTAAGCAGCGTGTTCGCTACCTCGTTGATTTGATTTTGTGCGGCCTGCGACAATTTGACTTTCGCCATGATTATTTCTCCTTGTGGGCCGCTTGCAGGCGCGACACGGCGGCGGCGTGATACTCGCTTTGCAGCTCGATACCCACATAGCGCCGCCCGCATTGATGCGCAGCAACACATGTCGATCCCGAGCCCGCAAATGGGTCGAGCACAATGTCGCCGGGCTGCGTGAATGCCTGAACCAGCGCCGCCAGGCACGACACCGGTTTTTGCGTAGGATGAAGCGCGTTGCCGGTGTATTTCCAGGCCAGCACATCCGGCGGCGGACTGGCGGGGATATCCGGCTGGCCTTTGGCCAGCAGATACGCGGCCTCGTGTTGGTAGCGCACAAAGCGGGTTTTGGAGGCATACGACTTGGTGAAGACGAAATGCCCGACCGCCCGGAATCCGGCTTTCCGCCAAGCCGCAAAAAACTGATCTACGCGGTTCCATGCGTAGAACGAGACGCACAGGGCGTTCTGACGCAGCACGCGATGGCACTGCGCAAACGCTGGCAGCAACCAATCCCCATTCTGGTCATTGGCAATGCTGCGCCCGCTACGGTCGCGGAAATTGACCAGGTACGGCGGGTCGGTCAGGATGAAATTCACACACTGATCTGGAAACTCGGGCAGGACTTTCAGGCAGTCGCCCAGGATGAATCGGCCCATGAGTAGGCTCCCTCGCGCAGCCGGGGCGGCTTGTCCGCCCCTTTGCACTGCACGGGGCAGACCGCGCCGAGGCGGGCCACACGCGCGCAAGGGACGTGGAATAAATGGTAGGTCCCGGCGCAGCCGGGGGGACCGTTTATGCCGCGAAAGCCCTTGCAAGGCACCGATCAGCTACAAGCGCCAGCGAGCTGATCGGTGCCTGTGCGCCAGGCCCCCTCGGCGACGGTGGGCACCGGGCAGTGCAAAGTACGTGAAGGTCTGTTCGGGATGAGCCGGTCAGCAACTGCGGGGCTGCGGGGTGGGCGTGAGATGCGGCCGTGAAATGCGGCCTGGCGGCCGCCGCGTTGAAGTAGCGCCCGCGCGGGGCGCTACATGCCGGATCAGCGCAGGCAGCAATCACCTGCAAAGCAACCGCCGCGTGCCTGGCATGGCGCATGCACGGCTTGAACGTGGATGTTGGTCTGCGCCAGGCGGTGCTGGCGGCAGTAGTCGGCGTGATCGGCGTAGCCGTGATGTTGGCAGAACCGATCGACAGCCTGCTGGCAGTCCCGTGCGATGACGGTGGTTTTCATGGCAGCGCCATAGCGCCAAACGTTGAACAGGCTCATCGTGGATCTCCGGTTATCGGGCGGGCATGCCCGGAACCGGGGAACGCGGCGCAGCCGCCGCGGTCAAGGGGTGCGAAGCACCGGCCGACGGCCGCAAGCGGCAACGGCACCGCCGTTGTCGCGCCGCCCTTGAGCGCGCCGGATCGCCGTGTCAGGGTACCGGGATGCAGGACCGCCCTACCCTGCCCGTGGCCAGATCAACGCTCCAGGTCGCGATCGGCCTGACGCTGACGTTCATGCGGCGCGTCGCCCCGGCGCTCGAGCCCGTCCGGCGCAAGCCGGACCAGGCCCACATCGCCGTGGGGATAGCGGATTTCGGCGGCGGCACCTGGCGTGAGCGATTTGCCGCCGAGCAAGGCCTGCCGCCGATGCAGCACGACGGCCTGCGGGGCATCGGACACCGTCTGCACCAAATACCTGTCGGTATGGCCGACGACAGAGCCCAGGTAGGTATGTCCTGGCTGCGCGAGCGAGACCGCCGCCTCATGGCCGCTGGCGCGGGCCAGATCCACGGCCTGTTCGAATGCCACGTCGCGCAGGTTCGCACGGATCAGATCGGCGAGCAGGTCCGGTCCGGCGTGATAGGCCTGGATCGAGGCTTGCGTCATCTGCGCACGCGTCATACCGGACCACGCGATGTGATAGCCGGCCTGCTGCGCCAACTGTCCGATGTAAGCCCGCAAGGTGCGGCCGTTGCCTTCCCGAAACGGGTGCAAGACGTTCAGTTCGCCCAAGTAGTGGGCGGCGCGCTGACTGAAGGTATCGGCGTCCAGCCCGCGCAGGTAGTTCTCGCGCGCCAGCGGGCCGGTGATCTGGGGCGCGTAGCGCTCGATGTGGTGGACGCTTGCGAACTGCGTCCCGCCCTTGGCGATATCGACGGTACGGATCTGGCCGGCCCAGTCGTACACATCCCCAAAGAGCTTCTTGTGGATGGCCTGGAGGTGGGTCAGATCGAAGTTGCCCGCGAGCGGCTGGCGCGCCAGTTCTGTGGCGCGCAGCATCGCGTAGGTCGCTTCGATCTTGGCGAGCAGGGCGTCGTCATGGATCCCCAGCCGGTTGACGAGAACGCCGGAATCGGGGTCCGTATAAGTGTCGTCAGACGTGTACTTCGCCATTGCCGACTCGACGCGAGAACATCGCGACAATGTCGGCCAGTTCCACATGGCCCTGGACATACTGCTGCATCTGGTGCAGCGCTTGCGCATCAGGTTCCAGCCCTTCGAGCCGTTGGCTGGCAAGCGCATCTTCGACGGCGCGCTGGCGTTGTGCGATTTCTTGGGGGGTCAGCATGGCGGCTCCTGGAGCCTTTATTTTACGAGATTTCGGGATGCTGCGCGATGCGGTGGCGCGGCGTAGCGTCGCGCCCGTCAGGGCCGACGAGGCCCGAAGTATCCGACCACTTTCGCACGGCGAAAGTCTCGCTGGCGCGCCTGTCGGGCAATCCGCTCCCTGGGGCGATGACGATTGCCCCCTGATCCAGCGTGCATGCAGCATCGACCACACACGCCGTAATGTGCGTGATGTGTCCACCGCGACGCCACGCGTGGCATGCCATGTAGCCGGTGATCGTCGTATCGTCCTTGGGAATGTCGCTGTCCCACAGCCAACTGCAGTTCAGCGCTGGGATGGCCGCACGGATGCTGACCGGCGTGGGGCGCGTCACGTTGGCGAAGACGAAGGTGCCGGCAGCATAGAAACTTTGCCCGGTCGCGACTGAGAATTGATTGACGGGATAGATCGCGATCGCGGGATCGTCAAGCGACGATTCGGAGATAAAACCGAAATACGGCCGCGCGCCATCGTCCCGTGCGCCGTGCGTGCCGGGCATCGAGGGCGGTGCGGGGCGCAGCGGCACGTCCGGCGAGAGCGCTTTGCCTTCGGGCAGCGGATCGATGGGCACATAGCCGCCGGTATCGGGCGGGGACCCTTGCGGGAACTGGCACACGATAACGTGCGCCGCCCCGGCCGATACCGTGACATCGCCTTCGTCGGTCACGTCCACCCCGCCCCGCGCCTGGCAGAACTGCTGGCGCAGGGCGTTGGACTGCGGGGTCTGCTGGCCGCGCGGCACGGTGCGCGCCCCATCGTGGTTGCCTTGCGCGTTCAGGAATGGCCCATAGGTGTAAGCCGTCAACGCCAAGCTGCCCAGTAGGACCACGAGGACAAGACCGGCTTTCATGGATCAACTCCTAAAACGCGCTAGGTGCGGATTCGAGGGGCGGGTAGTCCGTCATTTTCTACCGCAAGCACACGACATCCCGATGAACCGTGTTCTGCAACATTTGATCTGCCCGCCCTCACGTTGGGGGGGCAGGTCGCGCCACCCGGGGCTTGTCGCTCAGATACACCTGATGCGATGCGCCGTGCTGCATCAGCATTCGGCATCGATAAGCGCCATGCTCGGCAGACGCCTGGGCCGTGTGAACCCCCTTGTAGTCACGGTGGGTGTCACGCCATTGGGCAGCGGTCACGGACAGTACGCCTTCGCCTGGGTAGTTGACGATAGGCGGGGCCTTGGCCTGCCGCTGCTCGCTGGCCGTCGGTGCCCGATAGTCGCTGATGTCCTCAATCCCGACCTTCATCGTTCGGGTCCGATGCATGGCAGCGGGCGCATTGATGGCCAGGGAAACCACGCGCCCGGCGCTGCGATTGACGCGGTGGACGGTGTGCCAACTGCCGCGCACCAGCACGCTGCCGCCCGCCTGGAGTTCGTACTGCTGGGCTGGGCCGGGTGGCTCGGGTTCCTGTTGAGCGTGTTCGTACTCGAGCCTACCGGTCACGTGGGCGAGCCAGCGCTGGGCACGGGTGAGCAGCTTTTGCAGTTGTGCGAGCGCGATGCGCTGGGCCTGCGCGACGTCGAGGATCTCGTCCTTGAGCGCGGCATACAGGGACATCGGGCCTTCGTACTGCGAGGCTGGGGGCTGGCGCGGATAGTCGGCCAGCGGGAAGGACTGCGATACGCTGGCGACGATGGCGACCTGTAGTGCGTCCTTTGTCGAGAGGGCCGGAGCCGACCACCGTTGCTGATCCGCTTTCGCTTGCGCGATGGTGCGTTGGTGCTTGCGCTGCTCGGCCTGCAGGGTACGGATGCGGCGATGGCGCACCGCCGAATCCGTCTTCAGGCGGACGTACCGTTCTGCGCCCAGGGCGCGCCAGTCCCAATAGCGGGCGGTGTCGCTGGCTTGGATGGCGCGGCGCATGCCTTGCTCGATGCGCTGGGCGTCACGCCGGGCGCGGCCTTCGCTGTGGTGGCCGACGAGGATCGGTTGGCCCAGCGGAATGTGCGCGGTGATCGCATCGACCCGGGCGCGTGCGGACTCGGCGTCCCGGCGCCGGTGTTCGCCATAGTCTTCGAACCTCTCGCGGCGCTCGGCGGCGCGCTCGGCCACCGTGGTGGTTTCGGGCTCGATGTGCTCGCACAGTTCGAGCAGCAGGTCTTCGCGCTCGGGCGTCCACATGGGCGCGACGAAAACCTGCTGTTTGGCGGCCCAGCGAAAGCCTGCCTGGATGACCCGGGCGTAGCTGTCCGCATCCAGACGCTGCGTGCTGTACAGGCGCAGCTTGTTGTCTTCGGGCGAATAGGTGGCGGTAAAGTCTTGCATGACGGTGTCCTTTGCAGTGGGATGGCGTGGGCGAGCAGCCTGCGCGGCGCGGTCCTGATCGGGACCGCGCCGCGCAGCGGGCGCTCAGACCGTGGCCAGGGCTGGGTCCGGCTCGGCCGGGGCCACGTCGGGGGACGCTTGCGTGGTGCCCGGGTCGGTGGTGGCCGGATCAGTCGCAACCGGCACACGCCGCAGCGGGCCGGGTAGCCAGCCGGTGCCAGCCAGCAGTGCCTGGGCTGTCTGGACCGCGTTGGCCTTCTTCATGCCCGTGATGCTCGCCCCGCTGCTCGGGTCGCGCCCTTCGGTGACGGCCTGGGCGATCTGCGCCTTGGACACGTGGCCCAGGTAGCTGCGTTCTGTCGCGGTCCACCATGTCGTCATGTCCAGGTCGACCAGTTCGGCCAGCCGGTCCAGGTGCTCGGTAGGCGCGGCTTGGCTGCGGGCCTCGCGGCGATAGACGATGCGTGCCAGCAACAAGGCGAGCATGGCATTGAGGCGGTCTTGGCTTTGCGCGAGCAGCCAGGGCAGCACGGCGTGTTCGTCCTCGGGCAGATCGGCCATGACGGTCCGATAGCGTTCTTGCACGGCGCGCCATGCGGGGCTGTCTCGCATCGCATCATCGACCGCGCACAGATCATCATGGGCGCTGTCGGCGCGCAGGTCGAACACATCCGTACCCGGGTTCCTGCCCAGCAACTGTTCGATGAGCAGCGCCTGGACCAATTGCGGCCGGATCATGACCTCGGCTTGCAGGGCGATGGTGCGTTGTGCCTGCAAGCGCCTGACCAGCGGCGCGCTGAATTCGGCGCGCTGCTTGGTGCGCGGCAGTTGCACATCGGTCGCGTCCTCGGTGCCGCCGTGTGCGCGGACCAGGGCGGCGACGGCCTCGCGCGCCTGTTCACGCACCAGTCCCCGGCTGGCCGCAGGCTCACCTGAGGCGTCCAGATACACGATGGTCCCGGCCAGGGCCTTGAACTCTGTCGGATAGTCGCGCAAGGCGCGCAGCAGATCATGGCGTTGCTGCCCGAGCACCAGCCGTTCGCGCTGCAACGCGGCCAGTTGCGCGTCTTGGCCTGCGTCTTCTCCGTCCTGGTCGTCGTCCTGGTCGTCGTCTTCGTCGCCAGCCTCGTCCTCGTCACTGTCGTCCTCCCAGGCCGGGCGCATGGCATCGATGCGCTGGTCCAGGTCGTCCAACTGCGCGTCCAGCTCTTGCAAGCGGGCGGCCTCCTGGACGGTAGGCTCGCGCTTGACGGGCTGCACCTGTCCGTACTCGCTGCGCTGCTCATGGCCAAAGGACGGTGCGAACTCGACCCAAGCCCAGCTTTCCTTGCCCACGGTGCGGGCGAGCTTGCTGCGCTTGAGCTTGTCCACGACCATCACGCGGACCTTGTCGACGTCGGTCAGGTATACGTCTTCGCCACGCTTGGCGAAAAGGTCGCGGCGCACGTTGCCGCCGTCGCGCTCGTAGGCCGCGACGGTGATATAGCGGGCCAAGACCGAATCGCCGCGTATCTCCGCGTCGGCCAGCAGTTGGCGGATGTACGCGGCGCGGCGATAGGGATGGTTGTGGCGGGCCGCTTGCCACGCGGCCTGCTGGCGCGCATGGTCAGGCACCGATGCCAGCGCCTGCATGTCGGCCAGCTCGATGCTGCCCTTGCGAAACTGCGCGAGCAAGGCCGGGGCGACTTCTCCCAGGGCCAGCAGCTTGCGCACGGCCACTTCGCTCACCCCGTGCGCGATGGCGATTTCCGGGACCGACCAGTTCTCGGCGCGCAGCCGGGCGTAGGTGGTGAAGACGTCTGCCGGGTGCATCGCCTTGCGGGCGATGTTCTCGATCAGCGAGGCATTGAGCGCATGGCGTGCCGGGATGATCAGGCACGGCACCGGATGGTCGGCGGGCAGTTCGCCCGCCTCGATCAGCATGGAAAGGGCCGTCCAGCGTCGGCCCCCGGCGCACACGTCATACGTGCCGTCGCCGTTGTCCACGACGATCAGGTTTTGCAGGATCATGCCGCCCATTGCGGCGATGGTGGCGCGCAGTTCGCGGACCTCGGGGTCGGTCTTGAGCGATTCGCGGGGCCGGGCTTGGTACTTGTCGGTCAGGCGCAAGGCGCTGTGGGCGATGTCCTGGCGCGGGCTGGCCGCTTGCACGGCTGCCAGTTCGGTATTGGTCACTTTCATGGTGATGCTCCTTGTATTCAAGTCAGTAGCCGAGCCAGTGGGAAACCACGCTGCCCCGGTACAGAGGGCTATTGCCGTGGCTGGCGAAGAAGTCGGCGGGGTTGAATTGATGGGCGCGGATGCAGGCCACGGCCTGCTCTCGGGTCAGCACGGCGCGGGCGACCTTGTCCCTATCCGTCAGGTCTGCCGAGGCCAGCGGGCCGTGCGCGACGAGTTCGGCCAAGAGCGTGATGAGGTCCGGGCGATAGCCCGACCAGGACACGCGGGCAGAGGGTCCGTTGGCGTACAGGGCGGGCAGTTCGCCGATGCCTGCGGCGCGCAGGGACTCGCGCTGCGCTTTGGCCGATATCGTGTTGAAGGCGATGCCGTGGCGGGTCAGCGCAGCCGTGGTCAGGCGGCTGGTGATCTGCGCATCGGTGTAGAGGCTCACTTGCATTGCAAAACTCCTGTGCGGGGTGCCGCCCGGCCACCGTGACGGTGGCCGGGTGCGGGCGTCAGAACGGGATGTCCGAATCGTCCAGGGCTGCCAGGGCGGCAGCCGGTTCTGCGGTCGCGGCGGCATCGGCGGCGCTTGCAGCCTTGTTGCGGGCCGGGCGGCGCGTGTTGCGCGGGGAGCGCGGCTTCGTGTCGGTCGGCTGCGCGGTTTCGGCCTGTGCGTCGGGGGCCGGGGCGCTATCAGGCTCGGTGTTGCTACGCTCGCGGCTGCCGAGCATTTGCAGGCTTTCGGCCACGATTTCGGTGGTGTAGCGATCCGCGCCGCTTTCGGGGTCTTGCCATTTGCGGGTGCGCAGCCGGCCTTCGATGTAGACCGCGCTGCCCTTGCGCAGGTATTCGCCTGCGATTTCGGCCAGACGGTTGAAGATGGCGATGCGGTGCCATTCGGTTTCTTCGCGGACCTCGCCGGTCTCCTTGTCTTTCCAGCGGGTGGTCGTTGCAATGGACAGGTTGCCCATTGCCGCGCCGTTGGAGGCGTAGCGGATGGTGGGGTCTTGGCCGAGGTTGCCGAGGATGGTTGCCTTGTTGACGGATGCCATGATGAATCTCCTTGCGGGGTTTGGGGGTTGGGCTGACCGGGCCTGAAGATTCCGCCCCACGTGGGGGTTTCAGCTTCAGCTGCGACTACGGGGCCGTCGGTGTATGCCGCCAGTCCTGTGAGTTCGCGCCCGTGCCGTGCCGTCACCACGCAAGGGCGGGCGGGCAATGGGGGAAGGTTTGTAAAAGTCGGCGGGCGCGGTTCGCGCCGACTTTTATGAACACCCCCTTGACCGACGGACCAGCGTGGTACGGTCGGTGCTTACGGGCCCGAACCGCAGGCTTGGCGCACCTTGGCCCTTGCCTGTCGCCTGTGAAGCTGGCCGCGCGGCGAGCGCCGCAGGGCCGCTTGCGGCCCCTAACCCGCGGCCCCCAGGCCGCAAAGACAGGCGTCAGCGCGTAGCGCCGCTGGCGCCTGTGGGGGGTGCAATTCGCGTGAGGGATGAAAGCCCGGCCCACGGGCGCAGACCCGGGGCCTGGGGCGAGACCGCTTGCGGGCTCGACGCGCCAGCGCGCCAGCCCGGCCGCATGGCCACCAGGCCATGCGGCCACGCCCGCCGTGTCAACACGTTGTGCCAAAGGATTGCGGCAGAGGCTGATACCGAAATCGCCGCTCCTTTTGCTCTATTCCCACTGGCGAGCGGTTCACTGCACTGCAGGCCTCGCCCCGTTAGGCGACGGCACGGGCCGACACGAGCGCGCGGGTTTTGTCTATGATCGGAACAGGGTCTGGGTTGCTTCGCCTGGCGATACCCGCCCGCATACCACGGAGGACTTGAGATGCCGTTGAGCGACACCACTCTGCCCAGGATCGGCGCGCTGGTGCCCGCCGGCAATGTCACGTTCGAGCCCGACTTGTGGCGAGACCTCGGCGGGCACGCCACCGTCCATAGCCATCGGGTCGCGACGCGCCGCGCCTATCCCACGGAGTGCGCCGAATCGATGATCGAGGCCAATGTGGCCGCGGTGACGGGTGCGGCGCTACTCGCCCGCATTCGTCCCGATGCGCTGGCCTACGGCTTTACGACGGCCTCTTTTTTTGAGCAGCGTGCCGGTGCGATGCAACTGCGCGGCCGACTGCAAGAAGAGGCTGGATGCCCGGTGGTGCTGCCGTCCTTGGCGATCCTCGATCGGTTGACCGAGCTGAGCGCCTGGCGGGTGTCGGTCATCACCCCGTACCCGAGCTGGAACAACGAGGTGCTGCACGCTTTTCTCGAAGATGCCGGTACCAAGGTCATGAACCTGGTGGGCGACACCCGTCCGGCGCCGCAATCGCCCCCGCTGTGGACCCAGACCCCGCGCGAAATCTTCGAGCACGTCATGCGCCATGCCGATCGGCGTGCCGACGCCGTGCTATTGCCCTGCACCGCATGGCGGGCACGGGAGGCAGTGCCGTACCTGCTGGCAGAGTTGGCGGTGCCCGTGATCACGGCGAACCAGGCCACCATCTTGTCCCTCATGCGCGCTGCGCACCTGCCCTTACCTGGTTTCCTGGCGGGCCCCGCACACCGTAACGAAGCGTCAGCGCATGGCACCGCTGCCGCGAAGGCGGGATGAAAGCCTGGCAGCGAAAAAGCCGAGGTCGGTCGCCAAGCCACAGATACAAGGCCAACTGCGCCTTCTGAGATCGGAGTGGCGACGTGGCCAGCCGGTGGTGCGCCGACGGCGCCTGCTTGGGTTCAAGGTAAATTGCGAGCAGAAGCCTGCGGTTGTCTTCTTTTTTGGAGTAGCATGACGCAGTTACAGGGACCACTTGGCCATTCGGGGTGTAGTCGCTGCTTTCCATGCTCGGTGTTGTCAGGCAGGTGTTGAATGGTTTGTACCGAACACACGAGAATTTCTGATGCCCAGAAAGAAGCCGGCATCCCGCATTGTGGTGCAGCGATCACGGAACAATGTGAATCGGCGACTGATTGCCGCTCTGCCTACGCAGGCATCGAGGGCAGAGTTGTCAGGACGCGTGATGTATGGCCCATACGCCAAACACAAGTTCCATCCGACAGCCTACAAGCTCAGGCCATATGCCGGTCAGGATGAAGAGCGAACATACTGCGATGCCCATGCCGGCTTCGGAAGGGACGACTTCGGCCGGATTCGTACTCTCCTTACACGAGGGGTGATGCTCGGCCTGTGGTCGGATCAAAACGACGGAGATGTCCCGAGCCTACTTTGGACGCTCGATACTACGGGTTGGATCTTTGAACTCCGGATTACTAACTCCGGTCAAGCGCAATATCATGGCTACCCAGTCTTGCCGGCAGACGCCTTTGCAAGGCATGTGTTAGCCAGGGCGCGGGAAGTAGCGTTCACTGAAGGTGAGCTTCCCGCTGATCAAGTTGCTGAAGCACGAACCGCTATCGCAGCAGCGGAGATCTTCTACAAATGACCGTTTCGAATTACTTTAAATTTTCCGCCGCTTGGCCCAAGGGCAGCGACGATGTGGCTGAGATTTCCTTGCGTGTGGGAGACAGAGTCATTTCACGCATTGCCGATACGGAAAAGCACACAGTCAGGGATTTCTTCCGTGCGTCGTCTACCGCCTTGGCGCTTTGGCTGGCCGACAATTGGTGGCGTCTTCGTTGGGAAACGATCAAGGACTTTAAGTTCCCGTCCGTAGAATGGCGCCTGCGCCATGAGCTGAATTCCGCCAACGGCGGTGCGCTATGGCCTCCCGTGATGATTTTCAGCGCGGGCGACCGTATTGCGTTCGCGCCGAGCATCGGCAAAAACATGGTCGCAGGCCCCCAAACCTATTTTGATTTCAGTATAGGAATGGTCACGGCCAACGAGTATGAGCAAGGGGTGGACAGCTTTTTCGAGGCTGTGCTTGAACACTGCGCCAAGACCGTGGATGGCAACGCGCTAAAGGCGCTGCTCGCCCAAATCGATGCCGAGCGTAAAGATCCGGAGGTGGCCGCCTGGCGGCGGCTGGAGGCATGTTTAGGGTTCGATCCCGACGCCGCGCCCGACGCGGTGATGGACGCGCTGATCAAGCTGGAAGACATCGCGGGTGAGGATGGCGTCGAGGAAGCTGCGCATGCGCAGCCTGACGCACATGCAGCGCAATCCTTGAGCCTGGCGATTAAGGCCACGCGAGAATCGAGCGTAGAGGTCGATTTCAGTGTGGTCGATCGCCTAGCGCGCGACTGGGACTTGCCGAGTTACGCGAGCCCCTGGCAAATGGCTGAGGCCGCGGCAAAAGACCTTAGGAAGATGATTAGTGCCCCGCGAGGCGTGTTGAAGCACGCAGCCTTCGAAGATATTTTCCAGGCACGGTGGGACGATTTGAAGTCCGCTGCGCCGACTGCGAAACAGTTGCCCTATGGTGCCCGCCTTGGCGCAGAGAGGCGGTCTCGGATTGCCTTGCAGACGCTGAGACCATACGATCGCCGCTTTGAACTTGCCCGGCAGCTTGGTGACGTCGTGTGGCAGCAAGATGCCAACTTCGGCATCATCAGCCGCGCAAAGAGTGATCGCCAGAAGTTCCAACGCGCTTTCGCCCACAGCTTGTTGTGTCCGTTCGACGACCTCCAGCACGTGATTGACGTGAACGACCCGACACCCGATGTCATGCAGAAAGCCGCTCGACGATTCGGTGTACATCCGTCCGTCATCCGTAATCAATTGGTCTATAAAGGCTATCTGCCGTTCGAGAACACCAACGAGGAAGCCGAGGCGGCTTAAGTCCGCCGCCCCTACCGGCAAGGCCGCCCCCGTATTGGCCATCGTGGCCGCATGGCTGCAAACAGAGCAAGATCACGCGAGTCGCCGGTCGTGCGTCCTCCGCCCGCACGCAAGCATCTATACAGCCAGGAAGAACCGTTGCGGCTGCATAAGGTGCATCTTGAGTGCAAAATTAGTGCGTACCGTTGCGCACTGATAACTGCCCTGAGCGTCGCCCTATCCGCCCCCTTCGCGAAACGCTTCCGCGAGCCCGACACGCTGTATGTGTCGCCGGCCCGGAGCGGGGCACGCTTTGGCTTCCAGGTCCAGGAGTTGGCCGAGCGTGCGTATGTGCATCACAATACGCCGACAGCGCGGCCCCAAGGCCGTGATCAAGCAGCACAAGGTGACTGTGGGATTCGACTGCTCGAGCATCCCCCTCGGGTCCGCACTCTTTGACTGCTGAGGCTATTCTTCCGCGGCAGCCATGCCTCGGTTGACAGCCTCTTCGATGGAGGGAAGGTCTTGGCCGTAGTACTCCCGGATAAGGTCCTCTCTTGAAGCTTGCACGGCAACGAACTGGGCATCGGGTCTGGCGCCCGGCGGCAGGTACAGCACTATCGCGGCGGCGTTCATCCGCTTCTCGTACAGTTCCAGCGTGAGGAGAAAGGCGCGCAATGCAAATCTTGGAAGCCCACGAACGACCCACCGTTCAGCGTCCAAGCCTGCCTCTCGACACACCCGCTCGGCATGGTATTTAGAAAACATAAGCGGGATGAGTCTTTTGTCGGAGCCTGGATCCTTGAAACCGTAGTGCGACCCGGTCACCTTCCCGCCGCGCACTTCCATGATGATCCAAAACGGCTCACCCATGTAAGTCTCATCAGGCAAGGCTACCGCGGTGAGACGTTGCGCCATCAGGACGTTGAGGGTGGGAAGATCATCAAAGCGTAGCGCAAGAATATCGACGTGCTTGGCGAAAGCTTGCGCGCCGCTCTGGTAGCCGCGCCGCGAGACTACGACTCCCGTGATATTGCCAATATCGCGCAGCTTAGATTCGAACTCCTGAATCTGCCCTTTGGACACGGGCGTCGCCCAATCCTTGCATTCGATCGCCACCCGATGCCGGATGCCTGCTCTTGAAAACTCGTAGTAGACGTCCACCTCGTGCTGCACGCCGGACTTTCCCGTCATGAATACGGTATTGCCGACGACAACGCCTTCATCCTTCATATTCAACAGGAAGGAATAGACTTCCTGCACATCCTTTTCCAGTGATGAACCTGGCTTCATCATCGATCTCCACAGAGCATCCCAACGCCGAATCTCTCGGGCCTCTCAATCTATGGTGCACACGATAGCGCCCCCATACCAAGCACAACGAGTCGAGAAAAACGGTAGACAGGCCAAACTTCCGTGCTTTGCGAAGGCCTGCGGCAACAGCAGGCCGTACGTCTGACAGCGCCTTTTGTCTGAGCCTTGTATGCGCAAAGTCACTGTTCAAACATACAGCTACAATTGAGCAGCAGCGATGATGGCCACGTCCAGACTAGGCATGCCGGCCATTGCGGCGACACACTTCACGTTGCGGTCAAGGCGTGATGAAGGTGCCGCCCGGCACCCGTTTGTTTTCCGTGAGTTCCCTGTGCGGGACCTTCGTCGCGCAGTCTTATAGGGCAGTACCGCGTTGGCCCAACCGACACAGGCCTGAGGCTGTGAACCGCCCCGGAAAATCTGGAGGCTCCATTCCTTGAGAAGATGGAGCTATGAGCAGAGCAAGCAAGTTCTCCCCGGAAGTCCGGGAACGGTCGGTGAAGATGGTGCTGGAGCACCAAGACGAGTACGAGTCGCAGTGGGCGGCGATCGTGTCGGTGGCGGCCAAGGTTGGCTGCACGGCCGAGACGCTGCGAGGCTGGCTTCGCCAGCACGAGCGCGACACGGGCAAGCGTGACGGCGTAACGACGGCCGAGAAGGAGCGCATCAGGGCGCTCGAACGCGAGGTGCGCGAGCTGCGCCAGGCCAACGAGATCCTACGCAAGGCGTCGGCGTATTTTGCCCAGGCGGAGCTCGACCGCCCCTTCAAACGATGAAGCGATTCGTCGATGAGCAGCGAGACGTTCACGGGGTCGAGCCGATCTGCAAGGTGCTGCAGATCGCCCCGTCGACGTACTACGCGCATGCGGCCAGGCAGGCCGATCCGGAGCTGCGATCGCAGCGGGTGAAGACCGACGAGATACTGATACCCGAGGTGCAGCGCGTGTGGGACGACAACTACCAGGTCTACGGGGTACGCAAGGTCTGGCGGCAGCTGCGGCGCGAGCGAGTCGACGTTGCGCGCTGTACCGTGCAGCGGCTGATGAAGCGGCTTGGGCTGAGGGGCGTTGTTCGAGGCAAGGCCGTGCGCACGACGGTGAGCGATCCGAAGGCGCCGTGCCCGCTCGATCACGTGAAGCGGCAATTCAAGGCCGATCGGCCGAACGCGCTGTGGGTCAGCGACTTCACGTACGTCTCGACTTGGCAAGGATGGGTCTACGTCGCTTTCGTCATCGACGTGTTCGCCCGTCGCATCGTGGGCTGGAAGGCCTCCTGCTCGATGCAGACGGACTTCGTGCTCGACGCGCTCGAGCAGGCGTTGTACGCGAGGAAGCCGGTCGGCCCGGATCGCCTGATCCACCACAGCGACCGAGGCGTCCAGTACGTGTCGATCCGATACACCGAGCGGCTGGCCGAGGCGGGCCTGGAGCCCTCTGTGGGCAGCGTGGGCGACTCGTTCGACAACGCACTGGCCGAGACCATCAACGGCCTCTACAAGGCCGAGGTGATCCATCGGAAGTCATCCTGGCGCACGCGCGACGAAGTCGAGTGGGCCACGCTCCATTGGGTCGACTGGTTCAACAACCGCCGATTGCTTGAACCGATCGGTAATATCCCGCCGGCCGAAGCCGAAGCCAACTACTATTCGCAACCCAACGAGTCCGTCATGTCGGCGTGACTCAACCCAAGGAGTCTCCGGGAAACCCGGGGCGGTTCACTGGAACACAAATCCGCTGACCGAGCATCGTGGCCAATAGCGGCCCGTCCAGCAATGGCAGAACTGATTCACTAAGGCATAGCAGGCAGGCATTGCAGCGACTATGCGTTGCCCCGACACAGCGGGAACGGCGCAGGGTGGCAAAGCGGGCGCCATGTGACACCCGCCTCTCAGCCCCCTACAGCAGGCCATCCTGGGCAAACGACAGCGTCGCGCCGCCGGCGACCAGAATGTGGTCAAGCAGCGCGATGTCGACCAGTTGCAAGGCTTCGCGCAAGCGGCGGGTCAGTGCCTTGTCGGCTGTGCTTGGTTGCAAATTGCCGCTGGGGTGGCAATGCGTGATGATGGCAGCCGCAGCGCCGCGCCGCAGCAGCAGTTGCAAGACCTCACGGGGGTAGACCGAGCATTGGGCCAAGGTGCCACGGAACGGCTCATCATAGGCAATCAACCGATTCTGCGCGTCCAATGCCAAGACGCCGAAAACCTCGACCTCCCGGCCCATGAGCATCGCTGCGCACAAAGCCTGGGCATGCTCAGGACGTTGCATGTTGGGTCGATCAGCGATTGCCGACTGGGCGAGATAACGGGCAGCGTTGTAGATTTCGTCAGGCACGGCTGGTCGATACTGACCAGCATCGTCCCGCACGAGCAGATGGGATTCGGCCGCACTGGTTGGCGTGTAAAGGTCCTGTGAATCGAAAAGGGCGAACTGCGTCATGATGCGCTCCTGGCAAGGTGCCAGGCGGGATTGCCTGGCCCTCGCCCCGCACCGGGCCGCAGCGCAGCCGTCAAGGGGAAACCGGCGGGAGCCGCAAGTGCCGACAGGCACGCAGCCCTGGACGGCGAGACCGGTCCGGTACGCTGGGCGATCTACAGGCAAGCCCCTCTCTCCCCTGCCTTGCAGCGCGTTTTGACGGTGTTTGGGCGGCGGCGCCAGGGCAGCATCGACTGGCCCGGCCCCGCTGGGTGGCGCCGTCGGGCAGGTGCCATCGCGGGCACGGCGCTGCCGCTGGCAGCGACGTGCTGTAGCGATCACATGACGATCCCACCGGCCAAGCGGGCGTCTCGAGCGTAGGCATTCAGTGTCTTGCGTGCGCGAAAGTGCATGTCGCGCGCGATGGGCATGCGCATCGGGCCGCGCACCTCGGCCAGTTCCTGCAGGCTGACCCAGCCCAGCTCCGGCATCCCGATGCCAACGTCGCACAGGCCGTAGGCACGGTCCGGGTCATCTGGGTCGATCTCGCTCAACAGCCACGTGCCATTGGCGTCGGGCGTAAAGAGCTTGACCACAGGCATGGGATCAAAGTTGTGGCATTGGCGTGATTGTTGGCCGTTGGCCTGCAGCGCGGTATGTTCGGCGTCAGTGAAAAGCGGGTGCATGTCGGTCTCCGGTTGCATGGGCGGTATTGCCCGGCCGGGAACAGCACGGCGCAGCGCAAGGCGTCCGGGGGCTACGCCGGCCGACAGGCCGCCAGCGCGCCAGGCGCGCGCCGCCCTTGACGGTTGCGACCGCCGTGGTAGGGTAGTCCGAGAGCAAGACCGCCCCAGTCCCGCCACAGATGCATTTGCCAGGCACAGCGGAGCGCCGCCATATTGAAGGTGTGCCTACAACAATGGCAATGAAATAGCGATCCGATCCTATGCATAGATGCCATAGCGGTGACGTCCACATCGGTTTGTCATTCGTATAATCTTCGACGAATAGTGCATACAGCCACCTCACGTATAGCAACGGTGAGCAATGACAAATACTGACGGTGTAGCCGTTCCCGAGCCTGGCAACGACAAGGTCTGGGAAAGTTGGGTGCAAGACTTACTCTCCAAAAAGCACGGCGATACAGCCGTCGCCTATGGCCGATCCGGACAAAAACAACATGGCATTGACTTTGTCATCGGCGCGACACCTGGACGAATAGGTGTTCAGTGCAAATTCGTCAAGTCTGGCAGCAAACTGGACCTTAAACAGGTCAAGGAAGACTACGCAGCCGCACTCCAGGTCAGCCCACCGCTGGCCGAGTTCCATCTCTACACGTCCGCAGAGAGCGACACTCACACCATTGATTTACTTGCCACCTATGCACAAGAGGTAGCAGGTACAGGGCCGACTTTTCGCTATTTCATGCGGCGCGACTTCGAAAGTGAGGTGCGGCAGTACGGCCTACTGCCTCGGCTGCTCGGGTTGGATGTCAGCTTTAGCGTCATGGCGAGCGAGACATCAACCAATCCTGCCGCAGACGCGCGGCTTGTCGCAAAGTCCGACGCCACTGTCCGCGGCCCCACGTCGATGGTTTATGGCCAGATGCTGGAGAGCGTCAGACTGTTGGTTCAGCAAGGCAACATGGCAGCCGCCGATGGGCTGGTCAAGGTTCTTCTCAGCACACGTCACGATCTGAGCGACAGCGAACTGGCCCGCGTCTACGCGACGCAGGCCATCCTCGCCTCGCGCAACGGTGACCCTGCCGCCGCCGCACGACTGTGGCGAGCGTCGGCGGACATTGAGCCGCAGGTGGCCTTGCAGCAAGCGCGCCGGGCACAAGCGTTCTTGTGCGAGGACCGCTACGCCGAGGCTTACGCACAAGCTGTAGCTGTGATGGCCATGCCCAGCCCGCCCGCGCTTGCTGCGGTGGTGCTCATTGTGAGCGCAGGACAATTGGGCAAACGCAGAGAGGCCGAGGCGTTACTCACGCCACGGCTCAAGCAAGAGCGCGATATCGCGTTGGTGCGTGCCTACGACGCGTTAGAAGATGGGCGTTTTGAGGAGGCAGACCAGATACGACGCGATCTGGAGCTACTGCACCCGGACGAATGCGACACGCGGCTGATCCACGCAAATAGTCTATTTCAGCGAGCGCTTGGCGGGTTGGAAAAAAGACGTCCTGAGGCAATTCAGCAGCGAAACCGCGGTGACCTCATCGACGCCAAAGCCCTCTATCAACAGGCGCTACAGCGCTATGACCCGAAATGGGAACGTTCGGTCTGGCTGCCAGCGGCGCTGAATCTGGTCTCTGTCCTCAAAATCCTCGGGCAGTACCGAGAGGCCGCAGATGTCGCGAGTTCAGCCGTGGGGCACTACGGCACCGACATCGAAGATTTCCCTTCCCTTGCCATTGCCCTGGCCGAAGGCGGTCGAGCCAGCGAAGCATTGCGGCATATCGAAAGTATCGCCTCGCCGGCACCAGCGTTGCGTATCGCGCAGGCCAGCGCGCTTTTGCACTTGAACCAGTTCACCAAAGCGCTGACTGTGCTGAAGGCCTGTGCGGACCAACTCAATGGTTTGGACGCAGACAACGCACGCTGGATGCTGCTTTACGCGCAATGGAAAGTCCAAGCGACTCCCGATCTCGAACGCTTGACCGAGGACTTCTACGACAAAGCGGAGGACAAGCTGTCGGCGTGTCAACGGATTGTTCAGAACGCGTCGCACCTTGGCTTTCCGGCTCTGTCCGAGCAGTACGCCAAGCGCGCTATCGCGCTATACGAACAAGCACCGGATCCCGATCGGCGTCTTTTTATCGCCAACGCAAAATTGATCATCGATGACCCTGAAGGGGCGGTGGAGATACTGTCGCCCGCCATCGAGTTAGATCGTCCTCAGGGGGGACCGCTCGAGGAGCTGTATGCCTTCTGCCTGCTGCGTTTACACCGTTTGGAATCGTTGGACAAATTACTCTCGGGTCTTCCGGCCGATTCGGCAGAATCGGCTCGGTTCGATGGCTATCGGATCGACGCCGCACTGCAGCGTGGCGATCGCCCCCAGGCACTGACGGCGGTACAGGCGGCGCTACAGAGGAATCCCTCTGAAATAAAACTTCGAACCTTGGAGGCCTTACTGCTTCGGGAAGCTGGGCTTGTTGACCAGGCTAAAGATCGACTGAGCACCATTGAGTACCGCACACAGGCGCCTTTAAACAGTATCGCGTTATTCGCTCGTGAAGCCCGGCTTTTGGGCGCCTGTGAACAGGCTGACGAGTTCGTGTATCGATGGATACGCGAGAACGGCGAAGATCCCGAAAACGTCGCGTGGTTTCTGGCTCAATTCCTGATGGCGAGAGCATCGTCTGACGTTGACACGTTGGACACGGTGACTACTCAATGTGGCCTGAGCCTGCAGGCGACACGAGGCGAGCCGAAAGAGCGATGGCTGGTCATTGACTCACGCTTTCCCGAAGCGGCGGCCACGGGCTGGTTCACGCCGAACTCGCATGGCATGCAAGCGTTGCTTGGGAGACGATGCGGAGATGTCGTAGACCTGCCCGTTTTTCCCGGCGGCCCCTTCCTGATAAAGAACATCCTGCCCATTCATGGCGGCGCGTTCAAGCTGCTGATGAGCCACTATGGCGACTCGACGCCCATGAGCGCATCGCTACGGCAGATGTCCATACAGACCATAGACGGGCGCCCTGACCTGACAAACGTCTTCGAGCAGTTGGACGCCTCGCGCAACGCGACGCAGCACGCTTTGGCGATCTATGCCGAAACGCCGATTTCATTGGGTCACTTGGCCGGACTCATGCGGCGCAACCCCCTCGACATTTGGCGCGGCCTATATGGGGGCACAGAGCATCACGTTCGCTCGGAATCGGCCGGCAACGCTTTGCTCGCCCCTGTTGTTTCTGCCCTTGGCAGTCCAGCGCCCACGATCATCCTGGACCCGATCACGTTGGTCAGTTGGACACATTGGGGCTTGCTCCCGTTGGCCAAACGACTGTTCCCCAGGATCAGTATGACGGCATCGGCGGTCGACATTCTCAACCAGAAAATTGCCGAGGTCGCGTCGATGGGTGATGGCCCTCAAATGCAATTGGCTGCCGGCGATCAGCCAGGCCAGTACACACGCATTGAGGTCACGCCCGCGATGATGCAGGCCGAGAGAGACTGGCTAGAAAAGGCTTCGCAATTCATTCGGGAAGCGGTATCGGTATGCCCCACACCGTTGACCGGCTTGCCAGAAGACGTCTACTCGACCATGCGATACAACTGGCCCCCCTACCTGGCCGACCAGATGCAGTTGGCCGCCCACCAACAAGGGATTCTCGTCGCGGACGACTTGTTTATTGAACGCCTTTGCGTTCTGCTCAAGCTCACACAAGCGTCGACGCGCTTGCTCTTTTTGGGCGCGCATCGCAACGCGCATATCGACGTCGTTCAATATACGTCTATTCTGGCCAAGCTCGCTGAGGCCAACTACGAATTCATTTCGTTCTCGCATACCGACCTGATCGGTGCCTCAACGCTTCACGGCGTCACGCCCACGCCTGCCCTCGTTGCCTTGCTGCGCTACATGTCGGTACCGTCGCTGGATCTTCGAAGCGCGCTGCAAGTATTGGCGAACTACTGGCAGATTGCGACGGATTCCCAAATGTCCACTCATTTGGTGGAAGCGACAGTCAGCATTGCGCTTAGCGCGTTAACGCGCCACGCAACGCGCTGCAGTCCGGAAATCATCGACGCGCTGGACACGTTCGCGCGCGACATCATTGGAGGCAAATACGGCGCGGTTATCCATGCCGCGTTATCGCAGTGGTGTAGCGCACACTTTCTTCCTTCGCCTCCCGCGTATTCTTCATCAACCCTGGGAGAGGATGGATCCGCGCGCCGCGGCGGCCAGTGATTTGCACGCTGGCGCTTCCTTCTACACACGATTTTTCTTTCAGCCAATCTAGAGGCCTCGTCAGGCACTGAATTCAAGGCTGCGAGGATCGATGTCGTCAGGACGCAAACCGCACGCTACAACTGCCGTGCATAGACCACCAGCCGCAGGTGCCGGTCTTCATCGACGGTCAGCGAGGTATGCTCGAACCGTTCGGGCCTGCCGTCGATCATCAGCGTGCGCACGCCATTACAGGGCGCATGAACGTCATGCCTTCGCCACCACCCCTTGAAATCCGGCGACACCCGTTCCAGGCTGTCCACCAGTTGGTGAATGTCGGCCTCCTGTGTGGCACGGGCGAAGTCGCGGCGAAAGCTCGAGAGCATCAGCGGGGCTTGTTCTTCCCAAGCGTCCACGCGCTCACGCAGGACGGGGTCGCTGAACAGCAGCCAGAGCAGGTTGCGCCGCTCGGGTGCGTGCGCGCCAAAGCCGAAAAGCCCATCGGCTGGCGCGTTGAAGCCCAGCACGTCCCAGCGCAGGTTGAGCGCGAAGGCCGGATGCGGCAGGTCGTGCATCAGGCGCCGCACCAGCGGCGGCAGCACGCACCAAGTCTTGCCCGGTTCGGCGGGCGGGCGTTCGTGGGCCAGCAGGAACAGGTGGCGGCGTTCAGCGGCATCCAGTTTCAGCACCCGCGCCAGGTTGTCCAGAAAGGTGGCCGACACGCCAATGTCGCGCCCCTGTTCCAGCCATGTGTACCAGGTCAGACCGACCCCGGCGAGCGCGGCAACTTCCTCGCGCCGCAGCCCTGGCGTGCGGCGACGGCCACCGCTGGGCAGGCCCAGGTCGGCAGGCGACAGGCGCTCGCGGTGCGCGCGCAGGAAGGCCGCCAGGTCGTGGCGGGTTCTCTCGAGGCTGCGCATCGTCATCCGATTGCTTTGAGCAATAGCATAAATGGCTAAATTGTAATTGCTTAAAAGGGGTCCGAGAATGATCGCGTCTTTACCCTGGATACGCAACATGCCCTCGAATTCCCGCATTCTCCCGCCGCCGCGCGCCGCCGCCCGCCCGCCCTGGCTGGGGCTGTCCGTGCTGCTCTTGGCCGGCTTCGTGACGATCTTCGACCTGTTCGTGGTCAACGTCGCCATCCCCAGCATGCAGGCCGGGCTGGGCGCGAGTTTTGCGCAGATCGGCTTCATCGTGGCCGGCTACGAGCTGGCCTTCGGCGTGCTGCTGATCACCGGCGGGCGGCTGGGCGACCTGTTCGGCCGCCGGCGGCTGTTCGTCGCCGGCATGGCGGGTTTCACGGCGGCCTCGGCCTTGTGCGGGCTCGCGCCCGACGCCGGCTTCCTGATCGGCGCACGGGTGCTGCAGGGACTGGCGGCCGCCTTGCTGTTTCCCCAGGTCTATGCCTCGATCCGCGTCAACTTCGACGGCGACGGCAGCCGCCGTGCGTTCGGCATGCTGGGCATGACCCTGGGCCTGGCCGCCATCGCCGGCCAGGTGTTGGGCGGATGGCTGGTGCATGCCGATCTGTTCGGCTTCGGCTGGCGCAGTATCTTTCTCATCAACGTGCCCATCGGCCTTTTCGCGATCGCGGCGGCACGCCACATTCCAGAGTCCCGCGCGCCGCAGCGCCCGGCACTGGACTGGATGGGCGTGGCGCTGGTCAGCGCCGGGCTGGCGCTGCTGCTGGTGCCGCTGATCGAGGGGCCTGGACTGGGCTGGCCGGCGTGGAGCCTGTTGTCGCTGGGTGTGGCTGTGCTGCTGTTGGCACTGTTCCATCGGCAGCAAGAGCAACGGCGTATGGCTGGCGGCTTGCCACTGGTGGACATGCGCCTGCTGTCCCAGCACCGCTTCGCGTTGGGCGCGGTGCTGGTGCTGCTGGTCTATTCCACGTCCAGTTCCTTCTTCCTGTGCTTCGCCCTGCTGGTACAGACCGGGCTGGGGCTTGACCCTTTCGCGGCGGGCAGCGTCTTCGCGCCGTGCAGCGTGGGCTTCGTGCTGGCATCCCTGGCCGCGCCGCGGTTGGTGGCGCGCTGGGGAACACGGGCCATCGTGGCGGGCGCACTGGCCTATGCGGTGTCCATCGGGCTGCTGATCGCGCAGGTGGGGATGGCGGGCGTTGAACTGGCGCCCACTCGACTGATCCCCGTGCTGATCGTGGTCGGCGCCGGTCAGGGCTTTATCATGACGCCACTGTTGAACCTGGTACTGGGTTTCGTCGATGAAAACCAGGCCGGGATGGCCTCGGGCGTGATCTCGACCGTGCAGCAGGTCGGCGCGGCGCTGGGCGTGGCGGTGGTCGGCATCCTGTTCGGTTCGACGCTCGCCGATAAAGGTGCAGCGGCACACACAGACCAGTATGTCTCGGCCTTTGTTGCGGGGATGCGCTACAACTTGGGCGCGGCCCTGATGGTCTGCCTGCTCTTGACGATGCTGGTCAGGACGCAGCGGCCTGCAGCCAGGCGCTCTCGGCATCCGTGACAAGCGAATGCTTGCAGCCCTGCGGCTAGACCGTCTGGTGCAGTACAGCCGCTTGCAAACCAGACCGCGCCAACCGTCTACACTGCGACCGGTGTTTTGCAGGAGCAAGATGGAGATGGGATTCGAAGCGCTTATCGCCCTCAAGAAGCAATTGCAAGCCAATGCAAAACAGCAACTGGCAGGCAAACAGCAAGATCCAGCACGCCGCAAGGCGCCGGAACAGTCCAAGAAAGCGACCCGTGCAAAGGCCGACCCTGCTTTGTTGGCAATCGCTCGACTGCAGCAGAGCTACCCCGCCGCATTTCCCAAAAAGCCTGGAGCCAAGCTACCGCTCAAGAAGGGTGTTTTTGAAGACCTCAAGGTGCAAACGGCGCATGGGTTGGCGCCGGATGCGCTCAAGCTGGCTCTATCCGTGTGGTGCCAAGGAATGCGCTACTGGAAGTGCTTGAAGGATGGGGCCGAGCGCGTGGATCTGACCGGGGCCCCTTGCGGCCAAGTGACTGCGGCGGAGGCGCAGCGTGCTCGGCAGTTCATCGGTCGCCACGTTCGAACACTGCGAAGCAGCCGACACACATCAGCAACACCCGAGGATGCGACCCCGGTCGTCAGCGTTCCACCACCACCACCGACACGGGATAGTGGTCGCTGAACCCGTCGCGGTTCACGTTCTTCTCAGCATTACCCCGTGGCAAGCCAAAGCGGATCGGCTCGGGCGTGGCGATGCTCTTGGACACCTGCTCGGGAAAGGCCTCGATGCGTGCGCTGGGCAGTTCCACGACAAGCGGTGCCTGATTTAATAGCAGCCCGCGTGACACCAGGATCTGGTCGAACAGGTTGGCATCGCCTTGGTAGTAGATCGTGCCGTTGACCGCGCGCGTCTTGCCTGCCACGTCCACCAGCTCCTGCGCCAGATACTGCCAGCTCAGGTTATAGAGCCTGGCGCTTCTGGCGCGCTGCACGTCCGACAGTTCGCGGGTGCCGCCGGCATGGATCGTCAAGGACGGATCGAAGGGGTCGTCATTGAAGTCGCCCATGATGATCAGCGCCACATCCTCGCCTTTTTCCTCGCGGATGCGTTCGTGCCAGTAGCCCACGGTCTCGCCCGCCGTCATCCGAAAGCCCCGGCTCAATTCCGCCCCGCCGGTGCGTGAGGGCCAGTGATTGGCCATTGCCACCAGCTCGGCACCCGTCTTGGTGACGAAGGTCGCCTGCGTGATGTCGCGTGTGCCGGTGCGGCGCAGCACCGCGTGGTGAAACAGATCGCGGGCCTTGAATGCCTTGCTGTCGTACAGAAAGGCAGTATCGATGCCGCGCCGGTCCCGGCTGGCATCGGCATGGATCGCCTTGTAGCGGCGCTCGGGCAACAAGGACGCAACCGCGGCGATCAGCGCGTCCAGCACGTACCTGTTCTCGATCTCGCACACGCCCAGCAGGTCTGGCCCCCTGCCCTCGTTCATGCGGGCGATGACCGACGCCAGTTGTGCGAGCTTGCGCTCGAACAGGGCCTGGGTCCAACCCTTCAGGTCCGCACCGACCGCGCTGGCAATCCAGGGCTCGCGGTCCGGGTAGGACTCCGGTGCGAACAGGTTTTCGAGATTCCAGAACGCAATGTGGTAGCGGGCGGTCATAGGGATACTGTTGAGAGTTTTCAAACGGCGCGGCGCCTGCTCGCCACGGCATAGCCCTGAGAGAAAACGGCCTTATCGCCTCGGACGCAAACGCAACCGATGCAGCAGCAGACAGACGGCCAGTGCCACGCCGTCGAGTATCAGCAGCGCTGGCCAGGGATTGGTCCATTTATCCATGTTGGTGGTTCGGCCATAGTGCGGCGGACCACTGCCATAGGCTTCCCAGAGGTTGATCACGTTCACATAGAGCACCGCGACGGCAACGACCAGGGCGATCACGACGACCAAGGACCGAGGTAGGTGAAATCGCTTCATTGCGGGTACTCGACGATCAAAGGGATATAGCAGCGTGGCAAGCCATTCAGTAGACGCTTGAGATCCTTCACGAAGGTATCCATGCTGTGGGTCAGATCGATGCAGCCGGCGCTGCCCGGCGTATCGCCGCCGTGGATGAAGAAGCCGCCGCGCCCGAAGACGGGCGTATCGGGATAGGGGCGTATCGTGATGCGGTGGTTGCCCCAGGCCGCGCGCGATGCGGTGAAACGATACCAAGCGTTGTCCCACATCTGCGATAGATCAATCCAGTATTGGCCGGCAGGGATGGGCCCCACGTTGGCCAGGCGCTGACGCGCCGCGGAATAGTCGAAGCGTCCCGACGAGGCAGGTCGGCCCGAGACGGCAGGGTAGCGCAAGCCGCGTTCCGGGATCGTCAACACCTGCCCATCGAAATGCAAGGAAAACGGTGCGCGCATGCAGGCCGGGATGGCCGGGGTGCCGCGTTCTGCCGCGTATCGATCCGTCATGCTTGCTCAGTCGTCCAGAAGGAAACCCCCCAGACGCTACCAAGCCCATTCGCGGTGAAGATGACAGGAAACGATCACTTTCACGTTGTTGCGCTTCACTGCACGGCCAGGTTCGGCCGGCTCTTCGCAAGACCATCGGAGGCCAGACTGATAGGCGTTTCGGGCTGGGCTGATCAATTATGCTGTATAAATATACAGCTATATTTTTGGAATCACCAGATGTTCTACACCGTCACTTTGCATCATTCCGACGCGAGCGCCGCGCTGCGTCAGGAAGCCGAAGCCCGCTATCGTCGGGCCCTGGACGCGGCCTTGGGTGGCACGCACGGCGTGCTCATGGGCTGGCATGCCTGGCAAACAGCCGAGCACTTGCTGGGCGAGCTACCCGAGGAGACCTGGCGTGTGGCTCGGCGTTGGCTGATCGCTGCGGAAGCGGCCCGCCGCGCAGCGCTGGCCGACATCGAATGCACTGATGCGACCTATTTTGAAGTGCTGCCCGCCACTGGTGCCGGGCATGTCGGCTCACCGTCCGCACGCGGCTCGGCAACTGCCACAGCCAGCGGAATCGTGGCGCGGTCGTGAGACCGCGCCTGACCGACTATCAGGGATGCGTATCACCCGCGATAGCCACGGCGGCAGCACCGCGGCCCTCGCTTGCCAGCATTCGCTCGCGATAGAACCCTTGCTTCTCCAGCAAGGCATACATGCTCTCGAATAGCGCGCTTTGCACCTGCGTGGCCGTCAGCAAGTTAGCCAAACCCGCCTGACCGTTGGGGTACAAATCGGCAAGCCACACCCCCTCGACCAAGCGCCCCACCCAGGTACCGTTCGCCTTGATGTCGGACCAATAGCCCTGCTCTGGCTGGAATCGATGATGCGTGAGTGCCGGGACGTCAAAAGCAGCCGAGTCGCCACTCCAAAACTCGCGCACCGCAGGGCTGACAGCCAATCGCACGCGCCAGCAACCCTCGTCGTATGAACTCGGACGGAACACGTCGCAGCGCACCGGCGCAAGGGCCGACAGGACAGCCCGCGCAAGAGATGCTTTGACCCAGCCTATGCAGTTTCGATCATCTTGCTGATGCTCGGCGGCGTACACGTACATGCCGCCCTCCCAGTGGCCCTCAATCAAGCGCGCCGAGAGCAGTCGCTCATCGCGCTTGGAACGAATCACGGGCTCGTCCAAAGAGCGGTGCGACGCAGCCGAGTCCACGCGAAACGCCTCGGGGACGGCCTTGCCATGCTCAGGCAGGATGAAGTTGACGTGTGGCTGGTTTGCCAACCCCGCTCCCGACAGATCGACCGCCACGTCGTATTCCAGATGGCTGACAAATTGCACTTTGCGCTTTGCCACCTTGACCTTCAGCGCATACCCGTCGAGCACCGCACCTACGGCAGCTGCGGTCAGGTAATTGGTGAGGGTTGCAAGCTTCGCGACAAATCGGGCCTGATCAAACTTGGCCTCGTGGATCGGTGGCTTGCTGGCGAGAAAGGCTGCGTGCGAGCCAAAGCCGTATGCGAAAGCAACAGCCTCAACGAGGTGCCCAAGCTTGAGGGGGAACAGGTCCGCGGTAGCGGCACTGATAGCGTGTGCGCGATGGCGCACGAGAGTCTTCAAAGAAGGATCCATGACTTTTCCAAAATGAGTGTATGTCCTGACCGTCGATTACCCAGGACTTCATTTGGGAGAAGTCTGGTAACAGACCGCCTACAAGGCGGCGAGTGAGAGCTGACGGTAGCTCAGGCGATGAAGCCCAGGCGAGTGGCCTATAAGTAGGCTACCGAAGCGGCAGAAAAAATGCAAGAAATCATGGCGCGGACCGGGCGAGTGATCGATGGCAGACGCTGCGCGACAGCGGCGATGCGAAGGACGTCGGCTTGGACCCTCAGCACAATGTCGGCAACTGGCAACAAGCGTGATACCAAGTACGACGCTGGTGCGGATGTGGCGGCGCAGCCAGCGCCGCTTTCGGTTTGATGCATTGAACGCGAGCGCAGTGCGGCGAAATTTTTGTCTAGATGCGATAGGCGCGCCGCGCATCACGTTCAGCGCATGGCTGAACGCTGCCATCGTCCTGCGCAATGCCCCATCGCGCCCAGGTGTGGCGACCGCGATGATCGCGTTGGCCCCAGCGGATGATATCGCCCGCGCGCGCCAGGACCTCCCCATCTCCGCCCGAGGCGCTGCCCAGAAAGATGCCGAACGTCAGATCGCAGCGTTTGCCGGGCGGCCAGCGCACCACGCGAGCAATCCAGGGCTGCCCGTAGCGGCGGGCATTGAAGCGGTCGAAGGCGACGATCACACGGACCAAGTTATCGCCAGCGGGGCCGGCCTGGAGCCGATCCAATGCCGCGCGAGCGATGTCGTGAATGAAAGGGATGGTGGACTGGCGCAAGATACTGTCCAAGGCGTTGATGGCAATGTCCAGGCCGACGGTTTGCTCGGGTGTCGTTGAAGGGGTGTGCATGGTGATTCTCCCAGCGGGGCTGCCGAAGGCTCCCCGCTGAAATATGGGTGGTGATTTCGCAGGGTTCAGTCGCGTCCCGGTCGCTACGGGCCGGGGCGCGACGGACTACGACTGGACGGCTTTGGCCAGGGCGCTTTCCCAAGCCTGCCGGACCTCAGCATGGCGGACCATGCGTTCAGCGTCGGTCAGCGCACTGGCGTACTCAATGAACCAGACGGCCCGCTTCAAGGCGTCGAACAAATCGCCTGCGGCATCGCGCATGCGCTCGGCCGCCTGGTGCGCGCAGACCTGTTCGCGCAGATCGATCAAGGCCTGCCCCTGCATCTCATAGACGTGTAGGGACACGTCACCGCATTCGTTGCACCAGGCATCGTCGTATTCGCTGTTCAGTTCCCAGGCCTGAGTAATCGGGTTGAATCGGCTCGTGGCCTCATACCCCACGTCGTCGCTGCCGCAGTGCGGACAGCGGTACATATAGAGCGGCATCGCATTGGGTTGCGTCGGCATGACATCCTCCGTGCGTATTGATGAGCGGGCCGCGCCGCCGTTGGCGGCGCGGCATTCTGGGCATCAGCTCTTGAGCTTGGCCATCTCGTCGGCCAGGGTCCACAGGGCACGGTTGAGCGCGGTGCCCTGGTCGATGCCGTTGATGGCACGGGTGGTGATGCGCCGGCTGTTTGCCGAGCGGCCGGAAAGTCCACCGCGCACTAAGTTTTCCTGAGCCCGGTTAAAGACCGTCCACAGGTCCGCGCGTGCGTCCTCGGCACGGCGCGGCGCAATGGCTTGCTCGGGGCTGATGGGTGCGGCTGGACTGTCGTAGCGCAGTTGCAGCGCGGCGGTGGCGAAGGCGCGCGCCTCATCGGGCGTGACGGTAATGCTGCGCATGCGTTCGCGCGATTCTGTGACCAGGCCGAAGTCTTCCAAGATCACGTTGGCGCCCTCGAGCACTTGGTCGCGCACGTCTCCTTTGTGCGGCACACGGATGTCCTGGAAGGCTTCGCCGCAGATCAAGCCGTTCGCGCAGACAAAGCGGAATGCGCCGGCCAGCATCTGGTAGGCGCTGCTGCCGTTGTGGGAATTGAGCAGGACGATTTCGTGGGCGGTGTCCTGGTCGTTATGGGAGCGGTGGCGCAGACGGATCAGGTGTTTGGTGTAGTCGTGGTGGCCGGCCTTGCGGGTGTGGGCCTGGACGGCGGTGTAGGGCTCGAAGCCCTCGGCGCGCAGGCCACGCAGGATGTCGATGGTGGGAATGTAGGTGTAGCGGGCAGAGCGGCTTTCGTGCGCGCCATCAGCAAAGATGGACGGCGCGACATTGCGCAGTTGGTCTTCGGTCAACGGTTGGCCGTTGGTGCTGGTGAATTCGCGGCGGTTGCGGCCAAAACGGGAAGCGAGTGCGGGTTGCATAACAGTCTCCTGGGACATGGGCACGGCGGGCCGGGGTGGCCCGTCGTGCCCATGCAGGCGACGCGGCATGGACGGCGCGTGCCGTCAAGGGAAAGAGCGCCGCAACCTGGCGCGGCCCGCAGCGTAGCGAGGACACGGGGTTGCGGCGCGGCCCTTGACGGAAGAGGCGCGCCAAACATGCCAGCAGTTTGGCTTACCCAGCAAACTATCCAGATCTTCCTTGACCCAAGATCATTGATTTAGGTTATTCGAACAATTCAAAGAACCGGATCGCGTGAGCAAGCGCACCGAACGTTCATCGCTCAATAAATATCCCGGCAGCGCATGAGAATCGATATTTTCTTTCACATTATCGACACTTGGTCCAGTTAATCTGAATGTGGCACCGATAGGTGCCTTTGCACCCCATCATGATCCTGGACTTGGCTCGGGTCTGACCAGGGGAAAGTGGTCAGAAAATCCTTTAACTTGCATCGACACAAGGTCGCCAAGATGTCGAGACCGGCGACGGATAATGATCCGTCTGCCTGGGGCCAGCTCGGGCCTCTTCCCAGCCATTCAATATGACAAGAGATCGAGAATAGTTGCGGACATTAGAAACAAGCGGCCGAGCCGCTGGAAATCCGAATAATCAAGTCCGCAATTCTGCCGCCCCCCGTTCAGCCCAATACCTTTTGGGCGCACACTGGATGCATGATAGAAGCGGCCCCATCGCGAATCGGGTATTCTGCGTATGCTCGCCTTGTTGATCGGCACGAGCCATGCGACCATATACGACACGCTATTGCAGCCCCCCCCCGGACAACCCGATATTCCGTCGTTCTGATGAACAGTTGGATTTGGAGTATGTGATGCGACAAGAAAATTTAAAGACCATTGAAGCCCAGATTCGCAAACTCGAAAGGGAGAAAGAGAAGCTGCGGCTACGCCGCCGAAAGCCTGTGATCGCATCGATTGTCAAATCGATGCAAGAGTACGGCGTCACACCGCAAGAGCTGCAGGAAGCGCTTGCCCGCACAGCAAACAAACGTGGCAGCCGCGCACAACTGCGCAAAAGTGGCGCCACGCCCGGCACCAAGCCGCGCGCAGCGGTGGCCGCGAAGTATCGCCATCCCGACAGCGGTGCATCTTGGTCCGGCCGTGGCAAGGCGCCACGCTGGTTGGTTGAGGCGGAAACCCAAGGCCAGCGCCGGGAGGAGTTTCTGATCACCCCATAAGCCCGAGGCACCCCCACCGCGGGCGCAAAACGTCGCCCAGTTGGGGGAGATAAGCCGCAGGGCGGCCAGTGGCACTACGTTCGTAGTGCGCGAGGTCTTGCGTCTGGTGCGTTCGCCCCGGCTGTCAGGGATAGTCTGGTCGGACCGTTCGGCAGGGGCTCCCTGCGCAGGCTCAGGGAAAGAGCGCCCAGTTGGGCGGCGCATTACCCATACGGTGCGACGGTATCTATGCCACTGTTGCGTAGGCACAGCCGGCAAGCGCCCCTTCTCGTCTGGATCATTCCCTTCTACATCCTGCTCCATTGCAGGACTGCTTTCCTTTTCTGAACCAACACACCTCGCGTTGAACGATTACGTCAGAACACGAAATCGCGAATTCGGCATTGAGGTGCCAGTTCGCCGAGTTCGGCGATAGATAATGATCTATCTTTCCCGGGCCAACGCGGGCGATAACGATAGTGCCGATACTTCGGCCGGCACCTGCAGGAAGGACAAAATATACGTAATTCTGTTCATTCCCAGGTCACGCCTTTCCCCTATTTTCTAGTTTGGCTAGCGATCGGGTGGTTTCATCTTGCCATCGCTGGTCGGCAAGAAGCCGCCTGCAACCAGCATCGGAATCACTTACCCGATCCAGTCTCGCAGTCAGGTGATATCGACCGGGTCTAGGCCTCCGGAGCCGTGCCGAACGAAGCCAATCCAAACGCACTAGAAATCGGAGATCAGCATGAACCTGCCTCGTCTTTTGGTTGCCTTGACGGCCGCCTTTGCATTGCATGTAGGAACCGCGGCCGCCGCGCCGGGTTATAGCGACGACCCCGAAGTCGCGGGCTTGCGCCAGATGGTCTGCGCCGCCAAAGGCGGCGTCGACATCACGGACCAGGGCACCCTGACCCTGGGGAGCGATGTCTCTTCGGCAGTGGTGTGCGCGGGCGCCGCCAATCCGGCAGCGGCCGGGACTGCGGTAACGCCCACCGCCGACGTTCAACCGCTCGCACTGTGCGGGCAGTTCAGCTCGGTCTGCGCATCGCTGTACCCGCCCTCGGGCACGTACACCATCACGAGCAGCAACCCGACGTTCACGACGTCATGCTCGGCCGACGTGAACGTGCGCTCGCGCCCGGGTGGCGGCACCAGTACAGGCACCTCGACCCTCAACTGCCGGGCCTATACGCCGGGCGGCAGCGCGGTGGGGTGCAATGTGAACTGGTCCGGGCCTTCGTCGTTCCCGGTTGGCGTGCGCACCAATGTGTCCGTCAGTTTCGACTGCCTTGTGGCGGGCCCGGGTTCGCGCGGCACCGTCGCAGACTTCTCGTATCAAGACGCCACGTATGGCGCTGTGCGCGCAGACGGCCAACAGACGAGCAGCCTGACCATCGTGCTGCAATAAGGGCAGTCGCCTGACACAGACACGTCATCAGGCGTGGGCGCAACCGGCCTATACTCATTTTACAAACCCCGGTTGCGCCCTCTGCGAGCCGTCTTCTACGAGGAATCCGCCATGTCCACCAAGCTTGCTCGACTCACTGTCCTGGTGTTGGGAGTCGTCCTCGCGCCGCTGACGGTGGCGCAAACTCCGACTGCGGCGCGCTCGGCTACACAGGAACCCGCTGCTTGTATTGAGGTTCAGGTCGGCAGCGCTCGCAGCGTCTCTTATGACTGTTTGGCGCAACGGATGTCTCCGCCCGAGAAAAAACCAGGTCACCCGGACATGCCGAACCCTGCCCTGGCTTCTGAGCGTGTCACGCGCCTGCCGCCGACGCAAACAGGTCTTTTCACCAGCCTGCACCAGATGCTGATTTCTGGCGTCAAGCGGGACAAATAGCCTTCTCGTCGTCACACGAACCTTCTGCCTAGCCACGCGAAGCGTCACCGTGCGGCCACAGTTAGGCGCCATGAGAAAACAAATGCAGATGGAACACCCCCGTTGGTACGGCGTGGCCGCAATCACCTCCCTACTGCTCGCCGGTTGTGCGGCGTCTTCTGACGCAGAAAGCGTGGCGCCCGCCTCCTTGGTCAAAGTGCAATGCATGACGTCCAGCACCAGCGATCTTGGGCCGTGCCAAGCACGCGCGAGCCAGTTATGCGACGGCACGGCCCGCCTGCGCGGCATCGACTCGCGTTCGGACGCCGGCAGCACTGGGCCGACCGGCAAGTACCAGCTCTACCACATCAGCGCCAGCTATGAGTGCATAAAGCGAGAAACCCAACCGGCAAGCTGAGGCCCGGGCGGCAAGCGCCGTCACGACGCGGTCAAGCCGGCATTTCGCCACCGCCCGGCGCGGCGGGAATCTGACACGGCCTACTTCAGGAGCCATCATGACGCCCGACCCAGCTCGACCCGCTATTGCTATCGATTCCGTTTCACCCGACTCGCAGCACTGGGCGACCTATCTCGCCTTGTACGCTGAATATCTACGCGGCCATTGGCCGCAGGAATTCGGACAGATCCCGCCTGAACGCCTTGCTCAAGACAACGACGATTTACTGCGCGCACGCTGGGCTGAGGGCGGCCGCGGCCTGTTTCTTTTGCATAACGAGACCAAGCCCGCAGGCTTGGCCAACGCATGGCTGGACAAGCAAGGCCCGATGATCACGCTTCAGATCGCGGAGCTATACATCCGTTCTGATGACCAACGCCGAGGCTGGGGAAGCTTGCTGCTCCAGGCCGTCGAGCGCTGGGGTAAAGCCCACGGTGCAACAGGTATCGCCCTGGAAGCCGACGCCGACAAGCCCGAAGCGAACGCGTTCTGGCGAGCCCGGGGACTCACGCCGTTGGCAAACGATGGGCAGCGCATCGTCTACGGCGGCGCGCTTACACGCGGACGGGCCGAGCCAGAAGCGCATCGTGCCAAGGACCATCCAGAGCCGGAAATCGGCTTCTGATCTATGCAGCCTGGGCGTCACGCTCGGCAATAAGCGCCAGAACCTGCGCGAGGACAGCCGGCTCGCGCTCAAAGGCGTCTATGGCAACGTGCTCGACTTGCGCCACCGTCGCCAACCCCTTGAGCAGGTGGCTAGCCGAAGCATCAATCGGCATGGCGGTCACCAGCACAATCGGCCGGCGTAACGCGGACGCCCAACCCAGCTCGATATGCGTGCCGTCGGTGCGCAGCAGTGTCCCGTCCAAGGGATGCATCGGCAGCACGGCAACGAAGATATCGCACTGCTCCATCCAAGCACGGTCGCGGCGCGATACTTCGTCCGGCGTGAACAAATGCGTATCGGCACCGAACTTCTCCGCGCGATGCGCGGAGAGCACCTGAGCACCGTATGCCTCCAGCAGGGAGATGGCAGTCGCCAAATGGCCTTTCAGGCCTTCGTCTAGCGCCCGTGCTTTGAGCGCATGTTGAATGGGTCCGCCGACGAAAATCGTCAGCCCTTTAAGACGCAAGGACATCGTGTTTTCCATTTTTATGCTACTTCAGAAGAGTTGAGGGGAGCACTTCGGGGGATAAATTCGGCAAGGACCGCTTCGATATGGCTGACGATTGAAGTGTCGCGTCGCTGCAGACTCGAATCGCCTGCCGACGGCGCGCCAGATGGGGACTTGCCAAGGAAGGTCTCGATCATTGCCATTGCGCGCGCACGTTCGGTAGACAACGACAGGAACCGTTCCGCGCAGGCGGCTATCAGCGCGATCCCTTCTTGCTCGGGCAAGTAGCGCGGAATCGGCGGATACCCGTGGTGAACATTCCATGGGAAGCCCTGCTCTGGACTGTAGTAATCGTGCAGGTAGGTCTGCAGTTGGAGCTGCTGGCTATAGTTCTGCGGCGGCAGGAAGAACACGTCCTTGTTCAGGGCCTGGCACTCATAGAAGGTTGTCAGGCCGGGATTGGCCAGGACTTTCCGGGCGTCGCGCAAGCGGCGTAGAAAATCCTGCTTGTTAAAGCACCCGATCTCGAGGTTGGGATGGGAGCCGGCCAGCGCTTGGGCGAGGCGTCCGATCGTATGGCCGCCGCCGGCGATAGTGACAAAGGCCTCGGACTGTACGCTCGGCAGCGCCAGCAGATCTTTCAGGAACTCGAACCAGAACCGCCCGGTGTCGGCATAGACCGTGTCGATGCCGCCCAGCGTAATTAGCAGGCCATCAGTATCGTCGGTGGGATCAGGCAGCGTGGGTGACAGAATCGGAGCGACGACCTGCGGGTCGGAGACCACTGCACGCAGGCGCTCGATGTTTTCCTCAATGCCATGAAAATGCTGGATGAACACCTTGTCTGCCAAGGCCAGATCAGCAGGAAGATCGTTCCACATCCAGAACAAGGTGTCGACATAGACCGATTGAATGCCCAGCCGTGCTGCAGCCGAGATCGAGGCCGGGTTTGTGTTACTGACGAACAACGCGGCATTGGTGAGCAGCGTCGCGCGCGCATCCAGATCCTTCGGGTCGGTCGTGTTGCATTCGTAGATGCTGTCGAACAAACCCGATCTGCGGCCCAACTGGCTACTGGTTAGCGTCCCGAGCAGCACGAAACGGGTTCTATCCGGCAGATTGCCTCGTAACCGCAGGTCCTCGACGATGTTCAGGGTGGTCGAAATTGGACCGAAGCAAAATGGGTCGGCATCAAAGACAATGGTTGGCGCGGACATGGCTCTTCCTCATAGCGGCACATTCAAGCTCTCGATCTCGAACCTTTTCGTGTACGGGTCATAGATGAAAGTGGTGGCGTGCAGATTCTGCAAATGCAGGCGGCCCGACTGATTCAGGTTGGCGCCCAGCACGTGCGCAACGAACAGGTTGTGCAGGTTCTGATGCGACACGATCACCGGGAGCGCACAGGTAATGGACGCGCTTCCCACGTGTTCCATGAACTGCGAAACACGTCGAACGGCCGCATGCGCGCTTTCGGAGGCCGCGAACGGCATGTCGAGTGGAGTGTGGATCAGGCGGTGCTCATAGTCGGCGCCATACCGCGCTTCGATGTCGTCTAGCCGCATGCCAATAAGCTCTACCGGGAAGAACTCGCACAGAGCAGAATCGTGAGCGATGACGTAGCGCGCGCTGTGGCTTGAAAGCGCCTGGGCCGTCTCTCTGGCGCGCCGTTGGGGAGAAGAGAAGATCTGTTGCCCCTCCGGCGGACCCAGCAGCCGCGTACCAAGGCTGGTAGCAAGGTCCGCAGCCGACTGCGCGAGCGATATTTCCTCATCCGTCGGGCAGACTTCCAAATGGTCGAGCGGCGCAATCTCTCCGTGCCGTATCCAGCTCAGGCGCAGATCCGGCATGCCCATGCCGTACTCAATGCGACGGTCTGCGATGGACAGAGCCTGCAAGCCCAGCTTCTGCCAGAACACGCTCGCGGGCTCATCGACTTCGATCTGAACACGGATGCGGCGTGCGCCCGCGCAGCGGCCCCACTGGACCACGGCGTACCAAAGCGCCTGCCCCAGACCCTTGCGCTGATGTGCCGCGGCGATGTAGAAGTCGCAGACATGCAAGGTGCGAACTGGGCCGGACTCCAGCCACGCCTCCGCGAGGCCCAGGGCCGCACCGCCGTCGCGCAGCAGGAACAAGCCGCGTTGGCCGTGCTCCAGACGTTCGACCAAGATGCGCTCCTGGTCGCGATCACACGCATCCAACCTCGCACGAACGCGCGTGGCTGACAAACGGCGTTGGACGGAGTCGCGGTATAGCGCAACGAAGTCCGACCAAAGTCCGCATTGCGGCGTTATGGAAGCGACGTCAAGCATGTTCGATCCAACCCGCACGCGGCGAGGAAAACATCAGCATGATCTGTGCATGCCACCGTTGGTAGGCGTGGCTCGGCGAGACGTGATCGGCGCGGGGATTCTCCAGCAGCGGCTGAACCATGCCGAGGCGGCGAAGACGCCCCTGAACAGCCGCGGGCAATCGATGCCACTGCAGGACTGTGCGCATAGGGCTCGAATGGTGCTGGGCACCCCAGCTTGCGTCTTGAATCGCACCGGTGAGTTCGTTGTCCTGCAGGTACGCTTGCAGCCAGTCCCGTTTCAGCCGCGCAACCCGTGCGAAATGCAGCCCGAGGTCCACGCCAGGGTGTGCGACGGTCAGGCGCACGGCGCCACCGTCGCCGATCAGCTTGTTGCCGTTGAACGAGACGTAGGCTGCGCAACACCGTGACAGGGACGGTTGCAGTGGAATCGAGCCATAGCTTTGCGACCAATCGATAAAGCACGGGCAACTTGGCGCGCCGCCGTTCGCGAAGGCAGCGCAGTGTGGGTCGACGTACCCCATGGGGTGGGCAAGCAGCACGGCTTTGGGCCCCGCTACCGCTGCGTAGCGCTGCTGCAGATCGTCGAGATCCATTTGCAGCGCAACCTCGGCCCGGCCTGGAGGGAGGACCGCGTAGAAGGCCGGCTGCCAGTGCGCTGCGCGCGCGGCTTGCACCATGCTCTCGCAGATCCATTCGGGCAGCAGGCAGACGCCGTGCCTGGAAATCCGCTTGAGATCCTGCTCGAAGAACCCTCGCACCGAGGGGCCGTAAACAGGCAATGGCGTGTTCATGTGTGGACCCTCAGGTGGACACGAGGGACGTGCGTGGTCGCGATCTGCTCGTAGAACTCGCTGCGTCGTCCCCAGAGGTCTACGTACATGCCACGCTCCGGCACGTACAACTGTTCCAAGTGGCAGACGAAACACTCGAGACCCATCTGCAACTGCCTGCCCGCAGGCGTAGCCCCCCACTTCGCGGCATACCAGCGCTCTTCCCCCGCGCTCAGCATCAACGACCAGGCACCCGGCGTGCCGTCCACGTGGTAGGCGACGGCCAGATGAAAGCGCCAGGGGTCCTCGAGCACACCAGGCAGATACTGCAGGTCCTCGCGGTCAAGGCTGTGCATATCGCTTCCCGCATCCGCCTTCCAACTGTGCCTGTCTACCCACAGCGCATCCTGCCAAAGCTGAAGGCGGTCGGTGGTTGGCCCGAAGCGCACACACAGCGCCGAATCCATCTTTGCCAACGTGCGGCGAAACCGAGCCGAGTCCTTGCCCAAGCTCTGTCTGACCTCGGCGTTTACAGCAATACGCAGGGCTGGCGCTTGCCATTGATCAGCCTGTTCGCACTGCAAGCCGTGACGCTGAGCCAGTGCTCGTAGATCCCCTATGATGCGCGAGTCCGCATTCAGATAATTGAACGCAGCGGGCTGTTGCGTGATCAACGCAGTCAGGCGCTGCTCCTCGGCGGGATCCAAGCCAAAGTCAAAACAGGCATTTGCCACCCAGGTGTTACTTGCAGGCGAGGCCAGGAGATCAAAATCCCGAAAGCGATGCAGAGCCGGGCAGCGCAGACGACTGCCCATGCGCCATGCGTCAAGCCGTGTGGGATTGAACGACCCGCTGGCGCGACCCAAATGCTGCTCGATGTGTTCGCACAAAACGGCAGCGACCGGGTGTGGATCGTTACCATCATTGGCGAGCACGTGCTCGCCAGCCAGCCCCTTGTTCCATAGCGGGTCCTGATCCACCTCGCGGATGCGCGCGCTGGGCAGGTGGTCTTGCGCGCAACGCATCACATTGCGGCGTAGCAGGTTGTCCGTCGATACGACGAGGCGGTAACGCAACAGCGTGGCTGCGCCGACAGGAAAGCATCCTCTTATCGCGTCGTTCTCCTCGGGGTAGAGAAAGACGCCGTCGATGATGATGATCTGCGTGGCGGCATGCATGCAGTCCACGGCCGCCCGAAGCAGGCGCTGGGTGTCGTTCAGGATCGTCTGCTTGGTCAGCGTCGCACGAGGCTCGATAAAGTGGTGGAAGGTATCCCAAGGCAGCCAGCTGACGAGACGGCCGCGCCTGATCATCTCGTCTCTGACGAGCTGGCTGATCGTGGACTTCCCGCTGCCTGGCGCGCCGCGCACGACGAGAACGATGGTCTGCGTCATGACACGCTCACATGCGCTTTCCAGCGCTGCATCACATCGGCCACATCGAGTTGACCAAGAACCTGGCGGTAATAGCTTTCGTGGCCGAGCTGCGTAGCACGATGCGCAAGCTGCTGGTCGGTATGCCGAAGTTCGATAGTGTGGTTGCGGTTGCCCTGACACATCTCCTTGCCCTGCGTGTTCGGCGCAGGCGGGTAAAGCAGCATGGCGGGCCGCGCCAATCCGGCTTTCCTGTGGAGAATATCGATGGCCTTGCGTTGCGTCGTGTTCTCGACAAACAAGACACGATCGGGAGCCAGGTTAAATGCACGGGTCAGGAATGAAGGGCTGTACAGCGCGATGTTGCGGTAGTAGACCTCTACCATGACCGCTTCTTCAGGCTGGCCGCAGGGATAAGTCACACCTGGTACTTTGGCATAGAGCCCCCACAGGTCGGTGGGCGCCAGTACCGCCTTGATGCCGAGTACCAGATCGTCCACCAAACGTTCGAAGGCAGGCGCAGCCGTGTCGATCCAGTAGATTGGCGGCGTGTCCACGCCGAGCGCCTCCAGCGCCAGGCACAGGCCGTCCTCGAGCCAACGCAGCATCGTTTCGTGGTCGGCCTTCGACGGATCGAAATGCAGTGTGCTGGCCATCAAAACGGCTTCTGCTGATTGGAAGTACAGGCAGACTGGGCAACCATGCCGAGCCGCGATCACCGCCGGCACCAGCGAGTCGATCAGATCCTGGATCGAGAGGCGGGCCGGATTGCCTTTCGCGTAGCAGATACAAGGTCCACCAAGAACCGCTCGAACGGGATCCGGTAGCGAACCAATGGGCTCGAAGAACGTGGGAGAGAGGATCATGCTCACACCCGCTTTGCCACTTCTGCACGCACCACACAGAAAAGCGCGTCGTCGGCGGGGACGGGCAGGCAAACGCGCTCGTCCAAAAATGGTCTGTGGCGGTTCAGTTGAGCGTCCGGCAACGGCTGTTCTAGCAACCGCCACGGAAAGCCATCCGCATAGGGAGACAGCCGCGAGCCCAAGATGGGATGAGCCGGCATGTCCCAAGCGCGCCAGTCGTAGAGCCACGGCAGATCGCGCAGGCTCGGGGCAAGCTGACTACGCTTGAGCCAAACCGACACGGGCACGGATCCTGCGGGGCGTTGTACGATCGCGTCGTCGGGAAAAAGGTCGCGCAACTCGGTGTAGTGTGCTCCCAAGTCGGCACACAGTTGTGTCAAACCCTGAAACTGCGCGATCAGCAGCGCAGCCTGGATTTCGTTGAACTTGCCGTTATCGCCGAAGCCGATGCTTTGGCTCCAGTCAGGATAGCCCTGGGCGGTGCGCTCGGCCCCGTGATCGACCAGCATGCTGGCACGACGGAACAGCGTCGAATCGGTCGACACCAGCAGTCCGCCTTCCCCGCTGCTCAGCAGCTTGTTGGCCTGGAAGCTGAAACACCCGAACGCGCCGAAGCTGCCGACTGACCTGCCCTCGTAGGTGGTGCCCATTCCTTGAGCGCAGTCTTCTACCAGATGGAGCCCTGCGCGTTGGCAAACCTCCAGTATCGCGGGCAATTGTGCGCTCGCACCCTCCAGATGCACCGCGATGGCCGCCAGCGGCCTGCCCGGTGTCAGATCAATCGCCTTCGCAAGGGCCTGCGGACACAGCATGCCGTATTCGTCGACATCCACCAGGACCGGCACCAATCCGCAGTTGAGTACGGCATTGGCCGTGGCAATGAACGTGATGGACGGAATGAAGACCAGTTGCCCGGGCTGTGGCCGAAGAGCAAGCAAGGCCGCGCGTAGCGCTACCGTGCCATTGGTCACTAGCAAGCAATGCGACACCCCGAGCGCCTGGCAAGCGAGCGCCTCTACGGTCCGGCAGTATTTGCTTTCGGGCGTATAGCGAAACACGGCGTTGCTCTGCACCACCGATTGCACGTGTTCTGCCGCGCGCTGGGATATCCAAGTGTTGCCAAGATACGGTTTGAGGTATGACATGGGATGGGTCTCGCCTGCACGGGCAGCCGCGCTATCCGCGCGCGGCTGCGACAACTTTGTTGATCTGGAAGAGCCAGCACAAGGTCAATGCCATTAGCGACATCGCCACGAAGCTGACCAGCGGCAGTTGGCCTTGCCAGGACAGCGGCGCGGCGGCGATGGCCGCAGCGACGGGATAGGCGAAGCCGGAGACCACCTGCACCAGAGCGAAAAGCCTTCCCTGGTGACGTTCCAGGCCCTTCTGGTAGATGACATCGGTCACCATCATGTTGAAGAACACGATCGCCACGTTGTAGAGAACGTAGGCCAAGCATTTGGCATAGAAAGAGTCGGCCGTGAAGAACAGGCAGCCCAGCACCAGTAGCCCGAGCAAGGTCGAGGCGGGCTGGGCAGAGACCGGCCCACGATGGCCCATGCGTCCGAGCGCGTGCGCAACCCAGATGGGGATCACCGCGCTGAGCAGATAGAACGCGATCACCCAGATCGGATTCATGCCGAGCAGGCTGCGATTGACCTCCACCGGCAACGCAACCATGAGAAACGCACTGGCGACAAGGGTGGTCGCTATCGTTGCGGCGAGCACCCGGTAGCTCGGTAGGTCGAAGACGGCGGACAGGCTGGCGTTGCGCGGCCGCGTTGCGCCGCCGGCGCTTTGCACCCGAGGCATCTGAACGCGCATCAAGCGCCAGCAGACGACGCTGTACGGCACCAAGGAAGCGGTCTTGATTGCGGCCAGGACGGCCAGCCCGTGCTCCATGCCGAGGAAAGCGCCGACACCTGGCCCGATCGCGGATATCAGCGAGGTAGTGGCGACGATGGCGAACGCATGGTCGATCTTGGGCGCGCCGCGCGCATGAGACCAACTGTTGAGTTCGTGCCAGGCAACGCGCGACCATGGAATCTCGTAAGCAAAGAGAAACTCCAACACAGCGATCAAGCACAGCAACTGCAAGGCGGATAGATCCCAACCGGACAGCACAAGCAGCAACAGGGCGAGTGAGCACGCCAGTTCCAGCGCCAGGATACGCATGCGCATCTGCCAGATGTTCTCTGAGCGATCGATATGCCTGCCCCAGAACAATGTGCCCAGCGAGATGAACAGGAAGACCACCCCCATGGTCAGGTAGTAGCGCGACATGGAGGCCTCGCCCGCGAGCAAGCCGTAGGGATATCCGACTGCCAGGATGCTCGAACCTGCCCCATTGACGAACAGGACGCCGAGGAACAGGTAACGGATGTTCATGGCTGCGGCGCAACGTCGGCGAAGCTGCAATGGAAACGGCTGATGTAGTTCTCGAGCAGGGGCCTGCACTCCTCCTCTGTCGGCGCCGCGCAGACAATGCGCCCCAGCTCCGCCGTGTAATGGCTCTCTTCGTAGTTGGTCCCAACCTGCGCGTTTTGCTCCCAGGCGATGACGTGTTCGTCCAGGATTTCCTCCAACGGGCGAACCTCAGTTAGAACTCCAGGCATGGGGTTGAAGATGACCAAGCCGACAGTACGCGGCGTGTGAAATCGCTTGGCGCTGGCCGTGGTCTGCCCGACCAGGCCGTCGAGAAAATGATCATAGGCATGCGAGCCCTGCGACATTGCGTGCAGATCGAGCAACTGCAAGCCCGGCGGCCGTGAGGCGGTTTCGCACAGAACAAGGTCACCCGTACCTGATTCGACAAACACCTCAGTGTGGGTGAATCCATAGTCGAGTCCAAAGGCCTGCACCACCTTCTGATTAAAGAGCGTCAATGCGCGACCCAGCGCACCGTCCGGCGCAACGGAGTGCCACATGAAGTGTGGGCCCTCTACTTCGCTGCGAATGAAGCTGTAGAGGTAGATACCCATGCCGTGATAGATCACTTGGCGATGCAATACCGCCGAGTCGACATGCACCAAAGTGCCAACGATCCGTTCCTCGACCAGATATTGCTGCGGCTCTTGCAACGCACATAGCGCCGCCCACAGCGCCTCGCTGTCCGCGTACACCTCTACACCGCGCGCGCCCCAGCTATCACGCGGCTTGAGCACGAACCCGACGGGCGCGCGCTTGCGCTCAGCTGCGCGCCCGACGTCACCGACGAAGCTGGAAAATCGCGACCGGGCGCTGAGCAGTTGATCGGCCGGAGCAAAAACCGGGCAAGGCAAGCCCTTGGCCTGGGCCAGCTCGCGCATCACACGCTTGTCGCGAAAAGCGCGTGCCCCGGGCTGGTGTACGCAAGTGCCCGTGAGCCCTTCGACCAAAGCGCCCAGAAAATCCATATTCAGTTCGGAGAACGCGAGGTAGTAGTCAATCGCTTCTGCCCCGGGTAAGGTTTGCTGAAGTTTTTGTACCGCTGTCACCGCATCGGCCACGTTCTCTTGTTTGACGTCGTCGACGATGATGTAGGCCAGGCATCCATCCAGGTTCGTGGTCTTTTGCCACTTGGGCTTGAGCAGCAAAATCAGATTTAGGCCCAGCTCGTACCCACGATTGACGAATCCGACGCTATCGCGGATGTCAGGAATACAGAAGAGGACGGGTTTGCCTGGGGCAAACTGGCGGTGCGCATTGACCACGAGTTCGGTTGCCATATAGCTACCTCAGAGAGTTGGCCGGATCGCAGCCGTTGATGCATTCACAGGTGATTGCCGGGAACATCTTTGCTCGAAATGCATTGAATCTGGCACCGCCCCATATCGCCTGCAGCGACTGCTCGCGCACATTCCCCATGACGTACTGATCCGGGTCTGGCCGATACATGGTGGTATCGCAGGGATAGACATTTCCCGTGACTGCATCAATGAATAGCGAGGTGGCAGGAATGGCGCAGGCGCTCTTGGTCGCGCCGTTGTATACCCCCTGAGACGCGCGCACATAATCCTGGGCCGATGAGCCGAATATCTGGTAGTTGCCGTCCATGAACAAGTCTCGATCGATGTGCCCTTGTGCCAGCAGAGTGTCGATCTTCTGCATGCAGGTCGTGATCTGATCCGGGCGCAGATACAGCGACGGATAATCCTTGATCGGAATGAGGTTGACGCTGTCTACCCCGACATCGCGCATGGCCAACAAGAGTCGATCGATGCTGTCGTAGTTCAGGGCACTAACAACATGATTGACGATGATGATGGTGTCGTCGATCTGCTGTTTCAGGTAACGCAGAGCGGGATAGAGGTTGGAGTTGAGCCAACGAATCCCGCGCGAATCTGCGTTGCGCAGCGGGTCCACATGATCGATGGAAACGTAGAACTTCTTCAGGAAACTTCCGTGCGAGCGTATGCGCTCCAGAAGCTTTGGAGACAATGCAGTACCGTTTGTCGTGATGGAGATGGGTGTTTTGGCGTTGATATCCAGAATATTGAAGAAGTCCCTAGACAAGAATGCCTCGCCCCCATGGACATTGACTTCAGACGGATTTAGTTGCTCAAGATCTCGCCACAGCGCCAGCATATCGATGCGCGCATCGGCATCGACCTGGGGGGTTTTCCACACATCACAGAATTCGCATTTGGCATTGCATATGTTATTCATACGCAGAAAAGCCAGGCTCAGCTTGGGGCTGGCTGCCAGCGCATGCACACTCATTCCAGTTGGGTATTTTGATAGCGCAACGGTTCGGCGCGCGGGAGCTTGCAGCATGACGTGTTCCCTTTGTTTCGGTTCGACAAGCGCGCCAATGATGTCACGCGGTTAGTCGTACTCGAACGGAGAGATCGGCCCTCGACATCCGAGTTGAAACGTAAATCTAAACTCACGCCGTTACGCACAAATTAATCGTTTTCCAAACAAAAATGGCCGAATGTTATGTAGAAACCCCCCACTTTTAAACAAGTTCGCACCATATTCCGGTTTTCTACGCGCCGCACTACATAAACCAATTAACCTATTCGTCAGAATGCCAACGTATTTCGTTATTCTTTTCCCTACCTTGGCGCTTTTCTGAAAATGGGTATTCTGCGCTGCGATGGCATTGGATTGCACGAGCGGGTCGCCCAGTCCGTTACTCTGCTGGCGACGGATCGAGACCAGGGCAACCACGCAGCGACGCGGCCCAGATAGCTGATATGGAATCATGCAAGATCGGACTACTCGGCGGTCACGGACCACTGCGCGGCGAGTAGTTCAGCCACGTGTCCGGCCAATGGATGTGATTGGCCGTGTACCGCCATTGAAAGTCGCACAGGTGGCAGCGGCGGAAAGCCATGCCGTTCGTTGAGCACGACCACATTCTGGTCTAACAGGTGGCCAGGCAGAGTCCCGATACCCAGACCGGCGCGCACTGCCGCGCGCACGTTATCGATCTCGGCCGTTGTACAGCGGATGCTCCATGGACGGCTGGTGCCGTCCAAGCTGCCAATTGCTGCGACCCGATACAGGTTCTCTTCGGGGAAGGTGACCAAAGGCACCGCCGGCAACTGGTCGATGCACAGTTCACGATCAGCAATCCAATGCAGCGTCTCGGCCTCGAGCAGGCACTCTTCAAGCCCTTGGCTGACGCTTTGCAGCGATCGGTAGAGAATCACGTCGAACGCTTGATGTTTGAAGCCGCGGAGCAACTGTGCGGACAGTCCGGTGACGAGTGTCACTTCAAGGTCCGGCCCCAACGTCGAGGATTTGCCTAATGCCCGCAACACGATCGGCAATATGTCGGCCGGTACGCCCAGCCGTACTTGAGGCGCCCCTGCGGCGCGTTGAAACGCATGGATCGCGCCGTCGAGCTGATCCAGAGCCTCTTTGACTACGGCCAAGAACCGCTCACCGGCGGCTGTGACCTGCGCCACATGACCCTGGCTGCGACTTAGCAGCGACGCGCCAAGGACTCGCTCGAGCTGCTTGAGCTGCTGTGATATAGCGGGCTGGGACCGAAACAAGACCTTCGCGGCGACCTGGAAACTGCCCGCATCCGCGATAGCCGCGAAAGTCCGCAACTGAGCCAACGTGATGGTTTTCTTTTTAGGCGCCGGCGGTGGCGATGGGGCATGAGGTTCTTCCAATCTTCGCATTCAAGCCTCATGGTTCATCGCTGCTTCAGTGAGGCCGTCTTGTAGCGAAAGGGTCGCGGCTTTCAAAACATAAGGCTATGACATTTTTGCGCCCTTCGTATGAATTTTAGATGTCGCAAAATACATAACATTCTGATTTCCCGGCACACCCAGGAACGATTGGCGCACAGTTTTCGGGAAAACTTATTTTGCAGATCGAATTTCCGATTTTGCCTCTCTCGGCCTGCTGCATAGACTGGACGCTAGGCACAAGAAGTTGTCACGACAAGTTCATCGAGGCGATAGCCGTCGCCGCTCGGATGGACGCCCGGCTTGTGCCAGCCATCCACGATGAGGACAAGTATGAAGGAAGAAAACACCGTGTCGCTGCTGGAGCTGGACCGCAAACTGTCCAAGATCATCCGGCAAGCACGAAACGGCCAGGTACTCGTGACGAACCGGAACAAGCCGTGGGTGCGCATCGTTACCCTCAAGGCCAATGCGCAAGCGCACCAGGTCCCGGCAAAGCATCCGTTGCGGCAACTGCGAAAGGCGCTGGAACTGGATGGCGCACACGCGATCGCACTGTGGCAAGCGGTTGCCGATCCGCCTTTGGGCATCATCCCTGCGAGCTTGTCCAGGGCACTGCTGCTACAGATGCTCTATTCGATCGACACGTTCAAGAAGCTGTACGAGAAGATCGGCTACAACCTGGCCTTTCGCCATTTTGTCGGGGTCGAGCCTTGTGGCTGCCTGTGGCCTTACCGGCAGTTCGAGCGCGCTGCGCGGGCCATGTCGCAGTCCAGCCTGATGGCAGCGCCTGCGGAAATCGTGCTCGCGCACCCCATCACGGAAAGTGAAAATGGGCGCGAATTCCGCATCGATGACGCGCTGCTGCATCGTTGGCGTGCCCAGGCCAACCTGGCTGACAGCGCCGCTGAACGGCTGATCCCGCCAAGCGCGGGCGTCCTATCCCCCTCCTCGGCGCTGCCCGCTGCGGTCCTGCAACAAGGCGCGAGCAGGCGGTGTATCGACCGCGAGCAGACCGGTTGATAGGTCTTCGAGTGCAGCCTGGCCCGCATCTGGCCAGCGGCTACACGGGCGCTCACGTCAGTGGCTCGTTCTCGGGGACATCAGTTCGACAAGCAGCGCATGGCGTGTGCAAGCGAAGGGGCTGGCGACCGTGAGCCCACCCCAGGTAAAGCCATCCTGAAGCTTGTCGGACAGGAACAAGCGGCAGCCGGCCTTCGCGGAGACGGATAAAGAGACTGCGTCCCAGATGCTTAGATCATGAACGACCACCAGGTCCATCGCGGCCAGCATGGCGTCGTGTGTCGTCTCGATGAGTTGGAAGGCATCGCGCCAACTCGAAACGGCGTCTCGGGCCTGGACCGGTGTTCGGCCACCTTTGCGCGTGAGCACGTCAAACAACTCCCCCAACGCCTGAACGGGAATGGCGACGGCGCCTTGCGGCAAGTAGCGCACGATATCGCGCGCGGTATCGCGCTTGTCTATCCCGTGCAGGCCCTCGGCATAGGCGAGAACGCTGGTGTCGATAGCCACCTTCACGGTTTGCCCCCGTAGAGATCCTCGGACCGCCAGCCTCCGATGTCGATCACAGGCTGATCGTCCAGTCGCGATATGAGCGCGGTGCGTGCCCCCGGGAGATTTTTCTCATCCGTGTCGAAAGGGAGGATGCGCGCTACCGGACACCCATAGGACGTGACGACATAGCTGGTTCCCGCCCGCACTGCTCGCAAGATACGCGAGAAGTCGCGGTTGGCATCCGCCGAAGAGACAACTTCTTCCATAGCCGCCCCCAGAAAAGGTAGTGATGTTCACTACAATAGAGGGAGTGCCGCTATTACGCAAGAGGCTGAATGCTCCGCTTCGAGCTTTTATGGTCTTCTGCTGGCAAAACACCTGACCGCAGGCAGCGCCCTCCCCCTCATCGGGAGCCGTGCTGCGCCAATTGCTGCGCACAGAAAGTTTCGGCGCGGCGTAACTCACGCCTGAGCACGGCCAGCGAAATGGCATATCGATCCGCAGCCTGGCGCTGCGTCAGCTTCTCCAGACGGACGTCGAGCAGAATGGCGCATTGGCGCCGTGGCAGGCGATTCATCGCCTCGATCAAGGCGGACACTGCCGCACGCGCTTGCGCGACATCCTGCGGCCCCGGGGCCTCGTCCTTGCATTCGAACAGTTCGCTCTCTTCGGCGCGGCCCATGCGCTCGATACCTCGGCTGCGCATCATGTCCAGCGCAACATTGTGCGCCACGCGGCGCACATAGGCGGTGGGGTACAGCGACATCCGCGTCGGCACACCACGCAGTTTTATCCATGTCTCGTGCAGGCATTCGGCGGCCCAGTCTGCACAGCCCAGTTGGCTCGCCAAGATGCGTTTGAGCTTGTCGTAATGGGCACACAAGTAGTCGGCCAAGTCGACGGGAGCCGGGTGCGTGTCCGTCTCCTCGAACCGAGCCACCCGTAAGGCGCCATGACATATTGGCGAACGGGCCATGGGGCCGGGCCTTGCGGGCCGGCCCGTCATCACACCATGCCTGGGAGCCATTCTCTTGCCGGCATGCTCAAATCGAATTCGCGATGGCGCATCATCCAAGCGCGCACTAGCGCGCCATTGAGATTCAAGCCGTTTTCGGGCCGTTGCGCCACCGGCGCCGCAGATCGCAACAGCAACTGCAAGACCAGCACGGCGTGGTGGCTGCGCAGCATGACGCGCATTTCGCGCGTGAGACGGGAAAGATCCCAAAGGCGCTCTTTGATGCCCAGGCCCACGAACCGCCGAAAAGCCATATCGCTGCCGATCTGGTCGTAGAGGGCGCCTTCGGTGGGCACAGAGTAGAGGGCTTGGAGCATCAGCGCCCGCAGCAACGCGCCTGGCGGGATCTGAAGGCGGTGGCGAACCTTCAGGTTACGGAGAAAGGTGCTGTGCTGGTCGATGATGGGGTCGACAGTGGCGGCAACGGCTACCAACGGATGTCGACCCGACACATAGTCGTCGACCGTGACGCCAGTCTCGACCCAGGTGTCGTGCGAGACGAGCCACACGTAGGGCTGCCCGTAGCGATCGATGAGGACGGGTTGTTTGGTCGCCAGTAGAAGCAATGCGCCCAAATGCCGGTTCAGCTCACGGGTGGAGAATCGCCGCTTGCACAGATCGATGGATGCTCCCTGCGCCCTGTCATCAGGCCGGCCAGCTCTTTTTTTGCCCCTTCCCATAGCCTCCTCGATCTCATGTTGTGCTGGCCAGTCGGACACAGCCATCTCACGGCATCGGGGGCTGCACCGGCGCCTATCGTTGTGATCGGCAAGCGGTCGAGTTGGTATGTCGAGTGCTGCACCCTTGCACGTCGAGCCATAGTGGGGATGTCAGATTGCAGAAAGGAAAAAAAAGTGACGTACAACAGGCGTTTGTACGGGACTGCAAGGCGGTTGTCATGAGGTCAAGCCTTGCAAGCTCCCTTGGCGCGCGCGAGGGGAAGCCGGGCGCGGAGGGAGCGGTCGAAGTGGGCAGGGCCGCGCCCGCCTCGATGGCAATAACCGAAAAGCGTGGATGAAATCTTGCCGCGCGGCGAACGCGATCAGCGGGTCGGCGAAAGGAGGAAAACCTCAGGCGGCTGCGCGTTCAGCCCAAAACGCAAGGCGAGTATGGCTGATGAAAAAAACATCGCCCTGCGGATCCTCGCGCCCGCCATGCCCAACGGCTTCGACCAATTGACGGCAGATCGAAGGCTCTTTTTGCAGATCGGCAGAGAGAGCCTCGAATTCTTGGACACTGGGCAGGTGCGCGAGCAAGTATTCTTCGCCGATGAACCAACGGTAGATGATGTTGTATGTCGCTTCGTCGTGCATCTGCGGCAAGGACATGTCGTATAAGGTCTGCAAAACGGCAGCGCGAAATGCGGCAACATGCAGCCGAGTCGTGGGGTCGAGTACGCGGAACCCGCCCGGCAAGTACAGGCCCGTCCCGTGCCAGCAGCGCGTTTGCTGCTGCACTTCCTCATGGACACGCACCAAGGGGTGATCATCTGGGATGAGTGCCAAGTAAGGCGCGATCATTTCGCGCCACTCCGCTTCCGAGATCATGACCAAGTTCGGCTCATCGCCTTCTGAGTCACGAACCGCTACGGGCTCGACCGCAGCACGCTCAAACCATGAGACCGGGTCCTCGGCCAGCTCGCGCAGGCTCACCGACAGATTTGGCTTTGGCTTTCGCTTTTTCATACACGTCTCGGTGGAAAGCTCTTGCGAGACTTACCTATTGCCTTGTTCGAGGGGTTGAGAATAGCTGGGTCTCCCCTGCGCGTGGACCTGGGTGTTGACATTTTGCGCTGTCAAATATGACAGAATTGCTACCCTCGCCACTTGCGGCCCGGCGAACAGCCTGCTCAGGCGCGTCCTCATGATCCAGGCTCCCGCCGGGCAATCTCGCGGCGGACCCAGGACTCTACGAACGGGACATTCAGGCGGAACTCAGTGGCCTTGCCGGCGAACTGCTGCTGTATCGTGCGCGTCGCGCGGTATGCAAACGTCATGGCACTGCTGCGATGCGTGAACAGCTTGCGCAGGCCGCGGACGAATTGCTCCTGGGGCCAAATGGGTCCCAACAGATCCGCTTCGACAAACCATCGAAAGGCGAGATTGCAGCAGATCTGGTCATGCAGGCTGGCTTCGTCCTCCAACGAGTAGAGTGCCCAGAGGATCACGGCGCGAACCAGCGGCTTGGGTGGCACGGGCCACAGATGCCGGCGCCGGAGCATGTTGAGCGCTGCGGCCTGGCGCGCCATCTCATGGTCGAGATAGTCCTTGACGGGCCGCAATGGGTGACGCTCGGACACGTAGTCTCCCAACAGCATCTGCGGCGGGGCCTGCTCGTAGGGGAAGATGCAGACGAAAGGCTTGTTGTACCGCTGTATCAGCACGGGCTGCTTGCGCGCGATGCCCATGACGTGGGTCAGTTGGTTGTCCAACTGCGCCATCTGGTAGATCGGCATGTCGTTGACAGGACGGTCGCAAATCATCGGCAAAGAACGGTTCCTTGGAGCCAGAGGATCTCGCTCGGTTGCCGGGCTGGCGGCGCGGTATTGCGGGGCCGTGCCTGATCGCATGCGAGACAAAAAATACAATGGCGACAGGCTGCACGCTGAATGTCTCCGTCGCATGAAAAAAGTGACGGGCAACTGGGCGCATCCGAAGAGTTGCTCCCCGTGCATACCTGAGCTGCTCACACTTGGGATTCGGCAAGCGGGGGATTGCTGCGCCGCCACGCGGCTTCGAGCACTTGGGCGACGCGATCCGCAGCATCCCGGTCCTGTACGTCCCGGCGTACCGCACGCAGCAAATGGACATTCTGCAAGGGAGGGAAGCCATCCTCGGCCGAGAGAATGACCCCTTCATCACCGCAATCGGCACGCCGCATGACCCCGATGCCAATGCCGCGCTGCACCGCACCGCGAACGCTATGGACATCGCCGTTGAACGCTACCCAGTGCGACTTGTTGATCGCGGATAGGGCCAAGCGCGCAGCATTGCGAAACACACAACCGTCCGGGTGCAGCGCCAGAGGCACGCTGTCCAGATCGGCCAAGGACAGCCGGCGATTAGCGACCCAGCACAGGGGCTCGACCGCCAGTTCGGTCCAGTCGCAAGCCGGCATCGCCTTCATCGTCGACGCCGAAGCGGTCTCCAACACGGTGAGCAAGGCCACGTCGAACTCCCTGTTGCCCAGGCCACCGATCAGCTGTTCGGACAAGGACGCCGTGACGCTCAACTGGGTAGTGGGCAGCGCCTGGTTCAACTCGGCCACCCCTTCCAGAAACAGCGGTCCGGTCATGTCGGCTTGCAGGCCGACATGAAGACGCGTGTGTCGGCTGGGCGCGCCAACCAAGGCGGCCATCGCGTCAAACTTCTCCAGCACCTCGCGTGCGCGACCGATGAGCATCTCGCCCCAGTCGGTCAACCCGATTACGCCTTGTTTGCGCCGCCGCACGATGGGCGCGCCGAGCAATTCTTCGATGCGTGCGACTTTCTTGGAGACTGCTGGCGGCGAAAGGTGGAAGGTGTCGGCGACCAACTTGAAGCTGCGGCACTCGGCCACGGCGACCAGAATACGCAACTCTTCCAGGGTCGCTCGGCGGGCAAAGGCATTGCGCAGTTTGCTCCTCTCCTCTCCTTTTTCCTTCTTGCTGCCGTTCTTTGCTGTCTCGCTCGCGATGCTGTTTGGCATATCAAGCTCCGGTGATAGAACGATCGATTTTCAAAAAATAACCTTTTATCTTGATAAGTTTCGATAACAATTTCATGACAGAAACGCGACATTTTTTGTTTTGAACAAAACACTACGCACATTTCACTTCGACGCATATTTGCGGCTGACTTTTCACTTAACAGGACATGGGGCGCGGCCTACATTGCGTAAGCAACTTGCCGTGGTTGCCGCGCTCATGGGCATGAATGCCTACCCCTACGCTCTCTTGCCGATTCGTCGCCGCAGTACCGCTGCGGCGCCAGATACGCTCTTGGAGTCTCATCGCATGGACCAGTCCTATCCCGTTCACCCACGAGATTTGATGAAACACCACCCGCCTGACCTGCCTGGCGCACGACAGTCCCGTCGTGACGAGCGCAAGCGTCAAAAAGACGCCGCTGCGCGGGAACGCAACGAATCGTGGGTCAGGTTCGAGCCCAGGGCGATGGTGCCCGTTGACGCGACAGCATTCGTTCGGCATATCAAAGACCATTGCCAGGCCGCCATCGCCACGGGGCCGGTATACGTCGAGCGCTACAAACTTCCTCATGTATGGCTGGTGTCGCACTCGGACTGGATGGACCGTCCGCACTATCGGCACTACATGTGCCCTGAGCACCCGCTCTTCACGGTGGACGAGCATCTGACACGCAACCCGGAGAAGCAAGAAATCCTCGATCTCCTGGGGCAGTTGACCGCGCCGGAACACCTGCATATCTCGCCCAGGGCCATTCTGCGCTTGATGCTGGTGCGCATCCTGTATGGCCATCTCTGCTCGGACGAGGCGTTGTCGCGCGCGGTGCGCGAATGCATGCCGATACGCTGGTTCGTGGGCCTGAAACTGACCGATTGTGTCTGGGATGTGCGCACGATCAGCACCGCGCTGCGGGCCGGATCGACAAACGCGCGCGTCGTGTCGTTCGTCAAGGTGGTGACACTGGATGCCCAGCGTTTCGACTTTCCGAACGCGCCGGACTTTCGGCTCAACGATCAGTTGCTCGACGCCTGGACGGCTCGGGCCACAGAAGGCTAGGCGCGACCTCGGCCGCGCGCCCACCTTTCGCGCTGTGCCTGTCATGCGCGCGCGTGCCCGGCAGGGGCAAGATAGTTCTGCTTGCGCATGCGATGCTGACTCGCCCCGTTTGGGACCTCATCGCAATCCTTCCGACAGGCACGCAGGCCGCGGCGTATTTCGCGTCTGACTGCCGCTGTGGACAGCCCCCAGCGACGGCCCAGCGCTTCACAGGCTTCGCCGTCGACGTACATCCCGCAGATCAGCGCGTGACATCGGGCGGGCAAGCGTTGCAATGACAGGTCCAGCACCCGTAGCGCATGGCGCGCTTGCGCGCGCCGCTCAGGCTCAAGTCCCGGCTCAGCCAGCAAGACATCGTCGCAGTCATCCAGGGGGGTCGTGCGCGCGTAGGCGCGGTGGTGATCTTTGGCGCGATTCAATGCCATCTGGAGCACGTAGCCCTTGGCATCTCGCACATGGGTGGGCACTGCGTGGGTACAGAGCCGCATATACACGTCGTGCAGGACATCGCCCGCGAGCTGGTCGCACTCGAGCAGATAGGCCAAGCGCTGGCGCAGCGTGCAGTATTGGGTCTCGACGACGTGGCACAAGGCAAGGCGAGCTTGCGCACACGGCGATGCCACGGCTGTCGGCGCACACGCGACCAGGGCAGGCAAGGCAGAAAGGTCGGAGACGCGCTTGGACATGGCACTCGCACCGGCTCGCTTTGCGAATAAAAGCCGGTACTCTACCGATGCGCGGCGACAGTCGGATGATGCAAATTACAGAACATTTACACCCTGCCGCATAGGGTTTATACCCGGTGCGGCGGCGTGCCAGACCTTGCTCGGGCGCCCTATGAGCGGGGCTGGGTGCGCGTGATATGCGCCTGGCCCACATCCTCGGGTGCGGGCAACTCGACCACCATCGTGCGATCGCCTTGCTCGAGAACCACCCGATTCGCTTCGATGTGTTTGATGACCACGCCACGCGCGACGCGCTCGCCCACCACGTAGGCCTGCGAGGGGCGGCCGTTGACCGAGAGCATGGCGCTGGCGCGTGTGTTCGAGCGCAGCAGCCCGGTCATCGTGACCTGCACATCGGTGGGTTCCGGGGTGAACCAGGTCGCGGCAGTGGCCACGACATCCAATGGCTGCGTCTGCGCGGCAGCGCTGGGCGGCGTGGAGTCCGCCGGCTGCCACATCATGACGCCCCAGTAAAGCAGGCCTGCGACAGCGACAACGCCGCCCAATGCGCCCACCACGTTCGGGCGAAGGTGCGCTTTCAATGCGTCGATTCTGCTTTCCATGACGGGACTCCTTTCGCGTAGCGTATCACCGGGATCGGGTCAGCCATATGTCATGGTTTTGCGTGCAAGCCACTCCATGCCTGCTCCTTCGCCGCACGCGGGCTCAGGCAGGCTAGGCGCTTTCCCAGGGATTGAGCAAGCGCACGCCCGTTCCCAAAAAGTCCTCGGTGTTGCGGGTGACGACGACAAAACCATGCTCCAGCGCAATGCTGGCAATCATGGCATCGCGGTAGGACTTCGGATCTGGCACATGCATGTTGGCGCACAGCAAGGCGGCCTGTTCGGCAAAAGGCAGTACGCGCCCTTGGAAGGTGTTTCGCAGGCCGTTGAACCAGGCCCTCAACTGCGTGCCCTGCCCGGTTCGCTCGAGCCGCAAAATACCTAATTCGAGTTCAAAAACGGTCACACTGCTCAGATAGTATGAACTGAGTTGGCTGCCCGCCGCCCAAGCGAGAACTTGCGGCTCCGCGTTCTTTTTGCCTGGACGCAGTTCGGACACGACGTTCGTATCAAGCAGGAACATCAGCAACCCGCCTCAATCGAAGGATGTCGGCGAGAACTGGACCGGCAGCCGGGGGGGCTCGAAGTCGTCCGAGGCAGCAGGCAATGCGTGCATGGCCTCCAGCAGCGAGGGCTCGGCTTTCCCCGTCGTCGCGTGGTAGTAGCTTTGCACGGTCTGCAGCACATAGCGCGGCACGCCGCGGTCGGTGATGAACACAGGGCCTTGCGCGGCGGCGCGCTTGGCGGCAGCCATGTCCCGGGCGAAATCTCGCGCAGAAATAGTGATCACTGCCATGGGCGCACCTCCGCTGTCTGATGCTCTGGCTGGCAGCCAGAATGCCAAAATCGACTTGTCAGTATGTTATGACAAAAAGGCGCTGATGTCCACCCGCTCAAGGAATCCGCCCATCGGTGCCGCTGGCGAGCGGGGCTTTAGCCTGATCGAGATCATGGTGGTGCTGGTGATCGTGGGGATCGCCACGGCCACGGTGACCTTCTCGATCTCGCCGGACGAATCGAAGGTGCTGCGCAGGGATGCCTTGCGGCTTGCACAACTGTTCGATATCGCACAGACCGAGGTTCGCACCGACGGGCGCGCCATCGTTTGGCAGGCCGATGAGAAGGGATACCGGTTTGCGCGCGCCTCATGGATCGAACGGCCCAACGTCGTGATTCCTACCGCTTCCACACAGGTGCTGGACACCTTCGCACGTGACAACGAGCTGCGGCCGCGGCAGTGGGAAGCGCGCATGAGGCGCGTCGATGCCAAGGGCCCCATCGTGCTGACCGATGAATGGGTGGGCCCGCCTTGGGAGGTACGTCTTTCGGATGGCGACCACGTCGTGATCGTGCGGCGCGAGGCCAGCGGCCGCTTCGTGGTGGTATCGCCATGAGGCAGATCCCCAGCCCTCTATCCCGGCGCCCGCGCCGCAGCACGTGCGGTCGCCAGGCCGGCTTCACGCTGGTAGAGGTGCTGGTGGCGCTGGCGATCGTGGGTATTGCGATGGCCGCGGTCGCGCGCGCAGCGGCGACCATCACGCAGAACACCGGCATGTTGCGGGACCGCTCGCTGGCCATGATCTCCGCCGAGAACCAGTTGAGCGAGGCCTTGCTGCGCGTGACGGCGCTCAAGACCGGCAGCCTGGTCGTGCCTTGTCCGCAGGGCGGCTTGCCGCTCGCCTGCGAGCAGATCGTGCAACGTGTTGAGGGCGGCGCGAGCCGCATCACGATCAATGCGTTTGTGCGTGACGGCGGACGCGGCAACACGCGCTTGGCCACCACCAGCGTCGTCGTGCCGGCCATGCCGGGAGCGCCACGATGATACCGGCCCGGCACGGCCGCCGGCGGCAAAAGGGATTCTCGCTCATCGAGATCATGGTGGCGATGCTGGTCATGGCGCTGCTGAGCCTGATGGCGTGGCGGGGCCTGGACAGCATCATCACGACATCGGATCGCCTGACCAGCGCGCGTGAAGACAATGCCGCCGTGCTGCGCGCCATCCGACAGCTCGATCAGGACCTGCGCCTCAGAGCCACCTTGGAACTGACCGCCGCGCTGCCCACGAGCCAGCGACGCAGTTTTCTGCCCCCGTCCGTGCAAGTCGAGCGGGCTGGCCAAGGACAAACGCGCCTGGGCGTCGTGCGCGCGGCATCGGCTGAACCTGGCCGCTGGCAGCGCGTGCAATGGTGGGTCGCGAACGGCACGCTCTATCGCGCGGCCGCGCCCGGCACCAATGATCTGCCGATCCCGGCCCCTCGTGCGGCTGACGCAACGGCCCTGCTGACGGGCGTGCAGGGCTTTGAAGTACGTGCCTGGCTACCTGATGCGGGCTGGGTTCCCGCAGCAACGGTCCCCCAGGGCCGCAGCCAAGCCGAAGCCCTCGAGGTCCGGTTTACCTTGCGGGATGGTCAAGGCGGCGGTGGATACCGACGTGTGGTCCGCCTGCAATAACAGCGCTCGCTTCGGAAAGTGATCGCACAGATACGTCAGCGCTCCAAGTTCCGATAGTGCGTGAAAGCCCCCGCCAGGGAGGGCGATACCGTCAGCACGGCTTGGCTGCCCCCAGGCCACTCCAAATACCATGACCTGAGGACAGCCCCAGCGACTAATCCAGACTGGCACGCTCCCGAGCTGTCAATTTCACTCGCGCAGTATCGGTCAAGCGTCCGTTTCCGATGATCTGCACAGGGGCATTCGGGTTGTACTTAACAGGCGCAGGCGCTTGTACACGCGGCTCGGGGTTCGCTGGCGCCGAAGAGCCTTCATCGCCAAACCCAAGGATCTGGACGCTAATGATCGACGGCAAGTTCTGGCGAGTTTCAGCTCGGGCGCGAGCGACAGCCTCCTGCGCCGATGTGGCTGCAGCAGTCGATGCCGCACTCGCGCTTGTTAGGGCACCGACATTAACTGCGGCAACAACTGGGATGCCCGTAACTTCGCCTTGACCGACGATGTTGGCGGCGTTGACCACTTGAAGCGCGGCGAAGTTGGCGTTACCTGAGAACCGGATGCCCGCCTCGCCGGCGTCAATGGTGCCCAGCGGAGCGATCAGATCCAAATCGCCCGGCGGAACCTCGGCAATCGGCGCGTCGGTCGCGATCCCTGCGCCGGTGCTGGGGACCTGAGGCGCGAGTGTCACGTTGCCGAAATCGTCGTATACGCGGCGGGGCGGCGTGTAAACGACTGTGGTTTTGGCTCCACGACCCGCGTTAATATCGCCTTGGGCCGACCATGCAAGGATATCGCCGCCGAACGTCGTCATGATGCGACTCTGGCCCAGCAGAATGCTGTCGCGCGAATACAGCTGGATATTTCCCTGCCCTTGTGTGATGACCCCGGCCGTCGATGCCGGGTTGGCACCCTCGACACCAAATGTCTGACCACCTCCGGGCGTAAGCATCTGCACGTCACCACCGAACAGTGTTTGCACCCCCGAGTTACCGTACATGACGATATCGCCATCGTAAGAGATAGGCTCACCCTGTGCATTGTTCTCCGGGAAGAGCGCTGCGATTACGTTTCGCCCGCGTAGGTAACTACCGAAACGCGGACCATCAGCATCGTTATACTCGCGCCCGCCCGCCCGCAACTCGGCAAAATAAATCTGGCGCGCGTAGTCGCGCTGCAAGTCGGAGGGCAAGGCAACCAGATAAGCACGCGGATCACCCAACGGATCAAAGTCATCGAATCGGCTCGACAGCCAGTTCACCAGATAGACGGAACCGGCGCGCTCAAAATCTCGCTGCAGGTCGCGCCGAGGCGCTGTAGATCCGCTACCGCGTTGCGCATCAATTTCATCCTGTTTGGTCTGCAAGTACGTTTGCGCGCCGTCGTCCTCTCCCGAGTAGCCGTATTCCGCCCGCAACCAATCAGCCAACGTCAGTTGGCCACTATAGGCTGTGACGACCTTGCCTGGCTGGTCCGCAAGCGGCCGCGCCGGATCTGCGAGATTGTCTGGATCAAGATAAGCGTCCAGGAAATCCGAGAAGTTTTCGAACTCCACACTTGCGTAGCCGGCTTGCATAACGATGCTCGCCCCCAGACGACTATCTCCGGGCACCACGGCTCCCAGACTCCTCACGCTTGCACGGTCTTCCATGCGGATATCCTGGCCAGCTATGATCTCCAATACGCCAGGCCCGGCCACGTCGAAGCTGCTGTACAGAAGGTCCCGCCCGGCCTGGACGACAGATACATCATTGACGTCATCGTGATAAAAGAAGTTGGTCGTGAACGAGCCCGCAGAGGGGGTTTGGTTGCCTACCTCGCCCGGAATCGACCGCGATTCCCCCAGTTCCATGCCGGACTTCACTATATCTCTACCTGCAATCATCCGAACAGGGTTCGCGCCGACGTACCAAGTCTGACCATTCAGCACATTTCCAGTGCCACTGAATCTGTATATCGCTCCAGTCGCTACGCCTACGATATCACCATCCAACGCATACACCCGGACAGGCTGGCTATACTGCGGCGTAATCGAGGATACGTTATTTGGCCCTTTGGCGATCAATGGGAATCGACCTAATGCGTTCGCCGCAAGACCATAACCGTTCAGGTTGCTCGCAACAGCGGTTCCAGCAGAATCACGTCCGACAAAAGCCGGATTCAATGGCGTAGGCACCGCGTTGAGCGCCGCGCCCGACCTCGCTATCCAAGCGCCCCCCGCATAGATTGAATCACCAGCCAGTAGATCCAACCGCGCGTCAGTATTTGCGGAGGGAGCAAGCAATAGCCCATACCGGAGAAAATTGGTCGCATTAGTATTCCAAGCGCTTGCAGACGGCCCATAATAGATGTTCCCCGAGGCCGCCACCGCCGTCAAACTGGAAGGATAGACAAACGCACCGTCCGTAGGAGAGGTCTCCCTTCCGGTTATGACAGTGGCGTGTGTCGCGCTAGCTTGGTACGTGATTGGCGTAAGATTACCACCTGCGGAGAGCAGATTAATTGCAGTATTATCGGTCCATAGTGAAAACCATGTTTGGCCGCCACCTACTGTTGGCTCTCCGTTGCTCATTCGATATGGGGTGGTGTTTTGAATCTTTACCCGGCCCGGATCAATCGCACCTCCGACAACTAGGTCTCCGCGTGCATTGATATTGACGGTCGCATCACCGGGTGCGAGCGATATGCCACCCGTTGAGATCGCCTTCGATGGCGAGAACGGATCAAAAGGCCTGACTTCGACGCGGTCGAAATACTGAAAATTTGTGCCGTATATAGTATTAATCGACCCGATCCTGCCAACATTCAAGTTGACCGTTCCACGAAGATTCACAAGCTTCGTGTTCATGTCGTGCAGTTCATTTCGCGTGTTACTGCTCAAGAACCTGTTGGCGTCGCGCAGACCTCGGTTTATGGAACCGCCTGCGCTAACTATCAGATCGCCGCCACCAGTCAGTATCAATTGGCCGTCGTCAAGCTGGCGACCAGTTGACGCCACGGCCAGCACGAGGCCTTCATTTCTAGGCTTATTGCTCAACGAATTTGTACGTACGACATCACCCGTACCCAACCCACCAGCGATATCTACGGTTAGATTCCCGCCTCCAAGCGTACCGACTCCTGAAAAGCCCACAAAGTAAGGAAGCCCTCCATTAGTTTCTGTCGGTGCCGCATAAGGCTCATTTGCATATGTGCCAAAATTAATCCACCAAGCCGTGGGAATAGGCTCGACATCGACTGCACTCCCTGAGCCTTGCCGCCACAGCCAGTTGCCTACTGCACTTCCCGACCTCTGGATCCTTTCACCAGCAAAGGGCGCTGTTCGTTCGCCCAGGCCATCCCCTGTGATATCACCGCCGGCACGCAGCAATACGTTTCCGCCATGCTCGGGATAATAGGCCTGATAAATGGAGCTTCCGTTTACCAGATGCTCCAGGTTTGCTCCATCCGGCCCGAGCACAGAGCCGTCAGAACCCAATGCACCACGGCTTTGCTGGTACGCTTGCCCTAAGTCCGCAGACTGTGTTCCCGCGGTATACAACCCATAGGGAGAAGACATCTCCACACTGCCTGCGGCGATTACTTCTAGATCGCCAGTGCCAGTTCGGATAACACTAGGCAAAGCATCAAGACCAAAATATCCAGACACCCCGTCGCCCGATTCGGTGCAGTATTGTGGGCGCACGCGGCAAAGCGCCAACAAGTTATCCGGCACCGGCGTGCCTGCCTCATAAGGGCTTTCCGGCGTCCAAACTAGCTGCCCGCCACCCTCTTCCAATAAACGATAATGCGTGTCTGCCAGTGTCAACGCCAACGCTCGTCCAGCGAGCGTCGAGCGCGGATCGGCGGCTTGCAAATCCGCGCCGGCGACAAGGCGCATCCCCCACGACAACGACCCCTCTTCCAACATGGGGGCCAATGCCCAATTTTTCCCCTGCGCTGCTTCATCCTTTGCCCGCAACGGCACGCTCACTGCGTCGTCAGGCAACACCACCTTGGTGTCGGATGGGATCAGCGCACCGACTCTCAGCGGCAGCGTCTCGGCGAGCTTCACCGCGACGGGCAAAGCCCTACCTTGAGGCCAAACCATAGACGCTAGCCGAGCAGCACCGGGAAGTCGCGTACCACCATCGAGCCTAGTGCCAATCGGCAACGAAACCGGCTCTGAGAGCACCGTTCCGGCAGGGAACCATACCGTGCCGTCCGCGTGGCGAATTGCGGCGTGGACCGTGGTACTGGCCGGCAGCGTGATGGCGGCATCGAGCACACCGTGCACTGGCAGTTCGAAGCCTGCGGGCAGAGAAAACGCCTGGATTGGCACATCGTAATTCAGCACCTTTCCAGCCAGGTACTCCGTGCCGGCCGCCAACTCCACACCGGTGCTTGGCACGATCAAATCGCCGCCAAAGGGTTGTTCGCCCCGAATCAGAAGCCATCCATTGCCATCGATCTCTGCTGTATCAGGCGGCGGCGCAAAGCCGTCGGTGATACTGCCATAAATATCGAGCCCGCCCTCGGCACGGATCGCGAGTGCGCCGGGCTCGCCAGAGCCGCGAACGGCCGTTTGTTCGAAGTGGGGATTCAGGCTTACGTAGCGATAACCCGACAGGTCAAGGTCCCCAGGCACGACGATCCGGCCGCCGGGGTTGGTTGCGGCATTGCTGACGATTTCGACGCCCGGACGCAGATGGAAAACATCACGATAGGTATCGTTGTTCAAACCCGCCAGCTTAATGCCCAGTAGCGTGCTGTTTTTCACGGCCTCGCTGATGAATGTCTCGCTCTGCGCATGCTTACCCTGCAGGTAAGCCTGGTCGATGTATTGATATGCTTCGCCATCAGTAAACGAATCTTCAGCCACAGGCGCATCGTCATATCGGTAAGTGGCGTTGACCGAGATCGATCGTGCTCCCAAGATGTCCACCGGGCCGGTTGCGGCAACAGCCATATCCCCGAACGTCTCCGCATCGGCATCGTCATATCTTCCGTTCGAGCCCAGGCGCGGCGCATTGAGTTCAAGCGTGCCTCGCTGAGCACCATCATGCTCTCCAGGTCCTGCACCCACGACAGCATCGGTGCCATGTCGCAGATCGATGCGTGATTCCTGTGCGAGCATCAAGGTGCCCTCACCCGAGTTCAACTCCACGATCGCCCTGTTCGGCGCATCGATGATCTTGCCGTAGCTGTCCACACGCAACACGCGACCGTGCGCGTCCAGCTCGGCGCCGCTTGCAATCGTCAGACCGTGCTTACCAGCCAAGCGGATCGATCCTACTCGTTCACCACTTGCATCGATTTTTCCAACAACCGTCAGATGTCCGCCATCCAACGAGACATTGACCTCGCCTGCCTGCACGTCGTCGCCGATGGTCAGATTTCCTTGCTTAAGCTGGAAGCTACGGCTACCTATCAAACCACCCGCATTCAGGCGTTGGTTCAAGGCTGCAAAATCACCGTCCAACGCACCGCCGTCGCTCAAGCGCTGGGCTCGGATATCTATGCCGCCGGCCTTATACGGCACCAGCGTGCCGCCCGCGTCGTAATAGCCGCTCGCTGTGCCGTGGATATCCCCCAGCAACTCCACCGAGCCCGCCTCTTCGCTAAGCGCGATGGCCGTCAATAGCCCGGCCTGGTTATGCTCGGCGGAAAGATCGACTCGCGAAGCTTCCGACTGATAGATATTGCCACGCTCGCTTCCCAGAATGACATCCCCACCCCAGCTATATCTGGTGACGTCATCGAACTGTACCGCCCGGCCTGCCATATCGACTCGCGCCATGCCCGTCAAGTGCAGATCCCCTTCAGCCTGAAGTGTCAGCCTGCCACTAGGCAGCACCACCGCGGTATCCAAAGTTATCTGTCCACCGGAGACTGCCAATTCTGCACCGAGGGCATCTACGGCCCCATCAGCACGTGCCTCAGCATTCTCAAGAGCGGTTATCACGACAACCCCACCGGCATGGATGCGGTTGATCGAGCCTGCTGCGCCAGTCATAAGCGGCGTGCGAATGTTCAGATTCCCGCCACTGTATTCGGCGCCTTCGCCCTCTACAAACGCACCTCGCGCCCGGTAAACGGAGAAAGTTCCCTGGTGATTGGCGGTCACACGCTCGGAGGCCGTCAAACTCACATCGGCAAACCCCACCGTAATGCGCTGCGGATCATCGTTGACGTTGGGTCGTGCGTACGGACCATAACCGAAGGTAACTTGGTTGGCGCGAATATCCAGGCTACCTTGGCCCGTCCCTGCTCCATCAGCAATAATCGCCCCAGGCGCATTAGTTGCGCCCTGCCAGACTAGATGATCAGTTTCAATCAGGGCGACATCGGAAGCCTCGCCATATCCGTAAATGGCCGGGGTAGCGAGTACCAGGCTCTCGAGACTCGATTCTCCAGTGCTCGCGTCCCGCGTTCTGAGGCCCGTCGTGCCGTAAAAATTGACCGAGTCCCTGACCGTCAAGGTCAAACTCTTGAGTGCCGGTGCGTTGAACTCGGTATCACCGAGCAGTAGGCGATCAAGCAAACCTTGATTCAGGGTCAGCCCTGTCGGTAAACGCCCCCGATCGTCAATCGACTGGAGCACATCACCTTCGCCAATGTTTACCGCGCCTACGGCGAGAATCAAGTTTTCTGTGCCATAACGAACGTCCGAACCCAACTGAAAGGTGTTGTCGGTGGCAATAGCGATTGTGCCTTCCGAATACAAGTACGTGTTGGCGATGCAGCCTGCACCGATACAATCGCCAATTTGAACGGGGCTTGCCGCGAAGGTCGAGTCTGGCGCATCAGGCGACAGCACTTGTAGCCAACCATTTGATACCGCCAGGACACTACGCCGCCCAGGCATGTAAACGAAGCCATCGCGCGAGTCAAAGCCTGGTTGACCCTGGCCCACCGTGGCGATAGACGCCCCAGATTCGATTACGATGCCGTCGGTATATTGGCCACGCGCCGTCAACAGCACTTCGGCGGCGGACAGATGCGCGCCTTCTCTCAGATAAATATCCGACGCGCCGCCCGAAAAATCGATGAAGTTGCCACTTTGGCCATATGTCGCTATAGGCGTTGCACCGACAATAAGGCGTGGCGCAGACAGGGCACTCAACGCATCGGCTTGAACAGATGCACCGCCGAATCCCGGTGTCGCGGATTGCGCTACGATCTCCAAAGCACCTCCGCTTCCATCCCCGACGAGCACCACCGCCATTCCAGCACGACCACCTTCGGCAGGACGGAAATCTGCACTGCCATTCATACTGAACGCATCGCCCTGACCGCCCGGTTCGAACCTGAGAATCAACGGCATCGCATCTGCGGGCAGTAAGGGATGGGGCACACCCAACTTCGCGGCGTCGGCCACCGCGAATTGTGCGTATGAGGTTTCGTTGTAGTCGGAATAAGTGCGCAGCACATCGGCCGAGGTCAGAATGATCTGCTTGGGCAAGTTGTCGGCGATGTGTGTGTTGGCAATCGACAACTGGCCGGTAGCGGTCCAGGAGCCATTACGCAAGGCATGGGTGGCGCGCCCTCCAGCGGCGCCAACGCTTGTTACGGGTCTACTCGCGCTGCCATTGATTTCCACCCGGAAAGCGCCTGGTAGCAGCGCATAGGTGGATGGCAGCAGGGTATAGGTGCCAGGCGGCAGTCCCGGCACTCCTGCACCCACAGTTATCTGCTGCCCGACAATCGGATCGACTGCTCCACCTTCTAGTGCCACCGGCGCCATGCCGGGCTGTACACCTGGCACAATGGCATAAACAGGATTACTCGCCAAACCTGGGAGCGTAAATCCCCCTTGACGATTCTGGACCAAGGGGTTGAAACGCGCGTCAGTTGAGCCCCCTCGCCCAGACACAAATCCCGCGCCAAGCAAATCTCCTCCACCAGAAAGATCAACTAGCGCACCATCCTGGACGTCTATTGTCTGACCAGCCAGGGCCACACCCCGAGTGTTCCCAGACATATCAGTGCCCGTTGCACCCAAATAGCTGACTTCCTCACCTGCATAGGTATAGGTTTCATCATCTACGGTTCCACCGTAGGGCAAGACCAAACCTGCGGCACTAGCGGAAGTAATGCTCTGCGGTGCCAGAACCACCTTTTCAGTGGTTCCGAGGCTCTGCTGCGTGCCCAGCGTCACCAACCCAAGAGGTGCCCGCACCACGCCTCCCTGTTCGATGGTGGCCGCACCCAAGGTGAGCTGTCCGAAAACAGAAAGTGGAACCTGAGGGACATCATCGCTGACAAGCTCAATCCTTAGCGACCGGGCCGGATCATAGGCCCCCCCGTCTTCCGAATTCGAGAATCCTGCCCTCACGCGCGCCTCAGCGTGCGTTGACGGATATAGTTGTGCCGCACGGAAAACAATATCGCCGGCCGCATCAAAGGTCGTCATCTGGCCATCGCCACTGGCAACATGCTTTAAGAATCGAACATCACCTTGACTTTCAAAAGTATTGAGATCAAAGCCCGCACGATCCACGACTAGGGCCTCACCAGTTTGCGTGATGGCGCCATTCGCGCCTATTGTCATCGCATCCCGAAAGTCGATCAGGCTTGCTCGGACCGTCATGGAACCGGATAAGGGTTGCTCGCTACTACCACCGATGACAGTTGGGCGAATCCACCCATCTCGAGCCCCGACTTGAGTCGGCCCCGCCATACGCACATAGGGCGCGATCAGCTCAACCGACGGCTTGCCAGTCGCGCCTTGGGCGAGCGCATACGAGCCTGTATAAAGAGACAAACTCTGACCTAGCTCGATACGGACATCACCGTCAAAACTCATGATGCCGTTGACAAGAAGCGACAGGTTGTCAAACCCACCGTGCTGAAGATGGTCCACGCTGATCGTCGCGGAGCCGTACTCTAATGAATTTGCAGCATCGCCAGGTGTCGCAAACCCAGACAACACGCCTTCACGATGCCCCTGAGAGACGATCAGCTCTCGTGGCCGACGAACTCGGTCCTGGGCAGTTTCAGCCCGGTATTCAGGAGTCTCCAGTGCGATTTCGAGCCTCCCACCGGCGGCCCCCAAACCGCCAGCTTCAGCCTTAACGGTCCCTTCCAGATAAATGCCATTGTTGGACACCAAGGATATACGCCCCCCTTGGCTAGCCACCGGCGTCGGACCCGCACCAGGAATATCTAGCACGGCGCTCGCGCCAGACGCATTCAGTAAGGCGCCTTCCTGCACGACGACGAACAGGTGAGGTGCTGTCGCCAGACCCGCCTCATGATCGATCTTGCCACCCAGCACAATCGAACCGCCATCGACGATCTGACCGTAGCGACGACCAGAGACGTCACGCGCCGTCTCGGCATAACCCGAGACGTCAAGTGTGGCAGTTGATCCGACCCAGATCGAACGCCCGTGCCCTTGTGCGATCGCATCCCTCACCGGTATGTTTGTTTCTTCATCCACCCCCTTTCGGGCGCGCAAGGCAATCTGGCCGCCGAGCGCACGCAGTGTGCCATCGACAGTCAACTGTCCCACGCTCTCAATCGCAATGGACTGACCTGGATCGACTGACAGCACTGCACCCTTACCTACCACGGCTTGCACCGTATTCATGTCGTTCAGGTCAGACCTGCTCGAGCCTGCCCCTAGCGTCACGCTCGCACCCTCCCGCTGGGTCAACGCAGCATCCTGCGGGTTCTGCAGAAATAGGGGGGGCGTCCATACTTCTAACGCTCGGGAGGGGCTCGCACCCGTCGCCAAGCTCAACGCATCTTGGGTCGGGCGATAAACAGGCATCATTACGTCGATGCGGCTACCCTCAGCCACAAGCATGCCTTGCTTACCCGTGACGTCGTAGTGGCTGAAGCCGCTTTGGAAAAACTCCGGTCGCAGCGTCAACGGCTTCCGTACCACAACTTGCTGATCCAGCTTCGTGCCTACGGCCAGCAGCGTTCCAACAGGAATCACGGTATCCAACACAGCCTTCTGCCCAGCAGCGACACTGTATGCAGGTGTCGGGATCTCCTGCACGGCCTCCGTAAGCGTATAACCAGTCGGCAACGTTCCTGCGTTAATACGTGTGATGATTGTGCCTTCGGGCACGAAGCTTTCAGCGACCACCGCACCACGATATCGGTTGGCGGCAGAGTTACTACCATTGGCATAAATTACGAGATTAGTACCAGACAGGTCCCAGCCACCCTCTCCCACTACGATGTTCAGGGTATGCCCAGTGTTCGTGAACGTAACGGGGGAGGTCATCACTTGACCCCCTACAATTCTTGTGTACGTCGCGGCTGACAGCAGAATCTCGCCCGCCTTGATCGTGATCGGCTCGCCCAACGCGAGGCTGATCGGCGCCCGTTCTCCCGCTGCCAAATAGCCGTCGGTCTGCAATGCTTGGCCACCTGCTACAACCGTCCCCCCGGATTGCAAGGTCAGCGTACCGCCGCCGTCAACCCCGTAGCCAATCAAGGTTCCGTCCAATGCCAACGTCCCCCCGTCTTGGGCTGGCGCGTTGCCCTGACCGGTTTGCAACGTCACGTTCCCACCGCGGCCCCCCAAAGGGTTGCCATTGATCGTTACACCGGCACCGGAGGACACGTCGACCACACTGCCAAGCTCGAGCGTGATATCCGCACTACCGCGTAGCGATACCCGGCCACCGTTCCGATAAGGCAACGCACCGGTGCTCCCGGCATCCATTGACAGGTTGGTCCACAAACCGCTGGCGTCCAGCTTGGCGCCGTCTTTAACGCGCACGCTGGCACTCGTGCCTTGCGGCGCGGCGATGGTCGTATCCTGGAAGCTTCCGCTGTTCTGGGATGTCCACTGGTTCAAGACGTTGCCTGCGAAGATCGTGCCGCTGTGGGCAGTCACATTCGCGTTGAGATCGATCTGCGGGCCATACAAAACGATCTCACCGCCAGCCCCAACCTCGATATCGTGGTCTACGACGATCGAGTCCCTAGCTCCCACACGCAGGGCTCCCAAACTGAACTCGTTGAGCGTCGCAGCATCCAGGACCAACGTGCCTGCCCGTTCCGGCGACACCACATCGTCCAGCGCAAGCGCATCCGCGATGCTCTCTGACTGTCCGCCCAACGTCACCCTATCGAGCACGGCGGCCAATTCATGGCGCAGCATGCCGGAATCGGCATCATAGCGAGCGACGTAATTGCCGATCACTAATTGGCCACGTCGCGCCGCGGCCGTTTGCGACTGGTAGTAGCCGTCCAGACCGGGCTGCGGGGCTTGCGTCTGGCGGGGACCTTGATAGACCTCGCTCGTGATATTGCCTTCGAGCAGAGCACTGTTCGTGGCCACGACCAGCTTGCCCGCGTCTCTCCCGACCGTATAGCCCGCCTCCCAACGCCTGCTCGGCCCGATCAAAGGACTGTAAAAGCGGCGCGTATGCCCCCAACGCTCACTGGTAATTTCGTAGCCGTTGTACAGCCCGGTGTACAGCACGTCGCCTGGCGCACGCGAGACCTCGTAAAGACGGCCGTCCGTCCCACGCAACCAGCTCTGGCGGACATAGCCATCTTGCACATCGAGCGTTCCCCCTGACAAGTTCACGTTCGATCCCGCGCGAGTGACCAGATCCCCGCCCGACACCGTTACCGTACCGCCCTGCGCCATCCACTCGCCAATAGTATGTCCGTTGGTTGCCAGGTAGCCGCTGACCTCCAAAAGGCCGCCCGCCGTGTACCAGCGGTCCGTCTTGTAGCCGTACGGGTTGCTCTGTTCGTCAAAGTCCGCCGGCACATGAATGAGGCTTCGGCGGTCGACCCAGATATTGCTGCTGTTCAACTGTCCGCTCTCGCGGTTAACCGGCGCATCCCGTTGCTCGTTGCCCTGCACGTTGATCTGCAGGTTGTTCGCTTCCATCGCGACCCGCACACCAATTGCACCCGCGACATCCAACTCCGCCCCGTCATTGACGAGGGTGCGCTTGGCCGCAGACACGGCAATTTGTCCACCCGTAGCCAGCGTCAACGAATCGCCTTGAAACTCGATGGTATTGCCGCTGACGATCTCGACTCGTGACAGGTCTCCTCTATCAGCCAAAGTACTTAGATTGTTGAAATTGCCCGTGGCCAAAGAATTGCCGCCAGCATTGTTGCCCGTCAGTTTTTCCAAAGCCGCATCACGCTGACTATCCAGGGCAGTCGCTTCGGTAGTGTCCAACAAGATTGCGGTGGTGCTGCCTTGCGCCAGCGTCACGCGGCCGTTTTCGTTGTTGGCGCGATTCGACAGGTGTATCGTGCCGCGCGCGGTTTGGGAGGTAGTAGCGATAGCCACACCGGCCTGAGTTACCTCATGCCCCGTAAGCGTGATATCGCCTTCCGTGGCCGTGATCAGCCCTGAATTGCTAACCTTGCCAGCAACGCTCTCGGCATCACGATGGGCAGCAACCTCGTTGCCGCGCGTGGTCGAGGCCTGGTTGCCGTCCGTGCCAACACCTTTGCGGATATAGAATCGATCGCCTGCGGCCAGGACTGCCTGCCCACGGGGAGTAGAAATTTGCCCGGCGTTGTCGACCTCGTTTCCGAGCATCAGGATATACCCACCGCCCTGCGTGGCCGAATCAGGCCGATGGGTGTTGATGCTTGCCCCAGCTTGAATCTCTACCTTACCGAGCGCTTCGGTAAAAGTAGGTTGTGTACCGTTGGCGTCGACGTACAAGCCACCATTCTCAAACTGAGTGTCCGTAATCTTGGCCGCGGCAGCGACCAGATTGCGCACGTTCACCTGGCTGCTACCGGTGAAGACCACGCCATTCTGGTTGGCAATCATCACAGTGCCATCGGCGCGGATACTGCCCTGGATCTGGCTCGGGCGGGTATCGCCCATTACTTTGTTCAGAACCGCATCAGTCGGTGCCTGTTTGAACGTCAAATCGGTGTTGCGACCAACATGGAAGCTGTTCCATTCGAGGATTGCTCGAGACCTGTTTTGCGCGATGGTCACCTGCTGGCGTCCATCTTTGACGTCAATTTCAGGCGCCGCGGCATCCCAACGTCCACCTGCCAGGCGATCCAGGCCGTCTTGACCCAGACCATCACGCACCCAGTCCGCATTCTGTGGATTGGCGCGGGCACTTTCCTGGGCGGCTTGCTGCGCTGCGATCGCGGCGGCGGTGCGATTTAGATTCGCGATCGAGCGCGACAACTGTTGGCGCGCCTGAGCTTGTTGACGGGCCGCAGATGGCAGCGTCGCCGCACCGGGCATGGGTCCGCGTTGTGCCGCGCGCGCTTGCTTTCCAGCGTTTGACGCGGCGAACCATGCTCCGCCTCCTGGTGCAGCGTCCGCAGGTGTTCCCCCGGCGAAGAAAAACAGTCCCAGCGCGGCAGCGATAGGAGTCAACGAAACGCGGTGTTTTCTTTCCCGCATTTTGCGTTGATGCGTCACTACCGTACTGTTCCGACCGTTCTCTTGCTGGAGTCTCATATCCTGTCCTAACTTTCGCGTGTCAGCCCTGAATAAAATTCACGACTTTTGTTTTCCACATTCACAAAAACCCTAATCGCCCAAAACGGGCGATTAGGGTGAAAAAAAAGCGAGTTCGCTTTAGAGGCAAAACTCGCTTTACGTCACGGTATTAACCGCGACCCTTGTCGGCGCACGCGGTAGCGTTGCCCACAGCCAGGTTGCTGCTGGTGGTGATGAACGCATCGCGCACAGCGTTCTTCCAGCTCGGATCGAGCGCCACGAAGTCGTGAGCGACGATGGCGGCATCATTGTTGTTGGTCGTGTAGTGCTCGGTCAGGAAGCCGCGGATGGCAGCCGTGACGCCAGCATCTTGGTAGCACTGGCCGATGATCAGGCTGGTGAAACCGAAGATCGGATAGCCGCCAGCCGGCACTTCGCTGTAGTTGAAGTTGGGCGACCACGCTTCGGGATTCGCATAGTTGGCCACGGCGGGGGCTTCGGGAACGACGGTCAGCGCCAGTTCGAGCGGCAGTTGCTCGGGCAAGGCGCCGTCGACCTTGGCAACTTGGGCGTTATTCGACACCTGGACGTAGTCCGGGCTGACGTAGCCGATGCGATTCGCTGCCGCGTACGTGGCCGTAGCCACGCCGCCGCTACCCGAGGCGCCCACCCAACCCGCACGCACACCGCCCACCGGGGCAACGACGTTGGTGAAGGTGGTGGAGACGGCGAAGGGCTGAGAGCACTCCGACGCCAAGAAGCGCGCCAGCAGTTCGGTCGTACCGCTGCTGTCGGTGCGGTAGACGACGTTGATGTTGCCAGCGGCGCCCGGGCGGATCTGGTTCCAGGTCGTGATCTCGCCAGCGTAGATGCCGCACACTTGCTCGGTGGTCAGGTCCAGGTCCGAGATGGTGCCGTGGCGATAGGGCAGCGTCACCGGTGTGACGACGGTCGGGATCTGGATCAGCGGACCGAAATCTTCCTCGGTCGAATCTTCACCGTCGTTGTACTCGGCGTTGTACGTCGAGATCTGGCTGGACGACAGCCGCGCATCGCTGCCGGCGTAATGGATGGGGTCGCCGGCAATACCGCCGAACTCCGTCGCATCGTTGTTCAGGAACGCCCGCAGCCCGGCGCCGCTACCGACACCGGTGTACTCGAAGTTGCTGGGCAGGATGCCGTCGACCGGGTCTTTGTACAGCTCTTCGGGCAGCGTGGCACCGCCGCCGACCACGGCGGATTGGGCCGACGCTGCGCCGCTGGCCATGGCCAGACCCGCCACCATCACGGCGGCGGCGATTTTGCTCACTTGGAACGCTTTCATTGCGAAACTCCTTGACGAGATATAGGGGCCGGAATCGATCCGACTTTCACTGGGCAAAGGAACAAAACGGCGCGGCTAAGATCAGAAGATCCTGGGCAAGCCTGCCGCTTGGGTGGTCATCGGGTGATGACGTGCCTATGTTGCCCATTCAGCGTGACGTCAAAAAGTCGGGAATTACGCAACATTTCAGACCGAATTTCGCAAGTTTTGGGGGAAGGTTTACAGGTCGCCAATCCGCCGCTCAAATGCGCCGGCCGAGGCTTACATCACCATCTGGTTCATCTCGATGATAGGCAGCATGATGGCCAGCACGATGGTGAGCACTACCCCACCCATCACCAAAATCATCAGCGGCTCGAGCATCGCGGTCATGACCATGACGCGCTGTGCCACATGGCGGGATAAAGTTTCCGCAGTTCGTTGCAACATGGGCACCAATGTTCCTGATTTCTCCCCGTTGGCGACGTAGCGAACGAGCACGGGCGGGAAGGTCTTTCTTGTTTTATTTTGTAACCGCAGCGCCAGCCCCAGCGCAGCGCCTTCGCGCACCTGCGCAGTGACCGCCTCCACGCTCTGGCGCAACACTTCATTGCCCATCGTCTGGCGGGCGGCGGCCAGTGCATCGAGCAGCGACACCCCCGCATCGGTCAGAATCGCGAGGGTGGAGGCAAAGCGCGCCGTGTTCACCTCGAGCACCACCCGACCGAAGATAGGCAGCCGCAGCATGCGCGCGTGCCAGTTCAGCTTTGCTGTCGGATCCCTCAGCCACAGCCGCCACAACCAGAACGCTGCGGCCAGGCCACCCAGCGCGGCAAAGCCGTAGTCACGCAGAAAGCCGCTGAGCACCAGCATCACCTGCGTGATGAAAGGCAAGTCCTGGCGCGCCTGCGTAAACGCAGATACCACCTGCGGGACCACGTAGCCCAGCATGAAGACGACAATGCACACCGAGATCACCATCACGATGATGGGATAGATGAAAGCCGTCACGACCTTGGCGCGCAGCGCGTTGGCCGATTCGATGTAGTCGGCCAGGCGTTCCATGACCCGGGCCAACTCGCCCGATTTCTCACCCGCGTTGACCAGTGCCCGATAGACCTCGGGAAAATCGCGAGGCCGCGACGCCAAGGCTTTGGCGAAGGGTGTACCGCTGAGCACGTCTTCGAGCACGGCAGTAAATGCGTCGCGGGTGGGCTTTTTCTCGGCTTCCTCGATGACGCCACGCAGCGCGGCTTCCAGCGGCATGCTGGCCGCGAGCATGCTGGCCATTTCTCGGGTCGCCCAGGTCAGTTCGGCATTGGAGATCCGAGGCCCGAAACGGCCACCGCCAGCATGCTTGCCAGCACCGCGCTCGGCTACCGAGATCACGACCAGCCCGCGCTTGGTCAACTGGGCGCGGACGCTGCGCTCGCTGTCGGCGTCGATCGCGCCGCGCTCGATGCGCCCGTCCATGTCCGAGGCCTCAAACTGAAAAGACGCCATGCGTATATCCCCTTTTTCGGACTGAGATTGCGCGTTTAGGCATCGCGCGTCACGCGCACGATTTCCTCGGGCGCCGTCACGCCTGCCAGTACCCAGCGCTGGCCGTCCTCTCGCATGGTGTGCATGCCTTTGGCCGCGGCGGCGACACGCATGGCCTGCTCGTCCTGCCCCTCATGGATCAACCGGCGGATGTCGTCATCGACCACGAATAGCTCGTGGATGCCGGTGCGGCCGCTGTAGCCGGTATGGTTGCAGGCCTCGCACCCGACTGGCCGATACACGAGCTGGCCGTCCGGCGAGGTTTCGGCGCGCCGGCAGTGCGGACACAGTCGGCGTACCAGGCGCTGGGCCAGCACGCCGAGCAGTGAGGACGCGAGCAAGAACGGCTCGACGCCCATGTCGTTGAGCCGGGTGACCGCCGACACCGCATCGTTCGTGTGCAGCGTCGCCAAGACCAGGTGCCCCGTCAGCGAGGCTTGCACCGCGATCTGTGCGGTTTCCAGATCACGGATTTCGCCAATCATGATGACGTCCGGGTCTTGGCGCAGGATGGAGCGCAGCGCAGCGGCAAACGTCATGCCGATACGGCTATTGACCTGTGCCTGGCTCACGCCCGGCAAGTCGTATTCGATCGGGTCTTCGACCGTCAGGATGTTGTTGGTGCTGGCATCGAGCCGGCCCAGCGCCGCGTACAGCGTAGTGGTCTTGCCGCTGCCCGTCGGGCCCGTCACCAACACGATGCCGTGCGGCTGATGGATCAGGCGGTCCAGCGGTTGCAGCACTGAAGGGGCCATGCCCAGCTTTTCGAGGTTCAGGCGCCCCGCCTCCTTGTCCAGCAAGCGCAGCACTGCCCGCTCGCCATGCCCGGTGGGTAGCGTCGAGACGCGGATATCAATCGGGCGCCCGCCTACCCGAAGCGCAATCCGGCCGTCCTGCGGCAGACGCTTCTCGGCGATATCGAGAGTTGCCATGATCTTGATGCGCGAGATCAAGGCGGCGTGCAGCCCACGGTTGGGCGAGACGACATCGCGCAATGCCCCGTCCACCCGATAGCGCACGATGGAATGGGTTTCGAAGGGCTCGATGTGAATATCGCTGGCCCCATCGCGCGCGGCCTGGGTGAACAGCGCGTTGATCATGCGGATGACCGGAGCACCGTCCTGGGCGTCGAGCAGGTCCATAACCTCAGGGATGTCCTGCATGAGGCGATCCAGGTCCAGATCGCTTTCAGCCGCGCCAACGACGGCTGCGGCATCGCCCGCGTCGGAATAGCTGGCCGCCAGCAAAGCTTCCAGCTCGGCATCGGCGACGATCTCGACGCGGGCCACCTCGAATTGACGCTTGGCCTCGATGATGGCCCAACTGGGGGTGCTGTCGCTGATGGTGAGCACGGTTGCATCGTCAGCGGCGCGCAGGACCATACGGTGGGCGCGTGCCCAAGCGTAGGGCAGCGACAGGTGACGATCCGGTGCGGGCGCATTCATGGCTCGACAGCCAACTCGGGCTGGTACCCCAGTTCACGCAGCAGTTGGACGGCGGTATCGACGGCCTGCGGATCACGCGACACATCAGTGCGGACCACGTAGCCCATGCCGCCAGGTCCGACCATCGTATAGGCCTTCAGGCCACTGATCCGCGCGCGCTCGGCAATCGTTTCAGCGTCGGCTTGCGAAGACTCGTTGCCAAACTGCAAGACCGTCACGTTCGGTTTGGCTTGGCCATACAGCGTGCCTGGGTCGGTTGCGACGGCCAGCCCCTGCGGCAAGCGCGTGCGCACGATGTCTTCCTCACGGGGCTGTGTCTGCGACGGCACTTGATGCACTTGAGACTCGGACTGCATCGTGGGCGGCACCAGCTCGCGCGTCTTGTCCCAACTCTGGGGTCGCAGATCGTAGTCGGCATTGCCTCGCACGGCGGCCGGCACATCCGGGGGCGGCAGAATCGGCGCGTTCATGTCGGGAAGGGCCCAGTGCTGGCCGGGCTGCACACGCGCTTGCGCGCGTCGCATGAAGTCGTACCGATCTTGGGTCAGACCGCGGCCCGCTGCAGCGTTCCGAATAATGTACGGTCGCAGAAACACCATGAGATTAGTCTTGGTGCGCTGGCGCCGGTCGTACTGGAACAGCTTGCCCAGCAAAGGAATGTCGCCCAGTATCGGCACCGAATCGACACCGGTCGTCACGCTATCTTCAAGCAGGCCGCCGAGCACCATGATCTGCCCATCGTCCAGCAGCACGCTGGTCTCGATGGCGCGCTTGTTGGTCACGATACCGCCCGCATTGCTCGAGGCCGCAGAATCGATATTGGAGACCTCTTGGTAGATGTCGAGCTGAATGGTGCCGCCTTCGGACACCTGTGGCCGGATATTGAGCATGAGCCCGATATCTTCCCGCTCGATGGTCTGGAACGGGTTGTTGCTGCCTCCGCCACCGTCGGTCACGTACTGGCCAGAGATGAACGGCACGGTCTGGCCGACCATGATGCTGGCCTTTTCATTGTCCAGCGTCAGAAGATTGGGCGTGGACAAGATATTGGCGCCGCCGTCCGTTTGCAAGGCGCGCGCCAACAAGCGCAGGTTGGCAACCTCGCCGACACCGGGCAGGGTGATGGATCCGTTCATGATGCCCAGGTTCAGGCCGCCCGGCAGCGCATCGATCGTCGTGCTGGCGTTGGCATTGAAGCCCGTGCCATCGAAGTTGGCGCCGCCGAAAAAGCCGCGCCGCCCGCCCGTCATCCACTGGATGCCCAGTTCCGCCGCATTGCTCTCGGTGACCTCCACGATCAAGCTCTCGACCAGCACCTGCGCTCGCCTCTGGTCCAGCAAATCGATCATCTTGCGCAGGCCGCGGTAGACGGGCTCGGGTGCGGCGATCAGCAGTGTGTTGGTCGTAGCATCGGCCTGCACCGTCGCACCTCCGGCAGAGAACGCGGTCATGTCGCTGCCCGACGCGCCGGTTTGCGCCCCGCTCGCGCTACTGCCGGATGCCCCGCTCAGGCCGCTACCCGTGCGCGTTCCGCTGGACTGGCTACCGCTGTTGCTACTACCTTGCGAACCACTGGTATTACTGCCCGAACTAGAACGGTTGCCGCCGCCCGCACCGCCAATCCCCGAGTTCATTCCGCCGCCGCCCAGCGCAGCGCGAGCGGCTTGGTCGCCCGTGCCCATCTCCATGCCCAGGCCGCCCGATTCGCCCGTCAGCAGACCGCGCAGCACGTTGGACAAATGCAAGGCACGTGCATTGCGCAGGTACACCACATGGAGATTGCCGGGCTCGACCTGGGAGTCGTCCAGCTTCTCGATCAGTTCGCGGGCCAGACGGACCCGCTCAGGGCTGCTCGCGCGCACCACGACACTATTGCCACGCGGCTCGGCCACAACGACGATGCGCTGATTGGGATTGTTCCCCTCGCCTTCGAGCAAATCCGAGGCCATCGCGGCGATGTCCACGGCGATGCCGTTGCGCAGGCGGATGACATCGGTGTTTAGCGACGCGGGGGTATCGATCCTCGATATGATGCGCGCGATCCGATCAATGTTCTCAACGTAGTCGGTCACGACCACCGTATTGTTGTTGGGATAGGCCGTGACGGGGTTGTTGGGCGAGACCATCGGACGGATCACCTGAACCATCGCCTCGGCGCTTTCGTAGCTCAAGCGAAACGTGCGGGTAACCAGACCGCCCTGCCCGCCTGCTGCGGACGCTTCGGCGCCGGTCGTGTCTAATACCCGTCCGCCCTGCAGCTTGGCATCGGCCTCGGGCATGACCCGAGTCACTTCGCCGACTTCGACGATAGCGAACCCCTGCATGCGCAACGCGCCTTGCAGCATCTGGAGCGCCACCGCCGGCGTGACGGGCTGCTCGGAGACCAGTGTCAGCTCCCCTTTCACTCGCGGATCGACCAGGAAGTTGCGGCCGGTGAACCGTGCCAACACGCGAAGTACCGTCGGCAGATCAGCGCCCACGAAGTTCAGGCTTACCCGTTCGTCGTCGCTGGCTTGTGCGTTGGTTTGCGCGGTTGGCTGCCGGGCCGGTGTGGAAACCGAACCGGCAGCCGGCCCGCTTGCGGGACGCACGGCTGGGACCGAGGCGTTACGCCGGGGCGGCAAGGGCCGCGGCGCCTGCGGGGATGGCTGCGAGAGTGCGTTCGCACGCTCCTCGAGTTCGCGGCGTCGTTGTTCGTCTTCTACCGCGGCCGGCAACTGGCCGGCACGCGCGGCAGCGGCATTGATCAGGGGAGCACGCTCCGGTGCGCTCGGTGTCGAGTTTTGCGTTGCGCACCCGGCCAGCCCGAAGGATACCGCCAACCCCACCACTACGTTTCTCGCGTGCGGGCTGCGAAGGCGACGTTGGCTGCTCATCGTGTCGGTTCCTGGTTTGATGTGTCGGCCGGCGCAGGCGTCATGGCGGCGCCGAGCGTCAGGGTGGCATTGACCCGCCCCGCAGGCGGCGCGGGCAGGGAGAGATCTTGCGTGTCGTCGTTGGGATCGGGCTGCTCGATGCGCAGTTGGGTGATCTTGCCGCCTGTTTGCGGCAGCCCTCGCAACAGCCAGTCCATCAACGCCGTGGCGTCGACGTCCTCGACAGTGATCTGCCAAGCCGTAGCATCCTGTCCTTGCACCGGCGGCACTGCGGCCGCCAGCATGTAGGCACCTGCTAGCGGCGTGGCATCCAGGTTGTTTCGGATCGTCTTTTCATCGAGCCGGCCGGCTAACGTATCCGAGGCCTTGAAGGAAGCAGGTGGCTTGTCGGCCAGCACTGCCTCGAGCGCAGCCTGCTGCGAACGCAAGCGCGGCAATTCCGTCTTCCAGTGGGACAGTGCTGCGAGCGGAGGCGAAATCAGCAACATCCAGCACGCGACTGTCACGACAGTCACTACGCAGACGATCAGAAGGCTTCGTTCTCTCGGCGTATAGCCGCGCCATTGCGCGAGAAGCTGCGCATGCAGGCTGTTCAGCCTGGCTTGCGTCGCGGGAGAGAGCCTTATTGCGCGGCCGCGCGACAGACGCCAGCTATCGCGCAGCCAGGCTTTCATTGCCCGCCTTCCTCGGGCTCAGCGGGACGCACCACCCAGCCCTTGTCTCCTTCCTGCTGACCCCGCAGGCCAGCCTGCAAGATCGCTTCGGTCCAGTCCGGTTGCGATCCTTCTTTGGCGGGCGCAGCATCGGGTTCCAACTCAAGGTGCAATATGCCCGGCTCGTAACGCAGCGTCCGAATGTCGCCCGCCGCAAATCCTGCATGCTCGGCAAGAATGGCGACCATCCCGCCGAACTCCGCCCTGGCTGCATTCGTGACGGCTTGCTGTTGGGCGTCACGCAGTTGCCGGGCTTGCTGCAACGGGTTCAGGCCCGAGCCGGCGCCGGGGAACTCGGCACGCACTCGGTCAACCATCGCACGGTTGATCTCGCGTCCCTCCGAAGCCAGGACTGCGGCGTACAAGTTCAGCCCTAACAGCCAGACGGCAACCGCACCGACCCAGACGAGAGCCGGGCGTCGCCAAGCGCCAGCGGTGCCGGCGTCTCGATCGTCGGCGCGCAAGCATGCCCATGTTGGAATGCCCCCTGCCCACCCTTGGACGACGGGCATCATTGTCGCGGCTGCCGTGTGCTGCGCATTCCAGGCTTGGGGCAGTTCATGAACCCATGACACGTCACCTGGCTGATGGCGCGCCAACAAGCGGCTGATGGCCGCTTCGGTGCTTTCTTCCACGATTGGATGCACAAAGCCGGAGGTCCCTGTGCGCACAACGATGTACCCTTCGGCGTGCAGCCATGCCGTCCACGGCGATACCTGCCCGGCAACAGCGACAGCCGGCGCTGGCGCGGGGTGCGCGAGGCAGAATGGCGCCGGGACGAACACCGCCGGACCGAAACCCAATGCGAGAAGCCGCTTTGAGGCATCTCGCAGAACCTGTTCATTGGCCCAGACAACTGGCACCAGTCCGTTGGATAGGCGCGGCCCATGCGAGGCGACAACTGTCGCCCGGCCGGCCAGAACAAGGCCATCGATAACCCCGCCCATCGCCTGGCGCAGCTTGCTGGGGGGCAACGGAGGCATGCGCACCTCGGTAATGGTGGCGTCCGTGGGGTGCAAGATGGCCTGTAGCGATGTGCCCGGCCAGCGGCTCGCCAAGTCGGTCAACGTAGCTTGGCCGGCTTCAGCCGCGCCTCGCTTGTCAAAGCGCACGAAAGGAATGGCCGCCTGCGGGTCCAATGTGGCAAGCCGTGGCAGGAGCAAGCGCAGAATCGTCATACGCCCTCCCGCGACCAGACGACTGTGGGTTGCCCAGTGCGAGGACGCTCAAGCAAGGCCTGGTAGAGAATGCGTTGCGGGCCTGAGCGCGCGACGGCATGCAGCGAGAAATAGCTGCTTCGGACGGCGACTTGCGCGGTGCGGATCTGCAAGTCTTTCTGGTTTTGCCGCAGACGGTTGACAAGGTCGCCTCGAGAGACGAACCATTGGCCCTGGTCGCGGCTGCGCACCAGTTCACGGGCCGATTGCAGCGAGAGACCTTCAATGACCGCAGCCAAGACCTCGGGCGTAGCAGTATTGGCATTGACGAGCACCGGCGAAGGCAGCACCGTCACAAATGGCCGAAGGCGCTCGATCGCGCTGCGCTCCACACCGGGTACCTCGATCAAGTCGTCAATGCTGCGGATCATGGGCGCGCGCGCCACTGCGGGAAGGGCCAGGGCAGCAGCGCGACTAGGTTGCGCCTGGTTGCCCGCGGCGGTCTCGCCCGCAGATTCAGCCTCACCCTGGTTTTCTTCGCTAGCGCTGGGTTCGTTCTGGCTGAGCCTGGGCAACGCAATGAGCATGCGCCATACGATCCTGTCCGCCGTCTGAGCAGGCACGCCCAACTGAGCGCATAGGCGTTTGAAGGCATCGACCGCCGCAAGATCAACACCATTGGGACGGGCGAATGAGCGCAGATTGAATTTGCTTTGCTCGTCTTCAAGGCGCCCGGAATACAGCATTGCACCGCCCGCTTGTTCAGGCAGGCCAAAGCGCCAGTCCACCAACGGCTGCGCCCAGGCGGCATCGAGCCGCGTGACCGCGTTGGCGCTCGCGTCCTCCACCAGCACGCGTTGCGCCCACGCCAATCCGCTTTGAAGTACCCACCTTGCGTGTATGCGGGTCTGGTCGCTTTGGGCCGTGCGCAGTTGCGCCGACTGTTGGTGCAAGAGCTGGACGACGATGATGGTGACAGCAGCAACCACCAGCAGTGCGCTGACCACTGCCATGCCACGTTGGCGCGCCACGATCGCACTGGCCGGATGACAACGAGCGTCCCTGTCCTGGCCGCGGATCGTTTCGCACGTGGCCATCACAACAGCCAGGATCCGATGTCAGCGTCCAACCCGTCACCGCCAGGTTGGCTATCGGCACCAAACGACCAGACGTCGATCTCGCCGTTCACACCGGGATTTTGGTATTGGTAGGGGTTGCCCCATCCGTCCGAAGGCAAGCGCTCTAGGTATCGCTGCCAGTTGTTGGGACGCGGGCCGTTCTTGGGCTGCTCGATCAACGCTCCCAGCCCCTGCTCCGAGGAAGGATAGCGACCGTTGTCGAGCCGGTAGAGCTTGAGCGCCTGCATGATGGCCGCGATGTCCTGCCGTGCGGCCGTGACCCGCGCCTGATCTGGACGGCTCATGAGGTTGGGCACGACAAGGGCCGCAAGGATACCCATGATGACTACTACCACCATGATCTCGATGAGGCTGAAACCTGCTTGTCTGCCCTTGCGGCAATGGGGTGACCGTCGTTTCAAGTCCATACGCGGAAGGCTCGCTATTTAGAGGATTGCCTGTAGCGGACTTGCGATGATGGACGTGGGGTGTTTCAATGATGTGGTGAAAGATACGTAATTCTCGGCATAATCGTCGAACTACGCACTTTCTTCATGCAATCCACTGGCATTACCTTTTATTTACCAGCTACTCGCGGTCAGCCGGAAAAATGGCTGGCTTTACGGGTCAGTTGGGCGCAGAGGCAAGCCTGGCGCAGGTTTGGCTGAGCATGCTCGAGACATGTGTGCTTGATGCAACATTTGTTGCACTAACGCCCGAGCTGTCGCATGACGGTCATATAAAAGAAACGTGACCGAAGTAGCATAAAATTTGGACCCGCGGACTCAGTTTTCATGGGCGAGCATGGCGAGGGTGGGCACTCTTGCCAAGCTTGAGATATAGGATCACGAATACCGTCCGCGGGGTCCAAACTTTCCCACCAGCGACCGCACGGCGAGCGATAGAAGCCACGACCCGATCAGCCAGCAGGTCCGGGCGACGGCTTCATGTGGCGCTGACGATCTGGTGCATCCAGAACGCATCCCAAAGATCCGAGTAGGTCACGCACAGACGGCGCACACGGTCATAGTCCTCGGGCACCAAGGCCTGGGTCAGGACATGCCACAAATCATCCTCATGGTCATCGTCAGCGGCCTCCGAGTTCTGATCGGTACTGACCCCATGCACCCGGTAGTAGCCATCCGACACGTCTATGCCGAGCAAGGCAGTGGCGTCGCGTAGCGCGGGGGAGAACCAAATGACCTCCTGTTCCCCCACAGCCAGCAACGCGACGACGTCGATGTAGGTGGCGTAAGAGTCGGCCAGACATCGCCGGACCTCGCGGGCGAGCACGCTGGGCTCGTAGCTGGCGCGCTGTTTCGCTGTCACCCCGTAATTGTCCAGCACCTGCTCGAAGAGCGGATAGTGCGCCGCCAAGGGGCTTCCACGGTAGTACCCTTCTCCATCTAGGCCTGGCCGAAAACCGAACTCATCAAATACGTTCAGGGCAAGCAGAAAGCGCGGCGCAATCTTGGCTGCCGGCGCCAGTCGCGGCTCTAGCTGGCGGGCCTCCAACTGTGCAGCCAACAATGCATCCGTGAATATCTGAACAATCGCATGGCGGTACTCGAGGTGGATGCGAATCATCTGGTCCTTGCTAAACGCACCCGAAGTCAGCAACTCAAGGGCGCGATGGTTGCTGATGGGATGAGTGCGCACCTGCTCCCTCAACGCTGCCACAAACTGCGCATTTTCTTCCCATAGATCCGGCGACACGCTTGCACGCATAGCAGCCAAGGCTTGCTGGCGCGGCATGTTCAGATCCAATGCACTCAACGCAACCATCTTCTTGCCTCCTGCTGGTATGTTTGAATCGCGCAAACCATACAGATGACAAGCCGATTAAGACAGTGAATTATTCTTTGCTCAAAATACGTAAGATTGGAACCGACCTTTACTTGGACGGGCCATCGCCGTGACCTTTAAGTCGGTCGTGAGGTGCGCGCCAAGTCTCGATGAGGCTGAAGTTCAAGTGCATATCGTTGAGGGCGTCCGGGATGCAGGGAATAGCCAACTCCATCGCCTGGGCAAGCAGCGTCACAACCTCTCGATTGCGAAGAAGCAGACGCATCTCGCGCGCCATGAGGTCGCTATCCCAGACCGGATCTCCCATCGCCATCCCTACGAACCATCGGAACGTCATGTTGCTGACCAGGCTGTCACGCAAGACCCTGACAGTGGGCAACGAGTACAGCGCTTGCAGCAGCAGTCCTCGTACCAATGTCTGCGGCCCAATCCGTAGTCGATCACGCACGCACCGCGTTCGAAGTTGTCTCTGGTATCTCCTGAACAAGGGCTCGAGCGCATTGTTAATGGAGACCAGGGGATGGTGGTTCGGCACGAAGTCATCGATCTTCATGGCCTCCAACCAAGCGTCGTGAGGCACGACACATACGAACGGAAGCTTGTATCGGTCAATGAAGATCGGTCGCTTTCGCGCCAGCCGCATGATCTGTGACGTGTGACGATTTAGCTCGAGCATCGAATAGCGCCCAGCCAGCGGGTCGATGCCAGGGTCGCGCCCGGCTTTAAGTCTCTTACGTTTTCTCTGCTTGTCCACTTGCCGTTCCTCGCCGATATAGAGCGCGGCCCTGCCCTCAAGCCCTGCGCGGCGCCAGCCATCAACCTCACTACCCCGCTTAGAGATAAGCGCTGGCAGGCTGCTTGGCCGACCTATTGCGCCACCAGTGCGCCTACGGCTTGCTGATACCGATCAGCATTCCATTTAGTGATTCTATCACCATTCCTTTTGGTAAAACACCAAACGCTGCTGGACAATACGGCATGGACTCCGAGGACCGCGAAACACAAACGCGAAGAACCAAATTGCGGCAATGGATATTTGCCCACTTTCCGACCGTCACGGCCTTTGCCAGCCAGTACGGCCTGAACCAGGGTGAGATCTCGGGCCTGCTACGCAACAAATCGTTTGGACCCAAGCGTGCCAGGAGCCTGGAAAAGAAAGTCGGCATGCCTATTCGACACTTGGAGCTGGACGAACATGCCGATCCGGTTGCGCCCAGGGTGGCTTGGCCGTTCAAGCTGTCCACCTACGATGCTTATCAGAAGCTGTCCGCTGCCAAGCGTCGGGAATTGGATATTCGAATCGCCGAATTCATTGCGGGCGCGACACTGCCACCGAACAAGACCGTGACGAAGCGGGCTGCCCGCCCTACCGGCGGCGAGTAGCTGCGAGCCGAGCCTTCTGCTTTGCACCCAAACGAGGCAGATCGGGCCATATCGTCCAGTAATCGGTGGGCCGCATGTACCAACGCGGAATGCCCAGCATCCGCTCGAGCTTGGTGCAGTGCCGAGGGTCAATGGGGTGCTTGCTGCGCAGCATCTTATGCACGGCGCTCTGAGAGATACCGAGCACATTGGCAAGGGCAGCCTGCGTGCCGCCCGCCGCTTCCATTGCGTGGAGCAACCCCGGGTAGGAAGGCCCACGCGCCGTGTCGAGATCATCGTCTTTCTGGCCCATACGTCAGATGGTAGAACTTTAGTAATCACAGTTCAACGATAACCGCAAAAAGTTGCTAGCTCAGTTATCACCGTGGTTATAAAATGTCTGGATATGGACACTGAAAACCTCGGCAAACGGGTGCAGCAACGCCGCACCGAACTTGGCCTCACCGTGCGGCAGCTCAGCGAGCGCCTGGGCATCTCGGATACCGCGATCCGCAAGATCGAGAAGGGCAACGGCACTCGCTACGGCGCTGAGCTTGCGCAAGCACTGGGCGTCTCGGCTACTTGGCTGACGACGGGAGACCCCAACCAGGCCCCGATGCCAGTGCCGCCGTGCGGCGCCGATGCCGACGTTATTGAGCGGCGAGAGATGGGGCAGCGGGCACAGCGCCGCCGCAAAGAACTGAAGCTCACGCAGCGCGACTTGGCCGCCCGCCTGGGCGTCTCGAACCCCACCATCGTCAAGATCGAACAAGGCGGCAGGACACGCCACTTGGTCGAGCTGGCCAAAGCCCTGGAGGTGCCGCTCGCATGGCTCAAGACAGGCGACCCGAGCACAACCCGAAGCGAAGTGCCCCAGTCTGGCGGCTACTGGCCTTTTCATAGCGCACGCTTGGCCGACTACGAATCACTGCCACCGCACACGCGACGCGAACTCGACACCCGCCTGGCGGACATCATCGCCGGGGCAATGCTGGCAAACAGATAAGCCACGAAAGCCAGAAGCCCCAAGCAACGGCACACGCCAACCATGCCCCCACCGAAATAACTTACTTACAAACTTTGCTAACCAAAGTTCTTGACGGTTCGAAATTTTCCCGATACCTTTGGTTCCAACAGGTTCGGGTGCGAAACGTCTGTCCATGTGACAAGAACGGGGCAAGCCAGCCTGACGATCTTTAACCAGCGAATCACCAATTCGTCTCGCGTCCGCCGTGATGGCGCCGCGATAGGGGAGTAGCACGCCGCACAGCCCCGGACATTAAAGACAGCGGCAAGATCCAGCACACCAAGCAGCCGAGAGGCGGGTCGCGTGCAGAGCGCGACAGGTAGGCTGGTCTCACAGGGGATGGTCAAGCCCGCGTGTCCACCGAACACGTGGCGCCGCTGCCAAGCGTTGACCATCATGGCGCTTTCGTGCTCGCGTTCAGACTGCGAAAGCGCCAAGGCATCGTCGTCCAAGACCCGTCCCATGTGAGCGCCCCGGCTTGAGAAGCAGGTCTACTGTGGCGGGTAACAGATAGGCGACGATGGGCTCGGCGACCAACGAGCCTGCGCGGTGAAAGTCCGCCGAGGGCCGTCAGCATCGTGGCATCTTGCTGACGGCCCAATCGAAATGCACACATCCGAACCGGCGTTCCATGAGCGCTCCGGCCCGAATGTGTCCGTCGGCGCGCCTTACACTGGGGCGTTCCAGATAGAGAGCAACATGATGGACGGCAAGCTTTATCCAGCAGTCATCGAGCAGAAAGGTGGCACAAAAACCTATAGCGCGGCGTTCCAGCGCGGCAGCGAGTTCGCGCAGGGCTGGAAGAGCGTGCTTCAACAAAACTACGGCAAGGCAACCGTGACGTGCAGTTGCTCGGGCACTGGCAACAAGCGATTGTCGATACGATGCCGCGCGGACGCCGACACCTACCACCTAGCACGCTTCCCCGGCACAGGCCCGCACCACGCCACCGACTGCGTGTACTGGCATGCCGACCCAGCCAGTTCCGGCCTGGGCGCATATCAACAAGGCGTCGTACACGAGACCGACGACGGCGAATGGCGCATCCGGCTCCGACACGGACTGCAGCGCCGCACACCCGGCCAAGCCGACGATGAAGACGCGCCGGCCCAAGCGGCTCAGCCCTCTCCTGGCGGACGCGGAGCCAAGCAGCCCTCGATGAAACTGCTTGGCCTGCTGCACTTCGTCTGGACACAAGCGGGGTTTAATCGTTGGTCGCCAAAAATGGCTGGCAAACGGAACCTGGGCATCGTGCATCACCACCTACTCGATGCCTCGAACAGCATTCTGACGGGTCGGAACCGCCTCTCTCGTTTTTTGCTGGTTGCCACGCCCCAAGCCAACAGCGCCCAAGCCAAGCACAACCGCAGCACCGCCGAGGCGGCATCGAAGCAATCTCGTCGGCTGGTTGTCATCGCACCACTGGCGCGTCATCAGGAAAAGGCCGAGGGCGGCGCGACGTTGCCGATAGCAAGTTTTCATGGCATCCCCCACCTGGCAGTGACGCCGCTCATCTGGTCTGACCTGAACCAGCGCTTTGGCGCGGAACTGAACGCTTGGAGGAAGGGAGCCCGAACAATTGCAGTCTTTCAGACCGATGTCCCTGACCTTGTCAACGGCATCATGCGTGCCGCGGTGCTGGATATCGCATTGATGCGCGTGACCAGCGAGTGGATTCCCGTAGACTCGACCTATGAAGCACAGGCAGCCGACTGGTTGGTCGCGCAGGGGCGTCGCTTTGAGAAGCCATTGCGTTTCGACGCCGACAGCGAGCACACCTTCCCCGACTTCTGGCTGGCTGATGCGGGCCGGGACTTTCCAATGGAAGTGTGGGGCCGTAGCGACCCGGACTATTTGCGTCACCGGGCTGACAAGGTACAGTATTACGATGCTAAATACGACGTAGGCGGCTGGTGGTCCTGGGATGCATCTGTTGGGCAAGCGTTTCCTGCTTTGCCTGCGGTTTCGTCGCCTTATCGCTGAACGACCCGATCCCCGGGCGGGTCGACTGTGGGAGGCTGACCGTGCCTGCTCCGCACCCTGTCCGCGACCTGGCCAAGCCCTCGTCGCTCGAACCCATCCAAGAAGATCGCTGGGCCGCCTTCTGGCGCGTGGCCGCGCCCATCCTGATCGCGGCGTTCACCGTCTGGCTGCCACGACTGGCCTACGGCCTGTGGCGGTATCTTCTGTGGCCGGCGCTGAAGTTCATCTGGTGGTACGTCAGGCTGGTGTTCAACGTCACCGCCAGCATCTTCGGCGTGCCGCTGCGACTGTAATGGATTCCTGACCGCTGGCGCCCGCGCGGCGCCGCCGACCCTGTCGCCTCCAGGGATTCGCGATCATCCTCGCTCGGCACGCGAAAAGCCGTAGACCGGGGAAATCATCGAGAACGTTATGGGCAACGTGCGGCCCCCGATTGCCTCGGAGTTCGAGACCGAAGAGCAAGCAGCCAGCTATGACCGCTGGTTCCGAGCTGAAGTCGAAGCGGCGCTGCGCGAGGCAGACGCGCCCGACTTCACCGCATACGTGGATCTGACCCTTGTGGGACACCGCCCCACCCTTTGAGGGCGAAGCCAAACGCCGGCCTGTCCAATTGCCGAACCTGTCGGCGTGCGTGGTTGTGCGCATTCCCTTTCCCCTTCCCACCCGAGATGGCCGCAAGCTGCGCCAGGGCTATCTGCTGCCCGATAGGCGCTTGGCCCCGTTTTACAGACCGAGCAATGCGCATAAGCCGGCATCCGCTTGAGGAAGCCGCCGGCTGGCTGCCTTGGTCAGGGCGGAGTATTCCGACAAGGAGTGACCCATGACCGAGTTCGACCATATCGTTGCCAAGGTTCTCGACGCTGCCCACGGCGGCTGGAATGCGCAGTCTATCGGCGAGAAGCTGATGGCCGCGCTGGTACTGAACCGGCACGACTGGCTCAATGACATGGGCTACACCATTCCCCAGGCCTTGGACAGGGTTGGGGCGTCCTGGGTAGCAGTCATCGCTGTCGTCGCGTCGGCGGTTGCCGAACATGAACGCCTGGCGGCCGAAGCCAAGACCTTGGCGCGTACTTATGCTCTGCTGACTGCCGACCCGCCTGGCGGCGAATTCGAAGCGGCAGCAAGCATGGTGGCTTATAGCAATGCTACCGGCTACCGCGATGCCACCCTCACGATGGACGTGCAGCCTTACGGCTCCCAAAGGCATTTCCGATGCCGGCTACAGATCAATGCCAAAGACAGTGAGCAGTTGGCGACAAACCTACTGGCCACACATCGCCTGGCATGGCTTCCTGGTCGGCGGCCGTTAGATGCCAAGGAAAACGAGCTACTGCCGGACTGGATCAAGCTCTGACCGCTAACGAATCCACAACGGAGTTGGTCACCGACGCCATCGTTGCTCAAGGCGATAGGCGGCTAGTTTTTGAATGATAAGCAGCAGGGCCACTTTGTGCCGCTGCCGGCCACGACCAGGGGTGGTCAACCTTCTTGGAGGTTCAAATGACGGAGTACGCGATCCCGCCCATTGCTTCCCATACCAGCGTGCAGGCCCCGCTCGAGGATCGCATCATCTGGCGGCCGGACTTGCAGCAAAAATTCGATGTCTCCTCCAATACCGTCCGGCGGTGGATCCTCGAAGGGAAACTGCCTCCGCCGGACGTAGACCTATCACGCAAGACGAAGGGCTGGCGACTGTCCACCCTGCTCAACGCCGGCATCAGGCTTGCATGAATCGAGCCAGTTCGCCCAGTCCTGCAGCAATTCCCGCCGCTGTGGCAAATACGCGGCCCGGTTGTAGGCAGCGCGCACCGGATCGTGTGGCACGTGGGACAACTGGCGTTCGATCGCGTCGGGGTTATAGCCACGCTCGTTGGCCCAGGTGGATGCGACACTGCGCCAGCCGTGGCCGGTCATGCGGCCTTTATACCCAATCCGGTACATCAGGAACAGAATTGTGTTCTCGGACATAGGCCTGTCGAGCCGTGTCTCGTGCGGAAAAACATAGACGCTGCCGCGACTGCGCTGGCGCAACTGAGCCAGGCAGGCAAGCGCTTGCTTGCTCAACGGCACCAGATGGTACTCGCCGCGCTTCATGTTGTCCGCTGGCACTCGCCACAAGGCTTGTTCCCACTCCAACTCGTCCCACTTCATCATCCGCAGTTCTTTGGTGCGCGTCCAAGTCAGTGCGAGCATTTCGCATGCGATAACGCTCAACAGGCTGGGATTCTCCAACGCAAGCCGCGCCATGAACTCAGGGATATCGCGCTGCTCCAGCGCGGCCATATGCTGAGCTTTCCTGCGACGAAATGCCTTGCGCGGGTTGATCTGGTTCGCTGGGTTGCTGGCGACTTTGCCCTGCTCCAGCAGATGCTCGAATACTTGGGATACCCACATCCGGGTCTTTCGCACGTAGTCGAGCAGACCGGCTGCGTCCATAACGTTGAGCGCATCCAACAGATCTTGCTTGGTGAGGGTGCGGACATCGCGCTGACCCAGTTGGGGGACCAAATGCTGCTGGATGGCGTTCTTCGCGTTGGCGCGATAGCTTTCGGAGATATCCTGCCGGCCATCCCAAAAATCCTCCGACGCTTTGGCGAACGTCAGCACCACTTCGGGCTCTTTCAGCTTGGCCTTTTCCGCGCCTGGGTCTCGACCTTGGCGCAAGATAGCCTTGGCCTCGTCACGTTGGGCGCGAGCCTGCGCGAGCGTCACCTCCGGGTACAGCCCGAAAGTCATGGTCTTGGAGGATAGGTTGAAACGGTAGGCGAGTCGCCAACTCTTGGCGCCGCTGGGGGTGATGAAGAGGTAAAGCCCGCCGCCGTCGAAAAGCTTGCGAGGCTTCGCATCAGGCCGCGCAGCGCGGCATTGCGTGTCGCTGAGGGTATTTGTAGGCATCGCTGCCTCCGTTTTGCGCGGATGCCTACACCGATACCTACATACCAACCAGGTGCCACCGATCGCTACCGTTGCTATTAGTTCGGCATTGAGGCTAAAAACCCACGCAGAATCAATAACTTAGCAGAGATTCCTGGTGGTTTCCAGCCTCTACCGGACGGTAGAGTTTGGGGTAACTGGCGGACAGAGGGTCACCAGAACAATGCTCCATAAGCCGCTTAAATCCGTGCTTTTATAAGTACTGAACCTTCAATTACCAGCTTTCTTACCAGCAGTCTCTGCACGTAAGCTGTATCGAGCAATCGACGCTCCGTAGGAATGCCGAACGAGCATCCGAATCGCCAATTGCGTCGGTAGTGCGTCGTTGTGCGTCACCCGGCAAGGCCCGACATCGCCCCGCAGAGCCGCACCAGCCCTGGCGGCGTAGGGGTGATGCAGGGTGAGTCTTTTCCCGCACATTTAGCGGGCAGGCGCGGAGGGGGGAGTACTGCGCGCGCCGGGCCGGCGCCGACCTCGCGCGCCCTTGGCAGAGGGGACCGACCCGGCGATGGCCCTACGGCCCCACCAGACGGCCCTGGCGGGCCGTTGCGGTCGCATTGGGCCGCAGGGACTCAGCTGCGCTTGACGCGCTGTAGAGGCTCCAAACGCGCTGGCGACTTGTCGCTGTCCCGCCGGGTCTGGCCGTCCGCAGCCACTCGACGCTCGAACTCTTCCCTGACGCCGGGATCTTCCATGAGGCGCTGCGCCAGGCGACGCAGATGCACGCGCGTGAGCATTGGGGCCCTGGGCTGCTGGGCCATGGCCAACAACGGTGACATCTGACCCCGAAATGGTAGGTATAGTGTTGATGAAATGCGAAATGGTGGGTATAATACCCACCATGAACAGCAAACAGATCATCAAGCAACTGGAAGCCGACGGCTGGTATCTGGCCCGCGTGAAGGGCTCACATCACCAGTTCAAGAATCCGAACAGGCCCGGCCTGGTGACTGTGAAGCACCCTGACAGCGACATCCCCGCCGGCACGCTGAACAGCATCAAGAAACAGGCGGGTTGGAAGTGAAAGGAACCACCACCATGCGATTCCCTGTTGTCCTGCACACCGATGACGGTGTGCGCTTCGGCGTGACGGTCCCCGATCTGCCGGGCTGCTTCTCGTCCGGCGACACCTTCGAGGAAGCTCTGGATTCTGTCCTCGAAGCGATCGATCTGCACCTTGAAGGCCTGGTTGAAGATGGCCATGACGTGCCCGTACCGCGTCCCATCGTTGAACACCGCGACGTTCCCGACTACACCGATGGCGTGTGGGCGGTTGTGGACGTGGACGTGTCCCGATTCGATGGCCGCGCCGAGAAGATCAACATCACCGTGCCGCGCCGCGTGTTGGCGCAGATTGACACCTACGCCAAGGCCCATGGATCCACGCGCAGCGGGTTTCTGGTCGAGGCTGCGCGCATGGCCATGCAAAGGCGCTAGCGGCGGCGCAGCCTGCGGGCGCTGTGCTTGGCATTGCCAGCCTGGCCTGCCTTGCCAACAACGTAGGGCTTGAACCTCACGACCTCTTTGCCCAACCAGGCATTCAGCTCCATGAACCGCCCCTGTAGCGGCTCAATCTCGTTGCGCGCGAATACCTCGGCCGCCGGCAGCACTGCCCCGAACCCGCCCGAGTTCGCCGGCACGATGCCCATCAACTGCGGCGGGACGCGGTGCGCCGCCAACACGTCATCCCTCGTCACGTTCTTGATGTTGAAGAACTCGTCCTTCGCGGCCACTTCACTGAGCGGGATCACCTGCACGCCCTCTTTTGCGCCACCTGGGGAATGCAGGAACAGATTGCGGAAGTTGCCCGGCCCCTTCGCATTGCGCATCGCCTCACGGATGCTGTCTACGTCTTGTTGGCTGGTGTGCGAGTCGGACAGGTAGAGGATGAAGCCCGCGTGGCTCCCGTTGTTGTAGTAGCGACGGCGGAACAGCGTGGCGCTTTCGTTTAGCCAGGCGCTCTGAAGGGTGCTCAGGTATTCGGGCAGGCCGTACACCTCTTGATTGATGTCGGCTTCGCGAAGGTGCCATACGCTGCCGGCCTCGAATTGATGCTCCATGCGGGAGTGCGGCACGAAGAAATGCGAGCCAGGCTCTACGCCTGGCCGCGTGAACTTCGCCAGCGAGTGCCTGAGGCCCAGCAGCTTCCCCGTGTAGCTCTCGCGCCGTTCGAGATAGGCATTGCCGAACGTCAGAAAGTTGACCGCCAATTCCTTCACCACAGCCGTAGGGAGCAGCGGATGCGGAATGTAGGTACTGGCCAGAATGCCGGCCTTGAAGAAAATCGCGCTGCTGTGGTGCGTGGCGGCGCGAAAGCTCTTCGCCAAGCCCTCAAAGCTGATGGGCGGCTCGTACCATCGGCCATTGTCCAGGCATTCCAGATAGTCCAGGATGTCCCGCCGGTTCATGACGGGCACGGCGTCATCAAGCGAGAACGTCTCCGCTGTCACGCGGGCGGCGGGTGATGCGTGCGCCTGCAACGGCGCGCCGCGATGGTCGCAAAGCGTACTCATGAAATTATCTCCATCGAACCCCGGCCGGCGCGTTCGCCTGCCAGGCTTTCATAGTCCAGTGAATGCATGCAGGCCCATGCAAGGTCTGCATGGCCGGTTTCCTTTGCACGGCCTGCGGTGTAGGTGATGGCGTTGCCGCTGGCGGTGATGGTCTTGCGGATCGCCATGAAAGCCGCCGCGATGTCGTTCATGCTCGCGTCGAAAAGGAAGCGTCCGGCGCGGATCAGCTCCTGGGCCTTCAGCACCATGCGCGTTTTCACCTCAGGGCTGTACAGGTACTTGCGCACGCGCGGGAAGAACTTTTTCACGATCTGATAGACGCCCAGGCCCATGCCCGTTGCATCAACGGCGATGTCCACCACGTTGTATTGCTGCATGAGCGTCTGGATCTTCTCGGCCTGCACCTCGAAGTCAGCGCCGCGCAGTTGGTAGCGTTCCAGCACGCGGAAAGGTGCGCCGGGCTTTGTAGGCAATGCCATGACCACCAGGCCAGCGGAGTCGCCAGTTGATGAAGGGTCATAGCCGATGGATACAGGCTGGTGACCGTACCGACGCAGTGCAAACCAGGCTACGTCTGTCCAATCCACCATGCCATCGACCATGCAGGACTGCATGACCTTCAGCGGGAAGACGCTGGCGGTGTCGTCGATGAACTCGCACATGAGCAGGTTGGCGAAATCCTCTTCGCTGTACTCAAGCCGCAGCTCATCGATATCGAACAGATTGCAACCGCCCGCCTCCGCATCCAGGATGGTGACGATCTGGCGCCATCTTCGATCTGCCAACAGCATGCCGTCCTTCAACGCCGCGTGGCTGACGTCGAAGCTCAGACGGTCGGCCTTCGCGCGCCGCTTGTTGAACTGGTCGCCGTTCCAGTGCCTGAACGCCTCATGCGACATCGAGGACGGCGTGCTGAAGTAGGTCTTCCGGAACTGCTTATGCAGCGCCATGCCGCTGGCAACCTTGTCCAACTCGGTGAAGCGCGGCACCCAAAAAAACTCATCGAAATAGAAGTTCCCATGGTGCCCCTGCGCAGTGCGCGCATTGGTGCCGAGAAAGATGAGCTGTGCGCCGTTCGGCAGCACGATCGGATCGCCCTTCAGGTCAATGTCGGCCGCTTCGCGGGCGAACTGGATGATGTAGTTCTTGAAGACATGCGCCTGTGCCTTCGACGCAGACAGGAATATCTGATTGCGCCCGGTGGCGATAGCGTCAAGCAATGCCTCTCGGGCGAAATACCACGTCGCACCGATCTGGCGCGACTTCAGAATCATGCGCGTGCGCTGGTGCGAGTTCCGATGCCAAACCTTCTGGTAGCCGAAGATCTCCCGCTCGAAGGCCAGCAGCAGCGCCGCCGCCTGCTCTTCGGTGATCGCGTTGCGCTCGGGCTTCTTCTTGGGAGCCGCGTTGCGCCGCTCAATGGCCGGATTGAGGTCCGACTCCCTGCCGCCGCTCTCGTAGCGTCGCACGCGCGTGGTTCGCTCAAGCTGTCGCCCTAGAAGGTCAATCTCCTTGAAATCAATGCCCTCCTTGCGCTCCTTCGCAATGAGCGTGGCAAGCCGCGTTTCCAGGCTGCTTTCGATCTTCTCGGCAGCAGTCGCTTCATCCCACTTGTCGCGTGTCTTCCAGCTCTGAATCGTCGTGCGCTTCTCGTCCAGCTCGCGGGCAATGGACGACACGCGCCACCCCATCCAGTAGAGGTGTCGCGCGCGCCGCCGAGGGTCCAAAGGTTCGGAGATTTGCAACATGGTCGCCATGCTGCAGGCAATCCTCACGCGCGCGTGAAAAGCGTCTGTGTCGCAGGCCGATGCACATCCTTACAACGTGGCGCCAAACGGGCGCACCGGCCACCATGGCAACACTCAAAGACCGCTACCACGCACACCACCACACCAGCGAGAGACCGCCATGAGCAAGAAGTTTTTCCGCGTCGCCCAGGAAGGCCAAACCACCGATGGCCGTGTCATCGAACGGAAGTGGCTGACCGACATCGCCGAGACCTATGACCCGCAGAAGTACGGCGCGCGCATCAACATGGAACACGTTCGCGGCCTGCTGCCGGACAGCCCGTTCAAGTCGTATGGCGATGTCCTGGCGGTGAAGGTGGAAGACAACGCCGAGGGCAAGGCCGAGCTGTTCGCCCAGCTCGATCCCACGGCCGACCTGATCGCCTTCAACAAGGCGCGCCAGAAGGTGTACACGTCCATCGAGATCGATCCCGATTTCGCAGGCACGGGCAAATGCGGTCTCGTCGGCCTGGCCGTGACGGATTCGCCTGCCAGCCTGGGCACCGACTATCTGGTCTTCCATGCCACCACCAAGAGCCAGGATGCTCACCCCATGGCGGGTCGGAAACAGAAGCCGCGGAACGTCTTCAGCTCCGCCGCCCTGGTCGCGCTGGATTTCGGCGATGAAACGGCCGACGCCGGCTCCGACGAGGCGGCGAAAACGTTCATGGGCATGCTGAGCAAGGCCTTCAGCCTGCTGGGCGGCCAGCAGACGCCCACCCCGCCGGTGAACCAGGCGCCCCAGGTGCCCGCGCCCGCAGGCTTGGGCGCGTTCTCTGCCGATCTGAAATCGGCCCTCGAAACGTTCGCCGCGACCAGTACCGCCCAGGTGAAGGCGTTGCACGACGCCCTCGACGCCTTCAAGAAGACGGCAGTATCGCGCGAAGACTTCGACGCGCTGCGCGACCAGCTCGACAAAACGGATCGCAATTTCCGCCAGCGCCCGCCCGCTACCGGCGGCAACGGCGAGCTGGAAACGGACTGCTGACCCTCGGCAACACCCGAATCAAATCCCTCATCTGGAGCACCCCTCATGCGCAACGAAACCCGCAAGCAGTTCGACAAGTACCGGGCGCGCGTCGCCCACCTGAACGGCGTCAGCGACACCTCGGCGTCGTTCTCCGTCGATCCCTCCATCCAGCAGACGATGGAACAGAAAATTCAAGAAAGCTCGGCTTTCCTGCAAAGCATCAACATGCCCATCGTCGTGGATCAGCTCGGCCAGAAAATTGGCCTGGGCGTGTCCGGCCCGGCCGCCAGTCGCACGGACACCGCGACCAAGAGCCGTGAGACGCGCGACATCACTGCCATGGACCCGAACGGCTACCAGTGTGTCAAGACCAACTTCGACACGCACCTGGGCTACGCGAAACTGGACGCGTGGGCGCGCCACAAGGCGTTCCAGAACATGGTCCGCGACGCTGTGCTGAAGCGCCAAGGCCTGGACCGCATCATGGTGGGGTGGAACGGTACGCACGCCGCCGCCCAGACCAACCTGTCGGAATACCCGCTTCTGGAAGACGTGAACAAGGGCTGGCTGCAGAAGATGCGCGAGCGCGCCGAACAGCGCGTCATCCGACAGGGCGCCGCCGAAGGCAGCAAGGTGCGCATCGGCAAGGGTGGCGACTACGCCAACATCGATGCCGCTGTGTTCGACCTTGTTACGGCGCTGGACCCGTGGTTTCAGGATGACACCGAGCTGGTAGCCATCGTCGGCCGTGGCCTGCTGCACGACAAGTACTTCCCGCTGGTCAACGGCAACGACACCCCCACCGAGAAGCTGGCTACCGACATCATCATGAGCCAAAAACGCGTAGGCGGTCAGCGCGCCGTCACGGTACCCTACTTCCCCGCCGGCACGGTGTTCCTGACGCGTCTGGACAACCTGTCCATTTACGTGCAGGAAGGTAGTCGCCGCCGGCACATCAAGGAAGCGCCCGAACGTGACCGTGTCGAATTCTACGAGTCGTCCAACGAGGATTACGCCATCGAGGACTATGGCTGCGGCGCCCTGCTGGAAAACGTCCAGATGCTCGACGCCGAAGGCAACCCCATCGACCAAGGTGGCCAGTAATGGCGGGCCTGGTTCAACGGCACCAAATGCGGGTCGCGGCGGCGCTCGCGGCGGCCTCGACGCCGGCCAATGCCCCCGCGCCCACCTCCGGCCCGTATGAGCTGATGATGCATGCGCTGGTGAACGACCGCCGCACGCTCAAGGGCGTGCAGTCCATCGAACGCAAGATCGAGCTCAAGCGCGGGATGCTGAACCAGTACGGCGACTATGTGGACGGCGTGCTGGCGGCGGACGCAGGCGGCCAGGATGAGGTCATTGTCACCGTCATGGTGTGGCTGCTAGACACGCTTCAATTCCGCGCAGCCCTGGTGCTGGCGGAATACGTGACGCGGCACGGCCTGACGCTGCCGCCGCACTACAACCGCGGCGTTCCCGCTCTGCTGCTGGACGAGATCACCGATGCGGTGCTGGCCAAGCGCGTGCCCATGGACGCCGATCTGTTGGCCGAGCTGCAGCGGCTGCAGGTGCTGACCGATGGCAAGGACGCGCCGGACCAGGCGCGCGCAAAGCTTCATCGCGTCATGGGCGAAACCCTGGCGCAGATGGCGGGCGACCTGGCCGACGAAGACGAACAGCGCGCCGCCGCGGCAGCGCTGCAGCACCTGAATCGCGCCAAGCAACTGCATTCTGCTGTGGGTGTCACGAAGCTGACCGAGCAACTGGAACGCAAGATCAAGAAGGCCGAAGGCGGCGCACCGCCCCAGGAAGGAACGGACGGTAAGCCGCCGGCCGAGTCCGCCCAGGGTGAAGCGCCGCCCGAGGCATAACCGAGTGCCCCCAACGCACACGGCGGCGCGGGGCTGAAGCTGGGCATTGCCCTACCGGACGCCCCGCCCACCGCCGATCTTGGACCCGTTATGAGCTTTGTTGCCAATCAACCGTCGCCAGGCCCCGCCAAGATTCTCAATGACGGCTGGTATCCCGATATCGATGTCGCCAAGGCGCGCGCTACGATGCGCCGCGTGGACGGCACCGTGACGCCTGAACGATTCGAGCGCGCCATCATCACCGCCATCATCGAGGTGGGCCGGGATCTGGGACCGTGGAAGGCCGCACGCATGGCAGACGGGTACGCCACGCTGGCCGCCGTACCCTGTGATGCCGTTGGCGGCCAACCGATTCACCAGCAGAACTACCTGCGCGCGGTCTACAGCACTGCCCACGCCGACCTGATGGAACGCATGCCCGATTACGACCTGACGGCGGCCGGCCAACGCAGCACCGAGCCGGTCGAAGACATGGCAGATGCCCTGCGCCGTGATGCTAGCTGGGCCATCACCGCGATTCTGGGCCGCCCGCGTACCACCGTGGAGCTGATCTGATGCAGGTCCGCGCTCAACAAGGCGACACCTTGGACGCGCTGTGCTGGCGGCACCTGCGCCGCACGCGCGGCGTGGTCGAACAAACCTATGAACTGAACCCGGGCCTGGCCGACGCCGGACCGATCCTGCCGCACGGCCAGTTGGTCGAGCTGCCCGAGCCCACAACCGAACCTACGACGGTGCCCACCGTCAACCTCTGGGACTAGCCATGCCGCCCGACATCGACGCCCACGCCAGCACGCTGGTCGAGGCGATACCACCCGATATGCGCAGCGCCGGAAAGACGCTGCTCCTGAACACCTCTGCCGGCGTGTCCATCGCCGGCTTCACGCTGAATGAGTGGGTGGCCATCCTGACCGGCATCTATTTCGTCGCGCAGATTGGCCTGCTGTGCATCCGCTACAGCGAGGAAATCCCGAAGCTCTGGCGCCGCTGGCGCGGTACGCGCAGGGGTGACGCATGACGCCCGGCCAGAAAATCGCAGGCGGCGCTCTGGGCCTGATCTCCGCCGGCATCCTGACGTTGTTCAGTCCCGAGCTGCAGCAGCACCTGGGCCGCTGGGAGGGCGAGGGGCAGAACGTTGTCTATGCGGACAAGTTGGCCGGTGGCCTGCCGACCGTCTGCAAGGGCATCACGAAATGGACATCGCCTGATCCGGTAGTGGTGGGCGACTACTGGAGCGACGAACGCTGCGCCGAGGTCGAGCGCATGGTTGTCGAAAAAGGACAGTTGGATCTGGCCGCGTGCATCGACGTGGCCATCCCGCAGGGCGCATTTGATGCCCTGTCGAGCCATGCCCACCATTTCGGCGTGCCGAATACCTGCGCCAGCCGAGCCGTGGGCCTCATGAACGCTGGACAGATGGATGCCGGCTGTGACGCGATTGCACACGGCCGGGACGGCAAGCCTGTCTGGTCCTATGTCGGCACGACGTTCTACCGCGGCCTATACGCTCGCCGGCTGGACGAACGCCGGATGTGCCTGGATAGCCTGAAATGACCGTGACGCGCCCATTCCTCGTTGGCACGCTGGTGGGCGGCCTGGTCGCCGGCATCCTGGCGGTCCAGGTCCAGGCCTGGCGCTATGACGCCCGCATCGCCCGTATCGAAACCGCGCATGCTGCAGCCCAGGCGGCCGCCAGCCAGACGGCGCTGAAACGCCAGCAGCAACTGCAGGCCGACGCCGATGCCACGGCCACGCGCCTGGCGGCCGTCGAAATCCAACTGTATGGAAGACTCCGCAATGCTCAAACTGAAATTGAAACTCTGCGCGTTGCTGTTGGTGCTGGCACTCAACGCGTGTACGTCCGTGCCGTCTGCCCCGCCGCCGCTGTTGGAGTGCCCCCGGCCGGCGCCGGTGCCGGCCTGGGTCATGGAGCCGGCGCCGAACTTGCCCCAGATGCTCGGGAGGATTATTTCGCCCTCCGCGCCGCTTTGGAACGAGTGACCGCGCAGCTTCAGTTTTTCCAGCAGCGCGAGGCAGACAATGCGCAAGCCCACTGAACTGCGTGCGTGGCTGACCGCCGCCAATCCGCTGCTGGCGGCGAACCCGGACCGGCTGAGCATATTTGTCGACGGTGGGGCCGTCGTATGCACCGGCGCGGCGTCACTCAGCCATGAATACCGGTACACGCTGAACCTGATCGTGCAGGACTACACCGGCGCGCCGGCCGCAGTGGTCCTGCCGATCCTGGCGTGGTTGCGTACCGAGCAGCCGGAGCAATTCGAGAACCCGGCGCTACGCGAACGGATGCTGCAGCTGGACGTCGAACTGCTGCAGAACGACGCGGTAGACCTGTCCATTCAGTTGCAGTTGACAGAGCGCGTCATCGTCCAGGCCGACCCGCAGACGGGGAAGCTCGCGGCGCGCCACGTGGGCGAGCCGCCCCACCCGGACCTGCCGCCGGACGATGGCGAATGGCGCGTGACGCTCGATGGCGAGCTGATCGCCACATTCCCGTTCAAGGGCTACCGGCCGCAGCTATGAGCGCCGATGACTTCACCGCCATCGAGGATTGGGCGGCCGGCCTGCTGGCCGCTCTGTCGGCGGGCGAGCGGCGCAAGGTAAACCGCCAAGTAGCGATGGAACTGCGGCGCGCCCAGGCCGCCCGGATCTCCAGCCAGCAGAACCCGGACGGCAGCGCGTACGCGCCGCGCCGGCCGGCCAAGAACCTGCGCGGCAAGCGCGGCCACATCCGGCGCAAGATGTTCACCAGCCTGCGTACGGCGCGCTACCTGCGGACCGAGGCCTCCGGCGACACGGCCGCCGTGGGCTACGCCGGCGCCGTCGCCCGCATTGCCCGCGTGCACCAGCTCGGCCTGCGCGACCGGCCGGCGCCCAATATGCAGCCCATTCGCTACGCCGTGCGCCAACTGCTGGGCTTCAGCAATGAAGACCGCCAGCGCATCCTTGACGCCTACGCCCGCCACCTGGCCGAGCGCGGTCTGTAGCAGCGCGATCCACAAGACGCACCCCGTGCGCGCGCGAGGCCCGCCCGTCAAGATGGGCGGCATGGATATCGAAGAACTGGCCCGCCTGCTGGCCAACCTCATACGCACCGGCGTCGTCTTCGCGGTGGACCTGCAAAGCAGGCCTGCGCTGGTGCGCGTCGCCTCCGGCGAGCTGGAAACCAACTGGCTGCCCTATCTGGAATTCCGCGCCGGCACCACGACGACATGGGACCCGCCCACGGTCGATGAACAGGTCGTACTGCTGTGCCCTGACGGCGAGCCGTCCGCCGGCATCGTGCTGCGCGGACTCAACTCCGAGGAAATCCAGGCGCCGTCTGCCAGCGCGGACGAATTCGTGCGGTTGTTCCCGGATGGCGCGCGCATCACCTACAACCACGCCACCAGCGCCCTGACGGCCATCGGAATCAAGACCGGCGCCATCGAAGCGTCCGAGAAGTTCACGCTGCAATGCCCTGAAATTCTGCTGGACGGGCGCGTCACCGTCACGGACCTGTTCAGCTACCAGGCCGGCATGAGCGGCCAGAACGGCCGCGGCAACCGTACCGCCATTCGCGGCGATCTGACCCATGAGGATGGCGACCTGTCGTCCAACGGCGTCATCGTCCACACGCACACGCATGGCGGCGTCCAGGGCGGCGACAGCAACACCCGCGGGCCGAACGCATCATGAGCGGCTACCTGGGCATGGACGCCACGACGGGCCGGCGCATCACGGGGCGCGCGCACCTGGCGCAGTCGCTGACCAAGATTCTGACGACAAGCATTGGCTCGCGGCTGCGGCGCCGGCCGTTCGGTTCGCTGGTGCCCGACAGCATCGACGCGCCGGGCAATCGGGCCGCGCTGCTGCAGATCTACGCTGCCGCCGCCAGCGCCATCATGGCGTGGGAGCCGCGCATACAGTTGCGGGGCGTCACTGCGCAGCCCGATCCCGCGCAACCCGGCCGCTACTACATAGACGTGCAGGGCGAAGCCGTCATCGACGGCGCACCGCAGTCGGTGCGTATCGCCGCGCCCCTTTCCGGGCTGGGCCAGGGATAAGCATGGCAACTGCCAACACCATCGACCTGTCGCTGTTGCCGGCCCCCGATGTCGTAGAGCCGCTGGACTACGAACAGCTTCTGGAGGTGCGCAAGGCGCGCATCATCGCGCTGTTCGCGGCCGAAGATCGGGATGCGGTGCGCGCTGCGCTGGCGCTCGAATCCGAGCCCATGGCCATCTTGACGCAGGAGAACGTCGAGCGTGAGCTGATCGTGCGCCAGCGCGTCAACGAAGCCGCGCGGGCCGTCCTGCTGGCGTTCGCACGCCGCACCGATCTGGATCACATCGCCGCAGAATATGGCGTGGTCCGGCTGGTCATTACGCCCGCCGACAACAGCACGGTGCCGCCCACCCCGGCCGTGATGGAGATGGACGAGGATCTGCGCTACCGCGCGCAGCTTGCCTGGGAGGGCCTGTCCACCGCCGGCCCGAGCGGCGCCTACGAGTTCCACACGCGATCCGCGCATGGCCTGATCGCCGATGCCACCGCGATCAGCCCGGAGCCCTGCGACATTCTGGTGTCTGTCCTGTCCCGGGAAGGCGACGGCACCGCATCCGACGCGGTGCTGACGGCCGTGCAGCGCGCGCTCAGTGACGAAGATGTCCGCCCGCTGGGCGACCGCGTGACGGTGCAGTCGTCGCACATCACAACGTACAGCGTCGTCGCACGCCTGCACCTGGCCGGCTCCGGCCCGGGCCGCGATATCGCCGTAGCCGCCGCGCAAGCGGCCTGCGAACAGTACGTGAACCGGCCGCGCCGTCAGGGTATTTCCGTGTGGCGTACCGCCATCACGGCGGCGCTGCACGTGGAAGGCGTTGCCCACCTGGAACTGATCGAGCCCGCGGCGGACATCGTGCTGGACCGCACGCAGGCAGGTACGTGCCTGGCCGTGACGGTCACCGTGGCCGGAGAGGACGACGATGCCTGACCACCCGTCGCTGCTGCCGCCAGGTTCCACGCCGCTGGAACGCAAGCTGGCCACCGCGCTGGCTGATATTCAGGACGTGCCGAATCCGATTCGCACGCTGCGGCGCGCCGAGACCTGCCCGGCGCCGCTGCTGACCTGGCTGGCGTGGGAACGGTCCGTAGACCGCTGGGACGACAGGTGGACCGAGGCGACGAAGCGCCAGGCGCTGAGCGCGTCTTTCTTCGTCCACACGCACAAGGGAACCATCGGCGCGTTGCGCCGCGTGGTCGAGCCGCTGGGCTACCTGCTGGAAGTGGTCGAGTGGTGGCAGATGGTTCCAGAGGGCCGACGCGGCACGTTTCGCCTGACCATCGGCGTACTGGACACAGGAATTGCCGAGCCCATGTATGCCGAGCTGGACCGGCTCATACAGGACGCCAAGCGGGCCAGCCAGCACCTGATCGGCCTGCAGATCGCGGCCGAGGTACGCGCCGCTGCGAACTACTGCGTCGCCTCCTACGACGGCGACGTAATGACCGTTTACCCCTACCAGCCGGATGACATCGAGGTCTTCGTGACGCCTCTGGCCGCGCTGGCTGACCACACCACTGACACCCTGACGGTATATCCCTCATGACCACCAAATACTACGGCGTGCTGACCGCCATCGGCGAAGCCAAGGAAGCCCGTGCGAAAGCCCTGGGCGTGCCCGTGAAGATCACGCATATGTGTGTGGGTGATGCCGCCCTTCCGGCCAACAGCGGCGAGACCGTCGCGCCCGACCCGCAGCGCACGGCGCTCATCAATCAGTTGCGTGTTGCGCAGCTCAATCGCCTGTCGCAGGACGCGACCAACCCGAACTGGCTGATCGCCGAGCAGGTCGTGCCCGAAGATGTGGGCGGCTGGTGGATCCGTGAGCTGGGCCTGCGCGACGAAGACGGTGATCTGGTCGCCATTGCAAACTGCCCGCCCACCTATAAGCCAGTCCTGGCCGAAGGCAGCGGGCGCACGCAGGTTATTCGCATCGTCATTCAGGTATCGAGCCGCGCCAACTTCGAGCTGCAGCTTGATCCCAGCACCGTCCTGGCCACACGCGCCGAGGTCGAGGCGCGGTTTGTCGACTTCACCAGCGCGCAGACCATCGCAGGCAAGAAGACGTTCACTAACGAATTGGTGGCTGCGCCGATCGGTGGCACCGGGCATTCGTATCGCATGCACAACGGCCAGCAAGGTTCGTTCTGGCGTGTCGATGGTGAATCTATGTTTCTCATGGTCACTGCCCTGGGCGATCCGCTGGGTACCTACACCGCAGCGCGGCCGCTGAAGGTGTACTTCGCCGATGGCCGTTGTGACATCAATGGGCAATCTGCTACGGCGTTGAAGTGGGCGACACCGCGTACGATTGCGCTCAATGGCGCGGTGTCGGGCAGCGCCGCCGTGGATGGGAGCACCAACGTCACCCTCAACGTGACGGGGATGGACGTCAGCAAGGCAACCGCGGGTACATTGGCGGTTACTCGGGGCGGGACCGGCCTGGCCACGGTCCCGGCCGGCAGCTTTGTGCAGGGCAACGGCACGGGCGCGATGGTACCGCGCACGCCTGCGCAAGTACTGTCCGACATTGGTGGCCAGGCTGCGCTGGGCTACACGCCCGTGCGCCAGGGCGGCGGGACCGGTATGGCCGCTAACACGGTCTACATCGGTTGGGGCCGCTCGGGCGACACGTCCAGACTGATGCTCCAAATCGATGCCTCGGTATTTGGTGCGCGCTGGCCTATCGATGTGAGCGGAACGGCCAAGACCTTGGAGACCCCGCGCCAGATCGCAGGGAGGCCGTTCGACGGCAGCGCCGATGTGGTCATCGTGCCGGCTGATATCGGCGCTGCACCGCTGGATTCGCCGGCTCTGACGGGCGCACCGACAGCACCCACGCCTGCCACCACCGACAACAGCACCCGCATTTCCACCACGGCGTTTGTTCGCGCGGCCATTGCGGCGCTGATCGGGCAAGCCCCTGGCACGCTCGACACGCTGCAAGAACTTGCCGACGCGCTCGGCGACGACCCCAATTTCTCCACGACGATGACCAACCTCATCGCCACGAAATTGCCGTTGTCACGGGTCCAGGCATCTGCCCTCGATACGACTGCGGACACCATACTGCGCCAGGGTGCGTTCGGCCTGGGACGCCTGGCCGGCTTGATCCCCTCGGTAAATGATGTGGAGCAGGTGCATCCCAATGGCATGTACTGCACCAACACGTCTACGGCGGGCACTCCACCAGGCGCATACTCGCGCCTGTTCCAGGGAATGCTAGTCGTCCAGAATTACGACAACGCCGCTGGCAATCAAATATGGATACCGCACAATGCTGACGAGGTCTGGTTCCGCCGCCGCACGGGTGGCGCGTGGCAACCGTGGATCAATCTGGTCACGCCATCGAACGTATTGCGCTACTACCCCATCGCCGCGCTGCCGGCATCGAATCAGGGGCCTGTTGGTGTAACCGAGGCGTGCGAAATCTGGAATTGGGTCAGTACGGCGTATTTCACCGGTTATCGCTCACCGCAGTGTGGCCGCCCCGTGGATGGCCACACCATGGTGCCGCTTGCCAGCGAGGTGGACGCAGCCGGCGGCCTGTTGAGCAAGGCGGCATACGCGGGGCTCTGGGGGTACGCCCAAGAGAATGGGCTGGTCGTGACGCAGGCTGTATTTGATGCCAACGTCGGAGCGCACTTGTTCGTAGATTCCGGAGCGAACACCTTCCGAGTGCCAGACCTCCGCAACCAGTTCCGCCGATTCACGGGTACGGATACCGACACGAATACGGCCCGCGCGCTCGGATCGTGGCAAAAGGGAAGCATTTCGACCTATGACACCGATGCCAGCGATGGCGCAGTGGTGGGCGTGCCTGGCTGGCGCTCCGGGACTCTTTCTCCAGGCCAGATTGGCTTGGATACGGTCGATGTTGCCAAGTATCCGGGTGTCGGATTCTCCTTCGGACCTGGCGGAAGCGGCTCCTCATTTAGCTCGTATTCGGGCGGCGTCTCCCGCCCGAACAACGTTGCTTATCACCCCAGAATCCACATTTAAGAGGCTTTATGCAAATCACTGTCTACCAGGCCGATGCTGAAGGCATCTACCAGTACCCCACCTACGCGAACGAACTGAGCCTGGACCCCGGCACGTTCAACGTGCCGTATGGCGCAGTTCTGACGCCACCGCCCGATGCGCCCGCCGGCCAGGTTGCTCGGGCCAGGGGCGACGCGTGGGAACTGGTGGAAGACCACCGCACCGAACGCCTGTTTCGCACCGACCTGGCGACGGTCGACCCGTACAACTTCGGCCAGGTTCTGCTGATCGACGGCCAGGCGGTGCGCTATCCGGGCTGGGGCCCCATTCCGGCCTGGTTGACGCCCATCGCGCCGGCCAGCGCTGAACAGTTCTGGGATGGACAGGCCTGGCGCTCGCCCGAGCCGATTGCCGCACCTGACGACTCGCCGGCCCCCGAAATCATCGACGCGGGCACCGAGGAAACCCCGGCCGGCGCTGACACCTCGCCCAGCGAATAGCCTATCTCTCGCCCCGCCCTAGCCCTTGTCTGACGCCCTCAGACAAGGGCTTTTTGCTGCCCGCGCGCGCGCGAACGCTCACACTGCCAGCACCTATCCACGGTGCCCGCGTGCACCATCACTACGAGGGCATAGCATGGCTGCCGACGATTACCACCACGGCGTACGCGTCATCGAAGTCGATGACGGCACGCGCTCCATTCGTACCATTTCCACCGCCGTGGTCGGGTTCGTCGCCACAGCCGACGACGCCGACGCCACCGCATTCCCGCTGAACAAGCCCGTCCTGGCGACCAACATCATGGCGGCCGCCGGCAAAGCCGGCGAGTCGGGCACCCTGGCGCGTACGCTGCAGGCCATCGCCAACCAGACCAACCCGGCCACCGTCATCGTGCGCGTGGCCGAGGGCGAGACCGAAGCCGAGACCACCAGCAACGTCATCGGCGGCACGGACGCCCAGGGCCAGTACACCGGCATGCGTGCCCTGCTGGCCGCGCAGAACAGCGGCCCGCGCGTCAAGCCGCGCATCCTGGGCGCGCCGGGCCTGGAGACCCCTGCGGTAGCAGCAAGCCTGGCTACCATCGCGCAGAAGCTGAGAGGCTTCTCCTACGTCAACGCCTGGGGCTGCAAGACCATCGAGGAAGTGGCCGCCTACCGCGAAACGTTCGGCCAGCGGGAAATGATGCTGATCTGGCCCGATTTCCTCGGCTGGGACACGATCAACGATGCGGAAGCTGCCATCGCCGCCTCGGCCACGGCCCTGGGCCTGCGGGCCAAGACGGACCAAGAAGTGGGCTGGCACAAAACCATTTCCAACATCGTCGTCAACGGTGTCACTGGCATCAGCAACCCGCTGTCGTGGGACCTGCAGGACCCGGACACGGACGCGGGCTACCTGAACGGCAAGGATGTCACCACCCTTATCAACAAGGAAGGTTTCCGCTTCTGGGGCAGCCGCACGTGCGCCGGCCCGACCAGCCTGTACCCGTTCGAGAACTACACGCGGACGGCCCAGGTCATCGCCGACACCATCGCGGAAAACCACATGTGGGCGGTGGATCTGCCCATGCATCCCTCGCTGGTGCGCGACATCATCGAGGGCGTGCGCAGCAAATTCCGCAGTTGGAAATCGCTGGGCTACATCATCGACGCTGATTGCTGGTACGAGCCCGAGCCCAACACCAAGGAATCGCTCAAGGCGGGCGGCCTGTTCATCGACTACGACTACACCCCGGTGCCGCCCCTGGAAAACCTCGTGTTCCGCCAGCGCATCACCGACCGTTACCTGCTGGACTTCGCCGACCGCATTACCGCCTGATCGCACCCGGGCCGCCCGGCGCGGCCCTTTCTTCCATCCCTGATCCGGAGCGCAACCCATGGGCATGCCCCGTAAGCTCAAGAACCTGAACCTGTTCGTCGATGGCGCCAGCTATATCGGCGAAGTCTCGGCAGTTACCCTGCCCAACCTCACCCGCAAACAAGAAGCCTGGCGCGGCGGTGGCATGCTCGGCGCGGCCAAGGCCGATTTCGGCCTGGACGACGATGCGCTGCAGATGGAATGGACCATCGGCGGCTACATCAAGCAAGTGCTGCAGCAGATGGGCGCGGGCAGCATCGACGCGGTGCAGTTGCGTTTCGCCGGCGCCTATCAGCGCGACGACACCAACGAAGTGGACGCCGTGGAAGTCGTGGTGCGCGGCCGCCATTCCGAGCTGGACCGCGGCGAAGCCAAGGCGGGCGAAGAAACCGAATGGAAGGTCACCACGCAATGCGTCTACTACAAAGAGACGTTCAACGGTGAAGTGCTGGTCGAAATCGACCTGATGAACATGGTGGCGATGGTCGGCGGCATCGACACCACCGAGGCGATCCGGCGCGCCATCGGCCTGTAATCCGGCCTTCCGGCCCCCCTCTACCCCCCTGGAGCCCTATCCATGAGTACCCCCACCGAAACCACGGCGGCCATCCCGGCCAACAACCCGAACCTCCGCACCGTCACGCTGGACGAACCGATTCAGCGCAACGGCCAGGACATCGCTACGCTGACGATCCGCAAGCCCAATACCGGCGCCTTGCGCGGCGTCACGCTGGTGGCGCTGGCGCAGATCGACGTGGCCGCCCTGCAGATCGTCCTGCCGCGCATCTGCGATCCGATCCTGACGCCCGCCGAAATCGCCGCGCTGGACCCGGCCGATCTGATGTCCGTGGGCGCCGAGGTCGCCAGTTTTTTTATCCCGAAGGCCCAACGCGCCAGCTTCCAAACGACGTAGACGAGGCCATGGCGGACATCGCCACGATCTTTCACTGGACGCCGGCGGCGATGGAAGCCATGTATCCCGACGAACTGGCCGCCTGGCGCGAGCGCGCCCGCGTGCGCTCGCAACCGGAGTGACCCCGCATGGACAAGACGATGCAGTTGCGCGTGATCGCGGCCATGCAGGACCGGCTGTCCGGGCCGCTCAACAAGGTACGCGGCAGCGCCGGCCCGGCGGCGCGCGGGGTCGCCGAGCTGCGCGATAAGCTCAAGGCTCTGTCCGCAGCCCAACGCGACGTTGGCCGCTTCGGCGACTTGACGCGCGACCTGCAGTCCACCCGTACGCAGCTCGCGGCCGCACAGCAGCGCGTTGCCGCGCTGGCTCAGCAGATGCGGGCCGTCGAAGCCCCGACTCGCGACATGCAGCGCGAATTCAACGGCGCAGTCCGCGCGGCGCAACAGCTCAAGGCGCAGGCCGGCGGGCAGGCCATCGAGTTGCAGCGCCTGCGGTCCAGCCTGTCCGGCGCCGGCATTTCCACCGCCAACCTGGTGCAGCACGAACGGGAGCTGCGCCAGAGCATCGCCACGACCAACCAGGCGTTGGACAGGCAGACAGCGCGCCTGAAGGCCACCGCGATGCAGCAGGAACGCATGGCACGCGCCCGCCAGGCGCTGGACCGTGGGCGCAACGTCGCCATGGGCGCGGCAGCGGCCGGCGCCGGCGGCCTGGGCGCCGGCTTCACGCTGGCCCAGCCGCTGAAAGCCATCGTGAACGCGTTCGCGCCGGCCGAAGACGCCGCAACACAGTTGCGCGTATCGCTAATGGGCGCGGGCGGCACCGTGGGCGAGGATTTCCAGCGCATCGCCGACCTGGCCACGCGCCTGGGCGACCGCCTGCCGGGCACCACGGCCGACTTCCAGAACATGATGACGATGCTGCGCCGCCAGGGCATGTCGTCGGCCAGCATCCTGGGCGGCCTGGGCGAAGCCACCGCCTACCTGGGCGTGCAGTTGAAAATGCCCGCCACCGCCGCGGCCGAATTCGCGGCCAAGATGCAGGACGCCACGCGCACGACCGAAGCCGACATGATGGGGCTGATGGACGTCATCCAGCGCACGTTCTATATCGGCGTCGATTCGGGCAACATGCTGCAGGGCTTCACCAAGCTGTCGCCGGTGCTGGGCATCATCAAGAAAGAAGGCCTGGAGGCCAGCAAGATGCTCGCCCCGCTGCTGGTCATGATGGATCAGACCGGCATGGCCGGCGAGAGCGCCGGCAACGCCCTGCGCAAGGTGTTCCAGTCGGGCCTGGACACCAAGAAGCTGAGCGATGCGAACGACGCGCTGAAGGCGGCCGGCAAAGGCTTTTCCCTGGACTTCAGCGACGGCAAGGGCGAGTTCGGCGGACTGGACAACCTTTTCGCACAGCTCGACAAGCTCAACCAGTTGAACAGCATGCAGCGCACCACGGTGCTCAAGAAGCTGTTCGGCGACGATGCCGAAACCCTGCAGGTCGTGGCCACGCTCATGTCAAAGGGCATGGCCGGCTATCAGGAAGTCGTCGGCAAGATGAACAACCAGGCCGACCTGCAGACGCGCGTCAATGAACAGCTCAACACGCTGCAGAACGTGGCCGAGGCCGCGCAGGGCTCGTTCACCAACGCGCTGGCCGAGGTGGGCGCCACCGTCGCCCCGCAACTGAAGGACCTGCTCAACGCCCTGGGCGACGTGGCATCCGGCGTGGGCGCGTGGGTCCGCGAGAACCCCGCCGTCGCCCGTGCCGCCGTGCTGGTCGTGGCCGGCGTGGCGGCGCTGGCCACCGTGTTCGGCACCCTGGCGCTGGCCATCGGCGCGGTGCTGGGTCCGCTGGCGTTCAGTCGGTTCCTGCTGACCGCGGTGGGCGTGCGCGTGCCGGTGGCTGGCCGCGCCCTGGGCATGCTCGGCACGGCGTTGCGCGCTGTCGGCACCGCTGCTATGTGGATGGGCCGCGCGATGCTGGCCAACCCCATTCTGCTGGGGGTTGCCGCCATCGCCGGCGCCGCGTACCTCATCTACACCTACTGGGGACCGATCACCGCGTTTTTCGGCGCGCTATGGCAGCGCGTGCGCGCCGCCTTCGACGCGGCCATGGGCTGGATACGGTCGCTGCTGGCCAGTTCCGACCCGCTGGCCATGCTGGGCGCGGCGTGGCGCGGCCTGGCCCGCTTCTACGCGGATCTGTGGGCCGGCATTTGGGCGGGCATCCGCGCCGCGCTGGATGGCATCGGCGCGCTGCTGCAGGGATGGAGCCCACTGACCGCGCTGTCGGCCGCCTGGCGCGCCGTGGCCGGCTTCATCGCCGATACCTGGGCCAGTATCTCGACTGCCGCCGCCGGCGGCATCGGCTCGATCACCGCCGCGTTGGCCAACTGGTCGCCCCTGGGCGTGCTCTACCAGGCGTTCACGTCGGCCCTGTCAGCGCTCGGCATCGACATGCCAGCGCGGTTCAGCGAGCTGGGCGGGATGCTGATGCAGGGCCTGATAAACGGCGTGACCAACATGGCCGGCGCTGTACAGGCGACCATCAGCAACATGGGCGGCGAGGTGGTGACCTGGTTCAAAGACAAGCTCGGCATCCGCTCGCCGTCACGCGTCATGATGGAGATGGGCGGGTACGTGTCCGAGGGCGCCGCAGTCGGCATTGCCCGCCGCCAGCCGGCCGCCATACAGGCCGCTCAGGCGCTCGCAATGTCGGTGACGATGGGAGCTACCCCCACCCCCGTTCCGGCAGCCCTGGCCGCCTCTGGCGCCCTGGGCGGGCCATCGCCGGCCATCGGCCAGCCCGACACCGGGGCGCCGCGCTTCGACACGCGGCAGCCGGTGCGTGCAGTCCCACCCGCCGCGCCCTCGATCACGATCCAGGGCGACACCATCACCCTGCATCTGACCGTCCAGGGCGGTAACCCCCAGGACATCGCCCGCGCCGTGCAGGACGCGCTGCGCCAGCGCGACATAGAGAAATCCGCCCGCGTGCGTTCCACGCTGCGCGACAACGATTAGGAGATCCCGCCATGATGATGGCCCTGGGCATGTTCGTGTTCGGCCTGCCGACGCTGGCCTACGAGACGCTGGAGCGTTCCACCGAGTGGCGCCACCCGTCAAACTCCCGCGTAGGCGCCATGCCCGCCTACCAGTTCATCGGCAAAGGCCAGGACACTATCAGCCTGGCCGGCCGTCTGATACCCGACGTTGCCGGCTCCGGCGGCTCGCTCACGCTGCTGCGCCGCATGGCGGACACTGGCCGAGCCTATGTGCTGGTGTCCGGCATGGGCAGGGTATACGGCGCCTACGTCATCACGGACCTGAAGGAATCCGAATCGCTGCACTACGTCAACGGCATGCCGCAGCGCACGGAATTCACCATCTCCCTGACATGCGTCAGCGATGCCGAGGCGCGCAGCTTGCTGGACGATCTGCAGTTGCCCATCGGGCACATGGATGGTTCCGTGCTCGACTGGAGCCTGTAGCCATGGCGTTCGACGCGCTCACCGCCTATCCGGAACCCCTATGGAGTGTCACCCTCGACGGGCGCGACATCACCGGCCGCATCGCGCCCAGGCTGATGCACCTGACGCTGACCGAGTGCCGAAGCGACCAGGCCGACCAGCTCGACATCGAGGTGAGCGACCACGACGGCGCCGTAGCGATCCCTGCGCGCGGCGTCGTCATCCGCGTGCGGCTCGGATGGTCCGGCGCCGGCATGGTTGACAAAGGCGCGTTCACGGTGGACGAGGTGGAATACACCACCGCGCCGACCCGCATCACGATCCGCGCGCGCAGCGCCGATCTGAAGTCTGCGCTGCGCGTGCGCAATGAACGCAGTTTTCACGGCAAGACCATCGGCGATATCGTCGCCAGCGTGGCCGCCGACCACGGGCTGCAGGCCGTCGTGGGCGAGAACATCAAGGCCATGAAGGTCCCGCACATCGACCAGACCAATGAATCGGACGCGGCGTTTCTGAACCGCATCGGCAAGCGATACGACACGGTTGCCACGGTGAAGGACGGCCGCCTGCTGTTCGTGCCCATCGCGCGCGGCGAGACCGCCAGCGGCCAGGCCACGCCCACCACCACACTGCGCCTGATTGATGGCGACCGCGTGCGGTTCCACGTCGCCGACCGGGATGCATACACCGGCGTCAGCGCATTCTGGCAGGACAAGCGCGCGGGCCAGAACCGCCGCCAGCGCGTACTGTTCGGTGTCATCGGCAACGCCAAGCGCCTGCGCACGCTGTACGGCAGCGAAGCGGACGCGCTGGCGGCGGCGCAAGCCGAATGGGAACGGATACAGCGCGGCGTGGCCACGTTTGAAATGGAGCTGGCACGCGGCCGGCCTGACCTATCCGTGCAGGGCAAGCTGCACGTGCCCGAGCTGAAGGCGCCGCTGGGCGGCTACGTGTGGCTGATGAAACAGCTCACGCACCGCCTGGACGACAGCGGGCTAACCACGCGCATAGAGGGCGAGACGGCCGAGGCGGCAGAGCTGCGCGATTCGGATAGCGAAGGCGAGACACCGTAAGAAATCTTTCGACCCTATTGGTTACACGCGCTGCAGGCCTTGCCGCGCCGCTGCAAATACAGCACGTTGCCATCAGCGATAAACGAGGGGCCGGAGCGCGCGGGCTCCGGTTCTTCACCTTCAGGATCAGGCAGCGGCGCGTCGTCGTTTTGACTCTATCCCCAGGCTTTCGATGAAGCTGCGCACCAGGATATCCAGCCGCTTTTTTTCTCCCTTGGGCAGCGCGTCGTAGTCGGTACGAGCCACCGAGAAAGGCCAGTCCGAAGCCCGCTCTGGCTTTACAGCCGCTGCTGGCGGCTTGTCAGAACGGTGCACCGCTATCGCGTCAATCTTGGCCTGGAGAGTAGGGCTGAAGTCTCCGACCCTACAGCCCAGCCACGACGCGAACTGAATGGCGGCGTCAATGTGCAGAGGTGATTTGCCATTGAAGTAGCCACTTACAGCACTCTGATTCGCGTAGCCCATGTGTTCGGCCAGTGTCTCTTGCGTCAGGCCAAGCGCGCCCTTTCGCGCGTTAAAGATCGCCTTCAGGCGCGCGGCGTCTTGCAGTTGTTCGGCGGATAGCGGTTTGGCTGGCATGCTGTGACTTTATTACACCGTCTAATAGTTCACGAAATACACTAATAATTGACCGAGAGTAATACACCGTCTATTATTTGGTTCCATGAACCCGATCAAACGCATCCGACAGAAGCTCGGCCTCACCCAGGCGGAGCTGGCGCGCGCTCTGGGCCAGTCACAAGGCAACATCTCCCACTACGAAACCGGAAGGCAGACCGTACCGGGCGAAGTGGCAAAGAAGCTGATCGACTTGGGCAAGCAGCAGCGCCGGCGCATCACCCTGGGCGATATCTATCCGTCAAAGCCCCAGGACAGCAGGAACCCGGAATGAACGTCTTAGGCATGAACTGCCCCCACTGCGAGACCTGGGCAACCGTCCGCTCCAGTGAACGCGTGTCCGCCACGCTGCGCATCGTGTATTTCCAATGCCGTGAGCTGAACTGTGGCCACACGTGGAAGGCGCACATCGAAGCGGTCATGACCATCACGCCGTCCGCAATGCCGCGGCCCGGCATCGAACTGCCGATCTCGCCACACAGCGAGAACATCCGCCGCGCGGCAGCGGCAAAAGCCGACCCCCGTCAACAGCAAATGAGCCTCGACCATGCCGACCATGCTTAACCACGCGCCCCGCAGCGCATTCCCGTTCTCGGTCCAGACATCCGCTGCATCGGCCACCGCCAGCAACACCATGGCCTGCCCGATTGCCGCGCCCGACTTCGGCCGCGACTTCCTCAGCGACCAGGCCCACCAGTTCCTGCGCCTGGAACTGGACAACGGTGCCGTCATCCCCAGCGTGCGCGACAACCACCTGCTTTCGCGCTGCGCCAATCACCTGATGGCCATCTGCCGCTGCTCGCAGCGCACCGCCGAGACCTACGCCGCCCAGGCCATCGCCGAGCTGGCCAGCCACCGCAGCAGTGTCGCTTTCGACATCGACCGCAGCACCACCTACTGCCTGTTCGTGAACGACCGGGCATCGGGCACCACGCGCGCCATATCCGCCGCCGAAGTGCTCGCATTGCTGCGCCAGGCCGAAGCCGCTGCGGTGGCAGCATGAGTACCGTCGTCTACGACAACGGCGATAGGGGCCTGCTGATGGTGCATGACGACGCGATATCCGTCCGCCATAGCGACAGCATCGTCCGTGCCCCTGGGCTCTGGCATTCATTTCTGTTCGGCCCCGCTGCCAAGTTCTTCGACTACCCGGAGCGCGCGGCCGTCGTAGACGATTTCGGCACGCTTGTCCCTGTCGCAGCCCCTGCCACCAAGGCCGTCCCCTAGCCGCCCCTAAACCAACGAAGCAATCTCATCAGCACACGCCCAGCGTGCGCTGCGGACAACTGTTGCCTGGAGAAACGCAACATGCCTGCTATCCCCATCATGGCCCGGGTCGAGGCCCATATGTACGACCACCAGTTGATCGCCCTCAATGGCCTGCTGGAACGACTCCTGATCGCCCATTACGAGACCACGGACAGCCCATTCCACGGGGCCGCAGACGGCGATTCCGACCTGGCCGCCGACATGCTGGAGGGCGCGTGCCAGTTGCACGTCGCCGCGCGCCGTGCGATGCGCGAACGGGACATGCTGGAGGCCGCATGAAGCTCTACCTGACCGGCCCCATGCTCGGCTTGCCTGCCGCCAACTTGCCAGCGTTCCGTGATGCCGCGGCGCGCCTGCAGGCCCAGGGCTTCGATGTGGTGAGCCCCGCGCCCCTGCCCGATTGCGCGCTGGTGCAGCCCCGGCACCTGGTGACCTGCGATGCCATCGTGCTGCTGCCGGGCTGGCGGAAGTCGCCCGCCGCTGCCCAGGACCACGCGCTGGCCGTGCGCATGCGCATTCCCGTGTGGCAGTACGCCGACGATCCCAGCTACGCCGTCACGCTGCGCAGTGTGCGGCCGTGCTGATTGCCATGAAGACCCGCCCACGCCCCGCCACGCCGGCGCAGCTTGCCCGGGCCTACGACGTAGCGCGCTTGCGCGGCACGCTCGCCGAGGCGCTGCGCTCCCCGCTGCTGGCCCGCTGCCTGGAACTGACCGCCGAGGCGCTGGCCGCTGACCAGCCCCGCCCGAACGACTACCGGCCGCCGCCGGTCGCACCGCCGCCCGAGCCGGCCCGCCCCGTATCGACCCGTATCACCAACACACCCGACAACCCGCCGCGCCGCGACGTGAAGCGCGCGAGCGCGGGCGACTTGGACGAATGACCATGACTACCCCTACTCCACCAGCCAATGCGGTGCACGCCGACGATATAGCGGTTGACCTGTTCGCCGCCGCGATGAAAAAGAAGCTGGCCCAGGCCCGCGCCAAAGGCCGCTCCGGCTGGGAAGACTGCCCGCCGGCTATCTTGTCCCACATGCTGCGTGAACACGTCGATAAAGGCGACCCGCGCGACGTGGCCAACTACTGCATGATGCTGTGGCATCACGGACAGGACATCTTGCCCGTGCCGGCGACCGAGACCGAGCGCCTGGCCGCCATCGGGAAACAACTCGATGACCGCGGCATTGCTTTGCCGCCCCTGGACAACATCTCCGACTACCTCATCCTGGCGGTTCGCAAGGGCACGCTGACGGCCGACACGGAAGCCTTCTTGCAGCGATGCGTTGCCGCGATCTCCGAACGCCAGAAGCTCGCCGTAGTCGCCGGCGATGCCGGCGAACGCCTCATCGCGTCTGCGGATGCGCTGCGGCAGATCATTGCCATTGCGGACGAGCGTCCGCACGCACCCGTAGGCCATGTAATCGAGCATGAAGTCCCGGTCGCGCGCGCCGCCACGTACAACGGGCGGGAGGGATGATGGGCTACATCAATCCGCTGTTGCGACTGCCCGCTGGCCGGGCTCTGTTGAAGCTGCCCACGGCCGAGCGCCAGCGCATCGAGGCGGTTATGCGAGAACTGCGCGACCAGGCGAACACCGAAGCAGAAACGGCCTGGCGTCGGCGTAAAGGCCCGATGGCCGCCTATTGGCGCGCGGTGGCCACCTACGCCCGGCACATTGCGCACGCCGTGTCCATCGACAAAACGATAGAGGGCCGCCGCGCCGGGAAGGGCGCAACCGACCTAGGGGAACGAAAGTGCTGAGCCCTCAACTCACCCTGGCCATCGAGTCCAAGCTCGTCGTGGACATCTTCGCCGGCGGCGGTGGCTGGTCCACCGCCTATGAACAGGCCACCGGCCAGCACGTGCACATCGCTATCAACCACAATCCCGATGCGCTGAGCATGCACGAGGTCAACCACCCGCAGGCGAAGCACCACATCGCCGACGTGTGGGAGGTCTGCCCCCGCCGCGCGACGGGCGGCCTGCCGGTAGGCTGGCTGCACCTGTCGCCGGACTGCACCGACCACAGCCAGGCCAAGGGCGGCCAGCCTCGCCGCAAGAACATCCGGGCGCTGGCCTGGGTGGCTGTCTACTGGGGCGGCACCGTGCAGCCCGACATCATCAGCCTGGAGAATGTGGTCCAGATCCTGAAGTGGGGCCGACTGATCGCCAAACGCGACAAGGCAACCGGTCGGGTCGTCAGGCTCGACGGCAGCGTGGCTGCACCCGGTGAGCGCGTGCCTGTACAGGAGCAGTTCCTGATCCCCGACCCCAAGCACCAGGGCAAGCACTGGCTGCGGCTGGTGGCAATCCTGCGCGGCCAGGGCTACGTCGTGGAATGGCAAGAACTGAATGCGGCCGACTACGGCGCCGGCACCACGCGCACGCGCCTTTTCATGATGGCCCGCCGTGACGGCTTGCCTATCGTTTGGCCGCAGGCCACGCACCACAAGAAGCCGGCCAAGGGCCAGCGCGGCTGGCGCCCGGCCGCCGATGGCATCGACTGGAGCATCGAGGGTAATTCGATCTTCGGCCGCAAGAAGGACCTGGCGGACGCCACCCTGCGTCGGATCGCACGTGGCACGCAGCGCTACGTGCTGGGCAGCGCGGATCCGTTCATCGTGCCCATCGCCAACTGGAGCCGGGATGGGTCGCATTCTACCCAGCAGCCAATCAGCACGATCACGGCGAAGCCTCGCGGCGGCGCGCATGCAGTTGTCGCGCCGGTGCTGGCTGGCGTCGGCGGACGTGCTGGCCAGAGCGAGCCCAGGCCCGCGAGCGAATCGCACTACACCATCACGCGCAAGGGCGACAGCGCCATCATCGCGCCCGTGCTGGTGCAGGCCGGCTACGGCGAGCGCGAGGGCCAAGCGCCCAGGTCGCTGGATCTGCAGCAGCCGCTGGGCACCGTCACCGCAGGCGGGATCAAGCACGCGCTGGCGTCCGGCTACCTGGTGCAGGCCGGGCACGGCGAGGGCAAGCCCGGCGCACGCCGCTGGTCCTATGGCTGCAACGACCCAGCACACCCGGTCGGCACACTGACCGCCAGCAATGGCGGATTCTCGGCAGCCACCGCGTTCATGGTGCAGGCGAATGGCGGATACAACGCCACACCCGCACATGATCTGCGCCGGGCCGCTTCGACCATCACCAACACCGGCAGCCAGCAGCAACTGATAACGGCCCACGTGACCACCCTGCGCCAGCACAGCACGGGCACTGCCGGAGATGAACCCGTGGCGGGCATCTCGGCAGGCGGCCAGCACCACGGCCTCGTAGCGACGCACCTGACCGCCATGAGCCAGAACGTCACGGGCTCCGACCCGCGTGAACCCGCGCAGACCATCCTGGCCGGCGCTGCACGGTACGGCCTGGTCGAATACGACCTGGCGCCCGAGGACGAGGCCGGCGCGCTGCGCGTGGCCGCGTTCCTGATGCGCTATTACGGCGAGGGCGGCCAGTGGGGCGATCTGCGCGAGCCCGCCAGCACACTCACCACCCGCGACCGCCTGGCGCTAGTCACCGTCCACATCCAGGGCACGCCCTACGTCATCGTGGACATCCGACTGCGCATGCTCACGCCGGCCGAGCTGTACGACCTGCAGGGATTTCCCCGCGACTACATCATCACCCACGGCCACGACGGCCGGGTATTCACGAAATCCCAGCAGGTACACATGGTCGGCAACAGCGTTAGTCCACCGCCGGCGGTCGCACTCATAACGGCTAATGCGCCGCAGGAACTGCTGATGAGGAAGGCAGCATGACGCGACAAGCATCACGGCGTCAGCCGCCAGCAGCGCTCTCCAGGGACGCCCTGTATTCGTGGACGGACATCGCGCCCTTTGTGCGTGTCGGCCGCGAGACCTGGCGCCGCTACATCAAGGCCGGCACTGCGCCCGCTCCCGTACAGTTAGGCAAGCGATGCAGCCGGTATCGCGGCAGCGATGTCCTGGCCTGGATCGAATCGCCCAGCACCTACCGCGCCAACAGCAAGCCCACGGATTGATATGTACGCAATGAAGCACAACCCGGCCATGGCGGCGTGGTTCTCTCGCCTGAAAAACGACATCGACCTGCACGACCTGGCCGAACGCCTGGGCCTGCAGCGCAATGGACAGCGCGGCAACTATCACAGCCCGCACCACAAAGACAAGAACGCCTCGCTGTCGATATTCGATGAGGGCCGAGGCTGGAAGGACTGGTCGTCGGACGATGGCGGCAGTTGCATTGACCTGGTTCAGTACTGCATGCCAGCGCAGGCCCAGACGCCGCTGGAGGCCGCAAAACTGCTCGGGCGGTGGTATGGCATCGCCCCACCCGCGCCGGACGGGCAGGGCCGCCCTCAGCGCGCGGAAAAGACGCAAGCCGAGTTCATCGCAGACCGATCCATGGCGGACCCCGCGCCGGCGGCCAGGTATCTGACCGGCCGAGGCATCGCGCCCGCCGTCATCGAGCGCGCCATCCGCAATCGCGCAGTCGGCTGGAACGTATGGCGCAGCACAAAGGTGCCGCCGGCTACCCCCGGCCACGGCGGGCCGGCGGCCGCGTTCATCGTCCGGAATCCGCAGACCACTGGTGTCGTCGCCGTGGACCTGCGCTACGAAGATGCGGACCTGAATGGCGGCATCAAAACTCAATGCCAAGGCGAAAAGCTCGGGTATTACTGGTGCAGCGACCCCAGGGCGCTGCGCAAGGCGCATACCGTCATCATCACAGAAAGCCCGATCAACGCCCTGTCCGTCGAGACGGCCGCGCTGCCGGAGGGCACGGCTTCGCTGGCCATACGCGGCACGGCCAACGTGCCGCACATCGACTGGTCATTCCTGCGCGGCAAGCGCGTGCTGATCGGCCTCGATCACAACGACCCCGTGAACCCGCGCACCGGCCAGCGACCGGGATTGGCCGCGGCCTGGCAACTGTCCGAAATCCTCACGGCGCAGGACGTGGGTTCGATGTTCATCGACATGCAGGATTGGGACGAAGGCGAAGACATCAACGACGTGCTGAAGCAGCACGGCGCGCAGGAGCTGGGCAAGCGTCTGCGTGTGCTGGAAAGCTGGCTGATTCCCGGCATGCCCGGCGGCGGCCGGATGGACGGCACGCGCCGCGTGTTCCTGCCTGGCCATGACTTCGGCGTCTACTGGCGGTATCGCGTGAAAGACGATTTCACGCAGTACGTCGAAAAATTCAAGGATGACGCCGACGACGACGGCGATTCCACGCGCTCGGAGACCCTGGGCGACCTGTGCAGCTTCCGCGTGGCCGGCTTCTCGCGGCTGCGCATCCAGAGCCACCTGGCCACCATCAACGGCGGCGCCGACACGCAGCCCGAAACGGTTTTCGGCGTCAGCGCCCAGGTGCCGCGGCATGGCGCTGTCCTGCAGCGCGAAGTCGTCAACGATGACCGCCTGTACAACCTCGAATGGTGGCGCGGCAAGTTCGGCCACATCTGGAAGCCTGGCGAATTCGCGCGCATGGTCAACGTGCTGGAGCGCACCGCGCACCTGGGCGCGCGCGACGTGGTGAACTTCGTGGGGCTGGCCTGGCGCGCCGGCGAGCTGGCGGCGCTGGAGGGCAACGACTGCTATTTCGTGGAGCCGCAGAAGCAATGCCTGTACTACAACATGAGCTTTCCCCGCGGCCCCCAGGCCGACGCCGCCCGCGTCATCCAGGCCTATCAGGAAACGTTCCAGGACAACGCGGCGGCCATCGGCGTGGTGTGGGCGCTCGGCGCGCACCTGAAGGCCATCCTGGGCTTCTACCCGCACCTGCAGATGCAGGCCGAGAAGGGCTCCGGCAAGTCGAAGCTGCTGGAAAGCATGCAGGCTTCGCTGGCGTTTCAGGTGCTGTCTGGCCAAATGCTCAAGACCGACCACCGCCGGCGTGCATCGGTGTCCTACACCACCCACCCGGTGGGCTGGGACGAGTTCTCGAAGCTGCCCAAGCAGGTGCTGTCGGACATCGACGGCCTGCTGCAGTCCACCTATCGGTTCGAGTTCACGCGCGTGGGCGCCGCGCTGACGCCCTATCTGATGTGCGCGCCAGTGCTGCTGGCCGGCGAGGAGGTCGACGTTGAAAGCCTTCAGTCGAAAATCGTGCGCACGTCGCTGTCCGTGGCCAAGCAGGGGCCGATGCTGCCGCATGACCTGCCGCAGTTCCCCGTGTGGGATTGGCTGCGGTTCATCGCCGCGCAGCCGCCGGCCGAGATCCGCGAGTTGCACGCCAGGTATCTGGCCATGTGCCAGGCGCGCGGCCGCGCTGATGCGAAGGACGCCACCGCCAATCGCATGAAGGAGAACTACGCGGCGCTGCTGGCCGCGTGGGACCTGTTGTGCCGCTTCGCCGGCATCGACGTCGGCCAGGGCGGTTTCATCGAGGATCTGCTGACTGAGATGAACGTGCATATCGCCGAGACCAACGGCACGCGCCTGCCGTGGGTCTGGATCATGGAAATCCTGCTGTCCGAGATCGAGGCCAGGCGCTACGACTACCCGTACACGTGGGACAAGGTGCAGACCGATGCCGGCGACGAAACCCTGCTGTACCTGCGGCCGAACCACGTAATGGACCACCTGTCCACCGCCTCGCACCTGCGCGCCAAGTTCGATGCGCTGCCGGTCAAAACCGGGCGGATATTCAAGCAGCAGCTGCTGCAGTCCGGCGTGGTGGCCACCATCAACGGCAAGCTGGTGGAGGACGCCGACCGGATCATCCGTGGCCAGCGCACCGCGCGCCTGACGGCCATCAGGTTGGCCAAGCTCGAACAGCTGGGCCTGTACGCCACGCCCTTCGTTCCTGGCGAATTGCCGCATCCGCAGTAGCCGCTGGCCAGCATCCGAGACAGCCCGCCGACGCGGGCTTTTCTCTTGCGGAATAACCCTACTCGTATATCAACATTGCCCTGCGGACGTGTCCCGTGGATCACAGCGGCCGCGCGGCGTCAAGCGATAATTTGCCCGATTTGCAGCCGAAACGCCGCTGGACCCGGGCGCAGGTAAGAAAATAACCGTGGATACACTTGATACAAATAACCTAAGTCATTGATGCTTGAGCAGAATTCCCCAATCACTTGCCCCTGAAAGTCCCACGGTTTACCCCTCAAGGTCCCACGGTTTCGACTTATCCACCGTGGGACCGTTTCTGCCGGCCGGCCCCCTTCTCTTTCTCTTTTTCCCTTTAAAAACAAGAAGAAAGAAGAAAAGAAAGCGGTGAAAAGGGAATGCGGAGGGTCCCACGGTCTGTAATATTGGGGATAACTTGTATCCACGGTTTCGCGCGGCAAAATCGGCGAAACCGTGGGACTCGGGGACAGATCAGAAAACGTAAGTCCTTGAAAAACAAGGGGACGACGACGCGTCCCACGGTTTCCCACGGTCCCACGGTGTTTTTGCTACCCCTCCCGGCGAGAGCGCTGCCGCGCTTCGGCTCGTAGCTGGTCCAGGTAGTCCGCCCACTGCTGCATGAAGGCGATTCGGGCCGCGATGAAGGCCGTCCGGTTGTAGGCCCGGCCCAGCGCGTCTGCCACCTTGTGGCTGATTTGCAGCTCAAGGACGCGCTCATCCACGTCCAGCCTTTCCGCCGCGAGCGTGCGTGCCGAGGCGCGGAATCCGTGGGCGGTCATCTCCCCGTGGAAACCCAGGCGGCGCAGCGCCAGGCGCACCGCCCCATCTGAAAGAGGGGCCCCGGTGACGCGCGACGATTTGAATACCCAGGGCGTGTGCCCCGTGAGCGGGCGCAGGGCCTCAAGGATCGAAACAGCTTGGCGCGATAACGGCACCAGGTGGCTTTGCCAGCCCGTGCGCGTGATCTTGGTATCGCCCTGCGCGCCGGCGCGGTCAGCGGAGATTTGCCACATGGGCGCGCCCCACTCCCGGCCCTTCAGATCCATTTCTTCCCATCGGGCCTCGCGCAGCTCGGACGGGCGCTGAAACACCAGCGGCGATAACTGCAACAGGCAGCGCGTGACCATCTCCCCGCGCTCATAACCGCCGAGCGCGAGCACCAGTTCGCCGAAGCGCTCGGGCGACGTGATGGCGGCGAAGTGGCCGGCCTTCGGCGTCAACACCGCACCCTTCAAGGCTGCTGTGGGGTCGTTTGTGGCACGTCCCTTACCGATGGCGTAGCGGAACACCTGGCCGATGAAGCCACGTAGGCGCCGGGCGGTCTCTGGCGCCCGCGACTCGACGCGATTGAGGATCGCCAGGATCTCCGGTGCCTGGACTTGGGCCACGGGCCGCGTACCGATCCAGGGAAACACGTCCTTTTCCAGCTTCTCGATGATCGCTTCGACGTAGCCGGCGCTGCGGCCGGCGCGCAGCTTTGCTTTCCACAGTTCGCGCGCCACACCCTCGAAGTCGTTGCCCGCTTCCTCTGCCTGGATGAGCTTGACCAGGCGCTTCGTAGCGGTCGGGTTTTCGCCTTGGGCCAGTTGGGCGCGCGCGGCTTGGTGTCGCTCCCGTGCCTCGCGTGCGCTGACGGCGGGATAGACGCCCAGGGACAGCGTTTGCTGCTTGCCGTGGTAGCGGTAATTGAATTGCCAGTACTTGGCGCCATCGGGCCGCACGACCAACACCAGGCCCCCGCCATCGGACAGCTTGCGCTGCTTGTCCGCCGCAGTGGCCTTGCGGATCTGGATATCGGTCAATTTGGCCAGTGCGCCCATGTCTTGCCACTCCCGTTGCTGGTAAAAACAGACCGCAAGCCGGCGGCCGTGAGATTTACCAGCAAAATTACCAGCAAATCAGGTGGGCTGCACGGGGGCAACGTGGGGCAACGTGAGGCAAACAAAAACCCGCAGAACGTTTGTTCATGCGGGTTTCGAGGCATCGTGGGGCAATCTGATGCAAATTCTTGGCGGACAGAGGGGGATTCGAACCCCCGATACGCTTTTGACGTATACACGCTTTCCAGGCGTGCGCCTTCAACCGCTCGGCCACCTGTCCTAATTTGGGCTGCCTGCCCTTGCCGTCTCGATGGGCACAAACGCCCCCGCGCAGCAAAAATCGGCAATCCGCGATTCTAGCAGGTTTTCGCCCATCATTTCCAGCGAGCCATTGCAGATCTCCTGACGCCCCCGTGGATGTCGCGCCGGCACAACCCACTCAAGACGCCGCTCGCGGCCCGGCCTGCGCCTCGTCCTGCGTCACGCACAGGCCGACAATCGCCCTATTGCACACCCCTGCAGCACGTGCACGGTTTCTGCGGCAGGAATGTCGATCCCGTCATGCCTCAGCGCGCCGAACAAGGCCGTCGCGGCAATGCCGGTGGCGGCATCTTCAGGGTAGCCGGAGGCCTGGGGAAACTGCCGCGCCTCAGCATGCCCTCGGCATGCGCGTGCGGCCCGTTGCCATAGTGCGGCCGGTCGTTGCACAGGACGTCGAAATCGATCATGGGTGTTCCTTGGGCCAGGAGAGGAATCCGCGGCCAGCCGGTACGCAACGGATTCCGTCAGACATCGGAACACGGGCCCAGCGCCGAACCGCCCCAAACGGCGCCGAATCAGACCAAGACCGGACAGGGCAATGCGGATTTGCAACATACCCCCCTGCCACGCACTGACAGAAACCTGTCAATCACCCAAAGAGGGGGACGTAACCCGCGGTACTCTGCCCGTCCAAGTTACAGAAAAATGAGCAATATCAAACATTGCGAGTACGCCATTCCTACAATCTTCGCAAAACGAGAACTAGGCCTCGCGTCCCGCGGACAAGCGGCCCGAAAGCGGCTGCCCAGGCCGAAGGGCGTGCTGCGAGCACCATAAGGTCAACGGAAGACAATGCGCATCAACCTACCCGTCACCCAGCGGGAATACCCCTTTCCCACTGGCCATACCCTGGTTTCCACGACCGACACCAAGGGCCGCATCCTGTACTGCAACCCCGCGTTCGTGGACGTCAGCGGCTTCTCGAAAGACGAACTGCTGGGCCAGCCGCACAACGTGATCCGCCACCCGGACATGCCGGAAGAGGCGTTCCGCGACATGTGGGCCACGATCTCGTCGGGACGCCCCTGGTCGGCGCCGGTGAAAAACCGCCGCAAGAACGGCGACTACTACTGGGTGATGGCCAATGCCACCCCGCTGGTGGAAAACGGCGTGCCGGTGGGCTACATGTCGGTGCGCACGCAGGCCACGCGTGAAGAAATCGAGGACGCCGAGGCGCTCTACGCCACGATGCGCGAAGAACGCGAGGCGGGCCGCCGCCGGCACACCCTGTCGCGCGGCCGGCTGGTCAAGCGCACGCTGTCCGGCCGCCTGGCCGAGTGGACGCGCATGGGGCTGGCCGGCAAGAGCATGACCGGGCTGGTGCTGATGGTGGCCGCGTTCACGGCCATCGACCGCTTCATGCCCACCGACACCACGCTGATGATCTGCGCGGCCTGGGCGCTGCGCCTCATCCTGCTGGGGTTCGCCTGGCGCTGGCTGGCCCGCGGGCTCACGCAACCGCTGGACGAAGTGGTGCAGGCGGCCAACCGCCTGGCCGCCGGCGACCTGACGCAGACGCTGGAGCGCGACCGGGGCGACGAACTGGGCGAACTGCAGACCGCGCTGGCGCAGCTCAGCGTGAACGTGCACTCCATCGTGCGCGATGCCCGCGACCAGAGCCAGGACATCGCGGCCGGCACCGCCGAGATCGCGCGTGGCAACCTGGATCTGTCCGGCCGCACAGAGGCGCAGGCCAGCAATGTGCAGCAGACCGCGGCCTCGATGGAGCAGATCACGGGCACGGTCGGCCAGGCGGCCGAGTCGGCCCAGAAGGCCGGCCAGTTGTCGGCGCAGACCAGCCAGGTGGCCCAACGCGGCGCCGAGGCCGTCGAGCAGGTCAGCCTGACGATGCAGGACATCCTGAAGTCGTCGCGCAGTATCAGCGAGATCACGCAACTGATCGACAGCATCGCCTTCCAGACCAACATCCTGGCGCTGAACGCGGCGGTGGAAGCCGCGCGGGCCGGCGAACAGGGCCGAGGCTTCGCGGTGGTGGCGGCCGAGGTGCGGGCGCTGGCGCAACGCAGCGCCCACGCCGCCAAGGAAATCCGCAACCTGATCGACGAATCGGCCGACAAGGTGGCGCAGGGCAACGAGCGCACCGAACTGGCCCGCAAGACGATGGGCGACGTGCTGGACAGCGTGCAGTCGGTGAACGACCTGATCGCCGAGATCAGCAACGCCACGCGCGAGCAACTGGCCGGGATCTCGCAGGTGAACGCGGCGGTGGCGCAACTGGACGGCATCACGCAGCAGAACGCGACGCTGGTGGAACAGGTGGCCTCGTCGGCGATGTCGCTGGAGCAGTTGGCGCAGAACACCTCGCAAGCCATGCAGGTATTCCGCCTGGACAGCCTGACGGCCATCCCGCGGCCCGACGCGGTGGCGCTGCGTGTCGCGCACGCGCCGCGCAAGGTGGCGCCCAAGGCCTTGCCGGCGGCGTAAGCAAGCCGCTGCTCAGCGCCCGGCCTGCAAGGCTGAATGAAACTGCCCCTGGAGGTGGACCTCGGGTCCAACCCCCAGGGGCAGGTTTCCTTTATGCCGGGAAAACCGGGAACCTCTCAGCGCCTCAAGGCTCGATCTGCCGGTAAGACAGCACCGTGCCGTCCGGCGAGGTCTCCTCCAGGCGCACCCGGAAGCCCCACAGGCGGCCCAGGTGCTTCATCACCTGGTCGGCGTCCTCGGCCGCCAGCGGCCGCCCGCGCGTCTGCTGGTGCCGCAGCACCAGCGAGCGGTCGGATTCGCGCTTGTAGCGCACGACCTGGATGTCCGGCACCTGGTTGTCACGGTTGTGCTGCGCGGCCAGCAGGCGGCGGATGTCGCGGTAGCCCTCGTCGTCGTGGATCGCCGCCACGGCCAGCTTGGGGTTCTCCTGATGGTCGGCGATGGCGAAGAAGCGGAACTCGCGGATCAGGCGCGGCGACAGGTACTGCGAGATGAACGACTCGTCCTTGAAGTTGCGCATGGCGAAGTCCAGCGTCTTGCCCCAATCGCTGCCGGCGATGTCCGGAAACCACTTGCGGTCTTCCGGCGTGGGCGCCTCGCACATGCGGCGGATGTCCGTCATCATCGAATAACCCAGCGCATAGGGATTGATGCCGCCGTAGCCGCGCTGGTCGAAGCCGCGCTGGCTGACCACCCCCGTATGGCTTTGCAGCACCTCCATCATGAAGCCATCGTTGACCAGGCCCTTGTAGTGCAGGCGGTTCAGCAGCGTGTAGTGCCAGAACGTGGCCCAGCCCTCGTTCATCACCTTGGTCTGGCTTTGCGGATAGAAGTACTGGGCGACCTTGCGCACGATGCGCACCAGTTCGCGCTGCCAGGGTTCGAGCCTGGGCGAGTGCTTCTCGATGAAGTACAGCAGGTTCTCTTCGGGCTCGGGCGGAAAAGTGCTTTCGCGGCGCGCCTCGGCCTGCGCGGCCTCGGCCTTGGGCACGGTGCGCCACAGGTCGTTGTACTGCAGGCGCGCGTGTTCTTCGCGTTCGGCCTGGCGCTGCGCTTCCTCGCGGAACGACGGCGGGGTGGGCCGCTTGTAGCGGTCGACGCCGTGCAGGCTGAGCGCATGGCAAGAGTCCAGGATGGCCTCGACCGTCTCGATGCCGTAGCGTTCCTCGCAGTCCATGACGAACTTGCGCGCGAAGACCAGGTAGTCCAGCACGCCGTCGGCATCGGTCCACTGGCGAAACAGGTAGTTGCTCTTGAAGAACGAGTTGTGCCCGTAGCAGGCATGCGCAATCACCAGCGCCTGCATGGCCATGGAATTCTCTTCCATCAGGTACGAGATGCAGGGGTTGGAGTTGATGACGATCTCGTACGCCAGCCCCTGCATGCCCGTGCGGTAGTACTGCTCGTTGCGGATGAACTCCTTGCCGTACGACCAGTGCGGATAGCCCAGCGGCAGGCCCGCCGACGCATAGGCGTCGAGCATCTGCTCGGAGGTGATGATCTCGATCTGGTTGGGATAGGTATCCAGGCCATACTCCGCGGCGGTCTCGGAGATGACTTCGTCATAGCGCTGGATCAGGTCGAAGGTCCATTCGGACCCCTCCGATATCGGCCGCGCCGCGCGCTCGCCTGCAGGCCCCACGATCATGTTCATACCGCCTCCTTCTTGAACAGGTCATGAAACACCGGATAGATCTCGCTGCGGTCGCAGATGCGGCGCATCGCGAAGTGCGGCGAGGTCTCCTGCTCGTACTCGGCCCACAGGCTGCTCTTGCGGGCCTCGGCCGAGTCGGGCACTTCGATGTAGGCGAAGTACCGCGCGCCCGGCAGCAGATGCTCGGACAGGAACCGCGCGCTCTTGCCCGCGTCGGCGCCGAACGAATCGCCGTCGCTGGCCTGGGCCGCGTACACGTTCCAGGCCGTGGGCGGATAGCGGTCGTTCATGATGTCGCGCATCAGCTCCAGCGCCGACAGCACGATGGTGCCACCGCTCTTGGGGTCGTAGAAGAACGTGTGCTCGTCGACTTCCTCCGCGTTGTCGGTATGGCGGATGAAGACCACGTCCACGTGCTCGTACTTGCGCGACAGGAACAGGTACAGCAGCGTGTAGAAGCGCTTGGCCAGATCCTTCTTGCCCTCGTCCATCGAACCGGAGACGTCCATCAGGCAGAACATGACCGCGCGCGCCACGGGCGTGGAGACCGCCACGCGATGGCGGTAGCGCAGGTCCATGTCGTCCAGGAAAGGCACTCGGGCCACGCGCGCCGTCCATTCGGCCACGTCGGCGCGCAAGGGCTCCAGCTCATCTTCCGGCGCCTCGCGCGCCTCGGCCTCGTGCAGCTTCTGGTCGGCTTCTTCCAGCCCGTTGCGCGCGTTGACGCTGAGCGCCACGCGGCGCGACAGCGAGGCGCGCAGCGTGCGGTTGATGCTGAGTTGGCTGGGCGAGCCGCTGGTGGTATAGCCCGCACGCTGCCACTTCTTCTGCGACACGTCGCCCAACTGCGTGCGTACCAGGTGCGGCAGCTCGAGGTCCTCGAAGAACAGGTTGAGAAACTCGGCGCGCGACAGGCTGAAGGTGAACTGATCCACCGACTCGCCTTCGCCGGGTTCCGAGCCGCCCCCGCCCCCGCCGCCGCCATTCGGACGATCGAAGGTATCGCCGCGGGTGAACTCACGGTTGCCGGGGTGCACGATCTCGCGATCGCCCCCCTGCCCGTGGCGGAAACTCGGCTCGGAGATGTCTCGCGTGGGCAGGTTGATCTCGCCCCCGCGATCCATGTCCTCGATGGACCGCTCCTTGATCATGTCGCCGACCGCCTTGCGAATCTGATCCTTGTAGCGGCGCAGGAACCGTTCCCGGTTCACCGCACTCTTGTTGCGGCCATTCAAACGCCTGTCGATGAGCGAATTCATGATTCACTCTCCTCAGGAAGACTTCCTCACCCGAAGGTACCACTCGCACAGCAGACGTACCTGCTTCTCGGTGTAACCCTTCTCCACCATTCTGTCGACGAAGCTCTGGTGCTTGTTGCGGTCTTCGGCCGACGCCTTGGCGTTGAACGAAATGACCGGCAGCAAGTCTTCCGTGTTCGAGAACATCTTCTTCTCGATCACTTCACGCAGCTTCTCGTAGCTGGTCCAGTTGGGATTGCGGCCCGAGTTGTTGGCACGCGCCCGCAGCACGAAATTGACGATCTCGTTGCGGAAATCCTTGGGATTGGCGATACCCGCCGGTTTCTCGATCTTTTCCAGTTCGTCGTTCAACGCGCTGCGGTCGAAGCTCTCGCCGGTTTCGGGATCGCGGAACTCTTCGTCCTGGATCCAGCAGTCGGCGAACGTGACGTAGCGGTCGAAGATGTTCTGGCCATACTCGGAATACGACTCGAGATAGGCGGTCTGGATCTCCTTGCCGATGAACTCCGCGTAGCGCGGCCCCAGCCAGCCCTTGATGAACTCGAGATAGCGGCGCCGCGTTTCCTCGGGGAAGTCTTCGCGGGCGATGCGCTGCTCGAGCACATACATCAGGTGCACGGGGTTGGCCGCCACCTCGGTCTGGTCATGGTTGAAGACGCTGGACAGGATCTTGTACGCGAAGCGCGTGGAGACCCCCGTCATGCCTTCGTCGGTACCGGCGTAGTCCTTGTACTCCTGCAGCGCCTTGGCCTTGGGATCGACGTCTTTCAGGGTCTCGCCGTCGTACACCCGCATCTTGGAATAGATGCTGGAATTCTCCGGCTCTTTCAGGCGCGTCAGCACCGAGAACTGGGCCATCATTTCCAGCGTTCCAGGCGCGCACGGGGCCTTGGACAGCGAGCTGTGGCGCAACAGCTTGTCGTAGATGCGCACCTCTTCAGACACCTGCAGGCAGTACGGCACCTTGACGATGTAGATACGGTCGAGGAAGGCCTCGTTGTGCTTGTTGTTGCGGAAGGTCTGCCACTCGGATTCGTTCGAGTGGGCCAGGATGCTGCCGTTGAACGGAATGGCCGAGAAGCCCTCGGTGCCCTTGAAGTTGCCTTCCTGCGTCGCCGTCAGCAACGGGTGCAGCATCTTGATGGGCGCCTTGAACATTTCCACGAACTCGAGCAGGCCCTGGTTGGCCAGGCACAGGCCGCCGGAGTAGCTGTACGCGTCCGGGTCGTCCTGCGAGAAGCGATCGAGTTTGCGAATATCGACCTTGCCGACCAGCGAGGAGATATCCTGGTTGTTCTCGTCGCCCGGCTCGGTCTTGGCGATGGCCACCTGGCGCAGCACCGACGGGTTCAGGCGCACCACGCGGAATTGCGAGATGTCGCCATCGAACTCGCGCAGGCGCTTGACGGCCCACGGCGACATGATGCCGCTGAGGTAGCGCCGGGGAATGCCGTACTCGGCTTCCAGCGTGTCGCCGAAGCGTTCGGGATGGAACAGGCCCAGCGGCGACTCGTTGACGGGCGAGCCCTTCAGCGCATAGATGGGATAGGCCTCCATCAGCACCTTGAGCCGCTCGGCGATGGACGACTTGCCGCCGCCCACGGGCCCCAGCAGGTACAGGATCTGCTTGCGCTCTTCCAATCCCTGCGCGGCGTGCTTGAAGAACGCCACGATCTGGTCGATGACGTCTTCCATGCCGTAGAACTCGCGGAACGCGGGATAGCGGCGGATGACGCGGTTGGAGAAAAGACGCGACAGCCGCGGATCGTTGCGCGTGTCTACCAGCTCGGGTTCGCCGATGGCCGACAACATGCGTTCGGCCGGACTGGCGTACGCCATGGGATCGCGTTTTGCCAGGGCGAGATATTCTTCGAGAGAAAGCTCGGTTTCCTGGTCGCGGGCGTACTGCGATTTGAAGCCTTCGAGGATGCTTTGCACGGCCAACCCCTCCTACGGTTTCGAAGCACTGAACTAACCATCCGCGTGCTGCACCTTCGGCTTGCTGTCCCATCGGGATGGGGGTTTGCCTTGGCACTGCGCGGCGGTAAAAAGCTGCGGCAAAAACTACGGCAAAAAATCAGGTCGGTTGCCTTCATTGTGTTCCTCAAGCAAGAGCGGTGCCAGTCCTTATTGCGATTGGACACACCACATGATGTTGACGTGGTTGTTTCACCACACACAATAGAAGGGATAGGAAGACCCTTATTCGCTTAGGCCCCCATCTTCGTCAACAAGTTCCGGCAATGGGTAAATTCAGGGCCGGTTTTGCACAAATAACCTTCGTATCAGCACACAAGACCAACGAGTGCCAACACCTCCGGCATGCACGATTCGATGCATGCATGCACGTTATGAGTACCTACGAAGAGGGACACGCACCGGATCCGGGCGTGTGAAATCAGCACGGGAAAACACTGATGAAAAAAGGGTTTCGCGTGACGTCGATGACGCGCGCCCTGGCAAATGCATGGCCGCATCGCAAACGCGCCGGCATTGCGCCGCCGCGTCACTCGTGGAATCAGCGGCTTTGCGCGGCGGGCAGATTCAACATGCGCTCGACGTAACGCGCGATGGTGTCGATCTCGATATTGACCTTGTCGCCTGCCTGGACATTGCGCAGCGTGGTGACTTCCTGCGTGTGCGGGATGATGTTGATGCTGATCTCGCAGCCGTGTGCATCGTCATCCACGCGATTCACGGTCAGGCTGATGCCGTTGACGGTGACCGATCCCTTGTACGCCAGGTAGCGGGCCAGGTCGCGCGGCACCCGGATCGCCAGCTCGCGAGATTCGCCCACCGGCGCGAAACGCACCACGGTGCCCAGTCCATCGACATGGCCCGACACCAGATGCCCGCCGATCTGGTCGCCGACGCACAACGATTTCTCGAGATTGACCTCGCCCGGCGCATGCAGCCCGACGGTGCGCGACAGGCTTTCCTGCGACACGTCGACGTGGAAACGGCCCGGCGCCGGCAGGGCGATGACCGTCATGCAGGCGCCCTGCACCGCGATCGAGTCGCCGATGCCCACGTCGCCCAGGTCTAGGTTGGCCGCGTCGATGTCCAGCCGCACACCGGCCTGCTCGCCGCCAGGCAGCGGCTCGACGTTGACAATGCGGCCTACCGCCGCGACAAGACCGGTGAACATGATCGGGTTCCTTCCTGGATGGGATATTCGGGAGTTAGCGGGTTTCGCCGGCCAGCCCATGCACCAGGGACTGCCAGCTTGCCGCCACGCGGGCGCGCAGGCGCGCATCGCTGCCCACGCGGGTGAAATCGATGAATTCGAAGCGGCGCGCGGCGTCCAGATGGTCGATCATGGGCATGCGCACCATGCCGGCCGCGTCGCCCAGCAGCGTGGGCGCCAGATAGACCAGCAATTCGTCGACGCAATGCGCCGACAGCAGCGCGCCCGACAGGCCCGCGCCCGCCTCGACGTGCACTTCGTTGACGTCGTGCTCGCCCAGCCAGCGCATCATGCCGGGCAGGTCGACGCGCTGCGGCGCATCGGAGGGCATCAGGATGGTGTGCACGTTGCGCCGCGCCAGCCGTTCGGCCTTGGCCGCGTCGAACCGGGCGGTGAAGACCAGCACCTCGGTACCGTCGATCAGCCGTGCGTTCTCGGGCAGGGCGAAGCGCGCATCCACCACCGCCTTGCGTGGCTGGCGGGGCGTGGCCACCTCTCGCACGTTCAGTTGCGGATCGTCGGCCAGCACGGTGCCCATGCCGGTCAGCACCACGCAGCTGCGGGCGCGCCAGTGATGGCCGTCGGCGCGGGCCTGCGGGCCGGTGATCCACTGCGACATGCCGTTGTGCAGCGCGCTGCGGCCGTCCAGCGACGCCGCCAGTTTCAGCCAGGTCCAGGGCGTGCCGCGCTGCATGCGCGAGGCGAAACCGGGATTCAGTTCGAGCGCCTCCTGCTGGCACAGGCCGACGTGCACGACGATGCCGGCCTTGTACAGGCGTTCGATACCGCGCCCGTTGACCTTGGGATTCGGATCGCTCATGGCGATCACCACGCGCGCCGGCTGCGCGGCCACCAGGGCATCCGCGCACGGCGGCGTGCGGCCGAAATGGCTGCAAGGCTCCAGCGTGACGTAGAACGTGGCGCCGGCCACGGCGTGGCCGCGCGCGGCGGCGTCGCGCAGCGCGACGATCTCGGCATGCGGACCGCCCGGCGGCTGCGTGGCGCCCTCGCCCAGCACCTGCCCGTCGCGCACGATGACGCATCCCACACGGGGGTTGGGAGAAGTGATGTACAGCACGCCGCGCGCCAGCTCCAGGGCGCGCCGCATCCAGGTCTGGTCCAGGGGATCGAGTTGGCTCATGAGGCCTACGATTGTATGCCTGCCAAGAGCGCCGGCCCGTCCTTCCCATCCCGGGCATGGGGGAATGTCCGAATCGGTCCGGTGATGGTCCGAGGGCGATCTCGCGGAGGTATCCTGTGCGGACGGACAATGGCGTCGTTCCCTTCGTTCAACACCATTTTCTCCAGGATAGCCATGAAACAAGCCTTGATCGTGATCGACGCGCAGGAATCCTTTCGCCAGCGTCCGTTTTGGGACGATGCCGAGTATCCGGCATATGTTCGCGCCCAGCAGGCGCTGATCGACGCCGCCGCCGCGCGCGGCATCGCCGTGCTGCAGGTGTTCCATCAGGCCAACAGCGACGATCCCGCCAACCCGTTTTCGCCCGCTTCCGGCCACGTCGCCACCCTGCGCGAACTGCGCATCTCGCCCACCGCCGTATTCCGCAAGACGGTGCATTCGTCGCTGTACGCCCGGGACGAGGCCGGCGGCACGCTGCACGACTGGCTGAAGGCCAATGCGATCGAAGCCGTCGCCATCAGCGGCCTGCGCACCGAGCAGTGCTGCGAAACCACCGCGCGGCATGCCTCGGACGAGGGTTTCAAGGTGCGCTACGCGCTGGACGCCACGCTGACGTTCACCATGCAGAGCGCGTCGGGCAAGCGCTATTCGCCGCAGGAGATCCGCGAGCACACCGCGCTGGTGCTGCAGGGCCGTTTCGCCGATGTGGTGCCGGCCGCCGACGCGCTGGCCTGATCCGCATGGTTCCGGTCTATTTCGTGGTGGCGCCCCGCATCGTGCTGCTGGACGTGGCGGGGCCGGCCGAGGCTTTCCGGGCAGCGAACAAATTCGCGCCCGGCAGCTTCGACGTGCATTACTGCGGACCGGAACCCGATGTGGAAAGCGGTCTGGCCGGATTGCGCCTGGGCGGCCTGGAACCGCTGCCGGACCGTCTGCCCGCCAACGCGCTGGTGGTGCTTTCGGGCATGGTGGGCGCCAGCCCCGACTGGCTGTCGCCTGCCGTCAGCCGCGTCGTGCACTGGCTGGCCCGGCGCCAACCCGCTGATGGCTTCACGCTGATGTCGGTCTGCGCCGGCGCGCTGGTGGCGGCCTCGGCCGGCCTGCTGCATGGCCGCGAATGCACCAGCCACCACGCCTGCCTGGATGCGCTGGCCCGCCTGGCGCCCACCGCGCGCGTGCACGACAACCGCATCTTCGTGGAAGACGGCCCGATGCTGACCAGCGCGGGCATCACGGCGGGCATCGATCTGGCGTTGCATCTGGTGGCGCGTGAATGCGGCCCGCAGACGGCGGCAGCCACGGCGCGCGACATGGTGGTGTACCTGCGCCGCGCGGGCAACGACCCTGCACTGTCGCCCTGGCTGGACGGGCGCAATCATCTGCATCCGGGCGTGCATCGCGTGCAGGACGCCGTCCTGCGCGCGCCCACGGCCGACTGGTCGGCCGGCCTGCTGGCCGAACAGGCCCACACCAGCGCCCGGCACCTGAACCGCCTGTTCGCGGAACACGCGGGCTGCACGCCCATGGAATACGTCTATCGCATCCGCCTGGCGCTGGCCAGTGAATTGATCCGCGAGACGCGGCTGGACCTGGAACGGGTGGCCGAACGCACGGGATTCGGATCGGCGCACCATCTGCGGCGCGTGTGGCGCCGGCATGCGCCGGGATCGCCCAGCGCGTTGCGTGGGGCCTCCGGCTGACGGAACGATCCAGGCAAGAGGGCCGCGGATCAGCGCATCCACAACCGCACGGTATCCCACGCGCGCCCGGCGATGCCCGCCTGCGCCACGGGTTCCAGCGCCACCACCGGCACCTGCACCGCCGGCTTGCCGTCCACCGTCACCTGGACCATGCCCACGCGTTGGCCCTGGTCCAGGGGCGCGATCAGCGTGTCCGACGGTTGTTCCTGGCGTTCGATCTTCGAACCCATCGGCACCGTCAGGAAAACGTCATTGGCGTAGCCAGTCTTGACGGCATCGAGATCGCCCTTCCAGACCTGCGCGCTGCCCGCGGACTCGCCCTTGGCGTACAGGCGCACGGTATCGAAGGCGCGGAAGCCCCATTCCAGCAGCGTGCGGCTTTCCTGGGTGCGCAGCTTGTCGGAGGACGTGCCGATGATGACCGAGATCAGGCGGCGCTGCAGGCCGTTGGCCGGCCGCTGGGCCGAATTGACGATGCAATAGCCGGCCGAGCTGGTGTGGCCGGTCTTCAGGCCGTCGACCGACGGATCCAGCCACAGCAGGCGATTGCGGTTGGACTGCGTGATCTTGTTGTAAGTGAACTGCTTGGTGACGTCGTACTTGCGCGACTGCGGGAAGTCGCGCTGCAGCCGCGCGGCCAGCAGGCCGATCTCGCGCGCCGTGGTGTACGTGTCCGGGCTGGGCAGGCCGTGCGGGCTGGCGAAATGCGTGTTGTGCAGGCCGAGCGCCTCGGCCTGCTGGTTCATGCGCGTCACGAAGGCCTCGACCGAACCCGACACGGCCTCGGCCAGCGCGATGGCGGCGTCGTTGCCGGACTGGATCAAGAGGCCCGAGATCAGATCGTCGACGGACACGCGGGTATTGGGCTCGATGAACATCTTCGAGCTGTCCGCCGCTACCTTCCAGGCGCGCTCGGACACCAGCACCTGCTGGTCCAGCGTGATCTGCCTGTTCTGCAGCGCCTGGAACACCAGGTACGCCGTCATGATCTTGGTCAGCGAGGCGGGCTCGATGCGCATGTCGGCATTCTGCTCGCCCAGTACCTGGCCACTGGTGGCGTCCAGCAGCAGCCAGGCCTTGGCCGTGAGCACCGGCACTTGCTGCGACAACACGCCCATGCCGCTGGACGCGGGGGCGGTTGCCGGGGGCGATGGCGGCGTGACGGCCTGCGCGGGCGCGCCGCTCAATGCGGCCAGGATGGCAATGGCGCCGGTCGACGCCACGATGGTTTTTTTGAAGGACATATCGTTGTGGATGCTGCGTATTCTTCGGGACTGCCAATCGCGTCACCCGCCCGCACGCCAGCGCAGGCAGGCCACCCGTTCGTGCTCGTCGGCCAGGCGCAGCGCGCGCAGCCGCAGCAGGTCTTTACGGCCCACCAGGCCCAGCAGCCGTCCGTCTTCGCGTGCCACGATGGGCACGCGGCCGACGCCCGACAGGGCCATGCGATCCGCAAGTTGGCTGGCTAGTTCGTCCGGATGGCCCGTGAAAAGTTCACGGCCCGCCAGTACATCGGCCAGTGTCAGGTTGCCGTCAACACCGTCGACGGTCCATGCCAGGCTGTCCGCGCGCGTCAGCTCGCCCACCACCACGCCCCGCGCGTCGACCACGGGATAGCTGGTGTGGCGGCGTTCGAGGGTAGTGAAGTGATCGACGGCCTGCGCCACGGTCAGGGTGTCCGGCAAGGTGTGCACATCGGTGGTCATGAGACTGCCGACACGGGCCAGGTCGAACGGGTCGACATGATACTCCCGCGATACGTGATGGCCGCGGCGCGCGATCTTCTCGGTCAGGATGGAGCGCTTGAGCAGCAGCACGGTGACGCCATAGGCGCACATGCAGGCGGCCAGCACCGGCAGCATCACGCTGAAGTTGCCGGTGAGTTCGACGACGAACAGCGTGGCGGTCAGCGGCGCGCGCATCGTGCCGCCCATCATCGCCGCCATGCCGACCAGGGCCCAGAAGCCCGGATCGGCCGCCGGCAACAGCGGCGTGGCCAACGCGCCCAACGCACCGCCGAAGATCAGCAGCGGCGCCAGCACGCCGCCCGAGGTGCCCGACCCGAGCGACACCGACCAGATGACGGCCTTGACCACCAGCAGCAGCAGCACGGCGGTCAGCACCATGTCGCCGGACAACAGATGGCGGATGTTGTCGTAGCCCACGCCCAGCGCGGCGGGCTCGATCAGGCCGCCCACGCCGATGGCCAGTCCGCCCAGCGCGGGCCACCACATCCAGTGGATGGGCAGGCGCGCGAAAGCGTCTTCGGCCGCGTAGACCATCGCGGTCAGCACGCCCGAACCCAGGCCGGCCAGCACGCCCAGCGCCACGCAACCCAGCGCCTGCGCGGCGCCGAACGCCACGACGCCCTGATAGGCGAAGATCGGCGCGCCGTCGAGCAGCAGCGGCCGGCAGGCCGCCGCCGTCACCGCCGCCACGGCCACCGGCAGGAAACTGCGCGGTTTCCATTCGAACAGCAGCAGTTCGACGGCCAGCAGGGTGGCGGCGATCGGCGTGGCGAACACGGCCGTCATGCCGGCCGCGGCGCCCGCCACCAGCAGGGCCTTGCGCTCGTTGGCGCTGACGTGCACGAGCTGGCCCAGCAGCGAGCCGATGGCCCCGCCCGTCATGATGATGGGACCTTCCGCGCCGAACGGACCGCCCGTGCCGATGGACACCGCCGACGACAGCGGCTTGAGCACGGCCACCTTGGGCTGGATCCGGCTGCGGCCGATCAGGATGGCCTCCATCGCCTCGGGTATGCCGTGGCCGCGGATCTTCTCGGAGCCATAGCGCGCCATCAGGCCGATGAGGAGACACCCGATGACGGGCACCGCCACGGTCCACACGCCCCAGGGACTGCCGTCGATCGGCAGGTCGTCCAGCGACAGGCGGCCGTAATAGGCCAGGTTGGTACATAGGGCGATCAGGCGCAGCAGGCCCCAGGCGGCGCCCACGCCGGCCACGCCGACGGGAATCGCCAGGCCCATGAGCAGCAGCACGCGTCGGTCGGCCGTGAAGTCGCCCAGCCGGATATGCGGCGCCGGGATGGAAGCAGAGGATTTCATAGAAAAGAACAGGGAGGCCGGGCCATCGGAATGACGGCTTTGAAAATATATATCGTATCACGATGTATATTAGAATCGGCCAGTGCCTTCCTCCCGCCTTCCTCCCGCCCCCCACGCCCCGCGCCTGTCGTCCTCGGATTACGAGCTGCTGGCGCAGTTCCGGCGTGCGCTGCGCGAGTTCATTTCCTTCAGCGAAAGCGCCGCTGCCGAGATGGGCCTGGCGCCGCAGCAGCACCAGGCCCTGCTGGCCATCAAGGGCACGCCAGGACGCGACGGTCTGTACATCGGGGAGATTGCCGAACGGCTGATGATCAAGCCGCACACGGCGGCCGAACTGGTGACGCGGCTGGTCCGCATGGACCTGGCGCGGCGCCTGCCCGATCCGGCCGATGGCCGGCGGGTGCAGGTGGTGCTGACGGCGCACGCCGAAAGTCTGCTTGAAGACCTGTCGGTGGCGCACCTGGAAGAATTGCGCGGCATCCGGCCGCTGCTGGCGCGGCTGCTGGACCGCTTCGATGACGCGCCCGGCAAGGCAGACCCGGCGGACGCGGGGTGACTCGCCATCGCATGGCGAGCCCCACGCGGGGTGGGCAAGCGTCCCGGCCCTGCCAGCGCGGGGCCTGGCCGCGCTACCCCTTGCGCAACTTGTTCGGCAGCTTGGGGCCGCTCATTTCGCGAATGGCCTCGACGAATTCGCCGATGTCCTCGAAGCTCTTGTAGACCGAGGCGAAACGCACGTAGGCGACTTTGTCGAGCTTCTTCAGCTCGGCCATGACCAACTCGCCGATGCGTTCACTGGGCACTTCCCGCACGCCGCTGGCCAGCAGCACGTCTTCGATGCGCGCCACGGCGCCATCGACTTCGGCCGTGCTGACCGGACGCTTGCGCAGCGCCAGCGACAGGCTGCCGCGCAACTTGGCGGTGTCGTAGTCGGTACGGCTGCCGTTGCGCTTGACCACGGACGGCATGGCCAGCTCGACGCGCTCGTAGGTGGTGAAACGCTTGTCACAGGACAGGCAGCGGCGACGGCGGCGGATCGTGTCGCCTTCCTCCGATACCCGGCTGTCGACCACCTGGGTATCGGCATTGCCGCAGAAAGGGCATCTCATGCGTACTCCCGTAGGCAAGTGAAGCCTTATTGTAATGGGGACAGGCACCCCGAGGATACGAAACGCCGCCGGCCCGGCCCTGTTATGCAACAGGGCCGGGCCGGCGGCGTCCGGGATGGCGCGGAACAGCGAAGCGGCCGCATGGGCCGCTTGCGGCGTTCTCAGTTGCCGTAGACGGGCAGGCGCTTGGTCAGTTCGTTGACGCGGGCGCGCACGGCGGCGATGTTGGCTTCGTCGCGCGGGTTGTCCAGCACGTCGGCGATCAGGTTGCCGGTGAGCTCGGCCTCGGCTTCCTTGAAGCCGCGGGTGGTCATGGCGGGCGTACCCACGCGGATGCCGCTGGTGACGAAGGGCTTTTCCGGATCGTTGGGGATGGCGTTCTTGTTGACCGTGATGTGAGCCTGGCCCAGCACCGCTTCGGCTTCCTTGCCGGTGATGCCCTTGGGACGCAGGTCGACCAGCATGACGTGGCTTTCGGTGCGGCCGGAAACGATGCGCAGGCCGCGCTTGATCAGCGTGTCGGCCAACACCTGGGCGTTCTTGACGACCTGTTGGGCATAGCCCTTGAACTCGGGCGACAGCGCTTCCTTGAAGGCCACGGCCTTGGCGGCGATGACGTGCATCAGCGGACCGCCCTGGATGCCCGGGAAGATGGCCGAATTGACGGCCTTCTCGAACTCGGCCTTCATCATGATGACGCCGCCGCGCGGGCCGCGCAGCGACTTGTGCGTGGTGGACGTGACGAAGTCGGCGTGCGGCACCGGGTTGGGGTATTGCCCGCCCGCCACCAGGCCGGCGTAGTGGGCGATGTCGACCATGAACAGCGCGCCGTTTTCGCGGGCGATGCGGGCCATGCGCTCGAAGTCGATGTGCAGGGCGTAGGCGGAGGCGCCGGCCACGATCAGCTTGGGCTTGTGTTCGCGGGCCAGTTGCTCGACCTGGGCGTAGTTCAGGACTTCGTTCTCGTCCAGCCCGTAGGGCAGGAAGTTGTACAGCTTGCCCGACTGGTTGACCGAGGCGCCGTGCGTGAGGTGGCCGCCTTCGGCCAGGCTCATGCCCAGCACGGTGTCGCCCGGCTTCAGGATGGCGTTGTACACGCCCTGGTTTGCCTGCGAGCCCGAGTTCGGCTGCACGTTGGCGGCTTCGGCGCCGAACAGTTCCTTCAGGCGGTCGATGGCCAGTTGCTCGACCACGTCCACGTATTCGCAGCCGCCGTAGTAGCGCTTGCCCGGATAGCCTTCGGCGTACTTGTTGGTCAACTGCGTGCCCTGGGCCTGCATGACGGCGGGGCTGGCGTAGTTCTCGGAGGCGATCAGCTCGATGTGCTGTTCCTGGCGGACGTCTTCCTTCTGGATGGCGGCCCAGACGTCGGGATCTACCTGGGAGAGGCTGAGGTTGCGGTCGAACATGGGAGGTTCCTGGATGGGTAAGGGATGCTGCGTGACGCTCGGATGACGGCTAGTTTACCGCGCCCCTGGGCAGGTTCTGCTCGGAAACCCTGATCCCCTGCACGCTTTATCGGCAACCGTTGCGTGATTCGCACCATTGCGCAAGGCGGGTTCATGTCGGCCTTGAACGGGGCTCATACAAGTCCGGAGCCCCCAAAAAACATCGTTCCGAACGCCTAGGATTTTCCCTTAGCCGCGCTGCCGCAACCTGCCGGACCGCGCCTCGCGTCGTCTATGAAACACGCCAAAGTATTAGTGTTGCTTATGTATTTACATCCAACATTAATTGGAACTGCACCGCTGCGCTCTTTACTGTGGGCGCCTGTCGAGCTTTTCCCCCAATATCCAAAGGAGCTTTCCAGATGTCGCAGCAAGCCAACCCCGGTTCCGCGCAGATCAGCGCCGCCATTGCCGAAATCAAGGGGCTGTTCAACAGCGAGGGCGAGAACCGCGCCACCCTGGCCAAGACCCTGGACAAGCTGGTGGGCCTGGCTTCGCACAAGGAATGGTGGAACGCCGGCCTGTACCCGGCGCCCGAGCAGGGCGAGCTGCAGGCCCGCTACCTGATCCAGGAAGACGCGGACAAGTCGTACGCGCTGTACCTGAACGTGATGCGCCCCGGCAAGAAGATCGTGCCGCACGACCACACCACCTGGGCCTGCATCGCCGCGGTCGAAGGCGTGGAACTGAACTACACCTATGACCGCACGGACGACGGCAGCGTGCCCGGCCGCGCCGCCATCGAAAAGAGCGGCACCGTGGTGGTCGAACCCGGCACCGGCATCGCGCTGATGCCCGACGACATCCACGCCGTGCACATCGAGGGCCAGGACGTGATCCGCCACCTGCACATGTACGGCCGCGCCCTGGAGACGCTGGACCGCCGCATGGCCTTCGACATGGAGCGGGGAACCTGTCAGGTCATGGCCATCGGCGTGCAGACCCGCAAGTGAGGCCCGCGATGCCCAAGGACATGCACGCGCCCGACAGCGCCTTTTCGACCGCCCTGCTGCACTCGGGGCGTCCGCACCAGGGATGGGTGAACACGCCCGTCACCCGCGCCAGCACGTATGTATTCGACAGCGTGGCGCAATGGCGCGAAACCCGCCAGCGCCGCGCCCAGGAACGCGTGGCCTCGTACGGCGCCCGCGGCACCGACAGCACGTATGCGCTGGAAGACGCGCTGGTGCTGCTGGAGGGTGGCTACCGCGCCAAGGTGTTCCCCACGGGCCTGGCCGCCATCGCGATGGTGTTCCTGGCCTACCTGAAGTCGGGCGACCACGTGCTGATCACCGACGGGGTCTACGAGCCGGCGCGCGCGTTGTGCGCGCAGAGCCTGTCGCGCCTGGGCATCACCCACAGTTTCTACAAACCCGACGGCTCCGACCTGGCCGAAAAGATCCAGCCGAACACGGCCATGATCTATGCGGAGAACCCCAGTTCGCTGATCTACGAGCTGATGGACCTGCGCGCGGTCTCGGCGCTGGCGAAACAGCATGGCTGCCTGCTGGCCGTGGACAACACCTGGGGCTCGGGCATCCTGCACCGGCCGCTGGAGCTCGGCGCGGACATCTCCATCATGGCGGCCACCAAGTACCTGAGCGGCCATGCCGACGTGATGATGGGCACCGTGGTCACCACGCAGGACGTGTGGCCGAACATGGAGACCGCCCAGGTCAACTATGGCCAGACGGTCGGCGCCGACGACGCCTACCTGATGCTGCGCGGCATGCGCACGCTGCACGTGCGGCTGCGCGCGCACCAGGAACACATGCGCGCCGTGTCGCAATGGCTGCGGCAGGATCCGCGCGTCGCCCGCGTGTTCAGCGCGGAAAGCGCGGAGGGCTCGCAGCGCGAGATCTTCGAACGCGACTTCATGGGCAGCAACGGCCTGGTGTCGGTCGAGTTCGCGCCGACGATCGCGGCGGCCCAGATGGAAGCCATGATCGACGCGCTGCGGTATTTCGGCATCGGCGCGTCGTGGGGCGGCTTCGAAAGCCTGGTCGTGCCCATGAACATGCCTTCGGCGCGCAGCCTGTCGTCCTGGGAAGGGCGCGGCCCCATGTGCCGTTTCCACATCGGCCTGGAAGACCCGGCCGACCTCATCGCGGATCTGCGCCAGGCCTTCGACGCACATCTTTCCTAGTCCCGCGCGCCGGGGCACCGGCGCGCCCTCATTGGTATCACCACCAGCAATGACCCAGACCATTCGCGCCCGCGAAGGCGCCGCCACACCTACGGCCGTGCTCAAGCACTGGCTGCACGACGGCCAGGAGATCGCCCTGCTGGACGTGCGCGAGCACGGCCTGTACGGCGAATCCCATCTGTTCTACGCCGTCAATGCCCCCTACAGCCAGCTCGAATTCGACGCCGCCCGCCTGGTGCCGCGCAAGACGACACGCGTCGTCGTCTATGACGATGGCAACGGCGACGCCACGGCCGGCAAGGCGGCCGCCGCGCTGGCCGCGCAAGGTTACGAAGACGTCACGGTGCTGGAGGGCGGTGCGGCCGCCTGGAGGGCCGCGGGCTACCAGCTATTCGCGGGCGTGAACCTGCCCAGCAAGACCTTCGGCGAACTGGCCGAACACGAACTCCACACGCCCGCCATCGGCGCGGACGAGCTGAACCGCCGCATCCAGGCCGGCGAAAACCTGGTGGTGCTGGACGGCCGGCCGTTCACCGAATACCAGAAGATGAGCATCCCCACCGCCACCTGCTGCCCCAATGGCGAGCTGGCCCTGCGCGTGGACGATCTGGTGCCCGACGAGTCGACCACCATCGTCATCAACTGCGCGGGCCGTACCCGCAGCATCATCGGCGCGCAGACGCTGATCAACCTGGGCGTGAAGAACCCGGTCTACGCGCTGGAGAACGGCACGCAGGGCTGGTACCTGAAGGACTACGCGCTGGATCATGGCCAGGCCCGCCGCCATGCGCTGCAGACCGCGCCGCAATCGCTCCAGAAGGCCCGCGTGCGCGCCCAGGCCCTGGCCACGCGCTTCGGCATCGAGACGATATCGGCCACGCAATTGCAGGCCTTGCAGGCCGACACGTCGCGCACCACCTACGTCTTCGACGTGCGCACACCCGAGGAATACCGCGCGGGCACGTATGCCGGCGCCGCGCACGCCCCCGGCGGCCAGCTGATCCAGGCCACCGACCAGTACGCTGGCACGCGCGGTGCGCGGCTGGTGCTGGTGGACGGCGAAGGCGTGCGCGCCCCGACCGTCGCCACCTGGATGCGCCAGTTGGGCTGGGAGGTCTATGTGCTGGAAACCACCGCGCTGGACGCCACGCCCCCAGCCGCCATCCCAATACCAGGCACGCTGGCCCGCATCGACAGCACCGCGGCCCGGAAGCTGCACGACGAAGGCGCCCTCTTCATCGACGTGCGCCCCAGCATGGCCTACCGCAAGAACCACATCGCCGGCGCGCAATGGAGCATTCGCGGCAAGGCCGCCGCCCCCGCCGGCCGTTCGGTGGTGCTGGTGGCCGACGACGCCCGCGTGGCCGAACTGTATGCCCGCGACCTGCCCGCCGGCCATGCACCGCTGCTGCTGACCGAAGGCGCCGCCCAATGGGCCGCCGCTGGCCTGCCGCGCGAAGCCACGCCGGATTTGCCGCCGGACGCGGACTGCATCGACTTCCTCTTCTTCGTGCATGACCGCCACAGCGGCAACAAGGCCGCGGCGATCAAGTACCTGGAATGGGAGACCAATCTGGTCACCCAGATCGACGAGCGCGAACGCGCCTCGTACCGCTTCGCCCCCTGAGGCGACGGCGGCGGGTGCCCCCGCCGCCGTCGCCATCAATACATTCCAAGGAGAAAGCCATGAAGCCGTTCCTCGCCGTTGCCATGACCCTGCTTGCCCTGTCCTCGACTGCCCAGGCGCGAGACCTGAAAGAGATCGAAGGCAGCAAGAAGCTGATCTGCGGCACCCAGAGCGCCAGCGAACCCTACGCCTTCCAGGACCCCGCCACGCGCAAGTTCGTCGGGTACGACGTGGACGTGTGCCAGGCGCTGGCCCGCGGCCTGGGGGTCGAGCTGGAGCACAAGCCGCTGTCCACCGAAGCCCGCATCCCCGAGCTGAAGATGGGCCGCGTGGACGTGGTGGCCGGCTCGATGGCCTATCTGCCGGAACGCGCCACGCAGGTGGACTACAGCGTGCAGTACCTGCAAGGCAGCATCAAGGTGCTGGTGCGCCGCGACGACAGGATCGACTCGCTGGCCAAGCTGGAAGGCAAGCGCATCTGCGCCAGCAAGGGCTCGTCCTCGGCGGCGCTGGCCACGCGCGTGCTGGCCAAGTCGCAGATCGTGACCTATCAGGACCTGGCCACCTGCTACCTGGGCCTGCAGAACGGCAAGGTCGACGGCATCTCGGCCGGCGAACTGACGCTCAAGCGCTTCGAAATCGAATCGGCCAAGTCGGGCTCGGCCGCCGTGCTGGTCAACGAGCCGCTGTTCACCGAGCGGATCGGCGTGGTGGTCTCCAAGGGCAACACCGAACTGCTGGAAGCCATCAACAAGGTCATCGCCAGGATGGACAAGGATGGCGAGCTGGACGGCATCTACGCCAAGTGGCTGGGTAAGAACTCCATCTACAAGCTGACCCGCCAGTTCAAGGTCGAACCGGTCGCACAGGCCAACTGAGGATGACGCGGCGGCGCGCGAGCGCCGCCGCGGCCGCATTATGGATCTGGATATCTCATTCCTGCTGCAGGGGCAGTACGGCACGCTGCTGCTGAACGGCCTGCAGACCACCATCCTGCTGTTCGCGCTGGCCTGGGGCTGTGGCATGGCGGTGGCCCTGGCCATCGTGCTGCTGCGCGCGATTCCCTTCAAGCCGCTGGACGCGGTGATGTCGCTGTTCGTGGAATACCACCGCAACGTGCCGACCGTGGTGCAGATCATGGTGTGGTACTTCGGCATGCCCGAGGTGCTGCCGGCGGGCCTCAAGGCCTACGTGAACTCGGGCAACACCGAGATCCTGTTCGCCGTGGTGGCCCTGTCGCTGAACGTCAGCGCGTACATGTCGGAAGACCTGCGTTCCGGCCTGAAGGCCATTCCGGCCGCGCAGGTGGAAGCGGGCCGCTCCATCGGCCTGGGCTTTCTTCAGGCCATGCGCTATGTGATCCTGCCCCAGGCGCTGCGCATCGCCGTGCCGCCGCTGGTCAACCGCTCGCTGATCCTGTTCAAGGACACGAGCCTGGCCATGGTGATCGGCGTGACCGAGCTGACCTACGAGGCCAAGAACATCGACAACCTGACCTTCCGAACGTTCGACATCTTCGCCGTCACGACGCTGATCTACCTGCTGTGCTCGCTGGTGATCATGTTCGCGGGCAGCCGTATCGAACGCGCCTTTCCTTCGGCATACAAGGGGTAAGCCATGCTGGAGATCCTGCACAAATACGGCGTGATGTTCCTGGTGGGCTCGTGGCCCGAGGGGCCGCTGGGCGGCTTCGCGGCCACGCTGGTGCTGGCCGCGCTTGGCCTGGCGCTGGCGTTTCCGATCGCCGTGCTGCTGGGCTTCGCCCGGGCCGGCCAGATCCGCGCGCTGCGCGTCCTGGCCACCTGCTGGGTGACGGCGTTCCGCGGCGTGCCGCTGATCATGATCATTTTCTGGGCCTATTTCGCCGTGCCGCTGGTGACGGGCATGACGATCTCGGCCTTCAAGACGGCGCTGGTGGCGATCGTGCTGTACGAAAGCGCCTTCCTGGCGGAGATCGTGCGCGCCGGCCTGCAAGGCCTGCCGCGCGGCCAGACCGAGGCGGCGCGTTCCGTGGGCCTGTCGTACTGGCGCAGCATGCGCTACGTGATCCTGCCACAGGCGCTGGTGAACATGATTCCGTCGCTGGTCAGCCAGTTCGTGTCCACCATCAAGGCAACCTCCATCGTCTACATCATCGGCGTCGAGGAAGTGACCTTCGTGGGCCAGCAGGTCAACAGCATCGAACTGACCTCGGCCTTGCAGACTTATCTCATCCTGGCGGGCTTCTACTTCGTGATCTGCTGGGCGCTGTCGCGCCTGGCCCGGCTCGTCGAGGTCCGCATCCAGAAGCGCCGGCTGGGACTGGCGTAAGAGGAATACCGTCATGATCGAACTGAACCACGTCAACAAATGGTACGGCGACTACCACGCGCTGAACGACGTCAACGGCCGTATCGAAAAAGGCGAGGTGCTGGTGGTGTGCGGCCCGTCGGGCTCGGGCAAATCGACGATGATCCGCACGCTGAACCGCCTGGAAACCATCCAGAAGGGCGACATCACCATCGACGGCGCCAGCATCTACGACCCGAAACGGAACCTGAACAGGCTGCGCGCCTCGATCGGTTTCGTGTTCCAGCAGTTCAACCTGTTCCCGCATTATTCGGTGCGCGAGAACGTGACGCTGTCGGCCCGCAAGGTATTCGGCATCGGCGCCGACCAGGCCAACAAGTTGGCCGAGGAGCTGCTGGCCAAGGTGGGCCTGGCGCACAAGATCGACGCCATGCCCATCAACCTGTCGGGCGGCCAGCAGCAGCGCGTCGCGATCGCCCGCGCGCTGGCGCAGCGCCCGCCCGTCATCCTGTTCGACGAACCCACCAGCGCGCTGGACCCCGAGATGGTCTCGGAAGTGCTGGCGGTGATGAAGCAGTTGGCCTCGGAAGGCATGACGATGATCGTGGTGACGCACGAGATGGACTTCGCGCGCGAAGTGGCGGACCGCATCTGGTTCATGGACGCGGGCAGCATTCTCGAGGACACCACGCCGCAAGCGTTCTTCAATGCACCGAAGCATCCCCGGGCCTGCAAGTTCCTGGAGGACGTGCGGCGCCATTGAAGGCGGCTTGGCGGGCCTCGTCCCTGTACAGGCCCGCCCCCTTGCGCTATGTTCCAGGGCCTGCCCGCACGGGATCGCCGCAGAGCGATCCCGTGCGGGCAGGCCCTTGTCGCAAGACCGACTGATCGAGGATCGCCCATGCGCAACCTGGACCTGGACCTGCTGCGCACGCTGGTCGCCATCGCCGAGCACGATTCGTTCTCGGCGGCGGCCCAGAGCCTGCACAAGACGCAATCGGCCATCACCCAGCAGATGCAGCGGCTGGAAAGCCTGATCGACCTGCCGCTGTTCGAGAAGCGCGGCCGGCACAAGCAACTGTCCAGCCATGGAGAGAAACTCGTCACCTACGCGCGCCACATGCTGGCGATCAACGATGAAGCCCTGCGCTCGCTGCAGGACAGCCTGCTCGAAGGCGAACTGCGCCTGGGCTCGCCGCACGACGTGGCCGACAGCATCCTGCCCAGCGTGCTGACGCACGTGGCCCGCACCTTTCCGCGCATCAAGCTGGAGATCCGCGTGGACCGCAGCCCCAACCTGATGACGGCGCTGCGCAACGGCGACCTGGACCTGACCGTGTCCACCCGCTTCGACCAGGATTTCGAGGGCGTGGTGCTGCGCACCTCGCCGACCGTGTGGCTGTGCTCGGCCGACTACGTGCACGACAGCAGCGCGCCGGTGCCGCTGGTGCTGGCCGACGAGCCCAGCATCTTCCGCCGCCTGGCCTTGAATGCGCTGGAGCAGTACCGGGTACCCTGGCAGACCAACTACGTGGCGCCCAACCTGGTGGGCATCAAGGCGGCGCTGCGCGCCCGCCTAGGCATCACCGCGCGCAGCGTGGAGATGCTGGGTTCCGACCTGCGCGTGCTGGGCGAGAAGGACGGCCTGCCGCCCCTGCCCGACGTGAACTACTTCCTGTGGATCCGGCACGACCTGATCAACCCGCTGACGCGCCACGTATACGACATGCTGAAGACGAACCTGCGGCTGTCGGCGAACAATCCGCAGTGACGCGGCGGCATCCCGCCCGATGCCTCGGCCCGCGCCGCGTCAGGTTGTTCTTGGTGCGGCGTCGCTTGCCAGTATGGCGCTCGTGATGAGGTGAACGAGATGATCCGCCCGCGGCGCGAACGAGGGTTGGTCCACCGCCCACCCCAGCGCCGTGATCAAGGCGAACAAGTCGTCCCCATTCATGTCTGCGCGCGCCGTCCCCTTGTCCTGAGCGCGAAGCAGGAGCCGAGCGCCTGCCGAATGTACCGCCGCGCAGGACGCATAAAGGGCGGACTCCGTGTCCGTATGCGCGGCCGCCATCATGGCGACCACGCCCCGGTAGCTTTGCGTGAACACCACCAACTCCCGAAACCAGGTGAGAAGCGCCTGGTCCGCCGACGCCGATGTCTCGAGTTCGGCCGCCTTGCGCGTCAGCGCATCCAGGTGAGTACACAGCAACGCTTCGAATAAGGCCTCTCGCGTCGGGAAATGGCGAAGCAGGGTCGCCAGGCCAACGCCGGCACGGCGGGCGATGTCGCGCATGGACGCGTCGGCGCCGTGCTCGGCCACGACGTCGCGTGCAAACGTGAGGATCTGGCTGCGATTTTTCTGGGCGTCGGCGCGCATGGTCTGATTGACAAATGGATCAGTGATCCATATATTTCCCATCTGGATCGGTGATCCACATCATAACGCGCCAGACGGCATTCCTCTATTGCCGCGCGACGCCAGCCAATGGATAGCTGACATGAACAGACTGAATGGAAAGACCGCCGTCATCACCGGCGGCGCCACCGGCATCGGCCTTGCCACGGCAAAACGCTTCATCGAGGAAGGGGCTTTCGTCTTCATCTTCGGCCGCCGGCAGGAAGCGCTCGACGCCGCCGTGGCCGACCTGGGACCCAATGCACGTGCGGTGCAGGGCTCTGTCTCGAATCCGGACGATCTCGACCGGCTCTACACCGCCGTGAAGGCGCACCGCGGAGCCCTCGACATTGTCTTCGCCAATGCCGCGGCGGGAAGCCCGCTTCGGCTGGGCGAGATCACCGCCGAGCACATCGACGAGACCTTCGACACCAATGTGAAGGGGTTGATCTTCACAGTCCAGAAAGCGCTGCCGCTGATGGGCCGAGGCGGTTCGATCATCCTGACGGGATCCAGCGCCGGCACCACGGGTGCCCCGGCATTCAGCGCCTACAGCGCCAGCAAGGCGGCCGTGCGCAACCTGGCTCGAACCTGGTCGGAGGATCTGAAAGGCACCGGCATCCGGGTAAACGTGCTGTCGCCCGGACCGACAGCGACCGAATTGGCGAAGGCAGCGCTGGGCGAGGAAGGCATGAAAGTCTTTGCCTCGATGAATCCCCTTCAGCGCATGGCCGATCCAGCAGAAATCGCGGCGGCGGCGGCCTTTCTCGCTTCGCACGACAGCAGCTTCATGACCGCCAGCGAGGTCGCCGTCGATGGCGGCCTGGCGCAAATCTGACATACCGCGCCGGGCCGGTCATTCGGCTGATCCGGCTGTGCATACAGGGTCTGGCCACGCCAGGAATCCAAGGAAATAACTTATGAACTACGCAATCATCGGCTTCGGCAAGATCGGCCAGGCCCTGGCCAAGGCCTTTGCCCGCAACGGCATCGCAGTGTCCGTGGCGACCACCCGCGACCCGGAGCGCTTTGCATCCGATGCCGCCGCGATCGGACCCGAGATCGTTCCCACGACCTTGGCGCAAGCCGTCAAAGCGGACATCGTCTTGCTGGCCGTCCGCTTCGAGTCGCACTCAGCCGTCGCGAAGGCACTGCCGACCTGGAAGGGCAAGATCATCGTCGACGCGATGAACACGTTGGCGTCGACCGAGGAACTGGACGGCTTCCCCTCCTCCGCCGTCGTCGCGAAAGCGTTCACCGGAGCCAGGCTGGTGAAGGGCTTCAACCACTTGGCCGCTGCCGTACTTGCCCAGGATCCGGCCGTACACGGCGGCAAGAGAGTCGTTTTCCTGGCAAGCGACAATGAAGACGCCGCCGCGCAGGTCGGTACGCTTGCGGAAAGCCTCGGCTTCGCACCGATCCCGCTCGGCGGGCTTTCTGAAGGCGGACTGCTTGTGCATGCGCTCGGCGGCAGTTGGGGCCACCTGATCTTCAAGGATCTGGTCAAGTTCAACTGACGGCGTGATCGCAGATCGCAAGCCCGATGCCGCCTCACCATGAAAAACACCCCGGAGGCTGGATCGGTATCCGGCTTCCGGGGTGCGTGTGCAAGCAGGGCGTTCCTGCCTGCAATGGCCCTGCGCGGATCAGGTGCTGCTGGTCGCGCCGATCTGCCTGGGCGCCAGATCGGGGTTCAGCGTGTAGGTGCCGGTGATGGACGCCTGGGCCAACACGTGGCCCTGGATGGCCTTGAGCGCATCCTCGCCGGTGAAGCTGCCCTGCAGGCCCAGCGAGGCCTTGTCCAGCGCATACAGCGTGAACGTGTAGCGGTGCACCAGGGCATCGTTCCAGGGCGGGCACGGACCGTCGTAGCCGAAGTATTCGCCGCTCATGTCGTGATCGGCCGCGAACCACTGCGTGTAGCTGTTGACGCCCTGGCGCGCGTTCATCGGCGCCAGCGGGCCGCCCTTGCCGCGCGGGGTGATGCCGTTGGAGAACGCCCCTTCGTCGATCTCGCGCAGGTCGGCCGGCAGGTCGACCAGCACCCAATGGAAGAAGTCGACGCGCGGCAGGTCGGCAGGCACCGTGCGCCCCTCCTGGTTGACGTCGTCGGGCTTGGACGGCACGTCCGGATCGTGGGCGATCAGGGCGAACGACTGGGTGCCCGTGGGCACGTCGTCCCAGGAGAACTGCGGGTTCAGGTTGTCGGCCAGCGCCACGTGCGACTGGGTGTCGATCCGCCCGAAGGCGTAACGCTCGGGGATGGACTCGCTGTCTTGGAAGGAAAGACTCGAAAGTTTCATGTCTAGCTCCTGGAGAAATGCCGTAGGCGCTTCCTACGCACCCAAGTTAACACGGGCGAACTTGCGCTTGCCGACCTGCAGCACATAAGTGCCGGCCGCCAATTGCAACGACTTGTCGTCGACCCGGCTGCCGTCGACGCGCACGCCGCCCTGTTCCAGGTTGCGCTGCGCCTCGGAGCTGGACGCCACCAGGCCGGCCTCGCGCAGCACGCGCAGGATGCCCATGGGCGCGCCGTCCACCGACACCTCGGGCATGTCCTCGGGCATGGCGCCGTCGCGGAAGCGGGCCTCGAAGGAGGCCAGTGCATCTTCCGCCGCCTGCTTCGAGTGGAAACGGGTGATGATTTCCTGGGCCAGCATGACCTTGGCGTCGCGCGGATTGCGGCCGTTTTCGGTTTCGGCGCGCAGCGCGGCGATGTCGTCCAGCGAGCGGAACGACAGCAGCTCGAAGTAGCGCCACATCAGCGTGTCGGAGATCGACATCAGCTTGCCGAACATGGAGTCGGGCGTCTCGGAGATGCCGATGTAGTTGCCCTTGGACTTGGACATCTTCTCGACGCCGTCCAGGCCTTCCAGCAGCGGCATGGTCAGCACGCACTGCGGCGCCTGGCCGTACTCCTTCTGCAGTTCGCGGCCCACCAGCAGGTTGAACTTCTGGTCGGTGCCGCCCAGCTCCAGGTCGGATTTCAGCGCGACCGAATCGTAGCCTTGCAGCAGCGGGTACAGGAATTCGTGCACCGAGATCGGCACGCCGCCCTTGAAGCGCTTGGTGAAATCCTCGCGCTCCATCATGCGGGCCACGGTGTAGCGTGACGCCAGCTGGATGATGCCACGCGCGCCCAACTGGTCGCACCACTCGGAGTTGTAGCGGATCTCGGTACGGGCCGGATCCAGCACCATGCTGGCCTGCGCGTAGTAGGTCTGCGCGTTGGCTTCGATCTGCTCGCGCGTGAGCGGCGGGCGGGTCGAATTGCGGCCGCTGGGGTCGCCGATGGTGGCGGTGAAGTCGCCGATGAGGAAAATGACGTTGTGGCCCAGGTCCTGCAACTGGCGCATCTTGTTGAGCACCACCGTGTGGCCCAGGTGGATGTCGGGCGCAGTGGGATCCAGGCCCAGCTTGATGCGCAGCGGCACCCCGGTTTGCTGGCTCTTGGCGAGCTTGCGGGCGAATTCTTCTTCGACCAGCAGTTCGTCGCAGCCGCGGCGCGCGATGCGCAGGGCTTCTTCGACTTCGGGGGACAGGGGAGCTTCAGGCTGGGACATTGTAATTTTTACCGCGGTTCTAGGCGCAAAAAGGTGTAAATCCGACAAAAAGCGGTCGAAAATTCTTCTCGAATCCGCTAGCATACTGCCCTAATCATACGCAACTGTCATATGACAGTTGTCCTGCAGTACTTCCATAGCTGTTTCCACTGCGCCACATGGAGCGCGCCCCTCGTCCGGCCTGGCCGGAACCGGGCAGCGCCCAAGCCGGCTGCAACCCGAAATTCATGCTGCCAGGAGGGTCTTTCGCGATGATTCGTGGGTCGGACAGCCTGGTACGCAGCGTCATACACAAGGTGGCCCCTCTGATCGCCCCCCCGAAGCAAACCCTGTCCCGCGGTGGCGCTCTGCTACGGCGCACGCTGCTGGTTTCCGCCATTGCCCTGTTCGCCGGCGCCGCCGCGCTGGGCATGGTGCAACAGCCCGACCACACCGAACTGCCTCCGACGCGCCTGGTCGATAGCCCGATGCCGCTGGAAGCCGAGCAGATGCAGGTCAGCGCCGAGACCGACGCCCCCTTCATCAACGAAACCCGCATCCGCCGCGGCGACACGTTGGCCACGGTGCTCCAGCGCCTGGAAATCGACAATCCCAAGCTGCAAAGCTTCCTCACGCACGATTCCAGCGCGCGCAGCATCTACAAGCTGTACCCTGGCCGCGCCGTGCAGGCCGCCGTCGACCAGGCAGGCAACATGGTGTGGATGCGCTACATCCACACGCCGGGCACCGAAGACGACGGCCAGGTCTCCACGCGCATGCTGTTCGTGGAAGCCGACGGCAACGACGGCTTCAAGGCCCGTGAAGTCAGCGAGGACACCCACCTGCAGACGCGCGTGGCGGTAGGCACCATCCGCTCGTCGCTGTTCGGCGCCACCGACGCCGCCGGCATCCCCGATGCCATCACGCTGCAGATGGCCGAGATCCTGGGCTCCAAGATCGACTTCCTGCGCGACCTGCGCCAGGGCGACCAGTTCCGCGTGGTGTACGAAACCCGTTCGCACGATGGCCGCTACGCCGGCGCCGGCCGCCTGCTGGCCGTCGAGTTCGTCAACGGCACCAAGACCTACAACGCCGTGTGGTTCAACCCGGACGGCAAGTCGGGCGCCTACTACGACTTCGAAGGCACCAACCTGCGCGGCGCCTTCCTGCGTACCGCGCTGAAGTTCACCCGCATCAGTTCCACGTTCGGCATGCGCATGCATCCGATCCACAAGCGCTGGATCGGCCACAAGGGCGTCGACTACGCCGCCCCGTCCGGCACCCCGATCCACACCACGGCCGATGGCGTGGTCGAGTTCGCGGGTTGGCAGAACGGCTACGGCAACGTGGTCATCGTCAAGCACTACGGCAAGTACTCCACGCTGTACGGCCACCAGAGCGCGCTGGCCAAGGGCATCAAGAAGGGCGTGCACGTGTCGCAGGGCCAGTTGATCGGCTACGTCGGCTCCACCGGCTGGGCCACCGGCCCGCACCTGCACTACGAATTCCGCGTCGACAACACGCCGGTCGATCCGCTGGCCATCGACCTGCCCGTGGCCCGCACGCTGGAAAGCGACGAACGCAAGCAGTTCACCCAGGCGGTCGCGCCCTACCGCGCGCAGATCGAGATGCTGACCGCGCTGCAGAAGACCGCGCCGGAAGGCAGCACCAGCCTGGCGTCGCGCTGATCCTGACGGCGGCCATGCTCCCGCACACCGACGGCCCGGACGGCAACGCCCCGGGCCGTCTTTTCATCGGCCTGATGTCGGGCACCAGCACCGATGGCGTCGACGGCGTGCTGGTGCGCCTGCAGGCGGGCGCTCGGCCCGGCTTGTTGGCCAGCGCCAGCCTGGACATGCCCGAGGCGTTGCGCGACGAACTGCTGGCGCTGAACCGCGCCGGCCAGGACGAACTGGCGCGCGCCGCCCTGGCCGGCAACGCGCTGGCGCGGCTGTATGCCGAGGCGGTCACCGTGCTGCTGGCGCAATCGGGCCACGGCACGGCGGACGTCACCGCCATCGGCGCGCACGGCCAGACCGTGCGCCACCGGCCCGAGCTGGGCTATACCGTGCAATTGAACAACCCCGCCCTGCTGGCCGAACTGAGCGGCATCGACGTGGTGGCCGATTTCCGCAGCCGCGACGTGGCCGCGGGCGGCCAGGGTGCGCCGCTGGTACCCCCCTTTCATGCCGCGATGTTCGGCGGCGCGCAGCCGCGCGCGGTGCTCAACCTGGGCGGCATCGCCAACCTGACGCTGCTGGACGGCGGCAGCGCCCCGCGCGGCTTCGATACCGGTCCGGCCAACATGCTGCTGGACTTCTGGAGCCACCAGCACACCGGCCAGCCTTACGACGATGACGGCCGCTGGGCCGCCACGGGACACGTCAACGCCGACCTGCTTCAATTGCTGATCGCCGACGAACCCTGGTTCGCGCTGCCCCCGCCCAAGTCCACCGGACGCGACCTGTTCGACAGCGTCTGGCTGGCACAGCGCCTGAATGCCTTCAGCGGCCCCGCCCTGGCACCCGCCGACGTACAGGCCACGCTGCAACGCCTGACGGCCCGCACAGTGGCCGATGCACTGGAACGCACCTTGCCGCACGCCCGCGACGTGCTGGTGTGCGGCGGCGGCGCGCGCAACACCGGCTTGATGCAGGATCTGGCCGATTGCCTGCGGCGTCCGGTACACGCCACCGACACCGAAGGCGTGCCGGCGCAGTGGGTCGAAGCGCTGGCCTTTGCCTGGCTGGCGCAGGCGCACGTGGATCGCGTGCCGGCCAGCGTGCCGGCGGTGACGGGTGCACGCTCGGCACGGGTATTGGGCGCGCTGTATCCGCGCTGAGCATGCGCGCGGGTTTTCAGGAGCCCCTGTCGAGGCGGCCACCGAATGCGGCGCCACGAATGCGATGAAAAACAAAGCCCCCGCACACCTTCCGGTGCGCGGGGGCTTTTGATTCGTGGCGCAATCGCCGGGTCTTAGACCGAGAACGACGAGCCGCAACCGCAGGTGGTCGTGGCGTTGGGATTGCGGATGACGAACTGCGCGCCTTCGATGTCTTCCTTGTAGTCGATCTCGGCGCCGACCAGGTATTGGAAGCTCATCGGATCGACCAGCAACTGCACGCCGTTCTTGTCGAGCACGGTATCGTCTTCGTTGACGACTTCATCGAACGTGAAGCCATACTGGAAGCCCGAGCAGCCGCCGCCTTGCACGAAGACGCGCAGCTTCAGTTCGGGGTTGCCTTCTTCAGCCAGCAGGTCGGCGACCTTGACGGCGGCCGAGTCGGTGAAGACGAGGGGAACAGGCGGAGGGGCCTGCAGATCTACGGTTTCGGTAAGAGCGTTCATGATCAAACTCCTGGCCGCGAAGGCCAAATTCGGTGGAGCGGCCATGGCCGCCCGTATGTGTCCACTATAGCCCAGGCGACGTCGGACTCAAAATCAATGTGACGGTGCGCGACGCCCGCACCGTGGCGCCTTCCAGCACACTGACGGTGATGGATTCGGGGACGAATCCCTCGGGCAATTCGAGCATGCCCTGGCTGCGTTGGTACTGCTCGAAATGTACCGCCAGCGGCGAGACCTTGTCGGCCTCTGCCGCTGCCGCGGGCTTCTGCTGCGGCTTGGCGGGTGCCGTCGCCGGGGGCTCTTCCTTGATCCGCAGGGGCAACAGGTCGAACTCGGCCTTCTTGTCCTTCAAGGTGCCCACCGCGTGAAAACGCAGCATGCCGGAGAACGCCGTGTCGCCGGGGCGGCCCGAGCGCATCAGCAGCACCTTGTAGGCCAGCGCCTGGCCCGCGCGGTCGATCTGCGTGCCCCGGATATCCACCGTGCCCTCGGGGCCGGCCGGCAGCAGTTGCTCGAAGAACGCCAGTTGGTCGCGCGCGCGGCCGGCTTCGGCCTGCGAAAGCCTGAGTTGTTCTTCCAGTTCGAGACGGGCGGCGCGCTCGATGGCCATCTCGCCCGTGGTGGTGTCGAGCCGGGTGCGCAGGCCCTGCAACTCGGCGTCGCGCTGGCGCATGGCCGTACGCTGCGCGTTGGCCTGGTCTTCGGTCAGCACCACCATGCCCTTGTGCGGCTCTTGGGCATAGCGCGAGGCGATACCGATGCCCAGCGCGATACCCGCGCCCAATACGGTAGCCAGCCAGGCAATGCGGGCCGCCCTGCGCGGCGAGCGCGGGCGGCTGGAGGATGACGCGTGTGAATCTTGCATCTACGGCGGGAGGACGCCCGAAGACGCCCTCCCCATGCCATTACGGCAGGATGGCGACGTGGTCGAGGCCCGCCGATTCGGGCAGGCCGAACATCAGGTTCATGTTCTGGACCGCCTGGCCGGCGGCGCCCTTGACCAGGTTGTCCTGCACCACCAGCACGATCAGCAGGTCGCCGTTGTTCGGGCGCTGGACCGAGATGCGCAGCGTGTTGGAGGCGCGCACCGAACGGGTTTCCGGCAGGCTGCCGGCCGGCATGACGTCGACGAACTGCTCGTCGGCGTAGCGCTGCTCGAACAGGGCCTGGAAATCGGTGTCGCGCGCACCGGGCTGGATGCGGGCGTAGAGGGTGGAGAACATGCCGCGGATCATCGGCACCAGGTGGGGCACGAAGGTCAGCGACACCGGGCCGCCGGAGATCTTCTCCAGGTGCTCGGTAATCTCGGGGTGGTGGCGGTGGCCGGGCAGACCATAGGCCTTGAAGTTGTCGGAAGCCTCGGAGAACAGCGTGGCCACCTCGGCCTTGCGGCCGGCGCCCGACACGCCCGACTTGCAGTCGGCGATCAGGGTCTGGGCGTCGACCAGCTGCTTGCCGCCTTCCAGCAGCGGGGTCAGGCCCAGCAGCACCGTTGTGGGATAGCAGCCGGGGTTGCCGATGACGCGCGCCTTCGTGATGGCTTCGCGGTTGATCTCGGGCAGGCCGTAGACCGACTCGGCCAGCACGTCGGGGCAGCTATGGGGCATCTTGTACCAGCGCTCGAACACGGCGGTGTCCTGCAGGCGGAAGTCGGCCGCCAGATCGATCACGCGGGTGTCGGCCGCCAGCAGTTCCTGGGCCTGGGCCATGGCCACGCCGTGCGGCGTGGCGAAGAACACCACATCGCAGTCGGCCAGGTTGGCTTTCTCGGGCGAACTGAAGGCCAGCTTCACGTGGCCGCGCAGGTTGGGATACATATCGGCCACGGGCAGGCCATCTTCCTTGCGGGACGTGATGGCGGCCAGTTCGACGTGGGGATGGTGCGACAGCAGACGCAGCAGCTCGACGCCGGTGTAGCCGGTGCCGCCGACGATGCCAACCTTGATGCGGGAGTTCGATGCTTGAGCCATGATGAGGACCCCAAAAACGTAGACCGATAGTATCGCTCAGGATGCGGGCGTTGCGGCGGTGCCGCAAATATCCCTGATCCGACGGGAGGAACAGCACGAGGTTCCGTGCCGGGTGCTGCAGGCGTATGACACGCCGGGCCAAAAACAAAAAGGCCGCTTTCGCGGCCTTTTTGGGGAACATTAGCGCTTGCTGAACTGCTTGCGCCGACGTGCCTTGCGGAAGCCGACCTTCTTGCGTTCGACTTCTCGCGCGTCACGGGTCACGAAGCCCGCTTGCGACAGTGCCGGCTTCAGCGCGGTGTCGTAGTCGATCAGCGCGCGGGTGATGCCGTGGCGGATCGCGCCGGCCTGGCCGGTTTCACCGCCGCCGTGCACGTTGACCTTGATGTCGAACGATTCGCCCAGGCCCGTCAGGACCAGGGGTTGACGCACGACCATACGGCCGGTTTCACGAGCGAAGAACTCGTCGACGGGCTTGCCGTTGACGACGATCTTGCCAGTGCCCTTCTTGATGAAAACACGAGCCACCGAGGTCTTGCGACGGCCGGTTCCGTAATTCCAGTTACCGATCATGGCGTGTCCTTAGAATTCCAGCGGCTTGGGCTGCTGAGCGGTGTGCGGGTGCTCGGCACCGGCGTACACCTTGAGTTTCTTGATCATGGCGTAGCCCAGCGGACCCTTGGGCAGCATGCCCTTGACGGCCTTCTGGATGGCGCGGCCGGGAAAACGCTGCTGCATTTTCTCGAAGTTCGTCTCGCGGATACCGCCCGGGTAGGTGGTGTGGCGGAAGTACTTCTTGTCGTGCGACTTGTTACCCGTGACGACGATATCGGCAGCGTTGACGATGATGATGTAATCACCGGTGTCAACGTGCGGCGTGAATTCAGGTTTGTGCTTGCCACGCAGACGGTGTGCGACTTCGCTGGCCACACGACCGAGGACCTTGCCCTTGGCGTCGATCACAAACCAGTCACGTTGGACTTCATGCGGCTTGGCCACAAAGGTCTTCATGATGGTTCCTAGTTCATTCAGGTGAAAGCCCGCCGGAAATCGGCTGAGCCCTTTTCCCCCTTCCAAGGCCCGCCGGTGACGCTACTACCCAGCCACCAGCCAGCCAGCCAACGATCCTGCCAAAGCGTTATTACCCGCCCGTGCCAAAGTCGTGAATAGGGAAAGTCGATCATTCTAGCACGGCTGTTCAAATCTTGCCCAACCTTGTGGCAAAAGAGCAAAGGGCGCCCCCAGAAAAACAGGGACGCCCTCGGGCGCACGAGGATGACGCAGGCTCAGGTGCCCGCGACCGACATCTGTTCGATCAGGATCGAGCCCGTGCGCTTGGTGCCGCGCGCGATCGTGTCGGCGCCGACCGCCGCGATGGCGCGGAACATGTCGGCCAGGTTGCCCGCGATGGTGATTTCCTGCACCGCATGCTGGATCTTGCCGTTCTCGACCCAGTAGCCGAACGCGCCGCGGGAGTAATCGCCCGTGACGTAGTTCACGCCCTGCCCGATCAGTTCGGTGACCAGCAGGCCCGTGCCCAGCTTGCGCAGCATTTCCTCGAAGTCGTCCTCGGGGCGCGTCAGGCGCGAGGTGAGCGACAGGTTGTGCGAGCCGCCCGCGTTGCCGGTGGTGGCCATGCCGAGCTTGCGCGCGGTGTAGCTGGACAGGAAGTAGCCTTCGAGCAGGCCGCCCGACACCACGCTGCGGGCCTGCGTGCGCACGCCCTCGTCGTCGAAAGGCGAACTGCCCATGGCGCCCGCCACGTGGGGGTCTTCGGCCACGTCGATGTGATCGGCGAACACCGGCTTGCCCAGCGAGTCGACCAGGAAGCTGGCCTTGCGGTACAGCGCGCCGCCATTGGTGGCCTGGGTGAAGGCGCCCAAGAGGCCCAGGGCCAGCGGCGCCTCGAACAGCACCGGGAACTTGCCCGTGCGGATGCGGCGGGCCAACAGGCGTGACAAGGTGCGCTCGGCGGCGTAGCGGCCGATGGCCTCGGGCGAGGCCAGGTTGGCCGGGTCGCGCTCGGAGGTGTACCAGTAGTCGCGCTGCATGTTGTTGCCGCGGCCGGCGATGGGCGCCACCGACAGGCTGTGGCGCGAATACGGATAGCCGCCCAGGAAGCCACGGGTGTTGCCCATGACGAACTGGCCTTCGTAGGTGCCCACGCTGGCGCCGTCGGTGTTGGTGATGCGCGGATCGAGCGCGCGGGCGGCACGCTCGGCGCGCAACGCCAGCTCGGCGGCCGCCTCGGTGCCCACCTGCCACGGGTAGTGCAGGGCCAGGTCGGGATAGTCGCCGATGGCCAGGCGGTCGGCGTCGGGCAGGCCGGCGGCCGGATCGGCCGCGGTGTGCCGGGCGATGTGCCAGGCGGCCTCGACGGTCTGGCGCAGGGCCTCGTCGGAGAAATCGGAGGTGGAGGCCGAGCCGCGGCTCTGGCCCGCGTACAGGGTCAGGTCGAGGGAGCGGTCACGGGTCTGTTCGACGGTCTCGATGTCGTCTTTGCGCACCGAGACGGACAGGCCCAGGCTTTCGGAGACTTCGGCCACCGCGTCGCTGGCGCCGGCGCGCCGGGCGTAGTCCAGCACCTTCTCGACGAGTTCGCTGAAACGCGCGTGATTCGCGGCCACCGGCAGGGAAGAAGAAGAGTTGACCATTGCAGTCCAATTTGCAGAGACGGTTATCATAGCCAAGTCCGCCTACAACCCGCTTTTTTCCATGCAATCCCAACATCAGGATTCCGTCGACGACGACGGTTTCGACGAAAACGGCTACGACCGTCCCAGCAAATCGCAGGTCAAACGCGAATTGCACGCCCTGCTCGACCTGGGCAAAGAACTGATCGCGCTGTCGCCCGACCGCCTGAAGCAGTTGCCGCTGGCCGAACGCCTGTACGAGGCCATCCGCGAAGCCCAGCGCACCACCAGCCGCGAAGGCCTGCGCCGCCAGACCCACTTCGTGGGCAAGCTGATGCGCGACGCGCCGGCCGACGTCATCCGCGCCCAGCTCGACACGTGGCGCAACGGCTCGCGCGAAGACACCGCGGCCATGCATCGCCTGGAAAACCTGCGCGAGCGCCTGCTGGCCGACGACGACGTCCTGACCGAGTTGCTGCAGGAATATCCCGATACCGACATCCAGCATCTGCGCGCCGTCATCCGTGCCGCGCGCAAGGAAGCGCAGCAGAACGCCGCGCTGACGCAGGGCCAGGAACCGCAGCGCAAGCAGTACCGCGCCCTCTTCCAGGCCCTGAAATCGCTGACCGCCTGATCCGACGCCGATCCGCCTGGCCCCAAAGGGCCTTCCTTTCTTTCGCGCCATGACCACCGACCTGCCCCTGCTGGACTGCATCGAGATCGAGACCGCCCCGAATCCCACGCACGCAGTGGTGTGGCTGCATGGCCTGGGCGCCGACGGCAACGATTTCGCGCCCATCGTGCCCGAGCTGCAATCCGTACTGCCGCCGGCCGTGCGGTTCGTGTTTCCCAACGCGCCCGTGCAGCCGGTCACCATCAACGGCGGCATGGCCATGCGGTCGTGGTACGACATCCTGGGCCAGGACCTGGTACGCCGCGAAGACGGCGACGGCATCCGCGCCAGCGAACTGGCGGTGCGCGCGCTGCTGCGCCGCGAGAACGCGCGCGGCATCCCCACCGAACGCATCGTGCTGGCGGGCTTCTCGCAAGGCTGCGCGATGACGCTGCACACCGGCCTGCGCCTGCCCGAGAAGCTGGCCGGCATGATCGCGCTGTCCGGCTACCTGCCGCTGGCCGATACCGCCACGGCCGAGCGCCAATCGGCCAACCAGGACACGCCGATCTTCATGGCCCACGGCCTGTACGACCCCGTGGTGCAGCTGGCCCGCGCCGAGGCCTCGCGCCAGACGCTGCAATCGCTGGGCTACGACGTGCGCTGGCACACCTATCCCATGCCGCACTCGGTGTGCGCGCCCGAGGTCAACGACATCGCGCAGTTCCTGGCCAGCGTGCTGCGCTGAGGCCGGCGGGCCCCGGGCCCGCTATCGCCCAGCCCTTCAGCCGACGCCACGCCGATACGGCATGCATGGCCCAAAGACCGCGGCATTGCGCGTCACCGGGCGCCTGCCGCGCATCCCGGCTCAGCGCAGGCTCAGCCACACCCGCCGCATGGTCGGATCCTCCGCATCCGCGTCGTTGGTAAAGCCCAGGCGCGTCATCAGCGTCAGCATCGGGCGATTGGTCGACAGCACGAGGCCGTCGATGTACTCCAACCCCTGCTCGCGCGCCGCGTCGATCAGCGCACGCATCAACTGGCCGCCCAGTTTGCGGCGCTGCCAGTCGTCCCCGATCACCAACGCGTATTCCGCACCGCGTCCGTCCGGATTGCGCAGATAGTGCGCGAAGCCGATGATGACTTCGTGCGGATGGCCGCGGTTGGCCGGATTGGGCACTTGCGTGGCGGCCACCAGCGCCAGCTCGCGGTGATAGTCGACCTGGGTGTAGCGCGACACCATGCGCGGCGTCAGCTCGCGCATCATCGACACGAAGCGCATGTAGCGCGAGCGTTCCGACAGGCCGCGGATGAAATCCTGCAGGGGCTGGCCGTCCTCGGGGCGGATGGGTCGGATGACCCACGGCGCGCCGTCCTCGAAGCGCCGCACCTGCACCAGCCGCGACGGATACGGATGGATGGCCATGTGCGGATACCCGCTTTGCTGCGGTGACTCGCAGGCGGCCTCGCGCGACAGCGCGATGCGCAGGCCGGCGGCGCGCAGTTGGGTCTCGCCCGCGTACAGCGGATCGATGTCCAGCGACTCGACGTCGGGCAGTTCGGACACCAGCTCGGAGACCTGCACCAGCGCGTGGTGCAGGGCCTCGGCCGCGATGCCGCCGACCTGCGGCGCCAGCACGCGGCGCCAGATGCGGCTGCGTTCGACCAGTTGGCGCGCCAGGAAGCTGTTGAGCGGCGGCAGATCCAGCCCGCGATCGACCGGCGACAGCACGGCGTCGGCGCCGCCCGCACCGAAGCGGATGACGGGGCCGAACTGCGGATCGCGCCGCACCCGGATGGCCATGGGCCGGGACTCGGGCTCGCTGGGCAGCACGTCGCGCGGGGCGGCGCGCAAGGGCACCAGGAAGGTGTCCAGCAAGGCGCGCGCCTCGGCAGGCTCGAGCTCCAGGCGCTGCTGCGCGCGCACGCGCTGGATGATGGCGCGCGCGCCCGCGATGTCGGGCGCGAGGCTGGGCGGCTCGGGCGGCTGGGTCTGCAGCAGCAACTGCTGGTTGTAGTGGTGCGTGGCCAGCACGCCGAAGGCGTCGGCGGCGGACTCGGGGGTGCGGAAGGCCGAGGTGCCCGCGTCGTCCAGCATGCGGCGCAGCGGCCGCATGCCGGCATCGCCCATGAAGCACGACACCACCGGCTTGCGCGCCTTGGGTGCGATCTGCGCCAGTTGGCTGGCGACGGCGGGCATGTCGGCCAGCGCGTCGGGCGCCAACAGCACCAGCACGCCGTCCACCCCGGCATCGGCCAGCAACACGTCCAGGATGCCCTGGATGCGCTCGGGCGTGAGCGGCAGATAGGTGATGACCGGATTGGCGGTCTGCGCGTCGGGCTCGAGCATGCCCTCCAGCGCGCGCCGCGTGGCGGGCGACAGCTCGGCCCGCAGGATGGGGGTATCGGGACCGGCCAGGTCCAGCGCCAATTGCGGGGGGCCGCTGCCGTTGGACAGCAACGCCACGCGGCGGCCGCGCGGCCGGGCCTTGTAGGCCAGCACCTTCACGGCCGAGAACAGTTGCACGAAGTAGCGCACCCGCACCGCGCCGGCCCGCCGCAAGGCGGCATCGAACACCGCGTCGGCGCCATCGGGATCGGCGCGGCCGGCCTTGAGCACGATGACGGGCTTGACGCTGGCGGCGGCGCGCAGCGCGCTCATGAATTCGCGCGCAGGGCCGACGTCTTCCAGGTAGATGACGATGCTGTCGGTACGCGGATCGCTGGCCAGGTAGTCCAGCAACTGCGACAGGCCGACCACCGCGGTGTCGCCCAAGGCCAGCGTCAAAGAGAAGCCGATGTGCACGTCCTCGGCCCAGTCCATGACCGCGGCCATGATGGAGCGCGACTGCGCCAGCAGGGCCACGCGGCCCGCGCGCGCCAGCGTGGGATGCTGGCTGAAGTTGAAACCCGCATGCGGACGCTGGGCGCCGAACGAACGCGGGCCCAGCAGTTGGCAGCCGGTTTCCTCGGCCCAGGCGCGGCACAGCGCCATCGTGCCGCCGGGATAGGGGTCGGGCAGCTCGTGCGGCAGAAGGATGGCGGCGCGCGGGGCCAGCGGCGCCAGCCGGCGCAGGGTTTCGGGCAGGACGGCCGGCGAGACGCAGACCAGCGCCAGGTCGGGGCGTTCGCCCTCGGCCAGGCCGGCGCAGCGGTCAGGCAGTTCGGGCGCCTGGCCCGGCGGACAGTCGACGAGGGTAGTGCGCGACCGCACGCTGGCCGGCAGCACGGAGGCGACGGGAAGCGCACGGTCGGCCACCACGAGCAGGGAGCCGGGCTCGAACAACGGGGCGAGAGCGTGTCGCAACATGGCGCGGTTCGCTTGCTACTCTAAAATACCGACCATCGTAACAAAGACCGCCGCGCAACACCCATGGCGGAGCACCGCTTCCGCCATCCGCGCACGCCATCCATGACTGCTCAAACGCCCATCGTCCGCACCCGCTTCGCGCCCTCTCCCACCGGCTTCCTGCACCTGGGCGGCGCCCGCACCGCCCTGTTCTCCTGGGCCTATGCGCGCCGCCACCAGGGCGTGTTCGTCCTGCGCGTCGAGGACACCGACGTCGAACGCTCCAGCGAGGAAGCCACCCAGGCCATCCTGGACAGCATGGACTGGCTGGGCATGCAGCCCGACGAAGGTCCCTTCTATCAGATGCAGCGCATGGACCGCTATCGCGCGGTCTTGGCCGGCATGCTGGAGAAAGGCACGGCTTACCACTGCTACAGCTCGCCCGAGGAAGTCGAGGCGATGCGCGAAGCCGCCCGCGCCCGTGGCGACAAGCCCCGCTACGACGGCACCTGGCGCCCCGAGCCCGGCAAGACGCTGCCGGCCATCCCCGAAGGCCGCAAGCCCGTGGTGCGCTTCCGCAACCCGCAGGAAGGCGCCACCAGTTGGAACGACCTGGTCAAGGGTCCGATCAGCTTCGACAACACCGAGCTGGACGACCTGATCATCGCGCGCCCCGACGGCACGCCCACCTACAACTTCTGCGTGGTGGTCGACGACTGGGAAATGGGCATCACCCACGTGCTGCGCGGCGACGATCACGTCAACAACACGCCGCGCCAGATCAACATCCTGCTGGCGTTGGGCGCCACGCTGCCGCAGTACGGCCACGTGCCCATGATCCTGGGACCGGACGGCCAGAAACTATCCAAGCGCCACGGCGCGGTCAACGTGATGGAGTACGACAACGAGGGCTACCTGCCCGAGGCCATGGTCAACTACCTGGCCCGCCTGGGCTGGAGCCACGGCGACGACGAGCTGTTCACGCGCGAACAGCTGGTGGAATGGTTCGACACCGAGCACCTGTCGAAATCGGCCTCGCAGTGGGATCCCAAGAAGCTGAACTGGGTGAACGCGCACTACATCCGAGAAATGGCCGATGCCGAACTGGCCGCGCGCGTGGGCCCGCGCATCGCCCGCCGCGGCGGCAACCCGCATGCGGTCGACCTGGCCAGCGCCATCGGCCTGCTGAAGGACCGCGCGGAAACGCTGGAACAACTGGCCGAAAGCGCCATGCTGTTCTGCGCCCCCTACGCGCCCGCCCCCGCCGAACTGGCCGAACAGCACCTGACGCCGGCCGCCCGCGAAGCGCTGGCCGACTTCGCCGCCCGCGCGCAGGACACCGACTGGACCCGCGAGGCCATCGCGGCGCTGATCAAGGCCGTGCTGGCCGACCGCGGCATGAAGATGCCGCAACTGGCCATCCCGCTGCGCGTGGCCATCACCGGCCGTGCGCAAACCCCGGCCGTGGATGCCGTGCTGGCGCTGCTGGGCAAGGAGCTGGTGTTGCAGCGGTTGGCGGCGGTGTAAGGCGGCTGGCCTCTCAAGCGGGGCGGCTTGCCCGCCCTTTCAACTGCCCCGCAAAAAACCACCCCAGCACCGGCAGCAACCCCGCCGCGATGCCAAACAGCACGCCCGGGCCGCTGGCGTCCACCACCGGGCCCGCCAGCGCCACGCCCGCCGCCTGGCCCATGAACAGGCACGACGCGAACCACGCCACCGCCGTGCCGCGCGCGGCGGGCACCATCTGGGTGGCGTTGGTCTGCAAAGTAGCGTGCAGCAGGTAATAGCCAAAACCGGCGAACACGCTGGCTGCGATGGCCCAGTGCCATGACGGCCCCAGCAGATAGAACAGGAAGGCCAGGCACAGCACCAGGCCGCCCGCCAGGGCCAGGCCGCGCTCGCCCAGGCGTTTGAGCACCCGCTGGGCCACCACGGTATAGAGCAGCCCGCCCAGCGCATACACGGCCACCACCGCGCCCGCGCGGGACAGCGACAGGCCGAACTTCTCGTGCAGATAGGCCGGGGCGAACGCCAGGGCGCCGAACACCAGCACGCCCTCGATGAAGACGGTGAGCAGCACCACGCGCGCCCAGGGCACGCCGAGCACCCGCCGCGCCTGCGCCACGAAGCCGCCGCCCGCGCCCGCCGCCTGCGACGCCTGGAAGGCGCCCTGCTCGCGTTGGCGCTTCACCTCGCGCACCAGGAGCATGCCCACCACGAGATAGCCGATCACCAGCGAGCCGAAGGCCCAGCGCCAGCCCAGGGTTTCGGCGAACAGGCCGCCGGCCAGCTGGCCGCACGCCATGCCCAGGATGGTGCCCGTGAGAAAGCGGGCCAGCGTGGCCTGCCGGCGTTCGTAGGGAACGTTGTCGCCGATCCAGGCCATCGACAGCGGCACGATGCCCGCGCCGGCCGCGCCCGAGAGGGCTCGGCAGATCACCAGCAGGTCCAGCGAACCGGCCAGCACTGCACCCGCGCTGCCCAACGCGCACAGGAAAGTGGCCACACAGACCACGCGGTACTTGCCGTAACGGTCGCCGACCGGACCGAAGAACATCTGCAGCACGCCGTAGGCCACCGCGAACGAGGTGACGGCATGCGCCGCCTGGCCGGTCGTGGTGCCGAACTCGGTAGCCAGCAGCGGCAGCATGGGATCGCAGATGCGGAACGCGCAGGCGCTGACGAACGCCGCCAGGGCCAGCAACAGGATGGCGCGGGTTTCCGAGGACGGCGTGGACATGGAGCGCGGGCAGGAAGATGGCGGAAGTCCGCTACCTTACCTCAGCTGCAATACGTTCCGCGACCTAAGTCGGCAATGCGCGTACAGCGCGGGCGCGACAGCGAGCGCCGGGACAGGCGCAACACCGCGTCCGAGAGGACGAGCCTCCCGCGCCGGGGCTTCGATCAATTGGGCAGGCGATAGCCCGGCGACATGCGCTTGGCGACCAGCACCTGGCCGTTGCCGCGGATCTCGCGCAGCTTCAGTTGGCTGCGGTCGACTTTCTCGACGCGGTAGCTGTTGGTGTAGATGGGATCGGCCGCATCCACGGCGTCGCCATTGGATTCGGTGGTGCGCATGGTGTAGACGCCCTCGGCCACCGTCCAGCAGCCGGATTCGCGCAGCGCGGGACGGGTCTTGCGGCCCACCTTCATCTGGGTTTCGTAGGTCATGCGGCCATCGGGCGACAGCACCGTCAGGGCCTGGAGATCGCCTGCGAAGCCGCGTGGGCGGGACACCGAATACCAGGTGCCGACCATCGGGTCATCGCTGCGCACGGGCGTGCAGCGTACCGGTTCGGGCGCGGCCGCAACGGCGGGCGCCGGCGCGTCCGCCTGCTTGGAAGCAGTGGGTTTCTGGACCGCGCAACCGGCCAACACCAGCCCGGCGCACAGCGCGCCGGCCAAAGGCAACAACGAACGACTCATGACTTCCTCGGGACCACTGCCCGGATGACTTGCCGCGCGCATGATGCGATGCGGCCCTACAAGGAAGCACTCTAAATTAGCGAGGCGGCGCAACGCAATGGATAGGCTGTGCGCGCGTCGCGAGTTGTGCAATTGCGCAACAGTCGCCGCCCTCACTCGTAACGTTTGCCCTGTTCCAGCAGCTCGGGCGTGCCGATGAGGGCGTTCAGGCCGTCGAAGTCGAGCATGCGGTCGCGCCACGGCGAGGTGGTGCCGTGTTCGCGCAGGCTGCCGTAGTAGCCCTGCAGCATGTGGGCCACCGCGCGCATCGTGCCACCCGGGAAGATCACCAGGCGGAAACCACGCTCGCCCAGCGCGCGGGCGCTTTCCACGGGCGTCTGGCCCCCTTCGACCATGTTGGCCAGCAGCGGCACGCGCGAGGCGAAGCGCGCGCAGGCGGCGTCCATCTGGTCGGAGGTGCGCAGCGCCTCGACGAACAACGCGTCCACGCCGCATTCCAGGTAACGCTCGGCGCGCTCCAGCGCGGCGTCCAGGCCTTCGATGGCCAGCGAATCGGTACGCGCCAGGATCAGCGTGTTCGGATCGGTGCGTGCATCCAAAGCGGCGCGAAGCTTGCCGCACATTTCCTGCACCGGCACGACCGCCTTGCCCGACAGATGGCCGCAGCGCTTGGGAAAGCCCTGGTCTTCCAGCTGGATCATGGCGGCGCCCGCGCGCTCGAAGCCGCGCACGGTGCGCTGCACGTTCAGGGCATTGCCGAAGCCGGTGTCGCCGTCGACGATGACCGGCGTGGACACGCGGTCGGTGATGCGCGCCAACGTCTCGCACACTTCGCTGTAGGTGGTCAGGCCCACGTCGGAGCGGCCCAGCGCGGTGTAGGCGATGGAGGCGCCCGACAGGTAGAGCGCCTCGAAACCGGCCTGCTCGGCCACCAGGGCCGAGAACGCGTCGTAGACGCCGGGCGCCAGGATGGTCTGGCCGGCGGCCAGCTTCGCTTTCAACGTAGTGGGATTCATGTCGCCTTCATGGGATGGCGCGCCAGTTCGCCCGAGGCGAGCCGGCGCTTGAGCTGGTTGAGCAGGCCACCGGCCCGCACCATGTCCAACAGGAAGCCCGGGATGGGCTCACAGGGCAGCACGCTGCCGTCGGCCCGCACGACCGAGGGGCCGTCCAGGTCGATGCGCACCCGCTCGCCCTCTTCGATTTCCGTGGCGCGCGCGCAGGTCAGCAGCAGCAGGCCCACGTTGAACGCATTGCGGAAGTACAGCCCGCTGTAGGCCGGCGCGATGACGGCCTGCACGCCCAGCGCGACCAGCGCGGCGGCCGCCTGCTCGCGCGACGAGCCGATGCCGAAGTTCTCGCCGGCCACCAGCACGTCGCCCGGCTGCACGCTGCCGGCGAACTCGGGGCGCACGCCTTGCAGGCAGTGTTTGGCGATTTCGTCGATGCCGAACTTCATATAGGCGCCGGGCGCCAGCTGGTCGGTGTCGACGTCGTTGCCGAGTCTCCAGGCGCGATGGCCTGATTCCACTTGGGGGGTCATGTTGTTGCTCACGCCATCACCTCGCGGGGATCGGCGATGCGGCCGGCCAGTGCCGACGCGGCCACGGTGTACGGCGAAGCCAGGAACACGCGGGAGGTGGCCGCGCCCATGCGGCCCTTGAAGTTGCGCGCCGTGGTCGAGATGACGTTGGCGCCCTCGGGAATGGAGCCGCCGTAGCCGGAGCAGGCGCCGCACGAGGTGGGCAGCACCGTCGCGCCCGCCTGCACCAGGCGCGCCATGACACCCTCGCGCTCGGCCTGCTGCTGATCCCTCAGGCTGGCCGGCGCCACCATCAGGCTGACGCCCGCTGCCACGCGGCGGCCCTGCAGCACCTGGTCGGCGGCGCGCAGGTCCTCGAGCTTGGCGCCGGTACAGGCGCCGATATAGGCGGCCTGGATGCCCGTGCCCGGATAGTCCTGCACGTCGGCGGCATTGGCCGGGCTGTGCGGCGCGGCCACCTGCGGCGCCAGCGTGCTGGCATCGAAGTCATGCCATTCGGCCTGCGCGCCGGCGTCGGATTGCCAGGCCGAGACGTCGGGAATGCGGTCTTCCGGCACGCCGGCCTCGCGCAGATAGCGCACGGTGAGTTCGTCCGGCGCGACCAGCCCGACCTGCGAGCCCAGTTCGGCGGACATGTTGGACAGCGTCATGCGTTCCTGCATGGACAGCGACCGCACCGCCTCGCCGCAGAACTCCACGGCCTGGTAACGCCCGCCGCTCATGCCGAAGCGGCCGATCATGTGCAGCGCCATGTCCTTGGCGGTGACGCCCGGACGCAGCAGGCCGTTCCAGCGCATCATCAGCGTCTGCGGCACCTTGATCCAGATCTCGCCGCTGGCCACCACGCCCAGCATCTCGGTGCTGCCGACGCCGAACATATAGGCGCCGAACGCGCCCCCCGTGGGCGAATGCGAATCGCCGCCCACGCAGAACATGCCCGGACGGATGTGGCCGTGCTCGGGCACCACCACATGGCAGATGCCGACCGAGTCGTACACGTGCGGCAGCGCCTGGTCGCGCGCCCAGTCGCGGGCGATGCGCACGATGCGGCGCGATTCGTCATCGGACTCGGGCACGTAGTGATCCATCACCAACACGACCTTGGACCGGTCCCACAGGCCCGTGCCCAGCGCTTCGAGCATGGGTTTCAGGCGGCGCGGCCCGCTGGAGTCGTGGAACATGGCCAGGTCGACCCCGCAGTTCAGGATCTCGCCGACCTGCACCGCGTCGCGGCCGCTGGCGGCGGCCAGCAGTTTCTGGGCCAGGGTCTGGGCGGGCCCGGACGACCCGCCATTCAGGGAATTCGTTGAACTCATGGGGCTACCTCACTCATGAAGTGGCGGACATGCCGGCCCCCGCGGGCAGCCAGTTCGGCTCGCCCGGCGTTTCATGGGCCCGCATGTCCATGCGGTATTCGTAGCGGTCGGGGCGGTACAGCGCATGCAGCAGCTCGACGGGCCGGCCCGATGCGTCACGCACCAGGCGGCGCAGGCTCAGCAACGCCGACCCCACCGGCACCTCGAGCAGCGCGGCCTCCTGGGGCTCGGCCAGCGCGGCCGAGATGGCCTGCTCGGCGTGCGCGACCTGCACGCCCAGATCGCGGAAGATGCCCAGGATCGGACGCGATCCCAGGTCTACACGGCGGATGCGCCGGCCGATGTCGTCGGGCACGTAGGTCGTCAGGTGCGAGAACGGCAGGCCCTCGTGGCTGCGTACGCGCACCGAGCGGTGCACGGACGCGCCCGGCTCGAGTTCGAGCCGCAGCGCCACGGCGGGCTGCGCCGTTTCGATCTGGAGATCGATCAGGCGCACCTGCGTCTGCATGCCCATGTCGGCCAGGTGGGCCATCAGGGCGTCGATATCGGAGGCGTGCCCGCCGGACGGCTGCGGCGCGGGCGCGGCAAAAGTGCCTCGGCCCTGCCGGCGCTTGACCAGGCCCTCGGCCTCGAGCGCCTCCAGCGATCGCCGGATGGTCAGGCGCGACACGCCGTATTCCGTGGCCAGGGCGTTTTCGCCGGGCATCGGCGCCTCGCCGGAAAAATCGCCCGCCGCCAGCCGCTGCTTCAGCAGCAGATAGACCTTGTGATACAGGGGAAGCGGACTGGCGGACACGGATAGGGACTCCTGGCGCGCCCGATTATTCGGGCTTGGCGCCGGTGAATTGCACCAGTTCGGCGTAGCGGTCGATGTCCTTGGCGATGAAATCGCGCAGTTCCTCGGGGCTGCTGCTGACGGCGGTGGCGGATTCCGCTTCGAGCATGGTGCGGAAGGCCTGCGTGTCGACCGCCTTGCGGGCCGCCGCGTTCAGATCCTTCAGCACTTCCGGCGGCAGATTGGCCGGCCCCAGCAGCGCGAACCAGGCATTGGATTCGAAACCCTTGATGGTATCGCCAATCGGCGGCACGCCTGGATATTCGGCCAGCGGCTTGGTGCTGGTGACGCCCAGGGCCTTCACGGTGCCGGCCTTGATATGTGGCTTGGCGGTGACCGAGCTGGTGAACATCATGTCCACCTGGCCGCCCAGCAGGTCGGTCATGGCGGGCGCGGTTCCCTTGTACGGCACGTTCAGGATGTCCACGCCGGCCATCATCTTCAGGCGTTCCCCGGCCATGTGCAGCGACGAACCCAGCGCGCCGATGGCGGTGGTGTACTTGCCGGGGTTGGCCTTCACCACTTTCACGAACTCGGGCATCGAGCTGGCCGGGAAATCCTTGCGCGTGACCAACAGGCTGGGCACCGAGGCCAGCATGCTGATGGGCGTGAAGTCTTTCTTGGTGTCGAACGGCAGGTTCTTGTACAGGCTGGCGTTGATCGAGAAACTGGTGAAGGTGACCAGCAGCGTGTTGCCGTCGTTCTTGCTCTTGGCCACGTAGTCGGCGGCGATATTGCCGCCCGCGCCCGGCCGGTTCTCGACCACGAAGGTACGCTTCATGTCGGTACCCATGTGCTGCGCGATGGCGCGCGCCACGATGTCGGTGGTGCCGCCCGGAGGCGCGCCCACGACCAGGCGGATGGGAGCATTGTTCTGGGCCCAGGCGGGGGCCGCGGAAGTAAAGAGTGCGGCCAGCAGAGCGCCGCCGAATGCCGTGCGCAGGAACGGTGTGGTCACCATTGTCTCCTATATGGTTGTATTGATGGCAATACAAGTATACAGGTGACGGGATCACGTCGCCAACAAGGGGATTTACCCCCTGCTCGCCCGATGACTTACTTATAGCGGCAGCCGCACCTCGTGCTTGATCTCGCGCAGCGCCACGATGGTGCGCGTCTGGCGGATGCCGGGCAGGTTGAACAGGAAGCGGTGCAGGAACTGGTCGTAGGCCTCGGGGCTTTCCACCAGGATTTTCAGCAGGAAATCGGAGTCGCCGGTGACGGCATAGCACTCCATGATCTCGGGCGCGTCGCGCACCGAGCGCTCGAAGTTCTCGACCGTGCTGGCCGCGTGCCGCTCCAGGCTGATCTGCACGAACATGCAGCCCGGCAGCCCGGCCTTGTGCCGGTCGACCTGCGCGCTGTAGCCACGGATGACGCCGCCGGCCTCCAGCGCCTTCACGCGCCGCCACACCGGCGCGGCCGACAGCCCCACCTTGTCGGACAACTGCTGCGCCGAAGCCCGGCCATCTTCCTGCAAGGCACGCAGGATTCCCACGTCGGTCTTGTCCATTCCCGCCCTCTTTTTTGAAAAACGAAATGTTTATTTCGAATTATAGGGATAGCACGACTACATAACGCAATAAACCGCAAGCCCCGCGAACCTATCATGACCATACACAATCGGAGACTCCCGCCATGGACGGCACGCCCTTGCCCCCGCCCTCGATCGACCTGGAATACCAGCTCTCGGACAACCTGACGCGCACCCACGGCCGCGTCTTCCTGACGGGCACCCAGGCGCTGCTGCGCATGGTGCTGACCCAGCGCCGCCTCGACCGCGAACGCGGTCTGAACACGGCGGGCTTCGTCTCCGGCTATCGCGGCTCGCCCCTGGGCGGCGTGGACATGGCCATGTGGAAGGCCAAGAAGCTGCTGGACGAGAACCAGGTGCGCTTCCTGCCCGGCATCAACGAGGACATGGCCGCGACCACGGTGATGGGCACGCAGCAGGCCGGCATGCGCGCCGACCGCAAGGTCGATGGCGTCTTCGCCATGTGGTACGGCAAGGGTCCGGGTGTGGATCGCGCGGGCGATGCCCTGCATCACGGCAACGCGGCCGGCGCCTCGCGCCACGGTGGCGTGCTGATGGTGGTCGGCGACGACCACACCGCGGTGTCCTCCTCCATTCCGCACGCCAGCGAGTCCTCGTTGATCGGCTGGCAGATCCCGGTGGTGCACCCCGCTTCCATCGACGAGTACGAGACCTTCGCCCTGTGGGGCTGGGCGCTGTCGCGCCACGCCGGCACGTGGGTCGCCTTCAAGGCCGTATCCGAGACCATCGAATGCGGCGAGTCGTTCGAGTTGCAGCCGCCGCGTGTCTACGACATGCCGGAAGACCCCGAACTGCCGCGCGAGTCGCTGGAGTATTCCGCGCGCGACTTCCTGTCGCTGGCCGTGGAAACGCGCATGAACCTGCGCATGCGCGCCGTGCGCGCCTTCGCGCAACGCCACAGCATCGACCGCCTGGCCTGTCCGGCGCCGTCGGCCACCGTGGGGATCGTCACGGTGGGCAAGGCGCATCTGGACACCATGGAAGCGCTGGCGCGCCTGGGCGTGGACACCGTCACCGGGCAGGCGCCGGTGCGCATCTACAAGCCCGGCCTGACCTGGCCGATGGACGCCGGCCGGCTGCGCGAGTTCGCGCGCGGCCTGCGCCATATATTGGTGATCGAGGAAAAAGGCGCGGTCGTCGAAAGCCAGATCAAGGACATCCTCTATAACGAAGCCGAGCGCCCCTCGGTGGTCGGCAAGACCGGCCTGGACGGCGAAACGCTGGTGACCTCGGCGGGCCAGTTGCGCCCCTCGCTGCTGGCCGCGCCGCTGTCGGAATGGCTGCTGCGCACCACGGGCCTGCGCGTTGCTGGCCGCGAGGGCTTCGACTGCCAGCAGCCGCTGTCCAACGACGCCGACGGCATGAAACGCCGCCCCTACTTCTGTTCGGGCTGTCCGCACAGCACCTCGACCAAGGTGCCCGAGGGCAGCCAGGCGCTGTCCGGCGTGGGCTGCCACTACATGGCCGCCTGGATGGACCGCGACACCGGCGGCCTGACGCAGATGGGCGGCGAAGGCGCCGACTGGATCGGGCTGGCGCCCTATATCGGCATGCCGCACGTGTTCCAGAACATGGGCGAAGGCACGTACTACCACTCGGGCTACCTGGCGATCCGCCAGGCCGTGGCCGCGCGCGCCAACATCACCTACAAGATATTGTTCAACGACGCGGTCGCCATGACGGGCGGCCAGCCGGTCGACGGCCCGATCTCGGTGCCGCAGATCTGCCAGCAACTGCGTGGCGAGAACGTGGCGCGCATCGTCGTCACCACCGACGAGCCCGAGAAATACAAAGGCATCGACCTGGGCGCGGGCATCGGCGTGCACCACCGCCGCGAACTGGATGCCCTGCAGCGCGAACTGCGAGAAACGCAGGGCGTGACGATCCTGATCCACGACCAGACCTGCGCCGCCGAGAAACGCCGCCGTCGAAAGAAAAACCAGTTTCCCGACCCCGCCCGCCGCATGCTGATCAACAGCGCGGTCTGCGAAGGCTGCGGCGACTGCGGCGTGCAGTCCAACTGCCTGTCGGTCGTGCCGCTGGAAACGCCGTATGGCCGCAAGCGTGCCATCGACCAGTCCAGCTGCAATAAAGACTATTCGTGCGCCGAGGGCTTCTGCCCCAGTTTCGTCTCGGTGCTGGGCGGCAAGCCACGCAAGAGCGCGGCCCCCAAGACCGACCTGGAACGCCTGCAGGGCCGCATCGCCGCCCTGCCCGAACCGGACCTGACGCAGCTCGATCGCCCCTACCGCCTGCTGGTGGCGGGCATGGGCGGCACCGGCGTCATCACCATCGGCGCCATCGTGTCGATGGCCGCGCACCTGCAGGGCCTGTCGGCGGCCGTACTCGACCTGACCGGCCTGGCGCAGAAAGGCGGCACGGTGGTCAGCCACATCCGGCTGGCGCCGGCCGGGACCCCGGCGGGCCCGGTGCGGCTGGATTGGCAGCAGGCCGACGCGGCCATCCTGTGCGATCCGGTGGCCTCGGTGGCCCCGGACTCGCTGGGCGCGCTGCGCCACGGCCACACCCGCGTCACCGTCAACACCTACGTGGCGCCGGTGTCGGACTTCACCCGCAACCCGGATGCGCCGCTGAACCAGGAAGCCCTGCTGGCCAAGATCCGCCATGCGGCGGGCGAGGCCGGCGTGGCCGCCCTCGATGCCCACGCGGCCGCGATGACGCTGTTCGGCGACAGCATCCTGTCCAATATGTTCATGCTGGGCCATGCCTGGCAACGCGGTGACGTGCCCATCAGCCTGGCCGCCATCGCCCGCGCCATCGAACTGAACGGCGTGGCCGTGCAGGCCAACCGCTCGGCCTTCGACGCCGGCCGCCTGGCCGCGCACGAACCCGCCTCGCTGGAAGATGTGCTGCGCCCCAAGGGGCAGGTCATCCAGTTGCACGTGCCGGAGTCGTTCGACCGCGCGGTGCAACGCCGCGAGGCCGACCTGCTGGCCTACCAGAACGCGGCCTATGCCCGGCAATACCGCGAACTGGTCGACCGCGTGGCCGCGCGCGAACGCGAACTGGAGCCCGCCGCGCGCACGCCGCGGCTGGCGATGGCCGTGGCGCGCAGCCTGTTCAAGCTGATGGCCTACAAGGACGAGTACGAAGTGGCGCGCCTGTATACCGATGGCGCCTTCCGCGCACAGCTGGAAAGCCAGTTCGAAGGCGACTACACGCTGCAGTTCCACATGGCCCCGCCGCTGTTCGCCCGCAAGGACCCGCGCACCGGCATCCCGCGCAAGATCGCGCTGGGCGCCGGCACCGAAAAAGCCCTGCGCGTGCTGCGCCGCCTGAAGGGCCTGCGCGGCACCTGGATGGATCCGTTCGGCCGCACCGAGGAGCGCCGCACCGAACGCGCGCTGATCGCCGAATACCGCAAGGCCGTGGACATCCTGCTGGCCGGCCTGACCGCCGACAGGCTGCCCGAGGCCGCCCGCATCGCCGGCCTGGCCGAGACGGTGCGCGGCTACGGACACGTCAAGGACGCCAGCGTCCGGAAGTACCGCGACCAAATGCAACAGCGCTTACACCTGTGGCAGTCGGGTCCGGCGCCGACCTTGCCTGCCGAGCAGCGTAAAATGGCGTGACGCCAGGAAAGACCCGGCAATCTTCAGGCCGCACGGCGCCTTTTGGCGCCGTCTTCTTTGGTTACAACTAAGACGCCCCGCTACCAACTTACCCGCTTGTTACTCTCCGGGCGGATCACTAGAATTAGTACCGCTGTAGGGGGTGGTACACTACATCTTGTGGTTGCATCACCAGCTGAACTCACCGGCCACGCATCCGGACCCGCAGTTCCGGCCTAGCCACCACCCCCAATACGTACCCATTTCTTTGGACTCGGCATTCGCCGCGTCCTTTCTCATTTCCGCTTTTCGCACAGGAGCTTCCATGCAGACTACGATCGCCTCTGTGACCCGGCCTTCGGCCGTGCCGCCCTCTTCGTCCGAATCGCCCGCAGCCGATGCGTCGGCCGCCGGCCAGTGGTCCAGCTACCACCTGATCCGCCGCAACGGATCGGTGGTCGGCTTCGAACCCAGCAAGATCGCCATCGCCATGACCAAGGCCTTCCTGGCCGTCAACGGCGGACAGGGCGCGGCTTCCGCGCGCGTGCGCGAGCTGGTCGAACAACTGACCGCCCAGGTGGTCAACGCCGTGGTGCGCAACCGCCCGAATGGCGGCTCCGTCCATATCGAAGACGTGCAGGACCAGGTCGAACTGGCCCTGATGCGCTCGGGCCAGCACGACGTGGCGCGCTCGTACGTGCTGTACCGCGAGAAGCGCTCGCAGGAACGCGCCCACGAGCAACAGGAAAAGGCCGCGCCGGCCGCCGCTGAAGAAGACTCGGGCATCAAGGTCGTCGACAACGGCGTGCGCCGTTCGCTGGACATGGCCGCCCTGCGTGGCACCATCGAGGCCGCGGGCGAAGGCCTGACGCAATACATCGACACCGAAACCATCCTGAAGGAAACGGTCAAGAACCTGTACGACGGCGTGCCCGTCGACGAGGTCTACAAGTCCGCCATCCTGTCGGCCCGCGCGCTGGTCGAGAAGGACCCGGCCTACAGCCAGGTCACCGCCCGCCTGCTGCTGCACACGATCCGCAAGGAAGTGCTGGGCGAAGAAGTCTCGCAAGCCGCCATGCAGACGCGCTATGCCGAATACTTCCCGACCTTCGTCCAGCGCGGCATCGAAGGCGGCCTGCTGGATCCCAAGCTGGCCGAGTACGACCTGACGCGCATCGGCACCGCGCTGGACGCGCGCCGCGACCTGCAGTTCAGCTACCTGGGCCTGCAGACGCTGTACGACCGCTACTTCCTGCACATCCGCGGCACCCGCATCGAACTGCCGCAGGTGTTCTTCATGCGCGTGGCCATGGGCCTGGCGCTGCGCGAGGCCGACCGCGAAACGCGCGCCATCGAGTTCTACGAGATCCTGTCCTCGTTCGACTTCATGAGCTCGACGCCCACGCTGTTCAACTCGGGCACCCTGCACTCGCAGTTGTCGTCGTGCTATCTCACCACCGTGTCCGACGACCTGGAAGGCATCTACGAAGCCATCAAGGAAAACGCGCTGCTGGCCAAGTACGCCGGCGGCCTGGGCAACGACTGGACCCCGGTGCGCGCGCTGCGCAGCCACATCAAGGGCACCAACGGCGAAAGCCAGGGCGTCGTGCCGTTCCTGAAGGTCGTCAACGACACCGCCGTCGCCGTCAACCAGGGTGGCAAGCGCAAGGGTGCGGTGTGCACGTACCTGGAAACGTGGCACCTGGACATCGAAGAGTTCCTGGAACTGCGCAAGAACACCGGCGACGAACGCCGCCGCACGCACGACATGAACACGGCGAACTGGATTCCCGACCTGTTCATGAAGCGCGTGATGGACAACGCCGAATGGACGCTGTTCTCGCCCTCCGACTGCCCCGACCTGCACGACAAGTATGGCCGCGCCTTCGAAGAAGCCTACCTGGGCTATGAAGCCCGCGTGGCCAGCGGCGAACTGAAGCTGTTCAAGAAGATGCCGGCCATCTCGCTGTGGCGCAAGATGCTGTCGATGCTGTTCGAAACCGGCCACCCGTGGATCACGTTCAAGGATCCGTGCAACATCCGTTCGCCGCAGCAGCACGTGGGCGTGGTCCACAGCTCGAACCTGTGCACCGAGATCACGCTGAACACCAACGACTCCGAGATCGCCGTGTGCAACCTGGGTTCGGTGAACCTGCCCGCGCACATGAAGCCCTCGGCCAACGGCGGCTTCGAGCTCGACCACGACAAGATCAAGCGCACCGTCGGCATCGCCATGCGCATGCTCGACAACGTGATCGACATCAACTACTACGCCGTCGTGAAGGCGAAGCAGTCGAACGAGCGCCATCGTCCGGTGGGCATGGGCATCATGGGCTTCCAGGATTGCCTGCACATGATGCGCGTGCCGTACGCCTCGCAAACCGCCATTCAATTCGCCGACGAATCGATGGAAGCCGTTTGCTATCAAGCGTATTGGGCATCGAGCGAACTGGCGCAGGAACGTGGCCGCTATCCTTCTTATGAAGGCTCGCTGTGGTCGCGCGGCATCTTGCCGCAGGACTCCATCGCGATGCTGCGCGAAGCGCGCGGCGGCAACGTCGAGGTCGATGACTCGAGCAAGCTCGATTGGACCTCGTTGCGCGCGCGCATCAAAGAACATGGCATGCGCAACTCGAACTGCATCGCAATCGCCCCAACCGCGACGATTTCCAATATCATTGGCGTATCTGCGTGCATCGAACCCACTTATCAGAACTTGTACGTCAAATCGAATCTCTCCGGCGAGTTCACGGTCGTCAACGATTACCTCGTTCGTGACCTGAAGAAACTCGGTCTCTGGGACGAAGTCATGGTCGCCGACCTCAAGTACTTCGACGGCAGCCTGTCCCGTATCGATCGCGTACCTGCAGAACTGCGCCAGCTCTACGCGACGGCGTTCGAAGTCGAACCGTCGTGGCTCGTCGAATGCGCATCGCGTCGCCAGAAGTGGATTGACCAGGCCCAATCGCTGAACATCTACATGGCCGGGGCATCGGGCAAGAAGCTCGATGACACGTACAAGCTTGCATGGCTGCGCGGCCTGAAGACCACCTACTACCTGCGCACCCTGGGCGCCACCAGCGCCGAGAAATCCACCGGTCGCGGCGGCGAGTTGAACGCCGTCAGCGCCGGTACCGCGACCGCGGCAGTTGCCGCGAGCGCGAGCAGCACTCAGCAGGCCCCCAACCTGCCTGAGCCCGAAATCGTCGGAGCGGTTTGCACCATGAAGCCGGGTGATCCTGGCTTCGAAGAATGCGAAGCCTGCCAGTAAGCCGCCACCGGAGAGATTGAATCATGCTGAATTGGGAAGACGAATCCACCCCCGCGCTGCAGCCGACGCAACCGTCGGCCTCGCCGGCCCCCGGCCCCAAGGCCGAGGAACCGGTGCGCGCAGCCACCGGCGCCTTCGGCGACTCGGCCCTGCCGGCGCCGGCGGCCGAATCGGCCCGCCCGGCCGCGCCGACCGGCGAAGGTTCCGCGCTGCGCGTCAAGGTGGCCGACAAGCGCATCATCAACGGCGAGACCGACGTCAACCAGCTGGTGCCGTTCAAGTACAAGTGGGCCTGGGAAAAATACCTGGCCACGTGCGCGAACCACTGGATGCCGCAAGAGGTCAACATGTCGCGCGACATCGCCCTCTGGAAGAACCCGAACGGGCTCACCGAGGACGAGCGCCGCATCGTCAAGCGCAACCTGGGCTTCTTCGTGACGGCCGACTCGCTGGCCGCCAACAACATCGTGCTGGGCACCTACCGCCACATCACGGCGCCCGAATGCCGCCAGTTCCTGCTGCGCCAGGCATTCGAGGAAGCGATCCACACGCACGCCTACCAGTACATCGTCGAAAGCCTGGATCTCGATGAGTCCGAGATCTTCAACGCCTACAACGAAGTGCCGTCGATCCGGGCCAAGGACGAGTTCCTGATCCCGTTCATCGAAGCCATCGCCGACCCGCATTTCAAGACGGGCACGCCGGAAGCCGACCAGACGCTGCTGAAGTCGCTGATCGTGTTCGCGTGCCTGATGGAAGGCCTGTTCTTCTATGTCGGGTTCACGCAGATCCTGGCGCTGGGCCGGCAGAACAAGATGACCGGCGCCGCCGAGCAGTACATGTACATCCTGCGCGATGAGTCCATGCACTGCAACTTCGGCATCGACCTGATCAACACCGTCAAGCTCGAGAACCCGCACCTGTGGACGCCGGCGTTCCGCGAAGAGATCCGTGACCTGTTCCGCCAGGCCGTCGAACTCGAATACGCGTACGCCGAAGACACCATGCCGCGCGGCGTGCTGGGTCTGAATGCCCCGATGTTCAAGTCGTATCTGCGCTTCATCGCCAACCGGCGCTGCCAGCAGATCGGTATCGAGCCGTTGTATCCTCAGGAAGAAAACCCCTTCCCGTGGATGGCGGAAATGATCGACCTCAAGAAGGAACGCAACTTTTTCGAAACGCGCGTGATCGAATACCAAACCGGTGGCACGCTGAACTGGGAATAGAAGCTCCCGCAGCGCGGCGGCGAGGCCTTGCCTCACGCCATGGCCGTGTCCCGGCAAAGTTGTAGATGACGCAAGACCAAGCGGTAGGCGACCTCTAAGGCCGCCTGCCGGCGCCATTTGAAATGGCTCGCGCAACAGTGCGGGGGCCATATCAAATGGCCGTGCCGAATTCATTAGCGCAAGCCGAAGTCGCTGTCGCCCGTACGGAACAGCGGCATGCGCCGATGAATAGCCCGACGTGCAATCCACCATCCGGTGGTGCGATACGCGGGCTTATGTTCTGGGACCCCTGAACCTAAGGAGCATGACCATGGCAACCGCCAAGAAGGCCGCCAAGAAGGCGGCAACGAAGCCCGCAGCCAAGAAGGCTGCAGTCAAGAAGGCTACCCCGGCCAAGAAAGTCGCGGCCAAGAAAGTAGCCGTCAAGAAGGTCGCCGCCGCGAAGAAACCCGCGGTGAAGAAGGCTGCAGTCAAGAAGCCGGCAGTCAAGAAGGTTGCTGCCAAGAAGACCGTTGCCAAGAAGGCCGCCGTCAAGAAGGTCGCCGCCAAGAAGACCGTTGCCAAGAAGGCAGCCGTCAAAAAGGTAGCCGCCAAGAAGACCGTTGCCAAGAAGGCCGCAGTCAAGAAGGTCGCAACCAAGAAAGTAGCCGCCAAGAAGGTTGTCGCCAAGAAGGCGCCGGCCAAGAAGGCTGTTGCTGCGAAGAAGGCGCCTGCCAAGAAGGCTCCCGCTGCCAAGAAGGCTGCTCCGGCTGCAAAGAAGGCGGCTCCCGCTGCCGCCAAAAAGGCTCCGGCCGTCAAGAAGGCTGCCGCGAAGAAGCCGGCCGCCAAGAAAGCTGCTGCCAAGAAGCCTGCTGCTGCCCCCGCCACGGCTGCTCCCGCAGTCAAGACCGCGCTGAACCCGGCGTCGTCGTGGCCCTTCCCGACCGGCGGCCGTCCTTAATCGGACTGCGTCACCGAGTCTGTAAGACCCCAAAGCCGCCTGGCAACGCCGGGCGGCTTTTTCATGGCGCATCCGTGCCGGACCCGATCCGCATGCACACTGCCCGCAGCCCGGACAAGCGAAAAGCCCCAGGTTCTTTTACATCGGGGCATGCGACAATCGAACAAATTATCGTTTGGCCGGTACCCGCGAGGGCTGGTCCCAAGACACTTACGGCACACCGCTCATGTTCGGCGACATCATCCGTTTTCTGCTCGAAATCCTCTTCACGCTGTTCGGCGCAGCGCTCATCCTGCGCGCCTGGATCCATGCGATCCGCCTGCATCCGTTCAATCCGATGGCGCGCGCCGTCTACCAGGGCACGAACTGGCTGGTGGTTCCGCTGCGCAAGCTGCTGCCATCCACCGGCAAGATCGACTGGGCCAGCCTGGTCGGCGTATGGCTGACCGCGCTGGTGTACATGGTGCTGATGTGGCTGGTCACGGTGGGCTCGCTGGTGCCCCTGGCCTTGCTGCCGGCGACCGCGGGCTCGGCCCTGCTGATGTCGTTGAAATGGGCGCTGAATCTGGTCGTCTGGTTGACGCTGATCCAGGCCGTGCTGTCGTGGGTCAATCCGATGGCGCCGTTGATGCCGCTGCTGCAAACGTTGACGGCCCCTCTGCTGGACCCGATCCGCCAGATCCTGCCGCGCACCGGCATCGACTTCTCGCCGCTGGTGCTGCTGGTGCTGGCGCAGGTGCTGCTGATGGTGCTGGCGCGACTGACCTACAGCATGATGGGTGTGTAGGCCCTTTGCCACACGAATAAAAGCCCACCTCCCTGAACCGCCCCACGCGGGTTGGATTGCGTCCAACTTTCGGGGGGCGGTTCAGGGAGGCGGGCTTTCGGTATGGCGAAAAAAAGGCGTTGCAGTTTTTACATCGGCGCCACGCGCGTAGGGCCGGCGCCGCTGATGACCTGCACGCGCTGACCGACGCTGATCGGCTGGTCGGCCTCTTGGGCCACGACGCGGGTTTCACCGTTGTCCAGGCGAACGGTGATCTCCAGGCCGGAGTTGCGGCCGACACGGTTCTCGACCGCGTTGCCGGCCAGCGCGCCCAGCAGGGCGCCGCCGACCGTGGCGATGGCCCGGCCCGAGCCGCCGCCGATGGCGTTACCGGCCACCCCGCCCAGCGCCGCGCCGCCGATCAGGCCGACGCCGCTGGAGCGGTCTTCTTGAATGGTGATGGGACGTACGCCCACGACAGTGCCGGTGCGAACGATCTGTTCGCGCTGCGCCTGGTCGTAGGAATAGACGCCGCTGGAAGCGCTGTGGTTGGCGCAGCCGGCAAGGGTAGCCATGGAGGTGGCGACGGCGGCGATGGCAAGCCAGCGGCTGGCGCGCGGCATCGTCGAGGAAAGAGTGGTAGCGCTTGTCATTGGGGCTCCTCGTGGGGAACTAGGCGTCGGTGATTCATGATACCTCTGCCCAAGGCGGATTGCCTTCCGCCGAGAAACAGGGTGCAACAGGTGATTGACGCGATCACGGGAGTTTCGGTTCCCGGCGGGCCCGTCCCTCGGCCCCACCGGGTCGACGATCAGACGGGCAGGCCGATGCCGTAGGCGGCGCGCAGTTGCGCGTCGATCTGCTGGCGCGATGGCGTGTGGTTCTGCGGACCGCGCGAGGCAACCTTGATGGCGCCCATCACGTTGGCCAGGCGGGCGCTGTCCAGCCAGCTCATGCCGCTGGTCAGGCCGTACAGCAGGCCACCGCGGTGGGCATCGCCGCAACCGGTCGGGTCGACGACGGCTTCGGCCTTCACGGGTGGGATCTCGATGGTTTCGCCGCCGGTCAGCAACGTGGCGCCCTGGGCGCCACGCGTCACCACCACGGCCTGCAGGCCGCTGGCGATGTCGGCCAGGCTGTGGCCGGTGCGCTGCTCGATCACGCCCGCTTCGTAGTCGTTGGCGGTCAGCACCTGGGCCAGGCCCAGCATGCGCATGATGTCTTCGCCGGAGAACAGCGGCATGGCCTGGCCCAGGTCGAAGACGAAGGGAATGCCCTTGCGGTTCAGGCGCTCGGCATGGGCGAACATGCCTTCCTTGGCGTCCGGCGCGACCACGCCCCAGGCGGCATCGGCATCGCTCAGGTCGTTCTGCGCCGCCAGCGCCATCGCGCCCGGGTGGAAGGCGGCGATCTGGTTGTCGTTCAGGTCGGTCGTGATGAAGCACTGGGCGGTGTAGGTGCCCGGCATGACACGCACGCGAGAGGTGTCGATGCCCAGGCCGGTCAGGCGCTCGATGTATTCGCCGGCATCTTCGCCGACGGTGGCGACCGGCACGGGCGTGCCGCCCAGCAGCTTCAGGTTGTAGGCGATGTTGCCCGCGCAACCGCCGTACTCCTTGCGCATGGTGGGCACCAGGAAGGACACGCTGAGCGACTGGATGCGGTCGGGCAGGATGTGGTCGCCGAAGCTTCCCTCGAACACGGCGATCGAGTCGAACGCCATCGAACCGCAGATCAGTACGGGAGCAGTCATGCTTTCATCCTTCAGGGAAAGAATTTATCGAGTTGGTAACCATTGACCTGCAGGCCCGCCACCTGGATGGGCACGGTCAGGGTAATTTCGGCGCCCGGGCCCAGGGGCCCCTTGGTGCCGGCGGGCAGATAGGCTTCGGGCAGGATGGCCTTGCGGGCCACCACGGTATCGGACAGATCGGTCAGGTCCAGCATCAGGGCGGGCCAGTGCTGTTCCTTGTCGTAGCGGTTGCGCAGCACCACCGTCAGCACCAGGCGCGAGCGGCCATCGCCGGCGGTCTGCGCCGCGGCGCCAGCGGGCGGGCGCAGCGACGAGGACACAATGGAAATGCGCTCGATGCGGCGCGCGTAGCCCACCGTGCAGCCGACGGCCTGGCACAGGGTCGTCAGCGCCGGCCGCAGCGCGGGCGCAGCGATGGCGATCGAGGTGCGGTAGGCAAAGACCAGTTGCGCGCCCAGCGCCAGCAGGCCCAGCAGGCAGGCCCAGGTCCACAGGCGGCGCCAGGTGCGCCGCGAATCGATGCGGTCCTGATCCAGGAACTCGGGCGGCGTACGGCCGCTGTCGGTGGCGCTGGAATAACGGGTGCGGGCATCGCCGTAGACGGCGTCGGCCGAGGCGCCGTCGATGTCGTCTTCATCGTCGTGGCGCAGGCCGGGCTCGTTGCGGCCAGGGTCGGCGCGCGCGGACGAACGGAACGGGCGGGCGTCATGCGGGCGGCCGTGGCCGCGAATGGGGGGCTCGGCGCGCCACTGCGGTTCGTCGTCACGGCCTGCTTCGTCGTCGGCCCCACGGATCGCCTCATCATGGCGCGTGCGCAAAGGCGGTTCGGCGCGCCAGCCCGGCTCATCATCCTGGTCTTCGTCAGCGCGGAAGGCTTCGTGGCGGGAAGCCGGTTCGCGAGCGCGCGCCGGAGGATCGACGTGCCAGGGAGGATCATCGCCGTGATCCCTCTCGGCACGGAATCCGGGCTGCCGGTCCATGCCCGGCGACGGCGCGGTGGACCTGCGGGATTCGTCGTCCCGATCATCGACATCGTCTCCCGCCCGGATGGGCGGATGCGATGCGCCGAAAGCGGGCTCCTGGCGGCGCTCGGCACGCCCACGCAGCACCGAGGGCGTCTCGGCCACGATACGTTGATCGCGCCGGCCCGTGGCGGGTTCGGCGCGCAGGACGCGGTCTTGCGATACGGAGAATTCGCTGTCATCGCGTGCACGGATGACGGGCGCGGGCGGATGGGAGGCCGCGGATGGCGGACGATGCGATGGCACATCCTGCTGCGGCGCAACGGCACCGGCCGGCGCTTGCCCTGCCCCGCCCTCGCTTGTCCGCGTACGGCCACGCAGCACGGCGGGCGGCGCGGAGACCGCAGCCGCCACGGGCAATTCAGGCGCCGCGGACGCGACCGGAACCGGGGCCGGCGGCACCGGATACCCGCCCGGGTGAGTGCTGGAATACGCATCGCCGGAGCGTGGCGCCGTCGAACGAGGAAACTGCGGAACGGTCGGCGCCGGCGCCACGGGCGGATCGCCGGCCAGCGGCGCTGGCGCAGCGAATGGCGACATCGGCGGCGGCGCCACGGGAGCCTGCTCGCTTTCGAGAGACGCCCGGCCATCGAACACCGTGGAACATACACCGCAACGCACCAGTCCATTGCGCACGCGCAACTGGTCGGCCACCACCCGGAAAGCGGTATGGCATTGCGGGCAACGGGTGATCGGCATGGCGGAAAAAGCTCAGTCGCGGCGGCCGTGCAGGCACACCCAGCCGTCGCGCTCGCGCCAGACGGACATCTTCAGCCAGGGCGCGTAGGCCGCGGCCACTTCCTCGGCCTGCCGTTCGAGCACGCCGGACAGCACCAGGTCGCCGCCCGGCGCGACGCGCGCGGCCAGCATGGGCGCCAGCACCTTCAGCGGGTTGGACAGGATGTTGGCCACGACGACCTGGAACGTGCCGTCCTGCAGACCGTCGGGCAGCATGGCATCCAGTTCGACGCCATTGATCCGGGCGTTGTCCGCGGAAGATTGCACGGCCTGCGGATCGATGTCCACGGCCGTGACCGGACCGGAACCGAGCTTGCGCGCGGCGATCGCCAGGATGCCCGAGCCGCAGCCGTAATCCAGCACCGGCGCGCCCGCGGGCAGCTCGGCTTCCAGCCAGGCCAGGCACAGATGCGTGGTGGGATGGCTGCCGGTGCCGAACGCCAGGCCCGGATCGAGTTCGATGTGGATGGCGTCCTCGCCACCCGCCTCGTGGGCGGTGACGGCGGGGTCGTCGCGGTGCCAACTGGGTACGATCCAGAGACGCTCGGCGATCTGGATCGGCGCGAACTGCGATTGCGTCAGGCGCACCCAGTCGGCGTCAGGCACATCGCGCAGCGACCAGTCCCGGGCCGCGTCGGCGCCCAGGCCGGCTCCGGCCAAAGCCTCTTCCAGCATCTGGGCGGGATCGGCGCCGTCGGGCAGGAGGGCCACGACCCGGTTGCGGTCCCAGGCCTGCACATCGGGTTCGGTGCCGGGCTCGCCGAACAGCGGCCGTTCTTCAGCAGTGCCGAAGTCGGCGTCCTCGACAGAGACCGACAGCGCGCCTGCCTCGAGCAAGGCATCGGACAGCGCCTCGGCCTGCGCCTCCAGGCAGTGGAGCACGAGTTCACGCATGGTGGAAGCCTGTTTGTGATTCGGTGAAAGCAGCCGGGCCACCCTTGCGGGGTGGCCCGGCCCGCCCGCGTCAGGGACGCTGGGCCAGCTTGTTTTCCAGATAGTGGATGCTGGTGCCGCCTTCGATGAAGCGGGCGTCCTGCATCAACTCGCGGTGCAGCGGGATGTTGGTCGAGATGCCTTCGACCACCATTTCGGACAGGGCCGTGCGCATGCGCGCCAGGGCCTGTTCGCGGGTGTCGCCGTACGTGATGACCTTGGCGATCATCGAGTCGTAGTTGGGCGGCACGAAGTAGCCGTTGAACGCGTGCGAATCGATACGCACGCCCGGGCCGCCCGGCGTATGCCAGTTGGTGATGCGGCCGGGGCTGGGCACGAAGCGGAACGGATCCTCCGCGTTGATGCGGCACTCGATGGCGTGGCCCTTGAACACGATGTCGCGTTGGCGCAGCGCGAACTTCTCGCCAGCGGCGATCAGGATCTGCTGCTGGACCAGATCGACGCCGGTGATCAGTTCGGTCACCGGATGCTCGACCTGGATACGCGTGTTCATCTCGATGAAGTAGAACTCGCCGTTCTCGTACAGGAACTCGAACGTGCCCGCGCCGCGGTAGCCCATCTTGCGGCAGGCGTCGGCGCAACGCTCGCCGATGCGCTCGATCAGGCGGCGCGTGATGCCGGGCGCCGGCGCTTCCTCGATGACCTTCTGGTGGCGGCGCTGCATGGAGCAGTCGCGCTCGCCCAGCCAGACGGCGTTGCGGCCGCCGTCGGCCAGCACCTGGATCTCGACGTGGCGCGGGTTCTCGAGGAACTTCTCGAGATACACCTCGGGGTTGTTGAACGCGGCGCCCGCCTCGGAGCGCGTCATGTTGACGGCGTTCAGCAGGGCGGCCTCGGTGTACACCACGCGCATGCCGCGGCCACCACCGCCGCCCGCCGCCTTGATGATGACCGGGTAACCCACCTCGCGCGCCACGCGCAGGATCTCCTGCGGGTCGTCGGGCAGCGCGCCCGCCGAGCCCGGCACCACCGGCACGCCGGCTTCGATCATGGCGTGCTTGGCGCTGACCTTGTCGCCCATCAGGCGGATGGTCTCGGGACGCGGACCGATGAAGACGAAGCCGCTTTTCTCGACGCGGTCGGCGAAGTCGGCGTTTTCGGACAGGAAGCCATAACCCGGGTGGATCGCCTCGGAGTCGGTCACCTCGGCGGCCGAGATGATGGCCGGCATGTTGAGGTAGCTCTCGCGCGACGGCGCGGGTCCGATACACACGGACTCATCGGCCAGGCGCACGTACTTGGCGTCGCGGTCGGCCTCGGAGTGCACGACCACGGTCTTGATGCCCAGCTCGCGGCAGGCGCGCTGAATGCGCAAGGCGATCTCGCCGCGATTGGCGATCAGGATTTTTTCGAACATATATCAGTTGCTCCACCGTGCTTGGCACGACCTACGACACATGATTGGCACCACTCGGTCGCGAACGCCGCGGATCCGGCTTCGCCGGTCCACCAACGTCGCCCCCCGGGGGCGCGCAAAGCGCGTAGGGGGGATTCATCTAGCCGATGACGAACAGCGGCTGGCCGTATTCGACCGGTTCGCCGTTCTCGACCAGGATTTCCTTGATGACACCGGCCTTGTCGGCCTCGATCTCGTTGAGCAGCTTCATCGCTTCGATGATGCACAGCGGATCGCCTTCCTTGACCGACTGGCCCACGTCGATGAACGGGGCGGCGCCCGGATTGGGCGAGCGATAGAACGTGCCGACCATCGGCGCCTTGACGACGTGGCCCTGGATGGCAGCCGGCGCGGCGGGGGCAGCGGGTGCGGCGGCCGGTGCGGCGCCGGCGGCCGGAGCCGCCGCGACGGCTTCAGGCGCGTGGTAGGCCACGGGCTGCAGGGTCTGCGAGAACTTGACGATGCGAACCTTGCCCTCGCCTTCGGTGATCTCGAGCTCGGCAATGCCCGATTCCGCCACCAGGTCGATCAGGGTCTTGAGTTTTCGGAGGTCCATAATGAAGCTGCTTCCCGATTAATTTGTTGGCGGCGCCCCCGGTGCGGGTCTGCGCCATGTGCTGAAAATTGGAAAAAAAGCGTCGCGGGTCAGTGGCGGACCGCGTAGCGCAGCGCGGCTTCGTAGCCATCGGGCCCGAGGCCGCTGATCAGTCCGACGGCGATGTCGGACAGGTACGAGTGGTGACGGAAGGGCTCGCGCTTGAACAGGTTGGACAAATGTACTTCAACGAACGGGATCGCCACGCCAGCCAGCGCATCACGGATGGCCACACTGGTATGCGTGTAGGCACCGGCATTGATGATGATGAAATCCGTGCCGTCCGTGCCCGCGGCCTGGATGCGATCGACCAGCGCGCCCTCGTGGTTGCTTTGCCAGGACGCCAGCGTCACGTTCAGTTCCGCAGCCACGTCAGCCAAGCCGGCATCGATCTGCGCCAGCGTGCGGCTGCCGTAGATACCGGGTTCGCGCGTGCCGAGCAGGTTCAGGTTGGGGCCGTGCAATACGAGAATGCGTCGCGCCATGGATTTGCTATGAACGTCGGCAAAAAGTATAGATAAAGCGACTTTTTACGCCAAATCGCCGTATTTTTGCAAGCTGCCTGTCATCAACCGGCCAGGCTGGCCACGGTGTGCGCCAGGTCGGCTGCGTCGATCTGGCCCAGGATTTTGCGGTTTACGGTGCCATCTGCATTGAAAACGAGCGTAAACGGCAGGCCGCCGGCCGGGTTGCCCAACTTGCGCAACGTATCGATGGCATTGGCGCCCATGACCACCAGCGGATACGAAACCGGCACCTTGGCCAGGAATTTGCGGATGTTGTCCGCGTTATCCACGCCGATGCCGATGAACTGCACCTTGGGGTGGCTTTTCTGCATGGCCTCGAGTTCGGGCATCTCTTTTACGCAGGGCGCGCACCAGGTTGCCCAGAAATTGACCACCATCGGGCGGCCGCGCCAGTCGGACAGCTTGTGCGTACGGCCGTCGAGATCCGGCAAGGCCATGCCGGACAGGGCCTTGACCGCATCGGGCGAGACGGCGGGTTCCGGGGCGGCATGCACCCGGTGCGCATAGGCGGCGGCCATGGCCGCGGCGGCGCCCGCATGCAGGAAGAGACGGCGATTCATGGGCCGAATCATAACCGCAAGCGCTCCGCGGGGGAACGCGGCACCCTCTACAATGCCGCCAGGAGATCTCCCATGCATCTGCACATTCTTGGTATTTGCGGCACGTTCATGGGCGGGCTGGCGCTGATCGCGCGCGCGGCCGGCCACAAGGTCACCGGCTGCGACGCCGGCGTCTATCCCCCCATGAGCACCCAGCTGTCCGAACAGGGCATCGAACTGATCGAGGGCTTCGGCGCCGATCAACTGGCGCTGGCGCCCGACCTGTTCGTGATCGGCAACGTCGTCAGCCGCGGCAATCCGCTGATGGAAGCCATCCTGGACAGCGGCGCACGCTACGTGTCGGGCCCGCAATGGCTGGGCGACCACGTCTTGCCGGGCCAGCACGTGCTGGCCGTCGCGGGCACGCACGGCAAGACCACCACCAGCTCGATGCTGGCGTGGATCCTCGAGGCCAACGGCCGCCGCCCCAACTTCCTGATCGGCGGCATCGCGCCCGATCTGCAGGTATCGGCGCGCTTCGATCCCCAGGTGGACACCTTCGTCATCGAAGCCGACGAGTACGACACGGCCTTCTTCGACAAGCGCTCGAAGTTCGTGCACTACCGACCGCGCACCGCCATCCTGAACAACCTGGAATACGATCACGCGGACATCTTCCCGGATCTGGCGGCCATCGAAACGCAGTTCCATCACCTGGTGCGCACCATTCCCGCCAGCGGCCGCATCGTCGCGCCCGCCGGCAACGAAGCGCTGGACCGCGTGCTGGCGCGCGGATGCTGGTCGGAAACGGTCAGCTTCGGTACGGATGGCGCCTGGCGGGCCGGTCCGGCCGACGCGGACGGCGCCTTCGCCGTGCTGCGCGATGGCCAGGACATCGGCACGGTACGCTGGACGCTGGGCGGCGAACACAACCGCATGAATGCCCTGGCGGCGCTGGCCGCCGCCGAGCATGCCGGCGTGCCCGCCGCCGACGGCATCGCGGCGCTGTCACGCTTCGGCGGCGTGAAGCGCCGCATGGAACTGCGCGGCACGGTCAACGGCGTGAAGGTGTACGACGATTTCGCGCATCACCCCACCGCCATCGCCACCACGCTGGACGGCCTGCGCCGCCAGGTGGGCCAGGCGCGCATCCTGGCGGTACTGGAGCCGCGCTCGAACACCATGAAGCTGGGCACCATGGCCGAACGCCTGCCCGGCGCGCTGCAGCAGGCCGACCTCGTGTACTGCTTCGGCGCCAAGCAGGGCAAGCAGGCGCTGGGCTGGGACCCGGGCATGGTGCTGGCCCCGCTGGGCCAACGCGCCAGCAGCTTCGACGACCTGGACGCCCTGGTGGCGGCCGTATCGTCCGCGGCCCGGCCCGGCGACCATGTGGTCGTGATGAGCAACGGCGGCTTCGGCGGCGTGCACGGCAAGCTGCTGCACGCCCTGGCCCGATGAGCGCCCCCGCCATGAACGCCCACGCCATCCTGTACCTGCACGGATTCCGTTCGGCGCCCGCTTCGTTCAAGGCGCGCCTGATGGAACAGGCGATGGCGGCACGCGGCCTGGCCCACGCCTGGGCCTGCCCGCAACTGCCGGCCAGCCCGCGCGAGGCCGGCGATCTGATCCTGGACATCGCCCGCCGGCAATTGCAGGGCCTGGCCAGTTCCCGTCACCTGACGGTGGTGGGCTCGTCGCTGGGCGGCTACTACGCCACCTGGCTGGCCGAGCGCCTCGATTGCCGGGCGGTGCTGCTGAACCCGGCGGTGCACGCGGCGCGCGACCTGGCCACGCAGGTGGGCGAGCATCGCATGTATCATTCGGACGCGCCGTTCGTGTTCCTGCCCCAGTACGTGCAGGAACTGGCGGACATGGAGGTTCCCGTCCTCAGCCACCTCGAGCGTTATTTCCTCGTGGCCGCCACCGGCGACGAAGTGCTCGACTGGCGCGAAATGCGCGACCGCTTTGCCGGTTGCCGGCAGCGCATCATCCAGGGCAGCGACCACGGCCTGTCCGATTTTGCGCAGTGGCAGCCCGAAGTGCTGGATTTCGCGCTGGGCGCCTCCACCTCAAACTGAGAACCTGCCGTTTCCGGCTGGCTGCACAGCCTGCCGGCGGCGCGCCTGACGGCGCCAGATGGATCGATCGCAAATATGTACGTGTTTTATGAAGATGACGGCAGCTTCAAGGCGGCCAACATCATGTCCGAGGCGGATTCCACCCTCCAGGTAGAGGCCGAGTCCGGCAAGCGCAGCAAGATCAAGCGCAACAGCACGCTGTTCACCTTCGCCGCCCCGGCGCCCTCGGCGCTGATGGAGCAGGCCACGGCCGCGGCCGAGGACATCGACCTGCAGTTCCTCTGGGAATGCGCGCCGCAGGAAGAATTCGATGCCCCGGCGCTGGGCACCGATTATTTCGGCCATGCCCCCACCCCGGTCGAGCACGCCGCGCTGCTGATGCGCCTGCACAGCGCGCCAGCGTATTTCCACCGGCGCGGCACCGGCCGCTATCGTCCGGCCCCGCCCGACATTCTGGCGGCCGCGCTGGCGGCGCTCGAGAAAAAGCGTCTGCAGGCCGAGCAGCAACAGCAATGGGTCGATGAAATGGCCGCGGGCAAGCTGCCCGAGGTCATCGCCCAGGCCGCCGAGTCGCTGCTGGTGCGCCCCGACAAGAACACGCAGGCCTGGAAGGCGCTGGACGCCGCCTGCGCCCGCCTGCACAAGACGCCGGACCGCCTGCTGCTGGAACTGGGCGCCTGGCCCCATGCCCTGGCACTGCTCAAGCGCCGCTTCCTGGCGGTGCACTTCCCCCGCGGCACGGGCTTTCCCGACATGGAAGTGCCCGCCATCGAGCGTGAACTGCCGCTGTCCGAGGCCGAGATCTATTCCGTGGACGACGTCACCACGACCGAGATCGACGACGCGCTGTCCGTGACCGAACTGCCCGAAGGCCGTGTGCGCGTGGGCGTGCACGTGGCCGCGCCCGGCCTGTCCGTCACCCGCGACAGCGAGCTCGACAAGTTGGCGCGGGCGCGCCTGTCCACCGTATACATGCCCGGCGACAAGATCCCGATGCAGCCCGACAACGTGATCCAGGCGTTCTCGCTGGACGCGGGCCGCGCGGTGCCCGCGCTGTCGCTGTACGTGACGGCCGACCCCGCCACCGGTGAGATCTTCGAATCCGAAACGCGCCTGGAGCGCATCGTGGTGCGCGAGAACCTGCGCCACAATCAGTTGGACACGCAGGTCACCGAAGCCGCGCTGGACGACCCGCAGGCCGAACTGCCCTACGCGCACTGGCTGCGGCCGCTGTGGCGCATGGCCCAGGCCCTGTCGGCCAAGCGCGACGAGGCGCGCGGCAAGCCCGAGAACCACTCGCGCGTCGAGTACAGCTTCTATCTGGACGGCAACCCCGACGATCCGGACACCCCGGTGCGGCTGGTGCCGCGCCAGCGCAACGCGCCGCTGGACCGCATGGTGGCCGAGTACATGATCCTGGCCAACAACCTGTGGGGCGGCCTGCTGAACCAGCACGGCGTGCCGGGCATTTACCGCTCGCAGCAGGCCGGCCGCGTCCGCATGAGCACCCAGGCCCTGCCGCACGAGGCCATCGGCGTGCCTCAGTACGCCTGGTGCACCTCGCCGCTGCGCCGCTACGTCGACCTGGTCAACCAGTGGCAACTGATCTCGGCCGTGGACAACGGCGTGTCGGCGCGCCTGGTGGCGCCCTTCAAGCCGCGCGATGCCGACCTGTTCGCCATCATCGGCGCCTTCGACGCCCAGTACGCCGCCTGGGCCGAGTTCCAGGGTTCGATGGAACGCTACTGGTGCCTGCGCTGGATCAAGCAGCAGGGCCTGACCCGCGTGACGGCGCACGTGCTGCGCGACGACCTGGTGCGCCTGGCCAATGCGCCGCTGGTCACCAAGGTGGGCGGCATGCCCGAACTGGAGCGCGGCACGGCGGTGGAGATCGACATCCTGGGCCGCGACGAACTGGCGCTGGAACTGGATTGCCGGTACGTGGGTCCCGCGGCCGCCTGAGCGCCGCGGCACGGCTTTGAAGGGGCGGCCCATGCGGCCGCCCTTTCCATTTCGGGGGTCCGGGCCCGAGGGAAATAATCTAGCCCTAAAATGCCCAGGTGCAATTGTCCGCCCCCCCTTCCTCTTCCGGCCGCGTCCGGCACTGGCTGAGCGCCCCGGCCCGGCACTACCTGCTGGTCGGCGTGGCGATCTCGCTGCTGGTGCATGCCGGCGTGCTGGCCTGGCATTTCGGGCCTGGCGCCTCCGCGCGCCCGCCCGCCCAGTCGCTCGAAGTGGTGCTGGTCAACGCCAGGACCGAAACCGCCCCCGTGCATGCCCAGGCGCTGGCCCAGCAGCAGATCGACGGCGGCGGCGAGGCCGAGCGCGGCATTGCCCAGTCCCCGCTGCCGCGCACCGGCGAATCGGCCCAGACCATCGTGCTGCAAGCCATGCGCCAGCGCCAGTTGCAGTTGGAGGCCGAGCAGAGCCGGCTGCTGACCCAACTGGAATCGCCGGAACGCACCGGCGCGGAGCGCCAGGCCGTGCACCCCTGGCCTGACGCCGACGAGCCCGGTGACGACACCGCGCAGCAGCCCGGCGTCATCCAGAACGCCCGCATTGCCGCGCTGTCCGAACGCATCCAGGAATACAACTCCCGGCCACGCCGCGCCTATGTGGCGCCGTCGGCGGCTCAGTCGCGCTACGCCGCCTATCTCGACGGCTGGAGCCGCCGCATCGAGTCGGTCGGCACCCAGCACTATCCCGAGGACGCGCGCGGCAGGATCTACGGCACGCTGCGCATCACGGTGACGGTGCGTGCCGATGGCAGCCTGGCCGGCTTCGACATCGACCAGCCCTCGCCGCACGCCGTGCTGAACCAGGCGGCGCGCCGCATCGTACAAATGGCTGCGCCCTTTGCCCCCTTCCCCCCCGAATTGGCGCGCGATACCGACGAACTGGTCATCACCCGCACCTGGCATTTCGTCAACGACACGCTGGAGACCGCCGCACCATGAGCCCGCCGAGCCTGCCGAGCCTGCCCCGCTATGCCGTGATCGGCAATCCCATCGCCCACAGCCGGTCGCCGCAGATCCATGCGATGTTCTCGACGCAGACCGGCCGGCCGCTGCAGTACGAGCGCCTGCTGGCGCCGCTGGATGGCTTCGCCCCCACCGTGCAGGCCTTTCGCGAGGCCGCCGGCCTGGGGCTGAACGTCACCGTGCCGTTCAAGCAGGAAGCCTGGGCGCTGGCCGGCGATCGCCTGTCGACCCGCGCGCGGCTGGCCGGCGCGGTCAATACGCTCTGGCTCGCGGACGGCGCCTGGCATGGCGACAACACCGACGGCGTGGGCCTGGTCAGCGACCTGGTCCGGCTGGGCGTCGTGCTGCGTGACGCCCGCGTGCTGCTGGTCGGCGCGGGCGGCGCCGCGCGGGGCGTGCTGCAACCACTGGCCGAAGCCGGCTGCGCGCGCATCCACATCGTGAACCGCACCGCCGCCAAGGCCGCCGAACTGGCGCGGGCCTGGGCCGCCGCCGCCCTGCCCGGCCCCACGCGCGTCAGCGCGGGCGGCCTGGACGAGGCCGCCGCGCCCGGCGGCTGGAACGTGGTCATCAATGCCACCGCCAGCGGCCTGCAGGACGCCGCGCCGCAACTGCCCGGCGGCCTGTACGCCGCCGACGCCATGGCCTACGACATGGTGTACGGCTCGCGCCCCACCCCGTTCATGCGGCAGGCCGAGGCCGACGGCGCCGCGCGCCGCGCCGATGGCCTGGGCATGCTGGTCGGCCAGGCGGCCGAAAGCTTCCACATCTGGCACGGCGTGCGTCCGGACCCATCCCCGGTACTGGTCACGCTGCGCGCCGCGCTGCTGGCAGAGGCCTGAAGCCATGGCACGCAGCAGCCGTCCCGCGCGGCGCAGGTCCGGATGGCGCATGGCGACGATGGCCGTCATGGCGATCCTCTCGCTGCTGCTCCTGTACCAACTGTGGCTGTTCTGCATGGTGGTCTGGTATGCCTACCAGCCTCCCGGCAGCAGCGCGGTGATGCGCGGGGAACTGTCACGGCTGCGCGAGAGCGACCCCGATTTCAAGCTGAAATACGAATGGGTGCCCTACGACAGGATCAGCGAATCCCTCAAGCGCGCGGTGGTCGCCTCGGAAGACGCCAATTTCGTCGAGCACGACGGCGTCGAATGGGAAGCCATCCGCAAGGCCTACGAATACAACCAGCGCCAGGAAGAACTGGGGCGTGCCAGGCGCCGCGGCGGCTCGACCATCACGCAGCAACTGGCCAAGAACCTGTTCCTGTCCGGCTCGCGGACCTATCTGCGCAAGGGCCAGGAACTGGTGCTGACGTACATGATCGAGCACGTCATGCCGAAGCAGCGCATCCTCGAGCTGTACCTGAACGTGGCCGAATGGGGCACGGGCGTGTTCGGCGCCCAGGCGGCGGCGCAGCATTACTACAACACCGGCGCGAACGGGCTGGGTGCCTACCAGGCCGCGAAATTGGCGGCGATGCTGCCCAATCCCCGTTATTACGACAAACATCGCAGCACCGGCTACCTGAATTCCCGAGCCTCCACCATTGCCGCGCGCATGCGGCAGGCGGAAATCCCCTGACGAGGGGTCGCCCTGTGGCCGCCGCGGCGCGCAGATTTGTTAAGCTTCACGTTTAGACGTCCCATCCTGTTCGATCCCCCCAATGCGTACCGCCCGCCGCTATCTGGCACGCGAGATCTATCGTTCCTGCGCAGTGGTCCTGCTGGCCCTGCTGGGACTGTTCACGTTCTTCGCGCTGGTCGACGATCTGGACAACGTCGGCAAGACCTTCACCATGCTTGCCCTGTTCTACATGCAGGGCCTGGCATTGCCCACGCGCCTGTACGACCTGCTGCCCATCGGGCTGCTGATCGGCTCCATCCTGGCGCTGGCGGGCCTGGCGCAGCGCAACGAGCTGGTCATCCTGCGCGTCTCCGGCGTCAGCGGCATGCGCCTGCTGGGCACGCTGTGGCTGATTACCGTGCCGGTGATGGTGGGCGCGCTGCTGCTGTCCGAATTCGTCACCCCCGAAGCCGAAATCCGGACCGGCGAAGCCAACCTGATGCTGCGCGGCAAGGCCGGCGGCGGCCGGCTGGCCAGCGGCTACTGGTTCAAGGAACCCACCCGCGAGGGCGGCACCCGCATCATCAACATCCAGAAGCTGATGGCCAACGGCCAGGTCGGCGATGTGATGCTGTACGAATTCAAGAAAGACCTCGAACTCACCGCCACCTGGCAGGCCGCCTCCGGCACGCTGGGCAACGGCAGCCTGACACTGACCAACGTCGTGCAGACGCGCATCGACCCCAAGGCGCCCGAAGCCCTGGCCAACGCCCGCCCGCCCGAGCAGCCGCCCGCGCGGGTCACCAAGCTGCCCGAACTGACGCTGGACACTACCCTCAGCCCCGAACGGCTGCTGGCGCGCGTGCTGACGCCCGAGCGCATGTCCATCGTCACCCTGCTGGACTACATCGATTACCTGCACAACAACCAGTTGCAGGCCGACCGGCAGATCGTCGCGCTGTGGCGCAAGGCGGTCTATCCGTTCACGCTGCTGGTCATGATCACTATCGCCGCTCCGATCAGCTTCATGCAGACCCGGCGCGGCGGCGTGGGCGCCAAGGTGTTCATCGGCATCCTGCTGGGCGTGGGCTTCTTCATGCTCAACCAGTTGGCGCTCAACGTCGGCATGCTCAGCCGCTGGCCGCCCTGGCTGACGGCGCTGGGTCCGAACGTGGCCGCCCTGTTGCTGGCCTTCGGCTCCCTTACCTTGATGGAATACCGGCATGTGGTGGGCCGACTGGTCGAACGCCGCTGGCCGTGGAGAAGAGTGCCCGCATGAAAGGCAGCATCTGGATGATTGGCGACGTGCAGGGATGCTGCGAGCCGATGGACGAACTGCTGGCGCACCCGGACCTGGCGGAAGATCCCGACGCCCGGTTCTGGTTTGCCGGCGACCTGATCAATCGCGGCCCGCAGTCGCTGGCCTCCCTGCGCCGCATCAAGTCGCTGGAAGACCGCAGCGTCGCGGTGCTGGGCAACCACGACCTGCACCTGCTGGCCGCGGCGGCGGGCGTGCGCAAGCCGTCCAAGTCGGACACGCTGGACGAGATCCTGAACGCGCCCGACGCCGATGAGCTGATCGACTGGCTGCGTTTTCGCCCCCTGGCCCACTTCGAACACGACCACCTGCTGGTGCATGCCGGCGTACTGGCCAAGTGGGACGTGGCCAAGACCCTGTCGCTGGCCGCCGAAGTGCAGGAAGCCCTGCGCGGCGACAACTGGCAGAAGTCGCTGCAGAAGATGTACGGCAACGAGCCCGTGGCCTGGAAGGAATATCACACCGGCGGCAAGCGCCTGCGCGTCATCATCAACGCGCTGACCCGCATCCGGCTGTGCACGCAGCAGGGCCACATGGAATTCGCCACCAAGGTCGCGCCCGGCGCCTGGCCCAACGGCCTGATTCCCTGGTTCGACGTGCCCAAGCGCGCCACGCGCGACGTCACCGTGGTGTTCGGCCACTGGTCCACCCTGGGCCTGCTGATGCGCGACGACGTCATCTGCCTGGATTCGGGCTGCATCTGGGGCGGCGCCCTCAGCGCCGTGCGCCTGCAGGACCGCAAGCTGGTGCAGATCCGCTGCTCGCAGTTCCGCGACCCGATGGGTAAATAGACACAAGGCCGCGGCCCGGTCACGGGCCGCTGGCGCACCGCCTTGTATGGCCCGTCCTGCATGACACGGCCGCCCACTGCCTAATCGCCCACCGCGCCCAGCGGCCCCAGATCCAACCCCGCGAACATGTCCGCCAGCGTCGGCACCGACCGCGCCGGCCAGATCGCACTCAGGTCGAAACCGGGCAACCCCTGCCCGTCGCGCACCTCGCAGAACCTCACGCCGCGGAAATCCAGCGCGCGGATCCAACTGGGCAGCAGCGCCACGCCGCAACCGCCGGCCACGCAGGCCAGCACCGTCAACGTGCGGTTGGCCTCCTGCGCCACCTGCGTCTCCAGGCCAGCCTTTCGCATGGCGTCCAGGATGCCCGCGTACAGCACCGGCAACTGATTCTGCGGATAGAGCACCAGTCCCGCGCGGGCGATCTGCCCCAGCGATACCTTGCCGTCCGGGCCGGTCTCGAACTCATCGGGAATCGCCGCCACCAGCCGGTCGCGCAGCAGCAGCCGCTCGCGCATGCGCCCGCCCACGGCCACGGGCGTATGCATCAGTCCGATGTCGATCTCGCCCGCCTGCAACGCCTCGGCCTGCTCGGCGTTGCTCATTTCCCGCAGCACGACCTTCACGCCCGGCGCCTGCTTGCGCAACGCCCGCAGCGCGCGCGGCAGCATCTCGAACAGCGCGGAAGACACCAATCCCACCGTAAGCTGGCCGGCGCTGCCCTGCGCGATCAGCCGCGCGTGGCGCGCAGCGGCGTCGATGCGCGCCACGCTGACCCGCACGTCTTCCAGTATGGCCAGCGCCGCCGCCGTGGGCTGCGCGCCGCGCCGCGAACGCGCGAACAGGGCAACGCCCAGTTCCTTTTCCATGCGTACCAATGACTGACTGAGCGCGGGCTGTGCCATGCCCAGCCAGGCCGCCGCGCGGCTGACGCTGCCATGATCCACCACCGCCAGAAAATGCCGCAGATGCCGGGTTTCCATATTGAACCGATATGAATAAATCAGGCAATAAATATAGAACGATATGGAAAGGCTTCCTAGAATGCCGCCCATAACCACGGCGCCATGCCGTGCCCAATACGGAGACAGTCTTGCCCCAGGCAACCGGCACACGCCCGCCCACCGCGGTCGATACCCACGCGCATGTGTTCGAACACGGCCTGCCGCTGGCGCGGCAGCGCCGCTACGCGCCCGACTACGACGCCACCCTGGACCAGTACCTGGCGCTGCTGGACGCCAATGGCCTGCGTCACGGCGTGCTGGTGCAGCCCAGCTTCCTGGGCACCGACAACGGCTACATGGTGCGTGCGCTGGAGCAGGCGGCGGGCCGTCTGCGCGGCGTGGCCGTGGTCGATACGCAATTCAGCGAGGATCAATTGCGCGCACTGGCGCAGGCCGGCGTGGTGGGCATGCGCCTGAACCTGATGGGCCTGCCCGATCCCGATTTCGCCCAGCCCGCCTGGCGCACCCTGCTGGCGCGCGCCAACGCGCTGGGCTGGCACGTGGAAGTGCATGCGCAGGCGGCCCGCCTGCCAGCCCTGCTGCCCGCACTGCTGGAACAGGACTGCCGCGTGGTGGTCGACCACTTCGGCCGCCCCGACCGCCTGGACGACCTGCGCCACCTGCTGGCCCATGCCGGCACGGGCCGGGTGTGGGTAAAGCTGTCGGCGCCCTACCGCAATTGGCCGGACGCCGACAGCCTGACCACCAGCCGCGAGGCCGCGCGCCTGCTGCTGGCGGCCTATGGCGCCGACCGCCTGATGTGGGGCAGCGACTGGCCTCACACCGAACACCGCGACCGCGCGGATCATGCCTCCAGCCTGGCTTGGCTGGACGCCTGGCTGGACGACCCCGCCGACCGGCGTGGCGTGCTGTCCACCACCCCGCTTTCCCTATTCCAATTCCAAGGAGAAGACGCATGAAGACCCTGCCCACCCTGAGCCGCCTGGCGTTTGCCGGCGCGGCGGCGCTGCTGTCGCTGGCGGCGGCCGGCACCGCGGCGGCGGCCTGGCCCGAGCGCCCCATCACCATGGTGGTGACCTACCCTCCCGGCGGCACCGTGGACGTGGTGGCGCGCCTGATCGGGCCCAAGCTGGCCGACAAGCTGGGCCAGCCCGTGGTGATCGAGAACCGCGGCGGCGCCGGCGGCATGATCGGCGGCGCCTATGCCGCCAAGGCCAAGCCCGACGGCTACACCCTGATGCTGGACGCCTCCAATCACGCGCAGAATCCGGCGCTGCACGCCAGGATGCAGTTCGACACTCTGGCCGACTTCGCCCCCGTGTCGCTGCTGCTGCGCGTGCCCAACGTGCTGGTGGTCACGCCCTCCTATGGCGTGAAGTCGGTGGCCGACCTGGTTCGCCTGGGCAAGGACAAGAGCCAGCACGTGTACTTCGCGTCGGCCGGCCCCGGCTCGGCGCAGCACCTGGCCGGCGAACTGTTCAACCTGCTGGCCGGCACGCAGCTGGTGCACGTGGCCTACAAGGGCGGTGGCCCCGCCATGGTGGACGTGATGGCGGGCCAGGTGCCGGTGATGTTCGCCAGCCTGGGCTCGTCCTGGCCGCACATCAAGAACGGCAAACTGCGTGCGGTCGCCGTGGGCGGCACGACGCGCTCGCCGGCCGTGCCCGACCTGCCCACCATCGCCGAATCCGGCGTCCCAGGCTATGAAAGCTACGAATGGAACGCTGTCTTCGCCCCGGCCGGCACGCCCGCCGCCATCGTCGACCAGGTGTCGAAGGCGCTGGCGCAAGTGCTGAAGGAACCCGAGGTGGCGCGTACGCTGGCGGGCATCGGCGCCGAGACCATCGGTTCCACGCCCGCCGAACTGGACACCTTCCGCCGCGGCGAACTCGCCAAGTGGCAGAAGGTGGTGAAGGACGCGAAGATCACCCTGGAGTGATCAACCCGCGGTACGCGGCACCGGCGTGTTGAGCAGTTGCTGCTCCCACAGGAACGCGATGCCGCTGCCGCCCGCATGCTGCACGATGACCTCGGTCAGTGCAGCCGCGTGCTCGGTGCGGGCCCAGTCACGCTGCCATTCGGACGCCACCGCCAGCCAGGTCATCATGTTCGCGCCGGCCGCGATCATGCGTTGGATGGCCACCTGGTGGGACTCGACCGACACGCCGCCGGACGCATCGGTCACCACCGTCACGTCCCAGCCCTCGCCCAGGGCCTGGATGGTGGGCATCGCCACGCACACTTCGGTCCACAGGCCGGCGATGATCAATTGCTTGCGGCCGGTTGCCTTGACCGCGTCGACCACCACGCGGTCCTCCCAGGTGTTGATGAACGTGCGGTCGATCACCTTCTGGTCGGGAAACACGTCGGTGATCTGCGGGAAGATGAGGCCGCCGCGCTCGGCGATCACGCTGGTCAGGATGGTGGGCACCCCGAACGCGCGGGCGGCCTTCGCCAGGCCCGTGGCGTTGTTGACCACCATCTGCGGTTCGTGGCTGTTCAGGTTCGCGAGTTGGTAAGGCTGATGATCGATCAGGACGAGGACCGAGTCTTCGGGGCGTAGAAGCGAATCGAGGCCGTTGCGAAATGCCATGAATACATCCTTGTGAATGAGGTTTCCAGGAGACCCGCGCCGCTGCGGCGCTGCCTGACAGGATTCTGGCATCGCGATTCGAGCTACGATACTGGCTCCCAAAGCGACACTGTGTCGCCAGAACAGGAACGCCAAAGTGGACATCGAAGCACTGCGCACCTTCGTGGAAGTGGCCGACGCCGGCGGGGTGTCGCCCGCCGCGCGCCGGCTGGGCGTGGCCAAGTCCATCGTCAGCCGCCGGCTGTTGCGGCTGGAATCGGAACTGGGCGTTCAACTGCTGGCGCGCACCACCCGCGGCGCGGCGCTGACCGAAGCCGGAGCCACCTTCCGGGACCATGCGGCCCGGGCATGCGCCGAGATCGACTCGGCCAGGGACGCGGTCATGCCCGCCGGAGAGCTGTGCGGACGCCTGCGGATCGCCGCGCCGTTGTCGTTCGGACCGACCCATCTGGCCGCCGTGCTCGCGGACATGGCCCGGCGCCATCCGCAATTGCACCTCGATACCTCGTACACGGACCGCTTCGTCGATCTGATCGCGGAGGGATACGACTGCGCGATACGGATCGGCTACCTGCCGGACTCCAACCTGCTGGCCAGGCGCGTGGGACCGCTATACGGGAAGTTCGTGGCCAGCCCGGACTACATCGCGGCGCATGGCGCGCCGCAGACACCGGAAGAGCTCGCGGGCCATCAGGCGCTGATGCAGGGTACGGAAGCATGGCAATACCTGGATGGCGGCAAGATCCAGACCATCCGTCCGCAGGGACGCTTCAAGGCCGACAACGGCACGGCGCTGGTCACGGCGGCGGTCGCGGGCCTGGGCATCGCGTGGGCACCCGATGGACTGACCAACGACCATGTGGCCTCGGGCGCGCTGGTGCCGGTGATGACGAACTATCCGCCGCCGCCAGCCGGCGTCTATGTCGTGCGTCCGCCAGGCCAGCATCCCTCAAGGAAAATACGGGTGCTGACGGAACGGCTGATCGCGTGCTTCGCGCAGGCCGAGCCCGCGCTGGCGGGCCGTTGAATCAGAGCTGGCCGGCGATGGCGTCGCGCGCCAGGCGCGACAGTTCCAGGCGCGTCGGGGGCTCGCCGTCCTCGCCCTTGGCGGGCAGTACCGGCAGGAACACCAGCTCGACCGCCAGGCCGGTGGTGCCCAGCACGCGCCACATGTTGGCCACCAGGGTCTCCTCGCCCACGAACGAGGCGTAGCCGCTGCGCTGGCCGTGATGCAGGAAGCGCATCGCCACGGGCTGGATGGCCACGCCGGCCTGCCGGGCGGGCTCGAACAAGCTGGCGTGGAAGGGACGCAAGGCGAAACCTTCACTGGTCGTGCCTTCGGGAAACAGGCCGACGGCGTCGCCGCGCTCGAAGCACTTGTGGATGGCCTGGCCCATGTCGTGCACCGCATGCCGCTGGTTGCGGTCGATGAACAACGTGCCGGCGCCCTGGGCCAGCCAGCCGACCAGCGGCCAGGAACGGATCTCGGCCTTGGCCACGAACGAGGTGGCGCGCACGGCGTTGACCACGAAGATGTCGATCCAGGAGACGTGGTTCGCCACCCACAGCACCGCGCCCTTGTAGCGCGGCTCGCCGCGTATGGCCAGGCGGATGCCGCAGGCGTGCAGCAGGAAGCGCGCCCAGGTGCGGTTCAGCCACAGGCGCACGCGGGCGTCCAGCGGCAACCAGGGATAGACCAGGGTGACGCACAACAGGGCGAAGAGGATCAGCGGCAGCACCAGGGCCAGCCGGACGATGAAACGCAGCAGGTTCAACGCGTGGTCTCCGGGAACGAGCCCCGGGCGCCGTACGCGCGGTCAGGGACGGGCAGCATCATACTCGCGAACCGGCGACAGGCGATTCCGCGCTGGGCGAATCGGTGGCCGCGGGCAGCGCGTCCAGGTAGCGCTGCAGGATGACGGCCGCAGCCACGGCGTCGTCGGGCGCATTCGTGCCCAGCAGTTGCTGGGCCTCCATGCTGGAGCCCCGCTCGTCGACCAGGACGACCGGCAGGCCGAAACGGCCATGCAATTGATTGGCGAAGCGCCGGCAGCGTGCGGTGGCCGGCTGCTCGCCGCCGTCGGAGGCCAGCGCCAACCCGACCACCACGCGCTGCGGCTGCCATTCGCGCAGCAGTTCCGCGATGCGGCCGAAGCGGGCGTCGCGCGTCTCGGAAAAGAGGATTTCCAGCGGCCGGGCCTGGCGCGTCAGCGTGTTGCCGATGGCGATGCCCAGCTTTTTCTCGCCGAAGTCGAATCCCAGCAGGGTCTCGTCAGGCATGGCCTGCGTCACCCGCCAGCATGATGGGATCGATGCCCAGCAGCTTCAGCGCAGCCGGATAGCGGTCGTCGGGCGGCACGTCGAAAATGATGCGCGAGTCGGCGCCGACGTTGAGCCAGGCGTTCTGCGCCATCTCGCGTTCGAGCTGGCCTGCGCCCCAGCCGGCATAGCCCAGCGTGACCAGCATGCGGGCCGGACCGTTGCCGTCCGCCACGGCCTGCAGCACGTCGCGCGAGGTGGTCAGGGCCAGTTCGCCCAGCTTGATGCTGGAGGTGTATTCGCCGGCGGGCGCATGCAGCACGAAGCCGCGATCCGTTTGCACCGGGCCGCCGAAAAAGACGATGTCGTCGCGCGTGGGCGCGATTTCCAGCGTGAGTTCGATGCGTTCGAACAGCGTGCCCAGCGTCAGGTCGGTAGGCCGGTTGATGACCAGCCCCAAGGCGCCGCGGGGGGTGTGCTCGCAGACGTAGATGACCGTGCCGGCCAAACTGCCTTCGACCATGCCGGGCATCGCCATCAGGAACTGGTTGGAGAAATCGGCGCCGGATTCGGCGCTCTTGCGGTCTCCGTCGGGATGCTGCGTATCGGTCATGACGGCCCTCGTTGATGCGGTTTGCCGTTATAGCGGATCCGACGGAGCGTAGCCGTCAGATTTCCATCAGTTCGAAGTCTTCCTTGCGTGCGCCGCATTCGGGACAGACCCAGTTGGGAGGAACGTCTTCCCACTTGGTGCCCGGCGCAATGCCCTCTTCCGGCAAGCCTGCCTCTTCATCGTAGACCCAACCGCAAATCAGACACATCCAGGTACGCATGGTTTTCTCGTGCTTGGCGCCGCCGCCCCGATCCGCCCTTCGGACCAGCGGCGCGACGCATCCATTAGAATGGGGACATCTTACCGAAAACCCAATGGGGGCTGCCCGAAAAACCCGGTTGCGGGACCGGCCAGCCCAGTCCGTATCGCTCTTATTCCCGTGTCAGTGGCTCCCGTCCTCCCTCCCCTCGTGCTTCTCATGGGCCCGGTCGATCCGTCCGGCACCGATGGCCTGCCCGCCGACGCCGTCACCTGCGCCCGCCTGCATTGCCATGGCCTGGCCGCCGCGACGGCGCTCACCGTCCAGGACACCGCCGGCATCGAAGAGATCCATCCCGTATCGGCCGACCTGCTGGACGACCAGGCCCGCTGCCTGCTGGAAGACATGTCCGTGCAGGCCATCAAGGTCGGCGGCCTGTACGCCACCGAGGCGGCCAGCGTGGCCGCCCAGATCGCGGCCGACTACAGCCAGGTGCCGCTGGTGCTGCACCTGGGCCCGCGTGGCCCGCTGCCCGACGATGCCGCCGCCCAGGACGACGCCGAAGACCTGCTGTCGGCCATCCTGGAGCTGCTGCTGCCGCAAGCCAATCTGGTGGTGGTCGAGCACATGCGCCTGATGCATTGGCAGTCCGACGGCACCATCGACACCTCCGGCGCGCCCAGCCCGGCGCACGCCCTGCTGTCGGGCGGCGCGCAATGGGCGCTGGTGCTGGGCGCGCCGCTGCGTCCCGGCCATTTCGCCAACACCCTCGTCGGCCCCGAGGGCGAGACCGCCTCGTGGCCCTGGCAGGCGCCGCCCGACCGCAACGCCGATACCGGCGGCGTGGCCGCCACGGCCGCCGCCGCCTTCCTGGCCCAGGGCCTGCCGATGATGCGCGCCGTCGAACTGGCGCTGGCGCATGCCGAGCAGACCCTGGCCGCCAGCTTCCTGCCCGGCATGGGCCGCCGCATTCCCAACCGGCTGGGCGACGGCCAATGACGCCCCCCGCTCCCTCGTTCCAGCCAAGGACGCCACGATGACCGCGCTGCGATTCCCCCGAGGACTGTACGGCGTCACGCCCGAATGGGACGACACCGACCGCCTGCTGCTGGCCGTGCAGCAAGCCGCCGCCGGCGGCATGCGCTCGCTGCAGTTGCGCCGCAAGGACGTGCCCGACGCCGTGCGCGCCGACCAGGCCCGCGCGCTGGCCCCGCTGTGCCGCGAGCTGGGCGTGGTGCTGATGATCAACGACCACTGGCGCCTGGCGCTCGAGGTGGGCGCCGACGGCGTACACCTGGGCCGCGACGACGGCGACCTGGCCGAGGTACGCCGCCTGGCGCCGGATATCATCGTCGGCGCGTCCTGCTATGACGAACTCGACCGCGCCCGGCGCCAGATGGATGCCGGCGCGGATTACATCGCCTTCGGCGCGGTGTTCCCCTCGCCCACCAAGCCGCAAGCCGTGCATGCGCCGCTGGCGCTGCTTGGCCAGGCCCGCGATCTGACCGAACAGCAACCCCGCCCCCGCCCCGCCGTCGTGGCCATCGGCGGCATCACGCCGCAGAACGCCGTGCTGGCGGCCCAGGCCGGCGCCGACGCCATCGCCGTCATCACCGGCCTCTTCGAGGCCCCTGACATCGCAGCAGCCGCGCGAGCCTGCGCGGCGCCCTACGCCACTCCTTCCCGCCCGCCGGCGGCAACCGAATAAGCCCGTCCCATGTCCCGTAACGCCGAACTCTTCGAACGCGCCTGCCTGAGCATTCCCGGCGGCGTCAACTCTCCCGTGCGCGCCTTCCGTTCCGTGGGCGGCACGCCGCGCTTCATCGCGCGCGCGCAGGGCCCGCACGTGTGGGACGCCGACGGCGCGCGCTACATCGACTACGTCGGCTCGTGGGGCCCGGCCATCCTGGGCCATGCCCACCCCGAAGTGGTCAAGGCCGTCCAGGACGCGGCCGTGCACGGCCTGTCGTTCGGCGCGCCCACCGAAGCCGAGGTCGAACTGGCCGAACTGCTGATCCAGCGCCTGCCTTCGCTCGAGCAGGTGCGCCTGGTCAGCTCGGGCACCGAGGCCACCATGACGGCCATCCGCCTGGCGCGCGGCGCCACCGGACGCGCCAAGATCGTCAAGTTCGAGGGCTGCTACCACGGCCACTCCGACAGCCTGCTGGTCAAGGCCGGCTCGGGCCTGCTGACCTTCGGCAATCCCAGCTCGGCCGGCGTGCCGCCCGAGTTCGTGGCGCACACGCTCACCCTGGAATACAACAACCTGCAGGCCGTGCAGACGGCGTTCGACGAACACGGCGCGGACATCGCCTGCGTGATCGTCGAGCCGGTGGCCGGCAACATGAACCTGATCAAGCCCGCGCCCGGCTTCCTGGAAGGCCTGCGCGACGTGTGCACGCGCAGCGGCGCCGTGCTGATCTTCGACGAAGTGATGACCGGCTTTCGCGTGGGTCCGCAGGGCGTGCAGGGCCTGACGGGCGTGCGCCCCGACCTGACCACGCTGGCCAAGGTGATCGGCGGCGGCATGCCGGTGGGCGCCTTCGGCGGCAGCGCCGAACTGATGAAGCACATCGCCCCCCTGGGCGGCGTCTACCAGGCGGGCACGCTGTCGGGCAATCCCGTGGCCGTGGCCGCCGGCCTGGCCACGCTGCGCCTGACCGGCGCACCCGGCTTCTACGAACATCTGTCCGCGCAGACACTCAAACTGGCCGAAGGCCTGCAGGCCCGCGCCCGCGCCGCCGGCCTGGCGTTCTCCGCGGATGCCATCGGTGGCATGTTCGGCCTCTATTTCGGCGACAAGGTGCCCACCTCGTTCGCCGAGGTCTCGGCTTGCGACGCGGCGGCGTTCAAACAATTTTTCCACCTCATGCTCGAAGCCGGCGTACACTTCGCTCCGTCCGCGTTCGAGGCCGGCTTCGTTTCCGCCACGCACGACGACGCCGTCATCCAGACCACCCTGGACGCGGCGGAACAGGCTTTCGCGGCCATGACCCGCTGAACGCCGAGCCCGACGCAAGCGCCACGTTTCATGCCTTGGCCTGACGGCCCCTTACGGGGCCGCTTTGCCCTGGGCGGCGAACGGGCGGCACAAACCGTCCACATAACGGACGTTTTGGGGTGCATGTCCCCTATTACTGCTGTCTTGCTTGTTTTTTGAGTGAAATCAGCAAGATAGGGGAACTTTTCATGCATGCTCCCTACCACGCGACGCCGATCTTCGCGTAATATGTCTTGATATTTCTATTTATTACTGCCCCGATAGAGGCTGTGCGCCCCTTGCCGCGCGCATGAGCCAGACGCATCCGTTCTGAAAGAAAGGACCTCCATGTCTGCCGAAAATCCCATCCAGCTGGTTGTCGACGAGGACTCCCAAGTCTTGTCCGCCATCTACCAGCCGGATGGCGACAACCCTGAGCCTCCCACGCGCCAGGCGCTCGAGGCCGCGGTCCAAGCACAGGAATGGGGTCTCGAGGTTCTGGATGAAGATCTGGTCGCCTCGTTCCTGAACGCCTGCCATGACGCCGACGGCGCCGTGCGCCTGGCCATCGGCGCGATCATCATCCATGGCTCGTTCGAACTGGACGTCACGCCCGACCTGATGTCGGCCATGCTGACGCTCACGCCCCCGCGCGGCGGCAATCCCGTCACCGAAGAAGACGTGCGCGCCGCGCTGGCGGCCAGCGGCATCATCGCGGGCATCCTGGACCTGACGCTGCGCGATCTCATCGCGCAAGGCGAATGCGACCGCGTCGTCATCGCCGAGGGCAAGTATCCGGTGCCGGGCCGGCAGGGGCATTTCGAAAGCCTGCTCGAATCGCTGGCGGTGCGCCAGCGCGAGGACGACGAGAACGCAATCATCGACTACCGCGAAATGGGCAACCTGACGCTGGTCGAGCCCGGCGAGCCGCTGATGCGCCGCATTCCCAGCACGCCGGGCGAACCCGGCCACAACGTGCTGGGCCGCCCCATCGAGCCGCCGCCCCTGCCCGACGTGCCGTTCGCCCCCAACCTGACCGGCGTCGAAACCGACCCCGACGACCCCGACCTGCTGCTGGCCGCCATCTCGGGCGTGCCGATGGTGGTGGCGCAGGGCGTGCAGGTGAACTCGCTGGTCGAGGTCGACGCGGTCGACCTGACCTCGGGCAACATCGAATTCGACGGCACGCTGCGCGTGAAGGGCGACATCACCATGGGCATGCTGGTGCGCGTCACCGGCGACGTGGTGGTCAATGGCACCATCGAAGCCGCCCACGTGCATGCGGGCGGCAACATCACCGTCAACGGCGGCATCGTCGGCATGGCCGACGCCTTCGCCCGCGACAACCGCGGCAACAGCCGCCAGGCCCACATCAGTTGTGGCGGCACCGTCAAGGCACGCTTCCTGTCCAACGCCGAAGTCAGCGCGGGCAAGAACGTGGCCATCGAGCGCGAAGTGCGCCAGTGCACCATCAGCGCCGGCGAAAGCGTGCTGGTCGGCCCGCCGGGCTCGCAACAAGGCGCCGTCACGGGCGGCATGATCCATGCGTTGAAATCGGTGCAATCGGGCATCCTGGGCTCGATGGCCGCCGCCCCCACCGAGGTGCGCGTAGGCACCGACCCGCATGCGTCCTCGAAGCGCGCCGCACTGGAAGACGAACGCCGCGACCTGACCGACAAGAAGGACAAGCTGGAAAAGCTGGTGCTGTTCCTGAAGGTCAATCCGCAGAAGAACGTGAACGGCGTGGGCGAACGCGCCGCCAACACGCTGAACCAGGTGCTCGCCGGCCTGACGGATCTGCAGGCCCGCGAAGAACAGCTCACTCGCGACCTGATGCCGCTGCAGTCGGCCACCATCACGGCCAAGAAGCGCTTCTATGGCGGCGTGAAGCTGTTCATCGCCAACCGGCGCATGGAATTCATCGAAGACCAGATCGGCGGCCGCGCCGGCCTGGAAAACGGCGAGATCGTCGTCCGCTGACCGCATCGCGCGGGGGCCAGGCACAGGGCCCCGCAAGCCGCAATGCCTGGCGCCTATGGCGATATCCGCGCCGCGGCCCCCAAACGCGGGATCACTTTCACATAGACCAGCTCGCTGGCCAGTTCTACCAGGGTCTGGGCAACGATCACCGCGGGCACCCAGGGCACCGCGCCCGGAATGGCCAGTCCCAGCGGCAACACCACCAGGGAATTGCGCGTGGCGCTGCTGAACGCCACGGCGCGCCCTTGCTCCGCGGGCAAGCGCCACAGGCAGGCGCAGCCCCATCCCAGCAGCGGCGCCACGACCGCGAAAACCGCATAGACAGGCACCACGGCCAACGCCGCGTCCGCGGCCCGGCCCAGTTGCGGGGTGACCGCCGCCACCACCACGAACAGCACCACCGTCGTCGCCGGCACGGGCAGGAGTCCCAGCGCGGCCACGGTTGACCGGCCTGCCCCCGAGCGCGCCGCCCACGCCTGGCACGCCGCGGCCAATGCCAGCGGCGCCGCGATCAGGGAGAGAAAGGCGTGCAGGAACGGCTGCCAATGCACCAGCCCCTTGCCCGCCTCGCCCAGGAACCACCCCAGGAAGACCGGCAGCAGCAGCATCTGCATGGCCAGCAGCACCGGCGTGGCGGCCAACAGGGGCCGGGTATCCGATCGCCCCAGATACGCGAAGGTGACGACGTAGTCGATGCAGGGCGTCAGCAGCACCAGCAGGACGCCGATGCGCGGCAGCGGATCGGCTGGCAGCCAGGGCAACAGCGCGAAGACCAGCACCGGCACCAGCACGAAGTTGGCCGTGAGCAAGGCGCCCAGGAAGCGCAGGTTGGACAGCGCCTGGCGCAGCTCGGTCAGCGGCACCTGCAGGAAGGTGACGAACAGCATGAACCCCAGCAAGGGGTCGATGAGCGGCGCCAGCGACGCCGTGCCCGGCGCCTGCCAGGCCAGCAGGACAGCGGCCGCGACGGCGGCGAAGTAGACGGGAACCTGCCGGGTTTCGAGCAGTTCGCGCGTGTGGGAAAGGGACACGGATGATCTGAGGGAACGCGTGACGGCCGGCGGCGACGCCGGAAGATCGGCCCCAAGAAATACCACATGGCGACTACGCCGCATCGAATGCCCGCCGTGAACCGCCATGACAGGCGAGCCAAGACCGCATGGTACGCATGCGCCGTGAAGGACGGCAGCGTCATCCCGTCCTATTCCATCCTCGGGATTTCCCTGACGTAGAAGTCCGTATTGCACCACCCTGCGCTTGCGTTATATATTTCAAGCCTAAACTATATAGGCATGTACTGTCCTTTTGCCGGGCACGTCGTCCCGCAGGGCCTCACGGAGCACGCGTCATGAAAATCGTCTGCCTGGGCGGCGGTCCCGCCGGCCTGTACTTCGGGCTGCTGATGAAACTGCAGAACCCCGCAAACGAAGTCGTCGTGGTCGAGCGCAACCGTCCCTACGACACCTTCGGCTGGGGCGTCGTGTTCTCCGACGCCACCATGGAGAACCTGCGGCAGGCCGACCCCGTCTCGGCGCGCACCATCGGCGACGCCTTCAACCACTGGGACGACATCGACATCCATTTCAAGGGCCGCAGCATCCGCACCAGCGGCCACGGCTTCATCGGCATCGGCCGCAAGCACCTGCTGAACATCCTGCAGGCGCGCTGCGAGGAAGTCGGCGTGCAACTGGTGTTCGAAACCTACGTGCAGGACGACCAGGCGCTGGCGCGCCAGTACGACGCCGACCTGGTGGTGGCCGCGGACGGCCTGAACAGCCTGGCGCGCACGCGCTACGCCGACACCTTCAAGCCCGACATCGATCCGCGCCGCTGCCGCTTCGTGTGGCTGGGCACCACCAAGACCTTCGACGCCTTCACCTTCGCCTTCGTCGAGACCGAGCACGGCTGGTTCCAGGCGCACGCCTATCGTTTCGAAGACGGCATGTCGACCTTCATCGTCGAGACGCCGGAAGAAACCTGGCAGGCCAGCGGCATCGAATCCATGAGCCAGGAAGAAGGCATCGCCTACTGCGAGCAGCTGTTCGCGCCCTGGCTCGACGGCCATCGCCTCGTCAGCAACGCCGGGCACCTGCGCGGCTCGGCCATCTGGATCCGCTTTCCGCGCGTCATCTGCCATACCTGGGTGCACTGGAACACGCTGGACACCGACCGCGGCCAGCGCCGCGTGCCCGTGGTGTTGATGGGCGACGCGGCGCACACGGCACACTTCTCCATCGGCTCGGGCACCAAGCTGGCGCTGGAAGACGCCATCGAACTGGCGCGCTGCCTGCAGGGCGCGCAAGACCTGCCCGCGGGCCTGCAGCACTACGAAGACGTGCGCAGCGTAGAAGTGCTGAAAATCCAGAACGCCGCGCGCAACTCCACCGAATGGTTCGAGAATGTGCAGCGCTATGCCGGCCTGCCGCCCGAGCAGTTCGCCTATTCGCTGCTGACGCGTTCGCAGCGCATCTCGCACGAGAACCTGCGGGTGCGCGATGCCCAGTGGCTGCAAGGCCACGAGGCCTGGATCGCCGAGCAGGCCGGCGCGCCCGCCGAAGGCAGGCGTCCACCCCTGCCCATGCTCACGCCGTATCGGGCGCGCAGCGTGCGCCTGCCCAACCGCATCGTCGTGTCGCCCATGGCCATGTACTCGTGCCAGGACGGCGTGCCCGGCGAATTCCACCTCGTCCACCTGGGCGCGCGGGCGCTGGGCGGGGCGGGCCTGGTCATGGTCGAGATGACCTGCCCCTCGCCCGATGCGCGCATCACCCCCGGCTGCCCGGGGCTGTGGAACGACGAACAGGCCGAGGCCTTCGCGCGCATCGTGCGCTTCGTGCACGGCAACAGCCAGGCGCGCATCGGCATCCAGCTGGGCCACGCGGGGCGCAAAGGGTCCACCCAGCTGGGCTGGCAGCGCATGGATCATCCGCTCGCCGACGGCAACTGGCCGCTGCTGTCGGCCTCGGCGCTGCCCTACCTGCCCGGCATTTCGCAAACGCCGCGCGCCATGACGCGCGACGACATGGACCGCGTACGCGATGAATTCGCCGCCGCCGCGCGCCGCGCCGCGCAGGCCGGCTTCGACTGGCTGGAACTGCACTGCGCGCACGGCTACCTGCTGTCCAGCTTCATCTCGCCGCTGACCAACCAGCGCACCGACGAATACGGCGGCAGCCTGGAAAACCGCCTGCGCTATCCGCTCGAAGTCTTCCAGGCGGTGCGGGCGGCATGGCCCGACAACCTGCCCATGTCGGTGCGCATCTCGGCGCACGACTGGGTCGAGGGCGGCATCGACGGCGACGATGCGGTCGAGATCGCGCGGGCGTTCAAGGCCGCGGGCGCCGACATGGTCGACTGCTCGTCCGGCCAGGTCAGCCCCGACCAGCAGCCGGTGTACGGCCGCATGTTCCAGACGCCCTTCGCCGACCGCGTGCGCAACGAGGCGGGCATTCCCACCATCGCGGTGGGCGCCATCTTCGAAGCCGACCACGTCAACGGCATCATCGCCTCGGGCCGCGCCGATCTCTGCGCACTGGCCCGCCCGCACCTGGCCGATGCCGCCTGGACGCTGCGCGAAACCGCGCACGTGGGCTTCCGGGACGTGCCGTGGCCGCCGCAGTACGCCGCCGGCAAGCGCCAGCTGGAAACCAACTTCGAACGCGCCAACGCCATGGCGCAACAGGACACCAAATGAATCACGCCTCCCTCCCCCTGGCCGGCCGCCATGCCCTGGTGACGGGCGCGGCGCGCGGCATCGGGCTGGCCTGCGCGCGCGCGCTGCTGGCGCAGGGCGCGGCGGTCACGCTGCTGGGCCGGGACGCCGCCACGCTGCAGGCCGCCGCGGACGGCCTCGGTGCGCCAGACCGCGTGGGCATCGCCAGCGCCGACGTGGCCGACGCGGCCTCGGTGCAGGCGGCTTTCGCCCAGGCCGTCGAACGCCATGGCCCGGTGCACATCCTGGTGAACAACGCCGGCCAGGCCATCAGCCAGCGCTTCGACCGCACCGACGCCGCGCTGTGGCAGGCCATGCTCGACGTCAACCTCAGCGGCACCTTCCATTGCATGCAGGCCGCGCTGCCCGGCATGCTGGAACAGGGCTGGGGCCGCATCATCAACGTGGCCAGCACCGCCGGGCTGGTGGGCTACGCCTACGTCGGCGCCTATTGCGCGGCCAAGCACGGCGTCATCGGACTGACACGCGCCGTGGCGCTGGAGGTCGCGCGCAAGGGCGTCACCGTCAACGCAGTGTGCCCCGGCTACACCGACACCGACATCGTGCGCGATGCCGTGGCCAACATCGTGCAGAAGACCGGCCTGAGCGATACCGACGCGCGCGCCCGCCTGGCCGAACGCAATCCGCAGGGCCGCCTGGTCGATCCGCAAGAGGTCGCCGACACCGTGGCCTGGCTGGCATTGCCCGCCTCCGCGTCCCTAAACGGGCAGGCCATCGCGGTCGATGGCGGAGAGGTCGCCGGCTGAGCCGCCCCCGAACGCATCCATACGGAGACACGCATGTCCGAACACACCATGAAGCATCACCGGCGCCCGTACGCGGGCCACGAGGCGCGCACCTTCCTGTGGCAGGTCTCGCAGGACGGCAAGGTCGGCACCATCACGCTGAACCGTCCCGAGCGCAAGAACCCGCTCACTTTCGACTCCTATGCCGAGTTGCGCGACCTGTTCCGCGGCCTGGTTTATGCCACCGACATCAAGGTGGTGGTGGTCACCGGCGCGGGCGGCAACTTCTGCTCGGGCGGCGACGTGCACGAGATCATCGGGCCGCTGACCAAGATGAGCATGCCCGAACTGCTGGACTTCACCCGCATGACGGGCGACCTGGTCAAGGCCATGCGCGCGTGCCCCCAGCCCATCGTGGCCGCGGTCGATGGCGTGTGCGCCGGCGCGGGCGCCATGGTGGCCCTGGCGTCCGACATGCGCCTGGGCACCCCGGCCGCGCGCACCGCATTCCTGTTCACCCGCGTGGGCCTGGCGGGCGCCGACATGGGCGCCTGCACGCTGCTGCCGCGCATGATCGGCCAGGGCCGCGCCAGCGAGCTGCTGTACACCGGCCGCGCCATGACCGCCGACGAGGGCCTGCAATGGGGCTTCTTCAACGCCCTGCACGAGCCCCAGGCGCTGGCCGAAGCCACGGCGCAACTGGCTACCCAACTGGCCGCCGGCCCCACGTTCGCGCATGGCGTCACCAAGAAACTGCTGCACCAGGAATGGAACATGGGCGTGGACGAAGCCATCGAGGCCGAAGCCGAAGCCCAGGCCATCTGCATGCAGACGCGCGACTTCCATCGGGCCTACGAGGCCTTCGTCAGCAAGCGCAAGCCCGAGTTCGCCGGAGACTGACCATGCCCATGCGCGATGCCTCCTGGCTGGACTGGCCCTTCTTCGACGACAGCCATCGTGCCCTGGCGCACGAACTGGACGCCTGGTGTGGCCAGGCGCTGGCGCACATCGACCACGCCGACACGGACAATGCCTGCCGCTCGCTGGTGCGCGCGCTGGGCGAGGCCGGCTGGCTGTGCCATTGCGTGCCCGCGGGGCCGGACGGCGCCTGGGGCGGCAAGCTGCCGCAAGTGGATTCGCGCGCGGTCTGCGTGCTGCGCGAAACCCTGGCGCGCCACGAGGGCCTGGCCGATTTCGCCTGCGCCATGCAGGGCCTGGGCAGCGGCGCCATCTCGCTGATGGGCGCCGACGACCTGCGGCTGCGCTACCTGCCCGCCGTGGCCAGCGGTCGGGCCATCGCGGCCTTCGCGCTGTCCGAACCCGAGGCGGGTTCCGACGTCGCGGCCATGGCCTGCGAGGCGCGCGCAGAGGGCGAACACTACGTCCTGAACGGCGAGAAGACCTGGATCTCGAACGGCGGCATCGCCGATTTCTACTGTGTCTTCGCGCGCACCGGCGAAGCGCCCGGCGCACGCGGCATCAGCGCCTTCGTGGTCGATGCCGACACACCCGGCCTGGACATCGCCGAACGCTTCGACCTGATCGCGCCGCATCCGCTGGCGCGCCTGCGCTTTTCCAACTGCCGCATTCCCGCCAGCCAGCGGCTGGGCGATCCCGGCCAGGGCTTCAAGCTGGCCATGATGACGCTGGACATCTTCCGCGCCTCGGTGGCGGCCGCCGCGCTGGGTTTCGCCAAGCGCGCGCTGGACGAAGGCCTGGCGCGCGCGCGCGAACGCCGCATGTTCGGCCAGACACTGGCCGACCTGCAACTGACCCAGGCCGCGTTCGGCGACATGGCCACCGCCATCGACGGCGCCGCGTTGCTCACCTACCGCGCCGCCTGGCTGCGCGACGTGAAAGGCGTGCGCACCACGCGCGAGGCGGCAATGGCCAAGATGGCGGCCACCGAGTCGGCGCAATCCGTCATCGACCGCGCCCTGCAGATGTTCGGCGGCGCGGGCGTGGTGTCCGGGCAGCCTGTGGAAAAGCTCTACCGCGAGATCCGCGCCCTGCGCATCTATGAAGGGGCCACCGAGGTGCAGAAGCTGATCATCGCCCGCGAACTGCTCAAGGCCTGACACGCGCGGGCCCATACGCATACGGCAATGCCGACAACAAGGGGAAATACCATGGAAGCATCCGCGCACGTAGACACCTTCGCCCGAGACAACCTGCCGCCGCCCGAGCTATGGCCCGAGCTGCTGCTGGATGGCCCCGACGTGGCGTATCCCAAGCGGTTCAACTGCGCGGTCGAACTGGTCGACGCCATGGCCGCGAATGGCCACGGCGAGCGCGTCGCGCTGCGCTGGCTCTCCGATGCCGGCCCGGCCACGATGACGTACGAGCAACTGCGCGTGCTGACCAACCGCATCGCGCACGTGCTGGTCGACGACATGAAGCTCGTGCCCGGCAACCGCGTATTGCTGCGCGGCCCGAACAATCCCATGATGGCGGCCTCGTGGCTGGCGGCCATCAAGGCGGGGCTGGTCACCGTGCCCACCATGCCGCTGCTGCGCGCCAAGGAGCTGCACCAGATCATCGAGAAGGCCCAGGTGCAGGCCGTGCTGTGCGACGCCCGCCTGAAAGACGAAGCCCTGACCTGCAAGCAGGAGGGCCACGAGCACCACTGCGGCGGCCTGGGCCCGGTGATGCTGTTCAACGACGCCGCGCCCGATGCCCTGGATGCGCTGGCGGCCGCCAAGCCCGACGAGTTCACGGCGTGCGACACCTCGGCCGAGGACGTCTGCCTGATCGCCTTCACCAGCGGCACCACCGGCCTGCCCAAGGGCTGCATGCACTTCCACCGTGACGTGCTGGCCATGTGCGACCTGTTCCCGCGCCACGTCATCCAGCCCACGGCCGACGACGTGTTCTGCGGCACGCCGCCGCTGGCCTTCACCTTCGGCCTGGGCGGGCTGCTGTGCTTTCCGCTGCGCGCGGGCGCCAGCACGGTGCTGGTCGAGAAACTCACGCCCGACCTGCTGCTGCAGACCATCCAGCAATTCCGCGCCACCATCGTGTTCACCGCGCCCACGTTCTACCGCCAGATGTCCGCGCTGGTGGGCAAGTACGACATCTCATCCCTGCAGAAAAGCGTGTCGGCGGGCGAGGCCTTGCCCGACGCCACGCGCCAGCTCTGGAAACGCGCCACCGGCATCGAGATGATCGACGGCATCGGCGGCACCGAGATGATCCATGTCTTCGTCTCCAGCCCGCCCGACAGCGTACGGCCCGGCGCCATCGGCCGCGTGGTGCCCGGCTACGTCGCCCAGGTGGTGGACGACGAGATGCGCCCCGTGCCCAACGGCACGGCCGGACGGCTGGCGGTGCGCGGGCCGACCGGTTGCCGCTACCTGGCCGACGAACGCCAGCGCAAGTTCGTGCAGCAAGGCTGGAACCTGCCGGGCGACACCTTCGTGCAGGACGACGACGGCTATCTGTTCTACCAGGCGCGCAACGACGACATGATCATCTCGGCGGGCTACAACATCGCCGGCCCCGAAGTGGAAGACGCGCTGTTGCGCCACGAAGCCGTGGCGGAATGCGGCGTGGTGGGCGCACCGGACGACGAACGCGGGCAGGTGGTGAAGGCCTATGTGGTGCTCAAGCCCGGCTACAAGGCTTCCGACGCGCTGGCCTCGGCCATGCAGGCCTTCGTGAAGGACCATATCGCGCCGTACAAATACCCGCGCGCGATCGCGTTCGTGACCACGCTGCCGCGCACGGAAACCGGCAAGCTGCAACGGTTTGCGCTGCGCCAGATGGCGGCCGGCAACGCTCCCACCCCCACGGCCAAGAGCGCGGCATGAGCAAGCCCCGCCCTTTCGAAAGCCAGGTCGAGGTGCGTTTCCGGCACTGCGACCCGGCGGGCATCGTGTTCTATCCGCGCTACTTCGAGATGATCAACGACTTCGTCGAAGAGTGGTTCGACAAGGGCATGGGACTGCCTTTCCACACGCTGCACGTCGAGCAGCAGATCGGCACGCCGCTGGCGTCGGTACAGTGCGACTTTCGCGCGCCCAGCCGCTGGCACGAAAGACTGCGGCAGGTATTGACGGTACGGCACATCGGCGGCGCATCGTTGCGCGCCGAGGTGCGTTTCGAAGGAGGGGATGGCCAGTTGCGCCTGTCGGCGCTGCTGACCATCGTGACGGTGGACCTGCGCACCCTGCGTTCGACGCCGCTGCCGGACGCATTGCGCGCCCGCATGGCCGATTACCTGGTGCCGGCCCCGCGAGACTGAGGCTTTCTACAAAAGGATGATGGACATGAAGATTCTGCAACCGCCCGACTGGATGCCGCCGCGCGGCTATTCCAACGGCATGCTCGTCGAGATGACGCCGGGCTCCCGCCTGGTGTTCGTGGGCGGACAGATCGGCTGGAACGGCCTGCAGCAGTTCGAGACGGACGATTTCGCGCTGCAGGTTCGGCAGACGTTGGCGAACATCGTGGCGATATTGGCGCAAGGCGGCGCACGGCCCGAACATATCGTTCGGATGACGTGGTACGTGAAGGACAAGCAGGAGTACGTGGCGGCGTATCCCGAGATCGGCAAGCATTACCGCGAGCTCATCGGGCGGCACTTTCCGTCGATGACGGCGGTGGAGGTGGCCGATCTGGTCGAGGATCGGGCCAAGGTGGAGATTGAGGTGACGGCGGTGGTGGTGCCGGAGATGACGGGTGGGGATGCTTGATTGAAGGGGTTTTCGTCTTCAGGCGGCGCGGCGGGTGTCGCTTTGAAGGCGTCTTCGGCCGGGGTTGGCGCAGGCCGCGCCGGCCAAGTCGGTCGGCTCGGGCACGCCATCAAGCGCCCTCGGCCGCTACGCGGCTGCCCTCCCTCCAATTGGCCGTCACGGCCTGCGCCAACCCCGGCCGAAGACTCACATCAGTGGCATTCGGCGGCTGATGGGACAGCGCATCGCGGATGGCATCGTGCTTCTCCCCTGTCAATGAGGAGGGAGGAAGATCACGGTCAGCGTTTCAGGCGGTACTCCACCTGCTGGCTGGGGTGCGGAAAACATTGCGTGCAGTGGCGTGCTCATCCTTTATGAGAGCAGTGCAGACCCCCGCCCCCCACAGGATGCGTCGCCGCATGGCGACGCATCTGTCTTGCGTCTACTGTTCCACCAACGGGTAGAAACAGGCAGCCGCCCGCTCGCCGCCCAGCCCTGCCAGCGGCGGCACCTGGGCCGAGCATTGGGGTTGGGCCCGCGCGCAGCGCGGGTGGAAGGTGCAGCCTGGCGGCAGGTGCGTCGGGGCGGGAATTTCCCCTTCGATGCGGGCCAGACGGATGCGGGCCTGGGGGTCCGGCACCGGGGACGAGTCGCGCAGCACGCGGCTGTAGGGGTGCAGCGGCTTGTCCAGGACGCAGGCAGTGGGGCCCTGCTCGATGATGCGGCCCAGGTACATGACGCAGACGGTGTCGCAGAAGTGGCGGACCACGCCCAGGTCGTGCGAGACGAAGACGAAGGACAGGCCGCGCTCGGCCTTCAGGCGCTCCAGCAGTTGCAGGATCTGCGCCTGCACGGACACGTCCAGCGCCGACACGGGTTCGTCGGCGACGATCAGATCGGGGTCGAGCACCAGGGCGCGGGCGATACCGATGCGCTGGCGCTGGCCGCCCGAGAATTCGTGCGGATAACGGTCCAGCACGGAGACGGGCAGGCCGACTTCCTGGATGGTGCGTTCGACTTTTTCGTTGATCTGCTGGGCCGTGCCCAGGCGATGCACGCGCAGCGGCTCGGTCAGGGCCTGGCGCACGGTGCGGCGCGGGTTCAATGAGGCGTACGGATCCTGGAACACGATCTGGATGCGCTGGCGCAACGCGCGCAGTTCCGAGGAACTGGCGCGGCGCAGGTCCTGGCCATCGAAGTGGATGCTGCCCTCGTCGGGCTCGATCAGGCGCAGCAGGGTGCGGGCCACGGTCGACTTGCCGCAACCGGACTCGCCCACCAGGCCCAGCGACTGGCCGCGCGCCACGCTGAAGGACACGTCGTTGACGGCGCGCACGACCTGCCTGGGACCGCCCAGCAGGCCACCGCCGCTTTCGAAGCGCTTGACCAGGTTGCGCACTTGAAGAAGGTCGCTCATGGGTTTCCTTGATTCTGGTCGGCGCGCACCAGGCAGCGCACCTGATGGCCGCCGCCGATGTCCTGCAGGCGCGGCGATTCGGTCTCGCAGCGCGGCTGGCGCAGCGGGCAACGGGGCGCGTAGGCACAGCCACGGGGCATGGCGGTAATGGGCGGCACGCTGCCCGGGATGGGTTCGAGCACGTCGCTGTCGGTATCCACGCGCGGCATGGCGCGCAGCAACGCCTCGGTATAGGGATGCAGCGGCCGCGCGAACAGCGTGGCGACGTCGGCGGTCTCGACGACTTCGCCGGCGTACATCACGGCCACGCGATCGGCGATCTGCGCCACTACGCCCAGGTTGTGCGTGATGAACAGCACGGCCATGCCGTGCGCGGTCTTCAGGTCCGACAACAGGCTCAGGATCTGCGCCTGGATGGTCACGTCCAGCGCGGTGGTCGGCTCGTCGGCCAGCAGCACGCGGGGCTTGCAGGCCAGCGCCATGGCGATCATCACGCGCTGGCGCATGCCGCCCGAGAACTGGTGAGGGAAGTCGTCGAAGCGCTTGGCGGCAGCCGGGATTTTCACCTCTTCCAGTGCCTCCAGCGCCAGCGCGCGCGCCTCGCGCCACGACAGGCGGCGATGCTGGCGGATGGCCTCGGCGATCTGGTCGCCCACGGTCATGGTGGGATTCAGCGAGGTCATCGGCTCCTGGAAGATCATGGCCATGGCGTTGCCGCGCAACTGCGCCATGCGGCGCTCGGGCAGCCTGGACACGTCCTCGCCTTCGAGCAGGATCTCGCCGCCGCCGTGGCGCGCGCCGGCCTGCGGCAGCAGCCGCAGCACCGACAGCGCGGTCACGCTCTTGCCGCTGCCGGACTCGCCGACCACGGCCAGGGTTTCGTTGCGCCGCACAGTCAGCGACACGTCGCGCACGGCGGCATGCCAGGCGCCGCCCACACGGAATTCCGTGCGCAGGTTGCGCAGTTCCAGGACAGGTGCGTTCATTGTGCATCTCCGTGCGGCAGGCAGCGGGGTTCGACGCCGGCCGGGACAAGACAGATCATCGATGTCATGACCGCTCCGAACGCAGTTTGGGATCGATGGCGTCGCGCAGCGCGTCGCCCAGCAGGTTCAGGGCCAGCACCGTGACCAGGATGGCGACGCTGGGGAACACCGTCAGCCACCAGGCGTCCAGGATGTTCTCGAAGCCTTCGCGGATCATGCTGCCCCAGGTGGCCGCGGGCGGCGGCACGCCCAGGCCGATGAAAGAGAGCGAAGCCTCGGTGCGGATGGCCGAGGCCATCCACAGCGACCCCAGCACCACCACGTCCGAGATCATGTTGGGCAGGATGTGCACGCCCATCAGCCGGAACGGCCCGTAGCCCAGCGCCCTGCCCGCCTCGACGAAATCGCGCTGCTTCAGGGCGATGGTGGGCGCGCGCGCCACCCGCACGAAGGGCGCGATCTCGGTGATCGCGATGGCGATGATCAGGTTCTCCAGGCTGGCGCCCAGCATCGCGGCCACCATCAGGCCAAGCAACAGCGTGGGGAACGACAGCAGCACGTCGACCAGGCCCATGATGAACTGGTCGATCAGGCCGCCCACGTAGCCGGCGATGATGCCCAGCGCGGAGCCGATCGTCATGGCGATCAGGATGGCCACGAAGCCTACCAGCAGCGACACGCGGGCGCCGTAGATCAGGCGCGACAGCACGTCGCGGCCGTAGCTGTCGGTGCCCAGCCAGAACTCCGCCGACGGCGGTTCCAGGCGATAGACGATGTTCTGCTGCAGGGGATCGTGCGGCGCCAGCCAGGGCGCGAACACGGCGGCCAGCACGATCAGCAGCAACAGGCCGATGCCCACCCACGACAGGCGGTTCCTGCGCAGGGCCTGCCACAGCGCGCTGGTCTGCGGCGTGACGGAAGCGGTAGCGGTAGCGGCGCTCATTGGTATTTCACCCGAGGATCGACCAACCCATACACCAGGTCGGTCAGCAGATTGACGACGATCACGCAGGAGGCGAACACGACCATCAGCCCTTGCAGCAGGGTGTAGTCGCGCGCGTTCAGCGCCCCCAGGATCAGCTTGCCCAGGCCGGGGCGGTTGAACACGATCTCGGTCAGCACCGAGTTGCCGATCAGCGTGCCGAAGTACAGGCCCACCACCGTGACGATGGGGATCAGCGCATTGCGCAAGCCGTGGCGCAGCACCAGCCGCAACGGCCGCACGCCCTTGGCGCGCGCGGTGCGTACATAGTCTTCACCCAGCACGCCCAGCATCGACGAGCGCGTGACGCGCATCACGTATGCCGTCATGATGAGGCCCAGGTTGAAGGCCGGCAGCACCAGGTTGCGCAACTGCGTGGTCCAGTCGCCGGACACCGAGGAACCGATCACCGGGAACCAGCGCAGCTGGATGGCGAACACCAGCAGCATCAGGATGGCCGACACGAAGGCAGGAAACGACAGGCCCGTCAGCGACAGCAGGCGGCCCAGGTAGTCGGGCCAGGCGTTTCGGCGCAGCGCGGCCCAGATGCCCAGCGGCAGGCCGAAGACCACGCCGATCAGCACGGCGGCCAGGGTCAGCTGGATGGTCCACGGCAGCACCAGCGCCACCTCTTGCAGCACGGTGCGGCCGCTGGCCATGGACACGCCGAAGTTGCCGGTCAGCATGTCGCCCAGGAAGTGCAGGTACTGCTGGAACATCGGCAGGTCCAGGCCCAGGCGCTCGCGCAGGGCCGCAAGAGCCTCGGCGCTGGCCTGGTCGCCCAGCATCACCGCCGCCGGATCGCCCGGCACCAACCGCACCAGCACGAACACGGCCGTCAGCATGGCCAGCAGCGTGGGGATGGCCAGCAACAGGCGCTTGATGGCATAGCGCATCATGATTGCTTCTCCTGCGCGGCGGGCTGCATCAGCCGTTGCGCCTGTATGTGCTGAATGGGCCGTTTCGTCGATCCCCGCACCACTAGATCGGCCAAGGTGGCGCCCACCACGGGCACCAGCTCGAAACCGTGGCCCGAGAACCCGAAGGCATGGAACACGCCCGGCGCGTTGGGCGACGGGCCGACCACGGGCAGCAGGTCCTCGGTCTTGGCTTCCAGGCCCGCCCAGACGCGCACGATGCGGATGTCGCGCACCATCGGGAACAGGTCGACGGCGGCGCGCGCGCCCTTGGACAGCACGCGCATGCGGGCCGTCGAGGTCTCGCGGTCCAGGTCGGGGATGCCCTGCAGGCCGCCGCCGATCACCAGCGTGCCCTGGTCGGACTGCTTGAACGACAGCGAGCGGCCCATGATGGCCACCACCGGCTTGATGAAGGGACGCAGCCGCTCGCTGACCATCATCATCGAGGACTTGGTGGCCAGCGGGATGTCGTCGCCCACCATGGCGGCGATGCGCGCGGACCAGGCGCCCGCGGCATTGACCACGGCCGGTGCGATCCAGGTGCGGCCGCCGGCCAGCACGGCCCAGTCCTGGCCGCGCCGCTCGATGGCGGTCACGCCGCATTGCTCGACGATCTTTACCCCCGCGGCCTCGGCGCTGTGGCGGAAGGCGCGCAGCGCGCGATGCGGATCGGCCGCGCCGTCACGCCGGGCGATGGAAGCGCCCAGGCAATGCGGGCTCAGGTCGGGCAGCAGGCGGCGCAGTTCGTCCTGCCCGATAAGTTCTTCGTGCGTGTAGCCAGCGGCGCGCAGGCCGTCGACCCGCGCCTGCAGCTTGGCCAGCGCCTCGGGCGTCTCGGCCACGCAGATCTGGCCGTTGGCATGGAAGCCGCAGTCGTCGCCCACCAGCGATTCCAGCGCATGCCACATGTCCATCGATTCGAGCGACAGGTCCAGCTCGCGGCGGTCGCGGTTCAGCGTGCGCACGCCCGCCGCGGTGGCGCCCGACGCATGGCGGCCCACCCAGTGCTTCTCCAGCACGACGACGCGCCTGCCCGCGCGCGCCAGATGCAGCGCGGCCGACAGCCCGTGCAGACCACCGCCGATGACAACGACGTCCTGCGTCGCAGTACTCATTGCTGCCCCCCATCCACATCCAGGCTGGCCAGCTCGCCCAGCGTCAGCGGCTTGAGCGGCGGACGAATGCGGTAGAAGCCGACCTCGGCCACGGGCCTGCCCTGCTCGGCCGCCACGATGTGGGCGATGGTGTAGCCGCACTGGCGGCCCTGGCACGGGCCCATGCCCGCTCGGGTGTACGACTTGATCTGGTTGGGACCGGGCTGGCCGATGCGCGCGGCGCGGCGGATCTCGCCCGCGGTCAGCTCCTCGCAGCGGCACACGATGGTGTCGTCCGACGGCGCGATCACGCTGGCGCGCGGCGGATACATGGCGTCCAGCATGGGACGCAGGTTCAGGTCGCCCGCCAGCCTGGCGCGCAGCGGTTCGGCGCGGCGCCGGGCGTCGGCCTCGGTGATGGCGCCGGCGCGCAAGGCGATGCCGATGGCGGCCAGCTCGCCACGCACGGTGGCAGCCTTGGCGCCGCCGATGCCCGCGCCGTCGCCGGCCACGAACACGCCGGCCTGGCTGGTCTGGCCCCACGCGTCCAGCTCGGGCGCCATGCAGGCCTGCGCATCGTTCCACTGATGCGCGCACTCCAGCGCGCGCGTCATGTGGATGGACGGCACCACGCCCTCGTGCGCCAGCAACACCTGCGCGGGCTTGCGCTCGGTCTTGCCGTCGCGCGTGGTGTATTCGATCTCCTGCAGGCGGCCATCGCCCGAGGCGCGGAACTGCGTCACGCCGCGCACGCGTGGCACGCCGGCGCGCTTGAGCTCGCCCAGCCAGCCCAGGCCCTTGCGCAGTTCGGGCCAGCCGCGCAGCGCGGCCGACAGGTGCGGCAAGGCGCGCTTCCACGCATCGGGCGGCGAGGTGTCCAGCCAGCCGGCGATGCGGCCGCCGGCGCGCAGCAACTGCGCCATGTACAGCAACGGCAACGGACCGCTGCCAGCCACCCACACGGGCTGCGCGGGCACCTGGCGCGAGGTCTTCAGCAGGATCTGCGCGGCGCCCACCGTCAGCACGCCCGGCAGCGTCCAGCCCGGGAACGGCGCGGGACGCTCCTGCGCGCCCGTGGCCAGCAGCACGTTGTCGGCGCGCACCACTTCAGCCTTGCCCGCATGGCTCATGTAGACGTGCCAGCCCGGCTCGATCTGCCAGACCTGCGTCTGCGGCTCGTACAGGGCGCCACAGGCGCGGAACGCGCGGGCCAGCTCGGCGCCGGCGCGGTATTCGTCGCCCAGCAGCGCGCCGGTGGGCGTGGCCGCCACGGTTTCGACCGCGCGCCAGATCTGGCCGCCCGGCGCGGGCTGCTCGTCCACCACGATCACCGAAAGGCCCGCGGCGCGCAGGCCGATGGCCGCGCTCATGCCGGCGGGGCCGGCGCCCACGATCAGTACGTTGAATTCGCGCATCATGGCTGCACGCTCCGCTTGCCCATCTGGCGCTGGACCTGCATGCCTTCGCGCACGGTCGTCAGGCACGTCTGGGTAGAGGCCACGCCGTCCACGATCGCCAGGCAATCGAAGCACACGCCCATCATGCAGTAAGGCGCGCGCGGGCTCTCGTGCACGGGGGTCGTGCGCGAGGCGGGCTGGGACTGGCGCAGCAGCACCGCGGCGACGGTCTCGCCAGGCGAGGCTTGCACGGGCTGTCCGTCTATCGTCAAGGTCAGCGCCTGCGCGCCGGGGTCATCCAGCTTGCGGAACATCGAAGCGTCCATGGTGAAAGGCATCCAGGTCGGCTGGCACGGCGCCGTGGGCCAACGCGCGGGCATAAGGCCCCGCGTGGTACGACGCCAGCGTCACGCCGGAGTGACAAAGCGCGATCGACGCGCCGGGAAAATCAGCCGACTCGGCGTAGACCGGGCAGCCGTCGGAAGTCATGACGCGCAGGCACGACCATTGCCGCACCAGGCGCGCGCCGGCCAGGGCGGGCAGCACGCGCAGGGCGTTGCGGGTCATGCGCACGGCGGCGTCGGTGGTGGTGGACAGGTCGTAGCCGACGCGTTCCTGCGTCAGCCCGATCAGCACGCTGCCCTCGCCCGTCTGGCGCATGCCGCTGGCCGGCAGCGGCAGCAGGGGCGCCAGGCGTTCGGTGACGAGAATCTGGCCGCGCTCGGGGCGCAGCGGCACGTCCAGGCCCACCTGCCGGCCCAGCGCGGTGGAACCCAGCCCCGCGGCGATGACCACGCGCGCCGCGCGCCAGGTGCCGCCCGCGGCATCGACCGCGAAGCCGCCACCCGCCACCGGGCGGATGGCGGTGACGGCATGGCGTCCGCGCAGCTCGCCGCCGCGCGAGATGAAGGCCGATTGCAGCGCGGCCAGCAGGCGCAGCGGGTTGGCGTGGCCGTCCTGCGCGCCATGGCTGGCCCCGGAAACGTCCGGCCCCAGTTGCAGGTGCGGATAACGGCGCATGATCTCGCCGCGGTCCCACATCTGGACGCACGGCGCCTGTTCGGGCGCCTGCCGCTGCCACTGCGCCATGCGCGCGGCCCGCTCTTCCAGCTGCTTCTCGCCGAAGCAGTAATGCAGGCCGCCACGCTGGTCATAGGCCAGGTCGATACCGGTCTCGGCCTGCAAGGCCGCGGCGAATTCGGGCCACAGCCGCACGGCCTGCCGCGACAGGCGTTGGTAATGCGGATGGTTGTAGCCCTTGCCCTGCAGCCACACCAGGCCGAAATTGGCCTTGGCCGCGCGGAAGTCCGTGTCGCCGCCGTCCAGCATCAGCACGCGCTGGCCGCAGCCGGCCAGGCCGCAGGCGATGGCCGCGCCCACCATGCCGGCGCCGGCGACGACGACGTCGTAGTCCTCAGCCATGGCGCGCTCCTCGCGCCACGCGGCGTGCTTGCGGTAATCTTGAGCCCCGCAGCGCGGCACGCACGCCGCGCACACTACAGGTCCCGGCATGCAGCAAGCGCTCAATCTGCGACAGGTCGAAGCCTTCAAGGCTGTCATCGAGCAAGGCACCGTCAGCCAGGCGGCCGCGGTGCTGGGCGTCTCGCAACCCGCGGTCAGCAAGCTGCTGGCCCATCTCGAGGCCGAAACCGGCCTGTCCCTGTTCGACCGCTTGCGCGGCAAGCTCGCGCCCACCCATCAAGGCATGCGGCTGTACCAGGAAGTCGAACGCATCTTCATGGGCCTGCGGCAGGTCGAAGAGGCCGTCGAGTCCATCCGCCGCGCCGAGCAGCGTCACCTGATCGTGGGCGTGCTGCCGGCCTTGTCCGGCACCTTCATGCGGCGCGTCACGCTGGCCTTTCTCGAACGCCATCCCGATGTGCGCGTGTCCATCCGCACACGCGGTTCGATCTTCCTGGGCGACTGGCTGGCCAAGCAGCACATCGACCTGGCGCTGGTGGGCAGCCGTGTCGACAACCCCTACGTCGAGCGCGAACCGCTGTTCCCGCATGCGCTGTTCTGCGCCCTGCCGGTCAATCACGAACTGACGCGCAAGCGCGTCATCCGGCCGCGCGACCTGGACGGCGTGCCCTTCGTCGGCTTCAGCGCCGAGAGCCAGACGCACAAGCTGGTCAGCCAGGCGATGGCCGCGGCGGGCGCGCATTTCAATATCGTGCTGGAAACCGACACGGCGCCGACCGTATGCGAGTTCGTGGCCGCCGGTATGGGTGTGTCCTTGATTCATCCGCTTTTCGCCGATGGGTTGCAAAGCCGCCTGGTATTGCGGCGTTTCGATCCCGAGCTTCAGTTCCACTTCCAGATGTGCCGCACGCAGACCTCACGCAACGCGGCGCTGGTGGAAGACTTCGCCGCCTGCGCCCGCGCCGTGGCGGCGCAGGTCTCGCGGGGCCTGCTCAAAGGGCAGTGACGGTCACTTCGCCTTGATCGAGGTCTGCTCGGTGACGGGCGGCTGCAGGTTCAGCGCGCCTTGCAGCTTGTAGCCGTAGTCGACGCCATCGCCGTGCACCCACACCTGCTTCAGGCCGAACAGCGGCACGGCGCAGACATCGGCGTGGATCTTGGCCTGGGCCTCCTTCCACAACGCCAGCTGTTTGGCCGCATCGGGTTCGACGCGCGCCGCACGGATCTCCTGGTCGGCCACGGCGCAATGGCCGAAGTTCGACATGGCGGCCGGCTGGCCAGGGGCCGAGGCCGAGTCGTAGAACTCGCTCAGGTAGGCATCGGCGATCGGGAAGCGCGCGGCGCCGTAGAACACCAATGCGCTCTGGTCGGCGCGGCTCTTGGCCTGGTAGGTCGCGTGGTCCACCACTTCCATGTCCAGCTTGATGCCAGCCTTGCCTAGCTGCGCCTGGATGATTTCCATGATGGGCTGCTGCGCCGAGATGTTCGACACCACCGATTTCAGCGTGATGCCGTTCGGGAAGCCCGCTTCGGCCAGCAGCTTCCTGGCGGCGTCCGCGTCGTACTTGTAGCCGCCCGCGCCGCAGTCCTCGCCCAGGTAGCCGTTGGGCACCACCGAGCAGCCCTTGTCGGCCACGTCCTTGCCCACGTAGCGCAGGATCTCGTCCACGTTGATGGCGGCGGCCACGGCCTGGCGCACCTTCAGGTTGTCCAGCGGCTTGATGGTGCGGTTGATGTACAGCGTGCGGAATTCGGCGGGATCGAAGATGTCGACCTTCATGTCGCGCTTGGCCGAACGCTCGACCCAGCGCTGTTCGCGCTTGCCCTGCATGACGTCGATCTCGCCCGAGGTGAAGGCCAGTTCGCGCGCGCTGTCCGACGGGATCATGCGGTAGACGATGCCGCCCAGCTTGGGCTTGCCGCGGAAATACTGATCGTTGGCCACCAGCTTCACGTATTGCTGCGTGACGTGTTCGCCGAAGGCGAACGGACCGGTGCCGATGGGTGCGCCGCCGAACTTGTCACCCAGCTTCTCGGCGGCCTTCCTGCTGACGATGTTGCCGCCGTGATAGTCGGACACGCGGCCCAGGAAACCCGCGTCGGGCGACTTCAGCGTGACGCGCACGGTGTAGTCATCCACCGCCTCGACCTTCTCCATCTGGTCGAAGGTCGCCGCGAAGCTCGAGCGCTTCGGATCGGCCGCGCGCTGCAGCGAGTACACGACGTCCTCGGCCTTCAGTTCGCCGTAGCCGCCGTGAAACTGCACGCCGTGGCGCAGGTGGAAGGTCCACACCTTGCTGTCGGCCGAACTTTCCCAACGCTCGGCCAGGTCGGCCTCGAGCTTCTTGGGATCGGCGCTTCCGGGCGGGAAACGCACCAGGCCGTCGAACATTTCCGAGGCCACGCCTTTGTCCACCGTGGAGGTAGCGCGATGCGGATCGAGCGTGGCATTGTCGGCCGCACCGGAACTGATGCGCAGCATCGGACGCTCCTGCGCTTGCGCGGACAGGACGGTACAGGAGGCCAGCAGGGCAGCGGAAAGTACAGAGAGTACGGGACGATTCATGATTCCCCAATCGAAGGCGGCGGTTGGTCGAAGACGCATGCCGATGCGGCCGTGCAATGCGAATGGGGTGAAAGGTAGGCCTGCAAACACATTGCGTCAAAGTCGTCTGGGGACTGGTTCTATTCCTCCAGGTTATACGCCTGGCCACGCCTGCCGGGCGTCCCTCTGGGCGGGCCGCCACCGTAGTGGTTAGTACTGAGGCGCACTTTCGAAGCGGATCAGGGAAAACGAGCAGAGGTCGGTGCGGCGGGCAGAGACCGCCGCGCCGGGCTGGCCTACTTGGTGGTGTAGCCGCCGTTGATGAGAATGGTCTGGCCGGTGATCCACCAGCCGTCGCTCACCAGGTGGCGGATGAAGGGCACCACGTCCTCGATGTCGGTCAGGCCGGTCCTGGAGAAGGGCGAGAGCGCGGCCGCGGTCTTGTGGTAGGCCACCGCGTCCTCGCCTTCGGCCGGGTAGAAGAACGGGGTGTCCATCGGACCGGGGCCGACCGCCGTCACCGAGATGCCGCGCGCGCCGAACTCCTTGGCCGCTGCGCGGGTGTAGTGCTCGACCGGCGCCTTGGTGCCTGCATAGGACGCGTAGAAGGGCGTGAACGCTCCCAGCAGCGAGGTCACCAGCGTGCAGACCTTGCCATTGTCGTTGACGTGCCTGCCCGCCTCCTTGAGGAAGAAGAATGCCGACTTGCTGTTGATGGCCGTCATCTCGTCGTACTCGGCCTCGGTGATCTCGATCATCGGCTTCTTGAGCACCTTGCCGACAGTGTTGATGGCGATGTCGGGGCGGCCGACGGCGGCGATCGCATCGGCGAAGAGTTTCTCGACCGCACCAGCGGTGGTCAGGTCGCCTTGCAGCGCCACAGCCTTGGCGCCGGCCTGTTCGATCGCGGCCACGGTGGCCTGGGCATCGGCCCGGGTGGCGGCGCTGTTGTAGTGGATGGCGACCGCCTTGGCGCCCTGGGCGGCCAGGTCGCGGGCGATCAGGCCGCCGAGGTTCTTGGCGCCGCCCGCGATCAGGACGACCTTGCCTTGGATGCTGTGCTGGGACATGGGAACTTCCTTGTGTGGATAAAGGGTTCCATGACTGTATTCAGCAATTCTTCGACAATAAACCAGCCATTCTCACCTACACTATCCAGGATTTGCTACCAATCTGGCGCCTATGGACCGCATCGACCAACTACGCATCTTCCTGCGGGTTGCGCACAGCGGCGGTTTCACCGCCGCCGCGGGCCAGTTGGGCCTGCCGCGGCCGACGGTGTCGCTGGCGATCCAGCAACTGGAGGCCCGCCTGGGGGCTCGGCTGTTCAACCGCACGACCCGGCACGTGAGCCTGACCCAGGACGGCGAGGCGCTGCTGGAGCGGGCCATCGCCCTGGTCGCGGACAGCGAAGAACTGGAACAGCAGTTCCGGCCCCAGGCGAAGGCTCTGACCGGCCGCCTGCGGGTGGACCTGCCCAGCCGCATCGCGCGCCGGCTGGTGGCGCCGGCCCTGCCGGAATTCCTCGCGCGCCATGGCGGCATCGAACTGGAGCTGGGTTCCAGCGATCGCGCCATCGACCTGGTGCACGAAGGCATCGACTGCGCGCTGCGGGTGGGCGGCATGCCAGCCAGCAGCACCCTGGTGCCGCGGCCGCTGGGCGTGTTCCGGCTCGTCAACTGCGCCAGTCCCGCCTATCTGGCCCGCCATGGCATGCCGCGCGGCCCGGAAGATCTGCCACAACACCTCGCGGTCAACTATGCCCCGCCGGGCGGCGCGCGGATGGCGCCCTGGGAATGGGTGGAGCACGGCCGGCTCCGGACCCAGACGATGCGCGCCCAGGTCTCGGCCAACAACGCCGAGACCTACATTGCCTGCTGCCTGGCCGGCACGGGGCTGATCCAGATCCCGGCCTTCGACGTGCGCGAGCACCTGCAGGCCGGCGGGCTGGTGGAGGTTCTGGCGGACTGGCCCGCACCGCCGATGCCAGTGCAGATCGTCTATCCGCACCGGCGCCATCTGTCGCGGCGCGTGCAGGCCTTCAGCGACTGGCTGGCCGAGGTGCTGGCGCCGTGCCTGGAGCCACTCGGCGAGGACGGGGCCGCGCTAGCCGCGCAGCCTGCCGCCGCCGTCGAACGGGTCGGGGCCCGCCCGCATCAGGATGCCTGCCGCGCCCTCACCCATTCGCTGAACTCGGCCGCCGGCAGCGCGGGCGAGAACAGATAGCCCTGGCCCGCCGCGCACCCCTGTTCGACCAGGAAACGGCGCTGCTCCTCGTTTTCGATGCCCTCGGCCACCACGGGCAGGCTCAGGCTTTCGCCGATGCGGATGACGGCGCTGGTCAGCGCGCGCGCGGCCTCGTCGCCTTCCAGCCCCAGTACGAAGCTGCGATCGAGCTTCAGTTCGTCGACCACCAGACGGCGCAGGTGGCCCAGGCTGGAATAGCCCGTGCCGAAGTCGTCCATGGACAGGCGCACGCCCAGGGCATGCAGGGACGAGATGGTGGCCAGCGTCTCGGGCGTGGCGTCCAGCAGCACGCCTTCGGTGATCTCCAGCATCAGGTCGCGCGCGGCCAGGCCGTTGTAGGCCAGCGCCTCTTCGATCACGGCGATGAGTTCCGGATCATGGAAGTTGGTGGCCGACAGATTGACCGAGATCGTCGGCACCGCCACGCCGGCCATGCGCCAGTCGGCCAGTTGCGCGCAGGCCTGCCGGATGGCCCACACCCCCAGTGGGTGGATCAGCCCGCACTCTTCGGCCAGCGGCACGAAACGCGCGGGCGGGATCACGCCCATCTCGGGATGGGTCCAGCGCGCCAGCGCCTCGACGCCATACAACTGGCCATCGGTCAGGCGGATCTGCGGCTGGTACTGCAGATGCAGCGTGCCGTTGGTCAGGGCGTCGCCCAGCGCGGCCTCCAGCGCCATGCGTTCGTGCGCCTGGCGGTTCATCTCGGGACTGAAGAACGAGATGCGGCCGCGGCCCGCCGTCTTGGCCTGGTACATGGCCAGGTCGGCATGGCGCAGCAGCGTGTCCATGTCCTCGCCGTTCTCGGGATAGACGCTGATGCCGATGCTGACAGACGGCTTCAACGCCACGTCGCCCACGGTGAAGGGCTCGGACAGGGCTTCCAGCATCTGCTCGGCATCGGCCGTCAGGCGGGCGTCTTCGTAGTCGGGATAGACCACCACGAACTCGTCGCTGGACAGGCGCCCCACCACGTCGCGCGGACGCGCCAGGCGGCCCAGCCGGCCCGCCACTTCGCGCAGCAGCGCGTCGCCGGCGGCGTGGCCCATCGTGTCGTTGATCTGCTTGAAGCGGTCGATGTCCAGGAACAGCACGGCCAGCCTGCCGCCGCCCGAGGTCGCCACGTGCGACACCGCCTGCTGGGCGCGCGCCAGCAGCAGGTTGCGGTTGGGCAGGCCGGTCAGTTCGTCGTAGAACGCCAGTTGGCGAATGCGCGCGCGGGCTTCGTCGCGCTCCAGCGCCAGCGCGCACAGGTACACGCTGCCGCCCACCAGCCGATGGTGGAAGGCGTCGGGCCAGCGCGGCTCGCGGAAATACAGGTCGAAGGTGCCCAGCACCTGGCCGTCGCTGGACTTGATCGGCGAGGACCAGCAGGCCACCAGGTCCTGCGGCAGCGGCAGATGGCGGTGCTCGGCCCACAGCGGATCGGTGACGATGTTGCGCACCATCACCGGCCGGCCCAGGAAAGCGGCGCTGCCCGTGGACAGCGTCTCCGCGCCGATGGGCAGGCCGTCCAGCGCGTTCAGGTAGGCCAGCGGCAGGCTGGGGCCGGCCAGGGGACGCATATAGCCCTGGGCGTCGACGCGCGTCACGCTGGCGACCACGTCGGGCGCCAGGCGCTCGACCTCCAGGCACACCATGCTCATCACCTCGGCCACCGAGACCTCGTTGACCATGGCCTGCATCACGCGGCGCTGCGGGACGTCGTGCACCTTGGTGGGCGTGACGTCGACCAGCACGTCGACCACGTTGCATAGCTGGCCGCGGTCGTCGAACACCGGGTTGGCCATCACCGAGACCCACAGCGGCTTGCCGCTGCGGTCGTAGGCCAGCAGGTCGCGCTGGTAGCCGGCCGGGAAGGTCAGGCGGCGCTCGAGCTCGTCCATGGTGGCGCGGTCGGGACGGGCGCCCGCCAGCACCTCGCCCAAGGTGCGGTTGCGCGCATCCTCGTCGGTGTAGCCGAACATGCGGCGGAAGCTGTCGCTGACGTACAGGATGCGTCCGTCCGCGCCGGACACGACCACGGCGTTGCCGGTGTCGTTGACCCCCAGCAGCAGGCGGATTTCTTCCAGGCGTTCGGCATCGGCGATGGCCTTGCGGCCCAGGATGCAGACGCGCCCGACCACGCCGTCGGCGTCCAGCACCGGCAGGTAGGTGACTTCGACCCAGATGGGCGAGCCGTCGCGCGCGCGCAGCTTGCAGTTGCCCGTGAAGGGCTGGCCGCGCCGCAGCTGGTTCCACAGGCGCTCGTCGCCGACGCCGGCCTTGCCGTCGTGCACCGACTCGCACAGCATGTCGTGACGCAGCAGATCGATGTCTTCGCGGGTGTAGCCGACCAATGACAGGAAGTTGTCATTGGCGCGCAACACGTTGCCGTCGAGGTCGAAATCGCAGGTCAGGATGGCCCGGTCCAGGGCCTGCAGGAACGCCTTGCCGCCCCATTGCAGGGCATCCTCGCCAGACTGAACATCGGTGTTCAATTCTCGGGACATCGACTACTCCGCAGGCGAAGCATTGGGGTCGACCGGAAGCGGACCCGGCCCATCGGCCGCCACGCGATCCCGTCCCTGTTGCTTGGCGCTGTACAGCGCGTGGTCCGCTCGGGTAAGGGTATCGTTGAACGCCTCGCCCGGCCGATACTGGGCCATGCCCACGCTGACCGTCAAGCCGATTTCACCGGACGGCGCCAGGACGCGCAACTCGCGCACCTGGCACACCAGGCGCTCGAGCATCGCCTTGGCATCCTCCAGCCCCGACTCCGGCAGCAGCAGCAGGAATTCGTCTCCGCCCCAACGGCCGCAGGCGTCATATTGGCGCAGGCCGTCGTGCAGCAGGCCCGCCACGCCGATCAGCGCGCGGTCGCCCACGTCGTGGCCGTGCTGGTCGTTGATCTGCTTGAAGTGATCGACGTCCAGCATGACCAGCACGAAACGGCGCGAATGCCGGGCGGCGCGCTCGGTCTCTTCCTTCAACACCTCGATCAGCGCGCGGCGGTTGGCCAACCCGGTGAGCTCGTCGTGGATGGAAGCATTCTTCAGCGCGGCATTCAGCTCGCGCATCATGTTCTGGTAGTGGTCGGAGATGCGCACGATGCGCGACAGCTTGCGCAACTGGCGGTCGAAACGGCGGCAGATATCCAGCTCGCGCTCGCGCGCCATCGACTGGAAGGCGTCGGACAGATGCGTGATGCGTTCGACGCGTTCGAGCACGTCGGACGTGTGTTGCCACAGGTCGCTCAGCGCGCCATGCAGGGGATGCCCTGCATACTCGGGGTCGGCCAGCAGGGAACTGACGCGCCGCTCGAGATCAGCGGTATCTTGCTTCATTCACGGCCTATCACGTCAAAGGGGAACGAGCAGTCTTCCTTGAACTCTTCGGCCAGCTCGCCCACGCGCTCGTTGCGCATGTCGTAGAACCATTCGACCTTGACCTGCCGGCCCTGCTCATGGGCGGCTTCCAGCAGATCGAAGATCTCCATGACGGCCTTGATGCTGCTGGTGTTCAGGTACAGCAGTTCGAGTTCCAGGCGCAGCGGCCCGGTGCTGTCGCGCAGATAGGTTTCCACCCACTCCAGCACGGGACCGAACAGCTCGAACGAGTTCTCGGGATAGGAGTCGCCGCCCATGCGCAGCACGCCGGATTTAGCGTCGGTCAGGATGGAAGGAGTGGATTGGGTGCCGGGTAGATTCAAATCATTCATATCGGACTCTGCGGACGATTTAGATGGCGACGCTCAGGCTGAAGAAGGCCCGGCCGTTTTCGATCTGCGGGCTGAGGCTGGCCTGCAGCGGACCGCTGGCGCGGCGCGCGATGTCGATCAGGCCCAGGCCTGCGCCGGTGACCGTGCCCGGCACGCGGGGCTTGTGCAATTGCGCCTTGTATTCCGCCTTCAGCGCGGCCTTGTCCATGCCGGCCATGGCGGTCGACGATGGCCACCAGGCGTTCGCCGTGCGCCGCCTCGACCATGTTGCCGGCCGACACCACGTAGCCGCCCGCGTCGCGGCGGTTGATGGCCACCGTGGCGCTGGCCTCGGCGTCGTTGCACTGCAGGGCGTACTGGCGGATGTTCTGGATCATCTCGATGTACACCGAGAACACGTCCATGGCCTCGGCCGGGCGGGTGTGCTCGGCATCCAGGTAATTCTTCAACGCATTGCCGATCTCTTCGATCAGGCTGCGAGAAATCGGGCCGTTGAAGCACAGCAGCGTGCGATTCTTGTCGAAGCGCTCGCGCAGGGCGTAGAGATCGGAAGCATTCATAGCGGTCACACCTTGGTGGCCAGGTTCATTCGAAACGGAAAGACAGCAGCGTGATGTCGTCGCGCTGCGGCCGCGCTCCCCGGTAGTCGTCCAGCGCCTGGCTGAACGCCTGGGCCTGCTCGGAAAGCGGCTGCCGGGCATGCCGGGTAAGCATGTCGGCAAAGCGGCGGCTGCCGAATCCGAAACCGTGTTCGCCGCCCGCCTGGTCCAGGAACCCGTCTGTAACCAGATAGTAAGTCCACCCAGGCTGAAGCGACAGTTCGACGTTCTCGTATTCGCCCGGCCGCTTGTCGCCCAGCGCGCGGCGCCCGCCGGGCAACTCCTGCAACACCTCGCCATCGCTGGCGTACAACGAAATCTTGGCGCCGGAATAGACCAGCCGGTGATTCGACCAGTCTATATACACCAGTCCTGCGTCCGTATTGATGGCAAGCGTGCGCGGCAACTGCGCATCGGCCAGCATGGCGCGGATGGCGGCATCGGTGGCGGCCAGCACGGCGGCCGGACTGGCAGGGCCGACCTCGGCGATGGCCAGGTCGATGGCGGCGCGCGCCAGCATGGTCATCAGGGCGCCCGGCACGCCGTGGCCGGCGCAGTCCATCACGCCCAGCAGGCAGTTGGGGCCGTCCGAGCGGAACACGTAGAAATCGCCGCCCACCACGTCGCGCGGCTTCCACAGCACGAAATGGCGTTCACCCAGCGACCGCACCAGTTGGCGGTCGGGCAGGATGGCGCGCTGGATCAGGCTGGCGTAGTCGATGGAGTCGCCGATCTTCTTCTGCGCCTCGGCCATCTCGCGGTTGGCGCTTTCCAGTTCCCGGGTGCGCTCGCGCACCTTGTCTTCCAGCTCTGCGGTGTGGGTGCGCACCTTGTCGGCCATGACGCCGAAGGCGCGGCTCAGATCGCCGATCTCGTCCTGGCCGGCAGGCGGCAGCGTGACGTCGTAGCGGCCGGCGGCGATGGCGCGCGCCGACTGCTGCAGCCGGCGCAGCGGGCGCAGCATCAGGCGCTCGACGGCATAGCCGAAGCCCAGCAGCATGGCCGCCACCAGCAGCACCACGCCGATGGCGGCGGGCCACAGCCAGGCGGCATCGGCCACCCGGGCCGCGCTCAGGTCGACCGCCGTCACCACATGCCAGCGCAGTTCAGGGATATAGGCCACCGCCAGCAACTGGCGCTTGCCGCCGAATTGCCCCCAGACGGTCTGTACCTGCTGGGGGTCGGACTGGGCACGCTGCAGCGCTTCGCGCAACGGCGCCTCGTCGCTGGCGCCCACCAGGCCGTACACGCTGCTGTGGCTGGAGTCGGCGCGGGTGGCCGAGTTGTAGGCGATGCGCGAGGCATCGTGGAAAGCCTGGATGGCGCCGGACTGGTCGACGATCATCGGCGTGACGCCGGGATCGCTGTTGGTGATGAATTCGTCGAGGAAGGCGTTGAGGTTCAGGCCCGAGCCGGCCAGGCCCAGCACCCGGCTGCCGTCGCGCACCTGGACGTTGATCCAGACGCTGGTGACCTTCAGCTGCAGGTCCGGATTGACGTTGATGTTGTACAGGTCGGGCGAACGCACCGAGGCGAAGAACCAGCCATCGTCCGGCTTGTCCGGCGACAGCGTATAGCGCGGCGGCTGGGGCGTGGACTGCGGCTTGTCGCTGAAGTAATAGTGGTTGCTCAGCGCGCTGATGACGAAGAACGACTGGCTGCGCAGGTCGCCGCGGTAGCCCTCGGCCTCGCGGAAGAACAGCTCGCGCGTGGCGGCATCGTCCTCGTTCAGCAGAAACCGGCGCGTGACCTCGGAATCGGCCAGGCGCAGCGACAGGGCGAGTTCGCGCGAGATGGGCGCCAGGATCTTCTGGCGGCTGAGCAGGGTGACGTTCTCGACGTAGGCACGGCCGAAATGTTCGCGGACGCTATCGAAGACATGCCAGCCGATCGCCGCGGCGGAAATCAGCGCGATCAGGCACGCAAGGGCCAAAGCCAGCAAGGACTTGGTCCTCAACCCCCATTTCGCCATGTTTGAACGATTCCTGACTAGTCATTAAAGCGCCGTGCGGTACGGCACATGGCGGACGGGTGCATCCGCGTATACGTCTGCTGTGGCAACCAGCGGGCGCGAGGGCAATGCGAGGGATTGCCGGCCACCGACTCGGGCACGGCCCAGAGTGTAGCCGCTGAAGATGCGAAATTCTAAACGGACAGCGGCAATTAGACCTCAAAAAGTGAAAGGTCGGTATCAATCTGACAACGTTTACATTGGCCGTGGCCGGCCCGCCGACATTCAGGTCAGACGCCTAAATAACGGGTCCAGATCTCCCGGTCGGCATCCAGTTGGCCGGAGTCGCCCGTCCAGACCACCTTGCCGCGTTCGAGAATGACGTGCCGGTCGGCCAGGGCCAGCAGGCGCTCGACGTATTTGTCGATGACCAGGATGGTCTGCCCCGCTTCGCGCAGGGTGGCCAGGCAGGTCCAGATTTCTTCGCGGATACGCGGCGCCAACCCTTCGGTGGCCTCGTCCAGCACCAGCAGGCGCGGGTTGGTGACCAGCGCGCGGCCGATGGCCAGCATCTGCTGCTCGCCGCCGGACAACTGGTTGCCCATGTTGCGGGCGCGCTCGCCCAGGCGCGGAAACAGTTCGAACACGCGTTCGGGCGTCCAGGGCCGGCCGATGTCGGGATTGCGCGCCGCGACGAAGGCGGTCAGGTGCTCGCGCACCGTCAGGTTGGGAAAGCACTGCCGCCCCTCCGGCACGATGGCCAGGCCGGTGCGCGCGATGCGGTCGGGGCTCCAGCCACCGATGTCCTGGCCGCAGAACCGCACGCTGCCGCCGCGCAGCGGCAACTGGCCGAACAAGGTGCGCAGCAGCGTGGTCTTGCCCATGCCGTTGCGGCCCAGCAGGGTCACCACCTGCCCGGCGCCGATGCTCAGGTCGACGCCGAACAGCACCTGGCTGGGACCGTAGCCGCTGGCGATGCCACGCAGTTCCAGCATCATGCTTCCTCCACGGTTTCGTCGTCGCCCAGATAGGCCTGGCGCACCTCGGGATTGGCGCGTATCTCGTCCGGCGTGCCGGTGGCGATGACGCGGCCATACACCAGCACCGAGATGCGGTCGGCCAGCCGGAACACCGCCTGCATGTCGTGCTCGACCAGCAGCATGGCCGCCTCGCCGCGCAGGCTGTCGATCAGGTCGGCCAGCCGCAGGGTTTCGTCGGGGCCCATGCCGGCCATGGGCTCGTCCAGCAGCAGCACCTTGGGACGCGCGGCCAGCGCCAGGGCGAACTCCAGCTTGCGCTGCTCGCCGTGCGGCAAGGTGCCCGCGGGGCGCTCCAGCAGCGCGGCATCCAGCGCGCACTGCCGCGCCAGCGCGCGGGCCTGCTCGTACAGCGCCTCTTCGCGGCCGCGGGCCCGCCAGAACCGGAAACTGCTGCCCGCATGCGCCTGCACGGCCAGCAACAGGTTGTCCAGCACGCTGAACGACTTGAAGATATTGGTGATCTGGTACGAGCGCGACAGGCCGGCGGCCACGCGCTGGTGGCCGTTCATGCCGCTGACGTCGGCGCCGGCCACGGTCAGCGTGCCCGCATCGGCCGGCAGGGTGCCGGACAGCAGATGGATCAAGGTCGACTTGCCCGCGCCGTTCGGGCCGATCAGCGCGTGGATCTCGCCGGGACGCAGCGTCAGCGAGACATGGTCGGTGGCCAGCAGCGCGCCGAAGCGCTTGACCAGTCCCTCGGCCTGCAGGGCTGGCATGAAATCGGCGGCGGCCGTCATGGGCGGCTCCGGGCGGCGGGCACGGCCTGCCTGGCGGCGCGGCCCGTGAACCACGGTCCCAGCAGGCCGGCCAGGCCGCGCGGGGCGCCGAACACCACGGCCAGCAGCAGGATGCCCAGCGGCAGGTGCCAGTATTCCGTCCACATCTTCAACACCTCTTCCAGCACCAGCATGACCACCGCCCCCACCACGCCGCCATAGCGCAGCCCGACGCCGCCCACCAGCACCATGATCAGCAGGTTGGCCGATTGGGTCCAATGCATCAGGCTGGGCGAGATGAACAGATTGTGATTGGCCAGCAGCGCGCCCGCCAGGCCGGCCGCCGCGCCGCTCAGGCCGAACGCCGCCAGCTTCATGCGATAGACCGGGTAACCCAGGGCTTCCATCCGTGATTCGTTCTCGCGGATGCCCTGCAGCGCGGTGCCGAAGCGCGAGTTCACCAGCTTGCCGAACCCCCACAGCAGCAGCACGAACACCCCCAGCACCAGGTAATAGAACGCGCGGTCGTTGGCCAGGTCCAGGCCGGGCAGCGTGGAATAGCCCGGCAGGTTCAGGCCGTCCTCGCCGCCGTACTGGCGCAGCGAGATGAAGACGTAATAGAGCATCTGCGCGAACGCCAGCGTAATCATGATGAAGTACACCCCGCGCGTGCGCAGCGAGACCGCGCCGGTCAGCACGGCCAGGCCGCCCGCCAGCAACATGGCGGCAGGCCAGGCCACCAGCGCCGAGGTGACGCCGGACACCCCCAGGATGCCCACGGCGTACGCCCCGGCCCCCAGGAAGGCGGCGTGTCCCAGCGCGACCATGCCGCCATAGCCCAGCACCAGGTTCAGGCTGGTGGCGGCCAGCGCGTAGATCAGGATGCGGCGCACGAACGAGACATAGAAATCCAGGTCGAACAGCGGCGCCACCAGCGGAAACGCCGCCAGCGCCAGCAGGAACAGCCCGGTCCAGAGCAGTGAACGGTGGGTCATGTCGGATCTCGGGATCAGCCGCGCGCCGGGAACAGGCCCGAGGGCCGGAACACCAGCACCCCGGCCATCAGCACGTAGATGCCGATGGCGGCCAGCGTGGGCCCCACGCCGGAGGCCACGTCGGGCGGAAAGAAGCTGCGCAGCAGCGTGGGCAGAAAGGCGCGGCCGGCCGTATCGACCATGCCCACCAGTAGCGCGCCGGCGAAGGCGCCGCGTATCGAGCCGATGCCGCCGATGACGATGCAGACCAGCACCAGGATCAGGATTTCCTCGCCCATGCCGACCTGCACGGCCGTCACCGGCCCCAGCAGCGCACCGGCCAGCGCAGCCAGCATGGCGCCCAGCGCGAACACGCCCAGGAACAGCAAGGGCACGCGCACGCCCATCAGCGTGGCCATCTGCCGGTTGGATGCGCCGGCCCGCACCAGCACGCCGGCGCGGGTGCGCGTGACGAACCCGTACAGGCCCACGGCCACGGCCAGACCCAGGCCGATGATCAGCAGGCGATACGCGGGATACATCAGGTCGGGCAGCAGACGCACCGGACCGGACAGCGCCGCCGGCGTGTTCAGCATCACCGGAGCGGGGCCCCAGATCATCTTGACCAGGTCGTTGGCGATCAGCAGGATGGCGAAGGTGCCCAGCACCTGGGCCAGGTGATCGCGCACCGCCAGGCGGCGGATCAGCGCCAGTTCCAGCACGGCCCCCACCACGCCCGTGGCCAGCGCGGCCACGATGACCGCCGCGGTGAACGAGCCCGTGCGCTGCATGGTCTCGGCCGCCACATAGGCGCCCGCCATGTACAGCGAACCATGCGCCAGGTTCATGATGTCCATGATGCCGAAGACCAGCGTCAGGCCGGCGGCGATCAGGAACAGCATCAACCCGAACTGCAGACCGTTCAGCAACTGCTCGGCGATCAGCGTATACGTCATCGACTTCCCCTGTGCCGCGGGCGTCGCGCGCCCGCGGTCGATCGGCGCGGCGTCGTGGCGCCGCGCCGTGCTGCTACCGCAAAATCAGAGCTTGCACTCGCCCACGTAGACGTCCTGGTGCTTGTCGTACACCTTGCCGATCAACTTGTTGGTGATGCGGCCCTGGGCGTCCTTGCCCACCTGGCGGGCGTAGTAGGCCTGGATGGGATAGTGGTTCCTGCCGTAGGTGAATGCGCCGCGCACCGAAGGGAAGTCGGCCTTTTCCAGCGCGGCGACGATGGCGTCGCGGTCGCCGGCCTTGCCGCCCGCCTGCTTGACGGCGGCATCCATCGCCATGATGACGTCGTAGGCCTGCGCCGCGTACACCGAGGGATAGCGGCCGTTGTATTCCTTGCGGAAGGCGTCGACGAACTGCTTGTTGCGCGGCACGTCCAGGTCATGTGCCCATTGCGCGGTGTTGACCATGCCGATCATCGGCTCGCCCACGGCAGGGATGACGTCCTCGTCGGCCGAAAAGCCCGGGCCGACCAGCGCGATGTTCTGCGACAGGCCCGCGGCCACGAACTGCTTGACGAAGTTGATGCCCATGCCGCCGGGCAGGAAGATGTAGACCGCGTCGGGCGCGGCGGCGCGCACCTCGGCCAGTTCGGCCGCGTAATCGATCTGGCCCAGCTTGGTGTAGCGCTCTTGCGCCACGTCGGCCTTGTAGCCGCGCTTGAAGCCGGTCAGCGCATCCTTGCCCGCGGGATAGTCGGGCGCGATGATGAACATCTTCTTGTAGCCGCGGTCGGCCGCGACCTTGCCGGCCACTTCGTGGAAGGCGTCGTTCTGGTAGGTGGTGCCGAACCAGAACTTGTTGCACTGGGCGCCCGCGTATTGGCTGGGGCCGGGATTGTTCGACAGGTACGGGATCTTGGCGGCGAACAGCGCAGGTCCCACGGCCAGCGCCACGTTCGAGCCGATGGGGCCGGTGAAGAAGTCGACCTTCTCGCGCTGGATGTAGCGCGTGGCCAGTTGGCGGGCCTGCTCGGGGTTGCCGCCCATGTCGGTCTGCAGGAACTCGGCCGGCTGGCCGCCCAGCTTGCCGCCCAGCTGCTTGATGGCGAGGTTGAAGCCATCGCGCGCCTCGGCGCCCAGCGCCGCGAACGGGCCGGAGATGTCGTTGGCGATGCCGACCTTGATGGGGTCGGCGTGGGAAATGACGGGAACGAGCGCGGCGGCGGCCACGACGAGGGAAAGGATACGCATGCGGGGAACTCCTGGCGCGGCGCGCTGCTTGGGTTTTGTTCTGAAGCGTTCGACTGCGATCGTGTCGCCGAGCCCGTCATCCATGCCACCGCGCGGCCGGTGTTGCGGACGAGAAATCAACTGGCGTGCGGCATAGTTTAGGTTTAAAGTATCGAGCAAAACAAGCCTAGGGTTTGCCCCAACCATGAGCCTCGTCCATCGCCAGTTCGACGCCGCCACATTGGATGTGCAATACAACGCACGCGCGACAGTACCGCACGTCGAATCGATACTCAAGCAATACGCCAACGAAAGCCGCCAGGCGCGCGACACACTGCCGTGCGCACTGAACCTGGCGTATGGCGACCATACCGATGAAACGCTCGACGTGTTTCCCGCCGCGCGGGGCCTCCCCGCGCCGGGATGCCCCGCGCCGGTCTTCATCTACCTCCACGGCGGCTACTGGCGCGCGCTGGGCAAGGACGATTCCAGCTCGATGGCGCCCGCTTTCACGCTCGCGGGCGCCGTGGTGGTGGCCGTCAACTATTCGCTGGCGCCGGCCGTCACGCTGGACCGCATCGTCGACCAGGTGCGCCGCGCGGTGGCCTGGGTCCATCGCAACATCGCCACGCACGGCGGCGATCCCGCCCGCCTGCACGTCGGCGGCAGTTCGGCGGGCGGCCACCTGTGCGGCATGCTGCTGGCAGGCGGCTGGCAACGCGAGCTGGGCCTGCCCGGCGATGCCATCAAGGGCGCGCTGCTGCTGTCCGGCCTGTACGACCTGACGCCGCTGGTGCACACCCACATCAACCAATGGATGCGCATGACGCCGGCCGATGCCGCGCGCAACAGCCCCGGCCGCCTCGCGCCCGCCCACGGCTGCCCCATCGTGGTCAGCTACGGCGAGAACGAGACCGACGAATTCAAGCGCCAGAGCAACGACTACCTGCATGCCTGGCAGGCGCGCGGCTTTCCCGGCCGCTACGTGCCCGCGCCCGGCCTGAACCATTTCGACATCGTGCTCGACCTGGGCCGCCCCGGCAGCCTGCTGGCCCAGGCCATGTTCGACCAGATGGGCCTGTCCCGAACGGGCCAGCCCGATACGGGCCGCCCCTTTTCTTCCCGTACCGCCCCATGACCGACGCTCCTGACCTCGAAACCCGCGCCGCCCCCGACGACCACCACGCGTTGCGGCTGTGGCTGCGCATGCTGACCTGCTGCAACCTGATCGAGACCGAGATCCGCGGCCGCCTGCGCACCGAATTCGACACCACGCTGCCGCGCTTCGACCTGATGGCGCAATTGCAGCGCGCGCCCAAGGGCATGAAGATGGGCGAGCTGTCGCGCCACATGATGGTGACCAACGGCAACATCACCGGCATCACCGACCAGCTCGAATCCGAAGGCCTGGTGGTGCGCACCAAGGTCGAAACCGACCGGCGCAGTTCGGTGCTGAAACTCACGCCGCTGGGCAAGAAGACCTTCGCCCGCATGGCGCGCGCCCACGAAAGCTGGGTCAAGGGCATGTTCGACGGCCTGCCCGACGCCAGCCGCAACGCCCTGTTCAAGGCGCTGGGCGAACTGAAACTGCAAGTGGTCGCCCAGCGCACGCAAGAGCGATAGCCCGCCCCTGGAATGGCGCATAATTGCCGCCATGATTCCGGTCTCGATTCCTGGCGGCAACTATTACGCGTCGATGGCAGTCTCGCTGATCTGCCTGAGCACGCTGCTGACCTGGCTCGCCCGCCTGGCGCTGAACCGGCGTGCCCGCCTGTGGATGCGCGACCACCGCCGCCTGGGCCCCGCCATGATGGCGGTGCTGGCCATCACCGGCGGCATCTTCCCCTATCAGCACATCAGCCAGTGGCTGACCGTCCAGCGCGAGGCCCGCGAGGAACAGGCGCGCCGCGCCGTGCTCGACACCGCCCGCAAGCTGGCTGGCGTCGATATGCCAGCCGGCACCGAACTGCGCCTGGCCACGCCGGGCGATCCCGACTCCTTCGTCCAGGCCGACTTCCCCGTGCTGGTGGAAGTGGGCGGCCTGCAGGCCAGGCAACTGTTCCGCTACCGCCGCGCACAGCATCCCATCGGCGCGGCGGGCGAAAGCTGGTCGGTGGCGATCCCCACCGACCAGACGATTCATGGCGGCTGGCGCTGCTCGCGCGCCCACCGCGTCGAACTGGTCATGGAAGACGGGCGGCCGCGCTTCGACAGTTGCCATCTGGCGTCGGGCAATACCGTGGGCAACCTGCCCCTGCCCACCGGCACCTGGCTGGACATGCGCCAGACCATGCCGCAGCGCTGGCTGCTGCGCACCGACGGCAGCGAGCCGGCCGCCATCTCGGGCCTGTCGCTGCTGAAGGCCGACGTCATGGTCGACAGCCAGCACCAGGTACTGAAATTCGAAGGCCTGCTGGCGCAGGAACTGCGGCTGGGTGAGGTCACCTATCCCGCCGGCACCCGCGCTGCCAGCGCGGCGGGCGTGCGCGGCGCCGAGGAAGGCGACCTGCTGTTCAGCCCGCCACGCGGCCGCGCGGCCCTGCGCGCGGGCCAGCCCGACATCGCAACGGGCAATTCGGTGCTGCAGGGGCCGGATGGCACCGTGCGCGCGGTGCTCAGCAATCGCGATGCGGGCGTGCTGGACGTGCCGTCGATGCAACTGGCGCCCTGAGGCAGAAAACGTCGGCCGTCCGTGCGGACGGCCGGGAACAGCATCGCCGTGCGGTTGCAGACCGGCCCGGCAACACCCTTTCGCACATTCAGAACGTTCCCGGATACGCGCCGCCGTCCAGCAGCACATTCTGCCCCGTCATGTAGCCGGCATGCACGCTGCACAGGAAGGCGCACACCGCGCCGAATTCGTCGGCATCGCCGAAGCGCCCCATCGGAATGGTGGCCAGGCGCTTCTCGCGCTGGCCCGGCGCCGAAAATGCCTTGCGCAACCGGTCGGTGTCGAACGGGCCGGGCAGCAGGTTGTTCAGCGTGACGTTGCGGCCCGCCAGGCGGGGCTGACGCGCCACGCCCGCCACGAAGCCGGTCAGTCCGCTGCGTGCGCCGTTGGACAGGCCCAGCACGTCGATCGGCGCCTTGACCGCGCCCGAGGTGATGTTGACCACGCGTCCGAAGCCGCGCTCGGCCATGCCGTCCACGGTGGCGCGTATCAGTTCGATGGGCGTCAGCATGTTGGCCTGCAAGGCAGCCAGCCAATCGTCCTGTTTCCAGTCGCGGAAGTCGCCGGGCGGCGGGCCGCCCGCGTTGTTGACCAGGATATCGACCTGCGGCGCCGCGGCCAGCAGCGCCTGCCGCACCGATTCCTGCGTCACGTCGCCCACCACGCTGCGTACCTCGATGCCGGCGTTCAACGCGCGCAGTTCGTCCGCGGTCTCGTTCAGCGCGTCCGCGCCGCGCGCGTTGATGACCAGGTTGACGCCCTCGCGTGCCAGCGCGGCCGCACACCCCTTGCCCAGCCCCTTGCTGGCCGCGCACACCACGGCCCAACGGCCGGCAATGCCCAGATCCATGTGATGCTCCTCGTATGAATGGATGGACGCCGGGACCGCGCCCGGCGCTCGTGGGCCCCCCTGGATACGTCGCCATGCCCACGGCTGGCGTGCTGCCTGCCAGCGTATCCACGGGACCGCACACGAGCCGCCAGCATACACACCCGGCCCGCGCGCTGCGCCAGATCTTTGCTCTCGAGTCAAAAGTCATTGGCCTGCCACCCTCTTATTCCGCAAAGATAAGCCCGGCACACTGCGAGGCCTGGACTTCACCGGAAATATCACAGCCATGTCTTTCTCTATTCCCCCTCTCGGCCTGGGCACCTTCCGCCTGCAGGGCCAGGCCGTCATCGACTCGGTACGCCACGCACTGCAACTGGGCTACTGGGCCATCGACACCGCGCAGATCTACGGCAACGAGGCCGAGATCGGCCAGGCCATCGCCGACAGCGGCGTGCCTCGCGACGAACTGTTCCTGACCACCAAGATCTGGACCGAGAACCTGTCCCGCACGCGCCTGGCCGACAGCCTGCGCGACAGCCTGGCCCGGCTGCGCACCGACCGCGCCGATCTGGTGCTGATCCACTGGCCGTCGCCGGGCGGCGCCGTGCCCGTGGCCGACTACATGGCCGCGCTGCGCGACGCCCGCGACCAGGGGCTGACGCGCGCCATCGGCGTATCGAACTTCACGGTGGACCTGATGCGCCAGGCCATCGATGCCGTGGGCGCGGACGCCATCGCCACCAACCAGGTCGAACTGCATCCCTATCTGCAGAACCGCCGGGTGGCCGGATTCGCCCGCGAGCAGGGCATCGCCATCACCTCGTACATGACCCTGGCCTACGGCAGGATCGTGCAGGAACCCGCCATCATCGAGATCGCCCGGCGCCATCAGGCCACGCCCGCGCAGGTCGCGCTGGCCTGGGCCCTGCAGCAGGGCTACGCGGTGATCCCGTCCTCGACCAAGCCCGAGAACCTGGCCAGCAACCTGCTGGCGACCGGCTTGCGGCTGGACGCGGACGACATGGCGCGCATCGCGGCGCTGGAGCGCGGCGAGCGCCTGGTCGATCCGGACGGGCTGGCGCCGGCCTGGGACTGAGCGGCGCAAGGGACTCGCCCGCGACCCGTCATTTGGAGAGCGCCCCAGGCGGTGGATAATAGAAGGCTATGTCGCCGGCAGCCGCCTCGGCGGCTATCCACCAGCGAGTTCCCGAACCATGGCCGTCAATCTGCAGATCCCCTCCGAATCCGAAATTTTCCCCGTCGCCGGTGTCGAGATCGGCGTCACCGAGGCGGGCATCCGCAAGGCGGGCCGCCGTGACCTGACCGTCTTCCGCCTGGCCGAAGGCAGCGCCGTCGCCGGCGTGTTCACGCGCAACCGCTTCCGCGCCGCGCCCGTGCAGGTGTGCGAAACGCACCTGGCCTCGTCGGGCGGCGCGATCCGCGCGCTGGTCATCAACACGGGCAACGCCAACGCCGGCACCGGCGCCGACGGCCTGCAGCGCGCCAAGGACACCTGCGCCGCGCTGTCCGACCTGCTGGGCCTGCCCGCCGAACAGATCCTGCCGTTCTCCACGGGCGTCATCCTCGAGCCGCTGCCCGTGGACCGCCTGAAGGCCGGCCTGCCCGGCGCGATCGCCGCGCTGTCGCCCGACCAGTGGTTCAATGCCGCGCACGGCATCATGACCACCGACACGCTGCCCAAGATCCACTCGCGCCGGATCCAGGCCGATGGCAAGACCGTCACCTTCACCGGCATCAGCAAGGGCGCCGGCATGATCCGGCCCAACATGGCCACCATGCTGAGCTTCCTGGCCACCGACGCCGCCATCGCCCAGCCGCTGCTGCGCAAGCTGGCCGTGCAGATCGCCGACCAGTCGTTCAACCGCATCACGGTCGACGGCGACACCTCCACCAACGACTCGTTCATCCTGATCGCCACCGGCAAGTCGGGCGTGACCGTGTCCTCCGAATCCGATCCGGCCTACGCTGCGGTCGTCGCCGCCCTGACCGAAGCGGCCGCCGACCTGGCGCAGAAGATCGTGCGCGACGCCGAGGGCGCCACCAAGTTCATGACGATCCGCGTCGAGGAAGCCGGCAGCACCGACGAGGCGCTGAAGGTGGCCTACTCGGTGGCGCACTCGCCGCTGGTCAAGACCGCGTTCTTCGCCTCCGATCCCAACCTGGGCCGCATCCTGGCCGCCATCGGCTACGCCGGCATCGACGACCTGGACGTCTCGGGCATCCGCCTGTGGCTGGGCGACGTGCTGGTGGCCGCCGACGGCGGCCGCAACCCGTCCTACCAAGAGGCGGACGGCCAGCGCGTCATGAAGGAAGCGGAAATCCTGGTGCGCATCGCGCTGGGCCGCGGCAAGGTGAGCGACACCGTCTACACCTGCGACTTCTCGCACGACTACGTCAGCATCAACGCCGACTACCGCTCGTAATCGCGATGGATTCGTCTTCCCCCGACATGGTCCGCCTGCTGGCGCGGGCCGAACGCGTGCTGGCGCAACTGGAAGCCTGGCTGCCCGCCGCGCCCCCCGAAATCGACTGGACCGCGCACGCCTACCGCTGGCGCAAGCGGGGCGCGCGCGGCTGGCTCGATGCCGTGCGCCACATCGCGCGCATCGACATGGGCGACCTGCAGCACATCGAGCGCCAGAAGGACGTCATCGACCGCAATACGCGGCAGTTCCTGCAGAAGAAGCCGGCCAACAACGTGCTGATGACCGGCGCGCGCGGCACCGGCAAGAGCTCGCTGGTCAAGGCCATGCTCGCCGCCTACGGCGACCAGGGCCTGCGGCTGATCGAGGTCGACAAGTCCGACCTGGGCGACCTGTCCGACATCGTCGAACTGGTAGCCGGCCGCGCCGAACGCTATATCGTGTTCTGCGACGACCTGTCCTTCGAGGAAGGCGAGGCCGGCTACAAGGCGCTGAAATCGGTGCTGGACGGCTCGGTCTCGGCAGCGGGCGACAACGTGCTGATCTACGCCACGTCCAACCGGCGCCACCTGATGCCGGAATACATGAGCGAGAACCTGCAGGCCAGGCACCAGCCCGACGGCGAGATCCACCCCGGCGAAACCGTCGAGGAAAAGATCTCGCTGTCCGAACGCTTCGGCCTGTGGCTGTCGTTCTATCCGTTCAAGCAGGACGACTACCTGGACATCGTGCACCACTGGCTGCGCGAGCTGAACTGCCCCGCCGACCAGATCGCCCCCTGCCGCGCCGAGGCGCTGCAATGGGCGCTGGAACGCGGCTCGCGTTCGGGCCGGGTGGCCTATCAGTTCGCACGGGATTGGGCGGCACGGCATGTCTGAAGACAGGAACGCTCCGCTGCCCGGCAGGACCGACCGGATCATCGACGTCGCTGCCGGCCTGATCCTGCGTCCCGACGGCCAACTGCTGCTGGGACAGCGTCCCGAAGGCAAACCGTGGTCGGGCTGGTGGGAACTGCCCGGCGGCAAGCTGGAGCCCGGCGAAACCGTGTTGCAAGCCCTGGCGCGCGAGTTGCAGGAAGAGATCGGCATCCGCGTCACCGAGGCCTGGCCCTGGGTGACGTACGTGCACGCCTATCCGCAGACCACGGTGCGCCTGTCCTTCTGCCAGGTCACCGGTTGGGAAGGAGAACCGCGCAGCCTGGAGAACCAGCGGCTGGAATGGGTGGACCCGGCCCATGCCGGCGTGGTCGGCGATCTGCTGCCGGCCACCCTGCCGCCGCTGCGCTGGCTGACGCTGCCGACGTCCTATGGCATCAGCAGCATCGGCGGGCCCGATGGGCTGCCGGCCTTCCTGGTGCGCCTGGAGGGCGCGTTGGCCCAGGGCTTGAAACTGGTGCAGTTGCGCGAACCGCAATGGCCCGGCGGCGCGGCGGCTGACACGTTGCATCAGGCGCTGCAAACGGTGGTGGCGCGCTGCCATGCCGCGGGCGCCCGGGTGCTGGTGAACAGCGTGCATCCTTCGGACTGGTGGCCGGAGGCCGACGGCGCGCATCTGCGCGCATCGGATGCCGCGGCATCGAGCGCCCGCCCCGACTTGCCCGGCAGTGCCCTGGTAGGCGTATCCGCGCACGACCATGCGGAAGTGGTGCGTGCCCGTGAACTGGGTGCGGATTTTGCCGTACTGGGTCATGTGCTTGCCACGCCGTCGCACCCCGATCAACCCGGCATCGGGTGGAAGGGTTTCACCGAAGCCAGCCGCGATGCGGGCCTGCCGGTGTTTGCGTTGGGAGGGCAGTCCGAGTCCACGCGGATCGAAGCGCGCCGCCATGGCGCACATGGCATCGCGGCGATACGCGGGTTGCTGTAGCCGGGATACCGGCCGCTTGTCGGATCAGGCGGCCGGTTCGGCGAAGACGTCGTCCAGCGTGGACGCAGACAACATGGATAGTGCCCAGCGGTCGAGGTCTGGAGCTTGTGCCCGCGCCACGCGTTGTTGCACATCCGCAGGCAATGGGCCAAACCGGTGGACGAGCTGCTGACCCAATATCGCTTGGCGTCCTTCCCGATTTCCTTGCTTCAAGCCATCCCGCAACCAATCCTGCGTCCAGCCCTTCACGGTGTCGTAAAGCATGGCGCGCGCCTCCTGTATATCGTTCAGCTCGGGAATCCTAGCACCGGGCATACGGGCAGGTAGCAGGGAATGCCGCAACCATCGGACCAAATCACGGTGCAAACCTGAAAAATCAGACCGAGGCGCACACTCGAGCCACACGGTCAGCGCATGGCCTATCTCCTCGGGGGTACGGCTGCGCTCCAGCTGAAAAAACGCAGCGGCCAGATTGCCGGCCGCCGGATGTCCGTCACGTATCCAACGCTGCTGGTCGACCAGGCAATAGCGCAACGCAGGGCGATACGCGGCCGACTCCCCCGGCAACGGCGCGATCAACTGCGCCACGTCCTGAACGGCGTGCCACGCGGACTCGCCGTTGTACAGCACCAGCGGCAGTACGGGCGGCAACAGTTCGCCCGGGCCCACGGCCCGCTGGCGCGCCAGATCCTGATAGAACAAGGCCAGATACGCCATCATCCGCAGCGCCATGCGCGGCTCGACGGACGACTGGAATTCGAGCAGCACATAGACGTAAAGCCACCGGTCGCCGCCTTTGATACGCCAAGCCAGATCGCCCAGGCGGGCGCGCCGGTCGTCGGTGACGAACGACACCGGCACTTTCTCGATCGAGGAAAAATCCAGCTGCGCGATCCAAGGTTCGCCCACGAACCCCTGCAACAGGGCCTGGATCATCTCGGGGTGGGAAAACAGCAGCTTGTAGGAGGCGTCGTGCCGGGTCATCGAGGTGCGCAGTGGAAAAACCAGATCTCCACTCTATCCACGAAGCCGGCATTCCGGGCACGAAGTGGGATGTTTCGATCCCGCGCAACGCTACGTACAAGGGCCTTGCATGCCCGCAGCTCGGGTCGGGCCACGCAACGCACCACCGGTGGCCCCACCACCACGCTACGCCACGGCCGTCACTGCTCAGGCAACCCTTCCCAGCCTCCACCCAGCGCCGCGATCAGTTGCACGCTGGCGACCAGGCGGCTGCCGACCAGGGACAACGCCGAGCGCTCGGCGCTCAGCGCCGTGGTCTGCAACGTGGCCACATCCAGGAAATCGACCATGCCCTGCTCGTACTGGTTGCGGATCAGGCGCAGCGATTCGCGCGAGGCCTCCAGCGCGCGCGCCTGCACCTCCTGCTCCTGGCCCAGCACACGCAACTGCACCAGATAATCCTCGACCTCGCGCAGCGCGGTCAGCACCGACTGGCGGTACGACGCGGCCTGCGCATCGTAGGCCGCGCGGGCCTGGTCGACCTGCGCGTCGCGCGCGCCGCCGTCGAACAGCGTCAGCGCCAGCGACGGGCCCAGCGACCAGAAGCGCGCCGGCGCCGTCAGCCAGTCGGCGAACGAACCATTGCGGAATCCTCCGCTGGCCGACAGGGTCAGGTCGGGAAACCAGGCCGACTCCGCCACGCCGATCTGCGCGTTGGCCGCCGCGGCGCGGCGCTCGGCCGAGGCCACGTCCGGCCGGCGTTCCAGCAGCGCGGACGGCAGGCCGACGGGGATCTCGGGCAACTGTTGCGCGAACGGCTGCGAAGGCAGCGAGAAACGCGATGGCGGCTGGCCGGTCAGCACGGCAATCGCGTGCTCCAACTGGCCGCGCTGCCAATCCAGGTCGACGGACTGGGCCCGGGCGTTCTCCAGTTGCGACGTCGCCACCGCCACGTCCGACTTGCCCGCCACGCCGGCGTCGTAGCGGTTGCGCGTCAGTTGCAGCGAGCGCTCATAGGCCGCGATGGTCGCTTCCAGCAGGCGCTTCTGCTCATCCTGCACGCGCAACTGGAAATAGTTCTGCGCCAGCGCGGCCTGCGAGCTGAGACGCGTGGCGGCGAGATCGGCGGCGGAAGCCTGGGCGCTGGCGCGGCTGGCCTCGAGCCCACGGCGCAGGCGGCCCCACACGTCGGCCTCCCAACTGACGGTGCCCGTCAGCGAATACTGATTGCCGACCGAGGCCCCGCCGCCGCCCGAGCGCGTCACACCCGAGCTGGCGCCGATGGTGGGGAAGAAGCCGGCGCGCGCGCCCTGCACCAGCGCCTGCGCCTGCCGGTAGTTGGCCTCGGCCACCGCCACGTCCTGGTTGGCCGTGTTCAGCTGCTGCATCAGGCCGTCCAGCACCGCGTCGCCATACACCGTCCACCACTGGCCGCGTTGCGCGTCGTCGCGCGGATGGGCGGGCTTCCAGCCTGGCACCTGCTCTTGACCCTCCTTGTAGCCCACCCCCACGTCGATGGCAGGACGCTGGTAATCCGGCCCGACCGCGCAGGCCGACAGCGCCAGGCATAGCAGCGCCGCGCTGCGGCGCAAGGTCAGACCGGAAAGACGATGACTGAGAACTCGAATCATGGATGGGATACGTGAGGATCCACCCTTTGGCCACGGCGACGCGCGGCCCACAGGCGGAATCGATCGAGGAACAGGTAGACCACGGGGGTGGTGTAGAGCGTCAGGACCTGGCTGAGCACCAGGCCGCCCACGATGGTGATGCCCAGCGGACGGCGCATCTCCACGCCAGGGCCGGTCGCCATCATCAGCGGCAGCGCACCGAAGATGGCGGCCAGGGTGGTCATCATGATGGGGCGAAAGCGCGTCAGGCAGGCTTCGTAGATGGCCTGGCGGGGCGGCAGATCGCGCCGTCGCTCGGCCTCGAGCGCGAAGTCCACCATCATGATGGCGTTCTTCTTCACGATGCCGATCAGCAGGAACACCCCGATCAGCGCGATCAGCGTGAACTCGCTGCCCAGCAGCATCAGCGCCAGCAACGCCCCCAGCCCCGCCGACGGCAGGGTCGACAGAATGGTCAGCGGGTGCACCAGGCTTTCGTAAAGAATGCCCAGCACGATGTACATGGTGACCAGCGCCGCCAGGATCAGCCAGGGCTGCTGCGCCAGCGTCTTCTGCAACTCGGCCGCGCTACCCTGGAAACCCGCCTGGATCTGGTCGGACGGCAGGCCGATACGCGCCACGGCCGCGTCGATGGCCGCGGTGGCCTGCCCCAGCGACACGCCGGGCGCCAGGCTGAACGATATCCAGTCGGCCACGAACAGCCCCTGGTGCTGCACGCTCAACGGCGCATTGCCGACCTCGTAGCGGGCGAACGCCGCCAGCGGAATGCGCTGGTCGTTGCTGCCGATCACGTACACGTCCTTCAGCGATTCGGGATCCTCCGCGAACTGCTGGTCGACGCCCATGACCACGTGGTACTGGTTCAGCGGCCCGTACATCACCGACACCTGCCGCTGGCTGAACGAGTTGTTCAGCACCGCCGAAATGGCGGACATGCTGATGCCCAGGCGCGTGGCGGCATCGCGGTCGATCACCAGGTCGACCTGGCGGCCCTTGTCCTCGGTATCGGCGTCCACGTCGGTCAGCTCGGGCAGCGCGGCCATCGCACGCTGCACCCGCGGCATCCAGGTGCGCAGCAGTTGCAGGTCGCCCGCCATCAGGCCGTAGTCGTACGAACCCTGGCTGGCGCGGCCACCGACACGGATGTCCTGCTGCGACACCAGGAACAGGCGCGCGCCAGGTTCACGTTGCAAACGCGCCCGCAGGCGCTGGATGACCGTGTCGGCGTTGACGCCGCGCTCTTGCAGCGGCTTCAACTGCACCTGCACGAAGCTGCTGTTGCTGCCGCCGCGGCCACCGGCATAGGCCGTCACGCTCTGCACCGCGGGATCCTGCATCAGCACCTTGCGGAAGTATTCGAGCTTGGGCACGGTGGACTGGAACGACGAGCCCTGGTCGGCCCGGAAGAAGCCCAGCAGTTGCCCCGTATCCTGCTGCGGGAAGAAGCCCTTGGGCACCGCGGTATACAGGTATACGTTCAGGCCGATGGCCGCCACCAGCACCAGCATCATCAGCCTGGCGTGGCGCAGCGCCCAGTCCAGGCTGCGCGCGTAGCCGCGCTGCATGCCGCCCATCATGGCATCCAGCACGCGGTTGATGCGATTCGGACGGGGCGGATCGTGGTCTTTCGGTGCGGCCGGCTGCGGCTCGGCCCGCAGCATGCGCGCACACATCATCGGCGTCAGCGTCAGCGACACCACCAGCGACACCAGGATGGACGCCGACAGGGTGACCGCGAACTCGCGGAACAGGCGTCCCACGAGCCCGCCCATCAGCAGGATGGGAATGAACACCGCGATCAGCGACAGGCTCATGGACAGCACCGTGAAGCCCACCTCGCGCGAGCCGCGCAGCGCCGCCCGCATCGGCGAGGCGCCGTTCTCGATGTGGCGCATGATGTTCTCCAGCACCACGATGGCATCGTCCACCACGAAACCCGTGGCCACGATCAACGCCATCAGCGAGATGGTGTTCAGCGTGTAGCCGCACAGGTACATGACGCAGAAGGTGCCCACCAGCGACACCGGCACCGCCAGGCTGGGAATGATCGCGGCGCGCCAGCGCCGCAGGAACAGCAGCACCACCATCACCACCAGGCCGACCGCGATGGCCAACGTCAGTTCGGCCTCGTGCAGCGAGGCGCGGATACTGGGCGAGCGGTCCTGGGCCACGCTCAGATTGACGTCGCCGGGCAGGAACGCCGCCAGTTGAGGCAGTTGATCGCGCACCGCGTCGACGGTCTCTATGATGTTGGCATCGGCCTGGCGCCGCAGGATCAGCAGGATGGCCTGGCGGTCGTTGTAGAAGCCCGTCTGGAACAGGTCCTCGACGGAATCCTGCACGTCGGCCACGTCCGACAGGCGCACCGGGGCGCCGTTGCGCCACGCCACGATCAGCGGCCGGTATTGTTCGGCGCGATCGAGCTGGTCGCTGGCCATCACCTGCCAGTGGTACTGGTCGCTTTCCAGCATGCCTTTGGGACGGTTGGCGTTGGCGTTGGACAACGCCTGCCGCACCTCGTCCAGCGACACGCCGCGGCTGGACAGCGCGCCGGGATTCAGGTCGACCCGCACCGCCGGCAGCGAACTGCCGCCCACCGTGACTTCGCCCACGCCATTCACCTGCGACAGCTTCTGCGCCACGATGGTGGTGGCCAGGTCGTACAGCTTGCCCTGCGTCAGCGTGCCCGACGTCAAGGCCAGCGTCATGATGGGCGCGTCCGACGGGTTGGCCTTGTGATACGTCGGATTGCTGCGCAGGCTGGTCGGCAGCAGCGAGCGCGCGGCATTGATGGCCGCTTGCACGTCGCGCGCCGCGCTGTCCACGTCGCGCGAGATGTCGAACTGCAGCGTGACGCGGGTGGAGCCCTGCGAGCTGCGCGACGTCATTTCGGTGATGCCTGCGATGCTGCCCAGCGACCGCTCCAGCGGCGTGGCCACACTGGACGCCATGGTCTCGGGGCTGGCGCCCGGCAGGCTGGCCGACACCGAGATGGTGGGCACATCGACCTGCGGCAGCGGCGCCACCGGCAGCAGCCAGTAGGACAGCGCGCCCACCAGCACCACCGCCAGGGACAGCAGCGTGGTGGCGACCGGCCGGAGGATGAAGGGCGCGGACAGGATCATGGCTGGCGCACCGGCTGCGGCTGGCCATCGGTCCGCTTTCCGCCGCGCGACAGGCGGTCGAACATCAGGTAGATGACCGGCGTGGTGAACAGCGTCAGCACCTGGCTGACCAGCAGGCCGCCCACCATCACCAGGCCCAGCGGCTGGCGCAGCTCGGCACCCGTGCCCGTGGACAGCATCAAGGGCAGCGCGCCGAACAGGGCCGCCAGGGTCGTCATCAGGATCGGCCGGAAGCGCAGCAGCGCGGCCTCATGGATGGCTTCGCGCGGCGCCAGGCCGCGATTGCGTTCGGCGTCCAGGGCGAAGTCGATCATCATGATCGCGTTCTTCTTCACGATGCCGATCAGCAGGATGATGCCGATGATGCCGATCATGTCCAGGTCGCTGCCGCTGATCAGCAGCGCCAGCAACGCCCCCACGCCCGCCGACGGCAGCGTCGACAGGATGGTGATGGGATGGATGTAGCTTTCATACAGCACGCCCAGCACGATGTACATCGTGATGATGGCGGCCAGGATCAGCCACAGCGTGCTGGACAGCGAATTCTGGAACGCCAGCGCCGCGCCCTGGTAGCGGGTCTCGATGCTGGCGGGCATGCCGATTTCCTGCTCGGCCGCCGCGATGGCCTGCACGGCCGCCGACAGCGATGCGCCGTGCGCCAGGTTGAAGGACATCGTCACCATCGGAAACTGGTCGAGCCGGTTCACGGCCAGCACCGAACGCCCTTCGATCACCTTGGCCACGCTGGACAGCGGCACCTGCTGGCCGTCGGACGTGGCGACGTGCAGCCGCGTGATGGCGCCCGGCCCGTTGCCGAACTGCGGCTCGACCTCCAGCACCACGCGGTACTGGTTGGACTGCGTGAAAATGGTGGAGATCAGGCGCTGCCCATAGGCGTCGTAGAGCACCTCGTCGATGGCCGCCGCCGTGATGCCCAGGCGCGACGCCGCGTCGCGGTCGATCTCGACCCAGGCCTGCAGGCCCTGGTCCTGCAGGTCGTGCGTGACGTCGCTGAGTTCGGGCACGCGGTTCAGGCGCTCGACCAGCTTGGGCACCCACTCGGCCAGCACGTCCAGGTCGGGATTGGACAGCGTCATCTGGTATTGCGTGCGCGCCACCCGATCGTCGATGGTCAGGTCCTGCACCGGCTGCATGAAGACCTGCATGTCGCTCTGGCCGTCCTTGAACGACTGCTGCAGGCGCTGGATCACGTCGGGCATGCCGTCGCTGCGTTCGCCGTGCGGCTTGAGCGCGATCTGCATGCGGCCGGCGCTGAGCGTGGCGTTGCTGCCGTCCACGCCGATGAAGGACGACACCGACGCCACGGCTGGGTCCTGCATCGCCAGGCGCGCCACGGCCTCCTGCCGCTCGGCCATGGCCCTGAAGGACACCGACTGCGGCGCCTGCGTGATGGCCTGGATCATGCCGCTGTCCTGCTGCGGGAAAAACCCCTTGGGAATCACCATGTACAGCAGCACGGTCAGCGCGAAGGTGCCCAGCGCCACCAGCAGGGTCAGCGGCTGGTGGCGCAGCACCACGCCCAGCATGCGGTCGTAGCGCGCGATGATGCCGTCGATGAAGGCGCCCGTGGCGCGATGGAAGCGTCCGTGCTTCTGCTCGGACTCGGGCCGCAGCAGGCGCGCGCACATCATCGGCGTCAAGGTCAGCGACACCACCAGCGAAATCAGGATCGCCACCGCCAGCGTCACGGCGAACTCGCGGAACAGCCGGCCCACCACCTCGGTCATGAACAGCAGCGGGATCAGCACGGCGATCAGCGAGAACGTCAGCGAGATCAGCGTGAAGCCGATCTGGCTGGCGCCCTTCAGGGCCGCCGCCATGGGCGTCTCGCCCTCTTCGATGTGGCGGGCGATGTTCTCGATCATCACGATGGCGTCGTCCACCACGAAGCCCGTGGCGATCGTCAGCGCCATCAGCGTCAGGTTGTTGATGCTGAACCCGGCCAGATACATGACGCCGAAAGTGCCCACCAGCGACAGCGGCACCACCACGCTGGGAATCAGCGTGACGATGAAACTGCGCAGGAACACGAAAGTGACCATCACCACCAGCGCGATGGCGAGCATCATCTCGTGCTGCACGTCGGTCACGGAATCGCGGATGGTCTGGGTGCGGTCGGCCACCACCGTCACGTCCAGGGTGGCCGGCAGCGAGGCGCGCAACTGCGGCAACAACGCCTGGATGCGGTCCACCACGTCGATGACGTTGGCGCCCGGCTGGCGCTGCACGTTCAGCAGGATGGCCGGCTTGTCGCCCACCCAGGCCGCCTGGCGCACGTCCTCGGCGCCCTGCACCGCGCGGCCCACGTCGGACAGCCGCAGCGGCGCGTTGTTGCGGTAGGCGATGATCAGGTCGTTGTAGGCCGTGGGCGATTGCAGCTGGTCGTTGGCATTGATGGTGATCGAACGCTGCGGACCGTCCAGGTTGCCCTTGGGCTGGTTGACGTTGGCCCCGACCACCGCCGTGCGCAGGTCGGACAGGCTGAGGCCCGCCGCGGCCAGCGCCTGCGGGTTGACCTTCACCCGCACCGCCGGCCGCTGGCCGCCCGCCACGCCGACCAGGCCCACGCCCGGAATCTGCGACAGTTTCTGCGCCATGCGGGTATCGACCAGGTCGCGCACCTGCGGCAGCGGCATGGTGGACGAGGTGATGGCCAGCGTCAGCACCGGCGCATCGGCCGGATTGACCTTGTTGTAGGTGGGCGGCACCGGCAGGTCGCTGGGCAGCAGGTTCGACGCGGCATTGATGGCCGCCTGCACCTGCTGCTCGGCCACGTCCAGCGACAGCGCCAGGTTGAACTGCATGGTGATCACCGACGCGCCCCCCGAACTGGTGGACGACATCTGGGAGAGACCCGGCATCTGGCCGAACTGCCGCTCCAGTGGCGAGGTGACCAGGGAGGTCATCACGTCGGGGCTGGCCCCGGGATATAGCGTGACGACCTGGATGGTGGGGTAATCGACCTCGGGCAGCGCCGACACCGGCAACATGCGGTAGGCGATCAGGCCGGCGATCAGGATGGCCACCATCGACAGCGTCGTGGCGACCGGCCGCAAAATGAACAGGCGCGACGGGCTCACGGTGGCCCCTTACCTGGCGCGGCGGTTGCGTGGACCCTGGGCCGGCGCATCGGCGCCGGTCTGGCTGCCGGGCGTGGCGGGGATGGCCGTCTGCGGTGTCACCACGTCGATCCTGGCGCCGGCGCGCAAGCGGTCGGTGCCCTCGACCACGACGTTCTCACCGGGCTGCATGCCCTTGTTGACCGCGACCCAGTCGCCATTGACCGGACCCAGTTCGACCTGCCGCACCTCGACCGTGTTGTCGGCCTTGGCCACGAACACGAAGGAACCGGCCGAGCCCTGCTGCACGGCCGCGGTGGGAATGGCGGTGACCTGTGACCGCGTTTCGACCAGCAGCCGCGCATTGACGAACTGGTTGGGGAACAGGGACTGGTCGGTATTGTCGAAACGCGCCTTGAGCTTGACCGTGCCGGTGGTGATGTCGATCTGGTTGTCCACGGTTTCGAGCTGGCCGGTCGCCAGGCGCGTGGTATCGGCGCGGTCGTAGGCTTCGACCCGCAGCGTGCTGCCGGCGCGCAGTTGCGCCAGCACCTGCGGCAATTGGGTTTCCGGCAGGGTGAACAGCACCGAGATGGGCTGCGTCTGGGTGATGACCACCACGCCATTGGTGTCGCTGCTGGACACCAGGTTGCCCTGGTCCACCTGGCGCAGGCCCAGCCGGCCACCGATGGGCGCGGTGATGCGCGAATAATCCAGTTGCAGCTTGGCGTCGTCGACCGCCGCCTGGTTGCTCTTGATCGTGCCTTCGTACTGGCGCACCAGCGCGGCCTGCGTGTCCAGTTGCTGCCTGGCGATGGAATCCTGCTTGAACAGCGCCTGATAGCGCTGCAGGTCGCGCCTGGCATTCTCGAGCTGCGCGCGGTTCTGCTGCAAGGTGCCCTGGGCCTGGTCCAGCGCCACCTGGAACTGGCGGGGATCCACCTGCGCCAGCAGTTCACCCGCCTTCACCGTCTGGCCTTCCTGGAAGGCCACCTTGACCAGCTCGCCGCTGACCCGGCTGCGCACGGTGACCGTGTTGTAGGCGGTGACGGTGCCCAGCGCCCGCAGGATCACCTCGATCTGCTGGCTGCGCGCGGCGGTTATCTTGACCGGCACCGGCAGATCGGCCATGAAGGCCGAGCCGCCCGCCATCGGGCCGCGCCGACCGGCCTGGCCTGAACCGCCGGTCGTCCCTGCCGGCCGCAGGAACCACCACAACAAGGCGGCGGCGGCCAGGATGACCACGACGGTCACGAGCAGGCGGCGCTTTCGGCGCGGCGCGGGGGCGGGGTGAATCTCAGGCATGGGACATCCGGCGTGAACGACGAGTGGCGCTATTGTCCAACAGAGCGACGCCAGGCGACGACCGTCTGAAATAAAACGCAACAGGAATCGGGTCCGACCCGCGGCGGACCGTTTGGTTCGCCGCCAGGCTGAATGTCGATTCAGCCCAGGGCCTGTTAACCCTAAAAGGAGCCTCGCATGCGAACAGAAACGTGCGGATGGCAAGGCGCGAAGCGCAGCCGTGGTGGTGCCACGGCGAGCATTCGCAACGCAGACAGGCGTACGTTTCTGTTCGCACCCTCCGGGCAGCCGGGGAATCGGGCGGCAGGCTAGGCGTGCGGGCCGCCGCGTGGTCAATCCACGCAAGGCCTGCGCAACGACGCATGCCGCCCGATTCCCCGGCTGTGCGAGGCTCCTTTTAGGGTTAACAGGCCCTAAGCCGAACACAGCACCGCGTCGCCCGGAAGGCGAAACGGCGTTCCACAGCAGGAAAAGGCGTCGTTCAGACCGAGCACAGGGATAGCTGGAACGGGACTTCGCGCGCGACCGGCTGCGGCTTCAGTTCGCCGTCCTGGGTCGAGAAGCGTATCCAGATCATGTACTTGTTGGCGCTGATCTCGGGAAACACGCCCTGGCCAGGGTCGATCCAGACACGCAGCAACTGATGCGTCTTGCCGCCCAGCATCTGCTGGTAGGCGCCCTGCTCGGCCGTCATCGGCGATTTGCGGCCGGATTCGCGCAGCAGTCGCATCGCCATGGCCAGGCCATCGAACAAGGGCACCAGCGGCGCGCTCCAGGCCTGCAGATCGGCATGGCGCACCTCGGCCGGCTTGTGCTGCCAGGCATGGTAGGACGGCATGTCGACCTGGGTGGCGCCGCCCGGCACGGCCAGCCGGCCGCGCAGGCTGACCAGCCATTCGTTCTCGCGCAACGCCTGCCCGGTCTTGCCCTGGGCCGACAGCGCACCGGCGGCACGCTCCATTTCGCGCAGCATGTCGTCCAGCGCATCCAGGGCCACGTCGGGATGCTCGCGCAGGCCGGCCAGGGCCGTGCGCTGGCGCTCCATATCTTGCAGCACCGCGCTTTTCACGTCGGTGCGTTCGCAGGTTTCGAGAATGTCGAACAGCGTTGTGACTGCGATCTGGTGCTGACGGATGTCATCGCCACGCGCAAAGAAGAACAACCTGTCGAAAAGATATTCCAGCCTGAGATAGGCCCGGATACGCTCGTTGAAAGGATATTCGTAAAGGATCACTCGCTGCAGGCCCGTGGTGGCCGGCCGTGGGCCGGGAAATTGTCAGGCGGAAAAGGTCAGACGAGACTGCCGGGATCGCCAGGATGCCCGCCCGCTGCCGCCGCCCATTCGATCCAGCGATCGTGCATGCGACGGGTCCGCTCGTGCAGCATCTCTGGCGTGGTGTCGCCGTCGTTGACGATGATGTCGTCGGCGGCGGCCAGCCGGGTGTCCCGCGCGGCCTGTGCCGCCATGATACGCCGGATGGCGTCCGGCGTCAGCCCGCTGCGGGCCTGCACGCGGGCCACCTGCGTATCGGGATCGCAATCGACCACACATATGCGATCAACGCGCGCGCGCCAGCGTCCGGATTCGACCAGCAGCGGCACGACGTACACGACATAGGGACCATCGGCCCGTTCGGCGGCCCGGCGCGTGTGCTGATCGATCATGGGATGCAACACCGCCTGCAGGCGCTCGCGTTCCGCGGGTTCGCGAAAGACCCGGTCGCGCATCCAGGCGCGGTCCAGCGCGCCGTGCGCATCCACCGCGCGATCGCCGAAAGCCTCGCGCAATGCGGGCATCGCCGCGCCGCCCGGGCCGGTCAGTTCGTGCGCGATCACGTCGGTGTCGATCAGCGTGGCGCCCCATCCCCCCAGCAGGTCCGCCACGCGCGACTTGCCCGAGCCGATGCCGCCGGTCAATCCGATGCTGTACATGCGTGGCCCTCCCATACGATCAGCCGAACCCCGCCAGCCAGGGCGGTTGCCCCGCGGCCAGCAGCATCAGGATACCGCCCGCCGCCAGATACGGACCGAAGGGCAGGGGCTGGCCCTGCTCGACCCGGCCCGCCACCCGCAACCCCACCCCTACGATGACGCCGGCCAGCGAAGCGCCCAGCAGCAGCCAGGGCAACGCGGCCACACCCAGCCAGGCCCCCAGGGCGGCCATCAATTTGAAATCGCCATAGCCCATGCCCTCGCGCCCGGTGACCCGCTTGAAGACGTGGAACACCGACCACAGGAACAGATAGCCGGCCACGGCGCCGACCACGGCCAGCGACAGCGGCGCCAATCCGTCTCCCAGGTTGACCAACAGGCCTGCCCAGGCCAGGGGCAGCGTGATGGCGTCGGGCAACAGGCCGGTTTCGGTATCGATCCAGGCCAGCACCAGCAGCGCGCCGACCAGCCCCATGGCGCACAGCGCCATGCAGGTGGGACCGAAGCGCCACGCGCAGGCCGCGAACAGCGCTGCCAGGGCGAGCTCGAACGCCGGATAGCGTCGGCCAATCGGAGCGTGGCAATCGGCGCAACGCCCTCGCAGCGCCAGCCACCCCACCAGCGGCGTGGCGTGCCACCCCCGCACCGGCGACTCGCAGGACGGACAATGCCAGCCGGGCCGCAGCAGGCCATAGGGTTGCCCGGCGTCGGACTCGGCAGACTCGGCCGGCGACTCGGCGGCTTCCCGTTCTTCGCGCAGCGCCGCCTGCCATTCGCGTTCCATGATGCGCGGCAGACGGTGGGCGACGGCGCTCAGCGGGCCGCTGACCGCCAAGCCCAGCAACGCGGCCAGCAGCACCGCCAGGCCAGGATCGAGGGAATACATATGCCACATGGAGTCAGGCCGCTCGGAAATTGAAACCGGCGGCGCCCGCCGGACGCCGCATTATTCCGGCTGCGCGGCGATTCATCAAACGCCGCCCGCCGGCATCGCCGGGTATACCCGCATGCAGGGATAAATGCGTAGAATCGGGGGCATCAGGCATACGAGTCTGTATCTGTACGCCGCCCTTCTTCGTCTCCATCCGGACACCTCATCATGTCTCCCGCCCCCGCTCGCGTCACGCGTTCCCGCCTTCTGGCCGCCGCCGGACTGACCGCCTCGTTGCTGGCGGCCGGCTGCTCGCAGTTCGGCAGCCCGGGCTATTACAACCCGCCGGCCGAAAGCACCGTCACCGATGCGCAGTACCACGGCCAGGGCGCGGGCTACCGCACCGTGGTGCATGCCCCGTCGCAGTTGCAGATCGACCTGAAGTCGGACGCGCCGCGCCGCACCACCCAGGCGTCGGGCAGTTCGCAGGCCCCGCAGACGGGCACGCCGGCTCCCACTGCCAACGACACGGCGGCCACGAATCCGGCCCTGGCCGATTCGCCGGTGCCGCCGGTTCCGCCCGGCGGCGCCAACGCCCGCATGGTCAACCGCACCGCCGCGGCAGCCCCCATGCAGGACGCCGGCGGCCCGGTCAATCCCGAAGCGCAGGCCTTCATGCCCCAGGCGCAGACCTACATGGGCACGTTCCCGTGTTTCTCGCGTTCGATGCAGTGCCAGGCCGAAGCCCAGCGTGTCACCCTGACCCTGGCCCCCAATGGCCGCTGGCGCGCCCGCTCGCAGGCGCTGGAAGGACAGGGCAAGCCCGTGGCCGAGCAAGGCTGCTGGAACGTGGCCGGCGAACGCCCCGCTCGTCTGCTGCTGCTGGATGCCTCGGGCAACACCCGCGCCGAACTGCTGGCCTCGGCCAACAACGTGCTGCGCGTGCGCTCGGTGCTGGGCAACACCCCGACGCTGGACTACAGCCTGACGCGCCAACCCGACCTGGATCCGATCGACGAACTGGTCAAGCAGCCGACCCCGGCCTGCCAATAACGGGTACCGCTGCCCGGGCCGGCGCCCCCGAGCCCGCCGGGCAACGATGCGGACACAGCGCACACGCCAGTTCCAGCGTGGTGCGCACCCCCATCTTGCGAAAGATGCGCGCGCGATGTGCTTCCGCCGTGCGCGTGGAGATGCCGAAATCGATGGCGATGACCTTGTTGGACTGCCCCTGGGCGATATAGCCCACCAGTTCGCGTTCGCGTGGAGTCAGCGTCGGCTGACCCGGCCGCAGCGGGCTAGGCGGACGACTGCCGCAATGCATGGTTGCCTCCGTTGCAATTCAGGATTGCAAGCAGTGTGGCACGCCCGCCGCGCGGGTTGAAGCTACCAATTCTGGTAGGGGTCCCCCGCCAGCCGGGCGAATGGAGCACGTGCGACGCACTCCGGTGTTCGCCCTTGAGACGGCTCGGCGGGCGAATCAACGAACCTTCGTGCGACGCACTCCGGTGTTCGCCCTTGAGGCGGCTCGGCGGGCGAATCAACGAGCCTTCGTGCGACGCACTCCGGTGTTCGCCCTTGAGGCGGCTCGGCGGGCTCACAGCTCCAGATTGTCGATCAGCCGGGTCGCGCCCAGCTTGGCGGCGGCCAGCGCCACCAGGGGTTCGCCCGCCTGCATGTCGGCCGCGGTGGGCGCCTGCAGGTCGCGTTGGCGGCGCACCGAGATGTAGTCCACCTGCCAGCCACGATCGCCCAGTGCGCGCATGGCGTCGGCCGCCAGCCCCGAGGCATCTCGCGCGCCGCTGCGCACCTGCTCACGGATACTGTTCAGCGCGGCATACAGCGCGGGCGCTTCGGCACGCTCGGCCTCGCTCAGGTAGCGGTTGCGCGAGGACAGCGCCAGGCCATCGCCGGCCCGCACGGTTTCGTGCGCCAGGATATCCACGGGCAGTTGGAACTGGCGGCACATGCTGCGCACCACCATCAGTTGCTGGTAGTCCTTCTTGCCGAACACCGCCACGCGCGGCTGCACGCACGACAGCAGCTTCAGCACCACCGTGCAGACGCCGCCGAAAAAGCCGGGCCGGAACTCGCCCTCGAGGATGTTGCCCAGGTCGTCGGGCGGCTGCACGCGGTAGTTCTGCGGTTCGGGGTACATCTCGCGCTCGTCGGGCGCGAACACCACGTACACGTCGCGCTGCTTTTCCAGCTTTTCGATATCGTCCTGCAGCGTGCGCGGATAACGGTCGAAATCCTCGTTGGGACCGAACTGCAGGCGGTTGACGAACACGCTGGCGACCACGGGGTCGCCATGCTGGCGCGCCAGTTTCATCAGGGCCAGGTGGCCCTCGTGCAGGTTGCCCATGGTGGGCACGAAGGACACGCGGTTCTGGCCGCGCAGGTGGTCACGCAATTCCTGGATGGTATGGACGACTTTCACGGGAGTCTCCGCTCGGAGGCGCCGGACATGCCAGCACGGGCCGCGTCAGGCGGCGGCCGCGACGCTGGTGTAGGCCAGGCGCACGTAGATGGGGGCGTAAGGCTCGGCCTGGGTGATGTCGAGCAGCGATTCGCGCGCGAGTTCGAGCATGGCGATGAAATGCACGACCACCACCGCCACCGGCGCGCCTTCGCGGATGCGCTCGAGGAAGAGCTCGCCGAACTCCATGAAGCGCACTTCGTTCAGGCGCCGCAGGATGTGGGTCATGTGGTCGCGCACCGACAGCTGCTCGCGCGTGATCTGATGGTGCTGGTTGAGCTTGGCGCGCTTCATGATGTCGGCCCAGGCCGCGCGCAGGTCGTCGATGCCCACGTCGGGCATCATGCGCTCGACGCTGATCTCGGCCACGGCTTGCGAACGGCAGAAGTCGCGCCCCAGTTGGGGAATCTTGTCGAGCTTCTGCGCCGCCAGCTTCATTTGCTCGTATTCGAGCAGGCGGCGCACGAGTTCGGCGCGCGGATCTTCCACCTCTTCGCCGGTATCCGACTTTTTCACCGGCAGCAGCATGCGCGACTTGATCTCGATCAAGAGTGCAGCCATCAGCAGGTATTCGGCGGCCAGTTCCAGGTTGTGGACACGGATCTGGTCGACGTACGAAAGGTATTGCCGCGTGACATCCGCCATCGGGATGTCCAGCACGTTGAAGTTCTGCTTGCGGATCAGGTAGAGCAGCAGATCCAGCGGGCCCTCGAAGGCCTCGAGGAAGATTTCCAACGCATCGGGCGGGATGTACAGGTCGTTGGGCAGCTGGAACAGCGGCTCGCCGTACAGGCGCGCGAACGCCACGGAGTCGACCACGTCCGGGGTGCTGTCGACCTGGGGCTCGACGAGCGCGGCAAGGTCGGCGGCAGGATTACGGGACGACATGGGGCCGCGCGCGGGTAACTATGGACGGACGGATCAGTCGGCCGAATACACGTAGGGCTTCTGCGGCACGCGGCCGGCACGGAAGCCCTCGAGCAGTTCCGCATCCTGCGGCTTGTCCCACAGGCGGCCGCGGCCTTCGCGCTGACGTTCTTCGACGTCGGGATGCTGCGCCTTGTAATCCTTCAGGAATTTGGTGATTTCGGATTCGTAGTTGGCCATGATGCGGATGCGGACCGGCAGGTTGTGGATCCCGGAAGTGTACTTCAGCTTGCGGCCTGGCCCGTCACGGAATGACACGACGTGCCGGCCCCGTGCGGGGGGCCGGCGTTACAATCGTCGCACCCCCCACACCCCTCCCCCGCGCGCCGCGCTCCAATGTCCTCAGACCAAGCTTCAGCCGCCTCCGACCCATTACGCGCCGCCCGTGCCGCCCGCATGATCCCCTTCATCGTGGGATGCGCGCTGTTCATGCAGATGCTCGATGCCACCGTGGTGGCCACGGCGCTGCCCGCCATGGCGGCGGCCCTGAATTCGACACCGGTGCGGCTGAACGTGGCCATCACCTCGTACCTGCTGGCGGTCGCGGTGTTCGTGCCGGTCAGCGGCTGGGCGGCAGACCGCTACGGCGCGCGCCGCGTGTTCATCACCGCGATCGGCCTGTTCGCGGTCAGCTCGGTCGGCTGCGCGCTGGCGCAGGACGTCACGCAACTGGTGCTGGCGCGCATCCTGCAGGGCATGGCCGGCGCGATGATGGTTCCGGTGGGGCGGATCATCCTGCTGCGCATCGTGCCCAAGCAGGACCTGCTGAAGGCCATGTCGTTCCTGTCCCTGCCCGCCCTGCTGGGTCCGGTGATCGGCCCGCCGCTGGGAGGCTTCATGGTCACGTACATGTCGTGGCACTGGATCTTCCTGATCAACCTGCCCATCGGCGTGCTGGGCATCATCCTGGTCATGCGCTACGTGGACGAGATCCGCGAGATCAACGCACCGGGCCTGGACCTGTGGGGCTTCGTGCTCAGCAGCGTGTGCCTGGCCGCGCTGGTCAGCGGCTTCGAATCGCTGGGCCGCGGCCTGATGCCGATCTGGATGCAGGTGGGCCTGCTGGTGCTGGGGTTCGGCTGCGGCGCGCTGTACGTGCGCCATTCGCGCCGGGTCGAACATCCCATCATCGACCTGTCGCTGCTGCGCATTCCCACCTTCTCCATTTCCACGCTGGGCGGCAACCTGTGCCGCTTCACGGTGGGCGGTACGCCCTTCCTGCTGGCCATGCTGCTGCAGGTCGGTTTCGGGCTGTCGCCGTTCCAGGCCGGCATGATCACCTTCGCCAGCGCGGCCGGCGCCATGCTGATGAAGTTCGTGGCCACGCCCATCGTGCTGCGCTTCGGCTTTCGCCGCGTGCTGATGATCAACGCGGTGCTGACCGGCCTTTTCGTCATGGCCTGCGCCACCTTCACGCCCGACACGCCGGGATGGCTGATGATCGTCATCCTGCTGATCGGCGGCTTCTTCCGTTCGCTGCAGTTCACGGGCGTCAACACGCTGGCCTATGCCGACATCGCCCCCGAACGCATGAGCAGCGCCAGCAGCTTCTCGGCCATGGCGCAGCAGCTCGGCATCACGCTGGGCGTGGGCGTGGCGGCCGTCTCGCTGAACATCAGCATGTCCGTGCGCGGCGGCGAACACCTCGTGGTGGGCGACGTGATCGTCGGCTTCCTGGTGGTCGGCGTAGCATGTCTGCTTTCGGTATTTTCGTTCCGGCGCCTGTCGCCTGACGCAGGCGCCCAACTCAACAAGGCGAGGGCGCGCCGTGACGACTCATGAATTCATCCTGGCCCTGGACCAGGGCACGACCAGTTCGCGGGCCATCGTGTTCGACCGCTCGGGCGCCGTGCGCGGCACCGGCCAGCGCGAGTTCCGCCAGTATTACCCGCAACCCGGCTGGGTAGAGCACGACGCGGCCGAGATCTGGAGCACCCAGCTCGAGGTCGCGCGCGAAGCCTTGCGCAACGCGGGCGCAAGCGCCGCCGACGTCGCGGCCATCGGCATTACCAACCAGCGCGAGACCACGCTCATCTGGGACCGCGCCACGGGCCGCCCCCTGGCCCGCGCGCTGGTCTGGCAGGACCGCCGCACCGCGCCGCTCTGCGAGCAACTGCGCCAGGACGGCCATGCCGGCTGGCTGCAGGAACGCACCGGCCTGGTGGTGGACGCCTACTTCTCGGGCACCAAGCTGTCCTGGCTGCTGGACAACGTGCCCGGCGCGCGCCAGGCGGCCGAACGCGGCGAACTGGCCTTCGGCACCATCGACACCTGGCTGGTGTGGCAACTGACGGGCGGCAAGGTGCACAGCACCGACGCCACCAACGCCGCCCGCACCATGCTGTACGACCTGCACACGCACGACTGGAACGACGACATCCTGGAACTGCTGCGCATCCCACGCAGCCTGCTGCCCCGGATTGCCCCCAGTAGCGGCGAAGTCGGCCGCACCCTGCCCGAACTGCTGGGCGGCGCCATTCCCATCGCGGGCGTGGCCGGCGACCAGCACGCCGCCACGTTCGGCCAGGCCTGCTTCACGCCGGGCATGGCCAAGAACACCTACGGCACCGGCTGCTTCATGCTGATGAATGTCGGCGACCAGCCGGTGGCCTCGTCCAACAATCTGCTGTCCACGCTGGGCTGGATGCTGCCCTCGCCCTCGGGGCCGCAGGCCACGTACATGCTGGAGGGCGGCATCTTCGTGGCCGGCGCGGCGGTGCAGTGGCTGCGCGACGGACTGGGCATCATCCCGCGCTCGGCCGACGTCGAGGCGCTGGCCGCCCAGGTCGAGGACACCGACGACGTCTTCCTGGTGCCCGCCTTCGCGGGCCTGGGGGCGCCGCACTGGGATCCCTACGCGCGCGGCGCCATGGTCGGGCTGACGCGCGGCACCACGCGCGCCCACATCGCGCGCGCCACGCTGGAATCGATCGCGCTGCAAAGCGCCGAACTGCTGGCCTGCATGAATGCGGACAGCCGGATCGAACTTTCCGAGTTGCGCGTGGACGGCGGCGCCACCCGCAACGACCTGCTGATGCAGATGCAGGCCGACTTGCTGGGCGTCCCGGTGGTGCGGCCGCGCGTGGCCGAATCCACTGCGTTGGGCGCAGCGGGCCTGGCGGGCCTGGCCGTGGGCTTCTGGCAGTCGTTGGACGAGTTCGCCGCGCAATGGCGCGCGGATCGCCGATTCGAACCGGCGTGGTCGGCAGACCGGCGCGAGGCACGCTTGAAGCGATGGGGTCAGGCGGTGGAGCACGCCAAGGGTTGGGGCCGGCCGGAATAGGCCTGTCCACACTACCAGTACGGCTTCACCGCGGCCAGGATCAACACGCCCAGCCCCAGGATGAACACCACCATGCTGGCGGACAGCACCCAACCCGGCGAGCGATAGTCCGGCACGTGGATCAGCCGCCGCAACACCGCCGACAGCGCGATCTGCAGCAGCACCAGCAGCGCCACCAGCGCCAGCTTGGCATCGAGCCAGGGCTGGCCGAACCAGCCCGCCATGCGCGCCAGCTCGCTGCCGCAGACCAGGGCCAGCAGCATCACGGGCCAGATCACGCGCACGTTCCAGCGGGCCAGCCCCTGCAGGAAACGCGACGGCGCGGAAGGCTCCGCCGCGGGAAAACAGGCCGCCGCAATGGTCAGCAACCCCAGCACCCAGGCCGCGGCCAGCGCCACGTGCAGCATGCGCAGCCAGGGATACCAGGCCATTGCGTCCATCGTGCGATCAGTTCAGGCTGGCGCCCGACAGCTTGACGATTTCCTGGTACTTGTCCTTCTCGCGCTTGACGAAGCCGGCGAACTCGGCTGCCGACATCGGCTTGGCTTCCGAACCCATCTGCAGCAGGCGCTCGCGCACTTCCGGCAGGTTCATCGCGTCGGCATAAGCCTTGTTCAGCTTGGCCACCACGTCCGCCGGCACGCCGCCGGTGGTGAACACGCCGAACCACGTGCCCAGGTCGAAGCCCTTGATGCCGCCTTCCTGCACGGTGGGCACGTCGGGCAGCAGCGACGAACGCTGCGCGGTGGTCACGGCCAGCGCCTTGACCTTGCCGTCCTTGATCAGGCCGGCCGAGGCAGCCAGGTTGTCGAACATGAAGTCGGACTGGCCAGACAGCAGCGCCAATTGCGCGGGGGCCGCGCCCTGGTAGGGAATGTGCTCGACGTTGATGCCGGCGCGCGCCTTGAGCAGTTCGCCCGACAGGTGGCCGGCGCTGCCGTTGCCGCCCGAACCGTAGTTCAGCTTGCCCGGATTCTTCTTGGCATAGTCGATCAGGTCGGCCAGCGTCTTGATGTTGTTCTTCTGCGCGAAGTCCAGGTTCATGACCAGCACGTTGGGCACCGAGGCCACGACGGTGATGGGCGAGAAATCCTTGATCGGATCGTACGGCAGGTTGCTGAACAGGAACGGGTTGATGGCATGCGTGGCCACGGCGCCCATGCCCAGGGTGTAGCCGTCGGGCTGCGCCTTGGCGATCAGGTCGGCGCCGATGTTGCCGCCCGCCCCTGCCTTGTTCTCGACGATGACGGGTTGTCCCAGCGACGCCCGCACCTTCTCGGCCAGCACGCGCGCCATGGTGTCCAGCGGACCACCGGGGGGATAGGGCACGATGAAGCGCAGCGGCTTGCTGGGATAGTCGGCGGCTTGCGCGGCCATCGGAGCCAGCGCGGACAGGCCGGCGGCCAGGGCCACGACGCCGCCCAGCAGGGCGCGGCGAGCGGTGGAACGAAGGGTGTCGGGACGGGACATGAGCAGGGGTCTCCAGTTATGAGCGGCGCCAGCATAACTCAGTTACAGAGGCGGCCATTTTTCGCTTTTTTAGGCGAAATCGTTATTTATTTCGGATTTTCTGGCTGAATATTGCTGTTCTTATCTTATTTTGTTGGATTTATTGCCGGTAAAGGTCGGGTTCTTGAAGGGTTATGCCTATGCGGGGGTGGGGCGGGTGAGCGTTGCTTGGGGGTGACAACATCGTTCTGGAGACGTCCTTCCCGCACCTGGGACAGCCGCGCCGGCCAAGTCGTCGGGCTCGGGCGCGCCATCAGGCGCCCTCGGTCCCCTTCGGGGACTGCCCCTCCTCCAATTGGCCGTCACGGCTGTCCCAGGCACGGGAAGGACTCAGGACGGTGTTCAATCGCACGACAACATCCCCCGCGGCGGAGTGCTCCCGAACAGAGCCAGGTCCGGGCCGATGCATGGCCAATACCGGGAACCGCTGACGAGATTACGCACCACGATGCCGCGGTATCTTGATGCCAAGCAGCCCACACCCACACTCGGCCGAACATCATGATGCGCCTGTTTAACTGCCAATGGCACGAAACCGCCCCATAAAAACCCGGCACCCGTACCTACGACAAAGACACCCCGCAGGCCACGACTCCACGGTGCCCCGCATCGCGCGCTCGCAGCATCGTTGTGGTGGGTGGGGTGTGCTGGGGTGGGGTGGCACGGCCAATTGGAGGAGGGGAAGCCGCGTAGCGGCCGAGGGCGCCTGGTGGCGCGCCCGA
>NZ_FKBS01000025.1:459505-903190 GCF_900078315.1 Bordetella ansorpii
CCCGCCGCAACGATGCGTCTGAAGAACCCAATTCGCCCCACGAAGAAAAAAGGCCGTCATGAAAATTGACGGCCTTCGACGAAAGCAGCATTGACTCAGATCAATGCAGGATCTGGCTCAGGAACAGCTTCGTACGCTCGTTCTGCGGATTGTCGAAGAACGCGTCCGGGCTGTTCTGCTCGATGATCTCGCCGCGGTCCATGAAGATCACGCGGTCGGCCACCTTGCGGGCGAAACCCATTTCGTGGGTCACGCACAGCATGGTCATGCCGCTTTCCTCGGCCAGCGTGACCATCACGTCCAGCACTTCCTTGACCATTTCGGGGTCGAGAGCGGACGTCGGCTCATCGAACAGCATGATCTTCGGGGCCATGCACAACGAACGCGCGATCGCCACGCGCTGCTGCTGGCCGCCCGACAACTGGCCCGGAAACTTCTTGGCCTGGTCGGGAATGCGCACGCGCTCCAGGTACTTCATTGCCGTGGCTTCGGCTTCGGCGCGCGGCTGCTTCAGCACCCACGTGGGGCCCAGCGTCAGGTTTTCCAGCACCGTCAGGTGCGGGAACAGGTTGAAGTGCTGGAACACCATGCCGACGTCGCGGCGGATGGTCTCGATCTGCTTCAGGTCGTTCGTCAGTTCGGTGCCGTCGACGATGATTTTTCCCGCCTGGTGTTCTTCTAGGCGGTTGATGCAGCGGATCATCGTGGACTTGCCCGAACCCGACGGGCCGCAGACCACGATACGTTCGCCCGGCGCGACGTCGAGGTTGATGTTGCGCAGAACGTGGAACTGGCCGTACCACTTGTTCACGTCCTGCAGACGGATGATGGCGTCAGGCATGCCTGTACTCCCGTGATGACTGAGGCCGCGCCGCCCCGCGGGCAGCGCGGTTTGATTGTTTTATCTGGCGTGGCCGGTTTGCAGCCGCTTTTCGAGTTTCTGGCTGTACTTCGACATCGAGAAGCAGAAGACGAAGTAGATCAGCGAGATGAACACGTAGGCCTCGGTGCTGAAGCCGCGCCAGGCCGCGTCGGACAACGCCGCCTTGGCCGCCAGGGTCAGGTCGAAGATGCCGATGATGACCACCAGCGACGTGTCCTTGAACAGCGCGATGAAGATGCTGACCAGCGGAGGAATGACGATCTTCAGGGCCTGCGGCAGGATGATCTTGCGCATCTGCTGCCAGTACGACAGGCCCAGCGAATCCGCGCCCTCGTACTGTCCCTTCGGGATGGCCTGCAGGCCGCCGCGCACCGTCTCGGCGATGTAGGCCGCCGCGAACATGATGATGGCGATCTGCGCACGCAGCAGCTTGTCGATCGAATAGCCCTCGGGCAGGAACAGCGGCAGCATCACCGACGACATGAACAACAGGCTGATCAGCGGCACGCCGCGGATCAGCTCGATGTACACGACGCACAGCGCCTTGATCGCCGGCATGCGCGAACGGCGCCCCAGTGCCAGCAGCACGCCGAACGGGAAGGCGAAGGCGATGCCGAAGGTCGACAGGATCAGCGTCAGGGGCAGGCCGCCCCAGCGCGCGTTCTCGACGTATTCCAGACCGAGGACGCCGCCCCACATCAGGATGCCGACCAGCGTGAGGCCGACCGTCCAGATGATGGGCAGGGCGATGTTCCAGAACCGGCGTATGCCGCTGCAGACGATGACCGCAATCAGGACGATGGTGGCCAACAGCGGACGCCATTGCTCGTCGTACGGATAGGTGCCGAACAGGATCAGGCGGTGTTTCTCGGCGATGAAGGCCCAGCACGCGCCCGTGGTGGCGCGGCACTCGGCCGCCGTCGTGGCGTTGAAGTTGGCCTTGATCAACGCCCATTCGACCAGCGCCGGCACGGCCATCAGGATCAGCCAGACCGACAGGACCGTCAGCAGGATATTCAGGGGCGACGAGAAAAGGCTCGCCTTCATCCAGGCCCACGCGCCGACCTGATTGGAAGGCGGGGGCAACGCTTCGGTGGGAGTATGCGTAGTGCTGCTCATGTCAACGCTCCACCAGCGCGATGCGCTTGTTGTACCAGTTCATGAAAATCGAGATGGACAGGCTGACGGTGAGATACGCCGCCATGATGATGAGAATGCCCTCGATGGCCTGGCCCGTCTGGTTCAGCGTGGTGTTGACCACCGAGACGATGTCCGGATAGCCGATGGCCACGGCCAGCGAGCTGTTCTTGGTCAGGTTGAGGTATTGGCTGGTCATCGGCGGGATGATCACGCGCAGCGCCTGCGGCAGCACCACCAGGCGCAGCACCAGGCCGCGGCGCAGGCCCAGCGAGCCCGCCGCCTCCCATTGGCCGCTGTTGACGGCCTGCACACCGGAGCGCACGACTTCGGCCACGAAGGCCGAGGTGTAGATCACCAGGCCGGCCAGCAGCGCGGAGAACTCGGGCGACAGCGTCCAGCCCCCCGCGAAGTTGAAGCCGCGCAGTTCCGGCACGTCCAGCGTCAGCGACGCACCGCTGACCAACCAGCCCAGCACCGGAAAGGCGATGAGGAAGGCGATGGCCCAGCGGCCCAGGGGGAACGGACGTCCCGTGGCCTGCTGGCGCCTGGTTCCCCAGCGTTGCGCGAGCACGATGGCGACGATGGCCACCACCACGCCGACCAGGATCCAGTCGAGCGAATCGCCGGCCAGGCCAGGCACTTTCAGGCCGCGGTTGGAGATGAACACCCCGGGCAACGGGTTATGCGCCTGGCGCGGTCCCGGCATGCTTTCCGTGATGATCGAGTACCAGAAGAACAGTTGCAGCAGCAGCGGAATGTTTCGCATCACCTCGACGTACATCGAGGAGAGCTTGGAGATGAGCCAGTTCTTGGACAGCCGCGCGATGCCGATCAGCGTGCCGAGGATAGTGGCCAGGATGATGCCCAGCACCGCCACGCGCAGCGTGTTCAGCAAACCGACCCAGATGGCGCGGCCATAGGAATCCGCGGGCGAATACGCCACGGCAGTTTCGCCGATGGCGAAACCCGCCTCACGGCTCAGGAATTCGAAGCCGGTGGCGATGTTGCGTTGAGCCAGGTTGTACAGCGTATTCGACACCAGGAACCAGACGCCCAGAGCGACGAGGCTCAGGGCGACGACCTGATAGATCACTGCGCGTGTGCCGGGATCGTTCCAGCTCAGGCGTCGCGATGGCGCCGCTACAGGGGGGCTTTTAGGGGAAGTTGCCATGATGTGCTTCTATAAAGATCGGACAACACGGCGAAGGCGGCGTCGTGCGCCGCCTTCGCCCTTGCCTGCCTTCCCGCCGGGAGGCGGGGCCGCGCTCGCCCCCAGGGGAATGGGCGCGGCAGGCGGCCTCGGCTTAACGCACCGGCCAGCCGTACATGATGCCACCCTGCTTGTACGAAGCGTTCAGGCCGCGTTCGAGCTTCATCGCACCGCCCTTGCCCAGCGTGCGTTCGAAGACTTCGCCGTAGTTGCCCACTTGCTTGATGACGTTGTAGGCCCACTTGTCATCCACGCCCAGGTTCTTGCCCATGCCCGGCGTCGTGCCCAGGATGCGCTGGATGTTGGGGTTGGGGCTCTTGGCCATGTCGTCGACGTTCTTCGACGTGATGCCGTATTCCTCGGCTTCCAGCTGCACGTTCAGGGCCCAGCGGACCACGTTGAACCATTGCTCGTCGCCCTGGCGGACCATGGGGCCCAGCGGTTCCTTCGAGAAGTCTTCCGGCAGGATGACGTACTTGTCGGGATCGGTCAGCGTGGTGCGGACCGAGGCCAGTTGCGACTTGTCGGTGGTGAAGGCATCGCAACGGCCCGCCGAGAAGGCGCGCACGATTTCGTCGAACTTGTCGATCACGACCGGCTTGAATTCGATCTTCTGGCCACGGAACCAGTCGGCCAGGTTCAGCTCGGTGGTGGTGCCCGGCTGCACGCAGATGGTGGCGCCGTTCAGTTCCTTCGCGCTCTTGACGCCCAGGTCCTTCGAGACCATGACGCCCTGGCTGTCGTAGTAGTTCACGCCGGCGCCGATCAGGCCCAGCGTGGTGTCGCGGGTCAGCGTCTGCGTGGTGTTGCGGGTCAGCACGTCGATTTCGCCGGACTGCAGGGCGGTGAAGCGCTGCTGCGTGTTCAGCGGGGTGACCTTGAACTTGCTGGCGTCATTGAACATCGTGGCGGCGATGGCGCGGCACATGTCCACGTCGATGCCCTGCCACGTGCCCTTGCTGTCGGCCATGGAGAAGCCGGAAATGCCGGTGGAAACTCCGCACTGGACGAAGCCTTTTTTCTTGACGTTGTCGAAGGTCGCGCCCGCGTGCGCGGCCGAAGCGGCGGCGAAGAGGGCGGCGCCGGCAGCGGCCAGTTTCAATACTTTCATGTTCGATCTCCCGTGTAAGGTGCGACTGCTGCGCAGGCCTGGTAGGCCTCACGCTTGCGGCGATGGTAGCGTTTGCTCAAATTTGGGGACATGGGGGAAATCCCTTTGCACAAAGGGCACGAATCGGGGACATATATATGACGTTCGGCACATGTTTCACGTCATATCGACGCACTTGAGTTGCGCATGCCTCGACGCACCAAATCGAGGCATGATGCGGTCGCCGGCCAGCCCGGAACCCGAATCCGCAGGATGCGCACGGACGTTCACCGATGAACGGATGAACAAACCGCCGGGGAGTTACTATTACCGCTTCACTTCTGCCCCGCCATGATCGAATTCCAGCACGTCTTCAAATCGTACGGACGCGGCCGCAACATTCTGGCCGACATCAATTTCCGGGTCTCGGCCGGTGAATTCGTCTTCGTATCGGGGCCTTCGGGCGCCGGCAAGTCCACCCTGCTGAAACTGATCGGCGGGCTGGAGCCGCCATCGCGCGGCTCCATCCAGGTCAATGGCCAGAAGCTGGACAAACTGTCGGCCCGCGAACGGCCCTATCTACGGCGCGCCGTCGGCGTCATCCTGCAGGACACTCACCTGCTGTTCGACCGCAGCGCGCTGCAGAATGTCATGTTGCCGCTGGCGGTGCTGGGCCATCCGCGCGAGTCGGCCAGCGCCCGTGCCCGCGCCGCCCTGGACAAGGTCGGCCTGGCGGGCAAGGAAGACCTCAACCCGATCGAACTGTCGGGCGGTGAACAGCAGCGTCTGGCCATCGCGCGGGCCATCGTCAACCGCCCCGCCATCCTGATCGCCGACGAACCCACCGCCAACCTCGATCACGGCAACGCGCAGCGCATCATGAACGTGTTCCGCGACTTCAACCGCGTCGGGGTCACCACCCTGATCGCCTCGCACGACCAGGCCCTGATGGCCGAGTACGCCACGCGCATGCTGCTGGTCGAGCCGGGCAAGTTCCAGGATTCGCACGGAGCGCGAGCATGAACGCATTGCTCAGGCAACACCGCTACGCCCTGACCATCACGCTGCGCCGCCTGGCGAAACAGCCGTTCTCTTCACTGGCCAATCTGCTGGTGATGGCGCTGGCGCTGGCCCTGCCCCTGCTGGGCGCGGCCATTCTGGTGTCGGTGCAGCCCGTGGCGCGCCAGGTGTCGGTGGCGCCTGAACTCACCGTCTTCCTGCAACCCGGCGCACCCGCCACCGCGGCATCCGCCGTGGCCAAGCGCATCGGCGGCGAATTCGGCAACCAGGTCGCGGCGGTGCGTGTCGTGCCGCGCGGCCAGGCGCTGGACCAGTTGCGCAGCAATCCGGCCTGGCAAGAGGCCCTGGCCGTGCTGCAGGGCAATCCCCTGCCCGACGCCGTGGTCGCCACCCTGGCCGACGGCAACGACCTGGCGCAACGCGCCGACACGCTCGCCACGCAATGGCGTACCTGGGAACACGTCGACCAGGTGCAACTGGACAGCGCGTGGGTACAGCGGCTGGAGGCCATCTTGCGCTTTGCCCGCATCGGCCTGGTCTTCCTGGCAATCTGCGTGGCGGTGGTGGTGCTGGCCACGGTGTTCAACACCGTGCGGCTGCAGGCCATGACGCAACGCGAGGAAATCGCCGTGGCGCGCCTGGTGGGCGCCACCGAATCCTTCGTGCGCCGGCCCTTTCTGTACCTGGGCGCCCTGACGGGTGCGCTGGCCGCCCTGCTGGCGGTCGGCACGGCCGCCCTCGCCCTGGCGCCGCTGAACAACGCCTTGCTGGGCCTGGCCAATAGTTATGGCGCCGAGTTTGCCTTGCACCTTCCTGGTGCACCGATGCTGCTGTTGGCGGTGGTGGCCGCTGGCGTATTGGGTGCCCTGTCGGCCCGCTGGTCAGTCACACGTAGTACGCGCTTTTAAGCGTGTTGTTCGGAAGATCGGACCAGGCACGCGGCAAGGTACATTGAATCCATCGGATGGGCGTATTGCAACATTTGAGCTGTAAACTGTTATAAATGTAACGATTCATGCCCGTTACTGTCGTTTAATTTCCGGCCCGCGCCCTGCTCCCATGCCATCCGCCTCAAAAGCCCGCGCCACGCGCCACTACTACGACAGCGCCTTCAAGAGCGACGCAGTCAAGATCCTGCCGAACGAGTACTACGTCACCACCTCCGACGAGAACCTGATGCTGTCGACGGTGCTGGGCTCGTGCGTGGCGGCCTGTCTGCGCGACCCGGTCACGGGCGTCGGCGGCATGAATCACTTCATGCTGCCCGAGGGCGATGCCTCGTCGCCGGCCTCGGCCACCATGCGCTACGGCTCGTTCGCCATGGAAGTGCTGATCAACGAACTGATCAAGGCCGGCGCGGCGCGCGAGCGCCTCGAAGCCAAGGTCTTCGGCGGCGGCGCGGTGCTCAGCGCCATGCAGCAGTTGAACATCGGCGAGCGCAACGGCCAGTTCGTGCTCAGCTACCTGAAAATGGAAGGCATCCCCGTGCTGGCCCAGGACCTGGGCGACATCCATGCACGGCGCATCAACTTCTTTCCGCAGGAAGGCCGCGTGATGGTGCGCCGCATGGCGCCGCATCACCAGAAGGGCGAGGTGCTGATCGCCAAGCGCGAAGAAGCGGCCGCCGAGTTCGTGCAGTCGGAAACGCGCGCCCCGCAATATGTCGAGCGCTTCGCCAAACCCGGCGGCATGAAGGTCGAGCGCTTCGACAAGCCTGCCGGCGGCATGAAAGTCGAACGTTTCGACAAACCGGCCAGCGGCATGAAGGTCGAACGTTTCGACAAACCGGCTGGCGGCATGAAGGTCGAACGCTTCGACAAGCCGGCCAGCGGCATGAAGGTCGAACGCTTCGACAAGCCCGCCACGGCCAGCCCGATGCGCGTCGAGCGTTTCGACAAGGCCAAATCCTGATCGGCCCTGCCGGTAAGCCCCGGACCGGAGCCGGCTTTCACGCGCGTCAGAACACCTCGTGCCCGGCGCCGGGCCCCTGCCGCCAATAGCTCGCGGCGCGAATCGACGCCGAATCCATGCCGCGTTCCTGCACCAGATGCTGCCGGATCGCGCGGATGGCCGAGTATTCACCCGCCGCCCACGTATAGCCCTGGCCTTCCGGCAGTTGCAGGCGGCGCACCGCGCGCTCCAGCGCCGTGCGGCCATCGGACGTATCCACCGCGCAATGCACCCACTGCAAGGTCAGGTCAGCCGCGCATTCCAGCGGCAACTGCGCCGACGCCTGGCGCGTCTCGACCACCGCGATCACGCGCGCGGAAGCCGGCATCTCGGCCAGCCGGCGGGCAATGGCCGGCAAGGCCGTCTCGTCGCCGATCAGCAGGTGCCAGTCGAATTCCAACGGCACGACGAACGAACCGCGCGGTCCGCCCACGCCCAGTTGCTGGCCAGGCCGCGCCTGCGCGGCCCAGGTCGTGGCCGGACCTTCGCCGTGCAGCACGAAGTCGATGTCCAGTTCACCGGCCTGCGCGTCATGACGGCGCGGCGTGTAGTCCCGCGTGACCGGTTTGGGCGCGCCCTCGGGCCATTGTGGGCCGTTCGGACCGAAGACGGGCATTACCGGCGCGGCGTCCGGTTCGGACGGGAAGAACAGTTTGACGTGATCGTCGAACGATGCGGAGACGAAGCCGTCAAGGTCGTCGCCTTCCAGCGTGATGCGGACCATCTGCGGGCTGAGCGCCGTGGTGCGGCGCACGCGCAGCAGACGGGCCTTCAGTTCATGTTGAACCTTGCGGACCTGCGGACGCGCGGCGTCCAGGGTATCGGATGTCATGGAATTCTCTCTTCGGGATCTGATGGGGGATTCAAGCCTTCGGCGGCTGACAGGCCCCACCCTGCTCGATCTCGGTGGTCGCGCGGCGCAGGATGGCGGCCAGGCGGCGCTGTTCGTCGGGATCGGCTTCGCTGCGGCGGAACAACGCCATCTTCAACGCGTGGCGCGCCTCGTCCAACTCCTTGACCCAAGCGCCCTCAGCCGGCATTTCCTGCGCGCCGTCCTGGCCACCCCACTGCTTCATCCACGCCATCTTGCGCGCGGCATGGGCCAATCCCGCGAAGATCAGGTCGACGCGCTCGCGATTCTCTTCCAGATGGGTCTGGCCGGCCTCGGCCAGGTGATAGCGCTTGCGGTTGCCGTGGACTTCGACCGTGGCGTAGTCCAGCTCTTCCAGATACGTCAGCGCGGGATAGACCACCCCGGGGCTCGGGGTGTAGAAGCCGTTGGAACGCGTCTCCAGCGCCTTGATCAGTTCGTAGCCGTGACGGGGCTGCTCCTGCAGCATCGCCAGCAACATCAGTTGCAGCTCGTCGGCGCCGAACTTGCGGCCACGGGTGAAACCATCGTCGCCCATGCCGCCCCAGCCGCCGCCCATCCAGCCGCCGCCGCGCCCATGACGACCGCGCGGGCCGCCCATGCCGAACCAATGCCGGGGCGAATGGCCCCGAGAAAAACCATGCCAGGGAAAGTGCATAGGAATGCTCCGTAGATCGTAAGATATGTCGTACGATATATCTACGGAACACCCCATGTCAATCACCCCGGGGCGAAAAGCCGGCGCCTAGGCCGCCCGTGCGCCGTCGAGGGACACCACCTGCGCGCTGAAGTCCTTCAGCATTTCCTGCCGGCGCGCGGCGGCCTTTTCCATCGCGGCCTCCTTGATGTGGCCATAGCCGCGGATGTGTTCCGGCAGACTGGCCAGCGCCACGGCGCGCTCGAGGTTGGCGCGCGACACCTTGGGCAGGATCGCCATGATGTCCTCGCGGTACTGGCGGATCAGTTCCCGTTCGGCGCGCCGCTCGGCCGTGTAGCCGAACACGTCCAGCGGCGTGCCGCGCAGCCCTTTCAGCCGGGCCATCAGCCTGAAGGCGCGCAGCATGCCTGGACCATAGCGGCGCTTGATCAGGTGCCCCTGCGCGTCGCGTTTTGCGAACAGCGGCGGCGCCAGGTGGAAGTTGACGCTCCAGTCGCCTTCGAACTGCGCCTCGATGCGCTTGAGGAACTCGCCATCGGTGTACAGGCGCGCCACCTCGTACTCGTCCTTGTAGGCCATCAACTTGAAGTAGTAGTGCGCCACGGCCGTGGCCAGGCGCGTGGTGCCGGTGGCGGCGCGCTCGGCCTGCGCCACATGGTCGACCAGTTCCTGATAGCGCCGGGCGTAGGCGGCGTTCTGATACTGCGTCAGGAAGTCGACACGGCGCGCCACCAGCGCATCCAGCTCGCCGGCGGGACGCTTGAAGTCGACCACGGCGCCCTGTCCCCGGCGCACTTCCACGATGCCCTCGTCGGCAACGGACGGCGTGTGCGTGGCCGGCGCACCGATCAGGCCCTGCACCGCGGCCAGGTCGTGCGCGGCGCGGCGGCCCCAGGCGAACGCCGTCACGTTGTTCGGCACCTGCTGGCCGTTGAGTTCGATGGCGCGCAGCAGCGCCGCCTCGCCCAGCGGCAGCCAGCCCTTCTGATAGGCGTAGCCCATCATCAGCGGGTTGGCGTAGATGGCGTCGCCCAGCAGGCCCACCGCCAGCTCGGCCGCATCGATGGTGTCGACGTTGCCGGGACCGCAGGCCGCCTGCAGGTCCGCCTGCAGGTTCGAGCCCGGCAGCGTCCAGTCGGGGTTGTTGACGAAGGCCGCGGTGGGCGCCACGTCGCTGTTCAACAAGGCGTGCGTACGGCCCGGGCGCATGCGCGCCATGGCCTCGGGGCCCGTGCCCACCACCATGTCGCCGATCAGCACCAGATCGGCTTCGCCCATGGCCACGCGCGTGTTCATCAGCTCGCCCGGGGTGGGCGCCAGCACCACGTGCGAATACACCGCGCCGCCCTTCTGCGCCAGGCCCGCCATGTCCAGCACCGAACAGCCCTTGCCTTCCAGGTGCGCGGCCATGCCCAGCAACTGGCCGATGGTGACCACGCCCGTGCCGCCTACCCCGGCGATGAACACGCCATAGTGGCCCGCGCGCAGATCCGCCGCGAGCGGCTCGGGCAGGCCCGCAGAGATGTCGCCCTGCTGCTGCAAGGCGGTGGGCTTGCGCAGCTTGCCGCCCTCGATGGTGACCAGGCTGGGGCAGAAGCCCTTCAGGCAGGAATAATCCTTGTTGCAGCTGGACTGGTTGATGGTGCGCTTGCGGCCGAATTCGGTTTCCAGGGGTTCGACAGACAGGCAATGCGACTTCTCGGAACAATCGCCGCACCCCTCGCATACGCGCTCGTTGATGACGACACGGCGCGCGGGATCGGGGTACGCATTGCGCTTGCGGCGGCGGCGCTTCTCGGTGGCGCAGGTCTGGTCATAGATCAGCACCGACACGCCGGGATAGTCGCGCAGTTCGCGCATCACCGCGTCCAGTTCGTCGCGATGCTTGACGGGCACGTTGGGCGCCAGGCCGGACACGCCGTGGTACTTCTCGGGCTCGTCGGTCACGATGATGATCTTCTCGATGCCTTCGGCCGCCACCTGGTTCGTGATCATCGGCACGCTGATGGGACCATCGATCGGTTGCCCGCCCGTCATGGCCACGGCATCGTTGAACAGGATCTTGTAGGTGATGGGCGCCTTGGCCGCCACCGCCGCGCGGATCGCCAGCAACCCGGAATGGAAGTACGTGCCGTCGCCCAGGTTGGCGAAGACGTGCTTTTCCTCGGTGAACGGCGCCTGGCCGATCCACGGCACGCCCTCGCCGCCCATCTGGGTGAACACCTGCGTATTGCGGCCCATCCACGTCACCATGTAGTGGCAGCCGATGCCCGCCATGCCGCGCGAGCCGTCGGGCAGGCGCGTAGAGGTGTTGTGCGGACAGCCCGAGCAGAACCAGGGCTTGCGCTCGGCCGTGACGCGCGGCTTGGACAGCGCGGTCTCGCGGGCGTCGATGAAGGCCAGCCGTGCCTCGATGCCGGCGCGCACGTCCTCGGGCAAGTCGAAGCGCAGCAGGCGCTGGCCGATGACCTTGGCCACCATGGCGGGCGAGAACTCGTAGTGCGCCGGCAGCAGCCAGTTGCCTTGCGGCACCGACCATTCGCCGCCGTCCTTGTCGTCGAACTTGCCGACCACGCGCGGAATCTTCTTGCCCGAGCCGATCCAGCTGAACAGCTCTTCCTTCAACTGGTATTCGAGCACCTGGCGCTTTTCTTCCACCACCAGGATCTCGTCCAGGCCCTCGGCGAACTGCTGCGTGCCGCTGGCCTCCAGCGGCCACACCATGCCCACCTTGAACAGGCGCACGCCGATGCGGCGGCACACGTCTTCCGACAGCCCCAGGTCGGACAGCGCCTGGCGTGTGTCCAGATAGGCCTTGCCCGAGGTCATGATGCCGAAGCGCGCATCCTGCTGCGGCACGTGCCACGGCTCGCGGTTCAGCTTGTTGGCGCGCGCATACGCCAGCGCGGCGTACAGCTTGTAGTCCAGCAGGCGCGCCTCCTGCGCCAGCGGCGTGTCGGGCAGGCGGATGTTCAGGCCATCGCCCGGCAACTGGAAATCCTCGGGCAGCAGGATCTTCACGCGATCGACGTCGACTTCCACCGAGGCCGAGACCTCGACGATGTCGGTGATCGTCTTCAGGCCCACCCATACGCCCGCATAGCGGCTCATGGCCCAGCCGTGCAGCCCGAAATCCAGCACTTCCTGCACGCTGGACGGAAACAGCACCGGAATCATGCAGGCCTTGAGGATATGGTCGCTCTGGTGCGGCAGCGTCGACGATTTGGCCGGGTGATCGTCGCCCGCCACCACCAGCACGCCGCCGTGGCGCGACGTGCCGGCCGCGTTGGCGTGCTTGAACACGTCGCCGCAGCGGTCCACGCCGGGGCCCTTGCCGTACCACATGCCGAACACGCCGTCGTACTTCGCGCCCGGGAACAGGTTCACCTGCTGCGAGCCCCACACGGCGGTGGCGGCCAGGTCTTCGTTGACACCCGGCTGGAACTCGACGTGGTGCTGCTTCAGGTATTTGGCCGCCTTCCACATGTTCTGGTCGACGCCGCCCAGCGGCGAACCGCGGTAGCCCGACACGAAGCCGGCGGTGTTCAGGCCGGCCTGCGTATCGCGCAGCCGCTGCATGATGGGCAGGCGCACCAGGGCATGGATGCCGCTCATCCAGGCCCGGCCGGTTTCAAGGGTGTATCGATCGTCCAGTTGGACAGAGGCAAGCGCCGCGTGTTGCGCGGGCGAAAGAGGGGCGTTCATGTCTACTCCGTTGGTCTTGGAATACCGGGATGGCCGCTGGAAAAGAGCTCTTGTGGAGCGGCCGGCGACCGGCCCGGGGCACTAGGTTGTGCATCCTGTTTCGTTCTTTGTACTCGTCCGTATGCGTCCCCGCAATAGGGCGATGCGATAATCCGGCATGGATTTCGCCCCCCGCATCGCCGCCTGGCAGACCCGGCACGGCCGTCACGGCCTGCCCTGGCAAGGCGCCCCTGACGCATACCGCACCTGGCTGTCCGAGATCATGCTGCAGCAGACTCAGGTCGCCACGGTCATCCCCTATTACGAACGTTTTCTGGCGCGCTTTCCCGACGTGGCGGCGCTGGCCGCCGCCACCCAGGACGAGGTCATGCCCTATTGGGCCGGCCTGGGCTACTACGCCCGCGCGCGCAACCTGCACCGCTGCGCGCAGCAGGTCGTGGCCGACTGGGGCGGCCGCTTTCCGCCCACCGCCGAACAGATCGCCACGCTGCCCGGCATCGGCCGCTCCACGGCGGCGGCCATCGCGGCGTTCTCGTACGGCGAGCGCTCGCCCATCCTCGATGGCAACGTCAAGCGCGTGTTCACGCGCCATTTCGGGGTGGAGGGCGATCCCGCCAAACGTGAAGTCGAGCAACGCCTGTGGGCGCTGGCCGACGCCCAGGTGGCCGCGGCGCCCGAGCTGGACATGCGCGCCTACACGCAGGGCCTGATGGACCTGGGCGCCACGCTCTGTACGCGCGGCAAGCCCGCCTGCGACCGCTGCCCGGTCATGGATACCTGTGTCGCGCGGCGCGAGGGCCGCCAGCAGGAACTGCCCACCCCGAAGGCGCGCAAGGCCGTGCCGCAACGCGACACGGGCATGCTGGTGCTGCAACGCGATGGCGCCGTGCTGCTGCTGCAACGGCCGCAAACCGGCATCTGGGGAGGGTTGTGGAGCCTGCCGGAATTCGCGGCGGACGCCGATCCCCTGGACGCTTCGAGGCTGCTGGGGCTGGAACCGGCCGCGCACTACCGGCTGGCCGATTTCTCGCACGTCTTCACGCACTACCGCCTGAACGTCAGCCCCTGGTATGTGCACGTACAGGCGCCCACGGTGCTGCGCGATGGCGCGGCCGCAGGCCCGGTCATGCGCTGGGTGCCGGCGGCGGAACTGGCCGCCACCGCCCTGCCCGCGCCGGTGAAGAAGCTGCTCGAAGGGTTGTTCCGGGCGGGGTTGCCCGGCATGCCCGCGGCGGATCGCGACCTTTTCGCCTGAGCCGGCTACTCGGTGGGCGCGGCCTCGCCCGCCAGCAGCATCACCAGCTTCAGCTCGGGATGCGTGGCCAGGCGGAACGTGACCTGCTGGAACGTCACGCGGCCGCGCCGCGGATGCTGGAAATCGCGCAGGCCGCCTTCGCGCTCGACTACGGCATGGCGCGTCCACCAATGCGCGAACACGCCGCTGTCGCGCTTCAGGTCTTCCACCCGTTGCGCCACGTCCGGCTCGTCCAGGTGGGCGCCCGCATCGGCGCGGAACTCGGCCACCACGCGGCGGGCGCGCTGGTCCCAATCCACCACCAGTTCGCGCGCGGCCGGATCCTGGAAAATGTAGCGCAGCAGATTGGGCTTGGCATCGCGCGCCGGCCAGTCGTCGAACAGGTCGCGCATGGGCTCGTTGTAGGCCAGCACGTTCCACGTGCGATCCAGCACGTAGGCCGGCGCATGGATGGCCGCCACGCATTCGCGTAACGGGGCTGGCGTGCCGCTGGCATCATCGCGCGGATGCTGCGGGTCCGCGCATTCGGCCAGTTCGAACAGATAGGCGCGCTCGGCGCGCGCCAGTTGCAGCACCCCCGCGATGCGCCCCCACACCGAGGGCGACACCGAGACCTCCCGCCCCTGCTCGATCCACGTGTACCAGGTAACGCTGATGCCCGACAACTGCGCCACCTCTTCACGGCGCAGGCCGGGCGTGCGGCGCCGCAGGCCGTCCGGCAGACCCGCCATCTGGGGGGTGATGCGCGCACGGGCGCTGCGTACGAATTCGCCCAGCGCGTGGCGGCGCACGGAAGAGCCGTCATGGCCGGCAGAAGCGGAGGGAGCAGTAGTCATACCAGGATAAGTAATAGGCTTGTACGCGTATGCGAGCCTGCCTATCTTACGCCCTGCGGGGGCCGCTCCGGCCCCTGACCGACAACGCAGGAATCGACATGACCACGAATACCCATGACGCCGCGGTGGACCGCCAGTTCGGCTCGCAGGCAGCCGCCTATCTGACCAGCACCGTCCATGCGCAAGGCGCCGACCTGCAGCAACTGGCCGACATCGCCCGCGAGCATCCTCGGGCGCGCGTGCTGGACCTGGGTTGCGGCGGCGGCCACGTCAGCTTCACGGTGGCGCCGCTGGTGGCTCACGTCACCGCCTATGACCTGTCGCAGCAGATGCTGGACGTGGTGGCGGGCGAGGCGGCGCGGCGCGGGCTGTCCAACCTGTCGACCTGCCGCGGCAAGGCCGAACGCCTGCCCTTCGCGGATGAGGAGTTCGACCTGGTGCTGTGCCGCTACTCGACCCACCACTGGTCCGACCCCGGACTGGCCATGCGCGAGGCGCTGCGGGTGCTCAAGCCGCGCGGCACGGCGGTCTTCGCGGACGTGGTCTCGCCCGGCCAGGCGCTGCTCGACACCTGGCTGCAGACCATCGAAGTGCTGCGCGACACCTCGCACGTGCGCGACTACTCGGTGTCGGAATGGACGCGCATGCTGAGCGAGGCCGGCTTCGTGCCACGCAGTTGGACGCCACGGCGGCTGCCGCTTGAGTTTTCGTCGTGGGTGGCGCGCATGCGCACGCCCGACACGCTGGTTGCGGCGTTGCGGCACATGTCCGCCATCGCGCCCGAGCCGGTGCGGCGTTATTTCCAGGTGCAGGAAGACGGCTCGTTCACCAGCGACACGCTGACGATCGTGGCGGCCAAGCCCTGTTTTGCGTCGCTGCCCGAGCCCGGCTGCGCGGTGTAGGGTGCCCCTGCCACGGACTTGCCGCCGCGGCATCGGCCCGCCAGGCCAGCGGGCCGGGACGGTGGCCTAGTCGATCCTCGCCGGGCTGCGCTCGCAATACTCCTGGAACGCCTGGCGAATCCCGGAGGGCGACTCGGCGCGGCGCAGGGCCTTCTGGAAATCGGGCTGGGAGAACAAGCGGGCCACCTCGGCCAGCATGTCCAGGTGTGTCTGGTTGGCGGGCATCGGCACGATGAGAAACAGGGCATGCACCACCGGCATGCCTGTCGCGCCGTCGAAGAAGCACGGCTGCTTCAATCGCGCATACAGCACGTGAATGCCATCCAGTCCTTCGACGGAGGCGTGCGGCACGGCGACTTCCTGCCCCAGCGCGGTCGGCCCCAGCCGCTCGCGGCGCATCAGCGCCGCCAGGATGGTCCCGGCCGGGACCTGGCATCCCTTGGCCAGGCCCTGGCTGGCCACGTCGAACAGCGCATCCTTGTCCGGCACATCCAGGTCGATGAGTACGTCCTGGTCCTTCAGCAGATCGGCGATCTTGCCCATGGTCTTCCTTGCCTGGCGGGCGGTGGCCGTCGTGCATCGCGGCGCCTTGCCCTGTTGTGATCGATGGCCCCACGGCCAGTTCGAGCACTGTAGGCCACGCCGGGCAAAAAACCTGCAAACAAGGCGTACGCAGACGTAAAGAAAACGTAAGCGGCGCGCATATGCGCCCGCTTGCGGGCCATATGCGCGCCGTCGGGACCGAGCGCGCCGCGAGCCTGGCGGATCGCGCCGCCCGCCGCATGCCTCAGCCCAGATTGGGCGACAGCGTGCGCCGCACGTCGTCCTCGCCGCGGCCACTGCGGCGCACGTAGTCTTCCACCTGGTCGTCGCCGATGACGCCCACGTTGAAGTACTGCGACTGCGGGTGGCTGAAATAGAAGCCCGACACGCTGGAGGCCGGCCACATGGCGTAGCTGTCCGTCAGGCTCATGCCCACTTCCTGCGCGTCCAGCACCTGGAACAGGTCGGTCTTGACGACGTGCTCGGGGCAGGCCGGATAGCCCGGCGCGGGACGGATGCCCACGTACTTCTCGGCGATCATGTCCTCGTTGGACAGCACCTCGTCGGGCGCGTAGCCCCACAGGTCCTGGCGCACGCGGGCATGCAGGCATTCTGCGAAGGCCTCGGCCAGGCGGTCGGCCAGCGACTTCAGCATGATGCCCGAGTAGTCGTCCATGTCGCGTTCGAACTCGCCTTCCTTCTTCTCGATACCCAGGCCCGCCGTGACGGCGAACAGGCCGATGTAGTCGGCCACGCCGCTGTCCTTGGGCGCGATGAAATCGGCCAGGCACTTGTTGGATACGCCCTCGCGCTTGGCGCCCTGCTGGCGCAGGTTGCGCCACGTGAACAGCACCTCGCTGCGCGACTCGTCCTTGTAGACCTCGATGTCGTCGTCGTTGACGGTGTTGGCCGGATAGAAGCCGGCCACGCCGCTGGCGGTCAGCCAGCGGCCCTCGATGATGCGCTTCAACATGGCCTGGCCGTCGGCCAGCACCTTGCGCGCCTGCTCGCCCACCACCTTGTCCTGCAGGATGGCGGGGTAAGGCCCGAACAGGCTCCAGGTCTGGAAGAACGGCCCCCAGTCGATGTAGCGCGCGATCTCGGCCAGGTCGTAGCTCTTGAACGTGCGGCGGCCGATGTACTTGGGCCGCGGCGGCGTGTAGTGGGCCCAGTCGATCTGCGGACGCTGCGCGCGCGCATCGACCAGCGACATCAGCGGCGAGGTCTTGCGGTTGGCGTGGCGGCGGCGCACGTCCTCGTATTCCTGCGCCAGCTCGGACAGGTAGCTGGCCGACTGCTCGGACATCAGGTTGGTGGCCACGCCCACCGAACGGCTCGCGTCCGGCACGTACACCACCGGGCCTTCGTAATGCGGCGCGATCTTCACGGCAGTATGCACGCGGCTGGTGGTGGCGCCGCCGATCAAGAGCGGCATGCGGCGTTCGCGGAAATAATCGTCGCGCTGCATCTCGGCCGCCACGTACGCCATCTCTTCGAGGCTGGGGGTAATCAGGCCGGACAGGCCGATGATGTCGGCCTGCTCTTCTTTCGCTTTGTCGAGGATCTGCGCGCAGGGCACCATCACGCCCATGTTCACGACCTCGAAGTTGTTGCACTGGAGCACCACGGACACGATGTTCTTGCCGATGTCGTGCACGTCGCCCTTGACCGTGGCGATGACGATCTTGCCCTTGGCGCGCACGTCGCCGCCCGCCGCGGCGATCTGGCGCTTCTCTTCCTCGATGAACGGAATCAGGTGGGCCACGGCCTGCTTCATCACGCGCGCCGACTTCACCACCTGCGGCAGAAACATCTTGCCCGCGCCGAACAGGTCGCCGACCACGTTCATGCCGTCCATCAGCGGGCCTTCGATCACCTCGATGGGCCGGCCGCCGCGCGCCTCGATCTTCTGGCGCACCTCTTCGGTGTCCTCGACGATGAACGCGGTGATGCCGTGCACCAGCGCGTGCGACAGGCGCTGCTCGACCTCGGCGTTGCGCCAGGCCAGGTCCTCTTCCTTCTTGGCGCCCGAGCCCTTGATGGTGTCGGCGAACTGCACCAGGCGCTCGGTCGGCGTGCGCTCATCCGCGGCATCGGTGCGGCCCACGGGCTCGGCGCGGTCCAGCACCACGTCTTCCACCAGATCGCGCAGCTGCGGCGACAGGTCGGCATACACGCCCAGTTGGCCGGCGTTGACGATACCCATCGTCAGGCCTTCGGTGATCGCGTAGTACAGGAACACCGTGTGGATGGCCTCGCGCATCGGCTCGTTGCCGCGGAACGAGAAGCTGACGTTCGAGATGCCGCCCGAGATGCGCGCGTGCGGCAGGTTCTTGCGGATCCACGTCACGCCGTCGATGAAGTCCATCGCGTAGTGATTGTGCTCGTCGATGCCGGTGGCGACCGCGAACACGTTGGGATCGAAGATGATGTCCTCAGGGGCGAAGCCTTCTTCCTCGACCAGGATGCGGTAGGCGCGGCCGCAGATCTCCTTGCGGCGCGCGAGCGTGTCGGCCTGCCCCAGTTCGTCGAAGGCCATCACCACCATGGCCGCGCCGTAGCGGCGGCACAGGCGGGCATGATGGCGGAAGGGCTCCTCGCCCTCTTTCATCGAGATGGAGTTGACCACCGGCTTGCCCTGCACGCACTTCAGCCCGGTCTCGATCACTTCCCACTTGGAACTGTCGATCATCACCGGCACGCGCGCGATATCGGGCTCGGACGCGATCAGGTTCAGGAAGCGGTGCATGCAGGCCACCGAATCCAGCATGGCCTCGTCCATGTTGATGTCGATGATCTGCGCTCCGTTCTCGACCTGCTGGCGGGCCACGGCCAGCGCCTCGTCGTATTTCTCTTCGCGGATCAGGCGCGCGAACATCTTGCTGCCCGTCACGTTGGTGCGCTCGCCCACGTTGACGAACAGGGTCTCTTCGTCGATGTTCAGCGGCTCCAGGCCCGACAGGCGCGTCTTCACGGCCACCTCGGGCACGGCGCGCGGCGTCAGCGCCTGCACCTTATTGGCGATTTCGCGGATGTGGTCGGGCGTGGTGCCGCAGCAGCCGCCGGCCATGTTGACCAGGCCCGCACGCGCGAACTCTTCCAGCAGCGCCGAGGTATCGGCCGGGGTCTCGTCGAAACCCGTCTCGGCCATGGGATTGGGCAGGCCGGCGTTGGGATACACGCAGACGTAGGTGTCGCAGATCTTGGACAGCTCGGCCACGTAGGGGCGCATCAGCGCCGCGCCCAGCGCGCAGTTCAGGCCGATGGTGACGGGGCGCGCATGGCGCACCGAATTCCAGAAGGCCTCGACGGTCTGGCCCGACAGGATGCGGCCCGAGGCGTCGGTCACGGTGCCGGAAATCATCACAGGCAGGCGCACGCCGCGCGCCTCGAACACTTCCTCGGTGGCGAAGATGGCCGCCTTGGCGTTGAGCGTGTCGAAGATGGTTTCGATCAGCACGATGTCGATGCCGCCGTCGAGCAGGCCGTTGAGCTGCTCGATGTAGGCCACGCGCAGTTCGTCGAACGTGACGTTGCGCGCGCCCGGATCGTTCACGTCGGGCGAGATGGACGCGGTCTTGGGCTGCGGCCCCAGGGCGCCGGCCACGAAACGCGGATGCTCGGGCGTGCTGTAGCGGTCACAGGCCTCGCGAGCCAATTGCGCCGATACCTTGTTCAGTTCGTAGGCCAGTTCCGGCAGGTCGTAGTCGCCCTGCGCGATGGACGTGGCGCCGAAGGTGTTGGTCTCGATGACGTCCGCGCCCGCTTCCAGGTACTGGCGGTGGATCTCGGCGATGACGTCGGGCCGCACCAGCGACAGCAGTTCGTTGTCGCCCTTCAGATCCTTGTGGTGCTCGGCGAAGCGCGTGCCGCGGAAATCGGATTCGGTCAGCTTGTAGCGCTGGATCATCGTGCCCATTGCGCCATCCAGGATCAGGATGCGCTTGTCCAGCTGGCGAACGAACTCGGCGCCATGCGTGTAGGCGGACAAGGGATAGGGCATGCGAGGGTATGACACGGCGGATCCTGCGGGAAATGCGGCGGCGCGCGAGATGACGGACTTGTGTCCGTATTTTAACGGCCCTGGCCAGCGGCGCCTCGAAGACCGCGGACGGTACACTGCGTGCAGCACTTCCTTGCCGGTCCGCGTGCCCTCAACCCATCACTGGAACACCAAGCAGATGCCCCATCCCCGCCCCCTGCCCGCCGACGTGGAAGCCGATTTCGTCGCCCTGGCGATCCAGGGCCGCAAGGCACGCGAGGCCAGCGATGTCGAGACGGCCGAACGCTGCTACCTGGAAGCCTGGAACACCATTCCGGATCCCAAGCTGGAGTACGACCACGCCGCCTCTATCGTCGTCGCCATGACCGAGTTCTACCGCGACATCGGCCAGGTCGACAAAGCCCGGCCCTGGCTGGCGCTGGCGCGCGAGGCCTACGGCCCCGGCCCCGAGGTGCACACCGAATTCCTGGCCGCCACCGTGCATTACGCCGCCAGCGAGTTCGATGAGGCCTACGCCCTGTTCGACGAGGTGTACGAGCAATTCGACCGCCGCCCGTTCAAGGGCGAAGATCCGGCCTATCTGTCGTTCTACCTGGACCGCGCGGCCGCCATTCAGGAAGGCCGCACGCCGATTGACCCCACACCCGTTCCCGCAGGCCCCCTGGCCGGCCTGGGCCGCGCCGACGACGAAGACATGCCCGACGAACTGCCCGACGACATCTACGAACAGGTCGAAGCCCTGTCCGAGGAAGGCAACGACCTGATCGACGATGGCGAGGCCGCGGGGGCCGAAGCCGTCTGGCGCCAGGCGCTCGATCTGCTGCCCGAGCCCCGGGACATCTGGGAGGCATACACCTGGCTCAATGCCTCCATCGGCGAAGCGTGCTACTTCCAGGAGAACTACGGCGGCGCAGTGCAGGTCCTGTTCGATGCCCTGAATGGCCCCGAGGCTCAGGCAAATCCGTTCATCCACTACATGCTGGGCAAATCCCTGTGGAAACGCGGCGGCGACGAAGAACGCGCCATCGACGAGCTGCTGCGCGCCTACATGCTGGACGGCAACGAGATCTTCGAAGGCGACGAAGAAGAAGGCCCCGCGATGCTGCGCCTGCTGATCGAGCGGGATCTGATCGAGGACGACTGACCCATCCCGCCACTGACGCCGGCCCCGCATGGGGCCTCGCTAGCAATCGCTGCGATGCGCCCAATATGTGGCGAAAATAAAACAACAACGACCAAATGCATCGCAAGGTGATACATTTGCGCCCCGAATCGGTGCTTTCGGCATGATGGTGCGCGAAAGATAAACGGGAAACAGGAAGGTTCGACACGAGACGCGCCGCGTGCGTCCGGCCCGCCCAGCCTGTGCTGCCCCCGCAACGGTCCCCATGGGTTTCACCATGGCAGCCCGATACCGGCCGGTTCGATCGCGAGGACGTTTCGCTGCACCCCGGCCACCTGCCGGGCCTGGCGGCCGGCCTCATTCCTGTGTCTGACGTGCGGGGTCGCGCGTCACCTCGAGGCTCTCTCCATGACTTCCCGCTCCATCCTGCGCTATGCAGGCGTCCTGGCCTGCACCGCGCCGCTGACCGCCCTGGCCCAGACAGCCGCCGAACCCGCCACCACGCAACTCGACACCATCACCGTCACCGCCTCGCGCGTGCCGACCGACGCCCGCACGCAGGCCGTGCCGGTCTCGGTGATCAGCGCCGAAGACATCCAAACCAGCGGCGCGCGCACGCTGCAGGACGTGCTGTCCACGCAATCCAGCGTGCACGTCATCAACAACACCGGCTCCAGCGACAACGGCGTCGTGGACCTGCGCGGCTTCGGCCTGACCGGCCTCAGCAACACGCTGATCCTGGTCGACGGCATCAAGCAGAACGACAACGACCTGTCCGCCCCCACGCTGGGCACCATCCCGCTGGACCAGATCGAGCGCATCGAAATCGTGCGCGGCAGCGGCGCCGTGCAATACGGCGGCGGCGCCACCGGCGGCGTGATCAACATCATCACGCGCCGCGGCTTCGAGCGCCCGGTGGACGCCAGCGCCAAGTTCTCCATCGGCAACTACGGCCTGCGCCAGACCGACCTGCACGTGCAGGCCAACAACGGCAAGGTCGGCGTGCAAGCCTGGGGCCAGACGCTGCAGACCGACAATTACCGCGACAACAACCGCGAACGCCGCGCCGGCGGCGGCGGCGCGCTGACCTTTCAGCACGATACGGGCTCGATCCGCCTGTACGCCCGCACGACCACCCAGAAGCTGGGCCTGCCCGGCCCGCGCGCGGTGGACCCGGCCACGGGCCTGAACCAGTACGAAGACGATCCGCGCGGCGCGACCTACCCGGACGACTACATCAAGAGCACCACGGATGCCTTCGGCTTGCAGGTTCGCCAGCAGATCTGGCGCGGCACGCTGTTCGCCGACCTGAGCCAGCGCAACAAGCGCCTGTACGGCTTCACCAACGACGGCTTCGGCGACACCATCCGCCAGCAGGAACTGGAAGAGACCACGGGCAGCGTGCGCTACCAGTTGCCGTTCCAGGGCGGCCACAGCCTGGTCGTCGGCGCCGACGGCCTGTACAACCGCACCAATGCCACGCAAGAGGCCTACTACAGCTTCGCGCCCGACCAGACCTCGGCACGCCAGCGCCAGCACTCGGTCTTCGCCGAAGGCACGGTGCAGGCCACCTCCACCACCACCGTCACGCTGGGCGGCCGCCGCCAGTACGCCTCGGACGACCTGCGCGTCGAATCCGGGTTCAAGACGCCGTCGGACGAAAGCCGCCACCTCAGCGCCTGGCAACTGGCCCTGCGCCAGGAAGTCGGCGCAGGTTTCAGCGCCTACGGCAAGATCGGCCGCAGCTTCCGCCTGGCCAACGCCGACGAGCTGTTCATGCTGCAGGATCCCCTGAAGCCGCAGACGTCCACCGACAAGGAACTGGGCGTGCTGTGGTCGCAGGGCGCCTCCAGCGCACGCCTGGCCTGGTTCCAGTCCGACTTGAAGAACGAGATCCACTACAACCCGCTGACGTTCGCCAACGTCAACCTGGATCCCACGCGTCGCCAGGGCGTCGAACTGGAAGGCCGCTACGCCGTCACCCCCAGCATCACGCTGGACGGCAACGTGACCTGGACCGAAGCCAAGTTCCGTTCCGGCACTTATGCCGGCGTGGACCTGGCCGGCAACCGCGTACCGCTGGTACCCGAATGGCTGGCCAACGCCGGCGTGACGTGGCGTGCGACCGACGCGCTGTTCCTGGGCGCCTCCGCGCAATACGTGGGCAGCTCGCGCATGGACAACGACCAGGCCAACCAGTTCAAGACCAAGATCGGCGACTACGTCCTGTTCAACGCCCGCGCCGGCTACCGCTTCACGCGCAACGTCGAGGGCACGCTGGCCGTGAACAACCTGTTCGACCGCGACTACGCCACCTACGGCATCCGCGGTACGGACGCCTCGTTCATGCCCCTGGGCCCCACGGGACGCTATAACCTGTACCCGGGCATGGGACGCAACGTGATGGCCTCGCTGACCGTGCGTTATTGATGGTCGGACGGGTCTGGAGTCAAGCATGAAGCTGCCGTTTGGCAGCTTCATGCTTTTACGAACCCGTCCTGGGGGTGAATGGGTCCTGACACATGAGTTTCCTCAGCGGTCGCGACACGTTCTGCGCATTGAAAAGCACCATTAAAGGAGCTAATATCAGCACCTTAATCGATGCTTCTTAAAGGGTCTCGCCATGGCTCACACTCTTCTTGCTGAAACGACAGCCAGCGTTTCTGAACTCAAGCGCAACCCCATGGGCACCGTAGCGGCGGGCGAAGGGTTCCCCGTAGCCATCCTCAATCGCAACGAGCCCGCGTTCTATTGCGTCCCCGCAAAAGCTTATGAAGCCTTGCTGAATCGCCTGGAAGACCTGGAATTGAATGCCGTCGCCGATGCCCGTCAAGGCCAAGCGGAAATCGAGGTCTCGCTGGATGACTTATAGACTGAAATTCAAAGACGAGGCATTGAAGGAGTGGCACAAACTCGACAGCACGCTGCGTGAACAGTTCAAGAAGAAAATCACTGAACGTCTGCAAGACCCGCGCGTGCCCGCCGCCAAGCTGTCTGGCCATCCGGACCGCTACAAGATCAAGCTGAAATCCAGTGGCTATCGGTTGGTGTATGAAGTGCGCGATGTAGAAATCGTCGTCGTTGTCGTCGCCATCGGCAAACGCGAACGCAATGCCGTCTACGCCTCGGCGGCCAAGCGCTGACGCTCGGCAACTCACGACAGATAGCCGATTGTGCCGACCTGCCGCTACCCCTTGAAAACTCCCGCCGATCAGCAGGAGCGTTTCATCGCCAACCGTTGGGCAAACTCACGCCTCACAGAGGGCCTGGTCGCGACGTATCGAAACACGATCCCGGCCGCCGCTCTAGCGATGGCGTTAGCTTGCAACGCCGCCGCCGCCCAGCCCACGCCCTCACGGCCGCTGCCCTCGGCAGCACTCGCCCCTCAGCCGCCGGCCCTCATCCAGGTCCGCGACGACGCCGGCAACACGGTCGAACTATCCGCCCCCGCGCGCCGCGCCATCGCGCTGACGCCGCACGCCGTGGAACTGGCCTACGAGGCCGGCGCGGGCCAGTACCTGGCCGGCGCCGTCATGGGCAGCGACTATCCGCCGCAGGCGCGCAACCTCCCCCAGGTGGGCGACGGCCTGCGGCCCGACCCCGAACGCGTCGCGGCGCTGCGGCCCGACCTGCTGATCGCCTGGCAGCCCAGCGCGCTGCGCACGCTGGCGCCGGTGCTGCAATCCCGGAAGCCGGCCGTCTACATCAGCGATCCGCGTTCGCTGGACGACATCCCCCTGACGCTGGAACGCTTCGGCATCCTGTTCGGCACCCAGCAGATCGCGCGGGACCGCGCGCAGGCGGTGCGCAGGCGCCTGGACACCCTGACCGAACGCTATGCCGGCAAGCCGCCCGTGCGCGTCTTCATGCAGGCCGGCGCCAACCCGCTCTATGCCCTGGGCGACCCCGGCATCATCGGTGACGCACTGCGCCGCTGCGGCGCCGTCAACGTCTTCGCCGACGCGGGCCGCGCCGCCCTGCAGGTCTCTGTGGAAAGCGTGCTGGCCCGCCAGCCCGAGGTCATCGTCGCCGGCGCCAGCAGCGACGCCGAGGCCGCGGCATTTCGCCAGACCTGGCAGTCCTCCGGCGTCGCAGCCGCCCGCCACGGCCATCTGTACACCCTGGATGCCGATGCCCTGTACCGCCCCACCGGCCGGCTGGTCGACGCCGTCGAAACCCTGTGCGCCCGCATCGACGCCGCCCGGGTCCGCCAGCCCACCCCGCCGGGTGGTCTATGATGGCGGAATACCGACCCTGAACCGCGCCGGCCGCCTGACGCCAGGCCGCGGCGCCTGATCCGCACAGTCATGACCACCGCAGACACTCTGAGCATCGCCGGCCGCGAGTACGACTCGCGCCTCATCGTGGGCACCGGCAAGTACAAGGATTTCGAACAGACCCGCGCCGCCCTGGACGCCAGCGGCGCGCAGATCGTCACCGTGGCCATCCGCCGCACCAACCTGGGCCAGAACCCCGGTGAACCGAATCTGCTGGACTACGTCCCGATGTCGAAATTCACCCTGCTGCCCAATACCGCCGGCTGCTTCACCGCCGACGACGCCGTGCGCACCCTGCGCCTGGCGCGCGAGCTGCTGGACGGCCACGACCTGGTGAAACTGGAAGTGCTGGGCGATTCGCACACCCTGTTCCCCAACATGCCCGAAACCCTGAAAGCCACCAAGACGCTGGTCGACGAAGGCTTCAAGGTCATGGTCTATTGCGCCGACGACCACATCCAGGCCCGCATGCTGGAAGACCTGGGCGCGGTCGCCATCATGCCGATGGCCTCGCTGATCGGCTCGGGCATGGGCATCCTCAACCCCTGGAACCTGCGCCTCATCATCGACCACATCAAGGTGCCGGTGCTGGTCGATGCCGGCGTGGGCACGGCGTCGGACGCCACCATCTCCATGGAACTGGGCTGCGACGGCGTGCTGATGAACAGCGCCATCGCCCATGCGCAGAATCCCGTACGGATGGCCGGCGCCATGAAGAAGGCCGTCGAATCCGGCCGCGAAGCCTTCCTGGCGGGCCGCATGCCCAGGAAGCTGTACAGCGCCATCCCCAGCTCGCCTACCGAAGGCCTGATCACCGCGACCAAGCAATGAGCCACTCCCCGTCCTCCGGGCGCCGCGTCCCGCACGCGCTTTCCATCGCGGGGGTCGATCCCTCGGGCGGCGCCGGCGTGCTGGCCGACGTCAAGGCCATGAGCGCCCTGGGCGCCTACGGCTGCGCCGTCATCGCCGCCCTCACCGCGCAGAACACCCAGGGCGTCACCGGCATCTCGCCGGTGCCGCCCGCCTTCGTGGCCCAGCAGATCGACACGCTGTTCGCCGACGTGCGCATCGACGCCGTCAAGATCGGCATGCTGGGCCAGTTGCCGGTCATCGTCACCGTGGCCGAGCGCCTGGCGCGCTGGACGCCCACGCACGTCGTGCTCGATCCCGTCATGGTCGCCAAGAGCGGCGACCTGCTGCTCGAACGCGAAGCCGTCGGCGCCATGCGCGAGGCCCTGCTGCCGCAGACCACCCTGCTGACGCCCAACCTGCCCGAAGCCGGCGTGCTGCTCGAAGAGCGCCCCGTCGAGACCATCAAGGAAATGCGCCGGGTGGCCGAACGGCTGCGCAACAAGATGGCGCATTCCGGGCATCGCTGGGTCATGCTCAAGGGCGGCCACCTGCCCGGCGAGGCCGCCATCGACCTGCTGCACGACGGCGACCGCATGATCGAACTGGCGGCGCCGCGCCTCGAAACGCGCAATACCCACGGCACCGGCTGCACCCTGTCCGCCGCCCTGGCCGCCCTGCTGCCGCAATGCGAGGACGTGCCCGAAGCCGCCCGCCGCGCCAAGGCCTACCTGACCGAAGCCATCCGCCACGCCGACCGCCTGGATATCGGCGGCGGACACGGCCCGGTGCATCATTTCCACGCATGGTGGTAACGGCAACCCTGCCGGTACTACAATGGCCCGCGACATTCACCCCCGCCTCACAGTCATGAACGCCTCAACTCTGCCCGACGTAGAACACGCCCGTTTCAACATGGTGGAACAGCAGATCCGCCCCTGGGACGTGCTCGACCTCAAGGTTCTGGATGCCCTGTTCGCGGTGCGCCGCGAACTGTTCGTGCCGCCCGCGCTGCGCGCCCTGGCCTTCTCCGACACTGAGCTGCCGCTGCAGATCAACGCGGTCGACACGCGCGAAACCATGCTGCCGCCCCGCGTCGAGGCCCGTCTGGCCCAGGACCTGCTGCTGCAGCCCAGCGACTGCGTGCTGGAGATCGGCACGGGCTCGGGCTACCAGGCCGCCTTGCTCGGCCACCTGGCCCAACAGGTCACCTCGGTCGAGATCGACAGCCGCCTGGCCGCGTTCGCCCAGCAGAACCTGCAGATGAACAACGTCGGCAACGTCAAGGTCGAAACCGGCGACGGCCGCAACGGCTGGGGCTCCACCGAATTCGACGCCATCCTGGTCACCGGCTCGGTGCCCTCGGTGCCCGACGCGCTGAAGTATCAGTTGCGCGTGGGCGGCCGTATGGTCGTCGTGGTCGGCCAGGCGCCGGTGATGACCGCCTGTCGCATCACCCGCACCACCGCCGCCAGCTTCGAAACCGTCAACCTGTTCGAAACCGTGATCAAGCCGCTGCGCGGCACCGCGGTGTCCCAGTTCAAGTTCTGACGAATGCGCGCCTTCTCGCTTGCGGCTTTCCTGCTTTGTTGCGGCGCCGCGAGTGAAGGCGCGAGTGCGCAAGACCTCATGCAGGTCTGGCGGCAGGCGCTGGGCAGCGATCCCGTCTACGCCTCTGCCCGCGCAGCCTACCGCGCCGGGCTCGAACAGTTGCCGCAAGCGCGCGCCGGCCTGCTGCCGGCCGTCAGTGCCGAGGTCGGCGGCGCCTACCAATCCACGCACTCCACCCGCGGCTTCACGGCCTACGACGGCACGCGTGCCGACTGGGCGCTGGTGCTGACGCAGCCGCTGTTCGACTGGAATCGCTGGCAGCGCTACGAGCAATCCCAGCTACGCGTGGCCGACACCGAACTGCAATTGCAGCAGTCCTTCCAGGATCTGCTGCTGCGCGTGGCCGACGCCTATTTCAACGTGCTGGCCGCCCAGGACACCCTGTCGGCCACCGAGGCCGAAAAGGCCGCCGTCTCCGAACAACTGGCCGCGGCCCAACGCAATTTCGAGCTGGGCAACGCCACTATCGCCGACAGCTACGAGGCCCGGGCCCGCTACGATCTGGTCGTCGCCCGGGAACTCGACCTGCAGAATGCGCTGGACGTGCGCCGCGACGAACTGGCCCAGATCATCGGCACGCCGCCCGGCGCGCTGGCGGAACTGCCGTCCGGCGTCAGCCTGCCCGCGCCGCAGCCCTCGCGCATCGACGAATGGTCGGGCCAGGCGGAATCCTCCGGAATCAGCGTGCTGCGCGCTCAGTTGCAGACACGCATCGCGGGCCACGACATCCAGATCGCACGCAGCGGCCACTATCCCACCGTGAACCTGCGCGCCAGCAGCGGCAGCGCGACGGACGCACGCATGCGCCAGGGCAGCGAAGCCCCCGGCCGGCCGATCGACAACAGCATCGGCGTGGTGCTGTCCATTCCGTTGTATTCGGGCGGCGGCGTGTCCTCGCTGGTCACCGAGAAGGTGCAACTGGAGCAGAAGGCCCGCCAGGACTACCAGGCCTCGCGGCGCCAGGCGGTGCAATCGGCCCGCCGCTACTACAGCGGCGTCACCTCGGGCCTGGCGCGCATCCGTGCGCTGGAGGCAGGCGAACGCTCCAGCCGGCAGGCGGTCGAGGCCAACCGCATCGGCTACGAAGTGGGCGTACGCATCAACCAGGACGTGCTGGACGCGCAGCAGCAGCTCTACGCCACCCAGCGCGACCTGGCGCAGGCGCGCTATGGCGCCCTGCTGGATGGATTGCGCTTGAAAGCGGTCAGCGGCATCCTGGCCGAAAGCGACCTGGATGCGGTGAACCGGTTGCTGCGGCTGCCGAAACCGTAAGGGCGTGTTCAAGGGCAGTGCCGGCGGGGGTCTGGCAAAACACCTGTCACAGCGCCGGCATTCCGTTATTTTGATCTTGCATTGTAGAAAAATTAGTGAAATTATAAAAAAACACTAACTTCCCTAATTTCCATACACATGGACCCCATCATCAATCCCTATGCGCCCGGCGCCGGCAGCCCGCCGCCCGAACTTGCGGGACGGGACGACATTCGCGAAAAAGTCCGTGTGTGCTTGGAACGACTGAAGCTTGGCAGACAAGCCAAAAGCGTATTGCTGCTCGGCCTCCGAGGCGTCGGAAAGACCGTCCTGCTGGATCAGATGCGCACCGATGCGGAAGGCCGAGCAGTGCAGACAGTTCGCATCGAAGCTCCAGAAAACAAATCGTTGCCGGCGCTTCTGGCGCCACAACTCCGCTTGGCGCTGCTGCGCTTGAGCAGAGTAGACGCCGCCAAAGACTACGCCATCAGAGGACTGCGGGCGCTCACAGGTTTTGCAAAGCGGCTCAAGGTGTCATTTGCCGACATCGAAGTTGGCTTTGATTACGAGTCCGAACCAGGCCTCGCCGACAACGGAGACTTGGAAGGAGACCTTGCTGCGCTGCTGGAGCAAGTTGGCCGAGCGGCTAGGGCTGCGGATACCGTGGTCGCGATGTTCGTTGACGAACTCCAATACGTCCCGGAAGAGCAGCTTGCAGCGTTGATCTCGGCACTCCACCGATGCGCACAACAGAAATTGCCCGTTACCTTGGTCGGAGCGGGTTTACCACAGCTACGCGGCCGCATGGGCGAGGCCAAGTCCTACGCTGAAAGACTGTTCGATTTTGCCGAGATTGGCGCGCTGAACGACGCCGATGCGGCGTTGGCGATCACTCTGCCAGCCAAGGAAGAAGGCGTCGACATTGACCCAGCCGCAGTGGCTGCAATCATTAGAGAAACCCAAGGCTATCCCTACTTCCTGCAGGAGTGGGGAAAGTGTGCATGGGAGGTCGCCGATGCAAGTCCGATTTCTGCAGAGGATGTCGAAATAGCGTCTCGTGAGGCCATCGCCGCATTGGATGAAAGTTTCTTCCGCGTTCGCTTTGATCGTCTCACGCCGGCAGAGAAGAAGTATTTACGCGCCATGGCGGAACTGGGACCTGGCCCTCACAGGTCTGGCGACATCGCACAAAAACAAGGGAAAGCCGTTGCGGCCTTTGGGCCCGTCCGAAGCACCCTGATCGCCAAGGGCATGATCTGGAGTCCGACTCATGGGGACACCGCTTTTACTGTCCCCCTATTCGATGAGTTCATGAAGCGCATCATGCCTGGCGATGCATGACCCCCCATGAAGACCTCATATAGCCAAGGACGTTTTGAACGACCTTGGCGCCCTATGCCTGCCGGATCTTCTTCAACAGCGCCGTCGTCGAGCGCTCGTGCTCGAACGCAATGGCCACCGCCTTGCCGCCCCAGCTTTCCACCAGGCGGGTTTCGGGCAGCTTGGCCATGTCATAGTCGCCGCCCTTGACGATGATGTCGGGGCGCAACTGGCCGATCAGCGCTTCGGGCGTGTCTTCGTGGAAAGAGGTCACCAGATCGACGCAGCCCAGGGCCGCCAGCAGCGCGGCGCGGTCGGCCTCGGCATTGAGCGGCCGGTCGCTGCCCTTGCCCAGGCGGCGCACCGAATCATCGGTGTTCACGGCCACGATCAGCGTGGCGCCCAGTTGGGCGGCCTGGTCGAGATAGGTGGCATGGCCGCGATGCAGGATGTCGAACACCCCGTTGGTGAAGACCAGCGGACGCGGCAGATGCGCGACAGCCGCGATGACGGCGTCGCGGGACAGGACTTTGGTATCGAAACGGGCAGGCATGCCGGGCATTCTACGCGGCTGCCGCCGTCCTCGGGACGGCGGCGAACCCGCTGCGATCAGTTGGCCAGGATGATGCCGCTGCTGTCGCCGGCATCCTTGCCGCCGGGCATGCGGCCCATGACTTCCTTCCGATAACGGTTCAGATCCTTCACCGTCTCGAAATTGCGGTCCAGCAGCTTGGACAGGATGTGCAGGATGCGGCTGGCCACGCGGTTTTCCCAGCCGTTGTCGAAACGGATCTGGGTGTCCAGCCAGTGCTCGAGCCAACCCGGCTCGGGCAGCCGCGACTGCACGGTGTCGTTCGGGAACAAGGCCTTGTTCACGTGCAGGTTGGTCGGGTGCATGGCCTGCGCGGTGCGGCTGGCCGAAGCCATCAGCACGCCGATCTTGGCGAACGACTGGCGCGCGGAGACGCTGACCGGCTCGCCGCGATCGTGCAGGGCACGGCGCATGTACTGCAGGTAGGCGCCGGCGTGGCGCGCTTCATCGGTGGCGATGGTGCGGTAGATGGCCTTGATGACCGGCTCGGTGTGCCAGTCGGCGGCGCAGCGGTACCAGTGGTTCAGGCGGATCTCGCCGCAGAAGTGCAGCATCAGCGTTTCCAGCTCGGGGGCCGGGTCGAACTCGAAGCGCACCTTGTGCAGTTCTTCTTCGGTCGGCACCAGGTCGGGGCGGAAACGGCGCAGGTACTCCATCAGCACCAGCGAATGTTTCTGTTCTTCGAAGAACCAGACCGACATGAACGCGCAGAAGTCGCTGTCGCTGCGGTTGTCGCGCAGGAACATCTCGGTGGCCGGCAGTGCCGCCCACTCGGTGATGGCGTTCATCTTGATGGTCTGGGCCTGATCTTCCGTCAGCTTGCTGCGGTCGAAGTCATCCCAGGGGATGTCGGAAGCCATGTTCCAACGGACGGCTTCCATGGTTTTGAAGAGTTCAGGATAAAGCATGATTGATGGGCCCTTTATGGGTTTCCGCTCGGTATGGGCTCGCGCCGCTCAGTGCGTACAGGGGAAAGGAACGCGCGGACGGCGCACCGTACACAAGGCGATCTTAATAAGGCTCATTTGACGCCAGGTTACGAGAAACTGTAATGACAGTTTAATGACAAAAACATGACCGAGACGTCCCCAAGTGTGTAATTACCGTGTCAGCGCCCAGAGCGCCACGGCGACTGCCAATGCCAGGACCGCCGTCAGGGCCGTCAGCAGGCGATTGCCCGCCTCCTGGGCCACCCTCAATCGTTGCGTTTCCCGCAACAATTCGGGACCGACATCGGGCCGGTTGAACCTGTCGTGGATCAGACGCGGCAAAGCCGGCAGCATCTGCGACCATTGCCCGGCTTCTTTGGCCAGGTTCTTGCGCAGTCCATCGAGACCCACCCGCTGGTGCATCCAGCGTTCCAGGTAGGGCTTGGCCGTTTTCCAGAGATCCAGGTCCGGATCCAGCTGGCGGCCCAGCCCTTCCACGTTGAGCAGGGTCTTTTGCAACAATACCAGTTGCGGCTGGATTTCGACATTGAAGCGCCGCGAGGTCTGGAACAGGCGCAGCAGCACCTGGCCCAGCGAGATCTCGGATAGCGGCCGGTCGAAATACGGTTCGCAGACCGCCCGAATGGCCCCTTCGAGCAGCTCCTCGCGGGTATCGGGCGGCACCCAGCCGGATTCTATGTGCAATTGCGCCACGCGCCGGTAATCGCGGTGGAAAAAGGCCAGAAAATTCTGCGCCAGATAGTTTTTGTCGAATTCCGACAACGATCCGACGATGCCGAAGTCCAGCGCGATGTAGCGGCCCAAGGTGCGCGGGTCGTCGGACACGTAGATGTTGCCCGGATGCATGTCGGCGTGGAAGAAGCCGTCGGTGAACACCTGGGTGAAGAAGATCTCGACGCCGCTGCGCGCCAGCGACGGGATGTCGATGCCGGCCGCACGCATGCGGTCGATCTGCCCGACCGGGATGCCGTACATGCGCTGCATGGTGAACACCGTGCTGGTGGTGTACTCCCAGATCACCTCGGGCACGATCAGCACGTCGCCACGGCCCGTCTCGGGGCCGAAATTGCGGCGCAGCTGGCTGCAATTCGAGGCCTCTCGCACCAGATCCAGCTCGTCATGCAGGTACTGGTCGAACTCGCTCACCACCTCGCGGGGCTTCAGGCGGCGGCCGTCTGGACCGATGCGCTCGATGATGCCGGCCACCATGCGCATTAGCGCCATGTCCTTGTCGATGACGTCGAGCATGCCCGGACGCAGCACCTTGACGGCGACTTCCCGGCCATCGTGCAACACGGCGAAGTGCACCTGCGCGATCGAGGCGGACGCCACGGGATCGATGTCGAACTGCGCGAACAGCTGCTGCGGCGGCGCGCCCAGCGCGGCCTCGATGCTGGCCGCGGCCTGCGCCGACGGGAACGGCGGCACGCGGTCCTGCAGCAGCGCAAGCTCGTTGGCGATGTCCATCGGGATCAGGTCGCGCCGGGTGGACAGCACCTGGCCGAACTTGACGAAGATGGGCCCCAGCGATTCCAGGGCCTGGCGCAGGCGCTGGCCGCGCGGCGCGCGCGGGCGGGTGCCCAGGCGGATCACGCGCAACACCAGCGTGGCCACGGGATGGTTCAGGCTGGACAGGACCAGATCGTCCAGTCCGTAGCGGAAGGCGACGAAGAGAATACGGATCAGGCGGGGCAGGATCGGCAACATGGCGTCAGGCTCCCCGCTTGGCGGCCAGGCGCGCCAGACGCGCGTCCAGCTCGGCGATACGGCGCTGCAACGCATCGGTATCGGTCTGCAGCGCAGACTGGTCCTGCCGCCACTGGTCCAGCAGCGATTTGCCCGCCAGCACCGGCTGCTCTTCCGTCAGATATTCGGACATGTTGGCCGCCAGCCGTTGACCCGCGTTGCGCAGGCCGGAGGTCAGCATGCGCACGCCCGACGCCAGCCGCGTGGCGGGGATGTCGCCCACCACGCGCGCCAGATCGCCCTCGGCGTCCCAGCGCAGGTCACGGGCCAGGTCTGCCACCGCCTGCGCCAGCGCGGCATCGCCCGAGATGTGCGTGACCTCGGCGAAATCCGGCTTGCCGCCCAGCAGGCGGTCGGGCCGCAGCTTGTCCGACTGCAAGGTCAGCGTGACGTCGGGCACGATGGCGTCGTCCGCCGACACCACGGTGCCATCGGTGGAGATGGTCAGCGAAACCGTCTGGCCCGCCAAGGCGAAACGCGCGGTCTTGCCGGCGTGCCGGGACAGGCGCTCACGCGCCCAGGGCTCTCGGCCTGTCAGGGCATTGAGCGCACCCGCGGCCAGGCGCGGCAAAGTGGGCAGGGCGGAAAAAGGCGACATGGAATCGATCGAGTGGCCGCGTGCGGCCGGGCGGAAGCAAACCGGCAGTTTACCGGGTTCGCCCATACCGCCCGAACGCCGCCGGGTCGTCCGGCACCCACCATGAAAAACCGGCCTCGAGGGCCGGTTCGACACTGCGGGCCGCCGGCTGCCGGCGGGGCAGCGATCAACTGGCGTATTCGACGGGGATCTGCTGGATACCTGCCAGCAGCCAACCGCCTTGCGCCGGCTTGAACAGGTTCCACACCTCTTCGAAGCGGAACGCCTCGGCGTTCGGATCTTCGCGCAGCATGCCCGAGAAACGCACGCTGGCCAGGTGGCCATCGGACACGGTTTCGATGCCCAGCATCTCGGCGTTCAGCAGGACCACGTCGGTCTTGTTGGCGGCGCCGGCGCGGGCTTCGAGCTGCGGCTTGAGTTCGGCGATCAGGTCGTCGGTCAGGTATTCGCGCAGGTTGGCCACGTTGCCCGTGTCCCACAGCGCCTGGATGCTGACGAACTGCTGCTTGGCCTGCTGCAGGAAGGATTGGGTGTCGAAGTCGCCCGGGATGTACCAGTTGCCGTCTTCGCCGGCCTTGGGCAGCGTGGCGGCTGCAGCGGCAGCGGCAGGGGCGGCCGCCGGAGCGGCGCGGAGCGCTTCACGCTGCATGGGCTGCGCTTGCGCGTTGCCGCGGTAGTTGTTGTTGCCGGCGCCCTGGAAAGCCGGACGCGGACCCGACGAGGCGCCGCGCAGGCGACGCACCAGGAAGACGACAGCGAACACCACGAGCGCGATCAGCAGCATGCTGGCCATGAACTCGGCGAACGCACCGCCCAGGCCCAGCGACGACAGCAGGCCCGCCAGGCCCAGGCCGACGGCCAGGCCGGCGATGGGACCCAGCCAGCGCGAAGCGCCGCTGCGCGCACCGGCCGCGGCGGCCGAACCCGCGGCAGCCGAACCCGCGGCGGCGGTGCTGCCAGCGGCGGTGGTATTGTTCGCGGCCGATGGCGGCGTGGTGGCCTGGCGCTGCTGCGTGACGTTGGACGATTGGCGGCCGACGCTGCCGCCGCCACCCGCGCGGCGGGCTTCGGCGTCGAAGGTCGTCGCCAGCATGGCGACGCCCGAGACGGCGATCAGCGCCGCGGCGATGAACCGGGAAAGATGGATTCGGGACATTTCTGATGTGCTCCTCGATGTGCGCCGCCCTTCCCCGCAGAAGGACCTGTCGGGCCGCGAGGCGGCCAGCGCCACTAATCTTACAAAAAACTGAATGAACCTAGAATAACGGACAATCAAGGCCGCTACAAGTTCCTTTCAGTTTGTATCAACCCAGTCGCACGCCTTCGTGCAACGCCGCTACGCCGGCGGTCAGGTTGAAATACTGCACACGCTCCAGGCCGGCCTCGCGCAGCATGCCCGCCAGCGTTTCCTGGTCGGGGTGCATGCGGATCGATTCCGCCAGATACCTGTAGCTGGCTTCGTCCTTCGCCACGTTCTTGCCCAGCCAGGGCAGCACATTGAAGGAGTACCAGTCGTAGGCCGGCGCCAGCGGCTTGGCCACGCGCGAGAACTCCAGCACCAGCAGCTTGCCGCCCGGCTTGAGCACGCGGGTCATCTCGGCCAGCGCGCGATCCTTGTGGGTCATGTTGCGCAGGCCGAAGGCCACGCTGACGCGGTCGAAGTAGCCGTCGGGGAACGGCAGGCGCTCGGCGTCACAGACGGCCACGGGCAGCAGCAGCCCACTGTCGGCCATGCGGTCTCGGCCCACCCGCAGCATGGAATTGTTGATGTCGGTCAGCCAGACCTCGCCCGTGGGGCCGGCGCGGCGCGCGAAGGCGCGGGCCAGGTCGCCCGTGCCGCCAGCGATGTCCAGTACCCGCATGCCGGGACGGATGGCCGCGCGGCCGATGGTGAAGGCCTTCCAGATGCGATGCAGGCCGCCCGACATCAGGTCGTTCATGACGTCGTAGCGGGAGGCCACCGAATGGAAGACTTCCGCGACCTTGCGCGCCTTTTCGTTTTCAGGGACGGATTGAAAGCCGAAGTGGGTCGTATCTTGGCCGGACGCCTTCGCGTCGGAAGAAGAGGTGTTCTGCATGGTAGGGATCCCGGTTATGGTCCAATGGTAGCCGATCCGCCACGGTGCAGCGCCTGGAATATGACAGTCATTCACATACCTGAAATATTCCGGCCATACTATCGCAACGTTCGCGCCGCGCCGGCGCACATCGGTATTGCTCTCATATGTCCAGCACCATACTTGTTGTCGAAGACGAACCCGCCATTCAGGAACTGATCGCCGTCAACCTGTCATTCGCCGGACACAAGGTCCTACGCGCCTTCGACGCGGAACAAGCCCAGACGCTGATCCGCGCCGAACTGCCCGACCTCATCCTCCTCGACTGGATGCTTCCCGGCACGTCGGGCCTGTCGCTGGCCCGCAAACTGCGCGAAGACGAACGTACCCGCACCGTTCCCGTCATCATGTTGACGGCCAAGGGTTCCGAACAAGACAAGGTCGACGGCCTCGAAGCCGGCGCCGACGACTACATCACCAAGCCGTTCTCGCCCAAAGAGCTGATGGCCCGCATCAAGGCCGTGCTGCGCCGCCGCGCGCCGCAGCTCACCGACGACATCATCGACGTCGCCGGCCTGAAGCTGGATCCGGTCACGCACCGCCTGTCGGGCAATGCCCAGCAGTTGCAGATCGGCCCCACGGAATTCCGCCTGCTGCACTTCTTCATGACGCACCCCGAGCGCGTGTTCTCGCGTTCGCAACTGCTCGACCAGGTGTGGGGCGACCACGTCTTCGTGGAAGAACGCACCGTCGACGTGCACATCCGCCGCCTGCGCAAGGCGCTGGAACCCAGCGGCCACGACGTCCACGTCGAAACCGTGCGCGGCAGCGGCTACCGCTTCACCGCCCAACTGCCGGCGCGCTGATCCCCCAAGATGGTCTGGTTGCGCACGCTGTTGCTGATCGCCTTCTGGGCAGCCCTTTCCGCGCTAGCCGAATGGCTGCTCGGCGATCCGGCAGGTTGGATCCTGTTCAGCGTGGCGGTGTCCGCCGTGCTGCTGTGGCGCAGCTGGCGCCTGCAGCGGGTCTCCCATTGGGCCCACCATCCCGAGACTTCGCCGCCCGTCGGCGTGGGCGCCTGGGATGACATCCTCGCCCCGCTCTACCGGCACCTGCGCGTGCGCGCGCGCGATCTGGCCGATACGCGCGACGCCATGCAAAGCATGCTGGCGGCGGCGCAGGCCCTGCCCGATGGCGTGGTCACGCTCAACGAAGACTTCCAGATCGACTGGTGCAACCGCATGGCGCGCCGCCACCTCGGCCTGCGCCTGCCGGCCGACCGCGGCAGCAACCTGCTGAACCTGCTGCGTTCGCCCGAGTTCGTCGCCTACGCGCACAGCAACGACTGGCCCGAGCCCATCCTGTTGCGCCTGACGCAGAACGGCCAGGAACGGGTCATGATGATCCAGCTGACGTCCTACGCCAGCGACCAGCGCCTGCTGATCTCCCGCGACGTCACGCAGATCGAGAAGCTCGAGACCACCCGCCGCGACTTCGTGGCCAACGTGTCGCACGAACTGCGCACGCCGCTGACCGTGCTGTCCGGCTTCCTGGAAACCTTGCGCGACATGCCCGCGGACGCCCTGCCCGCCGCGCAGCGCGACCAGTACGTCGGCATGATGCACGAGCAGGCCCAGCGCATGCAGGCCATCGTCGAGGACCTGCTGACCCTGTCCACGCTCGAATCCTCGCCCAGCGCCGATCCCGTGGCGGTCGACATGACCGAAATGCTGCAAAAGGCTCGGGAACAGATCGAAGCGCTATCGGGCGGGCGGCACACTTTCGACTGGCACATCGACGGCAACCTGCACCTGCTGGGCAGCAGCAGCGAGCTGGCCTCGGCCGTGGCCAACCTGCTGACCAACGCCGTGCGCTACACCCCCGATGGCGGCCGCATCACCGTGCGCTGGGAACAGGATGACGAAGGGTCGGCCCGCTACAGCGTGCAGGACACCGGCATCGGCATCCCGGCGCGCCACATCCCCCGCCTGACCGAACGCTTCTACCGCGTCGACCGCGGCCGATCGCGCGCCGTGGGCGGCACCGGCCTGGGCCTGGCCATCACCAAGCACATCGCCATGCGCCACGACGCCGCGTTGCACATCGAAAGCGAACCCGGCAAGGGCAGCATCTTCTCGCTGCGCTTCCCGGCGGAGCGCGTGGCCCGCAACGAGGGCTGACCCCATCCGCCGCCGACGGCCTCGCATCGCGAGGCCGTTCTCTTTTGCGGGCGCCTGGGCTGGGCCTGGTTCCAGATGCGTGGGCCCAGGCCACCTCAATGCCCCGCTTCCGGTCGCTTACCCCTGGGCAAACCCTGATTCGCCCCACCACCGCCAGGGCCTTTTGCGTCGCAGCACGCCAAGTAGTCCACAATGTGAAATCAATCTCAATTCGCATGAGGGCCCGGCAGCCATGGCCAAGATCGTCCTGTTCGAGAACATCCATCCCAGCGCACGCGCCGTCTTCCAGGCGGCCGGCTACACCGACATCGTCGCGCATGCCGCGTCGCTGCCGCCCGCCGAGTTGCCCGCGGCCATGCGCGGCGCCGAAGTCGTCGGCATCCGCTCGCGCACCCAGTTGGATGCCGAACTGCTGTCTTCGCCCGACCTGCGCGTGGTGGGCTGCTTCTGCATCGGCACCAACCAGGTCGACCTGGACGCCGCCATGCAGCGCGGCGTGCCGGTGTTCAACGCCCCCTTCTCCAATACCCGTTCGGTGGCCGAACTGGTGCTGGGCGAGGCCATCCTGCTGCTGCGCCGCATCCCCGAGAAGAATGCGCGCGTGCACGCCGGCCATTGGGACAAGACCGCCGCCGGCGCCTTCGAGGCTCGCGGCAAGACATTGGGCGTGGTCGGCTACGGCAACATCGGTTCGCAGATCGGCACGCTGGCCGAGGCGGTCGGCATGCGCGTGGTGTTCTTCGACGTCGAGGCCAAGCTGCCGCTGGGCAATGCGCGCGCCGCCGGCTCGCTGGACGAACTGCTGCAGCAGGCCGACGTGGTCACGCTGCACGTGCCGGGCGGCAAGTCGACCGAGAACATCATGAACGCCGAGACGATGGCGCGCATGCGCCGCGGCGCCATCCTGATCAACGCCTCGCGCGGTACGGTCGTCGATCTGCCAGCGCTGCGCGACGCGCTGCAATCCGGCCACCTGGCCGGCGCCGCGCTCGACGTGTTCCCGGTCGAACCCAAGAGCGCCGACGAGCCGCTGTCCAGCCCGCTGGTCGGCATGCACAACGTGATCCTGACGCCGCACATCGGCGGCAGCACGCAGGAATCGCAGGAAGCCATCGGCCGCGAAGTGGCCGAGAAGCTGGTGCGCTACATCCAGGCAGGCACGACCAAGACGGCGGTGAATTTCCCCGAGCTGCCTTACCTGGAACCCATGGGCACGGCGCGCATCCTGCACGTGCACCGCAACGCCCCGGGCGCGCTGGGCGCGCTGGACAACCTGATGGCCGAACACGGCTTGAACATCGTCAGCCAGAGCCTGCAGACGCGCGGCCAGGTGGGCTATGTGATCACCGACGTCGACGGCAAGGTCGACGATGCGGTGATGGCGGCCTTGCGCAGCCTGCCTGTCACCGTGCGCTGCGACCGGGTGTAGGGCGGCTTTGCACGCGGCGGCGGGCTCACGCCGCCGCGGCAGCCAGGCTGTTCACCAGTTGCGCCGTCAACGGCGCGCTGTCGAACGGCACCCTTGCGATCACGCCGATCTCGCGGCAGAACGACGGTTCGCCGAGATCCAGCAGCCGCAGGCCGCGTGTCGACAACTGCCGCGTATGCGGCATCAGCGCCACGCCCAGTCCTTCGCGCACCAGATTGGCGATGGCGTCCAGCTCGTCCAGTTCCATCGCCTCGCGCACGCTCAGGCGCTGCTTTTTCAGAAACCCATCCACCAGCCTGCCGCCGAACGACGAGCGGTCGTAGCGGATGAACGGCTGCGTGGCCAGCAACTGGCGCCATGAGGCCGGCGGCGACGCACGCGGCGCGGCGAGCACCATGGGTTCGCGCAGCAGCGGCTGCCAGCCCAGTTCCGGCGGCAGCGCAAAGGGCGGACGCAGCATCACCGCCAGGTCCACCTCGCCCGAATCCACGTGGCCCAGCAAGTTCAGCGAGACGCCGGGCACGATGCGCACCCGCACGTCGGGATAGTTGGCGCGGAACGCCGACAGCGCGCGCACCAGCAGATCCTGTTGCACCGACGCAATGGCGCCCACGCGCAGCAGGCCGCTGACGCGCCCCGCCCCCGCCATGCTCACCATCTGGTCGGCCATGGCCACCAGCGCCTCGGCCTGCGGCAGCATCTCGCGGCCATGCACGTTCAGTTCGGCCGATTTGGCCGTGCGGTCGAACAGCGCCACGCCCAGGTGTTCTTCCAGGCGGCGGATCTGCGCGCTGACGGCGGATTGGGTAAGACCCAACTGGCGGCCCGCCCCGGTGAACGTTCCCTCGCGCGCCACCGCGATGAAAGTCTTGAATTCTCGGATCACAATCGATTTTCTTGATGCTCAGGCCAAAAAAATATCGTTTTTCAATCAAAAAAACAATCCATACACTACGCGTCACCCTCTTTGATTCAATTCCTGTCTGATCGGAGCTTTCCATGACTGCCCAAGCCGCCATGCCCCCCTTCCACCTGGCCTTCCCCGTCCGCGACCTGGCCGAAGCGCGCACGTTCTACGGCGACCTGCTGGGCTGTAGCGAGGGCCGCAGCTCGCCCGAGTGGATCGACTTCAACTTCTATGGCCACCAGATCGTCGCGCACCGGTCGCCCGACGAGTGCGGCCACAAGGCCACCAGCGCCGTCGATTCGCACAACGTGCCCGTGCGCCACTTCGGCGTGGTCCTGTCGATGGAAGAATGGGAGAACATGTCGAAGAAGCTGACCGACGCCGGCACCGACTTCGTCATCGAGCCCTACATCCGCTTCAAGGGCGAAGTGGGCGAGCAGGCGACGATGTTCTTCCTGGATCCGTCGGGCAACGCCCTGGAATTCAAGGCGTTCAAGAACATGGAATCGCTGTTCGCCAAGTAAGAGTAAGCTGCGTACAGACGCGACACCGCCGGCGCCTCAGGGCGCCGGTATTCATTAATCCGGGTGCTTTGCTTGGCACCCCCAACCGCGGGCAACATCGATTGAGCCACGCAGCAGCCCCTTCATCCGGCACCGGGTCCGGCACGCCCACCTGGCGCATCCAGGCACAGGGAGATCGATGCGTGCTGGTGCGCTTCGGCGAGGCCCTGGACGTACGCACCGGCCAGATCTGCCTGGCAGCGGCCAACCTGCTGCGCGACGCCGGCCTGCCCGGCGTCATCGACATCGTGCCGTCCTTCACTGCGGTGGCCGTGCATTACCGGCCCTCGGGCGATGGGCCCACCTTCAGCCAGCTCTCGGCGCGCATCGAGCGCGCGCTGGCGGCCGGCATCCCGCTTGACGCCAGCGCGGGCCACGAGATCGAGATCCCCGTCTGCTACGGCGGCGAGTTCGGCCCCGACCTGCCCGACGTGGCGGCGCGCGCCGGCGTCAGCACCGACGAAGTCATCGCCCTGCACAGCGGTCCCGAAAGCATGGTGTTTATGCTGGGCTTCGCGCCGGGCCATGCCTACATCGGCATCCACGACGAACGGCTGGCCATTCCCCGGCGCCCTACCCCGCGCATGTCGATTCCGGCGGGCGCGGTGGCGGTGGCCAATCGCCAGACCGTCATCTACCCGGGCAACCTGCCCGGCGGCTGGAGCGTCATCGGCGCCACGCCGCTGGTGCTGTTCGATCCCACGCGCGAACCCGCCGCCCTGCTGGGGCCCGGCGACCGCATCCGCTTCGTGCCCATCAGCGCCGATCAGTACGCGCGCCTGCGCGCCGAGATCTCTTCCTCCTCTGCTTCCTGACGCGGCGCCATGAGCCTTACCGTCCTCAAGCCCGGCATGCAGTCGTCCTTCCAGGACGATGGCCGCACCGGCTGGCAACATCTGGGCATTCCCGTGGCGGGCGCCATGGACGAACGCGCCCACCGTCTGGCCAATCTTCTGGTAGGCAATCCCGCCGGCCACGCCTCGCTGGAAATCACCCTGGTCGGCCCGACCCTGCGCTTCGATGCGCCCGCCTGCGTGGCCATCGGCGGCGCCGACCTGGGCGCCACCTTGAACGGCATCGGCCTGCCGCCGCTGCGGCCCGTGCTGGCTCGTGCTGACGACGTGCTGGCGTTCTCGTCGCGCCCGCGCCACGAACGCGGCGTGCGCGCCTACCTGGCCGTGCATGGGGGGTATGCGATCGATCCCGTCATGGGCAGCGAAAGCACCTACCTGCGCAGCGGCTTCGGCGGCTGGCACGGCCGCGCGCTGGCCCGCGAAGACCGCATCGGCCTGCGCACCGCCCTGAGCGGCGGCGACGCGGCGCTGGACAAGCTGGCCGACGCCCTGGACGACCTGCGCATCTACCTGCCCGCCCCGCTGGTGCACATGCCGCGAGAGGCCTTGCGCGTGCTGCCCGGCGCGCACTGGGAGGCCTTCGACGAGGCCTCGCGGCAGCGGCTGGTGCAAGAGGTCTTCCAGATCAGTCCGCAATCCGACCGCATGGGCTATCGCCTGTCCGGCCCGCACCTGTCGCTGGGCAAGCCGCGCGAGATGCTGTCCGAAGCCGCCAGCTTCGGCACCATCCAGGTCCCCGCGGGCGGCCAACCCATCATCCTGATGGCCGACCGCCAGACCACGGGCGGCTATCCCAAGATCGCCCAGGTGGCCAGCGCCGACCTGCCGCTGCTGGCGCAATACGCGCCCGGCCAGGCGCTGCGCTTCGCGATGATCGGCCTGGAAGAAGCCCAGCGCCTGGACAACGCGCGCGAGCGCGCCTATCGCGACCTGGAACACTCGCTGCAAGCGCTGCGCGACATGCTGGCGCAGCACACCTCCACCTGACGGAACCGCCATGACCTCCATCACCCTCGACATGAACTGCGACATGGGCGAAAGCTATGGCGCCTGGCACATGGGCAACGACGAAGCCGTGCTGAAGCACGTCAGCTCGGCCAACATCGCCTGTGGATTCCACGGCGGCGATCCCGGCACCATGCGCAAGACCGTCGCGGCGGCGCTGGCCAACGGCGTGGCCATCGGCGCGCACCCCAGCCTGCAGGACCTGGCCGGCTTCGGCCGCCGCACCATCCAGATATCGCCACAGGAAGCGTACGACGCCATGGTGTATCAGGTCGGCGCGCTGGCCGGCGTGGCGGCGTCGCAGGGCGCGAGGCTGCACCACGTGAAGGCGCACGGCGCGCTGTACAACATGGCCGCGAAGGATCTGGAACTGGCGCGCGCGCTGTGCCAGGCCGTGCGGGATGTGGATGGCGATCTGGTGCTGTACGGCCTGGCGGGCAGCCGCTGGATCGAGGCGGCGGCGTCGGTGGGGCTGCGGGTCGCACAGGAAGTGTTCGCGGACCGCACGTACCAGGCCGATGGATCACTGACGCCGCGCAGCCGCGCCGATGCGATGATCACGGATCTGGATCAGTCGATTCAGCAAGTGCTGGGCATGGTGCGTGATGGCGTCGTACAGGCCACCGACGGCGCGCGCGTGCCGCTGCGGCCGGACACGCTGTGCATCCACGGGGACCAGCCGGGCGCGGAAGCGTTTGCGGCGGGAATCAGGAAAGCGCTGCAGGAAGCGGGAATCGAAGTCCGGGCCATGTGAACGCGCCACATCCGGGAGGCATCCCCGTCAACGGCGCAGACCGTCTTCCCACTGCCGCAGCCATTTCTCTCGTGACATGGGCTGGTCTGCGCCGGACAGGCGGATGCCGATCTGACTGAAATAGCGCTCGGTCGGCAGTTTCTGCGCGGAGGTCAATGCAAAGACCAGGCCCACCACGGGCAATGCACACATCGATAACAACAGCAGGTGCGGGACGCCAGGGCCCCTTTCGGGCCGCGGCCGCCAGGCGATCTGCGTGGCTGCCAGTACCGACAGCGCGAGCCCCCCGCCCGCGACCACCTCGGCGACCGAGTGCGCACCGACGCCGACGCGCGAGCACGCGACCAGCAAGCCGAGCGCCACACCGGGCATCCAGGCCAGCCGCGGCATGATGCCCCGCAATGTCAGCCACGACACGAATGGCCAGACCGTAAGCGCCAGGAACGTGTGCCCGCTGAAACACGTCAGGTCCAGTGACGGCACGCCTATGCCCCAGCCATAGAACAGGATCTTGCTGACAGCCACGGCCAACATGCCTGCACCGAACGCCAGCATCCAGACCACACCGGCGCGCACGCCCGACTGCCGGACAATCTGAAAACAGACCAGTGCACCCAAGGGAACGAGGAACACGGCATTGCCGAAATGGGTGAATAGGGACCAGGGCATGGACGTTCAGGGTAGCTTGCACTGTCAGGTAGGGGGGCGGCACAGATCTGCATGCGCCACGGCCGCATTGTCTCATTCGAGGCGGCGGTCTGCGTGGCGAGGGCGACGCGGCATCCGTCCCGGACCCGGATGCCGCAGGAAGCGAGGGGAACGAGGGGAACGAGCGACGGAAGACGTAGAGATAGGGCAGCCTATCTCTTTTCCAGCAGATCCTCGATCTTCACAGGCAGATCCCGAACCCGTACCCCAGTGGCGTGATGCACCGCGTTGGTGATCGCCGCCGCGATTCCCGCCAGCCCTATCTCTCCGATGCCGCGCGATCCCAGTTCATTCCAGATCAGGTCCGGATAATCCAGGAACGTCACGTCCAGTTCGGGAGCATCCGCATGCGTGGTCATCACGTAATCCGCCAGGTTGCTGTTCACCGGCGCGCCGCTGCGCGCGTCGTACTCGGTCTGCTCGAACAGCGCCATGCCTACCCCCATGATGACCGCGCCCTCGATCTGGTTACGGCCGGTGCGCGGATTCACGATGCGTCCGCCGTCGATTACCGTGACCACGCGCGATACGCGCAAGCGCGCCGTGGCGGGATGCCAGGTCACTTCGGCGAAGTGCGCTCCATAGGAATTGATCGAATAGCGCTTCTTCAGGTCGTTCCCCGACCCGGCCTTGCCCCGACCCGACACGGACTCGACGCCGGCCCGCCGCAGCACATCCTGCAGCGGCACGTATGCGTCCGCGCCCTTGGACGGGCCAATGGCGCCGTCTCGGCACGACAGGCCATCGGCCCGATCCGCCCAGACGCCGCCCTTGCGCGTCGAGACGCCGATCACCGCGCGCACGGCCTCTCGCGTCGCCTGCAGCACGGCCGGGATCACCGAAGCGGTCGCCCCCGAGCCGCCGGAGAACGGGCCGGGCGGCAGCACCGTGTCGCCCAGGCGAACGTCGATGCGCGCCAGCGGGATACCCGTCTCGGCGCTGACCAGTTGCGCCAGCACCGTGTAGGTTCCCGTGCCCAGGTCCTGCGTCGCGCAGACGACGCGCGCCGAACCATCGGCGTGCAGCGTGACAGTCGCTTCGGCGGGCAGCCGCAATGCCAACCACGAGCACGAGGCCATGCCCCACCCCAGCACCAGATCGCCCTGCTTCATCGACCCGACTTGCGGTGTCCGGCGCGACCAGCCGAAGCGCTCTGCGCCGGTCCTCAGACACTCCGTGAGATGGCGAGACGAGAACGGCAGGCCGCTGCCCTCGTCCTTCTCGGGTTCGTTCAACAGGCGCAGCGCCACCGGATCCCTATCCAGCGCCACGGCCAGTTCGTCCATGGCGGACTCCAGCGCGAACAACCCCGGCACGGCGCCGGGCCCTCGCATGGACGTGGGCGCACCGACGTGGCGGCGTGCGATACCCGAGCACACCTTCAGATTGGGCACGCTGTACATGTGCGGCGTGGCCTCCACACAGCTTTCCTGGTAGTCGTCCAACTGAGAACCCTGGCTGATGTAATGCTGCTGCACCGACACCAGCTTGCCGTCCTGCGTGGCGCCCAGCCGGAAGCGCTGGCGGATGAAAGGCCGATGTCCCACGCTCTGGAAGGCCATCGCCCGTTGCAACACCACCTTTACCGGCTTGCGTAGCCGCAGCGAGGCGGCGGCCGCCAGCAGCGAATGCGGCCACGGCCACAGCTTGCCGCCGAAGCCAGAGCCCAGGAACAGCGAGATCACGCGCACGGCGTCGGGTTTCACGCCCAGCATCTGGGCCATGACGTCGCGATGGTTCACCACCGCCTGACTGGTTTCGTAAAGGGTGTAGCCCTGCCCGTTGTAGTCGGCCAGGCAGGCGTGCAGTTCGATGGGATTGTGGGTTTCGACCGGCGTGCTGTATGTGGCTTCGATGCGTACGGGCGCGCTGGCGTAGGCACCCGCCGCGTCGCCGCGCTCGCTCTCGACCTCGGTGGCCTGATCGACGTCCTCGGGCGCCGACACGTCCGGCGTCTGCGCCTCGTAGCGCACCTTCACCAGACGCGCGGCGGCGGTGGCGGTCTCCAGCGTGTCGGCCACCACCAGGGCCACGTACTGGCCGTAGTAGCGGATGACATCGTCTTCCAGCGGTGGGCGTTTCTCGTCGATGGACCCCGCCTGCGCGCGCTTGAGCGGGGGGCAATTGGCCCGATGCAGCACCAACTGCACGCCTGGCAGGGCCTCGGCCTGGCTGGCGTCGAATTCGGCGATGCGGCCATGCGCGATGGTGGCGCCCACGAGCACACCGTGCAGCATGCCGGGCAAGTTGAAATCGGCGGCATAGCGCGCCATGCCACTGACCTTCTGCGGCCCATCGACGCGCGGACAGGGATTACCGATGGCCTCGGGATGGGAAAGCGCGTTCTGTTGGCGGGGAGTATCCATGCGCGGGCTCCTAGGCGTTGTGCGGCGGCACCGCGGTGGACAGGGCATGCGCCAGGCAGCGGCGCGCCAGTTCGATCTTGAAGCCGTTGCCGCTTTGCGGCACGGCATCGCGCAAGGCATCCTCGGCGGCCTGTGCATAAGTGGATTCATGGGGAGCCTGCCCCACCAGTCGCTGCTCGGCCTGTGGACAACGCCAGGGCCGCGTGCCGACGCCGCCCAATGCGATACCGGCCTGATCGATGCGGCCGTCGCGGACATTCAGCACCACGGCGGCGGAGGCCAGCGCAAATTCATAAGAGGCGCGGTCCCGCAGCTTCAGGTAGGCAGAAGTCGTGCCCGCCGGCAGCGCGGGCAGCACCACGCCGACGATCAGCTCACCGGGCGCCAGCACGGTTTCGCGCTCGGGCGTATCGCCCGGCAGCAGATAGAACTCGTCCAATGCAATGCTGCGCAGGCCGCTCACGCCCTGCACCTGCACGCGAGCGCCCAGCGCCATCAGGGCCACGTTCATGTCCGACGGATTGGTGGCGATGCAATGCTCGCTGGTCCCCAGCACGGCCAGGTTGCGATTGAACCCTCCGATGGCCGAACAGCCCGAGCCCGGTTCACGCTTGTTGCAGGGCGCGGCGCGATCGCGGAAATACACGCAGCGCGTGCGTTGCAGCAGGTTGCCGCCCGTGGTGGCCATGTTGCGCAACTGCGCCGACGCGCCGGCCAGCAGGGCCTGCGACAGCACGGGATAGTGTTCGCGGATGTGGGGATGATGCGCCAGGTCGGCGTTGCGCACCATTGCGCCGATATGGACCTCGCCATCGGCCGCCACCTCGACCTGATCCAGGCCCAGGCGATTGATGTCGACGACGTGCGTGGGCGTCTCGACGTCCAGCTTCATCAGATCGACGAGCGTGGTCCCGCCGGCCAGGAAACGCACGCGGGCGGGCTCGGAAGCAGCCAGGCGGACGGCCTGCGCCACGTCGGTGGCGCGGCTATAGTGAAAATTCTGCATGGCGTTCACCTTTTCCCGCGGACGTCCTGAATGGCCGCCACGATGTTGGAATAGGCGCCGCAGCGGCAGATGTTGCCGCTCATCAGTTCGCGCACCTCGTCGTCGTGCGGACCGCACGGTTCGTTCATCAGGGCGGTGGCGGACATGATCTGTCCGGCCGTACAGTAGCCGCACTGGTAGCCATCGTGCGTCACAAAGGCGGCCTGCATCGGATGCAGCGCGTCGGGCGAACCCAGGCCTTCGATGGTGGTGACCTGGCGATCGTCGGCGACCAGCGCCAGTGTCAGGCAGGCGTTGACGCGCCTGCCATCGAGATGCACGGTACAGGCGCCGCATTGGCCATGGTCGCAGCCCTTCTTGCTGCCGGTCAGGTGCAGGGTTTCACGCAAGGTGTCCAACAGGGTGGCGCGTGGGTCGAGCCGCAGGATATGCGGGGTGCCGTTGACATGCAGGGTGACGTCGACAGCGCCCGTGGCCGTGGCGGTGGGAGAAGAGTCAGGCATGGGGGGACCTCCGGATGGATCGGGAGGTGGCAGCAAGCTGCATGCCTGCAAGGGAAGGAGGCGGAATCGCGCCAAGGGGCGATAGGTGGTCGTCCAGGGAACGGACGCCGAGCTGAAATTTGGATCGTCGACGGGTTACGGGGTAGTGGCGGTCGTCTTTTTTAGTCAGTTGGCTGAACTCCAGTCAACGGCCAAGAGCATGTGCGGGGAGTACGGAGAGTCCGCAGAACGGCGAGCTGATCGAAGTCGGCATCGCATGCATGAGGAACACACGCGCTGACTCAAGTCCTTGGGGTGGCCGGTCACCGGTTCGTCCCTGCATACGCGGGGAACACGATTGCAGCGTGGCCGGCGCGATGTAATTCGCCGGTTAATCCCCGCATGCGCGGGGAACACGTCGACATTTTGGCGCTGGGCATGCTCACCGTCGGTTCATCCCCGCATGCGCGGGGAACACCCAACCCCGCCAGTCTCGACCCCCAAAGGGGGCGGTTCATCCCCGCATGCGCGGGGAACACAAATCTAAAATGTGCATTCGCATTATTTCCACCGGTTCATCCCCGCATGCGCGGGGAACACATCAATGCAGCGCTGCAGGCGCTAGGCAGCGACGGTTCATCCCCGCATGCGCGGGGAACACATCGACGGTAATGCCGGCGTGGTCCTTTTCGCCGGTTCATCCCCGCATGCGCGGGGAACACCTCGTCGATCTCGATCTCGAAAACCTCACGGCCGGTTCATCCCCGCATGCGCGGGGAACACGAGAAGGCCAAGTTGTCGCAATCCGAGATGACCGGTTCATCCCCGCATGCGCGGGGAACACCTGATGGACGGACGGCGCAATTCTCCGGGCGGCGGTTCATCCCCGCATGCGCGGGGAACACATGCCCTCGGGCGCGTTGTTCTCCGGCTCGGCCGGTTCATCCCCGCATGCGCGGGGAACACGTCGAAACGGATACGGGTGCCCCGTATCCGAACGGTTCATCCCCGCATGCGCGGGGAACACAGCTTCACGCGGCGCGCCTGGCGGTGGATGCTCGGTTCATCCCCGCATGCGCGGGGAACACTCACGACGGTTCCATTGTTCCAGCAGCAGCGGCGGTTCATCCCCGCATGCGCGGGGAACACGCCTGCCGCAATGTCACCCATGCGGCGCGATTCGGTTCATCCCCGCATGCGCGGGGAACACCGGTCGCTGGTCAACACCCGTTCGCCCGGCCGCGGTTCATCCCCGCATGCGCGGGGAACACGCCGCCGTGGTCAATCGCGAGGTCGAGAAGCGCGGTTCATCCCCGCATGCGCGGGGAACACCACGCGGGCCGCCTGGTGCAGCTTTTCCGCGGCGGTTCATCCCCGCATGCGCGGGGAACACTTCATCACGTCTTCAGGGTCCAGGCCGGTAGACGGTTCATCCCCGCATGCGCGGGGAACACACCAGATAGCGGCGCTGCAATCGACAACGCAGCGGTTCATCCCCGCATGCGCGGGGAACACGTAGTACGGTCCCCGTCAACCTATCGCGTCCTCGGTTCATCCCCGCATGCGCGGGGAACACCCATATTCAGACACCAGCACGCGCTGGTATTCCGGTTCATCCCCGCATGCGCGGGGAACACTGATGATGTGATGGTTGGACGGGTTCGTGAGGCGGTTCATCCCCGCATGCGCGGGGAACACTGGGGCACGGGCATTGAACAGCAGATGATCGGCGGTTCATCCCCGCATGCGCGGGGAACACTTTGGCCTCACCGACGTTGACGCGTGGGCCCGCGGTTCATCCCCGCATGCGCGGGGAACACATTCCGCCTTTTTGTCGGAACCGCGTCACGTACGGTTCATCCCCGCATGCGCGGGGAACACGAACACCCGGTGACGTATCAGCACGTCGAGGACGGTTCATCCCCGCATGCGCGGGGAACACCGCCTTGGCCATGTCCCGCAGTTCCACGTTGCCGGTTCATCCCCGCATGCGCGGGGAACACAACTGGCGTCCATACAACACGATGGTGACGAACGGTTCATCCCCGCATGCGCGGGGAACACTCCACCTCATGCGCGACCAGGGGCAGCGCGCGCGGTTCATCCCCGCATGCGCGGGGAACACGGCTACAGCGTCCGCTACGCGCTCCGGTGTGGCGGTTCATCCCCGCATGCGCGGGGAACACGCGCAGCTGCGCCACAGCCCATCGGGCCAGGTCGGTTCATCCCCGCATGCGCGGGGAACACCGCTCAATGGCCGGGCAGTACTCGGCCGGGACCGGTTCATCCCCGCATGCGCGGGGAACACATCCGGGTAACCGCTTCGTCCAGCGTTTCGCTCGGTTCATCCCCGCATGCGCGGGGAACACTCTTAGCATAACCTCTTATTTCCAAAGAGAAATTTAGACCTAAAAAATTCTACCGATTCTTTAGCAAAAAATTTGCAATACAAAAACCACGTCGACAATGACCCATCGGACCGATCTGCCCCCTTATCTATCTTTCAAAATACCCAATCAGTGAAAAATCCGAGGAATCGGCAGTTCACCTGCCACTAGAGAGGCCAACGCCCCCTTCCCTATCCCAACACGTTGGCCAGTGCCATAATTCTCGAGACCCCCTCGCCTCCCTACCTCATCATGACCGCTCGCGACCTGGAACAAGCCGTACTCGACCGCTGCATCAGCGGCGCGCTGGGTCGCGTCGATACGGCTCAATCGCAAACAGAAGCCAGCGTGTTTCGCTTTGCTGCCATGGCACTGGATACAGCGAACAAGACATGGTCCACAGCCCTTTGGCATGCCAGCGATGCGTACTTCTCCAAGTACCCGGGCGACGCCCCGGCACCGCTGGCTGATCTGATCCGCACAGGCCACGTGTTGTCCGTTTCACGGCTGCGAGACATGTTGTTGATGCAACTCAGTCGGCAGGTGGCTCATTGAAGAACGAACGTAACTTCTACCTTGATACCGAACTCGGCAAAGGCCTGAAGACTCTATTCAACGAATTGCAGTTTCGCCTTCAACTTCAGGCGCCGATCAAGGTCTACATCGCGGGCGGTATCGCGATTCACCTCTACACCGCATACCGCGTCAGCATGGATGTGGATGCCGAATTCAGCGCCCGACTGCACTTGCCTGCAGACTTGGGCATAGAGGTCATGGGACCGAACGGCCGGCCCCTATGGCTGCACTTCGACACCCAGTACAACTCCACCTTCGCGCTCATGCACGAAGACTATCTGGATGACGCAGAGCGCGTTCCCCTCGCAGTGGAGTACTTCGACATCCACGTACTGTCTCCTGTCGACCTGGCCGTCAGCAAGATTTCTCGATTTGCAAAGAACGATCAGGAAGACATCTCCGCGCTTGTATTGCATGGGCTGACAACAGCAGATGCCATCGAAAAACGCGCACTTGATGCATTACCGGGATTTGTAGGTAACGTGGGGCCGCTCAAGCTGAATATCCGCGATGCAGTGGAAATTGCTCGTCAGGCAGAGGCTCGAAAATTTGATGGTGCGGCGAAGGGGTAAACACCGTCCCAGCAGCAGGCACTACCCGTCGGCCTCTCAATAGGGTGGGTCTGGTTCATCCCCGCGTGCGCGGGGAACCTTTAACGTAAGTTCTTCTTTTTAAAGATCAAATCTCACGCCAAAAATTCTACCGATAGATTTCTCAAAAACTCACCCCGACGCTTCCACCGGCTGAAACGCCACCAGCCGCAGCCCATCAAACTCCACAGGCATCCGCCTGTTTTCCCCAAGTGTCTGGAATTCATACCCGGATTCGCTGGAACTGGCCCACGCCATGACCACGTTTCCGCCCTCATGGCCTTCGCTCAACTGTTCCCAGATCACTTCGCGTGTGCGCGCAGTCACGTCCCCGATGTAGACACCCGCACGCACCTCCAGCAACCAGATAGCCATGCGCCCCCGCAGTCTTGGAGGAACGTTCTCGGTAACAACGACAACGAACGCCACTACTGCACCCGATGTCCGACGTCACCCAGGCCAACCGCGTTCGGGATCGCTGGGGGGACGGATTCCGGCGGCGCCGCTGGCGGTGAAATCTCACCCGCAGCCAACACCTCTTCGATCGTAGGAATGATGCGAGCCAGCAGCTTGCTCGAGCGAAAGATGTCCCGGCATGCCAATCGCACCTGGCGCTCGGGCTCAGGGCCCGCATGGGCGGCAATCTTGAATGCCGCGGGCACGACCGTCTCGAACTTGAACAAATCGGCGACGTCATACACGAACGACAGCGGCTTGCCGGTATGGATGAATCCCACAGCGGGGGCATACCCTGCAGCCAATACCGCCGCTTCGCAAATGCCATACAAACAACTCGTGGCGGCGGAAAGGCAGCGGTTGGGGATATCGGCAGCGTCCCACTGCTTCTGATCATAATTGCGGGACTGCCAATCGACCCCGTACTGACGAGCCAGCAGCTTATAGGTCTCGCGCACACGAGCGCCCTCGATACCACGCAATTGCTCCACGTTGCGGCGAGCCGGCGCCGGCTCTTTGAAGCGCAACTCGTACATCTTGCGCACGACCTTCAGCCGCAGCTCATCATCCAGCGCAAGCTTGGCCTGGTAAAGCAGCCGGTCGGCACGTGCACCGCCAGGTTGGCCGCTGGCATACAAGCGCACGCCCGCCTCGCCCACCCACACCAGCAGGGTGCCGACAGTGGATGCAAGATGCACGGCAGCGTGCGATACACGCGTGCCGGGCTCCAGCATGATGCACGCCACGGACCCGACGGGAATGTGCGTACGCACACCCGTCTGGTCGACCACGACGAACGCTCCATCCAATACGTCGATCTGCCCGTACTGGACGAAGATCATCGAAACACGGTCTTTCATGGGCAATGGCCTCAGGCGTGGCAACATGCTAGTCGACGCGCTTCACCAGCAGGAGCCCGCAGCCAAAGGCCCGCGCATGGCCGACTCCCTCGCGCAAGGCACGGCCCAACAACTCGGCATCCTCGACATAAGCCACACCTTGATAGTCCAGAGACGAGAACTCGATACTGCGCTGGCGGTGCCGCAACTTGTGCTGCGTATAAGCCTCGGCAGCCACGGTCTCGGGCTGAACCGCAAGCCCCCAACCTTCCGCCTTGCGCAACAACCAGTCCACCGCAGCCTGTTGAATGAAATCAGCGCGGTGCTCAGGCTCGCCGTCATACGTCTGCTTGGCATTCATCAGCACATCATGCCGCTTGCCCGGCGCATCGGCATGTGCCCGACGCGTCACGACGGGATTGGCGCGCAGGTCGAAACGTAGGCAAGCGCCCTGCTCCACCAGGGGAGCGTACGGTTTGGACTGCAACCGGAACAGGCCGGGCACGTCCTGCGGAGGACGGGCAGAGACGACGTAATAGATATCCTTGCCGCCCGCCACCTGGTTTCTGCGAAATACGAAATCCCTGGGCTGTTCGTCGCCGGCAAACAGCTTCCACATCAAGGCGTGATCGCGGTATGCCTCGCCATGCCTCGCCAGGCTGGCTAACAGCGCCATGTCGTCTGGCCACTCCACCAGTTGAACGCGAGAAAAATAATGGCTCATTGCCCGTCCTCCCCTGCCAAGTGGACGGACTCGCGGCGCGGCACGAACTGCCAGCGGCGGCGGGACAAGGGCTCGTCGTTCCGCTCGGTTTGAAAACTGACGGGCATGCCCGCCTCCATGCCGGTCTCCCAGTAATAGCGCGCCTGGCCGGGGCGGAACGCCCATTTATCCGACGCGCTGGGCCAGGCTCCGGGGGCAGACTTCTTCGGCAGATCCGTCAAGGAAGAATGCACAGCCGAATCCAGTGCGAGGCGCAGCGTTTCCGCCTGCACAAGTTGCGGGCCAAGCGGCAGAGCCAATGGGCATGACTTGCGTCCCAGATACAGCGGAAACACCGGACGACGCAAAGCGTCCGCCAACTGATCCAGTGGTCGTGGCGCATTCTCGCGTGCAAGAACCGCGACCACGGCAATGCTGTCGCAGCGGTATTCGCGAGAGGACAGCAACGTGCCAAGACGGCCATCGTCAATCAACTCTTGCCGCCGTGTGCGGTATTGCATCTTGGCTTGCTGCGGCGGTGCCTGTACGGTGTGATAGTCGCGCAAAGGCGAACCCACACTGACAAGCTTCACGCCGAACTGATAACCGGCGGTCAGCGCTGCTTGGCCGTCATCGTCGGTACGCTCGATGCCCAAGGCTGCGCCCAACAAGCCCAGCAGCGCGGATCGCGAAGGATGAACCGCCGAATGGCGCGACTCGCCGACGGCGATTTCCCCCCAACTGGCCAGCGGGCCATACAGGCGAAAGACCAGATAGTCCGCCATGGTTTATTCCGCCGCGACGAACGCCACGAGGTCCTTCATCGTGCCCTGACCTTCCAGCACGTCGATCTCATAACGTGCATCGGCGCAATCGCCATAGACGGCATCCATGTTCTTCTGCAGCTTGCGCAGCACCGCGATGGCATCGCTGGCGTAGTTGGCGCCCGCCACCGGTTGGACGAAGGCCAGCGACAGCGAACGCGGCTGCTGGGCACCCTTTTCAGCCAGGGCATAGTGCGCGCGGGCACGGCTGGCAAAGCTGTTCTGCTTGCCGCTGGGCCCGATGGTCAAGACGGCTTCAATCAACGCCGCCAGCGCCTTCTGGGTATAGGCATCGTCACCGCCCAGGTTTTTCTTCAATCGATCCCGGTCGATGCAGATGTACTGGTAAAAAACGGCCGCGGCGAAACCGGCTTCGCCAACGTGGCCCGCGCCGGACTCGCTATCCGGGTTCAGGTCATCGACGGCGGTGAAGTAGTCGTCTTCGATGGCAGAGGCATGCACACCGAAAGCATGCGCCACCTGCACGGCAGCCTCGCCATTGAACTCGGTCTTGGCCGCCAGCATGCGACCGAACATGGCGATGTCCACGGCGTGCTGCATGTGCAGCAAGCCCTTCAGTTCTTCTTCGGTGGGCTCACGTTTTTCCTGAGCGACCTTGGCGATCAGGGCGTCCAGCGTCTCACGCTCTTCCGGAGCAATGTGAACCAACTGTTCGATTTCGAGCGGCTGGTCTTTCTTCACCGCGCCATACACCTTGGCGATCTGGGATGCCCACTCGGTGGCCTTCTTCTCCGCAATGCCGGCGGCAACGAATGCCTTGAATGCATCGTGGCCCAGCCGCTTGGTGCGCGTGCCGATACTGCCCGCCAAACGCTGCTGGAAGACCTCGGAAGTGCGCCAGGCCCGCTTCAGGCTTTGCGAGGATATTCGCAGGCGCTCCACGCCCCCGACCCGAGCCGTCTTCGGGTTGCCCGCATCATCGCGGTTCAGGTTGGAAGGAGGGTAGGACGTCAGCAGGTGCAATTGGATGAAGCGCGTCATGCCGGATTCTCCGAGGTGGTGTTCTGTTTGTCCTGCTTTGCCGCCCGGGTCTGGGCCGGCAGGTAATAGTCGCGAGCCCAGCGGCTCTTCATTCTGGATGCTGGGTCGACATAGAATGTCTTGCGTTCGACGGCCCACGCGATGATGTCGTCGGCCAATTCGGCCACGTCGGCCTTGCCGTCGGCCAGTTGCACGGCGCGGCACATCATGCGGTAGAAGTCTTCGTCGGCCTCCGCACGCATCAAGCGGGTGAAACGCAGCTCGCTCATGTTCGGCTGCTCTCCTCCGAGGCGAGTCGCCAATCCCCTGCCGTCCGGCGCGTCTTCCCTGACATGCGCCAGCACACCTGCCACCATCCCGATAGCCGCGTAGCCATTTTTGAACTGCTCGTACTTTTTCTGGGCTTCCAGCTCCAGCAACGGGCCAGCCAACCTCAGGGCCGCCGATTCGGTGATGAGCTCTTCAATCGTGGAGCACCGACGCAATTGCGCCCTGGCCTGGCGTCCCAATCCCGTCAGCACGGGCGGCAGCTTGGCGGGAATGTCGCTGGGGTGGATGGCGCGATACCAGTCGCGTACCCATTTGCGTTGAGCATCGTCGAGATATCGAACCGTCATGCCGCCTCCTTCTGATAGGCCTTCACGATTTTCCAAAGCTCCTTGGCAATCTTGTTGGCGTTGAGCCACTTGCGAAGCTCTTCGCGTTGACGAACGATGCGCCCCATGTTGCCGTCCTCGATGGGAACGCTTTCCACCCATTGATCGAACAGGCGCAAGGCGATGCGGCTGACGTCCGTCAACCAACTGCGATAGATGCCGGCCACAGCGGCATCGTCATCCATGCGGATGTCGGCAAGCTGCTTCAACAAGGCATAGAAACCGGGTTCGGATGCTTGCCAGAAACTTTGCGGTACGGCGGGATCGCTGGGCACATCGCCGGGGCGGCTGAATCGCGCAGCCTTGACGTGGCTGTTGAGCAGCTTCGCTGCCTCGGTAGCCAATTCCAGGACGGATCGCACGGCGCTGATGAACGCGCGTTGCTGAGCCGGCTCGATCTCGTGCAGAGGCAACGTGGCGTCGTACCAGCAGCGCGCCTTCATGTTGTCCATGTCGAAACCGAAACACCACAGCCTTGCGGGGACGCGCTTGGTCAAGTGCTGGTTGAAGTGGCCGACAATCCGTGCAGCCTCTCGGTGGTCGGCAGCACTGCCAAGCGCCAGGCCCAACCAATGCCGATAGCCGATGCCGCCTTTCTGGCCCTTGATGGACAACAACCCCGTCTTGGGATCGACGCTATAGGGTGTCAGCGGATGCTGCCAGGCGCCGGTGTAGTTGATGCCGTAGTTCTTCGTGCCGTAATGGCGGACGACCGTGTCGGTGTCTGCGCCACACAGATCGCAACGGCTATGTGGTGCGGCCTCGATCTCCAGGCTGATTCGGCGTGGCGTGCTCCAGTACGCCTGCAAACGGTGTACGTGCTCGGGCGTGGTGTCAGTACCGGTCTTGGCTTCGCTGGTGCGCGTCCTGGCCATCCACGGCAGCGCGTCCGACAGGCGTGGCAACGCGCCGTACCCCAGGGCATCTTCCGGCAGAACGTTCAGCCAGAGCTTTTGCCACAAGGTGGCATCCGGCGCGTTCGGCACGAGCAAGGTCGTCAGCGGACCGCCGCCGCGTAATGACACGCGATGCCCCGCGCCGCCGCTGGGCGCATTGATCTGCAATGTGAACAGCGCCATGGCGGCGCAAGCAGGACAGATCTGCTCGACCCTGCCGCGCTTGATGAAGTGATCGAGGTTGTCGCGGACGGTCTTGTCGCCCGGAGACTCGATCAGCAGGTTGGCGATGCTCTTGCTTTCCACATCACCCAGGTCGTTGTCCTGCATGAAGCGCCAGGAGTCGCCGTCCAGGTTGAAAGCGGAGGCGTAGGGGGCCAGGGCGGCTTGCAGCTCGGCTTCGGTGGGCGGGGTATCCCAAAGCTCCTGCCAATGTTCCTGGTCTTCAGGCGCCAACGCCGTTTGCAGAACACCGATCAAGAATTGATATGCCGCGCCGCGAAAATCGGGACGGGGGGACCAGATGTCGGTCCATCTCGGGTCAGTCAACTGCGCAAATGAAGCTTGATGATGCGAGCCGTCTTGCTGGGCAAGGCGAAAGGGCAATGCACTAAGCAAGTTCATTCATCTCTTCCGAAAATGGATTTTGATTTTCAAAGTGATCTTTCGTAGACCCAGCAACCCGCAAATGATGAGACCCAACAGCAGCTCTTCTGAACGCATGATGATCGCTCCACTGAGGTGATGGGCTGAAGCCTAACACATATCTAAAGACGTACCTACAAAGTTCTTTATATAAATCTTGGCACCCTATCGATCGATTCCTGTCTAGTAAGATTCCGGTAGATTCCCCGCGCATGCGGGGATGAACCGACGTAACTACATAGGTCGGCTGTGTTCCCCGCTCTTGCGGGGTTAGCGTCGGGGCTCAGGCCCCGGCGCGCTGCAAATCATTCAGTACGCCCCCCATCACAGCGTCATAACGGAAGTGCAGCTCGCTCCCGCCCTTGCTCACCACTTCAGCAAAGCCCACACCAGATTGATCGACAAGCACAGGCAGAACCAACGCAGGTTCATCCAAGAGTCTGGAGGAACGTCGCAACAAAGCCACGCTATCCTCGAACCGATCTCCCCAATGAGAGGACAAACCCTCCACTCGACTCGCCTGCACTCGTAGCGCAGACAGTTCCCACGCCAACGCTCCACCCGAGAACCACGGCACCAGCCCTGCGTCAGTCACTCGTGCCAAATACACCACGACCGAATCTTCATCGCTGAGCCGGGTCGGCACCACGGTGTCCTCATGCCACTGCCGATTGCTGTCGTTGCTGTACCCGCGTTCGATCTCCAGCGCATTGAAGTTCGCCTGGCTGATGTGCGCCATGGCTTCGCCTTCTTGCCGCGATGAAGCCTGCAACAGCGCGTCAGGAATCTCCTGTGCATCTGCGCCGTAGACCCCCTCGACCAGCGTACGCACCGCGCCCGGCTGTCCCGGCTCGCCAGGACTGACGATCTCGCCTGCCGCGCAAAGCACTTGCTGGGTCAGCCAAAGACGCCCGGTATTCGGATAGACCGCATTGGCGCCTGGCAGCACGGCCTTGTACCAATCCGCGCGCGGGGCCATGTCGGGTCGTGGCCCGAAGATGTACAGAACTGGCGCCTCGCGCCCTTCATGTCCAGCGGGATTCCCTTGCGCGTCACGGCGATGACGGTGAAGACGGCCCGCACGTTGAATCAACAGATCGATAGGCGCCAGATCGCTTATGAGGACATCGAAATCCAGATCGAGCGATTGTTCCACCACCTGAGTCGAAACCAGTATCCGGCCCGCACGTTGTTCAGCCGATGACTTTTTCCCGTACGTCGCCAGCACCTTATCTTCGATCGCAAGCCGATCGCCCATCGCGTATCGGCTATGGAACAAAGCGACGTGCGATGCGCCCTCTTTTTGCAATCCCTCATATGCCCTGCGCGCGTCACCCACGGTATTGCGTATCCAGCAGACACTGCGGCCCGCCTGGGCCTGGGCCAGAACAAGCCGCTGCACTTCCGCCTCGTCGTGCAACCACTGCACCGTCACCGTACGCTTCACCTCGGGACGGGTATCGCAGGGATACGCCGACACATGAGCATGCGCATGGGTGACCAACGGATAGCGCCCATCGTCTGGGACGTCTCCCGCATCCGCACCCCGACCACGCATGAATGCCTGCACCAGCTCGCGCCGCATATCCGCAGGCAAGGTCGCGGACAGCAGCACCGCGCTGCCGCCCTGGCTGGCGTGCGCTTGCAACAGCCGCGCCAACAACGTGCGCATGTAAGGATCGTAGGCATGGACCTCATCGGCCACCAACACCTTGCCCGCCAAGCCTGCCAGACGCAGCGATTGATGCCGCACCGGCAACACCGCCAGCAGCGCCTGATCCAACGTCCCGACGCCGACGTGCGCCAATAACGCCTTCTTGCGGTTATCCGCCAGCCAGGCGCTGCATTGTGCGGTGGCGCTGCCTTCGCCAGGGCTGTAATCAAGGTCCGTCAGAGGCTGGCCGGGCACCAGGACACTTTCTCGAAAGGCATCGATCATCTGGCGCGCGCCGTGCGACAACACCAGGGAGGGCGATGCGCCTGGCTCGTAGAGCGAGCGGTACACGCTTCCGACCCGCGCGTACATCTGATTCGAGGTCGCCATGGTGGGCAGGCCAAAATAAAAGCCCTGCGCCTTGCCTGTGACCATCAACCGATAAGTCAGCATCAACGCCGCCTCGGTCTTGCCCGCCCCTGTCACGTCCTCGAGCAGGAATAGTTCCGGGCCCGGCCCCAAAGGCAGCTCGGCCGCCAGACGTTGCAATGGCGTAGGAGTATCCAGATAGCCGAACAGGTCGGCGGGTCTATTCCACTGCCGAACCGGGGCGGGACCAAGACCCGCCGCAGCAAGCGCCTCGCGCGCGTTGGGCTGCGCCACCTCTGCCCAATAGCGGTCCAGCGGCATGGGCTCATCGTGATAACGAAAGAACCGCTGGTCCGAACCCAGCCAATCAGCCAGCACGATCATGCCGGCCAGACGCCAGGCATGGCGTTTCAGTATGGGGATCATGTTGCGCGTGGGCGCCGGCATATCCCGCACACGGATCAACTGCGCGGCAGCAGCGACGAACTGATGCGCTGCTGCGACGTCATCCGCGTGGAAATAATCTTCCGCCGACAACTCCGACCAACCGTTGCGCGCGGTTTCCATGGGCGGGCTGCCATGATGGCCCGCCACGGCTTTTATCCAGGCAGCCCAGAATCCTGAACCAGGATTGCCGAGAATACCTTCGGGAAAATTCAGGGAAAGATGGTCTTTCCACAGCAACCATCCCATCGTGTCATGCCGGCACGACCGATACTGCTTCGAGGCGATGGGCGGCACCAGCGTGGGCGACAGGTGGGGGGCCAGGCCCTGAAAGGCGCGGGCAAACTTGCCGAGGTCGTGCAATGCGCTGAAGAAGGTGTTCAGTTGGCGGACGCTGGATAGATCCCAATCCAACTCTTGCGCCAAGCCACTCAACTCGAATGCGGGTAAATGACTTAACGCTTCGGCGACGGCGGCAACGTCGAGAGCGTGATAAGCCAGCAGATGGTATGAGGGTGAATCGCCCCCGGTTTCAGGACGAGCTTTACCCCAATAGGCAGACAGATATACAGGGAAAGTCGATGGAACGAGCACCATAAATCCGATTCGGGGCGGTTGCCAGACAATTGACTGGCGAGCGGAATCGAAAATCAGATGCTTCGCCGCCTTCTTTCTAATTCAGGATGGAATATTTTGTCAATTTATAAACATTAAGTTTCATTTGCATGAAGGATGCTTGGGAGATTTTCTTTTGCTGCCGGCTAGCGTTTGCCGATATCGCTGGGCAACGAGGAAAGAAACGACTCGGCCAGCCTCGCGCAGTACTCGAGGCTAGGCGAAAACTGCCTCGTGTCAATCGCCTCGAATTGGGCCCGAAGACGATCGGATGGATGTAGAACCTTCTCGAGAAATACGTCGCGGTGACGTGTCAAGAATGAACCGGCCAGACGTAACTCGTCGGGCTCTCGTTCGATCACCAAGGCCAGATCGTAAAGATCGCGAGCCGTTGCTGAATGACCTCGGTGGTACATCTTCTTCGCCACGATTTCAGCCGATCGCTCAACGCGTACGCGCCGGCCATCGATGTCCCACCACTCCCATGCATCTTCAAGCAGATTGGGAGATGCCACGAAATCAACTTCGCCTTCGGCGAAGTACAGCTTCAAGGAGCCGTGATCTTCAAGATAGTCGGAAGTACGCTCTGCGGCTTTATCGCTCAGCCTGGGGGTGAGATATCCCAGATACTGCGGGTCAGCGACAAAGATATCGATATCTTTGCTAGCGCGATGGTCGTGCCGAAACATCAACACAGTCCCGCCGCCAAGCGTCCAGTAGGGGTCTGGCAATCCGTGAACGGCCAAGTCGTCAAGCAGAACCGTCGCATGCGCCCAAAGCGCGCACCAAGGTCCTATCGGCAGGTCAACGGAAAGTATGTCGGACTTGCCGTTCATGCCAATGCCTTCCGCCGAGACAAGTCGAATTGCTTGGCCAGCATTGAAATGTTCTTCCACACCCGCTTGGGCGGTGTGTGACTCTTCTCGGCTGCCTCCTCGACTGCCGTGACAATCAGAGGGAGGGGAGCCTCATCAAGCAGGTGCGCCACGTGAGCGATGAACTTTCGCGGTACCTCACCTGTTGCAAGCGCAGTTATGAGGGTGGGTACGTCCAATTCGTCCTTGTAGCTGACACTGGCGGTCTTGGCGGCCATAAACAACCCGTTCTGTCGACCGAGCACTCGTTGGACCGGGGTCGAGGGCACCAAGCCAATGACGTTGAGAATTTGCGCAACTCGGTTGTAGCCCAGGTCTGCGAGCGTGCCATTCTCCAGTCCCGAGACGGTGCTCAGGGCCAAATCGCTTAGATGCGCCAACCGTGCCTGTGAAAGGCCAAGAGCCTCGCGACGGCGGCGAATCGCCTGTCCTACGGAAGCAAGGTCGTTGTACATAGGAAGAATTTATGACCGAAATTTTGGTCATTTTATCGCTTTGGCCGACTAGATCAAGGAAACCGGTAATTTGCCTCGTAGATTGACAGGAAGTCGTTCAGCCTCTTTCTGAGTGCGTAACTTCATCTTCGCATACGCGGGGAGCACTCGATCCAGACGATGTCCACGCTCTCGAACGACGGTTCATCCCCGCATACGCGAGGAACACTCGGTATATGCCTACTGCCCTGCGGGGTCGACCGGTTCATCCCCGCATACGCGGGGAACACATCTTGCAAACGTCCGGCGCGAAGGCGTCGTTCGGTTCATCCCCGCATACGCGGGGAACACTCATGGCTGCAAATCCCGTTCGGAAAAAGAGACGGTTCATCCCCGCATACGCGGGGAACACGATCATTGGCAATCCCGGTGACGGCGCGTCTCCGGTTCATCCCCGCATACGCGGGGAACACGTCTGCTTCCATCGTCAGGGCCGGGGCTCCATCGGTTCATCCCCGCATACGCGGGGAACACGGCATAGCCCTGCCGAAGATGTACGAGTTGGGCGGTTCATCCCCGCATACGCGGGGAACACATCGAGCAGGGCCACCTGTCGCCGTACCTGGGCGGTTCATCCCCGCATACGCGGGGAACACACGGACACCAGGCTGATTTCGTAGGGTTCCCACGGTTCATCCCCGCATACGCGGGGAACACAGGCGCACGCTGGAGAACAACGCCTTTCCCTACGGTTCATCCCCGCATACGCGGGGAACACGTGGGACCCAGGATCGTACTGAAGCATCGTGACGGTTCATCCCCGCATACGCGGGGAACACGCCGACGTGTGGCACGGCGTGGACGGGCCAGGCGGTTCATCCCCGCATACGCGGGGAACACCAGCGCATCAGGGTCGGCGGGATCGGTCGCGGCGGTTCATCCCCGCATACGCGGGGAACACATGGCCTCGATCTCCTCGTCGCTCGGCCCGGCCGGTTCATCCCCGCATACGCGGGGAACACAGCTGAAGGCCGACCTGTGGCGCCAGGCGATGCGGTTCATCCCCGCATACGCGGGGAACACCGTCGTCATCAGAATTTCTCTCTGTGCGCCGCCGGTTCATCCCCGCATACGCGGGGAACACGCATCCTCGGCCTGTTCTCGTGTCGCCTGCGTCGGTTCATCCCCGCATACGCGGGGAACACCTTGGCCATTTTCTTGGCAATCTTGGGGTTCGCGGTTCATCCCCGCATACGCGGGGAACACCGATGCAAGCGCCAGCACGTACTGGCGCACGTCGGTTCATCCCCGCATACGCGGGGAACACGAATACCCATCCGAGCGCACGGTGCGCACCGTCGGTTCATCCCCGCATACGCGGGGAACACGCGCTGGCGGTTGCCGGCCTGCTGCTGTGGATCGGTTCATCCCCGCATACGCGGGGAACACCAGGACCTGGCGCCTACCGCGCCGATCACCACCGGTTCATCCCCGCATACGCGGGGAACACGCCGCAGCCGCCAATGCGTCGGCGTGGCCCGCCGGTTCATCCCCGCATACGCGGGGAACACTGCAGACCAAGCGCCGCCATGAGGTGGCACACCGGTTCATCCCCGCATACGCGGGGAACACATGGTGCTATCCGCCCGTTCAATCTCAACGGGCGGTTCATCCCCGCATACGCGGGGAACACCCGGTATCCATTTGCTCGAACGCGCTCCGGCGCGGTTCATCCCCGCATACGCGGGGAACACGGCTCGGCGCCGACGATGTAGAACCATGTGGCCGGTTCATCCCCGCATACGCGGGGAACACTCTTAGCATAACCCACTGTTTAATAAGCGAATTTCCGGACACAAAAAATCTACCGATTTTTCCTGCCAAAATTTGGCAGCATCAACCGCCTATCAGGCAGCTCTTCACAAAGAGAAAAACCCTCAGACCTCCCGCCCCGCCCTGCGCTGCGCCACCTTCCCCAACGCCGCCAGATCTTTCTCCCCATCCCCATGCGCAACCGCCTCGATCAGGCTGTCGCGCACGACACTCCCCATCGGCAACGGCGTATTCACCGCTTCCCCTGCCGCCAGCGCCAGCCGCACGTCCTTCAACCCCAACCGGGCCTTGAACAGCGCGGGCTCATAGCGCCCTTCGGTAATCATCTTCCCGTACCCCTGATACACAGGCCCGGGCAGGATGCTGCTGGTGATCAGCTCGTGAAACAACGCCGCATCCGAGCCATGCCCAGACACCAGCGCAGCAGCCTCGCCGAAGGTTTCGATCGCACACGCCAACATGAAATTCGCGGCCAGCTTGTAGACGTTCGCATGCTCGGCGGTCTCGCCGATGCGCCAGGTTTTCTGTCCCAGCACGTCCAGCAACGGCTGCACGCGGTCGATCGCGGCCCCCGGGCCCGCCGCCACGATGTTCAGTTTGCCGGCCTCGGCCACGTCGGGGCGGCCCAGCACCGGCGCGGCCACATAAGCCACGCCGCGATCCGTATGGCAACGCGCCAGCTCGGCCGCCAGTTCCACCGAGATGGTCGCCATGTTCACGTGCACCACGTCGTCCGGCACCGAATCCAGCACACCGCTGTCGAGCAACACGGCGCGCGCAGCCACGTCGTCGGCCAGCACCGAGAGCACGGCATCGCCGCTGAAAGCCTCCCGCACGCTGTCCACGATAACCGCCCCCTGCTGCGTCAGCGGACGCGCGCGCTCGGCGTTGCGGTTCCAGACACGTACCGTGTGGCCCGCGGCCAGCAGCCGCCGCACCATCACCGCGCCCATGGAACCCGTGCCGATAAAACCGATGTTCATGATTCGAATCTCCTATGCATGCGCCGATGGTGCGGGTGTGGACTGACATGGGCCTGAACGCGCGTCCCTGCCAGGCACGCGCGCTCGGACTATCCGGCCGTACCCCAGATGACCAGTAACCGCCCCGCCATAGTCGCCAAGCCCTGGCAGGCGGAACGATCTCTATACCGGACTTTTGCCGACGAAGTTTTGATGCAGTGCAAAAAAAGCAGAATCAGGCAAAAAGACGCCCCCTCGCGGCGGCATAATGACGGCATGCGGCCTCGTTGGCCCATGTCGCGCATCAACTCGAAGGATCCCCCGAATGACTCCCCCCGCTTCCCGGCACGTGCAGCCGGGCCTGGTGCTGTTCGCGCTGGCCGTCGGCGGCTTCGCCATCGGCACGACCGAATTCGCCTCGATGAGCCTGCTGCCTTATTTTGCGCAGAGCCTGGGCATCGACGCCCCCACCGCCGGGCACGTCATCAGCGCCTACGCGCTGGGCGTGGTGGTCGGCGCGCCGCTGCTGGCCGTGCTGGGCGCCAAGCTGCCGCGCCGCACGCTGCTGGTGCTGCTGATGGGCATGTTCGCCATCGGCAACGGCCTGAGCGCCCTCGCCCCCGATTATCACTGGATGCTGTTCTTCCGCTTCATCAGCGGGCTGCCGCATGGCGCTTATTTCGGTATTGCCGCGCTGGTGGCCAGTTCGCTGGTGCCCGAGAACAAGCGCACGCTGGCCGTGGGCCGGGTATTCCTGGGCCTGACGGTGGCCACCATCGTCGGCGTGCCGATGGCCAGCTTCCTGGGCCAGGCAGTGGGCTGGCGCTGGAGCTTCGCGCTGGTGTCCGTGTTGGCCGTGACGACGATGACACTGGTGCGCCTGTATGCGCCGAACACGCCGCCCGATGCCAACGCCAGCCCGCTGCGTGAATTGGGCGCGCTCAAGCGCGGCCAGGTCTGGCTGACGCTGGGCATCGGCGCCATCGGCTTCGGCGGCATCTTCTCGGTCTACACGTACCTGGCGGACACGATGGCTGCAGTCACGCAGGTTTCGCCGTCCACCATTCCCATCGTCTTCAGCATCTTCGGCGTGGGCATGACCTTCGGCAGCATCGTCGTGCCGATGTTCGCGGACCGCGCGCTGATGCGCACGGCCGGCGCCGTGCTGGTGTTCAGCGCCGTGTCGCTGGCCCTGTTCCCCTTCATGGCGGGCAACATCTGGACGCTGTCGCTGTCGATCTTCCTGATCGGCTGTGGCGGCTCGCTGGGCACGGTGCTGCAGACCCGCCTGATGGATGTCGCGGAAGACGCGCAAGGGCTGGCCGCGGCGCTGAACCACTCGGCCTTCAACACGGCCAATGCGCTCGGGCCGTACCTGGGCGGTCTGGCCATCGCGGCCGGCTTCGGCTGGGTCTCCACCGGCTGGGTGGGCTGCGCGCTGGCGCTGGGCGGCCTGGCGCTGTGGGCCGTGTCGGTCTCGGTCGACCGCGACAGCACGCGCCGCCAGCAGACGCTGGCAACCGACGCGGCAAACTGATTCCGCGCCCCCTGTCTGCCGCGACGCCGGCAGAGGGCTTACTCCACCATTTCGTTATGCGCGCCGTCCAGCAGCTTCTGATAATGGATGGATGGCATCTCGCCATAAGGCTGGCGATACTGGCTCCACAGCCGGCGGTCCTCCGCCGTATGGAAGATCTGCTTCTGCGGCATGGCGGGCCACGTGGGCACCTCGAACCACAGGCGCAGTAGATGGCGGCGATCCGCCAGCTCTTTCGCATCCTGGTAGTCGGTGCGGCCGTGCACCATCATGCGGTTGTTCAGGAACTGGATGTCGCCTTCCTTGAAACCCATGTCCAGGTACAACTCGGGCGACGCCGCCACCTTGCGCACGCGGTACAGGGCCTCGGACTCTTCCGGCGTGAAGGGACACTGGCCGCTCTTCTCGGCCAGACGCGCATATCCGGTGGGCAGATAGCAGGTAACCTCGCCATTCTCCTCGTGGAAGAACGGCACGCGATCCGGGCTGAACGTGCGCGTGGCGCGGCGGCCGTCCTCATCGGTGCGCTTCAGGAACAGGCCGTCGGCCAGCAGCTTCAACTGTTCGGGATACTGCTCGGCCATTACGTTGTGCACGGCCAGTGCGCTGGAGATGCGGCTTTCCCCGCCCGAGATCGCGGACTTCAGGCACATCAGGCCGATGATGTCGCACGAGTCCGTGTGCATCAACTGGCCCCCGCCCTTGCGGTAGCCGCGCGACTTGGGCTCGTAGTCGCTGACGTCCATGACGTGGCCCAGGATGTCGCCCAGGTACGACTGCGTCATCGGCTTGCCGAGGTAGGCGCCCAGGCCGAAGTAGATGCGCGTCATGTCGTCATCGGAATACTGCTGGCGCGGCAGGCCGCGCAGCATCAGGAAGCCGCGGCCGGTGCGCAGCCGCACCGGCAGGCTTTCCATCAGCGCGCCCACCTTGTCCAGCGGAAAGGTCTCGCGCGTGATCTGCGGGAAGTCCAGGTTGCCCAGGCTCAGCAGATGCTTCAACGCCAGGTCGATCTCGCGCAGTTCGCCGTCCGACAGGACGTGCAGGCCCTCGCGGGTCCAGTCGATGTCGGGGCCTTTCCAGGCGCCCGGACTGTCGATATGTTTGCCGATCATGCTCATGGTTTGCTCCTCCGATGCTTGTGTGTCGCCAATGGCTGACAGATCTCAGGCCGGCTGCGCGGCGTCGGCCGCGACGACCACGCCTTCGGCCACCAATTGCCGGTAACGCTGTTCGCCCACCAGCGGCAGCAGGCAGGCTTCGTTGTGCTCGCCCTTGCGGGGCGCGGGACGGTAGAAATTACCCGGCGTGACCGACAGCCGCGGCGTGACGTTGTGCATGGGCACGCTGCCCAGCTCGTGGTCGTCCAGTTCGACCAGGCTTTCGCGCTGCGCGACGTACTCGTCTTCAAGCAGCGCAGCCGCGTCGTAGACCGGCCCGACGGTGACGTCGGCTGCCTCGAACAGCGCCAGATTCTCCTGCAGGCTGCGCTGCCCGATGAAGCTGGCGACGATGCCGTCGACTTCCTCAAGATGCCGCAGCCGCGCCGAGTTGCTGCAATAGCGCGGATCGCCATTCATGTCGCCGCGGCCGATGGTGTCGAACAGGCGCGCGGCCATGCTTTGCGTGGACGTGGACACGCACAGCCACTGCCCGTCCGACGTGCGATAGGTGTTGCGCGGACAACTGGTGCTGGAGCGGCTGCCGGTGCGCGCCTTCACCTTGCCGGTGATGCGGAAGTTGGCCGCCTGCGGCCCCAGCACCGAGATGGTCGGCTCGAACAGCGACAGGTCGATCACCTGCCCTTGCCCGCCATTGACGCGCACTTCCCACAACGCGGTCATCACCGCGCTGGCGCCGTACAGGCCGGCGGTCATGTCGCCCAGGAACATGGGCGGCAGCACGGGTTCGCGGTCGCCGAAACCGTTCATTGCCGCAAAGCCCGAATAACCCTCGACCAGCGTGCCGAAGCCCGGCTTGCGGCGGTACGGCCCGGTCTGCCCCCAGCCCGAAATGCGCACGATGACCAGGCCGGGATTGGTCTCGTGCAGCACGCCGGGCGCCATGCCCATCTCTTCCAGCACGCCGGGCCGGAAGCTTTCGACCAGCACGTCGGCGGTGCGCAGCATCTGGCGGATGAGATCGATGGCGGCGGGTTGGCGGAACTCGAGGCAGATGCTTTTCTTGTTGCGCGCATAGACCTTCCAGAAGGCCTCCACGCCCGCAGTCTGAAAGGCGCGCAGCGTGTCGCCGGCACGCGGTTCGACCTTGACGACGTCCGCGCCGAAGTCGGCCAGTTGCATCGTCAGCATGTTGCCCGCCACCAGGCGCGAAAGATCCACCACCTTCAAACCGGTCAGCGGACCGTGGGCGGTGGCGTCGAATTGCCTGCGCGGCAGGCCCGTGTCTCGATTCGTTTTTGTCTGCATGGAATCAGTCTATCCTGAAAATAGACATGATGTCTATTTTTGAAGAACCTTACAATGTGCCGCCGCGCCGGCCCTGTCCGGTGCATTCGCGGGAGTACACATGGCTGCAAAAGAAGACCCCGGCGTCGCGTCGGTCAACCGGGCGTTGTCGATCCTGATGGCCTTCCAGGACAGCGTCGAAGGCATGACGCTGACCGATCTGATGAACGCGACGGGGCTGTACCACAGCACCATCCTGCGCATCTGCGAATCGCTGGAGCATTTCGGTTTCATCAAGCGGCTGGACGACAACCGCTTCATGCTGGGACCTGCCCCGTTCTACCTGGGCATGTTCTATCAAGAGTCGTTCCGGCTCTGGGACTACGCCGCTCCCGTGCTGCGCGACCTGGTGCGCCAGACCAAGGAAACCGCCGCCATCTATGTGCGCGAAGGCGACCGCCGCATCTGCCTGCACCGCATGACGCAACCGCGCTCGGTGATCATGCATGTGCGCGAAGGCGAACAGGTCGAGCTGGAGAAAGGCGCGGCCGGCAAGGTGCTGCTGGCCTTCAACGGCGAACAAGGCGAGGTCTACGACCGCATCCGCGAGGCCGGCTACGCGGTCTCGCTGTCCGAACGCCGCAGCGAAACCGCGGCCATCTCGTGCCCCGTGTTCGGCGTGCGCCAGCAGGTGGTGTGCGCCATCTCGCTGGGAGTGCCGCTGTTCCGTTTCGACAAGAAGGTGTTCGAACAAGCCCTGCCCCTGGTCATGGAAGCGGGCCGGCAGCTGACCCGGGACCTGGGAGGCGACGTCTCGTCGTTCGAGGCGCCGTACCGCAGGCTGGAAGGCCTGGTGCTGCCGGACTGATCCCCGGGGCCGGTTCACCCGGCCGCGCATGGCCCTGCCGGGTGGACCGGCCGCCGCGTCTACTCGCTGGCCACGATGTGACGATCGGCCGCCAGCTTGCGCCATTGGGCCAACTGCTCGTTGGTATAGGCGGTGAAAGCCTTCGGATCCATATCGGTCGGCTCGGTGGCCTCGCGGGCAAACAGCGCCTGCATCTCGGGCGTATGGCTGGCTTCGCGGATGGCGGCGTTCAGCTTGGCCACCACCGGCGCCGGCGTGCCGGCCGGCGCATACATGCCCCACCACACGTCCACCGAATAGCCCGGCACCGATTCCGCGATGGTGGGCAGGTCGGGGAAAAACTTCGAACGCTCGGGCGAGGTCACGGCCAACGCGCGGATGTCCTTGGACGCCAGCGGGCCGCTGACCGATGCCGGCGTGGTGATCATGGTTTCCAGGCGGCCGCCGATCATGTCGGTCACGGCGTTGGTAATGCCCTTGTACGGCACGTGGACCATCTCGGCGCCGGTCTGGGCGTTGAGCAGCTCCGTGCTCATCTGGCCGATGGAGCCGATGCCGGCCGAGCCGTAGTTCAACTTGCCGCGATTTGCCTTGGCATAGTCGATCACCTGCTTGGCGCTGGTGTACGGCGTGGACTTGCCCACCACCAGCACCATGGCGCCGCGCGCCACCAGGGCCACCGGCGCGAACGCCTTGGTGGCGTCATAGGGCATCTTGGGCTCCGTGGCCGCCTTGGTGGCGAAAGACACCGAACTGAACAGCAGGGTCGAGCCGTCCGGCTTGGCGCGCGCCACCTCGGACGCACCGATCACGCCGCCCGCCCCAGGCTTGTTCTCGACCACGACATTGACGCCCAACAGGCGCGACATGCGTTCGCCCAGCGCACGGCCGAACACATCGTTGCTGGCGCCGGGCGAGAACGGCACCACGATGCGGATCAGCTCGGGCAGTTTGACGCCGTCGGCCGAGCCGGGCGCGGCCGACACGACCGCGGGAATGGCCAGGGCGGCCAACGTACACGCGACATGGCGCAGGATGGTTTTCATCGTCTCCTCCATTTTTAGACATGATGTCTATTTTGTGGGGGCAGTATAGGCACAGCTTTTCGGCGCTGTCGAGACGAGGTCGATCCATGCCGCAGGCACCCTCATAGGGAGGCGATGCGAATTTCTAGGGGTAAATACTGACGCCTGGGCGGGTTCACCGGCTGTACGAGGCGCCTTTCAGTGTCAACAGGCCCTAAGCAAAAAGCCCCGCACCATCGCTGGTGCAGGGCTTTCGTGATCGAACCTTCCGATCGGGATGCGCGGCTTACATGCCCGGCATCATGTTCGCGTTCATGTTGTGCAGCACCCAGAGGGAGCCGATCACGATGATGGCGATGATCTTGACCGTGAAGATGAAGGTCAGCGTGTTGTCACGCTCGGAACGGCCCATGTGCATGAAAAACACCAGTTGGACCAGCAGTTGCGCCACGGCCAGGACGATCAGGCCGGGAACGATGACCGAGTGCGAGAAGTTGCCCGTCATGACCAGGCCGAACGAGCCGAAGGTCAGCAGGATGGACAGGATGAAGCCGACGACGTACTGCTTCATGCTGCCGTGCGCGTGGGCTGCGCCGTGATGATCGGCTGCGGTATGAGACGACATCAAAGGGCTCCAAACAGGTAGATGAAGGTGAACACGCAGATCCAGATGATGTCCAGGAAGTGCCAGAACAGGCTCAGGCACTGCAGGCGGCGCGTGTTGAACGGGTCCAGGCCCTGGCGGCTGATCATGTGCATCATGATGAGGATCCAGATCAGGCCGAACGTGACGTGCAGGCCGTGCGTGCCGATCAGGACGAAGAACGCCGACAGGAAGGCGCTGCGGCCGGGGCCGTAGCCCTCGGTGATCAGGTGATGGAATTCCCAGACTTCCATCGCCACGAAGCCCACGCCGAACAGGAAGGTGATGGCCAGCCAGGCTTGCACCTTGGCGACCTTGCCCGCCTGCATGTTCAGCATGGCCACGCCGAACGTGAAGCTGGAGATCAGCAGCAGCATCGTTTCGACCAGCACGAAGGACAGGTCGAACAGTTCCTTGCCATCAGGGCCGCCGGCGGTGGCCTTGGACAGCACGGCGAAGGTAGCGAACAGCACCGAGAAGATCAGGCAGTCGCTCATCAGGTAGATCCAGAAACCGAAGGTGGTCTTGGATCCGTCGTCGTGATGCGCGTGGTCGCCGTGGCCGTGGGCCACGTCGTGATTGAGAGTAGTCGCTTGCGTCATGGCTCAGGCAGCCTGCTGTTGCTGTTTGCGCTCGTAATGCGCGTTCTCGATGGCCTCGACTTGCTTGGCCGGCACGTAGTAATCGATGTCGCGGCTATAGGCACGCACGACGAACGAGGCGATCATGCCGACCAGGCCGACAATGGCCATCCACCAGATGTGCCAGATCAAACCGAAGCACATCGCCAGGCCGAAGGCACCCATGTAGACGCCCGTGCCGGTGTTGCGCGGCATGTGGATGTCCGTGTAGGGACGCTGCGGACGGCCGGTGCGGCCGGCTTCCTTGTCTTCCCAGAACTGGTCCAGGTGCTCGACCTGCGGCTCGTGGGCGAAGTTGTAGAACGGCGCGGGCGACGAGATCGACCACTCGAGCGTACGGCCGCCCCAGGGATCGCCCGTCAGGTCGCGGTTCTTTTCGCGGTCGCGGATGCTGACGGCAATTTGCAGCAGCAGGAAACCGATACCGGCGGCGACGAACACGGCGCCGACCCAGGCCACGATCAGGTAGGGCTGCCACTCGGGGTTGTCGTAGTGGTTCAGGCGGCGGGTCATGCCCTTGAAGCCCAGGATGTACAGGGGCATGAAGGCCAGGTAGAAGCCGATCAGCCAGCACCAGAACGAGTACTTGCCCAGGCGCTCGTTCAGCTTGAAGCCGAAGGCCTTGGGGAACCAGTACGTCATGGCGGCGATACAACCGAACACCACGCCGCCGATGATGACGTTGTGGAAGTGGGCGATCAGGAACAGGCTGTTGTGCAGCACGAACGACACGGCGGGGATGGCCATCATCACGCCGGTCATGCCGCCGATGACGAAGGTGACCATGAAGCCGATGGTCCAGATGACGGGGGTGGTCATCTGCACGCGGCCGCGGTACATGGTGAACAGCCAGTTGAAGATCTTCGCGCCGGTCGGGATCGAGATGATCATCGTGGCGATGCCGAAGAACGCGTTGACGTTCGCGCCCGAGCCCATCGTGAAGAAGTGGTGCAGCCAGACCAGGAACGACAGCACGCCGATACACGCCGTGGCGTACACCATCGACTTGTAGCCGAACAGCGGCTTGCGCGAGAACGTGGCGATGATTTCCGAGAACGCGCCAAAGCACGGCAGGATCAGGATGTACACCTCGGGGTGGCCCCAGATCCAGATCAGGTTCACGTACATCATGGCGTTGCCGCCACCGTCGTTCGTGAAGAAGTGCGTGCCCAGGTAGCGGTCGCCGGTCAGCAGGGCCAGCGTGGCGGCCAGCACCGGGAAGGCGGCGACGATCAGGATGTTGGTGACCAGCGCGGTCCAGGTGAACACCGGCATCTTCATCAGCGACATGCCAGGGGCGCGCATGCGCAGGATGGTCACGATGAAGTTGATGCCGGACAGTGTCGTTCCCAACCCTGATATCTGCAGCGCCCAGATGTAGTAGTCCATCCCGACGCTGGGGCTGTAGTCCAGGCCCGACAGCGGCGGATAGGCCAGCCAGCCGGTGGCCGAGAACTCGCCCACGAACAGCGACAGCATCATCAGCACGACGCCGGCGGCGAACAGCCAGAAGCTCAGCGAGTTCAGGAAGGGATAGGCCACGTCACGGGCGCCGATCTGCAGCGGCACGATGACGTTCATCAGGCCCGTGATGAAGGGCATCGCCATGAAGAAGATCATGATGACGCCGTGGGCCGTGAAGATCTGGTCGTAGTGGTGCGGCGGCAGGAAGCCCGGCGAGTCGCCCGAGGCGACGGCCAGTTGCGTGCGCATCATGATGGCGTCGGCGAAGCCGCGCAGCAGCATGACCAGCGCCACGATGATGTACATGATGCCGATGCGCTTGTGGTCGACCGTGGTGAACCATTCGGTCCACAGGTAGTTCCACTTGCGGAAATACGTGATGGCGCCAAACATGGCGAGGCCGCCCAGCATGACTGCCGCCAGGGTGACCATGACGATCGGTTCGTGGTACGGAACCGATTCGAGGGTAAGTTTGCCGAACATGATTTGAAATTACTCCGAGGCGGCTGCGACCAGGTTCTTGGACGTGGGCGTGCAGAACGGCGAGTCGACCCCGGCGATCTTGGCCATGGTGGTATTCAGGATGAAATCGAACATCGCCGGCGGCGCGCTCGAGAAATAGGCGACCGGCGTGTGCTCGCTGGGCTTGGACAGCTCGGCGTACTTCTCGTTGGTCAGTTCGGTGCCGGTGGATTTTGCCTTGGCAACCCACTCTTCGAAGCCTTGCTCGGAGGTGGCGTGGGCCTTGAAGCGCATGCCCGAGAAACCGCCGCCGCTGTAGTTCGACGACAGGCCGGCGTACGTGCCTTCCTCGCGGGCGATCAGGTGCAGCTTGGTGGTCATGCCGGCCATCGAGTAGATCATGCTGCCCAGTTGCGGAATGAAGAACGCGTTCATCACCGAGCCGGACGTGATGCGGAACTCGACGGGGCGATCGACCGGGAAGGCGATTTCGTTGACGGTGGCGATGTTCTGCTCGGGGTAGATGAACAGCCACTTCCAGTCGAGGGACACCACTTCGATGGTGACCGGCTTCTTGTCGGACTCCAGCGGACGGTAGGGGTCCAGCGCGTGCGAGCTCTGCCAGGTCAGCACGGCCAGGATGGCCACGATGATGCAGGGCACGGTCCAGACGACGATCTCGATGCCGGTGGAGTGCGACCACTTCGGCGAGTAGGTCGCCTTGGTGTTGGTGGAACGGTACTTGTAGGCGAACCAGAGGGTCATGATGATGACCGGCACGACGACCAGCAGCATCAGGCCCGTGGCGGTCAGCAGGAGGGTTTTCTCCTGCATCCCGATGTCCCCTTTCGGGTTCAGAATTTCCATGGAACAGCCGCCCAGCAGCAGGACGGCGCCGACGGCAAGCGCGCGTGCGGCAGTGGAGGCGTAAAGGGGGAGTTTCACGGGCGGCCCTGAGGACGATAAGGGTGCTGCCTTGCAGCAAAGCCGGGATGGTAGCCCGCTCGGCGGCTGCGCACATGCGACAGAAAGTCGCAGTTGCCCGATCACAACGGCACCACTTTGGTGCATTAAAGGGACATAAGCCTAGGGAAACCCCGCAGCGGCCATTTCAAGGGGGTGCGACAAAAGGTCGCACCTTTTTTTCCGCTGAATTGTCACAGGTCAGGGAAATGGCAAACCGGGGAAGGCCGCGCCTGACGATGATCCGGGGGATATACCCACGACTCAGTCGTGGGGTACGGCGTCGCGCTCGGGGCCGGGCTTCTTGGCCAGCTTGCGCTGCAGCGAACGACGGTGCATGCCGAGCAGCCGGGCGGCTGCCGAGACATTGCCATTGGTTTCCGACAACGCCTGATGGATGTGCTCCCATTCTAGGCGGTGCAGCGGCGTCATGGCGCTTTCAATCGTAACGTTCTGCGGCTCCAGCAGCCCCAGGGTGCGCAGGATCATCGGCGCGGTGGCCGGCTTGGGCAGATAGTCGTCGGCGCCGCGCTTGATGGCCTCGACCGCCGTGGCCACGCTGGCGTAGCCGGTGACCAGCAGGATGCGCATGTCCTCGCGCAGCGCGCGCAACGGACGGATCAGCGTCAGGCCGGAATCCTCGCCCAGCCGCAGGTCGACCAGAGCAAATTCGGGACGCATCTCTTCGGCCACGCGCAGGGCTTCTCCCACGCTGCAGGCGATGCGGGTTTCCAGGCCGTGGCGCGCCAGGCTGCGCTGCAACGTGCGCAGGTACAGTTCGTCGTCGTCGATGAGAAGGCCGGGGCCGGACGGGTTCATGCAGGACTTTCCAGGGGTAAATCGAAACGGATACGGGTGCCTCCCCCTTCAGCCGCGGTCAGGGTCATCTCGCCGCCCAGTTGTTCCACGGTTGCGTGAGAGAGCGCCAGGCCCACGCCCAGTCCTTGCGGCTTGCCGCTATGGAACAGGCCGGTGGCCGGCAACAGGGGCCGGTCGGGGTCGATGCCCAATCCGTGGTCGCGAACTTCGCCGCGCAACGCGCCCCCCTGATACTCCAAGTGTAATTCGACACGCGGATCGCCGACTTCCTCGCCGGCGTCGGCGGCATTGTTCAGCAGCGCCTGCAGCAGATGGGCGATGGACGGTTCGACCCGCAGCGACGCGGGCAGCGTGCCGGTGCGGCTCAGTTCGATGGTGGGCCGCACCAGCTTCCACTGGCTGACCACCCGCACCAGATCGACCTGCGTGGGCACGGCCAGATTGCGGATGCGCTCGCGGCACAGGGCCAGCAACTGGCGCAGCGTGGCCACGTCGCTCTGCATCTCGTCGCCCTGCGCCTGCACGGCGATTTCGTCGGCCAGCAGCGTCATGGTGGCCAGCGGGGTGTTCAGGTCATGCGCCATGGCCGCCGCGTGCGTGGCCAGCGCCACGATGCCCTCGTTGCGCGTGAAGCGCTCGCGCAGCGCCGCCAGTTCGCGTTCGCGGGCGCGCACGCCGCCGGCCAGCCGCGTCAGGAAATAGAACACCAGGCCGGCCGAGATCAGGAAATTCGCGGCGATGCCCCACAGCAGCAGCAGGTGCTGGTCGTGGGGACTGTCCAGCGGCTGCCCGAACACCGCCGACACGCCGTAGCCCGCCAGGCTGGCCAGCGCGGCGGCGAAGGCCCAGCGTGGCGGCAATGCCAGCGCGGCCAGCGCGATCATCACCAGGAACAGCAGGCCGAAGGGATTGTGGATGCCGCCGCTCCAGCCCACCATCCAGGCCAGCACCGCGATGTCGATCAACAGGTGGAAGAAGGCCACGCCCGGCGACAGCTCTTCGCTGCGCGGCGGCAGCAGCGTGGCGTACAGATTGAAGATGACGAGGAACAGCACGCCGCCCCACAGGGGCGCGAGCGGCAGCGACACGTCGAGCACCGTGCTGGCCACCAGCACGGTCGCGGCCTGCCCGGCGATGGCGACCCAGCGCAGGCTGCACAGCGTGCGCAGGAAGGAATTGGCGGAACTACCGGACGACATGGGGGGACGGGAACGGGGTCGGGACGCTTATCGGGCTCGACCGGCCATTGTATGGCGAATCCCGGCCGCCGCCGGGACGCAGTTCCATCCCGATCAGGAGGAGCCGCCCCGCTTCGCGCCTTATCGCTCGGTCAGCGCGCGCATCTCGGCGTACAGGTCGGCCTTGCCCTCGAAGCCGATGCCGGGCAGTTCGGGCAGGCGCACGATGCTGTTCTCCACCTTCACGCCGTCCGGGAAACCGCCGTAGGGCTGGAACAGATCGGGGTACGACTCGTTGCCGCCCAGCCCCAGGCCGGCCGCGATGGCCAGCGACATCTGGTGGCCGCCGTGCGGCACGCAACGCGACGGCGACCAGCCGTTTTCTTTCAGCATGTCCAGCGTGCGCAGGTATTCCACCAGGCCATAGCTGAGCGCGCAGTCGAACTGCAGCCAGTCGCGGTCGGCGCGCATGCCGCCGTAGCGGATCAGGTTGCGGGCGTCCTGCATCGAGAACAGGTTCTCGCCCGTGGCCATGGGCTTGTCGTAGTGGTTGGCCAGCTCGGCCTGCAGTTCGTAGTCCAGCGGATCGCCGGCTTCCTCGTACCAGAAGAGGTCGTACTGCGACAGTTCGCGGGCATAGGCGATGGCGGTCTTCAGGTCGAAGCGGCCGTTGGCATCCACGCACAGGCGCTGGCCCGGCCCCAGCAGCTTCAGCACGGCTTCGATGCGTTTGCAGTCTTCGGCCAGCGAGGCGCCGCCGATCTTCTTCTTCACCACCGAATAGCCGCGATCCAGGTAGCTCTGCATTTCGCGCTGCAGGCCTTCGATGCCCTGCCCCGGCCAGTAGTAGCCGCCGGCGGCGTAGACGAACACGTCGCGGTTGGGCTTGCCGTCGCCGTAGCGCTCGGCCAGCAACTGGTACAGCGGCTTGTTCTCGATCTTGGCCACGGCATCCCACACGGCCATGTCGATGGTGCCCACCGCCACCGAGCGCTCGCCGTGGCCGCCGGGCTTCTCGTTCATCATCATGGTGTCCCAGATCCTGTGCGGATCCAGGTTGTTGCCGCTGCCGTCCAGCAGGCTTTCCGGCGCGGCTTCCAGCACGCGCGGACGGAAGCGCTCGCGGATCAGCGCGCCCTGGCCGTAGCGGCCGTTGGAGTTGAAACCGTAGCCGATCACCGGCTTGCCGTCGCGCACCACGTCGGTCACCACGGCGACCAGGCTGAGCGTCATCTTCGAGAAGTCGATGTACGCGTTGCGGATGTTGGACTTGATGGGGCGGGTGGATTCGACGATGTCGACGATCTTCATGGTGTGCGTGTCCTGGTGTCGGGAAAAACCGGGCGGGGCCGGCCGGTGAGGCTGGTGTGTATAGTGGCCGATCGGCAGGCGGACGGCCAATGCCGCTTTTCTCTACTTCCATGCTTTGCGCGCATAGACCATGAATCTCTCCTGGCTGGAAGACTTCCTGGCCCTGGCGGCCACCGGCAGTTTCTCCCGCGCCGCCGAGGCGCGCCACATGACCCAGCCCGCCTTCAGCCGGCGCATCCGCGCGCTGGAGGAATGGCTGGGCGTGGTGCTGGTGGACCGTGGCACGCATCCCGCCACCCTGACCGAGACCGGCGCGTGGTTCCGCAACGTCGCGCGCGAGATCCTGACCCGGGTCGAACGCGTGCCGGACGAGGCGCGGGCGGTGGATGCGGCCACGTCGGCAACGCTGCGCTTCGCCGCCACGCATGCGCTGTCGCTGCATTTCATGCCGCAATGGCTGCGCAGCCTGGAGTCGCGTACCTCTGTCGGGCCGATTCAACTGGCGTCGGACGTGCTGCAGCAATGCGAAAGCTGGATGCAGAACGGGCGCGTGCAGTTCCTGCTGAGCCACGCGCACGCGGATGCGCCGGGGCGCCTGTCGCCGCAGGAGTATCCGTCGGTGCAGGTAGGGGCCGACGTGCTGATGCCGGTGTGCGTGCCGGGCCGCGGGGGGAAGCCGAAGTGGAACCTGGCCGCCAGCAAGCGTGTGGCGCCGTTGCCGATCCTGGCGTACAGCGCGGAATCCGGGTTGGGGCGAATGGTACGCACGTTATGCGCCGAGGAGATGGATCAGTCCGGGGGCAAGCCGGTGTTTACGGCGCATCTGGCGACCGTATTGAAAAGCATGGCGCTGGATGGGCGTGGAATCGCCTGGTTGCCCCGAAGCTTGATCGAGGATGAACTCAACACGGCACGCCTGGTGCCGGCGGGCTCCTGTGGATTGCACATCCCGCTAGAAATACGGCTGTACCGGCGAGCCGCCCCTGAGACAGCGGCGGCGGAGGCATTCTGGTTGGCGGCCTGCCTCGCCCGCGCCTGAAAGCGCCACGGCCGTTGCGTGTTACGCCCATACGGCCGCATGAGGATGCAGACAGGCCAGTTGACGATCTCCCTCGACGCGTTGCGGTGGATCGATCTCGGCGCATTGCCCGCTGGCTCGATCGCAGCGGGTGCGGAAACGGCAGCCCGACGGAAGATTCGCGGGACTGGGGATCTCGCCCTGCAGGCTGACGGACAGCGGCGTGCCGAAGCGAGGAAAGGCATTCATCAGGGCGCGGGTGTACGGGTGGCGCGGCGCTTGCAGGACAGCCTCGGCCGGCCCCATCTCGACGATACGGCCCAAGTACATCACGGCCACATGCTCGCACAGGTACCCCGCCACGCCCAGGTCGTGCGTCACGAACACCAGTGCAATCCGCTGCTCGCGTTGAAGGTCGCGCAGCAGGTTGAGCAGTTGCGCCTGTACCGACACATCCAGCCCGGCGACGGACTCGTCCGCCACGATCACGCGCGGCTCGCAGGCCAATGCCCGCGCCACGGCCACCCGCCGCACCTGGCCGCCGGACAACTCCGATGGATAGCGCTGCGCCATGGCGGCAGGCAGGCCGACCTGGCCAAGCAATTGAGTCACGCGCGCGTCCACGGCGTGCGCCGGGCGCAGCCGGTGCAGGCGTATCGGCTCGGCCAGCAGCGCCGCGACCGTCATGCGCGGGTTGAGCGAACCGCGAGCATCCTGGTAGATGTAGGCGACGTCGCGCGCGAAGCGGCGGCGCGCCGCCGCATCGAGCCTGCCCACTTCGCTCCCCTCGGTCAGCACGCGGCCATTGCTGGGCGCATCCAGACCCAGCATGACGCGTACCAGCGTGGACTTGCCGGAACCGCTCTCGCCGACCAGGGCCAGCGATTGACCGGGCATCAAGGTCAATCGGACGCCGTCCAGCGCACGCACGCTGCGGCGACCGCCGTCGATCGGGAAGTGCTTCTCGACGTCGAGCAGCGAAAACAGCGGCGGGATGCCGTGCGGAGGGGAGGCCCGCAAGGCGGGATCGTCCAGATGGGCATTCATGTCGCGTTCCTTATGGGCGAATCCGGCATCACGCATGCCAGCAAGCCAGCGTGACCTGGCCTTCCTGTCGGGCGGGCGGCCGCTCGGCGCACCGTGCGGTGGCCTGCGGGCAACGCGGCGCGAAACGGCATCCGGCCGGCATCTCGGCAAGCGCGGGAACGACGCCCGGAATAGGTTGCAACCGCTGCGCGCCGAACTCTATCGCGCTGGCGCGCAAGCCTATGGTGTACGGATGGCGCGGATTGCCCAGCACCTGCGCGCAGGGTCCTTGCTCGACGATCTGCCCGCCGTACATCACGGCCACCTGGTCCGCGACCTGCGTGGCCAGCGCGAGGTCATGCAGCACGAAGACGGCGGAGGCGCCCAGCGCACGCACGCGCGCCAGGATCAACGCCATGATCTGCGCCTGGATGGTCACGTCCAGCGCGCTGGTAGGCTCGTCAGCGATCAGCAGGCGCGGCTCGCACGCCAGCGCGATGGCGATCATGACGCGCTGCTGCATGCCGCCGGACAGTTCGTGCGGATACGCCGCCAGGCGCGCCTGGGGATCGGCGATACCCACGCTGTCCAGCAACTCGGCGGCGCGCGCGCGGCACGCCTGGCGCGACAGCCCCTGATGCCGGCGCAAGGGCTCGGACAGGTGCGCCAGCACGGTATAACAAGGATTCAGCGCCGATGACGCATCCTGGAATATCAGGCCCATGCGCGCGCCCCGCAAGCCGCGCAGCCGCCGCTCGGACGCCTGCACGATGTCGTCCCCGCCAATGTCCAGCCGGCCTTCGATCTCGACCTCGGGCGGACGCAGCAGGCCCATCGCGGCGAAGGCCAGCGTGGATTTTCCGGCGCCCGATTCACCGATCAGGGCCAACGTGGCCCCCTCGGGCAGGCGGATGCTGACGTCGTCGAGCACGGCCATGCCGCCACGGCGCAGCGTAAAACGGTCCACATGCATCATGTCGCGGCGCATCTCATCGCTCCCGGGTACGGGGGTCCAGCGCATCGCGCAGGCCTTCCGCCAACAGATTCAGCCCGACCAACAGGATGGCGAGCGCCAGACCGGGCACGCCGGACATCCAGGGAGCCATCATGACGAACCCCCGTCCCTCGGCGATCATCAGGCCCCAATCGGGCGTAGGCGGCGCCACGCCCAGGCCCAGGAACGACAGCCCCGAGCCGAGCAGGATGGCGATGGAAATGCGCATGCCCGCCTGTATCAGGATCGGCGACACGATATTGGGCAGGATGTGCCGCAGGATGACGTCCCGCTCGGGCACGCCCATCAGCCTCGCGGCCTCCACATAAGGCCGCGACTTGATCTGCAGCACATCGGCTCGCACCGTTCGCGCGAACGGCCCGACGAAAGACAGTGCCAGCGCGTAGATCACGTTGGCCATGCCCAGGCCGAAGACGGCCATGAAAGCCATGGCCATGATGAGTTCGGGAAACGCCAGCAAGCCATCGACCAGCCGCATCAACGTCCATTCGGTACGCCCCCCGCGCAGGCCGGCGAAGATGCCCAGAGGCACGCCGACCAGCATGCCCAATGCGACAGACGCGACGCCGACCCACAACGCCGAGCGTGCGCCGTACAGCAGGCGCGAGAAGATGTCCTGCCCGAACGAATCCGTGCCGAACCAATGCTGTGGAGAAGGCCCCTGCATCATGGCCATGAAATCCTGCGCGGTCGGCGGATGGGTGGAGATCAGGGGCGCGAACACGGCCAGCATGGCGAATGCCAGCACAATGGCGCCGCCCGCCATCGCCTTGCGCTGGCGCCGCAGCAGGCGCCACGCGCGTCGGACACCCCGGAAGCGCGCGCGCGCCGCGCCGAGAACGAACGGATCAGCGGCCATGATTGCGCAACCTCGGGTCCAGCAATGCGTAGGTACGATCCACCAGGAAATTGACGCCGATGGAAAGCAAGGCGGTGACCATGATGCCGGCCTGGACCACGCCGTACTCGCGGGTCTGCACGGCGGTGGTGATCATCATGCCCAGACCGGGCAGCGTGAAGACGACCTCGGTCATCACCGCGCCTCGCAGCATGCCGCCCAACTGCAGGCCGATCACCGTGACCAGCGGCATCAGCACATTGCGCATACCGTGCACCCACACCACGCGCCACATGGGTTCCCCGCGCGCACGCGCCGCCATCATGTAGGGCTGGTCCAGCACGTCGAGCAGGCTGGTGCGCGTCACCGACGCGATCAATCCCATGTACCAGGCGCCCAGGGTGACCGCCGGCAGGGCCAGGTGCCACAGCCCCGTCGCCGGATCGTCCCAGGGCGACACATACCCCATGGAGGGAAACCAGCCCAGCGACACACTGAACAGCCAGATCAACACGACGCCCAGGTAGAAACTGGGAAAGGCATTGCCGCCGATGGCCGCGCCGCTGGCCAGCAGATCGACCCAGCTGTTGCGGCGCAAGGCGGCAGCCACGCCCAGCGGCACGCCAGCGGCCAGCGCGATCAGCAGCGACAGGCCCGCCAGGGTGAGCGTGACCGGCAGCGCCTGATGGATGGCCAACTCGAAGATGTCCTGGCGGCTCACGTACGACAGCCCCCAGTCGCCTTGCACGAAATCCTCCAGCCAGCGCCCATACTGCACGGGCAGCGGCTGGTCCAGGCCCAGGTCGTGGTAGAGCTTGTCGTAGGAGTCCCGGGAAAAATCGGAACCCAGCATCACCGTGACCGGATCGCCTGGCGTGGCCTTGAGAAAGGAAAAACTGATGACCGAGACCACCAGCAGCACCAGCGCCGTCTGCGCCAATGCCCCGGCGGTCTGGCCCAGCCAGCGCGCACGGGCCATGTCAGGCCCGCCAGACAGTGTGCAGGTTGAGCAGGTCCGCGGGAATGTATTCGAAGCCGTTGACCTTGCTGGACAGGATCTTGAAGACCTTCATGTGCGCCAGGACGGCCAGCGGCGCATCGGCCATCAACACGTCCTCGGCCTGGATGTAGAGCTTGCGGCGCTGTGCGACATCCATGGTCCGGCCGGCGGCGGCGGCAGCCTTGTCGAAGGCCGGATTGCTGTAGCCCACGAAATTCCACGGCTTGCCGGTGGACCATTCGGGCGTGATGGTTTCGTCCGGGTCCAGGTCGGCGATCCACGCCTCGTCGTAGAGATCGAAATCACCCGCGTTGCGGCGCTGGGCCCATACCGCGCGGTCGACCAGTTCGATCTTGGGCTTGATCCCGATCTGCGCCAGCATGGGCGCGATGAGCTGGGCGTTGCGCGTGCCCATGCCGCCCGATCCCGTGAAGCCGTCCGTCACGATGTAGACCGGGTTCAGCTCGCCCTGGTGGCGCGATTTGGCGCGCAGCGCCTTGGCTTTCTCCAGATCGAAGAACTGGCCACGGCCGCTCTTGGCGATGTTCGGATCGTAGAAGTCCGTCATCGGCGGCGATATGCAGGTATAGGCGGGAATGGCCTCGCCGAAGTAGCTCTGCTGCACGATCACGTTGCGGTCGATGGCGAACGACACGGCCTGGCGCAGGGCCAGGTCGTCGAACGGCGCGCGTTTGTTGTTCATGCCCAGGAAGGAATAGTTGCCTTCGACCTGGCCGAACACCTGCAGATCGGCGCGCTGGCGCAGTTGGGGAATGAACTGGAACGGGCAGACGGACAGGCCATCGACCTGGCCAGACATCAGCGCCGCCACGCCCGCGCTGGGCTCTTTCAACAGCCGGATCACCACCTTGTCGAGATACGGCTGGCCAGCTTCGAAATAGTCGGGATTGCGCACCAGCTCGATGCTGTCGTTCTCTTTCCAGGATACGAACTTGAAAGGTCCGGTACCCACGGGGTTGCGACCGAACGCCTGTCCGTGCTGCTCGACCGCGCGCTTGCTGACGATGGTGCCCGCGCGGCCCGTGCTGCCGGTCAGCGCCACGGGCAGGAAGGCGAACGGTTGCTTGAAGCGCAGCCGCAACGTCAGTTCATCGACCACGTCGATGCCGTCCAGGTCGGCGAACTTCCAGGCATGCGGCGACTTGACCGCGGGATCCGCCACGCGTGCGAGGCTCCATTTCACCGCCTCGGCATTGCAGGGATCACCGTTGTGGAACTTGATGTCGGGCCGCAGCTTGAAGACGTGGGTTTTCTCGTCGACCATGTCCCAGCTCTGGGCCAGATCCGGCGCGAAACTCACCTGCTTGCCATCGTAGGCTACTTTCAGAATGCCGTTGAATACGTTGTTCAGAACCTTGATCGATCCGCCGGACATCGTGAAGTGCGGATCCAGCGTGTCGATCGCATCGAGCCAGCCCAGGGTAAGCGTACCGCCCTTGCGGGGCCCCGACTGGGCGATGGCGCTTGCGCTGCCCAGTCCCATGACGCCAGCGCTGGCCAGGCCGACCGCCGCGCCTGCTGCCTTGAGGAAATCGCGGCGTTGAAATTTCACGGCCAGGGCAGCGGCCAATTGCGACTTGTAGTCGGGCGTGGTCATGCGGAAGCTCCTTGCGTAGGGACAGAGAAATAGCGTGCGAGATCATCGACAGTGGCCAGCACATGCCGCCGCATGACGATCTCGCTATGCTCGGGGTCGCCGCTTCTGAGGGCGTCGATGAGGGTCTGGTGATGTTCACGGGCGCCCGGGCGTCCGGACGCCTTGATCCAATCGCGCATATACGGTTCCACCAGCGAGTTGAGGCTGGCGATCTGGCGCAGCAACCGAGGCTGGCGAGCGATTCCGCACAGATATTCATGAAACGCGCGGTGGCTGCCCGTCCAATCGGGCGTGCGTTCGGCCAGGTTGTCCATCCTTGCGAGCTGTTCTTCCAAATCGCGCAGGACAGCGGGCGTCAAGTGCGGCACCGCCAGGCGCACGGCCAGCCCTTCGAGCACCGCGCGCATCTCGAAGACCTCACGCATGGCCTCCATATCCAGTCCGGCCACGACCACGCCACGATTGGGGCGTATGGTCACCAACCCTTCGGTTTCCAGCCTGCGCAATGCTTCCCGTACCGGCATGCGACTGGTGCCGATCTGCGTGGCGATGTCTTCAGGCTTCAGGCGCATGCCCGCGGGATACTCCCCCAGCCTGATCGCGGTATGTATGTGCTGGTAGGCGTCCGCTTCCGCGGTCGAACCTTGCAGCGACGTCATGGGCAAGTTCAGCATGGCCTGGATCAGTTGATACGTGGATACGTTTTTGGCAACCGATCAGGATCAAGCAAATTTCATGCCATATTGACGAGCGCAAACAGCCAGCACTAGGCGTGTGCCTGGCGAAAGCAATAGAAAAGAAGATCGATCGGATATCTACAGCGATGAAGGCGCAGAAACGTGTGGCGCCGACGTTGAATGAGCGGCACTGATTTGGCGCAGCCGTGCCTCGTGATCGCCCATCGCAGGGCCGGTTTTGGTGCGCTGGACGCCGGGGCAGCGACTCGAAGCATCGGCTCCCCGACCCCCCACCCCGCCCTATTTCAATCCAGCGGGATATCCACCTTGGAAGCCGAGCGCGTGCCCGGCAGCGGCTTCGTATCGCTGGGGTAATACGTATGCACCAGCGACAGCTTCACGCGGTCGCTGGCATTGCCCCGCGCGGCGTGCAGCGTGCGGCAATGGAAGAACACCACGTCGCCCGGCGCCAGCTCGGGACACACCGCGCGCTCGATCCATGGCTGGTTTTCGGGCAGGTCTTTCACGAAGAACCTGGCGCCGTCGAACTGCGAGGGCTGGAACGCCGCCGAATGCGAGCCCGGCAGGAAGAACAGCCCGCCGTTGTCGGCGTATTCATCGCCCAGCGCCAGCCACGTCGACACCAGGTTCTCGGCGCTGAACGACCAGTAGCGGATGTCCTGGTGCCAGCCCGTCAGGCTGCCGAAGCGGGGATGCTTGGTCATCACGCAGTTATGGTGCGTGGTGGACAGCACGGGCCGCTGGCCGAAACAGGCGCGCAGCCATTCGGCGATACGGGGCGACGTGGCCCACTTGCGGTACAGGGGATCGCGGCCATAGGCGTCGAGCAGGCGGCGCACGGTGTGGCCGCCCTCGGCCTGGCGCGAGGCCGGCGCGCCGGGGTACTGCAAGTCGGCCTCGTATTCGACAGGCGCGGCGGCCTGTTCCAGTTGGCGCTGCGACAGTTCGCGCAGTGCCTGCAATTCATTGGCGGCGGCGAACCCGCGCACCACCACAAAGCCCTGCTCGCGCAGGGTGGCGACCTGTTCGGCAACCGTAGGCCCGGACATCTTGCTATTTCCTCATTGGCACGCCGGAAGAGGCAACTGGCCCCTGGAAACCGGCGGGGACGCCTCGCATCCCCCTGCAAGCATACTCCTGTGACAGGAGGTCAGTCGGATGAAGCGTTTCGTTCGATCCGCAGGCGTTCCTCGTCGCGCTCCTGGGTGACGTTGCGCACCCATTCGCGCCAGATCGCCACCAGCAGCGCCATCAGCACCGGCCCGACGAACAGCCCCACGATGCCCATGGTCTTGACGCCGCCGACCAGGCCGAAAAAGGTCGGCAGGAACGGCAGTTTGACCGGACCGCCCACCAGGCGCGGACGCAACGTCTTGTCCACGATGAACAGTTCGACCGTGCCCCAGACGAACAGGGCGACGCCCGCCACCATGTGGTTGGAACCCACCAGGTACAGCGACACCAGGGTGAAGCACAGCGGCGCGCCGCCCGGGATCAGCGCCATGAAGCCGGTGATCACGCCCAGCAGCACCGGCGAGGGCACGCCGGCGATCCAGTAGGCGATACCCAGCACCACGCCCTCGCCCAGGGCGATCAGGCACATGCCGGTGACGGTGGAACTGATGGTGGCGGGCACCACGCGCGAGAAGCGCTGCCAGCGCGCCGGCAGGATGCGCTCGCCCAGGATGTCCATCTGGTCGAGGATGCGGCCGCCGTCCTTGTAGACGAAAAACAGCGTGATCAGCATGAACAGCACGGTCAGCAGCAACTGGAAGACGTTGCCGGTGGCCGACAGCGCCATGCGGTAGATGTTGCCCAGGTGCTCGCCGCTGACGGCCTGGACCATTTCACCCAGCGCGTGCGGCGCACCCAGGTAGTTTTGCCAGTACGCCGCCAGTTGTTCGCCGAAGACGGGCAGCGCCAGGATCCAGTTGGGCGCGGCCATGCCGTGCCGGTTGACCTCCAGCGCCCAGGCGAAGAGATGGCTGGCTTCCTTCACCGCGTACGTCAACGCGAAGGAAATCGGTGCGACGAGCACCAGCAGCACGACCAGCAAGGCGATGGTGGCTGCGACGGGCGTACTGCCGCCGCAACGCCGCAACAGGCGCTTGTAGAGCGGCCACGTGGCCAGGCCGATGATCAGCGCGGCCAGCACGGGGACAAGGAAACCGCTGAGGAAGTACAAGCCTGCCAATACCACCAGCAGCAACAACCAGCGGGCGATCAGCGAAGCGGGGAGGACTGTCTGCATAGACCACTTTCGAGGAGGTTCGGCCCGGACTTCGGAATATACCGGGTTTGGATAACCTGCCCCACCGCGGAGCTCTCCATGACGCGCAGCATACCCGCGAAAGGCTGAATGCGCCCCACTGGATGGCGGCTGCCGCGCCGGGCCTGCCCGACGGGCGCCCCCGAGAGGAAACCGGCCTGCCAGGCGGCGGGCCGGATAACGCTCACATCACGAACTCGGGCGCATCCATCGGCGCGTTCAGGCGCGCGGCCTGCACGGCCTGGGGCGTGAGTTCGGGCGCTTGCGGGCGGCGCTGGCAGTATTCGCCGTCCAGATCGTTCTCGTCGCCGCCGTTGAGCAACGGGCAGCCCGCGAACAATCCGGCCACCCAGTCGGAAAAGGCGCGAACCTTGGGGGACAGTTGGCGGCTTTGCAGGTAGAGCAGCGAAATGGGCACGGCCGAGGGGCGCCACTGCGGCAGCACTTCGACCAGTTCGCCGCTCAGCAGATGCGGCAAGGCCATGAAACGGGCGGTCTGGATCATGCCGAAGCCTTCCACGCCACATTTCAGGTGAGCCATCCAGTCGTTGACGGACACCACCCCCGGCACGTCGACCTGCTGCTCCTTGCCGTCGACCACGAAATCCCAGTTGCAATTGCGGCCCGAGGCCCAGAAATAATGCACCGCCTGATGGCGTTGCAGGTCTTCCAGGTCGTGCGGCATGCCGTAGCGCGCCAGGTAGCTGGGCGACGCGCAGGTGACCGACTGCAGGATGCCGATGCGGCGCGCCACCAGACTGGAATCCTCCAGCAGGCCGCCGCGGATCACGCAGTCGACGGCTTCCTGCACCAGGTCGACCCGGCGGTCGGACAGGCCGATGACCAGCTCGACGTCGGGATACTTGCTGTGGAATTCACACAACGACGGAATCAGGATCTGGTTGCCGATGGCGGGCGGCACGTCGATCCGCAGGCGGCCCTGCGGGCGCGAGGCGGCGTCCTGCAGGCAGGCTTCGGTCTCTTCGACCTCGGCCAGGATGCGGGTGCTGTGCTTGTAATAGGCGGCGCCATCGGGCGTCAGGCTGATGCGGCGCGTGGTGCGGTTCAGCAGGCGCACGCCCAGGTGGCGTTCGAGGTTCTGGATGATGGTGGTGACCGTGGTGCGTGGCAGCGCCAGCCCATCGGCCGCGCGCGTGAAGCTGTTTGCCTCGACGACGCGCACGAAGACCTGCATGGCTTGGAAGCGATCCATGGGTGTTCCCGGAAAGACGGAGTGTCGACAGCATAACGCGGAACTGGCGTGGATTGTTCGGCGAGCTCGACTAGTGTTGCCATGAAAACACTGTTTATCCAAACCGTCAAAGCTACCAGAATCTCACCGTCCAGAAGAAACCGCTCCGGCTGTTGCACTGCAGCAGCGGCGTCATCCCCTGCAGCACGCCAGTCTCCGGGCCAGGTTTCTCCCCCTCGATCTCAAGGAAATGCCATGACGGCTATTCGTCCCCGTTTTGCCGCGGTTGCTTTGGCGACCGCACTGGCCGCCGCCGGCGGCGGCTACGCAGTATTCGGCCCCTCCACGGGGACGGGTACCGCACAGGCCCAGTCCGCTCCGCCCGCCGGCGCGGCGGTCGACGTCGCGCCCGCCTTCACCCGCTCGATCGTCGACTGGCAGCGCTACTCCGGCCGCCTGGAAGCCATCGACCGCGTCGACATCCGGCCGCTGGTCTCGGGCACCTTGACCCAGGTGCACTTCAAGGACGGCGCCCTGGTCAAGAAGGGCGACGTGCTGTTCACGATCGATCCGCGTCCGTACGCGGCCGAGGTCGACCGCGCGGCCGCCCAGTTGTCCGCCGCCCGCGCCCGGGTGTCGTACACGGCGTCCGACCTGGCGCGCGGCAAGCGCCTGATGGCCGAGAACGCCATCGCCCGCCGCGACTTCGAAGAGAAGGAAAACGCCGCCCGCGAGGCCTCGGCCAACCTGCAGGCCGCGCAGGCCGCGCTGGACACGGCCAAGATCAACCTGGGCTACACCCGCATCGTCGCACCGGTCGACGGCCGCCTGTCGCGCGCCGAGGTCACCGTGGGCAACGTGGTGTCGGCCGGCGCGCAGTCGGTGCCGCTGACCACGCTGGTGTCGGTGGCGCAGTTGTACGCCTCGTTCGACGTGGACGAGCAGACCTTCCTGCGCTACGTCAACCCCGCCCGCGCCACCGGCGGCGCCGTGCCGGTGCAGCTGGGCCTGGCCAACGAAGACGGCTATTCGCGCGAAGGCACCGTGCAATCGGTGGACAACCGCCTGGATCCGACCTCGGGCACGATCCGCGTGCGCGCCGTGTTCGACAACAAGGACGGCAGCCTCCTGCCCGGCCTGTATGCCCGCGTCCGCCTGGGCGGCAGCGCCCCCTACCAGGCCGTGCTGATCGACGAGCGCGCCATCGGCACCGACCAGAGCAAGCGCTTCGTGCTGGTGGTGGGCGATGACAACCACGCCAACTACCGCGAAGTGAAGCTGGGCGCCAACGTGGGCCCGCTGCGCGTGGTCGAGTCCGGCCTGAAGGCCGGCGAGCGCATCGTCGTCAACGGCCTGCAACGCGTACGCCCCGGCGACCTGGTCGCGCCCAACATGGTGTCCATGGACACCGCGCCGGACGCCGTCAAGACCGCATCGGCCAGCCTGAAGTAAGGCGCCGACTGTTCGGAATACAAAGAAATGAATATCTCCAAGTTCTTCATCGACCGGCCGATCTTCGCAGGCGTGCTGTCGGTTCTGGTGCTGCTGGGCGGCCTTCTGGCCATGTTCCAGCTGCCCATTTCCGAATACCCGGAAGTGGTCCCTCCGTCCGTCGTCGTACGGGCGCAATATCCCGGCGCCAACCCCAAGGTCATCGCCGAAACCGTCGCCTCGCCGCTCGAACAGCAGATCAACGGCGTCGAAGACATGATGTACATGCAGTCGCAGGCCAACAGCGACGGCAACCTGACGCTGACGGTGTACTTCAAGCTGGGCGTGGACCCCGACAAGGCGCAGCAACTGGTGCAGAACCGCGTGGCGCAAGCCCTGCCGCGCCTGCCGCCGGACGTGCAGCGCCTGGGCGTCACCACGGTCAAGAGTTCCCCCACGCTGACGCTGGTGGTGCACCTGATCTCGCCCGACGACCGCTATGACGCCACCTATCTGCGCAACTACGCGGTCATCAACGTTAAGGACCGCCTGTCGCGCATCTCCGGCGTGGGCGAAGTCACGGTGTGGGGCGCGGGCGACTACTCGATGCGCGTCTGGCTCGACCCGCAGAAGGTCGCGCAGCGCGGCCTGACGGCCATGGAAGTGGTCAATGCGATCCGCGAACAGAACGTGCAGGTCGCGGCCGGCACCATCGGCGCCTCGCCCAACGACGTGCCGATGCAGTTCTCGGTCAACGCCCGCGGCCGCCTGCAAAGCGCCGAAGAGTTCAGCGGCATCATCCTGAAGACCTCGTCCGACGGCGCCGTCACCTACCTGCGCGACGTGGCCCGGGTCGAGCTCGACTCTCAGGAATACGCGCTGCGCTCGCTGCTGGACAACAAGCCGGCGGTGGGCATGGGCATCATGCAGTCGCCGGGCTCGAACGCGCTGGACGTGTCCAGCCAGGTGCGCGCCGCCATGGCCGAGATGTCCAAGGACTTCCCGCCGTCGGTCGAATACCGCATCGAGTACGACCCCACCCAGTTCGTGCGTTCCAGTATCGAGGCCGTGGTGCACACGCTGCTCGAAGCCATCGCGCTGGTGGTGCTGGTGGTGATCGTGTTCCTGCAGACCTGGCGCGCGTCCGTCATCCCGCTGCTGGCCGTGCCGGTGTCCATCATCGGCACCTTCGGGCTGCTGCTGATGTTCGGCTACTCCATCAATGCGCTGTCGCTGTTCGGCATGGTGCTGGCCATCGGTATCGTGGTGGACGACGCGATCGTGGTGGTCGAGAACGTCGAGCGCAACATCAGCGAGGGCCTGTCGCCCAGAGACGCGACGTACAAGGCCATGCAGGAAGTCAGCGGGCCCATCATCGCCATCGCGCTGACGCTGTGCGCCGTGTTCGTGCCGCTGGCCTTCATGACGGGCCTGACCGGCCAGTTCTACAAGCAGTTCGCCATGACCATCGCCATCTCGACGGTGATCTCGGCCTTCAACTCGCTGACCCTGTCGCCCGCCCTGTCGGCCATGCTGCTCAAGGGCCACCACGACAAGCCCGACGCGCTGACCCGTGTGATGAACAAGCTGTTCGGCCGGTTCTTCAACTGGTTCAACCGCTCGTTCAACCGCGCGTCCGACCGTTACGCCACCGGCGTCAGCGGCGTGGTCAAGCGCAAGGGCGGATCGATGCTGGTCTACGCCGTGCTGCTGGGCCTGACCGTGCTGATCGGCAACATCCTGCCCGGCGGCTTCATTCCGGCGCAGGACAAGCAGTACCTGATCGGCTTCGCGCAGCTGCCCAACGGCGCCTCGCTCGACCGTACCGAAGACGTGATCCGCCGCATGAGCGACATCGCCCTGAAGCAGCCTGGCGTCAAGAGCGCCATCGCCTTCCCGGGCCTGTCGATCAACGGCTTCACCAACAGTTCCAGCGCCGGCATCGTGTTCGTCACGCTGGACGATTTCAACACGCGCACCACCCCCGAGCTGTCGGGCAACGCCATCGCCGGCGCCCTGAACCAGCAGTTCGCCTCGATCAAGGATTCGACGGTCGCGGTGTTCCCGCCCCCGCCCATCCTGGGCCTGGGCACGCTGGGCGGCTTCAAGCTGCAGATCGAGGACCGTGGCGCGCAAGGCTATGAGGCGCTGGACCGCGCCACCCAGGCCTTCGTGGCCAAGGCCGCGCAGACGCCCGAACTCGGCCCCACGTTCTCGAACTACCAGATCGCCGTGCCGCAGCTGGACGTCGACCTGGACCGCGTGAAGGCCCGCCAACTGGGCGTGCCGGTGACCGAAGTGTTCGACACCATGCAGGTCTACCTGGGCTCGGTGTACGTCAACGACTTCAACCGTTTCGGCCGCGTGTTCCAGGTGCGGGCCCAGGCGGACGCGCAGTTCCGCGCCCATCCCGAGGACATCCTGCAACTGAAGACCCGCAACGCCTCGGGCGAGATGGTGCCGCTGTCGTCGCTGGTCACGGTCAAGCAGAGCTTCGGCCCTGAAATGGTGGTCCGCTACAACGGCTACACCGCCGCCGACATCAACGGCGGCCCCGGCCCCGGCTTCTCGACCAACCAGGCGCAGGAAGCGGCCGCGCGCATCGCCGCGGAAACGCTGCCGCGCGGCTTCCAGATCGAGTGGACCGATCTGGCCTACCAGCAGATGCTGGCCGGCAACGCGGGCCTGTGGGTGTTCCCGATCAGCGTGCTGCTGGTGTTCCTGGTGCTGGCCGCGCTGTACGAAAGCCTGACGCTGCCGCTGGCGGTGATCCTGATCGTGCCTATGAGCATCCTGGCCGCCCTGACCGGCGTCTACTTCACCGGCGGCGACAACAACATCTTCACGCAGATCGGCTTGATGGTGCTGGTGGGGCTGTCCGCGAAGAACGCCATCCTTATCGTGGAATTCGCCCGCGAACTCGAAATGGGCGGCAGCACGCCGCTGCAGGCCGCCATCGAAGCCAGCCGCCTGCGCCTGCGCCCGATCCTGATGACGTCCATCGCGTTCATCATGGGTGTGGTGCCGCTGGTGCTGTCGTCCGGCGCCGGTGCGGAAATGCGCCAGGCCATGGGTATCGCCGTGTTCTTCGGCATGCTGGGCGTGACGCTGTTCGGCCTGTTCCTGACGCCGGTGTTCTACGTGCTGCTGCGCAAGCTGGGCAAGCGCCCGCTGCACAGCGCCAGCCCGCACGCCGCGCCGACGATCCATCACCACCCTGCCGAAGCCGACTGAGGAGCCAGCCATGACGCATACCATCACACGCGGCTCCGCCCTGCTTGCCCTCTTGCTGACGCTGGCGGGTTGCGCGGTGGGCCCCGAATACCACCGGCCCGAGGTCTCGACCCCGGCCGCCTTCAAGGAAGCCGCGCCGGCCGACACCACGCTGGCCGGCCATGAGGCCGGCAACTGGCAGGCCGCCAAGCCGTCCGAGGATGCCCTGCGCGGCGACTGGTGGAAGGTCTTCAACGACCCGACGCTCGACGCCCTGCAGGCACAGGCCCTGCAGGCCAACCAGACGCTGCAGGCCGCCGCCGCGCGGCTGTCGCAGGCCCGCGCCCTGCTGCGCGATGCCCGTTCGGATCAGTACCCGAACCTGGATGCCGGCATCGGCCCCTCGCGCCAGCGCGTCTCGCCGGCCTCGCAAGGCCTGCGCGACGACGGTCCGGCGAGCACCAACACGCTGTGGCGCGCCCAGGCGTCGGTGTCGTACGAGGTCGATCTGTTCGGCCGTGTCTCCTCGGGCGTGGAAGCCGCCAACGCCGACGCCCAGCAAAGCGCCGCGCTGTACCGCTCGGTGCTGCTGGCCTTGCAGGCCGACGTGGCCACGGGCTACTTCCAGGTGCGCCAGTTGGACGCCGAACTACAGATCTACCGCCAGACGGTCGACCTGCGCGGCGCCTCGCTCAAGCTGATCCAGCAACGCTACGACGCCGGCGACATCGGAGAACTGGACCTGGCCCGCTCGCGCGCCGAACTGGAATCGGCCCGTGCCGACGCCGCGGGCGTGCAACGCCAGCGCAGCGCCGCCGAGCATGCCCTGGCGGTGCTGCTGGGCAAGGCGCCGGCCGAGTTCGACATGCCGTCGCAGCCGCTGTCGCGCGTAGCCATCGACGTGCCGGCGGGCCTGCCGTCCACGCTGCTGGAACGCCGTCCCGACATCGCCGCGGCCGAGCGCGCCATGGCCGCCGCCAACGCCCGCGTCGGCGTGGCGAAGGCCGCGTTCTTCCCGCGCCTGGACATCACGGCGGCGGGCGGCTTCGAGTCCTCTGAACTGGGCAACCTGTTCCAGTGGTCCAGCCGCACGTTCCTGCTGGGCCCGCTGGTGGGCACGGCGCTGTCGATCCCGATCTTCGACGGCGGCCGCCGCCAGGCCGGCGTGGACCGCGCCCGCGCGGTGTACGAGGAAGACGTGGCCAATTACCGCCAGACGGTGCTGACCGCCTTCCGCGAAGTCGAGGACAACCTGTCCAACCTGCGCCTGCTGCGCGGCCAGACCGAGGCGCAGGAAGCCGCGCTGCAGGCGTCGACCCGCGCCGCCAAGCTGTCGCAGACGCAGTACCGCGAAGGCTCGATCAGCTATCTGGACGTGATCGAAGCCGACCGCTCCGTGCTGTTGCAGCAGCGTGCGTCGGTGCAGTTGAACGGTGAGCGCGCGCGTTCCACCGTGAACCTGATCCGCGCACTGGGTGGCGGTTGGGACACGCCGTTGCCGGAATTTGCGCCGCGCGCCGAACAGGCGCCGTCGCAACAGGTGGCAGTGCAGTAAAGCGCTTTGGAATAGCCGCCGCGCAATGCGGCGGCATCGGGAAGGCCGGCATGGGCGACAACCGTGCCGGCCTTTTCATTTGTGGCGCTTCCTTGCGGGGCGGTTAAGCTGAGCGGCATGACCGACCTTCCCTCTTCCGCGGCCTCGCGCGACTCATTGCGCGTCTTCTTCGCCCTGTGGCCGGAAGGCGCCGCCCTGGACGCCCTGTTGCCATGGCAGGCGCGCGCCCACGCGCATTGCGGCGGGCGGCCGATGCGGCCCGACACCTTGCATGTGACGCTGGCCTTTCTGGGCCAGGCCACGCACGAGCAGGTCGCGGCGCTGGTCGCGCATACACGCGAAGACCGTATCGAGGCCGGGGAAATCCTGCTGTCGCGCTACGGCACGTTTCCGAAACAGGGAATCGTGCATGCGTGTCCCGGCCTGGATAGGTCCGACATGGATGCCCACGATGCAGGGACGTCCGGTGTGGATGCGCCCGGCATGAGTATGCCCGGCAAGGACGAATCCGAGACACGCGCCCTGCATGCGCTGCATGACCGCTTGTGGAGGGCGCTGGAGACCCTGGGCTGGCAACGCGAGCCCAGGCCCTTCCGACCGCATGTCACGTTGCTGCGCAAGGCCGATTGCAGCACCTTGCCCGAAGCGCCTGCCGATCCCGTACGGTGGGCCTATCGCCATTACGTACTGGTGTCGTCCGAGCCGGAGAGGGGCGCCGCGCATTACCGGATACTGGCGCGCAGCGCCGAGGCGTAGCGTCACACAGCCAACGCGGCAGCCTGCGCAGTCGTTGCCTCTTGCGCCGGCCCGCCGAACCGGCGCCGATAGGCGCTGGGCGTCAGCCCAACGAGATTCTGGAAGCGCGTCCGGAAGGTGACCGGGGAATCGAAGCCCGATGCGTATGCGATCTGGTCGATGGTCGCCGCACTGGTTTCCAACAGCTCCTGCGCACGGCGCACGCGGGACTTCAACAGCCACTGGATCGGCGTCGTTCCCGTCTGCTCTCGAAACCGCCGTGCGAAGGTGCGCGGCGTCATGCAGGCGCGCGCGGCCAAGGCGGCCACGTCGATCGGCTGGTCCAGGTTGGCCAGCATCCAGTCGAACAGCGGCGCCAGGCTTGCCGCGGACGCGGGCGTGGATTGCGGGATGAACTGCGCCTGTCCGCCGTCGCGGTGCAGCGGCGCCACGGCCAGACGCGCCGAATGCGAGGCCACCGATTGGCCATGATGGCGGCGCACCAGATGCAGGCACATGTCCAGTCCCGCTGAAGCCCCGGCCGAGGTGACGATGTCGCCCTGGTCGACGAACAGCACGCCAGGGTCCACGTCGATGGCGGGGTAGCGCCTGGCCAGTTCGCCCGCCGCCAGCCAATGCGTCGTCGCGCGACGCCCATCCAGCAGGCCCGCGGCGGCCAGGACAAAAGCGCCCGTGCAGATCGAGGCGATCAGCGCACCGCGCTGCCGTGCCGCACGCAGCGCCTTCACCACGGATGGCGGAATGGAACGGAAAGGGTCCTCGATGCCGGGCACGATCACCACGTCCGCCTGCACGACCTGATCGAGCCGCCAGGGCGCGTGGAGATCGAAAGGCCCGGCATGCACCTTGGCGGTCTGCGCGCAGACCATCACACGATAGGCGCACTGGGCATCCCGCAACTGGACACGCGAGAACACATCGCAGGCGATGCCGACGTCGTAGGGAACGAAGTCAGGCAGGACGAGAACGGCGACGGTACGCATGCGGGACCTCACGACAAGGAAGATCAGGGCGGAATTCTATCAACCTCCTATTGGCAGTAAATGATCGAACTTAGTCATTTCTGCCACTCACAGTCTGCCCCCGCGCACGGCTATAACTGTCGGCACGAGCCAGAAACTGCATATGCCCGTATCCCTGCCCTCCATCCGCCTGCCGCACGTCGTTTATGGCAAACGCCGCATCTGTAAAGCCACATCCCGGACCTGCCCCGCCATCACTCGAAGGAAGTCTCTCTTGATCACGTCATCTCGCGAATCCGAACTGGCGCAGTTGCGCCGGCTTGAACTGGTCTCGGTGCTGGAGGGCACCACCCTGCTGTTGCTGGTGTTCATGGCCGTGCCGCTGAAGCACCTGGGCGGCTGGCCGTATGGCGTGCAGGCACTCGGCCCCGTGCATGGACTGGCCTTCGTGGCCTACCTGTGGACGCTGGTGCAGACGGTATCCGGATCCTCGTGGCGACGGTCGGACGTGCTGCGCATGCTGGCGCTGGCCATCGTGCCGTTCGGCGGATTCGTGAACGCCAGCTTCCTGGCGCGCCGGATCACGCAACTGCGCAGGGAGTGCACGACATGAGCCTTGCCCTGCTCTATCCCTGGATGAAAGCCTTGCATGTGGCCGCGGCGCTGATCTTTGCCGGCGGTGTGCTGACGGTGGCGGTGTTCTTGCGCGTCCTGCGCGGCAATGCCGAGGCGGAGCGTACGTTCGCCCCGGCGTTGCGGCGCTGGGATCACGCCGTCACCACGCCCGCCATGCTGCTGGCCTGGGCGTTGGGTATCGGGATGGCCTGTTCGGGGTATTGGTCGGGCAGCATCTGGCTGCCCGTCAAGGCGGTGCTGGTGATTGCGCTGTCCGGCTTGCACGGCGTGCAATCCGGACGCCTGCGGCGCGCCAGCGTGGGCGAAGAATTCATTGCCACCTGGCACATGACGGCGCCCGTGGCCGTGGCGATGCTGATCGTGATCGGATTCCTGGCCACCGCCAAGCCGTTCTGACTGTGGCTCTGGACACCGGCACAGCCGCCTGGTGAAGACGTCCCGATCCCGGCTTGCGGATCACGCACCCGCTTTCACGCATTCATAGCTGGCGCTGATATGGTAGAGCTGATACTTGCCTGCCGCCCCCGCGTTGCCCGCGTCCGTGCGCGATTCAATGCCGCGCAAGCGGGCGGCTCCCTCGCATAGCTGATCTGCGCGCCCTTGGCACGGCCCGAGGTCCGTAGCGCTGGATGTCGTGCATTGAACCTTGACCAACGACGTGGGTGATGGGCCATCCCGGGCTGGCGAAACCGCGCATCCGACGAGAAACAGCGCGGTGATCGCGACGGCTACACCCATAAGCGGAATTCTTGCCTGCATTGACGCTCCTGGTGGCTTTTGTACCCTGCCGGTTGACAAGCGACCTGCTGCCGCCAGGGTAAGGAACGCGAAACGAATCGCGTGATGCTGACAGACGGCCCGAACGATGCCGGCTCAAGCGCGACAAAGTTCGGGCCGCGTCACTGGCTTCGGTCAAATACTGGAGCGCTCGGGTGTCATTGCACCGTTACCGAAACGGAACTGGCAGTCGGTCCGTCGGTGAAATTCGCCCTCGGACTCTGGAAGGAGTAGTTCATGGCGGTCCCGAACGTACCAGAGCCATAGGCACGGCAATTGAAATTCACGCTCGCCGTACCCACCGAGCCGACGGGAAACGTGGTCGGGCCCGACCACTGGATGCTGCAGTCCAACACGCTGTTGTTGTAGTTGTAGCCGCGGCAGTTGAAATCGGACGTACCGCTGGCTGTGGGTTGGCCACCGGCACTGCGCACGGTCAGTTGCGCGGCGCATGAGGTGGTGAAAACAGGATTGGACGAAGACACTGTGTAACTACCGCTGGGCGGCAGCAGCGAGCCGCAAACCGTCGAAAACGGCGTGCAGGCAGCCATCGGTGCGATCTCAGTCTTGGCGGCCGTGACGTCGGCGCTGGCCGACTCTCCCGGTATTTGGCACACCACCACGGCAGTAACGTCCTTGCCGACGTGCAACAGAGCACCTTCCGAAGTGATATCGATGCCGCCCTTGGATGCGCAGAACATCTGGCGCAGTTGCACTTCATCTTCGACAGCAGCGTTCGCGTTACTGCTCAACAAGGTGGACATTGCCGCAACAATGGTCAGGATTGCATGAGAGCGTTTCATTTTTCCTCTGGCGATTAAAGAACTCGTGAAAAGGAACAAGACAACGCCATGCCTATTCTTCAGTCCCTTATGGATCCGCACCGCGTTGACCACGGCCACCATAAGTTTCTGACTTTTCTCGAAAATTACGGAACTTACGTAACTTTCAAAACCAGACGCCTGATTTTCCCGGACCAAAAACCGGTTAACCCATCACAGAAAGGACTGGCCATCCTGAGGTATGCAGGCGAAATCTCCAGATGAAAATGGTGCAAAAACTAATAAGCCGAAGCGGCTGCTTTTTGATGACGCACGCAGCGCCCAAGCAATGCGCTTCAAGATAACTAAAAATGAAACTTATTCTATCAACGTTTTCTGCGCGTGCCAGAAATAATTCCAGCATGGATACTGGTCTGGAGCCCATTCTGGTTCGGCGACAAGCGCACGGCTCGCTCGGATGCCAGGGCCGGATTGGGGAAATCAGGATGATTCCGTGCGCTGTGCATCGGAGTGGGCGCCAATTGCTTGGAAAAGCAGTTGTACGCCATGCTCCGCACGCCGTTGGCTTGAACGTCGACACACGATTGGGACGACTCATTGCCTGCCACCGGATTAGCGGCCGTCTTTTGCGCCATTACGGGTTGGAACAAGCCGGCCGAGAAAACCAAAAACAGGGCACGAAGGATCGAAGTGGACATAACTGATCTACTCCCAGAAAAGGGGTTTCAACGTTCATTGGCATGAAAGACTGTACGTCGACTTGCTCCCAAGACGATGACAAGTCAATGACGTTTTTTGTCCCATGCTCATTATCCATGCATCGAAGCCCGGACTTGCGAACCAAAACCCCTACGCCCCAACCGCATACACCCACTCAATATTCAGGCCGGAAGTGAAAACCTGTCGAGACTCGATTCCTAAATCGCCGCATTGCGGCGCAGCGGCCTGCGTCGCCACCACAACCACGCGCCACTGATCCCCAATATTCCCAGCAGCCATCCTGCGAGAGCAGTCACGATCTGCAGCGGCACACCGCCCAGTTCACCGGTATGCAGCGGGTAGATGAAGGCGTTCAGGCGTCCGGCCGTGTCCAGTTCGTTCCAGCGCTGCGCGGACAGAATCGTGCCATCCCGCGGATCCATCCAGATCGTCGATACGCCATTGGGATGCGGTTCGTCCGCCAAGCGCATGCGGATACGTACGGGACGGTTCGGCTGGGCCGCCAGCATCACATAGCCCACCAACCCGTCGGGATAGACAGCCTGAGCGCGCTCGACCAAGGTATCCAGGGGCAAAGAGGGCGCGGGATCGCCGCGCAGCGTGGGCATGGCGACCGGCGTGGAACCCACCAGCGCATTGATCCATCCGCCGATCGGGCGCCACGCCATGAAAGCTCCGGTCGCCACCGAGACGGCCAGTACCAGGCCCAGCACGGCGCCGCCCGTGCGATGCACGTCGAACAGCCCGCGCAGCAAACCCTTGCGCAGTTCGATGCGCAGCTTGGGCGGCCAGTGCTTCGGCCACCATAGCACCAGGCCGGTGATCAGCAGCAGCAGATACGCCAACGCGGCCCAAGCCAATATGGCCTTGCCCGTGGTTTCCATCAGCAGCGCGCTGTGCAGGCGGAACAGCGTGTTGACGAAGCCTTCGTCCTCGCCACGGCGGCCTTGCTCGATACCGGTGGAGGGGTCGAGATAGAGGGTGCCTCGCCATGTGCCGCGCACCAGCACCTGCAGGGTTTCGTGGGGCTCGCGGGGCGGGCGGAAGGTCATTGCGGTAGCCGTGCCGAACTCCGCCTGGATGGCCTGCCGCACCGTGTCCAGGGACACGATGCGTCCTCCGGCGCCGACACTCGGGGCGTTGGCGTGCGCCACCATGCCGGACGTCAGACCGCCTTGAACGACACGACTGCCTGCCGGGTCTTCCTGCGTCGGGTTACCCCGCGCCGGGATGCCCTGCGCCAGGATGCCCTGCGCCACAAAATACTCCGGGTGAATCCACTCATCCAATGGCCGCGTCACCACCAGCAGCGCCCCCGTCAGGCCGGCCACGATCAGCAGCCAGCCCAGCGTCAACGCCGTCCAGCGGTGGCAGGTCAGCCACAGGGCGCGCAGGCGTGCTTGCATCGTGCCCGATCAGAACGCCAGGCGCGTCTGCAGGTAGAACATGCGCGGCGCGCCGACCATGCGGCCGGGATTGCTGTCGACGTTGCGCGTGTAGTAACGGCGGTCGAACAGGTTGTTCACGCCGAACACGATGCTGCTGCCGCGCGTGTTCGGAATCTGCCAGCCGGTCTGGAAGTTCCAGACGGAGAAGCCCGGGACGCGGCCCTCGCTGGCGTCCGCGGATTCCTGTTCGGTATTGGCGGCGTCGGTGTAGTTGCCGCTTTGCATCGTGGTGGAAAGGTCGAAGGTCCAGGCGCGCACGGCGTACCGCGCCCCCAGCGTGCCGGTCTGGCGCGAGTTGAACGGCACCTCCTTGCCCTGGTCCTCGCCGGACTTCTGGATGGCGCGCGTGTACGTGTAGTTGGCGTAGACATTTAAGCCGGCCAGCGGTCCGTCGCGGTCGAAATCGTAGTCCCAGGCGAACTCCACCCCATTGTGCTGCGTGGCGCCCAGGTTGCGGAACACGGCGGGATTGGTGCCGGGAATGGACAGGATCTGGTTGTCGAAGCGCAGATTGAACACCGTGAACTCGGCGCGCATCTGCTTGCCGGACCAGCGCGTACCCGCCTCCACCGTCTTGGCGATCTCGGGACGCAACGGGTTCGTGGCCGACATCGAATTGAGCTGCGTGTACTGCACCGCGCCGAACGAGGTGTTGTAGTTGGTGTACAGCGTCAGGTTGGGATTGACCAGGTAGGCAATGTTCAGCGACGGCAGCGCCTTGCGGTTGCGTTGCTCGAACGGTTCGTCCGAAGTGCCCTGCTGATGCCGGTCGCTGTCGATGCGCTCGTAGCGCACGCCCGGCGTCACGCGCCAATCGCCATAGGCGATACGGTCATCGATGTAGACCGAATGCGCGCGCGTGCCGTTGACGAACACCGTGGCGGCGCTGGTGCGGCCATTGGACAGCAAGGTGTTGTAGCGCTTGTCCTCGCCGGTTTCACGGATGAACCGGTAGCCCACGGTGACGTCGTGCGTGGTCGGGCCCACTTCGAAGCGCTGCGTATAGCGTGGCTCGATGCCCGTCACCTGGTTGCTGCGCGGCTGGAAGTCGTTGCGGCCCGCCGCCACGTTGATCAGCGAACTCTCGCGCGAACTGTTGTAGTGGTAGGCCCGCACCTCGAACTCCTGCGTGTCCGAGATCGTGTTCAGGTAGCCAACGTCCAGGCCCTTGCGCTCGCCCTTCCAGTAATCGGTGGGACGCGTGTTCTGGAACGGATCGTCGCGGTATTCCGCCTGCGTCAGGCCACCCGGCGTCATCGACTTCACGTCGTAGTACGAGAACTTGCCGTACACCTCCGACGTCGGCGTCACTTCATAGCGCCACTTCAGCGCCAGGTCGTTGTAGGTGTCGTCGCTGCCGTCGCGCCACTGCTTGCCATCCATGCCCGAATACAGCACCGCCAGGCCGAAACCGTTGTCCAGCTGGCTGCCGATGAAGGTGCTGTACTGCGCGTTGCCGCCGCCTTCCCCGAACAGGTTGTAGCGCAGCGTCGCGTCGCCCGTCAGGCCCGGTTCGGTGGGAATGGCGCGCGTCTTGAAGTTGATGATGCCGCCCACGTTCTGCGGACCGTAGCGCACCGCGCCGCCGCCGCGCACCACGTCGATGGATTCGATGTTGGCCAGGCTGACCGGCGCCATCACCAGATTCGGCTGGCCATACGGCGCCATGGCCAGCGGAATGCCGTCGATCAGCATTGTCGAGCGCGACGAATTGCGGCCCGACAGGCCGCGCACGCCCACGTGCAGGCCGACCGAGCTGCCCGCGGCGCTGGTGCTGCCGTTGATCTGCACGCCGGGCACGCGCCGCAGCACGTCGGACACGTTGGTGGCGCCGCTTTGCTCGATCTCGTTGAACTGCACCAGCGTGCGTGCGCCGCCGAAGCTGCGCACGCTGTTCTGCAGGCCAGTGCCCAGCCAGCTGCCGCTGACCTGGATGGCCTCCAGCGTGGCGGGGCCGCTGCCTGCCCCAGCCGGCACGGCCGGCGCCGTGGCAGGCACATTGCCTTGCAGGACATAGCCGTTGTCGGTGTGTGGCACCGCGCGCAGTCCGCTGCCTTGCAGCAACTGCGCCAGGCCCTCTTCCACGGTGAAGCTGCCGCGCAGCCCCGGGCTGGCGCGGCCATCGGTCTGCTCCGGACGGAACGACAGCGTGATGCCGGCCTGGCCGGCAAAGGCGGACAAAGCGTCGGACAAGGGGCCCGCGGCAATGGCATAGCTGCGGGCCTGGGCCTGCTGCGCAGCCGATGCTTGCTGCGCCACGGCGCCGGATGCGTATCCGGCGGCTGACAGCGCCAATGCGGCGGCCACGGCCAGGCGCGTCGCCCTCGGCCCGGTGATCTGCTTGGATTGCAATGCCACTTTCCCTTTCCTTTGCATGCGCGGTTGCTTCGTTCGGATGCCATGCCGAACGAGCGGCATCGAAAGGGACAGGGGAAATTGTAAAAATCAGCCGGCGGCCGGCGCCACGGTGATCCAGTAGGGCGTGCGGCGCACCACCCGCACCGGCAGCGTCTGCTGCACGATGTCCAGCACCCGGTCGGTATCGGCCAGCTGGAATACGCCCGACAGGCGCAGGCCCGCCACCGCCGGATCGCACCGCACGATGCCCGGGCGATAGCGCGACAGTTCCTGCAGGAAGTCCGCCAGGCGGGTGCGATCGGCATACAGCACGCCGCGCGTCCAGCCAGGCGCCGCGCTGGGTTCGACGCCCACGGCCGGGGCAGGCGCCACGGCGCGCGGCGCCTCGATGAACGCCGACGTGAAACAGGCGCGTCGGCCGGCCTCCAGCACCACCGGCGCCGCCCCGCCCTGCGGCGAGATCTCCACGCGATGCTCCAGCACCTCGATACACGTCGCGTCCTGCTCGCCGCCCACTTGCCGGACGACGAAACGCGTGCCGAGGGCACGCAGGCGGCCATGCCGGGTCTGTACCAGGAAGGGACGCGCGCGCCCAGCGGCATCGGGCGCGGTCTGCACGTAGATCTCGCCCTGCTGCAGCCGGATCAGTCTTTCCTCGTTGGAATAGCGCACGTCCAGCGCCGTGCCGGTGTTCAGGGCCAGCTTGCTGCCGTCGTCCAGCAGCAGGTCGCGGCTTTCGCCCGTAGCGGTACGGTAGTCGGACGTCAGGTGTCCCCAGGACGCCAGGCGCCATCCCAGCGCGCCAGCGGACACCGTGCCGCCCAGCAGCGCCAGCGTCTTCAACGCCGCCCGGCGGTTGACGCGCGCCTGGCGCGCCAGCACGGGCACGCCCACCGACGCGGGCACGGCGCCGAATTGCAGGCTCAGGCGCTCGGCCTTCTGCCACGCCTGCTCATGGGCGGCATCGGCCTGCCGCCAGCGCCGGCAGGCATCGTGATCCGCCTGCGCCGCCTGCCCCGAATGCAACAGGGCCAGCCAGCGGGCCGCCTGGCGGATCACGCCAGGGTCTATGGCCGGCGCGTTCTGACGGTGCATCGTGCGCATTCAGTCCATCACCACCAGGCAGTGCTCGAAGGCCTGCGCCATGTAGCGCTTGATGGTGCGCTCGCTCAAGCCCAGGCGTTCGGCGATCTGCGCGTAGCTCAAACCCTCCAGTTGCGACAGCACGAAGACCTCGCGTGCCTTGGGCGCCAGGCCGGCCAGCATGCGGTCGAGTTCCTGCAGCGCCTGACACATGGCCAGTTGTTCTTCGGGGGACGGCGCGGCCTGCCCGGGCAGCGCGGCCAGGGCGTCCAGCCAGGCGCTTTCCAGCGAACGGCGGCGCCACAGGTCGTTGACCAGGCCCCGCGCGATGGTGACCAGATACGCGCGCGGCTCGCGCAGGCTGGGCAGTTCCTCGGGCTTCTGCAGGACGCGCACGAACGTGTCCTGCGCCAGGTCGGCCGCGTCGTCGTTGCACGCCAGCCGGCGGCGCAGCCATTGGTGCAGCCAACCATGATTGCCTTCGTACAAGGCCTGCACTGATGTGGCGGGAGCGGAAAAGGAAGACACGGCGTCCTCGGGGCGGTCAGGACTGGGCCAGTGGCCCGGTGACGGCCAGGCACGAGCCGAAACGGCGAATGATAGCAATAAGCATTCTTAAACGCTGCGCTTTTTAAAGGGCCGGATCAGCAATGGACCTTCACGCCCGTGCCCGCCGTGGCGGCGTGGCACAATCGCCACGACTTCCCAGGGTTTCGATCATGCTGATATTGCTGGACCAGGACGGCGTGCTGGCCGACTTCGAACATGCGTTCCTCGCGGCGTGGCGCCAGCGCTATCCCGGCATCGCGCCCGTGGATTTCGAGAACCGCAGGTCCTTCCACCTGCTGGAAGACTATCCGCCCGAGCTGCGCGCGCAGGCCGAGGCCATCTACACGGCCCCCGGCTTCATCGGCAACCTGCCGCCCGTGCCCGGCGCCGTCGAGGCGTTCCGCGAGCTGCAGGCGCTGGGCATGGACGTGCGCATCTGCTCGTCCCCGCTGCGGCAATACGAAAACTGCGTGGCCGAGAAATACCAGTGGATCGAACGCCACCTGGGCCGCCCCGCCACCGAGCGCCTGATCCTGACGCGCGACAAGACGCTGGTGCAAGGCGACCTGCTGATCGACGACAAGCCGCGCATCGAAGGCGCCGCGCGGCCACGCTGGCGCCACATCATCTATGACGCGCCCTACAACCGCCACGAAACCGGCCGCCCCCGCCTGACATGGAGCAACTGGCGCAACGTGCTGGCGGGCGAGCTGTACGCATCGGACGGCTGATCGCTCGCACGGCGGCCGCTATACCGGCCGGTCGCCCCGCAAGGTGATCCGGTGCATCACCCGCCGGAAGCCGTGATAGTCGTTCACCGGATTGTGCATGGCGCACCGGTTGTCCCAGAACGCGATGGCGTTCGGCGTCCACGCGAAGCGACAGGTGAACTCCGGCTTGACCTGATGCTGGAACAGGAACTGCAACAGCGGCGCGCTTTCCTCGTCGGCCAGTCCCTTGATGCCCGCCGTGTGCGCGGTGTTCAGGTAGAGCGCCTTCCTGCCCGTCTCGGGATGCGTGCGCACCAGCGGATGCTCGGCCCGGTACTGCTGCGGCGCGCCTTCCTTGCCGTCGCTCTTGATGCGGTCTTCTCGCGTGCGCGACACATCGGCCTTGGCCGACGTGCTGATACCGACCAGGCCGTCCAGCAAGCGCTTCATGGTGTCGGACAGCGTGTCGTACGCCAGGTACTGGTTGGCGAACAGCGTGTCGCCGCCATACGGCGGAATCTCGCGCGACAGCAGCATCGACCCCATCGGCGGCTCTTGCAGATAGGTGGTGTCCGAGTGCCAGACGCCACCGAAGTTGCTGCGCTCGTGCTCCAGCTTCTTCACTTCGATGATCTGTGGATGGCCCTCCAGGCCCTTCACGAAGGGATATTCGATGGGCTCGCCCATCACCGACGCGAAATCCAGGAACTGCGCGGGCGTCAGGTCCTGGCCGCGCAGGAAGATGACCTGATGGTCCAGCAGGGCCTGCCGGACCTTGGCGGCCTGTTCGCCGCGCAGCGGCCGGGTCAGGTCCACACCCGAGATCTCGGCGCCCAGGGCACCCGCGATTCGCTTGATGTCCAACGTTGTCTCCCTGATTCTGTGTCGCGCCTCGTCGTGCGCTGAATCCCCATTCTAGTGCCGTCGTGCCGGATCATGATGCGCCGCAGCGTGACGCGGCAATTTTCGTTCTGTATTCTGAATACAGAAAACAGCCGGAAGACCGCCATGCTGAAGCCCCTGCCCGCACCGGGCGATCTGGTGCAGACCGTCTATCTCGAACTGCGGGAAGCCGTCATCGGCGGTTCGCTGGCGCCTGGGTCGCGCCTGGGCCAGGAGGATCTGGCGGCGCGTTTCGGCATCTCGCGGCAACCCGTGCTGCAGGCCCTGGCGCAACTGGAGCGCGACGGCCTGGCCGTGCGTGCGGATGGACGCGGCACGCTGCAAGTGGCGCCGCTCGATCCGCAGCTGGTGCAGGAGTTCTACCAACTGCGCGCCGAGATCGATGCGCTGGCCGCGCGGCTGGCCGCCGAACGCATCCACGCGGGCGTGGTCAGCCCGCTGCCGGATTCGCTGGTCGAGCGGGGCCTGGCGGCGTTGCGGCGCGCACGCATGCCGGCGCTGATCGCGGCCGATACCCAACTGCACCGCGCCATCTACGAAGCCTCGGGCAACCGCTTGCTGGCCGCGCTGATGGAGCCGCAATGGGGCCATCTGGAACGCGTGATGTCGGCCGTGCTGAAGCCCGCGGCGGTACGCGCCGGGCTATGGGACGAACATGCGGCCATTGTGGCGGCCATCAATGCCGGCGACGCCGATCTCGCGGCGACGCTGGCCCGCCATCATGCCATCCGTGCCGCGGAAGGCCTGCTGCCCAGACTGGCGCAGCGCGCGGCGGCGTGATGGACACGCAACACTGACTTCCACGCGGCATCCGGCCGTGCAGCGCCGCAACATCGCAGCTTTGCAGTTCCCCGCAGCAGACAGCATCCCATCTGCCGGCCCCTGTGCCGGCGCTTTCAGAAGCCGGCCGCAGCCGGCCTGTCATACGGAGACGACGATGCAACTGAGCCAAGCGCAACTCGAACAGTTCGACCGGGATGGATTCCTGTTCTTTCCCGCCCTGTTTTCCCCCGAGGAAATCGCCAAGCTGACCGACGAGGTGCCCCGCCTGTACGCCCAGGACCGCCCCGAGAACGTGCGCGAGAAACACAGCGGCGCGGTGCGCACCAACTTCGCCGCGCATCTGTACAGCGGGCCTTTCGCGCGGCTGGCGCGCCATCCACGCATGGTGCGGCCGGTCGAGCAGCTGTTCGGCGAACCGGTTTACATGCACCAGTTCAAGATCAACGGCAAGAACGCCTTCGACGGCGACGTGTGGCAGTGGCACCAGGACTACGGCACCTGGCTGAACGACGACCTGATGCCCACGCCGCGCGCCATGAACGTGGCGATTTTCCTGGACGAGGTCAACGAGGTGAACGGCCCGCTGATGTTCATTCCCGGCAGCCACCGCATGGGCGTGCTGGAAGCCGGCCACGACCTGACCACCACCAGCTATCCGCTGTGGACCATCAACAACGACAACATCCGCACGCTGGTCGACAAGGCCGGCGGGCGCAACGGCGGCATCGTCGCGCCCAAGGGGCCGGCGGGGTCGATGCTGCTGTTCCACTCGTGTCTGGTGCACGCGTCCACGTCGAACCTCAGCCCGTGGAATCGCGTCAGCGTCTATCTGAGCCTGTGCGCGGTCTCGAACCACATCCGCCGCCACAAGCGCGTGGAATGGATCGCGCACCGCGATTTCGCGCCCATCGAATGCCTGCCGGACGACTGCCTGCGAAAGGACTATCCTGTGGAATTGCCGTGGCAGCATGGCACGCCGCCTGCTGCCTCGCGCACGTCGCTGGAACCCCTCGAGGAGGCCGTCCAATGAATCTGCACCGCATGCTCAAGCAGCGCGAAGCCGACGACAAGCCGCTGCGCGTGGCGCTGATCGGCGCCGGCAAGTTCGGCTCGATGTTTCTCAGCCAGGCGCAGCGCACGCCCGGCATCCGGCTGGTGGCCGTGGCCGACCTGGCCCCCGACCGCGCGCGCGCCGCGCTGACCAAGGTGGGCTGGCCCGCCGCCGCGCTGAACGCGGGCAGCGTCCACGAGGCCGTGAAATCGCGCAAGGTGTATTTCAGCGACGATGCGCTGTCCGTCATTGCCGATCCGAACGTCGAGATCGTCATCGACGCCACCGGCCAGCCGGCCGCCGGCATCCGCCACGTGCTGGCCTGCTGCGAGCATGGCAAGCACATCATCATGGTCAACGTGGAAGCCGATGCCCTGGCCGGGCCATTGCTGGCCAAGCGTGCGCGCGAGGCGGGCATCGTGTACTCGCTGGCATACGGCGACCAGCCCGCGCTGATCTGCGAGATGGTCGACTGGGCGCGCACCAGTGGCTTCGAGGTCGTGGCCGCCGGCAAGGGCACCAAGTACCTGCCCGAGTTCCATACGTCCACGCCCGACACCGTGTGGCCGTACTACGGCTTCACCGACGAAATGGTGGCCGCGGGCGACTTCAATGCGCAGATGTTCAACAGCTTCCTGGACGGCACCAAGAGCGCCATCGAGATGGCCGCGGTGTCCAACGCCACGGGCCTGGCGCCCTCGCCCACCGGCCTGCATTTTCCGCCCTGCGGCGTGGACGACCTGGCGCGCGTGCTGCGGCCGCGCGAGGATGGCGGCATCCTGCATCACCGTGGGCAGGTCGAGGTGATCTCGTCGCTGGAACGCGATGGTCGTCCGGTGTTCCGCGATTTGCGCTGGGGCGTGTACGTCACGCTGGCCGGGGACAGCGACTACGTGCGGCGCTGCTTCAACGAGTACGGCCTGGTCACCGACCCCAGCGGCAACTACACGGCCATGTACAAGCCCTATCACCTGATCGGACTGGAACTGGGCATCAGCGTGGCCAGCGTCGGGTTGCGGCGCGAACCCACCGGTTCGCCGGCCGGCTGGCACGGCGATGTCGTGGCCACCGCCAAGCGCAACCTGCAAGCCGGACAGATGCTGGACGGCGAAGGCGGCTATACGGTGTACGGGCAGTTGGTGCCGGCGCGCGTGTCGGTGGCGGATGGCTATCTGCCGCTGGGGCTGGCGCACAAGGTGCAGTTGAAGCGCGCCGTGAAGGAAGGCCAGGCCGTGCGCTGGGAGGACGTCGAGTTCGACGACAACGCGATGGCGGTGCGGTTCAGGCGGGAGATGGAACAGACGTTCGGGTGAACGGCCAAGGGAGACGCCCGGTGGAGATCGGGCGCCTCTCTTTCAGTCGCGGGTGAAAAATCAGTATGATAAAGTATGAACCATCTTATCGAGAGGATGGCGCATGTCCACGACTCTGGAACGCCTGACCATCACCATGCCCCCTGAAATGGCCGCCAGCATCAAACAGGCCGTGGATGAAGGAGACTATGCCTCGACCAGTGAAGTTGTCCGAGAAGCGGTGCGCGAATGGAAAATTCGCCGCGAGTTGATGTTGAATGAGCTGACCGCGCTCAAGGCAGATATCGACCAAGGATTAGCGGATGTCGCCGCGGGCCGCGTTAAAGATTTTGACGCAGACAGCATCATTGCTCGAGGAAGATCGCTATTGGCCACCCGCTCCAGCTAACTGACAGTGCAGACCGCGATCTACTGGAGATCTGGTCGTACATTGCACGCGAATCGGTCGCCAGCAAGTTCATCCGGCGCGCGCGATCTGGCCTCGATCGCGCATCAAGACGGGTTCAAGCACTGAGTCCCGGCCGCTACATCCGTTCCGACAGAAAATCCAGGAAGCACGCAATGCGCCGCGCCAACTGCGTGTTCCGGTAATACACCGCATGCAGCGGCTGCCGATACCCGTTGTCCGCCGAATCAAGCACCCTCACCAGGCGCCCTGCCTCCAGATCCGCGCGCGTCATGAACTCTGACAGGCAGGCGATGCCCAGCCCCGCCAACACCAATCCACGGATGGTCTCGCCACTGGATGCCGCCATGTCCGGCACGATGGGATAGGTATTGCCGCCCTCGTGCCGCACCGGCCAGTTGTTCAGCGACTCGGGCTGCGTGAAGCCGATCTTCATGTGCTGCGCCAGCGCGGCCACGTTGCGCGGACGGCCATGCTTCTCGATATAGGCAGGGCTGGCCACCAGGTACAGCCGCGACGGACGGAACGGCCGCGCATGCAGCGATGAATCCACCAGCGGACCGGCGCGGATCGCCAGGTCGGTGCGATGCTCGACCAGATCGACGATGCGGTCGTTGCTGGTCAGCTCCAGTTGGATGGCGGGATAGCGTTCATGGAAAGCGGCCACGTGCGGCACGATGCAATGCAGGATCACCGGCGCCGAGGCATCCACGCGCAGCCTGCCCGCCGGCTGCTGGTGGCGGATGCGCATGCACTCCTCGGCCTCGTCCAGCGCGCCCACGATGCCGCGCGCCTTCTGCTGGAACTGCAGGCCTTCCTCGGTCAGCTCCATGCGGCGCGTGGTGCGCGTCAGCAGCGTCACGCCCAGTTGCTCTTCCAGCCGCGCCAGCGCCCGGCTGACGCCCGAGGCCGTCTGCCCCAGGGATTCGGCCGCCGCGCTCATGCTGCCGGTGTCCACCACCGCCAGAAAGACCCGCAAGGCATCTGAATTGAGCGCCATCTTTGCCCCCAGAACATAAGTCCTGTGATTTTAGAGTGCTTTTTCTCAAAGATCCCGCGGCGCACAATGCCGGGCATTCGATCCCTTAACTGGAGTTTTCATCATGCCTATCGCGCTTTGGGCGCTTGCCGTGGGGGCCTTCGGCATCGGCACCACGGAATTCGTCATCATGGGGCTTTTGCCTCAGGTCGGGGCCAGCCTCGACGTCACCCTGTCCAGCGCCGGCTTGCTGGTGACCGGCTACGCCCTGGGCGTCACCGTGGGCGCGCCGCCCGTGGCCATCCTGACCACGCGCCTGCCGCGCAAGACGCTGCTGCTGGCGCTGATGGTGATCTTCATCGCGGGCAACCTGGCGTGTGCGCTGGCGCCCGACTACGGCTGGCTGATGGCCGCGCGCGTGCTGACCTCGCTGGCGCATGGCGCCTTCTTCGGCGTGGGGTCGGTGGTCGCCACCAGCCTGGTGCGCGCCGACAAGCAGGCCTCGGCCATCGCCCTGATGTTCACCGGCCTGACGCTGGCCAACGTGCTGGGCGTACCCTTCGGCACCTGGCTGGGCCAGGCCTGGGGCTGGCGCTCGACGTTCTGGGCCGTGACGGCCATCGGCGTGGTGGCGTTCATCGCCATCGCCGCCCTGGTGCCCGCCAGCCGTGGCACCCATCAAAGCAATCTGCAGGGGGAACTGCGCGCCCTGGCCCGTCCGCAGGTGATGCTGGGCTTCCTGATGACCGTGCTGGGCTTCGGCGGCGTGTTCACGGCCTTCACCTACATCTCGCCCTTGCTGACCCAACTGACGGGCTTTCCCGAAAGCGCGGTCTCGCCCATCCTGCTGCTGTTCGGCGTGGGCCTGGTGGCCGGCAACACCTTCGGCGGCCGCATGGCGGACCGCCGGCTGATGCCCACGCTGGTCGGCAGCCTGGCCGTCCTGGCCGTGGTGCTGGTGCTGTTCACCTTCACCGTGCACGACAAGGTATTGGCCGTGATCACCGTCGGCGTGCTGGGGGCGGCCGCCTTCGCCACCGTGCCCCCGCTGCAGATGCGCGTGCTGGAGCAGGCCGGCGGCGCTCCCAACCTGGCCTCGGCCTTCAACATCGCCGCGTTCAACCTGGGCAACGCCATCGGCGCCTGGCTCGGCGGCCTGACCATCGATCACGGCCTGGGACTGGGCAGCACCCCGCTGGTGGCCGCGGCGGTCACGGCCAGCGGCTTGCTGGTGGCCGTCTACAGCTGGCGCCAGGACCGCAAGACCGTGCCGGCGATGGCGGCCATGTAACCCCTTCGATGCTGCGCAGGACACCGGCCCGAGGCAGCACGGCGCGGACCGTATGACGTGAACATCGCGTGCCCCGGGCGTCCAGACTTTCCGTCTCACTACAATCAAGCCAGCACCGGGTCCTGGCCGCCAGGCCCGAGCCCGGCGCAACAGATGCCCCGCAACCGTGCGAGGGCGCATGAAGGCCTCGCTCCGCCCCCACGGCTTGCTGTCCGCCCCGGGCCGATCCGAAGGCCAAAACGGAGACAAAGGATGCAGCACTTCACCCGGGCGGCAGCCCTGCTTGCCTGTCTTGCCGCGGTGGCCGCGCCCGCCGCCGCGCAGGACGCCTTTCCCACCAAGCCCGTGCGCCTGATCGTGCCGCAGACACCGGGCGGCGCCTCCGACGTGCTGGCGCGCATCGTCAGCCAGCAGCTCACGAAGAAATGGGGCCAACCCGTGGTGGTGGAGAACCGCGCGGGCGCGGGCGGCAACGTCGGCATGGAAGCGGTGATCGCCGCCGAGCCCGACGGCCATACGCTGTTGATGAGCTACGTCGGCACGCAGGCCATCAACGGCGCGCTGTACAAGAACCTGTCCTTCGATCCCGGCACCGGCTTCGCGCCGGTCGCCACGCTGGCGACGCTGCCCTTCGTGGCCGTGGGCCGGCCCGACGCGCCGTTTCATACGGTGCCCGGGCTGGTGAAGGCCGCGAAGGCGGGACGCGTGACGTATGGATCGGCGGGCAACGGCTCGGTGAACCATCTGCTGGGCGAAATGTTCAACCGCGCCGCCGGGGTGAAGATGGTGCACGTGCCGTATCGCGGCGCGGCGCCGGCCCTGCAGGATCTGCTGGGTGGCCGCATCGACGTGGTCTTCACCAGCCTGCCCTCGGTGGCGGGGCAGATCAAGAGCGGCAGCCTGCGGCCCATCGCGGTCACCAGCGGCCAGCGCGCCAGGTCGTTCGCCGGCATTCCCACCATCGCCGAAGCGGGGTTCAAGGACTTCGACGTGAATCCATGGTTCGGGCTGATGGCGCCGAAGCAGACGCCCGCCGCGCGGGTGGCGCGCATCAATCGTGACGTGAACGAGATCCTGCGCCAACCTGAGGTGGCCGAGAGCTTCGCCGCGCAAGGCGCCCAGCCCTACATCACCACGCCGGCGGAATTCGCCGGCGTGTTGAAGAACGACGTGGCCAAGTGGGGCGCGGTGGTTCGGGCATCGGGCGCCAGCGTGGATTAGCGCGCGGCTCCCTGAATGCAGCGTGGTCGCGCGCGGCCGGATCCGGCCGCGCGCGACCCGTCTCTCAGCGAGATGACGGCTTCGTCCCGATCACTTGTCGATCCAGGGCGACGTCTTCCACTGCGCGCGGAACTCGGCCTCGCCCTGTTCCAGCACCCGGGCGTAATCCGCCGGCGCTAGGTAGCGCAGCGGCGCGAACAATTCGCGGGCCTTGGCCTGGAATTCGGGATCGTCGTAGGTCTTCTTCACGGCATCCACCAGCTTGGCGCGCACCGCGTCGGGCAGGCCCTTGGGCGCGGCCAGTCCGCGCAGCGAGGCCAGCTCGAAGTCGTAGCCCTGTTCCTTGAACGTCGGCACGTCGGGCAGCGCCGGTGAGCGCTTCTTGGACATCTGGCCCAGGATGCGCAGCGGCGTGCCGCCCTTCTGGTACTGCAGCACCTCGCCGATGTTGATGGCGCCCATCATGATCTCGCCGCTGGCCATCGCGCTGCGCACTTCGCCCGCGCCCTTGTACGGCACATGGTTCAGCTTGGTGCCCGACGCGGCCTGGAAGCGCAGCATCGCCAGGTGATCGTCCGATCCCGTGCCCGTGGTGCCCACGGTGACGGCGCCGGGATGCTTCTTCGCGTAATCGGCCAGGTCCGCCAGCGATCTGATGGGGCTGTCCTCGCGCACCGTGAACGAATCCGGATCGTCGATCAGGTTGCCGATCAGGTCGAAGCTGCGCCACGTGAAGTTGGCCGAGCGCTCGATGGGGATGGTCAGCATGTTGGGCGTGTTGATGAAACCGATGGTGTAGCCGTCGGGCGTAGCGCGCGCGATCTCGCCGAAACCGATGGCGCCGCCCGCGCCCGGCCGGTTCAGCACGACGATGCGCGCGTCGTTGCCCAGGTACTTCTGCAGGAACGGCGCCATCATGCGTGCGACCAGGTCGGTGCCGCCGCCGGGACCGTACGACACGATCATGTTGATGGGATGCGACGGGTAGTCCGCGGCCATGCCGGCGGCGGGCAGCGCGGCGGCGGCGCAGAACAGCGCGGCGCCGGCAAGCCGGCCCAAGGTACGGCGCTTGTGGGATTGCTGCATGCTTGTTGTCTCCTGATGCGGCGCTCTGCCGCGTATCGTTATGCCAGCCGGTCGATGCGCTCCAGCGCGGCTGGCCAGGCCTGCGGGTTGACGAGATGCGGCGGCCGCTGGCCGGCCAGCATGGCCAGCAACTGCTCGGCCGCGGATCGCGCCACGTTGCGGCGGGCCTCGTGCGTGACGCCCGCCGTGTGATACGTGCCCACCACATTGGGCAACTGCAGCAGGGGCGCGTCGTTGCCGGGCGGCTCCTGCTTCCAGACATCCAGGCCCGCGCCGGCCAGATGGCCGCTTTGCAGGGCGTCGTACAGCGCGGCCTCGTCGTGCACGCCGCCGCGCGCGGTGGTGATGAAGACCGCGCCCGGTTTCATGCGGGCGAACGCGGCCGCGCTCATCATGCCGCGCGTCTCGGCGCTCAGCGGGCAATGCAGCGACACGATGTCCGACTGCGCCAGCAGGTCGTCCAGCGAGACCGGCTCGGCGCCCAGCGCGCGCAGGCTTTCCGGCGGCAGATAAGGGTCATGGGCCAGCACGCGCATGCCGAAGCCCTGCGCGATGCGCGCCGCCCGCGAGCCGATCTGGCCCAGCCCGATGAAGCCGATGGTGTTGCCGCGGATCTGGTGGCCCATCAGGTGCTCGCGCGTGAAGCCGCTGTCATGGCGCAGGCGCTGATGCGATTCGACGATGCGGCGGCGCACGGCCAGGAGCAGCGCGAAAGTATGTTCGGCCACCGAGTCGGCATTGCCGCCCGCCTGGTTCACCACCGCGACGCCAGCGGCGGTGCAAGCGGCCACGTCCACCGTGTCGTAGCCGGCGCCGGTGGTGGACACGCAGACCAGGTCGGGACACTGCGCGATCAGGTCCGCCGTCACGAACAGCCTGGGCGGCAGCTCATCCTTGGCAACGCTGACCAGATAGCCATGCGCGCCGCGCAGCGCCGACAAGGTGGCATCGACCTCGCGGGTGGGAGTGATCGTGAGTTCGACATTCGGCTGTTCGGCCACCAACTGGTCGAAGATGGGATCCAGCCACATATCGAGGCGGACCAGGCGTTTTGCGGACGTCATGGCGTTTCCTTCACGCTGCGGATCCGCACGCCCGCGATCCGGCCAGAACACGCCGCAAAGCGCATCGGGCAGCCGGCTTCGCTCGGGGCGGGTGTCTCCGGTCAGGAATGATTGTTGTAGGCAAACACTCTATCCCTGCCAAAAAGTGAGATAAAGCGAATTATTTTCTACTTTGAATTTCGCTTTTTGGAAATACCAAAATGCTGCACTGCAATCACATCAGACAGGACGGTGCATGGAAATCGATGCAGCGCTGCGCCAGGTCGCGCATGCAGCCCAGCAATGGCCGGGTGTCGTCGCGGCGCCACTGGATGGTGTAGCTGAGCGGCTGCGGCGCCGGGAACTGCTCCAGGAACGCCAATTCGCCGCGCTCGACCAGCACGCGTGCCCAGGCCGTGGGCAGGATGCCGATGCCCAGTCCCTCGCGCAGCATGCCCGCCACCGCGCCCCAGCCGTTGCAGCGCAGATTGCGGCCGGGTGACACGCCTTGCGCGGTCATCCAGTCATCCACGATGCGGATCACGCCCGAACTGTTGGGCAAGGCCACCAGCGTATGGTCGCGTAGCGCCGCGGGCGGCAGCCAGCGCGCGTCGCGCACGGCCCCGGGACTGGCGACCCATTCGAACTCGGCCTGCCCGATCAGCACGGAGGTGATCGACGCCCGCGTGGACGGCCCGCCGATGATGCCGAAATCCAGGTCGCCATCTTCCAGGCCCAGCTCGACCTCTTCGCCCACGCCGACGCGCGGCTCGACCAGGAGGTTCGGATACTCGCGCCGGATCTCGGCGATCAGCCGCGGCATCCACGTCATGGAACTGAGTTCGCCCACGCCGAAGCGGCAACGGCCCGCCAGCGGCACGCTGTCGGCCGCGCGTTGCAGGAAGTCATCGGCCGAACGCAGCAGGTCACGCGCATGCGGCAACAGTTGTTCACCCAGCGGCGTCAGGACGGCGCTGCGCGCGCTGCGGCTGAACAGCTCGGAGCCGATCACGCTTTCCAGTTCGGCCAGCCGCTTGGACAGCGACGACACCGAGATGTTGAGCCGGCTGGCCGCGATGGCGAAGCTGCGGCAAGTGGCGGCCCAGTAGAAGGCTTCGAGTTGCTTGAGGGTCATGACGCGGCATAAAGTGAATAAAAGCGAAGTGTTTTATATCAATAAACTCGCTTTATCCCAAAGGTGCCGCACTCCTATCATCTGTCGATGCGGCCGGGACCGCCGCGCATTCCCCCTTCAAAGAACAACGAGACCATGTCCTCTTCCTTGCGCCACATTCTGAACCTGCAGGATTTCGAGGCAGCGGCCGAACGCGTGCTGCCCAAGCCGATCTATGCCTACGTGTCCGGCGCGGTGGAGGACGGGCTGTCGGCCCGCGCCAACCGTGACGCCTTCGCTCAATACGCGTTCGTGCCGGATGTGCTGGTCGACGTGTCCCGGCGCAGCACCGCCGCCACCGTGATGGGCCACGCCTACGCCGCGCCGGTCGGCATCGCCCCCATGGGCATCTCGGCCCTGTCCAGCTATCGCGGCGACATCGTGCTGGCGCGCGCCGCGGACCAGGCCGGCATCCCTTGCATCATGAGCGGTTCCTCGCTGATCCGCCTGGAAGACGTCATGGAAGCCGCGCCGCGCACGTGGTTCCAGGCCTACCTGCCGGGCGACGAGACGCAGATCCGCGCGCTGATCGACCGCGTGGCCGATGCCGGTGTGCAGACACTGGTGCTGACGGTGGACACGCCCGTGGCGGCCAACCGCGAGCACAACCTGCGCGCGGGCTTCTCCACGCCGCTGCGCCCCAACCTGTCGCTGGCATGGCAGGGCATCACGCATCCGCAATGGCTGTTCGGCACCTTCCTGCGCACGCTGTTCAAGCACGGCATGCCGCACTTCGAGAATAACTACGCCACACGCGGCGCGCCCATCGTGTCGCCCAATGTGCAGCGTGATTTCTCCGATCGCGGCCACCTGAACTGGTCGCATGTGGAAGCCATCCGCAGGCGCTGGCAGGGACGCATGATTATCAAGGGCATCGTCAATCCCCGCGACGCGGCGCTGGCGCGCCAGAAAGGCATGGACGGCGTCATCGTGTCCAACCACGGCGGACGGCAACTGGACGGCACGGTAACGCCCCTGCAGATGCTGCCCGCCATCGTGGACGCCGCGCCGGGCCTGGAGATCATGCTGGACAGCGGCGTGCGGCGCGGCACCGACGTGCTCAAGGCGCTGGCGCTGGGCGCGAGGTGCGTGTTCGTGGGACGGCCCTTCAACTATGCCGCGGCGGTGGCCGGGCCGGCGGGCGTGGCGCACGCCATCCGGCTGATCGTGGAGGAAGTGAAGCGCGACATGGGCCTGCTGGGGGTGATATCGACCGAAGACATCAAGCCCACGCATCTGGTGCGCGCCGACGGGCGATAGTGGCGATCTTGCGGGATATCCCGCGCGCATGAAAGACACCCCACGACTCGGATCGGCATCCGGTTCATGGGGTGTGATTCATTCAGGCGTTTTTCGCGCCTGAGAATGACCGCAATCAGCGCTTCAACTGCGACAGGTCGCGCACGGCGCCGCGGTCGGCCGAGGTGGCCAGCGCGGCATACGCCTGCAGCGCCAGCGAGACCACGCGTTCGCGGTCGACCGGCTGCCAGGCCTTGTCGCCGCGCGCTTCCATGGCGGCGCGGCGGCGCGCCAGTTCGGCGTCGTCCACGGCCAGGTGCATGCGGCGATTGGGGATGTCGATCTCGATGATGTCGCCGTCTTCCACCAGGCCGACCGTGCCGCCCTCGGCGGCTTCCGGCGAGGCATGGCCGATCACCAGGCCCGACGAACCGCCCGAGAAGCGGCCATCGGTGAACAGCGCGCAGGTCTTGCCCAGGCCCTTGGACTTCAGGTAGGACGTGGGGTACAGCATTTCCTGCATGCCGGGGCCGCCCTTGGGGCCTTCGTAGCGGATGACCACGACGTCGCCCGCCACGATCTTGTCGCCCAGGATGCCTTCGACGGCGTCTTCCTGGCTTTCGAACACGCGGGCGCGGCCCGTGAAGACCCATTGCGACTCATCCACGCCGGCCGTCTTGACGATGCAGCCCTTCTCGGCCAGGTTGCCGTACAGCACGGCCAGGCCGCCATCCTTCGAGTAGGCGTTTTCCTTGCTGCGGATGCAGCCGGTCTTGCGGTCGGCATCCAGCGTGAGGAACGTGGCTTCCTGGCTGAACGCCACGGTGGTGGGGACGCCACCGGGGGCCGCGCGGTAGAACTTCTGTGCGGCTTCGCCGGCGCCGCCCGCGATGTCCCATTGCGCGATGGCGTTGCCCAGCGTACCGCTGTGCACGTTGCCGCAGGACAGGTCCAGCAGGTCGGCTCGGCCCAGTTCACCCAGGATGCCCAGGATGCCGCCGGCGCGGTGCACGTCTTCGATGTGGTACTTGTCGGTGGCCGGCGCGGCCTTGCACAGGCAGGGCGTGCGGCGCGAGATGCGGTCGATGTCGGCCATGGTGAAGTCGACGCCGGCTTCTTGCGCGGCGGCCAGCAGGTGCAGCACGGTGTTGGTCGAGCCGCCCATCGCCACGTCCAGCGTCATGGCGTTCTCGAAGGCGCTCTTGGTGGCGATGGCGCGCGGCAGCACCGAGGCGTCTTCCTGCTCGTAGTAACGGCGGCACAGGTCGACGACCAGGCGGCCGGCCTGCTCGAACAGACCGCGGCGCCAGGCGTGCGTGGCGACGATGGTGCCGTTGCCCGGCAGGGCCAGGCCGATGGCTTCGGTCAGGCAGTTCATCGAGTTGGCGGTGAACATGCCCGAACAGGAACCGCACGTGGGGCAGGCGCTGCGCTCGACCTCTTCGGCTTCCGCGTCGGACACCTTGGGATCGGCCGCCTTGATCATGGCGTCGATCAGGTCGATCTTGGCGATGACCTTGCCGTCGGTGGGCGACAGGACCTTGCCGGCTTCCATCGGGCCGCCGGACACGAACACGCAGGGGATGTTCAGGCGCATGGCGGCCATCAGCATTCCCGGGGTGATCTTGTCGCAGTTCGAGATGCAGACCATGGCGTCGGCGCAGTGCGCGTTGACCATGTACTCGACCGAGTCGGCGATCAGTTCGCGCGAGGGCAGCGAGTACAGCATGCCGCCGTGGCCCATGGCGATGCCGTCGTCCACGGCGATGGTGTTGAATTCCTTGGCGACGCCGCCGGCGCCCTCGATCTGCTTGGCGACCAGCGCGCCCAGGTCGCGCAGGTGCACGTGGCCCGGCACGAACTGGGTGAACGAGTTCACGACCGCGATGATCGGCTTGCCGAAGTCGCCGTCCTTCATGCCGGTGGCGCGCCACAGGGCGCGTGCGCCGGCCATGTTGCGGCCGTGGGTGGAGGTGCGGGAACGGTAGTGCGGCATGGCGGCGGCTCTCTGGCGGGCGGGGTCGATTCCGAAGAGGAAATTCGGCAAAACTCCAGATAATACGCCGTTCCACGGGGATGCACGGAAGCCCGAGGCCCGCAACCCGGAAAATCCCCCTACTGGCCAGGCGGATTGAAGCCTATCTTGGACGGGCTGCCCGCGGCCGGGGCATGCCTGGTGCGCTGTCCCCGCCGGCGGGTGGATGCGGGCGGATGATCCGCCCTCCATAGGCTTCCCCCACGAGGAGACCGTCGATGCCCTGCCGTTCCCGTTTGCCGCTCGTCCCCGCCCTGACCCTGCTGTCGGCCGCCCTGCTGGCCTGCGCCGCGCAGGCCGCGCCCCAGGCCAACGTGCTGGAGGCGGCCCGAGCGCAGGAGCAACCCATGCTGGACACCATGCGCGACCTGGTCGGCATCGAGTCCGGCAGCAAGGACGTCGAAGGCGTCGAGCAGATCGCCAAACTGGTGCACGACCGGCTGAAGGCGCTGGGCGGCGCCGTGGAAATCCTGCCGCCCAGCGACGTGTACCGCATGGACGACACGCCCGAGAAGACCGGCCCGATGGTGCACGCCGAGTTCAAGGGCACGGGCAGGAAGAAGATCATGCTGATCGCGCACATGGACACCGTGTACCGCAACGGCATGCTGAAGGACCAGCCGTTCCGCGTGGACGGCGAGCGCGCCTATGGCCTGGGCATCGCCGACGACAAGCAGGGCGTGGCGCTCATCATCCACACCCTTTCCACGCTGCAGAAACTGGGCTTCAAGGACTACGGCACGCTGACCGTGCTGATCAACGGCGACGAGGAGATCAGTTCGCCCGGCGCGCGCAGCACCATCACGCGCATGGCGTCGGACCAGGATGCCGTGTTCTCGTTCGAGGGCGGCGGCACCTCGGGCGACCTGCGGCTGGCCACCAGCGGCATCGGCTCGGCCTACCTGACGGTGCAGGGACGCACCTCGCACGCGGGCGCGCGGCCCGAAGGCGGCGTGAACGCACTGTACGAACTGGCGCACCAGTTGCTGCAGATGAAAGACCTGTCCAAGCCCGATGACGGCCTCAAACTGAACTGGACGGTGGCGCAGGCGGGCACCAACCGCAACGTGATCCCGGGCCAGGCCACGGCGCAGGCCGATGCGCGCGCGCTGAAGGTGGAAGACTTCGATGCGCTGGAAAAGGCCATGCAGCAGCGCATCCAGAACAAGCTGCTGCCCGAATCCAAGATAGGCCTGAAATTCGAGGTGCGCCGTCCGCCGCTGTCGGCCACACCCGCCTCGCGCGCGCTGGCGCAGCACGGCGCGGCCATCTACCGGGAACTGGACATGGACATGAAGGTGCTCGACCGCGCCACCGGCGGCGGCACCGACGCAGCGTTCGCGGCGCTGAAGGCGCGCGGACCGGTGGTCGAGGGCATGGGCCTGTCCGGCTTCGGCGCGCATTCGAACGATGCGGAGTACATCCAGATCAAGACCATCGTGCCTCGGCTGTACCTGGCCAGCCGCATCATCATGGACCTGTCGCAGGACAAGGTGCAGGGGCAATAGCGCGGCGCGGTCAGCCGCGCTTGCCGCGCAGGGCCAGCAACATGTCGGCCACCTGCCGCAGGCCGCGGCTGACCGGTTTGTCGCGCCGCATCACCACCGCCAGTTGGCGTTGCAGGCGGGGCCGCAAGGGCCGCACGGCCAGCGTGTCGCGCACACCGCTGCCCTGCACCGCCAACCTGGGCAATATCGCGCAGCCCAGGCCGGCGGCCACGATTTCCTTCATGGCCTCGGTGCTGCCCAGCTCCATCACCGGGCGCGCGGCCAGGCCCGCCGCCTCGAACCAGTCATCCACCAGCCGTCGCGTGCGCGCGCCCGGCTCGAACAGCACCAGGGGCCGCTGCGCCAGCGAAGCCGGCGTGACGCGCGCGGGCAACGCGGCTTCGCCGGCCGGAAAAATGGCAACGAATTCATCATCCAGCACGGGCGTTACCTGGAACATGCGGCCGGGTGCGGGCAGCGTGACCAATCCGATATCCAGCGCATTGCCTTCGATGCCGCGCAACACATCGGCCGTGTTGCCGGTGCTGGCCACCACGTCCAGGTCAGGGAAGCGGCGGCGCAGGGCGGCCAGCATGCCCGGCAGCAAATAGGTGCAGGCCGTGCCGCCCGTGCCCAGGCGCACGCGGCCGCCCACGCCCGCCGCATGCGATTGCATGGCCTGGTCCGCCTCGGCCACGGCCGCGTCGATGCGCCGGATGTGTTCGACCAGTTCGTGCCCCGCATGGGTGGGCGCCACCCGCCGGCCGACGCGTTCGGCCAGCCGCAGGCCGTAGCGCCGCTCTAGCTGGCGCACCTGCTGGCTGACGGCGGGCTGGGTCAGGCGATGGCGTTCGGCCGCGGCCGAGAAGCTGCCCAGCTCGATCACGTCGAGAAAGATGCGGAGATGGTCGAGGTTGAGCCCGCGCATGATCGTCATGGACAGAGGAAGAAACGCTTCCGATGATACGGCGACGCGCCGCGCAACGGCAAAGTTTTGCTTATGCAAGGAAGAAGCCATCAAAGCTTCTTTTATTGGACCGCCAGGCGCACACTGGCGTCCTGCGTATCCTCCCTCACGTTCCGCCCATGACCGACACCGCCCGCCCCGTATCGATCCGCGACGCCGCCGATGGCGACATCCCCCGCATCCAGCAGATCTACGCCCACCATGTGCTGCACGGCACCGCCTCGTTCGAACTCGAACCGCCCACGCCGGACCAGATGCGCGACCGGCGCGCCGACGTGCTGGCGCGCGGCATGCCGTATCTGGTGGCGGAGGTCGATGGCGCCGTGCGCGGCTATGCCTACGTCACACCGTACCGGCCGCGTCCGGCCTACCGGCACACCGTGGAAGACTCGGTGTACGTGGAAGCCGGCTGGGGTGGCCTGGGCATCGGCACTCTGCTGCTGGCCGCGCTGGTCGAACACTGCACCGCTGCCGGCTGGCGCCAGATGCTGGCGGTGGTGGGCGACAGCCGCAACGGCGCCTCGCTGGCGCTGCACGCGCGCCAGGGCTTCCATCCGGCGGGCACGCTGCGCTCGGTGGGCTTCAAGCACGGCGAATGGCGCGACACGGTGCTGATGCAGCGCGAGCTGGGCGGCGGCGACCGCACGCCGCCCGAACGGGCATGACGCCGGGCGACCCATGTTCTCCCCTCGCGCCATCGTCTGCATCGGCCTGTCGCAGTTGCTGGCATGGGGCGTGTCGTTCTACCTGATCGGCAACTTCGGCCCCGCCATGCAGGCCGAACTGGGATGGAGCGCGGCGGCCGTCTATGGCGGCATGTCGGGCGGTATCGCCTGCATGGCGCTGGTCTCGCCCATGGCCGGCCGCGCCATCGACCGCTGGGGCGGCCGCCGGGTCATGCCAGCCGGCGCGTTGCTGGTGGCGCTGGGCTGTGTGCTGCTGGCCTGTACCCACACGTTGGCGTCTTATGGCGTGGCGTGGGCCGTCATGGGCATCGGCATGCGCCTGACGCTGTACGACGCCGCCTTCGCCGCCCTGGCGCGCGCGGGCGGACCGCAAGCGCGGCGCGCCATGTCGCAGATCACGCTGTTCGGCGGATTGGCCTCGACCGTGATGTGGCCCGTGGGCCAGGCCTTGGCCGGCACGCTGGGCTGGCGCGGCGCCTTGGGCGTCTATGCGCTGTTGGCGCTGGTGATGATGGGGCTGTTCCGGGCGTTGCCCGAGGGCCGGTGGGCGCCTGTCGCCAACGGCACGGCATCATCCGGTTCGCGCACCCATGCCACGCCGGAACATCCCTGTCTGACGCAGACCCTGTATGCCGTCATCGTGATGATGGCCAGTTTTCTCACGGCGGGCAACGCCACGCACCTGATCGCCATGCTGCGCGAACTGGGCCTGGCCGCGCCGATGGCGGTCAGCGTGGCGGCGCTATGGGGCGTGGGACAGGTTACCGGTCGGCTGGCCGAATTGCTGTCCGGCAATCGTTTGACGCCCGTGGCGCTGAATACGCTGACCGCGCTGTTGCTACCGCTGTGCTTCGTGGCCGGGCTGGCGGGTGGATACCTGGCGGCAGCGGCCTGCTTCGCTTTTTTCTACGGCGTCTGCAATGGCCTGTTCACGATCACGCGCGGCACGCTGCCGCTGGTGCTGTTCGATCCTCGAGCCTATGGCGCGATCGTGGGAAGGCTGCTGGTGCCGGCGCTGCTGATGACGGCGGCGGGGCCGCTGGTGTACGCCGAAGTGATAGAGCGATGGGGCGCGCGGTCCGCCATGCTGCTATCGCTGGCATGCGCCTGCTTGCTGTTGGCCACGTCATTGGGATTGGCCTGGCGTTTCGGAACAAGGCAAGGCCGGGCGGGCAAGCCCGCGCAAGGCACGCCGTGAACAGGCATGGCCTGTGCCAACGCCTGTGCTTGCGGACGGGAAAAAAACGCAGACGGCGGCTCAAACCGCCGCTTGCTGCCCGGCCTTCCAGCGCAGCCATCCCGCCGCGCGCAGCTCGCACGCGGGGCACGTGCCGCAGCCATAGCCCCAGTCGTGGCGCCCGCCGCGCTCGCCCAGGTAGCACGTGTGGCTGTGCTCGACGATCAGGTCGACCAGCGCCAGCCCGCCCAGGGCGCGCGCCAGTTCCCAGGTCTGCGCCTTGTCGCGCCACATCAGCGGGGTCTCGATGGTGACGCGCGATCCCAGCCCCAGGCTGAGCGCCACCTGTTGCGCCTTGATGGTGTCGTCGCGGCAATCGGGGTAGCCCGAGAAATCGGTCTCGCACATGCCGCCCACCAGCACGTCCAGCTGGCGGCGGTAGCCCAAGGCGGCGGCCAGCGTCAGGAACAGCAGGTTGCGGCCCGGCACGAAGGTATTGGGCAGGCCGTTTTCCTGCATCTCGATCTGGCGATCGGAGGTCAGCGCGGTGTCGCCCACCTGGCCCAGCACGGACAGGTCCAGCAGATGGTCTTCGCCCAGCTTGGCCGTCCATTGCGGATACCCGGCACGCAGCTCGCGCAGCACGTTCAGCCGCGCGTCGAGCTCGATGCGATGGCGCTGGCCATAGTCGAACGCCACGGTCTCGACGTGGGCATAACGGTCCAGGGCCCAGGCCAGGCAGGTGGTGGAATCCTGGCCGCCGGAGAACAGGACCAGAGCGCGGCGCGTATCCGGCGTGGGGGCAAGCATGGGGGTAGACATGCCGGCACTTTAACCCAGGCCGGCCGGCCCGGCTGCGTACAATGCCCGCATCGCAAATCGCGCATCAGAGCAGCACACCGAACCGCTTTCTCCCTTCCCTTCTCCAGACGGATCCGTAGCCCATGAAAGTCGTACGCCCGCAGTCCGATTCCGCAGAAAACTCGCGCCACACCATACGCCTCTTGGGGCGAATGCTGGGCGAGGTGATCGAGGCCACAGAAGGGGAACGGGTGTTCGACACCATCGAGACGCTGCGGCGCACCGCGGTGCGCTTTCGCCGCGAGGGCCGGGCGGAAGACGGCAAGGTGCTGGAGCAGCGCGTCAAGCGCCTGCGCGGCAACGATCCCAATGCGGTGGCCCGTGCCTTCAGCTATTTCCTGCACCTGGCCAACATCGCCGAAGACCGCGACCAGAACCGCGCGCAGCGCGAGCAGTTGCTGGCCAGCGCCGAGCCGCCGCGCGGCAGCCTGCGCGATGCCCTGGCGCGCCTGAAGGCGCAGGGCGTGGGCCCGGCCCGCGTGCGCCGCCTGCTGGCCGATGCCTGCGTCATGCCCGTGCTGACGGCGCATCCGACCGAAGTGCAGCGCAAGAGCACGCTGGACGCGCACCGCGAGATCGCCGCGCTGGTGGCGCAACGCGAACAGCCGCAGACGGAAGAGGAACGCGCCGAACTGGACCTGGCCCTGCTGGGCCGCGTGGCCACGCTGTGGCAGACGCGCATGCTGCGCTATACGCGCCTGACGGTGGCCGACGAGATCGAGAATGCGCTGTCCTACTACCGCAGCACCTTCCTGTCGGTCGTGCCGCGCCTGTATACCGACCTGGGCAAGCTGCTGCATCCCGACGGCACGCAGCGCCCCTTCGCCGCGCCGGCCGAACCGCTGCAGCCGTTTCTGCGCATGGGCAGCTGGATCGGCGGCGACCGCGACGGCAATCCCAACGTCGACGCCGGCACGCTGGAGCGCGCCCTGCTGCGCCAGGCCACGGTGTTGTTCGAGCACTATCTGCACGAGGTGCACACGCTGGGCGCCGAACTGTCGATCACCACGCTGCTGATCGGCGTGGAACCCGCGCTGCGCCAACTGGCCGACTCCGGCGGCGACGACTCGCCGCACCGCCGCGACGAGCCCTACCGCCGTGCGCTGGTCGGCATCTATGCGCGCCTGGCCGCCACGGCACGGCAACTGACCGGACAGGACCTGGCGCGCCGTTCCACCTACACCGCCGAGCCCTACGCCGCGCCGCAGGAGTTCGCCGCCGACCTGGCCCTGATCGCCACGTCGTTGTCCGAACACCACGGCGCACCCATCGCGCGGCTGCGCCTGACCGCACTGCGCCAGGCCATCGAAGTGTTCGGCTTCCATCTGGCCACGGTCGACCTGCGCCAGAGTTCGGACGTGCACGAGCGCGCGCTGGCCGAGCTGTTCACCCGGGCGGGCGCGCAATGGCGCGGCGTGCCGGTGGACTACGCCGCGCTGGACGAGACCGACCGCGTGGCGCTGCTGCGCGCCGAACTGGCCCATGCGCGCCCGCTGTCGTCGCCCTGGCTGCACTACAGCGACGAGACCGCGCGCGAACTGGCCATCCTGCGCGCCGCCGCCTCGGCCCGCGCGCGCTACGGCAAGCAGGCCGTGCGCCAGACCATCGTGTCGCATACCGAGACGCTGAGCGACCTGCTGGAAGTGCTGGTGCTGCAGAAAGAGGCCGGCCTGATCGCCGCCGCCGGCGACCCCCTGGCCGAAGACGACGGCCTGATGGTGGTGCCCCTGTTCGAAACCATCCCCGACCTGCAGCGCGGCCCCGGCATCATGGCCGAATGGCTGGCCATCCCCGAAGTGCGCCAGCGCGTGAAGCTGGCGCAGGCCGACGTGCAGGAAGTGATGCTGGGCTATTCGGACAGCAACAAGGACGGCGGCTTCCTCACGTCGAACTGGTCGTTGTACCGGGCCGAGCGCGCGCTGGTGGACGTGTTCAGCGAGGCCCGCGTGCGGCTGCGCCTGTTCCACGGCCGCGGCGGCTCGGTGGGCCGTGGCGGCGGTTCCAGCTTCGACGCCATCCTGGCGCAACCGCCGGGTACGGTGGCCGGCCAGTTGCGCCTGACCGAGCAGGGCGAAGTCATCCAGAGCAAGTACAAGGACGCCGAAGTGGGCCGCTGGCACCTGGAGCTGCTGGTGGCCGCCACGCTGGAGTCCTCGCTGGCGCCGCGCGCCGAGGCCGCCAGCGCGGAAGACGCCCACATGGCCGAGCACGGCGCGGCCATGGACTTCCTGTCCGAACATGCGCAAAGCACCTACCGCAAGCTGGTGTACGACACCCCGGGATTCACGGACTACTTCTTCGCGGCCACGCCGGTCAGCGAGATCGCGGGGCTGAACATCGGTTCACGCCCGGCCTCGCGCAAGCAAGGCCAGCGCATCGAAGACCTGCGCGCCATTCCGTGGGGTTTCTCGTGGGCGCAATGCAGGCTGATGCTGACGGGCTGGTACGGCGTGGGATCGGCCATGGAAGCCTATCTGGAGAACGGCGTGCAGGGCGGCCCGCGCACGCGCCGCGCGCGCCTGGATCAATTGCGCGACATGGCCGAACACTGGCCCGCGCTGCGCACGCTGCTGTCCAACATGGAAATGGTGCTGGCCAAGTCCGACCTGTCCATCGCCGCGCGCTACGCGCAGTTGGTGCCCAAGCGCGGCGTGCGCGAGCGCATCTTCGGCCAGATCCAGGACGAGCATGGCCGCACCGTGGCCATGCTGAAACAGCTGACGCGGCGCGACCTGCTGGCCGACAACCCGGCCCTGCGGGCCTCGCTGCGCGAACGCTTCGCCTACATCGACCCGCTGAACTACCTGCAGGTCGAACTGATCAAGCGCCACCGCGCCTTGCAGGAGAAAGGCGCCGAGGAGCCGGATCCCCGCATCCAGAGCGCCATCCACCTGACCATCAACGGCATCGCGGCCGGGCTGCGCAACTCGGGCTGACGCCCGGGCGGCTCAGGCCGCCAGCGACTGGAGCACCTGGCCGAAGGCCTGCACGGCGCGGTCGATCGCCGCATCGTCGATGTGCCGGTGGGTGACGCAACGCAGGCGCGTGGCGCCCCACGGCCGCGTGCGCAGGCCGGCCTGTTCCAGCGCGCCCACCCAGAACTCGCTGCCGCGCCCGGTGGCCGACACGTCGACCTGCACGATGTTGGTCTGCGGGTCGGAAGGCGTCAGTTGCGTGAACTGGCGCAGCCCCTGGCTGAGCCGCTGCGCGCGCGCGTGGTCTTCGCCCAGGCGCGCCACCATGTTCCGCACCCCTTCCAGCCCGGCCGCGGCCATGATGCCGGCCTGCCGCTGCGTGCCGCCCAGCATGCGGCGCAGGCCGCGCGCGCGCACGATCAGGGCCTGATCGCCTGCCAGCACCGCGCCCACCGGCGCGCTCAGGCCCTTGGACAGGCACAGCGACACCGTGTCGGCATGGCAAGCGACGTCGGCAGGCGCCACGCCCAATGCCACGGCCGCATTGCACAGCCGCGCGCCGTCCAGGTGCACGGCGGCGCCGGCCTGGGCGGCCAGGGAGTAGGCATCGCGCATGTGGTCCAGCGGCAGCACCGTCCCGCCCGCATTGTTGTGCGAGGTCTCCAGCGCCACCAGTGTGGTGCGCAGTTTGTGGCCGGTGGCCTTCAGCGTGTCCTGCAGCAGGTTCAGGTCCATGGCGCCGGCCGTGCCGCGCAGGCCCAGGTAGAACACGCCGGTGAACGTGGCCGCGCCGCGTTCCGAGGTGTACATGTGCGCCTCGCCTTCCAGCGCCACCTGCTCGGTGCGCCTGGCCTGCGCCAGCACGGCCAACAGATTGGCCATGGTGCAGCTGGGCACGAACAGCCCTGCCTCCTTGCCCAGCATGGCGGCCGTCCCGGCCTCGAGTTGCCGCACGCTGGGATCGCCGTCCAGGCCATCGTCGCCGATGGGGGCGGACTGCATGCGCGCATACATTTCGGGCGTAGGCCGGGTCACCGTGTCGCTGCGCAGGTCCACGGAATTTTCCAGAATATCGGGCATGGTGTACTCAGTGCTGCAGAATTTTCGAGAGAAACTGGCGGGCGCGCGGCGTACGCGCCTCGGGGTCGCCGAAGAAGGTCTGCTTCTCGCAGTCCTCGACGATGTGGCCGCCGTCCATGAAGATGACGCGATCGGCCACGCGACGCGCGAAGCCCATTTCATGGGTCACCACCATCATGGTCATGCCCTCGCGCGCCAGGTCCGTCATCACGTCCAGCACCTCGTTGACCATTTCGGGGTCCAGCGCCGAGGTCGGCTCGTCGAACAGCATGACGACGGGGTCCATCGACAGCGCGCGGGCGATGGCCACGCGCTGCTGCTGGCCGCCCGACAGCGCGCCGGGATGCTTGTCCTTGTGCGCCAGCAGGCCCACGCGGTCCAGCAGCGCATGGGCGCGCGCACGCGCCTCGTCGCGCGGGCGGCCCAGCACTTTCATCTGGCCCAGGCACAGGTTGTCGGTGACCGACAGGTGCGGGAACAGTTCGAAATGCTGGAACACCATGCCCGCCACGGCGCGCAGCTTGGGCAGGTCGGTGCGCGGATCCCCCACGGAAATGCCGTTGACGTGGATCTCGCCGCCCTGGAAAGGCTCCAGCGCATTGACGGTCTTGATCAGGGTGGACTTGCCCGAGCCCGACGGCCCGCACACCACCACGACCTCGCCCTTGGCGACCGTCGTGGTGCAGTTGTCCAGCACCTGGAAGTCGCCGTACCACTTGCTGACCTGTTTGATCTCAATCATGCCGATATTCTCGTAAATAAGGCCTAGCGCACGACGCGCGCTCGCCGCTCCAGCCGCTTGACCACGCGCGACGCGGAGAAACAGATCAAGAAATACACCACCGCCACGAACAGGTAGAGTTCGACCAGCCGCCCGTCGCGCTGGCCCACCTTGGCGGCCGCGCCCAGGAAGTCCGTCAGCGACAGCACGTACACCAGCGAGGTGTCCTGGAACAGGATGATCACGCGCGTCAGCAGCGCGGGCACCATGTTGCGCACCGCCTGCGGCAGCACCACGTAGCGCATCGACTGCCCCGGCGTCAGGCCCAGGGCCAGACTGGCCGAGACCTGTCCGCGCGAGATGGACTGGATGCCGGCGCGCATGATTTCGCAGAAGTACGCGGCCTCGAACATCGTGAAGGTGATGACCGCCGAACGGAACGCCCCCACCTGGATGGGCCGCGACGCCCCCGTCAGCCATGCGCCGATATACGGCATCAGGAAGTAGAACCAGAAAATCACCAACAGCAACGGCACCGAACGCATCGCGTTCACGTAGAGGCCCGCCGGCACCGACAGCCAGCGGTGGCGCGACAGCCGCATCATCGCCAGCAGCGTGCCCAGCGCCAGGCCCATGACCGCAGCCAGCACGGTCAGCGTCAGCGTGAAGGACATGCCGGTCTGAAGCAGATAGGGCGCCGCGTCCGCGATGGCCCCGAAATCGAAATTACCCACGTTGTTCCGCCTCCGCGCTCAAGCCTTGCGATCGCTGCCGATCAGGCCGGGGACGGCCACGCGGCGCTCCAGCGCCCGCATGCCCAGCACCACCACGCCGTTGATCAGCAGGTAGATCAGCGTGGCCGCACTGAAGGCCTCGAAGATATGGAAACTGAATTCCTGCATGGACCGCGCCTGGCCGGTGAGTTCCAGCAGGCCGATGGTCAGCGCCACCGACGAATACTTGATCGTGCCCATGAACTCGGACGTCAGCGGCGGCAGCACGATGCGATAGGCCTCGGGCAGGATGACGTAGCGATACGCCTGCACCGGGGTCAAGCCGATGGCGATGGCCGCCTGCATCTGCCCACGCGGCAACGACTGGATGCCGGCGCGCAGCTGCTCCGCGACACGCGCCGCGCCGTAGAAGCCCAGGCACAGCAGCGCCGGGACGAACTGGCCCCAGGGCTGCGGCATCTGCTTGATGGCTACGCCCCACGCATGCGGCAGGACCTCGGGCAGCACGAAGTACCACAGGAACATCTGCACCAGCAGCGGGATGTTGCGGAACAGTTCCACGTAGCTGGCGCCCGCGAAATTGGCCCAGCGCGACTGCGCCGTGCGCATCACGCCCACCACCGACCCCAGCAACAGGGCGTAGACCCAGGCCGACAAGGCCAGGGCCAGCGTCCAGCCCGCGCCGATCAACAGGGTCTGCAGATAGGTATGCAGCCCATCGGGGGACATCTCCAGGAAGATGCCCCAACTCCAGTCGTATTTCATGCTGCCGTCCGGCGTGTCAGCGATAGACGTCCGGATCGCCCGAATCGGTCGGGTTCGCCAGGGCCTTCTTCAGCACGTCGCTCATCGGGTAGCGCAGATTGATGCCGCGCGGCGGGATGGGCGAGTTGAAGTACTTGTCGTACAGCCTGGCCACCGTGCCGTCCTTCATCAGCGCGATCACGGCATCGTCCACGACCTTCTTGAACGCGGGATCGTCCTTGGGCTCGACGATGCCGTAGGGCGCCACTTCCAGGCCCTTGCTGCTGATGACGAAGTCGTCGGGATTCTTGGACGACGCCACCGCGCCGTAGGCCAGGCCGTCATCGTTGGCCGATCCGGCGGCACGGCCGTTCTGCACCATCAGGAAGGTCTCGGCCGTGTCCTTGGCCGGCATCATGGTGATGCCGTAATCGTTCCTGGCATTGAGCTGGGTGACCAGCTTGAAAGTCTGCCCGCCGGCCTGCGCCGCGATGGACTTGCCGCGGAACGACGCCAGGTCGTTCACGTCGACGCCGCCATCCTTGCGCGCCAGCAGCACCACCTGCGCCACGAATGTCGTAGGCGCGAAGGCGACGAACTTGTGGCGGTCCGGCAGGTTGGTCGTGTTGCCACATTCCAGGTCGATCGTGCCGTTGGCCAGCAGCGGAATGCGCGTGGCCGAGGTCGTCGGGTTGTAGCGCACGTCCAGCTTGGGCAGCTTCAGCGCCTGCTGCACGGCCTTGGCCACGTGTTCGCAGATTTCCACCGAATAGCCGATGGGCTTCTGGTTGCCGTCCAGGTAGGCGAAGGGCACCGACGATTCCGGATGGCCCAGCGTGATCGACCCGGTTTCGCGGATCTTGTCCAGGCGGCTGTCGCCCGCGGCCTGCGCGGCGCATGCGGCAACCATCAACGTGACGCCCAGCAGGGCGGCAGTCTTTTTCATTTCACTTCCCCTTGGCGCCCGCCAATGGCGGCACGCGTTTTCGATTGATACGCCGCGATCTGGCACGGCTGGCGGAAAGTATGGATTAGCGTTATTTTTTTTGCCAATTCCAACTGAGTATTCATCCATACAGATCTGATATGGCAAATCCTCGCATGCACCTGCGCCACATCGAGGCCTTCCGGGCCGTGATGCAGGCCGGATCGATGACGGCGGCCGCGCGCCGCGTGCACACCTCGCAGCCGCAGATCAGCCGGCTGATCGCGCAGCTCGAGACGCTGACGCAGTTCCCGCTGTTCGAGCGCAACGGCAGCCGGCTGACGCCCACGCAGGACGGCCTGCGCTTCTACCAGGAGGTGGAGAAGACCTTCAGCGGCCTGGCCGGGCTGGAAACCGCTGCGGCCGGCATCCGCGCCTTCAGCGCCGGCCGGCTGAGCGTGGCGGCCATGCCGCGATTGGCGGGCGGACTGCTGGCGCGCATCGTCGCCCGCCTGAAGCAGGACTATCCGGACATCATGGTGTCCATCCACTCGGGCAACGGCGGCGCGGTGCGCGAATGGCTGGCCTCGGGCTTCTGCGATGCCGGCATGGCCCTGCTCTACGACGACGAGCCGGGCGTGCAGATCGAACCGGTGCTGACCATGCACTGCATGGCCGTGCTGCCCAAGGGCCACCGCCTGGCCGCGCTGCCGCGCCTGCGGCCCGCCCACTTCGCCGACGAGCCCTTCGTGTCATTCCCCGCCGGCACGGCCATCCGCGAACGCATCGACCGCATCTTCACGCAGGCCGGCGTCGAACGCCACATCGTCGCCGAGGCCGGGCTGGGCGCCTCCATCTGCGCCCTGGTCGGCATGGGCATGGGCGTGAGCCTGATCAACCCGTTGGCCGCGCGCGAGGAACAGAACAACACGGGCATCGAACTGCGGCCATTCGCCCCCGCCGTGCCGGTGGTCGCCGCCCTGCTCTACCCGCCCTACCAGCAGCGCACCCGCCTGGTGGATGTATTTTCCCAGTACGCCAGCGAGTTCATGCAGCGCGAAATGGCGGAATTCAAAGTGCGCAGCGGTCGGCGTTGACGGAGCGGGTGCGCCAAACAGCATCGTCCATCAGATGGACATATAGGAAATCCAATATGTCCATAGGCTGCAATTCGGGAGTACCGTGCTGAAAATTCTATATGCGCACACTTGTTCGCATATAGAACAACAACGATTTTTCTGGCCACGGCACGGAAAGGCACCACGGAAGAGACGCCCGGGACTCCGGACGCCCCACGGGCACGCCTACGCCGGCCGCGGCCACGAGCAGCGGGTCCCGACATGACTTCTCTTCTCTCTCCCGTCGCCGTCATCGGCGCGGGCGCCATGGGCAGCGGCATCGCCGCCCTCTTCGCGGCACGCGGCATCGACGTCGTGCTGATCGATCCCATGGAAGGCGCGCTGCCGCGCGCCGAAGCCAACATCGAACGGCAGCTCCACGTGCTGCTGGGCGGCGGCGACATCGCCCCCGCCATGCAACGCATCCGCTATGACGCCGGCCTGGAGGCCGCCTGCAACGCGGCGCTGGTGATCGAAGCGGTGCCCGAGAAACTGGAACTCAAGCGCGACATCTTCTCGCGCCTGGACAGCCTGTGCTGCCCGGACACCATCCTGGCCACCAACACTTCGGGTCTGTCGATCAATGCCATCGCGCAGGCCGTCACGCGCCGCGACCGCTTCGTCGGCACGCACTTCTTCACCCCGGCCGATGTCATCCCCCTGGTCGAGGTCGTGCGCAATGACGGCACCGCCGACCGCACCGTCGCCCAGGTGATGGACACGCTGCGCCACGTGGGCAAGCGCCCCGTGCTGGTCAAGCGCGACATCCCCGGCTTCATCGCCAACCGCATCCAGCACGCCCTGGCCCGCGAAGCCATGTCCCTGCTGGAATCCGGCGTGGCCAGCGCCGAGGACATCGACGAAGTCGTGAAGTGGAGCCTGGGCATCCGGCTGGCCCTGTCCGGGCCGCTGGAGCAGCGCGACATGAACGGCCTGGACGTGCACCTGGCCATCGCCGAGTACCTGTACGCCGACCTGGAAAACCGCACCGAGCCCTCGGACCTGCTTCGCAACAAGGTGCGCGATGGCGAATTGGGCGCCAAGAGCGGCCAGGGTTTCTACGCCTGGGCGCCCGAACGCCGCGAACGCGTGCTGCGCGACAAGAGCGCCGCGCTGGCCGAACTGGTGCAGTGGCTCAACGAGCGTCCGCCCGCCTGATTACCCCTTTTCGCGCAGGGCTCGCGGCGCGCCGGCAGCTCCGGATACGCCCCGCTCCCACGCATAAATAAGCCTCACCTGATCGAGATAAGCTGGAGACACGCATGAACCGCCTTGCCAATTTCTTCACGGAGCTGATGCGCAAGTATCTGCCCGACCCCTTCGTATTCGCCCTCGGCCTGACCTTGCTGTCCGTGGTGCTGGCCATGGTGGTGGAGGGCCAGGGATTCGGCGCCATCACCCGCGAATGGGGCAAGGGTTTCTGGAGCCTGCTGGCCTTCACCACGCAGATGGCCGTGATCCTGGCCATGGGCTACGTGCTGGCCACCGCGCCCCTGACCGAACGCCTGCTGGACCGCATCGTCGGCGCCGTGCACAAGCCGCACACCGCCATCATCGTGGCCACGCTGGTGGGCTCGGTCGGCAGCTACCTGAACTGGGGCTTCGGCCTGGTGATCGGCGGCATCGTCGCCAAGAAGCTGGCCAAGCGCGTCAAGGGCGTGCACTACCCGCTGATCATCGCCGCGGCCTACAGCGGCTTCACCATGTACGGCCTGGGCCTGTCGGCCAGCATCCCGGTGCTGATCGCCACGCCGGGCCACCCGATGGCGCAGCAGATGGGCGTGATCCCGCTGTCGGAAACCATCTTCTCGCCGCCCATGCTGATCCTCAGCCTGGTCATCCTGGTGACGCTGCCGCTGCTCAACGCCTGGCTGCATCCCAAGGCCGGCCAGAAGGTGTCCGAGATCGATCCCGCCATCGACCAGGCCACGAAGGCTCCCGTCGCCGATGACGAGGATGGCCGCACGCTGGCCTCGCGCCTGAACAACAGCCGCATCCTGAGCCTGCTGATCGGCCTCTTGGGCGTGGCCTACGTGATCTTCCACATCGCCGACGGTGGTTCGCTGGACCTGAACCTCATCAACTTCGTGATCCTGTTCCTGGGCATCCTGCTGCTGGGCACGCCGGCCGCCTACGTGGCCAAGCTGTCCGAAGGCATCAAGACCATCTCGGGCATCATCCTGCAGTACCCGTTCTACGCCGGCATCATGGCCATCATGGCGGGCTCGGGCCTGGTGAACACCATCTCGGAAGTGTTCGTCGACGTCGCCACGCCGTCCACGCTGCCTTTCTGGGGCCTCATCAGCTCGTTCGTCATCAACTTCTTCGCGCCCTCGGGCGGCGGCCACTGGGTCATCCAGGGTCCGTTCATGATCGAGGCCGCCAAGGAGATCGGCAGCCCCATCAACCAGACCGCGATGTCAGTGATGCTGGGCAACGCCTGGAACGACCTGGTGCAGCCCTTCTGGATCCTGCCCGCGCTGGCGCTGTCCAAGCTGAAGCTGCGCGACGTGATGGGCTACACCGTCATCATGATGGTCTGGGTCGGCATCCTGCACATCGCCGCCGTCCTGATCTGGGGCCACATGGCCTGACCGCTCGCCACAGGAACCGCCACACATGAAACCCACCGCTTATCTGGTCACCGGCGCCAGCGCCGGCATCGGCGCCGCCATCGCGCGCGCCTTGCTGGACGCGGGCCAGCGCGTGGTCAACATCGACTACCGCCTGCCCGAGCACCCGCCCGAAGGCCTGGTCTCGATCCAGGCCGACCTGACCGATCCGCAGCAGGCGCAGGCCGCCGCGCAACAGGCCGTGCAGTCGTACGCCATCGTGGGCCTGGTGAACAACGCCGGCGCCACGCGTCCCGGCACCGCCGACACGGCCACGCTGGCCGATCTCGACTACGTCGTGAACCTGCACCTGCGCACGGCCATGATCCTGATCCAGGCCGCGCTGCCGGACATGCGCGCGGCGGGTTTCGGCCGCATCGTGAACATGTCCTCGCGCGCCGCGCTGGGCAAGCCCGAACGCGTGGTGTATTCGGCCACCAAGGCCGGCCTGATCGGCATGACGCGCACGCTGGCCATGGAGCTGGGCGGCGACGGCATCACCGTCAATGCCATCGGCCCGGGTCCCATCGCCACCGACCTGTTCATGAAGAGCAATCCGGAAGGCGCGCCGCAGACCAGGCGCATCATCGACAGCATCGTCGTCAAGCGCCTGGGCACGCCCGAGGACGTGGCGCGCGCCGCGATGTTCTTCCTGTCGCCGGACAACGGTTTCGTCACCGGGCAGGTGCTGTACGTCTGCGGCGGCACCACGCTGGGCGTGGCGCCCCTCTGATTCCGCACGCCGCCATGTCCCGCGCAACCGCCCGCCCCATGCGCCACGCCGCCCACGCGGCGCGGGCCGGCGCGCGCGCGGCGTCAGCGCCGCTGCAGGGCCTGGTTGATGTGCCCGGCCGCGCGCCGCAACGGCGGCAGGAAGGCATCGAGCATCTGCTCGCGCGAGTAGCGGTTGGCATGCCCGCTGACGTTCATCGCGCCAGTCACGCGGCCGCTGCGGTCCACGATGGGCACGGCGACCGACTGCAAGCCCGGCTCCAGCTCCTGCACCACGCAGGCGTACCCCTGCTCGCGCACCTCGGCCAGCGCGCGCTTCAATGCCGCGCGGTCGGTGAGAGTGGACGGCGTGTAGGCCTGGATCTGGCTGGCATCCAGCAGGCGGTCCTGCTCGGCCTCGGGCAGGCCGGCCAGCAGCACGCGGCCCATCGACGTGGCCCAAGCGGGCAGGCGGCTGCCCACGGCCAGGTTGATGGTCATCACCTTGTGCGTGGACAGGCGCAGGATGTAGACGATGTCGGTGCCGTCCAACACCGAGACCGAGCACGACTCGCGCGTGGTCTCGGCCACTTCTTCCATGTACGGCAAGGCCAGGTCCCACAGCGGCGTGGCCGACAGGTAGGCATAGCCGAGTTCGAGAATGCGCGGCGTCAGCGCGAAGCGGCGCTCGTCGGCCTCGACATAACCCAGTTGCAACAGCGTCAGCAGGATGCGGCGCGCGCCGGCTCGCGTCAGGCCGGTGGCGGCCGCCACTTCCGACAGCGTCATCCGGGGCCGTTGCGGCCCAAAGGCGCGGATCACCGACAGGCCGCGTGCGAAGGACTGCACGTAGCTGTCACTGGGCGGCTGGTGTGCTTGCTCGTCCATGTATTGACACCCCCTACCCGCCATGAAACGATGTTCTATAAAAGAACGAATGTTCGACTATAGAACAAATAAAACATCCACCCCTCCGAGACACTCATGATCTCCAAACTCGTATCAAGCACCGCCGACGCGCTCGCGGACGTGCCGGACGGCGCTACCGTCATGATCGGCGGCTTCGGCACCGCGGGCCAGCCTATGGAACTGATCGACGCCCTGCTCGAGCAAGGCGCGAAAGACCTGGTCATCATCAACAACAACGCCGGCAACGGCACCACCGGCCTGGCCGCCCTGCTGGGCGCCAACCGCGTGCGCAAGATCATCTGCTCGTTCCCCCGGCAGGCCGATTCGCAGATCTTCGACGGCCTGTACCGCAGCGGCAAGATCGAGCTGGAACTGGTGCCGCAGGGCAACCTGGCCGAGCGCATCCGCGCCGCCGGCGCCGGCATCGGCGCGTTCTTCTCGCCCACCGGCTACGGCACGCCCCTGGCCGAAGGCAAGGAAACGCGCGAGATCAATGGCCGCCACTACGTGCTGGAATATCCGCTGCACGCAGACTACGCGCTGATCAAGGCCGAACGGGGCGACCGCTGGGGCAATCTGGTCTACCGCAAGACCGCACGCAACTTCGGCCCCATCATGGCCAGCGCCGCCCGCGTGGCCGTGGCGCAGGTGCGCCAGACGGTGGAACTGGGCGAGCTCGATCCCGAGGCCATCGTCACCCCCGGCATCTTCGTCCAGCGTGTCGTGCAGATCGACGCCCCGCGCGGCGTCCAGGAGCAATCATGAGCAACCGTCTGAACCGCGACCAGATCGCCGCGCGCGTGGCCCGCGACATTCCCGAGGGCGCCTACGTCAACCTGGGCATCGGCCTGCCCACGCTGGTGGCCAACCACCTGCCCGCCGACCGCGAAGTGCTGCTGCATACCGAGAACGGCATGCTGGGCATGGGCCCCGCACCGGAAAAGGGCAAGGAAGACTACGACCTGATCAATGCCGGCAAGCAGCCCGTGACCGAGCTGCCCGGCTGCGCGTTCTTCCATCACGCCGACTCGTTCGCCATGATGCGCGGCGGCCACCTGGACATCTGCGTGCTGGGCGCCTTCCAGGTGTCGCGCCACGGCGACCTGGCCAACTGGCATACCGGCGCGCCCGACGCGATTCCCGCCGTGGGCGGCGCGATGGACCTGGCCATCGGCGCCAAGGACGTCTACGTGATGATGGAGCTGACCACCCGCGAAGGCCAGAGCAAGCTGGTCGAGGCATGCAGCTATCCGCTGACGGGCGTACGCTGCGTGTCGCGTGTGTACACCGATATGGCCGTGTTCGACCTGCGCGGCGGCGAGATCACGGTGATCGACCTGTTCGGCGACGCCACGCCGGAAGGCTTGCTGGCGCTGACGGGCCTGCCCCTGACGTTCAAGAACTGATCCGAGCGGCGCCCCACGGGGCGCCGCGCCTCTTCTGGAGACTTCCCATGCTGTATATGGTGCAAATGCAGGTCAACCTGCCGCACGACCTGCCCACTGAAAAAGCCGACCGCCTGAAGGCCGACGAGAAGGCCCTGGCGCAGAAGCTGCAACGCGAAGGCAAGTGGGTACACCTGTGGCGCGTGGCGGGCCGCTACGCCAACGTCAGCGTGTTCGACGTGGCCGACCACGACGAACTGAACACCCTGCTGTTCTCGCTGCCGCTGTTCCCGTACATGGACGTGCAGGTGACCGCCCTGGCGCGTCACGGCTCGGCCATCTGATCCCGGGGGTCCGCCATGCCCTTCATCATCGAAACCTTCGACAAGCCAGACCACCAGGCCGTGCGCCAGCAGCATCGTCCGGAACACCTGAAGTTCCTGGACGAGAACAAGCATCTGCTGCTGGCCTGCGGCGCCAAGCTGAACGACGACGGCAGCGATGCCGGCGGCGGCCTGTACGTGGTGGCGCTGGACACGCGCGAGCAAGCCGAGCGCTTCATCGCCGCCGATCCCTTCCACAAGGCCGGCCTGTTCGAGCGGGTCACGCTGACCCGCTGGCGCAAGGCCTACGTCGACGGCACGTCCTATCTGTAGAGCGAGGACGGCGCACTGACCCCTGACACGCCGGCACGGCGATACGTGCTGGCCAATGGCGCGGCACGCCGCCTCTTTTCATCCGTGCGGGGCTGCGCGCCCCGCCCCTGATTCACGCGAGCTTTTTCACCATGCCCTACGCCAAACTCAGCCACGCCACGCTGTATTACGTGATCGACGGCGCCGACGACGCCCCCGCGCTGGTGCTGTCCAACTCCCTGGGATCCAGCGCCGACATGTGGTCGCAGCAGATCCCCGAGCTGGCCAGGCATTTCCGCGTGCTGCGCTACGACACGCGCGGCCACGGCCGCTCGTCCGTACCCGACGGCGAATACACGTTCGACGCACTGGCCGAGGACGTGCGCGAGCTGATGGACCACGTCGGCATCGAACGCGCCCATTTCTGCGGCCTGTCGATGGGTGGTCCGACCGGCATGACGCTGGCGCTGAAGCACCCGCAGCGCGTGGACCGGCTGGTGCTGTGCAACACGGCCGCGCGCCTGGGCTCGGTGGAAAGCTGGAGCACGCGCATGACCGCCGTCGCGCAGGACAGCGTGTCGAACATGGCGCCCGCGCTGGTCGAACGCTGGCTGACGCCCGCCTACCGCGCCGCGCAGCCCGGCCTGACGCAGGTGCTGGTCGACATGCTGCGCCGCACGCCGGACGCCGGCTACATCGCCAATTGCGCCGCGCTGCGCGACAATGACCTGCGCGAGCAGGCGCAGGCCATCCGCGCGCGTACCCTGGTCATCGCCAGCACGCACGACATGGCCGCCACGCCGCAGCAGGGCCGCGAACTGGCCGGCTCCATCACCGGCGCGCGTTACCTGGAACTGGACACCTCGCACATCTCGAACTGGGAACAGCCCGAAGCCTTCACGCGCGCCGTGCTGGATTTCCTGCAGGAGGACTGACCGCCATGCAACGCTGGAAGCAACGGCCGGAAGGCTCGAACTGGGGCGATTTCGGACCGGACGACCAATTGGGCCGCCTGAACCTGATCCAGGAAGCGCAAGTGCTGAACGGCGCGCGCGAGATCCGCGCGGGCAAGACGTTCTGCCTGTCGCTGCCGTTGAACCTGCCGGGCGGCAACGTACTGAACCCGCGCCGCCATCCGCCGCAACTGAGCCCCACCCGCCTGCAAGACACGCCTTACCTGAACTTTCCGCTGCGCAACATCAATCCCGATGCGGTCGACGTGCTCAGCGACGACCAGGTGCTGCTGTCCACGCAGTATTCGACGCAGTGGGATTCGCTGGCGCACGTGGGCGCGCTGTTCGACGCCGATGGCGACGGGACGGCCGAACTCTGCTATTACAACGGCTTTCGGGCGGGGGTGGACGTGGTCGGCCCCGCCGACGGCGACCATACCGGCTGCGGCTGCAACAGCGGCGGCCCATCCGCCGCACTGCGCCTGGGCGTGGAAAACCTGGCCGAGAAAGGCATGCAGGGCCGCGGCGTGCTGATCGACCTGGCGCGCCACTTCGGCACCGGCCGCACCCTGATCGGCCTGCGCGAGCTGCAGCAGGCGATGGACGCGGACGGCATCCAGGTCGAATCCGGCGACATGCTGTGCCTGCGCACCGGCTACGCCGAGAAAGTGGTCGAAATGAACGGCAAACCCGACGGCGACGTGCTGCATCGCTATGGCGCGGCCCTCGACGGCACCGATGCGGCGCTGCTGCAGTGGATCACCGACAGCGGCATCGCGGCGCTGTGCGCGGACAACTATGCGGTGGAAGCCTATCCCTCGCGCGCCACCAGCGGGCAGCGCCCGATGCTGCCGCTGCATCACCACTGCCTGTTCAAGCTGGGCCTGCCGCTGGCCGAGCTCTGGTACATGAAGGACCTGGCCGAGTGGCTGCACGCCAACGGCCGCCATCGCTTCATGCTGACCGCGCCCCCGCTGCGGCTGCCGCACGCCATCGGCTCGCCGGCCACGCCCATCGCGACGGTCTGACAGTGGCCGGCGGCGCGTCGTTGCGGCGGCCCGGCAAGACAGCCCTCTTTCCGGCGTCGTCGCGGCGCCACGGGCCGGGCCCGACGCGCCATAAACAAACCGACACGACTGCGCACCGCGCTGTCACATCTGCCCGCTTATGGTGATGGGCATCGGCGCCGCGCGCCGCTTTCGGAGTCGCCCATGAAAATGCGAATCGCCGCCTTGCTGCTGGCCCTGGCCGCCGGCTCGGCCACTGCCCAAAGCCTGTCCTACGGCGTCTCGGTATCCAATCTGCAAGCCACCCGCGACACCACGATGGGCCAGACCACCATCACCGGCACGGTCACCAACAACGGCGACAAGCTGCTGCCGTCGCCCTCCATTGTCTTCGCGTTGTACGACGCCAATGGCGCCGAAATCGGCCGCGTCTCGCAACGCGCCGAGGCGCCGCTGCCGCCGGGTGCGTCGTGGCAACTGCTGGCGACCACCCCGCAGACCTTCAGCCGCTTCACGGCGGTGGACGTCAAGGCCGAATGACGGCGGGCGCCATGCCGGCCTTGCACCGGCATGGCGACGCGATCATCAGGTCTTGTTGCTCAGGCAGGTCTTCATGAAGGCGCGGCGCTTGTCGCCCATCAGCGACTGCGAGGACGCCTGCGTGTTGCAGTCCTTCATGCGCTGCTGCTGCGGCGTCGCGGCCTTGGCGGGCGCCTCGCCCTTGAGGCAACTGCTCATGTAAGCCTTGCGCTCGTCGCCCTTCTTGTCGGCGGCGGTCTTGTTGCAGTCGGCCATGCGCTGCTGCTGCGGCGTGGGCGTCTTGGCGGGCGCGGGAGTCGTCTGCTGCGCCCAGGCGGGCGCGGTGCACAATACCGCCAGCATGGCGGCTGCCGTCAGTTCACGGGTGAGTAAAGCCATGGTTTCCTCCTGGGCGCGCCCCGTCCGGACGGAATGCACGGACAAGCAGGGCCGGCGCATGCTCGGCCCCGGAAAGGCCGGCAAGCCATCATCCGGCAAAAGCTGGGGCGGGCGCAAGCGCGTCGAGCTGTCTGAAAACTGAAAAATCTTGCAGGCGGCCGTCGGGCCGATATGGGAAAATCCGGGGTGCCCGCGCGCCGCACCGCCCCGATCCAGGGCCACGCGACGGCGCCGGACGCCAGAACTCAAGGAAGAAGGACATGTTCCCCAAAAGACTTACCGATGGCTACCAGTCGTTCCTGAAGGGCCGCTTCCCCGGCGAAAGCAGCCGTTACCAAGCCCTGGGCGAGACCGGCCAAAGCCCCGAGACGCTCATCATCGGCTGTTGCGACTCGCGCGTGTCGCCCGAGGTCATCTTCGACGTCGGTCCTGGCGAACTGTTCGTCATCCGCAACGTGGCCAACCTGGTCCCGCCCGCGGAAACCGATTCGGAATCCTCGTACCACGGCACCAGCGCGGCCATCGAGTTCGCGGTCAACGGCCTGAAGGTCAAGAACATCGTGGTGCTGGGCCATGCCTCGTGCGGCGGCATCCGCGCCTTCTACGACGACGCCGAGCCGCTGTCCAAGATGGACTTCATCGGCAAGTGGATGTCGCAGATCAGCCCCGTGGCCGAGCGCCTGGGCGAGTCGACCGGCGACCGCGCCACCGACCTCAAGCGCCTGGAACTGGCCGTCATCGAGCAAAGCCTGTCCAACCTGCTGACCTTCCCATCGATCCGCCGCCGCGTGGACGCCGGCGAGCTGGTGCTGCACGGCGCCTATTTCGGCGTGGCCACGGGCGTGCTGTTCGTGCGCGACCCGGCCACCGGCCAGTTCGCGCCCTGCGTGGAAAATCCGGCCGGCTGATCACAGCCAGCAGGAAAACCTAGTTGCCCATCCGCCTGGACTGCTGCCGGTTCAGGCGCGCGGCCTCTTCCTCGGCGTAGTCACGCTCGCCAGGCTCGTACTGGCCTTCATACATGCAACTACGCCACCAACTGCAATCGCTGCTGCGTTTCGGCTCGTCCGGCCTGCCCGACGAGCAACCGGCGAGGGTTGCGGCCAGCACCAGCGCGGCGCCGCATCGTCCCAATATGTGAAGCGACATCTGTACAACCCCAGCAAAAGACACTACGGGTCTTTTATAGCATCCGGCCTTTGGCCTGCCGGATGGCGGGCCTGTCCTGCGACAGGCAGGTAACGCCGCCTTCACAACCGGGCGCTCCTTCCTTATTACCAGAAAGACTTAGACCCGTCGTATTGTCTGCTGTTACGGTTATGAGAACCCGAAGACCGCACCGCATGCCTCCTGCGATGCCCGCGGCCCGGCGGCAGGACAACCGCCCTGCTTCGCCCGACAACAGACTCCAACGCAACAGACAACCATCATGTATGTCTACGATCCGGTCGACCAGCAACTGGTCGACGAGCGCGTGGCGCAGTTCACCGACCAGACGCGCCGGTTCCTCGACGGCCAACTGACCGAAGACGAATTCCGCGTCCTGCGCCTGCAGAACGGCCTGTACGTGCAACGCCATGCGCCGATGCTGCGCGTGGCCATCCCCTACGGCATGCTGGCCGCGCGCCAGTTGCGCACGCTGGCCTACATCGCCCGCACCTGGGATCGCGGCTACGGCCACTTTTCCACGCGCCAGAACATCCAGTTCAACTGGCCGCGCCTGGAAGACGTGCCCGCCATCCTGGCCGAACTGGCCAAGGTGCAGATGCACGCCATCCAGACCAGCGGCAACTGTATCCGCAACACCACCACCGACCACTTCGCCGGCATCGCGCCCGACGAGCTGATCAACCCGCTGGTGTGGTGCGAGATCATCCGCCAGTGGTCCACGCTGCACCCCGAATTCGCCTTCCTGCCGCGCAAGTTCAAGATCGCCGTCAGCGGCGCCGTCGAGGATCGCGCCGCCGTGGGCGTGCACGACATCGGCCTGCAAGCGGTCGAACGTGACGGCAAGATGGGTTTCCGCGTGTGGATCGGCGGCGGCCTGGGCCGCACGCCCATGGTCGGGCACCTGATCAATCCTTTCGTCGAATGGCAGCACCTGCTGACCTACCTGCAAGCCGCGCTGCGCGTCTACAACCTGCATGGCCGCCGCGACAACAAGTACAAGGCGCGCATCAAGATCCTGGTGAAGGACCTGACGCCCGCCCTGTATGCCCAGCAGGTCGATGAAGAGTGGCAGCGCATCAAGGACGGCCCCGACACGATCACGCAGCAGTTCGTCGACACGATCGCCAGCCGCTTCACGTGGCCGCAATACGATGCGCAGGCCGCCAACGATGCCGACACCACGGCCGAGCAGGCCGCGCTGAACCCTGCCTTCGCGCACTGGCTGCGCCGCAACGTGAAGGATCACAAGGTGGCGGGCTATGCCGCCGTCACCGTGTCGCTCAAGCCCACCGGCGTGCCGCCGGGCGACATCACGGCCGACCAGATGGACGCCGTGGCCGACCTGTCCGAACGCTATGGCTTCGGCGAACTGCGCGTCTCGCACGAGCAGAACCTGATCCTGGCCGACGTGCGCCGCTCGCAGCTGCACGAACTCTGGCAGGAATTGCGCGCCCTGGGCCTGGCCACCGCCAACATCGGCCTGTTGACCAACATCATCGCCTGTCCGGGCGGAGACTTCTGCTCGCTGGCCAATGCCGTCTCCATTCCCGTGGCCGAGTCCATCCAGCGCCGCTTCGACGACCTGGACTACCTGTTCGAGATCGGCGAACTCGACCTGAACATCTCGGGCTGCATCAACGCCTGCGGCCACCATCACGTGGGCCACATCGGCATCCTGGGCGTGGATAAGGCCGGCGAAGAGTGGTATCAGGTCACCATCGGCGGCCGCCAGAACGGCGCGGCCAAACCGCTGCCCGACCTGGAATCGCTGCGTGGCGGCGGCGCGGCCATCGGCCGCATCATCGGCCCCTCGTTCGCGCGCGACACCGTGCCGGTCGTCGTCGATCGCCTGATCCGCACCTACCTCGGCCTGCGCGACAGCGAGGACGAGCGCTTCATCGACGTGGTCGACCGCCTCGGCATCGATCCGTTCAAGAAAGACGTCTACAGCGATCCCGAGATCGTCAAGCCCGAGGAGACCGCGGATGCCTGACGCAGCCCTGGACCTGAGCAGTGCCCACCTGATCCACCACGGCGAGCTGCAAGCCAATACGTGGCGCAACTACGTGCCGGAAGAAGGTGCCGCGGCTGACGCCGCGGCGGCCGTTGCCGTGCCCGCCGACGAACCCGGCTGGATCGTGCCGCTGGCCACCTGGAAGGCCGCCCGCGACGTGCTGCGCGCACGCCGGCATCCGGTGGGCGTGCAACTGCCGCCGGATACCGACCTGGCCGACCTGCTGGGTGGCGATGCCGATACGCTGGACACCACCGGCATCGCGTTGATCGCCGTCGAGTTCCCGGCCTACACCGACGGCCGTGGTTATTCGCTGGCGCAACTGCTGCGCACGCGTTATGGCTACACCGGCGAACTGCGCGCGGTGGGCGACGTGATGATCGACACCATCCACTACCAGGCGCGCGTCGGCTTCGACAGCTTCCTGGTCAAGCCGGGCCACGATCCGCACAAGGCGCTGGCCGCGTTCAAGACTTTCAGCGTGCACTACCAGAAGACCTATCTGGTGCCGGCCGCCTGAGGCCGCCCGGCAGGGGTGGCGCCGTCATCCCGCCTGGCGGGAGGCGGCGCCCCCGGGCCTTCATAAGGGCGCCTGGGCCAACTGAGCCCGGATCTGCTCCGCAATGGCGCGCTGGCGCCCGGCCGGCATCCGGTCGATCAGGCTGGATACGCTGACCGCCACGCGCGGATAGCCGCCCGCGTCGCAAAGCGCCGCCCCCACGCCCAGCACCCCCGGAACGGCCGAGTTCCCCACCACCGCCCAGCCGCGATCGCGCGTGTTGCTCACCAGCCGGCGCATCTGCTCGACCGTCATCCCGCCGTAGGCGCGCAGCGCCCCGGCGTTCTGCGCAATGACCTCCTGTGCCTCGGCGTCCGGCATTGCCGACAGCAACGCCAGCCCGGCAGCCCCCACCCCCAACGGCTGGCGATGGCCCACCGTGACGGCCAGGACCTGCACGGCGTAATTGCCGACCTCGCGATGCAGGCACAGCGAGTCCCCGCCCGCGCGCACGATAAGAAAGGACGAATCGCCGCTGGCATCGCTGATCCGCCGCATCGCGGGCCGCAGGCGCCGCACGGCTTCGGCATGCGGGTCCGCGGCCATCAGCGCGGCCGTTTCGGCGGTGCGCCAGCGCACGGCGTCCGGTTCGCGTACCGCGTACCCCTCTTCCACCAGCACGTCCAGGTAGCGATACACCGTGGATCGCTGCATCCCCGCGCGCCGCGCGATCTCGACCACGTGCAGCCCACCCGCCCCCGCCTCCCTGAGCACGCGCAGGATGCGCAAGCCGCGCCGCAATACGCGCGGGCCACTCTCGACAGAGATTTCGTTGTTCATTATTTGGACAAGTACCGTTGGCGATGCAGGCATTGCACCTGAATATAGGTCTCGACAGGCACAGATCTGTCCAAATATTAGACAAAATCAGGAGACAACCCATGGTGTCGCTTCCCAGGCGCATTCGCGCCGCGCTCGTATCGGCCAGCATCTTGTTCACGGCCCAAGCCGCGACGGCCGCCGAAACCTATCCGCAACGTCCCATCACACTGGTCGTCGGCTACGCCGCGGGCGGCGCCACCGATATCGCCGCGCGGCTGATGGCCAAATCGCTGTCCGACGTACTGGGCCAGACCGTCGTGGTCGAGAACAGGACGGGAGCCAACAGCAACATCGGGGCCGAGATCGTGGCGCGCGCCAAACCCGATGGCTACACGCTCTACGTGGGTTCGATTGCCAACACGATCAACCGCACGCTCTATTCGCAGCTGAACTACGACTTCGTGAAGGATTTCGCCCCCATCGCGCTGCTGGCGACCATTCCGAACGTACTGGTGGTCAATCCCAAGGTGCCGGTCAAGACGGTGCAGCAGTACATCCATTACGCCAGGGAGCACCCGGGCAAGCTGACCTGCGCTTCGTCCGGCAACGGCTCGTCGATCCATCTGTCGTGCGAACTGTTCAAGATGCAGACCGCAGTGGACATTCTTCACGTGCCCTACCGCGGCAGCGGCCCGGCCGTGGCCGACCTCCTGGGCGGCCAGGTGGACTCCATGTTCGACAACCTGCCCTCCTCGCTGCCGCACGTGCAGGCAGGCAAACTGCGCGCCATCGGCGTGACCTCGGGCAGCCGGCTGGCATCCTTGCCGGACGTGCCCACGCTGAACGAGAGCGGGCTGAAGGATTTCGAGGTGCAGTCCTGGTTCGGGCTGATGGCCCCGGCCGCTACGCCCCAACCCGTCCTAAACCGGCTGAACGAGGCTGTCAACAAGGCGCTCGCCACCGCGAAGATCAAGCAGGCCTACGAAAAATCGGGCTTCTGGGCCCCGCCACCGCCCAACGCACGTTCGGACTATGCCGCATGGGTCGCCAGCGAGATCGACAAATGGGGCAAGGTGGTCCGAACCGCGAACCTCAAGGCCAATTGACCCGAGGAGTCCCAGGTGTATCCCATCGATTTTTTCTTCCGCGCCGCGCAGCGCCATCCCGGCCGCATCGCGCTGTCGGGGCCGCAAGGCAGTCTTCGCTACGCCGAGCTGGCCGCCCAGGTCCGCGCCCTGGCGGCCGCGCTGCAGGCGCTGGATCCCGAGCCGCAAAGCCGCATCGCCCTGTGCGCAGGCAACACCGCCGAACACATCCTGGCCCTGCTGGCGGTATTGGCCAGCGGCAAGATCTGGGTGCCGCTGAACTACCGCAGCACCGAACGCGAGATCGGCCGCATCCTCGACGCCACACAGCCCAGCATCATCATCGGCGATGAAAGCGGACTGCCGTTGCTGGGCCCCCCTGCCGCGGGACGGGTACACCTGCACGACGCCCCCGGCTCGCCCACGCTGGCATCGCTGCTGCACAGGCATGCGGGCCAGCAGCCGGCACGGCACGATCTGTCGCGCGACGCCACGCAGGCCATCAAGTTCACCGGTGGCACCACCGGATTGCCCAAGGGGGTGATGCAGCCCTACCGCGCCTGGAACGCGGGCATCGTCAACCAGATCGCCCACTGGAAACTGACGTGCGAAGACCGCTACGTGGTCTGCGCGCCCATCACCCATGGAACGGGCACCTACCTGCTGCCCGTGCTGGCGCAGGGGGGCACGCACCTCCTGCTGGACGGCAGCGGCCCCGCCGCCGTGACCCAGGCCTTCCGCGAACGCGGCGGCACGATGAGTTTCATGCCGCCGACCCTGATCTACATGTTGATGGCGCAGGAAGGCGTCTCGCGCGCCGACTTTCCCCGGCTGCGCAACCTGATCTACGGCGGGGCGCCCATGCCGCCCGAGCTGATCGACCGGGCCCGCGCGTTCTTCGGGCCGGTCCTGGGCACCACTTATGGCCAGACCGAGGCCCCGCAGATCGTCACCGTGCTGCCGCCCGGAGAACTGGAAGATCCCGCCAACCGTGGGTCGGTGGGCCGCTGCACCTGGTACTCCGAACTGGCCATCAAGGCGCCCGACGGCCACCTGCTGCCCGCCGGCGAAATGGGGGAAGTCGTGGTCCGCGGCGACCTGGTCATGACGGGCTATTGGCGGCTGCCGGACAAGACGGCCGAAACGCTGGTGGACGGCTGGCTGCACACGGGCGACGTGGGCCTGGTGGACGAACGCGGATTCCTGTTCCTGAAAGACCGCCTGCGCGACGTGATCATCACCGGCGGGTTCAACGTCTATCCGGTGGATGTCGAGAATGCCCTGTCCTCGCACCCCGCCGTCTACGAATGCGCGGTGTTCGGACTGCCCGACGAGAAATGGGGCGAAGCCGTGCACGCGGCAGTGCAGTTCCATCCCGGCTGCAGCGCCGACGCCCAGGCGTTGCAGGAGCACGTGCGCGGCCTGCTCGGTCCCGTGCAGACGCCCAAGCACATCCATGTTCACCAGAGCCTGCCGAAATCGTCGGTGGGCAAGGTGTTGAAGAACGCGGTGCGGGAAACCGCGCTGAAGGAGATCGCATGAGCACCCCCTCGCCTGAAACCCGGCTTTGTGCCCACCATCTGACGGGCATGTACTACCGTGACGCCGATCTGGTCGAGGACCTGATCGGAAAGAAGACGTTCACCGAAGTCATGGTCATGCAGATCCTGGGACGCGCGGCGCGGCCCGTGGATCTGCGGATCGTCGATGCCGTGCTGGTGACGTTGATGGAGCACGGCCTGACTCCCAGCGCCATCGCCACCCGGGTGGTCTACATGAGCGCCCCCGAAAACCTGCAGGGCGCGGTCGCGTCGGGGCTGATGGCCGTCGGCAGCCGGTTCGTGGGCACCATGGAGAACTGCTCCGGGTTGCTGGCGCGCATCCGCCAGGCCGCCGACGCGCCCGCCGAGGCCCGGGCCATCGCCCAGGAGCACCGGCAATCACGGCACGCACTGCCGGGCTTCGGCCACCATCTGCACAAACCCGACGATCCGCGCGCGGTGAAACTGCTTGCGCTGGCCGAAGCAGAACCCGACCTGCCCGGCGACTGGCTGCGCGCCCTGCGCCTGCTGGCGGACGCCATCGACCAGGCCTACGGCAAGCACATCACCATCAACGCAACGGGCGCCGTCGCGGCCCTGTTGGGTGAGATCGGCGTACCGACTGCCCTGATGCGTGGCTTTGCGGTGATCTCGCGCGCGGCCGGCCTCGTGTCGCACGTCGCGGAAGAACAGCAAAGTCCCTCGGGCCGGTTCATTTGGGAGACCATCGACGAAGCGATCCCCTACGTCGGCGCCGGCGTCTCGCACCAGCAGGACCGCAGCGCGACATGAGCGCAACGCCGCACGCACGAAGAACTGTCGCGGCACGCCGGTGCGGGGGCCTGCCATGAACGGCGGACCGCTGTCCGGCAAGGTGGCGCTGGTGGCCGGCGCTGGCAGCTCGGCGCCCGGCTGGAGCATCGGCAAGGCGAGCTGCGTGACGCTGGCGCGCCAAGGCGCGGCCGTGGTGGCGCTGGATCACGACCTGCAGGCCGCGCGGGACGCTGCCCAGGCCGTATCGCAAGCCGGCGGCCAGGCCCTGGCCGTCCAGGCGGACGTGGCCGACCCGCAGGCGATGCAGGCCGCGGTGAACGCGGCCCTGGCGCACTATGGGCGGATCGACATCCTGCAGGCCAATGCCGGAATCGGCAAGGTCGGCGGCATCGAGGACACCGAGCTGTCCGATTGGGAACGCATCCAGCAGGTCAACGTCACCAGCCTGCTGATTGCCACGCGGCTGGTCGTCCCCATCATGCGCCGGCAGGGCGGCGGCGCGATCGTGACGGTCTCTTCCATCGCGGGCCTCAGATACGTGGGCTATCCTCACCTGGCCTACAGCGTGACCAAGGCGGCCGTCATCCATTTTGCGCGCATGGCGGCGCAACAGTACGCTGCCGATGGCATCAGAGTGAACACCGTGGTGCCCGGCCTGATCGACACGCCTCGCGTGGCGGCAAACGTGGCGCGCATGTTCGACGCCGCCGATCTCGACGCCGCGCGCGCGGCCCGGGACCGGCAGGTCCCGATGCAGCGCATGGGCACACCGTGGGAAGTGGCCAATGCCGTGGCCTTCCTGGCTTCCGACGCGGCCTCGTACATCACCGGCACGGAATTGGTGGTCGACGGCGGCCTGACCGGCAAGTACGCCTAGGACACGGGCGAGCCGGGCGGGCGATCACCACTGCCCGAAGAACACTCCCGCCCGCTTGTGCGCGTTGGTGGCCTGCGCCACGGCCTCGTCGCCGAGGGTGGTGCGGCGCTTGCGGCGCGCGGCCCAGTCCAGCAATCCCCTGCGCAGTTGCACGCGCACGGCCTCGTGTGCGGCGCTGCGGCCAAGATCCTGAAACTCGCCGGGATCGGCCTGCAGGTCGTACAGCTGTTCGGGCTCGTCCAGCCAGTACACGTAGCGCCACCGGTCGGTGCGCACCGACCAGGCCCGCGCATTCTGCGGCGTCTTGCCCAGCAGCAGGCGCGCCTGCCGGAAGCTGTAGTCCAGCTCCGAGAACACGCAGTCCCGCCACGACGCCTCGCCGCGGCCATGCAGCAGCGTCTGCAAGGCACGGCCTTCGATACGATGCGCGGGCACGGGCAGGTCCAGCGCCTGCAACACCGTGGGCACCACGTCGACGCTTTCCACCATGTCGTGCAGCGCCCGTCCGCGCGTGGCGTCGGCCTCGCGGCTGGGATCCATCACGATGAAGGGCACGCGCTGCACGGTGTCGTAGAACAGCTCCTTCTCGCCCAGCCAGTGATCGCCCAGGAAATCGCCGTGATCGGCCGTGAACACGATGAGCGTGTCGTCCATGCGGCCCGCGCCTTCCATGTCGTCGAACAGGCGCCCGAGATGGTCGTCCAACTGATGGATCAGGCCCTGGTAAGCGGGGCGCACCCTGCGCACGCACTCGTCCATCGCGAAGCTCTGGCTTTCCTCGTGCTGCCGATAGGCCTGCAAGGCCGGATGCGCATGCTGCAACTCCTGCACGTTGCGCGATACCGGCAGGCATTGCTCGGGCGTGTACATGCGGTGATAGGGGGCGGGCGCCATGTACGGCCAATGCGGCTTCACGTAGCTCAGGTGCAGCACCCAGGGCTGGTCGCCGCGCCGGCGCATGAAGTCCAGCGCCTGGTCGGTCATGTAGGCCGTCTCGGAATGCGCCTCTTGCACGCGCGACGGCAGGTGCGTGTTGCGCATGTGCCAGCCGCTGACCACCTGGCCCTGCTCGTCGATGCCGGCGATGACGTAATCGGTCCAGGGATCCGCAGAATCGTAGCCATGGCGCCGCAGGAAGGCGGGATAGCCGCTTTCCTCGCCCGGCTCGTGATGGCCGTCGTAGCGGTCCAGTTCGACGAAGCCGCCGCGCGCCAGCAGTTCCCCCAGTTCCGAGCCGCCGTCGATCGCCAGCCGCGCCATGCCGGCCTTGTCCGGGATGACGTGGGTCTTGCCCGCCAGCGCCAGCTTGTGGCCGCCGCTGGCCAGGTATTCGCCCAGCGTCACCTCGCCCACCGACAAGGGAACGCGGTTCCAGGTCGTGCCGTGGCTGGAGGGATAGCGGCCCGTGTAGTAGCTCATGCGCGACGGCCCGCACACGCCCGAATTGACGAAGGCCCGCGTGAAGCGCACGCCGCGCGCGGCCAGCGCATCCAGGTTCGGCGTGCGCAGATAAGGATGGCCGTAACAGCCGAGATGATCGGCGCGCAGCTGGTCCGCCATGATGAAAAGCACGTTGCGTATCTTACCCATCGCCGGCCTCCTTACTGCGTGGCGGTGAAGCCGGAAGCGCGCACGGGCGGCTCCCATTGCTGCCTGTAGGCCTGCAGGCGGCGGGCGGTCTCGGCCGCGTCGGACACCACGGGCGCCAGGTTCACGGCACGGATGGCCTGCTGCAGGGCGGGCTCGCGCATCACCGCCTCGATCTCCTTGCCCAGTCTGGCCGCCTGCTCCTTCGGCATGGCCGACGAGGCGAAGAATGCGTTCCAGCCGTCGGCGGACAGGTCGATGCCGCTTTCACGGAAGGTGGGCACGTCGGGCAGGGCCGGATCGCGTCTGTCGGCGGAGATCGCCAGAATGCGGATCTTGCCGCCCTGGTGCTGCGGCAGCAGCGTATCCAGCGTGTCGATGGCCTGCGGCAGGATGCCGCCGATCAGTTCGGACGTCAGCGGCGCCGAACCGCGATAACCCACCACCTCGGGCTGCTGGCCGATCTGCTGGCCGAACATCAGCGCGAAAAAGTGCGGCAGGCTGCCGGTGGCGGGCACCCCCACGGTGAATTGCTTGGGGTTCTCCTTCACCCACTTGCGCAGCGCCGCCACGTCATGGATGGGCGAACTGGCCGATACCGCCAGCGCGAAGTGATAGCTGCTGACCAGCGACACGGGCTGGAAATCGCGCGCCGCGTCGTAGCCCGGCTGGGCATACACCAGCGGCGCCACCACCATTACCGCCGGGTTGGCCAGCATCAGCGTGCTGCGTGCGACGTCCTCGTGCGCATTGCGCAGGTACTGCGCGGCGATGCGTCCGCCCGCCCCTGTCTTGTTCTCCACGATCACCGAGGTGCGCAGCTTGTCCTTGAGCCGGTCCGCCACCAGGCGCGCCACACGGTCGGAACTGCCGCCGGGCGGATAGCCGACCACGATGGTCAGCGGCTTGCCCGCCTCCTGCCCCACGGCGGCGGGCGCCGCGGCAAACAGCGCCCAGACCGCCAGCGCGGCCATCATCCAGGTACGCATCTCATGTCTCCCTTGTCTATCGTTGTAGGAAATAGGAGAAATGAATTTAGCAACGCGGGGATTTATTGATCTAATCCAGTATCCGGCATAAGCCCATAACCCTATAAAACGGCCGGAAGGAGGCAACATGTCCCATCCCAACGCCGCCCAGGCCACGCTGGACGACATGCTGATGTACCGCCTGTACCAGGCGTGGTTCCAGTCCAGCCCGGTCTTCGTGCGGCTGTGCGAAGGCCGCTTCGGCATCACCCGCAGAGAATGGCGCGTGCTGGCCTGTGCGGTCGAGCACGGCCCGATGACGTCTGCCGACCTGGCCGCCACGGCCAAGCTGGACCTGGCGCGCACCTCGCGCACGCTGGGCGTGCTGTGCGAGAAAGGCTGGCTGCGGCGCGTGCAGGAGGGCGATGACCGGCGCGTGGTGCAGGTCGAGGCCACGGACGGCGGGCACGACTGCTACGACGCGCTGATGCCGGAAGTACAGCGCCTGAACGATCTGTTGACGCAAGACCTGACGGCCGACGAAGTCGCGCAACTGCGCACGTTGCTGGCGCGCGTCGAGCAACGCGGCCTGGCGATGTCGCAGCAGAACCTGGTATCCGAGAAGGCAAGCCGGCGCAGCGGCGGCACGCGGCGCGTGCGCGCCTGAACCGCCGCCGTGGCGCGGCAAGCGCCGCGCTCAACCCAGTGTGATCTTCGCGTCCGCGATCAACCCCGCCCACTTCTTCTGCTCGGCCGCCAGGTACTGCCGCGCATGCTCGGCGCTGCCGCCCATCGGCTGGCTGCCTTCGCTGGCCAGATACTTCCTGGTAGCCGGATTGGCCAGCACCTTTTCCATCACGCCGTTCAGCTTCTCGACCACGCCCTGGGGCGTATTGGCCGGCGCCACCAGCACCTTCCAGTCCAGCGCCTCGAAGCCGGGAAAACCGGATTCGGCCACGGTCGGCACGTCGGGCAGGATCGTCAGACGCTCGCCCGACGTCACCGCCAACGCGCGCAGCACCTTGCCGCGCACCATCTCCTGGACGGCGGGCGCCGTCGAGAACATATAGTCGGTGTTGCTGCCCAGCAGATCGTTCAGCGCCGGGGCCGCGCCCTTGTAAGGCACGTTCAGCACCTTGAACTTCGCGTCGTAGGCCAGCAGCTCGCCGGCCAGGTGGCCGACGGTGCCGGTGCCCGCCAGCGCCTGCTTGACCTCGCCCGGCCTGGCCTGCGCGGCCTTGACCACGTCCTGCACGGACTGCCAGGGCGAATTCGCCCGCACCACCAGGATCACGGGCAGCGACGCCACCAGCGCCACCGGCGTGAAATCCTTGGCCGCGTCGAACGGCATGTTGGGCAACAGCGCCGGGTTGATCGCCAGGTTGGCCGTCTGGCCCATGCCCAGCATGTAGCCATCGGGCTGCGAACGCGCCACCTGGTCCAGCCCGATGTTGCCGCCCGCGCCGGGACGGTTCTCGACCACCACGCTCCACCCCGCCTCGGCGGCGATCTTCTCGGCGGTCATGCGCGCCATCGCATCGGTGCCGCCGCCCGGCGTGTAGGGCACGACCAGCCGGATCGGGCGCTTGCCCGGAAACTCGGACTGCTGGGCGAACGCCTGGGTCCAGGCGGGCAAGGCGCCCGACGCCAGCGCGGCGCCCAGCAATTGCCGGCGAGTAAGGGAAATCATGATGTGCTGTCTCCTTGTGTGATTTGTCTTGCCTTCATGGATTCGATGTCCGCGTCGGCATAGCCCGCCTGCCGCAACAGCGCCTCGGTGTGTTCGCCGATGCGCGGCGGCTGCAGGCGGACGGGGGGCTGGGCGCCGCCCAGCGTGAAAGGCGCCAACGGCACGCGCGAGGTGCTGCCGTCGTTCATGCGTATCGGCGCCAGGCCGCCGGTGGCGGCCAGATGGGGATCGTCGAACAGCTGTTCGGGACGCGTGATGGGCGCGAAGGGCAGGCCCTCGGCCTCGAACACCTGCGCCAGCTCGGCCGCGCTGCGCTGCGCCAGCCGGCTGCGCAGTTCGGGCATCATCCATTCACGCGCCTGCACGCGGTCGTTGTTGGTGGCCAGGCGCGGGTCGGCCAGCAGGTCGTCCATGCCGAAGGCGCGGCAGAATATCTTCCACTGCTTGTCGCTGACCACCGCCAGGAAGATCTGCTGCCCGTCCTTCACGGTAAATACGTCGTACACCGCCCAGGCGGCCACGCGGCTGGGCATGGGCGCGGGCGCACGGCCCGTGGCGGCGTACTGCAGCATGTGCTGGCCCATCAGGAACACGTTGTTCTCGAACAGCGAGGCCTCGACGTGCGTGCCCAGGCCCGTCTTCTCACGCTGCGCCAGAGCGGCCATCACGCCGATGGCGCCGAACATGCCGCCCATGATGTCGTTGACGCTGGTGCCCGCGCGCACGGGATCACCCGGCCGGCCCGTCATGTACGCCAGCCCGCCCATCATCTGCACGACTTCGTCCAGTGCCGTGCGGTTGTCGTAGGGGCCGGCCAGGAAGCCCTTGTGGCTGACGTAGATCAGCCGTGGATTGCGGGCCGCAAGCGTCTCGTAGCCCAGGCCCAGCTTGTCCATCACGCCGCTCTTGAAGTTCTCGCTGACGATGTCGGCCGTGTCGATCAGGCGCAGCGCGGCTTGCACGCCTTCGGGCTGCTTCAGGTCCAGCACCACGCTTTTCTTGTTGCGGTTGAACATGGGGAAGAAGCCGGAGCCCGAGCCCAGCAGCCGGCGCGTGCTGTCGCCGCCCACCGGCTCGATCTTGATGACCTCGGCGCCCAGGTCGCCCAGCAGCATGCCGCAGGTCGGCCCCATGACCATGTGGGTGAATTCGATGACGCGGATGCCCTCGTAGGGCAAGGGGTTTGCAGCGGACATGGGCTTCTTTGGAAACATGGTGGAACAACGCGCGGCGGGGTGAGCGCGCACGCGGTGGGGGAACCCGCGCGGCAGCGCGAGTTCGGAAGACACGCCATCAACGGCGCCCGTGCAGTGCGGCCTGTTCAAACCAACTGCGCGAAGCCCTTGGGCAATCCGGCGTCCGGCGTCATGCCGTAGAGCGGCTCGCCCGGCAGCCCGGCCGCCAGCGGCACGCGCGCGGCCACGATCCGGTCCAGGTCGATGCCGGTGCGCACACCCATGGCCTCGAACATGAACACCAGGTCTTCCGTGACCACGTTGCCCGAGGCGCCCGGCGCATAGGGACAGCCGCCCAGCCCGCCCAGCGAGCTGTCGAACGTGCGCACGCCCTCGTCCCACGCCGCCAGGCAGTTGGCCAGTCCCAGGCCGCGCGTGTTGTGCATGTGCGCGGCGCCGGCATGCGTGCCGATCTCTTGCCGCAGGCGGCGGAACAGGCGGCGCACCTGAGCAGGATTCGCATAGCCCACGGTGTCGGACAGGCCGGACTCGTCCGCCCCCGCCGCGATGCAGGCAGCGGCCAGGCGGATGACGTCGTCCTCGTCCACCTCGCCTTGCAGCGTGCAGCCGAAGGCGGTGGAGATGCCGGCTTCCAGCTTCACGCCCGGCGCGATCTCGTCGCGCAGGCGGGCAATGGCGCGCACCTCGTCGACCATTTCCATGGGCGTCTTGCGCACGTTGGCCAGGCTGTGGGCGTGGCTGGCCGATACCGGCATGGTCAGCTTGTGCACGCCCGCGCGCAACGCGTTCTCGGCGCCGCGTCGATTGGGCACCAGCGCCATCACGGTGAGGCCAGGATGGCGCAACGCGTGCTGCACGACTTCGGCGGCGTCGGCCATCTGCGGCAGCAGCTTGGGCGGCACGAAGGATGCCACTTCGATCTCGCGCACGCCGGCGGCGACCAGGGCGTCGATCCAGCGGGCCTTGGCCTCGGTGGGCATGGTGGCGCCCACGGACTGCAGGCCGTCGCGCGGGCCGACCTCGCTGATGAGGACGTCTGGGGTGTTGTGGTCCAAGGGAATGTCTCGCTCCATTCTTGTAAATTCTATTAGACAGAATTATATTCTTTCTTATGAAACACATTCTGCGCCTGATGCGTCGGTGGTGTCAATCCGGGCAATCGGGCAAGTGCGCCCGGTGAAGACGGCGCGCGGTCCGCACGGCCATGCGCTGGCGTGAACGAAAAGGCACGTCGTGGCCACGGCAACGTGACGGCGCACCCGGACAGCGCCTGCAGGCGGCCTCACGCCTGCTCCAAGGCCATCCCGTCCCATCGACGCATAAAATCCAAAGCCCGCTGAGTCCTGGCCCGATCCCCGCCGCCGCCCTCTTCCAAGGAATGCCATGCCGAAGAAAGCCTCCACCGAATCCGTCGCCGACGCGGCCGCCGCGCCTGGCGGCGTGGCGGCGGTCGATCGCGCGCTGAGCCTGGTCGCCGCGTTCCGGCCGGGCGATGCGGCATTGGGCTTGGCCGACCTGGCCGAGCGCACGCGCCTGTACAAAAGCACCGTGCTGCGCCTGCTGGCCTCGCTGGAACACGCGCGCTGGATACAGCGGCTGGACGATGGCCGCTACGCATTGGGGCCGGAGATCGCGCGCATGCACGCGCGGTACGCGTCCGCGTTCTCGCTGGAACACGTCGTGGTGCCGGTGCTGCGCGACCTGGTGGCCGCCACCGGCGAAAGCGCCGCCTATCACGTGCGCCAGGGCGACGCGCGGCTATGCCTGTACCGGGTGGACTCGCCCAGCCCCATCCGCGACTTCATCAAGGCGGGCGACCTGCTGCCATTGAACCGGGGCACCGGCGGGCGCGTGCTGACGGCCTACGACCCCGTGCTGGGCCAGGCCGAGGGACCGGATCGTGAGTTATATGCGCGCATCCGCGCGGACGGCTATTTCGCCGCCGTGGGCGACCGCCTGGCCGAAGTCGCGGGCATCACCGTGCCGGTGCTGCGCGACGACGGCACGATCTGCGCCGCCGTCACGCTGACGGCGCCAGCGCATCGCTACAAGGCGGAAAACCTGAAGGCCGTGCAGGCGGCGGCGGCCAGTTTGCGGGGGCTGGTGGGGTAACTCCGCCAGCGCTTGCGTCAGTGAACGCCGATGGACGATACCAACGGCGTCACGGGCGGCTGCTCGTGCTGCAGCGCCTGCCATGGATCGTAGTTGGCTTGCATGGCGATCCAGGCCTGGGCGGTACTGGCTCCGGCCAGTTCCAGACGAACTGCCAGATCGGGACTGATCCCGCCTTGCCGTTCAAGACACGCGACAACACGACGCGGGAGATGACCAGCCGTTGCGCCGCCTCGGTTACGGACAGGCCTAGGGGAGCCAGAACATCTTCCTGGAGCACTTCGCCGGGATGCGGGGGGGTCATGCAACATGGCAGGCGCTCCAGCTATGAATGCCAAGAATCAGCTCGGCCTCAAATGCTACAAACAAAGGCGGGCCCAGGCTGGCAAGCACCAGAAAACCCAGACCAGTCCTACGTCCCTTCCCACGTCGGCCCCGGCACCTGGATATCGAACATATCCAGCACCCGCGCCACGGTGTGGTCGACCATCTCTTCGATCGACGTCGGGCGGTGATAGAACGCCGGCAGCGGCGGGAAGATGATGCCGCCCATCTCGGTGACGGCCGTCATGTTGCGCAGGTGCGCCAGATTGAACGGCGTCTCGCGCACCATCATCACCAGCCGGCGCCGCTCTTTGAGCGTGACGTCGGCGGCGCGGGTGATGAGGTTGTCGGACAGGCCATGCGCCACGGCCGCCAGCGTGCGCATCGAGCACGGCACGATGACCATGCCGGCCGTCTGGAACGCGCCGCTGGCCAGCGTGGCGCCCACGGCGCGCACGTTGTGCACGTGATCGGCCAGCGCCTGGACCTCGTTGCGGCCGATGTCGAGCTCATGCTGGATATTCAGCACGCCCGAGGCCGAGATGACCAGGTGCGATTCCACGTCGGGCACATCCTGCAGGACCTGCAGCATGCGTACCGCGTACAGAGAGCCGGTGGCCCCCGTGATGCCGACAACCAGCCGCCGCATCGGACGTCAGGCCGTTGCGCCGGACGCGTCCAGCAACTGCTTCAGTTCGCCGTTCTCGTTCATCTCGTTCATGATGTCCGAACCGCCGATGAATTCGCCGCTGACGTACAACTGCGGAATGGTGGGCCAGTTCGAGAAGTCCTTGATGCCCTGGCGCACTTCGCCGTCTTCCAGCACGTTGACGGTGACCAGCTTCTTCACGCCACAGCCCTTCAGGATCTGGATCGCCTTGCCGGAAAAGCCGCATTGCGGAAACTGGGCCGTGCCCTTCATGAACAGCACCACGGGATGCTGGGTCACGGTTTCACGGATGAATTCTTGCACGTCGCTCATGGTGGTCTCGCAGAGGGAATGGGGTTCCGGATGGAATCAGGCCATCAACCTATATGGGGATGGTCCGGCAATACGTCAATTATAGGTACCCGCCGGAAATCCGCTCGATCCCGGCCAGGTCGCGGCGGCTGGCGACGTTGCCGAAACCGGCGGCGCGCAACTGCTCGCGCACGGCCTCGGCCTGATCCCAGCCATGTTCCATCCACAGCGCGCCGCCCGGCGCCAGCCAGGCGGGCGCGTCGGCGGCGATGCGCGCCAGCGCGCCCAGGCCGTCGGCGCCATCCGTCAGCGCGCCGCGGGGCTCGTGGCGCAGGTCGCCCTGCGCCAAGTGCTGGTCGGCGCTGTGGATATACGGGGGATTGGACACGATCAGGTCGAAGCGCTCGCCCGCCGGCAGCGCACCGAACCAGTCGCCGTGCAACAGGCGCAGCCGGGCGCCGAGCCGGCTGGCATTGTCGGTGGCCACGGCCAGCGCCGCGGCGCTGCAGTCGGTGGCGGTGACGACGGCCTGTGAACGCGCCAGCGCCACCGAGATCGCGATGGCGCCGCTGCCCGTGCCCAGGTCCAGCACCGTGGCGCCGGGCTTGCGGGAAATCGCCTCGATGGCGGTTTCCACCAGCAGTTCGGTATCGGGACGCGGAATCAGCACGTCGGGCGTCACCCGGAACGTGTGTCCCATGAATTCGCGCTCGCCCAGCAGATAAGCCATGGGCTCGCCGGCCAGGCGCCGCTCGGCCAGCGCACGGTACAGCTCGGCGGCCACGGCGGGCGCGGGATCGGTATCGTGGGCCAGCAGCCAGGCACGCGGCTTGTTCAGGGCGTGTTCCAGCAGCATGCGCACTTCCAGGCGCGGCAGGCGCGAGTCGTGCAACAGGTCGATGATGCGCGTCATGGATGGTCGGCGGCGATGGATGGAGACGGCGAGCTTGCCACGCAATGGTTTCCACGGAATGCGTCGCGGCAAGAATGTCGCGATCTCCCCCTAGAAACCAGAATGCGTTAGACCTCGTCGCCCAGGGCCGCCAGTTGCTCGGCCTGGTGTTCGGAGATCAGCGCGCCTGTCAATTCTTCCAGGTCGCCTTCCATGATCTGCTGCAGCTTGTACAGCGTCAGGTTGATGCGGTGGTCCGTCACGCGGCCCTGCGGGAAGTTGTAGGTGCGGATGCGTTCGGAACGATCGCCCGAACCGATCAGGCTCTTGCGCTCGGCGGCCTCCTTGCTCTGTCGCGCACGCAATTCCTGGTCTTTCAGGCGCGCGGCCAGCACCTGCATTGCCTTGTCCTTGTTGCGGTGCTGCGAGCGGTCGTCCTGGCACTCCACCACCAGGCCCGTGGGCAAGTGGGTGATGCGCACGGCCGAGTCGGTCTTGTTGATGTGCTGCCCGCCCGCGCCGCTGGCGCGGAACGTGTCGATGCGCAGGTCGCTGGGGTTGATGACGATCTCGCTCATCTCGTCGGCCTCGGGCATCACCGCCACCGTGCATGCCGACGTGTGGATGCGGCCCTGCGCCTCGGTGGCGGGGACGCGCTGCACGCGATGCGCGCCCGACTCGAACTTCAGGCGGCCATAGGCGCCGTCGCCGTCGATACGCGCGATCACTTCCTTGTAGCCGCCCAGTTCCGAGGGGCTTTCCGACATCAGTTCCACACGCCAGCCGCGCGTTTCGGCGAAGCGCGTGTACATGCGCAGCAGGTCGCCCGAGAACAGCGCGCTTTCGTCGCCGCCCGTGCCCGCGCGGATTTCCAGGAACAGGCTGCGGCCATCGTCGGGATCGCGCGGCAGCAGCAGCAACTGCAGTTCGCCTTCCAGCGTTTCCAGGCGCGTCTTGCCCGCCTTCAGTTCTTCTTCCGCCATCTCGCGCATGTCGGGGTCGGACAGCATCTCTTGCGCCGCGGCGATGTCGCCCTCGGTCGCCTCGAAGGTCTTGAAGGCGATGGCGACAGGCTCGACCTCGGCACGCTCGCGCGACAGCTTGCGGAAGCGGTCCATGTCGGACGCGGACTCGGGATCGGCCAGCAAGGCATCGATCTCGATCAGGCGATGGGCCAGCTGTTCCAGCCGGCTGCGCATGGAAGCTTTCATCAGCGGAAATACCAAATAAAGGGGGAAATCGGCACGGCGGGCGCCCGCGAGGCGAACGTCCGCCGCCAAAGAGGCGGCGCGTTGCGGGACGCTAACGGCGCGTGTCGCGGCTGGGGAACAGGCGCGGCATCCAGCCCAGCAATTGCCGGCGCTCGTCGCCTTCGCTGCGGTTGAGCGCCGCCAGCGGGCCGTGCAGGTACTTCTGGGTCAGGCCGTGCGCCAGTTGTTCAAGCACGGCTTCGGGGGAATCGCCACGCGCCAGCATGCGGCGGGCGCGCTCGAGTTCGGCGGCCTGCACGTCGGCGGCGGCCTGGTGCAGGTCGCGGATGACCGGCACCACTTCGCGCGATTGCATCCAGTGCATGAAGCCCTGGACGCGGGTTTCGATGATGGCCTCGGCCTGCACCACCGCCGCGCGGCGCGCGTCGGTGCCGGTTTGCACCAGGCGGCCCAGGTCGTCGACGGAATACAGGTAGATATCGTCCAGGCGGCCGACTTCGGGTTCGATATCGCGCGGCACGGCCAGGTCGATCATGACCATGGGACGGTGGCGGCGCAGCTTGGTGGCGCGCTCGACCATGCCCAGGCCCATGATGGGCAGGGAACTGGCCGTACAGGACACCACCACGTCGAATTCGGACAGGCGGTCGCCCAGCTCGGCCAGCTTCATGGTGCCGGCGGCGAAGCGGCCCGCCAGCGTCTCGGCGCGCTCGGTGGTGCGATTGGCCACCACCATGCTGTGCGGACGCTGCGCGGCGAAGTGCGTGGCACAGAGTTCGATCATCTCGCCCGCGCCGATGAACAGCACGCGCGCCTGATCCAGCTTGCCGAACACGCGCTCGGCCAGGCGCACCGCGGCGGCGGCCATGGACACCGACTGCGCGCCGATGGCGGTTTGCGAACGGACTTCCTTGGCCACCGAGAAGGTGCGCTGGAACAGTTGATGCAGCAGCGTGCCCAGCGAACCGGCCTCGTCGGCGGCACGGATGGCGTCCTTCATCTGGCCCAGGATCTGCGGCTCGCCCAGCACCATGGAGTCGAGCCCGCTGGCCACGCGGAACGCGTGACGCACGGCTTCATCCTGGCGATGGCGGTACAGATGGGGGTCGAGCGAGACGGCTTCGATGCGGTTGTGCTCGGCCAGCCACGCCGGCAGTTGCTCGGCCACCTGCGGCTCGGCCGCACAGTAGACCTCGGTGCGATTACAGGTGGACAGGATGGCGGCTTCGCGCACCGATCCACCGAATGCCGCCCGCAACCCTTCCAGCGCCGGACGCACCAGATCGACGGGCATGGACACGCGCTCGCGCACCGAGACCGGGGCGGAGGTGTGATTCAGACCGAAGGCAAGAACGGCGACGGACATCGTGGCAGGTGTGCGCGACCCGGAAGGTGTCGGCGCTGGGCGCCGGCGTGTACGGGTAGCTTGTACACACGGATGTAACAGAGAACAACCCAGGATTATACGCCCAGGGTTTCCCCTGAGGTTGTTGGATGGCATCAATGAGGGGTTGGGGGCGTCCTGTGGGTGAGGTCAGTGTTGATGGAACTCGGCGAAGAAATTTGGTGCCAGTTCCTGCACGCGTTGAAAAATTCATGTATAGTTGCGGTCTTCGTTGGCCTGGTAGCTCAGTTGGTAGAGCAGCGGATTGAAAATCCGCGTGTCGGTGGTTCGATTCCGCCCCAGGCCACCAAAAAGATTTCCAAAGGGCTGCGCTGACGCGCAGCCCTTTTGCATTGGTGCCGTCAAAGCAGTCAAAAACACCCCTGCAGCGACGCACGCATGGCGCTACGTCAGGTTCGCAAGCCTCACACGCGCTTACGGCCTACCCATGCAACGATCAGCGCATGCATTGCTCCGACCAACACATCCACGACACGATTCTCTGCCTGCTCAACCAACGCGAGCCGGGCGCGACCGTCTGTCCGTCGGAGGTCGCAAGGACGTTGGCACCAAACGACTGGCGGCCATTGATGCCCCGGGTGCGTGAAGTGGCCATCGACATGGCCAGACGCAGCGCCTTGACCATTCGCCAAAAGGGCCACAACGTGGATCCCAAAGATCAACCTCATGGCCCGATTCGGCTAGGCATGCCTCACCAACAAGGTTGACCGCCGCTTGTTTGCTAGTTAAAACTAGCAAATCAACATAAATCCTTTTAGAACGTCAGTTATGACTGACAAAATCCTGTTCCTAAACCAGCTTGCCCCGATCTTGAAAGCCCACCGCGAAACCGCTGGGCTCTCGAAGACGGAGCTCGCCCATCGCGCCGGAAAAGTGCGTGAGGTGATCTATCGTATCGAGTCAGGCGAAGACGTCACCGTGTCCTCACTACTGGCCGTGCTTGGCGCCATGGGCCTGGCGTTGCAGATCACCCGTGCAGGCATGCCGACGATGCAGGAAGTCGCAGACCATTTCTCACGCGACGAGGACTGAGCGCAGCCATGCTTCCGGACAAAATTCCGCTGCTGCAGATCGCCATTGCAAACGAGCCCGATGCCGGGCAGTTGCTGAAGCAGTCGAGGTATGAATTCCGCTATCTGGGCCCCGATCCCGATCAGACCTCGCTGGCCCTGCTGATGCCCGCCGCCGATCGCCTGACCTGGCAGGACGGCGATCTGTTTCCCGTGATGGACCAGAATCTGCCGGAAGGCGACCTCTACATGCGGCTACGCGCTGCGTTTCCCAAGCAGCCGCTGACACCCATGCATCTGCTGGCCCTGAGCGGCCAGAACAGCATTGGCCGGATCGGCTATCGCTTGCCGGATAGCCCTTGCGTCCCTGCCCCCCCCACGCTCGACAAGCGTACGTTGCTGTCGACGCGCTACACCCCCGAGGTGTTCGACGAACTGGTAAGCGCCTACCTGAGCACAGGCGCCGGGATTGCAGGCATGCAACCCAAGATCATGGTGCCCGACCGGCCGACCGTACCTATCTCGTCATTGATCGTCAAAGCCGCCAGCCCCGCCTACCCCGGCTTGGCAGCCAATGAATTCCTGTGCCTGAGCGCGGCGCGGCTGGCAGGCATCGACACCCCCGATTTTGCGCTGTCGGACGATGGGCAGATGCTGGTGCTGGACCGCTTCGATCTGGTCACGAAAACCGATGGAACATTAGAACGGCTGGGGTTCGAGGATATTGCCGCGCTGGCGGGCCTGCGGGTGCGCGATGTGCTGGCCGACCGCAAGTACCAAGGCAGTTATGAGCGCGTGGCCCAGTTGCTCATCCAATTGCAGTTACCCAGGCACAACCTGCTGCGATTCTTCGAGCAAGTCGCTTTCAGCATCATGGTCCGCAACGGTGATGGCCATCTGAAGAACTATGGTGTGCTGTACCGCTCGGCCAGCGAGGCCTGGTTGGCTCCCATGTTCGACGTCGTAACGACCGCAGTCTATCGGTATGCCCGCTACGACGGGGGGCCAGAACTGGAAGACAGGACGATGGCGCTGAAGCTTTTTGCCGGCAAGCACCAGACGAAGACCTATCCCACTGAAGACGAGTTGCTGCGGTTCGGCAGCAAGGTATGCGGGGTCAGCAATCCTCGCGAAGTGCTGCGCCGCATCGGTGAAGGCATGTCCGCCGCCATGCGCCAGGCGCAAGGCGATGAACGCATCCCCCGGGCACTGCGTACTGATATGGCCCGGGCCTGGCAGATGTCAGCCTGAAGCTTGGGCACACAATGGGCGGGATAGCATCGCAGCCCTCCTTGCGTCGATCAGTGCGCCATCTCCAGCGCCCCCGCCCGGCCGCCATACCCCACCTGCCCCGCCGACACCTCGATCACCTGCCCCGACGCCAGCTTGAAGATCGCCACGGCCCCACGCAGCTTCTCCGCCTGTATTTCCAGCGACGACGCCGCCGCCGACGCCTCTTCCACCAGCGCCGCGTTCTGCTGCGTCACCGCATCCATCTGCGACACGGCCTGATTCACCTGCTGGATCCCGGCCGACTGTTCCGCCGAGGCCGAGGAAATCTCGGCAATGATGCTGCTGACGCGATGCACGGCGCTCACGATCTCGCGCATGGTGGCGCCGGCGCTTTCCACCTGGCCCGCGCCCTGCCGCACCTTGCCGTTGGAATCGTCGATCAGCGACTTGATCTCCTTGGCGGCCTGCGCGCTGCGTTGCGCCAACGCACGCACTTCCGACGCCACCACGGCAAAGCCCTTGCCCTGCTCGCCGGCGCGCGCGGCTTCCACGGCCGCGTTCAGCGCCAGGATGTTGGTCTGGAACGCGATGCTGTCGATCACGCCGACGATCTCGGCAATGCGGCGCGAGCTGTCGGAAATCGCCTGCATGGTGGTGACGACTTCGTCGACCACGTCGCCGCCCCGCTGCGCCACGTCGGAAGCTTCCTGCGCCAGCTGGTTGGCGCCGCGCGAGTTCTCGGCGTTCTGGTGCACGGTGGACGCCAGTTCTTCCATGCTGGCGGCGGTCTCTTCCAGGGACGCAGCCTGTTCTTCCGTTCGGGAAGACAGATCTGAGTTGCCCGCGGCGATCTCGCGCGAGCCGGTATGGATCTGCTCCACGCCGTCTCGCACGGTGGACACGGTGCGGATCAAGCCGTCCTGCATGCTCTTGACGGCGGCGAACAGCACGCCGATCTCGTTCTTCGAGGCCGCCACGATACGGCCGGTCAGGTCGCCGGCAGCGATCCGTTCGAAGATCTGCGCGGCTTCGCGCAGCGGCTTGAAGACGCGGCTGTTGAACAGATAGAGCATGCCCGCCATCAGCAGCAGCACCACCAGGCCGCCCACGGCCAGCGCAATCACCGCACGCGCGATGGTGGCGGAGGCGTCGTCCGAAATCTGCGCGCCGACCTTGCTGGCATAGTCGACGTAGGCCAGCAGGCTCTTGGTGAACGCCGCCCCCATCGGCGTGACCTTCTGGTCGTTCAGCGTCAGGGTCTGCTGCAGATTGCCCGCCAACGCAGCCTGGACCAAGGGATCGTAGGCTTCCTTGCGATAGGCCTCGTAGCTGCTGATCATGTCGCGATACAGCGGACCACCTTCGGCGGACGTATCCGGATGCGCCCGCAGCGTCTTGACGTACCCATCGGCGCGTTCGTTGTAGGGAATGGCGCGCTGCGCGATCTTCTTGGCGTCTTCGATATCGCCGTCCTTCATGCGCGCAACGGCATTCACGATGGCAAGCCGCGCGCGCAACAGTTCACTGGCCAGGCGATGCGCCTGGTCGCCACGCACGACGTTGTTGTCCAGCAGTTCCTGGATCGCTACCCGATTGGTTTCCAGCATGCGATAGCCGGCGATGCCGGTTGCCAGAAACAGCAGAAAACAGATGCCCAGCGCCCACATCAGGAGGGCGCGAATGCTCAGATTGGTAAACATGGAATTCCAGACTCGCCGTGCATGAGCCCGCTGCTCCCCCGCGGACTCATGAAAAAGACAAAAATATGACTGTTATGACATCATTAACGGCTTGCCCGGTGGCAACTTAACGACGTTGGAGAAAGATCGGGAGTTTTGCCGACATATGCAGACTATTGCGCCTTGGCGGCTCTGAGACATTCAATCGTTGCGAACGTCCTACCGCAGCCTGAATGGCGTCGCTTATGTCGACGACCTTGCAAACGCGCGTTACACCTGCACGCCTTTCGCACGGACCATCCCGCTGGCAATCCCGCAGGCGCGTGATATGTTGGCCCCGCAGTTTTCGGCTCGCCATCGCCTACGCGCAGGACTCCACCGCGCGGCACGAACGACATAGGCCAGACTGGCGATCCGCTCCGCCACGAAAAACAACCGGGAGCGTGCCTTGGGTTTGTTCGATATCTTCTCTTCCACCCCGTCCCGCGACAAGTTCGCGCAGATGGTCCGCCAGCAGGCCGCGCGGTCTGGCCTGACGCAGGATATGGTCTATTCCGAGCGCGATTTCTCGCTGCTGCACGGCGAGGGCCGGAAGCAGGTGTTCAACCTGCACAATGCCTACCATGACTACTGCGCGGCGCCCAAGGCCGAGCGCGCCAACGTACTGAACAAGTACCTGGCGGTGCTGCGGCAACCCGAGACGCCCAACACCTACGCGGATGCCCGGCCCTACCTGCGGCCCATCATCCGCAGCAAGACGTTCCCCGAGACCATGCGGCTGACGCACGCCGCCAATGGCGACGACAAACCCTACGAGGATTCCAGCCGCGTGTTCAGCGAAGACGCCGTGCTGATGATCGCCTTCGATACGCCCGAGACGATGTCCAGCGTCGGCATCGAGCAGATCCGCGAATGGGGCATGACGTTCGACGCCGTCTTCGCCGATGCGATAGACAATCTGCGCGGACTGGGCGCGGAGCAGTTCGTCGAGGTGGCCCCGGGCGTATATCGCGGCACGTGGAACGATGCCTACGACTCGTCGCGCTGCCTGCTGCCGGACATGATGCACCGCACGCCGGCCGGCACCGATTGCGTCATCATGATTCCCACGCGCGGCTGCCTGCTGGTGGCCTCGGCGCGCGACGTGAACGCGCAACGCGCCATGGTGGCCGTGGCCCAGGAAACGCTGGCCGCCGAGCAGCGCGCCGTGTCATCCCATATGTACCGCATCCACGACGGCCGGCTGGAAGCCGTCGTGCCGCAGGACGCGGACACCGCGCAACGGCTGGCCGACCTGCAACGCCACGGCTCGGCCGATGCCTATCAGGTGCAGAAGGATCTGCTGGAACGCCTGCACGAGGCGCAAGGCATCGACCTTTTCGTGGCCAGCTGCAAGCTGATCCAGCAGCAGGACACGGGACGGCTGAACACCTACGCGGTCTGGACCAAGGACGTGGATACGCTGCTGCCCCGCACGGACCTGATTGCGCTGCTGGTGATCGGCGAAGACGGCGAACCGAAGGCCGATGTCTTCACGACGTGGGACGCCATGTTCGCGGAATGCAGCGGATTGCTGGAGCCCGTGGCGGACGGCTATCCCGTGCGCTATCGCACCCGCGGGTTTCCCAGCGAGGAACAGTTCGCGCGCTTGCCCGCCGCGAACTGATGTCCGCCGGCAAGGTGCAAGAAAGCCCGGCGACCGCGCCGAGCCTTGCCGCGCAGGACGGCGCGCGTTATTCGATATCCCAGCGCGCCACGACCGTGAACCAGATCGGCGACGACCGCTTGAAGCGCTCGGCGCCGTTTTCGGCGTCTTCCTGAGGCAACAGCGACGGCACGGTCTCGGGCTTGGCCTTCGGGCCGGTGCGGAACGTGCGCTTTTGCACGGACAAGCGGGCCGGCGCCGAGATGATCTTGGCGTGATGCTCGGGCAGCGCGGGCGCGGTCACTTCCAGGCTGGCGCGCATCGCCTTGCCGATTTCCTGTGTGTCGTCGCCCAGGTACGACAGGTTGGCGTAGCTGGCCAGGTACGTGCCCGCCACGAAATCGGCGAAGCTGTCGTACTCGATGTCGTTCTCGTCATCGTCGTGCCAGACCATGGACACGCCCTGGCGGCCATCGGCCAGGCGCACCAGACAGTACGCATCGCCCGCGCCGCTTTCGGCGAAGGGAAAGAAACGGATGCCATCCTGCGCCTCGGGGTTCAGCCACTCGTCGATGACCTGCTGGCACTGCTCGGGCGAGATCCACTCGAAGTCGTAGACATCCGCCATCGCCGGCGTGTCGGCATCGGCGTGGGCCACGCCCTCGCCATACCAGGCCGCCAGTTCGGGCGGCAACTCGAAGCCGGCCTTTTGCGCGATGTCAGTGAACGATTTGAGCAGATCCATGCGTGACTCCAGAAAAAGATTCCCGCATTCTAGCTAGGCCACGGCACATGGCTACATGACAGACTTCAGACAAATCGAAACAGAGTGGCTTGCGCCGCCTCGTTTCCGGCGCGATTCCGCGCCTGAACGCGGCCCTCCCCTCGCTACCGAAAACGCGCCGCCGCCCGGGCGATCACCTGCAGCTTGTCCTGCGCGATCTGCGTGGAACAGATCGGGTTGTCCGCGAAGGTGGCGAAGCCGCAATCGGGATGCAGCAGCAACCTGTCGCGGCCGAACAACGCAATGCCGCGCTCGATACGGGCCGCGACGGCATCCTCGGTTTCGATGGCCTGGTCCTTCTGGTTGACCACGCCGATGCCGATGCGGGCATGGTCGGGCAGCGCCTTCAGCATGGCCACGTCGCCCGCGCGCGGCGTGCACATCTCCAGCAGATAGGCGCCCACCTTCACCTGCGCCAGCATGGGCAGAAGCGGCGCGTAGTCGCCCGACAAGGCCACGCTTTCATCGGGGGTCCAGTTGCCTCGGCACACATGCAGGGCCGTGCGGTCCATCGGCATGCCGTCCAGTACGGCGTTCAGCAGGTCGCGCGCGAAATCCAGTTCCTGGTCCGGCGCCAGCGATTCGGACAAGGCGCCGCACATGAAGCTGCGCTTGTTCTTGGCGCCCGAGAACACCACCTCGGACAGCACGGGCTCGTCCAGCTGCACCAGCGAAGCGCCGGCATCCAGCAGTTCGGCCAGTTCCTCGCGCAACACGCGCACCACGTCGGCCGCCAGTTCCTCGCGGCTGTCGTAGGCGCGGTCGGAGATGCACTCCATCCACATCGTGCGCGTCAGCAGGTACGGGCCCGGCAGCGCGACCTTCACCGGCTTGCCGGTGACCGAGCGCGCGAAATCCACCTCGTGCGCCACCAGCGGACGCGAGCGCGACAGGTGGCCGAAGACGGCCGGATGCCGCACGTCGCCGGCCGGAATGTCCAGCGCGCGCAGCTCGGCGGCAAATTCTTCCGGATCGTCGACCAGCGGCAGCAGGTCGGTCAGCGGAATCAACTGGCAATTGTCCAGACGCGAGGCCACGAAGCTGGCGTAGCTGTCGCGCCGCTGCTCGCCGTCGGTGACCAGGTCCACGCCCGCTTTCTCCTGCGCGGAGATGGCCAGGCGCACGGCGTCGTCGGCGGTCTCGTGGAACGAGGCCTCGGGCAGGCGGCCTTCGACGTGGGCGTGCATGGCATCGATCATCCAGCGCGGACGCGGCCAGCTGCCCATGCCGGTCACCGCCAGGGCCGGCACGGGCGCGGCCGCGACGGGCTGGCGGCGCTCGCGCGGCGCGGCCGGCGCGGACGCCTGGACGGACACCGCGGCGGGCGCGGCCGGCACGGCATCGCGTTCGGCCAGCTTGCCCTTGCACACCAGGAAGCTGCGCTGGCCGTTGTGCTTGGTCCACGAGATCAGCTCGTTGCCGGTCAGGCGGCACCAGGCGGGCAGGTCTTCATCGACCGAGATCTCGCGCGACTGGATTTCGAGCAAGCCGCCGCGCGGCAGCGGATCGATGTGCTTGCGGATCAGCAGCAGCAGACCGTTGCCGCAATCGAGATCGCCGCCGTCGAAGCTGACGTCGGGCGAGAGGGTGTGCGTGGTGACGGGTTCCATGTCGATGCTCCTGTGCGCCTACGGACGGCGGCGGCGGCCCCACTCGAAGCCCACGCCCAGGCAGGCCAGCGCGAGGATGGCGATGACGATGATCAGCGAGGGCGACAGGCCGCCGCTGGACGGCGCGGTGGGCGCAGGAGCCTGGGCTGCGGCCGGCGCCGGCGTGGCGGGCACGGCGGCCGCGCCGGTGTCGGCGCGTTGCGCGGCGGCGTAGGTGCGGGCCAGCATGGCGCGGCCCACGTCGAACAGGATGGCCTGGCCGGCCACGCGGCCCTGGCCCAGCACCAGGTCGACGTTGGTCACGTCGGGACCGCCCAGGTTGATCGAACGCGCGCCGTCACGGTCCTGCACGTGCCAGCCGGTGACCTTGCCGTCGGCCACGGAATCGACCACGACCTTGAAATAGCCTTCGGGACCGGAGTAGGACTCGCCCGGCTTCAGGCGGATCTCTTCCTTGTTGACCAGCATGAAACCGAACTCATGGCCCGTGGGGCAGCCCACCGGGTAGCCCGTGAACCGGGTGTCGTGCACGTAGTCCTGGCCGTAGCGCACGCTGAAGGCCTTGCCATAGACCTTCAGGTTAGCCTTGTCGCCTTCGAACGCCGTGGGCCACGGCGACAGGAAGGCCACCATGTCGCCGTCCTCGAACACCAGTGCCTTGCGGGCATCGGTATCCTCGATCAGGCGTTCCGGCTGGATGGGGCCCAGCGTGCGCGAGGCCGTCACCTTGCCATCCTGCAGCACTTCCAGGCTGACCGTGCCCTTTGCCGCGTCCACGGCGGCCACGCGCACGGTGCGCGCGCCGACCTGCCACTGCTCGCCCGCCGCCGCCAAACCCTTGTGGACGGTTTCTTCCGCGTACAGCATGCGATCGGTGCGCACGCCGCTCAGCCAGTCGAACACCATCTGCTTCGGCGTGACTTCACGCGCCTGGCCCTGGTTGTACAGCTGGTTGAAGCGCGTGCCCCACCAGTTGGTCTGGCTGGCCGACAGGATGGGATTGCCGAACGCCCACTCCCAGTCGGTGCCCGAGATGCTGCGCACGTGCAGCGCGTGATTGGTCGTGGTCTCGTGGCCGACCGTCGCGTAGTAGTGATAGACCTGGCCGCCCACGGCCACGCTGCCGCCGGCCGGGATGGTGACGTTCTCCTGCACCTCGATCGACATGTCGTAGTCGATGTAGGTGGTCATGCGGCCCAGCACCGGCACCTGCTCGCCACGCAGGGCCACTTCGCCGCCCCAGGTGTCTTCCAGGTAGAACAGGCCACCCGCGGGAATCACCACTTCGCCGTTCTCGACCCGGCTCTGGCGGATGAACACGCCGTCGTACTTGGGAATCTTGCGGCCGAAGTCGTCGGTGACCATGCGGTACTGCGGCAGGCCGGGCAGGCCCGGCACGTAGGCCGGCTTGACCGGACGCTCCGCGATCAGCGAAAACGGCGGCGGAGCCTTCGTCTCGGGCGCGATGGGATGCGCCAGCGGCATGCCGGGACGTGCCGGCGTCAGGACGGAGGCGTAGTCGGTCGCGGCAACAGCCGATGCCGCGTGCAGACAGGCCAGTGCGGCTGCGACGGCCGCGAAACGGGTTTTCATGCGTAGTCCTTTCTTGTGATTCTCAAGCCTGCGCCGCGGGATGCGAACCCGGCTGGCGCGGCGGCAGTGCGCAGGCATTGGCGCGCCGCGACAGGAACAGCACCCCCCACCCCGTCAGCAACAGGGTGTTCAGGGCGATGAGCGATTTGGGCACATCGGCCAGGAAGCCCCCCGCGATGCCCAGCCCGACCACCGACAGCGCGGGCGCCAGGCAGCTGACGCACAGCGCGGACACCGCCAGCACGCCGCTGCCCGCGGCCACGCCGGCCGAGGCCTTGCCGCCCCGGCGGCCGATGGTCCAGGCAAAGGCCATGAAGGCCAGCGCCAGGCCGACGGTGACGGCAACGAAGTATTCCTCCTTGCGCACGAAGCTGATGGCCCAGGCCTGCGAGCGCTCGTAGGCCACGGCGCCGCTGGCCGACAGTTCGCCGGGCAGGAAGCCGCACTCTTCCGCGGCGGCGGCGGTGGCGGGCACCTCGAACACGGCATAGCTGATGGCCACATAGCCCAGCACGGCCAGAAGAAAGACGATGGACATCAAGCGACGGGGAATCATGGAGACCTTCCTGGTGAAGACGAGGGCGCCGCGGCGCCCTCGAAAATCAATAGCTGATGCTGGGAGCGTTGTCGCTCATGAACTCGACCAGCTTGGCGCCGCCGACGATCTTCGCGCCGGCCACCAGGTTGTTCTCGTCCAGGGCGCGCTTCTTGAAGCACGGCGAGCAGACGTAGATCTCGCCGCCCGCGGCCACGAAGTTGTCCATCAGTTCCTTCAGCGGCGCGAAGCCCTCTTCGTGGATGTCGTCGGCATAGCCCTTTTGCGACAGGCGGGTGCCTTCGATCGACAGGAAGACCAGGGTCTGCTTGTCGGACGCGACAGCGGCGTTGGCGACGACGAAGGCCACCGTGGCACGGTCGGTGTTGTCCTTCGAGCAGGTCAGGGAAACGACGAATTTTCCAGCCATGGTGAATCTCCGTATCAAAAGTGAGAAGAAAAAGGCGATGACGGGATCGCCGGCCTACCAGTCCAACCGCGACCGTATCCAGAAGGTGTGGGTCTCGGGTTCGTAGCGTTCGAGTTCGTTGCGGGTCATGCGGCAGAATGCTGGAATGTCGTGGATCGCGCCCGCGTCATGCGCCACCACGCGCATCACCTGTCCGGGCATGCGCTTGAGATGCTTGCGCAGCTTCAGGATGAGCTCGCCGCAGCCCATCCCGCCCGCATCCCAGAAATCGGCCCCGTCGCCGGGGGTCGTTGTCGACATGACTGACTCGCAGAGTTGTGCCGCCGCGCGGACCGGCGCAGGCGGGATGAAAAAAATTCCGGCGTGGGGCATGCCCCCGCCCGATCGGCGCGCCAGCCCAGGCAGGCGCGCGGCGCACGGATTCAGGACGGGGGATGAATGCGTAGATAGACGGTCATGGCAAGGACCTTGCACAGTCGGGCCGCAGAGGTCGGCCGCGCAGCATATGGCCGGAAGAAATAAGCACATATATTACCGCCCCTTACCGGCGAGCAGTCAGCCACACGACAGGCAAATCGGACGTCCGCCTATTTCGCCAGAAATGAAAAACTGATTCCAACGGCGGTACAAGCAGGACGGGCCTATCATCGGGTACGCGCGCGCCCGCTGGCACGCGCTTTCTATTCCCGTTCCTCCATGCCGTCCGCCCTCCCCCCCAGTTCCCTGGCCCTGCGCCGGATCCCTCTGCTCGACGTGCTGTCCACGGCGCAGCTGGATGCCCTGGCCGTGCAGTGCCAGTGGCTGCGCCTGGACGTGCAACAGGCATTGCCCGACAGCCGGCAGGACCAGGAGTCGCTGTACTTCCTGGTGTCGGGACACATCCGCATCATGACCCACGCGGCCAACGGCAAGACGGTCACCATCGCCGACATGGCGCCGGGCGACCACTTCGGCGAGATGGCGGCCATCGGCGGCGCGGCGACCGCGCAGGAGCGCGTGGCCGTCGAACCCAGCCTGGTGGCCCGCCTGGATCACGGCGGTTTCCTGCAATGGCTGCGCGATGAGCCCCAACTGTCCTATCGCCTGCTGTGCGGCCTGACAGACAAGACACGCGCGCTCTACCAGCGTGTGGTCGAACTCAGCACCCTGGACGTGCGCAGCCGCCTGCTGGCGCAGTTGCTGCGGCTCGTGCACTCCGCCGGCGTCGACGACAACCGGGCCTGCATCGCCCACGCCCCCGCGCACAGCGCGCTGGCCAGCATGATCGGCACCAGCCGCGAGCAGGTCACGCGCGAGATGAGCGCCCTGACGCGCAAGGGCCTGTTGAACAAAAGCGGCCACGTGCTTTGCGTGACCGACGTCGCGGCGCTGGCTCGGCAGTTCGAGCAGCACGCCTCGGCATGACCGAATCGCGCGCACAGTGTGAGAAAACGCACAGGCTGCCGGACACGGCGCTCTCCATAATCGTTCGTGCGGAAATGGCGTAGCTACGCCCCTTCCCTCCATAACATCCAAAGGAGATCGCATCATGCTGACCAGGCAAATGCTGCTGGCCGCCTCGGCGCTGCTCATCGCGCACGCCGCCACGGCGCAAACCGCCCCCACCCCGGCGCAGCCTTCCCCCAATGCCCCCCTGACCCGCGAAGCCGTCCAGCAGGACCTCGACGCCTGGGTGAAGTCGGGCATGGCCGAGCTGACCCGCCGCGAGGAAACCCCCGACACGAATTCGGCCGAGTACCAGCGACGCCTCGCCCGATACCACGAACTGCGTCGCCAACAACCACATTGATCAACTGAAAGCACACCATGAAAAAAACATTGTTCGCCGCTGCCCTGGCAGTGGGTTACGTTGGCGCGGCCCAGGCCGCCGACAGCGTCACCCTGTATGGCCTGATCGACTCGGGCATTGGCTATGAACAAGTCAAGGGGCCCAATTTCAAACAAAGCCGCTTCGGCGCCGTCAACGGCGTCAGCAGTGGTTCGCGCTTCGGCATGCGCGGCAACGAGGATCTGGGCGGCGGTCTGTCGGCCATCTTCACGTTGGAAGCCGGCTACAACAGCCAGACGGGCACCTCCGCCCAGGGTGGCCGCCTGTTCGGCCGCCAGTCCACCGTCGGCCTGGCCGATGCCTCCTGGGGCAAGATCGAGTTCGGCCGCCAGACCAACATGGCGTCGAAGTACTTCGGCAGCGTGGACCCGTTCGGCACGAGCTATTCGACCGCCAATCTCGGCACGACGTTCAGCGCCGGCAACACGATGCGCCTGGACAACCTGGTGCTGTATCAATCGCCCAACTTCGGCGGTTTCAGCTTCGGCGCGGGCTACTCGTTCAATGCCGACAGCACCAGCAGCAACACCGGCTTCGCCACCAACGACAACAACCGCATCCTGACGCTGGGCGCGCGCTACACGCAGGGTCCGTTGGACCTGATCGCCGCCTATGACCGCATGAACCCGACCAACGCCCAGCCCGGTGGCCAGGACGATGCCAGGATCCAGTCGTACGTCGTCGGCGGCACCTACGACTTCGAAGTCGTGAAGCTGCACGCGACCTGGGGCCAGACCTTCGACGGCTGGTTCGTGGGCACCGGCATGGGCACGAATCCCACCGGCTTCACCCCGTTCGGCAACTACGCGCTGGCCAACGGCTCGCGCGTGGACTCGACCATGCTGGGCTTCACCCTGCCGTTGGGCAATTCCTCGGTGTTCGGTTCGTGGCAGCGCGCCGATCCCAAGAACAGCCGCCTGACCGGCGACGACAAGACGTTCAACGTCTTCGCCCTGGGCAGCACGTACAACCTGAGCAAGCGCACCAACCTGTACGCCTACGCGGCCTACGGCAACAACTACGCTTTCCAGGAAGACGTGAAGGACACGGCCGTGGCCGTGGGTATCCGCCACAAGTTCTGATCCCTCGGATCGACGCCTGAAGCAAGACGGGCCTTCTTTGCAGAAGGCCCGTCTTGCTGATGCGGCGCGACGTCGCCCCTGGCAGTGCTTGATGGCACGAGCAATCGATACAGTCCGGTCTTCAGGGCCTACAGCCAGCCTTCCTGCTCGGCTTTGCGGGAGGATGCGGCCATCGCTTCGCACAGATCCCGAAGCACGGCGGGCAAGGCGGGCCGTTGCAGCAACGCTTCGATCAAGCGGCGGTCATGGACATTCAACGGCCAATTCTGCCGGGCCGCGTCCAACTGCCTGGCATCCATCAGGTATGGCTCCCAAGGAAGCCCCAGGCCTTCCCAGAGCGAACCCACCGTGCAGGCAATATCGACGCCGGCCGGATCCGCATCCGCACTGATCCAGGCGGGCACGGGCAATAACGACAGCAGGTGCGCCATCGCCAGCAGCCATTGGCGGCCTGGGCGGCCAGGCAACCAGACCAGCGCGATCTCGGGAGCCCGCTTCGCGGCCTGGCGCTCGAAGCTGGCCCGGTTCTCGATCAGCCACCAGCGCATCGGGCCCCTGGCCGAGTCGGCGCAGCAAACATCCTCGATCGGCAGGCCCTGAAAGCGCACGGCGCCCACATCGATGCGCCGGCCCTGCCGGGATAGCGACAGGTCTCCCGCCAGCCAGATCAGCGGTGCGAAATTGGAAATATTCAGCCGTTCCAGATCGAAGCCCGCCTCCAGCCAGCGCCAGTCCGCCAGGCGGATCGACTTGGTCGTCCCCTGCGCGCGCAGCGCAAAATCGCGCCGCATGCCCTGCGCGCCGGCGTCATGCCAATCGGCCAACGCCCGCAACAGGTCAAGACGGGTATCGAGCACATCGACCCGCAGCGCCTTGTCGCCCCGCAAGCGGTCCAGGGCGTGGGCAAGCTCGTCATGCAGATCGGGATCGAGCCCGTGGGTGTCCGCCACGGCCGCGCGCGCCTCCAGCCATGCCTGGGCCCGCGCGATGCGATCCTGGCGTTGCTGTCCCCGCTCACGCGGGCCCGTGACCCCCAACAGCGTTTGCAGCCGGGGCAAGTCTCGCCACGTGACGGCGTCCCATGACCAGACGCCGCCGCGCAGCTTCTCGTGGCGAACGAGCCATCCGTGGCGCAGCAGCAAGTCGCAAAGCGTTTCGGCCCGCTCGATACCGGTCTGGCCGGCCTCGGTCATCAGGACGGTACGGTTACGGCGGCTGGCATCGGAACGTATCCAACCGCGCAGCAGCGTCTTGTCCTCCGCGCTCAAGGCCTCGGGCAAGGCGTCCGGTACGGCCCGTCGCGCGCAGCGATCACGGGCATTGCGTCCGCGCGGCACGTCGTCCCAGGCCTGTTCATGAGGGTTCGACATGCGCGCGGCGCCCCGATCAATGTTTCTCGGCGCGCCGCTGCAGCACGCCGATGGGCGGCGCCCAGCGCGCGTCGCGCGGCTTCTTCGCGGTGACCAGCGTGATGTCGGCAGGCTCGAAGACCTCGACGTTGTGCGTGATCGGCGTGGTCAGCACGTACTGCGCGCGCGTGGACTTCAGGAAGTGGCCCACCAGCTGGATGTTGCGCACGTCCAGATGCGCGAAGGGCTCGTCGATGAAGACGAAGCCACCGGGCGTTTCCTCGTCCTTCAACAGGCCCACCAGCAGGATCAGCGACTTGATCACCTGTTGCCCACCCGAGGCTTCGCCGTCGTTCAGGCCGATCTGGCCCTTGCCGTCGAAGTTGAAGCGCACGCGCAGTTCCGCCTGGCGCAGCACGGTGTCGTCGTTGTCCAGGTGCGGCATGTCGGCGCCCACCTCGACGCCGGCCAGCGTGCCCAGCTCGACAATGTTCTGCCGATAGCGCCGCACCGTGGCGCGCAGCACGTCGATATAGCGTTCGCGGGCATTGTTGACCGCCACGGCCGCCGCGTCGTTGCTGGCGCGCCGTTGACTCAGTTCGCCCTGCTGTCCAGCCACGGTGGCCTGCATCAGAACGTGTTTGTCTTCGACGGTGGGGTCGGTCTCCCATTCGCCTTCGTCCAGCTCGCGCTGCACTGTCTCGGCACGCAGGCGGGCCTGGGTGGCGTTGGTGTAGTGGTCGCGCAGTTCGTCCAGGGTATCGGCAGCGATCCAGCGCGCCGGAAAACGCTTGCGTGTCTCGCGCGAAGCCGCCGCCCGCTCGCGCAGCGCCTCATGGCGTTCACGCAGTTCACGCTCGGCGTGCTGGGCATTGCGCTCGCTGTCGGTCAGGCTGCGTTGCACGCGGTCGTATTCGGACTTGGTGCGATGCTGCGTCAGCAGCGCCTTGGAATGTTTTTCCTCCAGCGCCTGCCAGCGCTCGCCGGCCTGGGCGCGCGCCTGCTTCAAGGCCGGCAGTTCGCGGCGAGCCTGCTCGAATTCCTCGGCACGCCGGGCCAGCTCTTCGGCGGCCCGGTGCCCCTTGGCGGCGGCTTGCGCGGCCTCGGTCTGGCGGCGGATCTCGCGCTGCTTCTGCGCCAGCGCGGTCATCTCGTCATCGATGCGCGCCAGGCGCTGCTCGAGCGCGGTGCGGCGGCCCAGCACGGCGGCGGCGCCGAACTGATGCTCGGCGGGCTCCACCCACACGCTGCGGCCACCGCGCGGATCGCGGTAATAGGCCTCGGGCGTGATCCATTCGCCCCCCTGGCGGCTGCCGGCCTGCGTATCGGCCACGCGGCGGATCTGGCCCAGTTGCCGAAGCAGCCAGACCGGTGCGGACGCGGAGAAACGCAGCACGGCCAACAGGCTGTCCGGATCCGGACGGGCCGGCGCATCGGCCGACTCGGACACCAGATAGTGGCGGTAACGTTCGCGCTCGGCCAGGGCCATGGCACGGCCCTCGTCGGCGGGATTGCCCAGCACCACCACCCAGCGCGCCGCGCGCAACACGCCTTCGGCGGCGGCGCGCCATTGCTCGTCGGCGATCTCGATCACATCCGCCATCACATGATGGTCGATGTCGGCCTGGCGCAGCACGCGCTGGAAGCGCAACACTTCGGACGGCGGCGGCGCACGGCGTTGGCCTTGCAGGCCATCCAGCGACGACTGCGCGACGTCGCGCTGCGCCTGCAACGCATGCCATTGCGCGGCCAACGTGGCCTTTTCCTGTTCCAGCGTCTGCACGCGCTCGGCCAGCAAGGCGGCATCGCCTTCGACTTCGGCGAGTTTCTGCAGCTCGGCGGCGTGCTTGAGCACCTCTTCGACGGGACGCTCGGCATCACGCGCCTGTTCCTGCGCGGCACGCGCCGTGGCGCGGTCGGCTTCCAGGCGCTGCACGGCCTGCACGGCGTCCGTCTTGGCCTGCAACAGATCCAGCAACGACTGCCGGTAGCCGGCACGCTGACGCACCTCCTCGGCCTGATGCAGACGCTGGCGATGCACCTCACGCAGCTTGCCGGCCAGGTCCTGGCGCTCTTCGTGCCAGGCCAGCACGGGTACCACTTCGGTGGCCAGGCGTTCCCGCTCGCGCAGGCGCGCCTGATAGTCGCGGTAGCGCGTGACGCGCGATTCCAGGTGCGACAGCTGCAGTTGGCTGTGCGCCAGCTCGCGCTCCGCAGCCTCGACCTCTTCCAGCAATTCGCGCTGGTGGCGGCGCGCCTCTTCGTAGCGGTCCAGCACCTCCTGGTCGCCGAACACGTCGAAGACCAAGCGCAGCAGTTCCTTGGGCGAGTATTCGCACAGGCGGTCGGTCTGGCCCTGCTCGAGCGCCAGCACGCGGGCGATGGCGCGCGACAGGCCCGCGCCCTCCAGGCGCTTGCGCCAGTGCTCGATGCCCAGCCAATCCTTCTGCGGCAACTCCATCAAGGCTTCGATGGAGACGTCGCCCTCGACCATGATGTAGCGCCGTTGCCAGTCGCCGCTGTTGCGGTCGATGCGGCAGGCCAGCGTGACCTGGTCCGAATACAGCAGGTTGCGCGCGAATGGCCGGCTGGAGGTCTGGCGGCCATGCGGCTTGTTGTCCACCACGGCGCGCAGCCAGGTCATGTCGGCGTTGGCGTGGCGGGCGTAGGTCTTGTAGTTGCGGCCGCCCGAGCACTCCAGCCCCAGCAGGGTGCGCATGGCGTCCAGCAGCGTGGTCTTGCCCGACCCGTTGGGGCCGGCCACCGTGATGATGGCGCCGTCAAGCGGCAGCGAAAGCCGTTGGCAATAGTCCCATTGCAGCAGTTCCAGGCTTTGCAGGTGAAACATCAGGACTGTCCTTCCGCGGAATGGGTATCGGTGTCGGCGCCGGCTTCGACTTCGGCCAGTTCGTCCGGCTCGGCCATTTTCTGCGTGCGCGCCAGCACGCTGCCCAATGCACCATCCAGGATGCGTGACGCCATGGTGTCGTAGTCCAGCAGCAGGTCCAGCAGCGGGCCTTCGGCGATGTCGTCGCCGCGCCGCACGATGAAGCCGTGGGTTTCCAGCCGGCGCAGGTTGGTGTCCAGACGCGTCTTGCGGCCCAACTGCCCACCGAAATCGGCCAGCAGCGCCCGGTACGACACGGTGGGGCTGACCTCGGCCGCGCTGGGCATCGGCCGATCGGTCTGGAACATCTCGGTCTGCGAGTCGCCCTCGGCGCTGCTGGCACGCGCCGCCTGGCGTTCGCGCTTGGGCAGGATGATCAAGGCCCACAGCACCACCAGCAGCGAGATGCCATCGCGCGGCAGGTCCGCGTTGTTGCTGGCGTTCAGGCCGGCTTCGCCGAAGACGGCGGTTTCGGCGCCGCGCAGCAGCGCCACCGACACGTAGTCGGAATGAATGTTGTCCACCAGGCGCAGGCCCACCTGGGCCAGCCGGTCTTGCACGGCCTGCCAGAGATCGGCGTCGACCAGGGCGCGGCGCACCTTGGGATGCTTGCGGGGCAGCCAGCGGCGCGCCAGCAGTTCGGCCGCCAGCACGGCGGCTTCGTCGAGGGAATCAATCATTTTTTTTCCTGGATGTCTGGATGCAGGTTCCCCGCGCTGAGCCTGGCGACGTGCTCGTCGTCGACCTTCACCACTTTGGCGGTCAGCACCGCGCGCCACGGCGAGCGCGCCAGGTCGCCGGTCTGGCCCTGCAGCGTGCGCGCCTGCGCATCCCCCAGCAGCGGCAGCAATTGCATGCGATAGGCCGCCTGGGCAAAACGGCCGCCCAGCACGGCCTGGCCGATGGGCTGCGGCTCAGGCGGCGCGCCCTCGGCGGCCGCGCCCTGCCAATCGGCCAGCAAGCCGATCAACGCGCCCAGCTCGGCCGGCATGCGCAACGCCTCGATCTCGCCCTTGGCCGCCTCGGCAGGCGGCGGCAACCCCGTGGACCGGTGGGGATCGGGCCGGTCGCGCTCGAATTCGCCTTCGGCCACGTCCAGCAGGTCGGCGGCGCTGGCGAACAGCGGGCGCACGCCCGTGGACAGGGATTCGCCTACCAGTTCATGCAGCGCGGGATGGGATTGCAGCCAATGCCGCACGTCGGAGCTGGTGATGCCGGTGCTGCCCAGCGTGACCCGCTGGCGGTCGGCCTGCTGCATGGCCCGCGTGAATTGGCTGGCCATGGACAGCAGGCGGGCCTGGCCATGGCCCAGGGCGCGTGCCTCGCGCTCGAGGCGTGCGTCGCCATGCTCGCTGCGGATCAGGGCCGTCAACGCCTCGCCCGCGCGCTCGACCAGGCTCAGTGCCCGCTCGAAGCGCGGCTGCGCCTCGCGCAGGCGGGCTTCGGAACCGCTGGCGATGGCGTCGGCGAATTCGTCGTGCAGGCGTGCCAATTGGGCGTGCAGATGCTTGATGTGGCCGGCGTCGGACAGGCCCAGCGCCTGGGCGCCCGCGACCTGGGCCAGCAGCGCGGCCATGTCGTCGTCCTCGCTGGAGGCGCGCGACAAGGGCGCCAGCATCGCCTGCACCTGCTGCGCCAGGGGCGGCAGGTGGTAGTCCTGGGCCGTCGCATCCCACACCAGCAGGCCCAGTTCGCGCAAGCGCTTGAGCGCCATGTCCAGCGCCTCGGGCTTGAGCGCGTGCAGCAGCAGGTTCAGGTCGTCGCGTTGCAGGCGGGCCTGGGGCTGGCCGGCGATTTCCAGGAACGCCCAGACCCGCAGGCGCGCGGCCGCATGGCCGCCCGACAGCAGGCCGCGCAGGGCGTCGAGCACGTCCAGGCGCTGTCCCAGCGCCCAGGCCACCGGCGACTCGGCCGCCAGGCTCGGATCGCGGAAATAGCCCTCGAAGGTATTGCCCGCCTCGGCGTCTTCCGCCAGGGGCGAGTCGAGCGAGACGGTCTGGTCAGGGTTGGACAATGAACGGCCCGGGTAGGGGAAAACCGCACAGTTTACCGGGTGAGGCCCGCCCCGCCGAAAGCCGCTTTGAAGGCACGCGACACCGTGCCGCGTGCCGTCCCGCTGCGCCTTACTTGTTCGGCGCGGCGGCGGGACCCGCCGGAATGGCCGCGGCGCCGTCGGGCTTCACGTAGGTCAGCGACGTGACGTAGTTGACCACGTCATACTTCTTGCCGTCGCGCTCGCCGCCCGTGCGGTCTGCGTGGCCCACTTCGGCCACGTACACGCCCTGCCACGGCGTGTCGAACGTCACCAGGCCCTTGTCGTCGGTCCAGCCTTCCTTGGCCCAACCCGACTGCACCACCCATGCCACCTTGGCTTTGGGCAGCGGTTGGCCCTTGTACGTCACCTTCAGTTCGCCCGGCTTGCCGGTCGGCACGATGTCCAGCGTCAGCTTGGGCACCTGCTCGGTGAAGCCGGTGATGTAGCGCGCGGCGGGGTGATACCAGCCGGTGATGCTCTTGTCGTCGCGCTTGTAGGTGTTCAGCGGATAGGCCGCGTCCTCGGCCACGATGGCGTCGCCCGAAGCGGCCTTGAACGGCAGCGTGTAGCCATCGGCGGTCTTCTTGCCTTCGGCGGGTTGCGTGCCCTTGGCGGTGATCAGCGTGGCGGTGGGCTTGCCGAACTTGTCCAGCAGGCCGGGCGAGGCTTCACGCAGGTTGTCGCCGAATTCGCCGAAGCGCAGCACGGCATTCTGGCCGTCCGGCTGCTCCACCCAGACCTGGTGAGCGTGGGCGGACGCCAGGCAGCCGAAGGCCGCGAGCGTGGCAATCAAAGTCTTCTTGATCATGTGGGTTCCTATCAGGGCGAGCCAACTCTTATTGGTTGGAAACCGTGCATCGAGGCAGCACGGCGAGCTGAATGATAGCAACTATTCTCATTTGCACTTCAATAACCCTGCATGGGCGCCCGGCAATGCCCGCGCCCGCTGTGCGCCGGCTTGGCAGCCGCTCAGGACGCGATCAACTCGCGCACCCGCGCCGTCAGCACATCCACCGCGAACGGCTTGGTCAGGATCGCCATGCCGGGATCGAGCCGGCCATTGGTCAGCAGGGAATTCTCGGCATAGCCCGTGATGAACAGCACCTTCAAGCCGGGCCGGACCTGGCGGGCCGCGTCGGCCATCTGCCGGCCATTCATCCCGTTGGGCAGGCCCACGTCGGTCAGCAGCAGATCGATGTACGCATCGGATTCGAGCACCTTCAGGCCCGACATGGCATCGCCCGCCTCGATGGTCGTGTAGCCCAGGTCCTCCAGCACGTCCACGACCAGCATGCGCACCGTGGGTTCGTCGTCCACGACGAGAATCGTGCCGTTGCTGCGGGCGGCCTGCGGCCGCAGATCATCGCCCCGGTGCGGCTCCTCGGCCATATCGCCGCAATAACGCGGCAGATAGAGACAGACCCGCGTGCCCCGCCCCACCTCGGAATAAATGCGCGCCTGGCCGCCGGACTGCTTGGCGAAGCCGTAGATCATCGACAGGCCCAGGCCCGTACCTTCGCCCAGCGGCTTGGTGGTGAAGAAAGGATCGAAGGCGCGGGCCACCACGTCGGGCGGCATGCCGGTGCCCATATCGACCACGCACAGTTCCAGGTACGGCCCTTCGGGCAGATCCAGCTGGCGGGCCGAACCGCGATCGAGCCAGCGGTTGGCCGACGCGATGGCGATGCGGCCGCCGTCCGGCATGGCGTCGCGCGCGTTCAGGCACAGGTTCAACAGCGCGTTTTCCATCTGCGACACGTCGACCAGCGTGACCCAGGGATCGTCGGCGGGCACGTACTCGACATTGATCGCCGGACCCACGCTGCGCTGGATCATGTCCATCATGCCAAGGATGACGTGGCCGATGTTCGCGGGCTTGGGCGCCAGGGTCTGGCGGCGCGAGAATGCCAGCAGGCGATGCGTCAGTGCGGCGGCCCGCCTGGTCGCACCCTGGGCCGCGGCCATGTACTTCTCGACGTCGTGCAGGCGGCCCTGGCCGACACGCAGGTGCATCAGTTCCAACGCGCCCGAAATGCCTGCCAGCAGATTATTGAAATCGTGCGCCAGACCGCCCGTCAGTTGGCCCACGGCCTCCATCTTCTGCGCCTGGCGCAACGACGCCTCGGCCGCGTGCAGTTCGGTCACGTCGTGGCCGACCATGTGAAACACGCCCATCGCGGCATCGAAACTGGCGGTCCAGATGATCTCGCGCTCGCTGCCGTCCTTGCACAGCACGCCGCCGCCAAAGCCGCCGATTTCCTCGCCATCGCCCAGGCGGCGCATGCTCTCGGCGATGCGGGACCGGTCGGCCGGCTTGAACAAGGCGTTGAACGGCTGCCCGAGCAATTCGTCGCGGCTCCAGCCCAGTTGCGCGCTCCACGCCGGGTTGATGGCCTTCAGGTAACCGTGCTGACCCGCACTGCCCATCAGGTCGTTGGTGGTTTCCCACAGACGGTCGCGCTCTTCGGTGCGCCTCACCAGTTCGGCCTGCGCCTCCTTCTCGGCGGTCACGTCGCGCGCCACGCAATACAGCTTGCCTTCGTCGGGCACGCCGACCCAAGCCAGCCAGCGCCATCCGCCTCGCTTGTGCCGGTAGCGGTTCTCGAAACGCGGTGCGATCACACCGCTGCCCTTCAACATTTCCCACGCATCCTGCGTCTTGATCCTGTCATCGGGGTGCAGGAAATCCAGGAAGTGCGTGCGGACGACTTCATCCTCGGACCAGCCCAGCGTCGTCTGCCAGGCCGGGTTGGACGCCTCGAAATACCCCTGCTCGTTGAGCACGCCCAGGATGTCCGGACTGAGTTGCCAGGTACGGCCGCGCACCATCGACTGCGCCAGCACCTTCTGTTCCAGTTCGGCGTTCAGCGTACGCAGCCGCGCGATGGCATGGTCGCGTTCGGCTTCAACGGCACGGCGTTCCTGTACGTCGATCAGCACGCCCGGGAAACTCAGCGGCGTGCCATCGGGCGCCAGGTCGACCCGGCCGTTCGCCTCCAGCCAGTAGTACTTGCCGTCGTGGCGACGCACGCGGTACTGATGCGCATAGGCGCCGCCGCGGCCAAGGACTTCGTCGATGGCCTCGATCAAGCCCTGCCGGTCGTCGGGATGCACCGTGGCGATCACCTGCTCCAGGCTCAACCCCTCGCGGCCAAGCGCCGGATCCAGCCCGAAGCTGCGCGCGAAGGCCTCGTCCACGGTGAAACGATCAGTCGGCAGATGCCAGACCCAGGTGCCGATGATCGCGCCCGCCGCCAGCGCCAGTTGCACGCGCTCGGCATCGACGCGGGCCCGTTCACGGGTCATCACCATCGAGGTCGTCTCGGTCGCCACGTCCAGCAAGCCCACGATCCGGTCGCCATCACGCAGCGGGCTATATGAAAAAGTCCAGTACGTATCCTCTTCCCGTCCGTTGCGGGTCATGCGCAGGTACATGTCCTCGAAGCGGATGGACTCGCCCGCCAGCGTTCTTTCCACCAGCGGACCGATTTCGTGCCACACGTCGTGCCAGATCTCCTGGAACGACCGTCCCAGCGCGTCAGGGTGACGCTTGCCCAGAAACGGCGCGAAGGCCTCGTTGTACAGCATGGTCAGGCCGGGTCCCCAGACCGCGCACATGCCGGACCCGTTGGCCATGACGATGTCGTAGGTGGTCCGCAGAGCGGCCGGCCAGGACTCCTTGGGCCCGAGCGGCGTCCGGCTCCAGTCGAAAGCCTGTGGATCGAATGGCAACGTCAGCCCCCCATCTCGAAATATGTCCTTCGAGGCGCCTGCCGCAAGCGCCGGACCCGCGATTCAGATTTCTACCACGGAACCCGTGGGAGCGAGCGCCTTCCCGGGAAACGGCATGCCGGCATCCGGACCGTCTCTTCGATGATTTTGTTGTGCATGCGGAACCGGTTTCATAAACTGGGCGCGGATAGCAAGCAGGCGCGGATCACGCCAGGAGGGATCCCATGTCGATCGATGGCTTCGACCGCGAGGACGGGATCTTCGTCGTCCTGGTCAATGACGACGGGCAATATTCCATCTGGCCGCATCGCACGCCCGCGCCCGCCGGCTGGCGCGTGGTCGAGGGCATCGCGGGCGACAGGCCCACGGTGCTGACCTACCTGGAACAGGCTTGCCTCAGGCATGGCGGTGGGCGCGCAGCCGATGCCGCCTCACCCTCATCGCCTCCCCCCTCCATTCCCCCCACATTGCCTGCCGGCCTGGAGCTGCTCGGCCTGTTGGTGCCTGGCTCGCTGCCGCTGTTCTGCCTGCACCCGGTCACAGGCTCGGTGTTGGACTATCACGCCCTGGCCGACCAGTTGCGCGCCGAGCGTACGGTATACGGACTGGCGTGCCGGATGCTGGCGGATGCCCGGCATACCGATGTCTCGCTGGCGCAGATGGCGGACGACTACACCGCCGCCATCCGTTGCGTGCAGCCGCAAGGTCCCTATCATCTGCTGGGCTGGGCGCTGGGCGGCGCGCTGGCGGTCATGGTCTGCGCGCGGCTGGAGCAGACGGGCCAGGCCATCCGATTCCTGGGCCTGGTCGATCCGTTCGTGCCCGCCGGCCCCCAGGGACGGCCGCGCGACTGGCAACAGGATTTCCGCGCGTTCGTGTCGATGCTGGGCGCCGCGGAAGAGGACATCGGCGTGCTGAGAGGACCGTCGGCGCAACAGATGGCGCACGAAGCCATCGCGGAATTGCTGCAGCCCATTCTGGTGCGCTCGAGCCAGCCGCCACACGAGACCCGGGACGCCGCCGCCGCGGCCACGGCCAGCCGCGAGGTGGCCAAGGCATTTTTCGTGGCCCGGCACCTGAAGCGCCTGGCCGACGAGGCATCCCCCTTGCCCGAATTGCGGATCCGGCCATTGTGCTGGTGGACAGGCCGCAGCGGCCATTCGGCGCGGCAAGCCTTGAAATCGCAACTGCAGGCGGACGAATGGGCCTTCGAGATCGATGCGATGCATGGCACGATGCTCACGCATCCGTCGGTGCTGCAGGCGATCCGGCGTGCGCTGGCGGGACGATAGCCGGCGCCGCCCACGGGCCGGCTGCCGTCCTTCCCCGTGAGGCCCGAATTCAACCGCAAGAATCCGGTTTCAGTGCCCACGCAGCGCTCATACACTGGCATCCATCGGGTTCGCTCACGCGATCCCGCCGTCAAACAACCAGGAGGACGACATGACCTGCGTCTACATGCACATGGCCTCGCCAGTGGGCCGACTGAAGCTGGTGGCCCGCGGCGAGAAGCTCGCGGCCATCCTGTGGGAAAACGACCGCCCCAACCGCGTGCCGCTGGGCGACATGCGCGAAGATCCGCGGCACCCCGCCCTGCTGGCGGTGCAGCGTCAGTTGGACGAATACTTCGCGGGTGAACGCGACCATTTCGAACTAGACCTCGATTTCGCCGGCACCGCGTTCCAGCAGCAGGTGTGGCAGGCGCTTCTGAGTATTCCGTATGGCCAGACGCGCACCTATCGCGATATCGCCGTGCAGATCGGCAAGCCCGACGCCGTGCGTGCCGTGGGCGCGGCCAATGGCCGCAATCCCATCTCCATCATCGCTCCCTGCCATCGCGTGATCGGCTCGTCGGGCAAGCTGACGGGCTTTGCCGGCGGACTGGAAAGAAAGGCCCGGTTGCTGGAACTCGAAAGCACGCAGCAAGGCCTGTCCCTGGACCGCACCCGCACCGCGCGGCCGCTGGCGGCCTGACCGAAGCGCCATGGCAAGCACCCGCCGCACCGTCGCTGCCGCGCAAGCCCCCACATCGGCTCCCATTCCCTCGGCAAGCGGCCTGATCGTGGGCGAGGACGGCCTGGCGCGGCCGCCCTGGGCCGCCGTGGATCCCCTGTTGCGCGCCTACTACGACACCGAATGGGGCATGCCGGTGCGCGATGAACAGGGCCTGTTCGAACGCCTGGCGCTGGAGGGCTTCCAGTCGGGCCTGTCGTGGGCCACGATCCTGCGCAAGCGCGAGGCCTTCCGCACGGCGTTCCGAGGCTTCGACCCCGACGTCGTAGCCAGTTTTGGCGATGACGACGTCGCGCGCCTGATGGCCGATGCCGGCATCGTGCGCAACCGCGCCAAGATCCTGGCCACCATCGTCAACGCCGCGGCAACCCGGCGGTTGCGCGCGGACGGCGGCCTGGCGGCCTTCATCTGGTCGTTCCAGCCGGCGGCCACGCCCGTGCCGCGCACGCTGGCGCAGATCCCCACGGTGTCGGACGCCTCCACCGCCTTGAGTAAAGCATTGCGGCAACGCGGCTTTGCCTTCGTGGGCCCCACCACCATGCACGCGCTGATGGAAGCCACCGGCATGATCGACACGCATCTGGTCGGCAGCCACCGGCGCGGCAGTTCGGGCGTGTGGCCCGCGGATCGCGGATGACCCCAGCCGGCGCCGAACCTGCAGACAAGACAACGAAGGAGACCCCATGTTCGCCGTGATGTTCGAAGTCCACCCGCGCCCCGAACAGTGGGATGCGTACCTGGGCAACGCCAAACTGCTGAAGCCCGAACTGGAGCAGGTGGACGGCTTCGTCGATAACATCCGGTACCGCAGCCTGACGCGCGAAGGCTGGCTGCTGTCGCTATCGAGCTGGCGCGACGAGAAATCCGTGGTGCGCTGGCGCACGCAGATGAAACACCATCTGGTTCAGGAGCAGGGACGCGGCCAGATCATGCTGGACTATCACCTGCGAGTAGGCGAGATCACTTCGGACTCCTGTCCACCGCCGGGCCATGTGCTGCGGCAACAGCGCCTGGATGCCACCGAGGTGGGTGCCGGCACCGTCATCGCGATGATCGACCTGCGCTGTCCGCCGGACTGGACGCAGCGACACTCGGCCAGCGACGTCGCGCGCGGGCTAGGCCTGCGCGGCGACATCGCGGGGTTGGTTTCGTGGGATGTGCTGGACGCCGTGCTGACGCCCGGCGACGTGATCCTGTTCCTGTGCCTGCGCGATGAGGTATCGGCCCAGGCTTTCGGCGCCGCCCTGGCGCTACCCGAGGGCGCGCGCCTGCGCACGGTGCGCGTGGTGCGCGACTACGGCATGTACGACCGGCGCGAGGCGCCGCAGTACTACCCGGACGTCGCGCGGCCGGCGGCCTGACCGCCGGCCGGCTCCGATCAGGCCAGGCGGGTCAGCCAGTTGTGGCGATCCGCCACGCGGCCGTACTGGATGTCGGTCAGTTCCTGGCGCAGCGCCATGGTCAGCTTGCCGGCCGGGGCGGACGCGTCGCCCGCCACGAAGCCCTTGCCCTTCAGCGCGGCGATCGGGGTGACCACCGCCGCGGTGCCGCACGCGAAGGCCTCGATGACCTGGCCCGAGGCCACGCCGTCACGCCATTCGTCGATGGAGACCTTGCGCTCCTGCACGTCGTGGCCGCGATCGCGGGCCAGCTGGATGATGCTGGCGCGCGTCACGCCTTCCAGGATGCTGCCCGACAGTTCGGGGGTGACCAGCGTGCCGTCCTTCATCACCAGGAACACGTTCATGCCGCCCAGTTCTTCCAGGTACTTGCCTTCCAGCGGATCCAGGAACAGCACCTGGGCGCAGCCGTTTTCATAGGCTTCCTGCTGCGGCAACAGCGACGCGGCGTAGTTGCCGCCGCATTTGGCCGCGCCCGTACCGCCCTTGGCGGCGCGCGCGTAGTCGGTGGACAGCCAGATCGACACCGGCGCCACGCCGTTGGCGAAGTACGGACCCGCCGGGCTGGCGATCACGTAGTAGGCGGCCCGGTGCGCCGAACGCACGCCCAGGAAGCTTTCATTGGCGATCATGAAGGGGCGGATGTACAGGCTGGTCTCGGGCGCCGACGGCACCCAGTCGGCATCCACGGCCAGCAGTTGCTTCAACGACTCGACGAACAGGTCGGTGGGCAGTTCGGGCAGCGCCAGGCGGCGGGCCGAACGCTGCATGCGATCGCCGTTGGCTTCGGGACGGAACGTCCAGATCGAGCCGTCGGCGTGACGGTAGGCCTTCAGGCCCTCGAAGATTTCCTGCGCGTAGTGCAGCACCGAGGCGGCCGGGTCCAGTTGCAGCGGGCCGTAGGGCAGTACCTGCGCGTCATGCCAACCCTGTTCCACCGTCCAGTCGATCGAGATCATGTGGTCGGTGAAGTGCTTGCCGAAGCCCGGATTGGCCAGAATGGCCTCGCGTTCGGCAAGTACCCGCGCCGCCTGCGAACGCGTCGTCTTGAAAGGAATCGGGAAAGTGGCGGTGGGAGACGTGGTGGTGCTCATTTTCGCTGGCGTAGAAGGGGTCGGCGTGCCGGCGCGCGGCAGGGCGGCGCGCCGGGGTGTCGTGCCAGTTTAATCCTTCTTGCTTTCCCCTCCCTGGACGGGCAGATTGGGCCCTGGCTCCGTCCCCAAGCAAGAGCCCGCCATGCCTGCCTCTGCTAACCTACGCCGGCCGTTCCCGTCCAGACCGCACAGGCCATGCATCCCGTCTCTCTGACCCCCGGTACTGCCCCCACGCCCCGCCTGCTTCTGCTCGAAGACGACCCCGCCATCGCGCGCACCGTCGCCTACACGTTCGAACGCGAAGGCCTGGCGGTCCAACATACGCCCCTGGTCGCCCAGGCCCGGCTGATCCTGTCCGGCGACACGCCCCCCGACCTGGCCGTGCTGGACGTCGGCCTGCCCGATGGCAGCGGACTGGACCTGTGCCGGGAACTGCGCCAGGCGGGCTCGACCCTGCCCGTGATCCTGCTGACCGCGCGCAGCGACGAGATCGACCGCGTGCTGGGCCTGGAGCTGGGCGCGGACGACTACATCGCCAAACCCTTCAGCCCGCGCGAACTGGTGGCGCGCGTGCGCGCACTGCTGCGCCGCAGCCGCATGCCCTCCACCGCCGCCGTCGCCCCGGTGCTGGCCGAGCCGCTGTTCAACGTCGACGAGGCCGGCAGCCGCATCCGCTTCAGCGGCCAGTGGCTGGCGCTGACCCGCCGCGAGTTGGGCCTCCTGCAGCGCCTGCTGCACGCCCCCGGCCGCATCCACACCCGCGATGCGCTGCTGGATGCCGTCTGGGGCCACAGCGCCGACAGCGGCGACCGCACCGTCGATACGCACATCAAGACGCTGCGCGCCAAGCTGCGCGAGATCCGCCCCGACCTCGATCCCATCGTCACCCATCGGGGACTGGGATATTCGCTGGAACTGCCGGCGGCATGAAACTCGGCCTGCGCCTGCTGCTGGGCTTCTTCCTCATCGCCGGTCTGGCGGCCGTCTTCGTGCTGCGCGCCTTCGTGGTCGAGATCAAGCCCAGCGCGCGCGAGGTGATGGAAGACATCCTGGTAGACACGTCCAACCTGCTGGCCGAGCAGGCGGCGGCTCCGCTGGCCGCCATGCCGCCCGGCGGCACGCTGGAAGACAGCGAACTGGCCCGCAGCATCCGCGACTACGCCACACGGCCCGTCAACGCCCGCATCTGGGGCCTGGACAAGCGTTCGCTGGATTTCCGCGTCTACGTCACCGACGCCACCGGCCGCGTGGTGCTCGACTCGCGCACGCCTTCGGCAGTGGGCCAGGACTACTCGCGCTGGAACGACGTGATGCGCACCCTGCGCGGCGAGTACGGCGCGCGCTCCACGCACGAATCCACACAGAAGAACGAAGACGGCACCATGTACGTGGCCGCCCCTGTTCAGCGCGACGGCCGGTTGCTGGGCGTGCTGACGGTCTCCAAGCCGGCCTCGACGGTGGCCCGGTTCGTCGACCGCGCCGAGCGCAAGGTGCTGGTGGCCGGCGGCTGGCTGTTCGGCCTGTCGCTGCTGGTGGGCGTGCTGGTCACGCTGTGGATCGTGTGGTCGGTGCGGCGGCTGCGGCATTACGCGCAACACGTGCAGGCCGGGCAGGCCCTGGCCGTGCCGCGCCTGCCCGGCGAACTGGGCGACCTGGCGCGCGCGATGGAAGCCATGCGCCTGCGCCTCGAGGGCCGCGAGCACATGGAGCAGGTGGTGCGCGCCTTCACCCACGAACTGAAAAGCCCGCTGGCCGCGATACGCGGCGCCGGCGAACTGCTGCAGGATCCCCTGCCCGCGGCTGATCGCCAGCTCTTCGCCACGCAGGTGCTGGAGCAGTCCGAAAGGCTGCGTGTGCTGGTGGACCGCATGCTGGATCTGTCCAAGCTGGAAAGCCGCGGCAGCCTGGCCCACGCCCCGCGCCTACGGCTGGACAGCTGCGCGGCCCAGGCTTTGCAGGCCCAGCAGGCACGCATCGACCAGCGCGGATTACAGGTCCGCTGGCTGCGGCAGGAAACCGCCGAAACCCGCGGCGACGCCGAACTGGTCGCTCTGGCCATCGGCAACCTGCTGGCCAACGCGCTGGATTTTTCGCCCGAGGGCGCGTGGCTAGATCTGTCCGTGTGGCGCGACGGCGCGCAGGTGCTGTTCGAGCTGCGCGACCACGGGCCAGGCGTTCCCGACTATGCCCTGCCGCAACTGGGCAAACGCTTCTACTCCACGGCCCGGCCCAATGGCGGCGACAAGGGCAGCGGCCTGGGCCTGGCCATTGTGGAACAGGTGATGGCGCTGCATGGCGGATCGCTGGAACTGACGCCGGCAGAACCGGGATTGGTGGCGCGGCTGCGGTTTCCGGCAGGGTAATAGCGTCCTGAAGCTGGGGCTGAATGACCTGGAAGGGACGTAAAGCAGATTGAATGAAGATATCAAGGCACGGCTGAGAAGCCTGCCAAAGAGTTGCAGTTTTCTTGTTCCGGCAGGTTCGAGTTTTGCATCGTCCTCATCCATCGCCAAACATGGACAAAGGAGCGATAGCTGCCCTGCGCAAGTGGCTCGAGGAAAACGGAATCGAACCATGAAGAATCTCATGATCATCGATGGCTATAAAGCCTCGATTGCTTTCGACCCTGAAATAGACATGTTCAGAGGCGAATTCATTGGCTTGAATGGCGGGGCAGACTTCTACGCGACGGATGTCGAAGGGCTACGCCAGGAAGGAAAGATCTCGCTGGAGACTTTCCTGCAAGAGTGCCGCGCGCGAGGCGTCGAACCGCGCAAGGATTTCTCCGGAAAATTTGTACTCAGGGTGCCGCCTGCCGTCCACGAAGCCGCCGCCGCAGCAGCGGCCGCACATGGCGAAAGCCTGAACCAATGGATCGCAAGCGTCATCAAGAAAGCTTCGCACGCTTGACGCCACGCCGGCCGGCAAGCGCAGGCAAGAACTTCACATTCCCCTCACACACTTCATCGCCTGCTCACCCTCCCTCGTCAGACTGCGCTGCATCAGACACCTGACGGAGAGGAAAGACCATGAAGAACCCTGTTTTGGTCAAGGGAGCGGCCCTGTTGCTGGTCCTGGCCTGCCTGGCCTACGGCCTGTTCAGCATCGGCGACATCGTCTACGAGCGCCACGGCAACCAGCGCACCGCCGAAATGAACGTCGAGCAGGACCAGGTCGGCAAGCAGACGCTGATGGGTCCGGTCCTGCAGCGCTACTGCACCGAGGAATGGCAGACCTGGGAAGGCGAAGGCACGGCGCGCAAGCTGCGCAACGAACGGCGCAATTTCATGCTGACCGCCCCCCCGGGTGCGCTGCAGATCGACGCCCAGGTCGACCAGGACCCGCGCTATCGCGGCATCTTCCGCATCGACACCTACGCGGCCAAGACACGCCTGAAGGCGCAATGGCCCGCCTCGGACGCCATGCTGCCGCCGCGCTCCGAACACGCCGACGGGCGCGTGCAATGCGAGGCCCCCACCCTGATGGTCGCGCTGATGGACGCCCGCGGCATCCGCTCGGCGCATGCCACCGTAAACGGCAACGAAGTGTCCATCCAACCCGGCACGCAGCACCCGAGCTACCCGCGCGGCTTCCACATGCAGTTGGACGAAACCGCCGCCGGCCGGGAACTGAATGCCGAAGTCAGCCTGGAGCTGCTGGGCACGGGCCAGATCTCGTTCGCGCCGGTGGCGGAATCCACGCAGGTGAAGATGAACGCCGACTGGCCGCACCCCTCGTTCGGAGGCCGCTTCCTGCCGGCAGAGCGCACGGTCACTGACAAGGGTTTCGAAGCCACGTGGCGCGTCTTCTCGCTGGCCACCACCGCCCCCTCCGACTACGGCCGCGGCGTGCAACTGTGCGCCAACGACATGCGCCAGGAATACGGCCCCGAGCCGGGCACCTGCGTGGAAAGCTTCGGCGTGGCCTTCTTCGACCCCGTCAATCCGTATTCGCTCAGCTCGCGAGCCGTGAAGTACGGCATGCTGTTCGTCGGCCTGACCTTCATCGCGGTGGGCATGCTGGAGCTGCTGCGCCGCCTGCGTGTGCACCCCATGCAATACCTGCTGGTAGGCTGCGCGCTGAGCATCTTCTTCCTGCTGCTGCTCAGCCTGTCCGAGCATATGCCGTTCGGTTGGGCCTATGCCTGCGCCAGCCTCGCGTGCAGCCTGCTGCTGGCCGTATACGTCAGCTACGCCATGGGCGGCAAGCGCACCGGCATGGGGTTCGGCGTGGGGGTGGCCGGTCTGTACGGCGCGCTGTATGTGGTGCTGCAAAGCGAGCAGGCCGCATTGATGATGGGCTCGTTGCTGCTGTTCGCCGTGCTGGCCGCCGTGATGCTGGCCACCCGCAAGCTGGATTGGTACGGCGTGCTGGGCAGCGACAAGGCGGCGCAGAAACCCGCCCGTCCGCCGGCGCCTTGACCCGAACCAGAAAGACCGCCGCCCTGCCGGCAGCCCTTGAGAATGCCGGGCGTTCTGGGCGGTAACGCCAGGCCAGGCCCCGGAAAGCGGAATTCCATGACGGGAATTCCGCTTCCTTCACATGGCCGGCTCAATATCGGGATCGGCCTGATGCAACGGCCGATATGTCCCAGTGACAAAAATGGCGCCCGACTATAACTGCAACATATGCCGCATTAATAGGTATACCAGTCCGATATTTTCTACTTCTGCGCGTGAACCGGTCCCAAAAATACTAAATCATGCCTATCGCATTTTTGTTGCCGCGCCATGCCCCGTATCCATTCGACCCCTGTCCCGCCCTGCCGGCCTGATACGCCCCGCGCGGTCCTGTTCCGCTCTGCCTGCGCAGCAAGGCCGCGCGCACGCCTCGAGCGATTGCCCGCCTACCGTTGATCACGGCATACGTGGCAAACGAGGTCCGCGGGCTGCGGGCACGCCCGCGCAGGCCCAACCCCTTCGCCGCCGCATCACGACCGAAGATGCGGCGCCCCGACCGCAAGACCGGTCGCCGCGCGGCAGCCGGGTCCGGCAAGACGCGCGCGGCACGACCCGCCGCGCAGACCCTCGTCGCGCATGAACTGCGTACGCCGCTCAGCGGCCTGATCGCCATGCTGGCCACCCTGCAACGCACCAGCACCGACGCCCAGCAACACCGGCTGATCGAACTGGGGCAGATGGCGGCAGACCACCTGCTGCGCCTGCTGGACGGCATTATCGATTCCGCGCTGCCGGCATCATCGGCGCCGGAAGCCTTCGACCTGCACGCACTGTGCCGCGACACGCACGACTTCTGGCGCGAAAGTGCGCAACGCAAGGGCCTGCGCCTGGATCTGGGCCTGGATGGCAACGTACCGGCTTACGTGCTGGGTAATCCTTTGCGGCTGCGCCAGATCCTGTTCAACCTGTTGGCCAACGCCCTGAAGTTCACCCACCGCGGCAGCGTGGCGCTGCGCGTGCGCCGGCCGCACGCCTCGCCCACGGTACGCTTTACCGTCGAGGACAGCGGCGTGGGGATCGCGGCGGACGAGCAGGCGCGTCTGTTCCGGCCCTTTCGGCGCACACGCGCCGCCAGGCTGTCGGGCTACGGCGGCGCCGGCTTGGGACTGGCGATCAGCCAGGAACTGGTGCAGGCCATGGGAGGCCGCATCGCGCTGCGCAGCCGCATCGGCCTGGGCACCCGAGTCACGGTGGACCTGCCGCTGCCCGTTGCCGATGGCCCGCCGCCTCCTGCCTCTGTCTGGCCTGCGCGCCCCAAGGAAGCCAGCACGCGGACGGCGCAAGCGCCCGCGTCCCGCCACACGGACGAGACACGTGCGCCCGCCGGCGATTGCCACAGGCCGCACCACGGCAGGCGGATCCTGCTGGCCGAGGACAACCCCATCGCACGCGAACTGATCGGCTTGCAATTGAGACAGCTCGGCCTCGCCCATGACACGGCGGCGGATGGGCTGGAAGCGTTAGGCCGATTGCGCACCAGACAGTACGGCCTGCTGCTGACGGACGTGCGCATGACGGGCATGAGCGGCGCGGCACTGGCCCGCCACATCCGCCGCGCGGGGTTCTGCAACCTCCACGGAGGACCGCTGCCGGTGATCGCCTTCTCCGCGGGCCATCCCGCTTCCATCGCCGCCCTGGACCGCCGCTTCGACGAATGGCTGACCAAGCCCGTCTCGCAAGCCGAGCTGGCTGCCTGCCTGCAGCGGTGGCTGCCGAAAGAGGCTTGAAGCAACCTGGCGAAAAGCGCCGAGGCCTGCGCGGCGCCCACGCGCTCTTCACGAAGACTGAACACCTGTTGACGCTGCCAGCATGGCAGGCCAGGGGTGTCACTCCTAAAATCGCCTCCGATAAAAAGCCCGATCCACGCCTGGAGTATCGGGCGCCGGCGGCACCCGCCCATTCGCCCAATCCAATGAAAACAGGGCATGGCGGTGCACGACGACGGGCCATTGCAGTCCGAGGCCCGGCCCATTCCCACAATAATCAGGAGACAATCCATGACCCCTATCCGACGCCGCATCCTGCGGGCCTGTAGCGCGCTCGCCTGCGCCATCGCATTGCCGGCGGCAGCCCAGGATTTCCCGCCGAACAAACCCGTCACGCTCATCGTCGGCTTCGCCCCCGGCGGCGCCGCCGACTCCGCCGCGCGGCTCATCGCCAAGAAACTCAGCGAGAACGTCGGCCAATCCATCGTGGTCGAGAACAAGGGCGGCGCGGGCGGCAACATCGCGCACCAGCAGGTCTCCAATGGCCCCACCGATGGCAGCATGCTGCTGTTCGGCTCCATCGGTCCGCTGGCGATCGCCCCGCACCTCATGAAGGTCGGCTACGACCCGTTCAAGGATCTTGCGCCCGTGTCGGGCGGCGTCAACTTTCCGAACGTCCTCGTGGTCCACAAAGACCTCGGCGTCAGCAATCTGGCCGAATTCGTGGCCCTGGCCAAGAAGGGCCATCGCGTCGAGTTCGCCTCCACCGGTCCGGGCTCCGCCTCGCACCTCGCGGGGGAAATGTTCAACCAACGCGCGGGCATCGAGATGGTCCACATCCCCTACAAGGGCGGCGCCCCCGCCTTGCAGGATCTGCTGGGCGGCCGGGTCGCCTCATACTTCTCGGCGCCGCCGACCGCGATGCCGCACGTGGAAACAGGCAGGCTCGTCCCGCTGGCCACCACGGGCCTGAAGCGCCCGAGCTACCTGCCCAACATCCCGACCGTGGCCGAGTCGGGCTATCCCGGTTTCGAAGCCCTCAACTGGTATGCCTTCGTCGCGCCCGGCAAGACGCCCGCACCCCTGCTGGACAACTGGAATCGCGAGATCGTGAAGGTGTTGGAGGATCCCGAAGTGAAGGCTGCGCTCGACAAGCATGGCCTGACGCCGCAACCGACCACGCGGCAAGGCCTGGCGGATTTCATCCGTTCAGAGTCGGACAAGTGGGCCCAGGTGGTGCGCGAACGCAAGATCACGGCGCAGTGAATCCAGCGGGTCCGCGCGGCCGGTGGTGCGGCCCCGGCGCGCCGGTTCGTCCGCGACGCAAAAGCGCCTCCGCGTACGGACGGGCTTTGTGCACTCAAGACGGAACCGGGTCGCCTTCGGACAAGTCCGCCGCCTGCTCGCGCAGCACGTACTTCTGGATTTTTCCCGTCGACGTTTTCGGCAAGGGCCCGAACACCACCGTGCGCGGCACCTTGAAGCGCGCCAGCCGCGCGCGGCAGAATTCGATGATGTCCTGCGCGTGCGCATCGTGCCCATCCTTCAGCGTAACGAAGGCGCAGGGCGTTTCGCCCCAGGTGGCGTCTGGCCGCGCCACCACCGCCGCCTCCAGTACGTCGGGATGGCGGTACAGCACGCTCTCCACCTCGACCGTCGAGATATTCTCGCCGCCTGAAATGACGATGTCCTTGGCCCGATCCTTGATGGCCACGTAGCCATCCGGATCGACCACGCCCAAGTCCCCGGTGTGGAACCACCCGCCCGCGAACGCCTCGTCCGTGGCGCGGGGATTCTTCAGATAGCCCTTCATCACGCTGTTGCCCTGCACGACGATCTCGCCCATGGTCTGGCCATCGGCGGGCACCGGCCTCATGTCCGGATCGACCACCTGCGTGCGTTCGACGTTGATCTTGCGCACGCCCACCCGCGCCTTCAAGGCGGCACGCTGTTCGAGTGGCCGCTCATCCCATTCGGCGTGCCAGGCACATCCCATCGACGGACCATAGGTTTCGGTCAGCCCGTACTGATGAGAGACATCGATGCCCAGTGCATCCATGGCCTCGATCACCGCGGCGGGCGGCGCGGCGCCACCCGTCACGACCAGCACGCGATGTTCCGACCGTCGACGCACGCCCTCTGGCGCATTCACCAGCATGTTCAAGACCACCGGCGCCCCGCAGAACAATTCGGCCCGCAGCTCGCGGATGGCGCCGAACACCTGTGCCGCCTCGACCTTGCGCAGGCACAGATTGGTGCCCGCCACCGCCGCCACCGTCCACGGAAAACACCAGCCGTTGCAATGGAACATCGGCAAGGTCCACAGATAGCGCACGTGCGCCGGCACGTTGCTCGACAGCACGTTGCCCATGGCGTTCAGGTACGCCCCCCGATGGTGATACAGCACGCCCTTGGGATTGCCGGTCGTGCCCGAGGTGTAGTTCAGGCAGATGGACTGCCATTCGTCCTCGGGCCAGGTCCAATCCCAGCAGGGTTCCACAGCCGCCAGCCAGGCCTCGTATTCCGCATCGCCCAACAAGCCGTGCGGACCGGCAAACCCCGTGTCCTCGATTCGCACCACCCGGGGGGGCTGCGGCAGGCGGCCCAGCACGTCGGCCACCACGCCCGCGTATTCGCTGTCGTACAGCAGCACGCGCGCCTCGCCATGTTCCAGGATGAAGGCCAGCGTCGCGGCATCCAGGCGCGTGTTCAACGCGTTCAACACACCGCCCGCCATGGGCACGCCGAAATGCGCCTCGTACAGCGCGGGCGTATTGGGCGCCAGCACCGCCACGGTGTCGCCCGTTCGCACGCCATCGGCCACCAATGCAGCAGCCATGCGGCAGCAGCGTTCGTAGGTCTGGCGCCAGCTCTGTTCAAGCGCGCCGTGGATCAGCGCGGGGTGATCGGGATAGACCCGCGCGGCACGCTCGATGAAACCCAGCGGCGTCAGCGCGACGTGATTGGCGGTGTTGGGCGCCAGATCGTCCTTCAAGGCCTGCGGCATGGCTGTCTCCTTGTCGGTATCGGAGACGGCCATCCGGCAACGCGGGACCGCTCCGGCGGCTGCTTCGGCCGCCGGGCCAGTGTAAGGCCTGTCGCCGGATCAGAACGAATGGCGGCGGGGTACGCCCGCGCCGCTGGCGCCGCCCGGTCGAGGCCGCGCCGCCCCCCCCTCGGCGCACGGCATCCGCCCGCCGCGCCTCAATACCGCAGCCGCATCACGCTGGCTACGCCCGCCAGCCCGGCAAACGCCGTTCCCAGCCACAGCGCCGTCACGGCGCCATGCTGGGTCGAGATGTTGAAACACGCCGCCACCAGCGCCGCGCCGGTGGATTGCCCCAGCAGCCGCACCGTGCCGACCATGCTGCTGGCGCCGCCGCTGCGCGCGTGCGGCGCCGAGGTCATGATGGCGTGTACGTTGGGCGACTGGAAAAAGCCGAAGCCCGCGCCGCAAAGGGCCATGCGCCAGCCGATGTCGAACGCGGACGGATGGGCCGGCATGCTGGCCAGCAGCCCCATGCCCGCGCACAGCGCCACCAGGCCCGCGCCCGCCAGCAGGCCCACGGGATAGCGGTCCGACAGGCGTCCCGCCGCCGAGGCCACCAACGCAACCGCCACCGGCCAGGGCGTGATCAGGAACCCGGTCGCCACCTGTGAATACCCCAATTGCTGGAACATGAAGGGCAGCGACACGAAGGCCAGCGCCTGCGTGGCGAACGAGCACACCCCCGTGGCCGCGGACAAGGCGAACATCGGCCTGCGCAGCAGGTCCAGCGCCAGCATCGGTGCGGGGTCGCCAGCCTGCCGCCGCAACAGCGCAAGCAGGAACACCAGCGTCAGCGCCGCCGAGACCAGCACGTCCGTCCACGTGCGCGCGTGCGCGCCTTCGTTCAAGGTGTAGACCAGCAGCGCAAAGAAACACGCGCAGAACACCGCTGCCACCTTGTCGAAGGCGCGGCCGTTCAACGGCGTGACCGGCAACGACTTCAGGCCCAGATGAACGGCCAGGATGCCCAGCGGCACGTTGATGAGGAACAGCCAATGCCAGCTGGCCACCGACAGGATCAGTGACGCCAGCGTGGGCCCTGCCGCGAACGACACGGCCACGACCAGTGAATTCAAGCCCACGCCGCGGCCCAGCTGGCCCGAGGGATAGACAAAACGCAATACGGCCGCGTTGACCGACATCAGCCCGGCCGCGCCCAGCCCTTGCGCCACGCGCGCCGCCACCAGCCATTCCAGCGAGGGCGCCAGGCCGCAGGCCAGCGACGATAGGGTGAACAGCATCAGGCCCACCATGCTGACCCGGCGGTGGCCCACGATCTCGCCCAGCGCGCCGGCCGGCAGCAACGCCGCGATCATCGCCAATTGATAGGAACTGACGATCCACACCGACAGCGCGTCGGTGGTTTGCAGATCGCGTGCCATGGTGGGCAACGCAGTGTTGGCGATGGCCGTGTCCAGGCTGGACATGCCCACGCCCAGCAACAGCGCCAGCACCGCCCTCCACCGTTCGGCGTATGGAACGCCTTCGCCTATCGGGTATTGGTGAGTACGCGCAAAGCTGAACAGCATGACGGTGAACGGCGTGGAGAAATGAAGAACGAGAATGGCCGCACGCGCGAGACGCGTGGGTCGCGAAGCCGTCGATATTACTCCCGCGCCGCACGGCACTCTTTTTCAAGGCATATTGCCAGCGGGCTGTCGGATAAGGGGTCGTGCCGACCCCTGCGATGGCGTCGGCTCACGCGAATGGCGTGCGGAACAAGGCGTTTGCGGCGCGGCGCGCGATCCGGCCAGGCCTGTCGCCGCGCCTCGCTCGAGACACCCGTGGCCACTTCCCATCCCGATGCGTCAACCCACGGCCAGCCACGTCAAGGCCCCTACGCCACCGAGCAGCGTCAGGCTCATCAGCACACCATCGCGCGTGGTCAACGCCAGGCCGAACAATGCCAGCACCGCGCCACAGGCGGAATTGGCCATCGGCACCATTTCCAAGGGCGGCATCACAATGCAAATGAACAGGCATAGCCCCGCCACGCTTCGCACGCCGATATTCCCGGTCATCCATCGCAGGCGCGAGCGGCAGACGAATTCGCTGGCGCGCGCCAATGGCCGCAGAAAGCGGATCGCCCGCTGCAGCAGTTTGCGCTTGACCTGCCGCCGCAGCAGCCAGGGCGGCAACCAGATGTGGCAACGGCCGATGACGATCTGCGCGGCGCTCAGGCCCACGAGCACGGCCGCCGTCGTGGGCATGCCCGGCACGTGGCCCAGCGGCGACATGATCAACAACCCGACGATCAGGATCAGCGGGGCGAAGCTGGTGCGCCCGATGGCGTTGAGCATGCGTTCGACCGATACCTCGCAATCCCGGCAGGTCAGGCGGTCGAGGCGGTCCAGCATCACGGAAAGCTTCGGCGCGGCCCGCCAGGCGCGCCGGCGGAAACGCGCACCATGCGCCTGCCCGGCATCCAGGTGGGCGGCGACGAGCGAGCCCGCCTGCATGGCCTGTGCGCGAATGTTGGCGGGTTGGCGAGTCTCCATGCGCAGGCCTTCCGCAACTCGCGTGCCTGGGCCACGGATACCTGGGCGCTTCGTGCCAGGCCAGGATGGCCGCCGGGGTGAGCCCCGGCGGCAAAAAGCAAAAAAGCCGGCATTGCATGTAGGCAATACCGGCTTCTGCCGACGGTTTCGGGAACCGCCATGACCAACTGAATTGGTCGGGGCGAGAGGATTCGAACCTCCGACTCCTGCGTCCCGAACGCAGTACTCTACCAGGCTGAGCTACGCCCCGATTTTTACCACTGCACCGATGCAGACAAACGGCTGGGTTCGGGCCCAACTGCTTGTGCGTTTGCTTGTGCGTTGCTTTGCTCTTTGCCGTAAGCCACTCGGGACTTATGCTTGGGGCTTATGCATCGCACTAACTACGCCGCACCAACTGCGCTTTTGCATCAGCGATCGCGTTTAACCGCGAAAGCGCAGAATTCTAACAGGGATTCTCGATAAATGGAAATGGGGTAGTCCGCCAGGGCTGCGCGGGCCAGTTCCGCCTCGGCCTGGGCGGCCTGCAAGGCGTGCTCCAGCGCGTCGGTGGCCTGGATGGCCTGGGCCACGGCCTCGAAGTCGGCGTCGCCGGTTTCGATGGCGCGGCGGATCAGTTCGCGCTGCTCGGGCGTGCCGACTTCCATGACGCGGATCAGCGGCAGCGTGGGCTTGCCCTCGCGCAGGTCGTCGCCCACGTTCTTGCCCAGCGCCTGGGCATCGCCGCTGTAGTCCAGCACGTCGTCGACCAACTGGAACGCCGTGCCCACGTGGCGGCCATAGGCGGCGGCGGCTTCCTGCTGGGCCGGCGTACCGCCCGCCAGCACGGCGCCGACCTGGGCGGCGGCCTCGAACAGCTTGGCGGTCTTGTAGCGCACCACCTGCAGGTAGCGTTCTTGCGAAACGTCGGGATCGTGCACGTTCAGCAATTGCAGCACCTCGCCCTCGGCGATCACCGTGGTGGCCTCGGACAGGATCTGCATGATGCGCATGTTGTCCGCCTCGACCATCATCTCGAACGAGCGCGAATACAGGTAGTCGCCCACCAGCACGCTGGCGGCGTTGCCGAACACGGCGTTGGCGGTGTTGCGGCCCCGGCGCAGGTCGGACTCATCGACCACGTCGTCGTGCAGCAAGGTGGCCGTGTGGATGAACTCGACCACCGCGGCCAGCAACTGGTGATAGGTGCCGGCATAACCCAGCGCGCGCGCCACCATCATCAGCATGGCCGGGCGCATGCGCTTGCCGCCGGCGCCGATGATGTAGTCGCCGATGGTGCGGATCAGGACGACTTCGGAATTGAGCCGGTCGCGGATGACCGCATCGACGGCCTTCATGTCTTCGGCAATGGGAGCGATCAGCGCGGAGAGAGTCAAAACCGGATCCGGGAATAGGGTGAGCCAGGCCCCGCGGCTCGGGTAGCGTGCCGCGCGGCAAGCGCGCGGGTTTCGGGGGCCGGCCAGAATTATACTGACATGGTCGTCGCTGCCCGGTGGCTCAAGTCCGCGCCCTGCGGGGCCGGTGCGACCGTCTCTCGGGCAGGTACCCGGCCAGCCCGCCGGATCCAGGCGGCCCTGCGCCGCGGCAGGCGCGCGCTCAATCCCCCCGGCCACGCCGGCAACCGTCGCCCCTGGGCCAGAGTCGCGCTGTCCCCCAAAAACCACATGCCGCCGGCCATAAACCCTTACGCCACAAGGCGTTTTTGACTTTCGCACCAGTCCGGGCTAGAATCCTCGATTCGGTCGGTGTGCCTACGCGCGCAGCGACACGGAACCAGCCGGACAGCAGCGCAATTGATGGGAAAGCGGGAAAGCAACGGGAAAGCCTTGCGGAAATCGCAAGCGCCGGAATCGCAAATCCCATCTGCCAGCTTCGGCTTTCGCGTCCAATCGACCGAATGTGTCAGGACGGCAAGTCAGGCGACTCCTCTTCGCAGCGTACCCGCAGCCAAGTCCCGCCCGCCCTGCCCTCCGATTTAACCCTTCAAGGAAAACCCATGTACGCGGTCGTAAAAACCGGCGGCAAGCAATATCGTGTTGCTGTCGGTGAAAAACTCAAGGTAGAACAGATACCTGCTGACATCGGGCAAGAAATCACGCTGGACCAGGTCCTGTCCGTGGGCGAAGGCGACCAACTGAAAGTTGGTACGCCCCTCGTCGCCGGCGCCGTGGTCAAGGCAACGGTTCTTGCGCATGGCCGGCATGACAAGGTCAAGATCTTCAAGATGCGCCGTCGCAAGCACTACCAGAAGCGTCAAGGCCACCGTCAGAACTACACCGAACTGCGCATCGAAGCCGTCACGGCTTGAAGCAGCCCCGGTACCTTTTTTAGCAGGAGCTAAACATGGCACAGAAAAAGGGCGGCGGTTCCACACGGAACGGCCGCGACTCAGAATCGAAGCGCTTGGGCGTCAAGGTGTACGGCGGCCAGCAAATCTCGGCCGGCGGCATCATTGTCCGCCAGCGCGGTACCCGCGTTCATCCCGGCGTCAATGTCGGCGTGGGCAAGGACCACACCCTGTTCGCCCTGACGGACGGCAAGGTTCAATTCGGCCACAAGGGCGCGTTGAACAAGTCCATCGTCTCGGTCATCAGCGAGTAATACCCGGCGTCGCGTACCCTGTACGCGCCGCACCGGCAAAAGCCCTGCCGTCTGCGGCAGGGCTTTTTGTTTTGCAACTGCCGGTCCGCCTCAAGGCAAACGCCCCCTGAGGCAACACGTGGGGATCTTCCCCAGGCCGACAGGCCCGCAGCATTCCTCGCCTGCCTGGCGGCAGCAGCGAGGGTCGTAACCGCCGCCGTTTTTTCTTACCGCACACATCATGAAATTCGTAGACGAAGCCACCATCGAGGTCATCGCCGGCAAAGGCGGCAATGGTGCTTGCAGCTTTCGCCGCGAGAAGTTCATTCCCAAGGGCGGCCCGGACGGCGGTGACGGCGGACGCGGCGGCAGCATCTATGCCGTCGCCGACCGCAACATCAATACCCTGATCGACTTCCGCTACGCACGCCTGCACCGCGCCAAGGGCGGCGAGCACGGCCGCGGCTCGGACCAGTACGGCGCGGCCGCCCCCGACATCACGCTGCGCGTGCCGGTCGGCACCATCGTGCACGACGCCGACACCGGCGAAGTGCTGTTCGACCTGAGTCGCCACGACCAACAAGTCACGCTGGCCGCGGGCGGCCAGGGCGGCATGGGCAACATCCACTTCAAGTCCAGCGTCAACCGCGCCCCCAAGCAATGGACGCCGGGCAAGGAAGGCGAACAGCGCCGCCTGCGCTTCGAACTGAAGGTGCTGGCCGACGTGGGCCTGCTGGGCCTGCCCAACGCGGGCAAGTCCACCCTGATCGCGCGCATCTCGAATGCGCGCCCCAAGATCGCCGACTACCCCTTCACCACGCTGCATCCCAATCTGGGCGTGGTGCGCACGTCGCCGTCGCGCAGCTTCGTCGTGGCCGACATTCCCGGCCTGATCGAAGGCGCCTCCGAAGGCGCCGGCCTGGGACACCTGTTCCTGCGCCACCTGGCGCGCACCCGCGTGCTGCTGCACGTGGTGGACATCTCCAGCCCCGATCCGGACACCGACGCCGTGGCCAAGGCGGTCGTCGATGCCCGCGCCATCGTCGAGGAACTGCGCCGCTACGATCCCGAACTGGCCGACAAGCCGCGCTGGCTGGTGCTGAACAAGCTGGACATGATCGCCGACCCCCAGGCCGCGCGCGAACAGTTCTGCGCCGAGTTCGGCTGGGACGGTCCGGTGCACATCATCTCGGGCCTGAACGGCGACGGCACCCAGGACCTGATCTGGGCGCTGCAGGACTACCTGGACGCCGAGAGCCGCAAGGACCACGTCGCCCAGGACCAGGCCGACGGCACCTACGTGCACGAAGATCCGCGTTTCGACACCACCCGCGCCGACGCCGATATGCCTGTTCCGCCGCACAGCGGCAACGAATAGGCCATAATCGCAATCCCGTCACCCGCCGGTCCACCGGCGGGCGTGTCCCGTGTCCCGCAACGCCCGGTCATCACCATGACTGCCCAAACCCACGCCGTATCCGTCATCGCCTCCGCCAGCCGCCTGGTCGCCAAGGTGGGATCTTCCCTGGTCACCAACGAGGGACGCGGCCTGGACCGGGTCGCCGTGGCGCACTGGGCGGCCCAGATCGCGGCGCTGCGCGCCCAGGGCCGCCAGGTCGTGCTGGTGTCCAGCGGCGCCATCGCCGAGGGCATGGCGCGCCTGGGTTGGGCCAAGCGCCCGTCGGCCATGCACGAACTGCAGGCCGCGGCCGCCGTGGGCCAGATGGGCCTGTGCCAGGCCTACGAGGCCGCCTTCGCCGAATTCGGCCTGCGCACCGCGCAGGTGCTGCTGACGCACGAAGACCTGGCCGACCGCCAACGCTACCTGAACGCCCGCTCTACCCTGTTCGCGCTGATGCGGCTGGGCGTGGTGCCCATCGTGAATGAAAACGACACGGTGGTCACCGACGAGATTCGCCTGGGCGACAACGACACGCTGGGCGCGCTGGTCACCAACCTGATCGAAGCCGATTCGCTGGTCATCCTGACCGACCAGCGCGGCCTGTACAGCGCCGATCCGCGCAAGAACCCCGACGCCCGGTTCATCTCGCACGCCCAGGCGGGCGACGCCGCGCTGGAAGCCATGGCGGGCGGCGCCGGCAGCGGCATCGGCACCGGCGGCATGCTGACCAAGATCCTGGCCGCCAAGCGCGCCGCGCGCAGCGGCGCCCACACCGTCATCGCCTCGGGCCGCGAACGCAACGTGCTGACGCGCCTGGCCGAAGGCGAATGCATCGGCACCGAACTGCGCGCGCTGCTGCCCGTGTGGTCGGCGCGCAAGCAATGGTTGGGCGATCACCTGCGCCTGCGTGGTCGCGTGGTGCTGGACGAAGGCGCCGTGCGCGCCCTGCTGCACGAAGGCAAGAGCCTGCTGCCCATCGGCGTGACCGCCGTCGAAGGCGAATTCGAGCGCGGCGACGTCGTGGCCTGCGTGGGCCTCGATGGCCAGGAATGCGCACGCGGGCTGATCAATTACTCATCGGCCGACACCCGGCGCATCATGCGCCAGCCTTCGGCCCGCATCGCCGACATCCTGGGCAGCATGACGGATCCCGAGCTGATGCACCGCGACAACCTCGTCGTCATCTGACCGGTGCGGCGGCCTTCGGGCCGCCAGAAACGCCGTGGCGGCCTCAGTTCCACCCCGTGGCATCACCGTCGGCCAGGAACATATACCCCCAGTCTCGCACCGTGAACAACGGCAGTTGCACGCCCAGGCCCTGCGCCTTGGCACGCAACCGCGACACGGTCACGTCCAATGCGCGGCCGCCGCCGAAGGTCTTGTCGTTGCGGGGCAGCAGCCAGCCCGGTGCATCGAGCAGCCGCTTGAGCAGGCGGCTTTCCGCCAGGGTAAGCGGCACCCACTGATCGGCGGGGCCGGCCAGCACGCGGTCGCGCGCCATCAGCCGCCACAGCGAGCGGCGGCCGCCAAGACCACGGAAGCGCAGCGCGGCGCGCAGCATGGCGGCCAGCTCGGCGGAATGAGTGTCGACATGGCAGCAGGCGTCGGCACCCGCATCCATGGCCGCGATGCGCACGTTGGCGGGGGCGCCCGTCACCATCACCACCAGGGCGGACGTCGGCGCGCAGGTGCGCACATGCATGACACGGTCGTACATCGCTTCCGCCGAGGTGCGCACCACGATGGCATCGGGCATGCGGATGTCGACCAGCGCACGCAGCGGCGTGCCGGCATCCGCGAACTGCACGGACCAACCCGCCTGTTGCAGTCCATGCACCAGGGCGGTGGAGGACGCCGCGGGCAACGCATCATTCACGAATATGAGTTGTTGGTTGTCGAACATATCGATGATCAGGTAACGGTTTTGAACGACTTCAATACTACATATGTAATTTTACCAATCACCAAAGTATTCATGTCACACGCTCCAATCGCAGCGTGAAAACCTCTTTTTCAGACCGATTGAAACAAGCACGGCGATTGCGCGGATTGACGCAGCAGGCGCTGGCCCGTGCGAGCGGCCTGTCTCAAAGTGCGATTGCCAGTTATGAAAGCGGCGACCGGGACAGCAGCCGATCGGTGCGCAGCCTGGCCTCCGCGCTGAAAATCGAAGCCGAATGGCTGGAGACGGGCAAAGGCCCGATGGAGCGCCTGCCATCGGTATACGAACATACGGGCCGCGACACGGCCAGGCCCAGTCTGCGCGAGCCGCAACCCGTGGCATGGCCGTTTTCGATCGATCCCCGCCGTTTCTCGACCCTGCATCCCGATCAGCTGCATTTTCTGGATCAATGGCTGGAAGCCTATCTGGATGCATGCCAACGGGGCGCAAACCCGGTACGGTCGACGAAAAGACGGGGTTGAATCCGCGGATGCGAAGCCGGTATCGCCTGGCATGGCGTGACCAGATCGACACATGCGTCACAGAACGAGACATGGGTCGTGCGCAGCCGGCCTGAAAAAGCCCGCCCCCAGACGTGAACCCAAGGGAAATACCCGGGACGATTGCGCCATGCATGGCAGGTGAAGTGCAGTTGGCAAGGAAAATACCACCTCAGTGGTTTCATGAACCACCAAAGTATTCTCCCTCCACGCTCCAATTGTTGCGTGAAGAGCAATTTCTCAGACCGATTGAAGGAGGCACGCCTGCTACGTGGGTACACGCAGCAGGCGCTTGCGCGTGCCAGCGGTCTTTCCCAAAGCGCCATCGCCAGCTACGAAAGCGGCGATCGCGGCAGCAGCCGCTCGGTACGCAGCCTGGCGCAGGCGCTGGATGTCGAGATCGAATGGCTCGAAACCGGCAACGGCCCCATGGAACGCGCCGTGCTGGTCTATGAGCCGGGCGGCCGTGGCGCCGACCGGCACAGCCTGCGCGAACCGCAACCGGTGGTCTGGCCGTTCTCGGTGGATCCGCGTCGCTTCGGCGCCCTGCATCCCGAGCAGTTGCAGTTCCTGGACCAGTTGCTGGAGACCTACCTGGACGCCTGCCAGCGCGGCGCCAAGCCGCCCAAGGGCGCCAAACGGCGCGTCTGACCCGGGCGCTCAGTGCGCGCTGAAGACCAGCGATTGATGCGCCGCCGCGCCGGCAATGGCGCCATCCCCCACCGCCAACGGCACCGATCCGCCGGGCCGGGCCATGTCGCCGCAGGCATAGACGCCCGGCACGGACGTTGCCTTCATGGCGTCGACCTTGACGACGTGCCCCCACGGCCCCTCTTCCCGCTCGCAGCCCAGCATGTCGGCGAGCGGGCTCGAGGGCGAGACGCGCGACGTCGCGAACAGGCCATCCAGCTTCACGACGTGCCCCCCTTGCAGGATGAGATCGAGGTGGTTCTCGATGCGCTGCACGCGGCTGCGCTCGAGGCGCACACCTCGCTGGGCCAGTGCCTGCAATTGCGCGGCGTCCGGTTCGGGGGCCTGGTTCAGGAATAGCGTGGTGGCGCCCCAGTCGGGCAGCAGCATCGCCACGTGCAAGGACAGCGGCGAACTGGCCAGCACCCCGATCTTGCCCTGATTCAGCTCGTAGCCGTGGCAATACGGACAATGGAAGACCGATTTACCCCAGCGCTCGGCCAGGCCCGGCACGTCGGGCAGTTGGTCGGTCACGCCCATGGCCAGCACGATACGGCGGGCCTGACGCGCGGGCTGGCCTTCGATCTCGACGCGGAAGCCGTCGTCGGTGCGCGAGATGCCGGCCACCTGGGCGTCCAGCCATTGCACCGTGGAATAGGCCAGCAATTGCTCGCGGCCTTTCGCCGCGATGGCGGCGGCCGGCGTGCCGTCCTGGGTGAGGAAGCCGTGCGAGTGCTCGGCGTAGCGGTTGCGGCGCTTGCCGCCATCGATGACGAGTACGTTGCGGCGCGCCCGCGCCAGCGGCAGCCCCGCCGACAGGCCGGCATAGCTGCCGCCCACGATGATGACGTCATATCGCATGGAATGCTCCTTACGGAAATCCGGCCGGTATGCAGGGTGCGGCTTGCCGCATGAGCATCGGCCATTCATGAAACTATTGAAGTTACATGATAGCCAGATTCCGATCCATCACGCAACTTATAATGTTTCGTATGACGGGCCCACGACATCGGCCCGCGCCTTGCAAGGCCTGGATCGATCATGAGAAAAGACAGCCGCCTGTCCCGCATGCTGCACGTGCTGCTGCACATGGCGCGGCGCGATGAACCCCTGACCTCCGAGCAGATCGCCCTGATGCTGGACACCAACGCCGTCGTCGTCCGCCGCACCATGGCGGGCCTGCGCCAGGCGGGCTATGTGCATTCGGAGAAAGGGCACGGCGGCGGCTGGCGCATCGCCTGCGACCTGAAGCAGATCACGTTGCTGGATATCCACCGCGCGGTTGGCGGTCCGCGCATCTTCGCCATCGGCAACGAAACGGAAAACCCCGAATGCGCCGTCGAGCGCGTGGTCAATGCCGCATTGGACGACGCCCTGCGCCAGGCTGAGTCCCTGTTGCTGGAGCGGCTGTCCACGATCGCCCTGTCGGATCTGGCCAATGAATTCGACGCGCTCTGCCTGAGCAGCGGCTGGGACGACCGGCTGGCGCAACGCCAGCACGGGCACGGCTGAAACGCAAGCGGGCCCGGCCCGGACGATGGGACGCTTCACGGATGCGTCGACACGGCATGTGCCAGGCTCGGCCATGCCGTCGCGCCTGCGATCCCTCGCAGGCCGCGCACCGGCAAAAGGCTAGGCACAGCTCTCGCGCGTATCCCAGAAACAAAATCCCGGGCGCATGGCCCGGGAGGGTTTCAATCCTGATCCGCAGGGCGCTCTGCCCCGCGGGGATCAACGCACCGGCGTGGCGCCGTTACGCGGCACGGCAGGCGCCGGGACAGCTGCGCCGCCCGGCGGCGCATCGCCGCGGATCTGCGCGGCCAGCTCCATGGCGGCCTGGGCGGTGGGCACGCTGAAGGCCAGCGCGCCGCGATTCAGCGGCTCGGCGATGCTGGGCGCGGCCACCAGTTCACGGTTCACGACCAATGCCAGCATGTTGCCCAGGTTCTTGCTGCTGACGTCCGCCAGGATGCGCGTGCCGGCTTCGTTGAAGCGCAGGCCGACGAAGTGCTGCCCCTGGCGATCGACCACCGCGGCGGCCTCGGTCAGGTACGGGCGCGTCAGGACGGGCTTGGACTGCAGATACAGCTTGCCGTCGGGCATGGAAACCTCGGTACGGTCGCTGCCCGGTTGGGAATACGCGATATAGAACTCGACCGGCGACGCGGTGTTCGGCTGTGCGGCTGCCGTGGGGCTGGCCGGGGTGGCGTCCTGCTTGCTGGAGGTCGTCGGCGCAGTCTGGCACCCGGCCAAGGCCAGCATGGCCACGGCGAAGACAGGAGCCAGTTTGCGGAGAGTCAATTGCATGATTGAGAGTTCCCTTGGAGATTCGCGGTTTCCGTGCGCAGTCATCACGGATTCCACTGCGGATTCGTGCGCGTTACAAAAAAGTTTACAGGGGTCATGAGGCGGCGGCAGGTCACGTCTGATTCCAGATGCAACGGAGCAATACGGAAACGGCCGCCAAAACGCCTATACTTCGGCCCATGCAGGGGTACTCGCGGCCACGGGCCGCGTGTTGAGAGAGTCCCTTCGTACCAGTACGGATAATGCCGATGCTGGGAGCGTATTCCATTGTCGCCCGTTCTTGCGCCCTCAGTGCGCCAGTGCGCGCGCGGCCGGAATTCCATCCCGATTCGGCTCCAACTTTTTGATTCATTGGAGCTTTCATGAACGCCAATCCCAAGTTTCTGGCCGCCACGGCCGAAGTCGACGCGGCCGCCGTCGCACCGCTGCCCAAATCCCGCAAGATCTACCAGACCGGGTCGCGCCCCGACATCCGTGTGCCGTTCCGCGAGATCGAGCAGGCGGACACCCCCACCATGTTCGGCGGCGAGAAGAATCCCGCGCTGACCGTCTACGACACCAGCGGCCCCTATACCGACCCCGAAGCCCGCATCGACATCCGCCGCGGCCTGCCTGAACTGCGCCGCGCCTGGATCGAAGAGCGCGGCGACACCGAGGTGCTGTCCGGCCCGACCAGCGATTACGGCCGCGAACGCCTGGAAGACCCCAAGCTGACCGCCATGCGCTTCGACCTGCAGCGTCCGCCGCGCCGCGCGCGCGACGGCGCCAACGTCACGCAGATGCACTACGCGCGCCGCGGCATCGTCACGCCCGAGATGGAGTACGTGGCCATCCGCGAAAACCTGCGCCGCGAGCAATACATCGAATCGCTGCGCGCCAGCGGCCCCGATGGCGAGAAACTGGCGCGCCGCCTGCTGCGCCAGCATCCGGGCCAGTCGTTCGGCGCGGCCATCCCGTCGCTGATCACGCCCGAATTCGTGCGCGAAGAGATTGCGCGCGGCCGCGCCATCATCCCGGCCAACATCAACCACCCCGAAATCGAGCCGATGGCCATCGGCCGCAATTTCCTGGTGAAGATCAACGCCAACATCGGCAACTCGGCCGTCAGCTCCGGCATCGGCGAGGAAGTCGAGAAGATGACCTGGGCGATCCGCTGGGGCGGCGACACGGTGATGGACCTGTCCACCGGCAAGCATATCCACGAAACGCGCGAGTGGATCATCCGCAACTCGCCGGTGCCCATCGGCACGGTGCCGATCTACCAGGCGCTGGAGAAGGTCGACGGCAAGGCAGAAGAATTGACCTGGGAGATCTTCCGCGACACGCTGATCGAGCAGGCCGAACAGGGCGTGGACTACTTCACCATCCATGCCGGCGTGCGCCTGCCCTTCATCCCGATGACGGCCGACCGCATGACGGGCATCGTCTCGCGCGGCGGCTCGATCATGGCCAAGTGGTGCCTGGCGCATCACAAGGAAAGCTTCCTGTACGAACGCTTCGAAGAGATCTGCGAGATCATGAAGGCGTACGACGTGAGTTTCTCGCTGGGCGACGGCCTGCGCCCGGGCTCGGCCTACGATGCCAACGACGAAGCCCAGTTCGCCGAACTGAAGACCCTGGGCGAACTGACGCAGGTGGCCTGGAAGCACGACGTGCAGGTGATGATCGAAGGCCCCGGCCACGTGCCGATGCAGATGATCAAGGAGAACATGGATCTGCAACTGGAGCACTGTCACGAGGCGCCCTTCTACACCCTGGGGCCGCTGACCACCGACATCGCCCCGGGCTACGATCACATCACCTCGGGCATCGGCGCCGCACTGATCGGCTGGTACGGCACGGCGATGCTGTGCTATGTGACGCCCAAGGAACACCTGGGCCTGCCGAACAAGAAGGACGTGAAGGACGGCATCATCACCTACAAGATCGCCGCCCACGCCGCCGACCTGGCCAAGGGCCATCCGGGCGCGTCGATCCGCGACAACGCCCTGTCGAAGGCGCGTTTCGAGTTCCGCTGGGACGACCAGTTCAACCTGGGCCTGGATCCCGACACGGCGAAGGAATTCCACGACGAGACCCTGCCCAAGGACTCGATGAAGGTGGCGCACTTCTGCTCGATGTGCGGCCCGCACTTCTGCAGCATGAAGATCACCCAGGACGTGCGCGAGTACGCGGCCTCGCAGGGCGTCAGCGACAAGGATGCACTGCAGAAAGGCATGCAGGAGAAGGCGGTGGAGTTCGTGAAGAAGGGGGCGGAGATCTATCACCAGGCGTGATGCAAGAACGGCATGCGCGCCTGGGCGCCGCATGCCGTTCTTGCAGGCGGCGCGGGCCACGGAAACAGGCCTCGGACCATGTGCCGTGATACAACCCAGGGCTGTCAACGTAAGCCGGGGTCGGATGTGTCACGAAGGAAGCCGCCAAAGCCTGCCATGTCGCGGCCCGCGACGAAGATGCCGCGCAGGCTGGGGCTGCTTTACGGCACGCTGTCCGTCGCGGCGATTTTCGCGGTGGTGACGCTGGTGGTTCATACCTACCGGCGCTTCGCCATCCACCCCGACCTGGCAGAAACCGCCTTTACCGCAAGCTGGATGGGGGGCATCGGCCTGGGCCTGTCCTTGCTGCTCAGGCCACGTTTGCGGGAAAAGCTGTGGCGGTCCGCCTCGCTTTTCCAGCGCATCCAGTATCTGGCCGGCCTGGCCGTTGTCGGTGGCCTGGCCGCCAATCTGTGCATGCACTTGGCCTTCTTCCTGGCCCACGACATGCTCGCGGGCCCCTCGGAACGCACGCTGCTGGCGGTTTCGTACAAGCGGGACAAGGACGATGCCTTTCGCAGGTGTCCGACCTATTTCAGGCTGGCCGATACCCGCAAGCTTTGCGCCAATCCATCCATCGTGTCGCACATACAGAAGGGTGACCTGTTCTACACCCTGGCCAGGCGCTCCGCGCTCGGCGTCTCTGTTCAACACGTCTATCGCGATGCCTGGTATCGCTGCCCGGCGGGCCATGCGCATCCTTCGTTGACGGGCTGCCTGCGCCTGCAGACGGCAGCCCCCTGAGCCCCCGCGGCTTTACAGCAGCTTGCCCGGATTCATGATCCCCTTGGGATCCAGCGCGCGCTTGATGTCGCGCATCACGCGCAGTTCCAGCGGATCCTTGCTGTGCAGGAAGTGATCGCGCTTGAGCTGGCCGATGCCGTGCTCGGCGCTGATGCTGCCGCCGTAGCGGTTCACTTCGTCCAGCACCACGTCGGTGATGGCCGCGCCCTCCTTGGCGGCCCAGTCGGTGGGCGCACCCGCCGGACGCGACAGGTTGTAGTGCAGGTTGCCGTCGCCGAAATGGCCGAAGATGAAGGGCCGCACGTCGGCGCTGACGGCGCGCACGCGGGCTTCGGCCGACACCATGAATTCGGGAATGCGCTCGATGGGCAGCGACACGTCGTGCTTCAGGTGAGGGCCGTCGGCGCGCTGCGCCTCGGAGATTTCCTCGCGCAACTTCCACAACGCCTGCACCTGCGCCAGCGACGCCGACACGGCGGCATCCAGGCATAGCTCGCGCTCGAGCGCGGCGCCGATCACCTGCTCGACCAGCGCGTTCAAGGCGGCCTCGTCCACACTGTCGGCCAGCTCGACCAGCACGTAGCCCGGATAGCGTTGCGCGAAAGGCTCCTGCACGCCCTGCGCATGGCGCAGCACCAAGTCGACGCAGTCGCCCGTGAAAAACTCGAATGCCTGCAGGCGCGCGCCGCACTGTTCGTAAAGCAGCTCGAACAGTTGCAGCGCCTGCGCCGGCGACTGCACCGCGGCCAGCACCACGCTGCGCGTATCGACGCGCGGGAACAGGCGCAGGGCCACGGCGGTGATCACGCCCAGCGTGCCTTCCGAGCCGATCAGCAACTGCTTCAGGTCATAGCCGGTGTTGTCCTTGCGCAGGGTGCGCAGGCCATGGAATATCTCGCCGGTGGGCAGCACGGCCTCCAGGCCCAGCACCAGCTCGCGCGCCATGCCGTAGCGCACGACGTTGACGCCGCCCGCGTTGGTGGCCACGTTGCCGCCGATCTGGCTGGAATCCTCCGCGGCCAGGCTCAGCGGCAGCAGGCGTCCCGCCTCGTGCGCGGCACGGCGCAGGTTGCCCAGGATGCAGCCGGCCTCGGCCACCAGCGTGTTGGCCACGGTATCGATGCCGCGCACGGCATTCATGCGGTCCAGGCTGAGCACCACATTCGACGCGCCGCCATCCGGCGTGGCGCCGCCGCACAGGCCCGTGTTGCCGCCCCGCGGCACCACCGGCACGCCGGCCTCCTGGCACAGCGCCAGGGCTTGCGCGACCTCGGCGGTGGTGCGCGGCCGAACCACGGCTTGCGCCTGGCCGCGGTACAGCCCGCGCCAATCGGCCAGCCAGGGCGCGATGTCCTGCTCGGCGGTGGCGACGACATCGGGGCCCAGGGCCTGGACCAGGCGTTGCGGGAAGGCTTGCGTGCTCATGGTGCGTATCCGTATGCGGAAGAAGAGGGGGAATCGATGGGAGGCAGTCCGAGTTCGAGCCGGCCGGCGGCGCCGCGCAGATGAGCCACGGCCGCGGCGCGCGCGCCGTCGGCGTCGCCGCGCGAGATGGCGTCGAACATGGCCAGATGCTCTTGCTGCACGCTCGACGGCAGGCCGGCATGGCGCAGGCTGTTCTGCCGTGCCGTGCGCACGGCCTGGCGCAGTTGCAGGTTCAGGTACTGCAACAGGCGTTGATAACTGGGATTGTGGGTGGCGACGGCCACGGCGCTGTGAAAGGCCACGTCGTACTCGACGCCCGCATCGGGATCGGGATCGTCCAGGCAACCGCGCAGCCCTTCCAGGGCCAACTGCATGGCGGCCAGGTCGGCCAGCGTACGCCGCCTTGCCGCCAACGCCGCCGCGCCGCCCTCCAGCTCCATGCGCAGTTCGTAGACGTGCGCCAGTTGCGCGCGGTCGGCCTCGGCGGACACCTGGAACCCGGCCGCGCCGGTGCGGGCCAGCACCACGCAGCCCGATCCCTGCCGGCTGCGCACCAGGCCCTGGGCGCGCAGGCGCTCGGTGGCCTCGCGGATGACGGCGGCGCTGACGCCGTACAGGCTGGCTAGGTCCTTGCCTGCCGGCAGCTTGGCGCCCACGGCATAGGTGCCCCGTGCGATCTCGGCGGCAAGCTGGCTGGCGACCTGATCGGTCAGGGTGGAGGTGCGCAGGGACATGCCGGGATTATAGGCATGTTCTCAGGTTATATGAAAACTTTACCCGACCCTTGCGGCGTGCCGGGTTGACCGGCACATCGCCTGCTTTCCCCGGTCCATCGAGGCCGGCGGCGGGTGCGGCGGGCGGCCGCCATCAGGCCAGCGCCATGGGATGCTGGAACGTGAAGCTGTCGGCGTATACGTAATTCAGGTCCGCGCCGCGCTGGGCGGCCAGCGCCGTGACGTCCTGGATCATGGCGGGCGAACCGCACAGGTACAGGGCGTGTTCGGACAGGTCCGCATGGTCTTGCGCGATCGCGTCCTGCACATAGCCGCGCCGGCCGGTCCACGGCTCGCCCGCCCGCGACAGCACCGGCACGACCTGGAGTTCGTGGATGCGGCCGCGCCAGGACTCCAGTTCCTGCAAGCAGTACAGATCGGCCTGCGTGCGCATGCCCCAATACAGGGTCACGGGTGGGCAGTCTTCGTCGTCCAGCAAGGATTCCAGGATGGCCCGCAGGGGCGCGATGCCGGTGCCCGTCGCCGCCAGGATCATGGGCCGCCAATCGTCTTCATGAAGGCAGAACACGCCCAGCGGGATCTCGACGTCCAGGCGGTCGCCAGGCTTCAGCGCCCGCAGCATGCCATCGGTGAAACGGCCACCGGAGATGCCGCGGATGTGGAACTCCACGAGATTGCCCGCCGGCGCCGTGGCCATGGAGAAGCTGCGCGGCGCGTCGTCGTCCAGCCAGACGTTCATATACTGGCCCGCGCGATAGTCCAGATCGAGGTCCTCGGGCAGGGCCAGCCGCAAGCGCGTCACGCCCTCGCACAAGGCGGTCACGTCCGCCACGGATGCGGCGACGCGCCGCGGTTCGGCGAATACCATGCGGCTGCCCGGCGCACTCAGTTGCAGGTCGGAGCATGGCCGCGCCTGGCAGGCCAGCGCATAGCCCTGGCTGCCTTCCTCGTCGGTGAGGCCCATGGGCGGCTCGTCGTATCGGACCTGGCCTTGCAACACATGCACGCGGCAGGTGCCGCACGCGCCGAACGTGCATTCGTGCGGCATCTTGGCGCCCGAGCGCAGTGCAGCCTCCAGCACGGTCTCGTCGGGATTCACGGTGAATTCCGCACCGGACTCGATCACTTGTACGCGGTATTCCATGGCTTGCCTTGCGGTCGACTATTTCTTGATGTCGGGCTGGACCAGCACCGTCATGCCCTTCTCGCGCAGCAGGTCGGCCAGCGCCTGCAAGGCCGCCATGCCCGCCTTCGTGTCCTGCTCGCCGTTGCCGCCGCTCAACCCGACACCGCCGATGACCTCATCGTCGACCACGATGGGAAAGCCGCCCACGAATGCGGCGAACTTGCCTTCGAAGCTCAGTTGGATGCCGAAGGCTTCGTTGCCCGGCAGGGCGGGACCATTCGGCGGCGTGGTGAACAAGTGGGTGGACCGCTTGTGTCCGCTGGCCGTGAACGCCTTGTTCCAGGCGATCTGCGGACCGGTGATGCGTGCGCCGTCCATGCGTTCCATGGCGATCGGAAATCCGCCGTCGTCCACGATGCATACGGTTTCCAGCACGCCGATTTCGCGCGACCGCGCAATGGCGGCCGCGACCATCGCGCGGGCTTCTTCGAGTTCGAGTCGTACCACTGTCTTCATGATGAGGGATTCCTTGTCGTGTTCTGTGGGGTCCAGGCCCCGGCCTGCCCGCCGGAAAACCTGGACCTGTCGGCATCAGCGCCCTGGCGCCTCACGCCGCGCGATAGACGGTCTTGACCTGCGTGTAGAACTCCAGCCCCACCCGCCCCGATTCGCGGAACGTGGAGGTGCTGGATCGCTTCAGGCCGCCAAAGGGCGCGTTGATCAGATTCCCCGTGGTGGTGCGGTTTATCTTCACAGTGCCGGACTGGATGTCGTTCGCGAAGCGGTGCGCGAGATCGCCGCTGCGCGTGGCGATCGCCGCCGACAGGCCATATTCCGTGTCGTTGGCCTTGGCGATCGCGTCCTCGTAGCCGTCGACCTCGATCAACGCCAGGACAGGTCCGAAGATTTCCTCGCGCGCGATGCGCATGTCCTGCGTCACGTCGGTGAACACCGCGGGCGTGACGTAGTAGCCGTGCGCGAACTCGCCATCCAGCAGTTGCTCGCCGCCCACCACATGGGTGGCCTCGCGCTTGCCGATGGCGATGTACTCCAGAACGGTGTCCAGTTGCTTGCGCGTGGCCAGCGGCCCCATGTCGCAGCCCTTCTCGGCGCCGCTGCCGATCTTCATGGCCCGGATCCTGGCGATCAGTTTCTCGGTGAATGCGGTCTTGACCGCCTTGTCGACCAGCACGCGGCTGGTGCCGGTGCACGCCTGGCCGCTCAACGAGAATCCGCCCTTCACGGCCAGGTCCACCGCGCGATCCAGGTCGGCATCCGCCATCACGATCAGCGGATTCTTTCCCCCCAGTTCCATCTGCGTACGCGTCGTCATGCCCACGCTGCGATGGATGTGCTCGCCCGCGGCCGTCGATCCGGTGAACGAGATCGCGCGCACGGCGGGCGCTTCAGTGATGGCCGCGCCGATGGCGCTGGCGCTGCCGGTGATGAAGTTCAGCACGCCCGCCGGGATGCCCGCCTGCACGAACGCCTCGGTCAGGCGGTAACCGCTGAGCGGCGCGTCGCTGGAAGGCTTGAACACCACCGTGTTGCCGGTGATCAGCGCGGGCCCGATCTTGCGAGCGGGAATGGAGACCGGGAAATTCCACGGCGCGATCACCGTCACCACGCCCAGCGGCTCGCGCTGGCTATAGACCAGCATGTCGGGGTCGTCATTGGGAAAGACCTCGCCCGTGAAGGACTGGCCCTCGGCCGCATAAAAACGCAGCGTCTGCGCCGAGCGTAGTACCTCGTCGCGCGCCAGCGCCAGGGACTTGCCCTCCTCGCGCGTGATCTCGGCACCGATGCGGTCGGCATGAGCCGACAGCCAGTCGGCGGCATCGTTCAGGATGCGGGCGCGCTTGGAGATGGGCATGGCGCGCCAGGCGGCGAAGGCCTTTTGCGCGGCGGCGACCGCCGCCTGGGCATCCTCGGCCGAAGAAGCCTGGAACAGGCCGACCACGTCGCGGGTATCGGCGGGATTCAGGTTCGGCGTCGTGGCACCGTTGGCGCATGCCACCCATGCGCCATCTATGTAGTTGCGGAACTCGTGTGTACGTAGATCTTCCACGTGCTGCTTCCTGGAAAAAGTCCGGCGCCACGCCGTGGCATGACGCCCGGCGCATCCGCCATGCATTCGAGTCGTACGGACTGGCTCGGCGCCTCCGCCATGGGGCGGCGTGGCACGAAGTCGTGGCGCGCGTCTCAGGCGGCCTTCAGCTCGGGCAGCGCGATGTCCTGCTGCACGTAGTCGGTGTACAGCGCCGTGGTGTAGAGCAGGCGCATCTGGGCGCCGATCTCGCAGATCTTCAGGCACTGCTGCTGCAGCTCGGGGGTCGTCGCATGTTCCAGGACGATCTGGTAACCGCGCTCGCCATGGATCTCGTCCGACACGATGTGCAGATCGAAGAATTCGACCTCTTCGTCGGTGAAGCCGTATTTCTCGCGCAGCGTGGGCGTCTGCTTGCGGTAGATGGACGGCACCTGCGACTCCAGGCCCACGACCAGGCCGGCCACGGCCACGACGGGGTCTTCGCGCATGGCCACCGCATAACACCAGGACTGCAGCGCGCGCGTCGTGGGCGACATGTTGTCGGGACTGGTGACGCGCTCGCGCGTGGTGCCGCAGGCTTCGGCGAAGCGGATCAGCAGATCGGTGTGGCGGTCCCCACCGATTTCTTCCTCGTACATGTTCGCCAGCAGGAAATCCTTGGCCTCGACGTATTCGGCGGGCGTGCGGGCATAGACATAGCCGAGGTAGTCGGCAAACGGGCCCACGTAGTGATAGTGGTTCTCCGCCCAGCGGGCCAGGTGCTCGCGGCTGAGTTTGCCGGTCGCCCAGGCGATGCTGAACGGCGAGGCGTTGGCGCTTTTGCCTTTGATCGCGTTTTCCAGCGCGGTGCGGAAATCGTCCTTGCTCATCAATTCCATGTTTCGCTCCAGGGGAGAAATGGGCTGGCAGGATGCCAGCGCCGATCCGTTTGTGATTTAAGTATATTGTATACCGTCTACCAAAATAGACTGCTAGGGAATTCCCGGTCAAAATGCGAAAGTGGCCTGGGGTGGGCCGCCTTCGAGGCACTCCACCGAAGCGCCTCTATGGGAAGATGAGCACCGCGCAGGTCGTCGAGACGCACAGCGCCAGCACGACCGGGAACAGCATCCCGCGCACCAGTTCAAGCACGTGCACGCGCGCGAATCCCGCCACGGCAATCAGGGACGACCAGGCGATCAGGGTGCCGCCGCCCGTCCAGACCGCCCCCATCTGGCCCACCGCGGCCAGTGTCGCGGGATCGAGCCCGGATACGGGCGCCAGGGCGCCGGCCAAGGTGCCCGTCAACGGCAATCCCGCGAAGCCGGACCCATCGATGCCCGTGATCATGCCCACCAGCAGCACGCCGAAAGCCACCATGAAGTGATTCGACGGAAGCAGGTGCTGCGCCGCCGAGATCACCTCGAACAACAGGCCCGGCGCCTGGTCTGACGGCACGCCGAGGATCTGCGTGGCCGTCTCGTGCGCCCCCACGAAGAAGAAACCCGCGATCGGCAGCACCGACCCCATGGCCTTGAAGGCGAACACGAAGCCATCGGTCATGTGCTCGGGGCAGACGTCCAGCATGCGCCGCGCGCCCACGCAGGACATAGTGACCAGCATCATCAGCACGAACGCGACGCCGCCCACCAGCGCGGCCGCGTCGCCGCCCCGCAGCGCCGGCAAGGCCGGGAACAGGCGCGGCAGCACCATGACGCCGATCACGCCCAGGAAGGCCAGCGGCGTCACCACGGCGAACACCTTGGACCATTTGACGCGCTTGCGATCCTGCTCGGACAGATGCGCCACTGGATCGCCCCGTGCGGGTTCGCGGCTCGTGCCACGCGCCAGCTCGGCCTTGTCGAACGTGCCCTCGTGTTCGACCTGCTCCAGCGTCGCATCCTGCGCGCGCGCCTGCCAGGCATCGAGCAGCGCCGGGTTGGCCGGCACGATGTGGCGGCGGATCGTCAGGTAGGTGACCAGCAGCGCCACGGCCCCGGTGATCAGCGACAGCACCAGCGCGCGATCCGCCACCCCGCTGGCGAGCACGCCGGCGCCCGCGGCCTTGGCGCTGATGGCCGGCGCAACGCCGATGACGTAGTCGGAGGACAGCGCCATGCCCTGCCCCGCGATGGCGATGGCCATGCCGCCCGCCAGCGCCGGCAGGCCGGCCGCGATCGCCGCCGGCAGCAGGATGGCCGACACCAGCGGCACCGCCGGGGTGGGCCAGAAGAACAGCGAGATCACATAGGTACAGAACGCAAGGATGAAGAACGATCCATGCCCGCCCTTCATCACCGCGCGAAACGGCTGCACCATGCGGACGTCGGCTTCGATGCTCTTCAGCGCATTCAACAACGCGGTCATGAAGGCGATGACCAGGAAGATGTTGAACAGCTCCTTGGCTGCCACGAAACTCGCCGAGAAAATGCCGATCAACCCGCTGATCGGACTGCCCGTGATGGCGAAGATCACCAGGAACGTGCCGATGACCGAGGGCACCACCACGTTGGCACGCAGGATCATCGTCAGGATGATGACCGCCACGCTGGCAAGGTATACCCAGTGCGCCGCATGGAGCACAACGTCTGCTTGCATAGGAAATTCCCCTTGATGTTTTGAGCGCTGCTTTACCCAAACGGTATACTATATGTAATCGTGCAGCGCAGCGATGCCGATCTGAGGTGACTAGGGAAATCCTTATTTCTCTATAAGGACGATCTGGCTCCGCACTTTCAAACGGCCTGCAAACAACCTTCAAAATGAATACGGTATACAAATGTGGCTGCTTGGCATGAACCTGTTGGCCATTGTTCAAGAGCCAGGCGCGTATGCGGCGATGGCGGCCATCATCTTCGTGGCCGCGTTCCTCCAGGGAGTGGGCGGCGTGGGATTCGCGATGTTCGCGTCGCCGGTGGCCGCCGTCTTCTTTCCCGAACTCGTCCCCGGCCCCCTGCTCAGCCTGGGCGGGTTCGTGGCGCTGATGACGGCATTGCGCGAGCGCCAGCATGCGCAATGGCCGGCCGTCGCCCAGGCCTTGTCGGGCCGCATCGTCGGCAGCGCCCTGGCGGTATGGGCGATGGCCACCCTGTCGCCACGCCCCATCGCGCTGATCTTCGCCATGCTGATCCTGGCCGCGGTGGGCCTGAGCGTGATGGGGCTGCGCATAGCAGACAATGGCCGGAACATGGCGGCGGCGGGCGTGATCTCGGGGATCATGGGCACCTTCACCTCGATCGGCGCGCCTGCGCTGGCCATCGTGCAGCAGCACAAGCCGCCGCCCGCCTTGCGGGCCACGCTGGGCCTGATGCTGTTCTTCGGCTCGCTGGCGTCGTTGACGCTATTGGCGTGGACGGGTCATTACACGACGCGGCACCTGGGATTGAGCCTGGCCCTGCTGCCCTTCCTGCTGCTGGGCTTCGCCTCGTCGAACCGCGCACGGGGCCGGGTCAGCCCGGCCACCGTGCGGCGCATGTTGCTGGCCTTGTGCGCGCTGAGCGCGGTGGCCCTGCTGGTGCGCAACGTATAGGGACGCCGCGGCCCGGGCAAGAAGGGTCGGCCAGCATGGAAGGGGCGGCCTCACATATACAATAAACACTATTCCGCCCCACTTTCCCAGGACAGATGAAGCTGCCCACCACGCATACGCCCGGCGCCACGCCCAAGCTGGGCGACCAGCATTCACCGTTGTTCGCCATCATCCGCGACAAGCTGCGCGAACGCATCCTGAGCGGTGAGTTCACGGCGGGCGACCGCCTGGTCGAAGGCAAGCTCTCCGAGGAAATGGGCGTATCGCGTATTCCGGTCCGGGAAGCCCTGCGCGCGCTGGCCTCGGAAGGCCTGGTCACGATAGAGCCCCGGCGCGGCGCATCGGTGGCCATCCTGTCCGATGACGTGGCCTACGACATGGTCGAAGTCCGCGCCACGCTGGAAGGCCTCAACGCCAAGCTGGCCGCCCAGCGCCGCGACGAGAAAACCGTGGAGCGCCTGCGCTCCTTCCTGGAGCAAGGCGCCGAAGCCGTGCGCAGCGACACCCTGGAAAACTTCCTGGCCCTGAACTCGCAGTTCCACGAGATGCTGGCCACCATTGCGGGCAACGTCGTGCTGACCGACCTGATGCGATCGTTGCGTGATCGCACGGCCCTGCTGTTCGCGCCGAGCAACATGCGGCGCGCGAAACAGAACTGGGACGAGCACTCGCAGATCCTGAATGCGGTCATAGCCGGCAACGGTGAACTGGCCAACCTGCTGGCCACGCAGCACGTGCACAACGCGGCCAAGGCCTATACCGAAGCCAAACGGAACGTGCAGGCAGGCTGAGGGCGACCTGCGCAAGGCGTCCGGCGCGTGTGAACGCGACGGATGCCCCGTTCACACGAGACCTCCGCTATGGCAGCGGCGGCGACTCGGCCCGCATTGCATGCCTGGCGTACGCCGGGCCGGCCAACGCGATGTCTTCCAGCCCCACGCCCACCGATTTGTAGATGAAGATCTCGTCGTCGCGCACGCGTGACCTCGCCTGACCTGCCAGCAGCGGGGCCAGTTCCACGATTTTTTCTTCCGGCAGTACGCCCGGGCCGGCCAGCACCAGATCGCCCGCCTCGCGCAGCGACTGTTCCCGCCACTCGACCACCACCGCCGCGGCACGCCGCAAGGCGGCGTCATCCAGTTCGCGGGTGTGAGGCAGGCTCGATCCGATCGCCGTCACGAAGGCTCCTGGCTTGAGCACCTCCCCCGGGAACAAGGGCACCGTCGACCGTGATGCCGTAACCACGATATCGGCCTGCGCGACGGCCATCTCGGCCTGCGCCATCTGCACACGCAGACCGGTCTGCGCGGCCAGGCGCTGCGCCAGGTCAGCAGACGCGTAGGGATCATGCAGCATGATGCGTTCGATCGGAAACGCCTGCGACAACTGGCGTGTGTGCTCCAGGCCCTGCGTGCCGGCGCCCAGCACGGCCAGCACACGCGATTGCGGACGCGCCAGCGCGCGGGCGGCCAGCACCGAACACGCGGCAGTGCGCAACCGCGTCAACGACCCCGCGTCGCAAGTCGCCAACGGCTGGCCATCACTGGCGCGGAACAACAGGATCACGAACGAGAACCGGCCCGCGAGCGTGGTGTACACCTTGGCGCCTGCGACATCCTGGTCGGGAATCACCGCGCCCAGGGTCGAGAGTTTCACGCCGCCGGCTTCAGTGCGTACACGCGCCTGCATGGCCGCACGGCCGGCGTGCAGGGCGAGGAATGCGTGCGCCAGCACGTCCTGGGCGTCGCGCGCATCCAGCAACTGGTCTATCCGGGTATCGTCGAGATGCAACATGGCGGGGCCTCGGGCCAAGGGTGGCTAGGGTTTCTTCGCGGTCCACGACACAGCGATGTCGCCAAGGACGAATGTCTGGCACGCCATGCGATAGCCATTGGCGATATCGTCTTCCGTCAGGTGCTTGCGCTCTTTCGGCTTGATCTTGTCGGTGTTCTGCAGGCCTGACTCGATCCTGCACTTGCACGTGCCGCACAAGCCGCCGCCACACTTGAAGGGAATGCCACCGCGTTCCTTCAGCGAGACACGCAGCAGATTGCTGTTCTCGGGCGCGTCGACGACCATGCCCTCATTGGATACAAACGTGATCTGGACCATGTGATTCATTCGGATCGGGTGGTGGCGGACGTGGTGCGCACCAGTTGTGCGTCCATGCTGCCGAAGCGGATCAAGTGATGGAGCTCCGCCAGCGCCGCATCCAGCGTGGCGAACGACTCCAGGAATTTTGTCGAGACGTGATTCACCGTATGGGGCGGTTCGTCTTCGATGATCGCCACGCGCGATGGCGCCTCCAGCGCCGCGATCTCGAACACGGCTCGGGTCTGGCCGTAGAACACATAGTCGTACGCCTGGACGACGGTCATGCCCGAGCCTGGCTGTGTATGGAAACGGCCGGGTTTGCTGGTCAGGATCACGTACATGCTGGGGTCTCCGCGAATCTATGGCCGGGATGGGCCGTGCGCCGTCCGGCCAGCGCCTGCGTGCCGGCAGGCTTCATGGCCGCGTTCGATGGGTCTATGGCGCGGGACGCTCGTCCTGCTCCAGCGTGATGTCTTCCGACAGCCACAGTTGGCATGCCAGGCGGTATCCCTGCTCCAGCCGCTCGCCCAACTGCTTCTTTTCCTTCCAGTTCGCGGGCGGCAGATGTTCCGCACCGGCAAGCACCTTGCATGCACAGGTGGCGCACTTGCCCATGCCGCACTGGTACGACAGATGGGGAAAGGGATATTTGCGAGTGCCAGCCAGCACGACCAGATTGCTGTTGGTCTTGACCTCGCCGGTATACGTCTGGCCGGCTTTGTGAAAAACGACGACGGGCATGAATCGAAGACCTTGCCTTCCACGGGAAACGGTGACGGCATGCGCGAGGCGCCTGCATGACGGTGATGGGCAGGACATCTTCTCCCGCTCACCAATACAGAATATTGTATACCGTTTAGGAAGTTGGCTGCGCCTAGGGTTTGTACTGCCGAGAGGATGGCACCGTCTGGTATCGAATCTGGTGAGGGCTCCGGTGGTCGTTTAACGACAGGTATATACAGGGTTAACCCTGTAACGGTATACTTTGTTCATTGAATATGAAAACCGCAATAGGGAAATACCATGAAAGCCACTTCACCCACCCAAACGTACCGTGACACGCCGCTCTCGGCGCAACTGGCCCCGCACCTGAACCAGCGCGCGCAGATGCGCCGCAGCGTTCCGTTGCTGCCCTTGTCCCTGTCGCGTCTGTTGCAGCGCCTGGGCGCCAAGCGCCGCGAACGCGCCTCGGGCCAACAATCCCCCGAGCTGCGCCATTCCACGCACAGCGCGTAGGCACGCCAGGCGACTGGAGCGTTTCGCTAGCTACGGCCTGGCGCAGCCGCGCCGGCGGCGGGCCGGGCGCCACACACCTCGCACTCCGGATCCCGCCGCACGTTCACCGAATGCCACTGCATCTCGCGCAGGTCCAGTTGCAGCAGGCGCCCGGAAAGGCTGCGCCCTATTCCCGCCAGCAGCTTCAGCGCCTCGGCCGCCTGCATGCTGCCGATGATGCCGACCAGCGGCGCGAAGACGCCGGTGGTCGCGCAACTGAGTTCGTCGACGTCGTCAGCCTCGGGAAACAGGCAGTGATAACAGGGCGCGTGCGGGTCGCGCAGGTCGTACACGCTGACCTGTCCGTCGAAGCGGATGGCCGCCCCCGACACCAGCGGCTTGCGATGCTGCACGCAGGCGCGGTTGATGGCGTGGCGGGTGGCGAAATTGTCGGTGCAATCCAGCACCACATCAGCCGCGGCCACGGCCTCGGACAGGGCGATGCCGTCCAGGCGCGCGACACGCGCGTCGACATGGGTCTCGGGATTGAAGGTGGCCAGCGTATCGCGGCCGGACTCGGCCTTGGGACGGCCCAGGCTGGCCGTGGTGTGCAGGATCTGGCGTTGCAGATTGCTGAGCTCGACGTGGTCGTCGTCGGCCAGCACGATGTGGCCTACACCCGCGGTGGCAAGATAAAGGGCGGCCGGAGAACCCAGGCCGCCCGCTCCCACGATCAGTACCCGCGCTGCCAGGAAAGCCTCCTGGCCTTCGATGCCCACCTCATCCAGAAGGATGTGGCGGGCATAGCGCAGCAACTGCTGGTCGTTCATTTCGACTTCGAGGGCTCGACTCCGGACGGCGTGATCTTCATGCGCTGGGCGTCGGGCTTGCCGGCGCTCTTGGCGTCAGGCTTCACGTCGGCCTTGGCCTGGCGCTGCTCGCCCTTGTCGATGGGACGGCCGGCCAGCAGGTTCTGGGCCTGCTGCAGCTGGAAGTCGTCCTTGCCGCCGAATTCGAAGATCTTGGCGACGGGCGGCTCGCTGTTGTCGAAGGCGCTGGACTTGATCTCGTTGCTGTCCTGCTGGTTCGACAGGTGGCGCTGCAGGTCGGCTTCGCGCGGCAGGCGGAACAGGTCGCCCTTGGCGGTGTCGGCCACGATGTAGTCGGGCACGATGCCGGTGGCCTGGATGGAACGGCCGGCCGGCGTGAGGTAGCGCGACGTGGTCAGCTTGACCGCCGTGTCTTGCGACAGCGGCAGGATGACCTGCACCGAGCCCTTGCCGAAGGTGCGGTTGCCCAGCAGCTTGGCGCGCTTGTGATCCTGCAGGGCGCCGGCCACGATTTCGGAGGCCGAAGCCGAACCGACGTTGACCAGCACCACCATCGGCACGGTCTTCACCCAGGCGGGCAGGTCGGCCAGGTAGTCGCCTTCGCCACGCGCGTATTCGCTGGGCTTGCCCATGTATTTGTGGCGGGCGTCGGGCGTGCGGCCCTCGGTGGACACCACCAGGGTGTCCTGCGGGTTCGGCAGGAAAGCGCCGGACACGCCGATGGCGCTGGTCAACAGGCCGCCCGGGTCGTTGCGCAAGTCGAGCACCAGCGACTTGGGCGTGCCCTTGGCGCCGAGTTCGCGCAGTTGGCGGGCCATGTCGGGGCCGGTCTTTTCCTGGAACTGGGCGATGCGCAGGTAGGCGGTGCCGTCGTCCAGCATCTTGCTGCGCACGCTGCGCACCTTGATGATGTCGCGCACGATCTTGACGACGAGGGGCTGCGGCTGGTCGGCGCGCATGATGGTCAGCGTGATCGGCGACTTGGGCGCGCCGCGCATCAGCTTGACGGCGTCGTTCAGCTGGATGCCCTTGGTGGGCGTATCGTCGATCTTGATGATCAGGTCGCCCGCCAGGATGCCCGCGCGCGCGGCCGGCGTGTCCTCGATGGGCGAGATGACCTTGACGAAACCGTCTTCGGCGCCGACCTCGATGCCCAGACCGCCGAACTCGCCTTGCGTGGCGGTCTGCATGTCGCGAAACGCATCCGCATCCAGGTAGGCCGAGTGCGGGTCAAGGTTGGACACCATGCCCGAAATGGCGTTCTGGATCAGGGTCTTGTCGTCGACGGGTTCGACGTAGTTGTCCTTGATCGCCCCGAAGACGTTGGTCAGTTGGCGGAGTTCGTCCAGCGGCAACGGGCTGCCACGCTGCGCGACAGCGGTGACGCCGGCGCTCAGCAGTATGCCTGCCACCGCACCGATGGAAACAAGACCAAAACCGCGATACTTGCGAGTGCTCATGCACACATCCTGAAATTGATGCCCCCAGGGCGCGAGCCTGGGAATTCAAGGGGGCTACCATGCTGCCAAAATACTACAGCGGTGTTTCAGCGCAGCGCTAGAGGGCCAGCCACTGGGCTGGATCCACAGGCGCGCCACGATGGCGAATTTCAAAGTATAGGCCCGATTCCACTTGGCCGCCGGTCGCACCCACCGTAGCGAGGGTATCTCCGGTCGCCACGGCGTCGCCCACCCGCTTGAGCAGGCTCTGGTTGTACGCGTAGACCGACAGGTATTGCTGGCCGTGGTCGACGATGATGATGTTGCCGAATCCGCGCAGCCAATCGGCGTACACCACGGTGCCCGGCGCCACCGCCTTGACGGGGGTGCCTTCCGCGGCGCGCAGCACGATGCCGCGCCAGACCCCGCCGTCGGGACGGCCCACCCCGAAACGGCCCTGCACCGCGCCGCGTACCGGCGGCGTCAGGCCATGGCGCAGCCCGTTGCCGCCGCCGGCCGGCGGACGGGCGGGAGCCTCGCGCTCGGGGCGTTCGGCCCGCTCGGGGCGCTCGATACGTTCGGGGGCGGCCGCAGGTGTGGCCGCGGGTTCCGCCTCGGCCTGGCGCGTGGGCGCCGGACGCTGAGCGGGTTCCGTGGGCGTTTCCACCAGCCGGGTATGACCCTGTCCGTCCACCGGACGCAGGCCGGCGCTGTCCGGATCGACCAGGGCCGGATTCTGCTGGGCGCTGCGCGCCGCCGCCTCGGCCTGCTCTCGCACGCGGCTGGCCTCGGCCATGGCTTCGGCGCGGGCTTTCTCCGCGGCGCGGCGGTCGGCGTCATTCCTGGCCTGGCGCACGGCTTCGGCCTGGCGGGCCGCTTCCTTGCGCGCTTCCTCGGCCTTTCTGGCAAGTTCGGCGCGGCGAGCCTCTTCGGCCTTGCGCGCCAGTTCGGCGCGGCGCGCGGCCTCCTTGCGGGCTTCCTCGGCACGGCGGGCCGCCTCGGCGCGGCGCCGCGCCTCTTCGGCGGCCTGGCGCGCGATGGCGGTCTCAAGGTTGTCGATCAGGCCGGACAGGCGTTGATCGTCCCGGCCCAGCTTGCCCGCTTCGGCCCGCTGCGCGGCGATCTGCCCTTCCAGCCGGGCGACCAGGGTGGCGCGTTCTTTCTGCTGCGCAACCAGCTCGGCCTTCTGCTTGCCGGTCTCCTCGGTCACGCCCGCGATCTCGGTGCGCCGGGCATCGGCGGCGGACTGCAACGCCGCCAGCCGGTCGATCTCGGCGCGCACCGCCGTCACGGCGCGCGCGCGGGCCCGCGACACGTAGTCGAGGTAACCCAGGTTGCGGCCCAGTTGCTGGGGATCGTCGCCGGACAGCAGCGCGGTCCAGGGCGACAGGCCGCTGGCGTACTGCGCGCGCAACTGGTCGGAGAGCTCGTTGCGACGCTGCTCCAGCACCTTGTTCTGCGCCGTGATCTGCTTTTCCAGGCTGGCCAACTCGGTTTCGGCGCGGTGCAGCGCCTCGTCGAGTTCGCGCAGCCGCAGGTTGATGCGCGAGATGGCCGACTCGGACTGACGCAGCGCATCGGCCGCCTCTTTGCGGGCGGCCTCGCGCGTATCGATCTCTTTCTGCAGCGATTCGATGCGCTCGCGCAGGGCGGACTGCTGCCGCTCGGCCTCGGACTGCCGCCCGGCCAGATCGGCCGACGCGGCGCCCGCGCCGGCCGTGGCCAGACTGAGCGCCAGCGCCGCCGCGCGCCGCGCGAACCGCGGCCCTCCCCGCGCAAGCCGCATCACTCAGTCCTTCTTGGCCTTGCCCTGTGCGGCCACCGCGGCCATCGCGGCCTCGATCTCGGCGGCATCGCCCAGGTAGTAGTGGCGAATGGGCTTCAGGTCGTCATCGAGCTCGTACACCAGGGGCTGGCCAGTGGGGATATTCAGGCCGACGATGTCCTCGTCCGACACGTCGTCCAGGTACTTGATCAGCGCGCGCAGGCTGTTGCCGTGCGCGGCGACCAGCACGCGGCGGCCCGCGCGGATGGCCGGCGCGATCGAGTCGTTCCAGAACGGCAGCACGCGGTCGACGGTGTCCTTCAGGCACTCGGTGGCGGGCAGTTGGTCGGCCGGCACGCGGGCGTAGCGCGCATCGAAACGCGGGTGGCGCGGGTCGTCCAGGCCCAGGGGCTCGGGAGCGATCGCGTAGGCGCGGCGCCAGATCAGGACCTGCTCGTCGCCGTACTGGGCGGCGGTCTCGGCCTTGTTCAGGCCCTGCAGGGCACCGTAGTGGCGCTCGTTCAGGCGCCAGGAGTTGCCCACGGGCGTGTACATGGCGTCCATGGCGTCCAGCGCGATCCACAGGGTGCGGATGGCGCGCTTCAGGACGGAGGTGAACGCCACGTCGAAGGCGTAGCCTTCGGCCTTGAGCAATTCACCCGCGCGGCGGGCCTGTTCGCGGCCGGTGTCGGTCAGGTCGACGTCGGTCCAGCCGGTGAAACGGTTCTCGAGGTTCCACTGGCTTTCGCCGTGGCGCATCAGTACGAGTTTGTGCATGGTAAGAAGCCGCGTCGGGCGCGGGAACAAGTGAAAAATCGGTCAGTGATGCGCTCATTTTATAATTGAGCGATTTTGCCTCGGCTTTACCCACGGCGCGCTGTATTTCGCACCAGGGTACCAGCCGACTTCGGCGCCCCCGGGGCGCCCTTCACGCTTCACGCCGCACCGGTTCAAGCCACACTTCAGGATACCTCGTGGATCTTCTGCAATTCTTGCTCGAAAAGAACAACATCTTCATCGTTGCCGTGGCCGTGGTGTCGGGCGTCATGCTGGCCGTGCCGACGCTGCGCCGCGGCCGCGCGGGCGGCGGCATCAGCACCGCCGAAGCCATCCAGATGGTCAACCAGCGCCATGCCGTGTGGGTCGACGTGCGTCCCTCCGAACAGTTCCAGGCCGGCCACATCGCGCAGGCGCGCAGCCTGCCGGCCGCCGACCTCGAACAGAAAGCGGGTAACCTGCCCAAGAACAAGCCGCTGATCCTGGTATGCGAACAGGGCCGCGACGCCCCCCGCATGGTCTCGCGCCTGAAGGCGCAGGGCTACACCGACGTGGCCGTCCTCGAAGGCGGCATGAAGGCCTGGTTCGCGGCCAGCCTGCCGGTCACCCAGAAGGGCTGAAAACGGCACTTTCCCCCGAAGCCGGAGAAACCATGAACAAAGTTGTCATGTACAGCAAGGATTATTGTCCCTATTGCGCGCGCGCCAAGTCGCTGCTCGAGCAACGGGGTGTGACCGACCTCGAGATCATCCGCATCGACCAGGACCCGGCCCAACGCGACGCAATGATCGCCCGCACCGGCCGCCGCACGGTGCCGCAGATCTACATCGGGGACACCCATGTCGGCGGCTGCGACGATCTGCAGGCGCTGGACCGCGCCGGCGGCCTGCAGCCGCTGCTCAACGGCTGACGCGCAAGACCCTTCCAATCGACCCCACCAACCGGAATCACCATGGCTGACCAGGACCAAAACACCCAGCAAGCAGACGCGCCTTCGTTCAATCTGCAACGCGTCTACCTGAAGGATCTCTCGCTGGAGATGCCCAACGCGCCGCACGTCTTCCTGGAACAGGAAACCCCGCAGGTCGAAGTCAGCATCAACGTCGGCGGCCAGCGCCTGGCCGAAACCGTGTTCGAATCGACCGTCACGGCCACCGTCACCACCCGCATCAACGACAAGGTGCTGTACCTGGTCGAAGGCACGCAAGCCGGCATCTTCGAACTGGCCAACATCCCGGCCGAACAGATGGATCCGCTGCTGGGCATCGTCTGCCCGACCATGCTCTACCCATACCTGCGTGCCAACGTCGCCGACGCGATCACCCGCACGTCGCTGCCGGCCCTGCACCTGGCCGAAGTCAACTTCCAGGCCCTGTACGAGCAGCGCATCGCCGAACTGCAGCAAGAGCAGCAGACCAACGGCGCCGACGCCGGCATCATCCTGCCCCCGGGCGCCACGCGCCAGTAAGCGGCACGGCGGCCATGGTTGCTCCGTCTGCTCGCACGCCTCGCGTCGCGGTACTGGGTGCGGGCAGTTGGGGCACGGCGCTGGCCGCGGCCGCCGCGCGCCGCCATCCCACCCTGCTATGGGCCCGGGATGCCGCGCGCGTCGGCACCATGGCGCGCGACCATGAAAACGCGCGCTATCTCCCTGGCGTCGCCCTGCCACCCGCGCTGCGCTTCAGCGCGGACATCGACGACGCCCTTGCTTTCCTTCACGCCGGGCCCGAGCCCGGCCTGATCATCCTGGGCGTGCCGGTGGCGGGCCTGGACGCCCTGTGCCGCGACCTGGCCCAGCGCCTGCCGCGCCATGGCCTGGAAGACGCGCCGCTGGTCTGGACCTGCAAAGGGTTCGAGGAAGACACCGGCCGGCTGCCCCATGAAATCGCCCAGCACGCGCTGGCCGGCCTGCCTGGCTGGCGCGGCGGCGTGCTGTCCGGCCCCTCTTTCGCGCGCGAAGTCGCACAGGGCCTGCCAGTGGCGCTCACCGCCGCCAGCACCCTGCCGGACGTCAGCAACCTGACCATCGCGGCCCTGCACGGCGGCGCCATGCGCGTCTACGCCAGCGCCGACGTGGTCGGTGTGGAAGTGGGCGGCGCCCTGAAGAACGTCATCGCCGTGGCCTGCGGCATCGCCGACGGCCTGGCGCTGGGCACCAATGCCCGCGCCGCCCTGATCACGCGTGGCCTGGCCGAGATCAGCCGCTTCGGCGTCGCGCTGGGCGCGCAGCCCGAGACCTTCTCCGGCCTGACCGGCCTGGGCGACCTGGTGCTGACGGCCACCGGCGAATTGTCGCGCAACCGCCGCGTGGGCCTGGAAATCGGCGCTGGCCGCAAGCTGGCCGAGATTCTGGCCAGTGGCATCACCGCCGAAGGCGTACGCTGCGCCCGCGCGGTAATGCAACGCGCCCGCTCCCTCGACGTCGAATTGCCGATCACCGAGGCCGTCTGCGCCGTGCTGTTCGACGGCGTGGCGCCCATGACGGCCGTATCGGCCCTGTTGGCGCGCGAGGCGCGCCACGAGCATCCGGCCGACTGAACCCGCGTTCCGCAAAACCCACACACCAAGAACGACACGACCGCCGCCCCAAGGAGACCCCCCGATGTCCTTCGCCACGCGCGCCGGCCGGCTGCTTCGCCGCGCCTGCCTGAGCCTGATCGCCGCCGCCGTGCTGCCCGCCGTAGCGCACGCCGAATGGCCCGACCGCCCCGTGCACCTGGTGGTGCCCTTCCCGCCGGGCTCGTCGCCCGACCTGCTGGCGCGCACCATCGCCGAGCCGCTGGGGCAGGCGCTGGGCCAGTCGATCGTGGTGGACAACAAACCCGGCGCGGGCGGCAACATCGGCACGCGCTTCGTGGCGCAGGCCAAGCCGGACGGCTACACGCTGCTCTACACCATCAACGGGCCGCTGGTGACGGCGCCCACGCTGTACAAGAAGACGCTGGGGTACGATCCGCTGACCGACCTGGCGCCGATCACGCTGGTGGCCACCAGCCCCAACGTGCTGACGGTGCCGGACAGCCTGCCGGCGGCCGACGTGCAGGAATTCGTGAAGCTGGCGCGCACCCGCGCCGGCGCACTGAACTACGGCTCGGTGGGGCCGGGCAGCTCGGCCCACCTGGCCATGGAGATGTTCAAGCACGAGGCCGGCATCGACCTCGTGCAGATTCCGTATCCGGGCTTCCCGCAGATCATCACCGCCATCATCGGCGGCGACGTGCAGGCCGGCTTCATGGTGCCCGCCATCGCCATGCCCCAGGTGCGCAGCGGCAAGGTGAAGGCGCTCGCCATCACCAGCCTTGCGCCCAGCGATGCGCTGCCCGGCATTCCGACCATGGCGCAACAGGGCTATCCGGGATTCGAGGCCATTTCCTGGAACGCCATCCTGGCGCCGGCCGACACGCCCACGCCAGTCATCGAACGCATGAATCGCGAACTGGCCAACATCATCAACAGCGACGCGGTGCGCAAGCAATTGGCGCTGCAATACTTCACGCCCGCCTGGTCGACGCCCGAAGACCTGACCCGCCGCATCCGCGATGAAAAGGCCCGTTGGGATGAAGTCATCACCCGCCTGAACCTGTCGCTGGAATAACGCGAGACGCCGCGACACGCAATGGGGCAATGCGATAGGAAACGAGGCATCCGACCCCATTGAAACCGACTGAAACCCCTAAATGCGCCGGGCTGTCGCATTCCTGTGCCAAACAGGTGCGCGACAGCCGTGCCTGGGTACATTATCCACAGCCGACCGGCGGACGCGCATCACGCCCCCGGCGCCGGCTCAGGAGTTTCAAGATGAAGATTCATACTCTGCGCATCGCAGGCGCGGCGCTCGCCCTGGCGCTTGCCTCGTTCAGCAACACGGCTTCGGCCTGGGGCTATTACCACCACGGTTACCGTGGCGGCTGGCACGGCCCCAGCGCCGGTTGGGTCGTGGGCGGTGCATTGGGCCTGGCGGCCGCCGGCACCTACCTCGCACTGAGCTCGCGTCCCAGCTATGTCTATGCCCCGGCGCCGGTGTACTACGGTCCCCCGCCCGTCTATGTGGCGCCGCAGCCGGTGTACGTGGCTCCGCCGCCCCCGCCGCAACGCGTGGCCTCGGCCGACGTGATCGCCTACCCTGCACGCGGCCAAAGCCCGTCGCAGCAGGCCCGCGACCGTGGCGAGTGCGAGCGCTGGGCCGCCAACCAGAGTGGCTTCGATCCCAACCAGGCCACGCAATGGACCACGGGCGCGCAGACGGATTCGTATACGCGCTCGATCGGCGCCTGCCTGCTGGGGCGTGGCTACAGCATCAACTGATGGCTTGGGACAGGCGCGCGTCGATTCACGACGCTCTGGCCGGCAGCGCCGCTCACACTGCGCCTTCGTAGCCCTGCTGGCGCCATGCCTCGAATACCGTGACCGCCACGGCATTGGACAGGTTCAGGCTGCGCTGGCCCGGCCGCATCGGCAGGCGCAGGCACTGCGAAGGCGCGAAGCACGCCATGTGCTCGTCCGACAGCCCTGCCGTCTCGCGGCCGAACACGAAGACATCCCCAGGCAGGAACGCCGTCGTCGCCACGCTGTGCTCGGTGCGGGTGGTCAGCGCGTAGATGCGCCCGGCCGGCGCGCCCGTGGCCGCCAGCGCCTGCTGCAGCGTGTCGTGCACCTGCATGGGTTGCCACTCGTGATAGTCCAGCCCCGCGCGGCGCAGGCGCGCATCGTCGAGGTCGAACCCCAGCGGGCGCACCAGGTGCAACTGTGAACCCGTGTTGGCGCACAGCCGGATGACATTGCCCGTGTTGGGCGGGATTTCGGGGCAGACGAGAACGACGTGGAACATGGCGCTTGCGGCTCGGCGGGACACGCCAAGGAACGAAAGGCCCTATTTTGCCAGCCGGCGGGATCTTGCCGCATCCTCAATCGCGGGACGGCGCCGCCGGCGTACGCGCCGCCACCAGCACCGTCACCCGGACAGCCCCCGCCTGCAACAGCGCGCGCGCCGCGGCGTCCACGGTGCTGCCGGTGGTCATCACGTCGTCCACCAAGCCCACGTGCAGGCCTGACAGCGAACGCCGGCACGCGTACAGGCCCTGCACCGCCGACTCGCGTTGACGGCGTCCCAACGACGCCTGGCGGCGGCCATCCTCGCGGCGCCGGCTCAAGGCGGTGCGCAGTACGGGCAGCCTTGCCTGCGCGCCCAGGGCCGCCGCCAGCTCGCTCGCGGGATTGAAGCCGCGCCGCCGCAGCGAGGCCCGGCTGGCGGGAATCGGCACCAGCGCCTGCACCGCGGGCGCGTCGCCGTCCTCCGCCATCCAGGCGCAATACAACAGGTGTGCCAGCGCGCCGGCCATCACGTAGCGATGCTCGCCCTTGTAGCGCTGGATCAGGCTGTCGAAAGGCGGCTCGTAGTCGAACGCGGCCACGGCCTGCGCGAACGCAGGCGGATGCAGCAGGCAATCCACGCACAGGCACACGCCGGCGGGCAGGTCGCGCGGCAAGGTCGCCGCGGACAGGCGCAGGGCACACCGCGCGCATCGCAGGACGTCGGGGTCCAGCACGCCGTTCAACACGTCCTCCGCGCAGGCCTCGCACAGGCGCCCGCCGCGCGCGGTGCCTCCGCATGCGGGGCAGGCCGACCCCGTCCGCGCCGCCAGCCGCCGCCAGACAAGACCCCATGCCCGTAAGGCATTACGCAGCGTATCGGCAAGCGGATGGGCAATAATGGGTGGCATCGGGAGTCGTCGTCATCGCGCAAGCAGGCGCCGGGCCCCCATCAGATCACGCAGACGCGCGCCCCGTCATGGGCAGCGCGATAGAAATGTCCCAGCCTTCCGTCCTGCCCACCCTTCCCCTGTCGCCCGAACACGTCATCCGCCAGTTCGCCCGCCGCGGCGACCTGTCCGACGCCCAGTTCCTGTATGGCGAGATCGCCCAGCGCATGCTCGGCCGCCTGCAGTACATCCGCCTGCAGCCCGCGCAGATGCTGGACGCGGGCTGTGGGGCGGGCGACAACCTGCCCCTGCTGCGCGAACGCTACCCGCAGGCCGCCTATACCGGCCTGGACGCCTGTGCGCCACTGCTGGCCCACGCGCGTAGCCGCCATGCGCCGTCGGGTGTCAGCGCCTGGTTGGGCAAACTGACGCGCGGCGGCAAGCCCGACACCCGCTTCGTGCAGGCCGACCTGGCCGCCAGCGGATTGGCGCCCGAGTCCCTGGATCTGGTCTGGTCCAACCTGGCGATGCACTGGCATCCCGCGCCGCACGCGGTGCTGGCCGAATGGCGCCGCATCCTGCGCGTGGGAGGATTGGCGATGTTTTCCTGTCTCGGCCCCGGCACCCTGCGCGAACTGCGCCAGGCGCTGGCCGACGCGGGACTGCAAACCGCCACGCCCGGTTTCGTGGACATGCACGACTTCGGCGACCTGTTGGTGGAGAACGGATTTTCCGATCCCGTCATGGACCAGGAAGTGCTGACGCTGACCTACGAAACGCCACAGCGCCTGCTGGAAGACGTGCGCGCGCTGGGCGGCAATCCGTCGCTGGGACGACGCGCGGGATTGGCTGGCCGCGCCTGGCGTGATCGGTTGTGCGAGGCTTTGGCGGCGCAGCGCGGGCCGGATGGCCGCATCGCGCTATCCATCGAAGTGGCTTACGGCCATGCTTGGCGCGCCGCCATGCATCGCGCCACGCCGGGCGAGACGCGGCTGTCGGTCAGTGCGATCGGTGGGCGGCGCGGCGGATAACAACCCACCTCTGCCGAGGACGCCGCCCGGACAGGCGAGGCGGCCGAGGCTGGCAGGCACCGCCGAAGCACGTATCCATTGGCTGGCGTCACCAAGAAAGAGCGGCGGGACTGCGCAGACCCGGTCCAAACCCGCCGGCCTGCCTTTCCTTCAATGCAACCGATTCTGCCAGTTGCGCGTACCCGCCACTTCCGGGGTGGCCAACGCCTGCACATCGTGCGCCAGGGCGTCGTTCACCAAGGGACTATGCGGCAGTGGCTCCGACGTGGCGCGGATACGCCGACGCGCCGGCACCGGCTCCACCACCTGCACGCCCTCGCGGCCATTGCGCCACGCGCGCGTCAGAGTCTCGACCAGCAGCGGCAATTCACGCGCCCGGTTGAACTGGCCACGCATCCAGCGCGCATCGTTGCCGCCGCGCTGGATCTCGTCGCGCAGCGCCACCAGCATGTCGGTGGTGCCCAGTTCGCCCGCGATGGGCATCAGGCGTTCCAACAGGGCTCGGGCATGATCCTGCAGGCGCACGCGCTCTCCGTTCGGCGTGACGTAGCTGCCATGCAGGCCGAAACGGCACGCCTGGAAGTGATTGCTGCGATAAGCCAGCCAAGCCTTGTCGCCCGGCGCCGGATCGCGCGACACCAGCACCGCCAGCGCCTGCGCGAACGCCGCCAGCTGGCAGGCGCGTTCGACGGTCAGCGGCGTGTCGCACACACGGATCTCGACCGTGCCGAATTCGGGCTTGGGCCGGATGTCCCAGTACAGATCCTTGATGCTTTCGGCCAGGCCGGTCGAACGCAACTGCGAAATGTGGGCCTCGAAGCGATACCAGTCGGCCACGTCGGGCGGCATGTGGCCCGACAGCGGGAAGCTGTTGACCGCGTTCAGGCGGCAGCAGGAATACAGGGTGTCGACCCCCTCGCAATACGGCGACGAGGCCGACAGCGCGATGAAATGCGGCACGTAAGGCGACAGGCCGTGCACCATGCGGATGGCCTCGTCTCCCGACCTCACGCCCAGGTGGATGTGCTGGCCGAACACCGTGAACTGGCGCGCCAGATAGCCGTACATCTCGGCCAGGTACTGGAAACGGGGGCTGTCATGGATGGCGCGATCCTGCCAGCGCATGAACGGGTGGGCGCCGCCCCCCGACACCAGCACGCCGACGGCGTCGGCCGCCTCGCACAGCACGTCGCGCATCTCGCGCATCTCGGCCTGCAGCCCCATGGGGTGCTCGTGCACGGAGGAATTGAGCTCGATCATCGAGCGGGTGATCTCGGGTTTGACGCGGTCCGCGATGGGATGGTTGGCCAGTTGGGCCAGCAGTTCGTCCGAGGCGGCGGCAAGATCGAAAGTGCCCGGATGAATCAATTGCAGTTCGAGTTCGATACCCAACGTGTTGGGGGCTGACGTGGTGAACGGGATCTGTTCCATCACCGGCTCCTAGAGGGTTGTGCTGCGGATGCGCCGCGGGCGAAAGTCCGGAGCAGGCCGGGTGCCGGGGGCGTCTAGGGGAATGAACGCATGATAGCCGCAGTTATGTGGCAAAACGCCGAACAATCGTGACAAATATCCGCAACATCGGCGAACACGACGATATTTCGTTATTTCAATGAAAGCAAGCGCTTACACTCGTTGAAATATGCGGGTTTCGGCCGTGCACTTCGTGCAGAGCGAGTCTGGGCAAGGTTGCCCGCTCCGGGTGGGAAATCGATATCTAGGGTTTTCCACTACCGCTTGGTCTCGCTTCCGGGCGAAATCCGGCCCCCAGCTACGGGACGCCTCTAGATGCCTGGCCGCAGGTCGGTGGGCAGGTCCACGTCGGCCAATATGCCTGGGTCGTCCACCGCGAGCCGTTCCACGCCATGCAGGCCCAGCAACTCCCGCGCCCCGGTATCGCCCGACAGCCGGGCCAGCTCGGGCCACAGCGCCGCTGCAAAGACGACGGGATGGCCGCGTCGGGCCTGGAATTCCGGCGCCGCGATGAGATGCCCCCGGCTGTTCAGGGCCAGATGAAGAAGGGTGCCGGGGCGTACCCAGGGCATGTCTGCCAACGCCACCAGGCAGCGGTCCGGCCCTGGCGGATCCGATGAAACGGCGCCCGCCTGCGGGGAAGGAGCAAGTGGATACTCGCGCATCAGCGCCGACGCCGCGGCGGCCAGGCTGGCGCCCATGCCCTGCCGCGCCGCTTCGTCAGGCAGTACCCGGCACCCCTCGCTGGCCAGCAGGCGGGCCAGCTCGGCGCTTTCGGGCCGCACCACGGCGTACACACACGGCAGCACCGCCAACAGGGCCTGCGCGGCCGCCACGGCCACGGGCCGGCCGTCGGGCAGCCGCGCCAGCAACTTGTCCACACCCGGTGCCTGGGCCGCATAGCGGCGGCCGAATCCGCCCGCCAACAGGATACCCACGCAATCGTCCACCCTCATGTCCGCTCTCCCGCCCGTGCAGGGCCGTGCCGACTACTTGCGCCAGAACATCGGCGTGAACAACACCAGCACCGTCAGGAACTCCAGGCGGCCGATCAACATGGCGAAGGTGCACACCCAGGTCTGGAAATCGTTGAGCGTGGCGAAACTGCCCATGGGGCCCAACGGCCCGAGAGCGGGGCCGGTGTTGTTGATCATGGCCATGACGGCCGAGAAAGCCAGCACGGGGTCCATGCCCGAGAGCATCAATATGGCGGTCAGCAACGCCAGCGACAAGCCGTAGACCAGCATGAATGCCAGTACGGAAGACATCACCCGCGAATCGATGACCCTGCCGTGGATACGCACCGGACTGACCGCGTGCGGATGCAGCATCGTCACCAGTTCGTTGCGTGACTGCTTGATCAGCAGGATCACCCGGATGATCTTCACACCTCCGCCGGTGGACCCCGCCGAGGTGGCAAAAGCCGACAACAGCAACATGGTCAGCGGCGCGAACAATGGCCAGGCGGTGTAGTCGACGTTGGCATAGCCGGTGGTCGTCGCCACCGATATCGTGTTGAACATGCCATAGCGCAACGCCAGCAGCGGATCCCTGTAGACGCCCTCGGCATACAGGAAGGCCGATATCAGCAGGCCTGTGCCGAGCACCAGTCCCAGGTAGGGCAGCGTCTGGGGACACAGGAAGTAGGCGCGCCCGCTACGTTGCCGCAACGCGTTGAAGTGGGTGGCGAAGTTGATGCCCGACAGCAGCATGAAGACCATCGCCACCAGTTCGACCGCCACGGAATCGAAATGCGCGAAGCCTTCGTCCCAGGTCGAGAAGCCGCCCAGGCCCATGGTCGTGGCCATATGGCACCACGCCTCGAACCACGGCAGGCCCACCGCGCGGTAGGCAAACAGGCAGATGATGGACATGCCGAAATAGACGGCATACAGCGCCTTGGCGGTGCTGGCGATGCGCGGCGTCAGGCGCTCGTCCTTCATGGGACCAGGGGTTTCCGCGCGCACGACCTGGTGGCCCCCCACCCCGAGCAACGGCAGAATGGCCACGGCCAGCACCAGGATGCCCATGCCGCCGATCCACACCAGTGTGGCGCGCCACAGGTTCATGGACTCGGGCAGGTGCTCCAGCCCCGTCAACACCGTGGCACCGGTCGAGGTCAATCCGGACATGGCCTCGAAGTACGCGTCGGTGAACGACAACGGCATGCCCGCGTTGTGAAAGTACAGCAGGAACGGTATGGCGGCCAGCAGAGGCAGGCCGACCCACACGATCACGACCAGCAGGAAACCATCGCGCGCATGCAGCTCGCTGCGCGCATGCCGGGTACCCGCCCACAGCAGGCCGCCGATGACCAACGCCAGCAGGAAGCCGCGCGAGAAGGCATTCAGGCCGGCATCGCCGCCAAAAAAAGCGACGCCCAGCGGGATGAGCATGGTCAGCGCGAACACCAGCATGGTGAGGCTGAGCACATGGAAAGTCGCCAGCAGCCGTTTCATGCGCGCTCCGCCTGGCCAAGGGGCAAGGCGCCGCATGCCCCGGCAAGCGTGCAATCCCAGGCCATTTTCGCAACGAGTAGCGCCATGCCCGGGACCTTAGAAGAACGAGGCCGAAACCTGGAACAGCTTCTCGACCTTCGGCATCTGCTGGCGCGAGGGCACGAACACCACCACGTGGTCGTCCTGTTCGATGACGGTGTCGTCGTCGGGCAGCAGGATCTCGTCGCCGCGCACCAGCGCGCCGATGCTGGCGCCCTTGGGCAGGCGCAGTTCGCCGACGGCGCGGCCTACCACGCGCGAGGTGGAGCGGTCGCCGTGCGCCACGGCCTCGAGCGCCTCGGCCACGCCTTGCCGCAGGCGGTGCACGCCCACCACGTCGCCACGGCGCACGTGGCGCAGCAGCTCGCTCATGGTGGCCTGCGACGGAGAGACGGCGATGTCGATATGGCTGCCCTGCATCAGCTCGCCATACGCCTGGCGGTTGATCAGCGCGATGACCTTGCGCGCGCCCAGCCGCTTGGCCAGCAGCGAAGACATGATGTTGTCCTCGTCGTCGCTGGTCAGCGCCAGGTAGGTGTCCATGTCGTCGATGTTCTCGCGTTCGAGCAGCGCCTCGTCGGTGCCGTTGCCATGCAGCACCAGCACGTTGTCGGGCAGCTCGGCGGCCAGGTACAGGCAGCGCTTCTCGTCGCGCTCGACGATGCGCACGCTGTAGTTCTCTTCGGCCAGTTGGCGCGCCAGGCGCAGGCCGATGTTGCCGCCGCCGGCGATCATCACGCGGCGCACGCTTTTCTCGGCCTCGCGAAGCTGGCGCACCGCGCGGCGCGCATGGCGGGTGTCGACCACGATGACGACCTCGTCGCCCGGGGCCACCACGGTGCCGCTGCCGGCGTGCAGGGGACGACCGCCGCGCAGCACGTCCACCACGCGAGCGGTCACGTCGGGCCATGCCTCGCGCAGCTTGTCCACGGGCAGGTGCGCCATCGGGCTGCCCTGCCCCACGCGCACCGTGACCACGCTGACGCGGCCGTCGGCGAATTCGACCACCTGCAGGGCTTCGGGGAATTCGATGAGGCTGTGCAGATAGGTGGTGACGCTGCGCTCGGGGCTGATCAGCGCGTCGATGCAGAAGCCCTCGTCGCCCATCAGCTCGGGATGGTCGGCGAATTCGGGCATGCGGATGCGGGCGATACGGCGCGGGATGTTGAACATCTGCCGCGCGATCTTGCAGGCCACCATGTTGGCCGAGTCGGACGCCGCACAGGCGATGAAGAGATCGGTATCGGCCGCGCCGGCGGCCTCGAGCACCGACACCTGGGTGCCGTCGCCCTGCAAGCCGCGCAGGTCGTAGCGCTCCTGCAGGTAACGCAACTGGGCGGGATCGGAATCGATGACCGTGATGTCGTTCTGCTCGGACACCAGGTTCTCGGCCACGCTGGTACCCACGCGGCCGGCGCCCATGATGAGGATCTTCATGTACTACGCTTGCGCGCGGACTCGATGCCCAATTGCTTGAGCTTGCGATACAGGTGGGTACGCTCCAGGCCCGTGCGTTCGGAAACCCGGGTCATGCTGTGGTTCTCGCGGACGAGGTGGTATTCGAAGTAGATGCGTTCGAAGGCGTCGCGCGCCTCGCGCAGCGGCTGGTCCAGCGAGATATTGCCCAGTTGGCCGTTGGATACGGCCGGCGCATCGTTGACCTGGGCAGTGGGCGCGGGCGTGTCGAGCTCGTCGTCCGTCGGCAGCGCCGTGGCCGGGGCGGCATGCACGGCCGGGGCCGAGTGCGGCGCACGGCCACGCGCCAGGCCCGTGGCGATGGTCTTGAGCAGGCGCTGCAGCGTGATGGGCTTTTCCAGGAAATCCATGGCGCCGATGCGCGTGGCCTCGACTGCCGTGTCGATGGTGGCGTGGCCGCTCATCATGATCACGGGCATGTCCAGCAGCCCTTGCGAGGCCCACTCTTTGAGCAGGCTGACCCCATCGGTATCCGGCATCCAGATATCCAGCAGCACGAGGTCCGGGCGCATGCGCTGCCGCGCAGAGCGCGCCTGCGCTGCGTTTTCAGCAAGCTCTACCGTGTGTCCTTCGTCGTACAGGATCTCGGACAGGAGCTCACGAATGCCGATTTCGTCGTCCACTACCAGGATTCTGGCCATATACCTCTCACCTATTGCGTCGCCGCATTATCCTTTTCTCGACGTGCCGCGTCCACCATAGTATCGGATGGTGGCGCCAGGCGCGTCAGCAGGATCGATATGCGAGCCCCGCCCTCTTTACGATTGGCAAGATCGATGCGCCCTCCGTGCTCGTCAACGATCTTGCGAACGATGGCTAATCCTAACCCAGTTCCATGGGCCTTTGTGGTCACGTAGGGCTCGAAAGCCTTTTGCATGACCTGCGGCGGGAAGCCGGGACCGGTATCGGCCACGATGAAACGGACCGCGCACTGCTTCGATCCGTCGGGTTGTTCGCTCTGCACCAACTGCGTGGACACGCGCACGCGGCCCGCCTCGCCCTGCTCGGCCACCGCGTCGCGCGCGTTGGTCAGCAGATTGTGGATGACCTGGCGCAGTTGTGTCGAATCGCCCTCGATCTCGGGCAGATCCGAGCCCAGTTGCACGTCCAGGTTCAGCGGACGCGGCCCCTCGCCGCTTTCGCCCCAGCCATACAGCGCCAGGACATCGCCCACCAGAGAGTTGAAATCCACCCGCTGCATCACCGCGGGCGGCGTACGCGCGTACTCGCGGAAGTCGTCCACCATCTGCTTGAGCGAGCCGACCTGATTGACGATGGTATTGGTGGCGCGCGTCAGCATCTGGGCATCGGCGGGCTCGAGGCGGTCCGCCAGCTTCATGGCCAGGCGTTCGGCCGATAGCTGGATGGGCGTCAGCGGATTCTTGATCTCGTGCGCCAGGCGGCGCGCCACTTCGCCCCAGGCCACGGTGCGATTGGCCGAGATGACTTCGGTGATGTCGTCGAACACCACCATGTAGCCGTTGCCGCGGCCGTCCACGCTGAGATGCGTGCCGCGCGCCAGCAGCGCCACGGGTTCGCCCTGGCCCGGCCGCACCTCGAACTGCTGCTGCCAGTGGGTGCGCTCGGACCCCACTGCCGCGTGCCCGGCGAAGGCCTGCCGGATGACCTGGGCAAACTCGATCATGCCATCCACCGTTTCCAGCGGCCTGCCGATGACCGAGCGCAGGTCCGCCTGCAGAATGGTCTGCGCGCCCTGGTTCACGGTAGTGACGCGGAACCCTTCGTCGAACACCAGCACGCCCGACGACAGGTTGGCCATGACGCTTTCGAGATAGACGTTGGAGCGTTCCAGCTGGCGCCGGTTGCTCTCGACCATCTGGCGGGCTTCGTCGAGCTGGCGGGTCATGGCGTTGAACGAGCGCGTCAGTTGGCCGACCTCGTCGCGCTCGGGCGGTTCGGGCAGCGGGCGGTAATCGCCCACCCCCACCGCCTGCGTACCCGCGGCCAGCCGCAAGAGCGGCCGCACCAGCCGCTTGGACAGCGACAGGGCGACCGCGATGGCGCTGAACACGGACAGCAACAGGGCCAGTGTCAGGGTGATGCCGTACAGCTTGCGCAGCCCCAACCGGGACAGGGCAAGCTCCTGGTAGTCGCGGAAACCCTGCTGCACGCGGTTGGCGTTGTGGGCGATCTGCTCGGGCACGGGCTGCACCAGTTGCAGCCAGCGCGGCTCGGCCGGGCCGCCCAGGATGCCGTCGATGCGCGCGGGCACGGCCAGCGGCACCACCACACGCAGGTGCAGGCTCGCATCGGCGTCGGACTTGACGGGATCATCGGCCTCGGCGGCCGAATAGTTGCGCGCCATGCGCAACTGGTTCAGCACGGCGGGCGGCGGCGTGGGCGGCAGCAACTGGCCGTACTGGTTGGTGGAAAACGCCAGCGGCCGGCCGCTGCCCGTGAACACCATGGCTTCCTGCACGCCGTTGTTCTCGCGCAGGCGGGTCAGGGTCAATGGGATGTCGGCGTCGTTCAGGTTGCTCAGCTCGGCGGCCATGCCGCGCGCGCGGGCATCCAGGTCGGCCAGTTGCGAGTCCAGCGCCGCGCGGCCCAGGTTCAGGCCGGCCTCGAGCGCGCTGTCGACCCGCACGTTGAACCACGACTCGATCGAGCGCGACATGAACTGCACGGACAGCACGTAGATCAGCGCACCCGGCACCACGCCGATCAGCGCGAAGGCCAGCGCGAACCGTGCGGTCAGCCGCGCCCCGAACTGGCGACGCCGGATCTGGCGCGCCAGCCTCACCGTCAGCGCCACGACCCAGACGAACAGGGCGAAGGCGAACACGCCGTTGAGCACCAGCAGCGTGTCGTAGTAGCGCGCGAAACGCGAAGCGTTGCCCGTCGACCAGGCCAGCAGGCCCATCAGGGACAAACCGCTGATCGCGCCAATGATGAGGGCGATGCGAAGGAAGCGTCTCATGAGGGATCGTGGGGCGATCGCGACAGGGAAAAGGAGAAGTCGGTCCAGGGGGTGGCCGGCGACCAGGAACTGCTGTTCAGCGCATTGACCTGGAACGGCCGGGCCAGCATCGAGGTATCCAGCCGCACGCGCAACTGGCCGCTATAGCGCACGTCCGGCTCGAGCTTGTCGGTGCCGATGACCTGCCAGTGGCGGATGTTGCGCACCATCTCCATGGCCTCGTCCAGCGACGCCACGGGCAGGGAAAGTTCGTCCGCCCCCGCGCGCCACTGCCGGGTGAGCGCGTTGTAGACGATGCGCCAGGTCATGCTGGTTTCGACCTCGGTACGGTCGAGCCACCACCAGCGGGACCGGGTGATGACCACGTCGGCGGTGAAATACAGGGGCACGCCGCGCTGGGCGGCGTCGCGCAGTTGGTCGTTGAGTTCGAACCGCACGTCGGCGTCGATCTCGAGCTTGCCCTCGCGCACGACCGGATCGATGCGCATCACATGGGGATCGGCGGCATGGGCGACCTGGCCCACACCCAGCGGCAAGAGCACGATTGCAAACAACAGCACGGAAAACAAGCGTGAAATCATGAATTTGCAGCGTATGCGCGCGGACATGCCACCTATTCTTGGGGATTCAGGACTGCTTGGCAAACGACGCGTAGAAAAATCCGTCGTGCTGCTGCTCGGGTGTTGCGCCGATGGCAACCGGCAGCAACTGGCCGGGCGCCGGCAGGCGCCGTGCATCGGGATGCCGGCGCGCGAAGGCCTCGGCCTGCGCCTCTCCTTCGGCCGGGAAGATCGAGCAGGTCACGTAGAGCAGGCGTCCGCCGGGCGCCACTGTTTTCCATAACGCATCGACGATGCGGGCCTGCAGCCTGGCGGTGCGGGCCACGTCGTCGGCGCGGCGCAGCCAGCGGATGTCGGGATGGCGGCGCACGATGCCCGAGGCGGTGCAGGGCACGTCGGCCAGCACGGCGTCGAAGGGCTTGCCGTCCCACCATGCCGACAGGTGGGATGCGTCAGCCACGGCCAGTTTCGCGCGGTCGGATGCCAATCCCAGGCGCGCCAGGTTCTCGCCGACGCGCTCCAGCCGTTGCGCATCGGTATCCAGCGCCAGCAACTCCACGTCGGCCAGTTCCAGCAGATGGGCGGTCTTGCCGCCCGGCGCGGCGCAGGCGTCCAACACCCGCATGCCGTCACGGGGTTCCAGCAATGGCGCGGCCAATTGCGCGCCGGCGTCCTGCACCGACCACCAGCCTTCCGCGAAACCCGGCAGTTGGGTAACGGGCCGCGGTTGGGCCAGGACCAAGCCATCCTGCCCTACGGGCGTGGCCGCGATGCCCTGGGCCTGGAAGGCGTCGAGCACCGACTGGCGCGTGGCGCGCCGCCGGTTGACCCGCAGCGTGAGCGGCGCCGGCACATTGGCCGCCAGCAGCAGTTGCTGCCACTGGTCGGGATAATCGTGGCGCACCTGCTCGATCCACCAGTTGGGGTGGTTCCACCGCACGCGCGGCTGCTGCGCCACCGCACGTTCCAGCGCCTCGTGCTCGCGCAGGAACCGGCGCAGGCAGGCGTTGAGCAGGCCCTTGTAGGTGACCAGCTGGCGCGAGTTGGCGACGGCCTCGACGGCCTGGTCGACCACCGTATGGGGCGCATAGACCGGCATGCCGGGCACGGGCTCCTGCCCCGCCGGACGCAACAGCGTCAGGGCGGTGCACAGCAGCGCATCGAACAGCGCGCCGGGGGATTTGCGCACCATCTCGGCGGCGATCTCGTCGGCCCACCCCATGTAGCGCATGGCGTGGAAGGCCAGGGCCTGTGCACTGGGCCGCAGCGGCGGGTCGATACGCGCCAGCGCCTCTGTCAGGGAGTCGCCCTCGCCCACGGCCTGCACGGCGGAAGCGGCGGCCAACAAGGTACGGGACAGGGGCGGCGCCCAGGAACGGGCTTCGGAAGATGGCAGCGACATGGCGAGAAATGCTTATGCAAGACCGCTATGGTAGCTGGAGCACGGGCGGACTGGCCGACGCGAGGCGTGCGGCAGACAGAAATCCACCGCGACGGGCCGCCCGCGAGGGGCACGGGCCGGGAATTGCGTCAGGCGACCATTTCGTCGCCGGCCATCAACTCGGCGTAGGCGTCGAAGCTGGCGGCAATGGGGTAATCGTGCACCAGCGGGCTGCCGTAGCCCGAGCGGAAGTACAGGAACGGCACGCCGGCGCGGCTGGCCGTCTGCGCGTCGACGTGGGTATCGCCCAGGTAGGCCCCCTCGGCGGGCGCGGCGCCCAGAACCTGCAGGGCCTGCAGCAGCGGCAGCGGATCGGGCTTGGGGCGCTCGACCGTATCGCAGCCGGATACGTGGTCGAAGTACGGCAGGATGCCGGTCTGCTGCAAGGCCTGCAGCGCCGGCGCATGCCTCTTGTTGGTGCATACGCCCAGGCGTACGCCGCGCTGCCGGCAATCGTCCAGGAACTCGATCAGGCCGGGATACGGCACCGAACTGCGATGCGCGCGGGCTTCGTAGTGGCGGCCATAGGCGGCGATGACCGCCGCGTAGTCGGATTCGGGCACGCCGCGCTCGGCCATCATCGAGGTCAGCGCCGCCGGAAACGCGCCGTACAGGTTGGGCAGCACGTAGTCGGCCGGCAGGGCGGGATGGCCGCATTCGATCAGGCCATCGCTCATGGCTTCTCGGATGTCCGCCAGGGTGTCCAGCAAAGTGCCGTCCAGGTCGAAGACGATGGCCTTGCGGCCGGCAAGCAGGGTAGCGGGAGTCATGGGTCGGCAGGCGGCCGCGCGGGGCCGGATCAGGCGTGGGGCGTAGGCACTATTGAAACACGGCCGTGCGTCCACCCGGTGACAGGCCCATCGCCTGGCTCAGTCCAGCTGGATGTCCGCGTGCCGCACGACCTCCTGCCACCGCCGGGTATCCGCCTCGATCAGGGCCCGAAGCTCCTGTCCGCCGCCCGCCAGGGGTTGCGCGCCCTGCTCTTCCAGCATCTTGACGAAGGCGGGATCGCGGGTGATGGCCGTGACGGTCTCCTGCAACGTCTGCACAACGGTGGGCGGAGTGGACGCCGGCGCCATCAACGCCGACCACGATTCGGTCTCGGCGCCTTTCACTCCGGCCTCGGCGAAAGTCGGCACGTCGGGCATGGATGTGGCGCGCTTATCGCTGGCCACGCCCAGGATGCGGATCTTGCCGGACTTCAGATAGGGCTGAACGGTGGGCAGATTGACGAACAGCACCTGGATCTGCCCGGCCAGCAGGTCCGTGGCGGCCGGCCCCGCTCCCTTGTACGGCACGTGCGAGAACTTCACCCCCGCCCGGTACATGAACAGCTCGCCCACCATGTGGTTCACCGAGCCGATGCCGGCCGACCCCATGTTCAGCTCGCCGGGATTCTGCCTGGCGTACTGCACCAGCTCGCCGATGGTCTTGGCGGGGATATCGGCGGACACGGCCAGCACGTTGGGCACGGTGGCGAACAGGGCGATGGGCACGAAATCCCTGGACGGCGAATACGGCAGGTTCCTGCTGACCAGCGGCTGGATGACCTGGTTGCCCATGGTGGCGTACAGCAATGTATAGCCGTCGCCCCGCGCCTTGGCGGCATAGCCCGCGCCGATGTTGCCGCCCGCGCCCGGCTTGTTCTCCACGATGACGGGCTGCTTCAGCGCCTCGGACATGCGCGTGGCCAGCATGCGCGCGGTCAGGTTCACGGTGCCGCCCGGGGCGAACGGCACCACCAGCTCGATGGCCTTGTTCGGATAGTCGGCCTGGGCCTGCACGTTGAGGCAGGCGCCCGATAGTACGGCGAGCGCCAAATGGCGTTTCCACATGATGTTTCCCCTTGTCTGTGTGTCTTAGAAAAGTCCTCTCGCGGCAGGCTCCGCGATCAGGCGGCCAGCGCCCTGGCCTGTTGGTCCAGCGCCTGGTCGGCCTGGTCGATGCGTTGCTGGATTGCCGTGAAGCCCTGGCGTGCCTGGCCGACGGCGGACCGCCGCCGCGCGATATGCGCCAGCACGGCGTGCGGCGCCGGCCCGCCCAGCGACTGCCGCGCGGACACGTTGCGCTGCGGGTCCAGGCACGCCGCGATGTCCGGCGACGGCAGGCCGGCCTTGCGGCCCACTTGCTCGAGCGCGGCGTCGTCGATCATGTCCGCCGATATCGCGCTGGCGCCCTGGCCCGCATCCAGCGCCCGCCGCACGACGGCGCCGATGATGTGGTGCGCATCGCGGAACGACATGTCCGCGCGGCGCACCAACAGGTCCGCCAGGTCCGTGACGGTCGAGAAATCGTCCGCCGCGCGCGCCGCCATCCGCTGGCGGTCGGGTTCGACGCGTTGCACCAGCAGCTTCACCAGGGCCAGCGACTTCAGCGTCTCCTCGCAGCTTTCCCAGCAGGTGCGCGTGCTTTCCCGGCTGCTGTCGCCCGAATGCGTGAAGTGCGTGGACTTGACGGCGGTCAGCGCCGCCGAGGTCAGCCCGATCAGGTGCGCGGTCTTGCCGCGCAGGTACTCCAGGACGGCCGGGTTCTTCTTCTGCGGCATGATGCTGGACGTGCTGGCGATGCTGTCCGGAAAGGACAGGTAGCCGAACTCCGGCGTGGACCAGATATAGAAGTCCTGCACCATGCGGCTGCACGTTACCGCCAGCACCGACAGCGCCGCGCTCAGTTCCAGCGCGAAATCGCGCGAGGCCACCCCATCCAGCGCATTGGCCAGGGGCTGGCTGAAGCCCAGCATCTCGCTGGTGTAGGCACGGTCGATGCCGAACGACGTGCCCGCCAGCGCGCAGGCGCCCAGGGGGCAGCCATCCAGCGATTGCAACACGTGCAGCAGCCGGCCGAGGTCGCGCGACCAGGCATCGGCCAGCGCCGCCAGGTAATAGCCATAGGTGATCGGCTGCGCCGCCTGCATGTGCGTGTACCCCGGCATCACATGGTGGGCATAGCGTTCGGCCTGGTCCAGCGCCTCGGTGACGATGTCCGCCAGCAGGCCGCCGATGCGCAACGCGTAGTCGCGGGCGCGGATGCGGTCGTTCGTGGCGCTCATGTCGTTGCGGCTGCGGGCGGTATGCAGGCGGCCGCCCACGTCCTGGCCGACCTGCTGGATCAGGTGGGCTTCGTAGTTGAAATAGGCATCCTCGCGGGCGGGATCTAGTGGCACGGCGTCCGGCCCGGCCTCGCGCATTTGCAGCAGCGCTTCGGCCAGGCGTTGCGCCACGCCATGTTCGAGGATGCCCTGGCGGTCGAGCATCAGCAGGTGCGCGAGGTTGATGCGCGTCAGGATGCCGAAGTTGGCGGTGAAGAATTCGCGGCTGGTGCGCGGCTGGAAGATGTATTGGATGACCTCGGGAGCAGGAGGCTGGGTAAGGCGGCGGCTGACTTTCGATTCCATGTCTGTCTTCGGCTGTAGAGAATGGGATCAGTGTGGAACCGGGCAATTTATGCGTCAAATCATAGATTTACAGCTTCTCATACAAATTTGATATGCTTTTTCCACGTTGCGGCCGTCCCTGCCGCGCACACGGATCAGCGGATGAATTTCAAACAGGTGGAAGCGTTTCGCGCGGTGATGATGACGCGCTCGATGACCACGGCGGCGGGTCTGCTGCATACCTCGCAGCCCAACGTCAGCCGGTGGATCGCGCTGCTGGAGGCCTCGGTGGGATTCGCGCTGTTCCAGCGCATCGGCACCAAGCTCATCCCCACCGCCGAGGCCGAGGCGTTCCATGCCGACGTGGAACGCGCCTTCATCGGCCTGGAATCGCTGGGCGACAGCGCCGACTCGATCCGGCGCCGCGGCACCGGCGTGCTGCGAGTGGGCGCGGTGGGATCGATCACGCAATATGTGCTGCCGGACGCCCTGCTGCGGTTCCGCCAGGACCACGGCGACATCCCGGTCGTCATCAACCAGGGCCGTTCCGATGTGGTCGCCAAGTGGGTGGTCACGGGTCATTGCGATATCGGCTTCTGCTCGCTGCGCACCGAGCTGCCCGGCGTGCGCTTCGACACGCTGAATTCCGCGCGCGGCGTCGGCGTGGTGGGCCGCGCGCACCGCCTGGCCAGCCACGCTATCCTGCGCCCCGCCGATTTCGCGCACGAGAACTTCATCTCGCTACCCGGCGGCAGCATCAACCGCATTGAGATCGACCGGCATTTTCCGGACGACAAGCGGATCATGTCCATCGAGACGCCCTACGCGCCCACGATATGCGCCATGGTGGGCAAGGGTCTGGGGGTGTCGATCGTCAGCGCCATCGTGGCGCGCGCGCTGCGCATGCCGGACGTGTGCGAGATTCCGTTCTCGGAGAAGGTGCTGTTCCACAGCTATGCGGCCACGTCGGATCACCTGCCCGTCAGTTTCCTGGCGACGCGCTTCACCGAGTGCGTGAAGCAAGTGTTCGACGAACTGACGGCGTCACCGGCGGTGGCGCGCAAGCGCGCCCGAAGCGGCTCGCGGTAAGGCGTTTCCCGCGTCCGTCCGCGTAGCCTGCGTGGCGCCACAGACCTGATCCAGGAAGCTTCGGTCTCCCGCACAGGTGAGAATCGCTCTCGCCTACGGCAATGCCGTATAATCCTCCGTTGCCCCTCGTCGCCCCAAAGGTCACTCCTACGGCACGATGGCCCGAATCTCCCGGGTGGCCGCGCACAGTCGCCGACAAGCGCGCCCCCAACCCACGAACGAACCATGAAGAAAGCAGCCCCACCGGCGCATGCCGACCGGTGGCAGCCGTCGCACATCAGCGACGCCCGCAGCCGCGTCGGCCTGCCCCAGGCAGACTTCGCGGAACTGCTCGGCGTCAGCGTGCGCACCCTGCAGGACTGGGAGCAAGGCCGCCGCAATCCGTCGGGCGCGGCCAAGACCCTGTTGCGCGTGGCCATCCTCCACCCCGAGACCCTGCGCGACCTGCCGCCCTGGCATGCGGACGACACGAACACTACGGTGAACTAGATTGGAAATCCTGGAAAAATCCCGCGCCGGCAACGGCCCCGCCGCCGACACGGCATCCGGCAATGACACCGGCAAGCAACTGGGCGACGCCATCGCCGCAGCCGCCGCCAACGGCCACGTGCCGCGCGTGGGCTTCGTGTCGCTGGGCTGTCCGAAGGCCCTGGTCGATTCGGAACGCATCCTGACCCAGCTGCGCACCGAGGGCTACCAGATCACGCCCAGCTACGACAACGCCGACGTGGTCGTGGTCAACACCTGTGGCTTCATCGACAGCGCCAAGGCCGAGTCGCTGGAAGCCATCGGCGAGGCCATCGCCGCCAACGGCCGCGTGATCGTCACGGGCTGCATGGGCGTGGAAGAATCGGCCATCCGCCAGGTGCACCCCAGCGTGCTGGCCGTGACCGGCCCGCAGCAGTACGAGCAAGTGGTGCAGGCCGTGCACCAGGCCGCGCCGCCCGTGCAGAACCACAATCCCTATGTGGATCTGGTGCCGCCGCAGGGCATCAAGCTCACGCCGCGCCACTACGCCTACCTGAAGATCTCCGAAGGCTGTAATCACCGCTGCAGCTTCTGCATCATCCCGTCGATGCGCGGCGACCTGGTCAGCCGTCCGGTGGGCGACGTGCTCAGCGAAGCCGAGCGTCTGGTCAAGGCCGGCGTGAAGGAACTGCTGGTCATCTCGCAGGACACCAGCGCCTACGGCGTGGACGTGAAGTTCCGCAGCGGCTTCTGGAACGGCCGCCCGGTCAAGACGCGCATGACGGAACTGTGCGTGGCCCTGTCCGAAATGGGCGTGTGGACGCGCCTGCACTACGTGTACCCGTACCCGCACGTGGACGAGGTGATTCCGCTGATGGCCGAAGGCAAGATCCTGCCCTACCTGGACATCCCCTTCCAGCACGCCAGCCCGCGCGTGCTCAAGCTGATGAAGCGCCCGGCCTTCGAGGACAAGACGCTGGCCCGCATCAAGCGCTGGCGCGAGATCTGCCCCGACCTGACGATACGCTCGACCTTCATCGTCGGCTTCCCCGGCGAAACCGAGGAAGACTTCCAGTACCTGCTGGACTGGATGAGCGAAGCCCAGCTCGATCGCGTGGGCTGTTTCCAGTACTCGCCGGTGGAAGGCGCGCCTGCCAACGCGCTGGCCGACCCCGTGCCGGACGAGGTCAAGCAGGAACGCTGGGAACGCTTCATGGAGCACCAGCAGGCCATTTCGGCTGCGCGCCTGAAGAGAAAGGTAGGCCGCGAGATCGACGTGCTGATCGACGGCCCCGACGAAGACGGCGACATCGTCGGCCGCTCCGCCGCCGACGCGCCGGAGATCGACGGCTGTGTCTACGTCGACAGCGACCGTCCGCTGGCCGCGGGCGACATCGTGCGCGTGCGCATCACGGATTCGGACGAATACGATCTGTGGGGCGAGGCGCTGTGACGCCACCCGAGCGCGCCCAGGAACTGGTGAAACGGCTGCGTCTGCAGCCGCATCCCGAAGGCGGCATGTATCGCGAGATCTTCCGCTCGGGGCTGACGGTGCTGCGCCAGCCGGACGGCCAGGCGCGCAGCGCGCTGACGTCCATCTTCTTCCTGCTGCCGCGCGGCGCGTGCAGCCGCTGGCACCGCGTCGAGGCCGACGAGGCCTGGCATCACTACGAAGGCGAACCGGTCGACCTGCTGGTGCTGCTGCCCGGGGCCACGCAGGTGGTTACCTGGCGGCTGGGCGCGGTCGATGCCGATACTTTGCCCGTGCGGGTCGTGCCCGCGGGCGCCTGGCAGGCCGCGCGCCCGGCGGGCGAGTACGCGCTGGCCGGCTGCACGGTGGGTCCGGGTTTCGAATTCCCGGATTTTGCGCTGGCAGCGGACCTGCCGCCGCAGCAGTGCCCCGCGGCATTGAAGCAGGCGCCCTACGACGCCCTGCTGTAGTCCGCCGCCAGCCGCCTACAGGACACGCGTCCCGGCCTCGCTCGCGCCATCATTTTTCCAGGAAATCCGACAGGTCGTCGGCGTGCTCTTCCTCGGACGCCAGGATCTCTTCCAGCAGGCGGCGCGTGGTCGAGTCCTTGTCGCCCACGTAGTCGACCATGCGGCGGTAGCTGTCGATGGCGATGCGCTCGGCGATCAGGTTTTCCTTGATCATGTCCTGCAACGTCGTGCCTTCCACGTATTCGGAATGGCTGCGCTGGGTCAGGCCCTCGGGCGACAGGTTGGGCTCGCCGCCCAGCTGCACGATGCGCTCGGCCAGACGGTCGGCATGCGATTGCTCTTCGGCCGCATGCTCGGCGAACTCGGCGGCCACGGGCTCGGCGTTCAGGCCGCGCGCCATGAAGTAGTGGCGCTTGTAGCGCAGCACACAGACCACCTCGGTGGCCAGCGCCTCGTTCAGCAGCTTCAGTACCGTTTCACGGTCGGCTCGATAGGTGTCGGTGACGGCGCCCGACTCGATGTCCTGGCGCGCCTTGGCGCGGATCGCCTGCACGTCCATATCGAACGAACCTGAGGTCTGGGTGGACTGTTTCATGTCGTTGACTCCTGGCTGGTGAAGGCGTCCCTTCTCGCTCCGGACGCCTGGAACAACCCAGTGTATCGACGGCGTTTTTTTGTGCTGTGTCGAATTCTTGCGGCCGAAAGCGCGCCGGAAACGCCCCGCCCGTGGGGCAGCGCGGCCGGCAGGCCGGGCGAGTTGCGTAAACTAGTTAATCATTCTTGCGTCTCTCTCCGACTTTGTAACCGGCGTAGCCCGCCGGCGCCTCCCATGCCTCTGAAGAACATCTGCGTGTACTGCGGCTCGAACAGCGGCCGCCAACCGGTTTATCTCGAACAGGCCCAGGCCTTCGGCCGCGAACTCGTGCGGCGCGGCCTGGGGCTGGTGTACGGCGGCGCCAGCGTCGGCATCATGGGCGCCGTGGCCGACGCCGTGCTGGCCGAAGGCGGCCGCGTACTGGGCATCATCCCCGAATCGCTGGTACGCAAGGAACTGGCGCACCACGGCCTGACCGAACTGCGCGTGGTGCAGTCCATGCACGAGCGCAAGACACTGATGGCGCAGGAGTCCGACGGCTTCGTCGCGCTGCCCGGCGGCGCCGGCACACTGGAAGAGATCTTCGAGACCTGGACCTGGGCGCAGCTCGGCATGCACGCCAAGCCCTGCGGCCTGCTCAACATCGCCGGCTATTACGACCAGTTGGCGTCTTTCCTGGACCACACCGTCGACGAAGCCTTCGTGCGCGAGCAGCACCGCGCCATGCTGACGATCGAGTCCGATCCCGCGGCGCTGCTCGACCGCTTCGCCGCCTACTCTGCTCCCACGGTGTCCAAATGGATCGCAAAGGGCGAACATTGAAAACATCCCTCCAGGCGCGTGACAGCGCCGCCGTGCTGCGCGACTATTTTCACGCCAAGGACGAGAACCGGCCCTGGTACATGACGCGCGCCTTCGCGCCCGATGCGCTGCTGAAGATGGCGCTGCGCACCGAGGCCATCGCATTCCCGCCCGAATCGCGTGGCCGCGACGCCATCACCGACACGCTGGTCCGCCGCTTCGGGCAGACCTACGACAACGTCTACACGTTCTATCTGTCGCGGCCGGAAGACGGCGCGGTGCTGGACACCTACGACTGCGACTGGATCGTCGGGATGACCGAGAAGGCCACCGGCCAGGCGCGGGTGGGCTGCGGCCGCTACGACTGGACCTTCCAGCGCGAGCCGCACCTGGCCAGCAAGCTGGTCATCACCATCGAGACCATGCTGGCGCTGCCCGAGCGCGACAGCGAAGCGGTGCTCGAATGGTTGACCGGCCTGCCCTATCCCTGGACCGATGCCGCCCGGGTGGTGGCCGCCGCCCCGGCCATCGAGGAACTGGCGCCGATCCTGCAATGGATCCGCCGCAACGGCCCGCAGCCCGCACGGGAAACCGCTTGAAGCCAGAGATCGCGGCCTTCGATTTCGACGGCACGCTGGCCGACACCCTGCCGTGGTTCGACGGCATCCTGGACGACGTGGCCGACCGCTATGGCTTTCGCAAGCCCAGCGCGCAGGAGCGCCAGCAGATGCGCCATTGCAGCGCCCAGGACATCCTGAAGATGCTGCGCGTGCCCTTCTGGAAGCTGCCGGCCATCATGATCCACGTGCGCCAGCGCATGGCCGAAGCCGGCCCCGGCGAGGTGCGGCTGTTCGACGGCATCGCCGACAGTCTGGCGCAGGTGAAGCGCGCGGGTGTCCGGCTGGCCGTGGTCAGCTCGAACTCGCTGGACAACGTGCGGCGCGTGCTGGGTCCGGAGGTCGAGCCGCTGTTCGACGACTACGAATGCGGCACCGACATGTTCGGCAAGCCGGCCAAGCTGAAACGCCTGCTGACGCGCCACGCCGTGCCGCCGCGGCAACTGGTGCTGGTCGGAGATGAACTGCGCGACATCGACGCCGCGCGGCAGGCCGGTGTGCGGGTGGGCTGCGTGGCCTGGGGCTACAACCACGTCGATGCGCTACGTGCCGGATCTCCGGATGCGCTGTTCCTGAAAGTGGCCGATATCCCGGCGCAACTGACGTAGCGTCCAGGGCAGCCGGCCCCGGCCAGGCCGTGCCAGCCCGGCGGCTCGCGCTGGCAGCCTGCCTTATGCCGGTTGCCAGCCCTGCACGAACACCTCCACCGGCTGGCGCTTGCCGCCCGCCTTCTGCAGCTCGAGCAAGCGCAACATGCCCGCCCCTGTGGCCACGTCCACGCCCTGGGCGGACACGCGCAGCACGCTGCCCGGCTCGGCGCCAGCGGCACTGTCCGGCAGGGCCTGCGCACGCCACACCTTCACGGGATCGGCCAGCCCAGGCAGACGCAGCGTGGCGCCCGGCACGGGGTTGAAGGCCCGGATACGGCGCGCCAGCGTCTCGGCCGGTTGGGTGAAATCCAGCGCGGCCTCGGCTTTGTCCAGCTTGGCGGCATACGTGACGCCGGCTTCAGGCTGCTTGTGCGCCGTCAGCCCGCCGTTCTGCAAGGCCGCCAGCGCCTCGACGATGGCCTGCCCGCCCGCTTCGGCCAGGGCGTCATGCAGTTCGGCCGCGGTCTGCTGCGGACCGATCGGCACGACGTGTTCGAGCAACATGTCGCCCGTGTCCAGGCCCTCGTCCATCTGCATGATGGTCACGCCGGTCCGCGCATCGCCCGCCTCGATCGCGCGCTGGATGGGCGCGGCGCCGCGCCAGCGCGGCAGCAGGCTGGCGTGGATGTTGAGGCAGCCGCGTGGAGGCAGTTCCAGGGTCCATTGCGGCAGGATCAGGCCGTATGCGGCCACCACCATGATCTCGGGCGCGACACGGGTCAGCAGGTCGCGCGCGGCGGCCGCCTCGTCCGGATAGCGGCCATCCAGGCGCAAGCTGCGCGGCTGGGCCACCTCGATGCCAGCCGCCAGGGCCGCCTGCTTGACCGGGCTGGGCGTGAGTTTCAGTCCGCGGCCGGCGGGGCGGTCGGGCTGGGTCAACACCAGCGGGATCTCATGCCCGGCGGCCAGCAGGGCATCCAGGGCGATACGGGCGAATTCGGGAGTTCCGGCAAAAACGAGGCGCATGGGCAGGTATGAAAATCGAGAGTGCGCCACCGCGCACGGGGCGCGATGGCATCCAGCCCGATTTATACCGCGATCACGCCTTGCACCGGACTCAGAAGGTGTACGACACGCCCACGTAGGCCTGCGGGAAGAAGCGCAGCGAGTTTGCGTCGTCCTGCATCTTGTTGCGCTGCTTGTCGATTTCGCGCTGGGCATCGCCCGAGCGGATGCCCAGGCGGGTGTACAACGCCGGGGTCACATCGATATTGACGTCGGGCTTGCCGAACAGCACGCCGATGTCGGCGATGAAACCCCATCCTTTCTCGCGCTGCACGACGTTGTGGCCCCAGCCGATACCGAGGTAAGGCGCGATCCTCGGGAAATCGAGCCTGGCGCGGGCCCGATCGCCCTCCCGGTAGCGCAGGCGCGTATCGCCGATACGGATACGGCCGTTCTCGTCGGGCCGTGCCTCGGCCGAGCCCGTCATCTCGCGCCAGCCGATGCCGGCCGTCAGGCGAAATCCCGCGTCGAAGGGAAACCAATCCGCGTACACCATGGCTTGGTTGCTGCGGAATTTGCCGTCGTAGTCATAATCGTTGGTGGTGCCGCTGTGCTTGATCGTGCCCATGGTGCTGAAATCGGCGCGCACGGTGAACGACTCCGAAATGCCCTGGGCATAACCGATGCCGGCGCCCAGGAAGCCGGCATTGCCGTATACCTCCTGGGCGCCGGCCGTTTGGCAGGCAAGCGTGGCGGCGAAGACGGCCGCGGAACGCGCGGCGGCGCGCTTGGGATGGGTGCGGAGCAGGCGCGCAGAAATACCGCGCACGGCCAAGGTGCAGGACGGAACGTATCGCATCATCAGGAGAAACCGCGTGTGGGAACCACTACCAAGGAACGGCCCGGGCAGCGGGGCCAGCGCGATCGCGGCTCATGATGTGGAGGCGGTACGGACGATCGCCTTCATTGCGCATTCAGGGGCGCGGGGGGCACTCGGAAAAGACCCATGCCTGCGGTCTTCCGGGATCTGCGGACAAGTATTGCGAAAGATTTTGTGCTTTGCGTGACGATTCGACTAAAACGTCGGAGCGGCGCAACATTGTTACAAAATTCTTCTGCTACGCGCGCAAGTCCCCGTCACGCCAGGAAGGCGTTGGACGGCAGTTGCAGCATCAGCCGGATCAGATCCGCCTGCCGGCTGGTGGTTGTCTTGCGATAGATGGACTGCAATTGCTTGCGTACCGTGTCGTGCTGCACGCCGGCTCGCGCGGCGATTTCCTTCACGGTGCACCCGCCCGCCAGCATGCGGCTGACACGAAGCTCGGACGGCGTCAGGTCGAAGGTCTGGGCCAGCAACTCCGCATCCAGTGGCGCCGCCGTGGCGGGATGGTGGAACAGCACCAGGATCAGGGGCTGCACGCCGTAGACATCGTTCAGTTGCTCCGGCATCAACAGCGTATAGAACGCATACAGCACATCGCTGCCCGACTCGGGAAAATCGGGCGAGGCGACCTGCATGGAACGATAGCCCGCGGACAGGCCGGCCCCATCGCCCAGGCTGGCCACCAAGGCGCCACACCCTTCGTTGAATTGCCGCTGGAACGGGTCGGGCAACTTGAGCATGCCGCCCGCCGACGCGAGCAAGGCGGTCGCCTCCAGCAGGCGCCTGCACGCGTCGTTGATCGACACCACCGTGCCATCCGGCCCCAGCAGCGCCAGCGGCTGGCGCAGCTTGTTGAGCAATGCATGTCCGGTCAGCGCCCTGGTCGACGTCACGAAACGATGGCTCTGCAGCTGTGCCGCCCGTTGCAGATGCGGCGTCAGGCGTTCGAGAAACCCCGTTTCCTCCACGCCCAGTGGTGGCCGACCCGGGTCGCGCAACACGCAGAAGAACACGCAGGCCGCATCGTCGTCCAGCAGCTTGCAGCCGGATGAATGGCGCGCGCCATCGGGCACCGACAGTTCCTGGAGGAAAAGGTCATTGGCGGCGAATGTCTCGCCATGGAGCCACTGGCCCAGGGCATATGGCGCCAGCATCGGCGACGCCGGATCGAAGCGTTCACCCTGCTGCAGGCGGCGCGACCGGCCGGAAGAAGGAAGATCAAGCCCGTCGAGATAAGACAGGACACCCTGGCGCTTGTCCAGGGCCAGCAGAACGGCGGATGCCTCGATGGCGCGGTTCAGTTCGGCAAAGAAGCCGCGCCAGGCCGACGGATGCAAGGCGGCCTCGTATAACGCATGCACAAGCGCGTCGTAGCGTGCATGCGAGACATCCATGAAACCGGCCTCATCCTATTGATAATTTCGCACACGTTACAACACAATACGAAATGCGAACCGAATTGTTACATTCTGGCCCGCACGAATGCGGCGTCATCGCCACATTATTCGCAAACCAACCCAGCCAAACTGCCTTGGCGGGTGGCGAACCTGCGAGTAACCGTCCGGTATCAAGAAAAATGGCGCACGGTTTGCGTGCGCCATTTGTCGGTTCACTGCGCCGGAACACGGAGGTGTCCCGGCAATCTCAATCAAGGTGCGGAAGGAAAGGGCGTATAGAACGAAAAGATGTCGTAGATCGACGCTTCATTGAGCAGGCCGCTGAGTTCAACCGAACGCGACGTACCGGGGTTCAGGGCCAGGAAGCTGCATGCGGGGTCGCAGATGGACACGGTGCCGTTCTGCGGGACGCCGGCCGTGACGCTCAGGCTGTAGACGTCGTTGGCCACGGTAGGCATGTCGCCACGGAGGCGGTTGCCATGAACCATGGCACCCGTCATCTGATCGGTGGACTTGACCTGAGTCGTCGCCAGGGGCGGCGTGACGTTGACGCCGTTGATGGAGGTCTCCGTCCACGACAGCTTCACCGACGGGACATCGCCAGCCTGAGATCCCGAGGGCGTCAGCACGGACGCCACCGTCTCGTCGGTCAACTCACGCCAGGCGTTCAGCGTGCGGCCGACATCTGCGGTCATGGGCAGCGCCGGATTGATCACCTGGTTCTCGCCGATCTTTACCCCTTCTATATTGAAGAAAGTCACGGTGTAAGCCGAGTACGGGGGAATCGTGGCCGCATCGTAAACGCGGCTGACGCGGTTGTAGATGCCAGGCAAACGCGGCGCGGTGTAGGCCCCGTCCTCGAAGAACGGCATCCAGGACCAGCGATACAGCGCGGTGTCGAAGACACGCAACTGGATCGGGTTGGGCAATTCATCGATTGAGTCCATGACGAGTGCCAACGAACTCGCTCCGTTCGCAGTGCGGGGCGCCAGCCAGGCCTTGCCGGCAATACCGGGACCGGACACAGACGCGAACGTCACCTCCTGGCCATCGATCATGCCACCGTAGGGGATGCCGATCTGCACTCCCGCCTCCAGGATGAACTGGCCCGGCGCGGACAGCGTCTGGCTACGCATCAGGAAGCTGCGCAGGCGCACTTCATAGATCTGCTGATTGCCGTGGATCTGCCAGCCGCCGTTGGGCGTATTGACGACGAATTCCGTCCACGTGCCCGTCGTGCCGTTGGCCAGCGTGTAAGGGATCTGGACCAGGGCGCGCTTACCTTCGTTCAGCAAGGTCAACGTCTTGGGCATGCCCACGGCCGTGACGCCAGCGGCGGCCTCGATGTGCGCATCGAGGAAACTGGCCAGGCCGTTGAAGCGGTAGCTGGACGACAGGGCGGTGCCGCACGCGGCCTCATTGGCGCCGATACTGCCGTCGGCCAGGCAGCTTTGCAGCGCGACTGGCAGGGCCGCCAGGTAGTTGGCGGCCACGGACGGCGTGGGCAGCTTTTCGCCGAGCGAGCCGTTGGCGGACAGCGCCTTCTGGCTCAGCACGCGGCCGGCGGAGGGGTCGCCGATGGAAGCAATGCGCAGCCCGTTGGGCGTGTTCTGCAACGACAGCGCGTCGATGACGGCATCCACACCGCTGTGGTCGGCGGTGAAGGGGGTGTTGAACGGATCGAAATCAGCAGGCACACCGTTGGCGGACAGGATGTCGGCCAACACGGCCTTCAAGGCGGAGATGGCGCCCTGCAGCGTGCCGGGCGACACGTTGAGCAGCGCGGGATCCCGGGTCAATGCAATGGGATCACCCGACTCGACCAGCAGTGCGGCCACGGCAGTGGTCAGCGGCGTCAGATTGACTACGGCAGTGGGATTCGGTCCCGTCACGGCAGGCACTTCGGTCAACAGCGACACCATGGGTACTGAACGGCCCGAGGGGTCGGCTGCGACCAGCACGAACGGAGCCTGTACGCCCGAGATGTCGAACACGAACGAGCCGTCGTCGTTGGTCCTGCCCGTCAGCGTCTTGAAATTGACGTCGGTCAGCGTGATGGAGACATTGGCCAGCGCGGCCCCTGTGGCGGCCGTGCCAGTCAGGCGCGTAGCGGCCGTAGGCGTGGACGGAACCGATGTGGAAGGAGGATTGGCAGAAGACTGATCGTCATCATCGCCACCGCCGCCGCCGCAAGCGGCCAGGCTCAGAATGGCAATGCTCAACAGTGCCGGCAGCGTCCGGCGGCCCACCTTGTAATCCATGAATTGCTCCGTAAATGCCTTCGTGAGGTATATGCCCATACCAGCCTTGATTAACCGGCAGACGGCCAATCGCTAAGGGCGAACGAGTCTATCGGGACGCAAGAAAAACCGTCCATACCTCAAATGGGTAATGGACATCAAGAAAATAGAAAATCACGAACGGCATGATCCGAATCTCATCCCGGCCTTGAAAAACCGTTCCAGGATTGGCATGGCCTGGAGTACGGGTGCGAGCTAACAAAACAAAAGGCGCCTGGTTTGCAGGCGCCTTCTGTCGATAGTCGGATTTTTGCAACAGGGGGAGATGCAGGATTGTCGCCTTCCCTGAGGCAGCTCCTTCCCGCGACGCTGAAAAAGATATTCAGGCCTTCTGCGTATCCCGCTCGGCCTTTTTCATTTTGGTTTTGATGCGGTTCTGTTTGAGCGGCGAAAGATATTCGACGAAAACCTTGCCGTCGAGATGATCGATTTCGTGCTGCACGCAAACCGCAAGCAGGCCCTCGGCCTCGAATTCGTAAGGATTGCCGTTTTCGTCCAATGCCTTGCAGCGAATGCGGGCGGCGCGTTCGACTTCGTCGTAGATCCCCGGAACGGACAGGCAACCCTCTTCGTAGGTTTGCAGTTCGGGACTTTTCCAGACGATTTCCGGATTGATCAGCGCGCGCAGCTGATTGCCTTCCTCGGACACGTCGATGACGATGACGCGTTCGTGTACGTCGACCTGGGTGGCCGCCAGCCCCACGCCGGGCGCCTCGTACATGGTGTCGGCCATGTCGCGGACCAGCTTCCGGATACGATCGTCCACCACCGCGACCGGCTTGGCCTTCTTGTGCAGGCGGGGATCGGGGAAACGGAGGATGGGAAGCAGTGCCATGGAAAAAAGACGTATGTCGGAAACCTTGGTGTTACATCATAGTTGATCAGAGGCTTGATTTCTAATAGTTTTCCGCTAAAAACGGCATAGCGCGAGGTGCGCGTTTCCAGCACGCCGCCCCGTCGGCGCAGCGTTGGCCCATGCGACACTGTGCGTCTTTCCCCGGTCCGAGGCCTGCGGCTCGTGCCGTCCCGCCCGATTTTTCAATGCCCCTGTCGCACTCCCCCGCCGAACTTTCCGCCTGGCTGCGCCTGTCCCTGGAACCCGGGGTGGGACCGGCCACGGCCTATACGCTGCTGGCGGCCCTGGGCCTGCCCGAGCAGATCTACGACCACGGCGCCGCCACGCTGGCGCGCCACGTGCCGCAGAACCTGGCGATCCAGCTGGCCGGGCCGCCCTCCGACGAGGTCCTGGCGCAGATCGAACGCACCCTGCAATGGGTGGCCGAGCCCGGCCGCCACATCCTGACGCTGTCCGATCCCGCCTATCCGCAGCAATTGCTCAATATCGCCGATCCGCCCGTGCTGCTGTACGTGACGGGCGACCCGGCACGGCTGACGACCCCCGGCCTGGCCGTGGTCGGCGCGCGCAGCGCCACCCCCGGCGGCGAGGACAACGCAAGGGCCTTTGCCAGGCACCTGGCCGGCCACGGCTGGTGCGTGATCAGCGGCCTGGCGCAGGGCATCGACGCCGCCGCGCACGAGGGCGCCCTGCTGGCCGGCGAGGCCGGCGCGGGCACGGTGGCGGTGATGGGCACCGGCATCGACCGGGTCTACCCGGCCAGCCACCGCGACCTGGCGCACCGTATCGCCGCCCACGGCGCGCTGGTCAGCGAACTGCCGCTGGGCACGCCTGCGCTGAAGCACCATTTTCCGCAACGCAACCGGTTGGTGGCCGGCCTGGCGCGCGGCGTGCTGGTGGTCGAGGCGGCAAAGCAGAGCGGTTCGCTGATCACCGCGCGGCTGGCTGCCGAAGGTGGACGCGAGGTCTTCGCCATTCCCGGCTCGATCCATTCCCCGCTGTCGCGCGGCTGCCATGCCCTGATCCGCCAGGGCGCCAAGCTGGTCGAGACGGCGCAGGACATCACCGATGAGCTGGGGTCGACAGGCGTCGCCCCCGCGGAACCGCCGCGCGGCCGCAAGAGCAGGCGGCAGCCAAGGTCGGACACCATGTCGCCCCCGGCGAAGCCGGCCTCCAATGAGCCCGCCGACGACCACGCCGAACATCCCCTTTTGCGCGCGCTGGGCTTCGACCCCCTGCACCCCGATACGCTGCAGGCACGCACCGGCCTGGACACGTCCACCCTGCAGGCGCAATTGCTCGAACTGGAACTGACGGGCTACGTGGCCCGCATCGACGGCGGCCGCTTCCAGCGCCTGAAATAGCCGGGCCCGGCCTCGCGGCGCGACGCAGCCGCCCCGGCGGGACTACTATTGAGGAAAACGGGTGCCCACGCCCGGCCCTTCATCCCCGAGACAGGATTTCCCCATGGCATTGCCCACCCGCGTCAAGATCGTCGAAGTCGCGCCCCGCGACGGCCTGCAGAACGAAAAGACCTTCGTGCCCACCGAGGTGAAGATCGAGCTGATCGACCGGCTGTCCGCCGCCGGCTTCGCCAACGTCGAGGCTGCGTCCTTCGTGTCGCCCAAATGGGTGCCGCAGATGGCCGACGGGGCCGAGGTCATGGCCGGTATCGCGCGCCGTCCAGGCACGATCTATTCGGTGCTCACGCCCAACATGAAGGGCCTGGAAGGCGCCCTGGCGGCCCGCGCCGACGAAGTGGTGATCTTCGGCGCCGCCAGCGAGGCCTTCTCGCAGAAGAACATCAACTGTTCCATCGCCGAATCCATCGCCCGCTTCGAACCGGTGGCGCAAGCGGCCAAGGCCGCAGGCGTGCGCCTGCGCGGCAGCATCAGCTGCGCCCTGGGCTGCCCCTACCAGGGCGAGGTGCCCATCGAGGCCGTGGTGGACGTGGTGCGCCGCTATATGGCGCTGGGCTGCGACGAGGTCGACGTGGCCGACACCATCGGGGTGGGTACGCCGCGCCGCGTCCGCGAGGTGATGAGCGCCGTGACGCAGGTGATCGACCCCGCGCGCGTGTCGGGTCATTTCCATGACACCTATGGCCAGTCGCTGGCCAACATCCTGGCGTCGCTGGAAGTCGGCATCGGCATCTTCCACGCCTCGGCCTCGGGCCTGGGCGGCTGTCCCTATGCCAAGGGCGCCACCGGCAATGTGGCGACCGAGGACGTGCTGTACATGCTGCGCGGCCTGGACATCGAGACGGGCGTGGACTTCGACGCGGTGGTGGACACGGGCCAATGGATCTCGGCCTACCTGCAACGCGCAGGCGGCAGCCGGGCTGGCAACGCCGTGGCGGCCAAACGCGCCGCCTGACAGAAACAAATCACGCCGGGCGGCGCGGTTTTTCGTAGAATGGGCGGCGTCCCCGCCCTGCGGCCTGTTTTACGCGACGAGGAACCCGCCCGCATCATGACCGACGCGTCATCCGCCCCCAGCAACCTGGAACACGCAGCGCTGCTCAACGAAATCGGCCCGCTCCCGCTTTCCGGCCAGGCTTGGCCCGATTGGGTACGCATCCTGGCCTGGATCGTGCTGGCCACCGTTGGCGTGCAAGCCATCAGCGCCGCCATCCGCATGCCCCAGGAGCATGCCAACTGGTTCATGGCGGGCTTCGTGGCGCTGTGCTTCCTGGCCCTGGGATTCGTGTCCCTGTACATGCAGACCTCCGTCACCACCATCGACGAAAACGGCCTGCACCAAAGCTGGATCCGGCCACGCGACATTGCCTGGCAGGACATCCACTTCGCCCGGTTCATTCCGTTGCTGTTCTCGAAACGACTGGTGGTGTTCCCGCACCGAGGCCGCCCCGTGGTGTTCCAGGGCGGCACGCGGGAGCTGCAGGCGGCGTTCGTCAAGATTTCGGCGTTGTACCGCCCGGTATAGACGGGGGCGGCGCAGCGTCCTGCACCAGCCGGAAGCCCAGGTGCGACATCGGGCTGTCAGGATCGGCGCCGCGCCGTGCGCTGGGACGGTATGACGTGCAGAAATTCTCGTTGCACAGGAACGAACCGCCCCGTATGACGCGCCGCGGCGCGTTGGCCGGCACCCCGGGATCGGTCGGGTCGTAGCTGTCGGAGGGGCCGGCGGGATTGTCGATCGCCCCGCCCTTTGCCAACTTGCCGGCCTGCCGTGCGAAGTAATCGGCGCGATACCAGTCGGCCACCCACTGCCAGGCGTTGCCGGTCATGTCGTACAGGCCATAGGCGTTTTCAGGGAACGTCTTGACGGGCTGCGTGCCCGGCGCCCCGACCTTGGCATCGGCAGGCATCACGGGAAAGGCCCCTTGGCCCGCATCCCAGTAGTTGGCCATCTTCTTGCCGCCGGGCGCCAGCTCGTCGCCCCAGACATAGTTGGCCTGCTCCAGTCCGCCGCGCGCGGCGAACTCCCATTCGGCCTCGGTCGGCAGGCGCTTGCCCGCCCACTTGGCATACGCCTGGGCATCCTCGTAGCTGACCTGCACCACGGGGTGACTGCCCTTGTCGGAGATGTCGCTGGCGGGGCCTTGCGGACGGCGCCAGTTCGCACCGGGCACGAAACTCCACCATTTCCAGTATTCGTCCAGCCGCACCGGCGCACTGGCCCCGGTGAACACCATGCCGCCGGGCACCAACGCGCTATCCGGCGGACGGGGCGTGCCAGGCGGCAATTGCACACGCACGGTATCCCAGTCGGGCTTGCGTTCGGCGGTGGTCACATAGCCGGTCTGCCGCACGAACTCGGCGAACTGGTCGTTGGTGACGTCGGCCACGTCCATCCAGAAACCGCGTACCCGGACAGAATGGGCGGGACGTTCGTTGGCCACGGCGAGCTTGCTGTCGCTGCCCATCAGGAAGGCGCCGCCCGGCACCCAGGCCATGTCCCTGGGCGTGTCGACGCCGTTGCCCAGGATGGGGCGGACCGCGATGGCGGGCGGCGTGGCCGGCGTGGACACGGCTCGGGCGGTGAGCCAGCCCGCGGCCCCGAGAATGATCAGCGCGGCGGCGCCGGCCAGCCGCTTCTTGTCAATAGCGCGCATGGCTTTTCGGGCAGGTCACGTTCATGTTCCGCTGCACGACGGAGAGGTCGTCAGCGTCGGTCTTGCCGTCGTACAGGGCACCCGCCGGGAAGTCATAGACACTGGACTTTCCCCAATCCTGGATGAGGCGCACGGCGTTGTCGACGTCGGTGGAATCGACCACGCCGTCCTTGTTGCCGTCGCCCGGACATTCGGGCTCGGACGCCAATATCTCGTCCATCCTGGCCGTCAACGTATCGTAGGCGCTCTGCTGCGACGCGCTGAGCGTGCCAGCCAGCAGGTTGTTGGAGGAGGGATCCTCGATCTTGGGGGCGCCAGGGGCCTCGTCCACCTCGTAGAACTCGTTGGTGGACACGGTCTTGCTGGTGTCGTTGACCGAGTCATAGTCGACCAGGGTGGTGCGCACGACCTTGTAATCGTCGTCACGGATGCCCACCGAACTTTGGGTCAGCACCGTGATCAGCGGACTGGCGGCATCGTTCTTGTAGATGGCCTGGTTGGCCTCCCAGCATCGCGTATAGCCCGCCCCGCCATTGGGCACGACGCTGGCGTCGGTGTAGCCCGCCCCCCACCAGACGCCACCATTGTCCTCGCAGACGCTCTTGGAGACGGGAATCTGCGTGCAGGTGCCCCCCGTGCCATTGCTGGCATCGCGGTTGATCACGCAGGGCGAGTTCGTCGCACCGTTGGCCTGCAGGTTCAGGTCGGCCTGCGTGAAGTTGAGGGTGCGCACGCTGGCCTGGCCGGGATTGGACAGGTACGGCAGCATCGGCGCGGAATCGATGGTGCGGGGCACGTTGCCGGGCACGTCCAGGCCCGCCAGTTCGCCGAACAGCTGGAACAGGTCGACCGTATTGGTCATGTGCGCCACTTCGCGGCCCGGCTGCGCCACTTTCGGGCCAGCCACGATCAGCGGCACCCAGACGCCGGTCTGGTACGACGTCCCCTTGGCCAGCGACTGGTTGAACGGCGCCTTCACCGTGTAGCCCAGCGTGCCGTTGTCGCCCACGATCACGATCATCGTATTGCTGGCCTTCGGATCGTAGGCCAGCGAGCCATCGTCATTGCGCGTGGCCAGGCCGGTCTCGACCATCAGGCGTCCGAACTCGGTGTCCATGGCCTCGGTCATCTGGTTCTGGATGATGCGTCCGGCGGCGTTGCTGGTGCAATCCAGCGTGTCGATCACGTCGCCCCCGGCACCCGCGCCGGTACGCGGCGCCAGCGCCCCGGGCGCCTGCTGCCAGGGGGTATGCGCCGCCGAGTAGCTGACGGTAGCCATCCACGGCTGGTCCGCCGGACGCGACTTGATCCACCGGATGGCGGCGTCGGTCTCGATCGTGGTGCGATAGCCTCGCGCCCGCGCATCGGTCAGCGGCACCTCCTCGACCTTGCCGTCGGAGACGATCACCAAAGGCGACACGTAGTAGGCGTTCTCCTGGCTGAAGTTCAGGCCGGCGGGCGCGCTGGCGCCGCATGCCTGCCCGCTGGCGAACACGCCGCCCTGGGTCAGGCACTGCAGGCCCGGCGCGTCGCGGGTCAGCGTGGCGGCGGGCACGCTCTGGCAGGTGCCGTCGGCGTGATAGCAGGCGCCGCCGATACGGCTCTGGTCGAAGCCGCAGACCTTGCTGCCCTGCGCATGGGCACCGCCCGCGGTGGTGTCGATCGAACCGGGCAGGCCGCCGATCCAGCCGTAGAAGTAATCCCAACCCAGTTGGGCCGGCGTCGAATTGCCGGCCTGGTTGTTCTCCGGCCCGGCCAGATGGAACTTGCCGAACATGCCGCTGACGTATCCCGCCTGCTTGAGCAGCTTGGGCGCGGTCTGGTCATAGGGGCTGATCTGCGAGTTGGCCAGGTCATTGGGGCCGATGGCCTGATAGACATGGGTGCGCAGCGGGTAGCGGCCGACGAAGAAGGCAGCCCGCCCCGGCGAGCATTCCGGCATCGACCAGGTGTTGCGGAATTTGATCCCGGCCTGCGAGATGGCGTCGATGTTCGGCATGGGCGGCGGCGTGGCGCCGCCATAGCCGAAGCTCGACATCTGGTCGATGCCCACGTCGTCCATGATGACGAAAAGAATGTTGGGCTTCGCGTTTGCCACCGGCGGCGTCGTGGGGGTGTCGGCGGACGAGTCGCCGCTGTCCTTGCCGCCGCAGGCAGCCAGGCAGGCGGCGGCAAGGACAGCGAGGCCCAGGCGCACGGCGCGGGAGGATCGTCGGACAGGCTTGGAAAAAAGGAAGCAGGTCATCAGTGTCGCCTAGCTGTTATGGCAGGTTCTGCCCAGGTTGTTCTGGATGATCTGGCGGTCGGCCTCGTCGGTCTTGCCGTCGTGGTTCAGGTCGTACCAGCTCGAATTGCCGTTGTTCAACTTGCTCAGTTCCAGCCAGTTGTCCAGGTCTTTCCGGTCCACCACCATGTCGCGGTTGCCGTCGCCCGGGCAATTGACGCTGTCATAGTCGCGGTTGTAGCGGGCCACGGCGTCGTGCCGATCCATCTCGGTCTCGAGCGCGGCATAGATCTGCCGCTGCGCGGCGCTCAGGGTCGAGGTATCGAGAGGCGCGGGCGCCAGCGCCAATTGGCTGCCCTCCTTGTCCAGCACGGGATCGGGCGTGGCCGTATCGGTCTGGTAGAGCTCGTCGGTGACGTCGTAACCCGTGGCGCTGTAGCGGTAGTCCTTGGGATCGGCGGCCGCGCCCATGGCAGGCTCGCACTGGTTGCGGGTCTGGCGCACCAGCTTGTAGGTGCCGTCGGTGACGGCCTTGGTGGCGGTGGGCAGGAAGGTGGTCGTCTCGCCCAGGTCCAGCCGATACGCCTGCACCTGGCAGCAATTGCGGAATCCCTCGGCCGGCAGGCCGCTGGTGTCGCTGGACAGGTTGTCTCCATACCAGATGCCGCCCTGGGCCAGGCACACGCCCTTCTGCGGGAAAAGCGTGGTGCAGACGTTACCGGCGGCAGGAACCACGCAGGGAGATTCGTTGCCTTCCGACCCGATCGCCTTCAGGTTGGTGCCCATCTCGGTGAAGTTGGTACTGCGGATCGCGGCTTGTTGCGCGCTGGTCAGGTACGCCAGCATGGGTTGCGCGTCCAGCGGGCGGCCCGCCACGACGCCCGTGTTCGCGTCGGCGCCCGCGACGTCGGCGAACAGGCGGTACAGGTCGACCGAACCCACCATGTGCGGCACTTCGCGTCCCGGCGAGGCGACCATCGGGCCGGCCACCAGCAGCGGCACCCAGACGCCGGTCTGGTAGGGCGAAGCCTTGGCGCGCGTCGGATCGAACTTGCCGGGCGAGGTGAACTTGACGCTGTTCACGTAGGTACCGTTGTCGCCCACGATGACCACGAGGGTGTTGGTCCGCGCGGGCTGGTAGTTCAGCGTACCGTCGTCGTGGTACGTGGCCAGCTTCAAGCCGACCAGCAGGTCACCGATCTTGCGGTCCACGGCCTCGATCATCAGGTTGGTGATGAGGTGGTCGTCCACGACGGCGGCGGCCTGCGCCAGGTTCGGCAAGCCTTCGGCCTCGGCCCGCGGCGAGCAGACGAGGTCGTCGTTGCGGCCCGGCGTGCCTTCGGCGATCAGCGCCACTGGCGGCACCTGCAGGGGCGCGTGGATGGCCGCATAGCCCACCGTCATCATCCAGGGCTGGCCGGAAGGCTGCCGCGCGGCCCAGTCGATGGCACGCTGGGTCTCCAGGATGCTGCGGTAGCCGCGCGAGGACGCCTCGGAGGCCGGGGCGACGCGGCCATTGCCGTCGGCGGTGCTCGTGACCCAGCGGCCCGTGTAGTAGCCGTTCTGTGCCGAGAAGTCGATGTAGCTGGGCGCAGTGGCCCGGCAGGATTGGTTCGGATCCAGGATGCCGCCGCGCTCCATGCAGGTGCGGCCCGGCGTGGTGACGTCCCCGCCGATCGACATCTGCATGCAGGTGCCGCCAGCGAAATAGCACGCGCCGGAATCGGCACCGTTGGCGGCGTCGATACGGGTGGTCGGAACGAAGCCGCAGGTATACGGACCGCTATCGACGTCGGCGCCCTTGCTCGCCAGGCCCGCGCGGGTGTCGATGTTGTAGGGCGCGCCGTCCAGGAAGCCGTCGAAATAGTCCCAGCCCAGCTTCCACATGCTGTCATAGCCGAACGGCAGGCTGACCGCGCCGTTCAGGTCCGACCCCGTCAGGTGCATCTTGCCGATCAGGGCGCTGGCATAGCCCTGGGTCTTCAACAGCCTGGGCAACGTCGCCTCATAGGGCGAGACCGCGGAATTGGCCAGATCGGTGGCCACCAGCGCGTTCAGCACATTGTTCTGCGAGGGATAGCGCCCTGTGAAGAACGTGGCCCGCGTAGGGGTGCAATCGGGCATGGCCCAAGCGTTGCGGAACTGCACGCCCGCCCGAGCGATGGCGGTCAGGTTGGGCGTGCGGGCGGGCGCAACGCCGCCGTAACCGTAGGATGCCATCTGGTCCACGCCCAGGTCATCCAGCACGATGAAAAGAATGTTGGGCTTGGCCGATGCCGCGGGCTCGGGCGGACCGCCGTCGCTGGCCGAGTTGCGATCGGAACACGCGATCAGCAGCGCGAAAGCCGGCGCCATGAATGCCATCAGGAAAAGCCGGGACTTTCTTGCGGCCGCGGACATGGAATCCTTTTCATCGTGACGGACGGGATGACAAGCCATCCTGCCCATGACAAACTTGAAAGGTAACAATGTTAAACGCCGGTTCGACGCCGGCCCATACCATGAAAAGGGTAGGCCCGATGGACTGCGGCACCGTGCGCACTCGTACCGACAGCGCTCCCGGCAGCCCCGCCACGCGCTGCCGCACGCTGTTACTCGAAGACGACGAATCACTGCGCCTGCGCTTCACGGCGATCCTGTCGGAATGGGCGGACGGCCATCTGGTGGCGGCCTGCGGCACGCTCGGCGAGGCCATGGCCGTCCTGGACAGCGAGCCCATCGACCTGCTGATCGCCGACCTGTGCCTGCCGGACGGCCACGGCATCCAGGCCATCCGTCGGCTGCGAGCGCTGCGCCCCCAGGCCGAGGCCATGGTGATCTCGGCGCTGGCCGACAGCGAGATCGTGATCGCGGCCATCGAGGCGGGCGCCACAGGCTATCTGCTCAAGGACATCGACGCCCTCGAACTGATCGAAGCCATCGAGGAACTGCGCGCCGGCCGTTCGCCGATTTCCTCGTCGATCGCACGCGTCATCGTGCGGCGCCTGGGCGAGCGCGGCCAGCCCGCGCCAGTCCCGCCTGGACCTCGCGTCCAACAGGCCGCCGTGCTGACGCCACGCGAAATGGACATCCTGCGCGGTATCGCCAAGGGCCTGACCTACGCCGAAGTGGCCGAACAGCTCGGCCTGTCGCGCCAGACCGTACCCGTACACATCAAGAACATCTATCGCAAGCTGCAGGTCGGCAACCGGTCCGAGGCCGTCTTCGAGGCCTCGCGCCTGGGCTTGATATGGCTATGATCCAACGATGGTTCGGCGCCCTGCTGGCCGTGCTGGCAGCGGTGATCGCCAGCGCCCCGCTGTGGCTGACGTTGCCCGAGCCCTCCGCTGCCCTGAGGATCGGCCACGCCACGTTCTCCAAGGAGGACGAGCCACCCCGGCAAATCGGCCTGCCCCACGCGCAGGATCGCCCGCGCGCCCAGGGCCGCTACCGCATGGCCTTCGAACTGGCCGACGCGCCCGCCCAGCCGCTCTATCTGTTCATTCCCATGCTCAGCTACCGTGCGGTGATCGCACTGGATGGCGATACGGTGCAGGACACCGGGACGGACTCGCTGATCCCGGGCATCACGCTGGGTGTTTCAGCGCTGGTGCCATTGTCGGGCCGCCACCTGGCTGCGGGTCGCCACGAAATCGACATCCTGCTCGAAGCCCCCGGCATCACGCCCGGCTATCTGTCGGCCTTGTATGTGGGGACCGCACAGCAGGTCGCGCCGTATTACCGCATGCGGATCTTTCTGTTCGAGCACACGCGCATGATGGTGCTGGCCTGCCAGTTGCTGCTGGCCATCGCGACACTTATGGCCTGGCTGTACCGGCCCCAGGAGTCCCTGTACGGCTGGCTGTTCCTGCTGCATGGCGTTTCCACGGTCTCGTACGTGGGACTCCTGCGCGACGTGATACCGGACGTGTTCGACTGGCTACCCTATGCTCTCATGGTCAACATGTCGAGCATGTTCATCCTTCACGTCATCGCGCTGAAGATCAACGGCACCAAGCCGCCGTTATGGCTGTGCGCCAGCGTGGCGGCCGTGCCCGGCGCCGGTCTGCTCGTCATGGCATCGGGCGCGGCGCCCGCCAGCGCCATGGCGGTCGGCGTGGCGGCCATCATGGTGACCTCGCCGCTGATCACGGCAGCCATCTCGGCCTGGGGTGCGCTGGTGAAGAAAGTGCGTGAAGCCTGGCTGCTGCTGCTGCCTCTCTGCTTCTTCTCGCTGGCCACGCTGCACGATGGCGCGATCATCGCCGGCGCGCTGGACGGTCCGATCCTGCTTTCGCTGTACTACCGGCAACTGCTGATCGTGGCGATCGCGGTGATCCTGATGCGCCGCCTGGGCCGCAGCCTGATGCGCGTGGACGGCGCCAACGCCCTGCTGAAACGGCGGCTGGCCGAGCGCGAGGCCGAACTGCGCCGCCTGCACGACCAAGAGCGCAACGAAGCGGTCTGCCGCGTGCGAAGCAAAGAGCGCCACCGGCTGACAATGGACCTGCACGATGGGCTCAGTGGCCACCTGGCGTCGATCATCGCGCAGGCCGAACGAGGACGCTCCGCCGACATCGAGCGCACCGCGCGCGAAGCGCTCGATGACTTGCGCCTGGTGATTCACTCCATGGACATCGGCGACCGCGAACTCGTGGCGGCGCTGTCGGGCCTGCGCGAACGGCTCGAACCCCAACTCAAGCGTCTGGGCGTAGCGCTGGAATGGTCGATGATGCGGCTGCCCGACATTGCGGGCGTCACCCCTACGCATGCGCTGCACGTGATGCGCATCGTGCAGGAAGCCGTCACCAACGCGGTACGCCACGGCCCCGCCTCGTGCATCTCGGTGCGTGGCGACGCCGGCCAGCAGGGCGCCGCGCGCATCGTCATCGAAAACGACGGCATCCCGAGCGCGGGCACGGGCCAGGGCGGGGCGGGCGTGCGCAACATGGACCGACGCGCGGCCATCCTGGGCGGCGCCGTGAGCATCGAGGCGCGGACGACCGGCACACGGGTCACGCTGACGTTGCCCCGACGGCTGTCCGACGCCCCGACCGATGCCGGCCTGGCCGTGGACTGACCGCGGTCGCCGGCTATTGCCGCAGACTCATCAGCGGATCGGCAGCGCGTACATCAGGCCGCCGTCGGTCCACTGCTTGTTCAAACCGCGCGGAATCTTCAACGAACTGCCCTGCCCCACGTTGCGCTCGAAGCTCTCGCCGTAGTTGCCCACCTGCTTGATGATGTTGAACGCCCACTTTTCGTCCAGGCCCAGGTTCCTGCCGGCGCCGGGGGTGACGCCCAGGATGCGGCGCACATTCGGGTTCTCGCTCTTGAGCTGTTCGTCGACGTTGGCCGAGGTGACGCCGTATTCCTCGGCTTCGATCATGGCCGACAGCGACCAGCGCACCACGTTCAGCCAGGCATCGTCGCCCTGGCGCACGAAGGGGCCCAGCGGCTCCTTGGAGATGATCTCGGGCAGCACGACGTAGTCATCGGGCTTCTGCAGTTTCGAGATGCGGATGGACGCCAGGCCGGATGCGTCCGTGCTGAACACATCGCAGCGGCCCGAGGCGAAGGCGCTGACCACGGCGTCGAAAGTCTCGATCACCACGGGCTTGTACGTGACCTTGTTGGCGCGCGCCCAGTCGGCCAGCGTGTTCTCGTTGGACGTGCCGGTCTGCAGGCAGATGGACGCGCCGTTCAGTTCCTTGGCGCTCTTCACGCCCAGCGACTTGGGCACCAGGAAACCCTGGCCATCGTAGAAATTGACGCCCGCGTGGATGATGCCCAGGGCGGTGTCACGTTGCTGCGTGACGGTGGTGTTGCGCGTCAGCACGTCGATCTCGCCCGATTGCAGGGCGGTGAAGCGCTGCTGCGAATTCAGCGGCACGATCTTGATCTTGGAAGCATCGCCGAACACGGCGGCGGCGACCGCGCGGCACAGGTCGACGTCCAGGCCCTTCCACGTGCCCTTGTCGTCGGGCGCCGAGAACCCGGCAAAGCCGGTGGTGGTGCCGCAAGTGACGGCGCCGCGCTGCTTGACCACGTCCAGCGTGGCGGCCTGAGTGCCGAACGCGCCGACTGCCAGGGCCGTACCCAGCAAGACCTGTGCCGTTTTCAGGATATTCATGTTGCTTCTCCTTCGGTAGGCGGGCCGGATGGCGCCGCCGCGATGCAAGAAGCTTAGCGACAGTGGGCCGCGCCGCCAAATTTCCCTGGCAGGGTTGCTTATATCCAGGAGCGGGGCCAGCGGCCCACCGCGGGCCTCAGGGCAGCACGATCGAGGTCGGTTCGCCGGCCTCGCAGGCCTGCATGGCCAGGCCCAGGCGTTGGATGCCCAGGGCGATCTGTTCCTCGTTCATGGTGGCGAACGACATGCGCATGGCGTGGCGGTCGGCGCCGGCCTCGTCGGCGTAGAACGCCTTGCCCGGCACGTAGACCACTTCCTTCTCGATGGCGTAGGGCAACAGGCGCGTGGCGTCGATCTCGCCGGTCAGGCGCGCCCAGAAGAACATGCCGCCCTCGGGCTTGATGAATTCGATGTGGCCGGCCATCTCGCGCTCCAGCGCCCGGGCCATGGCGTCGCAGCGCTTGCCATAGGCCTCGCGGATGCGCGGCACGTGCACGGCATAGCGGTCGTTGGCCAGGTACTGGGCGACGATTTCCTGGATCCAGGCCGGGCAGGCCATGTCGTCGGCGGCCTTGGCGGCCACGCAGCGGCGGCGCACCTCGGCGGGCGCGACCAGCCAGCCGGTGCGCAGCCCGGGCGCCATGGTCTTGGACATGCTGGAGATGTACACGGCGCGGTTGCGCTGCTCACCCTCGGCCAGCGCCATGATGGGCGGAATCATCTCTCCGGCGAAACGCAGTTCGCCATAGGGATCGTCCTCGACGATCAGGAACTCGTGCTTGGCCGCCAGCTCGAGCAGGCGCTGCCGCTGCGCGCGCGCCAGCGTGGCGCCGCACGGGTTCGAGAACGAGGCCACCACGCTGACGATCTTGGGCTTGACCCGGCCTGCCAGCTCGTCCAGCGCATCCACGTCGATGCCCAGCGGACCGGACGGCACGGTATGCACCGTGGCGCCGGTGTACGACAGCGCGTTCACCGTGTTGGGGAAGGCCGGGTTCTCGACGATGGCGTGATCGCCGTGCTGCAGCATCACGCGCGCCACCAGGGCCATGGCCTGCTGCGATCCGCCGGTGACGGCCAGTTCGGTATCGGCATCGCACGCCACGCCACGCTGTCCGGACAGGCGTGCGAGCTGGTGGCGCAGGCTGGCCTGGCCGTCGATGTTGGAATACTGCAGGCAGGAGCCCAGGCGCGCCAGCACCTGGGTGGAGGCTTCGCTCAGCCCTTCGATGTCGAACAATTCTTGCGCGGGATAGCCGCCGGCCAGCGATACCGTGCCCGGGCGCAGCGCGTAAGGCATCAGGGAACGGATCGGGGGGATGTACTGCTGCTGGAAAGGGACGGCGAAGGGATATTGCGGCGCTGCGGCGGACATGGTGGGCGGCGAAGAAAGGTAGGGCGCGCGGAACGGGCACGCGGGCCGGAAGAAGGAAGTTTAGATATAGATGAATTGCGGCCGATTCTATGCCTGTGCCCAGGCAGGGTCAACGCGGGCGCGCCTTGGTGGGATAATCGGGGAACGAGCCCTCGGGGCACCCTCGTTTCTGGTGGCAGCACATCCATGAGCACCTCTTTTGCGACCTCCATGGCCGGCCGTCTGGCCGCGATCCGCGCGCGCATGGCCGCCGCCTGCGAGCGGGCCGGGCGTCCCGCCGACAGCGTGGCGCTGCTGCCCGTCAGCAAGACCTTCGACGCCGACGCGGTGCGCGAGGCCGCCTCGCTGGGGCTGCACCGCTTCGGCGAGAACAAGACGCAGGAGATCCGCCAGAAGGCCGGCCCGCTGGCCGACCTGGGCCTGCACTGGGTGATGATCGGCCATCTGCAGACCAACAAGGCCAAGGACGCGGCGCGCGATGCCTTCGAGGTGCAATCGCTGGACCGCCTGGAACTGGCCGAGGCCTTGCAGCGCCGGCTGGAACCCGAGGGCCGTACGCTGGACGTGCTGGTGCAGGTGAAGACCTCGCCCGAGCCCAGCAAGTTCGGTCTGGAGCCCAACGAACTGCCCGCCCTGCTGCGCGCCGTGGCGCGCGACTGTCCCGCGCTGCGCGTGCAGGGGCTGATGACGCTGGCAGTGAATTCCGACGACCCGCGGGCCGTGCGCGCCTGCTTCGCGCGGCTGCGCCAACTGCGCGACCAGTTGCGCGGCGACGGCATCGAGGGCGTGTCCCTGGACCGCCTGTCCATGGGCATGAGCGGCGACTTCGAGCTGGCCATCGAGGAAGGTTCGACCGAGATCCGCATCGGCAGCGCGCTGTTCGGCGCGCGGGACTACGGCGCGGCGTAGCCCCTCCCCCTTGGCAGCGCTGTCCACGGCGCGAGGCATCGCGTGGCGCCCAGTCGCCGCGCGCCCCGCGGCGGCGCATAATGGCGGCCTGCGCGAGACGGCCCAAGCCGTCCGCCGATAACGATTCATCATTCCAATCCCGCACGAGGAGACACCCCATGCGCACCTTTGCGAGGCGCCTGCTGGCGCTTGCCGCCCTGTCGTTCGCCACTGCCGCCGGCGCGCAGCAATGGCCTACCCAACCGATCCGCTGGATCGTGCCCTACCCCGCCGGCGGCGGCGCCGACGTGGTGGCGCGCACCGTCGCCAGCGGCATGGAAAAGCCGCTGGGCCAGACCATCGTCGTCGAGAACCGGCCGGGCGCGGCCACCATCGTGGGCGCCACCGCCATCGCGGGCGCCGAACCCAATGGCTACATGATCGGCACGGCCGACACGGGCACGCTGGCCTTCAATCCCTCGCTGTACGCCAAGCTGTCCTACGACCCCACCAAGTTCACCTACATCGGCGGCATTGCGCGCTTCCCGCTACTGCTGGCGGTGCGCGCCGACTCGCCTTTCAAGTCGGTGGACGACGTGGTGCGGGCCGCGCGCAAGACGCCGGGCAAACTGACGGCCGCCTCGGCCGGCGCGGGCTCGCCGCACCACCTGGCGCTGGAACTGTTCAAGCAGCGCGCCAACGTGGACATGCTGCACGTGCCCTACAAGGGCGCCGCGCCCGCCATCCAGGACCTGCTGGGCGGACAAGTAGACATGATGTTCATCGACCTGGCGGCCGGCCTGCCCAACGTAAAGGCGGGCAAGCTGCGCGTGCTGGCCTCGGCCACTCCCGAGCGCGTGTCGGCCCTGCCCGATGCGCCCACCATGGCCGAGGCCGGCGTGGCCGATTTCACGGCTTACGCCTGGCAAGGACTGGTGGGTCCGGCGGGCCTGCCTGACAACGTGGTGCAGAAGCTGTCCGCGCAACTGGAGGCCACGATGAAGTCGCCCGAGATCGCGCAGAAGCTGGCCGACATGGGCGTGCAGCCGATGCCGATGGCGCCGAAGGACTTCTCGCGCTATGCCGCCGAGGAACGCGCCACGTGGGCGCAGGTCATCAAGAAGGCCGGCATCAAGCTGGAGTGATACGCAGCGTGGCCGGTATCGCGCCGGCCTGATGACGCGCGGCCACCCGCGGCGGCGGGGCGGGCCAGGCGACTCGTCCCGTCTTACCGACCTTGCACGACGCCGGGCCGCACAGACCGCCTCAGTGCTTCATGCCCTTCATGCCGCCCATGTCGTGGCCGCCCATGTCGTGGCCGCCCGAGCCAGCGGGGTGGTACGACAGCGGCTGCACCTTGAACCTCACCGCCACGTTGCCGGCCTTCTCGAAGGTCAGCGTGGCGGGCACGTCGGCGCCTTCCTTGAAGGCGCCCTTCACCTTCATGAACATGACGTGGTAGCCGCCCGGCGCGAACTTCACTTCGCCGCCCGCGGGCACTTCCACGCCGCCCTCGACCGCGCGCATGCGCGCCACGCCGTTCTCGTTGTCGATGGTATGCACTTCGATGCGTCCGGCCGCGTCGGACTTCACCGCCATCAGGCGGTCGGCAGCCTGGCCCGCGTTCCGGATAGTCAGGTAGCCGGCGCCGTTGGGCTGACCCGGCGCGGTGGCGCGCACCCACGGGTCGTCGACCTGGATCTGGCCGGCCTTGTCGCTGCCGGCCCAGGCGGTGGCGGCGGCGCACAGGCTCAGGGCAGCGGCCACGGCGAAATTGCGGATCGTCATGAGGAAGGGTCTCCGTCTTGTCAGGCCCGGCGTCATGCCGGGCGGGTTCAACGCCGCCGGACCAGCACACGGGCGGCCGCCAGGACCGCGTCGGTCAGGGCGTTCATCGCCTGCGAGTTTACCCGCCAATGCTGCCAGTAAAGCGGTACGTCTTCCCAGGCACGCGTGCGCAGCGGCACCAGCGTGCCGGCCTCGATCTCGGGCTGCACCAGCATCAGCGGATTCATGGTCCAGCCCAGGCCGCCGCGCGTGGCCTGCACGAAGGCCCGCGTGGACGGCAGCCACCACACCGGCGGCTGCCACGGGGCGCCCCGCATGATGCGGCGCGCGAAGCGCGCCTGCAGCGCGTCCTTGCGGTTGAACACCAGCACCGGCGCCTGCGCCAGCGTGCGCGCGCTGACGCCCTGCGAGAAGTGCCGCGCATGGAATTCCGGCGTGCAGGTGGCAACGTAGCGCATGCTGCCCAGCGCGTGGATGCGGCAGCCCTGGACGGGCTCGGACAGCGTGGTGACCGCGCCCAGCACCGAGCCATTGCGCAGCAGCGCGGCCGTGTGGTCCTGGTCTTCGGACAGCATGTCGAGCGTGGCATTGGCGCGCGCCGAAAAACGGATGGCCGCGTCGACGAACCAGGTCTCCAGGCTGTCGTGATTGACCGCCACCGGGATGCTGGCGCGCGGGGCCTCGTCGCCCACGCCCATGCGGCCCAGCGCGTCGTGTTCGAGCAAGGCAGTCTGCTCGGCCAGGTGCACCAGGATCTCGCCGTCCGGCGTGGCCCGCGCGGGCACGGTGCGCTGCACCAGCAACCGGCCCATGCGGTCTTCCAGCGTCTTGATGCGCTGGGATACCGCCGAGGGCGTGACGTGCAGGGCCGCCGCGGCGCGTTCGAAGCTGCCCTCGCGCACCACCGCCGCCAGCGCGCGCAGGTTTCCGTGATCGATCTGCATTAGATTAGCAATTCTTAATATGCATTAAGGAAATTAGCTGTATTTCACCACGGCGGACGGTCAGAATGCCGATCATGCAGGGCGCTTCATGTCGAGGCGACCGCGCAAAGCCACACCAGAAGAAGCCGAGTCCTCCATGCCGTTCACCGCCGCCCTTCCCCCCTTGTTCAGTGCCTGGCTCAGTGGCACCGCCACGGGCCTGGGGTTGTTCGCCGTGGTCGGCGCGCAAAGCGCCTACATCCTGCGGCAAGGCTTGATGCGCGCGCACCTGGGCAGCATCCTGGCGCTGTGCGCCCTGCTCGACGCCCTGTTCATCTTCAGCAGCGTGCTGGGTCTGCAGGTGCTGACCCACGCCGCACCGTGGCTGACCGAAGCCATGCTGGTGTGCGGCGTGGCCTTCCTGGGCTGGTATGCGCTGCAATCGGCGCGCCGGGCCCTGCGGGCAGGCAATGGCCTGCAAGCCGCCAGCAAGGGCGCCACCACGCGCCGCGCGGCGCTGCTCGGGGCGCTGGGCTTCACGCTGGTCAATCCGCACTTCTGGCTGGACATCGTGCTGGTGGGCACGCTTGCGCACAGCTTCGGCGATGCCCGCATGGCGTTCGCCAGTGGGGCGCTGACCGCCAGCGCCCTGTGGCTGGCCGTGCTCGGCCTGGGCGCCCGGCTGTGCGCGCCGCTATTGGCCAGCCCCCGCGCCTGGCGCGTGCTGGACGGCCTGATCGCGCTGGTCATGGCCACCCTGGCCGTGCGCCTGGCGATGACGTCGTAGGGAGAGCCATCCAGGCTGAATGCGACGGATTCTGGATATGTGCTGGAGAACAGTCGTGTATCGATGCATGGGCCCGTGGCAAAAACTGAAGCACGGTCCGGCGGTAGTGGCGGCGTATCCAGGCGGGGCATCGACGGCGGGATATCGCCGGCACAGAGACCTTTTTGCCTAATTGAGCAGCTCCTGCGAAAGGATTAAAATGCACAGGATTCTGTAATCTTTGATCGCCAGGAGCCGCCATGGGGTTTTCTACCAAAGACATCGTGCCATTCACCCAGGCACGCGCGAACCTCTCCGAATTGGCTGACCAGGCCAAGGCTGGCGCAGAAAAAATCATCACCAAGAACGGTGAAAGCTACGTGGCACTTATCGACGCGGATCGCCTGGACTATTACCACCGCCTGGAGCAGGAACGCATCCATCTGCTGCTGATCGAGGACGCCAGACGGGGACTGGCCGACATCGCCGCCGGGCGCACCGTTGCGGCGGACGATGCTCTTGCCGGCCTGCAGAAACGCAGAGCGGTAGCCGCCAACGAAACCTTGGCAAGAACGAAGTCGGTCAAACGTGGCTGATAAGCTTCACCATGTCGAACTGACCGAAAGTTTTCTTGAGCGCCTGGATGCCATCGAGACCTTCCTGACGGAAGCAGACGCCGCATTTGCCTTCGATGACCTGCTTGCGGAACTACGCGGTACGGTCATTCCAAACTTGAGACGCTTTCCGCGGATTGGCCGTCGATATCCGGACAATCCGCCGCAATCGGTCGAGGCATTGGCTCGGCTTTCCGCGCTGCCCGCTGGCGCATCAGTGGCACTGAGGGAATATGTGCATCGTGACTACCTGATGCTTTACATGGCGATAGATGCCGAATCCGTGGTGTATCTGCTGTCCATTCGCCATCATCGCCAGCTTTCATTCGTCCAGGGCGACGAAGACTATCGCGCTGCTGGTGAACATCGCTCGAAAGATCGATGATGCCGTATTCGTGCCCGACGCAGCGGATATCGAGCTTGCCCCTCACGTGTACAAGTCACTATCCGGCCGGTGGATTTCGCCTGAACATCACACCACCGCCGCATCCCGCAACACATCCGATCCATAGCGCTTCAAGCCGTCCAGATCGCGCACGCGCACCGCGCCGTATTCCACGGTCAGCAATCCTGCATCCTCGAGCTTGCGCAGCGCCTGGTTCACGCGCTGACGCGACACGCGCGCCAGGTAGCCGACCTCTTCCTGCGTGATGGCCAGGCGCATGCCCATGCCCGGATAAAGCAAGGGATTGAACAGCTCGGCCAGGCAGCGCGCCACGCGCGCATCGGGATCGAGCAGGCGGTCGTACTCGGCCTTGCCGATGAACTGCGCGACGCGCTCGTTCAGTTGATGCAGCAGATAGCGGTTGAAGGGAATGCTGTTGTCCAGCAACCAGTCGAAGGTGGCGGCGGGCAGGCGCGCGACGACGGAATCGCGCAGCGCCACCACGTCGTACTTGCGCACCTCGCGCTTGAGCAGTGAACCTTCGCCGATCCAGCCGCCAGCGGGCACGCCCGTGAGCGATGCGACCTTGCCGTCGGAGTTGCCCACCGACACGCGCACCAGGCCGGCCAGTACGCCGATCCATACCAGCGCGGGATCGCCCTTGCGTTCGATGATGGCGCCCACCTGCACCTGCTGCACGGCGATGTCGCGCTCGACGCGCGCCTGCTGGTTCGCGTCGAGGACACGGAACCAGGCGGCAGCCAATTGCAGGGAGTCGGCGATTTGCATGGGGAATACCCTTGATTGTCGTCGAATGTCGCGATAACGACAGTTGAGCGCTGCGTAACCTTATACCTTAAGTCCTGCCGTAAATCTAAAAACGAACTGGGCGCGCCCGAGTATCGCTCCGCTTGAGGACGACAGGCGCAATGCACCGGAGGAGACAACGTGGCACATACAACGCCCGCACCCGCGTCGGTGCCGGCGGCGGCGCAGACTTTTCCCGCGCTGCTGCAGGAGCACGCCCGCGTCCGCGGCGCGCGTCCGGCCATCCGCGAGAAGGATCTCGGGATCTGGCAGACGCTCAGTTGGCAGGACGTGGCGCATCACGCCCGCCTGGTGGCCAATGGCCTTGCCCATTTGGGCATCGGTCCCGGCATGCACGTCGCCGTGATCGGCGAGAACCGGCCGCGCCTGTACATCGCGATGATGGCCGCGCAGGCGCTGGGCGCGATTCCCGTGCCGCTGTACCAGGACGCCGTGGCGCAGGAAATGGTGTATGTGCTGCAGGACGCCGAGATCCGCGTGGCGGTGGTCGAGGACCAGGAACAGGTCGACAAGATGCTGGAAGTGCGCGAGCAGTGCCCCGCGCTTGCGCACGTGGTGTACGACGATCCGCGCGGACTGCGCCACTATTCTGATCCCATGCTGTGCGCGTACGAGCAGTTGGAGGCACTGGGCGCGCAATACGCGGCCCAGCATCCCGGTCATTACGACCAGGCCGCCGCCGCCGTACAACCGCACGACCCGGCCGCGATGTTCTATACCTCGGGCACCACGGGCCGCCCCAAGGGCGTGGTGCTGACGCACCATGCGCTGATCGACCGCGCCCGGGCGGTGGCCGACATGGAGCGCCTGACCGATCGCGAAGACGTGCTGGCCTATCTGCCGCCGGCCTGGATCGGACAGAACATGTTCTCGTACACGCAGTTGCTGGTGTCGGGCTTCACGGTGAACCATCCCGAGTCGCCCGAGACGGTGGCGATCGACATGCGCGACATCGGCCCCACCTACTACTTCGCGCCGCCGCGCGTGCTGGAAGGCCTGCTGACGCACGTCACCATCCGCATGGAAGACGCGGGCTACCTCAAGCGCAAGCTGTATCACGCGGCGATGGAACTGGCGCGCCGCGTGGGCACGCGCATCCTGGATGGACAGCCGGTGAATCCGTGGGATCGCCTTTGCTATCTGCTGGGCGACATCACCGTGTATGGCCCGTTGCGCAACGCGCTGGGCATGAGCCGCGTGCGCGTCGCGTACACGGCGGGCGAGGCCATCGGGCCGGACCTGTTCGTGTTCTACCGCTCCATCGGCATCAACCTGAAGCAGCTGTATGGCTCGACCGAGACCTCGGTGTTCGTGTGCGTGCAGGCCGACGGCCAGGTGCGTGACGACACCGTGGGACCGCCCGTGGAAGGCGTGGAGATCCGCGTGTCCGACAGTGGCGAGATCCTGGTGAAAAGCCCCGGCCTGTTCAAGGAGTACTACCGCAACCCCGACGCCACGCGCGAGGCGCGCGATGCCGAGGGCTGGTTCCATACGGGCGACGCGGGCTATCTGGACAGCGACGGGCAATTGAAGATCATCGACCGCGCCAAGGACGTCGGCAAGCTGGCCGACGGCAGCCTGTTCGCGCCCAAGTACATCGAGAACAAGCTGAAGTTCTTTCCGTACATCAAGGAGGCGGTGGCTTTCGGCGCGGGCAAGTCCGAGGCATGCGCCTTCGTCAACATCGACCTGGAGGCCGTGGGCAACTGGGCCGAGCGGCGCGGCCTGCCGTACGCGGGGTACACCGACCTGGCCGGCAAGGAAGCCGTGTACGAGCTGATCCGCGATTGCGTGGAGAAGGTCAACGCCGACCTGGCCGGCGACGCGCGGCTGGCGGCCTCTCAGGTGGCGCGCTTCCTGATCCTGCACAAGGAACTGGACCCGGACGACGACGAACTGACGCGCACCCGCAAGGTGCGGCGCGCATTCATCGCGCAGAAGTACGCGGTGCTGGTGGACGCGTTGTACGGCGGACGGCAGAACCAGTTCATCGAGACCGAGGTGAAGTACGAGGACGGCCGCACGGGCCGCATCTCGGCGGACCTGCGGATCTGCCCCGTGAAGACCTTTCCCGCCATCACGGCAAAGGCGGCATGAAGTGATGACCCCCTCCTACGCGCTGACGCGCGCCCCCAGGGGGCGACGCAGGCGGACCGGCGGAGCCGGATCCGCCGCGTCCCCGATCACGCCCACTGCGTTGAATGCACAGCGGGTGCTGCTTGGCTGCATGAGGCATTGACATGACTGACAGACAACACACGCAACGCATCGGCGACGTCATGCTGGACATGCAGGGCATCTCGCTGTCCTTCGGCGGCGTCAAAGCGCTGACCGACATTTCCTTCAACGTGCGCGAGCACGAGATCCGCGCCATCATCGGTCCGAACGGCGCGGGCAAGAGCTCGATGCTCAACGTCATCAACGGCGTGTACACGCCGCAGAAAGGCGGCATCATGCTGCGCGGCGAGCGCTTCTCGCGCATGAATCCGCGCCGCGCCGCCGAGATGGGCATCGCGCGCACCTTCCAGAACCTGGCGCTGTTCAAGGGCATGAGCGTGCTGGACAACATCATGACCGGGCGCAACCTGCGCATGAAGTGCGGACTGCTGGCGCAGGCCTTGCGCTGGGGCCCCGCCGAGCGCGAAGAGATCGCGCACCGCGAATTCGTCGAGAACATCATCGACTTCCTCGAGATCCAGGCCTATCGCAAGACGCCGGTGGGTCGCCTGCCCTATGGCCTGCAGAAGCGGGTGGATCTGGGCCGCGCGCTGGCGATGGAGCCCAAACTGCTGCTGCTGGACGAGCCGATGGCCGGCATGAACATCGAGGAGAAGCAGGACATGAGCCGCTTCATCCTGGACGTGAACGACGAGTTCGGCACGACCATCGTGCTGATCGAGCACGACATGGGCGTGGTCATGGACATCTCCGACCGGGTGGTGGTGCTGGACTACGGCAAGAAGATCGGCGACGGCACGCCCGACGAGGTGCGCGCCGACCCGGACGTGATCCGCGCCTACCTGGGCGTGGGCGGCGAAGCCGCGCTGGCGCACTGAGGACGAGGAACGACGATGGGATTTTTCCTGGAAACGCTGTTCGGCGGCCTGATGAGCGGCATGCTGTACGCATTGATCGGCCTGGGCTTCGTGCTGATTTTCAAGGCTTCCGGTGTCTTCAACTTCGCACAGGGCGCGATGGTGCTGGTGGCGGCATTGTCGATGGCGCGGTTCTCCGAATGGATTCCGCGCTGGCTCGGCTTCGAGAACATGCTGGTCGCCAACATCCTGGCCTTCATCGTCAGCGCGGCCATCATGTTCCTGCTGGCGATGGCGGTGGAGCGCTTCGTGCTGCGCCATCTGGTCAACCAGGAGGCCACCACGCTGCTGATGGCCACGCTGGGCATCAGCTACTTCCTGGATGGACTGGGACAGATCGCGTTCGGCAGTTCGGTGTACTCCATCGACGTGGGCATGCCGAAGGATCCGGCGGTGATCCTGGAGAGCATGTTCGAGGGCGGCCTGTTGATCAACCTGGAGGACCTGACGGCCGCCCTGGTGGCGGCGTTGCTGGTGGCGGCGCTGGCGCTGTTCTTCCAGTACACGTCCACGGGCCGGGCGCTGCGCGCGGTGGCCGACGACCACCAGGCCGCGCAGTCCATCGGCATCCCGCTGAACCGTATCTGGGTGATCGTGTGGAGCGTGGCCGGCCTGGTGGCGCTGGTGGCCGGCATCATCTGGGGCTCGAAGTTCGGCGTGCAGTTCACGCTGTCGACCGCGGCGCTGCGGGCGTTGCCGGTGGTGATCCTGGGCGGGCTGACCTCGGTGCCGGGCGCCATCATCGGCGGGCTGATCATCGGCGTGGGCGAAAAGCTGTCCGAGGTCTACCTGGGTTCGCTGGTGGGCGGCGGCATCGAAATCTGGTTCGCGTACGTGCTGGCGCTGGTGTTCCTGCTGTTCCGGCCGCAAGGGCTGTTCGGCGAGAAGATCATCGACCGCATCTGAGGATAAAAACATGTTCTACCGCGAAAACGGCCAGTTCAAGACCAGCTACCGCGCCGACCAGCAGATCTTCCCGATCCGCCAGGACCGCATTTTCATCTTCCTGCTGCTGGCGGTGGCGTTTGTGGGCATTCCGCTGTTGGCCAGCGACTATTTCCTGCGCGCCATCCTGATTCCCTTCCTGATCCTGTCGCTGGCGGCGGTGGGGCTGAACATCCTGGTGGGCTACTGCGGCCAGATCTCGCTGGGCACGGGCGCCTTCATGGCGGTGGGCGCTTACGCGGCCTGGAACCTGGGCGTGCGCCTGCCCGGCACGCCGCTGGTGCTGCAGATCCTGGTGGGCGGCTGCTTCGCCACGCTGGTGGGCGTGGTCTTCGGCATTCCCAGCCTGCGCATCCGGGGCCTGTACCTGGCGGTGGCCACGCTGGCCGCGCAGTTCTTCGTGGACTGGGCCTTCCTGCGCATCCCGTTCTTCACGAACTATTCGTCATCGGGCAGCGTGTCGGTGCCCGCCATGACGGCCTTCGGACTGCCGGTGCAGACGGCGACGCAGCGCTACCTGTTCGTGCTGGCCTTCGTCGCCGTCTTCACGCTGCTGGCCAAGAACCTGGTGCGCGGCGCGATCGGCCGCCAGTGGATGGCGATCCGCGACATGGACGTGGCGGCGGCGGTGATCGGCATCCGGCCGATGTACGCGAAGCTGTCGGCCTTCGCGGTCAGTTCGTTCATCGTGGGCGTGGCGGGCGCGCTGTGGGGCTACATCCATCTCGGCTCGTGGGAGCCGCTGGCCTTCGACCTGACGCGCTCGTTCCAGTTGCTGTTCATGGTGATCATCGGCGGGCTGGGGTCGATCGTGGGCAGCTTCTTCGGGGCGGCGTTCATCGTGCTGGTTCCCGTTGCGCTGACGAACATTCCACACATGCTGGGATTGCCACTGTCGGTGGACACGGCGGCGCACATCGAGCACATGGTGTTCGGGGCGTTGATCGTGTTCTTCCTGATCGCGGAGCCGCATGGGCTGGCAAGGCTGTGGAGCATCGGGAAAGAGAAGTTGAGGATGTGGCCGTTTCCTCATTGAAAGCCTGGTGAGGTTCTTGCGGAGGGGTTGTTTGCTTGTTGGGGGTTTCGGTTTTGGGTTCTTGAGGCGTCAGCCGGCAACCCGAGGCCTCGACGGCCAAGTCGTCAGGCTCGGGCGCGCCACCAGGCGCCCTCGGCCGCTACGCGGCTTCCCCTCCTCCAATTGGCCGTCGAGGCCTCGGGTTGCCGACTGACTCATGAATCAAAAGGGCCTGCACCTTTGTGGAGACTGTCTTGGGGGAGTGGGAGGTGTGCTTGGCGGCGGTGGTGGCAGGTTGGAGGAAATTTCATGAGCGGCTTCCGTTGGTTGGCCGCTTGCAATGAGAGGGTGGTGGCAAGGGTTTCACGATGCAAGAGCAGGAACTTCGCCTATCTCAACCCAGGCTGACAGCCCCTCGCAACAAGGGGGGTGTGATGGCCGCTATGTGGAGATGTTTTGAGCATCGCTGTGGCTGGAATGGGCCGTGACGGCCAATTGGAGGAGGGGCAGTCCCGCGTAGCGGGACCGAGGGCGCCTGGTGGCGCGCCCGAGCCCGACGACTTGGCCGGCGCGGCCCATTCCAGCCACAGCGATGCGTCCCAAGAACTCAGATACCCGCAGCAGCAACAAACAACTCGTTCCATCGAAACAGCAGCTCAATCTAGTAACGAAGTATCCAAACAAACCCGGCAGATAGACCGGACATCCCGGAGACAACGACTATGAAGCGCCTGAATCTGAAATCCGCTGCGGCCGCGTTGGCCGTCCTGGGCTCGCTGGCGGCGGCTGCGCCGGCGGTGGCCGATGAGCAGTTCATTCCGCTGCTGGTGTATCGCACCGGATCGTTTGCCCCGCTGGGGATTCCCTGGGCGGATGGCAAGCTGGATTACCTGAAGCTGGTGAACGCCCGAGACGGCGGCGTCAATGGCGTGAAGCTGACGTATGAGGAGTGCGAGACGGCTTATGCCACGGATCGCGGCGTCGAGTGCTACGAGCGGTTGAAGGGACGTGGCACGGGGGCCGCCGGGTTCGATTCGCAATCGACCGGCATCACGTTCGCCGTCAGCGACAAGGCCATCGTCGACAAGATTCCGGTCGAGACCGTCGGATACGGGCTGTCGCAGTCCACCGATGGCAGCGTGTTCGAGTGGAACTTCCCGCTGCTGGGCACCTACTGGACCGCGGCCGACGTGATGATCCAGGATATTGCCAAGAAGGAAGGCGGGATGGACAAGTTGAAGGGCAAGAAGATTGCCCTGGTCTATCACGACTCGCCGTATGGCAAGGAGCCGATTCCGCTGCTGCAGAAGCGCGCCGCGGCGCAAGGGTTCGAACTGCTGCTGTATCCCGTGACGGCGCCGGGCGTCGAGCAGAAATCGACGTGGCTGCAGGTGCGCCAGCAGCGGCCCGCGTATGTGCTGCTGTGGAGCGCCGGCATCATGACGCCGACCGCGATTCGTGAAGCGCAGGCCAGCGGCTATCCCCGCGACAAGATGTATGCCATCTGGTGGGCGGGTTCGGAAGGCGACGTGAAGGATCTGGGGCAGGTGGCCAAGGGCTACAACACCGTCACCATCCACAACAGCGCCGCGGCCAGCGGCAAGGTGCACGCCGACCTGAAGAAGTTCGTCTACGACAAGGGCCAGGGCAGCGACAGCACCGCCAAGAACACGCTGGGCACCATCGCGCATACGCGCGGCATGATGATCTCGATGCTGCAGGTCGAGGCCATCCGGACGGCGCAGGAAAAATACGGCAAGGGCAAAGCCCTGACGCCGGAACAGGTGCGCTGGGGCTTCGAGAACCTGAACCTGACGCAGGAGCGGCTCAACGAGCTGGGCTTCGGCGACATCATGCGGCCGGTGAAGACCAGTTGCGCCGATCACACGGGCGGCGACTGGGCGCGCATCGCGCAGTGGGACGGCGCCAAGTTCGAAGTGAAGTCCGACTGGTATCAGGCGGACAAGAACGTGGTCGGCCCGCTGGTGAAGGAAATGGCGGCCAAGTACGCCAAGGAGAAGAACATCAGCCCGCGCAACTGCGCAGGCTGATGTTCCGGGCCGCCGCCGGCCTCGGCCGGCGGCGCGCCGAAACCCTACAGGAATCGCGATGGAATCCCTACCCGCTTCCGGCGCCGCGCCGGCGCCCGCGGCCATGCCGGACAAAGTGTTGCTGGACGTCAATGGCATCGAGGTCATCTACAACCACGTCATCCTGGTGCTCAAGGGCGTATCGCTGCAGGTGCCCGAAGGCCGCATCGTCGCGCTGCTGGGCGCCAACGGCGCAGGCAAGACCACGACGCTGCGCGCGGTGTCGAACCTGCTGAAGGCCGAGCGCGGCGACGTGACCAAAGGCCACATCCGCTATCGCGACGAACGCATCGAGCGGCTGTCGCCAGCCGAACTGGTGCGGCGTGGCGTGGTGCAGGTGATGGAAGGCCGGCACTGCTTCGCGCACCTGACCGTCGAGGAAAACCTGTTGACGGGCGCCTATACGCGGCAGGGCCGTGGCGCAGTGTCCGCCTCGCTGGACAAGGTGTACCAGTACTTTCCACGGCTGAAGCAGCGCCGCGCCAGCCAGGCCGGCTACACGTCGGGCGGCGAGCAGCAGATGACGGCCATCGGCCGCGCGCTGATGGCCAGCCCCAACATGATCCTGCTGGACGAGCCCTCGATGGGCCTGGCGCCGCAGATCGTGGAAGAGATCTTCGAGATCGTGCGTGACCTGAATCAACGAGAACGTGTCAGTTTCCTGCTGGCCGAGCAGAACACCAACATCGCGCTGCGCTACGCGGACTACGGCTACATCCTGGAGAACGGCCGCGTGATGATGGACGGCGCAGCCGGCGACCTGGCGCGCAACGAGGACGTCAAGGAGTTCTACCTGGGCATCGCCAGCGGCGAGCGCAAGAGTTTCCGCGACCAGAAGTTCTACCGCCGCCGCAAACGCTGGCTGGCCTGAATCCCATTTTCCACATCGGCGCATCCGCATCGCATAAAGGCGCTCACATGTCCGACTTCTTCGATACCCTGGAAACCCGCGACCCGGCCGCGCGCGAACACGGCCTGATGGCGGCCTTGCCGCAGGCCCTGCAACGCGCGGCGGCCAGCGCCCCGGCCATCGGGCGGCAATTGCAGGGCATCGACCTGCGCGGCGTCACCAGCCGCGAGGCCCTGTCGCAGTTGCCCGTGCTGCGCAAGCACGAACTGCTGGAAACGCAGCAGCAAAGCCGTGGCAGCGACGCGCAGCCCGGGCCTGGCAAGGCCTTCGGCGGCTTCTCGGCCATCGGCTGGGGGCAGGCGATGCGGGCCTTTGCCTCGCCCGGCCCCATCTATGAACCCGAAAGTGCGCGCCCGGATTACTGGCGCTTCGCGCGGGCCTTGTATGCAGCGGGCTTTCGCTCGGGGCAACTGGCCTACAACTGCTTCTCGTATCACTTCACGCCGGCGGGTTCGATGATGGAGACGGCGGCGCACGCCATCGGCTGCACGGTGTTTCCGGGCGGAACCGGCCAGACCGAGCAGCAGGTGCGCGCCATTGCCGACCTCGCGCCGCATGGCTACGTGGGCACGCCGAGCTTCCTGAAGATCATCCTGGAAAAGGCGGATGAGCTGGGCATCGCCCTGCCGTCGCTGCGCCATGCGCTGGTCTCGGGAGAAGCCTTTCCGCCGTCGCTGCGCGACTGGCTGCTGGCGCGCGGCGTGGCCGGATACCAAGCGTACGGCAGCGCGGACCTGGGGATGATCGCGTTCGAGACGCCGGCGCGCGACGGGTTGGTGCTGGGCGAGGAGTTGATCCTGGAGATCGTGCGACCGGGCACGGGCGAGCCCGTGCCGGCCGGCGAAGTGGGCGAAGTGGTGATCACGACCTTCAATCCGGATTATCCGCTGGTGCGCTTCGGGACGGGGGATCTGTCGGCAGTGATGCCGGGATTGTCGCCCTGCGGCCGCACCAACACGCGCATCAAGGGCTGGATGGGGCGGGCGGATCAGACGACGAAGGTGCGTGGCCTGTTCGTGCATCCGTCGCAGGTGGCCGAGGTAGTGGCGCGCCATGCCGGCGTCGGGCGCGCGCGGCTGGTGATCAGCGGCAAGGTGGGCAGCGACCTGATGACGCTGAAGATCGAAAACGGCTCGGGCACGCCGGAGTTGGCCGCCAGCATTGCGCAGACCGTGCGGGAGGTGACCAAGCTGCGTGCCGAAGTGGAATGGGCCACGCCGCAGTCGTTGCCGAATGATGGAAAGGTGATCGACGACGTGCGGTCGTACGATTGAAGCAGCGCGGGGTTGCCTTATCGGGCGACCCCGCGCTGGCGGACCGGTCAATGCGCGGAATGCGCGAAGACCGTATCGATGTCGGGTGCCTCGAGCAGGGCGATGGCCCAGTCCTGCAACTGTTCGGCGGAGGCGGCGGCCAGACGGTCGCGCACGGTGTCGGACAGCGGACCGAAGCGGTGCGCAAGCATCCGTTCGACCAGTTCGAAGCGGGCTTGTTGCAAACCTTGTTGCAAGCCCTGTTGCAAACCTTTCTCGACATAGGCCCGCTCGCCTTCTTCGAGGGCGTCATGGGCCATCTGGCCGATCATGGCCCTGATCGCGTCGGCTTGTGCACGTTTGAGCAGCATGGTCTTGCTCTCCTTGGAGTCATCGGATTCGAGGAGCATAAGGGCCTGCTCGGCCAACGGACGATGTGCCGCCAACCATAGGACCAAATCACGGCGCAATTCCGTCATTCCCGGTATTTTCGTGCCTTGGTGCAACGTATTCACCGCGACGGCGAAGACTTCGAGCGACGCGCCGCTCTCGATCTGGAAGAACGCCGCCGCCAGGTTGGCGCCTGGCAGACGGCGTGACCGCGCGACACGCCGCTGGTCGATCAGCAGGTAGCGCAGGCGGGGACGGTAAGGTTGCAGCGAATCCGGATAGGCGCCGAACAAGGTTCCGCTGTCCAGCGGCGCCAGCCAACGCGTCTGGCCGTTATAAAGCACCATCGGCAGGACCGGCGGCAAAGGCTGGTTCCCTGTCTGACGCGACAGTTCTTCGCACAACAACCCCAGGTAGGTCAGCATGCGCAACGCCATGCGCCTGTCCACCGTTGACTGAAACTCCAGCAACAGATAGACCGGTTGGCCGTCCTGATGTGTGCGCACGCGCCAGACCATGTCGCCGCGCCGCGTCCGGCGATTCTCGGCGACGAATTCGGCCGGCATCTTCTCCAGGGTCGACCAATCCAGCGGCTCGGTCCATTTACCTGGCGTAAAACCCGTCAACAGGGCACGCACCATGGCCGGATGCGAAAACAGGCGTTTATAGAGAGTGTCGTGCCGGGTCATGGCGGCTTGCTGCGAAGTCCAGGAGGACTCGACACACTATCCGCCATGCCGGCATCCAGGTCGTGCAACGCACGCTTTCATCCATTGCGGCTTATACGCATCCTCCCTTCCCGCGGCTGTCCGCCAGCCCCCCCTGGCGTGCCGGCTCCCCTCGCTGGCGGCCCATGCGGCCTTGCGCCCACGCAAGATATCCCGCAACATCCCTGGATCCCCATCCCCAGCAAGGTGCCCTGCCCTCATGTTCAGCGAAGCGGAAACCGATCCCGTCCTGCCCAAGGACAAGTTCAAGACCCAGGAAGCACGCCTGCGCACCGCGCTGCTGAAAGCGCAGTACGACCTGCTGAAGAAAGCCGACCGCTCGCTGCTCATCGTGGTGGCCGGCATCGACGGCGCCGGCAAGGGCGCCACGATCAATCTGCTGAACGAATGGATGGACCCGCGCCATATCCACACCATGGCATTCGGCCCGCCCGCCGAATCCGAAGCGCAGCGCCCGCCGCTGTGGCGCTACTGGAACGAACTGCCCGAAAACGGCCGCATCGGCATCGTGTTCGGCTCCTGGTATCAGCCCTTGCTGCGCGAAGCCGCGCGCAAGCATCCCGATGCCGACACGCTGGAGCGCCACGCCACGCACGTACGGGCCTTCGAGGCGCAGCTGGCCGCCAATGGCGTGCAGGTGATCAAGCTCTGGTATCACCTATCGGCCAAGGCGCAGGCCGAACGTACCGAGCGACTGCTGTCCAGCCCCGAGACCTCGTGGCAGGTCACGCCGGCCGATCGCAAGGTCGCCAGGAAATTCAAGCGGCTGCGCTCGGCGGCCGAGGTGGCGCTGACGCATACCGACGTGCCGTACGCCCCGTGGGTGATCGTGCCCAGCGCCGACGAATCCATGCGTACCGTGTGCACCGCCGAGACCGTGCTGCGCGCGCTGCGCCGGCGCGGCGCGCCCCGTGTGTCGCAACCGAGCACGCCGGCCCGCCCGCGCATCACCGACCGACTGGCCAGGCTGGACTATGCGGTGCACGCCGACAAGGACGAGTACGACACCGAACTGGGCCTGCTGCAAGGCCGGCTGGCGCGCGCGGTGCGATCGCCGAAGTTCGACAAGCATTCGCTGGTGCTGGTGTTCGAAGGCCAGGACGCCGCCGGCAAGGGCGGCGCCATCCGGCGCGTCACGCAGGCACTGGACGCCCGTCAGTTCGACATCACGCCGGTATCGGCGCCCGCCCCGCACGAACTGGCCCGACCCTACCTGTGGCGCTTCTGGCGCCGCATCCCTTCGCATGGCCGTGTCGCCATCTTCGACCGCTCCTGGTATGGCCGCGTGCTGGTCGAGCGGGTGGAAAAGTTCACGCCGCCCACGGCATGGCAGCGTGCCTATGGCGAAATCAACGATTTCGAGAGGCAACTGGCCGACAGTGGCGCCATCGTGCTGAAGTTCTGGCTGGCGGTGACGCCCGACGTACAGCTCGAACGCTTCCAGGAACGCGAGGCCTCGCCGTTCAAGAATTTCAAGATCACGCCCGACGACTGGCGCAACCGCGAGAAGTGGCAACCGTATGCCGATGCCGCCAATGAGATGATGGCCCGCACCGACAGCGGCCATGCACCGTGGCACCTGATCTCGGCCAACGACAAGCGCCACGCCCGCCTGCAAGTCCTGCGTCACGTGGTGCAAGCCCTCGAATCGCAACTCTGACCGCCAACACACCCATGTCCGACCTGCAGATCCGTCCTGTTTCCTCCGACGACTTCGATGCCTGGCTGCCGCTGTGGAAAGGCTATCGATCGTTCTATCGCGTCGACATCGCGGACGACGTCACGCGCGGCACCTGGCAGCGCTTTCTCGACCCCGCCGAACCCGTGAATGCCGCGCTGGCCGTGCTGGACGGCAAGGCCATCGGGATGGTGCACTGGATCTATCATCGCTCCACGTGGACGCAAGGCGACTACTGCTATCTGCAGGATCTGTTCGTGGCGCCGGACGTGCGCGGCACCGGCGCGGGCCGCGCGCTGATCGAACACGTCTACGCCGACGCGCGGCGCCATGATGCTTCGCGCGTGTACTGGCTGACGCACGAGACCAACGAGACCGCCATGCAGCTGTACGATCGCATCGCCGACCGTTCCGGCTTCGTTCAATACCGCAAGGCGATGCCCTGAGCGCATCGCACGGACCCAGGATTTCTCCATGAGTACTCAAGACGCCGATTGCCCGCTGTGCCAACAGGACGGCGGCGCCCTGTTGTGGCGCGGCGATCACCTGCGCGTGATCGAGGTGGATGACGCCGACTATCCCGGCTTCACGCGCGTGGTGTGGAACGCCCACGTGCCCGAGATGACGGCGCTGGCAGTGCCCGACCGCGAACGCGTGATGCGCGCGGTCTATGCCGTGGAACAGGCGCAGCGCGACGTGCTGCACCCCGACAAGGTCAACCTCGCCGCGCTGGGGAACATGGTGCCGCACCTGCACTGGCACGTGATTCCGCGCTGGCGTGGCGACCGGCATTTTCCGGATGCGGTATGGGCGGCTCCAAGGGTGGCCAGGGGTACCGAAACCGCGCAGTGGCACGAACGGCAAGCCCGCATGCCCGAGCTGCTGCCCCATTACCGCGACCGTTTGGTCGAGGCGATGAACGCGTTGTCCTGGGATTAGCCCCAGCCCCGGACGCGCATCAGGGCCTGGCGCGTCTCATGGCGCCCCCTCCGGAAACCCACGTTTGCCCGGGGCAACGGCAGACATTCATGAAGAAACGCATCGGGGGAAGCCGCACGGCTTTTGCGGGGATGTCTCCGCGTCCCGCCCGTCGATCATGGCAAGTGGCCGGGCCAGACAAAGATGCACGATCGGGCTGCCGCCGTCGGCGACTGCCGAACGGCTCCAGCCACATTCTCTCGAAACGGAACAGGCCGTCGGCCTGGCCCCATTCCTGGTTCATCGCGCCAAATGCCAGGGTCATGCCGATCCTCCTCAATGCCAGGCTGTAATCGCCGATCCCTCCCGCAGGCAGGCCTGGCCGCTGCTCATGCGCAGGCCGTCCACGGCTGGCATGCGAGCCCTTGTTCCCGACAATCACTTTGGCTGCCCCTGACAATCCGACCCGCAATGCCCGCGCATCGGCCCTGCGTGGCGCCCGGACCGAAGCGAAGCCATTCCGATAATGCCTGTTTGACGGATTCCACCTAGGTTTTTTCATATACCGCCAGTTCGCATTGGATAGAGTCCGACATGAAGCGGGTCCCGCCCACGCGGCCCGGACATCTTTCCAATCGGAGGCAATGATGCATCAAGATACCTGGGCGCGGGAAATCCGGGATTTCAACCGCGCTTATATCGAAATCGCGCAACACATGTTGCGCAGTGACCAGGAACAGGCCATGCACCAATTGGGGATCACCGAAACGCTGGCTGCCCGTATCGCATCGCTGACCGCCGATCAGAAGAACGAACTCGCGAGCTGCGGCAGGCTTATCTGTGAATTAAACCTGGCGGAATTTCCTCGATCCGCCTGATGGGCGGGCGTCGGCCACGAGCGGGACACGGGCTCCCGATTGTCATTAAAAGAAATACAGAAAAACCGATCCGGAGATATTCCCCCGAATACGAAAGAACCGTATTCCAGAAGGATCGGACGCCTTGACTGGATCCGTCAATACTAAGTCGAAATCAGACATTTCCAAGCTGCGGCGCAAATTCCACTCCTATGCTGATCCCGAAAGCCAGAAATTTTCAAACATCGCGACATACAGAAAGTATGTGGAATTTCTAGTCTGAGGAAAATGTGAGTGGAGGTCCACGCAAACATGAGGACCGGCGGCAGGACCGCGTCGCCGTATTGTTGCTTGAAGGCTTTCCCATCATGCCATTGGGGAAGCTGGCCTCGGTGTTCGAACTGGCCAACCAATTGGGACGCACCGATTCCGCAGTCGTGGACCGGTATGACCTGAGGCTGTATTCACCCAACGGCGGCCCCATCCGTTCTTCCTCCGGCGTACGGATCTGGACCGACACACCCCGCCTGGATGGCACCGCGTTACATGCCACATTCATCCTGGGGGGTGACCAGAAAGAAACCCGATTGGACGAGACCTTGAACGTATGGCTGCGGCAGGCGCTCCCGCGAGATCGGCGGGAAGCACCGGCGACGTCACGAATGTGTGCCTCCGAATCCGAAGGCCGGCAACGGCTTGGCGCCCCCTGCGGCATGCACGGGAATGAAAAAGAAAGCGTGCTGGAGGCGGCCCTGGCCATCGTCATCCAGGACGTAGGGTGCGAAATCGCCCGGAAGATCGTCGCCTGCCTGACATCGCCGGCATGCCGTGGCATGACGGGCGGACAGTTCGAGGCGCGCGAAATGCGCGCCAGCCAGCTCATCCGCAACGCGGTCCATCACCTGCGGGCCAATTCCGCAAACCGCATCTCGGTCGCGGATGTCGCACAAGCCGTCGCGATGAGCGAGCGGAATTTCCTGCGCCGCTTCAAGAACGAGATTGGCGTCACCCCCACCGAATTCATCCTGCGCGTCAGGCTGGAGAATGCATGCGGCATGCTGTTGCAGACCGACTTGCCGGCCGACAAGGTCGCGCGCCGGACGGGCCTGGGCAGCGGCGACCGCCTGGCCAAGCTGTTTCGCCAGCATCTGTCGATATCTCCGACGGAGTACCGCACGAGTGCCCGTCGCAAGCCTGCGACGGAACGCTGCGGCGCCTGACCGCAGCCACGCGAGGCGTCGTGCGTACCGGCCCGCCGGATGCAGGCCGCAATCGCCTGGCCGCGCTCCGCTGCATTGCGGGTTAAGATGGACCTGCTCCGGGGTGCACGCCAGTGCTGAGATTCAGACCCGCGAACTTGACCCGGCTCATACCGGCGTAAGGAGAGCATCGACCTGAACAGGATGGCGCCCCACGCGCGCCCTGGCGCAGGCGGGCTTCGGAGTTTCCCTGTACAGGAACACGAACGCCCATGACTCACGCCCAACCGCTGGTTGCGGACCTGCTCCAATTCATCGCCCAGGACGGCTGCACCGACGCGCAGTTCGACGACATCGCGCTGCGCCTGTTCGCCTACCAGTACGCCGCCAACGCGCCCTACCGCAGCTTCTGCCAGCGCCGTGGCGCCACGGTTCGTACCGTGAGGACCTGGAGCGACATCCCGGCCGTGCCCATCGACGCCTTCAAGGCGATGGAACTGCGCTGCGAGCCGCCCATGCCGGACGAGCGGGTCTTCATGACCAGCGGAACCACGCGCGCCGACCTGCGCGGCCGGCACTTCCATCCGCGCCTGGACGTGTACGACCTGTCGATGACGCGCAACTTCGCGCAGCGCGTGATGCAGGGCGTCGCGCGCCTGCCCATGGGCATCCTGTTCCCGGACGAGACCGCCATGCCGAACTCGTCGCTGGCGCATTACCTGGCGCTGGCCAGGACGGCCTTCGGCACGGCAGACAGCCGCTACTTCATGTCGCCGCAGGGCATCGACCTGGACGCCCTGTGGCAGCGCCTGGAGCAGGCCGAACAAAGCGGCGAGCCCTATGCGTTGCTGGGCGCCAGCTTCAGCTTCGTGCACGTGATCGATGCCTTGCGCGCGGCGGGCCGCCGCTTCCGCCTGCCGCCGGGCAGCCGCATCCTGGACACCGGCGGCTACAAGGGCCAGTCGCGCGACCTGCCGCTGGACACCTTCTACACCGAACTGTCCGAACTGCTGGGCGTGCCGCGCGCCCTGTGCATCAACATGTACGGCATGACGGAGCTGAGCACGCAGTTCTACGACGACGGCAACGCCACCGTGCCGTCGGTGAAGTCGGGTCCACACTGGATCCGTTGGCGGCTGGTCGATCCCGCCACCGGCCGCACGGTGCCCGCCGGCGAACGCGGCATCCTGGCGCATTGCGACCTGGGCAATTTCAATTCCGTCAGCACCATCCTGACCGAGGACGTGGGCGAGCCGGCCGAAGGCGGATTCCTGCTGCTGGGCCGCGCGCAAGGCGCGCAGGCCAAGGGATGCTCGCTGGCAGTGGAAGAATTCGTGCGCTCGGCGGCGGCATGAGCCTACGCAGAATCGAAGCCGGCTACCTGCCGGGCCTGGGCGCCGATCAGGTGCAATGGCAGATGTTGCCTTTCTCGGGGGACGGCCAACGACTGGAGGTGGCGGTGCCCGTGCTGTCCGCCCCGCAGATGCAGGCGCTGGCCGAGCGCGTGAAGCAGGCCAGCGCCCGGCACCTGAAGACGATGACGGTGTCGGAGATCATTACCGTCATCGACCGCGCCATCGCGCGCCTGCTCGACGGCAACGATCCCTACCGCCGGCAGGCGGATGCGCTGCTGCCGCTGGTCAGCGGCTACGACGCCGAGATGGTTCGCCTGGGATTGACCGGCTTTCTCAGGACCTTCCGCGCGCCGCAACTACATCGTTTCGTGGCCGAGGATTTCGCCAACCCCAAGGTGCTCGACGGCTTCCAGCCCACGCCCAAGGGGGGCGCGGTGCGCGCCCATGGCCCGCGATTGCTGGCCCACAGCTGGGCCGGCAACGTGCCCGCGCTGGCGTTATGGAGCCTGGTGTGCGGCCTGCTGGTCAAGGCGGGCAGCATCGGCAAGCTGCCCAGCGCCGAGCCGCTGTTCGCCGGCTGGTTCGCCCGTCTGCTGGCCGAGGTGCATCCGCCCCTGGCCGATTGCCTGGCCGTGGTGTGGTGGCGCGGCGCGGGCGGCGAACAGGCCGATGCGCTGTATGCGCAGGCCGATACCGTGGTGGCCTACGGCGGCAACGAGGCGCTGCAGGCCATCCAGCGGCGGTTGCCGGTGACGGCGCGGTTTCTGGCGCACGGCCACAAGCTGGGCTTCGGCGTGGTCAGCGCCAGCGCGCTGGACGCCGTGAACGCGCCCGTGCTGGCCCGCCGCGCCGCATGGGACGTGATGCGCTACGACCAGCAAGGATGCTATTCACCGCACATCTTCTACGTGCAACGCGGCGGCCCGGTGTCGCCGCGCGACTTCGCGGGATACCTGGCCGGTGAGCTTGCCAACCTGCAACGGCGCTTTCCGCGCCGCGCGCTGGACCTGGAAGAATCGGCCGGCGTCGCCAAATGGCGGCAATCGATCGAATGGACGCTGCCGCCCGGCGATGCCCTGCTGGGCGAACCCGACGCGGCCTGGAGCGTGTCGTACACCGAGACGGCGCGCGCTCTGGCGCCGACGGCCTTGCAGCGCAGCGTCGCCGTGGCCGCCATCGACGCGCTGGACGAGGTCGTGCCCGCGCTGGCCGGTTTGGCCCCCTACCTGCAAACCGCGGGCGTGGCCGCGACGCCGGAAGAGCTGTACCAGTTGGCCGACCAGTTGGGCGCCGCGGGTGTCACACGCATCAGCGCGCTGGGATCGATGAGCATGCCCGAAGCCGGCTGGCACCACGACGGCCGCTTCAACCTGCGGGACCTGGTGCGCATGACCGAGATCGAGCAATCCGCCGAATCCGCCGCGGAACCCTATGCGCGGTACGAGCCATGAGCCTGCCATGACGGCGCCGTTCCTCTCCCTGCAGCAGGTCGCCTACGGCTACCCCGGCCGCCCGCCCATCGTGGACGGCGTCGACTGGCGCCTGGATACCGGCGCCTTCCATTGCCTGGTCGGGCGCAGCGGCTGCGGCAAGACCACGCTGCTGAAACTGGCCGCAGGCCTGATGGCACCGCAATCGGGCCGGATCCAACGCGCGGATGGCACGCCGGCCGCCACGGGTCCGCACCTGGGCTACGTGTTCCAGGCCCCCACGCTGCTGGCGTGGCGGCACGTCATCGACAACGTGCTGCTGCCGGTATCGCTGCAACACAGGCCCGTGCCCGCGGACATCGAACGCGCCCACGGCCTGCTGGCCCTGCTGGGCCTGGCCGCCCATGCGCATCACTACCCCCGCCAGTTGTCCGGCGGCCAGCAGAGCCGCGTGGCGCTGGCGCGCGCGCTGATCCTGGATCCCGCGCTGCTGCTGCTGGATGAACCCTTCGCCGCGCTGGACGCCATCACGCGCGGCGAACTGCAGGACGACCTGCTGCGCATGTGCCGCGCACGCGGCACCACCGTGCTGTTCGTCACCCACGACATCGCCGAGGCCGTCTACCTGGGCGACCACGTGGCCGTGATGCAGCACGGCCGCCTGGTGGCCGACGTCGCCGTGGCGCTGCCCGCCCCACGGGCGCAGGCGATGCGCCACGAACCCGCGTTCAACCACTATTGCGCGCAGGTCTACGGCGCCATGACCGGAGGCCGCCCATGAGGCCGGTGCTGCAATCCCGCCTGCTGCCCGTGGCGCTGCTGATCGTGCTGCTGGCCGCCTGGGAACTGGCCGTGCGCCAGGCCGGCCTGTCGGCGCTGGTGCTGCCCGCGCCCTCCGCCGTGGCGCGCACGCTGTGGACCGTCTTGTCCACCGGCTACCTCTGGCCGCACATCGGCGCCACCGTGGCGGAAATGCTGCTGGGCCTGGGGCTGGGCGGCCTGGCCGGTCTGGGGATGGGGATCGCGCTGGCCGAATCGGCGATGCTGGACCGCATGCTCAAGCCGTATGTCATCGTCAGCCAGGTGGTGCCCAAGCTGGCGCTGGCGCCGCTGTTCGTGCTGTGGTTCGGCTTCGGCCTGGCGCCGACCGTGGTGATGACCGCGCTGATCTGCTTCTTTCCCTTGATGGAAAACACCCTGACCAGCCTGCGCCAGGTCGACCCCGACCGCGTGCAGCTGTTCCGCATGCTGGGCGCCTCGCGCGGGCAGACGCTGCTGCGCCTGAAGCTGCCCGCCGGCCTGCCGGGCATTCTGGCGGGCCTGCGCGTGGCGCTGGTGCTGGCCCTGGTCGGCGCCGTCGTCGGCGAATTCATCGGCGCCAGCCGTGGGCTGGGCGCGGTCATCATTGCCGCGCAGGGCATGATGGATACGCCGCTGATGTTCGCGGCTCTGGCGGCCATCGCCGCCATCGGCCTGCTGGGCTATCAGGCCACGCTGCTGCTGGAACGGCGCCTGCTGCGCCCTTACGCCGAGCAACAACCATGATCCACGGGACTTCCGCTATGCTCTCTTCCCCCCAACGCCGCGCGTTGCTGGCCGGCGCGGCCGGCCTTGCCGCCGCATCGCTGGCGCCCGCCGCCGCATGCGCGCAGGCCGCACTCGGCAAGGTCACGCTGGCCGGCTGGAGCAAGCCGATCTCCGAGATCACCAATCTGCTGGCCGAACCCGACAAGGGTTTCTTCAAGGCACAGGGACTGGAACTGGCCTATCTGCCCGGCGCGGGCGGCGGCGACGCGATCCGCAACATTCTCAGCGGCCAGGCCGACGTGGCCTTCACCGACCCCGGCTCGCTGTTCACGGCGCTGGACAAGGGCGAGAAGCTGCGCGCCATCTACGACATCTATCCGCAGAACGTCTTCAACGTCGTGTCGCGCAAGTCCGCCAACATCACGCGGCCGGAGGACCTGAAGGGCAAGCGCATCGGCGTCTACAGCCTGTCCAGCGGCACGCGCCAGAACCTGCTGGTGATGCTGCACCAGGCCGGCCTGACGGAGCGGGACGTGGAGATCGTGGTGACCGGCGTGCTGAACTTCGCGCCGCTGCTGCAGGGCCAGGTCGATGCCACCGCCGCCACCGACACCGGGCTGCTGGTGGGCCGGCGCCGCGGGCTGGGCGAGGTCGACGTGATGGAGGTCCGCGACTCGCTGAACGTGTCCAGCGATCTCTTCGTGGTGCGCGAGCAGGTCTACCAACAGCGCCAGCCCCTGCTGCGCGCGTTCCTGAAGGCCTATCGCGACAGCGCCGCGTGGATGATCGCGCAGCCGGAAGAAGCGGCGGCCATCGCCGCCAAACGTGCCATCGACGGCACCGACCGCGAAGTGAACCTGGAAGTGATCCGCGCGCGCAATGCCTCGGCGCAGGCGGCGGGGCGCGCCTTGGGCACATTCGACGTTCCCTCGCTGCAGAAGGCGGCCGACGCCTACCGCGCGCTGGGTTTGATCCAGCACCCGATCGACGTGGCCGGCGTGGTCGATGCCAGCCTGCTGCCGGAGCGCTGAGATGAACGCCGCCATGAAGTTCGCGGGCAAGGTGGTGCTGGTGACGGGCGCCAGCCGCGGCATCGGCGCCGAGATCGCGCGAAGCTTCGCGCGCGAGGGCGCCACGGTCGTGGTGAACTACCTGAGCAACACGGCCGCGGCCGATGCGGTGGTGGCGCAATGCCAGTCCCTGGGCGGCGATGCCTGGGGCCTGCAGGCCGATGTCAGCGTGCCCGAGGCCGTGCACGCCATGATCGAATCCATCGTGCAGGAGGCCGGCCGGCTGGACGTGGTGGTCAACAATGCCTTCCGCGCCTACGCCTTCGATCCGCGGCAGCGCAAGGTGTTCGACGACCTGGATTGGCGGGACTATCAAGCGCAGTTCGACGGCGCGGTCGGCGCGGCCCATCACGTGTGCCGCGCGGCGCTGCCGCACTTCAAGCGCCGCGCGCAGGGCTGCATCGTCAACATCGCCACCAACCTGACCGAACATCCCGTGGTGCCGTACCACGACTACACCACAGCCAAGGCCGCGCTGGTGGCGTTCAGCCGCAACCTGGCGGCGGAACTCGGCCCCTTCGGCATCCGCGTGAACTGCGTGGCGCCCGGCCTGGTCTACCCGACCTCGGCCAGCGCCGGCACGCAGGCGTCGTTCCGCGATGCGCTGATCGCCGCCACGCCGCTGCGCCGCATCGCCAGGCCACAGGACGTAGCCGGACCAGTGCTGTTCCTGGCGTCGGACTGGAGCGGCTTCATGACCGGGCAGGTGCTGTTCGTGGACGGCGGGCTGGTGATGCGCTGACGCCGGCCGCGTGCGGGATAATGCGGCGTTTCTTCCACCGGAATCCGCCATGCTCGGTATCCTGGCCGCTTTGCCCGATGAGATCCGCGACCTGTTGCACGACATGGGCCCGGCTGTCTCCACGCGCCGCGTCGGCATGCGCGACTATCACCACGGCATGCTGCACGGCCAGCCTTGCGTGCTGGCGCTGACGCGCATCGGCAAGGTGGCGGCGGCCGCCACCACCGCGACGCTGCTGCGCGAGTTCCCGGTGGATCGCGTGGTGTTCACCGGCGTGGCGGGCGGCGTGGGCGCGGACGTGCGCGTCGGCGACGTGGTGGTCGGCAATGCCCTGGTGCAGCACGACCTGGACGCCAGCCCCCTGTTTCCGCGCTACGAAGTGCCGTTGCTGCAAACGTCGCACTTCACGGCGGACGAAGCCCTGGCCGCGCTGCTGCACCGCTGCGCCGCCGAATTCCTGACCCAGGGCGGCGGCACGGCCGGCCTGCACCGTGGGCTGATCGCCACCGGCGACCGGTTCGTCAACGATGCCGCCGTGGTGCGCGAACTGCGCGGCGCCCTGCCCGATGCGCTGTGCGTCGAGATGGAAGGCGCGGCGGTGGCGCAGGTCTGCCACGAATTCGGCGTGCCCTGCGCCGTGCTGCGCACCATCTCCGATTGCGCCGATCAGGACGCGCCGGTGGATTTCGCCACTTTTCTGCGCGAGGTGGCCAGCGTCTATTCGGCGGGGATATTGCGGAGATTCCTGGCGGCGCTGCCGGCCTGAGCGCCGGTCCGCCAGACTCGCTCGCACAGCATCGGCGCTCCCCCGGGCAGGGCGGCACGGCCGCAGCGCCCCCGCGATGCGGGTGCCCGGTGGTACCTCCACAGGTCGACCGCAATCCGCCTGTGCAAAAATCCCGCCATGCCCATCGACAACCGACTCGTCCCCCATACCCTGGCCGACCACGCGGCGCAGCTTCCCGGCGCCTGGAAGCGCGCGCTCGCGTCGCCCGAACCGGCGCAGGCCCTGCAGGCCGTCATCGCGTACGTCGAACAGCGCCTGGCCGATGGCGCCACGGTGTATCCGGCGCGGCCGCTGCGCGCGCTGGAAGATCTGGCGCCGCATCAGGTGAGGGTGGTCATTCTCGGGCAGGATCCCTATCACGGCCCCGGCCAGGCACAGGGCCTGGCCTTCTCGGTGCCGGACGATTGCAAGACGCCGCCCAGCCTGCGCAACATGCGCAAGGAAATCGCGCGCGACGAGCCGGGCAGCGCCGTGTCGGGCAACGACCTGTCGGGCTGGCTGGCGCAAGGCGTGCTGCTGCTGAACACCTCATTGACGGTGGAAGACGGCCAGGCCGGCGCGCATGCCAAGCGCGGCTGGGAGCGCGTGACCGACGCGCTGATCGCCGCCGTCGCCGCCGACCCCGCTCCCAAGGTGTTCATGCTGTGGGGCGCGCACGCGCAGGCCAAGCGCGGCCTGCTGCCGCCCGAAGGGGGCCATCTGGTGCTGACGTCCAACCACCCCTCGCCGCTGTCGGCCACGCGCGGGCCGGAGCCGTTCGTGGGTTGCGGCCACTTCGGCAAGGCCAATGCATGGCTGCGTGACCAGGGGCAGGCGCCCATCGACTGGTCGACCGGCCGGGGCGGCGTGCAGGGCGAGGCGCAGGGCAACCTGCTGCCGGGCTGACCGCCGCACGCCGCGATGATCACTGCATGAAATAGACCCGGTCCTCGCCGCCCGCCGCGCGGGCCAGCGAGGCCAGCGCCTGGACCAGCGGGATCAGGTCCTGCTCGTCGCAGTTCAGTTCTTCGGTGCGAGACCATTCCAGCGCGATCCGCTGGACATCGGCCTCGTCCATGTCCGCCAGGGCAGCCACCAGGTCCTCGGGCAGTTCGAACAGTTCGCCATCCGCATCGGCCTGCAGGGGCGACAACTCGTGCTGGTCGAAATCGAACTCCTGCGCCGTGACGATGGCGTAGAGATTGCCGAGATCGAGATCCGTGATGCCGCCGAACTCGAACAGATTGCGCACGGCGTCACCCTCGCCCCCGACATAGTCGATCGCGTCGTCGCGGCGGGCCAGGAACAGGGCATTCGGAAGAGACATGGCAACTCCAGAAACAGGCGAAAACCAGAGGAATCCAGACAGAGGCAGGACCGCTCGGGACCCGCACGGCGACGATACTTGCGGGGAAGATTGCCCGCAAACCCGAGAGTGATATTTGCGCGCCCCCTGGCCAGCGGGATGTTGCCCCCCCTTCAACCAAACGGGCGCCAAAACAACAATTCGGGCATGTTCCAGTTGCAATTGCTGCGAACAGATGACAGGCGTTGGAAATTCAGGTTATGATTGTCGCGCTGCACAAACATGATTCGGCATCTTTTTTAGTTAGCGCAACGAAACGCAACTTGCCAGCAGACAGCCAAGATTGGCCCAAGACCGGCGCCCCTCCCCATGGGCCGGCACGACTGCCAAAACAGGCCCGATGCCGAACAACATCGATTCCTGACCTCTTTCCTTTCGCCCCGCGTTCGCCACACTGGAACGCAATCCGCGCACGGTTGATTCGGTCGGCACGATGCTCCGTCAACCGCTGCCTGGATCCCGGCCACCTACCCTCATAGGCCGGCCCGGCGCATATGCTGCTTTTCGCGGCAAGGGAAAGTTATGTCTTTCGAAGAACTGGGCCTGGCGCCCACTCTGCTGTCGGCCCTGTCGGACGCCGGTTTCACCACCCCCACCTCGGTGCAGGCTTCAGCCATCCCGCAAGCCCTGGCTGGCCACGACCTGATGGTCTCTTCGCAGACCGGCAGCGGCAAGACCGCCGCCTTCATGCTGCCCGCCCTGCATCGCATCGCCCAACAGCCCGGCAACGGCGGCGTTGGCGTGCAGGTGCTGGTGCTGGCTCCGACCCGTGAACTGGCCCTGCAAGTCACCGAAGCCACCGAGAACTACGGCCGCAACCTGCCTGGCCTGCGCACCGCCACCGTCGTGGGCGGCATGCCCTACGGCGCGCAGTTGAAGGCGCTGTCGCGCCGCGTCGACGTGCTGGTCGCCACCCCGGGCCGCCTGCTGGATCACCTGCAGGCCGGCCGTGTCAAGCTCAACACCGTGCACACCCTGGTGCTGGACGAAGCCGACCGCATGCTGGACATGGGCTTCATCGAAGACATCGAGACCATCATCAGCCGCCTGCCGGAAACCCGCCAGACGCTGCTGTTCTCGGCCACGCTGGACGGCACGGTGGCCAAGCTGGCCGCCCGCATGATGCGCGATCCCCAGCGTATCGAAGTGGCTGGCGCCAAGGAGAAGCACGCCAACATCACGCAGAGCCTGCTGTACGCGGACGACTCCTCGCACAAGATGCAGCTGCTGGACCACGTGCTGCGCGACGTCCGCCTGGACCAGGCCATCGTCTTCACGTCGACCAAGCGCGGCGCGGACGAACTGGCCGACCGCCTGTCCGAACAAGGTTTCGCCGCCGCTGCCCTGCACGGCGACATGAACCAGCGCCAGCGCACCCGCACCCTGACCCAGCTGCAACGCGGCCAGGTCCGCGTGCTGGTGGCCACCGACGTGGCTGCCCGCGGCATCGACGTCCAAGGCATCAGCCACGCCATCAACTTCGACCTGCCGATGCAGGCCGAAGACTATGTGCACCGCATCGGCCGCACCGGCCGCGCTGGCCGCGATGGCCTGGCCTACACGCTGGCCGTGCACTCCGAGCGCCACAAGATCCGCCGCATCGAGTCGTACACCGGCCAATCGCTGACGGCTGAAACCATCGAAGGCCTGGAACCCAAGCGCACGCCGCGTCCGTCCTCGGGCGGCGGTGGCGGTTACGCGCGCCACGGCAAGCCGAACGGCGGCAAGCGCCCCGGCGGCTTCGGCGGCCAGCGCCGTGAAGGCGGCTGGGCCCCGCGCGACGGCGCGCCGCGCTCGTTCGACGGCGATCGTCCCCAGCGCTCCTTCGACGGCGAGCGCCGCGAAGGTGGCTACGCTCCCCGTGGCGACGGCTTCAAGCGTGAAGGCGGCTTCGGCGGCGAGCGCAAGTCGTTTGGCGACCGCCGCGAAGGTGGCTACGCTCCGCGCGGCGACGGCTTCAAGCGTGAAGGCGGCTTCGGTGGCGAGCGCAAGTCTTTCGGCGACCGCCGCGAAGGTGGCTTCGCTCCGCGCGGCGACGGCTTCAAGCGTGAAGGCGGCTTCGGTGGCGAGCGCAAGTCGTTCGGCGACCGCCGCGAAGGTGGCTTCGCCCCGCGCGGCGACGGCTTCAAGCGTGAAGGCGGCTTCGGCGAGCGCAAATCGTTCGGCGACCGCCGCGAAGGTGGCTTCGCCCCGCGCGGCGACGGCTTCAAGCGTGAAGGCGGCTTCGGCGAGCGCAAATCGTTCGGCGACCGCCGCGAAGGTGGCTTCGCCCCGCGCGGCGATGGCTTCAAGCGTGAAGGCGGCTTCGGCGGCGAACGTAAGTCTTTCGGCGAGCGCCGCGAAGGTGGCTTCGCCCCGCGTGGCGACGGCTTCAAGCGTGAAGGCGGCTTCGAAGGCCGTCCGGCCAAGAGCTTCGACAAGCGTCCCGCCGCCGGCGGCAAGCGCTTCGCCGGCAGCCGCGACTAAGCCCAGCCAGTAGGTCATACCGGCCCCCGCCATGCAGATGGCGGGGGCTTTTTCTTTGGGGGCAGCGACGGCATCGCGCGCATTGCGGCCTTGCCGGGCGCCAGCATCCTGGGCGCCTCTGCCTCGGCATGGGAAAATATCCGCCATGCCACGCACCGCTCCCTCCTCCCTTCCCCCTCTCGATCCCGACGCCCAGGCCCACAGCAACCATGTCGCGCACGCCTTGCGCGCCTCGGTTCAGTCGGCAGGCGGCTGGTTGCCCTTCGACGCCTTCATGGGCCAGGCGCTGTACGCGCCCGGCCTGGGCTACTACACCGCGGGCGCGGTGAAACTGGCCGAAGCCTCGCAGGACAAGACGGACGGCCTGCCCTCTGGCGACTTCGTCACCGCCCCCGAACTGACGCCCCTGTTCGCGTTCACCGTGGCGCGCCAGGTGCGCCAGGTGCTGGAAGACTCGGGCACCTCGACCGTGCTGGAGTTCGGCGCCGGCAGCGGCGCGCTGGCCGAAGGCGTGCTGACCGAACTCGACCGCCTGGGCGTGCCCGCGCAATACCGCATCGTCGAGGTATCCGCCGACCTGCGCGGACGCCAGCAGCAACGCCTGGCCGCCTACGGCGACCGCGTGCAGTGGCTCGACGCGCTGCCTGGCGCTTTCGAAGGTTGCGTGCTGGCCAACGAAGTACTGGACGCCATGCCCGTCACGCTGTTCCGCTGGAGCGAACAGGCCGCCGTGCAAGAGCGTGGCGTGGCGCTGGACGAAGCCGGCGCATTCGTCTGGGAAGACCGGCCCGCCAGCGCGGCGCTCACCCAGGCCGTCACGCCGCGCATGCCGCCGCTGCCCGGGTACGTCTCCGAGATCAACCTGCAGGCCGAGGCGTGGATACGCGAACTGGGCGGCTGGTTGACGCGCGGCGCGGCGCTGCTGCTGGACTACGGCTTTCCGCGCCACGAGTACTACCACCCGCAGCGCGCGGGCGGCACGCTGATGTGCCACCTGCGCCACCACGCGCACGCCGACCCCTTCGCCGCGCCGGGCCTGCAGGACATCACCGCGCACGTGGACTTCACCGCCATGGCCGACGCGGCGTTGGCGGGCGGCCTACAGGTGCTGGGCTACACCTCGCAGGCGCGCTTCCTGATGAATGCCGGCCTGATGGCGTTGATGGCCGAGCAGGATCCCGCCGATGTGCGCGCCTATGCCGCGATGGTGTCGCCGGTGCAGCGGCTGTTGTCCGAAGCCGAGATGGGAGAACTGTTCAAGGTGCTGGCCGTGGGCAAGAACATGCCCGGGCCGTTGCAGGGGTTTGCGCGCGGGGACCGGCTGGGCGGCCTGTAAGGCTGGGCAACGGGCCCGGTGGAAACGCGGCGCTAATCGCCAAGCCGTTTCAGGACAGCGGCCACGATGGCTTCGGGATGGTCTTCCTGCACCAGATGTCCCGCGCCGGGAATCGGCATGCACGGTTCCGCGGAGATCCGCGCGGCCAGGGCCACGCCCTGTTCGTAAGGAATCCACTCGTCGTTCTGCCCCCACATGACCGTGACGGGGCAGTCCATCTTGCGGTACAGCCCCTCTATCTCGTCCGTGAAGGCCTGGTCCATCTGGGCGATCTGCCGGTAGAACGCAGGCTGTCCGACCGAACCTAGCCAGGGGGCACTGTAGATATCCAGCGCCTGCCCGGAAAGCGGAGTGTGCGCCGCCGTCTGCAGATAGGCTTTCAACACCGCCCGATGCATGTAATCGGGCATTCCCGAGAATGCCGCTTCGTGCTGGCGTACGTGCTGGACCAGGGCGAACCCCCACGGCGCCAGCGCCACGGCATCGAAAAGCGTCAGCGAGCGGTAGCGCAGGCCGTTCAGGTAATAGGCGCGCAGGGCCGTCGCCGCGCCAAAATCATGGGCCAGGACGTCCGGACGGCTGAGCCCCCACTCGGCGAACAATCCGGCCAGCACACGGTTCTGCATGGCCAGGGAGACATCCTGGCCCGGGCGCATCTCGGATTGCCCATATCCCGCCAGGTCGAAGTAATAGACCGTGCGGCGGTCGGAGAAGTGCGGGACGATGTGGCGCCAGACCTGGGACGAGAACGGCGTCCCATGAATGGCGACCAGCGGCGGCCCCGATCCGATGGTCCCCCAGCGGATGGCATTGCCCTCGATGTTCACGGTGTTCGGCAGTTCGAGCAGCATGTCCGGCTTCCTCATATAGTCATATAGCTAATTGACTATATGATAGCGGGCATGGACAGACTCATACAAATCAAAGCCATGGCCAGTGAATCGCGGTTGGCGATCCTGCGGCTGCTGGCGCAACCCGACGCACATTTCTCGCATCAGTGGTCGGCCGATCCTGCCGCATATGGTGTCTGCATGACGTTGATCGCGCAGGCGCTGGATGTCGCACAGCCCACGGCCAGCCGGCACCTCGACATCCTGAAGCAGGCGGGCTTCATCCAGGTGCGCAAGCACCTGAAATGGTCGTATTGCAAGCGTGACGACGCGGCGATCGGCGAGTATCTGCGATGGCTCGCGGCCGAGATCCTGCCGGACCGGGCACACCTCCCGCCCTTTTCGCAAGAATGACTTGCGGAAGGCGAACGGCTCAGGCGTCCAGCGCCTTCAGCCGCGCCTGCCGCAGCGCCGGCTTGATCTTCGCCGGATCACCGGCGCAGGATCTGGCGATGGCCCCGGCGTCCACGCCACGCATCGCCTCCATCCATCCGCGCCAGGCGCCGGTATCCAGCGTCGGCGCGACCACGGCGGCCGCGCGCAACAACGCGATGAAACGCTCGGGCTTGCGCAGCGCATCGCATCGTTCCAGCACGGCCAACCTGCCCTCGGGCGTCGCGCCGCCTGACAGCCCATCCAGCAATTCAGGCAGCAGGCGCGCCTGATCGGCGCATTCCGTCGGCACCCGCAGGCGCTTGCCCAGCGCATCGCGCTCGGGCGTCAGGCGGCACAGCAGGGCATACCGGCCAGGCAGTTCCAGCGCGGCCCGCGCGGCGTGATCGATGTCCATACAGACCTGCTCGCGCCCGGCCAACTGCGGCATCACGCGCGGCAGCGCACCGGACTGCGCCAACACATCGAACATGCGCGAAGGCGTCTCGGACATCAGCCCGCGCGCCACTTCCTTCCAGACACGCTCGGGCACCAGCGCATCCACCTCGCCGTCCTCGACCATGACGCGGCACAGCGCCATGGTGTCTTCGGCCACGGTGAAATCGCCGAAGCGCGCCGCGAAGCGGGCCAGGCGCAGGATGCGGACGGGGTCTTCGGAAAATGCCTCGCCCACGTGGCGGAACACGCGCGCCTTCAGATCGGACGCGCCATCCAGGGGATCGACCAGCGCGCCGTCCGGCGTCAGCGCCATCGCGTTGACGGTCAGGTCGCGGCGCAGCAGATCCTGTTCCAGCGTGACGTCCGCGCCCGTGTAGAACGTGAAGCCCTGATAGCCGCGCCCCGACTTGCGCTCGGTGCGCGCCAGTGCGTACTCCTCTTTGGTGCGGGGATGCAGGAACACCGGAAAATCGCCGCCCACGGGTACGAAGCCGCGACGGGACATCTCTTCGGGCGTGCTGCCCACCACCACCCAGTCCCGGTCGCCGGCGGGCAGGCCCAGCATCTGGTCGCGTACGGCGCCGCCCACGACGTAGGCTTGCAGGCCGTCGACGGCGGGATCTGAAGCGCCCGTCATGCCTGATCGCCCTCGGGCTGACGCGCCAGGGCGCCCACTGCCATGCCCCCGAGGGGCAGCGTGCGCGCCATGCCGATCACAGCAAACATCATCAAGGCAATTCCGCCGCCGCCATCGACCCCGTGGGCGACACCTTGCCCAGGCGCGCCTTCAGCGATTGCGGCTGGCCGGTGAACAGCGCCGCGTAGTACGTGGCGTTGGACAGGACGTGCTGCACGTAATTGCGGGTTTCGGTGAACGGAATGGTCTCGGCGAAGATGGCGCCCTCGACCGGCTGCGTGAACGTGGCGCGCCAGTTCAGCGGCCGGCGCGGACCGGCGTTGTAGCCGGCGCTGGCCAGCAGTTGCGAGTTGTCCAGGTCACGCAGCACCATGTTCAGATAATTGGTACCCAGCTCGGTGTTGACGTCGAAATCGTGCACCTTGGCCGGCGTGAAGTCTTCCATGCCGATCTTGCGCGCCACCCATTTGGCGGTGGCGGGCATCAGTTGCATCAGGCCCGAGGCGCCCACGTGCGAGCGCGCGTCCATCACGAAACGCGACTCCTGGCGGATCAGGCCGTAGACCCAGGCCGGGTCCAGGTCGATGGCGCGCGCCTTGGCGCTGACGCGGCCCTCGAAGGGTGCGATGTAGCGTTGCGTGAAGTCGAATTCGTTGGACGTGCGGTCGGAGGTGTTGACCACGCGGTCGAAGATGCCTTCGGCACGGGCCAGCTCGGCGGCGGCCATCAACTGGCGGTCGTTCATGCCGCGCAGCGTGAAGTTCCATTCGGGCACGGCCTCGGCGCGCCAGCCCAGGCGGAACAGTTGCACGGCGCGCACCAGGCCGGGGTTGGCGCGCGCCTGTGCCATCTCGGCGTCGGTGACGGGCAGCGGCTGCGGCGGCAGCACGATCTTGCGGCCCAGTTCCTCGGCGGACAGCTGGCCGTAGAAATTGAACTGGCCGGCGATGGACGCATACAGCACGCGCGCCTGTTCGCCGTGGCCCTGCGCGGCCAGGCCGCGCGCCTTCCAGTAGACCCAGGCGGGCTCGGCCTGCTGCGTGGCGGGCATCTGGCCGATGGAGGCCAACACCCATCTCCAGTCGATCTTGGCCTCGCGCAGCGCGGCGCGCACGCGCCAGGCATGGTTATAGGGTGTCATGCGCACCGACTCGCCGGCCTCGCGGTACCAACGGTGGGCGCGTTCGTCGAGGTTCAGCGCGGCGATCAGGGCGTACTGCGTGCGCACCCACGCCACGTCGGCCTTGGGCAGGCGGCTTTCCCATTCGCGGCGCAGGTATGAATCGGCCACGCCGATGTCCGAACGCGCCAGGCGGGCCAGGGCCAGCGTGACCAGTTCTTTCTCGTTGCGGCCGACGGGCGACTTGCTCTGCCGCACCAGCCATTTCATGGGATCTTTCAGCAGGGTGGCCAATGCCTTCTGGTCGCCGGACTCGAAGATATACGCGCCCAGCTTGTTGGCGTCGGTCAGGTCATTGTCTTCGACGGCGTCGCGCACCAGGGGCTGGATCTGGTCCCAGCCCAGCACGCGGTCGGCCACCAGTTGGTCGAACAGGGCCCAGCACGCCGTGGCCGGCTGGAACACGGCCAGCGCCTGGGCGGCGGTGGCGCGCTTGCCGGTCATGTGCAGGGCCTCGACCCGGGTGCAGCCGACCTGGGTGTTGGAGACCTTGGGTTCGCCCAGGGCCTGCACGGTCTCGAAATCGCCGCTGCGCCCGGCGACGATGATCCAGTCGGTGCGCAGCTTGTCTTCCAGGTAGCTGCCCGCGTTGGCCTGCAGGAAGCGGTTGAGCGCCGCCACCGGCCGCTGGCCGCCCGGCGGACTCCAGAGCTGATAGCGCAGCAGCCAGTACTGGGCGTAGATGGACAGCGGATCATTGCCGGCCTGGCTGGCGGACAGGCCCAGGGCCGACCACTGCTTGCGCGTCATGGCTTCGCGGGAAGACACCACGGCCTGGCGCGCGCTGTCGTCGGGCGACGGCGGCAGGCCGGCCAGTTCGACGCGCGGCACGGAAATGGGACGCTGGAGTTGGGCCTGACTCTGCGCCTGCTGCTCGAGCACGCCGGCATTGGCGACAGGCGTCGCCGCGGGCGAGGCGGTGGCCACGGGTTTGGCGGCGGGCGCCTGGGCGGGCTGCTGCGCGTCGACAGACGAGCAGGCGGTGGACACCAGCGCCAGCGCGGGCAGCCAACGCCGGAAAGCGTGGGGTTGGAAGAATGATGCGCCGCGCGGCCGTGGGACCGTCATGGTGGATTTCTGATAAGGTCCCGATTGACGATCCCGCTGCATAGCCCATCCCGAAAATCTTTTGCCGAACGCCCGCGAGGCGTTTGCGCATCGAACCACCACGCCCCGCATGCCGATTCAAAACCCCGAACAGAATACAGCAGTCCCATTGCGCACGCGATTGCGGCAAGCCCGGGCGGAAATGCCCGAGGCCGCCCGCTCGCGAGGGGGATTGCTGCTGCGGGGCAGGCTGTTCAGCTGGTTCAACGCCGCGCGCGATGCGGCCATCGCCTCGGGGCGCCGCCTGCAATCCGTGGCCGCCTACTGGCCCATGGCCGACGAGCCCGACCTGCGTCCGCTGCTGGAACAATGGGTCGAGGCCGGCGTGCAAGTCAGCCTGCCGCGCATCGCGGCGCTGGGCAAGCCGTTGGAATTCCGCAACTGGACGCCCGGCACTCCCCTGCGAGAGGGCCATTTCGGCATCCCGGAATCCGACGGGGATCTCTGTAAACCCGACATCATCCTGGTGCCCACCCTGGGCTACACCGACACGGCCGACCGCCTGGGCTACGGCGGCGGCTACTACGATCGCACCCTGGCCGCCCTGACCTCCGCGGGCCACGACTACGTCACCATCGGCATCGCCTGGACCGAAGGCCGCCTGCCCCCCGACTACCGCGCCGCCCCCCACGACGTCCCCCTGGACGCCATCCTCACCCCGGACGGCTGGCTGCCCAGCGCCCCCCTGGGCGCCGCGCCGGCGGCGGGGATCAACGCGGGAAGCCAGTTCATTTTGCGGTGAACGCGGTCAGGATCTCTATTAAAGTCAGGGTCTCCAAGATATAGGCACGGCTTTCGCTCGAAGGCGTGTTTGGCTGGGAGCGGCCGCACCCGCGCCGGCCAAGTCGGTCGGCTCGGGCGCGCCACGAGGCGCCCTCGGCCCCTTCGGGGCTCCCCGACCTCCAATTGGCCGTCACGGGCACGGCCACTCCCAGCCAAACACTCACGTCAACGTCATTCGACGCCCCTATTCTCCCTCCTCCCCCGATCTCGATGCGAAAGCATCCGCGGCATGTCCTGAACGCAGCCGTCATGCGGCAGCGGGGACCGTGACGGCCAATTGGAGAAGGGGCAGTCTCGCGTAGCGAGACCGAGGGCGCCTGCTGGCGCGCCCGAGCCCGCCGACTTGGTCGTCGCGGTCCCCGCTGCCGCATGACGGCGGACTCAAGAACCCGGATCAACCGCCTCCAGGAACGCACCATCCCGGCCACACCCCCTCCCCAAAACGGTGCAAAAGGCTCGCCCAAAGCCTCCCATGCACCACTGTCATGCGCGCCAACATCCAGTCATGGCTGGCATGCGGGTTGCTAGGCATAATGGGTGATCATGTACCGTCCCCGGCAAAGGGCGGGCGCGGCCAGGCGTCGTCTGGCGCGCATCAAGGAGGAGCCATGCACGACGCTGCACCCCGCCCCCCGGCGGCCTACGACGAGATGCTCGACGGCCAAGGAAACGTGCGCCCCCAGTACCGCGCCTATGCCGAATGGCTGGCGCAGCAGCCCGCCGACGTCATGGCGGCCAGGCAGCTCGAGGCCGACCTCAGTTTCCGGCGCGTCGGCATCACCTTCTCGGTGGCCGGCGACGCGGCAGGCACCGAACGCCTGATCCCGTTCGATCTCATCCCCCGCATCATCCCCGCCGACGAATGGCGGCGCCTCGACCTGGGGCTGAAGCAGCGCGTGCGCGCGCTGAACATGTTCATCCATGACATCTACCACGGGCACGACATCGTGCGCGCGGGCGTGGTGCCGGCCGAGCAGGTGTTCCTGAACGCCCAGTACCGCCCCGAGATGCAGGACATCGACGTGGCCGAGGACATCTACTGCCACGTGGCCGGGGTGGACATCGTGCGCGCCGGCCAGGGCGAGTTCTACGTGCTGGAAGACAACCTGCGCGTGCCGTCCGGCGTGTCGTACATGCTGGAAAACCGCAAGATGTCGATGCGGCTGATGCCCGACGTGTTCTCGCGCGTGAAGGTCGAGCCCGTCGCCCACTATCCCGACCTGCTGCTGGACAACCTGCGCGAAGTGGCCGCGCGCAGCATCGAAGACCCCACCGTGGTGGTGCTGACGCCGGGCATGTACAACTCGGCCTACTTCGAGCACGCCTTCCTGGCCCAGCAGATGGGCGTGGAACTGGTCGAGGGGCAGGACCTGTTCGTCGAACAGAACACCGTCTACATGCGCACCACCCGCGGCCCCAGGCGGGTGGACGTGATCTACCGCCGGCTGGACGACGACTTCATGGATCCGCTGTCGTTCCGCGCCGACTCGGTGCTGGGCGTGCCGGGCCTCTTGTCGGTGTACCGCGCCGGCCGCGTCACGCTGGCCAACGCCATCGGCACCGGCATCGCCGACGACAAGTCCACCTACCTGTACGTGCCCGACATGATCCGCTTCTACCTGAACGAAGAACCGATCCTGTCCAACGTGCCCACCTGGCAGTGCTCGCGGCCCAACGAACTGTCGCACGTGCTGGCCAACATGCACGAGCTGGTGGTCAAGGAAGTGCACGGCGCGGGCGGCTACGGCATGCTGGTCGGGCCGTCGTCGACCAAGGCGCAAGTGGAAGCCTTCAAGGAACGCGTGCGCGCCAATCCCGCCAACTACATCGCGCAGCCCACGCTGGCGCTGTCGACCATCCCTACCTACGTGGAATCGGGCGTGGCTCCGCGCCACGTCGACCTGCGGCCCTACGTGCTGTGCGGCAAGGACATTCGCACCGTGCCCGGCGGCCTGTGCCGCGTGGCGCTGGTCGAAGGCTCGCTGGTGGTCAACAGCAGCCAGGGCGGCGGCACCAAGGATACCTGGGTGCTGGAAGACTGATGACCTTATTCAAAATCCACGCAGGCTGGAGGTCCCCATGCTGAGCCGCACCGCCGACAATCTATTCTGGATGTGCCGCCACATCGAACGCGCCGAGAACACCGCGCGCATGCTGGACGTGAACCTGCAGATGTCCCTGCTGCCGCAGGACGCGCAAACGCTGGAAGGCTCGTGGCGCGCCGTGCTGCGCATCTCCGAGCTGCAGGGCGGCTACGACGCGCGCTACACCGGCGTCACGCCGCAGGACGTGCTGCATTACATGGTGCGCGAGGCGCAGAACCCCTCTTCCATCTATTCCTGCCTGCGGGCGGCGCGCGAGAACGCCCGCGCGGTGCGCGGCAGCCTGACCACCGAGGTCTGGGAAACCTACAACACGACCTGGCTCGACCTGCTCAAGCACCTGGACCGCGGCCTGCCCGAGCGCAATCCCGGTGAATTCTTCGAATGGGTGAAATTCCGTTCGCACCTGGCGCGTGGCGTCACGCTGGGCACCATGCTCGATGACGAGGCCCTGCACTTCCTGCGCATCGGCATGAACCTGGAGCGCGCCGACAACACCGCGCGCATGCTGGACGTGAAATTCCACGAACGCGACGAAGACGGCGGCACGCGCGCCGACCCGCCCCCCGGCAGCGGCCTGTACAGCGAGTTCTACCGCTGGTCGGCGCTGCTGAGCTCGGTGTCCGGCCTGGAGATCTACCGCAAGGTATACCGGGACGTCATCACGCCCGACCGCGTGGCCGAGCTGCTGATCCTGCGCGGCGACATGCCGCGCTCGCTGCTGGCGTCCGTCAGCGCGCTGGCCGGCGACCTGGCGCAGGTGTCCAACGGCCGGTCGGCCGAGACGCAGCGCCGCGCCGGCATGATGCGCGCGGAGCTGGAATACGGCCGGGTCGAGGACATCCTGCGCGGCGGCCTGCACCGCTTCCTGGAAAAATTCCTGGCCCGCATCAACGACCTGGGCAACCGCATCAGCCAGGATTTCCTGGTGCCGCTGTCGGCCTGACCGGAGAGCCCCATGAAGCATCTGATCAAGCACACCACCCGCTACCAGTACACCTCGCCGGTCAGCTACACCATCCAGACCCTGCGCCTGACGCCGCGCCCCGACGACCACCAGCGCGCGCTGCGCTGGCACGTCGCCGCGCCCGGCCCGCTGGAAGAACAGGTGGACGCCTATGGCAACGTCACGCACACGCTGGTGCTGAACAAGCCGCACAGCGAGATCGAAATCCGCGTGACCGGCCAGATCGAGATCGATCCGCTGCAGAATGGCCAGATCCACGGCGGGGAAGAAAGCCGCCTGCCGCTGCACGCCTATTGCGTGCCCACCCGGCTGACCCAAAGCGACGAAACCATCGCGCGATTCTGCCGCGACGCCGTGCCTGGCGGCCTGACCCGACCCGCCGACGTGATGGCGCTGGCCGAGGCCATCTGCGACCGCGTCGCCTACGAGCCGGGCATCACCGACGTCACCACCGCCGCGGGCGAGGTGCTGGCGCTGGGCCACGGCGTGTGCCAGGACCACGTGCACCTGTTCCTGGCCTGCGTGCGCGGGCTGGGCGTGCCCGGCCGCTACGTCAGTGGCTACTACTACACGGCGGGCGACGTGGCGGCCAGCCACGCCTGGGCCGACGTGTGGCTGCCCGAGGCCGGCTGGACCAGCCTGGACATCACCAACCGCGCCTTCGCCTCCGACCGGCATTGCCGGCTGGCCGTGGCGCGCGACTACGACTCGGCCTCGCCGGTGCGCGGCGTGCGCAACGGCGGCGGCGAAGAGTCGATGAGCGTTTCCGTCCAGATCGACGTGCGGCAGCAATAAAGCCGTCAAGACACTGGTATCCAATCCCTCGCACCGCCCCCCGCCCGGAGAGCCTTGTGACGATCCACGTAGCGCTGAAGCATGTGACGCAATACCGGTACGATCGGTTGGTGAGCCTGTCGGCCCAGGTGCTGCGCCTGCGCCCCGCCCCGCATTGCCGCACGCCCATCCTGTCGTATTCGCTGACGATCGAGCCGTCGGAATACTTCCTGAACTGGCAGCAGGATCCCTATTCCAACTACCTGGCGCGCCTGAATTTCCCGGGCAGGACGCGGGAGTTCAAGATCACGGTCGACCTGGTCGCCGAGATGGCGGTGTACAACCCGTTCGACTTCTTCCTCGAGTCGTCGGCCGAGAACTACCCCTTCCAGTACGGCGACGAGTTGGCACGCGATCTGGCCCCTTATCTGAAGCCGGATCCCGTCACGCCGCTGCTGGCCGATTTCCTGTCGCGGGTGGATGCCAGCGAACAGCGCACCGTCGACTTCCTGGTCGGATTGAACCAGCAGGTGCACAAGGAAATCCGCTACCTGATCCGCATGGAGCCCGGCGTGCAGACGCCGGAGGAAACGCTGTCGCGCGCCGCGGGCTCGTGCCGCGACTCGGGCTGGCTGCTGGTGCAGGCGCTGCGCCACCTGGGCCTGGCCGCGCGCTTCGTGTCCGGCTACCTGATCCAGCTGACCCCCGACGTGAAGTCGCTGGACGGCCCCAGCGGCGCCGAGTCCGACTTCACCGACCTGCACGCCTGGTGCGAGGTGTTCCTGCCGGGCGCCGGCTGGATCGGGCTGGACCCGACCTCGGGCCTGCTGGCGGGCGAAGGCCACATTCCGCTGGCCGCCACGCCCGAACCGGGCAGCGCCGCGCCCGTCACCGGCGCGGTCGACGAATGCGAGGTCGAGTTCGACCACGCCATGGAAGTGACGCGCATCTTCGAGTCGCCGCGCGTCACCAAGCCCTACAGCGCCGAGCAATGGCAGGCCATCAAGGACCTGGGCCATCACATCGACGACGCGCTGGACCGCCAGGACGTGCGGCTGACCCAGGGGGGCGAGCCCACCTTCGTGGCCACCACCGACCGCGACGCGGCCGAGTGGAACACCGCCGCGCTGGGCCCCACCAAGCGCGGCTACGCCATCGAACTGGTGCAGCGGCTGCGCGAACGCTACGGCAGCGGCGGCTTCCTGCATTTCGGCCAAGGCAAGTGGTACCCGGGCGAGCAACTGCCGCGCTGGGCGCTGTCGGTGTACTGGCGCGAAGACGGCCAACCCTGCTGGGCCGATCCCTCGCTGTTCGCCGACGAGCGCCGCCCGGGCCGCCACACCGAGGCCGACGCGCGCCGCTTCATCCTGGAGCTGTGCGCCCAGCTGGGCCTGCCGGCCGACCACGTGCAGCCGGGCTATGAAGACGTCTTCTATTTCCTGTGGCGCGAGCGGCGCCTGCCGGTCAACGTGGATCCCTTCGACGCCCGCCTGGACGACGAACTGGAACGCGACCGCCTGCGCCGCGTGTTCGAGCAGAAACTGGACAAGGTGGTGGGCTACGCCCTGCCGCTGAAACGCGGCGAAGGCCCCGCGCTGGGCGGCCCGTCGTGGGTCACCGGTCCGTGGTTCTTCCGTGAAGAGCGCATGTATCTGTTCCCGGGCGATTCGCCGATGGGCTACCGCCTGCCGCTGGATTCGCTGCCGTGGGTGTCGGATACCGACCGGCCGACGGTGCTGGACCGCGATCCCTTCGATGCGCGGCGTCCGTTGCCCGGACTGGCCGAACTGCGGCCGCAGCAGCGGGGCTTGGCGGCGAACGTCGGCCACCCCGGCTCGGCCAGCAGCACCGTGCGGGGCGACGCGGCGAACGCGGCGGGCCATCGCGGCGGCAACGGCAACGGCGCGGGCACGGGCGCCGGGCAGGGCACTCCCGGCGGACAAGGCCCGGGTTCGGCGCACGACATCCCCCTGGACCGCCGTCCCGACCGCTTCGAATCCGCCTCGTGGATCACCCGCACCGCGATGTGCGCCGAGGCGCGCAACGGCGTTCTGTACGTCTTCATGCCGCCCTTGCAGCGCCTGGAAGACTACCTGGAACTGCTGGCCGCGGTCGAAACCACCACCGCCCGCCTGGGCCTGCGCATCGTGCTGGAAGGTTATCAGCCCCCGCGCGATCCGCGCCTGAAGGTGCTGCAGGTCACGCCCGATCCCGGCGTCATCGAGGTCAACATCCATCCCGCGTCCAACTGGGACGAGCTGGTCGACCACACCGAGTTCCTGTACGAAGCCGCCTTCCAGACGCGCCTGTGCCCCGAGAAGTTCATGGTGGACGGCAAGCACACCGGCACCGGCGGCGGCAACCACTTCGTTCTGGGCGGCAAGACGCCCGCCGACAGTCCCTTCCTGCGCCGGCCCGACGTGCTGATCAGCCTGCTGTCGTACTGGGTCAACCATCCGTCGCTGTCGTACCTGTTCTCGGGCCTGTTCATCGGCCCCAGCAGCCAGGCGCCGCGCATCGACGAAGCCCGCAACGACCAGATCCTGGAACTGGAAATCGCCATCCAGGAGATCCGCAAGCAGCTCGACCGCAACGGTGGCCAGGTGCCGCCCTGGATGATCGACCGGGCGCTGCGCAACGTGCTGATCGACGTCACGGGCAACACGCACCGCGCCGAGTTCTGCATCGACAAGCTGTATTCGCCGGACGGCCCCACGGGCCGACTGGGCCTGCTGGAACTGCGCGCCTTCGAAATGCCGCCGCACGCCCAGATGAGCCTGGCCCAGCAACTGCTGCTGCGCGGCCTGCTGGCGCACTTCTGGAAGACGCCCTATGCCGCCCGCCTGTCGCGCTGGAACACCGCGCTGCACGACCGCTTCATGCTGCCGGCCTTCGTACGCATGGATTTCGAGGACGTCATCGCCGACCTGAACGAAGCCGGCTACGCCTTCGACGCGGCCTGGTTCGCCCCGCACTTCGAATTCCGCTTCCCGCTGTACGGCGACATCGCCGCGCGCGGCATGCAACTGGAACTGCGCGGCGCGCTGGAGCCCTGGCACGTGATGGGCGAGGAAGGCATGATCGGCGGCACCGTGCGCTACGTCGATTCCTCGCTGGAACGCCTGGAGGTGCGCGTGTCGGGCCTGAACGACAGCCGCTACGTGATTACCGCCAACGGCCGGGCGCTGCCTCTGCAGCCCACGGGCCGCGCGGGCGAATTCGTGGCCGGGGTGCGCTACAAGGCCTGGTCGCCGCCCTCGGCGCTGCATCCCAACATCCCGGTGCACGTGCCGCTGACCTTCGACATCGTCGACACCTGGTCGCAGCGCTCGCTGGGCGGTTGCCAGTATCATGTCGAACATCCGGGCGGGCTGAACCCGGGCGTGCTGCCGATCAACGCCTACGAGGCGGAAAGCCGGCGGCTGGCGCGGTTCCAGAGAATGGGCCATACGCCGGGACGCCTGAACCCCGAGCCGGCCGTACCGGGCCGCGAGTTCCCCTTCACACTGGACTTGCGGCACGACTGATCCGGGGCCGGGCCCGATACGCCCGGCCTGCCGACTTTACGTACCGCCATGCCGCAGTTGCTTTTCCAGACCGATCCTTCACGCGACGTCGCCTCCCTGGCGGCGCACGCGGCCCTGCCGCAACGTCCCGGGCACTACGACGAACTGCGCGTGCCCGCCGATGCCGAAAGCGGCGGCGGCACCGTGCTGCGCCCGTCCTGGGCGCGTTTCTTCGAACTGCTGGGCACCGACGGCTTCGGTGAACTGGATCACCGCGCCGACCACGTCGCCCGCCAGATCCGCGAGAACGGCACCACCTACAACGTGTATGCCGACGCCAATGGACGCTCTCGTCCCTGGTCGCTGAACCTGCTGCCCTTCATCATCGACGACGCCGACTGGCGCGTCATCGAGCAGGGCCTGTCGCAGCGCGCGCGTTTGCTCAACCGGCTGCTGGCCGACGTGTACGGCCCGCAGACGCTGCTGGAAGAAGGCCTGCTGCCGCCCGCGCTGGTGCATGGCCACCCCGGCTATCTGCGGCCCTTGCGCGGCCATCTGCCGCCGGGCGGCATCTACCTGCACATCGCCGCCTTCGACGTGGCGCGCGCCCACGACGGCGGCTGGTGGGTGGTCTCGCAGCGCACGCAGGCGCCGTCGGGCCTGGGATACCTGCTGGAGAACCGCCTGAGCATCTCGGGCCAGTTTCCCGATGCCTTCAAGGAACTGCGCGTGCAGCACCTGGCGGCCAGCTACCGCGGCCTGGTGGACATGCTGCACCGGCTCAGCCCCGCCGACCGCACCCCGCCGCGCATCGTGCTGCTGACGCCCGGCCCCTACAACGAAACCTATTTCGAGCAGACCTACCTGGCGCGCTATCTGGGCCTGACGCTGGTCGAGGGCAACGACCTGACGGTGCGCGACGACCAGCTGTTCCTGAAGACGCTGCACGGCCTGGAGCGCGTGCATGCCGTGGTGCGCCGCCTGGACGACGACTTCTGCGATCCGCTGGAGCTGCGCAGCGACTCCGCGCTGGGCGTGCCGGGACTGCTGCAGGTGATGCGCGCCGGCAACGTGCTGGTGGCCAACTCGCTGGGCACCGGCTTCCTGGAATCGCCGGCCATCAACGGCTTCCTGCCGGCCATCGGCCGCCGCCTGCTGGGCGAAGAGCCGCTGCTGCCCTCGCTGCCTTCCTGGTGGTGCGGCGAGACCGCCGCGCGCGAACAGGCCCTGCCGCTCTTGGGCCGCGGCGTCATCAAGGCCACCTATCCGGGCAGCCGCCAGCGCGCGGCCTTCGAGCCGCTGATCGGCAGCGATGCGGGCGCGGCGGAGCTTGCCGCGCTGCGCGCCCGCATCGAGGCCGACCCCGACGCCTTTACCGTGCAGGACTACCTGCCGCTGTCGCAGGCGCCCACCTGGACGGCCGGCCACATCGTGCCGCGCGCGGCCATGGTGCGCGTGTTCGCCATCGCCGACGGCGAAGGCGGCTGGCGCATCCTGCCCGGCGGCCTGACGCGCATCGCCAGCCGCCAGCAGCAGGTGGTGTCGATGCAGCGTGGCGGCAGCAGCCTGGACACCTGGGTCACCACGTCGGGCACGGTGGACCTGTTCTCGATGCTGCCCGCGCGCATGCATCCGGAAGAGATCGTGCACGCGCGCCGCCCGGTCTCCAGCCGCGCGGCCGAGAATCTGTTCTGGATGGGCCGCTACGCCGAGCGCATCGAATGCGACGTGCGGCTGGCCGCGCAGACGCTGACCTGGATCAACGGCGACCTGGACAACCCCGAGCCCGTCTTCGACGCGCTGGCCGGCCTGTGCGTGCGCGGTGGACTGGTGCCGGCAGCGCTGCCGCGTTCGCTGCGCGTGTTCGAACACACGCTGGTGGCCGAACTGGCCTCGGAAGATCCGCAACGCGGCTTCGGCCGCAACCTGGCGGCCATGAGCCATGCCGCCGGCCAGATCCGCGACCGCCTGTCGCCGGAACACTGGAACCTGATCGTGAAGGCCGGCGAACGCTACCGCAGCCGGCTGACCGAGGAAGACGCGCCGGCGGACGGCGTGGAGCCCGAGGCCGGCGAAGACAAGGCGCCCGTGCCGCCGCAGCGCTCGGCGTCGGACGTGATGCGTGGCCTGCGGCGCCTGAGCCGCCAGTTGTCGGCCATCACGGGCGCGCAGACCGACCACATGACGCGCGACGATGGCTGGCGCCTGCTGACCATCGGCCGCCATACCGAGCGCCTGGGCGCCATGGCCGGCCTGCTGAAAGCCCTGTTCGTGCAGAACGCCGTGCTGCGCGAAGGCGGCTTCAGCCTGCTGCTGAACCTGTACGACAGCGCCATCACGTATCGCGCCTATTACCAGGGCCGCCACGAGATACCGGCGCTGTTGAACCTGCTGGTGCTGGACGCGGCCAATCCGCGCTCGGCGGCGTGCACGCTGGGCCGGCTGCGCGATCATCTGCCGCGCCTGCCGGCCAGCGCGGCAGGGCCTGCCGAAGACCTGCTGGGGTTGCTGCCGCCGCCGGATACGGGCTGTTCGCTGGCCGCGCTATGCCAGCGCGGCGACGATGGCCGGTACGACACGGTGCTGACGCTGGCGCATCAGCTGGAGACGGCATCCGGCGCGCTGTCCGATGAGATCAGCCGGCGGTATTTCAGCCATTCGGCCGAGGCGTTGCAGTCGTTGTCGGCGTAGGCGCGGCCTGGCACGCAAAAAAATTTCCAGATCGCTGTAACCCGTTCTCCCGTTGCGTCGAACTAGTCTAGGTATCCACGATGGATACCTCGTCCTTCACTACCGGAGAACTCCATGTCCGCGAAAACCGTCGTCACCTCCGCCGTCCTCGCCAGCGCCTTTGCTGGCGTCTTCGCCTCCTTCGCCAACGCCGCGCCCCTGACCAAGGAAGAAGCCAACGCCGCGATCGCCGCAAAGAAAGAAAAATGCTATGGCGTCGCCCTGAAGGGCCAGAATGACTGCGCCGCCGGTCCCGGCACGACCTGCCAGGGGACGTCCACCATGGATTACCAAGGCAATGCCTGGAAATTCGTGCAAGGCGGCACGTGCACGAGCATCCAGGTGCCCGGCGGCGGCCACGGCTCGCTCACCCCGATCAAGTCCTGATCCGGGGCGTCCCATGACCGCCCCTGCGTACACTCCGGCCAGCCAAGACGGCCTGTCACTGGCGCAGGGGCAGCCGAGCGCCTTGGCCGGCGCGGGATTCAAGCACCAGCACCTGCCCGATATCCGCGCGGCCGGACCGGAAGTCGACTTCTTCGAAATCCACGCCGAGAACTACATGGGGGCGGGCGGACCTGCCCACCTGATGCTGGCGACCCTGCGCCAGGCCTATCCGGTTTCGGTCCATGGGGTGGGCATGTCCATCGGCGGCCTGGATCCTCTGGACGCGGCGCACCTGGCGCGCCTGCGTGATCTGGTGCGCCGCTGCGAGCCCGTGCTGGTCTCGGAACACCTGGCCTGGTCCTCGCACGGCGGCACCTTCTTCAACGACCTGCTGCCCGTGCCGTACACCGAAGCCACGCTGCACAGGGTGTGCGATCACCTGGATCAGGTACAGGACGTACTGCAACGCCGGGTCCTGCTGGAAAACCCATCCACATACGTCGAGTTCGCGTCATCGACGCTGCAGGAAACCGAATTCCTGCTCGCCGTGGCCCGGCGTACGGGCTGCGGACTGCTGCTGGACGTCAACAACGTCTTCGTATCGGCCGCCAACCACGGCTATTCGCCCTTCGCCTATCTGGACGCCTTCCCCATGGCGCACGTGCAGGAGATGCACCTGGCCGGCCACCGTGCCGCCCACGATGACGACGCAGCACCCCTGCTGATCGACAGCCACGACTGCACGGTTGCCGAGCCGGTCTGGCAGTTGTACCGATATGCCATCGGCCTTGCCGGCCCCCGGCCGACCCTGGTGGAATGGGATAGCGCGCTGCCGGCCTGGAGCGTGCTGCGGGACCAGGCATTGGCGGCCCGCCGCATCATGATGCAGGCCAGTCCAAGAACGATGCCGCAGGCAGCGTATGCATAACGTCCCCCCGCGCGACAGCGCCTGCCCGCACGCGGACTTCGCCCGGGGCCTGATGGCCCCCCGCCAGCCGGTGCCCGCCGACGTGGTCGCGCATGCCGGCCGGGACGTGACCGATCGCTACAACGTCTACCGGAACAACGTGATGGCCAGTCTGGTCGACGCCCTGGCAGCCATTTATCCGGCGACGCAACGTATCACCGGCGTGGATTTCTTCCGCGCCATGGCGCGGTTCCATGTCCGGGCCTGTCCGCCCCGTTCCCCGTTGCTGTTCGAATACGGACGGGATTTTCCGGCCTTCGTCGAGTCCTACGAATACGCGCGCGACATGCCCTGGCTGGCCGACACGGCACGCATCGAGCGTGCCTGGCTCGATGCCTACCATGCGGCCGACGCACCCGTCCTGGACGCTGGGGCCATTGCGGCCATCGAGCCGGCCGACTTGCCGGATATCCGGTTTCGCCCCCACCCCGCCGCCAGGATCGTGCAGTCACGCTTCCCGGCCTTGTCCATTTTCACCATGAACAAGCGCGACGGCGACGTCACGCCGATCTGCTCGGACGAGGCCGAGGACGCCCTGGTGACCCGGCCTGCATACGAGGTGCTGGTGTCTCGTCTGCCCGCGGGCGGAGCGGCCTTTCTCTCTTCGCTGATGAGCGGTGCGCCCTTGGCCGCGGCAGCAGCCGACGCCTATGGGCAGGCTTCCGACTTCGATCTGCAGGGCAACCTGGGCGGCATGCTTGCCTGCGGCGTGTTTACCTGCCTGGCTTACAAGGAGTGATGATGCAATATACCAACCCGAACGGCGGGCAGGAGCTTGCCCTGCGACGCAATCCCCTGCTGGCCGGCAGCCAGCTCCTGCACCGCTTTGCCGCGCCTTGGCTCGCCCCGCTTCTGATGCGCCTGGCGCTGGCCGTGCCGTTCTGGAAATCGGGCATGTTGAAATGGCAAGGCTTTCTGCAACTGAACGACACCGCGACCGCGTTGTTCGAGGACTTCCAGCTTCACTTGCCAGGGGGGCCCTATCCCTACCCCCACCCGGAACTGTTCGCCTTCCTGTCCGGATGCGCGGAGATCGCTCTGCCTGTTCTGCTGGTGATAGGTTTCGGTACGCGTCTCGCAGCCTTGGCGTTGCTGTTGATGACTTGCATCATCCAGGTGACGGTGCCCGATGGCTGGCCCGTGCACCTGACCTGGGCGGCCCTGGCGCTCGGCATCGCCGCGTGGGGTCCCGGCAAGGCGAGCATCGACGGCTGGCTGGGCAGCCTGCGGCCGCGCCACTGACGCACGGCCGCCATGCAGACCCAGGATCTCATCTCCCGGCTGGCGACGGACCTCGCGCCCGTCAGCCCCAACGCCGTGTCCAGGGCGCTCAATCGCGCATTGGTGCTGGGACTGGCGGGCAACACGGCGGTGCTGGCGGGGGTCTACGGCATCGGCAGCGACATGCCGGAGCAGATGCTGACGGCGGGCTTCTGGATCAAGCTCGCGTTCCCGCTGGGAACGATCGCGGCCGCGCTGACCTTGGCCGACCGGCTGGCGCGCCCGGGATATCCGTCGCGCAGGGCTTGGCTGAAAGCGCTTGCGCCGGTCGCCGCCATGCTGGCGGTCACGGTCGCGCTGAAAATGGCCACGCCGGCGGAATTGCGCCTGAGGCTACCGCTCGGAGAAACCGGCATCGGAGGCTTGGCGGGTATCGTATTGCTGTCGCTGCCCGCCTTGGCCGCCGCCATGCACGCGATGAAACGCCTGGCGCCCACGCGCCTGGCGCTGACCGGCGCGGGCATCGGCCTGCTGGCTGGCGCACAGGGCGTGTTCGTGTATACGCTGTTCCGGCCGGCCTCTCCCTGGTTCATGGTGGACGCATGGCATGTCTGCGCAATACCTGCCGTAATGGCCATAGGGACCATCCTGGCGCCGAGGATACTGCGATGGTGATGCACTCACGACAAGCCCCGCCGGCAGCCGCCGAACTGCGCTTGAAGGCGCTGTTCCTCGCGGGGCTGGACGGCGACGCCCGCGCGTATCATGCGTTTCTGCAGGCATTGGGCGCGCACCTGCGGGCCTACCTGCGCAAGCGGCTTTTCCGCATGCCCGACGACATCGAGGATATCGTGCAGGAGGTCCTCATCGCGGTCCACAATGGCCGGCACACCTATCTTGCCGACCAGCCCTTGACCGCCTGGATCCACGCCATTGCGCGTTACAAGGTCACCGACTTCCTGAGGCGGCGCGCGCAGCGGGAAGCGTTGCATGACCCGCTGGACGACGATGCCGACATTTTCTCGGAATCCGATGAAGAGGCCGCCATGGCGCGGCGCGATGTCGAGAAGCTGCTGGCCGGGTTGCCTGACCGGCACCGCCTGCCCCTCGTCCACGTCAAATTGCAAGGACTCTCCGTGACCGAAACGGCGAAACTTACCGGGTTTTCCGAATCCGCGGTCAAGGTGGGCATACACCGCGGACTCAAATCCCTTGCCGCAAAAATGCGGGGTGCATCATGAAGACCGACGACGTCATTTCATTTCTTGCGGCCAATGCCGGACCCACGCGCCGGCCCCGCGCAGAGGGCCGGTTCGGCCTGGCAACCGCCCTGGGCGGAGTCGCCGCGGCCCTGATGGCCGCGCTGATCTTCGGCATCAGACCCGATATTGCCGGGATCGCCGGCACGCCGCTGTTCTGGGCGAAGGTCGCGTTCCCTGCCGTCCTCGCCGCCCTTGCGTTGTGCATCGCAGCCCGGCTGTCGCGCCCGGGCCTCTCTGCCGGCGCGTGGTGGCTGATGCTTGCGGTGCCCATCCTGATCCTCTGGATAGCCGCTGCCATGAGCGTCGCGCAGGCGCCCGCCTCCGAACGCCTGGCCCTGGTGATGGGAACGTCCTGGCGCGATTGCCCGTTCAACATCCTGCTGCTGTCCGTGCCGGCTTTCATCGCCACATGCCGAGCCATGAAAAGCCTGGCGCCCACGCATCTGCGCGCGGCGGGCGCCGCGGCCGGCCTGCTTTCCGGCGCGACCGCGACCGTCGCGTACTGCCTGCATTGTCCGGAAATGAGCGTGGCATTCTGGGCGGTCTGGTACGTGGCCGGCATGGCGGCACCGGCCATCCTGGGAGCGGTGTTCGGCCCCCGGCTGTTGGCATGGTGACAGCTGGCAGCCCGGGAAATATGTGAAAATCGACGCGGCGCAGGCCCCATTTTCCCTATCGCGCTGAACCGGATCCCATGCTTTCCCCGCCCGTCGCCTTTCGCACCCTGGCCGTGGTGCACGAAACCGCCTACCGCTACGAGGCGCCGGTCGAACTGGCCCATCACCTGGCCTACCTGCGCCCCCGCCACGACGCCTGGCAGACGCTGGACGGCCATCTGCTGCACGTCGATCCCGAACCCAGCCGCCCGCAGGCCGGCCCCGATGCGCTGGGCAACTGGCGCAACGTCTTCGCCCTGTACGTGCCCCACGAAGCCCTGCTGGTGCGCGCCAGCAGCCGCGTCACCGTGGCCAACCGCCACGCGGGCCTGGACGCCCAGGCGTGCGCCCCCTGGGAAGAGGCGGCGCTGCGCCTGCGCTACCTGGCGGGCGCGCCCTATGCGGCCGAGGCCGAGTTCTCGTTTCCGTCCCCGTTCGTTCCCCTGCACGACGAGCTGCGCGATTACGCCCTGCCTTCGTTCCCGCCCGGCCGCCCGGTGGCGGAAGCGGCGCTGGAGCTGATGCACCGCATCCACGAAGATTTCACCTATGCGCCGGCCAGCACGCAGATCAACACTCCGGTACTCGATGCCTACACGCAGCGCGTCGGCGTGTGCCAGGACTTCGCCCACGTCATGATCGGCTGCCTGCGCGCCCTCGGCCTGGCCGCGCGCTACGTCAGCGGTTATCTGGTCTCCAGGCCGCCTGCGGGCAAGCCGCGGCTGGTCGGCGCAGACGCCTCGCACGCATGGGTTTCGGTGCATTGCCCCGGCCTGGCCATCAACGGCGGCTGGCTCGACCTGGACCCCACCAACGATGTGGTGCCGGCGCTCGACCACGTCATCCTGGCCCATGGCCGCGACTATGGCGACGTCACGCCAATGCGTGGCGTCATCCACGGCGGCGGCGGCCATCAATTGTCAGTGCGCGTCACCGTGGCGCCCTGGGACGACCTGCCCGACGGCCTGGACCTGCCCGCGGCGTGGCCGGCCGCCGTCACCGACGATAACGAGTTGAGCACAGCGGTCACCTGAGTTTCCCGGCGCTGCGATACAGTGCCTCTGCCCGGCACGCTTCCTGCTGACCGTGGCGAACCGGAGGCCCGAGCGACATCATGATCAGCTTCTTCGATTCCATCAGCCAGCAACTGGCGGGCGGCCGGCGCGGCCAGGGCCGCCCCACGCGCACGCGCCTGTATCAATGCACGTGCGGGCAGCCGGTGTTCTTCGACAACACCGAATGCCTGAACTGCCACAACCAGCTGGGCTACGACCCCGAGCGCGGCCGCGTGGTGGCGCTGGCCCCGGGGAACAAGCCCGACACCTGGCGCCCGGCCAACCGCCAGCGCGGCAAGGCATACAAACGCTGCGCCAACTACGCCAGCCCGGCGCTGTGCAACTGGCTGGTGCCGGCGGACTCGCCCGACACCTTGTGCGTGGCTTGTGCACTGAACCGCACCATCCCCAATCTGTCGGAAGGCGACAATGGCCTCCTTTGGTTCAAGGTGGAAGCCGCCAAGCGCCGCCTGGTCGCGCAGTTGCTGACGCTGAGCCTGCCCGTGCAGCGCGCCGAGGAGCAGGGCGACGGCGGCGTGATGTTCGATTTCCTGGCGCCAGACGCCGACGGCAAGCCGCCCATGACGGGGCACGCCAGCGGCCTGATCACGCTGAACATCCTGGAAGCCGACGACGCCTACCGCGTGCGCGTGCGCGAGCAGATGCACGAGCCCTACCGCACGCTGGTCGGCCACTTCCGCCATGAGATCGGCCACTATTACTGGGACCGCCTGGTGGCCGGCACCACCTGGCTGGACAGCTTCCGCCAGGTGTTCGGCGACGAACGCGCCGACTATGGCGAAGCCCTGAAGGTGCACTACGACCAGGGTCCGCCGCCCGACTGGGACACGCGCTTCATCAGCACGTATGCCTCGTCGCATCCCTGGGAAGACTGGGCCGAGACCTGGGCCCACTACCTGCACATGATGGACACGCTGGACACCGCGCTGAGCTTCGGGGTGGGCCGCAACACCGTGGAACTGCCCTACGATCCGTTCACGGTGGATGCGCTGTACGACCCCACCGACCCGGGTGGCGAACAGTTCCTCGGCCTGGTCAACGCGTGGGTCGAACTGACCGGCGTGATGAACGAATTGGCGCGCAGCATGGGGCAACGCGACTTCTACCCCTTCGTGCTGCCCACCGCGGTGGTGGGCAAGCTGCAGTTCGTGCATCGGGTGGTGAAGGCGGCGCCGTCGGCCGCCAGCACGGTGGCGGCCATCCCCGCAGCGCCTGAACCATCGGTGTCCGATCCTTCAATGCCGGATCCGTCCGCGCAGCATCAGGCCGCGCCGTATCAAGCCATGCCCGACCAACCCGCCACCGATTTTTCCCAGTCACCCAGCGTGACCTGATTTCGCGGCGGGCAAACCTTCGGGACCTGTGCAGGGCGGACCGGCCCGCCCGGCACAGTGACACCCGCGCAACAACGTCACGCCAAAGCAGCCCCTTGTGCCTAAAATGGCCGCACTTTTCCGCCCCGCTTCCGTGCCGCCATGACTTACTGCGTCGCCGCCCGCCTGAACTCCGGCCTGGTCTTCCTGTCCGACTCCCGCACCAACGCCGGGGTGGACCAGATCAGCGTCTATCGCAAGATGAAGGTCTTCGAGCAACCCGGCGAACGCGTCATGGTGCTGATGACCTCGGGCAACCTGGCCATCAGCCAGGCGGTGCTGAGCACGCTGGCGCAGTGCGACGCCAGCCATCCCGATTCGCTATGGCAGGCGCCCACGATGTTCGAAGCCGCGCGCCGCGTGGGCCTGGCCGTGCGCGAGGTCCACAAGCGCGACGCCGAGGCCCTGTCCGACCAGGGCGTCGAGTTCAACGTGCACCTCATCTTCGGCGGACAGATCGGCAACGAGCCCTGCCGCCTGTTCCAGGTCTATGCGGCGGGCAACTTCATCGAGGCCAGCCCCGAGTGCCCGTATTTCCAGATCGGCGAATCCAAGTACGGCAAGCCCATCATGGACCGCGTGCTCGACCCCGAGACCTCGCTGGACGAGGCCGCCAAGTGCGTGCTGATCTCGATGGACTCCACGCTGCGCTCGAACATCTCGGTCGGCCTGCCGCTGGACCTGCTGGTGTACGAGACGGACGCGCTGCGCGTCACGCACTTCGCCAACATCGACGAAGACAACGAATACTTCGACATGATCCGCTCGACCTGGGGCGACCGCCTGCGCCAGGTGTTCGCCGAGATTCCCGATCCCGCCTGGACGGCCCCCAACGGCCCCGATTCGCTGGCCCCGGCCGGCCGCGTGCACCAGCCGGTGCGCGTGGCGCCCGCCGCCCAATCCGATACGGCGTACCAGGCGCCGCAGGTGCTGGCGCAGGACGACGCGGGCAGCCCGCAGGTGCAGTAGCCCGCTCCTGTCGATCTCACGATGGCCCGCTTCCGTGCGGGCACCGTCGGCTCGCGTATTCCGGCAGGCCTCCCCATGCGGGCCTGCCCGCGCTGTCCACCACGCGGCCTGATCTGCATAGTCGTTTTCCCCGATTATCCAGAACCGAAGACGGGCTTCGACAGGTTCGAATTCCGCGCGGCCACGCCTTTCCCTAGACTTGACGCAGCGCCACACGGCCGCGTGATCGCGGCGCGCCGTGCTTCCGGCCAAGATCAACAACAGGAGCGAGACATGGGCTTTCCCTTCCGCGGCGCAGCTTTGCGCGCCGCATTGCTGGCCGCCGGCTGCGCCGCCTTCTTCCAGGCATCCGCGCAAACCAGCTACCCCAATCACCCCATCACGCTCGTGGTGCCCTTCGCCGCGGGCGGCCCGACCGACGTCGTGGCGCGCACGCTGGGCGCCTCCATGTCCAAGACGCTGGGCCAGCCCATCGTGGTGGAAAACCGCACCGGCGCGGGCGGCACCCTGGCCGCCAGCTACGTCTCCAAGGCGGCGCCCGACGGCTACACCTTCCTGATCCATCACAACGGCATGGCCACCGCGCCCGCCCTGTACCGCAAGCTGGCGTACAACCCGCTGACCGACTTCGACTACGTGGGCCAGGTGGCCGACGTGCCCATGACGCTGCTGGGCCGCAAGGACCTGCCGCCCAACGATATGCCCGCCTTCATCGCCTACGCCAAGAAGCAGGGCGACAAGCTGAACCTGGCCAACGCGGGCCTGGGCGCGGTGTCGCAACTGTGCGGCATGTTGCTGCAGGAAGCGCTGGGCACGCAGTTCACCACGGTGCCCTACTCCGGCACGGCCCCGGCGCTGACCGCCCTGCTGGGCGGCCAGGTCGACGTGCTGTGCGACCAGACCACGCAGACCATCCCACACATCCAGGCGGGCAAGGTCCGCTTCTACGGCGTCACCACGCTGGAGCGCATCAAGGCCCTGCCCGACGCCCCCACGCTGACCGAGCAAGGCATCAAGGGCTTCGAAATGAAGGTCTGGCATGGCGTCTACGCCCCCAAGGGCACGCCCGCGCCGGTCATCGCCAAGTTCAACGAAGCCCTGCGCACGGCCCTGAAGGATCCCCCCTTCGCCACGCGCATGGCCGACCTGGGCGCCGAGATCGTCCCGGCCGAGAAGCAGACTCCGCAAGGCTTGCAGACCTGGCTGAAGTCGGAAATCGACAAATGGGGCCCGCTGATCCGCAAGGCGGGGGTGTACGCGGACTGAGGTCCTGAACCGGGCGCGGTTCAGCGTCTTGCGCCGCTTCGGAAGCAGGTTGCGTTTTGTACAAGGCCGACGTTGGGTGATTGCCCGCGTCGGCTTTGTGCGTCTTGGCTGTGCGTGGACCATCTGGTGCTTGCGGCATCGCTCTGTGTTCTTCTGACCGCCACAGCCGTACCTGCGAAGTCTCGTCCTCGCGCTACCGCGCTGCGGGCGCGACTTCTCCGGCACGCCTGCGGCTACCCGCAACGCAATGCGGCGATCGACACCCTGGGCCATCGTGGAAACGATCGCGCAATCCTGGGCCGGCCAAACTCAAGAACTCAAACCCACCACTCCCCAGGCTGCCCGCTGGAAGAACCAGAGGTTTTGCTGCCGCTGGTATTGAGACACCTTGAGTCGGAGGCATGACGGAGAGTTCGCGCCCGCAGCGCGGCAGCGCGAGGACGAGAATTCGCAGTCGTGCCTCCGACGCTCAAGAACTCAAATCCCCCAAACAAACCAACGCCCACCCCACGGACACCGCCCCTGTCGCAAATACCCCGTCAAGGCAAAGAGTCCACCGATATATGGATTCCACGTATTGACAACTTGAACAAACAAAGAGCGTTTAGGGAGACTGTCAGCTTCCATCGATAGACTCCCCTCACGAGAAAATATATTGCATGCTAATAATTTACATGCAACATATATCGCGTACTCCACCGTCCCCATGCGCACCGGTGTAGCGCCCGACCGACCGGCGAAAGCCCCCTCCGCCTGCCTGCTGTAACGCTTCCCTGTTGCCATAACCACCAAGATTGGTTGTCTATCCCATGTGGAAGTCCAAACGGCAAATCCTCAAGTATTCCTGTGCTCTGCTCCTGCTGGCGGCCGGTCCGCTGGCATCGGCGGCCGACGCGCCCGCTCAGGCCAGCCAGCAGGAGATCCTGGACAGCAAGTATCTTTCCATCGCGGCTGACTGCGTCGCCTGTCACACCGCAAAGGGCGGCGAACCCTTTGCCGGCGGCTACGCCATCGACTCGCCCATGGGCCGGATCTGGTCGACCAACATCACGCCCTCCAAGCCGTTCGGCATCGGCAACTACACCGAGCAGGACTTCGCCCGCGCCCTGCGCGAAGGCATCGCGCGCGACGGCCACCATCTGTACCCGGCCATGCCGTACACCTCGTACGCGCAGCTGACCGACCAGGACGTCTCGGCGCTGTACGCCTACTTCATGAACGACGTGAAGGCCGTGGAAAAGGCGGCGCCCGAGACCCGCCTGCCTTTCCCGTTCAACGTGCGCGCCTCGATGGCGGGCTGGAACCTGATCTACAACACGGGCAAGCCCTTCGCGCCCGACGCGTCGAAGTCGCAGGAAATCAACCGCGGCAACTACCTGGCCAACGCGCTGGCGCACTGCGCCGAGTGCCACACGCCGCGCACCGCGCTGATGGGCGCCGACACCTCGCTGCCCCTGGCCGGCGGCCCGCTGGGCGCTTGGTACGCGCCCAACATCACGTCCGACAAGACCGCCGGCATCGGCGGCTGGACCGACCAGGAGCTGTACCAATACCTGCGCGAAGGCCACGCCGAAGGCCGCGGCCAGGCGGCCGGCCCCATGGCCGAGGCCGTCGAGAACAGCCTGCAGTTCCTGACCGACGCCGACCTGCACGCCATCGTGGCCTACCTGAAGGACACGACGCCCATCAAGACGGCCAACGAGCCGTCGCGCGACAGCTTCGGCAAGGCGTCTGACGCCGAGACCCGGATGCGCGGCAACATGGTGCAGGACGCGAACCCGGGCTGGAAGGTCTATACGGCCACCTGCGCGACCTGCCACGGCGCGCGCGGCGAAGGCACCACGTCTTATCCCTCGCTGTATCACAACAGCGCCGTCGGCGCCGCGCGCCCCGACAATCTGATCGCCACGATCCTGTACGGCGTGCACCGCAAGATCGAAGGCCAGAGCGACATCGAGATGCCCGGCTTCGGTCCGCAGGCGTCCTACACCGAGCGCCTGACCGACCAGCAGATCGCCGACGTCAGCAACTACGTGCTGGCCAGCTTCGGCCAGCCGGGCCAGAAGCCCGTCACGGCGCAGGACGTCGCCACCTCGCGCGCCGGCGGACCCGCCTCGCCGCTGCTGGGCATCGCGCGCATCGGCGTGCCGGTGGCCGCCGTGGCCGTGCTGCTCATCCTGATCCTGCTGATTGCCCGCCGCCGTCGTTCGCACAAGAAGGCCTGAACCATGAAAGATTTCACTCAGAACGGGTTCGCCGAGGGCGACACCCCGATCAACACCCAGCGCCGCGCGCTGGTCAAGTACACCATCGCCTGGAGCGTGCTGGGCGGCGCCCTGGCCAGCGTGCCGGTGCGCCGGCTGATGGCCGCCGCAGCGCCCGCTGAAACCGGCGGCGCCGCATCGGCCGAGGCCGCGGCCTTCCTGCAGGCCTCGCGCTTCCTCACCGCGAAGGAAGTCAGCCCGATGATGGCGCAACGCTGCTACGACGCACTGAAAAAGCGCATGCCCGACCTGGACCAGGTCGCGGCCTCGGTCAACAAGCTGGTGGCCGACAGGCAGCTGCACCACGTGGACGACTACCTGGCGCTGCAGGACGTGGACAAGGCCTTGGATACCAAGGCCAAGGGCATCATCCAGGCCCTGTACCTGGGCGTGGTCGGCCAGGACGAGAAGGCCGAACTGTTCGCCTACGAAGAAGCGCTGATGTACGACCCGACCCGGGACATCCTGGTCGTGCCGACGTACGGGCGCGGCCCCAACAGCTGGGGTCCGAAGCCCGTGTCCGTCACTGTCAAGGTTGAAAAATAATGGACTACGATACTGATCTGCTGGTCATTGGTTCCGGCGTGATGGGCTCCGTGCTCGCCGCGCGCGTCGCGAAAGCCGGAAAATCCGTCACCATCCTCGAAGCCGGCCCGCGCGTCACGCGCAGCGAGATCGTCGAGCGTTTCCGCAACGCCCCGATCAAGCTGTCGCTGACCAACATCAAGCTGCAAGGCGCGGGCTCGCCCTTCCCGAATCCGCCGCACATCCCCTCCACCTACGGCGACTACCTGCAGCAAAGCGGCCCGGTGAAGTACCCGACCAAATACCTGCGCGTGGTCGGCGGCACCACCTGGCACTTCGGCTCGGCGCTGTGGCGCATGATCCCCAACGACTTCAAGATCCAGACGCTGTACGGCCAGGGCCGCGACTGGCCCATGACGTACGACGAGCTGGAGCCCTACTACAACGAGGCCGAGGAAGAGCTGGGCGTGTCCGGCGTGAACGGCCAGGACGAAGGCGGCTGGGGCCGCGGCGAGCAGTTTCCACCACGCTCCAAGCCCTTCCCCATGGAAGGCCTGCCGATTCCCTACTTCCAGCAGCGCCTGGCCGAGCAGTTGAAAGTCGGCGGCTACCACCCGATCTACGAACCGAACGGCCGAGCCACCCGCGCCTACAAGGATCGTCCGATCTGCTCGGGCAACAACAACTGCAACCCGGTCTGTCCCAGCGGCGCCAAGTACGACGGCACGCGTCACGTCGACGAGGCCGAGCGCCACGGCGCGCGCGTGCTGGACAACTGCGTGGTCTACAAGATCGAAGCCGATGACCGCGGCAAGATCGTGGCCGTGCGCTACAAGAAGCCGGACGGCTCGGAACACCGCATGACGGCGCGCTATTTCGTGCTGGCCGCCTACGGCATCGAAAGTCCCAAGCTGCTTCTGATGTCGACCTCGGAGAAGTACCCGAACGGCATCGCCAACTCGTCGGACCAGGTCGGCCGCAACCTGATGGGCCACACCGGCATCGCCATGAATGTGATGGCGTCCGAAGACCTGTGGCCCGGCCAGGGCCCCACCGAACTGCTGGTCTACATGAACTACCGCGACGGCGAGTTCCGCAAGACCATCCCCAGCTACAAGACCAAGCTGCGCAACACGGTGGCCACGTCGTCGATCGCCGACGGCCTGATGAAGAAGGGCGTCTACGGCTCGAAGCTGAACGAAGAGATCCGCACCATCTCGGCGCGCTCGCTGAACTTCGCGGTGGACTTCGAGACGAACCCGCTGCCGCAGAACCGCGTGACGCCCAGCAAGACCAAGCGTGACGCGCTGGGCCTGCCGCTGCCCGAGATCTACTACAGCGTGGACGACTACTGGAACGCGGGCCGCGACTTCGCGGTGAAGGATCTGCAAAAGATGGCGGCGCTCATCAACGGCCGCATCGACAAGATGGACACCAACCACCAGGATCGCCAGCACATCATGGGCACGACGATCATGGGCGCGGATCCGAAGACCTCGGTGGTGGACAAGGACGGCCGCGCGCATGACCACGACAACCTGTTCATCGTGGGCACGAACGTGATGCCGGCGATGGGGTGCGTGAATCCGACGCTGACGGGCGTGGCGGTGACGCTGCGGACGACGGATGTGCTGCTCAAGGAGATCTGATCTTCTCAGTGGTGAGGATTTGAGTTCTTGAGTCGCCCCGGTCCGTCCGCAGTGCCGCACCGGCCAAGTCGTCGGGCTCGGGCGCGCCACCTGGCGCCCTCGGTCCCCTTCGGGGACTGCCCCTTCTCCAATTGGCCAGCGCGGCACTGCGGACGAACCGGGGCTGGCGTCTAAGTGGACTCCATCGTCTTAAAAAGAATAGGCCGGTGGATCCACGATGCTTTGTGTTTTCTACAGCCGACGACATAATTGCGACCAATGCCGCCGATCTCTCGTTGATCACCGACACACTGGATGAAGACCACCTCGTCTACTAAGACCGCCAAAGGAGCATTAGCAGTGCTTTAAACACGGAAGTTTGTCGGGGTAATTCTGAATCCTTGCCAACGTGAGCAAGGAAAAGTCAGGCCCTGCTGGTGCTATCGCCGGACATCCTGAATCACAAGCCGGATTGGAATCTCGTCACCGTCGTGCCCCTGACCTCCAAGGGCACGGCCAATGCCCTACGGACTCCCACCCTGGCTGGCGGCCGAGCGGGCTTTGCGCAGATTGCGCAGATCCGAACCATCGACAAGAGTCGGCTGGGCACACGGGTCGACACGCTGGACCCGCAAACGCTCGACACCATACTGGTCCAGATGCGAAGGTTCTTTTCCTGATCCGAAATACGTGAAGACCCCCTGAACACCGGGCGTCTTCGTAGGCCTGTCAACGACCCAGCGCCTTCCAGATACCCAGCGGCGCTTCCGCCGAGTTCAGGGTGTAGAAATGCAGGCCCGGGGCGCCGCCCTCCAGCAGCGTTTCGCACAGCCGGGTGACGACTTCGACGCCGAAGGCTCGGATGGAAGCCTTGTCGTCGCCGTATTCGGCCAGGCGCAGGCGGATCCAGCGCGGCACTTCGGCGCCGCACATTTCAGAGAAGCGCAGCAACTGGCTGTGGTTCGTGATGGGCATGATGCCCGGCACGATGGGGAGGGTGACGCCCTTCTCCTGTGCGCGGTCGACGAAGTCGAAGTACGAGTCCGCGTTGAAGAAGTACTGCGTGATGGCTGCATCCGCGCCGGCATTCACCTTGTCCACGAAGTGCTGCAGGTCGGCTTTCACCGAGCCCGACTGCGGGTGCATCTCGGGGTAGGCGGCCACTTCGATGTGGAACCAGTCGCCGGTTTCGGCGCGGATGAATTCGACCAGGTCGCGCGCGTAGCGCAGCTCGCCGGCGTCGCCGCCCATGCCGGACGGCAGGTCGCCGCGCAGCGCCACGACGCGGCGCACGCCCTCGTCGCGGTAGGCCTGCAGGATTTCGCGCAGTTGATCGCGCGAGGCGCCCACGCACGACAGGTGGGGCGCCGCGTCGCAGCCGAGGTTGCGCAGCGTGCGCACGGTGTCGGCGGTGCCGGCGCGGGTGGAGCCGCCCGCGCCGAAGGTGACGCTGACGTAGCGCGGCTGGATGGCCAGCATCTGCTTGGCCGCGCGCACCAGGCGTTCCTGCGCCGCGAGGTCTCGCGGCGGGAAGAACTCCAGGCTGAAGGCAGGGGTGGTGTGGTCGTTCATCAGGAAGGAATCAACTTGGAGAGCAGGCCGGCGATGATGCTGTAGAGGATTGCGCCCGCCACCGCCCACCAGAAACCGTTGACCTGGAAGCCGCGCAGGATGGAGCCGGCGAACCAGAACAGCAGGGCATTGAGCACGATCAGGAACAGACCCAGCGTGACGATGGTGATGGGCAGCGTCAGCAACGTCAGCACCGGCTTGACCAGCATGTTGAGCAGGCCCAGCACCACGGCCGCGATCAGCGCCGAGCCGAAGCTCGCCACCGTGACGCCCGGCAGCAGATAGGCCACCGCCAACAGCGCGACGGCATTCAGGATCCAGACGAGTATCAAGGTCATCATGAGCGGGCTCCAATCATCGGAAGAACGCCCGCGCCGGACATGGCGCGGGTACGTTCCCCTATTTTGCTACAGGAAGGCTGCCGATCAGTAACGGTAGTGGTTCGACTTGAAAGGACCTTCTACCGACACGCCGATGTAGTCGGCCTGTTCCTTGCTCAGCGTGGTCAGGTTCACGCCCAGCTTCTTCAGGTGCAGGCGCGCCACCTTCTCGTCCAGGTGCTTGGGCAGCACATAGACCTGGCCGCTGGTGTAGGCCTCGTTGCGCGTGAACAGTTCGATCTGAGCGATGGTCTGGTTGGCGAACGACGACGACATCACGAACGAAGGGTGGCCGGTGGCGCAACCCAGGTTCACCAGGCGGCCCTTGGCCAGCAGGATGATGCGCTTGCCGTCCGGGAAAATCACGTGGTCGACCTGCGGCTTGATCTCTTCCCACTGCAGGTTTTCGATGCCGGCGACGTCGATTTCGTTGTCGAAGTGGCCGATGTTGCAGACGATGGCCTGGTCCTTCATCGCGTCCATGTGGGCGCGCGTGATGACGTTGTAGTTGCCGGTGGCGGTGACGAAGATGTCGGCGTGCTTGGCGGCCTCGTCCATCGTGACGACCTTGAAGCCTTCCATGGCGGCCTGCAGGGCGCAGATCGGGTCGATTTCGGTGACCCACACCTGGGCGCGCAGGGCGACCAGCGCCTGGGCGCAACCCTTGCCCACGTCGCCGTAGCCGGCGACCACGGCGATCTTGCCGGCGACCATCACGTCGGTGGCGCGCTTGATGCCGTCGACCAGCGATTCGCGGCAGCCGTAGAGGTTGTCGAACTTGGACTTGGTGACCGAGTCGTTGACGTTGATGGCGGCGAAGGCCAGCTCACCCTTCTGCGACATCTGGTACAGGCGATGCACGCCGGTGGTGGTTTCTTCGGTCACGCCCTTGATCTGCGCCAGGCGGGTCGAGTACCACTTCGGATCGCGTTGCAGCGTTTCCTTGATGGAGGCGAACAGCACACGCTCTTCTTCGCTGCCCGGCTTGGCCAGCACCGAGATGTCGCTCTCGGCCTTGGTGCCCAGGTGCAGCAGCAGGGTCGCGTCGCCGCCATCGTCCAGGATCATGTTGGCCTGCTCGCCCGGCCACTCGAAGATGGCGTGGGTGTACTTCCAGTAGTCTTCCAGCGTTTCGCCCTTGACGGCGAACACGGGCGTGCCGGTCGCGGCGATGGCGGCGGCGGCGTGGTCCTGCGTCGAGAAGATGTTGCACGATGCCCAGCGCACATCGGCGCCCAGGGCCACCAGCGTCTCGATCAGCACACCGGTCTGGATGGTCATGTGCAGGCTGCCGGCGATGCGCGCGCCCTTCAGGGGCTGGCTGGCGGCGAACTCTTCGCGGATGGCCATCAGGCCGGGCATTTCGGTTTCGGCGATGGCCAGCTCGCGGCGGCCCCAGCCAGCCAGCGACATGTCGGCGACGATGGCGTCGACGGGCTTTTCAGTGATTGCGTTCATGGTGTATCGGCTCCAGAGATTTCGAACGGCGCGCAACCGGCCGAACGAGTGGAACACCCTGGATAGATAGGTGCCCACCTTGCCGTCCGATGCGACAGAGGTGAGCGCCGTTGCTGCGGCGCTGCACGGGGGCAACGCCTGAACAAGGTTTCCTGAGCCTGGCGAACCGCGCGGCGCAGAGGCCGCGGAGGAAGTCGTCGCAGCGCTCCTCAGGAATCGGGACGTATTGTAAACGCGGCGCGGCAGCCTCGGCAAAAGAGGTCGCCGCGCCGCGCCCGTCAGCCTGGCCGCCCTCGAAGGGCGGCGGCGAAACACCGGTCGTCAGGCGGCGCTTTGCGGCTTGGGTTCGGAAAACACCGTGGCCGGCGTCAGCGGCACGAAGGCCGACAGCAGGTCGTGGGCGATGGCGTCCCAGGTGCGCGTGACGGCGTGCTCGCGCACGGCGCCGCGGTCCAGCTCCAGCGCGCTGCGGCAGGCGCGCGCCAGGTCGTCGTCCAGGCAGCCGGTCAGGCCCTGCTGCACCACGGCGATGGGCGCCTCACTGCGGAAAGCCGCCACCGGCGTGCCGCAGGCCATGGCTTCCAGCATCACCAGGCCGAAGGTGTCGGTCAGGCTGGGGAACACGAACACATCGGCGGCCGAGTAGTACTTCGGCAGCATCTCGTCGGGCTGCGCGCCGGCGAAATGCGCGTCCGGAAACTTGCGGCGCAGGCGCGCCTCGTCGGGACCGGCCCCCACCACCACCTTGCTGCCGGGCAGGTCCAGCTCCAGGAAGGCATCCAGGTTCTTTTCCTTGGCCACGCGGCCCACGCACAGGAAGATCGGGCGCGGCAGGTCGGCCAGGAAATCACGCGGACCCGGCTGGAACTTCTTGCCGTCCACGCCGCGAGACCACACGCGCAGATTGGTCAGGCCACGGCTGGCGACGATGTCGCGCACGGTGGGCGTGGGCACCAGCACGCACTGCGACGGACGATGGAACCAGCGCATGAAACGCCACGGCAGCGAGGCCGGAATGCCCATGCGCGCTTCGAGATAGTCGGGGAACATGGTGTGGAACCCCGTGGTGAAACGCCAGCCGCGGCGCAGCGCCATGCGGCGCGCGGCCAGGCCCAGCGGGCCTTCGGTGGCGATGTGCAGCACGTCGGGCACCACGTCGCCCAGCAGGCGGCGCAACTGGCGGCCGGGTTGCAGGCACAGGCGCAGATCGGGTTCGGACGGCGCGGGAACGGTGCGTCCGCCCTCGGGACTGACCACGATGACTTCGTGACCCCATTCGCGCAGCAATTGCAGCATCGTGGTCCAGGTGCGGACCACCCCGTTTACCTGAGGACGCCATGCGTCCGTGACGAGAACGATCTGCATGGCAGAGCCCCGGCAATGAACAATCCCGGCATTTAGCCTGGGTTACATGACATGTCTAAGACAAGGTTTACGCGTACTCGGACCACGCGGGCAAGGCCCTTACCCGCGCCTTGGATAGCCCTGCGATTTGATGCGCGCCCAGATGACACGCTTCTCTTCGTCGTCCAGGAAGACCCAGTTGGCGACTTCCATGGCCGTGCGCCCGCACCCGCGGCAGACCTCGTCGAACAGCGTCGAGCAGATCGCCACGCAGGGAGAATCGGTGGGCGTGAGGGCGCGGGACGAGGCGTCGGCGGCGTCCTCGGGAGAGAAAACGTCAGGCATCCTGGCAGCTTACCACCGGGGTTGCGGCCCTTATTACAAAGCCCTACCCGCCGCGCGTCTACGGCGAATAGGGCTTGCCTCTGCCGCGGCAGTTCGACGGGTTTACTGCGGACCCAGCTTGTCGATCAGGGCCTTCAGTTGTTCCATCTCTTCGCCCGTCAGGTCGGTCAGCGGCGCGCGGACCGGGCCGGCATCGTGGCCGACCAGCTTGGCGCCGGCCTTGACGATGCTGACGGCGTAACCCTTGCGGCGGTTGCGGATGTCCAGGTAGGGCAGGAAGAACGAGTCCAGCAGACGGCCGGTGGTGTCGGTGTCGCCCGTCGACACGGCCCGGAAGAACTCGACGGCAGTCTTGGGGATGAAGTTGAACACGGCCGACGAGTACACCGGCACGCCCAGCGCGCGGTAGGCCTCGGCGTAGACCTCGGCGGTGGGCAGGCCGCCCAGGTACGAGAAGCGATCGCCCAGCTTGCGGCGGATGCGGACCATCTTCTCGATGTCGCCCAGGCCGTCCTTGAAGCCGATCAGGTTGGGGTGCTTGTCGGCCAGGCGAGCCAGCGTCTCGGCGTTGAGCTGCGAGTTGGCGCGGGCGTAGAACACCACGCCCAGCCTGGTCGACTGGCAGACCTGCGAGACGTGGGCGGCGATGCCCTCTTCGCTGGCTTCGGTCAGGTAGTGCGGCAGCAACAGCAGGCCGGCGGCGCCAGCGGCTTCGGCTTCCTGGGCCATGGCAATGGCGGTGTTGGTGGGGCCACCCGCGCCCGCCAGGATCGGCACCTGACCGCGCGCGCCCTGCACGGCGGTGCGGATGACGTCGCCGTATTCGCTGCCCGACAGCGAGAACAGTTCGCCCGTGCCGCCAGCGGCGAACAGCGCGCTGGCGCCGTAGGGAGCCAGCCATTCCAGGCGCTGGGCGTAGGTGCGCGCGTTGAAGCGGCCTTCGGCGTCGAAGTCGGTGACGGGGAAGGACAGCAGGCCATCGGACAGGATTTCGCGCAGTTCAAACGGGGTGGTCAATTCAGTCTCCAGGGAAGGATCGGGATTCGGAGGGGTGCCGCGCAAGGGCACGGCGCTGGAATCGGGTGAGACTCGCCGCCTGCTGCCGAAGCGCACTGCAACGATCTGTCAGTCATCATACAACCTAAAAATCAAAAATCCAACGCCTGCCGCGTATCCCTAGGATAGAACGGGGCTTTTGCACAACAAGTTGTACGATCACTTGAAAGCAATGCTTTCAACACGGGCATTTCACCCGTCCATGCCAGCGCCCTTTGAAGGCCGTCCGCTCGCGGGCCAGGATGCGCTACCTGCTCAGCCCCGCCAACCGAAAAATCCGGCCGCCTCGGCCAGCACCGCATCGGGCACTTCCTCGGGCAGGTAATGCGCCGACGGCAACGCCTTGCCCGACACCGACTCGGCCACGGCCGACCACAGGCCGAGCACGTCGAAGTTCCTGCCCACCGCGCCGCGCTCGCCCCACAGCACGCACAGCGGCGCCCTCACCCGCTCGCCGGCCTGTCTGCCCTCGCGGTCATGTTCGAGGTCGATGGTGGCCGACGCGCGGTAGTCCTCGCAGATGCCGGTCGCCCATCCCGGCAATCGCGCGCAACGCGCGTACTCGGCCAATGCCTGGTCGGTGAAATGCGCCAGACCGCCCGGCCGGCCGCCCATGATGGAACGAATGTAGAACTCGCCGTCGCGCTCGATCATGGTCTCGGGCAGCGGCGCCGGCTGGATCAGCCAGAACCAATGGAAATACGCCTGCGCGAAGGCGCGGTTGGTGCCTTCGTACATGTCCAGCGTGGGCGCGATGTCCAGCAGCATCATGCGCTTCACGCTGCCGGCGTGATCCAGCGCCAGGCGATGCGCCACGCGCGCGCCGCGGTCATGCGCCAGCACGTCGTAATGCTCGTGGCCCAGGCCGCGCATCAGTTCGGCCATGTCGCGCGCCATCTCGCGCTTGGAATGCGCCGCGTGATCCGCCGAGGCCGGCGGCTTGGCGCTGTCGCCATAGCCGCGCAGGTCCACGGCCACGCAGGTGCGATGGCGCGTCAGCGTCGGCCACATGCGATGCCAGATCGCGTGCGTCTGCGGATGGCCGTGCAGCAGCAGCATCGGCGGGCCTTCGCCGCCGATACGCGCGGCCAGCTCGATGCCGTTGGCGCGAATCCGTTGCAGGGGCAGATCGAAAAGCGCGGTCATGCGGAAGTCTCCTGAGCCTGGTCGAGCCGGCGGCGCATTTTCGCGGCCACGTCCTGCATCCAGGGATGGCGTTGCCAATGGCCGGCCTCGAAGGCCTCGATGTCGGCCAGCTGCGATAGCGTCGCGCCCACCATGTCCTGGCCCTCGGCGAACATGCGGCGATGCCGTTCGGCCAGGGTGAAACAGGCGCGCCACCCGTCGGCGCCGTGCACCTGTCCCGCCGCCACGTCGATGGCGACGCGATTGCGCGCGGGATCGCCCACCAGGCCCAGCAAGGCATCCACTTCCGCGGGCGCCAGCGTGACCAACAGCAGGCCGTTGTTCATGGCGTTGAAGTAGAAGATCTCGCCATAGCTCGCGGCGATGATGGCGCGGATGCCAGATTGCTGCAAGCCCCACACCGCGTGCTCGCGGCTGGAGCCGCAACCGAAGTTGGGGCCGGTCACCAGGATGCCGGCGTCGCGCCACGCGGGCTGGTTCAACACGAAATCGGCGCGCGGCGCGCCGGTCTCGTCGAAGCGCAGGTCATACAGCAAGCCACGATCCAGGCCGGCCTTGTCGATGATGCGCAGGAACTGCTTGGGCATGATCTGGTCGGTGTCCAGATTGCTGTAGGGCAGCGGCGCGGCCACGGCCTCGATGCGGGCGGAGTCGGTCATGAGAGATCCTCGAAATAGTGTTCGGTCTGGCCTGAAGGCGCTTGGCGGGAGCATGGCGGGCCGCTGTTGCGCGCCAGGCATGGCCCGCCGTACGACGGGCGGTGCGCGCATGTAGGCATGTAGAGCAGGGACGCCCGCGCGGATTGCCGCAACGGCCGTCGTGGCAGGAATACGCGTCCTGACATCCCGGCCTACGCTCGCCCCGGCAACGTCCGCACGTCGACGATGTGTCCCGTCAACGCGGCGGCCGCCGCCATCGCCGGGCTCATCAGGTGCGTGCGGCCGCCGCGCCCCTGGCGTCCCTCGAAATTGCGGTTGGTGGTGGACGCGCACCGCTCGCCGGGCCGCAGCACATCGTCGTTCATCGCCAGGCACATCGAACAGCCCGGCTGGCGCCACTCGAAACCCGCCTCGGCCAGCAGCGCGGCGATGCCCTCTTCCTCGGCCTGCCTGCGCACGGCGCCCGACCCCGGCACCACCATCGCGCGCACGTCTGGCGCCACCTTGCGGCCACGCACCACCTCGGCCACGGCGCGCAGGTCTTCGATACGGCCATTGGTGCACGAGCCGATGAAAACGCGGTCGATCGGCACCCCGGCAATCGGCGTGCCGGGCGCCAGGCCGATGTAGTCCACGGCCTTCTGCAAGGCAATGCGCGCCAGCGCGTCATGCGTTGCGGAAGGATCCGGCACGCAGCCGTCCACCGGCATGGCCTGGTCGGGGCTGGTGCCCCAGGTCACGTACGGCGCGATCGACGCGGCGTCGATGCGATGTTCGATGTCGAAACGCGCATCCGTATCGGAATGCAGCGTCGCCCAGTAGGCGCGCGCCGGCTCGCCGGCCTCGCCGCGCAGATCCGGCGCGTGCGCACAGACGTAGTCCACGGTGGTCGCATCGGGCGCGATCAGCGCGGCGCGCGCGCCGGCTTCCACCGTCATGTTGCACAGGGTCATGCGCGCCTCGGCCGACAAGGCATCGATGGCCGTGCCGCAATACTCCACCGCATGGCCGCGCGCGCCCTGCGCGCCGATGCGATGCACCACGTGGATCACCAGGTCCTTCGCGGTGACGCCCGCGCCCAGCCGGCCATCGACGCGGATGCGCAGATTGCGCGCCACGCGGTACACCAGGGTCTGCGTGGCCAGGATGTGCTCGACCTCTGACGTGCCGATGCCGAAGCCCAGCGCGCCCAGCGCGCCGTAGGTGGTGGTGTGGCTGTCGCCGCACAGCACCACCATGCCCGGCCGGATCATGCCGTGTTCCGGCGCAATCACGTGCTCGATGCCCTGTAGCGGATCGGTGGTGTCGAACAGGGCCACGCCATGTTCGCGGCAATTGCGCTTCAGGTTGGTCGCCTGCAGCGCCGAGGCCTCGTCCTGGATGGTGCGCAGCGCGGCCGGCACGGGATGCGTGGGGATGATGTGATCGACCACCGCCATCTGTTGCCCCGGCCGCAGCGTGTGGCGTCCGCGTGCCGCCAGGCCGCTGAAGGCCTGCGGGCTGGTGTACTCGTTCATGATGTGCAGGTCCACGTACAGCAGCACGTGTTCGGCATCCAGCCGGGCCACGGTATGGCTGGCCACCAGTTTGTCGTAGAGCGTCATGCCGGGCATGGTCGATTCCTTCGTGCAAGCCCGCCGCGCGGCGGGCGGATGTCCATCAATTGGGCGTGATGCCCGCGTCCTTGATGACGCCTGCCCAGCGCGTCAGCTCGCCGGCCACCATCTGGTCGGTCTGCGACGGCGTCGAGATCCAGGCTTCGAAACCTTCCTTGCCCAGCCGCTGCGTCATCGCTGGTGTCCGCAGGGCCTGTGCCAGCCTGGCGTTCAAGGTGTCGACCACCGCCTGCGGCGTGCCCGCGGGCGCGCTGACGACGAACCAGGTATTGAACTCGTAGCCCGGCAGGCCCGACTCGGCGATGGTGGGCACGTCGGGCAACAGGGGCGAACGCGTCTTGCCCGTCACGCCCAGCGCGCGCAGCTTGCCGCCGTCGACCTGCGGCTTGGCCGCCGACAGCACCGGAAAACTCATCTGCACCTGCCCGCTGATGGTGTCCACCATGGCGGGGCCGCCGCCCTTGTAGGGCACGTGCAGGATCTGTGTCTTGGACACCGACTTGAACAGCTCGGCGGCCATGTGGAACGTGCTGCCCGAGCCCGCCGAACCGAAGCTCAATTCGTTGGCGGGCCGCGCGCGCACGTAGGCCAGCAGTTCGGCCACGCTGGATACCGGCAGGCCGTTGGTGACCGTCAGCACGTGCTGCGAAGTGGCCACCGTGCCGACCGAACGCAGGTCTTTCAGCGTGTCGAACGGCATGTCCTTGAACAGCGAGGGATTGATCGCCAGCGACATGGTGTTGATGGCCAGCGTGTAGCCGTCCGGCTTCGCGCGCGCCACGGCGGCCATGCCGATGTTGCCCGAGGCGCCCGCGCGGTTTTCCACCACCACGGTCTGCCCCAGCGACTTGCCCCAGGCATCGGCGATCAGCCGGGCGGCGATGTCGACACTGCCGCCGGGCGCGAACGGCGCGACCAGGGTGATGGAACGCTGCGGAAAGGTCTCGGCCCGCGCGGGCGCGGCGGCCAGTGCAGACACGGCGGCGACGGCACAGGCGGCCAGCGCCGCGATGGAACGTAAAGACGGGAAATCGTGATTCATGCGCTTGTCTCCTCTTGTGGAACCGCCTGTTCTTCGGCGGCTTTGAATGGTCCAAGGCAGTGTATATCCCTGTTCTATTCTTATAATTAATGCCTGGATAAACCTTTATTCAATTGAATTGAATAATCTGCACGCAGAATGCTTCGCATGGACGGCCTTTCCGATCTCGCGTTCTTTTCCCTGCTGGTGCGCCACGGCAACCTGTCCGCCACCGCGCGCGAACTGGGCGTGACGCCGCCCGCGGTCAGCACGCGGCTGGCCAATCTCGAACGGCGCCTGGGCGTGCGCCTCTTGAACCGCACCACGCGGCGGGTCAGCGTCACGCACGAAGGCGAAATCTACCTGGCGGGCGGCGGCCGCATCCTGGCCGAACTGGAGGCGCTGGAACGCAGCGTGTCCAGCACGCGCGCCGAGCCGCGCGGCCTGCTGCGGCTGAACGCCACGTTCGGCTTCGGCCGCGCGCACATCGTGCCGGCCGTGTCGGACTTCGCGCGGCAATATCCCGAGGTCGAGGTGCAGATGCAACTGACGGACCGTCCCATCAACCTGCTGGACGAGCGCTACGACGTCGGCGTGCGCTTCGGCGAGATGCCCGATGCCCGCCTGACCGCGCGCAAGCTGGCCTCGAACCGCCGCCTGCTGTGCGCCTCGCCGGCCTATCTGCGCGCGCACGGCGAGCCCCGCGCGCCGGGCGACCTGACGCGCCATCGCTGCATCGTCCTGCGCGAGGACAATGTGGCCTACGGCACCTGGCACCTGCGCTGCGGCCAGCGCAGCGAAACCGTGAAGGTGCGCGGGGCACTCAGCGCCAACGACGGCCAGAGTGCCCTGCAATGGGCGCTGGACGGCCACGGCATTGTGATGCGTTCGGAATGGGAGACGGCCGCGTATCTGCGCGGCGGCCAGTTGCAGGAAGTGCTGCCCGACTGGGCCACCCCGCCTGCCGACATCTACGCGCTGTACCCCGAACGCCTGAATCTGCCCGCCAAGACCATCGCCTTCGTGGACTTCCTGTCGCAGCGGCTGGCCGGCCACCTGCGCCGCGAAGCGGGCGACGCGGCGTGGTGAACCGAGCGGGTCAGAGCAGGACTTCCAGGCCTTTGCGGGCCACCAGATCAAGCAATTTCAGCGAAGGGCCGTTGGGGTGCTTGTCCCCTCGCTCCCATTTCTGGACCGTGGATGCGCTGGTGTTCAGATAAGCGGCGAACACCGCCTGACTGGCACGATGACGCAAACGCAGCGCCTTGATCTCGGACGCCGTGTAATCGCGCACGGGAGGCAGGATGGACGGATCGAATTCGCGCATGGTCTGCGCGTCGATCAGGCCCACCTCGGCGAAGTCCTGCGCCGTGTCTTGCAACGTCTTCAACAATCGGCTGGCCATTGTTTCTTACCTCGATCAATCTGCCCGCCGCGATGGCCATCAGCAACTGGGAAGACCGCCACCCAACAAGATTCCTGATAACCGCTTCAACGACTGCAGTTCCCGTTCGTCGATATTGTCACGCTCGTTCTTGGCGAAACCATAGATGAAGAAGAAACGGTCATCGCGGCGGTAAGCCAATAATGTCCGTGCTCCACCGCGCTTACCTCGACCAGGCAGAGCCACGCGCTTCTTGATCACATGCCCGCCCAACTCAGCGTCGGCCAGACCCATCCGTATGTCCGCCGCCGCCGCCAGCAAGGCCGAATCCGTCAGTCCTTCCTGGCTGGCCCATTTGGCGAATGGCCTGGTTTTGTAGACACGCATGTCGGATCGCATGAACAGTTGATTATGCCACTTAGTGATATAGATCACTCAAGCATATTCACACTCGCCATGCCGCGACAGCTACCCATTCCGGCAGCTGGACAACGCAATCCACCTCCACGAAACAAAAAGGGCGAACCCGAAGGTCCGCCCCATCGCCCGCCGCGTTTCGCGGCAGGCCATTCATGCTTGCAACATCAAGCGGCGCGCTTGAGCACCTGCACCTTGTCCGTGGCTTCCCACGAGAACTCGGGCTCGCTGCGGCCGAAGTGGCCATAGGCCGCGGTCTTGGCGTAGATCGGGCGCAGCAGGTCCAGCATGTTGACGATGCCCTTCGGACGCAGGTCGAAGTGCTCGCGCACCAGCTTGGCGATCTCGTCGTCGGGAATGACGCCCGTGCCTTCGGTGTAGACCGTGATGTTGATGGGCTCGGCCACGCCGATGGCGTAGCTCACCTGCACCTGGCACTGGCGCGCCAGGCCGGCGGCCACGACGTTCTTGGCCACGTAGCGGGCGGCATAGGCGGCCGAGCGGTCGACCTTCGAGGGATCCTTGCCCGAGAACGCGCCGCCGCCGTGCGGGCAAGCGCCGCCGTACGTGTCGACGATGATCTTGCGGCCGGTCAGGCCGCAATCGCCCTGCGGGCCGCCGATGACGAAACGGCCGGTCGGGTTGACCAGGAACTTGGTCTTGGGGGTGATCAGGCCTTCGGGGAAGCAAGGCTTGATGATTTCCTCGATGACGGCTTCGTGGATCTCGGGCTGCGAGATCTCGGGCGCGTGCTGCGTGGACAGCACCACCGTGTCGACCTCGGCCGGACGGCCGTCGATGTAGCGGAACGTGACCTGCGACTTGGCGTCCGGACGCAGCCACGGCAGGCGGCCGTCCTTGCGCAGTTCGCTCTGGCGCTGCACCAGGCGGTGCGAGTACCAGATCGGAGCGGGCATCAGGTCGGGCGTTTCGTCGCAGGCGTAGCCGAACATCAGGCCCTGGTCGCCAGCGCCCTGGTTCAGGTAGTCCTCGGACGTGCGATCGACGCCCTGGGCGATGTCGGGCGACTGCTTGTCGTAGGCGACCAGCACGGCGCAACCCTTGTAGTCGATGCCGTATTCGGTGTTGTCGTAGCCGATGCGGCGGATCGTGTCGCGCGCGACCTGGATGTAGTCGACGTTGGCGGTCGTGGTGATCTCGCCAGCCAGCACCACCAGACCCGTGTTGCACAGCGTTTCGGCTGCCACGCGGGCGTTGGGATCCTGCTCGAAAATGGCGTCCAGGATGGAATCGGAGATCTGGTCGGCGACCTTGTCCGGGTGACCTTCCGAAACGGATTCGGAGGTGAAGAGGAAATCGTTGTTGGCCACAGGTAATCCTTTATGGCGCCGGTACCGCACCGGCGCTCACACAGGTTGAACGGGCGCGCTGCACCCCGGACCGCAACCTGCAAAGGACTATTGATCTGGGCGCGACGCTTTAGCGGATTTGGCGGGCCCAGCCGAAACGGAACCTGCCGTCGCTCCGCAAGTTGTCGGTTAACTCGGCGACTGCTGGGCATTTTAGGCGAAAATGACAGGTTCATGCTCGCGCGCCTTTTTTACCCGCGCGCGTGCGCCTGCCTGACCTCCCAGTTACAAAACGTCTTTCACCGCATGCTGCTCTCCCTGGTCCGCCTGGCCGCCGCCCTGCCCCTGCCCGTCCTGCACGCGGCGGGCCGCCTGGTCGGCCGCCTGATCTACGCCTGGCCCGGCAAATACCGCACGCGCCTGCGCGCCAACGCCACCCAGGCCGGCTATCCCGATGCCGCCTTCGCGCGCCGCGCGGCCGGCGAGATCGGCGCCATGATCCTGGAGCTGCCGCGCGTCTGGTTCCGGCACGACGCCTGCATGCGGCAGGTCGTGTCCGATGACGACGCCATCGTCCAGGAAGCGCTGGCCGAAGGCCGCGGCATCCTGTTCCTCACGCCGCACCTGGGCAGCTTCGACATCGCGGCGCGCTACACCGCCCAGTTGCTTCCGCTGACGGTCATGTTCCGCCCGCCGCGCAAGTCCATCCTGGCGCCGGTGCTTGAGACCGCCCGCAACACCTCCAGCATCAAGGCCGTGCCCGCCACCCTGCAGGGCGTTCGGGATTTCGTGCGCACCCTGCGGCGCGGCGAGGCCGTCGGCCTGCTGCCCGACCAGGCCCCGGGCGTGGGCGACGGCGTCTGGGTGCCCTTCTTCGGCCGGCCCGCGTACACCATGACCCTGCCCGGCAAGCTGGCCGCGCAGACCGGCGTGGCCGTCATCCTCTCGGCCGGCGAGCGCCTGCCCGGCGGCCGCGGCTGGCGCGTGCACCACATGCGCGTGCCGGGCCCGCTGCCCAAGGACGCCGCCGAACAGGCCGCGCTGTTCAACAGCGTGATGGAGCAGCTGATCCGACGTTTCCCGCATCAATACCTGTGGGGCTACAACCGCTACAAGACCCCGCGCGGCGCACCGCCCGCCCCCGGCGCGCAAGCGCCGGCCGCCACGCCGTCCGAGGCCTCCTGATCCCATGACCGCTTTCAAGATCCGGGCCTTGACCGCCCTGTTCCGCTGGTTCGGCCGCATGAGCCCCGCTGGCCGCCAGCGCGCGGGCCGCGCGCTGACCTGGGTCGCGATGCGCCTGGCGGGCCGGCGCGCCGGCATCGTGCGCCGCAATCTGCAACTGTGCTTTCCCGACCAGCCCGAGACCGTGCGCGAGCAATGGCTGCGCGATCACTTCCGCGCCCTGTGCCAATCCATCGTCGACCGTGGACTGCTGTGGTACGGCGACCCGGCCGTCATCCGCGACACCGTATCGCTGCAAGGTGAAGAACAGATCCCCGAGCTGCGGGCACAGGGCCGCCCCGTCATCCTGCTGGCGCCCCATTTCACCTCGCTGGATGCCGCGGCCACGCGCCTGAGCATGATCATTCCCAGCAGCGCCACCATGTACACCCCGCAACGCGACCCGGCCATCGACGCCATCGTGCTGGCCGGCCGCGCCCGATTCAACGACGTGCAGCTGGTCAACCGCAAGGACGGCGTACGCGGCCTGATCCGCCACCTGCGCGAACTGCGCGCGGTGTATTACCTGCCCGACATGGATTTCGGCCGCACCGGCTCGGTATTCGTGCCGTTCTTCGGCGTGCCCGCCGCCACGCTGCTGGCCACCGCGCAACTGGCCCGCAAATGGAACGCCGCCGTGCTGCCCATCGTCGATTTCTGGGACCCTGCCACCGGCAAGTACCGCGTTCGCGTGCTGCCGCCGCTGGCCGACTTTCCCGGCGAGGACTCGCTCGAAGACGCCACCGCGCGGCTGAACCGCGAGATCGAGTCCTGGGTTCTCGAATGCCCGTCCCAATATTATTGGGTGCACCGGCGCTTCAAGACGCGCCCCGAAGGCGAACCCAAGCTGTACTGAACAGCGGCCGGGCGGCATGCCGCCTGCCCGGATTGAGCGATAATCTTCCGATGATCTGGAACTTCACCAAGATGCATGGCGCCGGCAACGACTTCGTCGTGCTCGACGGCGTGCGTCAAACCATCGACATGACACCGGAGCGCGCCCGCGCCCTGGCCGACCGCCATTTCGGCGTGGGCGCCGACCAGATCCTGCTGGTCGAGCCCGCCACCCGTCCCGACGCCGATTTCCGCTACCGCATCTTCAACGCCGACGGCGGCGAGGTCGAACACTGCGGCAACGGCGCGCGCTGCTTCGTGCGCTTCGTGCACGAGCAGGGCCTGTCCGACCGCAACCCGCTGCGCGCCGAGATCGCCACCGGCGTCATCGTGCTGGACGAAGGCGACGACGCGCAGGTCACTGTCGAGATGGGCGCCACCCGCTTCGACCCGCCCGCGCTGCCGTTCGACACCGATGGCCTGTCCTCGCGCCCGCAGCACGACGACACGCTCTGGCCGCTCGATCTGGGCGCATCCGGCACGGTGGAACTGTCGCTGGTGGCCATCTCCAATCCACACGCGGTGCAGGTGGTCGACGACGTCGACACCGCCCTCGTGGGCATCGTCGGCCCGCTGGTCGAATCGCATCCGCGCTTTGCCAAGCGCGTCAACGCGGGTTTCATGCAGGTGGTCGATACGCACGACATCCGGCTGCGCGTGTACGAACGCGGCGCCGGCGAAACCCTGGCCTGCGGCACGGGCGCCTGCGCGGCGGTGGCCGCCGGCATCCGGCGCGGCCTGCTGGCCAGCCCGGTGCGCGTGCAGACTCGCGGCGGCGTGCTCACGGTCGCGTGGGATGGCGTCCAGTTGCGCATGACCGGCCCCGCCGAATCCGTCTTCGCCGGCCAGATCGACATCGACAAGCTGGTCTTCTCCCTGGCCCTGAACCGCTGACCCGGCACCCATGACCACCTCTTCCTTCTCCCCGCAGGACATCGCCGATTTCCTGCACGCAAACCCCGAATTCCCCGACCTGCACCCCGAGGTCTTCGCCGCGATGCGCGTGCCGCATCCGCACGGCACGCAGACCATCTCGCTGGGCGAGCGGCAGATCCTCACGCTGCGCGAGCGCGTGCGCGACCTGGAATGGCGCATCAACGAGATGATGCGCAACGCCGCCACCAACGAATCCATCGGCGCGCGCATCACGCAATGGAGCCAGCGGCTGCTGGCCGAGCGCGATGCACAGTTGCTGCCCGGCGCCATCGCCATGGGCCTGGCCGAGCAATTCGACATCGACCACATCGCGCTGCGCCTGTGGAACCTGCCCGGTTTGTCGGCGGACAACGGATACGCCGGCGCCGTCTCGGCGGACGTGCGCACCTTCGCCGACAGCCTGAAAACACCGTACTGCGGCAATGACGCCGAGTTCGAGGCGGCCGCATGGCTGGCCGCCAAGCCGCGTTCGCTGGCCCTGGTCGCGCTGCGCCCGGCCGACGATACCGCCAGCGTGGGCCTGCTGGTGCTGGGTTCCGACGACCCGGCGCGCTTCGATCCCGAGATGGGCACGGCCTTTCTCGAATCCATCGGGCAACTGGCCTCGGCTGCCCTGAACCGACTGGCCGAGCCAGCCGGCTGATGCCATCACCGCCAGGGCCGCCCATGACGACCGAACCGTCCGCCGCCCAGGCCGATCCCATGCAGGCCTGGCTGCGCCACCTGCAAACCCACCGCCGCTACGCCGACCACACGCTGGACGGCTACGCGCGCGACCTGCGCCGCCTGGCCGAGTTGGCCCGGCAGGCCAATCTGCCCCTCGAACGCCTGTCCAACGGCCACATCCGCCAGTTCGTGGCGCGCCTGCACGCCCAGGGCCTGGGCCCGCGCAGCCTGGCGCGCCTGCTGGCCGCGTGGCGTGGCTTCTATCAATGGTGGGCGCCGCAGGCGGACCTGCCGGGCAACCCCGCAACAGGCGTGCGCGCGCCCAAGGCGCCGCGCGGCCTGCCCAAGGCTCTGTCGGTGGAACAGGCCCAGGGCCTGCTCGACCATGCCGCCGGACATCCGTCGAACGATCCCGCGGCGGCGCGCGATACGGCCATCTTCGAACTGTTCTATTCCAGCGGCTTGCGGCTGTCCGAACTGACCGGGTTGGATAGGCAATACACCCGCGAATCCGGCTATGAATCGAGCGGCTGGCTCGACCTGGCCTCGGCCGAAGTCATCGTGCTGGGCAAGGGCGGCAAGCGCCGCTCGGTGCCGGTCGGCAGCGCCGCACTGGACGCATTGCGCAAATGGCTGGAAGTGCGCGGCCAGTTGGCGGCCGGCGGCACGCCGGACGACGCCGCGGCGTTGTTCGTGGGTGCGCGCGGCAAGCGCATCTCGCCGCGCGTGGTGCAGGCCCGGCTGGCCGCGCTGGCGCAGGCGGCCGGCCTGCCCGCGCACGTGCATCCGCACGTGCTGCGCCACAGCTTCGCCAGCCACGTCCTGCAATCGGCGCAAGACCTGCGCGCCGTGCAGGAGATGCTGGGCCACGCCAACATCTCCACCACCCAGATCTACACCCGGCTGGATTTCCAGCATCTATCCAAGGCCTACGACCAGGCGCATCCGCGCGCTGGCCGCAAGTCCTGATCAGTACGTCGCGCGCACGCCCAGCAGCACGCTGCGGCCGGCCAGCGGCGCCGCGCGCGAGATGAACGACGCGTGGTTGTACGCCAGCTTGTCCAGCAGGTTGTTGCCGCGCAGGTAGATCTCGTAGTCGACCGCGCCCACGCGGGTGCGGTAGGCCAGCGAGGCGTTCACCATGTCGTAGCCCGGCGTATCCGACTCGTACGACGCGATGTCGTCCTGGCGGAACACGTGGTAGTACTCGACGCCGCCCGACCACTGCTGCCAGCGTGCATCCGCGCGCACGCCCAGGCGCGCCGCCGGAATGCGCGGCAGATTGCCGCCGCCGCTGGTCAGCTTGCCACGCACGTAGTCGCCGAACACCGCCGCCGACAGCACGTTGGTGAAGCGGTGCCGCACCTCGCCCTCGACGCCCACGAACTCGGCGTCGCGCTGCGTGTACTCGATCAGGCGGAAGTCTTCATAGCGGTCCAGCGTGTTGGCGTAGATGTAGTTGCGCACGCGGTTGTGGAAGGCGCTGACGGTGAACGTCGTGTCGCCCGCGTGCTTGCGCAACGTCAGGTCGATGTTGCGCGAGGTCTCCTTGTCCAGGCTGGCGTTGCCCAGCTCGTACGTGTTGGTGGCCAGGTGCACGCCATCCGCGTACAGTTCCTGCGCCGAAGGCAGGCGCTGCGAACGCGACACCGACAGGGCCAGCGAGTATTGGGGCGCGAAGTCCCAGATGGCCGCCGCCGACAGCGAAGTGGCCGACTTGTCGGAGTCGGACAGGTCGCCTTCGGGCTTGACGCGTTGCCAGTCCTGGCGCGCGCCGCCCTCGAAGCGCCATTGGCCCACGCGGTATTCCTCCAGCACGAACAGCCCGAGGCCACGCGTCTTGCTGCGCGGCAGGAAAGCCTCTTCGCCCTCGGCGCGGAAATCGCTGTAGGACGACTGCAGGCCGACCACGCCGTGCAGGCCCATCCACGGCTTGTGCGTCAACTCCAGCCGCGCGTCGTAGCCACGGTTCTTGAAGCGCGTGCCGACCGTGCCGCCCTCGATCTCGTCATGCTGGTACTCGGTCAGGCCGCCACGGAAGCGCACCTTCTCGAATCCGGCGAACGGGTCCAGATACTCGCCGCGCAGATCGAAGCGGCGACTGCGCAGCTTGGCATAGGGCGCCTGCTCCTCGCCGTGCGCGTGATCGTGGTCGTGGTCCTCGTGGCCTTCCTCGCCCTCTTCCTCGTGGTCGTGGTCGTCATGCCCCCCGCAGTGCAGATGCGAGCCGTGCGGGTGGCAACCTTCGTACTCGTGGCTATGCCCGGGCAGACCGTACTTGCTTTCCAGCGCGGTGAAAGCCACGCCGACATAGCCGCGCGGACGGATCCACGACATCCCCACCGAACCCTGCGACGATTCGCTGTACGAGCCCAGCACCTTGCTGTCCGACCAGTCCGGCACGCGGTAGTCGCTGGTGCGGCGCTTCAGGCCCTCGACCCGCACCGCGAAATCGCCGCTGCCCGCGGTGATGCCCGCCGCGCCGGCGCGCTCCTTGGTGCCGGTGGCGCCGCGGACTTCGACTTCCGCCTCGATGCCCTTGGCAGGCACTTCGGTGGGAATCTTGCGGTCCACCACGTTGACCACGCCGCCGATGGCGCCGCCGCCATACAGCAACGCCGACGGGCCGCGCAGCACCTCGATGCGCTCGGCCAGCAGCGGTTCGACGGTGACGGCGTGGTCGGGCGAGACGCCCGACGCGTCCATCACTTCGCTGCCGTCGGACAGCACCTTCACCCGCGGTGCGGTCTGGCCACGGACCACCGGGCGCACCGCGCCCGCACCGAAAGTGTCGGCATGCACGCCCGGCAATCCATCCAGCGTGCCGCCCAACGTGCCCTGGCGGCGCACCGTCAGCTCCGCCGCATCCAGCACCAGAGCCGGCTGCGCCATGCTGTTCGCGTCCTGCCCGAGCGGATTGGCCGTCACGGTGACAGGGGCCAGCGTCGTGGCGCGGCGGCCGTCGGCCTCGGTCTGTTCGGCCGTCTCGGCGCGGTTGGCGGTCTGCGCGCCCGCGTCGGCCAGGGGCGCGCTGAACGCCACGGCCAGAGCCAGGCCGAGGCGATGGGGACTGCGATGCATGGGGGTTCCTCTTTCTGTTATGTTGTTTCAGGTCAAGTTCAGCAATGATATAACATACTATTACCTGAACGAGCGGCCGAAACCTGAAACAGGCCAAATAAAGCTCGCACATAAGGGATCGGAACAGCGGGAAGCGGCGTCAGCGTCGGTCGGCACGCCAGTCGTAGCGGCGTGGAGACCGGCGCCGGGTCCAGTCAAAGCCGGACCGCCGCCATGGAGCGCCGCAAGGGGCTTCGTACGGCGTCAGGAGCGTCCATCCAGTGGCCCGAGGCATCGGGCAGGACGCCGGTGCGCACACCCACGGATACCGCCGGCACGCATGCATCATGCCGGCGCATCGATGGGAAAGCACTAAGCCGTAACCAGTTGCCCGCCCAGTAGAAGCGCCCCCAGGGCAAGTACGGCGACCGCGGCGGCCGCCTCGATGAGATATCGCAGGCGCGCCGCCCATACGGTCGACATGGCCGCGCTGAAGCGCCCGGCCGTGTCGCGCGCCAGCACCGCCATCATCACCAGCGCGGCCACCGTCAGGCCGGTGCCCAGGCCCATCGCCAGGGCCGACGCCATCCCGGCGCCGAAGAAGTTCTGCGACAGCGAGAACACCAGGACGATCAGCGCCCCGCTGCAGGGCCGCAGCCCCACCGCCAGCAGAGCCGTGATCGAACGGCGCAGGGTCGGCGCGCCTTCGACGTCGCGCGGATCCGGCACGTGGGCGTGGCCACAGCCGCAGTCGTCGTCATGGACGTGGGTGGGGTGGTGCGCAGGGGTGTGGGCATGCGCGGGCAGATGGGCCGGGTGCGCGTCAGGATGAGCATGCACATGGCCACGATCTTGCATAGGTGCATGCGGATGCTCCCGCATCGACCGATCCGCCTGCCCCCGCCGCTGCCAGCTCCGCACCAGCGGCCGTACCGCCTTGCGCCACACCAGCCATAGCCCCAAGGCCACGATCAGCGTGAACGACGCGGTTTCCAGCCATTGCGTGGCGCGGTTCATGGTGGCCGCGGTGACGTTCAGCAGCCAGGCCAGCACGGCCACCGCCACGATCGCCACCAGCGCCTGAACCAGCGCCGAAATCATCGCCAGCACCGCGCCGTTGCGCGCCGTCTGCCGGTTGGCCAGCACATAGGCCGAGATCACCGCCTTGCCATGACCCGGTCCCAGCGCGTGGAAAATGCCATACGCGAACGACAGCCCGATCAGCGTCCAGCCGGCGCCGCCCTCGGCCTGCCAGGCACGCATCGCGCCGGTCAATTGGCGGTAGAAATGCGATTGCCACACCGACACCTGGGCGAACACGCCCGACAGCCAGCCGGATCCGCCACCGCCCGCGCCGCCCGCCTCGGGCACGCCGAACGGATGCGCCGCCAGCGCCATCACCGGCGCCACGGCCAGCAGCGCCACCATCATGCCGGCTGCCCACGCGCCGGCCCGTCCACGCCTTACGAACATGCGACCTCGATGCGATGCGTCAGGCCCTTGGTGATGGCCAGCAGTTCCTCGGGCAGCCCATCGGCGTCGGCCGGGATGGCGGCCAGTTCCTGCATGGTCTTCCAGTCCAGCGGCTTGGGCGAACGATAGGACTCCTTGCAGCCCGCCGGCGCGGCCCGCAGCGTGACCGCATCGGGCTCGTCGAAGGCATACGCCACGAAATACGTCGGATCGAACACGTCGACCTGCACGCCCTTGGCGCCCGGCGCCGCGGGCTTGGCCAGCGGCAGCACGAACGACAGCGCCAAGAGGCCCTTGGCATCGCGCGTGACGCGGGCCTCGCGCGGCTTGCCGAAGGCCTGCTTGCGGCCATCCACCTCGACGGTGGTGAAGAAATGCGAGATCGGCTCGCCCAGCGCCTGCATCCAGTCATCGGCCATGGCCTGCATGGTCTTGGCCGACAGGCTGCCGTCCTTCTCGGTGGGCAGGCCCTGCGCGGCGTACGCGGCGAACATCTCGTCGAAACGCCAGTGCTGCTGGACAGCCGCCATGCGGCCCTGCGCATCGAACACCAGCGTGGCGCGCGCGTCGATCCACATGTGCGGATGCGCCAGCGCGGCGGGCGCGGCCACCGCCACGCACAGACCGGCGGCCAGCACCGCCAGGCGGCGCCGCAACGCCACGCCCAGCCGGGCCAGGCGCCATCCAGGACGCGCCGCGCGCACTCGCGCGAAGGAAGAAGCGGAAGAATGCAGAAGCATGGAAAGCGGCGGCAAGGAAGGCGTAGGCGGGAAATTTTATGTTATATCATAACAAGTTAGCGATCCGGCACGCTTCCCGCGACACGGCTATTTCTGCTACCGTCCGGCTTTGGCGGCGCCCGTCCGCGCCGCAGCCAACACGCCATTCACGCCACCATGCCTGCCCCGTCCGATACCACCCGGCCCGATGCCGTCAGCGAGCAACTCGCCCTGGCCGAGACCCTGTGCGCCGAACGGGGCCGCCGTCTGACGCCCATCCGCCGCAAGGTCCTCGAACTGCTGCTGCGCCACGGCCGCAGCCTGAAGGCGTACGAGCTGCTCGAAGCCATGCGCGAAGTGCATCCCGGCGCCGCGCCGCCCACGGTTTATCGCGCCCTGGACTTCCTGATGGAAGAAGGCCTGGTGCACCGCCTGGATGCGGTCAACGCCTGGAGCGCCTGTCATGACGCGGCCGGCGCGCCGCACGATCTGCTGGTGGTCTGCACCCGCTGCGGGGCGGTGGCCGAACTGAGCGACCCCGCCATGAGCCGCCAACTGGCCGAGCGCGTGGCGCAGACGGGCTACGCCCTGGCCACGCACGAAACCGAAATCCGCGCCCTGTGCCCGCAGTGCCAGAAAGACGCGCCGGCCGAACACGGCCACCATCACGGCCACGCCCACACGCACTGAGGCGGCGGGCGCCCCTGTAGGGTCGATAGGCCTGCGATCCCGGCCCTCTTCTGCCAGGCACGCCGCTTGCTGTTTCTGCCCGAACGGCCTCGCGTCCCACGGGCGGCGAAACGCGCGGAAAATCCCCCTCTTGAATTTTCGCACTCCGCCCCCATTTGCCGTGTTCTCCCGGCATTCGGCGCGAAATATGGCCGGATATTGCCGTAAATTGCCGATTGGCATTGCAGGGTCTTCCAGGGGTTTGCCCAGTGCCCCCGACTGTGCTGTAATCCTGCGTCCGGTCGGCGATTCGTCGGTCCCACCACTCGGCGGCGCGCCTTGCGCGAGCCCCCGAAACTAGCTTGCAAGCTTCGCCATGAATACCCCGCGCAGTGTGGACAAAATGGTTCCCGTCACCATCCTCACCGGCTTTCTCGGTGCCGGCAAGACGACCCTGCTCAAACGCATCCTCACCGAATACCACGGTCGCCGCATCGCGGTCATCGAAAACGAATTCGGGCCGGAAAGCATCGACAACGACCTTCTCGTGCAAGACCGCGACGAAGAGATCATCGAGCTGTCCAACGGTTGCGTGTGCTGCACCGTGCGCGGCGACCTGATGCGCACCCTGTCCGAGCTGCGCGCCAAGCGCGAAGCCGGCGAACTCACGTTCGAACGCGTCATCATCGAAACCACCGGCATGGCCAACCCCGGCCCGGTGTGCCAGACGTTCTTCATGGACGACGACATCGCCGAATACTACCGCCTGGACGCGGTGGTCACGGTGGTCGACGCCAAGCACGGCATGGCCACGCTCGATGCCCAGGACGAGGCCCAGAAGCAGGTCGGTTTCGCCGACCGCATCCTGGTCTCCAAGAAAGACCTGGTCAACGACGTCGACTACGAAGCGCTGCGCGCCCGCCTGTTGAAGATCAACCCGCGCGCGCCGATCACCCCGGTGCACTTCGGCGAGGCCGATCTCAAGTCCATCATCGACATCAGCGGCTTCAACCTGAACTCGATCCTGGACATCGATCCCGACTTCCTGGCCGACGACCACCCCGACGCGGCGCATGATCACGACCACGATCATGGCGACGATTGCGGCGACCACTGCGATCACCCGCATCACCATCACCACCATCATCACAACGACGATATCGGCGCGTTCGTGTTCCGCTCGAACAAGCCTTTCGATCCGGCACGCCTGGAAGAATTCCTGGGCGGCGTGGTGCAGGTCTACGGTCCCGACCTGCTGCGCTACAAGGGCATCCTGTACATGAAGGGCATCAACCGCCGCATGTTGTTCCAGGGCGTGCACATGATGATGGGCGCCGAACCCGGCAAACCCTGGACGTCGTCCGAGAAGCCCAACACCAAGATGGTCTTCATCGGCCGCAAGCTGCCCCAGGAAATCTTCACCCGTGGCCTGGAGCAGTGCCTGGCCGGCTGATCCCGTCCAGGCAGGCGCTGCGCGAAATAGCGCAACGCAAAGTACAAGAACGTAGTGCGAGGATCGCTTAGCGCCGCTACAACAGGTTATACGATCCAGCCGGTGCGACTCGCACCGCGTCCGGACCGATCATTTGGAGTGTTTTCATGGCTACCAAGGCAGCAACCAAGAAATCAAGCAAGTCGGCGAACGAAACGGCGATTGATCTGCCCAGCGAACAAGAATTGCTGGCCATGACCGAGGCCGACTACATGAACGACCGCCAACTGGCGTTCTTCAAGGAACGGCTCAAGCAACTCGAGCAGGACATCCTGGCCAACGCCGGCGAAACCACCGAGCACCTGCGCGAAACGCAGTTCGTGCCCGATCCCGCCGACCGCGCCACCATCGAGGAAGAGCATGCGCTGGAACTGCGCACGCGCGACCGCGAACGCAAGCTGCTGAAGAAAGTGCAACAGGCCATCGCCCGCATCGACAGCGGCGAATACGGCTGGTGCGAAGAAACCGGCGAGCCCATCGGCATCCCACGCCTGCTGGCCCGTCCCACGGCCACCCTGTCGCTGGAAGCCCAGGAACGCCGCGAAATGCGCCAGAAGCTGTACGGCGACTAATTTCCCGTCACTGCTGCCGCAACACCCAGGAAAGGCCATGCCGACATCGGTATGGCCTTTTTGCTGCGCCCTCGGGTGGCGCCACCCGCCATTTCCTCGTAGCATCGAACGATGAAGGCGGCGCCAGGATGCCGGACGCGCGCCACATGGCGTGCCGGCACGGGAGTTCCGCTCCGGGCATTGCATGCCTGGGGTTCCACCCCCGCTTGAAATCCCCCGCGCCATCCCCACGTACTTCCCTCAACGGAAGGAAAGCGCATGGAACAATTTCACGCTACCACCATCATCTGTGTCCGCCGCGGCAACCGCGTCGCGCTGGGCGGTGACGGACAGGTCACGCTGGGCAACATCGTCATCAAGGGCACGGCGCGCAAGATCCGCCGCCTGTACCACGACAAGATCCTGGCAGGTTTCGCCGGCGCCACCGCCGATGCGTTCACCCTGCAGGAACGCTTCGAAGCCAAGCTCGAAAAGCACCAGGGCCACCTGATGCGCGCCGCCGTCGAACTGACGCGCGACTGGCGCACCGACCGCGTGCTGCGGCGCCTCGAGGCCATGCTGATCGTGGCCGATGCCGAGCACACCCTGGTGCTCACCGGCAACGGCGACGTGCTGGAACCCGAACACGGCCTGGCCGCCATTGGCTCTGGCGGCGCCTATGCGCAATCGGCCGCGCTGGCCCTGCTGCGCAACACCGAACTCGCACCTGAAGCCATCGTCAAGCAGTCGCTGGAAATCGCCGGCGACCTGTGCATCTACACCAACCAGAACCACGTGATCGAAACGCTGGGCGAATAAGCCCCGGCCGCCCGCTGGCGCGCGGCCATCGGCCCGCGCCCTGCCCGCCACTCTGGAATTCCACATGTCCGCATCGACCATGACTCCCGGAGAGATCGTCTCCGAACTCGACAAGTTCATCATCGGCCAGAACCGCGCCAAGCGCGCGGTGGCCGTGGCGCTGCGCAACCGCTGGCGCCGCCAGCAGGTCGCCGAACCCCTGCGCCACGAGATCCATCCCAAGAACATCCTGATGATCGGTCCCACCGGCGTGGGCAAGACCGAGATCGCGCGCCGCCTGGCCAAGCTGGCCAACGCGCCCTTCATCAAGATCGAGGCCACCAAGTTCACCGAGGTGGGTTACGTGGGCCGCGACGTGGACACCATCATCCGCGACCTCACCGAATACTCCATCAAGCAGACGCGCGAGATCGAGATGCGCCGCGTACGCAGCCACGCGGAAGACGCGGCCGAAGACCGCATCCTCGACGCGCTGCTGCCGCCGGCCCGCACCGCCACCGGCGACCCCGAGCGCGGTGAAGACGGCACGGCCCGCCAAACCTTCCGCAAGCGCCTGCGCGAAGGCAAGATCGACGATCTCGAGATCGAGATCGAAGTCGCCCAGCCCATGCCGCAGATGGACGTGATGACGCCCCCCGGCATGGAAGAAATGGCCGAACAGTTGCGCGGCATGTTCGCGGGCCTGGCCAAGGACAAGAAAAAGCCCAAGAAGATGAAGGTGAAGGAAGCCTTCAAGCTGATCGTCGAGGAAGAAGCCGCCAAGCGCGTCAACGAGGAAGACCTGCGCGCGGTGGCCGTGGCCAACGTCGAGCAGAACGGCATCGTGTTCCTGGACGAGATCGACAAGATCGCCGCGCGCCAGGAAAGCGGCGGCGCCGACGTGTCGCGCCAGGGCGTGCAGCGCGATCTGCTGCCGCTGGTCGAGGGCACCACGGTGAATACGCGCTACGGCATGGTGCGCACGGATCACATCCTGTTCATCGCCTCCGGCGCGTTCCACCTGGCGCGCCCGTCCGACCTGATCCCCGAGCTGCAGGGCCGCTTCCCCATCCGCGTCGAACTGGATTCGCTGACCGCCAAGGATTTCATCAGCATCCTGTCCGACACCGATGCGTCGCTCATCAAGCAGTACACGGCGCTGCTGGCCACCGAGGACGTCACGCTGGAATTCACCGACGACGGCATCGCGCGTCTGGCCGAGCTGGCCTTCTCGGTGAATGAACGCACCGAGAACATCGGCGCCCGCCGTCTGTACACGGTGATGGAAAAGCTGCTGGAAGACCTGTCCTTCGACGCCAGCACGCGCGGCGCGCACACGGTGACGATCGACGCGGCCTACGTGGACGAGCAACTGGCCGAGACGGCCGGCAGCCAGGACCTGGCGCGCTACGTGCTGTAGCGCGCACGCTCACACCGCCGCCCTGCCAGACGGCGCAACAATGCAAAAGGCCTGGATCTTTCGGTCCAGGCCTTTTGCATTTCCCGGGCGGGCATTGGCGCGGATCGCCCGCCGCACAACCGTTCCAACGCCCGATGAAGACGCCGGGGTTATTTCGAAATCTTGGTCACCACGTACTTGCCGTCCTTGCGTTCGGCGGTGAAGCTGACCTTGTCGCCCGGCTTGATGCCGGCCAGCAGCGCCGGATCGGCCTGGTACACCAGCGTCATCGCCGGCAGCTCCAGGTCGGAAATGGCATCGTGCTTCAGCGTGACCTTGCCGCCTGCCTGGTCCACCCGACGCACTTCCCCGCTCGCGCTGGCCTGCTGGGCATGGGCCGCGGGCGCCACGGCGGCGGCCACGATGATCGCCGCGGTGGCGGCGTGTTGTCGAAAAGAAAAATTCATGCGCAAACCCTCCTGCATGTCAGCGTCCAGCATAGCGCACGAGGCAGGTTGCGATCCGCATCGGGTCTTATATTGGCGCTACAGGGGATTACAAGACACCCTGCGATGCTAGGATTGCCCCCTTCATCCCACCAGGAGACCCGCATGGCCAACCGTCTTTCCGTGATCGCCACCCGCACCGGCGACGACGGCACCACCGGCCTGGGCGACGGCACGCGCACCGGCAAGGACGCCCCGCGCATCGCCGCGCTGGGCGACGTGGACGAACTGAACAGCACGCTGGGCGTGTTGTGCGCCGAGACGTTGCCCGACGACGTTGCGGCCGATCTGCGCGCCATCCAGAACGACCTGTTCGATCTGGGCGCCGAACTGAGCATTCCCGGCCATGTGGCGCTGGCCGATGCCCAGGTGGCGCGTCTGGACGCGCGGCTGGCGCACTACAACGCCGCCCTGCCCCCGCTGCGCGAATTCATCCTGCCCGGGGGATGCCGGGCGGCCGCGCTGGCGCATATCTCGCGCACCGTGGCGCGCCGCGCCGAACGTTCGGTGGTCACGCTGGCCCACACCGAAACGGTGCAGGCCGCCTCGCGTCAATACCTGAACCGGCTGTCGGACCTGATGTTCGTGGTGGCCCGCCATCTGAACCGCGTGGCCGGCCAGCCCGATGTGCTGTGGACAAGCCCGAACGCCCGCCAGGCGGATTGAAGCCGCAACCGGCAAGAGACGGTCAATGCCGTCCGCCCCACGCAAGTCTGGCCCACGCCGCTGGCGCAGGCCAGGCCACGAACCCGGCGCTTACTCGTCCACCGCCACCGGACGGCCGAAGAACGGATAGCTGGGATCGTTGTATCCATGCGAGGACGCATGGCCCGGCACCACCCAGCCATTGACCAGGGCCTCTTCCTGCGGCGAGATCGTGACGTCCAACGCGCCGTAGTAGTCCTCCATCTGCGCCAGCGTGCGCGGCCCGGCGATGACGGACGAGATCACCGGATTGGCCAGCACCCACGCCGTGGCGAAATGGCCAGGCAGCACGCCACGGTCGCGGCAGTAGTCGACCAGTTGCTGCGCGATCAGCAGCGACTCTTCGCGGAATTCGGTATCCAGGATGCGCTTGTCGCCACGGCCCGCGCGCGTGTCGGCGGCCGGCGCCTGGCCCGGTGCGTACTTGCCCGTCAGCACGCCGCGCGCGATGGGGCTGTACGGCACCACGCCCAGCCCATAATGCGCGCAGGCCGGCAGGATCTCGACCTCGGGATTGCGGTTGAGCATGTTGTAGTAGGGCTGGCAGACCACCGGCTTGGGCACACCCAGTTGTTCGCACAGGCGCACGATCTCGGCGATGCGCCAGCCGCGGAAGTTGGACACGCCGAAGCTGCGCAGCTTGCCCGCGCGGATCAGGTCGCCCAGCGCCCATACCGCCTCTTCCAGATTTTCTTCATGGAAGTCGCGGTGCAGGTACAGGATGTCCATGTAGTCGGTGCCCATGCGCTTCAAGCTTCCCTCGACGCCCTGCGTCAGCCACTGGCGCGAATAGTGCGACTGGTTGGGCGCCTTGGTGAAGACGTTGCCGATCTTGCTGGCCAGCACCCACTCGTGCCGCTGGCCCGCCAGCAATTGGCCCACCACCTCTTCCGACCGTCCCTGGTTGTAGACGTCGGCGGTATCGATGAAATTCAGTCCGTGTTCGCGGGCCGAGGCCACGATGGCGCGGGCCTCTTCGAACGGCGTCTGTTCCCCGAACATCATGGTGCCCAGGCAAAGCGCGGAAACCTGCAGATTGCTGCTGCCGAGTCGGCGGTATTTCATGGCGAATCTTCCTCTGTGCATGACCGGTCCGGGCCCGGCGAAACGAAAAAATACCCCCACGCCGCGCCTTCGGCTTGCTGCCCCCCGAGGGGGCCATTTTTGCCTTGGGGCGGCCCGGCGGCAAAGAAGCACTGCCATGCAGCATACGCCTGTTCAACGGACAGGCTGCCCGTCAGCGAAAGGGAAAACAGAAAATGAAAACGCCGCCATTCGCGAGAAGTGGCGGCGTTCGTCGGACGGATCAGGCGGGGATCAGTTGACGCCGGCGGCGTGGGCCTGTTCGTCGGCGTGGTACGACGAGCGCACCATGGCGCCCACGGCGGCGTGCGAGAAGCCCATGGCATAGGCCTCGCGCTCGAACATCGCGAAGGTGTCGGGATGGACGTAGCGCAGCACCGGCAGGTGGTGCTCGGACGGCTGCAGGTACTGGCCGATGGTAATCATGTCGACGTTGTGCGCACGCATGTCGCGCATCACCTGCAGGATTTCCTCGTCGGTCTCGCCCAGGCCCAGCATCAGGCCCGACTTGGTCGGCACCTCGGGATGCAACTGCTTGAACTCGGCCAGCAGCTTCAGCGAGTGCATGTAATCGGAACCCGGACGGGCCTGCTTGTACAGGCGCGGCACGGTTTCCAGGTTGTGGTTCATCACGTCCGGCGGGCCGCTGTTCAGGATGGCCAGCGCGCGGTCGAGGCGGCCGCGGAAATCGGGCACCAGCACTTCGATGCGGGTGGAGGGCGACTGTTCGCGGATCTGCGTGATGCAGTCGACGAAGTGCGCCGCGCCGCCGTCGCGCAGGTCGTCGCGGTCGACCGAGGTGATGACCACGTACGACAGCTTCAATGCCGCGATGGTGCGCGCCAGGTTGGCGGGCTCGTTGGTGTCCAGCGGATCGGGGCGGCCATGCCCCACGTCACAGAACGGGCAGCGGCGGGTGCACTTGTCGCCCATGATCATGAACGTGGCGGTGCCCTTGCCGAAGCACTCGCCGATGTTCGGACACGAGGCTTCCTCGCAGACCGTATGCAGGTTGTGCTCGCGCAGGATGCGCTTGATGTCGTAGAACCGCGATCCCGGCGAGGCCGCGCGCACGCGGATCCATTCGGGCTTCTTCAGGCGCTCGGCCGGCACGATCTTGATGGGAATGCGTGCGGTCTTTGCCTGGGACTTCTGCTTCTGGGTCGCATCGTAGGCGGCTGCGGGCGCGGCGGCCTGCGGGTCTACGGAAGTGGGGGATTCGCCAGTCGTGGACATTGGGTACCTTCGGGGCGGAAGCAGGGGTGCCTGCGCCTGCGTGCAAAAAAGCTAGTGTACAGGGTCTTCCCGGGGGTAGCCCCGGGGCCCCTTTCTTCAAAGCGGGGACGGGTGGAGTTCTTGGGGAGGGTTTTGTTGCTGTTGGGGATTTGGGTTCTTTAGCGCCGCAGCCACACCTGCGTAGTCACGTCCTCGCGCTCTCGCGCTGCGGGCGCGACTTCTCCGGTGAGGCTGCGGCTCGCAGAATCGCTAATCGCCGATAGAAAACAAATTCGTCTGGCAATTATCCAGCCTGGCCCGGGATGAGTTGGGCCATTGAGGATAAGTAATGAATGGTCAGAGTGGGGTCGAGGGCGGAGTGATCGAGATAGTGTGTCGGACTCGCGATTGCGCGTCGTTGCGGGGTCAGCCGTGTGTTTCCGGCGCGCGTTTCAGGTTCTCGATGTAGCGGATGCCCATGACCTTCAGCACTAGGGTGCGGACGGCCTTGCTGATGGGGTACCAGATGCCGGCGGCGCGCTCTGAGCCGAAGAAGAGGTAGGTGGCGCGGTTGAAGAGGCCCGAAGGGGTGCTCAGCAAGGTCAGGACGTGGATGGCGTCGGGGCCGTAGTAGAGGCGGCCGCCCAGTTTCACCACCATGCCCTGGTCGATGTCCAAGCCGGCGGCGGTGATTTCGTCCATCAAAGGACCGGGCTGGCGGGCGTCGACCAGGTGCAGGCGGCCCGCCGCCGCACGGATGCGGACGTATTTGCAGTAGGTGCGGCACAGCGGGCATTCGCCGTCGTAGACCAGCCAGATGTCGCCGTTGTTCATGTCGCCGTCGTTCGGTTGCGTCTGCATGAGGGGCTCCGGAGGCGGCCAGCGGCCGCGCGTGGTGCTATAGTACGTCAATATTTAGCTAATTAGTTAATTAACTATGCAGATCGATGCCGTCTTCGAAGCCCTGGCGTCCGCACCGCGACGCAAGGTGCTGGCCTATCTGTCGAACAGTACGCTGACCGCCGGCGAGATCGCGCAGCGCTTCGACATGAGCAAGCCGGCGCTGTCCAAGCACCTGAAAGTGCTGGAGAACGCCGGGCTGGTGCGCAGCGAGAAGAAAGGCCAGTTCGTCCACTACAGCCTGGCCGACGACAACATGATCGCCACACTGCACAGCTTCATCGCCACCTTCTGTCCGGTGGGGCGCCCGCTGGTCGAGGAAAGCGCCGCGCTGGGCCGCGCGCGCCGCAAACCGGCCGGCGACGCCCCCTGACCCGTCTGCCCGGCGCGGACGGCCGGGTATTCGTTCCCGCACAAGAAAAAGGAAGATCCATGAACGATCCGCGCACCACCCTGCTCATCATCGGCGGCTATGGCACGTTTGGCGGCCGGCTGGCGCAACTGCTGGCCGACGATGCCCGGCTGACGATCGTGGTTGCCGGCCGCTCGCTGCCCAAGGCGGCGGCATTCTGCACTGCCCTGCCCGCGCGGGCGAAGCTGGTGCCGATGCGCTTCGATCGCGACGGCGACGTACCGCGGCAACTGGCCGGCGCGGGCGCCGGCATCGTGGTCGATGCCACCGGTCCCTTCCAGGACTACGGCGACGATCCCTACCGCGTGGTGCGCGCCTGCATCGACCAGGGCATCAACTATCTGGACCTGGCCGACGGCAGCGCATTCGTGCAGGGCATCGGCGCTTTCGACGCGCAGGCGCGCAACCAGGGCGTCTTCGTGCTGTCGGGCCTGAGCAGTTGCCCCGTGCTGACGGCGGCGGTCGTGGACCGGCTGTCCGAGGGCATGGCGCAGTTGGAGTCGGTGCACGCGGGCATCGCCCCGTCCCCCTACGCGGGGGTGGGACTGAACGTGATCCGCGCCATCGCCGGCTATGCCGGACAGCCAGTGTCAGTGAAGCGCGATGGCCGGTCTGCCGTGGGTCATGCCCTGACCGACGCCATGCGCTACACCATCGCGCCGCCGGGCCGGCTGCCGCTGCACAGCCGGCGCTTCACCCTGGTGGATGTCCCCGATCTGCAGGTGCTGCCCGCGCGGTTTCCCAGCTTGCGCACCGTCTGGATGAGCGCGGGCCCGGCGCCCGAACTGCTGCATCGCCTGCTCAGCGGCCTGGCATGGCTGGTACGCTGGAAGCTGGTCCGCACGCTTGAACCCGCGTCACGGCTGTTCCACCAGGCCGTCAACATCCTGCGCTGGGGCGAGCATCGCGGCGGCATGTTCGTGCAGGTGGCCGGGCGGGACGCCAACGGCCTGGCCGTCGTGCGCGAGTGGCATCTGCTGGCCGAAGGCAACGATGGCCCCTTCATTCCGGCGATGGCGGTGGCGGCCCTGGTGCGCAAGCAACTGGCCGGCATCGTGCCGGCCGCCGGCGCGCGGCCTGCCACGGGCGCGGTGTCGCTGTCCGATTACGAAACCGAATTCGCCCCGCGCGCCATCCACACGGGTCGGCGGGAGCGTCGCGGCAGCGATCGCGCGCTGCCGCTGTATCGCCGCGTGATGGGCGACGCGTGGCACGCCCTGCCGCCCACGCTGCGCGCCATGCACGACATCGGCCCGGGCCTGACGGCATCGGGCCGGGCCAGCGTGGAACGCGGCAACCGTCCGCTGGCGCGCATGCTGGCTTCCATCTATGGATTTCCGGAAGCGTCCGCGGACGTCCCCGTGCAGGTCTCCCTGCAGACGCGCGGCATGGCCGAGGTGTGGCGCCGCACGTTCGGCGGCAAATCGTTCAGCAGCGTACAGGAGGCAGGCGAAGGCGCATCGGCAAACCTCATCACCGAGCGCTTCGGGCCCGTCGTGGTGTCGCTGGCGGTGCTGGTGGAGGACGGCCAGTTGAAGCTGGTGGTGCGCCGCTGGACCTTCCTGGGCATGCCGATGCCGCTGTTCCTGGCGCCGGGCGGCAAGGCGTTCGAGTACGAGGAAGACGGCCGCTTCCATTTCGACGTGGAAATCGCCCATCCGTGGACGGGCCGGATCGTGCGCTACAAGGGGTGGCTGACGCCCGAGGCGTCGTCGGAAACGGCCTGACAGGCTACCCGCACAACCCTTCGCCGGAAATCTGCGGCGTCACGCGCCGGGCCACGCTGGCGCCGACCTCGGCCAGGTCGGCGCGCACGCCGCACGAGGCCATGTCCACGGTGCGCAACCCCTCGTAGCCACAGGGGTTGATGCCCAGGAACGGCGCCAGGTCCATGTCCACGTTGATCGACAGCCCGTGGTACGCATGCCCGTTGCGCACCTTGATGCCCAGCGCGGCGATCTTGGCCAGTTCGTCGCCGCCTTGCGGATCGGGCACGTAGACGCCGGGCGCACCCGGCTTCCTACAGGCGCCCTGCACGCCGAACTCGCGCAGCGTGCCGATCACGGCCTCTTCCAGCAGGGACACGTATTCGCGCACGTACAGGCGCGCGCGGCGCAGGTCCAGCAGCACGTAGGCCACCAGTTGGCCAGGCCCGTGATACGTGATCTGCCCGCCGCGGTCGCAATGCACCACGGGAATGCCGTTGGCCTTCAGCAGATGGCTTTCCAGCCCGGCCTGGCCCAGCGTATAGACCGGCGAGTGCTCGCACAGCCAGATCTGGTCGTCGGAATCGGAGGCGCGTTCCTCGGTGTAGTCGCGCATGGCGCGCCACACCGGCAGATAGTCGGCCGGACGGTCCAGCCACTTGGTGACGGCTTGCACGGACCCGATGCGCCTACAGGACGATGGACACCATCGGATGGCCATGCAGCGCGCGGTACAGCGCGTCGAGCTGCTCGCGCGAGGTGGCGCGCACGGTGAAGGTCAGGCCCAGGTAGTTGCCGCCCTTGCTGGGACGCATCTCGACGGAGGAGGCGTCGAAACCGGGGTCGAACTGCAGCACGACCTCGGTCAGCCGTTGCGCGAAATCCGGATGCTGCTTGCCCATGACCTTGATGGGGAAGTCGGACGGATATTCGATCAGGGAATCTTCGGGCGGGATATTCATCGTTGCGTGAGCCTGGCAGGGCCGCTTGGCCAGCCCGGGGAAAGCCCCGGCGGCGGAGGATGGCGCGGGCCGCGCGGGACGGCCCGGTGCGAAACGCACGCGAGGGCCTAGCGCGCGGCGATGCGGGCATCATAACCCGCACGCAACCTGGCAAAAACAGGGCCGGGCTTGCCATCGCCCACGGGCTTGCCGTCCAGCATCAGCAACGGCTGCACTTCACGGGCCGCCGAGGTCACCAGCAACTCGTCGGCAGCCAGCACTTCCTGGCGCGAGAGTCGGCGCGCCTCGAACGGCACGCCGGCTTCCTGCGCCAGTTCGGCCAGAAGGCCGTAGCGAATGCCTTCCAGGATGAGGTTGTCGCGCGGCGGCGCCAGCAGCGTGCCGCCGGACACCACCCAGATATTGGACGACGACCCCTCGGTCAGCCAGCCGTCGCGGAACTGCACGACCTCGTCCACGCCGGCCTCGAGTGCCTGCTGCTTGGCCAGCACGTTGCCCAACAGCGAGATCGACTTGATCTCGCAATGCAGCCAGCGCTCATCGGCGATGCTGATGGCGGTCATGCCCCGGGCGAGCGCCTCGGCCGTGGGCGGGGTGAACGGCGTGGCCATGCCGAACACCGTGGGCGCGATGGCGGCGGTGGGAAAACCGTGGTCACGCTTGGCCACGCCACGCGTGACCTGCAGGTAGACGATGCAATAAGGATCGGGACAGCGCGCCGCCAGTTCCCGGACCAGGTCCGCCCAGCCCGCGCGGTCCAGGGGCGGCGCGATGCGCAGCGCCGCCAGGCTGCGTTGCAGGCGGTCCAGGTGGCCATCGATGCGGAACGGCTTGCCCTGGTAGACGGGAACGACGTCGTAAATGCCGTCGCCGAAGATGAACCCGCGATCCAGGACGGAGATCTTCGCCTCGTCCACACGCATGAATTCACCATTGAGATACACCTGGCTGTCGCCCGGCATGCCTGCAATCATGGAACCGCTCCTGTGGAACAGCCGCCGTACCGCCGCGTTTACTGGAACCAGCGCTTGACCATGTCGCCCATGCGGCCGAAGAAGCCGGCGCGCTCGACGTCTTCCTGGGCCACCAGCGGTTCGGTGCGCAGCGTCTTGCCATCCAGCGTGAGCTGCACGGTGCCGACCTGCTGCCCCTTGGTGATGGGCGCGACCAGCGGATCGGTGCGCTGCGCCACGGGCTTGATCTCGCCGCCCTTGCCGCGCGGCACGGCCAGCCACACCGCGTTGGGCGGGCCCAGCTTGACCGACTCGGCCTTGCCTTCCCAGACGCGCGCGTCCAGGCCGGGCTGGTTCTGGCCGTACAGCTTGATCGTGTCGAAGTTCTGGAAGCTCCAGTTCAGCAGCTTCAGGCTTTCCTCGGCGCGCGTGGCTTCGCTGTCGGCGCCGACCAGCACCGTGAGGATGCGGCGGTCGCCGCGCATGGCGGTGGTGACCAGGCAGTAACCGGCCGAATCGGTATGGCCCGTCTTCATGCCGTCCACCGAAGGATCGGCCCACAGCAGGCGGTTGCGGTTGGGCTGCGTGATCTTGTTGTAGGTGTATTCCTTCTGCTTGTAGTAGTGGAAGAAATCAGGGTGATCGGAAATGAGATGCGACGCCAGCACCGCCAGGTCGCGCGCGGTGGTGATGTGCTGCGGATCGGGCAGGCCCGTGGCGTTCATGAAGTGCGTGTTGCGCATGCCCAGGCGTTGCGCTTCCTGGTTCATCAGCGCGGCGAAGGCGGTCTCGCTGCCGCCGACGGCCTCGGCCAGCGCCACCGAGGCGTCGTTGCCCGACTGCACGATCATGCCCTGGTTGAGCTCGTCGACCGTGACGGGCTTGCGCGGCTCGATGAACATGCGCGACCCGCCGGTGCGCCAGGCGTGTTCCGACACCGGCACCTGTTGCTGCAGCGTCAGGCGCTTTTCTTCCAGCGCGTTGAACACGACGTAGGCCGTCATGATCTTGGTCAGCGAAGCCGGCTCGATCTTCATGTCCGGATTGGACGAGGCCAGCGTCTGGCCGCTGTTGACGTCGACGGTGATCCAGGCCTTGGCCGCGATGGTGGGCGCGGGCACCGTGGCCAGGTCGCCGACCTGCGGGGCCGAGGGATCGGTGAAGGGCAGCGAAGTGGGTGATGTCGTCTTGGAGGACGTGGCGGGCGTCGGATTGGCCGGCTGCGTCGAGGCGGGCGCGGGGGACTGTTGTTGCTGCGCGGCCACCGGCAGCGCGGTGGCGAGCATGGCCGAGGCGAGGGCGCCAGCCAGTGCGCGGCGCGCGAATGCAACGGAAAAAACAGCGGTCTGGGACGATTTGTTCATCGGCAACGATATCCGGAGGTAGAGCAAGCCTTGCGGCAAAGTGGCTGCAATTATGGCAGCCTATGCGATCGGCCTGGGGCTCAAATGTTCCCGAGCCCCGCAAAATACAACGCAATGTAGACGGAACCCGCACGCGCCAAAGCCCTTGAAATGCGGGCTCGGCGCATGCTGCACCGCGATGGGCGTCAGGGCAACGCCACCTGCAGGCGCTCGGCCACCAGGCGGCGCAGCACCAGCAGCTTGCCATGAAAGAAGTGCGATGCGTCCGGCACCACCACGATGGCCAGATTGCGGGCCCGCGCCCAATCCATGGTCTCGGCCAGCGGCACGACTTCATCCTGCTCGCCGTGCACCATCAGCGTCTCTTCGGGCACTGTCAGGTCGGCGGGCTGGAAGCGCTGCACCGCGGCGCCCATCAGCATCAGCGCGGCGGGCAGGTGCGTATCGCCGGCCTGCGCCAGGCCCGCCTGCACGCCCGCGGCCACGGCCGTGCCGAACGAGAAGCCGCCCAGCGCCCAGGGCGCCTGGGCCAGTTCCGGAAAGCGCTCGCGCACCTGGGCCACCAGGCCCAGCATGTCCTGCGTCTCGCCGACGGCGCGGTCGAATTCACCGGCCGACGCGCCCACGCCGCGGAAGTTGGGCCGCAAGGCCAGCAGGCCGTGCTGCACGCAGGCGCGCGCCAGCGTGGTGACGACCTTGTTGTCGCGCGCGCCGCCCTGCAGCGGATGCGGATGCAGGATCAGCGCCCAGCCGCGCGGCTGGCCTTCGGGCCAATCCAGCGCGCAGTCGATGCGCCCGGCGGCGCCAGTAAAACCTTCGATTTCGGTACGAGCAGACATGAGTGCGATTGCTTGGCTTGAAAAACGAAACGGCCGACAGGCGGCCAGGAAAGCATCAACGTGGGCGTGCGGCGCCCGGCGCCGTGCTGGTGGCCGCCGGCATCGCCTGCGCCAACCATTGCGCCAGTTCGTCGGCGGCCTCGTCGGTGGCCTGGCGCAGCGCGGAGGCGCCACCCGCCGCATCCTGCGAAGATGCGGGCACCGCGCGCTCGATGCGGCGCTGCGCCACCACCCGGCGATCGGACAACAGTACCGCCTGCATGGCCAACTGGCCGGTGCTGGCGCCGCCGTCGGGCTGGAAGACCTGCTCGAAGCGGGTCAGCGAAATCTGCAGTTGCGGCACGCCGGAAGCCCCTTCGGGCAGCACGGCGCCTTGCCGCGACAGGCGCTCGGCCAGGCGCAGGCGCACCAGTTCGGACGGCGCCGCCGCCCAGCGGGCCTGTGCGTAGGCGCGCGGGCTGGCGCTGTCGCCGATACGCCAGATCATGCCGACGTCGGCCAGCGTGGGCACGGTGGTGAAGGACAACGACAGCGGCGCGCGCGCGGCCAGCATGGGCGCGGGGCGCTGGTCGGCGCCCAGGTCGTACAGGGTCGGCGTGGGGCCGGTCTTGCCCAGGCTGCAACCGCCCAGGACCAGCGTCACGGCCAGGATGGCGAGGGATCGTTTCATCTTCAGCATGAGTGGCGGCATAGGTAGCGTGCGTTGGAACGGCGGTGTCATTGCGGCCCCTGACCGAATCCGGCGAATCCCGGTTCGCCAGGGCCGGCCTGCACCGGCGGCGGGCCGAACAGGAACGACTGCGGCGTGTCACCCACGCGGCGCAGCGCCGACTGCGCCGTGCGCGCGGCGCCGTTCACGCCGGTGGCCATGCGCGACAGCGCCGGCAGGGTTTCGTTGTCCAGGCGGGCGGCGGCCCAGGCGATCTGCTGCATGCTCTGCGTGGCCGCGGCCATCGGGCCGTTGGGTCCATCCAGGCGAGCCAGCGCCTGGCGGGCGTCGATCATCAAGCCGTTGGCCTGCCTGGCCGCGCCGCTCATTTCGTCGGCGACGGAATCCAGGCGCCGCACCAGCGGGCCCAGGTCCTGGCTGGCCTGCTTGAATTGCGAGGACATGTCGGCGGCGTTCTGCAGCATCGCGGTCATGGCCTGCACGTTCTGCTGGCTGAGCAACTGGCTGAGCTGTTGCGTGGCGCGGTCCACGTTTTCCAACACCGCCGTGCCGCGTTGCTGGACGCGGTCGAAGAAGCCCGGCCGCAGCGGAATCGCGGCGGGATGTTGGGCCGAGGTGGTCAGCAGCGTGGGATGCGCGCCGTCATCGCGCAACTCGACGTTGGCGCCGCCGGTGATGCCCTGCACGCCCAGCTCGGCCCAGGTGGACTCGGTGATGGGGGTGTTCGGCGCGACGCCGATGCGGATGCGCACCTGTCCGGGCCGCTCGGGATTGAGCGCCAGCGCCTGCACCTTGCCCACCGGCACGCCTTGGTAGCGCACGCCGGACTGCGCCGTCAGGCCGGTGACGGCCGTGGACGAGATGATTTCGTAAATGGCCTGCTGCGAGCGGTCGCGGCTCAGCCACACCGCCACCAACGCCGCCGCGGCCAGCAGCACCAGCGTGAACAACCCCGCCAGCAAGGCATGACTACGGTTTTCCATGACCCGCTTCCTTCGGTACCAAGTCTCCGAGCGCGCGGCGGCCCCGCTCGCCCAGGAAGAACTCGTGGATGAATGGATGATCGACCTGCACCACCTTGTCGATGGTGTCGCAGGCGATCACCCGTTTTTCGGCCAGCACGGCGATGCGCGAGGACAGCGCCACCAGCGTATCCAGATCGTGCGTCACCATGACCACCGTGAAACCCAGTTGCGCGTGCAGCGAGCGGACCAGGGCGACGAATTCGTCGGAGCGCAGCGGATCGAGCCCTGCCGTGGGCTCGTCCAGGAAAAGCAACCCCGGATCCAGCGCCAGCGCGCGCGCCAGGGCCACACGCTTGACCATGCCGCCAGACAGGTCGGACGGGCGCTTGTCGGCGTCCTGGGCAGTCAGGCCCACCATGGCCAGCCGGCACATCACCACGTCGCAGATCAGGTCGGCGGGCAAGGCGCGCAGCTCGCGCAGCGGCAACGCCACATTGTCGAACACCGACAGCGCCGAGAACAATGCCCCGGCCTGGAACAACATGCCCCAATGCTGGGACAGGCTGCGGAGCTCGGAGGGCGACAACTCGTGCAGCTCGCGGCCCAGCACCCGCACGCTACCCGCGGCGGGCCGCTCCAGGCCGATGATCTGGCGCAGCAGCGTGGTCTTGCCGGAACCCGAACCGCCCACCAGCGACAGGATCTCGCCCGGCAGCACGGCCAGGTTCAGGTTCTCGTGCACGACGTGGTCGCCGAAGGCGGTGCGCAGGCCGTTGACGGCGATCACTGGCGCCTGCGTCATGGCGACGTCGGAGTGCGGCGGGGCGTTGGCCAGGGCGCCCATCAGATCCCCACCGAGCTGAAGACGATGGCGAACAGGGCATCCACCAGAATGACGGCGGTGATGGACGTGACCACCGAGGTGGTCACGCCGCGGCCCAGGCTTTCGGTGTTGGGCTCGATGCGCAGGCCGAAATGGCAGGCAACCAGCGCGATCACGATGCCGAAGGTGGCCCCCTTGAGCAGCCCGATGCCGTAATTGGCCAGTGAAATGGCGCGCGACAGGCCGTCGACGAACCATGCCAGTGAAATACCCAGTTGCGCCTTGGCGGCCAGCATGCCGCCCAAGAGCGCCAGCGCATCGGTCCACAGCACCAGCAGCGGCATGACCACGGCCAGCGCCACCACGCGCGGCAGGATCAGCCGCTGGCCATGCGCGATGCCCATGACGCTCATGGCGTCCAGCTCCTGCGTGACGCGCATCACGCCGATCTGCGCGGTGATGGCCGAACCGGACCGTCCCGCCACCAGGATGGCGGCCAGCACCGGCCCCAGTTCGCGCACAATGGATACGCCCAGCAGTTGCACGATGAAGCGGTCGGCGCCGAAAGTGCGCAACTGCTGCGCCGACAGATACGACAGCACCACCCCGATCAGGAAACCGACCAGCGCGGTAATGCCCAGCGCCTGCGCCCCCATGCGATAGACCTGCGCGGAGATCTCGCGCCAGGGGCCGCGCAGGGGATGGCGCAGCAGGCCGCCGACGTCCAGCACCAGCTGGCCCAGCATCGTCAGCAGCGACCTGCCGTTGCGCAGGCCGTGGCCCAGGGCATCGCCGATGCCGCGTATCCATTCCAGGCGGTCGTGCGGCGGCGGCTCGGGCGGGCGCATTTCGCCGCGGTTGGCGTTCAGGGCGTCGAACACGGCGCGTTGCCCGTCGGTGCCGCGCAGGCGGTCGGGCAGTTTGTAATCCCACGCCTGCCAGATCAGGTGTGCGCCGATGGTGTCCAGGCGCTCGACGGCGCTCAGGTCCCAGCGCAGGCCTGGGCCCAGGCGCTCCAGCGCCTGGCGGCGGGCGGCGGCCACGCCGGGCTCGGCCAGGGCCTGCATGCTCCAGTCGCCCGCCAGATAGCAGGCGCCCCCGTCTTGGCGGACGGGGGCCGGGGGGTGCGTGGCGGTCGGGACGGAACGGGGCATGGGCGGCCGGACGATGGCGATTCCCCATGATAATCGCCACGGGATTAAGAGACACTTATCCTCCGGTATGAATCGGCACGCGCCTGCCGCCCGTGCCCTACAATCGCCGCCATGTCAGTCCAAGCTTTCACCGCCGACCTGCCCGCGCCCGACGCGTTCGCGCGCACGCTGTCCGACCGCCTGCCCGCCTTCCGGCACGTCGAATGGCTGGACCGCACCGGCAGCACCAACACCGACCTGCTGGCCCGCACACGCAACGCCCCCACGGGCGACAAGCCCTGGCTGCTGGGCGCACACGTGCAGGAGAACGGCCGAGGCCGTGCCGGCCGTCCCTGGAAAAGCCGGCCCGGCGCCACGCTGGTGTTCTCGTGCGCCTTCGACGTGTACCTGCCGCCCGCCGCCCTGCCCGCCCTGTCGCCCCTGGCCGGCATGGCCATCTGCGAAGGCCTGCGCGGCCTGGCCGGCGCTGCCGCGCCGGACGTCTGCGTCAAGTGGCCGAACGACGTGCTGTGGCGGGATGGCAAGCTGGTGGGCGTGCTGATCGAATCCTCGCGCAACGCCGGCGGCCCCGAGGCCGGCCACACCGTCATCGCGGGAGTGGGCGTGAACCTGCTCGATGCCGCCGAACTGTCGCAGGCGCTGCAGCGCCAGGTGGCCGACTGGTCGCAGATCGCCGAGGCCTCGGGCACCGTGGGCGTCGGCCCCGCCGACGTGGTGTGCGCCGTCGCCTGCGCCCTGCACGACACGTTCTCGCAGGCCGCCAGCCTGCTGGCGGGCGCCTTCCCGGCCCGCTTCGCCCGGGTCGACGCGCTGGCCGGCCGAGCCGTCAACGTGCTGGACCAGGGCGCCGTGCTCAACGGCGGCGTGGCGCAGGGCGTCGATGCCCAGGGCCGCCTGCTGATCGCCACGCCCACGGGCACCCTGCCGATTACCGTCGGTGAAATCTCCATCCGGCCGCAAGCATGATCCTGCTCATCGACTCCGGCAACAGCCGCCTGAAGGTGGGTTGGTTCGATCCCTCCGACCCGCGGCGCCACGCCATCGTCACCGCGTTCGACAACCTCGATCCCGACGCGCTGCGCGACTGGCTGGCCGTCCAGCCTCGATCGCCGCAACGCGCGGTCGGCGTCAACGTGGCCGGCCAGGCGCGCGGCGCAGCCATCGCGGCGGCGCTGCCCGCCAACTGCCCGGTCACCTGGCTGCGCGCGCAACCGCGCGCCCTGGGCCTGGTCAATGGCTACGCACGCCCCGAACAGCTGGGCGCCGACCGCTGGGCCGCCATGCTGGGCGCGTACACGCGCCTGCCGCGGCCGCACAAACCCTTCGTGCTGGCCTGCTTCGGCACGGCCACCACCATCGATACCGTCGGCGACGACGGCGTCTTTCCGGGCGGCCTGATCCTGCCCGGTCCGGCCATGATGCGCAACGCGCTGAACAAGGGCACGGCCAATCTGCCGCTGGCGGACGGCCAGGTCAGCGCCTATCCCATAGACACGCACCAGGCCATCGCCACCGGCATCGCCGCCGCGCAGGCCGGCGCCGTGGTGCGCCAGTGGCTGGCCGGCTGCGACCGCTACGGCAGCATGCCCGACATCTACGTGGCCGGCGGGGGTTGGCCCGAGGTGCAGGCCGAGACCGAACGCCTGCTGGCCCAGGCCTGCTCGGCGCTGGGTCCCGCCCCCACGCCCGTCTACCTGGAAAGCCCCGTGCTGGACGGCCTGGCCGCCTGGGCGGCGGCGCCCGACGCCCCGTAGAGAACCGCCATGCGCATCCTGTTCGTGCTGATCCTGCTGGCCAATCTGTGGGCCTACGCCATGAGCCAGGGCTGGCTGGGCCAGCCGCCCAACGACGACGGCCGCATGTCCGGCCGCCTCAACCAGGAATTGAACGCGGATCGCGTCACGGTGCTGCCGCCCGCCAGATAGGCGCGTCAATCCGTCTGGTACATCAGCCTGGCCTGGGAAAACCCCGGGCCCGCAAAACCCATGCGGCTGGATATGGACGTCAACGCTTGCAGGGAAAATGCCTGGCCAGGGCTTGCGCGACCAACGGCGCCGCGGGCATCTTCAAGCGGTCGTCCGGCAGGCTGCCCAGCGTTTCCACCACCTTGGCGAAGTCTTCCTGCCCCAGGCCATCGGCCTTGCACCAACGGGTGCCGTAGGTATAGCTGGCCACGCCCAGCATGAAGGCCGCCGCGCGGCTGGACGACACCATCACCTGCAGCTCGGGCCGCTTCTCATCATGGAATTCCGGCGCCAGCGAGCCGTCGATGCCCGCCATGACGAGTTGTTCGCCGGTCAGTTGCCAATCGGCCGATGGAGACGCTGTGGGCGCAGCCGCCCCCACGCCCGGCATCCATACCGCAAACGCCAGAACCCACATCTTTCTGGAAATCACGCGCATCTCCTGGACAACCTGCATCATCGGAAGCAAATGGGGCCAGTCTCGTCGAGACCCGACGAATACCCTCCAGCCCCTCGCGGCCCGTTCGATAGTAGCCCAGCCTTGGCCAGCGCCCGCGCACCGGCCTGCCGTCCGATTTCCCGGCTGCTCGAGGTGTCAGTGTGATGCCCCGTGCCGGTCTCGATGGATACGCCGGCACTGGCACGGCTGGGGTCGAGCCACGGCGATATCCGCAAGCATCGAGAGGATCCGCAGCGCCGCCCTAGCGCGGCCCGAACCAGCCTTCGAGCGCCTGCATCGTGCGCTGCGTGGCCCCGGCATGCGCACGCGTCCACGCCTGCGCCGCGCCCCGCATCGCCTGCCGGCGCGGCGTGTCGGCCAGCAGGGCCAATGCCATGTCGACCGCCTCGCCCGCATCCCGGGCGCGCAGGGCCGCGCCGGCCGCCAGTGCGTCCTCGACCGCCTGCGCGAAGTTGCGCGTATGCGGGCCGACGATGACCGGCGTGCCGGCCGCGCAGGCTTCGATCAGGTTCTGGCCGCCCAGCGGCGCGAAGCTGCCCGCCACCACGGCCACGTCCGCGGCTGCGTAGTAGAACGCCATCTCGCCCAGCGAATCGCCCAGCAGCACGGCGGTGCGCGCATCTGGCGGCAAGTCCCCCGCCGATCGGCGCACCGTGGCCAGGCCCGCCGCGCGCAACTGCACGTACGCCTCGTCGAAGCGCTGCGGATGGCGCGGAATCAGCAGGTACAGCGGCGCCTGGCCGGCGGCGTCCCGGTGCGCCAGCAAAGCCTGGATGAACAGCGCGTCCTCGCCTTCGCGCGTGCTGGCCAGGGCGATCACGGGCCGGTTCAGCGCCTGACGCCAGGCCTGACCGGCGGCCACCTGCGCGGCGGGCAAGGTCAGGTCGAATTTCAGGTTGCCGGTCACCGTGGCGGCCAGCGCGCCGGCCTGGCGCAGGCGATGCGCGTCGTCCTCGGTCTGGGCCAGCACCCGATCCAGGCCCCCCAAGGCCTGGCGCAGCGCGCTGCCCAGCCAGCGGGCCTGCCGCAACGAAGACGCCGAGAAGCGCGCGCTGACCAGGGCCACGGGCACCTTGCGTGCCCGCGCCGCCGCCAGCAGATTCGGCCACACCTCGCGTTCGATCAGCAGGCCGCAACGCGGCGCGTAGCGGTCCAGGAAGCGAGCGACGGAACCGGGCAGGTCGTAGGGCAGCCAGGCTTGGCGCAACTGGCCCACCGCCAGTGCGCCGGCGAACAGGCGCGCGCCCTCGGCACGGCCGGTGGCGGTGGTATGGGTCAGCAATACCGGAAGACCGCGTTGCAGCAGCGCCTGCACCAGCGGCTGGGCCGCCCGGGTTTCGCCCAGGCTGACGGCATGCACCCAGACGGGTGTGTCAAACGATGCGCCGACCGGCGCCGCGACGGCATCCGCGCCGCCGAAACGGCCCGCCGACAGAATGCCCCACTGGCCGCCCGCCCGCCGCGCGCGGCGCCACATCAGCAGCCACAACAGCGGCGCCAACAAGCGCAGCAGCAGCGTATAGACGCCACGGCTCATGTCAGCCATGCCCCCGGACGAACGCCATCAGAGGCCGCAGGCGCGCGAGCCATCATCTCAAACCGCCGCCAGGGCCTGTTCCACCGAGGCCATCACCGCCTCGCGCGAGGGGGAAGCGCCGCGATCGCCCAGGCTGGCCGTATAGTTCGATCCCACCAGCGGCGTGCGCACCGGCGTGGACGCCCGATAGATACCGATGGTCGGGCGTCCCAGCGCCGCGGCCAGGTGCGTCAGGCCGCTGTCCAGGCCGACCATCATGCGCGAGCCGGCCAGCAGCCGCGCCACCGAGGTGAGGTCCATGCGCGGCATTACCTCGACGCCGTCCATGCCGGCCACCAGCAGGCGGGCGCGGTGCGTTTCCTGCTCGTTGCCGGCCAACAGGCGCAGCGTGCAGCCCGCATCGCGCAGGCGGCGGAACACCGCGCGCCAGTCTTCCTCGGGCCACAGCTTGTCGTCCCGGCTGGCCGACGGCATGATGACCGCATAGCCGGGATCGCGGCTACCCAGATGAACGCGGCCACCCGCGGCCTGCGCGCCGGCATCCTGCTGGGCCTGCGTGGCCTGGCGCGCGAACTGCTCCAGGCCGAAATCGGGCTTGCCGACGGGCTCGTAGCCCAGGGCCAGCCCGGCCAGCTTGCGCTGGCGCAGCACGGCAGGCTGCCAGAACTCCACGCGGTGGCGAACGTTGTAGAACAGCGATGCCAGGGGTTCGCGCGCCGACCGCCAGTCCAGGCCGTGGCGCACGCCCTGCGTCTGGCGCACCAGCCAGGCGGACTTCATCAGCGCCTGCATGTCCAGCACGACGTCATAGGTTTCGGCGCGCAGCCGCTGCGCCAGGGCGCGGCGCTCGGCGCGCACCTGCTCCGACCACCAGGCCTTGCGCCAGCGGCGATGCGCCACGCGGATGACCTCGTTCACGGCGGGATGCCAGCTGGGGATTTCGGCGAATGCTTCCTCCACGATCCAGTCGATCCGGGCATCCGGCACATGGCGCGCGATATCCGAGATGGCCGGCAGCATATGCACCAGGTCTCCGAGCGAGGAGGTGCGGACGATGAGAATGCGAAGAGGCATCGCGTCAGCCGGCTACCCGTGCATCGGCGCGCTGCGCGCCTGCGTCACGGTATCCGTTCGGATTCTGGCTCTGCCAACGCCATCCATCGCGGCACATGCGGTCGAGGTCGTAACGGGCGACCCAGCGCAGCTCGCGTTCGGCTTCGGACACATCCGCCCAGGCCTCGGCGATGTCGCCCGCGCGCCGCTCCGTGACGACGTACGGCACGCTCACGCCATTGACGCGCTCGAACGCGCGCACCAGATCCAGCACGCTACTACCGCGGCCCGTGCCCAGATTGAACGCTTGAAACCCCTGCCTGCCCGACTGCTCCTGGTATTGAACCGCCTTGACATGGCCCTCGGCCAGATCGCAGACATGCAGATAGTCACGCACGCCGGTACCGTCGGGCGTGGCGTAATCATCGCCGAACACGCGCAGATGTGGCCGCGCGCCGATCGCCACCTGAGTGATGTAGGGAAACAGGTTGTTGGGCTCGTCGGCGGGATCCTCGCCGAGCGTGCCGCTTTCGTGCGCGCCGATCGGATTGAAATACCGCAGTGCAATGGCCGAAAAATCAGGATGCGCCGCGCACACGTCACGCATCACCTGTTCGACCATGGCCTTGGACCAGCCATAGGGATTGCAGGGACCGACGGGGTGAGCCTCGGTATAGGGCAGTTGGTCCGCCTGGCCGTAGATGGTGGCCGAGGAACTGAACACGAAGCGCTTGACGCCGCCAGCCAGCATGGCTTCCAGCAATCTAACAGTGCCCATGACATTGTTGTCGTAGTACGCCAGCGGATTGCGCACGGACTCGCCCACGGCCTTGCTGGCCGCGAAGTGCAGCACGCCCTGCACGGGCTGCCCCATATCGCGGCACCGCGCCAGCACGCCGTCCAGCGTCGCACGATCTCGCACGTCCCCCTGCACCAGATCGACCGCGTGCCCTGTCAGCGCCTGCACGCGCTGTAGCGCGACCGGCGAACTGTTGGAGAAATTGTCCAGCACGACAGGGCGATAGCCCTGGCCGATCAGCGCCACCAGGGTGTGAGTGCCGATGTAGCCCGCACCACCAGTTACGAGAAGAGTAGATGCCATGTATCCAAACCGTTATCGATGTATAGATCCCGCCTGCCGGACGCCGGTGCCCGCGCCAACCGGGCACACCGTAAACCCGGCAACGCGCCATCATATCCGGGCTGGCGGGAACGCGATGCGCCGGGCGCCCGGCCAGGACCGAGGCTGAGCCCGCGCGAGCCCGCTTCGGCTTCCCTTACAATTGGGGACCGAAAAAAGCGGCGCTCCCGGCGCCAATGGCCTGCGGTGCTGCTGCGGACAGCCAAAACCACCTTTTGGCGGATTTTATCCGGCACGAACCTGTACATGGCAATGCCTGCCCCTCCTTGGGCAAACCGCAAGAAAACGCGACGACACTCCTACTGACGAACGACATCGCATGAATGGACGCCCGTCCCCTTCCGCTCGACCCGCATCCCAGCCCGGCAGCCGCACCGTCCACATCGTTTCCCGCTTCGGCACCGCCAGCCGCGGCGGCGTCGAACGTGTAGCCGATCTGCTGGCACGCAGCCTGCGCGCCGACGGTGAGCGCGTCGAGATCATCGACGAGGCGCGTGTGCTGCCCCCGCTCCTGCGCAACCCCCGGATCGCCCAGTTCGTGTTTCCGGTTTTCGCCTCGGTCCACCTGTCCCGGCTGAGACGGCGCGATGGCGCGTTCAAGGTGATTTCCAACGGCTCGTACGCCGCGTTCTACCCGGCTGACGCGGTGATCATGCATGGTTCGGCATCGGGCTACGTCGCCGCCATGCGAGGCAGGACAGGACGGATGCTCGGCATGCGGCTGATGGGCAAGCTCGAGGTCTGCGCCATGCGCCGCAGCAGGCATGTGGTGTGCGTCTCCGATGCCCTGCAACGCTACGTCGTCTCGGAACAGGGTATCGCCCCCGCCAAATGCAGCGTGGCCTATAACGGCGTGCTGGTTTCCGAAGCCCCCCCGGCGCCGCGCTTCGGCGCCGGCCCCGTGCGGCTGGGCTTCGCCGGCAGGCTGGAGTACGGCAAGGGCGTCGACTTCCTGATCGACCTGGCGCAGCGCATCAACGGCCGGCAGGACGTGCGCCTGGTGCTGGCCGCCATCGGCCACGTGCCACAGGCCTTGCGCGACAATCCCAACGTCGACGTGCTGCAGGGCCTGGGCGCGGACGACATGCAGGCGTTCTACGACCGCATCGACGTATTCATCCTGCCCACCCTGTTCGAGGGTTTTGAACTGGTGACGCTGGAAGCCCTGGCCGCCGGCGTGCCCGTCATGGGCCGGCCGCTGGGCGCCTGTGGATTGCTGCTGGAACGCAAGGTGCCCTGGGTGGCACGCCTGCCCGACGAGGCGGGCACCCTGCTGGCTGATCTGGGTGCTACTGTCACGCATTTCCGCCAGCATGCGGACGGCGCCGCCATGAAGGCATACGTGAAAGTGAATTTCCCGATAGAAGCATTCTGTGCCCGTATCAAGGCGGCCGCGGCGATGGAAGCATGATGCAAGTCACTGTGATCTCCCCCAATGGGCTGCAGGAGCTTTCCGGCGGCGGTCTTTACCTGCGGTCACTGGTGCAGGGCCTGGCCGAGGCCGCGCCCGTGCGCGCTGTCAGGGTGCTGAGCAAGCGCATGACGGGCGCATCGGCCGGCTATCGCCACCCCCAGATCCAGCAGATCGAATTCGCCAAGAACCGTCTGCTGGACGTGGCGGCGCGCGTCCTGCTTCGCCCGACCTTCCTGGGCCTCTACCATCGCGCCATCGCACGGCACTGCGCGGACGCCGACGTCGTGTTCCTGCACAACACCCGGTGCGGCGGCATCATGCGCATGCTGCGCGCGCGCTATCCGGACAAGAAATTCGTGATGGTCAGCGACAACGTCGAAGCCGACCTGCATGACCAACGCAGCGCCGGCAAGTCGGGCCTGCGCCGCCTGCTGGCCGGCATCGAGTCCCATGCGGTGCGCGGCGCCGAAGCCTGCTGCCGCAGCGCCGATGCCCTGACGTTCATCACGCGCACGGATGCCGAGCTGTACGCTCGCATGTTCGGCCCGGTTACCCGCCAGGCGGTGCTGCCGATCACGGTGAAAGCCCCCGATGCCGGCGTGCAGGCGGCCGCGCCCACGCGGCCGACCGTCCTGTTCACCGGCCATTTCGGCTTCCCGCCGAACGTCGACTCATTGCGCATCTTCGTGCGCGTCGCGCAGGCCGTGAACCAAGGGCGCGCCGAACATGAGCGCATCGCCTTCGTGGCGGCCGGCGCCAATCTCGGCAAGCTGGCGTTGGATGATGCCCCGGGCCTGACCTGCCATGACTCGCCCTCCGTGGCGCAGATGGATCTGCTGTTCCGCTCGGCCACGGCCTACCTCGCCCCCGTCAAATGGGGCAGCGGCATGAAGACCAAGGTGGCAGAAGCGCTGTCGTACAGCCTGGCGGTCGTCGCCCTGCCCAATGCGGGCGTGGGCTACGAAGCGCTGCAGGAAGATGCCACGCTGAGCCGCGCGCTGGACGTCGTTGGCGACGAGGCAGACCTGCCCACCCGCACGCTGGCCTGCCTGCAACATGCCCCGTCCGACAGCCGGGCTATCGCGTGGCAGGCGTACAGCCAGTTCTATTCCACCGCTTCGCAAGCCAGGCGGCTAGAGGCCATCCTCAAGCAACTGGGCGCCTGATTCCGCCATGCTGCTCAGCATCTTCCTGTCCGCCAGCGGCGTAATGCTGAAATTGATCAGTGGCCTGGCCGTGAACAAGATCATCGCGCTGAACATCGGCGTGGTGGGGTTCGGCTATTGGGGCAACATCCTCAGCCTGACCATGCTCTATAGCGCGTTCGCCAACGGGGGCATCTCTCAAGGCCTAATCTCCCGACTGGCCGATCCGAACCAGGACGATGCACGGCGCGCGGCCTGGCTGCGAGCCGGCTTGGTATACGTCGTGGTCTTCCCGGTATTGATCGCCATGGCGCATGGCGTCATCAATGGTACAGAGCTGGTCGAGGGCAGCGCGTATCTCGGAAGCGTGTCGGTCTACCTGTTCGCGCTGGCATATGCCATTTCGCTGCACATCCAGTCGACGGCCCTGGCCGCCGGCCATTCCCGCCTCAATGCGGTGATCCTGATGCTCGGCGGGCTGATCTCGCTGGGCATGATGGCGCTGCTGATCCGGAAGGACTCATTGTCATCGGTGGTCATGGCCCTGGTTGCATCTGCAGGGCTGCTGTGCCTGTGCTGGATCATCGGAGCCCGCTGGCGGGGCATACGCTACATCGTGAGCGCACAACCCGGACTGAAGGCCTCGGTGCGCAGTCTCGCTCCCTACGTCGGCATCGCCATTGCCCCGGCGGTCATCGGAACCAGCAGTATCATCCTCGTGCGCCACATCATGCTGTCGGATGCGGGGGCTTCCGCCAGCGGTCTGTGGCAGGGCCTATTCCGCATTTCCGACGCAGTGATGGCCGTGGCTCAGGCGGGCGTGGGTTTCGTCATGATGCCAGCCATATTCCGCACCGATGCCCCCCGCAGCGCCCTGCTGGGGCAGATGAGACGCTATCTTCTGGCGGTATCCGGTGCGGCGGTGGCCGGCCTGCTGGTCATCCAGTATTTTGGGCACCAGGTGGTGTTACTGCTGTACTCACCCGAATTCACACCGCTTGCAGACGTGCTGTGGATACAGTTTCTGGGCGATATCCTGAAAATCGCGGCCATGCCTCTGGTGATTTATTTCATCTACACGCGCAGACTGGGAGTCTCCTGGCTGCTGGAACTCCTTTTCTCGTCTTCATTCGTGCTGTTGACGTGGCTGCTGGCGGCACGCCATGACGTTGCCGGTGCCGCCGTGGGGTATCTCGTTGCCAACGCCGTGCTGCTGGGATCAGCTTGGCTGCTGTTCTTGTGGAAACAACAATGACCGCATATCTCCGGGCGGTAGCCATCCTCCTCGCCCTGGCAAACCTGGCGCTGATCATCTGGCCCTTACCTGCATTGCAGGAAATCGTGCTGATGGCGACGATTGGCCTGTTCATTCTCCATTGTTCCCAGGTAGGCACTCGCTGGCTCAATCCTTTTTTTCTTTTCAGCCTCACAGCAACGATGTTTCTCGCAGGACGCTTCCTGGGAGCGCAGATCGTTGACTACCTCGACTACAACCGCGCCGACTGGTTCATCTACGGTCTCATCGAACCAGATGAGCTGAGCATCGCGCTGGGTGCGATCGGGCTGTTTCTCAGCGGCGTGATGCTGCCCCTGCCGAGATTTTCACCCCTGGCTGTCGACCGGAACGAAGGGTTCCGCCGTTACTCGACGGCTTTGGCGATCGTCCTGCTACCCTTCTTCCTATATCGCGCCTTGGAGAATTTGCGCATCTACCAGGCAGGCAGCTATCTCGACCTCTACCTGGGAAGTTCGCCAGGAGGCCCGCTGTACAACCTCGGAGGCTGGTTCATCATCGCCGTATTCGCCGTCCTCGCCTCACGGCCTCGACTCATCTATATCCTCGTTTTTTTTATGCTGGGCATGGCTTTCTGTGTCTTCGAAAGCATCACAGGCGCGCGCGGCATTCCGCTGGCCTATCTCATCATGTTGTGCTGGCTGGCGGTCACGACCCTGCGCATCCGCGTGCCTTTCTGGGGCTTTGCCGCGTCACTGGTCGTGCTGGTGCTTTTCGCCGACTTCCTGGGCCGCTCGCGGGTCGGCCTCGCAACCGATTTCGACCCTCTGCTGATCAGCCGTTCCGTGGTGAATTTCCTTTACTCCCAGGGTACGACCCTGCTGTTCATGGTGGGCGTGACCGAGAATCTCGACAAGTTCTCATGGATCGACGCGCTGGGCAGCACTTTCGCGCTGTTCATGGACATGGCGCGGGCCCTCTTTCCCTGGCACGATGCCGATTCGATGCGCATATTCGGTGTGGAGACATTGAGCTTGTCGCACCGTGTCGCCAGCCTGACCAACCCGAAGATGTACGACGCAGGCATGGGTATCGGCGGCTCAGCGGTGGGTGAAGCCATGCTTTATTCGATCTACGTCGGGCCATGGATTGCAGGAGTCTTCACGGGTTGCATCATGCGATGGCTATATGCCATCGCGCATCGGGGTGCCCCCGGACTGTTCTTTTTCTCCTATACGTTTTCGTTTCTGCTGCTGGTCCCCAGAGAAACACAGCTCTATTTCATCGTGCCTGCCATCAAGGCACTGATCTTCCTCGCTGCCTTTTGGCTGCTCAAGAAAGTCGATGACAAACTTCGCCACCGCCGCCTCCCGAAACGTCACGGTGATCGTGCCGACGTATCACCGGGCACACCTGCTTGAACGGACGATCCCTTCGTACCTTCAACCGGAAGTCAACAGACTGATACTGGTCGATGACTGCTCGCCCGACGACACCGCACAGGTCGCTGCCGCCCTGATGCGGCAGGACAGCCGCATCCAGTATCTGCGCAACGACGTAAACCGCAAACAGACTCACTCGAAGAACCGCGGGCTGGAACTCGCCGATACCGAGTTCGTGTATTTCGGTGATGACGACTCCCTCCTCAGCGAAGGCGCCATGGCTTGCCTTCTGGAAACGCTGCACACTACGCAGGCCGACCTGGTCGGGGCGGCAGCCCTGTATCTGCTGAACGGCGAAAGCGACGCCGAGCTGCAGGCGCGCCGCCGGTGGAGCGACCAGGCCGATGAGATCTCGTATCTGCCGGGCCTGCGTTTCGACGTCAGTGTACGAGCGCCGTCCGGCCTGGAAATACCGATATGCCAAGCGGCTTTTCTGGCGCGGCTGGATACGGTGCGTGCCTTGCGCTTTGACACGGGCTATATCGGAAACTGCTTCCGCGAGGAAACCGATTTCCTGGTGGCTTGCCGGGCAAAGGGTGCCCGCATCGTGCTGGAGACACGGGCCACACAAACCAACCTGCCCCCCAGCGTGGCCACCGGCGGTGCCCGTGGCAGGAGCCGCCTGCGGTACGAGTGGTATTCACTCTACAACACCGTTCGATTCCTGAAGAAGAATCACAGGGCGCTGCGCGCCATCGATGCACGCTGCCACCCCCCGATCATGCTGGCCGCCTACGTGGGCAGCCGTTTCAGCGGCTTGGCGCGCAAAGTCAGGAACCGCCTGACGGGCACGTGATCACTTGCGGCCGTAGTTGTCCTCGAAGCGGACGATGTCGTCCTCGCTGAGATGGTCGCCGGTCTGGATCTCGATCATCTCCAGCTCGCCCTCGCCCGGGTTGTGCAGGCGATGCACCACGCCGATCGGGATATAGGTCGACTCGTTGGCCTGCAACGGAAAGCATTCTTCGCCCCGCGTGACCTCGGCCACGCCCTTGACCACGACCCAGTGTTCGGCGCGGTGATGGTGCTTCTGCAGGCTGAGTGACGCGCCCGGGCGCACCATGATGCGCTTGACCAGGAACTGCTCGCCCGCGTCGATGGTGTCGTACCAGCCCCAGGGCCGCGAGATCTTGCGGTGCGCGGCCACCTCGGGCACGTTGTCGGCCTCCAGCGCGGCCACGACCGCCTTGACCTGCTCGGAATGGCCCGCGGCCGCCACCAGCACGGCGTCGGGCGTCTCGATGATGGACAGGTCCCGCGTACCCAATGCGACCACCAGCCGGCTGGTGGCCCAGACGGTCGTGTTGCTGGCGTCCACCACGCGATGATTGCCGCTGGCGCGGTTGCCGTGGCTATCGGGTTCGATCAGCTCGGCGGCGCTGTCCCAACTGCCCACATCGCTCCAGGCGCCATTGAAAGGCACCAGCAGCAGCTTGTCGGTGTGTTCCATGACAGCATAGTCGATGCTGTCGCTGCGGCAGGCCTTGAAGCGGTCGGCATCCGGGCGCACGAAGGCGCCATCGCGTTGCGGTTGGCGCATGGCTTCCTGGCAAGCCAGCAGGACGTCGGGCGCATGTTGTGCAAAAGCTTCGATCAGTACGCGCGCACGGCCTACGTAGATGCCCGAGTTCCAGTAGCTGTTTCCCTCCAGGATCATGGACTGCGCGACGTCACGAGACGGCTTCTCGGCAAACCGGAGCACCCTGCGTACCGCGGCCGGATCGGTTTGCGGCTCGGTGACCAGATAGCCGTAGCTGGTACTGGGAAAGGCCGGGAACACGCCGAAGGCCACGAGGCGGTCCTGTTTCGCCGCGTCGACGCCAGCCTGCATCGTGCGAGCGAACGCCTCTGCGTCGGGAATGTAGTGGTCCGCAGGCATGATGACCAGGATGTCATCGCCGTCGGTATCGAGGCATGCCAGGCAGATGGCCGCGGCCGTGTTGCGTGTGGCAGGTTCCAGCAGGATACGTGCTTGGCCGCCCGCTTCCCGCACGCTGGCGTCCACCAGGAAACGGTGCTCCTCCGCTGCGATGCACAGCGCCGGCTGTTCGGCCAGGGCGCGCGCGCGCAGCAAAGTCGCATGCAGGAAGCTTCGGTCTCCCGCCAGCGGAATAAACTGCTTGGGCAGGCTTTTGCGGCTCATGGGCCACAGCCTGGTGCCGGAGCCCCCACACAGGATTACGGGAACGATATTGCTGTCACGGACCATTCGTAGCCTTGCTGTCGGTTGAAACTGCCGCCGGATGATGGGGCGTGCACCTACATTCTTTTTCGGGTGGCCCGCCACGCATAGGAGACGAAGCACGTCGCGGCCTCGAAGACCCCCAGGTGCAAGTGGCGACGATACAGGCGCCAGGTCCAGATGGCCGACTTCAACTTGTTGCCGGACAGGCTCTGCGCCGCCACGCGATAACGTCCCAGCACCTCGGGAATGCCGGTGATCGAGCCGGCCGCGCGCAGCACATCCAACCACATCTTGTAGTCTTCGTGCGCGATGCGGTCCTGGTAGATCTTGCCCACTTTCTCCACATCATAGGCGCCGGTCAGATTGCCGATGAAATTGCCATGCAGCAGATCCCGGAACGTGGCCGTCGACCGCGCCTGCACGACCTGCTCGCGGCCGTGGCCGAAGCGGATGTAGCTGGCGTGCAGTACGGCATGCCCTTCTGCGAAGTAGCGCGCCTGCACCTCCAGCTTGCGCGGCAGCCAGAGGTCGTCGGAATCCAGGAAGGCGAGGTAGCGCCCGCGCGCCGCCTCGATGGCGGCATTGCGCGCCAAAGCCACGCCACCATTCTGCGGCTGCCGGATCGCGACGATCCGGGCGTCGCGCCGGCAGTACTCGGCAAGGATCCGCGGCGTCTCGTCGCGGGAGCAATCGTCCACGACGATCAGCTCGAAATTGCCGTGCGTCTGCGCCAAAACACTGTCAATGGAATCAGCCAACGTGGCCGCGCTGTTGTAGGCTGGCATGACGACGCTGAAGTCGATGGCGTTCATACCTGCGCTCCCAACCTGTCGGTGTCTTCGCCGGAGCAACCAGCGAACATGCGCGGCGACCTCATTCGTTCTCGATCACTGCTCGCAACAGCACATACCCCACGCCCATGCCCAGGCCGGCCAGCAGCGCCAGGAACAGGATCAAGGGCTTGTTGGGGCGGGCAGGTGCATCCGGCCGAACGATGTCGCCATCGAGGCGGAATGCGCGAATGGCGGCGGGATCGTATTTGATCTCCGAAAGCTGACGCAATTCGCTTTCGTTGATACGCAGGCCAGGGATGAACGGGTCGTCCTCGTTACGGGCCTGTATGGCCTTGAGCTCCGCCGACAGCAACGGCAAGCCCCGGTTGTACAGATCGCCGCTGTCGGCATAGTACGGACGCAGCCGGGCCTGGCTGGCATCGATGAGGGAGTTGCCGGTCCGCGAGCCGGGCTGCGGCACGCTGATGTCGGGATTACGCAGATCTCCGGCGGACGCCACGCGAATAGCCTCCTGCAATTGCGCGATGCGATCCTTGCGCTGCGATTCGGCAACCATGCGCATCTCGTTGATCGTGCGTTGCGCATTCTCCTTCAGGAAGTTGATGTCATCGCCCGCGTCCGCCATCAGGGCCTTGCTGGTGCTTTCCTGCAAAAGCTTGAGATAGTGCTGCAACCCATCGTAGGACTCGTCGACGCTGTGACCCGACACGGTCAGCGCATAGAGATTGCGGCCGCGCGGATTCGGCGCCTCGACCGTGATGCGCCAGTCGTTGCGCAGTAACTCCTTGGCCGGAATCGTCGGCAATTTGGCCAGTGCCGGCTCTCGGTCGCGCAGGAACTGCTGCAGCAGCCCGGACGATCCAAGCCGATCCGTGGCGTACTTGAAGACGGTTTCCTGGGTGTACGGCAACAGACCGACTTCCTTGCCGCGGCCGACGTTCAGCGGCGAATAATCGCCGGTCTGGGGCGGCAGAAAGTAGATGCGGGTCTGGTAGACGGGCGTGCTCAGCACGAAAGCGTAGAGCGCACCTACCGCCGTCGTGAAGATGGCACAGAACAGGATGAGCAACTTCTTGCGCCAGACCAGCCGGGCCAGGTTGAAAAAATCGAGGCTGTGCCCAGACTGCTGGGTCAGCGGCTGAGGTGATGTCATGTATGTCCGACTCCAACGCCGCGGCAGGCGGCCGCGGCGAGCTTGAGTTGCCATGGAGGGAGTTGGAACGCGGGCGACCGGAAATTCGCGGCGCCGCAGTCCCTGCCCGAATTAGCCTGCCATTGTAGCCGCCCGAAAGCCCGCGGCCACGGGGCTCACCGTGCGCCGAATCCCGTCATCATGATCTTGATGGTCAGGATCACGATGATCGCGTCCAGCGCCACCGAACAGTTCTTGATGTAGTAGAAGTCGTGTTCGATCTTGACCCGGGTTTCATCCGCGCTTGCGGTATATCCATGACGCACCTGCGCCCAGCCCGTGATGCCGGGTTTGACGACATGCCGGTAGTTGTAGAAGGGAATCTTCTCGTTGTATTCCTCGACGAACGCCGGCTGTTCGGGCCGAGGTCCGATCAGGCTCATATCGCCTTTCAGGATATTGAGGAACTGCGGCAATTCGTCGAAACGCAGTTTCCGGATGATCCTGCCGACCCGGGTGATGCGCGGATCGTCTTCCCCGGCAAACTGCGCGGGCGCAGCGCGATCGAAGCGCATGCTGCGGAACTTGTAGATCGTGAACGGTTTTCCCCCCAGGCCGATCCGTTTCTGCGTGTAGATGACCGGCCCAGGGCTTTCCAGGCGGATCAACACTGCCACCACGAGGCTGATGGCCAGCGCCAACGGCAGCAGGACAATGACGATGGCCATGTCCATGACCCATTTCGCCATCTCGTAGGGCACCGACGGCAGCAAGGATCCGATGTTGTTTTCCGACATGTGGTCGATGCGGCTGCGGCCGGTCAGGGACTCATATATCTGCCGCGAGTTGTAGACCGCAATGCGGTTCAGCGCGCACTGCGTCAGAAAACGCTCGATGTCCGCTGTCAGATTGTCGAAGTCAGCCACGACGCCGTCATAACGGCGGTTCTGCAAGTCCAGCGATTCCAGGCGCCGCGCGTCCACCCATTCAAGGTCGATGAGTTCATCGATATAACTGCCGCCGGGAATGACAGCCAGTTTCAGGCGAGTATATTTTTCGGTGAATACGTATTCGATATGCAGCCACAACAATGCCAGAACTCCACTGGCAATCAGCAGAAATCGGGAAACTTCGATGCGCAGCAAAAAAACCGAAACTATCGCCAAACCATAGATGAATATGATTTGCGGCGCGATGAATGCAGAAAGCCTTCCGCCTGGATAAATTATCCGCAGCCATTTCATGGAAAAATGGCTGAGCACATAAGCGATGGTAGTCGTGATCAGCGCGGCTTTCTGGCCTTGATTGGGACTGAGCAATGCTGTACCGGACCAGAATAGAATGAACGGCACGGCATTGGTGACCAACCAACCCAACCCCAGGGAAAAAGGCGTCGACAGTAATAAAAGCTCATGAATTCTGCCGAATCGGCGATTGGGAAGATACGTCATCTCGGGAATGGATGCTGGTGCGGCTCAGACTCGCTGTGCCAAGGATTTGACCCTGGGAATTTCTTCTTGTGATGGAAATGTGGAACGAGGAACCTGAGTGACGGAATAGGCGGTGACGCAGCTACGAGAGATTTGTCCGCGGAACGGGCCGTTGCCAGGGCACAAGCGCCCCGCTGGCAACCGCAGTCGAAAAAGCGAGGATCATAGCCAACATCCGCGAACAGCTCATTGCAAACTATTCGCAATTAGCCAACTTCTTTACAAGAACTTCGCAATACGGCAAGCCAACTGACAGCTTGCGCCCACTTCTCTTGACAAAAGCGGTGCCGCACGCATTGTAATTGGATATTTACAAACCAAAGGACACGCTTTTCCCGACTGTGTTGCATTTAGGCATCGTGCACGACAGAGCACAGCTATACTCTGCTACTCCGCGCACCACAGATGATGCGGACTCATTGCCTGTTGTTCGTCTCCGCGTGCCCGATGCCAGATTATCACCGTTTACCAGATCATCACTACACTTCGGCATCCGTACCGCCCGCACTACTCGCCGCGCTGATGCCGCTGGGCATGCTGACGGTCGGCGGGTCCAGCGCTTTCTTTTATGCGATGGCGGTGATTTGCATCGCCCTGGCGGCTGCCAGGCCCAAAGCGGCCTGGAAGCAGTTGCGGCCCTATGGGTGGCTCATCCTCGCTCTCTGCCTGCCGCTGGCCGCTACGCTATGGAGCCAAGGCGCCACGCAGACGTGGCGTGCAACCGAAATCGAACGCGCGCTGCGCATATCCCTGGCCTTCCCGCTGCTGATCGCCGGGCTGCTATTGCTGGACGTCCGAGTGTTGCGGCAGTTCGCGTGGGGGCTGGTGTTGGCGGGCGCGGCATCATTCGCTGTGGTGCTGTATCTGTCCTGGCCCGACTTCGCACGCCCTGTCACTCCGCAATTCAACGCCGTCAGCTATGGCAATCTGATGCTGCTGACCGGCGTGATGGCGCTCTACAGTTTGGAATGGCCGCTGACGCGCAGCCCCAGACTGGAGAAATCGCTCAAGATCGCCGTCGGCTGCGCGACCTTGCTGGGATTCATCCTGACCCAGACCCGCACCGGCTGGATGGCATTTCCCCTGTTCGCAATCGTTGCGCTGGCGCTCAGCCGCCGTGTGCGTCACCCCCTGCGCGCACTGGGCATCCTGATTGCCGCCCTGGCATTGCTGGGCGCGGTCGGCGCCGCCAACAACGGGTTGCGCGACCGCGTAGCGCTGGGCTTCAAGGAAGTGCGCCAATGCGAAACCCAGCAGACCGCCGACACCTCCATGTGTATCCGCCTGCAACTATGGCGATCGGCATGGGCCATGTTCCAGGCGCACCCCTGGACAGGGGTGGGCAACGGCGTGAAGTTCGTCGAGGAATTGAAGGAACGCGCCGCGAAAGGCGAGGTATCCCCATATGTAGCCGAAGGTTTCGGTGAAACGCACAACGACATGCTGATGGCGATGGCCCTGCACGGTCTGCCCGGTGCCGTGGGCATGCTGGCTCTGTACCTGGCGCCCGCCTGTCTGTTCCTGCGCCGCATGCGCCGCGACCATCCCCAGGCGGCGCGCACCGCCGCCGCGATGGGCCTGGCGCTGTGCCTGGGCTTCGCGATATTCGGCCTGACGGAGCTGATGTTCCGCGGCATGCGGTCGGTCAGTTACTACGTCGTCATGCTCGCCGTCCTGACCGTGCTGTCCCAGCCCCAGGCGACACCGGACGATACGATCTCGCCACGTCCGCAGTAGCCACACGCGCAATTTAGGACCAGAATGGTTGTCAACGGCCCACTGAAGGCCGTCCTGACAAAGGAGACAACCATGCGCATTGCAGATGCCCAATGGATTCCTGCCTCGCCCCACCAGACCTGGGATGCCCTCGTCGATCCCGTCGTGCTGCAGCACTGCCTGCCCGGCTGCATCAAGGTGGAACAACGCAGTCCCACTGAATACGGCCTGGTGATACGCACCAAGGTGGCCGGATTCGAAACCGACTACGAAGGCGAAATCCTGCTGTCCGACGTCGACGCACCGAACGGCTGCACGCTGGCTTTCGAAGGCAAGGGCCTGGCGGCCGGCCTGGCCATCGGCACCGCCCAGGTCACGCTGCTACCCAAGGAAGAAGGCACGCGGCTGAGCTATACCGTGGCCGCGATGGCCGGCGGCAAGCTGGCCGAGCTGGGCGAGCCCACCGTCATGAAAGCCGGCGGCAAGATCGTCGACAAGTTCTTCGGCGCCTTCATCGAGTACATGGCCCGGCAGCCCCGCCTGGCGCCGCCGCCTCCGCCCCCCGAACCCGAACCGCGCGGCCTGTCGAATTCGCGCTGGTCCTGGGCGATGGCGCTGGCCGTGGTCGTGATCCTGGTGGGCTATCACTCTCTGTTCCGATAGCGCTTCGGGCGGCGGGTCGGCGGTGATATTCTTGGCGGGATGAACACGCCGCCAGCAGGTTCGCATCCGCCTCCCGCATCGCCCCCCGATTCCACCACCGAGCCCACCCGCTCACGCCGTGACCTGCTGATGGCCATGGCAGGCGTGGCGGCCACGGTGGTGTTGGTGGCCTTCGACTCCACCATCGTCAGCACCACGCTGCCCCGCGTGGCCGCCGCGCTCAACGGCATGGCGCTGTACGCATGGGTAGGCACGGGCTACCTGCTGGCCACCGCGGTCTCCATCCTCATCTTCGGCCGCCTGGGCGACATGTATGGCCGCAAGCCGCTGATGCTGGCGTCGGTCATCATGGTGTCGCTGGGCTCCATCGCCTGCGGGCTGGCGCAGACCATGCCGCAATTGATCGCCTTCAGATCCCTGCAGGGCATCGCGGGCGGCATGATGATCGCCACGGCCTTCGCCGCGCCGGCCGATCTTTTCCCCGACGCCAAGCAACGCGTGCGCTGGATGGCGCTGGTATCGGCCGCCTTCGCCATGGCCAGCGGCATCGGCCCGGTGCTGGGCGGGGCCGCCACCCAGGCGCTGGGCTGGCGCGCCGCCTTCTTCATCTCGCCGATCGCCGGGGCGGTGGCGCTGTTCCTGCTGGCGCGCTATTTCCCGACGATCCGGCCCCGCGCGGCCGCCGGCGAAACCCGGCGCATCGACTGGCTGGGCAGCGTGCTGCTGGTCGTGGCGGTGGGCGCACCGCTGGCCGCGATGGAAATCGCGTTCGCCCCCGGCGACACGGCGAATCCCGGCCTGGGACTGGGCCTGGCGCTGGCCGGCATCGCGGCCGCCGTGGTGCTGGTGCCCTACGAAAAGCGGTTTCCTTCCCCCATCTTTCCGCTGCGCGTGCTCAGCGGCCGCGAGCAGCAGTTGCTGAATCTCTGTTCGGTGGCCGTGGGCGCCGTGATGTTCACGCTCATCTTCTTCAGTCCGCTGCTGCTACAGCACGAGCTGAACTACACGCCCAGCCAGGCGGGCCTGCTGCTGACGCCGCTGGTGGCCGCCATCTCGGTGGGCAGCCTGATCAACGGCCGGTTGTTTCCCCGGCAATCCGAGCCCCAACGCCTGATGGTGTTCGGCAACTGCCTGCTGGCCGCGGGCGCGGCCATGGTGCTGGTCATCGGCGCCGGCACGCCGGCCTGGTGGATCCTGGCGGCCTTCTTCGTCAACGGCACCGCGCTGGGCTTCCTGCTGCCCAACCTGACGCTGTTCATGCAGATGCTGAGCGAACGGCGCGACGTCGGCGTGGCCTCGGCGCTGGTGCAGACCACGCGCGCCGTGGGCAGCGCGGCGGGCACGGCGCTGGTCGGCATCGCCATCTCGCACACCTCGGTGCTGGACGGCGTGCGCGCCGGCCTGGCGATGTGTATCGTGCTGTCGCTGGCCGGCGCCGCGCTGGCGCACCGCATCAAGATGAAAAATGTCATCACCCGATAGGCCTCGCCCACATTCACCATGACCCGACGCGACGGTTTCGATCTTCTCTTCCTGGCCGCCGTCTGGGGCGGCTCTTTCCTGTTCATCCGCATCGCGGTGCCGGAATTCGGGCCGGCCGCGTTGATGGAACTGCGGGTGGGCCTGGCGGCGCTGTTCCTGCTGCCGCTGGCTGCCTTGCGCGGCAAGCTGCCCAGCATCATCGCGCGCTGGCCCGCGGTATTGGGCGTGGGCATCTTCAACGCGGCCATTCCCTTCCTGCTGTACGCCTATGCGGCCAAGTCGCTGGGCGCGGGCTTCCTGTCGGTGGCCAACGCCAGCACGCCCGTGTGGGGCGCCGTGATCGGCTGGCTGTGGCTCAAGGACGGTCTGCCGGCGCGCCGGCAATTGGGCCTGGCCGTCGCCATGGCCGGCATCGTGGTGCTGGTCTGGGACAAGCTGGAGTTCCATGCCGGCGGCACCGGCCCGGCCGTGCTGGCCGCGGTGTGCGCGCCGCTGTTCTACGGCGTGGCGGCCAATGCCACCAAGCGCTATCTGGCCGGCGTGGACGCGCTGGCCAACGCCACCGGCAGCATGACCGCCGCCGCGCTGGTGCTGATGCCGCTGGCCATCTGGAACTGGCCGCCGCAGCCTGTCTCGTTCGCCGCCTGGCAGGCGGTCATCCTGCTGGCCGTGGTGTGCACGGGCATCGCCTACATCACGTTCTTCCGCCTGATCGCCAACGTGGGCCCCACGGCCGCGGTCAGCGTCACCTTCCTGGTGCCCGTGTTCGGCGTGCTGTGGGGGGTGTGGTTCCTGGACGAGGCGCTGACCTCGCGCATCCTGTCGGGCGCCGGCATCATCCTGGCGGGCACGGCGCTGGCGCTGGGGCTGACGGACCGGCTGTGGGTACAAAAGCCGGGCCGCTGATCGCGCCAGCCCCCGGCAACCGCCAAAGCCAATCCGTGCCATCCATCAGGCGCCCGGCATTCAGCCGGGCGGCGATACGCCGAAACGTTGCGCCAGCTGGTCGCAATGCCGCGCCAGGATGGCGGCGTCCACCCCGACCGCGGTAAACAGGCTGCCCGCGGCCATATAGCGCCGCGCCAGGGCCTCGTCGGTCGTCAGCACGCCTGGCGCCTTGCCCGCCGCCCGTATGCGGGTGATCGCATCCTCGACCCGGGCAATCACCTTGGGGTGCCCCGGCTCGCCCGGATGGCCCAGGCTGGCGGCCAGATCCGCGGGACCGATGAAGACGCCATCCACGCCATCGACAGCGGCGATGGCCTCCAGACTCTCCAACGCCTCGCCCGTTTCCGCCTGCACCAGCAGGCAGAGCTCTTCTTCGCAACGCCGCATGTAGTCTGGCACCCGGCCGTAGCGGGTGGCCCGCATGGTTCCACCCACGCCGCGCATGCCGCGCGGCGCATACCGAATGCCCGCCACCGCATTCGTGGCCTCTTCGGCGTTCTGGACATAAGGCAGCAGAAGCGTCAGCGCGCCGATATCGAGATACTGCTTGATCTGCACCTTGTCATTCCACGACGGCCGGACCACCGGATGCGCGTCATACGCGGCGGCAGCCTGCAATTGCGCCATGACCGTCGGCAGCACGACCGGCGTGTGCTCCGTGTCCAGCAACAACCAGTCGAAACCGCTGGCCGCGACCAGTTCGGTGCTGGACGGATGACCCAGCGTCACCCACAGGCCAAGCTGGTGCCGCTGCGCGTGCAGGGCCCGCTTGAAGGCGTTGAGCGGAAGTTTCATGGACAGCCTCAGGAGAAATGCACGGAAATGCTGCCCAGCGGGCCGTAATCGGCATGCAGCGTATCCCCCGCCTCAACGGCCACCATGCGTGTGAAGGAACCCGCCAGCACCACATGGCCTGCCTGCAGGCCGGTGTCGTGTTCGGCCAGCTTGTTCGCCAGCCAGGCCACGCCCAGGGCGGGATGCCCCAATACCGCGGCCGACACGCCCGACTCCTCGATCACGCCGTTCTTCAGCAGCAACGCCCCGACCCAGCGCAGGTCGATGTCCATCGGCTTGACGGGCCGGCCGCCCAGGACGATGCCGGCGCAAGCGGCGTTGTCGGCGATGTTGTCCACGATGCGCCGCGGATACTTGCTGCGGCCGTCGAGCAGTTCCAGCGCGGGGACCACGTAATCGGTCGCGGCCAGCACGTCGAACAACGTCACGTCCGGGCCGCGCAAGGGCTTGCCCAGCACGAAGGCCAGCTCCACTTCGACGCGCGGAACGATCATCCGCTGCGTCGAAATCGTGTCGCCGTCCTGGTGGAACATCGTATCCAGCAGATGGCCGTAGTCGGGCTCGTCGATGTTGACGGAGCGCTGCATGGTCCTGGAGGTCAGTCCGATCTTGTGCCCGCGCAGGCGCGCGCCTGCGGCCAACTTCTGGTCGATGATGCGCTTCTGGATGTCATAGGCATCCGCGATCTCGATGCCGGGAAAGGCCTCGTCCAGTTGCGTGGTGGGCTGGCAGGTGCGCTCGGCCTCGATCAGCAATTGCGCCGCGCGCGCGCGGTCGTCATCGTTGAGCATGACGGCTCCTCAAGTGGGCTGGGCCGATTCGTCGGCCACTGAGTTGGTCAACACGCCAATGCCCGAGACCTCGACCTCGACCACGTCGCCGGGCACGAGAAAGCGGGGCGGCGTGAAACGCACGCCCGCACCGATTGGCGTGCCGGTCGAGATCACGTCACCCGGCCGCAGCGTGGTCCAGATCGAGATGTAGCGGATCAGCTCGGCGAACGGAAACATGAGGTTGTCGGTGCTGTCCTGCTGGCGCAGCTCACCGTTGACACGCGTCGAGACCGTGAGAGGCGCAGCCGGATCGAACTCGTCCGCGGTGACCATCCAGGGGCCCATCGAGCCACTGGCGTCGAAGTTCTTGCCCTGGGTCACATTGAACTTGCCGTGCCGCAGCCAGTCGCGGATCGTGCCCTCGTTCAGGCAGGTAAGGCCGGCCACATGGCTCCAGGCATCGGCCGCGGCAATCCGGCGGCCAGGCTTGCCGATGATCAATGCGATCTCGCCTTCGTAGTCCAGTTGATCGGACTCGGGTGGGCGCAGCAGGGGCTGCCCATGGCCGACGAACGAGCCGGGGAACCGCGGGAACACGCTGGGATAGGCCGGCGGCGCACTGCCGTCCCGGTACTCCTCGTTGCGCTTGCCGTAGTTCACCCCGACACAGATGATCTTCTCGGGCGCCAGGATGGGCGGCAAAAGGCGGACGTCATCCAGCGCCAGCGTGGCGGGCAGCGAGCCGGCCAGACGCTCCAGTTCAACCGTCGTGGTGCGCGACAGGGCATCGCGCAAGTCGGCATAGCCCTGGCGGCTCAGGTCGACGATGCCTGTCCGAGGGTCCATCAATGCGCCGAAGCCGACGCGGCCGGCATGTTCGAACGAAAGCAGTTTCATGCGTCGAATCCAAAGAGGGTGGCCGGATTGTCGACCAGGATTTTCTGAAGCGTGGCGGTGTCGCCCGCATAGCGCGCCAGTTGGTCCACCAGTTGGCCCTCATCGGGAGTGGGCTTGGCCGACACCGGATGCGGCCAGTCGCTGCCCCACACGACCCGGTCGGGATTGGCGGCGATCAGCGCCTGCGCCAGCGGCAGGACGTCATCCCAGGGATGCCCCGTCTTGGACAGTTTTTCCGTCAGGGACAGCATCACCCAGAAATTACCTCGCGCCAGCAGCGCCAGCAGCGCCTGACGTGTGGGGTCGGCCTCGCCCGCCGCGGGATCGGCACGTCCCATGTGATCGATCAGTACGGGAATGTCCAGGCGCTCGAACTGGCGCAGCTGCGCCATCATGCCGTCCGGCTCGGGCTGGAACTTCGCGTACCAGCCCAGCTCGCGGATACGCGCGATGGCACGATCGAAGTCGGCCTGCTGCATGCTGATGCCCAATCCCTGCCGCGTGAAGCGCGCGCCTCGCACGCCGGCATCATGCAGCCGGGCGATGTAGGCATCGTCGCATTCGGTCAGCGCCACGGCGTTGGCGCAGCCACGGTAATCCGGCCCCGCGGCGGCCAGGCCATCCAGCACGACCTGATGGTCCGCGCCATACGTCGTCGCCTGCACGATGACGCCCCGCTCGATACCCAGCAGACGATGCAGGCGCAGCGCGACCTCGATCGTGGCGCTGGGCATCTCGTAGGCGGCGCCGGCACGCACGGGGTAGCGGTCGGCGGGACCGAATACGTGAAACTGGCTGTCGCAGGCGCGGGCGGGCAGCCGGGTCGCAGGCGTGGTCGGATTGGGTTGGAAAGCGTGGTACTGCGGCATGGTTCCTTCTCCTCAATCCAGCACGGCAATGAAGTCGCATTCGATCAGCTTGTCGCCATCCAGGTCCGCGCGCATGGTGTGGCGCGCGGGCCGGCTCTGCGGATCGGGAAAGACGCGCAGCCACACGGCGTTGAGCGCCGCGCGCTGACCGCGGTCGCGCATCCAGACCGTCATCTTGGCGATCCGGTCCAGCGATCCACCGCCGGCCTCGACGATCCGCCGCACGTGGTCGAACATCAGTTCGCACTGTCGCTCCAGTGTGTCGCCGTAGGCGCCGTCGGCGGGATCCGTACCCTGGATACTGCCGGAATACAGCATCGCTCCTACCCGGCAGGCCGCCGGAATGGGGTTCTTGTGGCTGAAGCCTTCGGCATAGATGCTGCGTCGTGTCATGTCGTCGATCCAGATGGCGCGTGTTCAGTTGGCCGTGATGCCGGCACGCTTGATGATGGGAGTCCAGCGCGCGTCTTCCGCCGCCAGATAGCGGGCGAATGCGTCGGGCGAGCTGCCGCGCGCCTCGGCGCCGAGTTCCTGGAAGCGCTTGACGATGTCGGGCTGCGCCAGGATCTGGCCCAGCGCCTTGCTCAGCTTCGCCAGGATGTCGGCGGGCGTGTCCTTGGGCGCCAGCAACCCGGTGAACGTGGAGGCCTCCATGTTCGGCACCCCCGCCTCGGCAAACGTGGGCACGTCGGGCATCAGCGGCACGCGCTGGGACGTGGTCACGGCCAACGCACGCAAGCGCCCTTCCTTGACGAAGGGCAGCGCCACCGAGACCTGATCGAAATTGAAATCCACCTGGCCGCCCAGCAGATCGGTGGTGGCCGGCGCATTGCCCTTGTATTGCGCAGTGGTCCAACGGGCGCCGGTCTGCGCCTGCAGCATCTCGCTGACGAGATGATTGGTCGTGCCCGCGCCAGGCGACGCCATGTTCAGTTTGCCGGGCTCCTGCTTGGCCAGCGCGATCAGTTCGGCGACGCTCTTGGCGGGCAGCCCGGGGCGCACCTGCAACACCAGCGGCGTATACGAGATCGAACTGATGGGCGCGAAGTCGCGATCCCATTGGTAGGCATCGCGCTTGAAGATCAACGGCGAATACAGCAAGGGGCCGTTGGCAGCCATGAACAGGGTGTAGCCATCCGGGTCGGCGCGTGCGACAGCCTCGCCCGCGATCATTCCGCCGGCGCCGGGCTTGTTCTCGACGATGAAGGGTTGGCCCAGCGCGGCCTGCAGACCCGGAGCGATCAATCGCGCCGCGACGTCCACGTTGCCGCCGGGCGGGTAAGGCACGACGATGCGGACGGGCTTGTCGGGCCATGCGGCCTGCGCAACCAGGGTGAAAGTGCCCAGCGCCATGGCGGCGCAGGCCTGCATGAAAATGCGGCGAGTCATCGGCTGTCTCCTATGCCTGTTCGTCGGACTGTTGTTGTGCCTCCACTCTAGAAATCCGCCGCCGCAGCGACAACGCAAAATTCGAATAAAAGTCCAGATACTGAACCTATTCCCATGTTGCCCATCTTGAATGGATCAAGCGCTGTCTTTAAGCACCTGTTTTTTCGGGAAAATACTCAAGGCAGCAAAAGCCTCGAAAACATAGAGTCCAACATACGGACTTGCATGGGAGACAACATGCGCATCTCCGCCAGTAACCTGGACCCCGAGCAGACCTACAAGCTCATGAGCGGCATCGTGGTGCCGCGCCCGATCGCCTGGATCAGCAGCCTGAACGCCGAGGGCGTCGTCAACCTGGCCCCCTTCAGTTGCTATACCTTCGTGTCGAACACGCCGCCCATGATCGGCGTGAACATCGGCCGCAAGGCGGGCCAGCGCAAGGACACGGCGAACAACATCCTCGAACGCCGGCACTTCGTGGTGAACATCGGCGACGAGACCCTGCTGGACGCCCTGCATGCCAGCGCGGAAGAACATCCACCGCATGTCAGCGAGGCGGACCTGCTGGGCCTGGGCGTCTTGCCGGGCGAGGCCATCGAGACGCCGCGCCTGGCCGACGCCCCCATCAGCCTAGAATGCCGCTTGCACAGCGTCACGCCATTCGGCGACACGGGGGCAGAGTTCTACGTGGCCGAAGTGCTGCTGTTCCATATCCGCGATGCACTGATCCACGCGGGCAAGATCGACACGCGCGAACTGCGTCCGGTCTGCCGTATCGGCGGACCGAACTACGCGACGCTGGGGGCCATCGTCACCAAACAGGCCATCCGGCAGACGCCGAAATCCCTGATGCCCGAACATCGCGAATGAACGCGCCGCCCGCCGAAGACACGCCGGCCGGCGCACAAACCGTACGGCGTGCGTTCGCCATCATGCGGCTGGTGGCATGCGGCAAGGAGCATGGTGTCCGGCTGGTCGACCTGGTGCGTTTCTCCGGACTGAACCGTCCCACCGTGCATCGCCTGCTCAAGACCCTGGTCCAGGAAGGCGCGGTCGAACAGGACCCCGGCACGCGCCGGTACCTGATCGGCCCGGAGATCAACCTGCTCGGGTTCGCGCGCCCGCGGCGCTTCCCATTGCTGGCGGTGGCCGATCCCTATCTCGGCGACCTGGCGGACCAGGTGGGGGATACGGTGTTCCTCAGTATCCGCCACGGTGCGGATTCGATCTGCATCGGCCGGCACACAGGACGCCATCCCATCCAGGTCCTGTCCATCGAGGTCGGCGTGCGGCGTCCGCTGGGCGCGGGCGTCTCCGGCGAAATCCTGTTGGCCAGCATGCCCGAGGCGCAAAGCCTGGCGCTGATAGAACAGAATGCCGCACGGCTGGCGGCATTGGGAGAAAGCACCGGGCACGTGCGCGAGCGCGTTGCGTTGGCGCGTTCGCGCGGCATGGCCTACAAGCAGGCAGGCATCATGCCGGGGACCAGCGCGGTATCCATCTCGATACCGGGCAAGGATGGCGCGGCGTTGGGCACCGTCACGGTCACCGCCATGGCGGACCGGCTGGGGCCCGAACGCCTGCATCATGTGATCGAGCGCATGCGCGTGGCGGCCGAGGCGATCTCGTCGCGGCACGCCCAACTGGCCAGCGACACGGACCGGCGGCCGGCCTGACCGCCGTCAGTACGGGCCCGCTAGTACTGCCCCGACTTTCCGGTCAGCGCCACGCCCAGGCGCAACATCGCGTAGCTCATCGCATCGACGGCGCGCCGTATCCAGCCGCGCTTCAGGTACTCCTGCGGCACCACCAGGCGGCTGCCGGTCTCGATGGCGTATTCCAGCCGCTGCTGCAGCTCGGCCGCGAACGGAGGATCGTCCATCACCACGTTGGCCTCGCGCGCCAGCAGCAGGCTGAAGGGATCCAGGTTGGACGAACCCACGCTGGCGATCTGATCGATCACCGCCACCTTGGCGTGCAGGTAGCCCGGCATGTACTCGTAGATCTCGATGCCGCCCGCCAGCAACTGGTCGTACAGCGCACGCGTGGCGTAGTACTGCATGCGGTATTCGGGCTTGCCTTGCAGCAGCATGCGCACACGCACGCCTCGCGCCGCGGCCTGCAGCAGGGCTTTACGGAACAGCCGTCCCGGAAAAAAATACGCGTTGGCGATCAGAATCTGGTCGCGCGCATGGCGGATGCCGTACAGGTACGCGTGCTCGAAGGTCTGGCGAAAGCGCACGTTGTCGCGCAGCACCAGCGCGGCGCGTTGCGTGCCAGCGGGCGGGGCGTCGACGTGCACGGGCTTGATCAGGCGCATGTGGCGCCACTCGCGCGGATGGCGGCGCAGCCGGGCCCAGTTCAACCTCACCCACATCAGTTCCTGCGCGTAGACGATGTCCGACACCAGCGGGCCGCACACCTCGACGGCGAAGTCGAACCGCGGCGCGCCCGCATCCTCGCTGGGCTCCACGTCGTCGAAATCGTCGACGATATTGATGCCGCCCACGAAGGCGCATTCGCCGTCGATCACCGCCGTCTTGCGGTGCAGGCGCCGCAGCCGCGCCCGCGAGAACGCCAGCTTGCCGAACCAGCGCGGCTCGGGACGGAAGATGCGGCACTGCCCGCCCGCGGTCACGATGCGCGCCTGCACGCCCTGCGCGGTGTCGTTGCTGCCGAAGCCATCCAGCACCACGCGCACCTTCACGCCGCGATGCGCGGCCGCTTCCAGGCTTTCCAGCACGCGGCGTCCGGTGCGGTCAGGGATGAAGATGTAGGTTTCCAGGTGCACGCTGGTCTGCGCGCGGTCGATGGCGCCGCACAGCGCGGGAAAGAAATCCGCGCCGTTCTGCAACAGCCTGACGCTGTTTCCGTCGACCCAGGTCAGGCCGATGTTGGTGTTCTTCAAGGCAGTTCCAGCTCGGCCAGCAAGGGGGCATGATCGGACAGGCGCGACCATTGGCGGCCATGCAGCACGCGCGCGCTGCGCACGGCGAAGCCACGCTGGTAGATGCGGTCGAGGCGAAACCACGGAAACACCGCGGGAAAGGTGCGCGGCGGCGGCACCGGACAATAGGCGCCGCCCATGCCCAGTTGGTTGTTGCGCTCCATCATCCCCGGGTGTTGCGCCGTGCCGCGCAATACCTGGCTCAGGCGCCGCACCGAATCGCGCAGCTTGGGCAACTCTCCGCCATGCGAGCGGGGCGCATTCGAGAACACTTCGTACAGGCCCAGTTGCTGCACGAACAGCGGCGCCAGCTTGTCGCCCCAGTCGTTGAAATCGCCCGCGATGACGATGGGCTCGTGCGACTGCACCTGCGCCGCGATGCGCTCGGTCAGCGCCAGGATCTGGCGCGAGCGGCTGGCGGCGAACAGGCCCAGGTGCACCACGAAGCAGTGCACCTTGGTGCCGCCCACGTCGATGCGCGCGTGCAGCAGCCCGCGCTGCTCCATGCGGTGGTCGGAGATGTCCTGGTTTTCGAAATCGAGGATGGGAAAGCGCGACAGCAACGCGTTGCCGTGGTCGCTGCGATTGCGAATGGCGTTGCGGCCGTAGGCCACCTGCATGTGCAGCGCGGCCGCCAGCGACTGGTGCTGCTGGTCGATGACGGTGGCGGTTTCGTTGCGGCCCTGGACTTCCTGCAGGAAGACCAGGTCGGGCCGCAGGCCGTACAGTCCCAGCCGCAATTCGTTCAGCGACTCACGGCCACCCAGGGCCGAGCGGCCCTTGTGGATGTTATAGCTGACGACGCGCAACAGAGACATGGAAGACCGGCGCCCTTCTGAACCACGGGACGGCGGCCACCCCCGGGGCGGCCGCCGCGCGGCTTACTTCGCTTCGACGTTGCGCAGGCGGATGTGCAGCTCGCGCAGTTGCTTCTCGTCGACGGCGGACGGGGCCTGGGTCAGCAGGTCCTGGGCGCGTTGCGTCTTGGGGAAGGCGATGACGTCACGGATCGACTCGGCGCCGGCCATCATGGTGATGATGCGGTCCAGGCCGAAGGCGATGCCGCCGTGGGGCGGCGCGCCGTACTGCAGGGCGTCCAGCAGGAAGCCGAACTTCTCCTGGGCTTCCTCGGCGCCGATCTTCAGGGCGCGGAACACCTTGCTCTGGACTTCCTCGCGGTGGATACGGACCGAGCCGCCGCCGATTTCCCAGCCGTTGAGCACCATGTCGTAGGCCTTGGCGTACGCCTGGCCCGGATCGGTCTGCAGGAAGTCCTCGTGGCCATCCTTGGGGCTGGTGAAGGGGTGGTGGGCAGCGGTGTAGCGGCCTTCTTCCTCGTCGTATTCGAACATCGGGAAGTCGATGACCCACAGCGGCTTCCAGCCGGCCGTGAACAGACCGGTCTTCTTGCCGAATTCGCTGTGGCCGATCTTCACGCGCAGCGCGCCGATGGCGTCGTTGACGACCTTCTCGCGGTCGGCGCCGAAGAAGAGGATGTCGCCATCCTGCGCACCGGTGCGCTTGAGCAGCTCGGCGATCGCGGCGTCATGGATGTTCTTGACGATGGGCGATTGCAGGCCGTCACGGCCCTTGGCCGTTTCGTTGACCTTGATGTAGGCCAGGCCCTTGGCGCCGTAGATGCCCACGAATTGCGTGTAGGCATCGATTTCGCTGCGGGGCATGGCGGCGCCGCCCGGCACGCGCAGCGCGACGACGCGGCTGCCGGCGGTGGTCGCGGCCGAGGCGAACACCTTGAATTCCACATCGCCCATCACATCGGTGACGTCGGTGAATTCGAGGTTGACGCGCATGTCGGGCTTGTCCGAACCGTAGCGCTGCATGGCTTCGGTCCAGGTCATCTGCGGGAACGGCGCCGGCAGGTCGACGTTCTGCACGACCTTGAAGACGTGGCGGATCATGCCCTCGAAGATCTCGCGGATCTCGAATTCGTTCAGGAACGAGGTCTCGCAGTCGATCTGGGTGAATTCAGGCTGGCGGTCGGCGCGCAGGTCTTCGTCGCGGAAGCACTTGGTGATCTGGTAGTAGCGGTCGAAGCCCGAGACCATCAGCATCTGCTTGAACAGCTGCGGCGACTGCGGCAGCGCGAAGAAGTGGCCGGCGTTCACGCGCGAGGGCACCAGGTAGTCGCGCGCGCCTTCGGGCGTGCTCTTGGTGAGCATCGGCGTTTCGATGTCGACGAAGCCCAGCTCGTCCAGGAACTTGCGCACTTCGATCGACACGCGGTAGCGCAGCATCAGGTTGCGTTGCATCTGCGGACGGCGCAGGTCGAGCACGCGGTGCGTCAGGCGGGTGGTTTCGGACAGGTTGTCGTCGTCCAGCTGGAACGGCGGCGTGACCGACGCGTTCAGGATCTCGACTTCCTGGCACAGCACTTCGACTTCGCCCGAGGCCAGCTCGGCGTTGGCCGTACCGGCGGGACGCTCGCGCACCAGGCCGGTAATGCGGATGCAGAACTCGTTGCGCAGGCGTTCGGCGGTGCTGAAGGCTTCGGCATTGTCCGGATCGAACACGATCTGGGCCAGGCCGGCGCGGTCGCGCATGTCGATGAAGATGACCCCGCCGTGGTCGCGGCGGCGGTTCACCCAACCGTTCAGGGTGACGGTCTGGCCGAGATGGTCACGACAAACCTGGCCGGTGTAGCAGGTACGCATTGCGGGATGACTCCGTGTATGAACTTGTTCAGCGTAGCAGTGGGATCAGGGTTCGGCGCGGGGCGCGGCGGGCGCTCCGGGAACCGGCGGGACGGACTCGGGCGGCACGCCGGACTGCGGCGGCGGGGCCACGACGCCCATCGATACGATGTACTTCAGGGCCGCGTCGACCGACATCTGCAGCTCGACCACCTGGTCGCGCGGCATCATCAGGAAGAAGCCCGAGGTGGGGTTCGGCGTGGTGGGGATGTACACGCTCAGGTGTTCGCCTGGCAGGTACGAGGCCACTTCGCCACTGGGCGCGCCGGTGAGGAACGCGATGGTCCACGAGCCGGCACGCGGGTATTGGATGAGCACGGCCTGGCGGAACGCGCGGCCGTTGGGGGCCAGCACGGTGTCGCTGACCTGCTTGACCGAGTTGTAGATGGACCGCACCAGCGGGATGCGGCCCAAGAGGCGCTCCCATTGCTCGAGCAGGCTGCGGCCCAGCAGGTTGGCGGCCAGCACGCCCGTGCCCAGCACCACCAGGATGACCAGCACGAAGCCGAAGCCGGGGATGTCGACGCCGAACAGCGACTGCGCGGTCAGGAAGCCGGGCACGAAGCCTTCCAGCGTGGTGACCAGCAGGCTCAGCACCCAGATGGTGATGGCCAGGGGCACCCACACCAGCAGGCCGGTGATGAAGTATTTCTTGAACATGCCGCTGCGCCCGGCCATCAGGTCGAGGACGACGACGGAGCGGGCGTGGCGGGCGCCACGGGTGCGGCGGCGGGGGCAGCCGGTGAGGTGGCGGGCGCGGCGGCGGCGCCATCGGACGCCGGCTTGGCGGCAGCCGGCTGAGAGCCGTTGCCTCGGAAGTCGGTCACGTACCACCCCGAGCCCTTCAACTGGAAGCCGGCGGCGGTGACCTGCTTGGCGTAGGCCGCCTGGCCGCAGGACGGGCAGACGGTCAGCGGAGCATCGGACATTTTCTGCAGCACGTCTTCGGCATGGCCGCACGCGGTGCATTTGTAAGCGTAGATGGGCATTGGGCGAACACTTGCAGAAAGCCTGGCGACCGGAACCGCCAGCCGATGGGCGGGGCATGCGCGGGCGCGCGGACGAACAGCCGGAAAAATCACGGCAAGTCTGGAATTTTAGCCCGAAGATTCGGACAGGGCTTTTACGCGGCTACCGGCAGTCGCGGCAAAGTCCTGCCCGGTTACAAAGCCCGGGCTAAATCAGGAACATCACGGCAGCCACCGCCGTGGGGGCCAATGCGCACACGAACAGCCTGCCGGGCGAGATGCTGCCATCCGGGAAGTGGTTCTTCAGAATGGAAAACCCGGCCGGATTGGGCGCATTGGCGATCACGGTCAGTCCGCCGCCCGTGACTGCGCCCGCCACCAGCATGTAGCGCCAGACGTCATTGGTGCCTTCCACCAGCGACCCCAGATAGGTCAGCGCGGCGTTGTCGGTGATGGCCGTCAGCGCCGTGGCGCCGCCGAACAGCACCAGGGGCGACAGGCCGCCCAGCAGGTCCTGCAGCCACCATTTCTGCAGGCCGCCCAGCACCACCAGGCCCGCCAGGAAGAAACCGACCATCAGGCCTTCCTTGATCAGCAGGCGGTTCTGATGACGCTTGTAGCCCTCGGCAAACCCGATGAACATCATCAGCAGGCCCAGGAAGACGGCGGGATGGTGGGCCGTCAGCACGACGCCGGCCAAAAAAAGCAGGTGCACCAGCATGACCCAGGCCGGCACGGGCGCACGGGACGTGTCGCCGTCGTCCGCATCGACGCCCTTGCCCGTGCCCACCGAGCCCTCCAGCAGCGCCGCGCGGCAGACCAGCGTCAGGACGAACGCATTGGCCACCACGGCCACGGCCGCGCGCCAGCCGAAGTGCTGGGCCATGAAAGCCGTATCCCAGCCGAAGGTGCTGGCCACCATCAGCACGGGCGGCGCGGCGTAGGCCGTCAGCACGCCGCCGATCGACACGTTGACGAACAGCACGCCCAGCGTCAGGTATTTGAAACCGGCTCGGCCGGATACGCGGAAATAGCCGTCACGCAGCAGCAGCGCGGCCAGCGTCATCGCGGCCGGTTCGGTGATGAACGAACCGCCCAGCGGCACCAGCGCCATCACCACGAAGAACGTCGCCAGTTCCCGGCGCACCGGCAGGAGCCGCGCCGCCGCGCGCAGCAGCAGGCTGACCAGTTCGAGGATCGGCCGGCTGGCGGCCACCACCATGATGGCGAACACGAACAGCGGCTCGGTGAAGTTGCGCGTGTCCATGTACTCGATGGCGCTGTGCGTGCCGCCCAGCAACGCCATGCAGACCAGCAGCACGAAGGCCCACACGCCGAACACCGCCTCGACCTCGGACAGCATGTGCCAGATGCCCGCATGGGGTCCGTCGCGATGCGCCAGGCGCGCGAAGAACGACACGGAGAACGTGTGAAGAACAGCAATGGCGAACAGGGCTGTCGCCACGATTTCTATGGTCTGGGGCATGCCGGGAGTCTGATTTGTGCGCAGGGCCGCGCCCGCGCGCGGCTTTGCGGCGGACTATAGCAGCCTGGGCCGCCGGACAGGTCGCGACGCGCGCTCGAGCGCTTCGATGCGGTCGCCCCGAATTCGACGGCCCGCAAGAATGCACGACATCGGCCGGACATTTATTTGTTAGTACAAATAAACTATGATGACTGTGATTGAAACCCGTGTATTCCTGACTTGGGCCGACAGGATCTGGACGGACAGCGAACGCGAGGCGTTCGTCGACTGGATCGCCGTCCATCCCGAAGCTGGCGATGTCATTCCAGGCTCCGGAGGCTGCCGGAAGGTTCGGTGGATGCGCGCCGGCCTCGGAAAGCGCGGTGGTGCCTGGACAATATCTCCGCCGCCACCTTGGCCCAGATGAAGGAGAAGTTCGATGCCCAAGAAAATTGATCCCGAGTTGGCTGAGTTCGAGGCCGCGCTGCTGCAAAGCGTGGATCAGGCGATGTCTGGCCAATTCGCGCGCGTCCATACTCCTGAGCAGATCGTGCAACGCAGCCGTGGCCGTCCCGTAGGCAGCACCAGTCAAGTGCGCAAGACCGCCACGACGATTCGATTCGACGAGGAAGTGATCCAGGCGTTCAAGGCGACAGGGAAAGGCTGGCAGACCCGCATGAACGATGCCCTCAAGGACTGGCTCCGAACCCACCAGCCGGGCTGATGCCGGCAGTGCATGGCGTCATGGTCAAACCGCCTCCCGCAACAACCGCGCCCCCTTCTCCGCAATCATCAACGTCGGCGAATTCGTATTCCCCGACGTGATCGTCGGCATGATCGACGCATCGATCACCCGCAGGCCCTCCACGCCATGCACGCGTAGCTGCGCGTCCACCACTGCCTGCGCGTCGTTGCCCATCTTGCAGGTGCCCACGGGATGGAAGATCGTCGTGCCGATCTCGCTGGCGGCCTGGGCCAGGTCGGCATCGGTCTGCAATTGCGGGCCGGGCCGGTATTCCTCGGGATCGAACCGCGCCAGCGCCGGCTGGGCCACGATGCGGCGCGTCAGGCGGATGCTGTCGGCGGCCACCTTGCGGTCGGCCTCGGTCGACAGGTAATTGCACAGGATCTCGGGCGGGTCGCGCGGATCCGGCGAGGCGATGCGCACGTGTCCGCGGCTGGTGGGCCGCAGATTGCACACCGAGGCCGTGAAGGCCGGGAAGGCGTGCAGCGGATCGCCGAACTTGTCCAGCGACAAGGGCTGCACGTGATACTGCACGTTGGCGCGTGATTGATCCGGACCGGTGCGCGCGAAAGCCCCCAACTGCGACGGCGCCATGCTGAGCGGGCCGCGGCGCGCAAAGGCATAGTGCAGGCCCATGGCCGCCTTGCCCCACCACGTGGCCGCCATCATGTTCAGCGTGCGCGCCCGGCGCACGCGGTACACCAGGCGCAATTGCAGATGGTCCTGCAGGTTGCCGCCCACGCCCGGCAGGTCGTGCACCACCGGGATGCCATGCGCCTGCAGCAACGCCCCCGGCCCCACGCCCGACACCTGCAACAGCTGCGCCGAGCCGATGGCGCCCGAGGCCAGCACCACCTCGCGCGACACCCGCACGTCCTGCTCGGGGCCCTCGCCCTGGCGGTAGCGCACGCCCACGGCGCGGCGGCCCTCGAACAGCACGCGCGATACCTGAGCGCCGGTGGTCACCGTCAGGTTCGGCCGCCCGGCAATCGGCCGCAGGAAAGCCTTGGCCGCATTCCAGCGCACGCCGCGCTTCTGGTTCACCTCGAAATAGTCGCAGCCTTCGTTGTCGCCGCGATTGAAATCGTTGACGGACGGCACGCCCGCCTGGGCCGCCGCGTCGCGGAACGCGTCCAGCAATGGCCAGGTCAGGCGCTGGCGCTCGACCCGCCATTGGCCGCCCGAGCCATGGAACTCGCTGGCGCCGCCATGATGATCCTCGCTGGCCTTGAACATCGGCAGCACATCGTCCCAGCTCCAGCCGGGATTGCCCAACGCCGCCCAGCCGTCGTAGTCGGCGCGCTGGCCACGCATGTAGATCATGCCGTTGATCGACGAACTGCCGCCCAGCACCCGGCCACGCGGATAGCCCAGGCTGCGTCCGGCGATGCCCGGATCGGCCTGGGTGCGGTAGCACCAGTCGGTGCGCGGATTGCCGATGCAGTACAGGTAGCCCACCGGAATGTGGATCCAGTGCCAGTTGTCCGGGCCGCCGGCCTCCAGCAACAGCACCCGCACGGCCGGATCGGCCGACAGGCGGTTGGCCAGCAGGCAGCCGGAGGTGCCGGCGCCGACGATCACGTAGTCATAACGGGCTGCGGGCGCGGACGGCGCCGCCTTGTCTGCGGTCATGCGCATTGTCTCCTCGAAGCGTCTGGCCTATAGCCTGCGCGGTCTGTGGTTTTGTCCCGCCGTATCTTGCGCCCCCTGTTCCATCCCCGCAAGCCGGCGGCCATCTCCGGAGAATTGGGCAAAAGCCATGACCGGCAGGCCCTCTCGGCAGTTCGATGCCCGGCGGGGCCAGCGCAATTGGAAAACTGTTTTTTGAACCTTTCCCCGGTATGCTCGGTCTGTGATTTTTTCAGTCTGTTGTCAGAAACGCGCCTGCCGGTCCGTTCAACATCAGGACGCGGGGCCCTCCCGGAGAAAGTCGGATGTCTGTTTGCCCCATGTCGGCCTGGCCGACTGCCGTGCCTGCCTTCCCCCTCCCATTGAAAAACCGCGCGGAGATTCCCGCATGACGGCCGCCATGACGACAACAGCGGACCGCTCCCATGGCCTGTCGGTCACCGATGGCGTGGGCGTGCTGGTCGGCGTGGTGATGGGCATTGGCATCTTCGGCTTTCCGCCCCTGGTGGCGCAGAACGCCGGTTCGGTGCCGATGTACATCGCCATGTGGCTGGCGGGCGGCGCCGTGATGCTGATCGGTGCCCTGTGCTATGCCGAACTGGGCTCGGCCTATCCCGATTCCGGCGGCGAATACCACTATCTCACCCGGGCCTGGGGCCCGCGTGTCGCGCTGCTGTTCGGCTGGGCGCGCGGCACCGTCATCCAGACCGGCGCCATCGCCACCGTGGCTTTCATCTACGGCGAGTACGCCCAGCAGCTGCTGCCGCTGGGTACGCATGGCGTCACCCTCCACGCGATGATATCGATCATCGTGCTGACCCTGCTGAACATGATCGGCACCTCGCCATCGAAGCGGCTGCAATTGCTCCTGACCGGTCTGGAAGTGGCGTCGCTGGCCGCCATCGTAGTGGCGGGCCTGATGTCGCTGGGCACCGAGATGCCGCCTCCCCCGCCACCCATGCCCATCGAGACCAGCCTGGCCGGCGCGCTGGGCATGGGCATGGTCTTCGTGCTGCTGACCTACGGCGGCTGGAACGAAGCGGCCTATCTGTGCGGCGAGCTGCGCAATCCGGCGCGCGACGTGGTGCGCGTGATGCTGATCGGCACGGCGATCGTGGTCGGCGCCTATCTGCTGGTCAACTTGGCGTTGTTGCAGATATTCGGCCTGGGCGGCCTGCAGCGTACGCAAGCCGTCGGCAGCGAGGTCATGCAACTGGTGGCCGGCCCGTATGCCGCGGTGCTGCTGGCGCTGACCGTCAGCTGGGGCGCGTTGACGACCATCAACGGCACCATCCTGACCGGCGGACGCGTCTATCATGCGCTGGGCCGCGACCTGCCCGGCCTGCGCAAGCTATCGGGCTGGAGCGAACGAGGCCAGTCGCCCACCAACGGCCTGCTGGTTCAGGGCGTGATGACGCTGGCGCTCGTGGCCGTCGGCCATTTCGCCGAAAACTCGGTGCAGGCGCTGGTGGCCTACACCGCGCCGGTGTTCTGGCTGTTCATGATGCTGGTGGCGCTGGCGCTGATCAAGCTGCGCCAGCGCGAGCCCAACCTGCCGCGCCCCTTCAAGGTGCCGCTATATCCGCTCACACCCATCCTGCTGGCGCTGACCTGCGCCGGCCTGGTGTGGTCCAGCGCGGTGTATGCGGGCATGGGATCCCTGCTGGGCCTGGCGGTGCTGGCGCTGGGCGTGCCGGCCCTCTACTTCATGCGGCGCGGCCACGCGCCGGCGTGAACGCGGTGTTGCACGGCGTGCCATCGGGGCGCGGCGCTTCGTGCGTGGTGCCGTGCGGGCGCCGCACCGAACGCCGCGACCGGGCGGCGCCGGCATGCGCTGCGATCAGACCGCGCTTCCGGTCATCGGCGCGCCCAGCGGCGCCTCGTCCGGCGATCGGCTATCGCCCTGCGCATCCCGCTCGGCCTGTTCCGCCTGCGCGCGCTGCAACAGGCAATACAGCATCTCGGTCGACAGGCCATGCAGCACCAGGCGGTGCCCGGCGCGCAGCGTCGACATCGGCACCAGCGGATGCTTGTTGTTGACCAGGACCAGGTGCTCCGGCGCCCTCATCAGCCGCGCGGCATACACGCCGATGGTCTCGTCCAGCTGCAACGAATTGGCGGCCCGCCAGAAGTCGTTGTCCGTCAGCAGCAGCTGATACATCGGCGTGAACAGCTCGATGGCGCTTTGCAGGTCCAGGAAGTTGCGGCGCCGGTTCGGCATGTCCGACAGCTTCAGGCCGGGATCGCGCAGCATCGAGAAATCCACCCGATCGGGCGCATGCAGGTCGGTGCCCGCGTCACGCAGCGCCTGGTTCAGGCGGATCACGAAGTTGAACAGGTTCAGGTCGTGCTTGACGAACATCTCGTCGCGCAGGTCCGCGATGACGCGCGGTTCCAGCGGCGTGGTGGTGACGGGCACTGGCGAATTGCGCGCGATGAAGGCCAGCACCTGCGCGCCCAGGTGAAAGTGCCGCAGGATCAGCCAGTTGGCCTGCGGCGACACGAAGTGCTCCAGCCCCCACGCCAGAATGCGATGCAGCAGCTTCGACTTCGACCAGCGCCGCGGCATGAAGGTCTTGATCACCTGCAGCAGAATAATGCAGGCGCGCGCCAGCGGCCTCAGGAACGGCAGCAGGTATTGGCGCGACGCGCTGCTGGAATCCTCCAGCCAGGCCTGCTTCACGTCGTCGGGCAACGGCGTGCTGCGGTCCAGGTACAGCGCCAGCCAGGGATCGGGATCGGCCGGATCGTGTGGCCGGCTCAGGAATTCGGGGGTGGGGCTCATCCTCACTGCTCCGTGATGTGCTCGAACTGCATCAGGTACAGCGAAGCCGTGCGGCGCGCGGTGTCCACGATGCGGCGGGCCGCGCCCTGTTCTTCCACCAGCAGCACCATCTCGACGGCGGCCAGCCAGCGCGCCAGGTGATGCTCGTCGTTGTGGCCGTGGTACTCCAGGAACTTGAAGGCGTTGGCCGGCAGGGGCAGCGCGGCCTTCAGCAGCGGCAGCAGCGCCGGCACGATGCGCTGGCCAGTGCCTTCGATGATGTAGATCGCCCCCAGCAATCCGATCGGGTCCTTGCGCGCCGCCAGGCCGTGCAGATAGGCGTTCAGCGCCTCGCCGCCCGGATTGCGGCGCAACTGGTCGATATCCTCGATCTGGCCGCCCGCGTTGCGGTAGTCCTGGAACAGGATCTTGAAGTCGTTCTGTTCTTCGCCGGCATGCAGGCCGATCAACGCCGCCAGCGCGGCATAGCGTTCGGACAACGAGGCCGCGCCTTCGCGCATCCACTTGCTGCCTTCGCGCACCTGCGGCACCCACTGCGCCATCCAGTTCAGATAGTCGTCGGTGCCGAAGCGGCCTTCGCGCAGGCTGCGCACCATCGGCGTGCGCCACACGCGCGAGCGGTAGTCGTGCCAGATCGAAGCCAGCTCGGCCAGCAGCGGCGCCAGTTCGTCGGGCGCGGTCTCGGGGTCATGCGGCGGGGCGATCGCATCGGCTTCGGGGCCAGCGGCGACCGGTGCCACGGTGGCGGCAGCGCCCGCGGCGATAGCCGTCTCTCGAACCGGCTCGGTAGCGGGGTCGGGGTCGACGGCCGGCGCGGAGTCCGGCACGGGCGCCGCCACCACGGTGTCCAGCGCCGCCGCGGCCGCCGAGCCGATCAAGGCCGACGCCTCGGCCGAAGCCGCCGCCAGGTCGGCCGGCCGGACCTTCGGCAATGCCGCGGCGGCATCCTCGGCCTCGAACAGCATGTAGGCCGCCGTGAAACGGCCCGACTCGGGGATATAGCACAGCACCTGCTCGCCTGGCCGCAGCGTGCGGGTCTCCAGGAACTCTGCCAGCATGATCAGGATCGACGCCGCCCCCGTGTTGCCGCGCCACGTCAGGTTGCTGAACCAGCGCTCGGACGGAATCGACAGCCCGGCCTTGTCCAGCAGGTCTTCCACCACGGGAATGAACTTGGCCGACGAGTAATGGCACAGGAAATGGTCGATGCGCGAGGGCTCGACCCAGCCTTCGTGCACCAGCTTGGCGTACTCGTGGATGCCGATGTCGAACAGGTGCGGCAGCAGGCGGATGTCCTGGCGCAGCAGCAGCGCGCCCTGCGCCTCGGCCTCGCTCCACGACGAATAGTCCAGGTGCGAGCGCTTGTCCAGGGATTGCCCCAGTTGCATGCACACCGGATAGTCGCCCGAGAACGAGCGCTGGTGCACCCACTTCAGGCGCAGGCGCACGCCCTGCGAAGCACCCGGCACCGCGCCGCCAGCCGTACCCAGCAACAGGGCGCCGGCGCCGTCCGACAGCATCCAGCGCAGGAAGTGCGCGTCGAAATCCGCGTTGTAATCCTGCGCGGCGAAGCGCGACCGCTTGAACAGGCGCGACGGCATCTCGCTGGCCACAGCCAGCGCGCGCGCGTGGCCGCCCAGCTCCAGGCCCTGCGCCGCCGCCTGGATGGCCGCCACGCCGGCCGCGCAGATGCCGTGCGCCGACAGCGTCTCCATCGGCGGGGCCGCCAGTTCGCCCTGCACCATGCCGGCCAGGCCGGGCATCAGCAGGTCGCCGCCCGACGAACCGGTGGTCAGCAGCGACACCTCGTCCAGCCCGCGGCCCGTGCGCGCCAGGCAGTCACGGATCGCGCCCGCCGCCATCTGCGCATTGGAATGGCGCGTGGCGCCCTCGGGATCGATGGCGTAATAGCGTTTCTGGATGCCGTTCTCGGCCAGGATGCGCGCCTTGATGCGCCCCGACGCGCGGTTCAAGGGCGCGATGTAATCGTCCATCTCTTCGTTGGACACGGGTTCGCCCGGCATGAAATAGCCGGCGCTTTCCAGATAGACGCGTTCAAAGGCGATGGGCATGGCCGGAAGGTCGCTCCTGCAAGTCGATGGAAATGGGCAAGGACCCGGGGTGCATCTGCGCGCGGGTGCGGCAGCGCGGCACCACCAGTCCGACAAGATAGACACGCAGCATGTACCGCACCAGTCCTGGCTCGATCAATTCGGCCGGTATGCGGTGACGATACTGCTGGCGATGCACGCGCGGCAGTTCCGACCAATGCATGCGGCCGTGTTCGTGATGCGCGGTGTGCAAGCCGATGTTGAACAGCAGGGGGTTCACCAGGCCCTCGAAATTGCGCGCGTAGCTCATGCGGCAGCGCCGCTGCGGACCGCCGTCAGCGTGCGCGTGCTGCAGATAATTGGTGGCCAGCAGCCAGTGCAGGCCGTGCAGTTGCGGCAGGATCACCAGCACCACGGCCTTGGATGGATTGGCCGCCAGCAGGCCGCCCCACAAGCCCAGCCACACTCCGTATTGCGCCAGGCAATAGCGCCATGCGCCGGGGCTGCGCACACGCAGGCGGCGCAGGCTGGCGAAGAACAGCGGGTAAAGCACCCACGCCGCCTGCACCGGATGCAGCAGGTAGCCCAGCAGATGGTTGGTGTCGCCGCCGAAGCGGTACGTGCGCGCCGCGTCGCGCGGGCCGTGCACGTAGCGATGATGATTGGCGTTGTGCGCCGCATGGAACACGAACGTGGGATGGCCCTGCAGCAGCGTCAGCCAGAAGTCGGTGGCGCGGTTGGCCCGGCGTCCGCGCCACAGGCGCCGGTGCGCGTGGTTGTGGTGGATCACGCCCACGCCCAGCGTCAGGAACAGCATCAGCCCGTACAACGGCCAGCTCAGCCCATGCACCCATTGCCAGGCCGCCAGCGCCGGCTGCGCGGCCAGGTAGGCCACGCTCTGCCAATCGCGCCGGTTGCGCAGGCTAGGCAGACGGCGCAACGCGTGCTCCCTGCGCCATGCGGGCCTGCGCGGCATCTTCCTTCAGCCGCGTGCCGAACAGGCGATCCATGAAGGTGAACTGGAATCCGTAGTTGCCGTGATAGCAGGCATGATGCAGATGATGCCGGCGGCTGGCCGCGAACCAGTGCGCGTACGACACCCGCGGAAAGAAGTCGTAGTTGGCGTGGCCGACGCAGTTGAAGAACAGGCTGAACAACGGCACCGACAGCAGCGACCAGAAGCTGAAGTCGTGCACCGCCATCGGCAGCAGGATCACGTTGCCCAGCATGATCGCCTCGACGGGATGGAAGCTGTAGGTCGAGAACGGCGTGGTCACGATGGAGCGGTGATGCGGCGTATGGAAACGCCGCAGCCAGCGCGTGTGCAGCAAACGGTGGTTGATCCAGAAGTGCACGTCGTTCCAGGCCACCAGCGCCAGGATCTCCAGCGCGATGCGCCCGGCGCTGGCGTGGGGTTCGAGCCGCGCCCAGCCCAGTTGCAGGAAGCCCCACGGAAACACCATGCCCAGGCCGAACACCAGGATGGACACGCCCGACTGGGTCAGTTCGCGGCGCAGCTGGCCAGGCGCCAACGGCCGCGTATCGAGCGGCGCGCCGATGCCCAGCGCGGGCAGCACGCGTTGCGTCAGCAGCACCGTCGCCAGCCCGAAGACCAGGTAGATGCCGCCGAAGAAGACCAGCCCGTAGAGCATGACCTGCCATGCCGTCAGGGCTTCGAATGCTTGCGCCATGTTCTGTAATGCCGCCGCCATCGGAAACGGCGGATGATAAGCAATTGCAGGCCCGGTGGTGCATGACAATGATTACCAAATGATTCCGTGTCATGGGCGGCCATGCCATCCATCTGGGCACGCCATGCCGGCGGCCGCCTCCGCTCCGCGTGGCCTCGTTCCGGCATGCCGCCTTCCCGGCGCGCGCCCTCACACCGCGGGCGGATACCGCCGGTCCAGCTCGGCCACCGCTGCCTCGAGCTGCAGCCCCAGCGCCGGGGCCGCCCGCATCATCGGCGCCCGCAGCTCGTCGCGCAGGAAACCCTGGCGACACAGCAAGGCCTTCAGCGGCGCGGGATTGGGCTCGGCATACAGCAGGCGGATCACCGGCGCCAGCGCCAGGCAGATGCGCCGCGCCACCTCCAGCTGTTGCGCCCGCAGGGCCTGGAACATGGCCACATGGAGATCGGCGCGTACGTGCGCCGCCGCGGCGATCAGGCCCGCCCCACCCAACGCCACCGTGCCGAAGGCTTGCAGATCCTCGCCCGCCAGCACCTGCAGGCCGCCATGCGCGATCAGCGCCAGGGTCTTGTCCAGCGAGCCGCCGCAGTCCTTGATAGCCGCGATGTTCGGGTGCTCGGCCAGCGCCAGCAGCGTGCCGGTATCCAGCGTGGTGCCCGTGCGGTACGGGATGTCGTACAGCACCAGCGGCACGTGCGCCGTATCGGCCAGCGCCAGGAAATGCGCCATGGCGCCGGCCTGGCCGGGCCGCACATAGGCGGGCGCGGCCGACAGCACCGCGGCGATGGGCCGCTCGCGCAGCGCCGCCAGCCGCCGCAGCAGGCGCGGCTGGCTGGCGCCGCTCAAGCCCATGATCACCGGCAGGTCGCCGGCGGCCTCCAGCGTGGCGTCCAGCACGAACAGCTGTTCGTCCTCTTCCAGCGCCGCGGCTTCGCCCGTGCTGCCGCACACCACGAAGCCAGACACCCCCTGCCCCCCGTAATGCCGCACCAGGCGGCGCAGCGCGGCGGCGTCCGGCATGCCGTCACGGAACGGCGTGACCAACGGAATCCAGACACCCTGGAAAGACATTTGCGATTGCGTAGACATGAACACTCCATTGCGATACAGACCGTCGTCGTACCGTGCGGATGTGCTCGTGAATGAAGTGGAGTCGCGCGCCCAACCAGCCCTCGGCGCCTTCGCCGCTGTCCCGTCGCCCATCCGACGGAACAGCGAGCTCCGGTCAGATGAGCTGCTGTTTTTTGGCTTTCAGGCCGGCGGCTGCCGTGCCCAGGCTATCGATGAAAATCGCGCACAGGGCTTCCATGCCCTGGCGGTCGGCGTCGTCGAAACGGCCCGGAATGGGGCTGTCGACGTCCCAGACGCCTATCAGTTCGCCACCGTGCACCAGCGGCACGACGATCTCGGCGCGCGAGGCGGCGTCGCAGGCGATGTGGCCGGGGAATTCATGCACGTCCGGCACCACCTGCGTCTGGCGGGTGCTGGCGGCGGCGCCGCACACGCCGCGCGACAGCGCGATGCGCACGCAGGCGGGCTTGCCCTGGAAGGGGCCCAGCACCAGCTCGGTGCCGTCGAACAGGTAGAAGCCCGACCAGTTGATGTCGGGCACCGCCTGCCACACCAGCGCGCTGAAATTGGCCGCATTGGCGATCGGGTCGTGCTCGCCGTCCAGCAGTCCGCGCATCTGCGACGCCAGCTCTGCATAGAGCTGCGGCTTGGAGTCGGCGGAAATGGCGGTGGCGGCGAACATCGGGCGATTCTAGCGGAATTGCGCAGGCCCGACGTGGCCGCCGCGCAACTGTACCGGCCAAAACCGCACGCGGTGCACCGGCTCCGGCCTCGGGACGGCGCCGGGCCTTGTGGGAGAATGGTTGCGCAATTTCTGCACAACGCGATCTTTTTTCTCCCCAGGCACAACCATGGACAAGCCTTTCGAACCCGCGTGCGTGTTCTCCGAACGCGCCAATCAGCTCACCAGTTCCGCCATCCGCGAAATCCTCAAGGTCACCGAGCGTCCCGAGGTCATTTCGTTCGCCGGGGGCCTGCCCTCGCCGGCAGGCTTTCCGGTAGAGGTGGTACGCGCGGCATTCGACAAGGTACTGTCCACCAATGGCCGCGCCGCCCTGCAATACGGCCCCACCGAAGGCTACGCCCCGCTGCGCGAATGGGTGGCGCAGGACCTGAACCGCCAGGGCGCCAGCGGCGTCACGGCCGACCAGATCCTGATCGTCTCCGGCTCGCAGCAGGCGCTGGACCTGCTGGGCAAGGTGCTGATCGACCGCGACAGCAAGGTGCTGGTCGAGGACCCCACCTATCTGGGCGCGCTGCAGTCGTTCAGCCTGTACCAGCCGCGCTTCGTCCCCGTCGCCACCGACGAGGGCGGCCTGATCCCCGAGGCCCTGACGCCCGAACTGGCCGAGGGCGGCCGCTTCCTGTACGCCCTGCCCAACTTCCAGAACCCGACCGGCCGCACGCTGAGCCTGGCACGCCGCCAGGCGCTGGTGCAGCAGGCCGCGCGCCTGGGCCTGCCCCTGGTCGAGGACGATCCCTACGGCGAACTGCGCTACGCCGGCGAGCCCCAGCCTGGCCTGCTGGCCCTGGGCGGCCAGTGCGGCGCCACCGTCATCCGCCTGGGCAGCTTCTCCAAGGTGCTGGCGCCCGGCCTGCGGCTGGGCTACATCGCCGCCCCGCGCGCCATCATCGACAAACTGGTACAGGCCAAGCAGGCCACCGACCTGCACACGCCCACGCTGACGCAGATGGCCGTCCATGAAATCGTCAAGGAAGGCTTCCTGGCCCGGCACCTGCCCACCGTGCGCGAAATCTATCGCGCCCAGGGCAGCGCCATGCTGGACGCCGTCCAGCGCGAATTCCCGGCGCAAGCCAGCTGGACGCGCCCCGAGGGCGGCATGTTCCTGTGGGTGACGCTGCCCGCCCACGTCGACAGCCAGCAGTTGCTGGTGCGGGCCATCGAGCGGAACGTGGCCTTCGTGCCCGGCGCCCCCTTCTATGCCGGAACGCCCAGCCGCAATACACTGCGCCTGAGCTTCGCCACGGTGCCCGAGGACAAGATCCGGGCCGGCATCGCCGTGTTGGGCCAGCTGATCAAACAGCAGGCCTGACGCCGCGGCGTCCCTGGCGGCCGCTCGCGCCCCCTGGCGCGCGCGGCCGCGCCTCCATTTTGCGAATCCGATCGAGCGTGCAGCAGTCCACCACCCCCGACCTCAACGACATCGTCCTCAACGACTGGGTAGAACGCTGGCTGCCCCGCTCATGGCGTCCCTATATGCGCCTGTGCCGCATGGACCGGCCCATCGGCACCTGGCTGACGCTCTTGCCCTGCATCGCCGCGCTGATCCAGGCGGCGGGCGGCCTGCCCGACCTGGGCCGGCTCATCGTGTTCTCGCTGGGCGCGCTGCTGATGCGCGGCATCGGCTGCACCGTCAACGACATGTGGGACCGCGACATCGACAAGCACGTCGAACGCACGCGCTTCCGCCCGCTGACCAGCGGCCAGATCACCATGAAACAGGCCATCGTGTTCCTGGTGGCGCAACTGCTGGTGTGCGCGTCGCTGCTGTTCTTCATCAACGGCATGAGCCGCTGGCTGGCCGTGGCGGTGCTGCCCTTCGTCTTCATCTATCCCTTCTGCAAGCGCATCACCTATTGGCCGCAGGCCGTGCTGGGCATCTGCTTCAACTGGGGCATGCTGATGGCCTGGTCCGACACGCAGAACATCGTGCCGCTGGCCGCCATCGCGATGTGGCTGGGCGCGGTGCTATGGCAGATCGGCTACGACAGCATCTACGCCTATGTGGACGTGCGCGATGACCGCAGCCTGGGGCTGCGCTCCACCGCCATGCGCTTCGCCGACCAGGGCAAGCTGTGGATCGGCGGGTTCTATGTGGCCACGCTGGCGCTGTGGACCTGGGGCGGCTACGCCATGGGCCTGGGCTGGGGCTACTACGTGGGCATGCTGGCGCTGGCGGCGCACCTGGGATGGCAACTGGCCATCTTCAACCTGCAGCGCCCGGACCGCAATTTCATGCTGTTCCGCGCCAACCTGTGGGTAGGCGTGATCCTGGTGGCGGCGGCGCTGGCGGGGACGTTGATCTGACTAAGGACGTCCTCAAAAAACCAAGTCACGACACCAGGAGAGGATTGCCGGCGAACGAACGGCAAATGGCTAGAGAGCACCCGCCCTACCATGAACCGGACGGAAATAGCCCTTGATGCAGTCCGTATTGCGCACGCTGAGCTGGATGTGATTCTTGCTCAAGAAACCAGCATTCTGGTAGATAGGATCCCCTTCGAGGAAGGGGCCGCGCACCGAGTCGTAGGCTGGCTCTCGCCTTGATTCACGATACTCGTGCAAGGTGTTCATCACTGCGCAGTCCAAGGCACGGCCTGCCTTGTCCGGAGATTTCCCGACATTCTTCGCGACTTCCGTACCGGCAGCCTCTGAGAGCCGAATGTAGATCCGGTGGGCTTCCTTGACCTGCACCAATCCATCATGGTCGAACAGGTCAAGGCAATGGCGCAGATCAATGATTGCGCCAAGAACGAAAGGCGTCTTGATCTTGCCTTCTTTCTTGCGTTGCACCGCCCAATCCATCGCGCGGCCCGGGTTGCCTTCCCAGAAGTAGATGCCGTGTCCGAGCCAGTCGTACTTCTGCTCCGAGTGTTTCAGATGAGGCTCCCGACCGCGAAGGAGTGTTTCGCCCACGCCTTTGTCGCAGCCATGAAAGCCGAGGACAAAACTCGGTTGATACTCGTATGCAGACCAGGCGGCAGCCATTACGCAGCGCGGAAGGGCTTGGTCAGCTTTCCAGTCGGAGTAACGATGCCAGCGCGTTGCAGGAAGGACAACGCAGCAGCCTTGGAGCTGCCCTGTTCCTGCCCAAACGCACGCATATCTGCAACACGTTCCTGTGTAGTCAGGATGCGCACCATCCTGCCTCGTTGCGACGATTGCTGCGTCGCCTTGGACGCGGTCTTTTTAGCAAATTTCGCTGGAGCCTTGGCAGGCATGACGGTTCCTTTGGTTACTTTTTGATCCTAGCATGTGCAGGCGCCCCGAGGCATTGCAATACTACAGCTCCTGGCCCGCCAAACCACCATCGAGGATGACCAATAGATCCCGATACGCGTGAGGATGCACGGCACCGCTACGCCATGAGAGAACACGTCGAACAAAGTGACGTAGCCGCCGTCACAGCGGGGCCAGACTCAGGCCCACCCCTCCAGCCGCAGCGTCGCGCGCACCAGGCGCTGCTCTTCCTGCTCGATCTCGGCCAGGCTCTGCCGGACGCTGTCCACGTGCTCGGTGGCGGCCTTGTGCGCCTGGTCGGGCAGGCGGCCCACCACGGCCTTGTACAGGCGCGCATGCTGGCTGTCGATCTGGCGCTTGTGCGGCGCGCGGTGGTACAGGTTGTTCACACAGGCGAACACCGATCCCAGCAGCAGATCGGTCAGCGATTGCAGCGTGTGCACCAGCACCGCGTTGTGCGAGGCCTCGCAGATCGCCAGGTGGAAGGCATGGTCCAGGTGGGCATGTGTGGCGATGTCGGTATCCTGCCCATGCGCGGCCACCATTTCCTCGTAGCGCCGCCGGATCATGATGAAGTCGGCATCCGTGCCGCGTAGGGCGGCCAGGCGCGCCGACTCTCCCTCCAGCAGCGAACGGACCTCCAGCAGGTCGTACAGCGTGCGCGGCTGCGAATTGAACAGATGCACCAGCGGCCCCGCGTCCACCTGCGAGATCTGCGCCACGTACGAACCCTTGCCCTGCGCGGTATGGATGATGCCGCGCGCGCGCAGCAGCCGCAGCCCCTCGCGCAGCGCGCTGCGGGACACGGCCAGCTTCTCGGTCAGGCGGCGCTCCGACGGCAGCGCCTGTCCGGCCTTGAGCACGCCGTCCACGATCAGGCGTTCGATGCGTTCGGCCACCTCGTCCGCCACGGGGCGGGGCCGGCCGGCCACTTCCATATCCATGTTCTTCTCCTTGCCCGCGCCGGCCCCGCTCCGCGCGGCAGACCACACTGGTATGACCGCGGCTCACCCATCGAGCCACCCAAGCAGGCCCGGCACGCCAACTTATTGAAATCAAAGCACGAAATCGGAATTCACGCGACTGACCGGCCTCATAAACTGGTATGACCAGTGGCCGGAACTATGGACATCCAGGGCCGGCCAAGGCCATCATGGCTGCCATAACGAGAGCGCACCGCGCGATCCCCGCGCGGCGCCAGGCTCCACTGCGACGCACATTCCCGTTCACGGGGCAGGCCGACCCCTGCCCCCAAGCCTCGAGACATCCATGACCGACCGCACCCCGCAACACGGCCTGCAAGTGGCGACCGTCCTGTACCGCTTCATCGAAGACGAAGCCCTGCCCGGCACCGGCCTGGACAGCGCCGCCTTCTGGCAGGGATTCGCCCAGCTGGCGCACGACCTGGCCCCGCGCAACCGCGACCTGCTGGCCCAGCGCGACCTGCTGCAGCAGAAGCTGGACGAATGGCACCGCGCCCGTCCGGGCCGCATCGCCGATGCCGCCGCCTACCGCAAGTTCCTGGAAACCATCGGCTACGTGCAGCCGCAGCCCGCCTCGGTGCAGGCCGGCACGCAGAACGTCGATACCGAAATCGCGCAGCAGGCCGGTCCGCAACTGGTGGTGCCCGTGTCCAACGCGCGCTACGCGCTGAACGCCGCCAACGCCCGCTGGGGCAGCCTGTACGACGCCCTGTATGGCACCGACGCCATCTCGCAGGAAGGCGACCTGGCGGCCGGCAAAGGCTACAACGCCCAGCGCGGCCAGGCCGTCATCGCGCGCGCGCGCGCCTTCCTCGATGGCGCCGCCCCGCTGGCCCAGGGTTCGCACACCGACGCCACCGCGTACACCGTGCAGGACGGCAAGCTGTCCGTGGCCCTGAAGAACGGCCAGTCCACGGACCTGAAGACCCCGCCGCAGTTCGCCGGCTATCAGGGCGATGCGCAATCGCCCGACGCCCTGCTGCTGAAGAACAACGGCCTGCACTTCGAGATCCAGATCGACCGCCAGCATGCCATCGGCGCCACCGACGCCGCCGGCGTCAAGGACGTGCTGCTGGAAGCCGCGCTCACCACCATCATGGACTGCGAAGACTCGGTCGCCGCCGTCGACGCCGACGACAAGGTGCTGGTCTACCGCAACTGGCTGGGCCTGATGAAGGGCGACTTGGCCGAGGAGGTCAGCAAGGGCGGCAAGACCTTCACGCGCCGCCTGAACGCCGACCGCGAATACCACGCGCCCGCCGGCGGCACGCTGACGCTGCACGGCCGCTCGCTGATGTTCGTGCGCAACGTGGGCCACCTGATGACCAACCCGGCCGTGCTGGACCGCGATGGCCGCGAACTGCCCGAAGGCATCCTGGACGCCGTGGTCACCTCGCTGGCCGCGCTGCACGACCTGCAGGCGCGCCGCAACTCGCGCAGCGGCTCGGTGTACATCGTCAAGCCCAAGATGCACGGCCCGGCCGAAGTGGCCTTCGCCAGCGAACTGTTCTCGCGCGTCGAAGACCTGCTGAAGCTGCCGCGCAACACGCTGAAGATGGGCATCATGGATGAAGAGCGCCGCACCAGCGTCAACCTGAAGGCCTGCATCGCCGCCGCCGCCGAGCGCGTGGCCTTCATCAACACCGGCTTCCTGGACCGCACCGGCGACGAGATGCACTCGTCCATGGAAGCGGGCCCGATGATGCGCAAGGGCGACATGAAGTCCAGCGCCTGGATCACCGCCTACGAGCGCAGCAACGTGCTGGTCGGCCTGGATTGCGGCCTGCGCGGCCGCGCCCAGATCGGCAAGGGCATGTGGGCCATGCCCGACCTGATGGCCGCGATGCTGGAACAGAAGATCGGCCATCCCAAGGCAGGCGCCAACACGGCCTGGGTGCCTTCGCCCACCGCCGCCACGCTGCACGCGCTGCACTACCACCAGGTCGACGTGCAGGCCGTCCAGCGGGAACTGGAAAAGACCAAGCTGGATGACGTGCGCGACGAACTGCTGTCCGGCCTGCTGACGGTGCCCGTGGGCAATCCGTCCGACTGGTCCGCCGAAGACATCCAGCGCGAGCTGGACAACAACGCGCAGGGCATCCTGGGCTACGTGGTGCGCTGGATCGACCAGGGCGTGGGTTGCTCGAAGGTGCCCGACATCAACAACGTGGGCCTGATGGAAGACCGCGCCACGCTGCGCATCTCCAGCCAGCACATCGCCAACTGGCTGCGCCACGGCATCACCACCCGCGAGCAGGTCGAGCAGACCTTCCAGCGCATGGCCGCCGTGGTCGACCAGCAGAACGCCAACGACCCGCACTACCGCGCGATGGCGCCGGACTTCGACGCCTCCATCGCCTATCGCGCCGCCAGCGCGCTGGTGTTCGAAGGCCTGGCGCAACCCAACGGCTATACCGAGCCGCTGCTGCATCAGTACCGCCTGGCGTTCAAGGCCGCGCAGCGCTGATCCATCCCGCGTCATCGAAAAGCGTCTCGTGCCGGTCAGGCACGAGACGCTTTTTTCGTTCGATGGACAGAGCACTCAGCCGCGTGCCGCATCCCGCGGCGACATGCCGTAGTGCCGGCGGAACGCGGTGGAGAAATTGCCCGCGTGGTCGTAGCCCACTTCCAGCGCCACCTGCGTCACCGGCAGGCGGGCCTGGCGTATCAGCGCCATCGCATGGCGCATGCGCGCGGCCAGCAGATACTCCGACAAGGTCACGCCCTGCACGGCCTTGAAGGTGCGCGCCAGCTTGGACACGCTGACACCGGATTGGTCCGCCAGCTCCTGCAGGCTGGGCGGCTCGCGCAACGCATCGGCCAGGCGCCGCGCCACGCGTTCGGCGATGGCTTGGTCGCGCGGCCGTGGCGGACACACCGCCTCGTCGGCCTCGCGCATCAGCGCGAAGAAATGCCGCAGCACATCCTGCGTGCTGGACTGCAATCGCAGCCGCCGCTGCACGCGGTCATCCATCGTCTCGAAAAAACTCTGTGCCGCCTGCCGCAGACCCAGCGACAGGCTGGCATGGAACAACGCGAAGGGATCGGGCCCGCCCGCCAGATAACGCGCCAGCGCGCCGCCATAACGTTCGGCATCCAGGCCCAGTTCATGCAGCAGGTAGTCGCGCGTGCACGAGACGGTGACGGAGCGCTCGCGGTCGCTGGCGCGGAACACCTCGATCTTGCGCGCGCCGCAGGGTTGCAACAACGCGCTGCACGACCCCGCGCCGATGGCGTGCACCGGCTCGCGGCCATCGGTGATGGCGGACTCGCCCGCCAGGCGCAGATGGATCTTCAGCGCGCCGCTGCAGTCGTACTGTTCCTCGATATCCCTTGGCCGCGCCACCTCGGCCCAACTGGCCGACAGGCCCGCGCCGAACACCAGCGTGTCGCGGTAGCCCTGCATGCCCGCCCCCACCGGCCGCGACGCGATGAAGCAGGCCGAGCCGGTGGCGGCGATATCGGTCACTTCGAACGAGTGCGGCACGTAGGCGTGCAACCCGCTGCCCACCACGGGATGCTGCACGGCACTGAAGGCGTCTGGGGTCATGTCGAAGACGTTAGCGGCACGCTTTCGCCAGCGTCAAGCACACGACGGCTGCCGCGCCATCACTCGCGGGTAAACCCGCAATCATGCGGCCATGCAGCATCGCCTGCCCGCCGCGCAAACAAACCTGCCGTTCGCTCAGAAGCGCGCGGGCCGGCACGTGACTATGCTGGACCGACGATCCCCTTCAGCGCCGCAGCCCGCCATGACAGACATCCCGCTTCCGAAGTTCTCATTGACCCGCCGCACGGGCGCCCTGGTGTTCGTCTCGGGCCAGATGGCCTTCGGCGAAGGGTTCCGCATCGTCGGCGAGGGCGTGGCCGCGCAGACCCGCACCTGCCTCGAACACCTGGAACGGCATCTGGCCAGCGAGGGCCTGTCGCGCGCCGACATCGTCAAGACCACCGTGTGGCTGACCCGCGTGGAAGACTTCCGCGCGTTCGACCAGGCCTATGGCGAGTTCTTCGGCAACGCCACGCTGCCCACGCGCTCGACCGTGCGCGCCGACCTGATGCTGCCCGGCGCGCTGGTCGAGATCGAGGCCGTCGCACAGATCAGGAGCGCCTCATGAATGCCGCCCATCAGGACACCCCCACCGACGCCGCCGTCGCCTGGATCCAGCGCCTGGTGTCCATCGACACCACCAGCCGGAACTCCAACCTGGGCCTGATCGAGATGGTGCGCGACGACCTGCGCCGCGCCGGCATCGGCTGCCACCTGAGCCACGACGACAGCGGCGCCAAAGCCAATCTGTACGCCACCGTGCCCGCGCACGACGGCAACGTCCAGGGCGGCATCGTGCTGTCCGGCCACACCGACACCGTGCCGGTGGACGGCCAGCAATGGGACCACGACCCGTTCACCCCCCGGATCCACGACGGCAAGCTGTACGGCCGCGGCACCTGCGACATGAAGGGATTCATCGGCACCGCCTTGTCACTGGTGCCGCGCCTGACCGCCACGCGCTTGTCCAGACCCGTGCATTTCGCGCTGTCGTACGACGAAGAACTGGGCTGCCTGGGCGCTCCCGTGATGCTGGCCGACCTGAAGGCGCGCGGCGTGCAGCCCGAGGGCTGCATCGTGGGCGAACCCACGTCGATGCGCGTGATCGTGGCGCACAAGGGCATCAACGTATGGCGCTGCTGCGTGCGCGGCCAGGCGGCGCATTCATCGCTGACGCCGCGCGGCCTGAACGCCATCGAGTACGCCGCGCGGCTGATCTGCTTCATCCGCGACCTGGCCGACGAGATGCGGCGCGACGGCCCCTTCGACCAGGCCTTCGACGTGCCCTTCAGCACCGCGCAGGTCGGCACCATCCAGGGCGGCATCGCCGTCAACACCATCCCGGCACTGTGCCAGTTCGAGTTCGAGCACCGCAATCTGCCGGGCGCCGATCCGCAGCGCTTCTTCAGCCGCATCCAGGACTACGCCAACAACGAACTGCTGCCGCGCATGCGCGCCGAACACGGCAACGCCGCCATCGAACTGGAAGCGCTGGCCGGCGCGCCCTCGCTGGACGCCGCCGAACAGGCCGCCATCACGCAGTTGGTGCGCGCGCTGACCGCCGACCGCGACACGCGCAAGGTGGCCTACGGCACCGAGGCCGGCCAGTTCCAGCGCGCCGGCATTCCGTCGGTGATCTGCGGCCCCGGCGACATCCAGCAGGCGCACCGGCCCAACGAATTCGTCGCGCTGGACCAGATCACGCGGTGCGCGGCGTTCCTGGACAAAGTCATCGACAACCTGGCGCAACCCTAGCCGCACGCGCTCCCTCGGGGAAACCATAATCACATGAACACCGCCACCCTCACGGCCTCCGGCAGAAAGCCGCCGTCCTCCGCCCGCATCATCGCGTCCGCCTCCATCGGCAACGCGCTCGAATGGTTCGACCTGGTGGTCTACGGCTTCTTCGCCGTCACCATCTCCAAGCTGTTCTTTCCCACGGGCGACGACACCATCTCGCTGCTGCTGACGCTGGGCACCTTCGGCGTCTCGTTCTTCATGCGGCCGCTGGGCGCGCTGGTGCTGGGCGTGTACGCCGACCGCGTCGGCCGCCGCGCCACGCTGACCTTGTCCATCATGCTGATGATGCTGGGCACGCTGCTGATCGCCATCATGCCCACCTACGACGCCATCGGCCTGTGGGCGCCCATCGGCATCGTCATCGCGCGCATGATCCAGGGCTTCTCGGCGGGCGGCGAGTTCGGCAGCGCCACCGCCTTCCTGGCCGAACACACGCCCAACCGCCGCGGCTTCTTCGCCAGCTGGCAGGTGGCCAGCCAGGGCCTGACCACGCTGCTGGCCGCAGGCTTCGGCGCGGGCCTCACGCAATACCTGACGCCCGAGCAACTGCAAAGCTGGGGGTGGCGCATCCCGTTCTTCTTCGGCCTGTTGATCGGGCCGGTGGCCTATTACATCCGCACCCGCATCGACGAGACGCCCGACTTCCTGGCGGCCGGCCCCAACGAGACGCCGCTGGCCGACACGTTCTCCCACAACCGCCTGCGCCTCTTGCTGGCCATCGGCACCGTGGTGCTGGGCACGGTGGCCACATACCTGGTGCTGTACATGCCGACCTACGCGGTGAAGACGCTGAAGATCCCGCAATCGGCGGCCTTCGCGGCCACGCTGGTGACCGGCATCGTGCAGTTCATCTGCGCGCCGCTGGTGGGGCGCTGGTCGGACAAGCATGGGCGCACCGGCATCATGCTGGTGTCGGCGGTGCTGTTCGGCGTGGTGATCTATCCGCTGTTGCACATGCTGGCGCAGTCGCCCACGTTCGGCACCATGATCGCGGTGCAGATCGTCATCGGCGTGCTGCTGTCGGGCTACTTCGGCGCGCTGCCCGCGCTGTTGAGCGACCTGTTCCCCACGCGCACCCGCACCACGGGCATGTCGCTCGCTTACAGTATTGCCGTCACTATCTTCGGCGGCTTCGCGCCCTTCATCATCACCTGGCTGATCTCCACCACCGGCAATCCCTACGCGCCCAGCTTCTACCTGATCTTCGCCGCCGTGATCAGCATCGCCGCCCTGATCGGCGTGCGCGGCAAGCTGGGCCTGCGTTGACCTCCATCGGAGTTGTTGTACCCATGACCTCGCCTTACGACACCACCACCCAACCCGACCTCGCGGCCATCACGGCGACCCGCGCGCAACTGCAACCCTGGGTGCGGACCACGCCCGCGCAGGAGCGGGACGACTTCGAGCCCATGCCCGGCACGCGGCTGAACTTCAAGTTCGAGCTGCTGCAGGCCAGCGGCACCTTCAAGGCGCGCGGCGCGTTCTCGAACATCCTGGCGCTGGACGAAGCCGGCCGCGCGGCGGGCGTGACGTGCGTATCGGCCGGCAACCATGCCGTGGCCGTGGCCTATGCGGCGATGCGCCTGGGCGTATCGGCCAAGGTCGTCATGATAAAGACCGCCAGCCCGGCGCGCGTGGCGCTGTGCCATCAGTACGGCGCCGAGGTCGTGCTGGCCGAAAACGGCCAGACCGCGTTCGACACGGTGCGCCGGATCGAGGCCGGGGAAGGCCGTTTCTTCGTGCATCCCTTCAACGGCTACCGCACCGTGCTGGGCACCGCCACGCTGGGCCAGGAATGGCTGGAGCAGGCCGGCGAGCTGGACGCGGTCATCGTGCCCATTGGCGGCGGCGGCTTGATCTCCGGCATCGCCACCGCGGTGAAGCTGATCGCGCCGCACTGCCAGGTGTATGGCGTGGAACCCGAGGGCGCGGACGCCATGCACCGCAGCTTCCTGGCCGACGGCCCGATCAAGATGGGCGCGATGCAGAGCATCGCCGACAGCCTGATGGCGCCGCACACCGAGCAGTACGGCTACAACCTGTGCCGCCGCAACGTCGACCGCCTGGTGAAGGTCAGCGACGATGAGATCCGCGCCTCGATGCGGCTGCTGTTCGATCAAATGAAGCTGGCCGTGGAACCGGCCTGCGCCACCGCGACGGCGGGGCTGGTGGGGCCCTTGAAGGCCGAACTGGCCGGCAAGCGCGTGGGCGTGCTGCTGTGCGGCACCAATACGGACCCGGCCACGCTGGCGAAGCATCTGGGCGTTTGACCGGACGGAGGGGTCGGGCAATCGGCCAGAAGAATCAACAGGCGAGCACCGGGTCCGTGGACGCGTCCTCGCCTGCGCGGTGAAACGCGCCATGCCTGCATGATGCATGCCGTTCAGCCCGCCAGCGGCTGCACTTCCACCGTCAGGTGCGCCAGCTGCTCCATGTGCGCCAGCCGGGCCTTGTAGAAGGCTGGATCGTGCGGGGCCTGCGCGGCCAGCGACACGATGGCCGCGTAACGCGACGGCCCCACCTGCCACACATGCAGGTCCGTCACCTGCGCGCCCGTGGGCTCGACCGCCTGGCGGATGTCGCGGCGCACCGCGTCGCCCTGCGGCACGGCATCCAGCAGCACGTTGCCCGTGTCACGGATCAAGCCCCACGACCAACGCGCGATCACCAGCGCCCCCACCACGCCCATCAGCGGATCGGCCCATAGCCAGCCATAGCTGCGTCCCACCAGCAGTGCCACAATGGCCAGCACGGAGGTCAGCGCGTCGGCCAGCACGTGCAGGTAGGCGGCGCGCAGGTTGTTGTCGCGGACCTTATCTGGAACCGCCGGCGTTGAATGCGCATGCGCGCCGTGGCCGTGAGCATGCGGATGCGCTGCCGTGTGCGCGGCATGTCCATGACCATGACCATGATCGTGCCCATGCGCATGCCCGTGATGGTGATGCCCATGGTCATCCTTCAACAGCCACGCGCACGCCAGGTTCACCCCCAGCCCGATCACCGCCACCAGGATGGCCTGCCCGAAGCTGATCGGCACCGGGTTGGCCAGCCGCACCAGGCTTTCCCACCCGATCAGCAACGCGATCAACACCAGCACGATGGCGCTGGCAAAGCCCGCCAGGTCGCCCAGCTTGCCGGTGCCGAACGTGAAACGTGGATCGCGCGCATGGCGACGCGCATACCGATAGGCCAGCGCCGTCATCAGCATGGCGCCCGCGTGCGTGGACATATGCCAGCCATCGGCCACCAGCGCCATCGAGCCGTAGATCGTGCCACACACGATCTCGGCCCCCATCATGGCGGCCGTCAAGGCGATCACCAGCCACACCTTGCGCTCGTTGCGCTGGTGGTCGCTGCTGAGGAAAAAATGATCATGGCCGAGCGATTGCACGGTACTCATGGGAAGACTCCTTGCCGATCCTTCGGCGGTACCCGGGCCTTCACAGGTCCGGCAAGACAACGTGGCGCGCCCTATTTCAGGTACGCGCGGATGACCTCGACCAGTTCATCGCCCGCCTGGTGCCGCGCGCTGTGCGAGTCTTCGTCGACCACGTGCTCCTGCAGGTGGTCCGCCATGACCTCGGCCGTCAGTCCGGTGACGGCGCCGCGCACCGATGCCAACTGGCGCAGCACCTCGATGCAGGACTCTCCCGTATCCAACGCGCGCTCGACGGCTTCGAGTTGGCCCCGCATGCGGCGCACGCGGGCGATCAGCTTGTCTTTCTGGCGGGTGGTATGGGACATGGGATCTTGATGCAAATATAGTCTAGGGGGTTATATTATTTTGTCGGCCACGCCCAGTCAACCACTCTCATGCTCGTCCCAGGGGGCACCCGCCACCCATCGTCCTTTGCATCGCGTCAAGCTTCGTTACCAGAACGAGCATGACGGCACAGGCCCTCCCGGCAAAAGCCACTAAGATGCCTTCGCTTCGCCGCATGAACAGCCCCCGTAACCGCGCCCCCCCCCC
>NZ_FKBS01000025.1:903239-919637 GCF_900078315.1 Bordetella ansorpii
AACCCCGCGCCCACCCGCCCACGCGACGACACGACGCCCCAGCAATGGCTGGCCATGGTCACCGCCTCGCTGGGCAGCACGCTGGGTTGGTACAACGTCCTGATCTACGGCCTGTTCGCGCCGGTGCTCATGCAGCTGTTCGTCCCCTTCGCCTCGACCAGCGAATCGACCGGCTACATGATCACGCTCTTGTCCGCCACGACGCTGGTGCGCCCCCTGGGCGCGCTGCTGCTGGGGCTGATGGCCGATCGCGCCGGCCGTCGTCCCGCGCTGGCCCTGAGCTTCGGGCTGATGTCGCTGGGCACCACGCTGATCGTCATCATGCCCACCTATGACCAGATCGGCATGGCGGCGCCCATCGGCATCGCCGTCGGCCTGATTTTGCACAGCTTCGCGCAGGGCGGCCAGGTGGGCTGCGGCATCGCCTATACCGCCGAACTGACCCGCACGCATCGCGGCCTGTTCACCAGCTGGCAGATCACCGGCCAGGGCGTCACCGCGCTGCTGGCCGGCGTGCTGGGCTGGTTCCTGTCGTTCGCGCTGCCCGAGGAAGCCATGCAGGAAACGGGTTGGCGCATCACCGTCGGCTTCGGCATCCTGCTGGCCCTGGTCGCCTGGTATCTGCACGATCAATGCGAAGAGACCCCTGCCTTTCGCGGACAGGAGCCCCCCACCCAGCCCTTCGTCGACCTGTTCGCGCGCCACGGCATGCGCATGCTGCTGGGCTGCGGCGTCACGCTGGTCTCCACGGCCGGCGCCTATGTCGCCATGATGCTCCCCATCATGGCCAGGATGGACCTGGCCTTGCCCGTGAGCCACACGTTCTTCTCCGCGCTGGTCACGGGGATCGCCACGCTGGTCACAGGCCCCTGCATGGGCGCCTTGTCCGATCGCGTCGGCCGGGTGCCCGTCATGATGGTCTCGGCGGCCGCGGTGGCAGTGCTGATCTATCCGATGCATCTGTTCCTGATGCAAGCGGGCACGGCCGGCTCGTTGCTGCTGGTGCAGTTCCTCTTCAGTTTTCTGCTGGCGTGCTATCTGGGCGCACTGGGGGCGTTCCTGGCCGAGCTGTTTCCCACGCCGGTGCGGGCCCTGGGCATCTCATTGGCCTACGCGTTGACCGCGGCGGTCTTCGGCATCCTGGCGCCGTACCTTGTCGAAACCCTGAACCAGAGCGCGCTGCCCTATCCGCTGGGCTTCTATCTGGCCGTGTGCGCGGTCTGCAGCATCGTGGCGATGCTCAGCGCACGGCGTCGGTTCGACATGCGCTGAGGGCAACGCGGCGGTCGCGGGCGATGCCACAGACGCCGCGCGCCGTCCCGCACAGCATCACTTGGACGGCACCGCCCCAGCGTAATACTCACCCAGCGCCTCGATTTCCTGCACCGTCAGCCGCTGGACAAACGCCCGCATCACGCCGACATCGTCGTTGGCACGTTGACCGCCTCGAAACGCATTCATCTGGTCGATGAAGTATCCCTTCGGCTGGCCCGCCAGCCGGGGCAGCAGCGGCCCTTCGCCGCGGCCTTGCAGACCATGGCAATTGGCGCAGGCGGGCAGCGCCCGGTTGTTGTCGCCCAACGCGTCCAGGGTGCGCGCGGATTCGGGCCCGGCCGCCGCGCTCGCGGCCGGTGCGGGCAGCGAGGCGTAATAACGCGCCAAATGGCCGATCTCCTCAGGCGTCAGGCCCTTGGCGATCATGCCCATCAGTGGATGGTTGCGCTTGCCGTCGTGATAGTCGGTCAGTTGCTTGGCCAGGTACTCCGCCTTCAACCCCGCCAGATTCGGGAAGTTGCTGCCCGCCGGCGATATGCCCTGCTGTCCGTGGCACGCCACACAGGCCTGCACACCCGCCTGGGGCCGGCCAGCACTGGCAAGTTGCGCCCCCGCCTTGGGATCGGCCTTCTCCAGCGCATCCTGCCACGGCGGCTTGAAAGCCGTGAAATCCTGCGCGCTGCGGCCGGGCTCGGGTTGCGCGGCTTGCGGACGAGGCGCCGATTGGCTGCCGCTGGCGGCTGGCGCCGAAGCGCCCACGGGCGCGGGCGGCGATGCCTGGCTGGCCGGCACGCCAGGCTGGCCCTGCGCGTTGGGCACGGCGGCAGCCTGCGCCGGCGGCACAGGCTGCCGCACCGCCGTGGCGCGGATGAGACTGTCGCCGCCCGAATTGCCCATCTGGTGCCACGTCGCCACCAAGGTGACAATGGGCGCCCCGAAGACCAGCGCCAGCACCACTGCGATGCCCGAGTTCGTCTTGTCCATCACGTCACCAGCGGTCCCGGCGAACGCAGGTAGTCCGCCTTGATTTTCTCGACGATCCAATACGCCGTCGCGCCCACCGTGGCCGTCGGGTTGTAGTTGGAGTTCTGCGGAAACAGCGACGCGCCCGTCACGAACACGTTCGGCACGTCCCACACCTGGCCGAAACGGTTGACCACGCTGGTTTGCGGATCGTCGCCCATGATGGCGCCCCCGGTCAGATGCGTGGACTGATATGCGGTTGCCGTGAACGGCTTCTTGCGCGGTCCAGGCTCGGTCGCCACCACGCCGCGCATGGCCTTTCCGATCTCGTCGCCCTTCTGCGTCAGGAAGGCCGACAGGCGGATGTCGTTGTCCGGAAAGTCATAGGTCACCCGCAGCAAGGGCAGCCCCCAGGCATCCTTGTAAGTGGGATCCAGGCTGAGATTCGTGCCGCGCGTGGGCTGCGCGGACCCCGTGATGGTGATGGATGCGGAATGGTTGTAGTACCGCTGCACGGCCCGCTTCCATTCCGAGCCCCACGCCGCGGTGCCCTTGGGCGTGGGGTGATAGCCGATCGGCGCGCCGCTGACCACCTGGATCTGCAGATAGCCGCCGCCCACGAACTTGTGCGGACCGTGATCGAAATTGTCGGCGCTGAAATCATCCATCGTCACGGCCACGGCGCCCGCGCCCATGAACGGGTTGATGTTCACCGACTCATCGAAGAACAGGTTCACGCCCGACGTGGTCTGGTGCGTGTAGTTGCGCCCCACCACGCCCGTATCGGTATCGGGATCGTAGGGCTTGCCGATACCCGACAGCAGCAGCAGGCGCACGTTGTTGACGCCGAAGGCGCAAAGCACCACCGTGTCGGCCGGCTGGAATACCTCTTTGCCCGCCGCATCCACGTATGTCACGCCGCGAGCGTGCTTCTTGTCATCCGTCAGTTCCACGCGCAGCACGTGCGCGCCGGTGCGCAGCTCGAACGTCTTCAGCTTCATCGCCACCGGCAGGATACAGACCTGCGGCGAGGCCTTGGCGAAGTGCTCGCAGCCGAAATTGGAACAGAAGCCGCAGTACACACAGGCGCTCATGTGCAGCCCTTCGCTGTTCACATAAGGGCGCGTGCACAGCGCCGACGGCTGCACATAGGGGTGATAGCCCAGCTTGCGCGCCGCCTCGCCGAACAGCGCGGGCGCATGGGGCACCTTCATCGGCGGATTCGGATACGGGCGCGAGCGCCACGGCTCGAACGGATTGCCGCCCTCCTGTTTCTGTCCCTTGATGTTGCCCGCCTGGCCCGACGCGCCCACCAGGTAATCGAAACGGTCGAAGTACGGTTCCAGCTCGTCGTAGGTCAGCGGCCAGTCCTGGCTCATCAGGTCGTCGTCGAAGATGGCCTTGCCATAACGCTCGTTGTAATGGCTGCGCAGGTTGAAGTCGGTGGGATCGAAGCGGTAGTACGCGCCCGACCAATGATTGCCCGCGCCGCCCAGATGCGTGCCCGGATACGCGAACTGCCAACGCCGCATCGGCAACGCCTTCTGCCGGGTGTCGTTGCGGAACGTGAAGGTCTCGGTGGCCGCATTCTGGTGCAACGCGTGGCGCCGCGTGTATTTCAACTCGTCGTGCACGTTCGGCCCCTGGAAATCCGGCGAAGGCCAGCGCGCCTCGCCCCGCTCCAGGATCACCACGCGCTGGCCCGCCGCGGCCAGTTCCTTGCCGATGATCGCGCCGGTCCAGCCGCCGCCGACGATGGCGACATCCACTTTGGGCAGGGCCTCAGCCATGAGCGCCCCCTTTTGCGGCGGGCGCGCCATGCTCGTGCGCCGGTTCCATCTGGTGCGGCCGCGCCATCGCGATGGACACCGGTTCGCCTGCCCAGATCACGCCATGCCGCTCGATGTCGTTCGAGAAGCTGGCGTAGGCGCCGGGAAAGCCCACCAGCTTCCAGCCCACCATGCCGGCATTGCCGCCATACATCGGATCCGAGAAGAAGCCTTCGATGGTGCCGTCCAGCAGCGCCTGGAAGAACACGGCGGACGGCAATGGCGAAAAGTCCGCCTTGCCCGATTGCATCTGCCTGAGCCATTCGTCCTGCTGGCCGGCGCTCAACTCAGCATAGGGCTTTCCGTCCTGCTTGCGCACGGCCGCATCCAGCTCCGCCAGGCCTCGGCGGAACATCTCCGCCGGCGTGAACGACAGTTGATAGCCCTGTTCGGGCGTTCCCTGTTCAAAGGGCCCCTGGCGGTACAACTGATCGCCCGCCCCCCAGGCGCCGGCCAGTTGCTCGTCCAGGAACGTCGTGACACCGGCTTCCTTGGCGCCCGGCCCCAGGTCGTCGGCGGGAATCAGCCGCGCCACCAGCGCATCCACCGCCTGGGCCTCCTGCTGATTGAAGAACTTCAATGTGCGGGTGTTCGCCTGCGGGGCGGCGGACAGGCCGGCGCCAGGGCCCTGCGCGTCATTGGCCGCGGGCGGCGGCGAGGCGGGCGGCGCCGAGGGCTCCGGGACATTGGCGGGCGCGACAGGCTGCGCGTTGGCGCTCTGTCCCCTTGTCAGCAACGCGCCGGGGACGCCGAGCGTGATGGCCTTCAACAGGCCGCGCCGGCCCCGAACGGAGGAGTCGTCCATGAGCATAGGGCTCCGGTTGCGAGGCAGGCAGCAGACCGGCCCCAGGGTCTATGGAAGGCGACCTTCAAAACCGCCGCCGGGTTCGCGGGGGAGGCATGGAGCAAGCCGCTTGCCCGGCATGGCGTTTGCGCCACCAGGATCATTCAAACGCTTTTCCGTGGAGGAGAACATCATGGCTTACCCATCCCACGACGCCATGCGCCGGGCGCTGATGGCAGGGGCTTTCGCCTGCGCCACCTTGGCGGGCGCCACGCACGCGCAGCAACCCAGCGGCCACACGCCCGCCTCGGCGACGCAGCCCAGGCCGCCGCAGCCAGGCCAACCCGATACCGATCCAAAAGTGCAAAACGTTGAAAAATCGGGCGCCAGCCGCACCGCGCCGCCGGGCCGGATCGAAAGCAATCGAAAGGCTGGCGACGATAGCGGCACCGAATCGCGCGATGGCAAGAGCCAGCCGGGCAGCACGGCGGGATCGACGGGAAATGCGGGTATGCCCGGCGCGGGCGCCACCTCCGGCTCCGGAGGCAGCGCCGATCATCGGTGATCGCCCTGGCGGGGATTGGCCTGAACCAGCAGAAGGCGCACGTTGTCTCCTGTGCCGTGCTTGTCATGCCGCGCAGTGAGGTCCAAGCCGGTAGAAGTTTCGCAGGCGGCGGGCCGCTCGCCTCGGCCGGGTCAGCGGCCGCCCCGGCATGGAAACATCAGGCACATGGCTTGCTGATGGCTGAACGCCCATAACCAGAATGGAGCTTCGCCATGAGTTCCCGCCCCACGACCCTGTACCGTTCCTTGCGCAACGCCATTCCCGTGGCGACCGCGCTTGCGCTGGCTGCCGCCGCCACTTTCGCCACCGCGCAGGAAACCCCGCACCCGTCGACCCCGCCCGAACGCCATATGCCCGAGCCCGCCCAGAATGGCGGTTCCGGTGGGCAAAATATGCAAAACAGCAGCAAGGACCCCGGTGACCGGATGGCGCCCGCGTCCAAGGTCGAGGGCAAGCCCCAGCAGTCGAACAACAACGAGGCGACCCAGCAGGACATCCAACGCAAGGAGCAACAGGAAAAGCCGGCGAACACGCCCGCCGCGCCCTCCGGCAATCAGGCGCCGAAGCCTTGACCTGAGCTTCGCTTTCGCGAGCAGACTCCTCCTCGATCACACCAGGCCCGCGCATCATGACGCGGGCCTGCCGCATCCGGACATCCCCAATGGCTGGACAAGCCCAGTTTGTTCAGCCCCGCGCCACTTCGCGATAGACCCGTGGTTAACCCTATCAGGGTAATTGCCGGACCAGCCTGACTTGTCCCAGGCCTCGCAATACTTGTTTGTCAGCCCCTGTGCGGCGGCACATGATTGTCTGGCCCCGTGGACGCGTGGCGCCCATGCCGGGCCCCGCGCCAGCCACCAAGACTCCCTCAGACACGGCACACCATGACAGCTTCGCAGTCCGCATGCAGGGCCGGCGCAGACATCGGCGGCACGTTCACCGATATCGCGCTGGAATACGAAGGACGCTTGTACACCGCCAAGGTCCTGACCGATTACCAGAAACCCGAACGCGCCATCGTGCAGGGCCTGAAACTGGCCGCCGGGGAAGCCGGCATCGCGCCGTCCGTGATCGGCTCGGTGGTGCACGGCACCACGCTGGCCACCAACGCCCTGATCGAGCGCCGCGGCGCCAAGACCGCCTTCATCACCAGCGAGGGCTTTCGCGACGTGATCGAGATGCGCCACGAAGGCCGCTTCGAGCAATACGACCTGGCCATCCAGTTGCCGCCTCCGCTGATCCCGCGCAGCGACCGCTTTCCGGTCGAAGGCCGCCTGGACGCCAGCGGCAACGAGCTGGTGCCGCTGGACACGGCCGGCCTGGACCGCGTCATCGACGCCATCCGCGCAGGCGGCTTCACCAGCGTGGCCGTGGGGCTGATGCACAGCTACCGCAACGGCGCCCACGAACGCGCCGTGCGCGACCGCCTGCAAAGCGCCCTGCCGGATGTATCCGTGTCGATCTCCTGCGAGGTCTCGCCGCAGATCCGCGAGTTCGAACGCTTCAACACCGTATGCGCCAACGCGTATGTGAAGCCGCTGATGTCCTCGTACCTGAACCGGCTGGCCGATGCGCTGGCCGCGGAAGGCATGCGCTGCCCGCTGTACATGATCCACTCCGGCGGCGGCCTGATGTCGCTGGCCAGCGCCGCGGAATTCCCCGTGCGCCTGCTCGAATCCGGCCCGGCCGGCGGCGCCATCTACGCCAGCCACGTCGCCGCGCGCTACGGCATGGAGCGCGTGTTGTCTTTCGACATGGGCGGCACCACCGCCAAGATCTGCCTGATCGAAGACCTGCACCCCAAGACCGCGCGCACGTTCGAAGTGGCGCGCACCTACCGCTTCAAGAAGGGCAGCGGCATGCCCATCTCGATTCCCGTCATCGAGATGGTCGAGATCGGCGCGGGCGGCGGCTCCATCGCCCACGTCGACGACCTGAAGCAGGTGCGCGTCGGCCCCGAGAGCGCGGGCTCCGAACCCGGCCCGGCCTGCTATGGCAGAGGCGGCCAGCATCCCACCGTCACCGACGCCGACCTGATCCTGGCCAAGCTCGATCCCAAGCGCTTCGCGGGCGGCTCCATCACGCTGGACACCGAAGCCTCGCAGACGGCCATGCGCCGCCACGTGGCCGACCCGCTGGCGGGCACGCCCGTGCAGGGTGCCTACGCCGTGGCCGAGATGGTGGACGAGAACATGTCCAACGCCGCGCGCATGCACGCGGTGGAGAACGGCCGCGACCTGACCGAATTCACCATGATCGCCTACGGCGGCGCCGCCCCGTTGCATGCCACCCGCCTGTGCGAGAAGCTCGGCATCGACCGCCTGATCGTGCCGCCCGGCGCCGGCGTGGGCTCGGCCATCGGCTTCCTGCAGGCGCCCTTCGGCTACGAGTCGCTGCGCAGCGCAGTGATGCGCCTGTCACGCTTCGACACGGCCCTGGTCAACGCCATGATCGCCGAGATGAACGAAGAGGTCGCGGGCTTCGTGCAGGAGACCGACCACCGCGGCACGACCGTTCGCGAGCTGCGCGCCTACATGCGCTATGCCGGCCAGGGCTGGGAAATCCCCGTCGACGCGCCGGACGGCGACATCGACGACGCCACGCTCAAGGTGCTGCGCGCCAACTTCACGCAGGCCTATACGCAACTGTTCGGCCACGAAGTCGAAGGCCTGGACATCGAGGTCGTCAGCTGGGCGCTGTCGCTGCGCAGCGACGTCGCCGCCCCCGAACGCATCCATGCCGACAACGGCCAGGGCGTGGCCACGCGCCAGCAATGCCCGCCCATCGGCATCCGCGACGTCTTCGACGCCAAGCGCGGCCAGTTCCTGGAATGCGCCATCTACGACCGCGCCAGCCTGCCGCGCGACCTGCGCCTGGACGGCCCACTGATCGTCACCGAGAAAGAAACCTCCTCGTACGTCAGCCCCGACTACAGCCTGATCCAGCAACAGGACGGCTGCCTGCTGATTCAACGCAAACAACAATCCAAGGGAGCCTGACATGAGCGAAACCATCCGCGTGCGCGAACAGATCATGTGGAACCGCCTGATCGCGGTCGTCGAGGAACAGGCCGTCACCCTGGTGCGCACCGCCTTCTGCACCAGCGTGCGCGAAGCCGGCGACCTGTCGGCCGGCGTGTTCGACGCGCATGGCCGCATGATCGCCCAGGCCGTCACCGGCACGCCCGGCCACGTCAACTCCATGGCCGAGTCCGTCGGCCACTTCGTGCAGAAGTTCGGCGGCAGGCTCGCCCCCGGCGACGTGCTGGTCACCAACGATCCCTGGATGGGCACCGGCCACCTGCACGACATCACGATGGTCACCCCGGTGTTCCGTGCGCAGGCCCCGGGCCAGGCTCCGCGGCTGATCGCCTACTTCGCCTCGACCGCGCACGTCGTCGACATCGGCGGCCGCGGCTTCGGCCCCGACGCCACCGAGGTCTATGAAGAAGGCATCTGCATTCCGCTGATGAAGTTCTACAAGGCCGGCGAACTGAACGACGACCTGATCGAGATCCTGCGCAGCAACGTGCGCGAGCAGGACCAGGTAATCGGCGACTTCCATTCGCTGGTGGCGTGCAACGATACGGGCCGCCGCCGCCTCGAAGCCATGATGGACGAGTTCGGCCTGGCCGACCTGCAGGAGCTGGCCGAGTTCATCTTCGACCACAGCGAACGCGCCACGCGCGAGCGCATCGCCTCCCTGCCCGCTGGCGACAACGCCTACGACATGCGCGTGGACGGCTACGAGTCGCCCATCGACCTGCGCGTGAAGGTCAAGTCGCAGGACGGCACGCTGTACGCCGACTTCGACGGCACCTCCGGCCCCAGCGGCTATGGCATCAACGTGCCGCTGACCTACACCAAGGCCTACGCGTGCTACGCATTGAAGTGCGCCATCGCGCCCGCCATTCCCAACAACTGGGCCTCGCTGCGCCCGTTCGAGATCAGCGCACCCGAGGGCTGCATCCTGAACGCGCCGCGCCCCTCGCCCGTGGCCGTACGCCACGTACTGGGCCACCTGATTCCCGACGTGGTGCTGGGCGCGCTGCAAGGCTACAAGCCCGACCTGATCCCCGCCGAAGGCGCCAGCGCGCTGTGGAACCTGCAAATGAGGTTCCAGGGCACGCGCGCCGACAACAGCCAGTCGCGCCATGAAATGCTGATCTTCAACACCGGCGGCACCGGCGCGCGTCCGGCCAGCGATGGCCTGAGCGCCACCGCCTTCCCCAGCGGCGTGCACAGCATGTCCGCCGAGGTGACGGAAAGCATCGGTCCCATCGTCATCTGGCGCAAGGAACTGCGGCCCGACTCCGGCGGCGCCGGACGCTGGCGCGGCGGCCTGGGCCAACGCATCGAGATCGGCGCGCACGAGGGCTACCACTTCTCGCTGAACGCCATGTTCGACCGCGTGGCCTTCCCGGCGCGTGGCCACCTGGGCGGCGGCAACGGCGCGGCCGGCAAGGTCGGCATGGACGACGGATCCGTCATGAAGGCCAAGGGCACGCAGCGCATTCCCGAAGGCCGCCGCCTGGTGCTGGACCTGCCCGGCGGCGGCGGCTACGGCCGCGCCGCCGATCGCCCCGCCGAACTGGTGAAACGCGACGTCAGCTACGGCTACATCTCCGAGGAGCAGGCGCGGCGCGACTATCCGCATGCATTCGATTGAGCGTTGAGCCTTACCGGGCAGCACCCGGCACCGCATCCTCAAGGCGAACTTCGGATGCGGCGAACATCATCCAAGGGGTAAAGAACGATGAGTACCAATGCAATGCGAGCAACCGCCGCCATGGACCGCGACCGCGCGGGGGCTGGCGCGCACGCCGGCGCAACGGCCGCCGCGCCGCGCGCCGTCGGCAGGAAGGAACTGAACAAGGTGGTGCTGGCCTCGGTGGTCGGCAGCTTCGTCGAGTGGTTCGAGTTCTCGGTGTACGGCTGCCTGGCCAGCGTGCTGGGCCGCGTATTCTTCCCGTCCACCGAGCCCGGCATGCAGCTGATCGCCTCGCTGGCGGCCTTCGCCGTGGCCTTCTTCGCGCGTCCCTTCGGCGGCGTCATCTTCGGCCCCATCGGCGACCGCTTCGGCCGCAAGCGCGTGCTGACCGTCACCATCCTGATGATGGCGGTGGCCACCTTCGCGATCGGCCTGGTTCCGTCATACACGACCATCGGCATCGCCGCGCCCATCCTGCTGGTGCTGCTGCGCCTGTTGCAAGGCATCTCGGCCGGCGGCGAAGGCAGCGGCGCGGCCATCTTCGTGGCCGAGTACTGCTCGGACAAGCGCCGCACCGCCATCACCAGCTGGATCGAGGTCGGCTGCATCAGCGGCTTCGCCTTCGGCGCCACCATCACCACCGTGCTCACGGCCATCTTCACCACCGAGCAGATCACCGAGTGGGCCTGGCGCATCCCGTTCCTGCTGGCGCTGCCGCTGGGCGCCATCGGCCTGTACATCCGCGACAAGCTGGAAGAGACGCCCGCCTTCGAGGCCGTGCGCGAAAGCAAGAAATCGCATCCAACGGCTACGTGGAGCGAGCTGTTCTCCACCCATCGCGCCGAACTGCTGCAGTCGTGCGGCTTCATCATCGTCACCAACATCACGCTGTACACGGTGACCACCTACATCCCCACCTACCTGTCCAGCGCGCTGGCCATGAAGGAGTCCGCCGGCTTTCTGCTATCGCTGGGCCCGCAGCTGTTCCTGATCGCCATGATCCCCGTCATGGGCATCCTGGCCGACCGCATCTCGCGCAGGATGACGATGCTGGCGGGCAGCATCGGCGTGCTGGTGCTGGCCATTCCGTGCTTCCACCTGCTGGCCGAAGGCAGCTATGCGATCAAGGTCGTGTCGCTGCTGCTGCTGAACCTGTGCCTGTCGGCGCTGCTGGGCTGCATCTTCGCCGCCGTACCGGCGCTGTTCCATACGCGGGTGCGCTTCACCGGCATGGCGGTCAGCTATAACGTCTCGGTGGCCCTGTTCGCGGGCACGGCACCGATGCTCAACGCGTGGCTCATCCAACGCACCGGCAACACGACCATGCCGGCGTACTACCTTATGTTCGGCGCCGTGGTCGGGATCGTCGCGCTGCTGTCCAGCCAGGACCGCACGGGTCAGCCGATGCCGGGAGACGCGGCGCGGGCGGAATGATGCAAGGCCCTGGCGGTCCGGGGACACAAGCAGAACGAACCGGCCGGCGGCGGTCATTCCGCGGAAGGGAAATCATCGATCCCCGTTCCTGCGATCGTCACCACCGCCACGCCGCTGTTCATGCGGCGCGGCCCGTTCGGGGCTGCGCTCAGGCCCACGAGCTGGCGCGGCACGCTCATGCTCGACCATGCTCTGCGGACGCGGCTGCGGTTGCTGCGGCTGCGGACGCGGCTGCGGTTGCTGCGGCTGCGGACGCGGCTGGGATGGCGGACGGGCCTCCTGCATCTGACGCATCTGCTGCTCGCGCGCGTCGCGGTTCGGATGCGGCTGGCCGGGCTCCCGTTGCGCGGGAAAGCTCTGCGGGCCAGGATTCGCAGTGGGCCGGGCGGGTGCGGCTCGGCCGGCATTGCTCGCGGGCGCGGAGGGCATGCCGGGTTGCATGCGTTGCGGCGAGTTCACGCGTTCGCCTTGCCCAGGTCCCCATCGATCGACCCCATTCCCCGGGCCGTTCGGCACGCCGCCTGGCACATGTATCGCAGGACTCCTGCGCTCGCCCTGCGCGGGACCGTCACGACGCATGTTCAGCCCACCCGGCCCGCCACGAGGATCGCTGCCGACGAGCAGCGGCCGCGGCATCGCCATCATCGCGGGGCCTCGGCCGTGGCCGGCAAACTGCGCCCTGTCGTGCCCGAAATCCCGCATATGTTCGATCTGCATCCGCGTGGGCGGCAGGTGCTGCTCGCGCGCGGCCGCCAGCTCGTGCGGGTTGGGCCGGGCATCCATGCCGCCGCGTCCGCCGTTGTAGCTGATGCGGCGGTGGTCCACGTACACATCCACATTGCGCACATACACGTTGGTGACGCGCGTCACGTCCACATGCGTCACGGCCCGGTTGTACAGGAACACGTCGCGGTCCCAATACCCGCCGACATACCCCGTGCCGAGATAGCCGAAGCCGTAGTTCACACCACCATAGAAGCCGATGTGCGGCCCCCAATAGCCGGCATGCCACCGATACAAGCCATCCACGTAGCCCCAATAGCCGGGCGTCCACAACGCGCCGGTATACGGCGCCAGCAGCCAGGCCCCGGGCACCCAATAGAAGCCCCAGGCATTGAGCGCCCAGTAACCCGGGGTCCAGATATAGCCCGGCCCGGGCACGGGCGGTTGTTCGTACACCGGCAGCGACGGCGGCGGCGCGGGACTGGTTTCGATCGGCGCCAGGTTCGCATTGGCGGGATCGGGGCCGATCGTCGGACCCGTCGTCGTCGTGGTCACCGTGGTGATCGTCGTGCTCTGCGCCTGCGCCGCGCCGCTCACGCCGAGCGCCGCGCACAGCGTCGGCAAGACAGCCAAAGACAGCGATACTCGGTTTCTGCTGAATTCACGCATGATGGACTCCTGACTGTCCATGTGCAGGCTTCTTCGCCCGCTGCCGAAGGCGCGAGGCGGCCTCAATAGCCGTAGTAGTAATGGTAGTAATGCGGGTGGTAGTAGACCGGCGCCGGCGCATAGTGACGGGCGGGAACGACGATACACCCGGTCATGGTGCAAGCCACGGCGATCGACAGAATCATGGTCCTGAGCATGGCGGACTCCTTGCTTCTCCTGCACATCGGAACGACGTGGCAGGTAAGGAATTAGGCCATCATCCCCGGCGCAAGTTCTTCGTCTGTAATGGCTTCGAAACACCTGATCGGTGACCGATCGTGTCGAACTCGTGCTGCAACCCAGGCATTTGCAATGGTTCTGTCGACAGCCTGAAGACCGTCGCGGCGAGGCCATGCCGTCGCCCATGGGCTACCACGCTAGCTTGCGCGCAACGTTACCGGTTCATGCTCGCCTTCCGGCGCCATGCGGCAAGTGGAGGGATAGCCGCTTACCTGTTCGGTACACACATCGTGCAGCAGCCATCGCGTGAACTGCCGCAGCACCGGTGAATAACAGTGATTCGATTTCACCAGCAGGCTGAATCGCGGCACGCGGTCACGGGGCAGCTTCTTCAGCACGTCCATGCCGAACGGCGCCACCAGCCGCCCCGCCGCCACGTGACGCACGGCATCGGCATAGGAAAGGAACCCCACTCCCAGGCCCGCCAGCACCGCTTCCATCATGGCCGCGTGCGTGTGCAGCCGCATGATGGATTGCGTCGGGCGCTCGGACACGCCCAGCAAGTCCAGCGTGTCTTCCCACAGGGTATTGGCCACCAGCGACGAGATGACGTTGTGCCGCAGGAGGTCCTTCGGCTCGTTGACCGGTAGCCGGTCCAGCAACGCCGGCGTGGCCACCAGCACTTTCAGGTCATCCAGCAGTGGCGTTTCCTCGTAACCCGGCGGGGCGGCATAGTTCCAATGGATGGCGGCGTCCAGGTTTTGCGAATCCAGCTCGACCAGCTCCACTCCCACGGCCATGCGCAGGTCCAGATCCGGCATCGACGAGGTGAACAGGCCCAGCCGCGGCACCAGGAATTCGGTGGCGAAGTACGGACTGACGTACAGATACAGATGCGGCGTCTCGGGCGAGACCTGCACCGCCTGCACACCATCGGCAAAACGGTCCAATCCGTCGCGCACGTGCAGATAGAACGTCTGCGCCGCCAAGGTGGGCTTCAAGCTGCTGACGTCGCGGTGGAACAGCTGTTGATCCAGATGGGATTCGAGATGCTTCAGTTGCTGGCTGACCGCCTGAGGCGTCAGGCATAGCTCACCCGCGGCCTGGCGTATGGAGCCATGCCGCATCACGGCTTCGAAGATCCGCAGGGAGTTCAGGGGAGGCAGTCGATAACGCATGAAACGCGGGAGGGTTGGACGTGCGCGGTCAATCATATCCCTTCCGGCCTTGGTCTTGCGGGCCGGCCCGGCGCGTCATCAGGGCTTGCGCGCCGGGCGCCTTGCATGTCATTGCGTCCGATGGCCTGCTCGAACGCGATCCGCAGTTCGATCCATGCCGCCATCGGCGACCAGATGGCCTCGAGAACACCCTGCAGTTCTGGCGCGGCCTCGATGGCCTTGCGCCGCCATGTACTCATGTGTTGCCCTCGGGGCGGATGTCCGGCCCCCTCTGCGGAGGTACCCGAATATCACACGGAAGGCTTGTTCACCCGTGCCTGTCGGGCCAGCAGCGTGTCCAGTTGATTGGCGAAGGCCTTGCGGTCGGATTGGCCGAACGAAGATGGTCCGCCCGTATCGACACCGCTGGCGCGCAGTTCTTCCATCATGTCTCGCACGGCCAGACGCTCGCGGATGGTTTCGTTCGAATAGCGCTCGCCCCGCGGATTCAGCGCCAGCGCTCCCTTCGCCAATACATCGGCGGCCAAGGGGATGTCGCCGGTGATCACCAGGTCGCCCGTCTGCGCATGCTGGGCGATGTGCGCATCCGCGACATCGAAGCCGCGAGGAACCTGCACCGCGCGGATGAACGGAGAAGGCGGCGTGCGCAGCATCTGATTGGCCACCAGCGTCAAGGGTATCTGCCATCGCTGCGCCGCACGGAACAGGATGTCCTTGATGACGGCGGGACAGGCGTCTGCGTCGACCCAGATATGCACGGGTGTCTCTCTTGAAACAGGTAAGGTCTGGCGAAGGAAAGCAAAGGCGCGCCGGGGATGTGTTTCGCATCCACCGCCTGCCTTGGCGCCATGACACGACGCATCATGTTAAGCCATCCCGTCACTGCCTCCGGGGGCACCACCAGGACGCCGCTTCGCTCAGAACACCTGGCAGGGATCAGCGCCCGAACACGGACTCCAGCACCAGGCCCGTGGCAACTCCGACCAGGAAGTAATCCGCGCCTACGCCGATCCAGTGGTAGCCCCGCGGCGGCTGGCGCAGATGGTGGTCGTGCCAATCATCGATGACGTATTGATGGCCACGGTACGGGTCAGGCACACGCTGTCCCTTGCTCCAACGTTCCGGAGCGGGATCAGGGCGGCGCTGCGGTTCGCGGCCCTGGTCTCGGCCTCGATCATCACGGCCCCGGCCGTTGTCGCGGCCTGGCCCGTGGTCAGGACGGCCACCCTGCGGACCGGCGCCTTTGTTTTCCGCTCCATGCCGACCATCCGGGCCGCCAGGGCCGGGCTCTGGCTGAGCGACGGCCACACTGCTGCTGACAGCGATCACAGCAGCCAGGACGGAAGAGACTAGGTTTTTTTTCATGGCGAACTCCCTATTCGACGGTACGCACCGTTGGGAAAATTCTAGCCAAGGGATGGGCCGAACAGAGCGTTAACCGTTACCTGGTTTATCCGGAAGGATGACTGCCGTGTCCGGCTTTTCCCTGTAAACCCCGGCATTTGTCACCCATAGGTCGCCATTCTGCGTTTGGGAACATCACAAATTCGGTCGCTCCCATGCAAATCCACACACTGCGACATACAGAGGCAGTGCATATGCAGACGCATCGTCGCGCTGCGGTCCGTCTGAGGAAGCCGGAGCTTTTTTCGGGCGTCCAAAGCAAAACCCCGCAGACGTTGTGTCTACGGGGTTTTGGGGATAAGAGCCTGACGATGACCTACTTTCACAGATGTACATCCACTATCATCGGCGCAAAGGTGTTTCACGGTCCTGTTCGGGAAGGGAAGGGGTGGGACCACCTTGCTATGGTCGTCAGGCGTAAGAGGTTGAGCGGTTGACGGGTTGGGTCAACGGCTCAGAAGAAGAAGCACGCTGGGCAGGGGTTGAGGCCTGCGACGTAAAGCGTATGGAATACGTAGATTCTGGGGTTGTGATGCACGGCGTTCTCGCCGGCACGGTGCGCGTTAGCACCTGGCGGCGCGCTCGTGGCGCCGCGTATGAAGACTGTAGAGTTATAGGATCAAGCCTCACGGGCAATTAGTATCA
>NZ_FKBS01000026.1 GCF_900078315.1 Bordetella ansorpii
TGATACTAATTGCCCGTGAGGCTTGATCCTATAACTCTACAGTCTTCATACGCGGCGCCATGAGCGCGCCGCCCAGGTGCTGACGCGCACCGTGCCGGCGAGAACGCCGTGCATCACAACCCCAAATACGTATTCCATACGCTTTACGTCGCAGGCCTCAACCCCTGCCCAGCGTGCTTCTTCTTCTGAGCCGTTGACCCAACCCGTCAACCGCTCAACCTCTTACGCCTGACGACCATAGCAAGGTGGTCCCACCCCTTCCCTTCCCGAACAGGACCGTGAAACACCTTTGCGCCGATGATAGTGGATGTACATCTGTGAAAGTAGGTCATCGTCAGGCTCTTATCCCCAAAACCCCGTAGACACAACGTCTGCGGGGTTTTGCTTTGGACGCTCGAAAAA
>NZ_FKBS01000027.1 GCF_900078315.1 Bordetella ansorpii
TGGCGCCGCGTATGAAGACTGTAGAGTTATAGGATCAAGCCTCACGGGCAATTAGTATCAGTTAGCTCAATGCATTACTGCACTTGCACACCTGACCTATCAACGTCCTGGTCTTGAACGACCCTACAGGAGAGTCAAGCTCTCAGGGATACCTAATCTTCAGACGAGTTTCCCGCTTAGATGCCTTCAGCGGTTATCTCTTCCGTACTTAGCTACCCGGCAATGCCATTGGCATGACAACCGGTACACCAGCGGTACGTCCATTCCGGTCCTCTCGTACTAGGAACAGGCTCCGTCAAGTATCCAACGCCCACGGCAGATAGGGACCAAACTGTCTCACGACGTTTTAAACCCAGCTCACGTACCTCTTTAAATGGCGAACAGCCATACCCTTGGGACCGGCTACAGCCCCAGGATGAGATGAGCCGACATCGAGGTGCCAAACACCGCCGTCGATATGAACTCTTGGGCGGTATCAGCCTGTTATCCCCAGAGTACCTTTTATCCGTTGAGCGATGGCCCTTCCATTCAGAACCACCGGATCACTATGTCCTGCTTTCGCACCTGTTCGACTTGTCAGTCTCACAGTCAAGCACGCTTATGCCATTGCACTATCAGCACGATTTCCGACCGTACCTAGCGTACCTTCGAACTCCTCCGTTACGCTTTGGGAGGAGACCGCCCCAGTCAAACTGCCTACCATGCACTGTCCCCGATCCGGATAACGGACCAAGGTTAGAACCGCAAACAAACCAGGGTGGTATTTCAAGGTCGGCTCCACTCAATCTGGCGACTGAGTTTCTGCGCCTCCCACCTATCCTACACAGGCCGGTTCACAATCCAATGCAAAGCTACAGTAAAGGTTCATGGGGTCTTTCCGTCTAGCCGCGGGTAGATTGCATCATCACAAACACTTCAACTTCGCTGAGTCTCGGGAGGAGACAGTGTGGCCATCGTTACGCCATTCGTGCAGGTCGGAACTTACCCGACAAGGAATTTCGCTACCTTAGGACCGTTATAGTTACGGCCGCCGTTTACCGGGGCTTCGATCAAGAGCTTGCACCCCATCACTTAACCTTCCGGCACCGGGCAGGCGTCACACCCTATACGTCGACTTTCGTCTTAGCAGAGTGCTGTGTTTTTAATAAACAGTCGCAGCCACCGATTCTCTGCGACCCCATCATGCTCAGCGCGCAGGCGCTTCACACTACCGGGGCATACCTTCTCCCGAAGTTACGGTATCAATTTGCCGAGTTCCTTCTCCCGAGTTCTCTCAAGCGCCTTGGAATATTCATCCCGTCCACCTGTGTCGGTTTGCGGTACGGTCTCGTACAGCTGAAGCTTAGAGGCTTTTCCTGGAACCACTTCCAATCACTTCGCGAATAAATTCGCTCGCGCCACACCCTTGAGTCATGTACCCGGATTTGCCTAAGTACCCTCTTCAATGCAGCAACAGGGACATCCAACACCCTGATGATCTTCCGCGATCCGTCCCCCCATCGCACTGTACGACGGTGCTGGAATATTAACCAGCTTCCCATCAGCTACGCATCTCTGCCTCGCCTTAGGGGCCGACTCACCCTGCGCCGATGAACGTTGCGCAGGAAACCTTGGACTTACGGCGAGGAGGCTTTTCACCCCCTTTATCGCTACTCATGTCAGCATTCGCACTTCTGATACCTCCAGCAGCCTTTACAAGCCACCTTCGCAGGCTTACAGAACGCTCTCCTACCGCGTGTACCAAAGGTACACACCCGCAGCTTCGGTTTATCGCTTAGCCCCGTTACATCTTCCGCGCAGGACGACTCGATCAGTGAGCTATTACGCTTTCTTTAAAGGGTGGCTGCTTCTAAGCCAACCTCCTGACTGTCTATGCCTTCCCACTTCGTTTCCCACTTAGCGATAATTTGGGACCTTAGCTGGCGGTCTGGGTTGTTTCCCTCTTGAGTCCGGACGTTAGCACCCGGTGCTCTGTCTCCCAAGCTGTACTTGCGGGTATTCGGAGTTTGCAATGGTTTGGTAAGTCGCCATGACCCCCTAGCCATAACAGTGCTCTACCCCCCGCAGTAATACTTGAGGCACTACCTAAATAGTTTTCGGAGAGAACCAGCTATTTCCAGATTTGTTTAGCCTTTCACCCCTATCCACAGCTCATCCCCTAATTTTTCAACATTAGTGGGTTCGGTCCTCCAGCACGTGTTACCGTGCCTTCAACCTGGCCATGGGTAGATCATCTGGTTTCGGGTCTACACCCAGCGACTGAACGCCCTATTCGGACTCGCTTTCGCTACGCCTTCCCTATTCGGTTAAGCTTGCCACTGAATGTAAGTCGCTGACCCATTATACAAAAGGTACGCCGTCACCCCATAAAGAGGCTCCGACTGTTTGTATGCACACGGTTTCAGGATCTATTTCACTCCCCTTCCGGGGTTCTTTTCGCCTTTCCCTCACGGTACTGGTTCACTATCGGTCGATTACGAGTATTTAGCCTTGGAGGATGGTCCCCCCATCTTCAGACAGGATTTCACGTGTCCCGCCCTACTTCTCTTACGCTTAGTTCCACATTCCACATTTCGTCTACAGGGCTATCACCTGCTATGGCCAGACTTTCCAGACTGTTCGACTATATGAAACGCTAAATCGTAAAGGCTGTTCCGATTTCGCTCGCCACTACTTTCGGAATCTCGGTTGATTTCTTTTCCTCGAGCTACTGAGATGTTTCAGTTCACCCGGTTCGCTTCCTCTAGCCTATGTATTCAGCTAGGGATACTCCTCGCGGAGTGGGTTTCCCCATTCGGATATCTGCGGATCAAAGCTTGTTTGCCAGCTCCCCGCAGCTTTTCGCAGGCTACGACGTCCTTCATCGCCTGTAATCGCCAAGGCATCCACCATGTGCACTTAGTCGCTTGATCCTATAACACTAGAGTCTTATAGGTGCTGAGTT
>NZ_FKBS01000028.1 GCF_900078315.1 Bordetella ansorpii
GTTGATGCGGAACACCGCCACCGCTTCCGCCAGGCGCTGCGCCTGCTCCTGCAGCGAACCCGCAGCCGCCGCCGCCTCTTCCACCAGCGCCGCGTTCTGCTGCGTCACCTCGTCCATCTGCGACACCGCGCGGTTCACCTGGTCGATGCCGCTGGACTGCTCTTCCGACGCCGCCGAGATCTCGCCCATGATGTCCGTCACGCGCTTGACCGAGCTGACGATCTCCTGCATCGTCGCCCCGGCGCGTTCCACCTGCTGCGAACCCGT
>NZ_FKBS01000029.1:0-135661 GCF_900078315.1 Bordetella ansorpii
ACGATTTCCTCACAGGCCGCGGCCACGCCGGGCGAGTAGGCCAGCGCCAGGTCGCGCTGGGTGACCAGCGGCTTGATGGCGTTGACGGCGATCTTCCCGGGCTTGGGAAACTCGTGGTAATCCAGGGCGGCTTGACGATTGTTGGTGTCCATTGGCGTCCGATTGTGTAAATGAAATGACGAACCGGTGACAATGCTACGCCCCATCCATAAGGTGATTATTTGGTTTTGCTATGATTTCATCACCTAACGCTTATGGTTTGATGCGTCCCCATGCCTGAATCTCCGTCCAGCGAGGCCGCGCGGCGCCTGACGGCCCGCCTGAAGATGCGGCACCTGGCCCTGTTGTTACAGATTCGGCAGCACGGTTCGCTGACCCGGGCGGCCGAACGCATGGCCATCAGCCAGCCCGCTCTCACCAACACCCTGACCGAACTCGAAGGCATGTTCGGCGCCCCGCTGTTCGAGCGTTCGGTGCGCGGCATGACGCCCACCGCGCTGGGCGACGTGGTGCTGGGCCGCGCCCAGGCCATGCTGCAGGACCTGCAGCGCATGGTCGACGACATGGAAGCGGTGGCCGCCGGCCACGCCGCCCACCTGCAGGTCGGCGTCACCCCCTTCATTCCCGGCCGCATCCTGTCGGCCGCCGTGCACCAGGCCCGTCCCGACGGCCAGCGCCTGACGGTCACCCTGCACGAAGGCGCCGTCGCGCAACTGCTGGCGCAACTGCGCGATCACACGCTGGATCTGGTCATCGGCCCCGCGGTCGCCGGCCTGGACCTGTCGCAGCTCGCCTTCGAAACGTTGTACCGCCAGCCGCCGCGCCTGATCGCCAGCCGCCGCCTGGCCGCGCAACTGGGGCGCCAACGCCTGGACTGGCGCGCATTGGCCGAGCTGGACTGGATCCTGGGCGCGCCGCAAACGGGCACGCGCGCACAACTGACCGACCTGTTCCTGGGCGCGGGCGTGCCGCCGCCCATGCCGGTGGCCGAAAGCGGCTCGCCGCGCCTGATCGGAGAGATGATCAGCGCCAGCGAACGCGCCATTTCGATCCTGCCGGCGGATATCGCGGAAGAGCTGGGCCGGGTGACCGGCGTGGCGGTGGTGCCCTACTCCTTCCACTGGAGTCCGCCCCCCATCGCGCTATACAGCCGCGCGGGCGCGGCGCCACGCGCGGCGGAACGCCTGTTTTCGGCGGCGTTGCGCGAGAGTTGCCGGTTGTACTACCCGGATGCCGGCCCATCGGGCGGATAGACGAGCCAGCGGGAACGCCTACTGGAACGCCGTCTCCATGAACGTGCGCAGCTTGCGCGAATGCAGCCGTTCGGGCGGCATTTCACGCAGCAGCTCCAACGCGCGGATGCCGATCTCCAGATGCTGGTTGACCTGCCGGCGATAGAACGCGCTGGCCATGCCGGGCAGCTTCAGCTCGCCATGCAGGGGTTTGTCGGACACGCACAGCAAGGTCCCGTAGGGCACGCGGAAGCGGAAGCCATTGGCGGCGATGGTGCCCGACTCCATGTCCAGCGCGATCGCGCGCGACTGCGCGAAACGCTGCACCAGCTCCCCCTGGTCGCGCAGTTCCCAGTTGCGGTTGTCGATGGTGGCGACCGTGCCCGTGCGCATGATGCGCTTCAGGTCCCAGCCCGACAGCCCCGCCACTTCCTCCACCGCCTGCTCCAGCGCCACCTGCACCTCGGCCAGCGGCGGCACGGGCACCCAGGTGGGCAGGTCGGCATCCAGCACGTGATCGTCGCGCACATAACCATGCGCCAGCACGTAATCGCCCAGCCGCTGCGAATCGCGCAGGCCCGCGCAGTGTCCCAGCATCAGCCACGCATGCGGACGCAGCACGGCAATGTGATCGGTGATCGTCTTGGCATTGGACGGCCCGACTCCGATGTTCACCAGCGTGATGCCCGAATGATTGGCCCGCACCAGGTGATAGGCCGGCATCTGCGGCAGCCGCGCCATCCCGGGCGTGGGCGGCTCGGCATCGCCGCGGCGCGTGATGCGGTTGCCCGGCTCGACCAGCGCCTCGTAATCCCCTTCGCCTGACGCCATCAGCGCGCGGGCCCGGGCGCAGAACTCGTCCACGTAGAACTGGTAATTGGTGAACAGCACGTAGTTCTGGAAATGCGCGGGCGCCGTCGCGGTGTAGTGTTGCAGGCGATGCAGCGAATAATCCACGCGCGTGGCGGTGAACGGCGCCAGCGGACGGCGTTCGCCCGGCTGCCCGCGCCAGGTGCCATTGACGATGGCGTCGTCCGTCACCGCCAGGTCGGGCACGTCGAACACGTCGCGCAAGGGACGGCCCAGGTTCTCCAGATGCTCGCCCTCCACATACGCGCCGTCCGGAAAGGCGAAATGCAGGGGAATCGGCATGTCCGACTCGCCCACCTCGACCGACGTGCCGTGGTTCTGCAGCAGCAGGCGGATCTGCTGCTCCAGGTAATCGCGGAACAGGATGGGCTGCGTGATGGTGGTCTGGTAGGCGCCCGGCTCGGCCACGTGCCCGTATGACAGGCGCGAATCGATCAGGTCATGGGTGCCCACGGCGATGCGCACCGCGGGGTAATACACCCGCGCGCGGCCCGCGTCGTCGGTGCGGGCCAGCACGTCCTGGAAGGCCTGGCGCAGGAAGGCGGTATTGCGGTCGTAGATATGGATCAGGCGCTCGACCGCCGCGCGGGCGTCGTCGAAAGGCTGGAACGGAATGGGATCGGGCCGGCGCAGGGTGTTCGGTCCGGGGGCAGCGTGCATCATCGATTCGGCTCCTGAAGCGCCGTGCCGGCGTGCGCCGGCGCGGCGAACTGTGGCCGATTATGCCCGAGCCGGCCGACCGCCGTATGCACGCCCCGGTGCGGCGGTCGCTTTTCAAAAAAGAACAATATATCATTACAAGACTTATCACTGCCTCTCCCGTCATGCCCGTGCGCCGCATCGGCCCTCTTGCGTTCCTGCCCAGGCAGCCGTTGGCTCGCCTGGCGGCGCTGCTGTGGCTGCTGGCCTGCATCCTGGGCACGCCCGGCGCGGCAACGCTGCACGTGCTGTCGCACGTGGCCAGCACCGCCGCCAGCACCCGGGACGACACGCCGGCGACGCACCACGACGAACAATGCGAGCTCTGCGCGGCCTGGCACGAATTGGGCAGCGCACTGCCCAGCACGCCGCCCTTGCTGCCGGCGGCCACGCCACGCGCCCTGCCGCCGGTCCTGGCCAGCGCGCCCACTCCCCGCACCGCCGCGCCGCGCTGGTTCCATCCCCGCGCCCCGCCCATCCAGGCCTGAAACGCCCGCAAGCGCCTTTCGCCCGCGCTGCCCACCCGATGAACCTGCTTCACGACCCTCCCGCGATGCGCCGGTTCGCGCTCGCGCGATGCGTCGATGGCACAGGACACCGATCGGGCAGTTGCCAATCCCTGGATCACATCGACCATGCAAAACCACATTCCGTCCGCGCCCCGCGCGGCACGCGCCGCCGCGCGCCTGTCCCTCACCCCTCTCGCGCTGGCCCTCGCCCTGGCCGCCTCCTGCGCCCACGCCCAGAACGATGCGGGCAGCGGCATCACGCTGGCCCCGGTCATCGTCACCGGCAACCCGCTGGGCAGCGACGAACTGTCCTCCCCCTCCACGGTCGTGCAGGGCAAGGAACTGGATCTGCGCCGTGGCGCCACCCTGGGCGAGACGCTCAATGGCCTGCCCGGCATCTCCACCACCACCTACGGCCCGATGGTGGGCCGTCCCATCATCCGCGGCATGGACGGCGACCGCATCCGCCTGATGCAGAACGGCGTCGGCACACTGGACGCCTCCTCGCTGTCGTTCGACCATGCCGTGCCGCAGGATCCCCTGTCGGCCGACCGCGTCGAGATCCTGCGCGGCCCCGCCGCGCTGATGTACGGCGGCAACGCCATCGGCGGCGTGGTCAACACCATCGACAACCGCATCCCCATGGAACCCATCGACGGCGTGCAGGGCACCGTGGTGGGCAGCTACGGCAGCGGCAGCCGGGACCGCAACGGCGGCGTACAGGTCGAGGGCGGCAACGGCACCGTGGCCATCCATGCCGACGTCTACGGCCGCAAGACCGGTGAGTTGCGCATCCCCGGCTACGCCCACAGCGCCTCGCAACGCGCGCTGGACCCCGCCGGCGAAGACCAGGCGCGCAACCGCCTGCCCAACTCCGACGGCCACGACGACGGCGGCGCGTTCGGCCTGTCCATCACCGGCGACCACGGCTATGGCGGCGTTTCCTACAGCGGCTTCGAATCCGAATACGGCTCGGTGGCCGAGTCCGCCGTGCGCATCCGCATGCGCCAGGAACGTTTCGGCATGGCCGGCGAAATCCGCGACCTGGACGGCTTCATCAAGAGCGTGAAGGCCAATTTCGCCTACACCGACTACCAGCACAAGGAGATCGAGGACGGCGAGACCGGCACGATCTTCAAGAACCGCGGCTACGAAGCCCGCCTGGAAGCGCGCCACGCCGACCTGGGCCCGGTGCACGGCGCCATCGGCCTGCAATTCGGCCAGACGAAGTTCTCGGCCCTGGGTGACGAAGCCCTGGTGCCCACCACCGACACCGACAGCATGGCGCTGTTCCTGGTCGAGGAATGGAAGGTGAACGACCGCCTGACGCTGTCGGCGGGCGCCCGAGCCGACCACACGCGCCTGTCGCCCGCCGCTGGCGGCAACGAGCGCTTCGACGGCTCGGAAGAACGCGACTTCACCGCGGGCAGCGCCTCGCTGGGCGCGGTCTACAAGCTGGATCCGACCTGGTCCGTGGCGGCCAACGGCGCCTACACCGAACGCGCGCCCACGTTCTATGAGCTGTACTCCAACGGCCCGCATGAGGCCACGGGCCAGTTCCTGACGGGCGACCAGCACCTGGGCAAGGAACGCGCCTGGTCCGCCGACCTGGCGCTGCGCTACAAGCAGAATGCCAACCACGGCAGCATCGGCGTGTTCTATAGCCGCTTCGCCAACTACCTGGGCGAATTCAACACCGGACGCTATCGCAACGACGACGGCGACGTGGTGGACGCCAGCACCGACGACGCGCTGCCCGAAGCCCGCTACCGCGGCGTGCGCGCCCAGTTGTACGGTATCGAAGCAGAGAGCGTGACCCGCGTGCTGGAGCGCAACGGCCACCGCCTGGACCTGGGCCTGACCGGTGACTACACCCTGGCCCGCAATCTGGAAACCGGCGAGCCGCTGCCCCGCATTCCGCCGCTGCGCCTGCGCGTGGCGCTGGACTACGGCTACGGTCCGTTCGACGCCGGCGTCAGCCTGTCCAAGGCCTTCTCCCAGCACCGCCGTCCCGACGAGGACACCTCGACCGCCGGCTACTACAGCCTGGACGGCAACCTGGGTTACCGCTTCAAGCTGAACGCCACGCAATGGCAGGCCTACCTGCGCGGCATCAACCTGACCAACCAGGACATCCGCTACGCGACCTCGGTGCTGCGTGACGTGGCGCCGCAAGGCGGCCGCGCCGTGCTGGTGGGGCTGCGCGGCAGTTTCTAGGCGTTGATGGGGCGGACCTACGGAATGTAGCGGTCCGCCCCTTGTCCATGCTTCTGAAACGGATTGGAAATACTTCATGAAATATGACGAACGCAATGAAACTTTATACCCCTATAATCGTCACAACTTTCATGATGCTTCGGCGCAACACGCCGTCATCTTCTTCATTTGCGCCGGCTTCCCCTCGCTAGCCGCCGTCATCCGCGCTTTCTTCCCCGACGTCCAATGACTCCGCCACAGCGAAAAAAATCATTCACGATTCCGCTTACTTTTCCGCTGGCCGCATCAGCCCTTGCCTTAAGCCTGCTGTCGCTTCCCGCGCAAGCCACGCTCTCCAACCCGCCAGCCCGCGCCAGCCTGGAAGGCCTGCGCCTGGTGGGTGAAGCCACCGTTCCCACGCTGCGCGACATGGTCGTGCGCGCGGGTATGGAAGCCATCGGCACTCCGTACTCGTGGGGCGGCGACGATCCCGAAGACGGTTTCGATTGCAGCGGCCTGGTGCTGTTCGTGTATCGCGAGATCGCCGGCGTGAATCTGCCCCGCACGGCGCGTGCCCAACGCAAGACGGGCAAGGCGGTCACCCGCACGCAACTGCAGCCCGGCGACCTGGTCTTCTTCACCACGCGCGGCCGCCGCGGCGGTATCTCGCACGTCGGCATGTATATCGGTCGTGGCGAGTTCGTGCATGCTCCCAGCCGCGGCGACTCGGTTCGCGTCGACCGCCTGGACAACACGTACTGGCACCGCAATTATGCGGGCGCGCGCCGTTACCTGAAGGGCGGCGAAACGCGGGTCGCCAGCGCCGGCCAACCCTGAAGGCTGGCCGGGCGCCGAAGCGCCGGGCGCCGGAACGCCCGCCGCGGCAACCCCTGCCGCCGGGGCGGCGCGGGACTTACCCCCGCCCCACGAAGGGCATGGTCGTCGCCATGATGGTCATGAATTGCACGTTGGCATCCAGCGGCAGCGCGGCCATGTCCGCCACCGCGCGGGCCACGTGGCCCACGTCCATGCGCGGCTCCACGCGCGTGCTGCCATCGGCCTGAAGAATGCCGGCCGCCATGCGGTCGGTCATCTCCGTCACCGCGTTGCCGATGTCGATCTGCCCGCATGCGATGCCGTCGTTGCGGCAGTCCAGCGAGATCGACTTGGTCAGCCCTGTCACCGCATGCTTGGTCGCCGTATAGGCGATGGAATACGGCCGCGGCGCGTGCGCCGAGATCGACCCGTTGTTGATGATGCGGCCGCCGCGCGGATTCTGCGCCTTCATCAGGCGGATGGCCGCCTGCGCGCACAGGAACATGCCGGTCAGGTTGGTGTCGACCACCTCTCGCCAAGTCTCCACGGGCAGTTCCTCGATCGGCACCGCCGGCGCGCCCCGCCCCGCATTGTTGAACAGCACGTCCAGCCGGCCGTAGGCGCGCTGGGTTTCGTCGAACAGTTCGCGCACCGAGGACTCGCGGGTCACGTCGGTGGGCACCACCAGCGCGCGGGCGCTGTCGTCGCCCGCCGCCACGCGAGTGTGTTCGAGCGGCTCGGGCCGGCGGCCCGCCAGCACCACGCGGTAGCCGCGCGCCAGAAGCTCCAGGGCCACGGCGCGGCCGATGCCGGTACCGGCGCCAGTGACCAGGGCGACCTTGGCGGGTTGATCGTTCGTGTGCATGCCCATCTCCTTATTCTTCGGCTGGGGGAATTCTTCGGCAAGGGAATCGGCGCATCCTAGCAGCAACGGCCACAGTCTTGCCGACAATCCGCAACACAGCCTGCCGATTTGCTATTCTTCGTGTCTTGCCGTTTTTGTTTCAGCCACATGACCCACTCGCCCGGAAACGTGTTCATGGTCGTCGCCCCCAGCGGGGCCGGCAAATCGAGCCTGGTTCGCGCCCTGCTCGACCGTGATCCTTCCATCATCCTGTCGATTTCGTGCACCACGCGACAGCCGCGTCCGGGTGAGGCCGACGGCCGCGAGTACCGTTTCGTCACAACAGAAGCATTTACGCAGATGCGCCAGGCAGACGCCTTGCTGGAGTGGGCCGAGGTGCATGGCAACTTCTACGGCACGCCGCGCGACCGCATCGATGCGGCCACGGCCGCCGGCCAGGACGTGCTGCTGGAAATCGATTGGCAAGGCGCCCGCCAAGTCAAGCAGCGCTATCCGCAGGCCATCGGCATCTTCATCCTGCCGCCTTCCATCGAGGAACTGGCGGCCCGCCTGAAGGCGCGCGGACAGGATGACGCCGCCGTGATCGAGCGCCGCCTGCTGGCCGCGGGGGGCGAGATCGCCCATGCGCCTGAATGCGAATATGTTATTATTAATCAAGAATTTAGCGTGGCGCTGTCCGAGCTAGGCCAAGTTGTCAGTGCCGCCCGGCTGCGTTTTGCTTCCCAGGCCGCCCGCAATGCCCAGTTGTTCGCGCAGTTGGGCATCCCCGCGGCGCACTAGCCGTCCCCTTCCGCCGCGCATCCCTTCCTTCCATCCGTATTCCCTCCAGGTATCGTCCATGGCCCGTATTACCGTCGAAGATTGTCTGAACCAGATCCCCAACCGCTTCAAGCTCACGCTGGCCGCCACCTACCGCGCCCGCGAGCTGGCCCAGGGTCATGCCCCGCGCCTGGACACCAAGGACAAGCCGACCGTGACGGCACTGCGTGAAATCGCTTCGGGCCTGACCGGCCTGGAAATGCTCCGCAAAGTCCCGACCTGATCGGGCCCCGCGAGGCGCGGCATGGCATTTCCCGGACTGAGACACGCATCGTCTGGGCTGCTGGCCGCGCTACGCGCCGGTTCGCGGCTTGGCCGGCGATCCGAACGCAAGAATCCTGCCGTCGGCAATAATGCCGCGGCGCAAGCGGCGGAGCCCGCCGCCTCGCCCGTCGCATCGCTGGCGCCGCTGACCGAAATCATCGGCAGCTACCTCGACCCCAAAGACGTCGAACGCGTGCGCGAAGCCTATCGCTTCGCCGACCAGGCCCACCTGGGCCAGTTCCGCGCCAGCGGTTCGCCCTATATTTCGCATCCCATCGCGGTCACCGAGATCTGTGCCGGCTGGAAGCTCGACGCCAACGCATTGTCGGCCGCGCTGCTGCACGACGTCATCGAAGACCAGGGCATCACCAAGCAGGAACTGGCCGAGAAGTTCGGCCCCGAGGTGGCTGAACTGGTCGATGGCCTGTCCAAGCTCGAACGGCTGGATTTCGCCACCAAGGCCGAGCAGCAGGCGGAAAGCTTCCGCAAGATGCTGCTGGCCATGGCGCGCGACGTGCGCGTCATCCTCATCAAGCTGGCCGACCGCCTGCACAACATGCGCACACTCGAGGCCGTCAGCGCCGAAAAGCGCCGCCGTGTCGCGCGCGAGACGCTGGAAATCTACGCGCCCATCGCGCACCGCCTGGGCCTGAACCTGCTGTTCCGCGAACTGCAGGATCTCTGTTTCGCGGCCATTCATCCGAACCGCTACCAGGTGCTGTATCGCGCCGTGCTGGCCGCGCGCGGCAACCGGCGCGAGGTCATCGGCAAGATCGAGGACGCGGTGCGCACCGCCCTGCCCGCCGCCGGCATCGAGGCCGAGGTCACGGGCCGCGAGAAGACGCTCTACGGCATCTACCGCAAGATGCTCGAGCAGAAGAAGTCCTTCTCCGAAGTGCTCGACATCTACGGCTTTCGCGTCATCGTGCACACGCTGCCCGAGTGCTACCTGGCGCTGGGCACGCTGCACCAGCTCTACCGTCCGGTGCCGGGCAAGTTCAAGGACTACATCGCGATCCCCAAGGTCAACGGCTACCAGTCGCTGCACACCACCCTGGTGGGTCCGTACGGCACGCCGGTCGAGTTCCAGTTCCGCACGCGCGACATGCACCACATCGCCGAGGAAGGCGTGGCGTCGCACTGGCTGTACAAGGAAGACGAACTCAGCCTGAACGACCTGCAGAAGCGCACGCACCAATGGCTGCAGTCGCTGCTGGACATCCAGAGCCAGACGGGCGATTCGGGCGAGTTCTTCGAACACGTCAAGGTCGACCTGTTCCCCGACGCCGTCTACGTCTTCACGCCGCGCGGCAAGATCATCTCGCTGCCGCGCGGGGCCACGCCGGTCGACTTCGCCTACGCCATCCACACCGACATCGGCAACCAGGCGGTCGCGGCCAAGATCAACAACGAGTTCGTGCCGCTGCGCACCGAGCTCAACAGCGGCGACACGATCGAGATCATCACGTCGCCGGCCTCGCGGCCCAACGCGCAGTGGCTCAACTACGTGCGCACGGGCCGTGCGCGCTCCGAGATCCGCCACTACCTGCGCACGGTCAAGTACGAAGAGTCCGTGGGCTTCGGCGAACGCCTGCTCGCGCAGGCGTTCCAGGCCCTGCACCTGACGCTGCCGCCCGCCGACGATCCGCAATGGGAAAAACTGGCGCGCAGCACCGGCGCCAGTTCGCGCGACGAGATCCTGGCCGACATCGGCCTGGGCAAGCGCCTGGCCGCCGTGGTGGCGCGCCGCTTCACGCCCGACAACCCGCTGGTGGCCACCACGGCCGCCGCCGTCGACGAAATCACCTCCGCCCGCGCCGCGCCCATCCTCATCCAGGGCAACGAAGGCCAGGCGGTGCAACTGGCCACCTGCTGCGGCCCCCTGCCCGGCGATCCCATCATCGCCGGCATGCGGCTGGGCCAGGGCGTGGTGGTGCACACCACCGACTGCCCCGTCGCCATCCGCGCGCAGACGCGCGAGCCCGAACGCTGGGTGCCCGTGGCCTGGGACAGCCAGACCGCCAAGCACCTGTCCACCCGCCTGGACATCATCACGCGCAACGAGCGCGGCGTGCTGGGCCGGCTGGCCGCGGAAGTCACCGCGGCCGACGCCAACATCGTGCACGTCACCATGCACGACGACGCGGTCTCCACGGTCTCGCTGCACCTTACCGTGCAGGTCGACAGCCGCAAGCATCTGGCCCAGGTCATCCGCGCCGTCCGGCACGTTCCGCAGGTCCAGAAGATCGTGCGTGTAAAAGGCTGATACGCCTTCGATACCGTCCGTTTCCAGCGAGCGGGTTCAGACAGATCCGGTAGCAAACGGCCCGCGAGCTTTCAGAAAGTTGAAAGTCGCGGGCTTGGACAATGGGGCCCCTTTTCCCTACCGAGACCTGACAACAATATGCGCGCCCTGCTCCGCAGTCTGACGCTTGCCGTCTCCCTGTCCGCCGCCTTCGCTCCCACGATCGCCTCGGCCCAGAATGCCGCCGCCCAGAAAGAGATCGACGCGGCCTCTCAGGCCGCGATGGCCGCCGCGCAGGAAGGCCCGGCCGACATCAAGCTGGACGACCAGGCCACGCTGAAACTGCCGGCCCGAATGGTGTTTGTGCCGAAGGCCCAGGCGCAGCGCCTGATGCAGGCCCACGGCAACGGCACGAACCCCGAGATGATGGGCCTGGTGCTGCCCACCGGCGAAGGCGAATGGCTGGCCACCATCGATTTCGAGAAGGCCGGCTACATCAAGGAAGACGACGCGAAGGATTGGGATACCGACGAACTGCTGCAAAGCCTGAAGGACGGCACCGAAGAAGCCAACAAGGCGCGGCGCGAACGCGGTTTCGACGAGATCGTGGTGGGTGGATGGACCGAGGTGCCGAAGTACGACGCCGCCTCGCACCGCCTGGTGTGGTCGGCCCTGGCCAGGAACAAGAACGGCCCGGACGAGGATCCCACGGTCAACTACAACACCTATGCGCTGGGCCGTGACGGCTACATCTCGGTGGACCTGATCACCAGCCAGAGCCAGTTGCCGGCGGACAAATCCGTGGCCCTGTCCCTGCTGGACAACATCGGCTACGTCGAAGGCAAGCGCTACGCCGACTTCGATTCGTCCACCGACAAGGTCGCCGAATACGGACTGGCTGCGCTGGTGGCGGGCGTGGCGGCCAAGAAGCTGGGTCTGTTCGCGGTGATCGCGGCCTTCCTGGCCAAGTTCGCCAAGGTGGGCTTCATTGCCGTGGCCGCCGTCATCATGCCTCTCATCCGCCGCCTGCGCGGCAAGAAGAACCAGACGCCCCAGACCCCGGCCTGAGCGCGCGATGAAGCTGCTACTGCTGCTGTTTTCCGGACTGAAGTTCCTGAAGTTCGGCAAGCTGCTGACGACCGGCGGCACCATGCTGCTGTCGATCGGCGCGTATGCGCTGGTGTTCGGCTGGCGCTACGCGGCGGGCTTCGTGCTGCTGATCTTCGTGCACGAGATGGGCCACTACGTGGCGGCCCGCCAGCGCGGGCTGGACGTCGGCGCGCCCACCTTCATTCCGTTCGTGGGCGCCTGGATCCAGTTGAAGGACATGCCGCACGATGCCGAGACCGAGGCCTATGTCGGCCTGGGCGGGCCGTTCGCCGGCACCCTCGCGTCGCTGGCCTGCTACTTCGCCGCTCGCGATACCGGCAGCGACCTGCTGCTGGCGCTGTCGTATTCCGGGTTCTTCATCAACCTGTTCAACCTGATTCCGGTGTCGCCGCTGGACGGCGGCCGCATCACCGCGGTGCTGTCGCCGCGCGTCTGGCTGCTGGGCGTGCCGGTGCTGGTGGGCCTGTTCTTCTGGTCGCCCAGCCCCATCCTGATCCTGGTGGCCATCCTGGCCCTGCCCAATGCCATCAAGGCGTTCAAGTACGACCCGGACCTGCCCGAGAACCAGGCCTACTACGGCGCGACCACGTTGGAAAGCAAGCTGACGTATGGCTGCGCGTACCTGGCGCTGGTGGCCTTGCTGGCCATCCTGTCGCATGATGTGCATGAGATGCTGTCGCATGTGCGGCGGTACTGATCCCCGCGAGGCATGCCCCCATGAGAGTGGACGTCACCGAACAGATACGGATCTATGACGAGGTCTTGAACGACCTGCAGGACTACTTTCTGCTGGCTGACCTCCAGACCGTCCAGGACTTCAAGAACCGGCACGCCATCGGCGACGACATGCTCACGCCGATGGTCACGACGGAACTCGGCGACCGGATCGTGGAAGAAGGCGCGCTGCTGCCTTTGCCCGGTATCGCCAACCATCCGTATACGGTGATTTTCAACCGCAGCGGCAAGCCGGTTCTGGAAGCAGCACAGAACCGCATCGTGCACCGGCAGGCCGGCTATCTGCTGGACGTCACCAGCGAACGCATCTTTCTGTTCACCATCCCGTATCTACGGCATTGGGATAGCGGCCTGCCCCACCTGAAAGATCACCGGCCTTCGTTCGCGCTGCCCAATGGCATGTACGGCGTGGAAGTGCTGGCGGGCTACGCGCTGATCGATGGCGACGAGGAGACTGTCATCGAGTTCGTCATCGGACCGGCCGATGGCGGATTCCATGCGGATTTCAATTACCGCTACGAGCTGGAGTGAGCCGATTTCGCGTGCAGCAGAAATATCACAGTGGATGACACTCGGCTTGGCTTGAGCTTATGATTTGAAGCACAGCACGGGACAAGGCGAGTATGATGACTACGGCAAAAAAAGCACCTGCGGCAAAGAAAGCCACAAGTGTTGGCGGGGCTGCCAAAAAAGCCACGGCGAAGGCCGCGCAACCGGCGCGCAAGGTGACCAGGCCTGCCACCCAAACCTCACCGGGCAAGAGCCAGGTCGTCACTGTCATCCCCGCTTCCACGAAATGGGGCAAGACGACCGTTACCGTGTCTGCCAACGGAGTGCTCAAAGCGACGACCACTTCGGCATCGGGGCGAGAAACCACCTTTGATCTTTCTCGACGCAAGCTGGTAGACAAGTACCCTGATATCAAACCTCGCCCGGCACCAAAAAGCGTTTTGAAGCTCGACGAGGAAACGCGCCGGTCGCTGTTGGCATCCATGCTGCTGAAGTAATGGTCATCCCAGCGAAAAAGCCCGCGGACTATGAGTACCGCGTGTTTCTCAATTGCCCGTTCGACGACGATTTCAAACCGCTTTTCGACGCGATCATTTTTACGATCCAGGATCTCGGCTTCCAAGCCCGACATGCCTTGATCGACAACGCCTCGGCATTGCGCGTCGAGCGCATTGCCAGCGAGATCGCGACCTGCAAGTACTCATTGCATGACATGAGTCGTGTGCAATTGGGAGCCAACCACCTTCCCCGCTTCAATATGCCGTTCGAGGCTGGCATCGCCTATGCGGTTTACGCCATGAACCCATACAAGCGCGATCACCACATAGGCATACTGGACGAGGTGCCGTATCAGCACAACGCCAGCATCAGCGACCTGGCTGGGCTGGACCCAAAGATTCACCATAACGATCGCGATAAGGCCATCAGTTGCGTTCGCGACTTCCTACGCAAGAAATCCGCCACGTCGCTCCCTGGCGCGGCTCATGTCACTCAGCGCTACCTGGCTTTTGAAGGCGTGCTGGCCAAGGCCGCCAAGGCGCAAAAAGTTGAGTTGAGCGAACTTCGCTCATGGGACTATGCCAATGACCTCCAGGCAACGATGGCAGACTGGATACGTCAGAACCCATCGTAAGACATCGCAGTCACAGCGTTCGCAGAAACGAGGGACTCCCCGCGACAGTGCAGTGTCCCTCGCCTGAATGCCCGTATCTACGCCACGTGCTGCAGGAAATCCTTCAGCCGCTGGCTGGGCGGATTGGCCAGCAGTTCCGCGGGCGGGCCATCGTGCGCGATCTTGCCGCCGTCGATGAAGATCAGGCGGCTGCCCACCTTGCGGGCGAACTCCATCTCGTGCGTGACCACCACCATGGTCATGCCCTCTTCGGCCAGGTCGCGCATCACCTTCAGCACTTCGTGGCGCAGTTCGGGGTCCAGCGCGGACGTCGGCTCGTCGAACAGCATCAGCTTGGGGCGGATGGCCAACGCGCGGGCAATGGCCACGCGTTGCTGCTGGCCGCCGGACAGCTCGGACGGATAGTGGTTCATGCGCTCGGCCAGCCCCACCTTGCCCAGCAGCTCCTCGGCCAGTTGGCGGGCTTCGGCGCGGCCGGCGCCGCGCGTATGGATCGGGCCGAACATCACGTTGTCCAGCGCCGTCATCTGCGGGAACAGATTGAACTGCTGGAACACCATGCCGGCCTCGCGGCGGATGTCGCGCACCTGCTGCGACGAGCCATGCACGCTCAGGCCGTCGACCAGGAGATCGCCTTCCTGGATGGTCTCCAGCACGTTGATGCAGCGCAGGAATGTGGACTTGCCGGAGCCCGACGGCCCGACGACAACCACCACCTCGCCCGCGTTGATGTCCAGCGTGATGCCGTTCAGGACGGTGGTCTCGCCGAAGCGCTTGATGACGTTGCGGAATTCGACCATGCTCATTCGATACCCTCCTGCCGCTGATCGGTGATGGAAGCCGGCTCGGCGAGCCCTGCGCCAGCCAACCGCTGCGTGTAGATCCCAGCGCGTTTCAAGAGTGCGGGATGGCTCATAGGATGCGCATCCTCTTCTCCAGCAGGCGCAGGCTGAGGGCGATCAGCCCCGTCAGCGCCAGATAGACGATGGCCACCGCCGACCAGATTTCCAGCGCGCGGAAGTTGCTGGCCATGATCTCCTGGCCCTGGCGGGTCAGTTCGGCCACGCCGATCACGATGAACAGCGACGAATCCTTCAGGCTGATGATGCACTGGTTGCCCAGCGGCGGAATCATGCGGCGAAATGCCACCGGCCCGACGATGTGCAGCAGGATCTTGCGGAACGGCAGGCCCATCGCCTGGCCCGCTTCGCGCAGGCCCTTGTGCACGGACTGCAACGCACCCCGCACGATCTCGGCGATGTAGGCGCCGGAGTTGATGATGAGCGTGGCGATGGCGGCCGGCACGGCCTCGACGCGGATGTCGGACACGATGGGCAGCGCGAAGTAGATGAACATCACCTGCACCACGATCGGCGTGCCGCGCACCACAGCCACGTAGATCGACGCCACGTCGGCAGCCAGCATGCCCAGTTGCGCGCCCAATGCGGCCAGGCCTCCCTTGCGCAAGGCGGGCGCCAACATCACCGCCATCACCGCCAGCATCACGATCCAGTAGACCAACTGGGCCAGGAGCACATAGCGCGTGAGCACGATGAAGTAGACCAGCACGGCCGCGATGAGGACCCACGGCAGCGCGGTGACGCGCAGGCCGAGACCCTGCATGGAATCAGGCACGGCGGCGCGACCATAGGTCTTGGCCACGCCCGCCAGCACACCCAGCAGAAAACCGCCGATCAGGCCGGCCAGGGTGATCTTGACGGTCATCAACGTGCCGTCGAGCAGATTGGGCAGCGCGTCCCAGATGACAGACCAATCGAAGTCCACGGTTGCTCCCCATAGATGCCGCGTGTGTCATGCGCGCAGCCCACCGCCCTTGTCTGGGCAACGGTTGTCGCGCAACGCAGCGGCAAAGAAAACCAGGGCGCCACCCGCAGGCAGCATCCCCATCGATACGCTTGCGCCGATGCACCGGGACGCGCCGCGCGCCCCGCGCATGGGCGGGCTCAACCCGTATGGGGCATCAGGGCTGCTTGCCGAACCACTTGGTGTACAGCGCGTCGTACTGGCCATTCGATTTCAGCGTGGCCAGGGCCTTGTTCACCTTGGGCACCAGGTCGCTGCCCTTGGGGAAGGCGATGCCGTAGAAATCGCCGCTCTTGACCAGGCCCGCCACCTTCACGCGGCCCTTGCCGGCGGTGTTGGCGTAGTACTGGACGTTGGGCGTGTCGTGCACGGCGGCGTCGACACGGCCGGTGGCCAGCTCGAGGTAGGCGTTGTCGATGTTGGGGAACAGCTTGAGCTTGGCGTCGGGCACCTGGCTCTTCATGAAGTCGACCGTGGCGGTGCCGGTCTTCACGGCCACCGTTTTGCCCGACAGGTCCTTGGCCTGCTTGACCTTGTCGTCCTTGGCATTGACCAGGATGGCCAGGCCGCTTTCGTAATAGGGATCGGAGAAGTCCACGACCTTCTTGCGGTCGTCACGGATGGTGATGCCGGCCAGGGCCGCGTCGATGTTCTTCGTTTGCAGGCCCGGGATGATGCCGTTGAAATCCATGGGCTGCAGCTTGTACTTCAGGTTCAGCTCTTTGGCGATGGCGGCCCACAGTTCGATGTCGAAGCCGGTGTAGACGTTGCCCTGCTTGAACTCGAACGGCACGAACGCGGTGTCGGTGGCGACGATCAGCTCACGGTCTTGGGCCGAGGCGACGGGCGCCACGGCATACAGCGCGACGGACATGCCCGCCAGGACGGCGGCGAATTTTGTTTTGATCATGGAGTTGCTCCCTCTGGGTCAGGATCTGGTTCAGATACATGCACGCAACGGCTGGCCCTGTTTTTTGATAGTGGCCTGGAGCACGGCGTCCAGGGTGAGGACGTCGGCTTGGGCCATCTTAGCAATGTGTCCCCGGCTACGCCACCTCGGTTATTTTTTGTCGCCGGGCCGTCCCCAAGACAAAATCCTGGCAACGGCACTTGCTGCGGTGCGATCGCGATAAAAAAGCTGGACCAGCCGCTGCGCTCCCCTCGGCTCCGATCCGCCGCCCCTCCTACAATCACCACAACCCTGGAGGCCGTCATGTGGTTCAAACCGGCAAGCATTTCCGGCGCGCGTCGGCGCGTCGGCGTGGAACTGGGCAAACTGGGCCGCGCGCGGTTCAGTTCGTTTCTCGACCAAAGTCCGCTATGGGCGGCGTTGCGGCCCTGGAGAGGCCACGCGTACCTGGACGAACTGGCGGGGCATGCGCAGCGGGCGCTGCCCGCCGTCTGGGAAGAATTCGAAGGCATGGCCGAAGGCCTGCGCGTGCCCTTGCCCGACCTGTTGCTTTGGCAAAGCCGCGGCGACCTGCTGCATCCCGCCGCCGACGGCTGCACGTCCATCGCCTGGCGTGGCCGTGACGGCGCGTGCTGGATGGGCCACAACGAAGACGGCGATCCGTATCTGTACGGCCGCTGCGCGCTGGTCGACGTGCGGCCCGACGACGCGCCGGGCTATGTGGCCTTCGCCTATCCCGGCTCGCTGCCGGGCCACGCCTTCGGCGCCAACCGGGCCGGATTGGCCCAGACCATCAACAACGTGCGGGTGAAGACGCGGCGCTCGGGCGTGCCGCGCATCTTCCTGGCACGGGCGGTGCTGGACTGCGCCACGCTGGACGAGGCCCTGGCATTGCTGGATGCGCACCCGCGCGCGGGCGGCTTCCATCACCTGCTGGGCTCGGCCCCCGATGGCAGGCTGGTCGGCGTGGAAAGCGTGCCGGGCGCATGCTCGGTGGCGCCGATCGAACGCGGCACGGGGCATGCCAACCATCTGCTGCATCCGGGCACGTCCACCGTCCCGCAGGTGATCACCGATTCGTCGCGCGCCCGGCAGCAACGGGTCGAGAACCTGATGGATCAATGGGACGCCGACAGCGGCCCGGACAACGTCGTGGGCGCGCTGCTGGACAACGCCGGGGATCTGCCCATCCTGCGGATGGACAAGGACGATCCCGACGGCGAGAACACAATGGCGACGGCCTTGTTCGAACTGCGCGACGGCGGCGTCACGCTGCGGGTATACGACCGTGCGCCGAAGCCATTGACGGAAATCAGGATCGTGTAGGACCAACCGAAGCGGGCGCCCTGCCCGCCTCGATGGATACCCGCACAACCCGGCCTCAAGCCGGCCCGTAGCCTCCGCCTCCCGGCGTCTCGACCACGAACACATCGCCCGCCTGCAACTGGGCGCTGTCCTGCGGGCCCAGTTCCTGCACGGTGCCATCGGCCCGCTCGATGTAGTTGCGCCCCATTTGCGCCGCCCCGCCTCCGGCCAGGCCGAATGGCGCGTGCTTGCGGTTGTTCGACAGGATCGCCGCCGTCATTTCCTCCAGGAAACGCACGCGCCGCACGCCGCCGTCGCCGCCCGGCCAGCGCCCCGCGCCGCCCGAGCCATGACGGATCTCATACGACTCCAGCCGTACCGGGAAGCGCAGCTCCAGCACCTCGGGGTCAGTCAGGCGCGAGTTCGTCATGTGCGCCTGCACGACCGACGTACCCGGGAAACCGGCGTCGTCCGGCCCCGTGGCGTCGATACGCACCGGCCCTGCCCCCGTGCCGCCCGAGATGGTCTCGTAGTACTGGTGCCGCGCATTGCCGAAGGTGAAGTTGTTCATCGTGCCCTGGCTGGCGGCCAGCACGCCCAGCGCGCCGTACAGCGCGTTGACGACGCACATCGACGTCTCGACGTTGCCCGCCACCACCGAAGCCGGCGGACGAGGCCGCAGCATCGAACCTTCCGGCACGATGATCTCGATGGGCTTCAGGCAACCCGCGTTCATGGGGATCTCGTCGTCCACCAGCGTGCGGAACACGTACAGCACCGCCGCCACCGAGATCGCCCCCGGCGCGTTGAAGTTGTTGTCCAGCTGCGGCGACGTACCCGTGAAGTCCACCACCGCGCTGCGCGCCTCGCGGTCCACCGTCACCGCCACGCGCACCACGGCGCCGTTGTCCAGGGGATACTCGTAGCGGCCGTCCTTCAGCACCGAGATCACGCGCCGCACGGCCTCTTCGGCATTGGCCTGCACGTGGCCCATGTAGGCGCGCACCACGTCCAGCCCGAAGTGGTCGCACATGCGCAGCAGTTCCTGCACGCCCTTCTCGTTGGCGGCGATCTGCGCGTGCATGTCGGCGATGTTCTGGTCCGGATTGCGCGCGGGCCACTTGCCCGAGCCCAGGATGTCGCGCACCGCCGCCTCGCGGAACTCGCCGCCGCGCACGATCTGGAAGTTGGTGAACAGCACGCCTTCCTCGTCCACCGTGCGCGAATCGGGCGGCATCGAGCCCGGCGTGGTGCCGCCGATGTCCGAATGGTGCCCGCGCGACCCCACGTAGAACAGGATCTCGCGGCCGGCGCGGTCGAACACCGGCGTGATTACCGTGATGTCGGGCAGGTGCGTGCCGCCGTTGTAAGGGTCGTTGACCACGTACGCGTCGCCCGGCTGCATGCGGCCCGCGTTGGCGTTCATCACGGTCTTGATGGATTCGCCCATCGACCCCAGGTGCACCGGCATGTGCGGCGCATTGGCGATCAGGTTGCCCTGGTCGTCGAAGATGGCGCACGAGAAGTCCAGGCGTTCCTTGATGGTGACCGAGTACGCCGTGTTCTGCAGGCGGTAGCCCATCTGCTCGGCGATCGACATGAACAGGTTGTTGAACACCTCCAGCATGACCGGATCGGCATCGGTGCCGATGGCGCGGCGCTGGGGCCGGGCCTCGACGCGGCGCAGCACCAGGTGGTCCAGCGGCGTCACCTCGGCCTGCCAGCCGGCCTCGACCACGGTGGTCTGGTTGGGCTCGGAGATGATGGCCGGACCGGCCATCACGTCGCCCGGCACTAGGTCTTCGCGCACGTACAGGGGCGTGTCGCGCCAGGCGCCGCCGCTGTACATGCCTACCGAACGGCGGGCCGCCAGGGGCTCGGTGCGCGTGCGGGTCACGGGCGCCTCGGCGGCCGTATCGCCACCGCCACTGGCCTCGACCGACACCGTATCCACCACCAGATCGCGGCCCGGCATCAGGAAAGAGTAACGCTGGCGATAGGCCGCCTCGAAGGCCGCGCGCGCCTCGTCGATCGTGCCGTAGGCCACTTCCAGCGCCGTATCGGTGCCCCGGTACTTCAGGTGCAGGCGGCGCTGCACGGTGATGGCCTCGGCCGGCACGTGCTGGCGGCGCAGCTCGCCTTCGACCTCGCCGGCCAGGCTGTCCAGCAGCGTGGACAGCTCGTCCATCACGGCGGGCGACAGCACCTTCTCAACGGTCTTCTGGCGCATTTCGGTCTGGTCGGCCAGGCCCATGCCATAGGCCGACAGCACGCCGCCCAGCGGATGCGCGTACACGGTGCTCATGCCCAATGCATCGGCCACCAGGCAGGCATGCTGCCCGCCCGCGCCGCCGAACACCGTCAGCGCATAGCCGGTCACGTCATGGCCGCGCTGCACCGAAATGCGCTTGATGGCCTCGGCCATGTTGCCCACGGCGATCTCGAGAAAACCCTCGGCCAGTTGCTCCGGCGTCATCTCGCGGCCCGTGGCCGCGCGCACGTCCGCCGCCATCGCGGCGAAGCGCTCGGCGGCGGCTTCGCGGTCCAGCGGCTGGTCGGCCTGCGGGCCGAACACGCGCGGGAAGAAGTCGGGCTGGATCTTGCCCAGCAGCACGTTGCAGTCCGTCACGGCCAGCGGGCCGCCGCGCCGGTAGCACGCCGGTCCCGGGTTGGCGCCGGCCGAATCCGGCCCCACGCGCAGGCGCGCGCCATCGAAGTGCAGGATCGACCCGCCGCCCGCCGCCACGGTATGGATGCTCATCATGGGCGCGCGCATGCGCACGCCGGCCACGCGGGTCTCGAACTCGCGCTCGAACTCGCCGGCATAGTGCGACACGTCGGTGGAGGTGCCGCCCATGTCGAAGCCGATGATGCGATGAAAGCCCGCCAGTTCGCTGGTGCGCACCATGCCCACGATGCCGCCCGCCGGACCCGACAGGATGGCGTCCTTGCCGCGGAAGCGGTGCGCGTCGGTCAGGCCGCCGCTGGACTGCATGAACATCAGGCGGATGCCGGGCAGCTCGCCGGCCACCTGGTCCACATAGCGCTTCAGGATGGGCGACAGATAGGCGTCGACCACCGTGGTGTCGCCACGCGACACGTACTTGATCAGCGGACTGACCTCGTGCGACACCGAGATCTGCGTGAAACCGATGGCGCGCGCCAGTTCGGCGGCGCGCTGCTCGTGCGCGGGCTGCAGCCATGCATGCATGAACACGATGGCCACGGCGCGCAGGCCGCCGTCATAGGCCGCCTGCAGATCGTTGCGCAGCGCGGCGTCGTCCAGCGGGCTCACCACGGCGCCGGTGGCGTCCAGCCGCTCGTCGGCCTCGACCACCGATTCGTACAGCATCTCGGGCAGCACGACGTTGCGGTCGAACAGCCGCGGGCGATTCTGGTAGGCGATGCGCAGCGCATCGCGGAAGCCACGGGTGGCCACCAGCAGCGTGCGTTCGCCCTTGCGCTCCAGCAATGCATTGGTGGCCACCGTGGTGCCCATCTTCACGCATTCGACCTGATCGGCCGGCACGGGCTCGCCCGGCGCCAGGCCCAGCAGCTTGCGGATGCCGGCCACCGCCGCATCGCGGTACTGCTCGGGATTTTCGGACAGCATCTTGGCGGTGGTCGTACCGCCATCGGGACGGCGCGCCACGATGTCCGTGAACGTGCCGCCACGGTCGACCCAGAATTGCCACTTCATATCGGTTCAAATCCTTGAAAACGGCTGCTAGCCGAACAGAGGTTGCGCGCCTGTGTGGCCGCGATGGCACAGGCCGGCACGCATGACAGGTAGAAAAACTAAAGAGACGTCGCCGCGCGCGCCGCCTGGTCGTAAAGGCCCGACAGCGCCCGCAGCGTATGCGCGAGATGCCTGGAGAACTCCAGGCCGCTGGCCGAGCCCGTTTCCAGGCCGTCTATCAGGCACTGCTCGCGCACCTCGACATAGCGGTCGATATAGCCCACGCCTTCCGGCGTGACGCTGTAGAACACTTCCTTGCCATTGCGCTCACCGCGCACCACGCCCTGCCGTTCCAGCTTCTTCAACGAATAGTTGACGATGTGCGTGTCTTCGACGTTCAGCGTGAAGCAGATGTCGGCCAGCTTCTTGGCGCGCTGCCGGTGATGCACGTGATGCAGCACCATGATGTCGGTAGCGGTCAGGTCCGGCAGCCCGGCCGCCGCCATGCAACGGACCATCCAGCGGTCGAACGCATGGGTGGCGATCATCAGACCGAACTCGACTTCGGACAGATCAGGCGCGCGCGGACTGACCAGATGGGCGGACGAAGCGATCAAAGGCGGATTGGGCATGATGGCAAAGCGAGTTTTTGTAGACGAAATACTAATAATTTATCTATATTTCATCAACAAAACTTGGCCTGAAAACACGAGCCAACCCGCTAGGGCTTTCCCTAATCGGCGCAGACAAGGGGTATGACATGAACATCCGCTTCCTCGAGACGTTCCTCTGGGCGGCGCGGCTGCGCAGCTTCAAGGCGGCCGCCGGCAAGCTCAACCTGACCCAGGCCGCCATCTCGGGCCGCATCGCCGCGCTGGAGAGCGACCTGGGCGAGCAACTGTTCGAACGCGGCAGCCGCGACACGCGGTTGACGGCCGCAGGCCGCACCTTGCTCGAGTACGCGCAACACATGCTGGAAACCGACCAATCCATGCGGCAGGCCCTGAAAGGTCCACCGGTCCTGCGCGGCGTGGTGCGCCTGGGCGTGGTCGAGTCCATCGTGCATACCTGGTTCACGCCCTTCATCAGCAGGTTGTACGAGGCGCATCCCGAGCTGGACATCGAAATGACCGCCGCGTCGACCCGGCGGCTGCAGGACATGCTCAAGCAGGGCAACGTGGATGCCGCGCTGCAGACCGACCCCGTGGTGGCCGAGGACGTGCGCAACCGCGACCTCGGCACCCTGCGCATGGGCTGGATCTGCAGCCCTGGTCTCGGTGTTTCCGAGCAGGCGCCCGCCGCGGAACTGGCGCGCCATCAGCTCATCACCTTCCCCCGCCACTCGCAGCCGCACCTGCAATTGCTGGACGTATTGGCACAGGCCGGGGTGCGCCCCGGCCGCATCCATTTCGTCTCGTCCATCGCCGCCAGCACCCAGTTCATCGACGCGGGGCTGGGTATTGCCGCGTTGCCCGTGGCCGCCGTGCGGGCCGGCATCGACAGCGGCCGGTACATGCTCGTGCAGTCCCCGGACGAGTTGCCGGACATGCGGCTGGTGGCCAGCTGGCGGCCCGATCCCGTCTCGGGCCTGGCCGAGGCCGTGGTGCGGCTGGCCCTGGACGAAGCGCGCGCCTATGCGGCGCAATGCCCTGACTGTGGTCCGCCTTTGGACAGCGGCGTGCTTGCCATGTAGCCCGTGCGGCACGCGCAGTGCCTTCGGGGTTTTCCCCCAGGGCGTACGGCGCGGGCGCGCACGCAGAGCCTGCATTCCCAGGGCGCGCAGGCAGATAAGTTTTTCTTAATCCGCCGAACCACAATAAACCGTTTGAGTACCGCCCCCGCGCCACCCAGAATCGTTGCCGTCAGCCCCTATTTCAAGGAACCTGCGTGACCGCACCGATCCGCACCGATCGCGACGCCATGGGCGAACTGTTCATCTGGACAGACATCGATCCCGCGCACGACACCGATTTCAACCGCTGGTACGACCGCGAACACATGGCGGAACGCGCCGCCATCCCGGGCTTCAGGTGGTCGCGCCGCTATCGCGCGGCCTCGGGGCCGCGCCCCTACCTGGCGCTGTACCGCACGGCTTCGCTCAACGTGTTCGAAAGCCCTGCCTACAAGCAGGCGTTCGGCCAGCAGACGGAATGGTCCCACGCCAACTTTGCCCGCATGCGCGACACCTCGCGCCGCGTCATGGCCGTGTCGCCGCTGGCTGGCGCCGGCACCGGCGCCTCGCTGGGCATGCTGAGGCTGGGCGACAAGGATGCAGCCACCCGCGCGGCCGCGCTCGCGGCGCAAGCCATGCAGATCGATGGCGTGCTGGCGCTGCGCGTGCTGACGCCGGATCCCGCGCTGTCCACGCCGCTGCCGTCCGAGGACAGCGCCACGCGCGTGCTGGAGCCCATGCTGCTGGTCGATGCCACGACCGAGGCGTCGGCCACGCAAGCCTTGCGCATGCTTGCCGAAGCCCTGGTCCTGCCTGCCTCCGGCAGCCACGTCTTCAACCTGCTCTGGGACCTGCAATCCAGCGACCTGAACGATGTGGCGCCTGTCACGCCGCAGCCCTAGTGATTACCCGTAAACCCACTGTTCATGCCCTTTTGCGGGGCATGCGCACCGTAGAATTGCCTTGCTTTCGCGGCCCCGCACGCGGCTTGCCGCGACCCCGAATCCTTCACTGCTCATCAAGGACTTTCCCCCATGTACAAGCGAGTTTCCCTTCTGGCCGGCGCCGTCGTGCTGGCGTTCAGCGGCGCTGCCAACGCCCAGACGAAGTGGGATCTGCCCAGCGCCTATCCCGCCAGCAACTTCCACGTCGAGAACCTGACCACGTTCATCAAGGACGTCGACACGCTGTCCGGCGGCAAGCTGAAGATCACGCTGCACAACAACGCCTCGCTGTACAAGGCTCCTGAAATCAAGCGCGCCGTGCAAGGCAACCAGGCCCAGGCCGGTGAAATCCTGCTGAGCAACTTCGCCAACGAAGATCCGGTGTACGAGCTGGACGGCCTGCCCTTCCTGGCCTCGGGCTACAAGGCCTCGTACAAGTTGTACCAGGCGCAGAAGCCCTACCTCGAGAAGAAGCTGGAATCGCAGGGCATGATGCTGCTGTACGCCGTGGCCTGGCCGCCCCAGGGCATCTTCGCCAACAAGGAACTGCGCCAGATCAAGGACATGGCCGGCCTGAAGTGGCGCGCCTACAGCCCCGTCACCGCCAAGATCGCCGAACAGGTGGGCGCGCAGCCCGTCACCGTGCAGCAGGCGGAACTGTCGCAGGCCATGGCCACCGGCGTGATCGATTCGTACATGTCGTCGGGCTCCACGGGCTACGACACCAAGACCTTCGAGTACATCAAGAAGTTCTACGACACCCAGGCGTGGCTGCCCAAGAACGCCATCATCGTGAACAAGCGTGCCTACGATGCGCTGGACCCGGCCACGCAGGAAGCGCTGAAGAAAGCCGCTGCGCAGGCCGAAGAACGCGGCTGGAAGTCGTCGGAAGAAAAGAACACCTGGTATCTCGAGCAGTTGCAGAAGAACGGCATGGAAATCGTCAAGCCCACACCCGAACTGCGTGAAGGCCTGGGCGCCATCGGCCGCCGCATGCTCGACGACTGGCTGAAGAAGGCCGGCCCCGACGGCCAGGCCATGATCGACGCCTACCGCAAGCCGTAATCCACGATGCGCCGTTTTCTCGACAACCTGTACGGCGCGGCCGGCCTGCTGGCTGGCCTGTGCACGGTGGGCGTGCTGATCTCGGTGCTGGCGGGCATTGCGTCCCGCCAGTTCGCGATCAACCTGCCCGGCACGGATGCCTACGCCGGATACTTCATGGCCGCGGCCGGCTTTCTCGCCCTGGCCAGCACGTTCAAGCATGGCGAGCACATCCGCGTCACCCTGCTGCTGAACTCGCTGGCCCCGGCAGGCAATCGGCGGCTGGACATCTTCGCGCTGCTGGTGGCCGTGCTGCTGTGCGCTGCCTTTGCCTACTACAGCGTCAAGCTCGCCCACGACTCCTGGCTCTACAACGACATCTCCACCGGCAACGACGCCACGCCGCTATGGATCCCGCAGCTCACCATGGCCGCCGGCACCATCCTGTTCCTGGTCGCCATCGTCGACGAACTGGTCCGCCGCATGAAGGGCAAGGCCGCACCCACCTCGCAGCAAACCCATGAATGAAATCCTAGTCATCACCCTGCTGATCGTCTCGATCTTCCTGCTGCTGGGCTGCGGGGTCTGGGTCGGCCTCACGCTGGCCGGCGCGGCGTGGATCGGCATGGAGATCTTCTCCAGCCGCCCGGCCGGCGACGCCATGGCCGTGACGATCTGGGGCGCCTCTTCCAGCTGGACGCTGACGGCCCTGCCGCTGTTCCTCTGGATGGGCGAGATCCTGTTCCGCACCCGGCTGTCCGAAGACCTGTTCAAGGGCCTCGCCCCCTGGCTCAACCGCCTGCCCGGCCGCCTGCTGCACACCAATGTCATCGGCTGCGCCATCTTCGCCGCGGTGTCCGGTTCGTCCGCGGCCACCTGCGCCACGGTCGGCAAGATGACCATTCCCGAGCTCACGCGGCGCGGCTATCCGCAGGACAAGATCCTGGGCACGCTGTCGGGCGCGGGCACGCTGGGCCTGCTGATTCCGCCTTCGATCATCATGATCGTGTACGGGGTCGCGGCCGACGTGTCGATCTCGCGCCTGTTCATCGCGGGCGTCGTGCCCGGCCTGTTGCTGGCCCTGCTGTTCATGGGCTACATCGCGTGGTGGGCGCTGCGCAATCCCGAGGCCGTGCCCGAGGCCGATGCCGGCCTGACCTTCATGCAGAAACTGCACCAGTCGCGCCATCTCATTCCGGTGATGCTGCTGATCGCGGCCGTGCTGGGCTCGATCTACACCGGCTTCGCCACCGCCACCGAAGCGGCCGCGGTGGGTGTGGTCGGCGCGTTGGCGCTGTCGGCGCTGCAACGGTCGCTGACCCGCGCCAGCTTCATGCAGTCGCTGCTGGGCGCCACGCGGCTGTACTGCATGATCGCGCTGATCCTGGCGGGCGCCCAATTCCTGACGCTGGCCATGGGCTACATCGGCCTGCCGCGCGCATTGGCGGAGTGGATCGGCGGCCTGGGCCTCAGCCAGTTCGGGCTGATCATCGCGTTGATGGTGTTCTTCATCGTGCTGGGCTGCTTCCTGGACGGCATCTCCATCGTGGTGCTGACCATGGGCGTGCTGCTGCCCACGGTGCAGGCCGCCGGCATCGACCTGATCTGGTTCGGCATCTTCATCGTGCTGGTGGTCGAGATGGCGCAGATCACGCCGCCGGTGGGCTTCAACCTGTTCGTGCTGTCCGGCATGACGGGCCGTGAACTGCCCTACATCGCGCGTGTCTCCATGCCGATGTTCATCCTGATGATCCTCGCCGTCATGCTGCTGTACTTCCTGCCCGGCATCGCCACCTGGCTGCCCCGGCAGATGATGTAGCGCGCCAGGCCTGCATCGGCAAAATCGCCCGGCATTCACATGCCGGGCTTTTCTTTCAAGACCGCCTACAGCACCGCCATTCGACTGTTCAGCAGATCGGTCACCAGCATGTGACCCGGCGCATGCGTGATGCAGAACTCGGGCTTCACCGCCGCCACCACCGATTGCGGCGTGACGCCGCAGGCCCAGAACACGGGCATCTCGCCTTCACGGATCTCCACGGCGTCGCCGTAGTCCGGGCGGTCGATGTCGGCGATGCCGATCAGCGCCGGATCGCCCAGGTGTACGGGCGCGCCGTGCACCGCCGGAAAGCGGGAGGTGACCTGCACCGCCCGGATGGCGTCCGCGGCCTTCAACGGACGCATGGACACCACCAGCGGACCATTGAACGGACCGGCGGCGTTGGTCGGGATGCTGGTGCGGTACATCGGCACGTTGCGGCCCAGCTCGATGTGGCGCACGGGCAAGCCGTCCTGCAGCATCGCTTCCTCGAAGGAGAACGAGCAGCCGATCAGGAACGACACCAGGTCGTCGCGCCACACGTCGCGCACGTCGGTGGGCTCGCTGACCAGTTCGCCATTGCGCCACACGCGGTAGCGCGGGATGTCGGTCCGGATGTCGATGTCATGGCCCAGCGCGGGCAAGGCCGGGCTGCCCGGCTCGGACATGGCCAGCAAGGGGCACGGTTTGGGATTGCGCTGGCAGAAATGCAGGAAATCGGCCGCCAGCGCGCGCGGCAGGATCGCCAGGTTGGCCTGCACGTGGCCGGGCGCCAGATTGGCGGTGGGACCCGTCAGCGCGCCGCTGCGGGCGTCCAGCCGTGCCTGATAGGCGGAATCGACGCGTTGCGTCATGGGATACCTCTTGGTCTACAGGTAAATCGCAGACCGGCGGGCGCCTCGCGCAGCCCGCCAGGCTCCCGACCGGCCGGTTTCAGTGCGTCGCCAGCAAGTCTTCCACGGCCATGCCGATGGACAGGATGCGGCGGTCGGCGCCATTGGCGCCGGCAATCATCAATCCGACGGGTGCGCTGCCTTCTTCCTGGCAAGGCACGGACAACGCGCAGCCGTCCAGGAAATTGATCAGCGTGGGATTGCGCAGGATCAGCAGATTGGTGCTGCCGTACAGCGCGTCGGACTCGACCAGTTCGGACACCACCGGCGCCACCACCGGCACGGTGGGCAGCACCAGCGCGTCGTAACCGGCGATACGGCGCTGCACCGAGGCGATCCACGCCCGGCGCGCGGCCATCAGCTCGATCCAGTCCGCGGCCGTGATCTCCTGCCCACGGCGGATGCGCGACACCACGCGGGGGTCGTACTGGTCCGCAGCACGGCCGATCAGCTCGCGGTGCCAGGCCCAGGCCTCGGCGGCGGTGAAGCCGCCCTTGGCGTTGATCTGCGCCAGTTGCGCGAACTCGGGCATCTCGATGTCATCGACCTGCGCGCCCGCCGCCGACAGCTTGGCCAAGGTGGCGGAAAACGTCTTCGAGACGTGCTCGTCCATGCCGTCCAGCGCCAGCGTGGTCGGCACGGCGATGCGCAGGCCATGCAGCTCGGCCGGTTCCGGCAGCGTCGGATCGACGTCGCCCGCCAGCACGGCGTCGACCGCCGCGCAGCAGCGCACGGTCGGCGCCAGCGGGCCGATGGAGTCGAGCTGCGCCGACAGTGGCAGCACGCCGTCCATCGGCACGCGCTGCGCGCTGGGCTTGAAACCCGTCAGGCCGCACAGCGCGGCGGGAATGCGCACCGAACCACCCGTGTCCGAACCGATGGCGGCAATGGCCATGCCGTCGGCCACCGACACCGCGGCGCCGGAGGACGAGCCACCGGGAATGCGTCCCGTGGCTCGATCCCAGGGATTCAACGGGGTGCCGTAGTGCGGATTGATGCCCAGGCCCGAATAGGCGAACTCGGTCATGTTGGTACGGCCGGTCAGCACCGCGCCGGCGGCCAGCAGACGCTGTACCACCACCGAGTGGGCGGCGGCGGGCGCGGCGTCGCGCAAGGCCACGGACCCCGCCGGGGTGGCCTCGCCGGCCACGTCGAACAGGTCCTTGATGGAGATCGGCAGGCCGTCGATGACCGAGCGCGTCAGGCCGGCCCCGCGCATCAGGTCGGAAGCGCGGGCCGCCGCAAGCGCGCGCTCGGTGTAGCGCCTGGTATAGACGCGGGCGCCCTCGCCCGACGGGTCCGCCGCGCGCGCGATGGCGGCTTCGGTCAGTTCCAGCGACGAGGTACGGCCCTGCTGCAGGGCCTGGGCTTGTTCATGCAAGGAGATGGACATGATGGACGGCTGACGCCAGGCAAAGGTGGGAAGAACAACGGCCGCCGAAGCGGCCGCCTCGATCAGGCGATTTCGGGCAAGACCTCGACATCATAACGATGGCTGATCGTGCGGCCCAGGCGCGGATCGTGCAGTTCCATGATGAAGGTGGCCGACGGGCGGATGCCGCCGATGGCGCCCACGGTGCCGCAGGTCATGCCGGTGCCGTCCGGCAGCGACTTGCCGCCCTGCGTGTAGCCTTCGATCAGTTCCAGCGGCGTGCGCAGCGAGGACAGCGGCCCCTCTTGATACAGCACTTCCGCGCCGTTCTCGACGATGCGCGAACGCAGCACCAGCTCGTCCCAGTGGCCGGCCACGTCGGCATGGCGCCAGGCCTGGCGCGCCACGGGCTTGACGCACAACTGCTTGGACAGCGCCACGCTGTGCGCCTCCAGCTTGCGATCGGTGTGGTCCGAGGCGATGCTGACGTGCAGTTCGCCGTCCAGCATGAACACGAAGGGCTCGACTTCGCCCGACGACTCGCCGCCCACGGCCTGCACGCGCTCGTCCTGCGTCACCTGGTTGAAGGCCACGCGGTAGTACAGCGGCACGCTGCTGGGACGCGGCACGCCGATGGCGGCCAGTTCCTCGATGTGATGCTCGATGGCCGCGCGGTCGCGGCCGGCCCAGCCCGCCACCACCAGGTTGCGGATGTCCACTTCGGCGGTACGCGTCGTGCCGTTGCTTTCGATCTGGAATACGGTCTTCATGGGAATCAGGGTCCTACACAAGGGAATCTGTAATGGCCGGCCCCCATCGGAAGCCGGCACGATGAAGGAATCAGCCGAACACCTGCGGCAGCCACAGCGCCAGGTCCGGGAACAGCGCCAGCAGCAGCAGCATCACGAACATGGCGGCCACGAACGGCAGGCTGCCGTTGATGACGGCGCTCATCGAGCCGCTCTTGCGCAGGCTCTGCACCACGAACAGGTTCAGGCCCACGGGCGGCGTGATCAGCGCGGCTTCCACCAGGATAATGATGAGAATGCCCAGCCAGATCGGGTCATAGCCCAGGCCGATCATGATGGGCGCCACGATGGGAATGGTCGTGATCATCATGGACAGCGTTTCCATGAAGCAGCCCAGCACCAGGTAGAAGACCACGATGATCAGCAGCATCCAGGCGGGCGACAGGCCCAGGCCGGAGATGGACTGCGTCAGCGCGTCGGTCAGGCCGGTGGCCGACATGACGAAGTTCAGGAAGCTGGCGGCGATCACGATCAGCATGATCATGGCGGTCGAGCGCATCGTGCCTTCCACCGCCTCGCGCAGCATCTTCAGCGACAGCCTGCCGAAGCACGCGGCCAGGATCAGCGCGCCCAGCACGCCCAGCGCGGCCGCCTCGGTGGGCGTGGCCAGTCCGGCGTAGATGGAACCCACCACCAGCAGGAAGATGCCCATCGGCGGCGCCAGGTGCACCAGGCTGGCCAGGCGTTCGCCCCATGAGGCCCGGATCTTCTGGCCGCCCCACGACGGACGCAGCACGCAGGCCACGATCACCGTCAGCATGAACAGGCCTGCCATCATGAAGCCGGGGATGATGCCGGCCAGGTACAGCTTGGGCACCGACGAGTTGGTCAGCACGCCGTATATCACCAGGTTGATCGAGGGCGGGATCAGGATACCCAGCGTGCCGCCGGCAGCCAGGCTGCCCAGGAACAGTGGCTCGTTGTAGCCGTACTTCTTGATCTGGGGAATGGACACCGTGCCCACCGTGGCGGCCGTGGCCACGCTGGAACCCGAGGTCGCCGAGAACAGCGTGGAGGCGCCGATGTTGGCGTGCATCAGGCCGCCGGGCAGCCACGACAGCCACAGGGCCATCGCGCCGTACATGCGTTCGGCAAAGCCGGAGCGCAGCAACACTTCGCCCAGCAGGATGAACAGCGGAATGGCGACCAGCAGGAATTCGTTGTTGGTGCTCCAGGACAGCTCGCCGATGGCGCGCGTCAGCGGCAGCATCGAATACAGCGGATCCAGGATCAGGCCCAGCACGCCCAGGGCGGCGCCCACGGGAATGGAAATGCCGATCAGGACCAGCAGAAGGGTCAATGCGGTGGCGATCATGCGGCGTCTCCCTTGACCATGCGCTCGCCGGCGGCGGCTTCTTCCTCGGCTTCTTCCTTGGCCGAACGCACGCCGCAGATGGCCTTGACCAGCTCGACGTCGCCCGTGACCAGCGCGGCCGAGGCGCGCACCAGCATCAGCGCCACCGTGATGCACATCCAGGCCAGGCCCACCAGCCACAGCGCCTGCGGAATCCACAGCGGCGTGGCCAGCGGCGTGTTGGCCGCGGACTTCTGCACCCACGAGGCCTCGACCACGTCGAAGGCATAGCGGGTCAGTATCACCATGAACACGCCCAGCGCGACCAGCGCGATCCAGTCCACCAGCGCGGACAGGCGCACGGGCAGGTATTGATAGAGCACGTCCACGCGCACGTTGGCGCGCTGCAGCGTGGCGAAGGCCAGCGCCCACGAGGTGCTGATGGCGAAGGCGTAGCTGGACAGCTCATCGGCGCCACCGGTGGTGAAGCCGAAGAACTTGCGCGCCAGCACTTCGAAGGAGATCAGCAGCACGCTGGCGAGGGTGAGCGCGCCGCCCGCCCAGACCGCCACGCGCGAGCACGTCTCCGCGCGGCGCAGCAAGGCGCCCAGCACTTGGAAATGTTCAGTTCGAGTCATGATGGAACCCAGAGGCCGGCATGGCCACGCCCCGATCGGGACGTCCATGCCGGCGTATTGCATGAGGCCGGAGGGCTCCGGCCGCTTACACGAGCCCTTGCGGGCCTGTTACTTCTTGGCGACCAGGCCCAGCTGCTTGCCGATGGTGGCGTTGAAGTCGCTGACGCACTGGGCCGAACAACGGGCGGCCCACTTCGGCAGCACTTGCTCTTCGGTGATCTTCTTCAGCAGGGCGCGGTCGGCATCCGACGGCTGCACCAGCGTCATCTTGCCCTTGACCGGGAACGGGCAGGCCGCCGCGCCGGTGTTGCAGTCATAGCCTTCCTGCGTCTGGCGCGCAGCGGCGTCCCAGATGTCGGACACGAGCTTGGTGACGTTTTCCTGCAGGAAGGTGCGCACCTTGGGATCCAGCTTGTCCCAGGCCTTCTGGTTGACGGCGTGGATCTGCTGGTTCCAGTTGATGGGCAGCGCCACCAAGTGGGTCGACACTTCGTACCACTTGGCCGAGTAGCCCGACAGCGAGCCGGTGATGGCGCAATCGACCACCTTGTTCTGCATGGCCGGCACGACCTCGCCGAAGGCCATGGTGACGCTGGTGCCGCCCAGCGCCTCGACGAACTCGGCCTGGGTGCGGCTGCTGGTGCGCACCTTCTTGCCCTTCATGTCGGCCAGGCTGTTGATGGTGGCGTTGCAGAACAGTACCTGGGCGGGATAGGTCGAGATGCCCAGCAGCTTCACGTTGGCGCCGTCGCCGTAGGTCTTGGAGTAGATGGGCGTGAAGGCGTCGGTCACCTGGCGCGCGGTCTTGATGTCCGGGGCCAGGCCGGCCAGGTCGATGGCTTCGTTGATGGGGTTGTCGCTGGCGAAGTACGACAGCGTGGCGGTGCCGAACTCGACCACGCCCTGCGACATCAGGCGCAGCAGTTCCGGACCTTTCAGTCCCATTTCGTTGAAGCCCTTGATCTGGGCCGTTACCTGGCCCTTGGACAGTTCCGGAATGGTCTTGGTCCAGAACGGCGCTTCGTAGTCCTGGTAGGCCGTCAGGTTGCTCAGGCCGCCCACCACCTTCAGTTCGGTCTTGGGCAGTTCCTGCGAGTGAGCGGTACCGGTCAGCGCGGCGGCGGCGGCGGCGGCAACAGCGTAGGCAAGCGACTTCATCATGGAGAGAGCTCCTGGCATGGGCGGGATTTCGTCGCGCGCCGGGCCCCGTCACCCTTGGCGGCGCGCTTGGGAAAATGCCACGGGCAAGCGGACAGGCGGCGCGGCCCGCGCCGCGCATGCGTCCATTCCCCGTGTGTGGTTATAAGTAAATCTCGATGTTGCGCATTGCAACGCAGGGGGTCTGGAGCGTCCAATCGTTAGTTGGGATGAGGGGGTATAAATTTCTCTTAACCCTCATGTCCCAGCCTTGGAGAACAGCCAGAAAACCCAATCCCGACAAGGACTTGCAGACGACTCCCCATGCATTGGCCGAGCGCAGAAAAACGCCGCGCCATGCCTTGCAGCAAGGGTAAGTCCCTATCCTTGCGCCACCTGAAAATGTGGCGTGGGCGTCAGATTTCCGGTTGCGGCGAGCGCGCCCGTTCGTGTTCGGCGGCGATGCGTTGCGCCAGCCGGGCAATGGCCCGCGCGGCGTGGCTGTCGGGTCCTTCGACCCAGGTGGCCGTGAAGGCCAGGTCGGGCAGCGGCTCGGCCTGCACGTGCAGCAGACGCAGTTCCCCGCGGGCCAGTTCCTTGTCCAGGAACACCGGCGCGATGACGCTGGTGCCGATGCAGTCCATCGTCATCCGCACGACCATCGACAGCGAGGCGCTGCCATACATGCGCGGCGCGGCCACGCCGGCGCGCGTCAGCATGTCCTGCACGGCGCGGTAGGGACTGCTGCTGGACGGATACGTGATGACCGGCAGTTGCCCGATGCGCTCCATCGTCAGGGGCTCGGGCCCGAGATCCAGCCGGGGGCTGGCCACCCAGGCCAGCGGATACGTGCACAGCGGCAGGTTCTCGACCCGCGCCTCGCGCAAGGGCCCCATGAGAAACGCCAGGTCGATCTGTCGCGCCAGCAATTGCGCGCGCAGCATGGGCGTGGTGTCCACCTCGATCTGCAGCACCAGCGCGGGATAGGCAGTGTGCACGTGCTCGATCAAGGCAGGCAGCCAAGTCTGCACGATAGTCTCGGCCACGCCCATGCGCACCGTGCCGCTCATCACGTTCTGCTCGCGCGCCGCCTGCATCATGTCGGCGCGCATCTGCAGCATGCGTTCGGCGTGGGACAGCAGCTCCTGGCCCTTGCCGGTCAGCGTGACGCCGCGCGCATCGCGCTCGAACAGGCGCACGCCCAGGTCGCTTTCCAGCGAGGCGATACGTTGCGAGATGGCGGGCTGGGTGGTGTTGAGCTTCTCCGAAGCGGCTCGAAAACTACCCAGATTCGCCACCCAGAAAAAGGTCTCGATGTGACGCAGGTCTATCAATTGAGGCGGGTCCGGTTGGGGCTAGACGGCATTTTAGAGGCAGATGCAGCGTGGCCCGGCGCAGACGGGGCAGGCCGTGGCGTCGCCCGCCGCGCGACGAACGAGCCCTACAAGGACAGCGGATCGCGGCTGGTCACCACAATCAGCGCGCGGCCCTCCTTGCGGCCCACGGATACCAGCTTGTGCGGCATCGATGAGTTGAACTGCACGCAATCGCCCTCTTCCAGCACTTCCTTGCGCGAGCCGATGGTCAGTTCCAGCTTGCCGGACAGCACGTACAGCAGCTCTTCGCCATCGTGGTGGCTCAGCACGCGCTTCTTGGCGCGGCCGCCATTGAACTGGCCGGGACGGATGACGAAGGCCCGCATCAGGCGGTTGCCGTCGGCGCCCGCCACCAGCGACAGGTACTCGTTGGCCTCTTCGGGATCGACATCCCTGGCGCGGAAGAACGAGGCCTCGGGCTCCTGTTCCGTCTTGCCGAACAGGCGGTCCACGTTCACGCCCAGCGCGTGCGACAACTTGAAGGCGGTCTCGATGGAAGGCGTGGAGATGCCGCGCTCGACCTTGGACAGGTAGCTGCGGCTCAGGCCGCAGGCCTGGGCCAGTTGCTCCAGGGTCAGGCCTGCCTGGACGCGCAGTAGTTTCAGCTTCAATGCCACGAATTAACCCTTAGACGAATCTTCTTTTCCGGCCGATGGCCGGCGTGCCGCGTGCGTGATCGGGCGATTGTAGGCATTGCGGCGCCCACACCGGTCATGGCCTGTCTCTGTTTTTTTATCAAGCATAAACGCTGGGCATTCTCAGGCCGGTGAAGTCGGGCTTAGGGCCAACGCCTGGACCGCCTGCGCCAACTGGCGTACGCCGGTTTCGATGCTGGCCGTATCCAGGCTGGCGTAACCCAGGATCAACCCCGCGCAGGGACGCCGGCCAGGATGCGCTGTCTGCGCGTACAGCGGCGAGATGGGCCGCACGCCCACGCCCCGAGCCTTCGCCTGCTCGACCAGCGCGTTCTCATTCTTACGGGCAACCCGAGTGAACCAGGCCACCACATGCAGGCCCGAGGCCGAGCCCTCCACGTCCACGCCGTCGCCGACATGCCGCTGCAACGCCTTCAACAAGGCCTCGCGGCGCTGCTCGTTCTCGCGGCGGCACCTGCGCACGTGGCGCTCGTACGAGCCGTCCTCGATCAGCGCCGCCAGCACCCGCTGCTCGACGCTGGGCGCATGGCGGTCCATCAGGCGCTTGGCTTCGCGGAACACGTGCACCAGCGCGGGCGGCAGCACCATGTAGCCCAGGCGCATCTGCGGCGACAGCGTCTTGGAGAACGTGCCCAGGTAGATGACGCGGCCGGTCCCGTCCACCGATTGCAGGGCGTCCACGGGCCGCAGGCCATAGCGGAACTCGCCGTCGTAGTCGTCCTCGATCACCCAGGCGCCCACCCGGCTGGCCCAGTCCAGCAACTCGCGGCGCCGGCCGATGGGCATGACGCCGCCCAAGGGGAACTGGTGCGACGGCGTCACGTAGACCAGCTTGCCTTGCAGATCGGCCAAGGCCGTCGTGTTCAGGCCCTGCTCGTCCACCGGGCAGGCATGGAGGCGCGCGCCCATGGCCTCGAAGAGGCGGCGCGCCATGAGATAGCACGGTTCTTCGATCACCATGTCGTCGCCGGTATCCAGCAGCACCCGGGCGCACAGGTCCAGCGCCTGCTGCGAGCCGTGCACGATCAGGATCTGTTCGGCCCGGCACCGCATGCCGCGGGCGCGCAGCAGATATCCCTGCAAGGCCTCGCGCAGGGCCAGCTCGCCTTCGGGTTCTTCGTAGTACAGACGGGGCTGGCGCTGCACGATCACGCGGTTGTACGCGCGGCGCCAGGCCAGCGTGGGAAAGTCGTCGAAGGCGACGGCGCCGTACAGGAAGTCGATGGAGCGCTTCGTTTGATCCAGGCGAGCGGAACTGCCGGTGAAGCCCGCGACCCGGCTGCCGAAGCGGGAAAGCGAGGCCGCCTGCGTGCGCGAAGCGGCCTCGCGTGCAGTGCCATTGCCGTGTTCCGCCCGCGCCGCCACGCCCGAAGCCACCCGCGCCTTGGTGCCGGCCGAGGTTTCCACATAACCTTCGGCGGCAAGCTGCTCGTAGACGGCGGTGATCGTGGTGCGCGACACGCCCAGTTCTTCGGCCAGCACGCGTGTCGACGGCAGTTGCGTGCCCGCCGCCCTTTCGCCCTGGACGATCTGGCTGCGCAAGGATTCGTAGAGGGTCCGGCTGGCGCGCATGGCGTGGGATCCAGGCAAAACTGGACTGATAAAAAACATTGCGAGTGGATGTTTTCATTGTGCCACAAGCAATGCAGCAGTTGATGCGGCATCCCGCGCATCTCGCCGCCAAGCAGCGGCAGGCGCGCTGGCTCAAGGGATATCAGGTGGTGGTGTGCGAGGTGATCGGATCGTATGGGAATAGACGCATTCCTCATCCCTTGAATCCGCCAGAAGAATGACGCGTCCTGAGCCGGACCACCAGGCACGCCCAGCCTAATCGAGAGTCTTGGTCTCTTCGTCCAGCCAGGATCGTAATGCCTTGACCTTCGGGTGTTGCTCGTTGCCGTGACAGTAGACCAGGTCATAGCCTTTATCGGCTTTCAAGGTGCGTTCCGGAAACAGCGCAACCAATCGGCCGCAGGCGATGTCTTCGGCGACCAGGGCGCTTCTGCCCAAAGCCACGCCCTCTCCCCGGATCGCCGCTTCGATCGCCATGCTGCCGTGGCTGTAAAAAGGTCCGCGCCGCGCCAGTCGCCTGTTCATCCCTTCGGCCGCCAGCCATTGATCCCAGTTGGCCAGCATGCGGTCTTCGTGCAGCAGCATGCAATGGGCAAGATCCGCAGGCTCGGCCAGGCCGCCATGCGCGTCCCGGTAGCCTGGGCTGCACACCGGCGTGACGTGTTCCTCGAATATCCGCTCGGCAGCGGCCCGCGGGTAGCGGCCATACCCGTAACGGACCGCCACGTCGACCTGGCCATCATCGAGCTCGACATTGACGTCAGTAACGTCCAGATGGATGTCGAATTCGGGATGCCGCGCGCGCAGGCGATGCAGGCGGGGTGCAAGCCATTTGCTTGCAAACGACACGCTGGTGCTGATGCGCAGGCGCGTTGCGCCGGTTTCCGTGCGCAGCCGCTCGGACTCGCGAGTCAGCTCACCCAATAACCGGGCGATGGCCAGATGATAGGCAGCACCGGCTTCGGTCAGGACGATACGCCGCGTCAGCCTCAGGAATAGCGGAACGCCCAGGTGCCCTTCCAGCGTCTTGATGTTCCTGCTGATCGCGCCGTGCGTGACATGAAGCTCATCCGCCGCGATGGACATGCTGAGATGCCGGGCAGCAGCCTCGAAGGCGCGCAGTGTCTGCAGCGGAGGAAGATGGTCGAACATGGCTCTACGTGTGAATTCTGCTCACGCATTATGGGACATCAAATCGATTGTCAGCAACCCTGCGGCAGGAGGAGCATTGGGCGCTTGGTTTTTTTGACGTCTTTCAGCGGAAGTAGTCGCATGCAGTTCAACACCTGGCTTTTGCTCCTGGTCACTACCCTCGGCATCTCATTGACGCCGGGACCCAACGCCCTTCTGGTCCTGACACACGGCGCCATGCACGGCTCAAGAAGGACCCTGTCCACCATCGCGGGCGGCCTTGCCGGATTCGTGGCCATGATCGCCCTGTGCCTGTTCGGAATCGCCGCACTGGTCCAGGCTTCGGTGCACGGGCTGACCGCCCTGAAATGGATAGGCGGCGCCTATCTCATCTGGCTGGGCGCCGGCTTGTGGCGCGCGCCGCCGATGCAGGTGTCGGCCCCGATCGACAGCCGGTCGGCCCGCCCGGCCGTGTTGTTTCGCCAGGGTCTTTTCTCAGCGTTGGCGAACCCCAAGGCGCTGCTGCTGTTCAGCGCATTCCTGCCGCAGTTCATCGATCCGCATCGCAGCCTGCTGACGCAGTTCGTGGTGGTTACGGCCACCTATCTTGCGGCGGAATTCGTGGTGGAGTACCTGATCGCCGCCACCGCGGATCGCGTCCGCCCCTGGCTCGGCAGGATGGGCCGCCGGTTCAATCGGGTTTGCGGCGGGCTGTTCGTCGCCGTGGGAGCCCTGCTGCCATTGCGCTGATGCATGCCTTGGCCCTGGCAACCGCATGGATCTCTTGCTCATCAAGTTAGTTTGCGCCCCGCTGCTGCTGCTGACGGCCAGTCTCGCCGCAAGGCGCTGGGGAGCCGCCATAGGGGGGTTCCTCGTCGGGCTTCCGCTGACTTCCGGCCCTGTCTCACTGTTTCTCGCGTTGGAGCAGGGCCCGTTGTTCGCCATGCACGCGTCGGCGGGCTCCTTGGCGGCCACGACCGGCCAGGCGGCATTCGCCGCCGCGTATTACGCTTTGGCAGGCAAAGGTTGGTCGACGGCGTTGTCTGGCGCAAGCATCGCATTCGTGGCGGCAGCCATGACGCTTCAATGGAGCGGGCCGCCGGGTATTGCGCTGTTTCTCATCGCAATACTGGCGCTGGGGACGGCGCTGCAATGGATGCCGGCAGGACAGCACGCCACCAGCCTGCCGCGATCGCTGTGGTGGGATCTGCCCGCACGGATCGTGATCATGGCCGGCCTGGTGTTGGGCGTGACGATGGGCGCCCGGCATATGGGCGCCGGCCCGGCAGGCGTCCTGGCATCCTTTCCTTTCATGGCCGCCGTATTGGGAGGCTTCGCCCATCGAATGCAAGGCGCTGAATCGGCGAGGCTCGTGATGCGAGGCCTGTGCGCCGGCCTGTTCGGGTTTGCCGCCTTCTTCTACGTCGTCAGCCTTGCTGTAACGCGCCTGCCCTATGGCGTGGCTTATGGGCTGGCTATTGTCTGCGCACTGGGCGTTCAAGCCATGGCATTGCGTTTGATCCGGGCATCCGTCTAGTCGCCCGCCTCACCGATCAGTGCTCAGGCGGTCTTGGGCTTATCTCCGGCCAAGCATCTTCTTGATCAGCATCACGGCTCCGACGATGACGCCACCGGCCACGATGCCGACGATTGCCCCGGCCAGGGTATTGACCAACCCCTGCACCAGCCCATTCGACCCGCTGGCCGCCACCACCGCCTCGACGGCATGCGCCACCGCGGGCACGCCGTGCACCAGGATCGAGCCGCCGACCATGAACATGGCCGCCGTGCCGACCACCGACAAGGTCTTCATCAGATAGGGTGCAGCCGAGACGATGCCCCGGCCCAGGCCCTGGGCGAACGCCGAACTGCGCTGGCTCAGCGCCAGGCCCCAGTCGTCCAGCCGCACGATGCCGGCCACAAGGGCATACACGCCCACCGTCACCAACAAGGCCACGCCCGCCAGCGTCAGCGCCTGCGTCATCAGCGTCGCGCCCGCCACCGCGCCCAGCGCGATGGCGATGATTTCGGCGGACAGGATGAAGTCGGTACGCACCGCGCCCTTGATCTTGGTCTTCTCGAAGGCCACCACGTCCACGTTCGGGTCCTGCAAGGCCCGCACGCGTTCGGCATGCCTGCCTTCATCGGCATGCAGCACCTTGTGCATCACCTTCTCGAAGCCCTCGTAGCAGAGAAAGGCCCCGCCCAGCATCAGCAGCGGGGTCACCAGCCAGGGCGCGAACGCGCTGATCAGCAAGGCGGCCGGCACCAGGATCACCTTGTTCAGCAACGATCCCTTGGCCACCGCCCAGACCACGGCCAGCTCGCGGTTGACCGGCACGCCCGTGACCTGTTGCGCATTCAGGGCCAGATCGTCGCCCAAGACGCCGGCGGACTTCTTCAGGGCGACCTTGCTCATGGCCGCCACGTCGTCCAACAGCATGGCGATGTCATCGAATACCGCGAAAAAGCTGCTGCCCGCCATTTTTTAAGCCCATTGAAAGCCGAGAATGGCGGGAGTGTATCCGCGGGATATGACGGGCTATGTAAGGGTGCGTATCGCCGTTTCAGGAAGTTTTGACACCTGCTGTGTGGCACGGGAGCATGCGGCGGGCCTGCGTGCAGCCGTCCCGCATGCGTGTCACTCCCGGATATACCCGATCGCCTTGGAGAACAGTGCCCGCTGTTCCTGCAGATATTGGCCGTACTCCTTCGGCCCCAGCACGCGGGTTTCCGCCCCGATCGTGCCCAGCGTCTTGGTCACCTCGTCACCATGCTCGGCCACCACCTTGCGCACCGCCTGGTACAGCTTGTCGACCACCTCGGGCGGCGTATCCTTGGGCGCCACCACGCCGTAGATCGTCGGGCTGCCCACATCGTAGCCCAGCTCGCGCACCGTCGGCACGTCCGGATAGACCGCCAGGCGCTTGTCGCTGAACACGGCCAGTGGCCGCAACCCGCCAGACTGGATATGCGCTTGCGCCGGTCCCACGGCGGACACGGCGATGTCCGTATGGCCGCCCAGCAGCGCCGTCACGGCCGGCGTGCTGCCCTGGAACGGGATATGGCGCAGCTTGATCCTGGCCTCATGGGCAAAGGTCTCGCCCAGCAGATGGCTGATGCCCAGCGCGCCCGAGGTGCCGTACGCAATGCCATCGGGCCGCGCCTTCGCGTCGGCCACCACGTCGGCCAGCGTCTTGTACTTCGACTTGCCCGGCGCCACGATCATCATGCCGCCCAGCGAAATGCCCGCCACCGGCGCGAAGGAGTCGGTGGTGTATTTCATCTCCTTGTTGGCCAGAGGCACCACCACCAGAGAGCCTGGCGAACTGCCCACGATGGTATAGCCGTCCGGCGGCGCCGAGGCCGTGAAGGCCGCGCCAATACCACCGCCTGCGCCAGGCTTGTAGTTCATCACGATGGGATGCCCCAGGTACTGACCCATGCGTTCCGTCACGGGCCGCAGCATCTGGTCAGTGTCGCCGGGCGCGAAGGGAATCACCAGTTGCACTGGCTTGTCGGGAAAGGCCTTCTGGGCCAGCACCGGGCCGCTCATCGCCAATCCGAGCGCGATCGACGCCAACGCGCCTCGCCATGCGTGGATGTGTTGCATGTCTGTCTCCTTTGGTTTGGACGGGCCGGCTTTGTCGTTTTTGCCGGCTTTTCTACTGATCAGTCATTCGTGGTCTACCTGGATGGCCTCCAAAAAGCGCGACACCATGTTGTAGGCCCCTACCGTGGCGGTGATCTCGACGATCTCCTTGTCGTTGAAGGCGGCGCGCAAGGCGGCAAACGTCGTGTCCTTCACACGGATGTTTCGCGTCATCTCGTCGCAGTAGGTCAGCGCGGCGCCCTCGCCTTTTTCCAGCGTGCTGAAGTCGCCGGTCTTCAGCGCGGCCACCTGGGCATCGGTGCAGCCCGCTTTCACCGCGATGGGCAGATGCTGCTCGAACTCGTAGTCCGCGTCGTTCAGCACCGCGACCCGCAGGATCAGCAGTTCGCGCAGCCTCGGGGTCAGGCTGCTTTTCTGGCGGATCGCCGTCAGATAGGTCAGCCAGCCTTCGGCCACGGGCGGGCTGTTCAGCAGCATGCGGTACAGATTGGGCAGGCTGGAACGCTCTTTCCGGATGCGCTCCACCAGCGGGCGGGTGTCGGGGTGGTTGATGTCGGCGTAATCGACTCGTGCCATCTTCTTTCTGTCTCCTTCGGGTCTGTGTATCGTGCGTTGTCTTCTAGACGAGGCGTTTGGCCTTGCCTGCGCGTCCAGGGGATAGTGATTATTCGATCAATCGCAGCGGGCGCTCATGCCGCCATCCACCACCAGCTCGGTGCCTGTAATGAAGCGAGCCTCGTCCGAGGCCAGAAACAAGACGGCATTCGCCGTGTCCCGCCCATCGCCCTCCACCAGCATGGGAATGCGCTTGCGGCGGCGTTGCAGCAAGGCCTCCACATCGCCCGAACTCTGCTGGCGGGCCAGGAAGGCATCGACCAATGGCGTATGCAGTTGCCCGGGCAGCACCGTGTTGATGCGCACCCCCTTCGCCGCCAGCTCCACGCCCACCACGCGCCCGAACTGCATCACGCCGGCCTTGGCAGCGGCGTAGCCCACCTGCGCCGCACCGGTCCAGCGGATGGCCGATGTCGAAGACACGTTCACCACCGCGCCGCCGCCCTGCTCCTGCATGATGGGCAGCACGTGCTGGCAGGTCGTGAAGACCGAGGTCAGATTCAGGTCGAGCTGCTTCTGCCAGTCCGCTTGCGACAAGGCGGTCGGGCCGCCGGAGATGGGGCCGCCCACGTTGTTGATCAGGATATCGATGCGGCCGTGGCGTTGATGGGCGTCTCGCACCAGCTCCGCGACCTGCTTCTCGTCCAGCACATCGCAGATCTTCGTTTCGATACGCCCGCGGCTTGTTCCAGCGCGTTCCAGTGTTTCGGGCAGCGACTCTGGCCGGTTGTCCACGGCGATCACCGTGGCGCCTTCCTGAGCGAAGCGCACGGTGATGGCGCGTCCGTTACCCCAGCCCGGCCCCACGCAACCCGCTCCGAAGACCAATGCCACCTTGCCGGCCAGACGCCCCGTGCTTTCAGATGCCTGCATCGATTGCGTCTCCCGTCAGCGCGTGGCCATGGTGATGCCGCCGTCCACCACGATCTGCTGGCCCGTGATGTAGCGGCTTTCGTCGCTGGCCAGGAAGGCCACCGCGTGCGCCACGTCCCAGGCATCGCCCATGCGGCCGGCCGGCACCTGCTTGTGCCGGTGAGCCACGAAGCCCTCGTAGTCGCCCTTCGCGTACTTCTGCGCCAGACGTTCCACCAATGGCGTGAACATCAGGCCAGGCACCACCGAATTCAGGCGCACGCCGTCCTGGGCGTACAGGACGGCGGTCGTGGCCGTCATCTGCATCAACGCCGCCTTGGCCGCCGCATAGCCTACCTGGGGTTTGCCCGCATAACGCAGGCCGGCAATGGATGAAATATTGATGATGGACCCGCCGCCCGCTTCCTTCATGAGAGGAATGACGTGCTTGCAGCACAGGAAGGCGGAGGTCAGGTTGACCTGGATCTGATCGTGCCAGGCCTCCTCGCTCATGCTGACGGGGTCGCCGGGTTCGGATCGGCCCACGTTGTTGACCAGGATGTCGATGCGGCCGTAGGTGTCGAGGCAGGCCTTTATAAGCTGCTGCACTTGCGCGCCGTCTGTGACGTCGCTTTGCTGTACCGCGATCTTGCCGCCGGCTTCGGCGATGACGTTTGCCGATTGTTTGGCGGCGTCGAGGTTCAGGTCGCAGCCGTAGATCGAGGCGCCTTGCCTCGCGAGCACCGCCGCGGTCGCCTTGCCATTGCCCCACCCCTCACCCAGCGTGCCGCACCCTGTCACGAGCGCTACCTTTCCATCAAGGCGAAACATCCCAGCTCCAAAGAGAGATCGTGATGGACAGGCTAAGGCAGGTTGGCAGGGAGATTAAGTTCCGATGTGAACGCTATTCATAGACAAAAAGAATGAATCTGACGACGAGACAACTCAGGATATTTGTGTTGCTGGCGGAGACGCTTAGCTTTCATCGAACGGCGGAGATGCTGCATGTGACGCAGCCCACGTTGAGCAAGCTGGTGAAGGAGATCGAGGAAGGGTTGGGGATCAAGCTGTTCGAGCGGAGTACCCGGATGGTGAGGTTGTCGCGGGAGGGGCAGGATATTCTGGAGACGGCGAAGAGGATTACGGCGCTGCATGCGAAGGGGATGCAGGAGTTGGAGCAGCGGTTGCGGGAGAGGAATAACCGGGTGGCGTTGGCGGCGTTGCCGACGTTGGCCGCGTCGGTGATTCCGCAGGTGATTCGGAATTTGACGGCCAGGGATCCGAGGATTCGGGTGGAGGTGTTTGATCCGGTGGCTAATGAGGCGTTGGCGTTACTCAGGGATCGGAGGGTGGATATTGCGGTGACGGCGAAGCAGGATGAGAGTGCTGCGGACTTGGTTTATGAGGAGTTGTTTACCGAACCGTTCGTGCTGTTTCACAGTGAGCGGATGGTGCCGTCCGTGAAGGAGTGGTCGCCAGCAGCGCTAGCGGAGTTGCCGTTGATCAGCATGCCGCCGGGCACTAGCGTGCGGGTGTTGACGGAGCGGGCGTTCCAGGAGGCTGGACAGCCCTTTAATCCGGTGTACTCGTTGAGGGACTTGAATACGATCACTCGGTTCGTGCAGGGGGAATGTGGGGTGGCGCTATTACCGGAATCGTCGATTGATAGCGAGGGGCAGAGGGGAATGCGTAAAGGCCTGCTGCGAGGGGCTTTGACGCGGTCAGTGGGAATGTACGTGAGGAGAGAGTATCGAGCGTCGGCCTTGGTGGGAATGGCTCTGGCCGAGTTGAGATTAGCGGGCAGAGATCGACAGATTGACGCCATTGTTTCCGGCAGGGCAACACCATGATCCCATCGCCCTACCTTCTGCCGCGCCGCCCCCAGACCTACGATTCCCATGCACTTCCTCCCGCCACGGGCGGCGCCGCCGCACCGCCGGCCCCCTTTTCCAATGGAGAAATCCCATCATGAGTCAACGTCTGAACGCGTTTGCGCAATCGCCGGAGCTTTTCAAGAAATTCATCGAATTCGGCATGCTGTTGAAGTCCGGCGCGATCGAGCAGCCGATCCTGCACCTGATCGAGATCCGCGCGTCGCAGCTCAACGGCTGCGGGTTCTGCCTGGACATGCACGTCAAGCAGGCGAAGATCGATGGTGAACACGAGCTGCGCCTGCACCACCTGGCGATCTGGCGCGAATCGACGGAGTTCACGCCACGCGAACGCGCCTGCCTGGCTTGGACGGAAGCCCTGACGACGCTGGGCGCCCACGGCGTATCCGACGAGATCTACGAGCGCGTGCGCACGCAACTGTCGGAAAAGGAGATCTCCGACCTCAGCTTCGCGGTCATGGCGATCAATGGCTGGAACCGCCTGAACGTGGGGTTCCAGACCGTGCCGGGCTCGGCCGACAAGGCCTATGGCCTGGACAAGGCCAAGTTCAACTGAGGACCGGACATGAAGATCCTCGTTATCGGCGGTACGGGCCTGATCGGCTCGAAACTCGTGAAGCGGCTGGCCGAAGCCGGACACCAGACGATCCCGGCCTCGCCCGCCACCGGGGTGAACACGGTGACCGGAGAAGGCCTGGATGCGGCGCTGGCCGGCGTGGACACCGTGGTGGACGTGGCCAATTCGCCTTCCTTCGAAGACGAAGCCGTGCTGGCGTTCTTCCAGGCCTCCGGCCGCAACCTGCTGGCGGCCGAGGCGCGCGCCGGCGTGCGCCATCACGTGGCGCTGTCGGTGGTCGGCACGCAGCGGCTGGCCGAAAGCGGCTACTTCCGCGGCAAGATTGCGCAGGAGGCGCTCATCCAGGCGGGCAAGATCCCCTACACGATCGTGCACAGCACCCAGTTCTTCGAGTTCCTGGGAGGCATCCTGCAAGCGGGCGCCGTCGGCAACGAAGTCCGGCTGTCGCCCGCGTTTGTCCAGCCCATCGCCTCGGACGACGTAGCGCAGGCCATGGCCGACTTCGCTGTGGGAAGGCCGCTGAACGGTACGGTGGAGATCGCCGGCCCGCAGCGGGTCCGCCTGGCGGACCTGGTGCTGGACTACATGGGCAAGATCGGTGACACACGCACCGTCGTGGCCGACCGGCGCGCGCGCTATTTCGGCGCGCTGCTCGACGACAGCACGCTGGTTCCCGGAACGTCCCCCCGCCTGGGCACGATCGACTTCGACACCTGGTTCAGCCGCGCGGGCGCCAGGGCCTGATCACGGCGCACGAGGGATCCCCCATGAGCAGACCGCAACGGCCCTCTCCCGCGTTTCTCGACAAGTACCAGGGCCAGCCATTCCACGCGCTGTACACCACCAGCGTGACGGTGCGAGGCGGCGAGGCCCAGCACGGCCGCGCGTCCGGCATCGCGATGTCGGATGACGGCGAACTGGCGGTCGAGTTGCGTCTGCCGGTCGAATTGGGCGGGGCCGGAGGCGGCACCAACCCCGAACAACTGTTCGCCGCCAGCTATGCGGCCTGCTTCCACGGGGCGCTGGCCCTGCTGGCCGAACGCGCCGGCGTCCCGTTCGGGGATGCCGCAGTGACCGTGACAGTGTCGTTCGGCCGGGATGCGGTGGATGGGCTGTTCGCCTTGCAGGCGGACATCAACATACACATGCCCGGCGTCGACAGGGCCTTGGCCGAGGAGCTGGTGCGCAACACCGAGCGCCTCTGCCCCTACGCCAAGATGGCGCAGGACGGCATCCGAAGCTCGGTGGTCCTCACGCCATAAACAGCCTGTCATGCCTGCCTGGCGAGCGTCACCTCGATGCCGTGCAGGTCCAGGGCGCGGATGTGCTCGGTCATGTAGTCGATGAACACGCGCATGCGCGCGGGCAGATGCTGGCGGCTCAGGAAACACAGGTAATGGCCGCGGTCGTCCGGCGCATGCTGCGGCAGGCAGGACAGCAGCGTCCCCTCGCGCAGAGGCCCGACCGCCTGGTAGCCGGCGATCTGCGCGATGCCCTGCCCCTGCAGCACCGCCTGCAGCACGAGATCGGCATCGTTGAAGGTCAGCATGGCGGACGGCGCGAACTTGCGCAACTGGCCATCCACCTTGAACTCCCACTCATAGACGCGTCCCGAGGACAGACGGAAATTGATGCAACGGTGATCCGCGAGGGCCTCCACGCTGGCCGGCATGCCATGCCGGGCGGCATACTCGGGCGAGGCGCACAGCATCATCTGCATCGGGATCAGTTTCTTGGCGATGACCTGGCTGTCTTCCATCCGGCCGTTGCGGAAAGACAGGTCGACGCGGTCGGTGGTGAAGTCGGTCACGCCATCATCGAGCAGGAGATCGACGCTGACGTTGGGATACGCCGCGCAAAAGCCGCGCAGCAGCGGCGCCACGACCTTGCGGCCGAATCCCACGGTCGCGCAGACGCGCAGTTCCCCCGCCGGGGGCCCCTCGCGCAGCTCGCGGATGTCGTCCAGCGCCTGGACGATGCGCTCGACCCCCGGATGGCATTGTTCATAGAACCGCTGTCCCTCCGTGGTCAGGACGGTGCTGCGCGTGGTGCGCACGAACAGGCGCGTGCCCAACTGGTCTTCGAGCTTCTGCACGCTGCGGCTGACGGCCGAGCGGCCGATGCCCAACCGGTCGCCCGCCTTGGCGAAGTTGCCTTCGGCGGCGACGGCCATGAAGGCCATCACGCCGGCGTAGCTGGCGGCAAAGGTATCGGCGAGGGAATCCGGCGGCTGGGCCGGGGCGTGGGGCGAGGCGGAACAGAGAGTCGTCATGGTGGCGGCACCGTGATGGGTTGATCCTACCCACCAAGACGGGCCAGCCTGCCCACTTGTGACACCGTCCGTGAAAAAAACACGCGGCGCCTGCGGCTTGCCGCCCCAGCCGACCAGCCTGGCCGGCGCGGGGCGGCGATGCCCCGCTACGGCACGGGAATCAGTGCGGGGGCGCCCTGTTTCTTGAACAGCACGGCCAGGAACCTGGCGGGTTCCGTCAGGCTGGCGTTGCGGCCGACGGTATGGACGTCGTCCGGGCCCTCGTAGAACGTCTGCCCGGGCGTCAGCGTCACCTCCTTGCCGCCCTCGACCTGCATGACGATGCTGCCTTGCAGCACGTAGACGAACGCGGAGGCATCGTGGCGATGGACAGGATCGGCGCCGCCGGGCGGATAGTCGACCAGAATCATCATGCCCTCCTTGCCCGGGCTGTCCGCCAGGGCCTGCGTCATCAACGCCGTGACGACAGGGTCGGCGGCGCGGGCGGCGGGCGCGGCGTGATGCGGCCCAGCCGCGGCGGTGGTGAGGCTGAACGCGAGCAGCGCGGCGGCGGCCAGCGCGGCAGCGGCCGGCGGTGCAACGGACTTCGCAATCTTTGACATGGACTGTCCTCGGTTGGGGAATGGCAGCCCATCGTAGAAGCGCGGGCCGCGCCGCAGTAGATCCCCGCGAGGGACCATCGTGTTGCCCGCCGCGCACCAAAGCCCTGCGCCAGGCTCCTTTTAGTGTGAACAGGCCCTAGTGTGCTATCCCAGCGCTCGCGCGATCCGGGCGAGCTTGTCGGGATTGCGCTGCACCAGCACGCGGGTCAGGCGCCGGCCATCGGTTTCATAGGACTGCACCGATTCGAGTTCGTCCCCGATGAAGCGCAACAGGGTCCATTGGCCGTTCACCTCCACCACTTCGGTGCGCATCGTCTCGCGGAAGCGGCGCTTTCCTGCGTAGAACAACTGGGCCAGGCGCTTGCCGCCCACCAGGCTGGCGAAGCTGGCGACCTTGCCTCCGCCGTCGCCGATCAACTGGGCATCGTCGCTCAGCAAGGCATGCAGGCCATGGAAGTCGCTGCGCTGCATCGCATCGGAGAAGGCCAGCAAGAGACGCCGCAGCGTGGCGCGCGGCACGGTCTCGCGCGGGGCGCCGTCGCGCAACTGCAGCCTGGCCCGGCGCACCAATTGACGCGTGGCCGCCTCGGTCTTGTCGAGTATCCGCGCGATATCGGCATACTCCGAATCGAACACGTCACGCATCAGGAAGGCCGCGCGCGCGTCGGGCGACAGGCGTTCCAGCAGGAACAAGAACGCGACCGACACGTCGTCGGCCAGCTCGTGGATCTGTTCGGGGGTGGCGGGCGCGGCCATCAGCATGGGTTCGGGCAGCCATACGCCGACATAGGATTCGCGTTCGGCCTTGGCCGCGCGCAGCCGGTCGATCGCCAGGCGGGTGGTGACCCGCACCAGCCAGGCCTCGGTATTTTCCACTGCGGTCCGGTCGGCGCCGTGCCACCGGAGCCAGGCATCCTGCACGACGTCCTCGGCTTCCGCGACCGCGCCCAGCATGCGGTAGGCGATGCCGTACAGGCGCGGACGGTGGCGGTCGAACAGGTGGACGGAATCGGTCATGGCGCGGTCAGGCCCCGCGGCAAGCGGGGCAGGCTATTTTGCAGCAGAGGGCCGGCCGCAACAAGCGGCCAGCATACCTGCCGGGCTGGGGCTAGAGGACGATCCGGCCAGCGGACAGCGAAGGCAGATCCGCATGTCCCTGCATCTGCCTGAGATCCCGTTCGATCATCGTGCTCAGGTGGCTGATCGGCACATCGTTGGCGCCCCCTTCGAACGGATTCTCCGTGCTCTCGCCCACCTGCTCCAGCGCGGTGTAGATCCAGGAGACGATCACGCTGAAGGGCACCGCCAGCCACACCATGTGACCCTGCATGACGCCCGGCAGGCTCTGCCCGACCTGGTCGAACTGCGCCGTCAGGCCGAAGGGCAGCACCACGCAGAAGGACCGCACGAAAAGCGTGTTGATGATGGCGTACTGGCGTGGATACGGAAAATTCTTGATGCGCTCGGCCTGCCCCTGCAGATCCGATAATTCGCGCAGGCGGCCATTGCAGTCCGCGTATTCCGCGACCGTGATGACGCCCGCATCCAGCAGTTGCCGCACGGCCAGCCCCTGCGCGGCCAGCAATTGCGCGGCCTTGTCGTCGGCCCGCATCAGCGCATCCACCGCCTGGGACGGCAGATAGCGGCGCAACGCGTCCGGCAGCGGCTCGCACTGCTCCGGAATCACATAGTGTCTGCGGTATTCGGCATTGATGGGCTTGCCCAGCGTTTCCCAGGCGCGCGGCTCGCGCAATTGATAGCGCAAGGCCGTCAGCCAGGCCAGATGGCGCCGTATCAATGCGTCGGTCTGCGCGGCATCGCGGGCGCAGGCATGGCTGAGCACGCCCCAATAGCGGCTCGTACTGACGATGCCCATCCAGATCCGCTGCGCGTCCGCGGTGCGGGCGTAGGTCTGCGCATTCTTGAACCCCACGACGAAAGTCGTGGCCGTGCCCAGCAGCGTCACCACCGACAGCGGCAACGTGAACCATCGGACGCCCGCCACCTGGTGCAGCAGCACCGGCACCAGCCCCAACCCCAGCAGTGCATAGATGCTTCTGCGGCTCCATACGACGAATTCGCACAAGCGATAAGACTTGCCCAGATGCATGTGCCGCTCCTGTTTCACCGGGACGCGCGATCGGCCGCGCGTGACGACGGATGCTAAAGAAACGGCGCCCGCGGCGGTAGCGGCCGGAAAGGACGCGCGGCGTTGCCTTGGCGGCAACAATCCGCGCGCCCGCCCGGCCGCGGAATGTCCCGGGAGAACAGGCGCCATTGGTGCAAACCGCACAACAGCATGCTTCGCTTCGCACGCCTACCGCGCCTGGCGGGCCGAACCTAGGATGGCGCCACTGTCCACCCCTTCCCAGGAATCCCTCATGAACGACCTACACAACCCGGTCCGGCGCGGCCTCATCGCCGGCAGCGCCGCCCTGGCGGCCAGCACGCTCGCGATGCGCGCCGACGCCGCTCCGCCGCATCCGGCCAAAGCCGGCCGGCGCGGCGCCATCACCGGCGATACCCTCACCACCCGCGATGGCGCGCAGATCTATTTCAAGGACTGGGGCGAAGGCCCGGCCGTCACGTTCTCGCACGGCTGGCCGCTGAACGCGGATGCCTGGGACGGCCAGATGCAGTTCCTGGTCAACAACGGCTTTCGCGTGATCGCGCACGACCGCCGAGGCCATGGCCGCTCGTCGCAGCCGTCGTCGGGCAATCACATGGACGGCTATGCCGATGACCTGGCGCAACTGATCGAGGCGCTCGACCTGAAGCAGATCACGATGGTCGGCCACTCCACGGGCGGCGGCGAAGTCGCGCGCTACATCGGCCGCCATGGCAACACGCGCGTCGCCCGGGCGGTGCTGATCGGCGCCGTGACGCCCGTGATGCTGAAGTCGGGCGCCAATCCCGAGGGCCTGCCCATCGACGTGTTCGACGGCATCCGGGCAGGCCTGGCCGGCAACCGCTCGCAGTTCTACCGGGAATTCGCCGTGCCCTTCTATGGCGCCAACCGCGCCGGCGCCCAGGTGCCGCAGGGCACGCTGGACCAGTTCTGGCTGTGGGGCATGCAAAGCGGCCAGAAGAATGCCTACGAATGCATCAAGGCGTTCTCAGAGACGGATTTCACCGAAGACCTGAAGAAGATCACCGTGCCCACGCTCTTCATGCACGGCGAGGACGACCAGATCGTGCCGCTGCATACCTCCGCGATGAAGGCCGCGCGGCTGGTGAAGAACGCCCAAGAACGTTATTACCCCGGCGCCCCCCACGGCCTGACGGCCACCATGCAGGACCGCATCAACGCCGACCTGCTGGCCTTCATCCGCACCTCGGCCTGACATCCGTCCGGCCTCTCACCTCTCTGGAGCTATCACCATGCTTACCGCAACCCGACCGCCGGCCGCCCCCGCCGCCGCCCCCACGGACCTGGTCCCCTCCCGCTATGCCGTGAAGATCGGCGAGATCGAGGCGCTGGTGGTCAGCGACGGCGTGCTGCCGTTGCCGACCTCCACCATGGCCACCAACGCCGACCCCGCCGACCTGGCGCAATGGCTGGATCACATGTTCATGCCGCCGGACGCATTCGACTGGCCGCTGAATGTCATGGTCGCCCGCAGCGGCGACCAGACCATCCTGATCGACGCCGGCCTGGGCGGGCAATTCCCCGGTTTCCCGCGCGCCGGGCAGTTTCCCCAGCGCCTCGAAGCCGCCGGCATCCCGCTCGAATCCGTGACCGACGTGATCATCACGCACATGCACATGGACCACGTAGGCGGACTGCTGGTCGAAGGCGTCAGGCAGCGCCTGCGGGCCGACGTGCGCATCCACGTCAGCGCCACCGAAGTGGCCTTCTGGACGTCGCCCGACTTCACCCACACCGTCATGCCCAAGCCGGTGCCCGCCGTGCTGCGGACCACTGCCGCCAGCTTCTACGAGACGTACCGCGACCGCCTCTGCATTTTCGACGACCGGCAGGAAGTCGCCCCGGGCGTCACGGCCCGCCTCACCGGCGGCCATACGCCCGGCCACTGCGTGGTGGATCTGGTCTCGGGCGGCGAACGCCTGACGTTCGCCGGCGACGCCGTGTTTCCGGTCGGCTTCGACCATCCGGGCTGGCACAACGGCTTCGAGCACGATCCGGAAGTGTCGGCGCGCGTACGCATCGACCTGTTCAATGAACTCGCGCAGAACCGCGGCCTGCTGGTGGCGGCCCACCTGCCCTTCCCGTCCGTCGGCCGCGTGGCCGTGGAGGGCGACGCGTACCGCTGGGTGCCGGTCATCTGGGATTACTGACCTTCTGCCGCGAAGGCAGGCGCGCGCGGCTTTCCTGGGCGGACTCCGCGTGCTAAGTTAGCCCCCGTTCGCGCCCTGGACGCAGTGCGCGAACCAAGCTATCCATCCATTTCTTATCCACCATGCAAACGAACCCGGATCGTCTCTTGAATCGCGCAGGGAAGGCATGGAAGGCCAGCCTGTCCGTGCTGGCGTTGAGCATCGCCGTAGCCTGCTTCTCCACCGCCTCGGCAGCCCAGGACCAGACATCCGCCAGCACGTCGACCTTGCAACCGGTTCAGAAAACCGAGATCAAGGACCAGACCGCCTATGAGCGCCTGCTGCACAACAGCGGCATCAGCCTGCAGTGGCTCTGGGCCGACACGCGTGGCCAGTTGAAGGCCGTGGATGAAAAAGACGTGATTCGCCTGGAAGGCGGCCAGAGCAATCAATCCGGCAAGCTCGAACTCAAGGGCGAGGTGGTGTCGATCTCGGCCGACCGTTTCACCTTTCGCGGCACCATCCTGATCCTGGATGCGCCGGACAAGGGCCGCCGTTGCGAGCGCACCGGCGACTACGAATTCCGCGCCACCGGCAAGCGCAAGTACTGGCGGCTTCAGCAGATGGAAGTGTGCGGCGGACTGACCGACTACGTCGACATCTACTACTGACCGCGCCGGCCGACTGTCACAGCAGGATCTGTTTGTACGCCACGGATCCTGTCCGCGATGTCTCCGGCACTCAGGTCTTCGTGGGACAGTGAACACTACCGCTGTTGAACCCCTGGGCTGGCGCCTTCTGCGATGCGGTCGACGAAGTGGACCGCCATGGCGCTATCGCCGTTTCTCTCGATAACAACGTCGGGATCCTTCGCCCCGCCCAGCGCATTGATGCGGGCCTCAGCGGACCGTCCATAGGTAACCCTGAAAATGGCGAACACCCACAAGATCAATATCGATCCAGGCTGGGCCAACACTTCAAGCACGTTCGGAACGTTCCAGACGAATTTGGAATCCGGCCTGCGTCCCCAGGTCAGCCCCAGCGCCACGACGCCTCGGCGGACCTGGGCAACCGTGGCGTCGTAGTCGACGATGTTCTCAAGGTAGAACGACTTGCGCTGGCCGACCAGGCGCTCCAGTTCGCCCTCGCCCATGCGGTTCATGAAGTACGTCAGGCCATCCATTGATGGGGGGTCTCTCACGTCGGCAATTACGTTCGCATCCTTGGCGGACTGCCATCCTCCACAGGGCGCTCCCCGGTTCCGGCAGGCCGGAATTCTCCAACGCCCATCTATCCCCGGACAGCCGCCTCGATCTTCGCGACATCGATCTTCATCATGGTCATCATCGCCTCGAATGCCCGCTTGGCGGCGGCCCGGTCCGGACTGGTGTACGCATCCGTCAGCACGCGCGGGGTGATCTGCCACGACAGGCCCCACTTGTCCTTGCACCAGCCGCAGGCATTGGCCTGGCCGCCGTTGCCGATGATGGCGTTCCAGTACCGATCCGTTTCTTCCTGGTCATCGGTGGCCACCTGGAAGGAAAACGCTTCGCTGTGCTTGAACGCCGGGCCGCCGTTCAGGCCCAGGCACGGTACGCCCAGAACCGTGAACTCGACGGTGATGATGTCGCCTTCCTGGCCGGAAGGATAATCGCCCGGCGCGCGATGGACGGCCTGGACCGCGCTGTCGGGAAACGTCCTGGCGTAGAACGTAGCGGCGTCCAGCGCGTCGCCGTTGAACCAGAGGCAAACCGTATTCTTGCTGACCATGCCGATCTCCTGGTGGATTGATTCGATGGACTGAAAAATCTGCGACTGGCTTTGTGTCGTGACTATCCACCTATCGTAAGGGCGGATGGCGCCGCGTCCAATCCCACCCTCGGCCCGCTTCAGGGTTTTCCCGCTTTGATGACTCATGGTGTTCTATAGGACACTTTGTGTCATAGAATGGCGACAGGCGCCGTTCAAGAACCCAAAAGGGGAAATCATGTTCAGGAAATCAGCAGCGGCATTCGGCTTGGCGGCGGCATTGGCGGCGACGGGCGCGCAGGCCGCGTTTCCGGAGAAACCGATCCGCCTGATCGTGCCGTTCGGCGCGGGCGGCATCACGGACATCGTGGCGCGCCACGTGGGCCAGGCCTGGTCGCAGTCGCTGGGCGGCAACGTCATCGTCGAGAACCGGCCCGGCGCGGGCGGTGTGATCGCGGCGCAGGCCGGCGCCACCGCCGCGCCCGACGGCTACACCGTGTTCATGGGCACGGTGGGCACGCAGGTGGTCAATCCGCTGATCATGCCCAAGCTCAGCTACGACCCGCAGCGCGCCTTCCGCCCGATCGGGCTGGTGTCGGCGGCGCCCTACGTGCTGGCGGCGCGGTCCTCGCTGGGCATCAAGACCTATGCGCAACTGGTGGACTACGCAAAAGCCAATCCCGGCAAACTGAACTTCGGCTCGGCCGGCAATGCCAGTTCGCCGCACCTGGGCCTGGAATTGCTGAAGCTGCGCGAGTCGCTGGACATCCTGCACATCCCCTTCAAGAGCGGCGGCGAGGCCGTGAACGCCGCCGTGGGCGGCCAGGTGGACCTGGTGATGGACGCCGTGCCCGTGGTGATGCCGCACGTGCAAAGCGGCAAGCTCGATGCGCTGATGCTGGCATCCAGCACCCCGGTGCAGGGCGCCGAGCAGGTGCCCACCACGCAACAGTTGGGCAAGCCCGACCTGAACATCGCCTCGTGGGCCGCGTTCTACGTGCCCGCCGGCACGCCGGATGCGGTGGTGGCCAGGCTGAACGAGGCCCTGAAGCAGGCCCTGTCCTCGGGCGAACTGCGCAGCCGCGTCGCCGCCCAAGGCATCCAGCTGTATTCCGGCGAACTGGCCGAACACGACGCCTTCCTGGCCAGCGAGCGCAAGCGCTGGGTCGAGATCGTCAAGCGCGCCAACATCACCCTGAACTGAGCACCATGACCACCGATCCTTCGCATCCCTTGAAAGGCCGGGACCTGCTGCTGGTCGACACGCTGCGCTCGGGCAACGCCTGGAAGATCCGCCTGGCCTGCGGCTGCATGGGCCTGGACGTGCGGCGCCGCTCGCTGGACATCCTGCAGGGAGACCTGGCGCAGCCCGAATTCCTGCGCATCAACCCCATCGGCCAGGTGCCCGTGCTGCAGACCGCGGACGGCGACTGGCTGGCCGAGTCCCCCGCCATCCTCTGGTACCTGGGGCGCGGCACGCCCTGGCTGCCCGAGGACACGCGCACGCAGTCGCGCGTGCTGATGTGGTTGAGCTTCGAGCAGACCCAGCACATGCATGCCTACGCCCAGCCGCGCCTGTTGGTGCACTTGCGCCGCACCGCGCGGGCCGACGACCCGGCCATCGTGGCATGGCGCGAGATCGGCTACCGCGCCGCGGCGGTCATGGAACAGCATCTGGCCACGCAACCCTATTTCGCCGGGGACACGCCCACCATCGCCGACATCGCCCTGTACCCGTACACGGCCATGGCGGCGCTGGGCGGCTACGACCTCTCCGGCCATCCCGCCATCCTGCAGTGGCTGGCCCGCATGCGGCGCCTGCCGGGCTACGTGCCCTTGCTGGACGGCGATCCGGATTAATCTTTACCTTCAGGAGACGATCTATGACCGATACGATGACCTTGTCCAAGGACCAGCTGGTCAAGCAGGCCCAGCGGGACATGGAACAGAAACTGGCCGGCGGCAACTGGTCGCTGCGCCAGAAGCTGGCGCTGACCTGCCGCATCCTGTACGACGGCGGCCACGATTCCGGCCTGGCCGGCCAGATCACCGCGCGCACCGGCGAACCGGGCACGTTCTACACGCAGCAGTTGGGCATGGGGTTCGACGAAATCACGGCCTCGAACCTGCTGAAGGTGGACGAACACCTGAACGTGCTGGAAGGCGAGCGCATGGCCAATCCCGCCAACCGCTTCCATTCCTGGATCTACCGCGCCCGGCCCGACGTGCAGTGCATCATCCACACACACCCGCTGCATGCGGCCGCGCTGTCCATGCTGGAAGTGCCGCTGGAGATCAGCCACATGGACAACTGCGTGCTGTACGGCGACGTGGCCTTCCTGAAGGACTGGCCAGGCGTGCCCGTGGGCAACGAGGAAGGCGAGATCATCAGCGCGGCCCTGCAGGACAAGCGCGCCATCCTGCTGACGCATCACGGCATGCTGGTCGCCACGGAAAGCGTCGAAATGTCCTGCCAGATGGCGCTGCAATTCGAGCGCGCCGCCCGCATGCAACTGCTGGCCATGTCGGCCGGCACCATCAGGCCGATTCCGCCGGAACTGGGCAAGGAGGCGCACGACTGGATCCTCACGCCCAAGCGCAGCGAAGTCGGCTTTGCCTACAACGCCCGCAAGGCGCTGCGCAATCACCCGGACGTGCTGGGCTGATCGTCGCGGTTCCGGCGGGGAAACGGGGCGCCCCGCTGTACCGGCGGGGCGCGGAATTACGGCGTCTTCTCGGCCGCACAGGCCAGCATGGCGCCGCCCAGATCGGAATGGCCCTGCGCCATCACCGCGGCCCCGGCCGATTCCAGGTCGCGCAGCGACTTGTTCTGGCTGAGCTTGCTCTTGCCCACCAGTTGCGTCACGTCGACCTGGATGCCGACGATGGCCTTCAACATCGTGTCGATGAATTCCGGCGCGCTGTCGGTCATTTTCCAGGGGCTGGGCTGCGAGGCCTCATGCACCCGCGTCAGGCGCGCCACCACGCCGCGCACGAAACGCTCGTCGTCCAGCACGGTGATGCGGCCGTGCGCGTGCACCACCCGGTAGTTCCAGGTGGGCACCTGCTTGTGCGCCTCGTGCTTGCTGGGATACCAGTTGGGCGAGATGTAGGCGTCGCCAGCGCGGAACACCACCAGCACCTCGCTGCCGTCGGCCACGTCCTGCCAGACAGGATTGTTGCGCGCCACGTGCGCGTGCAACGTCGCCTGGCCCGAGTCGGCCACGTCCAGCAGAAACGGGATGTGATTGGCATCCAGGCCATTGGCGCCGTTCGTGACGAGCATGCCCAGCGGATAGGCGCGGATCAGTTCGTGCAGAATGGCGGCGTCGGAGACGGAGAAGTGTTGCGGTACGTACATGGCCTGGCTTCCTGGAAAAATCGCCCCCCGCCATGCCGGCCCACCGTGAATGGGGCGGACGCGGTGCGCGAAAACGGGATGCCGGAATCATGCGCCGTAACTGGACGTATATGAACGTCCAGTTATTGCTATTTTTTCCGGTCCACTTTTATGGAATGCTTCCGATACACTGCCGCAAGCAGTTTCGGCGTTCGCGACGGCATTCCGCATGAGAGCCGGCCGCCCGCCCGATTCTCAGGGTTTTACGCTGTTTGTCCATGCCGCGCGCGACCGGACTTCCCAGCCGTGGCGGCGCTTCGCCACATGCCATCATCGGGAATCACCATGCGCGCCAAACTCGCCTGCCTAGCCCTGGGCCTGATGCCCGTCCTGTCTTACGCTGCGCAAGCCAGCGACGCCTCCGTCAGAAAACTGATGGAAGTGACGCAGGTACAGGCCCAGGCGAACCAGATCGTGCAGCAGATGAGTGCCTCGATCAACGCCAGCCTGCAGCAACGGCTGGCCCAGCAGACCCTGACCGCCGACCAGCGCAAGCAGACGCAGAAAATCCTGAGCGACTTCGCGCAGCAACTGACGGCGCTGGTCGCCCAGGAAGTGACCGGCCCGGCCTACATGCAGGACGTGGCCAATGTGTACCGCGAGACGTTCTCGCAAGCCGAGATCGACAGCCTGATCACGTTCTACCAGACGCCCACGGGCAAGCTGGTGGTCGAGAAAATGCCCTTGGTGTCGCAGAAGACCGCCGCGCTGACCATGCAGCGCCTGCCCCAGTTGCAGCAGAAGGCCCAGGTGTTGGGCCAGCAGACCGTGCAGAAACTGCAGGCGGCGGTGCCCAATCTGAAATAGGCCTGGCGTTGTTCACGCGGATGAAGCGTTCGCGTGGCGGCGCACCAACAGACCCCGGCCGGCACAGGCGTATCATGACGCCCTGCCGGCCGCCGCATGCAGCCGGTCCGACACGATAACGAGGAGACCTGCATGCCCGGGGCCCAGCCTGCCCCGGCCGCGTCACGCGCGGCCGTTCCCACTACCCGCCCCATGACCGGCATCTCGCTGCTGGTGCTGTCGCTGTTCACGCTGTCCTGCCTGGACGGCAGCGGCAAATGGCTCATGGCCGCGGGCGTGCCGCTGCTGATCCTCTCCTGGGTCCGCTATGCCATGCACCTGGTGCTGGTGCTGGCCTTGCTGGTGCCGCGCCGCGGCTGGAGGGTGGTGCGTTCGGTGTCTCCCCGGGACCAGATGATGCGCGGCGGCGCCATGCTGTGCGCCACGCTGATGTTCTTCAACACGCTGCACTACATCCCGCAGGCCGAGGCCACGGCGATCGGCTTCCTGGCCCCGCTGATCGTGCTGGCCAGCGCCCCGTGGCTGCTGAACGAACCGCCCCGGCTGTCACGCTGGGTGGCGGCGGGCATCGCCTTCACGGGGGTGTTGATCGTGATCCGCCCCGGCGGCGGGCTGCCGCTGGCGGGCGTCATCTCCGGCCTGCTGACGGCCTGCTGCTTCGCGGCCCAGTACATCTGCACGCGCCGCGTGGCGCGCGACGACCCGTATACCTCGCTGGTCTGGAGCGGCGGCGTGGGCACGGTGGTGCTGACCTTCGCCATGCCCATCGCCCTGCCCCCCGCCCTGCCCGCCCTGCAGGCGCTAGACCTCTGGACCTGGCTGGCGCTGCTGTCCACCGGCGTGACCGGCGCGCTGGGTCATCTGCTGCAGATCGGCGCGTATCGCAACGCGCCGGCGTCCATCCTGGCGCCCTTCACCTACCTGCAGATCATCAGCGCCACCACGGTGGGCTGGCTGATGTGGGGGCATTTCCCGGATTCGCTGACGTGGGTGGGGATTGCGGTGATCTGCTCAAGCGGCATGGGGATCGGCGCGCTGGAGTGGCGGCGCGCGCGGCGGGCCGCTCTGGCGCGCTGACACGGGCTCGGCCTTTGCTGAGCCGGAATGCGGGGCTCTAGCGGGGCTTGAGGCGATGGCAGGCGGGACGGTTTTCCATCACGCCCGCGTTTGCCGCCTCAGGCCACCAGACGCCCGGCCGACAGCACCAGTTGCCGTCCGCAACGCGCCGCCAGTTGCGGATCGTGCGTGACCAGCACCAGCGTGGCGCCCTGCTCGCGGTGCAGTTCGAACATCAGGTCGATGACCGTCTCGCCCGTGGCCGCATCCAGGCTGCCCGTGGGTTCGTCCGCGAACAGCAGCTCGGGACGCACCACGAAGGCGCGCGCCAGCGACACGCGCTGCTGCTCGCCGCCCGACAGCGTGCGCGGGTAGTGATGCAGGCGGTTGCCCAGCCCCACGCGTTCCAGCATGGCCTGGGCCGGCTCGCGCGCTGGCTGGCCGGCCAGCTCCAGCGGCAGCATCACGTTTTCCAGCGCGGTCAGGTTGGGCAGCAGCTGGAACGACTGGAACACGAAACCCACGTGATTGGCGCGCAGCCTTGCGCGCGCGTCTTCGTCCAGGGAAAACAGGTCTTGTCCGGCCAGCCTGACGCTGCCCGTGGAGGGAACATCCAGGCCGGCCAGCAGTCCCAGCAACGTGGACTTGCCCGAGCCCGAACTGCCCGTGATGGCCACGGCGCTGCCGTTTGCCACGCTAAATTCGATACCATCCAGTATCGACAGCTCGCCGCCGGCATCGGCCACGCGCTTGCCCAGCCCCTTCACCTCGATCGAATTGATGCTATTCATGCGCCTACTCTTCCGTGTGTTTCTGGCGGCCGCCGCGGCCGCTCTGTTTTCCACCGCCCAGGCTCAGACCAGCCAGCCCGCGGCGGGTTCCCGCAACGTACTGGTCGTGGGCGACAGCCTGTCGGCCGAATACGGCATCGCGCGCGGCACCGGCTGGGTCCCGCTGCTGTCCCGCCGGATAGCCGAACAATACCCGAATTACCGTGTCGTCAATGCCAGCATCAGCGGCGACACCACCAGCGGCGGCGTCACGCGCCTGCCCGCCCTGCTCAAGCAGCACACCCCCGCGGTGGTGGTGCTGGAACTGGGCTCCAACGACGCGCTGCGGGGCCTGTCGCTGGACATGACCGAGAAGAACCTGCGCACCATGGCCCAGGCCGCCACGAAAGCCGGCGCCAAGGTGCTGGTGGTCGGCATGCGTATTCCGCCGAACTACGGCCGCGAATACACCGAGCGCTTCATGCAGGTCTTCGCCACCGTCTCCAAGGACGAATCCGCGCCGCTGGTGCCTTTCCTGATGGACGGCATCGCCGCCGACCGCACCATGTTCCAGGCCGACGGCATCCACCCCAACGAACAGGCCCAGTCCAAGCTGCTGGACAACGTCTGGCCGAAGCTGCAGCCGATGCTGTAGGGCTTTCTCAAGCAAAAAGGCCGAACGCGATGGCGTTCGGCCTTTTTCATTCAGGCTGTGCTGAAGACGATCAGCCCGCTTCGTTCACCGGCGCGTTCATCAGCGTCTCGGCGCCCGGCAGCACCTTGACGTCGTATTGCTGGCGCAGCACCTTGATCACGGCTTCCTGTTCGGCGGCGCCCCAGGCTTCGCCCAGTTGGCTACCCAGCATGGTGCGCTGGTCCGCGGTGAACGCCGTACCGGCGCCCACGCTGTTCAGGCGCACCACGGTGTAGTCATTGCCCATGGCCACGCCGGCGTAGCCGGGCTTGGCTTCGGTGGCGGGCGCCATGCCCATGATGGTCTCGAGCAGGGGTGTCGGCGTCTGGCCCGGATCTTGGCGCGAGACCGTGACCGGCTGGCCGAAGCCTTCCGGCGCGGTGGCTTGCGCCGGGCCGTCCTGCAGGCCCTTCAGGGCAGCTTCGCCGGCTTCGCGGGCGGCCTTGGTGGCGCGCTCGGCCACCAGGCGGTCATGGATGCTGGCCTTGACATCGGCCAGGGCCGGCACGTGGGCCGGCTTGATTTCTTGCACACGCACGGCAATCATCGTGTCGGGCGCCAGTTCGATGACGCCCGAATTGGCCTTGTCACGCAACACTTCCGAGCCGAACAGGGCCTGGCGCACGCGAGGATTGTCCAGCATCTGGGCATCGGGGCCGGCCGACGCGGCGCCCGCGCCAGCCTGGGTGGCGGGCAACAGGCCGTTGCGGGTGATGCCCGATGCCGTGCGCAGCTTCACGCCCAGCGCGTCGGCGGCGGGCTGCAGGCTGTCGCGCTGGTCGTACACCAGCTTGGTCAGGCTGGTGGCCATGTCGGAGAAGCGGGCCGCAGCCATCTGCTTGCGGATCTCGGCCGTGACCTGGTCCTTGACCTCGGCCAACGGGCGCACCGTGCCGGCCTGGAAGTCGGTGACCTTCAGGATGTGGAAACCCGCGGGCGTTTCGACCACGCCGGAGACCTGATCCTTGGACAGCGACGCGACGGCCTGCTGCAGGCTGGGGGGCACGACCCAACCCAGGTCGCCGCCCTGGGCGGCCGAACCGGCGTCTTGCGAATCTTTGCGGGCCAAGTCGGCGAAGCCGGCCGGGTTGGCGGCGGCCTGCTTGGCAATGGCGTCGGCCTGCTCGCGCGCCTTCTTGCGGTCGGCTTCGGACGTGCCCGGTGCCACCTGGATCAGGATGTGGCTGATGCGGCGACGCTCGGGCTGGCCGTAGCGAGACTGGTTCTGCTTGTAGTAGCTCTCGATGTCGGCGTCGCTGACCTTCACGCCCTGCGTGGCGGCCGACTCGTCGAGCACCAGGTACTGGGCCTGCACCTGCTCGGGCACTTCCAGTTGCTGCTTGTTGGCGTCGTACCAGGCCTGGACATCCTGGTCGGACACCTGGACCTTGCCGCGGAAATCGGCGGCGGCGAACGTGCGCATCTGCACGACGCGCTGCTGTACGAAGGCGGACTCGATGCCGTCGATGACCGAAGCAGGCAGCCGCGCCGACGACGTGACGGGCTGCAGCACGCGGGACACGGCCAGGTCGCGGCGCAGGCCGGCCTCGAACGTGGTCGGCGTCAGGCCCTGGCCGGCCAGCACCTGGCGATAGCGCTCGGGCGAGAAACGGCCGTTGTCCTGGACCTGGGGAATGGCGGCGATGGTGTTGCGCAGCGTGCCGTCGGACACCGAGAAACGGTTGTCGGCGGCCACCTGGGCCAGCAGGCGCTGATCGATCAACTGGTCCAGCAGCTCGCGGCGCATGGCCGGGGTGTCGACCAGCGCGGGGTCGAAACGCGACCCCATGCGCTGGCGCATCTGCTCGAGCTGATTGCGGTGCGCGGCGTCGAACTCGGCGCGCGACACTTCCTGCTTGCCCACGTCGGCCAGCTCGGGCTCGCGGTTGACGAAGCTATCGTAGCTTTGCACGCCGACGAGCAGGAAGGACGGAACGATCAGCAGCAGCAGGATGAACTGCATCCAGCGACGATGAGTGCGAATAAACTCGAACATGGAATCCCTGTTGCCACGCCCGGCATGCGTCGGCACGCCGGGGCTTCAGAAAGCGCATAAAAAAGGGCGATCGATTCGCCCTTGCTAGGTGGCCGGAGTTTACCATCACAACGCGCCATGCAAGGTCTGGCGCCGTCATGCAAAATCAACCCCGCAATACCGGTATTTCGGCCATAGCGCTGCAACAACCAGTGAAGCGCGCTGTTATGCTTGCAGGTCCTGCGGCGCTCCTGTGCGCCCTTTTCCCGCGCGCCCTCGCCCGCCCCGCCCCCATGACCGCCGCTTTCGACTGGCCCTACCCGACGCATATCGCCCATCGCGGCGGTGGCCGCCTGGCTCCCGAAAACACGCTGGCCGCCATGCGCACGGGCCGGCAGCACGGCTATCGCATGGCCGAGTTCGACGTGAAACTGAGCCGCGACGGCGTGGCGGTGCTGCTGCACGACGACGACCTCGACCGCACGTCCAACGGCCACGGCCCGGCCAGGCTGCGCGACTACGTCGAGCTGGCGCAGCTGGACGCCGGCAGTTGGCACGGCCCGGAGTTCGCCGGCGAACCCATCCCCACTTTCGACGCCATCGCCCGCCAGGCCCTGGCCAACGGCATTGCCTGCAACGTCGAGATCAAACCCTGCCCCGGCCGCGACGCCGAGACCGGCACGGCCGTGGCGCTGCTGGCCCGGCGGTTCTGGCAAGGCGCGGCCGTGCCGCCCCTGCTGTCCTCGTTCTCGGAGACGGCGCTGGCCGCCGCGCACCAGGCCGCCCCCGAACTGCCGCGCGCCCTGCTGGTGTCGACCATCCCCGAGGACTGGGCCGCGCGCCTGCGCAAGCATGATTGCGTAGCCCTGAACATCAACCAGAAACACGCCACCCCCGAGCTGGTCCGGGCCGTGCACGAAGCGGGCTACCGCCTGTGCGCCTGGACCGTCAACGACCCCGCCCGCGCGCAATTGCTGCTGGACTGGGGCGTCGACGCCATTTTCACCGACGAGCTGGCCGCCATCCGGCCGGCCGCCTAGGACACCGCTTTGTTCAGTTATAGACACGCCTTCCACGCGGGCAACCACGCCGACGTGCTCAAGCACGCCATCCTGATCCACACCCTGGACTACCTGAACCGCAAGGACGCCCCCTACTGGGTGGTGGACACCCATGCCGGCGCGGGCCTGTACCAGCTGGACGGCGACTGGTCGGCCAAGAACGCCGAGCACGCCGAGGGCGTGGCCCGCCTGTGGGACCGCAGCGACCTGCCGGCCATCCTGGCCGAGTACGTGGCCCGCGTGCGCGGCTACAACTCGGACGGCCGCCTGCGCTATTACCCCGGCTCGCCCTGGCTGACGCTGGACGCCATGCGCGACCGCGACCGCATGCGCATGTTCGAGCAGCACCCCACCGAAATCGACGTGCTGATGCGCAACCTGGAACACCGCACCAGCCCGTCGCTGCGCCAGGTCACCGTGTTCGGCACCGACGGCTTCGAGGGCGTGAAAGCGCTGCTGCCGCCGCCCACGCGCCGTGGCATGGTACTGATCGACCCCTCGTATGAAGACAAGCGCGACTACCGCCGCACCCTGCTGACGGTGAAGGAGTGCATCAAGCGCTTCGCCACGGGCACCTACATGGTCTGGTATCCGCTGGTGCAGCGGGTCGAGGCCGGAGAGCTGGCGCGCCAACTGCAGCATCTGCAGGTCAAGAGCTGGCTGCATGCCACGCTGACGGTGAAGAAACCGGCGTCCGATGGCTTCGGCCTGCACGGCAGCGGCATGTTCCTGGTGAATCCGCCGTGGACGCTGCATGCGGCGCTGAAAGAAGCGATGCCGTTCCTGGCGAAGGAGTTTGCGCAGGATGAGCGGGCGGGGTTTACGTTGGATCAGTTCGAGGGTTGATGCGGTAAGCCGCGATTCCCATCGCGGCAATATCGAGGCCGGGGCGGACATCCGCCCCGGCCTTTGCTTTTTTGCGCAGCCGTCGTCAGAAAAACACGCGCATCGCGGCGTCGATCCGCCCGGTGGATACGATGCGTTCAGGCACTGGCGCGTAGACGAATTCGTATCCCGCACGGGTGATGACTCCGCTCTCCATGACGCGAAATCCGTTGATGGATACGCTGTAGCAGCCAGGCGGAATACCGGCATCCAGCCCGCTCTCGGACCAGGGCCATTCCGTCAGGGCTGCCAGGTCATGAAACGCGGCATGGCGCGTCACTTCCAGGGGGAACTGGCCATTGCGTGCCACGATCCACGCCTCCTCGATCCGACTATGCCGGGCGGCCGGACGGCAGAACAGTTCATAGGCACCATCGTCGATGGACAACAGCGGCACGACAGCGCCTGCGGTGACGACCTCGTCTCCAAGGTCCGAGTTGAAAAACTCGTGCATCAGATCGCGCGTTTCTCCTGCCGCGGGCGTCCAACCCAGAACGGCGTGCAACACCTCCCTGTCGAGCAGGACGATGCCGTTCATTTCGACGTCGAAGGCGGAAGTAAGCTTCATGCGGGCAGGCCTTGATGGATACGCTGCAATGCACGCCACCCGACGGTACTGGCTACGTGGCGGCCTCAGCGGCTGTCAGTCTCGCTGGGAGCGACTCGCATGACCAGGTCGAAGTATCGCCGCAGCTGGAAGGATCTTTTTACCAGCTTGCCAGGCCATGGCCAGCGCCAGCACCGCTGAGCGGACATGTAAAGCCTGACTTCCCATTCATCCGCATGGAAGAAGGAAAACAGGATACTGCTGGAGCCATGTTCCCGCAGATCGCTTACGGCAGCGGCGGTATAAAGCGCACTCAGTCGGGCCTGATCGAGCACCTTCCCGCCGCTATCCAATAGATAGACGACCAAGACCTCTTCGAACAGCATGTCCTGCGTCAGGAAAACCATGTAGCCCTGCTGCCAGGCATAGCACGCCTCCAGCACACAACCCGTGAGTTCTTCGGAAACCTGTCCGGCGGCAAGAACCAGGCGGCATCGCGCAACCTCGTCCGGCCCGCTCAAGACCTCGATGGTGACAGCATCGGATGGCAGCCTGCGCAACATGCGTGCTCCAGCGGGTTGTCGGGATCCGACTGTAGAGTAATCCCGGACTCAGACATGAAAAGCGCATGAGGGCGTTGCGCCGTATGGCGCGAACAGCCCACATCATGCGCTTCTGTGTCCACCGCGCATCCCACGCGGCAGATAGCTGCCTTTCAAGCCTGCGCCGCCGACACCGCTTCCTGCGCCTGCACCCTGGCCGCCGATTGCGCCTCGGCCAACTTTGCCTGTGCATCGCGCAGCGCCGTGCGCAACCCCTCCTCCACCACGGGGTGGTAGAACGGCATCTCCAGCATGCGCGCCACGGTCAGTTCCTGCTGCACGGCCCAGGCCAGCAGGTGCCCGATGTGCTCGGCGCTCGGCCCGACCATCTCGGCGCCCAGGAAGCGGCCGCTTTCGATGTCGGCATACACGCGCAGCATGCCGCGGTTCTTCAGCATGACGCGCGAGCGGCCCTGGTCGCCGAAGTCGACCTCGCCCACGACGAAACCGCCCTGCTCCAGCCTGGCGTGCGGCGTGCCGACCAGCGCGATCTGCGGATCGGAGAACACCACGCCCAGCGGGGCCCGGCGCGCGCCGGGCCGCACCGACGGGAACCGCGCGGCGTTGTCGCCGGCGATGCGGCCTTCGTCGGCGGCCTCGTGCAGCAAGGGCGCATCGGCGTTGGCGTCGCCCGCGATGAAGATGGACGAGTCGCCGGCCTGCAGCGTGTAGCGGTCATAGACCGGCACGCCGCGGCCGTCCAGCGCCAGCGAGGTGTTCTGCAGATCCAGCGTGTCGACGTTGGGCTTGCGGCCCGTGGCGGCCAGCACGTAATCGAAGCGCTCGGTGCGTTCGGTGTTGTCCAGCGCCAGGTAGCGGACCTCTACCTCGTCGCCGATGCGCGCGATGTCCAGCACGCGGGCATCCGGATCCAGGTAGAACTCTTCCTGGAAGATCTTGCGGGCACGCTGGCGCACGGAGGGATCGCTGATGCCGCCCAGGCTGCCGCTGACGCCGAACACGCGCACCTGCACGCCCAGGCGGGACAGGGCCTGGCCCAGTTCCAGCCCGATCACGCCGGGTCCGAACACGGCCACGCGGCGCGGCAGGTCGTCCCAGGCGAATACGTCGTCGTTGACGACCAGCCGGTCGCCCAGGCCGCGCAGCGGCCCGGCAATGGCGGGCGAGGAACCGGAGGCGATGACGACGCTGCCGGCATGCACCTCGGTATGGCCTTCGATGCGCAGGATGCCGTCGGACAGGAAACGGGCATGGCCATGCAGCTTGTCTTCGGCGGGAATGCTTTCCACGCCCTCCAGGACGAAGCCCACGAAACGGTCGCGCTCACGCTTGACTCGCGCCATCACCTCGGCGCCGTCCACGCGGATGGCGCCGTCGACATGCACGCCGAACGGCGCGCCGTGCGCGGCCGCATGCGCCGCCTCGGCGGCGGCTATCAGCAGCTTGGACGGCATGCAGCCAACCCGTGCGCAGGTGGTGCCGTACACGCCGCCCTCGATCAGCAGCGCGCGTTTGCCCGCGGCGCGGGCGGCACGGTAGGCGGCCAGGCCGGCGGTGCCGGCGCCGATCACGGCCACATCGGTATGCAGAGTCTTCATTTTCTTCCCTCGCGATTCTTCATGCGGCGGCGCGCGATGCCGCGCGCCGCCGCGGTCATGCCGAGCGTCAGCCGATCAACCCAGGTGGGCTTGCAGTTGCTCCAGGCCGCCGATCAGCGTGCCGTTGATGAACACCTGCGGAGCGGTGCCCTTGCCCGACACGGCGCCGATGACACGGCCGCGCACCTTGTGCTCCAGCGGAATCTCGACCGGGGCGAAGCCACGCGATTCCAGCAGGGCCTTGGCTTCGATGCAGAACGGGCAACCCGGCTTGGAGAACACGACGACCTGGTCGGGCTTCTTGGCCTGCGGGGCGAGGTAGTTCAGCATGGTGTCGGCGTCCGACACTTCGAAAGGATCGCCGTCCTTCTCGGGTTCGATGAACATCTTCTCGACCACGCCGTCGCGCACCAGCATCGAATAGCGCCAGCTGCGCTTGCCGAAGCCCAGGTTGCGCTTGTCGACCAGCATGCCCATGCCGTCGGTGAAGTCGCCGTTGCCATCGGGCAGCAGCGTGATGTTCTCGGATTCCTGATCGCGGGCCCATTCGTTCATCACGAAGGTGTCGTTGACGGACAGGCAGACGATGGTGTCCACGCCCGCGGCACGGAAGGCCGGCGCCAGTTCGTTGTAGCGCGGCAGGTGCGAGGACGAGCAGGTGGGCGTGAAGGCGCCCGGCAGCGAGAAGACCACGACGGTCTTGCCCTTGAACAGCTCGTCGCTGGTCAGCGTCTTCCAGTCATTGCCCTGACGGACGGGGAAAGTGACGTTCGGAACGCGTTGGCCTTCGCGGGATTGCAGCATGTGGAGTTCTCCTGATGGGTGGGTGCAGCGGGATGCGCACCGGCATGGGAAGAACTATAAATACTAACTATCAATTTATCTAATTTAATTATTTTAATTGATTGATAGCTTATAGCTTTTTCATTCGACGTGAAGATTGTATTTTAGCTATCAAAGTGGGAAGGCGCCGGCGGTCCGCCCGGTGCCTCCTCGACGCCCGCCTCATCCCTGCACGTCGTAGCCCGCTTCGCGGATGGCGGCGCGAACTGGCTCGGCCTGGGCCGCGCCTTCGATGCGCACCTGGTGCGTGGCCAGGTCGGTGTGCACCTGGGCGCCCGGCGCCACGGCCTGCACGGCCTCGGTGATGGTCTTGACGCAATGTCCGCAGGTCATGTCCGGGACGGTCAGTTCGATTGCCATTGCTGTTGCTCCTGAAGAAAAACGCGATGTCTGGCGGGCCTTTGCGACCCGATGCGAAGCCAGTCTAAACCTTCCCAAGATGGAAAGGTCAAGCCTACAATGGCCGCTTGACCTTCCCACGATGGGAAGGATGATAGTGGAACCGTTCCCAACGACATCGGACGGCCATGCCATGCGCGCAGCCACCACCTCATCTTCTTTCGTCCAGCTGGATCTTTCCGTCGAGGGCATGACCTGCGCATCGTGCGTGAAGCGGGTCGAGCGCGTGCTGTCCGCCGTGCCCGGCGTGCAGAGCGCCAGCGTGAACCTGGCCACGGAACGCGCGCAGGTCTCCTACGAGCCGGACCACGCCGCGCCCGAGGCGATGATCGCCGCCGTGGCTCGCGCCGGCTACACGGCGCAGGTGATCGTGGCGCAGGACGGCCACGCCGAGCGGCAGGCCCAGGCGCGCGACGCCGATGCGCGGCGGCTGGGTGTGGCGCTGGCCGTCGCCGTGGCGCTGACCCTGCCGGTATTCGTGATCGAGATGGGCGGCCATCTGGCGCCCGCCTGGCATCACTGGATCCACGCCACGCTGGGCCAGCAGAACAGCTGGCTGCTGCAATTCGCGCTGACCACGGCGGTGCTGGCTTGGCCGGGGCGGCCGTTCTTCGCCATCGGCCTGCCGGCGCTGTGGCGCCGCGCGCCCGAGATGAACTCGCTGGTGGCGCTGGGCGCGGGCGCGGCCTGGGGCTATTCCACGGTGGCGACGTTCGCGCCGCAATGGCTGCCCGAGGGCGCGCGCGCGGTGTATTTCGAGGCGGCAGCGGTCATCGTCACGCTGATCCTGCTGGGCCGCATGCTGGAGGCGCGCGCCAAGGGTCGCACGGGCGCGGCCATCCGCCGCCTGGCCGCGCTGCAGCCGCGCGGCGCACGCGTGCTGCGCGGCGGACAGCCGATGGACGTGCCCGTCGACGAGGTGCGTGTCGGCGACCACGTGCTGGTGCGGCCCGGCGAACAGGTCCCGCTGGACGGCGAGATCGCGGAAGGCCGCTCGTATCTCGACGAGTCCATGCTGACGGGCGAACCGGTGCCCGTCGAGAAGACCGTGGGCGATGCGGCGACGGGCGGCACGCTGAACACCTCGGGCAGCTTCACGCTGCGCGTGACGCGCACCGGCGCCGACACGCAACTGGCGCACATCATCCGCATGGTGGAAGACGCACAGGGCGCGCGGTTGCCCGTGCAGGCGCTGGTGGACCGCATCACCGGCTGGTTCGTGCCCGCGGTGATGGCGGCCGCCCTGCTCACCTTCGCCGCGTGGCTGGTCTGGGGACCGCCGCCCGCCCTGGCCAGCGCGCTGGTGCATGCGGTGGCGGTGCTGATCATCGCCTGCCCCTGCGCGATGGGGCTGGCCACGCCGACCTCCATCATGGTGGGCACGGGCCGCGCCGCCGACCTGGGCGTGCTGTTCCGCCATGGCGACGCCTTGCAGACGCTGCGCGATGTGGACGTGGTGGCCTTCGACAAGACGGGCACGCTGACACAGGGCAAGCCGGCCCTGGCCGCGCTGCGGCTGGCGCCCGACGCGGCGGTGGCGTCGGAAGACGAGCTGCTGCGCCTGCTGGCGTCGGTGCAGGCGCGGTCCGAGCACCCCATTGCGCAGGCCATCGTGACGGCGGCCCGCGAGCGGGGCATCGAATTGCCGGGGGCCGAGGATTTCGTGGCCGAATCCGGCGCGGGCGTACGGGGCCGGGTGCAGGGCCGGAATATCGCGGCGGGCGCGGCGCGCCTGATGGCCGCGCAGCGGGCCGATGTCTCGGCCTTCGGCGAACAGTCCGCCGAATGGGGCCGCAAGGGCTGGACGCCCGTGTACGTGGCCATCGACGGCCGCGCCGCCGCCATGCTCGCGGTGGCCGATCCGATCAAGCCTACGGCGAAGCAGGCCATCGCGGCGCTGCACGCGCAGGGACTGCGCACGGCCATGATAACGGGCGACAACCGCGAGACCGCGCAGGCGGTGGCGCGGGAACTGGGCATCGACGACGTACGCGCCGAGGTGCTGCCGGAAGACAAGGTGCGCGCGGTGCATGCCCTGCGCGAGGAGTCGCGGCGTGGCGACGCCCGGCATGGAGATGCGCGGCGCGTGGCCTTCGTGGGCGACGGCATCAACGACGCCCCCGCCCTGGCCGCTGCCGATGTCGGCGTGGCCATCGGCACGGGCACCGACGTGGCCATCGAAGCCGCGTCGGTCGTGTTGATGGCGGGCGATCCCAACGGCGTGCCGACCGCCATCGCCATCAGCCGCGCCACGCTGGCCAACATCCGCCAGAACCTGTTCTGGGCGTTCGCCTACAACGCCGCGCTGATTCCGCTGGCGGCCGGCGCGCTGTATCCCGCCTATGGCGTGGCGCTGTCGCCCATGCTGGCGGCGGGCGCGATGGCGCTGTCCAGCGTGTTCGTCGTGGGCAACGCGCTGCGCCTGAAGGCCTTCCGGCCGGCGGCGGCCTGATCCCTTTCATTGTTTCGGAAACGCGTCGCCATGAATATCGGACAAGCCTCGCAAGCCTCGGGCATCTCGGCCAAGATGATCCGTTACTACGAAAGCATCGGCCTGATCGGCCCGGCGCAACGCACCGACTCGGGTTATCGCGTCTACAGCGACGCCGACCTGCACACGCTGCACTTCGTGCGCCGCGCGCGCGGACTGGGCTTCTCGGTGGAGCAGATGCACGAACTGCTGGCGCTGTGGCGCGACCGCAGCCGCGCCAGCGCCGACGTGAAACGCATGGCGCTCGAACACGTGCAAGAACTGGAACGCAAGGCCGCCGAACTGCAACAGATGGCGGACACGCTGAAGCACCTGGCAAAGCATTGCCATGGCGACAAGCGGCCGGATTGCCCGATCATCGATCAGTTGAGCGGGTTGACGGGCGGCGCGCAGGTGGCCTGAGGCGCGATGCTCAAGACCCCGGTGCCCCGGCCGTCCGGATTGCCATGGCAAGTACGGGACACCGCCGGCGCATGCCGTACCGTGCGTCCCTTATCGCGTCCCGCCGACGCCAGAATCCGCCAGGGCCGGGGGTGGCTTCACGGCAAACCCTTTTTCGAACCGCTGGATTTCCTGGGTGGCGCCCAGGTAGATCTGCACGGACGCACGCCCGCCATGGCCCGCGCCGCGAACTGGCGCGGCGATCATCCTGGCCGGTATTTGTGGCGACCGAGGCATCGCTGACGCCGCTTCGGGCAGATCGGGCGCCGGCGCCGTGGCCAGCGGCGAGACCGCCGACGCGACGGGACCGCCCGCCATCCGGCGGTACGTGCCCATCACCCGCTCGACGTACGTGCGCGTTTCCGCGTAGTTCGGAATGCGGTTGCCCGAGCGCTGCACCGCGCCCTCCCCTGCGTTGTAGGCCGCCACCGCCAGTTCGGTATCGCCGCCGAACAGCCTGAGCAGGTCGCTGAGGTAGCGGCTGCCCGCATCGACGTTGCCATGCAACCGGTGCATGTTGTCCTTCAACGCGAGCGCGTCTTCGCCGGTGATGCCATAGCGGCGCGCCGTGTCCGGCATCAGTTGCATGACGCCGACGGCGCCCTTGGGCGATACCGCCTGCGTGTCGAATCCCGACTCGGCCTGGGCCACCGCGTACAGCAAGGCATAATCCACGCCGTGCCGCGACGCGGCGCTTTGCAGCGCGCCCTTGACGTCCGCCGGCGGCTCGGCCAGGCGGCCTGCTGGCGCGCCCTTCAAGTCCTTGAACAGCAGGCGGTAGCTGTCATCCAGCGCCGTCGCGGCAAACGAGGCCTGCCCCTGCGCGCCGAACGACACATAGACGTCGGCCGCCCGCGCGCCGACGGCGGCGCAGCACAGCGACAAGGCAATCAGGCATTGCCGCGGCAGCGGCGATCGGGCGTGGGCAGGCATGCGGAAACGGAAGCAAGGGCGATGGCCGGCAGGGCTGCGCGGCCGATTTTTGGCGGATTCGCCATTATGACGTAATGAAAACCATTTCTATTTGGGTTATCATTAAATCTGCTTAAGTTTGTCGCAGAAGAACAAGAGTGCGGATTAGGATCATGCTGTTAACACGGAACCCCATCAGGCGAATGGATGACTCCGCCTGTAGGCGCAGCCGCGCCGTGCGCGGGTTTCCGGGCAATGCGACAGCTTGGTGAGGAAAAGCATGCGAATTCTGCTGATCGAGGATGACAGCAAGGTCAGCTATTGGCTGGTGAGCAAGTTCCAGTCCAGTGGCCACCACTGCGTCCCCGTCGAATCCGGCGAACAGGCGCTGCAAGCCCTGGATGGCGAGGCTTTCGACATCATCGTGCTGGACCGCATGCTGCCCGGCATCGACGGCATCGAGGTGCTGCGCCGCCTGGCCGGCAAGCCGCATCCGCCGGTCATCATCCTGTCCGCCGTCGACCAGGCCTCGCAACGCGTGGAAGGCCTGCGCGCCGGCGCCCAGGACTATCTGGGCAAGCCCTTCGACTTCCCCGAACTGATGGTGCGCATGGAGTTGCTGGTCCGACGCAACGAAGAGGCGCCCGGCAACGGCCCCCACCTCTGCGTGCACGATCTGCAGATCGACATGATGCGCCGCAAGGTGACGCGGTCGGGCCGGCCCATCATGCTGACCGACAAGGAATTCCTGCTGCTGAGCACCCTGGCCGAGCACGCGGGCCAGACCGTGCCGCGCGGCATGCTGCTGGAAAAGGTCTGGGGGTTGCAGTTCGATCCCCGCACCAACCTGATCGACGTGCACGTGTCGAAACTGCGCTCGAAGATCGACAAGGACTTCACCCGTCCGCTGCTGCGGACCGTGCGTGCCATGGGTTACGTCCTGGGTTGAGCGGCATGAGCTGGAGTATCGTCGCCGCCGGCTTGCGCAGGGGGTTCCTGCAGCCTGGCTCGTCGGGAACGTGGCATGCGTTCTGGCGCGGCGACCGCCCACGCGTGGTCGCCATGGGCGCCAATGGCGAGATCGCGCCGCTGTACAACAGCCACTTCCGGCAGGCCTCGTGCGTGGCGTTCATCTTCCTGCTGGTGACGCTGGGCTCGATCGCCTGGGGCCAGAACCTGCTGGAGCAGGTGATGGTGCGCCACGTCAAGGACATGATCTCGGCCGAGATCCGCGCCCGCCAGGGCCTGGGCGACCGCGATGGCACGCAGCAGCTGGCCCGCCAGTTGGGCCAGTCGGAAGCCACCCCCAGGCGCGAACGCGCCGCCGCGGTGCAGGCGGCCGACGGCACGCTGGCCTATGGCATGCCCGAACTGCTGTCGACCGACATGTGCGCGCCCGGCGCGCACGCGTGCAGCGGCTGGCTGCGTGCTTCGCTGGACAGCGACCAGGGCATGCGCGAATGGCTGGGCTACGCCTATACCCTGCCCCAGGGCGGCCGCTACGTGGTGGCCTACGACATCCTGCCCATGCTCAACCGCATCTATCCCGTGCCGCTGGTGGTGGGCCTGAGCGTGTTCACGGCCCTGCTGATGAGCCTGGGCGTGGGCATGTACTCGAGCTTCGACGCCACCAAGCGCATCAACCGCATCCGGCAGGCGATGGCGCGTTTCGCGCGGGGCGAAACCGACTCGCGCGTGGGCGTGCTGGGCCGCCACGACGAATTCGACCAGTTGGGCAAGGACGTGAACACCGCCCTGGAGCGCATCGATTTCCTGATGGAGGAAGTGCGCAATGCCGCCAACCACATCGCCCACGAACTGCGCACGCCGCTGACGCGCCTGCAGCAGCGGCTGTCCAATGTGGCGGAAGCCGCGCAGGGCAGCACGGCCACCAGCGGCGAGGTGGCGCTGGCCGAGGAAGAGATCCGGCACATCCAGTACCTGTTCCGCACGGTGATGCGCATCAGCGAGATCGAGACCGGCCGCTGCCACCATGAATCCTCGCCGATCGACGCGCAAGCCATGCTGGCGGACCTGAACGACTATTACGGCGTGCTGGCGGAAGAACGCCATCTGACGATGCACCTGCGCATCGAGGAGCCGCTGCATCTGGTGGGCGACCGGCCGCTGCTGTTCCAGGCCATGGTGAACCTGGTCGAGAACGCCATCAAGTACGCGCCCGAAGGCAGCGCCGTCACGCTGCTGGCGCGCGAACGCGCGGATGCGGTCGAACTGGGCGTCGCCGACGAAGGCCCCGGCATCGACACCAACCAGCGCGGCCAGGCGGTGCAGCGTTTCCGCCGCCTGGCGCGCGACCGCGCCATTGCCGGACATGGCCTGGGCCTGCCGCTGGTGCAGGCCGTGGCGGGACTGCACGGCGGCAGCCTGGTGCTGGCCGACAACGATCTGCCGCGCCTGCACGAGTCGGGTCCGACCCGCACGCGCGGCCTGCTGGCCTTGCTGCACCTGCCGCAGGCGCCCGCCGCGCATTGATCCTGAACGAGTCTTAATGATCCGAGTGTTGCCCCTCTCTATGCAAATGAGTCCTAATAACGTCTGTACGGTCGACGGCCTGCCCGACGGCCTGCGCCACGCATAGACCCCTTTTTTTCTGGATTATTCCGTGACTTCCCGAATCCGAGACTTCCTGCGCGACGAAAGCGGCGTGACCGCCATCGAATACGGCATCCTGGCCGCCGCCATGGCGGCGGCCGTCGGCGTCATCTTCGGCTCCGACGGCGCCTTCATCACCGCGCTGCGCAACAAGTTCGACGCCATCGCCTCCGACATCACCGAAGCCGGCACCGACACCAAGTCGGGCGGCTGAGCAGGGCCCACGCAAGCACCATGGGTTCTTCGTTGCCTGCCTTCATCATCCTGCCGGCATTGGCCTGGGCGGCCGTCTCCGACCTGCTCTACCGCCGGATCAGCAACCGCCTGGTGCTGACGCTGCTGGTGGCGTGGGCGGGCTACGCCGGCTGGATGCTGATGCAAGGCGCGAACCCCGAGGTGCGCAACTGGCTGCTTACCGGCGTGCTGGCCGCGGCGGGCATCCTGGTGGCGGGCTACGTCCTGTTCACCATGCGCTGGATGGGCGCGGGCGACGCCAAGCTGATGGCGGTGCTGGCGCTGTGGCTGGGCGACCAGACCTTCGTCTTCCTGATCGTGACCTCGCTGGCGGGCGGCGTGCTGGCCCTGATGCTGCCGCTGCTGCGCATGGTGGAGCGCACGCTGGGCTTCGGCTTGCTGCAGATCAACGCCTGGCTGTCGGCCATGGTGTTCCCGGTGCCGCACGCCTTGCAGGAGCAACCCGTGCAAGGCATTCCCTACGGGCTGGCCATCGCCTGCGGCGGCGCCTTCGCCCTGTGGGGCCACACCTAGCCTTGCCCCGCGCCAGGCCGACCCGGCTGGCGACCGACCCTGACCTTCTGCATTTCCCAGGGCGCGTCTTGCCATAAACGTAAACGAAAGTGCAAATCAATTCCATTTGAAATGAAAACGCGATCCTTGATCCTGCTCGCCTCGGCAGTCACGCTGGCGGCGGGCGCCGCCCTGGTGGGCCGCTCGCTGATGCGCCCGCCCCCTCCCGTGACGATCGTCAAGGAAGTGCCCGCGCAGGCCGCGCCCAAGCCGCCCGTGCGTTATGTGCTGTCGGCCGGCGATGCGATGGCGGCGGGCCTGTTCGTCAAGAGCGATACGCTGAAGACGCTGAACTGGCGTGAGACGACCGACGATGCCGTGCGCGCCGACGACTTCGCCGCAGCCAATGACCAAGAACGCCGCAAGATCGAACGCGAGATCTACGGCGCGGCCCTGCGACAGCCGCTGACGGCGGGCCAGACCCTGACCCAGGGCGCGCTGGTCTACCCCGGCGAGCCGGGTTTCCTGGCCGCCGTGCTGACGCCGGGCATGCGCGCCGTATCGATTCCCACCAGCGCCGTGGACAGCAACTCGGGCCTGGTCAACTCGGGCGACCGGGTCGATGTCATCCTGGCCCTGCAGCGCGATGGAGTGGAAAAGCCTTCGCCCATGCCCAACAGTGAATACGCGATGCTGGCTTCCCAGACCATCGTGCGCAACGTACGCGTGCTGGCCATGAACAACAACGCCGTCTCGCTGACGCCTCCCGCCGATCCCGAAGCCGCGGCGGCGGCCGAGAAAACATCCGGCAAGCGCGCCGCAGCGGACAACGCCAAGCGCAACAACCGCTCTCTGCCCGCCCCCAACACGTTGTTCTACGAGAGCCTGACGCTGGAAGTCAGCCCGGCCGACGCCGAACGGCTGGCGCTGGCGCGCGAAGTGGGCACGCTGCAGGTCGCCCTGTTGAGCATGCACGAAGCGCAGACGTCCGTGGCCGCGTCTCGTGAAGCCACCCGCCTGAACGCCGCAACCGCCGTGTTCGACGGAACCACGCCTCGCATGGTGAATACCTACCAGGGCACCGCCGCGGCCGTACAGACCTACCGCGGCAACCGCAACTGATCGCCATGCGCCTCTTCCGTTCTCGCGCGGCCTCGCCCGCGCCTCTTTCGGCTCGACCTTCCGATTTCGACATGATCCAGACCGTGGCCCGTCCGGGCGCAGACTTTCCCTTCGCCCGGCTGTGCCTGGCCGCCGCGCTGTCGCTGTACGGCGTGGCGCACGCCGCGCAACCCTCCCAGGCAGGCGCCGCCGGCGCCGGCCCGCAAGCGTTGCAGCAGGTGCAGCCCACCGGCGTCATCACGCTGAACGTGCGCGAAGGCCATCTGCTCAAGCTCAAGCGCGACGCGGCCAAGGTGCTGGTGGCTGATCCGCGTATCGCCAGCTTCCAGGTGCCCTCGCCCAACAACATCTTCGTGTTCGCGCAGGCCGTGGGCACGACCACGCTCTATGCGCTGGATGCCAACGACCAGGTCATCGCCGCCATCAAGGTGGTGGCCGAACATGATTTGAATGCGCTGCGCGAACAGATCAAGCGCACGGTGCCCGATGCGGATATCGAGCTCGAAGCGTCGATGAACAATCGCATCATCGTGCGCGGCAAGGTACGCACGCCGATTGAATCGAAGCAAGTGGCGGACCAGATCCAGGCCTATCTGGACGGCCTGGCCTCTTCGCCTGCCGGCCAGAGCGGCGGCGGCGCGGGCGGCGGTGGTGGCGGAGCCAACGGCGCCAACCGGCGCGACCAGGTCATCAACCAGTTGAAGGTGGAACTGTCCTCGCAGATCAACATCCAGGTCCGCGTGGTGGAAGTATCCCGCACTCTGTCGCACGAACTGGGTTTCGACTGGGCCGCCACGCTGAACTCGGGCCGTGGCGCCTGGGGCATCATGACCGGCAGCGGCGGCGCGGGCTTCGCCCCGGTCAGCGGCACGGTCAACCCGTCGCTGTTCGATTCACTGACGGGCCGCACGCTCTCGCAGATGGTGCCCGGCACCTCGACCTCGCGCATCGGGATCGGCGGCATGCGCACACGAGGCAACTTCACCATGGGCGGCCTGATTTCGGCGCTGTCGTCCGAGGGCTTCGCCACCGTGCTGGCCGAACCCAACCTGACGGCGATGTCCGGCGAAAGCGCGGCCTTCGCGGCCGGCGGCGAAGTGCCCATCGTCATCATCACCAACAACAACGTGCAGATCGACTTCAAGTCGTACGGTGTGATCCTGCGCATGACGCCCACGCTGCTGTCGGCCAACCGCATCAGCCTGCACATCGCGCCCGAGGTCAGCGAGCTGACCGAGGACGGCGCCGTCACGCTGGAAGGCATCTCGATTCCCGCGCTGAAGGTGCGCCGCGCCGATACCACCGTGGAACTGGCCAGCGGGCAGAGCTTCGCGCTGGCCGGCATGCTGCGCTCGACGCAGGCGCAGACCATGCAGGGCGTGCCGGGCTTGAGCAGCATTCCCTTGCTGGGCAGGCTGTTCGAGCACGAGGTGTCGGCCAAGGCCGACACCGAGCTGGTCATCCTGGTGACGGCCAACGTGGTCGATCCCGTGGCCCCCGGCGAACTGCAAGTGCCGGGCCAGGACCTGCCGGGCCTGAAGGAACTGCTGCCGCAACAAGCCTCCATCGGCTACCTGTACTGACGCCGCGTAGGAATACTCCATGCAACACGACACGATCCGCACTTCCTCACGACCGGCGCCCCGGCGGCCGGCGCTCTGGGCCCTGCTGCCCCTGGCGATGACGCTGCTGCTGACCGGCTGCGACACGCCGATCAACAAGCTGCGCGCGTCGCGCTTCGGCGACGGCGCCGCGCCCCAGGCGATCCAGCCGGAACCCCGGGCCGCCGCCCTGGCGCTACAAGGCACGGCCGACGGCCAGGGCCTGACGCCCGAGTCGCTGCGCGCGGCCAATGCGCTGCTGACCCGTCAGGGCCGCATCGAACAGCAGGTCTTGACGCTGACGCCGTTCAACGCGCGCGGCGAGGTGTTGGCGCAACGCCTGGCGCAGGCCCTGGGCCGTGCCGGTGCACGCCAGCCGCGCGTGCTGGGCACCACGCTGGACGGCGAACGCCTGGCGCAGGCGGCCGAACAAGGCTGGGACCTGGAACTGCAATCCGAGGCACTGACGCTGGACGCCTCGCGCTGCGGCATCGCCAAGCCCGGTGAAGTCACCGTCCATCCGTTCTACGGCGTGGGCACGCTGGGTTGCGCCACGCGCGCCAACCTGGCCCGCATGGTCAGCGATCCGCGCGACCTGTCACGCCCGCGCGCACTGGATGGCGCCGACGGCAAGGCCGCCGCCGAAGCGGTCGAGCGCTATCAGACCGGCGAAACGCGCGATCTGATCGACATCAACTTCGACAACTGACGGCCATGAGCGACACTTCTTCCTCGACCTCCGACGCCATTTCCGGCGGACCGGCCGTCTTCGCGGCCGCGGCGGACCTCAAGCCCATCGGCGACCAGTTGGACCGGCTGCGCCGGCCCGCCACCGTGCTGCAGGCCGGCGGCCCCGCGCAAGCCATCGAATGGTGCGCGGCCAACACGCCGCCCTCGGTGCTGCTGGTCGACATCGCCGGCCACGCGCATCCCCTGTCCGCCTTGCTGGAGCTGGCCGCGCAGGCCGGCCCCGCCTGCCGCATCGTGGCATTGGGCCAGCAACAGGACGTGGACCTGTACCGCCAATTGCTGCAGGCCGGTATCTTCGACTATCTCATCAAGCCGCCGCGCCTGGACCTGCTGGCCGACACGCTGGCTCGCGCCGACGATGACGCGCCGCTGGGCCACGGCGGCACGGCGCGCGCCGGGCGCACGGTGGCCATGACGGGCGTTGCGGGTGGCGTGGGCGTCAGTACCCTGGCCGCCGCGCTGGGCCAGTGGCTGGCGGGTTCGCGCCAGACGCCCACGGTGCTGGTGGACTTCGACCGCCGCAAGGGCGACCTGCCGCTGCTGCTGGGCCTGGAGGCCGACGCGGGACTGGCCAGCCTGCTGGCCGCGCCGGACATCGATCCGCGCCTGCTGCAACGCACGTTGCTGGCCACGCAGCAAGGCCAGGCCAGCGGCCCCGCCCGCCTGCACCTGCTGGCGCAGCGTCCCGCCGCCGAAACGCCGGTGGACCCGGAACGCGTGCTGGAACTGGGCGCCGTGCTGTGCCAGCTGTTCTCGCTGTCTCTGTGGGACCTGCCCTCGCATCGCCCCAACGGTGCCGATGAGGTGCTGGCCCATGCGGACGTACGCGTGGTGCTGTCCGAACTGACGGTACAGGGCGCGCGCAGCACCCATCGCCTGCTGACCCAGCTGGGCGACGAGAGCGGCGGGCAGCGCCTGCTGCTGGTGGCCAGCGCCGCCCGCCACCAGCAGCGCGCCCCGCTGGAGCACGCCCAGTTCGAGGAATTCGTCGGGCGTGGCATCGACCTGCACCTGCCCTACGCCGGCACGGCCCTGTCGGCCAGCCTGCTGCAGGGGCCGCTGAATCTGCCCACGGCTTCGCCCTATGCCCAGGCCGTGGCGCAGTTGGGCTCCCGCATCCTGGGCCTGCCCGATGCCGCGGGCGCGCAAGCCGGCGGCATGGCGCAGCGCCTGCGCGCCTGGCTGAACCGCCCTGCGGCGACCAGCCGAACGCGCCAGGCGGCACGCGCCTGAGCCCCCGACGTCCCGCGCCCGAGAGATCCCCCATGATGCTGCCCCGCCGCAAGACCGCTCCCCCGACTTCCGCGCCGGCTCAGCCGGCCCCGGCCCCGGCCCCGGCCGCGACCACCGCCCAGCCGGCCGCGCCCGCGCCGGTGGTGGCTGCCCCACCGCCGCAACCTGCGATGCGCGCCCCGCGCCCGCCGGTACTGGCCAAACCTGTCGCGGCCAAGGCGGCGCCGGCCCCCGCGCCCGCGGCCGCCAACGCCGAACAGACCAGCCAGCGCCGCGTCATCCGGGACGAACTCTTCACGCAGATCGATCCGCTGAAAGCCGCGGCCATGCCGCGCGACAAGCTGCAGTCGCAGATCGACGCGCTGATCCGCCGCATCTGCGACGAGCAGCGCCTGCAACTGTCCGGGCAGGAGGAAGAACTGATCTCGCGCCAGATGCTGGACGAGATGGTGGGCGTGGGCCCGATCGAACCGCTGCTGGCCGACGACACGGTCAACGACATTCTGGTCAACGGCGCGGGGCAGATCTTCATCGAACGCTACGGCAAGCTGGAACTGACGCCGATCACCTTCATCGACGAGGAACACGTCTTCAACACCGCGCAGCGCATCGCCGCGCGCGTCGGACGCCGCATCGACGAAGCCAATCCCATGGTGGATGCCCGCCTGCCCGACGGCAGCCGCGTGAACGTCATCACGCATCCGCTGGCGCTGGACGGCACCACGATCTCGATCCGCAAGTTCATGCGGCGCGACCTGTCGCTGGAATCGCTGGCCTCGCGCGGCGCGATGTCGATGGACATGGCCACGGTGCTGCGCCGCGCGATGGAGGCGCGGCTGAACATCATCGTGTCGGGCGGCACCGGGGCGGGCAAGACCACGCTGCTGAACGCGCTGTCGCAGAAGATCAGCCCGCTGGAACGCATCATCACCATCGAAGACGCGGCCGAACTGCAACTGCAGCAGATCCACGTGATCCGCCTGGAGACGCGTCCTGAAAGCGCCGAAGGCACCGGCCGCATCGACCAGCGCGACCTGATGAAGAACGCGCTGCGGATGCGGCCCGACCGCATCATCCTGGGCGAGGTGCGCGGCGGCGAGTGCTTCGACATGCTGCAGGCGATGAACACGGGCCACGACGGCTCGCTGTGCACGGTGCACGCCAACACGCCGCGCGACGCGCTGATGCGCCTGGAAAACATGGTGATGATGGCCAACATGCAATTGCCGCTGGCCGCCATCCGCCGCCAGATCGCCAGCGCGGTCGACCTGATCGTGCAGATCGAGCGCATGCGCGACGGCGCGCGCCGCGTGGTGTCCATCGTCGAGATCTGCGGCATGGAAGAGGAAGTGATCCAGACCCAGGAACTGCACGCCTTCCGTTCGCGTCCGGGCGGCACCGCCAGCCAGGTGATCGGCGAACACAGCGGCAGCGGCCTGCGGCCGAACTTCTACACCGAAAAGGCCCACCTGTTCGACCAGGACGTGGCCTGATCCGCGGAATCCAGCTGACATGCTCGACCTCTTCACCCTGATCGTTTTCCTGCTGGTGCTCGTCGGCTTCTATGCCGTGCGCGCCACCAGCCGCCGCCAACGCCGCGCCGACGCCATGGAACTGCGCCTGGACGCGCTGCGCCGCCAGATCGAGCGCGAAAGCGGCGCGGCCCTGGCCGTGCTGCAAGAAGCGGACACCATCGCCCTGCCCGGCCAGAACGACCTGCTGCCCCGCTGGCCCGCCGTGGGACGCCGCCTGACACGGCTGCGCGACGGCGCGCAATCGCTGGGCTGGCTGCCCACGCTGCGCCAGCGCCTGCTGCTGTCGGCGGCCGTCGCCGTGGTCGGCGCGCTGGCGCTGGCGCGCATGACGGGCACCTCGATGGCCCAGGTGCTGCTGAGCGCGCCGCTGCTGTGGGCGCTGCTGGGCGGCCTCGCCTACCAGCGCGCGATGGCCAGGCACCTGGACGCGCTGACGCGCAGCCTGCCCGAGGCCATCGACGCCATCACCCGCATCTGCCGCTCGGGCGTGCCGCTGCAAAGCGCCTTCGGCATCGCCGCCGACCACCTGCACGGCCCGCTGGCGCCCGAACTGCGCGAAATCGAGAACTGGCTGAAGCTGGGTGTGCCGCTGAAGGCCGCCATGCAGGGCTCCGCCGAACGCGTCCCGCTGCCCGAATACCGCTTCTTCGCCGTGATCCTGATCATCAGCCAGGAATCGGGCGGCCGGCTGGGCGACACGCTGGAACGCCTGTCGGCCACGCTGCGCGCCCGCGCCGAACTGGGCATGAAGGTGAAGGCCAAGACCTCCGAGGCGCGCGCCTCGGCCAAGATCGTCGCCCTGCTGGTGCCCGGCGTGCTGCTCTACATGTACCTCAATTCACCCGATGACTTCCGCTTCATGTTCAACGACGCGGTCGGCATCCAGGTCATGGTCTACGCCGCATGCAGCGTGGGCCTGGGCTTGCTGATCACCCACCTCATGGTCAAGCGCATCCGCTGAGCCCGCCCATGTTCTCCGATCCCCTGGCTCCCCTGCTGCTGTTGATCTTCCTGGCCGGCCTGGCGCTGGTCGTCTGGCTGGCCCGCGCCGAGTCGCGCCGCAACCCGCTGCATGCGCGGCTGGGCGCGGCCGATGGCGGCGGCGCCACGTCGCAGACCACCGTATCGATTGCACTGGATGACCGCTCGCCGCTGTCTCCCGTGTTGCAGGCCGCCGCCGCATTCGGCGACAAGCTGGCCGGCACGGCGCAGGACCGCGTCGCCAACGAACGCCTGCTGGCCCAGGCCGGCTGGCGCCGCGCCGAAGCCGTCGGCCTGTTGATGGCCGCCAAATACGGCTGCGGCGTGCTGTTTTGCGGCCTGGCCCTGTGGCTGCTGGCCAGTCCGCAAAGCCGCTTCGGCCTGACGGGGCTGGCCATCGGCCTGATCTCGCTGTTCGCCGGCACGCTGTTGCCCGAACTGCTGGTGAAGACCCGCGCCGCGCGCCGCCACGAGGCGCTGTCGCGCAGCATGCCCGATGCGCTGGACCTGATGGTGATCTGCGCCGAGGCCGGCCTGCCCTTCCCGCGCATCCTGAAGGTCGTCTCGCGCGAACTGGCATTCAGCGCGCCGGCCATGGCCGACGAACTGGCCTACACCAGCGCCGAACTGCAACTGCTGCCCGACCGCGCCGCCGCGCTGCGCCACCTGGCCGAGCGCACCCGCGTGCCGTCCATCGAAAGCATGGTCGGCTCGCTGATCCAGGCCGAACGCTACGGCACGCCGCTGGCGCAGGCGCTGCGCACCATCGCCGAGGAAAGCCGCAGCCGCCTGATCCTGGAACTGGAAGAAAAGGCCGGCAAGCTGCCCGCCCAGCTCAGCGTGCCGCTGATGACCCTGATCCTGCCCCCCGTGGTCGCCATCGTCGCCACGCCCGCGCTGATGCGCGTCATCCGGACCCTGATGCAATGAACACCCGAATCGTTTCCTTCCTGACGCCGCGCCTGGGCAAGAGCCTGGCCGCGTGCCTGATGACGGCCACCCTGACGGCCTGCGGCGGCATCACCATCAAGGCGGATTCCGGCCCCGGCACCGGCACGCGCAACGTGCCCGCCACAGCGACGGGGCAGACGCCCGCGGCACCGCGCGCCGCTGCCGATCCTGCCGAAGTGACGTCCGAGGGCCTGAAACTGGCGCGGCTGTTGCGCGACCAGGGCCGTTTCGAAGCCGCTTCGGGCATCTACGCCCAGTTGGAGCAGCGCGGCAGCCTGAAGCCCCTGCAGATGCTGGAGTACGCCAGCGTGGCGGCGCAGGTGCAGCCGGCGGCGGACAGCCTGGCGCTGTACGGCCGCACCCGGCGCGCCCTCAACGAAACCGGCGCCACCCTGACGCCCGCGGCCACCGCCACGCTGTGCAACGGCCTGGGACGCGCCCGCATGGCGCTGGGCCAGACGGACGCCGCGCTGGCCGACTTCGACTGCACGCTGAAGGCCGACGGCGACAACATCGCGGCGCTGAACGCCAAGGGCGTGCTGCTGGATGCGCGCGGCCAGCACGACGAGGCCCGCAAGCTGCTGGCGCATGCGCTGGAACTGGATCCCGCCGACAACCGCGTGCTGAACAACCTGGCGCTGTCGCACTTGGCCAGCGGCGACGCCGCCCAGGCGGTGCGCCTGCTTTCGCAGACCGAGGCGTCGCGCATGCCCACACTGAAGCTGAACCTGGCGTTCGCCCAGGCCATGCAGGGCGACGAGCAGCGCGCCCGCCAGACGCTGGCCGGCTTCATGGGCGAGGCGCAGGCACAACATGCCTTGGACGCCTTCGCCGAACACCGCCAGCGCATCCGCGGCGGCGCCTCGGTGGCCGAAGAACTGCTGTCGGCCAGCCGCCAGTGGCTGCCCCTGCGCGCCCAGGAAAAGGACAGCCGTGGCTGATCGACGCTCGGGCTCCCGGCGCCGCCAGCGCGGCGCGCTGTCGGTCGAAGCCGCCTATGTACTGCCCGTCATCATCGCGGCGGCGATGATGTTCATGGAGCTGGCCAACATCGGCCTGACCATCAACATGGGCGCGGGCGCGCTGGACCGCGCCATCCAGCAGTTCCGCCAGGACAACCAGACCGGCGGCGGCCTGCAGGGCGTCAGCATGGAATCGCTGCTGCGCGACCGCATGGTGGCGGCCTCGCACAACTACCTGGACGACGACGACATCGCCACGGTGGAAATCGAGCGATACACCTCGCTGGATGCCATGGGCGGCACGGCCTCGGCGAACGAGGCGGAGAACCAGAACCGCACCACCAACCTGCCCGCCTGGCGCATCTCGGTGGACATCCGCAAGAACTTCATCACCCCGCTGCCGCGCCTGCTGGGCGTGGACAGCGGCGCGTTCCGCTACCGCTATGAACAGGTGCTGGCGTATCTGCCGCAGACCAATACGGAGGCGCAGCAATGACCCGCGCCCGTCGCGCGCGCAACGCCGCGCGGCGCCGCCAGCGCGGGGCCTTCGCCGTGGAGGCCGCGCTGGCGCTGCCCATCCTGATCGGCGTGGGCCTGCTGGGCGCGGACATGCAGCGCATCCATACCGAACGTATCCGGCTGGAAAGCACCGCGGGCGTCATGGCTGCGACCCTGGCCGCACAGCGCGAGCTGACGCAGGGCGGCCTGGACGAACTGGCCAAGGTCGCCATGCAGGGCCATGAGAACGACCAGCTGATGTATCTGCTGAGTGTGCGTGTGGACGGCTCGGTGGCCTGGGGACTGGCGCGCGGCGGCGCCGAAGGCCTGTGCGAGGCGCCCGCCACGGGCGGCCGATACTCGGGCACGCTGCCCGACGACAGCCGGCGCGGCGACGACACCGCCGCGCCCTCGATGATCGTGGTGCGCGCGTGCCGCGGCACCGGCAATGTTTCGCTGTTCTCCGGCCTGGTCCTGCCCGACATGCTGCAGACCGACACCCTGTTCCCGGCCTCGAACGCGGCCATCACGCTGGATGAACCGCTGCAGGCCGAGAGCGACGGCAGCGGCCTGGCCCAAACCGACTCACAGTCATGAAGATCCGACGCCCTGAAACCCTGCCTCGCCGCCAGGACGGTGCCGCCGCCATCCTGTTGCTGCTGCTGATCGGCGGCGCGGTGGCACTGGCCGCCTTCGCCTCGGACGGCGTGCGCATGACCGCCGACGCTTCGCAACTGAAGCGCGCCACGGACGCCGCGGCGCTGGCCGCCTCGATGGCGCGCGCCAAGGACCGGCAGGCCGACATCCAGGGGATCGCCGAGCGCTACGTGGCCAGCAACCTGGGCCTGGACGACGAACAGGTCGGCAGCGAGCTGAGCGTGCAGGCGGAAGCCATCACGGTCAACGGCACGGCGGGCGCGCGCGTGACGGCCGCATTCAAGGCCTCGCCCATGCTGGCCAGCTTCACGGAGCAGACGGTGTCGGTGCATTCGGCGGCCATCTCGCGCGACGTCAGCCTGGAGATCGCGCTGACGCTGCCGAACACGCTGGCGGAAGACTCCGCCAACCTGGCCGCGCTGCGCCGGCTGGGCAAGTCGTTCTCGGCCAACATGCTGAACAACACCGACACCACCTGGCTGTCGGTAGTGCCGTACAGCCAGGCCGTGAATGTGTACGACGCTCAGCAAAGCGGCCGGTTGCGTAACTGGGCCACGGCGGGAGCATTGAACCCGGTGGAGTTGACCTCCTTGTTCCGCTCCGGCTACGGCAGTCTGGCGGACCCCCGGATTCCCGACCGGCGCGCCAACCTGCTGTGCATGTACCGTGGCGTGAATCGCGGCCAGAACTACTTCTGGGACCAGGCGCCCTCCAGCGCGTTCAAGGTGTACTACCGCCACGACCTGCCCGAGAACGGCAGTCCTGGCGCGACGCCGATCAGCTGGGTCGGCCCCAATCCCAATTTCGGCCAGGCGACCGGCGTGAACGATACCCGCTGGATGGTCGCCGATCGTGGCTGCCCCAGCGCCGCCCTGCTGCCACTGACCAACGACCAGGGCAAGATCGACCAGCGGCTGGATCAGATGTCCACCCGCTTCAACGTGAACTACGCGATCGCCATGGGCTGGAGCGCGATGTCGCTGGCTCCCTCATTCCGAGGCGCCTCCGGTTGGGCCTTGCCTGACGACTTGCCCAAGGACTTCGACGAGGGCCAGGGCGATCGTGTGAAGGCCATCGTGATGCTGATCAATTCCACCGGCCAGCGCTGGTTCGACTCGGATTCCTACAACGCCGAGGTCGGCAAGCCCACCGACGGCTGCAGCGCCAACACCGGCACCAGCGGCGGCGCCTGCGGCAACGGGGATGCCCTGATCACCGAACGCTTCGCCAACCTGTGCAGCAGCTTCCGGGCACACCGGCTGCGCTTCTTCCTGATCGTGACCGGCAGCGATGAAGCCCAGGACGAAGATGGCCAGATCCGCAGCGCCTCGGACTTCCGCCGCATCGCCGGCCCCGGCCTGACGCTGTGCGCCGAGAAGGGATCGGACATCACGTATCTGACCGGCCGCGATTTCGTGGTCTCGGAAGGCCGCATCCAGGACCGCCTGGACGAGATCGCCGAAGAACTGCGCCAGTTGGCCTCCCTGACCACGCTGATCGAATAAGCCCACCTTGCCTCATTCCCATACGCCTGCCATGACCGCACGCCGCCCCTCCTCGCTACGCCGCCAGGCCCTGGTCCTGGAACCCCGCTTCCTGCTGGACGCGGCCGTCACCGCCACCGTTGCCCAGGTGGTGGACGCCACCGACACCAAGCCTGGCGTATCCGCCGACGGCAACACCGCCAACGTCACCGTCGACGAGCACAGCGCCGCGCAGACGGTCGACCTGTTCAGCGGCGTGGCCGTGCATACCGACACGGGTAACCAGGACGGCTTGAATCAATTGGTCGTGACCCTGGACCGCAGCGGCGCCAACCAGGCGCTGGTGGCCGATGGCAGCGAGATCACGCTGACGGCCGGCGGCGGTACGACGGCCAACAACAATTATGTCTACACCGTGCAGGTGGGTGGAGACGGCAGCACCACGATCACCTTCACCATCGCCTCGTCGGAGACCGGCAACACGCCCCAGGGCGCTGCCGACCTGATCGACAGCATGGCCTACCGCGCGCTGGACAGCACGGTGGAAGGCGGTACGGTCAATGTGCTGCTCAGGAGCCTGAGCGACGATGGCAACGACGTGGCCGACCTGGACATCGGCGCCACGGTGCACATCACCAGCACCATCAACGTGGCGCCCGTGCTGACGGGCGACGGCCATCTGGATGCACGTGACTCGCTGTCCCTGGGCGACCTGGGCAATGCCACCGAGGTGGCCTATTCGAACGATGGCAAATTCGCCTACGTGGCCGGCACGGACGGCATCCAGGTCTACACCGTGGATGCCGAAGGCGCGCTGCATGCCTTGCAGACGTTCAAGCACGACGACCTGAACACCGTGAACCACATGGTGGTCAGCGAGGACGGCAAGTCCCTCTACACGACGTCCAGCAACGACGACAGCTACGTGGTGCACCTGCGCGTGGCCGAGGACGGCACGCTGAGCTATGCCGCCTCGATCGCCTCGCAGAACGGCGTCATCAACGGCGGCATGACCCAGTCGGACGATGGCGCCTATCTGTACGTGGGCACGCAGTGGAACGATGTCGTCATCTACCGCCGCGACGCCTCCACTGGCGACCTGACCGTCATCGGCCGCGCCGTCGGCAACGGCAATGGCCGCAGCGGGGTGATCGCCACATCGGGTGACTACGTGTACATCATGTACCTGGGCAGCCCGCACGCGCTGACCATCTACCAGCGCGGCGAGGATGGCCTCCTGACGGTGCGCGAGAACCTGGCCGTGGCCAATGTGGGCACGGGCTACACGGCCACCGATTACTCGATGGCCGTCAGCGCCGACGGCAAGTACCTGTACATCGGCAACCCGTCGACCGGCGCGATCCATGCCTTCCAGATCCAGGACGGTTCGCTCAACCTGATCGGCTCGCAGACGCCTGGCAGCCTGCGCAACGTGGCGCTGAGCCCGGACAGCACCCTGCTGTACGCCAGCACCGCCAACGGCTCGGTCAATGTGTACGCCATCGGCGCCAACGGCGCGCTGAACCTGCTGACGACGCTGGCCGGCAGCGGTAGTGGCAACGGCATCGCGGTCTCGCATGATGGCCTGTCGCTGCTGGTGGCGGGCGGCGGCGTCGCGCGCTACAGCAGCGTACAAGGCCTGCAGGCCGGCGCCGAACTGCCCTTCGCCGACGGCCTGACGCTGTCGGACAGCAACTACGACGTGCTGAACGGCGGCGCGGGCGACTACAACGGCGCCAGTATCACCATCACCGCCAGCGTGGACAGCGGCAGCTTCGGGTTCGCCGAGGGCAACGGCCTGAGCCTGTCGGGCAACAACATCATGCTGGCCGGTTCGGCCATCGCCACCTACGCCCGCAACGGCGATACGCTGACCATCACCTTCACCTCGGCCACCACCAAGGCGGTAGCCAACCAGGTGCTGCACCAGGTCACCTACAGCCATGCCGCGGCCACGCGCAGCGGCCTGATCATGCTGACCGTGCGCAGCGGCGACGGCGCGCTGGACAGCAACGCCATGGCCGTGGCCCTGTTGCTGAACGCCGCGCCGCAGGCCGATACCGGATACACGCTGGACGAGGCCACCACCGAGACCGCCTACAGCGTCACCCTGCCCGCCAGCCTGTATACCGACGCCGATGGCGATGCGATGAGCTGGGCCGTGTCGGGCCTGCCGGACGGATTGACCTTCGACCCCGCCACCCGCACCATTTCGGGCACCGTCACCGTGCCTGGCACATACGCCGTGACGATCACCGCCACGGACATCTATGGCGCCACCACCTCCGTGACCCTGGACCTGGACGTGGCGCAGATCGCCAACCGCGCGCCGCAGGTCAGCGACAGCGCGCCCACGTCGCTGCCGCTGGCAGGCGTGAATACGGCCGGCTACAGCGTGACGCTGGACGCGGACATGTTCCGCGATCCCGACAGCCTCTACAGCGGCAGCACCCTGACCTGGAGCACATCTACGCTGCCGGCGGGCCTGGCCTTCGACGCCGCGACGCACACCCTGAGCGGCACGCCGACCACGATGGGCGACTACAGCATCACCATCACGGTCACCGACGAGCATGGCCTGACGGCGCAGCACACGGTGGACCTGCGCGTGGTGACACCGGCCGAGGCCGATAACGCGCCGCCCGCGCTGAGCGCCGACGGCAGCCTGCTGACCTATACCGCCGAGGGTGGCCTGAGCGGCTTCAGCAACGCCGTCTACAGCCTGACGCTCTCGCAGGGCGACACCATCCTGACCGTGGTGAGCAATCCCAACCTGGGGCACGCCATCACGCCAGGCGGAAACAGCGTCCTGAGCATCTACCAGCGCGACACCGCCACGGGCAAGCTGACCCTGCTGCAGCAGTTCGTCCAAGGCGCCGCGGACGACGGCAATGCGGCCAACGGCATCGAGGTGAACGGCCTGATCGGCGGAACCTACGCGACCTACTCCGCCGACGGCGCGCACATGTACCTGGTCGGACAGAACACGGCGGGCAGCTATGTCCTCACCGTGTTCGACGTGAATGCCGACGGCACCCTGGCCGCCACGCAGGACAGCACCGTGGTCGGCACCGAACAGCCCAAGCAGATCGTGCTGTCGGACGACGGCAAGACCCTGTACGCAATCTCCAGGAACAACCTGTACGCCTTCACTCTGGGCGCCGACGGCGTGCCCGTGCTGGCCAGTACGCACGCGGATGGCTTCGGCACCACCAACGGCGCCACGGCACTGGCCGTGGACAGCCACGGCACCGTGTACGTGGTGGGCGATTCGCGCATGACGATCTATACCGCTGGCGACAACGGCAGCCTGACCCTCGTCAACACCTGGAGCGGCCTGGGCCTGTCGAACTTCTCGCGCAGCATCGCCATCTCGGATGCGGGCTACCTCTATGTGTCCACCGGTTCTCCGGGCAGCATCCTCACCCTGCAGTACGACCACGACGCCAAGACGCTGACCCAGATCGCCTCGCTGTCGGCCAGCCAGACCTGGGGCCTGGCCCTGTCCGCGGACGGCGGCACCCTGTACGCGGGCAACAACACCGGCAATCTGCAGATCTACGACATCGGCGACGACGGCAAACCGGTGCTGGTGAAGACCCTGACCGGCATCGGCGGCCGAGCCTACCGCATCGTGATATCCGCGGACGGCACGTCAATCTATGGCGGCGGCTATTTCACCGCCGGCGGCCTGGGCGTGGTCCGCGTCACGCCAGACGTGACGCTGGCCTATACCGAGAACGGCACGCTGAAGCCGGCCTCCGGCCTGCACCTGGCCGATGCCGAGTACGACGCCCTGAACGGCGGCGCGGGCGACTACAACGGTGCAGTCATCACGGTGTCCCGGCCCACGGGCGCCGATGCCGAGGACACGTTCGGCCTGGCCGAAGGCAACGGCCTGACGCTGCAGGACGGCGTGATCTCCCTCGATGGCCGTGCCATCGCCACGCTGACCAGCGAAGGCGGCCTGCTGACCATTGCCTTCACGGCGCAGACCAGCACGGCCACGGCCAATCACGTGCTGCAACAGATCACCTACACGAACACCAGCAACGTCCCACCCGCCAGCATCGCGCTGTGCATCGGCGTCACGGACACCTACATCACCACCGACTTCACGGTGACGCTGGCCGTGACGGCCGTCAACGACGCCCCCGTGGCCTCCGCCACGCCCGCCGAGCCCACCCAGGGGCTGGGCGGCACGGCGGTGGAGCTATTCGCCGATGTCGCGATCTCCACCGTCGAGCCGGACCAGGCCATCACGTCGCTGACGCTGACGGTGGGCGGCCTGCGCGATGGCGCGGCGGAGACGCTGCGCATCGATGGCGAGGCCATCGCCCTGGTGGCCGGCAACGGCGTCACCACGGCCAACGGCTACAGCTACACCATCACCTTGGCTGACGGCACGGCCACGGTGACCGTGACCCGCGCGGACGGGATGAGCCCCGACGCCGCCGCGGCATTGGTCCAAGGACTGGCCTACGCCAACGCCTCCCAGAACGGCACGGCGGGCGAGCGCACCGTGACCTTGAGCGCCGTGCGCGACAGTGGCGGCACGGCCAACGGCGGCGCCGATACCGCGTCGCCGGCCATCACGGCCACCATACATGTGCAAGCCCAGGCGCCCAGCCTGGGCGCCGACACGGGCTCCATCGTCTACGACGACCTGCTCTCACCCCAGGACGAGAACTACAACGGCCTGTTCGATGGCATCCAGAGCACCGTCGCCTCGGGCGATCTCGTCTACGTCGTGCGGACCACGACACAGTGGGACAGCGAGACGTTCAGCGAGATCGAAATCAGCAGCCTGCATGTGTTGCAGCGCGCCGAGGACGGCACGCTGGGCATTGTGCAGACCCTGGACAGCAAGACGCTGGCCGCGTTGGGCGGCGCCACGGAAGTGCGCCTGTCGGCCGACGGCGCCACCGTTTACGTGCTGAGCAACCAGGGCGTTGCCCTGTTCATCCGCGACGCCTCCAGCGGCGAACTGAGCGCGTCCGGCAGCATCGGCGGCGAACTGATCGAATCCCAAGGCCTGATCCGCGACGTTGTGGCAGGCGCCGACGGCCATGTCTACGTCACCGCGGGCAACAGCCTGCTGATGTACACCCGCGGCCAGGACGGCGCCTGGGCCCTGGCCCAGACGCTGGCCGACACGGAAGACGCCAGCCTGCCGCTGGACAATGCCGGCGCGATGACGCTGTCAGCCGACGGCCACTACCTGTTCGTGGCGACCACGGGCACCAGCACGCTGGCCAGCGTCTTCCGCGTGGCTGAAGACGGCACGCTGAGCTTCGTGATGGCCGCGCAAGGCCAGGCGCCGGTCGAAGATCAGCTGTACTACACGTCTTCACTGACCCTGTCGCCGGACGGCAAGACGCTGTATGCCATCGACTTCGACGGCACGGACCGCGTGCTGCACACGCTGTCGGTGGGCGCGGACGGCGCGTTGGCTGCCGTGGCGGGCACCGCGCTCAGCGGAACCGCCGACAACCTGCTCGTGTCGCCGGACGGCAAGCTGCTGTTCGTGATGGGTGCGGACGGGATCGCGTTGTACGCGCTGGGCGCGGATGGTCAGCCGACGCTGGCCGGCACGCTGTCCAGCCTGGGCGGCAACACCATCCAGGAACTGCGCGGCGCCAGCCTCGGCGCGGACGGCAGGCAGCTGTATCTAGCCGGAAGATTCAGCTGGACCGAAGGCCTGATGGTCGTGGACCTGGCGCCGGCATCGTCCACCTATACCGAAGGCGGCGACGCCGTAGTGCTGCTGCCCGGTGGCACGCTGGCCGACCCGCAACTGGACGCCAGCAACGGCGGCGCAGGCGATTACCAGGGCGCAAGCATCGTCGTGGAGCGCGACGGCGGCGCCCAGGCGATGGACCAGTTCGGCTTCCTGGCAGGCGACGACTTCACGCTGGACGCCGAGAACGGCCTGATCCTGCGCGACGGCACGGCCATCGCCAGCTTCTCGCAGACCGATGGCAAGCTGACCGTAACCTTCACCGCCAGCGTCAGCAAGGCCGAAGCGCAACAGGTATTGCGCCGCATCGCCTACCTGAACACCAGCGCCGATCCCACCCTCGACGGCGACCAGGCGCGTTTCGTGATGACGCTGAACGATGGCGACGGCAACAGCGACAGCATGACCGCGGACGTGACGCTGATCGGCGTGAACGACCCGCCCGTCATCGACACCACGCCGCTGTCGCCCACCTACCCCGCCGAAGGCGAGCCGGTGAAGCTGTTCGACGGCACCACCATCGACACGGTGGAGGCCGACCAGGCCATCTGGCAGGTGATCGTGACGGTCAGCCCGGCCAGCGGGCAGGACGTGCTGGGCGCGGACGGCGGGCGCATTTCGCTGAGCACGGCCACCAGCGGCGTGCAGTCCACCGGCACGGGCCTGCAATACATGGTGCGGATCGACGGCGATACGGTCACCGTGACGCTGTACCTGAGCAACACGCCCGAACGGGCCGCGCAGGTGATCGACAGCCTGACCTACTCGCACAACGGCACGGCCACGACCGGCGACGTGACCATCGGCGTGAACGTGCGCGAGAATGACGGCGGCGACGATCTGTCCACCTACACGGGCACGGCCATCGTCCACCTGGCGCCGGCCGCCGAGGCCAACACCGCCCCCCACCTGGGCGGCGGCACGGACGTCGGCTACGCCGAGCAGGCCGACGCGATCCTCATCGCCCCGGGCGCATCGGTGTCCGATGCCCAGATGGACGCCTTCAACGGCGGCCTGGGCAACTATCACGGCAGCGTTCTGACGGTGGCGCTGGGCGCCGGCGCCAGCTCGGCGGACAGCCTGGGCTTCCTTGACGGCAATGGCCTGACGCGCAGCGGCAACGACCTGGTGAAGGACGGCAAGGTGATCGGCGCCTTCGCCATCGCCAACGGCACCTTGACGCTGACCTTCACCGACGCCAACGGCGCCATCCCCACCAAGGCTGACGTCCAGAACGCGCTGCGGCAGATCACGTATGCCAACGGCAGCGACGCCCCGGTGGCCAGCGTGGCCGTCAGCGTGACGCTGGCCGACCAGCGCGGCCTGGTGTCGGCTGCGATGACCTTCGACATCGGCATCACCGCCGTCAACGACCTGCCCGTGATCGTGGCGGACCCGGTGCTGTCGCTGGGCGAACTGTCCCACCTGCAACAGCTGGCCGGCGTCGCGGGGCTGGGAACACTGACGTCCAGCATTGCTTCCGCCGATGGCGGGCATGTGTACGTGGCCGACGACAGCGGCGCCATCGCGCTGTTCAGCCATGATGCCAACACTGGTCAACTGACCCTGGTGCGGGTCTTCGCCGCGGGCAACGGCCTGGACGGCGTGAAGGAACTGAGCCTGTCGGCCGACGGCCAGAGCCTGTATGCGCTGCGCAAGGACGGCAACCAGATCGCCTGGTTCGGCGTGGCCGCGGACGGCGCGCTGACCTACGGCGGCGCCATCAGCAGCGTGTACGAAGTGGACGGCAGCGCGATGTTCGATCTGCGCGACCTCACCGTGTCGGCGGACGGCAAGAACCTGTATGTGCTCAACGCCTACACGGTGCTGACCTTGGCCCGTGACACCAACACCGGCGCGCTGAGCTACGCCGGCGCGATGGACAGCGGCCTGTGGAGCCCGCCATACCTGTGGTCGCCCACCGCCATCACCGAGCAGGGCAATCTGGTCTTCGTGGCAACCGCGTCGTCCAACGCCGCGCTGATCGTCTACCAGCGCGACGACAGCGGCACGCTGACGCTGCTGGGCTGGGCGGCCAACAACCAGCCCGACGCTGCGGGCGAAACGGTGTCGCTGAGCGACCTGCAGCACATCGTCGTCAGCGAGGATGGCCGCACGGTCTTCGTGGCCAGCGGCTCGCAGATCGACGCCTTCCGCCTGGATACCGCCACGGGCGCCCTGACGCACGCGGGCGTGTTCGCCAGCGGCCTGGACATCCAGGACATCGCCCTGACCGCAGACGGCCGCGCGTTGTTCGCCACGCTGGCCGACGGCAAGATGAACTACTACGCCACGACCAACGGCGCGCTGGTGGCATCGCAGGACGGCATGGCCGGCGCGGGCCACATCGTGCTGCTGCCCGATGGCGGCGTGATCGTGCTGGGCGAGGCCATCGAGGTGCTGGATGCTGCGCCGGCAGGCAGGCCGGTCAGCGAACTGGGCGGCGATCCCGTCGTGCTGGCGCCCACGCTGAAGATCAGCGATGCCGAACGGGATGCCGCCGCCGACGGCGCGGGCAACTACCAGGGCGCCAGCATCGTGTTCGAAGGCCAGGCGGGCGACCGCTTCAGCCTGCTGGCGGGTGACGGCTATACCCTGTCGTCGGACGGCACCACCGTGCTGCTGGACGGCAATGCCATCGCCACGCTGCAACAGAACGGCACGCAGGCTACCTTGCGCTTCACGGCCGCCGCGACCAGCGCGCAGGCCAATGCGCTGTTGCACCGCATCGGCTACGCCGCGGGCGGCGACTCGGGTGGCACCCGCACCGTCACGTTGCGCCTGAACGACGGCGAGGCCGACAGCGCCGCCTATGCGGTGCAGATCGACGCCGTCGCGCCCAACCATGCCCCGCAACCTGGCGACACCCCCTATACCCCCGACGAAGCACTCCAGGGCCGCGACTACACACTGACGCTGCCCGAATCGCTGTTCAGCGACGAAGACGGGGATACGCTGGCGTGGACCGTGGACGGCCTGCCGGGCGGCCTGTCGTTCGATGCCGACACGCGCACCCTCACGGGCAGCGCCCTGGCGGCCGGCAGCTACACGCTGACCGTGACCGTGACGGACCCCAGCGGCGCCACGGCGTCGCGCACGCTGACGCTGGTCGTGGCCGAACCGCCGAACACCGAACCCGTCGACAGCGGCATCGACCTGACGCCTGGCCAGGCCCAGGCCGGCAGCGATTACCGCTACGTCCTGCCGGAAGGCCTGTTCACCGACGCCGACGGCGATGCCCTGGCTTGGACCGTGGACGGCCTGCCGCAAGGGCTGGGCTTCGACGCGGACACGCGCACCATCCAGGGCGTGGCCGCTTCGGCCGGCACGTACACCCTGACGATCCGGGCGACCGATCCTTCTGGCGCCGCCGTCTCGCGTACGCTGGTGCTGGAAGTCGTGGCGCAAAGCGTGGAGCCCAATCCGGATCCCGGCACCGATCCTGGCACGGATCCTGGCACGAACCCGGGAACCGATCCGCAGCCCGTGGATCCCGAACCGCAGCCCTCCGACGCACCTGCGCCGCAGCCGTTGATGCAGCCTCCGGCCTACCCGCACGACACGACCCGCCGCGATGCCGAACAGGAACGCGGATGGCGTGACAGCGTCGCCCGCCCAGCGGGCGCCGTGCCGACGCCCGCCGTCGGCTTCACCCCGCTGGGCGCAGGCGGCGACGCGGCGGAACCTGCCGCTGCCGGCTCGTCGGCCATCCTGGACGACCTGCTGGCCGATTCGCTGCAACGCGACGACCGCTGGACCCGCGGCCTGGACGCCATGCGCACCGTCGACGGCAAGACCACGACCCTGATCGCGTTGGCCGGTCCCGGCGCCGCGCCGCTGGCAGGCCCCGACCGCCCCGTGGCAGGCGCGTGGCATTACGACCGGGACGGCAACCGTCAGGTGTTCACGCTGCCCGCCGGCCTGGTGCGCAGCAACAGCCCGATCGCATCGATTGCCCTGCGCATGGCCGACGGCAGCGCATTGCCCGCCGGCGTGCGCCTGGATACCACCCGTGGCGTGATCGTCGCGCCGGGCATCACCGGCGCTGGCGACTTGTCGCTGCAACTGGTGGTGCGCACCGTGGACGGCAAGCAGATCTCCGTGCCCATCGTCATCTCGGCCGAGCGCCACGGCCTGGCGGCGCCGATCGCCCCGCTGGCTGCGCACGCCATCCAGGCGGATGGCGATGACCTGATCGCCGACCACAAGCCCGCCCTGAGTCTGCAACTGCGCCAGAGCGCCGCCCAGGACATCCTTTCCCAAGCCCGCCAGTTGTTGGCCGCCCTGGGCGACGACCCCGCGCCGGCCATCGCCGCACCCGTATCCGAATTGTCCGCCGGCGTCCGCCAGGCCCCCTCTATCACCGTAGAAAGCTGATCATCGACATGACCTCACTCGATCATTCCGAGATGCCCTCCAAGCGCCGCAGCGCGCGCTTCGCCCTGACCGTGCTGGCCGCCGCCGTCCTGGCCGGTTGCAGCGTCGCCCCGCCCGAGACGCTCAGCACGCAGGACCTGCTGCAGCTGGACCGCAGCGACCGCGGCGCCATGTTCGCCGCGCAGGAACCCGTGACCGCGCCGATCACGCTGGACGAGGCCATCGCCCGCGCCGTCAAGTACAACCTGCAGCAGCGCCTGGCGCTGATGGAGCGCGCGCTGGAAGACAACCTGGTCGACGTGCAGAAGCAAGGCATGCTGCCCAAGCTGACTGCCCGCGCCGGCCTGCGCACCCGTAGCAACGACTACGGCTCGTCCAGCGAATCGCTGAGCACCGGCACGCAGTCGCTGGTGCCCTCGACCAGCCAGGAGCGCCACGGCGAAAGCGCCGACCTGCAACTGAGCTGGAACGTGCTGGACTTCGGCCTGAGCTATTTCGGCGCCAAGGCGCAGGGCAACAAGGCGCTGGCCGCCGAGGAGCGCCGCCGCCGCGTGGTCGCCGACATCATCCGCCAGACCCGCACCGCCTACTGGAACGCCGTGACGGCCGAGCGCCTGAAGGGCCAGGTGAGTTCGACGCTGGCCGAGGCGCGACAGACGCTGGACTACGCCCGCCAGACCGAGCAGAAGCGCCTGGTGGCTCCCATCGTGGCGCTGCGCTATCAGCGCGACCTGCTGAACATGGTGCGCCAGACCGAAGCGCTGGACAACGATCTGGCCCAGGCCCGCGCGAAGCTGGCCGCCCTGATGAACCTGCCGCCCGCCACCGAGTTCACGCTGGCCGCGCCGGAGGCCGCACAGCAGGACGCGCCGCGCCTGGCCTACGAACTGAACGACCTGGAGGCGCTGGCCATGGTGCACCGCCCCGAGCTGCGCGAGGAAAGCTACCTGGCCCGCAACGCCGTGCTGGAAACCCGCATGTCGCTGCTGCGCCTGTTCCCGAACGCCTCGCTGTTCGGCGGCCTGAACTACGACAGCAACAAGTATCTGGTGAACAACAACTGGGCCGATGCCGGCGTGCAGGTCAGCTGGAATCTGCTGGGCCTGCTGTCGCTGCCATCCATCAACCGGGCCGGCGAAGCGCGCGAGGATGTCGCCCAGTTGCGCCGCCAGGCCCTGCGCATGAGCGTGCTGAGCCAGGTGCACATCGCCTGGCTGGAGCGCCAGCGCGCCGAGGCTGCCTTCCAGCGCGCCAACGAGCTGTCGCGCCTGCAGGACGCCATCCAGGTGCAGACCGAGAACGCGGCGCGCAGCAACGCCGAGACGCACCTGGAACTGGTGCGCGCCAAGGTCGAGACCCTGCTGGCCACGCGTGCGCGTGACCTGAGCTACGCAGAACTGGTCAATGCGCAGAACACCGTCTACCAGGCCGCCGGCATCGATCCCCTGCCCGAGCGCATCACCGGCGACACGCTGGCCAGCCTGGCGCGCGACATCGCCGAGACCAACCGCAGGATCGAACGCGGCCACATCGACGTGCCGCGCCTGCAGGCCGACGCGAACGCCGCCACCCTGAAGGCCGCCTCGGCCGCCACAGAGCCGGTGACCGTCGCCGTGGCCGAGCCCGCGCCCAAGCCCCGTGCCGCTGCGTTGCGCACGGTGACGGGCTCGCCGTGGAGCAGCCTGGGCTCGCTGTCGGGCGCCGGACAGCCTGTCATCCCGGCAGCCGTCAGCGCCAACGCCGTGCCGGCTGGCGCGGTGCAGACGCAACCCGTCGATGTACGTTGAGGCCCGGACGATGCCTTTACGCACTACCCGCCGGACGCGGCCCGGCACGCCGCGCGCCAGCCTGGCATGGGCGGCGCTGGCCTGCATGGTGTCGAACGCGCCGGTCCAGGCCCAGACGGCCGGCGTCCCGCCCACCGCGGCGGGCACGCCCCCGGCGTACGAATCCACCGCCCTGGCGCCGCTATCTGCCATGTCGGACAGCGGCGGCGCCCGCGCCCAGTTGGTCGCCAGCCAACGCGCCCTGTTGTCGAGCGAACTGGCTGGCAAGATCGCCAGCGTGCCGTTCCGCGATGGCCAGTCCTTCAAGAAGGGCGACGTGCTGATCGCCTACGACTGCGCGCTGAACCGCGCGCGGCTGGAGCGCGCCGTGCAGGCCGAAGGCGCGGCGCACAAGAAACTGGCGGTGGCCGAACAGCTGGACAAGCTGTCGTCCATCAGCCGCGCCGACGTCGACCAGGCCCGCGCAGGCGTCGCCGTCTCGCGCGCCGAGACCGGCGTGGAACGCGTCATGGTCAACCGCTGCACCGTCACCGCACCCTATGCGGGCCGCGTCGGCGAGGCCTTCGTCCGCCCGCTGGAAAGCGTGGCCGAGGGCAAGGAGCTGCTGAGCATCTACGACGACAGCGCCTTCGAGCTGGAGACCATCGTGCCCTCGCGCTGGCTGGCCTGGCTCAAGACCGGCTATCCGATGCACATCACGGTGGACGAAACGGGCCGCACCTACCAGGCCGTGGTGGCGCGCATCGCCGGCACGGTCGATCCGGTCAGCCAGTCGGTGAAAGTGGTTGGCCGCCTGGACGGCAAGACCGCCAGCGACCTGCTGCCCGGCATGAGCGGCAACGTGCGCATCGATCCGCCGAAGCCTTGAATCACCCTTCGAATCCCGGCGCCGGTCCCCGGCCCGATAGGCAAGCATGAGCAATACCCCGCGCGAAACCCTGCTGGCCACGCTGTTGCAGCTGGAACAGCGCGCACGCGCCTGCGCCACCACGCAGGACCTGGCGTTTCTGATGGTCAATGACACGCACGCCCTGGCGCCCTATCGCCAGGCGGCGCTGTGGCGGGCGGGCGATGGCGGGAATGGCGTGATCGAAGCCCTGTCCGGCCTGGCCGTACCCGAGCGCAACGCGCCGTTCAATGTCTGGCTGGCCGCACTGCTGGCGCGCCGCATGGCCACGGCCGGGGACGTTCAGGCCGGCCCGCTGCAGCCCGCCGCGGACGAGCACGCCATGTGGTCGGAACACCTGCCGACGCACGCCTGGCTGCTGCCCCTGGCGCTGGACGAAACGGCCAAGCCTTCCGCCGCCCTGCTGCTGGTGCGCGATGCGCCCTGGCACCCCCGCGAAACGACCGTGCTGTCGGTGCTGGCCGATGCCTACGCGCATGCCTGGCGGGCTTTGCGGCCCGCCGCGGCGCGTCCGCACGGCCCCGGCAGTTGGTGGGCGCAACTTCGCCACGGCAAGCGCCGCGCGCGCTGGTGGCTGGGGCTGGGTGTGGCGGCGGTGTTGCTGCTGCTGGTCCCGGTACGCCAGTCGGTGCTGGCGCCCGCCGAGATCGTGGCGCGCGCGCCCATGGCGGTACGAGCCCCGCTGCAAGGCGTGGTGGACCAGATCGCCGTCGCGCCCAACCAGATCGTGCGGAAGGGCCAGTTGCTGGCCGCGCTGGACGCCCGCGAACTGACGGGCAAGCTGGAAACCGCACGCCAGTCGCTGGCCGTGGCCGACGCCGAACTGCGCCAGACCCAGCAGCAGGCGCTGTACGACGAACGCAGCAAGGCGGCGCTGGCCTTGGCCCTGGGCAAGCGCGGCCAGGCCGCCAGCGACGTCGACTACTTCGAGCAGGCCCTGGCCCGCACGCAGCTGCGCGCCGAACGCGACGGCATCGCGCTGTTCGACGACCCCGCCGATTGGGTCGGCAAGCCCGTGGCGTTGGGCGAACGCATCATGCTGGTGGCCGATCCCAAGGACGCGGAGCTGGAAATCCAGTTGCCCGTGGCCGATGCCATCGATCTGCCTGACCAGGCCGACGTGCGCCTGTTCCTGAACGCCGCGCCGGCCTCGCCGCTGGCGGCGACGCTGCTGCGCGTGGGCTACCGCGCCAGCCCTGCTTCAGACGGCACGCTGGCCTATCGCGTGCGCGCCCGGCTGGACGGCGCGCAGGAACAGGACCCGGCGCCGCGCATCGGACTGAAGGGCACGGCCAAGCTGTACGGCCAGCGCACGCCTCTGTTCGCCTATCTGCTGCGCCGTCCGCTGGCCAGCCTGCGTGTGTGGCTGGGCGTATGACGGCGTCCTTCCCGGCGATGCCGGCCTCGGAAGGAACGGCCGGGATGACCGCTCCCGGCGCGGCACAGCGGAAATCCGCTCCGCTGCCTCCCCTGCGCGAGGAACTGCTGCTGCACGAAGCCCCCCGCAACCACGACGGCTCGCCTGCCTGGACACTGGAAGACCCCGGCCGCGCCCAGTTCTTCCAGATCGGCTGGGCCGAGGCCGAGATGCTGGCGCGCTGGCACCTGGGCGATGCCCAGGCCATCGCCAATGCCGTCGACGCGGACACCGCGCTGCCCCTTCAGGTGGACGACGTCAACGACTTCGCCCAGTTCCTGCAGGCCAACAGCCTGGTGCAGGCACGCGGCCCGCAGGCCATCGCGCGCTATCGCCGCGAGGCCGAGGCACGGCGGCGCGGCCATTGGCTGAAAGGCCTGATCCACCACTATCTGTTCTTCCGCATTCCGCTGGTGCGGCCCGACGCCTTCCTGTCGCGCACGCTGCCGTGGGTGCGGCGCACGTTCTATACGCGCGGCTTCATGCTGCTGACGGCCGCGGCCGGCCTGCTGGGCCTGTTCCTGGCCGCCCGCCAATGGGACGAGTTCCTGCACACCTTCCTGCACTTCTTCACGCTGGAAGGCGCGCTGACGGCCGGCCTGGCGCTGGCCGCCACCAAGGTGCTGCACGAACTGGGCCATGCCTACACCGCCAAGTACCACGGCTGCCGCGTGGCCACCATGGGCGTGGCCTTCATGGTGATGTGGCCGGTGCTCTATACCGACACCTCGGGCGCCTGGCGGCTGGCCAGCCGCAGGCGGCGCATGTCCATCGGCGCGGCCGGCATGCTGGCCGAGACCGCTCTGGCCGCCTGGGCCACGCTGGCCTGGAGCTTCCTGCCCGACGGCATGCTGCGCAGCGCGGCCTTCACGCTGGCCACCACCACCTGGCTGCTGACGCTGGCCGTGAACCTGAACCCGCTGATGCGCTTCGACGGCTATTTCCTGATCGCCGACGCGCTGAACGTGCCCAATCTGCAGAACCGCGCCTTCGCGCTGGGCCGCTGGCGGCTGCGCGAGTGGCTGTTCGCGCTGGGCGATCCCCGGCCCGAGGTCTTCGCGCCCTGGCGCGAGCGCGCACTGCTGGTGTATGCCTTCTGCGTGTGGGTGTACCGCTTCTTCCTGTTCCTGGGCATCGCCGTGCTGGTCTATCACATGGCGTTCAAAGTACTGGGCATTGTCTTGTTTACCATCGAAATCGTCGCCTTCGTGCTGCGCCCCATCCATACCGAACTGCGCGCGTGGCGCGAACGCCTGACGGCCGGGAACGGCGCGGGCTGGAACCGCCGCAGCCGCATCACGGCAGGCATCGCGTTGCTGCTGGCGCTGGCCGCCGCCGTGCCCTGGCGTACCCGCGTGGAAGCGCCGGCGCTGCTGCGCGCGGCGCAACAGGCGCGGATCGTGGCGCCCGCGGGCGCGCGCATCGAACGCATCGACGCCCGGCCCGGCGCCGCCGTGCGCGCGGGCGATGCGCTGTTCACGCTGCATTCGCCCGATCTGGCGCACGAGCGCGACAGCCTGGCGCAACGCATCCACGTGCTGCAGTGGCAGCAGTCCTTCCAGGCGATGCGCCAGGATAGCGGCACGGCCGTGCCCGTGGCCCAGCGCGAGCTGCAGGCGGCGCGCGAACGCTATGCCGTGCTGTCGCGCCAACAGGCGCAGTTGACGATCCGCGCGCCGTTCGACGGCACCGTGGCCGAACTGGCCGAGCCGCTGGCCGCCGGCGAATGGGTGGGCGAAGGCGAATGGCTCGCCACCCTGGCAGCGCCGCAGCGGGCGGTGGTGGAAGCCTATGCGGCCGAGGAGGACCTGCACCGCCTGCACCGCGATGGCGCCGCCCGCTTCCTGCCGGAAGATCCCGGCGTCGGCGCCATCGACCTGCGCGTGGACGAGATCGCCGCCACGGCCACGCGGCGGCTGTCCGCCGCGCCGGAGCTGGCTTCGGTACATGGCGGCGGCCTGGCCGCCGTGCGCGCGCCGGCCCCCAGCCACCGGGCCGATGCGGATGCACAGGATCTGGCGCCGGAACACGCGGTCTACCGCATCCTGCTGCGCCCCGCCGGCGACGCCGCGACGGCCCTGCCGCGCCTGCAGGCCCTGCGCGGCACCGCCCTCATCGACGGCGAGGCCGAAAGCCTGCTGGCGCGCGCCTGGCGCCGCGCCACGGCCGTGCTGGTGCGCGAGTCGGGCTTCTGATTCACATGGAAACTTGCCGCGTACTCTTAATGAACTTTAACGTGTCAAGCGTACAGGGCTACGGAATAATGAAAATCATCCTCGGCGCCATCGGCCCGATCCGCTACTCCTCTCATTGCATCGAACGATCATGACCACCGAAACCCTCGAACGCCTGTCGCTGTCGCAGCGCCTGAAGACCGAAACCGCCGCGCAGCACGAACGCATGCACCAGCTGATGGAACGCGCCGCGCCGTTCGACAGCCGTGAAGCCTATGCCGGCTTCGTCACGGCCCAGTACCTGTTCCAGCGCGACGTCGAGCACCTGTTCCAGGATGCCGCCCTGCAGACCGCCGTGCCCGACCTGGCCGTGCGTGGCCGCGAGACCGCCGCGCTGGACGACCTGCGCGACCTGGGCGCCCCCGCGCCGCAGGAAGGCGCCGTGGCCAGCCAGGGCGTGACCATGCCCGAAGGCCTGGGCTGGCTGTACGTGTCCGAAGGCTCGACGCTGGGCGCCGCCTTCCTGTTCAAGGAAGTGCAGGCCAAGCTGGGCCTGTCCGCCGAATTCGGCGCGCGCAACCTGGCCGCCTACCCCGAAGGCCGCGCCATCGTATGGCGCCGCTTCGTGCAGGCGCTGGACAGCGACGACATCAGCCCCGACGAGCACGACGCCGTGATCGCGGGCGCCAATGCCGCCTACAATCGCTTCGGCCAACTGCTCGAACGCCACTTCAACCTTTCCGCATGACCTCCCACTCGGCCGATTCCATGATGACGCAGGCCGGCTCCCGGCCCGCCCTCCCGGCCGAGACCCGCAGCGCGCCCGCTGCCATGCATGCCGCAGTGCCCATGACCGCACACACGGCTACACCCTCGGGCGCACTAGCCGCTACACCGGTCTACAAGGGTGTACGCAAACCCTGGCAACGCGTGCTGCTGATGGCCCTGGCGGGCCTTTGCATCTGCCTGGCCATCATCGGTGTGTTCGTCCCCGGCCTGCCCAGCACCGAATTCGTGCTGCTGGCCGCCTGGGCCTCGGCGCGCAGCTCGCCGCGCCTGCATGCCTGGCTGCACAACCACAAGTGGTTCGGGCCGATGCTGCATAACTGGCACAACGGCAAACGTGTCGCCCGACGCGCCAAGATCGCGGCCACGGTGTCGATGTCGGTGTGCGTCGTGATCATGTTCCACACCATCCCGCATGCCTGGGTGGTCTGGCCGGCCTGGATCTGCATGGCCGGCGTGCTGGCATGGCTGTGGTCACGGCCGGAAGCCGCGCGTGCGGCTGCGTAGGCCGATAGCAAAACGCCCCGTGCATGAATCACCCCTGAAGACTGGATGTAGTCTTCAGGGGTGATTCATGCACGGGGCGTTCGTACTTCTCGGATGATGGGAGATGGAATTCAACCGCGATGTTGCCACCCGGTACTCACGGCTCCGTCCCTTCCGTGTCTTGGTTGCGGATGCAAGCGAGCACATCGTGTATCTGGGAATACAAGCCCGGAAGGTCTCGGTGGATCGTCTTCCAGACAATTTCAAAGTCCACCTTGAAGTACCCGTGCGCTATCGCGTTGCGCATCTGGTAGGCGAACGACAGCGGCAGTTCAGGATGCACGGCGGCGAAGTCGGGGTAGTGCTTCTCGACGTTGTTGCTGGCCTCGCCGATGATCTCCAAGTTCCGGATCACGGCATCCTGCACCAACTGGTTGTTCAGGAACGCCACTTCGTTCATGTCCACGGTGTAGCGGTCGATGCGCTGGATGGCCTCGATGATGTGAGCAAGGAGTCAGCAAGACGCTGCTGGTCGCGGGTCATACAGGGCGGGCTTCGGCGAGCACCGTGGCCCGGAACTTGTCAGGCAAGGCGTTGGGCGTCAGCACATCGACCGACACACCGAGCAGCTTGCCGAGTTCGTGGCGGATGGCACCAATGTCGAACAAGGTCGTTTCCGGCGTCGGGTCGATGAGGATGTCCAGATCGCTGCCGTCGGTGTCCTGGCCACGCAGGACCGAACCAAATACCCGAGCATTGCGGGCGCGGTGAGACTCGACCACACGCCGAATCGCGGCTCGGTTCGAGGCCAAGGCTTCAGATGGCTTCATGTCTTCGTCACCCACAAGAAAGTCCGGTTTGACAATAAGTCAGCAAGGCGCGGAAGGCAACATCAGAATCCGGTTCGACGCCAAGATGACGGAAGCCGCTTCAGGCGCCGAGCATCGTACGGCCCTTCGAGCCCGCCACCCGCGGCACGGCGCAGGCGGCCCCGGGGCTACGGCCGGCCGCCTATCCCGCAGCAGCCGCCGCCTCGGCCTTCGCCGCCGCCTTCTCCGCCGCAATCGCGGCTTCCAGCGCCGCCGCCGCCACCCGCTTCTGCTCGGCATCCGCCTGGGCCGCCAGCACGGTGGCTTCGTCGCGCGACTCGAACACGGCGATCGATTCGACGTGCCCCGTGTGCGGGAACATGTTGATCACGCCCGCGCTGAGCATGGCATAGCCGCCCTCGTGGACCATGATGGACGCATCGCGCGCCAGCGTGGACGGATTACAGGACACGTAGACGATGCGCTTGGGTCGTTCGGCCGGCGACAGCAGCGACAAGGCTTGCGCCACGGCATGCGCGCCCTCGCGCGGCGGATCGATCAGCATGCGGTCGAAGTAGCCCAGGCCGCGCAGCCACGCCACGTCGACCTCGAACAGGTTCAGCGTGGCGAAACTGGTGGTGTCCTGCAGGCCGTGGTCGCGCGCCGCCTGCATGGCGCGGTCGGTCAGCGTCTTGCTGCCTTCCACGCCCACGGCCTCGCGGGCGCGCGTGGCCAGCGGCAGCGTGAAATTGCCCAGGCCGCAGAACAGGTCGGCGATGCGATCGGTGGGCTGCGGTTCCAGCAGCGTCAGCGCGCGCGAGATCATCGCGCGGTTGATGGCGTGGTTGACCTGCGTGAAGTCGGTGGGACGGTACGGCATGCGCAGGCCGAACTCGGGCAGCGTATAGGACAACGCATCGACGTGCTCGGGCTCCAGCGGCTGCACGGTTTCCGGGCCCTTGGATTGCAGCCACCATTGCACGCCGTGCCTGTCCGCGAAGGCGCGCAGCAAGGCGATATCGCCATCGGTCAGGGGCAGCAGATGGCGCAGCACCAGCACCGTCACCGAGTCGCCCAGCGCCACTTCGATCTGCGGCATGCGGGTGGGCTCGGACATGCTGGCGATCAGCGCGCGCAACGGCAGCAGCAAGGCGCTGACGGACTTCGGCAACACGTGGCATTCACGCATGTCGGCCACGTAGCTGCTCTTGCGTTCGTGAAAACCCACCAGCACCCCGCCCTTCTTGGGCACCACGCGCACCGACAGGCGCGCGCGGTAGCGGTAGCCCCACGTCGGGCCGTGCAGCGGCGGCAGCACGCGCGCCGGGCGCAGCTTGCCGATGTGCCAGAAGGTGTCTTCCAGCGAGCGCTGCTTGATGGCCACCTGGGCCGAGGGTTCCAGGTGCTGCATGGCACAGCCGCCACAGACGCCGAAATGCGGACAGCGCGGCACGACGCGCTGCGACGACGGCGTCAGCACGGTGTCGACACGCGCGATCTCGTAGGAGGGCTTGCGCCGCACCGGCACGGTGGTGACGCGCTCGCCGGGCAGCGCGCCCTCGACGAACACGACCTTGCCGTCGCGGCGGGCAATGCCCCGGGCTTCCAGGTCCAGGGACTCGATTTTCAGTACGTCGGACATCTCTTGCGGGCGATCCAGGTTTTTCGGGCAACCCGGCATTATAAGAAGTGTCTGCGCAATCCCGGCGGCACCCGTCCCGCAGCCGCCGCGCCAAGCGTACCGGCCCCGGAAACGCCCTCTTTCGCCACGCATTCGACACGCGAAGCGTGTCCCGTACGGGGCGCCCTCACGGAAAAAAAACCGGCCGCCCCTCGCGGGACGGCCGGCCCAAACAAGCACTGCCGGAAAAAGAAATCAGAACGTGCGCGCCACCGAGAACACGGCGCCCAGGCGGCCGGACGGATGGCCGTACTTGGTCGGCAGCCAGTTGTCCTTGTTGGCGCCCACCGCGGCCAGGCCCACGACCCAGCCCTTCAGGTCCTTGGTGACGCCCAGCTTGTAGTCGACGTAGCCGCTGATCTTCTCGCCATCGGCGGTGTACTGCACGCCGCCCTTCAGGCGCTGGTAGCCGACGTGGCCGACCAGCCCCCAGCCGTCGCCCAGGTCGTACGTGCCGCTGGCGTCCAGGTACCAGGTGCCGCTGGTGTCGGGCGCGCCGAAGAAGTCGCCGGGCGTGTACGAGTATTTCAGCGAGTAGGTCTTGTAGGTCAGGCCGACATACAGATCGGTGTTGTTGATGTTGCCGCCGCTCTTGGCGGACGACGAGCCGGGGTAGTAGTAATGCAGCACGCCGACGTCGGCGCCCCAGTCGCCGGCCAGCGCGCCGCGCCAGCCGCCGTAGAAGTCCATCTCGAGGTTGCCTTCGTTGATCACGAAGTCGGACACGTTCGAGTTCCAGTTGCCCAGATAGAAGCCCGAGCTGTGGGTGATGTCGAAGCCCAATTGCGCCGCGGGCCGGAAATCGGTCTGCGAAAAGCCGCGGAACCGGTAATCGTTGACGATCGTGGCGTTGCCGCTCAGGGAAAAGCCGGCGCCGAGGTCGGTCGGGTCGGCATGCACGACGGGCGATACCGCACATGCGGCGGCAGCCAGGGAGAGCGAGTAGGCAAGCAGCGTCTTCTTCATGAGTACGTTCCTGAGGCGATTGGAATAGGGATAAGGGCAGGCTCCAGATGCCCTGCAGGCCAGATACGAATGGATAGGTTCGTTATCAGCTTGATAAGGCTTAAGCACATTTCATGCCAACTCTTTTCTCAAGGTTTCAAGACCCGGCGGGCCCTCCTCCGCACCGATCTGGCCCCCAGATACGCCCCGCGCCGACGCGGCCCCGCACCGCCGCGGTGCAGTCAAGGCGCAGCCGCCCCATCCCGGCGCGTACAGGCCCCGCACGGCAAACCGTCACGCGCCTGTAGCACCTGCTCCCTACACTGCCGGCTCCGATCAAATCCCAAAGAGGATCCAACCTGTGAAGTACTCTCTCCGCATTGCGGCGGCTGGCGCCTGCCTGTCCGCTATCTCCCTCTCCTCTCCTGCCGTGGCGGCCGACGCCGCCTCCGTTCAGCTGTATGGGCTGATCGACACCGGCATCGAATACGCCAATCATGGTCCGCAAGGCGGCTCGCACATCGATGCGGGTGCCGGCAACTGGTTCGGCTCGCGCTGGGGCCTGCGCGGCGCCGAAGACCTGGGCGGCGGCACCAAGACCGTGTTCGCCCTGGAAAGCGGCTTCAACAGCGCCACCGGCACCTCGCTGCAAGGCAGCCGCCTGTTCGGCCGCCAGGCCTACGTCGGCCTGTCCGACAAGACCTGGGGCGAACTGACGCTGGGCCGCCACAACACGCTCATGATCGACTGGATGAGCAAGTTCAACCCGTACAACAACTCGAACTTCGGCGGCAAGGACGTGGATCCCGCGTTCTCCGACCGCATGGACAATTCGGCCAAGTACACGAAGAAATTCGGCGCCGTCACCCTCGGGGCCTACTACAGCTTCGGCTTCAACAACGACCAGGACTGGACCGACAAGGCGCGCGGCCGCATGGTCGGCCTGGGCCTGCGCTACAGCGCCGATGGCCTGACCGCCGCCGTGCTCTATCACAGCAAGCGCGCCGACGCCCCCAAGGCTCCCGCCACCAGCGACAACCGCGAAGACCGCATCCTGGCCGGCATCTCGTACAAGATCACCGACTTCACGTTCTACGGCGGCTACCGCTGGCTCGACCAGGAGCTGACTTCGCGCAGCTACGTCAGCCACCTGTTCTGGGCCGGCATCACCTATCGCCCGGTGAAGGACACGCGCCTGTCGGCCGTGGTCTACCACGAGCGCGGCACCGCTTGCGACAACATGAACGTGGGCGCCTGCCCCGCCGTGCAGCAAGCCGGCCGCGACCAGCATCCGTCGCTGATCACGCTGGGCGCCGAGTACGACCTGTCCAAGCGCACCACGCTCTACAGCCTGGCCTCGTATGCCATCAACGGCAACGGCTCGTCGGTCAGCGTGCTGGGCGGCAAGTACGGCGTGAACGTCGAACCCGGCCGCAACCAGTTGGGCGGCGCGGTCGGCATCGTCCACCGCTTCTGACCATGGCACAGGCCGACAACGCCGCTTGCGACATCGTCGTGCGCGGCCTGCGGCACGCCATCGGCGGCCAGGCCGTGCTCGACGGCATCGACCTGGACGTGCCGGCGGGCACCGTGCTGGCGCTGCTGGGCCCGTCGGGCTGCGGCAAGAGCACACTGCTCAAGGCGCTGGCCGGCCTGCTGCGCCCCGATGCGGGGCGCATCGCGCTGGCCGGCCGCACCGTCTGCGATGACGGTGTGCACGAGGCCCCCGAGCGCCGTGGCCTGGGCATGGTGTTCCAGGACTACGCGCTGTGGCCGCACCTGAGCGTGTCGCAGAACGTGGCGTTCCCGCTGCAGATGCGCCGCGTGCCGCGTGCCGAGCGCGGCGCGCGCGTCTACGAGGCGCTCGCGCTGGTGGGCCTGGAAGGCCTGGCCGACCGCCGCCCCAGCGACCTGTCCGGCGGCCAGCAGCAGCGCGTGGCGCTGGCCCGCGCCGTGGTCGCGCGGCCCCGCTTGCTGCTGTTCGACGAGCCGCTGTCCAACCTGGACAAGATGCTGCGCGCCACGCTGTGCACCGAAATCGGCGCCTTGCTGGCGCGGCTGGGCACCACGGCCGTCTACGTCACGCACGACCATGAAGAGGCGCATGCGCTGGCCCACCGCATCGCGCGGATGGCCCACGGCCGCATCGCCGAGACCGTATCCAATCATCCAGAGTCTGCATAAAATGAATTTCCATAAATCCTTCCCCAAAAAACTAATAGCAGTCATGGCATTTGCATTCGGCGCAGCCGCGCCCGCCGCCCACGCGCTGACGGTCTACACGGCCGGCCCGGGCACCCTCATCAAGGAACTCGCCGAAGGCTTCCAGAAGAAGACCGGCACCAAGGTCAACGTCTTCCAGGCCACCACCGGCAAGGTCATGGCCCGCCTGGAAGCCGAGGCCGCGAACCCGCGCGCCGATGTGCTGATCTCGGCCTCGTGGGACACCGCCCTCGACCTGGACCGCCGCGGCTGGCTGCTCGCCTATGAAAGCCCCAATGCCGCCCGCGTGCCGGCACGCTTCAAGTCGCCCACCTACGTGGCGCAGGGCATATCGGCCCTGGGCATCGTCTGGAACAGCAAGAGCAACACGCCCGAGCCCCGCGACTGGTCCGACCTGACCGCGCCCGCGTACAAGCAGGCCGTCACCATGCCCGACCCGGCCCTGTCCGGCGCCACGCTCGACCTGCTGCTGGGCCTGCAGGCCGCGCAAGGCGAAAACGCCTGGAAGCTGCTGCAAGCCATGCGCGAAAACGGCATGATCGTCACGGGCCCCAACGCGCAGGCGCTGACGCCCGTGCTGCAAGGCGCCAAGGCCGCCGTGTTCGGCGGCGTCGATTACGTGTCGTACGGCAGCATCCAAAAGGGTGAATCCGTCAAGGTCATCTTCCCGGCCAGCGGCACCGTGATCGCCCCGCGTCCCATGATGATCCTCAAGAGCACCCGCGTGCCCGACGAGGCCCGCGCCTTCATCGACTACACCCTGTCGGAAGAAGGCCAGCAGGCCGTGGCGCGCGCCTGGCTGATGCCCGCGCGCACCGACGTGGCCGCCAACCGCCCGCTGTTCACCGACCTGAAGCTGCTGGAAACCACCGGCAAGGAAGGCGGCCCCTCGCGCGAGGACGTGCTCGCCCGCTTCTCGAAGCTGTTCGGCCAACATTAAGCCGAACGAGCGCGCGACGGCTGGCGGGGTGGCGGCAGAGCAAGCGGCCTGTGCATTGGCCACGGCACTGCCGACGGCCCCCGTCGCGGCATTGGCTGCCGCACCGTCCACCGCACTAGCCGCCGCGCTAGCCGCCGCACGCTCCGGAGTCCTGCCATGAGAACGCTCTATCTGCTGGCGGCCGCCACCGTGGCCGCCCTGGCCGTGCTCGTCGCCTTGCCCGCCGCTTTCGTGGCGTTGCAGGCCATCTTTCCTTACCTGGGCGAAGGCTCGCTACGCCAGCCTTTCGGCAATTGGGGGACCGTCTTCGGCGATCCTTCCCTACCCGTCCTGCTGGGCTCGACCTTGCAGTTGGGCGCGGGCGTGGCCCTGGTGGCGGGACTGATCGGCATTCCGCTGGGCGCGTTGCGCGGCCTGGCGCGCATTCCGCTGGCGCGCCTGTGGGACCTGCTGCTGCTGGTGCCCTTCCTGCTGCCGCCCTACATCGTCGCCCTGTCCTGGACCATGGCGCTGCAACCGCGCGGCTACCTGGCTCAATTGGCGGGCGCCGATCTGGGCACCCTGCTGTTCTCGCCGACAGGTCTGGTGCTGGTGATGGGCCTGAACCTGTTTCCGGTGGTGTACTTCGCGGTGTCGCGCAGCATGGCGGCCAGCGGCGCGCGGCTGGCCGACGTGGCGCGCGTGTTCGGCGCCTCGCCGGCCCAGGCTTTCCTGCGCGTGACCTTGCCGTTGGCATTGCCGGCCATCGCGGCCAGCCTGCTGCTGACCTTCACGCTGGCGATCGAGGAGTACGGTGTGCCGGCGGCGCTGGGCGCGCAGTCCGGCGTCTCGGTGCTGACCACGGCCATCGAGCGGCGCCTGGCCGACTGGCCCATCGACCTGTCGGGCGCCGCCCTGCTGTCGATGGTGCTGGTCGCCATGGCGCTGACCGCGTATACGCTGCAGCGCGCGCTGCTGGCCGGACGCGGTTTCGAGACGGCGACCGGCAAACCCGCGCCCGTGACGCCACGCGAGCTCGGCGCATGGAAGCTTCCCGTGCTGCTGCTGTTCGGCGGGGTGGCCACGCTGGCCGCGATCGTGCCGGTGGCGTCCATGGTCGCCACCGCCTCGTTGCGCACCGTGTCGGGTGGCCTGTCCGCGGGCAACTTCACGCTGGCCAACTTCGCCGCGCTGTTCGCGTCCGGCAGCGACACGCTGCACGCGCTGGGCACCAGCCTGTCGCTGGCGCTGGCCGCCGCATTGCTGGCGGGCACGGTGGGCTTTCTGGCCGCCTGGTGCTCGGCCGGCAAGCGGGTGCGCGGCGCCGCCGCCATCGATGCGCTGGCGCTGCTGCCCGCGGCCTTGCCCGGCATCGTGGTGGGCGTAGGGCTGATCCTGGCCTGGAACCAGCCGTTCTGGCCCGCCACGCCCTACGGCACGTGGCTGATCCTGCTGCTGTCGTATGGCTGCCTGCTGCTGCCGTATCCGGTGCGCTATGTGTCAGCCGCGCTGGCGCAGATCGGTCCCAACCTGGAGGCGGCCGCGCGCGTGCACGGCGCGCCGTTGGGATCCGCCTTGCTGCGCATCACCCTGCCCCTGGCCCTGCCCAGCCTGGCGGCCGCCATGCTGATGGTGTTCGCCGTGGCCTCGCGCGAGCTGGTCACCTCGCTGCTGCTGGCGCCCGCCGGCGTGCGGACGGTGTCCATCTACGTGTGGCAGCAGTTCGAGCAGGGTTCGGCGGGCATGGGCATGGCGATGGCCACGCTGGCGGTGGGGGTCGGGCTGACGCTGATGCTGGCGGGACTGAAGTTGCAGCGGTCGCACGCCTAGGGGCCGCCGTGCGCCGACCCAGGACCCGGCGTGGTGGCCAGGAAGGTGGCCATGCCGGGGTTTTTGCCGTCTGGGCCTTATGGCGCCCGCTCAGGCCCGCGTACGAGTCGCTCGTGCATCGGCAGGCATGGGGCAGATCTACCAGACCTGACACAGCCGGATAAAACAAAGGGCCGGCCAAGGTTATTGGCCGGCCCGCCCCTCGCGCCTGACATCAGGCGCTCGGGAAGGTTGAAGCTTGCATCATGCAGCGCTTGGCAATGCCGCCTCACGCTCAGCTGGCCGACGGGGCCGGCTGTTGCGCACGCTCGGCACGCCATTGCTGCATGCGCTCGGCGCGCTTTTCCTGGCGATCCTTCATGCGGGCCTCGCGAGCCTTGACCAGTTCGGCCACCTGGCCGCGCTGGGTGTCGTTCAGGCTATCCCACACGGCCAGCCATTTGTCGCGCACCTGGCCCGCTTGCGTGCGGAACTGGTCGCGGTTGGCCTCGGACGCGGCCATGAGCGCACGCGGATCGAGCTTGCCGTCGGCCAGTTGCTTGTCCAGCAGCTGGTGGCGGCCGGCGCCGGCTTCGCGGTGCGCCTTGAACAGGCTGAGCTGGGCGTCGCGCGCCTGCTGGACCAGGCCCTGCTGGTTGGCGTCCAGCTTCAGCGTATCCAGCTGCGCCTTCGACACCGGGCCCAGGCCCGGGATCATCATGCCGTCGCGGCCCATGTGATGGCCATGGCGGCCGTGGTGTTCGCCACGGGGACCCTTGTGGGCATCCGGGGCGGACTTGGCGGCGGACGATTGCGTGGCGGCGGGAGCATCGGTCGTGGCGGCGATGGTCGGGGCGCTCAGCAGGCCCGCGGTGATGGCCATGCTCAGGCCGGCAAGGGTATGACGCAGTGCGATTCGGGACATGAGAACTCTCCTGTAGGGTGGGAACGCGATGCCATTGTGCGGCGGCACCGGTTTCGTTCGGGTTTCGTCCACGGCAAGCTTGTTTCAGTCGATTGCTTTCGGGGGCAATGCCGTCCGGCAGGAAAAAGGGGGCCCTTTATCGGTGACTACGTATAGCGGCGCCCCCATGGCGACTGATAGCTATCCCCTTCCCAGTGCAAGACCTCGTCTATCGTGGGAGCGTCCATCACCTTGTCGAGCCAGGCCAGCACCTGTTTGGTCCTGGCGTAGTCCACCTTTTCCACGACAGCGTCCGAGAGCGGGCCGAAGCGGCGAATGAGCAGGCGTTTCAGCACGTCCCGATAACCGTCGGTCTTGGCCCCATCCAACAGCCATTGCCGGTCCCTCTCCGCCTTCTCGAGATCGAAGGCGATTTCCCGCAACTCCGCTTCAGAATACATGCCCTCGAGATGCTTCAGGGCTTCGAGTACGGGCGGATGCGTGATTTGATTCATGATGTCCTCGTTCAGGTCATGCGACAGGCAGAGCACCCAATCCCTTAACGCGGACGGCCCCTGCAGCAGCGTTTTCGCCTTGCGCAACTCGACCACGTACAGTTGCAAGGCCTGATTGAATTCTATGGACGGCGTGCACGCATCGCGCAACATGAAGCGCCAATCAGACTGATCCGATGAACTAGCGTGCCAATTCTGCCCAAGCAACGTGATACCGATGGAGGGCAACAGCTCGCCGTATCGCTGTCCAGAGACCAATTGCTGCGCCAGGCCGCGCGCCAGGTAGTAGACGTTGCGCGCGGGCCAGTCGGCGTCCGACCGCCTCTGCATCTCGACGATGAACTGCTGTCCCTGCGTATCCATCGCCCGGATGTCGAAGATGACCTGCTTGCCATCTGCGGTATCCGGCAGGATGTGCGGATTGAGGATGGCGGCAATGGAGATGGGCGGCGCGGGATGGCGCACGGCGTTGATCAGATCCGACAGCAGATGCGGATGACGGCAGAACAGCGCCTTGAAGACCACGTCGTTGGAAAGACGCAGCCCGCGCGGCGCGGGCTTGTCGTGAACAGAAGGCATGAACGCGGCTTCCTATCGATGAACGATTCCGGAAGCCGCACTCTAGCCAGGACAGCGATCAATGAAAATTGGTCAAAACCATCCCTGCGACGGAAATGTTCCGCTGGAAACGCGTTACTCCGCGTCCCAGGCCGCCAGGTATTCCTTCCAGTGCGGTGCATCGCTGGCGGCCAGTGTGTCGCGCACCAGGGCGATCTCGGCGTCGTACGAGACTTGATCGAGCTCGCCGCGCAGGAAACGGAAGCGGCAATACACCAGCCAGGTGTTGACCACGTCGGTTTCGCAGTAGGCGCGCACCGCGTCGGCCTGCCCGTTGTTCCAGGCCTCCCAGACCTTGCTGCCGTCCATGCCCAGCTTGCCGGGAAAGCCGCAGAGCTTGGCCAGCTCGTCCAGCGGCGCGTTGGCGCGGCCGTTGTACTTGGCCAGCAGGTCCATCAGGTCGATGTGGCGGTTGTGATAGCGGCTGATGTAGTTGTTGTATTTGAAGTCGCGGTCTTCCTCGCCCATGTCCCAATAGCGGGGCGCGGGCACGCCATGAATGAGACTGCGGTAATGCAGCACCGGCAGGTCGAAACCCGAGCCGTTCCAGCTGACCAGCCTGGGCGTGTAATGCTCGATGGTCTTGAAGAAACCCGCCAGCAGCACGGGTTCGGGATCGTCGGGGTTGCCCAGCGTCTTCACGCGGAAACCCTTGTCGTCGCGGAACACGCAGCCCACCACGGCCACCCGCTGCAGGTGCAACGGCAGGAAGTCGTGTCCCACCGCCTCGCGCCGCGCGGCGAAGGCGCGCTCGGCGACCTCGGTGTCGGGCACGTCGGCGCCCCAGCCGTGCAACCGGCGCAGGCCGGCCACGTCGGGCAGGGTTTCGAGGTCGAAGACCAGGGTGGGCGTCATCGCGCGGGCAGGTACTGCAGCGGGTCGACCGGCGTACCCTGGCGGCGGATCTCGAAGTGCAGCTTGGGCGACGTGGTGTCGGTCTGGCCCACTTCGGCGATCTTGGCGCCGCGCTTGACGTTCTGGCCCGTTTTCACCAGCAGCGCGCGGTTGTGCGCATAGGCCGTGATGAAGCCGCTCTGGTGATTGATGATCACCAGGTTGCCCAGGCCGCGCACCCCGTTGCCGCTGTACATGACCTTGCCGTCGGCGGCGGCGATGACCGGATCGCCCGGCGAACCGGCCAGGTCGATACCCTTGGTGTTGCTGTTGAACTGCTGCGTGACGGCGCCGCTGGTGGGCCAGCCCCAGGCAATGACGTTGGCGTCGGAAGCGCGCGGCGGCGTGGGCGTGGCGGCCGGCGCCGGCGTGGCAGGTTGGGCGGGCGTGGTGGCGGGCGGCGTGCTGCCGTCGGCCGGCTTGGCGGCCGATCCGGGCGGCGTATCCAGCGGCACGGGCTCGGACGACTTGCTGGGTGCCGTGGCGATGGCCTGCGGCGTGTTCACCGGCGCGGACGGCGTGGGCGACGTGCCGCTGCTGCCACCAGCGGAAGCGGACAGCTTCAGCACCTGCCCCACCGCGATCTGGTTGGGATCGTTGAGGTTGTTCAGGCGCTTGAGCGTGTCGATGTCGACGTTGTTGTTGCGAGCGATGCGATAGAGGCTGTCGCCAGGCTTGACCACATAGGTGCCGCTCGCGGCGGCGGCGCTGGTGGCGGGCTGCTGGGTCATGTCGACGATGGGCGCCTGGCGCGACGTGCTGGTGCACCCCGCCAATGCCAGGGCCAGGACGAGCACGCTTGCCGGCAGCATGCGGTTGCCCGGACGCGCGAGCGCGCGGGGCGATATAGCAGCGGTCAGTGTCAACTGCCCGTTGAGCATACGATTCTCCTGTCGCTCAAGTTTGTATTCCGGCTCGCAGAGGCACGAAGCGCACGGCTTCGAGCTCGCGACGATTCCAACTGGCAGCCCCGGTGCGCTCGATCAGCACCAGTCGTTGGCTGGTGCCCCCCTCCGGGGCGATCAGGCGGCCGCCTGGCGCCAGTTGCGCAAGCAGGGCCTGAGGAATGCTCAGGCCCGCGGCAGCCACAACAATAGCATCGAACGGCGCGATGCCGGGCAGACCCAGCATGCCGTCGCCATGGATCAGCCTGACCTTGGTGGCCAGGCGCAGCGCGCGCAGGTGTCCGCGGGCCAGCTCGAACAGGCCCCGGATGCGCTCGATGGCATGGACTTCCCGCACGAACTGGGCCATGACCGCGGCCTGGTAGCCGCAGCCGGCGCCGACCTCGAGCACGCGTGTCGGTTCCCGGTCTTCGCAGACCGCCGCCAGCATGCGCGCCACCACCCAGGGCTGCGAGATGGTCTGCGAATGCCCGATGGGCAGCGCGGCGTCTTCGTAGGCGCGGCTGGCCAGGGCCTCGTCGACGAACAGGTGGCGCGGCACGGCGCTCATCGCGCCCAGCACCCGTTCGTCGGAAATGCCCTGGTCGCGCAGGCGCTGCACCATGGCCTGGCGCAGCCGCTCGGAGTTCAGGCCCAGGTTGGGCAGGGGCGAGGCGGCGTTGCGCGAGGCGTCGGAACGCTGCAGCGTGGCCGATGAGATGCGGGTGTTGCTGTTGGCGGCGGTGATGCCGGGCCCCACGCCAGCGGTGCCGTAACGGGAAGCCGCGCTCTTGGGCGCGCCTGGCTTGGGCGCACCTGACAACGGAACTCGGCTGTAATCGGGGCCAGAACGCTTGGTGCTCATAGGGGCTCCGCCCACGCACGGACCTCATCCATCTGGCCGGTATGGGTGAGATCGAGCCGCAGCGGCGTGATGGCCACGGCGCCTTCGGAGACGGCATGGAAATCGGTGCCGGGCGTGGCGTCGGCCGCCAGGCCAACCGGCCCGATCCAATACACCGGGTCGCCGTACGGCGTGGTCGTGCGCACCACGGGTTCGGAGGGATGGCGCTTGCCCAGCCGGGTGACGCGATAGCCCGCCAGGTCTTCGAACCGGCGGTTGGGCATATTGACGTTCAGCAGCATCGGCGCGGCCAGCGGCTGGGCCATCTGGCGCTCGACCACGTGGCGCGCGGCGCGGGCGGCCGAATCGAGGTGCTCCCAGCCCTTCTCGGCCAGCGAGAAGGCGATCGCGGGAATGCCGAACAGGTAGCCCTCGGTGGCGGCGGCCACGGTGCCCGAATACAGGGTGTCGTCACCCATGTTGGCGCCGTTGTTGATGCCGGAGACGACCAGGTCGGGGCGGACATCCATCAGGCCGCCCGTGAGCGCCACGTGCACGCAGTCGGACGGCGTGCCATTGACGTAGAGGAAGCCGTTGGGCGCGGTGCGCACCGATAGCGGGCGGTTGAGCGTGAGCGAGTTCGAGGCGCCGCTGTGGTTGGTCTCGGGCGCGACCACGGTCAGCTCGCCCAGGTCGGCAAGCGCATCGACCAGCGCCTGGAGTCCGGGGGCGTTGTAACCGTCGTCGTTCGAAACCAGGATGCGCATCGAGCCTTCCAGTATTTTTTGAGACCGCGGCGCAGGGCGACCCGCCGCGAGGCAACCGATTGTACGGCAGGCCGCGTGACGCCGGCGGCCGGGCGCGCGGTAGAATCCGCAGCCTCAGCCCCCTGCCCAATCCCGCCATGGTCGAAGCCGCCCCCTCCCTGCCCCTGAATGCCGCGCTGGTCCTCCTGGCCTACCTGATCGGCTCCATTCCGTTCGCGGTCATCGTTTCCCGCCTGATGGGCCTGCAGGATCCGCGCAGCTACGGCTCGAAGAACCCCGGCGCCACCAACGTGCTGCGCTCGGGCAGCAAGCCTGCCGCGGCGCTGACGCTGCTGGGCGACGCCGCCAAGGGCTGGTTCGCGATCTGGCTGGCCCAGGCGCTGGCGCCGGGGCTGTCCTGGACCACCTACGCGCTGGTGGCGCTGGCGGTGTTCGTGGGGCATCTGTACCCCGTTTTCCTGCGCTTCAAGGGCGGCAAGGGCGTGGCCACGGCGCTGGGCGTGCTGGCCGCGATCCAGCCCTGGCTGGCGGTGGCCACGGTGGCCACCTGGATCATCGTGGTGCTGTTCTCGCGGTATTCGTCGCTGGGCGCCCTGGCGGCGGCGTTCTTCGCGCCCATTTACTACGTGTTCGGCTCGGGCGTGGCCTGGAAGGCGCATCCGCCCGTGGTGGTGGCCATCGCCGTGATGAGCATCCTGCTGTATTACCGGCATCGCGCCAATATCCAGCGACTGCTGGCGGGCACGGAAAGCCGGATCGGCGGGAAGAAGAAATAAGCAGCCGAAAGCAAGTCCACGCATCCGGATCAACGTTTTTCTCCCCCGACAAGAATACCGAGCACCAGCCCCTTGCGGGACCGGGCTCGCGTGTACGCCCGCGTACCGGGTCTTACAGGCCGAACTTGCGGCGCTCCTCGGCAGACAGGCGGGCCAATTGCGCCGGCGTCAACGTCTCGCCGCGACCGACCATCTGCAGCATGCTCTGGGCGCTGTAGCTGGCCGGCTGTGCCGGTGCGGCGGCGCCCGGCTGGCCAGATTGGCGAGGAACAGCCGGGACGGCGGGCTCGTTGCCGAAGCCCAGCACCTGCACGCTGATGATGGATGGCAGCGCCTTCTGGGCCGCTGCTCTTGACCGCGCCACCGCATCCTGCGCCGCCGTCGCCGCCGTGGTGGCCGCCGCGCTGGCGTTGCTCAACGCGCCCACGTTGATCGCCGCCACCACCGGGATGCCCTTGGACTCGCCCTGCACCTGGATGTTGGCCGCGTTCACCACCTGCAAGGCCGCGATGTTGACGTTGCCCGACACGCGGATACCCGCCTCGCCCGCGTCGATCGTGCCCAGCGGCGCGATCAGGTCCACGTCGCCCGGCGCCACTTCCGGAATCGGGTTCAGCGTGGCGATGCCCGCGCCGGTGCTGGGCACCTGCGGCGACAGCGTCACGTTGCCCCAGCCGTCGTAGACGCGCAGCGGCGGGGTGTAGACCACCGTGGTCTTCGACCCCCGGCCAGCGTTGATGTCGCCCTGCGCCGCCCACGCCAGGATGTCGCCGCCGAAGGTCGTCATGATGCGGCTCTGGCCCAGCAGGATGTTGCCCAGGGAATACATCTGGATGTCGCCCTGGCCGCGCGTGATGACGCCTGCCGTGGAGGGCGGCGCTTCGCCTTCCACGCCATAGGTCTGCGCGCCGCCCGGGGTCAGCACCTGGATGTCGCCGCCGCGGTCGGTGTGGATGCCCGAGCCGCCGTACATCAGCAGGTCGCCCTGGTAGACAATGGCTTCGCCGGCATCGTTCTTTTCGGGGAACAGCGCCGCGATGGCGTTGCGGCCGCGCAGGTAGCTGCCCAAGCGCGGGCCATCGGCGTCGTTGTATTCGCGGCCGCCCTCGCGCAGTTCGGCGAAGTAGACCTGGCGGGCGAAGATGCGCTGCTGTTCGGCGGGCAATGCCGCGAACCAGGCGCGGGCGCGTTCGCCAACGGCCTGCGCGTCGCCGCCGTCGGCCGCCGCGTCGTAGCCGTAGCGGGCGGCCAGCCACTCGGCCAGTTCGGCCTCGTAGGTCTTGGCGACCTTGCCCGGCTGGTCGGCCAGCGGCGTGCCGGCCGCGGCTAGGTTGGCCGGGTCCAGGTAGCTGGCCAGGAAGTCGGCATAGTTCGCGCCTGCCGCGCCCATCCCCGCCTGCACCACGATGCCGGCGCCGGGTCGGGTGTCGCCAGGTACGACGGGGCCCAGGCTGCGCAGGCCGGCCTCGCCGGGGATCGGCAGGCTCTGGATGGTCAGCCCCGCCTGTCCCGCCATCAGGATATGGCGCCCGGCGGTTACTTCCAGCGTGCCCGGGCCGGCCACGTTGAAGTTGCTGTACAGGATGTCTCGTCCCGCCTGGACGATGGAGACGTCCGTGGGGTCGTCGTGGACGAACAGGTTGCCGGCGGAAGCGCCGCTGCCAAAGTAATTGCCTGGGGCGGCCGCCAACTCTCCAGGCAGCGCTTTGCGCTCCGGCGCGCCGTCGGAGCCGTAGCTTTCCAGGGTGCCTGATCGCACGATGTCGCGTCCGGCGCGCATCCACACGGGGCCGGCGCCTTCGTACCAGGTCTGGCCTGCGCGAGCGCCATCGGCGAAGTCGAGGATTTCTCCACTGCCCAGCCCGATGATGTCGCCGGACAGGGCATAGAGGCGTGTAGGTTCGGCCAGTCGGCCGACCTGGCCTGACGCGGATCCCGAACCGAAGGTGAACAAAGGATAGCGACCTTCCTGGGGACGAACGGCATCGGCCGCCAGGTTATGCGCCACAAAGGGGACGTTGGCGCCGGTCGGGAAAACGATGAACGCTGGCGCGAACGGCGTAGGCATCGCTGCCACGCTGGCGCCGGAGCGGGTGATGGTATAGCCGCCGGCATAGATCGAATCACCCGCCAACAGGGCGAGGCGGCCCTTGGCCGACGGCGCCAGCAGCAGGGAATAGGTGGTCGGATCGAAAAGTTGCGGGACCGGGGTGATCCCCCACGATGAACGCCCCAGATAGGCGCTCCCCCGGGCCGCTACGGCATCGAGCTGCGACGGCCACACGAAACGGCCATCGGTCGCGGCATCGTTGCGGTCGAATATCTGGCCTCCGGTGGTTCCGTAGTACGACGTCTGCGTGCTGGGCGCCAGATCTCCGCCCGCCGCGAAAAGCGAGATCGCGGTGTTTTCCGTCCACAGCGAGAACCAGCCATAGCTGCCGGCTGGCTGGGCCGTGCGATCCAGCAAAGTCACGGGCAGCGCCACCCGCCCAGGATCGCCGGTGCCCGCCACCACCAGATCGCCACGCGTGTCGATGCTGGCCGCAGCGTCGCCGAGCATCAGCACCGGGCCGCCCGTGGCGGCCCCCAGGGACGGCGCATAGGCGTCGAACGCGCGCGCCTCCCGGTTGTCGGCTTGGCCCGGGCCTGTCTGGTAATACGTCAGCGCGACCCCGCCCGACTCGCCCGCCTGCATGCGCAACGCTCCGCGCAGGTTGGCCAGCATGCCATTCGTGTTCGGATTCTGACGCTTGTAGTCTGCGCTGAAGACCGCGTCCGCGCCGCTCGTCGACACTGCGCGAGCCTCCAGACCCGGATTGAATGCGCCGCCCACGTCGAACACCAGATCGCCGCCGCCCGTCAGCGTCTGCGTGCCGTCGGCCAGCACGCGGCCGGTGCTGCCCACGGCCAGCACGAGACCCTGGCTACGCGCGCGCTCGGTTTCGTCGGCTGGGCTACCGCGGCGCGATTGGATGCCCGCGTCACCCAGTACCGACACGGTCAAGTTGCCGCCGCCCAGCGTACCGATGCCGGTAAAGCCCACCAACTCGGGGATACCATGCACCCCCGTCATCTCTTCGGAACTCAGGCCCTTCCAGGCATTGACACTGGCCGCGCTGCCGGACACATACGTGCCGAAATTGATCCACCAGCTGGCAGGGATGGCCTCCAGCCCGGCTCCGCCGCCGGCCTGGCGCCATAGCCAGTTGCCCATGTCCACACTGTTGCGCTGCTGGCGCAGGTCCACGTAGTCCCGTTGGGGGTTGTACGAACCCTGCATGTCGCCGGTCAGGTTGCCGCCTACGCGCAGCAACAGGTTCCCACCGCCGTCGGGATACCAGGCCGCATAAGTGCTGGCTACGCCTCCATCGACCAGCGATTCGTACACGGGGCCGGACGGCTCCGCACCCGGCGGCGGCAGCGGGGTGACGGCCGTATCCAGGTAGGTGCCGTCCGCGGCACGTGCGCGAGGACGATCGAAGGCATCGGCCTGGCCGCCGGCGCGCGAGGCGGTGGACATGCCGGCCGTGTAGACGCCGTACAGCGACTGCATCGCCAAGTCGCCGCCGGCGATCAGGTCCAGGTCGCCCGTGCCGGTGCGCAGCACGCTGAAGTTCTGCGCCACGGGGTGGATCTTGATGACGTCTCCGGCCTGCGGCGGGGTGCCAGGGATGGTCTCGCCGACCTGGACGCAGACGTCGGGGCACCACCCCATGTCGGCCTCGGCCACAGGCTTGCCGACCAGTTCCGGCATACCGAACTCAGCGATGAGATCGCTGTAGATGTACTGCGCCATCAGGCAAAGCTCTGACGGGCACCACCCTTCGGCGATCTGTTCTTCCGTCAGCGGCGAGTCGGGAACGAAGCCAAAGTCCCCAGCGATCGCAGTCCAGAACCACTTTCCAGTTACCTGCGGTGGCGTGCCCGGAATGATCTCGCGCTGCCCGTACAGGCTGTAGTGGGTATCGGCCAGCACCAGTCGGCCCTTGCCATCCGCGCGTGCCAGGCGGGGGTCGGCGGCGTCGACATCCGCCCCCGCCACCAGCCGCAAGCCCCACGATAGCGACCCCTCGGGCAGCATGGCCGCCACCGCCCAGTTGCGGCCCATGCTGCCGCCGGTCACCGTGCGCAGCGGTATGGAGATCACGCCGTCGGCCAGCTTCACGTCGGTCAACGACGGAATCAGCGCGCCCACTTTCAATGCCAGGGCGCCGGCCAGGAAAACGCCGTCCGGATCATTGACTGGGTGCGAACTGGCGCGGCTGGGCAGCGGCACGCCCGCCGGCCAGGTCATCGCCGCCAGCGCCGCCGCTGCCGGCAAGCGAAAGCCCGCATCCAGCAGGCTGCCCGCCGGCAAGGTGATGGGATCGCCGTTGCCGTTGGCCAGCAGCGTGCCGGCCGCATGCCGGATCGTGCCGTCGGCGTTGCGCACCGCGGCGCTGAGCACCGTGCCGGAAGGCACTTTCAATTCGGCGGTCAGCTCGGCCTGCGCGGGCAATTCCGTGCCCGCGGCCAGCGTGGTTGCCTTGATGGGCAGCGCATAGTTCAGCGTCTTGCCTGCCGGGAAGCGCGTGCCATCGGCCAGTTCCACGCCCGGTCCGGGCACGACCACGTCGCCGCCGTAGCCCTGCCGGCCCGGCGTCAGCACCCAGCCGGTGTCGTCGGGCGTATCGGGCGGCGGCGTGAAGCCGTCGTTGATGCTGCCATAGATGCTCAGGTCGCCGCCCGCCCGGATGGCCAGCGCGCCCGGTTCGCCCGAGCCATAGCCCGCGCTGCCCGGCGCCGCGTTCGGCACGTAGCGCGCCTTCACCAGCGGGTTGAGGCTGTCGTAGCGGTAGCGCGACAAATCGAGATCGCCGCTGACCACCAGGTTGCCGTCGGGCGTCTTGCTGACGATCTCCACGGCCGGGCGCAGGTGCAGCACGTCGCGATGCGCGGCGTTGTACAGGCCGGACAGCTCGGTGTTCAGCAGGGTGCCATTGGCCAGCGCGTGCGTGATGAAGTCGGTGCTGTCGCCGTGCTTCTCGTCCAGGTAGTCCTGGTCGATGACCTGGTACGGCTTGCCGTCGGCGGCGGGATCGACGCCGTCGCGCGCGTCGTCGTAGCGCTGCACCGCGTTCAACGCGATGGACCTCGCCCCTTGGATGGCAAGCGTACCGCGCGCGTCGATCGCCACGTCTCCATAGGAGGCCGCGTCTTGCGTGCCGGTATTGCCCGCGGCATCGATGCGCGGCGCGAACAATTCCAGGGTGCCCAGCGGCCCGCGCGCCATGGCGCGGTCGCGCAGCGCCGGCAGCGCCGCATAGCGCGGGTCGTCGGTGCCGTAGCGCAGGTCCATGCGCGCGCCGTCGGCCAGCGTCAGCAGGCCGTCGCCCGAGTTCAGTTCGATGACGGCGCGATTCGGCGCATCGATGATCTGACCGTAGCTGTCCATGCGCAGCATCGTGCCGTGGGCGTCCAGTACGCCGTTGCCGGCGATGGTCAAACCCTGCTTGCCCGCCAGCCGGATGCTGCCCACGCGCTCACCGCTGGCGTCCACCAGACCCGCCACCGTCAGGCGGCCGCCGTCGACGGAGATGTCGATCTGGTTGGCCTTCAGGTTGGCGTGCAACGCCACGTCGCCCACGCCGGTGCCCGGTTCACTTTGAATCGTCAGGTCGCCCTGCTTGAACTGGAAGCTGCGCACCCCGAACACGCCGCCTTCGTTCAGGCGCTGGTTAAGAGCGGCGAACTCGGTGCTGAGATCGCCGTCGCCCAAGCGCTGGGCGCGAACTTCGACCGCGCCCTCGAGATAGGGCACATGGGTGCCGCCGGCCTCGTAGTGGCCGCTGGCGCTGCCCACGATGCGGCCCTGCAGGTCGACCGTGCCCGCGGCCTCGCCCAGTGCGATGGCGCTGAGCTTGCCGGCCTGGTTGTGGCGCGCCGTCAGGTCGATGACCGAACCTTGCGCCACGCGCACGTCGCCGGCTGCGCTGCGCAGGTTCACCTGGCCGCCCCAGCTGTAGCGAGTGGCGCCCGCGTCGTCGAAGAAGGTGATGGCGCGGCCTGCCATGTCAACGCGGGCGGCGGCGCCGATGAAGACGCCTCCCTCGGCGGCCAGCGTCAGCTGGCCGCTGGGCAAGGCCACCGTGGTATCCAGGCTCAACGCGCGGCCTGCCGACAGCGACAGCTCGCCGCCCAGGTCGGCCACCGCGGCGGGGTCGGCGGGAATGCCCTGTCCCGCGGACACGCGGATGTCGCCGCCCGCGCTGACCTTGTTGACCGAACCCGATTCGCCGGTCAGCAGCGGCGTAATCAGGTTCAGGTTGCCGCCGCTGTAGCGGAAGCCCTCGCCCGCCACGTACTCGCCCTGGGCCTGGTGCACGGCCAACGTGCCGCGGTTGTTGGCGGTGATGCGTTCGCTGGCCCTCAGATCGACATCGGCGAAGCCCAGAGTCATGCGCTGCAGCTCGCTGGTGCCGTCGGGCTGGCCCCATGGGCCGTAGCCGAAAGTGATGCGCCGCGCATCCACCTCGAACGTGCCCGAGCCCGTGCCCGCGCCACCTGCAAGCACCGCGCCGGGCGCGCTGCTCGAGCCGATGCCGCCTGCCCCGTTCCAGACCAGGTGGCCGGTCTGGATGCGCGCCACCGCCGCGCCGTCGCCATAGCCGTAAATGGCCGGCGCGGTCAGCATCAGGTTGTCCAGCAGCGACCTGCCCTGCGCGTCCAGCGTGGACAGCGTGATCGTGTCGAAGAAGTTCATCGACTGGCCGGCGATCAGCTCCAGCGTTTCCAGCGCAGGCGCACCGCTGCTGGCATCGCCCTGCAGCAGGCGCGACAGGATGTCCTGGTTCAGCACCAGGCCGGGCGCCAACGCGCCGCGTGCGCGCGCGGCTTCCAGCGACGGGGCGCTGCCGATGTTGAACGCGCCCACCGCCAGGCTGAGATGGCGCGTGCCGTAGCGCACCGTGTCGTCCAGCACGAAATCCTTGTTTGTGGCGAAGGTGATGCTGCCTTCGGAATACAAGGCGGTAGTGCCCACGCAATTGCCCACCTCGCACCCACCCACGCGGATGGGGGTAGGCATGGCCGTCTGGCCGTCCGCCGGCGCAAGCCATTGCTGCCGGCCGTTGGAAACCGCGACCACGCTGTAATCGGAGGGCTGGTAGATGAAACCGTCCGCCGAACTGTAGGCCGGCGCCCCCTGGCCCAATGTGCTGAGCACCGCCCCCCGTTCGATGTCGATGACCCCGGGTTCGCCGAACAGACCGGCCCGCGTCACCAGCAGGATCTCTGGCGCGCGCAGCACTGCGCCGCTGCGCACGTACACCTTGCTGGCGACGCCGTCGCCGCGGAAGCGGATCATGTTGCCGCCCTGCCCATAGTCGACTTGCGCGGCGCTGCCGATCGACAACTGGTTCACTTCGGCCTTGTTCAGGTCGGAGGCGCGTATCGCCACCATGCCCGTGGTGTTGGGCGCGGCCGTGTCGGACAGGATCTCGATGTTTCTGCCGGATACGACCAGCGTGCTGCCGAAGCCGCCCGCTGCCGGAGCGCCCAGCACCGTGCCGTCGAAGGCCAGGCTCAGCGCATCGCTGCCGGCCTCGCGAGCCGTGAACCGCAGGTCCAGCCGCTTGGCGTCGGCTTCGATCCTGGCGCGCGGGATGCCGAGCCGCGCTGCGTCGACGCGGGCGAAGTCGGTGTACGAGGTCTCGTTGTACTGCGAGTACGTGCGCAGCACGTCGGCCGGCGTCAGGAAGACGCGGCTGGACAGGCTGTCGCGAATTTCGGTGCCGGCCACCGACAGCGTGGCGCCGGCCGACCACGATCCGTTGCGCAGTTGCTGCGCGCGGCCCGCCGCGCCCTGCCCGGCCCGACCGTTGAGCTCGACGCGGAATGCGCCGGGCAGCAGCGCATACGTGGAGGGCAACAAGGTGTAGGTGCCCGCCGGCAGGCCCGGCACGCCCGCGTCGACGGTGATGGCCTGCCCACGTGCGGCAGCGCTGGCCCCTGCCTCGCCATCGACCGGCGCGGCCGCGGCCTGCATGCCCGGCACGATGGCGTAGACCGGGTTGGTGTCCAGGCCAGGCAGCGTGAAGCCATCGCGGCCCACCTGCACCAGCGGATGCATGCGCGCGTCGGTCGAGCCCCCACGGCCCGCCACGAAGCCGGCGCCGGATAGCTTGCCACCACCGGTCAGGTCAATGACGGCGCCTTCGCGCACGTCCACGAATTGTCCGGACAGCGAAACGCTGCCGCCCTCGGCCGAGCCCACGCCAGCCAGTTTGACCTGCTGGCCGGCGTAGTTCCAGACCACGCCGTCCACCGTGCCGCCGTATGGCATCGCCAACCCGGCGCCACTGGCCGACACGACGCTGTCCGGCAGCAATACGACCGAGTGGGTGTCCGTGCCGCCGTCGCCGACCCCCAATGCGATCTTGCCCAGCGGCGCGCGCAGCACGCCGCCCTGTTCGACGCGAGCCGCCGCCAGCGCCAGGCTGCCGAACGCCGAATACGGCGTGGCGGGCAGATCGGCGCTGGTGCGCAGCACACGCAGCGTGCGGTCCGGATCGAACGCCGCGCTGCGGCCTCGCCAGCCGGCGTACAGGGTCGCCGATTGGCCGGTCGACGGATAGATCTGCGCGGCGGCCAGCGTCAGGTCGCCGGTGGCATAGACCGTGCCGGATTGCAGGCGCATGTCGCCCGCGCTGGCCAGTTCGACGTGCTCGAAACCGCGGCGGTCGATGGCCTGGGCCGGAGTGCCGCCAACCGCGGGAATCGTCAGCCGGCCGCCCACGCCCAGCCCCGCGCCGCCGCGCACGTCCAGCACCTGGCTGGCCTGCAGAGACAGCCTGCCCGCCACGGGCTGCGTCGACAACTGCATGGCGGTATCGCCGTAATTCATGCCCGGCAGCAGCTTCACGCTCTGCTGGTCGCCCGCGCTGGGCAGCGCCGACGCCGCCAGCAGCATGTACGGCACGGCCAGCGTCGCACGGCTGTTGGCCGGCGCGTCCTGCGCCAGGCCCAGCGAGCCGGCGTACAGGTCGAGCGAACGGCCCATGGTCAGGCTCACATTGCCATCGAAGGCGATCATGCCGCTGCTGTAGAGCGTCAGCGCATCGAAGCCACCGTCCTGCGCCTGGCTGGCCGCCAAGCGCGCCCGGCCATACGCCAGTTGATCCGCCGCCTCGGCGGGGCCGGCGCCGACCAGGCCCGAGCCGCCCGAGGCCCGGTCCTGCGACACCACCAGCTCGGTGAATGCCGCCACGCCCTGCGGCAGCACACCGGCGCCCAGGCCCACGCGCAGGCTGCCGCCCGACGCCCCGGCGCCGCCCGCCCGCGCCCGCAGCTCGCCGTCCAGGTACAGCCCCACGTTCGACAGCAGCGAGATCGATCCGCCATCGCTGGCCACGAGGGTGCGGCCCTGGCCCGGCACGTCAATGGCGGCCTGCGTGCCGGACGCGTCCAGCACCGCGCCCTCGCGCAGCACCAGGAAAAGGTCGGAGGATGCGATGCTGCCGTCGGCGGGGTTCATGCTGCCGCCGATCACGATGCTGCCGCCGTCTTCCACGATGCCGTACTGGAGATTCAACGGGCCCGTGGCCACCGCCGCGCGCGCCGCCACGTCCAGCACGGCATGCTCGCCCAGCCAGATCGACAGGCCGCGGCCGCCCTGGGCGGGGGTCTGCCCGGTCGCCGTGGTGCCGCCCAACTCGATGCGGCCTCCCCAGGCATCCAGCCTGCCTTCCACCGTCAGTTGGCCCGCGCTGCGGATCTCGATGGACTGGCCCGGGTCAACGGCCACGCGAGCGCCCTGTCCGACGCGGGCCTCGATGCCAGCCATCTGCGCGGCCGTGGGCAGAGCCCCGCCCGCCCGCAGGAACAGGCTGGCGCCGGCGCGACGCGTCAGCTCGGCCGCGACTGCGTCCTCTTGATACAGGGGCGGCGTCCATAGCTCCAGCGCCGACGACACCGGCTGGCCGGCGGCAACGTTCGACGCGTCCAGCCGATAGCGATACACGGGCCGCGATACGTCCACCTGGGCGCCGTCGGCCACCGTCAGGCTCTGCACGCCCGCGATGCGGTAGGCCGCGAATCCTTTGTCGAAGAAGTCTTCGGACAGGCGCAGCGTGCCGGCCGTGCTGTCCGCCGCCTGGGCCGGATCGCCCTCCTCGCCCGGCTCGACAGCCGCGCCGCCGACGACCACGCGCGGCGCCTGCAGCGCCAGCGTGCCGGCCCCGGATACGCCATGGCCCCGCAGGTCGCCGTCCAGCAGCAGCGCGGCGTCCGAGACGTTGCCCTGCGCATTGGCTTCCAGCGTCAGGTTGCCGCCGCGTCCGCCCTGCCGGTCGCCATCGGCCAGCAGTGCCGCGCCCGAGGACACGTCAATGATGCTGCCCTGCGCCAGCGTGATGTCGCTGCTGCCGCGGATCGACACCGCGCCGCCGCTGACGAACGGCAACCCCGCGATGGCGCCGCGGTCCAGCCGCAGGTTGGTCCACAGGCCGCTGGCATCCAGCGTCACGCCCTCGGCCACCACCACGCGAGCCCGCGCGTTGGCGACCGGCGCCAGGATCGTATCCTCGTCGCGCAGGTTGCCGCTGACCTGCTTGCGCACGTTGCCCAACTGGATGCTGCCGCCGCGCGCGGCCAGGTCGGCGTTGACCGCGATGTCCGGCCCGTACAGCACGATCTCGCCGCCCGCGCCGGTGCGCAGCGCGCCGTCGACCGTAATGCTTCCCGTGGCCGCGACACGCAGCGCGCCCAGCTCGAAGCCGTTGAGTTGGTCAGTGTCCAGGTACAGCGTGCCCTGGCGGTCTTCGGGCAAGGCCGCTTCCAGATCCAGCCCAGCGGCGATCAGCGCCCCGTCCGTGCCCAGCACCACATTGCGGATGGTGTTGCCATCGGCGCCCAGGCTGTACTGCCGCGTGCCGCTTTCCTTCACGTAGTAGGGCACGTAGCTGCCCACCACCAGTTGCCCGCCGCGCGCCACCGCCTGCTGCGATTGGTATAAGCCATCGAGCCCCGCCTGCGCGGCCTGCGTCTGCCTCGCCCCCTGGTAGGTGTCGCCGACCAACTCGCCTTCCAGCACGGCGCTCTTAGTCCCCACCACCAGCACGCCCGCATCGCGGCCCACCGTGTAGCCCAGTTCGTAGCGGCGCTCCGGTCCGATCAGCGGCGAACGGTAGTAGCGCGTGTTGCCCCAGCGCTCGCTGTGCTGCTCGTAGCCCTGGTACAGCCCCTTGTAGAGCACGTCGCCCGGCGCGCGGTCCACGCTGTACAGCCGCCCGTCATTGCCGCGCAGCCACGACTGGCGCAGATAACCGCTCTGCACGTCCAGCGTGCCGCCCGACAGGTTGATCTGCGAACCCTGCTGCGTGACGGCCTCGCCGCCCGCGAAGCGCACCATGCCGCCCTGCGCCATCCACTGGCCCACCCCGCGCCCGCTGGTGGCCAGGTACCCGCCCACCTCCAGCAGCCCGCCCGCCGTGTACCAGCGGTCGGTCTCGTAGCCGTTGGTGCCGGCCGCCACATACACCAGCGAGCGGCGATCCAGCCACACGTCGCTGTTGTTCAGGTTCTTGCTGTCGCGGTTGCCCGGCGCGTCGCGCTGCTCGTTGCCCTGGACGTTGATGTTCAGGTTGTTGGATTCCATCGCCACGCGCACGCCGATGGCCCCGGACACGTCCAGCACCGCGCCGTCGCGCACCAGCGCGCGCGTAGCCGCCTGCACGCCGATCTGCCCGCCGGTGGCCAGCGTCAGCGAGCCGCCCTCGAAGTCCACCGCGCCGCCGCTGGCGATCTCCACCAGCGACAGATCGCGCCGATACAGGTCGCCCGGCACGATGGGGCTGTCGACCGTGCTCAATGCCGGCGCCTGCAGGGCATCGCGCTGGCTGTCCAGCGCCGTGGCGTCGGTGTTCTCCAGCACGATGGCCGTGACGGCCTCGCGCGCCAGCGTGACCTTGCCCTCGGCGCCCGTGGCCGTCAGGTGCACCGTGCCGCGCGTATCCGTCGACGTGGTGGCCAGCGCCACGCCGGCCTGCTTCACGTCGCGCCCGAGCATCGTCACGTCGCCCATCACGGCCTGCAGCACGCCGGTGTTGAGCACCGCCCCCGCGTCGTCGCCGGCGGCAAGGGTAGCCGTGACCTGGTTGCCGCGTGTGGTGGAAGCCTGATTTTCGGACGTGCCCTGCCCGCGCACGATGGCGAAGCTGTCGCCGGCAGCCAGCGCCGCCTGGCCGCGCGGCGTGCTGATCACGCCGGCGTTCTCCACCTGCCTGCCCAGCAGCAGCACGTAGCCGCCGCCCGCGGTGGAGGTGGTCGGCGCGGGCGTGCGAAGCAGCGCGCCCTGCTCGACCACGATTTTTCCACCGGCGTCGGTGAAGACCGGATTGGCGCCGTTGTACAGCCCGCGGTCGCGGAATTGGTCGTCGGTGATGGCCGCAGCCGCGGCCACGAGATTGCGCGCATCGACCTGCGACGCGCCGCTGAACACGACGCCGTTGCGGTTGACCACCATGACGGTGCCGTCGCCCTTGATCGCACCCTGGATCTGCGAGGGCCGCGCCTGCGGGTCGTTCACGCGGTTGAGCACCGCCCAGTCGGCATGCTGGCCCTGGAAGGCCACCGTGGTGTTCCTGCCGACGTTGAAGGTCTCCCAGTTCAGGATGGCGCGGTCCGCGGTCTGCTGGATCGACACCGTGGTCTTGCCGCCCGATGCCGTCTGCACCGGGCCTTGTGCATTGAGCCAACCCGCCGTCAGCGGATTCGTGTCGACCTTCATGCCGCCCTCGGCCAGGCCGTCGGGCACGCCGGCCCCCGCCGCCAGCGCCGCTTCGCGCGCCGCGGCCTGCGCCGCCTGCTGCGCGGCGATGGCGCCGGCGGTGCGGTTCAGGTTGGCGATGGAGCGGCTGAGCTTCTGCTGGGCCGCCGCCTGCTGCGCGGCCGCGGATTGCGCCCCGACGCCGCCGTGGGCCGCGTGCGCCCGTGCCGCCGCGCTGGCGTTCGCCGCGGCGCTCTTGCCCGCGCCATCCGCTGCAAACCACGCACGCGCCTGCGTGGCATCATGCCAGCCCATCCCGCCCGCCAGGGCCAGCAAGGCCAGGGCGTGCGCCAGAGGAGTGCGCGAAAAAACCGGCGTCCAGCCGGGGCGGCTGCGGGCGGCGATCGGACGGGCGGGCGTGGGGGTCTGCACGGGCATGGCTATCGAATCCTGAACGGAGCAATCGTCTACACGCAGGGCCCGAGACGGCCCCCGCGCGGCTGACTACTAGTCGATTGGCCACCGCAAAACTAAACCGGAATCCGCATGAATTTTCTGTGACAGCTGCGCCACCCGCGCACACGGGCCGCCGCCAAGCCCACGGTCGTCGCGCCCCCCGCGTCCGCGGCCGACCTCAAGGCCGGCATTCCACGCGCGAAGGATCAGGACAGCAGCACGACATTTCCGACACGCCGCACCTGTATCCCTTGCGACAGGCGCAGTTGCTCGATGGCGTCGTCCAGACGGGCAATCGCGAAGTTTGCGCTGAACCGGCGATTCGCCAGTTCCCGGTTCATCAGCACGACACGCCCGGGACGATAGCGATTGATCTCATCGACCACCTGCGACAACGGCAGATCGTGGAATACCACCATCCCGCGCCGCCACTCGCCGCCGCCCGTCATCGTGGTGACAGGGCCGAGCTTGCCCGCGTCGTAGGACACCTGCTGGCCTGCGCCCAGCGTCAGGCTTCCTTGGGGATGGACAAGACGCGCGCTGCCCCGGCTGCACCGGGCCCAACCGGCGCCTCCCTCGTAGAGCTGGCGCATTTCCACCTCGCCGTCGCCCAGGGTCAAGCGAACCGCGCCGGCGACCAGCTCGCAAGGGGTTCCCGAGGTCTGCAAAGCGGCCTCGCCAGAGATCAGCCGCAGTTGCGGCACGCCCTCCGGCTGCTGCAGCGACACGCTGGTTTGTGTGTTCAAGGAAACGGTGACGTTACGGCCGACCGGGACATCACGCTGTTCGCCAGTGCCGGTGCGGTAGTCGGCCTGCAACTCGCCCCAGGACGGCCACAGATGCAGGGGCGGGCGAATCAACGCAAACGCCCCCAGCGTGCCGAAGGCCGCGGCCGCCCCTCCCAGGAAAGCCCGGCGCCGGTTGCGCACCTGGGCGGGCGAGCGTATCTGGCGGGGTCGCTCGAGATCGAACTGGAGGGTGGCCTGCCCCATCTGCCGCCACTCTTGCGCGGCCTGTTCCCAGGCCTGGGCATGCGCGGCGCTCTGGCCGCGCCAGCGATGAAAGGCCGCCAGCGTGCGCCGCGTCGGCCGGTCGGTGCCCAGTTCGACCGCCCAGGCCTGCGCCTGGGATTCGATCTCGTCCCATTCGCTGGCCGACGCGCCGGGCGGCATGCCGGAATTGGTTTGCGCCGGGATCATGGCCGATCGTCGTCCTGGTCCCGTGCCTTCAGGGCCTTCATGCAATAGCGGTGCGCCTCCAGGACTTCGCGTCCGACCATGGCCGCCGAAATACCCCAGCACTTGGCCAGCTCGGTACGCGTGCGCCCATGGACGCGCGTCTCGACCAGCAGCGCGCGCTGGCGCGGCGGCAATTCGTCCATGATACGGACCAGCGCGGCCAGCCGCGAGCGGCCCTCGGCCTGGCGGCCCGGGTCGGCGCTTTCGTCGACGGGTCCGAACAGGGCCTCGACCTCTTCCTCGCTGACCAGCCGCGAGTCCGCCCGCATGCGGTCGATGGCCACATGCACGGCCGTATTGACCAGGTAGGTCTGCGGAAACTGCACCAGATCCAGGTCGTCGCGGCCAGACAGGCGTAGATAGGCGTCATGCAACGCATCGCCGGCCATCTCGCTGGAGTTGCCCAGGCGGCGCGCCACCTGAGCGCGCAAGGCATCGTAGCGCTCGGTGATCAGCAGACGCAGGCGGGACACACCGTTGTCACTCATGGATAGGATTCCTGGCCCGGGGGGCCGCGCGGATCGGCAACGGGCGCCCGGCGTGGGCGGCGAGACTCATTCGGAGCATCCTCGATGACCGGCCGCCCCGGGCACGATCTGCATGATGGCCGGCTGGGCCACGCCCTCGGGCGGCAGATTCAGCGGCAGGCCGATCAGGGCGTCATGGACCGCGGTCTCGAGATCGGGCCGCCGCGTGACACTGACCTGCAACGGCCCCAGCCTCGCCTCGGGCCCGACCCAGAAGCGGATGGCCATGCGGTGGCGTCCGGCCTCGAGGGCGGGACGACGGCACAACTCCCGCAGGATGCGCTGCTGCACCTGGCCCTCGTAGCGCAACCGCACGTTCTGCGGATCCCC
>NZ_FKBS01000029.1:135757-481555 GCF_900078315.1 Bordetella ansorpii
TGCAGGCCGCTGTCCTGCAGCAACAGCATCAGCGCGCCGTCCACCGAATAGGCGCCCATCACGGGCTGGGAGTATTGGCCGGCGACCAGGCCGGTCTCGTACAGCACCGAATACTGCGTCAATTCGCTGTAGCGCGTCAGGGCCTCGTGCAGCGGCAGGCGCGGAATGTCGAAGGCGACACGGGCAGGCTCGTGCCGCGGGGCCTGCACCTGCGCGCCGGCCGGCGTTGCGGCCTGGGCGGAAGAAGGCAGCAGGCAGGACGCGGCCATGCCGAGGCAGGCTTGGGCCATGCGCATCAACCTCGCGACGCCCGGCATGGCGCAGGCATACGAACGGCCGCGAAAGCGCGGAAACACGGCAGCGCGAGGATCATGGTGCGGGCGGCGGGCCGGACAGGCCTGTCTGAAGCCGGGGGACCCGGCATCGTACGAATCTAAGGTTAACGTCAGGTTACAGCTGCGCGTCCACGCGCGGCCTCACACGGTGATGTCGACCAGATCCCAGCGCGGCCGCACCGTGAAGGCGTGGCCATCCTCGCGCAACTCGGCCAGGCCGGCCTTGACGCGCTCGGCAGCGGCATAGGCGATCATCGCGCCGTTGTCCGTGCACAGCGACAGCGGCGGGAAATAGGCCTGCGCCTTCAATTTGCCCAGCTCGCGGGCCAGGTGCGCGCGCAACAGGCTGTTGGCCCCTACCCCGCCCGCCACCACCAGGCGGCGCAATTTGGTCTGTTTCAGCGCGCGGATGGCCTTGGCGGCCAGCACGTCGACGATGGCCGCCTGGGTGGCCGCCGCCAGATCGGCGCGCGTCTGCTCATCCAGCCCGCCCGCCTGCTCGGCCGCCTTCACGCGAGTGAGCACGGCGGTCTTCAGGCCGCTGAAGCTGAAATCCAGGTCGCCGCTGTGCAGCATGGGCCTCGGCAGTTCGAAGCGGGTGGCGTCGCCCTTCTCGGCCATGCGCGACAGCGCCGGCCCGCCCGGGTAACCCAGGCCCATCAGCTTGGCCGACTTGTCGAAGGCCTCGCCGGCCGCGTCGTCCAGCGTCTCGCCCAGCAGTTCATAGCGCCCCACCCCATCGACCCGCATCAATTGGGTATGGCCGCCCGACACCAGCAGCGCCACGAAGGGGAACTCCGGCTTGGGATCGGCCAGCAGCGGCGACAGCAGATGCCCTTCCAGGTGATGGATGCCGATGGCCGGACGGCCCAGCGACCACGCCAGCGACTGCGCCACGCTGGCGCCCACCAGCAGCGCGCCGGCCAGGCCCGGGCCCGCCGTGTAGGCCACCGCGTCGACGTCCGACAGTTGCAGGTCGGCTTCCTGCAGCACCTGGCGGGTCAGCGGCACCACACGGCGGATGTGGTCGCGCGAGGCCAGTTCGGGCACGACACCGCCGTATTCCTGGTGCATGGCGATCTGCGTGTGCAGGGCGTGCGACAGCAGGCCACGTTCGGTACAGACCGCGGCCACGCCGGTCTCGTCGCAGGAGCTTTCGAATCCGAGGATGATCATGGGCACGGATTTTACAACTGGTGCGAGAATACCGGCTTGACAGCCGCGCCCACGCGGCCCCACGCACGGACGTCGGCACGCACCGCGGCTGGCACTCATCACGGGAACGAAGGGGACCTGACCAACATGCTCGAGAAGCTATTCCGCCTGCGCGAGCACGGCACCACCGCGCGCACCGAGATCATCGCCGGGATCACGACGTTCCTGACGATGTCCTACATCATCTTCGTCAATCCCGACATCCTGTCGTCCACCGGCATGGACCGCAACGCGGTGTTCGTGGCCACCTGCCTGGCCGCCGCGCTGGGCACGCTCATCATGGCGTTCGTGGCCAACTGGCCCATCGGCATGGCGCCCGGCATGGGCCTGAACGCCTTCTTCGCCTTCGGCGTGGTCAAGGGCATGGGCTACACCTGGGAACAGGCGCTGGGCGCGGTGTTCATCTCGGGCATCATCTTCCTCATCCTGACGCTGACGGGCGTGCGCGCCTGGCTGATAAAGGGCATTCCGCATTCGCTGCGCAGCGCCATCGCCGCCGGCATCGGGTTGTTCCTGGCCATCATCGCGCTGTCCAGTTCGGGCATCGTGGTGCCCAACCCGGCCACCAAGGTGGCGCTGGGCGACCTGCGCCAGCCCGGCCCGCTGTTCGCCGTGCTGGGCTTCTTCATCATCGCCAGTTTGGATGCCCTGCGCGTGCGCGGCGCCATCCTCATCGGCGTGCTGGCCGTCACGGTGCTGTCCATGGCGCTGGGCTACAACGAGTTCCGGGGCGTGTTCTCCGCGCCGCCTAGCCTGGCCCCGACGTTCCTGCAACTGGACATCCTGGGCGCGCTGCATACCGGCTTCGTCCATGTCATCATCGTTTTCGTGCTGGTCGAGGTATTCGACGCCACCGGCACGCTGATGGGCGTGGCCAAGCGCGCCAACCTGATTCCCGAAGACCGGCCCAACCGCCTGGGCCGCGCGCTGTTCGCCGACAGCACCGCCATCGTGGCGGGCTCGATGCTGGGCACCAGCAGCACCACCGCCTATGTGGAAAGCGCCTCTGGCGTGCAGGCCGGCGGCCGCACGGGACTGACCGCGCTGGTGGTGGCGCTGCTGTTTCTGGCCGCCTTGTTCATCTCGCCGCTGGCGGGCTCCGTGCCGGCCTACGCCACCGCGCCTGCCCTGCTGTACGTGGCCGGCCTGATGATGCGCGAGCTGATCGACATCGACTGGGACGACGTCACCGAGGCCACGCCGGCCGCGCTCACCGCGCTCATCATGCCGTTCACGTACTCCATCGCCAACGGCCTGGCCTTCGGTTTCATCAGCTATGCGGTGCTCAAGGCCTGCACCGGCCGCATCCGCCAGGTGCATCCGGCCACGTGGCTGGTGGCCGCGCTGTTCGTGGTCCGGTTCGCGTTCTTCCCCGAATGAGCGCGCCTGCCGTCCGCATGCGCGGTCCGCGAACAGGCTAACGCCGTCATATACCCAGGCTATCGACCCGGCCGCCCGCAAGGTTGCTCGGGTCCCTGGTTGATTTCGCCGATACACTCTCCATATGAATCACAGGCGGGGCGCGCATGCCGCGCCGCCCGGCCGGGCGCCCTGCCGGCTGTCCCGCCGCGCATCCCGCCGTTCTCTTGCAGAGGTATCCATGACCGTCCTGGCCAACGTGCCCTTTTCCGTGCTCGACCTGGCGCCCATCGTCCAGGATGGCAGCGCCGCCGATGCCTTCCGCAACACGGTGGCCCTGGCGCAGCATGTCGAGAAGCTGGGCTACAACCGCTTCTGGCTGGCCGAGCATCACAACATCCCCGGCATCGCCAGCAGCGCCACCGCCGTGCTCATCGGCCACGTGGCCAGCCACACCACCACGCTGCGTGTCGGCTCGGGCGGCATCATGCTGCCCAACCACGCCCCGCTGATCATCGCCGAACAGTTCGGTACGCTCGAAACCCTCTACCCCGGCCGCATCGACCTGGGCCTGGGCCGCGCGCCGGGCAGCGACGGCGCCACGCAGCATGCGCTGCGCCGGGGTCCGCGCAGCGGCCTCGAATTCCCGGCGCTACTGGACGAGTTGCGCGCCTTCCTGGCGCCCGCCCAACCCGGCCAGCCCGTGCGCGCCATTCCCGGCGCCGGCCTGGACAGCATTCCCATCTGGCTGCTGGGCTCCAGCGATTTCAGTGCGCGCCTGGCGGCCGAGCTGGGCCTGCCCTTCTCGTTCGCGGGCCACTTCTCGCCCGAGGGCATGGCCGCCATGCGGCTGTACCGCCACCTGTTCAAGCCGTCCGAGATCCTCGACCGCCCGTACGCCATGATCGGCGTGCCGGTCATCGCGGCCGACACCGACGAAGCAGCCCGCTACCTGTCCACCACGCAGCAGTTGAAGTTCCTGTCGCTGGTGCGCGGCAACCGCCTGGCGCTGCAGCCGCCGGTCGACAGCATGGACGGCCTGTGGAACGAATGGGAACGCCAGGCGGTCCACCAGAAGCTGGCGGCGTCCATCGTGGGCGGACCCGACACGGTGCGCCAGAAGCTGGAAGCCCTGGTCGCGCAGACCGAGGCCGACGAGGTGATGATCGTGTCCGACTTCCATCGCCTGGAAGACCGGCTGCGCTCGTACGAGATCGTGGCCTCGCTCAAGGGCGAGCGCGCCAGCTCGCAGGATCCGGCGTCCTGTCTGCCGGCCTGAAGTCCCTGAATCGCATGGTTGCGGCTGGCGGGCACGTCAGTTGCGGCACCCATCGCGGCGCGCCGAAGTTCGCCGCGTACAACCGGGCCGGCCCGCCGGCCCCCACTTCCGCGTCCGGCGCGGCAAGGATGGCGTTATGAGCATCGTAGAACTCACCAAGGATTCCTTCCAGGAAGCCATTACCCCCGACGGCACCCTGATCGTCGATTTCTGGGCCCCGTGGTGCGGCCCGTGCAAGGGCTTCGCGCCTGTTTTCGAACAGGCCGCCACGGAACATGCCGACGTCACGTTCGCCAAGGTGAACACCGATGTCGAACAGGAACTGGCCGGCGCGCTGGGCATCCGCTCGATCCCCACGCTGATGGTGTTCCGCGAGCAGGTGCTGCTGTTCTCGCAACCCGGCGCCCTGAGCGCGGGGCAGTTGAACGAACTGCTGGGCAAGATCAAGGAAGTGGACATGACCCAGGTCCACAAGGATATCGCCGACGCCCGCGCGAAATCCGACGGCGCGGACGGCGCCCAGGCCTGATGGGCACGGCCGGGTCCGGCCTGCGGGCCGGGCCTGGTCGCTCGGCCCGAAAGTGATCGGGCCCGCCCAGCCGGCGCACGGCAGCACTTTTCGGGTCTGGGCGCGCGGCCGTGGGCGCGTCACGACGGGTCCGTGCGCGCCTGTGCGCGCGTCACGATGAGACGCGCCACTCCCCCTTGCCGCGCGTGATGTTCGCCACGACCTGTTCGAGTTCGGCCAGCACGCCGCGCGGCACCTGCAAGGCCAGGTCCGCACCGTGTGCGTCGAAGGTCTCGCCCGCTATCGTCACGCCCCCCTGCGCCAGCCTGGCGCGCAGCAGCGGCAGTTCGGCGAAGTCGCATCGGCAACGCACGTCCACGGTTTCGATGATCTCCACCCGCTCGCCCAGCCGCAGGCAGTTCGCCGCGCAGCCTCCGTAGGCCCGCACCAGTCCGCCCGCCCCCAGCTTGACGCCACCGAACCAGCGCACCACCAGCACCGCCACGCGGTCCAGCCCCTGGCCGTCGATGGCCTGCAGGATGGGACGGCCCGCCGTGCCCCCGGGCTCGCCGTCGTCGTTGCTGCGGTACTCGTTGCCGATGCGATAGGCCCAGCAATTGTGCGTGGCGGCGGGATCGCCATGGCGCGCGAACAGCGCCATCGCCTCGTCGATCGAGGCCACCGGCCCCGCGACGGCCAGGAATCGGCTTTTCTTGATCTCTTCTTCGTGCGTGCAGAGGGAGGCCAGCGTGTGCGTCATGGCGCGGATTGTAAGCGCGGCGGCGCGGCGAAGCTGTCCCGTGCCGCCCCAGCGGCCTGAGCATCGCTCAGCCGTGGCAGTCCGGCACTTCCTGGTCCAGATAGACGTCGAACGCCACGTCGCGCGCCCATTTGTCCGTCATGGCCTTCCAGGCGCCGTCGCGGCGCCATTCGCGCATGGCCTCGGCCAGCAGTCCGGCCTGCCCGCCTTGCGAAGCCACCAGCCAGACGCGCTCGGCGCGCGGCCCTTCCAGCGTCAGGGTGGACGAGAACTTCTTCCACTCGGGATAGCGCATCAGCGGCGCCCATACCGCGTCGTCGATCACGGCGACGTCGCAGGCGCCCTCGCGCGTGGCCACCAGCGCATCGGATGGCACACGATGCGTGCGCACGGTGGCGCCCGACTGCCTGGCCAGTTCCTGCGCCTGCACCGCGGCGGACGACATGCAGACGCTGCGGCCCTTCACGTCCTGCCAGCGCCGCATGGCGGTGTCGTTGCGGATGACGGCCTGCGGACGGGTCACGTAGCCCGAAGGCACCCGCGCCACCTCTGGCGCCTGCGCACCGGGGGACGACTGCCCTTCGAGCTGGCTCGCCAGCACGGCGTCGACCTCACCGGCAGCCAGCAGCCTCGCGGCCTCGCCGGCATCGACCTGCCGCAACGTCACGGGCAAGTCCAGCTTCTGACCCAGCCGTTCCGCCATCAGGGCATCCAGGCCATCCGGGGTACGGATCTTGGCGCCGGCCGCGGGCGGCGGCGCCAGGTACGGCACGCCGATCACCAGCGTGCCGCGCGCCCGCGCCCTGGCGAACGCGGCCTCGGACGCGGCCGGCTCGGCGGCATCGGCATGCGGCATGGCGAACGGCGCCACCGCGCCGCCCGCCAGCCAGGCGCCCAGCAGCAACGCGGCCACGCCGCCCGCCATCCGGGCCTTGCCTGCACGAATCGACACCAGGCGCCGCATGATCAAAGCCCCGTCAGACGTACTGATAACGCAGCAGGCGGTGCTTGAGCCGCTCCAGCACCAGTTGGTCGATCAACGCCGCCAGCACCGCGATGACCAGGATATTGGCCATCACGCCGGTCATGTCGGCGATCTCGCCCGAATAGGCCAGCGAACGGCCCAGGCCCTTGCCGAAGCCGATCAGCATCTCGGCCGAGATCAGCGCGCGCCAGGCATTGCCGAACGCCAGCTGCGCGCCGGTGATCAGCTCTGGCATGACCGCCGGCAGGTACACCCGCTTGACCAGGTCCCAAGGCGTGGCGCCCATGACGCGCGCCGCGGACACGTGCACGCGCTGCACCGATTCCGTGGCGTTCATCACGCTGAGCGCGGCCGGGAAGAATGCCGACAGCGCCACCACGATGATGATGGGCGTATTGCCGAAGCCCATCACGATCAGGAACAGCGGCACCCAGGCGATCGACGGAATCGCCTGCAGGATGACGATGGCGCTGCGCAGCACCTCGCGGAAGAACACCAGCAGCGCGGCCACCAGGCCGAAGCCGATACCGGCAGCCAGCGCCAGGCCGTAGCCCAGGCCCAGGCGGCTGAGGGTGCCGGACAGGCTCTGGTGGAAGTTGTCCTTGCCCAGCTCTTCGACCAGGCGGCCCAGCACCGTGGGCACGCCCGGCATCAGGAAGTCGGGCAGCATCCAGGCGGCGGCCTGCCACAGCAGGAAGATGAAGGCCACGCCCAGCACCCCGGCGAGGGTCTTGCGCAGCCCTGTCACGCGGGTCGAAGTGCTCAAAGCTTGCGAGCCTCTTGCCAGGACAGATCGACGATGCTGGAGACGTCGTACGGCTTGCCGTCACGGGTCTTCAGCGCGCCCTGGGCTTGCAGGATGTCAGCGATCTCCTGCATGCGGGCCGTGTCCTTGTCCGTCAGCTTGGGCGTGAACACCTGCGTGCCGATGGCTTCGCTGATGACGGTGTCGCGAGGCAGTTCGCCGCGCTTGAGGGTCTTGAGCGTCGGCTCGGCGATGAAGTACGAGGAAATCAGCTTGGCGGCTTCATTGGGCTGTTTCTGCAGCAGGTGGGTGGCCTGCAACTGGGCGTCCAGGGCCTTCCACACGTCGTCCTTGCGCTTGGACAAGACCTCGCCCGAGGTGATCACCACCATGCACGGGAACGGCCACGACTGGCCCACTTCATAGATCTGCTTGACCGGCGCGACCAGTTGCGCAATGCGGTCATAGGGTTCGAACAGGAAAGCGGCGTCCACGCGCTTGCCCACCAGCGACTGCACGGCCACGGCCGGGCTGACGCCCATGATGTTCACGTCGTCGGCCGACAGGTTGCCCTGCTTGAGCACCACACCCTTGAACACCACGTCGGCGGTGCTGCCTTCGCTTTGCGAGGCCAGGGTCTTGCCTTTCAGGCCGGCGATGTCCTTCACGCCGGCATCGTCGCGCACCACCAGCGAGTGGTAGCCCTGCTGCGCGCCGCCCACCACTTTCAGGTCCGCGCCCTTCGAGGCCCAGGCCACGGCGTTGGTGAAACCCAGCACGCCGATGTCCATCTGGCCGCCCACGATGGCCTTGATCAGGTCGGTGCCCGACTTGAACTCGACCAGTTCGGTGTCCAGGCCGGCCTTCTGATAGTAGCCGCCTTCCTGGGCCACGATGGCCTGGGCGTCGTCCATGACGCGCAGGTAGCCCACGCGGAACTTGTCGGCGGCCATGGCCGGACCGGCGGCCAGCAGCGCGGCGGCCAATGACAGCGAAATCGAGTGCTTGATCTTCATGATGAGGACTCCTCGGTAATGGGGCAGCCACGCCGATGGCGGGCAGAATCGTTATGGGGTGATGAAAGGACGGCGTGCTGGCGGTTGCAGCGACGTTCAGGCGGTCAGCGCGGCATCGTCCTGCTCGGCGCCATGGCCGCCGACGGCGATGCCCAGCAGGCGCAGGATCTCGCGCTTCTCGCCGGCCAGGTCGGCCAGGTCGTGCGTCTTGGTGCGGTGCGCCAGGTTGAACTCGCGCAGCACGCGCGCCGGGCGCGGGCTGAACACCACGATGCGGTCGGCCAGGAACAGCGCCTCGTCCACGTCATGGGTGACCAGCAGCACGGTGGGCTTTTCCTGCTCGATCAGCTGGCGCAGCACATCCTGCAGGCTCAGGCGCGTCAGCGCGTCCAGCGCGCCGAAGGGCTCGTCCATCAGCATGGTCTGCGGCTTGGCGATGAACGCGCGGGCCAGCGCCGCGCGCTGGCGCATGCCGCCGGACACCTGATGCGGAAAATACCCTTCGAAGCCGCCCAGGCCGACACGTTCGAGCCAGGCCACGGCCTGCTCGCGCGCCCGCGCCTTGGGCACCCGCTGGAACTCCAGCGCCAGCGACACATTGTCGCGCAGCGTCAGCCACGGATACAGCGCATGCTCCTGGAACACCAGCGTCCGGCTGGGATGCGGCCCTTGCACCGGCTTGCCATCGGCCAGCACGCTGCCCTCGGAGGCCTTCTCCAGGCCGGCCGCCAGATGCAGCAGCGTGGATTTGCCGCAGCCCGACGGACCGACCAGCGCGACCAGTTCACCGGTCTTGAATTCGCTGGAAAAGCCGTCCACCACTTGCAGCGAGCCGAAGCGCTTGTGGACGTGGTCGAAAGTCAGATTCATGAGGCAGGCCGGGTGAGGACAAATTTGGTCACATGGCACTCTACCTACACGGCATATGAGAGAAAACTATATTTCCATCATTTATTAATAGCTTTTAGAAATATAGAGATCTTCTGAAGCCTGGTTCGCAGGGTCAAGGATTGCGTTCTTGTGACGCCGCGCTCGTACCTGCGAAGTCCCGTCCTCGCCCTTTCGGGCTCCGGGCGCGACCTCTCCGGCACGCCCGCGGCTCACATCCACGTAATGCCGTGGCCTTTAAACACCCGCTTCAGGCGAAGCCCCGTATGTTTTACACCACTATCCAGGGGCCCTGGATCGATGACCCATCGTTGAACCCACGACGAACTTCCCCATGGATACGACATCCGCGTACTGAACGCTGTGCATGGGACGCGCCGGACACGAGACAACATGAGCCGGTGGCATGACGGAGAAGTCACGCCCGGAGCCCGAAAGGGCGAGGACGAGACTTCGCAGTTGTGCCACCGGCGCTCAAGAACTCAAAAACGACCACCCAAGCAAAACCACACTTCCCCGCAAACCGCACCTACGCAGGCACCGCTGCAGGCAAGAAAAAATCAATCCACCCCGCGCGACGCCAGGTACTCGTCGTACGTGCCGCGGTAATCGATGATCTGCCCATCGGGCATGATCTCGATCACGCGCGTGGCCAGACCCGACACGAATTCGCGGTCGTGCGAGACGAAGATCAGCGTACCCTTGTACTGCTCCAGGGCGAACTGCAGCGACTCGATCGACTCCATGTCCAGGTGGTTGGTCGGCTCGTCCAGCAGCATCACGTTGTGCCGGCCCAGCATCAGGCGGCCGAAGGTCATGCGGTTCTTTTCGCCGCCCGACAGCACCTTGGGGGCCTTGGGCAGGTCGTCGCCCGAGAACAGCAGGCGGCCCAGCACCGAACGGATGGCCTGGTCGTCGTCACCCTGCTGGCGATGGCTGGTCATCCAGTCGAACAGGTTGATGTCTGTCTGCTGGAACTGGTCGGACACGTCCTGAGCCATGTAGCCCCGGTCGGCATTCTCCGACCACTTCAGCATGCCGCCGCTGGGCTCCAGGTCTTCGGCCAGCAGGCGCAGCAGCGTGGTCTTGCCCACGCCGTTGGCGCCGATGATGGCGATCTTCTCGCCCGCCTCGATCATGGCCGAGAAACTCTTGATGACCGGCGTGGTGTCGTAGGTCTTGGACAGGTTCTCGATCGTGACGGCCAGGCGGTGCATCGGCTTGGACTGCTCGAAGCGGATGTACGGGTTCTGGCGCGACGACGGCTTGACCTCGACCTGCTCGGCCTTGATGCGGTCGATCTGCTTCAGGCGCGAAGTGGCCTGGCGGGCCTTGGACTTGTTGGCCGAGAAGCGTCGCACGAAGTCCTGCAGCTCGGCCACGCGTTCCTTGGCCTTGGCGTTGTTCGCGTTCAGGCGCTCGCGGGCCTGCGTCGAAGCCAGCATGTAGTCGTCGTAGTTGCCCGGATACACACGCAGTTCGCGGAAATCCAGGTCGGCCATGTGCGTGCACACCTGGTTCAGGAAGTGGCGATCGTGGCTGATGATGATCATCGTGCTTTGATAGCTGTTCAGCACGTCTTCCAGCCAGCGGATCGTGTTGATGTCCAGGTTGTTGGTCGGTTCGTCCAGCAGCAGCACGTCGGGATTGGAGAACAGGGCCTGCGCCAGCAGCACACGCAGCTTCCAGCCCGGCGCGATCTCGCGCATCGGCAGGTTGTGCTGGTCGACGGCGATTTCCAGGCCCAGCAGCAGCTCGCCGGCGCGCGCCTCGGCGGTGTAGCCGTCGAACTCGGCGAACTTGGCCTCGAGGTCGGCCGCGCGCATGTAGTCGTCTTCCGTGGCCTCGGGGTTCGCGTAGATGGCGTCGCGCTCGGACATGGCGGCCCACATCTCGGTGTGGCCCATCATCACGACGTCGAGCACGCGGACGTCTTCATAGGCGAACTGGTCCTGGCGCAGCTTGCCCAGGCGCACGCCGGGTTCGAGCGACACGTTGCCGCTGGTGGACTCGAGATCGCCGCCGATGATCTTCATGAACGTCGACTTGCCCGAGCCGTTGGCCCCGATCAGCCCGTACCGATTGCCTTCGCCGAATTTGACGCTGACGTTCTCGAAAAGGGGCTTGGGACCGAACTGGATGGTGAGGTTGGCAGTGGAGATCACGGTGGCAGGAAGCTCTTTGGACGGTTGCGGCCCGTCGGTGCGGATGCGATGGTGCATCGCAGCGGGGCGGCAGGACGAAACCCATGAGTTTACCAAGGCGGCGTTTCGGCTGCCTGCTTGGGAGCTTTTCTGGGCGAACTCGTGATCCCGTTCAGGGCGAAACAAGGGTTCTTGAGCGCCTGGGGCACAACTGCGGATTCTCGTCCTCGCGCTGCCGCGCTGCGGGCGCGAACCCTCCGTCATGCCCCAGGCTCAAGGCGTCTATTACTCACCATAAAACGCCCGCTGTTCGGCCAAACGAAGATCGCTCCACTGAAGACCTCCGCATGCTCAGCGCATCCCATCGAATCGGCGGCCGTCACTGCCCCCCTCTCTCCCCAGTCCCGACGCCCTCGTGCAGTACTCGCCGACTGACGCTGCTGCGCGCCGCGGAGGTTCCGGAGAGGTCGCGCCCGCAGCGCGAGAGCGCGAGGACGAGACTTCGCAGGGACCTCCGCGGCGCCAGAAGAACACTACCCGCCGCATGACGCGATTCCAAAACCATCGCCGAAAGCCATCAACCGTACGGCTCCCTTCCCCAGGGTTATTCCCGACCACCAGCTTATTGTCAGATTTCTTTCAGAAAGCTTTAATCGTCATGCGGCTCCCCATTGCATCCATGCATAGGCATCAACAAGGAAAACCACCGAGCCGCCCGAGACGCCCGCAGCACGTCCGGACAAGAGACAACACATCCTCGCAGTAACAACAAGCTGGTCCATGTAGTCCATCCAGGAGACAACGAACCATGCAACACGTTACGCAGTCCCGCCGCAAATTCATTTCTGGCGCCACCGCCGTCGCGGGCACGGCGGCCTTGGGCTTTCCCGCCATCGTCAGCGCCCAGACGCCCGTCAGCCTGCGCTTCCAGAGCACCTGGCCCGCCAACGACATCTTCCACGAGTTCGCCACCGACTACGCCAAGAAGGTCAACGACATGGCGGGCGGCCAGTTGAAGATCGAGGTGCTGCCCGCCGGCGCGGTGGTCAAGGCCTTCGACCTGCTGGATGCCGTGTCGGCCGGCACGCTCGATGGCGGCCACGGCGTGGTGGCCTATTGGTACGGCAAGAACACCGCGGTCGCGCTGTGGGGCTCGGGCCCCTCGTTCGGCATGGACGCCAACCAGTTGCTGGCCTGGCATGAATACGGCGGCGGCAAGGAGCTGCTGCAGGAAATCCAGAAGGCCATGGGCGTGAACGTGGTGTCGATGATGTACGGCCCGATGCCTACCCAGCCCTTCGGCTGGTTCAAGAAGCCGGTGACCAAGGTCGAGGACGTCAAGGGCCTGAAGTTCCGCACCGTCGGTCTGGCCATCGACATGTACAGCGCCATGGGCGCGGCCGTGAACGCCCTGCCCGGCGGCGAGATCGTGCCCGCGCTGGACCGCGGCCTGCTCGACGGCGCCGAGTTCAACAACGCCTCGTCCGACCTGTCGCTGGGCTTCGCCGACGTGTCCAAGATCTGCATGCTGCAGAGCTTCCACCAGAGCGCCGAGCAGTTCGAGGTCATGTTCAACAAGGCCAAGTACGACGCCCTGCCCGAACACCTGCGCCACCTGCTGCGCTACGCCGCGCAGGCCAGCAGCGCCGACATGTCCTGGAAGGCCGCGCAACGGTACTCGCAGGACTACATGAAGCTGCAGAACGACCACAACGTGAAGTTCTACAAGACGCCCGACGCCATCCTGCAGGCCCAGTTGAAGATCTGGGACGACATGATCGCCAAGCGCTCGGCCGAGAACCCGCTGTTCAAGAAAGTGCTGGACTCGCAGCGCGCCTTCGCCCAGCGCATCGGACGCTGGCACGGCGACACCTCGGTCAATTACCGGATGGCCTACAACCACTACTTCGCGCGCAGCAACAAGCCCGCGTAAGTCCCTCGGCCCGCGTCCCGCCGTACCGCCGCCGGCGCCTCGCCGGCTTCGGGCGGCATGGCGCGCGGCCGCCACGCCCTGCCCGGCCGCCCCGGCGGCAGCCTCCGCGCCGCATGCCGTGTCCGGGCGCCCACGCGTCTACACCGGGACGTCAGATGATCCGCTTCATACGTTTCATAGACCGCATCTCCACCTGGGTCGGCCAGGCCTTCGCCTGGCTGATCGTCGTGCTGACCCTGCACGTGTGCTGGGAGGTGGCCGCGCGCTACCTGCTGAACCAGCCCAGCGCCTGGGCCTTCGACATGCAGATGATGTATTACGGCATCCTCTTCATGATGGCCGGCGCCTACACCCTGGCCAAGAGCGGCCACGTGCGCGGCGACATCCTGTACGGCTTCCTGCCACCCCGCGTGCAGGCCACGCTCGACCTGATCCTGTACATCGCCTTCTTCATCCCGGGCGTGGTCGCCCTGGTGTGGGCAGGCTGGTACTACGCCGGCTACTCCATCGCCATCCGCGAGCACTCCTCGCTGATGGCCAACGGGCCGCCCATCTATCCCTTCAAGGCCTTCATTCCGCTGGCCGGCGCCGTACTGCTGCTGCAGGGCGTGGCCGAGATCCTGCGCTGCGTGCTCTGTCTGCAGCGCGGCGCGTGGCCGTCCCGCGAAGAGGACGTCGAGGAAGTCGACGTCGACAAGCTCAAGGAAATGGTGAACGTGAAAGACGAGGACATTGCCAAGCTGGACCGATACGCCGCCCAAGGGGAGCAGACCCGATGAAAATCAACAAGGCTTTGTGGTTCGGCCTGTCCTGCATCGGCCTGGTGCTGCTGATGATCGCGTTCCTCACGCCGTGGGGCAACCTGGAGACGGGGCACATCGGCCTCTTGATGCTGGCGCTGATCGTGGTGGCCATCATGCTGGGCTTTCCGACCGCGTTCACGCTGATGGGCATGGGCGTGCTGTTCACCTTCTTCGCGTATTTCATGCAAAGCGGCGACGGCGGCCGCTCGCTGGGCCAGACGCTGGACCTGATGGTGCAGCGGACCTACGCCACCATGACCAACGACTCGCTGATCTCGATTCCGCTGTTCGTGTTCATGGGTTATCTGGTCGAACGCGCCAACCTGATCGAGAAGCTGTTCCGCTCGATGCACCTGGCGCTGGCGCGCGTGCCGGGCGCCCTGGCGGTCGCCACACTGGCCACCTGCGCCATCTTCGCCACCGCCACCGGCATCGTCGGCGCGGTGGTCACGCTGATGGGCCTCTTGGCCATGCCCGCGATGATGAAGGCCGGCTACAGCGTGCGGCTGACGGCCGGCGCCATCACGGCGGGCGGCTGCCTGGGCATCCTGCTGCCGCCGTCGGTGATGCTGATCGTGTATGGCGCGACCACGGGCACCTCGGTCGTTCAGCTCTACGCCGGTGCGCTGTTTCCGGGTCTCATGCTCGCCGCGCTGTACATGCTGTACGTCATCATCGTGGCCAAGCTGCGGCCCGACATGGCCCCGCCGCTGCCCATGAGCGAACGCGGCGTGCCGCTGCCGCCGCAGTCCGAGGCGCTGGCGCGCGGCCCGCATCGCTACGCCGTTCCCGGCATGCTGTCGGCGCTGTTCAGCGCACGCCGCCCCCGGGAAGTGGGCGGCGGCTACGTGGCGCGCAACCTGTTGACCGCGATGCTGCCGCTGCTGGTGATCGCGCTGCTGGCCTGGTCGGTGCACAGGATGGTCACCACGCCGGCCGAGACCTACGATATTCCGGACGAGTTGCGGCTGGGGGCCAGCCAGTTCGATTCGGGGCTGGGAGAGCCTCCCACGGACGGTGGCCTGGCCGAGCCGCCGACGGAAGGAGGCCTGCAGGAACCGCCCGCCGAGGGCAGTTTGCAGGAGCCCCCTTCCGCGGACGGCGCGGCGGCCCTGTCCGAACCGCCCGGGGCCCCGCAGACCGGCGGCGTCTCGGAGCCGCCAGGCGCCCAGGCAGCGACGCCCGCATCCGCCAGCGCATCGGCCGCGGCAAACGCCGCCAGCGAGGCCGCCGACAATGAACGCCCTTCCGCGCCCCGAGGCTTCTGGATCTTCCTGGGCGTATGCGTCGCCATCCTGGCCGCCTTCTACGGCGTGCTGACCTGGGCGCGCCTGGAAATCTTCAAGATGCTGATGGGGTCGTTCTTCCCGCTGGCGGTGATGATCGCCGCCGTGCTGGGCTCCATCGCCTTCGGCCTGGCCACCCCCAGCGAGGCGGCGGCCATGGGCGCGATGGGCGGCGCGCTGCTGGCGCTGGCCTACCGGCGGCTGACCCTGCCCGTGCTGCGGGAATCGGTGTTCCTGACGGCCAAGACCAGCGCCATGGTGTGCTGGCTGTTCGTGGGCTCGTCGATCTTCTCGGCGGCCTTCGCGCTGCTGGGCGGCCAGAGCCTGATCGAGCAATGGGTACTGTCGCTGGGCCTGACACCCATCCAGTTCCTGCTGCTGGCCCAGGTCATCATCTTCCTGCTGGGCTGGCCGCTGGAGTGGACCGAGATCATCGTCATCTTCATGCCGATCTTCGTGCCGCTGCTCAATGCCTTCGGCATCGATCCGCTGTTCTTCGGCCTGCTGGTGGCGCTGAACCTGCAGACGGCCTTCCTGTCGCCGCCCGTGGCCATGTCGGCGTTCTACCTGAAGGGCGTGTCCCCGCCGCACGTCACGCTCAACCAGATCTTCCTGGGCATGATGCCCTTCATGGGCATCCAGGTCGTGGCCATCTTCCTGCTGTACATGTTCCCCGGCATCGGCATGTGGCTGCCGACGGTGCTATACCGGTGATTCACGTACAAAAACAGGAAGAGACGGACATGCTGCAAACCCTGGAAGTCGCTTACGGCCCGCAAACGGCCGTGGTCTGGATGAACCGCCCGGACCAGCGCAACGCGATGGACCCGCGCATGATCGCCGAGCTGACGGAGGTGTTCGGCACCCTGTCGCGCGATGGCGACGTACGCGCCATCGTGCTGGCCGGGCGCGGCAAGGCGTTCTGCGCCGGCGCCGACCTGAACCACATGCGCGCCAGCGCCTCGGCCCCGGCTGCCGAGAACCGCGCCGACGCCCTGGCGCTGACCACGCTGCTGCAATTGATCTACACCTGCCCCAAGCCCACCATCGCCCGTGTGCACGGCCATTGCCTGGCGGGCGGCATGGGCCTGGTGGCGGCCTGCGACATCGCGGTGGCGGCGCACGAAGCCCGTTTCGGGTTGTCCGAAACCCGGCTGGGCCTGATTCCGGCCATGATCTCGCCGTTCGTGCTGCGCGCTATCGGCGCGCGGGCGGCGGGCAGGTGGTTCCTGACGGGCGAGCAGTTCGACGCGGCCGAGGCCTGGCGGCTCGGGCTGGTGCATGAGCTGGCGCCGGCCGATGAGCTGGATGCGGGCGTCAACGAACTGCTGGGCGCCTTCATGATGACCTCGCCCGAAGCCGTGGCGGATTGCAAGGCGCTGGTGCGGGACGTGGCGGGTGCGCCGATCGACGATGCCTTGATGGAAGACGTGGCTGGGCGCCTGGCCTCGCGGCGCGCCAGCAACGATGCGCTGGAGGGGATGGCGTCGTTCCTGGAGAAGCGCAAGCCGGCGTGGGTGCCGGGACAGACCCAATAGCGAGCGGCGAACTCCGCCGATTGGGTTTATCTCGGCTCAGTGACCCACCCGCCTGTCATTTCTGCCTGGCAGGCGGATTGTCCTGAATGGACGTACGCTTGGGGTTGACAACGACCTGCTTGACCAGCGCATCCAGCTCCTTGCCGTGGTACAGATCCAGGCACTTCAGCATATCGAACCGCACACCTTTGACTTCCGACTCGGCCAGCGGATTGCGATAGTCACGGGCCAGATACGCATCGACCAAGGCATTCACGGCGTCCGGGCTCTTTTCCAGGTCGTAGTAGGTCCAATCCCTCAATGCGCTGATGCTGCTTCCCGCGTCCATGGCCGCACTCCTGTCGCCCTGGTAAGCCTTCGCCATGCAGGTTGCCAGCACCATGTCCTTGTAGTTCTGGGCATAGGTGCGCTCGGGCGCCCGGGGAGATTGCGGCTGGGTGCCTGCTGCGCTGCAAAGCGGTGCATGAAGCATGGCAGCCGCCACGATGCCGAACCAAAGCTTGTTCACGAAAGGCTCCAGAAAATTGGCTTGCGCTGTCCGGCAACCCGGTGCAAATTCGCGCCAGCCAGGAATTGCACGCAAACCGCGGTCAGGCGTCGCGGGTGCCGCGCCACGAAGCCCATCCCAGCGACTCGCGGGTATTCCTCAGCGACAGATAGAACAACAAAGAACTCAAGCAAAGCACGAAAACGGCCCAGGACAGAAACAAGCAAGGCAACAACCGTTCCCGTCCCTCGATCGTTTCTCGTAGCAGCACTTCTCTCTCGTATCCTGGCAGGGGCCTGCCCTGGACTGCAGCTCCAGCGTCAGGAATTCCGCGCCGAAAAATGATGGGCAGGTGCTGTAGACGGCAGCCACTTCTGCCAAGTCCTGCAGCCTGCGCACGCTGGGCTTTGTCCGGCAATTCGCGCCGCCAAATCCAGAAAAAAGTTAACTAGAAATTGTCCAGCGACAGTTAGACGATGCCATTCTTGTTGTTCGAGGTAATTCGCATCGTTCCGGTATAGCGGTCTACGCCAACACAGTCCATTTTTCCCGGAATCCACATCATGCAGCTGGCCAACAAATTCAGGCAAATGAAGCCGAAAACATCCTGAACGACCTTGCAACTACAGGCCTTTCTTTGTTGCGTGACCAAGCCTTCCGGCAGGCCGGGCTGCGAAACCGTCGCCTCAGGCACCGTCATTCTTCACACCGCCTCGCGATTTCCTCAACGAAGCACGCAGACGAAGAGAACTCATGAAAACAACCAGCGCCATGAAAGGCATGGAGAAATACTCCAGCGTACTTTCTCGCGCCAGCTTCATTTCATATCTCAATTGACTCTCTTCGTATCCTGACAACGGCTGCCCGGACGCAGAGCGCAGTTCCAACGTCAAATTCTGGTGGTCCATGCCAATCTCGCACCGTTGGTAAACCGCCGTGACCGTCTCAACGCCCATGAGCGGGCGCAGAGCAGGCTTGATGCCACAACCCGCCAATCCATATATGTCGCGCGAGCAATCCAGGATGAGCTTGTCCAGACGAAGATCGATGCTTCCGCTCTTTTTGCTCGATTCAATCGAGACGATGCCCGAAGCCGTCTTTCGCTCGGGATCACAGACGAGGTCGCCGGGTATCCATAGCATCCAGGCGAAGAACACATTGAACAGGACAAAGCCGGCAATACTGGCTGCAACCTGTCGCCCACGATTTTCCTTCACTTCATCCCCACTGCGGCCAACCCCCAAACCTGGACCCAGGCAAACCAGAATCCGGAGCAACCATCACTCTGCATCCCGTTCTTCCCTAAGCCTCCTGATGGCGGATCGAAAATCAAAAACCGTATATAAAAACACGCCCACTATGAAGTAAAAGCCAACGTGGTTTCCAAGAAAATCCTCCATATTCCGTCGATCCTGTTCCATCGTACGTCTGTCATACCCTTGCAGTACTCGACCGTTCGACCGAAGCTCTACCGTCAGTCTTTCCACGCCGAATGTCGAGGGGCACTCTCGATACACGGCCGTCGCTTGGCCTACATCCTTGAGACGCTCGACGGATGGCTTGATTGGACAATTAGCGATCCCTATTCCACTGAACGAGCAGTTGACAAGAAAATTGCCCAGAGACAGATAGTGGTTTCCATTCTTGTTATCTGAGGACACCCGGACGGTTCCGGAGTACTGCTTTTCCTCCAGGCTGCAATCAGCCTTTTCCGGAATCCACATCATGTATATGGCAATGAAGTTCAGGACAAAGAATCCGAATACGTGTTTCGCAACCTGCCGGCGGAACTTTTTCTTCTTTTGCTCTGGCGATACGGGAACCAGGCTCTCGGAAGGTTTTTCAGAAAAAGCCATGAAAATTCAACAAAGACCGGAAGCTTGAAAAATCATGTTCACCGGAGACTGTGACATTGGACTATTTTTAGAAACAAGATGACATATAAGAATTCCAATGAAAGCTGAACGAAAGAATGAAATTATCGTGACAGTACGGTCGGACCGGCGCCCGCAGGAATGCGCCCATGCTGGCCAGACCATAAAAAACACGGCCACCCGAAGGTGGCCGTGCTTTACGGAAATCAGCGAGGCAAGCGCCGCCTGCCCTGCTTCATCTTCAATGCCAGTTGGCCGCGATCACCGGCGCCAGCGCCGTCCGATACGCCTGCGGCATCGCCGTTTGACCCGCGGCCGGCGGTGAGAACGCCGCCATCGCCGTCACCAGGTTCTGCACGTCCGTATCCAGCAGCACCTGACCCGCTTGCGTGCGGAACTGCTCGATATGGTAGTTGCCGCTCAGATACCAGTTACTCACGGTGAACGTGTCGGACGTTCCAATGATGCTGATCTGCAGGTCATCGTCCACCTTGCTGAACCACAGCTGATCCGCCGCGATTCCCGCACCGAACCTGGCCACGTCGAGATTGCCCGGGCTGATGTCGAGGTCGTTGATGACATCGGAGCCATCACCACGGTTCAGCAGATACGTATCGTTGCCCAAAGCCCCGGTCAGGATGTCATTGCCCGCGCCCCCCGACAGCGTGTCGTTGCCTAGGCCGCCGATCAGGACATTGTTGGCGGCGTTGCCGGTCAGCACATCATCGAAGCGGGTGCCGGTCACGTTCTCGATGTTCCGCACCGTGTCGGTGCCGGACCCTCCCGTGGCTTGCGCCGTGGTCAGCGACAGGTTCAACGTGATGCCCGCGGTAGCCGACAGGTAGTTCACGGTATCCGTCCCTCCCCCCCCGTCCATGACGTTGTCGCCCGAGCCGGCGAAGATCAAGTTGGCCAGCGCGTTGCCGGTGACCGCCGCGGCTCCCGTCGCCACGATGCGGATGTTCTCGATATTGTCGCTCAGCGTGTAGGACGAGGCGGTGGTGTTGACCGTATCCGTACCCTCGTCGGCCAGCTCGATGATGATGTCGCCGGCATCATCCACCACATAAGTGTCGTTGCCGTCGCCACCGATCATGATGTCGGCGCCGCCCTCTCCATCGATCACGTTGGCCGCGGCGTTGCCGACCATCCGATTGGCCATCCCGTTGCCGGAAATGTTGATCGCGGCCAGCCCGATCGCCGTGATGTTTTCCACCTGGTACAGGAAGGTCAGGCTATACCCCACTGTCGTGATGACGGTGTCGATACCGCCGCCGGCGTTCTCGATGATCTTGTCGGAAATGTTGTCCACGTAATACGTGTCGTTGCCCAGCCCGCCCGACATCGTGTCCCAGGAGCCTCCGCCATCGATGATATTGTCGCCATCCGTGCCGGTCAGCGTGTCGGCGGAATTGCTGCCCGTCACGTTCTCGATGCTGATCAGCGTGTCCTGCCCTCCGGACTTCGTGGCCTGGGGCCCGGTCTTGGACAGATCCACCACGACCTTGGAGGTGACGTATTGGTACGACACGGTGTCGACACCACCCGCGCCGTCCAGCACATTGGCGCCCTGGCCCGCGTAGAACACGTTGTTCAAGGCGTTGCCATAGCCATTGGCAGGACCGGCCGCCAACAGCCGCAGGTTCTCCACATTGGCTCCGAGCGTGTACGAAGCAAGCGTGGTCAACACGAAATCCGTTCCCTGGCCGGCCAACTCAACGACGATATCGCCCGCGCTGTCCACGTAGTACGTATCGTCGCCGGCGCCGCCCGTCATCCGGTCCGCGCCCGCGCCGCCATCCAGCACGTTGGCGCCCGCGTTGCCGGTCAACACGTCGTTGTAGGCAGAGCCCGTCAGGTTCTCGATGCCCAGCAGACGATCCCAGCCTGAACCGCCCGTATCCTGGACTGCCTGCGCATCCAGCGAGACCGTCACCGAGGAACCCATGCCCTGGTAGCTGACCGTATCCTTGCCCAGCCCGCCGTCGATCACGTTGTCGCCCGCGCTGGCGTAGATGACGTTGTCCAGGGCATTGCCGGTCATGTTGGCCGCGCCCGGATGCATGATGTATCCGTTCTCGACGTTGGCGCCCAGCGTGTACCTGCCGATGTAGGAATACACGGTGTCGTTGCCCTGGCCCGCGTCCTCGATGACCACGTCGCCCGCGTTGTCCACGTAGTACGTATCATCGCCTGCGCCCCCCTCCATCCGGTCGGCGCCGCCCGCGCCATCGATGATGTTGGCCTTGCTGTCGCCGATGATCGTGTCGTTGTAGCCGCTGCCGATGATGTTGGGGATGTTCTGGATAATGTCCCTGCCCGACCCCCCGGTCGTGTCGGTATTGGTGTAGTAGTCGTCCAACTCGACACGCACCGCCGACTTCGCGTATTCATAGCTGACGAAGCCGCTGTAGCCGCTGATCACGTCGTCACCGTCGCCCGCATACACGATGCTCGTCAGCCCCGTGCCGGCCTGAACAGAGGCGCCGTTCGGATTGAGGATACGCACGCGCTCGACGTTCCAGGGCGTCGAATAATAGGTCGACAGCGAAAGGTAGACGGTATCGATGCCTTCATCCGTCTTTTCATTGATCTTGTCGCCCGCATGGTCGACATAGAAAATGTCGTCGCCAGCGCCACCGGTCATGGTGTCGGCCACCGGCGTGCCCGACGGCGGTAGGACAATGGGCTCGGGTACGGCCACCGCCGCATTGGCCAGGGCTGTGTTCAACGCCGACACGTTCGGGATCTCGGTCGCCGTGGCCGTGTCGAACCCGGGATTGGCGGCCTGGTACGCCGCCATCGCCTGCGCCAGGACATCGATCTGGTATAGATCGACGCCATCGCCGGCTCTCACACGCTCCAACTGGAACGACTTCTGCACGTACCAATCCTTGACGGTCACGCTGTCCGAAGCGCCCAGGACCTGCACCACCAGATCGTTGCCGGCGCGCCGGAACCACAGCTGGCGTGATCCGACATCGTTATCCAGCACCAGCGTGCCCGCCTTGGCCGTTCGCCTGCGCTCCAGGCCATTGACGATGATGTCCTGCCCGTCGCCGCGCCGCAGGAGATACGTGTCATTGCCTCCGCCGCCATACAGCACGTCGTTGCCCTTGCCACCATCCAGCGTGTCGTCACCGTCGCCGCCGCTCAGCAGGTCATTGCCCGCCAGGCCGCGCATCATGTTGTCGCCGGCGTCACCATAGATCTCGTTGTCCAGCTCGTTGCCCGCCATGATCAGGCCTTTGCCCAGCGAGACCAGCACTTCGACATTGGCGGCCAGTTGCAACACGCTCAGGCCCGTCTCGATCCTGTCGTAGCCCTCGCCGGCCTGCTCGATGACGGCGTCGGGCCCAAGGACCACATAGACGTCATCGCCGGCATGGCCGATCAGCGTGCTGCCCATGCCGTTGCCCGCCAGGCGGTTGGCGACGTCCGTGCCGATCGCGGTGAACGCCTGCGAACCGGTCAGCTCGACGTTCTCGAAGTTCGGATAGTCCTTGAGATCCACGTCGAAGGGCGCGCGGATCGTATCGTTGCCCTGATCCACGCCTTCGAAGAGCCGGGTGCCCGAACCAAGCCCGTCCGACACGTCCAGCACGTAGAGATCGTCTCCGACGCCGCCTATCAGCGTGTCGACGCCCTTGCCGCTGATCAGCGTATCGTCGCCCGCGCCGCCCGACAGGATGTCATCGCCATCGCCGCCATCGAGGATGTCGTCATAGCTGCCGCCCGTCAGGCGGTCATTGCCGGTGCCGCCGTAGAACTCGACCCGCGACAGCACGCCAGCGCTAATCGTGTCGTTGCCACCACGGCCATAGATGACGTTGCCGGTCTGGCTGGCGCCCTGGATGGTGTCATTGCCCATGGTGGCGTAGGTGGTGCGCACGCCGAATCCCCCGTTCTCCCAGGAGGGATTGGGCGCCAGCGTGGTCGAGTAACGCTCCGCCAGCATCGGGTCGTAGAACACGCCCGTCGTGGGATTCATCACGTCAGCCAACACCAGATAGCTGTTCCGGATGGAGCCGTCGGGAAGTGTCGTCTGGAACGTGACCAGCAGATCGGTCCCCAGGTCGTTGCCGGCCGAGACAGGCACCCAGGCGTCCAGGGTAAAGCGTCCGTCGACGATGCGCGTAGGGTCCAGGTAGCCGATGGACGTCAATTGGCGGCTGTCCGGCCGCGTCATCAGGTTGAGCGCGTTATAGCGCGTCAAACCGGACGTCGGCGAGGTGAGTTCGTATACGGTATCGCCCTTGTCCATCCGGACGACGGCGAAATCTATCGTGTCGCGGTTGAACACATAAGAGTCCGCGCCTTCCCGGCCACGGGCATAAGCGTATCCGGTCAGCACGAACGTGTCGGCGTTGGCCGTGCCGATCTGGACGTCGGACTCGCGCAGACCCGCCTCGAGGTTGCGTGTATCGGCCGGCATGTCGCCCGAGGCTGGCGCGGCCGCGAATACGGGTGCGGCCGCCCTGACGTTGATGGTCACATCGTCGAACTGAATGAAGTCCACCTGCCATTCGCCGTTCGCACCGGCCTGCACCGTGACATCGGCGGCAAGATAGCCGGGAACCTTGCCCGTGATGATGATCGCGCCGGCACCGCCGGTGCCATAGATGATATTGACATCGCTGGACTTGTAGCCCTCCATCACCAGACGATCCGTGCCGCGTGCGCCGGCATAGACATCGCCGCTCAGGCGCATGACGGTCATGCCGCCATCGCCGCGGCGATAGATGTAGGTGTCGTCGCCGTCGCCGCCGTTCAGGAAATCGCGCAACAGATAGGCGTCGGCCGCCGTCGCGCCGATCAGTTGCGACGATCCATTCATGCCGAACAGCGTCTGCGAGGTGCCCATGCCGCTCGACCAGGTCTGGTTTGGCGCAGAGGCCGAGCTGTCTCGCTCGTAGGTACCGGTGTAGAGGTTCCGGCGATCCACATACGCACCGCCCCCCCACAGGACATCGTTGCCGCCATGGCCCAACAGCACGTCGGCCAGGCCGATGGAATACAGCGTCGTATTCTGCTGGATCATGTCGCCGGGCAGGTAGCCGTTCACGCCCGCGGATGCCGTCAGATCGAACTGGCTCTGGCCGTAGTTGTAGTAATAGTAGGGACTGTCGGGGGGCAGCTGCTTCTTGTTGGTATAGGTATAGCTGATGCGCCCTTCGATGTACTCACCCGCCTCGCTGCCCGAGACCATCGACGAATCCCGGCTCTTGTCCAGATTGAACAACTGGTTCAACGCGTAATTCTGGTAGGCATTGCCGGTGGAGTACGTGCCGCCATAGAACGACATCTGCGCATCCGGGTCGATACGCACCATGCGGCCCTTGCTTTGCACGATCTGCGCCAGATCGAACACCAGCGGCTTGCCCTGGTCGTCCACCAGCGACGTGAACGACACGTTCCTGACGTCCGCCTGCTTGATGCCGGAGTCGAAATAGCCGACGATGTCCACGGTGACCTTGCCGTCGCGGGACTGGATGCGCAGCGTATTGAACGCGCGCAGGGGATTCAAGGCATGGTATCCCTGGCTATAGCCGATCTGGAACGGATCACGGGTCTGCTGCAGGTACCACTGCAGCTCGGTCAGGCCATTGCGCGGGGGTTCGCCCCCCATGCCGTAGTCGATGCGCTCCAGCGGATTGGCGATGCGCGAGAACACCAGTGTGTCGGCAGTCTGTCCCGCAGGCATCACCAGGGTGTCCTGCCCATCGTCCTGGTAGGAACCCCTGACGATGGTGATGCCGTTGGTGCCCAGGTATTTGTCGTCGCCCGCCCCGCCATCCAGCAAGGCACCCGACGCGCCGCCGGCCAGGTTGTCGTTGCCTTCCCGCCCGACCACATACCAATAGGCGGCCTCCGAGGCCAGGATAGGGCCGCCGAATAGATGATCGTCGTAGGGCGTGCCCGCATAGGCGCTCAGCTTGGTCTTGTCGCCGATCAGCCCCGTGTCATAGACCGCGACCCAGCCGAAGTCTGTCGGCACAATGCCGTCGTCGGGCTCGAAATCCGCCAGCTTCTTCGTGACGCCGTTGGCGAAGCGCAGCGTGGTGTTGTCCGAATAGTCCTTCAGCGTGAGGGAGTTCGCCCCCCACTTGATGGTGCCCTCGACCTCGTGGTGCAGGTCGAACGTGACCGAAGACAGCGCGACATTGGTGAAGTCGATGGTGTCGACCGCGGACAGCGCCCAGACCGTATCGTGGCCGGACGTGGCGCTGACACGGATCGTGTCGACACCCGAACGCGCGATGATGAGGTCATTGCCCGCCCCGCCGTCGTACAGATTGACGCCGTCGCCGCCGATCAGCGTATCGTTGCCCGCGCCGCCGTAGAGGTCGTCGTTGTAGTCACCCCCGTTGAGCAGGTCGTCGCCATCATCGCCGTACAGGATGTTGTTGCCGGCGCCGCCGTTGAGCGTGTCGTTGCCCGCGCCGCCATACAGGGTGTCGGCGCCATTGCCGCCGGCCAGGATATCGTTACCGGCATCGCCGCGCAGTTCGTCGTTGCCATCGCCGCCGATCAGCGTATCGTCGCCGTCGCCCCCGTAGAGCTTGTCGTTGCCGTCGCCGCCCTGCAGCGAGTCGATGCCGCTGCCGCCATACAGGTCGTCGTCGCCCGCGCCCCCGGTCAGCACGTCGTCGTCGGCACCGCCATCCATGATGTCCCGGCCCGTGCCACCGCGCAGCGTGTCGTTGCCCGCGCCACCATAGAACGTGTCGTTACCCAGCCCGCCCCCGTCCAGCACGTCGGCGCCGCCGCCCCCGTAAAGGGTGTCGCTGCCGGCGCCGCCAATCAGGGTGTCGTCGCCCGACAGGGTGCCCGCGACGTCGTCGCCGTACAGGATCGCGCCGTTGTTGCCCGCGCGGATCGTGTCGTTGCCCGCGCCGCCGATCAGCGTGTCCACGGCCGTGGTAGCCGAACCGTTGAGCATCTCGATGCGGTCGTTGCCTGCTCCCGCGTCGATGCGGTCGCCGCCCGCCAGCGCGAAGACCGTATCGTTGCCGTCGCCTGTGTTGATCGTCAGCCCGCGATTGACCCGCGCATAGACGATGTCGTCGCCGCCCAGGGTGTTGAACGAAGTGGCGCCCAGTTTCTCCTGCACCACGACGTCAGCCGATTGGGTCAGGCTCTTACCCGTCAGCAGCAGCGAGGCGCGATTGCCGCCCTGGAAGACGATATTGGCAGGCACCAGTTCGATATTGCCCGCCGCCAGACGGTCCACCGTGAACGCATAGGGAACCTGGAAATCGACGCGCCGTCCATCCGCGTTGATCAACGCGATCCTGGCCGAGAAGTTATTGGCGTCGATGACCGAATACGTCGTGCCGACGGTGAACGTCAAGGCGGCCGCATCGAGAAACTCGACCGTGTCCTGGCTTTCCAGATCCTCGATGCCGGAAGTCTTGAATCCGGACGTGAAAACGAAACGATCCGCGCCACTGCCGCCGATCAGCGTGCCGCCATAGGACGTCAGCACATCATTGCCGGCTCCGCCATCCAGCACGCCCGATCCTGTGATGCTGTCGTTGCCGTCATCACCGGACAACAGCCCCGTACCGGTCAGCGTATCGTTACCCGCGCCGCCGCGCATCGTCGAAACGTCGGAAGTGGAGTATTGCAGCGAGCGCCACATGAATACGCCGTCGCGGATGACCGCGCTGGCGCCCGTGGTCGTCGCACCCAGCAGGATGTCGTCGCCGTTGCCGCCTTCCATCAGGTCCTGGCCGGACAGTCCGCGCAGGGTGTCGTCGCCATTGCCGCCCATCATGACGTCGTTGCCCGCGCCGCCGTCCAGCATGTCGTCGCCGTCACCGCCGCTCAGCGTATCGTTGCCCGCGCCGCCATACAGCAGGTCCGCGCCTTCGTCTCCCGACAGGACGTCGTCGCCGCCGTTACCGGTCAGCACGTCGTCGCCCTTGCCGCCGAACATGATCTCCTTGCTGTCGTCGCCGATCACCTCGTCGTTGCCCTCGCCGGCGCTGAATAGCCGCGGCGTGTTGGCCAGCGCCCGCGCCCACTCGGCCGACAAGCCGACCGGGTTGATGGCTGATGTGCCGACCAGCATCAGATCGTCGCCAGCCGTGCCCTGCGGCCCCCACTTCACCGCGTCGATCTCGAAGAACCGCGACAGCTCCTCCAGCGTGTAGCCCTCCCCGTCCACCTCGTATCGATTGACGATCTGGCCGTCGACCTTCTCCTGCCGCAGCACCGGGTTATAGCTGACGTTACGGATCTGCGCGGACGACAGCGCGCCGCCACTGAGCACGCCGCTGAAGTACACGCCGTGGTCGGTAACCAGCATCCCGCCCTTCGAATAGGGCTTCTTGTGGGCGATGGATGGAATCGCCGAGACATAGATGACGTTCTTGCTGGTCACGGCGCCCGAGGTCGGGTTCAACTTGATCGTGCCATCGGAAGACAACCAGCTCAGCCGATCGGCGGTCAGTGCCTGCGTGACGCCCTGCAGCCACACGCTGTGCTGCCCCGTCTTGCCAGAATAGGTCACCATCAGGCCACCCGCCTGCAGCGACTGCCCGATGTTCTCGAACGCGATCCGGGTCTCTGCGCGTATGGCCAGCATGTCGCCCGCCGCGGCGCTGAAATCGGTGATGGTGGTGAGAGCCGTGCCATCATCCTCGATCACGAAGATGTCGGCGTCCTTGCCGCCGGTCAGGGTATCGCCCGCGCCACCGATCAGCAGATCCTTGTCGTCGCCGCCATCGAGCGTATCGCTGCCCTGCCCGCCTTCCAGGCGGTCCTTGCCGGCGCCGCCCTTCAGGATATCGTTGCCCCGTCCGCCCACCAGCGCGTCGTCGCCCGAGCCTCCCGTCAACGTGTCATTGCCGTCGGTGCCGACGACACGGTCGATACCTGCATTGACGAAAATGGCATTGCCGTTGACACGGCTGGCCGTCACGCCGGACAGATCGATCTGCACCGCGCCCGTGACGGCCGACGCATTCAGCTCGGACACGTTGTCCTGGGACGGCACCGTCCAGCCACCGCTGTACTCATCCGTCAGCACATACCGCCGGACCTCGCCCTGCCCGCTGCCCACCACCTGCAAGGTGGCGTTGATGCGGCCCACGCCGGCATTGCCCGCCGCCTTGTCCTCGACGATCAACTGCCATTGCCCGGCGACGTCCTCGCCACGGAAATGAACGCTCATCAGGTCCACGTCCAGCGTCGTGGCGCCCATCGGATTACGGATGCCGCTGGCCAGGCCCGCACGGTCCAACAGCACGCTGCGCGTGCCCGACGGCGAGACCAGCGTCACCACCAGATCGCTCCAACGCGTGTGGCCGACGTTCAGGTGCAGCAGGACCTGCTCGGCGCCCAGATGCTGCTCGACGGCAAATGTCAGCACCCGGCTGCCCATGTCCGCCAAGGGCTCGGCGGAGGCCGCGACCGCGGCCGAATACTGGGCGCCCTCCTTGTTCGACACCCAGGTCTCGGCCATGCGCACCGCGGCGGCGGCATCGACCATGCCGAAGCCGAAGTCGTGGCTGTAGTGCATGCCCACGCCGTTCCAGTCGCGATTGCCGTTGTTCAGCCAGGCCGTGGCCGCATTGGCGCCCGCGCCCATGTTGCGGGTGGCGGTCAGCGCCAGGATGGTCTGCACGTCGCGGTAGGTCAGCTTGGCGTTGGCCTGCAGCATCAGCGCGGCAATGCCCGCCACGATCGGCGTGGCGAACGACGTCCCCTGGGTCTCGGAGCTTTCCGTACCGATCGACTCGCCGTTGGGCGTCTCGACCTTCAGGCCCGTGGTGACGATATTCGAGGCCGGCGCCGACACCAGGACGTTGGCGCCCCGTTGGCTGAAAGGCTTGGCAGGCTGGCTGCTGCCGCCCACGTCGCCAATCAGATTCACGCCGCCGACCGTGATGGTGTATTCGTTCGTGGCCAGCGTGCTCAGTCCGGCGTCGTAGCCCTTTGCCCGATCGTTGCCAGCGGCATAGACCATCACGGTACCCAAGCCGCCGCGGCCCAAGGTCGCGGCCGTGCGTTGCGCCGTGAACTCGGCTTCGGTCTGCAGCGTGATGGCCAGATCACCCGCGGACAGGGCGGCGTACCACCCGAACTGATCGGGATTGCTCTGGCCCCAGCTGTTGTTGACGACGTCGTAGTAGCTCATCGTCATCAAGTCGGCGCGAAAAGCCGCGACCGTCGATGTCGGATTCGAGAACGGAATGAACGACTTCGCGTCCAGCGTCACGTCGTACGCCACCCCCACGCCGCCGATGCCGTTACGCGCGGCGCCGATCACGCCCGCCACCTGCGTGGCGTGCAACGCGTGGTCCACCGTGTCCTTGAAGTACGCGCTCTTGTTGGCGACCAGATCCGCATGGTTCAGGTTCGCGACCTGACGGTCCACCGCGAACGGCCCGCCCGGCTCCAGCACCAGCACGCCGATGCCCTTGCCGGTATAGCCGTAGTTCCACGCGGTCGGTGCGCCGATGGCGCCCAGGTACCATTGCTTGACGTAGTCGGGATCGGCGGGCGCGCCCGCGGGCACCATCATCACGCGAGCCTTCATCTGGCCGGCCACCGACGGATCGGCGGCATTGGCGATGACGGGCGCGGTATTGCCCTGGGCGTCCTTGACCCGGTAACTGAATTCGATCGGCCCGGAAAAGCCGGGCTTGCGCGTGAAGGTGATGGTCTTCCTGTCGCTACTGAGCGTCACGGTGCCGCCCACGGCGTCTCCCACCCAGGAGATCGACAGTTGCGCCGCGTCCAGATGCTGGAAGTCCAGGTCATTGGCCAGCAAGCTGCTGGCCGCCACGGAAATAGTGCCGGCCTGGGCGACCGAGATACGATCATCCACGGCTAAAGGGGCGTCCAGCCCGAAATCCAGCGTCGTCGTCGACGTGCCCGTCTTGAACGAGAACTTCTCGACGTTGGTCAGCACCATCGTGCCGTCCCGGTCGGCCACGCTGTCCGTGATCTGGTAACCGCCGTTGGCCGTGCGCACGAAGCGGTAGTCGGACAAGGCCCCCGACAGCTCGATCAGGTCGATCCCGGCGCCGCCATCGATCACGTCGCGGCCCGCCGAGGCGGAGATCACATCGTTGCCGGCCCCCGCGTCGATGATGTCGTCGCCCGCCCCGCCATCGATCACGTCGCCGCCATTGCCCCCGAACAACTGGTCGTTGCCCCGGCCGCCACGGATCAGGTCGTCGCCATCGCCACCATAGATCGTATCGTCGCCATCGTCGCCGGACAGCGCGTCGTCGGCACTGCCGCCGCGGAAGTAATCGTTGCCCGCCGCGCCTTCGATGAAGTAGTTGTCCGCGCCGCCGCCGACCAGCACATCGCTGCCATAGCCGCCGTAGACCACTTCGACGTTGGCCTGGTACAGATTGAGCGTCACGCCACGGTCGTCGGCGATCAGCACCGTATCGATACCCGTGCCGCCATTGATGTTCGCCTGCAGGTCGTCCGCGTCGATGACCAGAAGGTCGTTGCCCGCGCCACCCGAGAACGTGTCGGAACCCGCGCCGCCGATCAGCCAGTCATTGGTCGCGGCGCCGATCAGCGTATCGTTGCCCGCCTGACCCTGCGCCTGGGTCGCCCCGCTGCCGTTCAGGTCCAGCCGCACCCCGTGCAGGCTCTTGGCGACCAGCGCCGATTGGCCATTGAGCGTGACCCGGTCGATATCTTGGGTATAGGTGCTGCGGGAAGACGATACGGCCGCGGCGGTTGTCTCCAGGGGAACGTCCCATAGCGTCCGCCGGCTGCCGTCCGCATAGGTGGCCACCACGCCCTTGATGCCTGCCTGACCCGCCACGGTGCCCGTCACGGGCCTCAGATCGATGGAGCGGATGCCCAGATCGGCCAACGTGGTCAATTCGCCGTCGCTGGCGTAGGCGTCCTGATTGCGATCCACCCACACCTTCAGGTCGGACCAATGCGAATCCTCTTCGTCGAGCTTGCCGTCGGCGTTGGTATCGAGGCTGCCCAGCGTGGGCCTGCCGCCGGCGCCCGCCGTCAGCGAGAACAGCTCGGCCCCCGTGGAGATGCGGCCGTCGAAGTTCCGATCCATGACCAGCAATGGATCGGTCGGCGATGTCCAGCGCACGTACTCGGGCACGCCATCGGCGTCCAGGTCGAACTTGACCGGCAACGCGCCCAGGCTGACGCCGTCGTTACCGGCATCCAGCGTTACGGGATCCAAATAGGGACTCTGGTTCGCGGCCTGCTGCGAGACCAGCGCCTGCTCCATGGATTCGGCTGATATCGATACCCATTGATAGGCGCTCAACCCGCCGTCGCTGCCCACCCGGTTGTCCCCGAGCAGAATCGTCACGCCCGGATCGAGCTGCACCACCGTGCCGTCGGCCTTGGTGATCGAGCCCTGGCCAGCCTTCGGCGTGAAGCCGATCCACTGGCCCTGCGCATCGAAATAGACCGTGGCTTCAATTTGCATGCCACGGAAGGTGACCACGTCCGAGCGGAACGAGTTAGGCGCCTTGATCAACTGGATCTGGCCATCGGACTCCACCGCCATGGTCTGCTGCACGTGGGCGCGCAGACCGGCCAACTGGCCCGACAGGTCGTTCAGGCTGTTGTTGCCCGGACGGGTGCCGCCCGTGGCGACGTTGCCGGGCGAGACGTACGGCATGCCATCCAGGTTGACGTAGCGCTCCGGCATCGTCACGGCGTAACCGGCGCCGGCTTGCACCAGGCCCTGGCCCGCGCTGCTCGAGCCCAGTACCAGATTGGGCGGTTGCATGGTCTGCGTGTCGGTCGCCACATCCAGCATCGTGCCGTTGCGCGGCGTCGTCGCAAGCACCGGATCCAGCAGGCTGGAGACGCGGTTCGTAAGGTCCTGGACACCCGTGCTCAGTTCACCCACCGTATCGCCGAAGCCCTGCACGAGGCCATGCACTTCACGGCCCAAGGGATTGAGCAGATTGGCATGCACGGCGGCATCCAGCGCCGAGATGTTCTCTTCGACCATCGTGCCGCCAGCTCGCCAACGCTCGCTGAGCCCCTGGCGCGTGGCGTTCCAGACGGATTGCCCCAGCGCCTTGAGATACCCTTCCGGATCGCTGGCGAAGGCCGCGGCGTTGAACTGGACGTTCTTCAGGAAAGGAATGACCTCTTCCTGGGTCCATTTGAGAATGCCGGCATGCACGGCCTCCAGGTCTTTCAGCGCCTGGCTGAAATCGGCATCGCTCAGGGAACCGGCCATGCGCACCAGCGGAGCGCCCGCGTACTCCCAGGCGCTGTCCACCACCGCGCCCACGATGCCCACGCCCGCCACGATCGCACCGGCCGTCAGGGCCGGTACGCCCACGGCCACCAGCGCCGCCGTGCCGCCCACCACCAACAGGCCGATGGCGGCGTCATGCAGGAATTGCTTGCCGGCGGCGACGTCGGCTTGCCAGACGGTCTGGCCCTCTTGCCGAGCCTTCTGATAGTTGACCGTGAAATCGCTGGTCGCGATGGCCCGGTCCAGCGCCTTGCCGCCCACGCTCAGCACGCCTCGCGCCAGCCTGGCGCCATCGATCTCGTTGGATATCTTCTGCAGATTCTGCTGCTGCGAAGATAGCATGGCCTTGAGTTGCGACGCGGATGCGCCGGAGGTCGTCAGCCCTCGGGATCGGGCGAACGCGTCCAGATCCGCCGGAAAGGCATGCGTCGTGCCGAACAGCTGGATGTTCTTCGACTTGGCCGTGGCCAGCAGGTTGTCCAGCTTCTGCTGCGTGTTGAACACACGCCAACGCGGATCGCCGCCGCTGGCGCTGATCGCGGCCGTCTCCGCACGAAATGCAGCCAGGTTCTGGCGTCCCGTGTCGAAACCGCCGGGGCCCGAGCCAAACATCCTGTCGATGTCCGCCTGCCACTGCGTCGCCGCCGCGGCGGGGCTCAGTGCCGCGTACTTCTGATCGCGGGCGGTAAGAACGAGATCGCCGTTGACGATGGCTTTGTTCGTATAGTCCCGCACGTCCAGCGCCAACTGTTGCGCCTGGGAAAAGACCTGTGGCTTGAGAGCGCGTTCGGCTGCCGACAGATTGGCGTCCGCGGTGGCCATCAAGTCGGCGTAGGTCATGCCCGAGGGCGTCACCCGGGCGCCGAACTTATCGAAGATTGCCCGCTGGGCCAGTTCGATGGGTTTGTGATTGGTTTCATGCATCGGCACTCCAGCAGCCCTGGAGATGTCCTGATTGCGGGGCAGGAAAAGCAGGTTTTCCTTGGCATCGACTTCGTAGAGATTCGCCTTGATCAGCAACTCTAGAACCGGACTTGCTTCGCCAACATTCTGTTGAAGAACGTGGTGGCGCTCCATTACTGCCCGTGCCATAACCAATCCCTATCGAAATATGAAGGCAATCACTGATTGAGTTTCTGGAAATCGAAACCTGTCACTTTTCCGGCATGCATCGCAGCGACGAAAACATCGTCAACAATCACTTTCTGCGTGGCATGTTTCAAACGAAAGGCGTGCCGCTGCCCGACCACGTCCTGCTTCATGACGGTCCGGCGCAAGTCGAGATAATTCTTGAAAGGCGCGTCGTCCTGGTATTCGATGTCCGATTTTTCTTCGTCCACGCAATCCAGGTATTCAATGAAATCGCACAGCCAGTAATCCGGGCCCGGCGCGTCGAAGTTCGTGTAGTCGACGTCGACCTGCTGGAAGGCCAGCATTCCGAACCCGGACTGTTCCAGCAGCGTCTTCAACCGATCGGACACCAGCCATCCGAACATGCCGACTGCATAGGCGTCCCACAGGGCGCCGCGCCGCTTGGTGCGATCGAATGCAAATTTGGGGTTTTCGCGGAAGCTGAGATTGCGGAATGGGCCCGGGCCCAGCCGCGTACCCGCCAGGATTTCCTTTTCATTCAACCAGATACGACCCGGCGTGGCAGACAAGCCGGTCAGTTCCTGGATCAGGACAAAATAATCGCGGGTTTGATTCGAATCTTGATTCATGGGAAAACCTCGTAATTCTTGAAAGATACGACTCATGAGTCGCAGCGCTTCCACCCCTCGACAGGGATGGGATGATAATTGGAAAGAAAAATGAAAGGGTGACTGCAAAATGACATTTCAGAACCCGTGCAAGCCGGCATCACAAATACGTCATCATTTCCGCCTCACGGCATGCGAAAAAATCCGCGCCAACGAAACGCATTGGCATGGCTGATATTCGACAGGGTATCCGCGCCAGGCATGAACGCCGTATGGAACAGGCGGCGCGCGGCGCAAGCTCAAACCACGCCTCACCGGCAGCAGATCAATGAGAAGCGGCCAGGCCGCCTGCTGCTGACCGCGCCTGCGAAAGATGGCGCCGTATGGCCGCGACGATGTCCGCGTGCTGCACTGTCGCGCCTGCCTGCTGGATCGATGCCAACGACACGCGGCGCAACACGTCGACAATCCCGGCGCCTGTCAGGGCGTAATCGGTTGCGATGCCCGTGAAGTCGACGCCTTCGGCCAGTGACGGGCACGCTGAGAAAGCGTTGCGCCACAAGGCCAGGCGCTGTTCGGGGCCCGGCATCGGAAAATGGATGCAGGTTGGAAACAGACGCGCAAAAGCGCCGTCGCCCCCATCGTCCAGATGCGATGCGAGGATGACCACCCCAGGGAAATCCTCGATTCGCCGCAGCAGACGTGCCGCATTCGCCATGGCTGGCGAGCCGCAGGCCACCCGGCTCGCGGAACAAGGCGTCCGCCTCATCGAAGTACAGGATCCACCGGTGCCGCGAAGCATCATCGAAAAGACGCGCGACAGAGGCCTCGGCCGCCTCCGAGACTTCCGAAATCGCCTGCCGCGTATCGACGCGATAGACAACCTGGCCCATTACCTTGCCCAACAGCGCCGCGGTCAATGATTTGCCCGTGCCACGCTGTCCATGAAAAAAGCTGCGGCATCCAGGCCCGATATGGCGGGCAAGCTTCCCCATGCCGCGCAAGGCATCGGCATTGCGGATCCATGCAAGCAGCTCCTGGACATCCTCGCGCGTGTCCTGCGGCAACACCAGATCGCCCCAATCCAGCGAGGTGGTCATGCGGCGGCAGGCAAGCGCCCCCGGTAGGGCGTCATCCGGCGTCATGCCGGGCAAGAGACGGCTCAACAGTCCGCTGCCCGCACGCAACGGCGCGGCGAACCCATTCTGCGCAGGCGCCTGGACAATGGAATGCAGCAGTTGGTCTCGCTGCAGGGGATGCGCCGGATCCATGAGCCGTGCCAGATGCAGGCGGCGCTGCAGGCACAGGGTCCCGCCCACGAGAAACGCAGCCGTTTCGAAAGTCGGCCAGAAACCGGCATGAGGCCCATCCACCATGCCGCCGAATTCCGTGAACCCACGTCCGGTACGCTCGTTGCGCAAGAGCAGGAGGTCGAGCAATTGCGGACGCAGATAAGGCGCCAGGGCCAGGATCAGTACAAGGCGTTCGTCGAATGACGGCATGACCCTCCGGAGGATCTGCGCATACTCGGTGCTGTCGTCACCGAAGCCTGGCGCGGGAATCTCCGTGACGTCTTCCACGTCGCAGGGCTGCCCGAAGTGCAGGCGCACAGCCGTGTCCAGCACCCTCGCCAGCCAGTTCAGCTCCACATCGAGCACGCGAGCCAGCTCTGCCCCTCCAAGGGCGGATACCGTGCCATCCCCATCGCCCTTGCTACCCGGATCAGTAGCGGCACACTCAGCCATTGACGCCCCTTCCCTGTCGAGCGCCCGGCTTCAGCCGAAACGCAGATACAGCGTTGCCATCCAAGCGGCAAGACAGACCGCGATCACCGGATAGAACCATCTGCCGGCGGGCTTGCGTGCCTCGCCTTCGTCAGTGGCCCCAAGAACCCGCCAGGCGCGCCGGCACACGGCCAAGACGGCCAGGCCGCCGATGACCAGCGCGGCGAGGATCAGTACCTGATGCAGGCTCACGATGCGTCAACGCCAGCACACCGGGCGTGACACAGGCACGGCACCTTAGTGCACATGCTCGTCGATCACCAGATGCGCCATGCCGCGCTCGGTGGCGATGCCCACCTTCTGCCCCACCGGCAACGTGGCCTTGGTGGGAATATGACCATAAGGCAACCCCGTCACCACCGGCACCTTGACCGTGCGGCGCAGCCACTTCACCACCTCGGGCATGTCGAAGCCCGCGTCGTGCGGCGCCAGGCGGTAGTTGGAGAAATGCCCCAGCACGATGGCTTTCTGTTTATCCAGCACACCGGCCTGCGCCAATTGCGCCAGCATGCGTTCGACGCGGTACGGATGCTCGCCCACTTCTTCCAGGAACAGGATGCCGCGCGTCTTGGGGAAGTACGGCGTGCCCAGCAGCGAGCACAGCACCGCCAGGTTGCCGCCCCACAGCACGCCACGGGCATCCACGGAATCGGCGTCGCGCGTCTCGAAACTGAGGATCTCCAGTTCGCCGCGCATGATCTCGCCGAACAGCAGCGGCGTCAGTTCGTCCGGCTCGGCGCCGCCGAAATCGGCCACGGCGGAAGCGCCGCTGTAGCTGACGGCGCCCGTCTGCGCCAGCAGGGCCAGGTTGAAAGCCGTGAAATCGCTGAAGCCCACGAAGCGCTTGCCGCTGTCGGCCATGGCCTTCCAGTCGATGGCGGGCAGGATGCGCGACAGGCCGTAGCCGCCGCGCGTGGCCATCACGATGGGATGCTTCTGCTTGATGGCGCGCTCCAGGCCGGCGACGCGCTGCTTGTCGGTCCCCGCGAAACGCTGGTGCGTCAGCAAGGCGCCGCGGTCGACACGGGTCTGGAAGCCGTCGGCGGCCAGGCGCTGGCAGGCGAGTTCGACGGTGGCGGGATCCTGCACCGCCGAGGACGGCGAGACCAGGTAGATGCCGCCGGCCTCGGGCATGGGATGCGCATGATGGTGATCGTGGCCGCAAGCCTCACCGCATTCATGGCCATGCTCGCCGTGACCGGCATGCTCGTGGTCATGCCCATGGGCGGCATGAGCCTGCGCATGATCGCCATGCGCCGCGGCGGCTGCCTTGCCGCGCGTCTTCGTCGCCCGGGGGGCTTGGGTGATGCCGTCGTTCTGGGTACTCATTCGTTCGGTTCCTTGCGGCGGCGTTCCCGGAAGAAGCCGCGCAGTATGCTGCCGCACGGGTCGGCCAGCACGTTGCCATGGATATGGGTCTGGTGATTCAGTTGGGCGACCGCGCCCACGTCCAGCACGCTGCCACAGGCGCCGGTCTTGGGGTCGGGCGCGCCGTAGACGATGCGCGTCAGGCGCGCGTGCAGCATGGCGCCCACGCACATCACGCAGGGTTCGAGCGTGACGTACAGGCTGAAGCCCGGCAGGCGGTAGTTGCCCTGGCGCTGCGCCGCCTGGCGCAACGCGACGATCTCGGCATGGGCCGTGGGATCGCTGTCGGTGATGGTGCGGTTGTAGCCCGCGCCCACGACGTTGCCGGCGGCATCCACCACCACGGCGCCCACCGGCACCTCGCCGGCGCCCGCGGCCAGCATGGCCTGCTCCAGCGCCAGGTTCATCATGCGTTCGTCGATCTCGGCCTGCGTCTCGGCCGGATCATCGAGGGTCGTGCCGGTGCCTGCGGTCATTGCACTCTCCTTAGCCACGATACGCGCGCGATTCCAGCGCGATACGGCCGGCCAGGCTGTTGACCGCCGCTTCGAGCAACTGATAAAGCTCGGCCTGCTCGTCGAAACGCGCATGGTTGAGGTTGGACACGCGGCCGTCCTCGATGAAGCCCCAGGCCCGGCTGCGCTTGTCCTTGTGCTTCGGATCCCACACGCCGAAGGCGATGCCGCCGCCACGGCGCACCAGCGAAAAACACGGAATATCGGTATACCCGTCGCCCACGAACACCATCTGGTCGAACGGCACGCGCAGGCGGTCTTCGGACACCTTGCGGTTCACCTCGAAGGGCTTGCCCCGGTATTCGCGGCCGATGATGCCCTTCTGGATATGGAACAGGTAGCGTGTCTTGTCGGTGTAGCTGACGATGCGGCGCGGAAAGGTGATGCCGCCGTCTTCGCCATAGGCGAACTCGGACGCCCAGATCTCGGTGAATTCTTTCGCGATGGGCGTGTTGCGCACCACGTCGCCGATGCCGCTGGAGATCAGGTAGAACTCGAGCTGCACCTTGGGATGATCGGCCCGCACGGCGTCGCGCAGGCGCTGGAACAGCGTGGTGACGCCGTCGTGCAGCGGCAGGCTGGCGCCCCACTGGGCCAGGCGCTGCTGGGTGATGGCGCCGTGCTGCCCGCCGCGCGACAGCTCGATCATGCGGTACAGGTAGGCCGGCACCGGATCCCAATCCTGCTGCAACAGCAGCGGATCGACGGAATCCTTCCAGAACGCCGTGGTGTCGACGCCGATGCTGTCGAGAAAGCCCGTGGTGCTGTCCGGGGCCAGCGTATCGTCGAAGTCGAAGATCAGTGCGATGACGTCGGACATGGCGGGAGGCGGTATCAGTGAGACAGCCGCCATTTTGCCTCAACGGCGCGGCCTCACCAAAATTGGTAACGCTTTTGTCGACTGGCGCCATCGGGGTGCAGGGCAAAGGGATCGCGAGGCAACGGTGTGCAAACGGCTCATCATCCGCCCGGCGCGGTGAGCCTGCTTTGGGTTGAGCGGACAAAAAAAGCCCCCCACGCCGCGCCTTCGGCTTGCTGCCCCCCGAGGGGGCTTTTTTTGCCTTGGGGCGGCCCGGCGGCAAAAAAAACCGGGCAAATGCCCGGCTTCAAAGAAGAGCCCTTCAATGCAATGCGAGACTAGCGAACCGGCGGCGGGGCATAGCCCGGCGCCGAGCCCGGAGCAGGCGGAGGCGCCGGGGGAGCATAGCCGCCCTGGCCACCGGCCGGCGGCGGTGCATAGCCCTGGGCCGGCGTGGAAGGCATGGCGCCCGGCGTCCCCGCCGGCACCTGGATCACGGTCTCGCGCAGCACGCCGCCGCCCGAGACGCTGCCGATCACGCGGGTGGGCGATTGCATCTGCGTCATGCAGTCCTGCTGCTGCGAAGCCGGCAAGGCCGCGCAACGTTGCATGGCGTTCTGGTCGTAGCGGCCTTGCTGCTTGTCGTCCAGGCGGTTGCGGCGCGACTCCTGCAGCGCGGCGCCAGCCTCTTGCAGGCAGGTGCGGCGATCCTGGCTGGTCTGGCCGGCGTTGCAACGCTTGACGTCCTCTTGGTACTGCTGCTGCGCCGTGGTGGCCGACTTCTGGGCCATCGACACGGCGGGCGCGAGGGCGGCGCCCAGGGCCAGGGCGCCGCACAGGGTGGTAAGACGCGAAATAACGGAAGTCTGCATGGTTCCCTCCTGAATAACCGTCGGCGGGACAGGATGTCCGCCGCGAAGCTCACTCACCCTGATACGGTACGGGATTGCAACGGGACGGTCGCCCTGAAAATGTAACAAGCCCCGCTAAACCGTAAATGGGGGACGGCGCGTGAAAAGTGAAAAGCGCGGCGCAAACCATTCCGTGGCTCTCAAGGCGCGCCTGGACCCGCAGAGAAACCTACGCCTTATCCGCGGCGTCCTTTGCCGGCGGCGGCACGTCGTCACGGCGCCGCGTGCGGTACACCGCCGCGCGCATCAGCAGCATGGCCGTCACCGGCGAGGTCAGCAGCAACAGCAGCGCGATGACGATCTCGTGGAACACGAACCGGCCGGATTGCGCCGAGAACACCAGCGCCGAGGCCAGCAGCATGCACATCGCGCCCAGTGTCGAGCCCAGCGTCGGCGCATGGATGCGCATGACGAAGGTGCGGAACCGCACCAGTCCGACCGAACCGGTCAGCGCCAGCACGCCCGACAACACCAACAGGATCGAGGCCGGCAGCGCGGCCCACAGCGGGATATCGGTCATGGTTCGATCACCTCGCCTCGCAGCAGGAACTTGGCCATGGCGGTGGACCCGACGAAGCCGAACAGGCCGATCAGCAGCGCCACGTCGAAATACACTTCGGAGCCAGACCGCACGCCCAGCGCCAGCATGGCCAGCATGCCGTTGATGTAGAAGGCGTCCAGCGCCAGCACGCGGTCCTGCGCGGTGGGGCCGCGCAGCATGCGGAACGTGGCGAAGCCCATGGCCACCACGAAACACAACAAGGCGAACCAGGCGGCCCAGAAAAGCAGCGTGTTCATTCGAATACCTCCAGCAGGATGCGCTCGTAGCGTTCCCGGACCAGCGTGGCCCAGGCCGCTTCGTTCTGCAGGTCCAGCACGTGCAGGGTGATGCTCTGGCCGCGCTTGAGATCGACCACCACGGTTCCGGGCGTATACGTCAGGCAGCAGGTCAGGACGGCCAATCCGTGCGGGTCGCGCATTCGCAGCGGCACGGTGATGAAGCCGGGCGTCAGGTTGCGTCCCGGACGCCAGATCAGTTTCGCGACGGCGACATTGGATTTGACGATGTCCCAGAGCACCCGTGGAAACAGCGGCGCCAGGCGCCACAGCCTGTGTGGGCGGGCGCCCAGCGGACGCAGCCGCAGCGACGCCCAGGCCAGCCAGATGGCCAGCCCCGCGCCCAGCACGATCTGTCCGGCCGACCACGACTGATTCAGGACCAGCCACAGCACCAGCAGGAACAGCGGAAGAATGACGAATTGATCGCGCCGCATCAGTGGCCTCCCGCGCCCAGCGCACGCACCGGCGACTGGGCCAGCACCGCCTCGATGTAGGCCGAGGGCTGGTCCAGCGACTGCGCCGCCGCGTCAAGGTAGGCCGACACGGGGCCCGCTCCGGCCGACAAGGCCACGCACAGCAGGATCAGCACGCCGACCGGCCCGGCCTCGCTCCAGCGCAGGCGCGGCGTGGTGCGGTCGTCGGCGCTCCAGAAAATGCGGATGCCCACGCGCCCGAAGGTGACGATGCCCGCCAGGCCGGAGATCAGCACGCCGGCCACGAGAATCCAGGCGTCGAGGTGGCGGACCTGGTCGTTGGCGGCCGACACCGCCGCGGACAGCAGCGACAGCTTGGCGACGAAGCCCGACAGCGGCGGCAGGCCGGTGACCAGCAGCGCGCACGACACGAACGCCAGGCCCAGGAAGGCCATGGCGGCGGGGATGGCGCGGCCCACCACGTCGTCGGAGCGGTTCTCGGACAGTGGATCGTCGAGATGGAACGCATCCATGGTGACGGCCAGCACGTTGGCGCCGAAGGACTGCGTGCGCTCGATCAGCTCGGCCAGCATGAACAGCGCGGCCGTGGCCAGTACCGAGCTGATCAGGTAGAACAGCGCCGGACCGGTCAGCGTGACGCCGGGCATGCCCAGCGCGGTCAGCAGCGTGCCGGCGGACACGATCACGCAGTAGCCCGCCAGTTGGCTGAGTTGCTGCGTGGCCAGGATGCCGATGGCGCCGAACAGCAGCGTCGCCAGGCCGGCGGCATACATCCAGTCCAGGCTGAACGCGGCCGGGGCGCCGGTAGGCAGCAGCAGCGAGCCGATGCGCAGCAACGCGTAGATGCCGATCTTGGTCATGATGCAGAACAGCGCGCCCACCGGCGCGCCGGCCGCGGAATAGCCGCGCACCAGCCAGAAATTCAGCGGCCATGCGCCCGCCTTCACCAGGAAGGCCACGCCCAGGATGGCCGCCCCGGCCTCGAACAGATGGCGGTCGCCGCCGGTCAGCCCGCCCGCGCGTATCGCCAGGTCGGCCAGGTTCAGCGTGCCCGTGACGCCGTAGATGAGCGCGATGCTGATCAGCAGCAGGAACGAAGCCACCAGGTTGACGGCGATGTAGTGCATGCCCGCGCCCACCCGCGCCATGCCCGAGCCATGCAGCAGCAGGCCGTAGGACGCGGCCAGCAGCACCTCGAAGAACACGAACAGGTTGAACAGGTCGCCGGTCAGGAAGGCGCCGTTCAGGCCCATCAGCAGGAACTGGAACAGCGGATGGAAGTGCACGCCGGAGCGTTCCCAGCGCGGCAGCGAGTAGACCAGGCACAGCAGGCCCAGCACGGCGGTCAGCGCCAGCATGACGGCGGCCAGCCGGTCGACCACCAGCACGATGCCGAACGGCGCGGGCCAGTCGCCCAGCAGGTACACGCCGATGCCGGTGGGCCACGGGCCCTGCCCCAGGCTGTCGCCCGCCAGGACGAGCAGCGCCATGGCGCAGGCCAGTTGCAGCAGCACGGCGCCCACGCCGATCACGCCGCGCAGCGCGCGCTGCGCCTCGGGCATCAACATCATCATCGCCCCCGCCAGCAGCGGGATGGCGATGGGCAGAACGGGAAGGTGCGTCAACAGCAAAGACATCAAGATCGCGGCTCCCGTCCATCGACGTGGTCGGTGCCCGTCAGGCCGCGGGACGCCAGCAGCACCACCAGGAACAGCGCGGTGGTGGCGAAGCCGATGACGATGGCGGTGAGCACCAGCGCCTGCGGCATGGGATCGGCCATGACGGCGGGATCGACGGGCACGGCCGGATCGATGACCGGCGGATGGCCGACCGTCAGGCGGCCCATGCCGAAAATGAAAAGATTGACCGCATAGGACAGCAGGGACAGGCCCATGATGACCTGGAAGGTACGAGGACGCAGCACGAGCCACACCCCCGAACCCGCCAGCACGCCGATTGCGATGGCATAGACAGCTTCCATCAGGCTGCTCCCCCTTCGGTTGCGGATTGCGCGGCGGCCTGAGCATCGGCCGCCGCCTTGCGCTGCGCGCGCAGCGATTGGTGCGCCAGCGCCACCAGCACCAGCACGGTGGCGCCCACCACCAGCATGTACACGCCCACGTCGAACAGGATGACGGTGGACAGGTGCACCTTGCCGACGATGGGCAGCGGCAGATCCGCGGCCAACGCGGACAGGAAAGGCCGGCCGGCGAACCAGGCCATCAGCGCGGCGCCGCCCGCCGCCAGCAGGCCCAGGCCCAGCCAGTACTGCGGATTGAGGCGGCTGCGCGACTCGACCCAGTGCACGCCGCCCACCATGTACTGCAGGATGATGGAGGTGGCCATGATCAGGCCGCCGACGAAACCACCGCCGGGCTGGTTGTGCCCGCGCAGCAGCAGATAGACGGACACCAGCGCGGCGATGGGCAGGATCAGGCGCGCCAGCACGGCCGGCACCATCATGAAGCCCTCGGGAATGGGACGCCGCAGATCGGTCAGTTTTTCGGCGGCGCTGCCGTCCTGGTCGTACTGCTGGCGCGGCACGGCCACGCTCTCGGGCGCGGGACGGAAGCGGCGCAGCAGCGCGTAGACCGTCAGCGCCACGATGCCCAGCACGGTGATTTCACCCAGGGTATCGAAGCCGCGGAAGTCCACCAGGATGACGTTGACGACGTTGGTGCCGCCGCCTTCGGGCAAGGCATTGCGCACGAAGAAGGCCGAGATGGTGTCGCCAATGGGACGCGTCAGCATGGCGTAGGTCAGCGCGGCCATGCCGATGCCGGCCAGCGCGGCCAGCACCATGTCTCGCACGCGGCGCAGGCGGGCGCGGCCGCCCTTGCCGCCCTCGGCGCCCATGTCCTCGACGCGGCGCGGCAGCCAGCGCAGGCCCAGCAGCAGCAACACCGCGGTGGCGACCTCGACGGCCAGCTGGGTCAGCGCCAGATCGGGCGCCGAGAACCAGACGAACGTCAGGCAGACCGCCAGGCCCGCCGCGCCGGCCAGCGTGAGCGAAGCCAGGCGATGGTACTTGGCCTGGAAGGCCGCGCCCAGCGCGCAGACACTGCCCACGGTCCACAGCAGCAGGAAGGCGGGATCGGGCATCGACGGCGGCACGCCGCCCGACAGCCAGCCGCCGTCATGCAGCGGCAGCCAGGCCACCAGCAGCGTGCCAAGCACGATCAGCATCATCTGCACCTGCAGGCGCGTGGACGACACATGACGCAGCAACCAGCTCGAGCCCTGGCCAGCGGCTTCGAGCAGGTACTCGAAGGTGCGCAGCCCGTCGAAACGGTAGATGAACGGCACGCGGCCCGGATGGCGGCCCTGGTGGGCGCGCAGCGCCAGGTACAGCACGATGCCCACGCCCAGCGCCACGAAGCTCATCATCAGCGGCAGGTTGAAACCGTGCCACACCGCCAGGTCGTACTCGGGCATGGCGTCGCCCAGCACGCTGCGCGCGGCCAGTTCGAGGAACGGTCCCACGGTATAGGCCGGCAGCACGCCGACCACCAGGCAGGTGAACACCAGCAGCGCGCTGGGCAGCAGCATCCAGCGCGGCGGCTCGTGCGGCGCACGCGGCAGGTCTTCGGCAGGCGGCGGGCCGAAGAACACCTGCACGATGAAGCGCAGCGAATAGGCCACGCTGAAGGCCCCGGCCAGCGTGGCCAGCGCCGGCAGACCGATCTGAACGGCCCAATCGCCGCTGACGAAGGTGGTTTCGGCAAAGAACATCTCTTTCGAGATGAAGCCGTTGAGCAGCGGCACGCCCGCCATCGACGCCGCCGCCACCATGGCCAGGATGGCCGTGATGGGCATGGCACGATACAGGCCGCTTAGCCGCGTGATGTCGCGCGTACCGGTTTCATGGTCGACGATGCCGGCCGCCATGAACAACGAGGCCTTGAAGGTGGCATGGTTGACCATGTGGAAGATGGCGGCCACCAGGCCCAGGGAGCTGTTGAGCCCCAGAAGCAGCGTGATGAGGCCGAGATGGCTGATCGTCGAGTACGCCAGCACGCCCTTCATGTCGCGCTGGAAGATGGCGGCATAGGCGCCCAGCACCAGCGAGCACAGCCCCGCCCCGCCGATGATCCAGAACCATTCGTCGGTGCCCGCCAGCACCGGCCAGAAACGCGCCAGCAGGAATACGCCCGCCTTCACCATGGTGGCCGAATGCAGGAAAGCCGAAACCGGCGTAGGCGCGGCCATGGCGTTGGGCAGCCAGAACTGGAACGGGAACTGCGCGCTCTTGGTCAGGGCGCCGAACGCGATCAGGCCCAGGACCGCCACGTACCAGGGGTCGGCGCGCACCTGCGGACCGGACTGGAGCACCACATCGAGATCGTAGCTGCCGGCGATGTAGCCCAGGATCAGCACCCCGGCCAGCAGGCTCAGGCCGCCCGCCGCCGTCACCGTCAGCGACATGCGCGCGCCGCGGCGCGCATCGTGACGATGGTGCCAATAGGCGATCAGCATGAACGAGGCCAGGCTGGTCATTTCCCAGAACAGCACCAGCTGGATCAGGTTGCCGGACAGCACCAGCCCCAGCATGGCCGCCATGAACGCCAGGAAGAACGAGAAGAACCGGGGCACCGGATCCTTGGGCGACATGTAGTAGCGCGCATACAGCACCACCAGCGCCCCCATGGCCGACACGATGAACGTGAAGAGCCACGCAAATCCGTCCATGCGCAGGGTGAAATGCAGCCCCAGCGCGGGGGCCCATGGCAGATCTATCCGTATGATCTCGCCCGCCGCTATCTGCGGATACAGCAGAGCGGTGATGACGGCACAGCCCAGCGCGACCAGGCCGGCCAGCCAGGATTCCGCGTTGCGGGCATTGGCGGGCAGCATGGCTGCGCACAAGCTGCCGGCGAACGGCAATGCGAGGATTAGGATTAAAAGCATGGGACTCCGGCGGTATCACCCGGAAAATATCAGATTATTTCCAGTCATGCATGAATGTCGGCGAATACGCCCCGTTCGATGCATGATGCCGACAAGATCGACGCCCCTAAGGTAACTGCCGGACAGGCACGCCCATGTCTTTCCAATCCTGCGGATGGCAGGTGAAAAGCAGGATCTGATGGCGGGACGCGGCATCGAACAGCGCCCGCTTCATCAGGTCCCGGCGGCCTTCGTCGGCGTGCACGAGGGCGTCGTCCAGGATCAGCAGGGTCGGCCGGCCCGCCTCGCGCAGCAGATCGGCGTAGGCCAGGCGGGCCAGTACGCCCAACTGCTCGCGGGTGCCGAAACTCAGCGCCCCCAGGGTGTCTTCTTCTCCCCCTCGACGCAGGCCGGCGGGCAACAGGGCATCGTCCAGGCGCAACTGGGCGCCGGGCATCAGCAGGTTCAGATAGTGGCCCAGGCGGCGCGCCAGCGGCTCCAGCAGGCGCTGGGTGGCGGCGGTGCGCCGCTCGCCCAACAGGCGCCACAGCAGGTCGAGGGCAGCGGCGCGCCGGGCGAACTCGGCTCGGCGGCGCGACAGGCGCTCGACCTCGGCGCGGGTTTCCGCCAGGCGTTCGCCCAGGCCTTGGGCCCCCGCCTGCTCCAGTTTGCCCTGCAACTGCAGTAGTTCGGTATGGCGGGTCTGCTGGGCCTCGCGCGCCAGGGTGGCGGAGCGCTCGTAGCGTCTCAGGTCCTGCTCGAGCAGGTCGGGCTGCTGGCGGGCCAGCGCCTCGTCGGCCTGGGCGACGCGCATGCGCAACGTGTCGGCAGCGGTCTGCGCATCGGCCAGGCGAGCATCGCGGGCCTCGCGCTGGGCCTGGCGGGCCGGATCGGCCGCTTCGGCACGCAGGGTGTCCAGTTGGGATTGCAGCAGGCGCGCCTGGGCCTGCATGGCCTCTTGATTGGACTGGGCCGTCGCCAGGGCGGCATCGGCCTGGCGGCTGGCGGCTTCCGTCTCTTGCAGCGTCTGCACGGCCGAAGCCTCGGAAATAACCGAATTTGAGTCACTTTCGCCGACGTTCTGCGTAGCAGGCAGTTTTTCCTGACGCTCGACCAGCCGCGCCAGCCGCACAGCATGTTCGTCGATGGAGGATCGCAAGGCATCCGGACCGTTCGGCGCGTGGATCCGGAGTTCCCGCTTCAGGGCTTCCAGGTCATGGCCGCTGCGTTCATGACGACGCGCACGCGCCTCGCCCTCTTCCAGCGAGGCAACGCCCAGCCGGGCCAGGCACGCGGTGCGTTCGGCCTGGCGCGCGGCCAGCTCGGACACCAGCGCGGGCAGATCCTTGCCACCGGGCTCGATGCGCAGCAGGCCCACGCCCGGAATACGCAACTCGGCCGCGCCGGTCAGCAGCGTGTCCCCCTCGCCCGTCAGCCGCTTGCCGTCCAGATCGATGCCGATGCCCGTGTCCAACCGGTGATGGATGCGGGTGGCCACGGCCTGCTGTTGCGCCAGCAGGGTCGCCAACGCCTGCTCGAGCTTGCGCAGCCGGGCCAGTTCGGCCGGATCGGTTTCGTCGCGGACGCGCTCGGCCTGCAAGGCCTGCATTTGCCGGGTGACGCGCTCGGCTTCGGTCCAGGCCTCGTCCAGGCGCCTGCCTTCGCGCTGGTGCTGGGCAATCTGTTCGTCCAGGTCGCGCCGGGCGGCGTGCGCCTGCGCCTGGGCCAGTTGCGCCCGGGCCTGCTCCAGCCGCGCGGACTGCGCCTGCGACGCCGCGCGGTGCCAGGCGGCCGTCTCAGCCGCCTGCCCGGCCGCCGAACGGGCCTCGGCCACCTGGCCGTCGAGCGCCGCCAAGGCCTGGGCATCGCGCTCATCGCGCGCGGCCTGCTCGCGCAACAGCGCCAGCGTCCCCGCGGCCTGGTCCTGCTCACGGCGCAGGCTGGCCAGGCTGTCGCGTTCCCGCGCGATGCCGGCCAGGCGCTCCCGCGCCTGCGCAGCGCGGGCTTCGAGATCCGCCCAGGGGGCTTCGCGCTGCGTGCGGACGTGTTCCGCCCGCAACCGCTCCAGGCGGTCGACGTCGGCATCGAGCTGCGACTTGGCCTGCTCCAGTTCCGTGCGGCGCTGCTCGGCCTGGGCATACGCTTCCTCGGCCTCGCGCCAGGCGCCCTTGGGTTTGCCGCTGCGGGCATCCAGCAATTCGGCACGCTCGGCGGTCACGCGATCGAACAGGCGATCGCCGTCATTGGCGGCCAGTTCGCCCGTCAATTGGGTGAGGGCTTCGCGCAGATGCGTGGCGGCGTGCCCCGCCGGCTCCAGCAATTCCTGCCCCTGCCCCTGGGCGATCCACAGCAGGCCCGGCACGCCGGCGTGTTCGGGCTTGCTTTGCCCACGGTTGGGAAACTCGAAGCCCAGCAGCGCGGCCAGCGCGTTCTCGGCCTCTTCGCCTTCCAGGCGCCGGGCACCGCCATCGATCGTCAGCTCGCAGCGTGCGCGCGACAGGAAATACTTGCGCAGCACATAATCGTGGCCGTCGTGGCTGAAGGCCAGTTCCACGCCGGGACGCGCGCCCGACACGCCCCACGGGGCGAAATCGGTCACCGTGCTGGTCTTGTAGCGTTCGAGGAAAGCTGCACGGATGGCGGTGGCGTAGGTGCTCTTGCCCGCTTCGTTGGGGCCGGCCACGATGTTCAGGCCGTCCTGCAGGCCGCTCAGCTCGACGCCATCGCGGAAGCGGCGGAACGATTCCAGGGCGATGCGTTCGAGCTTCATGCGGCCCCCGCCGCGGAGGTTTCGCGTTGCAGACGCAATAGCTGGCGCAGGGCCTCCCGGGCAACCTCGGCTTGCGTCAGGTCTGCCCGGCCGGCTACGGGCTGCATTCCCCCCGCTTGTGCGCCACCGGCCTCGTCCTCGTGTTGCATGGCCTGCAATCGCGCGGCCACCTCGGCCACATAGCCGCCCGCCTGCAAGGCGGCCAGGTCGGCGGCCTGGGGTTCCAGGCTGAGGGCGGTGCTGTCGCACAGCAAGGCACGGGCGCGAGCGCCAGCCCGGTCGATGGCGGCTTGCAGCGCATCCCAGTCGGTCAAGGTGGCTTCGCCTTCGATGACCAGGCGCAGCACCGCATCGGCCTGCACCTCGTCCAGCCTGCTGGCCAGGGTTTCGGCATCGGTCTGCAGCGCCAGCCGCTCATTCCACAGGGCCCATTGGTAGCGGCCGATTTTCTCTTGCCGCACGTCGGGTTGGGCACCTGGGGCGGACACGCTGACGTCCAGCACATACCCCGGCGCGTTGCCCCGAAAACGGTCCTGTTCCGGCGTACCGGCATACCAGGTGCGCGGGTTGGTCGACAGGCAGCCGTGCCAGTCGCCCAGCGCCAGATAATCGAGCTTCGCGCGGTCGGCGCGGTCGGCGGCAATGGGGTTGGTCGAGTCGATATCGCCAGGCAGGTGGCCTTCGACGCTGCCGTGGGCCAGGCCGACGCGGATCAGGCCCGGGGCGGTTTCGAGAGTGTCGAAGGGCTGCGTGACGTCGTCGTAGGTGTGTCGCTGGGTCAGCGGCGCGGCCAATACCGCGATGCCGGCCTCTGGAAGCTCGATGACGCCGCAGTGATCGGCGATGTGCACGTTGCCGGGAATGCAATCCAGTTGGCGGGCGCGGGTCCAGACGCTTTCGGCCAGCATGGCGTCGTGGTTGCCGGCGATCATCACCCAAGGGCCCGAATAGGCCTGCAGCGCGCCGAACAGCCGGCGGATGGTGCGGTCGGACACGGCCTGCGTATCGAAGACGTCGCCCGCGACCAGGACGGCGTCGACTTTCTTCTGCACCGCCAGATCGGCGATGCGCGCCACCACGTCGATGCGCGCCTCGGCCAGGACAGCGGCGTCTTCCTGTTCGAACTGGCCGTATTGACGGCCGATCTGCCAGTCGGCGGTGTGGAGGAAATGAGGCATGAGGACCTGGCTGGGCGATGGCAGGACATGATAGAGCAAGGCCCGCCGCGATGGTGTCAAAAGCATCCATCCGCGGCGTCTCCCCCTGCGATCACGGGCGGGATGTCATGTCCACGGCATGCCGAGCGGGTGGGGCGCGCCCCGCTGCTCAACCTGCCGGAACAAGCCGGCGGTGCACCGGCACCGCGTCTCGAAGATAACGCGACAGCGCCAGGTCGTCCGTACGTATGCCGGGCTGACTGCCCGTGATCAGATCAGCCGTCACCCGCCCCGACCCGCACGCCATCGTCCACCCCAGCGTGCCATGCCCCGTGTTCAGGAACAGATTCCGATAGCGCGTGGCCCCGATGATCGGCGTGCCATCCGGCGTCATCGGCCGCAGTCCCGTCCAGAACTCGGCGCGCGGCAGGTCGCCGCTGCCGGGATACAGGTCCGACACCACGAACGCCAGCGTGCGCCGCCGGGCTTCGCGCAGGCTCAGGTCGTAGCCAGCGACTTCGGCCATGCCGCCCACCCGGATCCGGTTCTCGAACCGGGTGACGGCAATCTTGTACGTCTCGTCCAGCACGGTCGACACGGGCGCAGCCGATTCGTCGATCAGCGGAATCGTCAGCGAGTACCCCTTGAGCGGATACACCGGCAGATCCAGCCCCAGCGGCCGCATCAGGTCCCGCGAGTAGCTGCCCAGCGCCACGACGAAGCGATCCGCGCGCAGCATCTCGCCGCCGACGCGCAAGCCCGTCACCTCGCCGTTGCGGGTTTCCACGCCTGAAACCGACTGGCCGAAACGAAACTCGACACCCTGGGCGCGCGCCAATTCGGCCAGCGCCAGCGTGAAGCGGCGGCAATCGCCCGTCTCATCGTTCGGCAGCCGCAGTCCGCCCGTCAGCTTGTGGCGCGCATGCGCCAACCCCGGCTCGGCCGATTCCAGCCGGTTCGCGTCCAGCAGCTCATACGGCACGCCGCATTCTTCCAGCACGGCGATATCCCGCTGCGCCGCCTGCATCTGCTTCTCGGAGCGGAACAACTGCAACGTCCCCCGGGTGCGCTGTTCGTACTGGATCCCGGTCTCGGCGCGCAGCTCGCGCAGGCAATCGCGGCTGTACTCGGCCAGCCGCAGCATCCGCTCCTTGTTGACCGCATACCGCGCTGCCGAGCAATTGGCCAGCATCATCGCCAGCCAGCGCCATTGGTACCACGAGCCATCCGCCCGGATCGCCAGCGGCGCGTGCTTCTGGAACAGCCACTTCACCGCCTTCAGCGGAATCCCGGGTGCGGCCCACGGCGTGGAGTACCCCGGCGACACCTGCCCGGCATTGCCGTAGCTGGTCTCGGCCGCGGGCCCCTCCCGACGGTCGATGACGGTGACCTGGGCGCCCTGGCGCGCCAGGTAATACGCGGTCGTGGTGCCCACCACGCCGCTGCCCAGAACGATGACATGCATGGAATTCCCCGTAAATTTCATTGTGATGACGAATTAACGTAGTCTATGGCCGGATATACCAGGGAAATCACTAAACTATTACTATTAAGCAGTGAATTCCTCTGCCAATTTTCCTCTTCCAGCCCTGGCGAAGTGAAATGCGCGAACTCGACCGTCTCGACCTCAAGATCCTGGATGTTCTGCAACGCGAAGGCCGCATTTCCATTGCAGAATTGGCGCAGCGGATCAGCCTGTCGGCCACTCCGTGTTCCGAGCGCGTGAAGCGCCTGGAGCGCGAAGGGGTGATTACGGGCTACCATGCTCGGGTGAACCCGGCGGCGCTCGGCAAGAACTTGCTGGTGTTCCTCGAGATCAAGCTGTCGGCCAAGTCCGGCGACGTGTTCGACAAGGTGCGCAAAGAGCTGCTGTACGTGCCCGAGGTGATGGAATGCCACCTGGTGTCCGGCGATTTCGATTACTTGGTCAAGGCGCGCCTGTCCGAGATGACCGAATACCGCCGCCTGCTGGGTGAAATCCTGAAGCGCCTGCCGGCCTCGGCCGAATCGCGCAGCTATGTCGTAATGGAAGAGATCAAGGAAACGCTGTTCCTGCCCGTGGACCGCTGACACGCCTCGCGTCGATGCCGACATCGGGCTCCGCCGCCCCAATCGCCATGATGCCCTCCCCCATGAATGCCATTTCCGAAGGCGGCATCCACATTGCCGCCAGCACCATCATCGCGGCCGATGCCGCGCATACCCAATTCCAGGAATACGCCCGGCAACTGGGCGTGCAGGAGTACATCGCCGAAACCCGCATCGAGGCCGGCGCCACGCTGGCGCTGACGCCCACCGACGCGCTGCGCGAACGCGCCCTGCAGGACGGCGGCACCATCGGCCTGGCCAATGCGCTGGGCCTGGACACGCAGGACGAAGCCGACCTCGACCGCGAGATCCTGCTATCGATGCTGGCGTGCCCGGTGCCGTTCGTGTTTCCCAACCACGAGGAACTGCTGTCGGCGGTGCGCATCCGCCGCCGCATCGTGCAAGGCGCGCGGCGCACGGCGCTGGCCTTCGACACCGAGGCCGCGGAACGTCCGGCCGGCTACTGGACCTACGACACCGAGCGCGGTTTCACCGTCCTGCCCGGCAAGTCGCTCATCACGGCGCTGCAACTGGCCACGCAACCCGAGGAAGGCAGGCTCTACGCCTTCTCGTGCTATCGCGCCACCGAGTACGTCACCGTGCTGGGCATTGCGCAAGAGCTGGAGCAGGTGAATCCCGAACAGTACGGCCGCCTGCAACAACAATGGGAAACGCGCGCCGTCATGTCGGGGCGCTTCCACGAGGTATTCCTGCGCGAGTACGGCTCGCTGGACGATCCCCTGCCGCCCGGCTATTACGTGCCCGGCGACCGGCTGTGGTTCCGCAATCCGGACTCGCATTCGTCCAATATCGAAGGGTACGAAGGCTCGTGGGTGTTCTACCTGGGCAGCGGCCTGTTCAACAATTTCTGGAAGCGCGATCAGCCCTATACGCTGACCGCCAAGTGCGTCGAGATCTACCACTGGCGCCACGGCGCGCGCACGGACGCCTCCGGCAAGCTGGCGATGGACGAATCCGTGGTCGAGGCGCGTTCGGCCGTCACACTGGCCGATCCGGACGAAACCGCGCGGGTGCTCGACCGCATGCTGCGCATCCGCGACCCGCAGGGCGTGTACGAGGAAGGCGGCTGCATCGATGCCACGCGCGAGTGCGCGCGCTGGGTGCGGCCGGGCACCTCGGACATCGTGCTGCCGGACTTCCCCGCCTAGGGCCTGTTCACACTAAAAGGAGCCTCGCATGCGAACAGAAACGTGCGAATGGCAAGGCGCGAAGCGCAGCCGTGGTGGTACCACGGCGAGCATTCGCAACGCAGACAGGCGTACGTTTCTGTTCGCACCCTTCGGGCAGCCGGGCAATCGGGCGGCAGGCGTCGTTGCGCAGGCCTTGCGTGGATCAACCACGCGGCAGCCCGCACGCCTAGCCTGCCGCCCGATTGCCCGGCTGTGCGAGGCTCCTTTTAGTGTGAACAGGCCCTAAGGACGCCCGACGCTTCCATGCCGATCGCGCGTCCCCTTGGTGCGGGATGCGCTGCGGCGGATCCAAAGGCCCGCGGGCCACAGCCGCGGACCGCCAGTAGACATGCCCATGCCCACGACTTCCGTTGACACCGCCAATCGCGCCGCCCTGCTGGCCAGCCTGCCCGATTCCGAATGGGACATCGTCGTCATCGGTGGCGGCGCCACGGGGCTGGGCACCGCGGTGGATGCCGCGGCGCGCGGCTATCGCACGCTGCTGGTCGAGGCGGTGGATTTCGCCAAGGGTACGTCCAGCCGCGCCACCAAGCTGGTGCATGGCGGCGTGCGCTATCTGGCGCAAGGCAACGTGGCGCTGGTGCGCGAGGCCCTGCACGAACGCGGCTTGCTGGCGCGCAACGCGCCGCACCTGACCTGGCCGCTGGGCTTCGTGGTGCCGGCCTATGGCCTGTTCGACCAGCCCTTCTATGGCGCGGGCCTGAAACTGTACGACATGCTGGCCGGCAGCATGAACCTGGCGCCCAGCCGCTGGCTGTCGAAACGGCAGACGCTCGAACACGTACCCACCCTGTCCACCACGATGAGCGGGCGGTCGCTGCGCGGCGGGGTGCTGTACTACGACGGGCAGTTCGACGACGCCCGCCTGGCGATCGCGCTGATGCGCACGCTGCAGGACCTGGGCGGCACGGCGGTCAACTATCTGCGCGTGACGGGACTGACCCACAATGGCAGCCGCATCAGTGGCGTCACCCTGCAGGATGCGCAAGGCGACGCGGCGTTCGCGCTGAAAGCGCGCTGCGTGATCAATGCCACGGGCGTCTGGGTGGATGCCGTGCGCCGCATGGACGACGCGGGCGCGGCAGGCATCGTGGCGCCCAGCCAGGGCGTGCACCTGACGCTGCCGCGCGACTTCCTGCCGGGCCGCGACGCCATCCTGGTCCCCAAGACCGACGACGGCCGCGTGCTGTTCGTGGTGCCCTGGAACGGGCACACCCTCGTGGGCACGACCGACACGCCGCGCGACGACCTGCCGCTGGAGCCGCGCGCCGAATCGCGCGACGTGGATTTCATCTTGCAGACCGCCGCCCGCTATCTCAGCCGCAAACCCTCGCGCGCGGACGTGACCAGCGTGTGGGCGGGACTGCGCCCGCTGGTGAAGGCGTCCGCCGACGCGTCGACCAAGTCGCTGTCGCGCGAGCACACCATCGCCGTATCGCCATCGGGCCTGGTGACGGTGACGGGCGGCAAATGGACCACCTACCGCCGCATGGCGCAGGACGTGGTGAATACGGCGGTGTCGCATCAGTTGCTGACGCCCGCGCCGTGCAAGACGGAAACGCTGGCGCTGCATGGCGCGACCGACATGCTGGGCAAGCCGGGCAGCGGCATGCCCGCGCCGGGCACGCCCGACGCCTGTTACGGCAGCGACCTGCCCGCGCTACGCGCCTTGCCCGGCATCGACCGCATGCTGGTGGCCGGCAGCGGGCTGACGGAGGCGCATGTGCGCTACGCCGCGCGCCACGAGATGGCGCGCAGCACCGAAGACGTGCTGGCGCGGCGCAATCGGGCGTTGTTCCTGGATGTGGCGGCGGCGCGGCAGGCGGCGCCGGAGGTGGCGCGGTTGCTGGCCGAGGAGTTGGGCCTGGATGCCGCGCGGCAGGCCAGCGACGTAGCGGCCTTCGAGACGGTGGCCGCGCAATATCGGCTGGATTAGGCATCCGATGTCGCAGGGCTCATCAGGAACGCTTCCCCGGCGAGCACGAACACATCGCTTTCGTAGTGGAACGTCCATTTAGCCGGACGGGCTGACCCGCCATGCATCAATCCCGCTTCAGGCAATCCAGCAGCGCCTTGGCCGCCGGCTCCGACGAGGCGGGATTCTGGCCGGTGATCAGCATGCCGTCCCCTACGATGTACGGCTGCCAGTCGTCACCACGCTCATAACGCCCACCCAGCTTTTTCAGTTCGTCTTCCACCAGGAACGGCACGACGGCGGTGAGCTGCACCGCGTCTTCCTCGCTGTTGGTGAATCCGGTGACCTTGCGTCCCGCCACCAGCGGGCCGCCATCCGATGCCTTCACATGGCGCAGCACGCCCGGCGCATGGCAGACCGCCGCCACGGGCTTGCCGGCGGCCAGCATGTTCTCGATCAGGGAAATGGAACGCGAGTCTTCGGCCAGATCCCACAGCGGCCCGTGGCCGCCGGGATAGAACACCGCGTCGAAATCCGCCGCGCGGATCTGGTCCAGCGGCGCCGTGGCGGCCAGCAGCGCCTGGGCCTGCGGATCGCCGGCGAAGCGGCGCGTGGCGTCGGTCTGGGCGTCGGGCTCGTCGCTTTTCGGGTCCAGCGGCGGCTGGCCGCCCTTGGGCGAGGCCAGCGTCAGCGAGGCGCCCGCGTCCGCAAAGACGTAATACGGCGCGGCGAACTCTTCCAGCCAGAAACCGGTCTTGCGGCCGGTGTTGCCCAGCGTGTCGTGCGAGGTCAGGATCATCAGGATCTTCATGCGGGAGACTCCGAGTCTGGTCCGGGCGGACGCTTGCAAGGCAACTCTACTACATGCGGAAAAAGCTGTGGATCGGACATCGTCCGCTTATTCGATGGCCATCGGAAACTTTGCCGTCTCAAACCTATGATCGGGATCAGATTGGTTTTCCATTGGTGCCCGCATGCGTACTTTTGATATCCAAGAGGTTGAATCGCAATTATCCAAGCTGCTCGAGCAGGCCGCCACCGGCGGACCTTTCATCATTACCAGGGCTGGCCACCCAATCGTCAAAGTCTCGCCGATCAAATCGCAAGAGAATACAGAGCGCAAGAACAGGCTCGGCTTCTTTCAGGAACGCCTCGTCATACCCAGTGATTTCGATCAAATGGGCGCTCAACGAATCGCGGGGTTGTTCAGCGGCGATGAGCGATGAACATCGCGCTGGGCCGACAATGGGGCAGCCATGACGACCCGGCGTATGATGCCTTCATCCGCTAGCCTTCCGCCCACCATGACCGTCTTCGACCGCCTGCAGCAACTGCTGTCCGACCACAACGTTCCCTTCCGCCTGCTCGAACACCCGCCCGCAGGCCGTTCCGAGGAAGTCGCCGTCATCCGCGGCACCGAAGTCAGCCAGGGCGCCAAGGCCCTGGTGTGCCGCGTCAAGCTCACCTCGACCCTGCGCCAGCACGTGCTGGCCGTCTTTCCCGCCGACCGGCAGGCCGACCTGGACGCCATTGCCGCGGCCGTCGGCGGCAAGAAGGCCTCGCTGGTGGACCACGACCTGGCGCGCGAACTGACCGGCTGCGAGATCGGCGCCATCCCGCCCTTCTCGTTCAACCCCGAATTGACCCTGCTGGTGGATCCGACCCTGCGCACGCGCCACGACGAGATCGTGTTCAACGCGGGCCGGCTGGATGCATCCATCCTGATGCCCACGGAAGACTACTTCCGCGTGGCCCAGCCCAGGCAGGCGACCTTCATCCGGCCGTAACCGCGGACGGAGACCGCCATGTGCCTTGCCGTACTCGCCCTGCATCAGGTGGCCGGCCTGCCGGTGCTGATGGCCGCCAACCGCGATGAGTTCCATGCCCGCCCCACGGCGCCCGCCGCGCGCTGGGAGGGCGATGGACCGGCCGTATACGCCGGGCGCGACCTGCTGGCCGGTGGCAGTTGGATGGGCGTGACCGAGACGGGCCGATACGCCGTCGTCACCAATTTCCGCGACCCGTCCACACAGATGGCCGACGCGCCCTCGCGCGGCGCGCTGGTCGAGGCCTATCTGCGCGGCACGGACAGCCCATCCGGATACCTGATGGCGGTCGCCCGCGAAGGCCAGCGCTACAACGGCTTCAACCTGATCGTCGGCGACGCGCACGAGGCCTGGTATTACGGCAACCGGGGCGCGGCGCCGCATGAACTGCCCCCCGGCGTGTATGCACTGTCCAACCACCTGCTGGACACGCCCTGGCCCAAGCTGGCCCGGCTGAAAGCGGCGTTCACCGAGGTGATCGCGCGGGCGCCGCAACCCGACCTGCCGGCGCTGTATGGCGCGCTGGCCGACCGCTCTCCCGCCGCCGACAGCGAACTGCCCGATACCGGCGTGGGACTGGAGCGCGAACGCATGCTCAGCAGCCCGTTCATCGTCAGCCCCCACTACGGCACACGCGCGTCCTCGATCCTGGCATTGCACGCAGATGGCCGCGGCGAACTGCACGAACGCGGTTTCGACCCGGCGGGCACGGCTAGCCGGGACACCGACCTGGCTTTCCACTGGAAGAACCGCGGCTGATTTTTCGGGCCGCTTCCGGGGCGCACGGCCTTCGACCCGTTCCGCCACCGCGGCGCCGCGACGTCTCCCTCGAGATCGCGCGCGGGTTCCACCCGTTCACGTTCAAGTACCCACAAGCTGGCCGCAACGGGTTGCGGCCATTCCGCACGCACACGCCGTAGGGGATTTCACCTAAGCCCCTGCGCCCGCCGCGCTCCCGGGGGCATCGCCATACTGCCCTCTCTCATAGGGAGACGGCCCGGCGCGCCGCAAGGTTTCTACTTTCAGCAAGCCTAATTTGATGAAACTCTAATTGTTGTCCTGGATCGCCTTCTCTAGACTTTTTTACACATCAGGGGGCAGCGCACTTTTCCGCAGGTTCCGACAACGGAGCAGGCCAGGAACGGCGTGACTGCCAAACCACAACAAGGGGAGCGTCGGTAGGGATACCGCCGCCACTCGCCTCGTCTCGAGGGGATATGTTTTCCTACACCTGTAGGCGTCTTTTGATGACGCTTCCGGTCATGCTGTTCGTCGCCGTCTTCGTCTTCGGCCTGCTTGACCTTGCTCCCGGCGATCCGGCCGCCCTGCTCGCGGGCGAAGACGCCACGCCCGAGCACATCGCCCAGATCCGCGCCAACCTCGGCCTGGATCAATCCTTCCCCGTTCGCTTCGGCCACTGGATCTACGCCGTGGCGCATGGCGACCTGGGCCAGTCCATGTATACCGGCCTGCCGGTGTCGCAGATGATCGCCCAGCGCATCACGCCGACGTTCACCCTGATGGTGATGACGCTGCTGATCTCGGTGATCCTGGCCATCCCGATGGGCACGCTGGCCGCCTGGAAGCACAACCGCTGGCAGGACCGCAGCGTGATGATCTTCGCGGTGCTGATCTTCTCGGTGCCCTCGTTCGTGGTCGGCTACATCCTGGCCTGGGTGTTCGGCCTGCAACTGCGCTGGTTCCCGGTGCAGGGCTACGTGCCCTTCTCGTCCGGCTTCTTCGCCTCGCTGCACACGCTGATCCTGCCGGCCCTGGCGCTGGGCAGCGTGTACGTGGCGCTGATCACCCGCATCACGCGCGCCACCATGCTCGAGACGCTGTCGCAGGACTATGTGCGCACTGCCCGCGCCAAGGGCGTCGACAACCGCACCCTGCTGTTCCGCCATGCGTTGAAAAACGCCGCCGTGCCCATCGTCACCGTGGTCGGCATCGGCGTGGCGCTGCTGATCAGCGGCACCGTGGTCACCGAAACCGTCTTCTCCATTCCGGGTCTGGGCCGACTCGTCGTCGACGCCATCCTGCGCCGCGACTATCCCGTCATCCAGGGGACCGTGCTGCTGTTCAGCTTCCTCTACGTGATCGTGAACCTGCTTGTCGACCTGCTCTACCGCGCCTTCGACCCGAGGATCAAATACTGATGAAACGCCTCCTGACTTTCCTCAAGGGGCAGCCGACGATCCTGATCGGCCTGTTGCTGCTCATCGCCCTCATCCTGATGGCCGTCCTCGCGCCGTGGGTGGGCACCCTGGACCCCACCGCGCTGAACCCCGTCAAGCGCACGCAAGGCCCCAGCGCCGACTTCTGGTTCGGCACCGACCTGCTGGGCCGCGACGTGTACTCGCGTGTCGTCTACGGCGCCCGCGTGTCGCTGATCGTGGGCTTCTCGGTGGCCATCTTCTCGACCCTCATCGGCACGGTCATCGGCCTGGCCGCCGGCTTCACCAAGTGGGTGGACGCCATCGTGATGCGCATCATGGACGGCTTCATGTCCATTCCGACCATCCTGCTGGCCATCGCGCTGATCGCCGTGACCAGCCCGTCGATGAAGAACGTGATCGTCGCCATCACCATCGCGGAAGTGCCGCGCGTGGTGCGGCTGATCCGCGGCCTGGTGCTGACGCTGCGCGAGCAGCCCTATGTGGAAGCCGCCGTGGCCTCGGGCGCCAGCACGATGCGCATCATCGCCAAGCACATCTTCCCGAACACGGTCGCGGCCCTGACGGTGCAGGCCACCTACATCTGCGGCGTGGCGATCCTGGCCGAGGCCAGCCTGTCCTTCATCGGCGCGGGCGTGCCGCCCGCCACGCCGTCGTGGGGCAACATCATGGCCGAAGGCCGCGCCCTGTGGCAGATCAAGCCCTACCTGATCGCCTTCCCCGCCCTGTTCCTGTCGATCACCATCCTGGCCATCAACATGCTGGGCGACGGACTGCGCGACGCCATCGATCCTCGCATGACCCGCAGGAGCGGTGAATGAACATGAACACCACTTCCTTCGACGCCTCCAAGCGCGTGCTCGAAGTCCAGGGCCTGTCCGTGGATTTCGGCAGCCTGTCCAAGCCGGTGCACGCCGTGCGCGACCTGAGCCTGCAGGTGCACCGCGGCGAGACCCTCGCCATCGTGGGCGAATCGGGTTCCGGCAAGTCGGTCACCTCGCTGACCGCCATGCGGCTGGTGGAATTCGGCGGCGGCCGCGTCACGGCCGGCCGCATCCTGTTCCAGCGCCCCGGCGGCACGACCAACCTGCTGGACGTGCCCGAGCAGGACATGCGCAAGATCCGCGGCAGCGAGATCGCCATGATTTTCCAGGAACCCATGACCTCGCTGAACCCGGTGCTGACCGTGGGCCAGCAGATCACCGAGGCCATCCGCCTGCACCAGCACTGCGACGCCGCCACCGCCACGGAAAACGCCCGCCGCATCCTGGACCAGGTGCGCATCCCGGATTCGCGCGGCATCCTGCAGCGCTATCCGCACGAACTGTCGGGCGGCATGCGCCAACGCGTGATGATCGCCATGGCGCTGTCTTGCAAGCCCTCGCTGCTGATCGCCGACGAACCCACCACCGCGCTGGACGTGACCATCCAGGCCCAGATCCTGCAGTTGATCCGCGAGCTGCAGCAGGAAATGGACATGGGCGTGATCTTCATCACCCATGACATGGGCGTGGTGGCCGAAGTGGCCGACCGCGTCATGGTGATGCGCCACGGCGCCGTGGTCGAGCAGAACAGCGTCGGCAAGATCTTCGAGAACCCGACCCATCCATACACGCGCGCGCTGCTGGCCGCGGTACCGCGCCTGGGCGCCATGCAAGGCACCGCCCTGCCCGCGCACTTCGACCTGCTGTCCAGCGATCCCGAAAAAGAGGCGCCGGCGCCCGCCAGGCTGCCGGCCTCCCAGGGCGACGGCGACGTCATCCTGCGCGTGAAGGACCTGGTGACCCGCTTCGACGTGCGCGGCGGCATCCTGTCGCGCGTGAAGAAACGCGTGCACGCCGTCGAACACCTGAGCTTCGAACTGCGCGCCGGCGAAACGCTGTCGCTGGTGGGCGAATCCGGCTGCGGCAAGACCACCACCGGACGCAGCCTGATGCGCCTGGCCCAACCGTTGTCGGGCAGCGTGGAATTCGACTCGCGCATGATCGACAGCCGCGATCCGGCCTCGATATCGCACCTGCGCCGCAACATGCAGTTCATTTTCCAGGACCCGTTCGCCTCGCTGAATCCGCGCATGCGCGTGGGCGACAGCATCAAGGAACCGATGCTGATCCACGGCATCGCGCAGGGCAAGGATGCCGACCGCCGCGCGGGCGAGCTGCTGGAGCGCGTGGGGCTGACCGCGAAGATGGCCGAGCGCTGGCCGCACGAATTCTCGGGCGGGCAGCGCCAGCGCGTATGCATCGCGCGCGCCCTGGCGGTGAACCCGAAGGTGTTGATCGCCGACGAATCGGTGTCGGCGCTGGACGTGTCGATCCAGGCCCAGATCGTGAACCTGCTGATCGACCTGCAACGCGAATTCGGTATGGCCTATCTGTTCATCTCGCACGATATGGCCGTGGTCGAACGCATCAGCCACCGCGTGGCGGTGATGTACCTGGGCCAGATCGTCGAGATCGGTCCGCGCCAGAGCATCTTCGAGAATCCGCAGCACCCGTACACCCGCAAGCTCATGCAGGCCGTGCCCATCGCCGATCCCACGAAGCGCCGCGAGCGCACGCTGGAAGTCAGCGAGATCCCGAGCCCCGTGCGCCCCGTCGATTTCCAACCCGAACTGGCCCCGTTGGTCAAGGTCGGCCCCGATCATTTCGTTGCACGTCACAAGGTCGGCGCGCTGTAGACGCCACCACAGGGCCTGTTGATGCCGATCGACAGTAGGGCCGGGAGCATGCCCCGGCGCGAGTGGTCAATCCGCGTCAACAGGCCCCCAAAACCATACAAGGAAGAAACCGCATGAACCGTAGAACCTTCATCCTGTCCCCCCTGGTGGCGGCCGTCGCCCAGTCGCTGCCCCTGTCGGTCTTCGCCCAGGCCAAGCCGCGCGTATTCCGCTGGGTGCCCCAGTCGGACCTGACTTTGCTGGACCCGGTGTTCACCACCGCCTCGGTCACGCAGAACCACGGCCAACTGGTGTTCGACACGCTGTACGGCCTGGACGCGCAATACCAGCCGCATCCGCAGATGGCCGAAGGCCATGCCGTCAGCGACGACAAGCTGACCTGGACCATCAAGCTGCGCGAGGGCCTGAAGTTCCATGACGGCTCGGCGGTCGGCGCCAAGGACGTGATCGCCAGCATCAAGCGCTGGGGCAGCCGCGACCTGATGGGTGGCTCGCTGATCGGCGTGACCAAGTCGATGGACGCCGTCGACGAGCGCACCGTGCGCATCACGCTGACCGAACCCTTCCCCCTGATCCTGCACGCGCTGGGCCGCCAGGCCACCAGCATGGCGGTGATCATGCCGGAACGCCTGGCCAGCCAGCCGTCCAACGCCGCCATCAAGGAAATGATCGGCAGCGGCCCGTTCCGCTTCGTGGCCGACAAGTGGCTGTCCGGCTCGCGCGTGGTGTATGAGCGCTTTGCCGACTACGTGCCGCGCAGCAAGGACGAGAAACCCAGCTTCACGGCCGGCCCCAAGATTGCGCACGTGCCCGGCGTGCAGTGGAACGTGATTTCCGACAGCGCCACCGCCATCGCCGCCCTGCAGGCCGGCGAAGTGGACGGCGTGGAGCGCGTCAACAACGACTTCATCGGCATGCTGAAGGAAATGCCCGACATCACCCTGGTGAAGTCGGCGCTGCCCACCGTCAACATCCTGCGCTTCAACCATCTGCATGCGCCCTTCGACAACGTCGAGATCCGCCGCGCGGTGTTGTCGGCGATCAACCAGACGGACTTCATGACCGCCGCCAATGGTTCGACGTTCCCGGAATACTGGAGCGACCGCTGCGGCGTGTTCGTACCCGGCTCGCCGATGGACAGCGCCGCCGGCATGGAAAAACTGACCGGCAAGCGTGACCTGGAAGCGGCCAAGGCGGCCATCAAGAAGGCCGGCTACAACAACGAACCCATCGTGCTGCTGGATCCGGTCGACTTCCCCGCCCACCACGCCTCGGCGCTGGTGGCCGCCGACTTGCTAAAGAAGCTGGGCTTCAACGTGGACGTGCAGAGCGTCGACTGGGGCACCGCCGTGCAGCGCCGCAACAGCCAGGCGGCGCCGAAGGAAGGCGGCTGGCACATCGCGTTCACCGGCCTGACCGGCACGAACAATCTGGATCCAGCGGGCCACCTGGCCATCCGCGGCAACGGCAAGAAGGCCTGGTTCGGCTGGCCCGACAGTCCCCGCCTGGAAGCGCTGCGCACCGCCTGGTTCAAGGCGCCTGACCTGGACACGCAGAAGAAGATCTGCGCGCAGATCCAGGAGCAGGTGTTCCTGGAGGTTCCGTACATCCCGCTGGGCGCGACCTACGGCGTGTCGGCCATCCGCAAGGAGTGGAAGGACTTCCAGCCCCAGATGCCGCTGTTCTACACGCTGCGCCACGCCTGAGCCATCGGCCATGCCCGCCCCGTCCCCTTCGGCACGCCGTACGCCGGCGACGCCTGCTTCGTCGGCATCCTGGGGAGTATGGGCCCCCATGGCGGGCGCGGCCTTCGCGGCCCGGCTGGTGGCGCTGACGCCCGCCGGCCGCGATCAATGCCACATTTCCGCGTCGCTGCGCAACGATCCGCGCATATCGGACCGCTGCCGCGCCCGGATGCAGAACGGGCCCGATCCGCTGGCCGTGATCGAACACTACCGCGAATCGCAGCCGCTGGCCGCGGCGGCCCGGCACTGATCCGCCCCGAACGAACAACACCGAGACAACTTCGCACCGCATCAAGCTGGAGCAACACCATGCGTATTGCCGTACTGCAATTCACCCACGAAACCGTCACCTTCCTGCCCAACGACACCACGCTGGACGACTTCATCTACCCGGGTTCGCCGGCCGGTGGCGAAGACCTGCTGCGCACGGACCCCAAGGGCTACATGGGCGGCTTCGTCCAGGTCGGGCGCGAGTACGCGGACGTCGAACTGGTCGGCATCACCTCGCCGCTGTGGCCGCGCACCGGCACCGGCTCGGGCTGGATCACCGAAGAGGCGTTCGAGCACTTCACGGCCATCATGGTCAAGGAACTGGAAGAGAAAGGCCCGTTCGACGGCGCTTTCCTGGCCGTGCATGGCGCCAGCGCCGTGCGTGGCGTGCCGCGCCCCGAGGCCGAACTGGCGCGCCGCGTGCGCGCGGTGATCGGCGATGCAGCCTTCATCAGCGGCACCTTCGATCCGCACGGCAACGAGGACAAGGCTTTCCTGGAAAGCGCCGACATGGCGTTCAGCGTGAAGTACTTTCCCCATTACGACATGCACCTGCAGGGCCAGCGCGCCGCGCGCATGCTGGTGCGCGCCATCCGCGGCGACTTCGCGCCCACCAACGCCGTGATCCGTGTGCCCATCATCGCCCCCACCGTGGTGATGTGGACCGGCGCATCGCCGTGGTCGGACCTGGTGCAGCGCGCGCTGACCTGGGAAGCGCGCGAACCGGACGTCTTCGTCAACGTGTTCTTCGGCTTTCCGTGGGCCGACGTGCCGGATGCCGGCATGACGATCCAGGTGCTGACCAACGGCAAGCCCGAGCTGGCCGAGGCCATTGCCAAGGACATGGCCGAATGGACGTGGCGCAAGCGCGAGGCGCTGCTCAATACCACACGCATCGTCGACATGAAGGATGGCGTGCGCCAGGCCGCCGAAGCCGTGGCCGCGGGCCAGTCGCCGGTGGTGCTGGGCGACTACAGCGACCGCTCCGGCGCCGCCACCTGGCTGCTGACCGAGATCCTGGCCCAGAACGCCAAGCGCACCCTGGTCGCGACGCTGTCGTCGGCCAGCGCCTATGAGGCGCTGGAGAAAGCCGGCGCCCGCGCTGGCGACGCCTTCGACATGGAGGTCGGCGGCCTGGTGGACGAGTCGGCCGGCCCGGCCGTGCGCGTGCAGGGCACCCTCCTGAAGATCAGCGAATCGGCCCATGGCCGCAGCAAGGGCCACCGCTGGTACCTGATCGGCTTCGGCGAAGGCAACGTGCTGATCCTCAGCCCGTACCTGGTGCAGGTGCAGGACCCGAACGAGCTGTGGGCGCTGGGCCTGGCGCCCGAGGATTTCGACATCGTCGCCATCAAGTCGCGCGTGCACTTCCGCCGGGGCTTCGACGACAGCGGCTATGCGCCGACGATCCTGCTGGTCGAGCCGCCGGAACCCTTCATGGGCACCGTGCGCCTGGACGCCCTGAAGTACGAACACCTGACGCTGACGGATTATTACCCCTACGGCAACCCGGTGTTCGACTGCAAGGTGCTCTGACGCCCGCCGCCCTGCCCGCCCGACGCTCGTATACTTTGCTGCGGCCGAACGGGCGGGGCCCGGACATCTTTTTTCTGCACCCTCATGCTGAATACGGCTTTCCGATACTTTCTCGAGGTCGTCAATGCCGGGTCGTTGACGGCCGCCGGCTTGCGCCTGCACGTGGCGCCCTCGGCCGTCAGCCGCATGATCCGCAAGCTGGAAGAAGAGTACGGCGTCGACCTGTTCGAACGCCACGGACGCGGCATGGTGCTGACCGAGGCCGGTGAAATCCTGGCCACCAGCGCCCGCCGCAGCCAGCTGGAGGCCGAGCATGCCCGCATGGACATCTTCGACCTGCGCAAGATCGGCAAACGCCTGATCCGCATTTCCGCCAACCAGGCCTTCGGCATCGAGCTGCTGCCGAACCTGATCGCGCGCTACCAGAAGTCCGAGCCCGACGTCACGTTCAACCTGACGCTGCTGCGGGCCAGCGAGATCCACCGCCGCATCCAGGACGGCGAAGACGACATCGGCTTCTACTACAGCCTGCGGCCCGCGGTGGACGTGAACCTGCGCTACTCGCGCCGCATGCGGGTGCTGGCGCTGGTGCGGCCCGACCATCCGCTGGCCGGCCGCCCCGCCATTTCCCTGAAGGACGTGGAGCCCTACCCCGTGGGCCAGATGAGCCTGGGCACGACGGTGCGTACCATCGTGGACCTGTGCTGCATGCAGGAGAACGTGGCGCTGTCCTCCACCTTCATCAGCAACAACGTGACGTCCCTGCAGAACTTCTGCCTGGAACGGGAGGATGCGGTCGTGTTCTTCGGCGAACTGACCGCCACGTCGGTCGTCAAGACGAGCAAGCTTATCGCCTTGCAGATCAACGAACCGCAGTTGCATCAGCGGCACCTGCAGATCATCACCATGGAAGGCCGGGAACTGCCCAACAGCGCGCGGCGCTTTCTGGAAATGACCGTGGAACACATCGAGCAATCATCGCCGCAACCTTTGCCGTATACCGGCGACGCGACTTAGGACACGACCTGGCCATCAGGGCCGGCATTCCGGACGATGGCATCGGATCATCCCCTTATCGGATTGGATGGAAGAACATGAGCGATACGCTTTCTGAAGACACCGGCCGCCGCGCCCGCGTGACCCTGTACGCCGTGGGCGGCACCATTGCCGGCAGCGCCGCCAGCCGCACCAACACCACGGACTACAAGGTCGGCATCGCCGCCGCCGACCTGCTGGCCGCCGTGCCCGAGATCGCGCAGATCGCGGACGTCAGCCACGAGCAGATCGCCAACCTGCCCAGCTCGGACGTGGGCGCCGAGCTGCTGTTGAAACTGTCGAAGGCCGTCACGACACGCCTGCGGGATCCCGGCGTGGACGGCGTGGTGGTGACGCACGGGACCGACACCTTGCCCGAGTCGGCGTTCTTCCTGGACCTGACGGTGGCCAGCGACAAGCCGGTGGTGTTCGTGGGCGCGATGCGCCCGGCCTCGGCGGTCAGCGCGGATGGCCCGTCGAATCTGCTGAAGGCCATTGCGCTGGCCGGCTCGCCCGAGGCCGTGGGCCGGGGCGCGCTGATCGCGCTGAACGACCGCATCGGCTCGGCGTTCTACACCAACAAGACGCACAGCACGGCGGTGGAGACATTCCGCGCCGACGAGCAGGGCTCGCTGGGCGTGTTCATCAATACGCGGGCGCGGTTCTGGTTTGACGCCGCCAAGCCAGTCAACAAACCGTTCTTCGACGTGTCGGGTATCGAGACGCTGCCCAAGGTGGCGATCCTGTATGCGTACCAGGACCAGGATGATCTGCTGATCGACGCGGCGATCGCCAACGGCGCGCAAGGCATCGTGATCGCGGCGTCGGGGCACGGGTCGGTCAGTACCACGACCAAGGCGCGGATCCGCGAACTGGAAGCGCAGGGATTTCCGGTGGTACGTGCCACGCGCACGGGCAATGGCGTGGTGGCGGAGAAACCGGAAGGGATAGGCGCCGGCGTGTACAGCGTGACGAAGGCGCGCTGGCTGCTGGCGCTGGCGTTGGCCAGCGGGGCGTCGCTGGACAGGATTCGGGCGTATTTTCGGGCGTGATAACTTGGATCGGAGACATTTCGGGCGCCTGGATACTGCCCGCGTGTCAGCGGGTTTCGCCCTGCCGTCGTTGATCGATCAATCAGGCTTTCGCGACAGCGCCGTACGCTCGTACAGCATCGAGTCCATGCGCCCGCGCAGGGTGTGCACGCTCCAACGCTCAGCGCTCGCCCTCTGCGCGTAGTACTCACGCTGCATGGGATCCTTGAGAACGAGTAACAGCACGAGATGAGACCAACTCAATTGTCGCGACAGTGTCGCGACAATTGGCTCGTCCGGAAACAGGACCGCGAACTTGACCATCCTACGTGGATTCTTTTCTCCAAACCCTCGGCCATCGTGTCGGGCGGGCTGCCCGTCCAGAGTCTCCGTGTGAATGCGGTAGCCGATACGCCAGAAGAGCAGAGTGAGCTCTGTATCGACTGCCACGGCGGCTCGATTACGAAACGCCTCTATCAATGCCCTGAGGTCCCCCAGCAACACTAATGGCGCGGATTGCGCAGCGGATACCTCGAGGCTGCTCACGTCCTCGCTGCTGTGTGTGCGCAACCGACACATAGCGCCGAATGATTAGCCCGCCCCATTCGCCTCGTCCCGAGAGAATGTGAAATCGGCGGATAGCCGTCCACGAAACCGCTGAAATTCTCTCTGGACATCGGCAGGCGACGGCGATTTGCGAACCGCCATCTCAGACAACGAGATGGGTGGTTCGATCACCAACTCAATTACGTCGCCCTCTTTCAGGCCCATTGTCTCGACCAGTTCTGCCGGCAATCTGACAGCCAGGCTGTCGCCCCATTTTCCTATCTTCATGGCCTCATTTTCTGTCTTGGCCAAAACCGCCACTACCCCCCGTCCTGCACCCTGCCCCGCAAGCGCTTCACCGCCCCGCGCTGCGTCTTTCCCTCGACCCTTCGCCGCTTCGACGCCAGCGTCGGCCGGGTCGCGCGGCGCAGCACGACGGGCCGGGCGGCCTCGCGCACCATGTCCAGCAGCCGCTCGATGGCCTCGGCACGGTTCAGTTCCTGGCTGCGATGCGACTGCGCCTTGATGACGATGTCGCCTTCCTTGGTGACGCGGTAGTCGCGCAACGCCAACAAGGCCTCTTTCACCCGATCGGGCAGCGCCGAGGCGCGCACGTCGAACCGCAGGTGCACCGCGCTGGACACCTTGTTGACGTTCTGGCCGCCCGCCCCCTGCGCGCGGATCATGGTGAACACGATCTCGCGTTCATCCAGGTAAAGCGTGCCCGAGACGTGCAGCATCATGGCGGCCTACTCCTTGCGGCCCAATGCGGCGCACAGGGTCAGCAGGCACGAGACCGTCATGTGGTCGGCGTATTCCATCCTGGGCGGCAGGCCCTGTTCCTGCCGCACCAGCCAGGCCGCCTGCAGGCCCGCGTTGCGCGCGCCCACCACGTCCAGCTCGAAGTTGTCGCCCACGTGCAGCATCTGTTCGGGCCTGACCGACACCATGTCGGCCGCGGCATGGAAGATGGCCGCTTCGGGCTTGGCAATACCGGCGTCGGCGGCAGAAATCGCCCCGGTGAAGAACTGATGGCCGCCCGTCATGTCCAGCCGGGCATTGCCGTTGGACACCGCCACCAGCGGGAACCGCGCGCTGAGCCATTCCAGCGCCGGGAAGGCATCCTCGAAAAATTCGACCTCTTGCCGCGCCGCATAGAAGGCGTCGTAGGCGGGCCGGACCAGGGCCACGTCTTCCCGCGCCGCCTCCAGCGCCGCGTGGATGGAGCCCAGCCGCAGGGCCCGGTAGTTGCCGGACAGCGCCGGATTGGCCGCCTCGTAGTCGTTGCGCAATTGCGCCAGCGACTCGGGCGTGGCGACGATGGCCGCCGTGCGCGGGGCGTTCTCGAGCAGCCACGCGTGCAGCCGCGTTTCCGCGTGCGCCACGATGGGCGCGAAGGGCCACAGGGTGTCGTCCAGGTCGAGCGAAATCGCCGACACGTTCTTCAAGCGTTCATGCATTCCATCGGACCTTGCGCGGGCGGCGGCCTGCAAGGCCGCATCGCCAGCGTTTGCCCCGCCCGGCGATTTCTCGCCGGGCGGCGGGATGTTGAGGGGTGCCCGAAACAGGCAATCGTGGAAGTCTACCCGCCTGCGCGGCCACCACAAATGCCGTCCCTGTTCACCCCCGATTCCTGCCGTGAGCCAAACCCCGGTTAAAATGTCGGATTCCCTGCTTTTCTTTCTCCCGCCCCGGCTGCCGGCCGGCGGTGCTCCATGACTTACGCCGTCAAAGAACTTTTCAAGACCCTGCAAGGCGAAGGCGCCCACGCAGGCCGTGCCGCCGTGTTCTGCCGCTTCGCCGGCTGCAACCTCTGGAGCGGCCGCGAAAGCGACCGCGCCACCGCCGCCTGTACCTTCTGCGACACCGACTTCATCGGCACCGATGGCGAAGGCGGCGGCAAGTTCGCGCAAGCCGACCTGCTGGCCGACACCCTCGCCGCCACCTGGGGCGAAGGCACGGACAAGCGCTACGTCGTCTTCACGGGCGGCGAACCGCTGCTGCAACTCGACGCCGAGCTGCTGGCCGCCGTCCATGCGCGCGGTTTCACCGTGGCCATCGAGACCAACGGCACGATCCAGCCGCCCGAAGGCATCGACTGGATCTGCGTCAGCCCCAAGGGCAAGTCGCCCGTGGTGATCGAGCGCGGCAACGAACTGAAGCTGGTCTATCCGCAACTCGACGCCCGGCCCGAGGCCTTCGCGCACCTGGATTTCCAGCATTTTTTCCTGCAGCCCATGGACGGTCCGGCGCGCGCCGCGCATACCGAACGCGCGGTGCAGTACTGCATGCAGCATCCGCAATGGCGCCTGAGCCTGCAAACCCATAAATACATAGGCATTCCATGATGACCCCCTACGCCGCGCGGGGCGCCCGATGATCTCCATCACCCGCAGGCTGGAATTCGACGCAGGCCACCGCATCCCCGACCACCGCAGCCAGTGCCGCAACCTGCACGGCCATCGCTATGTGCTGGAAATCACGCTGTGCGGCGACGTCGTGCAGGCGCCCGGCGAGTCCGACAACGGCATGCTGATGGACTTTTCCGAAATCAAGTCCATCGCCCAGGCCCAACTGGTCAACGTGTGGGACCATGCATTCCTGGTGTATTCGGGCGACGAGGCCGTGCGCAACTTCCTCGATACCCTGCCCGGCCACAAGACCGTGGTGCTCGACCGCATTCCCACGGTCGAGAACCTGGCCGCCATCGCCTTCGAAACGCTCGCCCCGCACTATCACGGCCACTACGGCCACGCGTTGCGCCTGCAACGCGTACGGCTGTATGAAACGCCCAATTGCTGGGCGGACTGCGACGGGGCGGCCAAGCCCTGAGCGCCGCGCCCCGGCGCTCGGATGCGATCCTGGACGCCACCGTCATCACGCCCGCCATCCCGCACATGGCCGCCGGCTTCGGCGCGGCGGGCGTGGCGCTGCTGGTCAATGGCTTGCTGAACGCCCTGTCGCTGCCGGCCTGCGCGCTGTTCTCGGCCGGCATGCCCGTACTCTGGATCTGCCTCGTGCTGTTCGTGGGCGGCATGACACGCTCGATGCAGTTCACCGCCTTCAACACGATTGCCTTCGCCGACGTGCCGCGCGAGCAGATGAACCCGGCGAACACGCGGTTCTCGACCGCCTTCCCGTTGGCGAGGGACTGGGCTTGGCGCTGGGCGCCATCACGCGGCGCGTGGGCGAGCGGCTGGTGGGCACGGGCGACCGGCCATGCCGTTCGCGTGGCCGTCGTGATCGTCGGATTGGTGTCGCTGCTGACCTGTGCGACAGCCTGCGGCTGGCGCACGGCGCCGGCGATCAGGTGGGGCGGCGGTCCCGGTCGGCGAACTGAATCGCGTCCGAGCCGGCGTTGACGGCGGGCTCGGTCTTCTTGGTGCGCTTGGCCTCGTACATGGCGGTATCGGCCATGCGCAGCGCGGCGTCGATGTCGGTGCCGTCCCACTTCACGGTGGCGCTGCCGATGCTGACACCCACTGAAGCCACCACACCGTGCGACAGGCTGAACGGATGGCGGATCGACTCGGCGATGGCGGCGGCCAGATCGTGCCGGGCCGGTCCCTCGGACACCTCATCGACCACGACGAACTCGTCGCCGCCCATGCGCGCCACCAGCGCCTGCGGGCTGGCCAACGCGCGCAGGCGCAGCGCCACCTGCATCAGCAACATATCGCCGGCCTCGTGGCCATAGGCGTCGTTGACCGGCTTGAAGCCGTCCAGGTCCAGGAACAGCAGCGTCATGTCCTTCTTGCCAGGATCGGCGCCGCGCTGCTCCAGCGCCTTCGACAAGCCTTCGCGGTTCAGCGCGCCCGTCAGCGCATCATGGCGCGCACGGTGGCTGTGCTCGCGCTCGGCCGTCATGGTGGTGATCAGCATGCCGTTCAGGCGGCGCGCCGCGGCGCCCATGGCGAACAGGTAGAACGGCACCTGCAGCAGCGTCAGCAGCAGCACGGGTTCGCCCGCCGCCAGGGCGCCCAGGCAGCACGGCCCCAGCGAGAACACGATCATCACCACAACCAGGCGCGGCGCCGCGAAGTTGCGGAAGCAGATGCCGCCGACCATGGCGGCGGCCGACAGGAAAGACAGCGTGGCGGCCACCCAATCGCCGCTGACGGCGCTGACGAAGGCCCCATAGCCCACCGTGGCGCCCCATACGGGAGCCAGCAGGATGTACAGGTCGGTGGGCGTGGGCCGGCCCTGCACGGCGCGGCGCCGGGACACGACCAGCACATACCAGCGCACCAGGCAGACGATGATCTCGGCGACCAGCCAGAAACGGAACGGCAGGGTCGGATGCCGGTAGGCCAGGATGCCGGCCACGGCCACGGTATTGAAGACGCCCCCGAAGAAGATGGGCAGCGTGCCGAACAGCGTACCCACCAGCGCGACGCGGATCTCGTGCGGCGTGGCCTGGCCGGGCGCGGTCAGCCACCTCGCCAACCGCCCACGCGGCAATGAGTACTCTCCGGGATTTTGCACCAACTACACCTGTTCGAATCGGATGTCCGGCGGTGCCTGAATCGTGCCCAGGCCAGCCTCGCTGATGTGAGATTGTAATTGTTTGTCATTTTTTACGCCGTGCGTTTGCGCAACACCTCCTTCATCCGTCCCCAAGCGCGATCGATGGCTTCGAAATGGCTTTTGCAGCGCACCATCCTCCCGCAGCCGCGCGGTTGTTAGCTATTTGTTAGCTTATTTAAATATTAGGATGCTAATAAATAGGCTACAATTAAAAAATGAAAACGCCTACCGATAGCCAACTCATGGCCGTTTCGGCCGCCCTGCCCGTGCTGGCGCGCGCCTACCGCAGCGCCGCCGACAAGGTGCTGGCCGGCTACGGCCTGTCCCAAGCCACGGCCTGGCCCGTCATCCTGGCTGGCCGGCTGGGCGATGGCGTGCGCCAGGGCGCCCTGGCCGAGGCCCTGGGCATCGAGGGCCCGTCGCTGGTGCGCCTGCTGGACCATCTGGTCAGCGCCGGCCTGATCGAGCGCCGCGAAGATCCCAGCGACCGCCGCGCCCGCACCCTGCACCTCACCGAAAGCGGCCAGGCCCTGCGCGCCAAGCTGGAAGACGTGCTGACCCGCATCCGCCGCGAGCTGTTCAAGGGCATCGACGCCGACGACGTGGCCGCGTGCCTGCGGGTGTTCGAGAAACTCACCCTTGCCTTGTCGCACGGCCTGCCCATGCCGGACGACCTGCAGCCCGAACCGACCGACGCCCCCTCCGGGCAGGATGTTCCTGCCCTGGAACGGGCCCCCAACGAAAAAGAGTCCGGCAAGCCATGAACCGCATCCTGCCCTCGCTGAACGACAGCCTCTTCTCCGTGAAGTGCTATATCGGCGCCATGCTGGCGCTGTACCTGTCGTACACGATCGGCCTGCCTCGCCCCTTCTGGTCGGTCACCACGGCCTACGTCGTGTCGCAGCCCTGGTCGGGCGCGGTGCGCTCCAAGGCCATGTACCGGCTGGGCGGCACCTTCTTCGGTTCGGCCATGGTGGTCTACAGTGTGCCGCGCCTGGCCAACTATCCGGTGCTGATGATCCTGGCGATGGCGCTGTGGGTGGGCATCTGCCTGTACATCTCGGTGCTGGACCGCACGCCGCGCTCGTATATGTTCATGCTGGCGGGCTACACCGCCGCGCTCATCGGTTTTCCCAGCGTGACCGATCCCGTCAACGTGTTCGACACGGGCCTGGCGCGTGTGGAAGAGATCACCCTGGGCATCCTGTGCGCCTCGCTGGCCCACAGCCTGATCTTGCCGCAAGGCATTGGCCGCGCCATCATCAGCCGGCTCGACGCCACGCTGCGCGATGCGCGCGACTGGGTGCGCGCCGTGCTGCACGGCGACTCGGCCCGGCAGGACAACGATCGCCGCCAACTGGCCAATGACCTGACGCAACTGCGCCTGATGTCCGCGCACGTGCCGTTCGACACGGGCAACATCCGCTGGACGGCCAATGCGCTGCGCGTCATGCAGGACCGCCTGGCGGCCTTGACGCCATCGGTGTCCGCCGTGGAAGACCGCCTGCAGGCCTTGCAGGACGCCGGACAGGCCCTGCCGCCGGCCACCGCCGAATTGCTCGAGCAGGTCTCGCAGTGGGTCGGCCAGGGCAAGGAGGCCACCACCGAACGCGCCGCCGAACTGCGCCATGAGCTGGCCGCGCTCACGCCCGCGCTGACGGACTCTCCCGACTGGCACACGCTGCTGCAGCTCAGCCTGCTGACGCGCGTGAGCGAACTGATCGACGCCTTCGAGGCCTGCCTGCTGCTGCGGCGGGACATCAACGACGGCCTGCAGGGCTCGCCGCGTTCGGTATTGCGCATGCGCCCGCTGACGCGCGGTCCCGTGCTGCACCGCGACCGCGGCATCGCGCTATGGTCGGCCGTGTCGGTCGGCGTGGCCATCGCGGTGTGCTGCAGCTTCTGGATCGGTACGGCGTGGACCAACGGATCGGTCGCCGCGATGATGGCCGTGGTGTTCAGCTGCTTCTTCGCCTCGCAGGACAACCCCGTGCCGGGCATCATGCAGTTCCTGAAATTCACGGTGTATTCCATTCCGCTGTCGGCGATCTACCTGCTGGTCGTGATGCCGGCGGTACATTCGTTCGAGATGCTGGCGCTGGCGCTGTTTCCCGTGGCCTTCGTCATGGGCACGCTGATCTCCCAGCCCAAGTACACCTTGCCCGGCATGGCGCTGCTGTTCGGCGTCACCGGCACGCTGGCGCTGCACGACACCAATACCGCCGACGTGGTCTCTTTCATCGACTCCACGGTGGCGCAGGTACTGGGCGTGGCCACCGCGGCCATCGTGGCCGCCATCTTCCGCACGGCCAGCGCCGACTGGAGCGCGCGCCGCATCCAGACCGCCAACTGGGACGAGCTGGCCGAGCTGGCAGGCTCGTCCAAGGCGCGTTCCAGCAGCGAGGCCTATGCCTATGCCTCGCGCATCCTCGATCGCGTGGGCCTGTTGCAGCCGCGCCTGGCGATGGCCACGCGGCGCGATGACCTGCTGGCCGCCGACGCGCTGAAGGACCTGCGCGTGGGCAAGGACATCATCGAACTGCAACGCGCGCGCGGGCAGTTGCCCGTGGCCGATGCGGCCATCCAGCGCGTGCTGCGCGGCCTGGCCGTGTTCTTCGGCCGGCGCGCCTCGGGCCGCCGCGAAGATCCGCAATTGCTCGAATCCATCGACCGCGCCCTGGCCGGCGTGACCGCCACCGGCGGCGCCGATCAGGCGCGCAGCCGCGCCGCGGTGGCGCTGGTCGGCATCCGCCGCGCCTTGTACCCGCAGGCTGACGGCTATGCCGCGCCGCGCGTCGCCTCAGTACCGGAGTCCGCGCCATGATCGGCGAATTCAGTTTCTACGGCATCTACTTTCCCTGGCTGCTGGTGTTGGGCGTCATCGCCTGGGCCGCCAACTGGGCGTTGCGGCGCGTGCTGGCGCGCGCCGGCTTCTATCGCCTGGTGTGGCACCCCGCGCTGTTCGACCTGGCGCTGTTCGTCGTGCTGCTTTATGGCATCTCGTTGGCCGCCCCCTATTTTTTGCAGAGATAGCATCATGAGTCGCAAACTTCCCGACATGCTCCGTCCCGCCGCCCTCGGACGCTTCGCCGTCACGATCGCGGTCGTGGCTGCCGCCGCCTACGCGGGCTGGCAGCTCTGGGCCCATTACGAAATCGAACCCTGGACGCGCGACGGCCGCGTCAAGGCCTATGTGGTGCAGGTGGCGCCGGACGTGTCCGGCCTGGTCACCGCCGTGCCCGTCCAGGACAACCAGGACGTACACAAGGGCGACGTGCTGTTCGAGATCGACCGCGCGCGCTTCCAACTGGCGTACGACCAGGCCCGCGCCGCCGTGGCCGCCCGCCAGGTGGCGCAGACGCAGGCGCAACGCGACGTGAAGCGCAACCGCGCGCTGGGCCAGTTGGTGGCCGCCGAGTTGGTGGAGCAAAGCCAGACCAAGCTGCAGCAGAGCGAAGCCGATCTGGCCCAGGCCCAGGTGCAGTTGGACATCGCCCGCCTGAATCTGGAGCGCAGCCGCGTGCTGGCCACCACCGACGGGCGCATCACCAACCTGGACCTGCGCGTGGGCTCGTACGCCACCGTGGGACGCGGCGTGATGGCGCTGGTGGATGCCAACTCGTTCTACGTCGAAGGCTACTTCGAGGAAACCAAGCTGCCGCGCATCCACGAAGGCGACGCGGTCAGCGTGATCCTGATGGGCGAGGATCGCCGCATCACCGGCCACGTGGAAAGTATCGCCATGGGCATCGCCGACCGCGACCGCAGCACCAGCGCCAACCTGCTGCCCAACGTGAATCCCACTTTCAACTGGGTGCGCCTGGCGCAGCGCATTCCCGTGCGCGTGAAGATCGACAGCGTGCCCGAAGGCGTACGCCTGGTGGCCGGCCAGACAGCCACCGTGTCGATCGACGATGCCAAGGCCGCTCCCGCGGGCTCGACGGCATCCTCGCGTTCGTAATCGATCGAGCCGTACTGCCATGACTACCCGCCGTTTGCTTCTTCCCCTGACCCTGGCCCTGGCGCTTGCCGGCTGCGCCGCCGTGGGCCCCGACTACTCATTGCCGGACCAGGCCGCGGTGCGCAAGCCGGCCGCCAATGCGCCGTTCGCGCAAGGCGGCGATGGCCGGTTGTTCGGCCGGGACGAGCCGCCGGGCGACTGGTGGCGGCTGTATCAGGACCCGCAACTCGATGCGCTGGTGCGCCAGGCCCTGGATGCCAATACCGACCTGCGCCAGGCGGCCGCCAATCTGGAGCGCGCCCAGGCCGTGTCCGACGAGGCGCGCTCGCAGGAGCGGCCTGGCGTCAGCGTCAACGCATCGCCCACGTACGGGCATAGTTCCGGTGTATCGGTGCTGCAGCCGGATTCGGTGCCGCGCAACCGATTCAGCTACTCCGGCACGGTGGGGGTCTCGTATCAGTTGGACCTGTTCGGCCAGATCCGCCGCGCCATCGAGGCCGCCGATGCCGATACGCAGGCCGCGCAGGCCGCCTATGATGCCGCGCGCGTCACCGTGGTGGCCGCGACGGCGCAGGCCTATGCGGACATGTGTTCGGCGGGCATGCAACTGGCCTCGGCCAAACATTCGGTGGACGTGCAGCAGCAATCCGCCGACGCCGTGCAGCGCCTGCAGCGCGCGGGCCGCGGCACCGCCCTGGATGTCTCGCGCTCGCGCGCCCAGCTGGATCAGTTGCGCGCCGAGGTGCCGCCCTTCCAGGCCCGGCAGCGCACGGCGCTGTATCAGTTGGCCGCGCTGACGGGCCGCGCGCCCGGCGAGATGCCGCAGACGCTGCTGTCGTGCGAGCAGCCGCCGCGTCTGGCCCAGACCATTCCGGTGGGGGACGGCGCCGCGCTGTTGCGCCGCCGGCCCGACGTGCGCCAGGCCGAACGCGCCCTGGCAGCCGCCACGGCACGCATCGGCGTGGCCACGGCGGACCTGTACCCGAAGATCACGCTGGGGTTGAACGGCGGCTCGGCCGGGCCGATGTCGATGCTCGGCGACCGCGGCACGTTCAGTTGGAGCCTGGGGCCGCTGATTTCGTGGACGGTGCCGGATACCGGCGCGGCGCAGGCCCGTATCGCGCAGGCGGAAGCGACCACGCGCGGCACGCTGGCCAAGTTCGATTCGACGGTGCTGACCGCCCTGCGCGAAACCGAGAGCGCGCTGGTGTCGTATGCGCGCCAGCTGGATCGCGATGCCGCGCTGCAGGCCGCGCGTGACCAGAGCGCGAGAGCGGCGGACCAGGCGCGCAGGCTGTTCCAGGCCGGCAAGACGGATTACCTGACGGTGCTGGATGCCGAGCGCACGCTGGCCAGTTCGGAAAGCGCCCTGGCCGCGTCGCGCGCGACCTTGGCCAGCGATCAGGTGGCGGTGTTCCTGGCGCTGGGTGGGGGGTGGCAGGATACGCGGGAAAAGACGGGTGGTTGAATGCCGGGTGGGCGGTCGGGAAATCGATATGCCCCGAACAGCCGGATCGACAGGCGATCGGCCGCTTACCGAAAGACGTCTTCCAACTTGGGAGCCACCAGGACATCACGCGCCCACGACTCGATCTGACGCGCATCGGCGGTACGCAGGCAGGACCGGATGTCGTCGGGCACGGCGCCGAACCGGTGAGCGATCATGAGTTCGAGCATGGCGGCCTGGCCTTCCGCATGACCTGCTGCATGACCTGCTGCATGACCTGCTGCATGACCTGCTGCATGACCTGCTGCATGGCCTTCTGCATGGCCTTCCGCATGCGCATCCTCGCGAGCGTGCTTCATACGGGTGTTGTGGTCGAACTCCGCTATGTCGCGGGCCAACAGTTGCCAGCGAAAGTTTTCGTCTTTGAGCGACATCTCGTCGAGTATCCGCAAGGCCTCGATCACGGGGGGATGCGTCAGGGCGTTCATAAGTACCTCGTCTTGGCTATCGCGCAGGCAACTGGCCCACGCTTTCAGGGCAGAAGGTGAAGCAGCCAGCGACTCGGGTTTGTCGAGTTCGACGACGTAGAGCTGCAGGCTGTCCGAAAATTCTAGGGCGGGACGTCCGGCATCTCGCAGGGTGAAGCGCCAATCAGACTGATCCGACCATCTGGGATACAAGTTCCACCCCATCAGACTGATGCCGATGACGGGCCGCAGGATGTCGTAGTCGGCTCCCCGACGCAACTGCGTGGCCAGCGCGTGTGCCAGGTAGTACAGGTTACGGGCAGGCCAGTGCCGTTGCCCGAAACGCTGCATTTCGATGATGTATTGCTGGCCTTCGGCATCCTGCGCGCGGATGTCCGCCAAGGCGAGTTTGTCTTGCGGCGCCCCAGGCAAGAGATCGGGAGACAGGATGTGCAGCCCCATCGTGGGTCTGGCTGGCTGGCGTATGGCATCGATCAGGTCGGCCAGCAGGTGGGGATGGCCGCTGAACAAGGCCTTGAAGACGATGTCGTTCGACAGGCGCGGGCGGCGGGGCCTGCCGTGGGAGAAAGAAGGCGTCAAGGGAATGGGCTTCCTGGAATCGGAGGACGAGATGTCCGGAAGCACTCTAGCGACGACCTGCCTTTTCCGACATTGGGCGGATTTGTCTCTTGCGACAGGAATGTCCTGACTGACGCCGGGAATCCCGCATGCCCGCATGGACGCTTGCGCCGCAAGTCGGCCCCGCGGCGCCATACCCCTGTCAATGCATCGTCGTGCCTTCCGGCGGCACCGGATCCATCTGCATGGCCGCGGCCCAGCTGTGCAGCGGCACGCAGGTCTGCAGGCGATGGATGGCGCGCTGCACCAGCGCCGGATGCAGTTCGTGTCCGACGCGCGAGGCGATGTCGATGGTCGAGTCACCCTTCAACTCGGCCAGCCGGGCCTGCGCGGCCTGGATCTGGGCCACGGGCATCACGGGGTCGTCGGCGCCGTGCAGCAGGTGAATGGTGGTGTACGGCGGTGCGGCGGTAGGCAGTTGCGCATAGCGGCCTGAGAACGCCAGCACGCGTCCCGCCAGCCGGGGTTCGGCCTGCACGGCCTCCAGCGCCATGATGGCGCCCTGCGAGAAACCCACCAGCGCGGTGTCCGAGGACTTGAGTTTCAGGCTGCGCTGGGCCGCCTGCACGTATTCGACCAGGGCCGGCAGGGCCTGGGCCACGCGCTCGGGCCGGTTCTCTTCGGTGACGCCGCGCACCGAGAACCACTGGCGGCCGCGCGCGCTGCCGTCGAAGGCCTCGAAGCCCTCGGGGATACGCACCACCGACGTGGGAAACGCCGCGCGCAGCGCCAGCCCCAGGGATTCCAGGCCGTCGGGCGTATCGCCCACGCCGTGCAGCAGCACGAACAGTTGCCGGACCTCGGTGCCGGGATTGGGCCAGAATTCGATGGAATTGGAAGCAGGCATGCTGGGGAGACTCCACAAACAGGGCGCGCCGGAAACCCGGCGCGGATGAATCCATTCTAGCCCCGGCCGCCGCGCGCCCTCCCCCAAGGCGCTGCCCGGATCATTCAAAGAAACGGCGCGGCTGCTGTTCGATGACGCCGTACCAGCCCAGGCCGGGATAGGTCTCGTAGCCCGGCGTCAGCGCGTATCCCACCAAGCGGTCCGAGGCGGGATAGAAACCGCGCGTCTGGCCGTCGGTGTTCAGCAGCACGTAGCGTTCTCGCAGGTCCGCGCCATCGGATGCGGCGATCACGCGCTGGCGGCTGTCGACCAGCATGCAGCGCGTGCGCGCCCACTCCTCGTCGCTCAGGCCCACCGAGCGCACCACCGTCTCGGCCTGCCTGGCCCAATCGAAGAAAATGCCCAGCACGCCGATCGGCTTGCCATTGCGCTGGGCGCCTTCGCGGATGGCGGTGCTGTAGGCGGCGACGTGGGCGCCGCCCAGCAGCGGCTCGGGGCGGATGTCCAGTGCCGCGTAGTCGCCGCCGTCCTGCGTGGCCAGGCCTCGCCGGAACCATTCTTCCTGCGACACGTTGGCGCCCAGCGCCTTGGCGTAGCGGTCAGGACGCCCCGTGGCCAGCACGCGGCCCTGGGCATCGGCCACCCACAGGTCCAGGTACACGGTATAGCTGTCCAGGATCACGGCCAGCCGGTCGCAGGCGTGCTGCGCGGCCGGTTGCGTGGGGGCCTGCAGCAGCTCGACCAGCGACGAATCGGTGGCCCACCAGCGCACGTCGCACGAACGCTCGTACAGGTTGCGGTCCATGGTCTCGACCATGTTCAGCGCCAGGTCGCCCAGCCGGCGGCCCTCGTAGCCGCGGATCTCCTGCAGCGTGTTCTCGCCCAGCCGGATCAGGTCGGCGATGGAGCCGGCCAGTTCGAGCTTGAGCGCGTCGGCGATGTGCGTGATCTGCTCGGACACCTGCTGCACCTGGTTGGCCACCACGGCGAAGCCGCGGCCGGCCTCGCCCGAGCGGGCGGCCTCGATGCGGGCGTTCAGGGAAAGGTACTTGGCCTGCTGGTTGATGTCGACGATGTTCGAGATTTTCTCGTTGGAGATCTTCTCGACGCGGCGGGACAGTTCGACAATCATTTCCGGATGATGCGCCATGCTGCTTACTCCTTTCGAACGGGTACGAGTTGAACGAGGAGACAGTCTTGAGTCTGCTCAAGCACGATGCGTGCCAACTTGCCGTTTGAAAGAAACAAGCCCCTTCACGCGCTGTGTTTCACACGGGTGACACGAACAAGAAAAATGCCGGCGCACCGTCGCCAGGGCGATGCACCGGCACCACAATGGAGCAATCAGGCCAGACGATGGGGCATGCCTGGTCTGGCCACGGGCCGGGATGGCGGGTGGCGCCGAGCCCATGCAAAATACTGTATATTTATACAGTAAACATGATTTTGATCGATGCGCCCCGAACACATCCACCCTGCCCTCTGGCGCGCCACGCAACTGGCGCAAGGTTCCGCGCGTTGCGTGGCGACCGGCCACGACGCCCTGTCCGGCCAGTTGCCGGGCGGGGGCTGGCCGCAGGGCGCGCTGATCGAACTGCTGCAGCCTCATCCCGGCATCGGCGAAGTCCGCCTGCTTCAACCCGCCCTGACGCGGCTGGATGCCGCCCGCGCCATCGCGCTGGTGCAGCCGCCCCACGTGCCGCACATCGCCTGCTGGAGCCAATGGCAACTGGATCCCGCGCAGTTGCTATGGGTCGACCCCGCCACGCCCGACGATGCGCTGTGGGCCGCCGAGCAGATCCTGCGGCACGGCACCTGCGGCGCGCTGGTGTGCTGGCTGCCGCGCGCGCGCCACGACGCCCTGCGCCGCCTGCACCTGGCCGCCGCGGGCAGCGACACGCTGTTCTTCGCGCTGCGGCCGGCGGCGGCGGCGCGCCAGGCCTCGCCCGCGCCGCTGCGGCTGGCGCTGGACAGCGCACGAGCCGGCCTGTCGGTACGCGTGCTCAAGCGACGTGGCCCCGTCACCGACACCCCGTTTTTCATTCCTTTCGAGCCGGGCGCCCTGCCCGTTCCCCATGCGCCTCTGGATCGCCGTGTTCCTGCACAGCCTGCCGCTGGACGCCGTACGCCCGTACTGGTTCCGTGACGACGGCGGCGCGGGCTGCGCGGTGCTCGACGCGGCCCGCGTGGCGGCACTGACGCCGGCGGCGCAGCGCGCCGGCGCGCAACTGGGCATGCGCCGCGCCAGCCTGTCCGCCATCGCGCCGCAATGCGAGCAGATCGAGCGGCAGCCGGCAGCCGAAGCGCAGGCGCAGCAAGGCGCGGCCTTTGCCTTGCTGCAATACACGCCGCAACTGGCCATGCCCGACGCCTCGGCGCTGCTGCTGGACGTAGGCGCCAGCCTGCAATTGTTCGGCGGGCCGCGCGCGCTGGCGCGCCGGGTGGCGGCCACGCTGGCCGCGCAAGGGGTGCAGGCCACGCTGGGGCTGGCGCCCACCGCGCTGGGCGCATGGCTGCTGGCGCATCAGCCGGCGCGGCGCGGCGCGCAGGTGGCCACGGGCGCGCCCACCGATCCGACCGCCGACCTGGCCCCCGACGGATCGCCGCGGCCCGTGCGCGGCAAGGCCCACGCCACGGGCGGCCAGCCGTTGCAGGCCGTCGGCGAGCCTCTGTCCCGGCGCGCGCGGCGGCCTGCCATCCTGCGCGTCGCGCTGCGCCAGGACAGCCTGGAACGCCGGCTGGATGCCCTGCCCATCCTGCTGCTGCCGCAGGCCCGCGAACGCCTGGACTGGCTGCACGACCTGGGCTGCCACACGCTGGGCCAGGCGCGGCATCTGCCCCGCGCGGGGCTGCAACGGCGCGGCTGCGGCCCCCTGCTCAAGGCCCTGGATGCCGCCTACGGCGCCGCGCCCGAGCCGCACCCCTGGATCACGCCGCCGCCCGACTTCCACCAGCGCATCGAACTGCCCGACTACCTGGAGCAGGCCGACGCCCTGCTGGCCGTGGCGCGCCGCCTGGCCGACCAGCTCTGCGGCTGGCTGGCCGCGCATCAGCGCGCGGTGCAGCGCATCACGCTCGAGCTGTCGCACGAACGCGGCCGCCATGCCCGGCCGCCCACCGAACTGCTGCTGGCCATGGCCCAGCCCGCCTGGCATGGCGGCCACCTGATCGACCTGCTGCGCGAGCGGTTGGGCCGGCTCGAACTGCAGGCGCCCGTCATCGCCGTCACGCTGCACGCCCCTGAAACCGTCGAACGCCCCGATGCCAGCGCCACGCTGTTTCCCGATCCGGCCACGCAGCCGGCGGACCACGCGCGCCTGCTGGACCTGCTGACAGCGCGGTTGGGCGCGCAACGCGTGCGCCTCGCACGTCCTCGGGCCGACCATCGGCCCGAGCAAGCCAATGCCTGGCAGGACGCGCAAGCCGCGGGCGGCAAGCCGCGCACGCCAGCGTTGCCGCCGAGCCTGGAACGCCCTTTCTGGCTGTGCGATCCGCCGGTGGAGTTGCGCGTCGACCGCGACAATCCCGTCTACGCGGGCCAGCCACTGAAATTGCTGCGCGGCCCCGAACGCATCGAAAGCGGCTGGTGGGACGGCGGCGACACGCAGCGCGACTACTTCGTCGCCGAGGATGCCGGCTCGGCGCGCTACTGGGTATACCGCGAGCGCGACAAACTGGATGCGCGCTGGTTCCTGCATGGGCGCTACGCCTGAGACATCGCCATCATGCTCGACCCTTCCCAAGCCCCCACAGGCGGACTGCCCCCGTATGCCGAGCTGTTCTGCCAGTCCAACTTCTCGTTCCTGGTGGGCGCCTCCAAGCCCGAGGAACTGGTGGAACAGGCCTTCGCACGGCAGTATGCCGCGTTGGCCATCACCGACGAATGCTCGCTGGCGGGCGTGGTGCGCGCGCATGCCGAAGCGAAGGATCAGAACAAGGCCGCGCAGGACGCGGGCAGCGACCAGCGCATACAGCTCATCATCGGCGCCAGCTTCACCCTGCAGGCAGGCCCCGATGCCGCCGGCATCCGGCTGGTGCTGCTGGCGCAGACCCGCGTGGGCTACGGCAACCTGTGCGAACTGATCACCCTGGGCCGCATGCGCACCACGAAGGGCGAATACCAGCTCGACACCCAGGACATCAAGGCCCTGCACGGCCTGCCCGATTGCCTGGCCATCCTGGCGCCGCCGCACGGCACCGAGGCCGCCCTCATCGCCACGCAGGCGCGCTGGCTGGCGCGCACCTTCCCGCACCGCGCCTGGCTGGGCCTGACGCTGCTGCACAACGCGCGCGACGACCTGCACCGCGCGGCCATCGCGCATGCCGCCAGCAAGACGGGCCTGGCCGTGGTGGCGCTGGGTGAGGTGCAGATGCACGTGCGTTCGCGCCGTGCCCTGCACGACACGCTGACCGCCATCCGGCTGGGCCGGCCCGTGGCCGAATGCGGCTACGACCTGGCCGCCAACGCCGAGCGCCATCTGCGTTCGCGCCTGCGGCTGGCCAACCAGTATCCGCCCGAGGCGCTGGCCCAGACCCTGGCGGTGATGCAGCGCTGCCGCTTCTCGCTGGACGAGCTGCGATACCAGTATCCGGACGAGATCGTGCCGCGCGGGCATAACCCCACGTCGTATCTGAAGCGTGAAACCCTGGCTGGCGCGAAGCGGCGCTATCCCCAGGGCGTGCCGGAATCGGTCACCACGCAGATCACGAAAGAACTGAAACTGATCGAAGAGATGCAGTACGAGGCCTACTTCCTCACGGTCTACGACGTGGTGAAAGAGGCCCGCAAACGCGGCATCCTCTGCCAGGGCCGCGGCTCGGCCGCCAACTCGGTCGTGTGCTATTGCCTGGGCATCACCGCCGTGTCGCCCGAAAGCAGCAGCGTGCTGTTCGAACGCTTCATCAGCAAAGAGCGCGGCGAACCGCCCGACATCGACGTCGACTTCGAGCACCAGCGGCGCGAAGAGATCATCCAGTACATCTACAAGAAATACGGCCGGCACCGCGCGGCGCTGACGGCCGTGGTCATCAGCTATCGTCCGCGCAGCGTGCTGCGCGATACGGGCAAGGCATTGGGGGTGGACCCCGTCATCATCGACGCGGTGGCGCGCGCGCATCAGTGGTGGGACGGCAAGGCTGCCCTGCGGCGCACGCTGCAGGCCAACGGGCTGGACCCCGAAGCGCCCGTGGCCCGGCATTGGGCCGAACTGGCGGAAACACTGATGGGGTTTCCGCGCCATCTGTCGCAGCATCCCGGGGGCTTCGTCATCGCGCGCGATCAGTTGTCGCGGCTGGTGCCCATCGAGAACGCGGCCATGCCGGACCGCAGCGTGGTGCAGTGGGACAAGGACGATCTCGATACGATCGGGCTGCTGAAGGTGGACATCCTGGCGCTGGGCATGCTGAGCATGCTGCGGCGGGCGCTGGAGCTGGTGTCGTTGCGCAGGAATCTGCCCCGGCCGATACAGTTGGCGGAGATTCCGGAAGGCGACAAGCCCACCTACGACATGATCTGCAAGGCGGACACCATCGGCGTGTTCCAGATCGAGTCGCGGGCACAGATGAGCATGTTGCCGAGATTGCGTCCGGAAAAGTATTACGACCTGGTGGTGCAGGTGGCTATTGTGCGGCCTGGGCCGATTCAAGGCGGCATGGTGCATCCCTACCTGGCGCGCCGAAAAGACAGAAACTTGATTACTTATCCTGGCCCCGAAGTCGAGGAGGTCCTGGAGCGCACCCTTGGCGTTCCCATATTCCAGGAACAGGTCATGCAAATCGCCATCAAGGCAGCCGGCTTCACCCCCGGCGAAGCCGACAAGCTACGCCGCTCAATGGCTGCCTGGCGACGCAGCGGCACCATCCATACCTTCGAAGACAAGCTGATCAAAGGGCTGCTGAAGAAAAACTACACTCTTGAATTCGCCGAATCTTTGTTCCGCCAGATCCAGGGCTTCGGCGAATACGGCTTCCCCGAAAGCCACGCCGCCAGCTTCGCACTGCTGGCCTATGCCAGTTCCTGGATCAAATGCCACGAGCCCGAGGCCTTCCTGGCCGCGCTGCTCAACTCCCAGCCGATGGGTTTCTACGCCCCTGCGCAACTGGTGCATGATGCCCGCCGCCACGGCGTCGAAGTCCTGCCCATCGACGCCACCGCCAGCGATTTCGACGCCACGCTGGAGCCCCTGCCCGGCGCGGCACGCCCCGCCGTACGCCTGGGCATGAACCTGGTGCAGGGCCTGAACGAAGCCGCCGCGCGCCGCATCGCCGACGCCCGTGCCGAACGCCCCTACACCGACACCCGGGACCTGGCGCTGCGCGCCCAGTTGGGCCGCCAGGAACTCGACGCCCTGGCCGCCGCCGACGCGCTGCGCACGCTGGCCGGGCACCGCCGCCACGCCAGTTGGGCGGCCGCCGGCGCCGTGCCCAGCCGCGACCTGCTGCGCGCCGCGCCGCTGGCCGAACCCACCATGCCCCAGTTGGCCGAGCCCTCCGAAGGCCAGGACATCGCCGCCGACTACCGCAGCGCGCGGCTCACGCTGCGCCGCCATCCCGTTGCCCTGCTGCGCGAAGAACTGGCCGCCCGCAATTTCCAGCCCGCCAGCGTGCTGCACACCTATCCCGACCGGCGTGCGGCGCGCGCCTGCGGCATCGTCACCGTGCGGCAACGGCCCCAGACGGCCAAGGGCACCATCTTCGTCACCATCGAGGACGAGACCGGCCCGGTCAACGCGGTGGTGCGTCCCGAACTGATCGAACGCCAGCGCCGCGAACTGCTGGGGTCCACCCTGCTGGGTATCTACGGCACCTGGCAATCGCGCGACGGCGTGCAGCACCTGATGGCGCAGCGCCTGGTGGACCTGACGGAATTGCTGGGGAACCTGCCGGCGCGCAGCCGGAATTTCCATTGACGGGACACCGCATCGCCGACGCCACGGCACAGGGCCGGGCGCGGGCCAATTCCGCCCGGCCTTAAGCCGCCCGATGCAGCCTGATGATCGCCGCCTCGGTCGGCGCGCGCACCAGATCCGCCAGCGTATGGCGGTCCAGCGTCTCGAACAGATTGCGCAACCCGTCGTTCAGTACGCCCGCCAGCCGGCAGGCGCCATTCAGCGCACAGGGCGGATCGGCGCAATCCACCAGCGCCCCCTGGTGCTCCAGCACCCGCACCAGTTCACCGACGCGATACGTATCGGCTGATCGCGCCAGCGCCAGCCCGCCGCCCTTGCCCCGCGTCGCCGCCACCCAGCCCTGCTGCGACAGAAAATGCACCACCTTCACCAGATGGTTGCGCGAGATCTGGAATCGCTCGGCGATCTCGGGAATCGTCACGGGGCGATCGCGGTCCCGGCACTGCGTCAGGTACATCATGACGCGCAGGCCGAAGTCGGTGAATCGGTTCAATTGCATGGTCGGACTCGTTGGCGGGGCAAGCGGCAAGAATACACGTCCGCCCACCGCCCAAAGGTCTATGCGCCCGCGCCGCCGGTGCCGAACACCTCGGCGTGGATGCGCTGCGGCGGCACGCCCAGTTCGCCCAGCACACGGCGCTGCGCCTGCATGAAAGGCAGCGGGCCACACAAGTAGTAATCGGCGTCGGGCAGCAGGGCCTGATCCTGGATGGCGCGCAGGTCGATGCGTCCGGCATGGTGGTAATCCACGCCTTGCCGGTCGGCCGGCCCCACGTTCTCGTAGAACACGACGTGGCGCACGTTGGGCAGGCGTTCGGCCAGGCCGTTCACATGGTCGCGCATGGCGTGCACCGACGCATCGCGGCAGCCATGCACGAAGCGCACCTGGCGGCCATCGCCGCGCGACGCCACGGAATTCAACATGGACATCATCGGCGTCAGCCCCACCCCGCCGCTGATCAGCACCACCGGCGTGGCCGCCTCGGGGTCCAGCGTGAACTCGCCCTGCGGCGGCGCCACGTCCAGGATGTCGCCTTCGTTGAACTGGTCGTGCAGCAGGTTCGAGATCATGCCCGCGGGGCTGCCGCCGGCCGCGGCCTCGCGCTTGACCGAGATGCGCAGCCAGTGGTTGCCCGGCGCATCCGACAGGCTGTACTGGCGCGGCTGCATGATGCCCAGCGCCGGCACGAACACGCGCACCGAGATGTATTGGCCCGGCAGGAATCCCGGCACGTCGCCGCCATCGGCCGGCGCCAGGTAGAACGAGGTGATTTCCGCGCTTTCGGGCACCTTGCCCGCCACGCGGAAGGCGCGCCAGCCCGTCCAGCCGCCCTGGCGCGCCGCCGCGGCCGCATACATCGAAGATTCCATGCCGGCCATCAACGCCACCAGTTGCCCGTAGGCCTGCGCCCACGCGTCGATCAGCTCGTCGGTGGCCGCCTCGCCCAGCACCTCGCGGATGGAGGCCAGCAGATGGAGGCCCACCACGTCGTAGTGTTCGCGCCGGATACCCAGGCTGACGTGCTTGTGCGCCACGCGCTCGAGCACCGGCAGCAGCACCGAGGGATCGTCGATGTGCTGCGCATAGGCCGCGACCGCCATGGCCAGCGCCTGCTGCTGCTGGCCGCTGTGCTGGTGCCCCTGGTTGAAGACCTGCCGCAACTCGGGATTGCCGCGGAACATCCGCTGGTAGAAATGGCGCGTCAACGCTTCGCCATGGACCTGAAGAACGGGCGCCGTGGCCTTGACTTGTGCACGGACGTTTTCGCTGAGCATGCTGGACTCCTGAGAGGGGTTGCGGGCATCGGCCCTTAAAGATGTATTTATTTTACATCTTTTAAAAGACCAATGCGCCCGTCCTGCCCTTCGCAACCCGTCCCTCAACTTGCCGCCATGCCCACCCGGCGGTTAAAACACCGGCTTTGCAGCAACATTTCAGGATTTCCACCATGAGCACTGCCACGCTCAAGACCCGACTGTCCGACTCCGTCAAAGACGCCATGCGCGCCAAGGACACCGCGCGCCTGACGACGCTGCGTTTCCTGCTGGCCGCCGTGAAGCAGAAGGAAGTGGACGAGCGCCGCGACCTGGCCGACGCCGAGATCACGGCCATCATCGAAAAGCAGGTCAAGCAGCGCCGCGAATCGATCGCCGCCTTCGAACAGGCCGGCCGCACCGAAACCGCCGAACAGGAAAAGGCCGAACTGGCCGTGCTGCAGGAGTTCCTGCCCCAGGCCGCCAGCCCCGAGGAAGTGACCGCCGCCATCGACGCGGCCATCGCCGAAGTGACCGCCCAGGGCGTCACCGGCGCGCCGGCGATGGGCAAGGCGATGGCGATCCTGAAGCCTGCACTGGCCGGCCGCGCGGATATGTCCGCCGTGTCCGCGCAACTGAAGGCACGCCTGTCGTGATTGCACGCCGGGCCCCTGCCATGGCCGACTAGAACAGATCCGCCTGCCGGTTCTCTTCCTGCGGATCCGCGAAGTTGCTCATCCCCACGCCCGCCAGGCGATAACGCGTCTCGGCGGGCAGCGTCACTTTGTCGCACAACGCGCGCGCCACCGAGGCCAGTTGCACCGCGGACTGGGGCGGCTGCAACTGCGTCAGGCTGCGCGTCAGGATGCGGAAGCGGTCCGTCTTCAGCTTCAGCACCGTCGTGCGGCCCAGCATGCCCTTGCGCTGGCCCTGCTCCCAGACCTTGGCGGCCAGGCGGTCGAGCGATTCGCCCAGTTCGTGCAACAGCAGATCGGTGCTGAAGGTGGTCTCCGCCGACACCTGTTGCGCCACCTGGTCGGGCTCGACTTCGCGCTCATCGATGCCGTTGGACAGCTCGTGCAGGCGATAGCCGTAGCGGCCGAAATGCAGTTCCAGTTCGGTGAGCGGGCGTTGCCGCAGGTCGCCCACCGTGCGGATGCCCAGGGTCTCCATCCTGGCCTGCGTCACCTTGCCCACGCCCGGCACCTTGCGCACGGGCAGTTCCCGCAGGAATTCCAGCACGCGATGCGGCCGGATCACGAACTGGCCATCGGGCTTGTTCCAGTCGGAGGCGATCTTGGCCAGGAATTTGTTGGGCGCGATGCCCGCCGAGGCGGTCAGGCCGGTTTCCGCGCGGATCTCGTCGCGGATGGCGCGGGCCACCTCGGTGGCCGTGGCCAGGCCGCGCTTGTTCTGCGTCACGTCCAGGTAGGCCTCGTCCAGCGACAGCGGCTCGATCAGGTCGGTGTGCCGGGAGAAAATCTCGCGCACCTGGCGCGACACCGCGCGATAGCGGTTGAAATCGGGCGGCACGAACACGGCATCGGGGCACAGGCGCTCGGCGCGCATGGCGGACATCGCCGAGTGCACGCCGAAACGGCGCGCCTCGTACGAAGCCGCGCACACCACCGAGCGCGGTCCGGTCCAGGCCACCACCACCGGCAGCCCTTTCAGTTCGGGGCGATCGCGCTGCTCGACCGAGGCATAGAACGCATCCATGTCGACGTGCACGATCTTGCGCGCCGGGCCGGTCATCGCGCCCCCCGCCCCATGCCATGAGCAAGGCCAGAGGCAACGCCGGGACAGGCGCCGCGAGCCAGATCAGGCGCGAAGCCGGAATAAACGACCACGGAAGGGACCATGCGGGAAAAACGAAAGACGCGGAAAGCCAAAACCCCATATTATGGCGCGCTTAGCCAATCCTGCGCCCGCGTCCAGCGGGCCTTTCGCGATGTCCTCGACTCCCACCGATTACTTCGGCCTGACCATTCCCCTGATGGACCTGCTGGGCCTGGTGCCGCAGCATGCCGACGAAACCGGCTCGCGCACCTTCCTGCCCTGGCGCGCCGAACTGACCAACAGCCGCGGCGACATCCACGGCGGCACGCTGATGAGCGTGCTCGACTTCACGCTCAGCGCCGCCGCGCGCGGCGCCGACCGCTCGGTGGGCATGGCGACCATCGACATGACCACCAGCTTCCTGTCGCCGGGCCGCGGCGATCTCACGTTCACCGCCCGCTGCCTGCGGCGCGGCAAATCGATCGCCTTCTGCGAAGGCGAAGCCCACGACGTCCAGGGCGAACTGGTGGTGCGCGCCACCGCCACCTTCAAGGTCATCCGCAAGCGGCCGGGCGGCGACTGACCGGCGCCGGCATGGCGCGTCCCAGCCGCGCCGCGCAGCCCGCGTGGGCGCGGCGCAATTCGTTGTCCACGATACGCTCGGACACGCCGAACATCGCGGCGATCTCGCCCCGGCCGCGCTGCTCGATGCGCGCGGCCACGAAGATGGCCCGGCGGCGGCGCGGCAGGGACTCGACGGCATCGGCCAGCAGGCGCAGGCCCTCGCGCCCGGCGGCCTCCTCGTCGGTACGGGCAAGGGGATCGGGCAGCGCCAGGGCCTCGGCGTTGTCGTCCAGCGCCACGGCGGGCTGGCGCGCCTGCGCGCGCAGGCCATCGATGGCCGCGCAGTACGCCATGCGCAACAGATACGCGGCCGGGCTGCGCACCGCTTGCGGGGCCCCGGACGGCACGTCGGCCTGCCCCTGCATGCCCTCGGGCTCGCACCCGGCCTGCAGCCGCAGCCAGGTGTCGTGCAGCGCCTCGCTGGCCAGATCGGCGCAGCCCAGCCGCCGGGCCAGGCGCTGCGCCAGATCGCGATAGTGCTCGCACAGGTAGTCCTGCAGCGAGCGGCGGGCGGCACGTTCCCGCCCGCTGCCCGCGTACGGGGCGGTGTCGATCACGGACATGGTCGAACTCCGGTCGGATCAGTCGGGCGTCGTGGCCATCTCGGTTTTTCGCGGCGCCGCTTCAGTCGCCCAGCGCCGCGCGCTCGGCGGCCGTCAGCACGGCGCGCTGCACCGGCCCTTCCGCGCCTGCGCCCAACACCATCACCGTGCCGGCCGGGCGCGCGCCCACGGGCTCGATGCGGCCCGTACGCGGGCGCGGCGGCGGCTCCTGCGGCGCGCGCGGATCGCCGAAGCCGAGGATCTGCACGCTGATGACCGACGGCAGGTTCTGCCGTGTCGCCGCCCGCGTGCGCGCCACGGCATCCTGCGCGGCGGTCGCCGCGCTGGATGCCGCCGAGCTGGCGCTGGCCAGTGCGCCCGTGTTCACCGCCGCCGTCACCGGCACGCCCACCGTTTCGCCCTGCGCCTGGATATTGGCCGCATTGGCCACCTGCAACGCCGAAATATTGACGTTGCCCGACGCGCGGATGCCCGCCTCGCCGGCGTCGATGGTGCCTTCCGGCGCGTGCAGGTCGATGCCGCCGCTCGGCACTTCCGGTATCGGCCGCAACGTGGCGATGCCCGCGCCGGACGACGGCGTCTGCGGCGAGATCGCCACGTTGCCCACGTTGTCGTAGAGGCGCTTGGGCGGCGTATAGACGATGGTGGTCTTGGCGCCCCGTCCCGCGTTGATGTCGCCATGATTCGACCAGGCGAAGATGTCGCCGCCGAAGGTGGTCATGATGCGCGACAGGCCCAGCAGGATGCTGCCGCTCGAATACATCTGGATGCTGCCGGCCCCCTGGGTGACCAGTCCCGCGGGCACCACGTCCGCCCCTTCGGCCGGCCGCACGCCCTCGATGCCGATGAGCGTCTCGCCGCCCGGCACCAGCGTCTGGATGCCGCCGCCCAGCACGGTGCGCACGCCGGCGTTGGCGGCGGCGCCCTGGAACAGCGTCATGTCGCCCGCATAGGCGCGATCGGCGGGGAACAGCGTGGCGATCATCTGGCGGCTGCGCAGGTAGCTGCCGTAGCGCGTGCTGTCCGGGTCGTTGTATTCGCGGCCGCCCTGCGTGAGCTCGGCGTAGTAGACCTGGCGCAGGAAGATGCGCTGGTGCTCCGGCGCCAGCCGCGCGAAGAAGGCCTGCGGGGACTGCGCGGCGGCGTCGAACACCACCGGCGAGCCGTCGTCGGCAAAGCGCAGGCCGGCGGCCCGGGCGTTGCCGTCGGCGTCCCGGCCATAGCGTTCCAGCAGCCACGCGGCCAGCTCGTCCTGGTAGGTGTGCGCCACCTTGCCCGGCTGCTCGGCCAGCGGATAGCCCGGCCGGGTGTCGGCCTGGTTGGCCGGGTCCAGATACCGGTCGGCGAGCGCGGCGTAGTCGGCCTGCCCCTCTCCGACGCTGCCCGCCCCCAGGCCGACCTGGATGGCGATCTCGGCGCCGGGGCGCGTGTCGCCCTCGACGATGGGGCCGATGCTGACGAGGCTGGCCTGGTTGCCTTGATAGAGGTTGCGGCCCGCGCTGACTTCCAGCGTGCCGGGGCCGGCGATCTGGACGTTGGCGTAGAAGACGTCGCGGCCGGCCGCGACCATCGACACGTCCGTGGGCGAGTTATTCAGGATCAGGCCGGTGTCGAACAGGACGCCGTCGCCGCGGCCGAAGTTGACGATGTCGCGGCCGGCCAGGATGCGCGACGGCCGGGCGGCAATGTAGTCGGTCTGATCGACGAGCGTCACCGGATCGAAGGTGGTGGCGCCGATGCCGCCCAGCGACACGTTCAGCAGGTCGCCATTGACCGCGTAGAGGCGGATGGGATCGCCGCCCGCGCCCGCCGCTGCGGGCAGGTTGGCCTGATACGTGAAGAAATGCTTGTACGACTGTTGGCTGGACGCCGCGTGCGGCTTGAAGGGGTTGGGAATCGCGTCGGCGGACGCCGGGGCGCCCGAGACCAGCCAGCGTGTGGCGTCGCCCGCCACCAGCCTGCCGAAGGCCTCCGTCAGGTAGGCCGACCCGTAGATGGAATCCCAGGCCAGCAGTTGCAGCAGGCCCGGCCCCTCGGACGGCGCCAGCTCGACCAGCGTGCCGCCGCCGTAGTAGATACTGCCGCTGGCCGCGGTGGCGGAAAAGCGCGCCGGCAGCATCTGCGGCGCATTCCTGAGCGCGCCGACGCCGGCCCTGCCGATATTTTCATTGCTGGTGGTGGACGGGACGGCGTTCAGGGGAGTCAGGTTGCCGCCGGCCGACACCAGTTCGATGGCGGTATGCGGCCGCCACAGGCTGAACAGGCTGTTGGGGCCCCGGCTGGCGGGCACGTCGCCGTCGGCCAACTGGCCGGGGTCGCCCACCCCGCCCAGCACCAGGTCGCCGCGGGCGCGCAGCTGCGCGCCCGCATCGCCCAGCACCAGCACCGGGCCGCCCAGCGCCGTGGTCGTGCGCAGCAAGGCCGCTTCGTAAGGATCCAGCGCGCGGGGATCGTCCTTCGTGGCGGTGCCGTACTGCAGTTGCAGTTCGCCGATCGCGCCGGCCAGCAGATCGACATCGCCGCGCAGGTTGGTCAGCGAACCGTTCAGGTCGTCGCCCCGCATGTTGTTGGAGGTCGAATCGCCATGCTCGGGGTTCAGGCGCCCGCCCACGCGCAGTGTCAGGTTGCCGCCGCCGGTCTGCGCCAGCGTGCCGCCGATGACCGCGCCGGACGCGTCCGTGGCCACCTGCGTGACGTAGCCGCTGCCGCCCACCGCGACCACCAGGCCCTGCGTCTGCCTGACGTAGTTCGACGGCACGGCGGCCGGCGCCAGCACGCCGGCATCGCCGCCCACGTCGATGGCGACATTGCCGCCGCCCAGCGCGCCCAGGCCGGCGAAGCCGAAGAAATACGAGGTCGCGCCGTTGACGGTGGGCACGTACTGGCCGTAGCGGATCGACCAGGTGGCCGCCTGGCCCAGTTCCGCGTCGCCGCGGCGCACCAGCCAATGGTTGACCGGATAGGAATCCACCATCGAGTTGTTGCTGTCGGAATACAGGAACCCGCTCATGTCGCCCTGGACGGCGATGCGCAGGTCGCCGCCGTGGTCGCTGACGTAGCTGCCATCCGGCACCGACACGCCGTCGGGCAGGGCCACCTGCGATCCCGCGGTGTAGATGCCGTACAGCGAATCCACCGACAGGTCGCCGCCGGCCAGCAGCTCCAGGCTGCCGGTGCCGGTGCGCACCACGCTGGGCACCGGCGCGCCCGACAGGCCGACGAGCGGATTGCTGAAGCGCAGGTTGCCGGCGCCGGCCAGCGAGGCCGCGGTGCGCAGGGCGCGCGCATCGGCCGCGCCCAGGTCGGCTCCGCTGGCCAGGCGCAGCGCCCACGACTGCGTGCCGGCGGCCTGCATGCGGGCCGCCGCCATGATGGGCATGTCCTCGGACAGCGTCGAGATGTAGGTGCCCGCGGGCAACACGTTGCCGGCCGACAGGGCGACGGCGTCGATCTGGAAGTACGGGCTGGTGGCGTACTGGAACATCGCCAGGTTGGTGCCGGCGGGAATGCGCGTGCCCACCACGAAGATGTTCGCGGTCGCGGCGGTCGGCGCGGTGAAGCCGGCGCCGATCCGGTCGCCGATGCTCAGCCGCCGGTCTAGCGCGATGGTGCTGGACAGCACGGTGCCGCTGGCCCATTTCAGGTTGCCTGCGGCGTCGTACACGTCGGCCGTCACCACCATGTTCAGCGGCATCGTGGCATTGCCGGACACGACGGCTTCGGCCGTGGTGACCCCGCCCTTGGTCAGCCGGGTGGACTGCCCCGCCACGACGTCGAAATTCAGCGTGCCGCTGTTCGGGATGCGGGAATTCACGCCCAGCGTCTGGCCGCCCGCCGTGACTGTCCGGTCCGCGCCCAGGGTGACGGCCTCTTCCACCACCCGGAACTCGACGCCGGTGGCCGCCGCGCCGAAGCCGTCGCTGATGTTGCCGTTGACGGCCAGGTCGCTGGCCGCGCGCAGCAGCAGCTTGCCCGGCTGGCCGGCGCCGTAGGCCGCGGAAGCCGGATCGGTATCGGCGCCGGGGCCATAGCGGTATCCGGCCAGGTCGATGTCGCCCTTGACTGTGAGCTTGCCCGCGCCGGCGGCCGGGCTGGTGATGTCCACGCCGGGCCGCAGCGATGCGCCGGCCAGGCCGGCCACCCGCTGGCGCAGGCCCGCGCCCGCCGACCCGTAGGCGTTGTCCATGAACTGGCGGCTGCGCGCGTGGATCTGGTCCAGTCCCACGGACCCGTCGGCGCCCACGGGCGCGGCGCCGCCGTTGTCCTGCACCACCGTGCCGTCCGCGTCGGTGGGCGAGTAGCGCCAGAAGCCGTACACCGACACCGCCTGCGCGCCGCGGATCGTCACGGCGTCGGGCGCGCTGATCCGCACGTCGCCGCCGGTCTCGTCCGCGCGCCAGGCGTTCAGGTCCACCTGGCCGCGGCTCACGCCGTCGGGCGAGGACAATTCCAGCGTCGCGCCGCCGTCGATGCGCAGCCAGCCCGCCTGCGTGGCGGTCAGTTCGATGGTTCCCCGGTTCGAGGCCTCGATCGGCTGGCCGTAGCTGTCGACCTGCAAGGCGCCGTCGGTGTCGCGCACGTCCAGCACGGCGCCGGCGGCCAGGGTGAGATCGTCGCGCGCGGCCAGGCGGATGCTGCCGGGTATGGCGCCGCTGGCGTCGATGGCGCCGGACACCGTCAGCCAGCCGCCGTCGACCGATACGTCCACCGCGTGGGCGCGCAGGGCATCGCCGGTGATGTCCAGGTTGCCGCGCTTGAAGGCGAAGCGCCGCTGCGCGGTGAAGCCGGCGTCGTTCAGCGTCGTGTTCAGCACAGCGAAGTCCGTGCTCAGGCGGTCCGCCTCGTCGCCGATCTGCCAGGCGCGCAGCACGAGGGTGCCGCCGGCGGCGTCCTCGCCGCCGTGGGCGCGCAACGCGCCGCCCAGCAGCACCCTGCCGGCCGTGCCGGATTCGTCCAGCGCCGTCAGCGTCAGCCAGCCGGCGTCGTTGTGATACGTGTACGCCGGGTCGGCGTCCGTGCCGCCCCGCGCCGGCGTCCTGGCGCCGGACAGGTCGATCAGCGAACCGGCCTGCTGGACGATGTTGCCCCGCTCGCTTTCCAGCGAGACCTCGCCGCCCCAGCCGTAGGCGTCCACGTCGAACAGGCGCGTGGCGCGGCCCGCCACGTCGAGCCGGCTCTGCCCGCCCAGCGTCACGTCGCCGCGCGCCTGCACGGCCAATTGCCCGCTGGGCAGCACGACGGCGCTGTCCAGCGCGACGCTATCGGCGATGAGCCGCAACGTTGCGCCCTGCCCGGCCGCCGCATCGTCGGCGGCGGCCGCGCCGGCCGGGGCCGACAGCGTCAGCGCCCCGCCCGTGCGCCAGGTCGAGACCGAGCCCGCCTCGCCGCTCAGAAGCGGCGCGGCCAGGTCCAGCCGCCCGCCCGTGCCGGCGTAGGCGTCGGCATCGTAGTTCGCGTCCGGGCTCGGGCCGGACTGGTAGACCGACAGGTTGCCGGTGCCGTTGGCGATGATGTGCTCGCGCGCGCCCAGCGTCACGCCGGCGAAGCCCAGCATCAGGCGGTCGAAGGCGATGTCGCCGCGCGCACGGCCCTGCTCGGGATAGCCCAGCACGACGCGGCGCGCATCGACCTCGAAGCGGCCGCTGCCCGTGCCCGCGCCGCCGGCCGGCACCGCGCCCGGCTTGGCGCTGGCGGTGGAGGTGCCGTTCACGCCGCCCTGCCAGACCAGCGTATCGGTGGCCAGCCGCACCGTGTCCTGCGCCTGGCCCCAGCCGTAGATGGCGGGCGTGCGCAGCAGCAGTTCGTCCAGGCGCGACTCGCCGTCGGCGCCGTAGGTGTCGAGCGCGACGTCGCCATAGAAGTTGATCGAATCGCGCACGGCCAGCGACAGGCGCTCGACGGCGGGCGCGCCCGTGGCCGGGTCGCCGGCCAGCAGGGCTTCGAGCACTTCCTGGCTCAGGTTCATGCCGGTGGGCAGCTGCGCGGCCGCCTGCGCCAGCGTGTCGGCGCGGCCCACGTTCAGGGCGGGCACGGACAGCTCCAGCCTGCGCGTGGCCAGCCGGGGCGTGCCGACGACCGACAGCCCCGACGCGGCCATGAAGCCGATGGTGCCGTCGGTGCGGATGAAGGCGCCGTCGTTCAGCGTGATGCTGCCGGCCACATTGCGCAGTTGGGTGCCCATGGCGATGTCGCCGTTGGACGCCACCAGCACGGGAATGCTGGCCCCGTAGAAGAATCCCGTCTGCGGCGTGTCGGGCGCCGCGACGCCGCGGCCCAGCGTGTCGATGCCCGACCCGGACTGCAGCGTGATGCCGTTCCTGGCGGTCAGGATGACCTGGGAACCCCGCAGCACCGCGCCGGATTCGAGCGTGACCGCCTGCGCCGCGCTGCGCTGGCCCAGCCAGCTGAAATCGACCACCGATCCGTCGTTGACCAGATCGACCGTCGGCGTACCGCCCAGGTAAAGATTGGGCGCGTTGAACGCATTGAGGGTGTCGGCCGAGATCGGCACCACGCCGGTCCGGCGCGCCGTCGTGCTGCCCGGGCCGGTAATGATGAATTCGGCCCTGGAATACGTGGAATTGCCGTGCGACAGCCCGGGGATCACCACCAGGCTGGCGCCATAGGCGTCGTCATGGGCGGCGTCGCTGTTCATGCGCGTCTGCCCGTCGAACCGCAGGGCGGGTTCGTCCAGGCTGCCCTTGCCTTCCGGCAGGAACTCGATGCCCAGCGTCAGGAACTTGCCGTCGCGCGGCAGGATGGGCCGCGCGCCGCCGAACGTGGCGGCCTGCCCGAGCTGGTAGGCGTCGTAGCTCGTCTCGTTGTATTGCGACCAGGTGCGCAACAGCGCGCCCGGCGCGACGTTGACCTGGGTATGGCGCGTGTCGCGCACGGCCGTGCCGGCCACGCTGGTCACGCCCGACACGCTCCACGAGCCGTCGCGCAGCCGCACCGGTTTCGCGCCGGACAGTTGGCTGGCGCCCAATTCGACGCGGAATGCGCCCGGCAGCAGCGCGTAGTTGGCCGGCAGCAGCGTATAAGTGCCGGCCGGCAGGCCGGGCATGTCCGTGTCCAGGGTGATCTGCTGGCCGATGCCCGGCACGTCGCCGGTCCAGGCCGCGTAGTAGCCGCCGGCAACCGGCGCGGCGGCCCCGGACCCGGCGCCCGGCACGATGGCATAGACACGGCCGCCCGGCTGGCGCGCGTTGACCAGGGTATCGCGCGAACCGCCGCGGCCCTCCACGAAGGCCGCGCCCAGCAGTTCCCCGCCGCCGGACAGGTCCAGCACCGAGCCCACATGGCCGACGATGTTGGCCGCGCCCAGCCCGATGCCCTGCGGAATGCCCGACTGGAAGGTCGGCACGGCGTCCGCGGTTTCGAGCAGCATGCCGGTGAGCGCCTGCACCGTATAGGGATCCGCGCCGTCGACGGTGTAGTTCACGCCGTCGGCCGTGCCGCCATACGGCATCGCCAGGCCGGCCGCGCTGACGGAGGTCAGGCTGCCGGGCAGCAGCTCGATGCGCAGCGTCTTCTCCTGCGGGAAATTGGTCGTGCTGCCGAGCTGGATGGTGCCCAGCGGCGCGCGCAGCGTGCCGCCCTGCAGGATGGTGTTGGCCATCAGCGTCAGGCTGCCGAACACGGAGTACGGCGTGGACGGCGCCACGCCCGGCGTGGCGGCGATCTCGATCTTCGCGTCGCGCACGTAGGTCGTGCCCGTGTTGCCGGTCAGGGCGGTGTTGAAACGGTACCCTGCGTAGAGGGTGCCCGAGGCGCCGGTGCCCGGATAGATCTGGCCGGCGGTCAGCGACAGGTCGCCCGGCACGGCCAGGATGCCGCCAAGAAAGCGCAGGTCCGAATCGGTCGACAGCGCGGTCTGGTCGAACAGGACCTGGACACGGTTCTGCACGTCGATCAGGCCGCCGTGCAGCGTCAGCGCGCCGTCGTAGGCATAGTCCGCCAGGGCCTGGGTCAGCTTGCCGTACGCGGGCGGCGCCACGGTGGTCTGGCCGTCGAGCAGCACATACGGCGCCGACAGCGCGGCCGTGGCCCCCGGCTGCGCCGCCACCAGCGGACCGCGGCGCAGCGTCAGGCTGCGGCCCACCGACAGGTCCACATTGCCGTCGAAGGCGATGGCGCTGCGCGCCATCAGCGACACGCGGTCGAAGCCGCCAGCGGCGATCTGCGCGGCGCCGACGCTGGCCCGGCCCACGGCCAGGCTGTCGTCGGCCAGGCCCGCGGCGACGTCGCCATCCAGGCGCCAGGCCGGCGCGTCCTGGCTGAGGGTCAGGACGCGGCCGGCGGCCAGCTCCGCGGGAATGGGCCAGCTGTCGTCCCAGTAGCCGCTGGGCCGGTTGTAACCGAGCGCCTCCAGGCTCATCGCCAGCGCGCCGCCGGACGCGCCCGTGCCGCCCGCGCGCGCCAGCAGCGTGCCTTCGTTGTAGATGCCATAGTAGGAACGCATCGCGATCGTGCCGCCGTCGGTGGCGACCGCGACCGGCGTGGAAACGATGCGGCCGGCGTCGGGATTCGTCAGGAACAGCGACGAAACGTCCAGGCCGGCGCGCGTATCGAAGACGACCTGCGCGCCCGAGGCGTCCAGCAGCGCGCCGGGACGCACCACCACGAAGGCATCGGCCGCGTTCTCCAGCCCGGTGTTGTCGTCGTCGGTGAACTTGTAGGCATCGCCGTCCTCGCTGCCCAGTACGATGCGCCCGCCGGCCAGCACCGCGCCGTAGCGCAGGCCCAGGGCGTCCAATGCGGTCCAGGCGCGGCCGGCCGCGTCCAGCTGCGCGGTCGAGCCTATCCAGACCGAGCGGCCGTCCGGCTTGTCGTCGATGCTGGTGGAGCGGGGCTTGAGATTGAGCACCGCGATCTCGCCGCCCGGCGCCTCGATGCGGCCGTCGACCGTGATCTGCCCGCCCGCGCCCAGTTCGACGCGCTGGCCGGGATCGACCACGATTTCCGCGCCCTGGCGCACGGCGATCTCGCCGCCGCTGCGCAGGTCCGTCGCGGCATAGTTCACGCCCGCGCGCAGCGCCAGGCTGGCCCCGGCGCGCTGCGTCATCCTGGCACTGCCGGCGTCCTCGCCGAACAGGGGCAGGTCGCTTGCCAGCATCCGGCCCAGGACCGGATCGCTGCCCGTGGCGACATCGGCCAGGACGTCCGGCGCCAGGCGATAGACCGCCGTGCGCGGCTGCACGTGCGCGCCTTCGAGTACCGTCACGCGCTGGGTCGAATCGATGACGTAGCGGGAAAAGCCCGTGGACAGCCAGCGGTCGGTATCCAGCGCGCGCTCGGAAGATTCGGCGGCATCCAGGGAATCGCCCGCCACCGGGCCGATCCGCCAGGCCTCGCCCGTGCGCAGGGTCAGCGTGCCGCTGCCCGAGCCCTCCACGCCATAACCGCGCACTTCGCCGTTCAGCGTCAAGACGCCCGTGCTCATGCCGGGGCCCTGCGCCGCCAGCAGCGACACGCTGCCGCCCGCCCCGCCGCGCGGCGAGCCATCCACCAACAGTGCCGCGCCGGCCGAGGCGTCGATCAGCGCGCCCTCGGACAGGGCCGTGTCGCGCGAGCTGGACAACGTCACCGAACCGCCGTCCAGCCAGGCCAGGCCGGAGGCCGAGGCCGGGTCGAGCGAGGCATTGACCCACATGCCGCGCACGTCCAGCGTCGCCCCGGAGGCCAGCGTGACCGAGGCCGTGCCGTCGCGCAGCAATTCGGTGGTGGGCCGGGTGCCGCCAGATGCCGCCACGCCCGTGCCGTTGAACCAGTTGGTCGCCACGATGCGGCCGCCGCGCGCGACGATGTCGCCCGCGATGTCGACGACGGGGCCGGTCAGCACGACCGAACCGCCGTCGGCCACGCGCAGCGCCGGCGCGACGCCGGCCGCCCCCGCGCCGCCCACCGTGATCGTGCCGCCCACCGCCAGATCCAGCGCGCCGAATTGCTGCGCATTGACCCAACCGGTGTCCAGCCACACGGTATTGGCCCGTTCCGGATGCTCGTGCAAGGCGTCGATGGCGTCCAGGTCGAAGGCGACCGGCTCGATCTGGCCGATGACCAGATCGCTGTCGTACACGCCGATGCGGCCCGCGAACCGGCCGGTCGAATAGCCGTGGCGGCCCAGCACCAAGGCGCCGGCGCGCGCCGCCGCGTAGTGGCGCTGCAGATAGGCATCCAGTAGCGCGGCGTCCGGCGTGCCGGTCTGGCGCGGCCCCTGGTAGACGCCGGCATCGACCTCGCCCTGCAGGATGGCGGTGGGCGTGTCCAGCACGAGCTGCCCCGCATCCCGGCCCACCGTGTAGCCCGCCTCGTAGCGGCGCGCCGGCGCGATCAGCGGGCTGAAATAGCGGCGCGTGGAACGCTCGCCCCAGCGCGCGTGCACGTCCTCGAAACCGTTGTACACCCCCGCGTACAGCATGTCCGCCGGGGCCGACGACAATTCGTACAGCCGGCCGTCCGCGCCGCGCAGCCAGCTCTGGTTCAGGTAGCCGCTCTGCACGTCGATCGTGCCGCCGGCGACGCCGATCCGCGAGCCCTGCTGCGTGATGACCTGCCCGCCGCGCAGCACCACCGTGCCGCCCTGCGCGGTCCATTCGCCGATGCCGTGGCCCTGGTTGGCCACCCAGCCGCCGACTTCCAGCAGGCCGCCGGCCGTGTACCAGCGGCCGTCGTCGGCCACCAGGGTGCGGCGGTCCACCCACAGGTCCAGGCTGCTCAGGTAGCTGCGGTTGTTCCGCGTGTCGCTGTCGCGGTTGATCGGCGCGTCGCGCAGCTCGTTGCCCTGGATGTTGACCAGCACGTTGTTCGACGCCATCGTCAGCGTCACGCCGACCGCGCCCGAGACGTCCAGTTGCGCGCCGTTGCGCACCTGCACCCGGCCCGCGCCGGCCGCCGGATCGCTGCCGGCCGCCACCGCGATCTGCCCGCCCGTGGCCAGCGCCAGCGCGCCCTGCCCGGCGCCCCCCTCGACGTCGACGATGCCGCCGCTGACGATCTCGATGCGCGACAGGTCGCGCCGGTCCTGGCCCGTCCACAGATTGTCGAAGGCCCCGCCCACGCGCAGCTCGCCGGTCGTGGCGGCCTCGGCGCGCGCCAGATCCTGTGCGCCTGATTCGGAAATCAATTGCGCGCGCTGGCTGTCCAGCGCGGTCTGGCCGTTGTCGCGCAGCGTGACCGAACCGTCTTCGCCGAGTACGACATCGCCGGCCACCACCGCCGTCAGCGAACCGGCGCCCAGCGCGACACGGCCCTGGGCGTCGCCGGCGCTGTTGAGCAGGTGGATGGTGCCGCGCGTATCGACGCTGGACGTGCCGACCGCCACGCCGTCCTGGCGCACCTCGCGCCCGGCCAGCGTGATGTCGCCTTCGCGGGCAAGGATCAGGCCGGTGTTGGCCGCCCTGCCCGTCGTCCCGTCCACCGCGATCTGCGGCGCGACTTCATTGCCGCGCGTGGTCGAATACTGCGTGCCGCCCTGCGCGGTGTCCGTGGTCAGGCCCTTGCGGATCACGAAGCTGTCGCCGGCGGCCAGCAGCGCCTGGCCGCGCGGCGTCTGGATCGTGCCGGCGTTGTCCACCTCGCGGCCCAGCAGCAGCACGTAGCCGCCGCCCTGCGTCACCGAGGCGGGCTCGCGCGAGGCCAGCCGCGCGCCGGCCTCGACGCGCACGTTGCCCATCGCGCCAGTGAACGAGGGCATGTAGTCGTTGCCGCTGCGCGTGCCGTACAGGCCCTGGTCGGCGAACTGCCGGTCTTCGATGCTGGCCGCCGCGGCTACCAGGCTGCGCGCGTCCACCTGCGACGTGCCGCTGAACACGATGCCGTTGCGGTTGACCACCATCACCGTGCCGTCGCCGCGGATCGTCCCCTGGATCTGCGAGGGCCGGGCCTGCGGGTCGTTGACGCGGTTGAGCACCGCCCAGTCGGACTGCTGGCGGAAGTCCACCGTGGTATCGCGCCCCACGTTGAAAGACTCCCAGTTCAGGATGGCGCGGTCGGCGGTCTGCTGCACCGTTACGGTGGTCTTGCCGCCGGACACCGTCTGCGTCGGGGCCTGCGCATTGAGCCAGCCGGCCGAGGCCGGATTGGCGTCGATCTTCAGCCCACCCTCGGCCAGGCCGTCCGGCACCGAGGGCGCCTGCCCCGCGGCCTGCCGCGCCGCCGCCTGGGCCGCCTGCTGCGCGGCGATGGAGCCGGCCGTGCGGTTCAGGTTGTCGATCGAACGCTGCAGCTTCTGACGCGCCGCGGCCTGTTGCTGGGCCGTGCTGCGGCCCTGCCCCGCGATCCCGCCCGTCAGCCGGGCCGCGGGATTCATGCCGGGCGCCTGCTTGACGCCCGCCTGTGCGAACCAGGCGCCGGCCGAGGCCTGCGCGGGCCCCGCCGGCAAGCCGGCGGCCATCAACGCCAGGGCAATGGCCAGCGGCGTGGCGCGCAGCAGTCCGGCGCCGCGCGGGTCCACGCTGGACAGCGAGGCGGCGGAATGGATGGACGATGCGACGGAGTCGCGCAGGCGGTGGTGACGCTTCATGAGGCGAGGATCCTTCCTACGTATTAACGGTGCGTGACGGCGTGGCGCCTGCGAGACGTTTGCGGGGCGCTCGCCGGGGCGGTCTACTTGCAAGAGTCGGCCGCCGCCGACCTGCCGCACGCCCACGCACATTTTTTTCATTTTGTTTCAAATTGACAATTCTGCGCAGCCGTTTCGCCCATGGATCCGACGGCCGGCAGTCATCAGAATGTCATTACGCCGACGTAGCCTAGCGCCGCGTCCAAGCCGGGCAGACACGTCTTTCCGGCCCTTTTCCGTCCGTCTCAACGCCGTGGCGAATCCGCCCCGGCCAAGCGCACCCATGGCAGGCTTTCCGGCAACCTTCCGCATGCTCGTCGCAACAGGATGGCTGGCCGGCGCTGCCGCACCCGCTTTATCCCAGACCGATCGTCCTGCCCTGCCGATGCCCGTTCCCGCACTGTCCGAAACGATCCGCTTCGACATTCCCGCCCAGCCGCTGCCCGAAGCGGTGCAGGCCTTCGGCGCGGCCAGCGGCCTGTCGGTGCTGGCCCAGAGCAGCGTGCTGCGCGGTCACCGCAGCGCCGGGCTGCACGGCGCCTACACGCCGCGCCAGGCCATCGGCATGCTGCTGTCCGGCACCAACCTGATGGCGCGCTTTCCCGGCGGCGACGCGGTGGCCATCTACCGGCCGGCGCAGCCCGCCGCGCCGGGCCGTCCCGCCGGGCCGCGGCCGGCGCCCGGTCCCTATGGCGTGGACGGCATCGACACACCGCAGGCCGCCATCTACGTCGGCCAGGTGCAACGCCGGGTGATCGATGCCCTGTGCCGCAATACGGCTGCGCGGCCCGGCGCGTACCGCATGGCGCTGCGCTTTCACATCGCGCCCTCGGGCGCCATTGCCGCGCCGCGCAGGGCCGGTTCCACCGGTGATGCCGCGCGCGACGCGGTGATCCTGGACATCCTGGACGGCCTGCCGCTCGATCCGCCGCCGCCTTCGCTGCCCCAGCCCATCACGCTGCTGCTGCGGCCCGACGGCGCCGGCGTCCCCGACGACTGCGCATCGGCCATCGCGGGAGGACGTTGATGCCGGAAGCCCTGCGGACGCGCTTGCGCCATGTGCTGGAATCGCGCTATGCGCACCTGCGCCACAACCTGGAGCGCATCGTCGGCTCGCGCGACGGCGCTCACGACGCGCTGCAGGAAACCTGGGTGCGCCTGGAGAACATCGGCGACGCCACCACGGTCCGCAATCCCGCCGCCTATCTGCTGCGCATGGCGGTCAACGTGGCCGCGCACCAGCACCGCCGCGACGATGACCCCGTCGCGCCCGAGGACATCGACGCGCTGTTCCACGCGCCCGACGCCTCGGCCAACCCCGAACGCACGGCCAGCGCGCGCAGCGACATCGCCGCGGTGGACCTGGCGCTGGCTTCGCTCACGCCGCGCTGCCTGGCGATTTTCGTCGCCGCCAAACGGGACGGCCAGTCCAACCGCGAGATCGCCCAGGCCATGGGCATCTCGGCGCGGCTGGTGGAGAAAGAACTGCACCGCGCCCTGCAGGCGTGCCAGCAGGCGGTCGGGCAACCCGCCTATACGCGGCAGCGCGGCGCCCGGGGAATCTGAGGCAAAATGCGCGACATGCTCCTCTTTCCGTTCCAACAGGCGCGCGCCCGCACACAGGCGCGCCGCTGGCTGTTGCGTCTGCGTTCGCCGCGCGCCACGCAGGCCGACGTGCGCGCCTTCGAGCAGTGGCGCGACCGCCATCCGGCGCACGTGGCCGCGGTGCATGAGCTGGGCCGCGCGCTGCGGGCCGCCGACGCGGCCATGGCCGCGATGCCCGCCCGGCTGCGGGCGCCGGCCGAGGCGCCGCGCGCGCCCTTGCGTCCGGCGCTGCAACGGCCGGGACGCCGCGCCCTGCTGGGCGGCGCGCTGGCCGCCGGCGCGGCGTGGATCGTATGGCGCCCGCCGCTGGAGCTGTGGCCCGGCCTGGACGCCTATACGGCCGACTACCGCACCGGCACCGGCGAACAGCGCGCGCTCGCGCTGGCCGACGGCGTGCAGGTGGAGATGAACACGCGCACGCAGATCAATCTGCATGCCCAGGATGCCGTGCGCACGATCGAACTGGTCGCCGGAGAGGCCGAGATCGTCGCGGGCGAGCCCCTGTCCGGCGCGGCGGGCGACAGGGCCGCGTCCTCCGGCCCGCGCTGCGCGGTGCAATCCGGGCGCGGCCGCGTGCTGGCCAGGACCGCGCGCCTGAACGTGCGCCACACCGGCGCGCACACCATCGTCACCTGCCTGGCCGGCAACGCCGAGCTGGATCATCCGCTGCGCCGCCTGCCGCTGGCCGCGGGCCAGCAGGTGCGCTACGACGACGCGCGGGTCGATGCGCCGCAGCCGGCCAAGGTCGACGCGGTGTCGGCCTGGCGCCAGCGCCAGATGCGCTTCGACGACGAGCCGCTGGCCGACGTCGTCGACGAACTCAATCGCTACCGGCCTGGACGCATCATCCTGCGCAACGCCCAACTGGGCCGCATGCAAGTCCGCGCGACGTTCTCGCTGGACCGCCTGGACGACGCCCTGACTCTCATCCAGGACCTCTCCGGCGCCCCGCTGACGCGGCTGCCCGGCGGCATCGTGCTGCTGGGCTGACCCACGGGCAACGCCAGGGTCTTCTTCAGGCGCGCCGCGCGCGCCGGCCGTCGGACGTCACTGCCGCCGCGTGAACCACGCGTTGGGATCGCTGCCCTTGTCGCGCGGCATGTAACTGGTGCACGAGGGCGTGCCGAACAGGATGGCGTCGTGCATGGCGCGCATCGCGGTTTCGTCCCAGATGCCCCGGCCCCACATGTTGACGGTGGCGCGCGTGCGGCCGCCGTCGATGGCGGTCAGCGCCACGGTGGCCACGTCGCTGGACGTCAGCTTGCCGGTGATGCGCACTTCGCCGCGCCGGGCGGCGTCGTCCAGGTTGCTGGCAACCGCGTAGCCGCCGTCGCCCACCAGGCACATTTCGGCCTGCTGGCGCGCGGACTGCACCGCCTGCCGCAGGCTGACGTTCGCGTCGAACGAGCCGGACAAGGCGCCGCCGCCCGGCTCCATGCCCACCGAGCAGCCCGCCAGGGCCCACGCCGCCATGCTTGCCGCGATCCATTTTCCAGCCATGATTCCTCCAACAGTCGTGGCGGCGATTATCCCGCAAAACCGCCCGCTTCCGTTTCCCTTCCGACCCGGCGCCGGTCTGCCGCCTCGGCCCGGCCGCGTTCACCGCGCCGCGGCCAGGCCCCGGTTCGACACCGCCGCGCGCGCTGTGGCATGATCGAACGCGATTCCCAGGACGGCGCGGCGCCCGCGAGCCCAGGCACGACGCCGCGCAAGACCCGCCCTCGCGCCGTCCGCGACCCACGGAGATGTCCCCTTGCTGAAACTCACGCTGCTGCGCACCCTGCTGGCTGCCAGCCTGACCGCCGCATCCGCCGGCGCCGCCGCCCAACCGCCGCGCCTCTATCCCCTGCAGGACTTCTTCCGCAATCCCGAACGCGGTTTCTTCCGCCTGGCCGACGACGGCGCCACGCTGGGCTTCATGCAGCCCGTGGCCATCGAGGGCCATCCGGCCCGCATGAACATCCACGTGCAGGAACTGCGCGACGGCAAGCCCACCGGTGAACCGCGCCGCCTCACTGCCGAAACCGAGCGCGACATCAGCAACTTCTTCTGGAAAGGCTCGGACATCGTGCTGTTCCAGAAAGACTTCGGCGGCGACGAGAACTTCCACGTGCTGGCCGTCAACGCCAAATCCGGCGCCATCACCGACCTGACGCCCTTCGAAGGCGCCCGCGCCCACATCGAGGACGACCTGCCCGATGATCCCGACCACGTCCTGATCAGCCACAACCACCGCGATCCCGAAGTCTTCGACGTCTACCGCGTCGACGTGCGCACGGGCCGCGCCGACCTGGTCGCCCAGAACCCCGGCAACGTCGTGGGCTGGCAGACCGACCACGCCGGCCGCGTGCGCGCCGCCGTCACCAGCGACGGCCTGAACACCACGCTGCTGTACCGCGACGACGAGAAATCCGAATTCCGTCCCCTGGTCACCACCGACTACCGCACCAGCGTCAGCCCCGCCCTGTTCACCTTCGACGACCGCAAGCTGTACGTGCTGAGCAACCGCGGCCGCGACCGCCTGGCGCTGGCGGTGCTCGATCCCGCCAAGCCCGAGCAGGAAGACCTGGTCTACGAGCCCGAGCAGGTCGACCTGGACGCCGCCGGCTACTCGCGCAAGCGCCGCGTGCTGACGATGGCGGCCTACCAGACCGACAAGCCGCGCTATCACTTCTTCGACAAGCAGACGGAAGACCTGTACGGCCGCCTGGGCAAGCTGCTGCCGGGCTACGACCTGGCGATCCAGGGCTGGAACCGCGAGGAAGACACCTTCATCGTGGCCGCCTACAACGACCGCACGCCCGGCTCGCGCTACCTGTACAGCCAGCGCGCCGACACGCTGCACAAGCTGGCCGACATCAACCCCGCCTTGCCTGAAAAGGACATGGCGCAAGTCAAGCCGATCAGCTACACCAGCCGCGACGGCCTGACCATCCACGGCTACCTGACCCTGCCCGTGGGCCGCGATCCGCGCAACCTGGCGTGCATCGTCAACCCGCACGGCGGCCCGTGGGCGCGCGACGGCTGGGGCTACAACGCCGAGGCCCAGTTCCTGGCCAACCGCGGCTTCTGCGTGCTGCAGATGAACTTCCGCGGTTCCACCGGCTACGGGCGCAAGTTCTGGGAAGCCGGCTTCGGCCAGTGGGGCCTGAAGATGCAGGACGACATCACCGACGGCGTGAAGTGGCTGATCGACCAGGGCATCGCCGATCCCGAGCGCGTGGGCATCTACGGCGGCAGCTACGGCGGCTACGCCACGCTGGCCGGCGTCACGTTCACGCCCGACCTGTACGCGGCGGCCGTGGACTACGTGGGCGTGTCGAACCTGTTCACCTTCATGAACACGATCCCGCCCTACTGGAAGCCCCTGCTGGACAAGATGCACGACATGGTGGGCGACCCGGAACGCGACCGCGACCGCCTGACGGCTACGTCGCCGGCGCTGCACGTGGACCGCATCACCACGCCGCTGTTCATCGCCCAGGGCGCGAAAGACCCGCGCGTGAACAAGGCCGAAAGCGACCAGGTGGTGGAAGCCTTACGGAAACGGGGCGTCGAAGTCGAGTACATGGTGAAGGAAAACGAGGGCCACGGCTTCCACAACGACGAGAACAAGTTCGAGTTCTATGCGGCGATGGAAAAGTTCTTCACCGAGCATTTGAAGCCCTGATTTCAGGCTTCCTGCTTATCTCATCGGCCGGGTTGTCCTGTGAAGGATGCCCGGCTTTTTTGCGTCTGATGGGTGGGCGCCTGGGACGTTTTCAGTGTTCTTCTGGCGCCAGGGGCATGACTGCGTACTTACGTCCTCGCGCTCTCGCGCTGCGGGCGCAAGTTCTCCGTCATGCCCCTGGCTCACGGCAACGACAGACCACGGTCGCAAGACAACACGCTCCCGCTAAAACTGTCTGGATACTGAACACATCATCACGCCTTACAGGCCGCCGCATCGTTGATGCCGATCGCCACTGAACGAGTGTTCTACGCTGCTCGGAATGGCACGATTTCCCATTATTGAGACACTCTCCGCCCCACGTTGCGCGATGACATCGCAACAAAGCGCACACTGCCGCGCGACATGCCGATCGTGCCCCATTCGCTGCGGAACTGCGTAAACGCGGCAACAGAACGGGTTTTGATCGACGCATAAAGATACTGGGAGCGGGGTGCGTGCCGGAGAAGTCGCGCCCGGAGCACGAAAGTGCGAGGACGAGACTTCGCAGGTACGCACCCCGCGCCTAAAGAACCAGATTCGCCACCAACTCCCCTCAAATCTGCGATCGACCCGCAACCCAGCCAAATTTAGTTACGGAAACCTTATCGCCGTGACGATGTCTATCTCCGGCCAGGGGAAGTCTCCCCTAAAATCGCCTGCAATGAAGAATTCCGAAACCTCAAAAGAATCCCGGCGCACCCGGCTGCGCGGCCTGCTCATCAAGGCCGGCGTCGCCGTCGCCGGACTGGGCCTGTGCGGCGTCCTGCTGGGCGGCCTGGCCATCGGGCTGACCTGGCCCAACCTGCCCGAACTGCACGCGATGACCGATTACCGGCCGCGTGTGCCCCTGCGGGTCTACACCGCCGATAAAGTCCTCATCGGCGAGTTCGGCGAAGAACACCGCAACGTGCTGCGCTTCGACGAAATCCCGCAGGTGATGAAGGACGCGATCCTCGCCGCCGAGGACGACCGCTTCTACCAGCACGGCGGCATCGACTGGACCGGCGTCATCCGCGCGGGCCTGACCAATCTGGTCAACATGCGCAAGTCGCAGGGCGCCAGCACCATCACCATGCAGGTGGCGCGCAACTTCTACCTGTCGTCCGATAAGACGTACTCGCGCAAGTTCTACGAACTGCTGCTCACGTTCAAGATCGAATCGCAGCTCTCGAAGGACCAGATCCTCGAGCTGTACATGAACCAGATCTACCTGGGGCACCGCGCCTACGGCTTCGCGGCCGCCTCGCGCACCTACTTCGGCAAGCCGCTGTCCGAGATCACGCCGGCCGAAGCCGCCGTGCTGGCCGGCATTCCGAAGGCGCCGTCGCGCGCCAACCCCATCACCAACCTCGAGCGCGCCCGCACCCGCCAGCACTACGTGCTGGCCCGCATGCAGGCGCTGGGCAAGCTCACGCCCGAGCAGGTGCAGGAAGCGATGGCGCAGCCGCTGGTGGTGCGCGGCTCCGAAGGCGGCCCGGCGCGCGGTTTCTCGGTGCACGGCGAATACCCCGCCGAGATGGTGCGCCAGCTGATGTACGGCGTCTTCCAGGAAAACGCCTACACGCAGGGCATCGACGTCTACACGACGATCGACTCGAAAGACCAGCAGGCCGCCTACCAGGCCGTGCGCGACGGCGTGCTCGACTACACGCGCCGCGCGCCCTACCCCGGCCCCGAAGACCAGATCGAACTGCCCGACGGCATCGAGAGCGACAGCGCCGCCCTGGACGAAGTGCTCGATGGCGTGCAGGAAAACGCCCCCGACAGCGACGACCTGCTGTCCGGCGTGGTGCTGTCGGCCAGTCCGACCGAGATCAAGGTGGCGCGCAGCGCCCGCCAGATCATCACCATCGACGACAAGAAGGCGCTGGCCGTGGTGGCCCGCGCGCTGGGCGACCGCGCCAAGCCCGAGGTGCGCATCAAGCGCGGCTCGGTGGTCTACGTGCGCAAGAACGGCGACAACTGGGAAGTCATCAACATGCCGGCCCTGCAGGCCGCGCTGGTCTCCCTGGCCCCGCAGGACGGCGCCATCCGCGCCATGATCGGCGGCTTCGATTTCTATCGCGGCTCCTTCAATCGCGTGGTGCAGGCCTGGCGCCAGCCGGGCTCGAACATCAAGCCGTTCATCTACGCCGCCGCGCTGGAGCGCGGCATGACGCCCGGCACGCAGATCTCCGACCAACCGTTCTTCCTGAGCGCCGCGCAGACCGGCTCGCGCGACTGGAGCCCCAAGAACGACGGCGACCGCTACGAACCCATGCTGACGCTGCGCCAGGGCCTGTACAAGTCCAAGAACATGGTGTCGATCCGCATCCTGCAGGCCATCACCCCGCAGTATGGCCAGCAATACCTGACGCGCTTCGGCTTCGAGAAAGACCGTTGGCCCGCCGTGCTGCCGATGGCGCTGGGCGCGGGCAGCGCCACGCCGCTGCAGGTCGCCAGCGCCTACTCGGTGTTCGCCAACGGCGGCTTCCGCGTCACGCCCTACCTGATCGACCACGTCACCGACCGCGCGGGCAAGGTGCTGATGCAAGCGCAACCGCCGCAGGCCGGCGACGAGACCGTGCGCGCCATCGACCCGCGCACCGCCTGGGTCATGGACGACATCCTGCGCGGCGCCACCGTGCAGGGCACCAGCGCGCGTGCGCACAAGGTGCTGGGCCGCAACGACGTGGGCGGCAAGACCGGCACCACCAACGGCGCGGTCGACGTCTGGTTCTCGGGCTACACGCCCAAGCTGGCCACCACCGTATGGATGGGCTTCGACCAGCCGCGCTCGCTGGGCACCAACGAGTTCGGCAGCGGCCTGGCCCTGTCGACCTGGCTCGACTATTCGCAACCGGCGCTCAAGGGCATCCCGCAATCGCCGCAGGCGCCGCGCCCGCAGGGCCTGATCGTGGCCGACGGCGACTACTACTTCTCCGAGTTCCCGCCGGGGCAGGCGGTCGCCGCCGTGGACCTCTCCACGGGCGACCAGTTGCAGGACTTCCTGAACAACTACCGCCCCAGCGACGACTCGCCCAGCCGCGTCCTGCAGCCGGGCCAGCAGCCCGCGCAGCAACCCGGCCAGCCGCAATACCAGGTGCCGAACCAGCCGGGCTACCAGGTGCCGCCGGCGCAACCCGGCCAACCCTCCTCGTCGTCGGGCGACCGCGTGCCGATTCCGCCCATTCCGGTGCCCAGCGCCGACCTGGGCACGCCCGAGATGCGCTTCCCGGTGAACGCCACGGCGGCCGCCGGATCGGCGATGCCCGTCGCCGGTACGCCCGCCACATCCCTGTCGGCCTCGGGGCCCGCCCGCTTGCCCGACGGCGCCATGCGCACCCGCCCCGTCGACACGGCCGGTTCACTATCGCCCCAGCCGCTGTAGGCCTTGTGCAACAGCCGCCAAGGCTGGCCTGAAATACCCCAGCGGGAAGCGGATCAGCTTCCCGTCAGCATTTGCGCGCTGGGCTGAGAATAACTATTATTCTTGCTATTTTTCGCGCCCCCTCGCCTGCAAGGCCGTCCCATGAGCACCGCCTCCAAGATCAAGACCTGGTATCTGGTTCACAAGTGGACCAGCCTGGTCTGCACCGTCTTCCTGTTGATCATCTGTATCACCGGCTTGCCGCTGGTCTTCCACCACGAGATCGAAGACCTGCTCAGCGACGGCAAGCCTGTCGCGGAACTGCCAGCGGGCACGCCGAACGCCTCCGTCGATAGCTACGTCGCCCGCGCCAAGTCCCTGTATCCCAAGGAATTCGTGGACTACGTCTACATGGACGACCACGACCCGAAGGTCTACGTCGGCATGACGCCCAAGCTGGGCGACGGCGTCGCCCAGGGCCACGCCGTGCAACTGGACGCCCGCACCGCCGACGTGCTCGAAGACGGCCCGCTGTATGCCGAGGACAAGTTCAGCTTCATGGGCATCATGCTGGCGCTGCACACCGACCTGTACGCGGGCCTGGCCGGCGAACTGTTCCTGGGCTTCATGGGCCTGCTGTTCGTCGTGGCCATCGTGTCGGGCGTCGTGCTGTACGGCCCCTTCATGAAGAAGCTGGATTTCGGCACCGTGCGCGCCGGGCGCTCCAACCGCGTCAAGTGGCTGGACCTGCACAACCTGCTGGGCATCGTCACGCTGGTGTGGGGTATGGTGGTGGGCGTCACCGGCGTCATCAACGAACTGTCCACGCCCATGTTCGCGCTGTGGCAGTCGTCCGAACTGCCGCCACTGCTCGAACCGTACCAGGGCAAGCCCGTGCCGACCGAGCTGGCCTCGCCACAGGCCGCCGCCGACACGGCCCTGAAGGCCGTGCCCGGCCGCGAACTGACCAGCGTCGTGTTCCCCGGCAACGCCTACGGCAGTCCGCACCATTACCTGGTCTGGCTGCGCGGCAGCACGCCCCTGACGTCCAAGCTCAACACCCCGGTCCTGGTCGATGCCGTCACCGGCGACCTGACCAAGGTCGCGCAGATGCCCTGGTACCTGACGGCGCTGGAACTTTCCCGTCCGCTGCACTTCGGCGACTACGCCGGCATGCCCCTGAAGATCCTCTGGGCCCTGCTCGACCTGATCACCATCGTCGTGCTGGGCAGCGGACTGTACCTGTGGCTGGCACGCCGCAAGGCCACCGATGCCCGTATCGCCGAGCTGGTGCGCCGCCACCAGGCCGCCGCGCAACCGCAACGGAGCCCGGCATGACCGCCGCGCGCTCGCATTTCATGTTCGTGTGGGGCATGCCCATCCTGTTGGGCATTCTCAGCACCTTCGGCCTCTTGGCCGCCCTGCTGGGCACCGGCATCTGGCACTGGGCCTCGTGGCTGTCGCTGGCCTGGCTGCTGGTGGTGATCGCCCGCTACTGGCTGCGTCCGGTGCGCCGCGAACGCGAATAAGCCTGCCCACGACCACCCGGCGTACGCCCAAAACACATCGCCGCCCACGAGACCGCTTCGAGCGGTTCCGTGGGCGGCGATGTCTTTACGGCCCGACGCTTTACTTGAAGCTTTCCGGATCCGGCCCCAGGCGGCCGCTGTCGGGAATGCCGTCGATGGCAGCCATCTCATCGGCCGACAGCTCGAAACCGAACACGTCGAGATTGGCGCGGATGCGTTCCGGCGTCACCGACTTCGGAATCGCGATCAGGCCGTTCTGCACGTGCCAGCGCAGCGTGACCTGGGCGGGCGTCTTGCCATGCTTGCGCGCGATGCCGGCGATGGTCTCGTCGTGCAGCGTGCCGCCCTGGCCCAGCGGACTCCAGGACTCGGTAGCGATGCCGTGCTCGGCGTGGAAGGCGCGCAGTTCGCGCTGGTTGAAGCCAGGATGCAGCTCGATCTGGTTCACGGCGGGCACCACGCCGGTTTCGTCGATCAGGCGCTGCAGATTGGCCTTCGTGAAGTTGGACACGCCGATCGAACGCGCGCGGCCGTCTTCCTTCATGGCCACCATGGCGCGCCAGGCATCGACGAAACGGTCGCTGCCGGCAACCGGCCAGTGGATCAGGTACAAGTCGACGTAAGCCAGGCCGAGCTTCTGCAGGCTTTCGTCCATCGCGCGCTGCGCGTCGTCGTAGCCGTGCTTGTCGTTCCACAGCTTGGTGGTGACGAACAGGTCTTTGCGGCCCACGCGCGCGGCGCGCAGCCCCTCGCCCACGCCCGGTTCGTTGCCGTAGATGGCCGCGGTGTCGATCGAGCGGTAGCCCGCCGCCAGGGCCTCCTGGACGGCAGCGCTGGCCTGGTCGTTCGGCACCTGCCAGACGCCGAACCCCAACTGGGGCATCGCGTTGCCATCGTTCAACTTGAATACGGGGACTTGCGCCATACAACCTCCCTGAAAATCGTGTTGCCGCATCGAGAACGGCGCCAGGGCCGCAAGAGCGCTCATTGCCGGCCCGGACGTTCTGCGCGAGAGTCTGATGAATGCCATGCGGGACGGCGTCATCGGATGATGGCGCCATCCGGCAGGATGACAGGCCTGTATAGCATAATGCGTGCCGCATCGGCCTCACGGGCTTGTCACGCCCCTTGAAACAGTCATGAGCAAATCCGACAATTCCGCCCCGCAAGGCCGCCTCGCCACCCTGAAACCCCTGCTGCCCTATCTGTGGCCCAAGGGCCGCAAGGACCTGCGCTGGCGCGTCGTGGCGGCCGTGCTCGCCCTGCTGGGCGCGCAGATCGCCCAGGCCTACGTGCCCATCCTGTACAAGCACGCCGTCGACCACCTGGGCGGCCCGCAGCCCAATGGGCTGATCACGGTGCCGCTGGGCATCATCCTGGGCTATGGCGCGGCCCGGGTGCTGTCGCTGCTGTTCTCCGAATTGCGCGACGCCATCTTCGCCAAGGTCGGCCAGCACGCCATCCGCGCGGTCGCGCTGCAGGTCTTCCAGCATCTGCACGCGCTGGCGCTGCGCTTTCACCTGGCGCGCCAGACGGGCGGCCTGACGCGCGCCATCGAGCGCGGCACCAAGGGCATCCAGACACTGCTGTCCTACCTTTTGTTCAGCATCCTGCCCACCTTCTTCCAGATCGCGCTGGTCTGCGTGATCCTGTGGCGGATGTTCGACATCTGGCTGGCCCTGGCCACCGCCGGCACGGTCACGCTGTACCTGGCTTACACGCTGGCGGTCACCGAATGGCGCACCAAGTTCCGCCGCCAGATGAACGACACCGACTCCGAGGCCAACACCAAGGCCATCGAGAGCCTGCTGAACTACGAGACCGTGAAGTACTTCGGCAACGAGGCCCACGAAGCCGCCCGCTTCGACGCCTCGCTGCAGCGCTACGAGCGCGCCGCCGTGCGCAGCCAGGTCAGCCTGTCCATCCTGAACGTCGGCCAGGCGCTCATCATCTCGATCGGCCTGACCGTGGTGATGGCGATGGCCGCCCAGGGCATCGCCGATGGCCGGCACACGCTGGGCGACTTCGTGCTGGTCAATACCTACCTGCTGCAGCTGTACCAGCCACTGAATTTCTTCGGTTTCATCTACCGCGAGATCAAGCAGGCGCTGGTCGACATGGAAAGCATGTTCACGCTGCTGGGCCAACAGCGTGAAGTGGCCGATGCGCCCGGCGCTCGGCCCCTGAAGGTGGACGGCGCCGCGCTGGAGTTCCGCGACGTGCATTTCGGCTACGACCCGCGCCGCCCCATCCTGAAAGGCGTCAGCTTCAGCGTGCCGGCCGGCAAGACCGTGGCCGTGGTGGGCGCATCGGGCGCGGGCAAATCCACGCTGGCGCGCCTGGTGTTCCGTTTCTACGACGTGGATGCGGGCGCCATCCTGATCGACGGCCAGGACATCCGCCTGGTCACGCAGTCCAGCGTGCGGGCGGCCATCGGCGTGGTGCCGCAGGACACCGTGCTGTTCAACGACACCATCCACTACAACATCGGCTACGGCCGCCCCGGCGCCACCGAGGCGGAGATCGAGGAGGCCGCGCGCCTGGCCCACATCCACGCGCACATCCTGTCCATGCCCGACGGCTACCGGACCGTGGTGGGTGAACGCGGCCTGAAGCTGTCGGGCGGCGAAAAGCAGCGTGTGGCCATCGCCCGCACCATCCTGAAGAACCCGGCGATCTTCCTGTTCGACGAGGCCACCAGCGCCCTGGACACGCACACCGAGCGCGAGATCCAGGCCAACCTGCGCGAAGTCAGCCGCGGCCGCACCACGCTGATCATCGCCCACCGCCTGTCCACCATCGCCGATGCCGACGAGATCCTGGTCATGGGCGACGGACGCATCGTCGAACGCGGACGGCACCACGACCTGCTGGCGCAGGGTGGCGTCTATGCGGGATTGTGGGCACGCCAGCAGGAATCGTCGCGCGCGACGGACGGCGCCTGAAGCGGACCTACTGCGGCAGGGGGTCGGGCAGGCCGTCGGGGTCGACCGACCGCACGGCCGCCAGCGCATTGCGCGCGGCGGACATCGCTTCGATCGTGTTGCGGAAACGGCGCGAGGTGAAAATCTCGAACACCTGGGCGTCGGCCTCGCCCGCCACGGCCTTGGTTTCGATGAACGCCCGGGCGGGAATGCCGCCCTGAGGATGCGTGGCGTAGGCCACCACGTTGAAACCATCAAGCACTTTCGATGACATGCTGGTATCCCTTCTTGCGCGCCATGCAAGGGCGCTACCAGCCGATAACGGCGGGAAAACCCACAAGCTTAAGAGGGTTAATGCGCTTCCTTGCCGGCGCCATCGGCCAGGGGAAATCAGGGGGCCAGGCGAAAACCCATGTCGAAGCCCCACCGATCGGTTTCACGCAGCCACTTGGATTCGCAACGTACGCAACGGAAGTGCTCCACGCGGTTGTTCTCGCGGCCTTGCTGCGTGGGGCTGGTGAAGCCCTGATAACCCAGTTCGCCATGCGGCGACACGCCGGACAGACCGGCGGTAATGGACCGGCACGCTGGACACATGACACTCATGACTTTCCCCGACAATTCCGTGTAACCAACGAATTGTAAGGGGTTTCGTCAAATTCGGACGCCCTGCCGTGGTACGAATGCGTCACTCTCCTATGAGAAGTGATTTATTTCGCAAGGTTTTCGACCACGTTTTCCAGTGCCTCGTAACACGTCGCAAGATGATAAGGGGTGGTCGCGGGCATGTCGGCGCGCGCCAATTCCCCATTGGGGTGCAGCACTTCGCGCCAGCCGGTTTCATGCAGGAAACGCGTGCGGAACTGCTCCAGTTGGTGAGCGAGCGCCGGGTAGTCCCCCGTCAGCGCCAGATAGCGCGCATATTCGGTCTGGGCCCAGATGCGCTGCATGGCGTCACTGACCGGGCCCGCCGGATCCAGCGCGGCGCATACCCCGGCGGTCGCCGCATCGACGCCCTGTCCGCGCGCCCACAGGCTGCCCCGTGGCACGGCCAGCGTCAGGCTCAGCCCCTCATAGACCTGCGGCGCGCAATGCAGCAGGGCCACCCACTCGAACTGATGGCCGGGCTCGACGCGGTTGCCTGCCGTGCCCAGCGGCAGCTCGGCGATGCACTGGGTGCGCGCATCCAGATGCCGGCCCGCGACGTCGTCGGCGATGTCGCGCAGCTTCTGGGCAAACCAGGCCGGCTCGGCCACGCGTGCCGCGGCCTGATAGGCCTCGGTCAGATGCATCACGGGATTCTGTTCCGGACCGCGCAGGGCCACGCCAGTTGCGTCCAGCGCGGCATCGTAGCCGCCGTCGGAACGGCGAAAGCGCGCCTCCACCGCCTGCGTCGTGGCCAGCATGGTCCTGCGCGCACGCGGATCGCGGGTGCGCTCGAAAACCACCGCGCTGGCGAAGATCACGAATGCGTAGGTATAGAGATCCTGGGTGCGGTCCAGCGGACGCGCGTCGGCATCCACGCTGAAATGCCAGTTGCCCGTGGCGGCATCGTGGAAGTGGCGCAGCAGGCCGTCGAACAGCACGGCGGCATGGGCAGCGGCCTCGTCGCCCGGCGCGCGAGCATGCACGTAGATCTGGCGCGCGCACGCCATCGCGCGATAACGCTGATCCGGCAACGGCACGCCGTCCTGGGAGATCGCCTCGTGCGGCAATCCCAGCGCAGCGTTGAAGCCCGCCTGCCGCCATTGCGGCAGGATCACATCATCGAGATGTCGGCGCAGTGCGCGTACGGTGTCGGCCAAGGCGTGAAGCATGAAATCGTCGGGATACGGAGAACCAGCACGCCGCCTGCCTGACCGCATGTGGGCCCGGCCGGCGAGCGGCTGGCGCAACGATAACCCGAAACGCCGCAGCCAGCGGCGCGCGGCTAGCGGCGCAGTGTCATCGATAGACGTTTTCCTGCAGCCAATCCATCGCGAAGGATTCGGCGCGCTCTCGCGCCTCGTCCAGGGATGCGCAGGCCCCGAGGTAGGAAAATGCGGCGTCGACTTCGGTGCCGCCCTCGGCCGTAACGGTCAACAGTACGCCGTAGCCGCCAGTGTCCATGGCGGCGGTGGAAACGTCGATCAGAACTTCCTGGTCATGATGCTGCATGGCGCCCTCCCAGTCGGTTGCTTATAGAGACGCGTGACTCGTTCCACGCGACGTTGGCGGGCAGCGTACACCCCGCTTTTGTCAGGATAAGACAAAGCTGATGTCTTGGAGTTCATCGCGCGATGACAAAATGGCTACACGCCCATTTCAGTGGATTACGCGCGACAATTCGCGATGGCGTGCGCGCCGTGCCTTGCGCTTACCGCAGATGGATGGCGGCAGGGTCCGCCATGCGCAGCGACAGGCGGCCTTTGTCCGTCAGGGTATAGCCGCCTTCGACCGGCTCGATGCAACGCAGGATCTGCAAGGCGTCGGCGACATGCCGCGGGATATCTTGCGCCACGGCGGCGCGGGTCTCGGCGGTTTCCGCCGTGGAGATGGCGCCGAGCCAGTAAGCCAATTCACCTTGCTGGATGCGGGCGGTGGTCATGTGCGTTGCCAAAAGCGGGATACGGAAAGCCCGACGATAGCACGCACGCCCCGGCCCGGCCTTGAAAGACAAGCCCGCGGCCAACACGGCGCCACGGGCTCGAGGGTCAGGACATTGAACGGTCGCTCGGACGTCCCTGGCGGATCGGGATCGGCACCGGACGCAGCATGCGCTGGCGCATCAGTTGCGCGATGCGCGGTCCCAGGATCGTCACGCCGGCCATCAAGACCAGCCACAAGCCCAGGAACTGAATGAACGTCATGAACAAGGGATCCATAGTCATCACCGTCTCGTCGTGTGGTTGCTGGGGAGCCCCTTGCACCGGAATGCGCGTCTTCGGGGACATGGCTGCATCCTACGTGCGGCCCCGGGTGGCGGGAATGGCTTTTCGGGACTCGGTTACAAGAACCATTTTTTTGACGGATTCATGACGCGAGAGGGATTCCCCTGAGAGAAAGACGGTTGAGCGGAGCTGCGCATTGACGGTCGCCCAGAACTGGGGATCGGCCGCAAGCCTTGTGCTGCAAGGGTTTTCGGGGTGTGCGGGGGCGGCGGACGTGCATGAACGCAACGTCCCAGGCTGATACATGTGGGATACAGCGGGCAAAGAATTGCCCCACGCGTGTTTCCATCCTGCTGAGGCGGAAACAGGGCCGCATCGGCGAGCCCAGCGGGATTCGCAGTCCGGAAGCCGGAATTTTTGAGATTTTTAGAAAAAAGTGCCGGTTCAATTTGACAAGCGGCTTTTTCTTCCGCTATACTCTTTTTCTTTCGGGGCGTAGCGCAGCCTGGTAGCGCACTTGCATGGGGTGCAAGGGGTCGCGAGTTCGAATCCCGCCGTCCCGACCAGCAATACCGAGGCCGTTAGTGATAGTAATCACTAACGGCCTTGTTCTTTTTCCGGGCCTTTGCGCGCCTCCCGCGGACCTTCGACGAAGACTCCTCAGAGCCGGCCCCCTCTATCCGCCGCCGATATCCGGCTCGCATCTTCGAGCAGCCTGGCTAGTCCCGCGGTCGCACGGTGAGTTGTAACTCTCAGCGCCTTTAGCGCGCTCCACCCAGGGCTTTCTTTCCTCTTCAGATGGACGGGGTCAGCGATTGGCGCGCGCATTGATCTTTTCGTGATCCACTGCGCAGACAGTGATCTCCTGCCAGATCACTACCCCTTCGCCAGAGACACACTCAGGCGTTGAAGTGGCAATGCCAATCTGGATGGCCAGAACTGCCGCAGACAAGCAGATCACCGCAAGAGCCAAGTTGACACATGCACGGGCGATTTTTCCTTGTGAGACGGCAGGCAACGCGATGGACCGAAGATGAGATTGATCGCCAAGCGGAAATGCCATCGAGGCCGCAAGACCATCCAAACGATCCTGGTGCGCCTCTGTGAGAGCGACGAGCGGCAACGCACCGATCAGTTGACCAACTGCCAGCACGACAATCGTCGCCGCTGGTAGCGTTGCCCCCGGCCAAACAGATGCAACGGTGGTAGACACAACCAACATGGCCCCCATGATCACCATGATGACCTTGGCCGCCTCCAACTCCACCAAGGATGCCTGTGTATAAGTTGCGCACCATGCCGACATCGCGTTCGGCTGATCCGAGATCGCCATCACGAACTGCCCCCGGGGAGGTACCAACCTGCGTCGGGGCCACATCGACCTTGTCAGCGTAACAATAGCGGCCAACGCGATGGCAACCAGCCCCAAAAAAGCCGCCACATCAATGACCGGGGTGTACATCACATGCGCCCCAAGGCCAAGGGCTGCGCGCCTACCGTGCTATCGCGCTGAACAATGGCCTCGCTTGCGCATCTGACCAGGAGAGCGACACGATCACCCGCCCGTGCCTTGAGGCCAACCCACCGCTGGGCAATGGGCTGGGTGAAGTCGAATGATGCGGCGACCAGCGCCGGGTCTGCGTTGATTTCCATGTCTTCTGAATGCGTAGCGTCATTGCCCGCAACTCAGTACGGTCAATGGCCGCTCTTTGCCGGGAAGTCGAGAATGCGACATCAGGCAGTCTGTAGACGACCGCCCTTGCCCGGATGACGCCGATCAGCCCCGAGGCGTCTGCTGGCTTTCCGCCAGCGCCAGCGCCTCGCCCAGCATCATCGAAATGCCGCCCAGTTCAGCGCGCAGCGATTGCATCTCGGCGGCGCTCAGGCGCACGGCGGCTTCGGGATCGTGGACGGCGGCATCGCGCACGTCGCCCAGGCGGTTGCGGGCGCCACTGATGGTGAAGCCCTGCTCGTACAGCAGCGAACGGATCTTGCGGATAAGCAGCACTTCATGGTGCTGGTAGTAACGGCGGTTGCCGCGCCGCTTGACCGGCTTGAGCTGCGTGAATTCCTGCTCCCAATAGCGCAGCACGTGCGGCTTGACGCCGCACAGGTCGCTGACCTCACCGATGGTGAAGTAACGCTTGGCGGGAATGGGGGGAAGGACGACGGCGGTGGTTTCGGGACGTGTCATAGAGGGATTTTATGCCGCTGATTCCTTGGGGATCGATGACAATTGCCGACAAAGCGTATCACTACGGCCAGAAAAGCGCCGGGCACTGCCGCAAGCGGGGAAAGGCATCAAGCCGAGGCGTCCGGATCCGAATCGGATTCGGCCACGGGCGGGGCTTGCTCGACCACGCCCTTCAATTTCTGGCTGGCATGGAACGTGACCACGCGGCGCGCCGCGATGGGGATGGTTTCGCCCGTCTTGGGGTTGCGGCCAGGGCGCGGCGGTTTGTCGCGCACCTGGAAATTGCCGAAACCCGACAGCTTGACGGCATCGCCGCGCGCCAGCGCCTCACGGATTTCTTCGAAGAACGTATCGACGATGTCCTTGGCCTCGCGCTTGTTCAGGCCGACCCGCTCGAAGAGCAGTTCGGCCAGCTCGGCCTTGGTCAGTGTGCGCGGTTCGGCAATCAAAGCGGTCCCCATGATCAATCGCGCAGGCGCGCGCCGTGAGCGGCGGCCAGCGCATCGCGGATACGTGCCAGGCAGTCGGAGACGCGAGCCTCGTCCAGCGTGACCTCAGTGTCCTGTAGCCAGAAACGGAAGGCAAGGCTTTTCTCGGCCGGCGCGGGCTGGCCGGCCTGCGTCTTCTCGCGCCACACGTCGAACAGGCGTACGTCCTGCACCACGGCCAGTTGGGCGTCGGCGCGCACGGTGGCCAGGACGGTGTCGAGCAGCGTCTGGGCCGGCGTGGCGGCGGCCACCCACAGCGCCAGGTCGCGCACCACCACGGGCTGGCGCGACAGTTCGCGCACCTGCGGCAGGCGGCCGGCCTGCAGCGCGTCGACGTCCAGTTCGAACACCACCGGCGCATGCGCCAGTTCGGCCTGCTGCACCAGGCGCGGATGCAGCTCGCCCAGCCAGCCGATGGCGCGGCCATCGAGTTCGATGCGGGCGCCACGGCCAGGATGCAGCGCGGAATGACTGTCGGCAATGAAACGCAGGCCAGCGGCGCGCGCGCCGAACAGCGCCTCGACGTCCATCTTGACGTCGTAGAAATCGACCTGGCGCACCGGCTCGGCCCACTGCTCGGCCACGGCCGGGCCCCAGGCGGCGCCCGCCAGCTTCAGGGGCTGGGTGAGGCCGGCGACGGCCAGCTCGCCATCGGCGGCGGCGGCATCGCGCAGAAACACGCGGCCCAGCTCGAACAGACGTACGCGCGACTGCTTGCGGTTGGCGTTGTGGCGGACGATGGCCACCAGGCCGGCGATCAGGCTGGAACGCATCACCGACAGGTGGCTGGCGATGGGATTGACCAGGCGCACGGGATTCTCGTTGCCGGCGTAGTCTTGTTCCCAGGCGGCTTCGACGAAGCTGTAGTTGACCACTTCCTGGTAATCGCGCGCGGCCACCTGGCGGCGCAGGCCGTGCAGGCTGGGACGGGTCTCCGGCTGCGCGTGCATTTTGGCGCGCGCCATCGGCGGCACGCTGGGGATGCGCTCGAAACCGTAGATGCGTGCCACTTCCTCGATCAGGTCTTCCTCGATGACCAGGTCGAAGCGGTACGTGGGCGGCTGCACCACGAAGTCGTCGCCCTCGCGGGTGAACGGCAGGCCCAGGCGCGTGAAGATCTGCGCCACTTCCTCGGCGGCCACGGCCACGCCCAGCACACGGTGGCAGCGCGCCAGGCGCATGCGCACGGGTTCTCGCGTGGGCAGGTTGACGATCTGGTCGTCCAGGGGGCCGGCCTGGCCGCCGCAGATGTCGACGATCAGGCGCGTGATGCGCTCGATGTGGTCGGGAATGCTGTCGTAATCGACGCCGCGCTCGAAACGGTGGCTGGCGTCGGTGCTGAACTTGTAGCGGCGCGCGCGGCCGGCGATGGCCTCGGGCCACCAGAAGGCGGCCTCGAGGTAAATGTTCCGGGTGTCGAGCGTGACGGACGTGGACTCGCCACCCATGATGCCCGCCAGGCTTTCGACCTGGTCGCCGGCGGTGATGACGCCGACGCGCTCGTCCAGCGCGATGGTCTGGCCGTTGAGCAGTTCCAGCGATTCGCCGGTGCGGCCCCAGCGCACGGTCAGTTCGCCGGACACCTTGTCCAGGTCGAACACGTGCGAGGGACGGCCCAGCTCGAGCATGACGTAGTTCGAGATGTCGACCAGCGCCGAGATGGAACGCTGGCCGGCGCGCTCGAGGCGGCCGCGCATCCAGTCGGGCGTGGCCGCGCGGGCGTTGACGCCGCGGATGACCCGCCCGGCGAAACGGCCGCACAGGTCCGGCGCCTGCACGTCGACCTTCAGGCGGTCGTCGATGGACGGCGCCACGGGCTCGACGGCCGGCAGCGCCAGCGGCAGGCCCGACAGCGCGGACACTTCGCGCGCCACGCCCATCATGGACAGACAGTCGGCGCGGTTGGGCGTGAGCTTGAGCGTGAAGACGGTGTCGTCCAGGTCGAGCGCCTGGCGGATGTCCTGGCCCGGCGTCAGTGTGTCGGGCAGCAGCATCAGGCCGGCGTGGTCCTGCGACAGGCCCAGTTCGCGGGCCGAGCACAGCATGCCCGACGATTGCACGCCGCGCATCTTCGCCACGCCGATCTTCATGCCGCCGGGCAATTCGGCGCCCACGCGCGCCAACGGCACGGTGATGCCGGCCGCGGCATTGGGCGCGCCGCAGACGATCTGCAGCAACTGGCCCGAACCATCGTCGACCTGACAGACGCGCAGCTTGTCGGCATCGGGATGCGGGGCGATCTCGGCGATGCGGGCCACCACCACGCCGGAAAACGGCGGCGCGGCGGGCGCGGCGTCTTCGACTTCGAGGCCGGCCATGGTGAGCTGGTGCGCCAGCTCATCGGAGGAGACCGGAGGATTGACCAGCGAACGCAGCCAGGATTCGGGGATTTGCATGTCAGTTTTCCAGGGCGCTTTCGCGCCATCCAGACAAATTCAAGTCAACAACGTCAGCACCACAACCAACGCAACTCAAGAGCCTCAGGAACCCGGGACACCACGGATCCGTGCTCTGCCGGTCCGTAGGTGTCGCCCCCTGGGGGGCGCGCGCAGCGCGTAGGGGGGGGCCTATTCGTTAAATTGGCGCAGGAAGCGCAGGTCGCCTTCGTAGAACTGGCGCAGGTCGTTCACGCCGTAGCGCAGCATGGTCAGCCGTTCGAGGCCCGAACCGAATGCAAAGCCGATGTAGCGCTCGGGATCCAGCCCGAAGTTGCGCACCACCTGCGGATGCACCTGGCCCGACCCCGAGATTTCCAGCCAGCGGCCACGGTTGGGACCGGACGTGAACATCATGTCGATCTCGGCCGAGGGCTCGGTGAACGGGAAGAACGACGGGCGGAACCGCACCACCAGGTCGTCGCTTTCGAAGAAGCAGCGCAGGAAGTCGGTGTACACGCCCTTCAGGTCGGCGAAGGAGATGTCCTCGGCGATCCACAGGCCTTCGACCTGGTGGAACATCGGCGAGTGCGTGGCGTCGCTGTCCACGCGATAGGTGCGGCCCGGGGCGATGACCTTGATGGGCGGCTCGTGCATGCGGGCGTAACGCACCTGCATGGGGCTGGTGTGCGTGCGCAGCAGCAGCGGCAGGCCGTCGGCGTCCTGCATGTCGACGTAGAACGTGTCCTGCATGGACCGCGCGGGGTGGTCCAGGGGGTTGTTCAACGCCGTGAAATTGGTCCAGTCGTTCTCGACTTCGGGGCCGTCGGCCACGTCGAAACCGATGGAGCGGAAGATCTCTTCGACGCGTTCCCAGGTGCGGATGACCGGGTGGATGCCGCCCACGGCCTTGCCGCGGCCCGGCAGCGTGACGTCGATGGTCTCGGATGCCAGCCGGGCATCGAGCTCGGCCTGCGCCAGCGCGGCGCGCCGGGCGGTGAGCAACCCTTCGATGCGCTGCTTGGCCTGGTTGATTTGAGCGCCCATCTCGCGCTTGGCGTCGGGATCGAGCTTGCCCAGGCCTTTCAGAAGCACCGTCAGGGCGCCTTCCTTGCCGAGGAAACGCGCCTTGGCGTTCTCGAGCGAGGCGGCATCGGCCGAAGCGGCGAAACGTTCGTCTGCCTGGGAAACCAGGTCGTCGAGCTCTTGAGTCATGGCGTATAACAGCCTTCAAAACGCAAACGGGGCCATGACAGCCCCGTTTGCAAGCGCGATGCGCGATAGATACGCGATCAGGCGGCCAGAGCGGCCTTGGCTTGCTGGACAATGGCGGCGAAGCCGGCCTTGTCACGGACGGCCAGGTCGGCCAGGACCTTGCGGTCGAGTTCGATCGCGGCCTTCTTCAGACCGGCGATGAACACGCTGTAGCTCAGGCCCTGTTCACGCACGGCGGCGTTGATACGGGTGATCCACAGAGCGCGGAAGGTGCGCTTCTTGTTGCGGCGATCGCGGTAGGCGTATTGGCCAGCGCGCATGACCGCTTGCTTGGCGATACGGAAAACGTTACCACGGCGGCCACGGTAACCCTTGGCGGCCTTGATGACTTTCTTGTGACGTGCGCGGGCAGTTACGCCGCGTTTGACGCGAGGCATATATGATCTCCTATCAAGCGAACGGCATCATCGCCTTGACGGAGGCGACGTTGGTTTCGTGGACCGCAGCGGAACCGCGCAGTTGGCGCTTGTTCTTGGTGGTCTTCTTGGTCAGGATGTGACGCTTGAACGCCTGACCGCGCTTGATCGATCCGCTGCCGCGAACCTGAAAGCGCTTGGAAGCGCTTTTCTTGGTTTTCATCTTGGGCATGATGATTCCATTCTTGGACGTGTTGATGTTGCATGGCAAACAGGTGCTTGCGATCGTGCCCGAACCCCGGATTGCCCTGGGTAGTGCCAAGCAGGAGATGAACCCCGCCCGTATCTTCCGATACCTGAACGCAAAACTTGTAGACCCGCGCCACTTCTGTGGGTTTTGCAAAACCTCTGGGTTTTGCAAACTACGGTACTGCTGGGTTTCCCCGGACGTGCTGGGTTTCCCCGGACGAATCCGGAAAAGCCCTTGATTATATGGCATTTTTGTCCCGCGTGTCGACCGCCTGAGCGAAAAAAGCGGATAGGCCATCGGGCCGCCCTGCTCCTGCGTCCTACCACCTCACGCCAAGGCCGGTGCCGAAGATGGATTCATTGATGGATTCCCGGGAGCTGCTCACCTGGTTGCGGGCATATTTCGCATAGAGTGACAGCCAGTTGTTCAGGTTGTATCTGGCCCCCATTTCACCCGATACCGACACCTCGGCAGCGCCGCCGAATGGCCGCGTCAATTCGCCCCGAGCATAGATCTCGTACTGTTTGCCGCTGAAATACTTCAGGTAGTCCCAGCGCAGGCTGGCGGCATAGCTGTTGTCGCTGCTGCCGTCGTCGTAGCCATAGTGAATACGGCCAAACAGTGCCGACATCGAAAAGGCGCCCCGCTCGTCGTCCCAGAACTGATAGCCGGGACCTGTGCCATAGCCCGTCTGGCGATTCAGCTCCTCCACCCAGTCGCGCCGATGCAACACGCGCCCCTGCCAGAACGCCTGTTTGGACAGGAAACGGTCCAACGTGTAGTCGACGCCGTAGTTGTTGGTATTGACGCTGTCCTCTTCCTTGCTGCGCGCGTAATTGGCTTTCAGGGTGTGCCGCCATAGGCCGTGGCGCAATCCCGCCTGCAACGCAACCGCGTAGTCCTGCGTTTCGGTCGAGGCCGTCTTGCGGTTCGCGGAGATGTCCGCGCGCCCCGTCCACATGGCGTCGGTCAGGAAGGGGCGCGGCCGCACCAGCCCATCCAGCGACGACAGCGGCAGTTGGCTGTCGACCGGTTCGGACGCGCCGTCTTCCGTGACCACGCCCCGCACCGCGACCGCGCCCGGATTGGCCGGCGCCAGGCTGGCGCGGTATTCGCGGCCGAAGGTCTGGTCGCGCAGCACCAGATCACCGTCCGTCTGCAAGGTCTTGATCTTGTCCGCCGCGATGCGGACGTCGCCGCCGTATTCGGTGCTGATGAGCAACTTGCCGGCATCCAGCGAGCGCACCGTGCCGGAAATGCGGTCGCCGTTCTTCAACCACACCGTATCGGCGTGCGCGGCACTGGCCAGCAGACACAACAAGGCAGAAGCCGGCAATCTGGCGGCATTGAAGTTCCGATACGGCATGAAAGTCCCTGGTCTGACGGCGAAACGGACCATCCTAGAGAATTGCTGCAACGCAAACAACGCACGCAGTGTTGCCCCTTGTGTCAGGACGTTCTGCAAGGGCCCTGGCCGTGCCGGTGTCGGGTACCATACCCGCACATCCGCCCTGCCCGCCGCGGCCCCCTTAGAACACGCCTGTTTTCCGCCCCCGCCCATGAGCGTCAAGACCGCGCTGCGAGTCATAGAAATCATCGAAATCTACGCGCGCGAGAAACGGCCGCTGTCGCTCTCCGAGCTGGCGCGCCTGTCCGACGTGCCGGTGTCCAGTTGCCTGGCGCTGATCCGCACCCTGACCGACCTGGGCTATCTCTATGAAACCGGGCGGCGCCAGGGCTACTACCCCACGTCGCGCCTGCTGGCCATGGCGCAATCCATCGCCCGTGCCGATCCGGTGCTCGACCGCGTCTATCCGCGCCTGTCGGCGCTGCGCGAGGCCACCCAGGAAACCGTGGTGTTCGCCAAGCTGGACGGCGAAGGGCGGGTGGTCTATCTGGACGTGCTGGATTCGCCGCACACCATCCGCTACGTGGCGATGGCCGGGGAATTCCGCGAGGCGCACGCCAATTCGCTGGGCAAGGCCCTTCTGTCGACCCTGACGCCCGAGGCCCGCCGGGCGCTGCTGGCGCGCCGGCCCATGACCCGCTACAACGCGCGCACGCTGGTGACGGTGGAAGCGATCGAGGCCGAACTGGCGCATTCCCTCGAACGGGGCTGGTTCGCCAACATCGGCGAATCCATCCACGACGTGGGCGCGGTGGCCTGGCCGGTGAACCTGTCGGGCGAGCACTATGCCATGTCCATCGGCGGGCCCGTGCAGCGCATCGAGCCGCGCCAGCAGGAATACGCCGGACTGCTGCGGCAGGCCGGCGCGATGCTCGAGCATCCGGCAGGCTGACAGGACGCCTCAACGGCCCCGCACGCCCTCACGAACGAGCGCCGCGCGTGCCGCCTGCTTCTGCCGTCAGGCATGAAACGGCCGCCCCTCGACCCTTGGGCGCCCGCGTAACGCAGGACACCGGATCCCCGGCCCGGGAACCGCTCAGTAAGAGCGCGGCAGCCCCAGCACCTTCTCGGCGATGAAGCACATGATCAGTTGCGGGCTGACTGGCGCGATGCGCGGGATATAGCTTTCGCGCAGCAGGCGCTCGACGTGGTATTCCTTGGCATAGCCCATGCCGCCCAGCGTCAGGATGGCGGTCTGGCAGGCGTTGTGGCCGGCTTCCGCGGCCAGGTACTTGCCCGCGTTGGCGCTGGGCGCGCAAGACAGGCCGGCGTCGTACTGGCTGGCGGCGCGCATCACCATCAGGTTGGCGGCCTCCAGTTGCATCCAGACCTGGGCCAGGGGATGCTGGATGCCCTGGTTCTGGCCGATGGGCCGGCCGAACACCACGCGTTCGCCGGCATAGCGCACCGCGCGGTCCAGCGCGGCGCGGCCCAGGCCGACGGCCTCCGCGCCGATCAGGATGCGCTCCGGATTCAGGCCATGCAGGATGTACTCGAAGCCCTTGCCCTCTTCGCCGATGCGGTCCGAGTCGGGAATGCGCAGGCCGTCGATGAACAGCATGTTCGAGTCCACGGCCTTGCGGCCCATCTTCTCGATCTCGCGCACTTCCACGCGCGAGCGGTCCAGGTCGGTATAGAACAGCGACAACCCCTGCGTGGGCTTGGACACGTCGGCCAGCGGCGTGGTGCGCGCCAGCAGCAGCATCTTGTCGGCCACCTGCGCGGTGGAAATCCAGATCTTGCGGCCATGCACCACGTAGCCGCCGTCGACCCGTTCGGCGCGGGTGGACAGTCGGGTGGTGTCCAGGCCGGCATCCGGTTCGGTGACGGCGAAACAGGCCTTGTGACGGCCCTCGATCAGCGGCGGCAGCCAACGGCCGCGCTGCTCGTCCGTGCCGAACACCACCACGGGGTTCAGGCCGAAGATGTTCATGTGCACGGCGGACGCGCCGGTGAAGCCCGCCCCCGAGGCCGCGATCGACTGCATCATCAGCGCGGCCTCGGTCATGCCCATGCCGGCGCCGCCGTATTCCTGCGGCATGGCGATGCCCAGCCAGCCATCGCGCGCCAGGTCGGCGTGGAAGTCGTGCGGGAAGGCGCCATCGCGGTCGCGCGCCAGCCAGTATTCGTCGGGGTAGCGGGCGCACACGCGCCCGATCGCATCGCACAGCGCGGACTGGTCCGCGGAAAGCTCGAAATCCATCAGGTCTCCCCAGAGATGGTGACGTGTTCGGCAACCAGGCGGTCGATGGCCGCGTCGTCGAAACCCGCTTCGCGCAGGATCTCGCGGCCATGCTCGCCCAGGCGCGGCGCGGGGCGGCGCAGCGCGGTCGGTGTGTCGGCGTAGCGCCCCAGGGGCGCCGTGGTGCGCAGCTTGCCCTCGGTGGGATGGTCGACGCTGCGCACGAAATCGGTGGCGCGCATGTGCTCGTCGGCCATCAGGTCTTCGACCGAATACAGCGGCGCGGCCGGGATGTCGGCGCGCGCCAGCTCCTCGAGCCACTGCCCGGTGGAGCGCGCGCGGATGACCTCGGCCACGTAGGCGTAGACCTCGCCGATGTGCGCGGCGCGCGCGGTGTGGGTGCAGAAACGCGGATCCTGCAGCAGTTCGGGCTGGCCGATCAGCGTGAAGAAAGCGCGCCAATGCTTGTCGTTGTAGATCAGCAGCGACAGGTAGCCGTCGGACGTGGCGTAGGGCCGGCGATGCTCGGCCAGCAGGCGCGCATAGCCGGTGGGCCCCATCGGGGGATCGAAGGTGGCCCCGCCCAGGTGGTCGCCCAGCACCATGTGGGCCATGCCCTCGAACATGGGTATCTCGATCGCCTGGCCGCGGCCATGCCCGCGCGCATGCAGCACGCCGGCCAGCAGCGCGATGGCCACGTTCAGCCCGACGCTGCGGTCGGCCAGCGTCAGCGGCGCATAGCGCGGCACGTCCGAGCCCTGCCGCACCGACAGGTCGCCCAGGCCGGCCAGGCCCTGGATGAGATCGTCGTAGGCGGGCCGGCCTGCGTAAGGGCCGGCTTCGCTGAAGCCATAGGCGCCCACGTACACGATGCGCGGATTGACGGCCGCCACCGCTTCGTACGACAGGCCCAGGCGCGCCATGGCCTGCGGCCGGATGTTGTACAGCAGCGCATCGCAGTCCGCGGCCAGCCGCAGGCAGGCGTCACGGCCCGCGGGCGTCTTCAGGTCGAGCACCAGCGAACGCTTGTTGCGGTTCAGGTGCAGGTGCAGATGGCCCATGCCGGGATTGCGCATGGGACCGACGGCGCGCAGGTTGTCGCCGGCGGGCGGCTCGACCTTGATGACGTCGGCGCCCAGGTCGCCCAGCATCTGCGTGGCGTACGGGCCCATGACCACCGTACTGAGGTCCAGCACGCGCAGGCCGGCCAAGGGACCTGCGGCCGGCGCGGCCGGGGTGAAGCGGGAATCGGAAGCTTGCGTCATTCGGGTTGGATGCCGGCGTCGCGCACCAGTTTGCCCCACAGGTCGAGCTGCTGGCCGACGAAGGCGCCGAACTCCTGCGGCGTGCTGCTGAAGGCGTCGAAACCCAGGTCGGCCAGGCGCTTGCGCACCTCGGGCTTGGCGACGATCTGGTTGATGGCCTGGTTGAGTTTGGCCACGACTTCCGGGGGCATGCCCGCCGGGCCGAAGTAGCCGTTCCAGGAATTCAGGTCGAAATTGGCCACGCCGGCTTCGCGCATCGACGGCAGGTCGGGCACGATCTTGCTGCGCTCGGCGGTGGACACGGCCAGGGCGCGCAGTTGGCCCGACTGCACGAACGGCATGCCGGACGTGAGGTCGGTGAACATGAAGTCGACCTGCCCGCCCACCACGTCGGTCAGCGCCTGCGGCGTGCCCTTGTAGGGGATGTGCAGCATGTCGGTCTTCGTCTGGCGCGCCAGCGTGGCGCCGGCCACGATGCCCGTGCTGTTGCCGCTGGCATAGGTGACCTTGCCGGGATTCTTGCGCGCATAGTCGACCAGTTCCTGCACATTCTTGTACGGCCGCTTGGGATTGACCACCAGCATGAACGGCAGGTTGCCGCCGCGCGCGATGGGCGTGAAATCCTTGATGGGATCGTAGGGAATGCTCTTCATCAGCCACGGCGCGGCCGAATGCGAGGTGTTCGTGGTGACGAACAGGGTATAGCCGTCCGGCTTGGCGCGCGCCACCAGGTTGCCCGCGATGGTGGAGTTGGCGCCCGGCCGGTTCTCCACCACGACGGGCTGGCCCAGGATGGCGCCCAGTTCGCCCGCGAAAATGCGGCCCACGGCGTCGGTGCCCGCGCCCGCCGGAAACGGCACGACCAGCGTGACGGGACGCGAGGGGTAGTTGTCGGCGGCCACGGCAGGCGCGGCGGCGCACAGCCCGGCGATGGCCACGGTGGCCGCCCCCAGGAAGGATCGGAATTGCTGCATGGTCTTGTCTCCTGTCGTTATATAGGTATGGGCCCATGCCGATCAGGACGCCGGCGCGGGCAGGCATGCATGCCGCCCAAGGGCACGCCGGCACGAGCCGGCGCCCCGATGCAGCGGCACATCAGCGCCGCTCAGGCAGCGCTGCGGATCACCCGGTCGGGCGATTCTTCATACGGCGGCGTGTAGATCACCAGCAGGCGCGCCGGAGTGTCGCTGGTCACCGTGAACACGTGCGGAATGTCGGGCGGGAAATAACAGCAGTCGCCCGGCTGCATGTCGGCCGATTCGTCGCCCACCTGCGCGCGCGCCGTGCCGGCCAGCAGATAACAGACCTGTTCGATGCCGGGATGCGCGTGGGGCAATGCGCCGTTGCCCTTCTCGATCACGCCCAGCAGCACCTCGACATGCCTGGAGCCGACGTTGGCGGGGCCGATGAGACGGCGGTTGAGCGTGCCGGTGTGGTTGGCGGGATGGTAGCCGGGCACCTCGGCCTCGCGCACCAGCCACTGGGGAGTCGTGGTCATGCTGTCTCCATTTTTCGTATGTATGAAAAACATTTTCGTATACGGAAAATAAAAATGCAATGCGCAGCGTCCCGTAGCCGAGAATGAACCGCGCGGGCAGAGGCGCTTCCCTGTGGCCTAATAGTCATCCCGGTAGAAAAGACGAATCACGGAGACACGATGGACCTGAACGACACACTGGCCCGATTCGAGCGGTTTCCTCTGCTGGACGGACCCACACCCATCCAGCGCTTGCCGCGGCTGGAAACCCGCCTGGACAGCCCGGTCCGGATCTACGTCAAGCGCGACGACCTGATGGGCGTCGGACTGGGCGGCAACAAGCTGCGCAAGCTGGAGTTCCTGGTCGGGGAAGCGCTCGCCCAGGGTTGCGACACGTTCATCACCACCGGCGGCCTGCAGTCCAACCATGCGCGGCTGACGGCGGCCGCCTCGGCGCGGGCGGGCCTGGCCTGCGAACTGATGCTGGCCGACATGGTGGCGTACGAAGACGAGGCCTATGCCAACAACGGCAACGTCTTGCTGGACCAACTGTTCGGCGCCACGGTGCACCGGGTGGCGCACGGTGCCGATCCGCTGCTCGCGGCCCAGCAACGCGCGGGCGAATTGCAGCGCCAGGGCCGCAAGGCCTATGTGGTGGGCCTGGGCGGATCGTCTCCGTTGGGCGCGCTGGGCTACGTGGCCTGCGCGGCGGAACTGCTGCAACAGGAACGGGCCATGGACACGCGCTTTGCGCGCATCGTGATTCCCACGGGCAGCTTCGGCACGCATGCGGGCCTGCTTGCCGGACTGCAGTTACTGGATGGCGATGCGCGGCGCGCGCAGGGGTACACCGTCCTGGCGCAACAGGAAGTGGCCAGGCAGCGCACGGCCAGCCTGGTGGAGGCGATCTTCTCGCAGTTGCAACGTCCGGGAGCGCTCGATGCCGACGCGATCCACGTCACGGATTCGCAACTGGGACCAGGCTATGGATTGCCGACACAGGCCATGGCCAATGCCGTGCGCCTGCTCGCCCGCACGGAAGGCCTGGTGCTGGATCCGGTGTACAGCGGCAAGGCGTTCGCGGGTCTGATCGCGTCGATTCGCGCGGGTGAGTTCGAGGCGGGCGATTCGGTGCTGTTCATCATGACGGGCGGATCCCCGGGGGTGTACGCGTATCGGAACACGCTGGAGAACCCACGCTGAATCATCGAGCGCAATCACATCCGACCGGCCGCCCGCCCGATCACACCGACGTCCGCCGATACTGCACGGCCTCGGCGACATGCCGCGTATCGATCTCGCCGGCGCCCTCCAGATCCGCCAGCGTGCGCGCCACCCGCAGGGCGCGATGCATGGCGCGCGCCGAACCATCCAATTTACGAATGGCCTGCTGCAGCAGGGTGCGCGCCGCCTGCGGCATCGGACAATGCTTTTCCAGCTCGGCGCCCCGCAACGCGGCATTGGGCTTGCCCTGCCGGGCCAGTTGGCGATCCCGGCAACGCCCCACACGCGCCCGAACCACCGATGAAGGCTCGCCCGGCGGCTCGTCCAGCCAGTGCAGGTCCGCGGGCGGAATGGCCAGATGCAGGTCGATGCGGTCCAGCAAGGGGCCGGAGATCTTGCCCGCATAACGCTCCACCTGATCCGGACTGCAACGGCACGGGCGCGTGGGGTGGCCACGCCAGCCGCATGGACAGGGATTCATGGCCGCCACCAACTGGAACCGCGCGGGGTACTCGACCTGATGCAAGGCGCGCGAGATGGCCACCCTGCCCGTCTCCAGGGGCTCGCGCAAGGACTCCAGTGCTTTTCTGCCGAATTCCGGGAGTTCGTCGAGGAAGAGCACCCCTCGGTGGGCCAGGCTGATCTCTCCCGGCCTCGGTTTGCTGCCGCCGCCCACCAATGCCGTCGCCGAGACGGTGTGGTGCGGTGCGCGCAGCGGCGGCTGTCCCAATGGCAGCACACTGCCCGCCAGCGCGGCCAGCGCCGCGGCTTCCAGCGCATGCGTCACGGACAGCGGCGGCAACAATCCCGGCAGGCGTTGCGCCAGCATGCTCTTGCCCGCCCCCGGCGGCCCGACCATCAACAGGCTGTGCGCGCCCGCCGCGCAGACCTCCAGCGCGCGCCGCGCCGCAGGCTGGCCGCGCACATCCGACAGGCAAGGCAGGTCCGGCGCGGCGGGCCAGGCCGCCGGTTGCGCAGCCGGCAATGCCGAGACGCCCGCCAGATGCGCCGCCACCTCGGCCAGCGTCTGCGCGGACAGCACGCGCACGCCCGGCACCCAGGCCGCGATCTCCGCGCTGCCCTTGGGCAGCACCAGCACGGCGCCGGGCCGCTCGCGCGCCACGGCCAATGCCAACGGCAAAGGGGACGCCACCGGCACCAGCGCGCCGGTCAGCGAAAGTTCGCCCGCCAGCACGACGTCCGCCAGCGCATGCGCCGGCATGTTTGCCGGCAGCGTCAACTGCCCGGATGCCAGCAGCAGCCCCAACGCGATGGGCAGGTCGAAACGCGCCGAGGCTTTGGGCAGGTCGGCGGGCGACAGATTGACGGTGATGCGCCCGGGTGGAAACTCGAAGCCGCTGTTGGCCAGCGCCGCGCGCACCCGTTCGCGGCTTTCACGCACCTCCGTATCCGGCAGGCCCACGACACTGAACGACGGCAGCCCCGTGCCCAGATGGGTTTCCACCCGCACGGCGGGCGCTTCCAGGCCGGACAAGGCGCGGCTGGCGAATACGGCTAGGGTCATGGATGGCCTGCTCGATGGACGACGAGCGGGCCAGTATGGGCATTTACGGCGCGCCGCGCCGCGTGCGTAGGGACAAAAACGTCACGCAGGCTCGCCCATCCGCGCGTCCAGCAGCCTGGCGACACACAGTTTCGCGAACTCCGGATCCACCGGCACCGTGTCGAACAGCAGCCGGTACGTGATCGGCGCCACGACGAAATCCAGCACGTCGTCCATGTCCGGCACATCGGCCTCGCCACGTTCGCGCGCCCGATCCACGAACATCTGCAGATGGCCCCGCACAATGGCCGCGCATTGGCAGGCGGGGCCGCTGTCGGTGGCGCTCATGCCGGCCATCACGTCGCGCAGCAACTGGCGGCCCGGCGCCGAGGTCATTTCCTCGACGTATCCTTGCGCCCAGGCCTGCAGATCGCTGCGGAAGGCCCCCGTATCGCCCGGATCGCCATCGGGATGGAACCGGTCGACCGCCACGTCGGCCAGCAAGGTCTGCAGGTCGCCCCACCGTCGATAGATGGTGGAAGGCGTGACCCCGGCTTCCGCCGCCACCAACGCCACCGTCACCTCCTCGCTGGACATTTCATCCAGCAGGCTCTTTACCGCCTGATGCACCGACGCCTGCACGCGTGCACTGCGCCCGCCTGGCCGCACACCTTCTCGTATCGCCATGATGGAAACTCCCTGCGTGGAAACTGAACGCTTTTCGTCATGCTAAAGCTATTAAATTGCTTTAGTATTCTTGATGATCTATGCTGCACTAAAGCAATTATCTAGCGTTTGACCGCCGGAGTGTCAATGAACGCCATCTCCACCCCCGCTGCCTCTGCACGCGCACTCGCCGTTTACTCGTTGACCGCCGCGACATTCCTGGGCGCGTCCAGCGCCCCGACGCCGCTGTACCGGGTGTACCAGGACGCCTGGCACTTCTCGTCCGGCACGTTGACGCTGGTGTTCGCCATCTACGCCTTCAGCCTGCTTGCTGCGCTGCTGACCACTGGCCCGCTGTCCGATCACCTGGGCCGGCGGCCCGTGATCGTGGGCAGCATCCTGCTCGACATGCTTGCCTTGTCACTCTTCGCTGCCGCGGATGGCGCGGCAATGCTCCTGGTGGCGCGTGCGCTGCAAGGGCTGTCCACCGGCATGGCGATCAGCGCGTTGGGCGCCGGCCTGCTGGATGCCAGCCGCGAACGCGGCCCGCTGCTCAATTCCCTGTCGCCGTTGTTCGGCATGGGAATCGGCGCCCTGGGCACCAGCCTGCTGGTGCAATACGCGCCCGCGCCGATGCGGCTGGTCTACCTGCTGCTGATCGCGCTGCTGGCCGTCGAAGCACTGCTGGTGCTACGGCTACCGGAGTCCGCAAGCCGCATGCCGGGCCTGTTGGCCTCGATGCGCCCGCGCGTGCGGGTGCCGCCCGCGGCCCGCGCGGCGTTGCTGCGTATCCTACCGGTCAATATTGCCCTGTGGGCGTTGGGCGGATTTTATTTATCGCTGGGGCCGACCCTGGCGCGCAGCGTCACCCAATCCGACAATATCGTGGTAGGCGGCTGGGTGGTGTTCGCACTGACGATGAGCGGCTTCGGCGCCATCGCCCTGCTTCGCCGATTGCCCACCCCGCGCCTGCTGATGACAGGGTCGATCGCGCTGGCGGCTGGCCTGGTGGTCACGCTGACCGGTGTGCACCGCGACAGTGCCATGCTGTTCTTCGCCGGCACCTGCCTGGCGGGCACCGGGTTCGGCGCGGCCTTCCAGGGCGCATTGCGCTCGGTCGTGCCGCTGGCGCAGCCGGCCGAACGCGCGGGACTGATGGCGGCCTTCTTCGTGCTGAGCTACCTGGCCTTCAGCCTGCCCGCGCTGCTGGCGGGCGTGATGGTCCATGAGCTGGGCTTGCACCTGACCACGGACCTCTATGGCGCCACGCTGATCGTGCTGGCGGTATCGACGGTAGCGGCCAGCGGCCTGGGCAAGCGCGCGAGCGCCGCGGGCTGAGGCCGCGGCGCCTCCTGCGCTCAGGACGGTGAACTGCCGCCCTTTGCTTCCAACGCGTCCAGGCGAGCCTGCAACTGCTGCACCTGCTCGCCCAGTTGATCGACACGCATGCGGGCGCGCGCCAGCAGGTCGGTCTGCACCTCGAACTCTTCGCGGGTGACCAGGTCAAGCCGGGTGAAAGTCTGCGTCATCATGGCGCGCGCATTGCGCTCCAGGTCGGCGGCGGGGCTGCGGGCGATCAGATCGGACAGATTCTTCTGCAGGTCTTCCATCCACTGCGTGCGGTTATTCATCATGGCTTTTCCTTCGGATACTGGCGAACAGACACCAGTGTAGAGCCTGACGCGTGGCTGTGCAGGCGCCAGCGGTGATCTTCTGTGTCGCCGCGGGCCCCAAGAAGGTGCCGAGGGACCTGTCGTCCTCCGTCGCAAACGGCGGACAAAAAGAAAGCGGCCCGCCGAAGCGCCGCCGCCTTTCAAAAGCACAGGAGAAAAACCGAATCGCCGCAGCGATTCCTAGAAGCTGCCATCAGGCACACCCCTGGTTGGCCCGGTTGCCCGGACCGTACTCGAGAACCTTTCGGTCATCGCGTGCAAACGATTCTTCATGAGTGCCGGACCACAGACAAGCGGCAGCTGTAATGCGCCGTATCAGCGGCGGCAGTCCACCGCCGTAGCCGCCCCTGCAATTGGCTACAAATTCCCCCGCCAATACATACTTGGTTGCACCCTGCCCCACCATCTGGAATGACGATCCAGAATGGTGCATCACGGCGTGCGCGAATGCCCCATGTTGATGCATGCATGCACAGATGCGACGCACCGCAATCCGGCCCCGCGCGATGGCACGGGCCAGCGGCGCGCCGAGCCCCGGCGCCATGAAGTTGGCACGCGTTTTGCTTAATTGCTGATGCCTACGCGCAACCATGAGAGGAAAAGCCATGAAACTCGTCATCGCCATCATCAAGCCATTCAAGCTCGACGAAGTGCGGGTGGCTCTGTCCGGCATCGGCGTCCAGGGACTGACCGTCACCGAAGTGAAAGGTTTCGGACGCCAGAAGGGCCATACCGAGTTGTACCGCGGCGCGGAATACGCCGTCGATTTTCTGCCCAAGCTTCGGGTGGAAGCTGCTGTGCCCGACCATTTGGTCGATCAGGTCATCGAAGCCATCGAGCAGGCTGCCCGCACCGGCAAGATCGGTGACGGCAAGATCTTCACTGCCCCGCTGGAGCAGGTCATTCGTATCCGAACCGGCGAATCCGGGGAAGCTGCGCTGTAACGCACACAGAGAAAGACTCATTGGAGCCTATTAGAAATGGATAAAGCGGATATCTCCTGGTTGCTCGTCTCGACACTGCTGGTGTTGATGATGGCGGTCCCCGGCCTGGCGCTGTTCTACGGCGGCCTGGTGCGCAGCAAGAACGTGCTGTCGGTGCTGATGCAGGTGCTGTGCACGTTCGCCCTGGGCGTCGTGCTGTGGTTCATCTACGGCTACTCGTTGGCCTTCACCGAAGGCAACGCCTTCTTCGGCGGCTTCTCGCGGGTGTTCTTCTCCGGCATGTTCACGCCGGCGGATGGTTCCTACGCCATGTCGGCCTCGCTGACCGAGATCCTGTTCGCGTCGTTCCAGGCCACGTTCGCCGGCATCACCTGCGCGCTGATCGTGGGCAGCTTCGCCGAGCGCGTCCGCTTCTCCGCCGTGCTGGTCTTCACGGTGATCTGGTTCACGTTCGCCTACGTGCCCATCGCCCACATGGTGTGGTTCGTCTCGGAAACCGCGCCGGGCCTGATGAACGCCAAGGGCGCGCTGGATTTCGCCGGCGGCACGGTGGTGCACATCAACGCTGGCGTGGCCGGCCTGGTGGGCGCCTACGTGATCGGCAAGCGCGTCGGCTACGGCCGTGAAGCGATGCAGCCGCACAACCTGCCCATGACCTACATCGGCGCCATGCTGCTGTGGGTGGGCTGGTTCGGTTTCAACGCCGGTTCGTCGCTGGCCGCCAACGAAGGCGCCACGCTGGCCTTCTTCAACACGATGGTCGCCACGGCGGGCGCGGTGCTGGCCTGGACGCTGACCGAATGGAGCCTGAAGGGCAAGCCCTCGATGCTGGGCGCCGCTTCCGGCGCGATCGCCGGCCTGGTCGGCATCACCCCGGCCGCCGGCCTGGTGGGTCCGGTGGGCGCGCTGGTGATCGGCGTGGTGGCAGGCGTGATCTGCGTGTGGGGTGTCAACGGCCTGAAGCGCATGCTGCGTGCCGATGACGCGCTGGACGTGTTCGGCGTGCACGGCGTGGGCGGCATCGTCGGCGCCCTGCTGACCGGTGTGTTCAACGCCAAGGCCCTGGGCGGCCCGGGCCTGGACAGCGTCGGCGCCATCGCCGGCCAGGTTTGGGTGCAGCTCGAAGGCGTGCTGCTGACCATCGTCTGGTCGGGCATCGTGGCCTGGATCGCCTACAAGATCGCCGACATGCTGTGCGGCCTGCGTGTGCCGGAAGACCAGGAACGCGAAGGCCTGGACGTGACCAGCCACGGCGAGTCCGCGTACCACAGCTAAGCAGGAACACCAGAGGCGGGCAACATACGCCCGCCCTGCAGACCCCAGGGGAAAAAGCCGAAAAGGCTGAGCAGTACAGGATGGCGCCGCAAGGCGCCGTTCTTTTTTGGCCGGAAGAAAACGCGGGCTCAGTCCCGGCCGGGCGGATGGCGAAGATGGATCAGCGGATAGGGCCTGCCCTGCCCGTCCTGTCCGGACCGGCCGATGGCCTGGAAGCCCAGCCGCTCGTAGAACCCGATGGCCTGGCCATTCTGCGCATTGACGTCGGTGCACAGGCCGGGATGCCGGGACAGCGCGTGTTGCACGAGCAGACGGCCCACGCCGGACCCGCGATACGCGGGATCGACGAACAGGGCCTCCATGCGGTTGCCGTCCAGCAGCATGAAGGCGATGGCCCGGTCCGCCGCGTCGACCGCCAGGTCCAGCGGCGCCTGCGGCAGGAAGGCCGCGACCTCGGCCTCGATGGCCCGGCGGTCTTCAGGGGTCAGGAAATGATGGGTGGCGTCCACCGCCCGCTTCCAGATGTCGAGTGCGCGCGGGCCATCCGCTGGGGTGGACTTGCGTAAGGTGATCACTGGCATGCGCTACAGACTGGCCTCGATCAGCCGGTCCGCGATCTCGCGCAGATGCCTGGCCGGACCGTCCGCGCCGAAGATCTGCCCCGACACGAACGTGCCTTCGAGCAGCAACAGCAGGCCGTCGCCCAGCGCCTGCGGATCCCGCGCGCCCATGTCGCGCGCCATGTCCACCAGGCGTCGGCGCAGTTCGCGCTTGTGCGCGACGGCCACCTGCCGTGCGGGATGATCGGCCTCGGGATACTCCACCACCGCATTGCTCAGGCCGCAGCCGCGATAGCAGCCGGGTGCGGTGGCGCGAGACGTCAAGCCCTCGAAATACGCCAGGATCTGCGCGCGCGGATCGCCGGGATGCGCGGCGGCCGCGGCATCCAGCCGGGCCCAGAACTCGCCCTCGTAGTCACGCAGATAGGACGCCGCCAGCTCGTCCTTGGACGAGAAGCTGCGGTACAGGCTGGGCTTGGTGACGCCGGCCTCGGCCACGATGGCATCCACCCCCACGGCACGTATGCCCTGGTGGTAGAAAAGCTGGCGCGCGCTCTTGCGGATGCGTTCGGCCGCCGGCGCGGGACGCGGCGGGGCATCGGGAACAGAGGTTTTGTTCGTCATGGAAGGCCCTGAAAAAACGGCGCGCGGATCGCCCGATCATAACGACATGGCGCTCTGCAAACGCCTGCGCGCGCGGCCACGGGAATCGAAAAATGCGGTTGACGACGTTACTGACCGGTACGTATTATACGCCTTCCTTGATACGTACCGGTCAGTAACATGATCTTCCACCGCGCCGTTCCCCGCTTCGGCCAGCGCTACGCCTTCGTCGTGGTCGCCGTCATCTTCTTCGCCCTGCTGGTCTCGGCCGGCCTGCGCTCCACACCCAGCGTGCTGCTGGTGCCGCTGGAAGAATCCTTCGGCTGGAGCCGTTCCTCGATTTCATTGGCGGCGGCCATCGGCATCTTCTTCTACGGCCTGATGGGTCCGTTCGCCGCGGCGGCCATGGAGCGTTTCGGCCTGCGCCGCGTGCTGATCACTGCCTTGCTGGTGATGTCCGCCTCCAGCGCCGCCAGCGCCTACATGACCGAGACCTGGCATCTGCTGGCCACCTGGGGCGTCTTCTCGGGCATGGCCTCGGGCGCGGTGGCCGTGGTGCTGGGCGCCACGGTCGTCAACCGCTGGTTCGTCCGCCGCCGCGGATTGATGATGGGCCTGCTGACCGCCAGCACGGCCACGGGCAACCTGGTGTTCCTGCCGATCCTGGCCAAGCTGGCCTCGTCCGGCGACTGGACCCTCGTGGTCTGGGCGGTGGCCGCCGGCGCGCTGGTCATGGCGCCGCTGGCCTGGCTGCTGGTGCCCGACCGCCCCGCCGACGTGAACCTGGTGCCCTATGGCAGCGAGCCCGGCACCCTGCCCTCGGCCCCCGCGCCGCGCACCGGCATGGTGGCCGCCACCTTCGGCGTGCTGCGCCAGGCCGCTGGCAAGCGCGTGTTCTGGTATCTGTTCGCCACGTTCTTCGTATGCGGCTTCACCACCAACGGCCTGATCGGCACCCACCTGATCGCGCTGTGCGGCGACCACGGCATCGCCGAGGTGCAGGCCGCCGGCCTGCTGGCGCTGATGGGCGTGTTCGACCTGGTGGGCACCACGGCCTCGGGTTGGCTGACCGACCGCTACGATCCGCGCAAGCTGCTGTTCACGTACTACGCGCTGCGCGGCCTGTCGCTGATGTATCTGCCCTACTCCGATTTTTCGTTCTACAGCCTGTCGATCTTCGCCATCTTCTACGGCCTGGACTGGATTGCCACCGTGCCGCCCACGCTGCGGCTGACCACCGAGGCCTTCGGCGAACGTGACGCGCCGGTGGTGTTCGGCTGGATCGTGGCCGGGCATCAACTGGGCGCGGCGAGCGCGGCCTGGATGGGCGGCTTCGTGCGCGAAAGCACCGGCAGCTACCTGATGGCCTTCGTGCTGTCGGGCGCCACGGGCCTGGTGGCGGCGGTGATCGCGCTGATGATCCACCGCAAGCCGCGCGTGGAACAGGCGCAACCGGCCTGACGGCGGGCAGAAAAGGCGGCCAGCGCGACGGCCCGCTCAGGCAATCGCGCCGTGCCGCCTTCGCAAACCGCTGGCGCCGCTGGTAAAACGCCGACGCTCCTGTATTATTCAGCTTTCCGTAAGAAAAAGGATGGCCCCGCAGCCAGGCGCAAGCCGGCAACGCCGCGGCACCGTCCTTGCCTATGACAAGCGAACCTCCCAGTAGTACCGCGCCCCGACTGCCCCAGCCGTGGCGCGTCTTCCCGGAAGACCGCCGCCGAGCCGTCTTCGCCGTCAGACCGAACGTCATCCCCGACGCTTCCGTCCTGTTCATCGCCATGCGTCACCCGCCTTCGCGGCGCCGCATGCATCGAGCCATCCGCGCATCCGCGCACATCGCCCTCCCCGTTTCCGGCTGGCCCGCCGCCGCGACCGATTCGCGCCGCGCCGCCCGTATTCGTCCCTATTGGATCCACAAATGATTTTCGACTGGATGTCCGATCCCACTGCCTGGCTCGGCCTGGCGACGCTGATCGTTCTCGAGATCGTCCTGGGCATCGACAACCTGGTGTTCATCGCAATCCTGGCCGACAAGCTGCCGCCCGAGCAGCGCAACCGCGCGCGTATCATCGGCCTGTCGCTGGCCATGGTCATGCGCCTGGGTCTCCTGGCCAGCATTGCGTGGGTCGTCACCCTGACCACCCCGCTGTTCACCGTGTTCGGCGCCGAGATATCGGGCCGTGACCTGATCCTCATTTTCGGCGGCGTGTTCCTGCTGTTCAAAGGCACGATGGAACTGCATGAACGTGTGGAGGGCAGCACCCACAGCACCAGCCAGAAGGTGCAGCACGCGGTGTTCTGGCAGGTCATCCTGCAGATCATCGTGCTGGACGCCGTGTTCTCGCTGGACTCGGTCATCACCGCCGTGGGCATGGTGCAGGACCTGAGCATCATGATGATCGCCGTGGTGATCGCCATGGCCGTGATGATGCTGGCCAGCCGCCCGCTGATGGCCTTCGTCGGCCGCCACCCCACCGTGGTGATCCTGTGCCTGGGCCTGTTGCTGATGATCGGCTTCAGCCTGGTGGCCGAAGGCCTGGGCTTCCACGTGCCCAAGGGTTACCTGTATGCCGCCATCGGCTTCTCGATCGTGATCGAGGCCTGCAACCAGTTGGCGCGCCGCAACCGCAGCCGCCGCAGCCAGGGCCTGACCGGCCGCCAGCGCACCGCGCGGGCCGTGCTGCGCCTCTTGCGCGCGAGCAAGCATGACCGCTCGCAGGCACATGCCCAGAATCCCGCCGAGGACGTGGCGGCGCTGGTGGACGGCGTGGGCGACGGCGACGGCTTCGCGCCCGAGGAAAGCAGCCTGATCGAACGCACTCTGTCGCTGGGCGCGCGCGACGTGCGCTCGATCATGGTGCCGCGCGGCGACATGGTCTGGCTGGACGTGAAGGACGACACCGACACCGTGGTGCAGAAATTCGCCTCGGGCCACGCCCGCCTGCCGCTGTGCGAAGGCGACGCCTCGAACGTCATCGGCGTGCTGCACTTCAAGGACGTGATGCCCAGGCTGCAGGTGCCCGGCGCCGTCGACCTGATCGAGCTGGCCCGCAAGCCGCACTACATCATCGAGAGCGTGCCGGTGCTGAAGGTGCTGGAAGAACTGCGCCAGTCGCGCGACCACATGCTGATCGTGGTCGACGAGCACGGCAGCTGCGAAGGCCTGGTCACGCCGCTGGACGTACTGACGGCGGTGGGCGGCGACCTGCCCGAGCATCCCGACGAAGCCCCGCCCGCCACGCTGCTGTCCGAGGGCGTCTGGCTGCTGGACGCCGACATGCCGGTCGAGGAAGCCCGCATGCTGCTGCAGGATGATGCCCTGCCAAGCTCGGTGCAGGACGCCACGCTGGCTGGCGCGCTGCTGCGGGTGTGCGGCCGCCTGCCCGAGGTCGGCGAATCGATCGAATGGGGCGAATGGCGCTTCGAGATCACGCAGCGCGATGGCCTGCGCATCGGGCAGGTGCGCGCCGAAAGGCGCATGCCGCCAAACGAGCACGCGGCGGCTGAGCACCACTAAGCAAAAGGCGGCTCCGGATACCCGCCTTTTTTCCTTACGAGGCCGGCACAGGGCCGACGACTACAGCCACGTCGCCAGGCAGCCTCCCGTCGACATCACGCCCACGCTGGCCAGCGCGACGCTGTCGCGCTTCTCGCAGCCTTCACGGCGCGAGGACCAGGCCGCATAGAAACTGGCCAGCGCGAACAGCGCCAGTCCAATACCGAATCCGCTCATGATCGATGATTTCCAGTAACGGCGACGCGCGGGAAATCGGCGCCGCTCGAACGGAATCGACTGCATCGGGACGGCACGGTTCCCAGGCCCGAACCAAACGCCCCCTCGATAGTCATGCATGACGCACGACGTCGAATCCTTCGCTGTCCCGGGGCGCGACAAAGTAGCTGGAGATCAGGTCGAACTGCTCATCGGAGGTGTGGAACGGATGCTCGGCCAATGCATTGCGGGCACGCAGCCGGTCTTTGCACACGGCGTCGGGCACGTCCAGGAAATGCAGCCGATGCGGCACGCCGGCGCGATCGATGAGGCCGCGCGCCCACGCGCGCTGGGCCAGCGTATTGGCGGGGAAATCGAGCACCACCGACAGGCCTGCCGCCAGCAGCGCCCGCACGTGGTCCGCCATCGCCTGCCGCAACCGGCCCGCGCAACGCACATAGTCCGGCAAGGCGCTGATCTCGCCGGGATAGAGCGCTGCCAGCCAGGCATCCTCGCTGATCAGCAGCGTGTGCGGTTGTCCGGCCAGTTGCGCGGCCAGCGTAGACTTGCCCGAGCCGATCTTGCCGCACAGCAGGTGCAGCATGGGTGTGGGCAGCGAGGTTGAGGATGTCATGGTGATCTCCGGAGAAATGGGAAAAACGCCCTCGGAGATGAAAAACCCGCCTCGTTGGGCGGGTCTGTGTCGGCGATACGAACGCGCGCTAACCCACCAGCGATGGTTGGGTGCGAATAATTCGGGCGGTGCGTACGTAGGCCATGAGGCACAAGATACCACGCGCGTGGCGCTATTCGCCCAGGTAGGCGGCCCGCACCTTCGGATCGTCCAGCAATTGCGCGGCGGGACCGGACAGCGTCAGCTCGCCCGACTCCATCACGTAGCCCCGGTCGCTGTGCTCCAGCGCCAGCCGCGCGTTCTGCTCGATCAGCAGGATGGTGACGCCCTCGGCGGCGATCATGCGCACCGCCTCGAAGACCTTCTCCACCATCAGCGGCGCCAGGCCCATCGAGGGCTCGTCGAGCAGCAAAAGGCGCGGCCGCGCCAGCATTGCGCGGCCCATGGCCACCATCTGCTGCTCGCCGCCCGACAACGTGCCGGCCGGCTGGCGGCGGCGTTCGGCCAGGCGCGGGAACAGCTCGAACACCCGCTCGACGTCGCGCTTGATCTGCTCGGCGTCGCGGCGCACGTAGGCGCCCATCGACAGGTTTTCCTCGATGGTGAGCTGGCCGAAGATGCCACGGCCCTCGGGCACCATCACCAGCCCCTGGCGCACCAGTTCGAACGGCGGGCGGCCACCGATGGACTGGCCGTCGTAGCGCACCGCGCCGCCGGCCAGCGGCACCAGGCCGCAGATGGCGCGCAGCGTGGTGCTCTTGCCCGCGCCGTTGGCGCCGATCAGGCAGACACGTTCGCCAGGGTTCACGTGCAGCGATGCGCCGCGCACGGCGCGGATGCCGCCGTAGGCCACCTGGACGTCGTCCAGGGCCAGCATGGCGTTGGCGGCGCTGGAAGCCTCCTGAGCGGCCAGCTCCGTGCCGGCATGAGCGGCTGTGTTCACCGTTTTGGATATCCGGGTCATCGGGCGCCCTCCTCTTGCGACGCCACGTCAGCGGCGGCCGCCGCGCCGACCGTCGCCCCCGCGGCGGCGCCCGCAGTTGCACCCGCTCCCAGGTATGCCTCGATCACTCGTGGGTCCTTCTGAACGTCGGCGGGCCGGCCCATCGCCAGCACCTTGCCGTATTCCAGCACCAGCACGCGGTCGCACAGGCCCATCACGAGTTTCATATCGTGTTCGATCAGCAGCACCGTGACGCCATCGTCGCGGATCTTCTCGATCAGCCCGCGCAGCACACGCGTCTCGGAGGCATTCATGCCGGCGGCCGGCTCGTCCAGCGCCAGCAGCTTGGGATCGGTGGCCAGCGCGCGCGCGATCTCCAGGCGGCGCTGGTCGCCATAGGACAGCGAACGCGCCACGTCATTGGCCCGCGCGCCGATACCCACGTAATCCAGCAGCCTGTGCGCATGCGCCTCGATGGCCGCCTCTTCCTCGCGCTGCGCGCGGGTGCGGAACACGGCGCCCAGCACGCCCGCCTGCGTGCGCACGTGGCGGCCGATCATCACGTTCTCGATCGCGCTGAGATTGGCGAACAGGCGGATGTTCTGGAAGGTGCGCGCCAGCCCGGCATGCGCCACCTCGTGCGGCTTGCGGCCCAGCAGGATCTCGCCGTCGAACACGCAGCGCCCGGACTCGGGCACGTACAGGCCGGTCAACACGTTGAACAGCGTGGTCTTGCCCGCACCGTTGGGGCCGATCAGGCCGTAGATTTCCCCCGCCTGGATATCGAAGCTGACCTCGGACAGCGCCTGCAGGCCGCCGAAACGCTTGCTCAGGTTCTGGGCGCGAAGCAAGGCGGTCATACGCGCACCTCCCGCGCCAGCGCCACGAAAACAGTCATCCCGTTCATGCGGCACCTCCATCCCGGCTGGCCAGCTCGCGCCGGCGCACGGCCGATGGCCACAGCCCGGCGGGCCGGAACAGCATCACCAACACCATCGCCAGGCCGAACAGCAGCATGCGGATGCCTTCGGGATCCAGCACCACGTCGCCGAACAGCATGCGCTGCGCAGGTTCGACCACGGCGCGCAGGAACTCGGGCAAGGCGGCCAGGATCAAGGCGCCCAGGATCACCCCGGGGATGTTGCCCATGCCGCCCAGCACCACCATGCACAGGATGGAGATGGATTCGGTCAGGCTGAAGCTTTCGGGACTGACAAATCCCTGCATGGCCGCGAACATCGAGCCCGCCACGCCGCCGAACGACGCGCCCATCGCGAAGGCCAGCAGCTTCACGTTGCGGGTGTTGATGCCCATGGCCTTGGCGGCGATCTCGTCTTCGCGGATCGCCTCCCAGGCACGGCCGATGCGCGAATTCTGCAGGCGCACGCACACCAGCAGGATCAGCAGCACCATGGCCAGCAGCAGGTAGTAGTACTTCTCGGGGCCCGTGAAGCGGATGCCCAGGATGGTCTGCGCGCGGCTGAACGTGAACTCGCCGATCATGAAGGGATCGATGCGGTTGATGCCCTGCGGGCCGTTCGTGATGTTGACCGGCGCGTTCAGGTTGTTCAGGAAGATGCGGATGATCTCGCCGAACCCCAGCGTGACGATGGCCAGGTAGTCGCCGCGCAATTTCAATGTGGGCGCGCCCAGCATCACGCCGAACAGCGCGGCCACCGCCAGGCCGATGGGCAGGATGGCCCAGAACGGCAGGTGCAGGCCGAAGTGCGGCGACGCCAACAGCGCCCAGGTGTAGGCGCCCACCGCGTAGAACGCGATGTAGCCCAGGTCGAGCAGGCCGGCGAAGCCCACCACGATGTTCAGGCCCACGGCCAGCATTACGTACAGCAGCGCGAAGTTCAGGATGCGCACCCAGCCCTGCCCCGCCAGGCCCAGCACGAACGGCAGCACGGCCAGCACCGCGCCGATCAGGACGATGGCGGCGATCTGGCGCGGCGCCCAGCGTGTCTGGCCGGCGGTCATGCGCGATCCCCCACGCGCTCGCCCAGCAGCCCGGACGGGCGGAAGATCAGCACCATCACCAGCACCACGAAGGCGAACACGTCCTGGTAATGGCTGCCCAGGAAGCCGCCGGTCAGGTCCCCGATGTAGCCCGATCCCATGGCCTCGATCACGCCCAGCAGCAGCCCGCCGACCATCGCCCCGCCCAGGTTGCCGATGCCGCCCAGCACCGCCGCCGTGAACGCCTTCAGGCCCAGCATGAAGCCCATGGTGTATTGCGACACGCCGTAGTAGGTGGTGACCATGACGCCCGCCACGGCGGCCAGCGCCGATCCGATCAGGAACGCCGCCGAGATCACCGTGTTGATGTTCACGCCCATCAGCCCCGCCACCTCGCGGTTCTGCGCGGTGGCGCGCATGGCCGTGCCCAGCCGGGTGCGGTGCACCACGGCCAGCAGCCCCGCCATGATGGCGCCGGCGATCAGCATGATGGCGATCTGCAGCGTGCTGATGCGCGCGCCCCCCAGCTCGAACACGCGCGGCGACAGCACCTGCGGAAAGCTCAGGTAATTGCGGCCCCAGACCATCATGGCCACGTTCTGCAGGATGATGGACACCCCGATGGCGGTGATCAGCGCCGCCAGCCGCGGCGCGCGCCGCAGGGGCCGGTAGGCCACGCGCTCGGCGGTCCAGCCCACCGCCATGCACAGCGCAATGGCGGCCGCCAGTCCCAGGCCGATCACGGCAAAGGCCGATACGGAAGGATCCGCGCCGATCATGGAGGCGGCGATCATGGTGGCCGTCATGGCCCCCAGCATGACCACGTCGCCGTGCGCGAAATTGATCAGCCCGATGATGCCGTAGACCATCGTGTAGCCCAGGGCGACCAGCGCGTACACGCTGCCCAGGGTCAGGCCGTTGATGAGTTGCTGCGTGAAGATGTCCATGGGGCCTTTGGAAAGAACGGCGCCGGCAGCACCGGCCAGGGCATGCCGGCCACACTGTGCGGGCCACGGCGGGAGGACGATCGCCCTGCGCTGGCCGAGCCGCGCGGGCAGATGGCCGCGCCGCGCGGGGCGTGCCCGACACACCGGCCCGCCAGCCGTACCGCGCCGATCTGGCGGCAGTGTAAACCGCCGGCGCACCCGTGCGCCGGCGATGCGCGAAGGCTGCGAGCCGTTATTGGTTGGCCTGGCTGACCATGGTCTGGACCATCTGCCACTTGCCGTCGCGCACCTGGTAGATGGTGACCGAGATTTCCTTCAGGTCGCCGTTCTTGTCGTAGGCGATATGTTCGCTGGTGGCGCCCTTGCGCTCGATCTTGGCCAGCACTGGCAGGTACTTGGCCGGATCGGCCGACCCCGCCTTCTGGATGGCGTCGATCATGGTCCACGCGCCGTCATAGGCATACGGCGCATACACGCCCGGCGCCTTCTTGAAGCGCGCCTCATAGCGTTGCGCGAACGCCTTGCCCGCGCTCATCTGCTCCAGCGGCACGCCGGCCAGCGACGCATAGGTGCCGTCGGACGCATCGCCCGCCAGCTTCAGGAAAGTATCGCTGCGCGTCATCTCGCCCGACACCAGCGGCGCCTTGATGCCCAGCGCCGCCAACTGGCGCTTCATCGGACCCGACTGCGCATCCAGGCCGCCGTAGAAAATGGCGTCCGGCGCCGCGGCCTTGATGTTGGTCAGGATCGCATTGAAATCCGTGGCCTTGTCGGTGGTGTACTCACGGCGCGCGATCGTGCCGCCGGCGGCCTTCACGGCCTTCTCCACTTCGTCCGCCAGGCCCTGGCCATAGGCCGTGCGGTCGTCGATCAGGGCGATCTTCTTCGCCTTCAGGTTCTCGACCATGAACTTGCCGACCGCGGCGCCCTGCTGGGTGTCGCTGGTCATCATGCGGAACGTATTGTCGTAGCCCTGCTTGGTGTACTCGGGCGAGGTCGCCATGGCGATCTGCGGCAGGCCGGCATCGTGGTAGACACGCGAGGCCGGAATCGTGGTGCCCGAATTGAAATGGCCCAGGATGCCGTTGACGTCCTCGTCCACCAATTGCTGCGCCACCTGCACGCCCACGCGCGGATCGGCCTGGTCATCGCGCGACACCAACACGAAGCGCGCGGCCGAGCCGCCCACATTGATGCCCTGCTTGTTGGCCTCTTCGATGGCCAGCGTCAGGCCGTTCTGCATGTCTTCGCCGTAATGCGCCTGCGGGCCGGTCAAAGGACCGGCAAAGCCGAACTTGATATCGGCCGCGTGCGCCGCACCGCCAGCCAGGCAGGCCGCGGCGATGCCGGCAGCCAGGATTTGTCGAGGAAAAGCAAACATCGAAGAGCCTCCAGGGGTCTGAGGGAGGGTACAGGTCGTCCCGCCACTTGTGGTGCGGCCGCCAGGCTGACCACGGCGGCCAGTTGCACCGGAATTTTGCGCCTGGGTAAAACCGGGTCGATATTGGCGATAACCCGTGCAGACAAGGGGGATCGATGTGTGCCCTGAAATGGTGCTCGTTTGGGGGACTCTGGTTTTTATCAGGATGAGGACTCTCTCGTTGTAGGCGTCCCTGCACCGTTTCCGAGAGGCCGCGCCGGCCAAGTCGTCGGGCTCGGGCGCGCCACCAGGCGCCCTCGGCCGCTACGCGGCTTCCCCTCCTCCAATTGGCCGTCACGGCCTCTCGGAAACGGCGCAGGGACTCACATCAGCGGCAGGCATCGAGTGCTGAGTGCAACGGTTTCATTCCGATGGACAGCTAGCGGAATGCAGCGGCTCACATTGATGCCGGGGGATCGGACAACATGATTTCTGCTGCGAGGGCTGCCACATGCAGTGATACGCGACGAGACTGAAACAGCATCGGCATCAAAGCATCCGATGCATGAATCCATCGCGAGCCCCGGTCCTCTCTGTTGGGCTCGGCCCGGCCAATTGGAGCGAGGGAAGCCCCGCGCAGCGGGGCCGAGGGCGCCTGGTGGCGCGCCCGAGCCGAGTGACTTGGCCGGGCCGAGCCCAACAGAGAGGACCGGGGCGCCAATGGAACCAAGAACCACGAACGCAATAAAAAGGCGGCGGGACGATTCATCCCACCGCCTTCATCGCAAAGCAGAGACCGCTTTACAGATCAGCCTTGAACGACTTCGTCCAATATTCGAGGAAAGAAGCCTTCGCCTCGGTCAGCTTCGGCAGATCGTACTGGCGAATGCGCTTGAGTTCGTCCTCCGTGAAGCTCACGCGCTTGCGCAAGTCTTCGGGCAGGTCGGCGTTGCGCACCGTCGGGGCATAACCCATGGCGCGCGCGAAGTTGACCTGGCCAGCCGGGTCCAGCATGGCGTTCAGGTAGCCCCAGGCCGGCTCGACGTTGCGCGAGTTCTTGGCCACCGTGCCTTCGAACACTACCGGGATGCTGCCTTCCTTGGGGATCACGAAATCCAGCGGCAGGCCGGCGTCGCGCCACTGCAGCGCGCGGGCCTTCCACATGGCGGCGACCCAGATCTCGCCCGACTTGAAGGCGGCGGCCACGGCTTCGTTGGACGGGTAGACGCGCGGCGAATTCTTCTTCAGTTCGGCCAGGAACTTCTTGCCCGGCTCGTAGCTGTCGAACTTGTCGCCCGCGCCGCCGGCGCCCACGAACAGGCCGTTATACTGGTACAGGATGTCCGAGAAACCGACGCGGCCCTTGAGCTTCGGGTCGAGCATGATGTCGGTCGAGTCCGGCGCCGTGGGGAACTTCTCGGTGTTGTACACCAGGACCATCGCGCTGAAGATGTGCGGGATGGAGTACGGCGTGCGGAACTGCTCGATCACGTTGCCCAGGTTGGGTACGTACTTGGCGTTGTCCTTGACCGAGGCGATGGCGCCCGACGAGAAGGCGTCGTACATGTCGACCTCGCCCAGCAGCGCCACGTCCATGCTGCCACGGCGGGCATTGCGCTCGGCGCGCAGCTTGGTCACGCGGGCCACGGCATTGCCCGTGTCGAACGTGACGTCGATGCCCGCCTTCTCGACGATGGGCCCGATGTGCTGCTGCAGCAGGTTCTGGTAGTCGCCGCCCCAGGTACCCACGACCACGTTGCCGCCGGCGGCGTGAGCCAGGCCCGGGATCATCGGCAGCGCGGGCGCCAGCACCAGGCCGGATGCGGTTTTCAAAAAGCTGCGGCGGTGCATTCCCCGTGAATTCATGATTGTCCTCTTTACGTGCGTGGGTACTGAAGAAGTGATTGAACTGCGTACTGCTGCTTAGGGTTTCGACGACCTGTGCAACCGTATTCTGCCTGCGGTGAAACCCCGCGGGTACTACCGATAACCCCTACTGGTGATACGTGCCGCGCCCTACTGCAGCGCGCGCAATTGCACCGGCGCGTCGGGCGCCATGGCCTGCAGGTCGGCCAGCTCCAGGTCGCGCGTGATCACCACCAGCACATCCCGGTCGGCGGGCGCCGAGGCCATGCGGCGCGGCATGCCGAAGGTGGTGCCGACCCCCTGGATCAGAATCGGTTCCGCGCAATCGGTGACGCGCAGCAGCGCCTTCACGCGCAGCAGGCGGTCGCCGCAGAAGCCGGCCAGGTCGTCCAGCCACATCGAGAAGTCGGTCCAACTGATGTCGCCGGTGGCGCTGCCTGTCCAGACGCGGATGCGCGGATGGCGCAGCGATCCCGCCGTGCCCGCCTCGCGCAGCGCCTGCAGGGCCAGATCGACGGCCTGCGCGCCCGGCAGCGCGGCAAAGGCCTCGCGCACCGCGGTGGCGCGGTCGGTCTCGGCCACGATGCGCGCCAGCGGATTCAGGGCCTGCGCCCGCGCGCGATGCGCGTCGAGCTCGCCCTCGGGCACCAGGTCGGTCTTGGTCAGCACGATGCGCTGCGCGGCCGCGAATTGCGCAGCCGCCTCTTCGAACTGCGGGTCGCCCAGCGCGCCGGCCGAACAATCGTAGGTGGTGACCACCGTCAGGCGCAGGCCGCGCGAGGCCAGCTCGGGATCGGCCAGCGACGCGATGATGGGGCCCGGCTTGGACAGGCCGCTGGTCTCCAGGATGATGCGCCTGATCGGCCCATGCCCTTGCGGACGCGGCGCGTCCAGCAACGCGTTGACCGTGTGCACCAGACTGCTGCGCAACGAGCAGCACACGCAGCCGTTGGCCAGCAGCGTCATCAGCACGTCGTCCTTGCTGTCCGCGACGATGGCGCCGTCGATGCCGATCTCGCCGGCCTCGTTGACGATCACGCCCGTGTCGGCGGCGTCTTCCCCTTGCAGGAAATCGACCAGCAGGCTGGTCTTGCCGCTGCCCAGGAAGCCCGACAGGATGACCAGATCAACGGGTGTGGGGAGGACCATCCGGATCTCCATCCCAGCTGCCGCGCACCAGTTCGCGCACGTCGGCCAGCAGTTGCTCGGTGTCGTACACCACGCCGCTCTTGATGGTGTAGCGCAGCGCGCGCTTCCATTCGACTTCGCCGGTGTCGTCGTTCAGGCGCATGGCGCCCGTGCCGAACAGCAGCTTGAAGTCCTGCAGCGGGTTCTGGTCCAGGATCAGCAGGTCGGCGCGCTTGCCCACGTCCACCGAGCCGGTGTCGTTGTCGATGCCCAGCAGCTCGGCGCCCAGCGAGGTCGCCGCGCGCAGCACTTCCAGCGGATGGAAACCGGCTTCCTGCAGCAGTTCCAGTTCGCGCACGAAGCCGAAGCCGTAGATCTGGAAGATGAAACCCGAGTCGCTGCCCGCGCAGACGCGGCCGCCAAGGTTCTTGTACTCGTTGATGAACTGCATCCACAGGCGGTAGTTCTGCTTCCACTCGATCTCGTTGGTGGTGCTCCAGCGGTACCAGTAGGCGCCGTGGCCGCCGCGCTGCGGCTGGAAGTACTTCCAGACGGCCTTCCAGGTGTAATCGTCGTGCCAGTCGGCGCGGCGCGCGCGCATCAGGTCGCGGTTGGCGTCGTAGATGTTGAAGGTGGGCACGAAGGTATGGCCCGCCTCCAGGAAGCGATCCATCACCTCGCGCCACTTGGCGCTGCCCGGCTGCGCGGCCTGCATGAAGGTCTGGCCGGCCAGCGAAAAGCGGTAGTACTCGTCGCTGTAGTTGTAGTCGGTGGGAAAGTCCTGCACCACGCGCGTCTCGAACAGCGCCTCGGGCAGGCCGTAGTAATGCTCGGAGCTGGTCAGGCCCCATTCGGCCGACTTCAGCGCGTTCACGCGCGTCACCGCCATCTGCGCATGGTGGCAGCCCGAGCGCAGGCCCAGCTTGCGGGCCTCGTCCAGCGCGGCCTGCATGATGGCCGGCGGCGCGCCGAAGAACTTGATGCCGTCGGCGCCGCGCGCATGCAGCTTGCGCACCCACTCGCGGCCCTGCTCGGGCGTGTGGATGGTCTTGACGCGGTCGTTGACCGCCGGAAACACCACGTGCGCCACGATATGGGGCGCGGCGATCTGGTTGCTGGCGGCCAGTTGCTTCTGCTCCAGGTTCCAGCCCAGGCCGTTCATCGACCCCATCTCGCGGATGGTGGTCACGCCGTGCGCCAGCCACAGCTTGTAGATGTAGTCGGCGGGCGGCACCTCGCCGCTCATCGCGTGGTACGGCGTGCCGATGTGCGCGTGCGAATCGATGAAACCCGGGGTGACGTACTTGCCGTGGCAATCGATCTCGTGCTCGCCCACGGCCGGACGGCGCGCGGGGTTGATGGCCTTGTGCGGCGTGCCCACGTTGACGATGGCGACGATGCGGTCGCGCTCGACCACGATGTCCACCGGCCCCCACGGCGGCGCGCCGGTGCCGTCGATGATGGTGGCGCCGCGCAGCACGAGGCGCTTGTACGGGCCGTCGCCGCGGTCGCGCGCGCTGGCCGCGTGCGGCGGATGCCAGCCCTTGGCGGCGTTCAGGTCGCGCGACTCTTCGCCGACCTCGGCATTGGCATGGGGATTATCAGTGGACATCGATCTCTCCTCGATCAGCCGATGGTCATCAGGCTGGCGTTGCCGCCAGCGGCGGCGGTATTGACACTCAACGAACACTCCGTCAGCAGCCGGTCGGGCACGTATGCGGCTCCCGCCGCCAGCGCATCCGGCGTCAGCCCCTGCACCGACAGGATCGGGCCGGGGCGCGCCGCCACGCGGCGGTTCAGTTCACGCAGTGCGTCGCTGTCGCCTTCGAACAGCACCGCGTCGTACTCGGCGCTGTCGATGCCGCCATCCTGCACCAGTTCGATACGCTCGCGCGCCGCGGCATCCTGCTTGTCGCGCCATTGGCGCGCTTGCGGCGTATCCAGCAGCAGCAAGGCGTTGCCGGTAAGCTGCGCGGCGGCCCACTGGGCCTGCGCGCCGGCTTCGGTCGCGGCCACGCCCAGCACGCGGCCGCGCGGCAGCAGGCGGTAGGTATTCTGCTCGCCGGTGGGCCCCGGCAGCGCGATGGCCAGCGGCTGGTCGTGCGAGGCTTCCGCCCAGGCCGGCAGGCCCGTGGGACGCACGGCCAGCAGACGGTACAGGTACAGCGGACCGCCGGCCTTGGGACCGGTGCCCGACAGGCCTTCGCCGCCGAACGGCTGCACGCCCACCACCGCGCCCACGATGTTCCGGTTCACGTACATATTGCCCGCGTGGACCTTGCCGGTGACCTTGGCGATGGTCTCGTCGATGCGCGTGTGCACGCCGAACGTCAGGCCATAGCCGGTGCCGTTGATCTGGTCCAGCACGCCGTCCAGGTCATCGCGCGAATAGCGCAGCACGTGCAGCACCGGGCCGAACACTTCGCGCGTCAGCTCGCTCAGGTCGTTCAGTTCGATCAGCGTGGGCGGCACGAAGGTGCCGTAACGTGCGCGCGGATCCATCTCGATCTGGTCCACGCGGCGGCCCGCGGTGCGCATGGCTTCGATGTGGCGCTGGATGCCGGTGCGGGCCTCCGCGTCGATCACCGGGCCCACGTCGGTGGACAGCTGGTCGGGGTTGCCCACGCGCAGTTCGCGCATGGCGCCGCGCAGCATGGTCAGCACGTGATCGGCGCTGTCTTCCTGCACGCACAGCACGCGCAGCGCGGAGCAGCGCTGGCCCGCCGAATCGTAGGCCGAGTTCAGCACGTCGGCCACGACCTGCTCGGCCAGGGCCGAGGAGTCCACGATCATGGCGTTCTGGCCGCCAGTCTCGGCGATCAGCGGAATGGTGCGGCCGGCGTCGTCCAGGCGTTCGGACAAGGCGCGCGCGATCAGGCGCGCCACCTCGGTCGAGCCGGTGAACATCACGCCATGCACGCCCGGGCTGGCCACCAGTTCGGCGCCGACGGTCTCGCCCCGGCCCGGCAACAATTGCACCGCGCCCGCGGGCACACCGGCCTGTCGCAGGATCTCGACCGCCTGCGCGGCGATCAGCGGCGTCTGCTCCGCAGGCTTGGCGATGACGGTATTACCCGCCGCCAGCGCGGCAGCCACCTGGCCGGTGAAGATGGCCAGCGGGAAGTTCCACGGGCTGATGCACAGCACGGTGCCCAGCGGACGGTGCGTATCGTTGCCGAACTCGCGTTCGATCTGCTCCGCGTAGTAGCGCAGGAAATCGACGGCTTCGCGTACCTCGGCGATGGCATTGGGCAGCGACTTGCCGGCCTCGCGCACGATCAGGCCCAAAAGGCCCTGCATGCGTTCTTCCAGCAACTGCGCGGCGCGTCGCAGGCACTGCGCGCGCGCCTCGACGGGCGTGGACTGCCAGATCGGCGCGGCGTTGGCGGCCTCGCGCAAGGCGGCCTTCACCTCGGCGGAATCGGCCTCGATGACGCGGCCCACCACGTCGCGGTGATCCGCCGGGTTGCGCACGTCGGCGGCGCGCTCGTCGTTCCACGCGGCAGCGTCGCCCAGCATCGGGCCGGCGCGCCAGGCGGTGGCGGCACTGGCCAGCAGCGCGGCCGACAGCGAACTGAGACGGTGCTCGTTGCTCAGGTCCAGACCGGCCGAGTTGATGCGTTCGCCCTTGGAGGCCTGTCCGTACAGTTCGCGCGGCAGCGGGATCTTCTCGTGCGGGGCGCCCAACGGCACCACGCGCGCGGCGGCCTCGACCGGATCGGCCACCAGTTGATCGACCGGAATGCTCTCGTCGCCGATCAGATTCACGAACGAGGTGTTGGCGCCGTTTTCCAGCAGGCGGCGCACCAGGTACGCCAGCAGCGTTTCATGCGTGCCCACCGGCGCGTAGATGCGGCACGGGCGGTTCAGCTTGCCCTGCGCCACCGCGCCCACCACCTCTTCGTACAGCGGCTCGCCCATGCCGTGCAGGCACTGGAACTCGTACTGGCCGGGATAGTAGTTCTGGCCCGCCAACTGATAGATGGCCGCCAGCGTGTAGGCGTTGTGCGTGGCGAACTGCGGATAGACCGCCTCGGGCGCGCCCAGCAGCTTGCGCGCGCAGGCCAGGTACGCCACGTCGGTGTAGATCTTGCGGGTGTAGACGGGATAGCCTTCCAGGCCATCGACCTGGGCGCGCTTGATCTCGGTGTCCCAGTAGGCGCCCTTCACCAGCCGCACCATGATGCGGTGGCGGCTGCGGCGCGCCAGGTCGATCACGAAATCGATGACGAACGGCGCGCGCTTCTGGTAGGCCTGGATGACGAAGCCGATGCCGTTCCAGCCTTCCAGCTCGGGCGTGTGGCAGAGCGCCTCCAGCAGGTCCAGCGAGATTTCCAGGCGGTCGGCCTCTTCGGCATCGATGTTCAGGCCCACGTCGTAGCCGCGCGCCAGGATCGCCAGCTCGCGCACGCGCGGCAGCAGCTCGGTCATGACGCGGTCGCGCTGCGCGCGCGCATAGCGCGGATGCAGCGCCGACAGCTTGATCGAGATGCCCGGGCCTTCGTAGATGCCGCGGCCCGCGCCGGCCTTGCCGATGGAATGGATGGCCTGCTCGTACGAGGCGTAGTAGCGTTCGGCGTCGTCGGCCGTGGTGGCGGCCTCGCCCAGCATGTCGTACGAATAGCGGAAGCCGCGGGCTTCCATCTTGCGGTTGTTGGCCAGCGCCTCGGAGATGGTCTGACCCGACACGAACTGCTCGCCCATCATCCGCATCGCCAGGTTCACGCCCTTGCGGATCAGCGGCTCGCCGCCCTTGCCGATCAGGCGCGTCAGCGCGCGCGACAGGTTCTGCTCGCTGTTCACGGCGACCAGCTTGCCCGTCAGCATCAGCCCCCAGGTGGCCGCATTGACGAACAGCGACTGCCGCCCGCCGATGTGCGACTTCCAGTCGCCGCGGGCCACCTTGTCGCGGATCAGCGCGTCGCGCGTGGCGCGGTCGGGAATGCGCAGCAGGGCTTCGGCCAGGCACATCAGCGCCACGCCTTCCTGGCTGGACAGCGAGAATTCCTGGATCAGGCCTTCCACGCCGCCGCCCGTGCGCTTGCCGCGCAGGGCCTGCACCAGGCCGGCGGCCATGGCGTGGATCTTTTCCAGATTGGGCATGCGCGCCTGGCCCAGCAGCAGCGGCACGCATTCGGGTTCGGGACGCCGGTAGGCGGCCGTGATGGCCGCGCGCAGCACGGATTGCGGCTGCACGTCCTGGCCGAACTCGAAGAAAGGCGGGGTGGCGGCCGAAGCCGCGTGATCGGTGTCCTCGCCCTCGGCCTCGTCGGCCGCCAGGTGCGCCATCTCGGCAGGCAACTGCCCACGCTCGATCTTGTCGAGGTAAGACAGCAACGCCTGCTTGTGCAGCCAGTGCGGCGTGCAATTGAGCTTCTGCGCGGCCGCTTTCAGGCGGTCACGCAGGGCGTCGTCCACCTTGACACCCAGAGTTGTACTGACCATGACGGATTCAGGCCTTGAGTTCGTTGTGATGGATCGCGCCGTCTTTCATCACCAGGGGAATGTGATCGCCCTGGCCCAGCAGGCACGACACGTCGCGGTACGGATTGCCGTCGACCACCAGCACGTCGGCGGTCGCGCCCGGCACCAGGCGGCCCAGGCGGTCTTCCATGCGCAGCACTTCGGCGGCCGTGGTGGTGGCGCTCTGGATCACTTCCCAGTTCGACAGCACTTCGGCGCGGATGCGGAATTCATCGCTCTGCAGGCGCTGCGATGGGCCCAGCAGGTCGGAACCGAAGCCGATCTTCACGCCCGCCTTCTTGTAGATGTCCAGCGACTGCAGGCCGGCGGTGCGCACCGTGGCGATCTTGGCGACGCTGTCGGGCGGCAGGCCGTAGTCGGCGCCTTCGTTGGCCAGGGCTTCGTACGTGACCAGCGTGGGCACCACGTAGGCGCCCTTCTCGGCCATGATCTTCGCCACGCGCTCGTCGACCAGGTTGCCGTGCTCGATGGTGCGCACGCCCAGGCGCACGGCGCGCTCGATGGCTTCGGCGGTGTACGAGTGCGCCATCACGTAGGTCTGGCGGCCGGCGGCCTCTTCCACGATGACGCGGATCTCGTCCTCGGAGTAGCCGAACGAGGCGATGGGATCGGTGGGCGACGCCACGCCGCCCGAGGCCATCATCTTGATCTGGTCGGCGCCCATCTGCAATTCCTGGCGCACGGCCTTGCGCACGTCCTCGATGCCGTCGGCCACGCGGCCGATGTCGCCCGCGCGGAAGCAGCAGCCGCAGAAGCTCATGGGGCGCAGGTGGTCGGAGCGCGGACGCGGATCGCCGTGGCCGCCCGTCTGGCTGATCGCACGGCCCGAGATGAACAGGCGCGGGCCCGCCACGACGCCCTCTTCCACGGCGCACTTCAGGCCCCAGCCCGCGCCGCCGGCATCGCGCACGGTGGTGAAGCCGCGGCGCAGCATGGCCGACATGATGGGCACGGCGCGCATCATCACCAGCGCGTCGGGCAGCACGCCCTGCGAGCTGAGGTTCAGCTGCGTGGCCATCACGTGGGCGTGCAGGTCGATCAGGCCGGGCATCAGCGTCTTGCCGGCCACGTCGATGACCTGGGCCGACGATGCCGTGATCGGCTTGTCGGACACTTCCTTGATCTTCCCGTCCTCCACCAGCACATGGAAGCCCTCTTGCAATTCGGGCTGCGTGGGGTCGAGCAAGGCGGCGTTCTTGAACAGTACAGCGGTCATCGGGATTGCTCCGTGCGTGTCGTTAGTATCGTGAATGTGGGGAGAATTGCCGGTTGAGGTTTTCTTTTGGCAGAGTTGGGTTCTTGAGACGCCCGTGCCTGCCGGAGGGCGCGCGTCGGCCAAGTCGTCGGGCTCGGGCGCGCCAGCAGGCGCCCTCGGCCGCTACGCGGCTTCCCCTCCTCCAATTGGCCGACGCGCGCCCTCCGGCAGACACGGGCTCGCAACGTCTCCAGTTCCGAAGGTTTCCCGGCCTGCATCCGGTAATGGCAAGCGATAGCGGCCGGTGCAGGCCGCAAACAGAGTTGCTGCAAAGCCGTCCATCGGCGGCTGTGCCGCGGGGCAGCGGCATGTTGCTGGCGTGAGTCCTCGGTGAGGCTGGGGCGCGCGGCCCGGCCAATTGGAGGAGGGGCAGTCCCGCGCAGCGGGACCGAGGGCGCCTGATGGCGCGCCCGAGCCCGACGACTTGGCCGGGACGCGCGCCCCAGCCTCGCCGAGGACGTCCCACGAAGATCCCCCTCCCCTGACCAGGAGCGCTCCACAAAGGCCTCTCCAAAGGAATCAGACACAACATCACCCCCCCATCGTCTTGACGTAGCGGCGATGAATCAGCCAGTTGGAAAAAGTGGCGATCAGCAGCGTGGCGCACACCAGCACCAGCGCCAGCGCCGAGCCGAACGGCCAGTTCGAGGCGCGCGTGATCTGGTCGTACAGCGCCGGGGCCATCATGGTCAGGCCGGTGCCGCCCAACAGCACGGGCGTGGCGTAGGCGTTCATGCACAGGATGAACACCAGCATGGTGCCGGCCGCCACGCCGGGCGCGGCGATGGGCAGGATCACACGGCGGAAGGTAGTGAAGAAGCCCGCGCCCAGGTTCTGCGCCGCCTCTTCCACCGAGAAGTCGATGCCTTCCAGCACGCTCTGCAGCGTCAGGATCAGGTACGGCATGACCACCGCCGTGGTGCCGATGACCACGGCCGTAGGCGTGTACATGAACTTCATCGGCTCGCTGGTCAGGCCGATACCCATCAGCAGCGCGTTCAGCGCGCCCGCGTTGCCCAGGATCACCATCCAGCCGGCCGCGCGCACCACGTTGCCCACCATCAGCGGAAACACCAGCAGGATGATGAACAGGCTCTTGAAGCGGCTTTGCGTCTTGGCCAGGAAGTACGCCACGGGAAAGCCCAGCACCAGGGCCAGCACCGTGCACAAGCCGGCCACCCACACCGTGTTGAAGAACACGTCGTGGTAGTACGGATCGGAAAAGAAGCGCACGTAGTTCTCGAACGTGAACGCCTCCTGCATCATCTCCTGCGGGTCGAACCTGTTGAAGCTGTAGCGGAACAGCAGCAGGATCGGCACCATGATGATGAGCAGCACCACCAGCGAGGCCGGAAAGGCCATGCTGGGGCCGAGCAGCGAGTCGCGGCTGGGCCGGGCGATAGCGGTCGTCGTCATCGCGGCCCCGTCATTCCGAAAACAGCACGCAGTCGGCGGGCTGGAAGCTGGCGTACACCCGTGTGCCGGTGGCGATGGGCAGATCGTGGCGCGAGGCGCCGTTGGGCACCTGGCTGGCGATGGTCTCGCCGCTGTCGAGCTTCACCCGCACTTCGAGCAGCGAGCCCAGGTACACGGCCGACTCGACCACGCCGGCCAGGGTGTTGCCCTGCCCCGGCTGCACCGTCAGGTAGACGCGTTCGGGACGCACGCCCAGGTGGCGCGCATTGGCCACGCCGCCCTGCGCATCGATGCGCGTGCCCTTCTCGGTCGTGAAGGCCGTGCCGTCCAGGCCGCCACGGAAGAAGTTCATCTTGCCCAGGAAATCGGCCACGAACAGGTTGGCGGGACGCTCGTACAACTCTTGCGGGCCGCCGACCTGCTGCACCTTGCCGTCGTGCATGATGGCCATGCGGTCGGCGATGGCCAGGGCTTCTTCCTGGTCGTGCGTGACGAAGATGGTGGTCAGGCCCAGGCGCTGCTGCAGCGAGCGGATCTCTTCGCGCACTTCGACGCGCAGCTTGGCGTCCAGGTTGGACAGCGGTTCGTCCAGCAGGAACACCTTGGGCTGGATGGCCAGCGCGCGGGCGATGGCCACACGCTGCTGCTGGCCGCCGGACAGCTGGCGCGGGTAGCGGTCGCGCAGCTCGGTCATGCGCACCATGTCCAGCACCGTGCGGATGCGCGTATCGCGCTCGGCCGCCGGCACTTTGTGCATTTCCAGGCCGAAGGACACGTTCTGCGCCACAGTCATGTGGGGGAACAGCGCATAGCGCTGGAACACCATGCCGGTATTGCGCTTGTGCACGGGCAAGGGCGTGACGTCGGTCTCGCCGATGCGGATCGTGCCCGCCGTGGGTTCGATGAAGCCCGCGATCATGCGCAGCGTGGTGGTCTTGCCGCAGCCGCTGGGGCCCAGGAAAGCCACCAGTTCGCCGTCTGCGATGTCCAGGGTGAAATCCGAGACGGCAACCGAGTTGCCGAATTGCTTCTTGAGTCGTTCGATGCTGACCTTGGCCATTTTTCTTAAACCACCTGGCTGAGTTTCACGAAGCGGTCGGTCACCAGCATGACGATGCCCAACAGCAGGATCTGGACCGACGCCACCGCCGCGATGGTGGGATCCAGATTGAATTCGAGGTATTGCATGATCGCGATGGGCAGGGTCGTATGGCCCGGGCCCACCAGGGAAAGCGACAGTTCGAGGTTCTCGAACGAGACGACGAAGCTGAACAGCGCCGCCGCCACGATGCCCGGCCGCAGCATGGGCAGCGTGACGCGCAGGAAAGCCACGCGGCCGCTGGCGCCCAGGTTGCGCGCCGCCTCTTCGATGGAAGGATCCAGGCCGGCCATGCTGGCCGACACCAGGCGCACGGTCCAGGGAATGGTCAGGCACACGTGGGCGATGACCAGCCCGCCGTAGGTGCCGACGATGTCCATGTCCAGGAAGTTCTCGGCCGCCAGGTAGAACAGGTAGATGGCGATGCCGGCCACGATGCCGGGAATCAGCAGCGGCGACAGCAGCAGCGTATTGACGGTGCGGCCGCCCGCGAACTTGTAGCGGACGATGCCCAGCGCGGCCAGCACGCCCATGACCACGCCGGCCACGGCGGCCAGCACGGCCACCTGCAGGCTGAACAGGAACCCGTTGGCGAAGGCGTCGTTGTCCCAGGCCTTCAGGTACCACTGCGTGGTGTAGCCGGACGGGGGGAAGAAGAGGATGGCGTCCTTGAAGAAGCTCAGCCACACCACGAAGATCAGCGGGCAGAGCATGAAGAAGTACATCAGGACGACGAAGGCGCGATGCAGGATGCGCGCCAGGGGAAAGCGGCCTCGCCGGACGGGAGCCGGCGCATCGGCGCCCGGAACGGGCGTAGCGGTGATTGCCAAGACACTTCCTCAGTAAGACGCCGCGCCACGGAAGCCCGTGCAAAGGAACGCGACGTATCTATCGGTAAACCGGGATACTAAGGAAGTTGCAACCACTTTGAAATACTGGTTAACCTTTAGGGGTTTACCCTTGCCAATATGCTTAAGGCGTGAACCCTTCAAGCCTCAATCATTCACGCAGCCCAGCACCTGCACGCGCTCGGAGGCCGGCGTGGCCGACTTGCCCTGCGCGCGGATGGCCGAGGCGATGGTATCGCCCAGCAGGGCCACCGCCTGCTGGTGCGCCTGCACCAGCGCGGCCTCGACACGGCCCGCGGCATCCGGCGCGCCGCCGCCCGCGATGGGCACGTCGATCCGGCTGCGGCACAGCAGGCCCGAGGACTTGTCCCGCGCATCGCGGCGCACGCGCCAGGTGGCCTCGATCACCGACGAGGCGCCCGGCGTGGATTCGAATCGCTGCACGTCCACCAGCACGCGCCAGATCGGGGTATCACCCAGGGGCTTGACCACGCGCACGTCGGGCACACCCAGGCGGCGCGTCAGGGTATCGGACAAAGCATCGCGAAACTCATCGGACAGCGGCGAGCTCCAGCGGTCGGAATACTGGGCCGTCAATTGGCCGGCGCCGCTGCGCAGCATGAGCTGCGGCTGGTCGACCTGCGGGGGTACGCTGACCGGCAACACTTCGATCATGTAGCCGGCAGGCGCGGTGGCCTGCGGCGCGGCGCTGGCCGAAGGCGGCGCCACCAGCGTGTAGTAGCGCACTGGCGGCGAGCCGGCGCAGCCCGCCAGGACAGCGGCGGCCAGGGCGGCGACGCCGGCCAGGCGCGACGCGCCCGGCAGCGAGGAAGGGAAGCATGTTTTCATCTAGTTCCTCACGGGGCCGGCGCCCGGGATGGGATCGTCGCCGCGGCCGCGCAGCAGCGATTCGGGGTTGGTCTGCAGGAATTCCGACAATGCCCGCAGCGAACGCGCGGCGCGCGACAGCTCCTGCATGGCCCGTTCTGCGTTGACGGGCAGCGAGGCATCGGGCGCCAGCATGCGGTCGACGCGCTGCAGCGACTGCTGGGCCTGCTGCAGCACCTTGCGCGCGTCCGGCGCCAGTTGCTTGTCGATCTGGTTGACCACGCGCGAGGTGCTTTCCAGCGTCTTGTGCAAGTCGCGGCCGATCTGCTCGAACGGGATCTTCTCGATCTTGCTGACGATGCTGCCGATCTGCTCCTGCAGTTGGTCGAGCTGCCCCGGCATGGTGGGAATCATGGCCGGATCGCTGGGCACGAACTCGACAGGCTTGGCCTTGGGGAAGGAATCCAGCACCACGTACAGCTGGCCCGTCAGCAGGTTGGCCGAGCGCAGTTGCGCGCGCAGGCCGTACTTGACCATCGTACCCAGCAGCCGCTGGCCGGCCTCCTGGCTGCCGCCGAACTCGGCGTTCAGCTTGTCGTAGACGCGGCCCAGGCGCTCGGGGTACAGCGTGGCGTCGGCCAGCGCGTAGAAGCGCTTCTTCTCGGTGTCGAAATCGATGGTGACGGCGGTGACGTCGCCCAGCGTGATGCCCTGGAAGTCGACCGGCGCCCCCACCGCCAGCCCGCGCACCGACTGGTCGAAGCGCATGCGGATGCGGAACGGCGTGCCGTCGGGATTGGCCTTGGCGTCGGCCTCGCCCGCGTACAGATCGAACTGTGCATCGGCCTTGGCGGGTTCGGCCTGGCGCGTCGACAGATGCTCGAACGCGATGCCGCCGATGGCCATCGACACCAGCGATTGCGTGCGCATCTTCAGGCCTTCGGCGTTGACCGAGACGTCGATGCCGCTGGCATTCCAGAAACGCGTGCCTTCTGTGACGAAGCGGTCGTTGGGCGCGTCGACGAAAATCTCGATGTTGACCGCCTGGCCCGTCTTGTCCAACGCGTAGCCCACCACCCGGCCGACGTTGATGCGGCGGTAATAGACCGGCGACCCGATGTCCAGCGACCCCAGGTTGCTGGCCTTGAGCACGAAACGCTTGCCGGTACGGTCGTGCGTGACCGCGGGCGGCGTCTCGAGCCCCACGAAGCTGAGTTTTTCGGGCTTGCCCTTCTTTGCGGCCACTCCTTCGGAAGCATCCACGCCGATATAGGCGCCCGACAGCAGCGTGCCCAGGCCCGATACGCCCGTGAAGCCCAAGCGCGGGCGCACCACCCAGAAATTGGTGCCCTCGCGCGCCAGATCGGCCACTTCCTTGGACAAGGCAGCATCGACCACGACCTTGCTGCGGTCTTCGTTGAAGCGGATCCCCTTGACCACGCCGATGACGACGTCCTTGTAACGGACCTGGGTCTTGCCGACCTCGAGGCCCTCGGCCGTCTCGAATTGAATGGAAATCTCGGGCCCCGCCTGCATCCAGGTGCGCACCACCAGCGACAGGCCCGCGATGGCGGCCACGATGGGCACCAGCCAGATCCAGGACAGGCGGCGCTTCTTCTTCCGGACGACGTCGGGCACGCCTACAGGGGGCTGCCGCATGGGCTCGGTCGTCTGGTCAGGCGTCGGATCAGCCATAGCTGGAGAAACTCTTGCTCTTGAATGGAGTTACATACTACCGGAGCCCGGCCCGCCCCGCCCTGCGGGCGCCGTTACAGCTGCCACGGGTTGTACCGGATATAGCGCGTGAGGCGCCACGGCGGCATCGTCGGGATCGGGCTCGTCGTCGGCCCCTGCATGATCCCAGCCCCGGCGGGGATCGAAACTCATGGCGGCCAGCATGGTCAGGATGACCACCATGCCGAAGGCCGCCGCGCCCGGCCCCGCGCTGATGGCCATCAATCCCTGGAAATCGGCCAGCGCGGCCAGCACGATGACCACGAAAACGTCCAGCATCGACCACTGCCCGATGAACTCGACCATCTCGTACATGCGGGTGCGCGGACGCAGGTTGCCGGTGCGGCGCCGCTGCGTGGACCAGGCCAGGATGGCCAGCGCCAGCAGCTTGGTCAGCGGCACCATCACGCTGGCCACGAATACGATGATGGCGATGTCGTAAGACCCGCCCTCCCACAGTTCGACCACGCCGCCAAGGATGGTGTGCTCGCTGTCGCCCAGCAGCGAACTGATGTTCATCACGGGCAACACGTTGGCGGGAATGTAGAGAATCGATGCGGCGATCATCAGCGCCCAGGTGCGCGCCAGGTGATCGGGCTTGCGCACGTGCACCACGGCGTCGCAGCGCACGCAGCGATGCGGATCGCCGGCGTGGTCGGCATCGCCGGGCAGCGCCTGGACCTGGCCGCAGACGTGGCAGCCCGCCAGCACCTGGCCGGGCTGGGCATGCGGAATGTGCACGGGCGCCACCCCATGCGTCTCGGCCAGCCGCCACAGCGCATGTGGCGAAAGACGGCCCAGCATGGTCAGCAGCATCGTCAGGATGAAGAAGCCGCCCAGCCCGATCTCGGGATGCACGGCGGCCATGCCGGCCAGCTTGACCACCGACACCAGCACGCCCAGCAGGAACACCGGCACCATGCTCCAGGGCCGCAGCCACGACAGCAAGCGGATGGCCGTGGCCATGCCGGTCGCGGCCCGGCCGATCGCGGCCCGGCCACGCGACAACGGCGCCAGCACCCAGCCCAGCAGCAGCAATTGGAGCAGAGGCAGCACGAAGCCGGCCAGACCCGTCATGATGGCGACCACCTGATGGCCCTGCCGCCAGGTGATGGAGACGGCGTCCAGCAGCGTGGCGCGCTGCACCACGCCCTGCACGCTGAGGCTGGCCACGGGGTAGGCATTGGCCACCACGAACACGACCAGCGCCGCAATGACCAACGCCAGCCAATCGGCTGGCGTCAGGCGGCTGAACCGCCACAGCAGGGTGCCGCACCGCCCGCAAACCGCGGCCTCGTCGCGTTGCAAGGCGCGCCGGCGATAAACGCTGGCGCAGTGCTCGCAGGCGATGAGCGGCTCGCGATCCAAGGCGTGTGTTTACTCGGCCAGCGCGACTTCCTGCCTGGGCGCGGAGTCGCCGTCGGGCTTGTCCTGGTCGAAGCGCAGGACGACCTTGTCGTCTTCCACGTCGACCGTGACGTTGCCGCCATCGACCAGCTTGCCGAACAGCAGTTCGTCGGCCAGCGCCCGGCGGATGGTGTCCTGGATGAGGCGCTGCATCGGCCGCGCGCCCATGACGGGGTCGAAGCCGGCCTTTGCCAGGTGCTCGCGCAGGGCGTCGGTGAAGACAGCCGCCACGCGGCGCTCGTGCAACTGATCTTCGAGCTGCATGAGGAACTTGTCCACCACGCGCAGGATGATGTCGCGCGTGAGCGCCCCGAACGGGATGATGGCGTCGAGGCGGTTGCGGAACTCGGGCGTGAACATGCGGCGGATTTCCGCCATTTCGTCGCCCGCCACCCGGCTGTTGGCGAAGCCGATGGAGGGACGGTTCAGCGTCTCGGCGCCCGCGTTGGTCGTCATGACGATGATGACGTTGCGGAAGTCCGCCTTGCGGCCATTGTTGTCCGTCAGCGTGCCGTGGTCCATGACCTGCAGCAGGATGTTGAAGATGTCCGGATGCGCCTTCTCGATTTCATCCAGCAGCAGCACGCAGTGCGGCTGCTTGGCGATGGCCTCGGTCAGCAGGCCGCCCTGGTCGAAGCCGACGTACCCCGGCGGCGCGCCGATCAGGCGCGACACCGCATGGCGTTCCATGTATTCGGACATGTCGAAGCGCAGCAGCTCGACGCCCAGCGTGAAGGCCAACTGGCGCGCCACTTCGGTCTTGCCCACGCCGGTGGGGCCCGAGAACAGGAAGGCGCCGATGGGCTTGTCGGGCTTGCCCAGGCCGGAACGCGCCATCTTGATGGCGGCCGCCAGGGCCTCGATGGCCTGGTCCTGACCGAACACCACGGTCTTCAGGTCACGTTCGAGCGTGGCCAGCTTGCTGCGGTCGTCGTTGGAGACCGACTGCGGCGGAATGCGCGCGATCTTCGAGACGATGTTTTCGATGTCGCCCTTGCCGATGACCTTCTTCTGCTTCGAGCGCGGCAACAGCCGTTGCGCGGCGCCGGCCTCGTCGATGACGTCGATGGCCTTGTCGGGCAGGTGGCGGTCGTTGATGTAGCGCGCGGACAGCTCGGCGGCGGCGCTGAGCGCGGCGGCCGAGTAGCGCACGTTATGGTGCTCTTCGAAGCGGCTCTTCAGGCCGCGCAGGATCTGCACGGTCTGCTCGACGCTGGGTTCGGGCACGTCGATCTTCTGGAAGCGGCGCGACAGGGCGTGGTCTTTCTCGAACACGCCGCGGTATTCGGTGTAGGTGGTGGCGCCGATGCACTTGAGCTGGCCCGACGACAACGCGGGCTTGAGCAGGTTGGACGCATCGAGCGTGCCGCCCGAGGCCGAGCCCGCGCCGATCAGCGTGTGGATCTCGTCGATGAACAGGATGGAATCGGGGTTGCTGCGCACCTGCTTGAGCACACCCTTCAGGCGTTGCTCGAAATCGCCTCGATACTTGGTGCCGGCCAGCAGCGCGCCCATGTCCAGCGCGTAGACCTGCGCGGCCTGCAGCACCTCGGGAACCTCGCCGCGCGTGATGCGCCAGGCCAGCCCTTCGGCGATGGCCGTCTTGCCCACGCCGGCCTCGCCGACCAGCAGCGGGTTGTTCTTGCGGCGGCGGCACAGCACCTGGATGACGCGTTCGACTTCGTGCTCGCGGCCGATCAGCGGATCGATGCGGCCCGCCAGCGCGGCGGCGTTGAGATCGGTGGCGTACTGATCGAGCGGAGATTGGCGGCTTTCGCTCTGCTCTTCCCCGTTGGTTTGCTGCTCTTTCTGCACGGCGGAGGTCTCCTCCTGCGGCTGCTTGGTAATTCCGTGGGACAGGAAATTGACCACGTCGAGCCGGGTGACGCCCTGCTGCTGCAGGTAGTAGACGGCGTGCGAATCCTTCTCGCCGAAAATGGCCACCAGCACGTTGGCGCCGGTGACCGGCTTCTTGCCGGTGCCGCCCGCGGAGACATGCATGATGGCGCGCTGGATGACGCGCTGGAAGCCCAGGGTGGGCTGCGTGTCGACCTCGGCGCCGCTGGGAATGACGGGAGTGTTTTCAGTAACGAACTGGCGCAGGTTGCGGCGCAGGTCGTCGAGATTTGCAGCGCACGCGCGCAGCACTTCCACGGCCGATGCATTGTCCAGCAACGACAGCAGCAGGTGCTCCACGGTAATGAATTCATGCCGGGCAGAGCGAGCCTCGACAAATGCCATATGCAGGCTGACTTCAAGCTCTTGGGAAATCACGCTTCCTCCGTAACGCATCGAAGCGGTCACGTACACGTTTCATATTCTATGCCGATCATGGCGTAACGCCAGAGATTTCAAATTCAAGACCGGCATACCGGCCCTGCTCGTCCATGACGGTCAATGCGTACCGTCCATTACGCGACAGGGACAAACTTTGCTGCTGGCCGGCTGCGCCCTGTCGGTGCACCCGGCCGTCCAACATCCACCACACCTCGCCCCGCGCACCCGACACGCTGACGTCCAGCGTGACGCTGTGCTGCCCCGGCACCGGCCGCAGGACCGATCCCTCGGCCACGCCCTCGATCCGCAACGGCCCTTGCGCCACGTCGGCGTAGCCGGGAAACGAAGGCGGGACGGTATCGTCCAGCGCCCAGGCGCGCCGCGTTTCGGGACAACGTCCATCGGGCGAACTGCCCTGCCGCCACCCCAGCGGCCAACACGTGACCACCGCCTTGACCGAGGCCGGCTGCGGACGCGCCATCGGGGATCCCGCGGGCAGCGCCTGCACGATGTCGTGCAACAGCGGCGCGGCCACGTTGGCGCCGAAGAACCCGGGGTTGGGCGTGCCGTCGGGGCGTCCGACCCAGACCCCGATGGTCCAGTGGTCGGTGACGCCGACGGCCCACGCATCGCGGAAACCGAAGCTCGTGCCGGTTTTCCATGCCAGCCGCCGTCCCGGCGCGCCGCCCTGGAAAAAAGGCCTGTCGGGATCGCCCCCCGCTTCGAGGATGTCCCGGATGATCCATGCCGCGCCGGCACTCATCATACGGGACTCGACACGCGGATCCGCGGGATCCAGCCGGGGCTTGCCGGCCAATCCGCCACGGGCCAGCGCGCGGTAGGCGCCCACCAGTTCTTCCAATGTGGTGCCGCCCCCGCCCAAAATCAAGCTCAGGTTCGGCTGGGCGCCCGCCGGCATGCGCAGGAAGACGCCGCCTCCCAGCATAACCGATGCGAACCTTGCCGGTCCGACGCGATCCAGCAGGTCGACCGCCGGCACGTTCAGCGAGCGCTGCAAAGCTTGCGCCACGCTGACAGGGCCGGAGAAACTCGCCTGGAAATTGCCCGGCGCATAGCCGCCGAACGACATGGGCGCGTCCATCAGCAGGCTTTCGGAATGGACCAGGCCGTCGTCCAGCGCCAACCCGTACAGGAACGGCTTGAGCGTCGACCCCGGCGACCGCACCCCGCGCACCATATCCACATGGGCATATCGGGAATCGTCGGAGAAATCCGCCGAACCGGCGTAGACCTTCACGGCCAGGCTGTCGTTGTCCATTACCAGCGCCGCCATCGACACCTTGGGCGGCAGCGCGTCCACGCGGTCCAGCAGCATCTGCTCGACCACGCTCTGCATCTCGGCGTCCAGGGTCGAGCGCACCAAGGTGGTGTCGGCGGCGCGGCGCCGCGAGGCCATCAGGCGTTGCGCGGCCAGCGGCGCCAGCCAGCGGGCGCGCAGGGGCGGCGCCATCACGTTCTCGATCTTGGCGTCGGCCACGATCTCGGGCGTCCAGACGCCCAGTTCGGCCATGCGGTCCAGCACCTTGTCGCGCGCCGCCTGCGCGGCCTCGGGATGGCGGTCGGGCCGCAGCCGCGACGGCGCCTGCGGCAAGGACACCAGCAGCGCGGCCTCGGCGCGGCTCAACTGGGTGGCGGGCTTGCCCAGCCACAGGCGCGAGCCCATCTCGGCGCCCTCCACGATGCCGCCCATGGGCGCGTGCGTCAGGTACATGGACAGGATCTCGTCCTTGCTGAAGTGCAGCTCCAGCTGCACCGCGCGCCAGATCTGACGCAGTTTGGCGGACAGGACGCGCGACGGCTGCCCGGCCAGCGCCGGATCGGCCAGCCGCGCCACCTGCATGGTCAGGGTCGAGCCGCCGGACACGATGCGGCCGGTGGTGGCCCACTGCCAGCCGGCGCGTGCCAGCGACAGCGGATTGAAGCCCGGATGCCAGTAGAACCAGCGGTCTTCATAGGTCAGCAGCGCCTGCAGGTACAGCGGGGAGACCTGCGAGGGCTGAACCGGGTAACGCCAGGCGCCGTCCCGGCTGGGATAGGTGCGCAGCGGCGTGCCGTCCTCGGCCACCACCACCGCCGCCCCCACCGCGCCGATGCGCGGCAGCGGCATCAGGCGGTCCAGCACCAGCACCGCCAACACCAGCATCAGCAGCGTGCCGCCCGCCGCGATGGCCGCACGCCTGGCGCGGCGGCGCCAGGGGGCGCAACGGCCCGACGGCTGCCTCACGATCCCGGCGTTCCCCGATCCTGGATCTGGATGTCGCTCCACGGCGTATCCACGCCGCGCACCTCGGGGCGGTACATGTCCTCGGCCACGGTGGAGGGCACGCGATAGCGGCCCGGGGTCACCACGCGCACCAGGTAGAACACGTCGACCTTGCCGCGTCCCAGCGACACCGCGGCCACGTAACGGTCGTCACGGAACTCGCGATGCTTGATGTTGGGATCGGACAGCGCATCGGTGACGCGGCGCCCGCCGATGGTCCAGTCTTCCGTATCCTGGGCCTGCGACAGGTTCAGGTTCTCGACCTCGAAGCCGGCCGGCACGCGGTCGACGATCAGGCCATCGGGCACCAGCTGGCGGCTGTCGGCCTCGATGCGCACCACCATCATGTCGCCGGTGCGCAGCGTGCCGCCGTTCCACAGCTTGCCCTCCGGCGTGTACCAGCTGCGCTTGAGGCGGATCACGTCGTTGCGCGGCGCGGGCGGCTGCAACGTCGTGCCCTGGATGTCGAGCTCGGCGTACAGCGGCTGGCTGCCGGTGTTGCGCACCTGCAGAGTGGCCAGTTCGGCCGGCGTGACCGGCACGGTCTGGTCGGCCTTGCCCGTCAGGGCCTGCTCGCCCGCGCCGGCGGCACGGCTCAGCGCCGCCTGCCACGGACTGCCGTCGCCCGCGGAACGCGCGGCCATCAGCAACGCCATCTGCTCTTGCGTGGACAGGTACGAACGCTTGCCCAGGCGCGCCGAGACCTGATCCAGCAGATTCTCCGAACGCGTGTCGCGCAGGCCATACTGCATGGCGATGGCATAGGCCAGCGCATAGTCGCGCACGCCGCTGCCGTAGTCGCCCAGCCAGTCGTCGTAGTACGCGTTCTGCTGGCCCAGGCCGTAAGGACGCGTCATCGCCGCATCCAGCGCCGACTTCATGCGGCCCTCGTCGCCCATCAGCTTGAAGGCGGCCGCCAATTGCACCAGCGGCAGCGGCGAACGGGCGCGCTCGCCATAGTTGTCGTACAGCAGGCGCAAGGCGGACAGCGGCACCTTGCCGTCGCGCGCCAGCACCAGCGAGGCCGTGGCCAGGCCGGCGAAGCGCTGATGGTCGCGGCGCAGGATCTCGGCGTCGTTGCGGTCGAAACGGCCCGTGGACACGTTCTGCTTGAGGTTGGCCGACCACGTGCCGAAGTTGCCCGAGGCCTGCTGCACCTGAGTCAGCAGCCAGTTGCGCGAGCCCTCGAACGTGGCCTGCGGCACTTCGAATCCCTGGTCGCGCGCATCCTGCATGAAGCCCACCGCATAGGCGGTCAGCCACACGTCGCGCGACGAGGTGTCGCCCCACAGCGAGTAGGCGCCCGTCGAACCGCGCATGCCGGCCAGGCGCTGCAGCGCGCCGGACACTTTCTTCTGGCGCGCCTGCAGGGTGAGCGCCTTCAAGCCGAAACGCTTGGCCGTGGCTTCGTCGATCAGCACCCACGGCAGCGTGGCGCTGATGGTCTGCTCGGTGCAGCCATACGGGTAATTCAGCAGCCCCTCGACCAGCCGGTTCACGTTGAACGGCGGGCGGTTCGACAACGTCAGGCTGACCGTCGCCGAATCCGGGTAGTAGCCGCGGATCCAGTCGGCCTGGCCCGCCAGCGTCTCGCCCGGCGCCAGGCGCAGGCGCCGCACGTTGCGTTCGGGCGAATGCGCGGGCTGCACCTGCAGCACCGACTCGCGCACGATGCGGATCGGCTCGGGGCCGCCGTCGGCATTGACCGACAGGCGCATCATCCCCAGGCCGTACGAGCCCGTGGTGGTGGCGGTGAAGCGCACGGTGGTGCGCTGCTTGTCGCGCAGCGTGACGGTGCGGGTGCTGTCGGCAATGGCCAGCGGATCCAGCGCCTGCAAGGTCACCGTGACCTTCTGCTGCGCGCCGCTCAGGTTGGTCAGGTCCAGCGCGATGGCGGCCTGGTCTCCCGGCGTGATGAAGCGCGGCGTGTTCAGCTCGGCCACGATGGGCGCGGCCACGACCATCTGCGCGTCGGCGCTGCCGTAGCGTTCGTCGTCGAAAGCCACGGCCATCAGGCGCAGCGTGCCGTTGAAGTCGGGCACGTCCAGCGGGATGTCCGCCTCGCCGCGGTCGTTGAGCTTGACCGGGCCGGAGTAGAGGTCGACCAGCTTCACCTTCTTGGGCAGGCTGTTGGTATTGCCGCGTCCGGCGGCGTCGCCGCCCCACTTCAGGCGGCCGGCCGTGCCGTCCATCTTCTCGATCAGCTTGCCGTACATGTCCAGCAGATCGGGCGCGTAGCGGTGCTTGCCGAAGAAGAAATCGAACGGGTCGGGCGTCTTGTAGCTGGTGATGTTGAGGATGCCGACGTCGACCGCCGACAGCGTCACCATCGCCTGGCTGCCCTTGGCGCCATCCACCTTGACGCGCACGGTGGTGCGAGTCTCGGGCTTGATCTTGGCGGGCGCGGTCAGTTGCACCGACAGCTTGCGGTCGTCGTTGTTCAGCGGCAGGTACACCAGGCCCACGGCGCGCGCCGGCGTGACGCGGTCGCCCTGGCTGCCCGGCCGCAGCACGGTGGCCGAGACGTACAGATCGTTGCGCTTCCACGACGGATCGAGCGGAATCTCGACCTCGGTGCCGGCCGTGCTGGCGGACACCCACTTGGACCACAGCATGCGGTCGCCTTCCACCGTGACCAGCGCCTGGCCGTCGTGCGGCGGCACCAGCGTCACCTTGACCTTGTCGCCCAGCTTGGCGGGCACGCCCGACAGCTTCATCTGCACGCGGTCGGGACGGTTGCCGGCGGTCTCGGCGTCCTGCGCACCCCAGCCCGCGTAGAAGCGGTAGCGGGACATCATGCCGGTTTCGGGGTCGGTGATTTCCAGGCGGTATGTGCCGTAACCCACCGCCAGCGTCAGCGCGGTGCGGCCGCCGATGTCGAAGCTGCGCGAATCGGTCAGTTCGTCGTTGACGACGTAGCCGCTGTTCCAGCCGCGCTGGTCGTCGTAGCGCCAGTAATAGCGGCGGTCTTCGCGGAACAGGCGCATCTTGGCCTGCTTGACCGGCATGTCCTTGCCCTGGGCATCGACGCGGATGATCTCGAAGCCCGCGGGCGCGCCTTCGCGCGCGACCTCGCCGTCGAACAGCGGACGCAGGCCGATCATCTTGTCGGCGGGCCACAGCGTGCGCTGCAGCGAGCGCACGACCGGGCGGCCGCCCGACTCCAGCAGGCTGGCGACCACGCTGACCCGCATCGGCGACTTGGCGCCGCCGGTCAGTTCGGCCAGGTCGACATCCAGCGAGGCGTGGCCCTGCTCGTCCATTTCGGCATCGGGCAGGTTCACGCGCTTCAACGTAACGTCGTCCGCGAAGTCGCCGAAGATGAAGCCCGGCCACTGCTGCGGCAGGGCCACGCGCTCGCGGCGCGCCACCACGTTGGACAGCAGGCGGTTGCCGGCGGCCGGCGCCCCGTACAGGTAGTCGCCCTGCACGTCCACCGAGAAATCCTGGCCGGGCTTGAGCGCGGCGTCGGGCGCGGTCAGCGCCAGCTTCATGCGCTCGGGCAGGAACTCCTCGACGTTGAACCACCAGGTTTCGTCGGCGGCGCGGCTGGCGGGATCGACCCGCAGTTCCAGCGACCAGGCGCCGGTCTGCGCGTCGACGGGAATGTCGATGCTCTGTTCCAGGTAGTTCGGCACGTTGGCGTTGGGATGCCACAGCGCCGTGCGGGCCACGCGGCCATCGGGACGCTTCAGGGTAGCCGTCAGCGGCGCGGCGGGCAGCGGCTTGCCGCCCGGATCCCGCGGCAGCACCGACACGGTGAAGCTTTCGCCCGGACGGTACAGGTCGCGGCCGGCATAGACGAACAGATTGTTGTTGCGCGACGGATGGCCGCCGATGTCGAACTCGGACAGGTCCAGCGAGGGCTCGCCCAGCGCCAGCACGGTCATCTCCTGACCGCGCGAGGCACGGATCAGGCGCGCCGACAGATGGTTGCCGTCGAAGCGCACGTGGCCGTCGCCATCGGCGGCCGCCTTGGCCAGTACCTTGCCGGCCTGGTCGACCAGTTCGACCTGCGCGCCGGACACCGGCTGGCCGGTCTTCAGCGACACCGTGTAGCCCTCGATGCGATCCGGATAACGGCGCACCATCAGGCCCATGTCGCTGACGTAGAAATACGTGACCTGCGATTCGTAGCGGAAACGGCCGGGCTGGCTCATCACCGCGACATAGATGCCGGGCTGCTTCAGCTCGGCGATGCTTTCCACCGGCAGAAAGGTGACGTGGCGGCGGTTCGGCGTGGGATCGGTGACGAAACGGCCCTGGTAGACGCTTTCCGTCAGCGCGTGCAGGCGGTCCAGCTCGTAGTTGCCGATGGAACCCTTCAGGCTGCGGTTGTCCGAATAGCGCCAGTCGTCGTCCTGGCCCTCTTCTTCCGAATCATCGTCGGAGGCGTCGTTCTTGGCCGTGGGCGGACCGATGCGCAGCACGTTGCCGAAGAATTCGGGCATGCGCTCGGGCGGCACGCGCAGGAACTGCACGTCGACCTCGGGCTGGTTGACCGTGACCACCGGCAATCCGCCATTCTGGCCGGCGGGCAGCACCACGCCGCGGCTGGCGAAGTAGTAAGACGGCGGCATGGCCTGCGTGCTGACCTGGCAATAACCGGCGGCGGGCAGTTCGGTCTTGGCCGTCTCGGCCGGCAGGCCGGCGCGCAGGCGCACGGTGTACGACTTCTGCGGCTGCACGTAGGGGAAGAACACCACGCGCGGGTTGTCGCCGACCACCCAGCGGCCCTGGGCGGTCTTGCCCTTGACGCCGGGGTCGCCCGACTTCACGGCGCCTGGCTCGGCCGAGGCGTTCGAGCCCGCGGCGGCGGCATCGGCCGCCTGCGCCGCAGCCTCGGCCTGGACCTCGTTATTCGCGGTGCCGGTCTCGATGACTTCGAGGAAGGAATCCAGGTTGGCGCGGCGGTCGACCGGCTGCGTGAAGGTCACGGCCAGCGCGGGAGCGTCGCCGTATTCGCGTTCCTGGCAACCGAGCGCGGAGAACGGATCGGCCTGGCCGACCATGGCGCTGGCCGGCAGGGGCGCCGGTTGCGCGACGGGAGGGGGAGCCTTGACCGGGGCGGGCGTGCCCGAGGAGGGTTGCGCGGCCGCTGGCTTGGCCGGCGGCGCCGACGGTGAACCGCTGTTTCGACCGACGAACCATCCCGCTGCCGCCGCGGCCACGACGACCACGGCAGCGCCTAAGGCCAAAGCGGCCCCATTCCTCTTTCCCGACACAGCTCACCTCACGCGACTCGGATTCTGATTCTCGCGTCAGCCGGCTTGCTCGAGGCTGCGCGCCGCTTAAATACAACTGGAAAGGCAACGCTATTTGGGCCGAAACGCAGAAAGACCCGAAAAACTACACAGGCTCCATCACGCACTGCAGCGGATGTTGCCGCGCGCGGGCGTACTGCGCGACCTGGGCAATCCGGGTCGCCGCGACGTCGCGCGGATAGACACCGCACACGCCCCGGCCTTCGTGGTGGACCTGCAGCATGATCCGGGTGGCTTCTTCATGGCTCTTGCCGAAGAATTTCTGCAGGACCTTGACCACGAACTCCATCGGCGTGTAGTCGTCATTCAGCAGCAAAACCTGATACATGGGAGGCGGCGCTGCCTTTGCAGAGGCCTTCTCCACGACCTGATCGTGCTGGGTATCCAAGGTAGAACTCATAGGGCGGCTATTCTAGTTAAACGGCGCATCGCGTTCGCTGCAATTACGCAAAATTACATGCAGACATGCGTAGTTTCCATACTTGACGTGACAAAGAAAAGCAGCGCATTATCAGCGCATTCGGGAGGCTTACAAAACGCTGTTGGCCGCACCGGACGCCTGGGAGGGAAGGGGCTATATCGGCTCTTCTATCAACATACGATTCAATGAGGCAGTCCGCATGTCTGATATGACCGCTACCGCTGTCCAAGGGGACAATCCTAAATCGACGGGTACCGTCAAATGGTTCAACGACGCCAAAGGTTTTGGGTTCATCACCCCTGACGATGGCGGAGAAGATCTGTTCGCACATTTCTCGTCCATTCAAATGAACGGCTTCAAAACGCTCAAGGAAGGCCAGAAGGTCTCGTTCGAGATCATCCAGGGTCCCAAGGGCAAGCAGGCGCTGAATATTACGTCAGCCTGATCGTCCACCGTTCGGATTCAGCAAAACCTACACGCTGGCGCGATGCGCCGGGTATCATGCAAGGCGGGTTGAAACCCGCCTTTTTTGTCGCCGGGCCGCCCCGAGGCACAAGCCTCTCTGGTGTGGCGACACGCCGAAGGCGCAGCGTGCCGGCTCGTCTTCGTTGTCCGTCGCCAGTTTATTTTCCGCCGTTCCCTTCCCTATGTCGAACCTCCGCGCGCGCCTGTCGCCCCGCCTCATCGCCCTTCGCCTGGCCGCCCTGCTAACCCTGGTCCTGCCGGTTGCCGTCTCGGCGCAAGGCCCCGCTCCCACCGCTCCCCAGGAAAAACTGGCGGTCACGCCCCTGTCGATCGGCATCCATGCCATCCAGGCCGAAGTCGCCGACACCGAGGAAGAACGCCGCATCGGCCTGATGTTCCGGGAAACCCTGCCCGGCAACGAAGGCATGCTGTTCGTCTTCAACGCCCCCGACGTCCAGTGCTTCTGGATGCGCAACACGCGGGTACCGCTATCGACCGCCTTCATCTCGGATGACGGCACCATCGTCAACATCGAAGACATGGCGCCGCAGACCGACACGCCCCATTGCAGCCGCAAGCCGGTGCGCTACGTGCTGGAAATGGCCCAGGGCTGGTTCGCCGAGCGTGGCCTGAAGGCCAACGTCAAGGTCGACGGACTGCCCTGACCCCCTCGCCTGACGCCCGCCCCTTTCTTCGGCAGCCCTGGATCGCACCTCCAGGGCTGTTTTGCTTTCCGCCTCCCAAAATCTCGGTCTTAGGGTAAGTCCTGCTAATTTACATACTGATTAGTTGGTATCTTTATTCCAACGGCAGTTCCACCGATGTTGCACAGGCGGCTTATCCCCCATGTTCCCCAGCGTTGCCGACTATCGAGATGCGGCGTTCCGGCGCCTGCCCCGCTTCGCTTTCGACTATCTCGAAGGCGGCGCCGAGGATGGCGACGCCTTGCGGCGCAACATCGACAGCTATCGCCGCGTGCTGCTGCAACCGCGCGTGCTGCGTGACCTGACCCGGTGCGAGCTGGATGCCAACTGGTTCGGATGCGCGCAGGCCGCGCCCATGGCGGTCGGGCCCACCGGACTGAATGGCCTGTTCTGGCACAAGGCCGACGAACTGCTGGCGGCGGCCGCCGCGCGGCACGGCCTGCCCTTCATCCTGTCGACGGCCTCGACCTCGCTGCTGGAAGATGTGCGCGCGGCGGCGCCCACCGCCGACCTGTGGCTGCAGCTATACGTGCAACAGGAGCGCGGAATCGCCGAGGACGTCATGCGCCGAGCGGCCCAGGCGGGCTACCGCTGCCTGCTGCTGACCGTGGACGTGCCGGTGCACGGCAAGCGGGATCACGACCTGCGCAACGGTTTCAGGCTGCCGGTGCGGCTGAGCCCGAAGCTGGTCCGCGACGTATTGCGCCATCCGGCCTGGGCCTGGCAGATCCTGCGGCACGGCGGCCCGCAACCGGTGAACATCGCGCGCAGCCTGGGCCAGGCGCCCGAACTGTCGCGCCAGGCCGCCACGCTCAGCCGCGCGATGGACCTGAACCTGCAGTGGCAGGACATCGCCTGGATCCGCCGCCACTGGAACGGCCCGGTGCTGGTCAAGGGCGTCCAGACCGCCGAGGACGCGCGCCTGGCGCAGCGGCACGGCGCGGACGGCGTCGTGCTGTCCAACCACGGCGGCCGTCAACTGGGCAGCGCGATACCGCCGCTGGACCTGGCGCCTGCCGTGCGACAGGCGGTCGGCAAGGCGTTCGGCATCCTCGTGGATGGCGGCGTGCGGCGCGGCGCGGATGCGATCAAGGCGCTCGGCTGCGGCGCGGATGGCGTGCTGCTGGGCCGGGCCCCGTTGTATGGATTGGCCTGCCAGGGCCGCCAGGGCGCGGACGACGTGCTGGCGCTGCTGTTGGAAGAGGCCGCCATCTGCCTGCGCCTGCTGGGCTGCAACACGCTGGACGACATCACCGCCGAACACGTACGGCAGCTTCCCCTGTCCGCCCTGCCCCACTGAACCGGAAACCCCGATGCAAGCGCCTTCCTCCCTATTGGCTGAACTGAACACCCTGCTTGGCCCGGCGGGCGTGGTGACCAATGCCCAGGATGCACAGCCGTATCTGAACGACTGGTGGGGCAAGAGCAAGGGCCACGCGCTGGCGATCGTGCGGCCGGCCGATACCGGACAGGTCGCTGCCGTCGTGCAGCTCTGCGCCCGCGCTGGCGTGGCCATCGTGCCGCAAGGCGGCAACACCGGGCTGTGCGGTGGCGCCACCCCGCCCGGCGGCGATGCGCCCTGCGTGGTGATGGCCCTGTCCCGCATGAACCGGGTGCGCGGCCTGGATCCCTACAACCAGACCATCACGGTGGACGCCGGCTGCACGCTGGCCGCCGTGCAGGACGCAGCGGCCAACGCGGACCGCCTGTTTCCCCTGAGCCTGGGCAGCGAAGGCACCTGCCAGATCGGCGGCAACGTCTCCACCAATGCCGGCGGCACCGCCGTGCTGCGCTACGGCAACATGCGCGACCTGGTGCTGGGCATCGAGGCCGTGCTGCCCGACGGCACGATCTGGAACGGCCTGCGCGGCCTGCGCAAGGACAACACCGGCTACGACCTGAAGCAACTGTTCATCGGCGCGGAAGGCACGCTGGGCATCGTGACGGGCGCCGTGCTCAAGCTGTTCCCCCGGCCCGCCGCGCACGCCACGGCCTGGGCCGCGCTGAAGACGCTGGACCAGGCGCCGCGGCTGCTGGCGCTGGCCCGCTCGGTATGCGGCGAACGCATCACCAGTTTCGAGGTGTGCTCCCGCTCGCAACTGGACCTGGTCTACCGGCACGTCGCCGATACCCGCGATCCCTTGAACGGCCAGGGCGAATGGGTCGCCATGATCGAACTGGCGGACATGCGGGATGCGCAAGCATTGCAGGAACTGCTGGAAGCCGCCATGGGGCAGGCCCTGGAGGACGGCATCGCCGACGACGTGGCCATCGCCGCCAGCCAGGCCCAGTCCGACGCCATCTGGCGCATCCGGCACTCGGTGTCCGAGGCCAACGTGCGCGAAGGCCACAGCGTGTCGCACGACATCTCGGTGCCCTTGTCCGCCATCGGCGACTTCACCCGGCAGGCCGACGAGGCGCTGGCGCCGCTGCGGGAAGGCGGCAGCCGGCTGGTCGTCGGCCACGTCGGCGACGGCAACCTGCACTACATCCTGCTGTTTCCGCATGCGGTCTGGGAAGCCTTGCCGGCCGGACAGCGGGCAGACCGCGCCGCGGCCATCACGGCCATCGTGCAGCGCACCGCGCTGTCGCTGGGCGGCAGCATCAGCGCCGAGCACGGCATCGGCGTCGCGCACCGCGAGGAACTGCGCCATGCCAAGCCGGCGGCCGAACTGGCCATGATGCGCGCGGTGAAGCGCGCCCTCGACCCGCAAGGCCTCATGAACCCCGGCAAGCTGCTGTAAGCCGGCAACGCCCCCTTTTCCTGGACCAAGCCATGACACTGGACGCCTCGCAACTCACCGGCATGTACCCCGCGCTGCCCACGCCGTTCCGGCCGGACGGCGGCGTGGACGAACCCAGGCTGGAGCGCCTGGCTGACCGCCTGATCGGCGCTGGCGCATCCGGCCTGGTGCCGATCGGCGGCACCGGCGAGTACACCGCGATGTCGCCCGATGCCCGCACCCAGGCCGTCGCCGCCACCGTGCGCGCCGCGCGCGGGCGCGTCCCCGTCGTGGCCGGGGTCCTGTCGCCCGGTTATGCCGAGGCCCTGTCGGCCGGACAGGCCTTCATGCAGGCGGGTGCGGACGGCCTGCTGCTGATCACGCCGTTCTATGCGCGGCCCACTGCCGCCACGCTGCGCGCGTACTTCAGGAAATACGCCGCCGAGTCCGGGGCGCCCCTGCTGCTGTACGACATCGGCGCCCGCACCGGCGTGAGCGTGACGCCCGAAATGGTCGCGGACCTGGCGGACGACGGCAGCATCATCGGCATGAAAGCCTGCAACACCGACCTGAATCACTTCGAGCGCATCGTCCGGCTGACCGGCCGGCGCATCGCCCTGCTGTCGGGCGACGACTACCTGTACCCCGCGCATGCGCAACTGGGCGCGCACGGCGGCATCCTGGCCTCGTCGGTGCTGCTGCCCCGCTACTGGGACCAGATCGCCCGCCTGGCGCGCGACGGCGACCATGCCGGCGCGCAGCGCGGCCGGGCCAGGATCCTGCCGCTGCTCGACGCCCTGTTCGCCCAGACCAATCCCGGACCGTTGAAGGCCGCCCTGCGCCTGAACGGCATGGAGTTCGGGGACGTGGTGCTGCCGCTGGCCCCGCCCGACGACATCGCGGTCCGCCGCCTGCAATCGCTGATGCTGGAACTGGCCTCGGCGGGCGTGGACGACCTTGCCGGCATGACCCACTGACCATCCGCGCCACGCGCTTCCGATAGATAAACCCGCGAGCCCATCACGATGACCCAGATCCCGACATCCGCCTCGATCCTGAACCACTTCGGCATCGACGCCGCCCACGGCCACGACATCGAGTCCCATTCGCCCATCGACGGCGCACTGATCGCCAGCGTGGCATCCACCCCCGTGGGCGACGTCGATGGCATCGTCCTGAACGCCCAGCGCGCCCATGAAGCCTGGCGCAACGTGCCGGCGCCGCGCCGCGGCGAACTGATACGCCTGCTCGGCGAGGAACTGCGCGCCAACAAGGCCGAGCTGGGCAGCCTGGTGTCGCTGGAAGCCGGCAAGATCCTGACGGAAGGCCAGGGCGAAGTGCAGGAGATGATCGACATCTGCGACTTCGCCGTCGGCCTGTCGCGCCAGTTGTACGGCCTGACCATCGCCTCGGAGCGCCCTGGCCACCGCATGATGGAGACGTGGCATCCACTGGGCGTGGTCGGCGTCATCAGCGCCTTCAACTTCCCGGTGGCCGTGTGGTCGTGGAACTTCGCGCTGGCCATCGTGTGCGGCAACGCCATGGTGTGGAAACCTTCCGAGAAGACCCCGCTGACCGCCATCGCCTGCCAGCGCCTGTTCGAACGCGCGGCCAAACGCTTCGGCGACGCGCCCGACGGCCTGTCGCAGCTCGTGCAGGGCGAGCGCGGCGTGGGCGAGGCGCTGGTGGATCACCCTCGCGTGGCGCTGGTCTCGGCCACGGGCAGCACGCGCATGGGCCGCGAGGTCGGCCCGCGCGTCGCCGCGCGCTTCGGCCGCAGCCTGCTGGAACTGGGCGGCAACAACGCCGTGATCGTCTGCCCTTCCGCCGATCTGGACCTGGCCCTGCGCGGCATCCTGTTCGCGGCGGTCGGCACGGCCGGCCAACGCTGCACCACCACGCGCCGCCTGATCGTGCACGCCAGCGTGCGCGACACGTTGCTGCAAAAGCTGAAGAAAGCCTACGGCTCGCTGCCCATCGGCCACCCCATGGCTTCGGGCACGCTGGTGGGACCGCTGATCGACCAGCAGGCCTACGAGGCCATGCAGCAGGCCCTGGCCGATGCCCGCGAACAGGGCGGCGCGGTGCACGGCGGCGAACGCGTCATGGTGGGCGGCGCCGAAGGGGCGTACTACGTGAAACCGGCCATCGTCGAAATGCCCGCCCAGACCGATGCCGTTCGCCGCGAGACCTTCGCGCCCATCCTGTACGTGATGAGCTACGAACAATTCGACGATGCGCTGGCCATGCACAACGGCGTGCCGCAGGGGCTGTCCTCGGCCGTCTTCACCAATGATCTGCGCGAGGCCGAACGCTTCCTGTCCGGATCGGGTTCGGATTGCGGCATCAGCAACGTCAACCTGGGCACCTCCGGCGCCGAGATCGGCGGCGCATTCGGCGGCGAGAAGGAAACCGGCGGCGGCCGCGAATCGGGCTCGGATGCCTGGCGCAACTACATGCGCCGCGCCACCAGCACCATCAACTACTCGACCGAGCTGCCGCTGGCCCAGGGCGTGCGCTTCGACGTCTGATCGACACCAACCCTGCCCGGATAAACCCTGGCTTTATCATTTACATACTGACTAATTAGTATTTTTAAAACATCACGATAAAGCCAGGAGATGCCCATGGAACCCCAAGTGAAGACGCGCAGGACCCAGGCGGACCGCAGCAATGCGGCCCGCGCGTCGCTGGTGGAGGCCACCGTGGTGTTGTTGAGCGAAGAAGGTTTCGCCCGCACCACCACGGCTGCGATCGCCAAGCGCGCCAACGTCACGACCGGCGCGCTGCACCACCATTTCCCCACCAAGGAAAGCCTGTTCGTCGCCGTGCTCGACCAGTTGACTGTCGAGGCGCTGGAGCTGTTCTCCATGCTGACGGACAAGAACCGGCAGCCCAAGGCCGCCGCCGCCCTGCTGGTCGACACCTTGTGGAATCTGTACGGCAGCAAGCGGTATTGGGCGGTGTGGGAGATCAACATGGGCTTTCGCCACGACGGCGCCATGCACGCCGTCATCGTCGAGCACCGCCAGAACACCCGTACGGCGATGGAACAGGCCATCCAGTCGAATCCGCAACTGCGCGAGACGACCCGCAAGGCCCTGTTCGCGCGCATGAACTTCATCCTGTCGGCCATGCGCGGCATCTTCCTGGACACCTTCTTCGCGGGCCACGAGAACCGCAGGCTCGACCAGCAACTGAACGTACTCAAGCAGGAGCTGGCCTGGGAGTTGTCCAAAGCGCAGGAAAAGCAGTAGCAGACGCGGCGCGAAGCCGCGCGCAAAACATCACAAGGGAATCGGCATGCAAGCGAACCACCTTGCCCCGGCAGCGGGGCCAGTTGTATCCAGGCAGTTGACGTTGGACGGCATCAGCAAGCGTTTCAAGGGTACCGTCGCCCTGCAACAGATCTCGTTGGCGGTGCAGCCCGGCGAGCTGATTTCCCTGCTGGGGCCCTCGGGCTGCGGCAAGACGACCACGCTGCGGCTGGTCGCCGGCTTCGAGTTTCCCGACGAGGGCGCCGTGCGCATCGACGGCGAGGACATCTCGCACCTGCCGCCCAACAAGCGCGGCCTGGGCATGGTATTCCAGAACTACAGCCTGTTCCCGCACCTGACCGTGGCGCAGAACATCGGCTTCGGCCTGAAGATGGCCGGCGCGCCGCGCGAGCGCATCGCCAGCGAGGTGCGGCGCATGCTGGACACGGTGCGGCTGGGCGACTACGGCGACCGCGCCATCACGCAGTTGTCCGGCGGCCAGCAGCAGCGCGTGGCCCTGGCGCGCGCCATCGTCACCAATCCTTCGGTGCTGCTGCTGGACGAGCCGCTGGGCGCGCTGGACAAGAACCTGCGCGAGGACATGCAGTTCGAGATCCGCAAGCTGCAGCAGGACCTGGGCATCACCAGCGTGATGGTCACGCACGACCAGGAAGAGGCCATGACCATGAGCGACCGCATCGTGGTGATGAGCCAGGGCCGCATCCTGCAGATCGGCAAGCCGGACGAGGTGTACGACCAGCCCCGCACGCGCTTCGTCGCCGAGTTCCTGGGCACCGCGAATATCCTGGCCTGCCGCCTGGAGAACGCCACCGGCAACCGGCTGGAGTTCTCCGTGCTGCGCCAGGATGCCGCGCCCAGCGGCGCGCGCACCCAGCAGACCGCGCATCGCATTTGCCTGAACGGCGAGGCCCTGCCCGCCTGGCTGCGTGCCGGCGCCATCGCGGAGATCGCGATCCGCCCCGAGAAGCTGCGCATCGGCGCGGGCAACGGCCCGTCGCTGACCGGCACGGTGCTGCAGCACGTGTTCCGCGGCGCGCAGCATTCGTACAAGGTCGAGGTATCCGCGATAGGCGCCACGCTGACCGTCAACCAGGCCGCCGACACGCGCCGGGGTGCGGCCCATGCGCCCGGCGATACGATCCCCCTGTCGTTCGACGAGGACGCCGCGATCCTGCTGCATCCCGAGGACGTGGCCGCGCAGGCCCAGGCCGAGTGCGCGGATATCGCCCATCCCGAACGCAAGGCGGCCTGAGCATGTCCTCCGCCCTCGCCTCCGACATCATGGCCGCGCGTCCCGCCCGCCCGCCACGCAGCCGCCGCTGGCTGCTGATCCTGCCCGCGCTGGCTTTCCTGGCCCTGTTCTTCGCGCTGCCGCTGCTGCAGAACGCGCAGCGCAGCCTCGAACCGCAATCCGGCGGCATGTTCGCCAACTACGCCAAGCTGCTGACCGACAGCTATTACCTGGGCGTGGTGAAGGAAACCCTGGTGGTCAGCTTCAACACCACCGTACTGGCCCTGGTGGTGGGCTATCCCATCGCCTACTACATGGTGCGCCGTGCCGGCCGCATGGCCCTGCCCCTGCTGTTCCTGCTGGTGGCGCCGCTGCTGACGTCCATCATCATGCGCACGTTCGGCTGGCGCGTGCTGTTCGCCCGCCGCGGCATCGTCAACGACGCCCTGCTGTCCACCGGCTTGATCGACAAGCCGCTGAACCTGCTGAACGGGCCGTTCTCGGTCTACGTGGGCCAGGTGCACGTGCTGGTGCCCTTCATGGTGCTGTCCATCATTCCGGTGCTGCGCGCGGTCGATACGCGACTGGAGGAATCGGCGCGCGTGCTGGGCGCCGGCGCGCTGCGGACCTTCCTGACCGTGACGCTGCCCCTGTCCAAGGACGGCATCGTCACCGGCGTGATCCTGGTCTTCATGCTGAGCACCGGCAGTTTCATCACGCAACTGCTGCTGGGCAATGGCTCGGTGGTCACGCTGCCGCTGCTGATCTTCCAGCAGTTTTCGTTGACGCAGGACCTGGGCCTGGCATCGGCCATGGGCAACCTGCTGCTGATGATCGTGCTGGCCTGCCTGTTCGTGCAACTGCGCCTGACCGACGGCAAGCGAGGCGCCCGATGAGCCCGCGCGCGCTTGCCCTGCATCCCGGCCGCTGGGGCTGGGCGCTGCTGGCCATCTACACCTTCCTGTTCTTCGTGTTCGTGTTCGCGCCGATCGCCGTCGTGGTGGCCGTCTCGTTCACCGCGGAACAAGGCGTGCAGTTCCCGTTCGACGGGTTTTCCTTCCAGTGGTACGAACGGCTGTGGCAGTACCGGCCGTTCGTCGACTCGCTGCTGACCAGCCTGTATCTGGCGCTGGCCTCGGCGCTGGCGGCCATCGTGGTTGCCATCCCGGCCGCGCTGTACCTGGGCCGCTCGCACGGCACGCTGGCCACCGCCATCGCCTCGTTCCTGCTGGCGCCCATCGCGATTCCCGCGCTGGTGATCGGCATGTCGCTGCTGTATTTCCTGTCGGCCATCGGTATCGGCGTGTCGTTCACCGCGCTGCTCATCACGCACACCATCGTGTCGATCTCGTACGTGACACGCACCACGCTTTCCGTGTATCGCAGCGTCAGCCACAGCCTGGGCGAGGCCGCCGCCGTGCTGGGCGCCTCGCCGTGGCGCACCTTCACAAACGTCACGCTGCCCCTGATCGCGCCGGGCATCTTCGCGGGGTCGCTGTTCGCGATCCTGGTCTCCCTGGACAACCTGGCGCTGTCCTACTTCTTCGGGACGGCCAACGTCACCACCCTGCCCGTCGTGATGCTGTCGTACATGCAGAACCAGTTCGATCCGGCCATTGCCGCGATCAGCACGGTCCAGATGGCCATTTCGATCATCCTGCTGTTGATCGTCGAAAAGACCTACGGCCTGAGAGCCCTCACCACGCAGTAAGTCCAGCGCCAGGCCGCGATGGCCGCGGCGCGCCCAGCCCTTGATAGCGGAGTCGATCATGCATGTCCTGAATTGCCGTGCCCTTCTTGCGGCCACTTTCCTGGCCACCGCCAGCGCCGGCGCCCAAGCCGCCGACCTCACGGTCACCGCCTTCGGCGGCGTGTGGGAGAAGGTCTATCGCCAGTGCTTCATCCAACCCTTCGAAGCCAAGACCGGCAAGAAGGTCGACGTGATCCTGGGCAGTCCCATGCAATGGGTGAACCAGATCGCGGCCAACCCCGCCAAGCCGCCCATCGACGTGATCGTGGGCCTGGCCGACACCGGCCTCATCCTCAGCCAGAAGGGCCTGGTGGAGCCGATCTCCGCCAAGGAAATTCCCAACCTGGAGCGCCTGAAGCCGCACATGGTCGCCTACGGCAACGGCTACGGCTTTCCCATCGCGTACGGCAACTTCGGCCTGATGTACAGCAAGACGCGCGTGAAGAACCCGCCCAAGACCTGGCAGGAATTCGTGGACGGCACCAACAAGGGCGAATGGCAGGCCGCGCTGCCGGGCATCGCCTACGTGGGCACCGTGCAGGGCCTGATCGGCCTGTTCGCCAAGCTGTACGGCGGCAGCCTCGACAATGCGCAGCCCGGCCTGGACCAGATCAAGCGCATGGCCGGCAGCGGCAACGTCACGTTCTACAGCGAGCCGAACTCGCCGCTGGTGGCCATGAAGGCCGGCGACATCGACATCGCCATGTACTTCGACGGCCGCGCGTGGGCCGAGCACGACGCCAACAACCCGGACATCGGCTATCTCGATCCCAAGCCGGGCGCGGTGTCGTTCCCGACGATGGTGCAGAAGGTCAAGAACGGCTCGCCGCTGGGCTTCGAATTCATGAACGTGATCGCCTCGGACGAAGGCCAGACCTGCTTCGCCAACAAGATGGGCTATTCGGCATCGAGCAAGAACGTGAAGTACGAGGACAAGGTGCGCGCACGCGTGGCCGCGGACGAGACCTCGATGTGGCTGCCGTTCCCGGAAATCGCGCGCCACACCCCGGCCTGGGTGGAACTTTGGAACAAGCAGATCGGCCGCTGAGCCGCCGCTGCCTTTGAGGAAGCAACCATGAGCTTGAGAATTGGCGTGGACATCGGTGGCTCGTACACCGATTTCGCGGTGCTCGACGAAGAGACGCGCGACATACGCACCCTGAAGGTCTTCTCCCGGCCCGACCAGCCGGGCAGCGAAGTGATCGCCGGCATGCAGGGCCTGATCGACCGCTATGGCATCGATCCCGCCGACGTCGGCTACTTCACCCACGGCACCACCGTCGGCGTCAATGCCGTCGTGCAGCGCCGCGGCCTGAAGCTGGCCCTCATCACCACGGCCCGCTTCGAGGACGTGCTGGAGATCGCGCGGCTGAAGATACCGGACCCCTATCACCTGTATTCGTCGCGGCCCGAACCGCTGGTGCCGCGCGACCGCGTGTTCGGCATCGTCGAGCGCGTGCTGCCCGACGGCCGGGTCGATACGCCGGTGGACGAGGCCAGCGTGCGCCAGGCGCTGGAACAGATCATGGCGATGCAGTGCGAGGGCATCGTCGTCTCGCTGCTGCATTCGTACCGCAACCCGGACAACGAGATCGCGGTGCGCGACATCATCCGGCGCGTCCATCCCGGCATGTTCGTGTCGTGCTCGCACGAAGTCTGGCCCATCATCCGCGAATATGAACGCACCACCACCGCGCTGATCGGCGGCTACGTGCAGCCCAAGGTGGCGGACTACCTGACCAGCCTGCAGAAGGCCCTGCTGGAAACCGGCGTGACGTCGGAGCTGAAAGTCACCAAGTCCAATGGCGGCGTGATGAGCGCCGAGAACGGCAAGACCAACTGCGTGCAGATGATCCTGTCGGGCACGGCGTCGGGCGTGATCGGGGCCGCCTACGTGGCCAATCAATGCGGCATCGGCAACTGCATGAGCCTGGACATCGGCGGCACCACGGCCGACGTGGCGCTGATCGTGGACGGCCAACCGCAGTACGCCAGCGGCGAGTACATCGGCGACTTCCAGATCCACATTCCTTCGGTGTCCGTGACCTCCATCGGCGACGGCGGCGGCTCCATCGCCTGGGTCGACGACTACGGCGTGCTGAAAGTCGGTCCGCACAGCGCCGGCTCCACCCCGGGCCCCGCGTGCTTCGGCCGCGGCGGCACCGCCGCCACCATCACCGACGCGTTCGCCGTGATGGGCGTGCTGGGCCAGGCCGAGCTGGGCTACAACTCGGTCAAGGTCGACGTCGAAGCCTCTCGCCGCGTGGTGGGCGAGCTGGCACGGAAGCTGGGCGAATCGGTCGAGCACACCGCCGAATCCATCGTGCGCGTCTCGGTGTCGGGCATGTACGCGGGGGTCAACCGCCTGATCTCGCGCTTCGGCATCGATCCGCGCGTGTTCACGCTGATGCCCTTCGGCGGCGCGGGGCCCATGCTGGGCTGCTACCTGGCGCGCGCGCTGAACATGCCTGGCGTGATGGTGCCGACCACGCCGGGCGTGCTGAGCGCACTGGGCGGCCTGATCGCGGACACCAAGAACGACTTCGTCAAGACGACCTATTACGACCTGAGCGACGAGACCGCCGGACGGCTCAAGCACGACCTGGACGAACTGGAGCGGCAGGCCCGCGCCTGGATGGCGGACCAGGGCGCCGCCCACGCCGACCCCAGGCTGCTGGCCTCGGCCGACATGCGCTACCAGGGCCAGTCGTTCGAGATCGACACCGCCCTGCCCCTGGATGCCATCGTGCGCGGCGATGCCCAGGCGCTGCGCGACGCCTTCCATCGCGAACACGCGCGCCTGTACGGCCACAGCGATCCGCAGTCGCCGGTGCAGATCGTCGCGCTGCGCCTGGTCATCGTATCGGAGACGCCCAAACCCGCGCTGCGCCAGATCGCGCGGGCCACCGAACCGCTGCAGGCGCGCGCCACCGCCCGCGTCTGGATGGACGACGCCTGGCTGGAAGTGCCGCTGTACCTGCGCGGCGACCTGCGCGCCGGCCACACCTTCGAAGGCCCCGCCATCGTCGCCCAGGACGACACCACGACCTGCGTGCTGCCGGGCTTCTCGGCATCCGTGGACACCTACGGCAATCTTTTCCTCAACCAGGACGTCGCGCACGCCGCGAAGGACTGACCATGAAGCTGAACAAATCCGAGCTGCAGATTTTCGCCAACTACTGCGTGGCGGCCGCCGAAAGCATGGCCTTCACGCTGATCCGCACCGCGCACTCGACCTTCGTGAAAGAGACCGAGGATTTCTCGTGCGCGATCACCTCGGCCGACGGACTGACCTTCGCCTCGCCCAAGACGCTGGGCGCGACGTGGTACGCCGGCCTGGACTACGGCCCGCTGATCGGCACCATCCCCGCCTACCAGCCGGGCGACATCTACATGTCGAACGACCCCTACAGCGGCTACGTGGCCACGCACACGCCCGACCTGGTGATGTGGAAGCCCGTATTCCATGAAGGCGAGATCCTGTGCTTCGTGGCCGGCCACATCCACAACACCGACATGGGCGGCGCGGTGCCGGCCTCGCTGTCGCGCTCGCTGACCGAGATCCAGCAGGAAGGCATCCGCTTCCCGCCCACCCGCATCATGCAGGACGGCGTGCTGAACGAGCTGGCGCTGTCGTGGATGCTGGCCAACGTGCGCGCCCCCGACCAGAACCTGGGCGACCTGAAGGCGCAGATCGCCTCGCTGATGACGGGCGAACGCCGCGTGCTGGAAATCGTGCAGCGCTTCGGCGCCGAGGCCTTCAAGGCCGGCATCGGCGAGCTGCTGGACTATGCGGAAACGCAGGCCCGCACCGTCGCGCGCACCATTCCGGACGGCGAGTACTTCTTTTCAGAGTTCGCCGACGAGGACACCGTGGGCGGCAAGCCCATGCGCATTGCGCTGCGCCTGACGGTGCAGGACGGCCTGCTCGGCTTCGATTTCTCGGACAGCGATCCGCAACTGACGTCGTCGCTGAACGTGCCGACCGGCGGCCATCCGCGCCACGCGCTGCTGATGGTGGGCCTGTATTACGTGCTGTACACGCTGGAGCCGAACATCCTGCTGAACGCCGGCATGCTGCGCATCGCCACCTGCACCACGCCCAAGGGCACGGTGCTCAACCCCGTGATGCCCGCCGCGGTGGGCATGCGCAGCCTGACGTGCGTGATCGTGCAGGCGGTGATCTTCGGCGCCTTCGCCCAGGCCCTGCCGCGCAAGATGCCCGCGTGCCCCTCGTCCAGCGTGTGCCTGCTCAACGTAAAGACCTCGGACAGCCAGGGCAAGACCATCATGGCCTCGGTCGGCCCGGTGGGCGGCGGCGCCGGCGGCTCGGCGCTGGGCGACGGCTCGGATGCCTCGGGCGCCAACATGGCCTTCCTGCGCAACTCGCCGGTCGAGATCAACGAGGCCGAGATTCCCATCCGCATCACCGAATACGGGCTGGTGCGCGACAGCGGCGGCGCGGGGCAGTATCGCGGCGGCATGGCCATCGTGATGGAGCTGCAGGTGTTCTCGCCCAACTCGCTGGTGACGGCGCGCAACCGCGACCGCACGCTGTTCGGCTCGTGGGGATTCCAGGGCGGACATTCCGGCAGCACGGCGCGCTTCGTGCGCAACCCCGGCCGGGCCGATACCGAGGAGCTGGGCAACAACGATCTGGTCAAGCTGGCCCCCGGCGACGTCATCCGCCTGGAAGGCAACGGCGGCGGCGGCTACGGCAACCCCATGCTGCGCGATCCGGCATGCGTGGAAAGCGACGTGCGCCGCCATTGCGTCTCGCCGCAAGCGGCGCGCGACGTCTATGGCGTGGTCCTGGTCGATGGCAAGCTGGACGCGGAAGCCACCCGCCGCCTGCGTGGCCAGGCCAAGCCCGCGGAACCCAACGAGCTGTACAACGGCGCGTACGGGTTCAACGGCAGCCGGCTGGCGCACGAACGGCTGTGGACGCGCGAGCGCTACGAGGTGCTTAACACCTATCTACGCGGTATCCCGATCGGCTGGCGCTTCTTCGTAAAGCACCAGATTTTCGATCAGCTGGCGCTGCGCGCCGATGCGCATACGCCCGGCACGGCCGTGGTGGAAGCCCTGCTGGACGAGCTGAGCCGGAAGTATCCGGCGATGGTGCGGTCCGCGGCATGACAATTGCCACTGCGATGCGAAAAGGAGCCCGTAGGCTCCTTTTTTGGCGCAGGACGCAGCGAGCGGCTTACACGCGCTCGATCACCAGCGCGATGCCCTGGCCCACCCCGATGCACATCGTGCACAGCGCATAGCGGCCGCCAGTGCGGTGCAACTGGTTGACGGCGGTGGTGACCAGGCGCGCGCCGCTGGCGCCCAGCGGGTGGCCCAGGGCGATGGCGCCGCCGTTGGGATTGACGCGCGCGTCGTCGTCGGCGATGCCCAGTTCACGCAGCACGGCCAGGCCCTGCGCGGCGAAGGCTTCGTTCAGTTCGATGACGTCCATCTGCGCCAGCGTCAGGCCGGTCTGCGCCAGCACCTTGCGGGTGGCCGGGGCCGGGCCGATGCCCATGATGCGCGGCGGAACGCCGGCCGTGGCCATGCCCACCACGCGGGCGCGCGGGGTCAGGCCGTGGCGCGCGGCGCTTTGCTCGTCGGCCAACAGCAGCGCGGCGGCGCCGTCGTTCACGCCCGAGGCGTTGCCGGCGGTGACGGTACCGCCCTCGCGGACCACGCCCTTGAGCCTGGCCAGCGATTCCAGGCTGGTTTCGCGCGGGTGTTCATCCTTGGACACGATGACCGGATCGCCCTTCTTCTGGGCGATGGACACCGGCGTGATTTCCGCGTCGAAGAAGCCCGATTGCTGCGCGCGCACGGTCTTCATCTGGCTGGCCAGCGCGAACTTGTCCTGGTCTTCGCGGTTGATGCCGAAGTCGTCGGCCACGTTCTCGGCGGTCTCGGGCATGGAGTCCACGCCGTACTGGGCCTTCATCAGGCGGTTGACGAAGCGCCAGCCGATGGTGGTGTCGTAGATGGCCGCATCGCGCGCATAGGCGGTGTTGGCCTTGCCCATGACGAAGGGTGCGCGGCTCATGCTTTCGACGCCGCCCGCCAGCATCAGGTGCGCCTCGCCGGCGCGGATAGCGCGCGCGGCGCTGCCCACGGCATCCAGGCCCGAACCGCACAGGCGGTTCAGCGTTGCGCCCGGCACGTCGACCGGCAGGCCGGCCAGCAGCGTGGCCATGCGCGCGACGTTGCGGTTGTCCTCGCCGGCCTGGTTGGCGCAGCCGAACAGCGTGTCGTCGAGCTGGTCCCACTGCACGCCGGGATTACGCGCCATCAGCGCCTTGAGCGGAATGGCGGCCAGGTCGTCGGTGCGCACGGAGGCCAGTGCGCCGCCGTAGCGGCCGAAGGGCGTGCGGATGGCGTCGCAGATGAAGGCATGCAGGGTCATGGAGTGTCTCGTCTCGTCTGTTTAGGAAAAATTCTGACAGCCATCGATGGTATCGCAGGGCCGGCAGGACCAACGATGGCATGGCAACGCCGTCCATCAGATGGACAGTCATTGCGTTCACGAGACGGACGAAATCAGGCCGCGGCGGCCCGCGCACTGCGCGCGGCATCCAGCGTGGCCTGGCGCCGGAAACGGCCCGCCGCCAGATGATAGAACGGCTGCGGGCAGAACTGGCGCGCCACCACGGAAGCGCTGAGCGATGCCGCCAGCAGCCAGAACAGCAGCGGCTGGCTGCCCGTCATTTCCATCACCACCACGCTGGCGGTCAACGGAGCCTGGGTGGCGGCAGCCAGGAAGGCCGCCATCGACAGCAGCACGATCAGGCGCTCGTCGAGCGCGCCGCCCGTCCACTGCCAGAGTTCATGGCCGATGCCCGCGCCGGTGGTCAATGCCGGGGTGAAAATGCCGCCCGGGATACCAGCCCAGTAAGACGCCACCGTGGCGGCCAGCTTGGCCAGCCCGAAACCCGTGGCGGGCGCCGTGTCTCCGGCCAACAGGCCGGCGGCCGTCTCGTAGCCGGTGCCGTACACCGCCCCGCCCGTCAGCATGCCCAGGCAGGCCAGGAACAGGCCCAGGCCCGCCGCGGCCAGCACGGGATGGCGCCGCAACCGATCGCGCCAGGCAAGGGGGGCCACGCCCGGCAGCCCTTTGCCCAGCAGGCGCGCAAACACGCCGCCCAGCACGCCGTTGACCAGGCCGCACAGCAGGACCCACAGCAGCATGTCGGAGCCGGAGGCCTGCCCGGTGAACTGGCCGAAATAAGGATTGTTGCCCGCCAGCGCCACCACCATGAAACCCGAGGCCAGCACGCCGATCAGCACCAGCCGCTGCCAGCGCAGCGACGTGCCCCGGCCCAGTTCCTCGATGGCGAACACCACGCCGGCCAAGGGCGCGTTGAAGGCCGCCGCCAGGCCGCCCGCGGCGCCGGCGGCGATCAGTTCGCGGTGCCGCAGTCCCTGCATCGGCGCGCCCAGGCGCTCCCACAGGCGGCCCCAGGCCAGCATCACCGCCGCGCCCACCTGTACCGACGGCCCTTCCCGGCCGACCGACGCGCCGGCCAGCATGCCCGCGAACGTCAATGGAATCTTCCAGAGGGTTTGCCGGATCGACACCAGGCTCGTCTGGGCCGGTCCCGCGGGCAATGACAACGCGCCGATGACCTGCGGGATGCCACTGCCGCTGGCATTGGGCGCCACGCGCTGCGTCAGCCAGCGCAGGCCCCCCATCGCGGCCGGCAACACGATGAAGGCCAGCCAGCCGTGGCTGGCCGTCCATTGCCGGTTCCATTCCAGCGCCGCATCGGCCAGGCGCGCGAACCCCAGCGACACCAGGGCCACCAGCGCGGCGCCGCCCAGGGGCAGTCCCAGGTACAGGCTCTTGCGCGACAGCCGCCGCGTCTGCCGCCACTTGCGCCGCGCCGCCAGGCGCAGGCGCGATGCAGGGGAATGAGTAGAGGTATGAGAGGTGGGCGGAAGATCGGCCATGAGCGGCGTTGGGAAGTCTCGGGTAGGACTGCTCGGAAAAACCTGACAGCATACGCCGTGACGGCTTACAAGCGCCAGAACGGACAAACCCTCCGCGAGGGAGGGTTTGTTTCAAGCATCGGGATCGGATCCCGGGCCACGGGGGCCGCGGGGGATCAGCCGAAGTTCTTGGCCGCGAATTCCCAGTTCACCAGCGCCCAGAAGTTTTCCAGGTACTTGGGACGGGCGTTGCGATAGTCGATGTAGTAGGCGTGTTCCCACACATCACAGGTCAGCAGCGGCACGTCGGCGGTGGTCAGGGGGGTGGCGGCGTTGCTGGTGTTGACGATGTCCACCGAGCCGTCGGCCTTCTTCACCAGCCAGGTCCAGCCCGAACCGAAGTTGCCGGCGGCCGACTTGTTGAAGGCTTCCTTGAAGGCGTCGAAACCGCCCCACTTGGCCTTGATGGCATCAGCCAGCGCGCCGGTGGGCTCGCCGCCGCCCTTGGGCGACAGGCTGTTCCAGTAGAAGGTGTGGTTCCAGATCTGGGCTGCGTTGTTGAACACGCCGCCCGAGGACTTCTTGACGATGTCTTCCAGCGAGGCGTTTTCGAACTCGGTGCCCGGGATCAGGTTGTTCAGGTTGGTGACATACGTCTGGTGGTGCTTGCCGTAGTGGAACTCCAGCGTCTCTTTCGAGATGTGGGGAGCCAGGGCGTCCATTTCGTAAGGCAGGGGGGGAAGAGTATGTGCCATGTGTCGGTTCCTTCTTGGTTGGGTCTACGCGATCAAGCCCGATCATTGTATCGGCTGTCGGGGGGCCAACCGGCCTAACCCCGAGGCAACATGGGGTTAAGAGACGCAACACGATACGCCCAGCACGGGCGTGTTGCGACTCATTCGTTTTCGCTCAGTCTTCCTGCTTGCGAACTTGCGTGACATCGACCGTGGCGCCGCCCTGTGCGAGGCTCAGGTCGAGCCGCTGGCCGGGGGCCAGTTGCGCCGCGTCGCGCACGATGGCGCCGTCGGCGTCGCGCACGATGGCATAGCCGCGCGCCAGGGTGTGCTGCGGATCGAAGGCGCGCAACTGCGCGGCGGTGCTTTGCAGCGCCGCGCGGCGGGCGGCCAGCAGGCGCGCGTGGGCACGGCGCAGTTGCTCGGCCAGCGCTCGTACCCCCTGCTGCGCCGGCGCGATGCGCGGGGCCCGGTGGGCCAGGCGCTGTGTCAGCAGTTCGAGGCGCGCGTTGCGCCGGGCCTGCGGCGCGCGCCAGGCGGCCAGCAGGCGGTGACGCAGCGACGCCAGGCGTTCACGCTGGTGCGCCAGGCGCTGGGCCGGCGACACCATGGCGGCCGCGGCGCGGTCCAGCCGCTGCGCGGCCTGGTCCAGGGCGCGGCGCTGCGCACGCACCAGTGCCTGGGCCTCCTGCCGCACGGCGCGCAGCAGGTCGGCGCGCGGCACGCAGGCCAGTTCGGCCGCCGCGGTGGGCGTGGGCGCCCGCACGTCGGCCACGAAATCCACGATAGTGAAGTCGGTCTCGTGCCCCACCCCGCTGATCACGGGGATCCCGCTGGCGGCCACCTGGCGGGCCAGCGTTTCATCGTTGAAACTCCAGAGGTCTTCGATGCTGCCTCCGCCGCGCACCAGCAGCAGCGTGTCGACCTCGGCGCGGGCATTGGCGCGGGCCACCTGCGCGGCCAGGCGCGGCGCGGCATCGGCGCCCTGCACCGGCGCGGGATAGATGATGACAGGCACTTGCGGCGCGCGGCGCGCCAGGGCGGACAGCACGTCGCGCAGGGCGGCCGCATGCAGCGAGGTGATCACGCCGATGGCGCGCGGCAGGCGGACGGGCTCGCGCTTGCGCTCGGCGTCGAACAAGCCCTCTTCGGCCAGTTGCGCCTTCAGCCGCAGGAAGGTTTCGTACAGGTTGCCGACACCGGCGCGGCGCATGCCATCGGCCTGCAGCTGGAAGTCGCCACGGGCCTCGTACAGCGACACGCGCGCCCGTACCTCGACCTGATCGCCGGGCCTGGGCACGAAACCGACCAGGCTGGCGCGGCTGCGAAACATGACGGCGCGCACGGCGGCGCGGCTGTCCTTCAGGGTGAAATACCAGTGGCCGGAAGCGGCCTGCGTGAAGTTGGAGACCTCGCCGCGCACCCAGACGGCCGGCACGCTGCGCTCCAGCAACTGGCCCACGGCCTGGTTCAACTGGGCAACTGTAAGAATATCCCGCGCGAATACGTCGTTCATGACGGAAACTCCAGTTGTCATGAGGCTTTCCGAGGCATATATGTCCACAGGCCGCATGAAGCGGGGCTGAATGATACAGCAAAGCCAAGCGCATGCAAGCGCGCCCCGCAAAACCAATGAATTCCATATAAGTCTATGATTTATATGGACAAACACTAGACACACAATTGACCGTTCTTTGACCGATCAACCGGAAAACCAATGCAGGACGGGGTTTCCGCCATGTTCTGCACAGGATTATCCACAGATTCTGTGGACAACTCGGCCGGCTTGTCACGACCGGATTGCGCCGTTACAGTTTCGCCCTGAAGCGGCGGCCCACACGCCCCGCCCCTCCCGGAGCCCTCCTTTTGCTAGCCATCATCCAAGCCGCAGGCTGGCCGATCTGGCCCCTGCTGGCCACGTCGGTCCTGGGCCTGGCCCTCATCGTCGAACGCCTGCTGTCGTTGCGCCGCAGCCTGGTGCTGCCCCGCGGCCTGAACGAGCAGGTCGCCGAGATGCTGCGCACTCGCCAGGACACGCCCGAAGCCCTGACACGCCTGGAGCGCAATTCGCCGCAGGGCCGCGTGCTGGCGGAAGTGCTGCGCCAGCGTCATCTGCCGCGTCCCGAACTGCGCGCCGCGGTGGAGGACGCCGGCCGCGCCGTGGCGCACGACCTGAACCGCTACCTTCCCGCCATCGGCACCATCGCCATGGTGGCGCCGCTGATGGGCCTGTTCGGCACGGTCGTCGGCATGATCGAGATCTTCGGCGCCTATTCGCCGACCAGCAGCGACCCGGCGCAACTGGCGCACGGCATTTCGGTCGCCCTGTACAACACCGGTTTCGGCATCCTGATCGCCATCCCGGCCATGATCGCCCACCGCGCCCTGCGCGCCCGGGTCGACGGCTACCTGGCCGCCATGGAACTGATGGCCGGCCGCCTGGCGCGCCACGTCGCCACGGAACCGCCGGCCCGCGCCGCGGAGGCCCGCGCATGAACTTCCGAGGCGGCCGGGATTCGGGGCGTGACGAGCTGGACATCAACCTGATCCCGCTCATCGACGTGCTGCTGGTGATGCTGATCTTCCTGGCGGCCACCACCACGTTCGCGCACTACACCCAGCTCAAGATCACGCTGCCGCAGGCCGCGGCCGGCCAAGAGGCGCCCCCCGCCCTCGAGGTCGCCATCAGCCAGGATGGCCATTACGCGCTGAACGGCGTGCTGATGGACGCGTCCACCCCGGCCGGCATCGCCGCCGCGCTGGCACAGGCCGCGCAGGGCAAGCCCGAGGCCGTTCTGGTCATCAATGCCGACGCCCAGGCCACGCATCAATCCGTGGTCAACGTCATGGAAGCGGCGCGCCAGGCCGGCATCGGACGCGTCAACTTCGCCGCCCAGACCGCGCGGTGAGCACCTCTTCCTTCCTGCTGGCCTTCCTGCACAGGCAGTGGCGCCACGGCGGCTGGCTGTCCACGCTGCTGACCCCGCTTTCGGCCCTCACGGCCCGCGCCGTGCGCCGCAAGCGGGACGATTACCGCAACGGCCGCCGCCGGGCCTGGCGCGCGCCGGTGCCCGTGGTGGTCGTAGGCAACCTGTACGTCGGCGGCACCGGCAAGACGCCGGTGGTGATCGCCGCCGTCGAGGGATTGCGCGCCCAGGGCTGGACGCCCGGCGTGGTCAGCCGCGGCTACGGCATCGAACTGGGCGCCGCGCCGCGCGTTGGCCAGGGCGCCTTGTCGCCCCGTGAATTCGGTGACGAACCCGCCCTGATCGCCCGAGCCTCGAACGCGCCTGTCGCCGTGCATCCCAAGCGTGTGCTGGCCGCGCAGGCCCTGCTGCAGGCCCACCCCGAGGTCGACGTGATCGTCTCCGACGACGGCCTGCAGCACCTGCAACTGGCCCGCGACATAGAGATCGTGGTGCAGGACGAACGCGGCACGGGCAACGGCCGGCTGCTGCCCGCCGGCCCCCTGCGCGAGCCCGCCTCGCGGCTGGGCGAGGTCGATGCGGTCATCACCAACGCGGCGTTCGCCGGTGACGCGCCCGCCGGCGCCGCGGCCGCGCCGCGCCATTTCCACATGCGCCTGGCCCCGGCCGGCGCCTGGCGGCTGGCCGACGGCCAACGGCAGCCGCTGGCGTGGTTCGCGCAGCCGCCGCAGGCCGGCCACGTCGCCGCGGCGGCGGGCATCGGCAACCCGCAACGCTTCTTCCAGACCCTGCGCGACGCGGGCATCGACCCCGCCGCCGAACTGCCCCTGCCCGACCACTACGACTACGCCCGTTCGCCCTTCGGCGACCTGCCGGGCGACCACATCCTGGTCACCGCCAAGGATGCCGTCAAATGCGCGGCGCTGGACGAACCCCGCCTGTGGGAAGTGCGGGTCGCCGCGCAGTTCTCGGGCGACTTCGCCGGCTGGCTGTCCGACGCCCTGATCGCCGTGCCGCGCCCGGCCCGGTCCTGAGTCCACGGCGCGGCACGCTCCGCCGCAGGCGCGCATGTGGCCCCCACCAGACCGCCAGCGCCAGGCATCTCCACGGAGGTTCCCCCGAGGAGGGTGCGACACTGGGGCCATCGCCGGGCACCGCGTTCTGTTCTAGAATCGCGGCATGGAATCCCGCCTGCTCGACATCCTCGTGTGCCCGCTGTGCAAAGGCCGGCTCGACTACGACCGCCCGCACGCCGAACTGATCTGCAAGGCCGACCGCCTTGCCTTCCCCGTGCGCGACGGCATTCCCGTCATGCTCGAATCCGAGGCGCGCGACCTCGATCCCGCCCAGACCACCGCCAGCTGAGCCATGAGCTTTCTGGTCCTGATTCCCGCGCGCGCCGCGTCCACCCGCCTGCCCGACAAGCCGCTCGCCGACATCGCCGGCAAGCCCATGGTGGTGCGCGTGGCCGAACGGGCCAGGCTGTCCGGCGCCAGCGCCGTGCACGTTGCCACCGATGACGCCCGCGTGCTCCAGGCCGCCGGGTCGCACGGCTATTGCGCCCTGCTGACGCGCGCCGACCACGCCACGGGCACCGACCGCCTGTCCGAAGCCGTGCAGCAACTCGGTCTGCCCGACGATGCCGTCGTGGTCAACGTGCAGGGCGACGAGCCGCTGATCGAACCCGAGCTCATCGATGCCGTGGCCGCCAAGCTGCTGGCCGCGCCCGACGCCGACATCGCCACCTGCGCCTGCCCGCTGGCCGACGCCGACGCGCTGTTCAACCCCAATGTGGTCAAGGTCGTCTGCGCCGCCGACGACCGGGCCCTGTATTTCTCGCGTGCGCCCATTCCCTGGGCGCGCGACGCGCTGGCCGGCGGCGAGCGCGTGCTGGCCCCAGGCCTGCCCGCATGGCACCACATCGGCCTGTACGCCTACCGGGTGTCGTTCCTGCGGCGTTTTCCCACGCTGCCGCAAGGCGTGCTCGAACGCTTCGAATCGCTCGAGCAACTGCGCGCGCTCGAGCACGGCCACCGCATTGTCGTGCATCGCGCCAGCCAGCCGCCAGCGGCCGGCGTGGACACGCCCGCCGACCTCGAACGCGTGCGGGCGTGGTTCGCAGATAATCGGTTATAAGAGGTCTTTTCCTCGCGCCCGGCAGGACATGCTGCATTGCGGCATAATCGCCCCCGACCACAAAAACTAAACACTCTTCTGGAGCATCTATGCGTCTCATCCTGCTCGGACCTCCTGGCGCCGGCAAAGGCACCCAGGCCGCCTTCCTGACCCAGCATTACGGCATTCCGCAAATCTCGACGGGCGACATGCTGCGCGCCGCCGTGAAGGCCGGCACGCCCCTGGGCATCGAAGCCAAGAAGGTCATGGACGCGGGTGGTCTGGTATCCGACGAGATCATCATCGGCCTCGTCCAGGACCGCCTGAAGCAGGACGATTGCGCCAAGGGCTATCTGTTCGACGGTTTCCCCCGCACCATCCCGCAGGCCGACGCCCTGAAAAGCGCCGGCGTGAAGTTGGACTTCGTCGTCGAGATCGAAGTTCCCGATTCGGACATCATCGAACGCATGAGCGGTCGCCGCGTGCATCCCGCCAGCGGCCGCACCTACCACGTGCGCTTCAACCCGCCCAAGGTCGAAGGCCAGGACGACGTCACCGGCGAACCGCTGGTGCAGCGCGACGACGACCGCGAGGAAACCGTGCGCCACCGCCTGTCGGTCTACCAGCAGCAGACCCGCCCGCTGGTCGACTACTACGCCGGCTGGGCCCAGCAGGATCCGTCCGTCGCCCCCCAGTACCGCAAGATTTCGGGCGTGGGCTCGGTCGAAGAGATCAAGTCGCGCCTGGCGCAAGCCCTGCAGAACTGACGACGACACGGGCCGCGCGCGCCAGCCGCCCGCGGCCCGGGCACCCCCTGAATCCCCAAGCCGCGAGAGCGGGAGAGTAGACATGGAAATCGCGAACAAGGTATTTATCGTGACCGGCGGCGCGTCGGGCCTGGGCGCGGGCACCGCGCGCATGCTGACCGAGCACGGCGCCAAGGTTGTCATCGCCGATCTGCAGGACGAGCCCGGCCAGGCGCTGGCCAAGGAACTCGGCCAGCGCTACGTGCACTGCGACGTCACGCAAGAGGCCGACGGCCAGCGCGTGGTGGCTGAAGCCAAGTCGTTGGGCGCGCTGTTCGGCCTGGTGAATTGCGCCGGTGTCGCCCCGGCCGCCAAGATCGTGGGCAAGAACGGCGCGCACGCGCTGGACCTGTTCCAGAAGGTCGTCACGATCAACCTGATCGGCAGCTTCAACATGATGCGCCTGGCCGCCGAAGCCATGAGCGCCAACGAGCCCGAGCCCACCGGCGAGCGCGGCGTGCTGATCAACACGGCTTCGGTGGCCGCGTACGACGGCCAGATCGGCCAGGCCGCCTACGCGGCGTCCAAGGCGGGCGTGGTCGGCATGACGCTGCCCATCGCGCGCGACCTGTCCAAGGTCGGCATCCGCTGCATGACCATTGCCCCGGGTATCTTCGGCACCCCCATGATCTTCGGCATGCCGCAGGAAGTGCAGGATTCGCTGGCCGCCAGCATCCCCTTCCCCGCCCGCCTGGGCCGCCCCGAGGACTACGCCAAGCTGGTCCACAGCATCGTCACCAACGAGATGCTCAACGGCGAAACGATCCGCCTGGACGGCGCGATCCGCATGCCGCCGAAGTAAGCACACCGCTCCAGGCGTGGCGGCGCTCGCCGCCGCGTCTTCCAAGAATTCCACATGGCATTGTTCCGATCGGCCGCCACCATCAGCGGCTTCACGCTGCTGTCGCGCATCACCGGCCTGGTCCGGGACATCCTGGTCGCGCGCGCGTTCGGCGCCGGTCCCCTGACGGACGCGTTCTGGATCGCGTTCCGCATTCCCAATCTGCTGCGCCGGCTGTTCGCCGAGGGCGCTTTCGCGCAGGCGTTCGTGCCCATCCTGGGCGCCGTGCGCAACGACCGCGGCGAAGAGGAAGTCCGCCAGTTGCTCGACCGCGTGGCCGTCCTGCTGACCGTCGTGCTGATGCTGCTGACCGTGATCGGCATCCTCGCCGCCCCGGTCATCGTCACCCTGATGGCCAGCGGCCTAAAAGACAGCGGCGGCGAGTTCGACAGCGCGGTGACGATGACGCGGATCATGTTCCCGTACATCGTCTGCATGTCGCTGATCGCCTTCGCATCCGGCGTCCTGAACACTTGGCGCCGCTTCGCCGTGCCCGCCTTCACGCCGGTGCTGCTGAACCTGAGCATGATCGGCGCCTGCCTCTGGCTGTCGCCGCGCCTGGACACCCCGGTCTACGGCCTGGCCATCGGCGTCATGATCGGCGGCGTGGCGCAACTGGCAGTACAGTGGATCGCCCTGATCCGCCTGGGCATGGCCCCACGCGCCTCGGCCAGCCCGCGCACCGCGTGGAGCGATCCCACGGTCAAGCGCGTCCTGAAGCAGATGGCGCCCGCCACGCTGGGCGTGTCGGTGGCGCAGATTTCGCTACTGATCAACACCAACATCGCGACCTGGCTGACGCCCGGCAGTGTCACCTGGCTGTCGTTCGCCGACCGCCTGATGGAATTTCCCACGGCCTTGCTGGGCGTGGCCCTGGGCACCGTGCTGCTGCCCAGCCTGTCGGCGGCGCACGCGCGCGCCGATCAGGCCGCCTACAGCGGCCTGCTGGACTGGGGCCTGCGCCTGGTGCTTCTGCTGGGCCTGCCGTCCAGCCTGGGCATGATGCTGCTGTCAGACGGGCTGGTGGCCACCCTGTTCCACTACGGCGCTTTCCAGGCGCACGACGTGCAGCAGACCCGCCTGGCGGTCGTGGCCTATTCCGTGGGCCTGATCGGCCTGCTGGCCGTGAAGATCCTGGCGCCCGGCTTCTATGCCCGGCAGGATATCCGCACCCCGGTCAAGATCGCCATCATGGTGCTGGTGCTGACCCAACTGATGAACGCATTGCTGGTACCGGTCTTCGCCCATGCCGGATTGGCGCTGGCCATCGGCCTGGGCGCCTGCATCAACGCCGGTTCACTGCTGGCGGGCCTGCGCCGCCGCGGCGTCTACCACCCCGCGCCGGGCTGGGGCCGTTTCCTGCTGCGCCTGCTGCCCGCCCTGGCCGCCCTGGCCGCGGTGCTGCTCTATGCCGACGCCCACATCGACTGGATCGCCATGCAAGCCCACTCGGGGTTGCGCGGCGCCTATCTGGCCGGCGTATTGGCGGCCTGCGGCGTCGCCTATTTCGGCGCCTTGTTCGTGTGCGGATTCCGTCCGCGCGACTTCGGCCGGCGCGCAGCCCAGCCCTGAATCAAAAAAGGGCCGGTGTCAAGCGATGTTTGAAATCAGCATGATGGTCGGAAGTCTATACGGGGCGCGGGTTTCGCTCTATTCCTGGCCGCTTTACGGGCCTGCGGCGTTGTGGGCTAGGAGCCACATAAGAGCGTCGCGGTTGAAAGCCGGAGCGTGCTGCATCAAAGACGATTGCCAGCAGACCGCGGCCGAACTTCACCATCATAGTTCAAGCGGTCGCCGCCCTCCCGAACGAAGAACGCGCAGCCTTGGGCTGCGTGAGGGATGGCCGCCTGCGGAAGCCGTCATCATCAGCTTGGTTTTAACGGCGCGGCCTTGCCCGCGTATCCCTTCCTCAATTAACGCCCGCCCCGCTATGACGGCTTCGAGCATGTGCGGGAACCGCGTCGCCGCATCGCACACTGCATGGATTAGATGGTGTAATTGATTGAAAAATTGTCAACCTAGGGGGCTACGTGAAGGTATTGAGTGCAAACACCGGGGGCAACTGGCTGGAACCCCAAGCTCCCCTGCCGCAAGTTCCAGGCGAGGGGCTAAGACCTGACGCAGCAACACAAGAAGCTCGACGGATAGTTTCGGACTTGTTCCGATGCAACAATCTGATCGTGCTCTCGGGGCTTGGCACATCCATGTGTGTTGCACCGCATCCAGGTGGCGGGGCACCACCGACCATGAAGGATCTCTGGGAACGTGTCGCTGCCCGTGTGAACGGCGCAGCGATTGCGGGTGTGGCCAATTTTGAACAAGTGCTCGCATCTGTGGGATATGCCGGCAGACCCAACGACATTGAAGCGTTGCTATCTCGTTGTCGCTTGGCCGAAAGCTTCTTGGCAGACCCACAGCGCACATCGGTCAGTTCATTCATCAAGCTGGCCGAGCAAGAGATTGCACAGGCCACGAACTTTGTTTGGCCAAACCACGCCCTTCCCGTACATACGGAGTTTCTTCGCCGGGCGGCTCGGCGCACCAACCGCAAGTCGCGCACCAAAGTATTTACTACGAACTACGATCGCTGCTTTGAGGAGGCTGGTCGGCAAGGTAGGTACGTCGTCATAGATGGGTTTTCGCACACATCTCCTCCCACTTTCGACGCGGTTCACTTCACTTACGACATCGTTCGCCGCTCAAGAGAAAGTGATACGCAAGATTTCATTCCAAACGTGTTTCATCTCTACAAGCTGCACGGCTCTATAGACTGGGTACGCGACGGAACGAGCGGCGAAATATACAAATGGCATGGTACGGATAAGCCGCTGCTTATCTACCCACGAAATTCAAAGTATGAACTTGCATTTGAACAGCCATACTTGGAAATGATTTCGGCATTTCAAGCCGCGCTTCGTGAACCAAACACGGGGTTGCTTGTAGTGGGCTTTGGGTTCAACGACAACCATCTTGCCGAACCGATCATGTCAGCACTGCGATCAAACCTCAGCCTGAAGGCCTTAGCAGTTGGGCCTTGGCTCGCCCCCTGGGCTCAGGGCGAACACAACGGCCCTGGCGAAGCTGAGACAAACAAGTATCTGAAGCGAATAAAAGATTTAGTCAACGCGGGAGATGCCCGGCTAGCGCTCGTAAACTGTGGCTTCGAAGATTTTATCGCTTACGTCCCCGACTTGGCGGCCGAGTCCGACATGGAACAACACATTGACCGCCTCCGCCGTACGGAGCAGTTATGAGTCTGCTAGCGATTGCGCCATTCGATCAAAGTCGCTATGTCGGAACCGTGTGTCATGTGCGCCCCACAAGTGCAGAGGCGAACCTGCCTTTAGCATCAGCACCTACCAGCTCGCATTTTGCTGGATTTCCGGTTCCCGGCGGTCAGGTCGGCGAGTTTGTGGTGATCGAGGGCGAAGATCACGCCATTCTTGGCCGAATTATCGAAGTCAGACTTCCTGAGCGAGATCGCCTTAGTGTCGAACCTACCGCCGAACAAGACATATCCCCTCATCCTCTTGGAGTGATTCAATTACTCACGGCGGTTGATCTTGAAACCGGAAAATCATTGAAAGGCGTTCCCGCACATCCCCGCATTGGGCAACACGTTTTTTCAGCACACCCGCTTTTGGTAAAGCAAGCAGTTGAGGGCACCAGCCTTGCCGAGGTCAGAAAAGTGCATCTCGCCGTATTCCCACATGCTCAGAACACGAACATCTCGATTCCGCCTGCGCACATCTTTGGGCGCCACTGCGCTGTGCTCGGAACAACTGGTGGTGGAAAAAGTTGGACGTTGGCTCATCTAGTCGAAGAGATTTCCCGCCTTGGTGGGAAAGCCATACTCTTCGATGCAACGGGTGAGTATGAGGGCCAGTGGGACGGCATAGAGCATGTCCATCTAGGTGGACTCCGCGAGGATGCAAGAGATCCTCGTCGGTTCGTCAGCTTCCCATACAGTCAGTTCTCGGAGACTGACCTTTTCGCGATGTTTCGCCCGAGCGCCAGCGCTCAAGTGCCAAAACTAAGAGAGGCAATGCGCAGCTTGAAGCTGGCCCACTTGGTTCCTGGAATTTCAGTTGAGGGGCTTGTAAAGAAAGCGGATCAATCGAAAGTGCCGTTCGAGAATGCACTGCTTCAACATGGGGCCGCATTAGGAGACATCGGGGCAGACTTCGATATTCAACTACTTGCCCGTCAAATCGAAGAGGAATGCGTCTGGCCGACAAGCAATCGAGGGCAACGTATGTGGGGTGGCGCGAACGCGAACGAACTGGGTTTCTGCACCACCTTGGTATCACGCATTTCTTCCGACGTGGGCTCTTCGCACCTCGCTTGCGTCTTCCAGCCCCAGCGACTAGATGAGTCGCTCACTGCCTCGATTGACAGGTTTCTTCAAGATGCTACCAAACGGGTTTTGCGGGTAAGCATGGAGTTCCTGCCGTTTGAGCACAGCACAAGGGAACTTGTTGCTAACGCTGTTGGGCGCTACCTACTTCGTTTGGCAAGGCAAGGCCGCTTCAGTCGCAACCCTCTGGTTGTTTTGCTCGATGAAGCCCATCAATTTTTGGATAAGAACATAGGCGACGAGTTTTCAAAGACGCCACTGGACGCTTTTGGCTTAATCGCTAAAGAAGGTCGCAAGTACAGTCTGACCTGTGTCCTTGCAACTCAACGTCCCCGTGATATTCCAGATGATGTTCTTAGCCAGATGGGGATGTTTATCGTACATAGATTGATTAACGAGCGTGATAGAAATGTGGTCGAGAAAGCGTGCGGCAACTTGGATGCGCCCGCGGCTGCCTTCCTGCCGACATTGGGGCAAGGCGAAGCCATTGTTGTCGGTGTTGATTCGCCGATGCCTTTGCCAGTCTTGATCCGGCGGCCGACAATTCCACCGCAATCCAGGGGGGCGGATTACGAACGGCTCTGGGGAGCGCAGCCAGATCAAGCGTGAAGTGCCAGACGCATATCAATGATTTCCTCTCTTGAACCCCCGATCCCCCGCCATGAACGCCTCCAGCATGTGCGGGATCAGCGTCGTGGCATCGACCGCCTCGCCATACGCCTGCGCGTGCAGCGCGGCGTAGCGGTCGAGATCGGCTTTCAAGCTGGCCGGGCAGGCGAAGGTCAGCTTCACGCTCTCGATCTTGGGCAGCGGCCCCAGCCGCAGTTTCCTGGTTGTGCTCATCGTGAAGTCCCCTTGTTGAAGAACAGCGGCTGATAGGGCCGCAGCACCAGATCGCGGTTGACGATGATGCGCACCGGCAAGCCCGGGCGGCTGGTCAGCGTGGGCTGGATGTTGAGGTTGCGCCGGGTCACCTCCTGGCCGACCTGGTTCACGGTGTCCTGCAGGCTGTCGCGCCCAGCGATGATGACGCGATCGCCATCCTGACGGTTCTCCGGCGCGGCCAGTTCGGCTCCCACACCCAGCAGCGTGGTCAGCACGGCTCCTGCAAAGATCCGATCCCAATGCCAGTCCACGTCGTCTTCCAGACCGGCATAGCCCGCCGGGTCGGTGCCGATCAGGTTATCGAGCGTGAGCGAAGACGTGTCCGGCAGGATGATACGGTTCCACACCACCTGCACGCGGCTCTGCCCGTAGCTGACCTGGCTGTTGTACTTGCCCAGGATGCGCGAACCCTGCGGGATGAGTAGGAACTTGCCAGTGGCCGTGTCATAGATCGGCTCCGTCACCGTGGCGATCACGTCGCCCGGCAGGTCGGACTTGATGCCCGTAACCAGTGCCCCGGCAATGACCGTTCCGGCCATCACCTGATACGGCGAGGTGGGCATTTGCAGGTTGCCGGAGTTACGGGTTTCCGCAGAGCCGCCTGTCAGGAACGCCTCTTTCTGGTCTTGCCGGTTCTGCACGGCAGTCGGATCAGCAGGCTGGGCCGCCGTCGAGGCCGGGCCAGCGGCCAGTGGATCGAAAGCGGCATTGGCGGCGAAGCCTGGTGCGGCAGCGACCTGCGACTGCGCCACGGGCGCTGCTTGCGGGGAACCCGTGCGGAAGAACACCGATGAGGCTGCCGCAGCTTCTGCTTCCTTGCGCAGCGCATCGTTGGGATCGTAGCCCGGCGCGGCATAGGTGGCGGCAACTGGCTGCTGTGAATTGACGATGGCCGGCCCCAGGTCGCCGGGCAAAGGAGGCCCCAGCTCCGGCACGTCAGGCGGCAGCGCTGGCAGCTTGGAATAGTCCGTCGGCAGCGCATCCAGCCCTTCCGACTTGGACACGCGATCCACGTTGTACAGTTCGGTGGATTCGCCTGCACCGCGTTGCTGCGGTTGCAGCGACCAGATCAGCGCGCCCATCACGCCAACCGATAGGCCGCCGGCGAGGATGGCCAGCGTGCGCCGGTTCAGTCGCGTGACCGGGCGCGGTTGGGCGCGCAGCGCCACCGCCTCGGGTGCCACCTTGTCCGCCTGCGACGTGGCAAGGTCGGGAATGTCGTCCTGGCTCATGCTCAGTTCCTCCCGGCGATGCCATCCGTGCGCTCGATGCGCACCACATCGCCCTTGTCGGCCCCCAGGCGCAGCTCTGCCGCACCGAACAGGCGATCTACGATGTAGTACGGCGAGCGGAAGCGATAGTTCACCAGTTGCCCGTCGCCCTGTGTGCCGATGACGAACAGCGGCGGCAGCTCACCCTGGGCGATGCCTGCCGGGAACTGGATATAAACCTTCTCGCCATCATCGAAGGCACGCAGCGGCTTCCACGGCGGATTGTTGCCGCTGATTGCATAGCGAAAGCGGATGTTCTCCAGCGACAAGCCTGCATCGACCGGCGCGGCAGCGCTGGCAGCCTGTGCCTGGCGCTGCAAGGCCAGCATTCGATCCTTGGGGTAGTCCCAGGACACCGACGCCATCCATGCCTTGTCGGTCGAAGTCAGTTCCAGCAGGTAGGTGCGGCGACTGGTGGTGATGACCAGATTGGTCTTCAAGCTGGAACGGATTGGTTTGACCAGCACATTGACGCGCAGATCGGCCCCGCTGCCACTGGAGGTGTCGCCCACGATCCAGCGCACCGTGTCGCCGGCAGCGACCGTCACCAGCTCCTCGCCGGGCTGGAGCGCGATCACCGTCACGCGCCCCACGGACGCATAGACCTGGTACAGCGCGCCATCGGTGAAGGGCCAAACCTGAATCGCATTGACGTAGCCCTCACGGGTCGGCGCGATCCGTGCTTCGGCGTTGGCGCGCGAGACGCGCACCTTCTCATTGGCAGGCTCCGGTGCCACCGGGGCCGCATCGACGTCCGGCAGCGGTTTCAACTGCGCTGGCAATGCCAACGGCTCGGGCACAGCCACAACTTCGATGGGCTTGGGCGGCTCGGGCAATGGCTGCGCCTGCACCGGCTCATCGAGCGAAATGACCGGCGGCGGTTTGCCCTGCGTGGCGCAGCCCGCAAACAGAACAGTCGATGCCAGCAGGATCGGCGGCAATGCGGTTTTATGGAAATGTGCATTCATGGTTTGGCTCCTTCAGAAGAATCCAGTTCACGGCTCCACGACAAGCCATTGACGTAGATGCCCAGCGGGTTGCGGCGCAGGCGTTCTTCGGTGCGCGGGGTCTGCTGCACGATGGACACCACCGCCGTCCATCGCTCCAGCCCGGCCGCCGCGCCATTGACGTAGCGGCGTTCTGTCCAGCGCACGTTGAACGACGCATCACTGGCGCGAACCACACTGGTGATCTGCACCGTCACCGACTCCTTGCCGATGCGGGCGAACGGGTCGTTGGTGCGTGCATAGTCGTTGAGCACGGCGGCGCCCCGATCTGTGGTGTAGTCGTAGGCATCGAGCCAGTTCTGGCGCACGACGATGGGGTCGATGGACAGCGAGCGCACCAGCGTCACGAAGCGCGCGATGTGGTGCGCGGTCTGGGCATCGGTGGGCCGGTACGGCGTGGCAGCTTCGCCCACGGTGCGCACCTGGCCGGACTGATCGACCTCGATGACATAGGGCGTGACGATGGATTGGGCCGAGCGCCACACCAGGCCACCGGCCATCAGCAGCGCGAGCACCAGGCAGCCGAAGGCCATCAGCCGCCAGTTCTTCGCCTGCACGCGGGCCGAGCCGATGCGCTCGTCCCAGACCTGGGCTGCGGATTGATAGGGAGTGGCAGGTTGCGGCGTATCGGCATAGCGCACCTGCGGTCGTTTGAATCGCATGGAGTTCTCCTTGAAAGTCAGCTATCGGAATCGCGCAGGTTCGGGCCTTGGCCCGAACCGCCGCCGTCGCCACCGCGCAGCGTGTGCGCGGCCGTGGTGGTGGCCTGGGTGAGTCGTTGGCGGCGTTGCAGGCGCTTGGCCCAGCCGGGTTGTTCCTGCTTTTGCGCATTGGCCGTGTCGCCAGCGGCATCGCCTGTGGTGGCCTGCCCGGAGCTGGCAGCGCCACCGCCAGAACCACTATCGGTGCCGGAGCCTTGCCAGCCTGCTTTGAATGGCGCGGCCGCCTTGACTGCCGCTGCCTTGATGCCAGCACCCGCGCGTTGGCCTGCCGCCTGTGCGCTGCCCTTGGCGACACTGCCCAGCCCAGCCATCGCGCCTTTGGCTCCGCCGCCCGCAGCGGCGGAACCGGCCTGGAAGGCCGACTTCGCGCTGCCCGCCGCCGAGGTCGCGGCCCGCGCACCAGCCCCGGCGAGCTTGGCGGCTGCCGGTGCCATGCGCGCCCCGGCCATCACGGCTCCGCCCACGCCGGTGGCTGCGGCACCTACGGCAACCGCCGCGCCTGCGGCACCAATCGCAGCACCGGCCATCGCCCCGGCACCCAACTGCGGCGCGCCGGATACCAGCCCGGTGGCAATGCCTGGGCCGAATATTCCCAACGCCAGCAGCGTGAGCGAGGCCAGCATGATGACCACCGCATGGTCGATGGACGGCTCGGACGGATGCACCTGGAACTCGGCGAACAGGCCCGAGCCGATGCCGACGATGACGGCCAGCACCAGCACCTTGATGCCCGAGGACACCACGTTGCCCAGCACCTTTTCGGCGAGGAAGCTGGTCTTGTTCCACAGCGCGAACGGCACCAGCACGAAGCCCGCCAGCGTGGTCAGCTTGAACTCGATCAACGTGATGAAGAGCTGGATCGCCAGCACGAAGAAGCACAGGATCACCACCGCCCAGGCCAGGAACATGACCACGATGGGCGTCAGGTTCACGAACACCTCGGGGAAGCCCGCCATGTCGCTGATCTGCTCAAGAATGGGGGCCGCCGCGTCAATGCCGGTCTTGGCCAGGCGGCCCGGTTGCAGAAACTCGCCCATGCTCATCGTCGAGCCGCTGGCCGTCAGACCCAGGCCCGCGAAAGAGCGGAAGACGATGCTGGCCAGCCAGTTGAAGTTGTTGATGATGTAGGCGAAGGCGCCGACGTAGAGCACCTTGCGCAGTAGCTTGGCGATCACGTCCTCGCCCTGGCCGGTGGCGTGGCTCATCGCCCAGTACAGCCCGGCAATCGTCATGTCGATGACGATCAGCGTGGCGGTGAGGAACGCGACTTCGCCCTGCAGCAGCCCAAAGCCCGAGTCGATGTAGCGCGAGAAGGTGGCAAGAAAGCGGTCGATCACTGTCACGTCATTCATGGCACGTCCCCCTCGAAGGGCATGGCGTCCTGGTCCCTGGCGGGTGTGTCGAAGCTCGGCGGGATCGGCGGCAGATCGGCCAGCGTGCGGAACTCGTCAGGCCCGGTTTCACCGGCGAAGAAGCGCCGCCCGAAAGCGTCGGCCGCGGCCAGGCAAGCGTCTTCGCCTGCCGTCGTCCTGTCGGCGGCACACTGCGCACGCAAAGCCTTTAGCCGCACGGGATCGACGGCCAGAGCAGCGGCCAGGTCTTCGGTCGGCTGCTGGCTGCAAGCGACCAGCAGTACGGGCAGCAGCAAGTAAACGCATCGCATGGCCGTCTCCCGTCAGTTGCCGTAGAAATCCACGCGATGCGGCGTGTACGGCGTGCCATCCCCCAGAAAGCGGCGCGTCACTTCACGGCCACGTTCGACAGCCGCCGCCTGGCGTGCCAGTTCCAGCGCGGCGGCGCGTTCCTGCGTGATCTGGAGCTGCTGCGCCTGGATGGACTGCTTGGCCTGCAAGGCCAGAAGCTGGTTGGTCGCCTGCATGGCTTGCAGTGCGCCGGTGGCGGACTGACTCTGACTGACCAGATCGGACAGCGCGCTTTCGTCTTGCGCCAGGTTCTGCGACACCTGCGCCTGCATCCGCATCGCGGTATGCAGGCCGTTCAAGGTGTTCTTCCAGCGTTCCTGCGCATCGCGCAGCATCTGGTCGCCGCTGATGGTGGCCGCGTACTGCTCCGGGTACAGGCGGGCGAAGGTGGCATCCATGCTCTGCACGTCGTAGGCCAGGCCGCGCGCCTCGGCGATCAGGCGCTCGGTGGTCGCCAGCGTCGAACGCAGGCGATTGACGATGTTGAAGTCCAGATTCGCCAGATTGCGCGCCTGGTTCATCAGCATCTGCGCTTCGTTCTGAAGCTGGTTGATCTGGTTGTTGATCTGCTCCAGCGTGCGCACGGCGGTCAGCGTGTTCTGCACGAAGTTGGACGGGTCGAACACTGTCAGCGCGGATGCGGGCTGAACGGCCAGCAGCGACACCGACAGCACGGCGGCGAGCGAGGCGGACAGCAAACGGGGTTGGGTCTTCACGGTGAAACCTCCGGTCGTTGAGAAGCGAGGAAGGACGCTGCTGCCGGTGAGGACGGCAGCAGGTCGGCGGCCCAATCGAGGCCGCGATGGCGCAGCCAGGCACCGGCAAAGCCCGGTGTGCCTGCGTCCAGCAGCACCCGATCCATGTCGCGCTGGTCTTGCGGGGTGGATGCCCCCGCGAAGGCCAGCGTGGCTGGCCCCAGGTCGAGGTCGAACAGGCGGTTCCCGAGGCGCGATTGGTAGTAGTAGTCGCGCTTGGGCTGCGCGGTGGCGACGATTTCGATTTGCCGGCTGTTGAGGCCGAAGCCCTCGTAGATCGTGCGAATCTGCGGCTCGGCGGCCTGCGGATTGGGGAGAAAAACCCGACTGGCGCAGCTTTCGATCACCGCCGGGGCAATGCTCGAATCCTTGATGTCGGCCAGCGACTGGGTGGCGAAAATGACGCTGACGTTCTTTTTTCTGAGCGTCTTGAGCCACTGACGGATGCGGGCGGCAAACACCGGGTCATCAAGGAACAGCCAGGCTTCATCAAGGATCAGCAGCGTGGGCGCGCCGTCGAAGCGTTCATCGAAGCGGGCGAACAGGTAGCCCAGCACGGCCAGCACCGCCGCCTTGCTGTGCATCAGTTCTTCCATCTCGAAGCCTTGCACGTTGCCCGAACCCAGGCGGTCGGCATCGGCGTCCAGCAGCTTGCCGTGGGCACCGCCCAGCACATAGGGCGCGAGCGCCTGGCGCAGTGCGTTCGATTGCAGCAGCACCGACAGGCCCGTCAGCGTGCGCTGTTCGACAGGCGCACCGGCGAGGCTCCCGAGTGCCGACCAGATCGCGGCCTTCTCGTCCGGGCCGATGGTCACGCCTTCGTGCAGCAAGCGGCCTTCCACCCATTCGGCGGCCCAGGTGCGGTAGCCCTCCTGGTCGATGCGGGCCAATGGCTGAAACGCAATCGCCCCGTCATTAGCCAGGTCGTAATGCTCGCCGCCGAGACCCAGGATGGTGGCGCGCATCGAGCACCCCATGTCGAAGGCGAAGATGCGCGAGCCGGGATAGCGGCGGAACTGCATCGCCAGCGTGGCGAGCAAGACCGACTTGCCCATGCCGGTTGGCCCGGCGACCAGTGTGTGGCCCACGTCGCCAATGTGCGTCACCAGCCGGAACGGCGTCGCGCCATCGGTGCGCGTGACGATCAGCGGCGGGCCATCCAGATGCGCGTTCCTCTCCGGCCCCGCCCACACCGCTGACAGCGGCATCATGTGCGCCAGGTTCAGCGTCGAGACGATGGGCTGGCGCACGTTGGCGTAGGCATTGCCGGGAATGGATGACAGCCAGGCATCCACCGCATTCAAGGTCTCGGGGATGGTGACGAAGCCCCGGCCCTGAATGACGCGCTCCACCATGCGCAGCTTTTCGTCGGCCACGGCTGAATCGGTGTCAAGCACCGTCACGGTGGCTGTCAGGTAGCCGAAGGCAACTTGATCGCTGCCCAGCTCCTGCAAGGCGGCATCAGCATCGGCGGCCTTGTTGTTGGCATCGGTATCGACCAGCGGGCTTTCCTGCTGGAATATGGTTTCACGCAGTAGCGCGACGACGTTCTTGCGCTTGGCGAACCACTGGCGGCGCAGGCGGCGCAGTTCCTTTTCCGCCTCGGCCTTGTCCATGCACAGAAAGCGCGTGCTCCAGCGGTAGCCGAAGCCCAGGCGATTGAGGTCGTCCAGAATCCCCGGCCAGGTCGAGGTCGGAAAGCCCCGCACCGACACCACGCGCAGGTGCTGATCGCCCAGCATGGGTGCCAGACCACCGACCAGGGCGGAGTCGGCCAACAGTGCGTCGATATGGAACGGCACGTCGGGCACACCGACGAGATAGCGCCGCGTGGACACCGTCGTGTGCAGGAAAGTCAGTGTCTGGCTGTCATCCAGCCAGGCAATTTCCGGCATCACGCCGTCGAGCAGGTCGAACACGCGATCTGTTTCTGCCACGAAGGCTTCAAGCCGACCCCGCCAGTCCACACCGTCGCCCGGCGCATTCTCATAGAGCATCTTGGCGGCGCGGGCGCGGGATTCTTCTGGTGGCAAGTAAGCCAGCGTGAGGTGATAGGCGCTCTCGTAGTGATGGCCGGATTCCTCGAAAGCCGCGCGGCGTTCTTCCTCCACCAGCCAGGACAACGGCTCGGGAAACTCGGAACGTGGATAGCCCGCCGCTGCGCGGCGCTCGGCTTCGATGAACAAGGCCCAGCCAGATCCCAGGCGGCGCAACGCGTTGTTCAGCCGTGCCGACGTGGCGATCAGCTCGCCTTGCGTGGCGCTGTCCAGATCCGGCCCACGAAAGCGCGCCGTGCGCTGGAACGAGCCATCCTTGTTCAGCACCACGCCCAGCCCGATCAGCCCGGCCCAGGGCAGCCAGTCGGCCAGCAGCGCGGGCCGCTGGCGGTATTCGGCAAGGTTCAGCATGTCGGCATCCCCCTATGCGTCCAGCAGCGGCTTGTGCTTGATGTGCCGGGCGAAGACCTGCATGAACTGCGGATCGACGCGCGCGCCCCAAACCGCCAGCGAATGGCCGGCGATCCACAGCACCACGCCGGGAATCCACAGTTGCAGGCCCAGCCCGACGGCGGCGGCCAGCGTACCGTTGGCTATCGCTACAGTGCGCGGCGCGCCGCCGAGCAGAATCGGCTCGGTCAGCGAGCGATGCAGCGGCACTTCAAAGCCCGGAAGATCAGTGGCCATGCTCATACGACGGCTCCGCCGGAGAAGCTGAAGAACGACAGAAAGAAGCTCGAAGCCGCGAAGGCGATGGACAGGCCGAAGACGATCTGGATCAGCTTGCGGAAGCCACCGCTGGTATCACCGAAGGCCAGCGCCAGGCCCGTCGCAATAATGATGATCACCGCGACGATGCGCGCCACCGGCCCCTGGATGGATTCGAGGATGGATTGCAGCGGGCCTTCCCACGGCATTGAGGAACCGGCGGCCTGGGCCGTACCGGCCAGGAACGGCAGCAGCGCGGCCAGCAGCAGCCCTTGCCCCGCAGGGCGGGCCAGGCTGCGCAGCCGTGCCAGGCTGGACAGGCGAGAAAGCGGGTTTACAGAAAGATGGAAAGCATCAACGTGCGTCATGGCAGTTCTCCAGAGGATTGGTCGAGGGACTGGGAAGGAACAGGCGGCAGCTCGGGAAACGACGTTCCCAGCGCATCCGCCAGGCGGTAGCCCGCGCCGTCGAAACCGACGACACGGGAAATGGTTTCGACGTGGCGCTTGCGGCCACGGCCTGCGATGTGGATGACGACGTTGACCGCCTCGGCGATCAGGGCGCGGGGCGGATTCACCGCCACTTCGAGGATCAGTTGCTCCAGGCGCAGCAGCGCGCCCAACGCGGAGCCGGCATGGAGGGTGGCGATGCCACCGGGGTGGCCGGTGCCCCAGACCTTCACCAGATCCAGCGCTTCGCCGCCGCGCACTTCGCCGACGATCACGCGATCCGGGCGCAGCCGCATCGTTGCGCGCACCAGTTCCTGCATCGACACCACGCCTGCGCGGGTGCGCAATGGCACATGGTCACGGGCCGCGCATTGCAGTTCGATGGTGTCTTCGAGCACCAGCACGCGGTCGCCGGTGGCGGCGATCTCGGCCAGCAAGGCATTGGCCAGCGTGGTTTTGCCGGTGCTGGTGCCTCCGGCGATCAGGATGTTGTGCCGCTCGCGCACGGCATGACGCAGAAACTCGGCCTGCCCAGCGGTCAGGATGCCATCGGCCACATAGCGATCTAGACCGATGATGCTCACGGCCCGCTTGCGCAGCGCAAAGGCCGGGCCGGGTGCGGCGGGCGGCAGGATGCCCTCGAAGCGCTCGCCGGTCTCCGGCAGTTCGGCAGTCAAGAGCGGCTGACCGCGATGCACCTCCGCACCGACATGGGCAGCGACCAGGCGGATGATGCGTTCGCCATTGGCCTCGGGCAGTTCGACGCCGAGCGGTGCACGTCCAGAAGACAGCCGATCCACCCACAATGTCCGGTCGGGGTTAAGCATCACTTCCACCACGTCCGGGTCTTCCAGCGCTGCGGCGATCACCGGCCCCATCGCCGTGCGCAGCATCTGGATGCGGCGATCCAGCGAAGTCGCGGCCGACGAACGCGGTTCGGGCGGCATCTGCGGAACGGCGCTCATGAGGCACGCTCCGCAGCACGTTCATGGGCTTCGGTCAGCACCGCCGCGTCGTCCATCCGCATGGGGTCTGGATGCAGTTCTTCCACCACGTCCCGCACCAGGCTGCGGCCACGCAGCAGGTGGCGGCCCAACTGTTCGACGAACTGCTCGAAGCGCGCCTTGCCCTGGGCGCGAGCTGCATCCTGATGGGCTTCGGGCACCGGCGTGCTGACGGTCAGGTAGTAGCGGATGAACAGCGCCAGCGTTTCGATCAGGATGTTCTGGTCGCGCTCCAGGCGCTCGGCCTGCCGCGACAGACGATCCAGTCGTTTGGCGATGGCGGCCTCGCGCTGGTCGCCCGCATCAGGCGACAGCCAGGACGCCAAAGCAGCGGCGACGATGCTGGACTTCGAGACGCCTTTCTTCGCGGCCAGCTCGTCCAGGCTTTTGGCGTGCTCGTGCTGGATGAACAGGTTCAATCGGTATTGGCTCATAGGTCGATTCCGTCGTTGGGGTTCAGCGATGCCAGCCGCGCCGTGCGTTGCACGGCGGGGTCGAGCTGGCTGGGAAGCACCGGGGGCATGTCGTCGTCATCGAGCAGCGACAGGTCGCTGGTCGTGGCATCCATCTCGGGGGCGTAGGCGATGGCTTCGGACAGTTCGGGCTGGCGGCGTGGGCCGCCGTCGTCGGTCGAACCCAAGGCCTCCAGGTCATCGGCGGATGCCGTGGCCAGTGCCGCAGGAACCGCAGGTATTGCCCGGCCGCTCCAGTCGTCAGTTCGTGCTGGCGGCACATCGGCATAGCGGCCAGCCGTCACCGCAGGCGGCGGCAACACCCGTTGCTTGAAATTGGCGTCGGCGAAGTAGCGCAGCTTCTTCGCCTTGATCGGCGGCAGGCTGGACACCATCACCACCGCTTCGTCTGGCGGAAGCTGCATCACTTCGCCGGGCGTCAGCAGTGGCCGCGCGGTTTCCTGGCGCGACACCATAAGGTGCCCGAGCCACGGTGCAAGCCGGTGGCCTGCGTAGTTGCGCTGGGCGCGCAACTCAGTGGCCGTGCCCAAGGTTTCGGAAATGCGTTTGGCCGTGCGTTCGTCGTTGGTGGCGAAGGTCACACGCACATGGCAGTTGTCCAGAATCGAATGGTTCTGGCCGTAGGCTTTGTCGATCTGGTTGAGCGACTGCGCGATCAGAAAGCTGCGGATGCCGTAGCCCGCCATGAACGCCAGCGCCGTCTCGAAGAAGTCCAGGCGGCCCAGCGCCGGGAACTCATCGAGCATCAACAGCAGCTTATGGCGGCGTTCGATGCCATCACTGCCATCCAGCGATTCGGTGAGCCGCCGGCCGATCTGGTTGAGGATCAGGCGGATGAGCGGTTTGGTGCGCGAAATGTCGGAAGGCGGCACCACCAGATAGAGCGATACCGGGTGCTTGGCGGAAATCAGGTCAGCGATGCGCCAGTCGCAGCGCGACGTGACTTCGGCCACGGTCGGATCGCGGTACAGGCCGAGGAAGGACATGGCCGTGGACAGCACGCCCGAGCGCTCGTTGTCCGACTTGTTGAGCACTTCGCGCGCGGCCGAAGCGACAACCGGATGCTGCGCATCTCCAAGATGCCGCGTAGTCATCATCCGGTGCAGCGTCAGCTCGAACGGGCTGGCCGGATCGCTGAGAAAGTTGGCGACGCCGCGCAGCGTCTTGTCTTCGCCCGCGTACAGCACATGCAGGATTGCCCCGACCAGCAGCGCGTGACTGGTTTTCTCCCAATGGTTGCGCTTCTCCAGCGCACCTTCGGGATCGACCAGGATGTCGGCGATGTTCTGCACGTCGCGCACTTCATGCGCGCCGCGCCTTACCTCCAGCAGCGGGTTGTAGGCCGCCGAACTGGCATCGGTCGGGTTGAACAGCAGGCAGTGGCTGAATCGGCTGCGCCAGCCAGCGGTGATCTGCCAGTTCTCGCCCTTGATGTCGTGGATGACGGCGGATGCCGGCCAGGACAGCAGCGTCGGCACCACCAGGCCCACGCCCTTGCCCGAGCGCGTGGGCGCAAAGGTCAGGACGTGTTCCGGCCCTTCGTGCCGCAGGTAGTGGCCGTCATGCTGACCGAGAAAGACGCCGGCAGGCTGCGTCAGCCCGGCCTTGCGAATGTCGGCAGCATCGGCCCAGCGTGCAGAGCCGTAGGTCGTCACTTTGCGCGCCTGGCGCGAGCGCCACACCGACACGGCGATGGCGACCGCTACGGCCAGCAAACCGCTGCCCGCCGCGATCATGCCGCCAGTGTCGAAGATCTGCGGCGCATAGGCGTCGAAGAAGAACCACCACTCGAACAGCTTCCATGGGTAATAGACCGGGGTACCGTGAAAGTCGAACCAGGGCGAGCCCAGGCGTAGCTGATAGCCCAATGCGGCGGCTGTCCATTGCGTGGCACCCCACACACCAGCGATCACGATGCCGAAGACGGCGGCGATCTGCCCGAACAACACACCTTGAGCCTGCATACCCTGGCCTCCGATTTCTCCTGCGCTGATTCCCCGTGGAGAACGCGGCACAAAGGCGTGCCGCAGGCGTCAGGATCGGTGCCGGTTCAGTGCCGGTCAAAGACTGTTATCGGCAGCAAGGTGATGCAAAAAGCATGGTTTCATGCAGGGACAAAGCCAATAAAAACGCCGCAGGCATGAGCGCGCTGCGGCGTATCGAGAAAGAAAAACAGGATATGCGGAAAGCCGCCAACGGTCAGAACTTCGGCGGTGTTTCCGATGGCGTGTAAGGCACCTTGCCGTCGCCGAAGAAGCGCTTGTTCGTCGCCTCCGCTACCCGGTTGCAGAGTACGTCGCCCATCGTCGGGCGCTCGGTTTTGCATTGGCGGCGCAGTTCCTTCAGGCGTGCCGGATCGGCGGCCAGTTCTTCGACGGTTGGCACATTGGCTTCCTGCTTCGGCTGCTCCGACGGGCCGCAGGCTGCCAGTGCAGTAACCAACAAGAACGGGGTAATCAGCTTCATGGTCATGGCTCGACTTCCTCTTGGGGGTCGGGTTCGAAGGGGTGCACGGCTCCGCCGCCTTCCGGTGATTCGAGTACCAGTACTCGTTCGATAAAGCGCAACAGCACATCGGAGGATTCACCTACTCGATGTAGTACATAGGTCGTGAGCAAAGGAGAACGCCCCGTTAACGCTCGTGCAATCACACCAGATTCACGGCGAGCCGCAATGTGCGGCGCTCCAGTAATTCCCAGAGCAAAGCCTGCTGATACCAGCGCCATCATCAAGTCGTAAGACGCCACACGCTCAGCAATCATCGGCTCCATGTCTGAGCAGCGCAGTACACGCTCAATCTGGCGGGCATGTCCTTCACACACATTCGGATCGCAGAGCACCAGCGGATAGCGCAGCACTTCTTCCAATGGGATACGCTTGTGTCTCAGCAGCGGGTGCCGTGCAGGCACTGCCACCATCAACGGATCACTCCACGCCGCCTCAGCCACGAGTCCATCACCAACGTCATCGGACTGCGCAAAGCCCACGTCGTACAGATCGTCGTGCAGTCCCTTGATCTGCTGCGACAGCGGCACCTCGAACAGCCGAATCTCGACCTCGGGCTCCTCCTGCCGACACAGCGCCAGCAAGGACGGCAGACGTGACGGCATGATGCCGTCGGACAGTGCAATGCGTAGCTGGCTATGAAAACCATTGGTAGCTGCCTTCACGCTGTCTCGCGCCTGCTGCAAGGCGGTGACAACACGCGGCACATGCTCCAGAAACAGTTTGCCAGCACGAGTCAGCCGCGTGCTGCGGCTAGTGCGGACGAACAACTGCTCACCCAGATCTTCCTCCAGTTCCTTGATGGTGCGCGACAGCGGCGACTGTTCAATATGCAGTCGCTCGGCAGCACGGGCAAAGTGCAGTTCTTCGGCAACCGCCAGGAAGCAGCGCAGGTGTCGAAACTCCATATTGTTCCTCTCTATTCGCTGGTTTATGCAGCGCTGCTCAGCGATTCACATCCACCACCAGACGTCCACGCACCTTGCCGGCGAGCAGATCCTCGGAGGCAGCGATGGCCTCGCCTAATCCAATTTCCTGAGTAATCGCATCGAGTTGGACGAGATCCAGATCTTTGACCAGTCGTGACCAGGCCTGGATGCGGTCGGCTTTCGGACGCGTCACGCTGTTGATCCCGAGCAGGCTGACGCCGCGTAGGATGAAGGGTGCTACTGTGGCCGGCAGATCCATGCCTTGGGCCAGGCCGCAAGCAGCCACGGCACCATCGGCGCGCAGACCAGCGCAGACGTTGGCCAGCGTGTGACTGCCGACTGAGTCGATTGCTGCTGCCCAGCGCTCGGCCTGCAGCGGCTTGCTGGGTTGCGAGAGGGTGGCGCGGTCGATGATGGTCTCTGCGCCCAAGGCTCGCAGATAGTCGGATTCCTGTGGCCGCCCCGTGGAGGCGACGACGTGATAGCCAAGGCGAGCCAGCAAAGCAATGGCGAAACTGCCGACGCCGCCGTTGGCACCAGTAACCAGCACCTCGCCGTGTTCCGGACGCAGGCCGTGACGCTCAAGCGCAAGCACGCACAGCATCGCGGTATAGCCGGCCGTACCGATGGCCATCGCCTGGCGTGCGTCCAATCCGTGCGGCAGCGGGATCAACCATTCGCCTTGCAGCCGGGCGCGTTGAGCCAAGCCGCCCCAGTGCTTTTCGCCCACGCCCCAGCCATTGAGTAACACTGCATCGCCGGTACTGAAATCGGGGTCGTCGCTGTGCAGCACGGTACCAGCCAGATCTATGCCTGGCACCATCGGGAAATGACGAACCACGGCTCCGCCCTGGCCGGTGATGGCAAGAGCATCCTTGTAGTTGAGCGTGCTCCATTGCACTTCTACCGTTACGTTGCCTAAGGGCAATACGGCCCCGTCCAGCGTACTCAAGTTGGCGTGGTAACCGGAATCGTCTTTATCAATGAGGATGGCGTTGAACATATGTAGCTCCTTATCGGATGGGAAATCGGATTAGCGGGGCAAGACTGCGAGCTCAGTTGTGCACGCTGCACGGCACATGGAATCCATCAATTTAGATATTGACATATCCCGATATTTAGCTATGATAGCCATGTCACCCACCCAAGTCAAAAGAGTTCATCGCGTTGACACACAACCAAACCACTTCAAACCATGCCCCTGACAGCCACTACGGTCATTTCATCGACAACCAATGGGTTGACGGTGAAAGTGGCGAGACCATCGACAGTACCAACCCGGCCACCGGTGCATTCCTCACCAAGATCCCGCGTGGCACGGCTGGAGACGTAGATCGTGCTGTCCAGGCGGCTGCCCGCGCATTCAAGTCCTGGGGCAAGACTTCTCCGGCTGAGCGTGCCAACGCGCTGCTGAAGATTGCTGATCTGCTCGAAGCCGATGCTGAGCGTTTCGTGGCGTTTGAGAGCATGGATGTCGGCAAGCCGGTCCGTGAGGCCCGGGTGGATGTGCCGCTGGCTATCGACCATTTCCGCTACTTCGCCGGTGCGATACGCAGCCATTCGGATGAAGCTTCCATGCTTGACCACCAAACGATGAGTCTGACGCTGAGCGAACCACTCGGCGTGGTCGGCCAAGTCATCCCCTGGAACTTCCCGCTGCTGATGGCTGCCTGGAAGATTGCCACAGCGATTGCTATGGGCAACACGGTGGTGATCAAGCCATCAGAGATGACGCCAGTCACGATTTTGGAACTGGCAAAGATCTTCGCCAAGGTGCTTCCAGCCGGCGTGGTCAACGTCGTTACTGGCCTGGGAACGGAAGTTGGCCAGGCGATTCTCGATCGTCCCCAGGTCGCCAAGCTCGCCTTCACCGGCTCGACGCGTATCGGTGAAGTCGTGGCTGCTGCGGCAGCCAAGAGGATCATTCCGGCTACGCTGGAACTGGGCGGCAAGTCGGCCAACATCATCTTTCCTGATGCCAATTGGGATCGGGCTGTCGAGGCGGCTGCTCTTGGCATTCTGTGGAACCAGGGCGAAGTATGTGAGTCCGGTTCCCGCTTGTTCGTGCACGAGTCGATCTATGAGCGCTTCGTCGGCGAACTCAAGGAGCGCTTTGAAAAGGTTCGCGTTGGCAATCCGCTCGACCCCAACACGCAGATGGGTGCCCAGGTCAGCCAGATCCAGACCGACCGCATCATGGGCTACATCGAGCTGGCCAAAGAAGAAGGCGCTCGCATCCTCACTGGTGGTGAGCGACTGACTGGCGGTGAATACGATGCTGGCTTCTTCATCAAGCCGACGATCATCGTCGATGTGCGCAACGACATGCGCATCGCCCAAGAGGAGATCTTCGGGCCGGTCGTCACCGTGCTGCCGTTCAACGACGAGGACGAAGTGGTGGCGCTGGCCAATGCTTCCGACTACGGCCTGGCTGGTGCTGTCTGGACTCAGGACATCAACCGTGCAATCCGTGTGGCACGGGCCATCGAAACTGGCCGTATGTGGCTCAACACCTATCATGACATTCCGGCCCACGCCCCGTTCGGCGGCTACAAGAAGTCCGGTCTCGGCCGCGAGACTCACAAGTCCATGTTGGACGCGTACAGCGAGAAGAAGAACATCTACATCAGCCTGAACGAAGCACCGTTCGGCGTGTTTTGAGTTCGATTCATCGCCAAAATTTTGCCAAATAACATCGAGATTTCTGGATATTTGGGAGTGTTAAATGAATAGAGAGATACTGTTTGAAAGCACGCAGCTGGGGCCTTACACCCTGAAAAACCGGATCGTGCTCCCGCCGTTGACCCGCTCGCGCAGTTCCCAGCCGGGCAACATTCCGAACGACCTGATGGCCGACTACTACCGTCAGCGGGCCGGGGCGGGCTTCATGGTCACCGAAGGCACGCAGATCGAGCCGCGTGGCCAGGGGTATGCCTGGACGCCCGGTATGCACAGCCCGGAACAGGTTGAAGGCTGGCGCAAGATCACGGCAGCGGTGCATGCCGAAGGCAGCATCATATTCGCGCAGCTCTGGCACGTGGGGCGGGTTTCGCATCACTCGCTGCAGCCGGGTGGTGAGGCACCCGTCGCGCCGTCGGCGATTGCCGCTGAAAACGTCAAGGTCTTCATTGAAACCGGTCCGGGCCAAGGCGCGCTCACAGAACCCTCGGTGCCGCGTGCGCTGACAACTGCCGAAGTGAAAGAGTTGGTACAGCTCTACGCCCAGGCGGCCCGCAATGCACTCGATGCGGGCTTCGATGGTGTCGAACTCCACTGCGCCAACGGCTACCTCGTCAACCAGTTTATTTCCGCGCACACCAATCGGCGCACCGATGAATACGGTGGCCCCCTGCAAAACCGTCTGCGCTTCCTGCGCGAGGTGGTACAGGCCGTTGCTGATGTGGTCGGCAAGGAACGGCTCGGAGTGCGATTTGCCCCGCTGTTCGCCAGCACCGAAGAAGACCGCGTCTATCTGGGGCTGGTGGAGGAAGATCCCCATGAAACCTATATCGAGGCCATCAAGGTTCTCGAACAGGTCGGGATTGCCTATGTCTCGCTTGCCGAGGCCGATTGGGACAATGCGCCAGAGCTGCCCGAGACCTTCCGAAATGATGTGCGCAGCAACTTCAGCGGCAAGATCCTTTATGCCGGTAAATACACCGTGGAGCGCGGTGTGCGCGTGGTCAAGGCGGGCTGGGGCGATCTGATCGCGTTCGGCCGTCCCTTCATCGCCAACCCGGATCTGCCTGAGCGCATCGCCCAGGGCTGGCCGCTCAACGCAGTAGATCCAGCGACGATGTATGGCGGCACTGACAAGGGATACACCGACTACCCCTCTTACCGGCCATAAGGCAGTACTGGCCGCGTTCGCAGCTTCGGACGCGGCCAGTGGCGCTGCGCGCGTGCGATGGAAACCTTGAGACCCAGAGGAGCCTGACAATGTATCAGCCAAGTACAACCCCTTATCAACAGCACCAAGGGTTCGGTCGAACCTTCAAGGCCGGCCACCTGAGCCTGGGGCTGTTTTTCCCCATCGAGGCCTTCCAGGGCGATACGCCGACGATGTCCAACCAGGTCGAATTGGCCCGTCGTGCGGAAGCGCTGGGCTTCTCCGCACTCTGGTTCCGGGACGTACCGTTGCGCGACCCCAGCTTCGGCGATGTGGGCCAGGTTTTTGATCCCTGGGTCTATCTGGGCTTCATCGCAGCACATACGTCGACGATTGCACTGGGGACTGCGTCGATAGCGATCCCGCTGCGCAATCCGCTGCACACGGCCAAGGCGGCTGCGAGCGTGGACCAGTTGAGCGGCGGCCGCTTCCTTATGGGTGTCGCCTCGGGTGACAGACCTGTGGAGTTCCCTGCATTTGATGTCGACCCGGATCAGCGGGGCGACATTTTCCGGGAGCACCTGGAAGTGATCCGCAATGCTCAGCGCACCAGCTTCGAGCCGCTGCAATGGAGTAGTGGCCGATTGGAGAGTGCGGACCTGATTCCGAAGCCGACTACGAACGAGATTCCATTTTTCGTGACGGGCAACAGTCGCCAGTCCATAGAGTGGATCGCGCGGGAGAGTTCCGGGTGGATCACCTATCCACGGGCACCGCAGTTGCAGAAGACAATGGTGGCGAACTGGCGGGAGGCCGTCAGAGCCCAGTCCGGGGACACTTACAAACCCTTCCTCCAGTCGCTTTACATCGACCTGGATGTGCGTCCGGACGCACCGCCGGTGCCAATCCATCTGGGCTACCGGCTGGGGCGAAATCATCTGCTGACGCTATTGGAGTCACTTGAGTCGATTGGCGTCGATCATGTAATTCTCAATCTCAAGTATGGCCATCGTCCGGCATCAGAAGTCATTGATGAACTTGGCTCTTATATCGTGCCCCGGTTTACCGCGCACTCTCCATGAGTTTGCAAGAGACCAACTCGTCACCCACAGATGCCTGGAGTAGCCGATGAAGTAGGTGCCATATTCGCCCTGGCCGGGGCGGCCGAAGGGCATGTTGTCGCGCAGATGTCGTGCTCGGTGCCGTCGTCGTCCACGATCGTGGCGAGGGTCTTGTGCGATTTCTGGCCGCTCGTCGCGTCGGGCAATTCGACATTGCTGACGATCTCTCGGCCGATGATCCGCTCTTGCTCGTCCTTGGCGAGCCGAGCCCACGGCTGCATTTGGTGCAGATACTTCTGCACCATTTCATGAATGAACCAGTGCTGGCCGGTGAGGTTTGCCCGGGAGTAGTCGTCGAGGAAGCAGGAAGCGTGAAAATACATGCTGCCGTTCGGCGTCATGCAGCAATTCTTCGGCTGGAACGGCAGGTAGCGCCGGCCGTGGATGCGCACGTGCGTGTAATCGATGGCGTCGCGGAACAACAGCGATGCCATGGCGATTTCGCCTGCGGTGAGGGGGCGCCAGCGCTGCGCATGCAGGCGGCGAACAGGTACGGCACCCATCGGTTCTTTTGCAAAGTTAAGAGGCTTGGCAAACTTAACTTAGATTGCTCGGATACCGTTTTGAACAGCTCCTTCGAGAGCATGACCGCGTCAAAGACGCCTTTCATCAAAAGTGTTGCGGCCGACCACTATCGACCCGTAAGCAGTTCTTGCCGATTCCATGAAGCGGTCGTTCAACGCTCGCGCCAAGCTACGACTCGCTGGCGCCGCCAGTGAGCCGTCGACTTGAGCGACTTGTCGGGCTTGCTCAGCCCGGCAGCTTTGCCGCAAGAACGTCAACCTTTTCGATGGACGGCGGCTGGGCGAATAACTCACCCGCTTTTTCCATGAGCGCGGCCGCGACTTCGCCGGAAAGATGAGCTTGCCGCCCAGCCTCATCTGGAAACGCGTCAAAGATGCCAAAGGTTGACGGCCCCAGGCGGATGCCGAACCAAGCTGTAGTAGCTGGCTCTGCCTGAACGAGGGGAAGACCACTTAACAGAAAGCTTTCTACGTCTTTCTCCTTACCTGGCTTGGCTTCAAGACGAACGAACAACGCGAGTTTGACCATGACATATCTCCTGTTATTAAACAGACAGCAATTCACGCATTTTCCATCGAGCCGAATGCAATGATGACCGGACCGCCACCACTTGCGGCGAAGCGGCTTTCTTCACGTGCCCGAAAGCAGTTCGCTAGCAAGGACCGATACCGATTGAATGCGCAGCCAATACCGGATGGTAAGAGCGTTTCAGTATAGTACCTGGCGATGTTGCTCACAGGGCAAGCAAGAAATATTGGTAGAGACAGCAGCAGTTCGTTTCGGTTGCTTGCAGTTGGATCGCAGGTGTGCAGACTGCCACAACAGTACCACCAAGTAGCTGCCGCCGGCGAACGCCTGATTTTCACTGCCGACCAGCGTCGAGGCGCCGATGTCGTGCCCGGTCGGGTTGGCCGTGCCATCGACAAAGCCAAGCAGGTCGCGGGAGTCGAAGTAGCGAAAACCGACCACCTCGTCGGCCATCGTCACGCTGCTGCCCAGTTGGTCCAGCAGCAGGCGCTCGAATTCAAAACAGAGGTCCTCGCGTTCGGCACGGATGTGAAAGAACAGGTCGCCGGGCGTGGCAGGCGCGGTGTGCTTGGCACCCTCGATGGGCACGAAGGGCCGTAGTTCCTTCGGGCGCTTCCCGGTCTGGAAACGGTCCCATAGCGCCGAATTCGTCCTGCCGGCGTTTCCGTCGAACTGATCATCAACAGCGATCGCCCCGTCCAGTAATGCTGTCGGACGGGGCGAAGTCTTGCCGCGCTTCCACGCTGAGCAAATACGTTGCAGCGCTCTCAAACTGTCATCACGATCTTGCCGAACTGCTGGTTCGATTCGAGGTATTCGTGCGCTGCCACGACGTCACTCAGCGAGAAGACCCTGTCCACGAGCGGCCGGAGGATACCGGCTTCGATTCCTGCCGAGATAAAAGTCCGGACGCGCTGCAGCGCTGCTGCATCCTCGGTCACTTCCGTGTACACGAAACCACGCACAGAAAGACTGCGCTTCAAAGCCAGCTTCAGCGGAAACGGCGTCGCATCGGGACTGAGTGCGCCGTGCACGACAATCGTTCCGCGCTTGGCCATGGCCCCTGCGAGCTGGTTCACTTGCGGACCGCCGACCGCGTCGAACGCGCACTGGATCCCGTACGGCGCCAGTTCACGCAGGCGGCTCTCCAACGGCTCGTCTGACGTGCTGATGACGGCTTCGGCTCCAGCGGCCAACAGTGCATCGCGCTTTGTGCTGGTCAGTGTCACCGCGATGGGCCGCGCACCCACCTGGCGTGCAACCTGTACCGCAGCCAAGCCTACGCTGCTTGATGCAGCGGTGATGGCAATCCAGTCTCCTTTGCCAAGTCCTCCGGCCTCCACGAGACCGCCGTATGCGGTCAGATAGGCCATCCACAGGCCAGCTCCCTCCACCGCGGACAAGCCGGCCGGTTGCGGGACAAGGTGGGTAGCGGGAATCAACGCATGCTCGGCATAGGTGCCATATCTGCCGAGCTCGAACCCGGGCAGGACGCCGACCATGTCGCCAACCGCGAATCCTTGCACCGACGGGCCAAGAGCAGCGATCATGCCAACCGCCTCGAAGCCCAGCATGGATGGCAGTTGCGCCGTCTCGAGATACTGGCCCATGCGGAACATCTTGTCCGCCCGATTCAAGCCGATCGCCTGCACCTCGATAAGTACTTCGCCATCTGCGGCCTCAGGGACGCTGCGCTGCTCCAACCGCAATACACCCGGGCCGCCAAGTTCATGAAATCGAACCACCTGCGACATGGTCATACCCATCCTTCAGGAAGCGACGTCGATCACGATCTTGCCAAGGGCCTTGCCGGCCTCCTGAGCGTCATGCGCGGCATGCGCGTCGGCCAAAGTGTAGCGCCGTTCGTCGACCAAGGGTTTCAGTTTGCCCTGCTCCGCCAGGCGGGTCGCCTCGCGCAGGATGTCGCCATGGTGGGCTCGTCCTTCACCGCTCAACATGGGGAGCAGCACGAAGATACCGGACAATGTCACGCAGCGCAGTGAGCCTGGCGCCAGATTGTGCTCCGCGAAAGCGTAGCAGCTGAGAACGTGTCCATAAGGCCTGGCAGCAACAAGTGAGTCGTCCAGCGTCTGTCCGCCGACGGTGTCATAGACCACGTCGAAGCCAACGCCATTTGCATACTTCGCGACGTAGTCCACGACCTTGGCGTCGCGATAATCGATGGGCGTAGCGCCGTAGCCTTTGATGACGGCGTGCTTAGCCGCCGAGGCAGTCGCATACACGTCGGCGCCGAGCGCACGGGCGATCTGCACTGCCACGTGACCAACACCACCCGCGCCGCCCTGGATCAGCACGCGCTGGCCAGCATGTACGCCGGCACGGTCGACCAGACCTTCCCAAGCGGTCAGAAACACCAGCGGCAACGCAGCCGCTTCGCGCATACTAAGGTTCTTTGGCTTCGGTGCCAACAGGCGAGCGTCGACGGCCGCATATTCGGCGAGCGTTCCCGGAATGCCACGCACGCCGCCAGCCAATCCGTACACCTCGTCGCCGACCTTGAAGTCGCTCACGTCTTCACCGACCTCGACGACCGTGCCCGCCAGATCGGTGCCGAGAATCGCAGGCAGTTCGGGCATGGCATACGGCGCTGCACCGGTGCGGATCTTGTAGTCGATCGGATTGACGCCGCTGGCAGCGATCTGTACCAGCACTTCGCCCGCTTTCGGTGCTGGCCGGGTCACCTGGGTATCGATGAATTTGCCGTCGGCGTAGTCGTTCAGGACGAGTGCGCGCATGGTGGCTTGGGTAGTCATGTATTGGTTCCTTGTGAATGCGGCCCTTGGGGGCAAACTGAATGTGGGGGTAATATTGATCCATAAGGTCCAGCCTGTAAATTAGGCACTTTTTAGGATCATAGGCACCTATAGGTAACCATGGCTTCCACCGTTCGTCATCCCCCCGATCCACTGGTCATCAGTGAAACCTGTCCACCGCGGCGTATCCACATGCTATTGACGCCCAAATGGACGTCCATGGTGATCTATGTCCTTAGTTTCGGTCCGATACGGACTGGCCAGTTACAGCGCAGCATGCCGGGAATTTCGAAGAAGATGCTCACCCAGACCTTGCGCGAGCTCGAAGCCGACCAGCTGTTGTCGAGGAAGGTGCACCAGGTGGTTCCACCCGCAGTCGAATATTCGCTGACGGAGCTTGGACAGAAGTTCGTCGAGCCTTTGCTGGCACTTTACGATTGGGCCGAAGCCAATTCCGTACTGCTCGATACGGTAGAACGCAACAGAGCAGCTTCCGGCCAAGCCGAGATCGTCGAAGATGAAAGCGAAGCCTTGCCGCTTTCCTGAATCGCCGAGCTGATTGTTGTATTCGACGATAACAATTCGGACTCTATAATCGGCTTTTGCCGGCGCCTGGCCGCACGCGGCCAGGCCGTACCCACTACCAAGAAAGATGTGTCGATGGAGCTGCTTCAATCGATGCGCCTGTTTTCCAGGCTTGCTGAACTCCAGAGTTTTACGAAGGTCGCTGAAGCGCTGCAGATGGGCCGCCCCCAAGTGACGCTGGCCATCAATCAATTGGAAGCATCGCTCGGCGTGCGTCTGTTCCAGCGCACGACGCGCAAGGTGAGCCTCACAGCGGAGGGTGAGGCGTTTCTGGTCAGGGTCGCAGGGATTCTGGGCGAGGTCGATGAAGCGGTGACCATGTTCCGCGCGCCGGGCGACATCGTGCGCGGGCGTCTCCGGATCGATATTCCTTCCGCCCTGGCGGTGGAATCCTTCATGGATTCATTGCAGAGGTTCCGCAACGCCTATCCGGGGATCTCGATGATGTTGGGTGTGAGCGATCGATCCGTAGATCTGGTTGGCGAAGACGTCGATTGCGCGCTGCGCATCGGAGATTTGCCAAACTCCAGCCTGGTCGCCCGACGACGCGGCGCGCTGGTAATGATCACCTGTGCCTCTCCCGAGCCTGCCAGGCTCCGTCAACCGTCCGAAGAGTCGCGAAGGCGAACGATAAATCGCTCCACCGAAGCCGATAAATTGCCGCCGTCGGGCTGAAGCAGGTAGGTGGTGATCACGGCAGAATCCATCGCCAAGGGGCGGATCACCACATCCGGCCGTTGGGAGATGGGAATCTTGGTCGCCGTCATGAAGCCGATGCCGTAGCCGGCGCCGACCAACGTGAGCATCATGTTCAGCGAGGACACTTCCTCGACAACTTTCAGCTTGTGCTCCAACGTGTTGAGCAGCCGCTTGAGTTCGCGGCAATAGCCCTCGCATACCTGCGGGTCGCACAGGACAAGTGGATGGCCTTGAAGTTCTTGAAGTGGCACCTCCTTGTAGGTGAGCAATGAGTGACGAGCTGGCACCGCAATCACCAGCGGGTCGTGCCAGATTGGTTCGGCAGCGATACCGTCGCCGACATCGCCCGTGTGCGCGAACCCGATCATGAAGTCGCCCGAACGCAAGCCACGCACTTGCTCTGCCAGAAGCACTTCTGACAAGCGTATTTCGATCTCCGGCTCCTCGGCGCGGCAACGAGCCAGAAATGCCGACAGCCGTGGATCGATAGCCCCATCTGATACAGCGATGCGCAGGCTACCGCGCAAGCCCGATGCCACAGCCTTGGCATTTTCACGAGCCTGTTCCAGCACTGTGAATAGACGGCGAACATCTTGCAAGAAGACCGCGCCCGCCGCCGTTAGAACTGTTCCTCGTCGGTTTCGGTCGAAGAGCACTACGCCCAACTCGTCCTCAAGTTCCTTGATGGCTCGTGATAGCGGTGGTTGTTCGATATGCAGGCGCTCAGCCGCCCGCGTGAAATGTAGCTCCTCAGCAAGAACTACGAAGCAGCGAAGATGGCGCAGCTCCATAGGCCACCCTCCCGTTCCGACTTATCCAACACTGTGCTATCTCCCTATAGAAGGGACTGCCATTCTGGCGGCGACGAGTTCGGCCACATCATTGGAAACTTCTGGCTGAAGGGTCTACCCCATTTCCACGGACGATTTGAAAAGGGCTGAAAACTTCAGATCTTGCCTGGCGACTCTACGACGCATTCTCGGGTTGTGAGACCGCTCGATGTAATCGAATAGATCTGCTCGTGCTTCATCGCGAGTTCGATACGACTGAATCGCCCCAGCTGTCCTAGACACTCTCCAAGCTCTGGAAATAGCGCTTTTCAAACTCCACTGGCGATAGCTGCATAGCGCTGCTGTGCCGGCGCTTGGGGTTATAGAACATCTCGATGTAATCGAACACAGCACTGCGGGCTTCTTCGCGGGTTCCGTAGGTTTTCCGTCGGATGCGTTCCCGCTTCAGCAACTGGAAAAAGCTTTCCGCGACCGCGTTGTCGTGACAGTTACCGCGTCGACTCATGCTGCTGATCAGGTTGTTGGCCTTGAGGAAACTCTGCCAGTCCGAGCTGCTGAACTGGCTGCCCTGGTCGGAATGGATCATCACCTCCTGCTTGGGCTTGCGCCGCCACACAGCCATCAGCAACGCATCAATGGCCAGGTCGCTGCACATCCGAGGCTTCATCGACCAGCCGATCACTTGGCGAGAAAACAAATCCAGAACCACTGCCAAGTACAACAACCAGCCCTCATACGTGCGGATGTAAGTGATGTCGGTGACCCAGACCTTGTTCGGTTCACTGACATTGAACTGCCGCTCTAGACGGTTGGGCGAGGCCACTGGCGGCTTGCCACCGTAGTACCCGGGGCGCCGGCGATAACCGGTCTGCGAGCGCAGCCCCTCTCTCCTCATCAGGCGAGCCACACGGTGCCGGCCACAGGGCTCGCCCAGCTCACGCAGGTCGTCGTGGATCTTGCGGTAGCCGTAGACCCCGCCGCTTTCCAACCAGGCATGCTTGATCAATCCGAGCAGGCGTTGATCTTCCTTGGCGCGTACCGATTTCGGCTCGACCAGCCAGGCGTAGTAACCGCTGGGATGCACCTTGAGGGTCTGCAGAGACGCCGCACCGGGTACTCCACCGACAGTTTGCTGATGAAGGCGTACTTCAGCCTGACTCCTTGGCAAAGTACGCGGCGGCCTTTTTTAGAATGTCTCGCTCTTCGGTCACCCGCTTGAGTTCCGCGCGCAAGCGACGCAGCTCAGCCTGCTGATCATCTACCTGCTGCCGCTGTACTTGGGGTTTGCTGTAGCGCTTTACCCAGGCGTACAGACTGTGCGCGGACACGCCTAGACGCTCTGCTACATCGGCAACGCGCAAGCCGCGTTCAGTGATGTGCTTGACCGCTTCAATCTTGAATTCTTCAGGGTAACGCTGGTTGCTCATGGCACCTCCTGTTGGGCCTCATTATGAGGCTTGGAGGTGTCTACGAAACTAGGGGCGATTCAGGTCGACGATCTCCCCACCCGGAAAGCGCAGCGGGTCGACCATCGAAGTCAGTACGCTTACCATTTTTCCCTTGATCATCTTGCGCAACAACCGCGCTCGCATTTCGAGCGGACGACAGGTGGTATGTGGTCGGCAAATACATAGCGGCCATACTGTAAGCGCGAGTAGGCGGGTCTTTAGGCTGACGCCCGGCGATATCGTCAGGGCGTCAGATCCATACAGCCGTTCGATCAGGCTGCCGGCTTCAGAATGACCTTTGTCCAACCCTCATCTCGCGCATCGAAATGCTTGTACGCATCGGGCCCTTCCGCCAATTTCAGGCTGTGAGAGATGATCTGCGAAGGCTTGGCGCGGTCGTGATGGATCAGCTCCGCAAGCCTGCGGTTATAGGCTTTGACGTTGGCTTGCCCGGTGCGTATCTGCTGGCCCTTGAACCAGAACGCGCCGAAATCGAAGGCCATTTTGCCTTCCTTCGCCAGTTCATTTTTCGCGCCCGGATCCTGAGGAACAAACACCCCGACGACGCCGATGCCACCCGTGGCCTTGGTGGAAGCTACCAGGTTGTTCATCGTCAGGTGATTGACCTCATGGCCGTGTTTGTCACAGCACTGGTACCCCACACACTCACAACCTCGATCAGTGCCTTTGCCGTGAGTCAGGTTGAGGATCTGATCAACCGCCTCTTTCTCCAGGGAGTTGATTGGCGTGGCCCCCATCTGCGCGGCCAATTTCAATCGATCCGGATGGTTGTCGACCACGAACACTTGCGAGGCGCCTTTGATCATCGCGGCATGAGCTGCCATCAGGCCCACTGGCCCTGCACCGTAAATGGCGATGCTTTCACCCGGCATCAAGCCAGCCAGTTCAGTGGCATGCCATCCGGTGGGGAATATGTCTGACAGCATGACGTAGTCGTTTTCTTTCTCTTGCGCATCCTCTGGCAGCACCAGGCAATTGAAGTCCGCATATGGCACACGCAGCAGTTCTGCTTGACCACCCTGGTATGAGCCCATATCGGCAAACCCGTAAGCAGCACCAGCACTGCCGGGGTTGGCCGTGAGGCAGAAACCGGTCAAACCTTTTTCACAGTTTTCGCAGAAACCGCAGCCGATATTAAATGGCAAACAGACGCGATCACCTACCTTGATGCGATCTACGCCGGCGCCGACTTCGATGACTTCCCCGAGGTTCTCGTGACCGAAAACACGTCCCGCCTCCATTGAGGTGCGGCCCTCGTACATATGCAGGTCAGAGCCGCAGATATTGGTAGTGGTGATGCGCACTACGGCGTCGGTAGGTTTTTCGATCTTGGCGTCTGGGACATTTTGCACGCTGACGTCGCGTGGCCCGTTGTAAACGATGGCTTTCATTAGACCCTCCCGTTCAAGCGACAATGAGGTGGTTTCGTCTGCTTATGAGATATATGTTTAGTTCTACGAACGGTGGCTGTCAAGCTAGTTGTCGCGTCTAGGGATAATCAGGCCGCCCGCCTGATGGGTTCTTCGATCACGGAACTGCCTGCCGAGTCCTTGTCTGGGTTCAGGTGCACCACGTCAACGCGTGACCAGTTCCGTAGGGGCCCGGACCAGCGATGTGGCGCGCGCCGGTGTGCCGCCTCGTAGACGGCGCGACGCTGTGCCAGTAAGGCGGCATCCAGGCCGCTGTGGCGCTGCTCGGGCGTCACGAAGCGGATCGCGCCATGACGATGCTCGGTGTTGTACCAGCGTACGAACCGGCCAACCCAAGTGCGGGCCTGTTGCAGGCTGGCGAAGGGCTTGCGAGGATATTGTGGTCGATATTTCAGGGTGCGGAACAGCGCCTCCGAGTACGGGTTGTCATCACTCACCGCCGGTCGGCTGAACGAAGGTGAGACGCCCAGCTCGCGCAGCGTCGCCAGCATGATCGCGCCTCTCGTCGGGCCGCCGTTATCGCTGTGCAGTACCAGCTGCCCTGGTTCGATGCCCTCGTGCAAGCAGATGTCGCGCACGATGTCACTGGCATGCCTGCCATCCTCGGTGTCGTAGACCTGCCAACCGACGATCTTGCGACTGAACAGGTCCAGAAATAGGTACAGATAGTAGAAGCGCCCCTTGATGACGGTGGGCATATCGGTGATGTCCCAGCTGTAGAGCTCGTTGGGCGCACGCGCTGTCACGCCGCGGGGCTTAGGCTGCGGATTCGGCGGTCGTTGCCGGCCACGATGGGTCAGCTGCCCGGCGCTGCGCAGCAGCCGATACATCGTCGATTCACTGGCAAGGTACTGGCCCTGGTCAGCCAGGCGCGGCACGATTGGAGAAGGCGGCAGGTGGCCGTACTCCTCGCTGTTGAGCACCGACAGTATCCGTTGACGCTCTAGGTCACTGAAGCCGTTGGCAGGCCTCTGGACACGGTGCGGTCGCTGATCTCCGCGGCAAGGCGTACGCCTCCAGCGCTGCACGGTTCGCAGGCTCAGGCCGAGAGTCCTGCAGGCGCGTGCCACGCGTGCGCCGGTCGCCACCGCCTCATCGATCATGGACAGCACCGTCTGGCGCTGTGAGAGCGAGGTCATTTGTCCTCGTCCTCCCACAGCGCCTGGTACTTTTTTTGCAATACCGGCAGCGCTGCGGCCTCGGACAGAGCCTTCTCCTTGCGGTTCAGCTCTCGCTGAAGATTCGCCAGCTCACTCTTCAGTTTACGCAGCTCGCCGGCGTCAGCCGCCGGCTTGGCGGGCGTAGTGAATTCCGCCTTCCAAGCCTGAAGCTGATGGGCGAATATCCCGCGCTCACGACACCAGGCGTTGAGCTCCTCCGGCGCAAGATCGTTGGTGTCTAGCAAGGCTTGCAGACGGTGCTCGGCCGTCCGTTCCTGCGGGCGCTTCTCGCCATCGGCAGGTCGATGTAGGTGGGCTATCTTGGGATTCCGTAACCAATTTCGCACGCTATGGTACGGCACGTTCAATTCTGCAGCCATCTACGCAATCGTACGGTTGCCACGAGTCAGCATCTTGCGGACCGCTTCTTCCTTGAAGACCTGGGTGTAACTGGTCGAGTTCATCGCTTTATTCAAAAACTGAGGCGACAACTAGCCTGACACGGGGGGGCGAACGTATGTTCCACAAATCGAGCTATGACCAGACGAGTGGTGATGCCGTCGCCCGCGCGTGGCGGCCCTTGAATTTGCAGCTCGTGACGAACTTAGACAGTTGAACGCCATAGGGTCACGGACGACGGGCTGCCGGAAGCCCAGGGCCAGCGCTACGTGCTGCCGGGCGGCGCGTTCTTCGAGATCCGCGATGGCAAGATCGCTCGTGTCACCAACTACTACAATCTCGGCGACTGGATCGCACAGGTTGGAGGGGACGCCTGAAATGACCAGCGACGTGCAGGTGCTGGTTCGTCGTGGTCCGGACATTGCCGAATGGTTCGATGCCGTGGCAGGCCTGCGGGCGAGCGTCTTCCGCAGCTTTCCTTACCTGTACACAGAATTTGTGGCGAAGTTCGGCCGCATATACTATGGGGGAGCATTGTATAATGCGGTGGTGTACCCAAGTAGAGAGGTGTTCGATGCCACACAGTCCGGAAGAAAAGAAGCAAGCACTGACGCGCATCCGGCGCATCAAAGGTCAGGTAGCGACTCTTGAGCAAGCGCTTGATGCAGGTGCGGAATGCCCTGCAATTCTTCAGCAGCTTGCGGCCGTTCGTGGGGCAGTCAACGGATTGATGGCAACCGTTCTGGAGAGCTATCTGCGGGAAGAATTTCCCAGTAGCGAAATCAGGAGCGATTCGCAGAACAAGTCCATTGACGAGACCATCTCTATCGTCCGCTCCTATCTGCGATAGAGGCACCAGGGTGCCCTCGGTGAGGGCAAATTTAGTTAGCTAGTAAAGGAAGCGACATCATGAAATCACGTGCAGCAGTTGCCTTCGGGCCAGGAAAGCCGCTGGAAATCGTCGAGATCGACGTCGAGCCGCCGCGCAAGGGCGAGGTGCTCATCAAGATCACGAATACCGGCGTTTGCCATACCGACGCCTTCACCCTGTCGGGCGACGACCCCGAAGGTCTCTTCCCGGTCGTGCTGGGTCATGAAGGTGCGGGTATCGTCGTGGAGGTGGGTGAAGGTGTGACCAGCGTGAAGCCTGGCGATCACGTCATTCCGCTCTACACCGCCGAATGCGGCGAGTGCCTGTTCTGCAAGTCCGGCAAGACCAACCTGTGTGTCGCGGTTCGCGCAACCCAGGGCAAGGGGCTGATGCCCGATGGTACGACTCGCTTCTCGTACAACGGTCAGCCGCTTTACCACTACATGGGCTGCTCGACCTTCAGCGAATACACGGTCGTCGCCGAAGTCTCGCTGGCCAAGATCAACCCGGACGCCAACCCCGAGCACGTCTGCCTACTGGGCTGCGGCGTGACCACCGGCATCGGCGCCGTGCACAACACGGCCAAGGTACAGCCCGGCGACTCGGTGGCCATCTTCGGTCTCGGCGGCATCGGTCTCGCTGCGATTCAAGGTGCACGCCAGGCCAAAGCGGGCCGCATCATCGCCATCGATACCAATCCGGCGAAGTTCGAACTGGCTCGTACCTTCGGCGCGACCGAATGTCTCAACCCGAAGGACTTCGACAAGCCGATTCACGAGGTTCTGATCGAGATGACCGGCTGGGGTGTCGATCACACCTTCGAGTGCATCGGCAACGTCGACGTGATGCGTTCGGCACTGGAAGCTGCCCACCGCGGCTGGGGCCAGTCGATCGTCATCGGCGTGGCTGGTGCTGGCAAGGAAATTTCGACCCGCCCGTTCCAGTTGGTCACCGGTCGCACCTGGAAGGGTTCGGCTTTCGGTGGGGTCAAGGGCCGCACTCAGCTTCCCGGCATGGTGGAAGACGCAATGAAAGGCGAGATCGATCTCGCCCCGTTCGTCACCCACACCATGGGCCTCGACGACATCAACAAGGCCTTCGACCTGATGCATGAAGGCAAGTCGATTCGCACGGTGATCCACTACTGATCACTCACTATCCATTCAACACCAGCCACCAAGGAAATTAACCATGTCCAATCCTGTCATTTCCGGCGACGGCATCTTCTCGCACGTCTTCGTCGGCGCCGCCGACGTCCAGAAGTCGACCGCGTTCTATGACGCCGCTCTGGGTGCTCTCGGCATCAAGAACCTCGGTCCTTTCGGCAACGGATGGGTGCTTTTCGGTCGCGAAAAGCCGGCTTTCATCATCGCCCGTCCGGGCAATGGTGAAGCGCCTTCCAGCAACGGCGTGACGGTCGGCTTTGCGGCCGCCACTCCCGCCGAAGTGGATGCCTTCCACGCCGCCGGCCTTGCCGCAGGCGGCACCGACGAGGGCCAGCCTGGCGCACGTGGTCACCTGCCGGGTGCCTATGCGGCCTATCTGCGTGATCCGGCGGGCAACAAGGTCTGCTCGTACACCTTCGTCTGAAAGCAAGGAAGCTGAGGGCGTTCTGAAAGGGTCAGCACAAGTCTCTATACGGCGAGCCTATTAGACGGACCGTGTAGAGCGGTGCCTGCTCATGAAGATCGGCCCGCAGCCATGTGCGAAACGCATGGCTGCGGGCATTTGCTTTGAAGCGTGTTTTTCAACCAATGAGAAATGAGGTCGTTATGCAAGAGCCGGCCAACATCAATACGACGACCGTACAACCCGCCCCGACCGCCACCGTGTACGGCATGCCGGCCTATGCCGATCGTGCTGCGGCCGTGGGTGAAGTGCATGCGCGCCCGCATCTGTTGATTCAAGCCCCCGCGGCATATTGCAGCTCGCTTTCATGACCGAAGGCGACCAGGCCAGGGATCAGATGGCGATGAGCGAGTTGTCTCATCGCTTCGGCGTTGCCGAGCCCGACCACGCTACGCCGCTTCACGGCGTGACATGGGATGAGGGTGACTTGCACTGCGAAAAGCACACCGAGTTCTCGACGTATCTCTGGTGCGCTTCGCTGGATTCCGAGACGGGAGAGCCGTGCGGCGAAAATCCGTTCAAGCATGGATTTGTTCCTCCCGGCCCGGTCGTATCCGGCATCCGCTTGAGACTTCTTCCATGGACGCCGGAAACGGAGAAGGAGGCCGATCGCTTCGATCCTGCCAGCCTGTGCTACTCGCTGGTGGAGAACGGCTCTACCGCCATCCTCACCGACTTCCGACAGGATGAGGATGGCCTGACGCAGATCCTCGTCCTGGCCCGCGATTTGACCCCGGCGCGGGCGGGTGCGCTGGCTCAGCGCGTGCTGGAGATCGAGACTTACCGCACCTTGGCGTTGCTGTCCCTGCCGTTGACACGATCGATGACGTCGGAGCTGCGACGCATTGAGTCGCGCCTTGCGGCGATCACCGACGAGATGTGTACGAGCTTGGTAGAACGGCGCGACAGCGACGTGCTGCTGTCCGAATTGACCGGCCTAGCTGCCGAGCTGGAAGCTGGCGTTGCGGCGAATCTCTATCGCTTCGGCGCCAGCCGTGCCTACTACGAGATCGTCGAGGAAAAGCTGGCAGCGCTTTCGGAAGAGGCCGTATCCGGGTACTGCACCTGGGCGGATTTCCTGCAGCGTCGCATCGCTCCCGCCATGCGGACATGCCAATCCGTAAAGGAGCGCCAGGCCAAGCTCTCCGACAAGCTGACCCGGGACATCGCGTTGCTGCGTTCCTGGATCGACGTCGAGCTTGAACGCCAAAACCGCGATCTGCTTGCGTCGATGAACAACCGGGCCAAGATGCAATTGCGCCTTCAGCAAACCGTCGAAGGCCTGTCGGTCGCGGCAATTTCTTATTACGTCGTGAGTCTTCTCGGCTATTTGCTCAAGGGCATTCCGATGGTTCACGACAGCGTGGCGCCGGTAATGGCGGTTCTGGTTCCTGCGGTGATGCTGACGATCTGGTGGATCGTGCGCAGGATCAGACATGCCCACGGCGACACGGCAGCGGAAGAGAAATCTTCCTGACGAGATGCCGTCCTGGCGCGCGAGAGCTGCGCCGTTCCTTTGAACATAGGAGAACACCATGGAACGCATCGAACATCACGCCAGCTTTGATGGTTGGCAGGACGTTTATCAGCATGAATCCACGACGCTCGGTTGCACGATGAAGGTCGGCGTCTATCTGCCTCCGCAGGCACAGCACGGCAAGGTGCCGGTGCTGTACTGGCTTTCAGGCCTCACCTGCACCGAGCAGAACTTCATCACCAAGTCCGCCGTCCAGCGCTACGCGGCCGAACATGGCATTGCCGTCGTCGCGCCCGATAGCAGTGCTCGCGGCGTAGGCGTTGCCGACGACCCTGCCTATGACCTCGGACAGGGGGCGGGTTTCTACGTCAACGCCACACAGGAACCCTGGGCTGCGAATCATCGGATGTACGACTACGTCGTGCAGGAACTGCCGACGCTGATTGAGGCCCACTTTCCCGTGACGGCGGAGCGGGGCATCAGCGGCCATTCCATGGGCGGGCATGGCGCCCTGGTCATCGCCCTGCGCAACCCGGGCCGTTATCGAAGCGTCTCGGCCTTCTCGCCCATCGTCGCCCCCACCCAGGTTCCCTGGGGGCACAAGGCCTTCGAGGCGTACCTGGGCAGCGATCGGGAAGTGTGGAAGCAGTACGACACCGTGGAGCTGATTCGCACCGTACAGGAGCGTTTGCCGTTGCTGGTTGATCAGGGCTTGGGCGACGAGTTCCTGGAGAGCCAGCTTCAGCCCGATCTGCTGCGCAAAGCCTGCGACGAGACGGGGCACCCGCTCACGTTGAATCTGCGCCCAGGCTACGACCACAGCTTTTACTTCATTGCCAGTTTCATTGGCGAGCATATGGCACACCACGCATCGGCGCTGAAACGCTGAGAGAGATGAGATCAGGTCATGACAAAGACCTCCAAAAACCGACATCACGTCGTCATTATCGGAGCGGGCTTCGGCGGGATCGAGGTTGCCAACGAGCTTGCTGGTGCCGAGGTCGATGTGACGATCATCGATCGGCGCAATCATCACCTGTTCCAACCCTTGCTTTACCAGGTTGCAGGGGCGTCACTTTCGACATCCGAGATCGCATGGCCTATTCGCTATCTCTTCCGCAATCGCCCGGAAGTGAACACCTTGATGGCGGAAGTGGAAGGCATCGACCAGGACGCGCGTCAGGTCATTCTCAACAATGGCTCACGCCAAACCTACGACACGCTCGTACTCGCGACAGGCGCTACCCATGCCTATTTCGGACACGACGAATGGGGGGCTTTTGCGCCGGGGTTGAAGACGCTGGAAGATGCCACGACCATTCGGGGCCGAATCCTGGCGGCTTTCGAGGAGGCCGAGCGCACGAGCGATCCTCAGCAGCGTGCCGCGCTGCAGACGTTCGTCATCATCGGTGGTGGTCCCACCGGGGTTGAATTGGCCGGGACCATCGCCGAGCTTGCACGAGACACGCTGGCGCGTGACTTCCGCTCTATTGACCCGAGCACGTCCCGGGTTGTACTGATCGAGGCGGGCCCGCGTCTGTTGTCGGTCTTTCCAGAGGATCTTTCGGCCTATACGCGCCAGGCACTCGAAAAGCTCGGGGTCGAGGTCGTGCTGGGTACGCCGGTCACCGAATGCTCGGCCGACGGCGTGGTGTATGGCGGCAAGCCCCTTTCGGCCAAGACCATCGTCTGGGCCGCAGGGGTCCAGGCGTCTCCCGCAGCTCGCTGGTTGGGTGCTGCGTCTGATCGCGCGGGTCGAGTGGTCGTTGGTCCCGACCTGACGGTGGCAGGTCGCCCGGAGGTCTTCGCCATCGGCGATACCGCCTCGTGCACTATGGCCGACGGGAAGCCCGTACCGGGCATCGCCCCGGCCGCCAAACAGCAAGGGAAGTACGTCGCCAACCTCATTGGACGGCGTTTGAAAGGCAAGTCCGCTGACGGGCCTTTCAAATACCGGCATCAGGGGAACCTGGCCACCATCGGCCGCAGCCTGGCCGTGATTGACATGGGGCGGGTTAAGCTGCGTGGTGCCTTTGCGTGGTGGATCTGGAAGCTCGCGCATATCTACTTTCTGATCGGTACGCGAAATCGTCTCAGCGTCGCTTTGAGCTGGGTATGGAACCACAGCATCGGCTACCGCGGCTCTCGCATCATCATGCATGCGATTGCCGACAAAGAGCCCACAGCGTTGGATAAATCCGGCTCTCTGGATTGAGGTGCCCACCTTATCGGAACGTCAACTATCAGAAATGCCAGGGAGAGGAACTTGACCGATCTATTCACGACAAAGCCCAAGCCTCCCTTGGCCGAACTCCTGCGGCCCAAGACGCTGGACGAATTCGTCGGGCAACGGCACTTGCTCGGCCCCGGCAAGCCGCTGCGTCTCGCGTTCGAGGCGGGCAAGTTGCACTCGTTCATCCTCTGGGGGCCGCCAGGCGTGGGCAAGACCACCCTAGGGCGCCTGGCCGCCAGTGCGACCGACAGCCGATTCATCGCCATCTCGGCCGTGCTGGCCGGGGTGAAGGACATCCGGCAAGCCATCGACGAGGCCCAGGCCGAACTGGACAACCATGGTCGATCGACGGTGCTTTTCGTCGATGAGATCCATCGCTTCAACAAGGCGCAGCAGGATGCCCTGCTGCCCCATGTCGAGTCGGGGCTCCTGACCCTGGTGGGGGGGACGACCGAGCATCCGGGGTTGGCGGTCAATTCCGCACTGCTCTCGCGCGCGCAGGTCTATACCCTCGAACCGCTGTCCAGCGACGAACTGAACCAGCTCTACGAACGCGCACTGCCGCATCTCCAGGGCGTCACGTTGGACGCGGACGCGCTGGACCTGCTAAAGGGCTTTGCCGATGGCGATGGCAGGCGCTTCCTCAATCTGCTTGAGCAGGTGACGAATGCGGCGTCGGGCGCTGGCAAGACCGTGGTCGATGGCGAGTTCGCCAAGCTGTCCACCAGTCCATCGCTGCGCAGGTTCGACAAGGGCGGTGACGAGTTCTACTGGCAGCTCTCAGCCTTCCACAAGTCGCTACGGGGCTCCGATCCCGATGCGGCCCTGTATTGGCTGGCCCGCATCCTCGACGGCAGCGGCGACGTGAGCCAGGTGACCCGCCGCATGGTGGTGATGGCCAGCGAAGACATCGGCAATGCCGACCCGCAGGCGCTGCAACTGGCACTCAATGCTGCGCTGGCCTACGACAGGCTGGGCTCGCCCGAAGGCGAGATACCGCTGGCCCAGGCGGTGACTTACCTCGCTCTGGCCCCCAAGTCGAATGCCGCCTATGCGGCCTGGGATCAGGCCAAGGCATTCGTCAAGCGCAGCGGCTCCCAGCCTGTGCCGCCCCATCTTCGCAATGCGCCGACGAAGCTGATGAAGCAGATGGGATATCACGAAGGCTACCGCTACGCGCATGATGAGCCCAACGGCTATGCCGCTGGGCAAACCTATTTTCCCGAGGGCGTGGCGCGGCCGGGCTGGTACCAGCCAGCGGACAGGGGCGTCGAGCGAAGGCTGGGAGAAAGGCTTACTTGGCTGCGCTCGCTCGATGACGCGACGCCGCCAAGCCCGGACGCTTGACCGACATCCCCCGAAATTGGCCCATCGCTACTTCACGAACTACAGGATAAGAACATGCCAGACGCTTCTCTCGGTGAATCCTCGGCGAATATCAGACGGAGACGAGTTGCCCGCTATCTACGCACTGAGTCTGGGGCTGCGGTGCTGCTGGTGATCGTCACGGTTGTGGCGCTCGTGTGGGCGAACTCGCCGCTATCCGATGCCTATTTCGAGTTGTGGCACCTGGGCGTCGGGTTCAACTTTGGGCCATTGGGCCTGCACATGGATCTGCATCACTGGGTCAACGACGGCCTGATGGTCGTCTTCTTCTTCCTGATCGGCCTGGAGGTGCGTCAGGAATTCGCCCACGGGTCGCTCCGGGACCGCAGCCGTGCCCGTCTCGCCCTGATCGCGGGGGTTGCGGGTGTCGTGCTTCCCGCGCTGGTGTATGTCCTGATCGTGGGGCTGGCCGGAAGTGAGGGCCTGCACGGGTGGGGGGCGGTGGTCGGTACCGATACGGCGTTCATGCTGGGCACCCTGGCGATCGTCGGCCCGCGGCTATCCGGTCAGTTGCGCGTGTTCCTGCTCACCCTGACCGTGGTCGATGACTTCCTCGCCGTGTCCATCATCGGCATCGTCTATAGCGAGGAGATCCGGGTCGTCCCGTTGCTGATCGCCCTCGCCAGTCTCGTCGGGTTGTGGTTGCTGGGGCGCAACCGCCAGTGGCGGGCAACGCCCTATGTGCTGATCGTGATCGTCCTGTGGCTCGCGACCGTGTACTCCGGCATCCATGCCTCCCTCGCCGGGATGGCCGCGGGGCTGCTGATCCCCGCCTACGCAACGCAACGTCACAAGGTCGTCGCGGCAAGACAGTTGTTCCGTGACTTCTGGCAGTCTCCGAGTGCCGCATCGGCTCGCGCAGTGGACTGCGGGCTGTCCCAGGGTATCTCGGTGAACGAGCGGCTGCACGAGTTCCTGCGGCTGCCGACAGCGCTGCTGATCGTGCCGGTGTTCGCCTTGGCGAACGCCGGGGTGGACCTGCGTGGTGGGCTGCTCGCTGAGGCCTTCGGCTCGCCCGTGACCTGGGGCGTCATCGCGGGGCTCGTGCTCGGCAAGCTCCTGGGCATCGGGCTCATCACTCTCGCCGCGGTCCGCCTCGGCCTGGGGCGCCTGCCGGCGGGTGTCGGAATGGGGAGCGTGTTCGGTGGTGCGGCACTGTCCGGGATCGGGTTCACCGTGTCGCTGCTCATCATCGGGCTCGCGTTCGGCACGACCTCCGACCTGGGCCGCCAGGCGACGGTCGGCGTGCTCGTGTCGATGATGCTCGCCACGTTGCTCGGGCGGCTCATATTCAAGGTTGCCGCTCGCAGGTGGGATGAGGAGACCGCCGATCTGCCGATGGTGCTTGAGCCGCCGGTCGATCCCGAGGTCGATCACATTCGCGGGCCAGAGGACGCGCAGCTCACGCTGGTGGAGTACGTGGACTTCGAGTGCGCGTACTGTGCGCACGCTACCGGTTCTTGGGAGGATCTGCGCGCCCACTTCGGGGACGACCTGCGGTATGTGGTGCGCCAGTTGCCGCACCACCCGCATGGGCCGATCGCCGCGCGTGCGTCCGAGGCGGCATCGAATCAGGGGATGTTCTGGCCGTGGCTGGACTTCGTGTTCACCCGTCAGCACGCGCTGGAGCGCGAGGATCTGATCGGCTACGCCGTAGAGCTTGGGCTCGACGTCGATCGGTTCATCGCGGATCTCGACAGCCCTGCGGTGATCGAGCGTGTCGAGCGCGACCTCGCCAGTGCGGTCGCCAGCGGTGCGCATGTCACGCCGACGTTCTTCGTCGAGGGTCGCCGCCTGCGCGGCAGCTACGACGCCCGCACTCTCACCGCAGCGCTCGAAGCCAGCCGCCGCGGCACCCGAACTCAGGAAGTCCCGTCCTGAGCGGGACGAACTACAGGATAAGAACATGCCAAACAATTCTTTCGGTGAATCCTCTTGTACCGCTGCGGCCAGCGGCCTCGTGCAGGTGCGTGGCGCCCGCGAGAACAACCTCAAGGAGGTGGACGTCTCCATCCCGCGTAACGCGCTGGTGGTGTTCTCGGGTGTCTCCGGCTCCGGGAAGTCCTCGCTGGCCTTTGGCACCATCTATGCGGAAGCCCAGCGGCGCTACTTCGAGTCGGTGGCCCCCTATGCGCGGCGACTGATCGACCAGGCCGGCGTGCCGGACGTCGATGCGATCGACGGCCTGCCGCCGGCGGTGGCGCTGCAACAGCAGCGGGGCTCCAGCAACGCGCGTTCCTCTGTGGGCAGTGTGACCACCTTGTCCAGCCTGGTGCGGATGATGTATTCGCGCGCCGGCGCCTACCCAGCCAACCAGCCCATGCTGTACGCCGAGGATTTTTCGCCCAACACGCCGCAGGGAGCGTGCCCGACCTGCCACGGCCTGGGCCATGTGTACGAGGTGACTGAGGCCATCATGGTGCCCAATCCCTCCCTGAGCATCCGCGAGCGGGCGATCGCCTCCTGGCCCCCCGCCTGGCAAGGCCAGAACCTGCGCGACATCCTGGTCAGCATGGGCTACGACGTTGACCGACCGTGGAAGGACCTGCCGAAGAAGGATCGCGACTGGATTCTGTTCACCGAGGAAACACCGACGGTGCCGGTGTACGCCGGCTTCACGCCCGCCGATACCCGCGCCGCGCTCAAGCGCAAGATGGAGCCGAGTTACATGGGCACCTTCACCGGCGCCCGGCGGTATGTGCTGCACACCTTTGCCAACACCCAGAGCGCGCTGATGAGAAAGCGCGTGTCCCGGTTCATGGAGGGCAAACCGTGCCCCACCTGCCACGGCAAGCGGCTCAAGTCCGAGGCGCTGTCGGTCACCTTCGCCGGCGTGGACATCGGCGCGTTCATGCAGATGCCGCTGGACCAGTTGGCGGCCTTGCTCGAACCCATCGCCCAGGGCGATTTCCGCGCCCATGCAGCGGGGGCGGCTACGGACAAGGAAGCGACCCGACGCGACCGTGCCGAACGCGCGGCCTCCGGTCGTGCCGTCCATGCGGTATCGCCCGACGTGCGCCGCACCTCGGCGCTATCGGAAGAAAAGCGCCTCGCCGCGCAGCGCCTGGCCGGTGGCGTGATGGCACGCCTGCGCCAACTGCGTGGGCTGGGCCTGGGCTACCTGACGCTGGACCGGGCCACGCCGACGCTTTCGGCCGGCGAGTTGCAGCGCCTGCGGCTGGCCACGCAATTGAGTTCCCTGCTGTTCGGTGTCGTGTACGTGCTCGACGAGCCCTCGGCGGGCCTGCACCCCTCCGACAGCCAGGCCCTATACGACGCGCTCGACCGGCTGCGCGATGCCGGCAACTCGGTGCTCGTGGTGGAGCACGACTTGAACCTGATGCGCCGCGCGCAATGGCTCGTGGATGTCGGGCCGGATGCTGGGGAGCGTGGCGGCCGCGTGCTCTACAGCGGCGAGCCGGATGGCCTGCGCAAGATTGCCGAATCGCGTACTGCACGCTACCTGTTCGATGAGATCCCCGCGCCGGGAAGCCGGGCACGCGAAGCGACCGGCTGGCTGGAGCTGCAAGACATTCACCGCCACAACCTGCATGGCGTGAATGCGCGCATTCCGCTGGGCGTGCTGACGGCCGTCACCGGCATCTCCGGCTCGGGCAAGTCCAGCCTCGTCGCGCAGGCCCTGCCGGAGCTGGTGCTGCTGCACCTGGGCTACGAGCCGGAAGACGATGTAGCCGAAAGCGCCACCAGCGAAGGGCCGGCAGTGATCGAAGCGACCGGCGGCCATCTGGCGGGCGACGTGGACGCCGTACAGCGTCTGGTGCAGGTGGACCAGAAACCGATCGGGCGCACGCCGCGGTCGAACCTGGCCACCTACACGGGCCTGTTCGACCATGTGCGCAAGCTGTTCGCCGCCACGCCCGATGCGCGACGCCGCCGCTACGATGCCGGACGGTTCTCGTTCAACGTCGCCAAGGGGCGCTGCGAGACCTGCGAGGGCGAGGGCTTCGTCAGCGTGGAACTGCTGTTCATGCCCAGCGTGTACGCGCCGTGCCCGACGTGCCATGGCGCACGCTACAACGAGGCCACGCTGAAGGTGCAATGGAACGGGCGCAACATCGCCGAGGTGCTGCAGATGACCGTGGACGAAGCCAGCGAATTCTTCGCGGGTGAAGACGCTGTGGCAAGGCCACTGCAACTGCTGCGCGATATCGGACTGGGCTACCTGCGCCTGGGGCAACCGGCCACCGAGCTTTCCGGTGGCGAGGCGCAGCGTATCAAGCTGGCGACCGAGCTTCAGCGCAGCCAGCGCGGCCGAAGCCTGTACGTGCTCGACGAGCCGACTACCGGGCTGCATGCGTCAGACGCCGACCGGCTGCTGGTGCAGTTGCAGCGCCTGGTCGATGCCGGCAATACCGTAGTGATGATCGAACACGATATGCGCGCGGTGGCCCAGGCCGATTGGGTGATCGACGTGGGGCCTGGTGCAGGCGCTGCCGGCGGCAGCATCGTGGTGGCGGGCTCCCCTCAGCAGGTGGCCCGAACGTCTGGCAGCAGAACCGCTCCGTTCCTTGCACAGGAGTTGGCGCGGGCCGAGTAGCTCAGTTCGCCAAATGTTGCCAATTTTCGCGGGGCATTGATCGTCGCCACACGACGGTGGCGATCAATGCCCGAATCGCGTCATCCTTCCTGAGTCAGAGCAAGATAGGGGTTGTTGGGCGGTATTTCGGCGAGTGCCAAGGACCCATCTTCGAGGAGGTAGCCATGCAGTCGGCGGGACTTCCTCGGGCCCGTGACTTCACAAGTCCAAATGTTCAGGCCATTGGGCTGCTTTCGATGTAGCTGCAGCTTCTCGAAGCGCTTCTGCACCCACTGCCAATCCTGTTGATTCTCCTGCTTGGCGAGTGCGGCCACTTCGGGATGCTCCTGCGCATAGCGTTGGAACACACCCGGGCTGACCAGGTAGGCCGTGTCATTCACCGTATGCACGAGTGCCTTCGCGTCGTTGATGATGAGCCGTCGTGCGGCGATTCCCTGCTTCAGCCAAACGATGAACTGTTTCCCGGATGGCTTCGTTGCCGATGGCCCAGGCGTAGGCGCGGGTGCAGGTGCAGGCGATGGAATGGACGTCGCGGCTATTGCTGGCGCGGGGGTGTGGAGGAACTCCTCGGCATCCTGGCCAACGCCGGCCGACTCACCCAAGCCCACCATCGCGAGCAAATCCTGCATGACGTCGGGCACGGGCTGGGCTGCGGGCGGTGAAACGATGGTGGTGCTGTCGCCCTCCCAAATCGGAGGCTCTTGACCTCCCTGCGCTGGGTTCACCGAGACGGAAGGCGCGGGAGCCGACATGCTGGCGTCGTTTTCCGTGGGCGTCGCGTCGATCTCTACCGTCCCCGCGAAAGGTGCTGGTCGCTCGCCAGACTCCCAGATCAGCGCGGGAGCGAGACGCAACAGGGTGAACGAATGGGACCAGCCGGTCGTGCTGGTCACGGTCGCGCGCCAGACCGCTTTGCCGTCCGAGGTGGGCTGGAGCCCGACCTCACGGCGCCGGGCGTGATGGCGGGCTACTTCGGCCTGAATCAGTAGTGGCTCTCACTACATCCGTGCACTGCTATTAGTAATTGAGATATTATAATATCGAGAAAAGTAGTTTTGAGGTTGCCATGAGCATTGATATCCATGAGGCACTGAAGGCTTTGGACAACCCCGCCCGATTGGCGATCTTGGCCAAGCTCAAAGACCCACGCAAACACTATCCGGAGCAAGAAGTCGATCCCGAAAAGGTCGGGGTTTGCGTGAGCATCATCCAGGAGAGTGCGGGGCTGTCACAGTCGACCATTTCACAGTACTTGACGGTCTTGCAGCGGGCCAAACTGGTCACGTCCCAGCGCATCGGACCTTGGACCTATTACAAGCGTCACGAAGGGAATATTGAAGAGTTGCTGAAGAGCCTGCAAACGTTGATCTGAACATTGGCCGTGCCGTTGCGGTGTGCGCGGCGCGGATTTTCACCGGCCTTGACGACAACGCAGAATATGCCAGGAACCAAGCTTCTGTTGTCGAAGTGGCCCGGCGTTTGGCGTCAATCTGGCTATACCGAAACACCACGCTGCCTTCCAATCTCCCACGACACCCCGCCGCCGCGTACCGTCGCGGCGATCTGCTGCCCCGGCCGCTGTTCGATCACCGGCCGCCACGGCACCAAGCTGAATCCCATGCCGTCATCCAGCATCGCGTAGCGACCGCTGGCGAGCATGACTGAGCGCCGATAGATGCCGGCCACGCGCTGCCCGTCGGTGACGGGCCGATGCTGTAGTCCGGTGTCGGCGGCAATGTCCTTGGCGACCTGCGCCAGTTCCCGATTGCGCAGCGTGCCCAGCAGGTTCCGGGCGAGGATCACACGCTGTCCCCGCCTCTCAGCCAACCCCTGTTCGGCCAGGAAGTCGGCGCGCTGTTGCAGGGTGTTCTTGGGCTCGCTGCCAAAGCCCAGGTCGCCCAGCCCCTTGCCGCCGCCGATCAGTTGCTGGTCGAGCCAGGTGGCACCGATCACGCGGGCTTGCCGCTCGATCGGCAGGTGAGATTTCAGTTCCACGGTCACTCCGCCCAGCCGCTGCGCGTCGTACTGGCGGCCACGCTCGGCCAGGTCGTCCGGCACCTTCCATAAGCCATCGGCGACGCGCTCGACGATGCCGGCACGGCGCAGGGCTTCCAGCCGGCGAACATGGGCCGCGACGACTTCCTGCGGGTCGCGTCCGGCCTTGGCCCGCCCTTGTTCGATGGCAAGGTGGTCGTCAGCGCGGTACAGACCATCGCTTACCAGCGTGACGATGTTCTTGTCGGCCGCCCGCACCTCGGCGGAACCGCGTACTTCCACCACTGAGCCGGTGGGATAGTTCACCAGTTCGTCGCGGGCGTTCAACGCGACGTAGTGGGCCTTGCCGTCCACGCCGTCGATGACCAGATAGCCGCGGTCGTGCAACTCGTCGGCCAGCCCCTTGGCCGCGACGCGGCCTACGATGGTGCGGCCGCGTTCATCGGCGTCCTGGCCCGGCTCGAACACCGCCAGCTCGCGCGGCTGGCAGCTCATGGCCCGCTGCATCGTTCGGATGATGTCGCCACGCTCGCCCAGGGCGCGCAAGGTCTTCTCCGCGTCCGCATGGACGGCCCAGGTGCCGGGCTGCGTCTCGTCGGCCAGGCCCAGGCGCTGCAAGCGTTGCAGGCGGCCGATCAGCAGCAGGCGCTGGCGTTGCAGCCGGGGTTCGTTGAAGCGTTCGATCTGCACCCGGCCATCCTCGCCAGCCTCGCGTAGCAGGGTGCGGTCGAGGCTCGTCCACCGCTCCTGCTCCACTTCGCGCTGCAAGGTCTGCTGGATATCCAGTTCGGTGCGAGGCCCCAGCCATTCTGTCGCCAGCTCGGCGGCCCGGTGGCGGAAGCCGTGGGCGATGTAGTCGCCGGCGATGATGAGGTCTTTGCCGGTGTCGTCGCGTCCGCGCACGATCAGGTGCGTGTGCGGGTTGTCGGTGTTCCGGTGATCCACCGCCACCCAATCCAGCCGCGTCCCCAGGTCGGCCTCCATCCGGTTCACCAGATGCCGGGTATAGGTGCGCAGCACGAGTCAGGCGAGTGCTACGCGTGGTACGCACAAAGAGCTGGACGCCAAGGTCTTCTTCCAACTCCTTGATCGCGCGCGATAGCGGCGACTGCTCGATGTGAAGCCGCTCTGCCGCTCGCGCGAAATGAAGTTCTTCGGCCACGGCAAGGAAGCAACGAAGGTGTCGTATATCCATATCACTGCAATCCAGGCTCGAACCTTCGGCTATTACCTATGACAGCAACTAGGTCGTTACAGCCATTGAGCGCAATGCGGCTCTTCACGGCGCTGAACCACCCTGCGACTGAATCAACCCCTCAGTGTTTCAGGTCTGCAAGGTGGGTCGTAGGCTCGCCACATTTCTCAATACAGGAAACTGCTGCACATCGTCGCGGTGATCTGCTACCACAGCTGCTGTTCGTCACCCGCCTCCATGTCACGGGGAAAACCACGTGCCTTCATCGGACATAGGATGCGCCCGATCTGCGGGCGCATCCTAATGAAGACAGAACCAAGTGCCTTGTCGAATATTTACTTTGAAGGCGAGAGCTTGACAGCGAGTACGTCGATTTTCTCGATGCTCGGGGGGCGCTGCAGCATATCCGGCGCTTTCGCCATCAGCGCGGCGGCTACCTTTCCCTCCAAATGCGCAGTTCGGCCCGCCTCATTGGGAAAAGTGTCGAAGATGGCAAATTGCGTTTTGCTCAGCCTGACGGCGTACCACGTGGTCGTACCTGGTTCGGCTTCCACGACGCTGCGCCCACCAAGCAGAAACTTCGCGACTTCCTCCTCCTTGCCACTCTTTGCGTCCAATACGACCCAAAGTCCCACCTTCGCGGCAGTCTCGACAGGCTCTGCCGCATGCACTTCCGTGCCATTCAAAATCGCGCCGGCGCCAAGGGCCAGTGTGGTTGCGAGAGCTGCCGTTGTTGTCTTGAGAGAACTCATGAAACGCTCCTAGTACATTGCTGAAGGAGCCGTCACTGTAATCAAGGAGCGCAATCTTCAGTAGTGGCGAAATTGACTTATATGGTATGCTTCTCGCCATGAACATTCAGGTGCTTATCGTCGATGGTGCCTTCGATATCGGCCTGTCGGCCGTGCTTGACACTCTTGCATTGGCCAATGAGCTCGTGCCGCAATTGGAAAATCCAGTCGAACCATTCCACGTGGCACTCGTGGGACCACGACGCCATGTGAGTACAGCGCATGGCTTTGCCGTGCCACTAACACCCAAGCAATCGCTGCGCCGGCCCGATGCTGTTGTGGTGCCCGCGCTCGGAGCAAAGCAACCGCCACTCATCGCGGATGCACTGCGCCGCAAAGACGTTCTCGCCTCGTGCGGTATGCTTCGAGAGCTGTCGCAGGAGTGTGCCTTGATCGGCGCGGCATGCACAGCCACTTTCGTTCTAGCGGAAACAGGATTGCTGGACGATCACAAGGCTACAACCTCATGGTGGCTAACCCCGTTCTTTCGGCAGCGATATCCGAAAGTGCTGTTAGACGAATCGCGCATGCTCGTGAATTCAGCGCCGTTCGTTACTGCAGGGGCAGCCCTGGCGCACTTCGATCTTGCGCTAGGGTTGGTGCGCAGCAAAAGTCCCTCACTGGCCGCGATGACTGCGCGCTATCTGTTAGTGGAGCGGCGACCCTCGCAAGCCGCCTTCGTGATCCCTAATCACCTCGCTCATGCCGACCCCTTGGTCGAACGCTACGAGCAATGGGCACACTCCCGCTTATCACAGGGATTTTCGCTGGCTGATGCGGCAGAGAGCCTCCATGTTAGTGAACGCACTCTGTCGCGTAAGTTAAAAGCTGTCACTGGGAAGTCTCCTCTTTCTTTTTTTCAGGATATGCGCGTGCAGCAGGCCGTGCATCTGCTGCAGACAACGTCGGAAAGCATTGAGAGTATTGCGGTGGCCGTTGGTTACTCTGATGGCGTTACCTTGCGCACGCTGCTGCGTACCAAGCTCGGACAAGGTTTGAGGGAGATCAGAGCCCAAATAGAGAACTAGGAGCGGTCGACCGAATCCAAATTCAACCCGGCAGATCAGCCTCCTACCAAAAAAGCTGCACATTAAGTTCAGCAAATCACAAACCCGCCCTGCGATGAATAATAGTTGGGATGGCTAACTGGCTGGTCCCCCTCTTGTTCGCCCAATCTCCCAAGACACGCCGCCGCCGCGCACCGTGGCGGCGAGCTGCTGCCCCAGTCGCTGCTCGATCACCGGCTTCCACGGCACCAGCGAAAAGCCCATGCCGTCGTCGAGCATCGCGTAGCGCCCGCTGGCGAGCATGACACTGCGTCGGTAGATGCCGGCCACGCGCTGCCCGTCGGCCATCGAGCGATGCTCCAAGCCAGTTTCGGCGGCAATGTCCTTTTCGGCCTGCGCCAGCTCGCGCCCGCGTAGCGTCGCCAGCAGGTTGCGCGCGGGGACGACGCGCTGCCCGCGCTGCTCGGCCAAGCCCTGTTCAGTCAGAAAGTCGGCGCGCTGGCGTAGCGCGTCCTTCACCTCGGCCCCAAAGCCCAGGTCGCCCAAGCCCTTACCGCCTCCGATCAACTGCTGATCGAGCCAGGTGGCGCCGACGACGCGCGCTTGGCGCTCGATGGGTAAGTGCGATTTCAGTTCCACCGCCACGCCGCCGCCAAGGCGCTGCGCGTCGTACTGGCGGCCCTGCTCGGTGAGGTCGTCGGGCACTCGCCAGACGCCTTCGGCCTCGTGCTCCACGATGCCGGCGCGGCGCAGGGCTTCGAGCCGGCGCACGTGCGCGGCCACCACCTCACGCGGATCGCGGTCGGGCGTAGCCTGTGCTTGGGCAAGCGCAAGATGGTGGTCGGTTCGGTACACGCCACCAACGGACAGTGCGGCGATGTTGCGGTCGGCAACGCGCACGTTGGCCGCCCTTTTCACCTCTATCACGGCCCCGCTCGGGTACTGCTCCAACTCCGAGCGCGGCGGCAAAGCGACGTAATGCGCCTTACCGTCCGTGCCATCGACGATCAGATAGCCCTTGTCGTACAACTCGTCCGCCAGCCCCTTGCCAGCGACGCGACCGACGATGGCGCGGCCAGCCTCGCCGGGTTGGAACACGACCAGCTCGCGCTGCTTGCCACTCATAGCCCGCTGCATCGTGCGGATGATGTCGCCGCGCTCGCCCATTGCCCGCAAGGCCGGCTCGGCCTCGGCGTGGACGGCCCACACGCCGGGCTGTTGCTCGCTCGCCAGGCCCATGCGTTGCAAGCGTTGCAAACGGCCGATCAGCATTTGTCGCTGGCGTTGCAGCCGGGGTTCTGCGAAGCGTTCGATATGCACCAAGCCGTTGTCGCCGGCCTCGCGCTGCAAGGTGCGATCCAGACCTGTCCATCGCTCCTGTTCGACTTCGCGCAGCATTGCCTGCTGCATCTCCAGCTCGGTGCGCGGCCCCAGCCATTCGGTCGCCAGCTCCGACGCACGCCGACGCATCCCTTCGGCGATGTAGTCGCGGGAAATGATGAGGTCTTTGCCGGTGTCGTCCTTGCCGCGCAGGACAACATGCGTGTGCGGGTTGTCCGTATTCCAGTGATCGACAGCCACCCATTCCAGCCGAGTGCCCAGGTCGGCCTCCATGCGCGCCATCAGGTGCCGCGTGTAGGTGCGCAGGTCGTCGAGCTGTTCGGCATCCTCCGGCGAGACGATGAACCGGAACTGGTGCCGGTCGCCTTCGCCATGCGCCTTGAACGCTTCGAGGTCGGCATCGTCGGTCGGCGGCCCGTAGGCGTGACCCGGCCCGCCTTGACGATCGACACCTTCGCGCTCGATGTAGCGCAGGTGCGCGGTGGTAGAACGCGGCCCGGCCTTCGCCAGATTCACCAGCCGAGCCTTGATCGTCACACGCCGGGCATTCGCCCCAAGTCCCTGCCCAGCGAAGCGCGCCGCAACGTGACCGCGCCCCAGCCGGGAGCCGGGGCGTTGGCCGACTTTGGCGGCTGTCTTGCCGAGCTTCGCGCCGGCCTTGTTGGCCTGCCGCAGCACTTTGTTGACGTAGGCATCGCCGCGCTGTTTCGGAGCACCAGGCCGGACGCGGAAACGGTCGTCGTCGCGGTTACTCATGGTGCGGCTCCATCCAAGGCCATCGCAGTCCAGCAGACGAAGCACGCGACTTCGCCAGCGCCGAAGCGGCGTTGCGCACCTTCGCGGCACGCTGCCGCCCTGAGCGCGTGCCGCGCTCCCCCCACGTGCAGACAAGGTTTTCAAGCGGCCATGTGCCGCGACCTTTTATCTTGCCTTCCGCCTTTGCCCTTCGCTGTCGCTCCGGGCATCGTCGGCCCGGTGGCGCTGCTGCACCCGCAGCCAGCCCACCGGCGAACGCGCAGATGGACAAGCCTGGGGCCGCAGGCCAAGCGCGTTCGAGGCAAGACGCCTGCACGTTGGACGGCTGCGCCGAAGGCAGCGCGACGTGCGGTGCGAATGCACCCGCACTGCACGCGCGGCGACACGGCAGCAACAGCCGGAACGACACGCCCGATGGCACGATGAGAGGCGCGGCAACGTGCAGCGAATCGGCGGCTATCATGGGCGTGTCTCCAGCCAGACCGGATGCGCGACGCCGATCACGGCGGATGCGCTGACCGGGCCGAAATAGCGGCTGTCGAACGACGCCGGATTGGTCACGCTCAACAGGAACAGTTCGCCCGGTTCGAGGCGGCGGCAAAGCTGCAAGGATGGCAGCGGGCGGCCCAGCCGGTCGGCAGGCAGCACGGCGGCCGAAGGCACGCCGTCGATGCGTACCTGCCCGGCGACGATGCAAACGTGTTGTGGCGCGACCGCGCCCACACGTTTGAGCAGCGGCACGCGCGTCGGCAGGTAGCCGCGCTGCGCAGCCAGCGTGGCGGCCCTGTCGGGCAGCGGCACCAGCACGATGCTGTCCACGGGCAACGGACGTGGCAGCGAGGCGGTGCCCGGCTCGAACGGTTCGATGCGATACCAGCCGACCGCCACGCTGTCGGACGGGTTGTAGATCAGGCGCGGCAGCGGCTGCACGAAAGCCGCCCAGGCCAGCGCAGCGAGGCCGACGGCGGCGAAGCCCGCCAGCACGAGGCGAGCGCGCAGGCACGAGCGAGGAAGCGGCGCGGCTTTGGGTGTGTGTGCGGTGGTGGGATAGGTCGTCATGGCAGCGCCCTCCCGGCCAGCCAGGCGGCGTGCCGCTCGGCGGTGTATTCGGGCAGCGGCGAATGCGCGGCGAGCCGGTTGGCGAGCGTGCGCCAGTACGCGGGCGAGACGGTGACGGGCGCGATGCCCAGCGCCTCGATGCCGTCGATGCGTTCCAGCACGGCGCGCACGTTGGCGTCGCCTTCGGCATGCAGCAGCAGGCGTGCGCCCGGCTGTACGCCAGGGATGCGTTGCATGTCGTCCTGCGGCGTGGCGGCCTGCATCACCATGAGCTGCCAGCGGATCGTGCCGTAGTCGTTGGCCTGCCAGCGGATGCGGCAGAACATCGCGCCGGGCAGGAACACCGCGCAGCGCCGCCAGCGGTCGAGCTGGAGCGTGCGGGCTGGTTCGCCGAAGCGCAGATAGAGCTTGAATCGCGGTTCGATGTAGGCGAGCGATACGCGGGTCAGCGGTGTGTTACCGGCTTGCACAGCGAGTGCCGCCGGCACTGGCAGCAGCGCTGCCGTCGTTGTGCCAGCCGAAGGCAATGTGGATGCGTTCATGGCCTGTTCTCCGGGAACTCCCGTTCCAGCAGTGCGCGCAGCAGGTCGGCCACGGTCACGCCTTGCGTGAAGGCCGACACCTTGATGCGCGCCCGCATGGCGGGCGTGATGTCGAGGGTCAGGCGTGCGGTGTAGAGGTCGCCCTTGCCCAGCGCATCGGCATCGCCCTGGCGAATCCAAGCCTCGGCGTGTGGACTCGCAGGTGGACGTGCGCCAATGCCGACGCGCTTGGGCGGGCGTTTGCCGGTGGGTGGCGGTTTCGCTGTCATGACGGCCACCGCAGTAGTTCATCGACCAGCGCGGTGATCTCGCGGGCGGCCGCGCTGTCCGGTGCGGTTTCGCGGGCGAGCCGGCCAGCGGCCACGCTGTCGGCGAAGACGATGCGCTGGTGGATCTCCGAGCGCAGCGCTGGCAGTGGTTGTTCGGCCAGTGCCTGCCGTGCTTCGCGTCCGATCACCGTGGTGCTGACACGGCGGTTAATGACGAAGGCCGCGCATAGTGCAGGCCGGAACACCTGGGCTTCACGGATCAGCGCCACCATCTCTGCGCTGGCCCACAGGTCGTAGGGGCTGGGTTGCACCGGGATCAGCACCCGTTCGGCCGCCAGCAGCGCAGAGCGCGCCAAGGCGGCAATCCTGGGTGGCCCGTCGATGATGACGTGATCGGCCCGTCTGGCGAGTTCTGGGGCTTCCTGGTGCAGTGTTTCGCGGGCGAGGCCCACGGCGCTGAACAACCGGGGCAAGCCCTGCTGGCTTCTGCGCTGTGTCCAGTCCAGCGACGAACCCTGCGGGTCGGCATCGAGCAGGACGACGTGCTGGCCGCGCAAGGCCAGTTCCCCGGCGACGTGGGTGGCGAGCGTGGTCTTGCCGACGCCGCCTTTCTGGTTGAGCAATGCGACGATCATGGCGCGGCCCTCCTGCCTGGAAGACCTGGCTGTTCCAGTCCGGCACAACGGGATGGATTTCGCCGTTTTTGCTGGCTGGTTTTTCGACCTGCGGCAGTTGTCCACCGCAATGCTCTTTCTCTACTAAAAGTTAGAGTATTTAAGTTAGTTAAGTTAGAGAGCGCGCAAACCCAGCAACGGCGCGGCTTTGCAGCCGATTGGCACGCCTGATAGCACGACAGGGACACGCCTGATAGCACGATACCCCGCACGCCTGATAGCACGACACTGTTCACAACTTGTCCCGCAGTTATCCCCGTGCCGTGGGCGGCACGGGCCGGAAGGTCAGCAGCTCCGTGTCGTCCTCGGGTATTCGCACAATGCCAAGCGCGTATCCCGGCAGGGATTTCTTGGCGACCAGGGCGCGCAGATCGCAGGCGAAGTCGTAGGGCTTGGCACTGCTGCCGGACTTCTGGTGCAGGTAGCGGAAATCGAACTGCCAACCGCATTCCTGCCTGCCGCCATGCTTGCGCACCAGCCGGTACAGCCAGCGTTCGATGCCGCCCGTGAGCCGGAAGTACGCCGGGTCGATGGTCAGCACCAGGGCGGCGTCCAGCACGCCGGCATAGAACCAATCCGGCAGGATCAGCTCGATACCCAGCGGCGTGCCTCTGGCATCGGCCAGTTCCTTCCACTCGTTGATCCACGAAAAGCGGTGCAAGCGCCTTCCCGTGGTTTCGCGGATGGACGTGGCCACCGTGGTCGATTGCAGGCGATCCAGCGCGGCCTTGAGGCGCTGGTAGTCGCGTATCGACTTGCCGCGTCCGATGAAGCGCAGGATTTCGTAGGGCGTGGCCTGCATCCGCCGGGACGGCTGGATGCCCGCGTCCTTGGCTTCGACGATCTGGCTGGCGGCCCAGATCAGGATGTCCGCATCCCAGATGGTGGCGATGCCGTGTTCCTGCGTGCCTTCCACGCGGATGGTGATGTTGCCGCTGCGAAAGTCGATCGGCGCGGTGCGCCGCGACTTCGCCAACGAGAAGAACGGATAGGCCATCAAGTCCTGGGCATCGCGCGGTGCCATGTCCTCGCCCGGCAGTGCGCGAAACAGGTCGAGCTGTTCGCGCTGCGGCAAGGCGTGCCCTGGCGGGCGAGACATGGCGATGACCACCCACGCGCCGACGGTCAGCGGCCGTCACGGTAGTCACCCGCGTGCCGTTCGGCATATTCCGGGTCGGAAGTCGCCTCATAGCTGCGCGCATCGGCCCAGGCATCGAGGTCGCTAACGGCGTACATGACGCGGCGGCCGAACTTGCGGAACTTCGGGCCGCCACCGATCACGCGCTGTTTCTCCAGCGTGCGCGGCGACAGCCGCAGGTAGTCGGCGGCTTCGTCGTTGGTCAGGTAGCGTTGGGGCTGCGCGGGCGCAGCGACAGCAGCGGCGGCAGGCCGCAAGGGAGCGGGTCGCATGGGGTGTACCTCCATCAAGCCCGGCCACACCACGCGGCCGGATAGAGGCACTTTCAAGAAAGATGGGCTTCTTGCTAAGGGACGAAATGAAGGGGCTGCAAAACGTCCCCCCTCACTGCGCTGCAACTGGCGGGAGCTGCGCCAGACTGCGATAGCCGCCGCGCATCAGCGCCTCGCCACGCCGCACCAGCCGGCGTACACGAGCGCGCAAGGCGCTGTCCTTGTGCCAGTCGGCCGCGACGGCATCCACACCAAACAGCCCTTCGGCGACCTCCCGCAAGGACGCACCCGCCAGGGTCGCGTCCAGCGCCTGAAGCGTGTGCAGTTCCAGCAAAGCGGACAGCGGCGGACGTGGCCGGACGGTCGCCGCAGGTGCGGCACCGGCGGCTACGGCGATCTTGTTCAATTCGCTCGCCAGGGCCGCATAGCGTTCGCAAGGCGCGGCGCAGGCCCGGATGGCATAGGCGTAAGCCATGCCATCGGCCAAGCCTGGCGCGAGCACGAAACGCAGGCAGCAGCCGGGCCAGCGCGCCACCAGCACCAGGCGCTTGCCGTCATGGATCAGGTGTTTGTGGCCCGGCAGCTTCCAGAACTCAAAGCACAGGGCATCGGGCGGCGGATCGGCATCCGGGTAGAGCTGCACCACGGCATCGTGATCGGAGCACCAGGCCGGGTGCGCGTCCCGCGCATCCAGGGCGGGATCTTCCAGCAGGCGCAGCCCCCAGTGCCCGGCAGCATCCGGTTGGCGACGACAGCGCAGCCAGTCGTGCCGATAGTCTGGATGACGGCGCAGGTACTCCCATGCCAGCGCCGGGCCATCCAGGTGCAGAACGTAGAGATAGGCCGCCGTGGCATACCACGGCTCGGCACTGCGATCAGCCATACTGCAACCTCCCTGTGCTGGGGGTGCGTCGCCACGGCGAAACGGCGTGCTACGAGGCCATCGTCAAAACGTCATGGGTGAAGCGTAAACTGGCAGTGTCAAGACCGATGAACTCCGATGCGTTGCTGAAATCGTCCGAGTGCGACGGCGGCAACGCACTCCAATGGCATGCCGCGTCGGTCAGCTTGCCGCAGCTCGCGCCAAGCATCATGACCGTTTCGATCAGGCACGCACCGCTTCGGTGCAACACTGCCGATTCAGACCGAACGGGTCACAGACCAGACCGAAATAGACACAGTGCGCCCCGCTTGGCGGTGGCGCTCAATCGGTGATCGAGCCGTTCTCCTCTGCCAGCCGCAGGTATTCCGACAGCCGCCGCACCGGCTGGAAGTAGCGATCCCGCATCACGGGCTGCTGGCGTGGCCCGACGATGGCGGCCAGGTCAGACAGCTTCACCGTACCCAGTGCTGGCATGCCAATCCCCAAGTCGATCAGGCCGTGGGCAGTATCGCCATCGGCTGGGTCGAGCGAGGCCAGCAGCCAGGTGGCATGCGCATCTGGCGTGAACAAGCGCACCACGGGCAACGGGTCGGTGTCCTGCCCGGCGGCCCGGACTTGGCCGTTGGACAGCAGGCGCGTGCGCTCGTCGGCGGTGATGAGCGGAGTCATGGCTGTACTCCCACGGATGTACGGAGCAGCAGAGACGCTTTGCCGCTTTCCCTCGAAAGCACGGATGCGCAAGCCCACGCATCCGCAGAAGCGTAGAAGCACGAAGGCACATGCACGGAAGTCAGGAAAGACACGGATCAGGCTCTCCGCTTTTGAAGACAACCGCCAATGCGGATTTCAGTAAAGGCAAAAAAGTCGGAAATGAACACTATAGATTGTAGCTCTATAGGGTGCAACGGGTTGTCATTCTGGATTTTGGGGAAAGTTCAGAATGACAGTGCTCAAACCATCGTTGCCCCATGCACTGCGGCAGATCAGAAAGGCGCGAGGTCTGAGCCAGGAGGCGTTCTCGGATGTATCTAGCCGCACCTATCTAAGTTCGCTGGAGCGCGGTTTGAAGAGTCCGACATTGAGCAAACTGGAAGAGCTATGCAATGTTTTAGAGGTGCATCCGCTTACGTTACTTACGCTTGCTTATTCTGACGGAAGTCAATTGGATATTGATGCAATCCTGGGGGAAGTTAAGTCTGAGATTAGAGAAATATCAATTTCAAACCCTTCATTAAGAAAATTCTGAGGACATGTTCCACAACATCCTTTACCGACTGGAACGCGGACAAAAGAAAGTTTTATTAATCCTTGGGGTTGCATTTCTAATACTTTCTGCGGCTTGGTTTTTAATTGAAATCCTAGAGAAAAATTTTCCAATGGAGCCAATTGTTGTCTTTGTCGGCGGCAGCGCAACACTTTTGGCATCGTATTGGCCGTGGAAGCCTGGATACGCAAATCGAAGAAAAAAAGGCAGAGTGTCTTTTGATTATGAAAACAGCAACGATCACGAATTTTTAATTGGAAAAAATAATCTCCAGTTTACTTTGAAATTTTCAAAGGCGAGCGATACAAGCATCCACATTTATAGAGATCCTGCTGATATAAGAGCAATTGCTCGAATCCCTAACGCTGGAAGGATTGATGAGGTGCGTGACGTTTCTGCTTTAGACTATGCAAACCGAGTAGTCACCCCCGTAGAAGGCGAGCTTGTTGCACTAGAGAATACGCATGGGAGTTATGCAGTCATTCATATTCACGATATACGTGACGCCAGACGCAACGACGACCGCGATGAAATTACGTTTTCCTATGTTATTAATCCAGTAGGGAAAACGGATTTTTCTTGAATAGATGTAAGCCCCGCCACACTGGGCGGGGCCTGGTGGCAGCCGTCAGGCCGCCTTGGGTTTGCTACGCGACCAGATCAGGTCGTGTGCGCCATCCTCGCCTTCGATCAGCCGGGCATAGACCGTTGCCGGGAACGAAGGATCGTCCAGGGTCACGGACACATAAGGGCGTCCGGCCTCGCTGGTTTTTTTCCACGCTGCGCCGATGTCGTGGCCAGCCGCTTGCAGGCGGTAGTCGGGTGCGCTTTCGTTGTCACCCTTGTCGTTGGGAACCAGCTTGACCTTGACGTTGAGCGTCAGGGTGCGAAGCGTGCCGGTGAAGCCGTCTTTCTCTGCGGTGAAGGTGCCGATGTTAGCCATGATGATTTCTCCTTTCGGGTTGAACAAGGTCGCGCCAGTGCGTCCTTGTTGTGATCCGCCCGGCGGGGGATGGGCTGGCCGCACCGCGGAGCGGTCGCAACAACGTGGAGAACCTGGAGGCGAAAAGAATTTGCCCCGCGAGGAATGCGCGCAGCGCAGGGGAAATTGTTTTCGCCGCAAGGTTGCGGCCATGAAGCCCAAGGCGCAGCCGCGCCACCGCCAGGATTCACGACAAGCCAAGGACGCACGGGCCGCCTCTCCCGAATGGAGACATGACTGACTCGGCATCCTCGCATGACAGCTTCACCGGCTTGCGCTCTGACGCGGCTAGGTCAATGCCCCAGCAACAAGGTAAGAACGCTCCTGCCACAACTCGCGGCCACATACTTGATGCGTGGCGTGGAAGCTCCACATCGAGGCCAGGTAGTGTGTTGGTGAACCGTCCTTCGTGACGTACAGGCAACGAACCGCCAGCGTCGAGCACGGCACGCTTTCGTGCAACCTGCCGCAGCAAGCCGGGGCGTAGCCCCACAAGCGCCGCCCATTGCGGCGAGGTGCTGTCGGAATGTCGGCGGCGCGTGCGCCGCTGCACTTGCATGGCTTCAATGGCTTTTGCGCACAAGGCGACTTGTGCGCGGCCCCTTTGCCGCCTGACCGAAGGCGGCAAAGGGGCGTTTTGGCTTTGAGCCTTGAAACCGGGTGCGGCCACTGCCGCGCGCGGAGTTTTTGCATTTCCCGCGCCCAAGACGGAACGGCTTGGGCGCGGGGGCTTCCTATTCTTTGGTTTCGATGATCCACCACATGGCACGCGGCAAGGCGCGGCCCGTGATGGGGTGTAGGTCGGTCAGGTCGGCACGGGCTGCCCAGCCGCGAGGCGGACGGTAGCCGCGCACGTCGCTATCGCCATGCCAGCGGCGGGCGCGTATCGTGCCGGGGGCGTAAGTCGCGGCCATGCACGGGCGGTTCGTGGTGTCGTGGCTCATGGGGGAATCCTCGGCATGAAGCGCCCCGGCCGGAACCGGGGCGCTATCTGCGGTGCAAGGTCACGCGGCCAGTGCCTCGGCCTGCGGCTGCTCATCCGCCACGGCGGCGACTTCCTCCGGCGCTTCGGCTTCCTCCTGCGCAGCCTGCTGCGTGGCTTCGGCGACAAAGATGGCAGGCATCCAGCCAGTTCCATCGGCCAGCCGTTCGGCCTCGCTGGCAATGTCGCCTTTCTTCAACTTCGCCAGACGGGTGACGTGCGACGGTGCGAAGTCGCCCACGGCGTTCAGAATCGCGGCCTTCGGCACATGCTGGAAATAGCCGTCTGCGGTCGGTTGCCACCATGCCGCCATGTCCAGCGCCACGGCCTGCGCCAGTTCGGCACCCGGCTGGTGCTGCGTGGCACGGGGCGTCACCACATCGACCGTGGATGCCACACATACGGCCAGCAGCCGCACCAGTTCATCCTGCGACTTCGCCAGCAACGCGGCGAACAGTTCGGCGCTGTCCTCCGGCAAAGCTTCACCCGCTACCTGTTGCAGTTCGCGCAGTGCCACGGCGGCGGGCGATTCCGGCCACTCCGGGGCCATGCCTTCGAGTCGATCTTGCACTTTCAGGCTCACGCCCAGCGGCAGATCGTGGCTGTAGTGGCTGCCTTGCAAGACAGTCTGCACCATGCCATGCACCAGTGCGGCCAGCGCCACCTGCGGATGCCGGGCCACTTCGATTTGCAGCGCGGCGGTACGGTGGGCGCTCAAGCGTTGCGCCAGCCGGTCGGACATGGCGGCGGGCTTGGGGGCGTCGTCGGTTTCCTCGCCGGTACCGTCGTTCCCGGCTTCGCCCTCGCTGCCGAAACCCTGCCGCAGCCGTTCAAGCGTGCGCAGTGCCTTGGCCTCGGCTTCGCGCAGCAGCCCGCGATGAATCACGGCCTCGCCGTTGCGGTCGATGGTGACGATGGCACCGGCGGCAGCTTTGACGGCTTCCCCGTAGTCCTGCAAGCCATCTTCCAGCGCCTGCAACTGCTCGCCCAGGCGTTCGCCTTCTTCCTGCAAGGCATCGGCCTTTTCTTCGTCCTCGGCGTCCAGGGCGGCATCCACGGCCTCGGCCAGCGCCTGCATTTTGGTTTGCAACTTCTCGATGCGTTGGGCTTCGCGCTTGTTCGGGCTGCGGCGCTGTCTCGGGGCGCGCTGGAAGGCTTGCAGGTCGGCATGGTTCATGCCGGGGGTGGCATCCACCCATGCCCAGCCTTCAGCCTGCACCTCGGTGGCGATGCCTGCAAGCTTGTCTTGCGCCAGCCGTTCCAGCAGCGTGGCATCGGTCAGATACACGCCGCTATCGGCTTCCGCGAACAGATCGCGGCGGGTGCCACCGCCTGCAGCCTCGTAAGCATCCAGCCCGACGAAGCGCACCAGCGGATGCCGGTGGGCATCAATCTCGCGCTCGGTCAGGCGGTCACGTAGATTGTGCGGGCTGCGCTGCCATGTCGGCGCATCGTAGAACGCGGCTTCCTGCGCGGCGTGGTCGTCAGTGATGGCAAGGGCCATCAACTGGTCAAGACTCACGGCTTCGGCCCGGTAGTCGGCAAGCAGGCGCGGCGACACGTTGGCGAGTTTCAGGCGGCGCTGCACCACCAGTGGCGTGACGCTGAAATCGGCGGCAATGTCCTCGATGGGGCGGCCTTCGGCCACCAGCGCGGCAAATGCCTCGAACTGGTCGGCGGGGTGCATGGCTTCGCGCTGCACGTTCTCGGTCAGGCTGGCCGTGCGGGCGGTGCCATCGGCCACCAGCAGGCAAGGCACCTCCCATTGCTTGCTGATGCGGCGCTTTTTCGCCAGCAGCTTGAGTGCGGCAAGGCGACGGCCTCCGGCCACGACTTCGTAACGCTCGCCGTCAGCGGTCGCGGTCACGATCAGGTTTTGTAGCAGGCCGACACGCTGGATGCTGGCGGCGAGTTCAGGAATCGACATACGCGGGGTCTTGCGCACGTTGCGACCCGTGGGGCGCGACACCAGCCGCGACAGCGGCACCAGAATCAGGTTCTTGCTCGGGTCGGCGGCTTCCAGCAGCACGGCAGGCTGGGCGCTGGTTGCGGCGTGGATGGCTTGGGCTTCGGTGTGGTTGATGGCGTTCATGGTGAAAACTCCTTGCGATGATGGAATGCAGCAGCGAATGACGCGGCAAGGGTTGCTGCCTGCCCCTGCCGCGCAGGGAAATCAGGCTTTCAACTGGCGCAGGCCATCGGCCAGCAGCCACAGGGCGCGATTGAGGCGAATATCGGAATCAATGCCCTGCACCGGGCGGGTCTGCTGACGGCGTCCGTTGGCGCTACGCCCATGCAAACCGCCTTTGGTCAGGTTCTCTTGGGTGCGGTTGAACACGCTCCACAAGTCCGGGCGGCGGTCGTCGAACCTGCGCGGCATCAGGATTTGCGATTCAGTGATGGGTGCGGGCTTGTCCGGGTCGTCGTACTTGAGCGACAGCGCGGCGCGGGCGAACACTTCGGCCTCACCTTCGTCTAGCGTGATGGCCTGCATGGATTCGCGGGATTCCAGCGCACGGTCGAAGCCGTGCAGTACCTGATAGGCACCTTCGATCACTTGTCCGGCCACGTCGCCTTTATGCGGCACGCGCACATCGGCCACGGTGTCGCCGCAAACAAGGCCATTGCTGCACACGAAACGGAACATGCCGGCCAGCATCTGGTAACTGCTGGTGCCGTCGTGCGAGTTCAGCAGGATGATTTCGTTGGCTTCGCCTCGGGCGTTGATCTGGCTGGCATGGCGCAGCCGGATCATGTGCTTGGTGTAGTCGCGCCGGTCTTCGTGGCGGGTGCGGGTCTGCGTCACCATGAAAGGCTGAAACCCTTCCTTGCGCAGTTCGGTCAGCACCGTGGCGGTGGGGATATAGGCGTAACGCTGGGAACGGCTTTCGTGGGGCGCTTCCGCAAAGATGGACGGGGCCACGCGGTGAATCTGGTCATCGGACAGCGGGGAATCGCTGCGCAGTACCGGGGAACGGGAAGCGAAACGGGATGCGAGTTGCATGGCCTTTCTCCTGACGAAAAGGGTTTGCTGTTCAAACCGCACACCGGATTCCTAGATTCGGAGCCCAGCCTTTCGGCTGTTCGGTGCGGTTGGCACGAGGAACCCGGTTGGCCCTGTTGCCACCGTCTTTCCTGAGTTCATCGCCCGCGACGGTCAGGAGCCCACGGACGTGGGCCGTCAAGGAGGAAAGCGGCAGGTAGGAGCGGCCCGCAGGCGCAGCCGAGGACACGGCCTGACGCGCCTTGATGGCACGCGGCCACGGGCTACAGTCGCGAGCAAGGTGATGGAGTCAGGAGAGACGGCTGGACATGGCAACGGCCGCCGCGATGTGCAAACCGCACGCAAGCGAAGCGCGCAGGCCCGAAGCTGGAAGCCGGGCCGTAGGCGTCAGGGATGTGGAAGGCTGGCGAATGCCAGTCCCGTCAGGGATGAGCGAACAGCGAACCTGGAGCAGCGCGGTCCGCGAAGCGGAGACGCAAGGATGTCTCCAAATGTTATGAATTTCTGATAAATTACATACTTGGGGTGGGTTGGCGCCAAACAATCACTTGGCTTGCCTTAAAGGAAAATATTCCCAACGCCAAAATAATGTGAGGAAAAATATAGCTCACACATTATTTAAATAAGTCCAATATGAAAACGGGGTGTTGATGAGCATTCTTAGCGAAAAAGAGGCAGAAAGCCTCACCATTGAGAGAATGATCTTCCACGTTGTCGATCCAGCGTCGGAGTCCCCCGTTTTCTTAGCAGAAGTTAAACCACCACAATGTGTGGATTTTTTCGTTGAGCGAGTTAAAGAAACTCTTCGCGGAGCCGCGTATGAATTTCTCCCTGGCGCAGGAATTCCGGGCCTTCTTTATCGAGCCTTGCCAAGCCAGGGCGCGAAAGATGAATTTGTTAAAGTTTCGCACGACCTAGCGGATAGATTCAAAGAGAAAGTCAAACAAGATAAGCGACTTGCGCCCGGCGTATTGATGCTTTTCTCCTTAAAAACGGAAGGTGATAACCGACTTGTTGCCGTCATAAAATATGAGCACCAGCAAGTTGTATCTTACTCCTACATCAAGGACGACAAGGGCGATCCGATTTTGGATGCAGACGGAAACCCTGTTCCTGATTTGCAGACGCTTGTGGAAACATTTACGAAAGATCGGAAGGCTATGCAGAAATCTGCAGTCATACGATTCCAAGGAAATAACAGCTCTAAATTGGAAGGTGACTTTCAATCATCAATCGTTGTAATTGACCATTCGTCCGGTCGCTACCGCGATGCTACTCAACACTTTGCAAATTTCCTAGATATACGCCGAGCCCTTGAACCTGTCGAACTGACCAAGCGTCTCGAAGATGCGGCAGTCGAGTCCATCAAGGCACACAAGAGCGAGGTCCCCCCCGAAGTTGCTAAAGCTCCAAAGCGGTTTGTACGAGCAGCCATGTCAAGGCTGGAAGGTTTTGACTTTGAAAAACCAGAGGAATTTCTTGGCGCCGTATTGCAAGGAGTGGCTCCCGAGGCCGCGATCCTAAAAACCTTCAAGAGCAAACTCACCAGCAAGAATATAAGCACAGAAGCATTCAAGTTTGAGGGAGCCACCCCACCACCAGCCGAATACCGACGAGTAGTCACAAATGAGGGGATTACTCTCTTATTTAGTGCTGGGCATGAAGAAAACAAGAACGTAGAGATAAAAACGGAGGGGAATGGAGGCGTTGAAATAACCATACGCTCCACCGGCTTGGAACGGAACGATGAACTCGAAAAAATGCCTCGCATCCCTGATTGATTCTTTAGGGGGGCAAGCCAACATCCGAGAAACCATCGGGCAAATCGACATTTCCGGGCATGTCTCACCTGAAAAATCAGACGATTTCAAGCGGGCCTACGAAGATTTCTCAGGAAAGAAATCTGAGGCTTGGTCGATTTCCATCCGTGATGGCGAATTTTCCGAGATCTCCACAGATGCCATTGCGAATGAGGATGTCACCCTTGTAATCAAGAAGCCAGTAGGAGGCAGGATTTTCTTTGCATCATTAGCAGGGTTTTCAGCAGCCTTGGAAGACAAGGCACTGACATTGACTAGTGAGCTATTGGTGCTAAATGCTTTTGATGGGTTCAAAACCAAAGGATTTTCTGTCCTGCCTTGGGATGGTGAGCCTTTGCCTGGCTTGCCGTGCTTGGAGCCTGATTCAGATGCAATCGACCCTAGAAAAGGTGTAGTGCGAGACTTGACTGGCAACACTGTTCCGGCAGACCCCTATCGTTGGATGCTAGTAGGTCATGACGGCAGTGGTGAGCCGTGGAATATATGGAAGACTCTGGCAACTAGAAATCTGGCAACACTACTAGTTTCAGATGTCTGGAAAGAAGATACAACTAAAGTATCTATCAATGGCGCCAGAAAGCGCACTTTCTCGCTCGGAGAAAAGTGCCAGGATAGCAACGCTTATACGAAAATATGCCAAGCTGCCGATTGGATACTCGTAAAGCAGGATACGGAAGCCCGGCACGAAGTTCTTGTGCGACGTCTTTCTGCGATTGTCAGAGACTCTGACTCCAATGGAGTCCCGGAGTGGCTGACCGTATTGCCTGAATCTCTGCAAGAAGCCCTTGATGGGGCTCGGCTTGATCATCGTGCCTATGTGAGATCAAAGTCAGCAGAAACGGTAAAAGCTATGGCCGACCTCAGGAAGGCGGTTGGAGAAGATGTTTCGCGCATCGTAGAGCGCATTCATAAACTTTCTGCAGGTTTTGTGATTGGCCTGGCTGCATTAGCAACGGGGCTAGGTGTCCGCCTTACATTGCTGACCTCTCAGAAAAACACCTGGGCAGTTGCTGGGATAATTTTCTGCTGCGTCGTTTTGGCGATCACATGGGCGAGCATTGTTCTTCAGCACCATGTCAGCTCTAAATCACTGGTAAATGAGCTGCGCAACATGAGGCGTTGGCATAAAAACATTCACATAGCACTAACTCGCTCGGACTATCGAGAGCTGGCATTACATCCGGTTCTTGATGCCATTCGGCTATATAAGAAAACAGCGAAGTCCACCATTAAGGGAATGATTGCTGCTTCATTCATTTTTATTGCTCTTTTTATTATTACCCCTTTTTTCTACTCAGCAGAACCTGTTGGTGCCAATGATAAAAACAGGGAGTCGCAATCATTATCTAGTTCTGATATTGAAGAGTCAGCTTTCAAAGTTAGCCCAGCCCAGAGGGAGGACATAAATTTGGAAGTGGCACCTTCTACAGGGCAAGAATCAAATTCAGAAGACGACAAAGCCGTACAAGATACGCGCATTCTTGATGATAATCAGGGCAATTCTTCCAACGAGGTATTTGAGGCCGGAGAAAGGGGCCGAAGCCCCGAGAATTAGATTAGCCCTCGCTCGGCGAACGACACCGTGCCTACACCCGCCACGATCATATGATCCAACGTGCGTACCTCTACCAGCCCCAGCGCTTCCTTGAGTCGCTGCGTCAGCGCCTTGTCGGCCTGCGACGGCTCAGGATTCCCGCTCGGATGGTTGTGTGAGAGGATGACCGCCGCCGCATTGAGCCGCAGAGCTTCCTTGACCACTTCACGCGGATACACCGATGCACTGTCGATGGTGCCGTGAAACATCTCTCGGTACTCGATCAGCCGATGGCGCGTATCCAGAAACAGCACAGCAAAGACTTCATGCTCCAAGCCTGCCAGCTTGTTGCGCAGGTACTCCTTGACCAGCGCGGGGGAAGTGAACTCAGCACCACGCTGCATCTTCAGCTCGATGGCCTGGCGTGCCGCTTCAAGAATTTGATCCACCGATGCCGGAGAGTAGCGCCCCTGGGCGTCACGCACCAGCAAAGCGTCATCGAACGAGGAAAAGGACAGTTGCGACATGATCGTGCTCCGGTTGCTCGGGCGGAATTGCCCGGAACCGTGGCCAGCACGGCGCAGCGCAAGCAGTCAGGGATCGAAGACGGCCGACAGGCCGCAAGCGTGCGAGCACGCGCAGTCATTGACGGCGAGAACGCCGTGATACGGTGAAGGGAACAGCAAGACCGCCTACACCCCACTCAGCCACACACCCGCCGTTGGCAAGTGCGCAGCACGCGCAGGCCCGGATCAAAATCCAGGCCGGAGGCGTCAGGGATGTGAAAGGCTGGCGATAGCCAGTCCCGTCAGGGATGAGCGAACAGCGAACCTGGAGGAGCGAGGTCCGCGAAGCAGAGACGCAAGCATGTATTTCGCTTATTATCTATTTGCATCAACACTTGGTTTCGTCCAAGCTCGGATGATTGGAACGGTTTATATAACGATTTATAGAAGATTCGGCTTGAAGAGCTCTGCGTTTAGTCCTGGGAATTGCCCATAACCGAAACGGAAATAGAAAATGAAAGTAGTTCGTCTAGGCATTTCGAATTTTCGGGGCATCAAGTCTGCGGAACTGCTTTTCGATGGACACACGCTCATGGTCGGCTCTAACAACGTCGGCAAGAGCACCATTTGCGACGCGCTAGATCTTGTCTTGGGGCCAGATCGACTGAACCGATTCCCGCCAATTGACGAGTTTGACTTTTACAACGCCCAGTATCTTGCCTCGCCTGCGCAAGAGGGTGCCGAGCCTGAAGAAATTCCATTGCGCGTAGAAGTCATCCTGATCGAGCTGAGTGCTGAAATCGACGCCAAGTGCGGTGGCAACACAGAATTCTGGCACTTGGAAGAACAACGTCTTTTGGGCGAGGGCGAAGTTCAGGCTGCAAACCCACCATATGTGGTTCCTTGTCTTCGCCTGGAAACCATTGGTAAATACGATCTCGCGGAAGACGAATTCGAAGCTAGGACTTTCTTTTCCCACAGTCCCGACGCGCCTGAAGGCACACTGACGCCCGTATCCAAGCCAATCAAGCGGCAGTTCGGGTTTCTCTACCTGCGAGCTTTACGCACGGGATCGCGAGCACTGAGCCTTGAGCGCGGTTCGCTTCTGGACATCATTCTACGCACCAAAGGCGTTCGCACGACTCTGTGGGAAAAGACCATCGAACGATTGCGCGGTCTCGACATTGAAGCTGACGCCGCCGAGATCGCTCCTGTCTTGCGTTCGGTCGAAAAGCGGCTTGCCCGCTACATTGCGCTAGATTCGCCCAGCAACGCGACGAAGCTGCACGTCTCGGAGCTCACGCGCGAGCATCTTCGCAAGACGATGTCGTTCTTCCTGTCCATCTCCGCCGACCAAGGCCCCGTCCCCTTTCCCCATGCGGGCACCGGTACTGTCAACACGCTCGTGCTCGCTCTGCTATCGTTCATCGCGGATCTCAAACCTGACACTGTTATCTTCGCCATGGAGGAGCCCGAGATCGCAGTCCCTCCGCACACCCAGCGCCGAATCGCCCAATATCTGCTGACGAAGACCACCCAGGCCTTTGTAACCTCCCACTCGCCCTTTGTGATCGAGAAATTCGAGCCGTCGAAAACACTGCTTCTCTCGCGTGACGGCGGTATTGTCAGCTCCCGTAAGGTCTCCGACGCAACGGGACTCAAAGACAACGACTACAAGCGCTTCTCTCGCTCGGGGTTGTCCGAATGCATGCTAGGACGAGCAGCAATTGTCGTCGAGGGCGTCACCGAACTGCATGCGATGCCCATAGTTGCGCGCCGCATGGAAGAAAACGACCCTAACTTGCAGCCCCTGGATATCGCCGGCGTGGCTTTCTTCGACGCAGACGGCGAATCGAACATGCCCAAGTTTGGTAAGTTCTTCAACACGCTTGGGCTGCGCACCTTTGCTTTCTACGATCTCGACCACAAGAAGAAGCGCAAGCCCGAGCAGGCTCAGGCTCTCGCGGAAAATTTCGAGATTAACGTCGAGCACGCCTACAAGGGCTTTGAAGATCTCCTGGTGGCTGAAGTGTCGGTGGATCGGCATTGGTCGTTTCTCTCAAGCCTCAAAGCAAATGGCGAACATGGCAATATCGCCATTCCCGACGCGCGCCCATCTGACGACGCTATCAAGGCTATCGCCAAGGAGGCTCTCGGCGGAAACAAAGGTGCGGGCTGGTCGGCCCGCCTTCTCGAAGAGTGCGAATTCAACGAGTTGCCGGCTACCGTCACACAATTCCTCGCGTCTGTGTTCGCTCTGTTCCCGCCACCTCCGCCCATCGACGAGGGTGAAGGCGAAAACCCCGATCTGTTCGCCTGATCATGAACGAGCCTTGTCTGCTTCGCGACAGTATCCTTGCTTGCGAAGGGCACGCACTGGTGACAGGTGGCCCTGGCAGCGGCAAGACGACCATTGCATTGCGAAAGGCGGTCAAGCGTATTCAACAGGGAATGACGCCTGGGCAGTCCGCTCTCTTCCTGAGCTTCTCACGCGCTGCAGTGGCTCGCATCCTCGACGCGGGCAAGCTAGAAGCTACAGCGGCCGAGCAAGAGCAACTTTCGATTCAAACCTTCCACTCCTTCTTCTGGGACATCCTCAAGGCGCACGCGTACCTGCTCGGTGCTCCGCGCAAACTGTCGATTTTGCTGCCACAGGATGAGAAGGCTCTGAGCGAGGGCATCGACGACGAGGATGACGAATGGGATAAATGGCTGATTGAGCGCGAGCGGCTGTTCCGCGAAGAGGGCCGCATCGCGTTCGACCTGTTCGCTCCGAACGCGACCCGCCTACTAGCCACCAGCAGCCACTTGCTTTCGTCGCTCGCGCGGCGGCATCCCATCATCATCGTTGACGAGGCCCAGGACACCGGGCAATTCGCGTGGCAATGCATTGAGATGCTTGCTCCACACGCGCAGATCGTTTGCCTCGCCGACCTCGAACAACAAATCTTCGATTACCTACCTGGCGTTGGACCAGAACGGATCGCAGCGATTCGTGCTGCACTTCGTCCACTCGAAGTTGATCTGGGTACTCAGAACCATCGCAGCCCAGATTCTGAAATATTGATATTTGCCAACGACATTCTGGCCGGGCAGGCGCGCGGCGCGCCCTATAAAGGGATCTCTTCCTTTTCCTATCGGCCAGAAAACCCAACGCCGAACTGGAACCATGTGCTACGACGCGCCTTAGCACAGTTGTTGTCGAAAATCCGCGCGGAGTCCGATAGCCGCCCCCAAACGCTCGCAATCTTAGTGTCAAATAACAGAAGTGCGCTGCGCATGTCCAACGCGCTTAACGCAATCGAACCAAATGTAGGCAAGGCTGTGCGCCACAAGCTGTTGTTCGACGAGGCTGAGGCCCTACTTTCGGCACGATTTGCGGCGTTTCTGCTTGAGCCCAAAGAGCTTGCGCAGCTCGAACTCGATGTGGCAGTCAGCATGGAACTGATCGCCGCTGCGCGGCGGGCGACCGGACAAGCCAAGGCCGCCGTGGGTAAACTCTTGGAGCAGGCCGGAAAAATTCGAAGTGGCAAAACCCTCAACATCAACATCGTTAAAGCGTTGCGGGGACTAATTACAGGTCTTCACGCCGACGGCTTCACCGGAGACCCAGCCACCGACTGGCTTACCGTCAAGTATGCTCTTCGAGCCACTGGCCAAAATGAGTTGCTGCGTGTGGCCTCCCAGCTTGATTTCCTAGTCGCCTTCCGGCGTGGACATCGAATTTCAGCAGGCTTAGCCAATGAATGGCTGCGCGACGGTGCCTACACGAACGCTCGATTAGCATTAGATCAAGCCCTCGCACAAGAGCAAATCTTGGATGGAATCGAGGCCCCTGCTGGGCTCCAGGTAATGAACTTTCACAAGGCTAAGGGGAAGCAGTTCGATGGTGTTGTGATTGTCCGGGAAGCTCGGCGCACGGCTGCAGGGGTACAGTCTTCCTTCGTTTGGCGAGGGGATGAGGCACCGCATCCTAAAAGCCGCAAGGTCCTGCGTGTGGGCATCACGCGTGCTCGCACTCACACGTTGATCGTCAATCCCATGTGGCCGGCCTGCCCAATCCTGCGCGGACATAAGTTGTAGGGGCAAGGTCTGTGAAGCTCTGTGCTGTGCAGTTCCAGCGAATCACCAAGAAAAAGTAAGCCTTACATCAAGGAACCCGCAGGTTGCACACCGTGAAACCCTGTTATGTCCTGCGTCTTTCGGAGACCAGCGTGTCACGAGATTCGAGCAGACGCCGCGTGTTCTCCAGCTCTTTTTGCAGCAATTCAGCATCTGGCAGCACCGTCCGATAGTTCGCCGCCATCACCTTGGTTGGCAAGCCGTCCAACGCATACCGCGCCAGGGCATGACCCTTGTCCGCGCACAGGATCAGCCCCACCGGAGGATTCTCGTCCGGGTAAGCCCAATGCTCCTTGGCATAGTTGCAGTACATGTGCATCTGCCCCACATCGGCATGGGTCAGGCTGCCCAACTTGAGGTCGATGATGACCAGGCAGCGCAGCTTGCGATGAAAGAACAGCAGATCGACCCGATACCAGGTCTGGTCGATGCGCAAGCGACGTTGCCGCCCGACGAAGGTGAAGCCTTCCCCGAGTTCCAGCAGGAAGTCTTCCAGACGCTGGATTAATGCCGCTTCCAGGTCGGATTCCGAATACTCGTCCTTGAGGTCAAGGAACTCCAGCACATACGGGTCTTTGATGGCGTCAGTGGGCGTGACGGTATCCTCGGGCTTGGCCACCGAACCCTTGACCAGCATCGCCGCCTTGTCTTTGGATAGGGCCGTGCGCTCGTAGAACTGGCTGCCGATCTGTCGGTCGAGCTGGCGCACGCTCCAGCCACCGCGCAGTGCTTCGGTCTCGTAGAACTGGCGTGCATGGTCATCTTTGACCGACAGCAGCCGGACATAGGCTGACCACGGCAAGGCGAAGGCCTGGGCCAGTTCGGAGAGGTCGAATTTCCGAGACACTGTTTGGGATTTCTCGACAGGCAACTCATTTCCCAATTTCCCAGACACTGTCTGGGAATTCTGTGGCTGAGGATATACAAGGAAGAAACGCCGCATGCTCTCCAGGTTATTGACACCGAACCCACGCCCAAATCGCTCCGTCAGATCGCCGGACAACCGCGCCATCAACTGCTCGCCGTAACCGGCCCGCCGCCTGCCTTTCTGCTCGGCTTCGACGATCCTGCGGCCAATCTCCCAATAGCTGGCCGTCATCAGCGCATTGACACTGCGCGCCGCTGCCTGGCGCGCCGCGTCCAGCAGCTCCACGATGCCGCCGTGGACGCCGGCATAGCCGGCCGGTAAGGCCGCAGGTATCCTCTTTGCCACGGGCGTCTTCCTTGTCATGCTGTTGCCTCCATAGAACGGGATGCCCCGGTAATCGCCAGTCGCCGATTCGCCACCAGTTCGGCCGCATCGCGCACCGGCTTGTCCTCGGTATGAACATAGTGCATAAACATCGCCACCGTCTTGTGACCTGTGAGCTTCATGCCCACCTTGGTCGGCACACCCGAGTTAGCGATGTCGGTCGTCGCCCGGTGGCGGATGCCGTGCGTACCAACGTGCGGCACGCCGGCGGCTTTGAGCACGCGCGTCCAGCCGCCGTAGTGCTCACCGTGGGTTATGTGCCGGGTCGGGTCATTCGGCGACGGCAGAACGTAGGGGCAACCTTCCCGGCGCGGCGCTGTGGACAGCAGCCGATAGGCTTCCTCGCTCATGGGCTTGGAGATTCCGCCGGTCTTGCTGTCGGGCCAAACGACGCGGCGGTTTTCCAGATCAACCCAGCCCCATTCCAGAGGGCAGATTTCGGAGCGGCGTGCGGCAAACTCGAATTGCAGACGGATCGCCAGCGGGATGACATAGTTCTCCAGTCCCTCGGCTTCCAGATGCTCCAGGTGGCGGAAGATCCGCACCAACTCGTCGTCCACAATGAGCCGGGTTTCCTTGCCGGGCGGGTACATCGGGACGTGGCGGCACGGGTTGGTGCCGTCCGGGCGCAATCCCCAGACTTCGGCCAGGTTGAACATCTTGCGTAGCACGCCGAAGGTGCGATTCGCCTCGGCTTGCTTGTAGGCCAGCTTCTTCATCAGCGCGGCCACATCCGGACGCTTCACGTCCTGCACCTTCATCCGGCCCATGATCGGGATGATGCAGCGGTCAATCACGCCCTGATAGCCGCGCTGCGTGCTGGGCTTGTTGCGCTGCTTGGAATAGTCCTCCATGAAGGTGTGGCAAAACTCCTTCATGGTCGGTGCCTTGCGGGCGGCATTCTTGGCCGCGCTGGGGTCGCCACCCTTGCGCACCTCGGCCAGCCACTCCTGCGCCATCGTGCGCGCCTGATCGACCGTCAGTTCCCCGTACTGGCCCAGGGCGGGCTTGCGGCGCTCGCCGGCATTCGTGCGGTACTGGAGCATGAACACCTTGCGGCCCGCCGGGGTGATCTTGCACAGGAAGCCGGGCACCACGGTATCCCGCAGTTCGATGGCCTTGTCTTGGGGGTGTGCCGCATCGACTGCGGACTTGGTGAGCTTGATCTTCGCCATGATGACTCCTCGGAAAGCCCGGTTTCCAAGAGCCGCATGGGAGCCACGCGAGGGGAAGTCGGGTCAAGTTTCGGAAAGCACCGGCATATGTTGAACTCGCCTAAGTGATTGATAAACCTGCTGTATCGAGGCTTGGCGTAGTCCAGCGAATTGCGGTACTGGAGTCATCGTGAAACAAAAAAAATCTCGTTATTTCTTCCAATTGGGAGCCAAATCCCGGCTTCCGGGGTCGACAATTGCCGTTGCTTTAAGGTAAATTTTCGTAAAGTTACGTATTTACTCACCTTCTGCAAAGAAAGCAGACGGATTTTCACGATTAGGCAATTGTGTTGCTCGCAACCCAGGTCCCTCCAGGCTCAAGCGTGAAACCCGAATTCAGCGCCAGCCCCCAGCCCCCCTTGTCCGACCAGGTCGTGACTTGGCTCATACTGCTGCGCTCGGGCCGGGCCACCCCGAAGGACTACGCCAACTTCCTGGCCTGGCGTGACGGCAACCCGCTACACGAGAACGCCTGGCAGCAGCTCACCGGCACCCTGAACAGTTCCATGCTGGGCCGCCTGGGCGACAATTACCCCGCCGGCTACGAAGGCGACATCGTCGACACGTCCGGCATTTCCTCGTTGCCCACCGCCGCCGCGGCAAGCGTTTCGGTTTCGCTGGGCCGGCGTCATTTCGTGGGTGGCGCACTCGCCCTGGGTGCCTGCGCCATCGGCGCCGCCTACGTGGGCAATGCCTACTATCCGCTCAATGGGCTGACGTCCGACGCCGCCACGCAAACCGGCGAACGCCGCCGTTACATGCTGTCGGACGGCAGCCAACTGCTGCTGGACGCCCGCAGCCGGGTCGACCTCGAATACACCTCCACCTACCGCATGCTGCACCTGCTCGAAGGCGCCATCTCGGTGGACGTGCAGGCCGACCCCACCCGCCCGTTCCTGGTGCGCACCGCCGAAGGCGTGGTCCGTTCGCTGGGCACGCGCTACATGGTCCGCCAGCAGGCGCGCCGCACACTGGTCGTGGTGCACGAGCACGACGTCGAAGTCGAGACCATGGCCGGATCGCGCATGCTGGTGCCCTCGGGCACGGGCACCCGTTTCGACAACGCCCGCATCGGCGTGCCCCGCTCCGACCTGGTGCCAGACGCGGCCTGGGAACATGGCTGGATCGAAGCGCACGACCGGCCTCTGGCCGAGATCGTGGCGGCCCTGCGTCCCTATCGCCAGGGCACGCTGCGCGTATCGATGGCGGCGGGCGGCCTGCCGGTGCGCGGCACCTATCCGCTGGACGACTCCGATGCCGCCCTGCGCGCCCTGGAAAGCAGCATGCCCATCCAGGTCTCGCGCATGACGCCCTGGTTCGTCTCCATCAACGTGCTGAGCACCTGATCGGCGGCCTGCCCGGGCAAGATCCCAGGCCGAATCGGGGATGCGGCAAACGCGCCACGCCGCCTCTCCACCACAAAGCTGTTTCCCTTGCAATCGCAGGCAAAGCTGATACAATCTTGGACTTTGCCGAATTCACAGGCTGGCACTGTGCGCGGGTATGCATTCATACCCCTGCCATTCCCGGCGGCTCCGGTCGACAGACAGGTCCGGATACGAGATAAGTAATTCCTGAAACCCAGGAACAAAAACTCAGAGCCGAAGGTAAAGCCCCCAGCCAGACCCGAACCTAGTCATCAAGTAAGAGTCCTATTCCTTATGGCCAATACCGCCCAAGCACGCAAGCGCGCCCGTCAATCGGTTGATCGCAACAAGCACAACTCCAGCCTGCGCTCCATGCTGCGCACCGCCATCAAGCGCGTTCGCCAGTCGATCGCCACTGGCGACAAGGCTGCCGCCGCTGAAACGCTGCAAAAAGCCACCAGCATCATCGACCGCGTGGCTGACAAGAACATCATCCACAAGAACAAGGCCGCTCGCCACAAGAGCCGCCTGTCGGCCGCCGTCAAGGCGCTGGCCTGATACCGGCAGCGGTCCGGCTTGCCGGGCCGCGTGGCGCGCACCTCGGTGCGCGCTTGGCGCCAAGGCGCCATTCGGCTTCATCGCCAAGCCTGCTTCCAGGCTGCCTGTGAATCACGGCAAATAGAAAAGGATGCCCATCGGGCATCCTTTTTGCGTTGGGCCGGCGCATCACCGGCCCATGCCGTCATCCTCAACCGGGAAACGCCTCGCGCAGGTTGAACACCGCCTGCTTGAAGAGGGTCAGGTCCGTGCCCACGGACACGAAGTGCATGCCCATGTCCAGGTAGCGCCGCGCATCGGCCGCCACCGGCGCCAGGATGCCGACGGCCTTGCCCTGCGCGGTGATGCGCGCATGCAGGTGCTTGATGGCGTCCTGCACTTCCGGGTGTCCCGGATTGCCCAGGTGGCCCAGCGCGGCCGCCAGGTCCGAGGGGCCGATGAACACGCCATCCACGCCCTCCACCGCGGCGATCTGGTCAACGGCGTCGACGCCGGCACGGCTTTCGATCTGTACCAGCACGCAGATGTTGTCGTTCACGTCACGCAGGTAATCGGGCACCGTGCCATAGCGGTTGCTGCGCTGCAGGCCCGCCACGCCGCGGATGCCGGCCGGCGGATAACGCGTGGCCGCCACGGCGCGGCGCGCGTCGTCCTCCGACTCCACGAACGGAATCAGCAGGTTGTAGAAACCGATATCCAGCATGCGCTTGATCTCGACGGGATCGTTCCATGACGGCCGCCCCACGGCGGCGCTGGCACTGCCCTGCACCGCCTGCAACTGCTGCACGAACAGCGGAATGTCGTTGGGCGAGTGTTCTCCGTCGAACAGCATCCAGTCGAAGTTGGCCAGGCTGGCGACTTCGGCCGTGATGTGGCTGGTCAGGCTCATCCAGAGCCCGATCTGGCGTTCGCGAGCCAGAATGCGTTGGCGAAAACGATTGGGAATGGGGGATGTCATGAAAGGGCTGGCCTCAAGGTGAAATAAGCACTCGGGACTGCGCCGGACAACGGCGCCGCGCCAAGACGGAATCGGAAAGAAAGGGATCGGCGGCCCCGCGAGACGCGCACGCCGCCCGAACGGCATGGATCATCGTCACCGCGGCAGCACGTACGGCACGCCGCACCGGTCGCACAGCGGCTCGAGCACGGACGCCAGCGCCTGCGCGATCGGCACGCCTTCCCGCAGGCGGCGCGCGCGCTCGGCCATCTCGGGATCGCCCGGCACCAGCACGGGCTGCGCGGGGTCCGCGGGCGGCACGGCATGCATGGTGTCGATCAGTTCGTCCATGTCCTGCCCGAAGCTGCCTGCCTCGCGAAACGCGGCGGGATCCAGCGCCAGAAAGAAATGGCCGATGTCGTCGGGGTCGCCGGGACCGCGGCGCGTGGCATGCCTGGCGGCCAGGGCGCTGCCGCCCAGCGTGCCGCCCAGGACCTGCGCCATCAGCGCCAGGCCATAGCCCTTGTGGCTGCTCATGGCGGCCGTGCCGCCCAGCGGCGTCAGGCCGCCTTCGGCATGCTTGAAGATGTAGCGCATGGCCTCGGCCGCCTCGGTGATGACGCCGCCCGCGCCATCCACCGCCCAGCCGGCCGGCAACGTCTTGCCGTGGTAGTCGTAGACCTTGACTTTGTTGGCGGCCACCGTGGTGGTGGCCATGTCCAGCACCAGCGCGTCGTTGCGGTGCGCCGGCGCGCCGAAGGCGATGGGATTGGTGCCCAGCACCGGCATCGCGCCGTGCGTCGGCACCATGATCAGCGTGGTGGCGCTGCTGGTCACCAGGCCCACCAGTCCACGCTGCACGGCCAGCCGCGCGTACACGCCCGCGGCGCCGAAGTGATGGGAATTGCGCACGGCCACGGCGCCCACGCCGTGCGCCAGCGCCTTGTCGATGGCCAGCGCCATGCCCTGCGCCGACACGGGATGGCCCAGCCCGGCGCCGCCGTCCAGCAGCGCGCTGGCCGTACCGTCGCGGGCGACCCGGGGACGCGCATCGATGCGCAGCGTGCCGGCGCGCAGCTTGTTCTCGTACGAAGGCAGCATCGAGATGCCGTGCGAATCCACGCCCAGCAGGTCGGTTTCGGCCATCAGGCCGGCGGCGCTGTCCGCCAGGTCTTCGGGCATGCCCCACGCCCGCAGCACCAGAAGTATCTGTTCGCGCACCTGCCCGATCTGCGCCTGCACCGTCCCAGCCGAATCGCCTGCCACCGTCTCGTCTCCCGTGCGGGTCGTCGCCCGCGGTTCTTTGCGTGTGTCCGCGATGCACGGCATGCGGATGCCGCGCATCGCAGGTGATTGAAACCCTGCTAGCCGTCGCGCTCCCGGTCCACCAGGCGGTGCAGCGCCTGGCCCAGATGGAACTGCATGGTGATCCGGGCGCGTTCGGAATCCTGCTCGCGGATGGCGATCAGGATGGCCTCGTGTTCATCGGCCACGCGCTGCGCGCGCTGGCGCGAGCCGGTGCGCGTCAGGCTCAGCGTCAGGCGCATGAAGCCGTTGATGGATTCGTGGATGCTTTCCAGCACGCCCAGGAAATAATCGTTGCCGCTGGCTTCGGCAATGCAGGCGTGAAACGCCAGGTCGGCGGCCGGCGACACCTCGCCATTCTGCAAGGCCTGCACGAATGCCGCGTGCGCCTGCTCGATGCGGCGCAGTTGGCCGTCGGTGCGGCGTAGCGCGGCCAGGCGGGCGGCGTCGGCCTCCAGCGCCAGCCGCACTTCCTGCGCGCGCAGATAGGCCGCCACGTTCTGCACCCCATCGAAGGTCTTCAGGCGCGGCGCCGGTTGATGGCTGACGAACGTGCCCAGCCCCTGATGCGCCATGACCAGGCCGTCGGCGCGCAGGCGCAGCAGCGCCTCGCGCACGACAGGCCGCGACACGCCGTACCTCTCGCAGATCTCGTGCTCGGAAGGCAGCTTGTCGCCGACGTTCAGGCGGCCGGCCACGATCTGGTCGAAGATCTGGCCATAGAGCTGGTCCGCCAGGCGCACCCGTTGGCCACGTTCGAGCGATGGCAGGGCCCCGTCGCGCCCGGGCTCCGGGGACGGCGTCGCGGTCTGCGCTTTCCTGGGTGACAACTGGACTCCTTTGCTGCGCGCGGCTGGCTGGTGCGCCGCCCCCGGCTCGTTTCGCGGGGAGCGGCGACACGGATCGCCTATGGTATCGCTTATCAGCCGCCCGCCACACCCTGCGTATTGACATACACCGCATAGATCGAGCGGCTGGCCGCCATGAACAGGCGATTGCGTTGCGTACCGCCGAAGCAGAGGTTGGCGCAGCGCTCGGGCAGCTTGATGTGGCCCAGCAGCTTGCCCTGCGGCGACACGGCCATCACGCCGTCCTTGCCCTCGCCCATGCCCCAGCCGCACCACAGGTTGCCGTCCACGTCGCAGCGCATGCCGTCGATGGTGGCGTCGACGGCCTCCAGGAACAGGCGCTTGTTGGCCAGCTTCGTGCCGCCCTCCTGCACGTCGTACACATGGATCAGGCGGTTGGGCGTGGCGCGGCCCTCGATCACGTACAGCTTGCTTTCGTCGGGCGAGAAGCACAGGCCGTTGGGGCCCTTCAGATCGGTGATGATGGCGGTGGCCTCGCCCGTCTTGCCGTCGACGCGGTACACCGAATGCGGCAGCTCGGACGCCGCCGGCCGCCCTTCGTAGTTGCCGCCGATGCCGAACGGCGGATCGCTGAACCAGATGGAGCCATCCGAACGGCAGACGATGTCGTTGGGGGAGTTCAGGCGCTTGCCTTCGTAGCGGTCCAGCACCACGCCGATCGTGCCGTCGTGCTCGGTGCGCGTGACGCGGCGCGTGAGATGCTCGCAGGTCAGCAGGCGCCCCTGGCGGTCGCGCGTATTGCCGTTGGAATGGTTCGACGGCTTGCGGAAGATGCTGACCGCGCCGGTCTCCTCCTCCCACTTCATGATGCGGTCGTCGGCCACGTCGCTCCACAGCAGATAGCGGCCATCACCGACCCACACCGGCCCTTCGCACCAGCGCATGCCCGTGGCCAGGCGCTCGACGCCGGCATTGAACAGGCGGTATTTGTCGAAAGCCGGATCCAGCGACACGATGGCCGGATCCGGATAGCGCTCGGCAGGCTGCCAGGCGCGCGCCGCGCCGGGCAGCAGGGCGGCCGCTCCCGCAGCCCCGGCCGTGCGAAGCCATGCGCGCCTGCCCGCGCTCATGCCGCGGTCCGCGCGGCGGGGTTCGCCACTACGCTGGCCGCCGCGCACGTCGCCCGCCAGCGCATCGCCGGCCATCCGATCTGCATCCTGCATACCCGTCTCCTCGTCCATGCGCCGGCATCATCGCGCCGATCTGTTGAAAGGCCCGCGGCGAACACTGCGGACCAGGAAATCCAAGCGACACGCCCGTGGGATCAGTCCACCGTCCGGTCCCACTGCAGCAACGCGCGCGCCACCGGCGCCACCTGCTCGCGCTCGGCGGGGTCCAGCCCCGTCAGCAGCGGCAGCATCGGCCCCATGTCGGCCACGCCGGACAGCGTGACGGCATCGTGCAGCACGCGGATGGGGCTGATGCCATCGCGGCAATCTTCCAGCGGCAGATAGCGCTGGCGCACCTTTTCGGCCTCGTCGTAGCGGCCCTCGCCCAGCAGGCGCAACAGGCGCATCGAGCCGCGCGGGGCGATGCACACCGAGCCCGAGGTGAACGTCTTCAGGCCGAACGCGCGGCAATGCTCGATGGCGGGACGCTCGCCGATGCCGCTGACGATCCACTTCGCATCCACCGCCTCGCGCAACGCGGCGAGATAGGGATCGTCGGTGGGGTCGGGGCGCACGGCGGCGTACTTCAGCGCGGCGATGCGGCCCTCCTCGATCAGGCGCGCCACGGTGGCGGGTGCCAGGTAATCGACGTTCTTGATGTAGACCACGGCCGGCTTGCCCAGCGCGTCGCTGACGCGGCGCACACCGTCGGCCAGGCCCGCGTCGGTGTACGGGAACGACATGGGCAGCAGCATCGCGGTGGGAAAGTCGCGCGAACGCAGAATGGCGGCCTGGTCCATCAGCTTGCCGTAGTCCGGTCCGGCCGAGGGCAGCACCCAGGTGTCCGGACCCGCGGCTTCGGCCAGGAAATCCACGATGCGGGCGTACTCGCTGACGCCCACGTTGTAGAAGTTGGCATTGCCGCCGTACATCACGTTGCGCACGCCGCCGTCTTCCAGGTGGCGCAGCAGCGCGCGGTTGGCGGCTTCGTTCAGCGACAGATCGGCATGGCGCGCCAGCGGCGGCACGGCGATGACGGAGCGCTGCAGGTCGGCGGTGGTGACCGGGGTGGTTTTCATGGGAAAGCTGTCTCCTGGGGCTCGAGTCGGCGTGGGGCTTGCTTGGCGACTCATACGATGAGGCGCCAACTTGATTGACAAGTAAAAACTCTATACCTATATTGTCTGACAAGCAAGCATAAGCACCCCGGTCGCGGCAGGGCTAGAATCCCTGGGCGGCCAGCAGTTCCCACGACAGATGCGCGGTGACGCGCACACCCAGGAGACTTCCCATGCTTGTCGTACCTCCACGCCTGCGCGCGGCCTGCGCCGCTTTCGTCGCCGGCGCCTGCCTGACGCTTCCCGCACACGCCCAGGATGCCCGCGGCTACCCGGAACGCGATGTCCGCCTGCTCGTGCCCTTCCCCGCTGGCGGTACCGCCGACATCGCCGCGCGGGTGGTCGCGGCCGAGCTGGGCAAGGCCTGGGGCAAGGCCGTCGTCGTCGACAACAAGGCGGGCGCGGGCGGCAACGTCGGCACCGCCGAGGCGGCCCGCGCCAAGGCGGACGGCTACACCCTGCTGATGGGCACCGTCAGCACGCACGCCATCAACCCGTCGGTGTATTCGCAACTGCCCTACGACCCGGTCAAGGATTTCGCGCCCGTCACGCTGGTCATCCCCGTGCCCAACATCCTGGAGCTGAATCCGGCCTTCGCGGACAAGCATGGCATCCGCAGCGTGGCCGACCTGATCGCCTACCTGAAGGCCAACCCCGGCAAGGTCAACATGGCGTCCACCGGCAACGGCACCTCGACGCACCTGTCGGGAGAACTGTTCCAGGCCATGACGGGCACCAAAATGACCCACGTGCCCTACAAGGGCAGCAGCCCCGCGCTGACCGACGTGATGGCGGGTTCGGCCGACCTGATCTTCGACAACCTGCCCTCGTCCATGGGCTTCCTGAAGGCGGGCAAGCTGCGTCCGCTGGCGGTGACCACCACCGCGCGCTCGGCCGCCCTGCCGGACGTGCCCACGATGGCCGAGGCCGGCGTGAAAGGCTACGAGGCCTCCAGCTGGTTCGGCCTGCTGGCGCCCGCCGGCACGCCGCCGGCCATCGTCGACAAGATCCAGCGCGACGTGGCCCGCGCGCTGCAACAGGACAGCGTGAAACAGCAATTGCGCGCCCAGGGCGCGGAGCCGTCCGGCATCACGCCCGCCGAATTCAAGACCTTCATGGCGAAGGAAACCGGGAAGTGGGCGCAGGTGGTGCGCCAGTCGGGCGCCAAGGTCGACTGACCGAGCCTGATGGCCGCGCCGACGGCGCGGCCACACGGACGCCGCCGCGACGCGCGGCCGGCGGCGGCCGCCATAACGACACACGCGCACCAGGAGACACCGTGTACAGACTGACCTGCGTCATCGCCGTGGCCTGCTCCCTGCTGGGCGCGGCCGCCCACGCCCAGCAGTATCCCGATAAACCCGTCACGATGATCGTGCCTTTCGTCCCCGGCGGCTCGTCCGACATTACCGGCCGTTCCGTCACGCCCGGCCTGTCGAAGCTGCTGGGCCAGACCTTCGTGGTCGAGAACAAGCCCGGCGCCAACAGCGCCATCGGGGCGCAGGCGCTGTCGCGCGCCACGCCCGACGGCTACACCATGATGGTGGGTTCGATCGGCACCTTCGCCATCAATGAAGCGCTGTACAAGAGCCTGTCGTACAACCCGAGCAAGGACTTCATCTACCTGACCCAGGCGGTGCGCAATCCCAATCTGCTGGTGGCGCCCCCCTCGTTCCCCGCCAGCACGGTGGCCGAACTGGTGGCCTACGCCAAGAAACACCCCGACCAGGTGTCGTACGCCTCGTCCGGCACGGGCTCGTCCGACCACCTGTCGGCCGTGCTGTTCCGCCAGCGCACGCACACCACCGGCGTGGACGTGCCCTACAAGGGCGGCGGCGCCGCCATCGCCGACCTGATCGGCGGCCAGGTCAACGTCTCGTTCCAGAACCTGGGCGCGGTGCTGAACCACGTGAAGGCCGGCAAGCTGAAGGCGCTGGCCGTGACCGGCGACGCGCGCGTGCCCGACCTGCCGAACGTGCCCACGCTGGCCGAGGCAGGCATCGCAGACATGGTGGTGTATTCGTGGCAAGGCTTCGCGGTGCCCGCCGGCACGCCCGCGCCCGTAGTGAAGAAACTGTCCGATGCACTGCGCACCACCTTGCGCGACCCGCAGGTGGCCAAGACCTTCCAGACGCAGGGCTTCGAGGTCGTGGCCAATACGCCGGAGGAATTCACCAAGTTCCAGCAAGGCGAAGTGCGGCGCTGGAAGGACGTGATCCGCAAGGCCAACATCGAACTGCAGTAAGACATCCGACGCATTCCGCGGCAGACATGTCGTACAACTGCCGCGGAATCAAGTAGCATTTGTTTCACGATCAACCCGACAACCCCTGACGATGACCAAGCCTCGCATCCTCCAGGTCGGACCGCTGTCCGGCTCGCCCTCCGCCAACGCCCGCCTCGCCGACGCCTACGATGTGTTCGAACTGTGGAAGCACGCCGACCGCGACCAGGCACTGGCCGAACACGGCAAGGACGTCGTCGCCATCGTCACCTCGGCCACCATAGGCGCCAAGGCCGAACTGATCAACGCACTGCCGTCGCTGAAGGCGATCTGCAGTTGGGGCGTGGGCTACGAGACCATCGACCTGGAAGCGGCCCGCAAGCGCGGCGTGCTGGTCAGCAACACGCCCGACGTATTGACGGACTGCGTGGCCGACCTGGCCTGGGGCCTGCTGATCTCGGGCGCGCGCCGCATGAGCCTGGGCGACCGCTTCGTGCGCGCGGGCCAATGGGGCCAGGTGCACGGCAATATCCCGCTGGGCACGCGCGTCAGCGGCAAGAAGCTGGGTATCGTCGGCCTGGGCCGCATCGGCGACGCCATCGCCCGGCGCGGCACGGGTTTCGACATGGAAGTGCGTTATCACAACCGCCGCGCGCGCGATGACGTGTCGTATGGCTACGCCGCCTCGCTGGTCGAGCTGGCCGAATGGGCCGATTTCCTGGTGGTCGCCACCGTGGGTGGCCCGGGCACGCGCCACCTGGTCAACCAGGCCGTGCTGGAAGCGCTGGGCCCCAAGGGCCTGATCGTGAACATTGCCCGCGGTCCCGTCATCGACGAGGCCGCCCTGGTCGATGCGATCCAGTCGGGCAAGCTGGGCGGCGCGGCGCTGGACGTGTTCGAACACGAGCCCAAGGTGCCGGACGCGCTGAAGCAGCATGGCAACACGGTGCTGCTGCCGCACATCGGCAGCGCCACCTACGAGACGCGCATGGAAATGGAAAACCTGATGCTGGAGAACCTGCAGGCGTTCTTCGCCACCGGCCGCGTCGTCACGCCCGTCGAATGAGACTTCCGGGCGGATCCGGCGATCCGCCCGCGCCTCAGACTTCGCGCTCTTCGGTCTTCAGTTGGTTGTCGCGCGCGAAGTCGACCACGAACTTGTAGGCCAGGGGTTCGAGTTCGCGCAGGCGCAGGTCGACCACGATGCCGCGCACCCCATCGATGACCACCGGCAACACGTAGGGCGAATACGTAAGATGGTTGCCGCCACTGCCGGGCGGCTTGAACTGGGACATGACGCCGGCAAGGCGCTCGGCCCAGTCGCTGGGACGGAATCGCGAACCGCTTTCGGTAACGCCGTGGATTATGAATTGTCTGACAGGATTTGCCATGGATTCTTCACTGCGGGCTGCACACTGACGCCGGGATCGGCCGCGTCTGACAAGAAAAACCCCGCAACACGCTTCCGGGCCTGCCACCACAGCAAGTGCGATGCCGGCCCGAGGAACGGAGCGGCGCTGAAAAAGCGGCCCGCGCCGCGAATTGTATATGATTGATCCTTTCGCCCCTCGCGTCGTTCCCCCAATAAACCGGAAACCCGCGGACGGCCCCGGTGCGTCCCCCCTGCTTTTCGCTGCCTGCCCCCCTGGTGTGCAACGCGGACGCGGCGGCGGCAAGCCCAGGGCGGTACGGGGCCGTCGCCCACTGGAGCACCCGCGATGTCGTCGCCGCTGATCAACATCTATTCCCGCCTGCCGGTCTCGTTCACGCACGGCCAGGGCGTCTGGCTGTTCGACGCGCAGGGCCGCAAGTACCTCGACGGACTGGCCGGCATCGGCGTCTCGTGCCTGGGCCACAATCATCCGCGCCTGGTGAAGGCCATCGCAGATCAGGCCGCGCGCGTCATCCACACCTCGAACATCTACGAAGTGCCGCAGCAGGCCGAACTGGCCCAGCGCCTGGCCGCGCTGTCCGGCATGCAGGAAGTGGCCTTCGCCAACAGCGGCTCCGAAGCCAACGAAGGCGCCATCAAGCTGGCCCGCTACTACGGCCACAAGAAGGGCAACGACCTGCCGCACATCATCTCGATGGATTCGTCGTGGCACGGCCGCACGCTGGGCACGCTGGCCGCCACGGGCAGCGAAAAGGCGCGCAAGGGCTTCGAACCGCTGCCCGCCGGCTTCACCCAGGTGCCGTACAACAGCCTGGAAGCCGTGACCCGCGCCGGCGACGCCGAACCGCGCACCGTCGCGGTGCTGCTGGAAGTGCTGCAGGGCGAAGGCGGCATCCGCCCGTCCGACCTGGAATACGTGCGCGGCCTGCGCGAACTGTGCACCGCGCGCGGCTGGCTGCTGATGATCGACGAAGTGCAATCCGGCATCGGCCGCACCGGCAAGTGGTTCGCCCACCAATGGGCCGGCATCCGCCCCGACGTGATGACGCTGGCCAAGGGCCTGGCCGGCGGCGTGCCCATCGGCGCCATGCTGGCGGCCGGCCCCGCCGCTGGCGTGCTCACGCCCGGCAGCCACGGCACCACCTTCGGCGGCGGCCCGCTGGCCTGCGCCGCCGGCCTGGCCGTGATCGACTCCCTGGAGCAGGAAAACCTGCTGCAGAACGCCGAGACCGTCGGCGCCTACCTGCAGAACGCCCTGTCCGCCGCACTGGCGGGCGTGCCGGGCGTCGCAGACGTGCGCGGCCGCGGCCTCATGCTGGGCATCGAACTCGACCGCCCGTGCGGCATCCTGGCCACCCGCGCCATGCAGGCCGGCCTGCTGATCAACGTCACGCGCGAACGCGTGGTGCGCCTCTTGCCCCCGCTGATCCTGTCCCGCGACGAGGCCGACGAGATCGTCCGCCTGCTGGCCCCCCTGATCAAGCAGTTCCTGGCCGACCAAGCATAATTTTCCGCGCGGGCGGGCGCCACGAGCGCCTGCCCGCCCCCCAGCCCCGCGAAACCATCATGACTCCTCCTGCGAATCAAAACGGCCCCTTGCGGCATTTCCTGCAATTCAAAGACCTGTCGTCCGCCGAGCTGCACTACGTGCTCGACCGCGCGCGCATCATCAAGGACAAGTTCAAGCGCTACGAGCCGCACATGCCGCTGCACGACCGCACGCTGGCCATGGTGTTCGAGAAGGCCAGCACGCGCACCCGCGTGTCGTTCGAGGCGGGCATGTACCAGATGGGCGGCTCGGTCATCAATCTCACGTCCAACGACTCGCAGCTGGGCCGCTCCGAGCCCATCGAGGACACCGCGCGCGTCATCTCGCGCATGGTCGACATCGTCATGATCCGCACGTTCGAGCAGACCCGCATCGAGCGCTTCGCCGCCCATTCGCGCGTGCCGGTCATCAACGGCCTGACCAACGAATTCCATCCCTGCCAGATCCTGGCCGACATCTTCACCTTCATCGAGCATCGCGGCCCCATCGCCGGCAAGACGGTCGCCTGGGTGGGTGACGCCAACAACATGTCGTACACCTGGCTGCAGGCGGCCGAACTGCTGGGCTTCACGCTCCACGTGTCCACGCCCTCGGGCTACGAGCTCGAGACGGCCCGCATCGGCACCCCGCCCGCCACCACGCTGCGCCAGTTCAAGGATCCGATGGACGCCTGCCGCGGCGCGCACCTGGTCACCACCGACGTGTGGACCAGCATGGGCTACGAGGCCGAGAACGAGGAACGCCGCGCGGCCTTCGCCGACTGGTGTGTCGACGAAGAGATGATGGCGGTCGCCGACCCGCAGGCCCTGTTCATGCACTGCCTGCCCGCCCACCGCGGCGAGGAAGTCACCGGCGAAGTCATCGACGGCCCGCAAAGCGTGGTGTGGGACGAGGCCGAGAACCGCCTGCACGCGCAGAAGGCGCTGATGGAGTTCCTGCTGCTGGGTCAGGTGACGGAGTAAGCCCGCGTCCCCGGGGCCGGCCGGCTCCAGGCGGCCTCGTTCAAGGAATCGCGCCCCACCCGGGGCGCGATGCGTTTCAGGCCACGCGTTCGAACATCGTCCGCTTGGTGTTGCGGAACGCCGGCCGCACGCGGCTGCTCCAGTCGGTGGCGCGCACCGCCAGCCAGGGCGGGCTGCCGAAGGTCTCCTGCGTGTGCAGGTCGTAGCAGGCGTGATAGCGCGGCGAGCCGTCGCGGCACAGATAGCGCTCGGCGCGCACCGTGCCCGGCACGCCGGCCAGGCCGGGCAGGTGCTCCTGGTCGTACCAGGCGTTCAGGTCGTCTTCCTGCTCGGGCAACACGTCGGTCTCGACGATGTAGTGCCAGGGCGCGTCCTGGCCGCGCGACGCGCCGTCCAGCAGGCAGACCGGCTCCAGCAGCCGCGCATGGGCCCGCGGAAAAAGCGCCGGGATACGCGCACGGGCTTGCTCCAGCGCCGCGGCCGTCGCCGCGCGGCAATACACGTAGGACTCATCGAGCTCCAGCGCGGCGTATGCCGAAACGGACACACCCAGCGACTCCAGTTCATGCCTCGCCGCCTGCGCGGCCGCGGCATCCAGCCTGGCCGGCACCTTCACCAGCAGTACGTTTCGATATGTCTCCATCTCTTCTCCAATGCCAGGCGCGTCTGGCGACGGCTTGTGTCAGGGTTGCCGCGAATCGCCCGTCGGGCCCTGCGTCCGCAGCGCGTGCGGCCGCTCCCATGCGCCCGAGGCCGCGAAAAACGCATCATCGGCGCACGGCCCGCGCCCGCCAATGCCCTACCCGATATTTCAGATATAGACAAAACGAATACCCCCGCCGCCCGCCCTGCCAAACGCGCTAAAATCCGAGGTTGCATTCATATGAACCCGCGGCCCGCCGCCGTTTCATCCCAGGCGGCTCCGCCGCCGCCTTTTCGTTGGCGTCCACAGTCGAAATCAATGACCACTATTCTCCCGAACCTTCCCTCCGGCCAGAAGGTCGGCATCGCCTTCTCCGGCGGCCTGGACACCAGCGCCGCCTTGATCTGGATGCGTGAGAAAGGCGCGATCCCCTACGCCTACACCGCCAACCTGGGCCAGCCCGACGAGCCCGACTACGAAGACATTCCGCGCCGCGCCATGCAATACGGCGCCGAGAACGCGCGCCTGATCGACTGCCGCGCGCAACTGGTCGCCGAAGGCATCGCCGCCCTGCAATCGGGCGCGTTCCACATCTCCACCGCCGGCATCACCTACTTCAACACCACCCCCATCGGGCGCGCCGTCACCGGCACCATGCTGGTGGCCGCAATGAAGGAAGACGGCGTCAACATCTGGGGCGACGGCAGCACGTTCAAGGGCAACGACATCGAGCGCTTCTACCGCTACGGCCTGCTCACCAACCCCGAACTGAAGATCTACAAGCCCTGGCTGGACCAGCAGTTCATCGACGAGCTGGGCGGCCGCTCGGAAATGTCCGAGTACATGCAGCGCGCCGGCTTCGACTACAAGATGTCGGCCGAGAAGGCGTACTCCACCGACTCGAACATGCTGGGCGCCACCCACGAAGCCAAGGATCTCGAAAGCCTCAGTTCCGGCATCCGCATCGTCAAGCCCATCATGGGCGTGGCGTTCTGGCGCGATGACGTGGCCGTACCCGCCGAGGAAGTCACGGTCCGCTTCGAGGAAGGCCAGCCCGTCGCCCTGAACGGCGTCGAGTTCTCCGACCCGGTCGAGCTGCTGGCCGAAGCCAACCGCATCGGCGGCCGCCACGGCCTGGGCATGAGCGACCAGATCGAAAACCGCATCATCGAGGCCAAGAGCCGCGGCATCTACGAGGCTCCGGGCCTGGCGCTGCTGTTCATCGCCTACGAGCGCCTGGTCACCGGCATCCACAACGAAGACACCATCGAGCAGTACCGCGAGAACGGCCGCAAGCTGGGCCGCCTGCTGTACCAGGGCCGCTGGTTCGACCCGCAGGCCATCATGCTGCGCGAAACCGCCCAGCGCTGGGTGGCCCGCGCCGTCACCGGAGAAGTCACGGTCGAACTGCGCCGCGGCAACGACTACTCGATCCTGAACACGGTCTCGTCCAACCTGACTTACGCGCCCGAGCGCCTGTCGATGGAAAAGGTCGAGAACGCCCCCTTCACGCCCGCCGACCGCATCGGCCAACTGACCATGCGCAACCTCGACATCGTCGATACGCGCGAGAAGCTCTTCACCTACGTGAAGACCGGTTTGCTGGCCCCGTCGGGCGGCGCCGCCCTGCCCCAACTGCAGGATGGCGCCTCGGGCAAGAAGAAGCCTTGAGCCCGACGGAAGACGCTGTCGTCATGACGAAGATCCTCATCGTGGACGACGAGCCGTTGATCGCCGAACTGCTGCAGGACCGCCTCGAGGCCGAAGGCTTCGAGGTCGTCACGCAGCACAACGGCCTGGACGCGCTGCAGACCATGCTGACGCTGCGCCCGGATCTGGTCATCTCCGACCTGATGATGCCCAGCATGGGCGGCGTGCCCATGCTGACCGCCATGCAAGAGAACGCCTACCTGGCCGACACGCCCGTCATCCTGATGAGCGGCCGGCCGGAAGACGACGTGCCCAAGGATTGCCGCAACTACAAGGCCTTCCTGCGCAAGCCGATGAAGCTCGACGACGTGGTGGCCACGGTGCAGAGGGTCACGGCGGGCGAAGACGGGCGCGTGTGAGTCTGGGTTCTTGAGACGCCTGCGTATGCCCAGGGGGCAAGACGGCCAAGTCGTCGGGCTCGGGCGCGCCAGAAGGCGCCCTCGGTCCCGCTAAGCGGGACTGCCCCTTCTTCAATTGGCCGTCTTGCCCCCTGGGCATACGCAGGCTCGCAACGTCTCTGGTTCGGAAGAGCCGCCGGCCCGCCTCAGGGGTATGGAAAAACACGGGCTGCCTGCGCAGGCAGCGAACGGCGAGCCACGACGACTCGCCTCTCGCAAAGAGGGATCACCCCTGGACGATATCCAGCTTGGCGATCCCCAGTGCCAACGTCTTGGCCCCCACATCCCGGAACTGGATCTGCGCCTGGGCATCCTGCCCAGCCCCGCTGAGACCGATGATGGTTCCATCGCCAAACCGCGCATGCCGCACACCCTGGCCGATCCGGAACTCCTTGTCGCCCACCGTGACGCCACTGGTGGTGCCTCGCGGCGAACGAGGCGCGATCGTACCCGTGCTCTTGCGGCCGAACGCATCGCCGCCCCAGGCCGCCTCACGCTGCGCCGACGGCAGCGTGGCCTTGGGCGTGATCCACTTCACGTGCTCCTCGGGAATCTCTTCCAGGAACCGCGAGCGCATCGCGTAACGCGTCTGCCCGTGCAGCATCCGGCTTTGCGCCAGGCTGATGTACAGCCGTTCACGCGCGCGCGTGATCGCCACGTACATCAGGCGGCGCTCTTCCTCCAGCCCGGATTGCTCGAGGATGCTGTTCTCGTGCGGGAACAGGCCCTCTTCCAGGCCGGTGATGAACACCGCGTCGAATTCCAGACCCTTGGCCGAGTGCACCGTCATCAACTGCACGGCATCCTGGCCCTGTTGCGCCTGGTTGTCGCCGGCCTCGAGGGCGGCGTGCGACAGGAACGCGGCCAGCGGCGTCAGGCCGTCGGCCACGGACACCTGGGCGCCGTCACCCGAGGGCGCATCCATCTGCGGCACCACGCCTGCGGGTAGGCCGTCGTAGTTCTCTTCGGACGCGAACACCGCCGCGGCGGTGATCAGTTCGTTCAGGTTTTCCAGCCGCTCGGCGCCTTCGCGCTCGGTCTTGTAGTGCTCGATCAGGCCGCTGCCGGCCAGCATGTGCTCGACCAGTTCGGGCAGCGGCAGGCCACGCGTCTCATCGGCCATGCGGCCGATGAGCTGCGCGAACTGCTGCAGATTGGCGCCGCCCTTGCCCGGCACCATGCCCACCGCGCCATACAGGCTGGTGTCATGGGCACGCGCGGCGTCGGCCAGTTGCTCGAGCGTGCGCGCGCCAATGCCGCGCGTGGGGAAGTTGACCACCCGCATCCAGGACGTGTCGTCGCTGGGATTGGCCATCAGGCGCAGGTAGGCCAATGCGTGCTTGACCTCCTGGCGCTCGAAGAAGCGCAGGCCGCCGTACACCTTGTACGGAATGCCGGACGAGAACAGTCCGTGCTCGATGACGCGCGATTGCGCGTTGCTGCGATACAGCACGGCGATTTCGCGGCGCGCGCGGCCATCGTTGATCAGTGCGCGCACCTCTTCGACCAGCCACTGGGCTTCCATGCCGTCGCTGGGCTGCTCGACGATGCGCACGAGCTCGCCCTCGCCCTGGTCGGTCCAGAGATTCTTGCCCAGCCGCCCGCCGTTGTTGCTGATCAGGGCATTGGCCGAATCGAGGATGTGGCCGTACGAACGGTAATTCTGCTCGAGGCGGATGACGGTGCCATGCGCGTAGTCGCGTTCGAAATCGGCCATGTTGCCGACGTTCGCGCCGCGGAAGGCGTAGATGGATTGGTCGTCGTCACCCACCGCGAAGATCCTCGCGCCGCCGCCGGCCAGCAGGCGCAGCCACTTGTACTGCAGCACGTTGGTGTCCTGGAACTCGTCGACCAGGATGTGCTGGAATCGGCGCTGGTAATGCTCGCGCACCGGCGCGTTGCGGCTGAGCAGCTCGTAGGCGCGCAGCAGCAGCTCGGCGAAGTCGACCACGCCCTCGCGCTGGCATTGCGCTTCGTAAAGCTGGTAGATCTCGACCAGGCGGCGGCGATGGCTGTCGTTGTCCCAGACCTCGACATCGGACGCGCGCAGGCCGTCTTCCTTCGAGCCGTTGATGAAGCGCTGCACGTCGCGCGGCGGATACTTCTCGTCGTCGATGCCGTTGGCCTTCAGCAGGCGCTTGATGGCGGCCAGTTGATCGGTGGTGTCGAGGATCTGGAAGGTCTGCGGCAGGCCGGCGTCGCGGTGATGCGCGCGCAGCATGCGATTGCACAAGCCGTGGAACGTGCCGATCCAGAGCCCACGCGGGTCGATGGGCAGGATGGCCGTCATGCGCGTGAGCATTTCACGCGCGGCCTTGTTGGTGAAGGTGACCGCCAGCAGTCCGTATGGACTGGCCTGGCTGGTCTGGATCAGCCAGGCCATCCGGGTGGTGAGCACCCGGGTCTTGCCGCTGCCCGCCCCGGCCAGGACCAGGGCGTGCTGCGGTTCGAGCGTGACGGCGGCGCGTTGTTCGGGGTTGAGCTTGTCCAGCATCATGCCGCGTAGCGGCGCAGACGAAGCGCGAACTGCTCGAGCCCGGAAATACCGCTATGTTGGGCGCGCTGGCACCAGGCCTGCAGATCGTTCAGCAGTTGTTCGCTGCTGGCACTGGAGCTTTCCCACAGGCGGCCCAGTTCGCGGCGCATCTGCACCAGCGTGGACAGGGACTGGTTCTGCGCGATGGCCTGGTCGACGGCGGCCAATTGCTCGGGGTGCAGGATGTCTTCGTTGCGATGCAGCGAACGGCGCACGCGGTGCAGCATGGTCCAGTTGCAATCGGCGCTGCCCTCGCGGCGCGACGACTTCATCTTGGCCAGTTCTTCGCGGGCGGCGTCCTTGATGACGTCGGCGTAGCGGGCCATGACTTCGTAGCGATGCGTGATGACGCCTTGCAGCGTGCGCAGGTCGATGGCCTTGGCGGCCGGATCGAGCTTCAACTTGGGGGCGACCTTCTTGACCTTGGCCAGACCGAAGAAGCGCAGCACGCTGATGTAGCACCAGCCGATGTCGAATTCGTACCACTTGGCCGAGAACTTGGCCGAGGTGCCGTGCGCGTGGTGGTTGTTGTGCAGCTCTTCGCCGCCAATGACGATGCCCCACGGGAACACGTTGGTGCTGGTGTCCGGGCTGTTGTAGTTGCGGTAGCCCCAGTAGTGGCCGATGCCGTTGACCACGCCGGCCGCCCAGAAGGGAATCCAGGCCATCTGGACAGCCCAGACGGTCAGGCCCAGGACGCCGAACAGCGACAGGTCGATGGCCAGCATGAGCAGCACGCCCCACAGGCTGCGGCGCGCGTAGAGGTTGCGCTCGAGCCAGTCGTCCGGCGTGCCGTGGCCGAACTTGGCCATGGTTTCACGGTTGTCGGACTCGATGCGATAGAGCTCGGCGCCGCGGAACAGCACCTTCCAGATGCCGAACAGCATGGGCGAATGCGGATCGCCCTCTTTCTCGCACTTGGCGTGGTGCTTGCGGTGGATGGCGACCCATTCCTTGGTAACCATGCCGGTGGTCAGCCACAGCCAGAAACGGAAGAAGTGCATGACCGCGGGATGCAGTTCGAGACCCCGGTGCGCCTGGCTGCGGTGCAGGAACACCGTGACCGACACGATCGTGATGTGCGTGACGACCAGAGCGAACACGACGATCTGCCACCAATGGGCTTGGGCCAGACCGCCGGACAAAAACGAAAGGACTTGATCCATAAAGCTTGAGGGAGCCTCGTAAGTATGGTTACCGGCGCAGTTTAGCCTACCCGGCCTTCTTATGACAGTGGGGTTTCAAAAAGGTTCTTGAGATAAATCAAGGACTAAGCCCCCGCCTTCCCGCTACGCGCCCCGGACCGGGAAAGCATCGTCCGTGGTGTGTTTCCAACATTTTGCTACACCGGCGGGGCCGCGATAAAGTGCGGGAACTCCGTATTCCACCGCTTTTTCCCCATGCCGCTGTCCTTTGCCTCGCGCCTGTGCGCGCCGCTGTTGTTGCTGGCCGCTGCCGCGCCCGCGTCCGCCCAATTCCGGATCGCCAGCGGCGCCCAGGTGGTGTTGGCCACCTATTACGAAGTGGATCCCGAAAGCTGCCAGGCGCTGAGCGCGCCGCGCGTGCGCATCACCCGGAAGCCCCTGCTGGGCAAGGCCACCATCGTGCGCACCCAGACACCGGCGACGGCCTCGGGACGTTGCCCTGCCAAGCTGGTGACGATCGCGCAAGTGATGTACCAGGCGGACAAGCCCGGCACCGACGCGGTGGCCTGGCAGGTCCGCTACCAGCGGCGCGGGCCGAACATCGAAAAGTACAGCACGCAGGTGAACGTGATGCCAAAGGCGCCCACGCCCGCCAGGCCCTGAGCCGGGCCAGGCGGTACGCCGCCCTGCCCGGCCGAAAAACGCATCACGCCGATGCCGGCTTCCCGGGGGCCGCCTCAGGGGACGGTTCTTCATCGTCACCCGTCGGCGCCGCCGGGACGCCCTCCTCGATGCCGGCGTCCACGCCAGCCTGGGACGCGCCCGGCTTGCCATCATCGGCCGCCACGATGCCATCGGCCCGCACGTCGGCGTCCGAAGCCGGCGCCTCGCCGCTGTCCGCCGCGATCACCTCCTGCGCCGCAGCGTCCTTGGCCGGCTTGGCCGCCTTGCGGCGCTCGAACACGGCGGCGAAGAAACCGTCAGTGCCGTGCACGTCCGGACGCAACTGCATGTACGGACCGTCCAGCTCCAGATCGGGGCAACGGTTCTTGATGATCTCGGCGGCGTCCAGCCGCTCGAAATCGGGGTGCTCGGCCAGGAAACGCTCGGCCTGGGCGGCGTTTTCCTCTTCCAGCAGGCTGCAGGTGGCATAGACCAGCCGGCCGCCCGGCGCCACGCAGCGCGCCGCGCTCTTCAGGATGCGGTGCTGCAGTTCGCACAGTTCGGCCAGCGAATCGGGATGCTGGCGCCACTTCAGGTCGGGGTTGCGGCGCAGCGTGCCGATACCGCTGCAAGGCGCATCCACCAGCACGCGCTGGGCCTTGCCGGCCAGGCGCTTGACCCGGGCGTCGTTGTCGCCGTCGATGGCCACCGGCACCACGTTGGACAGCCCGCTGCGGGCGAATCGCGGCTTGGCGCGCGCCAGGCGGGCCGCCGACACGTCGAAAGCGTACAGGCGGCCGGTGGACCGCATCAGCGCACCCAGCAGCAGGCTCTTGCCGCCGGCGCCGGCGCAGAAATCGATGATCATCTCGCCGCGCTTGGGGCCGACCAGCAGCGCCAGCAGTTGGCTGCCTTCGTCCTGCACTTCCAGGCTGCCGTCCTCGAACAGTTGCCAGCGGTTGATGGCAGGACGGCCCTGCACACGGATGCCCCAGGGCGAATGCGGCATGGCCTGCGGCTCGTATTCGGCCGCGGGGCCGTTCTGCAGCATGGTCAGGATGGCGTCGCGCTCGACCTTCAGCGGGTTGACGCGCAAGTCCAGCGCGGCCTGGCGATTCAGCGACGCCATCAGGCGCTCCGGTTCGTCCATGGTGCCCAGGCGCTCGTCGAGCCAATCGGGCATGCTGGTGCGCACCGCGCGCGGCAGCGTCGCCGGATCGATGCGCAGCACGTGACGCAGCCATTCGGCCTCGGCCGGCTCCAGGCCATCGTCCAGGGCCACCCGGCCCAGCGTGGCGGCCAGGCCCAGGATGGCCAGGCGGCGCGAGGACGGTCCGACGCCGGATTCGGCCATGCCGCGGTAGCGGCGCAGATTGCGCAGTACGTCATACACGGCTTCGGCAACCTCACCACGGTCGCGGCCGCCCAGATTGGGATGGGCGCGGAACCAGTGCGACAGCGTGGCATCGGCCGGGTACGTCCATTGCAGCAGTTCGCCCAGCACGCGCTGGACCTGCTCGATGCGGATGGCGGACATGGGAATGCGCGGCCGGTCGGGACGAGCCGCGGGCGGCCGTCCTTCGTGGGACTGGCCTGACGGGGGACGCGACGGCCGGGGGCCATGCGGACGGGCCCGCTCGCCGTCATCACGGCGCGGTGCGCCCGACGAACGGGCGAAGCGATCGCCGTCATCGCGACGCGGCGCGCCCGACGAACGGGCGAAGCGATCGCCGTCATCGCGACGCGGCCCTCCCGAGGAACGCTCGGAACGGTCGCCATAATCGCGGCGTGCCCCCCCCGCGGAACGCTCGGAACGATCGCCGCCATCGCTGCGTACCGCGCCGAAACGGGCGAAGCGGTCGCCTTCATCACGGCGCGGAGCGCCGGACGAACGGGCGGGACGGCGGTCATCGCCCGACGGATCGGGGCGGCCGGAACGGGAGCGGGGGAAAGAGGATTTGGTCATCGGGAAGACTCGATCATGAACAGGCGGGGCGGGTTGCCCGCGACGTCGACCCGCTGGTCGGCGGCCAGGCTGACGCGGCCCTCGGCCAGCCAGCGGGCCGCGGCCGGATAGGCCAGGTGTTCGACCTGGAGAACGCGCTGGGCCAGCGCCTCGGGGGTGTCATCGGCCAGCACGGGCACGCAGCCCTGGACGATGATCGGCCCGTGGTCCAGCAGCGGGGTGACGAAATGGACGGTGCAGCCATGCACCCGCACGCCGGTGGCAATGGCCTGGGCGTGCGTGTGCAGGCCGGGAAACGCCGGCAGCAGGGACGGATGGATGTTGACCAGCCGGCCGGCGAAACGGGCCACGAAACCGGGCGTGAGCACGCGCATGAAGCCCGCCAGCAGCACGTAATCGGGCTGGTAGGGTTCGATGGCGGCGGCCAGCGCGGCATCGAAGGCCTCGCGGTTGGGGTAGTCTTTATGGCTGACGGCCTGCGTGGCGATGCCCTGTTCGCGCGCCCACTCCAGCCCGGCCGCGTCCGGGCGGCTGCTGATGACGGCGGCCACGTCCGCGGGCCAGCCTTCGGCGCGGCAGGCCTCGACCAGCGCCCGCATGTTGCTGCCACGCCCCGAAATAAGCAGGACGAGGCGGCGGCGCGCGGCGGCCAGTGCGGCGCCCGCGGGCTGGGCGGCGGGTGAAGAATCGGCGGAGAATTCCGGCAAGATAGGGCATTCCATGAGCAAGGCAACCTGAAATTGTAAACTCTCGCTCGTGAAACCTCCGCTGCGCATTTATCGCTACCTGCCCCCGCCATCCCAGCGCGCCCCGTGCGCCCTGACCATCGGCAACTTCGACGGGGTCCATCTCGGCCACCAGGCCATCCTGTCTCGCGTGCGCCGCGAGGCGCAGGCCCGCGGCCTGGCGCCCGCGGTGATGACGTTCGAGCCGCACCCCCGCGAATACTTCGCCGCCCTGAACCAGCGTCCCGAGCTGGCGCCCACCCGCATCTTCGGCTTGCGCGACAAGCTGTCGGCGCTGGCGCGCGCGGGCATCGAACGGGTGGTGGTCGAGCGCTTCAACGCGCGGCTGGCCGGCATGTCGGCCAACGCCTTCATCGAAGACCTGCTGGTCAACGGCCTGCAGACCCGCTGGCTGCTGGTGGGCGAGGATTTCCGCTATGGCGCCAAACGCAGCGGCGACATCGACCTGCTGCGCGAAGCCGGCATGCGCCACGGCTTCGAGGTGCATACCCTGTCCGACGTGACCGACCGCCAGGGCCACCGCATTTCCAGTTCCGAGGTCCGCACCGCGCTGGCCGTGGGCGACCTGGCGCGCGCGCAAGACCTGCTGGGCCACCCGTTCCACATCAGCGGCCACGTCATCCACGGCCAGAAGCTGGGCCGCACGCTGGGCTTTCCCACGATGAACCTGCGCGTGGCGCCGCGCTGCGCCGCGCGTTCGGGTATCTACGTGGTGCGCGTGCTGGGCCTGGGCGACGCGCCGCGCCCCGCCGTGGCCAGCCTGGGCGTACGCCCCACCGTGGAAGATCATGGCCGCGTGCTGCTGGAGTCGCACTTGCTCGATGGCCCCGCCGATGCTTACGGTAAACTCGTGCGCATCGAGTTCCTGCACAAACTGCGGGACGAAGAAAAATTTCCCGACCTTCCTTCCCTGACTGCCGCCATCGCCGAAGACGCGCGAAACGCGCGCGCCTATTTTGCCGTTCATGGACTATAAAAACACCCTCAACCTGCCCGACACTCCCTTCCCCATGCGCGGCGATCTCGCCAAGCGGGAACCGGCCTGGGTGGCCGAATGGGAAGAAAACCGCATCTACCAGGCGATCCGCGCCGCCAGCAATGGCCGCCCGCGTTTCGTGCTGCACGACGGCCCTCCCTACGCCAATGGCGACATCCACATCGGGCACGCGGTCAACAAGATCCTGAAGGACATCATCGTCAAGAGCCGCAACATGGCCGGCTTCGACGCGCAGTACGTGCCGGGCTGGGATTGCCACGGCATGCCGATCGAGATCCAGATCGAGAAGAAATACGGCAAGCACCTGCCCGTGGCCGAGGTGCAGTCGCGCGCCCGCGCCTACGCGCTCGAGCAGATCGACCGCCAGCGCAAGGACTTCAAGCGCCTGGGCGTGCTGGGCGACTGGGACCGCCCGTATCTCACGATGAACTTCAGCAATGAAGCCGACGAGATCCGCGCGCTGGGCCGCATCCTGAAGAAGGGCTACGTGTTCCGCGGCCTGAAGCCCGTGAACTGGTGCTTCGACTGCGGTTCGGCCCTGGCCGAGGCCGAGGTCGAGTACGCCGACCGGGTCGATCCGGCCATCGACGTGGCCTTCCCGTTTGCAGACAAGGATGCGCTGGCCGCGGCCTTCGGCCTGAATTCGGTGGAAGACGGCGCCGCCGTCATCTGGACGACCACGCCCTGGACCATCCCGTCCAACCAGGCGCTCAACGCCCACCCCGATTTCGACTACGTGCTGGTGCGCGCCACGCCCACGCCGGCCCATGGCCCGCTGCTGCTGCTGGCCGCCGAACGCGTCGAGGAATGCCTGAAGACCTGGGGCCTGCAAGGCGAGGTCATCGCCACCGCAAAGGGCGCGGCGCTGGCCGGCCTGCGCATGCGCCATCCGCTGGCCCACGTGGACGCCGGCTACGACCGCACCTCGCCCATCTACATGGGCGACTACGTCACGCTGGACGCCGGCACGGGCATGGTGCACTCGGCGCCCGCCTACGGTATCGAAGACTTCGTGTCCTGCAAGGAACACGGCGTGCGCGACGAGGACATCATCAGCCCCGTCATGGGCGACGGCAAATACGTGTCCAGCCTGCCGCTGTTCGGCGGCGAGTCGATCTGGGACGCCAACCCCAAGATCGTCGAGACGCTGAAATCGGCCGGCTCGCTGATGCACGTGGCCAAGCTGCCGCACAGCTACATGCACTGCTGGCGCCACAAGACGCCCATCATCTACCGCGCCACCAGCCAGTGGTTCGCCGGCATGGACGTCCAGCCCAACGACGGCAGCGCGCCCCTGCGCGAGACCGCGCTGGCCGCCATCGACGCCACCGACTTCTACCCCGCCTGGGGCCGCGCGCGCCTGCACGCCATGATCGCCAACCGTCCCGACTGGACGCTGTCGCGCCAGCGCCAATGGGGCGTGCCGATGGCCTTCTTCGTGCACAAGGAAACCGGCGCGCTGCATCCGCGCACCGAAGCACTGCTCGAACAGGTCGCGCAACGCGTCGAACAGCACGGCATCGAGGCCTGGCAAAGCCTGGATCCCCGCGACCTGCTGGGCGACGAGGCCGACCAGTACGAAAAGAACCGCGACACGCTGGACGTGTGGTTCGACTCGGGCACCACGCACGCGACGGTGCTGGGTGGCAAGGACCACGACCTGGGCGGCTCGCACGGCGAACAATTGGCCTGGCCCGCCGACCTGTACCTGGAAGGCTCGGACCAGCACCGCGGCTGGTTCCACTCGTCGCTGCTGACCGGCTGCATGCTGTATGGCCGCGCGCCCTACAAGGCCCTGCTGACCCACGGCTTCGTGGTCGACGGCCAGGGCCGCAAGATGAGCAAGTCGGTCGGCAACGTCATCGCGCCGCAGAAGGTGTCCGATTCGCTGGGCGCGGAAATCCTGCGCCTGTGGGTCGCCTCCACCGACTACTCGGGCGAGCTGTCGATCTCCGACGAGATCCTCAAGCGCGTGGTCGAGGGCTACCGCCGCATCCGCAACACGCTGCGCTTCCTGCTGGCCAACGTGGCCGACTTCGATCCGGCGACGCAGGCCGTGCCGCACGCCGAACTGTTCGAGATCGACCGCTACGCGCTGGCCATGACCGCGCAGATGCAGGCCGACGTGCTGGCCAACTTCGACCGCTACGACTTCCACCCCGCCGTCTCGCGCCTGCAAACCTTCTGCTCGGAAGACCTGGGCGCGTTCTACCTGGACATCCTGAAGGACCGCCTGTACACCACGGCCACCGACAGCCGCGCGCGCCGCTCGGCGCAGACGGCGCTGCTGGAGATCACGCAGACGCTGCTGAAGCTGATGGCGCCGATCCTGTCGTTCACGGCCGAGGAAGCCTGGAAGCTGCTGGGCAGTTCGACGCTCAAGCACCTGGGCGACGCGGCCCGCGCCACAATCTTCACCGAGGTCTATCACACGCTGCCGGCGTTCGACGACGCCGCCGCGCTGACGGCGAAGTGGACGCGCCTGCGCGCCATCCGCGCCGACGTACAGCGCAAGCTCGAAGAAGTGCGCACGGCCGGCAACATCGGTTCGTCGCTGCAGGCCGAAGTCGACATCCGCGCCACCGCGCAAGACCGCGAATGGCTGGCCAGCCTGGCGGGCGACCTGCGCTTCGTGCTGATCGTCTCGCGCGCCACCGTGCACGAGGGCGAAGACCTGCAGGTGCAGATCACGCCGTCGCCGCACAAGAAGTGCGAACGCTGCTGGCACTGGCGCGATGACGTGGGCTCGGATGCCGATCACCCCGAGATCTGCGGCCGCTGCGTGGCCAACCTGTTCGGTGCGGGCGAACCGCGCGAGAAGGCCTGACCTTCATGACGACGGACGTTTCCGCCGCCCCCCGCTCCCACCTGGCGCGCTGGCTCGGGCTGGCCGCCCTGATCATCGTCTTCGATCAGGCGACCAAGCTGTACTTCGACAATGCGTTCTCGTACGGACAGCGCCTGAACGTGCTGCCGTTCTTCGACTTCACGCTGATGTACAACCGCGGCGCGGCCTTCAGCTTCCTGGCCCGCGAAGAAGGCTGGCAGCGCTGGCTGTTCACGCTGCTGGGCGTTGGCGCAGCGGTCTTCATCACCTGGATGCTGCGCCGGACCAAGGGCCAGCCGCGCTTCTGCCTGGCGCTGACCCTGATCATGGGCGGCGCGCTGGGCAACGTGATCGACCGCGTGGCCTATGGCCACGTCGTCGACTTCCTGCTGTTCTATTGGCGCGACTGGTACTATCCGGCCTTCAATCTGGCCGACGTGGGCATCACCTGCGGCGCGGTGCTGCTGGTGCTCGACGAGATACTGCGCGCCCGCAAGACGCGCGCTGCCGGCGGCTAGCCGGCATAATGGCCTGATCCCACCCTGACACGCCCGCCATGCTAGACCTCGCACGCAAACGCATCGTCATCGGAATGAGCGGCGGCATCGCCTGCTACAAGATCGCCGAACTGGTACGCCGCATGACCGAACAGGGCGCGGTCGTCGACGTCGTCATGACCGAAGCGGCCACGCATTTCATCACGCCCGTCACCATGCAGGCCCTGTCGGGCCGGCCGGTGTTCGTCGATGCGTGGGATGCGCGCGTACCCAACAACATGGCGCACATCGACCTGACGCGCGGCGCCGACGCGGTGCTGATCGCGCCGGCCAGCGCCGATTTCATGGCCAAGCTGGTGCATGGCCTGGCCGATGACCTGCTGTCCACGCTGTGCCTGGCGCGCGCCTGTCCCTTGCTGGTGGCGCCCGCCATGAACCGCGAGATGTGGGCCAACCCGGCCACGCAGCGCAACGTGGCGCAGTTGCGCGCCGACGGCATCAGCGTGCTGGGGCCGGCCGCGGGCGAACAGGCCTGCGGCGAAACCGGCAGCGGCCGCATGCTCGAGCCGCACGAGATCCTGGCCGACCTGATCGCCTCGTTCCAGCCCAAGCTGCTGGCGGGCCGCCACCTGCTGCTGACGGCGGGCCCGACGTCCGAGCCGGTCGATCCGGTGCGCGTTCTCAGCAACCGTTCGTCGGGCAAGACCGGCTACGCGCTGGCGCGCGCCGCGCATGAAGCCGGGGCGCGGGTCACGCTGATCACCGGCGCCACCGCCCTGCCCGTGCCGCGCGGCGTCACCGCGTTGCAGGTGATGACGGCGCGCCAGATGCACGATGCCGTCATGGCCAGCGCCGGCGATGCCGACGTGTTCGTGGCCGTGGCCGCGGTGGCCGACTGGCGCATCAAGAACGTCAGCGACCAGAAGCTGAAGAAGACCTCCGAGGGCGGCGGCGCCCCCGTGATGGAATTCGAACCCAATCCCGACATCCTGGCCGAAGTGGCGCGCCTGCCGAACGGCCCCTGGTGCGTGGGCTTCGCAGCCGAAACCGAGAAGCTTGCCGAGCACGCCGAAGCCAAGCGCCAGCGCAAGGGCATCCCCCTGCTGGTGGGCAATCTGGCGCACAAGGTCATGGATGCGGACACCACCGAACTGGTGCTGTTCGACGAGGCCGGCGTGCACCCGCTGCCGCCCGCCCCCAAGCTGGACGCGGCACGCCGCCTGGTGGCCGAGATCGCGGCGCGCTTGCCTCGCAAGCGCTGACGCCGGCGGCACGATCGGTTTCCCAATAGCCCGCGACAGCCGGGCGCCTTGCCGGACCCGCCACGCCCGGCAAGGCGCGCAGCCTCGGCGACGCCAGCACGCTGCTGGGCCGTGGTTTCCTATCGTCGAAAAAATGCGGCCGCATGCGGCACGGAAGGTTCAGAGATCCTGGATCCGGAATTGCGACACCCGGCCATCCGCATGGATGCGCGCGGGCACGGCCTTCAGGTCGAACAGCAGCATCAGCATGCTGGTGTCGCGCGCGTCCTTGTTGCAGCCTGCCGGCGCGGGCTCGGGCGCGATGCCCTGCAGCACCGAGGTCTTCCAGGCCTTGGCCGGGTCGGCGCTGCACCAGATGTCGCGCGCCAGGCCCATCGGGCCGGCCTGATTGTGTTGCAGCGACATCGGAAACACGTGGACATCGGCGTTCACCTTGGATTTGTCCAAGGCCATTTCCAGCTTCTCGCAGTACGGGCAGTCGTAGGCGGAGACCAGGATCGCGTCCTTGCCGCCATTGCCGTAACGCACGGTGATGGCGCCGGCCGTGTCGATACGGGCCGCCATGTCGCGCCGCATCGCCTGGACCTGCCGCGTGCCCAGCGGCTTGCCGCTGGCCACGTCCAGCCACGCGCCATTGCCATTCTTCATGCGCGAGATCTTTTCATCGGTGAAGATGGGACCGTACTTGCCCGCGGGATCCATCAGCGCATAGATACCGGACACCGGCGTCTGGCGCGCCACGCGGTCTCTGGCCATGTCGCCATACGGACCGCGCTTGAAGGCCGCCAGCACCTTGACCGCTTCGGCACGGGCCTGCACCTTGGGCCAGCTCTGCGCCCGCACCTCGGCCACATACCCCACGAACCCGGCGATCGACACGGCCACGGCAGCCAACGCTGCCCGGACGCGGTTGGAATCTCGATAAGACAAGGCTTTCCCCCAGCTGCACGATGAATGGCAGCGGGATGATAAGCGCAAGCTTGCCGTAAGTTTGCGACCAGATGTGTGCAGGTCAGACGAGTCTCGTTCGCAGTCGGCCCGGGAGGACGGGCCCTCGTGCGCCTCATGGATACGCTTCACGCCAGCGTATCCAGGCGGGCCGAACGCTAGCGCAAGGCCTCTTCGGACCAGGTCGCCAGCGGCAGGGGCAAGCCATCGACGATACGGTCCATCATCAGCCTCAGCTCGTGGCCGCCGCCCCGCGAGCTGGGATGGCGGTACGGCGTGACCGGCTGCCACTGCCCGTTGGCGCCGCGCTCGGCCATCACGAAACGGAAGGTGTAGTACCCGGCGAGCCCCATGCGCAGGTCGGTCACCACCAGCGCATCGCCCAAGGCGTCGTAGCGCAGCCAGTCGTCGGTGAACCAGCGCAGGCGCTGGTGCAGCGGCACGTCTTCCAGCGCGGCGGCCAGGTTCGTGTGGCGCGGCAGGCGCAGGGTTTCGGGCGGCGAGCGGTCGAACCAGCCGCTGACGCCTTCGTAGTAATCGCCGTCGGGCGTGGTCGCCACGACGCGCCACAGCAAGGTATTGAACGGCATCGGAGTGCCGATGACACGGTCGACCGCCACGCCCTGCCGGCCCAGTTCGGCCAGTACGCGTTGCTCGGCCTGCCAGCGCCCGGCCAGGCCGGACAACAGGTACAGCGCCCCGAACACCACCGTGGCCGCCATGGCGCGCTGCGTGCGGGCGGTGACGCCGACGATGCCCGCGGCCACCACCGCGAACAGCATGGGCAGCGTGTAGACCGGATCGATGATGAAGACGGCCGACCAGCTTTCGGGCGTCCAGGCCAGCGGCCAGAACAACTGCGTGCCATAGACGGTAAACGCGTCCAATACGGGGTGGGTAATCAGCACCAGCCAGAGGGTCAGCAGCAACCGCCATGGGCCGTACGGCGCCTGCGGCCATCGCTTGCGGATCAGCCAGGCCATCAAGGCGGCCAGCGCGGTCAGCACGAACACGGAATGCGAAAAGCCGCGATGATAAGTCATGGACGACACCGGGTCGGCATAGCGCACCAGTACGTCCAGATCGGGCAGCGTGCCCAGCATGGCGCCATACAGCAAGGCTTTACGTCCCTGCGAACGTCCCAGCAGCGCCCCCTGTATGCCGGCGCCCAGCACCGCTTGCGTCACAGAATCCATGGATACTTCAATCCCGAAATGCGTTGAACCCGCCCCCTGGCGCCCGACACCCCTCTGAAGAGGGTGTTTTACGCACAGCCACGGGCTCGACGCGAAACCCCTTTCACCCGCCCGGCGCCGCCCCGCGCGGCCCATCCAGGCAGGCGTTAAGATACAGGACGCTCGGGCTTTCTCATCAATACATGGACACATACATCGAACAGGTTGGCGCCTTCATCCAGGCCAACCAGGAATGGGCTGGGCTGATCACGTTCCTGCTGACGCTGGGCGAATCGCTGCTGGTGGTCGGCCTGTTCATCCCCGCCACCGCGCTGCTGCTGGTCACCGGCGGCCTGATCGGGTCGGGCACGCTGTCGCCCTGGAGCGTGCTGGCCTGGGGCGTGGCGGGCGCCGTGGTGGGCGACGCCATTTCCTATGCCATCGGCCGCTGGATGGGTCCCGGCGTGTTGCGCCGCTGGCCGTTGAGCCGCCAGCGCGCCAACGTCGCGCGGGCCCGCCTGTTCTTCTGGCGGTTCGGCTTCGCCTCGGTGGTGATCGGCCGTTTCCTGGGCCCGCTGCGCTCGACCGTGCCCACCGTGGCCGGCGTGATGCGCATGGAGCACTGGCGCTTCCAGGCGGCCAACGTGCTGTCGGCCTTGCTGTGGCTGCCGCTGATGCTGGCGCCCGGCTATTTCACCGCGCGTGGCCTGGGCGCGGCCCGCGACGCCCAGCAACTTACCCTCGGGGTGGGCGTGGTCGCTTCGATCCTGATCGGCGGTGGCCTGTTGCACATGCTGTTGCGCAAGCGCCGCCCCGCCACCGAACGCCGCGGCAACTGACCGGAACCCCACCATGAGCCTGCCCGGAGAACCCAAGAACGGCGACTTCGCCAGCTACGTCGAGGCCCTGGGCCGCACCGGCATGCAGGCGCCCGGCCAGGTGGTCAAGCCTACCCGCGCCGAGAAAAAGACCCGGCGCCAGGCCATCGCGCACCAGGAACAGCAGTTCCCCGATGCCGTGCCGGGCGGGCCGCAGGCCTCGCAATGGGATACCGGCTGGGGCCGCAACGACGGCAAGCCGCCCTCGTCCGCCAAGCCGGTCCCCCGGCCTCAGCGCGGGACACCGGGCGGTTTCGCGGCGGGCTCGCCCGAGGCGTCGCCGCAGTTGGCCAAGCTGGCCTCGCATCGCCGTGTGGCGTTCGTGATGACGATCATCGCGGCACTGCTGGCCTGGAATGCCGTGTCGACCGTGATCGAGGCGTTGAGCAACCAGCCCGTGCAGATGGAAAGCTTCTTCCCGGCGGTGTTCTGGGGCTTCGTGTCCCTGATGCTGTTCAAGTCGGCGCGGGGCTTGCGGGCCAAGGCGCGGCAAGGGGCGTTGCCGCAGTATGGGAAGCTGGATTCGCTGAACAGGCGCGACGGCGGCTGACGCCCCGGACCTTGCACGACGTACCGCGCGTGAACCGGCCAGCGCCTTGGGGCAGCCGACCCGGCCAAGCCCGGCTCCCGTTCTTTGGTACCCTTGGCACCCCGAGCGCCATGCGCCCCGCCCCATCCTGACTTCCCGAACCATGAACTCCGTCGACCTCAAGATCCTGGACGCGCGCATGCGCGAGTGCCTGCCCGCCTACGCTACGCCCGGCTCGGCCGGCCTGGACCTGCGCGCCTGCCTGGATGCGCCGCTGACCATCGCCCCCGGCGCCACCGTGCTGGTGCCCACGGGCCTGGCCATCCACATCGCCGACCCCGGCTACGCCGCGATGATCCTGCCGCGCTCGGGCCTGGGCCACAAGCACGGCATCGTGCTGGGCAACCTGGTCGGCCTGATCGACTCCGACTACCAGGGCCAGTTGATGGTCTCGACCTGGAACCGTGGCGCCGCCGAATTCACCTTGCAGCCCATGGACCGCCTGGCCCAACTGGTGATCGTGCCGGTGATGCAGGTGTCGTTCAACGTGGTCGATGACTTCGATGCATCCGATCGCGGCGCCAGCGGCTTCGGCAGCACGGGACGCGGCTGAGACTTCACCGCCCCATAAGCAGGAACGCCGGCCCCGTATGAACGGGGCCGGCGCGCGATGGCACTCGAGCAGCTCTAGCGCTGCCCCGTCCGGATCTCCCCGAACAAGGCCTTCTGGTCGCGCGGCTGCGAGCGCCAGTACTGCTGCGGCGCCTTCACCTGCCCGCCCAGTTCGGCCGCGGCATGCCAGGCCCAGCGCGGGTCATACAGCATGCCGCGCGCCAGCGCGATCATGTCCGCCTGCTCTTCCTGCAGGATCTGCTCGGCCTGCCGCGCCTCGGTGATCAGGCCCACCGCCATCGTCGGCAGGCCCGTTTCACGCTTGATCTTCTGCGCGAACGGCACTTGGTATCCGGCGCCCAGCGTGATCTGCTGGCGCGGCGACACGCCGCCGCTGGACGCATCCATGAAATCGCAGCCCAGCGCCTTCAAGGCCTGGGCGAACGCCACGGTCTGGCCGGCATCCCAGCCGCCTTCGACCCAATCGGTGGCCGACACGCGCACGCCCAGCGTCTTGCCCGGCAACGCGGCGCGGACCGCCTGGAACACTTCCAGCGGAAAGCGCATGCGGTTCTCGAGGGAGCCGCCATACGCATCGTCGCGCCGATTGGAGATCGGCGACAGGAACTCGTGCAGCAGATAACCGTGCGCGGCGTGCAGCTCGATCACTTCGAAGCCCAGCCGGTCGGCGCGCAGCGCGCTGTCGACGAAGGCCTGCTTGATGCGCGCCAGGCCCTCGGCGTCCAGGGCGCGCGGCGGCAGTTCGCTGTCCAGGTGCGGCACCGCGGACGGCGCATGCGCGATCCAGCCGCCTTCGGCCACCGGGATTTGCTGTCCGCCGTCCCACGGCGCCCGGCTGGAGGCCTTGCGGCCGGCGTGGCCCAGTTGAATGCCCAGCGTGATCGGCGAATGGCGGCGGATGGCCTGCACGACCTTGGCCAGCGCGGCTTCGGTGTCGTCGGACCACAGGCCCAGGTCACCCGGGGTGATGCGGCCATCCGCTTCGACGGCGGTGGCCTCGACGATCAGCAGGCCGGCGCCCGACAGCGCCAGATGGCCCAGGTGGATCATGTGCCAATCGTTGGCACAGCCTTCCTGGGCGGAGTACTGGCACATGGGAGCGATGATGACGCGGTTGTCCAGCGTGACGTTGCCAAGCTGGATGGGGGAGAAAAGCAGGCTCATGGGGTTCCTACGCGCGTGGCGATCCGGGCGGCGCCCGTGACGGCCCGGCTGCCACGGATGCGGCGTGCCGGAACGGAAAGCCCCAAGCATAGCCGCGCGTGCGCGCCGCCACCGTCATCGCCATGCCGCGATGACGGTTATGCGCCGGGCCTGTCCCGTCAGGGCTCAGGCCACAACGCGGTTCACCGTGCGCAGAGGGACACGCCTCGGCTCACGGGCCCGCTGTGCAATAGGCGGTGGCAGGACGCCCCCTATTCCGCCTCGATCACCGATTGCAGGAACTGCTGCGTGCGCGCTTCTTTCGGTGCGCCGAACAGCGTGGCCGATTCGGCGTCTTCCACGATGTTGCCCTCGTCGAAGAACAGCGTGCGGTCGGACGAGCGCTCGGCGAACTTCATCTGGTGGGTGACGATGATCATGGTCATGGTGCGCTTGGCCGACAGGTCGCGCATGATCTGCAGGATGCCGCCCACCAGTTCCGGATCCAGCGCCGAGGTCACCTCGTCGAACAGCATGATCTCGGGCCGCATGGCCAGCGCGCGGGCGATGCCCACGCGCTGCTTCTGGCCGCCCGACAACTGCGCCGGATAGGCATCCAGCTTGTCGCCCAGGCCGACCAGTTCCAGGTACTCGCGGCCGCGCGTCACGGCCTCGTCGCGGCTGATGCCCTCGACGTGGATAGGCGCCTCGATGACGTTGCCCAGCGCGGTCTTGTGCGGGAACAGGTTGAAGTGCTGGAACACCATGCCGATCTTGCCGCGCACCTTGCGCACGTGCGGCGAGTGCGGGCCCATGACGTTGCCGCTGGCGTCGTGCCACATGGGCTCGCCATCGATCTCGATCTCGCCGCTGGTGGGCCGGTCCAGCGTCATCAGCATGCGCAGCAGCGTGGACTTGCCCGAGCCCGAGGGCCCGATCACCGAGACGGTCTGCCCCGAGGGAATCTCCAGGTCGATGCCGCGCAGCACTTCCAGGTCGCCATATCGCTTGGTCAGTTTCTTCAGCGTGATGCTTGCGCTCATCGTTTTCCTCCAATCAGTTTCAGACGGCCTTCCACGCGGCGCACGCCCCACGCGGCAGCCAGGCTCAGCACCAGGAACATCACCCCCACCAGGGTCAGCGGCTCGGTGTAGCGGAAGGTGCTCGACCCGATCATCTTGCTTTGCTGCAGCAGTTCAACCACGGTGATGGCCGACAGCAGCGGCGTGTCCTTGAACATGGCCACCAGGTAATTGCCCAGCGCCGGCACCACGGGCGGGATGGCCTGCGGCAGCACCACGCCGACGGCGGTGCGCCAGCGCGACAGGTTCAGCGCCGTGGCGGCCTCGACCTGCCCGCGCGGCACGGCCTCGATGCCGGCGCGGTAGACCTCGGCGCAGTACGCGGCGTAGTGCACGCCCAGGGCCAGGATGCCGGTGGTCAGCGGCGACAGGCTGATGCCGGTGACGGGCAGCACGTAGAACAGGAAGTACATCTGCACCAGCAGCGGCGTGCTGCGCACGAACTCGATGACCAGCGCGGCGGGGGCCGAGACGATCCACAAGGGTGCGCGGCGCAGCATCGCCAGCACCAGGCCCAGCGTGACGGCCAGCAGCATGCCGATCACCGTGGCCTGCACCGTGATGACCAGGGCATCGGCCAGGGTGGGCAGGATCTCGAATGCGAAATTCCAGTCGAATATCGGGCTCATCGGACTTTGAACCTCCGTTCGAGCAGGCGGACGCCACCCGTGATCAGCAGGGCCACCGCGAAGTACATCAACAGCATCGCCACGAAGATGTCGGTGGTGCGCAGCGTGTCGCTACGCAGCAGTTGCCCGCGGAAGGTCAGGTCGGTGATGGTGATCAGCGACACCAGCGCGGTGTTCTTCAGCAGCTCGATGGCCAGGTTGCCAGCGGGCGGCAGCATGGCGGGAAACGCCTGCGGCAGCACCACGCGGCGCATGATCTGCCCGCGCGTGAAGTTCAGCGCCACGGCCGCCTCGCGCTGGCCCTGCGGCACCGCCGTGATGGCGCCGCGCACCACTTCCGCGCCGTAGGCGCCCGCGTTGGCCGCCAGCACCACGATGCCGACCAGCAGCGCGGGCAGCTTCACCCCCAGCAGCGGCAGCACGAAATAGAACCAGAACAGCTGCACCAACGCCGACGTGCCGCGGAAGACCTCCACATACGTCATGGACACGCCGCGCACGAGCCGGCTGCCCGACATGCGGCCCAGGCCCGCGGCCAGCGCCAGTGGCACGGCCAGCAAGGCCGCGCCTAACGTGATCTGCAGCGTGACCGCCAGGCCTTCCAGCAGCGGCTGCAGTATGGAAACACTGTCATCCATGTGTCTGGCTCCCCGTTATTTCGTGCCGCACAGCTTGGCCGCCGTCACGTCGCCCGGCAGTTCCGCCTTGCTGAAGCCGAAGGGCTCGACCAGCTTGCGGTGCTCGTCGCTGCCGATCAGCTTGGCCAGTTCGGCGTTGAAGGCGTCGGCAAAGGCCTGGTCTTCCTTGCGGAAGGCATAGGCGCCGTAGCCGCGCACGTCCGCGCCTTCGATGACGGGATCGGTGAAAGGCTCGGCGCGCTCCACGGGCTGATCGGTCACCTTGGTCATCAGGTCGCCGATGGTCAGCGCCGTGGCCGCGTAGGCATCCGCGCGGCCTGCCTGCACGCCGGACAACGCGCTGACGGCGTCGGGAAACACGATGACGCGGTCGGACGGAATCTTCAGTTTCTCGGCATACTCGCCCTCGATGGCGCCCACCACCACGCCCAGGCGGGCGTCCTGGCTTTTCAACACGTCTTCGTAACTGTGCAGATTCTTGGGATTGCCCTTCTGCACCAGGAAGGCCTCGCCCACGCCATAGGTGGGATTGGAGAATGCCACCTGCTCGCAGCGCGTAGGCGTGACATACATGCCCGCCGCGATGATGTCGAAGCGCTTGGCCTGCAGGCCGGGGATCAGCGAACCGAACTCGGTCAGCACGCCCTCCACTTCGTTCACGCCCATGCGCTTCAACACGACGCGGGCGATCTCGACGGACTCGCCGGTGACTTTCGCCGCCTTGCTGTCCATGTACGCATAGGGCGCTTCGTTGGCGTAGCCGATACGGATAGTGCCGGCCTTACGGGCCGCGGCCAGGGTGTCGCCACCGGGAGAGGCATCCGCCTGCCCCGCCGCGGCCGGCTTGGCGGCGGCGCTGGCGCTATCGCCCGCGCCGCTGCGGGAATCGCACGCGGCCAGCGCCAGCGTCAGTCCAACCGCCAGCAAAAGCCGTTTCGCGGCGTAAGCGTGAAGTGCCATGTTTTTTTCTCCCATGATTTGTAGCGCAATTGATTCTCTCAAAATGATATCCCATAGAATCATTTGAGTACGAATCATATGTCACAAAAAGAAGGCAGGCTCGCACCTACCTCCCCAGGAGAACCCGCGCCACGCGGCGCGAAGCACGTAACTAAATACTATTGCCCGGCATACGAGAAACGCCCATTGCGCACCACGCCCATCACGCGCGCGCGTTCGTCGAAGCCCTGGTGATCCTTGGCCGAGATGTTCAACACGCCATTGGGCACGATCAAGTCTTTCGTGCTCTCCAGCGCATCGCGCAGGGCCTTGCGGAACTCGGGCGTGCCCGGCTTGGCGCCCGTCTTCAGCGCGCGGCCCACGGCCGAATCCAGCAGCATCCAGGCACCGTAGGCGTCGCCCGCGAACTGAGTGAGCGTATTGGCGCCGTATTGCGCCTCGTATTTGTCGGCGAATTCCACGGCCACCTTCTTCACAGGATTGCCGTCGGGCAACTCGCGCGCAACCACGCCAGGGCCCGTGGGAAACAGCGTGCCCTCGACATCCTTGCCGCCCACCTGCAGGAACTCCAGCGTGCCGATGCCATGAGTCTGGTAGAGGGCGCCGGTGTAGCCGCGTTCGAGCAGCGTCTTCTGCGGCAGCGCCGCGGGCGTCCCCGCCCCCGCGACCAGCACGGCGTCGGGCTTGGCCGCGATGATCTTGAGCGCCTGCCCCACCACCGAGGCGTCGGTGCGCTGGAAACGCTCTTGCGCCACGATCTTCAGGCTGTCGCCGGCGGCGGCGTTGAAGGCCTGCCACCAGCTGTCGCCATAGGAATCGCCGAAACCGATGAAGCCCACCGTATGCACGCCCTTGCGCTTCATGTCCTCGACCAGCACCGAGGCCATCAGCGTGTCGTTCTGCGGCATCTTGAAGGCCCAGTGGCGCTTGGAATCCGTCTGCGGCTCGACGATGACGGCCGAGGCGGCCAGGGCCACCATCGGCGTGCCCGTCTCGGCCAGCACGTCCAGGCCGGCCACGGCGGCGGCCGTGGTGTTGGGGCCGACGATGGCGTCGACCTTGTCCTCGGAGGTCAGCTTGCGCATGTTGCGCACCGAACGGCTGACGTCGGTGGCATCGTCCAGCACGACGTAGCGCGCCGGCTCGCCGCCCAGCGTGGCCGGCCACATGCGCACGGCGTTGTTGCTCTGGATGCCGATGGCGGCGGCGGGGCCTGTCGTGGACAGGTCCACGCCGATGACCACTTCGGCCTGGGCGGACAGGGCGGGAAGCGCGACCGCGACGACGGCGGCAAGGCGGGCAAGCGCGTGGGACATTGAGGAGATCCGGTGGGGTGTGAGGGCTATGGTTGGCGGCGGTTGCGGCCCGGCGCGCGCGGAACGCACGCCAGATAGTCGCAAAAACGTCATTGTGCCTCAACGAATCACCGAGCCGTCACAGGGTTGCCACGTAGTTGCGCAGGGTTCAGGCCGTGTTTTCAGGCGTGGCCTTGGGCGTTGGGTGCAGGATTGCCGGCCGCCTCGTACACCAGCGCGGCCAGCGCCAGGTCCTCCAGCGCGCTGCCCACGGCCTTGAACACGGTGATCTCGGCGTCGTCGGCCCGTCCCGGCACGCGGCCCGCCACCAGATCGAACAGCGTGCCTCGCAAGCCGTCGCGCGCCAGCGTGCCGGCGGCGAAGGCCACCAGCAGATCACCGGCCTTCGTGGGCGCCTCGTCAGTGTCCACATAGACCGACGCCTGGGCAAAGCACTGGGCGTCGGCCTCTATCATCTCGGGTTTGAAACTGCCGACCAGATCCAGGTGCGTACCCGGACGCAACCATGCGCCCCGCACCAGCGGCTCGGTGGACAGGGTCGCGCAACTGACGATGTCGGCCTGGCGGACCGCCCGTTCCAGGTCCGTCACCGCCTGGGCATCCATGCCCTGCTCCGACAGCGTCCGCGCCAACGCCTGCGCGCCCGCGGGCCGTACATTCCAGACCAGCACCTGCTCGATCGGCCGCACCGCGCGCATCGCCTGGGCCAGCAGCCCGGCGATGCGGCCCGAACCGACGATCAGCAAGCAGCGCGCATCCTCGCGCGCCAGGTAAGTCGCCCCCAGCGCGGCCGCCCCGGCGGTGCGGAAGGCCGTCACCACGTCGCCGTCCACCTGCGCCAGCGGCACGCCCGTGCGGGCGCTGTACAGCGTGTAGGTGGCGTGCAGGCCGGGCAGGCCCTGGCGGGTGTTCCCGGGAAAGATGTTGATGATCTTTACCCCGAAGTATCCCTGCGCGTTCCAGGCGGGCATGATCAGCGAGGTGCCGTGAGCGCCGTCGGATTCGATGGCGTGCACATGGCGCGGCGGCACCGTCACGCCGCCGCGAAAAGCCTCGCGCAAGGCGGGAATCACCGAGTCGAAGGCCAGCGCGCCGCGTGTGGCGGCGGTATCGATCACCAGCATGGGAACAGCTCCAGGGCTATTGGGGGCCGAAGCATTATCGCGTGCCTGGAAACCTGGCGGACACATTCCCGGCCGCATGCCGCCGTATCATGGAAGACCCTTCCTGGGCGTCTTCACGCCCAACCTTTCAGGAGTATCCCCATGAAGAAGACTGCTTCCGCCGTCTGGCAAGGCGATCTCAAGACCGGCAAAGGCACCATTTCCACCGAGAGCGGCGCGCTGCGCGACCAGCCCTACGGCTTCAACACCCGCTTCGAGAACGAACCCGGCACCAACCCCGAGGAACTGATCGGCGCGGCGCACGCGGGCTGCTTCTCGATGGCCCTGTCCAACATCCTGGGCGAGGCGGGCCTGAAGGCCGACCGCATCGAGACCTCGGCCGAGGTCACCCTGGACAAGAGCGACGGCGGCTTCGCCATCACCGCCATCCACCTGAAGGTCGTGGCCGCCATCCCCGGCGCCGACGCCAAAGCTTTCGAAGAGGCCGCCAACAAGGCCAAGGCCGGCTGCCCGGTGTCCAAGGTGCTGAACGCCAAGATCACGATGGATGCCTCGCTGAAGCGCTAAGCGCCCCCAAGGGAAGGATCCATGCGGCACGACACGTGCGGCGGGTTTGTAAAAACTATCGGATCCTTTCCTCGAATCAATTTGACGGCCTCTGCTGCAATCTAGAGAATGAAAACTATTCTCAGGATTGCACCATGACCTCACTGATCCTCGCCCTTTCCGGAAGCGACGCCACACGCCAGCCCCCCACGGCTCGAATGGCTGGCCTGCGTGCCATGGCCGGTTCTGGCCTGCTGGTGGCCGTGGGATACATCGATCCGGGCAACTGGGCCACCGACATCGCCGGCGGCAGCGGCTTCGGCTACGGCCTCTTGGCCGTCGTGTTCGCGGCCGCCCTGCTGGGCATGGGCTTCCAGGTGCTGACGGCCCGCCTGGCGCTGGCCACCGGCCAGGACCTCGCCACCCTCACCGCCCGGCACCTGCCGCGCCCACTGGCGCGCACCGCCTGGATCGCTGGCGAAGCCGCCATCCTGGCGACGGCCCTGGCCGAACTGATCGGTGGCGCCATTGCCCTGCGCCTGTTGCTGGGCCTGCCGCTGATGGGTGGCGTGGCCGCCACCGCGCTGGGCACGCTGGCCGTGTTCTACGCCGCGCGCCGCAACGCCGACCGGCACGAGCAAGTCATCGGCGTATTGCTCGGCATCGTCGCCCTGGCCTTCGTGTATCTGCTGATACAGGCGCAGCCGTCGACGGCTGCCATGGCGGCCGGCCTGGCCGACACCGGCCGCACGCTGCGCGATCCCCAGGCCTTCCTGGTGGCCCTGGGCATCCTGGGCGCCACGCTGATGCCGCACAACCTGTATCTGCATTCCGGAGCGCTGGCCCAACGCGCACGCGACCTGGCGCCCGCCGACCGCCCCCTGGCCATGCGCATCGCGCGCAACGACACCGTCGTGTCGCTGGGCATCGCCATGCTCATCAACGCTGCGATCATGATCGTCGCCGCGGCCTCGCTATCGGGCGCCGGTCCGGTCGTGGCCAGCCTGGACGACGCGCACGCCGCCATCGCCCATACGCTGGGCGCGGGCGCGGCGATCGTCTTTGCCATCGCGCTGTACGCGGCCGGCCAGAGTTCGACCATCACCGGCGTCATGGCGGGACGCGTGCTGTCGAGGGGCTTCCAGCCCGCGGGCAGCGGCTGGTCGGAACGCCGCAGGGCGCTGGCCACGCGGGCGGTCGCGGGCGTGGCGGCGCTGGCCCTGCTGGCGGCCACGGGCAGCCAGGACCCGGACAACCTGCTGGTGCTGAGCCAGGTCATCCTGAGCCTGGCCCTGCCCTTCGCCTTGGTTCCCCTGGTGGTGCTGGCGCGGCGCCGCAGCGTGATGGGCCGCCATGCCTTGCGCGGCCCCTGGTCGGCGGCGGCGGTGGTGGCCACGACCGGCATCGTGGTGCTGGATGGCTATCTGCTGGCGCAGATGATGGCGTGATGCCGCATTGCAGCAATACCCTTTTCGAGCACAGGAATGCAAACGGCCGCCGTGGCGTCACGGCGGCCGTTCGATTTTGCGGCAGCGCTTTGGGTATCGGCGCTGTCCGGACGATGGGATCAAGACGGGCGGTAGGCGGAGATCACCGGATGCGCATCGCGCGCCGCCTTCACACCCTGCAGGATTTCGCACCAGGCGTCACTCAGGCCTGCACCCAGGCGCTTGAGGCGAAGAGCCCGGGAACGCTGTCGGGACTGTCCGGCGATGCTGCGGGCCGGTTCGGCGGCAATGCGGATGTCGGTACGGACGGTGTCGTTCATGGCTCTCTCCAGGAGGCGTGCGCGGGAAACTGACGAATCCATCTTAGACCTGCGGATGGTGCGTCGCAACAAAACCGGAGCAAAGATGACAATACCGTTGCGTGGCGGGTACACCCCACGGCAAGGGACAAAAACGGGGAAACAAGGCCCCGGTTCCGTCCGGGCGAAAACGGACGGAACCGGTACGGGCCGTCAGGCCTGATCCAACTGATCGAGGTCCACCGGCAGCGCGCGGTTGAGCACGCCCGCCACCTTGACGCGCAAGGCATTGGAATGCGCGCGGCGCACCTCGCGCTTGACGTCCAGCAATTGCTGCGGGTGCATCGAGAACTCGGTCAGGCCCAGACCCAGCAGCAGGCGCGTGTAGCGCGCATCGCCGGCCATCTCGCCACACACCGCCACGGGCTTGCCGGCACGCTCGCCCGCATTGATGGTATTGGCCACCAGCCGCAGCACGGCCGGATGCAGCGGGTCGTACAGCGACGCCACGTCGTGGTCGCCGCGGTCGATGGCCAGGGCGTACTGGATGAGGTCGTTGGTGCCGATGGACAGGAAATCCAGCGCCTGCGCGAACGGCTCGATGGCGATGGCGATGGCCGGCACCTCGACCATGGCGCCCACCTCCATGTGCGCCGCGTAGGCCTGGCCCCGCGCATCGAGTTCGGCGCGCGCCGAGGCGATGGCCGCGAACGTGGCCTGCACTTCGTGCATGTGCGCGATCATGGGCACCAGCAGCCGCACCGGCCCGTGGGCCGAGGCGCGCAGGATGGCGCGCAGTTGCGTGGCGAACATCTCGGGACGCGCCAGGCAGTAGCGGATGGCCCGCTGGCCCAGCGCCGGATTGGTCGCCACGGTGGCCTCGCCGTCCAGCGTCTTGTCCGAGCCGATGTCCAGCGTGCGGATGGTGACCGGACGGCCCGCCATCACCTTCACGACTTTTGCATAGGCCTCGTACTGCTCTTCCTCGGTGGGCAGCGTGGCGCGGCCCATGAACAGGAATTCGCTGCGGAACAGGCCGATGCCGTCGGCGCCGGCGGCCATGGCCAGCTCGGCTTCTTCAGGCAGTTCGATATTGGCGTGCAGGACGATGTCGATGCCGTCCAGCGTGACCGACGGCACGTCGCGCAACAGCGCCAGCTCGGCGCGCTCGTCGGCGTAGACGCCCTGCAGCGCGCGGTATTCGTCGAGGATGCGGGCCGAAGGATTGACCAGCACGTTGCCCGTGGCGCCGTCGACGATCAGCATGTCGCCATCGCGCACCAGTTCGCGCACGTTGCCCATGGCCACCACCGCAGGCACGCCCATGCTGCGCGCCACGATGGCGGTGTGCGACGTGGGGCCGCCCAGGTCGGTGACGAACGCCGCGAAGCGCGCGCCGCGCAGGCGCAGCATGTCGGCCGGGGAAATATCGTGCGCCACCACGACCATCGGCTCGGCGCCGTCGACCTGCGACGTGTCCGGCAAGGTGGCCGAGGTGCCGGACAGCACCAGCAGCACGCGCTCGATGGCCTGGCGCACGTCGGCCCCGCGCTCGCGCAGGTACTCGTCCTCCATGGCCTCGAACTGCTCGCCCAGCATCTGGCCCTGGGCGGTCAGCGCCCATTCGGCGTTGTACTGGCGTTCGGAGATCAGGTCCAGCGCCGGCTCGGCCAACAGCGGATCGCCCAGCAGCAGGCGGTGCACGTTGAGCATGGCGCCCAGTTCGCGCGGCGCGTCCTCGGGCAGCGTGTCCGCCATCTCGAGCAGTTCGTCCTGCGCCCGCTGCAGGGCGTCCGTCAGGCGTTCGCGCTCGGCGGGGATATCTTCGGCGGCGATACGGTAGTGGGCCACTTCGAGCGCGGCGGCGCCCAGGACCACCGCCCGTCCGATGGCGTAGCCGCGCGCCACGGGCTTGCCGCGCAGCGCGATGACTGCGCCGGGCTGCTGCGGCTCGCCCGCCTGCACGGCTGCCGCCGCGAGCGCCTCGGCCAGCTTGGCGGCCTTCTTACTCGTGCTCACCGAATTTGCTGTCGAACAGGGATTGAATGTCTGCCAGGGCCTGGTCGGCGTCGTTGCCGCTGGCGTCCAGCCGGACCGTGACGCCCATACCGGCGGCCAGCATCATCACGCCCATGATGCTTTTGGCGTTGACGCGCTTGGCGTCCCGCGAAATGAAGATCTCGCTCTGGTAGCGGCTGGCGAGTTGCGTCAACTTGGCCGCCGCGCGCGCATGCAGGCCAAGCTTGTTGCTGATGACGATGTCTGAACTGGGCATAGGATCCTGAGACCACGATACAGGCCGGGCACGCTTCGGACGCCTGGCGCCCGAAACCGCGATACCCGGATGATATAGGGCAAAACGGTTGCCCGTCAGTCTACCTGCAAGCAACCCTGGACGCCGCCCGCCAGGGCCTTCTCGCGCGTCTCGGCCAGCGGCAGGTTACGGTAGGTCAGCGCCCGCAGCAGCATGGGGGTGTTCAGCCCGGCCAGCACGCAGCAGCGCGTGCCCTGCGCCTGCGCGTCGGCCACCGCACGCTTGGCGATGTTGGCCGGCGTGGCGCCGATCAGGTCGGTCAGCACCAGCACGCCTTCTCCGCGGTCGACCCGCAGGATGTCCTGCAGCACGGCCGGCGCCTGGACCTCGGGCGTATCTTCGGGCTGGATGTCGTGCACGGCCAGCGAATCGGCGACGACGCCGCCCAGCACGTGGCTGGCCAGTTCGTGCATGGCGTCGCCCAGCGGCGCATGCACCACGATGACGATACCGGTCACGATGGCATCCGTCCGAAGAAGGGCGACAGCGGCGAACAGGACGCGCGCAGGGCGCAAGGCGGCAATTTCATGGCGGATATCGAGGTTCAGCCGACCGCGCGTTCCAGCGCCTTGGCGAACATCTCTCCTACGTTGAAACCGGTTTGCTCGGTGATCTCGACGAAGCAGGTGGGGCTGGTGACGTTGACTTCGGTGACGTAGTCGCCGATGACGTCCAGGCCCACCAGCAGCAGGCCACGGCCGGCCAGGCGCTCGGCGGCGGTGACGGCGATCTGGCGGTCGCGGTCGGACAGCGGTTGCGCCACGCCCCGGCCGCCGGCGGCCAGGTTGCCACGCGTTTCGCCGGCCAGCGGAATGCGCGCCAGGCAATACGGCACGGGTTCGCCGCCGATCAGCAGGATGCGCTTGTCGCCCTTGACGATCTCGGGGATGTAACGCTGCGCCATGATGGTGCGCTGGCCGTTGTCGGTCAGCGTTTCCAGGATGGCGTTGCGGTTGGGCTCTTCGGCGCGCAGGCGGAAGATGCCGGTGCCGCCCATGCCGTCCAGCGGCTTGACGATCACGTCCTGGTGCTGCGCGTGGAATGCCTTCAGGCGCTCCATGTCGCGCGTGACCAGCGTGGGCGTGGCCAGGTCGGCGAATTCGGTGATGGTAAGTTTTTCGGGGTGGTTGCGAATGGCCGCCCCGCTGTTGAACACGCGCGCGCCCTGGGCCTGCGCATATTCGAGCAGGTGGGTGGAGTACACGTATTCCATGTCGAACGGCGGGTCCTTGCGCATGACCACGGCGTCGAAACTGGACAACGGCAGATCGACGGAAGCCCCCTTCGCCGCCGGATCGCCCCCGGGCGCGGCGTGGGGACCGGCAACCTTCCACCAGGCGTGCTCGTGCAGATCCGCGCCTTCGACCAGCTCGATGGCGGTCGTGCGCGCATTGACGATGCCTTCATCGATGTACAGATCGCCCTGCAGGGTGACGCTGAGCGTATGCCCACGCGCGACCAGCGCGCGCATCATGGCGACGGAACTGTCCTTGTACGCTTTGAGCAGCGGCAAGGGATCGATGACGAACAGGACATGCATGAGTACACCCGCTTGTTACCTCCGCCGACAAAGGCGGACACAGACGGTCATGGTAGCTTAAATGGGGGTTGCGAGGCAGAAGCGCAAGACCCGGCGCACATGGCGTGGCCGGACCCGGCATGTTCGTGACAAGCCGGCGCAATGCCCAGGCGGCTGGAAAACAGGCGGAAAAACACACGGCCCGGCGCCGCAAGGCGGCCGGGCCGTTCGTCGTTCAAGCCGCGTCGGCCTTGCCGGCCTTCTTGCGAGGGGCCAGCACCATGACCATTTGACGGCCTTCCAGCTTGGGCATCGCCTCGACCTGGGCCAGTTCGGTCAGGTCGTCGCGCACGCGCTCGAGCACGCGCATGCCCAGTTCCTGGTGAGCCATTTCACGACCGCGGAAACGCAGCGTGATCTTGGCCTTGTCGCCTTCCTCGAGGAAGCGGCGCAGGTTGCGCAGCTTGACTTGATAGTCACCCTCGTCGGTGGCGGGACGGAACTTGACTTCCTTGACCTGAATGACCTTCTGCTTCGATCGGGCCTCGGCCTGGCGCTTCTGCTCCTGATACTTGAACTTACCGTAGTCCATCAGGCGGCAGACCGGCGGTTCGGCGTTGGGCGCGATTTCCACCAGATCCACGTCGCTTTGCTCGGAGAGACGGAATGCATCGGCGATCTTGACGATGCCCAACTGCTCTCCTTCCAGACCTATCAGACGCACCTCGGGCACGCGGATTTCACCGTTGATGCGTATGCTTTTTTCAGTGGCGATGTTGACGACTCCTAAAGATTAGACGGCGCTGCTTGCGGGTTGCTGCACGGCGCGGCGGGTGGCGACATCCTCGGACAGACGCGCGATGAAGTCATCGAGCGGCATGACGCCGAGGTCGAGGTTACCCAGACCACGAACCGCAACAGTCCCATTCTGCATTTCCTTGTCGCCTACGACGAGGATATACGGAACCTTCTGCAGGCTATGCTCCCGGATTTTACGAGTGATTTTTTCACCACGCAAATCGGCCTGCACCCTAAAGCCTTGTTTTTTCAGGGTTTGTGTTATTTGTGCCGCATAATCGGCCGAAGGCTCGGAAATGCAGCACACAATGGCCTGCTCCGGAGCCAGCCAGGGCGGCATCGCGCCGGCGTGGTTCTCGATGAGCATGCCGATGAAACGCTCCAGCGAACCCAGGATGGCGCGGTGCAGCATCACCGGCGGACGGCGCTGGTCGTTCTGGTCCACGTACTCGGCGCCCAGGCGCACGGGCATGGAGAAATCGACCTGGATCGTGCCGCACTGCCAGTGGCGGCCGATGGCGTCCTTCAGCGTGTATTCGATCTTGGGGCCGTAGAACGCGCCCTCTCCGGGCGAGATCTCGAATTCGCAACCGGTGCGGCGCAGGCTGTCCATCAGGGCCTGCTCGGCCTTGTCCCAGGTTTCGTCGCTGCCGATGCGCTTCTCGGGGCGCGTGGCCACCTTGTACAGCACTTCGTCGAAACCGAAGTCGCGGTACACCTTCTGCAGCAGCGCCGTGAAGTTGGCGCATTCTTCCTGCATCTGGTCTTCGGTACAGAAGATGTGGCCGTCGTCCTGCGTGAAGCCGCGCACGCGCATCATGCCGTGCAGCGACCCCGAGGGCTCGTTGCGGTGGCACTGGCCGAACTCGCCGTAGCGCAGCGGCAGCTCGCGGTACGAGTGCAGGCCCGAGTTGAAGATCTGCACGTGGCCCGGGCAGTTCATGGGCTTCAGGCCGTAGACGCGGTTCTCCGACTCGGTCGTGAACATGTTCTCGCGGTAGTTGTCCCAGTGGCCCGTTTTCTTCCACAGCGACAGGTCGAGGATCTGCGGCGCCTTCACTTCCTGGTAGCCGTTGTCGCGGTAGACGGCGCGCATGTACTGCTCGACCTGCTGCCACAGGGTCCAGCCCTTGGGGTGCCAGAACAGCAGGCCCGGCGCTTCGTCCTGGAAGTGGAACAGGTCGAGATCGCGGCCGATCTTGCGGTGGTCGCGGCGCTCGGCCTCGGCCAGCATGTGCAGATAGGCTTCCTGGTCTTCCTTCGAACCCCAGGCCGTGCCGTAGATGCGTTGCAGCATCTCGTTGTTGCTGTCGCCGCGCCAGTAGGCGCCGGCCACCTTCATCAGCTTGAAGACCTTGAGCTTGCCCGTGGACGGCACGTGGGGGCCGCGGCACAGGTCGATGAACTGGCCTTCGCGATACAGGCTGAGGGTTTCGTTGGACGGGATCGACGCAATGATCTCGGCCTTGTAGCGCTCGCCGATGCCCTCGAAGAACTTGACGGCGTCGTCGCGTGTCCACTCCTCGCGCGTGACCACCTCGTCTTTTTTGGCCAGCTCGGCCATCTTCTTCTCGATGGCTTCGAGGTCTTCGGGCGTGAAGGGACGCTTGTACGAGAAGTCGTAGTAGAAGCCGTTGTCGATGACCGGGCCGATGGTGACCTGGGCATCAGGGAACAGCTCTTTCACGGCGTACGCCAGCAGGTGGGCCGTGGAGTGGCGGATCATGTCCAGGCCGTCGGCATCCTTGGCGGTGACGATGGACAGGCTCGTGTCGTGGTCGATGCGGAAACTGGTGTCGACCAGACGCGGCTCGGCGCCCTCTTGCGCGATCTTGCCGCCCAGCGCGGCCTTGGCCAGCCCGGTTCCGATGGACTGCGCAACCTCGGCGACCGTGACCGGACCGGGATACTGGCGCTGCGAACCATCGGGCAATGTGATTTGAACCATCGGAGCACTTCCTGGAATGAAAAACGAAGAACGCGGCCTTAGCCGCGTTCGATCTGATTGCCTTGCTGGGCTGCTGTCTGGTGCGACACGCGGGACCCGACTTCGGACTTACTTACGCGACATGGTGCGGAAGTATCCGGTCGTAGTTCGGGCGGGCTTCAAAGGCAGCATGGTAATGAGGAATGGCTTCGGGGAGGCGACCAATGTACCGACATTGCGTACATGAAAGCGGAACATGTCGGTCGCAGATTGCGCCAATTGTAGCACTTCATGAGAAGTCGGGGACCGATTGCCTTTTTGTCACCCCACGGGCGTCACTTTGTCTGATTTTCAGGGGTGCTTCAGCCTTACGACTGCAAAAACGCAACATATTGTTACCCATCTCGTAAAGCACGTCTCGTCAAAGCAAGTCGCATGTTCTCGATGTTCCGTCGTTCGCAGCACCCCACCCATGACCCAACCTCATCACGCACCCATCCCGACCCCATCCCTCCTCCTTTGCGAAACCGATAGCCGCCTGGCCGCCGGACGGCGCTACATGCTGCTGTCCCGCCCCAGCCACCGCCTGCGCGTGGCCATCCTGGACGACCATCCCGTCACCACCATGGGCATCGCCTCGTTCCTGCGCGGCAACGCCGACCTCGACGTCGTGCACGCCGAGACCTCGGCGGAAAGCCTGGTCGCCAATCTGCAGCACGTGCCCTGTGACGTCGCCGTGGTCGACTACTACCTGCCCGACGACCCCTGGGACGGCATGGATTTCATCAAGCGATTGCGCCGGCAGTATCCCGGCATGGCCCTCATCACCCTGTCGGCGGGCCGCGCGCAGGACACCGAATACGCGGCCTATCGCGCGGGCGCCAACGGCTACCTGTCCAAGACCGAGCCGCCGCACACCATCCCCGACATGATCCGCGCCACCGTCGGCGACCCGCGCAATTTCTACGTCAGCACGTTTGGCCGCGTGCACCGCGCCGAACCCCGGCATCCCGATGCCCGGCTGACCGCCGCCGAAACCGAGATCCTGCGGCATATCGCGCTGGGCTTTTCCGTCACGCAGGTCGCCACGCGCCTGGTGCGCAGCAAGAAGACCGTCAGCACCCACAAGCGCCGCGCCATGCGCAAGCTGGGCCTGGCCGATGACCTGGCGCTGGCGCTTTACCTGAAAGAGAAGTTCCGGCGGGACGCGGGGGAGGAATAGCGGCCATGCCTATGCCCCCGCCCCCTGGCGGCCAGGCGGATTCGCCCAGCCACGACCAGCCCGGCCTGGCGATGCTCGACCTGCCTCGCCTGCGCGGCATCTGCCCCGATGCCGCCCAGCTGAATCGTCTGCTGATCCTGGCGCGCGAGCACCTGCACTCGGATCTGGTGCGGATGCGCGCGGCGCTGGAACGCGGCGACGCCGTTGCCGCGGCCGAGCGGGTCCACCACATCAAGGGCGCGGCCTGCATGCTGTGCCGGGCGGGCGACGGCCTGCTCGGCCAGTTGGATGCAGCGCGCGCGGCCATGCTGGGTTGCGTGACGATGCCGGTCATTGCGGATGAGGTAAAACTCATGGAGGATGGCCTGCTGAAACTGGATCTGCAGTTGCTGGCGGCCTTGCATGGCCCAGCCGCCTAGCCAGCACGACACACCCGGGTCGTTGGTTCGATTCCAATACCGCCTACCCGGCCCCGGACCAGCGCTTGAAGGCCGCAGGCGAAACCATGCTACCGTTGCCGCCCGAAAATCCAGACGTGGCCTCTGCCTGTTCTGGAACAGTCCTCGGGCCGCTGACGTCCCATCCAGACAACCACACTTGCCGGAAACCCCCATCATGTCGAATACGGGTGTCGATATCACCACCTACGCCGCCAACTCGATCGCCGATGCCACGGCATTGGGATTGCTGTTGTTCCTGGCGGCGAAGGACAAGCCCACCATCGAAGCAGCCAGCCGCAGCATGCACACGATGCTGGCCAACTTGCTGAACGATGAGCACGTCCCCGAAGACCTGAAAGCGCACATCCGCACACGCCTGCATTCGATCTGCGAGATCGCGCTTCAGCAGTGCAAGTAAGCCGGCAACACGTCCGCGCAGCGCCGGCCAGCGATGGCACGCGGCGATGCCGGACGAATCCGCTGGCGTGCATTCCAGAATGCGGATATCCACCACAGCCTGCATCGACAGGAACCAAAGGGATCACGAAGGCAAAGTCCGCACGGGATGGATTCCACTGCCGTTTGTGCGGGCAATATCGCAGCCGTCACCCGTGGCCACCAGGAGAGAATATGAAGCGCAACTTCGAAGTCATCATGACGATCCTCACTGCCCTAGAAACCGATGAGGTCGAGGTGCATGATCTCGAGACGCTGATCGATGCTGCCGCAAAAGGGAATTCCGCGATGGGTCCGCTGTTCGGCCACCACATCCGGATCCTGCTCGACGCGGGACTGCTGGCAAGGGAAAACCATGGCATACGCCTGACGTGGGCCGGCCATGAATATTTGGCCGAAGCCAGACTCGGGGCGGAAATGGCGCACGCCGAGCAGCGGTAAAGGCCATTGTGTCGAGCAGTGCCCGACTCCGCCCATCCGTTCTTGCGGATGCCGGGCCATCGGGTTTCTTCGCCGGAAAACAAAAAGCCGCCAAGTCATGGACCTAGCGGCTTTTTTGCCAGCACTTGCTGTATTTCTTCTTGCTGTAATTCTTGGTAGGCGGTATTGGAATCGAACCAACGACCTCCACGATGTCAACGTGGCGCTCTAACCATCTGAGCTAACCGCCTTCAGTCGCTGCCACTCGTTTTTGCGTGTCAGCAGCGAAGAAAAAGATTATAGCGAAGCCTTTTGGACTGTGCAAGTCAGTTGGCGGAAAAATTCACGGAATCGATGAATTTTTTTACGCGCTCGATCGACTTCAGTCCTGGCCCCTCTTCTACGCCACTGCTGACGTCCACCGCCCATGGCCGCACCGCTCGCACGGCGTCGGCCACGTTCTCGGGCGTCAAGCCGCCAGCCAGCACCAAGGCGCGGCTGTCGGGCGAGGCCTGCACGCCTGCCAGCAAGGCACGATCGAAGCCCAGGCCACTGCCACCGTAGCCCGCGCTATAGCTGTCGAACAGCCAGCCAGCGGCGTCGCCGTATTGTGCGCAATACGCGGCCAACGCGTCCGAGGTATCCAGGCCGGGCGCGCCCACGCGGAATGCGCGCAGATAGCGGCGGCCAGGGCGGCGGCATTCTTCGGGCGCTTCGTCGCCATGAAACTGCAGCAGGTCCGGACCGACCTCGCCCACGATGGCGCGCATCTCATCCTGGCTGGCGTTGACCGTCAGGGCGACCACGTCGACAAAGGCCGGCACGCGGCGGCGCAGTTCAGCGGCGCGCGCGGGCGAGACATAGCGCTTGCTGCCGGGATAGAAGACAAAGCCGATGGCGTCGGCGCCGGCCTGGACAATGGCGTCGAGGTCCGCCTCGCGGGTGAGGCCGCAGATCTTGATTCGGGTGCGCATGAGAAATCGGGATAGCCCTGAGCAGTTGGAAGCGGCTCATCAATTGAGGATGCGTAGCGTAATGCTACCCGGCCATCATAGCGAACGGCGCCGGACGTTCAGCCGATGAAGGGCGCCAGTTGCGTGGCCGAGGGATCGAACGGCGGCAGGCCGAATTCGTCGGGATACTCGATATCGGCCAGATACAGGCCATCGGGCATGAAGGTGGGCGCGCCCAGCCTGCGGTCGCGCGCCTGCAGCAACTGGCCCATCCAGGCCACGCTTTCGCGGCCCTGGCCTACCTGCAGCAGCGCGCCGATCAGGTTGCGCACCATGTGATGCAGGAAAGCGTTGGCACGCAGCGTGAAGACGATGAACGGGCCACGGTCTTCGATATCCAGGCGATGCATGGTGCGCACGGGGTGCCTGGCCTGGCACTGCGAGGACCGGAAGCTGGAGAAATCATGTTCGCCGATCAGCGCCTGCGCAGCCTGGCGCATGGCGTCCAGGTCCAGCGGCTGGAAGCACCAACCGGCGCGGCCGGCCCACAGCGGCGGACGCACGCGGCCCCGCCACAGCAGATAGACGTAGGTGCGCGAGCGCGCCGAGAAACGCGCGTGGAAGGTCTCGGGCATCGACTGCGCCCACTGCACGGCGATGCTGGGCGGCAGGAAGGCATTGACGCCCCGCACCCAGGACTCGTCGCGGCGCGCCAGATCCGTGTCCAGGTGCACGACCTGCGCGGCGCCGTGGACGCCGGTGTCGGTGCGCCCGGCACAGATCGTGGAAATGGGGCGATGGGTGCCGCTGAAGGCGCCCAGCGCGGTTTCGAGCGTGTCCTGCACGGTCTGGCCGTGCGGTTGGGTCTGCCAGCCCTGCCAGGCCGACCCATCGTAGGCCAGGCCCAGGGCGATGCGCGGCATGTCAGGTCCGGTTGTTGTACGAAGGTGAAGCAAACGGCGACGAGGACGGCGATTGCGATGGCGACGTCCCCGGAGCCTGGGCTGGGGTCGCGGAGGCACTGCCCTGTGTCGGCGGGGCGTCGCCGGCAGGGGAAGGACTCAAGGGCGCGGCAAAGGGAGAAGGCGCCGCGGACGGCGAAGGCGCGGCCGCCGGCGCGACGGCAGGCGCCGCCGCCGGCGAGGCGTCGCGCTGGACCGGCTTGGCCTCGTCCGTGGGCGGATGATTGAGGTCGAGATCGATCGCGTCGAGCTTGCGATTGAAGGCGCGGCTGTCGAAAGGCGGAGGATCGCTGTAGTCGACCGCTTCCACGTCTTCGTTGCGGCGCGTGCCCGCCCGGCGCAGCATCCAGGCCACGATGAAGATCAGTACCGCCAGCACGGCCGTGATGACGGCCAGCAGATTATCGACCAGCCATGACGGCATGCCGACCTTGCCCTGAGTAGAGGCGGCGCCTTGCTGCGCGGATGGCGCGTTGCCAGCCGATCCGGCGGCGGCGGACGGCGTGCCTGCCGCGGCGCCACCTGCACCCGCCTGGGCAGGCGTATTGTTCGAGGCGCCATTGGCGCTACCCGCCATGCCGCTGCCTGGCGCGCCGGCGGAGGCGCCAGCAGTGGCGGCATCGTTGCCTGCGCCACCCACGCCAGCACCAGCGGCCGCCGTGCCGTTCGCGCCGGCCGCACCGCCAGCCGCGGCATTATTCCCATTGGCCCCGGCCGCGCCACCCGCAGTACCTGCTGCCGCAGCCGCACCGGCCGGGCCTGCCGCTGCCGCACCGTTGGCCGAGGGCTGGGCAGCGTTGCCTTGCCCTGCCGCGCCGCCTGGATTGCCCGAAGCGGCCGTGGCCGCGCCACCGGCCCCTGCACCCTGGCCAGCCGCGGCACGATTCAATGCATCCACGTTGGACTGCAGCGCATCGACGCGCTGGCGCGCTTCGTTCATGGCACGCTGGTCGGAAGCGCGGGCATCGCCCGCCGCATCCGACGAACCACCGGCGCCAGCCGCCGTATTGCCCGCCGCCCCCGCCGCTCCGTTGGACAAGCGCAGGCGGTCCTGCGCCGGCGGCTGCGCCACGGGCGAGCCGCTGCTGGCGCTATCCACCTGGCCGGACGAACCATCGGCGCGCGGCACGGCGGCGCCCGCCCCCGCGGCAGCGCCGAGGCGGCCGCGATAGCGCTCGTAAGCGGCGGCCTGCTCGGCGAAAATGCGGCGGGCCTCGTCGGGATCGATGGCGCGCACGGTCGCGGCGTCGGGAATCGTCAGCGTTTCGCCGGCGCGCACCAGGTTCATGTTGTTCTGGATGAAGGCCTGCGGATTGGCCTGCCACAGCGCCACCAGCATCTGGTAGACGGACGCATCGGCGACCGCGTGGCGCACGGCAATGCCCGAAAGGGTCTGCCCCGGACGCACGGTGACGTCGTCGACGCGTTGCGCGGCCTGCGCACCGCCGGATGCGGGCCGGGGCGCCGCCGCGGGTGCCGGAACCGCCGCGCGGCGCAAGCCGGCCTCGGCGTCGCGTGCCGGCACCATCAGCGTAACCTGCATCTGGCGCTGGCCGGCGCTGGAGCGCAGGTCCAGCAGCATGTCGACGGTTTGCGTGGTGATCGGCTGCGTGGCGGTGATGCTGACCACGCGGCGGGCCGCGCCGCTGCCCTCGAGATTGACCCGGGTGTCGGCCAATGGGGCAGGCGGCTGCAGGCCGGCGCGCTGCCACGACGCGGCGTCGGCCAGTTGCACCTGCAGCGAGGCGACCTCGTCCGCCGTCAGGTCCAGCAGCGGAATCTCGATGCGCATGGGCTCGCCGGGCAAGGACGCGACCCGCGCATGTCCTGCACGCGCCGCCTGCGCATCCACGCAGACGGATGTGCCGATGGCCAGCGCCAACGCCAGGCCCAGGGCCTTGTTACGGGGGACATGATGCAGGCTACGCGGATGCGAAGTCATGAGCCGGGATTCCCTATTCTGCTTTTCGTGATCGATCGATATGGCGCAGGGCTGCGATCTCGAAGAACGCAGCCCGAAAGTGTAAAGGCATCATGCAAGGCGTTCAAACCTGCAATCCGCCTGTCATGCCGGAAAATACACCCTGGATGTGACGAGAGCACCCGCAGGTGCTCTCGCCGTACCCGATCAGCGCGGCGCCCGGCGCCGCGCAAGGGCGAATCAGGCCTCGGCCAGAGCGATGCGCAGCATGCGGCGCAGCGGTTCGGCGGCGCCCCACAGCAGTTGGTCGCCGACGGTGAAGGCGCCCAGGTAGTCCGGGCCCATCGACAGCTTGCGCAGGCGACCCACCGGGATGTCCAGCGTGCCGGTGACGGCCACGGGGGTCAGACCCTTGACCGTGTCTTCCTTGGTGTTGGGGATGACCTTGGCCCATTGCGTACCCTGGGCGATGAGGTCCTGGATCTCGTCCAGCGGCACGTCGCGCTTGAGCTTGATGGTCAGCGCCTGGCTGTGGCAGCGCATGGCGCCGATGCGCACGCACAGGCCGTCGATCGGGGTGGGCCGGGTGCCGAAGGCCGCGCCGCGGCCCAGGATCTTGTTGGTCTCGGCCTCGCCCTTCCACTCTTCCTTGGACATGCCGTTGCCCAGATCCTTGTCGATCCAGGGGATGAGGCTGCCGCCCAGCGGCACGCCGAAGTGCTCGCGGGCCAGGCCCGGATCCTGCTGGGCCGCCAGCACGCCACGGTCGATGTCCAGGATGGCCGATGCCGGATCGTCCAGCAGCGGGCGCACGGCCTGGTTGAGGGTGCCGAACTGGGTGAGCAGTTCGCGCATGTGTTGCGCGCCGCCGCCCGAGGCCGCCTGGTACGTCATGGAGGTCATCCATTCGACCAGGTCGTTGTTGAACAGGCCGGCCAGGCCCATCAGCATGCAGCTGACGGTGCAGTTGCCGCCGACGAAGTTGCGCACGCCGCGCTTGAGGGCGGCGTCGATGACCGGACGGTTGACCGGGTCGAGCACGATGATGGCGTCATCGGCCATGCGCAGCGTGCTGGCGGCGTCGATCCAGATGCCGGTCCAGCCTTCGTTGCGCAGGCGGCCGTACACCTCGGTGGTGTAGTCACCGCCCTGGGCGGTGACGATGATCGGCAGTTTCTTGAGCGCTTCGATGTCGTAGGCGTCTTGCAACGGGCCCGCGCCGTCCGCCCACGAAGGGGCGGCGCCGCCGGCGTTGCTGGTGGAGAAGAACACGGGTTCGATCAGGGCGAAGTCGTTTTCGTCGCGCATGCGCTGCATGAGCACCGAACCGACCATGCCGCGCCACCCGACGAGGCCTACTGCTTGCGTCATCTTGAAGAGCTCTTGAAAGTGATAACTACGTGAAAAAAGAAAGGAATCCTTCCAATTTATCAGAATGCGCGGCGCGCTGCCGAAGCGGGCCGGATTACAGCGCCTTCAGCACCGCGTCGCCCATCTCGGCGGTGGACACTTTGGTGGTGCCGCTCTCGTGGATGTCGGCGGTGCGCAGGCCCGAAGCCAGCACCTTGCGCACGGCGGCCTCGATGCGGTCGGCCTGGCCGGCCTGGTCCAGCGAGTAGCGCAGCAGCATGGCGGCCGACAGGATGGTGGCCAGCGGGTTGGCGACGCCCTTGCCCGCGATGTCCGGCGCCGAACCGTGGCTGGGCTCGTACAGGCCCTGGCCGTTGGCGTTCAGCGAGGCCGACGGCAGCATGCCGATCGAGCCCGTCAGCATGGCGGCCTCGTCGGACAGGATGTCGCCGAACAGGTTGCCGGTGACGATGACGTCGAAGTTGCGCGGCGCGCGCACCAGCTGCATGGCGGCGTTGTCCACGTACATGTGCGACAGCTCGACATCGGGGTATTCACGGCTGACCTCGATGACGATGTCGCGCCAGAACTGCGAGGTTTCCAGCACGTTGGCCTTGTCCACGCTGCACAGCTTCTTGCCGCGCTTGCGGGCCGCCTCGAAGCCGATGCGCGCGATGCGGCGCACTTCGGTGTCGGCATAGCGCATCGTGTCGTAGCCTTCGCGCTCGCCGGCAAAGGCGCCGTCCTCGGCCGTGCGCACGCCGCGCGGGGTGCCGAAGTAGATGTCGCCGGTCAGTTCGCGGATGATCAGCAGGTCCAGGCCCGACACGATCTCGGGCTTCAGCGACGAGGCGCTGGCCAGCTCGGGATACAGGATGGCCGGACGCAGGTTGGCGAACAGGCCCAGCGCCTTGCGCAGGCCCAGGATGGCCTGCTCGGGGCGGAACTCGCGCGGCAGGCTGTCGTACTTCCAGTCGCCCACGGCGCCGAACAGCACGGCGCGCGACTGCTTGGCCAGGTCCAGCGTGGCCGGCGGCAGCGGGTGCTCGAACTGGTCGAAGGCAGCGCCGCCCACGGCGGCCTGCTTCATTTCCAGCGGCAGGCCCAGCGCGCCCAGCACGCGCACGGCCTGTTCGACGATTTCCGGCCCGATACCGTCGCCGGGCAGCACTGCGATTTGATGCGTCATGAATGAATCCTGTTCGTTTTGCATGGAAGGCAGGAGGTGCCCACCTTGGAATGATTGATTGAGTGCTTCAACGCCGGGAACAGGCCCTAAACCACCGGCCTGCCTTCCAGCCAGGGGTGGCGCGCCAGGCGCTCGGCCTCGAAGGCACGGATCTTGTCGGCGTGGCGCAAGGTCAGGCCGATGTCGTCCAGGCCGTTCAGCAGCAGGTATTTACGGAAAGGCTCGATGTCGAAGGCCATTTCACGTCCATCGGCGGCGATGACGACCTGGCGGTCGAGGTCGATGCGCAGTTTGTAGCCGGGGAAAGCCTTCACTTCGTCGAACAGGCGAGCCACTTCGAACTCGGACAGCACGATGGGCAACAGACCATTCTTGAAGCTGTTGTTGAAGAAGATGTCGGCATAGGACGGCGCGATGATGGCGCGAAAGCCGTATTGCGTCAGCGCCCACGGGGCGTGCTCGCGGCTGGAGCCGCAGCCGAAGTTCTTGCGCGCCAGCAGCACCGAGGCGTGCTGGTAGCGCGGCTGGTTCAGCACGAAATCCGGGTTGAGCGGACGCTTGCTGTTGTCCATGCCGGGTTCGCCGTGATCCAGGTAGCGCAGCTCGTCGAACAGGTTCGGGCCGAAGCCGGTGCGCTTGATGGACTTGAGGAACTGCTTGGGGATGATGAGGTCGGTATCGACGTTCTCGCGATCGAGCGGCGCCACCAGGCCTTCATGTTGGGTGAATGCTTGCATGACTGGAATCCTTAGCGGAACGAACGGACGTCGACGAAATGGCCGGCCACGGCGGCGGCGGCGGCCATGGCGGGACTGACCAGGTGGGTCCGGCCACCCTGGCCCTGACGGCCCTCGAAATTGCGGTTCGAGGTCGAGGCGCAGCGTTCTTCGGGTTCGAGGCGGTCGGCGTTCATGGCCAGGCACATCGAACAGCCGGGCTCACGCCATTCGAAGCCGGCCTCGATGAAGATCTTGTCCAGGCCTTCGCGCTCGGCCTGCTGCTTGACCAGGCCCGAACCCGGCACGACCATCGCCTGCTTCACGTTGGAAGCCACGCGCTTGCCGCGCGCCACGGCGGCGGCCGCGCGCAGGTCTTCGATGCGCGAGTTGGTGCACGAACCGATGAACACGCGGTCGACGCGGATGTCGGTCAGCGGGGTGTTGGGCTTGAGGCCCATGTATTGCAGCGCGCGCTCCATGCCGTTGCGGCGCACGTCGTCCTTCTCTCGGTCGGGGTCCGGCACGCGGGCATCCACCGGCAGCACCATCTCGGGCGAGGTGCCCCAGGTGACCTGCGGCTTGATGGTGCGGGCGTCGACCTCGACCACGCGGTCGAACTTGGCGCCGTCATCGCTGTGCAGCGTGCGCCAGTAGGCCACGGCCTGGTCCCACAGCACGCCCGTGGGCGAGAAGGGACGGCCGCGGAAATACTCGATGGTCTTGTCGTCGACCGCCACCATGCCCGAGCGCGCGCCGGCCTCGATGGCCATGTTGCACACCGTCATGCGGCCTTCGACCGACAGCGAACGGATGGTGCTGCCCGCGAACTCGATGGCGTGGCCGGTGCCGCCGGCCGTGCCGATGATGCCGATGACGTGCAGCACGACGTCCTTGGCCGTACAGCCGAACGGCAGCTCGCCGTCGACCTTGATGAGCATGCTTTTGGCTTTCTTCATCAGCAGCGTCTGCGTGGCCAGCACGTGCTCGACCTCGGACGTGCCGATGCCGAACGCCAGCGCGCCCATGGCGCCATGAGTGCTGGTGTGCGAGTCGCCGCAGACCACGGTCATGCCGGGCAGCGTGGCGCCCTGCTCCGGTCCGATGACGTGCACGATGCCCTGGCGCAGGTCATTCATGCGGAATTCGGTGATGCCGAACTTGTCGCAATTGGCATCCAGCGTATCGACCTGCAGCTTGGAGATCGGGTCGTCGATGCCGCCGGCGCGGTTCAGGGTGGGGACGTTATGGTCGGCCACCGCCAGGTTGGCGCTGATGCGCCACGGCTTGCGCTCGGCCATCGTCAGGCCTTCGAACGCCTGCGGGCTGGTCACCTCGTGCAGGAGGTGGCGATCGATATAGAGCAGACAGGTACCGTCGGACTCTTGGTGGACGACGTGGGCGTCCCAGAGTTTGTCGTAGAGGGATTGGGCCATGGAAGCGCTCTGCAAGTGGACATTCCGGCTTGGGTCCGCGCAACGGTGTTCGGGACACCCGCCGCCGCGGACCACTGCGGCATCGCCGAATTATGCCCAGGGCCTGAACCTAGTACAACTCAACCACCGATACTAGTATTGTGGGTACCTGCATTGAGGAAACGACGGATCGCCATCCGCCCTTGGTGCCCACAATACGCACGATCCTGATCCTAACGGGCCGGCGTCACCAGGTTGCGCGGCTGTCCCGCCACGAACCCCTCGATGTTGTCCACCAACTGATCCGCCAGGCCCTGCATGGCCTCCAGTGAGGCCCAGGCCACGTGCGGGGTCAGCAGGAAATGGGGATGGTCGGCCAGCGCCATGAAGGGATGATCCGGCGCCGGCGGCTCGGCTGTGCACACGTCGAATCCCGCGCCGGCGATCTGTCCGGCACGCAAGGCATCGACCAGCGCCTGCTCGTCCACGAGGCCGCCGCGCGCGGTGTTGATCAGCAACGGCTTGCGCGCCATCTGCGCGAACTCGGGCGCGCCGATCATGTTGCGCGTCGTCGGCCGCAGCGGGCAATGCAGGGTGATGATGTCGGACTCGGCCAGCACCCGCTCGAACGGCGTGTACAGGCTGCCCATGCCGGACGAGCCCTTGTGGGCCGAAAACAGCACTTTCATCCCCAGCGCACGCCCGATCGCCGCCACCGAATTGCCCAGCACGCCGTCGCCGATGATGCCGAGCGTCGAACCCGCCAGGTCGCGGATCGGGAAATCGAAATAGCAGAACTGGCCCGACGCCTGCCAGCGGCCCGCGGCCACCGAATCGGCATAGGCGCGGATGCTGCGGCGCAAGGCGAAGATCAGCGCGAACGTGTGCTCGGGCACGGTGTTCACGGCGTAGTTGCGGATGTTGCTGACGGCCACTTGCCGTTGCGCGCAGGCCGCCAGATCGACGTTGTCGGTGCCCGTGGCGGCCACCGCCACCAGCTTCAGGCGCGTGGCCTGCGCCAGCGATTCGGCGCTGATCCTGGCCTTGTTGGTGATGACGATGTCGGCATCGGCGATCCGGCCCGCGACCTCCGCGGCCTCGGTTCGCTCGTGGGACACCAGTTCATGCGCGAAGGCGGGCGCCCGCAACTTGACCTCGGGCGACAGCGTGGCTCGGTCCAGGAATACGATCTTCATAGTCAAACCATCAATGGGCAGCGCAGGCTGCGGAAACGGAACCCGGGACGAGGCCGGGCGGCGGAAAGGCAGCGGCCGGCGATGCCGCCGGACGGCCAACGTCAGCGGGCGGCCTTGCCGGCCTGCTCGTACAGCGGCATGACCTGCTGGGCGGTCGCCTGCAATTCGGTGATGCGGGTCGAGGCCGACGGGTGCGTCGACAGGAACTCCGGCTGCGACTGGCCGCCCGAGGCCGCCCCCATCTTCTGCCACAACGTGACGGCGGCGCGCGGATCGTACCCGGCGCGGGCGGCCAGTTCGACCCCCATGCGGTCGGCCTCGGTCTCGTGCGTGCGGCTGTTGGGCAGCGTGAACATCACGTTGGTCAGTTGCCCACCCAGGTCGGAGGCGGTGGACGAGCCCGTGGCGATCGACAGCACCTGCAGGCCGATGTTGGTGGCCATCTGCTGCGACACCCGCTCGCGCGCATGTTCGCGCAGCGCATGCGCGATCTCATGGCCCAGCACGGCGGCCAGTTCGGCATCCGTCGGCTTGATCTTGTCCAGCAGTCCCGTGTAGACGGCGATCTTGCCGCCGGGCATGCACCACGCGTTGATGTCGTCGGTGGACAGTACGTGAACCTCCCAGGCCCACTTGGCCGCATCGGGACGGAAGGTGCCGACCTGCGCGATCAGGCGTTGGGAAATGCCGCGCACGCGGTTCAGTTGCGCGGCGTCGCGGTCCAGCAACCCCTTGGTGCGCGCCTGCTGCACGATCTCGCTGTACTGCTGCGACGCCTCCTGGTTGAGCTGCTGCTCGGGCACCAGGCTGGACATGTACTGGGTACGCTCCACGCCCACCGCGCCGGATTGCGTGGTGTTGACGCTGGCGCAACCCGCCAGGACGGCCAGCGTGGCCGCGGCGGCGGCCTGCGCGGCGCGGCGCGCCCAGGGCGAACGGATCATCATCATCGAAACCATGCGGATCTCCGGCAAGGAGGACAACAACGTACGAGGGGGGACTACCAGCGGCGTGCCCACCGGGCGCGGACGCGCCGGGCGCTCAGCCGCACTGGCCGCGATGCAGCAACGCGTGGTCGATCAGGATCAGCGCCAGCAAGGCCTCGGCGATCGGGGTGGCGCGGATGCCCACGCACGGATCGTGGCGGCCCAGCGTCTGGACCACGGTGGGCTCGCCCGCGCGGTTGACCGACTGGCGTTCGACCCGGATGCTGGACGTGGGCTTGATGGCCAGCGACACGGTGATGGGCTGGCCCGTGGAGATGCCGCCCAGCACGCCGCCGGCGTGATTGGTGAGAAAGCCCTGGGGCGTGATCTCGTCGCCGTGCTCGGAGCCGCGCTGCACGATGCTGCCGAAGCCCGCGCCGATCGACACGCCCTTGACGGCGTTCAGGCCCATCATGGCGTGGGCGATGTCGGCGTCCAGGCGGTCGTAGATGGGCGTACCCCACCCCGCCGGCAGGCCTTCGGCCACGACCTCGATGCGCGCGCCGATGGAGTCGCCATCGCGGCGCAGTTCGTCCATGTAGGCCTCGAGTTGCGCCACCACCCCGGCATTGGGCGCGTAGAACGGATTGTTGGGCACTTCGTCCCAGGATTCGAACGGAATCTCGATGGGACCCAGCTGGCTCATGTAGCCGCGCACCTTCACGCCGAACTGCGAGGCCAGCCACTTCTTGGCGATGGCGCCGGCGGCCACGGTGGGCGCGGTCAGGCGCGCCGACGAACGGCCGCCGCCGCGCGGGTCGCGCACGCCGAACTTGTTCCAGTAGGTGTAGTCGGCGTGGCCGGGGCGGAAGGTGTCCGCGATGTTCGAATAGTCCTTGCTGCGCGCGTCGGTGTTGCGGATCAGCAGGCCGATGGGCGTGCCGGTGGTGACGCCTTCGTACACGCCGGACAGGATCTCGACCTGGTCGGCTTCCTGGCGCTGGGTGACGTGGCGCGAAGTGCCGGGACGGCGGCGGTCGAGTTCGGCCTGGATGTCGGCCGCCGCCAGCGGCAGTCCGGGCGGGCAACCATCGACCACGCAGCCGATGGCCGGGCCGTGCGATTCGCCGAAATTGGTGACGCGGAACAGAGTGCCTAAGGTATTGCCGGACATGACGGTAGCGGATGCGATCGAGCGGAAGCGGGAGGCTCGATTATGACATTGCCGCCGCGATCTCCCGGATATCCTCTGCCGGCGCCGGCCTGCCCAGCAGGAAACCCTGCATCAGGTGGCAGCCCAGTGCGTCCAGGATCTTGCGCTGGCCGGCCGTTTCCACGCCCTCGGCGACCACGGTCAGCCCCAGCGCCCGGCACATCACCAGCACCGACAGCACCACGTCGCGGCTGACCGCGTCGGTCTCGATGTCGGCGATGAAGCCGCGATCGAGCTTGACCCAGTCCAGCGGCAGCTTGCGCAGGTGCGTCAGGCTGGAATAACCCACGCCGAAGTCGTCCAGCGCCACGCCGATGCCGCGCGCGCGCAGGCTGTTCATGGTGCCGACGTGCCGTTCGTACTGCGAGATGAACAGCGATTCGGTGATTTCCAGCACCAGCCGGTTGGGCGGCAGGCGGCTGTTGGCCAGCGCATGGTTGACCTGCACCGGCAGCGCCGCCGAATACATCTGCCGCACCGACAGGTTGACGTGCAGTTGCCACGAGGGCGGCCAATGCGCCGCGTGCGAGCAGGCGGTCTCCAGCACCCAGGCGCCCAGCGGCACGATCAGCCCGGTGCGCTCGGCCAGCTCGATGGCCAGGGCCGGCGAGATGGCGCCCTGCGTGGGATGGTGCCAGCGCAGCAGCGCCTCGCAACCCTTGATGGTGGCCGTGGGGCTATCCCATAGCGGCTGGAAATAGACTTCGAACTGGTCCATGGAGGACGAGGCCAGCGCCACCCGCAGGTCGTGCTCGAGTCCGCGGAAATGGCGCTGGCGTTCGAGCATGGCGGGCTCGAACATGGTCCAGGCCGATTCGCTGTCCTCTTCCACGTGCAGCATGCCCAGCAACAGGCTGCGCTCCAGTTCCTCGATGCTGGCGCCGTGGTCGGGATACAGCGCCACCGAGAGGCGGAACTCGACCAGCAGCGGCTGGCCGTGCATTTCGTAGGGCCAGGAAAGCTGTTCGATGATGTGCGGCGCCAGCTCGCGCGCGGCCCAGCGGTCGGTGTCGGAGGCCCAGACCAGGAAGGAATACGAGGAATAGCGCGCCACCAGGCAGTCGGGCGCGACGTGCCGCAGACGGTCGGCCACCATGGACTGCAGCGACTGATTGTCGGCGATGTCCAGCATGGCGCTGAGCTCGGCGTGATGCACCACCTGGATGAGGAACATGGCGCCCGGCGGCCCGCCGGTGCGCTGCAGGCTGGGCTGGATGCGTCGGCGCAGGGCATCCACCGTGAGCGCGCCCGTGAGGGTGTCGCGGGCGAACCGGCGGCGCAACGTGAGCTCCCTGCAGACAAAGAAGATGCAGACTACCAGCACGATCAATGCTGATATGCCGCTCTGTCCGACCAGGTCACTCCAACCCACGAAGACCCCTCATGAACTCCACGCCACCGTAGACGCGGATCTTTTGCATTTAGCCAATAGCACTCGCACCCGGCGGGTGCACCCGGAATTATCTACGATTTGGTTACGTTCAAATGGCACATTTATCAAATGTTTTCCATTTACTTCTCGGCGAAACCGGTTTTTTGACGCATGTTGCACCGCCGCACGGTTCATGACGAGCAACTGACTTCGATCCCGCGCGCCCAGTCCGGCGGCAGCCCCGCATAACCTTCATGGCCGGAAACCGCCGTGTAGGGATCGCGCAGCAGGCGCAGCAACGTGTCGATTTCGGACGGATCGCCCTGCTGCGCGGCTCGTATCGCCTGCTCGGCCAGATGGTTGCGCAATACATACAGGGGATTGACCTGATCCATGGCCAGCGCCCGCTCGCCGGCCGGCCGGCCATCGGCCGCGTGGCGCGCCTGCAAACGGGCCAGCCACTGGCCCGCCGCCGGCCGGTCGATGAACAGATCCAGGAACGGCTGGGACTCGCCGCGTACCGCGTCGGCCATGCGGCGGAACGTCAACGTGAAATCGGCCTGGCCCGTGTGCATCAGGCGCAGCAGTTCGTCCAGCAGTTCCTCGTCCTCGGGCAGCCATTGCGCCAGCCCCACCTTGGCCGCCATCCGGTCGTGGAAGGCCTGGGTGAAGACGGCCTCGTAGCCTTCGAGTACGGCGCGCAGGGCATCGGCGTCGTCGACGATGGCGTGCAGGCTGCCCGCCAGGCGGTACAGGTTCCATAGCCCCACCGAGGGCTGGCGGTTCCAGGCGTAGCGGCCCTGGCTGTCGGTGTGGTTGCAGATATGGCCCAGCTGGAACGCGTCCATGAAGCCATACGGACCGTAGTCCAGCGTCAGGCCCAGGATGGACATGTTGTCGGTGTTCATCACGCCGTGGCAGAAGCCCACGGCCTGCCAGTCGGCCATCAGGCGTGCGGTGCGGCGCGTCACTTCGTCCAGCAGCGCCACCAGCGGGCCCTTGTCCCCTTCGGCATCGCGGCACTGCGGGTAGAAGCGGTCGATGACATAGTCGGCCAGCGTGCGCAGCAGTTCGGGCTCGCGGTTCGAGGCCCAGTGCTCGAACGACCCGAAGCGCACGAAGCTGGGCGCCATGCGGGTGACAATGGCGGCCGTTTCCACGCTCTCGCGGATCACCGGATCGTCGGATACCACCAGGGCCAGCGCGCGGGTCGTGGGAATGCCCAGGCCGGCCATGGCTTCGCTGGCCAGGTATTCGCGCACCGACGAGCGCAGCACGGCTCGGCCGTCGCCCATGCGCGAGTACGGCGTCATGCCGGCACCCTTCAACTGCAGTTCCCAGTTGCCCTGGGGGCCGCGCACTTCGCCCAGCAGGTGGGCCCGCCCATCGCCCAGTTGGCCCGCCCAGACGCCGAACTGGTGGCCGCTGTACACGGCGGCCAGGGTGTCGCCGCCGGGCAGCGGCATCGCGCCGGACGCCACGGCCAGGAATTCGGGAGATTGCAACGCGGCGGGATCCAGGCCGATCAGGGCGGCGGCGTCGGGGTTCGCGTGCAACAGGCGCGGACCGGTCAACGGGCGCGCGGCCAGCCGGGTGTAGAACGCAGGCGGCAGCGCGGCGAAGCTGTTGTCGGTCCGCAGGTCGGACAGGCTGGCGGCCAGGGTGCTGGAACGGGAAACTGAATTCATGGATAGGCCTTCGTGCTGACGCAGGGCGCGGCATACAGGGAAGCGGGCCCGCCGGCGAGGGAAACCCCCGCAAGAGGCATTCCCGACCGTACCGGACCCGCCCGGCGAACCGAGACACGCACCGGCATGCCGGTGCAATCCCGTATTCGCCGAGGGACGGCCCCGCCGCTCATGCGCGTTTTGCCCGGGCGGCGCGCTTGGCGGGCCGCACGTAGAAAATGGCGGACAGGAAAAAGACGGAGGACAGGACGATCTCGATGCCGGCCAGCGCGGCCGAGGCCGGCAGCGGGTCGGACATGGCGCGCACCACGCCTTCCATCAGGTACAGCAGCGACAGCATGGCCGCCCACTGATAGGTATAGACATTGCCCCGCAGCACCCCGCGCAACGGCAGCGCCAGCGGCAAGGCTTTCAGGAACAGCAGCGACCCGCCCGGCCGCAGCGGGGCCAGGAAGATCTCCCAGGCCAGGCACAGCAGCAACAACGCCACCAGCGAGGCGGATGCGACACGGCGCAAAGTCGGATTCAGGGCTGCGGTCATACGCTATTATCGCCTGATGAAGCATCAGGCCGAGCCCGCCCCCGGCGTCCAGACGGAAGCCCCTTCCCCCCGTTCCCGGCGCCACACCTGGCTGGCCCGCATTGGACGCGCCACGCGTTTCGCGGCGGAACGCACCGGCGAGGAACGGCTGCTGCAGGTGGCCTCCAGCCTGACCTTCACCACGGTGCTGGCCATCGTGCCGATGCTGGCGGTGGCGCTGTCGCTGTTCACGGCGTTTCCCCTGTTCCAGGAATTCCGCCTCGCGCTGGAAGACTTCCTGACGAACAACCTGATGCCGCCGTCGGTCTCCAACAACGTCATGAACTACCTGAACCAGTTCGCCCGCCAGGCCTCGCGCCTGACGGCCATCGGCGGCGCCTTCCTGGTGGTGACGTCGGTGCTGCTGATCATGACGATCGACAAGTCGTTCAACGACATCTGGCACGTCGCCCGCCAGCGGCCCTTCGTGCAGCGCGTGCTGGTGTACTGGTCGGTGATCACGCTGGGCCCCGTCGTGGCGGGCG
>NZ_FKBS01000029.1:481653-618453 GCF_900078315.1 Bordetella ansorpii
GACATCGTCAGCCTGGCCATCTCGTTCATTCCGCTGATCCTGACGGGCGCGGCGTTCTCGGCGCTGTTCGTCATCGTGCCCAACCGGCGGGTCTACTGGCGCGATGCGCTGGTGGGCGGCTACGGCGCGGCCCTGCTGCTGGAACTGATGAAGGCCGGTTTTGCGTACTACCTGACGCGCTTTCCCACCTATACCGTCATCTACGGCACCTTCGCCACCCTGCCCATCTTCCTGCTGTGGCTGTGGCTGTCCTGGCTGTCGGTGCTGTTCGGCGCCACGGTCGCGGCCAGCCTGCCGATGCTTCGGCTGGGTCGTTGGGAGATCAACCGCTGCGCCGGCGCCGGCTTCATCGACGCCCTGAACGTGCTGAGCGAATTGCGCCGAGCCCAGGGCAGCGTGCCCCCGGGACTCAGCCCCACGACCCTGGCCAAGCGCCTGCAGTTGCACCACGACGAACTGAACGACGTGCTGGAAACCCTCAGCGACATGGGCATGGTGGCCCGTATGGCCGACCAGAACTGGATCCTGTCCTGCGACCCGCACCGCACCACGGTCGAGCCTGTCTTCGAACAATTCCTGCTGGACAGGCGCCAGCGGCGTGTGCGGCAAGACCCCCGCGTGGTCGCGGCCGCGGCCGGCGTGCTGGCCGGCGCCCCGCCGTCACTGGAAGAACTGGCCGGACAGGCGCACAATACGCCACATGACACGCCCGACCGCCGCCCGGCGGCGGTAGTTGCGTCGGAAACGGGCGAGAAGTAGGCCAGGCAGTCTGACTACAAGCCAGATAGTGCGTTCCCCGAGGAGGAAGCCATGTTGAAAGTCAGCGAAATTCTGCGCGTCAAAGGCAACGCGCTGTTCACCACCACACCCGACACGCCGGTCACGGTGGCCATCCAGACCATGAGCGAACAGGACATCGGTTCGCTGGTCATCATGGAAGCCGGCATGCTGGTGGGCATGCTCACCTTCCGCGAAATCATCCGCCACATGCACAAGAGCGGCGGCGCGCTGGCTGATTCCGCCACCATCCGCGGCATCATGGACGATGCCCCGGTCAGCGTCACCCCCAACACCAGCGCCGACGAAGTGCAGCGCCTGATGCTGGAAAAACACGCCCGCTACATCCCCGTCATGGACGGCGGCACCTTGCTGGGCGTGATCTCGTTCTACGACATGGCGCAGGCCATCGTGGCGGCCCAGCAGTTCGAGAACAACATGCTCAAGGCCTACATCCGCGACTGGCCCATGGACAGCAGCGACGCCGAAGGCGAGCCGCAAGCCGAACCCACCAAGTCCTGAGGACGGCCCGGCCTGCCTTGCGGGCCGGGCGTGAATACCGTGCCGGGCGTGACCGGCATGCTGGAACAGAGGCGCCGTGGGCGCCCCGCGGCGTTACGCCGCGGCCAGCGGAGAGTCCGCGTCCGGGCCGAAATCGTCACGCTCGTCGCGGTCCGCGCTTTGCAGCGTGCGCCACGCCTCGTAGATCAGGCCGGCATCGTTGCGGGACAACAGACGCTGGTCCGACAGCATGCGGCGCCAGCGGCGAGCCCCCGACTGGCCATTCACCAGGCCCAGCAAGGGCCGCACAATGACGCGCAGCGGCTGGCCCTGCGCCACCTGCTGCGCGGCGTAGCGGGTCATGGCATCGACCACCTGGGCGTCCGTGGGCAGGCGCGTGGACGGCCACAGGCGCAGCGATATCTCGGACAGCACGCGCGGCGTGTGCCAGGCCGCGCGGCCCAGCATCACGCCGTCGAAATCGTGGGCGGCCTGCAGGGACTGCTGCGCATCCGCCAGGCCGCCGTTGAGCACCACGACGCAATCCGGGAAATCCTGCTTCAGGCGGCGCACGACGTCGTAGCGCAGCGGCGGGATCTCGCGGTTGTCTTTTGGCGACAGGCCCTTGAGCACCGCGTTGCGCGCATGCACCACGAACACCCGGCAGCCCACGTCGTACAGCTTGCCCACGAAGTCGCGGACGAAATCGTAGGATTCGTCGTAATCCAGGCCCAACCGGTGCTTCACCGTGACTGGCACGTCGACCGCGTCCTGCATGGCCTTGATGCAATCGGCCACCAGGTCGGGCTCGGCCATCAGGCAGGCGCCGAACGCACCGCGCTGCACGCGCTCGGACGGGCAGCCGCAGTTCAGGTTGATCTCGTCGTAACCCCATTGCTGGCCGAGACGGGCGGCCTGCGCCAGCGCGTCGGGCTCGCTGCCGCCCAGTTGCAGGGCAACCGGATGCTCGGCGGCGTCGAAATCGAGGTGACGCCCCACCTTGCCGTGCAGCAGCGCGCCGGTGGTGATCATCTCGGTGTACAGGCGCGCGCGCGGCGCCAGCAGCCGGTGCAGAAAGCGGCAGTGACGGTCGGTGACGTCGATCATCGGAGCGACGCAAAGTCGCCAGTCGGAGGAATCCAAGAAAATCGCTCGGGAAAACGCAGGGAATCGTCTATTTTACGGCGGGTGGCCGGCGGGCGGGTACCCCGGCCCGCCGAAGCCGAATCGAGCCCCGTCAGGGATGGGCGGAGCCTGCCGGATTGCCCGGAACATGCCACCCGCTGCGGCGCGGCCAGGCTCGTGCCCGGCGTAGTCTAAAATTGCCGCGCGAGCCGCTCCGGGCGTGGCCCGCGCGTCCGACAACTCCGTCCGCTTTGAGCCAATGGCCGTATTCACTCCTGTATCCGACGATGATGCACGCGCGTTGCTGACGCGCTACCAATTGGGAGACCTGGTGTCGCTGCGCGGCATCACGGCCGGCATCGAGAACACCAATTTCTTCCTGCACACCACCACCGGCGAATATGTGCTGACGCTGTTCGAGGTGCTGACGCAGGAACAACTGCCCTTCTACATCGAGCTGATGCACCATCTGGCGCAGCGCGGCGTGCCCGTGCCCGAGCCCCAGACGCTGCAAGACGGCACGCGCCTGACCACGATGCACGGCAAGCCCTGCGCCATCGTCAGCCGCCTGCCGGGCGGCTACGAGCCCGCGCCCGGCCCGCTGCACTGCGCGCAGGCCGGCGCCACGCTGGCGCGCGCCCACCTGGCCGCGCGCGACTTCGGCTTGTATCAGCCCAACCTGCGCGGCCTGTCCTGGTGGCAGCAGACGGTGCCCAAAGTGCTGCCGTATCTGCAAGCCGAACAAGCCCGCCTGCTGCAAAGCGAACTGCTGGCCCAGACGGAAGCCGCCGCCACGCCGCAATGGCGGTCGCTGCCCTCGGGCCCGGCGCACTGCGACCTGTTCCGCGACAACGTGCTGTTCGCCGGCACGTTCGAATCGCCGCGCATGGGCGGCATCATCGACTTCTATTTCGCGGGCTGCGACACCTGGCTGTTCGACGTGGCCGTCAGCCTGAACGACTGGTGCATCGTGCGCGAAACGGGCGAGTTCGTGCCCGAACTGGCCCAGGCCTGGCTGTCGGCCTACGCCGAGCACCGCCCGTTCACCAACGAGGAACGCGCCGCCTGGCCGCTGATGCTGCGCGCGGCCGCGCTGCGCTTCTGGGTCTCGCGCCTGTACGACTTCTACCTGCCGCGTCCGGCGCAGACGCTCAAGCCGCACGATCCGCGCCATTTCGAACGAGTGTTGCAGGCGCGCCACCATGGCGCCCTGCCCGCCTTGTCCTGATCCCGCCCATCCGCATAATCGAACATGGTGCGCGAAACGCGCTGACCTCCAGTACATAGACCCCCATGCAAGCAGCATCGCTACCCGCAACCTCTGGCTGGCAATGGATCCGCACCGGCCTGCAGCTGTTCCTGAAACAGCCCCTGGCCATGTTCGCGTGGTCCACGGTGGTGGGCCTGTTCGTCCTGTTCGCCGTGCTCACCCTGCCCATCGGCCCGCTGCTGCTGCCGGTGCTGATGCCCATCGTGGCCATGATGAGCATCGCGGCCGCCAAGCACATCGAGGCCGGCCGCACCATGCTGCCGTCCATGTGGCCCAAGCCCCTGCAGCTTCCCGGCGTCTTCAAGAAGCTGACGCTGATGGGCGTGATGTACGCCGTGGCCGTGCTGATTGCCGAGATCGTGGCGGTGCTGCCCTTCACGCGCGACGTGGTCGCGGGCATGGAACTGGCCACTGCCAGCAAAGACCTGGCGCCCATGATGGCGGCCATGCAGCAGCCGCTGATCCTGTTCGTCATCCTCTATATCCCCATCGCCGCCCTGTTCTGGCATGCACCGGTGCTGGTGGGCTGGCATGGCCTGCGCATGACGCAGGCCATGTTCTTCTCGGGCGTGGCCTGCTGGCGCAACAAGTGGGCCTTCCTGGTGTACGGCGTGGCCTGGGCGATGATCTTCATGTTCATCGACCTGGCCACCGGCCTGATGATCGCCGCCGGCCTGCCGGTCACGCTGGTCAGCACCCTGCAGATGCCCGTCAACATCTCGGCGTGCGCGGTGCTGTACGCCAGCTTCTATCCAGCCTATGCCTCGGTGTTCAATATCGAGGACGCCAGCGCGAACCTCGACCACCGCGACGGCGCGCACGCATAAGGCGGCGCGCCACGGTTTCAGCGTGACCGCCTTCAACACCTTGCCATCGCGGCCGATGAAGGCGACGTCGATGGCATAGGCCATCCCCATCGTATGCACGGCCCGGCACGGCCGCAGCCAGACACCGCTGCGCGGGCCGGGCGGCCGCCTGCGCGGCAACAGGCCGAACAGGCGGCCGATGGGCCGGGTAAGGGACAACAGGCGCAGGCGGTCTCTTGGCAGCGCCCGGCCGGATGCAGGCGGCGCAATCCCGCCATCCTGCGGTTGGCAATCGTGCCGCAGGAAATTTTGTTGCGGGCTACGCTGCAGCGGGCAAGTCTGCATGGCGGCCTATCCCAGCGCCGGCAGCAACTGCATCAGGATCGGGAATCCCAGCACGATGAAGGTGCACGGGAAGATGCAGCCGATCAAGGGCAACAGCATCTTCACCGGCGCCTCCATCGCCAGGCGCTCCGCGCGCTGGAAGCGGTCGGAGCGGCATTGAGCCGCCTGTCCGCGCATCAGCGGTCCCAGGCTCATCCCCAGCGAATCCGCCTGCGCCAGCGCCGCCACCCAGGCCTGCAAGGCCGTGCTGCCGCTGCGGACCGCCATGGCCTTCAATGCCGCGGTCCGGCCCATTCCCGCTCGCATGTCGGCCAGCGCCCCCTCCAGCATGTCGCGCAGCGGTCCGCCGGGCGCACATTGCGCGGATTGCTGCAAGGCCCCATGCAATCCCAGGCCGGCCTCGACGCACAGCGTCATCAGGTCGAGCACGAAAGGCATGTCGCGATCGATGCGCAATCGGCGTCGCGTGGCCAGACGCCTCAGCCACAGCCGCGGCCAGAGGCCCGCCAAGATGGCCGAGGCGACGGCGGGCATGAGCGGATTCGCCGCCATGCGCAAGGCCAGTGCCGCGGCAATGGTCCCCGCGGCCAGCGATGCCAGCCAGGCCAGCGCGGCCAGGTCGGTCTCGGCAATCTGGCGAGGCAGGCCCGCCCGCCCCATCAGCCGGTTCCACCGCGACCGCGCGCCCCAGGACAACAGGGGGCCGGCCGATCGCGCCAGCCAGGACGTCCAGGGCCAGGCGCTTCGCCACCACCAGGGCAGGACGGGATCGGTGCGCGGCGCGCGTTCGCCGCGCCACAGCGGCACGCACAGCGCGTAGGCCGCCAAGCCCGCGCACAGGGCCGCCAGGCCCATCGCCAATGCGATCAACATGCCGACTCCTCAGATATCGATGTCCACGATGCGGCGGATCAGCAGCACGCCCGCCACTTCCAACACCACGACCACCGCCACCACGGCCCAGCCCAGCGGGGTATGCCACAACAGGGCCATGGTGTCGGGCTCCAACTGATCCAACGCCACGGCCAGCAGAATGGGCAACGCGCCCACGATCCAGGCCTGCATGCGGCCCTGCGCGGTCAGCGCGCGGATTTTGCCCTGCAGTTGCAGGCGTGCACGCAGCGTCTCGGCGATACGCTCCAGCGCCTCGGCCAGGTTGCCGCCGGTCTGCGAAGCCACGCGCAACGCGGCCACGACCAGCACGGTGGACTCGGACGGCACCCGTGCCTGCAGGTTCGTCAGCGCCTCGGCGAACGGCACGCCCAGCCGCTGCTCGCGCAGCATCAGGCCGAACTCCTGCGACAGCGGCGCCTCGCTCTGCTCCACGATGTGTTTCAACGCCACGGCCAGGCTGGCGCCCGCGGACAGGCCACCCGCCAGCGACATCAACGCAGCCGGCAACTGCTTCTCGAAATGCAGTTGCCGATTGCGCCGTACCCCTTCGACCAGCCTCCTCGGCACGCGCACGGCCAGCACGGCGGCGATGCCCGCCGCCAGCAGGCTTTGCGTCGCGCCCCACGTCAACAGGCCCAGCAGCAGGCCGCACACCACCGCGGCGAACCAGAGCTGCGCGGGATCGATGAACAGGAATATCTCGCCCAGCTTCAGCCCGGCCTCGTGGGTGTACATCTGGCGATAGCGCTGCAGCGCCGGCCCCACCCAGGCCTGGGCGCGCCACACCAGCGCCCCCACCGCCAACCCGGTCATGGCGAAGGCCAGCCAGATCATGGCGCGCTGTCCTGCAGGGCGGCCATGTACTGCGCGGACGACACGCCCCCGGCCATCGCCGCCTCATCGTCCTGGCGCCCATCCATGAACGTCGGCCGCAATCCCGTGTCCACGAAGCCGCGCGCCGGATCGTAGCGGAACAATTCCTGCAATTGGATGCGGCCGCTTTCCATGCCGGTGATCTCGACGATGGCGGTCACCATGCGCCGGCCGTCGGACAGCCGCGCCTGCTGCACCAGGATGTCGACGCTGGAAGCGATGTGCTCTCGCACGACGGCCAGCGGCAAGTCCAGGCCGGCCATCAGCGTCATGGCTTCGAGCCGGCCCAGCGCATCGCGCGGCGAGTTCGCGTGCAGGGTGGTCAGCGAGCCTTCGTGCCCCGTGTTCATCGCGGTCAGCATGTCGAAGGCCTCGGCGCCGCGGCACTCGCCCACCACGATACGGTCGGGCCGCATGCGCAGGGCATTGCGCACCAGGTCCCGGATGTCGACCCGCCCCCGGCCCTCCAGGTTGGGCGGGCGGGCCTCCAGCGACACCAGATGGGCGTGATGCAGGCGCAGCTCGGCGGCATCCTCGATGGTGACGATGCGCTCGCCTTCGGGAATGGCGTTGGACAGGATGTTCAGCAGCGTGGTCTTGCCCGATCCCGTGCCACCCGACACGACGATGCTCTTGCGGCGACGTACGCACAGGGTCAGCAGGCCCGCCATGGCCATGTCCAGCGAGCCGTAGCGCACGAGATCCGGCATGTGCGGACGCTTTACCGGAAACTTGCGGATGGTGAGGCTGGGCCCGCGGATGGCGATGGGCGGAATCACCGCGTTGACGCGCGACCCGTCCGGCAACCGCGCGTCCACCATCGGCGAGCTTTCGTCGATACGCCGGCCCAGCGGCGCAACGATGCGTTCGATCACCCAGCGCACCGACTGTTCGCTGCTGAACACGGCATCGTGCCGCGACAGTTTTCCGCCGCGCTCGACGTAGACCTCGTCGTGGCGGTTGACCATGATCTCGGTGATTCCCGCATCGGCCAGCAGCGATTCCAGCGGTCCCAGGCCCACGGCTTCGTCCAGTACGGCGCGGCACAGTCTCGCCTGGTCGACGTGCGGCGGCAGATCGGTGTCCTGCCCCACCAGATCGTCCAGCAGTTTCTCGGCCTCCGCCCGCAGGGCCTGGTCGCTCATTCCCGCGACGTCGCGCCGCCGCAAGTCCAGCGCCTGCAGCAACGCCGCATGCAGGCGCCGGTGGTACGGCAACAGCCCCATGGCATCCTGCACGGGATCATGGTGGGCGGGAGGCTCGGCGGGGACGGCATCGGCTGCCCGCGACTCGGGCGGAGGGTCTATCGAGACCGCCATTTGCTGCGGCGGCAAGGCATGGCGCACGCGGATCCGGCATGGCCCGATCACGATCCGGTCTTCGGGCAGCACGGGCGCATGAGTGGCGATCCGTAATCCGTTGACCAGCGTGCCAGCCAACGTGCCCAGGTCTTCCAGCACGATGCTGTCGCCGCGCAGCACCAGCCGGGCATGCTCCTTGCCCACGCGCCAGTTGGCGATGCGCACGTCGCATTGCACGCCCCGGCCGATGGTAAGCGGTGGCGCGCCGACGTGCAGGCGTTGCGCGCCGTCTTCGAAAGTCAGTTCGAGTTCGAGCATGATCAATAGGCTCCGGAAGAAGGAAAAGCGCCAGGCGTCTGCCATTGCGAACCCGCGCCGTTCGGGCCGACCCAACCGCGTCCCGGCGTGGCAGGTGGCAAAGGCCCCATTTGCGGCGGCTCGGGAAAGGCTTGCTGCAACGCCCGCTGCGCCCGGCGCGCGGTCTGGTCGAACCCCGCGTAGTCGTGCGACACGATGCTGGGCGTGACGAAGATGGCCAGCTCGGTGTCTCGCACCTGGGTGCGCCGGGTCGAGAACAGGTTGCCCAGCAAGGGGATGTCGGACAGCAGGGGCAGGCCCGTGCGCTCGACGGAACGCTCTCTGGACAGGAAACCGCCCAGGACCAGCGTCTGGCCCGAACGCACGTTGAACTCGGTCATGGCGCGGCGGGTACGCAGCGCGGGGCCGGATGGCAGGCTCATCGAGGCATCGATGGAACTGGCCTCGACTTCGATGCGCGACCGTATCGTGCCGTTGCGATCGATGCGCGGCGTGATCTGCAGCGACACGCCATAAGGCTTGAACTGGGTATTGCTGCCGCCATTGCTGTCAGTCGTGGCGTAGGGCACTTCGCCGCCCGCCAGGAACGAGGCCGTGCTGCCGCTGCGGGCCAGCAACTGCGGTTGCGCCAGCAGCACGGCCTCGCCCCGCTGCGCCAGCGCGGAGAGGCTGGCGGCCAGCAAGGCATTGACGCCGAAATAGCCCGCTGCCCGCCCGGTGGGCAGCGGCATGGCCAGCGGCGGCTGGCCGGGGCGTTCGGTCAAGGATCCGGCCGCCGATCCGCCATCCCAGGCCAGCCCTGCCTGCAATCCACCCTGGCTGCTCGAATCCCAGCGCACGCCGAACTCCAGCAGGCGCGAACGCGGCAGTTCGACCACCTGCACGTCCAGCAGCACCATGCGATCCCATCCGACCTGCCCGGTGAAGTCCAGCACGCCGGGATAGCGTTCGGCCAGCGCGGCGATACGCGCGCGGTCATCGTCGGACAGGTCGTTGCCTTCGATGACGATGTTGCCGCCGATCTGCGTGCTGCGCGCCGCCGGAATGCCTTCCAGCAGCTTGTCCACCTCGATACGCATGCGGCGCAGGCCGGCCGCGTAGACGCGCACGGTGTACGCCACGGGCGCCGCTGGGCCGGTCCAGATGTGCACGGTGGACGTGCCCTCTTGCCGCGCGAACAGCACGACCTCGCGTGCATCGACCGCCATGGCGCTGATCACCTGGCCATTGCCCACCGCGACGCGATGCGCGCCAGGCGCCGCCAGCACGCGGCTTTCGCCAACCTCCAGTTCGATGTCCGTCGGGACGGACTCGGCCTGCGCCGCGGCCAATGTGGCGGCGGCATCCGCGGGACGCGGCGGCGCATGCCGCTGGGGCCGCGCGGGCATGGGCGCCGCCAACAGGACGGCCAGCGCGGCGGCCAGCGCGGCGGCTCGCGCGGCGCGCCAGCGGTATCGGCCAGGCGCGCTTGTCATGGCGCCTCTCCCGGCACGTCCGCCCCTGCGGGCAGGGAAACGGATGCCCCCTCCAGGCGGTCGCCATAGATGATGCGGATCTCCCGCGAACGCGCAGGAGCGGGCTGGCGCAGTCCCAGCATGCCCGGCAGATCCTGCGCGCGCCCTTGCTCCATGCCACCCGAGTCCTGGACAGGCCGCAGCATCGCCGTCAGCACGCCATCCTGGCGCGCCGCCACCACTTTCATGGCATCGCTGACCGACGCCTCCAGCGTGATGCTGGGCGGCGCGCCGTCGGTTCCCGCGTCCACTGCCAGCACCTTGCCGGCCTGCAGCAACGGCATCGTCAATTGCCGCCCGCCATGCGAGAACGACACGTACAGATCGATGCGGTCGTCGGGCCGCACGGGTTGCGGCAGATCGCGTATCTCGCTCAGCGGCAGGCTGAGCGCGCGCCGGCCCGCGCCCAGTTGACGAGCCACGGGTTCGGGCGGCGCCTGCAGCCTGACCTGATGCCGCAGCACCGGTTCTCCCGCCTTCAGCGGCAGCACCAGCATGCCGCCATCCACCTGTTCGAGCGCATCGGGCGGCACGGAGTCGGAGGGCGCCCACGCCGCGGGAACGTCCCGCACCGCGAGCTGGCCAACGCTCAGCGATGCACCCGCCGGCAGATCGGCGGCCGCCACCACACGCGACACCATCGGCACGCGCCCCTGCGCTTCCAGTTCGAGCGTGCGCTGCTGGATATGCTCTCGCACGGCCCAGGCGGCGATCAGGCCAGCCACGCCCGCGAACAGATAACCGCCGAACGCGCGCGCCAGTTGCATCCATCGCGCCAGACTCATGGCTGACGCTCCGACGGCACAGGCGCGGCCAGCGCCCCTTCATAGTCCTGCACGCCGATGACGATGGCGCTGCCCGAGGGGGCCGCCACGACATCGATGGCCAATGCCGAGGCCCCTTGCACCCATTGCTGCGTGCCCGCCGCGTCGTCCGGCGCGGGCAGCCAGCCCAAGCGCAGCAGGTTACGGCGCAACGCGCCGCGTACCGACGCGGGCGCGTCGGGATGATGCCAGACCTGCTGCACGTGGCGGCCCTGCGCCTCGCGCGTGGCAAAGTCGAAAGCCAGCCGCGCGCCCGCCGGCAGCCATTGCGGCGCCTGGACCGCTTGCGGGGCCGAGTCAGGCCAGCACACACGGGACAAGGTGCCCGCGCTGCGCGCGCGGTCCAGGCCGGTCACGGTGGCGGTTCGCAGGCATTCGCCCTGCCGCTCGGACAGGATTGCCATGCCTTGCTGCACCGTCAAGTCGCGCAACTCGGGATGATGCTTCTGGAAATGCGACAGCATGCCGGACACGCTCAAGGGGGCTTCGTAGTAAGCAATGTCGGCCGGCGCGCCATACAGCGACGCCTGCTGCGCGATGGAGGTACGGACCGCCCCACGCGGCAGCGACCAGGCGGGCGTCATCGCGTGCGTCTGCGCGTGGGCCGCGCCGAACGCCGGCACGGCCCCCCACAGCAAAGCCAGGCCGGCCAGCGCGCATCGCCAACGCCCGAGGCGAACAAGGGCATCCATGATGGGCTCCTTTTAGTGTGAACAGGCCCTAGGGTTTGCGCGGCACGAGGCGGCCCGCCGGCACGAGGTCTTGCCAAGCAGACACCCAGTCGTCGCCAGGCTTGCGGCCGCCCCACGCGGCGTCCACCTCGCCGGCCCGATTGCGCAGCGTGCGGGACAGGCCGCGCGAAGCATCGGCAACACCCGACCAGCCTGCTCGGCTCTCGGCCAGGCGTTGCTGGGCGTGGGCATCGGAGGTGGCATGCCCTGCCTGCGCCGCCAACGCGGTATGGCGCAGCAGGACAAGCGGCCGGGCGTCGCGCCCCACGCTGTCCCAGCCGCCATTCGGCGCAACCTGCCGCCGCGCCTGTGCGGCCAGCAGGCTGTCATCCACTCGCAGCCACTGCGCCGCCAATTGCCCGCGTACCGCGTCCGATGGCAATCCCCGTGCCGTATCGCCAATGGGCCGATACAGCCGGATTGCCGTCGCGTCGTCGTCCGGCACGGCCTGCCGCGCGCGTGCCGCCGAGAAAGCCGCCAGGCGGCTGGCCTGCGAGACCTCGAGCCCGTTGAACTGCACGCGCGCCGTCCAGGCGACCGCATGCACGCATCCCGCCAGCGCGGCCGCCGCCAGCAGGGCCTCGGCCATGCCCTGACCATGCTGACGGCGCGCGTGAAACCCCATGCCGATGCCTGCGCCCATCATGGCAACCGCCTCGCTGCCAAGGACTCGGCCTTGGTCACCGCGACGCGGCGCGCCTGCCAGTACGGCCGGAACAAAGTGGCCAGTTCGTCCTTGCCATCGTCACGCGGCTGCGGCCGCGCGAAGAAGGTCTCGGCCGCGGACGTCACCGTCAACGAGCCGCCTTGCAAGGCCCGCCAGTCGAAGCATCCCGCCACCCCGACCGAGCTGCTGCCTGCGGTGGTGGGCACGGACGCGCCGTCCTGGCGCACGGCCACGGCGAAGCGCAGCGGCGTCCCGGCGCGCGACTCGGGCACCTCGTGATAGCCCGCCATCCCGCGGCCGGACAATGACACGCGCGCCTGCTCGCCATAGGCGGAGGCCAGCGGATTGGTGACGCCCATGATGATGTCCCACGAGGTGTTCTGATCGACCCAGCGCCAGAAGTCTTCCTGCGAGAAATCCTCGGGCGCCCGTTGGATCGGCTTGCCGTCGTCACGGCCGGCAAGCCCCCATCCCATGGCGTATTCGCGGTAGTGGCAACCGATCCAGTGGTTTTCGCGCAATGCGTGATAAGAGAGCGTGTCGTTGGCCGACCAGCGGCCCCGCGCATCCATCTGCGTCGCGCCACGCCGGCGCAGCTCATGCCGCCGTTCGGGACAACTGCGGGACACCATCCAGGCATTGCGCCGCGTGATGTCGCGCGGCCGCAGGAACTCGTAGCGCGCCGCCGCCGTGCGCACCATGCGCGCCATGTCCGACGCATCGCCGCCGCGCTGCGCGCGCACGAAACCGGGCAGGCCGTCATCGAGCACACGCCATTGCGGCGCGTCCGACGCTCCGTCCCACTCGGGATAGTTGGCCCGCAGCACCGCGCGCAGCATGGCATGGCGCTGTGCGGGCAACTGGCTGACCTGGCGGTTGGCCACCTGGGCCAGCGTGCCGTGCACCAGCGCATCGTGCTCGGCATGGCGCCGCGCGAATTGCGCCGCCATGCCGGACGTTGCCTGCGCCGCCAGGTAGCCCTGCAGCGCCTTCGCGCCGAACATCGAACCGATGAGATACGCCGGCGGATTGCCTGCCGCGCGGCGCTGCGCCTGCGTGCCCGAGAACCGCGCCCACGACGCCAGCGTGGCCAGGTGAGCCATCGCCACCTGATGCGCGATCTGCGCACGATTGACGTAGGCCAGCATGTTCAACGTGCGGGCCTGCGCCAGGGCCGCGCTGTAGGCCGCGGCATCCGCGGCGTGCGTCAGTCGCGTGCGCGCCGCGGCCGTCTGACCGACGTTGTACAGGCTGACCCACGCCACCGCGCACAGGCCCAGCAGGGCCACCGCGGGCACCAGGGCCTGTCCCGATGCGCGGACCCGAGGCACGCACGTCATTTGGCGGCCTGCGCGTTGCCGGTGAAGGACTGCAGCGACTTCGACTTGGTCTGGTCGCCCGCCGAGCTTGCCGCCGTGCGGGCCTCGCGCGATTGCGTGGAGCCGTCCTGCCCCGCGAGTTCGCGCGCCATGGCCGCGGTCTGCGAGCGCACGACCTGCCCGAACAGCTGATACACCGCGATGGCCGCCACCGCGATAAGCGCGACCACGATGATGTACTCGGTCATTCCCTGGCCGCGCTGACGTTGCTTGAGAACCTGCATATACCCCCCAAGGGCGGTGTTGAACATGGGAGGCAGTATGGGTTGCGGCAAGCGGCCGGACTATTCGCAGATGCCGAGGCGGACAGACCCGCTCACACTGTCTTGACACATCTCGCAAAGCTCTTCCAGCAAGACTGCGCGCCGAAAATATGACGTGACGCTTCGACCTGAAACAGCCTTGCAGCCGTCACCGGACTGACACATGCCTTGTCGCAGAATGCCCGTGCCGTCCGCCCCAGCACGCACCACGCGCTGACTACCGACGGCTTCAACCAAGCATCGCGGCGAACCGTGCGCAGGGCATCAGACCCCTCGACAAGCACCCGCCGTTTCCCGTGCCGACCGCCATGGCGCATACGCCAGGCATGCGCTCGGCCCGACCACGCTGAAACCGTTCCGATACCCATGACCATCCCACCCGTTTTGCAGAAGAAGATAGGCCGGCCCCTGCTGGCCAGCGGCGCGCTGTGCCTGGCGCTGCTGCTGTCCGCCTGTGGCAACGATGACGACAACGACACGTCCCCGCCGCCGGGCGACGGTGGCGGCGGCACGCCCCCCGCCACCTGCACCAGCGCGCATTGCGCCCCTGCCCCCTGAGGCGCCTCGCGCCCCTCCGACCTCTTCGAGCGACAAAACACCGTATGAGCATCAACTCTTCCAAACGGAAATTCCTGCGCACCACGCTGGGCGGCGCCGCCTCGGCCACTGCGCTATCCATGTTCCCGCCCGCGATCCGGCGCGCGCTGGCCATCGAGGCCAACAATGTCACGGGCACCATCGACGACGTCGAGCACGTCGTGCTGCTGATGCTGGAGAACCGTTCGTTCGACAGCTACTTCGGCACGTTCAAGGGCGCGCGCGGCTACGGCGACCGCTTCGCCGTGCCCATGCCCAATGGCAGGAACGCCTTCTACCAGACCGATGAAGACGGCAACACGCTGATCCCCTACCACCTGGACGAAACGAAGGGCAATGCCCAGCGCGCCGGCAGCACGCCGCACACCTGGCCCGATGCGCAGGCCGCCTGGGACCACGGCCGCATGAACGCCTGGCCGGTGGCGAAGAGACCGCTGTCGATGGGCTACTACGAAGCCAACGAGGTCGAGTTCCAGCACGCGCTGTCCGATGCCTTCACGCTGTGCGATGCCTATCACTGCTCGATGCACACGGGCACCATCCCGAACCGCCTGTACTACTGGAGCGGCACCTGTGGCCCCGGCGGCGTCAACCCGGCCGACGGCAGCGACGTCACCGTGGCCGCGCTGGTCAACGAGTTCAACGGCGGCAACGACGTGGGCCCGTCCACCGAAGGCTGGACCTGGACCACTTATGCCGACCGCCTGCAGGAAGCCGGCGTCAGCTGGAAGGTCTACCAGAGCCTGTCGGACAACTTCGGCTGCAACGAGATGATGAGCTTCCGCCACTGGCGCGCCGAGATCGAAGGCATGCCCGTGGAACGCCGTCCCGTGTATGCCCCGGTGAACCTGGCCACACCCCTGCCGCCGTTCTACGACGCCGCCACCGACGACCCGCTGAGCCCGCTGGCCAAGGGCTTCGGCAACACCATGCCCGATGGCTTCCTGCAATCGCTGCGCGACGACGTGGCGGCCGGCAAGCTGCCCTCGGTGTCGTGGATCATTCCGCCGTCGGTCTACAGCGAGCATCCCGGCCCCTCCAGCCCCGCGCAGGGCGGCTGGTACGTGCAGCAGGTGCTGGACGTGCTGACGGCCAATCCGGAGGTCTGGAGCAAGACGGTGCTGCTGATCAACTACGACGAGAACGACGGCTTCTTCGACCACCTGGCGCCGCCATCGGCGCCGTCGCGCGACGAGAGCGGCGTACTGCACGGCGCCAGCACGCTGTCGGACGCGGACATGGCGTTCGAGTACTTCAACTACACGCCCGCCACCGACAACCAGCCCGACCAGGACGGCAAGCCCTTCGGCCCCGGCCCGCGCGTGCCGCTGTGGGTCGTGTCGCCCTGGAGCCGCGGCGGCTGGATCAACTCGCAGGTGTTCGATCACACCTCGACGCTGCTGTTCCTGGAGAAACGCTTCGGCGTGAAGGAACCGCAGATCAGCCAGTACCGCCGCGCGGTGTGCGGCGACCTGACCTCGGCGTTCAACTTCGAGAACCCCAATGGCGAAAGCCTGCCCACACTGGCCGGCCGCGCCGACAAGACCACGGTGGACAATCTGGCCTTGTCGCAGACGGCGTCGGCGGCCATTCCCGTGCCCGCGGCCACCACGGATTCGGCGCTGCCGCCGCAGGACACGGGCACGCGTCCCGCGCGCGCCCTGCCCTACGAGCTGCACACCACGCTGCGCGCGGGCCGCGACCAGGTCACGCTGGTGTTCGCCAACGACAGCCGCGGCGAGGCCGGCGCAGTCTTCCATGTCTACGACAAGCTGCACCTGGACCGCATCCCGCGCCGCTATGCCGTGGAATCGGGCAAGCAGCTGAGCGGCGCATGGAACCTGGCCGACGACGCCGGCAAGTACCACCTGTGGGTGCTGGGCCCCAACGGCTATCACCGCGAGTTCATCGGCGACGTGAACGAGCAGATCGCCGCCGGCAGCCCCGAGATCCAGGTCTGCTACGCGCTGTGCGAACCGCCCGAAGTCCAGGTGAAGATGCACAACCCGGGCGACAAGCGCGTGACCTTCACGGCCACGGCCAACGCCTATCGCACGGACGGTCCCTGGGTCGCGGCGGTCGAGCCGGGCGAGATCCTGGACCTGCGCTGGCAGGTCGGCGACACCGGCCAGTGGTACGACTTCTCCGTGACCTGCGACGCGGCGCCGTCGATGCAGCGGCGCTTCGCGGGCCATCTGGAAAATGGCCAGCATTCGGTGACCGATCCGGCGATGGGTCTGGCGGCAAGCGAGTAAACGCGACGGAAGGCGGGATGTCCAGGCATCCCGCCCTGCGCCCTGGGTGGCGCCGCCGTCCGCGTGAACGGCGTCAGAGGCGGGTGGGATCGCCCGGGTTCACCACGAAGTGGGTACCCTGCTTTTCCGTCGCATGGATCAGCCCTTGCGGCCCGACCTGGGCATCTCCCGACGATTTGTGCAGCAGGAAGTCGGCCATGTGCGGCAGAAAGTCGCGCGCGCTGCAGCCATGCGCCTCGAGCTGGAAGAACGTGTGCCCGCCTTCGGACTCGGGCATGCGGCCGACCAGAAGATGGCCCAGCCCACGCGGCAGATCGATACCCAATTGCGGCGTTTCGCTCAGCGGCGAAAATTTGTCCTTCACTTTGTCGGCCACGACCGACATCATGTCCGTGCCCGAGTGGCGAGCCTCTTGATAATGCGAGGACTGCCGCGGCTGCCACTGCAGGTTCTCGTCGCTGGCCCACCGGGCGAACTGCAGCCCTTCGTCGGCCACGACCACGTGCGCGCCCGAGAACACGGCGGACACGAATTCATCCTGCGTCATGCCGTTTTGCGGCACGACGAACTGGCTGTAATTGGCCAGCGTGGCGACCAGGGCCTGGCTGTGCTCGTCCACCCCCGGGCCCGCCCCGTTGATGATCTGGCTCACCGTCTGCGGAATCGTCGGGCTGGCCGTGACGGTGGCAATATCCGTTGCCGTATTGCCCACGGCGAGGTCGTACATCTTGGTCATCGACGCCCCCACGTCCAGCAGCGACACGCCCACCTGTGCGGTCTTGTGCAACGCCGAGCCTTCCTGGCCCGTCATGTTCGCCACGCCATCGACCACCACGTCCATGCCTTTTGCCGTTACGGTCAGCGTGGCCCCCGTCAGCCATGCGGCCGTGGACGCCACCGAATTCAGCGCGGAACCCGTTGTCGTCAAGAGCGGCCCTACGACAGGAATGTTTCCAACGTATGCCATGTCCGTCTCCCTCAGGCCATGTTGAACACAGGAGCCGGTATCGGCGCCGCGGCGGGCGAGGCGGACTCGCCGGTGAGCTGGCCCGCGTCGTAGGCGACCCGCCAGGCCTGGTAATGGCCGGCGAAGGTCTCCAGCAAGGCCAGGATCTGGTCGAACGACAGTCCTTCCAGCGGCAGCACCTTGGCCAGCACCACTTTGCCCGCCTGCGCGCTGGCGGCGAAATAGGCACCATCGGTGACCACGCCGTAGGCATGCGCCTGCATGAGACGGTCGAACAGCGCCAGGCGCTGCGCGTCGGGCGGGTAGCGGCAGATCAGCCCCGACACGGCGCACACCTGCCCATCGTGCAGACTTTCCAGGGTGATCTCGATACCGCTGGCCGGCAGGGTCAGGGTAAGCAACTGGGCGCTCTGGCCGGCGGTCTGGGCGGCGCCGGACAAACGTGCATTCAGCTCGTCGATGAAGCGGGAGAAGTTCATAGCGGGCTCCTTGGAGACGGGGAAAGGCCCCGGCCCTGGAGTCGTGCGTCCGCGGGCCGGGCCTACGCAGCGCAGCCGGGCATTCGTGGAAGGTTTCCTTGCGGCTGCGCTACTGAGTAACGCCCTGGGCACGGTAGTTCCCTTGCGGCGGTCCGCCTCGCGCCTGAATGCGTACGCGTCCTGCGGAAAACAGGAACGCCGCCCCGAGGGACGGCGTTCGCTTGCACGGCCATGGGACGGGCGAGGCTACCGGTCCGCCGCGTTGCTGATCGCGTTGCCTGCCCGCGAAATATCCTTGCCCACGCCCGACACGGTATTGCAACCCTGCAGCACCAGGCCCAGTACGATGAGCGTCGCCAGCATGAATTTACTGCGCATGATGAAGATCCCTGCCTCGTTGCTCAGGCCACGCGCACGCGCAGTTCGCCCAGGCCATCGACGCCACCGACCATGACGTCGCCCTGCACCACCGCGCCCACGCCTTCGGGCGTGCCGGTGAAGATGACGTCGCCCGGCTGCAGCTCGAACAGGCCCGACAGGTAGGCGATGCTTTCGGCGATGTTCCAGATCATCTGCGAGATGTCGCTGACCTGCTTGCGCTGGCCGTTGACGTCCAGCCAGATGGCTCCTTTGTCCAAGGTGCCGGTCTTGCTGCGCGGATGCACGGGACCGATGGGCGCGGCGAAGTCGAAGGCCTTGCCCACTTCCCACGGACGGCCCTGCTTCTTGGCTTCGCCCTGCAGGTCGCGGCGGGTCATGTCCAGGCCCAGCGCGTAGCCCCACACGCATTCGGCGGCGGCTTCGACGGACAGGTTCTTGCCGCCCTTGTCCAGCACCACCACCAGCTCCATTTCGTAGTGCAGGTTCGAGGTCTTGGGCGGATAGGGCATGGCGCCCGTTTCGCCGTCGGCCACGCTGACCAGGCTGTCGGGGTGCTTGCAGAAGAAGAACGGATCTTCACGGCCGGTAAAGCCCATTTCCTTGGCGTGCTCGGCGTAGTTGCGGCCCACGCAGTAAACGCGGCGCACCGGAAAACGGGCGCTGCTGCCGACGACGGGCAGCGAGACGGGCGGGATCGGGGAAATGACGAAATCCATCTGCAAGACCTCTGTATGCGTGGGGCCGCGGACGCGACCGGAGTAAAAGCAACGCGACTTTATACGCTAGTTGACACGTCAAGCAAAGCGCCGGGCATGCCGCACAGCACAACGGGCGGCCCCGGAAGGCCGCCCGCTGTCATGAGGCTGAACAAGTCAGCCCGAAAGGCGATCAGCCCTTGGTGTAGCGTTCGGCGCTGCGCGTGATTTCTTCGTGCGCGGCGTCCACGCCCTTCCAGCCCTTGACCTTCACCCACTTGCCCTTTTCGAGGTCTTTGTAGTGCTCGAAGAAGTGCTGGATTCGGCTGATGTCTTCGGCCGGCAGGTCTTCATAGGACTTGATGTTGCGGTAAGGCGGGTACAGCTTCTCGACCGGCACGGCCAGCAGCTTGGCGTCGCCGCCCGACTCGTCGTCCATCTCCAGCACGCCGATGGCGCGGCAGCGCACCACGGCACCGATCTGGATGGGGAACGGCGTGACGACCAATACGTCGGCGGGGTCGCCGTCTTCCGACAGCGTCTGCGGGATGTAGCCGTAGTTGCACGGATAGTGCATGGCGGTCAGCATGAAGCGATCGACGAAGATCGCGCCCGTGTCCTTGTCGACCTCGTACTTGACGGGATCGGCGTTCATGGGGATTTCGATGATGACGTTGAAGTCTTCCGGCAGCTTCTTGCCGGGACCGACGCGATCAAGGCTCATGGTTCAACCTTTGTTGTCTGAAGGGGAATCGGGGGATTGCGCGGGCGCGGCCGGCTTGGGCGCCGCCTGCGCGGGCACGGGCTGCGCCTTGGCCGGCGCCGTGGCGGCGGCTGGCGGCTGCTCGGGCTCGGCGGCGGGCGTGTAGCGCGATACCGGCGCCTCGAAAGCGGACGGCGGAATGGGCGCGCTGTCGAAGTAGTCTTCGATGTCGATGGCCGAACGCTGCGGCACGGGCGCCGGCATGTCGACGGCCTCGGGACGCTCGTTCAGTTCGCGCGCATCCGGATCGAGCACGTAGTCGGCAACCGGCGCGCGCTCGGGCACGGGCTCGGCGGCGACCGGCGTGGCGTAGCTGGCGGGTAGCAGCGCGTCGTACTCGCCTTCGCTGTCCAGGTGATGCGGATCCGCGCCCATGTCGGCGGCGGGCAGCGCGCCGTCGGTGGCCAGCACCGGCAGGGCCTGGCGCGCGGCCGTGGCCAGGCGCCAGTGGCGCGCGGCGTCGGCCGGACGGTCCAGGCGGTCGTACAGGCTGCCCAGCAGGGCATGGCATTGCGCATCGTTGCGGCGCGCCAGGCTGCGCTGCAGATAGCGTTCGGCCTGGCCCCACAGCTGGCCGTTCAGGCAAAGCACGCCCAGCGCGGTCAGCAGCTCGGTATCGGCGGGACGCTGCGCCAGCCACGTCTCGGCCTTGGCCAGGCGGCGTGGCACCTGCGAGGCATCGCAACGCGCATAGGCCGACACCAGCACCGGATTGAAGCGGTCGCCGATGGCGGCCTCGAGGATGCGGGCGGACTCGGCGCCCTCGCCGTCCGCCTCGAAGGCGGCGGCGCCCGCCAGCGCGATGTTGGGCAGCAGGCGCTCTTCGGCCTTGAGGTCTTTCCAGATGATGCGCCAGCCGTCGCCGGCCATGCCGGCGCGCAGGCGCGCAGCCCCGGCGAGGTCGATCAGTTGCGCGCCCTCGGCCTTGTCCAGCGCGTTACGGCGCAGCAGCCCGCGAGCCAGCGTGAAGACGCGCTCATGGTGCTCCAGGGCCGTCTCGGCGCGCAGCAGCAGGCGCGAGGTATGCAGGTGCCGAGCGCCGCCATCCTGCAGCGGCGCCAGCGTTTCCAGGGCCTGCTGAGCCTTGCCCTGGTCGAGCAGCATGTCTGCCGCCACCGTGGCGGTGGCTTCCTGCAGGCCGGCGTCCTCGCCCGCCTGGTCGCGGGCGGCCTCGATCATGCGGTCGCGGCGGTCGAACTCGCCCAGGCCATGCGCCGAACGGGCCGCGGCCAGCGCCGCCAGCACGCGGCGGCTGCGCACCTTGCTTTGTTCGAACAGGCGCGTGAGGTCTTTCTCCGCATGCGCGAAGCGGCCTTCGAGCATGCCGATCCAGCCCCGCTCGAGCAGTTCGTGATCGCGCGCCTGCGCACGGCGGCCGCGCCAGGCGCGCACGCGGTCGGGAATGGCCAGCAGCCACGACAGCAGGCGCAGCACCACGTACAGCGCCACGAATGCCGCCAGCAGCAGCAGCACCGCCAGCGTGAGGGAGATTTCGATACGCCACGGCCAGATCAGCAGCAGCACATTGCCGGAATGCTGGCGCAGCATGACCGCCAGCGCCACGGCCACCACGGCCAGCAATAAAGTCCAGAGCCAGGTACGCATGCGTCAGTCCTGCCCGTCTGCCTGGTTGCCGGCGGCTCGCAGCGCCGCGAGGGTGCTCAGGCTGTCGGACACATCCGGCACCTTCACGGCGATTTCGACCTGCGACAGGTCGCGCGCCAGGGCGCGGGCGGCGGCGGTATCGGGCGAGCGCGTATCGAAGTAGCGCGCCAGCGTGTCCTGCACATTGTCCAGTTCCGTCTTCCAGATGGGCTGCTGGCGCATCAGCATGGCCAGTTGCACCGTCATCAGGCGCTGGCGCAGCGTGGAGCGCACCGTGGCGGCCTGCTCGGGCGACAGCAGCAACGCGGCGGGCTCGTCCACCCGCTGCACGCGGATCAGGTCGCCCAGTTCATGGGCCACGGCCTGGCCGGCGCGCGACGGCCACGATTCGACCTCGACGCGCCAACGCTGCCACCAGGGGGCATCGGCCGGCAACTCGGCTATGGGGGCCGCGGCCTGCGCAGGGGCCGCATCGGTCTTGTAGTCGTCGGGTTGCGGGTTGGGCGCGGCGTCGTCGGGCACCAGCATCGGGGCGCGCGACACCATGGCGATCAGGCGTTCGATGCGGGCCGATTGCGCGGGGATATCGACCGTGGTGACGGCGCGCAGGCGGTCGAGGTCGCCGTTGATGCTTTGCTGCAGGCCCGCCAGGCGCGGACGGTCGGCCTGCGCCAGGCGCGATTGCGCGGTCTCCAGCGCCACGATGGCGTTGTTGACGTTGCCCGCCAGGCGCAGCTGCTGGCTGGCCAGCGTGACCATGCGCTCGACGTCGTTGACGAGGATCTCGTCGCTGGCGCCGCTGCTGAAGGTCTGCCAGGCCTGCTGCAGCGCGCTGTTCTGCGTCTGCACGTCGCGGATGCGGCCTTCCAGGTCGGCGACCTGGTTGGTCTGCGCCTGCGCCAGGGCCAGGGCCTGACGGCCATCCTGGCGCGCCAGCGTCAGTTCGCGATTCATCTGGTCCAGCCGCGCGGCGACTTCCTGGCCGGCCTGCATGGCCTGGCGCCGCTGCGTCCATAGCGCCCCGCCCAGGCCGATGGCCAGCAGGATGACAATGACGAACGCGGTGATCAGCGTGCTGCTGACCGAACGCGGGCGCGGCGGCTTGGCCTGCCTGGCAGGCGCCTCGGGCCGCGACGGCGGCACGCTCGACGAGGAAGCTGCGGGCGTGGCGCCGCCGGAAGCGTCCGACGATGTGGTCGGACGGATATCGGAGGTGTTGTCTGTCATGACGCGATTGTATTCGTTGGAGGCTTGGACGACGACTCAAGCGGCAACAAAGGCCTCGAAGATCGCCTCATCGGCAGGCATACAGATTTGTACCACCATGTCGGTCGCGGCGTCATCGACAGCGGGTGCCGCGGCGTTACCAAACGGCACAGCCGTTGCCGCGCGCACCGCATCGGCCAGGCGCGCGTGCGTGACGATGAAGCGGCAGCCGCGCCACCAGGCGTCCAGCCCCGCGGCGCGGACCGCGGCGGCCGTGGCCGCGATGCCCTCGCCGCTGGTCAACAACCAGGTGGCGGCGATGCCGCGCGCGGCCATCTGCCGCAACGCCCGCACGGCGTCGTCGGGCCAGGCGGCGGGCAGGCGCCGGTAGACGGCATGGCGCGTGACTTCGACCCCGCCCTCGGCCAGCCGGTCGGCCAGCCAGTCGCGCCCCTGCGTGCCGCGCACCAGCAGCGCGCGGCGCGGCAAGGGCCGGGAAGACAGCAGGTTCCACAGCGCCTCGGAGTCGTGCGCGTCGGCATCGGCGGGGGGATGCAGCACGGCGCTATCGGCCCCCAGCAGCCCGGAGGCTTGGAGGACCTGCGCGCTGGCCGCCCCCACCGTGGCGGGCGTACAGCCGGCGGGCCACCCCTGCGGCAGATGCGGCGCCAGGCGGTCGAGATACAGCCGCACGGCATTGCCGCTGACGAACACCGCCAGGTCGTAGTCATGCGGCATGGGCAACGGGCCATCGGCCGGCAAGGGCTCGATGGCCAGCGCGGGCAGGCAGAGCGCCTGCCAGCCCGCGGCGGACAGGCGTTGCGCCAGAGCCTCGTTGCGGCCGGCGGGCCGGGTCAGGATGGCGATCGGCGACATGGCGCGGCCACTGCGCTCAGGACGAGGAATCGTCCTGCAGCAGGACGGCGAGGATGTCCTGCGCCCCATCGGCCAGCAGCCGGCGCGCCACGTCGGCGCCGATGTCGGCCGCGTGTGTGGCATCGCCCTGCCCGTCGGCCCGCACGATGCGGGTGCCGTCGGGCGAGGCCACCAGGGCCTGCAGCGACAACTGGCCGTTCTGCACGCAGGCGTAAGCGGCCAGCGGCACCTGGCACGAACCGCCCAGGGCGCGCGAGACGGCGCGCTCGGCGGCCGCGCAGGCGGCGGTGTCGGGATGGGCCAGCGGCGCCAGCCAGGCGCGCAGATCGGGGCGATCGTCACGGATCTCGATACCCAGCGCGCCCTGTCCCGCCGCCGGCAGGCTGTCGGCGGGATCGATCAACGCGCGGATGCGGCCGCCCAGTTCCAGGCGCTGCAGCCCGGCCGCGGCCAGGATGATGGCCGCGTACTCGCCACGGTCCAGCTTGCCCAGGCGCGTGTCGAGATTGCCGCGCAGCGGCTGCACGCGCAGACGCGGATGGCGGGCGCGCAACTGCGATTCCCGGCGCAGGCTGGACGTGCCCACGACGGCGCCGTCCGGCAGCTCGGCCAGAGAGGCGTAGTCGTTGGAGACGAAAGCATCCCGCGGATCGGCGCGTTCGAGCACGGTACAGAGCTCGAACGGCGGCTGCAGGTCGACCGGCACGTCTTTCAGCGAGTGCACGGCGAAATCGGCCCGGCCGTCCAACAGCGCGGTCTCGAGCTCTTTGACGAACAAGCCCTTGCCGCCGACCTTGGACAGCGTGCGATCCAGGATCTGGTCGCCACGGGTGGTGAGGGTAAGCAGCTCGACCGTGCAGGCGGGATAAAGCGCCTGCAGGCGGCTGCGTACGTATTCGGCCTGCCACAGCGCCAGCCTGCTGGCGCGCGTGGCAATGACCAGGCGTTGCGGTTCCGACACGATGGTCAGACGAATCGGGACAGGATCACCGTGGCCACCACGCCGATGACGGCGAGGATGAACAGGCCTTGCAGCAGGCTCAGGCCCGACTCGGATTGCTGGGAATTGGCCGTCTTATGCAGCGCCATGCGAGGATTCCTTGGAAGCGGTTTTGCGGCTGGCCAGCCACCGTCCCAGGATTACGACAAGCAGCGCGCCAGCAATTTCGACGCCGATTTTAACCGCGGTGGGCTGAACGCCGAATTGTTCCACGACAAAGATGTCGGTGACGAGCATGCCGCCCGCGATCCAGCCCAGCAGCGCGGCGCCGAACGTGACCACCAGCGGGAAGCGGTCGATCAGCTTCAGGACCAGCGTGCTGCCCCAGATGATGATGGGCACGCTGATGACCAGGCCGAAGATCACCAGGCCGAGCTGATGGTCGGCGTGGGCGTTCTGGGCGGCGCCGGCGATGGCGATGACGTTGTCCAGGCTCATGACGAAGTCGGCCACGATGATGGTCTTGACCGCGGCCCAGATGGAGGCCCCGCCCGTCACTTCGTGACCTTCATCCTCGGGAATCAGCAGCTTGACGCCGATCCAGACCAGCAGCAGCGCCCCCACGACCTTCAGGAAGGGAATGGTGAGCAGGGTGAGCGCGAATGCGATCAGGATGACGCGCAGGATGATGGCGCCCGCGGTGCCCCAAAGAATGCCTTGCAGGCGTTGTTTGGGCGCCAGGTTGCGGCAGGCCATGGCGATGACCACGGCGTTGTCGCCACCCAACAGGATGTCGATCATGATGATCTGGAATACGGCTGCCCAGCTGAGGGTCTGGAAAAACTCGAGCACTGTGAAATCCCCCGAAATCGTCGTCTACTGACACTGTTGAAACGAGACCACCGGGCCGCCTCCCAGGCGGTCGGCCCGTCGGGATGGGCTTGCTGTCTGGGTGCGGCCTGACGGCCAGAAAAAACAAAACCGGCCCCCCCTTCGGACCCGCATATTTCGGGGACCAGGAGGGGGGAAGCCGGCTATTGTAGTTCAGCCGTCAGTCAGCTTTTTGACGGGCGAGGAAAATTTTTCCAAGCGCCAGCACCAGCAGGGCGCCGGCCACGCCGACCATCATGCCGAAGGCATGATGCGTCACGCCCAGGGCCGTGTCGATACGCTCGACAGGACCTTGCAGGGCCGGGTCGCCCACCAGCAGTTCGCCGGCGATGAAACCCAGCAGCGCCGCGCCGATCCACACGATGAGCGGGAAGCGCTCGATGACTTTCAGCAGCAGTGTGCTGCCGAAGATCACCAGCGGGATGCTGATGGCCAGGCCCACGACCAGCAGCGTGGTGTCGCCCATCGCCGCGGCGGCCACGGCCACCACGTTGTCCAGGCTCATGACCAGGTCGGCGATCATGATGGTGCGGATGGCCGTCATCAGCGTGCTGTGTTTCTTCTCGCCGCCGTCGTCATCGCCTTCGGGCAGCAGCAGCGTCACGCCGATGTACACCAGCAGGGCGGCGCCGATCAGCTTGAGGTACGGCAGCATCAGCAGCTTGGCCGCCACCAGCGTCAGGACGATACGCATCACGATGGCCGCGGCCGACCCGATGACGATGGCCTTCTTCTGTTGCTCGGGCGGCAGCGAGCGCGCGGCCAGCGCAATCACCACGGCGTTGTCGCCGGACAGCAGGATGTTGACCCAAATGATCTGGAGCAATGCGATCCAGAATGCTGCAGAACTCAGTTCCATGCCTCTCTTTTCCTATGTGTATAGGATCCCCGTGTCGCGTATATAAGCGCATGCGGCCCGCGACGACCGACGTGCGCAGACCCGCGAGCCGGGACCGTCTTGAGGCATGCGCGAGCGACGGTTCTGTAAACGGAAAACGCGAGGTCAGCCCGTGATTATAGTTTCAAGGGGCTGTCAGATTGAAAGCATGGCGGGGGGAATGCGTAACACAGGCCCCCTGCCCTCCCACCGCGTCCGCCCGCACCAATGAAAACAGCCCGCCGAAGCGGGCCGTTCTCAGTGCCGGACAAAGCCGGCAGCGCGATGCCTTACAGCACCGACTTCAGCAGCTTGCCCATTTCGGACGGGTTGCGCGTGGTGCGGATGCCGCACGCTTCCATCACTTCCAGCTTGGCGTCGGCCGTGTCGGCGCCGCCGGAGATCAGGGCGCCTGCGTGGCCCATGCGCTTTCCCGGAGGGGCCGTGACGCCGGCGATGAAGCCGACGACCGGCTTCTTCATGTTGTCCTTGGCCCACTGGGCGGCGTTCACTTCGTCCGGACCGCCGATTTCGCCGATCATGATGACGGCGTCGGTGTCGGGATCGTCATTGAACAGCTTCAGGACGTCGACGTGCTTCAGGCCGTTGATGGGATCGCCACCGATACCGACGGCGCTGGATTGGCCCAGGCCCAGTTCGGTGACTTGCGCCACGGCTTCGTACGTCAGGGTGCCCGAGCGGCTGACGATGCCGATGCGGCCCTTGCGGTGGATGTGGCCGGGCATGATGCCGATCTTGATTTCATCGGGCGTGATCAGGCCGGGGCAGTTCGGGCCCAGCAGCAGCGTCTTGCTGTTGATGGCCTTCATGCGGTTGCGCACTTCCAGCATGTCGCGGACCGGGATGCCTTCGGTGATGCAGATGGCCAGGTCCAGTTCGGCCTCGACGGCTTCCCAGATGGCGGCGGCGGCGCCGGCGGGCGGCACGTAAATCACCGACACGGTGGCGCCGGTGTCGGCGCGGGCTTCCTTCACCGAAGCGAAAATCGGAATCCCTTCGAAGTCCTCGCCGGCCTTCTTGGGGTTCACGCCCGCCACGAACGCGGCCTTGCCGTTCGCGTAGTCGCGGCACATGCGCGTGTGGAACTGGCCCGTCTTACCCGTGATGCCCTGGGTAATGACCTTGGTGTCTTTGTTGATCAGAATCGACATTTGTGAATCCTTGGGGCTGTTTTTACTTGGCGGCCGCTTCGACGACCTTGGTGGCCGCTTCGGCCATGGTGTCGGCGCTGATGATCGGCAGGCCCGATTCGGCCAGCATCTTCTTGCCGAGCTCTTCGTTGGTGCCCTTCATGCGCACGACCAGCGGCACGCTCAGGTTGACGGCCTTGCACGCGGTGATCACGCCTTCGGCGATGACGTCGCAGCGCATGATGCCGCCGAAGATGTTGACCAGGATGGCTTCCACGCTCTTGTTCTTGAGCATGATCTTGAAGGCTTCCGTGACCTTCTCGGCGGTGGCGCCGCCACCGACGTCCAGGAAGTTGGCCGGCTCGCCGCCGAATAGCTTGATGGTGTCCATGGTGGCCATGGCCAGGCCGGCGCCGTTGACCAGGCAGCCGATGTTGCCGTCGAGCTGGATGTAGGCCAGGTCGAACTTGCTGGCTTCGATTTCAGCGGGATCTTCTTCGTCCAGGTCGCGGTAGGCGACGATGTCCGGGTGACGGAACAGCGCGTTCGGATCGAAGTTGAACTTGGCGTCCAGGGCGATCAGGTTGCCCTTGCTGTCGCAGTTCAGCGGGTTGATCTCGACCAGCGAGGCGTCGGTGTCCATGTAGCACTTGTAGAGCTTCTGGAACAGGTCGACGGCCTGGTCGACCGATTGGCCCGACAGGCCGATCGCGGCGGCGATCTTCTTGGCCTGCTCGGTGGTCAGGCCGGCTTGCGGGTCGATGTATTCGTTGATGATCTTCTCGGGCGTGGAGTGGGCCACTTCCTCGATGTCCATGCCGCCTTCGCTGGAGGCGATGAACGCGACCTTCTGGGTGGCGCGGTCGGTGACCAGCGACACGTACAGTTCGTTCTTGATGTCAGCGCCTTCCTCGATGTACAGGCGGTTGACCTTCTGGCCTTCCGGGCCAGTCTGGTGCGTGATCAGCTGCATGCCCAGGATTTCGGAGGACAGCTTGCGCACGTCTTCGATCGAACGGGCCAGCTTGACGCCGCCGCCCTTGCCGCGGCCACCCGCGTGGATTTGCGCCTTCACGACCCAGACCGGACCACCCAGCTTCTCGGCGGCTGCCACGGCCTCGTCGACGGAAAGAGCGGGAATGCCGCGCGGCACGGGGACGCCAAACTGCTTCAGCAGTTCCTTGCCTTGATACTCGTGGATTTTCATGTGTTACCTGTCAGGACGTATGGGAAAAAGAAGGTGAATCGATGGACCGTGGCCCGGCTTCGGAATCGGATTCGTCCGCCTGGCTGTCGGACCGCCCCGTGTACCACCTGGGGTAGTGCTGCAGTACGACCTCACCGTCGGTGCGCAGCGCATGGCAGCCGTCCAGCTGGAACGGCCGCCGGTCGGACGTCGCGTTCTGCTCGCGACGGCGGCCGGCCATGGTCTGCACCGCCGCGGTGGGAAGCACCAGCGACAGTTCGGTCATATGGGTACAGCCCTCGATGCCCGAGAAACGGTCCTTGACCTGGTGGCGGAACCCTTTGAGGAGGTTCATGCCGACCAGGCCCGCATAGGCCTTGTCTATGGCCGTACAGGAGGCATCGTAGGGAGCTGCGTCGTAGGCAGCCTGCGCGGCGACGATGGTGTAGCTTTCGTCGATGGTGATGCGCAGGTGCATGTGATGGATGTGCTGGCCCGCCTTCATGACCTCACCTTCGCTTTTGGTGAAGTCGTAGCCCTTGTAGTCGATCAGTTCGGCTTCCAGGTCCCAGAGTCCATCGTCGCGGCCATAAGACTGCACGCGTATCGAACGCGTGTGTATGGGCTGGCGAGGATAGTCCGGCGTTGGCAAGGGCATATAGGGCCTGTTTCTGGCCGTGCGGCGGGTTGGCCTGCCCCACCGCGGCGACTTTGCTATCGAGCTGCCGGCCCTTTCAGGGCCGTCCTCGGGTGCCTATACCAGCCGGATTCGAGTCCGGGTTCGACACCCGCAAGCACCGCGCAACACGGTTTCGGGGCAACGGCCAGGGTGCGACCGTTTGCCGCAGGGCAGCAAATCTGTCGAAGTATAACGCAGCCGGCCCCCGCGACCGAGCGCCGCACCCGGTTCGCCGCGCCGTGCGGGACGGGCGGAGCCTCAGCCCGGTGTCCACGGAATGGCCGGGCTGTCCATCCAGGCCCGGCCGGCGGGAAGGGTTTCGCCCTCGATCAGCCCGCTTCGCGCAGCGCGCGGGCTGCCTGCACCATGCCGATCAGGGCGGCTTCGGTTTCCGGCCAGGCGCGGGTCTTCAGGCCGCAATCCGGGTTGACCCACAGACGCTCCCTCGGCAGGCGGGCAGCGGCCCTCTGCATCAGGTCGACCATCCCGCCCACGTCCGGCACGTTGGGCGAATGGATGTCGTACACGCCCGGGCCGATGTCGTTGGGATAGCGGAAGTCCTCGAACGCCTCGAGCAGTTCCATGTTCGAGCGCGAGGTCTCGATGGTGATGACGTCGGCGTCCATCGCGGCGATCGACGCGATGATGTCGTTGAACTCCGAATAGCACATGTGGGTATGCACCTGTGTGCCTTCGGCGACACCGGCGGTGGACAGGCGGAAGCAGTCCACGGCCCAGTCGAGGTAAGCCTGCCAGTCCCCGCGGCGCAGCGGCAGGCCTTCGCGGATGGCCGGCTCGTCGATCTGGATGACGCGGATGCCGGCTTTTTCCAGGTCGAGCACTTCGTCGCGCAAGGCCAGTGCCAACTGGCGGCACGTCGCCTCGCGCGGCTGGTCGTCACGCACGAACGACCACTGCAGGAGGGTGACCGGCCCGGTCAGCATGCCCTTGACCGGTTTGTCGGTCAGCGACTGGGCGTATGACGACCAGCCCACCGTCATCGGTGCCGGACGCGCCACGTCGCCGAAGATGACCGGCGGCTTCACGCAGCGCGAGCCGTAGCTCTGCACCCAGCCGTTGCGCGTGAACGCGAAGCCGGCCAGCAGTTCGCCGAAGTACTCGACCATGTCGTTGCGCTCGGGCTCGCCGTGCACCAGCACGTCCAGGCCGACCTTCTCCTGGAAGCGGATGACTTCCTCGATCTCCTTGCGGATCGACGCTTCGTAGGCCGCGTCGCCGATCACGCCGGCCTTCCAGTCGCGGCGCAGCGCGCGGATCCCGGCGGTCTGCGGGAACGAGCCGATGGTCGTGGTCGGGAACGCGGGCAGTTTCAATTCGGCCTGCTGCGTGGCGATGCGCCGGGCGAACGGCGCGCGGTCGCGCGGCATCAGGGCCTGGCCGGCCATGCGCTGCGCCACGGCGGGATTGTGGATGCGCGGCGAGGCCTGGCGCGCTTGCAGGGCGGCGCGCTGCGCGGCCAAGGCCTGCTGCACAGCGGAATCCGTCTCATCCTCCAGCGCCTGGCCCAGCAGGCGAAGCTCGTCCAGCTTCTGCGCGGCGAACGACAGCCAGCTTTTCAATTCGCCATCCAGTTCCGTTTCATGGGCCAGGTCCACCGGCACGTGCAGCAGCGAGCACGACGGCGCCAGCCACAGGCGCCCGCCCAGTTGCTCGCGCACCGGCCGCAGCGCCTGCACGGCGGCGTCCAGGTCGGTGCGCCAGATGTTGCGGCCATTGATGACGCCGGCGGACAGCACTTGCGCGGGGCCCACGGCGGCAGCCACCTCGGCCAGTTGCCCGGGCGCGCGCACCAGATCCACGTGCAGGCCGGCCACGGGAAGGTTGGCCACGGTGGCCAGGTTGTCCTTCAGGCCGTCGAAATAGGTGGCCAGCAGCACACGCACCGGCGCCTCGGACAGTTGCGCGTAGACCTGGGCATAGGCATCGCGCCAGGCTTGCGGCAGGTCCAGCACCAGGATGGGCTCGTCGATCTGCACCCATTGCACGCCCTGGGCGGCCAGGCGTTGCAGCACCTGCATGTACACAGGCAGCAAGGCGGCCAGCAGTTCCAGCTTGGCGGGGTCGGCGGCGCCCTGCGCGTAGGCATCTCCCTTGCCCAGCCACAGCCAGGTCAGCGGACCGGGAATGACGGGCTTGGCCTGCAAGCCCAGCGCCTGCGCCTCCTGCACCTGCTCGAACAGATATTCGCGGGCGATGCGGAATTGTTGGGCCGGAGTCAGCTCGGGGACGATGTAGTGGTAGTTGGTGTCGAACCATTTGGTCATTTCGCAGGCGGCGGCCGGATTGCCGCTGGGCGCGCGGCCACGGCCCATGCGAAACAACGTATCCAGCGACACGGGCTCGGTGTCGCGCTGGCCGAAGCGGGCCGGCACGGCGCCCAACAGCGTGGACCACTCCAGGATGTGGTCGTACCAGGCGAAATCGCCGACCGGCACGAAGGCCAGCCCGCGCTCGGCCTGCAGGCGCCAATGGGCGGCGCGCAATCGGCGACCGGTCTCGGCCAGTTCGCCGGCGGTCTGCTCGCCCGCCCAATAAGCTTCGACAGCGCGCTTCAGTTCGCGCTGGGCACCGATGCGCGGGAATCCAAGGTTATGAATCACATTCATATAAAACCTCGATTTAGGCAAAAAACTCTCAACGTTTTCGGTATTCTGCGCGTATCTCAACGTGAGACAAAATCAATCTCCACATTAATTAGTTGAAACTCGCTCATATAATTGCGGGATTCGCCTTTTGCCGATGTGAGCGCCCGATGCTTGAAGTCCGCCACCTGGAAACCCTGGCCGCCATCCGCGACGGCGGCAGCCTGCTGGAGGCCGCCGAGCGGTTGCACCTGACGCAATCGGCGCTGTCGCATCAGTTGCGGGATCTGGAGACGCGCCTGGGCGTGCCCTTGCTGAACCGCCGCACCCGCCCTGCCCGCCTGACCACGGCCGGCCTGCGCATCCTGGCGCTGGCCGACGACGTGCTGCCGCGCCTGCGCGCCACCGAGCGCGAACTGCAACGGCTGGCGGCCGGCCGCACCGGGCGCCTGCATCTGGCGATCGATTGCCACTCGTGCTTCCAATGGCTGATGCCGGCCATGGATGCATTCCGCGTGCAATGGCCCGACGTGGCGCTGGACCTGTCGGCGGCGTTCTCGTTCGCGCCGCTGCCCGCGCTGGTACGGGGCGACCTGGATCTGGTGGTGACGTCGGACCCGCAACAACTGGAGGCCGTGGCGTACCTGCCGCTGTTCCGGTACGAGATGGTGCTGGCGGTGTCGGCGCAGAATCCGCTGGCGGCGGTGCGCCATGTGGCGCCCGAGCAATTGGCCGACCAGACCTTGATTACCTATCCCGTGGACCGCCAGCGGCTGGACGTGTTCACCGCGTTCCTGGATCCTGCCGACGTCGAGCCGGCGGCCATCCGCCGAGCGGAGCTGACGCCGATCATCGCGCAACTGGTGGCCAGCAACCGGGGCGTGGCCGCCCTGCCCAACTGGGCGCTGTCGGAGTATCTGCACCAGAGCTGGCTGCGCGTATGCCACCTGGGCCCGCAGGGCGTGTGGCGCACGCTGTATGCCGCGGTGCGCACCGAGGACAGCGAGACCACGTACATCGACGAGTTCCTGACGATCGCGCGGGATGTGTGCTTCAAGACCCTGGAAGGCATCAAGGCGGCGCGTAGCTGAACCGTGAAGGAAGAAGGTCGGCCGGCACGCAGTCTCGACGTTCAATGCAGCAGGCATGGACCTCGCCGAGATGCCCTTGCAGCGAGTCGTTCCGCGGGCATGCGGCGCGCGTGCTTGGACAATGTCTGCCCCAAGCAGCAAATAACGAGCGAATCGTTAAGACTCGTCGTCGCCTTCGCCAAGAATGCGGCGGATGACGTCGTGGGCAAAGCCACGGCTGGTGAGGAAACGGGCCTGCTTGGCATAGGCCGCGCGATCGGCGGGCTTCTCGCCGAAACGCTTGCGCCAGGTCTCCAGCGCACGCTCGTATTCGGTGGCGCGCATCTGGTCGCGCAATTCGGCGACCTTGTCGGCATCCAGGCCGTACTGCTTCAACTCTTGCACGACACGGGCCGTGCCGCGTTGCGGCGCGCGGCGATGCACCAGGCTTTGCGCGAAACGTTCGTCGCTTAGCCAGCCTTCGCGCTGCAGATCGTCGAGCAGGGCTTCGATCTGTTCGGGGCTTTCCGCATGCGGCGCCAGCTTGCGGGCCAGTTCGCTGCGGGCATGCTCGCGGCGCGACAGGTAGTTCACCGCGCGCGCCTTGAGCGACAGCCCGCGTGGCGCGGGCTTGCCGGATGCGCCGTCTTCGGCGGCGTCTTGAGCAACCGGATCATCCGAGGACGATCTGGACGAGGACCGCTTACGGGAAGCGGCATACCGAGAAGACGTACGGGTGATGGCTTCGCCCCCGAAGGTTTCGGGGAGGTCGCCATCGCCGGGCTGGCAATTGCCGGCTGCGCCGCCGCGAGGCCGTACCGTCTCGAACTCGTCATCGAGGTCGGCCGGATCGGACCCGCGGCGGATGCCGGGCGGACGCGTCACTCGTCGCTGCCCTCGTCGGCTTCTTCGGCGGTGGCCACGAAGGCGGCGGCACGGCTGACGATGCCCGCGTTCTCGCGGACACGGTTCTCGATCTCGAAAGCCATGTCCTGGTGTTCCTTCAGGTACTCGCGGACGTTGTCCTTGCCCTGGCCGATGCGGTTGCCGTTGTAGCTGTACCAGGCGCCCGACTTGTCGACCACGCCCGCCTGCACGCCCAGGTCGATGATTTCGCCCTCGCGCGAGATGCCGGCACCGTACATGATGTCGAACTCGGCCTGCTTGAAGGGCGGCGACACCTTGTTCTTGACGACCTTGACGCGGGTTTCGTTGCCGATGACTTCCTCGCCCTTCTTGATGGAACCGATGCGGCGGATGTCCAGGCGGACCGAGGCGTAGAACTTCAGCGCGTTGCCGCCGGTGGTGGTTTCGGGGCTGCCGAACATGACGCCGATCTTCATCCGGATCTGGTTGATGAAGATGACCATGCAGTTGGTGCGCTTGATGGTGGCGGTGAGCTTGCGCAGCGCCTGGCTCATCAGGCGGGCCTGCAGGCCGGGCAGCGAATCGCCCATCTCGCCTTCGATTTCGGCCTTGGGCACCAGGGCGGCCACCGAGTCGATGACGATGAGGTCGATCGAGCCCGAGCGGACCAGTGCGTCGGTGATTTCCAGGGCCTGTTCGCCGGTGTCGGGCTGCGAGATCAGCAGGTCGGTGAGGCTGACGCCCAGCTTGGAGGCGTACTGGACGTCGAGTGCGTGCTCGGCGTCGATGAACGCGCAGGTGCCGCCCAGCTTCTGCATTTCGGCGATGACCTGCAGGGTGAGCGTGGTCTTGCCCGACGATTCCGGACCGTAGATTTCGACCACGCGGCCACGCGGCAGCCCGCCGACGCCCAGCGCCATGTCCAGCCCCAGCGAGCCCGTGGACACGACCTGGATGTCGTGTTCGACCTCGTTGTCGCCGTAGCGCATGATGGAGCCCTTGCCGAACTGCTTTTCAATCTGCGAGAGCGCCGCGGCCAGGGCCTTGGCTTTTTCTGCGGAGGCGGCCTTGCTGGTCTTGTCAGTCATGGAAGATCCTGTTTTTGGACGTGCTGGGTTTGGCTGGGCGGCACGGCGCTGCGATGCGCCTGCCGCCGGCGGGCCAGACCCCTGCAATGGGTGTCTTGGCGCGCGGCAAGCTGGGCCGCCCTGGGAATTCAACCCTATGAATTCGACGGCGATTATTGCATCGGATTGTACTGGATAAAAATCCAGTATGCCAAATTTTTCCTCGTATACCCGCAGTGGCAAGGCCCCGTGCACCATGCCAGAATGCGGCCATCCTGCTGTGCCGGCCCCATATCAACGATACCGAGACAACGCCGCATGCGCATTCTGATCGCCGAAGACGACAGCATCCTGGCCGACGGCCTGTCCCGCTCGCTGCGCCATAACGGCTATGCGGTGGATGCGGTACGCGACGGCATGGCCGCCGATTCCGCGCTGGCCGTCCAGCCCTTCGACCTGCTGATCCTGGATCTGGGCCTGCCGCAGATGCCGGGCCTGGAAGTGCTGCGCCGCCTGCGCGTGCGCAACTCCGCCCTGCCCGTGTTGATCCTGACCGCCGCCGACAGCGTCGAGCAGCGCGTCAAGGGCCTGGACCTGGGGGCCGACGACTACATGGCCAAGCCGTTCGCCCTGTCCGAGTTCGAGGCGCGCGTGCGCGCCCTTACCCGCCGCGGCGCGGGCGGCGGATCCACCATGGTGCGCCACGGCCGCCTCGTGTTCGACCAGACCGGCCGCGTGGCCACCGTCGACGACCAGACGCTGGACCTGTCCGCGCGCGAAGTCAGCCTGCTGGAGATCCTGCTGGCGCGCAGCGGCCGCATGGTCAGCAAGACGCAACTGGTCGATCACCTGTGCGAATGGGGCGAGGAAGTCAGCAACAATGCCATCGAGGTCTATGTGCACCGGCTGCGCAAGAAACTCGAACCCAGCGGCGTGAAGATCATCACGGTGCGCGGGCTGGGCTATTGCCTGGAGCGCGAACAGGGTGCCTCGGTCCAACCCCACTGACGCCGCAGTCCCGCCGGAACCGCTGAACCAGGAGGCCCTGGACGCCCTGTCGGGCGGCGCGCAGGGGCCGGCCTTCATGCCGCCGCAGCGCTCGCTGCTGGGCGAGATCCTCGACTGGATGCTGGCGCCGCTGTTCCTGTTGTGGCCCATGAGCGTGGCCATCACCTACGTGGTCGCGCAGAACATCGCCAACGTCCCCTACGACCAGGCGCTGGCCAACAGCCTGCGCGTCCTGGCGCACCAGGTGCATGCCGAAGGCGGCCGCGCGGTACTGAACATGACCGATCCCGCGCGCCAGGTGCTGCGCGTGGACGAGACGGGCAGCGTCTTCTGGCTGGCGCTGGGCAGCCGTGGCGAGTACCTGGGCGGCGACCGCGCCCTGCCCGTGCCCGCCAACCTGGGCGCGCCCCAGCCCGGCCAGGTGCTGTACGCGGACGACGCGCTGCGCGGCTTCGGCGTACGGCTGGCCTACACGTGGGTAGACCTGAAGCTGCCCGACGAGCGGTTCGCGCTGGTGCTGGTGGCCGAGACCGTCGAACGCCGCACGCGGCTGGCCAACGACATCATCAAGGGCGTCATCATTCCGCAGTTCGTGGTGCTGCCCATTGCGGTGCTGCTGGTCTGGTTCGGCCTGAGCCGGGGCGTGGCGCCGTTGAACGCGCTGCAGCAGCGGCTGCGGGCGCGCCGGCCCGACGACCTGTCGCCCATCGACGAGCGCGCCGCGCCCACCGAGATCGCGCCGCTGGTGGGCGCCATGAACGAGCTGCTGGACCGGCTGTCGGCCAACGTGGACGCGCAGCGCCGCTTCGTGGCCGACGCCGCGCACCAGTTGAAGACGCCCTTGGCGGGCCTGCGCACCCAGGCCGAGCTGGCGCTGCGCGACGCCAGCCCCGAGGAAATGCAGTCCAGCCTGCGCCAGTTGGTGACGGGCTCGGAGCGTGCCACCCGGCTGGTGAACCAGTTGCTGCTGCTGGCCCGCGCCGAACATCCCGACTCGGCCGGCCTCGCGCCCGCGGACCTCAATGCGATCGCCTACGAGCAGACCCAGCACTGGGTGCCACAGGCGCTGGCCCTGTCCACCGACCTGGGTTTCGAGGACGCCGAGACGCCCGTGCTGATCAACGGCAACCATATCCTGCTGGCCGAGCTGCTGAACAACCTGATCGACAACGCCCTGCGCTACACGCCGCGCGGCGGGCACATCACCGTCCGGGTCAGCCTGCACGACGGCGAAGGCGTGCTGGAAGTCGAGGACTCGGGCCCCGGCATTCCGCTGACCGAGCGGTCACGCGTGTTCGACCGCTTCTACCGCGTGCTGGGCACGCAGTCCGACGGCAGCGGCCTGGGCCTGGCCATCGTGCGCGAGATCGCGCAGAAGCACCGCGCACGCTTCGGGATCGAGGACCATCCCACGCCGTTCTCCGAGTTGCCCGGCACCCGCATCTGGATCGCCTTCCCGCCCCCCGAGGCAGGCGCGACGGAAGGTTTCGATGCGTAAATTACATTTAGTTTCACAAGTAAGATTCGAGTAAGGGGCACGTCAGACCCTCGTCAGCCAGCGCGCCTACCTTGTCAGGCAATCCGGCGCGCAGCGCATTGGGCAGCCGGAGCGAGCACGGTGGAACACCACCGGCCATCAACGAGGAGACACCATGAGCACAAGCACCCTGGCAGGGAATTCCTCCGCGCAGCCGCGTCCCATGACGCGCGAAGAGCGACGCGTGATTTTCGCGTCCTCGCTCGGCACGGTTTTCGAGTGGTACGACTTTTACCTTTACGGTTCGCTGGCGGCCATCATCGCCGCGCACTTCTTCTCGGGCGTCAACCCGACCGCCGCCTTCATCTTCGCGCTGCTGGCCTTCGCCGCCGGCTTCGCGGTGCGCCCCTTCGGCGCGCTGGTGTTCGGCCGCCTGGGCGACCTGGTCGGCCGTAAATACACCTTCCTGGTCACCATCGTGCTGATGGGCCTGTCGACGTTCCTCGTGGGTGTCCTGCCCAGCTACGCCAGCATCGGCATCGCGGCCCCGATCATCCTGATCGTGCTGCGCCTGCTCCAGGGCCTGGCGCTGGGCGGCGAATACGGCGGCGCGGCCACCTACGTGGCGGAACACGCCCCGCACGGCCGCCGCGGCTTCTACACCAGCTGGATCCAGACCACCGCCACGCTGGGCCTGTTCCTGTCACTGCTGGTGATCCTGGGCGTTCGCGTGCTCATGGGCGAGGACGACTTCCGCGCCTGGGGCTGGCGCATCCCGTTCCTGATCTCGGTCATCCTGCTGGGCATCTCGGTGTGGATCCGCCTGCAGCTCAACGAATCCCCCACCTTCCAGCGCATGAAGGCCGAAGGCAAGGGCTCGAAGGCCCCGCTGACCGACGCGTTCGGCAAGTGGTCCAACCTGAAGGTCGTGATCCTGGCGCTGCTGGGCCTGACCGCCGGCCAGGCCGTGGTCTGGTACACCGGGCAGTTCTACGCCCTGTTCTTCCTGACACAGACGCTGAAGGTCGATTCCAACACCGCCAACATCATGATCGCGGTCGCGTTGCTGATCGGCACGCCGTTCTTCGTGATCTTCGGCGCGCTGTCCGACAAGATCGGCCGCAAGCCCATCATCATGGCGGGCTGCCTGATCGCCGCGGTGACGTACTTCCCGATCTTCAAGGGCATCACGCATTACGCCAACCCCGCGCTGGAAGCGGCCCAGGCCTCGGCCCCGGTCACCGTCATCGCCGATCCGGCCACGTGCTCGTTCCAGTTCAACCCGGTGGGCACGGCGTCCTTCACCAGCTCGTGCGACGTGGTCAAGTCGTTCATGGCGCGCAACGCCGTGAACTACCAGAACCAGGCCGCGCCGGCGGGCTCGGTGGCGATCGTCAAGATCGGCAATGACCAGTTCACCGCGTTCGAAGGCGCCGGCATGGCCCCGGCCGACTTCAAGGCCAAGGCCGCCGAACTCGACAAGTCGCTGACCACCGCGATCCGCAGCCACGGCTACCCCGCCAAGGCGGATCCGGCCCAAACGAACAACGTGATGGTGACGCTGCTGCTGGCGATCCTGGTGCTGTACGTCACCATGGTCTATGGTCCCATCGCCGCCATGCTGGTCGAGATGTTCCCCACCCGCATCCGCTACACCTCGATGAGCCTGCCATACCACATCGGCAACGGCTGGTTCGGCGGCTTCCTGCCTCCGGTGGCCTTCGCGGTGGTGGCCGCCACGGGCAACATCTACGACGGCCTGTGGTATCCCATCATCATCGCCGTGATGACCCTGGTGATCGGCACGCTGTTCGTGCGCGAATCCAAGGACAACGACATCAACGCGTGATCTTTTTCCCCCGCCGGGTCGGACCGCTGCGCCGACCTGGCTTTTTAAAGCTCCCTCAGGGAGCTTTTTTTTCGTTCGCGGATCGCGGACCAGGAAACGGCAGCAGGAAATGATGGGCGCGAAATCGTGCGGGATCGGGGCGCAGGTTCAGGGCCATGTCAGCCCTGCGGATTTAGACTGAGCGCTCAGATCACGGTCTTGCACGACTGCTTCAGGCAAACGATCCCCTGCACGAAGCAGGCAGGGCCATATTCTGACACCGATACCGTATCCCCCGCGAGCCTTTCTTGATGCGGTATTGTGTGCCCCGTACGGCCCGACACGATGTGTCGGGCCTTTTTTTTGCTGTCGCTCCTGTCAGCGGCGCATGCCCGCGCCAACGGCCAGCACGCCCACCACGATGGCGGCGATGCCGGCCCAGGCGGGAATCGGCACCGACTTCTCGGTCTCAGCCGTCGCCTTCACGGAACCGACCTGCAGCACGGTCTCTTCCGAGGTGTAGTTGAAGCCTTTATAGGCCAGTGCTGCGATCCCCAGCACGATCAGCACGGCACCCACGATGGACACGGGTTTCATGGGCTTTCTCCTTCATGGAGTTGATGGTGAAGCGGACAGTACCGGATCATCCGTCCCCTGTCCGTCACAGATCGTGTCTCTCGCAACGGCGCGGAAACAGACACGCCTCGGCCCGCAGGCTCGTATAGAATCCACCCTTTTGCCCCGACGCCATGTGGTTTAAGAATCTCCGGATCTACCGACTCTCCTCGCCCTGGACGCTCATGGGTGAACCACTCGAGGACGCCCTGTCCGCGCACGCCTTCAAAAGCGGCAACTCCCTCGACATGCAAAGCATGGGCTGGATTCCGCCGCGCGAGAACGGCGGCCTGGCCCATACCGTCAACAAGCAGGTCCTCCTGTCCCTGCGCGCCGAAAAGAAACTCCTGCCCACCACGGTGATCAACCAGGTCTCCAAGGCTCGTGCGCAGGAGATCGAGGAAAAGCAAGGCTACAAGCCCGGCCGCAAGCAGATGAAGGAAATCAAGGAACGCGTCACCGAAGAGTTGATGCCGCGCGCCTTCAGCATCTACCGCGACACGCGCGTGTGGATCGACACCACCAACCACTGGCTGGTGATCGACGCCGCCGCCTCGGCCAAGGCCGACGAGGTCATCGGCCTCTTGGCCAAGACCGTCGATCCGCTGCCACTGGAAAATCTGTACGTGGCGCAATCGCCCGCCTCGGCCATGACCGGCTGGCTGGCCGACGACGAAGCCCCGGCCAACTTCACGATCGACCAGGACACCGAGCTGCGCGCCTCCGGCGAAAGCCGTGCCGCCATCCGCTACGTCAAGCACACCATCGACACGGAAGATGTGCGCCGCCACATCCAGTCGGGCAAGCAGTGCACGCGCCTGGCCATGACCTGGAACGACCGCGTGTCCTTCGTGCTGACCGAATCCCTGGACATCAAGCGCGTCGCGCCGCTGGACGTGCTGAAGGAAGGCGCCGACACCGTCATGCAGAACGACGACGAGAAGTTCGACTCCGACATGACGCTGATGACGGGCGAACTGGCCAAGCTGATGACCGACCTGGTCGAGGCCCTGGGCGGCGAGAAGCGCGACTGACGCGCCGACGGCATCCCGCCCCATGCAAAAAGGACGCTTCGAATGAAGCGTCCTTTTTCATTGCCGCTTGCGGCAGCGCAAGCCTCGGAACGGAGAGCGCCCACCGCTCATGGCCGCGGGCGCACGCCCATCAATCCAGGCCGTGGAACACCGAGTCGTCCGGCCCGATGTGCGACGGGTGCTTCCACGTGACGTCGCGCATCGAATGCTGCACCAGGTCTTCCACGCCCAGCAGCACCGCGAAGATGGCCATGCGGATGGGAATGCCGTTGTCGGTCTGGCGGAAGATGGCCAGGCGCGGATCGTGGTTCAGGTCCACGCTGAGGTCGTTGGCGCCCGGGCGGCTGTCGCGCGGCAGCGGGTGCATGACGATGGTGTCGGGCGAGCAGTACGTATCGATGATCTCGCGCGAGATCTGGAACTCGGGCGTGTAGCCTTCCCCTTCCTTTTCTTCCGATGCGAAACGCTCTTTCTGCACGCGCGTGGCGTAGATCACGTCGGCGCCCGGCAGGCCCTCGGCCAGCGACGCCTTCTGCTCGATCACATTGCCGTTGCGGGTGGCCTTCTCTACGATGTAGTCGGGCATTTCCAGGCCTGGCGGCGCCACCAGCGTGAACTTCACGCCCTTGTACAACGCCAGCAGCTTGATCAGCGAATGCACGGTGCGTCCGTACTTCAGGTCGCCGACCATCGCGATGTGCGCACCGTCCAGCAGCTTGCCCAACCGCGAGAACTCGGTAAGGATCGTGTACAGGTCCAGCAGCGCCTGGCTGGGATGCTCGCCGGGACCATCGCCGCCGTTGACCACCGGGATGTTCGTGGCCTGGGCGAATTCGGCCACCGAGCCCTGGTCGGGGTGGCGGATCACCATCGCATCCACGTAGCCGCTCATCACACGGCTGGTGTCGTAGATGGACTCGCCTTTTGCCATCGACGAGAACGTGAAACCCGTGGTGTCGCACACCGAGCCGCCCAGCCGGCAGAACGCCGATCCGAAGCTGACGCGCGTGCGGGTGCTGGCCTCGAAGAACAGGTTGCCCAGCACCGCGCCTTCCAGCACGCGCGACACCTTCTGGCGGCGCGCGATGGGCTGCATCATGTCGGCGACGCGGAACAGGTCTTCCACGGATTCACGCGTGAACTGGTCGACCGACAGCAACTGATGCTTGCCTTCGACGGCGATGCGCTCGCGCAGCGGGCCCGCTTGTGCGCTTTGCGTATACTTTTCCAGCAGATCGCGGTTCTGCACGATTTCGCTGACGAAACGCTCGACCACCTCGGGCATCGCCCGGAATTCCTGCGAGCCTTCCGGCAGCAGCCAGGTATCGAGCGCGCGGCGCTTGACGCCGATGCGCGCGGCGAACACGTCGCGGGTCAGGTTGAGGCGACGCATGGCGTCGCGCAGGAAAGCTTGCTGGGAGATGGACATGGCGCGCCTTGACGAGATAGGTGAATATACGCAATGCGCATATTACGCCTGCACCCCACGAGCGTCCATTAAAAAAACGCTACCGCGATCCGGCCGCCGATGCGTGTGGCAAAAATGCCTGCGCACCGAGCCACCGGCCCGGCGGGCAGCGCTCAGATAGCGCCGCCTGTACGCAGGAATGGCCGCTGGGCCGGCGCCACCACCTGCGTGTAGAACGCGCCCGCCGGCGAGGCATCGCCGCCGTCATCCACGGGCAGGTCTTCGGTGAGAGAAGTCCAGCAACCCAGGCCGAAGCCCGCCAGCGCCACGAGATACGCCGCCAGGGCCAGCGCCAGCGCGCCCCTGCAACGCAGGGACACCCGGCCATCGGCGCGACGGCGTACCCAGCCCAGATGCGCCAGGAACGCCAGCACGGCGGCCAGGCCGGTGGCCAGCAGACCGATCAGGAACCACGCCAGCGGCACCTGCAGATCGTCGGGCGGGGCGACGTCGCCGCCCACGATGCCCAGCGAGAAACACGCCAGGGCCAGCGCGGCCACGCCGTTCAGCCAGCCAGCCATGCGGATTGCCGCGCCCAACAGCGCGTAGGGAACGCCACGCATGCCGTGTTACTCCATCGCCCTGCAGACGGGCGTGGCGGTCTCGATGGAGCGCCGTGCGGCGGCCAGCTCTTCCTTGTCCCAGGGCGCTTCGCCCAGCACGCGCACCGTCACCTTGGAATTGGAGGGGCCGTCCATCGCGGCGGTCAGCACCTCGAGGATGCGCAGCGATTCGCCCTTCTTGAACACCTGGACGGTGTTGGGCGCATCGCGCACGCCCAGCGCGCGCGTGGACTGATAAACGGTGCCGAAACGGTGCGTACGATTTTCGTGGCAGACGCGCACGTACTCGCCGGCTCGCCGATAGGCGGCCTGATAGTCGGCCGCCACGCTGAAGGTTTCGGAGATGCCCGGCTGCTCGCTCAGCCCGGTGTTGGCGCAACCGCCAAGCACGCCGGCCACTGTCAGAACGCCGATCCATTGAAATTTGCGCATTGCTTTTCCTGCCTGCACCACAATTGCCGAATTATGCATCACGCGCCAAAGACAAGGGCCGCGGCATGCTGCTCGCGGCCCCAAAACGGCGGCGCTGTCGTGCGCCGGCGACTACTTGTTACGCTCGGCGGAATTCTGGATGGCCTGACCACCCTTTTCGATGTCCTTGCCTGCTCCGGACATGGTGTTGCAACCCGCCGTCAGAGCCGTCATCACGAGCAGCGCAACCATCAGGGCCTTGTTCTTCATGGCTATTCCTTGCTGAAAAGTGGGTGTCGAGCAGGCCGCCGGGCACGCAGCACCTGCTCCGCGCCCCATGCGTGTAACTGCCTGCCCATCATACGCGCAGCCGGGCCTCGTGGCGCGTCATTGCGCCTGCAACAACGGCCCCTGCCAGGGCTCGGCGTCGGGATGGAATCGCGTCTCTTGGAACGCCGCCTGCGAGGCGTTCAACAGGCCTTCGTCGACCACCTGCCCCAAGGCTCGCCGGCACAGGGTTTCCATGTCGTCGGGCAGCGACTGGAAGACGCTGTCCGAGATGCGCAACCGCAGCATGGCAGCCTCGGGCGTACCCTGTTTGCCGATGTGAATGTGCGCGGGAAATCCGTGCGGGCGCCACACGCCGATCTGATAGCAGCCCTGCTCGCCCAGGTCGGCAATGTAGCCGGGATGGTTGTATTTGGCAGTACCCATGCAGCCCTCCTCCGGTTGGTCCAGGCACGCCGCCCTTGCGGCGCGGACGGCTCATGGTATCGCAGGCCGGGGCCAGGCGGTCGCATCGCCAAGGCAGGGAAAACGCCAAACCGGTGAATGGGAAGCCCTGATTGGCCCCCTCTGATTGGCACCCCTGGATAGAGCCCCAAGTAAGGAGAACGCCGCATGCAGACAAAAAAGCCCCGATTTCGTAAGAAACCAGGGCTTTTTCGATAAAACTTGGTTGCGGGGGCAGGATTTGAACCTACGACCTTCGGGTTATGAGCCCGACGAGCTGCCAGACTGCTCCACCCCGCGTCTGAAGAAAAAGATATTAACCCATTTTGAAATGGCATGCAAGCGGGCAGCCAGAAAATCCCGCACTGGCGACGGTGGCGCCACGCAATACAGCTGGGCCCCGCCCAGGGAATGCAGGAACACGGCGCCCGCCTGCTCCACCCGATGCACCTGTCCCGTGGCCAGCGGCACTTGCAACGGCAGGCGCAGCACGCTCCAGTCATCGCCGCCCGGCGTGGCGCTCTCCCGCACCAGGATTGCACCGTCGACGCAGGCGATGATCGTGCCGGCAGCGGCCTGCACGCGGGTTTCCTGCCCTGGCGCCAGCGTCAGCCTGCGGTCCTCGTCATGGGGGGCGGTAAAGAGGGACATTGCGTTGCTCCACAAGCATGTTTCGATGGAGACAGCGTACGGTTCCCCGGCCTTGCGCAACAGGCACACGCCCGGTGTTTCTGTAGCGCAACAGCCAGGAAACCCGACCTCTGTTATGGTGGTTTTTCGATCGATCTGTACCTGTTGCGCCCCGCGCCGCGCAGGCATCCTGCACGCATGGACACCGAGCTTCTCTATCAGCGCGTCGCCGCGCACTACCGCCGCGCCATCGATACCGGCGTGCTGGCGCCGGGCGACCGCCTGCCTTCCGTACGCACCCTGATGCAATCGCACCAGGTCAGCCTGTCGACCGCGGTGCAGGCCTGCCGGCGCCTGGAGGAAGAGGGCCTGGTCGAGGCGCGTCCGCGTTCGGGCTATTTCGTGTTGAGGCCACGCCGGCCGGTGCTGGCGCCCATCGCCGAACCCGAAGTGCTGCGCACGCCCGATCCCGCGCAATACGTCGGCATCCACGACCGCGTATCGGCCTTCATCGCCAAGTGCGAATCGCAGGGGTCCGGGGCCAACTTCGCGCTGGCGGCGCCACCGGCCGAATTCCTGCCGGTCGAGCCGCTGAAGCAGGCCATGATGCGCGCGCTGCGCCGCCACCCCGAGATGCTGTGCAGCCGCGTGCCGCCCCAGGGCCACCCCGCGCTGCGGACGGTGCTCGCCCGGCGCGCGCTGGAGTTCGGCGTGCAGGCCCGGCCCGACGAGGTCATCGTCACGCACGGCTGTATCGAGGCGATCAACCTGGCGCTACGGGCCGTGGCCCAGCCGGGCGACGTGATCGCGGTCGAATCTCCCACCTATTTCGGGCTGCTGCAGGTGCTGGAAAGCCTGGGCATGCGCGCACTGGAAATCCCCACGCGTCCCCAGCACGGCCTGTCCGTGGATGCGCTGGAACTGGCGTTGCAGGCGTATCCCGACATCCGTGCCGTGGTCTCGATTCCCAACCACCACAACCCGCTGGGCTGCGTGATGCCCGATGCCGAGAAGGCACGCCTGGTCGCCCTGTGCGAACAGCGCGGCGTGCCGCTGATCGAAGACGACACCTACGGCGCCCTGGGCGACCACGGCGCGCCGACCGCGCTCAAGGCCTGGGACCGCACCGGCAACGTCATCTACTGCGCCTCGATGCACAAGACGCTGGCCCCCGGCATGCGCCTGGGCTGGATGCTGGGCGGGCGCTGGCGCCGCCGCATCGACATGCTGAAGTACGCGCAAAGCCGTCCCAACGAACCGCTGGGCCAGGTCGCGGCCGCCGATGTGATGAGTTCGAAGTCCTTCGACCGGCACCTGGCGCGCCTGCGCACCCGGCTGCGCGCGCAGCGCGAAGAGATGGCCGATGCCATCGCCCGCTACTTTCCGCCGGGCACGCGGTTGAATACACCCTCGGGCGGCATGCTGCTGTGGGTCGAACTGCCTGCCGGCACCTCGGGCACCGCCGTGTTCGAACGCGCCTTGCGCGATGGCGTGCGCGTGGCGCCCGGCGCGATCTTCTCGAACTCGGAGCGCTACGAGCACTTCCTGCGCGTCAGTTTCGGCGAAGCCTGCACGCCGGCCACGATCCGCGCGCTGCGGCTGCTGGCCGACGCGGTCGAGGCGGAAATGCCCCGCACGGCGCGCGCCGCGGCCTGAACGCACCCGGACTGAGCACGTTTCCCAAGCCTTTGAACGGAAAGCGCTTTTCCGTTCTGTCAGAACACTATCCCAAGACTTGTCCACAGAAGCTGTGGGCAAGTCGGGCTGGCGTTTACTTCAATGCGGACAGCACCGTCTCGCGCACGGCTTCATAGCCGGCCACGTATTGCGGGTTCTCGGAGCGCGCCAGCAGGCTGGCATATTGCTGCTCCAACTGCGCCTCGATGGCTTCGCTCAGGTTGGGCGAGGCCTTGGCCAGGTGCAGCAGGGCGCCCAGCGTGGCGTTCAGCGCCTCGATGCGGCCGCCCTGATGGGAAATGGTGTGGACGATGACCGCAATCTGTTCTTGCAATTCCATGATGACCTCGCGTGCAGGGTTCGGCCCGGATGCTAGCACGCAGCCGCGCCACACCGGCGGCCATGCCGCTCACGTTAAACTGTCGGCTTCCCTCATCGGATCGATCTCGTGAAGCCCTTGCGCCACCTGCCCCTGCTGTCCTGCCTGCTGTTGCTCAGCGCGTGTTCGAGCATCAGCGAAGTCACGCCCGCCGGCAAAGACCAGTACCGTGTGTCGTACAACGCCGGCATGCGCGCGATGACCTGGGTCGAACTGAAGAACGCCACGCGGGACCGCGCCAAGGCCTACTGCGAGGCGCAGGGACAGCGCATGGTGCGCCCGGAAGTCACGTCCAACCACGCCACCGGCCTGATGCCCAAAGAGGCCATCGTCACCTTCAGTTGCGAAGCCCTGCCCGAGCCCAGTGCTCCTGCCGGCAAGGCGGCGTCGTAGCGCGGCACGCCGCACCGGTGCGGCCGGCTCAGCCCCGCACCCAATCCCGCAAGTCTTCCGCCACAGGCACCGAGGCCAGCACCAGCAGCAAGGCCGCCAGCGGCAACGTGGCCGCGAAGCCGATGTGCGCGAATCCCAGCGCTCCCACCACGCCGCCGCCGAAAAATAGCGCGATCAGCAAGCTCAGGGTCCCGAGCTTGTCCCGGTTGGCGCGCACCGCGGGGGTCGTCTCGTCCGACGCGGACACGTTCCAGTACACCAGCTTGCCCAGCTCGATACCCACGTCGGTGACCATCCCCGTGACGTGTGTGGTGCGGATCTCCGCGCGCGACACCTTGGTCACCATCGCGTTCTGCAAACCCATGATGAAGCACAGCAGCATCACGGTCGCAGGCACGAACAGCCAGCGCAACTGGCCCAGGTGCCCGCCCAGCAGCCCGAAGCACATCAGCAGTCCCGCCTCGATCATCAGCGGCAGCGCATATTCGCTGCGCAGGCGCGCGCGGCGCGCCAGGTTGATGATGATGGCGGAACTGGCCGACCCCAGGATGAATGACAGCAGCGCCGCCAGGCCTTGCAGGAACAGCGCCGTCCAGCCCAGCACGATATGATCGGCCATCGCCGAGACGATGCCGGACATGTGCGAGGTGTACTGCTGCACGGCCAGGAAGCCGCCCGCATTGGCAGCCCCGGCCACGAAGGTCAGGTAGCAGGCCAACTGCCGGTTGGCCGCCGGGCTGCGGACGCTCCCGGTCAGTTGGCGCAGATAGGGGATGGGCATGGCGGCGCAGGACGGACTCGATGGGCCATTCTATGCCTGCGCAGCGCCCCTTGCACGGTATGCGCCGGACGCTGCCGGATTACAGAGCGTCCCTTACAGGGCCTCCCTACTTCGACAGCGTGGCGATCAGCACGTTGACCGAATACGGTTTCTGCACCAGCTCGAACCCATGCGCGCCCTGCTCGGCCAGCACGTGGCTGTAGCCACTGGTCAGCACCACGCGGATGGCAGGCCATTGCGCGCGGATGCGCTTGGCCAGTTCAACGCCGTTCATGCCAGGCATCACGACGTCGGTGAACACCATGTCGAACCCGCCCTGGCTGTCTTCCAGCGCGCGCAACGCCGCACCGGCGTCGACGACCCAGGCGGGCTCCTGGCCCATTTCGGTCAACAGGTTGGTGACAAAGCCGCCCACCGTATCGTTGTCCTCGACCACGAGGATCCTGCGGCGCGGCAGATCCTGCCCTTCGAACGCGCGCTCCAGCGCTGGCGCCTTCTGCACGACCTCGCATTCGGCCCGGGGCAGATACAGCGTGAAGGTCGTGCCCTCGCCCTGTTTGCTGGTGACGGTGACTTCTCCGCCCGACTGCTTGACGAAGCCGTACACCTGGCTCAGGCCCAGGCCCGTGCCCTTGTCCACGGCCTTGGTCGTGAAGAAGGGTTCGAAAATGCGTTCGAGCAGATCTGGCGCGATGCCCTCGCCCGTATCCCGCAGCGACACCGCCACGAAGCTGCCGATGAGCGCCCGATACGGCCGCGACAGCGGCACGCCCTCGACCTGGTCGACCGATACGTGCAGTTCGCCGCCATTGGGCATGGCTTGCTTGGCATTGACCACGATGTTCAGCAGCGCGGCCTCGAACTGGCCCGGATCCGCATGAACCACACAGGGCGCGGCCGACGCTGCGCGCAACACCTTTACCGTAGCGCCCACCGTGGTGTTGATCAGCTGGCTCATGCCCTCGATGCGATCACGTGCGTCGAAGTATTCGGGATCCAGAGGCTGCCGGCGTGCAAAGGCCAGCAACTGCCGCGTGAGCGCCGCGGCGCGCTCGGCGGTCTCGACGATGGCGTTCAGATAACGCGCGCGCTTGTCGTCAGCGATGGTCGGCCGGCGCAGCAGCTCGGCCGAGGAACGGATCACGGTCAGCAGGTTGTTGAAGTCGTGCGCCACGCCGCCGGTCAGGCGGCCAATGGCCTCGATCTTCTGCGCGTGATGCAGCTCGTCGCGCGCGCGCTGCACGTCTTCTTCCGCGCGTCGCTTTTCGGTGACGTCGCGCGTGACCTTGGCGTAGCCGATCAGCTGGTTGGCCTCGTCGCGGATGGGATCGATGACCACATGCGTCCAGAAGCGCGACCCGTCCTTGCGCAGCCGCCAGCCCTCGGATTCGAAACGGCCTTCACGGGCGGCGATCTCGAGCGCCTGCCACGGCACGCCGGCGGCGCGGTCCTCGGGCGTGTAGAACACGGAGAAGTGGCGGCCGATGATTTCATTGGCCGTGTAGCCCTTGAAGCGTTCGGCCCCGGTGTTCCAGCTGCTGACGTACCCATCGGCGTCCAGCAGGTAGATGGCGTAGTCCTTCACGGCCTCTACCAGCAACTGGAAGCGGCGCTCTCCGGTGAGCAACTCCGAGATCACGGGACGGCGCTCGGGGAAAGTCATGGCGGGAAGGATCTCCTGGTAGGTCGAGGCGGCCAGCATTCAGCCGCGGCTTGTTCATCTCGAGCGAACACCTTGCCGCCAGGCACGAACACAATATCCAAGGGATTATGCATCACCCGCCGGCCGCAAGCGTGGACCATTCGCATTGGCGTCAGTTGTATGGCGTGCCCGCGCGACGAAGCGCAACAAAGCGACCGACTACGACAGCATATTACGTTCCCGAGTCGAAAGTACCGGAAACAAGGGGTGGACGTCCACCGATAATGACTTGATGCCTTGAACAAAACGGCCATACCCGCCCGCGGTATCGCCGCCCCGCCCGTTTTCTCAATCGACCTCGGCGCCCGATGCCTTCACCGCAGCCCCCCATTTCTTCACTTCCTTCGCGATGAAGGCGTCGGTATCGGCGGGCGTCATGATCATGGGTTCCGCGCCGCGCTCGCGCAGGTAAGCCTGCATTTCAGGCGTGCCCAGGATCGCGCCGATGCGTTCGTTCAACAGCGTCACGATGGGCTCGGGCGTGCCTTGCGGCGCCAGCACCGCGGCCCAGCCGATGGCCTCGAAGCCCGGATAGCCCGATTCGGCCACGGTCGGCACCTCGGGCAATTGCGGCAGGCGCTCGGCGGTGGTGACGGCCAGGGCGATCGCCTTGCCGCTTTGCACGTGCGGCATGCCGGCGGTCACCGAGTCCACCATCAGCGGCACCTGGTTGCCCAGGAAATCCGCCTGCGCGGGGCCGCTGCCCTTGTAGGGGATGTGGCGGATGTCCAGCTTGGCGGCCGCCTTGAACATCTCGGCCGACAGATGCTGCGTCCCGCCGATGCCGGCGCTGGCATAGGCCAGTTCGCCCGGCTGCGCGCGCGCCACGTTGACCAGCTCGCCCATCGTCTTGATGCCCGACTTCGGGTTGGCCAGGAACATCAGCGGCACCGAGAAAATGCCCGACACCGGCGTGAAATCGTCCGACAGGCTGTATTCCAGCTTTTTGTACAGCGTCTGGTTGACGGCGGCGGCGCTGCCCGCCACCACCAGCGTGTAGCCATCGGCGGGCGCGCGCGCGGCCTGCGTCATGCCGATGTTGCTGCCCGCGCCGGCGCGGTTGTCGATGAAGACCGCCTGCTTCAGGTCGCTGCCCAGCTTTTCGGCCAGCGCCCGCGCGAAGATGTCGGTGGCCTGTCCCGGCGGGAACGGCACGATCAGGCGGATGGCGTGGTCGGGGTACTGGGCATGCGCGGCGAAGCTTGCCGCGGCCAGCGTGGCGCCGGCGATGAGTTTCTTGAACATGGCGGTCTCTCTCCAAAACAGCCGGGCATTGTAGAAGATTGCCACTGATGGATCGCCACTGGCGCATCCGTTGCCAGGCAGACGGCCAGCCCAGCCTGACGCGCAAAAACAAGACAGCCGCCATATTGGCGGCTGTCTTTATTCCCGATCGCTCGGGATGTCTTTGGTAGGCCCCCCGAGAGTCGAACTCGGCACCAACGGATTATGAGTCCGCTGCTCTAACCAGGCATGAGCTAGAGGCCCTGAAAACTTACTGCCCTTCCAGGAAGCTCTTGAGCTTGTCGGCGCGGCTGGGGTGGCGCAGCTTGCGCAGTGCCTTGGCCTCTATTTGACGGATACGCTCGCGCGTGACGTCGAACTGCTTGCCGACTTCTTCCAGCGTCTGGTCCGTGCTCATTTCGATACCGAAACGCATGCGCAGGACCTTGGCTTCCCGAGGGGTCAGGGAGTCTAGCACTTCCTTGACCACATCGCGCATCGAACCGTGCAGGGCCGCGTCGGACGGCGCCAGCGTGGACGTATCCTCGATGAAGTCGCCCAGGTGCGAATCGTCGTCGTCGCCGATGGGGGTTTCCATCGAGATCGGTTCCTTCGCGATCTTCAAGATCTTGCGGATCTTGTCCTCGGGCATGTCCATCTTCTGCGCCAGGGTCGCGGGATCGGGCTCGGCGCCCGTTTCCTGCAGGATCTGACGGCTGATGCGGTTCATCTTGTTGATCGTCTCGATCATGTGAACCGGGATACGGATGGTGCGCGCCTGGTCGGCGATCGAACGCGTGATGGCCTGGCGGATCCACCACGTGGCGTACGTGGAGAACTTGTAGCCGCGACGGTATTCGAACTTGTCCACCGCCTTCATCAGGCCGATGTTGCCTTCCTGGATCAGGTCCAGGAACTGCAGGCCACGGTTCGTATACTTCTTGGCGATCGAGATCACCAGGCGCAGGTTGGCCTCGGTCATTTCGCGCTTGGCCTTGCGGGCCTTGGCTTCGCCGGTGGCCATGCGCTTGTTGACGTCCTTCAGGTCCTTCAGCGGCAACACCACGCGGGTCTGCAGGTCGATCAGCTTCTGCTGCAGTTCCTGCACGGCGGGGATCTGGCGCTCGAGCGTCTCGGCGTACGGATGGCCCGCGGCGACCTCGTCGATGACCCACTGCATGTTGGTCTCGTTGCCGGGGAACACCTTCAGGAAGTGCGAACGCGGCATGCCGGCGCGGTCCACGCAGGTATGCAGCACGGCGCGCTCGAGCTGGCGGACTTCCTCGACCTGGGCTCGCAGCGTGTCGGCCAGCTTCTCGACCATCTTGGCCGTGAAGCGGATGCCCATCAGTTCGTTCTGGATGGTCTCTTGCGCGTTGAGATACACGTCGGACTTGTAGCCGTCCTTCTCGTACGACTGGCGCATGCGATCGAACTGGCGGCCGACCTCGTCGAACTTCGACAGGGCCTTCACGCGCAGGTCTTCCAACTGCTTGCTGGACATGCCGCCGGCCGGGCCTTCGTCGTTCTCGTCTTCCTCGGCGGTCACGCCGGCGCCGGCGTACTCTTCGCCGTCTTCCGGATCGACCAGGCCGTCGACGACCTCATCGATCTGCGCCTGGCTTTCGCGCACACGCGTGACGTGATTCAGGATCTCGTTGATGGTGGTCGGGCAGGCCGAGATGGCCATGACCATGTGCTTCAGGCCGTCTTCGATACGCTTGGCGATCTCGATTTCGCCTTCGCGCGTCAGCAGCTCGACCGAACCCATTTCGCGCATGTACATGCGCACGGGGTCGGTGGTGCGGCCGAAATCGGAGTCGACGGTGGTCAGCGCGGCTTCGGCTTCGTCTTCGACATCGTCGTCGTTCGAGGCCACGGGCGCGTTTTCGCTCATCAGCAGCGTTTCGGCGTCGGGGGCCTGGTCGTAGACCGCGATCCCCATGTCGCTGAACGTGCTGATGATGCCGTCGATGGCCTCGGCGTCGACCAGGTCGTCGGGCAGATGGTCGTTGATCTCGCCGTAGGTGAGGTAGCCGCGGTCCTTGCCCAGCTTGATCAGCTGCTTCAGGCGGTTGCGGCGGGCTTCGTATTCTTCGGGCGTGACCGGGCCGCGGGCGATCAGATCCTTCGGATCCCCCTTGCCGCGCTTGCCGCCGCGCTTGGGCGGCTTCAGGTCAGGCAGCACTTCGCCTTCGCCGTCCATCGTGTCTTCAAAACCGTCGGAGTCGTTGTTCGCGTTCTTCGCGGGACGACCAGGGCGGCGGCCCGTGCCGCCAGCCGGACGCGCCGCGGCAACCAGGTCAGCCAGCTTGTCTTCGGCTTTCTTGGCACGCGCCGTCGCCGGCTTGTCGGCGGCAGCCACCTTCTTGGCGGCCGTCTTGGTCGCCGTCTTCGCGACCTTCACGGCAACCTTGGCAGGCGCCTTCTCGGCCGCCTTGGTGGCGGTACGAGTGCGGCTGGCTGCCTTGGCCTGAACCTGGTCCGTATCGATTTCAGAGGTGGATTTGCCTGTGGATCTGGTCATAATCGCTTCCGTCGTCATCGCAACCCATAATGTTGGGAGGCTGAGTCATCATGCACGGCTTGCGCGATCGCGCAATGCCCGGGCACGGGTAAAACCGGCAGCGTCCGCTGGAATCGCGCGTCCGCGTTGGGCGCGGAACGGCTCTCGAGAGCCCAGCCCTGTCCTCTCTGGCCCGCTTGGGGGCACGAAGACATGTGGCATCGCATTTCCATTCGATGGGTCCGACCGGGCAACGGGGGAAGTTGTCGTGCCTGTAACAGGCTGGCCAGCTTTGCCGGGGTTTCCGCGCGTTGCTGTTCGACGCAATACAACTTCCTGCCTCATTGCCGGCAGCCGGAACGGATCGAACCGCCTGACCTGCCGTCTGGCTATACTGCAAAACTGACAAACTTGGTAATACGTACCGGATACACCTCAGCAGGAATACTCCGCGAGCCGCCGTCGGCAACAGGCAACCGAGGGCAACTGACAGTAACAGATTCCTGGCCTCGCAGTCATGATCCGGTAGTTTGCCAGTGGTTCACAAGCCCGGTTCACGGGCCTGCGTGTCATTCATCGAGGCATCCGGGTGGGCTTGCCGCCATTGCCGGATACCGTGTCGCCTTACTACGGCTTTCGTCGTTTAGGGTTCTTGCACGCGCAGGTCGACATCTCAGGCACGAAAGGGTTTCAGACGGCATGCCGTGATGCGCCGCGCAAACTGCCTACGCGCATCCGCTGCCGCCCGACCGGACAGAAGCTGCCCTGTTCGTGCCCTTGGGTTGTACCACCAGGCGGATCCGCCGCCGCATCGGACCAGCCGATGTTTCAATGTGATGGCACAACCTTAAGACACAACTGAGAGACCGCATTCAGCCCTCATCCTTCAGCCCGCTTTTCAACCCGGCCTTTCAGCCTGCCTTTTCAAGCCCGCCGCCGCCCGGGAAAATCCCTGCGCAGCCGCGCCTGCGTCTTCCGACCGCCAGGCTCGCAATCGCCCTTGGACGAAAACCCTAAATATTACCCCAAATCAACCCTGCCCTGCAGCTTTTAAGACCATCAATCGGCTCGACAGTTCCTGGTAACGGGCTTTTGCCTCATCCGACCCCAGGCCCTGCTTGACCAGGGCATCGATCTCGGCCTTGACCGCGCTGACCTCGATGCGCTGCAGCGCGTCATTCCATTCGGCCTGCGGATCGGGCAAATCCTCCTGGGCCAGCAACTCGGCGCGCAACCCCTTCAACGCCACGTACAGATCGGAATCGTCGTCGGCGGCCTCCAGCAAGGCGCCCAGATGCCGTGCGCCGCTGGCCTGGGCCAGGACGATCAGGTCGCGCACCAATCCCAGATGGGGGGCATGGTCGATAACTTCAAGCTGTTGGTCTCCCATGCTGTCGACCAGCTCGGGATGGGCCAGCAACAGACACAGCAGATGGCGCGGCAGCGACGGCATGGTGCGAGGACCCTCGTAGCCCTGCTCCTGGTCGCGGCGGCCCTTCCAGTCGCCTTTGCCCTTGCCTTTCCAGTCGCCCTTGCTCTTCCAGTCGTTCTTCTTCCAATCGCGCTTGCCGCCCCCCTTGCCGCCCTGCCAGCCCTGGCTTTCCTGCGGCAAGCCGCCGGAGGCGCCGCTGCCCGCGAAGGACTCGACATCGATGTAGGGCTCGGCATCCCCGTATTCGGGAACGTAGCCGTCGGGCTCGAAATGGCCCTCGCTCTCCCAGGATGGGGCAGCGTCGTGGCCGGCGGGCGCCGCCCCGTCACCATCAGCGGGACGGCGCGCGGCCACCGCGGGCGCCTTGGCCGCCCCAGCGGCACCACCCGGCGCGCTGCCGGCCAGCGGCGCGCGAGACGCCTGCTGGCGCGCCAGCACCTGCGCCATCTCTTCGGGCGTGAGCATGACGTGGCGCGCCAGCTCGCGCTCGATCTGCAGGCGCAGGGCGCATTCCGGAATGGCCGCCAATAGCGGACCGGCCTCGTGCAGGCAGCTCGCCCGCCCTTCGGCCTCTTCCATATTGTGATGCGAGGTCAGTTCGTCCAGCAGGAAGCGCGACAGCGCCGAGGCCTCGCCCAGGCTGGTGCGGAAGGCCTCGCCGCCGAATTCGCGCACATACGAATCCGGATCGTGCTCGTCGGGCAGGAACAGGAACCGGATGCTGATGTCGTCCCGCAGCACCGGCAGGCAGGCCTGCAACGCCCGCCATGCGGCGCGACGCCCGGCCTTGTCGCCGTCGAAGCTGAAGACGACCTTGTCGCTGGCGCGCAGCAGCTTCTTCACATGATCTGGCGTGGTGGCCGTACCCAGCGTGGCCACGGCGTTGGCGATGCCCAACTGCGCCAGGCCCACCACGTCCATATAGCCCTCGACCACGATCACCACGCCTTCCTGGCGGATGGCCTGGCGGGCCTCCCACATGCCGTAGAGCTCCTGCCCCTTGGAGAAGACGGGCGTCTCGGGCGAGTTGAGGTACTTGGGCTCGCCCTTGCCGATGACGCGCCCGCCGAAGCCCACCAGCGTGCCGCGCGCATTGCGGATCGGGAACATGACCCGCTCGCGGAAACGATCGTAGCGGCGGCCATCCTCGGATTCGATGACCAGGCCCGCCTCGACCAGCGTGGGGTCGTCGTAGTTGTCGAATACCTTGGAAAGCCCGTGGCGGTCGGTGCCCGACCAGCCCAGCCCGAAATGCGCGGCGATCTGGCCGGTCAGGCCACGCTGCTTGAGGTAGGCGATAGCCTGGGGAGAGGCGCGCAGCAGGCGCAGATAATGCGCCTGCGCGGCGTCCAGCACCTTGGTGTGGCGCGACTCTTCCGCCTTGCGGCGAGCAGATTCGGCCTGTTGGCGAGGACTGCGGGGCTCTTCGGGGACCGTCATGCCCACCGAGCCGGCGAGCGTGCGCACGGCCTCGGGAAAGCTGGCGCCGGTATGTTCCATCAGGAACGTAATGGCGCTGCCATGGGCGCCGCAGCCGAAGCAGTGATAGAACTGCTTCGTCGGGCTGACGGTGAAAGAAGGACTTTTTTCGTTGTGAAAGGGGCACAGGCCAAGCAGGTTGGCCCCACCCTTACGCAACTGCACGTATCGCCCGACGATGTCTGCGACATCAACCCGGGCGAGCAGATCCTGAATGAACGACTCTGGGATCAATACATTCTGGAATCAGGTCGAGCCAGCGACTCTTGCTTGCCGCAAGAATCAGTACAGGCGCGGGGGCAGTTGCTGGCTACGAATCCGCTTGTAGTGGCGCTTGACGGCGGCGGCGTGCTTGCGCTTGCGCTCAGCCGTGGGCTTCTCGTAGAACTCGCGTGCGCGCAGCTCGGTGAGCAGCCCGGTCTTTTCGATGGTGCGCTTGAAGCGACGCAGAGCGGCTTCGAACGGTTCGTTTTCCTTCAGTCGAACGATAGGCATAGAGGTGGTTGGCCTGCTGTTTAAAGTAAAAGTTCGTGCCCCGGCGAAATGGCAGACCCATGGCGCACACCCCCGTAAGGGTGCGAAGCAATGGGCCGACCGTTTCGCCCGGGCTGGGGGCACCGCCATGCTTGCGACGGCGCCACAGCCACAAAAAAGGCAAAGGGATCATCTAGGATCGGTGGTAACTCGGCAATTTAACATGAACCTGCCCGAATTGCCAACATGCCATCTGGATTTCGCAACAACAGGACCGCTCAATCCTCTGCGCCGCCGGCATGCGGCCCGCCCTCTTCCTCAACCGGAGGCAGGCTGCGCCATTCGGTCGCGACAATCTCGATCAGCCGCTCGGGCGGCACACCCAATGCCTGCGCCAGGCCGAACAACGTCGAAATGGTCGGCTGACGAATACCGCGCTCGATTCTCGACACGAAGGTGCGATCGAGGTTTGCCTTATGGGCGAGTTCCTCCTGGGAAATCGCCCGCGCCAGCCTTTGCTGACGCAGGGTTTCGCCAAAGATTACAGGGAGATTGCGCGCGGGGATATCGGACATCGCGCCACGCTAGAGGTGATGTAGCCTATAATCCACGGCCTATAGGCACAGTGCCTATAGGCATCATCAGATCGAAGATCGCTTGGCGGGAAGCAATGAGGATCGGAATTTTGTGCGGGCATTTCGGATTCGGCGGCGGGACGGAACGCTATGCGCGGGACGTCGTTTCAGCTCTCGCGAAAAGGCAGCGAAAGCAAGCCCCATACCCGCCCTTCCCTCAGGCCATTCATTCAACCGGCGACATGGACTACTGGCTGCTGGCCGAGGGAAACCACCGCCTGCCCCACACGCCCGGCGCTTCGCTGTGGGTCTTCGCCGAACGCCTGGATCCGGACGTTCCGGAATACGGGCTGGTGCATCCCGTCAAGCTGGGCTACGGATGGCTGCCCAGAAAGCTGCGAGGCGCGATGCACACACCAGTCTTGAAACGGATGCGCCGGGAAATGCGCCTGGACCTGACCATCAGCATGAAGGCAACCGTGGCGGCCGATCTGGCCGTATGCGGATTCACCCTCCAGGGAGAGACCCGGGCGCGCGGCCTGCGCCGGGGCTGGCTGACGCGCAGGCGCATGGATATGGAGAGGCAGGCCTATGCCGCGTCCGGGCACATCGTGGCTCACTCGCGAGCCATTGCTGACGAACTGATCGGCCTGTACGGCATACCGGCCTCGAAGATCACGGTCGCCTACCCGCCCGTGGATGAACAGGTGTTCCAGCCCATCCCCACATCTGCCAGGACACGACTGCGCGCCGCGCTCGGCATGCCTCCAGACAAGGTCGTGTTCTTGTTTCCGTCCACAGGACATCATCGCAAAGGATTGGCCGCCTTGATCCGATTCTTCGGCCAGACCGACCTGCCGGTGCTGTTGCTGATCGCCGGCAACGCACCATCGGCAGCCTTGCCGCCCAACGTCCGCTACTTGGGCTATCAGCGAGACATGGCACCGCTCTATCAGGCATCGGACTTCACCATCATGAATTCCGCCTACGAGCCGTTCGGCCTGGTGGGCGTGGAGTCCGTGCTGTGCGGCACGCCCACGCTGCAGACCTTGGTCACAGGGTGCGTGGAGACGCTGTCGCAAGAGGCATGCACAACGTTCCAGCACGATGATGCAGCGCAAATCCACTCGGCCATACGGTGCGCCACCCTCCGCGCCCAGTCGGGCTCCGCCCGCCTGGAGTCGCCGCGCGCGTGCTTGAGCTATGCGCCGTCACTCGATGAACACGCACGGATCTTGCTGGACCTGGGGCGAAAAGTCCTTTCATGAACGAAAAAAACAGAGATTCGAAAACGTCCATCGCCGTCTTGGCAACGGCAACGACGGTACTCGGACTGGCCTTCCCGGTGCTCGCAATTACGGTACGGCACGCCGCCAGCGCAATCCAGTTCGCCCTGGCCCTGACCTGCGTGGCCGCATTGGTGACACGGCCGTGGCGCCAGTTGCGCCTGCGGCGCGGACAAGGCGCTGCCGTGGCCTGGATATTCGGCGCTTGGCCGCTGCTGGTGGGCGGCCACATGCTTCTGAACGGCTACTTCGACGGCCCTGCGCTGGAACGAGCCCTGCGGTTCGCCTTGGCAGCCATGGCGCTATGCGTCCTGACGCACTTGCGCGCAACGCCGCTGCGTCGCATCGGCACTGCTTTCGCCCTGGGCGCGATAGGCTCGGTGTATGTCGCCCTGGAAAGCTGCTGGCACGCCCTGCCCGGACAATTGCTGCAGTGCAGAGCGTCGAACGGTTTCACTAACCCAGTCCCTTTCGGCGGCATGGCCTTGACGCTCGGCATGTGCGCCCTGGCCTCCTTGCGTTTCGAGTTTCCGCATCTATCTCGGCTCGATCGCATCGTCCGCGCGGTGGGAGCAGCTTGCGGGCTGCTGGCGTGCGGACTCTCGCAGACCCGCGGCGCATGGATCGCCGCCCCGGTGCTGTTGATAATCGCTGCGGCTCCCTGGCACGCCACATGGCGTGCGCACTTGCGTCCCGCAGGGCATTTCGTGCTTATCCCACTCGTCGCGCTGCTCGTGTCCGCCATCGCCATCTTCGGCGATACGTTCATGCTCCGCTTCCATGAAGCCATGAGCGACGTCGCCGCATACCGGCAGGGCGCGACGCATTCATCGATCGGAGCAAGACTGGAGATGTGGCGCACGGCCACGGATATATGGCGCCAGGAGCCGTGGTTCGGCGCCGGGGCCGGTCAGTGGCCCCAGGCATTGGCACAACAGGAAGCAAAAGGACTGGCGGACAGCTATATCAAGGGCTTCAGCCATCCCCATAACGACTACCTGCAAATGCTGACGGAATCCGGCATCGCAGGCTTGGCGCTGCTGCTGGCCACTTACGCCACGCCTGCCGCCTACGCATGGCAGCGGCGGCACGCGACCGATACCTGCACCGCCATGTCCGCGCACATGTGCATCCTGGTATGCACCGCCATCGCCATCTTCAGCCTGACCGAGAGCATGCTGCAGATAAAGTTCCAGGTGGCGTTCTTCAGTTGCCTGATGAGCCTTTGCCTGGCTGGCGCGTTGGCCCCTTGCGACACTCCCGCGGCGGCAGGCAAGCCGCCCGCGATCTAGCGTACGGCCTGCCGCACAGGCACACCGGGACGAAGCGCCCCGGTGCCGAAGGGGTCGCGTCAGGTCGCAGACCCCTTGCGGACCCACGCCTCGAGCTGGTGCGGACGCAGGCTGTCGTAGTCTTCGAACGGCTGGTGGATCCAGGGATTCGTGGGCAGCTTGTCGACGAAATAGTCGGGCGTGGCCTTGGAATGCCCCTTCCACCACAGCACCGCGCTGCGCAGCTCGGTGATGGCGGGGAACTGCGTCGTCAGGTGCTCGCACACCCGGTTGAACGTCAGCCCCGTGTCGACCATGTCGTCGACCAGCAGCACCCTGCCCTGCGGCGCGCCGCGGGTGATGGTGATGAACTGGGCGATATCCAGGTCGCCCTGCTTGGTGCCGGCCGCCTCGCGATAGCTGCTGGTGGCCAGGATGCCCAGCGGCACGTCGAAGATGCGCGACATGACGTCGCCCACCCGCACGCCGCCGCGCGCCAGGCACAGGATCAGGTCGAACTGCCAGCCCGACTCGTACACCTGCAGCGCAAGCCGCTCGATCAGCTTGTGATACTGATCCCACGATACCCACAGATCGCGATCGGTACTGGCTGGCAGCATGACGGACTCCTTAACCCTTCAGCGGGTGGCGCAGGACGATGGTTTCGTTGCGGTCCGGGCCGGTGGACACCAGGTCGATCGGCACGCCGCACACTTCGGCCACGCGTTCGAGGTAGCGGCGGGCGTTGGCCGGCAGCTTGGCGTATTCGGTGATGCCCACGGTGGACTCGCTCCAGCCGGGCAGCTCTTCGAACACGGGCTGGGCCTGCGCGACGGCATGTGCGCCGTACGGCAGCACGTCGCGGAACTCGCCATTGACGCGGTAGCCGACGCCCAACTGGATGGTTTCCAGGCCGTCCAGCACGTCGAGCTTGGTGATGCACAGGCCCGAAATGCCGTTCAGGCGCACCGAGCGCTTGAGCGCGGCGCCATCGAACCAGCCGCAACGGCGCGGACGGCCGGTGACCGAACCGAACTCCTTGCCGATGGTGGCCAGGCGGGTGCCGATCTCGTCGACCAGCTCGGTCGGGAACGGACCCGAGCCGACGCGCGTGGTGTAGGCCTTGGTGATGCCCAGGACATACTGCAGCGACTGGGGGCCGACTCCGGCGCCGGCCGAGGCCGCGCCCGCCAGGCAGTTGCTGCTGGTGACGAACGGATAGGTGCCGTGGTCGACGTCGAGCAGCGCGCCCTGCGCGCCTTCGAACAACAGGCTCTTGCCTTCCTGCTGCAGGGCGTACAGGTTGCTGGACACATCCTTGACCATCGGGGCGATGGCGGGCGCCAGGGCCATGGCCTGGTCACGCACCTCGTTGGCCGACACGGCCTCGGCGCCCAGGTATTGGGTCAGCACGAAGTTGTGGTAATCCAGCAGCTCGGCGAGCTTTTCGTCGAACAGCGAGGGATTGAACAGGTCCTGCACGCGGATGGCGCGGCGGGCGACCTTGTCTTCGTAGGCCGGACCGATGCCGCGGCCGGTGGTGCCGATCTTGCCGTCGCCCTTGCGCGCTTCGCGGGCCTTGTCGATGGCCACGTGGTACGGCAGGATCAGCGGGCAGATCTCGGAGATCTGCAGGCGCGAGCGCACGTCCAGGCCGGCGGCCTCGAGTTCCTGGATCTCGTTGAGCAGGGCCTCCGGCGACAGCACGACGCCGTTGCCGATGAAGCAGGTCACGCCAGGATGCATGATGCCCGACGGGATCAGGCGCAGAATGGTCTTCTTGCCGTTGATCCACAGGGTGTGGCCGGCATTGTGGCCGCCCTGGAAACGGACGACGCCGGCAACGGATTCGGCCAGCAAGTCGACGATCTTGCCCTTGCCTTCGTCACCCCATTGGGTGCCGATCACGACTACGTTCTTGCTCATGGTGAAATCAGATCTAGAGTTTCTCGGGAAATCCGGAAATCTCCCCAAGGGCCCGCCCGTATGGGGCGGGGGTTAGGTGATTACTTCAAAACTTCACAGTGCCCGGACCGTCCAGGCGCCATCCTGCAGCGCCAGCTCGCGGTCGCAGACGAATTCGTCCTGGCCGTGCTCATGGCCAGGCAGCACCTGGACCACGATCTCGCCAGCGCGCCGCAGGCCGCGCACGGCCTCGGCCAAGGCGGGATCCTGGCTCCAGGGAGCGCGCACGGCCTGGGCGCGCTCGGCCGGCGGCAGGCCGGCGGCCAGCTTGCGCAGATCGAGGCTGAAACCAGTGGCCGGACGGGCCCGGCCGAAAGCGCGGCTGACGTTGTCGTAGCGGCCGCCGCGCACCAGCGCGTCGTGCCAGCCTTCGGCGTAGACGGCAAACGTCGCGCCCGAGTGATAGGCGTAACCGCCCACGTCGGCCAGGTCGATGCTGATGGCGACCTGCGGCAACGCATCCAGCAGGGTTTGCAGGCCATCGAGCGCCTGGCCCAGGCCGGGCAGCGCCGGCAGGCGCTCGCGGGCCTCGGCCAGCACCTCGGGACCGCCGTACAGTTCGGTCAGGGCGCGCAGCGCGGCCAGCGTCTGCGGGGCGACGGGCGCGTCGCCCTGCCCCAGTTCGGCCAGGCCGGGACCATCCTTCTCGCGCAGCAGCATGATGATGGCGTCGACGTTGGCCTTTGCGGCCGGATCGGACTCCAGGATGGCATGCAGCACGCCAGGGTGGCACAGGTCCAGCCTGGGCTGGCGCACGCCGGCGATCTCGAGCGTCTCGAGCACCATGCGCAGGATTTCCAGGTCGGCCTCGACACCGGCATGGCCGTAGATCTCGGCACCGATCTGCAGCAGTTCGCGGCTGGACAGCAGGTCTGCCGGTCGCGCATGCAGCACGTTGCCGCAATAGCAAAGCCGCGTGACGCTGGTTCGATTGAGCAGGTGCGCGTCGATGCGCGTGACCTGCGTCGTCATGTCGGCGCGTACGCCGAGCGCGCGGCCGGACAACTGGTCGACCAGTTGGCACGTCTGCAGCGTGAGATCGCTGCCCGTGGCGGACAGCAGCGAATCGATGTACTCGACCAGGGGCGGCGCGACCAGTTCGAATCCGTACGTACGGTACAGATCGAGCAGTTCGCGGCGCAACTCTTCGATGCGCCGGGCTTCGGCCGGCAATACGTCGGCGAAGCCTTCGGGCAGCAACCAGTTACCCATGAATTTATCCGGATGACGCCGCGCGACGTGCGCGGGGCGTTGCCAAAACAAAAACGGCTGAGGGGGCGTAAGCCCCGCTCAGCCGTGTGCGGAATGTTTTCTAGCTTACGCGGCATTATACATGCTCGCGCCGCCGTTGGCGTGACAAGGCCGGACCGCCCGCGAGCGGCCCGACTGGAGGATGCCCGACTACTGGCGGGCGGCTTGCGGCGCCGCCGGCCGCGAACCCGGATTCGGGTTCTTGAAGTAGTTGAAGAAGTCGGAGCTGGGATCGACGACCAATACGTCGCCGGGCTTGGAGAAGGCCGAACGGTAGGCTTCCAGGCTCTTGTAGTAGTCGTAGAACTCGGGGTTCTTGCCAAAGGCCTGCGCGTAGATGTTGCTGGCCTGCGCATCGCCTTCACCCATGACAGCCTGAGCCTTGGCATAGGCCTGGGCCACGATGACCTCGCGCTGGCGGTCGGCCTCGGCGCGGATCTTCTCGCTTTCGGCGGCGCCGATGGAGCGCAGTTCATTGGCCACGCGGGTACGCTCTGCTTCCATGCGGCGGTAGACCGACTCGGAGATCTCGGGCGCGAACTCGATGCGGCGCAGGCGCACGTCGACCACTTCCACGCCCAGGGGCTGGGCGCGGCGGGCCACGTTGGTCAGGATTTCGGCCATGACCTTGTCGCGCTGCGTGGAGACCACGTCGCTGACGGTGCGCACGTTGACGGAGGCATTCAGGGCATCGCGGATCTGGGCCTGCAGGCGTTCCTGGGCGGCGCGTTCGTTGCCGCCGAAGGTGACGTAGTACAGGCGCGGATCGGCGATGCGCCACTTCACGTACGAGTCGATCAGCAGGTTCTTCTTTTCGGAAGTCTGGATACGCTCGGCATCGGTGGACTCGATGGTGAGGATGCGCTTGTCGATGGTGACGACGTTCTGGAACGGCGGCGGCAGCTTGAAGTACAGGCCGGGCTCGCTGATGATCTTGCGGACTTCACCCAGCGAGAACACCAGGGCGTAGTCACGCTCGCGCACGGTGAAGACGCAGGAAGACAGGGCGGCCAGCGCGATGAGCAATCCGACCAGGATGGGCATGAGACGTTGCATGTTCCGGATTCCTCGGGTTAGCGCGACATGCGGTCGCGGGTCAGCGTGTTGGCGCTGCTGGCGCCGGCGTTGCCGCCGGCCGAGGACGCGGAACCCGCGTTGGACGAACGCTGCGGCGCGGCGGGCACGGCGGGCGTATTGGCGCCGGGCAGGCCGAAGTTGGCCTGGCCCGACGGCTTGCCGCCGTCCTTGGCCGTCTGCTGCATGATCTTGTCCAGCGGCAGGTACAGCATGTTGTTGTTGCTGCGCGAATCCACCATGACCTTGCTGGCATTGGTGAAGACTTCCTGCATGGTTTCAAGGTACATGCGCTGGCGCATGGTCTGCGGCGACTTCTCGTACTCGGCCAGGATGGACGTGAAGCGTGCGGCGTTACCCTGCGCATCGCCCACCACCTTGGCCTTGTAGCCCTCGGCCTGCTCGACCATGCGCGAGGCCTGGCCGGAAGCCAGCGGCACCACGCCATTGGCGTAAGCCTGGCCCTCGTTGATCTGGCGCTCGCGATCCTGGCCGGCCTTGACGGCGTCGTCGAACGCGGCCTGGACCTGCTCGGGCGGCTGCACGTTCTGGATGGCCACGGTGCTGACCTGGATGCCGGCCGCGTAGCGGTCGAGGATCTGCTGCATCAGGGTCTGGACCTCGGACGCGACCTCGGTACGGCCTTCGTACAGCACGAAGTCCATGGGCTTCTTGCCGACGATCTCGCGCATGGCGGTCTCGGAGGCCTGGCGCACCGCGTCATCGGGGTCGCGCATCTTGAACAGGTAGTCCGGCGCGCCGTCGGCGCGCAGGCGATACTGCACCACGAACTGCATGTCGACGATGTTCTCGTCGGTGGTCAGCATCAGCGCCTCGGGCAGGACCTTGTTGCGGGCGTTGCCGCGAAAGCCCACCTCGAACGTGCGCAGCTGCGAAATGTTGACCATTTCGTGGCTTTGGATGGGATACGGCAGGCGCCACTGGAAGCCGGCGGGCGCGGTGCTCTTGTACTTGCCGAACTGCGTGACGACGGCGACCTGGCCTTCCTGGACGATGAAGAAGCCGCTGGCCAGCCACAGCGCGACCAGCACGGCGACGATCACGCCCAGGCCGATGCGCGCGCCACGCGGCGAAGGCGGCGTGACGCCCCCGCCCCGATTGGGCCGGTTTCCGCCGCCCCGGCGGCCGAACAGCGCGCCCAGGCGGTTGTTGAAATCACGCCAGACTTCGTCGAGGTCCGGAGGACCGTCTTCGTTCTTGGGACGGCGCGGCGGCTCGGAGCCGTTGTTGTTGCCGCGTCCCCAGCCCGGGTCATTCAGATTGAAGAGTTTGATGATTCGACGCATTGTTTCCCACAATCTGGCCGGTTTCTGCAATTGCCCCACGCAACGCATCCAAGCCGGCGCGCTCGGTAGCGCTTACGAATATGCGCGCAATCGTACCATGTGCATCACGCTCGACCCTGGGCGCCAGTCCGGCCCGGTCGATCTTGTTATAGACCAGGATTGTCGGGATTTGTGCCGCACCGATTTCAGCCAGCACTTTGTTCACTTCGAAGATCTGCTCGTCGCGCTGCGCGCTGGAGGCGTCGACCACGTGCAGCAGCAGGTCGGCGTGCACCGTCTCTTCCAGCGTGGCGCGGAACGCGGCGATCAGCTTGGTCGGCAGGTCGCGGATGAACCCCACGGTATCGGACAGCACGACATTGCCCGCCCCTTCGATCCAGATGCGGCGCGTGGTGGTGTCCAGGGTGGCGAACAGCTGGTCGGCGGCGTAGGCGCCGGCGCGCGTCATCGCGTTGAACAGCGTGGACTTGCCGGCGTTGGTGTAACCCACCAGCGAGACCGACAGGGCGCCGCCGCGCGCGCGGGCGCGGCGCTGGGTGACGCGCTGGCGTTCGACGCGGTCGAGCCGCTCGCGCAGCACCTTGACCTTGTCGCCGATGATCCGGCGGTCCATTTCGAGCTGGGCTTCGCCGGGACCGCGCATGCCGATGCCGCCGCGCTGGCGCTCGAGGTGAGACCACAGGCGGGTCAGGCGCGTGGCCAGGTGCTGCAGTTGGGCCAGCTCGACCTGCAGCTTGCCTTCGTGGCTCTTGGCGCGCAGGGCGAAGATGTCGAGGATGAGCGCCACGCGGTCGACCACGCGCAGATTGAACTCGCGCTCGAGGTTGCGCTGCTGCGCCGGCGACAACGGCTGGTCGAACAGGATGATGTCGACCAGTTGGGCCTTCGCCATCATGACGGCCTCTTCGACCTTGCCCGAGCCGATGAAGAACTTGGCGTCGGGGGTGTCGCGGCGGGCGGTGAGAATGCCGGTGATCTCGGCGCCCGCGCCGCGCGCCAGCATGGCGAATTCGTCGGCGTGAGCGGCGTGTTCAGGACTGCCAAGATCGACGCTGATGATCAGTGCACGCATGCTTGAATGGTCTCTCTTGCCGGCGAGCGAGCGCCGGCATGCAATAGGGGCCCCCAGCGAAAATGCCCGCCTGCGCGAAACGCGCGGCGGGCAATAGGGGGTACTACCGGAACAGGCGGGTTATTCAGCAGGAACTTCCACCTGGAAATTGACGGCCCTGGCAGGAACCACGGTGGAGATGGCGTGCTTGTACACCATCTGGGTAACCGTGTTGCGCAGCAGAACCACGTACTGATCGAAAGATTCGATTTGCCCTTGAAGCTTGATGCCGTTCACGAGGTAGATGGACACGGGCACGTGTTCTTTACGCAGCGTGTTGAGGAACGGATCTTGCAGAGTTTGCCCTTTATTGCTCATTGGCCAGGCTCCTTTTGTTTTGGATAACGGCAGCAGACGCCGGAATTGGTACTCTACAGGGTTTTCCCCCCCTGTGCCACTTGGCCCAGGGAGCAAGATGACACCAGAAATTTCAGCCCGCAACCAGTGCCCGCAAGGCTTCGAGCAAGGTCGTGCACTGAGGCTCCGTACCCACCGTGATGCGCAGGAACTGGTCGATGCGCGGCTGCTTGAAATGGCGCACGATGATGCCGCGTTCGCGCAGGCCGGCGGCCAGGACGGCGCCGTCGTGCGCGGGGTGCCGGGCGAACACGAAATTGGCGGCTGACGGCAGCACGTCGAAGCCCAGATCCTGCAGGCCCGTGGTCATGCGGGCACGGGTTTCCATCACGGCACGGCGGGTGCGTTCGAAGTGGCCCGCGTCGTCCAGCGCAGCGGCCGCGCCGGCCTCGGCCACGCGGTCGATCGGGTAGGAATTGAAGCTGTTCTTCACACGCTGCAGGCCGTCGATCAGCGCTTCGTGACCAATGGCGAACCCCACCCGCAGGCCGGCCAGCGAACGCGACTTGGACAGCGTCTGCACCACCAGAAGATTCTCGTGGCGCTCGACCAGCGAGGCCGCCGACTGGGCGCCGAAATCGACGTAGGCCTCATCGACCACCACCACGCATTGCGGATTGGCGGCGACGATGCGCTCGACGTCGCCCAGTTCGAGCGCGCGGCCCGTGGGAGCATTGGGATTCGGGAAGATGATGCCGCCGGCGGGGCCGCGATCGCCCGCGTCGGGCAGATAGCCGGCCGGATCGATGCGGAAGTCGTCGGTCAGCGGCACGGTGTGCTGCACCACGCCGTACAGGCCGCAATACACCGGGTAGAAGCTGTAGCTGATGTCGGGGAAACGCAGCGGCTGCGGCTGCTGGAAGAACGCCAGGAAGACGTGGGCCAGCACTTCGTCGGACCCATTGCCCACGAACACCTGCTCAGGACGCACGCCGGCGCTGGCCGCGGCGGCCTGGCGCAAGCGATCCGAGTTGGGATCGGGATACAGGCGCATGGCGTCGTCGCACGCATCACGCATGGCCTGCAGGGCGCGCGGCGACGGGCCGTAGGGATTCTCGTTGGTGTTGAGCTTGACGAGGTTGGTCAGCTTCGGCTGCTCGCCCGGAACGTACGGGCTGAGCGTGCCCACCACGGGGCTCCAGTAACGACTCATTTACCTTCCTGATCTGCGTAGGGATTGTGCGAAGACTTGAACTCGATGCGCAGCGGCGTGCCGGCCAGCTTGAAGGCCTCGCGGAAACGCGTTTCGAGATAACGGCGGTACGAATCCGGGATGGCGTCCAGCGCATTGCCGTGGATGATGACCAGCGGGGGGTTCTGGCCGCCCTGGTGGGCGTAGCGCATCTTCGGCCGGAAGATGCCCTTGCGCGGCGGCTGCTGCTGCTCGACGGCGGTTTGCAGTTCGCGCGTGAGCTTGGGCGTGGACAGCTTGGCGAAGGCCGCGGCATGGGCCGAATTGACGGACTTCATCAGGGGCTTGATGCCCGAGCCCTTCAAGGCCGAGATGGTATGCACGTTGGCGAACGACAGGAAGCGCAGCTTGCGCTGGAATTCGCGCTCGATCTGCTCGCGCTGGTCGAGGCTCAGGCCGTCCCACTTGTTGATGGCCACCACCACCGCGCGGCCGGTTTCGAGCACGAAGCCGGCGATGTGGGCATCCTGCTCGGACACCTCGGTCTGCGCGTCCAGCACCAGGACCACCACGTTGCAGGCCTCGATGGCCTGCAGGGTCTTGATGACGGAGAACTTCTCGATGGCCTCGAACACCTTGCCGCGCTTGCGCAGGCCCGCGGTGTCGATCAGCGTATAGCGCTTGCCGTCGCGCTCGAAATCGATCTCGATGGCGTCGCGCGTGGTGCCCGGCATGTCGAACGCGATGACGCGCTCTTCGCCGATCAGCGTGTTGATCAGCGTGGACTTGCCCACGTTGGGACGGCCCACGATGGCCAGCTTGATGCGGTGGTCGTGCTCGCCCTCGCCTTCCTGCGCTTCGGGCTCATTCTCGACCGGCACGAGATCGCGCAGCGCGGTCTCGATCAGGTCGACGATGCCGTCGCCATGCGCGGCCGAAATGGGGGTGGGCTGGCCCAGGCCCAGTTCGTGGAAATCGCCGGTGGCCGCGCCCGACCCCATGCCTTCGGCCTTGTTGACCGCCAGCACCACGCGCTGCTGGCCGGATTTGCGCAGCAGGCGGGCGATTTCGTGGTCGTGCGCGTTGATGCCGGCACGGGCATCGACCAGGAACACGACGACGTCGGCTTCGGCGATGGCCTGGCGCGTCTGACGCGCCATCTCCATCATGATGCCGGTCTTGGCCACGGGTTCGAAACCGCCCGTATCGATGACGATGAACGGGATCTCGCCCACTCTGCCCTCGCCGTAGTGGCGGTCGCGCGTCAGGCCGGCGTAATCGGCCACCAGCGCGGCGCGCGAACGCGTCAGGCGATTGAAGAGGGTCGATTTACCGACGTTGGGACGGCCGACCAGGGCGACGACAGGCTTGAAGGACACAGTAGATTGGAAGAGCGAAAGAAAACGGGTGGGTTTATTTGATGCCGATCATGACCAGATCGCCATCGCCGGTCTGCACCAGCACGCCTTGCGACGTGGCCTGGGGCGGAGACACGATGGGATCGCCGCCGACCGACAGGCGCGCCAGCAGGCCGCCGTCGCTGCGCGACAGGAAATGCACGTAACCTTCGAGATCGCCCACCGCGACGGCGCCGCCGTACGACGCCGGGACGGTCAGCCCACGGTTGCGCAGCGCGTTCTGGCGCCACACGCCGGCGCCGGTGTCCAGCGCGAAGGCGTTGACCACGCTGTGCTGGTCGGACGAGTAGGCGTAGCGGTCGTCGACGGACAGGCCGGTGGAACTGGAGAAGTCCTTGCTCCAGAGCGGACGGCCGCCAGCGGACACGTCGAAGCACACGGCGCGGCCCTGGTAGGCCACGGCGCACAACAGGCGGCCGGCCAGCGCGGGCGCGCCCACCACGTCGGTCAGGCGTTCGAGGTCGCTGCCGCCCTTGGGCGTGGCGACCGTGCCTTCCCATTGGACGTTGCCGCTGGCCAGGTTGATGGCCATCATCTTGCCGCCAGGCAGGCCGGTGATGACCAGGCCCTGGGCGATGACCAGCTGGGCGGCGCTGCGCAGGGCCAGCGCGGGGCCGGGACGCTGCAGGCTCCAGAGGCGGTCGCCGGTGTTGGCGTCGAAGGCCTGCACGCGGTAGTCGCCGCTGCGCACCACCACGACGCCGTCGCCGACCACGGGCGGCACGGCGACTTCGCTGGTGGCCTGGGCCTTCCACTTGACCTTTCCGGTGTCGTCGAACGCGATGATCTGGCCCAGGGGCGTGGCCACCACGGTGACACGGCCATCGCTGGCGGCGCCGGCCGACAGTTGGGTATCGGCCGAGACGCGCCACAGCGAACGGCCGCTGAGCAGGTCGAACTTGCCGACACGGCCGTCAGGCGTGGCGGCATAGACGGCATCGCCGACCACGGTGGGCACGAAGCCCAGGCCGGAACCGCTGCCGATCGAGGCCTTCCAGGCGGCGTTGACCGAGATGCCCGCCTTGTAGTCGGTGAGCGGAACCGGCGCATAGCGCGTGTCGTCGCTGCCGAACATCGAGCAGCCACCCAGCACGGCGATGCCGGCCAGGACCAGGGCGCCGCGCCAGGAGCGGCCAAAACGGGGAAAGCGCATCACTGTCAGGCTCCGCTCAATGCGTCGAGTTTCAATTGCACGATCTGCGTCAGGGGGTGGGCGGCGCCCAGCGCCTGCAGCGCGGTCTTCCAGGCCTCGCGGGCTTCGTCGCGCTTGCCCTGCGCGGCCAGCACATCGCCGCGGCGATCGGCATACAGCGCGGCGAACGCGGCCGGCGGGTTCTCCAGCTGCTTCAGCGCCTGGTCGTATTGTTTCTGGTCGAGCAGCAGGCCCGCCAGGCGCAGGCGCGCCACGGGCTGCAGCGCGGCCTGCTTGGACTGGCCCGCCAGCCATTCGAGCTGCTGGCGTGCGCCGTCGATATCCTTCTGGTCGCCCAGCGCCTGCGCGGCGATCAGCGCAGCGCGGCCAGCGTAGCCGGTGGAGGGATAGTCGTTGCGCAGGGTCTGCGCGGCAGCCTTGATGCGCGCGGCCGAGTCGGCGCCGCCCAGGCGGGCCGCGTCTTCCAGCGCCTCGAAGTAGCCCATGGCCTGGTTCGCGCGGTAGCTTTGGTAGGCGCGCCAACCGGACCAGCTAGCCGCGCCGACGGCGGCGATGGCCAGCACGATGGTGACGAGCATGCCGTAGCGGGCCCACCACGCCTTCAGCGCGTCGAGTTTTTCCTGTTCTTCGAGATCGTATGCCATTGCTGCCTTAACCCTTGGAATTCAGTACATCCGCCAGTTGCGCCAGCGGCACCTGCTGCTGGGCGCCATCCTGATCGGCCTGGCGGAGGAATTTGACGCTGGCGGTCTGGTTGGCCACTTCGTCGCCGCCAAGGATAACCGCAACCCGGGCGCCGCTGGCATCCGCGCGCTTGAATTGGGCCTTGAAGCTGCTGGCGCCCGCGTGCACGATGACGTCCAGGCCGGCGTCGCGCAGGGTCTCGGAGACCTTGGCGGCCAGGCGCTGGGCTTGCTCGCCCTGGTGCACGATGTAGACCTCGCATTCGGGGACGGGTTCAGCCGGCACGGTCTGTTCCCACAGGTCGAGCAGGCGCTCGACGCCGATGGCGAAGCCCACGGCGGGCGCGGGCTTGCCGCCCAGCAGCTCGACCAGGCCGTCGTAGCGGCCGCCGCCGCACACCGTGCCCTGGGAACCCAGGCGGTCGGTGACCCACTCGAACACGGTGGAGTTGTAGTAGTCGAGACCGCGCACCAGGCGCGGGTTCAGCCGGTATTCGATACCCGCGTCGGCCAGGCGCTGGCAGACGCCGTCGAAGTGCGCGCGCGACTCGTCGCCCAGGAAGTCGAACAGGCGCGGGGCGCTGTCGGCCATTTCCTGCATGGCGGGATTCTTGGTGTCCAGCACGCGCAGCGGATTGGTGTACAGGCGGCGCTTGCCGTCCTCGTCCAGGATGTCCTGGTGCTTTTCCAGGTGGGCGATGAGCGCGGCGCGGTGCTCGGCGCGCTCGGCGGGCAGGCCCAGCGAGTTCAGCTCCAGGCGCACGTCGGTCAGGCCCAGGGTCTTCCAGAGGCGGCCCAGCATGACGATGAGCTCGGCATCGACATCCGGACCGGCGAAGCCCAGGGCCTCGACGTCGATCTGGTGGAACTGGCGGTAGCGGCCACGCTGCGGGCGCTCGTGGCGGAACACGGGACCGATGGAATAGACACGGTGCGGCCGGTCGTACAGCAGGTTGTGCTCGATGGTGGCGCGCACGATGCCGGCCGTCATTTCGGGGCGCAGCGTCAGCGAATCGCCATTGAGCGCATCCGTGAAGGTGTACATCTCTTTCTCGACGATGTCGGTGACTTCGCCGATGCCGCGCGTGAACAGGCGGGTGTTTTCCAGCACCGGGGTGCGCACGTTGCGGTAGCCGTAGCTGCGCAGCCAGTCTCGGACGATGGCCTCGAATTGCTCCCAGCGGGCGCTGGCCCCGGGCAGCAGGTCGTTCATGCCGCGAATGGCGGTGACTTTCTGGAAGGCTTGCGTCATCTGTGTCGCGCTGCCGGACGCCCGCATGCAACGGACGCGCCGGACAGCCAGTTCCTTTGTTCTAGTGGGCCGCCACGGCGCCGTAGCGGCGCGCGACGTAGTCTTCGACGATGGCCTGGAACTCTTGGGCGATGTGGTCGCCCTTGAGCGTGACCGTGCGTTCGCCGTCGATGAAGACCGGCGCGGCCGGGACCTCTCCGGTACCGGGCAGGCTGATGCCGATGTCGGCATGGCGGCTTTCGCCGGGACCATTGACCACGCAGCCCATGACGGCCACGTTCATGGATTCGACGCCGGGATACTGGGCGCGCCAGACGGGCATCTGGCGGCGCAGGTACGACTGGATGCTGTCGGCCAGTTCCTGGAAGAAGGTGCTGCTGGTGCGGCCGCAGCCGGGACACGCCACCACCATCGGGGTGAAGGCGCGCAGGCCCATCGTCTGCAGGATTTCCTGCGCGACGATGACTTCGCGGGCGCGGTCGCCGCCCGGCTCGGGCGTGAGCGAGATGCGGATGGTGTCGCCGATGCCTTCCTGCAGCAGCACGGCCAGCGCGGCGGTGGACGCCACGATGCCCTTGCTGCCCATGCCGGCCTCGGTCAGGCCCAGGTGCAGCGGGTAGTCGCAGCGCGCGGACAGGTCGCGGTAGACCGCGATGAGGTCCTGCACGTGGCTGACCTTGCAGGACAGGATGATCTTGTCGCCGGCCAGACCGAGTTCCTCGGCGCGCCGGGCGTTGGAGATGGCCGACACCACCAGCGCGTCGCGCATGACGGCCTGGGCTTCCCAGGGCTGCGAACGGCGGCTGTTCTCGTCCATCTTGCGCGCCATCAGCTCGTGGTCGAGGCTGCCCCAGTTGACGCCGATGCGCACCGGCTTGTCGTGGCGGCAGGCGACTTCGATCATCTGCGCGAAATTGTCGTCGCGGCGCTTGCCGCCGCCCATGTTGCCCGGATTGATGCGGTACTTGGACAGCGCCTGCGCGCACTCGGGAAACTGCGTGAGCAGCTTGTGGCCGTTGTAGTGGAAGTCGCCCACCAGCGGCGCGGACACGCCCATGCGGTCGAGCTGCTCGCGGATGGCGGCGACCTCGCGCGCGGCCTCGGGCGTGTTGACCGTGATGCGCACGACCTCGGAACCCGCCTGGACCAGTTCCTTGACCTGGATGGCCGTGGCGATGGCATCGGCCGTATCGGTGTTGGTCATGGACTGCACCACCACCGGCGCGCCGCCGCCCACGGTGACCACGCGGTCGTTCCACTGCACCTTCACGGCGCGCGTGACGCGGCGCTTGCCCGCGCCGACGTCGGGCGGGGGCAGATCATCCTGGCTGGTGGTCATGACGGACTCCTGCATCGTTGCGGCTTATTGGGTGATGACGTGCGCCAGCCACTGGAACGACAGCCACTCCTGCGGCAGCCAGCCTTGCCAGAAGGCATAGGCGACGGCGATGGCCACCACGGCCAGGATGGCGATGAGCCAGCCCCAGGAACTGGTGGGCGCGCGTTCGTCTTCGATGGACAGGCCCGCGCCCGTGCGCGGATGCACGCCATTGACCGGGGGCCGGCCCGGCGCGGCGGGCGGCGCCACGCCGTCGAGCGAGGCCGCGATGACGTCGCCATCGGCGCCCAGCAGACGCGCATAGTTGCGGATGAGGCCACGCAGCGACACGCCGGTGGGCAGCGACTCCCAGCGTTCTTCCTCGAGGGCCTGCAATTGGCGCGGCGAGAACTTGATGCGCGTGGAGACGTCTTCGAGCGACCAGCCGCGCGCCGTGCGCAGCGCACGCAGCGCGCCCCCGACGGTGGGCGGTACATTGGCCGCCTGCGCCGGCGCTGCCGCCGGCGTAGGCACGGATTCCTGCGTCATGCGTTCACCTGTGCGATCGGAATGGTGCGTCCGGCGCGCGCGTTGCGTTCGGCCAGGCGGGTGCGGTCGCGCACCTCGCCGGCAAGCTGCCCGCAGGCCGCATCGATGTCGTCGCCGCGCGTCTTGCGCACCGTGGTGATGATGCCCGCGTCCATCAGGCGCTGCGCGAACACCTTGACGCGCGCCGAGGGCGAACGCTTCAGGCCGGAGGCCGGGAACGGGTTGAACGGAATCAGGTTGAGCTTGCAGCGGACCTGGCGGGCCACGTCGATGAGCTCGCGGGCGTGCTGGTCGGTATCGTTGATGCCGTCCAGCATGCAGTATTCGAAAGTGATGAAATCGCGCGGCGCATGGGCGAGATAACGCTCGCACGCGTCGAGCAGCGACTTCAGGGGGTACTTGCGGTTCAGGGGCACCAGCTCGTCGCGCAGCGCGTCGTTGGGCGCGTGCAGCGACACGGCGAGCGCCACCGGACAGTCTTGCGACAGGCGGTCCATCATGGGCACGACGCCCGAGGTGGACACCGTGACGCGGCGGCGCGACAGGCCATAGGCATTGTCGTCGAGCATCAGGCGCAGCGCCGGCAACAGTTGCTCGTAGTTGAGCAGGGGCTCGCCCATGCCCATCATCACGACGTTGCTGACCACGCGGGTGTCGGTGTCGGCCGAAGCCTTGCTGCCCGCCAGGCGCGCCGTGCCGGCGTCGGCCTCGAGCACGCGCTTGGCCCACCACAGCTGGCCGATGATCTCGGCGGTGCTGAGGTTGCGGTTGAAGCCCTGGTGGCCGGTGGAGCAGAAACGGCAGTTGACGGCGCAACCCGCCTGGCTGGACACGCACAGCGTGCCGCGATCGTCTTCGGGGATGAACACCGTTTCGATGGCGTTGCCCTGGCCCACGTCGAACAGCCACTTGCGGGTGCCGTCGGAGGACCGCTGCTCGGTGTTGACCGGCAGCGCCTCGATACGGCAGTGTTGCGACAGCTGGCCGCGGAATTCGCGGGCCAGGTCGGACATGGCGTCGAACGAATCGGCGCCGCGCTGGTGCATCCAGCGCTGCAACTGACGAGCGCGAAAAGGCTTGCCGCCCCACTGCCCGACCAGTTCGGACAGCGCCGCGGCATCCATGCCCAGCAGATTGATGCGTTCGGATTCCATGTCTTGCAGTGTCTTGCTGAGCGGCCCCATGACGGAGCCGCGAGAAATCAACGGCTGTGGATGTTGATTTCGGGGAAGAAGAAGGCGATTTCGACAGCGGCCGTTTCCGGAGCGTCGGAGCCGTGGACGGCGTTGGCGTCGATGCTGTCGGCGAAGTCGGCGCGGATGGTGCCCTTCTCGGCCTTCTTGGGATCGGTGGCGCCCATCAGGTCGCGGTTCTTCTGGATGGCGTCGGCGCCTTCCAGGACCTGCACGAACACGGGGCCGGAGACCATGAAGTCGACCAGGTCCTTGAAGAACGGGCGGGCGGCGTGCACGGCGTAGAAGCGCTCGGCATCGGCGCGCGACAGTTGCGTCAGACGGGCGGCGATGACCTTCAGGCCGGCTTCTTCGAAGCGGCTGACGATCTGGCCGATGACGTTCTTGGCGACGGCGTCGGGCTTGATGATCGAGAGGGTGCGTTGGTTGGACATGAGTACTCCGGAAAGCTCGGGGGTTTTTTGGGTTTTCTGCGCGTTTTCTGTAAAGAAAACAGATACTTCGAACTGGTTTACAGTAACCCGGCATTCTAGCACGCCGAAAAGAACCTATTTACATCTTAAAATCGACGGTTTGGCTGGCCATCCCCCTGGCCGAGCCCCCTGTATTGCCGGAACCCGTAATGACCCAAGCTGCCGATCGCCCCGAGACCCCCGACGCCGGGACCGCCTCCATCGAGACACCGGAACTGTCCAAGAGTTTCGAACCCTCCGACATCGAATCCCGCTGGTACGCCGAATGGGCGCGCCGCGGCTACTTCGAGGGTGGCCGGCACGTAGAAACAGGGACCGACCCCAAACCCTACGTCATCCAGTTCCCGCCGCCCAACGTCACGGGCACCCTGCACATGGGCCACGCGTTCAACCAGACCATCATGGACGGCCTGGTGCGCTATCACCGCATGCGCGGCGACGACACGGTGTTCGTGCCCGGCACGGACCACGCCGGCATCGCCACGCAGATCGTGGTCGAGCGCCAGCTCGACGCCCAGAAGGTGTCGCGCCACGACCTGGGCCGCGAGAAGTTCGTGGAGAAGGTCTGGGAATGGAAGGGCCAGTCGGGCAGCACCATCACCAGCCAGGTGCGCCGTCTGGGCGCCTCGGCCGACTGGGCCCGCGAATACTTCACCATGGACGAGCGCATGTCGCGCGGCGTGGTCGAGACCTTCGTGCGCCTGTACAAGCAGGGCCTGATCTATCGGGGCAAGCGCCTGGTGAACTGGGACCCCAAGCTGCTGACGGCCGTGTCCGACCTGGAAGTGCAGTCGGAAGAGACCGACGGCCACATGTGGCACATCCTCTACCCCTTCGTCGACGGCCCGCAGACCATCACCGACAAGGAAGGCAACACGGTCACGCTGCGCGGCATGACCATCGCCACCACGCGGCCCGAGACCATGCTGGCCGACGGCGCGCTGTGCGTGCACCCCGATGATCCGCGCTACAAGCACCTGGTCGGCAAGCAGGTCGAACTGCCGCTGTGCGACCGCAACATCCCGATCATCGCCGACGATTTCGTCGATCCCGAATTCGGCACGGGCTGCGTCAAGATCACCGGCGCGCATGACTTCAACGACTATGCCTGCGCGCAGCGCCACAATCTGCCGCTGATCGTGATCTTCACGCTGGACGCGCACATCAACGAGAACGGCCCCGCCCAGTTCCAGGGCATGGACCGCTACGTGGCCCGCGAGGCCGTGGTGGCCGAGCTGCAGCAGAAGGACTACCTGGTCAAGGTCGAGGCGCACAAGATGATGCAGCCGCGTGGCGACCGCACAGGCGTCGTGCTCGAACCCATGCTGACGGACCAGTGGTTCGTGGCCATGAGCAAGCCCGCGCCCGAAGGCACGCGCAATCCCGGCAAGAGCATCACGCAGGTCGCGCTGGACGCCGTGGCCGACGGCCGCGTGCAGTTCTTCCCCGAAAACTGGACCACCATCTACAACCAGTGGCTGGAAAACATCCAGGACTGGTGCATCTCGCGCCAACTGTGGTGGGGCCACCAGATCCCGGCGTGGTACGGCCCGAACGGCGAAGTGTTCGTCGGCTACGACGAGGCCGACGCGCAGGCGCAGGCACGCGCCGCCGGTGTCGACGGCCCCCTGACGCGCGACGCCGACGTGCTCGACACGTGGTTCTCGTCGGCGCTGGTGCCCTTCACCACCATGGGCTGGCCGCAAGACACCGCCGACCTGCGCCGCTACCTGCCCTCCAGCGTGCTGGTCACGGGCTTCGACATCATCTTCTTCTGGGTGGCGCGCATGGTCATGATGACCCTGCACATGACGGGCGAGATCCCCTTCAAGCACGTCTACGTGCACGGCCTGATCCGCGACGCGGAAGGCCAGAAGATGAGCAAGTCCAAGGGCAACACGCTCGACCCCGTCGACCTGATCGACGGCATCGACCTGGAAGGCCTGGTTAAAAAGCGCACCTTCGGCCTGATGAATCCCAAGCAGGCCGGCAGTATCGAGAAGGCGACGCGCCGCCAGTTTCCGGACGGCATTCCCGCGTTCGGCACCGACGCGCTGCGCTTCACCATGGCCGCCTACGCCACGCTGGGCCGCAACATCAACTTCGACCTGAAGCGCTGCGAGGGCTACCGCAACTTCTGCAACAAGCTGTGGAACGCCACGCGCTTCGTGCTGATGAACACCGAGGGCCATGACCTGGCGACGGGCGGGCAAGGCGAAACGTCCTTCGCCGACCGCTGGATCATCAGCGCGCTGCAGGGCCTGGAAGCCGACGTCTCCAAGGGCTACGCCGACTACCGCTTCGACAACATCGCCAACGCGCTGTACCGCTTCGTGTGGGACGAGTACTGCGACTGGTACCTGGAATTGGCCAAGGTGCAGATCCAGTCGGGCACGCCCGCCCAGCAGTTGGGCACGCGCCGCACGCTGATCCGCGTGCTGGAAGCGGTGTTGCGCCTGGCGCACCCGGTCATTCCGTTCATCACGGAAGAGCTGTGGCAGAAGGTCTCGGTGGTGGCCGGCAAGCGCGCGGTGGGCGAGGTTGCCAGCGTCAGCGTGCAGCCCTACCCCGTGCCCAATCCCGAGGCGATCGACACGGCGGCGGAAGCCGAGGTGGCCGAGCTGAAGCTGCAGATCGAGGCCGTGCGCGCGCTGCGCGGCGAGATGAACCTGTCGCCTGCCCAGCGCGTGCCGCTGGTGGCCGAGGGCGATGCCGCCACGCTGACCCGCAACGGCCCCTACCTGGCCGCGCTGGCCAAGCTGAGCCAGGTGGACGTGGTGTCCGTGCTGCCGGACGCCGGCGCGCCGGTGCAGGTGGTGGGCCAGTCGCGCCTGATGCTGCACGTCGAGGTCGACGTGGCCGCCGAACGCGTGCGCCTGGACAAGGAAATCGCCCGCCTGGATGGTGAGATCGCCAAGGCAAATGGCAAGCTCTCGAACGCCAGCTTCGTCGAGCGCGCGCCCGCCGCGGTGGTCGAGCAGGAAAAGGGCCGCCTGGCCCAGTTCGAGGAAACGCTGGCCAAGGTGCGGCAGCAACGCGGCAAGCTGGGTGACTGAGCCTGGCATTACCCGTGAAAAACCGCCCGCCGGCATGAACTGACCCCTGAAAGCTGGACATTGGTCCGACCTTCAGGGGTTTTTACATGGCGAAGTACGACGAGCGTTTCAAGCTCAAGGTAGCGAAGCGGTATTTATCGGGCAAAGATGCGCCCGGGTAAAACGGGGCCAGTTGGTCAGAACGCGTAGATGACGCCCACCGCGCCATAGACGCTGGTCTTGCGCTCGACCAGGGGGCTGTCCTTGGCGTCGCCCAGCAGCGTGCGTACGCCGGCCGTGCTCATGACGCTCCAGTTGCCGCTGACGTTGTGGATCCAGGTGGCGGACAGCGACGCGTTACGAAAGCCCGAGCCGGCGTCATACGCACTGAGGTGGCCGTTGCTGCGCGCGGCCTGGCGCTGCGATACGCCGAACCAGGTCTGCATGGCGTCGTCGTTGGACCAGACCGTGCTGACGCCCAGGCTCAGGCGGTCGCGCTGGGTCTGCACCAGGGCGTAGGACGCGCTCAGTTCCAGCGAGCCGCCGTAGCCGCTCTTGGCCGCCTGGGCATAGGCCGCGCCCAGCTTGAAGCGGCCCGGCGTCCATTCGGCGAAGCCGCCATAGGTGGCATGGGTGTCGATGTCGCCCATGCCGTGCAGCCGGTCGGCATCGTCTTCGTCACGGCCCATGTTCAGGCCCACGAACGCGCCGATGGTGACGTCCGGCAGCGCCTTCATCTTCAGGCCCAGCGAGGGCATGCCGCCGCGCGGCGAGATGAAGAACGGGCCGTTCTCGTAATTGACCAGCGGCACCGGCCGGACGCGGTATTCGTCCGACCCCTCGTAGCGCGGCACGACGGCCGCGCCGATACCGATAAAGTTCTGTTGCGCATACGCTTGCGGCAGCGCCGCGCCCGCGAGCAGCAGGCCGGCCAGGGCCGGCAAACGTCGTTTCATGGCATTTCCCCGTAATATCCGGCAAAACCACCCCGTGTGGCGCCCGATCCCGCAGATTCTGGGGCCACGGCTTTAAATTCTTTTTAACTGCCGGGCCTCACACTGCGGCCTGGACGCACCGCATGGACGGTGTCATGCAATCATCATTTACGGAACCCGATCGACGATGCAGATCCTGCTGGTGGAAGACGACCCCATGCTTGGCGAGGCCATGCAGGCCGGCCTGGCGCGCGGGCTGTCGGCCGAGGTGGACTGGGTGCGCGACGCGGCCGCGGCGCGCGTGGCGCTGATCGATCACCGTTATCGCGCGGTGCTGCTGGACGTCGGCCTGCCCGGCGAATCCGGCCTGACGGTGCTGCACGCGCTGCGCTGCGCCTACGACACCACGCCCGTGCTGCTGGTGACGGCGCGCGACCAGCTCAGCGACCGCATCCGCGGCCTGGACGCCGGCGCGGACGACTACGTGATCAAGCCCTTCCAGCTCGAAGAGCTGCTGGCCCGGCTGCGCGCGGTGATCCGCCGCAGCAGCAACCAGGTGTCGCCGCTGCTGCGCCACGGCGACGTCGTCGTCGATCCGGCGGCGCGCGTGGTGCGCCGTGGCGAGACGCCCGTGTCGCTCAGCGCCAACGAGTACCGCACGCTGCTGGCCCTGCTGGAGCGCCGCGGCCGCGCCGTCACGCGCGAGCAGCTGGAAGACGCGGTGTACGGCGGGCACGGCACCATCGAAAGCAATACGGTGGCGGTATACGTGCACCAGTTGCGGCGCAAGCTGGGCGACGGGCTGATCGAGACCGTGCACGGCTATGGCTACCGGATTCCCGAGGACGGGGCATGAGCTTTCGCGCATGGCTCAGGCAAGGCTGCAGGCGAGGCCGTATCCATGAAGGCGTCCCGGCCGACGCCGCGCCCATGGCAAGCGACACGCCGTATCGCACCGCGGACGGCGAAGAGACCGGCGCTCCCGCCGCCATGCCCGCCTGTGGCACGGCCTGCGCCCCCCGCGACCGTCGCGCCAGTTCCCTGAAACGCCGCCTCTTGCTGGCCCTATTGCTGACCGTATTGCTGAACTGGGGCGCCTGGTTCACCATGCAGGCCGTGGAAATGGGGCGCCAGCAAACGGGCAAGTGGGACGCCGACCTGGAGGACGTGGCCCAGAAGGTGCTGCTGTCCCTGCCCGGCCCCATGGCGCCCGCCAACGGATCCACCGGGTTTCGCCTGCCCGAGAACATGACCCGCAGCAAGCAGGACACCGACGGCCTGACCTTCCAGGTGTGGCAACTGGACGAGCCGCACGCCATGACGCTGCGCTCGGCCGGCGCGCCGCCTACGTCCATCGCGGGCGGCACGGACCGGCTGGGCTACACCGACATCGAGATCAACAACGAGCCCTGGCGCGTCTATTCACTGAACGACCGCGACAACCTGGTGCAGGTCCAGGTGGGCCACCCCATCAGCAAACGCCGCGCCGAGTTCCATCTCTGGATGCGCGAAAGCTTGAACGCCACGGCGATCCTGTTCGCGCTGCTCAGCCTGTCCGTGTTCTGCGTGCTGCGGCACGGCCTGCGCAGCATCGACAGCCTGCGCGGCGCCATGCAGAAACGCGACCCCTTCGACCTGGCGCCGCTGCCGACGCGGGACACGCCCATCGAGCTGCGTCCCCTGATCGAATCCATCAACCGCCTGCTGGCGCGCCTGGATACGGCCCTGAACCGCGAACGGCGCCTGATCGCCGATGCGGCGCACGAACTGCGCACGCCGCTGGCCGTGCTGACCACGCAGGCCGAGGTGGCGCGCGGCGCCACGCAGATCGAGGAAAAAGACCAGGCGCTGGACAAGCTGCTGACGGCGGCGCGCCGCGCCACGCGGCTGTCCGAGCAGTTGCTGGACCAGGCCCGGCTGGACGCACTGGAACACGCCTCGAACGAGCCCGTCGAACTGGCCGCGCTGGTGGCGCTGATGGTGCGCGACCATGAATCGGCCGCGCGCGCCAAGGGCCAGCGCGTGGTGCTGGACGTGCAACCCTGCACGATACACGGCGACCTGGACGCGCTGGGCATCCTGGTCAGCAATCTGGTCGACAACGCGCTGCGCTACACGCCCGAGGGCGGGCGCATCGACGTCAGCTGCGGCCCCCGCCAGGAGGGCGGCGCCTTGCTGCGGATCGCCGACAACGGGCCTGGCGTACCGGAGAACGAGCGCGATCGCATTTTCCAGCGCTTCTATCGCGCGCAAGGCACCGTCACGCGCGGCAGCGGCATCGGGCTTTCGCTGGTGGCGCAGATCGCGCAGTTGCACCGTGCGCGCATCGAGTGCTGCGATGGGCTGGAGAACCGGGGATTCTGCGTCGAGGTGACGTTTCCCCCCGCCACGACGGCGGCGGCCTGAAGCCGGCCCTGCGCCGCCCTCAGACTCCGCCGTCGGTCATCCGATACCAGCTCACCACCGCGCCGACGTACAACCGGCGCAGGCCGTACAGCGGAAACGGCTTGATGCCGGTCACCGGCAGGGGCAGCGCCTGGCGGTCGCCGCTGACCACGTACTGCGCCATGGCCCGGCCCATGGCGGTCTGCAGCCCTACCCCGCGCCCCTGGCAGCCGATGTCCACCAGCAGGCCCGGCGCGGGTTCGTGCAGGTGCGGCAGATAGTCGCGCGTGACGGCCACGCGGCCGCACCAGCGGAACTGGATCGGCACGCCGGCAGCCTGCGGAAACAGCTTGACCAGCACGCGCTCCAGATGCGCCCAATCGGCCTGCCCCTTGGGCTCGCGGAACGGTCCCCGACCACCCATCAGCAGCCGGCCCTCGTGGTCCAGCCGGAAGTACAGCAACAGGTTGCGCGTATCCGAGGACACATGCCCCTGGGGCAGGATGCTGGCTCGCGCCTCGGGCGGCAGCGGCTGGGTGGCCACCTGGTAGGTGTTGGCGTCGATGATGGACGGCTTCAGCCCCGGCCACAGGTCGCCGCAATAGGCATTGGCGCACATCACCACACGGCCCGCCGAGACTTGTCCGCCGCTGGCGGTGCTTGCCGTCCATTGCGACCCATTGCGCTGCAGCCCCGTCACCGGCGAGTCTGTATGCACGCGCGCGCCCGCGGCCAGGGCCGCGCGCGCCAGACCCCGTGCGTAGGACAGCGGTTGCACCGTGCCGGCGCGGCGGTCCACCCAGCCGCCCAGGTAGCGCGACGTGCCCAGCAGACGGGCGGTTTCGGTGCGATCCAGTTCCTGCACGTCGGCGCCGTGGCGCGCCCACTGGGCCACGCGGCTGGCGGCCGTCCTCAGGGCGGCCTCGGTGTGCGCGCCCTGGATCCAGCCGGCCCGGGCACGCGGCACGTCCATGCCGTGCTTCTCGATCAGGTCGAACACCAGCCCGGGCGTACTGCCAACCAGTTGGATGAGCCGTTCGCCCGCGTCGCTCCCATACATGCGCAGCAGATCGTCGGGGTCGTATTTCAGGCCGGGAATCACCTGCCCGCCGTTGCGCCCGGAGCCGCCGAAACCGATCTCGCGGGCCTCCAGCACCATTACGTCCACGCCCTGCTGGGCCAGGTGCAGCGCCGTGCTCAGGCCGGCATAGCCGCCACCGATCACCAGCACGTCGGCGCGGTGCGCGCCCGCGGCCAGCGGCCCGGTGGCCGGCGGCGCGGCGGCGGTGGCCGCCCACAACGACGCGGACAGGGGAAAAGGAGCTTGCTGCGACATGACGGATGGCCTCACAAGTGGTGCAGCACACGCCGCAGGAAATCCTGCGCGCGCGGGTGCTGCGGATGGTTCAGGACTTCCCGCGCCGGCCCCTGCTCGACGACCACGCCGCCATCGCAGAACAGCACGCGGTCGGCGACTTCGCGCGCGAAGTCCATTTCATGCGTGACCACCATCATGGTCATGCCGGTCTCGGCCAGGCTGCGCATCACGCGCAGCACGTCGCCCACCAGTTCCGGATCCAGTGCGGACGTGGGCTCGTCGAACAGGATGGCCTTGGGCCGCATGGCCAGCGCGCGTGCGATCGCCACGCGCTGCTGCTGCCCGCCGGACAACTGGGGCGGATACGCATCGGCCTTGTCCGCCAGCCCGACCTGCTCCAGCAATTGCCGGCCGTGTTCGAGCGCCTGCGCGCGCGGCTCCTTCTTCACATGGATCGGCCCCTCCACGACGTTTTCCAGCGCCGTGCGGTGCGGGAACAGATTGAATCGCTGGAACACCATGGCGACCTGCGTGCGTATCGACACGATGGACGGATCGTCGCGGTCGACCTTCACGCCGTCGACGCTGATGGTCCCGCCCTCATAACGCTCCAGGCCATTGATGCAGCGCAGGATGGTGGACTTGCCCGACCCCGACGGGCCGATGACGCAGACCACTTCTCCTTTCTGCACCGCGACGTCGATGCCCTTGAGCACCTCCAGGTCGCCGAAGCGCTTGCGCAAGCCTTCCACGCGGATCATGCTCATCGCTTCGCGCTCCTTTTTTCCATGTGCCGCACGAACAGGATGAGCGGCACGCACATCACCAGATACATCAGGGCCACCAGCGAGAACACCGTGGAGTTCTTGAAGGTGGCGACGGCGATCATCTTGCCTTGCAGCGCCAGCTCCGCCACGGTGATGGTGGAGGCCTGCGACGAGTCCTTCAGCATCATGATCATGATGTTGCCGTACGGCGGCAGCATAGTCTTGAAGGCCTGCGGCAACACCACGCGCCGCATCGTCAGCCACCAGCCCATGCCCATGGCCTGCGCCGCCTCGATCTGCCCCTCGTCCACCGCCTGGATGGCCGCCCGGTAGTTCTCGGCCTGGTAGGCCGAATAGGCGATGCCCAGCCCGATGATGGCCGCCTGCGTGGCCGTCAGCGCGATGCCGATGTCCGGCATCACGAAGTAGATGTAGAACAGCAGGACGATGATGGGAATGCCGCGCAGCACGTTGATGACGCCCGCGCTGATCCTGGCCAGCACCGGGATGTTGCTGACCCGCATCAGCGCCCAGACCAACCCCAGCAGCGTGGAGAAGATCAGGGAGCCCGCGGCCACCACCACGGTCAGCCACGCGCCCTGAAGCAGGATCGGCAGGAACTGCGCCGCATCATTGAAGAATTGGGTCATGGCCAGCCCCGGCTCAGTCCAACCCCCACTTCTTCAATATCTTGTCCAGTTCACCGCTGCTCTTGAGCTTGGCCAGCGAGGCGTTCACCTTGGCCAGCAACGCCTTGTCGTCCTTGCGCGTGGCGATGCCCACGCTGGAGGTGACGGCGGGCTGGTAGCTGCGCACCATCTTCAGGTTGGGATAGCTGCCCTGGTTGATGGCGTAGGCCGCGATCGGAAAATCGAGAAAGCCCGCCTGCAGACGACCCGCATTGACGTCGCGCATGATGTCGGGCGTGGATTCGTACAGCTTCACTTCCTTGAAGATGCCGCTTTTCTGCATGGGCTCGACGAAGGCCGTGCCGACCTGCACGCCGACGGTCATGCCCTTCATGTCCGCATAGCCCTTGTAGGCCTTTTCATCGGTCTTGGGCACCACCATGCCGTCGCCGTACGCGTAGATCGGCTCGGAAAAATCGACCACCTCTTTGCGCGTGGGCGTGATGAACATGGCCGCCGAGATCAGGTCGATCCGCTTGGACGTCAGCGAGCCGATCAGCGCCGAGAACTGCATCGGCTCGATGGTGGCCTTGAAGCCCGCGTCCTTGGCGATGGCATTGGTGATGTCCACCATCACGCCCTGGATGGTGTTGGTCTTGGTATCCAGAAAGGTGAACGGGCTGCCGGTCGGCGTCGACCCCACCTTGAGTGCCTGCTGCGCCTGCGCGGCGCCACCGGCCAGAACCGCGGCGGCCATCATGGCGGCCATCGTCAGAGTCTTGAACTTCATGGTGATTCCCCTTGCTGATCTGTTGGGATGGAACTGCCGCCCGCGTCCGGTGACGGGGGCGGGCTGGCCGGCACCTGGGAGGCCGAATGGCTGATCGCCCAGATGACTTCGGTTTCGGTATCGCCGGGATTGCACCAGCGGCGCGGCTCGTTGCCCGCATAGCAGAAGCTGTCACCGGACCGCAGGCGCACGACGCGCTGGCCGATCCAGAGATCGAGTTCGCCGCGCACGACCAGACCCACCTGCTCGTGCGTGTCGGTGACGAACAGTTCGTCGCCGCTGGCGCCGCCTGGGGCGAGCACCGCCCGGCACAGGTCCAGCGTGCTGGAACGCGGCGGGGTGTAAACCTCTTTGGAGACGCCCCGGTCGAGACTGTCGATGCGGCGGTGCAGTCCGGCGCGCAGCACGTGCCCGTCGGTGTCGCCGCCGTCCTGCCCGGCATTGCGCAGCAAGGCATCGATGGAGACGCCGTACAGGCGGGACAGCGCCTGCAGCGCGCGCAGCGACGGCGCGCTGAGGCCCCGCTCGATCTGGCTGAGCATGCCCAGCGACACGTTGCAGGCCTCGGACACCTCGGCCAGGGACAGGCCCTGGCGCTTGCGCAACTGGCGCAATTGCGCACCCAACCAGAGATCGATCAGGCTTTTGGGACGAATCACGGCGGCAGCGGATCTGGCCACGATTGAAAGTTTCAATATTGTGGAAGTTTCAATCCTAGAAAGAATCCGCCGCGCCGCGAAAGCTGGGGATTGCCCTAGCGCCCGGACACGCGCCTATGAAGGACTGGGGTATGTCCCTAGGGAAATGAATGGGACGCCGGCGCCGGGCGCCGCAGGGAGACGTTCAGTCCGCGGGCGAAGGCGGTAGCGCGGCCAGGAAGCGCTCGTCGGCCGGCGTCAGGCGGCCATCGGCGCGGGCGCGGTCGATGAGATCGGGCCGGCGGCGGGCAGTCAGCGTGAGGGATTGCTCGCGGCGCCAGCGGGCGATGTGCGCGTGATGCCCGCTGAGCAACGGCGCGGGCACCTGACCGCCCTCGTAGACTTCGGGGCGGGTGTAATGCGGGCTGTCGAGCAGGCCGTCCAATGCGGGATTGAAGGAGTCCTGCAAGGCCGAATCGCCGTCGTTGAGCACGCCCGGCAACAGGCGCACCGCGGCGTCGATCATGGCCAGCGCGGCCAGCTCGCCGCCCGACAGCACGAAGTCGCCCAGCGACAATTCCAGCGTGACGCAGCGGTCGATGAAACGCTGGTCCACGCCTTCGTAACGGCCACAGATGAAGATGGCGCCGTCGCCGGCGGCCATTTCACCCGCCGCCCGCTGATCGTAGCGGCGGCCGGTGGGCGACAACAGGATGACGGGCGCGGCGCCCAGGCCCTGCTGGGCGCGGGCGGACTGCGCGGCGGCAACGGCGGCTTCGAGCGGGGCCGCCATCATCACCATGCCCGGGCCGCCGCCGTAGGGGCGATCGTCCACCGTACGGTGCACGTCATGAGTGAATTCGCGCGGGTTCCAGGCGTGCAGCGACCAGATGCCCTGGCCGTGCGCACGGCCCGTGACGCCGAGGTCGCGGACCACGGCGAACATGTCGGGGAACAGCGTGACGACGTCGAAACGCATCGGTCAGTATTCGACCGGCCAGTCGCTGTCGATACGGCGAGCCGCCAGGTCGACTCCGTGGATGTGGGCCTGCACGAACGGCACCAGCATGTCGGCCGGACGCCCCTTGGCGTCGAGTACCGGCTGGGGGTCTGCCCCTTCGGTTTCGACGCGCAGGCGCGCCACGCGAAGAATGGCGTGCGCGCCGTTGTCCAGCACTTCCTCGACGCGGCCCAGCAACTGGGCCGGCCCTTCGGCCGTGCTGTAGAGGTCGCAACCGATCAGGTCGACCCAATAGTATTCGTCTTCGTCGGGCTGCGGAAAGGCGCTGCGGGACGCAAGCACCACGCAGCCACGCAAAGCCTCGGCCTGGTCCCGGTCGGACAGGCCGGCAAGCTGGGCCACCACCGTCGAGCCCTGGGCCCGCGACTGCACGATGGCATGCGCGACGGGCACGGGCGCGGCAGAGCCCCGCGCCGCTTGGGGCACGGGGCGAAGCAGCCACCATTGCTTGACCGAGCGCAGGACTTCGGCCTGCGCGGAGTGCGGCTGGACCTTGATCCAGCCCTTGACGCCGTAGGCCGCGGTGATGCGGCCGAGTTCCACCAGATCAGGCGGAACCGCGCCAGGATTTACTACTTGTGTCACGCGAGCCGGGAATGACCGACAAAGCCTGCCGACGGCTTAGGCCGCGGCGGAAACCTTGGCCGAGTATTCCTTGACCAGACGCTCGACGGCGGGCGACAGCTGGGCGCCGTTGCCGGTCCAGTACTGAACGCGGTCCAGAGCGATGCGCAGGTTTTCCGTGCCTTCGCTGCCGACGGGGTTGTAGAAACCCACGCGTTCGACGAAACGACCGTCGCGGCGGTTGCGCGAATCCGTAGCCACCAGGTTGTAGAAGGGGCGCTTCTTGGAGCCGCCACGAGCCAGACGAATCACCACCATAGGTAATCCCTTGAATTAGTTGGAGAAAGCAGAAAACTATAGCACCTTTTCCGGCGCGATGGCAAACCAAAGTGTGTCAGCCGTGCGAATCGAGGCAAAAAAGGGCGATAAAACTACAGCGCGCCGGCCCGTTTCACGGTCAGGTAGCGGTCGACCAGCGCCGCGGCCAATTGGCCGGGTTCGGCGTCGACGGCCAGCATCTCCGTGCCCGCCAGACGCTCGAAGGCATCACGGCGCGCCTGGGCGAACAGGTGCGCCGACGCCACGTCGACCGGGCCGCCAGGCGCTTCCAGGCCCTGCCCGGCCAACTGCCCCAGCACCCGTTCCCGCAGGCTGGCCACCATCACCAGATGCTGGCGATGCAGCAGGCCCAGCGCCGGCCCCAGTTCGGACGTGTCCTCGTCACGGAAGTTGGTCAGCACGATGACCAGCGCGCGGCGGTGATGCGAGGCCATCAGCAGGCGGGACGCCTGGATGTAATCGGAATGGATGGCGCTGGGCTGCACGTCGTACAGCCCCTCCATCAGGGCGCTGAATCCGGCGGCGCCCTTGCGCGGCGCGATATGGCGCCGTTCTTCGGGCAGGCAGCCGAAGGTCATGGCGCCGACCTCGTCGCCCTCTTTCAGCGCGATGCGCGACAGTTGCAGCAAGGCGCCGAGCACCTGGTCGAAGTGGCTGCTGCCCGCGTCGGCCCCCTCGTCGGCGCGCATGCGGCGGCCGCAATCCAGCAGGAAGAACACGCACTGGCCACGATCGTCCTGGTATTCGCGCACGATGGGCCGGCGATGGCGCATCGTGGCCTTCCAGTCGATGTGGCGCAGCGAATCGCCCATGCGGTAGTCGGCCAGCTGGCGGAATTCCGTGCCGGTGCCGCGCAAGGCGTGGCTGCGCGTCCCCGCGCGGGTGATGCGGCGGGTGCCGGCCATCCAGGCCTGCCTGCCGATCGGCCCGGTGTCGGGATAGATGCGCGTGGTCTGCGCTTGGCCCACGCGCCGGGAGAACTCGAAGCATCCGCCCGGACTGCGCCAGCGCAGGTGGACCGCGCCGAAGCGCGCCGGGCCGCGCAGGCGCGGCGTGGCGCGATAGCGGATCTCGACGCGGGAGCGCGCCGGCACCCGAACGGTTTGCGGCAACCCCTCGTAGGCGAAGTGTTCGTCCACGTCGTCGAACACCTGCACCGGCCAGGCACGGCGGCTTTCGTTGATCAGCGCAAGCGTGACGACGATGGGCGTGCCTTGCACGGCGGACCCCGGCACTTCGCGCTCGGCGCGCAGCGGCGTCTCGCGCCATGCGCGGCGGCTGCTTGCCCAATCCCATCCGGCATAGGCCAGGCCGGCCAGCAGCAGCCCGCCAGCCGCCTGGGCGGCCGTCCGCAGCGGCAGGCCGAAGGCCAGCGCGATGCCCGTGGCCAGGGCCAACCCGCCCAGCGCGTAGACCGCCCGGCGGGAAGGGATGGGGAAACCGGCGTTTGGCGTCATGCCCGATTACAGGCGCGGCGCCTGCACGCTGCCCATGGCGGCGCGCAGCAGATCGTCGGTGTTACGGCCTTCCAGTTGCGCATCGGCCGTCAGCAGCACGCGATGACGCAGCACGGGCAGCGCATGCTGCGCCACGTCGTCCGGCGTGACGAAGCCGCGCCCTTCCAGCAACGCCGCGGCACGGGCCGCGCGGATCAGCGCCACGGCGCCGCGCGGACCGGCGCCGCAATACAGGCCGGGCCAGCCGCGCGTCGCGCGCACGATGCGCACCGCATAATCGAGCACCTGGCCGTCCACATGCACCTGGCTGGCCAGGCGCTGCAGTTCCAGGACATCGTGCTGGCTCAGGCACGGGCGCACCTGATCCAGCGGCAACTGGTCGCCGGCGCGATCCTGCGTGGCCAGCCGGGCGATGGACATCTCTTCCTCGTGCTCGGGAAAGCCGATGTCGATCTTCAGCAGGAAGCGGTCGAGCTGGGCCTCGGGCAGCGGGTAGGTGCCTTCGGTATCGATGGGGTTCTGCGTGGCCAGCACCATGAACGGCCTGGGCAGCGGCACCGTGCGGCCTTCCATCGTGACCTGATACTCCTGCATGACTTCCAGCAGTGCGCTCTGGGTCTTGGCGGGCGCGCGGTTGATTTCGTCGGCCAGCAGCAGGTTCGTGAACACGGGGCCTTCCCGCATTCGCAGCGTGCCCAGGCCGCCATCGGCGCTGGGCTCGAGCACGGCGTGGCCGGTGATGTCGGAGGGCATCAGGTCGGGGGTGAACTGCACGCGGGCGTAATCCAGCGCCAGCGCCTGCGACAACGCGCGCGCCAGCAGGGTCTTGCCCAGGCCGGGCACGCCCTCGATCAGCGCGTGGCCCGAGGCGATCAGCGCCACCAGCGTCAGGTCGACGGCCTGTTGCTGGCCGACCACGGCCTTGCTGATTTCGGCGCGCAGCCCCTGCAATTGCTCGGCTGTGCGCGTCAGTGCTTCCGGAGAGATGGCTTGCATGAGGGGTCAGGGGATCAGGTTGAAGGGGGAGGATGGGATGAGCGCCTGGCGTCGGCCTGCTCCAGCAGGCGGCGGCGCGCGGCCTCGAGCAATGCGAGCTCGCTCTCGAATTTATCCCTGGCGTCTTCGCCGGGCAGCACCAGGGCGCGCTCCAGGGACTCGGCATCCATGCGCGTGGCGCGCGAGATGGCCTGCACACGGGCCGGGCTGCTCAAGGCGGTGTACTGCGGCAGCACGCGCGCGGCGGCCTCGTGCAAGGCCCGCACCTGCGCGGCATGCAGCGCGGCGGCGCCCTGCCCGCGCAGATACTGGCCCGTGCCGCGCACCTGGTCGCCCATCGAGCGGCGGTTCGCCTGGCCGGGCGGCATCACGGGGCCGAAGCGCGTGGCCGAACGCCACACCGCGGCGGCGGCGGCCAGCAATGCGATCAGCACGGCGACCCAGGCGTTGTTCCAGAGCCAACTGGAAAGCGACGGCGACGGCTTGTGCGCCTGCTGGCCCAAGCCATCGACGAACCAGACCTCGCTGTCGGGCCGCACCTGCAGTGCTGCCGCCAGCACCAGCGGATTGTCCTCGATCAGCGCCTGTCCGTTGTACATGAAGGACGGCGTGCCGATCACCGTGACGCTGCCGCTGCCCACCGCGACACGCATCATCTCGATGCCGTGTTCGCCTTGCAGGGCCCAGGTGGGATCGCGCTCGCCGATGGGCACGTAATACGCCTGGGAAGGCCATCCGCAGGCCTTGAAGGCACGTTCGCTGCCGTAGGTGCCAGACGCTTCCGGCCAGACCTCGACCAGTTGGCGGCACACCACGCCGGACGACTTGGCCTGCCCCTTTTCGGCAATGGGCGGATCGGCGTCCTCGTCATCCGCCTGGACCGCCTCGTCATCCGCCCGGGCGGCGGCCAGGACAGGGCCCTGGAACGCCGCGGCAGTCGTCTGCCCGGGTTTGTCGGCCGGCAAGGGCTTCAGTTTCTCGGCAGGAGGAGGAACGAGCTGGTCGCGCTCGTCGCTATCCCACCCGTCCTCGCTGTTCTCGTCCTCGTCGGGCAGGTACTCGTCCACGTCGCGCAGCAATACGCCGGGCAACGCCGTCATGCCGTCCAGCGAGCCGAAGACCACCAGATGGCCGCCCCGGCGCACCCAGCCCGCCAGATGGAACACCTGCTCCGAGTCCGCCTCATCGCCCAGATCGGCCACCACCACCCGCGCCTGCCGGGGCGTCTCGGGATCGAAGCCATCGCTGGTCACCACCTTGGCGCCCAGCCTGTGCACCAGTTCCTGGGTGACGTGCAAATTGTCGGCGAAGAACGGCAACTCGCGCGGGCGGTCGTCCTTGAGCCGGTCGAGATTCCTGGCGCCCCACCAGCCGCCCACGCCAAGCAGCAGGACGATGACGGCAATGCCCACGGTCCACTTCCGCGAGAGGCTCATGGCGCCGCTCCGGAAGATGCGCCGGGCGGCAGCATGCGCTCGAAATCGTCGAACAGGGCCTGCATGCGCGACGCATCGGGCAGGCTGGCGCCATAGGCGGCCAGTTGCCAGGCGCCGACCAGGCTGGCGAAGAAGCTGGCCGAGGCCGGCGGCAACGCGCGCGCGGACAGCGCCACGCATTCCCGCTCGGTGCTGGCCGCGCGGATCGGCACGGCATGCCCATGCACCATGCGCGACAGCGCGGAACGGTAGAGCAGCGCCAGCGCCGCCCTGCCCGCTCCCTCGCGCCACAGGCGCGCGGCCTCGGCAGCGACGTCTTCGGGCATGCTGGCCGGCCGGATGTCCAGGCCGCTGACGGTGCCGGGCGGCAAGGGCTCGCGCCGCGTTCTGGGCGCCTCGGCGGTTCCACGCACCTTGATCCAGCGGCGCAGGTTCAGCAGCACATAGATGACGAGCAGCCCGCCGAACACCCACATCGCCAGGCGCAAGGCCTCTTCCAGGCCGGTCATGGGCGACAGCGAGTCGTCCCTGCGCTTGGCCGGCTCTTTGTCTTCCTTGGGACGATTCACGGGCCGTTCGAGATCGGCGCGTGTCTTCGCGGCGGCTTGCCGCACGTCCTCGCGCGAGAACGGCATGGGCGACTCGGTGAAGTCGTCCTGCTCGATGTATTCGGCGTCGTCGTCCAGCGACGGGCTGGCCGCCGTGGCCGCGCAGGCCGGCCCCAGGGCCAGGACGGCCGCCAGCAGCAAGCGCGCGCCATCGCGCCTAGCGGGGAAAGACACGGCGCAGCTCCTGTTCCACGTCCCAGGCTTCGAGCTGGACACGGCGGTTCAGATACATGGCGAAGCCCGCCGCCACGTAGAAGGGTTCCAGCACGAACACGACCAGCATGTAGGCGCCCGCCATCAGCAGGTCGCCCCAGACCGATTCGGAATACAGATACCAGTCGAAGACGCTGCGCTGCGTATCGTGCGGCATCAAGAGGATGAGGGTCGACAGGATGGCCAGCGTCAAAGCCTGCTCGACCGTGGCGAAGGCGGTCTGCATGCCGGCGGCGCTGAAGCGCCAGCCGCTCAGCAACAGGCGCCGCCGTTCGCGCCGCTGGCGGCCGCGCTGGCCTTCCAGTTGCACCACGGGCTGCACGTACGACCGCCAGGGCGAGAAGCGCCACAGGACGAAGGTGGTGAACCATTGGCTGCCCCACACGGCCTTGCGCTGGCGCCACAGGTCGGCCCGGGTGGTGGACTGGCCGAACACCGCGCGAGACAGCACGAACAGCAGGGTGCGGTCCAGCCAGGGCTTGAAGAGGAAGATCAGCAGCATCGGCAGCCAGGTCGCGATGAGGGCGCTGGACAGCGACACCAGCGCGGCGACCGCATAGACGGGCAGGAAAATGCGCCACAGGGATGGCCACAGGCTGCGCGCCAGCGCAACGCCCAGGTCGCTGGCCTCGGCCATGCTGCGGTGGCGCAGTTCGATGGCGGCTTCAATCACCGGCATGCGCGGCCTCCCTGGGAGCCGGATCGCGGCGCGGGCGGCCCTGCCAGCCCAGGTATCCGATGACCAGCAGCCAGCAGGCCGCGGCAACGCTGTATTTCACGTCCGGTTCGATCCAGCGCGACGAGGACCAGAAGGCCTCGACGGCCGCCGCGATCAGCAGCATGGCGGCCACGCCGTAGACCAGCACCACCGCCTGCCCCGCGGCGCGCTTGAGGGATTCCAGGCGAGTCAGCGTACCCGGCGCCAGCCAGGCGTGGCCGATCATCAGGCCGGCCGCGCCGGACAGGACGATGGCCGTCAGTTCGAACGCCGCGTGGGTGGCGACGAAGGAGTAGAAATTCTCGGCGTGCCCGGCCGCCACCATGTAGCCGCCGATCAGGCCGATGGAGGCCCCGTTGTAGACGATGTAGAACACGCTGCCCACGCCGGCGAAGATGCCGCTGGCGAAGCATTGGAAGCCGATGCCGATGTTGTTCATGATGTAGAAGCCGAACATCGTCCAGTCGTCGCCGGCGTCGCGCTTGCGGCCCAGCGCTTGCGCGCCGCTGCGGTACATGTCGTCGTACTCGCGCACCTGGCTGGCGCCCAGGATGTGGCCGGCCAGGTCGCGGTCCAGCGCGGCCGCCACGCCCAGGGCCAGCAAGGGCACCGAGAACAGCAAGGCGGACATCAGCACATAGCGCCAATGCGTGCGCACCGCCTGCGGGAAATCGATCAGCAGGAACCTGGCCAGCGCCTGCCGGCCGGCGCCGCGGGGGCGATACACCACCGTGTGGGCGCGCTGCACCAAAGACTCGAGCCGCCGGACCAGATAAGCAGGATAGGCGCGCGACTGCGCCAGCGCCAGGTGGCCGCATGCCTGGCGGTACAGGGCCGCCAGCCGGGCGCCGTCATGGCGCTTGCCCTCCTGGGAGGCCTTGACCAGGGTGTCGAGCTCGGCCCAGCCGGGGGCGTGCGCGATCTCGAACTGGCGAGGCGCCTGCGGCGCGCCATAAGGATGCCGATCCACCGCCCACTGGGCCACGCCCAGCAGGCGGCGGGTGGCGCTGGCGTTGTCGCCGGTATCGGGCAAGGCGGAGCCGGCCATGCGCGCCAGCTCGTCGAAACGTTGGGGCGTCAGCCGGCCGTGGCGGCCGGCCAGCGCCACGATGACGGCCTGCTCGGGCAGGCCGAGGGTGCGGCCGGGATCGAGAATGGCGGCGTCGGGCAGTTTGCCGTCCAGGTCGGCCGACTGGTCGAACACCACCAGGGTGCCGGCGGCCATGTCGCCCAGGCGCTTGCTGTCACGGCGCAGCAGGATGGCGATGGCGCCCGCGCCATAGAAACCGGGCAGGAAGTCGGCGGCGCGCAGCAGATTGCGCGTCAGCGAGGCGCCCAGGGTGACGGGCTGGCCGGTATCCATCACCACGCGCAGGCCCATCAGGCGCTTGCCGGGCGTGGCGCCGCGGCGCGTCATCTCGAAAGCGACCGGATACAGCCATTCGAGAAGGAAATAGGCGATGAGGATCAGCCCCTGGGCCAGGCCGCCCAGGCCCACGGCGAAGGTGAACAGGACGGCCAGGATGGCCCAGCGGATAAGCCAATCCACCAGATAGGCGAGGCTGCGGGCCATGATGCCGGCCGGGCGCAGCGCGATGAAGATGCCTTCTGGTGTCTCGGAGGGGTGAGCGGCGTCCAGGCGCACGGTACTACGGGTGCGTCCGACGTGGCTCAGTCTGCTTCCACGACGATGGAGTCGGCGATCAGGTCATGGATGCAGCGACGGTCCTGGCGGAAGATGAACAGCGAATCGACCAGGCCGAAGATGCTGCCAACGATAGGGATGGCGCTGATCAGGGCCGGGACCAGGTAGCGCAGGCCGAAGATGCGGCCGAAGGTGATGCGCGAACCATCGGCGCGGACGATGCGGACCTTCATGGCGCGCTTGCCGACGGTCTGGCTGCGGGTGACCAGCATGTAGATCTGCAAAGCGGCGATCGCCACGAACCAGAGCACGGCGAAGAGCACGGCGATGGTGGAACCACCGCTCGAATCCATGATGCCCACCACGATACCCGCCGGCAGGAACAACAGGGAATCGATGATGACCGCAGCCAGGCGGGCGAGACGTCCGGCCAGGCGGCCGACCCCCGGTGCCTGCGGAGCGATGTCACCGACAGTGGCCGTGGGCGGCGCGTAACGCTGGTCGATGTCCTGCGAGTCAATCACTTGCGTATCAGTCACCTGCTGCATGACTTTCCTTTTCTGGAAGTGGGAAGTGGGGAGACAAGCCAGGCACGGAGATTACTCGCGGGCAGCGGTAACAACAAGAACTTTTCGCAATAAACCTTGTCTAATGCCGCATCAAAATGCGGCATTTTCGGTCTATTCGTAAGAAACCGTATCCAAACGGGCTCGCGGCGCGCCGCCTCGGCCCGAGCCGCGCGGCGACGGCTCGCCGGAGGGACGCGATGGACCGGCTAGCGGCGGCGCAGGAAATGCGCCGTGCGGCCCTCGTCGGACTGCTGGGCCAACAAGGCGTTGCCTGTTTGGCGCGAGAACGCCTGGAAGTCGCGGACGGCGTTCGGATCGGTGGTCAGCACGCGCAGGACGTCGCCGCTGGCCATCTGTGCCAAGGCCTTCTTGGCGCGCAGGATCGGTAACGGGCAATTGAGGCCCGTGGCGTCGACCTCGTGCTGATGGGCCGGCAGCTCGCCGGCCCCGCTGGGGGTGTCAGAGGCGTTCATCGAGCCACTTCTGCACGCTGGCGACCGCGGCGGGCAGCGCCGCGAGGTCGGAGCCCCCACCCATGGCCATGTCGGGTCGGCCGCCGCCCTTGCCGCCCACCTGGCCGGCCACGAAGCCCACGAGGTCGCCGGCCTTGACGCGGCCCGTGAGGTCGGCCGTAACGCCGCCCACCAGGCTGATCTTGCCGTCGGCGCCGGCGGCCAGCAGCACGACCGCGGACTTCAGGCGGTCTTTCAACGTGTCGACCATGCCGCGCAAGGCCTTGGGATCAACGTCGCCCAGGCTGGCGGCCACGAGCTTCACGCCCTTGACCTCGGCGGCCTTGTCGGCCAGGTCGCTGCCGGCGCTGGCAGCCAACTTGCCGCGCGCCTGCTCCAGTTCCTTTTCCAGCGACTTGATCTGGTCCTGCACCTGCGCGATGCGGTCGGGCAGATCGGCCACGGTACTGCGCAGCGCGCCGGCGGCGCGCACCAGCAGCGCGTTCTGCTGCTGCACCCAGGCCAGCGCGTTGTCGCCGGTGATGGCCTCGACACGGCGCACGCCCGCGGCCACGCCGCCTTCGGCGACGATCTTGAACAGGCCGATGTCGCCAGTGCGCTGCACGTGGGTGCCGCCGCACAGTTCGCGCGAGAAACCGATGTCCAGCACACGGACGGTATCGCCGTACTTCTCGCCGAACAGCGCCATGGCGCCGCCCTTGACGGCATCGTCATAGGCCATGACCTGCGCCTGCGCGGGGCGGTTGGCCAGCACTTCGGCGTTGACGATGGCCTCGACCTGCGCGATCTGCTCGGCGGTGACGGGGGCGTCGTGCGCGAAGTCGAAACGGGTCTTGTCGGGATCGACCAGCGAGCCGCGCTGCTGCACGTGGCTGCCCAGCACCTGGCGCAAGGCCTTGTGCATCAGGTGGGTGGCCGAGTGGTTGCGCACGGTGCGCGCGCGGCGCACGGCGTCGACGCGGGCCAGCAGGCTGTCGCCCACCGCCAGGCTGCCGGATTCGAGCTTGCCGTGGTGGCCGAACACGCCGGCCTGGATCTTCAGGGTGTCGGCCACGGCGAAGCGCACGCCATCGGCCTCCAGCAGGCCGGTGTCGCCCACCTGGCCGCCGGACTCGGCGTAGAACGGCGTGGCGTCCAGCACCACGACGGCGTCCTGGCCGGCCTGCACGCGGTCGGCCTGCGTGCCGTCGACGTACAGCGCCACGACCTTGGCGCCCGAGATCTCGAGGCTTTCGTAGCCTTCGAAGCGGGTCTGCGCGCCTTCGTAGCTGAGGCCTTCGGCCATCTTGAACTTGCCGGCGGCACGCGCCTGGTCGCGCTGGCGCTCCATGGCCGACTCGAAGCCGGGCATGTCGACCTCGACCTCGCGCTCGCGGCAGATGTCGGCAGTGAGGTCGACCGGGAAGCCGTAGGTGTCGTACAACGTGAACAGCGTGTTGCCGTCGAGCTGGCCGCCCTTGGAGACGTTGGCCAGCGCCACGTCCAGGATCTTCATGCCGTTTTCCAGCGTTTCGCCGAAGCGCTCTTCTTCCTGCTTGAGCACCTGGGCCACGCGGGTGGCGGCCTCGGCCAGCTCGGGATAGGCCTCGCCCATCTCGGCCACCAGGTCGGGCACCAGGCGATGGAAGAACGGCTTGGTCTGGCCCAGCTTGTAGCCGTGGCGCAGCGCGCGGCGCACGATGCGGCGCAGCACGTAGCCGCGGCCTTCGTTGCTGGGGATGACGCCGTCGACGATCAGGAACGAGCAGGCTCGGATGTGGTCGGCGATGACCTTCAGCGAATTGTCGGCCAGGTCCTTGACGCCGGTTTCGCGCGCGGCGGCTGCGATCAGCTTCTGGAACAGGTCGATTTCGTAGTTGGAATGCACGTGCTGCAGCACGGCGGCGATACGTTCCAGGCCCATCCCGGTATCGACACAGGGCTTGGGCAGGCGCGGCATGTTGCCGGCCGCGTCGCGCTCGAACTGCATGAACACGAGGTTCCAGATCTCGATGTAGCGGTCGCCGTCTTCCTCGGGCGATCCCGGGGGGCCGCCCCAGACGTCGGGGCCGTGGTCGAAGAAGATCTCGGAGCACGGGCCGCACGGGCCGGTGTCGGCCATCTGCCAGAAGTTGTCGGAAGCGTAGCGGGCGCCCTTGTTGTCGCCGATGCGGATGATGCGCTCGGCGGGCACGCCGACTTCCTTGGCCCAGATGTCGTAGGCCTCGTCGTCCTCTTGATACACCGTGACCCACAGCTTCTCGGCCGGCAGGCCGTAGATCTTGGTCAGCAGTTCCCAGGCGTACTGGATGGCATCGCGCTTGAAATAGTCGCCGAAGCTGAAGTTGCCCAGCATTTCGAAGAACGTGTGATGCCGGGCCGTGTAGCCGACGTTCTCCAGGTCGTTGTGCTTGCCGCCGGCGCGCACGCTGCGCTGCGACGAGGTGGCGCGCGTGTAGGACCGCGATTCCTTGCCCGTGAAGACGTCCTTGAACTGCACCATGCCCGAGTTGGTGAACAGCAGCGTGGGGTCGTTGGCAGGCACCAGCGACGAGGACGGCACGATGCTGTGGCCCTTGGACTGGAAGAACTGCAGGAATTTCTGGCGAATCTCGGAGGATTTCATCGTGGATGACGCAGGATCTAGGCGAATCTTTGATTATAGGGGGTGCGCTGCCCTCTGGGTGGCGCGCCCCGCTTCGTGTCCTCGGTCAGCGCACACAGATATAACCGGTGGTCCAGCCCTCGTCGTCATTCCATTTGCCGCCCGCGGAAATGATCACCGCCGAATAACCCGCCGGGCACGAGCAAGCGCCGGTCCGTGGGTTCGCCGTCGATATTCCCGTGTAATGATGGCAGCCGAAGCGGTTGTTCTCGGCGAACCCGCCGCCGAATCCGCCGTCTTCGGCGGCCCAGGCGCCATTGCGGCACGTCAGCATGCCGCCCGGGTTCGAGCGCGCCGCCAGCCCGGACACGTTGCAGGCCTGGCCCACGGTGGCCACGCCCAGCAGCAGATATTCCTGGGAGATCAGGCGGCCGCCCGAGACGACCGATCCCGACGTGGTCAGGCTGCCCTGCAGTTGCGGATCGCGCGAGTCGAAGCGCCGCACGTAGCGATCGGCCGTTGCCAGATCCATGCCGGCCCAGAGCACCGGCGTGCCCGCGGGCAATACCGCCGCGCCCGGCGCGTAAGGATTGGCGAAATCGAATGCCGCGCCCCGCAGACGGCCGCCCGACGCCGCGGTGGCATGGCCCCCATGCCCCTCGGTGGCGGCCACGAGCTCCGCCAGCCGCATCGCATCGGGCGTGCCATCGGCGCCCTGCAGCGCCTGTGTGGAATACACCAGGGCCTCGACCCGGCAGTTTGCGCCGGGACAGGCGTTCGGACGGAACAGGCGGATACGGGCTTGCGCGCCGCCAGCCGCCGTCTCGGGAAAACCGGCCGGCAGCAGCCCCTGGGATCGGAACTCGGCAAGCGTGGGCGCCATGGGATCGGCATAGCGCCAGCGGCCCTGTTCATCCACCGGGCGCGAGCCCGCCGCCAGGGCATCGAAATGCCGCTCCAGCATGCGGCTGGCCGCGTGCCGGATCTCCAGCAGCCACTTGCCCGTGGCCTGGGCAGCAACGTCGTCGGCGCGCCGCATCAGGGCAGCCGACCCCCATACCGCCAGCAGCGTGCCCACCAGCAACGCGATGGAAAGCTCGATCAGCGCGAAGCCTCTCCGCGCACGGCCACCCGCGCTTCGGACATATCGGTATGAGACGGATGCGGACATGATGGCCTCAGCGCGCCGTGAACACGAAGGTATTGCGGTCGCCCTGCGCGCACTGCGCCTCGGCGCGCGTGGCCAGGTAGGCCAGCGCCGGCGTGGCGGTCGAGTCCTTCACCACCACCGCCCCGCCCTGCCCCTGCACGGAGATGATCTCGGCGGAACGCTGCATGACCGAAGCCAGGCCAGGGCAGGCCGCATGGCTGACGTTGTTGAGCGTCAGCGTGAATCCCGAGCCTGCCCCGCCCGCCGCGAACACGGCGGGCGCCAGGGAAACGACCCCATTGCCCGCCGTGCCGTTGCCGCCCAGCCCGTGGGCCACCACGGAGGAGGCGCCGGAGCCATCCACCGACAGCACGCTGGAGTCGCGCAACGCGTTGGCCAGCGTGCCGGTATCGATGCTTGCATAGGGCGTGGGGCCGGCGCCCTGGGCATTGGCCTTGGTTCGGGCAACGAAGCGCTGCAGTTCCGCGCCCACGTTGGGCACTTTGTTCTCGACGACGTAGTTGCCGATCGCGGGAATGCCCACGATGGCCGCCAGCAGCACGATCGCCGTGACGATGGAAACCTCGATCAGGGAAAAACCGTGCTGATTCGGCGCGGCGGCACGGCAATGCAGGAAATGGCGCATGGGAAATGACTCCAGGGAAGGAACGAAAAGGAATTCAACGGCTGGCATGGAATTGGGTGAGCGCGCGCCGTAGTTCGTCGATGGCGGCGTAATGCCACAACGCCAGGCCGATCACCGCGCCCGTGGCGCCCAGCAACAGGACCCAGCGGGCGGCCTGGGCCTGGCGCCGCACCCGGGCGACGGTGTGGGACTCGATGCGCGCGCGCGCCTGCTGCAAGCCGCCCGCCAGGCCATGCGCGCCGATCATGTCGGCCATGAACCACCACAGCTCCCGATCGAACAGGCCGGTGTCCAGGCTGTGCTCGCCGACGATGCCGGCATCGATACGGGCGAGCATGGCGGCGACATGGCCGGCGAGCCAGGGCCGCGCGTTCCAGGCGAACGTGGCCAGCGCCTCGCGCAGCCGCGTGTCGATGTTGCCGCGCTGGCGCAGCAGCACCGACAGCATCGCCAGGAAGCGGATGGCGTGGAAATCCCGGTACAGCCGCCATACCGCCCAGCGATCCAACCCTGTGCGCACTCGCCCGGTAAGGTTGGGCAAGGACCACAGGACCAGCGCCACCCCGGCGGGCAAGCCGAAGCCCCAGAGCGGCAGCGCATACCGCACGGCATCGGCCAGGGCATAGAGCCTGCGCGTCAACGGCCCCAGGTAATCGGGCGGCAGCCCTTGGAACACCTGCTGCAGCCGCGGCACGGTGAAGAAAGGCACGGCGCACAACAAGGCCAGGGTCACGCCCAGGGCGGCCAACCCCGCCGCCACGGTGACCAGCAGTTCGTCGCGCAGCCCCCGGACCAGCCGGACCGCACGGGCCAGATCGCGCAGCACCTCGGCCAGCGCATCGCCGCCGGCCGCCTGCGCCGACGCCACCAGCAGGCATTCGTCGGCGGGCAACGCATCGGCCCACGCGGCGGCAAGATCGCCGCCGCTTTCCTGGTAGCGCCGCGCCCAGCGCCGCGCCAGCCGTCCGCGCACCGTGGCCTGGCCATACCGGCGCGCATCGTCCTCGAAGAGATCGAGCAGGGTCTTGCGCCCCTGCAGCGCCAGCAGGACCTCGGCAAGATAGGCGTAGTAATCGGCGCGCATGGCGCGAAACCGCCAGGCGTCCAGCCCTTGCGCGCAGCGGGCGCGCCATCCACCGGCGAACAGGCCCGGCATGCCTTTCGACAGGTCCCGGCCATGCGCGGCATGGTCATGCCTCATGCCCGCCCCGCCCTGGTAGCGGCACGCGGCGCGATGTCGTCGCACAGGCCGAACTGGCGCGCCAGCAGCCGCGCGTCCAACTCCCCCTGCAGGGCCTTGTACAGCGCGCATAGATGCGCGGGCTTGCCCTGCATGTCGGGATCGTCGGCGGCGCTGCGCGGCATCGCCTGCAGATGCCGCATCATCCCGGGATTGTCGCGCCGCCGGATGCAATCGAGCAGGACGTCGTCCTGCGCGGGTGCGAACATTTCGGCCACGACGGTGCGGCCCCGGCTGCCCGCCAACGGCCCGGACACCTGCGCGTAGGCAGCGGACGCGCACGCCGGGCAACCTTCGGCGTTGCGCACGCGAAAGCGGGCGGCGTCGACACCGAACGCGCGCTGCATGCCCTCCCCCCAGGCGTGCCAACCGGCGGCCGTATCAAGCGGCAGGGCGCATACGCTGCACAGGCGCGGCAGCAGCGTCTGATAGACCAGCAGCTTCAATACCCCGGGCGCGGCCAGGAAGTCGCGCGAGATGCCGATGAAATCGGATGCCAGGCGCTCCGGAATCATCAGCGCCGAACCGGTGTGCGTCGTGGTATAGAGGCTGACGCCGCTGCCCGCCAGGTCCATGAATGCCCGGCCGGTCTCGATATCGCGCACCTCGCCGATCAACAGATCGTTCATCGCCGAACGCTTGATGGTCCGCAGCTTGGCGGCGAACGGAAAGGCCTCGTCGCCATCGAGCGAACGGCCCACGGTGTTCTGAAGCGCATTCTCGATGAGGTACTCCGCCGGGTCCTCCAGCGTGATGACCTTGCGCAACGGATCGATGCCGCCCATCAAGGTGGCGATGGTGGTGGACTTGCCCGACCCCACGATGCCGGCCATCACGATGGCCCCGCCCTCGCGCTCTCGCGCGCGCTCCAGCGCCAGGACCTGGGACGGCAGATAGCCCAGCGCCTCGAGCGTGGCCCCGCCGGCGGGCGCGTCCAGCCGCAACAGGCGCAGGCACACCGAAGGGCCGGCATCGGTGGCCAGCGATGCCCAGCGCAGCACATAGGGCACGCCATCGACCTGCATGGCGATGCGGCCTTGCTGCTCGATGCGCGGATCGAACACCGCCCCATTGCCGCCACGCACGTCCATCCAGGCCACCGCCAGCACTTCGGCGAGCGTGGCCGCGGCGATACCCTCGAAGCACGCCGGCGCGACATAGGCGCCATTGACGGTGTAGCGCACCTGCGAGCCATTGCCGCGCTCGTCCACGTTGATGTGCAGATCGCTGGCGCCCGCGCGCACGCCCCAATGCACGAACTCGGCGAACATTGCAGCCAGCGCCGACCGCTGCGCACGCGCTGGCACCCCATGCGCGCCACGCGCCGCGACCGCGCCGAACTGGCCGCGCGCGACACTGAGCAGCAACGCCGGGGACACGACATAGCGCGGCGGCGAAGCGGCAGGGTAGCCCCGGCGGCGCAGCATGCGTTCGATCTCGTCGGCCTGGTCGCCCGCGGCGTACTCGGCCAGGGCGAACAGCGCGGCGCGGCCATCCTCGAACAGCACGGGACACAACCTGCCCGACAGCGCGGCCAGGTCGAACAGATCCCCCAGGGAGCGTTGCAGCGGCGGATCCAGCGCGGCAAGGTCTTCGGACGAATCCAGCAGTGGCATGGCGCGCGATCGCCCCGGCATGCGCGCCGCATCGATGCCGTGGCTTTCAATCATGGGCGGGCTCCGCATGCAGGCACGCGGTGCGGACATCGTCCTGACGCCGCAGTCTTACGCAGGGCAGATCGATCGCAACCAGCGCGTAGCGGGGCTCGCCGTTCTGCCCGGCAATGCCCAGCGGCCAATGCCTGCCCTGCCGATAGCGCCACACGGCGCCGTTGACGGCCACGTCGGCGTGCAGCGTGCGGCCCACCCCGTAGATGGCCAGCACATCGACGCGATCCTGTCCGTCTCTTCCGGGCATGCCGGGCGCGGACAGGCTCGCGGGCTGTGGGACAGGGGACGACGAAGACAGCCAGTCCTGCGCGTGGCCCAGGCGCTGCCGCGCTGCGGCGCGGGCATCGGCCCGCAGCAGGTCCAGCACCGTGTCGGACTCCGGCCAGGCCGGCTTGGCCGGCGCGGCGGAGACGACGGATGCGTCCGGTGCGGCCGGTGCCTGCTGCCCCGGCTCGTCCATCGCCAAGGCATCCAGGGCCGGCATCGCCGCCGCGACGAAGCAGGACGCCATCTTCCGCGCCAGCCGCTTGCGCCCCCTGGCAGCCGCCGGCGGCGCCTCCGGTCTCGGGTCGCGCGCAGCGGCAACGCCGCGCGGATCAATGCTGTTCATAGAGGGTTCCTTGAAGTTGCGCGACCACCACGCTGGCGGCCAGCGCGGCCGACCGGCCGGGCTCCAGCCGCAGGGATATCGATGACCAGAACGTCGGGACGCCGTCCCATGCCAGCACGCCGAACGAACGCAGCGGACCGGACAGGGACACCGTGCGGCTGCGCAGTTGCGGCAGGACCCCCGGCGTGTCCGGCGGCGGCAACGGCAGGCCGCCCGCGTCCCTGGGGGCCGGCGGCGCGAGGGGCACGAGCGGCCCCAGTTGCACGTCGGTGAATGCCAGCGCGACCCGTTGCAGATCGCTGATAAATGCGCGCTGCCGAACGGGCAGCGACGCCAGGGACATGCCGGCGCCCGGCACCTGCCAATGCCAGGTGCTGAGCCCCAGCGCCTCGAACCGCGCCTGCCAGCCCGCGGGCGCGGCGCCCGCGAGATCGTCGTGGGTCGCCTGCGGCAACACCCGCTCGAAATGGGCCGCGCAGCGCCAGGCCGCCGCATCGGGCACGCATTGCGCCCGCTGCAGACGCCAGCCCTTGACGGCCAGCGGCAGGTCGTACAGGGACCGCACGACGCGGTGCAGGTCGGCGGGCGTATGCACGCGCAGGCCGGCGCGCCATGCGTGGACCGCTTCGCGCCAGATGGCGTCGGTGTCGATCGCGGCCGTTGGCCGCTCCGACTCACGGCCAGCCGCCACGTAATGCCACAGTTGCGGCGCCGCCAACACCCCCGTCAACCCCACGGCGAACGCACGCACCGGCCACGGCAGCCCTCCCCACCGGGTATCCACGGCGAGCAGGCGCGAGGCCGGATCCAGGGCCTGTTGCAGGCGCGCCAGCACATCAGCGCCATCCAGCACCTGCAACTCCGGACGCAGTTCGCACAGTTCATGCAACGCGAGATGGGCGGCATCGGCGCTGGCATACAGACGATCCGCGCGCGCCAGCACCGCGCCGTCCTGGGCCGCCACCAGCCAGTGATGCCCCTCGGGCAAGGCGACTACACATGCCACGGCCCCGTCCGGATGCAGGTGGGCATAGGCCTGCGCCGCGGCATACAGCGGGGCTCGGCGCGCCTGGCGGCCGATGCGGGCGCAACCACCGGCCGCGGCCCGCAAGCCGCCCGCCACGTAATGCGTGGCACGCAGTTGGCGGGCACGCGCACGCGCCATCGGCGCGATGTGGCTGCCCACCAGGGCGAACCACGTCAGGCCGAAGACCAGGGATTGGCGCGCATCGTCGCGCGCCACGATATGGACATTGCCAGGCTGCATGCGCGCTCCTCAGACGCCATCCTCGGCCTGCGCGGTGATCAGCACCACCGTCGTCAGCCGGTCCCGCGCGCTGCGGTCGCGCCCGCCTGCCAGCAGCGGCGCATCGGGCAGCACGCGCCGCCGTTCGTACTCGTCCTCGCGGCGGTCGAAGCCCGACAGGATCACCGGCACGCCAGGCCGCAGTTCGACCTGCTGCACCGTGCCGCTGCCGTCCACCGCGATCTGCTGCACCTGCAGCTGATTGCCGGACTCGCCGAAGCTGATGGACTTCAGGGGCTGCGCGACCGTGTTGTCGTAGGACACCGACAGCAGGATGCTCCCGTCGTCCTGCGCGTCGGGAACCAGTGTCAGCACCGTGCCCACCGTCTCTTGTTTCTGGCTGATGGACACCGACGGCAACGCCGCCGACACGCCGCCCGCCGCGGGCACGGCCACGCTCTGCACCTGATCCACGTACGAGAACGTGGATCGCACCGCGTGCGTGACGGGCCTGCGATTGAGCGTGAGCAGCGGCACGCTGGCATGCCGCACCACCGCCCCCATCGTGGACAGGGCGCTGACCACCGCGCGCGACCCCGCGAAGGGGCCGCCCGCCACCGCCGCGCTGGCCGCCGCGGCGGCGCTGTCCGTGTCGGCGGGCAAGGATAGCGACGCCACGCCGCGCAGGCTGTCGTAGACCGCCGACCAGTCGATGCCGGCCTCGGCGTCGTCGCGGGTCTGCACCGTGATCTCTTCGAAGACCAGCCGCACGCGCCGCGTCAACGCGCGGTTCTCGCGTTCGACGAACGAGGCGATGCGATCGAGCACGACCGGAATGTCGGTGACCACCAGCGACGAGCCCCCGCCCTCGGCCTGCGCAATGACGCCGGCGCGGGTCAGGAACGGTTCGAGGCGGCTGCGCACGGCCTGCAGGGCCTGCTGGTCACCGGAACTGAGCGAGGTGCTGGACGCGCTTTCGAAGCCGCCCGCCTGCGCGCTGGCGGCGCGGCCGATCCGCGCCTCGACCCGGCTGGACAGCGTCAGGGCACGCACGTCGAAGACGCGCGTCTGCGTGCGGTAGAACTCGATGGCGCCCTGGTGATAGCGCCATTGCAGATACAACTGCGCGGCCAGGGCATCCAGCGTGTCGGGCAAGGGCCTGGGGCCGGACTGGATCTCGATGCGCGTGGCCGCGCCGACCGCCAACGTGGCCTGCTCGGCCAGCCTGGGCAGGAACAACTCGTGGGGCAACAGGGCATCGGGATGCACGCGCACGGCAATGCCCGTGGCGCGTTGCAGCCGCTCGGCGATGGCCGGCAGGTCGAGGCGTCCGGCAAACAGCAGCGTCGTATCCACGTCGGCCCGCAAGGCGGGCGGCAGCAACACCTCGCGCGCCAACGGCTGCGCGGGTCCGGCCAGCCACGGCTTGTCCACGTTCTGCGCGGCCTGACGCGCCTGCGGATCGGTCATGCCGCGCTTGAACTGGCGCTGCTGCGCATCCAGGGCCTGCTGCTGTTGCCGCGTCTGTCCGCGCAAGGCCAGCAGGGCCTCGCTGACGCCACAACCGCCCAGGACCAGCGTTGCCCCCGTCGCCAGCATGACAGGCAAGGCGCGCATCATGACGGCACTCCAATGGGCGCCGCGGAGGGATCGCAGGCCTGCGTATAAGGCACCACGCGCAGCACGCGATTGGTGTAGAAGCACGGCTGCACGGGCCGGTCGGTCAGTTCGGTCGCGCCCAGCAAGGCGCGCACCGCCTGCTTGAAATCCGTGCCGAACTCGGCGCTGCCGGCCAGGGGAATGTCGACGCTGACGGCCCAATGCTGCGACTGGAATGTCCAGCCCGCCGAACCCGCCCACTTGGACAATACCGCGCGCAGCGTGGCGTCGGGCGGCCCGGCATGGAAGGCGGATGCCGGCGTGGCACGCGATGCGGCGGCGGACAAGGCCTGCCCGGATGCGGTCGCCACGGCGTGCGTCTGGCTTGCCGTGGCGACAGCAACGGACGTGTCCGGCAGTGGCGCGGGCGTGACCGGCTGCGCCCCCGCGGCAACATTGCCCGGCATTGCGGCGCTGGCGGACAGCCCGTTGCCCATCGGCAAGGCCCCCGCAGCCGCCAGCGCCGCGCCCCCTTGACCGAAAGCACCCTGGGTTCCGGCACGGGCCGCGCGCGCCACGTATCGTCCGCCACGCATCGTCAGCGCGCGCCACGCGCCGTCGATCACGACATACGGCCCTTGCCGGCGCCAGGCGACCAGACGATCGCCCTGGCCCGTGCCGGCGAAAATGGCCGGCACCTCTTGCCCCGCGCCGAACTGCAGCCATACCTGGGCCTGCGTCGCGAACACCTGCAACGGCGCCACGGCGGCATCGCCGGACAACTGCCAATCGAAATCGTAGGGTCCGGCCAAGCCGGGCCCGCTCAGATCATCCGCTGGCGCCGCGCAGCCACCCGCCGCCGCCAACAGCACCCAACTCGTCCACCGCACCATGCGTCCTCCGCCACGGCCATCCGTCATGCCCGCATGGTGGGGCTGCCGGAAAAACCGCGATAGACGCAGATCTACGCATGGATCATTCGGTCCCTTCGGCGCGCGCCGCCATATGGCCGTGCGTGCGGCCCGCGGTCAAATGGCCAGCGTATGGATGAACGTACTGACGTCCTGATAGGACGTCTGCAGCAAGGCAAGCAGATTGTCCACGCCCTGCACCGGCGTCTCGATCCAGGACACCAGGGAATAGAGCTTGCCGTTGAACACCTGTATGGCGTCGACCAGGCTGCCCACCCCGCTGTCGACAGGTGCGGGGGACAGGGGCGGCGGCGCCGGCGCGGCATGCGCACCGCCCGACAAGGCGTCCGGCAGCGCGCCCAGGCGGGCAAACGCCGAATTCACCGTGGCCAACCTGTCGCCCAACCCTGCCACGGATGCGGCCACGTGGTCGAATACCGCCGTCAGTTCATGTGCCAGTTGCCGCAGCGTGGGGCCGAGGCCGGGTATTCCATCGATCGAGATATTCCAATTATTGTTATCGAATACTCGCAAACCACTGATCATCGGATCAGACATGCCAGTCAAAACCTTTCTTCTTTTAAGTTACCGCGCGCTCCACGCGAAACCTCACCCTCCTCAAACCGCCAACGCACGGCACGGATCTTTCGCCTATCCGCGACACACGCCGGCCAGGATGGACTCGACGGAGCACAACGTCTTGTTCAAAACACAAAAACACCAACCGCCCCTTTTATTTATCGCGGTTGCATATTCCGCATTTGCCGGATCGTGCCGGCGCAAGGGGTGAATTAATTCGCCTAATTCAAAAAAACGCCCCGAATTATATCGGGGCGCTTATTACGACAGCCTTACTTCTGTTGCGCGATCGCACGCGCCTGGGACGCGGCGTTGTTCAAGGCCGCCATCGGCGGCGTGCGCCCTTCGAGCGCTTCGTTCAGGCCCTGGCTGAGCACCGGCTCGATGCGATCGTAGTTGGCCATGCGGAAACCGCGGCCGCTGGGGGCCGGCTGGTTGCGCATGGCAGCCACCAGTTGCTGCGCGCCCGGCATGCGGTCGTAGAACGACACGTCGGACGCGCGGAACGCGGCTTCGGTCAGGGGCAGGTAGCCCGTTCGCTGATGCCATTCGGCGGCAATCACCGGCTTGGACAGCCAGGCCAGGAACTGGGCCGTGGCCTTTTCCTGCGACTGCGGATGGCCTTCGATGGCCCACAGTGCGGCGCCGCTGACGAACGGACGGCCCGCCGTCGGGGTGGCCTGGTCATAGAACGGCAGCGGCGCCACGCCGAACTTCAGCGACTTGGCGTTCAGGAACTGGCCCAGCGCGCCCGAGCCGGTGGTCAGCACCGAGCAGTCGCCCTTGGCGAACAACGCGTCGCTGGCACGGTCTTCGGAATGGTTGGTGAACAGCTCGGACCGCTTCCAGCTGACCATCAGCGACAGATGGCGCATGTACAGCGTGTCGAACTGCAACGCGGGCGCGGCACGGCCCTTGTCCAGGCCGTTTTCGTTGCTGGTGTAGGTCTGGCCGTTGAGCGGCGCCAGGTTCTCGAGGTGGACGCTGACCTGTTCGCTGGTGGCGTACGGGCAGTTGGACTCGGCCACGTCGCGCAGCTTCAGCAGGTCGCCCTGCAGGTCGGCCCAGGTGCGGGCCGGCCTGGCCGGATCGAGGCCCGCCTTCTTGTACTGGTCCAGGTTGTAGAACATGACCGGGATCTCGGCCATCCACGGGAACGCCAGCAAGCGGCCACGGGCATCGCGCGTGAAGCTGGACGTGGTGGGCAGGAACCAGTTGGCATCCTTGATCGGATACTTGGCCAGCAGTTCGTACATCGGCAGGATGTCGCGGTGCTCGGCCACCACTTCGGGCGAGTGGTTGTCGTCCAGCTGGACCAGGTTCGGGCCGTTCTTGGCCTTGCGGGATGCGACGGCCTCCTGCTTCAGGGCGGCCTGGGTCGGGAAGGCGCGCAAGGTGACTTCGACGTCGCCCTGTTCCTTGTTGTACTGCTTGACCAGTTTCTCGAACTCGGCCTTGTTGGGGCCCATCAGCGTGTGCCAGACCTGGATCTGGACCGAATCGGCGTACGCCGCGCCGCAGGCGGTCATCGCCAGGCCGAACAGCCACACGCGGCGCGTGGCGCCCAGTGCACGGGCCACGCCCGAGAGTTGCAATGTCTTCATAAGTGTCACGACCCCAGAAAGGGAAAGTCAGGTTCCGGCCTGCGTCCGCTGAGCAGGTCGGCCAAGGCTCGTCCCGAACCCGCACCCATGGTCCAGCCCAGCGTGCCGTGGCCCGTGTTGAGATACAGGTTGGGTATGCGGGTCTGGCCGATGAGCGGTACGTTCGAAGGCGTGGACGGGCGCAGGCCCGACCAGTAGTTGACGCCCTCGAAATCGAGGGCGTCGGGAAAGAGTTCGCGCGCCAGGCGCAGCAGGGCCTCGCAGCGCGCCGCGTTCAGGCTGCGGTCGTAGCCGGCCAGCTCCGCGGTGCCCGCCATGCGCAGGCGGTTGCCCAGGCGCGAGAAGACCACCTTGTGGCTGCTGTCGGTCAGGCTGACGGAGGGCGCGCGCTCGGGCGCCAGCACCGGAAACGTGGCCGAATAACCCTTGGCGGGATAGACGTTGCAAGGCACGCCCAGCGGACGCACCAGGATGGGCGTGTAGCTGCCCATGGCGACCACGTAGGCATCGGCCGTCAGGCGGCCGTAGCGGCCATCGGGGCCGATCAGCTCGACGGCCTGCACGCTGCCGCCGACGCTTTCCAGGCGCGTGGCCTGGGTGTTGAAACGGAACTCGACGCCGGCCGCCTCGCAATGCTGCGCCAGCGCGGCGGTGAACAGGTGCACGTCGCCGCTTTCGTCCTCGGGCGTGTAGTCGCCGCCGACGATGGTGCCGCGGTGCGGCGCCAGCGCGGGCTCGATGGCGATGACCTCGTCGGGTCCGATGACGCGCCGCTCGACGCCGAAATCGCGCATCAGGCCGGCGGCCTGCTGCGAGGCCTCGAATTCGTGCGGATCGCGGTAGAAATTGAGGATGCCGCGCTCCAGGTGTTCGTACTGGATGCCCATCTGGGCGCGCATGCCGCGCAGCGTGGAACGGCTGTATTCGGCCATGCGCACCATCGCCCGGATATTGGGCGCCAGTCGCGACGGCAGGCATTCGCGCAGGAAGGCCAGCCCCCACATCCATTGCCGCCAGTCGAGCTGCGGACGGAACAGCAGCGGCGCGTCGTCGCGCACCAGCCACTTCAGCAGCTTGAGGGGCGCCTGCGGATTGGCCCAGGGTTCGGCGTAGGACACCGATATCTGGCCGCCATTGGCCAGGCTGGTTTCCTGGGCCGGCCCGGCGCGGCGGTCGATGACCACGACCTCATGACCCGACTGGCTGAGCCACCACGCGGTGGAGACGCCGATGATGCCGCTGCCCAAAACCGCTACTTTCATGCGCGAATCGCTCCCTGCGTGCGAAGCCCGTCCGGAACGGCTGAAAGCCGTGCGCCCCGGACAGGGTGCTGGTCCGGCAGTGTACCGTGACGGCCTGCCGGGTTCGTCATTTCAATGCGTAAAACAGGGCCTGGCAAGACCCCGCAAGCATCACGCCACGGGCCGTCAGCCCGCTGCGCGCGCCAGGTCGGCTTCCGAGGTAAACGCATCGGCGTAGAACTCTTCGGGCGGCAGCCCGCACTGCAGGCTGAACTCGCGGCGTGCGGCATCGACCATCACCGGCGCGCCGCAGGCATACACCTGGTGGCCCGACAGGTCGGGCAGGTCCTGGAGGACGGCCTCGTGCACGTAGCCCGTGCGGCCCTGCCAGCCGTCTTCGGGCAGGCCATCGGACACCACCGGCACGTAGCGCAGATTGGGCAGCGCCTGTTCCCACGAGCGCGCCAGCTCGTCCATGTACAGGTCCCGAGGACGACGCCCCCCCCAGTACAGCGTGACCGGACGCGTGATCTGCTTGTGCAGCATGTGCTCGACGATGGCCTTGACCGGCGCGAAGCCGGTGCCGCTGGCCAGCAGCACGATGGGCTTGGCGCTGTCCTCGCGCAGGAAGAACGAGCCGAACGGCCCTTCCAGGCGCAGGATCTCGCGCTCTTTCATCTGGGTGGCGCCAGCGCCGAAGACGTGGTCGGTGAACAGGCCGCCCGGCAGGTGCCGGACGTGCAGTTCGAGCGGGCTGCCGTTGTGCGGCGCGCCCGCCATCGAGTAGCTGCGGCGCTTGCCGTCCTTCAGGATGATCTCGACGTACTGCCCCGCGTAATAGCGGAACTGCTCGGCGGCCGGCAGTTGCAGCTTGATCACCACCACGTCGGGCGCGACGCGTTCGAGCGTCTGTACGCGCGAGGGCAGTTTGCGGATCTGAATGTCGGTGGCCAGCCGCACCTCGGCAGCCTCCACGACCAGGTCGGTCTGCGGACGGGCCTGGCAGAACAACGTATAGCCGCGGGCCAGCTCCTCGGGAGCCAGCACCTGCGCCGGATACGGGCCTGCGTCGTACTGGCCTTCGAGCACCTTGCCCTTGCAGGTGGAACACGCGCCGGTGCGGCAACTGTACGGCAGCACGAAGCCGGCGGCCATCGCGGCCTCCAGCACGGTCTGGCCGGACTCGACCTGGAATTGATGCTTGCTGGGTTGGATCGTTACCTGAAAGCTCATGATCTGGTGGCGGATACCCGCTTGCCGGCTGTGGCGCAAAAAGAACGCCAGCCGGGATCGGGCTGAATTCATTGACGTCGAATTGACAGATTCTAGCGCCCCAGTCAGGTAGACAGCTTGCTTTAAGGTTCCAGGAAGGTTGTATGCGTACAATTTCTGTCGCTAGACATTTATATGTGTGGAACACGATGACCAACAATACCGAACCGCGGCGCCGATTCTTGCAACAGATCGTCGCCGTGGTGCCGGCAACCACCCTGGCCGGCAGCGCCGGTGTGGTCGCCGCCACCGCAGCAGTACCGGCCGCCGCAGCGCCCGCAGCAAAACCCTACTCTCCCCTCTTCTTCAACGACGCCGAATGGAAATTCCTGCAGGCGGCCGTGGATCGCCTGATTCCCGCTGACGACAATGGCCCCGGCGCCATCGAGGCCTGTGTGCCCGAGTTCATCGACCGCCAGATGGATACGGCCTACGCCCACGGCAAGTTGTGGTACATGCAGGGCCCGTTCCACCCCGAAGTGGACGCCACCTACGGCCATCAATCGAGCCTGGTGCCGCGCGACATCTATCGCCACGGCATCGCGGCCTGTGATGCCTACTGCAAGAGCAAGTTCGGCGACAAGGTCTTCGCGGACCTCGATCACGCCGGACAAGAGCAGGTGCTCAAGGAAATGGAAGGCGGCAAGCTCGACTTCGAGAAGGTGCCCGCCAAGATGTTCTTCAGCTTCCTGTGGCAGAACACGAAAGAAGGCTTTTTCTCGGACCCGCAATATGGCGGCAACCGCGGCATGGTCGGCTGGAAGATGATCGGCTTCCCCGGCGCGCGCGGCGACTTCCTCGACTGGCCGGCCAAGGGCAACGTGAAGTATCCGTACGGCCCCGTTTCCATCGCAGGCGAGAAAGGTTAAGTCATGGCAATCAAGAAAGAAAAAGTCGACGTCGTACTGGTCGGCTTCGGGTGGACGGGCGCCATCCTGGGTCAGGAACTGACCGAAGAAGGCCTGAAAGTCGTCGCGCTGGAGCGCGGCAAGTTCCAGGACACCCCCACCGACGCGGAATACCCCAAGGTGCTGGACGAGCTGGCGTACTCGGTGCGCGGCAAGATGTTCCAGGACCTGTCCAAGGAAACCGTCACGGTCCGCCACAGCATGGCCGAGACGGCGGTGCCCTACCGCCAGCACGGCTCCTTCCTGCTGGGCGACGGCGTGGGCGGCGCGGGCTTCCACTGGAACGGCATGCACTACCGCAACCTGCCGGAAGAGCTGGTCATGCGCACGCGGCACGTCGAGCGCTACGGCAAGGACTTCATTCCGGAAGGCATGCAGCTGCAGGACCACGGCGTCACCTACGACGACCTGGAACCGCACTACGACTTCTTCGAGAAAGTGTGCGGCACCTCGGGCAAGGCCGGCAACCTGAACGGCAAGATCGTGCCCGGCGGCAACCCGCTGGAAGGCGCGCGCAAGAACGAGTTCCCGCTGCCCCCGCTGCAGCAGACCTACGCGCAATCGCTGTTCGAGAAGGCCGCCCGCGAAGTGGGCTACCACCCCTTCCCCGCCGGTGCCTCGAACGCCTCGGCCGCCTACACCAATCCGTACGGCGTGCGCCTGGGCCCCTGTAATTTCTGTGGTTTCTGCGAGAACTACGGCTGCTTCATGTATTCGAAGGCCGCCCCGCAGACGACCATCATGCCGGTGCTGCTGAAGAAGGACAACTTCGAGCTGCGCACCAACTCGCACGTCGTGCGCGTCAACAAGGACGCCTCGGGCAAGATGGCCACGGGCGTGACCTACATCGACGCACAGGGCCGCGAAGTCGAGCAGCCCGCCGACATGGTCATCCTGTGCGCGTTCCAACTGCACAACGTGCGCCTGATGCTGCTGTCGGGCATCGGCAAGCCGTACGACCCCGTCGCCAACGAAGGCGTGATCGGCCGCAACCTGGCCTATCAGATGAACGGCGGCTTCCGCATCGTCATGCCCAAGGGCAACTACTTCAACCCGTTCGAAGGCACGGGCGCCGGCGCCTGGGCGTTCGACGACCTGAACGCCGACCAGTTCGACCACAGCCAGCTGGGCTTCATCGGCGGCGCCGTCGTGCGCCAGGCCACCACCGGCGGCCGCCCGATCAAGCAGGCCCAGCCGATTCCGGGCACGCCCTCGTGGGGCTCGGGCTGGAAGGCTGGCATGATCGACGGCTACCAGCGCACCTTCGGCTTCGGCATGTCGGGCTCGGTGATGGCCTACCGCGACGCCTACATGTCGCTGGACCCCACCTACAAGGATGCCTACGGCCAGCCGCTGCTGCGCATGACCTTCGACTGGCACGACAACGAGTACAAGATGCTCGACTACGTCGGCAAGCAGGCCGAGAAGGTGGCCCAGGCCATGGGCGCCGAGAAGTACACCAAGAGCGTGCGCAAGCCCGGTTCGCACTGGGACACCCGCGTCTATCAAAGCACCCACCTGACCGGCGGCGTGACGATGGGCACCGACCCGCGTGAAAGCGCCGTCAACCGCTACCTGCAAAGCTGGGACATGCCCAACCTGTTCGTGATGGGCGCCAGCGCCTTCCCGTACAACATGGGCTACAACCCGACGGGCCTGGTGGGCGCGCTGGCCTACTGGTCGGCCAAGGCGATCCGCGAGCAATACCTGAAGAACCAGGGCCGCCCCCTGGTCCAAGTGTAAGGAGCGCCACAATGATGAAGCGCCATATCATTGCGGCCGCCTTCGCGCTGTTCGCACACAACGCCCTGGCGGCCGATGCCGCCGACCAGCAGATGATCAAGCAGGGCGAGTACCTGGCCCGCGCCGGCGATTGCGTCGCCTGCCACACGGCAAAGGGCGGCAAGCCCTTCGCCGGCGGCCTGGGCCTGGAATCGCCGCTGGGCACGATCTACTCGACCAACATCACGCCCGACAAGGATACGGGCATCGGCCAGTACAGCCTGGAAGACTTCGACCGCGCCGTGCGTCATGGCGTGGCCCGCGATGGCCACTCGCTGTACCCCGCCATGCCGTTCACGTCCTACGCCAACGTCAGCCCGGCCGACGTCAAGGCGCTGTACGCGTACTTCATGAACGGCGTGGAACCCGTTCGCCAGGAAAACAAGGACACGGACATCTCGTGGCCGATGTCGATGCGCTGGCCGCTGAACGTGTGGCGCTGGATGTTCGCGCCCGACGTCGTCGAAGCCTCGGCCGTGCCGGCCGACAGCGGCGATGCCGTGCTGCGCGGCAAGTACCTGGTCGAAGGCCTGGGCCACTGCAGCACCTGCCACACCCCGCGCGGCGTCGCCCTGCAAGAGAAGGCGCTGAGCGACAAGGACGGCACCGCCTTCCTGTCCGGCGGCAAGATCGAAGGCTGGCTGGCCAAGAACCTGCGCGGCGACATGCACGACGGCCTGGGTTCCTGGAGCGAAGCCGACATCGTCGCCTTCCTGAAGGGCGGCCGCAACGAGCACTCCGCGGCCTTCGGCGGCATGGCCCAGGTGGTCGAGGACAGCACGCAGCACCTGACGGACGCCGACCTGACCGCCATCGCCAAGTACCTGAAGACGCTCTCCCCGGCCGATCCCAAGGCCACGCAGGCCCTGACGTACGACGAGTCCACGTACAAGGCCCTGTCCAGCGGACAGGCCACCGTGCGCGGCGCGATGGACTACATCAACAACTGCGCGACCTGCCACCGCACCGACGGCCGCGGTTGGACCGAAACCTTCCCGCGCCTGGCCCTGAGCACCACGGTGAACACCGAGGATCCCACCTCGCTGATCCACATCGTGCTGCAAGGCGCCGAAATGCCGTGGACCAAGGCGGCTCCGACGCATTACGCCATGCCCGGCTTCGCCGCGCGCATGACGGATGCCGAGGTCGCCGACGTGGTGACGTTCATCCGCAGCAGCTGGGGCAACAAGGCCTCGGCCGTGACCGCCTCGCAAGTGGCCGACATCCGCAAGGAAGTCCACGCCGCCGACGCGCCCAAGCGCTAAGCAACGCGAAGGTCTCGGACAGCCGCCACGCGCCATATCGGGCGCGTGGCGGCTGTTTTCATTGGGGCGCGCGTGGGAGCGACCGCGCCGGCAGCGCGGCGGGCCTCCGATCCCGGCCGCCAGCCCGCCCTGGCCCAACCAGGCTCGCAGCGCCTATAATCGCGCCTGTCCCGGGACGGCCTGGGAACGCGGTCCTGCCCGGATGCTGTCCGGCGCATTCCGGACGGCGCCTCTACCGGGGACGGCCCCTTACCTGCCGGCGTCCCGCCGGCGCCATTGCAAGGGCTGTTCCATGACCTGGCTTATCCTCGTACTTGCCGGACTCCTCGAAGTCGTCTGGTCCATCGGACTGAAGTACACGCACGGCTTCACGCGTCCTCTCCCCTCCGTCATCACCGTCGTGGCCATGATCGCCAGCTTCTGGCTGCTGTCGCAGGCCATGAAGACCCTGCCGTTGGGCACGGCTTATGCCATCTGGGTGGGCATCGGCACCATCGGCGCCTTCATCGCGGGCATCATCCTGTTCGGCGAATCCGTCAGCACGGCGCGCATCGTCAGCGTGGGGCTGATCGTGGCGGGGCTGGTGGGATTGAAGCTGTCGGCGGGTTGATCCCCACCGCCTCATCGTGAGAGGCCGCCCCCGCACGGCGGTTTCCTTCTTGCTGCTGCCGGCCGGCGTCCGGACCGGGCGGACTCGGCTTCAGAAATCCAGTTCGATCCCGACCGGATCGCCGACGCGCAATCGGACGCCATCCCGCTGCGACACGATCGCGTTCTGGCCAAACACCACGCCGATATCCAGCGTGCGATAGTTCGCCAGGGTACGGCCGGGCTCGTCACCCTGCACGGCAGTGGCCTGGTCCACGTCGGGCACCGAGCAGCGTGTACAGGGTTTGACGAGGGCCAGGCGCGCCGGGCCCGCCGTAATCATGGCGGTGTAGTCTTCCTCGAACGCCGCCCACTCGCCCTGCACCACGATGTTGGGCCGGAAGCGGTTCATCGGCACCGCCGCCTTGCCCTGCGCGGCCAGGCGCGCATTCAGGTCATCCAGCGAGGCCTGGTTGGCCACCAGCAGCGGAAAGCTGTCGGCGAAACCGAACACGTGTTCCCCCTCGAACGCGTCCGCCAGATCGGGATGGCCGTCGCGCCAGCGGTTTACCCATTCGGCATTCGCCGCACGCCGGGCCTGCGCGTCCAGCTTGAACAGCCGGCACGGCCGGCCCAGAAACTGGCCGAGCCATTGCGCGCAGCGCGGATGCTCGGCGCGTGCGGGCACGGTATCGCGCCACACCACCACGTTTTCCACGGCATCGGCCAGCTCCGAGCCATCCAGCGGCACGTCCAGCGGCGTCATGCCGGGTGCGCTCAAACGCAGCACGCCCTCCGCCAGTTCGGTACGGATCCGCGCCATCGCGGGCCATTGCCGCTGGGTCATGAACTGGCCGTTCTCATCGACCAGCATCCAGCGCCGGTCATGCGCCAGGCCGGCGCGGTCCAGGTCCGATTCGGCCAGGTCGATGCCGGCGCAGGACTTGATGGGATAGATGTGCAGGCTGAGGATGCGGGCGGACATGGCGAAGACACCGGTCGGAGGCGAAGGCAGCAGCATAACGCGATCCTGTACGGGTCACGCCAACCCGCGATGCGCGGCAATCGGAACAACCCGATTGTCCTGCCTTCCGCGCGGCAGGCGCTGTGTCACCCCGAAAAGCCGCCTTCCGCCAGGAACTGCCGTTCTTCGGCTGTGGACTCCCGTCCCAGCGCCGCATTGCGATGCGGAAAACGCCCGAAACGCTCGATGATGCGCTGGTGCAGGACCGCGAAGTCCAATGAACGCTGATCCAGCGAGGCCATCAGTTTCACTGCATTGGCCTGATCGTCCAGGTTCTCGGAATGCTCGAAAGGCATGTAGCAGAATGCCCGCAGTTCGACGGCAACATGTGCGTCCAGCCCCTGTTCCACCGCCAGCCGCGCGAAATGCCGAGCCAGCGGATCGGTGGCAAACATGTGCGCCGTACCACGATAGGCATTGCGCGGGAACTGGTCCAGCAGGATCAGCAAGGCCAGCACGCCGTCGGCCGTATCTGCCCAGGTATCCAGCTCGCGCCGCGCGGCAGCCATGTGCAGGCCTTCCCAGCGTTGGCGGAAGTCCTGGTCGAATTGCTCGTCCTTGCGGAACCAGCTTGCAGGGCCGGCATCGCGCCAGAACTGCAGTACGCCCTGGGCGGTGTCTTCGTAGTGCGGCATGGTTCCTCCCACCTGTAGCCGAAGGCCCGTAGCGTAGCGCGAAAAAGAGCCCGCAATCATGACGATGGCGGGCCCCAGTCATACCGTGCGTCGCCGCCGCCGCGCCGGCACGCGGCAGCGGCGAGGCACAGCGTCAAACGAGCTTGAGCTTGTCCAGCGGGGTCAAGGCCTTGAAAGCCTTGCGCGTGGCGATGTGCTCGGGGCGCGGATCCAGCCCGTACTTGGGCGGATTCAGCGTGTTCTCCATGCTGTTGTAGACCATGAAGACGTTGGAACGCGGGTACGGCGAGATGTTGCTGTTCGACCCATGCATGGTGTTGCAGTCGAAGAACACCACCGAGCCCGCCTTGGCCATCATGGTGCGCAGCCCGCCGCCCTGTTCGGTCAGCAGTTGCAGGCTGACCGCATCGGGCACGCCGTATTCCTGCTTCTTCAGCGACTGCTTGTAGTGATCGCGCGGGGTCTCGCCCACGCACGAGATGAAGTGGCGGTGCGAGCCCGGCACCAGCATCAGCGGGCCGTTGGTGGCGTCGTTGTCCGACAGCAGCACCGAGCAGCTCAGGGCGCGCATGGCGGGCATGCCGTCTTCCACATGCCACGTCTCGAAATCCGAATGCCAGTAGAACTCCTTGCCCTTGAAGCCAGGCTTCATATTGGCGCGGGTCTGGTGCAGGTACACCTCGGAGCCCAGGATCTGGCGCGCCACGTTGACCAGGCGCGGCTCGCGCGCCAGGCGTTCCATGATCTGGCTGAACACGTGCACCATGAAGATGGAGCGCACGGCATTGCTGCCGGGTTCGGTGATGGCTTCCTCGCGGCGGACGATGGCCGGGTCGTGCGTCATGCGGTCGACCTCGGCGATCAGCGCAGCCACTTCCTTGTCGGTGAACAGGTCTTCCAGCAGCAGGAAGCCGTCGCGCTCGTAGCTGCCCAGTTGTTCGGCCGACAGCGCGTCGGCATACTTGCCGTCGCCATAGACCACGGGATCCTGGCGGGCCAGGATGGCGGAGCCTCGGTCCGTACGCGAGGCGTACGGATCCTTCGCAGGTGAGATCATGAATATCCTCCTGTCGTCAGGCCGCTTTCTCGACCGGCAGCGCGTAGACGCCGTCGGCATCGTGCACTTCCTGGCCGGTCAGCGGCGGATTGAAGACGCAGATGACGCGCAGCGGTTCTTTGCCGCCGCACAGCCAGTGCTCGTCGTTTTCGTTCAGGGCGTAGACCACGCCGGGGCCCAGCGCGTGCGTCTTGCCGTCGGCGATCACTTCGATCGAACCGTCGCCCTCGATGCACCACACGGCCTCGAGGTGGTTCTTGTAGTGGATGTGGGTGCGCGTGCCCGGAAAAATGGTGGTCTCGTGGAACGAGAAGCCCATGCCATCCTTCTTCAGCAGCACCCGGCGGCTCATCCAGGTATCGGTGCGGACCTCGTCCTCGGTTCCGATTACATCCTTGACGTTACGTACGATCATCGACGCTTTCCTCCAAAGTTGAGCACACGTGCGGGTTGGGCATCCTCGGCCAGGGCAGCGGCCACGCTGGCCTCGATGATGTCCAGGCCGCGGGTCAGCAGTTCATCCTCGATCGTCAGGGCCGGCAGCACCTTCAGCACTTCGTCGTGCGCGCCGGCGGTCTCGATGACCAGGCCGCGCTCGAAGGCCATGTGGGCGATGCGGTTGGCCAGGTCCGGCTGGTTGCCGGAGACCAGGCCCTGGATCAGGCCACGGCCGCGCACCGACAGGCCCGCGTTCGGGTAGCTGTGCGCCAGGTTCTCCAGCCAGTCGCGCACCAGGCGCTCCTTGCGCTGCACGTCGGTGGCGAAGGCGTCGCTGGCCCAGTAGGTTTCCAGCGCCTGCGTGGCGGTGACGAAGGCCAGGTTGTTGCCGCGGAACGTGCCGCTGTGGGCGCCCGGCTTCCAGACGTCCAATTCGGGCTTCATCAGCACCAGCGACATCGGCAGGCCGAAGCCCGACAGCGACTTCGACAGCGTGATGATGTCGGGACGGATGCCGGCCGATTCGAAGCTGAAGAAGCTGCCGGTACGGCCGCAGCCGACCTGGATGTCGTCGACGATCAGCAGCATGTCGTGGCGGTGGCACAGCTTTTCCAGTTCCTTCAGCCAGCGCAGGGTGGCGACGTTGACGCCGCCCTCGCCCTGCACGGTCTCGACGATCACGCCGGCCGGCTTGTCCATGCCGCTGCTGGGGTCGTCCAGCATGCGTTCCAGGTAAGCGATGGTGTCGACGTCAGGACCGAAGTACCCGTCATACGGCATGAACGTCGTGTTGCCCAGCGCGTAGCCCGCGGCGTCGCGGAACTTCATGTTGGCGGTAGCCGCCAGCGAGCCGCCGGACACGCCGTGGAAACCATGCGTGAACGAGATGATGTTCGGACGGCCCTTGACCTGGCGCGCGATCTTCAGCGCAGCCTCGACGGCATTGGTGCCGGTGGGACCCGTGAACTGCAGCGTGTATTGCCAGTTGCGCGGCTTGAGCAGCACGCGATCCACGGTTTCAAGGAAACGCTTCTTGGCGCTGGTGGCCATGTCCAGGCCGTGCACCACGCCGTCAGATTGCAGGTACTCGACCAGTTTTTCCTTGAAGACGGGATTGTTGTGACCGTAGTTGAGCGTGCCGGCGCCGCTGAAGAAGTCGATGTACTCGGTGCCTTCCTCATCGATCAGCAGAGAGCCGCGTGCCTGGCTGAACACCACCGGAAACGAACGGATGTAGCCCCGCACCTCAGACTCCATGCGTTCAAAAATTTTCAAGTCCATGGCAACTTTCTCCTTTAGTAGCTTAGGTTGACAGGCGGACACCTGCCCGCCGGCGAGCCAGAACGGCGCCGGTCGGAAGGCATCACGGTGGATAGTGCTAGGCCGTCAGCGCAGCCCGCGCGGGGGCTTGCTGAAACGGACCTATCTTCAAGAGCATCTCGTCGTCGTGGTCGGCGCCGCCGAAGGCTTGCCGATCGAACAGCGGCTGTTCCGCGACGTGGGCGCCGGCTTCGCGGGCCAGGCCGGCGAACGTGCGGCGCGAGGCCTTGTTGTCGGGGCCGACGGTGGTTTCGAGATGGCGTACGTGTTCGAGGCCCGGGCGCTGCAGCAACTCGCGCAGCATGCGGCGGGCCAGGCGATGGCCACGGGCGCGGGCATGCACGGCGACCTGCCAGACGAACAACACGTCGGGGCGCTCGGGAATGGAGTAGGCGGAGATGAAGCCGTCGATGCGCCCGCCGCTGCTTTCAGCGACGATGCAGGTGGCGGCGTGGTGCTCGCACAGCAGCAGGTAGGCGTAGAGCGAGTTGACGTCCAGCGGCGGGCACTCGCCGATCAGGCGGTGGATGGCGGCGCCATCGTTGCGCCGCGGCTGGCGCAGGGTGTATTGCGTGAGGTCTGTGTCGGTGACACCGGCCTTGGAGCCGGTGGGTGTTGCGTACAGATCGATTTTCTTCATACGACCAATCCCGATTCTGGCGGCGCTCCACCCGTGGGCACTTCAAGAATGGGCGAGGCCGGATCGCTATGCGCTTCGATCGCGTGACCTCCCTGTTCCATCAGTTCCACGATGCGTTCCAGCGCCAGGGTGATGGTAGCCTGCTCCAATTCGGGCAGGGCGTTCAGGCCGTCCGCCAGATGCTTCTGCAACGGCGACGGCGCCTCGATGGCCAGGGAGCGACCCGCTTCGGTCGCGGACACGAAGACGATACGGCGGTCTTCGCGGCCACGTTCGCGGCGGATCAGGCCCTTGTCCTCGAGCCTGTCCAGGATACCCACCACGGTGCTGGGGCTGACGTGGATCTCGCGGCTGATCGCCGTGGCGGTCAGGGGACCGTTGGCGATGACCGTACGCAGACACATCAGTTGAGGCGCCGTGATGTGGCTGACCGCCGACAACTGCCGCGAGTGCAACGCGATCGAACGCGTGATGCGGCGCAGCGCCCGCAGGATGCGCAAGTCGTACTGCTGCATCACGGGGGTGTTGGAGGAATCAGCGGTAGCCGAATTATTCATGGTGAAAATTAGTTCAGAAAAAATGATTTCTACAGAAATGATATGGCCACAAGCCATTCCCGTCAACCCATGGTAGACAGAACTTTCCGTAAAAATGCAATAAATTAGGGAAAAATTAACAGAAGAAGTTGCCATGACGGGTCACGGCAACTTCATCGTTACACGTCATGCCAAACCTGCCGATCCTGCAACCCGCCCTACTGTGCGGGGCAGGAACGACGTGGCGCCGTTCTGAAATGATTCGGGGACGAGCTTTACGCACCGTCCCCGTTGCCAGGCCCGACAATTCGTTCCTGACGTGCCGTTACATCCACGGCCGGCACCAGGCCAGCCGTGGCGGCAGCGGTCTACTCGAACACCGGCGACAGCACGGGCTGCTTGGGCCGCACGTCCAGTTGACGGCCCTTGCGGGCGCGCTTGCCCACGTAGGGATCCAGCGCGGAACCCGCCAGGATGTCTTCCGTGTGCTTGTTGCGATAGACGCCGGCGGCGCGCAAACCCTTGCGTCCGATCGGCACCACCTGCTGCACACCGTCCTTGTCGTCCAGGCCCATCAGGATGGTGCCGCGGCCGCCGCCGGACAACGCCTTGACCTCGTCCAGGCCGAACACCAGGAACTTGCCCTTGGCCGACAGCAGCGCCACTTGCAGCGCGCCTTCGAACAGCGGCACCGGACGCAGCAGTTCGTCGCCCGCTTCCAGCGACACGAACTGCTTGCCGGCGCGCTGGCGGCTGGTCATGTCGGACAGCCTGGTCGCGAAACCGAAACCGCCGCGCGTGGCCAGCAGCCAGCGGCTGTCGGGCGCCGCGGCCAGCATGTGGGTGATGCGGGTGCCCGTTTCCAGGTCGATCATGGTGGTGACCGGCTGGCCGTCGCCGCGCGCGGACGGCAGGCCCGACACCGCCACGGTATAGGTGCGGCCGTTGTCGCCCAGCGCGATCAGCGTGTCGGTGGTGCGGCACTCGAAGGCGCCGTACAGGTCGTCGCCCTGCTTGAAGGTGAACTGCGACGCGTCGTGGCCGTGGCCCTGGCGCGCGCGCAGCCAGCCCTTCTGCGAGACCACCACGGTGACGGGCTCGTCGACCACGCGGGTTTCCAGCACGGCGCGTTCGGCGGTCTCGATCAGCGTGCGGCGGTCGTCGCCGTACTGCTTGGCGTCGGCCTCGATTTCCTTGATCAACTGGCGCTTGAGCGACGACGCATTGTCCAGCAGGTCCTGCAGCTTGAGCAGTTCCGCGCGCTTGTCGGCCAGCTCCTGCTCGACCTTGATGCCGTCCAGGCGCGCCAGTTGGCGCAGGCGCATTTCGAGGATGTCCTCGGCCTGGCGCTCGGTCAGGTCGAAGCGCTTCATCAGCGCCTCGCGCGGCTCGTCGGACTCGCGGATGGTCTGGATGACCTCGTCCACGTTCAGGTAGACGATCATGCGCCCTTCCAGCACGTGGATGCGGTCGCTGACCTTCTCCACGCGGTGGCGCGTACGGCGTACGACCGTGGCCGTGCGGAACTGCACCCACTCGTCGAGGATGGCGCGCAGGCCCTTCTGGCGCGGCCGGCCGTCCAGGCCGATGCACACCAGGTTGATGGGCGCGTTGCTTTCCATGCTGGTCTGGGCCAGCAGGGTGTTGACGAACTCGTCGCGGTCGACCTTCGAGGTCTTGGGCTCGAACACCAGGCGCACGGCGGCGTCCTTGCCCGATTCGTCGCGCACCGCGTCCAGCAGACCCAGCATCACGGCCTTGGACTGCAGTTGCTCGGGGCTCAGGCTCTTCTTGCCGGCGCGCACCTTGGGGTTGGTGATCTCTTCGATCTCTTCCAGCACCTTCTGGCCCGAGGTGCCGGGCGGCAGCTCGTACACGACCAGTTGCCACTGGCCACGCGCCATTTCCTCGAACTGCCAGCGCGCGCGCGCCTTCAGCGAGCCGCGGCCGCTGGCGTAGATGGCGGCGATGTCGGCGGGCGGCGTGATGATCTGGCCGCCCCCTGCGAAGTCGGGGCCGGGAATCAGCTCGGCCAGCCGGGCGCTGTCCATGTCGGGATGGCGGATCAGCTCGACGCAGGCGCGCGCCACTTCGCGCAGGTTGTGCGAGGGCATTTCGGTGGCCATGCCCACAGCGATGCCCGATGCGCCGTTGAGCAGCATCATCGGCAGGCGCGCGGGCAACTGCTGCGGCTCTTCCTGGCTGCCGTCGTAGTTGGGCACGAAATCGACCGTGCCCTCGTCCAGTTCGTCGAGCAGCAGGCGGGCGATGGGCGTCAGGCGCGCTTCGGTGTACCGCATCGCCGCGGCGTTGTCGCCGTCGCGCGAACCGAAGTTGCCGTGGCCGTCGATCAACGGGTAGCGCAGCGAGAAGGACTGCGCCATGCGGACCATGGCGTCGTAGGCCGCCTGGTCGCCGTGGGGATGGTATTTGCCCAGCACGTCGCCCACCACGCGGGCGGACTTGACGGGCTTGGCGCCGGACGCCAGGCCCATGGCCTGCATGGCGTACAGGATGCGGCGCTGCACGGGTTTCTGGCCGTCGCCCACGTCGGGCAGCGCGCGTCCGCGCACCACGGAAACGGCGTAGTCCAGGTAGGCCTGTTCGGCATACGCGCCCAGCGTGATGGCGGCGTCGTCGTCCGGGGGGGCTGCGAACAGATCCGGTTGCTTCGTGTCGGTCATGGTGTGTCTGTGGCCTTGCGGAATATCTTTGAAATGAACGGCGTGCGGCGCATCAGGCGCGGGCCAGGCTGACGTCGGCCACGTGCCGGCGCAGCACGTCGCGGACCGGGTCCAGCACGGCATCGGACTGGCCGCGCTTGGGCACGATCACGCCCTGCAGGCCGCCCAGCATCACGTACAGGTAATCGGCGCTTTCCTCGACACGGCTGACGGCCTCCCAGGGCACGAGGCCCGAGACGCTGTCGGTGGTGTCGGCGATGCCGTCGTCGCTGAAATCGAGACGGTGCACGCCCAGGAAGGGCTGGTCGGCCTGCTGGCGCAAGAGGCGCCGCACGTTCATGCGGATCAGCACGGGCAAGAGGCGCTCGAAGCCCAGCACCAGCACGGCCAGCGCGCCCAGGCCCAGCGCCACGGCCAGCGCGAAATCGCGCGCGAACGGCGCCCAGTCGACGTTGCCGCCGTTCCAGGCGCGCGACAGCAGCAGCGCGCCCAGCCCGATGACGGTGATGATCGCGAAGCGCTTGTGGCGCGCCCAGCGCTGGCGGCGCAGCGCGGGCTGCTGGTGCGCGCGTTCGACGAACGCGGCGTAGTCGTCGGCGCGCAGGTCGACGGTCATCGAGGCCTGCGCCATCAGATGTCGAGCTCCGCCAGGTTGCCCTTTTCTTCGATCCAGGCGCGGCGCTGGGCCGACTCGCCCTTGCCCATCAGCATGTCGAACATGCGGGTGGTGTCGTCGGGCGTCAGCGCGCCGTAGCCCACCGGCAGCAGGCGGCGCGTATCCGGGTTCATGGTGGTTTCCCAGAGCTGCTCGGGATTCATTTCACCCAGGCCCTTGAAGCGGCTGATGCTCCAACTGGCCTCGCGCACGCCTTCCTTGCGCAGCTTGTCCTGCGCGGCCTCGAGCTCGCCCTCGTCCAGGCAGTACATCTTGCGCGCGGGGCGCTTGCCCTGCGCGGGGACATCGAGGCGGAACAGCGGCGGACGCGCCACGAACACGTGGCCGGCCTCGACCAGGCGCGGAAAGTGGCGGTAGAACAGCGTGAGCAGCAGCACCTGGATGTGCGAACCGTCGACGTCGGCGTCGGACAGGATGCAAACGCGGCCGTAGCGCAGGCCCGACAGGTCGGGCGTGTCGTTCGGCCCGTGCGGATCCACCCCGATGGCCACGGCGATGTCGTGGATCTCGTTGTTGGCGAACAGGCGGTCGCGCTCGACTTCCCACGAATTCAGCACCTTGCCGCGCAGCGGCAGGATGGCCTGGAATTCCTTGTCGCGGCCCATCTTGGCCGAGCCGCCCGCCGAGTCGCCCTCGACCAGGAAGACCTCGGTGCGGGTGGCATCGCTGCTTTCGCAATCGGTGAGCTTGCCCGGCAACACGGCCACGCCGGAGCTCTTGCGCTTCTCGACCTTCTGGGCCGAGCGCACGCGCGCCTGGGCCTGGCGGATGGCCAGCTCGGCCAGCTTCTTGCCGTACTCGACGTTGCTGTGCAGCCACAGGTCGAGCGCGCTCTTGGCGAAACCGCCCACCAGGCGGACGGCGTCGCGGCTGTTCAGGCGTTCCTTGATCTGGCCCTGGAACTGCGGATCGAGCACCTTGGCCGACAGCACGAAGCTGGCGCGCGCGAACACGTCCTCGGGCAGCAGTTTCACGCCCTTGGGCAGCAGGCTGTGCAGCTCGGCGAAACCCTTCACCGCCGTGAACAGGCCTTCGCGCAGGCCGGACTCGTGCGTGCCGCCGGCTGGCGTGGGGATCAGGTTGACGTAGGACTCGCGCATGACGTTGCCGTCCTCGGTCCAGGCCACCACCCACTGCGCGCCCTCGCCTTCGGCGAAGTTTTCATGGTCGGCGCCGGCGTACTGCTGGCCGTCGAAGAACGGCACCATCAGTTCGGCGCCGGCCAGCGCCTCGGCCAGGTAACCGCGCAGGCCGTCGGTGTACTGCCAGGTCTTGACGTCGCCGGTCTTCTCGTTGATCAGCGACACCTTGACGCCGGGCAGCAGCACGGCCTTGCTGCGCAGCAGGTGCGTCAGCTCGCCCGTGGGGATGGCGGGGCTGTCGAAATACTTGGGATCGGGCCAGCAACGCACGCGCGTGCCCGATTTCTTGCGCGGTCCCGGCGCGTCGTAGGGCGCCAGGGGCTCGGCGACGTCGCCGCCCTTGAACACCAGCCGGTTGACGGCGCCATCGCGCCAGACGACGACTTCGAGCCGGGTGGCCAGGGCGTTGGTGACGGACACGCCGACGCCGTGCAGGCCGCCGGAGAACGCATACGCGCCGCCGCCCGCCTTGTCGAACTTGCCACCCGCGTGCAGGCGCGTGAACACCAGCTCGACCACGGGGGCGTTCTCTTCGGGGTGCATGCCCACCGGGATGCCGCGGCCGTCGTCCTCGACGGAAACGCTGCCGTCCGCATGCAGGATCACCTGGATCTGCTTGCCGTGACCCGCCAGCGCCTCGTCGGCGGCGTTGTCGATGACTTCCTGCACGATGTGCAGGGGATTTTCAGTGCGCGTGTACATGCCCGGGCGCTGGCGCACGGGTTCCAGGCCTTTCAAGACACGGATCGACGCTTCGGTGTAACGTGGTGTGGCCAAGTTATCCCCAAGATCTGTGGAAAAAAACCGACATTCTACGGACAGGCGCCCCGCCCGCGCGATTCCCGGTGGGATGCGCAGGACATGGGCAGCCCTGGATTCGGTACCATGGCGCATACGGTCCGTCCCGGTGATCCCGGACCTGCCGACGCGCCGCAACATCCTACACAAAAGCGGTGAACGCTGTTGTTATCGACAGTGGTATGCTTAACCCATTCCACTCAAACAAGAACGGTGGCCGGTCCGCCAGGCGCTTTCCCGCCGCGCGGCGCCTCGCCGCTGAACCCGAGATACACCATGAGCGAGCAAATCAAGAACGTCAGTGACGCCAGCTTCGACAGCGAAGTGCTGCAGTCGGGCCAGCCCGTGCTGGTCGACTACTGGGCTGCCTGGTGCGGCCCCTGCAAGATGATCGCCCCGATGCTGGAAGAAGTCGCCACCGAATACGCCGGCCGCCTCACCGTGGCCAAGCTGAACGTCGACGAGAACCAGGACACCGCCGCCAAGTACGGCATCCGTGGCATCCCCACGCTGATGCTGTTCAAGGACGGCAAGGCTGCCGCCACCAAGGTTGGCGCCCTGTCGAAGTCGCAACTTACTGCATTCCTCGACGGCGCGTTGTAAAATAAGCGTGCACGGCGCTGCCCGCCCGGGCAGCGCCACGTCTACCCATAAAAATTCCTAGCGCGTGGGCACATCCGCTGCCTGCCAACACATCCTCTCTCCTTCCCCCCTCTCACCGCAATGCACCTCAATGAACTGAAGGCGCTGCACGTCTCGCAGTTGCTGGAAATGGCCGCTGGCCTGGAAATCGAAAACGCCAACCGCCTGCGCAAGCAGGAACTGATGTTCGCCATCATGAAGCGGCGCGCCAAGCAAGGCGAGCAGATCTTCGGCGACGGCGTGCTCGAAGTCCTGCCCGATGGCTTCGGCTTCCTGCGGTCGCCCGAGACGTCGTACCTGGCCAGCACGGACGACATCTACATCTCGCCCTCGCAGATCCGCCGCTTCAACCTGCATACCGGCGACTCCATCGAGGGTGAAGTGCGCGTGCCCAAGGACGGCGAGCGCTACTTCGCGCTGGTCAAGGTCGACAAGATCAACGGCGCCGCGCCCGAGTCGATCAAGCACCGCATCATGTTCGAGAACCTGACGCCGCTGCACCCGAACCAGCCGATGCGCCTGGAACGCGAGATCAAGAGCGAGGAGAACCTGACGGGCCGCATCCTCGACATCTTCGCTCCCATCGGCAAGGGCCAGCGCGGCCTGGTCGTCGCCAGCCCGAAGTCGGGCAAGACGGTGATGATGCAGCACATCGCGCACGCCATCACCACCAACTTCCCCGACGCGGTCATGATCGTCCTGCTGGTCGACGAACGTCCCGAGGAAGTGACCGAAATGCAGCGCACGGTGCGCGGCGAAGTCGTGGCATCGACGTTCGACGAGCCGGCCACGCGCCACGTGCAGGTCGCCGAAATGGTCATCGAGAAGGCCAAGCGCCTGGTCGAAATGAAGAAGGACGTGGTGATCCTGCTGGATTCGATCACCCGCCTGGCCCGCGCCTACAACACCGTGGTGCCCGCGTCGGGCAAGGTGCTGACCGGCGGCGTCGACGCCAACGCCCTGCAGCGTCCCAAGCGCTTCTTCGGCGCCGCGCGCAACCTGGAAGAAGGCGGCTCGCTGACCATCCTGGGCACCGCGCTGATCGAAACCGGCAGCCGCATGGACGAAGTCATCTACGAAGAGTTCAAGGGCACCGGCAACTCGGAAGTCCACCTCGAGCGCCGCCTGGCCGAGAAGCGCGTCTACCCGGCCATCAACCTGAACAAGTCGGGTACGCGCCGCGAGGAACTGCTGATCAAGCCCGAGCTGCTGCAGAAGGTGTGGGTGCTGCGCAAGTTCATCCACGACATGGACGAAATCCAGTCGATGGAATTCATCCTGGACAAGATGCGCGCCACCAAGACCAACGCCGAATTCTTCGACATGATGAAGAAGTAAGGACAGCACGCCCCGCCAGGGGCGTACTGGCCGTGGCGGGCGCCCGGCTCAGGGCTCCACCCACCCATCCCCACCCTGTTGCGGCCAGACCGGCAATGCAGGCGACTGCAGCCCCTGTGGCGGCGAAGACACGCGCGGCGCACGCGACGGCACGCTCTCGACCTTGGGATCGTCCCACGAGCCGCTGACGCGGTACTGCACCGACATGGCCTCGGCCAGCGGTTCCTTCAGCAGCCATTGCGTCACGAAGGCGCCCAGGCCGATCAGCGGATTGACGGCCACCGCCGTCAGCACCGCGGCGCCGCTGGCATCCAGGTTGGGCACCACCACCGCATGCATGTCCCAGCGCTCGGCCACCAGATTCGCGCTGCCGTCGAGCGTGACGGCCGCCACGGGACCGTTGATCTTGTAGCCATCGGTCGTCACCACGCCCTTGCCGATCTTCATATCGCCGCGCACCGTATCGAACGGAAAGCCGTCGCGCAGCACGTTCACGGGATTCACGTCCAGCTTGACCAGCCGTTGCAGCGATTGCAGCGACAACAGTTCCAGCACGCGCGCCGTGCGTGAATTCAGGTTCAGGAAGCGTCCCTTGTCCAGGGACACGACCAGTGCGCCCTCGAGGTCGGCCAGGTCGTGGCGCCATGGGAAATTGCGCCAGGCGATGCGGCCGCCCACAGAGCCCGCTCCTTCGCTGACCGTGCCGTCTTGGCCGACACGCGCCAGGAACTTGCCCAGGTCCTTGAAAGAGGCCTTGGTATCGACCGTCAGGCCTCGCTCGCCGCCGCTCAGGCGCCAGTGACCCGTGGCGTCCAGCGTGGCGCTGTCATTGGCGATGCGCAGCTTGTCCAGGCGCCACAGATTGCCGCGTTCCAGGTTGGTGCCCTGCACCTCCAGACTGCCCACGTCGTGGCCATACAGGACGAACTGGCTGGCCTGCACGTCGATGGCCGGGATATCGGACAGCTCGCTGCCCGCGTTCGGATCCTGGCCCGGGTCGCTGCCGCCTTCGCCTTCAGCGGCGATGCCCTGCGCGCCGCCCAGCGCCAGACGGGAGAAACGCGCGGCCACCTTGCCCGCCACGGCGCCCTGGGCCTCGGTCCACTCGATCGTGCCGGCCGCCTGGCGCGACTCGATATTGACGCGCCACTGGGCCGGCGTGGGCCGCTGCGCATAGAGCGTCACCTGATCCACCGAATGGCCCGACGCCAGCAGGCGCCTGGCCGACAGGCTGATCTGGCTCAGCGCAGGCAGCAGACCCGACGGACGCGTGCCGGACGCATGTTCCTCGGGCTTGACCGCGGCCGGCTGCGCGGCGCCTGCCCTGCCGCGGGCCTTGTGCACGGTGGCCGGCGGCTCGGTGGCGAAGGCCTGCGCCGCCTCGTCCCAGGCATCGATGTTCAAGGTGTCGAAATTGCCCGACAGGCTCATGCCCTGCGCGGGCAGCGTGGCGGCGCGGCCCACGCCCAGCGCGCCACGGCCGAAATACGGGCCGCCGCTGCCGCGCGTGGACGGATCGCGCTCCAGCAGCAGATTGATGTCCTCGCCCATGCCGCCCGACAGCCAGCGCCGCCCCGCCGGTCCCGGGTCGGTGGCCGGGCTGAACTGCAATCGCAGCGGCACGGCGGCCTCGGCACGCTTGCCGGCGGGCGCGGGCAGGTCGATGGCCAGCCCTTTCAATTCGCTCTGCACCGAGATGTCCAGGTCGGCGCCCTTGGAATAGGTCAGTCGGCCCTGGTAGTCGGTCTTGCCCGACAGCCGCTGCATCCCCGGCGAACGACTCAGTTCGCTCAGGTTGGCAGCGTTGAGGGTGCCGGTGAAGCTCAGCGCCTTGCCGTTGCCCATGCCGCCCGACACACGCGCCGGCCCGCCCAGGAAGGTGCCACGCAGTTCGCGCGCATCCACGCCGCGCTCGGTGAAGCCCAGTTCGCCGTGCAACTGCGTGAATTGCGGAATCTCGGGCATCAACTGGAAATTGCCGCCCGTGAACCCGATGTGGCCTTCCACGCGCGCGTCATCGACATGGGTCAGCGGAATCTGCAGCTTCAACGGCACCTGCCACAGCCCGGTGCCCTGCGCCTCGTCCAGCACCCCGTCCAGCAGGCCCCCCAGCGGCGAATTGGCGGCCAGCGCCAGATAGGCCGGCGCCGGGCCTTCCGACGCGCCGGTCACGGACAGCTCGGCATCGTGCTCGAGATCGGGAATCGAGGCCTGCACCGCGCCCAGCGTGACCACCTGGCCAGCAGCGGTGGGCACCCGTCCATCCTTGCTGTCCACGGTCAGGCTGACCTTGTCGACGGCAAAGCTGCCGTGCAGCTTTTCCAGCCGGGGCCACCCCTTGCGCTTGCCCTCGGCCGGCGCGTAGTCGACCACTGCGTCGCGGTAGGCGCCGGCAATGCGGAATTCGCCCGTGCTGCCCGGCCGCCCATAGGGGAAATCGGCGAGGTCCCCGCGCAGCGTGACCGCCGCGTCGCGCACTTCTCCCGCCAGCAGGCCGCGCGCCAGCCAGCGGCGTGCGTCTTCGCTGACGCTCAGGGGCAGATAACGGTAAATGGCCGGCATGGCGCCGCGCGCGAGACTGCCGCGCAGGTCCACGATGCCGGCGGGCGCCTGGCTGTCCTCGCGCCAGCTGCCCTGCAGTCTTGCGTCGAGGTCCGGATTCACCACGCGCATCTGGCGCAGTTCGAGGGTGCGTGGCTGGCCGGGCCGATGCAGCACGCTGGCGTCGAGCCGGGCCTGCGAGAAATCGAGCCGGCGCGTCTCGAAGATGCCTGGCGCATCGATGTGCAGGCCATCGACCTCGGTGTTCAACGACAGACCCGCGGCGTCTTTGCTGCGCGCCAGGGGCAGGTCGTCGAACTGCATCAGGTCGCCCGGCGCGCCCTGCAGGCGGGCGCGGACCGCCTGGGCGGCAATGGCCCCGCCATCGTTGGGGAGCTGCCAGCTCAAACCGCGCATCACGGTGTCCATCGTCACGTCCTGCACCTGGCCATGCGACAGGCGCAGCCAGGCGCGCGCGGCCATGCGCCCCTGCGGGTACGCGGGCAGGGAGACCCAGGACTGCCATGCCGAGGGCTGTGCGTCATCGACCTGCAGATAGAGCTGCCCATCCCAATGCAGGGGATTAGCGTCGCGCAGGAACAGGTTGCGGTTGAATTCGCCGCGCAGGCTGACCCCGCGGGCCAGGCCGCCGGGCGTCTGCGCATGGATGCCGAACCGATGCGACAGCGCGCCGTTGCGCAGCAGGATGTCCAGGTTGGACAGCACCAGCTCGGGCGCCTGGCGCTGCTCGTCCCGCCAGCGCACTTTGGCGTGGTAGAGCACGACCTGGCGCTGCGCGAGCAGCCAGCGCATCACCGGCGACGGCCCGTCGGTGGATTCATTGGGATCGAAGGATTGGCCCGCCACCCAGATCTTGCCGGCCGGGTCGCGGCGCACGGTCAGGTCGGCGCCATCTACCCGCAGGTTCAACAGCCGGGGCGTCAGCCGCGGCAGGCTGCGCCAGGCGACCACGGCGCTGACCGACGGCAATTCCAGCGCGGGACCGGCCTGCCGATCCTCGTACACGCGTACGGAGGACAGCCGCAGACGCGGATTCAGGCCGCTCCAGTCGGCGGCGATATGGTCGATCCGTACGCGCGCGCCCAGCGCATCGGAAGCGTAGCGCTCGATCTGCGGCCGCCATTGGTCCACCCGTGGCAGCACCCAGTAGCGCAGGCCCAGGAACGCGACCGCAGCCAGGACGAAGATCGCCAGTACGCCCCAGAGCAGGCAACGCAGGACTTTGAAAGAAACGGGCACGGATCGTCGGCAGGAGCAGGCAGGTTGCGGTATCGTCCCTTCATACATTACACGACATTCCGCCTCACCGAGACCGCCTCATGTCTTCCGCCCCCCTGCTCGAGTCCGCGCTGGCCTGGTCCGGCCACCTGCGGCGCCGCCTGGACGCCCATCCCGACCTGTATGCCTGGCTGCAGAACGCCGCCACACGGCCCGTGACGCCCAATGTGCTGGCCAGCTGGATGGCCGAGCTGGAAGGCGCAAACGCCCCCGAAGCGCTGCCCGGCCCGCAGTGCCGCAGCGTGCTGCGCAAACTGCGGGAACGCGTGTTCAGCACGCTGATGGTGCGCGACCTGGCGGGCGAGGCCGATCTGGAAGAAGTGGTCGGCGGCATGACGCAGTTGGCCGACCTGGCCGTGGATGCGGCCTACCGCAGCGTGGCGGCCGAACTGCGCGAGGTGCACGGCGTGGCGCGCGACCCCGCCACCGGCGCCCCGCAGGAGATGCTGATCGTCGGCATGGGCAAGCTGGGGGGCCGCGAGCTGAATGTCTCGTCCGACATCGACCTGATCATGCTGTACGGCGAGGAAGGCGATACCGACGGCCCGCGCTCGATCAGCCATCACGAATTCTATGGCCGGCTGACGCGCCGCATGATGCCCATCCTGTCCGAAGTCGACGCCGATGGCCAGGTGTTCCGCACCGACCTGCGGCTGCGGCCCGATGGCGACGCGGGCCCGCTGGCCTGGAGCCTGGACGCCCTGGAGAACTATCTGATCGGCCAGGGCCGCGAATGGGAGCGCTACGCCTGGCTGAAGGGCCGCCTGATGCCCGCCCGTGCCTATGCCGACAGCGATCCGGAACCGCAGGCGCGCCAGCTGGAAAGCCTGCGCATGCCGTTCGTGTACCGCAAGTACTTCGATTTCGACGCGCTGGCCGCGCTGCGCGTGCTGCGCGAGCGCATCCGCCAGGACTGGCAGCGCCGCGCCCTGTCGCGCAGCGGCGTCGACAGCGCCAACAACGTCAAGCTGGGCGACGGCGGCATCCGCGAGATCGAATTCATCGTCCAACTGTTCCAGCTGGTGCGCGGCGGCCGCATGCCGGCGCTGCGCCATCGCGGCCTGCTGCCGGCGCTGCACGCCGAGCGCGACGCGGGGCTGGTGTCGCCCGACGATGCGCAACGCCTGGAGGCCGCCTACCGCTTCCTGCGCCGCACCGAGCATGCGCTGCAATACCGCGAGGACGCGCAGACCCATCTGCTGCCCAGCGATCCCGAGCAACGCGCCGCGCTGGCGTCCGCGCTGGGCTGCTCAGCAGAGACGTTCGAGCAGACCCTGAAGGACCACCGCAGCTTCGTCTCCGCCACCTTCCGCGACGCCTTCCGGCTGGCCGGCATGGGCGACCTGGACGAACCGGGACTGGGCCGCGCGGCGCAGAACACGCGCCATGCACCGCCCTCGGACGAGACGCAGGACGACGCGGAAAGCCGCCTGGCTGCCCAGATCCGCGCGGGCTTCGGCACGGAGGCCGACGAACTGGTGCGCCGCGCCGAGTCGCTGCTGTCCAGCCATCGCGTGCGCAGCCTGCCCGACAGCAGCCGCCGCCGCGTGGACGCCCTGCTGCCCGCCGCCCTGCAGGCCGCGCTGCAGACACCCGACCCGCGCGATGCCGCCGTGCGCCTGATGGACCTGATCGAGACCATCGCGCAGCGCAGCGCCTATCTGGCGCTGCTGGCCGAATACCCCGACACCTTGGCCCGCGTGGCCCGCATGATGGCGGCCAGCCCCTGGGCCGCGCAGTACCTGACGCAGCATCCGCTGCTGCTGGACAGCCTGATCGATTGGCGCACCCTGTTCGAGCCCCTGGATTTCGCGCAGTTGGCGCGCCAGTTGACGGCCGACCTCAACGCCTGCGTATTGCCGGGCGGCGATCCCGACATCGAACGCCAGATGAACCTGATGCGCGACGTGCAGCGCCAGGCCAGCTTCCAGTTGCTGGCGCAGGACCTGGAAGGCGAACTGACGGTGGAACGCCTGGCCGACCAGTTGTCCGCCCTGGCCGACGTGCTGCTGGCCGAGACGGTGCGGCGCCTGTGGCCGCTGGTCAACCGGGTTCCCGATGCGCAGCCGCGCTTCGCCGTGATCGCCTACGGCAAGCTGGGCGGCAAGGAACTGGGCTACGCCTCGGACCTGGACCTGGTGTTCCTGTTCGACGATCCGCGCGAGGACGCGCCCGAGGTCTACGCCAAGCTGAGCCGCCGCATGACCTCCTGGCTGTCGACGATGACGTCGTCCGGCCGGCTGTACGAAGTGGACCTGCGGCTGCGGCCCGACGGCGACGCCGGGCTGCTGGCCGTGTCCGTCGAGGCCTTCGAGCAATACCAGCGCCAGCATGCCTGGCCCTGGGAACACCAGGCGCTGACGCGCGCGCGCTATTCGGCGGGCGATCCGGCCGTGGGCGCGATGTTCGAGCGCATCCGCGCCGACATCATGGTGCAGCCGCGCGACGCGGCGGAGCTGCGCCGAGAGGTGCTGGCGATGCGGGGCAAGATCAACTCGGGACATCCGAATCCCACCACGCTGTTCGACCTGAAACATGACCGCGGCGGCATGGTGGACGTGGAGTTCGTCACGCAGTATCTGGTGCTGTGCCACGGCGCGCAGCACCGGGAGCTGGTGAACAACCTGGGCAACATCACGCTGCTGCGGCTGGCCGGACAGGCGGGGGTGGTTCAT
>NZ_FKBS01000029.1:618539-738907 GCF_900078315.1 Bordetella ansorpii
GCTGCGGCTGCAGGGGGTGGAGAAGGCTCGCGTGCCCGTCGAGAAGGTGGCGGACGAGCGCGCGGCCGTCGGGGCGCTCTGGCAAGCGGTGCTCGGGGAATGAGCAGGAGGCATTCCGCCCCGGTATTTGCGCAAGAATAAGGCAAGGCCGGGGCAACGCAGTAAACTAGCGGCTTGCCCCGTGTTTATCCGAATCGCCGCCGCCAGGAACTCTCCCTGATGCGGCGGCGACAACCGCCATGTCCGAATTCGTCCGTCCCAAGCTCGATCTGCCCCCTGGCCGCAAGAAAGTGCTGATGCATTCCTGCTGCGCGCCCTGTTCCGGTGAAGTCATGGAAGCCATGACGGCCTCGGGCATCGACTACGCCATCTACTTCTACAACCCGAACATCCATCCGGTGAAGGAGTACGAGATCCGCAAGCAGGAGAACATCCGCTTCGCCGAGCAGCACGGCATCGAGTTCATCGATGCGGATTACGACATGGACAACTGGTTCGACCGTGTGAAGGGGCTGGAAGATACGCCCGAGCGCGGCGAACGGTGCACGGTGTGCTTCGACATGCGCTTCGAGCGCACGGCCCTGTACGCGCACGAGCACGGGTTCGACACGATCACCAGCTCGCTGGGCATCTCGCGCTGGAAGGACATGAACCAGATCAACGGCTGCGGCGAACGGGCCGCGGGGCGCTACGACGATCTGGTGTACTGGACCTACAACTGGCGCAAGGGCGGCGGTTCGTCACGCATGATCGAGATCAGCAAGCGCGAGAATTTCTACCAGCAGGAATACTGCGGCTGCGTGTACTCGCTGCGCGACACCAACCGCCACCGCCGTTCGCAGGGCCGCGAACGCATCCACATCGGCGTGAAGTTCTACGGCCGCGAAGAGATCATCAGCGGCGACTCGTGACCCGCGGGGCCGTGCGCCCTGCTTCGCCTGCATATGAGGACGGCCGCGCTCGCGGCCGTCTTGCCAGGCATCAGAGATACCGGTCGAACCAGTTCAGCGTGCGCTTCCAGCCGTCTTCGGCGTCGGCCTTCACGTACGACGCGCGATAGTCGGCCATGAACGCGTGGCCCGAATTCGGGTACACCACGAACTCGGACGCGCGCGAGTTCTCGTTGCCCTGGGCCAGCACCGCGCGGGTCTTCTCGATGTCGGCCAGCGGGATGCTCTCGTCCTTGGCCCCGTACAAGCCCAGCACGGGGCCATGCAATTGCCCGGCCACGTCCACCACGTATTGCTTGATCAACGGACCATGGCCCGACGCCAGCTTGCCGTACCAGGCCACGCCGGCCTTCACGCGCGGATTCTGCGCGGCGTACATCCAGGTCAGGCGGCCGCCCCAGCAGAAGCCCGTGATGCCCACGCGGGTGGGATCGCCGCCGTGTTCCGCGGCCCAGGCGACGCTGGCGTCCAGGTCGCCGTAGACCTGTTCATCGGACACCTTCGACACCAGCTCGGAGATCAGCTTCGGGATGTCGGTGTATTGCGAGGCGTCGCCCTGGCGTTCGTACAGATTGGCGGCTACGGCCACGTAGCCTTGCTTGGCGAAACGGCGGCAGAGATCCTTGATGTGCTCGTGCACGCCGAAGATTTCCTGCACCACCAGCACGATGGGCAGGTCTTGCTTGCCTTCGGGCGCGGCGTAGTAGGCGCTGATCGTGCCGTTGGCGGTCGGCAGCTTGAAATCGCCGTGGGCCAGGCCCTGGGTATCGGTGTGGATGGTGGTGGATGCGGGCGTACCGGCGGCGGCAGCGAAACTCATGGCGGACTCCTGGTGAGGAAAGCGGAGGAACCCGGCCGCCGCACCCGCGCTACGGATGCGCCGTGGCGGATCCGTGCGTATGTTCGCCGTGCACGGCCTCGCCATGGGAGGCGCCGTGCTCATGACCGTGATCGTGCTCGTGGTGCATGAGGGACGTGACGCCGTAGATGAGGACCACACCGACGCCCACCAGCAGCAGTTGCGGAATCGCGTCGGACAAGGAGACGCGCTCGTGCATCTGCGGCATCAGGTCGGCAACCGAGATATACAGGAAGCTGCTGGCCGCGATCACGAGGATGTAGGGCGTCCAGGCCTGCGCTTCCTGCAACACGAAATATCCTACACCGCCGCCCGCCGCCGTGCACAGGCTGCTGAGCAGGATCAGCATCACGGCGCGCCGGCGCGGGATGCCCGCGTTGATGAGCACCACGAAATCCCCCAGCTTGTGCGGCACTTCATGCACGATGATGGATGCGGCCGTCAGCACGCCCAGCAAGGGATCCGTCAGGAAAGCGCCGGCCACCAGCACGCCGTCGCACAGGTTGTGCAACGAACTGCCGATGAGGATGAAGCGCCCGCCCCGCCCGGCCTCGTGCCGGTCGTGCCCATGATGGTGGTGATGCCCATCGCCTTCGTGATGATGGCTGTGCCGCAAGAGCGAGATCTTCTCGAGCGCGAAGAACGCGATCAGCGAGACCAGCAGCAGGCCGAACAAGGTATGCGCATCGGCCTGCGCGGATTCGAACGCCTCGGGCATCAGGTGCAGCAGCGCCACGGACAGCAGCACGCCGACCGACAGGCTGACCATGTGATGCAGGTACTTCGCGAACACACGGTAGGCCAGCCAGCTGGCGATGGAAATGGCGATCAGGCCGCCGGCAAGGGTGGCCAGGAGAATCCAGAGGAGCAACATAGACGGGGGCGCAGAACGATTCTGTTATTTTCGAAACATTATATTGTTTCACGAATCGACGCGTCCGGTGAAACTCCTTAGCGTGACACGCTATGGCGCGAAGTCCACCAATCTCGCCCCCGGCCAGCGGCCCGCGCGCACCAGTTTCTGCACGTTCTCGCGCAGCAGATCGCACACGTGGCGCACCGCCACCGAGTTGCGCCGCGTCACGGTGGTGGCCAGCGAGATACGGCGCTGCAGCGCCGGATGATCCAAGGGCGCGATCGCCAGATCACCGCGCGCCAGAAAGTCGGCGATGGCCACGCCCGGCAGCACGGTATAGGCCACGCCCGCCGCCAGGAACAGCCGTGTGAGCTGCGTGGCGTCGACCTCGGCCACGATGTTCAGCGGAATACGCTGGATCGCGCAGATGTGCTCCAGGATGCCGCGCACGGTATGCACGCTGCTGGGCAGGATCAAGGGCAGGTTGCGCAGCACCGACAAGGGCTTGGCGCCTGTGGACCAGTCCATGCCGCTGTCCGGCAGGCCGACCAGGTGCAGCGGTTCATCCAGCAAGGGCAGCATGTCCACGCTGGCGATGGGCCTGGGGTGGTACAGCAGCGCCATGTCCAGCGAGCCCTCTTCCATCAACTGCTGCAACTGGCCCGGGTAACCCGTGGACAAGCGCAGGTGGATCTGGGGATAGGCGCATTGCACCGCCTTCAGCAGGTCCACCGCCAGCAGATCACAGACGCTGGGCAGCAGGCCGATGGAGACCAGCCCGGCCACCTCGCCGCGCGACGGCTTGATCTCGGCGACCGCCTTATCCAGGGACAACAGCGCTCGCCGCGCATGATCGATCAGCAGCAGGCCTTCCGGCGTGGGCTCCATGCCGTTGTGCACGCGCTGGAACAAAGGCTTGCCCAGGTCCTGTTCGATCTGCCGGAGCTGGCGCGAGATGGCGGGCTGCACCACGTGCAGCAGTTCGGCCGCCTTGGTGACGCTGCCCGTCTGGGCAATGGCCAGCACGGCGCGCAATTGCCGCAATTCCATATCAATTACCCCTTGCTGCCATGCCGATTGGTTATCCGCACAGCGCATATTTGTTATTGGAGGGTCTGTTTTATTACCAACTAACATACCTTTCACCGATTTGATCTAAGCCGAACACGAATGTCAATCTCAAGCTTGCAAGGGGAGAGCGCCCCCGATGTACTGACCGCGCTGCGGGACCGCCAGTCGATGCGGGCCTACAAGGACCAGCCGCTGGACCTGGACATCGTCGCCCGCATCCTGGACGCCGCCAGGCACGCCCCCAGCGGCACCAACACGCAACCCTGGCATGTCGTGGTGGTCAGCGACGAGGCCCGCCAACGGCTGTGCCAGCGGGTGCTGGACACCCGGCAGCGGGAGCCCGAACGCGAACGCTCGGCGCAATACGGCGAATACCGCTACTACGCCGATCCCATGACCGAGCCCTATCTGTCGCGCCGCCGCGAAGTCGGCTGGGACATGTACCGCTCGATGGGCGTGCAGCGCGGCGACCGCGCGGCCAGTTGGGAGGTGGCCGCGCGCAACTACCGCTTCTTCGACGCGCCCGTCGGCCTGATTTTCACGCTGGACCGCGCACTGGAGAAAGGCAGCTGGATCGACCTGGGTATCTTCCTGCAATCGGTGATGCTGGCCGCACGCCACTACGGCGTGGACACCTGCGCGCAAGGCGCATGGGCCCGCTATCACGACGTCATCCGCGACGAACTGGCCATCGCCGACGACCACATCATCGTCTGCGGCATGTCGATGGGCTATGGCGACAGCGACGCGCCGGCCAACGCCGTCCGGGCGCGCAAGGAACCCTTGGAATCGTTCGTGCGCTACGTGGGCGGCAGCCCCTCGAAAGGTCAGTCACGGCGCCACCTCGACGGAGCGACAACATGACGGGCGGCATCCACGGCTTTCTGGACAGGTCGGCACAAGCCTGGCCACAACGCGATGCGGTGGTGTTCGAGGAACGCGGCATCACCTACGAAACCCTGCGCGCGGACAGTTGCCGCATCGCGCACCAGCTGCTGGCGCTGGACCTGGAGCCGGGCGCGCGCATCGCCACGTACATGGTCAATCATCCCGCCGCGTTCGCCTGCCAGTTCGGGATCGACCGCACGCCGCATGCGTGGCTGCCGCTGAACTACAAGTCGTCGCTGGACGAGGCGGTGGACATCATGAACGACTTCTCGGCGCAGTGGCTGTTCGTTCACAGCAGCCTGGACGTGGATGTGCGGGCCCTGCGCACGAGGGTGCCCACGCTACGCGGCGTTATCTGCGTGGATCGCGCGCTGGAGGGTGCGCCCTTTCTCGATGAATGGATTGCACAGGCCTCATCCGATGATCCCGGCGTGCCCGTCGGGGCGTTTGGCACGGCGGTGCTGCGCACCACGGGCGGATCGACCGGCAAGCCCAAGGGCGTGATGCGCACGCATCTCTGCCAGGTGCTGCAGGTCGCAGACTACCTGGCTGCCCTACCCTATGACGAACCACCGCGCAATCTGGTGCTGACGCCGCTGTCGCATGCCGCGGGCTCGTCCGCGACGCCAGTCTTCGAACTGGGCGGCACGCACTACATCCTGAACTCCACCGCGGCCGGCGACATCCTGGCCAGCATCGAACGGCACCGCATCACGACCGTGTTCATGCCGCCCACGATGATCTACAACCTGCTGGTCCATCCCGGCGCCCGCGGCGTCGACCTGTCCTCGCTGAAGTACCTGATCTACGGCTCCGCACCGATGTCCCAGCAGAAACTACGCGAGGCCTGGGAGCTGTTCGGCCCCGTGCTGACGCAGGTCTACGGCATGACGGAAGCCAGCAGCACCATCTCGATCATGACGCCGCGCGAGCATGCGCACGCCCTGGCCCACCGGCCACAGCGCTTGTCCAGTTGCGGCCGAGGCTCGGCCAACTACCGCATCCGCATCGTCCGGCCCGATGGCGGCACCGCACAGGCGGGCGAACTGGGTGAGGTGGCCTGCGCCTCGTACGAAGTGATGAGCGGCTATTTCGCCAATCCCGGCGCCACGGAACAGGCCGTGCAGCACGGCTGGCTGCGTACGGGCGACATCGGTTACCAGGACGAGGAAGGCTATCTGTACATCGTCGACCGCCTGAAGGACGTGATCATCTCGGGGGGGTTCAACGTCTACCCGGGCGAAGTCGAACAGGTGGTGTTCCAGCATCCCGCCGTGAAGGACTGCGCGGTGGTGGGCGCCCCCGATGACAAATGGGGAGAGGCCGTCACCGCCGTGATCGAACTCAAGCCCGGCAGCGCGCTGGATCCCGACGAGCTCATGGTCCATTGCAGAACGCGACTCAGCGGCGTGAAGTCGCCCAAGCGTGTGCTGGTCTGGGACACGCTGCCCAAGAGTCCCGCCGGCAAGGTGCTGCGCAAGGACGTGCGCGCGCATTTCTGGCAGGACCTGGAACGCAAGATCTGAACAGGAGTCTTCATGACCATCTATGCATTGAAGGGTGTGTCGCCCCAACTGCCGCCGCCCGGCGAATACTGGGTCGCGCCCAACGCCACGGTGATCGGCAACGTCAGCCTGGCGCGCGAGGCCAGCCTGTGGTTCGGCGTCTCGGCCCGCGCCGACCACGAACCTATCGCGATTGGCGAAGGCAGCAACGTGCAGGAAAACGCCGTGCTGCACGTGGACCCGGGTTTTCCGATCCAGGTGGGCAAGCACTGCACCATCGGCCACAACGCCATTCTGCATGGCTGCACGGTGGACGACGGCGTGATCGTGGGCATGGGCGCCATCGTGATGAATGGCGCCCACATCGGCGCGGGCAGCATCGTGGCCGCGGGCGCGGTCGTGACCGAGGGCAAGGCGTTTCCCCCGCACTCGCTAATCGTCGGCGCGCCGGCCAAGGTCATGCGCACGCTGGAGCCCGAGGCCGCGGCCCGGCTGACCCTGGCGGCCGTGAAGTACGTCGCCAATTGGAAATCCATGACGCAGGATCTAGTCGCGCTGGACTGACGATATCGCGCACCATCCTTCGAGCGCCGTATGGCAGACAAGACTGCCATACGGCGTTATTGCATTCGGACGGCGCAGCGGCATGCCTGAACGGATCGCGCCTTGGATCGACAGAAAACGATGCCTGCATGCAACAGACACTCCTGACAGCTCGACGTTTTCAGCGCGCAGCGTCTCGGGCCATCCTTGCAAAAGAGAGACCCGCATCGCTGCCGCGCATACAGCTTGCACCCGAAGCGTGCGGCACGCGATTCGGCCGACGCGCTTGCGCACTGGGCACGCCGACGGGCCCTCGCGCGATGCACCAGGACGTCTCATGACGCATCCCTATTTCCGTGCATCGGGCATGCCGTTCCGTAATACCCGTGACACAGACAAATTATTGGCCGGCCACCCTCGATTTTCTTAGAGTCAATCCATCACGATCCATGGCCTTGGAGGGGCGCGTAATGAACAGCTTGGCACGTCGAGATTTTCTGAAATCCATGGTGGCCCTGGCGGCGGGCGCCACGATGAGCGCGCCCGCGTGGGCCGAGGGCGCCGGCTTTCCTAGCAAACCCATCAGCGTCATCGTGCCGTACGGCCCAGGCGGCCTGGGCGACTACACGGGCCGCGCGCTGGCCATGCACCTGTCCGAGGTCTGGAAGGCCAATGCCGTGGTCGAGAACCGCGCCGGCGCCTCGGGCATCATCGGCTCGCGTTACGTCAGCGCCTCGCGGCCCGACGGCTACACGATTCTGATGTCATCCAACACGACCGTGTCCGCCGCGCCCATGCTCTTCAAGAACCTGCCCTACGATCCGCGCACCGATCTGGTCGAGGCTGGCGTACTGGGCATCTACGGCTCGGTGGCGCTGGTGCGCAAGGACGCGCCCTACCAGTCGATTCCGGAACTCGTGGCCTATGGCAAAGCGCATCCGGGCGAGCTGTTCTACGCCTACACCAACACCTCGTCGCAGGTGCCCGCCGAGATGCTGAATGCCGCGGCGGGCGTGGCCATGCAAGGGGTGTCGTACAAGGAAACCGGCCGCGCCATCACGGACCTGATGAGCGGCCAGGTGCAGGTGTTCTTCATGGATTATGTAGCCGCGGCGCCGCACGTGGCGGGCGGCAAGCTCAGCGCGCTGGGCGTGACGCAAGCCACGCGCACCAAGCTATGGCCCAGCGTGCCCGCCATCGCGGAGTTCTATCCGGGTTTTGAGATGACGGGCTACGTGACGATCTCGCTGCCGTCGGCCACGCCCGCGGAGATCGTGCAGAAGTACAACCAGGCCATCCGCTCCGCCGTGAAGACGGCTTCGGTGGCCGAGCACCTGGAGTCGCAGGGGCTCGAGTTGAAGGACTACGACGTCGCGCAAACCAAGCGTTTCGTCGATGACGAGACGCGCAAGTGGACGACCTACGTGCAGATCGCGAAGATCGTGCCGCAATGACGCGCTGACAGCGCCGTCCGCGGCAAGCGCGGACGGCGGGTCCAACGTCAGTGCGCCTGTTCCCAGTTCTTGCCCGCGCCCACTTCCGCCACCAGCGGCACCTTCAGAGTGGCCACACCGCACATCAACCTCGGCAAGGCCTCGCGGACGATTTCGAGCTCGTCGTCCGGCGCTTCCAGCACCAGTTCATCGTGCACCTGCATGATCATGCGCGTGCGCAGTTTTTCCGTTTCCAGCCACTGCTGCACCGCCACCATCGCCATCTTGATCAGGTCGGCGGCCGTGCCCTGCATCGGCGCGTTGATCGCCGCGCGCTCGGCGCCCTGGCGGCGTGGGCCCGAGGCCGCGCGGATGTCGGGCATCTGCAGGCGGCGGCCGAACACGGTTTCCACATAGCCCTGCTCGCGGGCCATCTGGCGCGTCATGTCCATGTAGCTGGCCACGCCCGGATAGCGCGCGAAATAGCGGTCGATGTAGGCCTGCGCGGCATCGCGCGTGATGCCCAGGTTCGAGGCCAGGCCGAACACGCCCATGCCGTAGATCAGGCCGAAGTTGATGGCCTTGGCGGCGCGGCGCTGCTCGGAGGCCACCGCATCGAGCGCCACGCCGAACACTTCGGACGCGGTGGCGCGGTGGATGTCCTCGCCGGCGGCGAAGGCCTTCTGCAGATTGGCGTCGTCGGAGACGTGCGCCATGATGCGCAGCTCGATCTGCGAATAGTCGGCGGACAGCAGCGTGCCGCTTTCCGCGATGAAGGCCTCGCGCACGCGGCGGCCCGCCTCGGTGCGCACCGGGATGTTCTGCAGGTTGGGATCGGACGAGGCCAGGCGGCCCGTGATGACCGCGGCCTGCGAATAGTGCGTGTGCACGCGGCCCGTGTCCGGGTTGATCATGCGCGGCAGCTTGTCGGTGTAGGTCGACTTCAGCTTGGACAGGCCGCGGTATTCCAGCAGCGCCTGCGGCAGCGGGTAGTCCTGCGCCAGGCGCGTCAGCACCTCTTCGTCGGTGGACGGCACGCCGCTGGGGGTCTTGCGCACCACCGGCAACTGCATCTTGCCGAACAGGATCTCGCCCAGTTGCTTGGGCGAGTTCAAGTTGAAGGGCTGGCCGGCCAGGTCGTAGGCGCGCTGCTCCAGCTGCAGCATTTCCTGGCCCAGCTTGTGGCTCTGGCGGCCCAGTTCGGCGGCATCGACGCGCACGCCGTTGCGCTCGATCACCGTCAGCACGCCCGAGACCTGCATCTCGAGCCGATAGATGAACTCCAGGCCTTTTTCAGCGGCCACGCGCGGGCGCAGCACCTGGTGCAGCTGGATGGTGAAGTCGGCGTCCTCGCAGGCGTAGTGGCCGGCACGCTCGACCGCGACTTCGTCGAAGCCGATCTGCTTGGCGCCCTTGCCGCACAGGTCTTCGTACGAGATGCCGCTGCGGCCCAGGAAGCGTTGCGACAGTTCGGACAGGCCCACGCCACGGTGCGATTCGAGCACGTAGGCTTCGAGCATGGTGTCGTCGGAAATACCGCCCAAGCGGATGCCTTCATTGGCGAACACGTGCGTGTCGTACTTGGCGTGATGCAGCAGCTTGGCGTGCGAGGCGTCTTCCAGCCAGCCGCGCAGGCGTTCCAGCACCTCGGCCTTGGGCAGTTGCTCGCCGGCCTCGGGGCCGCGATGCGCCACGGGGATGTAGCAGGCCACGCCCGGCGCCACGCCCATCGAAATGCCGACCAGCCGGGCCTGCATTTCGGACAGCGAGGTGGTTTCGGTATCCAGCGCCACCAGCGGCGCATCCTGCACCCGCGCCATCCAGGCGTCGAAGGCGGACCAGTCGGTGATGACGCGGTAATCCTGTTCGGCGGGCGCGGCGGGCACGCCGACGGCGGCGCGCGCATCGCCCGCGGGCAGGCGTTCCTCGTCGCCGCTCAGTTCGCGCAGCCAGGTGCGGAAGCCATAGCGGTCATAAGCCTCGACCAGCGTGGCCATGTCGGGCGTGGCGGGTTCGAGATCCGCCAGGCCGGCGATGTGGCCAGTCAGGTCGCAGTCGCACTTCACGGTCAGCAGTTGGCGCGTCAGCGGGAACTGGGCGATGGCGGCACGCAGGTTCTCACCGGCCACGCCCTTGATGGACGGCGCGGCTTCGATCAGTTGGTCGATGGAGCCGTGCTCGGCCAGCCACTTGGCGGCCGTCTTGGGGCCGACCTTGGTGACGCCGGGCACGTTGTCGACCGTATCGCCCACCAGCATCAGGTAATCGACGATGCGATCGGGCGGCACGCCGAACTTGGCCATCACGCCCGGCGGCGTCAGCACCTCGCTGGTCATGGTGTTGACCAGGGTGACTTGATCCGTGACCAGTTGCGCCAGGTCCTTGTCGCCGGTGGACACGATGGTGTCCACGCCCTGCCCGGCCGCCCAATGCGCCAGCGTGCCGATGATGTCGTCGGCTTCGACGCCCTCGATGGCCAGCACCGGCCAGCCCAGCGCGCGCACCACGCGGTGGATGGGCTCGATCTGCACGGCCAGATCGTCGGGCATGGGGGGACGGTGCGACTTGTATTCCGGATACAAGTCGTCGCGGAATGTCTTGCCACGCGCATCGAAGATGCATGCGGCATACTCTGCCTTATGATCCGCAACGAGCTTGCGCAGCATGTTCACGACGCCGTACAACGCACCCGTGGGTTCGCCCTGCGCATTGCGCAGGTCCGGCATGGCGTGAAAGGCGCGATAAAGGTAGCTCGATCCGTCTACCAGCAATAAGGTTTTCTTCATGGTCAAAAAGGCAGAGTTGAGCACCCCCGCCGGCAAACAAGTTCCGGTGATTATGTCAGAGATAACGGCGGCGGCTGAGAAGCTGGCCGATATCGGACCGGCCGTCAGCCTGTTCGGCAGTGCGCGCACCAGCCGGGATTCGCCCTATTACCAGACCAGTATCGAGATCGCCGCGGCGCTGGCCCGCGCAGGATTCGCCGTCATCGCGGGCGGCGGCCCCGGCATCATGGAAGCGGCCAACAAGGGCGCCTACGAAGCCGGCGGCACCAGCATCGGCCTGAACATCAGCCTGCCGCACGAGGCCCACAACAACGCCTACCAGACCATCAGCCTGTCGTTCGAGTACTTCTACTCGCGCAAGGCCACGTTCTTCATGCACAGCATGGCCTACGTGTCGCTGCCAGGCGGCTTCGGCACGCTGGACGAACTGTTCGAGGCGCTGACGCTGGTGCAGACCGGCAAGGTGCCTCCTGCCCCCATCGTGCTGGTGGGCAGCGCATACTGGCGCGGCCTGGTCGGCTGGATGAGCGAACAATTGCTGGGCAACGGCATGATCGGCGCACACGACCTGAACCTGTTCATCGTCGAGGACGATCCCGAACAGGTCGTGGCCCGCATCGTCGAATTCCACCGCAAGCACCTGGACGACGCCCAGTACGCGCCGTCGCTGCCCGCCTGAGCGGGTCTCGCGCTCGCCCGCGCCACGTCATCCGTGGCCAGGCAGGCAAACGGGGCGGCATGGCGCCGCCCCGCTTCATTTCCAACGCCTCTCGGCCATGAGAGCGCACCCAGAAAAAACGGCCGGCCCCATCACAGGGCCGGCCGTTTCCGGGCCGATGCGCCAAAGCGCGATCATGCGCCTTCGCGGGAAGCCTTGCGGCGCTCGTGTTCCTGCAGGTGACGCTTGCGCAGGCGGATCGACTTCGGGGTGATTTCCACCAGTTCGTCGTCGTCGATGAATTCCACGGCATATTCCAGCGTGATCTGGATGGGCGGCACCAGGCGCACGGCCTCGTCGGTACCCGACGCGCGCACGTTGGTCAACTGCTTGCCCTTGATGGGGTTGACCACCAGGTCGTTGTCGCGGCTGTGGATGCCGATGATCATGCCTTCGTACAGGGCTTCGCCCGGATTCACGAACATGCGGCCGCGATCCTGCAGCTTCCACAGCGCGTAGGCCACGGCATCGCCGTTGTCCTGGCTGATCAGCACGCCGTTGCGGCGTTCGCCCACCGAGCCGTCCCGCAGCGGACCGTATTCGTGGAAGATATGGCTCATCAGACCGGTGCCGCGCGTCAGCGTCAGGAACTCGTTCTGGAAGCCGATCAGGCCACGCGCCGGAATGATGTATTCCAGGCGGGTCCGGCCACGGCCGTCCGGCTGCATGTCCTGCAGGTCGCCCTTGCGGCGGCCCAGTTCTTCCATCACGCCGCCCTGGTGGCCGTCTTCGACGTCCACGGTCAGCGCTTCGAACGGCTCGCACTTCACGCCGTCGATTTCCTTGAACACCACGCGCGGACGCGACACGGCCAGCTCGTAGCCTTCGCGGCGCATCGTTTCCAGCAGGATGGTCAGGTGCAGTTCGCCACGGCCCGCCACTTCGAACACGGTGTCGTCGCCGGTGTCGCGCACGCGCAGCGCCACGTTGGCCTTCAGTTCGCGGTCCAGGCGGTCGCGCAGTTGGCGGCTGGTGACGAACTTGCCTTCGCGGCCGGCCAGGGGCGAGGTGTTGACCATGAAGTTCATGGTCAGCGTGGGCTCGTCGATGCGCAGCACGGGCAGCGCTTCCGGCGTGGCCACGTCGGTCACCGTGGTGCCGATGCTCAGGTCTTCGATACCGTTGATCAGCACGATGTCGCCGGCTTCGGCTTCATCGACCACCACGCGCTCCAGGCCGCTGAACTTCAGCACCTGGTTGATGCGGCCGCGCTGGACGGGCGCGTCGGGACCGAAACGGAAGGCCACGTCCATCAGCGGACGCATGCGGCCACGGTTGATGCGGCCCACGCCGATCTTGCCGACGTAGCTGTTGTAGTCCAGCGAGATGATCTGCATCTGCAGCGGACCGTTGGGATCGTCTTCGCGCTGCGGCACGTGCTGCAGGATGGCTTCGAACAGCGGACGCATGTCGCCCGAGCGCACGTCGTCGGTCAGGCCGGCGTAGCCCGACAGGCCCGATGCGTAGATCACCGGGAAATCGAGCTGCTCTTCGGTGGCGCCCAGCTTGTCGAACAGTTCGAACGTGGCGTTGATGACGAAGTCGGGGCGGGCGCCCGGACGGTCGATCTTGTTGACCACGACGATGGGCTTGAGGCCCAGGGCCAGCGCCTTGCGGGTCACGAAGATGGTCTGGGGCATGGGGCCTTCGACCGCGTCGACCAGCAGCAGCACGCCGTCGACCATCGACAGCACGCGCTCGACTTCACCGCCGAAGTCCGCGTGTCCCGGGGTGTCGACGATGTTGATGTGGGTGCCTTCGTACTCGACAGCGCAATTCTTGGCCAGAATCGTGATGCCGCGTTCCTTTTCCAGGTCGTTCGAGTCCATGACCCGTTCGGCCACCGACTGGTTTTCGCGGAAGGTGCCCGACTGGCGCAGCAGTTGGTCGACCAGCGTGGTCTTGCCGTGGTCCACGTGGGCAATGATGGCGACGTTGCGCAAGGCGCGAGTCATAGAGAGTCCTTTAAGTTTGTGGCGGGCAGCAGGCCCGCCGGCAATTCGTTCATGCCAAGCAGAGCCTGCTTGGGATCCGGCAGGCCTTGCAGGGCCTCCAGCGTCACGGCGCGGTCCAGGGAGAATGGCCCGGCGTGCGTGCGCCGCAGCGCCGCCAGGTGGGCAAAGCAACCCAGCGCGCGCCCGATGTCCTGGGCCAGCGTCCGGATGTAGGTGCCCTTGCTGCAGGCCACCTCGATCAGGGCCTGCCGGCCCGTGAATTCAAGCAATTCGATCCGGTGGATCGTGATCTGGCGCGGCGGCCGCTCGAGCTCGATGCCGGCGCGCGCATATTCGTACAGCGGCTTGCCATCGCGCTTCAGGGCGGAGTACATCGGCGGAATCTGCTCGATGGTGCCCTTGAATCGTGACAGTACGTCGCGCAAGGCCATCTCGTCCACCCCCGTGAATTCGGGGCCGGCCTGGGCGGTCACGATGCCGGTCAGGTCGCCGGAATCGGTTTCCTCGCCGAACTGCACGGTGGCGAGATAGGTCTTGTCGGCATCCAGCATGGCGCCGGAAATCTTGGTCGCACGGCCCATGCAGCAGATCAGCAGGCCGGTGGCGAAGGGGTCGAGGGTGCCCGTATGGCCGGCCTTGGCCGCGTCCATCGTGCGTTTGGCTCGCTGCAGGGCGTGGTTGCTCGACAGACCCACAGGTTTGTCGAGCAGCAGCACACCGTCGAGCGCGAGCCCGCGTCGTTTGGCCATCGTCAGAATCCGGGAAAAAGCGACGACAGCCCCTCAGGGCTTGTCTTCAGGCTCGTCGGGTTCGTCCAGCACCGGACCGCTGCGGTTAGCGCGGTCGATCAGCGTGGACATCTCGATGCCGCGTTCGATCTGGGGATCGTGGTAGAAGCGCAGCGTCGGTACGGTATGGATATGCAGCAGCTTGTACAGCTGCGAGTGCAGCCAGCCGGCCTTCTCGTTGAGAACGGCGGCGGCGGTTTCCGGCTCGGCACCCAGCACGGTGAAATGCACCTTGGCGTGGGCGTAGTCGGTAGAGAGTTCCACCCCGGACAACGTGATCAATCCGGCGCGGGACACATCGACCTCGCGCTGGATCAGGCCGGCCAGATCCTTCTGGATCTGGTCGGCCAGCCGCAGGTTGCGGCCGGGGATGGATTTGGACTTGTGACGGCTCATGGAAAGACAGCGTACGCCGGATTACAGCGTGCGCGCGATCTCCTTGATCTCGAACACTTCCAGCTGGTCGCCCACCTGGATGTCGTTGTTGTTGCGCAGCGTCAGACCGCAATCGAAGCCCGACTTGACCTCGCGCACGTCGTCCTTGAAGCGGCGCAGCGAATCGAGCTGACCGGTCCATTGAACCACGTTGTTGCGCAGCAGGCGAACCTGCGAGTCGCGGCGAACGATACCGTCCAGCACCATACAACCGGCGATGTTGCCGATACGCGAGATGCTGTAGACCTCGCGGATCTCGACCAGGCCGACGATCTCTTCGCGCTTCTCGGGAGCCAGCATGCCCGACATGGCCGCCTTCACCTCATCCACGGCGTCGTAGATGATGTTGTAGTAGCGCAGGTCGACGCCGTTGGCTTCGGCCAGCTTGCGCACGCTCTGGTCGGCGCGTACGTTGAAGCCGATGACGACCGCGTTCGAGGCAATGGCCAGGTTGACGTCGCTTTCCGAGATGCCGCCGACGGCAGCGTGCACGACCTGCACGCGCACTTCGTCGGTGGACAGCTTGGTGAGCGAGGTGACCAGCGCTTCCTGCGAACCCTGCACGTCGGTCTTGACGATGAGGGGCAGCGTCTGCGTGCCTTCGCCCAGGTTGTCGAACAAGGATTCGAGCTTGGCGGCCTGCTGGCGGGCCAGCTTGACGTCGCGGAACTTGCCCTGGCGGAACAGCGCGATTTCGCGCGCCTTGCGCTCGTCGGTCAGCACCATCAGTTCGTCACCGGCGGCCGGCACTTCGGTCAGGCCCTGGATCTCGACGGGGATGGACGGACCGGCCGTCTGGATGGGCTTGCCGTTCTCGTCCAGCATGGCGCGCACGCGGCCATGGCTGGCGCCGGCCAGCACCACGTCGCCGCGCTTGAGCGTGCCGCTCTGCACCAGGATCGTGGCGACCGGGCCACGGCCCTTGTCCAGGCGGGCTTCGATGACCAGGCCCTTGGCCGGGGCTTCGACGGGCGCCTTCAGTTCCAGGATTTCCGCCTGCAGCAGCACGTTTTCCAGCAGATCGTCGATGCCGGCGCCGGTCTTGGCGGAGACGGGCACGAACGGCACGTCGCCGCCGTACTCTTCCGGCAGGACCTCTTCTGCCACCAATTCCTGCTTGACGCGCTCGGGATTGGCGTCGGGTTTGTCGATCTTGTTGACCGCGACGACCAGCGGCACGCCGCCCGCCTTGGCATGGTGGATGGCTTCACGCGTCTGGGGCATCACGCCGTCGTCGGCGGCCACCACCAGGATGACGATGTCGGTCGCCTTGGCGCCACGGGCACGCATGGCGGTGAACGCCTCGTGGCCCGGGGTGTCCAGGAAGGTGACCATGCCACGCTCGGTTTCGACGTGATAGGCGCCGATGTGCTGCGTGATGCCGCCGGCTTCGCCCGCGGCGACCTTGGCGCGGCGGATGTAGTCCAGCAGCGAGGTCTTGCCGTGGTCGACGTGGCCCATGACGGTGACGACCGGCGCGCGGGGCACCACTTCGGCGGCCTCGGCGCTGGCGGGCGCCTCGTCCAGGAAGGCTTCCGGATCGTCCAGCTTGGCCGCGATGGCCTTGTGGCCCAGTTCCTCGACCACGATCATGGCCGTTTCCTGGTCCAGCACCTGGTTGATGGTGACCATCTGGCCCAGCTTCATCAAATGCTTGATGACCTCGGCGGCCTTGACGGACATCTTGTGCGCCAGGTCGCCCACGGTGACCGTTTCCGGCACGTGGATCTCGCGGGCGATGAACTCTTGCGCCACGGGCTCGTTGCGGCGGTCCGACTGCTGGTTGCGGCCGCCACGGGAGTTCTTGCCGCCGCCCTTGCCGCCGGCGCGCCAGCCGTCGCGCGACGGCGCGGCGGGCTTGTCGGCAGGCTTCTTGCGCGAGGCGTCGTCGGACCACGTGGACGACACTTCAGCCGTCTTGATGATTTTCTTGGCGCCGGGTGCGCCGGGCTTGCCGGCGTCCTTCTTGGCCGCGGCGGGCGCGCCGGGCGCGGCCTGCTTGGCGGCGGGCTTGTGCAGCGTGCCGGACAAGGCGGCGGACGGCTCGGGCTCGGGCGCGCGCAGCACCTTGCGCGGGCGGTTCAGCATGTCGCGCAGCGCGGCGGCCTCGGCCTCGGCTTTCTTACGTGCCTCATCGCGGCCACGGTCGGACGCGGCAGCCAGCACCGAAGCGGCGACCGCGGGCGGCCCACGGCGCAGGTCGGGACGGCGGGGGGCGTCGGCCTTGGGCGCGTCCACCTTGGCGGGCGCGGCAGGAGCAGGCTTGCCCTGCGAAGCGGGAGCGGGCTGGGCGGCAGTCGCCGGAGCCTTGGGAGTCTTTTCTGTCTGGGCGTGCACAACGGGTTCCGGCTCAGCCTTTTCAGCGGCAGGCTCGGCAGCGGGTTCATTCGGAGCGTCGGTGGGAGCCGGCGTGTCTGAGGTCGCCTCGGCGGGCGTCTTCGATTCGGGCTCGACCGGTGCCGCCGGAACGGGCTCTGCTGCCGCCACGGGGGCAACAGCTTCGGGCTCGCTGGCGGGCGCCTCGGGCGCCGGAGTGGGTTCGGCAACCGGCTCGGCCACGGGCGGCTCGACCGGCGTAGCCGGTTCGGCGGACGCAGCCGGCTCACGCTCGGCCGGCTCGGCGGACGCCGCTTCGGCCACGGGTTCGGGCTGCTGCGCCACCACGGGCGCTTGCACCGGCGCCTCGGGCGCGTCGACAACCGCTTCGGCCACGACGGCGGCGGTATCGGCCTGGGCTTCAGCCTGAACGGCGGCTTCGTCTTCACGGGCGGCAGCCTGCTCGGCGGCCAGTTCGGACGGATCGCGCTTGACGAACACGCGCTTCTTGCGCACCTCGACCTGGATCGTACGCGAGCGGCCCGTGGCATCGGCCTGGCGGATCTCGGAGGTCTGGCGGCGAGTCAGCGTGATCTTCTTGCCCTCGCTGGCGCCGCCATGGGCGCGGCGCAGCGAATCGAGCAACTTCGCCTTGTCGCTGTCAGTGACCGCGTCGTCCACCGACTTGAGCTCGACGCCAGCCGAACGCAGCTGCTCCAGCAGCACATTGGCGGGCATTTTCAACTCTGTGGCGAACTGCGCGACGGTATTACTCGACATTAGGCTCTCTTCCCTATTTGCTTCTATCTATGTGATGTGCAAGATGCGCGACGGTGTTGACGGGCGCTCAGGTACATGTTCATTCTTCGTTGAACCAGTGGGCCCGGGCACGCATGATCAGGTCGCTGGCCTGCTGCTCGTCCAGACCGGCGATCTCGGCGAGTTCGTCGGTGGCCAGCTCGGCCAGATCGTCACGGGTGTGCACCTTGCGCTCGGCCAGCTTGGCGGCCAGCTCGGGCGTCATGCCTTCCAGTTCCAGCAGGTCCTGCGCCGTCTCCAGGCGTTCTTCCTGGGCGATGGCTTCGGTCAGCAACGCATTGCGGGCACGGGCGCGCAGTTCGTTGATGGTGTCTTCGTCGAAGGCCTCGATTTCCAGCAGTTCCTGCATGGGCACGTAGGCGATTTCCTCGATGCCGGTGAAGCCTTCGTCGATGAGGATGTCGGCGACTTCCTCGTCCACGTCCAGCTTGCTCATGAAGGTGACGCGCAGGCCGACACGCTCGGTTTCCTGGCGGCTGAGGCTTTCTTCCGGCGTCATGATGTTGATCTGCCAGCCGGTCAGTTCGGACGCCAGGCGCACGTTCTGGCCCTTGGAGCCGATGGCCTTGGGCAGGTTTTCCTCGTCGACGACGACGTCCATGGCGTGCTTGTCTTCGTCCACCACGATGGATTCGACGTTGGCGGGCGCCAGCGCGCCGATGACGAACTGCGCCGGGTCCTCGGACCACAGCACGATGTCGACCTGTTCGCCGCCCAGCTCGTTGCGCACGGCGGTGACGCGCGAACCGCGCATGCCGACGCAGGTGCCGATGGGATCGATGCGCTTGTCGTAGGCGATGACGGCGATCTTGGCGCGCACGCCGGCATCCCGGGCGGCGGCCTTGATCTCGAGCAGGCCCTGTTCGATTTCCGGCACTTCGTTCTCGAAGAGCTGGCGGATGAATTCGGGCGAGGTGCGCGACAGGATGACCTGCTGGCCGCGGGCGGCGTGATCGACACGCAGCACGAAGGCGCGGACGCGGTCGCCGATGCGCAGGTTTTCCTTCGGGATCATCTCGGTACGCGGCAGGCGGGCTTCGATCTTGCCCGTCTCGATGATGCAATCCCCCTTGTCCATGCGCTTGATGGTGCCGGACACGATGGTTTCACCGCGGTCGAGGAAGTCGTTCAGGACTTGCTCGCGCTCGGCGTCGCGGATCTTCTGCAGGATGGCCTGCTTGGCGGCCTGCGCGCCGATACGGCCGAATTCGACCGGCTCGAGCGGTTCCTCGATGTATTCGCCGACTTCGATGTTGGGCAGCAGTTCGCGTGCATCGGTCAGCATTTCCTGCTTGTCCGGCTCTTGCAGGCCAGCCTCGTCGGGCACGACCAGCCAACGGCGGAAGCCTTCATGGCTGCCGGTTTCACGGTCGATGCTGACGCGGATCTCGGCGTCTTCCTTGAAGCGCTTTTTCATGGCCGAGGCCAGCGCGCTTTCCAGCGCACCGAACACGGTGTCGCGCGTGACGTTCTTTTCACGCGCCAGTGCATCGACCAACAGAAGAATTTCGCGACTCATCGCTTTTTGCCCTTGAAATCCAGAACGGGATCCAGCTTGGCGCGCTCGATGTCATCGAGCGTGAAGCTCAGAACTTGGATATCGTTCTTTTTTGCCTCGAATTCGAGTGCGAATGTGATGGAAGTGGCGCGCGAGGCATCGGCCGGCGCGTCGGCGGGGGCCTCATCGGGCACGCGCAGGGTGCCGTTGAACACCTTGCGGCCATCGACCGCTTCGCGCAGCTTGATCTCGATGCGTTCGCCCGCGAAGCGCAGGAACTCGGCCCGGGTACGCAGCGGACGATCGACGCCGGGCGAGCCGACCTCGAGCCGCTTGTAGTCGATGTTCTCGACCTCGTAGACCCGTGACAGATGCTTCGAGACCTGTTCACAGTCTTCGATGCGTACGCCATCGACCTTGTCGATCGTGACGCGCAAAAGGCCCATGGCCGCGCGCTCGACGTCAACGAGTTCGACGTCGATACCGGCCAGTGCCTCTTCGGTCAATGCGAATAAATCAGCCATACGCTCTAAAAATTGCCCCGTGCCGCACCCTTCGGCCCGCGGCCGCCCTGACAGGCGCCTGTTGCCTCGGGCCGACCCAGCGGCCAAAAAAAATGGGCTGCATACCCAGCCCACCGTGATTCCAGCAGCCCTGCTCGAAAGCCCGGCGGCACCGACTTGCGTAGGCGCGGCGCCAGGCTTGGGCTAGTGTCTACCTTGCTACGGCGATTGCGGCGCGTGACCTTGCTGCTTACGTCTTTGCTGCTTACGTCTCGCCGCTTATGTCACACCCTGCCGGTACATTCAGACCCAGACCCGGACAGAAGCTGGGTTCGGCTCCGGGTTCAGACCAATACCGGCGACCAATGCAATCGCCATGAAACCATTGATTTTACCAGATAAACCGGCTAATTGCCTGGCCTGAACAGGGTTTACGCGAAGAAAGCTGCTCAGCGGTCCCGGCCACGGCCGCCCAGGAAGCCCAGGCGGGACTCGTGGGCAGCCGCGCCGCGCGGCTGCCAGTCATCGCCGCCACGGCCTCCCCCGTTGCCACCACCGCCGCCGCCGCCAGGCTTGCGACCGCGCGGCTTGCCTGGCGCCTTGTTACCGGGCGTGCCATTGCCACGCGCCGCCCCTTCCTGCTTGGGCCCCCGCGGAGCCGAGGCCTTCGGGCCGCCGGCGCGGCCGCCCTGCCCCTGGCCGTTGGGCTGCCCACCACCCGCCTGCTTGCGCGCCGCGCCCTGGCCGCCACGCGACTTGCCGCCGCCCGGCTTGGACCTGACCACGCGCTGATCCGCTTCGGTGCTCGCCTGAGCGCCGAAGCCGGCATGGTTGCCGTTGGCGCCGCCATTGCCGCCGCCCGCGCCACGCCGGGCGCCGCCTGCCTTGGCGCCACCGGTCCTGTTGCCACCGCCCGCCCGGGGGCCGCCCGCCTTGCCGCCGCCCGCCTTGTTACCGCGCGCGCCGCCGCCTTCGTTGCCCATCGGGTGGCCATTGGCATAGCCGCCCGTGAACATCAGGCCGGTGCCGAACGGATCCGAGGGATAGGCCTGGCCGCCCGCCGCGCCGGCCCCGCCGGGACGACCGCCCTGCAGCTTGCCGCGGCGGCCGATACGCGCGCCGTTCATGCCGTTGCGCTCCATCGTGCCGAAGCCCGGAGGCAAGGCGCTGTCATGGGATTGCGGCTGCTTCGAGCGGCGGCGGCCATCGCCGTCGTCGCCGTCACGCAGCAGGCCCAACTGCACCATCAGCGCGCTGACGACTTGCGCATCCACTTCTTCCCAGCGGCCGCGGCGCAGATTGCGCGGCAGCACGACGTCGCCGAAACGGGTGCGGATCAGTCGGCTGACGGTGACGCCCACCGACTCGAACATGCGGCGCACCTCGCGGTTGCGGCCTTCCTGCAGGGTGACGCGGTACCAGCGGTTGCTGCCGTCGCCGCCGATATAGTCCAGCGCGCCGAAGGCGGCCGTGCCGTCTTCCAGCTCGATGCCCTCGACCAGCGACTTGCGCGTGGCTTCGTCCATCTCGCCCAGCACGCGCACGGCGTACTCGCGCTCGGTGCCGTAACGGGGATGCATGATGCGATTGGCCATGTCGCCCGAGGTCGTGAAGATCAGCAGACCCTCGGTGTTCAGGTCGAGACGGCCGACCGACAGCCACTTGCCGGTGCGCAGCTTGGGCAGGCGCGCGAACACGCTGGCCCGGCCACCGGGATCGTCGTGGCTGACGATCTCGCCGGCCGGCTTGTGATACAGGATCACGCGCGGCGGCTTCTTGGTGTTGGTGCGCATGATCGGCTTGCCGTTGACGCGGACCTGGTCGTTGGGCGCGACGCGCTGGCCGATGTGGGCCGGCTCGCCATTGACCGATACACGGCCGGCGACGATCAACTCTTCCATTTCCCGGCGCGAACCGACGCCGGCATCGGCCAGGACCTTGTGCAGCTTGGGCATGACCGCATCGCTGTTCAGGTACTTGCCCAGACGCTGCTCGGTGCGCGCATCGGCGTCCAGGTAGGACAGCGCCTGTTCGGTCTCGCGCTCGATCACACGCAGATCCGCATCGGACACCACCACTTCTTCCGCCACGCCGTCGGCGCCGGCCTCTTCGACGCCTGGCGCGACATCGGCCTGGGGCTTGGGCGCGCGAGGAGCGCGAGGCGCTCTCGGGGCTTTGGGCGCAGCGGCAGCCTTGGCGGCCTTCGGCGCCCTGGGCGCCCTGGGAGGCTTGGAAGCAGCAGCCTGCGCGTCGGCGGCCACGGGCTCGCCGCCGCCAGTTTCTCCTGCCTCGCTGGCCGCACCGGGCGCGGCGGCGGCGTCGCCACGGCGACGGCGGAACGGCGTGCGCAGCTTGCGGCCCCGGGCGCGGTTCTCGCCGGCCTCGGCCCCTTCGGCACCGGCCTCGCGCGGCGCGCCATCCGCATTTTGCGTCGACGCGTTATCGGCGGCCGGGGCCCCTTCACGCGGGAAGGAAGTGTCTTCTTGTGTTGTATTGGTATCCGTTGTCACTGAGACAGCTCCGAATGTCAAACTTTGGGGGGCCTGCCGACGGCAGGCACATCATCTTGGTCGGGGTCGGACGGCGTCGCGGGGACGCTGTCCGGCTTGGGCGGCACGATCTCGGGCTCGAGACCGGGCGACGTGAATTCAGGTTGACGCGGGTCCGGCTGTATTTCCGGAGAAGCATTGGGCGGGGTGATGTGATCGCCCAGGATCCGTTCGACATGGTCGCCCTGGATCGGCATCACCTCGGGCAGGTCAGGCAAAGGCTCGGGCGTCATGCCGCCCGCGGCCTGCAGCCGGGACTCATCGGGTTCGGCATCGGCGGATTCACCGGATGCGTCCGCTTCGGCGCCGGCATCGTTGCCGGCATCGATGTTGTTGTCAGGGACATCCGCCTCGGCGGCTTCGCGCAAGCCGGCATCGGATTGGCCGACACCGTCGTCATGGGCAGCATCGCCTGCAGCATCCCCCATGCCCGCATCCGGCACTAGGGGCGCATCCGCGTCGGCGGGCGCCGCTGCCGGCATACCGGCGTCGGGCATCATACCCTCTGGCGAGGCGCTTGCGGAACCGGCGCCGCCGATCTCGAGCGTGGCCCCGCCCAGATCGAGGCCCGCCAGCGCGGCAACCGCATCCGTGGACTCCAGCGCCGGCAGCTCATCCAGGGCGCGCAAACCGAGATCATCCAGGAAGTGCCGCGTCGTGGCAAACAACGCCGGACGGCCAGGCGCGTCACGATGGCCGATCACCTCGATCCAGCCACGATCTTCCAGCACCTTCACGATCTGCGACGACACCGTGACGCCACGGATATCCTCGATGTCGCCGCGCGTCACCGGCTGGCGCCACGCCACGATGGCCAGCGTTTCGAGCACGGCACGCGAATACTTGGGCGGCTTCTCGGGATTGAGCCGCTCGAGATAGCGCTGCATGCCGGGGCGGCTCTGGAAACGCCAGCCCGAGGCCAGTTGCACCAGCTCCAGGCCGCGATCGACCCACTGCCCCTGCAAGGTTTCCAGCCAGAGTTTCAGCTTGGCATTGTCGACATCCGAGCCTTCGCCGAACAGCTTGCGCAGCTCGGCCGGCTGCATGGGCTGGGACGCGCACAACAGTGCGGTTTCCAGCACCAGAATTGCCTCATTCTCGTTCATCGATACTCAGTATTGAAATGGGGCCAACTTGCAAGAATTTCGAAACATGTTTAATATTCTGTTCTTCAGACGCGGGGTGGAGCAGTCTGGCAGCTCGTCGGGCTCATAACCCGAAGGTCGTAGGTTCAAATCCTGCCCCCGCAACCAAATCTCGATTCAAGGCCTGGCCATCGCGCCGGGCCTTTTTCGTTTGGGCTCGCGCCCGGGCAATCTCGGCACAGACCAGGACGAAGCCCCCCATCGGATGGCCGGACATCGAACAGCCGGGCAGCGGGCCGCCGAATACAGCCCGCGCTACAGCCCGAGCCGGCGCCACGCGCCGCATCGCGGCGACATGCGGCCCGGCCACGATGCGCCTGCCCGCCGAATCCGCGACGCACGCCTCAGACCGGTGTAGCGCTCGCCGCGACACGACGGCGCCAGCAGCCGACTGCGCACCCAAGCCCCACGCGGACAAGGCGCACCGCAACACCAGCCGCGTCGCCACCTCCACCCCAGGACCCAACACGCCAGAGCCAGCCACGCGCACGCCCGCCACCCGGCTTGGATGCGTTGCTGCAATGGCATACCCTGCGGCACCGAAGGACGTAACGATCACGAGCTTCCTGTTGTTGATGTTGCGCGAATCTCGCGCCCCCACGCCTGCGGCGACGCGGCATGATGGCCGCGCACCCGCCTGAATGCCGTGCATTGCCCGCGCCCTGAAAGCCCGGCACGAAGCAGAACACCCAGGGAGGCAGGCAAAACAACTGCAATGAACTGAATCGCCGCGAGACCCTGCCAAGCGGGTTCGACCGGCCCATGCCCCAAGGCATGACACGCATGGCCCGGATGAGGCCTGACCTTGCACGCACTCGATGGCGCGGGCTTGCCTTGGCGATTCTTAGTAGTTTTCAGGACGACAAGCGCCGTTTTTCCGCGGACTCGGTTGGAGCCAACGCCTGTCTTGCAGGCAACGGAATCGGCATCGCCGGTTTGATCGGCCAGCCCGGGCACTGCGGCAAACCCGATGGCACCCCGGCATTGCAAAGGCGGGAATCGGTTTGGCGTACGGGGACTGGTTGGGCCTATCGGGCCCGGCTGCGGCGATCCGCCACAGCCCAAACAGGCATCAGACGTTACGATTATACCCCCATCACGTACGCGGCGAAAGCAAGCAGGCTTACCCGGCACGGCGGCAACCGGGATCGGCCGCCTTCGCTCAGGGCGCGGATTGATGCAAGGCCTTGCGCACCGTTTCCAGCACCGCATCGCGCTCGTGGCCGCGCATCAGGAAGACCAGGCAGGAAGCCCGACTGTCGCCCGGCCACTCCGGCAGCATCTCGAGCGGGTACAACTGGCGATGCACGCCATGCACCGCACACGGCAGCGCCTCGCCCTCGAAGCAGATCAGGCCCTTCATGCGCAGCAGGCCCTGATCGTAGGCGGCCTGCACATCGTGCATGCCGGCCAGGAAGGCGCCTCGACTGATGGGCGATGACAAGGTCATCGAAAAATGCGACAGGCCAGGATGCCGCTCGAGCCGGGATGCGCCGAACGCCCCAAGCCACCGCCCCATGCGCATTGCCTGCTCGCCCCGTTCGACCGGCCGGACATGCAGCAGCAGCTCATCCAACGGACCATCGCGACGCAGCACGCAAATGGGCACGCCGGGGTTGGCCGCCTCGACCTCATGGCGCGCCACCTCGACTTGCCCCGGGGCGCACAGATCCGCCTTGCTGAGCGCCACGACGTCGGCCAGGGCAATCTGCTGCGCGGCCTCGGGCTGGCGGCGCAACTGGTCGCCGACGTGCTGCACGTCGGCCACGGCGATCGATCCCTGGTAGACGAAGCGCTCGGCCAGGAAGGCGTCGTGGCGCACGGTGAACATGATGGCCGCGGGGCTGGCCAGACCGGTGGTCTCGACCAGGACGTGGGAAAACGGCCGTATCTGCCGGCGCAAGGCCAGCATGAAGAGATCCCGCAAGGTATCGGCCAGGCCGCCGCTGGCGGAGCAGCAGATGCAGCCGCCTTCGAGCAGCACGATACGGCCATCGACGGCGCGCACCAGATGGTGGTCGACCCCGATATCGCCGAATTCATTGACGATGACCGCGGCGCCCGCATAAGCCGGCTCGCGCACCAACCGATTGAGCAGCGTGGTCTTGCCGCTGCCCAGGAATCCCGTCAGTACCGTCAAAGCGATGCGCCGATCAGCCATGGACGCCGCCCTTCTCCTCAAACGAACGGACCGCCCATGCGGTCCGCGCGGCGTCCTGTGAACGCCCAGCCCTCCCGAGCCCGCACACGCCGGCGGCAATCGCCGCCAGGGATGTGTCTTTCGCGCAGCGTAGCAGGAACTGCTGGCGAAAGCTCGGCCGTTATGACACCCAAGAAATAACTGATGCGCATGGATCGACGAATGGCGCGCCCCAGCGGCGGCATGCCCGCACAACGCGCGAGACCTGGAGGGGCATCCACGATGGATGCCTGGCGCCATTGCCTGGCGTGTCGAGAATCGGGAGACGGCGGCTTTTCTGCGTGGCCGGCTTCCCGATCCGAAGCGTCGCGAAGCGGCTCGTGCGGCGGAGCACTTCGTCCATGATGAAGCCTTTACGGCAGGCCCCGGAAAACCAAAAGGGCCACGCTGCGAACAACGTGGCCCTGCAATGCTTGGCTCCCCGAACTGGATTCGAACCAGTGACCTGCGGATTAACAGTCCGTCGCTCTACCGACTGAGCTATCGGGGACCAGAGAAACGAGATTATGCACAGTTTTTTACGATCACGCAAGTTGGGGCAATTACAACCCGACGGCTTGGCGAGCGAGGCGCATGCCTACGCAAAGCCATCATCACTTTCATCGCAACGCTTCTTTACTCGCACAAAAAAATTGTGGTAAGATTGCGGTCTTCGCTAGCCAAGACGGTTTTAAATAACCACTTGAAGAAAGCGATAAAGATTTCGGTTTTTGCCGGTGTAGCTCAGTTGGTAGAGCAGCGCATTCGTAATGCGAAGGTCGTAGGTTCGACTCCTATCTCCGGCACCAAAAAAAGGGCAGCCCCCACAAGGGCTGCCCTTTTGCTTTGCGCCGCGTTCGCGCGCAATACGCCACGAAAAAGCGCCGCAAAAAAGGCGGCTCGTCGGAAAGCCGCCCCTCTTTCATTCGCCCTCGGGCCGAAGCCGGCTGCCTGCTGGCATGAACCGGCCGGCATCCACGCCAGTGGTAAGCGGACGCCCTACTCCGCGTCCGGCTGCCGCTCAGGCGCCGCATCCTGGAACGCCTTCAGCGCCTGGCAGGCCGCGTCGATGCGCACCAGCGTGGGAAACGCCGACAGATCGCAATCGAAACGCCGCGCATTGAATATCTGCGGCACCAGGCACAGATCCGCCAAGGTGGGCGTATCGCCATGGCAGAAACGGCCCGTCTGCGGGGAGCCCGCCAGCATCTGCTCGAGCCCGCCCAGGCCCACGTCGATCCAGTGGCGATACCAGCCGTTCTTGGCTTCCTCGTCCACCTTCAGGTCGTGCTTCAGGTACTTCAGCACGCGCAGGTTGTTCAACGGATGGATGTCGCACGCCAGCGTCAACGCGATGGCGCGCACGCGCGCACGGCCCGCGGCGTCCGCCGGCAACAGGGCGGGCTGCGGATGCGTTTCGTCCAGGTACTCGATGATGGCCAGCGACTGGCCCAGCGTCAGGTCGCCATCGACCAGCGTCGGCACCAGCGCGTTGGGATTGACCTGCCGATAGGCCGGCGCCAGTTGCTGCCCTCCACCCTTGACCAGATGCACGGGCACGGTCTCGTAGGGCAGCCCCTTCAAGTTCAGGGCGATGCGGACGCGGTAGGCGGCCGAGCTGCGGAAATAGCTGTACAGCTGCATGAAGTGTCGTCTCCTCGATGCGCCGCGCGGCAGGCGGCGCGATTGGCTTGCATGTCCTGCGCCGCCGCGCACCAGACGCGGCGGGGCGATCCATTCCGGGCGCGATGCCCCCCGGAACGCCATCCCTTACTGGCCGACGGCCGTCGTCTTGCGCGACAGTTCCTTGGGTAGCGGGAAGGCCACGTTTTCTTCCAGGCCCTGCATGGTGCGCACGGATACAGCGCCCAGTTCCTTCACGCGCTCGATCACCTGCTGCACCAGTACTTCCGGCGCCGACGCGCCCGCGGTGATGCCGATGCGCTGGCGGCCTTCGAGCCAGGCGGCGTCGATGGCCTCGGCGCCATCGACCAGATAGGCCGCGGCGCCCAGCCGCTGCGCCACTTCGCGCAGGCGGTTGGAGTTCGAACTGTTGGGGCTGCCCACCACCAGCACCAGGTCGCATTCGGGCGCCATGACCTTGACCGCGTCCTGGCGGTTCTGCGTGGCGTAGCAGATGTCGCTTTTCTTGGGCTCGGCGATGGTGGGGAAACGCGCCTTCAGGGCCGCCGCCACCACCGCCGCGTCGTCCACCGACAGCGTGGTCTGGGTGACGTAGGCCATGTTGTCGGGATTCTGCACCTGCAGGGCCTCGACGTCCTCGACGGTTTCGACCAGGTACATGCCGCCGCCCTCGGCCTGGCCCAGCGTGCCCTCGACCTCGGGGTGGCCCTTGTGGCCGATCATGATGATCTCGCGGCCGGCGGCGCGCATGCGCGCGACCTCGATGTGCACCTTGGTGACCAGGGGGCAGGTGGCGTCGAACACGCGCTGGCCGCGCGCCTCCGCCTCGGCGCGCACCGCCTTGGGTACGCCATGCGCGGAGAACACGACGATGGCGCCGGATGGGGCGTCTTCGAGCTCATCGATGAAGATGGCGCCCTTGGCACGCAGGTCCGCCACCACGTAGCGGTTGTGCACGATCTCGTGGCGCACGTAGATGGGCGCGCCATGCAGCTCGAGCGCGCGCTCGACGATGTCGATGGCGCGATCGACGCCCGCGCAGAAGCCGCGCGGTTGGGCCAGCAGGACCTCGGCGTCGGGACGGGTAACGGCAACGGACTGCATGTCAGAGGACTCCCAGGATGGAGACGTCGATCCGCAGGGCGGCGCCCGCCATGGGATGGTTGAAGTCGAACAGCGCCCAGTCGTCGTTGATTTCCTTCAGGATGCCGGAGTAGCGGCCGCCGTTGGGCGCGGCGAATTCGACCAGGTCGCCCGGATCGAAGGTGGCATCGGGGCCCGCGTGCTCGGCCAGCATGCCGCGCGTGACACGCTGGATGAGCTCGGGGTTGCGCTCGCCATAGGCATCGGCGGGCGCCAGGGTGACGCTGAAGCTTTCGCCTTCGGCGTGGCCCAGCAGCGCGGCCTCCAGGCCGGGGGCCCACTGGCCGCTGCCCATCTGCAGCGTGGCGGGCCGGCCGTCGAAGGTGTCTGCGAACACCGAGCCCTCGGCCGGGCCCGAGGCCAGGACGATGCGGTAATGGAGGGTGAGGTAGGAGTCCGGACGGATCAAAACATTCACTTCGGAAGATGCGGCGTTCAAGATCTGCCACCGTATGGGCAATCGTAAAACATTGATTTTAGAGCCTTCGCATGAAACTGTCCGAGAGCATGCCCGAACACGAACGTCCCAGGGAGCGCCTGCTGCGCCAGGGGGCCGCCTCGCTGCACGATTCCGAGCTGTTGGCGGTGGCCTTGCGCACCGGAGCGCCCGGAGTGAACGCCGTGGAACTGGGCCGCCGCCTGATGGGGCGCTTCGGCGGCCTGCGCGGGCTGTTCGCAGCAACGCCCGCCGAACTGTGCCGGGAGCCCGGCCTGGGCGCGGCCAAGGCCTGCGCGCTGGCGGCGGTGCTGGAACTGGCGCGGCGCGCCATCGAGGAAGACCTGGTCGGCCGGCCGTCGATGAATCATCCCGACAACGTGAAGCTGTATTGCCGCACCGCCCTGAGCCACCGCACCGTCGAGCACTGCATCGCCCTGTACCTGGACAACCAGTTGAACCTGATCGCGGTCGGCGAGGTGGCGCGCGGCACGCTGGCGCAGGCCTCGGTGTACCCGCGCGAAGTGGTGCGCGAGGCCCTGCGCCATCACGCCGCCGCGCTGATCCTGGCGCATAACCACCCTTCGGGCCTGGCCCAGCCCAGCGCCGCTGACCGCGAACTGACGCGCAGGCTGCGCCAGGCGCTTGCGCTGGTCGACGTGCGGCTGGTGGATCACCTGATCGTGGCGGCGGACCAGGTGGTGTCGATGGCGCAGTTGGGGCAGATGTAGACGGGGAACCGCCCGTGCCGAGGCGCCCGCCGTCCAGAGGCGCCCCTTCCTGCCCCTGCCTGCGAGGGCCTGGCGTATCGGTATCGCAGGCGCGCGGCATCGGCCAGGCAATGCGCGCCGCATGCCTGGCTCAGCCCTCCACCGCCGGCCCCGCGCGCCGCCCGCTGGCACGCGCCGAGGGTTTCGCCGCTCCACCCTCGCGCGGTGGCCCCGCAGCGTCGGCCAGCTCGGCGCTGACGAACTCGAGGAAGGCCTGCGCCAGCGGCGACAGGACATGCCCCTGCAGCGTCAGCATCTGGATGGTGCGATGCTGCATCTCGGGATTGGAGAACGGCACCGCCGCAAGCTGCCGGGCATACGGCAGCCCGCGCACCACCAAGTAGCCCGACAGCGCCACGATGGAATTGCCCGGCAACAGCGGCAGGAAAGCCACCGAATAGTTCGACACGTAAGACGGCTCGATATGCAGGCCGGCGTTGGCGCAGCAGGTGTCGAACAACTGGCGCACGGTGGTGTCGGTGTCGCCCAGCGCCAGCGGATACTCGACCAGTTGGCGCACATCCACCGACTTGCGCCCGGCCAGCGGGTGCTTGCGGCACATGATGGCGTACACCGGCGCGGCGCACAGGGTGCGCGTATGCAGCCGCTGGTCGACGGCGATGCTGTAGCGGATGCCGATATGGGACACGCCCTCGGCCACCCGCCGTCCCACCTCCTGGCCATGGCCCACGTGCATGTGGAACCGCACCTCGGGATGCAGGCGCTTGAAACGCGCCATGGACTCGGACAGGAACTGCTGCGAGAACCCCTCGGTGCTGGCGATGCGCACGGTCACGTCGCCCAGCACGCTGCGCTGGCGGATGGAGGTGAGCACGCGTTCGGCCTCCAGCGCGCTGGCGCTGGCATAGGCCGACAGTTGCCGCCCCGCGTCGCTCAGGCGCATGCCGCGCGGCAAGCGCTCGAACAGGGGCGAGCCCACCATCGATTCCAGCTTGGCGATCTGCCGGCTGACCGCCGACGGCGCCACGTGCAGTTGCTGCGCCGCCTGGGCGATGGAGCCGGTTCGCACGACTTCCAGGAAATGCCGCATTGCCGTGGAAATCACGGGCTACCTCTTTTGATGGCTTGCGTTGTCTTAAAGGCAATGATGCTATGCCAAAGTTCTAATTGTTGCATCCATATTGCTGTACTACCGTACGTTTTTTCCACCCGACCGCCCGAGACGGCCCCTCTCCGTGACCCGCACCCTCGCCATCACCTCCGCCGTCCGGCAGTACGACGACGGCCATTTCCTGGATACGCTGACGCGCCGCGTCGCCTTCGAGACCGAAAGCGAAGAGACCGGCCAGGCGCACGCCCAGCACGCCTACCTGCGCGACGAACTGACGCCGCTGCTGCGCGGCCTGGGTTTCTCGGTGCAGATCCACGCCAACCCGGCCGGCATCGATCTGCCCCTGTTGGTCGCGCAGCGCATCGAGCATCCCGGCCTGCCCACGGTGTTGATGTACGGCCATGCCGACGTGGTGCGCGGCAATGCCGCCAAATGGCGCGAGGGGCTGGAGCCCTGGCGCCTGCGGGTCGAGGGCGACCGCTGGTATGGCCGCGGCACGGCGGACAACAAGGGACAGCACTCCGTCAACCTGACCGCGCTGGAGCAGGTGCTGGCCGTGCGTGAAGGCAAGCTGGGCTTCAACGCCAAGCTGCTGATCGAGACCGGCGAGGAAGCCGGCTCGCCCGGCCTGGCCGAATTCTGCGACGCGCAGCGCCAGGCGCTGGCCGCCGACCTGTTCCTGGCCAGCGACGGACCGCGATTGGCAGCGGACTGCCCCACGCTGTTCATGGGCTCGCGCGGCGCCATCAATTTCGAACTGTCGGTGAAGCTGCGCGAACGCGCCTATCACTCGGGCAACTGGGGCGGCCTGCTGGCCAATCCCGCCGTGCTGCTGACGCACGCGATCGCTTCGCTGGTCGACACCCGCGGACGCATCACCATCGAAGCGCTGCGTCCGCCCGCCGTGCCGGAACAGGTGCGCCGCGTGCTGGAGGGCTTGCGCGTGGGCGGCGGCGCGGACGATCCCCAGATCGACGAACACTGGGGCGAGCCGGGGCTGACCCGCGCCGAACAAGTCTTCGCCTGGAACAGCCTGGACGTGCTGACGATGGTGACGGGCGACCCCGCCAAGCCCGTCAACGCCATCCAGCCGCAAGCCAGCGCCTGGTGCCAGTTGCGCTGCGTGGTCGGCACCGACTGGCGCAACCTGCGCCAGCACGTGCGCGAGCACCTGGACCGGCATGGATTCCCGATGATCGACGTGCGCATCGGCGCCCAGGCCGGCCCCACCCGCCTGTTGCCCGACGATGCCTGGGTGCAATGGGCCGCGGACTCGCTGCGCCAGACCACGGGCGAGGATCCCGCGCTGCTGCCCAACCTGGGCGGCTCGCTGCCCAACGACATCTTCGCCGACCAGTTGGGCCTGCCGACGATCTGGGTGCCGCATTCGTACCCGGCCTGTGCGCAGCATGCGCCCAATGAACACCTGCTGGGCAGCGTGGCCCGGCAGGGCCTGGCCATCATGGCCGGCCTGTACTGGGACCTGGGCGAGAGCGCGGCGCCGATCGCGCGACGCCACCGCTGACAAATCATTCGATACCCAAACCAGAACAAGGGGAACCTCCATGAAACGCATCGCCGGCCTCGCCGCCGCCCTGATCTGTGCGCTGGCCGCGACCGCGCAGGCCCAGCAGCAGTATCCCAACCATCCCGTCAAGATCGTCGTGCCGTTCACGCCCGGCGGCGCGACCGATGCCGTGGCGCGGCAACTGGCCAACAAGCTGTCGACACGGCTGGGCCAGCCCGTCATCGTCGAGAACCGGCCGGGCGCCGCCACGGTCATCGGCGCGCAGGCCGTGGCCGACGCCGCGCCGGACGGCTATACGCTGATGTTGTCGGGCTCCAGCACCTACACCGTGCTGCCGGCCCTGAAAAAGCAGTTGCCCTACGATCCGCTGACCAGCTTCGCGCCGATCGCCATCGTGGCCATGGCGCCGGTCGTGCTGCTGGCCAAGAACGGGCTGCCGGCGCGCAACGCCGCCGAACTGGCCGAGCTCGCGCGCAAGCGCACGGGCAAGACCGGACTGATGTACGGCACCTTCGGATCGGGCTCGGCTCCGCACCTGGCCGGCGAGATGTTCGCGCAGGCCGCGCGGGCCACGCTGACGCCCGTGCCGTACAAGGGCAGCGCCCAGCTGGTCACGGCGCTGATCGGCGGCGAGATCGACATGGGTATCGACACCGCGTCGTCGGCCGCGCCGCACGTGGCGGCGGGCAAGGTGCGCGCCATCGCCGTGACCGGCGCGCATCGCTCGCCGCAACTGCCCGGCACGCCCACGTTCGCCGAGGCCGGCATGCCCTCGGTGTCGATGGTCGGCTGGTACGCCCTGGTGGCGCCCGCGAAAACCCCCGCCCCGGCGCTCGCTACCCTGGAGCAGGCCGTTGCCGGTATCATGCAGGATGACGAGATCCGGAAGGCCTTCGCCGCGATGGCGCTGGAGCCGGTCTCGATGGGCCCCGAGGCCTACCGCAAGCAGGTCACCGAAGAATTGCAGGTCTTCGGCGACATCGGCAGGCGGGCCTCGATCAGCCTGGACTGATCCCTACGAACAGACATCCGCCCGCCCCGGTTTCCATGAAACGCCTCTGGGACATTTCGCCGCAGGTTTCGGCCGACTCGCCGGTATTTCCCGGCGACACGCCGTATCGCCAGCAATGGAAATGGACGTTGACGCCGCAATGCCCGGTCAACGTCAGCGAGATCACGATGTCTCCGCACATCGGCGCCCACGCCGATGCGCCGCTGCACTACGAAAACGGCGCGCCGGCCATCGGCGCGCTGTCGCTCGAACCCTTCCTGGGGCCCTGTCGCGTCATCCACGCCATCGACTGCGGCCCGCTGATCCTGCCCGAACACCTCGAGCACGCCATCGGCGGCCTGCCGCCGCGCGTGCTGGTGCGCACGGCGCTGCACGCCGCCGTGCACTGGTGGACGGAAGACTTCTCGGCCTACGCGCCGCAGACGATCGACTGGCTGGCCGAACGCGGCGTCATGCTGATCGGCCTGGACACCCCCAGCATCGACCCCGCGTCCAGCAAGACCCTGGACAGCCACCACGTCATCCTGCGGCGCGACATGCGCGTCCTGGAAAACCTGCTGCTCGATGACGTGCCGGAAGGCGATTACGAACTGATCGCCCTGCCGCTGGCGCTGGCCCAGGCCGACGCCAGTCCGGTGCGCGCGGTGTTGCGCGCCCTGGACTGACCCGTTCTTCCTGAAAGACGAGGACAGCATGCAAGACAAGATTTCCTGCCAACGGCAGGACGAGGCCGATCGCCTGCGCGGATTGCGCGAGCAGTTTCAACTGAACGACGACGAGATCTACCTGGACGGCAATTCGCTGGGCGTGCTGCCGCGCGCCGCGGCGGCGCGCGTGCAGCAGGCAGTGGTCCAGGAATGGGGCCAGGGCCTGATCCGCAGTTGGAACGACGCCGGCTGGATCGACCTGCCGCAACGCCTGGGCGACAAGATCGCCCGCCTGGTGGGCGCCGCGCCCGGCGAACTGGTGGTGGCCGACTCGACCTCGGTGAACCTGTACAAGGTGATGTCGGCGGCGCTGGGCCTGGTGGCCGCCGACGCGCTTGGCAGCACCCGGCCGAGCCGCACCCGCATTCTCAGCGAACGCAGCAACTTCCCCACCGACCTGTACATCGCCGAAGGACTGGCGCGCCAGCACGGCATGACACTGGAGCTGCTGGAACCCGACGAGATCCTGGACCAGCTGGACGAGCGCGTGGCGGTGTTGATGCTGACCCACGTGAACTACCGCACCGGCCGCATGCTCGACATGGCGGCCCTCACGCGCGCGGCGCACGACGCCGGCGCGCTGGCCGTCTGGGACCTGGCGCACTCGGCGGGCGCGGTGCCGGTGGACCTGAACGGCGCGGGAGCCGACTTCGCGGTGGGCTGCGGCTACAAGTATCTGAACGGCGGCCCGGGCGCGCCGGCATTCGTGTGGGCGAACGCGCGCCATGCCGACCGCATGCGCCAGCCGCTGTCGGGCTGGATGGGCCACGCCGCGCCCTTCCAGTTCACGCCGGATTACCAGCCCGCGCCGGGCATCGGCCGCTACCTGTGCGGCACGCCCGCGCTGCTGTCGATGACGGCGCTGGAATGCGGCATCGACAGCGTGCTGGCGGCCGAACCGCTGGGCGGCATGCAGGCGCTGCGCGAGAAATCGATCGCGCTGACCGGCCTGTTCATCGAATTGGTCGAGGAACGCTGTGCCGGCCACGGCCTCACGCTGGTCAGCCCGCGCGACCCCGCGCTGCGCGGCAGCCAGGTCTGCTTCGCCCGCGAGGAAGGCGCCTATGCCATCGTGCAGGCGCTGATCGAACGCGGCATGATCGGCGACTTCCGCGCGCCCGACGTACTGCGCTTCGGCTTCACGCCGCTGTACACGCGCTACGCCGACGTCTGGGAAGCCGTCGAGCGCCTGCAACAGGTGCTGGCCGAGGGGCTGTGGCGCGAAGCGCGCTTCCAGCGCCAGGCCGCCGTGACCTGAGGAGGCCGCCATGACCCGACCGACTTCCGAAGACGTGGTGCGCCACGAAAGCCCCAAGCTGGATTACGCCGGCGACATGACCTACGGCGACTACCTGCACCTGGACAAGCTGCTGGACGCGCAGCATCCGTTGTCGCCCGAGCACAACGAGATGCTGTTCATCGTGCAGCACCAGACCAGCGAACTGTGGATGAAGCTGATGCTGCACGAGCTGCGCGCGGCCATCGACGCCGTGCGCGCCGACCAGTTGCAACCGGCCTTCAAGATGCTGGCGCGCGTCAGCAAGATCCTGGAGCAGTTGGTACATGCCTGGGACGTGCTGGCCACGATGACGCCGCCCGAGTACTCGGCGCTGCGGCCCTACCTGGCGCGCTCCAGCGGCTTCCAGAGCTATCAGTACCGCCAGATCGAGTTCCTGCTGGGCAACAAGAACGCGGCCATGCTCAAGCCGCACGCGCACCGGCCCGACCTGCTGGCGCAGGTGCAGGCGGCCTACGAGGCGCCCTCGCTATACGACGAGGCGCTGCGCCTGCTGGCGCGCCGCGGCCTGCCGGTGCCGGCCACGCATCTGCAGCGCGACTGGACCCGCCCCTATGAAGCCGACGCCGCGGTGCAGGAGGCCTGGCTGGCGGTCTACCGCGCGCCCGACACCCATTGGGATCTGTATCAGCTGGGGGAAAAGCTGACGGACCTGGAGGATGCCTTCCGGCTGTGGCGTTTCCGCCACGTCACCACGGTGGAGCGGGTGATCGGCTTCAAGCGGGGCACCGGCGGCACGTCCGGCGTGGATTACCTGCGCAAGATGATCGAGGTGGTGCTGTTCCCCGAGATCTGGCGGCTGCGTACCGAGCTGTAACGGGCTTGCAGGCTGGCCACAGGCATTGTTAGAATGCCGAGTTACCTTTTTTGGATACGTGGCTGGCCTGCCGCAATTGGATGCGCACTTTGCACCGCGCTGGCAGGGTCGGCTGGCGACCCACCAACCCCCAAGGATTTTCATCATGAAAGCCGACATTCACCCCAATTACCGCGACGTGGTGTTCGCTGACCTGCAAACGGGCAGCAAGTTCATCATCCGCTCGACCGTGACCACGCGCGAAACCATCGAAATGGACGGCAAGACGTACCCGCTGTTCAAGTGCGACGTGACGTCCGAATCGCACCCCTTCTACACGGGCGCCCAGACCCGCATCGTCGAAACCGGCCGCGTCGAGAAGTTCCGCGCCCGTTTCGCCCGCACCGCTGGCACCGTCAAGTCGGCTTCCTGATCCGGACATCCGGCCCCGGATTTCCGCCCAATCGGCGCGCCCCGCGCGCCACTGCGGCGAACCGGCAAGAAAAGCAGCCCAGGCGGGCTGCTTTTTTTTCTCCGCGCCATCCCGGTCCGTCCTCTTTTTTCATCAACACACCCGCTCGCGTCGATTACATTTAGCTCCGTGCCTCCCATTTCGCGATCCACCCCTGCCCGCCTGACCATTCCGGGCGCAGCCAAGCTGCCCCGCCTGGTGCTGCTGAGCCTGTCGCTGGCCTATATCGTGGCCGGCCTGTTCATGCGCGACCCCTGGAAGACGGATGATGCGGTGGGCCTGGCCACCATGCTGACCGCGCTGCGCGAGGGCGGCGTGGCGTGGCTGCTGCCCCAGGTCGGCAATCTGGCGCACGCCGAGGAAGGTCCACTGCTGACCTGGGTCGGGGCCATTTCGGTCTGGCTGTTCGGCCCGCTGGTCGGCGACATCACCGCCGGACGCCTGCCCAACGTGATGTGGTTCGGCATCACCGCCGCCGGCATCTGGTACGGCACCTATCTGCTGGGCCGCCGCGCCGAAGCGCAGCCGCTGGCCTTGCCGTTCGGCGGCGAGCCCGAACCGCGCGACTATGGCCGCATGCTGGCCGACGCCGCACTGCTGCTGCTGCTGGCCATGGTCGGCATCCTGCAGCGCATCCACGAAACCTCGGTCGTGCCCCCCATCATGGCCTGCGGCGCGATGGCGTTCTATTCCCTGGCGCGCATGATCGACCGGCCCGCCACCGGGTCTCTGACGCTGGTGCTGGCGCTGGCCGGCAGTTTCCTGACGCGCGGATGGGTCGGCGCCATCCCGATCATGCTGTCCGCGCTGCTGGCCTTCCACCCACGCAGCATGCTGTGGCTGCGCGTGCGCTGGCTGCCCGCCATCATCGCTCTGACCGCCGCCCTGATCCTGGCATGGTGGATTCCTGCCTCCAACACCAGCGAATACTGGATCCGCAACTGGAAGGCCTGGAACATCAGTTCGTTCTCGATGCCGATCCTGGCCCTGTCGATGCGCACGCTGCGCGACCTGCCCTGGTACCTGTGGCCCGCCTGGCCGCTGGCGCTGCTGGCCGTCTGGCGCTGGCGCAACTGGCTGTACTCGCCGCACATCTGGCTGGCGATGATGCAGCTGATCTGCGCCCTGCTGCTGCTGTTCTTCCTCGAGGAACCCAGCGATTCCGAATACGTGCTGCTGGCGGTGCCCTGCGCCACGCTGGCCGCGTTCTCGCTGCCCACGCTGCGGCGCGGCGTGATCAACACGCTGGACTGGTTCGCCGTGATGTGTTTTTCGCTGACGCTGGCCACCGCCTGGCTGGGCTGGGTGGCGCTGCACTTCGGCTGGCCGCCCAAGATCGCCCACAACATCGCCCGCCAGACCACCGGCTACGAGCCCTCCATCGGCTGGATCGCCGTGCTGCTGTCGCTGGCCATCACGGGGGCCTGGGTGCTGCTGGTGAAATGGCGCCTGCGCGAACGTCCGGCGGCCCTGTGGCGCGGCACCGTGCTGTCGGCCAGCGGCCTGACCGCCACCTGGATCCTGCTGGTGCTGCTGTGGCAGCCGGCCGTCGACTACGCGCGCAGCTACCGCACCGTGTCGGGCGAACTGACGGCAGCGCTGCAAGCCAACATGCGGCCCGGCGAATGCGTGCGCGGCCTGAGCCTGGGCGCCGGCCAGCGCGCGTCGTTCCTGATCTTCAACAACGTCAATTTCCCCTACGACGGCCGTTGCACGCTGGTGCTGCAGCAGACCACCAACAACAGCCTGCGCGACGGCACCGCCGCCTACAGCGACCCGGACGTCGAGGAACTCTGGCGCGGTGGCCGCCGCGCCGACCGCAACGAAGTCTTCCGCCTGCTGCGCGTGCCGCCCAACCGGTAACGTCCCATGGCTGCCGGCAGTTCCCTCATGAGTTTCGGGGGCACGATGCGCCACATCGTGCGCCAGGCCTGGCCCGTGCTGGTCAGCCAGTGGGCCGGCATCGCCTTCGGCGTGCTGGACACCGCCATGACCGGCCACGCCAGCGCGCAAGACCTGGCGGCGATGTCGCTATCGGTGTCGGTCTACATCACCGTGTTCGTCGGCCTGATGGGCGTGGTGCACGCGCTGATCCCGATCCAGGCCCAGCACTTCGGCGCCGGGCGCCACGACGAGGTGGGCCGGGCATGGGGCCAGGGCATCTGGCTGGCGCTGGGCCTGTCGGTGCTGGGCGCAGTGCTGATGCTGTTTCCGGACATGTGGCTGTCGCTGTCGGGCCCGGTGGATGAGGACGTGCGCAACCGCATGGCCGCCTACCTGCGCGCGCTGGTGGTGGCCCTGCCCGCTTCGCTGATGTTCCGCACCATCTATGCCCTGGGCGCGGCCGTGTCGCGGCCCAAGATCGTCATGTCCATCAACCTGGGCGGCATCGGGCTGAAGGCGCTGTGCAACTGGCTGCTGATCTACGGCAAGCTGGGCCTGCCCGCGCTGGGCGCCACCGGCGCCGGCATCGCCACCGCCATCACCTACTGGACCAGCCTGATGATCGGCCTGTGGGTGATCCGGCACGACGTCTATTACCGCCGCTTCCATCTGCGGCTGGGCCGGCCGCGCTGGTTGCAGCAGAAGGAACTGCTGCGCCTGGGCCTGCCCATGGGCGGCTCGTACCTGGTCGAAGTCTCGGCCTTCACGTTCATGGCCCTGCTGGTGGCGCGCGAAGGCACGCACGTGCTGGGCGGCCACCAGATCATGTCGAACCTGGCCGCGCTGTGCTACATGATGCCGATGGCGCTGGGCGTGGCCACGGGCGCGCTGGCCGCGCAGAACATCGGCGCGGGCCATCCGGTGCAAGCGCGGCGCACGGGCCTGGCCGGACTGGCCCTGGGCCTGATCGGCGCGCTGCTGACCTCCGCCGTGCTGCTGGTCGGCCGCCAGCCCATCCTGGCCGCCTACACCAGCGATGCGCAGGTCGCCGCGGTGGCCGGCAGCCTGCTGGCCATGATTCCGCTGTTCCACCTGTGCGACTCGATGCAATGCATCAACTCGTACCTGCTGCGCGCCTACAAGGTGGCGGTGGTGCCGCTGCTGCTGCAGGTGCTGGCCCTGGGCATCGTGGGCCTGCTGGGGGGATGGTGGCTGGGCTTCGGTCCGGGCCGCGGCGGGCTGGACGGGCTGCGCCTGGCGATCATGCCGGACTCGCCGCAAGGCGCGGGCACGATGTGGCTGATGGCGATGGTGGGATTGGGATTGTCGGCGCTGCTGCTGCACGCCTGGTACTGGCGCACGCTGCGCCGGACGATGCCAGCGGCGACCGCGTTGCGCTGATCCCCGCTCGGGAAGTGTCGCCATCGATCGGGCGATGCGGCAATCGAGAGTATCCCGTGCGCTGTCCGCTGGACACGGGTCATGCGGGCATATCCAAGGGACAGCGCACGGCACACGGCATGCCGGCCCTCCGCATACAACAGCTACCGGCGAAGGTCTTGCAGGACGGAAGGCCGGCCTGCCGTGTTCGGTTCAGGGGGTTACTTGGCAGGGGTGGCGGCCGGGGTGGCCTTCTTGGCGCTGGCCTTGTGGGCATGCGCCTTGTGCTTGGCCGACTTGGCCTGTGCGTGGCTCGCGCCGTCGGCACTCGAAGGCGCGGCGAAGGCCGAGGGCGCGGCCGCCAGGCCCAGGCAAAGCGCCGAGGTGGACAGGAACGCGGCAATACGCGATTGAGTCGTCATGGTGGGAACTCCTTCTCCAATCACACGGCAGGCGGAAGTGCCTTGGTGCGTGTGCATGACGTTGGAGTGCGCGCGCCGCGTAAAAATCCTGAAATCTCCGCACTTTTACGGATGGTTGCGACGCTGTCAGCGCGCTGACTTTTCCGGATGCCGGTGGCGCGGACTTACGATTCGTAGATCAGCAGCGCCACCGTGGCGAACAGCATGATGGCGAAGGCCGCGCGCAGGCTGCGTTCGGGCAGGCGATAGGCCAGCCGCACGCCGACCGGCACCAGCGCCAGGCTGCCCAGCGCCAGCGGAACGCCGACCGTCCAGTCGGCCTGCCCGGCCCAGGCATAGGTGACCAGCGCGATGGTGGATCCGGGGATGACCATGGACAGCGCCAAAGCCTGCGCGGTGGTCTGCGGCAGGCGGAATACCGTGGTGATGATGGGCACGGCCAGGATGGCCCCGCCCACGCCGAAGAAACCGCCCAATGTGCCCGCGACCACGCCCAGCGCCGCCGCGCGCGCGGGCGTGAACTCGGGCGCCGCCGGCCGCGGCGTGGCCCGTGCCGGCGCGGGACGGCCTTTACGCCACGTCTGGTACAGATAGAACAGGCCCACGCAGAACAGGAATGCCGCGAAGCTCTGCCGCAGCGTGCTGGAAGGGATGCCCAGCGCCAGCCGCGCGCCGACCCAGGTGAAGGCCACGGCCCCGGCGGCGCCCGCCGCGGCCACGCGCAGGTCGAAGCGCGCCTGCTGGTGATACTTGCGCACCGCCACCATGATGGTGGGCAGCACCATGATGAGCGCGGTGCCCTGGGCTTCCTGCTGGGACATGCCCAGCAGCAGGGCCAATGCCGGAATGGCGATCAGCCCGCCGCCGATGCCCAGCACGCCGCCCAGGAAACCGATGGAAGCGCCGCCGGCCAGGCAGGCGGTGACGACGGCAAGGCTCATCGCAGTTTTTCCAGGGCGTCTTCGAGGCGGTCGACGGCCCAGATCTCAAGGCTTTCGATCGGTTGGCGCGGCGCATTGGCCTTGGGGATCAGCGCGATGCCGAAGCCCAGCTTGGCGGCTTCGCGCAGCCGCTCCTGGCCGCGCGGCGCGGGCCGGATCTCGCCGGCCAGGCCCACTTCGCCGAAGGCGACCAGGCCGCGCGGCAAGGGCCGGTCGCGCAGCGACGACATGATGGACAGCAGCACCGGCAGGTCGGCCGCGGGCTCGGTGATGCGCACGCCGCCCACCGCGTTGACGAAGACGTCCTGGTCGAAGGTGGAGACGCCCGCATGCCGGTGCAGCACCGCCAGCAGCATGGCCAGCCGGTTGCCTTCCAGGCCGACGGTGAGGCGGCGCGGATTGGGCGCATGCGAGCTGTCGACCAGCGCCTGGATCTCGACCAGCAGCGGCCGCGTGCCCTCTTGCGTGGCCATGACGCACGAGCCCGCCACCTGCTGCGCATGCTGCGACAGGAACAGGGCCGAGGGATTGGCCACGCCGCGCAGGCCACGGTCGGTCATGGCGAACACGCCCAGTTCGTTGACGGCGCCGAAGCGGTTCTTGAAGGCGCGCACCAGGCGGAACGACGAATGCGTGTCGCCTTCGAAATACAGCACGGTGTCGACGATGTGCTCGAGCACGCGCGGGCCGGCCAGCGCGCCGTCCTTGGTGACGTGGCCGATCATCACGATGGTGATGCCGGTCTGCTTGGCCAGGCGCGTGAGCTGCGCGGCGCACTCGCGCACCTGCGAGACCGAGCCGGGCGCGGCGGTCAGTTCGCCGCTGTACAGCGTCTGGATGGAGTCGATGACGGCGACGGAAGGCTTCTGCTCGGCCACGGCGGCCTGGATGGCCTCGAGCCGGATCTCGGCCAGCAGGTCGACCTGGCCGGTGGCCAGTTCGAGCCGGCGCGCGCGCAGCGCCACCTGTTCGGCGGACTCTTCGCCGGTGACGTACAGCACGCGCACGCTGGCCGACAGCGAGGCCAGGGCCTGCAGCAGCAGCGTGGACTTGCCGATGCCGGGGTCGCCGCCGATGAGCACCACGGCCCCGGGCACCAGGCCGCCGCCCAGCACACGGTCGAATTCATCCAGGCCGGTGGGCTGGCGCGGGGTTTCGCGCGCCTCGATGTCGGACAGGCTGCGCACCGGCGCGGAATTGGCCAAGGGCGCATAGCGGTGCGAGGCCGCGGCGGCGGAGGCCGGCTTCTCGACGGTTTCTTCCAGGGTGTTCCAGGCTTCGCAGTGAGGACAGCGTCCCAGCCATTTGGGGGAGACGCCGCCGCATTCGGCGCAGATGTAGACGGTTCGTGACTTGGCCATGGCGGCAGTTTACCGGGATCGGCTGCCCGCGCCGCGGCGGCCCGATACGTTTGCTTGCACCTTCGCTTAACCCCTTTTTGTCCCGCCGCGCGTTCAAGGGAATACGGCCCAACCAAAAAGGAAACCGCCATGACCGTCTCGTCCCGCTCCGTACGCTTCGTCTGCACCACGTTGATGGCCGCGCTGCTGGCCGCCTGCAACCAGTCCGGCCTGCCCTCTGGCGGCGCGTCTTCGGGCTCGGCGCCGCGGCCCGCCGCGCAAGCCTCGTCCCACGGCGCTGCGCAGACGCCCTCTGCTGGCGCGCAGCCCGAACAGCGCGAGCGGCAGGCCTCGCCCGCCGCGTCGAGGCAGCCGCTGGTCGAACCCGTCGCGCCCCCGCCGCCCAGCCCCATGCCCGCCAGCGCCGCGCAACGCATGAAGATGGACAGTGCGGTCTCGGCCTACGCCCCCGCCGGCGGCATCGCAGTCCCCGACATGCTGCCCGCCGAACCGGACAACGAACGCTACAGCGCCTACACGGACAATCCCGTTCACCTGGCCGCCGAGCAGCCCGTGTCGACCTTCGGCGTGGACGTGGACACCGGCTCGTACTCCAACGTGCGGCGCCTCTTGAACGAAGGCCGCCTGCCGCCGCAGGATGCCGTGCGCAGCGAGGCCTTCATCAACTACTTCGACTATGACTACGCCGTGCCCGAGAAGCGCGAGCAGCCATTCGCCGTCACCACCGAACTGGCGCCCGCGCCGTGGAACCCGAAGCGCCAGTTGCTGATGGTGGGCATCCAGGGCTACAAAGTGGCGCCCGAGGCCATTCCCGCCTCGAACCTGGTGCTGCTGATCGACACCTCGGGCTCGATGGCGGACAAGAACAAGCTGCCGCTGCTGAAGGCCGCGTTGCGCCAGTTGGTGAACAATCTGCGTCCCGAGGACCGCGTGGCGATCGTGACGTATGCAGGGTCTGCGGGCGTGGCCCTGCCCTCGACCCCGGCGCGCGACAAGGCCAGCATCCTGGCCGCCATCGACGGGCTGCGCGCCGCCGGCTCGACCAACGGCGCGGCGGGCCTGGACCTGGCCTATGCGCAGGCCGCGCAGGGCTTCGTGAAGAACGGCGTGAACCGCATCCTGCTGGCCAGCGACGGCGATTTCAACGTGGGCACGGTGGACCTGCAGGCGCTGAAGGACAAGATCGGCGCGCAGCGCAAGCGCGGCATCGCGCTGACCACGCTGGGCGTGGGCAGCGGCAACTACAACGACGCGCTGGCCATGCAGTTGGCCGACGCCGGCAATGGCAGCTATCACTATCTGGACAACCTGACCGAGGCGCGCAAGGTGCTGTCGCGCGAACTGAGCGCGACGCTGCTGACCATCGCGGGCGACGTGAAGGTGCAGGTGGAATTCAACCCCGCCGCCGTGGCCGACTACCGCCTGATCGGCTACGAGAAGCGCGCCCTGGCGCGCGAGGACTTCAACAACGACAGCGTGGATGCCGGCGAGATCGGCGCGGGCGCCAGCGTGACGGCGCTCTACGAGATCACGCCGGTGGGCGCGGAGGCATCGCGCGTGGAGCCGCTGCGCTACGGCGCGGCGCAGGGGCGCGAGATGCCGGCGCTGGGCAGCGGCGCGAAGCCGCGCGGCGCCTCGGAAGTAGCGTATCTGCGCCTGCGCTACAAGCTGCCGGGCCAGGACCAGAGCAAGCAGGTCGAGCAGGCCGTGTCGGCCGATGCCAGCGCCGCGCCCAGCGTGCGCCTGCAGCGCGCGGCGTCGGCGGCGGCCTTTGCCCAGTGGCTGCGCGGCGGCAAGTATCTGGATGGCTACACGCCGGCCCAGATCGCCACGTTGGCCCGCGGTGCGCGCGGCAACGATCCGTATGGCCTGCAGGCCGAGTTCGCCAACCTGGTCGAACTGGCCGGCACGCTGGGCACCCCGGCCGTGCGTTGATCGGTTGCGCGGGAAAGCCGTCCGGGAGTTCGCGCCCCTGGACGGCTCCGCGCAAGAAAATCGGATTCGTCATGTCGTTCGCCGTCCAGTCCCTGTCGTCCGCCGCCTGTCCGCCCCTGGCGCCATGCGCCGGTTTCCATCCGGAGATACACTGCCCGGCCATGGACACGACGCACGCCGACGACGAATCGCTGATGCTCGCCTACGGCGCCCGAGGCGACACGGCGGCGTTCGACACGTTGTATGCACGGCATCGCGCCGGTCTGTATCGTTATCTGCTGCGCGGCACGCGCAATGCCCAGGTGGCGGATGATCTGTTCCAGGAAACCTGGAGCCGCGTCATCGATGCGCGCGCCCGCTACCGCCCCGAGGCCCGCTTCTCGACCTGGCTGCTGCAGATCGCGCACAATCTGGTGGTGGACTTCTATCGCCGCCAGCCATCCCGCGCCACGGTCGACGATGCCGACGAGGTGCTGGCGGCCCTGCCCGCGCCCGAGCACGAACAGCCCGAGCAGCAGGTGTCGCAATTCCAGGCCCGGCGCGGCCTGCAGTTGGCCATCGAACAACTGCCCGACGAGCAGCGCCAGGCGCTGCTGCTGAAATGGGAGCATGACCTCAGCGTGGAAGACATCGCACAGATCACCGGCGCGCCGCGCGAAACGGTGAAGTCACGGCTGCGCTACGCCGTCGGCCGCATCCGCGATGCGCTGGGCGCCAACGCCAGGAGCGAATCATGAATGCGCCACTGCCCCCGGATGACGATTTTCTGGACGATGACAGCGACCTGCGGGCGCTGTATGGCAAGCTGCCCGCGGCTGAGCCGCCTGCGGCGCTGGATGCGCGTATTCGTTCGCAGGCGCATGCGGCGGCGCAGGGTGATCAGCGGGTGCGGAACAAGACGCGCCGGATTCATCCGGGGTGGGCGATTGCGGCATCGGTGTTGTTGGCCAGTGGGCTGATTTTGATGACGGATCTGCCGCAGCAGGCGGACCAGGCCGGGCAGGCTGCCGCGCCGGGAATCAACGCCGAGCTGGCACAGCCGCCGCAATTGCAGGAGATGGTGCCTGCGCCCGCGCCGGCGCCGCCTGCGGCGTTGCAGCGTGGCGGGCAACCTCAGGGGCAGGCTGAATTGCGGATGCGGCGCAGTGAGGCGCCACCGCCGCCGCCCGCACCAGAAACCGTTCCCAGGCCCGATCCCAAGCCCGGTGCGGGCATCACGCCCGATGCCGTGGCGCCCTCGTTCCGGCCATTGACGCCGCCTTCGCTGGCGCCCGCGCCGTATGGAAGCTATGCGCCGCCTCGGCAGGCGGCACCGGCCCAAGCCGCCGAGTCGGTTCGGCCCGACGCGCCGGCGGTGCCGGCCGAACCGACCCGACCCGCAGCGCCGTCTCGCCCCGCGCCCGCCCGGCAAGCGGAATCCGCCGCATCCCAGGCAGACGCCGCTACGATGCGCGGTTCGAGCGCGGCGGGCGCCATGCAGGCGCCGGATGACGCCCGTGCGCGGGCCATGCAGAAAGCTCAGGCGGAAAATGCCCAGCGCGCCGAAGCCGTCCAGGACGAACGCAAGACGACACGGTCGCTGGCCCCACGCAAAGTGGCAGCCACCGCCGAGCAGCAGGTCGAACGCGTGCGCGCCATGCTGAAGGCAGGCAAGCACGAGGAAGCCGTGCAGGCGCTGCAAGCGCTGCGACAGGCATGGCCGGAATATGAGATTCCGCGGGATCTGCGTGGCCTGCTGCCAAACGACGGTGCGCCTCGCTGAAGCTTCTCGGCGGCGAGGCAGCCACGTACAGGGCTAGCCGGCCAGTTGGTGTGTCACCAACGAATTGCCGCAGGCGACGCGCTTTATTGCAGGGCCGCGTTGGCCTTGGCGTTCAGCTTGGTCTTGAATAGCCAGTCGCGGTAGTCGTTGAGGTCACCGTCGAAGGGTTCGACCTTGCCGTCGGCCACGATGACGAACTGGTCGGTGGTGGCACGCAGCAAGTGGCGATCGTGCGACACCAGCACCAGGGTGCCCTCGAACTGCGCCAGGGCCATGGTGAGCGCTTCGCGGGTTTCCAGGTCCAGGTGATTGGTCGGTTCGTCCAGCAACAGCAGATTGGGCCGTTGCCAGACGATGAGCGCCAAGGCCAGGCGGGCTTTCTCGCCGCCTGAGAAAGGCGCGATGCTGCTGGTTGCCATCGCCCCCGCGAAGTTGAAACCGCCCAGGAAATTACGCAGTTCCTGTTCGCGCGTGCCGGGGGCCAGCTTGACCATGTGCCACAAGGGCGATTCATCGTGGCGCAGCATCTCGACCTGATGCTGGGCGAAATACCCGATCGACAGGCCCTTGCCGAAAACTGCCTCGCCGCCCAGGGCCTGCAATTCCCCGGCGATGGTCTTGATGAAGGTGGACTTGCCCGCTCCGTTCACGCCCAGCAGGCCAATACGCTGGCCGCCCTGCAGCGAAAACTTGATGTCCCTGATGACGATCTTGTCGGCGCCGCCTTCGTCCGCGGCCGGGTAACCGGCCTGGACGGCGTCCATGCGCAGCAGCGGATCGGGGGCGCGGTCCGGCTCCCGGAATTCGAAGGAAAACTCTGCCGCGGCGCGCAACGGGGCCAACTCTTCCATCTTCGCCAGCGCCTTGATCCGGCTTTGCGCCTGGCGCGCTTTCGAGGCCTGGGCCTTGAAGCGATTGATGAACGATTGCAGATGCGCGCGTTGGCGCAGCTGCTTTTCCATGGCGCCGGCCGCCAGTTCCAGTTGCGCGGCGCGCTGGCGTTCGAAGGCGGAGTAATTGCCCGCATAGCGCTTCAGTTTGCGCTCATCCACGTGAACCACCACGTTGACCACCTCGTCGAGGAAATCGCGGTCATGCGAAATCACCAGCAACGTGCCGGGATAACGCTTCAACCAGTCCTCCAGCCACAGGATGGCATCCAGATCCAAGTGGTTGGTGGGCTCGTCCAGCAGCAGCAGTTCAGACGGGCACATCAGCGCTTGCGCCAGGTTCAGCCGCATCCGCCAGCCACCCGAAAAGCTGGTCAGGGGCTGGTCCATCTGCGCCATCGAGAAGCCCAGGCCAGTCAGCAGTTGTTCCGCCCGCGAGCGCACGGTATAGGCGTCGGCATCCGCCAGGGCGCCGTACAGCTCGCCGATCAACAGGCCGTTTTCAGGCGTATCGGCAGCGGCTTCCACCTCGGCCAGCCGGGCTTCCAGGCGGCGCAGTCCCACATCGCCGTCGATCGCGTAGTCGATGGCCGAGCGATCCAGCGCCGGCGTTTCCTGCGCCACGTAGGCCACGCGCCAGTTCGGCGGGTAGCTCAGATCCCCCTGGTCGGCGTGCAGTTCGCCGCGCAGCAGGGCGAACAGGCTGGACTTGCCCGCGCCATTGGCGCCGATCAAGCCGATCTTGTCGCCGGGGTTGAGGATGAGGTCGACTTTTTCCAGCAAGGGCTTGACGCCTCTTGCCAGCGAGACTTGCTGAAACCGGATCATGCAGAGAAGGGCCGCGAGGGCATAGGAGTGATGCCGCAAACCGGCGGACCAGAGGATAACCGATTCAGGAGACGGCAGCCCGTAACGTATCCCGGATCACGGGCGAACCGGCTATTCGTAAGCGGCGGTTCGCATCAGGCCATACGCGGGGTCATACGCGGGGTCATACGCAGTCAACGGCTGCAATGACGCAAATAACAAAGGCGCATCAGGCATCGGCCTGACACGCCCTCGCATCAACCATCAAAAGGGGCTGCCGCCCCGGAAAGCTCCGGCTTACCGCCCGCCCAGCGACCCGCCGCCATCCACACCCAGCACCTGGCCGGTGATGAAGCCGGCTTCGTCGGACAACAGGAACGCCACCGCCGCCGCCACTTCCGCCGGCGTGCCCAGCCGCTTCATGGGAATCGAGCTCAGCGTACGCTTCTCAGCATCACTACCCGCCGGATGATTCTCGCGGAACAATTCCGTCTCGATCGGCCCCGGCGCCACCGCATTGACCGTCACCCCATACTCAGCCAATTCCAACGCCCAAGTCCGCGTACAGCCCACCAACGCATTCTTCGCGGCCGAATAACTGGTGCGATCCAGCGAACCATGAATAGCCCGGCTGGTGATGTTGACGATACGCCCCGTACGACGCACCTTCATCGACTCGACAAACGCCTGCGTGACCTGCACGGCCACACGCACATTCAGGTCCAGCACGCGATACAACGTCGCCAGATCGATCTCGCCCAGCGGCTGCGGCGACACCACGCCCACGTTGTTCACCACCGCATCAACCGGGAATTTGTCGCGGATCTCGCGCAGCACTTCTTCCGTGCGGCCCGCATCAGTCAGGTCGCAGGCGTACAGATAGCCCGGAAAATCCACATCGGCGGTATTGCGCGCGATGCCCACCACGTGGCAGCCCAGGTCGGTCAGGCGCTGCGACAGTGCCCAGCCTATACCCTTGGTGGCTCCCGTCACCAGCACGCATTTGTCCTTCATGGATGCAACCCTTTAACGTTGATCATTATTCACGGCCTCGGCGCGCGCCAGCGCGGCGCCACGCCATCTGCCCAGTAGACACCAAGCCCGGGGCGGATGTCATGCTCTTTGCGTGACAATCCCGCGCACCAACCACGCGGGACAGTAACCCGTCGCGCATCGAATCCGCGTCAATAAGACCCTTGCGGCCTCGACGTTCGGCGGCCTGTCAGCCCAGGCGGATCGGTCAGGGCCGCGTGGTCTGCGGCACGCGCGGCGCCACGGCGCACAGCAATTCGTAGCCGATGGTGCCGGCCGCGCGGGCTACGTCGTCGACCGACGGGCCGCCCTCGCCCCACAACGCCACCGGCGATCCCACGCCGGCAGACGGGGCCGGTCCCAGGTCGACCATCAGCATGTCCATCGAGACGCGGCCCAAGAGGCGCGTCGGCACGCCGGCCACGGTGATGGGCGTACCGGTGCCCGCATGGCGCGGATAGCCATCGGCATAGCCGCAGGCCACCACGCCCACGCGCATGGCCTGCTCGGTGCGGTAGGTGGCGCCGTAGCCGATGGCCTGGCCAGCCGGCACGCTCTGCACGCCGATGACTTCTGAACGCAGCGACATGGCGGGCCGCAGACCGTACGAGGCGGCGGACGCGTCGTCGAACGGCGAGGCGCCGTACAGGCAGATGCCTGGCCGCACCCAGTGCTGCGTGCTGGCATCGCCCCGCGCGATCTCCGGGTAGCGCAGCGTGGCGGCCGAGTTGCAGACGCTGACCGGTCCGTTGGCCAGGCCGCGGGTGGCCTGGCCGAAGACATCGAGCTGGCCCGCCACGCCCTCGGGACCATCGGCGCAGGCGAAGTGGGTCATGCGGCCCACCGAACCCAGCACGCCTTTGGCATGCAGTTGCACGGCGCGCGCATGGGCCTGCGCGTAATCGTGCGGCGCGAAACCCAGACGGTTCATGCCGCTGTTGAGCTTGACCATGACGTCGACACGGCGCGACAGCCGGGCGGTGGCCAGCATGTCGAGCTGTTCGTGCGTGTGCACCGTGCTGGTCAGGTGATAGCGATCGACGATTTCCAGGTCGGCGGGTTGGAAGAAGCCTTCCAGCAGCAGGATGGGGCCACCCCAGCCGGCTTCGCGGCAGCGCACCGCCTCGTCCAGGTCCAGCATGGCCAGGCCCTGCGCCGCCGAGAACCCCGCCACCGCGCGCTCGATGCCGTGGCCATAGGCGTTGGCCTTGATGACGGCCCAGATCGACGCGGGCGGGGCGCCCGCGCCCTCGGCGTCCTGGTCGAGCAGGCGGCGCACGACCTCCAGGTTATGACGCAGCGCGGAAACGGAAACCGAGGCGGAAATGGGACGCGGCATGGCAGAACTTCCAGGAAACAGGAAACACGCAAGGCGCGATTTTACCGGGGCGGCCGGGTTTCGGGGACGCCTTCAGGCATCGCCGGCCGGTTCGCCCAGCTCCCCCGTGAACGCCTTGGGCCAGCGCTTGAGCACGTGCCGCAAGGCCGAGACGAAGCGCCGCGCCGGCGCCGACAGCGGGCTGTTGGCGGCATGGATCAACTGGATCTTGTGCGGCAGCAGGGGTTCGATGGGGCGCAGCACGAAGTGCTGGCGCGACTCGGGGTGATAGCCGAACGACTCGATCAGCGCCACGCCCACGCCCTGCCGCACCAGCGCCACGGCTTCGGGCGTGGCGCGCACCTCGATGTCGGGCTTGACCGGCACCTCGCCCGAATCCAGGAAACGGCTGGCGAGGCGGCCGAACGGGGTATCGGGCTCGTAGCCGATCAGCAGGTGTCCGCGCAGGTCTTCCGCGCGGATGCGGGTCAGGCTGGCCAGCGGATGGCCGCGCGGAATGGCGCAGGCCAGCCAGCCGTGGCCGATCTCTTCCGACACGACGTGGGCATGCGCGGGCGGCGCCATCGAGGCGATGCCGAAATCGGCATGGCCCAGCAGCACGTGCGGCAGCAGCATGTCGAAGGCCAGCGGGCGGTAGCGGATCTGCGTGCCCGGATGGCGCTCGCGGAAACGCTGGATGACCAGCGGAATCAGCCATTCGCTGAAGCTGGGGCTGGAGACGATGCTGAGTATGCCCTCGGACCCGGTCGACAGGTTGGCGGCCAGCGCGTTCAGGCGATGCACGCCGTCGAAGATGCATTCGGCCTCGGCGAACAGGCGGCGCGCCTCGGGCGTGGGATGCAGCCGGCCCTTGACGCGCTCGAACAGCGCGAAGCGCAGGCGGTTCTCGGCCGAGGCCAGCACGCGGCTGATGGCCGGCTGGGTGACGAACAGCATGCGGCCGGCTTCGCTGAGCGAGCCGGTGACCATGATGGCGTGGAAGACTTCGATCTGCCGCAGGCTGAGCCGGCCGACGCCGGGCGGGGAAATGCTGGCCATGTGAAGAACGCGATAGGAGCGGATGGAGACGCGGCGGGATCGCGCGGGGTCCGGATGATGGCCGGACAGTGTGGCGAAAAGGATAGTGCCGGCCATGCTGTTTTGCATAGCGCCTATAACTAAATGCACGCTCCAAAACAGTGCACCCACCCGCCAACAACAACAAATATCCATTTAAATCAAAAACTTGAAAAACATTCGCAAGGCGAAAAAACACGGCCGAATTCCGCCCGGAACGATTTACTTCCCCTCGCCCGCGCCGCATCCTTCAGCCATCGAATCCCCCTCTGACAGGATGCCGTCATGTCCCGCACCATCACCGTTGCCGCCGCGCAGCTTGGCCCGATCCAGAAGGCCGAGGGCCGCGACGTCGTCGTCCCCCGCATGCTTCGCCTGCTGGAGCGCGCCCACCAGCGCGGCGCCGAGGTCGTGGTGTTCCCCGAACTGGCGCTGACCACGTTCTTCCCGCGCTGGTACCACGAGGATCTGAACGAGGCCGATCACTGGTACGAGACCAGCCTGCCCAGCCCCGCCACGCAGCCGCTGTTCGACGCCATCCGCAAATACGGCCTGACGGTCTACCTGGGCTATGCCGAACTGATCAACGAGACCGATGCGCAGGGCGTGGTGAAGAAGCGCCGCTTCAACACCTCGGTGATCATCGCCCCGTCGGGCGAGATCGTGCTGAAGTACCGCAAGGTGCACCTGCCCGGCCACGCCGAATACGCCTCGCACCGCGCGGTGCAGCATCTGGAAAAGCGCTATTTCGAAGTGGGCGACCTGGGTTTCCCGGTAGTGCAGGCGCCGGTCGGCGCGGCCAGCCAGCCCGTCAACATGGGCATGCTGATCTGCAACGACCGCCGCTGGCCGGAAGCCTGGCGCGTGCTGGGCCTGCAGCAGGTCGAACTGGTCATGCTGGGCTACAACACGCCCGCCATGAACCAGGACAACAAGGGCTTCGAGGCGCATCACCTGCGCGTGCTGCATTCGCAACTGGCGATCCAGTCCGGCTGCTACCAGAACGCCTGCTTCGGCGTGGCCGTGGCCAAGGCCGGCAAAGAAGACGGACACGAGCTGTTCGGCCACTCGATCATCGTGAACCCGCAGGGCGAGATCATCGCGCTGGCGGCCACCTGGGACGACGAACTGATCGTCGCCGACTGCAACCTGGACCTGTGCGAACTGGGCCGCACCACCGTCTTCAACTTCGAGAAGCACCGCCGTCCCGAAGCCTACGGCCGCATCGTCGAGCAGACCGGCAGCGTGCCGCCCGCCGTCTGGACGCCGTCCCGCTGATCCCTTGCCGATGAACGCCATGAATCCGACCCTGACCGCCCTGCCCGACGCCATCGACCACGAACTGCTGGGCCGCCTGCGCGTACCCACGTACGACGACGTGCTGGCCGCCGCGCAACGCATCGCGCCCTATGTGCGCCGCACGCCGCTCTTGCGCTCGCCGCGCCTGGACGCGCTGGCCGGCGGCCCCGTATGGCTGAAGCTGGAGAACCTGCAGATCACCGGCTCGTTCAAGGCGCGCGGCGCGTTCAACGCGCTGCTGAACCTGGACACCGACGCCCGCAAGCGCGGCGTGGTCGCCTATTCCACGGGCAACCACGGCCAGGCCATCGCCTGGGCCGCGCACACGCTGGACATCCCCGCCACCATCGTCATGCCGGTCGACGCGCCGCAGAACAAGGTGGAGAAGGCCGAACGCTACGGCGCGCGCGTGGTGCGCTACGACCGCACCAAGGAAAGCCGCGAAGAGATCGGCATGCGCCTGCTGGCGGAAACCGGCGCGACGCTGGTGCCGCCCGGCGACCATCCCGACGTGCTGGCCGCGCAAGGCACGCTGGCCGTGGAAGCGCTGCTGGACCTGCCCGCCGACGCCCTGGCCAACCTGGGCCTGTTCGCCACGCCGTGCGGCGGCGGCGGCATGATCGCCGGCTGCAGCCTGGCCGTGCGCGCGCTGGCGCCGCAGGCCCGCCTGATCGCCGCCGAGCCCGAGGGCTTCGACGATACGGTGCGCTCGCTGGCCAGCGGCAAGCGCGAACAGAACGCGCCCGACGCCAAGACCCTGTGCGACGCCTTGCAGGCCGCCACGCCCGCCGAACTGCCCTACGCCATCAACGGCCGCTGCCTGGCCGGCGCCGTGGCGGTCAGCGACACAGAAGTCGGCGCCGCGATCCGCTACGCGCTGGAAGAACTGCGCCTGGTGGTCGAGCCCGGCGGCGCGGTGGTGCTGGCCGCGCTGCTGGCCGGCCGCATCGACACCCAGGGACGCGACAGCGTCGTGGTGCTGTCGGGCGGCAACATCGACCTGCCGCTGCTGGCCCGGCTGGCGCAACCGCAATAAGCCGCCACCGCGGCCCCGCATTACCCATGGCAACCCAGCGAGAGAGACGGCAGTAACAACGAGTCCGGCACAGAACCGGAACGCATGCAGTACCGTGGGCAGGCAGGCCTGCCCACGTGATCTTCAGTACTCCTATAACAGTCCAAGGAAGGAAATCACCATGTCCTCGCTGCTCAAGAACGCTGCGCGCCTGCTGTCTCGCGCCGCCCTCCCCGCCGCCCTGCTGCTCGGTTCGCAGGCCGCCCACGCCCAGTACCCCGAACACGCCGTCACCATCGTGGTGCCCTTCAACACCGGCACCACGCCCGACCTCGTCACGCGCCTCTTGGCCGCGGAAATGGGCAAGGCCACCGGCGGCAACTTCGTGGTGCTCAACCGCGTGGGCGCCTCGGGCATGATCGGCACCGCCTCGGTCGCCAACGCCGACCCCGACGGCTACACCATCGGCTTCGCCAACGTGGCCACGATGGCGATCAACCAGTCGCTGTACAAGAAACTGCCGTACGACGCCGACAAGCAGCTGACGCCCGTCGCGCTGACCGGCTCGGTGCAGAACGTGCTGGCCGTGCGTCCCGGCCTGGGCGTCAAGAGCGTGGAAGCACTGATCGCCATGGCCAAGAAGGATCCGGGCAAGCTGGTCGTGGCCTCGGGCGGCAACGGCACCACGGGCCACCTGAGCGCGGCCATGTTCATGAGCATGGCGGGCGTCGACCTGATGCACGTGCCCTACAAGGGCGGCGTCGAGGCCGACCTGGCCGTGCTGCGCGGCGAAGCCGACCTGGTGTTCGAGAACATCTCGTCGATCGCGTCCTTCATCGACCAGAAGAAGGTCATTCCGCTGGCCGTCACCGGCTCGGAACGAGACCCCATCCTGCCGAACCTGCCGACGCTGAACGAACTGGGCCTGAAGGGCTACCAGGCCGTGGCCTGGACCGGCTACGTCGCGCCCGCCGGCACCGATCCGAAGATCCTGGATTTCCTGAACGGCGCCATGAACAAGGCCCTGTCCTCGCAGGAAGTGCAGGACAAGCTGAAGGCCATGGCCTACGTGCCGCACGTCGGCCCCCGCCAGGACCTGTCCGACCGCGCCAACAAGGAACGTCCGGTGTGGGCGAAGGTGATCAAGGACGCCAAGGTCAACATCGACTGATATCGAGGAGGGTGGCATGACAAGCTATGACTTCATCATCCGCGGCGGCACCGTCATCGACGGTTCGGGCGCGCCCCGCGTGCGCGCCGACGTGGCCGTGGCCGATGGCCGCATCGCCGCGGTGGGCGACCTGTCGCAGGCCCATGCCGCCCGCGTCTTCGACGCCACGGGGCGCATCGTCGCCCCCGGCTTCATCGACTCGCATACCCACGACGACCGCTACCTCGTCCAGACCCCGGAGATGCCGGCCAAGCTGAGCCAGGGCGTGACCACCGTGGTGACGGGCAACTGCGGCATCAGCCAGGCGCCCTGGCTGCCCGGCCGGCGCGACGAGGTGCCGGCGCCCGTGAACCTGCTGGGCACCGAGACGGCGAACTTCCCGTTCGCCACGTTCGGCGCTTATCTGGAAAACCTGGACCGCAACCCACCCGCCGTGAACGCGGCCTGCCTGGTGGGTCACACCTCGCTGCGCGTGGCCGCCATGGACGACCTGGATCGGCCGGCGCGCGAAGACGAGATCGCCCGCATGCGGGAACTGCTGCGCGAGGCCATGGCCAGCGGCGCGATCGGGCTGTCCACCGGCACGGCCTATCCCACCGCCATGCCGGCGACCACCGACGAGCTGATCGCGGTGGCCGAGGTGCTGCGCGAATTCGGCGGGCTGTACGCCAGCCACATCCGCGACGAGGGCGACAAGATTTTCGAGGCGCTGGACGAGGCCTTCGCCGTGGGCCGCGCGGGCGACGCGCCCGTGCTGGTGTCGCACCACAAGCTGATCGGTCCGCGCAACCACGGCCGCTCGGTGCAGACCCTGGCGCACATTTCCGACGCCATGCAGCAGCAGCCCGTGGCGCTGGACTGCTATCCCTACGTGGCCGGCTCGACCATCCTGCGCAAGGACCGCCTGGCCGTCTCCAGCCGCGTCATCGTCAGCAAGTCGGTGCCCTATCCGCAGTACGCCGGCTGGAACCTGGACGACATCGCGCGCGACATGGGCGTGTCGGAAGAGGACGCGGTGGACAGGCTGCAACCCGCCGGCGCCATCTACTTCATCATGGACGAGCGGGACGTCGAACGCATCCTGGCCTTCCCCGGCACCATGATCGGCTCGGACGGCATGCCGCACGATCCCGCGCCGCATCCGCGCCTGTGGGGCACCTTCCCCCGCGTGCTGGGCCATTACTGCCGCGACATGCAGTTGTTCTCGCTGGAAGAGGCCGTGCACAAGATGAGCGGCAAGACCGCCGCCTATTTCCAGCTGCCGGGGCGCGGCCTGGTGCAGGCCGGCTGCCATGCCGACCTGGTGATCTTCGACGCCGGCACCGTGGCCGACACCGCCACCTGGTCGTCGCCGACGCGCCAGGCCCAGGGCATCGACGCCGTGTTCGTCAACGGGGAACTGGCCTGGCATCAGGGGACGGGCACGGGTTCGCGCAGTGGCGCGGTGATCCGTCCGGAACGGCGCAAGTAGGATTGGGAGATCTGCACAAACCCTGACACAAGCGGTATCGACAGCCTGCAAACCGCGCGCCGGCATTCCTTACAATGGCCCGGTCGGGCGGGGCCGCCTTCCAGCGGTCCGAACGCCCTCGCTACGCACCCCCGTATGGCCGTCGATCACTACGAGAATTTTCCTGTCGCCTCGCTGCTGCTGCCCCGTCACCTGCGTCCCGCGGTGACGGACATCTACCGCTACGCGCGCACCGCCGACGACATCGCCGACGAAGGCGACGATTCCGACGAGCAGCGGCTGGCCAAGCTGGGCGCGCTGCGCGCCGAACTGCATCGCATCGGCGCCGAACCCGGCGCGCCCACCCGCCCCGCGCCCGAACTGGCGCACATCTTCGAACCGCTGGCCGCCACCATTGCGCGCCACCAGTTGCCCATCACCCCGTTCTTCGACCTGCTGTCCGCCTTCGAGCAGGACGTGCAGGTCAAGCGCTACGACGACTACGCCACGCTGCTGGACTACTGCTCGCGCTCGGCCAACCCCGTGGGCCGGCTGATGCTGGCGCTGTACGGCGCCGCCACGCCCGAGAACGTGCGCGATGCCGACGCCATCTGCACCGGCCTGCAACTGGTGAACTTCTGGCAGGACGTGCGGGTGGACTGGCGCAAGCAGCGCGTCTACCTGCCGCAGGAAGACCTGCAACGCCACGGCGTGTCGGAACAGGACCTCGCCACCGGCCGCCTGACACCCGAATGGCGCGCGCTGATGGCCTTCGAGGTGGAACGCACACGGGCACTGCTACACTCCGGGGCTGCGTTGCCGCGCCGCCTGCCCGGGCGCATCGGCCTGGAACTCCGGCTGGTGGTCCAGGGCGGTCTGCGCATCCTGCAACGCATCGAGCAGGCCCGGTACGACGTCTTCATGAACCGCCCCGAACTGGGCGCGCGCGACTGGGCCGTCATGCTGTGGCGCGCCCTAAGATGAACAACCCCACCCGTCAGCCAGTGCGGCAACGACGCAAGATGCAGGAAGACGGGCGAGCAACGACATGACCCCTGACGAATACTGCCAGGAAAAAGCCGCCAAGAGCGGCTCCAGTTTCTACTACGCCTTCCTGTTCCTGCCCCCGGAGCGGCGGCGCGCCATCACGGCCCTGTACGCCTTCTGCCGCGAGGTCGACGACGTGGTCGACGAAGCCAAGGAAGAATCCGTGGCCCGCATCAAGCTGGCCTGGTGGCGCACCCAGGTCGACCAGATGTTCGCGGGCAAGCCCGACCATCCCGTCACGCTGGCCCTGCAACCCCACCTGGAATCCTGTGGCATCACCCGCGACCGGCTCATCGCCGTGGTCGACGGCATGCAGATGGACCTGGACCAGAGCCGCTACCTGGATTGGCCCGGCCTGCGCAAGTACTGCTGGCACGTGGCCGGCGTGGTGGGCGAGCTGTCGGCCGGCGTGTTCGGCTACACCGACCCGCGCACGCTCGAATACGCCAGCAAGCTGGGGCTGGCCTTCCAGATGACCAACATCATCCGCGACGTCGGCGACGACGCGCGGCGCGGCCGCATCTACCTGCCCGTCGACGAACTGCAGCAGTTCGAGGTGAAGGCCGCGGACATCCTCAATGGCGTCTACTCCGAACGCTTCACCGCGCTGATGCGCTTCCAGGCCGATCGCGCGCGCCAGCTGTACCGCGAAGCCATGACCACCCTGCCCGAGGCCGATCGCCGCGCGCAGCGGCCCGGCCTGATGATGGCGGCGATCTACTACGCGCTGCTGGACGAGATCGAACGCGACAACTGGCAGGTGCTGCACCAGCGCATCTCGCTGACCCCGCTGCGCAAGCTGATGCTGGCGTGGCGAGTGTGGGTCGGCGGCGGTCGCGGCCTGGTGCGCCGCCTGTCGCTATGAAGGCCGCGATCATCGGCGCCGGCTGGGCCGGCCTGGCCGCGGCGGCGGCGCTGCGCGACGCAGGCGCCACCGTCACCGTCTTCGAAGCCGGCCGCACGCCGGGCGGCCGCGCGCGCCGCGTGGTGCACCCCGAGTTCGGCGATGGCCTGGACAACGGCCAGCACATCCTGCTGGGCGCCTACACGCAGACCCTGGCGCTGATGCGCCGCCTGGGCCGCAACCCCAATGCCCTGCTGATGCGCCGGCCCCTGCGCCTGGCCAGCCTGGACGGGGCGTTCCGCCTGTCCGCCGCGCGCCTGCCCGCGCCGTGGCATGCCGCGCTGGCGCTCTTGGCCGCGCGCGGCATGCACTGGCGCGACAAGCTGGCCGCCATCCGCATGATGAACGCGCTGCGCCGCGACGGCTGGCAGGTGCCCGCCGAATGGACGGTGGGCCGTCTGCTGAGCCATCACGCGCAGACCTCCGATCTGATCCGGCTGGTCTGGGAGCCCCTGTGCCTGGCCGCGCTGAACACCCCGCCCGCCCTGGCCAGCGCCGCGCTGTTCGTGCGCGTGCTGAAGGACAGCCTGGCTGGCGGCCTGCGCGACAGCGACATCCTGCTGCCCTGTGTGGATTTGTCCGCGCTGTGGCCCGATGCGGCGGCCCGCCAGGTCACGATGCGCTACGGCAGCACCGTGCGCCAGCTGGATCCGTCCGACCGGTGGGTGGACGTCAACGGCGAGCGTTTCGACGCCGCCGTGCTGGCCGTGCCGCCCCTGGTGGCGGCGCGCCTGCTGGGCAACGCGCTGCGCGAGACCGGCTCGCAGGCGCTGCTGAAGGCGCTGCAGGCTTTCGACTACATGCCGATCGCCACGCTGAACCTGCGCCTGGCGCAGCCCTGGCCGCTGCCCGAGCCCATGATGATGCTGCGCGAGGACAGCGCACGCGGCCATGCCGGCCAATGGCTGTTCGACCGTTCGCGGCTGACCGGCGCCGGTCAGGGCGCGGAACTGGCCGTGGTGGTCAGTGCCGCGGTCGGGCTGGCCGACACGGACCGCGCCGCCGTCATCGCCAAGCTGGTCGAACAGATCCGTGAACAGGCGGCCCGCCATCCCGCCGGCCTGCCGCCCATGCCGGCCGTGGAACTGGCCGAACTGTTCATCGAGAAGCGCGCCACCTTCGCCGCCGTGCCGAACCGCGCCCGGCCGCTGAACCACACGCCGTGGCGCACGCTGGCCCTGGCCGGCGACTGGACCGATACCGGCTACCCCGGCGTGCTGGAAGGCGCGGTGCGCAGCGGCCTGCAGGCCGCGCGCGTGGTGCAGGCGGGCGCCGCGGGCGGACCGACGTCGCACGTGTAGGGCCGGCGCGCCGCGATGCATTCTTGCGAGGCGGCGCTGCCGATCCGATGCGCTCAGCGCAGCGCGTGCACCGTCGCCAGCCCCAGTGCCGTCAGGCACAGCGATCCCATCAGGCTGAACGCCGCGTAGCCCAGCGCGGTCACGTAGGCCCCCCGCTGCAGCATGCCCACCGTCTCCGCCGAAAAGGTCGAGAACGTGGTCAATCCCCCCAGGAATCCCGTGATGACAGCCAGCCGCACCCAGGCTGGCCATTCGGGGTGCGCGGCAACTACCGCCACCAGCACGCCGATCAGGTATCCACCGGCCAGATTGGCCATCAGCGTGCCCCACGGCCAGCCCGCCACGTTGAAGCGCATTCCCAGCAGCCAGCGCAGCCAGGCGCCCGCCGCGGCGCCCAGGCCGATGGCGAGGAAATTGAAGGGAAGCAGAGCGTTCATGGGTCGCGAGGCGCGGGGCGATGGGAAAAGAGCCACATCGTAGCGCGCCGCTGCGGCGGTCCCAAACAAGAAGCCCCTCGATGGGGTGTCGAAGGGCTGCGACTGAGCGATCCAGTTTCTCTACCGATGGGCGCGAGTGTTGCTGGGGATAAGGTCGTTCGTTCTTGAGACGTCGCCCTCCCCCTCCCCCAACAGACCGCAAGGGCATACCAACCCACAACGGCGAGAGTTCCATGGGGCCGGGAGGCCGCGCCGGCCAATTGGAGGAGGGGCAGTCTCGCGCAGCGAGACCGAGGGCGCCTGCTGGCGCGCCCGAGCCCGACGACTTGGCCGGCGCGGCCTCCCGGCCCCATGGAACGCCCTACGAAGAGACCGTTCCCCCTTTACTGCAACGTCCGCGTAAACACGAACTTGCCGTCCCGCCAATCCACCGGCACCACGTCGCGTGGCCCGAACACGCCTTCCAGGATCAGCTTGGCGACCGGGTTCTCGATCTGCTGCTGGATCGCGCGCTTCAACGGCCGCGCGCCGAACACCGGATCGAAGCCCGCGCGCGCCAGCTCGGCCAACGCCGCGTCGGTCACGTCCAGGCGCATCTCCTGTTTCTCCAGGCGCTGCGCCAGGCGCTTCAACTGGATGCGCGCGATGGACTCGATGTGCTGCGCCTCCAGGCCATGGAACACGACGACCTCGTCGATGCGGTTCAGGAATTCGGGACGCAGGGTCTGCTTCAGCTCATCCCACACCACTTCCTTGATCACGTCGTAAGGCTGGCCCGCCAGGCTCTGGATATGCTGCGAGCCCAGGTTGGACGTCATCACGATGACCGTGTTGCGGAAGTCCACCGTGCGGCCCTGGCCATCGGTCAGGCGGCCGTCGTCCAGCACCTGCAGCAGCACATTGAACACGTCCGGATGCGCCTTCTCGACCTCGTCCAGCAGCACCACGCTGTACGGCTTGCGGCGCACGGCCTCGGTCAGGTAGCCGCCCTCTTCGTAGCCCACGTATCCCGGCGGCGCGCCGATCAGGCGGGCCACCGAATGCTTCTCCATGAACTCGCTCATGTCGATGCGGATCATGTGCTCCTGCGAGTCGAACAGGAAGTCGGCCAGCGCGCGCGTCAGTTCGGTCTTGCCCACGCCCGTGGGACCCAGGAACAGGAACGAGCCGTACGGCCGCGAGGGATCGGCCAGCCCGGCGCGCGAACGCCGGATGGCGTCGGACACCAGCCGCACGGCCTCGTCCTGGCCCACCACACGGTTGTGCAGCACGTCTTCCATGTGCAGCAGCTTGTCGCGCTCGCCCTGCATCATCTTGGCCACCGGAATGCCCGTGGCGCGCGAGACGACCTCGGCGATTTCCTCGGCGCCGACCTGCGTGCGCAGCAGGCGGGGGCGGCTGGCGTCCGCGGGCTTGGCGTCCTGCTGTTCGGCCGTGTCGGCCGCCTGCAGGCGCGCTTCCAGCTCGGGCAGCTTGCCGTATTGCAGTTCGGCCAGCTTGTCGAACTGGCCCTTGCGGGTCAGCTCGGCCATCTCGGCGCGCACGCGGTCGATCTCTTCCTTGATGGCCTGCGTGCCCTGCACCGCGGCCTTCTCGGCCTTCCAGATTTCCTCGTAGTCGTTGTACTCGCGCTGCAGCTTCTCGAGCTCTTCCTCGATGACGGCCAGGCGGCGCTTGGACGCATCGTCGGTCTCGCGCTTGACGGCCTCGCGCTCGATCTTGAGCTGGATGATGCGGCGGTCCAGGCGGTCCATCACTTCCGGCTTGGAGTCGATCTCCATGCGGATGCGCGCACCGGCCTCGTCGATCAGGTCGATGGCCTTGTCGGGCAGGAAGCGGTCGGTGATGTAGCGGTGCGAGAGTTCGGCCGCCGCCACGATGGCGGGATCGGTGATCTCGACGCCGTGGTGGATTTCATAGCGCTCCTGCAGGCCGCGCAGGATGGCGATAGTGGACTCGACGTCGGGCTCGCCCACCAGCACCTTCTGGAAGCGGCGCTCCAGCGCGGCGTCCTTCTCGATGTACTTGCGGTACTCGTCCAGCGTGGTCGCGCCGATGCAGTGCAGCTCGCCGCGCGCCAGCGCGGGCTTGAGCATGTTGCCCGCATCCATGGCGCCTTCGGCCTTGCCCGCGCCCACCATGGTGTGGATCTCGTCGATGAAGACGATGTTCTGGCCGTCGTCCTGCGACAGCTCCTTCAGCACGGCCTTCAGGCGTTCCTCGAACTCGCCGCGGAACTTGGCGCCGGCCAGCAGGGCCGCCAGGTCGAGCGACAGCACGCGCTTGCCGCGCAGGGTCTCGGGCACTTCGTCGTTGACAATGCGCTGCGCCAGGCCCTCGACGATGGCCGTCTTGCCCACGCCGGGTTCGCCGATCAGGACAGGGTTGTTCTTGGTGCGGCGCTGCAGGATCTGGATGGTGCGGCGGATCTCGTCGTCGCGGCCGATCACCGGATCGAGCTTGCCTTGGCGGGCGCGCTCGGTCAGGTCCATCGTGTACTTGCTCAAGGCCTGGCGGTTGGCATCGCCCTCGGCGCCCGAGACGCTCTCGCCGCCGCGCACGGCGTCGATGGCGGCTTCCAGCGCCTTCTTCTGCAGGCCGGCGTCGCGCAGGATGCGGCCGGCATCGCCCTTGTCCTCGGCCAGCGCCAGCAGGAACAGTTCGCTGGGGATGTAGGTGTCGCCGCGCTTGGCGGCTTCCTTGTCGGTGCGCGTGAACATGGCCTGCAGGTCGCGGCTGGGCTGCACGTTGTCGGCGCCCTGCACCTGCGGCAGGTTCTTCAGCGCGGTGTCCAGCGCGGACTGCGCGCGGTTGACGGCCACGCCGGCGCGCGCCAGCAGGCTGGCGGCGCCGCTGTCGGGGTCGCCCAGCAGGGCGGCCAGCACGTGGGCGGGTTCGATATAGGGATGGTCGCTGCGGGCGGCAAGACTTTGCGCGTCAGCCAGCGCTTGCTGAAACTTGGTGGTAAGTTTGTCGAATCGCATGGTGTCGGTTGGCAATTTGGGGGCTCGCCGACGGTGGCGAACCGATGATCTGAATGTGCGGACGCACGCGGCGATTTCAATACCCGCCCGCGCCCGCACCCCTCACACGACTGGCACGACCTATGCAGACCAGCATATACGTATTCGTCTACGGCACGCTACGCCAGGGCGAGATCAACGACCTGGCCCGCGCGGCCGAACGGGCCGGCCTGCCGGCGCCACGCCACGCCGGTCCGGGCCGCGTACGGGGCCGTCTGGTCGATTTCGGCGACTGGCCGGGCCTGCTGCCTGCGGCGGCCGACGCGCGTCCCATCCTGGGCGAGCTCTACCTGGTCACGCCCGAACTGCTGGCGCTGATGGACCAGATCGAGGAATACACGCCCCACGCATCCTGCTGTTTCGTACGCGCCGACACGCAGGCCGATACTGCCGGCGGCGTCGTCGCCTGCCAGTACTACCCCATCGACCCCGCCTTTCGCGGTCAGGCGCCGGACATCGACGCCGACGACTGGGTGGCCTATCGCCTGAGCCGCGACGCGGCCCCGCCCGCGGGCACGCGGGTTGCTTCGAGACACACGATTCGCGGCCAGACGTAGGCTTACAATGGCGCCGCCGCCGTGGCCCTGCTGGCCCGCGCTTCCAAGGGATTGCAATGCCGCAGCGGGTTTTTCTGATGGATGACCAGCGCACACCGCGCCGCACGGGCGCGCTGGCGCTGGTGGCGGTGCTGGCCGCCGCCGTGGCGCCCGGCGCCGCGCTGGCCGTTCGGCCATTGCCGCAAGATCCCTACATCGAGCACCTGCCGCCCCCGCCGCGCGCCGCCCCCAAGTGGCGCCGCGTCGAGCTCGGTGCGGCCAGCAAGCGCTACCCCTTTCCCATCTATGCCAGCCGCCGGCTGGACCAGCCCGCGCAGCTGCGCAACGTGCGCCGCGTAGTGATCGTGGTGCACGACGACCGGCGCGATGCCGCGCGCGCCTACGAGTCCGCTTCCGACCTGTATGCCGGCAACCGCGACCGGGCCGACGACACGCTGGTGCTCGCGCCCAAGTTTCCCAGCGCCGTCGACGCGGGTTTCAGCGGCCTGCCCGCCTGGCGGCGCGGCGACTGGAAAGACGGCCAGCCCAGCGCCGCGCTGCGGGGCCGCCCGGGGCCGGTGGGCGCCTTCCAGGTGCTCGACGACCTGCTGCGCGACCTGTCCGCCCAGGGCCGCCTGCCCCTGCTGCACGAGATCGTGCTGGCCGGCCACGGCAGCGGCGGCCAGATGGTGCAGCGCTACGCCGTGCTGAACAACGTCGATGAAGGCCTGCGCGCGGGAGGCATTGCGATGACCTACGTGGTGTCCAGCGCCGACTCGTACCTGTACCTGACGCCGGACCGGGCACGCGCCGATGGCCGGGGCTTTGCCCGCTACGAACGCGGCATCTGCCCCACCTACGACCAGTACCGCTATGGCCTGGACAACCTGCCGGCCGCGCTGGGCAAGCCCGACCGCGTCCGCCTGGCCGCCCGCTATGCCGCGCGCAGCGTCACCTATCTGTTCGGCAGCGCCGACAACAATCCCGAGCAGGCCGGCCTGGACAAGACCTGCGGCGCCGAGGCGCAGGGCGCCACGCGGCTGGCGCGCGGCCTGAATTACTGGCGCTACGACACGCGCGACAGCCAGCGCGTGGCGCCGCTGACGCATCGTGCCTTCGAGGTCGGCAACGCCGGCCACGGCGACGCCGACCTGTACGGTTCGGTTTGCGGCGTGCAGGCGCTGATGGGCGCGGGGGCCGTCTCGGCGCCGAACGCCGCCTCGTGCATCGCGCTCAAGGGAATCGAACCTAGCCGCGCCGCGCACCCGTAAGATTGTTCGACGGCGGACGCGGCACCAACCCGCTGGCCTTGGGCGCCGACAGCACCACGTCGCTTTCCGGCACGGCCACGCACGGCAGGATCCAGCCCTCGGCCTGCTCGTCAGAGGCCACCCCCGGCCATTCGGTGTCGTACCGCACCTTGCCTTCGAGCATGATGCACATGCAGGTCCGGCAGGTGCCGTTGCGGCAGGAACTGCGCAGACGGATGCCAGCCTTGGCGGCCGCCTGAAGCAGCGTGCTGGTGGACGAACAGGCATAACGCCAACCGCTGGGCCGAAGCTCGACGCTGTAAACCGGCGCCGAACCGGGCGCGCCGTCCCGGCCAGGCGGATCCTCGGTCGGAAAGTCCGCGCCCACGCCAGCGCTCGCGTCACGCATCCCGCCACTCCAGCGCCCACGCGCCGCTGCTCACGTTCTGCAGCCACAGCATGCAGGTCAGCGTCTTGGTGTCGGTGACGCGGCCCTGCCGGCAGGCTTGCGCCAGTTCGTCCACGTCGACGGCCACCACATCCAGGAACTCGTCCTCGTCCAGTTGCCGCTGCCCCTCCGTCAGGCCGCGCGCGAAGAAGATGTGGATGATCTCGGTGGAATAGGCAATGGCCAGGTGCAGGTGGCCGGCATGGGCCCACTGCGCACCCGTATAGCCGGTTTCCTCGAACAGTTCGCGCTTGGCGCACACAAGGGGATCCTCGCCCGGATCGAGCTTGCCGGCCGGGAATTCGGTCATCACCTGCCCGATGGGATAGCGGAACTGGCGTTCGACCAGCACGCGCCCATCGTCCAGCATGGGGATGACGACCACCGCGCCCGGGTGCACCACGTACTCGCGCGTGGCCTCGCGCCCGCTGGGCAGGCGCACCGTGTCGCGGCGGACCTTCAGGAAACTGCCGTCGCAGATCAGCTCGCTCTGCAAGCGAGTTTCGATGAGGTGAGTATCGTCTTGGCTCATGGCGGGTACGGCGGCGGGATTCGGAAGCGAGCCAGCTTACCACCGCCCGGGCGGCGGCTTCGTGACGCCCCCCAGCCCTGCAAGGCCTGGCCCCTATCCACCGGCCCGGCGCCGCCGGGCCTGTCCGCCGTCAGCGCGGCTGGCGGCGCGCCTCGAGTTCCTTCAGGCAGGTCGCCACGCCGATGCGCATCTGTTGGCTGTCCACCGCGGCGCGGTCCGACACCGTGCGGCAACGCTGGTATTCGTCCAGGCTCTCGGGCGTGTCGCGCACGACCACGGGCGGGTTGGCCGGCGGCACGGCCATGGCGCCGGGCGTCTCGGTAATGCGCAACGTCGACGGCGGCGAGGCGCTGCCCGGCGTCGAGGGAAAGTCGTATTGCTGGACCGGTTGCGCCAGCGCGGCGCAGGACAGGACGGAGAAACCCAGCGCGGCGAGCGCTTGCATGCGTACGTTCATGGAACCACCTCGGAAACGGCGCGGCCGCCGCGACAGGGCGAGCCGCCGCGGCTATGGTAGCCGCCCGCGACGGCCCTGGGCGTGTCCAACCGCAACAGAGCGTCCGTGGTACAAGCAGGAGCACCCCATCGCCTGGAGCTGCCCGTGATCCTGCTGGACACCGTCTTCGACCGCACCCTCGACGCCTGGGTACGCGAATTCTCCGCCCCTGCCTGGCGCGGCGCCCGCGTGGAAGGCTGGCTGTTCGAAGGCCCCGAGGCGCGCCGCTCGGCGCAGGCCACGCTGGCCCGGGCCGGGGTCACCGCGCACCTGCGCAGCGCCTACAAGCCGCTGTTGCACCACGTGCTGGAGGAAGTCGATCCCGCCGGCCTGCGGCGGATCGAGGTGCGCTATCCGGTCCATCCCCAAGCCGCGCCCAATCGCTACACCCTGGAAGCGTATCCGTTGGCGGATCTGCTGCCTGGCGTGGCCGTATCCTTCACGGCGGGCCAGGCCGATATGCTGGATCCCATGCCGCGCTACGCCCTGGCCCTGCACTATGCCGATGGCCGGACGCTGTCGCACGACGTGCCGGCGCCGAACCTGCTGCAAGACACCCCCGACGGCCCCACCCTGTCGCCCACCGGCTGGCTGCGGGTGCGCGATACCGATGGCGAACGGGTACGCGACGCCGCCTGGCGAACCGAGTACCAGGCCGTATACGACGCCGCGCTGGCCTGCGTGCAGGGTCAGGCATGGCATCGCGGCGAACCCTTTTTCGAGCGGCTGTCGCTGCGCATCGACATCCCCGCCATCGAATTCGCCCTGGACCGCGACGAAGACCTGCTGAGCACCTGCGAAGCGCTGCACGAAGACCTGTATTTCTCGCTGCTGGAACACTTCCAGCGCCTGTCGGGCCGTCCGCCCGGCGACCGCGGCCTGCAGCCCGGCCAGATCGTGCCCGACGTGCGGCCGCACGACGGGCCGGCGCGGCTGCGCATCGCCGCCGAACCCTTCCCGACTGCGGCGACCGCCGCACCGCAGCCGCCGGACAGCCCGCTGGCCCAGGCGGACGCGCCACTTGCGCCCGCGCTGATCGCCGGCCACCTGGCCGCCCTGGGCGGCGAGCCGTTCCGCGCCACCTCCCGGCAGGGCCGCCCCGTGCAGGGCGCGTACTTCAGCGGCGCCGGCCCCGCCGTGCTGATCTCGGCCGGCCAACATGCCAATGAAACCTCCGGCGTGGTGGGCGCCCTGCGTGCGGCCCAGGCGCTTCGGGAGGCGGGCGATGCGCATTTCGCGCTGATCCCGTCGGAGAATCCCGACGGCTATGCGCTGCACCAGGAGCTCTGCGCCATCCACCCCCGCCACATGCATCATGCCGCGCGCTACAGCGCACTGGGCGACGACGTCGCCTATCGCGAGGGCGCGCCCCGCTACGAACAGCAGGCCCGCATGGACGCCCTGGCCATCAGCGGCGCGCAACTGCACATCAACCTGCACGGCTACCCCGCCCACGAATGGACCCGGCCCCTGTCCGGCTATCTGCCTCGCCACTTCGAACTGTGGACGCTGCCCAAGGGCTTTTTCCTGGTCATGCGCCACCATGCCGGCCGCCGCCAGCAGGCCGAACGCCTGATCGAAGGCGTGACCGCCCGCCTGGCGAAATTGCCCGGCCTGCTGGCATTCAATGCGCGGCAAACCGCCCTGTTCGAGGCCCATGCCGGCCAACGTGGTTTCGAAACGGTCAATGGCATCGCCGTGACCCTTGCCGAAAGTAACCGGGAATTGGCGCCGTTGGCCCTGTTGACCGAATTTCCGGACGAAACCGTCTACGGCGAACGCTTCCGCTTCGCACACACCGTGCAGCAGGCCGCCGTGCTGGCGGCCGTGCAGGTCTATCGGGACGGCTAGGCACGAGGATATTTTGCTACCAATTGCAACCACCCATACCTGCCGGGCGCTGGCGCTGCTCGGCCTGCTCGGCCTGCTCGCCACCCTGGCGGCCTGCACGGCGCCGGTCGCCGGCTTGCGCCGCCCCGACTCCCGGCCCATTCCCGCCGCCGGATCGAACAATGCCCGCAACGCCCTGAACTGGGTCGGCAGCTACGAGGGCCTCTTGCCCTGCGCCGGGTGCCCCGCGGTGCGCACGCGCCTCACGCTGGAAGCCACGGGCGGCTATGAACTGCGCATGCAGCCGCAGGACCGGGCAGGACAGCCCGACGTGACGCGCGGCGCCTTCACCTGGCTGCCCGATGGCGCCACGATCGAGCTGGACGATGCGGGCCGAAGGCGGCGTTTCCAGGTCGTCCACGGCCACGTGCTAGCGCTTCCGAACGAGGGGCCCGCCCCTGGCGTAAGCCAAGCGGCGGCCGGCACCTTGGCCCGGGTGCCCTGAGCCCGCCCGCCGGGCCGCTCCCTGCCGGTCCAGGAAGTTGGCATAATGGGGCACCGGGACCCGCAAGGCCACGCCGTTCCAGCGTGGCCGCTTCCCGTACCAAAAACCAGAATTCTCCGAACGCGGCACGGCCAGCGGGCCGCCGCCTCGCACAGCCTCTCCAAAGGAGAACCTCGCTTGACCAATCCGCACGCGCCGCGCGTACTGCTGGTGGACGACAACGCCATGGCGTCAGAACTGCTGGCCGATTTCCTGTCGCTGTCCGGCATCGACGTCCGCAGGGCCGGCAACGGCGCCGACGCGCTGGAGCAAAGCGCGGCATTCCAGCCGCACGCGGTCATCGTCGACATCGTGCTGCCCGACACCGACGGCTACGTGCTGGCCGGCCGGCTGCGCGCGCAGCACGCCGACCAGCCCCTGCGCCTGATCGCCCTGAGCGGCCTGCCGCGCGATCCGCAACGCGGCGATGCGGACGTCTTCGACTCCTGGGTCGAGAAACCCGCCGACCCCACGCGGCTGGTCGAGCTGGTTACCCCCGCCTGATTCCCGCTTCACGAGGCCTGCAGGATGTCATCGTTTCCCCTGACGCAAGGCATGTCCGATCCCCGCTACGCGGCTGGCGTGCAGTTTCGAGTACTGGCGCTGATTTTCCCGGTATTGCGCCACGAGGTCATGCGGCCGATCTCCAACGCCTCGCTGGCGGCGGCCATGCTGCGCCACGTGCCCGAGCATCCCGCCAGCAGCGCCGACGCCCAGCACCGCCAGGACGATCTCATCGGCGACCTGGAAGGCATGCTGTCCGAAAGCACCGCCGACGTGCGCCGCCTGAGCGACTGGCTGGAAGATGCCGGCGGCACCATGCTGCTGTCCGACCTGCTGGCCCTGAGCAAGAAACTGGTGTTCACGCAGTTGCTGCGCTCGGGCAAGCAGATCCACCTGCCCGAGCAATGCCCCACCGCGGTGCTGCCGGAATTCGCCGCGCGCTACGTGCTGCTGGCCTGGCTGCTGAACATGCTGGACAACGTTCCCGACGGCGGCGAGCTGCGCATCGAGTCGGTCGGCGCCGACTTGCTGCGCGCCCATGCCCACGGCGGCAACCCCGGCACCGCCACCACGGCCCGCTCCGGCATCACCGCCGACGAATGCATCGCCCTGGCCGGCGTGCATGGCTGGCAGGCGCGGCGCGACGACGACGCCTGGACCCTGCGCCTGCCGCAGGATCTCTCCTGACGGCGGCCTCCCGCTTCCCGCGCCATTCCCGAAAAAAGGGCCGCAGTCCGGTGCAAAACCGGACTGCGGCCCTTCCGTTTTATGGCGATATACTGGTCACGACATCCAGGCAACGGCAACCCCACCGGCCTGTCCGCCATCCTGGCGACAGGCCTTCACGCCTCTGGGTAGGGCCCTGACCGCACGGTCACGCGCCCGTCGCAGGGGCAGCCTTTGCCGCCGGCCGCGCCAGGCCGGGCGATACGCCCTGACTGAAGCAGTTCACCCACGAGCGCGGCATGACGGCAGTTTTCGTCAAGGAGGTGCACTTATGTTCCCTGAGTTTCAGCAGCGGCTGTCCTCGCTTCAGAACAATGATCGGCATTTCGACAGCATGTGCCGCAAGCACACTGCGCTGGACCAGCAGATCCAGAACATCGAAACGGGCCGGGCCACGGGGTCATCCCTCGAGATCGAGAAACTCAAGAAAGAGAAACTGCACCTGAAGGATCGCATCTACGCGAAACTGAAGGACGGCAACTAGCCGTTCGTGCAACGGACCCGCCGCCTTGGCGGCCGGTTCGCCCCCGGGCCTGTCGACGCCAGGAGCCTCGCATGCGAACAGGCCCTAGCGCGGGTCCGTGGCGGCTTGCCCGCGCGCCAACGCGCCGCGATTCAGCCAGACGCTGATCCCCAGCGCCACCCCCAGCAAGCCGCCCGCCAGTTCCGTCACGCCGATCCACGCGGCCGCGGACCAACTGCTGCCGCCCAGCGCGCCCAGCACGCTGGAGCCGACGTAGTACACCAGCAGGTACAGCGAAGCGGCCTGGGCCTTGTAGCCCTGCGCCATCTGGCCCACCCAGCCGCTGGCCACTGCGTGCGCGGCGAAGAATCCGAACGTGAAGACCACGATGCCCGCCACCACCGCCGGCAGGCTGTCCGACAGCGTCAGCAAGAGGCCCGCCAGGGCCAGCAGCGTGGCGGTCGACAGCATCGTGCCGCGTCCGTGGCGGTCGGCCAGGCGGCCGAACAACGTGGACGAGAAGATCCCCACCAGGTACACCACGAAGATCGCGCCGATCAGCGTCTGGCTGAGCGAGAACGGCGGCAGCATCAGCCGGAAACCGATGTAGTTGTAGACCGTGACGAAGGCGCCCATCAGCAGTCCGCCCATGGCGAACAGCCCTACCAGCGGCCCGTTGCGCAGATGCATCGACAGGCCCTCTCGCATGGCGGCCAGCGCATTGCCGCGACGGGGGGCGAAGCGGCGCGACGGCGGCAGCAGCCAGATGAACAACACCGCGGCGACCAGGCCGATCAGGCCCATCGCTCCCAGCGCGTAGCGCCATCCCAGCAGGTCCGAGACCGTACCCGTGACCACGCGGCCCGACAGCCCGCCGAACGCGCTGCCGCTGATGTACAGGCCCATGGCGAAGCCCAGTGTCCCAGGCTCGACCTCTTCGGCCAGATAAGCCATCGCCACGGCGGGCACGCCGCCCATGGCCAGCCCCTGCACGGCGCGCAGCAACAGCAGCGAGTGCCAGTCGGGCGCCGCCGCGGCCACCGTGGCCAGCACGGCCGAGGCGAACATCGAGGCGGCCATCACGCGCTTGCGCGGCAAGGCCTGCGACCACAGGCCGACCAGGAAGATCGACAGCGCCAGCATGCCGGTGCTGAACGACAGCACCAGACTGCTCTGCGCGGGCGACACGCCGAAGGAGTGGGTGAACAGCGGCAGCAGCGGCTGCACGCAATACAGCATGGAAAAGGTGGCGAAGCCGGCGGCGAACAGCGCCCATTGGGCGCGCCGCAAGGCATCGCTGCCGCGCACCAGGGCGTAACCCTGGGGCACCGTGCCCGGTCCGGCCTGCGCGGCGGTGGATGGGACGGAAGCGGCGGATGGGGCGGACATGATGAAACTCTCGATAACACGGGAAAAGATGGGAAAAAAGATAGACCTCGCCCGTGCATTTGTCCAATATATAGAACTGGCGATCGTCATACCTATAAAAAATGGAACTGCGTCACCTGCGCTATTTCACGGCCGTGGCCGAGGAACTGCACTTCACTCGCGCCGCCGCCCGGCTGGGCATCGGCCAGCCGCCGCTCAGCCTGCAGATCCAGCAGTTGGAACGCGAGCTGGGCACCCCGCTGTTCCTGCGCCTGCCGCGCGGCATCGCGCTGACCGAGGCGGGCGTACAGTTCCTGGTCGACGCGCGCGCCATCCTGGCCAGCGCCGAACGCGCCGTCGATACGGCGCGCCGGCTGGGACGCGGCGAAAGCGGCGCCATCACCGTGGGCTTCACGGCCTCGGCGGTGTTCCATCCCTATCTGCCTCGCGCCATCCGCGCCTACCGCGACCGCTATCCGGGCGTGCGCATCCAGTTGCGCGAAAGCAATACCGTGTCCCTGCTGCGCGACCTGCGCGATGGCGGCCTGGACGTGGCCTTCGTGCGGCCGCCCTATCTGCTCGATGCCGAGTTCACCGCCGAGCGCGTGCTGGACGAGCCCATGCTGCTGGCGCTGCCGCCCGATCATCCCCTGTGCCGGCGCCGCGCGGTGCCGATGCAGGCGCTGGCCCACGAAGACTTCGTACTGTATCCCCGCGCCATCGGGGCCGGCCTGTACGACGCCATCATGGATGCCTGCCAGCGCGCCGGCTTCACGCCGCGCGTGGCGCAGGAGGGGCCGCAGATCGCCTCCATCGTCAGCCTGGTCGCCGCCGGCATCGGCGTGGCGCTGGTGCCCGCCGCCATGCGGCACATGGGCGCGGAAGGCATCGCCTACCGCCCCATCCGCGGCGATGCGCCGCACGCGCAACTGGACATGGTCTACCGGCACGCCGGCGGCTCGCAGTCGGTCGGCAATGCCGTGGCATTGATGCGCGAACTGGCGCATCAGGACGAGCACGCCCATCCGTAGGGGAATGAATAATCGTTTGCCGGGGCGGCGCGGCTGCCGTAGTGTGCTGTCTCGGGCCATGCTGGCCGCGCGTGGCGCGCCGGCATGGCCAACGTAGCCGCCCGCTGACATCACGGGCACTCGCTTTCACTCATTGAACAGGACATACGGCAGCATGAATCACTATCGAGTCGGCATCGCGGGTTTCGGGGCCATCGGCCAGGCCGTGGCGCGCGTGCTGGATGCCGGTGTGCCCGGCCTGACGCTGGCCGCCATCGCCGTGCGCGATCCGCAACATCCCCCCGCCACCGCCTGGCAAGGCGCCGCCCCCGAATGGACCACGCTGTCCGGCCTGGCCGAGCGTTGCGACGTCGTGGTCGAATGCGCGCCCGCCGCCGTCATCCGCGAGCTCTCCGAACCCGTGTTGCGCGCCGGCAAGAAGCTGGTGGTGCTGAGCTCGGGCGCCCTGCTGCGCAACGACGATCTGATCGCGCTGGCGGCCGAGCATGGCGGCCAGATCATCGTGCCCTCGGGCGCCATCCTGGGCCTGGACGCCATCACGGCCGCGGCCGAAGGCACCATCCACTCGGTCACCATGATTACGCGCAAGCCGCCGCGCGGCCTGCTGGGCGCGCCGTACCTGGACACGCACGGCATCGACGTCACCAAGATCACCGAACCCACGCTGATCTTCCGCGGCACGCCGCGCGACGCGGCCATCGGCTTCCCGGCCAACCTGAACGTGGCGGTCAGCGTGTCGCTGGCCGGCATCGGACCGGACCGCACCACGCTGGAAATCTGGGCCGACCCCGGCGTCACGCGCAACATCCACCGCGTGGAGGTCGATTCGGATTCGGCCGCGTTCTCGATGGAAATCCAGAACATCCCGTCCGAGAACCCCAAGACCGGCCGCATCACCGCGCAAAGCGTGGTGGCCGCGCTGCGCAAGCTGACCGGCGCGCTGCGCGTGGGCACGTAAACGGCTCCCGCCGAGGCCGACGGGCGGGGCCGCGCCGCCCCGCCCATCCGATGCGTGCGGCAGGATCAGAAGGCCGGCGCCGCGCGATTGAATGCGTGCCCGGGCGGCAGCGCCTCGGTACGCCAGCCGCCGTTTCCGTCCAGCCTCAGGCACACGTCGTGGAACGCATCCAGCGTGCCGCGATGCCCGATGCTGACGATGGCGCAGCCCGCCAGCAGGCCGCGCAGCGCCTGGTACATGGCGTGTTCCAGGCCCTCGTCCAGCGCGGAAGTGGCTTCATCCAGAAACACGATGCGCGGCTGGTTGAACAGCACGCGCGCGAACGCCAGGCGCTGCTGCTCGCCCAGGGACAGGATGCGCGACCAATCGTCCACGCAATCGAGCCGTGATGCCAGATGGCCCAGGCTGGCTCGCCGCAAGGCATCCTGCAGGCGCGCATCGTCGGCGGGCGTGCACACGCACGGATAGGCCACGGCCACCCGCAAGGCGCCCAAGGGCAGATAGGGCCGCTGCGACAGGAACAGCGCCTCTTGCCCCTCGGGCCGCATCACGCGACCCTGCGCATAGGGCCACAGTCCCGCGATCGCGCGCAGCAGCGTGGTCTTGCCGCTGCCCGACGGTCCCTTGACGAGCAGGGCCTGCCCTTGCGGCACGTGCAGGCGCAGGTCTTGCAGCAGGACGCCGCCGTCCGGCCGCCGCACGGCCAGGCCCTCGACACGCAGGCCCGATTCGGCCGCCACGGTTTGCACGGCCGGCAGCGCGCGCGCCTGCGCATTGGCATCCAGGAATCCGTCCAGGCGATCCAGCGTGGCGCGGTACATGGCGAAGGTGTCATAAGAGGAACGGAAGAACGACAGCGAATCCTGCACCTGCCCGAAGGCCTGCGCGGTCTGCATCACGTCGCCCAGCTTGATCGCGCCCGAGAAAAAGCGCGGCGCCTGCAGCAGGAAGGGAAACACCACCGCGATCTGGCTGATCGTCAGGTTGAACCCGTCGAATTTCAAGCCCCGGTACACGATGGCCCACAGGTTGGCGATGTAGGCGGAAAAGCGCGTCCACAGCGTGCCGCCCTCGGCGCGCTCGCCCTGGTAGAACGCCACGTTCTCGGCGTTCTCGCGCAGGCGCATCAAGGCATAACGGAAATTGGCGGACAGGCGTTCGCCGAGAAAGCTCAGTTCGATCAGTGGCCTCCCGATGCGAAAAGCCACCAGCGTGGCGACGATGACATACAGGTACACCATGAACACCATCGCGCGCGGGATCTCGACGCTGGCGATGTCCAGCGGACCGGACAGATTCCACAGGATCAGGGTGAATTCGACCAGCGACACCATGGCGCTCAAGGCCCCGATGGCCAGCGATCGGGAATTCATCACGAAATCGCCGATGTCCTGCTGGATACGCTGGTCGGGATTGTCGGCGGGCGGCTGCGCGAACTGGTTGCGGTAATAGGCGCGGCCCTCGAGCCAGTCGCGCGTCAGCCGCTGGTTGAGCCAGGTGCGCCAGTGGATGTCGAACATCTGGCCGACGTAGCTGTCGGCCAGGCTGCGGCCCACATGTATCGCGGCCAGCACCGAGAAGATGCCCAGATAAGTCCAGAATCCGCCGCGATCCAGCGCCTGCAACGCGCTGTAGAAGCCGTTGTACCAGAAGGAGAACAGCACCGTCAGGCGCACGCCGGACAAGGCCAGCAGCAGCAGCAGGGCCAGCGTCAGCAAGGGCCGCCAACTGCGCCGTGGCGTCAGATAAGGCCAGGCCAGGCGCCAGAACTGCCGCCCCCAGCGCGTGGTTCGCACCAGCAGCGTGGCGACAGCCGCCGAGGCAATGGCCGTGATGAAGAATGCCCGCAACAGCCACCACAGGCTGTCGCTCAGTTGCGCATGCCAATCCAGATTCACGGTGCGGGGGGAGTGAGTTGTTATTGCTGGATTAGATGGCGCGGGACGCAATAGTTCCGTGACGGGGCGGTCGCGGCAGGCATGTCAGAAGGTCCAGCCCGCCGCGTGCAGCAGCAGCAGCGCCCCGCCGCCGCCCAGCACCAGCAGCAGCGCGTTGACGCGCGTGGTCATCACCAGCACGGTCGACACCACCGCGATGCCCCGGGCCGCCCACCCGCCGTCCAGGGCGCTGAACAGCACGTAGACGGCCGCCGCGATCATGCCGGCCGCCACGGGCCGCAGGCCGTTTTCCAGCGCCTGTTGCCAGCGCGCGCCGTGATGCCGCCGCCACAGATAGGCCACGCCATACAGCAGGAAGGCGGTGGGCGCGAACAGCGCCAGCGTGGCCACGAGCGCGCCCGACCAGCCCGCCACCTGCCAGCCGATCAGCGTGACCAGCAGCGACCCCGGACCGGGCGCCAGCCGCGCGATGGCGAAGTCGCTGAGGAACTGCGCCTGCGTCAGCCAGTGATGCACGTCCACCACCTGACGCTGGATCTCGGCGATGGTGGCCTGCCCGCCGCCGATGGTGGCCAGGGACAGCGGGGCGAAGACCGTCAGCAGGCCCAGCAGCAGGCGTGGGGTCGGGTTCTCCATGGCCTACTGCCGGCTTGCGCCGCGCAGGCGCAGATATTCGGCCGCGACGCTCAGGCCGCCCATGCCCAGCACCACCCACAGCAAGGGCCAGTGCAGGAAGGCCACGGCCACGAAGACGAAGGCCATCACGGCAAGCGGCAATGCGCGTCGCCGCACCCGCCGCACCGAGGTGATGGCCATCGACAGCGACAGCCCGATGGCCGCCGCTGCCGCGCCGGCCAGGCCCACGTGCGTCAACGGACTGCCGGACAGATAGGCGAACAGCGTGCCCAACAGCACGATGAAGAGCGCGGGCGGCACGATGATGCCGCAGAAGCCCGCGAACGCCCCTGCCGGACCGGCCAGCCGGTAGCCGATCCAGATGGCCATGTTCTTGACGTTGACGCCGGGCAGCGCCTGCGAGATCGACAGCCCGTTCAGGAACTCGTCTTCCGTCATCCAGCGGCGCCGCTGCACGAACTCGCGCAGGAACCAGCCGCTCAGGCCGCCGCCGAAGCTGGTCAGTCCGATACGGGCGAAGATGAAAAACAGCCCCAGCGCAGTGGGGCGGTTGGCCGAAGCCGGGAGATCGGAGGCGGACATGGCAGGCGTGCGTGACGAGCCCGCCATGCGCGGGACACGCGACGGGCGACGCCGTCGGTGTAGCACGCGGCAGCGTACAAACCTCTGAACGCCGCCGCCCTGCCCGTTGCCTTAGGCGTAGCGCTCGCGGTAGGCCGCGGGCGACATGCCGCAGTGCTTGCCGAAGATCTCGCGAAAGGCCTTGGCATCGTTGTAGCCGACCTCGTACATGACCTCGGCCACCGTCTTGCGCGAGCCTTCCAGCTGCGACTTGGCGGCCTCGACGCGGATGCGCTGCAGGTATTCGACCACGCTGTTGCCGGTGGCCTGGCGGAACCGTCGCTCGAGCGTGCGGCGGCCCAGGGCGTAGCGGCTGGCCAGTTGTTCGACCGTGACGCGGTCGGCGTAGCGGGCCTCGATGTGATCCTGCACCTGGCGCACCACGTCGTCGCCATGCGTGCGGCGGCCCGAGAAGATGGCGAACGGCAGTTGGCTCTGGCGGCTCCAGTCGAGCTGGAACAGCTTGGCGCACCAGATGGCGGTGTCGCGATCGGTATATTTCTCGATCAAATGCAGCACCAGATGGGCGGCGGAAAACGCCCCGCCGCTGGTATAAATACCATTGCCGGCCACCACCACGCGGTCGCTGACCCACTGCACCGACGGGAACAGGCCGGCGTATTGGTTCTGCGCGGCCCAGTGCACCACGGCACGCTGGCCGTCGAGCAGGCCGCCGGCCGCCGGCAGGGCCGCGCCCAGGCACAGGCTGGCGACTTCGCCGCCGCCTTTGTAGTGGCGCACCAACCAGTCGATCATCGGCCGGTTGGCCTGCATGGCTTCAGGCAGCGTGTTCGTCAGAGGCGGCACGATGCAGATGTCGACGCCGCGCGCCTCGTCCAGCACGGCATCGGCGTGAACGGTAAAACGGCCGCCGTCCAGGTGGACTTGCGGCGTGGCCGCCAGCATTTGCACCGAGAACCGCGGCGCCTCGCCGCGATCCTGCAGAAACTGATTGGCCGCCAGGAAACCCTGGCGGGCGTTTTCGAGAGAAGCGATGTTTGCGCCGACAGGCAGCAGAAAGGCAATATTTTTCATGAAAGCAGCTTCGCGGCTGGGTTAAGGTCGCATTCCACCCGCAGGAATGTCGCAATCCTCTATCTTCGGCGGAGTGGTTTCCCGGTTAGAGTCAGAGATCGCAAAAACGTTCAGCGAACAGTCAGCATCTTAACCGAGGAGACTCACCATGGAACAAGAGTACGTAGACGGCTTTCTGCTGGCCGTCCCCCGGGAGAACCTGGATCGTTACAAAAAAATGGCGCAACATGCCGGCGCCATCTGGAAAGAGCACGGGGCGCTGGACTTCCGCGAGTGTGTAGAAGACGACATCGTCAACGAGGGGTTTGCGTCATTCCGCACCGCCGCGGGCGCCCAAGAAGGCGAAGCCGTGGTGTTCTCGTGGATTCGTTTCGCCAACAAGGCCGAGCGTGACCGCATCAATGCGCAGGTCATGAACGACCCACGCCTGAAAGAGACGGATTGCGAAGGCGTCTTCGACTTCAAGCGCATGGCTTGGGGTGGCTTCGGGGTGCTGGTCTCGGGCTAGGCCCCGCCGGTTCCGGTCAGGCGGTGAGAAAAATAAATCCGGCCGCCTGTCGAATCCCGCTCATCCCGTCCGTCGTATCCATGAAGCGCCGGCCATCCCGGCCCGGCGCCGTTCCCGTAACAGGAGCACGACCATGTCCGCCCCCGTGAAACCCATCCCCGATGGCATGCATGCGCTGACCCCGCATCTGGTCTGCGACGGCGCCGCCGCCGCCATCGATTTCTACGTCAAGGCCTTCAACGCCGTCGAACTGGCCCGCCTGGCCGGCCCCGATGGCAAGCTGATGCACGGCATGGTGCGCATCGGCGACTCCCCGCTGATGCTGGTCGATGCGATGCCCGGATGGGGCGTGCTCGACCCCAAGGGCCTGAACGGTTCGCCCGTCATCATCCATCTCTACGTCGAAGACGTGGACGCCGCCATCGCCCAGGCCGCCGCCGCCGGCGCCACCGTCACCATGCCGCCCGCCGACATGTTCTGGGGCGACCGCTACGGCCAACTGACCGATCCGTTCGGGCACAAGTGGTCGCTGGCGACGCACAAGCAGGACTTGTCGCCGGAAGAGATCCGCAAAGCCATGGAAAGCGCCCCGCCATGTGGGGAGCAGGGGTGATCGGGGTCGTCGATCTTTGATCGTGGCGGGTTTGGCTTGAAGGCGTCCTGCGCCGGTTCCGGGTGGGGCGCGCCGGCCAATTGGAGTCGGGGAAGTCCCGCGCAGCGGGACCGAGGGCGCCTCCTGGCGCGCCAGAGCCCGACGACTTGGCCGGCCCGGTCCCCTCGGACACCCCTCGGCGGCCGCAAGAACTCATACACCGCCCTACAGCGCCACCCCTTCAATAATGCGGCGGCAACTCATCCCGCAGGCTGCGGAACTGCCCCGCCCCTGACGGCGCGGCCTGGTTCCGCAATTCGAGCACTTCCCGCATCAGCAGTTCGATCTGCTGCTGCTGCCGGTACACGGTCTGGTTCAACTGATCCAGCAGGTCGTCGGCAAAACCAGCCTTGATTTCCAGCTGCGTCAGGCGCCGCTCGGTGTCGTCTTGAATATCCATGGCGCAATTAGACCCCAAGTCGCGCCGCATCGTCAGGTCTCCAGGGCGGCGTCCAGCCTGGCCAGGCTGGACGCCGGCCAACAGGCATCCAGTTCATAGTGCGCATCGGCGGCATGGATGTCGGGCGGCAGCATCACCCAGGGCAACTTCGACTGCGTATGGCAATGCGCCTGCGGCGGCAGCTCGTCGCCGTGATCCAGCGTGCCCGTGTGCACCAGCGCCACGCGTTCGCCCAGGTCGGGATGGTGGCTCCACAATGCCACCCCGCAGTCGGGACAACGGAAGATCGTGCGCGTGCGGCCCGTATCGGCAGGCAGGACACGGGCGCGCGGCGTGCCGCGCAGGATGTGTACGCGATCCGCCTCGATCAGTGCGCTGATCGCGAAGGCGCTGCCCGTCAGCCGCTGGCACTCGGTGCAGTGGCAACAGTGCACGAACATGGGTTCACTGGTAAGACGAAAGCGCACGGCGCTACAGGCGCACCCGCCCTCGTAGGTGGTAGCCATTCTCCTCTCCCTCCGTTATTTTTCGGCACGCTTGCGCATTGTGGCCGTTTTTGACCGCCCGATCCGAAATTCCGATGCGGCGGTGCAGCAATGGAAACACGGGACACAACGAGCGTGCCAGGCGGTTTATTCAAGCGTCCTCACCCCCTGCTATCCTTGCCCGATATCCCTTTCAAAAGCGGCATGAACCAGGAGACAACGGTGACCGAACAACTGGCCCTCTACGAACTGGCGGGCGCGGATCCGGAGGTCCGCTTCAGCCCGCATTGCTGGAAGACCCGCATGGCGCTGGCGCACAAGGGCTTGCAGGCGGAACGCCTGCCGTGGCGCTTCAGCGACAAAGCGCGCATCGCCTTCACGGGCCAGGGACTGGTGCCGGTGCTGGTGCATGGCGAGGCGTGGGTCAACGACTCCTGGCGGATCGCCTGCCATCTGGAAGAACACTACCCCGACCGTCCCGCCCTGTTCGGCGGTCCGCAGGCCCGGGCCCTGGCGCGCTTTGCCAACAGTTGGGCCGACACCGCGCTGCTGCCCGCCGTGGCCAAGATCATCGTGGCCGACATTCCGGCGCGCCTGGACGCCGCGGACCGGCCGTATTTCGTGGAATCGCGCGAGAAGCGCATGGGCAGCCTGCAGGCGCTGCGCGCCGAGCAACCCGCGCATCTGGAAACGCTGCACCGCGTGCTGCTGCCGCTGCGCCATACGCTGCGCGAACAGCCGTATCTGGCGGGCGACGCGCCGGCCTACGCGGACTACGCGGTGTTCGGCATGTTCATGTGGGCGCGGTGCGTGAGCCCGGTGGAACTGCTGCGCGAAGACGACGAGGCGGTGCGCGCCTGGCGCGAGCGCCTGCTGGACGCGCATGGCGGCATGGGGCGGCGGGCCCCGCGCGCCGATGGCTGAGGGCGCAGCGGCGGACGGCCGCGCGCCCCGCCACGCTTACTGCTTCATCCGGTAGCCGGTGCGGAACATCCAGCGCACGATCAGCATGCACACCACCAGGAACACCACGGTCATGCCCAGGCTGACGGATACGCTGACGTCCGAGATGCCGTAGAAGCTCCAGCGGAACCCGCTGACCAGGTAGACCACCGGGTTGAACAGCGTGACCGTGCGCCAGAACGGCGGCAGCATGTCGATGGAATAGAACGTGCCGCCCAGGAAGGTCAGCGGCGTGATGACCATCAGCGGAATGATCTGCAGCTTCTCGAAGCCGTCGGCCCAGATGCCGATGATGAAGCCGAACAGGCTGAAGGTAACCGAGGTCAACACCAGGAACAGGATCATCACGAACGGATGCGCGATGCCGAAGCTGACGAACAGCCGCGCGGTCGCCAGCATGATGAGGCCCAGGATGATGGACTTGCTGGCGGCCGCGCCGACATAGCCCATCACGATCTCGATGTACGACACCGGCGCCGAATGGATCTCGTAGATGGTGCCCGAGAAGCGCGGCATGTAGATGCCGAACGAGGCGTTGGCCGTGCTTTGCGTCAGCAGCGCCAGCATGATCATGCCGGGCACGATGAAGGCGCCGTAGCTGACGCCGCCGATTTCTACCATGTGCGAGCCGATGGCCGAGCCGAACACCACGAAATAGAGCGCCGTCGAGATGACAGGCGACGCCACGCTCTGCGCCAGCGTGCGCCAGGCGCGGGCCATCTCGAACAGATAGATTGCGCGTATGCCGTACCAGTTCATGATTCCTTGCTCACCAGGCTGACGAAAATCTCTTCCAGCGAGCTTTCCGAGGATTTGAGGTCGTTGAAGACGATGCCGGCGTCGTCCACGCGCCGCAGCAGGGCCGCGATGCCGCCCCCGCCTTCCTGCTGGTCGTTATAGGTGTAGACCAGTTGCCGGCCGTCGGCAGAGAGCTCCAGCGGTTCGCCCTGCAGCGAGTCGGGCAGCGCCGCCAGCGGCTCGGCCAGCGACAGCGCCAACTGCTTGCGGCCCAGCTTGTGCATGAGCGTGCGCGTTTCCTCGACCAGGATGATCTCGCCGCGACGGATCACGCCCACGCGGTCGGCCATCTCCTGCGCCTCTTCGATGTAGTGCGTGGTCAGGATGATGGTGACGCCGTTCTCGCGCAGGCGCCGCACCATTTCCCACATGCCGCGCCGCAGTTCGACGTCCACGCCCGCGGTGGGTTCGTCCAGGAACAGGATGCGCGGCTCGTGCGACAGCGCCTTGGCGATCAGCACGCGCCGCTTCATGCCGCCCGACAGCGCCATGATGCGCGTGTCCTTCTTCTCCCACAGCGACAGGTCGCGCAGCACCTTCTCGATGTGCGCGGGATTGGGCGGCATGCCGAACAGGCCGCGGCTGAACGTCACCGTGTTCCACACGGTTTCGAACGCGTCGGTGGTCAGCTCCTGCGGCACCAGGCCGATGGCCTTGCGCGCCTCGCGGTAATTGGCGCCGATGTCGTGGCCGTCGGCCAGCACGGTGCCCTGGCTGGCGTTGACGATGCCGCAGATGATGCTGATCAGCGTGGTCTTGCCCGCCCCGTTGGGGCCCAGCAGGGCGAAGATCTCGCCGCGCCGGATGTCTAGATTGATGTTCTTGAGGGCCTGGTGTCCTGACTTGTATTGCTTGGACAGGCCCTGCACGGATATGACTGGCTGCACGCACACCTCGGGATAGCGGCGGACCGGGCACGCGTGGGGCGCCCACAGCCCGCGGGTGGACTTTCTTGCGGGATTCTACTTTGCATGCGTGGCAGGATTGGTTCCCGTGGCGAACAAGTCTGTTTCACGCAGGTCAAGAGCGCTCAGCCAGGCATCAGCGCGAAAATGCGGCCATCCTGCACGAGACACCGCGCCGTCGATGGCCAGATGGCCGGCGGGCCCGTCCGGCGCGCATGGCCCGGCATCCAATGAGAAAGGCGCGCCACGGCCAAAGCCGGGGCGCGCCCCAGGGGCGTCGTCCCGCGAGCCCATTCGCCGGGCTCGCGTGGACGGCAGACATCAGGCCAGGGTCAGCGTGACGTCGATGTTGCCGCGCGTGGCGTTCGAGTACGGGCACACGATGTGGGCACGGTCGACCAGCGTCTGGGCCGCTTCGCGGTCCATGCCCGGCAGCGAGATCTTCAGCTCGACTTCGATGCCGAAGCCGGTGGGGATGGGACCGATGCCGACGGAGCCCTGCACCGACACGTCGGACGGGATGGCGATCTTGTCGCGGGCGGCCACGAACTTCATGGCGCCCAGGAAGCAGGCCGAGTAGCCGGCGGCGAACAGTTGCTCGGGGTTCGTGCCGTCACCGCCAGCGCCGCCCAGCTCGCGCGGGGTGGTCAGCTTGACGTCCAGCACGTTATCGGACGAGGTGGCGCGGCCATCACGGCCACCGGTGGCTTGGGCTTGGGCACGGTACAGAACTTTTTCGACGGACATGGTGAGACTCCTGAAAGTAGAGGGACTGGCGTAGAGGGTCTTGCGGTGAAGTCCCGAGGCGGATGTGCCGTACTGGGACGGGTTTCGGTTAAAAATCGTTAGCTATTAAATCGTGCGCTATTTAGTTAGTCAAGCCATTGATGCTGAATCTGTCCTGCGTCTTACTCGTGCGCCGCCAGGTGGCCGCGCAAGGTTTCCAGCTCTTGCTTCAGCCGTTGCAGGTCGTCCGGCGTGCAGGCCATGGCGCAGACCAATTCCTGCGGCACCGCCAGCGCCTGCCGCTGCAGTTCGCGGCCCTGCTCCGTCAGGCTGATGATGACCTGGCGCTCGTCGTGCTCGGCCCGCATCCGGGTGACCAGGCCCGCCGATTCCAGCCGCTTCAGCAGCGGCGTGAGCGTGGCGGAATCCAGGTACAACCGCTTGCCGATATCGGACAGCGTCAGTTGGTCTTGTTCCCACAACACCATCATCACCAGGTACTGCGGGTACGTCAGCCCCAACCCGGCCAGCAGCTTGCGGTAGACCTTGTGCAGCGCCAGCGTGGTGGAATGCAGCGCGAAGCACAACTGGTTGTCCAGCAGCAGCGAGGGGGAGAGCGTGGCTTGCGTGTTCATGATGGGATCCATATTAGATCGTGTGCGATTAAATCGCAAGATATTTTTATTGCCGATGCTGAAAACAGCACTGTCCTCCAGACGCGACACCCCTTTTGCCCCAACATACCGCTATCTTTCCGATCATAAATTCTCCTTTACAGATTCTGTTTTACGGAATATTCTGTGATTGTCTCGTTCAATTGTCTCGACACCGAAACGCTCTTCCTTGGTTTTGCCGTGCCCCGCTTCGCCAACATCGAACGGGTCGCCCGCCGAAAGCTGTTGATGTTGCACGCCGCGAACTGGCTCGCTACTTTGCTCGTTCCGCCAGGCAACCGCCTCGAAGCCCTGAAAGGCAATCGCGCGGGCCAGCACAGCATTCGCATCAACGCGCAATGGCGTGTGTGCTTCATCTGGCGCATGGACGGCGCGCACGATGTCGAAATTGTGGACTATCACTAGGATCCCCCTCATGACCGGCCCCCTCCCCACCCCGGCCCTTCTGCCCGACATCCACCCCGGCGAAGTCCTGCTGGAAGAATTCATGAAACCGCTGGGCATCACCGCGCGCCGCCTGGCGGCGGACATCGACGTGCCGCCCAGCCGCATCAGCGAACTGGTCAACGGCAAACGGCCCGTCACCGCCGACACCGCCGTGCGCCTGGGCGCGTTCTTCGGCATGGAGGCCCGTTTCTGGCTGCACCTGCAGATCGACTTCGACCTGCGCCAGGCCAACCTGGCCTTGAAAGACGTGCTGCTCACCCGCATCCGCAAGCTCGACACGCCCACCGGCACGCCCCCGACCCCCCAATAAAAAACGGCGCCCCATCGGGCGCCGAAAGAAAGACGGCAAACGGGCTCGCCGCCCTCCACTGCTCTGTCAGATCATCAGGCCACGCGCATCGCCGGCGCGTCGTCGTGATGGAACTGGGCCTCTTCGGTCGAGCCGGTCAGCGCGGTGGTCGACGAGCGGCCGCCCTCGATGGTCTGCGTCACCGCATCGAAATAGCCCGTGCCGACCTCGCGCTGGTGCTTGACCGCGGTGAAGCCGCGCTCGGCCGCCGCGAACTCCTTCTGCTGCAGCTCGACGAAGGCGCTCATCTGGCGGCGGGCATAGCCGTGGGCCAGGTCGAACATGCCGTAGTTCAGCGAGTGAAAGCCGGCCAGCGTGATGAACTGGAACTTGTAGCCCATGGCGCCCAGCTCGCGCTGGAACTTGGCAATGGTGGCGTCGTCCAGGTTCTTCTTCCAGTTGAACGACGGCGAGCAGTTGTAGGCCAGCAGCTTGCCCGGGAAGCGCTTGTGCAGGGCTTCCGCGAACTTGCGCGCGTATTCCAGGTTGGGCGTCGAGGTCTCGCACCACACCAGGTCGGCGTACTCGGCGTAGGCCAGGCCACGCGAGATGGCCTGGTCGATGCCGGCGCGCGTGCGGAAGAAGCCTTCCACCGTGCGCTCACCCGTGATGAACTGGCGGTCGTTCTCGTCCACGTCGCTGGTGACCAGGTCGGCGGCGTCGGCGTCCGTGCGCGCCAGCAGCAGTGTCGGGGCGCCCATGACGTCGGAGGCCAGGCGCGCGGCGATCAGCTTGGCAACGGCTTCGCGGGTGGGAACCAGCACCTTGCCGCCCATGTGGCCGCACTTCTTCACCGAAGCCAACTGGTCCTCGAAGTGCACGCCGGCCGCGCCGGCCTCGATCATGCCCTTCATCAACTCGTAGGCGTTCAACACGCCGCCGAAACCGGCTTCCGCGTCGGCCACGATGGGCGCGAAGAAATCGATGTAGCCCTCGTCGCCCGGATTGACGCCTTCCATCCACTGGATCTGGTCGCAGCGGGTCAGCGAGGCGTTGATGCGGCGCACGACCTGCGGCACCGAGTTGGCGGGATACAGCGACTGGTCGGGGTACATCTCGCCGGCCAGGTTGGCGTCTCCAGCGACCTGCCAGCCGGACAGGTAGATGGCCTTCAGGCCAGCCTTGACCTGCTGCATGGCCTGGTTGCCCGTGAGCGCGCCCAGCGAATTGACGAAGGGCTCTGCATGCAGCAGTTCCCACAGGCGGCAGGCGCCGCGGCGGGCCAGCGTGTGCTCGACGGCCAGCGAGCCGCGCAGCCGCACCACTTCGGCGGCGTCGTAGCCGCGCTTGATGCCTTCCCAGCGCGGATTCTGCGCCCAGTCTTGTTCCAGCTTGCGGATCTCGGTATCGCGTTGGTTCATGATGACTCCTCGATTTGGACAGGTAGGGAACTGCGGGAGATACAGCAGCGCAAAACGCGCGCCGTTGGGAAAAAGTCTATTCCTCGTGCTGCGCGGCAACGCAGGTTTATGTCTTATAGAAGACAAAATTTTTTAATCATTAAAATCAACACGTTGCCAATTAAATTTCTCAATGCGAAACGATGTTTCCCGGCATGAAATGCCCTGCCGCTGCAGTGCGGCATGCATTTCCGCATGCCGCGAACAGCGTTTCACAATACGAAATTTGCACGGTCGCGCAGGCCTACAATGGAGGCTCGTCATCCGCCTGCCTGAACCATGTCGCTGTCAGACGCCCCGCTGGGGCAAACCGTCTCTTATCCTTCCCGGTACGACCCCTCGGTCCTGTTCCCCATCGCCCGCGCGCAGAACCGCGCGTCGCTGCCACTGGCCGAGCCGCCAGCGTGGACGGGCGCCGACATCTGGACGGCCTACGAGTTGTCGTGGCTCACGCCCAAGGGCAAGCCGCGCGTGGCCATGGCCACGTTCACCGTGCCGGCCGACAGCCCCAATCTGATCGAATCCAAGTCGTTCAAGCTCTATCTGAATTCGTTCAACCAGACGCGTCTGGACAACGCCCAGGCCCTGCGCGACAGGCTCGAGCGCGACCTGAGCGCCGCCGCCGGCGCCCCCGTCACCCTGGAAATGATGTTGCCGCAGCACTTCGCCCGCCAGCAGATCGCCGAGTTGGACGGCATCGACCTGGACAAGCTGGACGTCGAGATCGATGCCTACCAGCCCGCGCCCGAACTGCTGCGCTGCCAGGACGGCCCCGTGGTCGAAGAAACCCTGTGCTCGCGCCTGCTGAAATCCAACTGCCCCGTCACCGGCCAACCCGACTGGGGCAGCGTGCAGATCCGCTACCGCGGCCGTCCCATCGACCGCGAGGCGCTGCTGAAGTACATCGTCTCCTTCCGCGAGCACGCGGGCTTTCACGAACACTGCGTGGAAACCATCTACGCCGACCTGATGCGCGCCTGCGCCCCGGAAGAACTGACCGTCTACGCCCGCTACACCCGCCGCGGCGGCCTGGACATCAACCCGTGGCGCAGCAACGCCGCCGCGCCCGTGATCGCGGAATCGCGCACGGCACGGCAGTAGTGATGGATATGGGGAAGACAGAGGCGTCGCGCCTCTGTCTGACTATTTGCACGGTATGGCGCTAGAAAGCGCGGCCGCCCGATTGAAGCGGCTGCTAGCCGCAGCCGTTCCGGAGAAGTCGCGCCCGCAGCGCGAAAGCGCGAGGACGGGACTTCGCAGGGACGGCTGCGGCGACCAGAAGAACTCCAACCAACCGCCCGCAACCGCCCCTTCCCGGCCAAAAGAAGATCCCGAATGGCGATCAAGCCGCCACAGGCCCCACCCGCCGCGCCTGCTGCGCAATCCACTGCGCCAGCAATGCCGCGATCACGAACGCCGCCCCCGCCCCGATCCACGGGCCATGCGACAACCCCGCATCCAGCAGCAACCCGAACACCAGCGGCCCCAACGCCGCCCCCGCGTCCATCCCCGAATACACCAGCCCGTACACCGACCCCGTGGCCCCGCGCGGCGTGACGCGCCGGATCAGCATGTCCCGGGACGGGGCGGCGACGCCCGAGCAGAACCCCGCCACCGCCACCATCGGCGCGGCGATCAGCGGCGGCAGCCACCCCATGGCCAGCACCACCAGCGTCACCCCCGCGCAGATCAGCGCCAGCATGACCGTGCGCTCGGTGCGCGGCGTGGCCGACACCAGGAAACCGCCCGCCGCCATGCCCACCGCCGACGCCACCATATAGCCCGACAACGCCGAACTGGCCGCCAGTTCCGACAAGCCATACAGATGATCCAGCAGCGGAATCGTGTAGTTCTGCACCGACGACAGCGCGATCGACGAGAACGCGAAGAACAGGAAGGCGCCCCACAACGCCGGCCGCGCCAGCAGGGCCAGCAGCGTCTGCCATGCGCTTTCCTGAGGACGGGAAGCCGCCTGCTGCGTGCCGCGCGCGGCGCTTTCGGCCTCTCGCCTGCCCGCCGGATCGCCCAGCAGATTGCGGCCCAGGATGGTCAGCCCCAGCACCACGGCCACCAGCGCCGCCGCGCTGAAGGCGGCCACGCGCCAGCCGGCCAGGGCGGAAATCGTGCCGATGAACACTGGCGTCAGCGCCCAGCCCAGGTTGCCCGTCAGGCCGTGGGTGCTGAAGGCATGGCCCAGGCGCGCCGGGCTGATGCGGTGGTTCATGATGGAGTAGTCGGCCGGATGGAACACCGAATTGCCCACCCCACCCACGACGGCGGCCAGCACCAGCATGGCGTAGCCGGTGGCCGATCCGATCAGGATGCCCGACAGCACGAAGCACGCCAGGCCGAACCACAGCACCGGGCGCGCCCCGATGCGGTCGACCACGAAGCCGGACGAGGCCTGCCCCAGGCCGGACACCACATAGAACGTCGACACCAGCAGGCCCAACTCGGCGAAATCCAGCTTGAACTCGCGCCCCAGCGCCACGTACAGCGACGGCAGCACCAGCTGGAAGAAATGGGAACTGGCGTGCGCCACGCCGATCAGCATGATGATCTGCCAATCGCGGCGGCGCAGGAAAGGAGTGTCGAGCAAGGCGGGATCTGCAGCGGTGGTCATGTGTACTTGCGGCCAATGGCCGCCCTGGTGACGCGCGTGGACGCGTCGGGGGTTGTCTCCGGGACGGCGGCCGCGAGCCCCTCCGTCATGTTTCGCCCGTGCTGGCGTCTGATGCGCCGCGTCGGGTTCTATAGGTGCCTGAAATTGATTACGCGGCCCTGAAGGCCGCGTAACGGATTCTACTCCTGCGCTTTCCTGCTACTGCGCTTTCTCGCGGATGGCCGGCCAGGCCCGCTGCAGGTAATACAGCATGGACCAGACCGTCAGCACCGCGGCCACCATGATCAGCCAGAAGCCCAGCCAGCGCAGGTCGACGCCGTAGAGCGGACGCGCGTACAGCAGGCAGGGAATGGCGATCATCTGCGCGGCGGTCTTGAACTTGCCCAGGCGGTGCACGGCCACGCTGGCGCTGGCGCCGATCTTGGCCATCCACTCGCGCAGCGCCGAGATGGTGATCTCGCGGCCGATGATGATGAGCGCGATGAAGGCGTCGACACGGTTCAGGTCCAGCAGCACCAGCAGCGCGGCGCAGACCATCAGCTTGTCGGCCACCGGGTCCAGGAAGGCGCCGAACGCCGAGGTCTGGTTCCAGCGGCGCGCCAGCCAGCCGTCGAACCAGTCGGTCAGGGCGGCGATGATGAACGCCCAGGCCGCCAGCGTATCGCGCGTCTCGATGGCCATCCAGCTTTCGGGGATGTAGAACAACCCCACCACCAGCGGGATCAAGGCGATGCGCAGCCAGGTCAGGATGATCGGTACATTTATAGGCATAGTGTTCGTATGCTACCTCAGGGCGATGGCGGCCAGGACGCGGAATGGGGCTGGCGGTGCACAATATCGCGCGGGATGGCTCAACCGTGCAGCGCGTCGTAGATGCGTTCGGCCAGTTCGTCCGAGATGCCATCCACCGACGCCAGGTCGGACACACTGGCGGACGTCACCCCCGACAGCCCGCCGAATCTTGCCAGCAGCCGCTGGCGGCGCCGCGCGCCCACGCCCTCGATCTCTTCCAGGCGCGACACGTTGCGGGCGCGGGCGCGCTTGGCGCGCATGCCGGTGATGGCGAAGCGGTGCGCCTCGTCGCGCACCTGGGCGATCAGCATCAGCGCGGCGGACTCCTTGCCCAGCGCCACCGGCAGCCGATCGTCGGCGAACACCAGCGTCTCCAGGCCAACCTTGCGGCCCTCGCCCTTGGCCACGCCCACCAGCGCCTGGATGTCCAGGCCCAGCTCGACGAAAACCTGGCGCGCCACCTCGACCTGCCCCTTGCCGCCGTCGATCAGCACCAGGCCCGGCATGACCGCCTCGCCGTCGGCGACCTTGCCGAAGCGGCGCGTCAGCACCTGGCGCATGGCGGCGTAGTCGTCGCCCGGCGTGATGCCCACGATGTTGTAGCGGCGGTACAGCGAAGGCTGCATGTCGTGGTGCTCGTACACCACACAGGACGCCTGCGTGGCCTCGCCGGCGGTGTGGCTGATGTCGAAGCACTCGATGCGCAGCGCATCCAGTGCGGTCTCGTCGGTATCCAGGTCCAGCGCCTCGGCCAGCGCCAGCGTGCGCGAGGCGCGCGCGCCCGATTCGGTCAGGGCGCGGGCCAGGGCCATTTCGGCATTTTTCTGGGCCTGCTCCAGCCACGAGCGGCGCAGGCCCTGCGGGCGCGTCAGCACGCGCGGCGGACGCGCCTGGCTTTGTTCGGCCAGCAGGACCGTCAGGTCGGTGTCGGGCAGCGCATGGGAGCACACCAGCACCGGCGGCATCGCCCCTTCCACGTAGTGCTGGGCCACGAAGGCCTCCAGCACGTCGGCCGCGGCCTCGCCTTCGGCATGGGTGGGAAAGAACGGCTTGTCGCCCAGGTGGCGGCCGCCCCGCACCATGGCCAGATTCACGCAGACTTTGCCACCCGCGATAGCCACGGCGATGACGTCGGTGTCCTCTTCCCCGCTGGTGCTTTCCATGGTCTGCTGATGCAGCACCCGCGCCAGCGTGCCCATCTGGTCGCGCAGCGCCGCGGCCTCCTCGAAGCGCAGGTCCATGGATGCCTCCAGCATGCGCGCCTCGATCTCGCCCAGCACCTCCTGCGCCGACCCATTCATGAAGCGCGCGGCGCGCCGCACGTCGCCGTCATAGGCCTCGGGCGTGATGGCGTCCACACAGGGCGCCGTGCAGCGGCCGATCTGGTGCAGCAGACAGGGGCGGGAACGATTGGCGAAGACCGTGTCCTCGCAGGTGCGCAGGCGGAACACCTTCTGCAGGATCTGGATGGTCTCGCGCACCGCCCAGGCGTTGGGAAACGGGCCGAAGAACTGGCCGGCGCGGCTGGTCGAGCCCCGGTAATACGCGATACGGGGGAACTTGTGCGCCGTGATCAGCAGGTACGGGTACGACTTGTCGTCGCGGAACAGGATGTTGTAGCGCGGACGCAGGCGCTTGATCAGGTTGTTTTCCAGCAGCAGCGCCTCGGCCTCGGAGCGCGTGACCGTGACTTCCACGCGCGCCACCTTGGCCACCATCTGCGCGATGCGCGGGCTGGACAGCGTCTTCTGGAAATACGACGAGACGCGCTTCTTCAGGTCGCGCGCCTTGCCGACATACATCACCTCGCCCGCGGCATCCAGGTGCCGGTACACGCCCGGCAGGTGCGGCAGGTCAGACAGGAACGATTTGAGATTGAATTCGTCGGGCATGCTGATAACGGCTGTCTGCCTGCAGGGTATCCCAGTTCAGGGCGCGGCGGCTGGGCGCCAGGCGGCGGATGCGGGCCACCGATTCGGCGCTGGGCGTGAATTCCAGGCGGGCCAGCAGATCGTCGGCCATGTCGGGGCGGTTGCACACCAGCACCATGTCGCAGCCCGCGACCAGGGCGGCCTGGGCGCGGCCCAGGATGTCGCCGGCCACCGTGGCGCCTTCCATGGTCAGGTCGTCGGAGAACACGACGCCCTCGTAATCCAGCCTGCCGCGCAGGATCTCCTGGATCCAGCGGCGCGAGAAACCGGCCGGTTGCGAATCGACCTTGGGATAGATGACGTGCGCCGGCATCACGGCCGGCAGCACGTGCTCGCCCAGCCAGCCGTAGGGCGCGGCATCGTCGGTCATGATGCGTTCGAGCGTGCGCGGGTCCACGGGGATCTCGTGGTGCGAATCCGCGCCCACGCAGCCGTGGCCCGGGAAATGCTTGCCGCAGGCGCCCATGCCGGCCGAGGCCAGGCCCTGCGACAGCGCGCGCGCCAGCATGGCGACCACGCGGGCGTCGCGGTGGAAGGCGCGCGTGCCGATCACCTTGCTGACGCCGTAGTCCAGGTCGAGCACGGGCGCAAAGGTGAAATCGACGCCGCAGGCCCGCAATTCGGCGGCCAGCACATGGCCCGCGGCGGTGGCCATGCGCATGGCGCCCAGCGGGTCCTGGTCCCACACGCGGCCCAGCGCCTGCATGGGCGGCAGCACGGTGAAGCCGTCGTCGCGGAAACGCTGCACGCGGCCGCCCTCGTGGTCCACCGAGATCAGCAACGGCTCTTCGCGCGCTTCGTGGATCTTGCGGGTCAGTTCGCACAGTTGCTCGCGGTTCTCGAAGTTGCGCGCGAACAGGATGACGCCGCCCACCAGAGGATGGCGCAGGCGGCGCTTCTCTTCCTTGGTCAGCCGCGTGCCGGCCACGTCGACCACGACGGGACCGGGCGGCAGGACATGCTTGGATTTACGACGTGCCATGGGCGGCTCCTTGTTGTAGGGCGGCGAGTGCGGCGGCCAGCCCGGCCGCGATCGCGGCGGGACGATGCTCGACCACCACGTAGGCGGCGGCCATGTCGGATTCGTCGGTCAGCGAGACGTGCGCGGCGCCGTAGCGCTCGGCGTACCAGACCCGCAGTTCGGGCGACAGCACCAATACGGGACGGCCGCCCGGCGCGTTCAGCGCCTGCACGCGCGTCCAGGTCATGGGCATGCGCATGCCCAGTCCGATCGCCTTGGAAAAGGCCTCCTTGGCGGCGAAGCGCGTCGCCAGGAAGCGGATGCCGCGCGCCGGATCGCGTTGCCGGCGAGCGTGGAATTTCTGCAGTTCCTCGGCGCCCAGGATCTTCCGGGCGAAACGGTCGCCATGCCGCGCCAGCGCCCGCTCGATGCGGTCGACACGGATCAGGTCCATGCCGATGCCGGCGATGCTGGCGGGGGCGGGAGGAATCGGGGCGGTCGAGTCGTCGGACATGGGAATCGCTGGAAACAGGGACGCATGAAACGAATGCGCGCATGGCGCTGCGGCACGCTCATGGACGAATGATACGCGAGGCTCCGGATCGATCGCGCAGCGGGCTGGCAAGGCCTTGCCCTGCTGCTCTCGGGCGGCGCACGGCGGCCCGCGTCATCCGTCGTCCGGGTGTGTCTACGGCCTGGGCGCCAGCATCACGTCCGATGCCCGCACCCAGCCCGTCACCGGCTTGTTGCCGCCCACGAACTGCACCTGCAGCCAGTCGCCCTGCCGCTGCAATACGGCGAACGCATCGAATTTCACCAGATAGGGTTTGCTGCGCTGGGCGTCGCGCTGCGGCCCCTTCTGCAGCACCGTCTTCTTCGCCGACACCACCCCCGCGCCGATCCATGCCGGCTGCCTGTCGTCGAGGTCCAGCACATAGGGTTCGCTGACCATGTCGCCCGAGGTCATCAGGCAACCGTCGCCGTTCTCGTCCAGTTGCAGCGCCACGGCGTCGCCCTGCGAGGTGAGTTTGCCCTCGATGCTCTCGCCCGGCGCGGCCTGGCGCACCGCGATGTCGGCGTTGCCGTCCTGCAGCCTGCCCTCGAACAGGAAGGTGCACGAGAACGACGGGCCGCCCTGCCCGCCCCGCGCCTCGGAGAAAACGCCGCTGACCACGCCGTCATGCACCGCCAGCAGCAGCGGACCATAGCGTCCGGCGACGGGGGCAGCGGCGTGGGCGGAAGCCGCCAGGGCGGTCAGGCAGACGAGTACCGCAAGGGCACGCATTGCAAGCGCTCCAGGAAAGGACGAAGGGCGGCCGCTTGCACGCCGCCCGGAAAATTCAAGTGGCCAGATGGCGGTTCATCGCCAGATAGGCATCGCGCGACGGCGCCAGGTGGTCGCGGCACAGGCGGATCAAGTCATCCCGCCGGCCCGTTTTCAGCGCCTCGATCATCGCCCAGTGTTCTTGCCGCGCGCGTTCGCGGTAGCGCGCATCGGCCAGCGAACTGAAGCGGATGGCATGCGTCTGGCGCGCGTATTCGACGATGGCCTTGGCCAGCACGGCGTTCTCGCAATGCGAGAACAGCGCCTGGTGAAAACGCACGTTGCTGCGGAACACCGCGCGCGGATCCAGCCCCGCCACGGCCGCGTCGTGCTCGCGCTGGATGGCGATCAGTTCCTGCAGGGCGGCCTGTGGCAACGGACAAGTCAGATGACGGGCCGCCTCGGTTTCCAGCAATTCGCGCATCTGGTAGAGGTCGGCCACCTCGCGCGGCGAGAAGGCGCGCACTTCGCACCCGATGTTCTTGCGCCGCTCGACCAGGCCCAGCAGCGCCAGTTCGCCCAGCACAGTGCGGGCGACGTGGCGCTTCAGGTTGAAGCGCCGCATCAGGTCGTCCTCGATCAGGCGTTCGCGCGGATGCAGGCGGCCCAGGACGATGTCTTCTTCGAGCGCGCGGACGACCGCCGTCAGGTCGATGGCGGACAGTTCGCTGGAAGCGTCGGCAACGGTGGTGGCGGTGCGGGGCATGGCGGATCGGTTCGGCGAACGGCCAGCAGAGGATCAGACGCGGCCCCGCTGGCCGCGCTGCGCTTGCAGGCGCGCCTGCACCATCAGCGCCTTCATGTCGCGCACGGCCTTTTCCCAACCGTCGAACACGGCCTGCGCCACGATGGCGTGGCCGATGTTCAGTTCGGCGATGCCGTCGATGGCGGCCATGGCCGACACGTTGCCGTAGTGCAGTCCGTGACCGGCATTGACGCGCAGCCCGGCGCGCAGGCCGTGGGCCACGGCGGCGCGCACGCGGGCAAGCTCGGCCTGCTCCTGCTCGGGACGGGTGGCTTCGGCATAGGCGCCGGTATGCAGTTCGATCACCGGCGCGCCGGCGCGCACGGCGGCGTCGATCTGGGCGGGTTCGGGATCGATGAACAACGACACGCGGATGCCGGCCTCGGCCAGTTGCGCCACGGCATCGGACACCGCCTCGAAACCGCCCACCACGTCCAGGCCGCCTTCGGTGGTCAGTTCGGTGCGCTTCTCGGGCACCAGGCAGACGTCGCTGGGCCGGACGGCGCAGGCGATGTCCAGCATCTCGCGCGTGACGGCGCATTCCAGGTTCATGCGCGTACGCAGCAGCGGCCGGATGGCGTGCACGTCGGCGTCCTGGATGTGGCGCCGGTCTTCGCGCAGATGCAGGGTGATGAGGTCGGCGCCCGCATCCTCGGCCCGCAGCGCCGCCTGTACCGGATCGGGGTAAGGCGTGTGGCGCTGCTGGCGCAGGGTGGCTACATGATCGATGTTGACGCCGAGTTCTATCATTGTTGCTGAGATGCCGTTTGCGGCGCGGGCTGCGCGGCTACGGTCGTTTCATTCCAGCCGCCGCCCAGCGCCTTGTACAGCTCGACGCGGTTGACCAGGGAATTGAGCCCGGTCTGCACCAGCGAGAGCTGCGCGTTGAAGAAATCCACCTGCGCGGTCTGCACCTGCAGGAAGCTGTCGATGCCGCCACGATAGCGCATGTCCGACAGTTCCAGCGTACGCGCCGACGACACCTGAAGGGCACGTTGGGCGTCGAGCTGGGCATTGTAGGTGGCTTCTCCGGCCAGCGCGTCGGCGACCTCGCGGAATGCCTGCTGGATCGTCTGCTCGTATTGCGACACGGCGATATTATCGCGTGCGCGGGCCAGGTTCAGGCCCTCGCGAATGCTGCCGCCCGCGAACAGCGGCGTCTGGATCGACGGCGAGAAGCTCCAGAAGCCCTGCCCGCCCTTGAACAGGTCGCCCAGCGACGAACTGGTGGAGCCCAGCAGGCCGGTCAGCGAGATGGTCGGGAAGAATGCCGCGCGCGCCGCGCCGATGTTGGCGTTGGCGGCCTTCAACTGGTTCTCGGCGGCCAGGATGTCCGGGCGGCGTTCGAGCAGGTCGGACGGCAGGCCGGACGGCACGGACGCCACCAGTTGGTCGCGGCCGAACTCGAGCGGCGCCGGCAGGTCGGCGGGCAGGCCGGGCAGGCCCGTCAGCACCACCAGGGCATTCTGCGCCTGGGCACGGGCGCGCGCCAGTTGCGCCAGGTCGGCCGATGCCGTGTCCAGCAGCGACTTGGACTGGTTCAGGTCGAGTTCGGAAGCCACGCCGCCGTCGAAGCGCGTCTTCACCAGGTCATAGGATTGCTGGCGCGAGGCCAGCGTCTTCTGGGTCAGGTCGAGCTGGACTTCGGCGGCGCGCAGGTTGAAGTAGGCCTCGGCCACCGCCCCAACCAGGGTGATGTGCACGCTGCGCTGCGACTGCTCGGTCGACAGGTACTGCTGGTAGGCGGCCTCGGACAGATTGCGCAGGCGGCCGAACAGGTCGATCTCGAACGACGTCAGGCCCAGGCCGGCCTGCCATTGGCTGGAGATGGCGGGCGAATCCGGCCCGCCTTGCCGCATGTTGGCCGGCAGGCGCTGGCGCGTGCCTTGCACGCCGGCGCCGATGCTGGGCCACTGCGAGGCGCGCTGCACGCCATATTGCGCGCGCGCCTCTTCGACGCGCAGCACCGCCACGCGCAGGTCGCGGCTGTTGGCCAGCGACAGTTCGATCAGCTTCTGCAGGCGCGGATCGCGGAAGAATTCGCGCCAGCCGATATCGGCGGCGGCGTAGGCGCCGGCCGGCGCCACCGCCGCAGCCGGCTGGCTGTTGACGGCAGACTTCGTCTGGGAATCGCCGAACTGCACCTTGGGCTGGTCGGGGTACGTGGCCTGCACGGGCGCGCCGGGACGCTTGTAGTCGGGCGCCAGCGAGCAGCCCGCCAGCGCGGCGACCAGAACAGTCGCCAGCACGCCGCGCGCGGACATCGCCAGTTGGGGCCGGGTCATGGAACGGGCCATCATTACTTGTTCTCCTGGCCGCCTTGCGGATTGCGCGGCGCTTGGGGATCGGTCGCCTGGCCGGCGGCCTGTTGTTCTTCGGCGCGCTTGGCAGCCTGCTCGGCTTCGAATGCCTTCGCTTCGGCGCCCAAGAGGCGCGGCTTGGACTTGAACAGGCCCAGCACCACCACGAAGAACGTCGGCACGAACATCACGGCGAACGGGGTGGCGGCCAGCATGCCGCCCAGCACGCCGAAGCCCACCGCGCGCTGGCTGGCGGCGCCGGCGCCACTGGCCATGGCCAGCGGCACCACGCCCAGGATGAACGCCAGCGAGGTCATCAAGATCGGACGGAAGCGCAGGCGCGCCGCCTCGACCGCGGACTCGTACAGCCCCATGCCGCGGGCGTACTGGTCCTTGGCGAATTCCACGATCAGGATGGCGTTCTTGGCCGCCAGGCCGATCACGGTGACCATGCCCACCTGGAAGTACACGTCGTTGGACATGCCCAGGGCCGACACCAGCCCCACGGCGCCCAGCATGCCCAGGGGCACCACCAGCATCACCGACAGCGGGATGGCCCAGCTTTCGTACAGCGCGGCCAACACCAGGAACACCACCAGCAGCGCCAGCGCCATCAGGATGGGCGCCTGGCTGCCGGCCTGCATTTCCTGATAGGACAGGCCGCTCCATTCGTAGCCGAAGCCCGGGGGCAGCTCGCCCATCAGGCGCTGCATCTCGGCCATGGCCTCGCCCGAGGTGTAGCCGGGCGCGGCATCGCCGCCGATACGGATCGACTCGTAGCTGTTGTAGCGCACCACCTGCACCGGACCCTGGATCCACTTGGCCGTGACGAAGGACGACAGGGGCACCATGCCGCCGCTGCTGTTGCGCGCGTTCAGGCGCAGCACGTCCTCGACCTGCATGCGGTACTTCTGCTCGGCCTGCACCCACACGTTCTGCATGCGCCCCTGGTTGGGGAACTTGTTGATGTAGGAGGAGCCCACGGCGGTCGACAGCAGGTTGGCGGCTTCCGCGAAGTCGACGCCCAGCGCCGCCGCCTTCTGGCGGTCGATGTCCAGGCTGAGCTGCGCGCCCGGTCCCAGGCCGGTGATGCGCACCTGGGCCAGCTTGGGACTCTGCATCGCGGCGCCCATCAGTTGCGCGGTGGCCGCGGCCAGCGCGTCGGTGCCGGCGTTGGCGCGGTCTTGCAGGCGGAAGTCGAAACCGCTGGCATTGCCCAGCTCGGAAATGGCCGGCGGCACCACGGTGAAGACCATGGCATCGTGGATGCCCATCAGCAGGTTGCCGATGGCGCCGCCCGCGATGGCGCCCGCGCCGTTTTCCTCGCCTTTGCGCTGGTCGAAGTCCTTCAGCGTGGTGAAGGCGATGGCGGCGTTCAGGCCGCTGCCGTTGAAGCTGAAGCCCTGCACCGTGATGATGTTCTCGACCGCGGGAATCTTGCGGAAATAGGCTTCCACCTGCTCGATGACTTCGATGGTGCGGTTGGCCGAGGCGCCCGCGGGCAGCTCGATATTGCTGATCACGTAGCCCTGGTCTTCCTCGGGCAGGAACGACGACGGCATGCGCAGGTACAGCCAGCCCAGCGCGACCACCAGCACGGCGAACACCAGCATCATGCGGCCGCCCTTGTGCAGGGTGCGCGACACCCAGTTCTGGTAACTGTGGGTGGTGGCGTCGAACTTGCGGTTGAACCAGCCGAAGAAGCCGCGCTTCTGGTGATGCTGGCCCTTGGGGATGGGCTTCAGGATGGTGGCGCACAGCGCCGGCGTGAAGCTCAGGGCCAGGAAAGCCGAGAAGAAGATCGACACGGCCATGGCGACCGAGAACTGGCGGTAGATGACGCCCACCGACCCGCTCATGAAGGCCAGCGGCAGGAACACCGCGATCAGCACCAGCGTGATGCCCACGATGGCGCCGCTGATCTGCGGCATGGCCTTCTTCGTGGCCTCCTTGGGCGGCAGGCCCTCTTCGACCATGATGCGCTCGACGTTCTCGACCACCACGATGGCGTCGTCCACCAGGATCCCGATGGCCAGCACCATGGCGAACATGGTCAGTACGTTGATGGAGAACCCGAGCGCCAGCATCACCGCGAACGCGCCCAGCATCGCCACCGGCACCACCAGGGCGGGAATCAGCGTGTAGCGCACGTTCTGCAGGAACAGGAACATCACCAGGAACACCAGCACCATGGCTTCGCCCAAGGTGTGCAGCACCTGCGTGATGGAGACCTTCACGTACGGCGCGGTGTCGTAGGGAACGTCGAACTTGATGTTGGCCGGGAAGAACTTGGACAGTTCGTCCATCTGTTTCCTCACGCCCTCGGCCGTGGCCAGGGCGTTGGCGCCCGGCGCCAGCACGATGGCGAAGGCCGCCGTGGGCTTGCCGTTCAGGCGCGCGCCGAACTGGTAGTTGTCGGCGCCCACCTCGACCCGCGCGACGTCGCGCAGCAGCACGCGAGAGCCGTCGGCATTGGCGCGCAGCAGGATGTTGCCGAACCCCTCGACCGTGGACAACTGGCCGTTGGCGATGACGGTCGCCGTGGCGCGCTGGCTGTCGGGGTTGGGCGGCTGGCCGATGGTGCCGCCCGAGATCAGCACGTTCTGGTTGGAGATCGCCTGGTTGACCTCGGCGATGCTCATGTTGAAGCCCACCAGCTTGTTCGGGTCGACCCAGACGCGCATGGCGCGCGGGGCGGCGAACAGCTGGAAACGGCCCACGCCGGCCACGCGCGATACCGGGTTCTGGATGTTGCGCTTGACGTAGTCGGCCAGCGCTGTCTGGTCCATCGTGCCATCGGTCGATGACAGCGTGACGATCATCAGGAAGCCGGCGCTGGTCTTCTCATAGCGCAGGCCCTGTTGCACCACCGCCTGCGGCAATTGCGCCGAGACGTTGGACACGCGGTTCTGCACGTCGACCTGCGCCAGGTCGGGATCGGTGCCCGGCGCGAAGGTGACGGTGATCTGGGCCTGGCCATACGCATCGCTGACCGATTCGTAGTACAGCAGGCCCTTGGCGCCGTTCAGCTCGTCCTCGATGATGCTGGTGACGGACTGGGACACCTCTTTGGCCGAGGCGCCGGGGTAAGTCGCGGTGATCTGGATGGCAGGCGGCGCGACGTCCGGATACTGCGAGATCGGCATGTTGTTGACCGCCAGGATCCCCACCAGAAGGATGAAGAAGGAAACCACCCAGGCGAAGATCGGTCGGTCGATGAAAAATTGCGGCATGTCGGCTGACTCGTAAAGCGCTGCTCACGGACGGGGAACGCGGCGCGTCATGCGCCGCGTGCCGCTCATTTCTGGCCTTGCTGGCCCTGTTGCTGGCCCTGCGGGGCCTGGCCTTGCTGCTGGCCCTGGCCTTGCGCGGCCGGTGGCTGGCCGGGCTGCCCCGCGCCGGGCTGCCCCGCGCCACCGCCTTTCTTCCAGGGCGTGGCCTGCACGGGCGCACCCGGGCGGATCTTCTGGAAGCCCTCGACGATGACGACGTCACCCGCCTTCAGGCCATCGGTGATGACCCATTCGTTGTCCACCACGTTGCCGGTGGACACGGATATCTGGGCGGCCTTGTTGTCGCGCACCACCATCAGGCTCTGCTTGCCGTCGGGCGTGCGTTGCAGGGCCTGCTGCGGCACGCGCAGGGCATTCTCGTCCACGCCCTGCTCGACGCGCACGCGCACGTACATGCCGGGCAGCAGTTCGTTGCCCGGATTGGGCACTTCGGCGCGCAGCGTGACCTGGCTGGTCGACGGGTCGACCGTGATGCCGGTGAACAGCAGCTTGGCGGGTTGTTCGTACGGCGTGCCGTCTTCCAGCAGCACCGTGACACGGGCGCCATCGCCCACCTTCTGCAGCTTGCCCGAGGCCAGCGCGCGGCGCAGGTCGGCCAGTTCGGAGGTGGACTGCGTCAGGTCGACGTAGACCGGGTCGAGCTGCTGCACCAGCGCCATCTGCGTGGCCGAGCCGGACTCGACCAGCGCGCCCTCGGTGACCAGCGGACGGCCGATGCGGCCGTCGATGGGCGAGGTGACATCGGTGTAGTCCAGATTGATGCGCGCCGAGGTCTGCGTGGCGCGGGCGGCGGCCACGGCGGCCTCGGCCTGGCGGAACGCGGCCACGGCGTTGTCGTACTCCTGCTTGCTGACCGCATTGGCCTTGACCAGCGGCGCATAGCGCTCCGCCAGCACCTTCGCGCTGTACAGGTCGGCCTGCGCCTGCTTCAGCTGCGCGGCGGCCTGATCGTACGAGGCTTGATAAGGTGCGGGATCGATCTTGAAGAGCTTCTGGCCTTTCTTGACGTCGCCACCCTGCTCGAAGGCGATCTTCTCGACGATGCCGGTGACGCGCGCGCGGATTTCCGCATCCCGCACCGCGTCGACACGGCCCGGCAGTTCGGAGACGATGGGCGTGCGTTGCGGCTGGACGGTGACGACGCTGACCTGCGGCATCATGCCGCCGGGGCCGCCGCCCTCTTCCTTCTTGCCGCAGGCAGCCAGGCTGAGCGCCAGGACGGTGGCCGCGCTGATGACGGAAAATCGCTCGTAGGAAAGACGCATGGAGTCCTCATGCTTGAAAAAGCGTGTTCTGCATGGGCGATGCCGGCCGGCTGGCCAGTGCCCGGACGTGCTGAAAGGCCGCTACTGTAGCGGAAGTTTTTTAGCTTTTATTAAGAGCGGGCCCGATCCGACGAAACGCGGGTCTTTTGCGACGTGCCGCTCCCCTACCGGCGCTCACTTTACCGCGAATCAGGGGCGCTGCGGTGCACGTCGTGGGTGATGAAACTCTGATCCACCGAGGGCTTGTCCAGCACCCGCGGCTGGGCCAGGGTACGGCGGATATCGGCCAGGCCGAACTGCCAGTGCTCGCGCATGGCCTCGGTGCTGAACTCGTAATCCTTGGACTCGCGCTCGTAGTGCTTGGCCTGGTAGATCAGGTTCACCACATTGACCAGCGGGGTGCAGGCCTGGGCGCGCAGGTCGGCCAGGTCCGGGCTGTTGCGCTGGCCCGCGGGCAGGCGTTCCAGCAGGGTCTGCAGGCCGCGGCGCAACTGGAGTATCTTACGGTAATTGTCCGTAACCAGGCGCGTGCGGCTGGAATACTGGATGTCCTTCTGCCGCTGCGCCACTTCGTCCATGCTGGTCGGCAGTTCGCCGCGTGCCGGCCACAGGTCGACCTGGAAAGCCAGCGTGTCGGGCATGGGATGCACGCGCAGCACTTCGGCCAGCGGCGTGTTCGAGACGATGCCGCCGTCCCAGTACGACTGGCCGTCGACCTCGACGGCGGGAAAGCCCGGCGGCAGCGCACCCGAGGCCATGACGTGCTCGGGGCCCAACGGTTGGCGCGTACTGTCGAAATACGCAAAGTTGCCGGTACGCACGTTGACGGCGCCGAAGCTGGCGCGCACCGTGCCGCGGTTCAACAGCTCGAAGTCGACGTATTCGCGCAGCGTGGCCGCCAGGGGCGAGGTGTCGTAGAAACTGGTGGAGGCCGCGCCCGAATCGCGCAGCAGGTAGGGCGACGGCACGCGCGGCGTGAAGAAGCCGGGCTGGCCTTGCGTCAGCGCCCGGAAGGCGGCCAGTTGGCCTGTGACCACCGGCGAACCGAAACCGAACGGCATGCCGTCGAACATGCCCGCCAGCGTCTCGCCCCACGGCAGTCCGGCAAAGCCCGTGGGACGGCAGATGGCCTCCCAGAAGCCGCGCAGGCGCGCCACCCGCTCCTCTTCGGGCGAGCCCGCGATGATGGCCGCGTTGATCGATCCGATGGAAATGCCCGACACCCAGTTGGGCCGGATGCCTGCTTCGTGCAGGCCTTCGTAGACGCCCGCCTGGTAGGCGCCCAGCGCGCCGCCGCCTTGCAGCACCAGGGCGACGGTTTCGTAGTTCGGCAGTCTGGAGGGTTGTTTGCGTGATGCCATTCACTGCACCGGCAGTTGCGGCGCCGACACCCCGGCGCGGAAGGGATAACGGGCGTAGATGCGCGCCACGGCCTGGCCGACCTGCTCGGGCGACGGGGCCAATGCCGTATCGCCCACCAGCCCGACGCTGACGCCTTCCCACACCAGTTGCTTGCGGCGCGCGTCGACCACGTCGATGTTCAGGGTGCCTTCGGCATACTGCAGGTCGGGCCCGCCGAAGGGATGGCCGGGCCAGCCCGAGTAGAAGCCGGTGCGGTAGCCCCAGACCGGCAACGGCGCGCCGGCTCCGCCGGGCGCGCCCACGGATTTCTCTTCGACCTTGGCGCTGAAGTTGACCAGGAGGTCGGGGTCTTGCTCGGTGTAGGCATAGCCGCGCATTTCCATCTGGCCGCGCGCGGCGGCCTTCAGGCGGTCGGCCAGTTGCGTGCGGTAGCCCGGTTGGCCGGCATCGGCGTTCGCCGTGAAGCCGAAGGTGCGATAGCGCCCGAAATCGGCGTTGCGATCGTAATCGCTGCGGATGGACGGCCCCGAGGCGCAGGCGGCCAACAGGCCGCAGGCCCCGGCCAGCGCCAAGATGCGCGGCAAGGAAATCATCGGTGGTCAGCTCCTGGAAGCAGCGCGGTCATGATGCCGCGAAGCCTGCCGGGACGCAACCGGGGCGTCTTCGATAATGGACAGGGCACCCTGCCCGCCGCGAAATGGCGGACAGGATGCCCCCGAACGCGTCAGCCCAGCAGCAGCGCGTCGTCGGCCAGCTGTTCGCCGCGCACGCGCTCGAACATGGCCAGCAGGTCCTTCACGTCCATGCCGCGGCGTTCATCGCCGGACACGTCCAGCACCACCTCGCCCTGGTGCAGCATCACGGTGCGCTCGCCCACGTCCAGCGCCTGGCGCATGCTGTGCGTGACCATCATGGTGGTCAGCTTGCTTTCGGCGACGATGCGCGCCGTCAGTTGCAGCACGAAGTCGGCGGTGCGCGGATCGAGCGCGGCGGTGTGTTCGTCCAGCAGCAGGATGCGCGACGGCTGCAGGGCCGCCATCAGCAGGCTGACCGCCTGGCGCTGGCCGCCCGACAACAGGCCGATGCGGTCGGTCAGGCGGTTCTCCAGCCCCAGGCCCAGCGTGGCCAGGCGGGCGCGGAAGTTCTCGCGCATGCTGGCCTTGACCGCGCGGGACAGTCCGCGCCGCGCGCCGCGCATCTGCGCCAATGCCATGTTCTCTTCGATGGTCAGGTCTTCGCAGGTGCCCGCCATCGGGTCCTGGAAGACGCGGGCCACCAGGTTGGAGCGTTCCCAGACGGGCCGGCGGGTGACGTCGTGGCCATCGATGCTGATGTTGCCGGTATCGACGGACAGGTCGCCCGACACGGCATTCAGGAACGTCGACTTGCCGGCGCCGTTCGAGCCGATCACGGTGACGAACTGGCCGCTGGGAATCTCCAGCGACAGCCCGCGCAGTGCGCGCGTCTCGATGGGCGTGCCGGCGTTGAAGGTGATGCGGAGGTCTTTTGCGCTGAGCATGATTTACCCCTTCTTGCCGGCCAGGCGGCGCTTGAGCATGGGAATCACCAGCGCGATCGTGACCAGCACCGCGGTGACCAGGTTGAGGTCCTGCGCCTGCAGGCCGATGAAATCGCTGTTCAGCGCCAGCGCGATGAAGAAGCGGTAGACGATGGCGCCGATGATGACGGCCAGCGTGGCCATGACCAGCTTGCGCGACGGCAGGATGCTCTCGCCCACGATGACCGCGGCCAGGCCGATGACGATGGTGCCGATGCCCATCGAGATGTCGGCGCCGCCCTGCGTCTGCGCGAACAGCGCGCCCGCCAGGCCGACCAGCGCGTTGGACAGCGCCATGCCGCCCAGGATCATGGCGCCGGTGTTGACGCCCTGCACGCGGGCCATGCGGCCGTTGGAGCCGGTGGCGCGCATCGCCAGGCCGGTCTGCGTGCCGAAGAACCAGTCCAGCAGCAGCTTGGCGATGATCACGACAAACACCAGGATGACGGGACGCGCCACGTAGTCGCTGAGCCATTCGGGCTGCAGCAGCGTGAAGACGGTAGGTTCGGTGATCAGCGGCACGTTGGGCTTGCCCATCACGCGCAGGTTGATCGAATACAGCGCGATCATCATCAGGATGCTGGCCAGCAGGTCCATGATGCGCAGCCGCACGTGCAGCCAGCCGGTGACCAGGCCGGCGGCCGCGCCCGCGAACGTGGCGGCGACGGTCGAGGTGAAGGGATCGTAGCCCGCCGAGATCAGCGTGGCACAGACGGCGCCGCCCAGCGGGAAACTGCCGTCGACGGTCAGGTCGGGAAAGCGCAGCAGCCGGAACGAGATGAGTACGCCCAGCGCGACCAGGGCGAACACCAGGCCGATTTCCAGCGCGCCCAGCAATGAGAAAAGAGACATGAAAGAGAACACGGCCGGCCGGGTCTCGTGAACGCGGTCGGCGCCTCCTTGGTTTCGTTAGGAAGAAGGCGGGCCGGCGGCCGCGTGGGCCGCCGTGCCCGATGCGGCATTACTTGATGACTTGCGCGGCGGACTTGACCAGCGCGTCGGACAGCGTGACGCCCTGCTTGGCAGCGGCGCCCGGGTTCACGTACAGCTCGAGCTTCGAGCTGGTTTCCGACGGGATGGCGCCGGGCTTCTCGCCCTTCAGGATGCGCACGACCATGCGGCCGGTCTGCATGCCTAGGTCTTTGTAGTTGATGCCCAGGGCGGCGATGGCGCCGCGCTTGACGCTGTCGGTATCCGACGCGACCAGCGGGATCTTGGCATCGTTGCCGACCTTGACCAGCGCCTCGTAGGCCGACACGACGTTGTTGTCGGTGTTGGTGTAGATGACATCGACCTTGCCGATCAGGCTGCGCGCGGCCGAGGCCACGTCCACCGAACGCGGCGCGGCGGCTTCGACCAGCGTCAGGCCGGCCTTGGGCAGCAGTTCCTGCATCTGCTTGACCACCACCACCGAGTTGGCTTCGCCGGGGTTGTAGACCATGCCCACGCGCTTGGCCTGCGGCACGACCTTCTTGATGAGCTCGATCTGCTTGTCCAGGGCCAGCAGGTCGGACACACCGGTGACGTTGGTGCCGGAGGCCTGCATGCTGGGCACCAGCTGTGCCGCGACCGGATCGGTGACCGCCGAATAGACCACCGGCACGTCCTTGGTGGCGGCCACGACGGCCTGCGCGGACGGGGTGGCGATGGCCACGATGGCGTCGGGACGGTCGCCGACGAACTTGCGGGCGATCTGCGCGGCGGTGCCCGTGTTGCCCTGGGCGCTTTGATACTGCCACTTCAGCGACTTGCCGGACACGTATCCGGCCTGCTTCAGCGCTTCCTGCACGCCGTCACGGACGGCGTCGAGCGCGGGATGCTCGACGATGGCGGTGATGGCCACCGACTTCTGTTGCGCCACGGCCGGCGCGGCATGGATGGCCGCGGCCAGCGCCAGTGCGCCCACCGTCAGAAAATGTTTTTTTCCGATCAGCATTTCTTATGCTCCTTGCACCCTTTGGGTTGAATGACGGACATGCGCGGTCGCCGCCGGGTCCTCTCTCCACCCCGGCCAGCTGGCATGAGACGCGTAGTCTAACGCGCCCGGGGCGCGAAGCGCCCCGGGGAATCCCTAAAGGTGATGGCCCCCACGCCGCGCGTGCGGCAAAAGGCTGTGCGGAACGACGGAGACAGCCCGTCTATTTCACGACGCCGCACACGATGCGCGCGCCGCCGCCGCCCAGCTTCTCGGGATGATCGGCGTGATTATCCCCCCCCGCATGCACCATCAGCGCATGACCCTTGAAGTCTGAAGCTTTCAGGCGCGGGGCCAGCACCGGATAGGTGGCCTTGCCGCCGGCCGCCACGTACAGGGCCGGCAGATCGCCCTTGTGGCCGCTGTCGTCGTACGGGCCCTTGTGCGCGCCCGTCTTGTCCGGGTCCCAGTGCCCGCCCGCGGCGCCGGCCGGGGCGGTCTTGCCGTCCACCGGCCCCGGATCGCACGAGCCGTTGGCGTGCAGATGGAAACCGTGCACGCCGGGCGGCAGCCCGAACAGGTCGGGCGTGAGCAAGGCCCCGTACTTGTTCTGCTCGATGCGGATCTTGCCGGCGGGCTGCTCCACGCCCTTCGGACTGACGAAGAACATTTCCACGGTCGTCTGCTCGGCGGCCATCGCCCCCGAAGACATGGCGGCCATCAGCGCGCCAGCCATCACAATCTTCCTCATCGCCTGCTCCCTGTTTGCGCCGCGCCGCGTGCGGTCCTGCCGCCACGGCGCCGGACGGGTGATCGGCTTTCCAGTGTAGGGATCCCGGCAGGCCGCAGGTTTGACATTCGGTAAATGGCCGAACGCACGCGCCCGGCCCCGCGCCGTCACTCCAGCGTCACCCCGGAATCCTTCACCACCTTGGCCCAGCGCGCGACTTCGCTGTTGACGAAGGTGCCGAAGGCCGGCCCGGCCATGTCGGGGATGGCCGAGCCGTTGCTGGCCCAGATTTCCTTGATCTTGGCCGATTGCAGCGCCTTCGTGACGTGGGCCGTCATCTTGTCGACCGCCTCTTTCGGGGTGCCGGCCGGCGCCCACAGGGCATACCAGGTCGAGACCTCGTAGTTCGGCACGCCGGCCTCGGCGGCAGTGGGCACGTCCGGGAAGGACGGCGAGCGCTGTGGCGATGCGACCGCCAGCGGCTTGATGCTGCCGCCGCGGATGTGCGTGGCCGACGAGCCCAGGCCGTCGAAGGCCATGTCGACCTGGTTGCCGATCAGCGCCGACAGCATCGGGCCCGCGCCCTGGTAGGGCACATCGACCAGCTTGATGCCGGTCTGCATGGCGAACAGCTCGCCGGCCAAGTGATGCGTGCTGCCCTTGCCCGCCGTGCCGAAATTGATCTGGCCGGGCCGCGCCTTCGCGTACTCGATCAGCCCCTTCAGGTCTTTCACGGGCAGCTTGGGATTGACCACGATGACCTGCGGCGGCTGCGCCAATAGCGCGACCGGCACGAAATCCTTCTGGATGTCGTACTTCAGGCTCTTGTACAGGGAGGGGGCCAGCGCGTGGTGGGCGCCGCCCATGAAGAAGGTGTAGCCGTCGGGCTGCGCCTTGGCGGCGAAGGCCGCGCCGACGGTGCCGCCCGCGCCGCCCTTGTTGTCGATGACGACGCTCTGGCCCAGTTGCGAGCCCAGTTGCTGGGCCAGCGGCCTGGCGAAGGTGTCGGTGCCGCCCCCGGCGGGAAAAGGCACGACGATGGTAATGGGGCGTTCGGGCCACTCGGCCGCGGCGGGTGCGGACGAGAAGGCCGCGGCCAGCGCCAGGGCGGCCACGCCGATGGTGGGTTGTCTCATGATGTCTCCTCTTTGGTACAGCGCAGGACGGGACGTGCGCCCGTCTTGTTATATGGCCGGCCTGGCCCGCGTGGGACCGGAACCGGATCGGTGAATCTGCAGCATCCAAAGCAACGCGCAAGGGTGAGGATGGGACTCCTGTTTCAAAGGGATGAGATGGCCGGCGGCGGGCTCGTCACCGCCGGCCCCGCAAGGGCTACAGCGCCTGGTAGGTATCGCGCAGCACGTTCTTCTGCACCTTGCCCATGGTGTTGCGGGGCAGTTGCTCGATGACGTGGATGCGCTTGGGCACCTTGAAATTGGCGATGCGCGACTTCAGTTCGGCCTGCATGGCCGCGGCGTCCAGCGCGGCGCCGGTACGCGGCACCACCACGGCCACCACCGCCTCGCCGAAATCGGGATGCGGCACGCCGATGACCGCCGACTCGGACACGCCCGGCATCTCGTCGATCAGCGTCTCGATCTCTTTCGGATAGACGTTGTAGCCGCCCGAGATGATCAGGTCCTTGCTGCGGCCCACGATGGACAGATAGCTGTCGGGCGCGGCGCGGCCGCCGGCCTCGCCGCCCCAGCGGCCCACGTCGCCCGTCTTGAACCAGCCGCCCTCGGCGAACTCTTCGCGGGTCTTCTCCGGCATGCGCCAGTAGCCCGAGAACACATTGGGACCCCGCACCTGCACGTTGCCGATCTCGCCCGGGGCCAGCGGCGCGCCCGCGTCATCGACCACGCGGACCTCGACGCCCGGCAGCGGCTTGCCCACCGTGCCGCCCAGCCGCTCGCCTTCGCCAGCGTGATAGGGGTTCGAGGTCAGCATGACCGTCTCGCTCATGCCGTAGCGTTCCAGGATGGTCTGGCCGGTGCGCTCGCGGAAATCGTTGAAGGTTTCGGTCAGCAGCGGCGCCGACCCGGAGATGAACAGGCGCATGTTGCGGCACACCTGCCTGTCGAAGCGCGGCTCGGCCAGCAGGCGCACGTAGTACGTGGGCACGCCCATCATCACCGTGCTTTGCGGCAGGTAGCGCAGGGCCTGCTCGACGTCCAGCCTGGGCAGCCAGATCATGCGCGCGCCGGCCAGCAGCGCGCCGTGCGAGGCCACGAACAGGCCGTGCACGTGGAAGATCGGCAGCATGTGCAGCAACACGTCGTCGGCGCGCCAGCCCCAGTACTGGTGCAGCGTGCGCGCGTTGGAAGCGAGATTCTCGTGCGACAGCATGGCGCCCTTGCTGCGGCCCGTGGTGCCCGAGGTGTACAGGATGGCGGCCAGGTCGTCCGGCTGGCTTTGCACCGTGTCGAAGGTCTGCGGCATGGAGGCCGCGGCTTGCAGCAGCGTGCCGCCGCGGTGCTCGTCCAGCGTGTAGACGTGGGCGGTGCCTGCCTTGTCGGCGGCCCGCTTGACCCATTCCAGATTGGCGGGCGAGCACACCACCACGGCGGGCTCGGCGTTGCCGAGAAAATATTCGATCTCGGATTCGCGATAGGCGGTGTTCAGCGGCAGATAGACCAGACCCGCGCGCAGCGTGGCCAGGTACAGCAGCAGCGCTTCGGGCGATTTCTCGACCTGCACGGCCACGCGCGCGCCTTCGGGCAGATTCAGCGAATCCAGCAGATTCGCCAGGCAGGCGCTGGCGCGGTCGATGTCGTCCCAGGTGTAACGCAGGTCGGGCGTCTCCAGCGCGACCTTGCTGCGATCGGCGGGAAAGCCGCCTTCCAGCACGGCATACAGATTGGCGTTGCTCACCTTGTCTAGTCTCCGGTAAAGGTGGGGGACTGGCCGGCCAGGAAGGCGCGTACGCCCTCGCGGTGGTCGCGGCTGTCCGCATAGGAAAAATAATCGTCGTATTCGGCTTCCGACAGCGGCGCGGCATCGAGCAGCCGGCGCGACTGGCGTTTGTTGATGCGCGCGGCCAGCGGCGCACCGCGCTGGATGCCCGCCACGCAGTCTCGCACCGCATCGGCCAGCTCGCCATCGGGGACAGCCCGGGTCAAGAGGCCCAGGCGCAGCGCCTCGGACGCGCCGAACACCCGCCCTTCCAGCAGGATGGCCAGCGTGGCGGCGCGGCCGGCCAGGGCCAGCAGGCCCTGCATCTCGTCGGGCGCCATGGGAAACCCCAGCCGGTTGATGGGTACGCCGAAGCGCGCGGACTCGGCGGCGATGCGCAGGTCGCACTGGCTGGCAATCTCCAGGCCGCCGCCCACGCAGACGCCTTCGATTTCGGCCACCACGGGATGCGGGCAATGCGCCACGGCGCGCAGCGCGGGCGCCAGCACCTCTCGGTGATAATGCCGCACGGCGGCCCGGTCGCCGCGCACCCGCGGAAACTCGCGGATGTCGGCGCCGGCCGCGAAGTTGCCGCCCTCGCCCGCGACCACCACGCAGCGCAGGCTGTCGTCGGCGGACAGGGCGTCGACGACCTGGCGCAACTGCTGCCACATGGCCACGGTGATGGCGTTCAGGCGGCCGGGGTGCGATAGCGTGACCCGGGCGACCGGGCCGTCGCGCTGGACCAGGACACGGCCGGCGCCGGTTTCCGCGGCGCCTGTCCGCGCATCGCCCCGCGCCGTCATACCAGGCGCGAGATGGCGCGGCTGGCGGGCGGCTTGCCCTGGCCCAGGCGCGTCAGGTTCTCGTCCAGCTTGTCCAGCTCGTACAGGTAATTGACCATCATGCCGCAGGACTGCTGCAAGCCCTTCTCGGACACGTCGGCGGCCCAGTTGACGCGTTCGGCGCGCGCGCCGTTGCCCATGTGGAAGCGCGCCACGGGGTCCAGCGGCTGGCCGTTCTTCAGCGTCTGCACATAGTGCGCGGCCAGGCGCAGGCCGGCGCGGCGCAGCGCCTCGCTGGGCTTGCCCTTGGCCGACCGCGCCAGGCGCTCGGCCCAGCGCGCGCCATCCGGCGCGCCGGCGCTGACCTTGCTCTTGCTTTCACGCACGATCTGCTCGACCTCCTGCGCGGACAGCTTCGACAACCAGTCGCGCAGGCCCGGCATGGGCGACAGCGTGGCGAAGGACTTCAGCTTGGGCGCCTCTTCGAGCAGGCGCTCGATGACGCGCTTGAGCAGGAAGTTTCCGAAGCTGATGCCACGCAGGCCCGCCTGCGTGTTCGAGATGGAATAGAAGATCGCCCAGCGCGACTTGTCCATGTCGGGCGCGGGCGCCTGCGTGTCCAGCAGCGCCTGCACGTCGTCGGCCATCTGCGGCGAGAACGCGACCTCGACGAAGATCAGCGGCACGTCGGGCATCTGCGGATGGAAATAGGCATAACAGCGGCGGTCGCCCGCCACGCGATGGCGCAGGTCGTCCCACGAGCGGATCTCGTGCACGGCCTCGTAGATGATCAGCTTCTCGAGCAGCGACGCCGGCGAATCCCAGGTCAGGCGGCGCAGCTCGAGCAGGCCCACGTCGAACCAGGCGGACAGCAGGCCTTCCAATTCCTTGTCCAGCGCCTGCACGCCCGCCACCTGCTTGCGCCAGCGCAGCATGTCGGCGCGCAGTTCGACCAGGAAGCGCAGGCCCTCGGGCAGGGCATTGAAGCGCTTGAACAGGCGCGCGCAGCCTTCGCCGCGCTCGCGGCTGGCCTCGGCCGCCTGGGCCAGCGCGCCCAGCATGGCGCGCCGCCGCTTGCCGTCGGCCGCCGTATAGCCGGCGCACCACAGGCGCGCCAGCTTGTTGGCGGCCACGTCGGTCAGGCGCGCGGCCAGCAGCGGCTCGACCGCGGCGGCGTCGGGCACCGGATCGCGTTCCCACAACCGGCTGATGCGAGCCATCAGGCCGCTGGCTTCGGCAACGTCATCCGGCGCGCGGGCCGGATCGGGGATTTCAGGGGCGCGCTGGGCGCGCGCGCGGGCGAGCGTTTCGGGGGCGGGCATGGGCGTCGGACTCCGTCAGGGCGATGTGGGAAATCAAGGTGGGCGCGGCGGGCGTGGCGGCAAGCGCGGCCTCTTGCGCGGCCAGCGTGCGCAGGGCGTCGAGCTGGCGCAGCAGATGCTTGCGCGCCAGCGCCTCGGCGCCCTCGGGATCGCGCGCCTTCAACGCGGCGAAGATGGCCAGATGCTCGGCGCAGGATTCCTCGATGCGGCCCGGCAGCGCCAGGCTTTTGTGGCGGAACAGGCTGAGCACCTTGCGCAGGCCGCCGACCATGTCGGACAGCCAGCGGTTGTCGGCCAGGGCCTGCACGGCCTCGTGGATGCGGGCGTTGGCTTCGTAGTAGTCGTCGATGCGGCCGGCGGCGGCATGCGCGCGCAGCGCGCGGTGCAGCGGCTCCAGCGCCTTCAGGTCGGAAGCAGAGGCCTTCTGGGCGGCCTCGTAGGCGCAGCGCCCTTCCAGCATGGCCATCAGCGGAAAGATCTGTTCGAGATCGGCCACCGAGAGTTCGCTGACGAAGCAGCCGCGGCCGGGTTCCAGCCGCACCAGCCCTTCGGTAGCCAGCACCTTCAGGGCTTCGCGCAGCGGCGTGCGCGAGATGCCCAACAGGCCGGTGAGCGCGGCCTCGTCGATCCAGGCGCCCGCGGCCAGCGCGCGCGAACGGATCATGTCGCGCAAACGGTCGGCGACTTCGAGGTACAGCGCCTGGCGGACGATGGGAACGGTCATGGGCGGCGGGCTCGTTGAAACCATAATTCATAATTATGGACAGCCCATGATAGTGCCGTTTTTGCGGGCCGGTAAGCCCCGGCCCCTTATATTTCGATGGTGCGGCGCGGGATGAATGACGTATGCGATACGCCGGACGCGAGCGCTGGCGCGGGCCTCATCGCCAGGCCCCGCAAGCCTCGCGGCGGGATGCCGGACCTATCCGCGCCTAGAAATGCAGTACGCCATCCACGGCATGCTGCATCAGCGACTTCGCCCAGCGCCGTGCCGGCAGGCCGTAGGTGGACTCCACCACTTCGGCGCGCGCCATCAGGTCCGCCGCGCCGACGCGCAGATCCGGCCCGTTGAACGCCAGCACGATGCGGTTGCCGGCATCGATCTCGGGCAGCAGCACGATGCGGCCATCGAACACCTTGCCGAGATTGTCGATGTTGCGGCTGAAGCTCTCGTGCTTGCCGAACAGGTTCACGGCCAGCATGCCCACGTCGCCCAGCACCTGGCGGCAGCCCATGTAGAAGCCGACGGAATCGCGCACCGGCCCCTGGGCCTGCGCATCGTACAGATCGACCAGCAGCACGGGACAGGTGCCCGCATTGGCGGGATCGACCACCCACTGGCCCGCGTCGTCATGATGAATGGCCAGGCGTGGCGAGCGCGGCAGGCGGAAGAACAGGTGGCACACCGACGTGACGCGCGGATTCCACTCCACCACCGTCACGTCGCTGCGGGTGTGCTTCAGGCAGAAGCGGGCCAGCGAGCCCGCCCCCAGGCCCAGCAGGCCGATGGGGCCGTCGCGCGGAGGCTCCAGGAACAGCAGCCAGCCCATCATCTGGGCGGTGTATTCCAGCACCAGTTCGGCAGGGTCGTCCATGCGCATGGCGCCCTGGACCCACTCGGTGCTGAAGTGCAGATAACGGATGCCGTCGGACTCGGAGAGCGACGGCATGTCGGGCGACGCGGACGCGGCGCCGCGCGATGAGGCGGGGGATTTCGGCATGGCGCATTGTAGCGATGCCGGCAACACGGGCGCATCGGGTATTGGATGCATCCGCTCCCCTGACCCACGGCGCGCCGTGCCCGCGCGGGGCGTCCCCGCGATCGAGCCCCGACGGCGCTCAGACGCGTTCGAAGATCGCCGCGATGCCCTGGCCGCCGCCGATGCACATCGTCACCAGCGCATAGCGGCCGCCCACGCGCTGCAGTTCGTGCAGCGCCTTGACGGTGATGATGGCGCCGGTGGCGCCGATGGGGTGGCCCAGGCTGATGCCGCTGCCGTTCGGGTTGACCTTGGCCGGATCGAACTTCAGCTCGCGCGACACGGCGCAGGCCTGCGCGGCGAAGGCCTCGTTGGCCTCGATCACGTCCAACTGCTGCACCGTCAGGCCGGCGCGCTTCAACGCGGCCTGCGTGGCGGGCACCGGACCGATGCCCATGATCTCGGGATCCACGCCGGAATGCGCGTAGGCCACCAGGCGCGCCAGGGGCTTCACGCCGCGCTTGGCGGCCACGGCGGCGTTCATCAGCACCACGGCGCCCGCGCCGTCGTTCAGGCCCGAGGCATTGCCGGCGGTGACGGTGCCCTCTTCCTTCTTGAACACGGTCTTCAGGCCCGCCAGGCTGTCGGCGGTGACGTCGCGGCGCACGTGCTCGTCGGTGTCGAACGTGACCTCGCCCTTGCGCGTCTTCTGCACGATGGGAACGATCTGGTCGCGGAAATGGCCGGCGTCGATGGCCGCGGCCGCGCGGCGGTGCGACTCGGCGGCCAGCGCGTCCTGGTCGGCGCGGCTGATGCCGAAGCGCGCCGCCACGTTCTCGGCCGTGACGCCCATGTGCATGCGGCCGAACGGGTCGGTCAGCGCGCCCGTCATCATGTCCAGCATCGCGGCGTCGCCCATGCGCGCGCCCCATCGTTGCGCGGGCGCGATGTACGGCGCGCGGCTCATGCTCTCGGCGCCGGCGCCCACGGCGATCTCGGCATCGCCCAGCATGATGGTCTGCGCGGCCGACACGATGGCCTGCAGGCCCGAACCGCACAGGCGGTTGACGTTGAAGGCCGGCGTTTCCTTGCCGATGCCGGCGTTGATGGCGGCCACGCGCGACAGGTACATGTCGCGCGGCTCGGTGTTGATGACGTGGCCGACGGCGACGTGGCCCACTTCATTGCCATTGACGGCGGCGCGTTCCAGCGCGGCGCGGATGACGGTGGCGCCCAGGTCGATGGGCGGCACGTCCTTCAGCGCGCCGCCGAAATCGCCGATGGCGGTACGGATGGCGGAGGCGACGATGACTTCGTTCATGGCAATGCTCCTCTCATATAGGTGGTCTGGCGCGCCGCCGGCACAGGCGGTCCCGGGCGCGTCTCTTGCTGGCATCCCCGTGGGACGCCGCGGTGCAGCAATCATACTCGCGCCCTCCCGGCACGATGCCGGCCAGGCGATAGGAAATGTGTATGGCATTTCCGCAAAAAAATATTGGACGCCCGCGCAAGCCGCACGGGATAGTCCACCCTGCATGGCGCTATCCGAGACGCCTCCGCATTCGAATGCGGCCGCACAAAAGCAACGACGAGACGAACCTGGATGATCGATACGCTGGACCTCACGGCCATTCCCGCCGAAGACGAAGCGCTGCGCAGCGAGATCAGGCAATTCCTGCAACAGGCCTTGAAGAACGTGCCCGCCGACCAGCGCGCGCGCTCGTGGATGGGCTTCGATGCCGACTTCAGCCGCCAGTTGGCCGAACGCGGCTGGCTGGGCCTGACGCTGCCCCGCGAGTACGGTGGCGCCCAGCGCGGCCATTTCGCGCGCTTCGTGCTGTCTGAAGAATTACTGGGCGCGGGCGCGCCGGTGTCCGCGCACTGGATCGCGGACCGCCAGAGCGCGCCGTTGATCCTGAAATACGGCACGCCACGGCAGCGGCGGGACTACCTGCCCCGCATCTGCCGTGCCGAGGCGTTCTTCTGCATCGGCATGAGCGAGCCCGGCTCGGGCTCGGACCTGGCCAGCATCCGCACGCGGGCCGAACCCCGGGCCGATGGCGGCTGGCGGCTGAACGGCAGCAAGATCTGGACGACCAACGCGCACCGGTCGCACTACATGATCGCGCTGGTGCGCACCTCGGGCACGGCGGCCGACCGCCACCAGGGCCTGTCGCAGGTCATCGTCGACCTGTCGCTGCCCGGCGTCACCGTGCGCCCCATCGAGGACCTGGCCGGCGACTCGCACTTCTCCGAGGTCTTCTTCGAGGACGTCGCGCTGGCGGACGATGCGCTGATCGGCACCGAGGGCGAAGGCTGGCAACAGGTCAATGCCGAACTGGCCTTCGAGCGCAGCGGACCCGAACGCCTGTATTCCAGCATGGCGCTGGTCGAATGCTGGCTCGGGCATTGCCGCGCCAACCGCCTGGACGACGACCTCACCCGCGCCACGCTGGGCGAGATCCTGGCGCACCTGGCCACGCTGCGCGGCATGTCGCTGGCCATCGCGGGACAACTGGCGCGCGGCCTCGCCCCCGCCACCGAGGCCGCGCTGGTCAAGGACCTGGGCACCGAACTGGAACAACGCATTCCCGGCCTGATCGCGCAGGCGCTGGGCCGCACGCCCGAGCAACCGGCCTCGCCCGAGCTGCTGCGCACGCTGGCCTATGTCGAGCAGGTCAGCCCGACGTTCTCGCTGCGCGGCGGCACCCGCGAGATCCTGCGCGGCATCATCGCGCGCGGCCTGGGCCTGAGATAAGGAAACGAGATGGACGATCTATTCGGAGACGCCGCGCAGCGGCTGTTCGCGCAGGCCTACGCGCCGGACGTGCAACGCGCGATCGAACGCGGCGAAGGCGCCGCGCAGGCCTGGCAAGCGCTGGAGGAATCGGGCTTCCTGGACGCCCTGGTGCCGGAACAGGCGGGCGGCGCCGGCCTGCGGCTGTGCGACACCCTGCCCCTGGCGCAGGCAGCAGGCTGGCACGGCATGGGCGTGCCCTTCGTGCAGACGATGCTGGCGCGCGCGTGGCTGCATGCCGCGGGGCATGCGGCGCCGGCCGGGCCGATCGCGCTGGCCCCGTTCGGCGCGGCGCGCGACGCCAACGGCCTGGTCGCCCCGGCCGTCTGGGCGGGCGGCGCGGCGCAGTGGGTCCTGGTGGCGCTGGCCGACGGCGCCCTGCTGCTGCCGGCCGAGGCCGCACAGCGCGTGCCGTCCGGCGGGCATGGCAGCCTGGATGCCGACATGGTGTGGCCCGTTCAGGCCACTGCCGACGCGGCGCCTCTGGCCGGCACCAGCCTGGCCGAACTGGCCGCGGCGGCCGCCGCGCCGCTGCTGGCGGGCGCCCTGGAACGCGTGCTGCGCATGACCGTGGACTACGCCAACGACCGCAGCCAGTTCGGCAAACCCATCGGCCGTTTCCAGGCCGTGCAGCAGCAACTGAGCATCATGGCCGAGCAGGTCTGGGCGGCGCGCATGGCGGCCCAACTGGCCTTCCAAAGCGCGGACACGGCGCCGCAACCGCTGTTGGCGGCGCTGGGCAAGGCGCGCACCAGCGCGGCCGCCACCACGGTGGCCGACATCGCCCATGCCGTGCACGGCGCCATCGGCGTCACCGAGGAATACGCGCTGCAGCGCTACACGCGGCGCCTGCGCGAGTGGCGCCGCGCGGCCGGCGCCGAGACCTACTGGCACGGCCGCATCGGCGCGGTCGCGCTGGCGGCCCAAGGCGAGTCGGCACTGTCCTTCCTGCGGACCGACCTGTACGCAAAGATCGACTGACGGCGGGCGCCGGGACTGGCAGAATGTGGCGACCGCTGCCGGCACACCGTTGCGCCGGCGGCCCCATGCCCTTTCCTACCTTGTGGAAACACCATGCCCATCCTCAACATCCAGATCATGCAGGGACACACCGACAGCGAGAAGACCGCGCTGCTGGAGAACGCCACCCGAGCCGTGGAAGCCAGCATCGGCGCGCCGGTGCAGTCCATCCGCATCGTGCTGGAAGAGGTCGACGCCAGGAACGTGATCGTCGCCGGCAAGCTCGGCCACCCCATGGCTCTGGCGCTGGTGCGCCTGATCGCCGGCCGCGACGAAGCGAAGAAAGCCACGCTGATCGCCGCGCTCAGCCTGGCCATCCACGCCAGCATCGGTATCGCGGAACAGGACGTCCGCGTCGTGCTGACCGACGTGCCCAACACGGACATGGGCGTGGCGGGCGGCCTCACGGCCAAGGCGGCGGGACGCTGAACCACGCGCCTGGCGGGAAAGCCGGACGGCTGGTCAGCCCCCGTCCCATTCCGCCTCGCACGCCAGCGCAATGCTGTCCCGCAGCCGCAGCACCGGCATGCACGGCGTCTCGCGCAGCGTCACCAGCGACAGGGCCAGCGCATCCCTTGCGTCGGCATCCGCGATCGGCACGAACGCCACGTGCGGCGTCGAATAGGCCCGCGTCACCCCCGGCACCAGGGCCAGCCCCAACCCGCTGGCCACCAGGCTGACCAGGGTCTGCACCTGGATCGCCTCCTGGCTGACCCGCGGGGAAAACCCCGCCTTGCGGCACAGCGCCGCCGCCACGCCGTACAGCCCCGGCACCTTGGCCGGCGCATACATCACGAAGCTCTCGCCGCGCACGTCGCGCATGTGCACCGGCCCGCGACCGGCCAGCGGATGGGCCGAGGGCAGCGCCAGGATCAGGTCATCGCGTTCCACCACCCACGAGGCCAGCTCGGGATCGTCGGCCAGCGGGCCGCGCACCAGCCCGCCATCCAGCTCGTTGGCGCGCAAGGCGGCCACCAGGCCGATGGTGCTGTCCTCGCGCAACTCCAGCTGCACATCGGGATACTGCTGGCGAAACGCCGGCAGGCAGCGCGGCAGCAGCTCGTACGTGGCCGATCCCACGAACCCCAGCCGCAACCGGCCCGACTCGCCCAGCGCCACGCGCCGCGCGGCCCGGCGCGCCTGATCGGCATGGAACAGCGCGCGGCGCGCATCGCCCATCAGGGCTTCGCCGGCCGCCGTCAACGACACGCCGCGCGCGCCGCGTTCCAGCAACTGCACGCCCACCGCGTGCTCCAGCTTCTGTATCGAGACGGATAGCGCCGGCTGGGCGATGTGCAGCGCCTCGGCCGCCCGGCGGTAACTGCCCAGTTCGGCGATGGCGACGAACTGCCGCAGATGGCGCAAGTCCAGACTCATAACGGATTCCGTATCGATCTATACCGAAGCCATATTAGACGTTTATGTCCGGGGTGATTAGGATTTTCCGTCATGCACCCACATACCTCAGACACCGCCGCGCTGGCCGGCGTGCGCGTCCTGGACCTGACCTCGGTCGTGTTCGGTCCCTATGCCTCGCAGATCCTCGGCGACTACGGCGCCGACGTCATCAAGATCGAATCGCCCGAGGGCGATTCCACGCGCCAGACCGGCCCATCGCAAGAGCCGGGATTGGGCGCCATCTTCCTGGGCGTGAACCGCAACAAGCGCAGCCTGGCGCTGGACCTGAAGCAGCCCGCCGCGCGCGAGGCGCTGCTGGCGCTGGTCGACGGCGCCGACGTGCTGATGCACAGCATGCGGCCCGAGAAGATGGCCCGCCTGGGGCTGGACCCGGCCACGCTGTGCGCGCGCCATCCGCGCCTGATCTACGCCGGCCTGTACGGCTTCGGCGAAGGCGGCGCCTATGCGGGCCGGCCCGCCTACGACGACATCGTCCAGGGCCTGTCCGGCATCGCCGACATCATGCGCCGCCAGGGCGGCACGCCGCGCTACATGCCCACCATCGCGGCCGACAAGACCTGCGGACTGATGGCGGCGCACGCCATCCTGGCGGCGCTGTTCCAGCGCGAGCGCACCGGACTGGGCCAGCACCTGGAAGTGCCGATGTTCGAGGCCATGAGCTCCTACGTGCTGCTGGAACACTACTACGGCCGCCACCTGGCCGAACAGGACGCCGAGCCCGGCTATGCGCGCGTGCTGGCGCCGTGGCGCAGGCCTTACCAGACCTCGGACGGCCATCTCTGCATGATGCCGTACACCGACACGCATTGGCGCCGCTTCTTCGTGCATTGCGGCCATCCCGAATTGGCCGACGATCCGCGCTTTACCGGCATCGCCGCGCGCACGCGGCACATCGATGCGCTGTACGAACTGGTGGGCGGCCTGGTCGCCCGCCGCGACACCGCGCATTGGCTGGCGGTGTGCCAGCAACTGGAGATTCCGGCCGCGCCCATCAACCGCCTGGAAGACCTGGAACAGGATCCGCACCTGACCAGCGTCGGGTTCTTCCCCGAGGTGCAAAGCGACACCGGCCATCGCTATCGGCTGGTGCGCAATCCCGTGCGCCTGCAGCGCTCGGTCGTCGCACCCGGCATGCCGCCGCGGCTGGGGCAGCACACGCGCGACGTATTGCGCCAGGCGGGCCTGCCGGACACGCGGATAGACGATCTGCTGGCCAGCGGCGCGGCGCTGGACGACGGCCTGGCGGGCAAGCCGACCCCCTAGGGCCTGTTCACACTAAAAGGAGCCTCGCATGCGAACAGAAACGTATGGATGGCAAG
>NZ_FKBS01000029.1:739020-873833 GCF_900078315.1 Bordetella ansorpii
TGTGAACAGGCCCTAGCTTCCCCCATTCATCGGCAAGACATCCACACAACAGGAGACACGCATGAGCGAGAAAATCACCGTCCTGGGCATGGGCTACTACTGGCAGGAACTGGAAGTCGGCCAACGCTTCCACACCCTGCGCCGCACCATCACCGAGACCGACATCATCAACTTCATCAGCGCCACGGGCATGCTGGAGACGATCTTCACGGACACCACCTTCGGCGGCGGTGCGATCCAGGGCCGCCCCGTGCCGGGCGCGCTGACCTACGGCATCATCGAAGGCCTGCTGATGCAGGGCATGGTGCAGGGCACCGGCCTGGCGCTGCTGGAAGTCCACAAGAAGATCCTGGCGCCCGTGGTGGCCGGCGACACGGTCTGGGCCGAGGTGGAAGTGACGGGCGTGCGGCCGACCTCGAAAAACAATCGCGCCATCGTGAGTTCGGCCATCGAGATCCGTAACCAGCACGGCACGCCCGTCATCCAGTACACGGCCGTGCGCATGCTGGCCGGCAAGCCGGAATAACGGCAACCGCCCCATCAGAGGGCGCGCCGACCGCACGACATCCCAAAAAATCAGGAGACAAGCATGATCCCCCGTTTTGCACGCCTGGCCGCCGGCGCGGCCCTGGCGGCGCTGGCCTTGGCCAACGCCCCCGCGCAGGCCGCCTGGCCCGAACGCCCCGTCACCATGGTGGTGCCCTTCCCGCCCGGCGGCCCCACCGACTTGGTGGCGCGCGTGCTGGCCAAGCAACTGACCGACCAATTGGGCCAGACCGTCGTCATCGAGAACAAGGGCGGCGCCAACGGCAACATCGGCATGCAGGCCGTGGCGCAGGCCAAGCCCGACGGCTACACGGTGCTGTACAACACCTCGTCGATTGCCTTGAGCCCCAATCTGTATACCAAGCTGAGTTTCGATCCCGCCCGCGACTTCACCGCCGTGTCGTCCACGGCGGTGATTCCGCTGGTGCTGCTGGTGCATCCGTCCATCCCGGCCAAGGACCTGGCGGGCTTCGTGGACTACGTGAAACGCGCCCCGGACAAGCTGTCGTTCGGGTCCGCCGGGCCGGGCAACGTCACCCACCTGGGCGCGGTGATGCTGCTGCGCGAACTGGGGCTGGAGGCGGTGCACGTGCCGTATCGCGGCAGCGCGCCGGCCATGACCGACCTGGTCGGCGGGCAGGTGCAGTTCATGACCAATACGCTGAACGATTCGCTGGGCTTCATCCGCGATGGCAAGGTGCGCGCCCTGGCCATCACCAGCAAGGCGCGCAGCGACCAGTTGCCCGACGTGCCCACCGTGGCCGAGGCGCGCAAGCCCGGTTTCGAGGTGGGCGCCTGGCAGGGCGTGATGGTGCCCAGGGGCACCCCGCAGCCCATCGTGGACAAGCTGAACGCCGAAATACGCCGCGCCCTTCAGTCGCCCGAAATGCAGAAGCAACTGAAGGTGCAGGGCGCCCAGGCGCTGGGCGCGACGCCGCAGGAATACGACGCCTACATCCGCTCGGAGACCCGCCGCTGGGGCGAGATCATCCGGGAGGCCAACGTCAAACTGGATTGACGGGCGTGGCCGCCGGTTCGGCCGGAGCCGGCGATTCGGCCGATTCGCCCGCGGGCGCGTCGGCCGCGGCCACGACCGGCGTCACCAGCTCGACCACCTTGGCGCGCGACAGCATGCCGAGGAACTCGTCGCCCTCGCCCGTCACGGCGACCGGCTGGTCGCTATGGACCAGGCGAGCCAGCACTTCGTCCAGACCGGCGGTGGCCGGCACCGAGGCCAGATCCGTCACCTGGCGCGAAATGTCGCGCGCGCCTTCCTGCACCATCGCCAACGCCGCCTCGGCCGTCAGCACGCCGGCCAGGCGCTTGCCGTCCAGCACCGGCGCATAAGCGTAGTCCAGCGCCTTCATGCGCTCCAGCGCATGCGCCGGCCGCGAACGCATGGTCAGCGTCAGGCGCGGCGGATTGACCGCGTGCGACGCGTTCAGCACCTTGGTGCGGTTCACGTCCTGCAGGAAAGCCTGCACGTAGTCGTTCGACGGATTCAGCAGGATATCCTCGGGCGTGCCCTCCTGCACCAGCTCGCCGTCTTTCAGGATGGCGATGCGGTTGCCCAGGCGCAGGGCCTCGTCCAGGTCGTGCGTGATGAACACGATGGTCTTGTTCAACTGCGATTGCAGGCTCAGCAGCTGGTCCTGCATCTCGCGGCGGATCAGCGGGTCCAACGCCGAGAAGGCCTCGTCCATCAGCAGCACTTCGGCATCGGTGGCCAGCGCGCGGGCCAGGCCCACGCGCTGCTGCATGCCGCCGGACAGCTGGTGCGGATACTGCTTCTCGAAGCCGGACAGCCCCACCTGCTCGAGCCAGTGCATGGCGCGCTTCTCGCGCTCGGCGCGCCCCACGCCCTGCACCTGCAGGCCGTAGGCGGCGTTGTCCAGCACCGTGCGGTGCGGGAACAGGCCGAAGCGCTGGAACACCATGCTCATCTTGGTGCGCCGGAAGGTTTCCAACTGCTTGTCGTCCATGGCCATGACGTCCACGCCGTCGACCAGGATCTGCCCCGCGCTGGGATCGATCAGCCGGTTGAAATGGCGGATCAGCGTCGATTTGCCCGAGCCCGACAGGCCCATGATGACGTAGATGCTGCCTTCGTCGATGGACAGGCTGATGTCGCGCAGGCCCAGCGTGTGGCCGCTCTCGGCCAGCAGCGCTTCCTTGCTGACGCCGTCCTGCGCGGCCTTCAGCCACTTCTGCGGATGCGATCCGAAGATCTTGTAGATGTTGCGGACTTCGATCTTGCTCATTGGTGGCCTCCCTGGCGCACGCGCCGTCCGTACGACTGGGTGATGCGGTCGAACAGCACGGCCAGCACCACGATGCCCAGGCCCGCCAGCAGGCCACGGCCGACTTCCAGGCGGTTGATGCCCAGCAGCACTTCGTAGCCCAGGCCGCGCGCGCCGATCATCGAGGCGATGACGACCATGGACAGCGCCATCATGGTGGTCTGGTTCAGGCCGGCCATGATGTTGGGCAGCGCCAGCGGCAACTGCACGCCGAACAGCTGCTGTCGGGGGCTGGCGCCGAAGGCCCGCGCGGCCTCCAGCACTTCGCGGTCGACCAGGCGGATGCCCAGGTCGGTCAGGCGGATCAGCGGCGGCACCGCGTAGATCACCGTGGCGATGATGGCCGGGATCTTGCCCAGTCCGAACAGCATCACGACGGGGATCAGGTACACGAAGCTGGGCATGGTCTGCATCACGTCCAGCACCGGCATCATGATGTTGCGCAGCCAGTTCACCCGCGCCATCAGCACGCCCAGCGGGATGCCGATCAGCACCGACAGCCCCGTGGCCATGATCATGAGCGCCAGCGTCTGCATGCCGGCATCCCACAGGCCCAGGACGCCGATCACGCACAGCAGCGCGCCCATGCCCACGGCCAGGCCGATGCGGCGGCCCACGGCATAGGCCAGGACAATCACCGCCAGCACCACCGCCCACCAGGGGGCGCTACGCAACAACTGTTCGAGCCAGACCAGCACGTGCAGGAAGGGCTTGGACAGCGACTCGAGGGTGTCCGCGTATTGCGTCACCAAGTGATCGACGAATGTGTCGATCACCCCGCGCACCGCGCGCGGGGCAATGATCTCTGGAAACATCGATCAACTCCGGAAAGTTACGGCCCGCGGCCGAAACGCCAACACCATTACAGCTTGGCCTGAACGCGCTTGGCGACCTCGGCGTCGACCCACTTGGTCCACACGTCGGCCTTGTTCTTCAGGAACCACTGGGCCACGTCGCGCGCCTCGTCGCCCGACTCTTCCATGTGCGCCAGGGTCTCGTCGACCACCGGGTTGGGGATGGCGACCTTGGACAGGAAGGCGGTCAGCTTGGGAGCCTTCTCGGAGAAGCCCGTGTTGACCGCGGTGAACACCGGGTTCTGGGGGTAGGCGCTGGGCTGCGGGTTGGCGCACTTGGTGTCCGTCAGGCACTTGTGCTTTTCGGCGTCATAGGGCGGCATGTCGAGCTTGACCAGGTCCATCGAGCCCACCAGCGGGGTCGGGTACCAGTAGTAGAAGACGACATCCTGCTTGCGCTTGTAGGCAGCCGTGAGTGCGGCCTTCTGCGCCGCGCCGGTGCCGGGCGAGTACAGGGTGTACGTGTCGTCCAGCTTCAGGGCATGGAACAGGTTGGTGCTGACCACTTCGCAGCCCCAGCCCGCCGGGCAGCCATAGAAGCGGCCCTTCGAGGGTTCTTCGGGATCGGTGAACTTGTCCTTGAACTTCGGCAGGTCGGCGGCCGATTTCAGTTCCGGCAGGCGTTCGGCGGTATAACGGGGCACGAACCAGGCTTCGCCGCCCATGAACACTTCGCCGATGCGCTTGACCTTGCCGGTCTTCTGCGCCTTTTCCCAGGGGTCGGCCACGCTGTTCAGCCAGATCTCGGAATTGATGTCGAGATCGCCGCGCTCCAGCGCGGCCAGGGCGGGCAGCGTCTCGGTGGGCAGCACTTCGGTCTTGCAGCCGTAGCCGTTTTCCATGATGAACCGTTCGATCTCGACCACGACCAGGTTCGACTCCCAGTTCATGCCGCCGAAATTGACGGGCCGGTTCAGTTCGCAGGCCGTTTCGGCGGCCTGGGCGCCCGAGGCGCAAGCGAACAGGACGGCCGCGGCGGCCACGGTTTTGCAGAGAGGATGACGCATGGGCTTTTTGCCTCCATAGGTTTCAGGGACACAGACGGCGCGCAACGCCAGCATGTGCCGAGTAGCTAGGGGGGTTGTGCGGAAGACGGGCAGAACCGCCAATACAAACCGACACCAACAGAAGAGCATCAGACGGCAGGGGGTCTGGTGCCCGTAGGACAGTGATCACATCTGGTGCGACGCACCAAAACAAATCACAGAAAATGCAGTCTCGAAAAATGACTGAAACTGAGCGAAGAAGGCAGCATGTTAAACGTTTTTGCCGACAAGCTCAACCCGCAACAAATTATTGATCGTTTTTGCGGCCGGCCCGCCATCCGGCGGGCCGGTGAAGACAGACCGGTCAGGCGGCCTTGTCGCCTGTCGTGAACGGCACCACCACGGGGTCGCCCGGGGCCGGTTGCGGCACGGCCTGACCGCCTTCGTAGATATAGTCGCGACGCCACGGATAGGCCAGGTCCGGCGGGTTGTCCAGCTCGTCGTGGCGGCCCGAGGCCAGGGTCGACACCAGCACCTGGTGCAGCGCCACCCAGCCGTGCTCGAACGCCATCGCGCAGCCCGCCAGATACAGGCGGTAGGCGCGCAGCGAACGCTGGCCCTGCTCGCCCTGCAGGATCTCGCTGGCGCGGTCCAGCTGGGCCTCTAGCGAATCGCTCCAGTGCCACAGCGTGCGGGCGTAATGCGGGCGCAGGTTCTCGACGTCCACCGATTCCAGCCCGCCCAGCGTCACCGCCTCGAGCACGCGGCTGATGTGCGTCAATTCGCCGCCCGGGAAGATGTACTTCTCGATGAACTCGCCCATTCCGCTGCCCATCTCGGCGTTGTAGACGCCCGACGCGGTGATGCCGTGGTTCATGATCAGGCCGCCCGGCTTGATCAGCCGGCGCAGCTTGGCGAAGTACTCCGGCAACTGCGCGCGTCCGACATGCTCGAACATGCCGACCGAGGCGATCTTGTCGAAGGCCTGGCGCTCGTCCAGCTTGCGGTAGTCGAGCAGCTCCATGCGCACGCGGCCCGACAGGCCTTTCTGCTGGATCAGCTTGTTGACGTAGGCATGCTGGTTCTTCGACAGCGTGATGCCGGTGGCGTCCACGCCATAGTGTTCGGCGGCCCACAGCAGCAAGCCGCCCCAGCCTGCGCCCACGTCCAGGAAACGCTCGCCGGGCTGCAGGCGCAGCTTGCGGCAGATGTGGTCCAGCTTGGCTTCCTGGGCCTGCGCCAGCGGCATCTCCGGCGTGCGGAAATAGGCGCAGGAATAGACCCGGCGCGGATCCAGCCACAACGCGTAGAAGTCGTCGGACAGGTCGTAGTGGAACTCGATCTGCCGCGCATCGCGCTCCATCGAATGGCGCGACACCGAGATCATCTTGCGCGCCACTTTCTTCAGCACGCCGCCCTCGGTGTCCTCGATGGGCGAATCGGGCAACAAGGCGGCGGCCGCGGACATGAGGTCGCGCATGCTGCCCTCGATGTCGATGCGTCCCTCGACGTAGTCCTGCCCCAGGACTCCCACCGCGCCGGTCGCCAGATGCGCCAACGCGGTCTTGTCGCGCGCCACGAACCTGACCCTGGCGTCGGCTGGACCGACTTTCGTTCCGTCAGGCATGATCAATTGGACCGGCACCGGCAGGCTGCCGAGCTTGCGATCCACTGCTGAAAGCACAGGATTCACGAGACCCTCTCCCCTGTTACGAAAAACATTGAGAAGGACTTTATCGGAAAACGGAAGAAATTTGCGTGTAAGCTGACCCATGCTAGATTCTTCTGTTTCTGCGCCGCGCACATATCGTGCCTGCCCGAAACCGGCGGCGGCGCCGCCCGCTACCGTCACCCTTCAAGCCCCCCTCGCCTCCATGCCCTCCCAATCGCTGTCCCGCACCTTCCCTGGCTGGTTACTGCTCATGGGTGCGGTCACGGCGATCGGACCGTTCTCCATCGACATGTACCTGCCGGCCTTCCCCGCCATCGCGCAGGGACTCGGGGTGCCGCGCGGCGAGGTCGAACGCACGCTCGCCGCCTACCTGGCCGGCCTGGCCATGGCGCAGATCGCCTATGGCCCGCTGGCCGACCGCTACGGCCGCAAGCTGCCCATGCAGATCGGCCTGGTGATGTACGTACTGGCCTCGGTCGGCTGTGCAGTCGCCGGGAGCATCGAGACCCTGACGCTGTGCCGCCTGCTGCAGGCGCTGGGCAGCGCGGCCGGCGTGGTCATTCCGCGCGCCGTCATCCGCGACCACTATTCCACGCAGGACGCCGCGCGCGCCCTGTCGCTGATGATGCTGATCATGGGCCTGGCGCCCATCCTGGCGCCGCTGGTCGGCGGGCAACTGCTGGGATTCGTCGGCTGGCGCAGCCTGTTCTGGGTGATGGCGCTGCTGGGCCTGGCCCTGCTGACGGCCGTGTCGCTGACCATGCGCGAATCGCTGGCGCCCGAGCGCATGGTGCCCTTGCGCTGGAACACCATCCTGTCCAATTACGGCGCCCTGCTCGAGCACCGCAGCTTCATGGCGCACAGCCTGGCGGGCGGGCTGGGACAGGCCGGCATGTTCGCCTACATCGTCGGTTCACCGCGCGTGTTCATCGAACTGTATGGCGTGCCGCCCGAATACTACGGTCTGTTGTTCGGCGCCAACGCCGCCGCGCTGATCATCGGCTCGCAGGTCAGCGCGCGCCTGCTGCGCCGCCTGCAGCCGGTGGTGCTGCAACGGCGCGCCCAGACGGCCCTGGCGCTGGCCAGCCTGGCGGCCTTCCTGCTGGCCATCACCGGCCTGATGGCGCTGCCGGTGCTGATGATCTGCCTGATGGGATACATGTTCAGCCAGGGCTTCGTCAATCCGAACTCGGCCGCGCTGGCGCTGTCCGAGCAAGGCGGCCGCCTGGGCGCCGCCTCGGCCATGCTGGGCATGCTGCAACTGTCCTGCGGCGCGCTGGCCGGCCTGGCCGTCAGCGCCTGGCAGAGCGACAGCGTCCTGCCGCTGGCCACCGTGCTGGCGGGTTGCGCCTGCCTGTCGTGGCTGTGTGGCCGCATTGCACGCCGCGGCGCTTGACCCAACCACAAAATCCGTACTAGAATCAGAGATTGCCTGGATTTCTCTTAGCAGAATTTCAGCAAAATACCGCAATATTTCCCGTGTGCGACCGCTATGCTTTGCGTTCGACACACTCTGACTACCGCCCGCGTGGGCGGCAGACAGCGGGGTATAAGCACTTCTTCAGCACCTGCGCGGGTCACCAAGCATCAGCGCAGCGTCTCACGAAGGGCCCTCAGGCAGGGCCGGCCGATCTCCTCTCTGTCCTTCCCCATGCGCGGCTAGAACAACCCAAGAGGTGTATCCATGGCACGCGTTTGCCAAGTTACCGGCAAGGGCCCGATGGTGGGCAACAACGTTTCGCACGCTAACAACAAGACCAAGCGTCGCTTCCTCCCGAACCTGCAATCGCGCCGGTTCTGGGTCGAAAGCGAAAACCGCTGGGTTCGCCTGCGCGTGACCGCCGCCGCCATCCGCACGATCGACAAGAACGGCATCGACGCCGTGCTGGCCGACCTGCGCGCCCGCGGCGAAGCCGTCTAAGCGACACGCCCCCATCTAATACCAGGAGCACGACATGGCCAAAGGCATCCGTGAAAAAATCAAGCTCGAGTCCACCGCGGGCACGGGTCACTTCTACACCACGACGAAGAACAAGCGCAACACCCCGGAAAAGATGCTGATCAAGAAGTTCGATCCGGTCGCGCGCAAGCACGTCGACTACAAGGAAACCAAGCTGAAGTAATTCAGCGGATAAATTCGCGGTATCCGTTTTACGGTATCGTTCAAGGCCCTGCTCATGCAGGGCCTTTTTGTTTGTCCGCGGGATACCGCGGGCCACGGACCCAAGCCGAAGGCGCCACGCCGGATCACCGGTTCCGGCAAGCGCGCCCGGCCAACGCCAGCCGACCACGCCGCGCCATGCATCGCCTCACTCTTCCCTCGCCACGCCACGCCACGCGCACGCTAGCCGCCGCGCTAGCCGCCCTGATGTTGGCCGCAGCCGCCCACGCGCAGAAGGCTCCGCCGCCGCTGCGCATCGGCGAGATCAACAGCTACAAGGCCTACCCCGCCTTTCTCGACCCCTACCGCAAGGGCTGGCAACTGGCCCAGGAAGAGATCAATGCCTCGGGCGGCGTGCTGGGACGCAGGCTGCAGGTGCTGTCGCGCGACGACGGCGACCGCGCCGGCAATGCCGTGCAGGCCGCCCTGCAACTGCTGGAGAAGGAAAAGGTCGACGTGCTGTTCGGCGGCATGCGCTCCGAATCCGGCCTGGCCCTGGGCGACTTCGCCGCGCACAACAAGGTCTTCTACCTGGCCGCCGCCCCCATGAGCGACCAGTTGGTCTGGCAGCAGGGCAATCGCTATACGTATCGCGTGGGCCTCTCCAGCCGCATGCTGGTGGCCGCCGTCATGCCCAAGGCCCTGGCGCTGCGCAAGCCGCGCTGGGCCATCGTGTATCCGGACGACGAGACCGGACGCGGCATGACGGCCACGTTCAGAAGCATGATGCAGGCCTTCCAGTCCAACGCCGAGATCGTGGCCGACCTGCCGGTGCCGGCCGGCAAGTTCGACCTGCGCGCCGCGCTGGGCAAGCTGGAGCCATTCCAACCCGATGCGCTGTTCGTGGCGTTGCAGGGCCCCGACCTGACGCGCTTCGTGCGCGAAGGCACGGCGCTGGCCACGTTCAGGGACAGGGCCGTCGTCGCGCCGTTCGCCGGCCTGCCGGAATATCTGTCGCCGTTGGGCGCCGACGCGCCGGCCGGATGGATCGTCGCGGGCTACCCCGACCAGGCCATCGATACGCCCGAGCATCAGCGCTTCGCGCAGGCCTATCAGGCCCGCTATGGCGCCGCGCCACAGGCCGGATCGCTGCTGGGCTACACCACGCTGATGTCGCTGGCCACAGGCATCGCCAAGGCCGGCTCGGCCGCGCCCGACGCCCTGGCGGAAGTGTTCGCCGGGCTGGAGGTCGACACGCCGCTGGGCCGCATCCGTTTCCGCCCGTTGGATCATCAATCGACGCTGGGCACGTACATAGGAACCCTCGCCGTCGAAAACGGCGTGCCGACGATGCAGGCGACCGGCTACCAGGATGGCGCGCGGCTGCAACTGCCGGACGTCGCGGTGCGCAGGCTGCGGCAGGCGGAGCACCCCGCGACGCAGGCCGGCGCTGCCGAGGAAGGCCCGGCCCAGGACGGCATGGCCGGTCGCGGCCCGACCGATTCCGCTCCAGATGCATCGCCTGCCGCGACAGACAGCGGCGGCGCCACCGCATCGCCAGGCCCGGCCATCACCCGCCAGGTCCCCATCACCTCACGCCGCCTGAGCCACCCCATCGCGGATCCGTCGCAGCCGGCCGATCCCGCGCAGGCCCGCCCACCGCAGGCGCCGCGGCAATCCCATCCGCAGACCCAGCAACCGCTGCAACCCCCGCCCCGCCCGAACCCCTACTGAGCGCTATGCGCGCCGCTGCCCCGCATGCCCGGGCGGCCCGCACTCGGTGAAGCAGCGCGCCGTACAGCCGGCGCAGATGTCCGGATCCAGGCGCTGGTAGATCTCGTGGATCGCCACGTGCTTGTCCGGGAAGACGCGGTCCGCGCCCAGTTCCTCGAGGAAACCCGTGCGCGCCCAGGACTGCATCACCTGCGGACGCGGACGATGGAAGTAGACGTCGCCGCCCAACTGGCGCCGCTTGCGCAGCTCGTGCTCCCAGACCTCCACGCCGGCGTGGTCGACGAAGTTCATGCTCTTGCACATCACCAGCAGATGGCGCGGCGCGTCCGGCGCCGCGCGCAGCGCCTGCAACCGGTCGGCCACGTGCACCGCCGCGCCGAAATAGACCGACCCTTCCATCCGCAGCAGCTTCAATTGCGGGCATTCGGGCAACGTGCCGCCCTGCCCCTCCAGCGGCACGAAATGCCGCGCGGGATCGTCGGCGTCGAAGCCCATGGTGCGCATGGCGGGCCGCGACGTGCGGTACAGATAGCCCGACAGCGACAGCAGCGTGCCCAGCAGGATGGCCACCTCCATGCGGATGCACACGGTGGCGGCCATCGTCGCGCCGGCGATCAGCGCCTCGGTGCGGTCCACCTTCGCCAGCCTGCGCCAGCGCGGCACGTCCAACAACGTCCAGGCCACCAGCAGCAGCAGGCCGGCAATGGCCGCGTGCGGAATGCGCGCCAGGAGCGGCGCGGTCAACGCGACCAGCGCCACCAGCAGGGCCGATGAGAACACCGCGGCCAGCGGCGTGCGCGCGCCGGCCTCGAAATTGGGCATCGAGCGATTCAGCGAGCCGCACGACAGATAGCTGGAAAAGAACCCGCCCACCGCGTTGGACACGCCCTGTCCGATGAACTCGCGGTTGGCATCGATAGCCTGCCCCGACCGCGCGGCGACCGCCTTGGCGATGGAGATCGACTGCGCCAGCGCCACGATGGTCAGCGGCACGGCCAGCCCGATCAGGTCGGGCAGCACGCGCCATTGCACGTCCGGCACGCGGAAGGGCGGCCACGGCTGCGCCAGCGGCCCCAGCACCGCCACGGCATCGTGCGGCCGCCACGCATTCCAGAGCGCCGCGATCGCGGTGCCCGCCACCAGGCCCAGCAGCATGTAGGGCTTGCGGCGATCCCAGCGACGCACCGCCAGCGCGCCGCCCACCGTCGCGACCGCCACCAGCAACGCGCCCGCGTGCGCCTGGTCCAGGCCGCCCACGATGCCCAGCAGGGTGTCGGCGCTGCCATGCCCATCGATGTCCAGGCCCAGCGCATCGACCCATGCGTGCAACGCGATCAGCAGCGCCGCGCCGCTGGTGAAACCGAACAGCGCGGACGGAGAGATGAAGTTGGCGAGCGCCCCCAGGCGCAGCACGCCGACGGCCAGTTGCAGCAGCCCGACCAGCACGGTGACGGCCAAAGCCAGCTCGATGTAACCCGGACTGCCGGCGATCGCCAGCGGCGACAGCACCGCGAAAAGCGCCAGCGAGTTCGCATTGGTCGGGCCCGACATCACGTGCCGGCTGGACCCGAACAGCGCCGCCAGCACACAGGGCACGATGGCGGAGTACAGGCCATACTCGGGCGGCAGCCCCGCCAGCGTGGCGAAGGCCACGCCTTGCGGCAGCACCAGCAAGGCGCCCAGCAGACCGGCCATCGCGTCGGCGCGCAAGGTGCGCCCATCGACCTCGCCCATCCAGTCGCCGAACACCTTGCGCCCAGTCCCCACGCGCCGCCGCGGCATGTGTCCGCCGCTATCCTGCTCCGCCATATCGTGCCTTGAATTGCCGCGCGGGCCGCATCATGCAGCCCTTCCGATCGGCAAGACCGCTAGCGTAAACGTAGCGCCGCCCCCCGCGCAAACACGCGCCGCCAGGCGCATTTCGGCGCGAAAGACGCTTCAAATGCGGGGAAAACAACAAAGAATGCTGCGCGAGCCCTTGAAAAACCGTGCATTGCACGCCAGTTCCGCTATCATCGCCGCGAGGTGCGCATCGCCTTCACACACGATGCGCAGCCTCTTGTACTCAACATACGGATCCCGACCATGGCCACCAAAGCAAAAGCTCCCGCCAAGAAAGTCACCAAGACCGCCGTGAAGGCGCCTGCCAAGGCTCCGGCCAAGGCTGCCAAGGCTCCCGCCAAGGCCCCCGCCAAGAAGGCTGTCGCCACCAAGACCGCGGTGAAGAAGACGGCTGCCGCCGCCACCATCCGCCCGATCAAGGAAGCGCTGAACAAGTCGCAACTGATCGCTCACCTGGTTGAAACCACCGGCGTCGAAGCCAAGTCGGTCAAGACCGTGCTGGCTGCCCTGGAAGGCTCGGTGCTGGGCTCCGTGGACAAGAAGGGCGCCGGCGAATTCACGCTGCCCGGCCTGTTCAAGATCTCGGTGCAGAAGGTTCCCGCCAAGGCCAAGCGCTTCGGCAAGGATCCCTTCACCGGGCAAGAGCGTTGGTTCCCGGCCAAGCCCGCTTCGGTCAAGGTCAAGGTCCGTCCGCTGAAGAAGCTGAAGGACGCCGCGCAGTAATCTGCCGCGCAGCACCCCAAAAGCAAAGAACCCGCCCTCGTGGCGGGTTCTTTGCGTTGAGGCTTTCTCTTTCCATCCATTGGACAGCAGGATATTTATCTTGATATAAAGATACTTCATATCGAGGTATCTGCCATGACACAGGATCACGTCGACTTCGTGCTCGCGCAATGGGCCAGCGAGCGCCCCGACCTGGACGTCTCGCCGATGGCCGTACTGAGCCGGGTGTTCCGGCTCCATACGCTGGCCATGCGCGACATCGACCGCACCTTTCGCCAGCACGGCATCCAGCAAGGCGAGTTCGACCTGCTGGCCACGCTGTACCGCGCGGGCTCGCCTTACGCGCTCAGTCCGCAGCAGCTCATCGACGCCCTGCTGCTGTCCTCCGGCGCCATGACCAACCGGCTCGATCGCCTGGAACAGGCCGGGCTGGCCGCCCGCCGCCCCAATCCCGACGACCGCCGCGGCGTCATCGTGTCGCTGACGCCCCTGGGCCGCAACACCATCCGCCGCGCATTGGAAGACTACGTGGCGCAGTTGGACGGCCTGCTGGCGCCGCTGTCGCCCACCGAACGCAACCGGCTGGCCGGCCTGCTGCGCAAGCTGCTGGCCAGCCACGACCAGGCCAGGCCCGGCGGCATCGCCACGACGGACACCCCATGAGCACCACGACAATGAACGCCTCACCCCCCCGCCTGAGCACGCCGATGGTTCTGCTGATGGCGGTCGCCACCGGCCTGGCCGTCTCGGGCAACTACTACGCCCAACCCCTGCTGCATGCCATCGGCCAGCAGTTCGGCCTGTCCAACGCGCAGGCGGGCGGCATCGTCACCACCGCGCAACTCAGCTACGCCGTCGGCCTGATCCTGCTGGTGCCGCTGGGCGACGTGCTGGAACGCCGTGGCCTGATCGTCGGCATGACGATCCTGTCTGGCTGCGGCCTGCTGGTGTCGTCCTTCGCGCACAGTTTTCCCATGTTGCTGGCCGGCACCGCCATCAGCGCCCTGCTGTCGGTGGTCGCGCAGGTGCTGGTGCCCTTCGCCGCCACCCTGGCCGAGCCGCACGAGCGCGGCAAGGCGGTCGGCACCGTGATGAGCGGCCTGCTGCTGGGCATCCTGCTGGCGCGCACCGTGGCGGGCGCGCTGGCCGACGTGGGCAACTGGCGCACCGTGTACTGGGTTGCCGCGCTGCTCATGTTCGGCATGGCCGGCGTGCTGTGGCTGAAACTGCCGCGCTGGCGCAACCCCGACCGCATGCCCTATCCGCAACTGCTGGGATCCATGTTCAAGCTGTTCGCGCAGGAACCGCTGTTCCGGGCGCGCTCGCTGATCGGCGGCCTGACCTTCGCCACCTTCAGCGTGCTGTGGACGCCGCTGACGTTCCTGCTGTCCGGCCCGGCCTACGGCTACTCCAACACCACCATCGGACTGTTCGGCCTGGCGGGCGCCATCGGCGCCTTCGCCGCCAACCGGTTCGGTCGCCTGGCCGACCGCGGCCTGGGCAACGCCGCCACCTACGCCGGACTGGCGCTGCTGGCGGGCTCGTGGGTGCTCACGGGGCTGGGCGAGTACGGCGTGCTGCCGCTCTTGGCCGGCATCCTGATCCTGGATCTGGCCGTCCAGGGCGTGCACGTCACCAACCAGAGTTCGATCTACCGCCTGCGGCCCGAGGCGCGCAGCCGCCTGACGGCGGGCTACATGACGTCGTATTTCATCGGCGGCGCCTCGGGCTCGCTGCTGTCGTCCTGGCTGTATCCGCATGCCGGCTGGACGGGCGTGTGCATCGCCGGCGCCGCAATCGCCCTGGCCGCGCTGGCCTATGCCTGCCTGTCGCCCAACGCACGCATCCCGGCCGGACCGCCCGCCAGGCCCGCCGCCGCGCAACGATAGCCCCACCTCTCCTATAATCCATGGTTTTGGCCGCCCCCCGGGCGGCCGCTACCCATTTGCCGGACACCCGCACCTTTCCCATGCAGGAACGCTATCAGCCCACCGCCGTAGAAGCCGCCGCCCAACAAGACTGGCAGGCGCGCGACGCCTATCTCGTCCACGAGCACGCCACCAACGCCGACGGTTCCGAGAAGCCCAAGTTCTACGCCTGCTCGATGCTGCCCTATCCCAGCGGCAAGCTGCACATGGGCCACGTGCGCAACTACACCATCAACGACATGATGGCGCGCCAACTGCGCATGCGCGGCTACAACGTGCTGATGCCCATGGGCTGGGACGCCTTCGGCATGCCGGCCGAGAACGCCGCCATCAAGTCCAAGGTGCCGCCGGCCAAGTGGACGTACGACAACATCGCCTACATGAAGAAGCAGATGAAGGCGATGGGGCTGGCGATCGACTGGTCGCGCGAAATGTGCGCCTGCGATCCCGCCTATTACAAGTGGAACCAGTGGCTGTTCCTGAAGATGCTGGAAAAGGGCGTGGCCTACCGCAAGACCCAGGTCGTCAACTGGGATCCGGTCGACCAGACCGTGCTGGCCAACGAACAGGTCATCGACGGCCGCGGCTGGCGCTCGGGCGCGCCTGTGGAAAAGCGGGAAATCCCCGGCTACTACCTGCGCATCACCGACTACGCCGACGAACTGCTCGACCAGGTCAGGAACGGGCTGCCCGGCTGGCCCGAGCGCGTGCGCGTCATGCAGGAGAACTGGATCGGCAAGTCGGAAGGCCTGCGCTTCGCGTTCCCGCACACGATCGCCGGCGCCGACGGCCAATTGGTGCAGGACGGCAAGATGTACGTCTTCACCACGCGCGGCGACACCATCATGGGCGTCACCTTCTGCGCCGTCGCCCCCGAACATCCCCTGGCCACGCATGCCGCGCAAGGCAACCCGCAACTGGCCGCATTCATCGAGCAGTGCAAGCTGGGCGGCACCACCGAGGCCGAGATGGCCACGCGTGAAAAAGAGGGCATGCCCACGGGCCTGACCGTCAACCACCCCATCACCGGCCAGCCGGTCGAGGTCTGGGTCGGCAACTACGTGCTGATGAGCTACGGCGACGGCGCCGTCATGGGCGTGCCCGCGCACGACGAGCGCGATTTCGCGTTCGCCAGGAAGTACGGCCTGCCCATCCGCCAGGTCGTGGCGCTCGAAGGCAAGGAATACTCCACCGACGCCTGGCAGGAATGGTACGGCGACAAGCAGGCCGGCCGCACCGTCGCCTCGGGCAAGTACGACGGCCTCTCGCACAAGGAAGCCGTGGACGCCATCGCCGCCGACCTGGCCGCGCAGGGCCTGGGCGAGAAGCAGACCACCTGGCGCCTGCGCGACTGGGGCATCTCGCGCCAGCGCTACTGGGGCACCCCGATCCCCATCATCCACTGCCCCGACTGCGGCCCCGTGCCCGTCCCCGAGGCGGACCTGCCCGTCGTGCTGCCCGACGACCTCATCCCCGACGGCAGCGGCAACCCGCTGGCCAGGAACGAAGCCTTCCTGTCGTGCTCGTGCCCCAGTTGCGGCAAGCCCGCGCGCCGCGAAACCGACACGATGGACACGTTCGTCGACTCGTCCTGGTACTTCATGCGCTACACCTCTCCGGGCAACGACCTGGCCATGGTCGACCAGCGCAACGATTACTGGATGCCGATGGACCAGTACATCGGCGGCATCGAGCACGCCGTGCTGCACCTGCTGTACGCCCGCTTCTGGACCAAGGTCATGCGCGACATGGGCCTCTTGAAGTTCGACGAGCCCTTCACCAGGCTGCTGTGCCAGGGCATGGTGCTGAACCACATCTACTCGCGCCGCAACGCGCAGGGCGGCATCGAATACTTCTGGCCCGAAGAGGTCGAGAACGTCTACGACGCCAAGGGGGCCATCACCGGCGCCAAGCTCAAGTCCGACGGATCCGACGTCACCTACGGCGGCGTGGGCACGATGTCCAAGTCCAAGAACAACGGCGTCGATCCGCAATCGCTGATCGACACCCTGGGCGCCGACACCGCGCGCCTGTTCGTCATGTTCGCCAGCCCGCCCGAGCAGACGCTCGAGTGGTCCGACTCCGGCGTCGAGGGCGCCAACCGCTTCCTGCGCCGCCTGTGGTCGCTGTGCCACACGCGCCGCGAGGCCGTGGCGCGCGGCCTGGCCGCCGGCGCCGACTGGTCGCAGGCCCCCGCCCCCGTCAAGGATCTGCGCCGCGAGGTCTACGGCCTGCTGAAGCAAGCCGACTACGACTATCAGCGCATCCAGTACAACACTGTCGTGTCCTCCAGCATGAAAGTGCTGAACGCCATCGACGGCGCCACGCTGCCCGAAGGCGCCGCGGCCGACGCCGCCCTGGCCGAGACCATCGGCATCCTGCTGCGCGTGCTGTACCCGGTGGTGCCGCACATCACCTGGCAGCTGTGGCGCGACCTGGGCTATGCCGGCCAACTGGGCGACCTGCTGGACGCGCCGTGGCCGCACGTCGACGAAGCGGCCCTGGTGGCCGACGAGATCCAGCTGATGCTGCAGGTCAACGGCAAGCTGCGCGGCTCGCTGCGCGTGGCCGCCCAGGCGCCCAAGGAAGACATCGAACGGCTGGCCGCCGCCCACGAGGAAGTCGCGCGCTTCCTCGAAGGCCGCCCGCCCAAGCGGGTCATCGTCGTCCCCGGCAAGCTCGTCAACGTCGTAGGCTGAAACCTCACATGAACCACGCCTGGCTCGCCCCGTCCCGCCCGTTCTCCCGGCCGCTGCTGCGCGCGGCGGGCCTGGCGCTCGTCCTGCTGCTGTCGGCCTGCGGTTTCAAGATGCGCGGCGTGACGCCGCTGCCCTTCGAAACGCTGTACATCTCCATCCCCGACAACACCAAGTTCGGCGCCGACGTGCGCCGCTCGGTGCGGGCCGCGTCGCCGGATACGCGCATCACCCAGACCGCCAAGGAGGCCGAGGCCATCCTGCAGCAGACCAACGATACGCGCGGCCTGCGCGAGGTGTCCCTGAACGCCCAGGGCCGCGTCGAGGAATACGAACTGAGCATCGTCTTCTCGTTCCGCCTGATCGACGCCAAGGGCAACGCCATCATCCCCGATACGACGCTGACGGCTTACCAGCAGATGCCGTACGACGAGCAGGCAATGCAGGCCAAGGAAGACCAGATAAACATGCTGTACGAGAACATGCAGCAATCCCTGGTCAACCGCCTGCTGCGCCGCCTGACGGCGCCGGACGTCCGTGATGCGGCCGAGCGCCTCAAACAGGGCGTCTCCGACCCCAACGCGCCGGTCTACGATCCCAACGCGGTCCAGGCCGCGCCGGATGTGCCCTATCCCCTGCGTTCGCCGTCGGTCAACGACGCACGCCAGCGGTACTGAGACCCATGGCGCAAGCCCTGGATGCCGGCGGACTGGCCGATCACCTTCAACGCGCCGGACAGCGTCTGGCGCCGTTGTACATGGTGTCCGGCGACGAGCCGCTGCTGGTCACCGAAGCGGTGGACGCGCTGCGCGCCGCCGCGCGGTCGGCGGGTTACACCGAACGCACCTCGCTGGTCATGGACGCCCGCAGCGACTGGAGCGCCGTCATCGCGGCCACCCAGACCGTCTCGCTGTTCGGCGACCGCCGCCTGCTCGAACTGAAGATCCCCACCGGCAAGCCCGGCAAGGCCGGCGGCGACACGCTGGTGAAACTGGCCAACCAGGCCCGGCAGCAGGCCGACGCCGACACGCTGGTCGTGGTGTCCCTGCCACGCCTGGACAAGGCCACGCGCGACAGCAAATGGGCGCTGGCGCTGGCCCAGGCCGGCGTGCCGTGCGACATCGCCAACATCGAACGCGGCCGCCTGCCCGCCTGGATCGGCGCGCGCCTGGGGCGCCAGAACCAGCGCACCGATGGCGCCACCCTGCAATGGATGGCCGACAAGGTCGAAGGCAACCTGCTGGCCGCCCACCAGGAAATCCAGAAGCTCGGCCTGCTCTATCCGGAAGGCGAGCTGGCCGCCGAGGATGTGGAAAAGGCCGTGCTCAACGTGGCCCGCTACGACGTCTTCGGCCTGCGCGACGCCATGCTGGCCGGCGACAGCGCCCGCACGCTGCGCATGTTGTCCGGGCTGCGCGCCGAAGGCGAGGCCCTGCCCCTGGTGTTGTGGGCGGTGGGCGAGGAAATCCGCCTGCTGGCCCGGCTGGCCGAAGCCCGCCAGCAGGGACAGGACATGAATGGCCTGATGCGCCGCCTGCGGGTGTTCGGCGCGCACGAACGGCTGGCCCAGCAGGCGCTGGGCCGCGTGCCCCCGCGGGCCTGGCCCGCCGCCGTCCAGCACGCGCACGACGTCGACCGCCTGATCAAGGGGCTGTCCGTGGCGGGCCGGCTGTCCGACCCCTGGGAAGAAATGGCGCGCCTGGCCCTGCGGGTGGCCGCGGCGGGTCCGGCATCGGCCGCGGCGGGCCGCCGACCGTGAAGGCGGCATAGCCGCCGCCTTCGCCCTCGCTCGTACGCCGGTTCACCACCGGTACACTACCCTGTCGCGGCGGCCATCAGCCGCCGACTCTCGCAACGATTCCCGCCATGACCACGATAGAAGAATCCATGCTGGCCCTGGGCGAAAACGCCCGAAGCGCCTCGCGCGTCACCATGCAGGCCGGCGCCGCCCAGAAGAACCGCGCCCTGCACGCCATGGCCGCCGAACTGAGCGCGCGCCGCGCCGAGCTGAAGGAAGCCAACGCGGCCGACGTCGCCGCTGCGCGCACCGACGGCCTGGAAGCCGCCATGCTCGACCGCCTGACGCTGTCCGACCGCGGCATCGACCTGATGCACGAAGGCCTGCTGCAGGTCGCTTCGCTGCCCGATCCCATCGGCAGCATCAGCGCCACCCACGTGCGCCCCAACGGCATGCGCGTCGCGCAGATGCGCGTCCCGCTGGGCGTCATCGGCATCATCTACGAGTCGCGCCCCAACGTCACCATCGACGCGGCCGCGCTGTGCCTGAAGTCCGGCAACGCCGCCATCCTGCGCGGCGGCCGCGAGGCCCTGCGCTCGAACCTGGCCCTGGGCCGCATCGTGCAGCACGGCCTGCGCGAAGCCGGCCTGCCCCCCGAGGCCGTGCAGGTGGTCGACACCACCGACCGCGCCGCGGTCGGTGCGCTCATCACCATGACGGAACACGTCGACGTCATCGTGCCGCGCGGCGGCAAGGGCCTCATCGCCCGCCTGGCGCAGGAAGCCCGCGTGCCGATGATCAAGCACCTGGATGGCAACTGCCACGTCTACATCGACCAGGCCGCCGATCCCGCCAAAGCCCACGCCATCGCCTTCAACGCCAAGACCTACCGCTATGGCGTGTGCGGCGCGATGGAAACCCTGCTGGTGCACGCGGCCGCCGCCGAACGCATCCTGCCGGCCCTGGGCCGCGCCTTCTGCGACCACGGCGTCGAGCTGCGCGGCTGCGAGCGCACCCGCGCCCTGCTGCCGTACGCCCTGCCCGCCACCGACGACGACTGGGCCACCGAATACCTCGGCCCCATCCTGGCGGTGCGCATCGTCGACAGCCAGGAAGACGCCATGGCGCACATCGCGCGCTGGGGCTCCGGCCACACCGACGCCATCGTCACCGAGAACCTGTCGGCCGCCACCGCGTTCCAGCGCGTGGTCGACTCCAGTTCGGTGTACGTCAACCTGCCGACCTGCTTCGCCGATGGTTTCGAATACGGCCTGGGCGCCGAGATCGGCATTTCCACCAACCGCCTGCATGCACGCGGCCCTGTCGGCCTGGAAGGCCTGACCACCCTGAAATGGGTACTCAACGGCGAAGGACAAACCCGAGGATGATGTCTACGATCGACCCCGCGCTGGCGCCTTTCCTGCGCGTCGCGTTCAGCCTGTTCGTCGCGTGCTTCATCACGTGCTCGATCTGCGGTTTCGTGCTGTTCTTCATGAAGTCCAAGCGCATCAACGCGGTGCTCAAGCACCCCTATCTCGAGCAGCGCCCGTTCGCGCAGTATCCCTTCGCGATCCGCGCGACGATTTTCCTCGATTATTTCTTCCGCCTGGCCTTTCCCGGCGCGTCGTTCTGGGTCATCGGGGAATCGAACCGCCTGCTCAAGCACATCCAGCCCAAGCAGATCCCGCTGGACGTGAAATGGCCGCTCATCGGCTTCTGGGGCGCCTGCTGGCTGGGCCTGCTGTCCATGATCGTGCTGTGGGGCCTGCTGCTGTTCGCACGCTGATCCACGCCCGCAATGCATCGGGGCCATGCCCGCGCTACCCGCGCGGGCATGGCCCCGATGCATTGGCGCGGCCGCTGCTGCCGCGTGCTATCGGCCGTCGACGGCCAGGGAAGCCGCGGCGGCCAGCCGCTTCTGCTGCCTGATCTTGCGCCGCCAGGCCTTGAAGGCCAGGTAGCTGGGCCCGAAGGTGGTGTTGCTGTAGAGCCAGATGCGGTGATTGAAGCGGCCCGAGTCGCTGTCGCGCATCGGGAAGCGGTAGATATGGCCGGGATCGCCTCCCGGCTTGTTCAGCCCGTACGCGTCGGTGGTGTACAGATGGCGGAAGCCCGCGGCCCGCGCTTCGGCGACGTAGTCCGCGTCGAAATACCCCTGCGGCCAGCACAGGTGATCGCTGACGGGACCCAGATGCTGTTCGAGCAGGGCCTTGGACGTGGCCAGTTCCTCGGCCACATGCCGGCGCTTGGCGGCGACATCGGAGCCGCAGACCTTGTCCCAGCGGGTATGGGTGTGGGTATGCGAGTGGATCTCGAAGGTGCCGGCCTCTTGCATGGCCCGCAGCTCGCTCCAGCGCAATGCGACCTCGTCGTAGCGGCCGGCCTCGACCAGCGCCGTGCAACCGGCGTGGTCGGGCGATGCCGGCAGCGGCAGGCCTTGCCCGGCATGCGGGCGCACCGGACCGTCACCGATCCATTGTGTGATGACGAACAGCACGGCGTGCATGCCGTAGCGCTGCAGGATCGGATGTGCATGCACCCAGTTGTCGAGATAGCCGTCGTCGAAGGTAATCAGCACCGACTTCTCGGGTACGGGAACCCCGTTCAGGTAGTCCGCGTATTGCCGGGCCGTCAGCGAGGTATAGCCCTTGCGCGCCAGGCCCGCGATCTGGCTCTCGAACCCTTTGCTACGCACGGACAACCGGCTGTATTTCGGGGTGACGTGGTGGTACATCAGCACCGGAACGCTGGGTGCGTTTTTCATTGTAGGTATCGCTCCTGCACCATACTCGGGACGCCGCTCCTGGTTCGGCGCCCCCGCAATGAATGTTTTGCTAGTAAGTGATCTCGACCCCGTCCGGCTTGGCCCAGGCGGCCAGGTTCTCCAGCAGGGTATCAGCCATGCGCACGCGCCATTGTTCGCCCAGCCGCATCGTGCACTGGAAGTCGTCCTTCTGGTAGACGATGTCGACCGGCACCCCCGGCACGCCGTTCTCGGGCTCGGCCCGGAACGGGTTCAGCAACTGGTGCAGGCGATTCGCATCGGCTTGCCCATTGAGCCTGACCCGCAGGGAACGGGCGCGCGCCTCGCGCGCCAGCTGCAAGTCGTACAGCTGCTCGGCGACGATACGCATACCGCCAGAGTAATCGTCGTTACTGACCTTGCCCTGAACAATGATGAGCTGATCCTCGCGCAGACGGTTCCGGTGTTTCTCGTACAGCTCGTTGAAGATGGAAATCTCGACCTGGGCGGTGCCGTCGTCCAGCACGGCGAACACCATCTTGCCGCGCCGCGTCATCATCACGCGCACGCCGGCCAGCACGCCGCACATCCACTGCAGGTCGCGCTGCGGCTCGACGCGTACCAATTGCATGGGCACGATGCGGCGGACCTCGTCGCGCCAATGGTCGAACAGATGGCCGCTGAAATAGTAGCCCAGCGCGGCCTTTTCCTCGGTCAGTTTCGCGTGCAGATTCCAGGGCGCCACCTTGGCGAGTTCGCTGGCGACCACGTCGCTGCTGTCGTCGCCGAACAACGACACCTGGTTGGCGCTGCGGGCCGCCTGCTCGGCCGCCTCCATGGCCGTGCCGATGGAGCCCAGCAAGGCGGCGCGGTTGGGTTCGATGGTGTCGAACGCGCCGGCGCGGATCAAGGCCTCGACGGTACGGCGGTTGACGGCATGCTTGTCCACCCGGCGGCAGAAATCGAACAGGTTCTGGAACGCGCCGCCCGCGGCGCGGGCGCGCAGGATCTCCTCGACCGCGCCCTGCCCCGTGCCCTTGACCGCGCCCAGGCCGTAGCGCATGGTGCGCGGCGGCTTACCCTTGGCGAAATGCTCGTCCTGCACGGGTTCGAAGCGATAGCCCGAGGCGTTGACGTCCGGCGGCAGCACCGCCACGCCGTTGGCCTGCGCATCGCGCACGAAGGTCTGCACCTTGTCGGTGTCGTCCATGTCCGCCGATAGCGTGGCGGCCAGGAACTCGGCGGGGTGATAGGCCTTGAGCCAGGCGGTCTGGTACGAAATCAGCGCATAGGCGGCCGAGTGCGACTTGTTGAAGCCATAGCCCGCGAACTTCTCCATCAGGTCGAACAGCTTGACCGCCAGGTCGGGATCGTGGCCCTTGTTGCGCGCGCCTTCTTCGAACTTGATGCGCTCCTTGGCCATTTCCTCGGCCTTCTTCTTGCCCATGGCGCGCCGCAGCAGGTCGGCGCCGCCCAGCGAGTAGCCGCCGATGATCTGCGAGATCAGCATCACCTGTTCCTGGTAGACGATGACCCCGTAGGTGCTCTTCAGGGTGCTTTCCAGGTCGGGGTGGAAGTAGTCCACCTGCGCGCGGCCGTGCTTGCGATTGACGAAGTCGTCCACCATGCCGGATTCGAGCGGCCCCGGGCGATACAGGGCCAGCATGGCGATCACGTCTTCGAAGTTGCTGGGCTTGAGCTTCTTCAGCAGCTCCTTCATGCCGCGCGATTCGAGCTGGAACACCGCCGTGGTGTTGGCCTCGCACAGCACGCGATAGGCCGCCTGGTCGTCCAGCGCCAGCGCCATGATGTCGAAATCGCGCTTGGTCTCGTTGAACTGGCGCACGTAGCGCACGGCCCAGTCGAGAATGGTCAGGTTGCGCAGGCCCAGGAAGTCGAACTTGACCAGGCCGGCGGCCTCGACGTCGTCCTTGTCGTACTGCGAGACCGCGCTGTTCTCCTGGCCCGGCTGGCAATACAGCGGGCAGAAGTCGGTAAGCTTGCCCGGCGCGATCAGCACGCCGCCGGCGTGCATGCCGATGTTGCGGGTCAGGCCTTCCAGCGGGCGGGCCAGGTCGACCAGGCCGCGCACTTCCTCTTCCTGTTCGTAGCGCTCCTTGAAGGCGGGCTCGTCGGCCAGCGTGCGCTCCAGCGTCCAGGGGTCGGCCGGGTTGAACGGGATCAGCTTGGACAGGCCGTCGCAGAACATATAGGGCATGTCCAGCACGCGGCCCGCGTCGCGGACCACGGCCTTGGCGCCCAGCGTACCGAAGGTGGCGATCTGGCTGACGGCCGCGCGGCCGTACTTTTCCTTCACGTAGTCGATGACGCGTTCGCGGTTGTCCTGGCAGAAGTCGATGTCGAAGTCGGGCATCGACACGCGCTCCGGGTTCAGGAAACGCTCGAACAGCAAGTCGTAGCGGATGGGGTCGAGATCGGTGATGCCCAGCGCATAGGCCACCAGAGAGCCCGCGCCCGACCCCCGCCCGGGGCCGACCGGCACGCCGTTGTTCTTGCCCCAGTTGATGAAGTCCTGCACGATCAGGAAGTAGCCGGGGAAACCCATCTGGATGATGATCTTGCATTCCCAGGCCAGGCGGTCGTAGTACTGCTTGCGCTTGGATTCCCGCTCCGCCGCATCCGGGAACAGGAACTCCATGCGCTTTTCCAGGCCCTGCTCGGACAGCTGGACCAGGTAGTCGTCCAGCGACACGCCGTCGGGCGTGGGAAAGTTCGGCAGGCGCGGCTTGCCCAGTGTCAGCGTCAGGTTGCAGCGGCGTGCGATCTCCACCGTGTTGGCCAGCGCAGACGGCACGTCGGCGAAACGCCTGGCCATTTCCTCTGAGCTTTGCAGGTACTGCTCGGGCGAGAAACGCTTGACCCGCCGCGGGTTGGCCAGCACCTCGCCCTGCGAGATGCACACCCGCGCCTCGTGCGCCTGGAATTCGTCGCGGTCCAGGAACTGCACCGGGTGGGTGGCCACCACCGGCAGGCCCGCCTCGGCCGCCAGGCGCATGGCGGCCTGCACATAGGCCTCGTCGCCTTCCATGCCGCTGCGCTGCAGCTCGATGAAGTAGGAGCCGGGGAACATGTGCGCCCACTGGCGCGCCAGCGACAGCGCCGACACGGCGTTGCCCGCCTCCAGCGCCTGGCCGACGTCGCCCGCGCGGCCGCCGGACAGCACGATCAGGCCTTCGCGGCCCTGCAGCCACTCGCGGCGCAGTTCGGCGCGGCCCGTGCCCTGGTTGGTAAGAAAAGCCTGGGACAGCAGTTCGCACAGGCTGAGATAGCCCTTGTGGTTGCGCACCAGCAGCAGGACGCGGAACGGCTTGTCGGGATCGTCGTCGTTGGCCAGCCAGGCATCGCAGCCGGCGATGGGCTTGACGCCCGCGCCACGCGCGCCCTTGTAGAACTTGATCAGGCCGAACAGATTGGACAGGTCGGTCAGCGCCACCGCGGGCTGGCCGAGCTTGGCGACCCGTTTGATCAGGTCGGGGACACGCACCAGGCCGTCCACCACCGAGAACTCGGAATGGACACGCAGGTGGACGAAAGCGGGGGGCGAAACGGCGGCATCTGACATGCCCGGGATTGTACTAGGGCCTGTACGGCGCCTCCCCGCGCTTTCAGCCCAGCGCCATCAGCGCGGGCACGACCAGCAGCCCGGCCAGCCGGGCCGCCGCGATCTTGTCCTGGCTTACCTGCGCCTGCGGCATCAGGAAATTGAGGGTGCCCAGGCACTGCCCGCGCGCCACGACCGGCACGTTGATCACCGACGCCAGCCCCAGCGCCGCGATGGCCGCGTGGTCGTCGAAGGACTGCCGGATCGCCTGTTCGCCCTCGCCGATGAACAGGCGCTGCTCCAGCAGCACCTGGCGTCCCCACGGCGTACCCCGCTTGTCCTTGCCGCCGCCGGGCGGATAGGCCTGCGGGTTGGAGCTGTACAGCCGGGACAGGGCCATGCTGCGCGGGTCAAACCGGTTGACCGTGCACAGCGTATGCCCGAGCACCGTTCGCGCCTGGAGGTCGACCGCGGCGCACACGCCCGCCGGATCGGCGCCGGCGTGCGCCTGGGTCAGCGCGTCCAGCGCGGGAAGCAGATCGGCGAAGGCGGCGGTCATCGTCACTCCATCGAGATGCCGAGTTCGCGGACGAGCTTGCCGTACTTGTCGGCATCGTTCTGCAAGGTCTGGGCGAACCCCTGCGGGGTGGACTGGCGCACTTCGACGCCCATGTCGCCCATCTTCTTGATGACCTCGGGCCTGGCCAGGATGGCATTGATCTCGCGGCTCAGGCGCTGCACCACGTCCTGGGGCATGCCGGCGGGGCCGAACGCGCCGTACCAGACCGCCAGTTCATAGCCGGGCACCGTCTCGGCCACGGTGGGCACCTGCGGCAGCAGCCCGGAACGCTGCGACTCGGTCACGGCCAGCAGCTTGAGCTTGCCCGATTGCACGTGCGGCAGGGTCTGCGTGCCGGCGCTGAACAGCAGCTGGGTGCGGTCGGCCACGGTGTCCAGCACGGCGGGCGCGCCGCCCCGGTAAGGCACGTGCGTCATCGAGACGCCGGTCGCCTTCTCGAACAGCGCGGCGCTCAGGTGATTGGTCGAGCCCGCGCCCGCCGAGGCATAGGCGATCTGGCCCGGACGCGCCTTGGCATACGCGATGAACTCGGCCACGCTGTTCACGGGCACCGAGGGATTGATCACCATCGTATTGGTGACCAGCGCCAGTTCGGCGATGGGCGTGAAGTCCTTCACGCCGTCGAAAGGCATGGTCTTGAACAACGCCTGGTTCATCGTGTGCGTGCTCATCGAGCCGATCAGCAGCGTATAGCCGTCCGGCTTGGCGCGCGCCACGTAGTTGGAACCGATGTTGCCGGAGGCGCCCGAGCGGTTCTCCACCACCACGGACTGGCCGAGCGAGGTGCTCAGGTGCTCGGACAGCAGCCGCGCCAGGATGTCGGTGGAACCGCCCGCCGCCCACGGCACGATCAACGTGATCGGCCGCTCGGGCCAGGCCGCGTGCGCCGCCGCCGGCAGCACCGTGGCGGCGGCCAGCGCCAATGTGGATAACGCCTTGCGAATCGAAGAGAAAGCCATCTGCATACCCCTTGTGTGGTTATAAGTTGCACTGCGACTGCATATCCGGCCGGCGGCGGGCACGCCCCCGGCCATGGATTCGAAAAAATTCAGCGCCCGACGGCGTAGCCCTGCATGCCGCGCGGGTTCGCACCCGCGCGCAACAGCATCGCACCGCCCGCCGCGGGCTCGCGCGTGCAGACGCTGATGCGGCCTTCGGACCAGGGTGCGCCGACGCGCAGGTCATGGCCCGCCAGGCGCAGCGCCTGCAGGGTGTCCTCGGGCAGGCCTGCCTCGACCGTCAGCCGGTTCAGCGTGGTCGCGCGCGGCCAGAACGAGCCGGGGAAATGATCGACGTGCCAGGACGGCGCCTCGATCGCCTGTTGCAGGTTCATGCCGAGCGCGGCGTGGCGCAGGAAGAAGGCCACGGTCCACTGGTCCTGCTGGTCGCCGCCAGGCGTGCCGAACGCCATGTACGGCTCGCCGTCGCGCAGCGCCAGGCCGGGCGACAGCGTGGTGCAGGGGCGTGCGCCCGGCCGCAGGGTGCCGGGCAGACCCTCGTCCAGCCACGTCATCTGCAAGCGCGTGGAGATCGAGAAACCCAGCCCCGGCACGACCGGGCTGGACGACAGCCAGCCGCCCGACGGCGTGGCCGCGACCATGTTGCCGTGCCGGTCGATGACGTCGATGTGGCAGGTATCGCCGACGAAAATCTCGCGCCGCGCCCATTCGTCCACCGGCGGCAGCGCCGCGAACGTGGGTTCGCCGACGCCGAAGCGGGTGTCGGCATCCGCCAGCGCGCGCGTGCTGGCCGACAGGTCGGGCAGCACGGGAGCGCGACCGCCCGGATGGCCCGGCCGCAATTCGGCGCTTGCCCGCGCCGTGACCAAGGCGGCTCGCTCACGCGCATAGGCGTCCGACAGCAGGGCCTCCAGCGGCGCATCGGTATGCCGGGGATCGCCGTACCAGGCCATGCGGTCGGCGAACGCCAGCTTGGCGGACTCGGCGACGCGGTGTACGAACTGCGGACTGGCGGCATCCAGGCCCTCGATGCCCAGATGGCGCAGCATGGCCAACTGCTGCAGAAACACCGGCCCCTGGGACCAGACGCCGCACTTGGCCACGGTGTAGCGCCCGTACTGAAGCCGCAGGGGTTCGTCGTAGCCGGCCTGCCACGCCGCCATGTCGTCATGGCGCAGCAGTCCGCGATGCCGCTCGCCGGTGCAGTCGCGCACCTCGGCGTGGCGGTAGTAGTCATCGATGGCTCGGGCCACGAAGCCGCGGTACCAAAGGTCGATGGCGGCATCCAGGCGCTGCGCCCGGCTGCCCGCGCCGCGGCCGGCCTCGCGGACCAGCCGCTCGTAGGTGGCGGCCACGGCGGGCGTGCGGAACAACTGCTCGGGATGCGGCACGCGGCCATCCGGCAGCCAGACATCGGCCGAGGTGGTCCATTCGGTGCGGAACAGTTCCTGCACGGCCAGAATGGCCTGCACGATGCGCGGCACCAAGGGAAATCCGTTGCGCGCGTAGTCGATGGCCGGCTGCAGCACATCCTGCAGTTCCCAGGTGCCGTAGTCGCGCAGCAGCGTCAGCCAGGCGCCGAAAGCGCCGGGCACCACGGCGGGCAGCAGGCCGATGCCCGGCACCAGATGATGTCCCTGCGAACGGAACCAGGCCGCGGAGGCCAGCGCGGGCGCCGTGCCCTGCCCGCACAACGCGCGCATGCGGCGCTCGGACTCGCTCCAGAACAGGATCGGCACCTCGCCGCCGGGTCCATTCAAGTGCGGCTCGACGATCTGCAGCACGAAACCGCCGGCCACCGCCGCGTCGAAGGCATTGCCGCCGCGCTCCAGCACGCTCATCGCGGTCTGGGAGGCCAGCCAATGCGTGGAAGACACCACGCCGAAGGTGCCGCGGATCTCGGGGCGGGTGGTGAAGGAGTGCGACATCGCTCAGGGCTTCCGGAATCGTCTGGACACAAGTATAGAAATCACGAATAACCAGGATCAGCTATTTTTTGATATATCAATAACCTTTTGGTTATTCATCGTAAGCATGTCCTCTCCCTCCCTGCCCAGCCGGCTGGCTGCGCGCCTGAAAATCCGCCATCTGAACCTGCTGCTGGCGGTGCGCCGCCACGGCACGCTGACTCGTGTCGCGGTGGAAACGGGCATCAGCCAGCCCGCCGCCACCAAGGCGCTGGCCGAGATCGAGGACATCTTCGGCGCGCCGCTGTTCACCCGGTCACGCCACGGCCTGGAACCCACGCCGCTGGGCCAGTTGGCGCTGGTGCGCGCGCGTCACCTGCTGCAGGACCTGGACCAATGGACCCGCGAGGTGGATGCCTTGCGGTCGGGCCACAGCGCGCACCTGAACATCGGCGCCATTCCCTTCGTATCGGGGCCGCTGCTGGCGCGCGCCGTGGCCCTGCTGCACCAGCGGCATGGGGTCACCGTCACCCTGCACCGCGCCACTACGGACCAGTTGCTGGAACTGCTGCTGCGCCGCGACCTGGATTGCGTGATCGGCCGCGCCGCGGGCGGCGGCCCCGATCCGCGCGCCATCTGGCACGAAATGCTCTATCGCCAATGGCCCGCCCTGATCGGGCATCCCCGCCTGGTGCGCCGGCTGCCGCACGGGCCGCCCGACTGGTCCGAGCTGGCCTCGATGCGCTGGATCCTGCCCTCGCCCGCCACGCCCATCGGCGGCATGATCGCCGGACTGTTCGTGCGAGCCCAGGTGCAGCCGCCCACGCCGATGATCGAGACCTACTCGCTGGACGTGATCGAGAGCCTGATCACGGGCGACGACCGGCTGGTATCCATCGTGCCCGAGGACATCGCGCGGGAAATGGCCTTGCATGGCCGGGTGGCCATGGCCCCCTGGCGCTTCGACTGGGAACTGCCGCCCATGAGCCTGATCCGCCGGGTGCGGGACGTCCCCTTGCAGGCCGAAACGCACTTCGCGCAGATCCTGCGCGAACTCTGCGCGGACGGCGGCGTCCAAACCACGCCTGTGCAACAATATCCGACCAGCGGTGCGCGTCCCGCGCCGCACGATCCATTACCGACATGAAATGGCTGATTCCGGGGCTTTGGCTGGCCTCCATTCTCTTTGCCCACTTCCGCGGCCGCGTCCGGCAGAAGCTGTCACGCGTGTTCCTTGACCACTCCGTCATCCTGGCGCCGGTCAACGCGTTCATGGTGCTGGCCTCGCGCGTGCCCACCACGCCGTACGTCACCACCCGCGAAATCCCCGAGTTGAAAGTACTGGACGACAACTGGGAGATCATCCGCGACGAGGCGCTGGCCATGCAGCAGTTGCGCCACATCAAGGCCGCCGAGAAGCACGACGACGTGGGCTTCAACTCGTTCTTCAAGAACGGCTGGAAGCGCTTCTACCTGAAGTGGTATGACGCCCGGCATCCTTCGGCCGAACAACTGTGCCCCAGGACCGTGGCCATCCTGCGCACGCTGCCCAAGGTCAAGGCGGCCATGTTCGCCGAGCTGCCGCCCGGCGGCACGCTGAACCCGCACCGCGACCCGTTCTCGGGCTCGCTGCGCTATCACCTGGGCCTGGCCACGCCGAACGACGACCGCTGCTACATCGACGTGGACGGCGAACGCTACAGCTGGCGCGACGGCGAAAGCGTGGTGTTCGACGAGACCTACATCCACGAAGCGCACAACAAGTCCGAGTCCAACCGCATCATCCTGTTCTGCGACGTCGAACGTCCGCTGAAGTGGGGCTGGGCCGAGTCGTTCAACCGCTGGTTCGGCAAGGTGGTGATGTCGGCGGCCAGTTCGCCCAACGACAGCGGCGACCAGACCGGCGCCATCAACAAGCTGACGCACCTGCACCATCGGTTCGACGAGAAGCGCAAGGAATTCAAGGCCTGGAACCGCAACGTCTACAAGGCCACCAAGTGGGGCCTGATCGTGCTGATCATCCTGGCCTTCCTGGCGCTCTGATCCGCATGCGGGCTTAATAAAAAGGCGGCCCGATAAGGTCTTCCGCCTTTTTCCTTAGCGCTGCAGCGACTCCCAGGCTTTCATCAGGCGCTTCACCGACACCGGCTGCGGCGTGCGCAGCTCCTGCGCGTACAAGGCCACCCGCAGTTCCTCCAGCATCCAGCGGAACTCGTCCAGGCGCGGATCGGCGGTGCCCTTGAGCGCCGAGCGCGCGCGCTGGTACTGCACCAGCAGCGGCGCCATCTCGCCCATCAGCTTGGCATCGCGCGCGGGATCGGCGCGCAGCTTGTCGATGCGTCCCACCGCCGCCTTCAGGTAGCGCGGAAAATGCGCCAGTTGCGCGTACGGCGTATCGCGCAGGAACCACTTGGGCACCAGCGCCCCGATCTGCTGTTGCAGATCGGCGTAGGCCGCCGCATGCGGCTTGGCCTGCGGCAGCTTGCGCTGCACGGCGGCGTATTCGGTCAGGATGGCATGCGCCAGGCGCGCCACTTCCTGCGCCAGCAGGCCCAGGCGGCCCTTGCCGTCGTTGCGGCGCGCCTCGAACTGCTGCGCGTTGGCGGGCCAGGGATCGCCCAGGCAGGCCTGGGCCAGCGCGCAGTCGATGATCTGGTCGCGCAGCTCGTCCTGCGTGCCCAGGTTCATGTACAGCATGCTCATCTTGGTGATGTCGGTCAGGTTCTTTTCCAGGAACTTGACCTGCTCGCGCAGCCCCAGGCGGAACAGCCGCAACAGGCCGGCGCGATGCTGCCGGCGCGCGTCCTCGGGATCGTCGAACACGTCCAGGTCGCAATGCGTGCCCCGGTCGATCAGCGCCGGATAGCCGATGACCGACTGCCCGCCGCGCCGGATCTCCATCAGTTCGGGCAACGGGCCGAAGGTCCAGGCCGTCAGCTTCTCGTGCGCCAGCGCCTGCGCCACCTCGGTGTCGCGCGCGGCCAGTTGCTGGAAGGTGGCCTGCGCCTGCTTGCCCAGTTCGGCCTTCAACTGCGCAAGATTGCGGCCGGCGGCCAGCATGCGGCCATGCTCGTCGACCACCCGGAAATTCATGAACAGGTGGGTGGGCAGCGTCTCGAGCTTGAAATCCGCCACGGCGGGGCGGATCTGCACCTGCTTCCACATGTCGGCGATGACGGCGTCGACCAGGCCCTGCTGCGGATCGCCCAGCTTGTCGTACCAGCGGTCGTAGAAGCCGGCCGCGTAGTCGGGCAGCGGCACGCAATGGCGGCGCAGCTTCTGCGGCAGCGACTTCAGCAGCAGGTGCACCTTTTCCTTCAGCATGCCGGGCACCAGCCATTCGCAGCGCTGGGCATCCAGCTGGTTCAGCGCGAACAGCGGCACGGACAAGGTGACGCCGTCGCGCGGCGAACCGGGCTCGAAGTGGTAATCCAGCGCCATGGTGGCGCCCTGCCACTCGACCTTCTTGGGAAACACGTCGGTGGTGACGCCCGCGGCCTCGTGGCGCATCAGCTCTTCGCGCGTCAGCAGCAGGGACGAAGCGGCCTTGTCCAGGCCGGACACCCACTTTTCCAGCGTGGCCGTCTGCGAGATGCCGTCGGGCAACTGGCGGTCGTAGAACGCGTAGATCAGTTCGTCGTCGACCAGGATGTCGGGCCGGCGCGTCTGGTGCTCCAGCTTCTCGATGCCGGCGATCAGCTTGCGGTTGTGCGCCACGAAGGGCAGCCTGGTGTCGATCTCGCCCGGCACCAGCGCGTCGCGGATGAATATCTCGCGGGCGTGCTGCGGATTGATGCGGCCGTACTGCACGCGCCGGCCCGCGTACACGACCAGCCCGTACAGCGTGGCGCGCTCGTTGGCCACGACCTGGCCGGATTTCTTTTCCCAGCGTGGGTCGGACCAGTTGCGGCGCAGCAGGTGCGCGCCGACGCGTTCGAGCCAGGTGGGATCGATGTTGGCCACGCAGCGCGCGTACAGGCGCGTGGTCTCGACCAGTTCGGCCGCCATGATCCAGCGTCCGCCCTTCCTGGCCAGGCGCGAGCCGGGATGGATGTGGAAGCGGATCTCGCGCGCGCCCAGGTACTGGCCGCTTTCCTCGCCCTTGAAACCGACGTTGCCCAACAGGCCCGACAGCAGCGCGTGATGCAACTGCTCGTAGGTGGCGTCGGCCTGGTTCAGGCGCCAGCCCTGTTCGCCCACCAGGGCGGCCAACTGGCTGTGCACGTCGTGCCATTCGCGCAGGCGGATGGGCGACAGGAAATTCTGCCGCAACAGGCCCACCAGCTTGCGCTGCGACTGCTTGTGCTGCACCTGTTCGCCATACCAGCGCCACAGTTTCAGGAAGGACAGGAACTCGGACTTGTCGTCGGCGAACTTGGCGTGGGCGGCCTCGGAAGCCTCGCGCTCGGCCATCGGGCGGTCGCGCGGGTCCTGCACGGACAGCGCCGCCGCGATGATCAGCATCTCGGTCAGGCACTGCTGCTCGCGCGCGGCCAGGATCATGCGGCCAATGCGCGGATCGACGGGCAGCTTGGCCAGCTCGCGGCCGGTGGACGTCAGTTCATAGGCCGCACCGGTGCGCTCGCCCTCGTCGTCCATGGACTTGGGCGCGATGGCGCCCAGTTCCTGCAGCAGGTGATAGCCATCGGCCACCGCCCGTCCCGGCGGCGCCTCGACGAACGGGAAATCCTCGATCTCGTCCAGGCCCAGCGACTTCATGCGCAGGATGACCGAGGCCAGCGACGAGCGCAGCACCTCGGGATCGGTGAACGGCGCGCGCGCGTTGAAATCGGTCTCGTCGTACAGCCGGATGCACACGCCCGGCCCCACGCGGCCGCAACGGCCGGCGCGCTGGTTGGCCGAGGCGCGGCTGATGGGCTCGATGCGCAGCTGCTCGACCTTGTTGCGCCACGAATAGCGCTTGATGCGCGCCAGGCCGCTGTCGACCACGTAGCGGATGCCGGGCACCGTCAGCGAGGTTTCCGCCACGTTGGTGGCCAGCACGACGCGGCGCGCGTTGCCGCGCGGATGGAAGATCTGTTCCTGCTCGGCCTGCGACAGGCGCGCGAACAGCGGCAGGATTTCCGTGCCGGCGGGATGGTGCTTGCGCAGCGCCTCGGCCGACTCGCGGATCTCGCGCTCGCCGGGCAGGAACACCAGCACGTCGCCGGGGCCATGCCGCGCGCACTCGTCCACCGCGTCGACGATGGCGTCGATCAGGTCGCGCTCTTCGTCGCCACTCAGGCGGGCGGGTTCGCCGCGCGGGGATTTGGCCGCGGGAGCGTCGTCCGCATCCTGCGGCTGCTGCACGGCGCGGTAGCGCACTTCCACCGGATACAGCCGGCCCGACACCTCGATGACCGGCGCCGGCCGCTCGGGCGATTCCGCGAAATGGCGCGAAAAACGCTCGGCGTCGATGGTGGCCGAGGTGATGACCACCTTCAGGTCGGGCCTGCGCGGCAGCAGCTGCTTCAGGTAGCCCAGCAGGAAGTCGATGTTCAGGCTGCGCTCGTGCGCCTCGTCGATGATGATGGTGTCGTAGCGGCGCAAGAGCGGATCGCGCTGCGACTCGGCCAGCAGGATGCCGTCGGTCATCAGCTTGATGGCCGCGTTGGGACCGGTGCGGTCGTTGAAGCGCACCTGGTAGCCCACCACTTCGCCCATCGGGGTGTTCAGCTCTTCGGCGATGCGCTTGGCCACCGAGGTGGCGGCCAGGCGCCGCGGCTGCGTGTGGCCGATCATCTTGCGGCGGCCGCGGCCCAGCTCCATGCAGATCTTGGGCAACTGCGTGGTCTTGCCCGAGCCGGTCTCGCCGCTGACGATCACCACCTGGTGGTTGGCAATGGCGCGCGCGATCTCCTGCCGCCGCGCGCTGACGGGCAGGTCTTCCGGATAGGTGATGACGGGAATGGGCCGTTCCGGGCGATCGGCCGGCTCTTCGGGGGCGCCAGGGGCGCGCTCCGGCCTCGGGCCGCCCTGGCGATTGCCACGATTGCGATTTCCGTTGCCGCGGCTGCCGTCACGGGGTGCGTCGCTGCGGGGACCTTCCTGGGATCCGTCGGGCGCGCGGGAGACTTCTGACATAAGAGGCGATTCATCCGGTGAACCACCTATTATAAATTTTCGAGGGCAGCATTTCCGGGAACCCCATCCGGCTGCGGGCCGTCCCCCCGAGCGCCGCACAGGCGAGCGTGCGAAAACGGCGGCGGCCCGCGCGCAGCCGCCCCGCGCCGGTCATATAATTTCGCGACCCGCCGCAGGCCGCACCAGGCGACGGCCATCCTTTGCCACCCCCAGGAATCGCACGCCCTCATCATGCCCGACCAGGACCCCGACACCGTCTCCGCCCTCGAAGCCCCCGAGTTCGCCGCCGCCCAGTTCGTCCGATGGTTCCGGGAGGTGGCGCCTTACGTGCACGCCTTCCGAGGCAAGACATTCGTGGTGGCCTTCGGCGGCGAGCTGGTGCAGGAAGGCGCGCTGAACACCCTGATCCAGGATCTGTCGCTCTTGTCCGCGCTGGGCGTGCGGCTGGTGCTGGTGCACGGTTCGCGCCCCCAGGTCAACGAGCAACTGCGCCTGAAAGGCTTCACGCAGCAGTTCGGCCGCGGCGTGGCGCCCACCGACAAGGCGGCGCTGGAATGCGCCAAGGAAGCCGCCGGCGAGATCCGCCTGGACATCGAGGCCGCCTTCAGCCAGGGCCTGCCGAACACGCCCATGTCGGGCTCGCACATCCGCGTCATCTCGGGCAACTTCGTCACGGCCCGCCCCACCGGCGTGGTCGATGGCGTCGATTACCAGCACACCGGCCTGGTGCGCAAGATCGACGTCGATGCCCTGAAGTTCGCCATCGAACGCGGCTCGGTCGTGCTGCTGTCGCCGCTGGGCTTCTCGCCCACCGGCGACGCCTTCAACCTGGCGATGGAAGAACTGGCCACCAGCGTGGCCGTGGCGCTGCGCGCCGAAAAACTGATCTTCCTGTCGGGCGCGCCCGGCGTGCTGCACGAAGACGGTTCGGTCGATACCGAACTGGCGCGCGTCGATGCCGACGCGCTGCTGGCCGCGGGCAAGCTGGACGAAGACACCAACCTGTACCTGCAATACGCCTCCCTGGCGGTCAAGCGCGGCGTGGCGCGCGCGCACCTGGTGCCGTTCTCGCTGGACGGCGGCGTGCTGCTGGAGATCTTCACCCACGACGGCGTGGGCACCATGGTGGTGGAAGACACGCTGGACGACCTGCGTCCGGCCACCATCGACGACGTCGGGGCCATCCTGAGCCTGATCGAGCCGCTGGAAGCCGACGGCACGCTGGTGCCGCGCCCCCGCAGCGTGATCGAGCGCGACGTCGAGAACTTCACCGTGCTGGAGCACGACGCCGTCATCTACGCCTGCGCGGCCCTGCATCCGTACCCCGAAGAGCAGATGGCCGAGATGGCCTGCCTGATCGTCCATCCCGAATGGCAAGGCTCCGGCGAAGGCGAGATCCTGCTGCGCCACATGGAAGCGCGCGCCCGCGCGCTGGGCATGAAGCGCCTGTTCGTGCTGACCACCCGCACCTCGCACTGGTTCATCAAGCGCGGCTTCGTGCAGGGCGGCATCTCCGACCTGCCGCGCGACAAGCAGAACCACTACAACCGCTCGCGCAACAGCCTGGTCTTCATCAAGAAACTGTGACGCCGGCAGGGCCGTGATCCGGGCAAACCCCGGGCACGGCTAAAATCGCAGCTTCGCAATCCTTACCGGCAACAGACCATGGCTCGTACCGTCAACTGTGTGAAACTGAAGCGTGAAGCCGAAGGGCTGGATTTTCCGCCCTACCCCGGCGAAATTGGCACGCGCATCTGGCGCGAGGTCTCGAAAGAGGCCTGGGAAGAGTGGAAAGGCATCCAGACTCGCCTGGTCAACGAAAACCGCCTGAACCTGGCCGACGCCCGCGCCCGCAAGTACCTGCAGCAGCAGATGGAGCGCTTCCTGTTCGAAGACGGCACGGTGGAGGCCCAGGGCTTCGTGCCGCCGTCGGCGTAAGCACCGCGCCCGACCTGTCCGCGCGGCATTGAGCCGCGCGGAACGGATATCCTGCTGTCATGGAAAGCCTGTAAATAGTCCGGCGTCTCAACGCCGCGCCGCTTACAGGTCCATCATATGAAGATGCTGCAGGAATCCGATATCCACGAGATCGTGGACCGCGTGATGCACCACTATCGCAAGCCTGCGATCATGCTGCACCGCCCGTATCCGCCGCACCGCTTCACCCATGTCCGTAGCCGTCTGGGCGGCCTGCCGCAATTGCCTGACGATATGGATTGGCCGACCAGCCTGAGCCACGGCCGTCCTCTGCACTTCCTGTGCCAGATCGACTGCGCCGAGTTGCCCAGCATCGACGGGCATCTACCCGCCTGCGGCATGCTGTTCTTTTTCGCGGACGATGCAGACGATCAGATATGGGATTCAGACGATCGGGATAGCATCCGGGTGATCCATGCCCCGGACGCGCCCTGCAACCAATCGCGCAGGGCTGCCCCAACTACCCTGCAGCCGGTCTACGAGAGATATCGCTACTCCCGCCTGAGATGGGTGCTCAAAGGGGAATCAGCACCCGCAACGCATACCGAGTGGCCGCTCGTTCCCATCACGATGGACAGTTGGCCCGACTATTCGGCGATCTACCAGACGGAGCATGTCGCGCGGATCATCGAAGCGTATCTGAACTCCGATACCGGCGAGGCGCTCGTCGGCAAACTGACGCTGCCCGCCGCCGATATATATGAGGGCAAAGTGGACCTCGACGTCGCAATGGATCTGGTGGGCGAATACTACGACGAGCGCGTCCGGGAAGCGCGCGTTGCACAGGCCCTGACCATCGCGGCGTCCCCTGGGGCAAATCCTCCGGAGGGGGCGACGGACATCCTCGAAGCTGGGCTGACGCAGCCATCGGACCCTAGATGGCAAGTCCCGACGGCGTTCCCGCAGTTAGCCGTCATGATCGAACGCATGGCTCGGCTTGTGATCGCCCGCACATCGAAAGTGATTGGGTACCAGGGCTATCAAGACCAGGCACGGCAGGACGAATTGCGGCGCATCGAAAACGAAGGTCGTCGCTGGATGGCCGATGCACAGCAGATGGGCCTGGGCACTCAGCCCCCGAATCAGACACGGGCCGACTTCCGCAACTGGCTTGCCGGCCTGTCCGGTGCTCCCGGAAGCCTGAACCTTTTCTCACTTCACGATCTCGCGGATATCCACGACAGAGGGCTGCTGGCCACAATCGATTTCACGGTCGGCGCACCTGAAACCGCAGCACATATTCCCACCTACTTCCTGGAAGCCCTGCATCATCACCATCTGCCTGTTACAGAATTGGCAGGCCAGCCGCCAAGCCCCGCCGTCCATCAGATGCTGGGCTACCCGCGTTCCTGCCAGGACGCTCCGTCTGTTGACGAGCCGGAAATCCTGCTTCTGCACCTTGCGACCGACTACGGCGTTCACATGGTATTCGGAGACGTCGGTAACGCCTCTTTCTGGATCAGCCCCCAGGATCTGGCGGAACGCCGTTTTGACCGCGTCCGGGCAGAGGTGGTTGGACACTGACGGGAATCGGGGCGTCGCTGCCATTCACAAGCGCTTACAATCAGCGCCATGCCCGAAACCAGCACGCCGAATAGGACACGCAAGCCGATGCGAGGACTGCTGCTCATCGCGCCCCTGCTGCTGGCCGGCTGCGCCACGGTGCCGCCCTCGAATCCCGAGAACATCTGCGCGATCTTCCGCGAGAAGCCGGATTGGCACGACGCCGCCCTGCGCGTTCAAAGCAAATGGGGCGTGCCGCCCCAGGTGCCCATCGCGATGATGTACCAGGAGTCCAGCTTCCGGCACGACGCGGTGCCGCCACGCTATTACTTCCTGGGCTTCATCCCCTGGGGCCGCGTCAGCTCCGCCTACGGCTACGCGCAGGCCAAGGACGAGACCTGGGCCGACTACCAGCGCGAGGCCGGCGGCTGGACTTCCAGCCGCAGCGACTTCGGCGATGCGATGGATTTCATGGGCTGGTACATGACCAAGACCCAGAAGCTCAACGGCATCTCCAAATGGGACGCCTACCGCCAGTACCTGAACTACCACGAAGGCTGGACCGGCTACCGCAACCGCAGCTACGAGGCCAAGGCGTGGTTGAAGCGCGTGGCGGCGCAGGTGCAGGCACGCGCCGAACGCTTCGGCACGCAATACAAGGGGTGTGAAGGCGAACTGAGCCGCGGCGGCTGGCTGGGCATTTTCTAGGCCGCGGGGCGTTCCTGCACGCCCCGCCCCACGGCGTTACGATGGACGGATCGCCACGAACGATCCGGAGGTGCCATGTCCGACGCCACGCTGTGGGACAACTACCTGCAACGCATCGGCCTGCATTCCTGGCCCTCGGCCACCCTGGATGGCGTCGCCACCCTCGTGCTGCACCACGTGCAGGCCATCCCCTTCGAAAACCTCGATCCCCTGCTGCGCAAGCCCGTCAGCCTGGCCCTGCCCGACCTGCATCGCAAACTGGTGCAAGACCGGCGTGGCGGCTACTGCTACGAGCACAACCTGCTGTTCGGCGCCGCCCTGCGCGAACTGGGTTTCACCGTGACCGACCTGGCCGCCAGCGTGCTGTGGTCGCATCCCGAGGACGCCATCACCCCGCGCACCCACATGCTGCTGCGGGTGCGCATCGACGGCCAGCCGCATATCGTCGACGTGGGCTTCGGCGCGATGACGCTGACCGGCGTGCTGCGGCTGGAACCCGGCGTGCAGGCCACCCCGCACGGCGATTTCCGCCTGGTGCCGGGCGAGGCGGGCAACTGGCGGATGCAGGCCCTGGTCGGCGGCGGCTGGCGCACGCTGTACCGCTACGATCTGCAGGCGCAGACGCTGCCCGATTATGAAGTCGCCAGCTATTACGTCTCGACGCATCCCGATTCCATGTTCATACGCGACCTGATCGCCGCGCGTCCCGTCCCGGGCGCGCGCCTGGCCCTGCGCAACCGGGACTACACGCGCTATGGCCCGGACGGCACGACGCACAGGCGCACGCTGGCTGGCGCGGCCGAGATCCGCGAGGTGCTGGCCGTGGATTTCGGCATCGGAGTGCCGCCTGACACCCGCTTGAACGACGTACTGGAAAGCCTGCCGGAATAGGCGGGATGCAACTTTGACACCTGTTTTATGTCTTATATAAGATATAAGACACAAGCCCCCAATTACGCTTGTCTCACATACAATGACAAGCACGCCGAAACGCCTGAAAATGGCGCTTTCACGCGGTCCAAACCCAGGGAGTCCGACATGCCGCACAACACGCTCGACACGCTCAAGACATTCAAGCTAGGCAAGAAAACCTGTCAGTACTATTCGCTGCCGGCCCTGGGCAAAGCCCTGGGCATCGACGTGCAGCGGCTGCCGGTGTCCATCCGCATCGTGCTGGAATCCGTGCTGCGCAATTGCGATGGCCAGAAGGTCACCGAAGAGCACGTCCGCCAACTCGCCGGCTGGCAGGCCAACGCCCGCCGCGAAGACGAGATTCCCTTCGTCGTGGCCCGCGTGGTGCTGCAGGACTTCACGGGCGTTCCGCTGCTGGCCGACATCGCGGCCATGCGCTCGGTGGCCACGCAGATGGGCAAGGATCCCAAGCGCATCGAGCCGCTGGTGCCGGTCGACCTGGTGGTCGATCACTCCGTCATGATCGACCACTTCGGCACCAAGAACGCGCTCGACCTGAACATGAAACTGGAATTCCAGCGCAATAAAGAGCGCTACCAGTTCATGAAGTGGGGCATGCAGGCGTTCGACACGTTCGGCGTGGTGCCCCCGGGCTTCGGCATCGTCCACCAGGTCAACCTGGAATACCTGGCGCGCGGCGTTCACCATGACGGGAACGACGTGTACTACCCCGACTCGCTGGTGGGCACCGACAGCCACACCACCATGATCAACGGCATCGGCGTGGTCGGCTGGGGCGTGGGCGGCATCGAGGCCGAGGCCGGCATGCTGGGCCAGCCCGTGTACTTCCTGACGCCCGACGTGGTGGGCGTCGAGCTCAAGGGCAAGCTGCGCGGCGGCGTCACCGCCACCGACCTGGTGCTCACCATCACCGAGATGCTGCGCCGCGAGAAGGTGGTGGGCAAGTTCGTCGAGTTCTGCGGCGAAGGCACCGCCAGCCTCAGCGTCACCGACCGCGCCACCATCGGCAACATGGCGCCCGAGTACGGCGCCACCATGGGCTTCTTCCCCGTCGACGACCGCACCATCGACTACTTCGAGGGCACCGGCCGCACCCAGGAAGAAATCGACGCCTTCGCCGCCTACTTCAAGGCGCAGAAGATGTACGGCGTGCCCAAGGCAAAGGACATCAACTACACCAAGCTGCTGACGCTGGACCTGTCCACCGTCGCGCCGTCGCTGGCCGGCCCGAAGCGTCCGCAGGACCGCATCGAGATCGGCAACGTCAAGAACACCTTCATCGACCTGTACTCCAAGCCGGTCTCCGAGAACGGCTTCAACCAGCCGGCCGAGAAGCTGTCCGAGACGTTCACCACCAGCGCGGGCACGAAGATCAAGAACGGCGACATCCTCATCGCCGCCATCACCTCGTGCACCAACACGTCCAATCCCAGCGTGCTGCTGGCTGCCGGCCTGCTGGCCAAGAAGGCCGTCGAGGCCGGCCTGAAGGTGCCCAGGCACATCAAGACCTCGCTGGCCCCCGGATCGCGCGTGGTCACCGAATACCTGACCAAGACGGGCTTGCTGCCCTACCTTGAGAAGCTGGGCTTCGACGTGGCCGCCTACGGCTGCACCACCTGCATCGGCAACGCCGGCGACCTCGCCCCCGACCTGAACGAAGCCATCACCGGCAACGACCTGGTGTGCGCGGCCGTGCTGTCGGGTAACCGCAACTTCGAGGCCCGCATCCATCCGAACATCAAGGCCAACTTCCTGGCCTCGCCCCCGCTGGTGGTGGCCTACGCGCTGGCCGGCACCGTCACGCGCGACCTGATGACCGAGCCCGTGGGCCGGGGCAAGAACGGCGACGTGTGGCTGGGGGACATCTGGCCGACCACCGACGAAATCAACGAACTGGTCAAGTTCGCGCTGAACCCCGAGGCGTTCCAGCAGAACTACGGCCAGGTCAAGAGCAACCCCGGCAAGCTGTGGGAGAACATCAAGGGCGTCACGGGCGAGACCTACGACTGGCCCGAATCCACCTACATCGCCGAGCCGCCCTTCTTCGCCGGCTTCGGCATGACGCCGGGCGCCATGCCCACCGTCCGCGGCGCGCGCGCGCTGGGCATTTTCGGCGACTCGGTCACCACCGACCACATCTCGCCGGCCGGCTCCATCAAGGAAACCTCGCCCGCGGGCAAGTGGCTGAAAGAGCACGGCGTGATGAAGGCCGACTTCAACAGCTACGGTTCGCGGCGCGGCAACCACGAGATCATGATGCGCGGCACCTTCGCCAACGTGCGCATCAAGAACCTGATGATCCCGGCCAAGGCCGACGGCAGCCGCTTCGAAGGCGGCGAAACCCTGTTCCAGCCCACCGGCGAACAGATGTCCATCTACGACGCGGCCATGAAGTACGTAAGCCAGGACACCCCCACGGTGGTGTTCGGCGGCGAAGAGTACGGCACGGGCTCGTCGCGCGACTGGGCCGCCAAGGGCACGCAGTTGCTGGGCGTGAAGGCCGTCATCACCCGCAGCTTCGAGCGCATCCACCGCAGCAACCTGGTCGGCATGGGCGTGCTGCCCCTGCAGTTCAAGGGCAACGACAGCGTCGACAGCCTGGGCATCACGGGCCGCGAGACCTATGACATCTCGGGCCTGGAGGGCGAAATCAAGCCCATGCAGGACGTCACCCTGACGATCCACCGTGAAGACGGCAGCACGCAAGAGGTCGTCCTCACGCTGCGCATCGACACGCCGATCGAGGTGGATTACTACAAGCACGGCGGCATCCTGCCCTTCGTGCTGCGCCAACTGCTGGCCGCCTGATCGCGGCCCGGGGCGAGCCCGCCCCGGTCGCGCCATCGCCCGCGCGCGATGCAAAAAAGCCGATCTTCAGGGATCGGCTTTTTCATGCGCGGGCATCGCGCCTGGCCGCGTCGTCGCGGCCAGGCCGGCACGCGGATCAATCCAGGCGGATGTCGGCCTTGGCCACCACTTCGGCCCAGCGCGCGCGTTCCTTGTTGAAGAACGCGTCGAGATCGGCGGGATTCATCACGACCACTTCGGCGCCCTGCTCGCCCAGCTTCTTCTTGATGTCGGGCTGGTTGATGATCTTGGCCAGTTCGGCGCCCACGCGGCTGGCGATGGGGTCGGGCATGCTGCGCGGGGCCAGGATGCCCTGCCAGGTGCCGGATTCGAAGCCGGGCACGCCCTGCTCGGCGATGGTGGCGACGTCGGGCAGGATGGACATGCGCTCGCGCTTGGAGATCGCGATGGCGCGGAGCTTGCCGCTCTGCACGTGCGGCAGCGTGGCCAGCAGGCCGTTCATGATGACCTGCACCTGGCCGCCCACCACGTCGGTGATGGCCTGCGCGCCGCCCTTGTAGGGCACGTATTCCCACTTGGCGCCGGTGGCCTGCCCTACCGCCACGCCAGCCAGATGCGGCGCGCTGCCCACGGCGGGCACCGCGAAGTTCAGGCGCTCGCGCTTGGTCAGTTCGATCAGTTCCTGCAGAGTGTTGACCTTCACCGAGGGGTGCACGGCAATGACGTGCGGCGAGTACGCCAGCATGCTGACGCCGCGCAGGTCCTTGGAGGGATCGAAATTGAGCTTGGTGTAGACCGACGGGCTGATGGCCAGCGCGCCCACGTCGCAGATCAGCAGGGTATGGCCGTCATCGGCCTGGGCCGTCTGGCCGGCGCCCAGGTTGCCGTTGGCGCCGGGGCGGTTATCGACGATCACCGTCTGGCCCAGCGCGGTGGACAGCGGCTGGCTGATGGCGCGGGCGATGATGTCGGACGACCCGCCGGCCGGATACGGCACGATCAGGCGGATGTTGCGGTTGGGCCAGTCTTGCGCGGCAAGGACCGGACGCGCGGCCGAGGTGAGCGCAGCCGCTCCGATGACGGCCAGGAATTCCCGGCGTGCGATGGGCATGAAAGTGTCTCCTTTCCTTTGGTTGGAATGCTTTCACATTCCGTTCACGTTGTACGATGTCTTATGAATTGATTGTGCGGTAGCCCAAACTGGAAGTCAATTGGAGAAAAGGCGGACATCCCAAGGGAGTCCGCCTTTCTGCTTTTCATCTGCGAGGGGGGATCGTGGCCGGCGGATGCCCCGCCGGCCGGCGCGCGCCGTGCACGGGCAGCGCCATGCCCAGAGGTATGACGAGCTAGCCGCTGAACGCGTAGGCGTCCATGGCCAACGCGCCGTAGGCCACTTCGTCGACCAGGCGGGTACGCACCGGCCCGCCCGCGCCCAGCGCGACGTAGAACGGCATCAGATGGTCGTCATGCGGATGCGCGCGCGCCGCGCCGGGCGCGGACGCCTGCCAGTCGAGCAGGCCGTCGATGTCCCCGGCGGCGACGTGTCGCGCGTACCAGTCCTGGAACGCAGGCACATAATCGACGGCTGGCGCGCCGTGCGGCATGCGGACGTCGCGCAGGTTGTGCGTGAGCGACCCCGAACCGATCAGCAGGATGCCTTCGTCGCGCAGCGGCGCCAGCGCGCGGCCCAGCTCGTACTGCCCGCGCGCGTCGCGGCCCACGTCCAGCGCCAGTTGCACCACGGGCACGTCGGCATCGGGATACAGGTAACGCAACGGCACCCAGGCGCCATGATCCAGCGGGCGGCGCGGATCGTTGCCGGCCTGCATGCCGGCATCGGCCAGCACCTGCTGCACGCGGGCGGCCAGCTCGGGCGAGCCCGGCGCGGCGTACTGCAGGTGATAGAGCTCGGGCGGAAAGCCGCCGAAGTCGTGCCACGCCACCTGGCGGTCGCGGGTGGAGACCGCCAGCCCATGGCCCATCCAGTGCGGCGACACCACCACGATGCCCTTGGGGCGTTCGGCCTGGGCCGTGCCCCAGGCCTGGAGCACGGCGCCGGTGCGACCAGGCTCGACCGCCATCATCGGCGAACCATGGGAAATGAAAAGAACGGGCCAACGCATGATGAAACCTCTGGCATTGCATAAGGGAATGCAGACATGATGCGCCCGCTGCGCACCGCGATAAATGGGGGCTGGCGGCACGCACTGTTGCCGCGGGCGGACCAATTCCCCCGGGCCGCCCGGCGGGCAGAGGTAAACTACGAGGTTCCCTTTACCGCTTCAAAGAATTCATGGCCCGAGTCCGCAGTCGAACCTCCTCGCCCCGCATGGGCCGCGACGCCACGCGTCTGGTGTCCCTGGCGCAGGCGCTGAACCGCTCCGGCAGCCACTTGGAAGACGCCTACTGGCAGGGGCAACTGAGCGAGGCCATCCCCAAACTGCTGCGCCAGGGTCAGGACGGCCCGCTGGAAGCGGCGCTCGATCACCTCGCGCAGCACGATACCGGCGCCTACGAAGTGCTGATCGAACAGGCCGAAACCCTGTCCGAATCCATGCAGGTCGAGAAGAACGGCGTGCGCCACGACGTGCTGCTGCTGGTCGCGCCCGTCGCCGCCTGGACGCGCTACACCATTCCCACCGGCCCCATCTCCGCCTCGGCGCAGCAGGCCTTGCTGGCGCAGTTGCACGGCCACGTCCTGGCCAGCCATGCCCGCATGGCCCTGCTGCCGCAACTGGTCAGCATCGACCAGATGCCGCGCACCTTCGCCGAAACCTGGCAATGGATGCACCGCCTGGCGGCCCGCGCCCTGGGCGCCGAGACCAGCCTGCCAGTGCTCAACACCGACATCGAAACGGCCAACATGCTGGCCGACACCCGCTACCTGGTGGCGGCCGTGGCCGTGCCCGAGCGCGGCGCCCTCTTCCGCTGGCAGGAACACCCCGAGGACCCGGCCGCCAGCCGCGAAGCCTGCCTCGAACAATGGATTGCCCAGGCCCAGCCCACGCTGGCTTCGCTGTTGCCGGGCTGCGGCATCGAATGCCTGCTGCCCGATGCCTATTACGTCAGCAACCGCGACGCCGACCGCCGCGTGCGGCCCCTGTCGCTGCGTGCCGCCATCAGTTGGCTGGAAGGCGCCGTCAGCCTGCCCCCCGGGCATCTGCGCGCCGTGATCGCCGGTTGCGGCGAGGGCCAGATCGACGAATACCGCATCGGCTTCACGCCGCGCAACAGCAACGACGTGTACTACGGCTGCGTCTGGCCGCTGTACGGCCGCGAGGAAGATCCTCCCGGCGAAGACGGCCAACCCGACGCCGTCGACGAGATCGCCGCGTTGCTCAAGGAATACGGCGTGGCCGACGTGCGACGCATTCCCGGCGTGCTGCCGCCCGACTACTGCGAGGATTGCGGCGCGCCGCAGTTTCCCAATCCGCTGGGCGAACTCGTGCACGCCGAATTGCCCGAGGACGCCGAAGCGGCGCCCACGCGCTTTCACTGACGTCCCCGCGCCATGCGCACCGATGTGTTCTGCCGCGTCGTCGACAACTACGGCGACATCGGGGTGTGCTGGCGGCTGGCACGGCGGCTGGCGCACGGACGCGGCTGGCCGGTGCGCCTGTGGGTCGATGACCTGGCCGCCTTCCAGCGCATCCAGCCCGACGTGCAGCCCGGCCTGGCGCATCAGCTGGTGGCCGGCATCGAGATCGTGCGCTGGACGCCGCAGCCCGACCCGGCGCTGCTGACGCCGGCCGAGGTGGTGATCGAAGCCTTCGCCTGCGACCCACCCGCGGATTACGTCGCCGCCATGCGGCGCACGCAGCCGGTCTGGATCAATCTGGAATACCTCAGCGCCGAATCCTGGGTCGAAAGCTGCCACGGCCTGCCCTCGCGCCGTCCGGACGGATTGACCAAGCATTTCTTCTTTCCGGGTTTCACCCCGGCCACTGGCGGCCTGCTGCGGGAACCCGGCCTGTCGGCGCAACGCGATGCCCTGCAGGCCTGCCGCGGGCATCGGCAGGATTTCCTGCGCACCCTGGGCCTGGGACAGAATGAACTGGGCCTGGTGGAACAGGATGCGCGCCTGGTCACCCTGTTCTGCTATCCGCACGCCCCCTGGGCCGAACTGGCCGCGGCGCTGGCCAAGGATGCTTCTCGCACCCTGCTGCTGGCACCGCAAGGCGTGGCGCCAGGGCTCGAGGCCGCCGTGCCCCCCGGCGGCCGCCTGCACGTGGCCCGCGTGCCGTTCGTCGTGCAGGACGATTTCGATCGCCTGCTGTGGTGCGCGGACATCAATTTCGTCCGCGGCGAAGATTCCTTCGTGCGTGCGGCCTGGGCGGCGCGGCCGCTGGTATGGCAGATCTATCCGCAGGACGAAGACACGCACCTGGAAAAACTGGGGGCGTGGCAGGCGCGCTACGACGCGCCCGAGGCCGCGCAGACCCTGGTCCGGGCCTGGAACGCCGATGCCAGCGCCGTCCCCCGGGCACTGGCCCGGGCCTTGGCCGCCCCCACCTGGCAGGCCTGGCGGCAGTCGGCCCGGCAATGGGACGCCGACCTGGCGCAACATCCCGATCTGGCCGACAACCTCGCCGATTTCTGCGCAGAATTGGCCAGGACGCGCTAGAATAGCTGGTTTTCCGAGTTGCTTTGCTCGACGGATCGTCCGACGAGCCTGGGCTCAAATTTCACAGCCTCCCGGGGCGCCGAAACCTCGAGCAGGAACCCGCCGCTGGCCTTTGCAACGCGTTTGCACACTGCCGGCGGACGCGGTCCGGTGCGAATTTCGCGCAAGCACGGTGAGTGCGCATTTTCCCCCGGAGTTTTAATCGATGAAAACCGCTCAGGAATTGCGGGTCGGCAACGTGGTCATGGTGGGCAAAGACCCGCTGGTGGTCCAGAAGGCCGAATACAACAAGTCGGGCCGTAACGCGGCCGTGGTCAAGCTGAAATTCAAGAACCTGCTGAACGGTTCGAACAGCGAATCGGTCTACAAGGCCGACGAAAAGTTCGAGGTCGTGATGCTCGAGCGCAAGGAGTGCACGTACTCCTACTTCGGCGATCCCATGTACGTCTTCATGGACGACGAGTACAACCAGTACGAGATCGAAGCCGACAGCATGGGCGACGCCCTGAACTACCTCGAAGAAGCCATGCCGGTCGAAGTGGTGTTCTACGATGGCCGCGCCATCTCGGTCGAACTGCCCACCATCCTGGTCCGCGAAATCACCTACACCGAGCCGGCCGTCCGTGGCGACACCTCGGGCAAGGTGCTCAAGCCCGCCAAGATCAACACCGGCTACGAACTGAACGTGCCGCTGTTCTGCGCCATCGGCGACAAGATCGAAATCGACACGCGCACCAACGAGTACCGCAGCCGCGTCAACTGATGCCCTGCCCCCGGGCCTGCCACGCGCGGGCCTGGGTGTATTCAAGCAGTATCAAGCAAAAGCCCTGGAGCGATCCAGGGCTTTTCGTCTTTTGGCTTGCGACCCTCTCGCAGCGACTATTGCAGGCGATCGTCGTCCAGGAAGGCGGGCACCGACATGACGTCGATGCCGTCCTCGGCCAGCGAGGCCCGTTCCTCGGGCGTAGCCACGCCGCGGATGGGGCGCTCGTCGGCATCGCCTTCGTGGATGCGGCGGGCCTCCTCGGCGAAACGCGTACCCACGTTTTCGGTGTTGCGGATCAGTTCGCGCACCTGGCGCATGACCTGGGCCTGCAACGCGGACATCGGCACGCCGCCCGCCCTCTGGGCCGGCGCAGGCACCGGTGCGGGCTGATGCAGATGCGCGACGTTCAGGTGCGGCGCGGACAGCCGCTTGACGATCTCGCTGGAGTCGCACACGGGACACGACACGAGGCCACGCGAACGTTGCGCGTCGTAGTCGTCGTGCGAACCGAACCAGCCCTCGAAGACGTGGCCGTGCTCGCACTGCAGATCGAAAACTTTCAGAGCCATGGCGGGTATATGAAGCCGATCGGCAAGAATACAAGATTGCCGGGCGGCGCGACACCGCTGGCCTGGAAAGACAAAGGGCGCCCTGGGGCGCCCTGAGGGAAGAACGGCGATGATCCGGATCAGTTGCGGCGCGGCGCCGGCTTCTTGCCCACCCGCTCCTGCTCGGCCTGCAGTTCGTCGATCTGGCGCTGCAGCGCGCGCAGTTGGGCGCGCGTGTCCTGGCGTTGCTCGGCCAGCGCATCGCGCTCCTGGCGCAATTGGGCCTGGCGATCGGCGACCACTTTCTCCTGTTGCTGGCGCAGGGCCTGGTCGGCCTGCAACACGCTCAGTTGGCGGCTACGCGCGGCCAGCTGCTTTTCGGCATTGCCGTTCTCGGCCTGCAGGCGGATGCGCTGCAGATCGATGGCGGCCAATTCGGCGGCCTGTGCGACGAACGCGCGGTAGGTCGCTTCGGCCTGCGGCTGCGAGACCGTCTTCACGACACGCCAGAAGTCGCGCTGTTGGAACAACGCAACGTAATACTGCATGTCGTCCGCCTTGAACAACAGGCTGGCGCCATAACTGCCGTTGTAGGTGGTGCGCAACTCGGCCACCTGACGGTTCTGGATCAGGCCCTGCAGTTCGGCAACCGTGGTGGTCACGGCGGGCGGTTCGGCAGCGGCCGAAGGCGATGGCGTCGGGGGAGCCGGCGGAGTCACCGGCGCCGAGGCGGCTTTGTCGTCGGTCTCGACCTGCTTGACCACGGGTTGCGGCTCGCTTTGCTGCTGGGCGCCCGCGCAGGCCGTAAGGCTTGCAAGCGCCGCGCAGGCCATGGCCAGACGCAAGGAGGGACCGAGTTGTTGGATATTCATGCCTTCCTCTTAGCAACAATCCTTTAACTATAGCAACTTACTGCTGTATTTCTAATCCGTATCGGCACGGATTTTGCGGAAAAGACGCGATCAGAGCTCGGTCACTCCGTCCGCGGTCTCGGCCAGGGCTTCGCCCAGCCGCAATTTACGCATTTTCTCCCATAACACCTTGCGACTGATCCCCAGGTGATGGGCCGTATCCTGCCGACGCCAGCCATTTGCTTCCAGCGCGGCGAGTATACGCTCTCGTTCGGCTTTTTCGGCGGGGCCGAGCGCCGCGGGCGGGGGCTCCAGCACGGCAGGGGGGGCTGCAAATGCCTGCTGGTGCCGATCCAGAATCTGTTCGAGGCGGCCGAGGTTCCACTCCCCCAACTGGCGGCGCACGATGGCCACGCGTTCGGCCAGATTCGACAACTCGCGCACGTTGCCGGGAAACCGCAACCCGGCCACGCGCTGCAACAGCCAATCGGGCGGATTATCATCGCCCACGCCCTGCTGGGCCAGCAGCGACGTGAAAATCGCGATTTTCTCTTGCGGACCGCGCTCCTCCAGATTGGGAATGCGCAATTCGATCACCGCCAGGCGGTAATACAGGTCGGCCCGAAACTCGCCCTGGGCCACCAGGCTGCGCAGATCCTTGTTGGTGGCCGCCACCAGGCGGAACTCCACCGGCACCTCCATCGTCGAGCCCAGCCGGGTGACCGTGTTCTGCTCCAGCACGCGCAGCAGCTTCACCTGCTGATAGAGCGGCAGATCGCCGATCTCGTCCAGGAACAGGGTGCCGCCGCTGGCCTGTTCGAAATACCCCTTGTGCGCGCCCACCGCCCCGGTGAACGCGCCCTTGGCGTGGCCGAAGAAATGCGCCTCGAACAGGCCTTCGGGAATGGCGCCGCAATTGACCGCCACGAACGGCCCGCGCGACCAGGAGGATTCGTCGTGCAGCAGGCGCGCGATGCGCTCCTTGCCCACGCCGGTCTCGCCGTTGACCATCACGTTGGCGCGGCAATCGGCGAACATGCGCGCCTCGTTCAGCATGTCGCGCATCACGTCGGACACCGCCACCAAGGTCGGGACGGGGCGCTGCTCGGGCAGGCTGGCGGCCCGCGCCACGCCCGCCAGGCGAAACAGCAGGCGGCGCAGCTCGGCGCCGTTGAACGACAGCGGCAGCGTGTACGAATAGGCGGGCGCGTAATAGCGCGGATCGGGATTGCGGTCTTCCGAGGCCACCCAGATCACCGGGATGCCTTGCGTGGCCAGCCAGTCGAAACCCGAGAAACGCGCATCGCTCATCACCGTGACGGACACCAGCGCGACGGCCGGCCGCGCGGCGTCGCGCTGCGGCGCAATGCCGCTGGCGGCATCGAAGTGCACGATGGTGGCGTCGTATCCCGCCAGGAAGCGCTCGGCGCGAAAGGCGATGTCCGACGCGCCTTCCCACACGTACACGTCCAGGCCGTCGACGCTCTGCGGGTTGGCGGCATCGGTCATGCACCGCCCCCACCGCGCGTTTCAGTAAACAAGCTGCACTCCTTTGCCATTGCAATCCAGGGATAGCAGATTGACGTCTGTTTGGCCGAGTTCCAGACCGACGACGTTGTTGACCGTCTGGGCCAGCCCTGCCCCCAGGTTGTCCAGAGGCTGCTGCAATATCCCCAGCACCAGGCCCAACAGGGCAATGACCGCATTGGACGGCTGGCCCGCGCCCACGGGACCGGTGTTCTTCAGCGAATTCGCGATCTCGGTCTTGCAACCCGTCTCGTTGCCCTGATAGCCCCCCAGCAGCGACCACGACGCGCAGGTATTGGTGGGAATGATGCCGCCCAATACGTTCCTCAGGACATCGCCCACCGAGTTCAACAGTCCGCCGACTAGATTGCCGGTGCTGTTGAGCACCCCGACGACGTTCAAGGTCAGAACGTCACTGAGCAGGTTGACCGAGTTGTTCAGCGTCGTCCCCAGCAACCCCTGCAATCCGCTGGATCCGTTCTGGATCGTCGTCAACGCCGATTGCCACAACGCCTGGCGGCACTGATAGCCTGCTTGACCGGTAGCGGCGACATTGCATCCGTTGGCCAGCTTGGCATCGTCGAATACCTTGTTCGCCAGATCCTTGCGCAACTGTGCTTGCTGATCAGGCGTGCTGAATCCCGGTCCGGTGCCGGTCGCCGCCGTCTGGCCCAGCAAGGCCGTCAGCAAGGCATCGGTGGCCTTCTTGAGAGTCGTCCCGAGCATCAACTGGTTGCCGTTCGCCGGCACGGTCTGCGCCGGCTGGCCGGCGTACAGTGTGGCGGATCCATCCGCCGGCAATGCGTCCACGGTCAGCTTGGTGTTGAGGCTTGCGAGGCTCGTACCGAGCAGCCTCAGGGAAAGCAGTTGCTGCTTCTCTAGGTTCTGGTCACAACTGGCCGACGTGGAGAATGGCCAACCAGCGGCAGCCCCTGCCGGTGCGCCTCCGATGCAGACTTTCGCGATGGACGACTGCACGGCGATGGTGGCCAGCTCGCGGCTGCTGGCGTCCCGAGCCTGACACATGCTTGTGATCGTGCCCTTGCCATTAACGAGGTCCACAACGATGGGCAGTGACACGTCAAGGTCGAGCAGGCCGCTCAAAAGCTGAGGTGTCCGCACGGATATGGGCAGATACAGACGCACTTGCGCCGTATAAGCCGTAGCGCCCACCCCGCCGATGGCAATGGAGGGAGGTTCGATGACTCGGATCTGTGGCTTGACGGAAATGCCAAGGAAATCGATGCCCGAACCACCGACTTCGATGGCGTGCCCTCCCGTACCGACGCCGATTGCCGTGCCCAGGATATCCAGCGCGCTGACTTCCACATTCAAAGCCGATTGCGCATCCGGCGCGACGATTTTCGCGAACAGGCTGGAAGCGCGTCCATCCACGTTCGAACCTAACTGGACCTGCAGGTTCTTGGCATTGACCGCGGCTTCGACCGCATGGAGCAACCCGACATTCGCCGCCAGCAATTCCGAACGCCCCCCCAGATTGACCACCGCGTCGATCAAGCCTCCCAGGGGAGCGGTTTTCGCCGCCAGCAACTGATTGAGATCGGCGACGGAAATATTCGCGGGTACGTCGATACCGAGTTGATTGAGCAGTCCGGCCGGGGTGATCTTGACATTGGCCAGGCCTGCGTCATAGCCGACCAGGGCCGTGTCGGCAATGTTCAGCCCCACCCCTTTCAGCAGATTGGTCAGAACAGCACCGTCCTTGGCCTTGGCCAGCCGGGTGCCGACCGAGAAGGCCGCGACGGGATCGGCGGGACGCGCTCCCACCGCCTCGGCGTACAGCGTGACCCCCTCGGTGAACGGGAACAGCGACGGTGCGGTGGTCGACAGATTGATGCTGACCGCGTTGTAGCGTTCGCCGGCCCCGATGTCGGCGCTGCGAATGTAGCGCGGCGCCAGCGCGGTGTTCTTGCCGTCCCAGCGCACGCAGGCGACCTGCGGCGTTCCCAGGTCACGCATGTTGGCCGTGATGGCGGACTGCGCGGCCGTGACGGCCGCGGCGCATTCCGTCGCCCCGCCGCCCGCCAGCACCTGGGCCGCCGTCAACGCCGCCATGTCCGCCGTTTTCTGCAGCTCGCGCTTCAGGTAGAACGCATAGCCCAGCTGCACGCCCCACAGCAGCACCATTCCCAGCAGGATCGCCATCGCGGCCGGGATGAGGATGGAGCCGCGCTGGCGGCGCGGCAGGCGGGGGAAGCGCGTGTGCAGCATGATGATGCGTCTCCTGGCGCGGCCTTTATTGGGACAGGCCGCCGGAGCCGCCACCCGAACCGCCTCCGTTGGAGACACGCTCGCCGAACCACTGCGGGATCGGATGCTCGAAGCTCTTCATGTAGCGACTCCAGGCCGCAGTGGCTACCGGGCCTTGCAGCGGCAGGCCCGGACCGGACCGCAGGCCGGCAGCCTGCAGGCCCACCAGGCCGCGCGTGATGTCGCCGAACTGCTCTTCGCGAGAGGGCTCTTGCGCGGCCGGCGTGGCGGGTTGGGCGGACGCGGCCTGCGCAGCGGGCGAAGCCGCCGGCGCGGCGGCTGCAGGCGCGGGCGCTTCCTGCACCTGGCGCACCACAGGACGAGCCACGGGCGCCTGGCCTGCCGGCGCGACCGGCTGCGTCTGGGCCACGGGCGGCGCGCCCGCCGTCCCGGTGAGGGGCGGCTGCTGCGCGGCCGCGCCGCCCGCGGCCAGCAGGCCAACGGCCGCCAGCAGGGATATACGGAGGGGGTTGTGCACGATCATCTCCTGGAACCGGGTGGTCATTGCGTAACGGGCGGATTGCCGAAACTGTTCATCAACGGCCCCTGGCGGCTGAGCACGGGCATGACCATGCCGTCCTGCCGGTCCAAGGCCGCGGTGGCGCCCTGCGCAGCCGGGGCTGGCGACGCCGCAGCCTTGTCGGCGGACATATTCCGCACGACCGGACGTCCCGCGGCGGACACCGCCGCAGGCCCGGCCGAGGCCACGGGCGTGGCGACGGGCGCGCGAACCTGCGCGGCCAACTGCTGCACCTGATTGCGCGCTTCGTTGCTGAGATTGGCCCGGTCCATGACCTGGCGCGCGCCGGCCGGGTCGCCTTCGACCAGCAGCAGCAGCGCCAGATTGGCCAGGATCTTCGCGTTGTCGGGCGCCAGCTCGGCAGCCTGGCCCAGCGGCACGCGCGCCTGCCGGGAATCGCCCGCGCGCAGCAACGCGTAACCCAGGTCGCCGAGATACTGCGCATCGGTGGGCCGCAGTTGCGTGGCGCGGCGCAGATGCTGCGCGGCCTGCCCGAAATCGCCATGCATGCCGGCCAGCAGTCCCAGGCCATGCCAGGCGCGCGCCGCCTCCGGACCGCTGGTCAGCGCGCGATAGGCCTGCTCGCTGGCCTGCGGCTGCCCGGTCTTGCGCAGCGCGTCGGCACGCATGGCGGACGCTTCGGGCACGTCGCCGAAGGTCTGCCGATAGGCATCCAGATAAGCCAGCGAGGCGAAGAAACGGCCCTCTTCCTGTTCCTTGCGGATCAGGGACAGCGCCATCTGCGGACGCGAGGCGGCACGCTGGTTGGCGGCATCGTCTTCCATGCGCGCCATGGCCTGCTCTTCTTCCTGCTGCTGCATCAACTGGCGTGCACTCTCCGCACGGTTGGTCTGGCAGCCGGGCAGCATCAGCACCGCGGCCAGCGCAAGCAGCGCCGCCCGCCCCTTGCGGGCTTCGGAAAACATCTTCTGCATCATCCCCCTCCCGACACGCGCGACAGGCCGCGCAACAACGCGACGAAACCCGATCCGCCCGTGATGATGATCAGCGCGGGCAATAGCGTGATCACCATCACGCCGGTCATCTTCACCGTCATGCGGGCCACGCGCGCTTTCAGGTCCAGCTTGCGGCGCTCGCGCACGCGTTCGCCGAACCGCGCCAGCGGCTCCTGCACCGCGCCGCCGTGCTTGTCCACCTGTACGATCAGGCGGCAGATGGCCGCCAGGTCGTCGTTGTCGAAACCTTGCGCCAGGCGCGCCAGCGACTGATCGCGGGTCCGGCCGCGTGCGTACTGGTCGATGGCGACCTTCAACTCGAGCCCCAGCACCGGCAGTGTGGAGCGGAAGTCGGTCACCAGGATGTGCAGGGTCTGGTCGATGGAGAGCCCGACGCCCTGCAGCAGCCGGATCAGGTCGATCAACAGGGGAAGCTCTTCCTCGGCGCACTCCTTGCGGCGCGAGACCCGGCGCTTGAGCCACCACTTGGGCGCCATCCAGCCCAGGGCGAAGCCGATGAAGGCCACGCACAGTTCCATCGCCAGCGACAGCCTGGAGAAGTACGCACTGGCGGCCAGCCACAGGCCCACGGGCAGCACGATGGCGCAGACGAAGCGTCCGAAGACGAACAGCGCACGCGCGCGCGGCACGTCCTCGAACCCTGCCACCTCCACCAGCCTGCGGTCTTCCGCGTCCAGCAAGGACTGGCCCATCCGGCCGGTGCCGAGCTTCTGGCCGGCCTGCTCGGCCTTGCTGGCCATGGCCGCCACTCGCCCCACCGGCCCCTCGGCCGCCAGCGCCGGCTGGCCTTCGCGCACGGCCAGCGCACGCTCGACCACCTGCCGGCTGCGGCCCTGCCGGCCCGCCCGCACCACGATGGCCACGGTCAGCCCGATCATCAGCGCCATCACGGCCAGCAGGCCGCCGATCAGGTAGATGCGCAACGTCGCGTCGTTCAGCACACGGTCCATCGCCGCCCCTACACCGCGCGTGCCATGCGATACAGCCAATACGAACCGCCGATCTGCAGGCCGGCGGCCACCAGCAGCATCCGGAACCCCAGCGGATCGTTCCACATCCCCACGAACAGCGCGTTGTTGAACGTGATGATGAACAGGCCCAGCCCGATCGGCAGCAGCGCCAGGATCCAGGCCGACAAGCGGATTTCCGCCGACAGCGCGGTCAACTCATCGCGCGCGTGTTCCAGGTCGCGCATGAAGCCCGCCATGCGTTCCAGCACCTGGTCGCTGCGGCCGCCGAAGCGCAGGGCCAGCGAGATCACCGCCGAGACCAGGAACAATTCGCGCAGGCCGTACTGGCGCGACACCTGCAGCAGCGACGCATCCAGGTCCTTGCCGGAACGCGACAGGGCATCGGCACGCTGCAATACTTCGAGCAAGGGATCATCGACGTTCGCCAGGCCGCCCTGGAACGCCGCGTTCACACTGTTGCCGATGGTGATCAGGCGCACGACGGCATCCAGGAAGACCGGCAACTGCGAGATCATGCGCCGCTTGCGGCGATCCGCCTTGTACCAGATGCGGAAGTACGACAGCAGGACCGTCAGCGCCAGCGCCGCGCCCGCGGAAAACCAGCCGCCGAACAACCAGGCCAGCACGGGAATCACCACGACGGGCAGGATCAGCATGATGTAGAAGCGCGCATCGGGCCGCAGCCCGGCCTGCAGCAGCAGGCGCGCCCACGCCCCGCCGCCCTGCGGAACATAGCGGCCGCCGAAGCCGGCGGAGACCGCGCCTTCCGCGGCTGCGCGCGTCTCCAACCGCTTGGTCAGGAACGCCGACTGCGCCGAATGGCGGGCATCCGCGCCGGCGCGACGCAACAGCAGCACCGCGCCGCCCAGCAGCAGCGCCGCCGCCAGCACCAGGACCAGGGCCATGCCCATCAGCGCCTCCGCCCCCAGAAACCGCCGCCACCGCCGTTGTCGTCGGGTTCGGCGGGCGCCGCATCGGGCGGCAAGCCGCGCAACTCATTGCGCACGCGCGCCAGTTTGGGCGTATGCGGCAGGATGCCCAGGCTGACCCAGTTGTCCTTCTCTTCGCCATCCGGCGCCATGAAGGGGTCGTAGCGATACAGTTCCTGCGTGGCGATGACGTTGTCGCCCATGCCGGTGACTTCGGTGATGGACGTCACGCGGCGCTTGCCGCTGGGCAGGCGTCCGATCTGCACAATGAAATCCAGCGCGCTGGCGATCTGCCGGCGCAGGCTGTCCTCGCTGCCCTGGAAGCCCGCGAACCCCGCCAGCATCTCGATCCGGTACAGGCATTCGCGCGGCGAGTTGGCGTGGATGGTGGCCATCGAGCCTTCGTGGCCGGTGTTCATGGCCTGCAGCATGTCCATCACCTCGGCGCCGCGCACCTCCCCCACCACCACGCGGTCGGGACGCATCCGCAGGCTGTTGCGGATCAGATCGCGGATGGTGACCGCGCCCGCGCCGTCGAAGCCGCCCTGGCGCGACTCCAGCCGCACCACGTGCGGATGGTTCAGCGACAGTTCGGCGGTGTCCTCCACGGTGACCACGCGTTCGTACTCGGGAATGAAGAAGGCCAGCGCGTTCAGCAGCGAGGTCTTGCCCGAACTGGTGCCGCCGGACACCAGCACATTGCAGCGGTTGCGCACGGCGGCGTTCAACAGCCGGAAGACTTCTTCGTTGAAAGTGCCCAGCGTCAGCAGGTCGTTGGGCTTGAGCGGATCCTGGCGGAACTTCCGGATCGACACCATCGGACCATCGACGGACAGCGGCTCGATCACCACGTTCAGGCGCCCGCCATCCGGCAGGCGCGCGTCCACCATGGGGCTGGACTCGTCCAGCCGGCGGCCCAGCGGCGCCAGGATGCGGCGCACGATGCGCAACACGTGCTGGTTGTCGGAAAAGCGCAGGCTTTCGCGGGTCAGCACGCCGCGTCGTGACACGAAGACGTTGTTGTAGCCGTTGATCAGGATGTCTTCCACCGCCACGTCGGCCAGCAGGTCCTCCAGCGGCCCGAGCCCGGCCAACTCCTTGGTCAGCGCGGCGGCGACCTGCTGCATCTCGCCCTCGTTGATGGGCACGCGGCGCAGCCGCACGAAACTGGCCACTTCGAGATCGACGAACTCCTGGATGGCCGTACGCGTCCAGCGGCCGAACTCGGCGCCCAACTCTTCGATGCGCGACAGCAGGTGCTCGTACGCCAGGTTCTTCACGTCCTGGAAACGCTGGCTGGCGGCGAACTGCCCGTCCGAAACCGGAGCGTTGGCGCCGAACTCCATCGATGACATCATGATCGCGATCCCCGTTTATTCCGGTGCCATGCGTTTGTGGACGCCTGGCAGCCAAGTCGCCAGCCACCCCGAAGACGAACGCGCGCCCGGCGAGGCCGTGCTGTCGGTTGCCATCAGGTGCTCGACCAGTTGCTGCACGGCGCGCACGTACACGTCGCGCTCGGCCTGCTCGTGCAGCAGATGGCCCTGGTTCAGGCAGGCCATCAGCGGCAACGTGCGGTCGGGCAGCGTACCGGCCAGCTTCACCCCGAAACGCTCGGCGATCTGCGCCGCCGTCATGCCATAGCGCTCGTCATAGCGGTTCACCACCAACTTCAGCGTGGACTTGTCGACGTGATGGCGCTCGAGTTCGCGCATCGAATCCGCCAGCGCGACCAGCGCGCTGACGCTCTGGTCGGTCACCAGCCAGACCTCGCCGCACGCACGTGCCAGCTTGGCGACGAACTCGGGATCGGGGCAGCCGCCCGCGTCGGTCAGCAGCATGCCGCAATGCTGGCGCAGGCGCTCGAACAGCATCAGCGAGTCGGACGGCGATACCGCGCGCATCTGCGACAGATCGCGCGGCAGCGCGATGGCGCTGATGCCCGACGCCGTGTGCGCCAGCGCGGAGTTGAGCAACGTGCCGTCCAGCCGGTTCAGGTTGCGCACGCCCTCGGCGAAATCGAAATCGCTGCTGACGTTCAGGTACAGCAGGCAATCGCCGATGGGATACCCCAGGTCCAGCACCCCCACCCGGTCGGAAAGGGGGAGTTGCGCGGCCATGACGTCGCCCGGCTTGGCAGGCTTGCCGGAGGGGTCGCGATGACGGCCCAGCGCTGCTTGCGCCAGGCGTTCCTGCATCAGCCCTGCGGCATGCACGGCCAGCGTACTGGTGCCCACCCCGGGCCGGGCGCCCACCAGCAACACGCTGCGCTGGCCGGTACGGCCGGGTTCCGAACGGCGCGCGGCAATCAGCCGCTGCACCACGCCGCGCACTTCCTCGGGCGACACCGAGGGGTCGACGAAATCGCTGACGCCAGCGCGCAGCGCGGCAATGGCGCCGTCGGGCTGGATGACATACCCCACCGCCACGCGTGGAATCGCAGGGGCTACGCGCGCGAGGATGCGCGCCAGATCGGCCGAGGCCAACAGCCGGCCGGGATCGGAGGGATTCAGGGTGAAGTCCAGGAACACGACCTGCGGATTGAGCTCCGCCAGGCGCTGAACCAGCGTATCCACCGACGGCGATTCCTGCATCAGCAGGCCGAGATCGCCGATCGCCTGCCCCAGTTGCTGCGCCACGGTGCTGTTGCCGGAGCAGAACAGGAAGCAGGTGGCCTTGTCCAGGGCAACACCTTCTCGGGCATGTGTCTTCATGGGCATCACTGTGAAAAACCGGGCATCTTCTCGTCGCTGACCCATGGGCCCAGCAGATAGTTGCCCCAGGCATTGAAAGCGGAATCGGTGCGCTCCTGGCGCGCCCCGGGCATCGGCAAGGCCACGCCGCGTGCAATCGGCCGCACCAGGCGCGGCGTCACGACGATGACCAGCTCGCGTTCGTCCTGCGAGTACTGTACGTTGCGAAAGAAGCTGCCGATGATGGGCAGGTCGCCCAGCAGCGGAATCTTGTTGACGCTGGCGCGCGTGTTGCGCGAGACCAGGCCGGAAATGATGTAGCTCTCGCCATCGCCCAGCTCGACCATGGTGTCGGCCTTGCGCGTGCGCAGCGCGGGAATCACCGTGGTGTTGTTCTCGTTGAAGATGGTGATGCCGTTGGCGTAGTCCAGCTCGCTGGCCTCCGGCGCCACCTTCAGCGCGATGCGATCGCGCGAGATCACGGTGGGAGCCACCGTCAGCCCGATGCCGAAAGGCTTGTAGACCACGTTCTGCGTACCCAGTCCGCCCGACTCCGGCACCGGAATCTCGCCGCCCGCCAGGAAACTGGCGCTCTGCCCCGACATCGCGACCAGCGTCGGTTCGGCCAGCACGCGCGCCAGGCCGTTGGTCTGCAACAGCCGCAGCGAGGCGTTGAAGTTGCGCGTGGCGTAATTCAGGGCGCCGAAGAAGCCCCCGGACGCCAGATCGGGCGCCAACTGCACGCCGCCCGTCCAAGGTCCGTTGCTGCCCGCGGTGAAGTTCAGGCCGATGTCCTTCATCACCGAACGCGACACTTCGACGACCTTCACCTCGACCTGCACCACGCCGCTGGTATTGACCACCGACATGTCGACGACCTTGTCCTCGCCGCCCCCCGCCGCCGTGGCCGCCGAGGCGGCGCCGCGGTGCAGGTCGGCCGATGGCGCCGTCCCCGTCACCAGGCCGTAGCCGCCGGCGGCATCCACATTGGCGCCCATCGCCACGCCGCGCTGCGCGAGCGCGGCGGCGACGTCGGAGGCCACGCGCACGGTCCAGACCTCGGGTTCGCGAGCGCCCCGCGTCCAGATCCGCACCTGGGTCGTGCCGGCCCGGCGGCCGATCAGCATCACTTCGCCGGGGCGGTTCACGCCCGGCGGCAACACCTTCACATCCGCCACTTCAGGGTCGCCCACCGCCACACGGGTCGGCGTGGACGTCAGCGGCAGCGGCTGCTGGCCCTTGACCGTCAGCGTGACCTCACGCGCAGCCGTGGGCGCCGCGGCCGCGGGCTGCGCGGGCGCCGCCGCGCCGCGCGGCTGGGCCGCCGTCGCCTGTTGCCCGGCCAACGCGCTGGCGCCCAGCACCGCCAAGAAGATTCCACGCCCGACGATCTGTACTGTTTTCATGCGGCTCTGCTCGTTCGAATTGAGAAAGTCCATGGGGAAAACGCCGATCAATAGCGCACGGACTGCACATCGGTGCCACGCACCACTTCGATACTGCGGCCACCGCCCGAGGCAGCCGCGGGACGCGGACGCGGCCTGGATTCGGGGGCGGGAGGCGGGCCGGCCAGTTGCGGCAGCACTTCGCCCGCATAGGCGGCATTGACCGGATCCTTCGCCTGCGCCTGCTGCTCGGCGGTCAGGCCGGGCTTGGCGGCCAGCACCGGCATGCGCGCCGGGAACAGGTCCGGATCGGGCATCGCTTCGTCCTGCGGCGCGCGCAACGCCATCTGCAACCGGCCCGACTTGGCCGCCAGCAGCAATTCGTTGACCTTGTCCACCGGGACGGCCAGCACGGCGTTGCGCGGCGCGGGCGGAGGCGAGCGCGACTGGCCGGGGGCGCTCGCCTGCTCTTCGCCGGCGGGCGGGCCATCCACCGACTTCAGCCCGTAGGCCAGCACCTTCACGCGGGACTGCAGCAGGCGGGTCTGCGTTCCCGGCACCTCGGCGCCTCGATCCAGGACGAAGAAAAGATCGACCACGTCACCGGGCAACACCCGGTTCTGCACGCCGCTGGTCTCATCGACGGGAATCGTCACGGCGCGTTCGCCGGGCTGCAAGTAGCGTGCCAGCCCCTTGGCCAGCAGGGCATCGCCCAGCGGCTGCCCCGCGGCGATGTCCAGCCGCGCGTACTCGCCGACCAGCTTTTCGGTGGTGGCATAGGCCTGCGTGGGCTGCGCATGCCATTGTTCAATCTTCAACGCATCGGCGGCGATGCGCTCGCCAGCGGGAATCGCTCTGGCGGCCACGACCACGGGAACGGTGGCGCGCGCGGGCGCGGCCGTGGGCTGCGCCGCGGGCGGGGGCGGCGGCGGCGACTGCGTGGCCAGGCGATAGGCCAGGAAACCCAGCGCCACCGCCAGCATGACCAGCAAGGCGGCGGCGATCTTGGTGACGGTACTCATGTTGCGGGCTCCTGCGGGACCTGTGGAATCTGGACGACAGCATTGGCCGTCAGCGAAGACGGAAACCAGGTGGAACTGCCGGACAGCGCCTGCGACAGATTGCGCATGGTCGCCATCAACGGCCAGCCCGCGGGGTCATAGGCCACCCGAATACTCACGCAGGGCGCCATCACCGCGCCCGCCATGGTCCAGGTGCAGGGCCCGAAAACGGGGGTGCAGCCGATGCGCTGGGCGCCGTCGGCATCGGTATCCGAGAACCGCAACGCCTCACGGCGCACGCTCAGGCACGCCAGCGACTCGAGCGCCGCACGGCGCAGTTCTCCCTGCTGGGCGGCCAGCAGTACGGCCTGCGCGCCTTCTCCGGCCGCCTTGGTCAGCTTCTGCTGCATCCAGAACACGACGCCATAGCCGATCAGGCCAACCATCAGCATCAGCAGCACCGTGATCGTCAGCGCGAACTCGATGGCCGCCGCGCCACGCTGGCGGCGGGAGGAAGCAAAGCCTCGACATCCGCGCGGGCGCATGTCAGCTCGCCGCAGGTTGGTCGGCCTGTCCCCCGATGCGCACGGAAGCGCGGGAGGACAGACTATCGGGAACCAGGACGCCCATGCCCGGCAGCAGCGGCACCAGGGGAAACGCGCCGTAGGCGTAGCGGACCATGACTTCGAGCTGGTCGGCCTCCAGCGGCACTCCGCTGCACGCGCCGCTGCCGCTGAGCAGGCCGGCCGGGCCGCACACCGTGACGACAGCCGGACTGCCCCCCATCCGACCGACCCAATCCGCCTGCGTGCCGGCATGGGACGCCGCCAGGCCGGCACGCAGCGGCAACTGACGTCCGCCCTGCCAATGCAACGCGCTGCGCGCGCCCTCTTCGGCGGCGTAGTTCAACTGCTGCTGGGCGGCGAAAACGAAACCGTAGGTCAGAAGACCGTAGACAACCAGGAAGAACACCATGAACACCATGGCGAACTCGACGGCATAAGCGCCAGACTGGCGGCGACCAATGCCAGGTAGGCGGCGTAGGGAACGCCGCGCCGTGGTTTGCGAGGATCGCGCGCGACCTGGAGTCCCTGCGCCAGGGCATGCAGCCCGCAGGGTATGGCGCTGAACACCAGCACCAGCAGCCAGGGCCAGACGCCCAGCATCAGACCGAGCACGGCCAGATACTTGACGTCCCCGGCCCCCATCAGGCGCAGTTTCCAGAAGACGACGAACAGCAGGCCGAGCGCGAAAGCGATCAGCGCATCGGGCAAGCCCTGCGCACCGACGCCAGGCGGCACGTCCGATACGGCATGCGCGATCAGCCATAGCAGTTGCGCGAACAGGCCACACAACACAAGTGCGTTCGGCACTCGACGCCGACGCAGGTCGCACCCGATCACTGCCACGTTGAAGGCGAGAAAGACTGCCCACCATACGATCTCCCTCAACAAGAGGTGCTCCACCTTCTATCGCTCGCGGAGTCCGCGCGTATTGGAAAGCGGACGCTCGGACTCCGCAATACGAGATGCTGACAATCATGCCATGACGCCGGAAACCGGCTTCACGGCGAACAGGCGGTCACTGCTGACCCCTACTCCGTCGAGAGCGACGTGTTGATGCTTTCGAAGATACCGTTGAGCGTCTCGCCCAAGTTCGTGACCGCGAGGACGATGACCACAGCAATAAGACCAGCGATAAGGCCGTACTCGATGGCGGTGGCGCCCTCTTCGTCCTGCCAGAAGCTTTTCAATTGAGCATACATATGCAGTACCTCCAAAAAACACAAGGAAATGGCCCTCGAACACAGGCCCTAGAGACACCGATACGCGGCGCTGCGGTTTCGGGCCAATAAAGCATCCGGCGGCCAGCTACTTCGGGGGTCACGCATAAATCCATCCGTTGCAACCGCCAGGACAGGCAGACCAAGATAAAACGGTTTACGACCGCGCACGAAAACCGTCGCCGCGCATAATGCGCCAAAGCGACAGACTTGCAGTAGTCGTATTATTTTTCTGGCGCAGCCCTCAGGCTGCCGCCGAATTGAATTTCACAGTGCATATCCTCCGGAAAAGCATGAAAAACGGGAGAAGAACCACCAAGAATGCACAGTCTTGTTTTGAAATGTTTACTCAGTCTTATCTATTTACAGAGCAATAACATCAGGGTTTTCCCGTACATTCGCAAGTTTAAGACATTATTTTCTGCAACAGATACTCGCGAGAGTCTTGTTTTTCTCCAAGCCCGTTAGATTCATTCAAACCTTTTCACTGGAGTCACAAACCGATATAGGCAAAATCCAAATAATCGCGTTAACGCGAAAATTGTCGTTATCCGGCAATGCTGGCAATATTCCGCAACTGCGGCGCAAATCAGTCCCCGAATCCCGCGCATGCCGCAGCGGTGCGCCCCGGCCAATCCCGGGCGTGCGAGCGCCGCGACCGAACCAGCCATGAACATAGTCTCCGGTGTTACTGCGTTGCGCCTATCCTCGCTCGCCGTCCTGTTGTTGGGATGCACGGCCGTCCAAGCCGCCGGGCCGTTGCGTGGCAATCCCGTCGACTCGCTCCCGCAAATGGATCCCCGCCCGCAGGCGCCTGAACCCGCCCCGCAGGTGCAGGCGCCGACGCCGGAACAACTGGCGATCCAGGCCCGGCTGGCGCAGCGGATCGTGCCGCTGAATTTCGATGTGTCGGGCGTGCACACGATTCCGTTCGACGACGTCTCCAGTATCCTGGCGCCGCTGTCGGGCAAGGAAACCTCGGTGGGCGACCTGGTGAAAGAGGTGGACAAGATCACCGAGCTGTACCGGTCCCACGGTTATCCCCTGTCCTTCGCGCTGCTGCAGAACCAGGGCTTTGCCAATGGCCTGGTGGCAGTAACCGTGGTCGAAGGCCATATCGGCAGCGTACAGGTCACGGGCGATGGATTGGGCGGGGCAAAAGACCGCCTGGAAACCCTGGCCGGCCCATTGCTGGAAGAAAAGCCGCTGACCCAGCCGACGCTGGAGCGGGTGTTGAACCTGATGCGCATCGTGCCGGGCGTAGCCATTACGCCCGCGCTGGATTTGCCGCGCAGGGCCGATGGCGCAACGGAGTTGCGCATCGATGCCAGGCGCACGCCGTTCACCGCCAACGGCGGCGTGGCCGACCTGGGCACCGGCATGCAACCGCTGGTCAACCTGGGCACCAACAGCCTGACGCCGCTGGGGGAACAACTGAAGCTGACGGCCGCCGTCCCTTTCAATACGGACGACGTCAAATACTATTCGGGCGAGGCGCGCATCCCGATCGGCCGGGACGGACTGGCCCTGAAGATCGACGGCTACCACTACCAGGCGCGTCCCGAGGACGACAGCCTGGAATATCTGGGATTCCAACGCAAGGTCACCACCGACCGTATCGGGGTCGGCGTCAGCTATCCGCTGCTTCTGAACAATCAGCGTTCGCTGACGGGCACGGTGGGCATGTATGCCGTCAACGCCAAGGATCGCTACGACGTGCGCAGCAATGATCGCTGGCTGCAGCAGAATACCCGCGTGCGCGCCGCCACCGCCGAGTTGCGCTATATACAGATAGACCAGAACCGCAGCACCGACGTCACCGCCAGCGTGTCGCATGGTTTCGATGGCATGGGGGCCGACAAGAGCATCGTCACCAATTACGGGTATTCGGCCGAACCGGACGTCGACCTGGACTTCACGCGCTTCAATCTCTCGGCGCGCCAGACGTTTGCCCTGCCCGCGCAGTTCGGCCTGGTGTTCTCGGGCGCGGGCCAATATACCTCCGACCGCATGCCCACCTCGGAGCAGGTGTCGTTCGGCAGTTGGCGCTATGCCATGGGATACCCCCAGGGCGAGCAGAGCGGCGACAAGGGGATAGGCCTTTCCGCCGAGTTGAATCGGCGCTTCAATACCGGCTGGCAGTATCTGGCGGCAGTGCAGCCCTACGTGATGGTCGATTATGCGCGCACCTGGTACAACAACCGCGCACTGCAGGATCTGAATAACCGGCACCTGTCGTCGGCCGCGCTGGGGCTGCGCGTGACGGACGACAAGTTTTATCTTTTCGACGTCAACGTGGCCAAGCCGATGGCCGCCCGCCCCACCAACGATGACCACGGCGTGCGCTTCAACGCGAACTACTCGCTGTTCTACGATGCTCTGTAGTTGGGGGGTTTCCGTTACGTAACGCCAACGTAACGCCCCCCGTAACGCCCCCGGGATATTCGCAGAAAAACAACATTCCCAACGCCCGGAAAATCGGCACCTCCCGGTTTCAATTCACTTGCCGTTTCTGAGCTTTCTACGGCAAAGCCTTGATTACCAAGGGTATTCGCTGTCCCCCGGGAAAACCTTAGAAGGCAATTTCCGGGGCTTGCAAAAAGCTGGCATGGATTATGCATAGGTAGGGTATCGGGCCAAAAAAGCGGCCTGAATTCCCAACCTCCCTGAGCAGGAGCTCACCATGTCTGCCAAGCAAGAAAACCAAGTCAAGCGTAGCCGTATGATCGCCCCTCTCGTTTCGGCCATGCTGGCCGTCGCCCTGGTGGGTTGCGGAGGCGGAAGCGGCCATCGTTCCAACGGCAGCATTGCCGGCGGCGGCGATGTCCCCACGAATCCGACCAACCCGACGAATCCCACCGACCCGACCAACCCCACGAATCCCACGAACCCCACGAATCCCACTGATCCGACCGCCAGCGCCGGCCTGCTGGAAACCGCGCTGGGCAATACCGGCTCGGCCGTGGACAGCCTGCTGCCCGTCGGTTCGGCCGGCTCGCTGGGTGGCATCGGCGCCGCGCTGGATCCGACCTTGGCCCCCGTGGTCGACACGGTCACCGGCCTGACGCAGCAAGTCGGCGCCACCACCGGCCTGGGCGCCCCCGTCGACGGCGTGCTGCAGCAAGTGGGCGGCACCGTCAGCAACCTGGGCGACACGGTCGCCGGCACCGGCCTGCCGGGCAACCTGAGCACCGGCCTGGGTGGCCTGGTCAGCGGCCTGGGCGACACCGTGGGCAGCGTGGGCGGCCTGCTGAACGCCAATCCCGACAACCCCCAGCCCCTGACCACCGTCGTGGGCAACGCCACCAACGCCGTCGGCGCGCTGACCGGCGCCCTGGGTGGTGAAGGCGGCCTGCTGCAGCCGGTGAACCAACTGGTTGGCGGCGTGGCGGGCGGCTTGCTGAGCGGCCCTTCCACCCCGATCCTGGAACCGACCCTGGCCAACGCCGGTTCGGCCGTGGACAACGTGTTGCCGGCCGGCCTGGAAGGCGCGTTGGGCGGCGTCGGCGCCGCGCTCGATCCGGTGGTCTCGCCGGTCGCGGGCACCGTCACCAGCCTGACGCAGCAAGTCGGCGCCACGACTGGCCTGGGCCAACCTGTCGCCGGCCTGCTGGCCAGCATCGGCGGCACCGTGGCCAATGCCGGTGGCAGCGTGCCCGGCGGCGCCCTGGGCTTGAATGGCGTGTTGACCAACGTCGGCAATGCCGTGACCAGCGCGGGCGGCCTGCTGCATGCGGACGCGGCCAACCCCAACCCGCTGGGCAACACCCTGTCCAGCGTGACCGGGGCGGTTTCGTCGCTGACCGGCGGCCTGGGTCTGACCGGTGACAACGGCCTGCTGACCCCGGTGACGGGCGGCCTGCTGGGTGGTCTGACCGGCGGCGCGGCGGGCGGCGGTACGGGTGGCCTGCTGGCTCCGGTGACCGGTCTGCTGAGCGGCGTGACCGGTGGCACGGCCGGCGGTACCGGCGGCCTGCTGGCCCCCGTGACGGGCCTGCTGGGCGGCGTGACGGGCGGCTCGGCCGGCGGCACCGGCGGCCTGCTGGCCCCCGTGACGGGCCTGCTGGGCGGCGTGACGGGTGGCTCGGCCGGCGGCGCCAACGGCGGCCTGCTGGCGCCGATCACCGGCCTGCTGGGCGGCGTGACGGGTGGCAGCACCGGCGGCACGGGTTCGGGTACGGCCAACGGCGGCCTGCTGGGCGGCTTGTTGGGCGGTGGCCAGAACGGCGCCAGTGGCGGCCTGGTGGGCGGCCTGCTCGGCGGTGTCGTCGCGGTGGGCGGCACGGCCACGGTGACCACGGGCGGCACGACGGTTTCGACCGGTGGCGGCGCCGCGGCTGGCGGCGGTGCCGCCACCACCGGCACGACCACGGCTGCGCCTGCCAACAATGGCGGCCTGCTCGGTGGCCTGCTGGGCGGCGGCCAGAACGGCGGCCTGCTCGGCGGCGTGCTCGGCGGCGTCACGGCCAGCCTGAAGTAATCCCATCAGCCCTCATCCAGAACAAGACGGAGCAACGCCATGCTGGAAACGGACCGCATCTACATGCAGCAAGACCGCAGGTCGGACGGGAATCAAGACTACGACCCCATGCACCGCACGGGCCCGATCGACGACATCGCCATGGTCATGAGCCGGCAGTTGGGGGTGTACATCTCCGCCACCCAAGCCGCCATCGCCGAGAAGCTGGGGCTGTCGCTGACGGAACTGAAGGCGCTGGAATTGGTGCAGGAGTTCGAAGCCCTGCCCACCGGCCAACTGGGCCAGTTGATGGGCATCAGCTGGGGCGGCACCACCGCCCTGATCAACCGGCTGGAAGCCGCCGGTTATGTGCAGCGGGGCCGCCACCCCCTGGATCGCCGCGTCATCGTGATCCGCCCGGTGGCCGAACGCTGCCGCGACCTGGAGCGCGAGCGCCAGGCCCAGGCGGACGAAGTAGCCTTCATCGGCCGCCAGTTCGACCCGGAGCAGTTGCAGGCGGTGCAGGCATTCCTGAAGCAGTATCTCCGGGCACTGCGGCACGACACGATGGCCTGGCTGCATGCCAGGCACGGGCTGGACCTGAACGATTGATCGTTCGACGATAAAGATCCATGCACGAAGGGCCGGCGCCCTGAAGCGCCGGCCTTATCCTTTTGGGCCGCAATCCAAGCTATCTGGAATACGCAAGACAGACTCGATGTCCCGCCTCAACCGCGGGATGGACGCGACGACCAAAGTCCGAGTAATTGGAAAGTTCTGAACAGCATCTTACGAGCCTCTAGAAGCTCCTGAGTTTCATGGAAATCCTCATGCTGCCCCGTCGAGGTCTCCAGCCGATCAAAGCGCTCACTCACTTCGGACCAACGCCCACCTAGTTCGGCTGCGAGTAAGGGGTTATCACGCAAAATGGGCAGCAATGCGTCTTGAAGCGCGGCAAAAACCCCGTTGGCCCAATCGTCCAACTGCGCTACCTCAGTTCGCAACAGCGCAAGCTCGCTCCTGAGTTGGCTCAGCTCCAGCTGAAGTTCAAAATCATCCATGAGATTTTCTTCGATTATCACGCTGTGAACACGCAGCACCGGCTGCCATTGGCTCGGCATTGGCAGCCCTATCGATCACTTACCCGCCAAATTCCAACCGCGGCACCGCCTCCAGCAGCCGTCGCGTCATCTCATGATCCGGTGCATGCAGCACCGCATCCGCACTGGCGCACTCCACGATCTGCCCCCCCGCCATCACCGCGATCCGGTCCGCCAGATACTCCACCACGCTGAAGTTGTGCGTGATGAACAGATAGGCAATGCCCAGCTCGGCCTGCAATTCCCGCAGCAGATCCAGAATCTGCGCCTGCACCGACACATCCAATGCGGACGTGGGTTCGTCGCAGATCAGCACGCGCGGCTCGACCGCCAGCGCCCGCGCGATGGCGATACGTTGCCGCTGGCCACCGGAGAACTCGTGCGGATAGCGCGTGGCGGTATTGGCGGGCAGCCCCACCCGGTCCAGCAGGCCTTCCACACGCTTGCGGCGTTGCGCCTCGGACATATCGGGACGCAATGCCGCGATGCCCTCATCCAGGATGTCGCCCACCCGCATGCGCGGATCCAGCGAGGCGAACGGGTCCTGGAACACGATCTGGATGTCGCGCCGCAGGCGCTTCATCTCCGAACGAGAAGCCGTCAACAGGTCGGCACCCTCCAGCTCGGCACGGCCCGACACCTTGGCGCCTTCAGCCAGACGCAACAACGCCTTGCCCGTGGTGGTCTTGCCGCAGCCGGATTCGCCCAGCAGGGCCAGCGTCTCGCCCGCGCGCAGCGTGAAGGTGACGCCGTCCACCGCCTTCACCCACCCCACCGTGCGGCGCAGCGCGCCCTTGCGTATGGGGTAATGCACGCGCAGGTCCCGCACATCCAGCACCACCTCGCCCGCGGGCGGATGGGGGTGTTTCTCCGGCTGCGCATCCGCCGCCGCCTGCCCCGCCGCCGACAAGGGCCGGCCGCGCTTGGCATAGGTGGGAATGGCGTTGAACAATTCGCGCGCATAGGCATGGCGCGGGGTCGCAAAGAAATCGGCCGCGGCCGCGCTTTCCACGATCTCGCCGAAACGCATCAGGGCCACGTGATGCGCCACTTTGCTGACCACGGCCAGATCATGGGTGATCAGCAGGATGGCCATGCCCAGCTCGCGCTGGATGTCGGCCAGCAGGTCCAGCACCTGCGCCTGCACGGTGACGTCCAGCGCGGTGGTGGGCTCGTCGGCGATCAGCAGGCGGGGTTCGGCCGCCAGCGCGATGGCGATCATCACGCGCTGTTTCTGGCCGCCCGAGAACTGGAACGGATAGTCGTCGATGCGGCGCTGCGGATCGGGGATGCCGACGCGCTGCAGCCAGTGGATGGCACGCTCGCGCGCCGCCGCGCCGCGCAGCGGGGTGTGCTGGACCAGCGTCTCGATGATCTGGTCGCCCACCCGCATCACGGGGTTCAGGCTGGTGGCGGGTTCCTGGAAGATGATGCCGATGCGCCCGCCCCGCACGCGCCGCATGGCGCTTTCGGGCAGTTGGTTCAGGTCTTCGCCGTGCAGATGCACCTGGCCGCCGACGATGCGGCCGGCATCCGGCAACAGCCGCAACAACGCCAGCGCGGTCATGCTCTTGCCGCTGCCCGACTCGCCCACCAGCGCAAAGGTCTCGCCCTGCGAGATGGCGAACTGCAGGCGCTTGACGGCATGGGTCAGGCTGGACTCGCCGGCCACGTCCACGCTCAGGCCTTCGACGGCCAGCAAGGGGCCGCCGGAGCGGGATGCCTGCATCGGGTTCATACGGCGCCTCCGGCAGCCGGCGCGGAGGCAGGCTTGAAACGCCGCGCACGCGGATCGAACGCATCGCGCACCGCGTCGGCGAACAGATTGGCGGCCAGCACCAGCGCCAGCATGAAGGCGAAGGCGGCCAGCAGGTTCCACCAGATCATGGGATCGCGCGACATTTCCAGCCGGGCGCGGTCGATCATCGACCCGAACGAATTCATGCTGGGGTCCACGCCGATGCCCAGGTACGACAGCACGGCTTCATACAGCACCAGGCCCGAGAATTCGAGCACCACGGTGATCAGCACGATGTGCATGACGTTGGGCAGCAGGTGGCGGCGCATGATGCGCCAGTGCGAGACGCCGAAGGCGCGCGCGGCCTGCACGTATTCCAGCTCGCGCAGCTTCAGCGTCTCGGCGCGCAGCAGGCGGCACAGGCCGGCCCAGCCGGTCAGGCCCAGGATCATGCACAGCAGGAACAGGCGCAGGTCGGCGCGCGCGGCCGACGTGGTGAACAGGTCGGGATTGGCGTCGATGTAGACCTGCATCATCAGCGCGCAGGCCGCCACCAGCAGCACGCCGGGAATGGAGGTGAGCGTGGTGTAGAGGTACTGGATGACGTCGTCCACCCAGCCCTTGAAATAGCCCGAGGCGATGCCGAAGGCGATGGCGGGCGGCAGCATGGCGATGGTGGTCAGGCTGCCGATGACCAGGGCCGTGCGGATGCTTTTCAGGGACTGCCACAGCACGTCGTTGCCGGTGCGGTCGGTGCCCAGCACGTGATAGCCGCTGGACAGGCCCGCCACGGCGCCCACCACCAGGCACATCAGGCCAAAGGTGATCGTCATGGGACGCCAGGGCAATTCGGTGCGGCCGCGCGCGATATCGCACGCGGCATTGCGAAAGCCGCCCTGCCTGCGCGCCAGCGCGGCCGACAGCAGGGCGCCGCCGAGCAAGGCCACGGCGACGCCGCCGGCCAGCCCCGCGCCCAGCCGGCGCAGGATGTCCGGCCCGGTCTGCGACGGCGGATCGGTCAGGTGCGCGCCGCCGCTGCGCAGGCGCGGAAAGTCGCGCACCGGCTTGCCGTCGATCAGCATGGTCTCCTTGGTGAACTGGTGCGAGGCCAGCGGCGAGGAATAGGTCTTCTCGGGCCGGCTGAGCACCGTGCCGTCCAGCAGGCCGTCGAGCACCGATTTCACGGCGGGGGCATAGGCCACGGCGGCGCTGGCCGGCGCATCGGGCGCGGCGGGCAGGCGGGGCCGGTAGTGCAGCGAATCCAGCAGGCCCACCAGCACGAAGGCCAGCAACACCACGGCCGAGCACATGGCGGGCGTGTCGCGCGCCACCCTGCCCCACGTGGCGCGCAGCGTGGGACTGCGCCGCACGCGCCAGACATACAGCAGCACGCCCACCAGCAACAGATAGAGGGCGACGTCGGTCCAGAGGAATACGATCATCGGCATGGTTGGGCCCTAGTCGAAACGGACGCGCGGGTCGGCCAGGGTGTACGAGATATCGGCCAGGATCAGGCCGATGATGTACAGCACCGAGCCCAGGAACACCATGGCGCGCACGATGGAGAAATCCTGCGCGCTGATGGCGTCGATGGTGTAGCTGCCCAGCCCCGGAATGCCGAAGAACGACTCGGCGATCAGGCTGCCCATGAACAGCAACGGGATGGCCGACACCGTGCCGGTAAGAATGGGCAGCATGGCGTTGCGCAGCACGTGGCGAAACAGCACGGTGCGCTCGGTCAGGCCCTTGGCGCGCGCGGTGCGCACGTAGTCCTTGCCGATCTCTTCCAGGAACAGCGTGCGGTAGAAGCGCGCCTCGGGCCCCAGCCGCGCGACGATGGCCACCAGCACCGGCAACGCCAGGAACTTGACCATGTCCAGCCCGTACGAGAAGCCCGAGTACGGCACCAGCCGCAGCAGCTTCGAGAACAGCCATTGCCCCGCGATGATGTAGAACAGGCTGGAAATCGACAGCATCACCACGCACAGCACCACGCCCCAGAAATCGAGCCGCGTGGTGCGGAAATACACCAGCATCACCGAGAACGCCACGCTGGCCAACAGGCCCAGTATGAAGGTGGGCACGGCCAGCGCCAGGCTGGGCCACATGCGGGTGCGTATCTCGCGGCCGATGTCTCGGCCACCGTCTGACGGCCCGAACTCCATGGCCAGCAGGGGCACCGAACGCTGGTAGAACACGGTGTCGGTGTACTTGGCCGTACCCTCTTGCCTGGTGTTCAGGAACAGCGGCTTGTCGTAGCCGTGGTCGACCTTCCACTTCTCGATGGCGTCCTGGCTGATGCGCTGGCCGCCGATGGCCAGGCGCGCCATGTCGTCGGGCGTATTGACCGCGAAGAACAGCACGAAGGTGAAGAGGTTGACCCCCACCAGGATCAGCGCGCCGTAGAGCAGGCGGCGGATGACGTAGCCGATCATTTGCGGGACTCCTCGGACGCGGCCGCCGTTTGCAGGGCGGTCTGGCGTTCACGGCGGCGCAATGCCGCCAGCGACGGCCAGACGGCGAGGGCCAGCAGCGCCACCAGCAACAGCACCGGCCACCAGACAGGCCGGTTCCATTCGTCGATCTTGCGCACGCGCAAGGCCGGATCGATCTTCAGGTACTGCAAGGTGTTGCGCACCATCTGCGTGGGCTTGGCGTTGCCCACCCACTGCTGATAGGCGCCGCCCGACAGCGGGAAGTAGCCGAACATCCACGGCGAATCGCGCCGCACGATCGCGACCATGCGGGCCACCAGGGCCGCCTTCTCGGGGCCATCGTCCAGGAACTTCATCTGTTCGAACAGCTTGTCGAACTCGGGATTGGCATAGTTGGCGGCATTCTCGCCGCCGTCCTTCACCTTGGAATTCGGGCCGTACAGCAGGAACAGGAAGTTCTCGGCGTCGGGGTAGTCGGCGTTCCAGCCCCACAGGAAGATCTGCGCGGCGCCGCGCCGCATCTTGTCCTGGAAGCGGTTGTAGTCGGTGGACCGCACGTCCATCTGGATGCCGATCTTGGCCAGTTGGCGGCGCATCCAGTCGAACTGCGGATTGCCGCCCGCGCCGCTCATGGCGTCGTAGTACAGCACCAGCGGCTGGCCGGTCCGGGCGTTGCGGCCGTCGGGGTAGCCGGCCTCGGCCAGCAGCTGCTTCGCCTCATCCAGCGACTTGCGCCGCGGCTTGCCGTCGACCAGGTCGTACACCACGGGGTTGTAGCCGGCGGGTAGATCCTGGAAGCCCACCACGCCCGGCGGCACCGGGCCATGCGCCACCTGGGCCTGGCTGTTCTCGAACACCGCCACGTACTCTTCCCAGTCGAAGGCGATGCTGACCGCCTGGCGCAGCTTGCGGTTCTTTTCCTGCTGCTCGGGCGTGTCGCCCTTGCCGACCACCGGGTCGAGCCAGTTGAAGCCCATGTACCAGTTGGAGGTCTCGACGGTGGACGGCAGATGGATGCCGTGGTCGCGGTAGAGCTCGGCCTTCTCGGCCGAATCGCCCGCCGCCACGCGCATCGCCACGCCGTACTCGCCGCGCTCGACCTGCGGGATGTCGTAGTAGCCCTGCAGGAACTTGCCCGTCAGCGGCACCGCTTCCTTCTCGATGTTGAAGACGATGCGGTCGATGAAGGGGGTCGGCTTGCCGCAGTCGGCCAGCAAACCCTGCTCGCGGTCGGCCGGCTCGCCCTCGCAGGGATAGGCCTCGCCGTGGAAATTGGGGTTGCGCGCCAGCACGTGGCGGCGGTTGGTGATGGACTCGGCCAGCATGTACGGGCCCGTGCCCACCGGCCAGGTGTTCAGCGACAGGTCGTGCGAGGCCATGCCGGGCTGGCTGTAGAAGCGGTCGGCCTCCCAGGGCACCGGCGCCGTGAAGGTCATGGCCAGCCAGTACTTGAACTGCGGGTACTTGCCCTTGATGCGGATGCGCAGCGTGTGGCCGTCCAGCGCCTGCACGCCCTCGAAGCCCTGCTCGCGCAGGTCCATCCAGGGCAGGTCGCGCGTGCCCGGCGGCAGGCTGGCGCGCTGCGCCTGGTCGCGCTTGCGCAGTTCGGTGCCGTAGTCCTCCATGCCGACCACGTAATTGGCCAACAGCGAATAGATGGGCGACACCACGCGCGGACTGGCCAGGCGGCGGAAGGCATAGACGTAATCGTCGGCGGACAGCTCGCGCGTGCCCGTCTTTGGAAAGTCGGGGATGGCGAACTTCTCGTCCAGCTCGCCGGGCGCCAGCGGGAAATACGCGTAGCCGCCGTCATCCTTGCGCGCGAAGGCGGGGTGCGGCTGATAGCGCACGCCGGGGCGGATCTTGATGTCGTAGACGCTTTCGGCGATCTGCTCGCCAGGCGCGTCGGCCGGCAGTTCCTGGCCCTGCGCATCGACGTAGCGCGGCGGGTCGATGGACGCGGCCGCGCGCGGCACCAGCTCGTACGGCCGTTTCAGATAGTGGTATCCATACAGCGGCTCGTAGATGTTGTAGGTATAAGGCGTCTCGTCGACGGAATAGGAGCTGGCCGGGTCCAGGTACTTCGGCGAACGGCTGACGAACGCCGTATACAGCGTGTTCTGCGCCAGCGCGTCGGCGGCGTAGGGGCTGTTGATGGGATTTTCCCGCGAGCAGGCGGCCATGAGCAGCGCCAAGAGCACCGCAGCGGTGTATCGCCACAACCGACCGATCATGAAAACGCCCCCATGAGCATGCAGCCGCACAGAATAGCAAACACCGTTTCGTTTCCGTGTCCTAGCCACACTGGCGCTGCCTCCAGCAGTCATAGCGCCACTTCCAGGGTTCGATTGCGCCGGGCTGCGACCACAGGCCCTGGCGTGCCTCGCGGGCGACCTTCTGCAGGCGGGTCATTTCCCGATCGCGCAGGTAGGCGCCGCGCCGCGCGGTGTAGGCCCAGGCGTAGCCGGAGGACACCTGGGCGCGGTTGGCCGACGAGCCATCCTCCAGATTGAGGGTGCAGACGTGGCGGTCGTACTGGTCGCTTTCGAAGCAGGTGGCCGACAGGCGGCGGCCCGCCACCATGCTGGCCAGGTGCTTGCGCGAGGCCTCGCCGAAAGGCTGGCCGGGCTGGCCCGGACCGTGATCGGTCTCGGGCGCGTCGATGCTGTCCAGGCGGATCTTGCGGGGGCCCTGGGCGGTGGCCAGGGTGAGGGTATCGCCGTCGGCCACGTCGGACACCTGGCCGCGCAGGGTGTAAGGCTCGCCGCGCTGTTGCTGGCTGCCGCGCGCGGGCGCCTCGGCACGGTCGCCCGACGGCAGATAGCGGTGCAGCAGCGTGCCTGCCAGGGTCAGGACCAGGGCGGCCACGGCGGCGCCGATACTGCGGTTGCGGCCGCGGCGGCCGGGCCGGAAAACAGGGGGTCGAGACACGGGAAGCTCTGCGGGCTGGAATCGCCCGCAGTTTGCCACAAGCCTGGACTGGCCTTGCAGGCATGGCGGGGCCGAAGCGACGGATTCGTCATCCGGCGAGGTCCCGGCCCCGTACCGCGGGTGGCTCTGCCTTCCAAGAGCCGTCCGTCGCCCGCCGTGCCTTCCCCCGCATGCCTGAAGGAACCTGCCCGTGGCTTGGCGTCGCGCCTGTCAGGCCACCGCCGTGCGCACCGTCCGGCTGCTGAACCAGCCGTCCAGGTTGGCCAGCAGCAGGTCGCCCATGGCATCCCGGGTCTCGGCGGTGCCGCTGCCGATGTGGGGCAGCAGCACCGTGCGGTCCGAGTCGATCAGGGCCTGCGGCACCTGGGGTTCGTGCTCGAACACGTCCAGGCCGGCGCCCGCGATCTCGCCGTTTTGCAGGGCGCTCACCAACGCCTGTTCGTCGACCACCGTGCCGCGCGCCACGTTGATCAGGTAGCCCTGGCTGCCCAGCGCCTTCAGCACGCGCGCATCGACGAGGTGGCGCGTGCTGGCGCCGCCCGGCAGGGCCAGCACCAGGAAATCGCTGTTGGCGGCCAGTTCCGCCGGATCGGCGTAATAGCGGTAGCGTTCCGGCGCATCGGGGCGCGGACTGCGGTTGCAGTACGCCACGGGCATGCCGAACGCCTCGGCGCGTGCGGCGATCTGGCGGCCGATGTTGCCCAGGCCGACGATGCCGCAGCGCTTGCCGGTGACCTTGCGCCCCAGGCCGAAGCTGGCCTCGGGCCAGCGGCCTTCGCGCACGTAGCGGTCGGCCTCGGCGATACGGCGCGGCACGGCCAGCATCAACGCCAGGGCCGTATCCGCCACGCACTCGTCCAGCACGCCGGGCGTGTTCGTGACGACGACCTTGCGTTCACGCGCGGCATCCACGTCGATCGGGTCGTAACCCACGCCGAAACTGTTGATGACCTCCAGCTTCGGCAGGCTTTCGATCAGCGCGCGGTCGGCGCCGAAACGGCCGCTGGTCACGATGCCGCGGATGGCGCCGCCGTGCTGGCGCAGGAAGGCGGCGCGGTCCGCGGCCTCCCACAGCCGGTGCAGGCGGTAGCGGCTGCCGATGTCGTCGATCAGCGCGGGCGCCAGGGGGCCGACCATCAGCAGGTCGATGTCTCGGGTCGATGCAGTATCAGTCATGGGTGCTTCGGTTGGGGTTGCTGGATGAGCGGTGGGAACTATTGGACCTTCAGGCCACGGGCCTTGATGATGTCACCGTAGCGCGCGCGCTCGCTGGCGGCAAGCCTGGCGACTTCATCGGGCGTGGAGCCGTGCGCCACGGCGCCCTGCGCGACCAGTTTCTGGACGATGTCCGGCTCGGCGGCGATCTCGCGCACCAGGGCCGACAGCTTGTCCACGACGGGACGCGGGGTATCGGCGGGCGCCATCACGGCCGTCCACGACCCGCCCTGCGCGTTGCGCACGCCGGCCTGGTCGATGGTGGGCACGTCGGGCAGCGTGGGCGAGCGGTCGGGGCCCGTGATGGCCAGCGCGCGCAGCTTGCCGGCCTTCACGTAGGGACTGACTTCCAGGATGGAGGCGAACAGCATGTCGACGCGGCCGGCCATCAGGTCGGTCATGGCGGGGCCGCCGCCCTTGTACGGCACGTGCGTCAATTGCGTGCCGGTGGCCTGCTGGAAGATCTCGCCGGTCAGATGCGGGGCGCCGCCCGTGCCGGAACTGGCGAAGGTGTGGTCGCCCGGCCTGGCCTTGGCCAGCGCGATCAGCTCCTGCACGTTGCTGGCCTTGACCGATGGCGCCACGACCAGCGCGAACGGCAGGTCGGCGAACAGCGACACCGGCGCGAAGGAGGTGGCGGGGTCGCTGCGCAGGTCGTACAGCCAGGGGTTGATGGCCAGCATGCCCGAGTTGGCGAACAGCAGTGTGTAGCCGTCCGGCGCGGCGCGCGCCACCATGTCCGCGGCGATCTGCCCGCCCGCGCCGGCACGGTTGTCGACCACCACCGACTGGCCCAGCTTCTGGCCCATGCGGGTGGCCAGGATGCGCGCGGCGATGTCGGTGCCCCCGCCCGGCGAGAACGGCACGACCAGGGTGATGGGATGGTCGGGGAAGCTGCCGGCGGCCTGGGCGCCCAGGGGCAGCGCCAATGCGGCGGTGGCGGCGACAGCGGCAGCCAGCAGGCCGCGGCGGGCGCGGAACGTTTTTTGTGTTGTCTCCATGATTTTCCTTTTTATGGCGCATCGTTGCGCCTGCCCGAAATTCTAGGAATGAAATGCGCATCGATGCGCTTTGAGCTACAAATAGCATCGATCAATACAAGGAATGAATTGATGGATCTACGCCAGCTTTCCTGCTTCGTGGCGGTGGCCGAGGAACTGCACTTCGGCCGCGCCGCCGCGCGGTTGCGCATGACGCAGCCGCCGCTCAGCCGCCAGATCCAGCTGCTGGAACAGGATCTGCAAGTGCAGTTGTTCGAGCGCAGCAGCCGCAGCGTGACGCTGACCGCCGCCGGCGCCCGCCTGCTGCGCGACGCCCGCCACCTGCTGGACCTGGCCGCGCGCACCATGCAGACCGCGCGCCGCACGGCCGATGGCGAAGCGGGAGAACTGACCCTGGGGTTCACGGCGGTGGCGGCCTACCGGCTGATGCCCTCGCTGCTGATGCGCGCGCGGCAGGCCTTGCCCGAAGTAGGCATCCGCCTGCGCGAGATGGTGTCCGCCGACCTGGGGCGGCTGTTGCTGGCGGGCGAACTGGATGTCGTGCTGGCGCGCCATCTGCCGCCGCACCAGCACCTGCGCACGCACCTGATCGAACGCGAGCCCATGATCCTGGCCCTGCCCGCGGGCTCGCCGCTGGGCCGGCACGACGCCGTGCCGCTGTCGGCGCTGCACCAGCAGCCGCTGATCCTGTACTCGCCCAACGAAGGGCGTTATTTCCATGACCGCGTGGTGGGCGCGCTGGGGCTGGCGGACGTACAGCCGCATTATGTGCAGCAGGCCGGCCAGACGCATACGCTGGTGGCAATGGTGCGGGCCGGGTTGGGTTATGGACTGGTGCCCGATTCGGCGCGCGAACTGCGGCTGGAAGGCGTCGAATACCGGCCCCTGGCGCAGCAGACCTTGCATGCCGATCTGTACCTGGCGTGGCGCAGCCGGCACGACAATCCGGCGGTGACGGCGTTTCTCATGCACGTGGCGGGGATTGCGCCGGAGCTGTCCAAAGCGTAGGCCAGGCGCACGCCGCTGGCGTTCAGGCGCGGCTGCGCGGGGTGTCTACAACCACCCCGACTTCCGAAACCGCCAATACAGCACGCCGCACGCCGCCGCGATCATCGACAAGGTCAGCGGATAGCCCCACTGCCATTTCAGTTCGGGCATGTACTCGAAGTTCATGCCGTAGATACCCGCCACCGCCGTGGGCACCGCCAGGATGGCCGCCCAGGACGCCAGCCTGCGCGTGGTGTCGTTCTGCGAGGCCTGCGCGATCATCTGGCTGGCTTCGAAAGCGAAGGCCAGCGCCTCGCGCAAGGCGTTGATCAGTTCGTCGATGCGTTGGATACGGTCGGCCACCTCGCCGAAATACGGCCGCGCGTGGATATCGACCGCCGGCATCTCGACCCGCGCCAGGCGGCGGCAGATCTCGGTCATGGGCGCGATCAGCGTGTGCATGCGCAACAGGTCGCGCCGCTGGCGGTACAGCTTGCGGATGTCGGCATCCTTGGCGCCGCGGATCAGCAGTTTCTGCTCGGCATGCTCGACGACGGATTCGAACTTGGTGACGGCGGCCAGATAGCGGTCGGCCAGCAGGTCCAGCACTTCGGACGCCACATAGTCGCTACCGCGCCGCAGCAGGTCGGGCACGGCCTCCAGACGCTCGCGCAGCGTGGTGTGCGGGGATATGGCGCCGCGCCGCACGGTGACCAGAAAGCCGCTGCCGATCAGCAACTGCGTCTCGCCGAAGGTGGGCCGCTCGTTATCGACCTCGACCGTGGGCGCGACCACCAGCACCATGTCGCCGTAGTCAATGATCTTGGCGCGCCGGTGCGGCTCGACCATCTCCTCGACGTTCTTGTCACAGGCGCCCAGCGAACCGACTACCTGCGCCAGCACCTCGGCGCTGGGATTGCGCAGGCCGATCCAGAGCATGTCCTCTTTCTGGCCCGCGTATTGATGGACGTCCTCCAGGGGCACGTCCCGGTCGCGGCGTCCGTTGACGTATAGCACCGAGGCCACCACGCTGGTGGCCTTGTCGGGCGGATTGGCGGTCTGGTCGGCTGGGACGTCCTGCTGCATCGGTGCTCCTTGAGGATGGCGTCGGCGGCCCGTCGCGCGGATTCGCTGTTCGCACCTCGCGGACGGTTCGCCCCGCCGCCCCCATGATAGTGCGGCGGCGCGGACACGCCCAGCCCACCCCGCGAGGGCTCAGGAAGCCGTCAGCCAGCGCGGCCTACGAGAACATGCCGCGCATGCGGCTGGCCAGGTCCACGACCGGCGCATCGGGCTTGACCCGCTTACCTCGATCGTGCGGCAGGTCGGGCGGCTTGGGCTGATGCTCGAACAGCGGCATCATCGTCTGCGGAATGAAGCGCGTGCGCGAGGCATACACGTGGCGGTCGCCCATGCCGTTCTGCTGGTGCACGTAGAAGCGCTGCGGCACGATGACCTGCAGGCGTTCGCGCGCCCGCGTCATGGCCACGTACAACAGCCGCCGCTCTTCCTCGATCTCCTCGCTGTCGCCGGTGCTCATGTCGGAAGGAATGCAGCCGTCCACCGCGTTCAGCACGTAGACCGCGCGCCATTCCTGCCCCTTGGCCGAATGGATGGTGGACAGGATCATGTAGTCCTCGTCGCGCAGCGGCGCGCCGGATTCGTCGCTGGTGGCATTGGGCGGGTCCAGCGTCAGTTCGGTAAGAAAACGTTCGCGTGTGGGGTAGCCCATGGCGATGCGGGACAACTGCTCCAGGTCGGCGCGGCGCATGGCCGCGTCGCCGTCGTACAGACGCTCGATCTGGTCGCCGTACCAGCGCAGCGCCACGTCGACGTCGCCGGGCCAGTGCGGGCCGGGCGCCCGCAGCGCGGCGTAGACCTGCACGAAGGCGGTCCACTCGTCGCGCGCGCCGGCGCCAGGCTTGAAGGCGCGCATCGCATCGACGGGTTCGGCGGATTGCGCCAGCTCGTCCATCAGGCGGCCCGCCGTGGCGGGGCCGATGCCGGGCAGCAGTTGCGCCACGCGAAAGCCCGCCATGCGCGAACGCGGATTCTCGGCCCAGCGCAGGATGGACAGCAGGTCCTTCACGTGCGCGGCCTCAAGGAACTTCAGGCCGCCGAACTTCACGAAGGGAATGTTGCGGCGGGTCAGTTCGAGTTCCAGCGCGGCGCTGTGGCTGGCCGCGCGGAACAGGGCCGCCTGCGACTTCAGCGTGGCCCCGCCTTCGCGCAGCGCCAATACCTGGTCGGCCACCCAGCGCGCCTGCCCGGCCTCGTCGGACACCGTGACCAGCTCGGGCTTCTGCGACGAGGCGCGATCGGTCCAGAGCTGCTTGGCATAGCGTTCGGGCGCCAGGCCGATCACCGCGTTGGACGCATCCAGGATGGGCTGCGTGGAGCGGTAGTTGCGCTCCAGCGTGACCACGTGCGCGCCCGACGGGAACTGCTTCGGGAAGTCCAGGATGTTGCGCACCGTGGCCGCGCGGAAGGAATAGATGGCCTGCGCATCGTCGCCCACCACGGTCAGGCCGCGCCCCTCGGGCTTGAGGGCCAGCAGGATGCCGGCCTGCAATCGGTTGGTGTCCTGGTATTCGTCGACCAGCACGTGGTCGAAGCGCTCGCCGGCCTCGCGCGCCAGGCCCGGGTCGCGCATCATTTCGGCCCAATACAGCAGCAGGTCGTCGTAATCCAGCACCTGCTGCGCCTGCTTGGCCTGCACATAGGCGCGGAACAGGCGCTTCAATTGGTCTTCCCACTGGGCGCACCACGGGAAAACCTTGGCCAGCACCTCGCCCACCGGCGCCTGGCTGTTGACCGCGCGCGAGTAGATGGACAGGCAGGTGCCCTTGAGCGGAAAACGTTCGCTGGTGGCCGACATGCCCAGTTCGTGGCGCACCATGCCCATCAGGTCTTCGGCGTCGCCACGGTCGTGCACGGTGAAGGTTTCGGACAGGCCGATGCGCTGGGCATATTCGCGCAGCAGGCGCGCGCCCACGCTGTGGAAAGTGCCCGACCACGGCAAGGGCGGCGCGGATTGGCCGGCGCCCAGGTTCATGGCTTTGCGCAGCACGCCGCCCACGCGGCGCTCCATTTCCTGCGCGGCGCGGCGCGAGAAGGTCAGCAGCAGCATGCGCTGCGGATCGGCGCCATTGAGCACCAGATGCGCCACGCGATGCGCCAGCGTGCTGGTCTTGCCCGACCCGGCGCCGGCAATGACCAGCAGCGCCTGGCCAGGGCCGTCCGGGCCGGCGCCGTATTCGGCGGCCTCGCGCTGGGCGGGGTTCAGGTCGGCGAGGGGGTCGGGACGAACGGGGGCGGCCCGCCCATCCACAGGGCTGCCGGCATCGGGCGCCGACTCGCGGGCGCCTGGAAAATCGTGGTCGGACATAGGCATCAAGGGTAATCCAGACGCAAGAGTACTGTATATTTATACAGAAATCCGTAACGGCGCCGCGGTCCTGTGCGGCAAAGACCCGACGGTTATCCGCCGCAGGTCTCATGCCAACCCGGCACGGCCGCCCTTCCCCGTCATGACCCTCCTTACCGGCACCGCTTCCTGGACCGATCCGACGCTATTGGCATGCGGCCGTTTCTACCCGCCGCACGCCAACGACGCCGAATCCCGCCTGCGCTACTACGCCGCGCAGTTCGGCACGGTCGAGGTCGACGCCAGCTATTACGCCCTGCCCGATCCGTACACGGCGTACCTGTGGACGCAGCGCACCCCGCCGGATTTCATCTTCAACATGAAGGCCTTCCGCGCCTTCACGGGCCATCGCATCCCGCGGCAGGCGCTGCCCGCCGACCTGCGCCGCGACTGGCCCGACGCCCCCGAATCGCTGTATGACAATCAATTGCCCGAAGGCTGGCAGGATGAACTATGGCGCCGGTTCATCCAGGCGGTGGAACCCTTGCGCATGGCGGACAAGCTGGGCGCGGTGCACTTCCAGTTTCCTCCCTGGGTGCAGCGCGACGCACGCGGCATCGCCCGGCTGCGCGACTGCGCTCGCCGCATGGACGGCCTGCCGATGGCGGCCGAATTCCGCCACGTCAGCTGGTTCGACGGCCCCGACGCCACGCAAGCCACACTGGCGCTGCAACGCGAACTGGGCGTGGCGCACACCGTGGTGGATGCGCCGCAAGGCATGGACAACACGGTGCCCGCGGTCTGGGAGGCCGCGCACCCCGATCTGGCCGTGGTGCGCCTGCACGGCCGCAACGCCGCGGCGTGGAACGCCAGCGGCTCGGCCTCGTCGTCGCGCTTCCAGTACGTGTACACGCCCGAGGAACTGGCCGAACTGGCCTTGCGTATCAGAAGGCTGGCGCAGAAGGCCAAGCGCACGCAGGCCCTGTTCAACACGAACTACGAAGACCACGGCATGCGCAATGCCGCGGGGCTGGCGGCGGCGCTGAGCCTCGCATGAACGAAAGATCCCTCTCATCACCGGCGCCAGCGTGTCCGCGATGTCCCTCGTGGCGACAATCCCGCCCAGCGTTGGACTACAGTGCCGCATCGTCCGGCCGCGCCGCTGCCGGCAACAGAAAACCAGGAGAAGTACCACAGTGAATGACCTCGACGCCCCGGATACCGAACCATCCGAAGACACCAGGGAACACAGCCCCACGCTTTGGCGCGACGACGGCTGGACCGCCAGGATCATCAAGAACGAGGACGATGACGGCTGGGCGGTCGCGATGACCCTGGACGGACACGCCGAACCCGCCTTGGTCGGCCCCTGGACCATGGGCCGCGACAAGAAGAATCCCAAACCGCTGGACACGCCCGCCTTCCACACGTTGGTCAAGACCGCCAACGAAGTGCTGCGCCGCCACGAACAGCAGTTGCACGCCACGCTGCACAAGAGCGTGAAGATCGATGCCGAGGCCGGCCGCCTGACCGTCAAGCTGGATATCGTTCCCGACGAAGACGAGCCGTATGCCGTGCTGAGCGCCTACGACGAATTGGGCGAGCAACTGGCCCAGACCCGCGTGGCGCCGACCTACAAGCTGAGCGTGCAACGCGCATCGGATTGGGCCAGCGGCGGCTTCGGAAAACAGGGCTGACGGGCAGGCGGGAGCCGCCGCGGGGGCCGGACGAACCGTTCAGCCCTGCCGCGCCTTCCCCTGCCTGGCCACCGCCGTCAGGCTGTCCAGCACCACCTCGAACTTGCGCGCGATCTGGTTGTCCGGCACGCACGCATAGCCCAGCAGCAGCCCCTGGCGCGGCGCCTGCTCGCCCGCGTAATAGCGCGACAACGGCCGCATCAGCACGCCGCGTTCGTGCGCGGCCTGCACCACCTTCTGGTCGGACAGGTCATCGGGCAGGTTCAACACCAAGTGCAGACCCGCGTCGCTGGAATCGCGATGCAGCCACTCCGGGCCCAGGCGCCGGTCGATCAGGTTGACCAGCATGGCGCGCCTGCGGCCATACAGCATGCGCATGCGCCGCACGTGCGCGGCGTAATGGCCTTCGGCGATGAAGGCGGCCACGGCCGCGTGCGTCATCTGATGGCCCTCTCGGTACAACTCGGCATGCGCGGCCTGGAAGGCCGGCGCCAGCGCGCGCGGCAGCACCAGGTAGCCCAGCCGCAGGCCGGGGTACATGGTCTTGCTGAAGGTGCCCAGGTAGATGACCGGCGCGTCCGGCTCCAGGCCTTGCAGCGACGGGATGGGCCGGCCCGTGAAACGGAATTCGCTGTCGTAGTCGTCCTCGATGATCCAGCTGCCCCAGTTGCGCGCCAGCGCCAGTAACTGGCGGCGCCGCGCCAGCGACATCACCGGCCCCAGCGGATACTGGTGCGAAGGGGTGACGAAGACGAAACGCGGCGGCACGGCCACCGGGTCGGTCGGCACGCGCATGCCTTCTTCATCCACCGGCTGGGGCTCGACGCGGATGCCGTTGGCCGACAGCACCGAGCGCGCGCCCCAATAGCCGGGGTTCTCGATCCAGGCCAGGTCGCCCGCGCCCCCCAGCAGGCGCGTGGCCAGATCGATGGCCTGGTGCGACCCTTCGGTGATGAGGATCTGCTCGGGGTCGCAATCCACCGAACGCGTCAGCGCCAGATACTGCGCCAGCGCCTCGCGCAGCGCGGGCAGGCCGCCGCCATACGAATAACTCAGCAGTTCGGGCGGCGGGCGGCGCCATAGCCCGCTGACGATGCGGCCGAACTTCTGGTGCGGAAACTCGGTGACGTCGGGCACCCCCGGCATGAAGGCGCCCCATTGAAAGGGCGAGGCCGACACCCCGTCGACGATGCGCGCGCCACGCTCGGACAAGGCCGGCCGGCTGGCCACGGGCGCCGCGCGGCGGGTGCTGCGCCCGCTGGACAGGTAAGACTCGGGCAGCGTGTCGGTGACGAAGGTGCCGTTGCCCTGCCGGCTACGCGTATAGCCCTCGGCCTGCAATTGCGCGTAGACGTGCACGACGGTGTTGCGGGCGATCTTCAACTCGGCCGCCAGGTCGCGCGTGGCGGGCAGGCGCGTGTCGGCGGCAATGGTGCCGTCCAGGATGGCTTCGCGCAGGCCGCGGTAGAGCCGCTGGTTCATGGGGCCGTCCGCCGCATCGCCCAGGCGCAGCAACAGCAGGTCGCCGACGATGGATCTCAATTGGTTCTACCTGATAAGCCGAAGTGGTTCCTTTGAATGGGGCCATCTTAGCATTAAATATTTCGTATCCCGGGCGCCGCTGCACGCGCTCGCCACCCCGCCGCAGCAACGGCACGAATACCCCTACCGAGATTGACCATGAAGAACCAGGAACTGAATACCCGCCGTGCCCAGGCCACCCCGCGCGGCGTGGGCGTGATGTGCGATTTCTATGCCGTGCGCGCCGAGAACGCCACGCTGTGGGATGCCGAGGGTAAGGAATACATCGACTTCGCCGGCGGCATCGCCGTGCTGAACACCGGCCACGTGCATCCCAAGGTGCAGGCCGCCATCGCCGCGCAATTGCAGCAGTTCACGCACACCGCCTACCAGATCGTGCCGTACGCAGGCTACGTGGCGCTGGCCGAGCGCATCAACGCGCTGGCTCCCATCGAAGGCCCGGCCAAGACCGCCTTCTTCACGACCGGCGCCGAGGCCGTCGAGAACGCCGTGAAGATCGCGCGTTCGTACACCGGCCGCTCGGGCGTCATCGCCTTCGGCGGCGCCTTCCACGGCCGCACCCTGCTGGGCATGGCCCTGACCGGCAAGGTCGCCCCGTACAAGCTGTCGTTCGGCCCGATGCCGGCCGAGATCTTCCACGCGCCCTTCCCCGGCGCCGACGTCACCGTAGCCGAGTCGATCAAGGCGCTGGAGATGCTGTTCAAGACGGACATCGATCCCAAGCGCGTGGCCGCGATCATCCTCGAACCCGTGCAAGGCGAAGGCGGCTTCAACGTGGCCCCGCCCGAACTGATGCGCGAACTGCGCCGCGTGTGCGACGAGCACGGCATCCTGCTGATCGCCGACGAAGTGCAGACCGGCTTCGCCCGCACCGGCAAGCTGTTCGCCATGCAGCACCATGACGTCAAGCCCGACCTGATGACCATCGCCAAGAGCCTGGGCGGCGGCATGCCCATCTCGGGCGTGGTCGGCCGCGCCGAGGTGATGGACGGCCCGGCCCCCGGCGGCCTGGGCGGCACCTACGCCGGCAACGCACTGTCCGTGGCCGCCGCGCTGGCCGTGCTGGACGTGATCGAGGAAGAAAAGCTGTGCGAGCGCTCGGCCCAGTTGGGCGAGCAGTTGATGGGCCGCCTGAACAACCTGCGCAAGGAAGTGCCCGGCATCGCCGACGTGCGCGGCCTGGGCTCGATGGTTGCCGTGGAACTGGTCGACGCGGACGGCAAGCCGGACGCCGAGGCCGTCAAGCGCGTGCAGGCCCGCGCCATGCAGCAGGGCCTGATCCTGCTGAGCTGCGGCGTGTACGGCAACGTGCTGCGCTTCCTGTACCCGCTGACCATTCCCGATGCGCAGTTCGCGCGCGCGCTGGATATCCTGGCCGACGCGATCAAGGGCTGAGCGCAGACCCGCGGATATTCCGTCCCGATAGGCACAGCGCTTGCTGTGCCTTACCCTCTTATGGCCGGCGCGCCCCACATCGCGGGCACGCCGGCCGTCCCCGATTCCGAAGGAGTTTTCATGACTCAGTCCTCCCTCACGCTCAAGCGCCCCGACCTGCTGCGCGACGCCTGCTACCTCGACGGCAAATGGGTCGCCGCCACCGGCGCCAGCATCCCCGTGGACAACCCGTCCACCGGCAAGACCATCGTGTCCGTGCCCAAGCTGGGCCGCAAGGAAACCGAGCAGGCGATCGACAGCGCCGCCGCCGCCCTGCCCGCCTGGGCCGCCAAGACCGGCAAGGAGCGCGCCGCCGTGCTGCTGAAGTGGTCGCAGCTGATGATGGCCAACCAGCAGGACCTGGCCGCCATCATGACCGCCGAGCAGGGCAAGCCCGTGACCGAAGCCGCGGGCGAGATCGCCTATGCCGCCTCGTTCCTGGAATGGTTCGGCGAGGAAGCCAAGCGCATCGACGGCGACGTGCTGCAAAGCCCCAAGGCCGGCCAGCGCCTGCTGGTGCTGAAACAGCCCATCGGCGTCACCGCCGCCATCACGCCGTGGAACTTCCCCGCCGCCATGATTACCCGCAAGGCCGGCCCCGCGCTGGCCGCCGGCTGCACCATGATCGTCAAGCCGGCCCAGCAGACCCCGCTGACGGCGCTGGCCCTGGCCGTGCTGGCCGAGGAAGCCGGCGTGCCCAAGGGCGTGTTCCACGTCATCACCGGCAGCTCGCGCGACATCGGCGCGGCGCTGTGCGAAAGCGACGTCGTGCGCAAGCTGAGCTTCACGGGCTCGACCGAAGTGGGCCGCACGCTGATGGAGCAATGCGCACCCACCATCAAGAAGCTGTCGCTGGAACTGGGCGGCAACGCGCCGTTCATCGTGTTCGACGACGCCGACCTCGACGCGGCCGTGGACGGCATCCTGGCCTCGAAGTACCGCAACGCCGGCCAGACCTGCGTGTGCGCCAACCGCATCTACGTGCACGATGCCGTGTACGACGAACTGGCCCAGCGCCTGGTCGCCAAGGTCAACGCCATGAAGGTGGGCGACGGCTTCGAGCAGGGCGTGACGCAAGGTCCGCTGATCGACCAGGCCGCCGTGGACAAGGTGAAGGAACACATCGAGGACGCCACGTCCAAGGGCGCGTCGGTCATCGCCGGCGGCAAGCCCCACAAGCTGGGCGGCACCTTCTTCGAACCCACCATCCTGCGCGACGTGACGCAGCAGATGAAGGTGGCGACGGAAGAAACGTTCGGCCCGGTGGCCCCGCTGTTCCGCTTCAAGGCGGAAGACGAAGTGCTGAAGATGGCCAACGACACCATCTTCGGCCTGGCCGCGTATTTCTACACGCGCGACTACGCCCGCGTGTGGCGCGTGTCGGAAGCGCTGGAATACGGCATCGTCGGCATCAACACCGGCATCATCTCGAACGAGGTCGGTCCGTTCGGCGGCGTGAAGCAGTCGGGGCTGGGCCGCGAAGGTTCCAAATACGGCATCGAGGAATATGTCGAAGCCAAGTATCTGTGCCTGGATCTGGGCGCGAAGGGCTGATTCACCGGGAAAGGCCGGCGCGAGCATGCGCCGGCCATGCGGCGGACGCGCAGTTTCCCTCGATTCATGAATTGCATGCATGAGACCATGCCGCCCCCCGGTCTTATCAGCCTATGCTTCGCTGACTAGACTGATTCCTGGCAAGCCACACTTGCCCTGGAATCACTTTGGAAGGAAGCAAGACCATGCAAAAGCGCACTCTCGGAAAGAACGGGTTGGAAGTCTCGGCCATCGGCTATGGCTGCATGGGGCTGGACTTCGGCTATGCCCACAAGCTGGGCAAGCAGGAGGGCATCACGCTGATCCGCCAGGCGGTGGATCTGGGCGTCACGTTCTTCGACACGGCGGAAGTCTACGGCCCGTTCACCAATGAAGAGATGGTGGGCGAGGCGCTGCGCCCCGTACGCGATCAGGTCGTGATCGCCACCAAGTTCGGATTCGACATCGTCGATGGCAAGCAGTCCGGCCTGAACAGCCGGCCCGAAAATATCAAGGCGGTGGCCGACGCCTCGCTCAAGCGGCTGGGCATCGAGCAGATCGACCTGTTCTATCAGCACCGCGTCGATCCCAACGTGCCGATCGAAGACGTCGCGGGCGCGGTCAAGGACCTCATCGCCGCGGGCAAGGTGAAGCACTTCGGCATGTCGGAGCCCGGCGCGCAGACCGCTCGGCGCGCCCATGCCGTGCAGCCCATCACCGCGCTGCAGAACGAGTTCTCGCTCTGGACTCGTGGCGTGCAGACCAACGGCATCCTGGAGGCCTGCGAGGAGCTGGGCATCGGCCTGGTGCCCTACAGCCCGCTGGGCAAGGGTTTCCTGACCGGCGCGATGAGCAAGGACACTCCGCCGGGCGAAGGCGATTTCCGCAGCATCCTGCCGCGCTTCACGGCCGAGGCGATGGACAAGAACCAGGCGCTGGTGGACCTGCTCAAGCGCATCGCCCAGGAAAAGGACGCCACCCCGGCGCAGATCGCGCTGGCCTGGCTGCTGGCGCAGAAGCCTTGGATCGTGCCCATCCCCGGCACCACCAAGCTGCACCGCCTGCAGGAAAACCTGGGCGCCGCCGAGGTGGTGCTGACCGCCGCCGACCTGGAGCAGATCGAGACCGCGGCGGCCGCCATCCAGATCGAAGGCGAACGCTATCCCGAGCAGTTGTTGAAGACGACGGGTCTGTAGGAATCGAGCCGGGCCGCCACACGGGACGCCCGGCGCGGTGATTGCGCCGTGACGATCAGCGCCGCGCCGCCGGGTGGTCCAGCACCTGCTGCGCCACGTCGGCCAGCGACATCCCGCTTTCCATCGCGGCGCGCTGCAAGCGCTCATGCGCGGCCGGTTCGGTCAGGCCGTGCTTCTGCACCAGCAACCACTTGGCGCGCTCGATGCGCTTGCGTTCGTCCAGCGCGCCGCGCGCCTGCGACAGCGCCTGGTCGGCCTGCCGCATGCGCGCGGCCTGGTCCTGCAGCATGTCCAGCATCGAACGCTCGATGCCGCCGGCCACGCCGTCTTCCGGCGGCACGTCCAGCACGCGGCGCTGCACGTTGAACAGCATGGCGGGCGACTCGCCGCCCACGTGCTGCGCGAACTGGTCCAGCAACGAGCGATGATTGTCGCGCTCGGCGCGGGCCGCCTCGATGCGCTGCGCGCACTGGCGCGCCAGCGTGTCGGCCAGGCCCTGCTCCACCGGCGCCATCGCGTCGATGCGGGCGGTGCATAACTCGAACCACAGCTCGGCCAGCCCCGGATCCAGCGCCTGGCCCGCATGGGTCTGCCGCGCCATGCCGCGCAGTTGCTGCACCTTTTCCGTATGCGGCTGCACCTGCTGCCAGGCCGGCAGCACGTCGGCGGGCGCGCATTCGCCGAACACCTCGAAGCAGCGCTGCTGCCCCGCCGCGAGTTCGGCCATCTGGGCCTTCTGCGCATCGGTGAAATACCCCGCGGTGTATCCCAGCACGCCGTAAGCGCGCTCCTGGCCACTCAGTTCCTTGCCCTGCATGAAGTTCAGCAGCGCCACCAACAGGCGCGTGATGCCCGCATCCAGCGAAGCATCGGCGGCCTCGAACACCACCGCCAGCAGGCTGGAGACCAGGCGCGTGAAAGCCAGGCTGGCGCCCTGTGCGTCCAGCTTTCGCTGGCGCACGCGCCACCGCAAGTCAGGCAACTCGTCCAGCCGGTACAGCGCATAGGCGATACAGCTGTACAAGCGCGCGCGGCCCGGCTGCTCGCTGCCGCGCGACAACACGCTGTCCAGGAAACCCCGCATGCGCGCCTCGCCGGATTCGGCGCCGCGCGTATAGGCATCCAGCGTGGGCAACAGGTCGGCGCGGTCCTGGCACAGCGTCAGGATCGAATAACCGCGCTCTTTCTGAAGCGCGTGTACCAGCTCGCCCACCAGCGAGACGAACTGGCAGGTATGCGATAGCTGCTCCAGCCCGTGCAGCTCGGACTGCCGCGCCGCCAGCAGAAACCGCAATGCCGGCCGCATGGCCCCTCTGCTCATGAGACTACCCCTGGATTCAAGCCTGTTTGCGCGCCCCCGCCCGGGCGTCGATATCCTGCGGCGCGATGCCGAACATCTGGCAGGCGGCCACCTCGCCGATCACCAGGATGGCGGGGCTCTGCAGGCCGAACGCCTGGGCGTCGGCCGCCATCGCGGCCAGGGTCGAACGGCAGACGCGCTGGTCGGGCAACGAAGCACGTTCGATCATGGCCACCGCAGTATCGCCGCACAGGCCGCCGTGCAGCAAGGCTTCGGCCACGGCGGCCAGCCGCGCCACGCCCATGTACACCACCAGCGTGGTGCCGCCTTGCGCCAGGGCCTGCCAGGCCAGCTCGCTGCCGTCCTCGGTGTGCGCCGTGACCAGCGTCACGCCGCGCGCCGCGCCGCGCAGGGTCAAGGGAATGCCGGCGGCCGTGGCCGCCGCCAGGCCGGAGGTGATGCCGTTGATCACTTCGCAGGCCACGCCGTGGCGCGTCAGCCACTCGGCCTCTTCGCCGCCCCGGCCGAAGATACAGGGATCGCCTCCCTTCAGGCGCGCCACGCGCAGGCCCTGGCGGGCATAGCGCAGCATCAGGCGCTGGATGAAGTCCTGCGGCGTGGAGCGGCAGCCGCCGCGCTTGCCCACGCGGATCACGCGGGCGCCGGGGCAGAATTCCAGCACCTCGGGATTCACCAGGTCGTCCACCAGCACGACCTGGGCGCGCCGCAACGCCTTCACCGCGCGCAGCGTCAGCAGTTCCGGATCGCCGGGGCCGGCGCCGATCAGCCAGACAGAGGTTTCCATGATCGTGCTCCTGATGCGCTTGAAGAATCAGCCGAAGCTGCGCTTGGGCGCGGTCTTCAGGTGGGTGGCGTACAGCGTCAGGCCGGTCAGCGAGATGCCGCCCACCATGTTGCCCAGCACCACGGGCAGCTCGTTCCAGATCAGGTAGTCCATGATGGAGAACTGGCCGCCCATGATGAGCGCCGAGGGGAACAGGAACATGTTCACCACCGAATGCTCGAAGCCCATGGCGAAGAACAGCATGATGGGCATCCACATGGCGATGACCTTGCCGCTGACGGAGGTCGAGATCATGGCGCCCACCACGCCCAGCGACACCATCCAGTTGCACAGCACGCCACGGATGAAGATGGTCAGCATGCCCGCCGCGCCGTATTCCTTGTAGCCCAGCGTGCGGTTCTCGCCGATGTGCGAGATGACCTCGCCCACCTTGTTCACCGGCGCCGCGAAGCCGTAGGTGAAAACGATGGCCATCATCAGCGCCACCGTCAGCGCGCCCGCGAAATTGCCCAGGAACACCACGCCCCAGTGGCGCAGGATCACGCCGACCGTGATGCCGGGCCGCTTCTCGAACAGCGCCAGCGGCGTCAGCACAAACACGCCGGTCAGCAGGTCGAAACCCATCAGGTACAACATGCAGAAGCCGACGGGAAACAGCGCGGCGCCCAGGATGGGCGAGCCGGTCTGCACGCTGACCGTGACGGCGAACACGGCGGCCAGCGCCAGGATGGCGCCGGCCATGTAGGCGCGCAGCAGCGCGTCGCGGGTGCCCATGTGCAGCTTGGATTCGCCTGCGTCGACCATCTTGGTGACGAATTCGGTGGGAACGATATAGGACATTTTGGATACCTCGGTGCTTCGATGAAGGGATGAATCAGGCCGCGATCTCGACCGCGTCGCCCGTGATGCGCGCGGGCCATACGCGCAGTTGCTGGTCGGGAAACTCCACGCAACTGCCGTCCGCCAGCCGGAAATGCTGCTTGTAGAGCGGCGAGGCCACGACCAGCGCGCCGGCCAGGTGCCCCACGATGCCGCGGCCGATCACGTTGGCGCCCGACTTGGGATCACGGTGTTCCACGGCATAGACGGCATCGCCTTCCTGCGGCAGGTAGAACAGCGCCACCTGCGCGCCGTCCACCCAGGCGACCACGCCGGAGTTGGCCACGAGATCGGCGCGCTGGCACACGGTGCGCCACGAGGCCTGGACGTCGGAACGTTGCAGGGTTGCGGTCATCAAAGTTGCTCCACGGCGATGGGAATGCGGCGGGCCTCGGCGGCCGTGGCGGGGCGGCGCTGGCCTCGTTCCTCCACGAACTGCACGTCGGGATCCGCGCGGCGGTCGTTGACGAAGGTGCGGAAGCGCTTGAGCTTCTCGGGATCGTTGATGGCGTTGGCCCATTCGCATTCGTAGCGGTCCACCACCAGTTGCATCTGCGACTCCAGCTCGGCCGCCAGCCCCAGGCTGTCGTGCAGCACCACGTCCTTCAGGTAGTCCAGCCCGCCGTCCAGCGACTCGCGCCACACCGAGGTGCGTTGCAGCTTGTCGGCCGTGCGGATGTACAGCATCAGCACGCGGTCGATCAGGCGGATCAGCATCTCGTCGTCCAGATCCGTGGCGAACAGTTCTGCGTGGCGCGGCCGCATGCCGCCATTGCCGCACACGTACAGGTTCCAGCCGCGCTCGGTGGCGATCACGCCGATGTCCTTGCTCTGGGCCTCGGCGCACTCCCGCGTGCAGCCCGACACCGCGAACTTCAGCTTGTGCGGCGCGCGCAGGCCCTTGTAGCGGTGTTCGATGCGCAACGCCATGACCACGCTGTCCTGTACGCCGTAGCGGCACCAGGTGCTGCCCACGCAGGATTTCACCGTGCGGGTCGACTTGCCGTAGGCATGGCCCGTCTCGAAGCCCGCCGCGATCAGCTCGGCCCAGATGTCCGGCAACTCGTGCAACTGCGCGCCGAACAGGTCGATGCGCTGGCCGCCCGTGATCTTGGTGTACAGCTGGTACTTCTTCGCCACGGCGCCGATGGCGATCAGCCCGTCCGGCGTCACCTCGCCACCCGGAATGCGCGGCACCACCGAGTAGGTGCCGTTCTTCTGCATGTTGGCCATGAAGGTGTCGTTGGTGTCCTGCAGCGGCACCAGCAGCGGATCCTGGATCGGCCGGTTCCAGCACGAGGCCAGCACCGACGCCACCGCGGGCTTGCAGATGTCGCAGCCCACGTGGCCCCGGCCATGCGCGGCCAGCAGTTGCTCGAACGACTCGATGCCCTCCACCCGCACGAAGTGATAGAGCTCCTGCCGCGTATAGGCGAAGTGCTCGCACAGGCTCTTGTCCACCGCCACGCCGCGCGCGGACAGTTCGTGCTCGAACACCTGTTTCAGCAATGCCGCGCAGCCGCCGCAGCCGGTGCCCGCCTTGGTGCAGGCCTTCACGCCCGCCAGGTCCGTACAGCCGTCGTCGATGGCCGCGCACACGGCCGCCTTGCTGACGTTATGGCACGAACAGATGGTGGCCGTGGCGGGCAGCGCGGCGGGGCCCAGCACCGGCGTATCCGCGCTGCGCGGCAGGATCAGGCCGGCGGGGTCGGCCGGCGGCGCGATGCCGTTCTGCACGTACTGCAGCAGCGTGTCGTAGTAGCTGTTGTCGCCCACCAGCACCGCGCCCAGCACGCGCTTGCCGTCCTCGGACACCACCAGGCGGCGGTAGCCGGCATTCACCTCATCCATGTAGCGATAGCTGCGCGCGCCCGGCGTGGCGCCGTGCGCGTCGCCGATGGACCCTACGTCCACGCCCAGCAGCTTCAGCTTGGTGGACATGTCCGCGCCCGCGAAGGGCTGCGCCGGTTGTTCGCACAGGAGGGCCGCGACGGTGCGCGCCATCTGGTAGCCCGGCGCCACCAGGCCGTACACCATGCCGTTCCACAACGCGCATTCGCCGATGGCATAGATGTCGACGTCACTGGTGCGGCAATCGCCATCGATGACGATGCCGCCGCGCTCGCCCACCGCCAGGCCCGCCGTGCGCGCCAGGCCGTCACGCGGCCGGATGCCCGCCGAGAACACGACCAGATCCGTTTCCAGGGCTTCGCCGCCCGCGAAGTTCAGGCGATAGCGGTGGCGCATGCCCGGCTTGATGGTCTCGGTGGCGCGCGAGACGTGCACCTGCACGCCCAGCGCCTCGATGCGCGCGCGCAATGCCTGCCCGCCCGCCTCGTCCAGTTGCACCGGCATCAGGCGCGGCGCGAACTCCACCACGTGGGCCTCCAGCCCCAGCGCGCGCAATGCGTTGGCCGCCTCCAGGCCCAGCAGGCCACCGCCCACCACCACGCCGCGGCGCGCGCCGGCAGCCGCCGCGCGGATGGCGTCCAGGTCTTCCAGCGTGCGATAGACCAGACGCGCCTCGGGCTCTTCCACGCCCGCGATGGGCGGCACGAAGGGAAACGAGCCGGTGGCCATCACCAGCTTGTCGTAGGCGTGACGGCCGCTGGCGGTGACCACCTCGTGGCGCGCGCGGTCGATCTCCTGCACGCGCGTGTTCAGGTGCAGCGTCACGCCGGGCGTCTGGTACAGCGTGCCGTCGCCCATGCCCATCGACTCGGCATCGCGGCCGGACAGGTATTCGGACAGGTGCACGCGATCGTAGGCGCGCTGCGGCTCGTCGCCGAACACCTCGATGCGGTAGCGGGCCAGCGCGCCCTGCGCCACCAGTTGCTCGACGCAGTGATGGCCGACCATGCCGTTGCCGATCACGATCAGGGTTTGCAGGGGGGGTGCGGATGTCATGTCTTTCATGGCGGCTTCCGTGGCGTGCGTCCCTGTAAAACACAAAGGCACCCGAGACCAGGATGGTCATGGGGCGCCTTTGCCGGGTATTGCACACGTTGTCAGTAGGCCCGGAGCAGCGGGCCATGCCAAGGCTTACGCAAAAGCCGTGCCAGGTTGACGGAAACCGCCGTGATCGTTGCCTCGCCACGGGGAAAGGCGAGGCCGCTCCACACGACGCGCGCCAACGGGCGAGTGCCGGCGAATGCGGCAGCGCACAACGATGGTGCAGCCATGCACGGCTGCGCGCACCGCGAAGGAGCAACGCCGTCGCGACGGGCCTGGCCCCACTGCCGCTTCACGCTTTGCGCGGGACGAGACCGGCGGCGTGTTTCGCGCCGGTCAGTTGCCCGGCCGCAAGTCCGAGGTCGCCTCACATAAAGCGCTGCCGGATGGCCGCCGGCATTCATTGAGAATGGCGCCCGCCCCGCGACATAGCTCCGCGACAATCGGCGTCATCCCACCAAGCGCGCGCGCGTGCTAGATTGACCGCCCGACAGCCTCCGCCGGCCGCCCGGCCCCGCCCCGCCATGACCCGCACCTTCTCCAAGGACGAGACCCGTCGCCTGGTAGCCATCCTGGCCGAGGCCGCCCAGGCCGAAGTCCTGCCGCGTTTTCGCAATCTTTCGCCCCAGGCCGTGCGCGAGAAGGACTCGCGCCGCGACCCCGTCACCGATGCCGACGAAGGCGCCGAGCGCCACATCGCCGCCCGCCTGGGCAAGCTCTATCCCGGCTCGGTGTTCATCGGCGAGGAATCGTCCACGCGCAACCCCGCGCTGTTGAACATGCTGGTCGACGCCGACCTGGCCTTCCTGGTCGATCCCGTGGACGGCACGCGCAACTTCGTGGCGGGCCTGCCGCTGTTCGGCATGATGATCGCGGTGTGCCATCGCGGCGACGTCATCGCGGGCGTCATCTACGACCCCATCGGGCGCGATGCCGCGCTGGCGGTGCGCGGCGAAGGCGCCTGGATCGAACGTCAGGGCGCGGCCCCGCAACCGCTGAAAGTGGCCGATCCCGCGCCGCCCGAGGACATGGACGGCATGATCGCCACCGGCAATCTGCCGCAGCCGTTGCGCGATACGGTGAACGGCAACCTGTCCAAGCTGGGCAGCACGGCGTCGCTGCGCTGCGCGGCGTATGAATACCGCATGGCCGCATCGGGGCATTGCCATGTGCTGTTCTATAACAAGCTGACGCCTTGGGATCACGCGGCGGGGTGGCTGATTCATCGCGAGGCGGGCGGGTATTCGGCGCACTTCGATGGCAGCCCGTACAAGCCCACGCATCGGGATGGGGGGTTGCTGCTGGCGCCGGATGCGGGTAGCTGGCATGCGGCCAGGCGGGTGTTGATGGGTGAGTTGGCGCCGCAGTGAAGGACGGCCTAGAGGCCGGCAACGCCGTTGCAAGCGGGCTGCTGTGACTCGGGTTGAAATGGCTTCGAGGCTGGGACATGGGTGCCGAAGACAACCGAATTGAATATTCCGGCGACGAGCTAAGGCTCTATTGGCGTCAGAAATCCTGGACCATGCCAGTGGCCGAGATCACGCGGATCGACATCTGCGTAATGGCCGATCCCATCCACCATGGCGACGAGACCTTTCATATCGTGCGTGGCGCGTCCAGGTTCTGGTTGCTTGGGCACAATCTGTATTCCGGCGGCGCCGTGGTCGAGCGATTGCAGACGGAGCATCCCGAGATCCCCTGCTGCGACATGGCGGTATTCAACCTGTCCTGGCGGCTGAGAGGCGCGCCGATACTGGGGATCCGCTTCTTTCCGATCCCTGGGGTCGGGGAGTTTCCGTTGAAGGCGTTGCCAAGAATGGAAGCCGTCCAGGCCTGAGGCATCGGAACGCTTGACTGGCGTGAACCGCTCGGCAAACCCGAGCCTCGCCAAGCCGGCTCCCTATCCCACCCGCAACGCCGCCAACGCCTCCGCACAAGGCTGCTGCACCTTCAACGCCAACAAATCATCCGCCCGCGTACGCCCCAGATTGATCGCCGCCACCGGCTGCCCGCGCCGGCTGGCCTCCAGCACGTACCGATAGCCCGAATACACCATCAACGACGACCCCACGACCAACATCGCATCGGCGCGCTCCAGCGCCGCCTGCGCACGTTCGACACGATCTCGCGGCACGCTTTCGCCGAAGAACACCACATCCGGCTTGACGATGCCCCCGCAGCGCGGACAGGCGGGAATATCGAACGACGAAAAATCCAGGCCCTCCAGATCGGCATCGCCATCCGGCGCATCGGGTGCGTCGAAGGCCGCCCAACCGGGATTGCGCTCCACCAGCGTCTGCTGCCAGGCCTCACGCGCGCCGCGCCAATCGCAGTTCATGCAGCGCACCTCATCCAGCTTGCCGTGCAGGTCCACCACATGATGGCTGCCGGCCGCCTGGTGCAAACCATCGACGTTCTGCGTGACGAGCAGCCCGATGCGGCCGTCGGCTTCCATCGCCGCCAACGCACGGTGCGCCGCGTTGGGCTGCACGTGGCCGAAGCGCCGCCAGCCCACCATGCTGCGCGCCCAATACCGTGCGCGAGCCGGCACGCCGCCCATGAAGGTCTGGAAGTCGATGGGCGGCTTGCGCATCCAGGCGCCCTCGTCGTCGCGATAGACGGGGATGCCCGAGCCGATGCTGCAGCCAGCGCCCGTCAGCACGAACAGGCGCGGATGCGCATCGAGGAAGATGCGCAGGTCCTGCAGCGATGCGGTCATGCGCCCAGGCCGCAGTCGGGCATGTCGCTCACCAGGCTGGCCTGAGTGACGTTGCTGCCCGGCGCCACGCTGCGCGTCAGCCACACGTTGCCGCCGATGGTCGAACCCTTGCCGATGGTGATGCGGCCCAGGATGGTGGCGCCGGCGTAGATGACGACATCGTCCTCGATGATCGGGTGGCGCGCCAAGCCCTTCTTCAGCTCGCCGTTTTCACCGGGCGGGAAGCGCTTGGCGCCCAGCGTGACCATCTGGTAGAGCCGCACGCGGTCGCCGATGATGGCCGTTTCGCCGATGACGACACCGGTGCCGTGATCGATGAAGAAGCTGCGGCCGATGGTGGCGCCGGGATGGATGTCGATGCCGGTGTCGGAGTGCGCCAGCTCGGTCACGATGCGCGCCAGCATGGGCGCGCCCAGGCGGTACAGCACGTGCGCCAGGCGGAAGTGGATCATGGCGGTGACGCCGGGATACGACAACAGCACTTCGTCGACGCTGCGCGCGGCCGGATCGCCCTGATAGGCGGCGGTCACGTCCAGGTCCAGCGTACGGCGCACGGCGGGCAGCTCGGCGCCGAACGCGCGCGTGATGGCCACGGCGCGTTCGAGCGTCTGTTCGCGCGGCTCGTCTTCGTCGCGGCTCAGGTGGCGCAGTTCCAGGTAGACCTGGTGCAGCAGCTCGTCCAGGGCCTCGCCCAAGGTGTGACCGACATAGAAGTCTTCGACTTCCTCGCGCAGATCGATGGGGCCCAGGCGCATCGGGAACAGCGCGCCGCACAGTTGCTTGACGACATGGCGCAAGCCTTCGGGGGACGGGAATTCACGGCCGGCGGAAGTCTCTCGCAGGCGGCCGTGCGGGCCGCGCCAGTCCACGCGCGCGGCCCGCAGGCCGGACACGATGCCGTCGAGATTCCAGTGCTGCGTCGGGAGGGAAGCGGGGCTCATTGCCGTGCCTCCGGGCCGGTGGCACAGGCGGAAATCCGAACGTCTACAAACATGGTGAACCTCGCGAAAAAACGGAAACGGCGTGCCGCGGGCGGACCGTCCATCAATACACCGGCACAAAACGCGTCGCGGGCGGACGGCATGCAGGACACGCAACATGGCTCGACTGTAACTGCTGGGCCGCCCAGCCGGCGGGGTCGCCGACAGGCCGGCGGGGTCTTGTGCGCTGCCGCATCCGCCGCGCAGAGGGCTAAGCGTAAACCCTGTCAGGGATTATCGGGAATTTCAGCAAGATGACAATCTCTATAATCAGTCTCAAACGAACGTTTGAATCAGCCGAGACGATGAAGGAAACGCCCTCCCTCCCGCCGTCCTCCACCCGTGAGGCCATCCTCGATGCCGCCGAGGGCCTGTTCGCCCATCATGGCTACGACGGCACGTCGATGCGGCAGATCACCGCGGCCGCGGGCGTCAATCTGGCCGCAGTCAACTATCACTTCGGTGGCAAGGAAGCGCTGCTGCAAGAGGTGCTGAAACGCCGCCTGGCGCTGGTCAACCAGGAACGCCTGCGCGTGCTGGACACGCTGGAGGCCGAGGCCGGCGGCAAGGCGCTGAAGCCCTCGCAAGTATTGGACGCTTTCTTCGGCACCCTGCTGCGCCTGGCCGACGATCCCGAGCACGCCGGCCGGCATTTCCTGCCGCTGCTCGAACGCACCATGACCGATCCCACGGGATTCATCCGCACGCTGTTCGCCGATGAATACGCCGACGTGATGGAACGCTACCAGAACGCACTGTTCGCCTCGCTGCCCGACGTGCCCCGCGCCGAGATCATGTGGCGCTTCCATTTCATGCTGGGCGCCACCTCGTACGCCATCATGGGCACCAGCACCCTGCGCCTGGTGACGCACTGGAGCATCGACGAGACCGAGCAGCCCGACAACCCCGCGCTGCTGATGCCGCGCCTGATGAGCTTCCTGCTGGGCGGCCTGCGCGCGCCATTGCCGCCCCTGCTGGCGCCTGGCTGACCCCGACCGGCGCCCACGACAAGCACAACGACTACCGGAGACTCCCTCATGCTTGCCTTCCTGATCCTGTTGCTGTTGGTGGCCGCCGTGGCGGCGGTGCTGATACTGCAGCCGCTGCGCCAGGCCCTGCTGACCAGGCCGGTGTTCCAGATGTACCGCAAGGTGCTGCCGCAGATGTCCGCCACCGAGCGCGATGCGCTGGAAGCGGGTACGGTGTGGTGGGAAGGCGAACTGTTCCGTGGCCGTCCGGACTGGAACACGCTGCTGTCCTATCCCAAGCCGCAACTGAGCGAGGCCGAGCAGCGCTTCCTGGACCACGAGACCGCCGAAGCCTGCCGCATGGCCGACGACTGGGACATCACTCAGCAGCGCAAAGACCTGTCGCCGGAACTGTGGGCCTATCTGAAGACCAACGGGTTCCTGGGCATGATCATTCCCAAGGAATACGGCGGCCTGGGCTTCTCGGCCTATGCGCATTCGGAAGTGATCGCGCGGCTGTCGACGCGCTCGTCCGCGCTGGCGGTGTCGGTGATGGTGCCCAACTCGCTGGGGCCGGCCGAACTGCTGCTGCACTACGGCACCGACGAACAGAAGAACCACTATCTGCCGCGCCTGGCCAACGGCACCGAAGTGCCGGCCTTCGCGCTGACCAGCCCGTGGGCGGGCTCGGACGCCGCCGCCATTCCCGACCACGGCATCGTCTGCCGCGGCCAATGGCAGGGCCAGGAAGTGCTGGGCATGCGCGTCAGCTGGGACAAGCGCTACATCACGCTGGCGCCGGTGTGCACGCTGCTGGGCCTGGCTTTCCGCCTGTACGACCCCGACCGGCTGCTGGGCGGCGAGACCGACCTGGGCATCACCTGCGCGCTGGTGCCGCACGACCATCCCGGCGTGGACACGGGCCGCCGCCACCAGCCGCTGGGCGCCATGTTCATGAACGGTCCCACGCGCGGGCAGGATGTCTTCATGCCGCTGGAATTCATCATCGGCGGACCGGAACGCGCCGGCCAGGGCTGGCGCATGCTGATGGAATGCCTGGCGGCGGGCCGCTCGATCTCGCTGCCCTCGTCCAACTCGGCGATGGCCAAATACACCACGCGCACCGTGGGCGCCTATGCCCGCGTGCGCAGCCAGTTCCGCGTGCCGGTGGGCCGTTTCGAGGGCGTGGAGGAAGCGCTGGCGCGCATCGGCGGCAACACCTACCTGACCGAGGCCGCGCGCGTGATGACGGCGGGCGCCATCGACCTGGGCGCCAAGCCCTCGGTGGTGTCGGCCATCGTGAAGTACCACGTGACCGAGCGCGCGCGCCAGGTAGTGGTGGACGGCATGGACGTGATCGGCGGCAAGGGCATCTGCCTGGGGCCGTCGAACTTCCTGGGCCGCGCGTACCAACAGGCGCCCATCGGCATTACGGTGGAAGGCGCCAATATCCTGACGCGCAGCCTGATCGTCTTCGGACAGGGCGCGATCCGCTGCCATCCCTACGTGCTGGACGAGATGCGCGCGGCGCAGGACAGCGACCGGCAGCGCGGCCTGGAAGCCTTCGACAAGGCCTTCTGGGGCCACGTGCGCTTCACGCTGGGCAACGCCGCCCGCACCCTGGGGCTGGCGTTCACGGGCGCGCGTTTCGCGCGGGCGCCCGGCCGCGCGGCGCCGGCCATGCATACGTACTATCGCCGCATGACGCGCTATGCCGCCAGCTTCGCGCTGCTGGCCGACCTGTGCATGCTGTTGCTGGGCGGCAGCCTGAAGCGCCGCGAGCGGCTGTCGGCGCGGCTGGGCGACATGCTGTCGCAGCTGTACCTGGCCAGCGCGGTATTGAAGCGATACGAAGACCAGGGCCGCCAACTGGAAGACGCGCCGCTGGCGCACTGGGCCATGCAGGATGCCCTGCACAAGCTGCAGGAAGCCGCCAACGGCGTGCTGGACAATCTGCCGCAACGCGGCGTGGCCGAACTGCTGCGCGTGGTGCTGTTCCCCTGGGGCATGCCCGAGCGCGCGCCCCGCGACGTGCTGGGCCAGAAAGTGGCGCAGTTGCTGATCGCGCCGGGCGCGGCGCGCGACCGCCTGACCGCCGGCTGCTATCTGCCTGACAGTGCCGACGAGCCGGTCGGCGCGCTGGAGCAGGCGCTGGCCGCCACCCTGGCCGCCGAACCCGCCGAAGCCCGCCTGCGCGATATCGAGAAACGTGGGGCGCTGGACGGCAACCCGCGTGCCAACGTGCGCGACATGGCCGAAGCGGCCTGGGCGGCCAGCCTGCTGTCGGACGACGACTACAAGCTGCTGCGCCAGCGCAACGTGTTGCGTGACCGCGTGGTGCGGGTGGACGACTTCCCGTTCGACCTGGGCGCACAGGACGCGGCCGGCGAGCGCCAGGAGCGGGCGGCATGATGGCGCAAGGCACGACCCGGCACGATCACCCAGCACGGCGCGCGGCTCCCGCCGCGGGAAGACCGGCGCGCAACGACGAGGGGCACACCGCATGAGTTTCCAGCCTGTCTATGTCGTCGATGGGGCGCGCAGTCCCTTCCTGAAGGCGCGCAACGCCCCGGGCCCATTCGCCGCGGGCGACCTGGCCGTGCAGGCGGGCCGCGCGCTGCTGTTGCGCCAGCCCTTCGCGCCCGATGCCCTGGGCGAAGTGGTCATCGGCTGCGCCGCGCCCTCGCCCGACGAAGTCAACATCGGACGCGTGATCGCGCTGCGCCTGGGCTGCGGCGACAAGGTCCCGGGCTGGACGGTGATGCGCAACTGCGCGTCGGGCATGCAGGCGCTGGACAGCGCCATCGCCTCGATCCAGCTGGGCCGGCACGACCTGGTGCTGGCGGGCGGCGTGGACGCGCTGTCGCGCGCGCCGGTGCTGGTCTCAGATGAGATGGTGCAGTGGCTGGCGCGCTGGTCGTCGGCGCGCAACCTGGGCGCGCGTCTGGCCACGCTGGGCCAGTTTCCTTTCCGCAAGCTGGCGCCCGTGATCGGGCTGCTCAAGGGCCTGACCGACCCCGTGGTGGGCCTGTCGATGGGGCAGACCGCCGAGAACCTGGCCACCCGCTTCGGCATCGACCGCACCGCAATGGACGCCTACGCGGCGCGCAGCCATCAGCGCGCGCTGGCGGCCCGCGCGCGCGGCGACACGCAGGGCGAACTGGCCCCGCTGGTCGATCCGCGCAAGGGCACACTGCACGACCACGACGACGGCGTGCGCGACGACTCCACGCCCGAACGGCTGGCCAAGCTGCGCCCGGTGTTCGACAAACCCTGGGGCAACGTCACGGCGGGCAACAGTTCGCAGGTGACCGACGGCGCGGCGATGCTGCTGCTGGCCTCGCAGGCGGCGGTCGACCAGTACGGCCTGAAGCCGTTGGGCCGCATCCTGGACAGCCAATGGGCCGGGCTGGATCCCGCACAGATGGGCCTGGGCCCCGTGCATGCGGCCACGCCCATCCTGCAACGCCACGGGCTGCGCCTGAACGACCTGGATCTGTGGGAGATCAACGAAGCGTTCGCCGCGCAGGTGCTGGGATGTCTGGCCGCCTGGCAGGACGAGGCCTATTGCGCCGAGCAGTTGGGCACGCCGGCCTGGGGCCGCCTGGACCAGGAGAGACTGAACGTGGACGGCGGCGCCATCGCGCTGGGCCATCCCGTGGGCGCGTCGGGCGCGCGCATCGTGCTGCACCTGCTGCATGCGCTGCGCGCGCGGGGATTGCGGCGCGGCATGGCCGCCATCTGCATCGGCGGCGGCCAGGGCGGCGCGATGCTGGTCGAGACCCTGGACGGCGGCGCGCCGGGCCAGCGAACGGCCGCGGCGCATGACGAGGAACCCGCGCACGCAGGGCAGGCAGGCTCCGCCAGCCCGCTCCAGCCCGCCCTGCCCGGCACGGAGGAAGCGCGATGAACTGGCAATTGCGACACGACGCGGACGGCCTGGCCTGGCTGACGCTGGATTGCGTGGACGGCGCGGTCAATACGCTGTCCGCCCCCGTGATGGATGAACTGTCCGCCATGCTGGATGCGCTGGATGCCCAGCCGCCACGCGGCCTGGTGATCCGGTCGGCCAAGAAGGCCGGCTTCATCGCCGGCGCCGACATCGACGAGTTCGCCGCGCTGGACGGCCCCGAAGCCGCCCGCGCCTTGATCGCGCGCGGCTGGCACCTGTTCGAGCGGCTGGCCGGGGTGCGCTATCCCACGCTGGCGCTGATCCACGGCCACTGCCTGGGCGGCGGCCTGGAACTGGCGCTGGCCTGCCGCTATCGCCTGGTGGCCGACGAGCCCGACACCGCGCTGGCCCTGCCCGAAGTGATGCTGGGCATCGTGCCCGGCTGGGGTGGCATGCTGCGCCTGCCCGCGCTGATCGGCGCCCCGGCCGCGCTGGACATGATGCTGACCGGCCGGCGCATCGACGCCCGCCGCGCCGCGGCGCTGGGCCTGGCCGATGCCCGCGTGCCGACCCGCCTGCTCGATGCCGCCGCGCGCCATCAGGTGCTGTCTGGCCAGAAACCGCGCCGCGCGCGCGGCATCCCCGGCCTGATGAACCGCCCGCCCGTCAAGGGACTGGTGGCCCGGCAGGCGCGCAAGCGCATCGCCGAGAAAGATCCGCAGGGCCACTACCCCGCGCCCGGCGCCATCGTCGACCTGTGGGAACAGCACGAAGGCAATGCCCTGCTGGCGCCCGCGCGGCTGGACGCCATCCTGTCCTCCGGCACGGCGCGCAACCTGGTGCGCGTGTTCCGCCTGCAAGAGCGCCTGAAGGCCTACGGCAAGACGGATGGCACGCCGGCCGTGGCGCACGTGCACGTGGTGGGCGCGGGCACCATGGGCGGCGACATCGCGGCATGGTGCGCGCTGCGCGGCCTGACCGTCACGCTGCAGGACCAGGACCTCTCGCGCATCGCGCCTGCGCTGGGACGCGCGGGCAAGCTCTATTCCCGCAAGCTGAAGGACCGCCGCGCCGCGCGCGCCGCCTTCGACCGCCTGATTCCGGATCCCGAAGGGCACGGGGTCGCGCGGGCCGACGTGGTCATCGAGGCCATCGTCGAACAACTCGACGCCAAGCGCGCGCTGTATCGCCAGATCGAGCCGCGCCTGAAGCCGGGCGCACTGCTGGCCACCAATACGTCAAGCCTGTCGCTGCGCGACCTGGGCGCGGAACTGGCGCAACCGCAACGGCTGGTCGGCATCCACTTCTTCAACCCCGTGGCGCGCATGCCGCTGGTCGAAGTGGTGCGCGGCCCGGCCGATGACGGCGGCGCGCAGGCCCGCGCCTGCGCCTTCGTCGGCGCCATCGGCAAGCTGCCGCTGCCGGTGCAGGATGCGCCGGGCTTCCTGGTCAATGCCGTGCTGGCGCCCTACATGCTGGAGGCCATGCGCTGTGTGGACGAAGGCATGGCGCCCGCCGCCATCGATGCCGCGATGACGGCATACGGCATGCCGATGGGGCCCATCGAACTCGCCGACACCGTGGGGCTGGACATCGCGCTGGCCGCCGGACGCCAATTGGCGGATGGCGCCGAACCGCCCCGCTGCCTGCTGCAGCACGTCGAGCGCGGCGAGCTGGGCAGCAAGACGGGAAAGGGCTTCTACACGTGGCGCGATGGCAAGGCCGTCAAGCCCGCCCGCGGCGAAGCCGGCCGGGCCGCACCAGGATTGGCGCAACGCCTGGTCGAACCCCTTGTCGCGCGCGCGCGGCAGCAGGTCGCCGCGGGCGTCGTGGCGGACGCGGACCTGGCCGATGCCGGCGTGATCTTCGGCACCGGCTATGCCCCCTACACCGGCGGTCCGCTGCATGGGTCGCGCACCCAGGAGCCAACGGCGCCCACCACGGAATAAACCCGCCCGCCGGCAGGCCGGCGGGCGAGTAGTAAACGCAGGAACAACAACGATCGGGCGGTTGCGGCGACCCAAAAAAGCAAACCAGCCCGGCGACAATACCTATATCCATCGGAGACCTGAGAATGCGCAAACACCTCCTGGCGCTCAACGCCATCACCGCCCTGCTCGCAGGCACCTACGGCGTGGGCGTCCATGCCGCCGGTTTCCAACTGTTGGAACAGAACGCCAGCGGCCTGGGCAACGCCTATGCGGGCTCGGCCGCCAACCCCGAGAACGCCAGCACCATCTACTTCAACCCGGCCGGCATGACCTATCTGCCCGGCGGCAACGTGTCGGCGGGCGCCAACGCCATCTGGCCGTCGTTCAAGTTCCGGGACAACGGCAACAGCCGCAACCCCACCGTGCTGGGCGGCACCGCTCCCACCGGCGGCAACAGCGGCGATGCGGGCCACCTGGGCGTGGTGCCCAATGCCTACCTGTCGTACCAGGTGGCGCCGAAGTGGTGGCTGGGCATCGGCATGGGCGCGCCGTTCGGCCTGATGACGGAGTACGACAGCGGCTGGGCGGGCCAGTACCACTCGAACAAATTCGAGATCACCACCTACAACATCAATCCGTCCATCGCCTACAAGGTGTCCGACCAGTTGTCGCTGGGCATCGGCGCCAACTGGCAGCGCATCGACGCCGAATACCAGAAGAAAACCGTCGTGCCGCTGGTGCCCGCGGCGGGCATCTTCACCAACGGCGACGCCCGCCTGAAGATGCATGGCGACGCCTGGGGCTGGAACGCCGGCGTGATGTTCCAGCCGACGGAAAGCACCCGCATCGGCGTGTCGTACCGCTCCACCATGAAACAGGACGCGAAGGGCAACACCGACGTCAACGACATCGCCCTGCCCGGCGGCGCCACCACCACCGCGTCTTACGCGGCCAGCACCACGGTGAAGCTGCCCGACCAGCTCATCCTGAGCGCCTCGCACCAGCTCACGCCACGCTGGCAACTGCTGGGCGACATTTCCTGGACGGGCTGGAGCAGCCTGCAGTCGCTGGACATCGCCAACCGCAATGGCCCCTCCGACTCGCTGCCGCTGAATTTCCGTGACACCTGGCGCATCGCGCTGGGCGCCAACTACCAGATCAACGAGCAATGGAAGTGGAAGGTCGGCGTGGCCTTCGACCAGTCGCCGGTGCACAAGGCGGAAGACCGCCTGGCCTCGCTGCCGGACACCGACCGCTGGTGGTTCTCGACCGGGGTGCAATACCGGGCCACGAAGAACATCGACATCGATGTAGGCTACACCTATCTGTACCTGCGCGACTCCGACATCGACACCACATCGGGCAACCAACTGTCCAGGGGCCGCCTGGCGGGCAGCTACGAAAGCAAGGGAAACATCCTGGGCGTGCAGGTCACCGCACGGTTCTGACAGGTCCGGCGCGGTTGCGCGTCGCGGCCCCGGGCGGTCCTGGTGCATCCCTCACCAGGACCGCTCCACCAACGAGGAGGTTGTTTTGAGCAAGTTCATCGTCAAGCATGCCGCCGTCCTGGGCGCTGGCGTGATGGGTGCGCAGATTGCCGCCCACCTGGCCAACGCGGGCGTGCGCGTCACCCTGTACGACCTGACCGCCAAGGAGGGCGACCGCAATGGCGTCGCCCGCAAAGCCCTGGAGGGCCTGAAGAAGCTCGAACCCGCGCCGCTGGCCGGCCTGGCCCGGCTGGCGCTGATCGCGCCCGCCAACTACGATGACGACCTGCCGAAACTGGGCCAATGCGACCTGGTGATCGAGGCCATTGCGGAACGGCTCGACTGGAAGACCGCGCTGTACGAGCGCATCGCGCCGCATCTCGACGCGCGCGCCACCATCGCGTCCAACACCTCGGGACTGTCCATCCAGTCGCTGGCCGAGGCCCTGCCCGAATCCCTGCGCCCGCGTTTCTGCGGCGTGCACTTCTTCAACCCGCCGCGCTACATGCGGCTGGTCGAACTGATCGCCACCTCGTTCACGCAGCCGCAGGTGCTGGATGGCCTGGAAACCTGGCTGACCACCCGCCTGGGCAAGGGCGTGGTGCGCGCGCTGGACACGCCGAACTTCGTGGCCAACCGCATCGGCGTGTTCTCGATCCTGGCCGCCATGCACCACACGCAACGGCTGAACCTGGGCTTCGACGAGGTGGATGCGCTGACCGGTCCGCTGATCGGCCGGCCCAAGAGCGCCACCTACCGCACCGCCGACGTGGTGGGCCTGGATACGCTGGCGCACGTCATCGGCACCATGCACGACCATCTGGCGGCCGATCCCTGGCATCGCCATTTCAAGTCGCCGGAATGGCTGCAACGCCTGATCGACGCCGGCGCGCTGGGCCAGAAGCGCGGCGCGGGCGTCTACAAGAAGGTGGGCAAAGAGATTCAGGTGCTGGACCTGAATACGGGCGACTATCGTCCCAGCGGCGGCAAGGTGGCCGATGAAGTCGCCACCATCCTGCACGGCCGCAATCCGGCCAAGCGGCTGGCCGAGCTGCGCGCCTCGCAGCACCCGCAGGCGCAGTTCCTCTGGAGTATTTTCCGCGACCTGTTCCACTACAGCGCCGTGCACCTGGCCGACGTCGCCGACAACGCGCGAGACCTGGACCTGGCCATGCGCTGGGGCTTCGGCTGGAGCCAGGGTCCTTTCGAGACCTGGCAGGCCGCGGGCTGGCAGGACGTCGCAAGCGCCATCGCCGACGACGTGCAGCAAGGCCGCGCCATGAGCGACGCTCCCCTGCCCGCCTGGGTGCTGGAGCCGCAACGCCAGGGCGTGCACGCGCCCGAGGGCTCGTACCGGGCCACCGACGGCAAATGGCAGCCGCGTTCGTCGCTGCCGGTGTATGGCCGCCAGTTGTTCCCCGAGACCGTGGCCGGCGAGGCCGCGCCCGACCGCGGCGTCACCGTGTGGGAGAACCCGGGCGTGCGCCTGTGGCATTTGCCCCAAGTCGATGCCGGCGTGGCGATCCTGTCGATCACCACGCGCAACCACGTGCTGGGCAATGAAGTGCTCGAAGGCATCCGCGAATCCGTCGCGCGCGCCGAGGCCGATTTCAATGCCCTGGTGCTGTGGCACGACGCGCCGTTTGCGCTGGGCGCGAATCTCGAACAGGTCTACCAGGCCTGCCAGGCGGGACAGTTCGACATGCTGGAGGCCACGGTCGAGACTTTCCAGAACACGTCGCTGGCGCTGCGCTACTCGCAGGTGCCGGTGGTGGCGGCGGTGCAGGGCATGGCGCTGGGCGGCGGCTGCGAATTCATGCTGCATGCGGCCCGGCGCGTGATGGCGCTGGAGAGCTACGTGGGCCTGGTCGAGGCCGGCGTGGGCCTGATCCCGGCGGGCGGCGGCAGCAAGGCGCTGGCCGCGCGGGCGGCCGCCCTGGCCGCGGCCACGGCCACGCCCAACGAGGTCTTCCCATACCTGCAACCCGTGTTCCAGAACATCGCCACGGCGCAGGTCGCCAAGAGCGCGCTGCAGGCCGTCGACATGGGCTACGCGGCCGATACCGATCCGGTGGTGTTCCATCCCGGCGAACTGCTGTGGGTCGCGCTGAAGGAGGCGCGCGCGCTGGCCGACACCGGCTACAAGCCGCCCTTGCCCGTGCGTGGCATCCCGGTGGCGGGCCGCACCGGCATCGCCAACCTGGAAATGGTGCTGGTCAACATGCGTGCCGGCGGCATGATCAGCGAGCACGACTACCGCGTCGCGCGCAGCGCCGCGGTGGCCCTGTGCGGCGGCGAGATCGACGCCGGCACCCGCGTGGACGAGACCTGGCTGCTGGCGGTGGAACGCCGCGAGTTCGTGGCGCTGCTGCGCACGCCCGAAACGCAGGCGCGCATCCGCCATACCCTGGACACCGGCAAACCGCTTCGCAACTAAGGCAATGAAAATGCCCCCACGCCGCGCCTTCGGCTTGCTGCCCCCCCGAGGGGGGCGCTTTTTCCCTTGGGGCGGCCCGGCGGTAAAAACAGGAAACCGACCATGACCAAGACCATGCAGGAAGCCTATATCGTGGCCGCCACCCGCTTGCCGGTGGGCAAGCGCAACGGCCTGTACCTCCACACCCGCCCCGACGACATGCTGGCCGCAGCGCTGCGCGGCGCGCTGGCGCAGGTGCCGTCGCTCGATAGCGCGCGCATCGACGACGTGGTCGCCGGCTGCGCCATGCCCGAAGCCGAACAAGGTATGAACGTGGCGCGCATCGCGCTGCTGCTGGCCGGCCTGCCCGACCGCGTGGCGGGCGTCACCGTCAACCGCTTCTGCGCCTCGGGCCTGCAGGCCGTGGCCGACGCGGCCGCACGCATCCGCCTGGGCGAAGCCGACATCATGATCGGCGCGGGCACCGAGTCCATGAGCGCCATGCCGCAGATCATGGGCAACAAGGTGGCCATGAACCCCGCCATCTTCGAACACGACGAAAACCTGGGCATGGCCTACGGCATGGGCCTGACCGGCGAGAAGGTGGCCGAGCGCTGGAAGGTGTCGCGCGAAGACCAGGACGCTTTCGCCCTCGCCTCGCACCGCAAGGCCATCGCCGCCATCGAGGCCGGCCACTTCCAGGCCGAGACCACGCCCTACACCGTGGTGTCGTGGCTGCCGGACGGCAAGTCGGGCGAGCCCAGGCGGGTGGAACGCACGGCGGACCGGGACGAAGGCCCTCGTGCCGACACCACGCCGGAAGCGTTGGCGAAGCTGCGCCCGGTGTTCGCCGCGCGCGGCAGCGTCACGGCGGGCAACAGTTCGCAGATGTCGGATGGCGCGGGTGCGGTGGTGCTGGTGTCCGAGCGCATCCTGCGCGAGTTCAACCTGCAACCCCTGGCGCGCTTTGCCGGATTCGCGGTGGCGGGCGTGCCGCCGGAGATCATGGGCATCGGGCCTGCCGCGGCGATTCCGAAGGTGCTGGCGACGACGGGCCTGGCGCTTCAGGACATCGACTGGATCGAGTTGAACGAGGCGTTCGCCGCACAGTCGCTGGCGGTGATCCGGGATGTGCAGCTCGATCCCGACAAGGTGAATCCGCTGGGAGGGGCGATCGCGTTGGGGCACCCGTTGGGGGCCACAGGGGCGATTCGTACGGCCACGCTGGTGCATGGGTTGCGGCGCACCAAGGGCAAATACGGCATGGTGACGATGTGCATCGGGACCGGGATGGGGGCTGCGGGGATCTTCGAGGCCCTGTAAGGCCCAACCGCCCTGATGCACCGAACCGCGCCCTTGCTTCCAGGGGCGCTTTTTTTGGCGAATCCGGTTTCTTTTGGCCGCCGCTGCCAGGACCTGGATACCCAATATCTCTACGACGAAGACCTGCCGCTGGTCGTGCATCACGCCGCGTCGCGGCCTGCCGCGGACCTCGTGGCGGACCCGCACAAGCGCTACAACGATCTCGCCTGCGTCGGTCTCTTCCCCGACGGCTGAGGACCCAGGATCGAGACGGATTTAAAGCGCCAAACCACCCGACACTTCCGCCATCGTCCCCTCCTGGCGGATCTGGCCCTTCTCCAGCACGTAGGCGCGATCGGCCACCAAGCCAGCGAAATGCGGGTTCTGTTCGGACAGCAGGATGCTGACACCCTGGGCCTTCAAGGTCAGGATCATCTGGGCCATCTGCTCGACGATCAAGGGGGCCACGCCCTCCGAGGGTTCGTCCAACAGCAGCAGATACGGGTTGCCCATCAGCGTGCGCGCCACAGTCAGCATCTGCTGCTCGCCGCCGCTCATCTGCCCGCCGGGGCGATCGGGCATGGCGCCCAGGTTGGGGAACAGTTGGTAGAGCTGATCCGGCGTCCAGGTCGGCACCGGGCTGCCGTCGAGCCAGCGGCGCGCGGGCTGGCGGCCGACCTCCAGGTTTTCGGTGACGGTCAGGTCGGTGAAGATGCGGCGGTCTTCCGGGACGAAGCCCAGGCCCAGGCGAGCGATCTCGTAGGGTTGCCGGCGAGAGATGTCGCGGCCCATGAACGTGACATGGCCGGCGCGGCGCGCCAGCATGCCCATCACGGCTTTCAGCGTGGTCGACTTGCCGGCGCCGTTGCGGCCCAGCAGCGCAACGACCTCGCCGCGCCGCACCTCGAAATCCATGCCGAACAGGATATGCGCGGCGCCGTACCAGGCGTTCAGTCCTTCGACGCGCAACAACGGTCCGGCGGTGGGGCTGCCTGGCGCGCTCATGCCACGTCTCCCGTTTTCTCGAAGGTCTTGCCCGAGCCGAAATAGACTTCACGCACGGCAGGATGATGGCGGATCTCCTGCGGCGTGCCTTCGGCGATCAGCCGGCCGCGCGCCAGCACGATCACACGGTCCGCATAGGCGAACACCACGTCCATGCTGTGCTCGGTGAACAGCGCGGCCATGCGGCGCTCGATCACCAGGCGCTTGGCCAGCGCCATCAAGTCGCGGCGCTCCTGCGTGGCCATGCCCGCGGTGGGCTCGTCCATCAGCAACAGGCGCGGATCGTTGGCCAGGCCCACGGCCAGCTCGACACGCTTGACGTCGCCGTAGGCCAGTTCGCTGCACGGCCGGTCGGCCTGGTCGCGCATGCCAACCTGCTCCAGCAGATCGAGCGCCTGGCCACGATGCGTATCGCCCGCCGGCGACCACAGCGAAAAAATGCGGCGCTGGTGCGACAGCAGCGCCATCTGCACGTTCTCGGCCACCGTCAACGAAGCGAAGGTGGCCGCGATCTGGAAGGTGCGGCCCACGCCCAGCCGCCAGATGTCGCGCGGACGCTTGCCGGCCAGCTCTTTGCCGTCCAACAGCACCGAACCCCGGCTGGGCGCCATCTGGCCGCCCACCATGTTGAAGGTGGTGGTCTTGCCGGCGCCGTTGGGACCGATCAGGGCGAGCAGTTCGCCCGCGGCCAGGTCGAAACTGATGCCGTCCACGGCCTGCACGCCGCCGAACGACTTGCCCAGGTCACGGACTTGCAGCAGGTTCATCGAGAAGCCCCCGGCATGGACATACGCTGCGCCAGTTGCCGGAACCCGCCGGCGATCCCTTGTGGAAAGGCCAGCACCAGCAGCAGGATCACCCCGCCCAGCAGCGCGCGCCAGTATTCCGTCAGCCGCATCGCATAGTCCTGCAGCACGTTGAAGGCCGCGGCGCCCACCACGGGCCCGGCCAGCGTCTGAATGCCGCCCAGCAGCACCATCACCAGGCCGTCGACCGATTTGCCGACCGCCATGGCATCGGGCGAGATACTGCCCTTGGAAAACGCGAACAACGCGCCGGCCAGCCCGGCGAACAGGCCCGCCAGCACGAACGCCATCCATTGCACGCGCTTGACGTCGATGCCGATGGCGTCGGCGCGCAAGGGCGAATCGCGGCCGGCGCGCAAGGCGTAGCCGAAAGGCGCGAACAGGATGCGCCGCAACGCCAGCAGCGAGAGCGTGGCCAGCGCCAGCACCAGGTAGTAATACGCGTGGCCCGACAACCAGTCGTCCGGCCACACGCCGATCAAGCCGTTGGAGCCGCCTGTAAAGCCATCCCACTGGAAGACGACCGACCAGACGATCTGCGAGAACGCCAGCGTCAGCATCGCCAGATAGACGCCCGACAGGCGCACGCAGAACCAGCCGAACACCACCGCGCCGGCCATTGCCGCCAACGGGCCTGCGATCAACGCGACGGGCATCGGCAGCGCGGCGGCCTTCAGCAACAAGGCAGCGCCGTAAGCGCCCAGACCGAAGTACGCCGCGTGGCCGAACGAATGCATGCCGCCCGGCCCCATGATGAAGTGCAGGCTGAGCGCGAACAGCGCCGCAATCAGGATGTCCTGCGCCAGCACCGGCGCATACGGCAGCCAGGCGTCCAGCAGGGGCAGCGCGATCAGCGACGCCAGCAGCAGCAGGGCCAGCAGGCGCACACGGCGCGAGGCGGGGCGCAGCGGCGCCTCGGCGGGCGCCGTACCGCGGCTGATGGATTGCGGCCGGCCGAACAGGCCCCAGGGCCTGACCGCCAGCACCAGCGCCATGAACAGGAACTCGACCACCAGCGTCAGCTTGGAGAACGACACCTCGATGCCCAGCAGCGTGACCGTGCCCAGGCCGGCGCACAGCGCCTTCAGCTCGGCGATGACCAGCGCGGCCACATAGGCGCCCGGGATAGACCCCATGCCGCCCACCACGACCACCACGAAGGCATCGCCGATGACGCGCAGGTCCAGCCCCAGGCTGGCCGGCTCGCGCGGCAGTTGCACCGCGCCGCCCAGCCCGGCCAGCATCGCGCCCAGCGCGAACACGCCCGTGAACAGCCAGGCCTGGTTCACGCCCAGCGCGCCCAGCATTTCGCGGTCCTGCGTGGCGGCTCGCACCAGCACGCCCCAGCGCGTGCGCGTCAGCAACAGCCACAGCAAAGCCAGCACAGTGGGGCCGATGGCGATCAGGGCCAGGTTGTAGACGGGATACTGCCGGCCCAGCAGATCGACGGCGCCGGTCAGTCCCGGGGCACGGCGGCCCAGCAGGTCTTCGGCGCCCCACACCCACAGGGCGGCGTCGTTGATCACCAGCACCAGCGCGAAGGTGGCCAGCAGTTGGAACAACTCCGGCGCGCGATAGATGCGCCGCAGCAGCACGATCTCGATCACTGCGCCGATCACGCCCACCAGCAACGCCGCCGCCAGCAACCCGAACCAGAAACCCAGGGCGGTGCCGCCGACGCGCTCGACCACCGAGTACGCCAGGTACACGCCCAGCATGTACAGCGAACCGTGCGCGAAGTTGACGATGCGGGTGACGCCGAAGATCAGCGACAGTCCCGCCGCCACCAGGAACAGCGACGAGGCCTCGGCCAATCCATTGAGCAGTTGCGCGAGGAAACCGGTGAAATCCATCTAGCGGATGCGGGCGGGCTTCAGTCGCCCTTGCGCAGCTTGCGGACCTCGTCGTCCGGCGGCATCACCGAGCCGCCATCCACGTAGCGGAAATCGACCATGATGCCCTTGCCGTCGCGCTTGCCCAGCTTGCCCACATAGGCGCCCATGGTGGACTGGTGATCCAGCGCGCGGTATTCGATGGGGCCGAACGGAATGGTCAGCTTCAGGCCGGCGAAGGCCTTGATCAGGGCTTCGGTGTCGGCGGAGCCCGCGCGCTTCATGCCCTCGGCCAGCGACTTGATGGCGCTGTAGCCCACCACCGATCCCAGGCGCGGATAGTCCTTGAACTTGTCCTGGTAGGCTTTCAGGAAGGCCTGGTGCTCGGGCGTGTCGATGAACTGCCAGGGATAGCCGGTGACGATCCAGCCCTCGGGCGTTTCGTCGCGCAGCGGATCCAGGTATTCGGGCTCGCCGCTCAGCACGCTGACCACCGGGCGGTCCTTGAACAGGCCGCGCGTCTCGCCTTCGCGCACCAGCTTGGCCAGGTCGGCGGCGAACAGCACGTTGAAGATGGCGTCGGGCCTGGCATCGGCCAGGGCCTGCACCACGCTGCCGGCATCGACCTTGCCCAGCGGCGGCGCCTGCTCGGCCACGAACTCGATGTCGGGCTGCGCGGCCTTCATCAGCGCCTTGAAGGTGGCCACGGCCGACTGGCCGTACTCGTAGTTGGGATAGACCAGGGCCCAGCGCTTCTTGTTCAGCTTGACGGCCTCGGGCACCAGCATGGCGGCCTGCACGTAAGTGGAGGTACGCAGGCGGTACGTATAGCGGTTGCCGTTTTCCCAGGTGATCTTGTCGGTCAGGGGCTCGCTGGCCAGGAAGAAGATCTTTTTCTGGCGGGCGTAATCGGTCAGCGCCAGGCCGATGTGCGACAGGAACGACCCCGTCAGCACGTCCACGCGCTCGCGCGACACCAACTCCTCGGCGGCGCGCACGGCCTCGCCCGGGTTGGCGTTGTCGTCGCGGATGATCAGTTCCAGCTTCTTGCCATTGACGCCGCCCGCCGCGTTGACCTCGTCCAGCGCCAGCTGCATGCCCTTTTTATAGGGTTCGAGGAAGGCGGGCTGCGCCTTGTAGCTGTTGATCTCGCCGATCTTGATCGTGCTCTGCGCCCAGGCGGACGCGGCGAACGTGGACAGGCCCAGAAGGCCGGCTGCTGCGAAAAGACGAAGACTGCGAATACGGCCGCTCATGTTTTTCCCCCGAGGCGCGTTCATCTTTGCGGCCTTTGAGGCCTCGCGGAAGTATACCGAGGCGGGGTTGGGCCGGGGTTTCATGGCCGCTGAAGTGAGCATTTCGACACGCATGCGCTCTCGTGAACCCGCCAAAACTGATTGAATCCGGGCTCGGAGGGCAACAGCGATGTTTGAGCGCAACGGCTTCAGCATCCATAGCCAAACAGTACTTTTAAAGATACCATCGTGTTTGCACTCAGACTCTACCAAACGGCAACGGGCGAATGCCCTCTGGAAAAATGGCTGGTGTCGCTGCGCGATGTACAGGCCCGAGCGCGCATCCGGGCAAGACTCGCCCGGCTGCAAACGGGCAACCCAGGCGATTGCAAGCCGTTGCGCGAAGGCTTGCAGGAATTGCGTATCGACCATAAACCGGGATATCGCGCTTACTTCAGCCGCCAGGGGCCTGTCATCGTTCTACTGCTATGTGGCAGCGATAAATCCGATCAACGTGCTTCGATAGAACACGCCCTGAATTATCTTCAAGACTGGAAACACCGAGGCAACCCATGATCTCCCGCGACAAGGACTACGAATCATCCGCCGTCCAGGCGCTGCAGGATCCCGTCGAGGCGGCGGCGTATCTCGATGCCGCTATGGAGTTGAACGATCCCGCGGCCCTGCTGGTCGCGCTGCGCCAGATCGCCCGGGCCCACGGCATGGCCGACATCGCCCGCGAAGCGGGCCTGGGCGAGAAGACCCTCTTTCGTGCGCTTTCCGAACAAGGCAACCCCACCTTGGCCACCATCAACAAAGTGCTGCACGCCGTGGGGTTGCGACTGAGCGTCACGCCCGCCTGATCGCCCGCATCATCCCGCCCGTATCCCGGCCTTCCTGATGATCGGCCCCCACTTCGCGCGCTCCTGATCCGCGAAATCCGCCAGGTCCTTCGGGCTGCCGCCCGCAGGCTCATACCCCAACTGCAGCAGCCGCGCCCGCGTCTCGGGCTCCTGCAGTATCTGGTTGACGGCCTGGTTCAACGTGTCCACCACCGCCTTTGGCGTGCCCTTGGGCGCGAACAGCGCGTTCCAGGCGATCACCTCGAAGTCCGGCACGCCCTGCTGCGACACGCTGGGCACGCCAGGCAGCAGATCGCTGGGTTTTTCGCTGGTCACCGCCAGCGCGCGCAGCTTGCCGCCCGCCGTCTGCGCGCGCGCCACGGCCACCGTGTCGATCAGCACCGGAATCTGCCCGCCCATCACATCGTTGATCGCCGTGGGCGAGCCCTTGTACGGCACGCCGAACAGCGGCGCCTTGCTCTGCTCCTTCATCAGCTCCAGCACCAGTTGCGCGGTGGTGCTGGGCATGCCGACGTCGGCCGCCCCCTTGCCGCGCTTGGCCGCCTCCAGCAGATCGCCGATCGACTTGATCTTCGAATCCGCCGGCACCAGCAGCGCCATCGGGAACGTCGCCACCAGCGCGATCGGCGCGAAATCCTTCTTCGCGTCGAACGTCAGCTGTGGATAAAGGAATTCGTTCAGCGCGTGCGTGGCGTTGGTGCCCATCGTCAGCGTGTAGCCGTCGGGCTCGGAACGGGCCACGATGTCGGTGCCGATGTTGCCGCCCGCCCCGCCACGGTTCTCGACGATGAAGGGCTGGCCCAGCTTGGCCGACAGCTTCTCGGCCATGTAGCGCGTGGCCACGTCGGTGCCCTGTCCGGCCTGGTAGGCCACGACGATGCGCACGGGTTTCTCGGGATAGGCGGCAGCGCGCGCGCAGGGCGGCGCCACGCCGGCCAGCACCGCCAACGACAGGGCGGCCGACAGCATGATGCGTTTCATGGTGGATGTCTCCTGATTATCGTAATGACTGCGTTTGGGGCAGTTCTGCCTTGCTGCCGCACGGCGTGGCGGATGACCGTCCGCCGTGCGTGATCGCCATGCGGGAATCACACCCGCTTCGATCGCCGTACCGCGCGATCCGGATCACGGCATCCCGGCCTCCTCGCCGCGATGCCGTTTCCCGCTACTGCCTGTTGCCTCGCGCGTGTGCCGGCCGCAACCAGCCCGCCTCGCGGATCGCTTCTTCGTTCCCGGACAAGGCCGGCGGCGCGGCGCCTGGTTGTCCCGGGGTCGCCGACAGGCGGATGGGCACGCCCAGCCCCCGGTAATCGCCGTCTTGCACCGTCATGCCGCGATACCCGGCGTGGGCTTGCTCCAGCGCCTGCGGCACCGTATTGACCGGGCCCGCCGCGATGCCTGCCGCCATCAGCTCGGCGCACAGATGGTCTCGCTTGAACTCACGCAAGGCGGCCTCGATCTCGACCCGCAGCTCGCCCGCGTGCTGCACCCGCAATGCGTTGGACGCGAAACGCGCATCCCCGGCCAACGTCTCGCGTCCCACCACGCGGCAGAAGCGCATGAACTGCGCGTTGTTCAGGATGCCCAGGAACAGTGGCCCATCGCTGGCCTCGAACTGGTCATAGGGCGCGATATTGGGATGGGCGCTGCCCGTCAGCACGGGCGCCTTGCCCGAATGGAACCAGTTGGACGCATGCGGCACCAGCAGGCTGAGCGCGGTGTCGAACAGCGTGGCCTCCACCCGTTGGCCCGTGCCGGTGCGCTGGCGCGCCAGCAACGCCATCAGGATGCCGACCAGCGCGGTGTAGCCCGTCAAGTGGTCCACCACCGGCACGCCCAGGCGCATGGGCCCGGATTGCGTCGAGCCGTTCACGCTCATCAACCCGCACATGGCCTGCAGCACCGCGTCATAGCCGGGCAGCTTGCCCAGCGGGCCATCGGCGCCGAAGCCCGTGATGCTGCAATACACCAGCCTGGGCAGGCGCGCCGCCAGATGCTGCTCGTAGCCCAGCCCCCAGCGCTCCATCGTGCCGGGCAGGAAGTTCTCGACCAGCACGTCGGCGTCTTCCAGCAGGCGCAGCAACACCTCGCGCTCTTCTGGCCGGCCCAGGTCCAGCCCGATCGAACGCTTGCCGCGGTTCAAGGCCTGGAAATAGGCCGCATCGCCGCCCGGCGCGAAAGGCGGTCCCAGGCGGCGCGTGTCGTCGCCCGAGGGCGGCTCGATCTTGATGACCTCCGCGCCGTGATCGGCCAGGATCTGCGTGCACAGCGGCCCGGCCAGCACGCGCGACAGATCCACCACCCGCACGCCCGCCAGCGCGCCATGCGCGGGTGCGTGCTGCGCCTTCCCCGAGGGATTGCTGCTCATGCCGTCTCCTGCGTTGCGCCGCCGCAAAAGCGGCGCGTCAGTGATGCGGAATCAGCCCCGCGAGGGAAGTTCGACCACGCCGGTGCCCAGCGCCGACAGTTCGCCGTCCTGGTTCTCGGCTCGCTGATCGATCTCGACCAGATGCCGGCCGTCCTCCACATACTTGCGCACCACCTTGCCGTGGATGAAGAGCATATCCCCTTCGGGGTTGTGGCGGCGCACCTTGCACAGGGACTTGCGCAACATGCCGTCGTCGCCCATCCAGTTGGTGAGGTGGTGCGTCAGCCACGAGTTGCGCTCGGGACCGTAGTCGTAGGCGCCGGGCGCGCCGACCTCCAGGGCGAAGTCCTCTTCCCAGTGCACGCGTTCGGGCACGTCGGGAATGCCGAAGCGGTTCTTGATGCCCACGCCCGGATGCGCGTCGATCAGGCGCCACGCCAGCTTGTTGGCACGGATGTACAGGCCGCCCCACCCCTGTGCGTAGGCGATGAAGCCCGTGACCGTCATCGGCCCCTTGAACATCACGGGCAGTTCCTCGCCCTCTTGCACGTCTTCCCAGTAGCGCTTTTCCGCGCCGCGCACTTCTTCCTGCGCGTACAGCTTGTAGGCCTCGGCCAGCTCGGCGTCGTTGTAGCGGCGCGGCGCGCGTTCGCGCACTTCGCGGTACTTGGTGCCTTTCTCGCGGGCATGGTCGCGCTCGGTGCGGAAGCACCAGCTGTCGGCCTCGGCCACCTTGTCGCCCTCCTGGTTGTAGAAGTCGACGTGATAGATCTGCTGGATGGCGCGGCCGGCGAAGCGGGTCTCGTGCTCGACCAGGTCTTTCAGCACGGCCTCGGTGGAAATCTCGTCGTTGCGCCGCACCTGCTTGTGCCACGTCCAGTCAGCGCCCGACCACATGGCGTGCACGCCGGGCAGCCCGCCCACGTAGCCCGACACGATGCGGCTGGTGGAGAACAGGAAGCTGGGCAGCGCCACGATGCCGCCATGCGCGGTGCGCGCGGCATAGGCCGGATCGCACCACAGCGGATTGTCGTCGCCGATGCCGTGGGCGTAGTGGCGGATGTTGTCGCGCGTGGCCTCGTAGCACCAGGGCTCGGCCGTGGCGCCGATCTTCACGCCGATGCGGCGGCGCAGATCGTCCAGGTCGCGTTCGGTGATCTTGGGAAAACTGCGTTCTTCGGTGCTGATCGACATTGCGGTTGTCTCCTCGGTTGTTCTGGTCGGCGACGCGGGGTTCAGGCGCTTGCGGTTGCGCTGACCGCGCTTGCCGTCGCGGCCTCGCTTTCGCGCAGCTTCTTGCGGTGCACCTTGCCGGCGGGCGTCTTGGGCAGTTCCTCGACGAAGGCCACATGGCGCGGATACTCGTGCTGGCTCAGTTGCGAGCGCACCAGATCCTGGATCTCCTGCACGAAGGCCTCGTCGGGCTGGCGGGGCGACACCACGAAGGCTTTCACCACCTGGCCGCGCAAGGCATCGGGCACGCCGATGGCGGCGGCTTCGCGCACGTCGCGGTGCTTCAGGATGGCGTCCTCGATTTCCACCGCGCTCATGGTCCAGCCGGCCGAGATGATCACGTCGTCGGCGCGGCCCGCGTGGTAGTAGTAGCCGTCCTCGTCCACACGGGCCAGGTCCTTGGTGGGCAGCCATTCGTCGTGGCGCCACACCATCAGGTCGCCGATCTGCCCGATGGGCGCGGCCTGGCCCGCGGCATCGCGCACCATCACCTTGCAACCCGGCACGGGCTTGCCCAGCGAGCCGCGCCGCACCGGAAAATCCGCCGCGCCGGGATAGCTGGCCAGGATCACGCCGATCTCGGTCGTGCCGTACATGCTGCGCGGCCGATGCCCGAAGGTGGCTTCGACGAATTCCTCGGTCACGCCGTCCATCGGTTCACCCGTGAACGAGACCTTGTCCAGGAAATAGCGATGCCGGTCCGCCTGGCCGCTGTTGCGCATCATGCGGTAGTGCGTGGCGGCGGCCGAGATGTTGGTGAAGCGGTGCTGCTCCAGCGCCTGCAGCAGGCGGGCCGCATCGAACTTGCCGGAGTACGCGCCCACCGTCAGCCCCAGCGCCAGCGGCGCCAGCGTGCCGTGCCACAAGCCGTGGCCCCAGGCCGGCGATGACGGGCAGATGAAGCGGTCGCCCGGCCGCAAGCCCGTGCCGTACAGCGCGGCGCCCATCAGCGTGACCAGGGCGCGGTGCGTGTGCCGCACCGCCTCGGGCAGCTCGCGCGTGGTGCCGGACGTGTACTGGAAGACCGCCAGGTCGTCGGCGCGGGTATCGGTGGCGTAGGTATCGGGATGGCTCGCCAGTTCGGCGTCGAACGCCGCATCGGCCACCACCGTTTCCAGCCCGGCGATGCCGGCGCACACGGCCGCCTTGTCGGCCTGCGTCACCATCAGCCGCGGCGTGCAGTCCTGCACGCGCAGCCGCACGCCATCCGGGCCGAACAACGTGAACATCGGCACGGCGATGGCGCCGCGCTTGATGGTGCCGAACAGCGCCACGTAGAAGGCCCGCGACGGCTCGAGCATGATCGCGACCCGGTCACCGGCCTGCACGCCCCGGGCCTGCAGATAGTGCGCGAAACGCGACGAATCGGCGGCGAGACCGCCATACGACAACGTGACGTCATTGCCATCGGCGCGCACCAGCACGATGGCGGGATGATCCGCCCCGGCATGCCGGTCGATGCATTCGTGCGCGATGTTCAGGCGTTCGCGGTTGCCATCGAACAAGTCCCAAAGGCCATCGCGTGACCAATGGGCCTGTGCATCCGCGTACGTCGTGTAGTCCGTCAGCTTGCTCATTACAGCGGCTTCCTCGCAGGGCCCGCGGGGCGGGCGTTAACGGCTGGGCATGGCAAGCACTTTGCGCGCCGCGCTTATAATTGTCAAATAGAATATTAAATTGTCTATGTACAATTATTAGACAGCCCATTTATCTGGCAAAGTGGCGAACGAGCGCTTACCGCGCCACGAAGCACTCGAGACGCAGACCCGATAACAAGATTCCGATGACCGACTCCCCTCCCGACGCCCCCGCCCCTCGCGCCGCCCGCGGCACCCGCATCCGTCCGGTGCCGGCCGTCACGCGCGCCATTGCCATCCTGCGTCTGCTGGCCCAGTCGGGCGAACCGCTCAGCGCCAAGCAGATCGCGCAGGCGCTGGAGATCGTGCCCAGCACCGCGCTGCACATCCTGCGCGCACTGGTTTCCGAGGACGTGGTCAACGTCGATTCGGCCAAACGCTACAGGCCCGGCCCCGGCATGCTGGCGCTGGCGCGCGGCATGCTCGAGCACAGCTCGTTCCGCACCGTGGTGCAGCCTGCCCTGGACCAGCTCAGCCGCACCTGGCAGGTCACGTCGATCGGCGTCGAAACGCCCAATCTCGACCACATGGTGGTGCTGGCGCTGGCGCGCTCGCCGCTGCCCTTCAGCCTGCACGTGGATGTCGGCAGCCGCTTTCCGGGGCTCATCAGCGCCACCGGCCGGCTGGTGGCGGCCTACAGCGCGGAGCCCTGGGAAGCCATCGCGCAGCGCTTCCGGCAACTGCGCTGGCAGCATCCCGTGGACATCGACAGCTGGCGCAAAGAGCTGGATACCGTGCGCCGCCAGGGCTACAGCGAGGACCGCGGCGACTACATCGGCGGCGTCACCATCGTGGCCGTGCCCATCCTGGATCTGTCGGGCCGGCTGACCCACACCATCGTCTGCGCGGGCGTCAGCCACACCATGGACGGCGCGCAGGCCGATGCGCTGATCGCCGACATGCAGGCCGCCGCCACCGACGTCGCGCGGCAACTGCTGCGCTGAGTTCAACACGGAACCCCACACATGACCTCATCCGATCACGACCTGCAGGACTGGACCCGCCACGACCTGGGCGGTTTCACGGGCCACGTCGGCCCGCTGTACACGCGCATGACGGACGCCGGACGCCTGTACGCGATGCGCGCCGACGCCCGCCATCTGAACCTGGCCGGCATCGTGCACGGCGGCATGATCGCCACCCTGCTCGACCAGTCGCTCAGCGCCATGGCCTGGGACCAGGCCGGCCGCGTGCCCTGCGTGTCGGTGCAACTGGACACGCAGTTCTTCGCGCCGGTGCGCGAAGGATCGCTGATGGTGGTGCAGGGCCGCGTCAAGCATCGCGCCAGCAGCCTGATGTTCGTGACGGGCGAACTGAGCGTGGACGGCAAGCCCTGCGCATCGGCCGAGGCCATCATCAAGATCCTGGCGCCCAGGACATAGCAGCCTGCACGCGGTGCACGTTCACGGCAGGGCGACTGCCTGAAACAGCACGCCGGCCTAAGAAAAATGCAACAAAATCCGGCACGACGCCGGATCGCCAAACTGCTTGGGTATGATCGGCAGCGAATCGCCAAGGTGCTTCCGCGGCCGCCGCTTCGTCATGCAGGGCCGCCCGATCCGACTCAGGAGATGCGTCCTCATGACCGCCCGTCATTGGCAAGTCTGGAGCCTGGCCGCCCTGTTGATGACCGCGCCGCTGGCGGCCCGGGCACAGGATATCGGCCCCGCGCTCGATCCCGGCCTGATGGTGGGATGGACCGCGAACGCGGCCGTGCAATACGACCTGGAGCGCCGCGCCAAGGCGGCGGAACGCGGCAAGTCCCAGGCAGGGCTGAATACCCGCTCGCTGTCGTCCGCCATGCAGGCGCCCGGCCGTGGCTCGGTCAACAGCAGCGATCCCCTGTTCACGTATCGTCCTTCCGCCGCCGTGCGCCGCGCCAACTACGCGCGCTTCGTCGAGCGCTCCCGCGCCGTCGATCCGCAAGGCGCGGCCCAGTTGGAACACGTATTCAAGACCGAAGACCTGATGGGCAAGGCCGACCAGTGGATGCAGACCTACGGCCTGACCGCCACCAATGTGGCCGATGCCACGTCCGTGTACCTGATGTCGGCATGGCTGGCTTCCCGGGGCCGCTCGGAAGACCCGGACCGCGCCTCGATGCGCGCGGTGCGCGACCAGGTGGCATCCGCCATCGCGGCCACGCCCGCCTTCCGCAAAGCGAGCGATGCGCAGAAGCAGGAACTGTCGGAAGCCATGATCATCCAGGCCATCATGATTTCGCAATATGTGGATGCGGCGAAAGCGCAACCCAGTCTGATGGCCGCCGTGCAGAACGCGGCCGTGTCGGGCGCGAAGAATACGTTCGGATTCGACATTCGCCAGATGGCGTTGAGCGCGCGCGGCCTGCGTTGATGGCGCGCGCGCACGCGGAAACACTGGTGAAGGCAATCGGACGCAAGGTCATCGGCGGCTGACGCTTCCGGCGATCGCATCAACGGCGCCCCTGACGACGCTTGCACGGGGCCCGCCCGGCGCTGACGCGCAGGCTCGCCTCCCACCCCGCAACGCACATCGCCTCCATCAAGAGCAAGACATCATGCAGACGCTCGGAGCCCTGTACGCCGCCGTGCGCCGCACACTGCTTGCGGCATCGGGAGCCCTGCTGCTGGCCAGCAGCCCCGCTCCCGCTCAATACATCAATCCCATGGCGGTATCGGGCATCACACTGCCCGTGGTGATGAATCCCTGCCCCGGCGGCAAGTGCACCGGCATCAGCCAGGATCGGAACCGCTCGCGCACCGGCAATGCCTCACCCCCGGCGCGGACGCAGGCGCATTCCGCCACACTGACGTTCACCCCTTCGGCCGCCCGGCGCAAGCAGAACCTGGCTCGCTTCGTGGCAAGCTCGAACGGCGATCCCGCCGTCAAGGAACTGGCGGCCCAGGCGCCACGGATATTTCCGCAACTGGCCACCGCCATGCGGCAGAGAAACCTGAATCCCGACAGCGTCGCGGACACCTATGCCATGTGGTGGATCAGCGCCTGGGACGCCGCGCACGGCAACACGGGCACCCGCTCCGCCAGCGTCTACACGGCGGTCAAGCAACAGGCCGCCGAAGCCATGCTGAACACCCCCAAGCTGACCGGCGCCAGCGCCGCGTTGAAGCAGGAAATGGCCGAGGCCCTGACCGTCCACACGCTGCTGATCGACATCGCCATGGAACACGCCAAGAATGATCCCGCGCAACTGAAGGCCGTTGGCCAGGCCGCCGCCACGGGCGCCCGGCGCATGGGCGTGGATCTGTCGGCGATGACGTTGACGGCGCAGGGATTCCAGGGCGCCGGCGCGCGTTGAGCGCGCGGCATCCCCAGCATCGCGCTGAAACAAAGGGAAAGGTCCGCTTGCCCTCTCCGGCGCATCACCGCCCATAGAATGGATCGACTGCTGCACGCCGGAAGGCCAGGCTTTCCGTGGCGCAGCCCACGTCTTCCATCGAAAGCGAGCCCGGCATGCGCGAGCGTAATTTGAGTCTGACCCTGGCCCTGTCCTTCGCTATCGGCCTTGCCGCGGGCGCCGTCATGGGCAGCGCGCGGGCTGCCACGGCCATGCCGTGCGACAACGCCACGACCCAGGCCGAGATGAATCAGTGCTCGCAAGAGGCCTACAAGGCCACCGATGCGGAACTGAATACGGCCTACGACAAGCTGATGGGACGGCTGAAGAAGGACCCGGCCCGCGCCGAGAACCTGCGCCGGGCGCAGCGCGCGTGGATCGGCTTTCGCGACGCCGAATGCGCCTTCGTCAGCGCGGGCACCACGGGCGGCACCGCGCAACCGCTGGTGACGGCGCAATGCCTGGAACAGCAGACGCGCCGCCGCGTGGAAACGCTGGAAAGCTATATGCAGTGCGAGGAAGGCGACCTGAGCTGCCCGACGACGCCGCAATAGCAGCGGGCACAAAGACAAGCCGAAAAAGAAAAGGGCCTCCAGATTTGGAGACCCTTTTACTTTGAAACTGGCGCGCCCGAAGAGATTCGAACTCCTGACCCCTTGGTTCGTAGCCTTGAGGTCGGCGCTAACCAGTTGATTTAATTAACATTGCGGATCTGCTTAACTCCCCCTTTCTGCACTGTTTTGCACCGATCTGGATACCCAGGTCCCCCAAAAGTCCCCCAACACAACCACCGTCAGACGCCGCTGCTAGACTGAGTTACATCCCAGCATCAGTGGAGATCATCACGTGTGTTCACACTATCAAGCCGTCAAAGACCGAGCGAAGCTGGAGAAGAAATTCGGCGTGGCCAACCTGCCCCCGCCGCCGTGGGATCTCTGGCCCAGGTATATGGGCGAGTTCGTCCGCCGACCGCGCGAATGGGATTCGGGCGACGACGCGGTGCCCGCGCGTGAGCTCGTGCCGGCGCGCTGGGGCCTAATCTCGGCGCAGACACGGGCCGAGGGTCTGGCCAAGGCCGAGAAGTTGTCGACGTTCAATGCGCGCAGCGAGACGGTGGCCAGGTCGTTCACGTTCAAGCACGCCTGGCAGAACGGCCAGTTCTGCATCATCCCCGCCGATGCCGTTTTCGAGCCGGACTGGCGCAGCGGAAAAGCCGTGCCCACCAGGTTCACACGGGGCGACGGCGAGCCCCTGGGCATTGCCGGCATCTGGGATCGATACCGCGACGCGGCCGGGCAGTGGCGCGAGTCGTACACGATGCTGACGATCAACGCAGACGCCCATCCGCTGTGGCGGCATTACCACCGGCCCACCGACGAGAGACGGTCGGTCGTGATCCTGCCCGAGGGAGCCTACGGCGACTGGCTGGCAGCCGGCCCGGACGAGGCGCGCGATTTCCTCCAGCCGTATCCTGCCGAGTTGCTGGTGGCCGAGCCGAGCAAATAGGGACATTTCCGGCGAAGCATCTCCTGTTTATACTGGATATCCATACAGGTATCCAGCTATGCCCCGCAAACCCACCCCTCCAGATCACGGCCAGGTCAATCACCAGGCCATGATGTCCCGCCATCCAGGCGGCGGCTGCTGGACGTGCAGCGGTTGGCTGGGCGAGTTCTCGCATGGAGGGAGGCACATCACCTGCCGCGGGAAACATGGGCCTACCACTATCCACGGCATGGACCGCGGCTGTGCGTTCTGGGAGCGCGAAATCGGCGCTGATGACGAGGTGGTTTATCGGGACGAACGCCACGCGCGCGGCTGGTTCGCACCTGAGTTCAGCGCTCCGGAGCCGCCGAGAGGCGACGCTGAGTAGGGTTTCTCCTACTATTGCGCAATACGACCAATGGGCGTATTATTCATCCATGGTGATCGACACCATGCGCCGCGCCTCGGGTTATCAGGGGCTGGAGATTGCAATGACCTACCATATCCGCAAAATCGACGTGAACGCCACCACGAAAACGTACGCTGGCATGCCCATCGAAGCTGGCACGTTTTCCGCCCTGCGCAAAACCCTGGTCGAGCAGGCCGATCTGTCGCATGGCCGCGGCGCTGACGTTCTGGACGCCCAGGGCGACGTGTTGTTTCACACTGCCGATTTCGAGGGCGCCCGCAATCACAACGGCAACGGCGTGACGCTGGAACAGATCATCGAACACCGCGACGTTCGGTTGAGCTAAATGGCCTACCAAATGATCCCTGGCCGCTATGCGGCGGCCAAGCGCGCGATTGAACTGTCTCGGTCGAGCCCTCAGGGTTACCGCGCCATCGACCGAGCCAAAAACCTCCAGGATGCGGTTCGGCTCGTCGCACATGGTCGATACCCGCTGCTGGACGAATTCGGGGTAAACCCCAGCGCCGTGTTCTGGGGGATCATTGCGAGGGCGCAACCCCTCGGGATGATCCCGGGAAAACTGCCGGAACACGATCCGGAGTCGACTGCTGACTATCCGCCAGATCCAAACCCAGGTCTCATTGAGGCGCTGGCCAGCGTATCCGTGTATCGCGAGCCCAACAGGCGCGGCGATGCAAATGCCGCTCGGTTCCTGCGCATCGCGCAGGCCCACGATTGGGCGGACTATTTCGATGCCGCGCTGGGCGCAGTAAAAGCGGCAAAAGAGTACGGCGTAAAGAAACTCAGCCCGCTGCGCGTTTACGACATGGTGGCCGGCCGCTCCCTGGATAGAGGGCAGCAGTACCCAGGGCGCAGTTACGGGTTTGATTTGGCAGATACGTTCTACCGCGGACAGCGGGGATCGCCTATGGCCCAGGCGGGCTATTCGGAGCCGGCCGAGTTCACCCCGACCAGTGGGCAAATTCCAGCCGAGCCGCTGAACCCGATGACGATGAATTGGCCATGGAACCCCCCTCGTGCCTAACCACCCCAACCGTAGCAACGTCGGCGCGTGGTATCGGCCCACGCCCGATGAATGGATCGGCCTGCGCCTCGCCGCTGGTCTGACACAGACACAGGCTGGGGACCTGGTGTGCAGCCCACTGCGCACCGTCCAACACTGGGAGGGCGGAACTCGCGCCATCCCTCCCATGGCCTGGAAACTGCTGATGATCGAGATCGCCCGTATGAACGGCTCCCTGGTTCCGGCGAGTCAGGATCGAAATTGACACACGCCTATTTCGGCCACGCCGCGACGGTCTCCCGGTGCCTGGCCGCACACACTCCCCAGAGCACCAGCACCTGGTCCTGCACCCAGGCCTGCCAGGCGTCATAGTCGTCAGGGCGTTGCGGCTCGCACCGCATCGTACGCCCGCTCGCATGTCAATCCGGCGTTGCGCGCCCGGTCGGCATATTCAGCCAGTTCTCCAGCAGTATCGATAGCCTGGCCGAGCACGTGGGCGAGCATATCGATGGGGGCTCCGGCTGACGGGCCTCCGTCGGCAACGGCGGAATTGCGGGCGACTGCGTCGGCAACCAGCGCGTCGATTCGCTGCCGCAGCCGGCGGCTAGCAACAGTAGCGGCATCAGCATCAGCAGCCGCAGCGGCCGCGCGTTGTTGGGCGTCATTGCGTTCTCTCTCCACTGCGGCAGTGCGCCGCTGTTCCTCGTCCCTGGCGGCCTCTACGGCTGCAATTGTGGCCTTGGCCTGCTGATCCCTGTACTCGGCCTGATCGCGCTCTACGCGGGCCATACGCGCGTCCCAGCGCCATTGCTGCGCCGTCCATGCGCCGGCTCCAGCGATGAGGGCAGCAATCGCAGCCGCTGCGGCATACCCGCGCCACCCCACCAGTGCGGCCATCATGGCGTGTCCAGCCACGCCGGAGCGTCGGGCTGCTCGGCTGGTGCCGGCGGCGTCACGGCTTGGTCGACGCGCCGGGCTGCCGTGCCAGCGGCGCTGGCGGCATTCTTGGCGGTGGATGCAGCAGACCGGGCAGTCGTGGCGGCATTACGCGCCGTCGTGCCGGCACTGCCCGCCGTGCGAGCGGCCTGCTCGGCTGTGGCGGCGGCTTGCTGCACGCCCTCGGCGACCTCCTGCACCTGGCCAGCGATCTCCTGCACCTGGCCGGCCGCGCTGGCTGCGGAGGCCGCGGCGCCGGCGGTCTTGTCGGTCAGCGCGGCCAGCGAGCGGCGATAATCCTCGCGCTGCTGCGCGATCGCTTGCCCCGCATCGCTCCACGCCACCAACGACCCCATGGCATAGCCCGCCACGAAAATCGCCAACACCAGCGCGGCCGCGTATACGCCGAGTAGCCAGCGCACCACGCGCGGGTGTCGGCACCCGCACCATTCAAGAATTTTTGCCATGGACAGCCTCGTTCAGTTTCTGGATCTGTGCGGTCAGTTCCGTGATCAGTTGGTTCTGCCGCTCGATGGTCTGGGCCTGAGCCGTGGCTCGTTCGGTCAAACCGGCCAGTTGCGCCTTCACGTCGCCCAGCTCGCGCAGGATGTCATTGCGTTCCTTGTAGGCGGTGTTGGCGTCCTGCCGCGCTTGGGCCGCCTCTTGGCGAGCCACCGCCAATTCGGCCGCAGCGTTCTGCCGCTCTGCCGCCAGTTGCCTCTCCAGCCGCTCGATCGCACCCTGCTCCGATTTCGCGCCGGCCAGTGTCACGGACAGCCTGGCCAGCAGAATCGGCAACACCTTCCACGCGGCGCCGCCGCCTACCAGAATCGTCACGATGTACGCGACGATCTGGCCGACGCTCAACGCATCTCCTGATACCGCGATGGCGCCCACGTCCGTGCCCACCACCGCCAGCATCATCCCCATGTTTTCGAGTGTGGCCACGTGGCCTCCTTATGCGGCCGCGGCGATCAGCACGTCGGCGATGCGGTCCGCCAGCGCTTCCTTGCTTTCCTGGTAGCGCGCCAGGTCGTCGGCGTTGCTGATGAAAAACAGTTCCAGGATGATGCCGCCGGCCTGCACGAATCCGAGGCGCTGGTGCTGGCCGCTGCCCTCGGGCTTGGCGCCACGGTCGCGGATGCCCAGCACCGCCGACACGGCGCCGGTCAGCGCGCGCCCCAGGGCCATGTGGCGGTCCTGCGATAGGGTCTCCACGCCCGTGGCGCTGGCCGGGCCGGCGTTGCAGTGGAACTCGACGGCCACCGCGCCAGGCGTGATGAGGCGGATCGCGTCACGCAGCGGCAGATTGACGGCGCCCTGACCATCAGTGATCGGTTCGACGCCGCGGGCGCGCAGGGACGCGGCCAGCAGGTTGCGGAACTCAGTGACGACGGCCGCCTCGGTGGCGCCGTTGCCTACGGCACCGGGATCAGTATTGCTGTGGCCAGCGGTGATGATGATGGTGCGCATGTAATCTCCAGACGTAAAAAAGCCCGCTCGAGGCGGGCTGAAACATAATTGTCAAACTCAGGTGACTCGATTATTCTTTTCCAAAAAATAGGCGCAGGAGAACGGATTTGCTCGTAACCGATGAATTGGCACGATCCATTGGCCTCTCAATAGAGAGCCTGACGAAGGCTGCGCACGCCCTCTGCCGACTGAGAGGGCTCACGGCTGATGATGGGGCAGTGGAGGCGGCGCTTGCCGAAATCATTCGGCATCAGCAGATTGAGCTGGCGCTGAACGCTGTGCTTTTCTAGACGGTCACTCCACGCTCAGCCATGAGCGTCACCATGTAGCCGAGTTTGTCGACGATCTCCCCCACATCCAGCTCGCGGCTGTACATCGCGACGTAGCCCAGATACCCGGCATTGCCCGTCTGCACCTGGCTCGGCACGGACGCCGGGAGGCCATTCAGGTACAGTGCGCCCCCCAGGGCGCGTTGGCTGAATGCCGAGGACACGACCGTTCCGGACCTGCTCACGTGCTGGATGCGGCCACGCGCCGTCGACGTCGTGTAGGCATGCGCCACCCACGCACCCGACGCGGGAATGGCATTGGAGGCGATGATCGTGGCGGGGGACGAGAGGCCGGTCGACGCGAGCCAGTTGCCCGTCGACGACTGATAGTTGTAGGCGAGGCGCACGCCCGCGTAGGGTGCTGTCGCCGGCGTCAGATTGCCCAGCAGCATCGAGGACGGCGACGTGCTGCTGTCGATACGATAGACCATCAGCACGGTCATCTCATCGGTCTCCGCGACTGGCGTGGCGATTGGATTCGCCGTCGTCAGCACGGCGCCCGCGCCATCGATATCGAATGCCCCGCCAGGCCACACCAGCGCATTGCCATTGCCGCTTATGTCCTCCAGCGACCGCATGGGCCAGACGGCCACGCTGTCGGGCGTGATCAGCGAGTGATCGGTGATATGGACCATCGGCAGGTCCAGGTCGTTGCTGTAGTAGTCGGAAATCTGGATCGTCATCGAATCACTCTCTGGAAAATGCCGAGCTGCGCCACTCGCAGATCAGCCGCATTGCTGTGCAGGACGATGGTGGCCGACGTGGACCCGCCGGTGACGGTGAATTCGTAGCTGAAATACCGCATGCCATCGATAGGCGTCGACCAGCGGCGTAGCCCTCCCAGGTGGATGGTCGAGGTGGGCCCGCCGCGGAGCGCGTATACCTGCGCCAGTGCGGGGTTGCCGACCGACGCATAGAACCCGAGCGTGTAGCTCGCTCCGGACGTGACCGCTACGGTGAGCGAGCGCTGGGTCTCGCCCGCCTGACCCAGCCGCCAGACATTCCCGACCACTGCGGGGTCGGTCTCGATCGCCACGTCACCCGCGATATCGGCCATCCAACCGTCTGCCTCGCCCCCGCTGGCTGTGAGAAACAGCGCGTTGGGAACCACGTTCGCGGAGAGGCCCACGGCCAGTTGCTCATCCGCATGGATAGGCTCGGTCGGTGAGATCCAATCGCCCATGACCCTCGCGAACTCAGCGCCCATCGCCCGCGCACCGGCGGCATTGGGATGGCTGGCATCCTGCGAGTATCCCGAGCGCCAGTCACCTGTCGCAGGGTCCACCGTGACGCGATGCATGTCGACCAGCGGGTAGCCGTAGCGGCGCGCATAGGCCCGGAGGTAGTTGTTGATGCGATGCTCGGCGATCCGGCGCGTGTCGAATCCGCCGTTCCCCTGCGCGCTCATCGTGCACAGCACGGGGATGATGCCTGCCTGGCGCAGTCGGCGGAAAATCGACTCGAATGCCGGGATCGTGACCAGATCGACATCCAGGCCCTGCAGCACGTCATTGCGTCCGCACGACACCACGCAGAACGTAGGTTTCGCGGCCAGTGCCGCCGGAATGCAATTGCGCCCCACTTGATCCGCGGTGTACCCGGCGACTGCATTCTGGCCGGCGTACTGCACACGGCCATTCGAGTACAGCAGCGCCCAGCCAGGCCACGACTGATCACTCAGGCACGGTGCGTACGACGTGCCATTGGCATTGGGGCCGGAGAATGCAATGCCGTACTGCAGGATGCTGTCGCCCACGTAATAGCAATCGCCAGACAACATGCCGCGCTGCATGCTGAGCGGAATACCATCGACCACCAGCGTCCGCATGCCCGAGTGGTATCCCCACAGCAGCCGGCCGTTGTTGGTGACCAGGCCATCCAGATACGTGGCGCCCGGGGCGGTGGTCACGATCCGCTGCGCACCGATCTGCACGGCGTCGCCATCGAGCACTGGCGCGCGCACGCCCTTCGGGGTAGTCAGAAAATTGTCGCTCCGGCGCACACCGTACAGCGCGCGCCCGTTGACGGTCGTCACCACATGACCGTACTCGTCGGCAGACGTCGAGGATCTGAATGCAACCCCTTGGGTGCGACGCTCTACTGCATCCGCAGCAACGAGCGCGCCGTCAGCGACCGCGGCGGTAGCGTCCAACGCGGTCTGATCGGCCTTGGCAGCCAGATCGCTGGCCAACTGATCGACATCGCCCTGATTGGCAGGCTGCGGCTCCAGCCACACCCAGCCCCCACCGCCAGGACCGTTCCAACTGTAGAAGCCTCGCCGCTCTGGAGCTGGATCACTCAGCACCCGGCCGATAGTGGGCACCGGCTGACCGGTGTCGGCCAGCATCTGGGTGTACGTGGTGTAGATCTCCTGATTGCCACCACTGGTAGCCGAATCCAGCACCTCCATGTACCACGTGGCCACGTTTTTCAGATCGTTGCCAGCCCTATTCACATTGGGAGCGCCAACCGGGTCATTCAACAGTTTCCCGAGGGATTCTGCGTCCTGACTAGCGTCCTGCAGGGTCTGCCGCGTGGGGTAAGTCGTCGCCATAGCGCCTCAAAAATAAAAAGCCCCGCTCATGGCGGGACTGTATGTGTCGTAGATCGGCTCACGCAAAGTCGCGATCGCGCTCGTAGTACCTGTCGTCGTAGTTAATGCCAGACAAAGGCAAGGTCCCATCCCCGTTGGCCGCGTCTTTCTCCGTCAAGAGGAACGCAGTCAATCCGCGCGGGCTGCTGCCAACGCCGATGACGTACTGAGTAGGGTTGAACGAACCGTCCTGCCTGGTCAGCGGCACAGTCCTCGGCTCACGCTGCAACAACGCGAGAGTCGCCCCCCCCC
>NZ_FKBS01000029.1:873896-981363 GCF_900078315.1 Bordetella ansorpii
CCAATAGGCAGCACCAGCCTTCCACTCCATCGGCTGAGATAGAGATACGAGCCGGCCATCAGCTGCAATCAAATCACCGTCATCCACCCGATCGCCTACATTGTCAGCCGATAGAAATCGCTCCGACCGCACCAGCAGATTCGCCTCAGGCAACGCAGTGAACCGTGTAGCGCAGTCCTGATACCGCAACTTGTTGTATTCCCTGTGCGCATGGATGTAGGCCTGCTGACTCAGCCTGACCCCGACCGACTCTATCCGACGGGGATTGATCGCCGATCGGTCCCCCGGCAGATAGATCGTCTGCGGAGCGTCGTTCGTGGGGTCGATCCACTGGTACTCGATGCCGTCATTGTCCACATCACTGCCATCCGTTCGCTGCTCTGACCCAGGCACCTTGTTCCGGTGGTTGAACAGCAACGTGCTGCTGGCTGCAGGCCGCTCGAAGAACAGCCGTATGACACTCCCGCGCCGATACGCATTGCAGAACACAGCAGCAGCCACCATCGACAGCGTCTCCTCGAAACTCAAATTCGACTTATCGAGCGTGTAGTTGAACTGGGCGACATCGACGCCGAAGTACTGCCTGATATCCTCCGCCGTCTGGTAAACGTTGTCGAAATCCACCTCCTCCGGCACGCAGTTCCCGATCAGCGGATCCAGGCAAATTGCCGCCACGATGTCAGCGACGTTGTTCGTGGCATACAGCTCAGTCGTGAACTGCGACCCCGATACCCGCCTGGGCAAGTTGCGGGTGACCAGCGCATTCAACTTACGCTCTTTAACCGCCAGCGCACCATCCGTCGCAAACGTCACCGATTGCACTGTCGTCAAGTCCCCGAAGTGGGCCTGGTCAACGTATCCGCAGGCATACATGTCCCGCCACTTGATTTCATCGACGGTTTGCCCAACGAATTCCGTATCGGTCGCCGTCAGCCGTCGTGCCCTGATTCTCCACGTCGCCCAAGGCGTGTTCGTCAGCACCACATCCAACGTCTGCGCCCGCGTCGACCGTGATGTGCCAGAACCGATCACCGTGGCATCGAAACGGTGAACGCCACCGAACGGCACCCCGTTCGCGTCCAATCGCTCGGCCTCCAATCGAAACGCCACGTTTCTCCGGTACTGCTGCTGCCCGGAGTCCGAGTACAGCCCGTTCAACGCGACCACGTTGGCGATCAATCGGCGAATAGGACGCTCCGACCGCACGGTAAACCAGCCAATCCAGCGCTCCGCCGTGGTTGCCAAGTCGGGAAACAACGTCACCGACTGCCCGCCAAACTGAGTCGCCATCACCGTCCAATCTGCATTGCTGCCAGCGGGATCATTCAGCGTTATCTTGTCGCCTACGACCGTGTTGATTGTGTACTGCCCTGAAAGGTCGAACAGGATCACACCGGACGGCCTGCTCAAGGTCGGGTTTCCCGTCGCAGGAGATACACGCGACCTCAGCTCGCGCCATGCCGAGCTGTTCTGGGTTACATCAAACCGCAGCGTCGTAAAACCCTCCGCACCCGAGAACTCATCCGGCGGCGTGTACGTCACACTGAGCACCGGATAGAGCCCGGCTAGATTGACCGATACCGACATGTTGTTGCCGGCATCCCCACCACCCAGCACCTCGAAGCGGACTACGGCGTTGCTCATCGTGACCAACTGCCCAGCAGCCCAGTCCCCGGAGTGATCGCCAGGCCACGCCATCTCACCCCATTCCTGCCCTGAAGATCCACCCGTATCAAATAGACCCGCATCGAGCGGAACGCTGTACGAGAACGTGCCGTCAGTCTGCCTTGCACCGCTCACCTGGATAACATCGCCAGGCAAGAAATACTCGGTGAAGTCGATGCCCGCATCCTGACTGAGTATCAGATTGGGCGATTGGAATACGGTAGGTCGTCGTATCACCCGTCCGGAATCCGGTGGCTGGAGCGTCTGACCGTTGACGCTATTGACGCGCTTCGCTGCAAGCACCGGCAACCCAATCGCATTCCCGATACGCAACTGCGGCGCATGCCCGCTGTTCGGCGAGGTGAATGGCGCGTACACCTCCACACTGGTGCCGGAGATCTCCTGCACCAGCGTCGTGTCATCCCGCACGTCCTGTATAGAGTAGGCGCCGCGGCCAATACACATGAAAGACACTTCTTTCTCGACGTGATCCTGGAACACCCGGTACGAGGGCGCCAGCAGATCAGGTGTGCTCCGTACCGTCCCGTAGATATCCGGCACACGGCCATTCACCCTCGGTTGATTGACGCGCTCCGACAACCCGTTATTGGGGGACTCGGAACGCACGTTTCTCTCGGTGCTGACCGGGGGATCCGGCGCAAGCGCCGACTGCAACATCATCGACGCTACAGTCATCGCGATCGCGACGAAGATCTGTATTGGCTCCCTCGGGAAAACCTCCACCACAAACGGACCCGGATACTGCCGCAACCGCCCCTCATCGGCCTCACTGGCCGGCGTCACGACTTGGTTGGTCGCCATGTCAACGATGCGCCCGCCCGCCGGAAACGTGCGGCCGAAGGTACTGCGCAGGAACGACGCCAGGTCCGAGACGGTATGCGTCTCCCGCTTGGCGTCCGGCGCTCGATACAGATAGACGATGATGCTCATGTCCAGAATCTCATGTTTCGGTACTGTATTTCCGCGACCTCCATCAGCACGAACCAAGCCCCACCCTCATTGAGGTGAAGAAGCCGTCGCTGATAGCAGACGCCGATGTGCAGGTCAGATGTACCCACCTCTTCCATCAACGCAATCGACGGACTCTCGGTGGGCCCAAGCTGCCGACGCATCCCCCGAAAAAGCGAGAGAACCCGCGCAGCCCTGAATGTCTGCTCATCGATCTGCGCCAGCCGCGTATCACCTGTGAGCAATTCCCAGGCATCCGCCGCGAAGTGAAGGCAGTGATAATGCTTACGGTCGTACTCGCGACCCAGCAACTCGTCGATGCTTTTCATCACAGAAACCCCAACAGCCCAGGGAACAGATCCGTGCGGTAGAGCATTCCGGTTCGGCTGATGTTCAAGCTCCGGGCACGAGCCTCGAACTGGGCGCCATCCTGGCCACGCACAATCGTCGGCGCCTCCAGGCGCAACGGGCCATACATCGGCCTGTCCAGCCGGTCGGACCGATACACCCGATAGACAACCACGGCAGGATGGGTCCGAAGCGTCCCGGCCTGCCGTGCCCGAGCGATCTCAGCGGGCAGAACCTCGCCCAGATCACCAAACGTCACGGAGATCCCGAAATCCAGGTCCCCCATTTCCGCCATAGGCCGCAATTGCATCGGCATCCATTCGAAGAACTGCTGCTCGCCGGACTCATCGCGCAGCCATAGCCCATCGCGGTAGTAGGGCTGGAAGCGATACTCGCGGGAGAAGCTGGGCTGACTTATGTGCAGGGTCTCAAGCTTGGCAGCAGACCCGCTATCACCCAGGTAGAAATCCACCTGATCCGACCAGTTATCCATGAGGCAGATCCTCGTTCACCAACTTTGCCAGCAAGTCCCAGACTTCACGGGCTGCCGCCACGCTGCCATAAACGGCCAGGAACAAGATGACCGAGGCCCAGTAGTCCGTACTGGGATCCCGAACTTCCGGAAGCGATTCGACCTCCAGTTGGGCAGACACCGTGTACACGTTCCCCGCGATGCTGACGAGCCGCAGCGTTCCAGGAACAATCCGAGCCGCATACTCCCGGACCGCTGCGTCATCGATGATCAGGTCGGCAAGAAACGGCGCACCGCCCGTGCGAGCGACGCTTCTCACGAAACCCATGAAGGCGCTGTACTCGTGCTCTTGCAGCAGCCAGGACGCGGTCAACATGTGCTCCTGCGGCTCCGGCGTGGCCCGATACCGCCCCGGACCACCCGCCAACTCGATACGCGACACGCCGAAGGCTGGCTCCCCGCCGTACCCAGCCTTCAACGGCTGGAATGGAATCTTCATCAGGTTCATCGTCGAGGAGATACGTTGAAAGTTTCAGTCATCGCCTTGTGACCACGACTGTTCGAGCGGCGTAGCTCTGCATCCATGATCCGAGGCACCCCATTTGCCAGCTTGCGATCGACTTCCAACAGCAACTCGCCGTCGCTCATCTGCCGCACATTCACCTCGCTGCCGCCGTAGTTGTGCACTGTGACCTTGGGAGCCGCAGCCACCTGTGATGGCGCCGCCCACTTCGGCTCCAACGCCCGGACGCCCAGCACGCCGTCCGGGCCGCGCTTCAGCGGCATGATGGCCTCGGGCCCCGCTTCCGCGAACACACCCGCGCCGGCAGCGAACGCGAAGAACTTCGGGCTGTTGTAAACCCCGTTTGAGTACCGAGAAAGGTCAGGACTGTCAGACACGCCGCCTTTCGCGAACTGGATGCCGTCCAGCAGCCCGCCGCCAGTCCCTCCGATGCCAGGCATGTCCGCCCCGGCCGTCGCACCAGCACCACCAGCCACCAGGCCAACAGCGCGCATGGCAAAACCGAACAACTGAGACGTGGCAGCCCGAGCCTGCATGCGCGCGATGTCGGCGATGATGCTCGTCGCCAGACCACGAAAATTCACCTTCCCATTCGTGATCATCTCGGTCAAGGCGTCAGAGAAGCCACCGAAGGCGTTGGTGAAGATGCGCTGCGTTTGCCCCATGACGTTGGCCGTGTCGTCCTGCCAATCCGCCAGCGCGCGCGAAGCGCCATTGCGCCAGTCGCCCTGGATCTCGACACGTCGCCTTGCATATTCGCGCTCGCGCTCGAGGGAGACCTCCATCGCTGCGTCGATCCCAGCGACGCCTTCCTTGTACTCGTCCGACCCAAGCGCACCGTCGCCGCCAATCCGGCGAACCCGCTCCGTGTATCGATCACGCACCCTGCGATACTGATCCGTGGCCTGATTCAAGGCGTCAACCAGCGACCGCTGGTCTCCCCCCATCGTCAAAGCGTTCAGGGACCGCGAGGCCTGCAGCCCGCGAGTCTCCTGATAGTTCTCCAGGTCGAGTCGCGTGGCCATCCAGACGTCGCGGATCTGGCTTCCGTACTTCTCGATCGCCGCGGCCTCTTGCTCTTGGGACCGCACAATCTCGGCCTGGATCTCCTTTACGCGTCCGGCATACCTTTCCCGCTCGGCCAACTGCTTACGCCCACCAGCCAGCTCCTCCTGCCGCTTAGCGATCGCAAGCTCATCACTCAGCGCGGCCCGCTGGGCCTCACCACGGCGCTGGATGAGTTCCACCTCAGAGAAATAGCCAATCGACCGCAGGCGCTCCAGCGTTGCGTACTCGATCTTGAGCGCCTCTTCGCGCTGTTTCGCCGCCTGTTGCAACGTTGCCAGTTGCCCACCAAGGGCGTTCTGACCTGCACCAGCGGCGTCCCTGTCTTCGAACTTCTTGCGCGTCGCAGCCTCCCGGTCGCGAATCGCCTCGGGCGTCACCAGATCACTGTTCGGGCTTTCAACCCTTATGGCAGCCTCCAAGCGCCGGTTTTCCTCCAAGGCCTTGTTCAGTTGCTTGGTTTTGCTTGTCTGCAGATCCAACTGGTGAAGCTTCGCAGCAGCTTCCACAGCTGCATCACGCGCGGCGGCGTTGATGCCCCCGCCCTGTGCCGCCGCTTCCTCCAGTGCCAACTGAGTACGAAGGTCTTCCGCCCGAGCACGCAAGGCAGAGAGTCGCGACCGCTCATTCTCTGAGACCGTTCCGCCGGAAGCAGCGACCGTGTCAACAATCGCCTGGCGCTCGCGTACCTGCTTTTCGAGCGCCTGAACCGCAGACACGCGCGGATCGCTTTCAACGCCCCACTCCTTCATCGCGGACCATGCCGTCTGGATGGCACCCGTCAATCCCCGCCAGGCGCGCTCCAACGTTCCCACCTGCGCCGCGGCCTTCGTCCCCAGGTGCTCGTGCAGCGACTGCGACAAGACCTGGATAGCCGCCTCGCGTTGACCCGCCTCCTCCAGGGTTCGAATCCGCTCCCACGTGGCAAGATCCATGAAGTGCATGGACTTGTTGTGGTCTTCTGCCCACTTCAGCACACCGTCGGCCATGCCGCGGAAGTCCTTCAGCACATCGTCGCTGGACTGTCCGCTGACCTTCGCGAACTGCTGCATGGTCCCGGCCAGGGTCTCGATGGTCTGTGCCGACAACCGACCATCACCAACCAGGCCCTCAATCATCGACTGCGCGGCCGACCGAGACCCATCCGCGCCAGCCACACGAGCGGCCATCTGCTGGATGCCCGCCGCGCTTGTACCCGCGTAGTTGCCGGATAGCTGCACCAACCGGTTCAGCCGCTCGATCTCGACGCTGCCCTGGTGCGCCGCATATGCGACGGCACCGATGGCCGCACCGGCCAACACCCACGGATTGATCATGCCCAGTACAGTCTGGGCAAGCGCCGCAGCGGCAGGGCGAATGCCGCCAAACATGTCTTTCAACTGCCCGCCCTGCTGCAGCAGCACGGTCAGGGGGGCCTGCCCACCCTGCAGCGACACGACGATGTCGGTCAGCTGAGCAGGGACACCACGCATCGCCGCAGCGGTCTGCGCCGCCGACACACCATACTTGTTCAGCTGAGTACCCGAGCGTGCCAGCTGCGTCTCCTGCGCCCGAAGCGCCTGGATGTAGGGCGATGCCTGCTGCGATACCCCCAGTTCCGCCGCGCGCAACTCCAGCAACTGGGACTGCGTCTTGCCAGCGGCCGCCGCCTGGCGCTCCAGCGATTGGATGAACTGGTTCCCGGCAATCGAGTACGCCTGGGCACCTGCGCTGGCGGTGCTTACCGCCCGGGTCATCGTTCCCAGCTGACCCGCCAGGCCGGCTGAGGCCTGGGCAGCATGCCCCATTACAGACTGAGTCTGAGCACCGAATTGCATGGTGGCCGCAGACGACGCGGAGAAAGCGCGCAGGAGTTCACCCGGGTCCGCCGTAAAAACGACCCCGATTCGACGCTGATCCATACTTGCCCCTATTGCGCGAATACAGCCAGCGCAGCCGACTCCATGTCGCGCACACGCCGGTATGTCAACGGCCACTCATCGCGATCAATGCCCAGCAGCGTCATCGCCGCCTGCACCTCCTGCGCTGGAATGCCCGTACGTACCGGCGTGCCGAAGCCTGGCGCCACCCAGGTCCAACAGGTCGCCAGTGAAAGGAATATCTCTAAGACGGCCCAGTTCTCAGGCCATACCTCGAACTCGGCCTCGTCGCCCTGTTTGCGCATGCTGGCTTCCGCCGCCGCCAAGAGCTGCGGTGGGGCGCCGGCCTTCCGCATGTCATCCAGAACACCCTGGTCGATGGAGAAACCAGCAGCCCTCGGGCGCGTCCGATGCGCCCAGAACTCGGCCGCCTCGATCAGTTTTTTACTTGGGGGACCGCCTGGTGCGCTTCGAAGAAACCATTGAAAAGCGGGATGACCAGTTCGGGGTAGTCGCTGACGGTGGCGCGCAGTTCGCCCAACGAGAACGCGACTGCGGCGCCATCTCCATCGGCGACGTCATGCCAACCGATGAGCACTTCTTCGATGAAGGCCATGTCACTCGGATACGGCCAAGCCGGGACAGCACTGCCGTCTGGCTTCAGCAACGGAGAAAGACCGGCGGCCAGGCGGGACTTGTTCTGGATCATGTCGTTCAGGTCGATCAGATCCTCCAGCGAATGGCGGCGATACTTCGCGGTGAACGCAATCTGAGCGGGTTTGCCATCATCACCACGGACGGTCAGGCCGATCGGCGTGGCCGCGGTGGAGCGTTTCGCTTTAACGAAAGGCATTGCGAGTCCTTTGCGCAAGGTGCGCTTACTTAACGACGATCTCGATTTCGTCGTTGCCCTGGCTGGGCTGAAGGTTGAAGTTCAGGTTCAGCATGGCGACGCCATCCTGATCGGAGTACGTCGGGGTGTTCACCTGGGTGGTGGGCATGCGCAACTGCACGATGCGGCCGGCGCCGACACCATGCGACAGGATCAGCGCCTGATCGCTGGCATCCAGCACCATCTGCGGCCAGTTCAGCTGCGCGATCGAGGGCAACTCCAGCACCAGCTGGCCGGTCGGCGTACGGTTCGTGATGGCCGCGCCCTCGCAACCGATCAAGGCACGCCACACCAACTGGTTTGCGATATCCGCTTGCAGCGACCGCAAGCACCCCGTGTAGGCCCCCAGCTGCCACATCGGGGTGTTCGCCTTCGTGACGCCTTGCGGAATCTGGAACCTGCTGAAGTCCGCACCGACGGGAAATGCCTCGTCAACGATCGGTACGTACGTCCCCATGAACCGGTACCGCATGAAGGGAATGCCCTTGGCGCTGATATCGAAGGACACCGAGCCCCGTGCGTCCGTGATCTTGTGCAGCAGCCCGTCGAGGTAGTAGTACAGCGTCACGAGTTCCTGGTTGGTGGACACCGGCGCGTACGTCACCTCTTCGCCCACGTCGATCGTCTCGCTGAATCCGCAGCCACGCAGCAGCGGACCCCAGGCGGGGGTATCGCCCGCGGTCCCGGCGCCGGCCAGCTCGACCTCAAATTCGGCCTGCGCATACTGGCTGACCGGAATCTGCCCCATGTTGCCCATGTAGGGCTTGAGCAGCGCACGGTCCACGTACTCGGCCGCGATGGGCGTGTGCGTGACATTACGCAGCAGGATGGCGTTCAACGCCGCGGTGGGAACGGGATCCGTGCCAGCCTCGGCCTGGATCTTTACCAGCATCAGCTGGTTGCGCATCGACTTGCTCATTGTGGCTCCGAAGGTTCGTCGCTGACGGCCGCGACGACACCCGGCGACGCATTTGCGCCGCTGGCCTCGTCGTTGCAACCGACGCACAGATTGGTGCGCGCCACCAGGGTGCGCTGGCCCGTCGCCGGGTCGAAGGTGTAAGAGCCGCCCTGCCCCGCGTAGGGATCGGGCTGGGCGGCATCCTGCGTGGTTTCGTCCATGGCGCCTCCTATGCGCTCAGGGAGTGTTCATCGGTCTGGTACGTGACCAGGTAGCGTTTGCCGGTGATCTGCCGGGAGAGGTCGGTCGCGACGTACTGCGGTTCGTCCGTGCCCAGCTCGACGATCGAGACCAGCCCATCCGCGACGAAGGCCATGATCACGGGATGCGCCGCCTCGAAAACCGCCTCCGTTTCCGCGAGGTGATCATCGCCCGCCGTGTGCACGGCCAGCCGGATCAGGCGCCCACGAGTGGAGCGGCCCACCGGCGAGGCCTCCACGTCTTCCTGGCCGGGCAACAGCGTGCAGACCTGCGAATCCTGCCGCTGGAGAGCCTGGATCGGAGACCCTTCGACCTTCAGGCCTGCGACGGTAAGCGCGTCGGATATCCCGGCGATGTACTGCTGTAGACGAGTCGTCATGCCAGCTTCTCCAGTTGCGCTCGCGTCCAGTAGCCATCACCCACGGCTGTGGGCACCTGACGCACTCTGTACTGACCCGTGTTCGCGCCAGCGAGGATCGCCAACTTCGTGCCCATCAAGACGAGACCCCTTACGTCAGCGGTCGTGAACTCGATCTCGTACCGAGCGCCGTGAATCTGCAGGCCGCCGATCTCGTCGATCTCATCGGGGCACTGGAAGTCCGCCATGAAATGCGCCGGCGGACTCGAATCGACGATATCGATCCGCTGGCGCATCCCGGCCTGGTCCGCAGCCTCGTCGAAGATGCCGTTGTCCCAGTCCATGCCGAGCCTTACTCGCCTGCCCCGGCACCGGCGCCGATCTTCAGGCGGATGACCGCCTTCGGGCGCGTCACCAGGTGCAGAGGGTTCGATTGGGACTCGATCTCGACGCCCTTGTTGAACCGGAGCACCTCGAGTTTGGAGTAGTACGGCAGCCCCTCGGTGTTGACCGTCTCCAGGTAGTCCGCCGGCGCGAAGCGAGTGATGGTCAGCTCGGGCACGCCTTCCGGCACCGCGATGGCCTCGTCGTTGGGGATGTAGGGCGCGGTGCCGCGCTTGCCGCGATAGCGCTCGTAGGTGATGCCGCCGATCTCGAACGTCTCGGCGGTCTTGCCCAGCAGCTCAGCGGCCCGTACCGTGTTCAGGTACGTCTCGCGCACCGACTTGTGATTGGTCAGCTTGCGCCAGAACTCGCGACCGCAGAACGCGCGCACGCCAGTGCTCGTCAACGCGCCCAGCGCATCTTCGATCTGATCATTCACTTCCTCGCTGCGCTCGCGCACCAGGGTGTTGGAGTTGTTCAGGTCGAAATACACGACGGCCTGCTCAATGCCGAAGGTCGCATACAGGTCGAGCAGCACCGTCTCGCCGTCGGCGTCGAGCACCTTGCCGCTGATAGCGCCCACGCGCTGCCATTCGTGCGTCATGTCCAACTGCTGGCGGTGCGTGCGCTGATACGCGGCCACGCGCTGCACGGCGGACTCCAGCTCCGTCGTGGATCCGAAGGCGCGGATGCCCTGGATTTCGTCCGCCATCATGGTGGAGCGCTCGGGCAGGTGAACCGTGTTGAACGGAATCTTCTTGCGACCGGCCAGCACGACGGGCTGGGCGTCACCGCCGCGCGGCTTGGCCGCCACGAGACCGATTTTCTGACCGTCGTAGTCGATCTGGACGACCGTGGTGGTGATCGGCGCTTCGGTGAAGAGCCCGAGCCGGCCGATACGGCCGGGCACATAGGGTTGTTCGCTGATCGCGGCGGCCAGGTTCTCGACGGAAAACGCCTCGTCCTGGAAGATGGTGATTTCGGCCATTGCGGCTCCTAGAAATGAAAAGGGCCGCACGAGGCGGCCGAACAAGGCTTGTTGAGAAAAAGCGGTTTTGTGTGGCGCTACTATTCGCGCACGATCACGCCGTTGGCGGCCAGGTCGACGCGGCCGGCGGCATCCAGGCCGATCAGCAACTCGCCGGCCACCTCCGCCTGGCGCACGATGGCCGTGGCCTTGACGTCATGCACGGTGGCGTCCACGGCGGCGTACAGCACGCCGGAGGCCGTGCGGCGGCCATCGTCGGTGCCGTCGTCGTCGTAGGCCACGTACTCGCCCAGGCCGGCTTTGATGGCAACGTTCCAGGCATCGCCCACAGCGAAGTCGGTCGAGCCGTCGGCAATGGTGAACGACAGACCGCCGGCCTGGAACGCCTCGCCGACCAGACCATCGCCGACCGTATCGCCGGTGGGATCGATCACTTCGAACTCGCCACCGTTGGCGGCGGCACCGATGATGCGCACGACGTAGGTACCCGTGATGGCTTCGCTGCTCACGGTGACGGTGCCGACCGCCCCGTTGCCGGTGTTCCCGCCAACCTTCGGGGTGACGGTCGCGGCGTTCGCAGCGGTGAGAACGGAAAGCAACTGGCCGGCCTGCAAGATGCCAGCACTAGCGCTGATGACCACGACCTGGCGGGACAGCTCGCCGTTCGCCTCGGACAGGATGAAATCGGCCGCGCGGGGAAGTTGATTGGTAAAGCCCATGGTGGCTCCTAGTTTCGGGGGGTTGCGGATTGTTCCCGGCGAGCTGCGTAGATCGCCTGGGGGTTCGCCCCGGAGCGCTTCGCCACCGGAGCCGGGTCGGACTGCTGTTTGTTATTGATTTCCGTGACGGCACGCTGCGTCACGTCGTCGAACAGACGCGCGCGGGCCTGCTCTACGCCCAGGCCCGCGGTCACCATCTCCGCCGCCATGTCAGGCAACTTTGCGGCCATGCACAGACCGGCAATCTCCTGCGCGACCTTGATGCGCGCGTCAGCCTGCTCACGTCCCATCATCCCGCCGCTGCACATTACACTTTCGGCCAGGTGCGGGATCTGCGCACTGCGGCAGGTAGCGAAAACATGGGCAGCCAGATCCCCCGCCGCCATGACCGCTGCAGCCGACACTGCGGCCGGCTCCGGCGGCGGCGCCGCCACAGTCGGCGCTGCGGCGACGGGTGTTGCCGTCGTAGCGGGCGGCTGTCCCCCTTGCTGCGCCGCGGGGCTTGCAGCCGTCTGTACCGGCGTCTCGGCGGCGTCCACCAGCCGCGCGATGGGTTCGGGCAGGTTGGCGAATTTGGAGATCAGGTCCAGGGACGACGCCGACATCGCCATCGCCACAGGCTCGATGATGGTGTCGCAAAAGCCCAACGCCTGCGCGTCAAGCGCGGAGAGCCACGTGGTGGCCTCCATCATCTCGACGATCTTCTCGGTGGGCAGGCCACTACGCCGCACATAGGCCGCGATCACGCTGTCGATGATGTTCTCCATCATCCGGATACTGGCCTTCAGCTCCGCCAGCGTCCCCCAGGTGACGGTGGTCGGCTCGTGGATCATGAGCTGCGCATTCTCGGGCATCTCGATCGTGTCGCAGGCGATCAGCGGCAGCGTGGCGGCGGAAGCACACACGCCATCCACCCGGCCTACCGTGCGGCCAGCATAGCGGCGCAGCTCGTTGTACATCGCAAACGCATCGAAGACGCTACCGCCGCCACTGTTGATCGCCACGATGATCTTCGAGGCACCCTCGGCGGCAGCGGCCAGCTCGGCGGCAAAATCCGCCGCCGTCTTACCCCACCAGCCAATGTCGTCATAGATCCGCAGCGTGACGACACGCTCGCTTGCCTCCATCGACACGCCGATGGAGTAGAAATTGCCCTTCTTAGCCATCTCGGCTCCTTTTCTGTTCAGACTGCCCCGTCGCCGGGGTCGGAGGGTGCATCGACCTGGCCGCCGCTACGATCAGTACGACGGGGATCGCTGTCGAAGACAAAGCCGCGTCTGTCGGCTTCATCCTGTTCAGCAGCGATTTCCTCGACCAACTGGTCGGGGTCATCACCCTGGGCGAGCACAACTGCCGCGCGTGACGTGAAGCCGGCCCGCACCTGATTGCGCTTCGCCTCGATGTCCTGCGTCGGGTTGAAGTACGGCCAGCCCTGCGGCACCCATTGCACGCGGAGGTACAGGTGTCGATTGCGATAGAAGTCCGGCATCGGGAAGCGGCCCGACAGCATCAGCGCATCCAGCCACGCAGCCCAGATCGGGCGACACCATTGGTGAATGACGCAGTGCCACTGGAACTGCTCGACCAGACGGTGGAACTCGTTGACGATGACGCGCAACGTGCGATCACTGACCCCACGCAGATCGCCCGCGGCTATCTCGTAGGGAATGCCCGTCGAAGCGAATGCCGCCATCAACTGCTGACGCATGAACTCCCCATAGTTGGCGCCGGCGTCCGGCGGTGCCGAGAACGTCACCTCCTGGCCGGGCTCCAACTCCTGCATCGTCCCCGGCTCCAAGGACACCATCGGCGTGCCATCAACGTCCACTCCATACGGAGCCTGATTCAGCGGGTCGGGCGGCAAGCCGCTTTCAACAGGCCGCGTCACGAACCCCGCGAACAAGTTGGAGACTTCCTGCCGATACATCACGGCGTCATCGAGGTTGTCGATGCTCTTGAGCCGCAACAACACCGAGGCCAACGCGGTGACCCCGCGGACCTGGCCGGCCCGAAGGACCGGATAGGCATGCACCACCTGGTCTGCAGGGACGGGTGTCGTTTCAGCGCCCCGCCACCCGCGCCCATACTCGCCGGGGTGGCTGCGATACAGGTGATAGCGCACCCGCTTGCCGATCTGGTTGAACTCGACACCGTCGATGACCTCGTTGCCGCCTGCCGCCTGCTGCGTCAGACCAATCGGCAGATAGTCCCCTTCCAACGCCTGCAACTGCAGCGGGACCACCAGGCCATCTTGCGGGCGCCGCAGCCTCATCCGAGTCAGCGTCTCGCCGTCGGTGAAGATGGCGCGAACTGCAAGGGACTGCAGGCCGTAGAAATCCAGACGATCATCAGCATCAGCCTGCGACACCCAGTCTGCAAACAGCGTTTTCAGGGCCTTGCGCACCGTGGGATCCGGGTGTTGCGGGTGGGGCTGGATGCCTGTCCCGACGACGTTCGAGTTCCAACGGCTCTCCGCCGTATGCGCCCACGGATCGTTTCGAGTAGCGTCACGGGCCCGCCGACGCATCAATCCCAACGACTGCGTGGCCGCCGCGTTGGGCCCGGCACCGGATGGATTCCAGTTCCGAACGCGGCTGCCACTGGCGCTGCCCCCTTCGTAAGCCGAATTCATCTGCGCGGACAGCCGCTGAGGCAACAACAGCCCGGACCGCACCTGGGGTACATACCTGCTCATCGAACCCCCTTGCCCGCGCTGCGCAGGCGAACGAACGGCTGCCGCCGCTTACCGGCCGCGCTGTCGAGATCGTTCTGGATCACCGTCCTCGCCTTGATCAGCTCGTCCATATCGCGGTATTTCACACGCTTGTCGCGGTACTGCACTTCGAGCTGGCTGCTGGCGATCGCCTTGTTGATCCGTTCCAGGTCCTGCTGGGTGTAAGAGGCCATATCAACGGCGCCTGCTCAGATGAGTTGATTGAGATGCCCGGCGAGCCGGGCGCTTTTGCTGCGCGACCACAGCCGCCGGGACCAGAGGCGGCGCCCTGGGCGGCGGCGGGTCGTCTTCCTGCTGGACGCCTGGAGCGGCCGCCACCGTCGAAGCCGGGCTGGCGAACAGGTCATGCTGCGCTGGCTGAACCTTCGCCTCCAGCGCGTCCCACCACGCGTCGGATTTGCGCTGCAACTCCAAGTGGTGCTCCAACCACACCATGTACGTGGCGCAGTCCCAGGTCTCGACCCGCTTGCGCTCAGCGGTCCAACGCGTCTGGTTGCCCGTCAGCGTCTTGCGAACTGCGCGAGCCTCGCCTGTGAACTGCTGGAACCACTCAAGCGACAGCTGGTTCGAGTAGTGGACGTAGCCGGGCCCCGGCGTTGCGACGGACATACGCCCGTAAAGCAGGTCCTTCGCCAGGTTCGTCCCAACGTGCCACAACACGACGCCCTTCTTGACCCGCTTACCATTCCAGTCGATATCAACAGCGGTGGCGCCGTCCTTGATCGACTTCTCACCGGACGGCCGCCCGCGCACAGCGAACACGCGTCGTCCCGCATGTTTGCGAGCAAACTCGTACACGGCATGCGAGTGATGCCCGCCCGAGTCAATGGCGGTCGCGTAAATCCGCATCGGCGGGCCGGCGTCGTGCGGATACTCGGTTTCGAACAAGAACGCACCGACGCGGTCCCATAGCTCTTGCTGCGCCGGGTTTCCGAAGAGCACTTTGTGATCTACGGTCCACAGTTCCCCACCACGGCCGTAGGCCCAGACCGAAACCTCCACACGGTTGTCCTGCGTGTCTGCCCCGGCCAACAAAAGCAGCCCACCGCGCGGCACCACCTGGAGAGGGAACGGCTCCGCACGCTGTTGCAATTCCTGCGCCTCGGTGCGCTCAATCTCACCTTCCCAGGTTTCGCCCAGGGTCGTGTTCCAGAACGCCTTGAGCGCCGAGTCATCGCCTTCCTGCGCCTTGCGGAATGCCGCAAGAAACTCGGCCACCAGCACCGACCACGCCGGACGCGGGCTGTAGGCCGTCCATACGTGAAACGAGATATGGTCGGGCGGATCGACAATCTCGCCCGCCTCATTCCGGAATACGCCGTGATGGTCGATGGTCGACTTGTCGTCGCCATACCAAAACCCTCGTTCAGCAACGGCCAGGTACTCAGCCTGCGTGATCAGCACGCCGCAGTGCGGGCACAGATGCCGGACTGAGGAAGGGTCCCCCTCCGCCCACTTGAACCCATGCCCCTGATCCTTGCCGCCCCAAGTGAGCGCGTGATGGTCGTCACAGTGCGGGCAGGGAATGTGATACGCGTAGCGGACCTTGGCCGCCTGGTGACGAGCGTCGATCTGGCAAAAGCCTCGGAGCTTTGGTGTAGACCCACAGACCAGTTTCGGGAACGTCGCCCCTTCAACCCGCTTTGCCGCCAACGACCGAGCGTCGCCTTCCTTATCGATGTCCGAATCGAACGCGCTGATTTCGTCCAGATACGCAGTGTCCACCGAGATCCGGCGGTAGTTCTTCGCCGCCTTGCCACCCCGCAAGTGCAACAGGCTGCCCAAGAACTTCTTCTGCAGCAGCGTGTTGTCCTTGTGCCTGGCCAGGTACGAAGGGAACACCTTGCGCATGACCGCGACGTCGCGCAACATCGGGTCCAGCTCAGTCTTGACGAACTCGTCGCGGTCATCGTCGGTAGGCTGCCATAGCGCCTGGTTCCGCCGCTTGTGCTCGGCGAAGTACCCCACCGCCGCCAGGATGATCTTGGTGTAGCCGACACGCGCCGACTTCTTCAGATCCACTTCACGGATGTCATCATTGCTGATGCAAGCCATGATCGCCCGCTGAAACGGCCACGCTTCCCAGCGCTGCTCGACGTACGACGACTCGGCGCTCAGATAGAAGTTCTTGGCAGCCCATTCGGCCAGAGTCATCGGCTCGGGTACGGCAAACGACGATAGACCTTTCGCCAGATAGCTCCGCACCACCGACGCGTCAGTTCGGTGGTGCACGCTCAACCCTCCATCAGCGCCTCCCCATCGGAGGCCATACCCTCTGTTTCGTCGCCCGGCACTTCCTCCTCAACCAGGTCATCCAGCGACACTGCTGCAGCGCAGTTACGCGCCCGTGCAATTTCTTTCCGTATGCTGTGCATGGCCGCTGCCCCCAGCTCGGGCTGCAATCGCTTGCAGTTGCCAGGGATCGCGTCCAGGATCGCCGCCACTCTGGATCCCGCCTTGCTCAGCACCTGCTCGATCAAAGCCACCGGCGCCAGCTCCTTTCGCGTCACGGCGTTGGCCATCTCGAACTTATCCGCCTGCGCCGCGGCCAACCGCGCACGTTCGCTGACCAGGTCAAGGCCGCCGTCATCGCCCTGCCGCCCTGCCGCCACCTCTCGCAGATGCGTGCAGTACTCCACCAGCCAGACAGCAGCCGGCTCGTCTTGCGTCAGCACCCCGCGCGACAGCAGATCGCTGACGGCGGGCTGCGAGATGCCGACCAGCGAGCCGAATGCGGCCTGGGTAACCGGCTGTGAAAGATCCATGCCTATCTCGCGGTCGACATGGCTTTCGCCAGCGCCGCGTCCATGTTGGTGGAGAACTGCTCGTTCTGCACTCGGTCGGCGATGCCGTAGAAGTCCAGCCGCGGGCGATATGACGGCGCCTTGCCGAACAGCCACACAGGCCGGACATCGGCCCCATGCGTACCTCGCTTGGCCCACACGCCCGCTGGCAGATGCTGCTGCCGTCCGTACCACATGCCCCGGCCGCGCGACACAACGTACGCCACGCCGTTGATCGTCCGGTAGCCTTCAGCGGTCTTACCGCGCTTCTCGCGCGCCTTGCGCGACCGTGCCGTCGCATTGGCCCGATAGCCCTGCTCGCCGAACAGTTGCAGATACGACAGCAGTTGCACGACCTGGCCGCGCGAGACGTTGCCGTACTGGTCAAGATCCGCTGCGGCGCCCGGATAGATGAACTGCCCGGGGGCCAGCAGGCCGGCCCTACGAAAAGCGTTCTCCGACCGCTTGCTGCCGCGTGCGCCGCCTTGAACTTGCGGCCCGAGAAACTTGTCCGCCGCCGTGTTCTTCCCTGCCGAGTCGCGGAACCTCACCGTTGCTGAGAGATTCTCACGCGAAGCGCGCAACACCTGTACCGCATTCACGGCGTAGGGCGTGGGCCGGTCGAACACCTGAGGCATCGCTGCCTTGATCGCCGCACTGGCCGCGTTCGCGGTCTCGTTCAGAGCCAGCGCCGTCGCATACGGCAACTGCCGTGCGGCTGACCCGAACTCGTCGCGCACCGCAGCCACCCCCACCAATCTGCCAGCCTTGAACATCGGCGCACCTCCCCTTCCCCATGGCATAACCCCCTAGGGAATGACCTGTGACTGCGGAGTTTGCGGGGTTCGAATTACCCTTGCTGGAGGGCTTTCCCAGGGGCCCCCGGCCCTGGCTGGCCGCAAATGAGATTCGATCTCATCTGCGCGAAGGGGCGACAGGCCCCGACCAACCCGCCCGGCCCCGCGCCCGCATCGCCGACTCAGTCATCGATGACGCGAGCAGCCAGCAGGACGACGTAAAAGAACAGGGCCCGGCGTGGTCGTCGGGCCCTTCATCGTCGCGTTTCGTCGCAAGCTCCGCAGGAATGTACCGGATTCTGCCCAATCCGGTTTACCTCTCATAATTCCAAATGTTACAGGGGCGTGTTGCGCGCACGGTACTCGCGCAGCCATTCCGCAATGCGCAGGTCGGCTTGCGCCAGGCGCCGCCAGAGCGTAGTCTTCACCACGCCCAGCTCGCGTGCAGCGTGCTCCATGGTGCGGGCCGTTCCCGCATGCCATACGGTCACCGCCGCCTTCAGTTCGGTTGGCAACGCACGCACAGCCCGGTCAGTCAGCCCGCACTCGATCTCATTGATGGGGATGCGCGCGCTCGGCGCAGGTCTGCAGTCGTCATCCCCAGGCGCCACCCCATCCATCAGCCTCGCGAGCGGATGCGCGGCACCCGTCCGCCCTGGCGCGTGCAGCCATTCGCCCCACGCGTCCAGCCGTCGCTGGACCACCTGATCCCGCCCCTTCTCGCTCATCGCCTATTCCTCCATCGCCGCCAGCATTCGCTGGACGAAATTGGGTTGCATGCATCGCCCTACGTCCTAAACAACCCTGGTTCACCAGCCAAAGGCCCCCCCTACCCCAGCGGCGCATTGCCCTGGAGCAGGGAGGAATACCAGCCCGCATTCGCGGATCCACGCCAGTGCGCAGGCGAGCGCACCCCCCGGGCGCGTGGATTCGGCCGCCCGCTGGATTTTTGGGGAACTGCCCCCCTAGGCGTGCCGCAGCACGCCCCCAGTACCGGTTGTGTCGAGGCATCGGTGCCTCGGTGTACTCCTCCCTGCCAGCCCATTCAGGCCCAGTTGCAGTAGCGTGGGGAGCCCGCAGAGGATTACGTCATGGCCTGCCTCGTATCCGCCTGTTCGGCGAGCTGCAGCGCTTCCGCGCTGATGTAGGTGCCCGACACCATGGCCCGCAGCTTGCGCAGCGCTTGGTGGTCGATTGCGGGGGTCTCTGGGTCGCCAGGCTGCGGCGACGCCAGTAGGCCGGCGATATCGCTGGCCTTGAGCTTTCCTTCCATGACTGCCGTCCGCATCGCGTCATCGCGCATCGTCGGATTACGGCCAGGCGACAGCAGCCATCGCATGGGTTGGCACGCATGCCTTGCCGCATGCACGGCGCGGTTGTATGCGGCCCGGAAGGCCACACGGGCACCGACCTCGTCGCCGCTGGCGAAGACGCCCCGCGCGACTGCAAAGGCCCGTGCCATTTCATCGGTCCAGACGACGGACGCATCCTCGTCCTGGGCGCACAACGCGATCGCCCACGCCTCGTCTGCCTCGGGCCGTCCGTCGCGCTCTGCCGCCCGCTGAATCTGGGACAGCACGTGCGCGGGTTGCGGCATCGTGCGGTAGCGCCCTTCCTCAGGGTCGACCAGGTACGCCTCGATGGCACGCTGGACGACCGACAAAGGGAAGTGCGCAACAGCACGGAAGAACAAGGCCTTCGCTCTGGCGCTCAGCACAGGCAGCTGACGCAGCTCCGCGATATCGTCCAGCAACTCGGCAAAGGCGTCGAAGTCGGCCTCACCCATTGACGGTCGCCCCGCGGCCAAAGAGCATTCGCCGCGCGTCGTCATTTACGCGCTGGCGAACTTCGGTGTCCTGGCCGGCCGACTGGCCAGGCGCAAATCGCTGCCCAGCGGCCACCAGGCCGCGCGATGGCGGCGACACGTGCTCGATATCGTCTTCCCATCGCTCCCCGCGCAGCCAGGTAGCGGCATGAGGGATCAGCCCTTTGTCGCGGCGCGAAGCCGCCCACGCTTGGGCATGCAATGGTGCCGCGGCCAACGCGGCACGCTGCTTTGCGGCGTTGAGGCTCTTCCAGGCCTTCTGGGCCTCCAGCTTCGCCACGCGACGCGGCCACACGGCCCAGAAGGCGTCGAAGGCAGGGGCTGCCTGTTCAGGCTCACTTGATGAGCCCTCGCCGAAGAGATCACTTTGCATCAGTTCTGCCCTCCAATACAGCATCGGTCGGCCCAGCCAACCGGAAGAGACCGCCACCATCCAGCGCCGCAGCGCAAGCCGGGTTGAGCCACAAGCACTCCGTCCGCACGGCAGCGCCACGAGCGGCGGCAATGCGGGCTGTGGTCGTATTCATCTGCCAACTGGCAAGATGGTTCTGATACAGCCCGCTTGGGTACCCGCTCAATATCACCATGCCAGCGAGCCCCCCCCCCAGTAAGAAGGTCCAACAGCGCGAGATGATCTTCTCTGGACATCTCGTGCGCATAGAACCGCCCAGGCTGTCGTGCCTCGGGGATGTATGGGGGATCGATATAGAAGAGGACGTCGGGCCCGTCATGCTGGCGAATCACGTCCAGCGCTGGCCGATTCTCGATCATGACGCCCGACAACCGCTCACCAACGGCAGACAGCGTTGCAGGCAGGCGTCGCCACAGGTCTTGGGCCGTCCCATACACGCGCCGGGTGTCGACGCGAAAGCCAGTGGCCCCCTTCGTTGCGCCGGCAGATCCGAATCCCATTTCCGCTCGAATCAATGTGCGCCGCGCGCGTTCAACCGGATCTTCGGCAACTTCATAAGCCGCTTCGAACTCGTCGCGTGCATATGGTGTCAACGTCAGTTGCTCGACGAGTAGCGCACGATCAGATGGCGACCTCAGCACTCGGAACAGGTTGACGACATCACCATCCAGATCGTTGTAGACCTCGGCATACGCACGATCTTTCTGAACCAGCACACCGGCCGCACCGCCGTACGGCTCCACGTAGCAACGATGCGGGGGGAAATGCCGGATTACCCAAGGGGCAAGCCGAAACTTCCCGCCGTGATATCGCATAACCGGTCGGATTACGCCCATGCGCACCCCGACTTTTCCTGCACTGAAAAGTGAGAATTAATGCGGAAAACCTTCGGTTGAAAAAATGATATTCCCGCCTCTTTTATACAGAAAATTTTCGCTTTACCATGGCGGCGTCGAATGGTTCGACATATTCCAACTTTTACAGGAGAAAGCCTTTTATGGAGAAAAATCAATCCACAGTAATCAGTATGACCAGTCAACAACGAGTGGAGCGCCTGAGGCGCTTCAGCCGAGACTTTGCACTCGCAAGCGACAACCTTTCCACCTACCTGAACAGCCGGATCAACCTCACCGAGACCGAGCTTGAACGGGCCGCCGATCTGGAGGGAGCCTTGACCGCCATAAGCCTGGAATGGTGCCGATTCACAGCAATGACAAGGCACTAGACGCAAGCTGACACATCCGTTGAGCATCGAGTACGATCGCTGCATCCAACGGAGTTCGATATGCGCCCTGCCTACGTCGAAGTGATGGTTTATATAGACGGCACCGCTGTCGTCTGCGAGGTTTCCACGCGAGTGCTTGATCATCTCGCTGACAGCGATGACCTGCACAGCAAAGCGGACTATCACGCGATCGCCGCTGCGAACTTCCACCTGATCGAAGCGGCAGCACGAACTAGGCCAGGTCCGCACATCACCGGCATGCCACTGCGCCTGGAACGAGCGCATTTCCCAGCGAAGCTGTAATCGAACAACGCCGCTTCCAAATCGGGCGGCAGCCGAATCGTAATGAGCGAACTTCTTTCCTGGATTGAAGGCCACCCCGGCGTTGCCGCATGGGTCCAAGCCGCCGGCGCAATTCTGGCTATCGTCGTCGGCTTCTGGCACGCCGCCCGAAGCCGACGCCACGAACGCGAGGCTGCCGAGGAGCGCGCCTGGAACGAGAAGTACGAGCACAAAGAGACCGTGCATCGCCTGGCACTGAACGCCTATGAGGCGATCAAGGACGTGCCAGGGACCGCAGCCGAGCTTCCTGGCACCGCTCGCGACGCGCTGATGAATCTTGCGCTGGTCGCGCGCCTGAATGGTGCGGCGCGGGCGCTTGATGCGATTGACCTGAAAGCAATCAACGACGCGCGGCTGCTTGATGCGCTGGCGTTGCTGCGAGCTTCCGTTGAAGCCATGCAGGCGATTGCCGGCGGACTCCGAAGTGCAGTGAACGACATTCGATTCGACGCGTTGTGGCAGATTCAAGCCAAGACCATCGACCAACACCAAGCGATCGCCAACCGCGCCTGGGGCGTCGTGAGCATGCACACCGCCGCATACCTGGATTCTCGCAAATCCCGCCGAGTGCCCCTCTGATCGGAGTTGATCAAACTGCAGCACTTGTCGCCCCTGACACATCAGACCCCAATTGATCGAGTGCCGACAGAAGCTGACGTAGGCGCGCCGGAACAGGAAATTCGCTCTCCTGGCGAAGTGCGGCATCCAATGCCTTACACAGGGCGACCTCATCGGTGCAACCCACTGCAACGAAGTATGCTATGACCGCATCGCCACTCAACGGGCGGCCAAAAATTTCACCCGCCGCACTCAGCAACGCTGCCGGGCGTGAGACATCAAAATAAGGCTTATCCATGGAAATCCGACTGGGCTCGAAGTTGAAGGGACACTCGACGGCGGCAATTGAAAACGCGATCGCGAAAGCGCTGAGCGAGCTGACCGGCACTGAGTTGCGCGTTCAGATTGACTCGCTTGAATTCGACGACAGCAGCAAAGCAGAGATCAGGGCGCGAGTCGCCCTCCCCGCGCGCACTTGACAATGGAAGCCTTGCGATGAGCGGGCACATGGGCGGCGACATCCTGGCCGTACGCATCAACGATTCTCTGATCGGGCTGCATGCCCGGCATTTGCAGCGGGCTGTTGCGAAGGCCGCTCAATCCACACCTGCGCAATCTCCCCATGCCGCCATCCAGCCGGCATGCCGCCATCCTCTACCACCAGCTTGATCAACGCCGTGCTGTACCGGTCACCCTCAACGGTGAACATGACGGCGTAGTGCCCCTGCGGATCCTGGCGGCACTGCTCGTGCCAGCCTGACATCCGCAACAGCTCTTCCCGCGTGAACGACCGACCGCCGGCCCGATAGAACGTCGTGATGCTCGGCAACTGCGCCTTCACAGGCTCGGCGCGCTCTTGATCGGTCATCACCGCGACGGCCTGGCCTGATTCACGGCGCACCGCCATGGCGCCGGGCACGGTCCCGAACAGGTCGCGCGTCATCGCCACACCGCCGACACATCGACGAAGGACGGCCCAGCGCCGGCATAGGCATAGAGCGCCAGCGGCCGGCGCGCATGCGCTCGGCGTACATGCTCAGCCACGCGCAGAACGCCTCGGGCTGCCAGTCGCGAGCAGGTGCGCTCCACGTCGCGCAGCGTGTACGACCGCCCTCCAGCACCTGCCTGCCCACCATCGTCCGCCTTCGGCTCGCACACCAGCGCCGCGAGATCTCGCACGATCATCGGGCCGCCGTCACGCACCGCGGCCACGATGGCCTGCCCTATCGGTCCCAGTCCGCGCGGCATGGCTACGCCTCCGCCGATTCGAGCTTGACCGCGCGGCGCATCAGTCGCTCGCTCAGGTCCGCCGTGCCGCCATCGTCATACGCAACGATGGCCACGCGCTCATCGGGCCGCTGGATGTCGGCGTTGCACTGGGTGCGCCAGCGCACCACCTTGCCGGTCTTGCCGGACGGCAGACGCACGCGGTCCCCGCCCCAAATGTGAGTGACGGCCGTTACGGCATCCATTCTGTTCCCCTCAGTGCCGTTCGGCCCGTTGCTGCTTGTCGATCTCGGCGTAGCTCATGATCAAGCACGCCTCCAAGAATTTCTCGTCCGACTGGGTACGCTTCAGCAGCGCCTGCAGGAGCACTTCCCGCGATGCACCACCGCACTGCCCTTCCAGTTCAGCCTTGACCCGCCCCGCGTAGGCGTATGCCTCGCCGGTGGTCATGCAGCCTGCCTCACGTCAGGAACGCTGCGCTCAGCCAGCATCTGCTCGACCAGGGTCAGGCACGCCTGGCGCACCAGCCACTGGGTGACAGCGTGATTGCCAACGACCTGCTCGAAAGCGGCGATACGCGATGGGGGCAGTTCCAGGCGGCGCGAGCCGTTAGGAAACATCTCATCCTCGTGCAGATAGCTGCTGACGTGCTGCGCATGCAGGTCGCACGCCGCAGCCAGCATTGCCTGGGTCAGGCCCGGCCGCGCACGGCAGCGCCAGGCGAGGCGCACCACCTCTCGATAGGTGGCACACGCAGCGATCTGTGCGCTGCTGACAAGCCGTCGCGGCACAGGGGCGAATACCGGAGTCGGGCGCACATCAAGGGCCTGATTGGGCTGCATTTTCTATTTCTCGCCTTAGGGAAAATCTATCGACTAACAGCGTCACTAACAGCATCAACGCCCCAGTTACCACGATGCTCCGACCAAATCGTTCCTATGGGAAACAATGACCGCGAGAAAATCGGGGAAAAGCGTTTAAAAAACGTCTTCCAAGCCATGTCCGGAGACTTCTCCGCTTAGAAAAAAACAATTAACTAACAGCATCACTAACAGCATTGCCGTGCCGCAGAATTCTTTGCATGAACACGACGCAACGCCCGGAATGGGGCGCCCAACTCCAGCCTCGTAAACTGGCGGCTCTCACCCCTACCAGCCTTCCGATTCGAGGAGCCGAGCATGGAAAAGACAGCACAGCAGCAGTTCGACGATCTGTTGAAGAACTCGCATTTCTTCAACGACTGCATCAACAACTCGAAGCAGGCCGCCGGGTTTGTAGCTGGGCAAATCCTGGGAGCCCTGATCAAGGACGAGAGCGAACAGGTGGAAAAATTCAAGCAACTCATCCTCCACGAACTCCAGGTGGATTCAGGTCTAGGACCGAGCATAGACAGCGCGGCACGCTTGGTTCTCCATGGGATGCACCTTGGTCTGCAAACAATGCTGCATCCAGACGAGCAGACGTTGCTCTTACGGATTCGCGCAGCAGAGCGAGCTCAGGCGGCTCTTTCCACTGCGAGGCCTCGACGCAAATCAAAAATCCCCGAAGTGCGGTAAGCGTTTGGGAACGACCGAAGACGCGCGATCCTTTGCCGCGCCTATACGGCTTGCGAATAACCCCGCAAGACGGGCGTATTGCCTTCAGACGATCAATCACGTCACGCATGACTGGCCTCCTCCCGAGCACTTGTCTGATCCGCACCAGTTGGCCGCCCGAACAGCTCAGGAAAGCCCAGACGCACGCGAGACGGAATCCCACGATTTTTCCAGTTGCTGACGCGCTGGACAGCTCCCGGCCTGGAAAGAATTCCCATGAGGCTGGCCACCTTTGTCGGTCCACCAAGGCGGTCGATGACGTCAGCATCGGGATGACGAAGACCAAGATCGGCTGTGTTCATGCCGCAATTAAACACCGTGTTTATTTAAAAATCAACATGGCGTGTATCAACAGGGCGTTGACCTTGGCAACAATTCAATGATGAAACCCATGCATGTACAGATGGCACGCCTTTACGAGGCCGCCCGAGCAGCTAAGCGCTTAAGCGGGACGGCCGATCAACGCGAACTCGCTGAATTGCTGAACGTCGCTCCCCAGAACGTAAATAACTGGGAATCGCGCGGACCGTCGAAGGAAGCAATGCTTCAAGCGCAGTTTTCTTATGACGTCAATGCAACGTGGGTTGCTACCGGAAAGGGGCCTATGTTTGTAGGCGGCGCCGCCCCATCGGATTCGCTCTGGCCCTTCCACAGGGTCGATATTCGGCGAGTGCTACGGCTTGACCCACTTGAACGATCCTTCGTCGAAGGAAAGCTGGAATCAGCGATCGAAACCGCCGAAGCAAGAGTTGGCGCAGTCAAAAGCGGCGGTGCAGCCGCCTAAATCCAGGCCGAAGTGGCCTAAGTTGGTTTGGTCCGAAGGCCGATACATCAGTTAGGGAACCGATATGAAGCCAGCATGGCTTAGAGGAGTAGCCGGCGCTTTGACAGTGTGCGCAGTTGCCGTTCTAACAATCCCGTCGACTACATCAGCAGCAGCAACAAAGGAACGTAATTCCAAGGCACCTTGGAAACAGGAGCCTGATGGGTTCGTCGGAATCAAATTCGGGCAACCACTGCCGGCGACGATCCGTGATTGCCCCCGATCCAGGTTCGGCGGCGTTGCCTATGAACAGTTGGCCGGACTTGGTCTCTGCTATGGCGGACTCAGTCGAGATAGCTATGGCGAGCTTCACAACATGCCTCAGTTGGGGTTCGGTTACAACACAAACATCATGATGGACAAAGGGACTCCCGTCTCGTTCGTCCTGACCACTTCAAGTGACAATTATTCTCGGCTTCTAGAGGCGTTCACCTCAAGGTACGGCCCACCCCACAGCGTCGAGTCCAGCACGGTCCAGAGTAGGGCCGGAGCCTCGTACGACAATCACACCGCCGAATGGCTCGGGCCGAAAGTCAGAATTGTCGTCGAGAAGCGCAGCGACAGAGTCGACACATCCGAAGCTCGCATAAGCGACCGGCCCTATTGGCAAGAAGTCGCGAAGAAGTCGCGCCAGAAGGCCACTGAGGGAGCAAGTCAACTCTGAACCAGTCGAGCAGACTGAGACCAATCTCCAAACAAGCCGCCCATGGGCGGCTTTTTTTGCGCCGGAACGCTGGGCGGGCCGCTTCGGCCGAAAAGCCACGCTAAAATAAACACCATGTTGACTTATAAATAAACACCATGTTTAATTAGCCCTGTCGGTACGCGTTGCCTGAGCACCGCGCCGGCGCTGGGAGATTGAACATGTCTATGCTTAACCGGGCCCGCGCCAAGCGGCCCAACCCTCAGGCCCAAGTTGACCGCTGGAATGCCCAGGTCAACGTGGGCGACTCAGTCGAGTACGCCGAAGTCATCGGCGACCCAGTCCGGACCTTCAAGACCAAGACGCCCGCAGAGGTGCTGAGCGGCCACACGGCCGTGGTGTGGCTGGAAGGCAAAAGCGGCTGCGTCGCCATCCTGCATTGCACGCCCGTCACCAGCCCCGGCGCGCACCATCTGACCTTCGAGGGCGCAGGCGACTTCGAAGCCTTCCGCAAGGCCGAGGCATGGTGCCGCGAGAACGACGTCGCCATGGGCCGCATGGAAGGCGGCCTGCCCATCGGCCTCATGTGGGGCGCCGATCAGCATGCGATCAGCAAGTGGACCAACATGACCCGGGCCGAGCAGAACGCGTTGGACGGGCAGCTGACCGGGCACAAGCGCTACGGCCCCGTCACGGTCTGCATCACTGCGCGCCCCACCTCGCCAAGCACGCCCGGCGATTCCGCGAGCACCAGCTCCAGCAGCGGCAGCCCGCCGCCCAATCCGCCCCTCGAAGCCTGAACGCATCACCCCTGAGGCGAGGACGTCCAGCGCGCGCAAGCACGGCGAAGGGCCCGCGCTGAAACGCCTTCGCCTGAGGGGCGACGCATCCACCACATCCCTACCGGAGTTCGAGCATGAAGCCCGTTCCGACAACATCCGAGATTGCCATGGCTGCACACGACCTCGCCCGCCGCGTTGACAACGCAACTGGCTATGCCGGGCTTCTCGCGCAAAGCTCACTGCGCTCGATGCGGCACATCGCCCTCCGCCGCCGACTTGCAGGCGAAGCCGTTCACTACGCGGAGTACGAGCCGGAGCTGGAGCGTTTGCGCGCGACTCAGTTGCTCGTCAACTTCTTGCAACCGGACGGCGACGCAGCGCTGCAGCTGCAAGCTGCGATCAACGAGATCAGATTCCTGGCCCGCCGCTCGCGGGAAGTGGTCTTGGAGGCATGGTCATGAAGCGGGCCATTGCAATGGCAGCCGCATGCAGCTGCCTGGTCTTGATCGTGGCCGGGCTGTTCGCCTGGGCCCAGATTGTCACCCGGAATGACGACCGCCTGTTTCACGTCGACGACGAGAAGCGCATGACCATGCTGGCCCGCGCCTGCGGCAAGAACAGCGAGCTATGGGCGCAACCACAGTCCGGTCGCTACGCCTGCGCATACCAGACCCCGCACGGCCAGGTCGCCCTGGACGTTATCCCTGAATCGTTGGTGCTGCTGACCTCGTCGAGGTAACCCATGACCGACCGGATCGAACCCACCCGCGCCCAGCTTGAGCAGGTTCTGCACGAGTCCCGCTGCAAGGTCGATCTGGATACGGCCCTGAAGGACCCGACGCTGCGCAAGTGCCTGATCAACGGCGCCGAAGCGCTGGCCCGCAAGCATCAAACCGCTGAAACCGACCGCCTCCGGCGGTTCGTTGGCAAGGCCGACTGGCGCGCACGCGCGGCCGGCGACAGCTGATCCCCCTCCCCTCCCTATAGGAAATCGACGATGTCTCTCGCACCGTTCTCCCAGACGTTGGACCGCCTGCGCGGCGGCGAATGCGCCGACGTGGCCGCCGCGCGGCTTGCCGAAATCGTGAAGGCCGTGGAATCCACTGGCAAGCCCGGCACCCTCACGGTGCAAATCACCGTGAAGAAGCTCAGCCGCAGCGGCGCCCTGGAGCTGATCGACAAGGTCACCGCGAAGATCCCCGAAGAGCAGCAGTCCACCACGCTGCTCTTCTCCACCCCCGAGGGCAACCTGATCTCCAGCGATGGGCGCCAGGGTGCGCTCGACCTGCAGAAGCCGGACGCCCTTCCCACCGCTGCCAACGCCGTGCGTCTGGTGGCTGGAGCACAAGCCCAATGAACCACCCGCAACAGCCCAACATCGCCGAGTCCGTCGAGGCGATCGCACGCAAGCCGTTTCCGATCCTGGAGATGGGCAAGCACAACCTGATCGCAGTGCCCAGCGGCTACACGCTGGAAACCGACGAGAAGCTGCTGCCCCTCCAGCAGACGCCTTCCCGCAAGCGCGGCAAGGTGGTCACGCAGACACTGGAATCCTTCTGCGAGTACGTGAACTTCCACAAGACGCCGCAGACGGTGATCTATGCGGTCGTGAGCCGCGACAATGCCGCGCAGCCGCTGGTGCTGACGGCGGTCTTCAACGACCACCTGCAGGGTGTGGACATGTCCGGCGACTTCGCCGGATGGCAGGACTTCTCGGCCGTGCTCGCCCCGCGCCCGAGCCACGAATGGCTGCTCTGGAGCAAGAACAACAGCCAAGCCCTGGGACAGGCCGCGTTCGCCGAGTTCATCGACGACAACCTGAAGGACATCGCAGACGTCGAAGGCCATCCCACCGGCGCAATGATGTTGCAGATGGCCATCAACATGGAAATCACGCAGGACAAGAAGATTCGCGCCAGCACGCGGGTCCAAAGCGGCGGCGTGTCCATCGAGTACGTCGAGAACGACAACGCCGAAACGGCGGCGCGCATGGAAGCATTCGACCGCTTCACCCTGGGCATCCCGGCCTTCTGGCGCGGCTTGGCGTACCAGCTGGACGCCCGTCTGCGCTATCGCGTGCGCGAGGGCAAGCTGACGATCTGGTACGACCTGGTGCGTCCGGATCTGGTGATCGACGCCGCGGTCGACGCGATGGCGGAGCAGGCCACCAAGGAAACCGGCGTGCCGCTCGTGTTCGGGTCGATCGCGAAATGATGCCCACCACCGGCCCCTTCATGCCGGTGGGCCTTGCCGGACGCGCTGGCGCCGGCAAGGACACCTGCGCGGACGTACTGACACACACGCACGGCTTCGCCCGCATCGCGTTCGCGGACGCGGTGCGCGTCGAACTGGCGCACTCCTTCGGCGTCGACATCCGCCTGTTCATCGAACGCACCCACAAGGAGACGCCGACGAACGAGCTGCGCGTCAGCCGCTGCAACGAGCCGCTCTTCATAGACCTGGCACGGGCCCTCGGCTACTCGGGCGACACGTCGCTGAGCCCGCGCCTGGCCATGCGCCTGTGGGCCACGGAGTTCCGCCGCAGCCACTTCGGCGACGACTACTGGGTGCGTCAGGCCCACGAGACGTATGAGCAGGCCATCCGGCATGGCTGGCGCCGGGTGGTGTTCACGGATCTTCGGCACCTCGTCGAGGCCGCGTACCTCCACCAGCTGGGCGGCGAGATCTGGCGGGTCCGCCGCAGCAGCACGGACAGCGTGCCGGCGACGCACGACAGCGAACGCGAAGTCGAGCTGATTCTGCCGGACCGCGAGATCTGCAACGAGGGCAGCCTGACGGACCTGGCCGGCGCCGCTCACACCACCTATCTGACCGCGAAGGTACTGCGGGCCAGCCACGAGCATTTCCTGGGCGCGGCGGAAAGCCAGCCCGCAACTCAACCCAACTGAGGCGCATATGGCGATCAGTATCGAATTCTCCCTGCCGATGATGAACGGCAACGTCAAGGCAGCAATGGCGGCGGCTGGCGCGAAGTCCGCCGACGGCTGGAAAGTGCCGCGCGATCGGATCGTGGTCATGCCCGGGTTCAACGTCCGAGACAAGGACAGCGAGCTTTACAAGGCGAACGTCCGGACGATCGCCAACTCCATCAAGGCCGAAGGCTTCTATCCGCACAAGCCCATGTCCGGCTTCGTGCGCAAGCGCGAGGACGGCACCGAAGAGATCTGCGTGACCGACGGGCATACCCGCCTGGATGGATACGATTTGGCGGTCTCCGAAGGCTACGACGGGGACAACAAGCTGCCGATGGCCATCCACCCGCGCGGCACCAACCTCGAAGACATGAATGTCGGGCTCTACAAGAGCAACACCGGCTCGCCGCTGCAGCCGCTGGAACTGGCCGCGCTATGCAAGCGGCTGATCCAGGGCGGGCGCGACGAGGCGGAAGTGGCCAAGCGTCTGGACCTGGACGTCGGGTACGTCCGCGACCTGCTGGACCTGATCGCAGCCCCGGCCGACGTGCGAGATCCGATTCGCAACGGCTTGGTCGCAGCGACCACGGCACGCAAGGTTCTGAAAACGCACGGGGCGAACGCTGGCGCAGTTCTGGCCGACGGGATTGCCAAGGCGAAGAGCGAAGGCAAGACACGGGCCACGCCGAAACACATGGCGAAGGCGCAGAAGTCTGAGCAGCGCACGCCCAAGAAAGAAGCACCCACGGCCGGCCAGCCGCCAGAGGCGAAACAAGCCGCCACGTCGGCGCCCGTCGCCGACAGCAGCACGTCTAGCCTGATCGCCCTCCTGTCCGCACAGCAGGCATTCTCGCTGGCCACGTTCGGGCCCGGCCCCCGTGCCGCCAGTCTGATCGCCCATCTTCGCAAGGAACTCTGGGACGCCGAGACCAGTCCGGACAGCACCGAGGCATGGATTGACCTCGTGCTGCTGGGCCTGGATGGCGCCCTGCGATCGGCGGGTGGCCGCACGCCCGAACAGGTGGCTGACGCGCTCGTGGCGAAGCTCGGGATCAACAAGACGCGGGTGTGGCCCGACTGGCGGTCCGTGCCAGATGGCACGCCCATCGAACACATCCGCGAAAACGAAATGCCCGAGGTGCAGCCATGAGAAAGGGCCACCACCGCCGCGCACGCCGCCAGTCGGCCATGCTCAAGCGAATCCCGATCACCGCGCCCCTGCGTGATGAGCTGGCCATGGTGCTACACACGTCGCTGCGCAGCCTGGACACCCAGCCGACCACCGACGCCTTCAACAACCTGGCCGGCCTGTTCAACACGGTAGGACTGGCGCTGAAGAATGACCGCCGCCACACGGCCGAGGCCTCGACGATCAACCTGGGCGCCGGTGCGCTGATCGCGGTCATGGACCGCGTGGCCGCAGGCGAGTCGCCGACGGCTGACGAGAGCGCAATCATCCGCGCGGCGATCAACACCATCGACGGCCTGCTGGGCAAGCTGAACGCATCCGATCTCTACGTGGCGATGCGGCAGCTGGAGTACATGACGGAGCAGGAAGCGGAGGCGCTGGCATGCTGACCCCGCAACTCGTCCTGAGCATCGCCGCCAAGCTGGTGGTGGATATCTTCGCTGGCGGTGGCGGTTGGTCGACGGCGTACGAGCAGGCCACCGGCCAGCACGTCCACATCGCCATCAACCACAATCCGAACGCCTTGAGCATGCACGAGGTGAATCACCCGCAGGCGAAGCACCTGATCGCTGACGTGCGCGAAGTGTGCCCGCGCCAGGCGACTGGGGGCATCCCTGTCGGCTGGTTGCATCTATCGCCGGACTGCACCGATCACAGCCAGGCTAAGGGCGGCCAGCCACGCGACGCGAACGTGCGAGCCCTGGCCTGGGTGACCGTGCGCTGGTCCGGCACCGTGCGGCCGGACATCATCAGCCTGGAGAACGTCGTCCAGATCCTGAAGTGGGGCCGTCTGATCGCCAAGCGAGACCCGGCCACCGGCCGCGTTGTCACGCTGGACATGGTGATGGATCCGAATACCCAGAAGATGGTGCATCGCGTGGCCGATCCCGGCGAGCGCGTGCCGGTGCAGAACCAGTACCTCGTGCCCGACCCGAAAGGCCTGGGCCGCCACTGGGACAGGCTGGTTGCCATTCTGCGGAGCCAGGGCTACACGGTCGAATGGCGCGAACTGAACGCGGCAGACTTCGGCGCGGGCACCACCCGCACCCGCCTGTTCATGATGGCCCGCCGCGACGGCCTGCCCATCGTCTGGCCGCAGGCTACGCACCACAAGAAGCCCACGAAGGGCCAGCGCGGGTGGCGCCCGGCCGCCGACGGTATCGACTGGAGCATTGAAGGCAACTCGATCTTCGGCCGCAAGAAGGAACTGGCGGACGCCACGATGCGCCGCATCGCGCGCGGCATGGATCGATACGTCCTGAACAGCGCAGCCCCGTTCATCGTGCCCATCGCCAATTGGAGTCGCGACGGGTCCCATGCTGCAAGCCAGCCCATCAGCACCATCACGGCGAAGCCTCGCGGCGGTGCGCATGCGGTGGTGTCGCCTGCTCTGGTGCCCGCCACGCACCATGGCGCAGATCGCGCCTATGACCCCCGAGAGCCCGCCAGGACGATCACTGCCGCTCACCGCGGCGAGTTCATGCTGTCGGCGCCCGTCCTGGTGCAGGCTGGCTATGGCGAGCGCGAAGGGCAAGCCCCGCGGTCACTGAACCTGCAGCAACCGCTAGGCACCGTCACCGCAGGCGGCATCAAGCACGCGCTGGCGTCAGGCTGCCTTGTTCAAGCATCCCATGGCGAAGGCAAACCGGGAGGCGCGAAGCGATGGGGCACGGGGGCACGCAGCGCCCAGGAACCGGCAGGAACGTTCGCGGCAGGCAGCGCCACGTTCGCCGCGGCCACCGCGTTCATGGTGCAGGCGAACGGCGGCTACAACGCCACGCCCGCGCACGATCTGCGCCGCTCCGCGTCGACCATCACCAACACCGGCAGCCAGCAGCAACTGATCACCGCGCACGTGAGCACGCTGCGCCGCCACAGTACCGGCACCGAGGCTGATGGGCCGGTGGCCGGGATCTCGGCAGGCGGCCAACACCACGGCCTTGTGGCCGCCCATCTGACCGCCATGAGCCAGAACGTCACGGGCTCAGATCCGCGCGATCCCGCGCAGACGATCCTCGCCGGCGCAGCAAGGTACGGCCTGGTCGAGTACGACCTGGCGCCCGAGGACGAGGCCGGCGCCCTGCGCGTGGCCGCGTTCCTGATGCGCTACTACGGCGAGGGCGGCCAATGGGGCGACCTCCGCGAGCCCGCCAGCACGCTCACCACCCGCGACCGCCTAGCGTTGGTCACTGTCCACATCCAGGGCACACCTTACGTGATCGTGGATATCCGCCTGCGCATGCTGACGCCGGCCGAACTCTACGACCTGCAGGGCTTCCCCAAGGGTTACACGATCACCCACGGTCACGACGGGCGCGCGTTCACCAAGTCACAGCAGGTGCACATGGTGGGCAACAGCGTCAGCCCTCCCCCAGCCATCGCCCTGATCGCCGCCAACGCGCCGCGGGAATTGCTCCTGAGGAAAGCGGCATGACGGATCAAGATTTGACCGCACGCGCATTCAGGATCGCCGACGAGGCCATGGTCGAACTGTTGCTGGGGTACGGGGCCACGGAGGGCGCCGCAAGCGAACTGGTGGCGCATGGCGGACCAATCGGCCTGGTCAACGTCGTGAACTCGCACGTCACCGAACTCATGGAGGCCGCCCCGGAGATCCTGGAGGCATTCGACTGGCTGCAGTTGCGCGGCCGCGCCGAACTGCAAGCCACCGACAGCGGCATCCAGTTCATCTATCTCAGGCCCGACGCACGAAAGGAGATGCATTGATGGACGCTATCGCATGGATGGCCGCGCAGGCTATTTCCCCCAGCGGGGCAGCGAAGGCCGCGCCGGTTGCTCGGCGCATCAGCCGCCGGCCGCCACCGCTCGTTCAGCGCCTGGATGGAAGCACGATCAGCGTGCCAGCCGCCCAGGCCGAGCTGCGGGAGGGCGTGCTGTCGGTTCTTCGCCAACACGGCGCCAGGAAGATCGTCGATATCCGCGCCCTCTTAAGCACTAGCTTCTTTGTCGCAGACAATGCGCGCGGCCAGGCATCAGAGGTAGCCGGCGCACTTCGGGCGCTTTACAAGACTGGCGCCGTCACCCGCACTGACACGATGCCGTACGAGTGGACCGCAGCAACCGCGAGCGAGCAGAAGAGCACTGGAGACCAACAGAAATGACGAACGAGAACAAGCCGGCATTGCCGGAATCTGTACAGCGCCTGCTGGGCGCGGGCGACTGCGTCGAATCGCGCGACCTGTATGCATGGCTGAACGACGCCCTCCAGGCCCAGGCCAGCGGGCAGGCGGTACCGAGCCTGTACGTCTGGTGGTCCGACGACGGCGAACGCATCCGGGCGTTCAGCCGAGGCGGCGCCCAGGTCAAGCGATTGCGTGAGCAGATCGGCCGGGAGCCGGACGTATTCGTCTCCCCGGCAGCGGCGCAGAAGGCTGAGCCGAGCGACGGTCATATCGTTGCACTGAAGATCCTGCGCGAGAGCTACAACCCTGGCCATGGGCCAGTGAGCGCGCTCAGAGCCGCCGCGTTGGATGCCGCCATTGCTGCCCTTTCCCGCTACGGTGCGCAGCCTGCCGCCGATCATTCCAATCTGCTGCGCCGCTGGCTGGATTTCGGCACCGGGCAGCGACTCGCTCGCCACTTGGTCGCCGATACGCAGGCTGTACTGGCGGCGCAGCCTGCCGCGAGCGCGGAGCCGGTGCGGGCTGCGGCTGAATCCCTCATGGCCGCGTATCGAGCGAAGTACCGCAGGGGAATCGGCCTCATCAAACTGAACGCCCCGCTACTGGATGAATTCAAGGCATTGTCCACGGCGCTCCACGTTACCCCCGTTGCCCCCGTTACCGCCCAGGCACCGCAGCCCGTCTACCTGGGTGCGACGATCGCCGATCGCCTGGACAGCATGGCGGACGATCAGCCGGCCGGATCGCAGGCGCAGAGCGACCTGTTCGCAGCAGCGACGGTGTGGCGCAAGCATGTGGCAGGACCGGGTGCCCAGGCACCGCAGGACGAGCGGGCGGAATTTGAGGCTTGGGCCAGGACTCAGTCCGAGACGTGGCTGATTGTCGGCGGCCTGACCTGGAGCCCCGGCACCAACGACTACGCCAGCGCACGCACCAACGCCGCATGGGCCGCATGGCAGGTTCGCGCCGCCCAGGCACCGGCCTCCTTCCAGGCCCGCGTGCAGCCCTGGATGATGGAGTGCTTCGGCGCCGAGATCTCAGCCGACCGTGAGGAGCGCAATCACCGCTTCTTGGAGGAAGCGCTGGAGCTGGTGCAGGCGTGCGGCTGCACGGCCACTGAGGCGCATCAACTGGTCGATTACGTTTTTGGCCGTCCGGTAGGCGAGCCAGCCCAGGAAACCGGCGGCGTGATGGTGACGCTGGCCGCGCTCTGCTTGGCGAATGGTCTGGATATGTACGAGGCCGGCGAACGCGAGCTGGCCCGCATCAGCGTGCCGGAGACGGTCGCCAAGATCCGCGCCAAGCAGGCAGCGAAGCCTCGGCACTCGCCGCTGCCCCAGGCACCGGCCGCCGCTGGGGATGCGCTGACGCAGGCCGCGCGCGATGTGCTGGCCGAGCGCCAGCACCAGGTCGAGATCGGCTACGACGCCGCCCACGATGACGAGCACGTCAACGACGAGATCGCGGCCCTGGCCACGCTCTACATGATGCCGCCCGCCGCACGCCAGTGGCCGGCCACGGAAACGGGGTACGGCGATACCTGGGGCCGCGCCATCGTGCCCGAAGGCTGGCACGCCGAGCACAACCAGCCGCGCCGCAAGGAACTCGTCATGGCCGTAGCGATGGGTCTGGCCGAGATCGAGCGCCTGGACCGCGCCGCCATGTCCACCGGGCGGGAGGTGCAGCCATGAACAGGAGATACCAAGGCCCCGGTTTCGCCCCTGGCTACAGCGTTGCCGTTGAACAGGCGGGCGATGCGGTGTACGCCGCCAAACGGGCGCTGCTAGATACGCTGAAACAGTCATACCCGCTGGACGCTGATGTCCACGTATTCCACCATCGCGGCGAGTTCTACGGCGTGGTCACGGGATGGGATGCGGACGGCTCACGGGTCGTTGTCCGAAACAGTGCGTCGGGGAAGACCTCCAAGTGGTGGTCTGCGCAGGTTGAACTGTGCGACGTGGCCGCCGGGCGGGAGGGGTGAGCCATGAGCAACTATCTGATCCCTCACCCGCCGGCCAGCATCGAGCAGATGCAGCAGGCAGTCATCGGTTGGCGCACCGCCGCCGCCCACGAACGATTCCGCATCGAGCACGGCCTCTGCTGTGGCAGCACGACGACTGCCAGCCACAACGCTGCGCTCTACGAAGAAACGGCCAACGGAATCGAACGCGAGATTCAGGCGCGCATCGCGAGCGAAGCGTCCCCGCAGCGACAGCTGTTCGACACACCGGAGACATCCCATGCCTGAAGACATCAAGCTGCCAGAAAGTGACTGGCATGCCGTTTTCCACGGCGCCGCCCTGTACGGGGTCTATTACAGCCCGGCTGAGGCTCAGGCGGTAGTCGACGTGGTGCCGCTGGCATCCGGCCCGGTTGCCATGTACACCGCCGACCAGGTGCGCGCCGCCGTCCTCGCTGATAGGGAGGAGCGGCAGCAGTGGCAGCCCATCGAGACAGCGCCGGCCGGCTTGCGCATCCTACTGGGGCCGCGCGAGGCTCCGGTGGCCGGGATGGTCAAGCACTACGAGGACGGCACGTGCGCCAACGTCGTCCACTACAACGGCTCGGTCCTGGTGGCGGACTATCACTGCACCGAATGGTCGCCGCTACCCGCAGGTGCCCAGCGCCAGGTCGCAGGCGCGGTGCGCGAGCCCGTGAACGGTGACGGCTGGAAAGTGGTGTGGTGGAACGAAAGCATGCGCCTGTTGCTGCCGGACGGATATCGACTGGATCACTGGAACGGCTATCGGAACGGCACCAAACAGCTGACGATCAAGGCCGACGCCCAGCGCGCCAAGGGGGATGCATGAAAGAGCGCCCTATTCTGTTCAGCGGCCCGATGGTTCGCGCCCTGCTGGCCGGCACGAAGACGCAGACGCGGCGGATCGCCAAGGACGTGCGGCACCCCGACCTGGGCAACGTGTATTCGCCTGGCGCCCTGGTGCTGGAGCGCGAGCCGCAGCACGTCATTGAACGCTCATGCCCCTATGGCCAACCCGGCGACCGTCTATGGGTCCGCGAGTCGTACCGCTTCGCCGCAAGCCTGGACGGCCTGGCCCCAAACGCCGTGGGCGAGACGGCACTTGATGCCGGCTATCGCACGCCGTGGGCACCTACGCAGTTCGAGGCCGACGGCGCACGCGCGGGCGCATGGCATGGGTTCGACACGCTGCCGATAGTGACGGTACCCGGCAAGCTGCGCCCTGCCATTCACATGCCGCGCTGGGCCTGCCGCATCATGCTGGAGATTACCGGCGTGCGCGTGGCGCGACTGCAGACCATCAGCGAGGCCGACGCACGCGCCGAGGGCGTCATTGTGGAGGAGTGCCACAAGATCGGGTACTGCGCCGGCGCTGACCGGCCGCCAGCTATCCGGGCATTCCGCGAGTTGTGGGAATCGATCAACGGCGCTGAGTCGTGGCAAGCCAACCCCTGGGTGTGGGCGGTCGAGTTCAAGCGAACCGACGGGCAGCGCCCCAGGAGGAGAAGCCATGATTGACCTCTCTCGCTTTGTTCGATGTGAGATCGTCGAGAACGGGCCGCGATACCTCGTCGGGCCCGGAGACCGCCGCGCCGGCCAATTCGGCCAGGTCATAGCCATCATCGCTCTGAGGCACGCTGGCGGCTATGAGGTCGTGCTGCAACTGGACAGCGGCAAGCAAGACACGTTCGCGCCAATGCAGTTGCTGCCCGACCTTCGCGCTCGCCAGCAGGAGGAGGGAGGATGCGATGGATAAGCGCTGCTATAGCACGCAGGAGGCGCAGCAGTACCTCGGCGTCCGCCGTCGCTTCTTTGAAACCAAGCTGGCCCCCCTACTCACTGGGAAAGGCGTTCGCGCCGGCACATCGGTCGTGTACGAGCGGACTGATATCGACGAAGCCTGGGACCGATATAAACTCGCGGCGGGAGTTGAGCAGCCCGCGGATAAGGAAATTCCATGGGAAGTTCAACAAAAACGCGCACACAGGGCGTCTACACCTGCAAGGACGGAACGTACGAGGTCGATGCCTGGTACCGGAAGGAGCGCATTCGCCGACGCGGTTTCACGCGGCTCGCAGACGCGGAAAGCTACCTGATCGACCGGAAAGCAGCGATCGCGAGGGGCACCCAGGCCGGGACCAGGCCAAGGGTGACACTCGACGAGGCGGCTGCGAACCATCTAGACCTGAAAGTCGACAAGCCGAGCTGGGAAACTGACAAATACCTGCTTGAGCCTGTCGTGGAGTTGTGCGGCTCTTTATACCTGGATGAAGTGAACGATGCGACCCTAAAACCGTTCGTGGATCTGCGACGCGCGGCAGGCCTCAAATCGAACACCATCAACGAAGCAATCGGAATTGTCCAAACCATCTGCAACCGAGCGGCTGGCGAATGGCGGTGGCCGAACAACATGACATGGCTGGAAGTCGCCCCGAAGCTCACGAAGCTGGAGGTTACCGATGCGCGCCCGCCTCGCCCTATATCGTGGGACGAACAGCGTCTACAGCTAATGCCGAGGTTGCCTGGTCATCTTTGCCGGATGGCGCTTTTCGACCTGAATACGGGGCTGCGCGAAGAACCGTTGTGCCAACTGCGCTGGGATTGGGAGGCCAGGGTCATTTTGCGGCCAGGTTTGGCCGTCTCAGTCTTCGTGGTACCCCGGCGCTACGTGAAGGGCCGCAAGCGGGAACGCATCGTCGTTTGCAACTCAGTCGCGCAATCGGTTGTGGACAGTCAACGGGGGCTGCATCCGGAGCGGGTATTCACCTACTCCAGATCAGTAAAAAACCCGAAACACCGCCCCGTCAACTCGATGAACAACACGGCCTGGCAGAAGGCACGGACCAAGGCCGGGCTGGGGGACCTACACGTGCATGACCTACGGCATACCGTGGGGATGCGCCTGCGCGAGGCCGGTGTAAGTGAGCGAACACAGGACGAAATCCTGTGGCATTCGAAGGGAAACGGCATGACGTCGCACTATGCCGTCGCCCAGCTGGGCGAGCTCTACGATGCATTGGAACTGATCGCAAAACCCAGCATTGCTGGGGAATCGTTGAACCTGCACGCCCTGGTCCGCAGTATGCAGATCCAGGCGGCGGTCCCCCACGAGTCCCCCGCACAAAGAAAAGCGGCCTAACGGGGGCAACCGTTAGACCGCTCAAGGTACTGATATACAACTGAAATTCTGGCGCGCCCGAAGAGATTCGAACTCCTGACCCCTTGGTTCGTAGCCAAGTACTCTATCCAGCTGAGCTACGGGCGCTTTGTGAAGAGGCGAAATTATAGCAGCGTTTTTTGGTTTGTCCAATGATTCGTCATGCTACGGAAAAAATAGTCCGGCATGCGCTGCATTCGTCTCTTCCTCGTCCCCATTTACAACCCCAGGCGCTCCCGCTCGGCAGGCGACAGGCGCGCCAGTTGAGCGGGGCTCAGTTCGCCCGCCCCCACCACCTGCAGCGCCCCGCTCTGCCGGGACGACACGGGCTCCCGACGTTGCCCCGCAGGCGCACTACCGCCTGCCGCCGACCCGTCGCCGAAGCCCAGCACCTGCACGCTGATGATGGACGGCAGCGCCTGCTGCGCCGCGGCACGCGTGCGCGCCACGGCATCCTGGGCGGCCGAGGCCGCACTGGTGGCGGCCGCGCTGGCATTGGACAATGCGCCGGTGTTCACCACCGCCGTCACCGGGATGCCCTTGGACTCGCCCTGTACCTGGATGTTGGCCGCGTTCACCACCGTCAAGGCCGCGATGTTGACGTTGCCCGACACGCGGATGCCTGCCTCGCCCGCATCGATGGTGCCCAGCGGCGCGATGAGATCCACATCGCCCGGCGGCACATCCGGAATCGGCGCCAGCGTGGCGATGCCGGCGCCCGTGCTGGGCACGTCCACCGACAGCGTCACGTTGCCCGCGTCGTCGTACACGCGCTTGGGCGGCGTATAGACCACCGTGGTCTTGGAGCCCCGGCCCGCGTTGATGTCGCCCGTGGCCGACCAGGCTTGAATACTGCCGCCGAAGGTCGTCATGATGCGGCTCTGACCCAGCAGGATGCTGCCCAGCGAGTACAGCTGGATGTCGCCCTGCCCTTGCGTGACCACGCCGGCCGTGGACGGCGGGGATACGCCTTCGATGCCCAGCACCTGCCGGCCGCCCGGGGTCAGCATCTGGATATCGCCACCGAAGGCCGTGTGCACGCCCGAGCCGCCATACATGATGATGTCGCCGTCGTAGCGCACGGCATCGCCGGATGCCGCCTGTTCGGGGAACAGCGCCGCGATGGCGTTGCGGCCGCGCAGGTAGCTGCCGTAGCGCACGCCATCGGCATCGTTGTACTCGCGTCCGCCCGCCTTCAGTTCGGCGAAGTAGACCTGGCGTGCGTATACGTTGCGTTGCGCGGCCGGCAGGGCGTCGAAGAAGGCACGGGCATCCATCGTGGCGGCGTCGAAAACCACACCCTCGCCGTTGGCCGTGCCGAAGCGGGTCTGCAGCCAGTTCACCAGATGAGACTGGCCTTCCTGGGTGTATTCGCGAGACAGGTCGCGGCGGCTGGCGGATTCACCCGACGCCGTGGCCTGCTGGTAGCGCGCGTCCGCCACGGCCTGCTGCATGCGCAGATAGGCCTGCGCATCGCCGTCGCGCGCTTCGTCGTAGCCGAACTCGCGCGCCAGCCACTGCGCCAGCGTCAGCTCGCCACCGTAGTACGTCACCACCTTGCCCGGCTGGTCGGCCAGTGCGACACCGGTGACGGCCTGGTTGGCGGGATCAATGTAGCGGTCGATGAAACCCGCGTAGTCCGGCCCGTTCGTCCCCATGCCCGCCAGCACCGTGATGCCGGCCCCCGGTCGCGTATCCCCCGCCACAACGGGCCCCAGGCTGGTGATCGAAGCCTTGTCCTGCATCAGGACGTGGCGCCCCGCGCTGACTTCCAGCAAGCCAGGGCCCGCCACCGTCAGCGTGCTGTAGATCAGGTCCCGGCCCGCCGCGACGCGCGCCACATCGGTGGCGTCGCCGTTGATCGCGACGACGTTGGATTGCACGATGTCGCGGCCAGCCTGCATGGACAGCACGCCTGCCGAGCGGTACCAGGTCAGCGGCACGCGGCCCGTGGTCGCGGCGTAGGTCTTCACCGTTCCCACATTCAAGCCGATGATGTCGCCATCGCGGGCATACACACGCGTGACGCCGCCGTTGACGTTCACCTCGCCCGCGGTATCGGCGCCGAAGGCGAACAGGGGCATCGCATCCTGCGCGGCGCGTAGCGGCATGCCGCTGTTTTCAAGCGGCCCTTGCAGGCTGGCATTGGTGACCACGTCACTGCCCGCGAACACCGCGAAGGCAGGATCGAGGGGCGTGGGCAGCGCCGTATCCGCGCCGGAACGGCCCAGGCTATAGCCGCCGGCGTAGATGGAGCCGCCCGCCAGCAGCGACAGCGAGCCCTGTGACGACGGCGCCAGCAGCAGACCGGGCAGCGCGCTGGCCCGGTTGATGGTGCTCGTGGTCGAATAGCCCAGGTAGACGCTGCCCGTGGCGGCAGTGGCCTCGAGAATCGACGGATAGACGATCACGCCATCGGCACGATTCAGGTTGGTGCCCTCGACGGTCGTGCGGATGTCCGTGGGCGACGCGTTCGGCGTCATGTTGCCCCCGGCGGCAAACAGATGCAGCGCCGTGTTCGGCGTCCACAACGAGAACCAGGATTGGCCGGTGGCGTAAGACGTGCCATTGACCTGCAGCGACGACAGATTGGCTGTGGAGACCCGCCCGGCATCGGCCGCCGTGTTCAGCACGAGGTCACCCAGCGTATCCACATGCATGGCCGAGTCGCCCGGAATCAGCGTGATACCGGCCTGGCTGTTGGCAAGCGTGGCCACGTAGGGGTCTACAGTACGCGTCTCCATGAAGTCGGCGGCATTGCCCAACGAGACATTGACGCCTGAGCGATAAGCCAGTTGCACGCCGCCCACGGCGCCAGCCTGTACCGCGGTCAGGCCGCGCAGGTTGGTGATCACGCCGTTCAGATCGCTGTTCTGCGTGTTGTTGTACTCGTTGAGCTGCGCCGCCGCGAGCGCCGGATTGAGGCTGCCTGCGATACGCAGCGACAGATCTCCACCGCCTGTCAGCACCAGTTGGCCATCGTCCGTCACGCGGCCTGTGGAACCCACCGCCACCACCAGACCCTGGCTGCGCGGCTGCGTCTCACCCCGGTCGTCGCCGCGTCGGGTCAGCATGCCGGCATCGCCTTCCACGGAGATCGAGACATCGCCACCGCCCAGCGTGCCCAGGCCAGTGAAACCGACCACGACCGGCAAGTCGTTGTTCGTCGCCGCGCGCGGCCGCGCATAGGCGCCGAAGTTGATCCACCACGCCGTCGCGATGTCCTCCACCCCTTCCGTGCTGCCCGTGCCTTGGCGCCACAGCCAGTTGCCCACGGCCGAGCTGGCGCTGTGCGTGTTCTTCTGGGAGGTGTTGCCCCAGATGTCGCCGACCAGATCGCCACCGGCCTGCACCATCAGGTTGCCGCCCTGTTCCGGATACCAGGCCTGCCAGGCGTCCAGCGTCCCCTGGTACTGACTGCTGTTCTGCCCTGCGGCCTGGGCCGCCCGCGCCAGGTTATAGGGATTCTCGCCCGCGGCATTGGTCAGCGCCGCGGACGGCCGGCCCGCCGTATAGACCCCGAACGCCGACTCCATGCGGATGTCGCCGCCCGCCACCAGATCCAGGTCGGCGGCGCCGGTGCGCACCACGCTGAACAGGGGCGACATGGGGGTGAGGACGAGTTTGACGGGATTGATCTTTTCCACGCACAGATCGACATACCAGGAGCAGTACTCGGCGTCGATCAACCATTGATCCACGGGCTCGCCCGGCACGCCGCCCTGCTCCGGCCCCGCTGGCCCGTAGACGTACGAGATACGAGCGGGATCGACCACGCAGAGGGCATCACTGCCATCGCACCAGCCCGCGTCGAGCAATTCCTGGGGGACCGGCGAACCCAGTTCGAAGCCCCACCACGCGGCACCGTCCGGCCCCCAGACCAGGCCGGTGCCGCCGCCTGCCTTCACGGACATGACGTGGGCATCCCCCAGCACCAGCGCGCCCTTGCCAGGCCTCGTGGCGCGCGTGTCGGCGGCCTCGAGATCCGCCCCGGCGGCCAGGCGCAGATCCCAACTGCTGGCGCCCGCGCCCAGCATCGGCGCCACGGCCCAGTTCGCCCCCTGATGCTCGCCCGCATCCGGACGCAGATTGATGGGCTCGCCATCGGGCAGCAGCAAGCGCGTCATCGACGGAATCAGCGATCCGCGCGCCAGCGTCAGCCGGCCATCGGCCTTCAACGCGACCGGCAGGGGAACATTGCGAGGCCAGGTGAACGGGGCAAATTCCGTCAATCCGCGCACCGTGGTGCCAGCGCCCACCTTCATGCCGGAAGACAGCGTGAGGGACTGCGACAACACGGTGCCCGCGGGATAGGCCACCGAACCATTGGCGGCGTAGATCGTGCCGGCCAGCACCGTGCCCGCCGGCAAGGTCATCGCACCCGCCAGCGTCATGTCCACGGGCAGCACGGTGCCGTTGGGCAGCTCGGCGCCCTGCGCGGGCAAGTCGTAGTTCAACGTGCTTCCCTCAGGGAAAATCGTGCCCGTCTCGAGTTGCACGCCGTCGATGGGAACGACGACCCCGTTGCCGAATACGGTCGGCTCGGGCACGTTATCCACGATGTTTCCCTGCGTCAGGATCCAGCCGTCGTCGGCTCGCACGTTGTCCGCGCTGGACGGCGGCGCGAAGCCATCGTTGATGCTGCCATTCAGCGTCAGGTCGCCACCGGCGCGCAGCACCAGCACGCCCGGCTCGCCATAGCCGCGCAGCGCGGCGTTGGTGCGGTTGGCATCGGGGCCGTAACGATAGTTCGACAGGTCGAGGTCGCCCGTCAGCGTCAGGTTGCCGCTGACGCTGACTTCCACGCCAGGGCGCAGGTGATAGCTGCCCAGGCCAGACAACCGGGAGGCCAACGCGGTGTTGGCCAGCGCGGCGTTCATGTAGTCCGTGTTGTCCCGGTCCGCCTTGGTGTCGAAAAACGCCTGGTCGATCAGGTACGGCCGCGTGCCGGAAACATCCGGCGCGGTGGCCTGCGTCATATCCGCATCGCCATAGGTGCGGAAGGCGTTCACGGCGATCAGCGACGCGCCCTGGATCGAAGGCGTGCCCACCTGGATGGCCGCGTCGTTCGTGCCCACGCGCCGCACGTTCAGGTCCAGCGTGCCACGCGCCACACCGTCGTTCAGGCCAGCCCCGGCGCCGACGTCCACCCCGGTGCCCGCGCGCAGGTCGATGGCCGCACCCGTGGCCAGCGTCAGCGTGCCGTCGCGGCTGGTCAGGTCGACGATGGCGCGGTTGGGGCTGTCGATGATCTTGCCGTAGCTGTCCACGCGCAGACCCGTGCCATGCGCGTCCAGCGTGCCGTTGACGACCAGGTCGCGGCCCGCCGCCAGGCGGATGCTGCCGACCTCCCAGCCGCTGGCGTCGATGCGGCCGTTCACGGTCAGGCTGCCGTTGTCGACGCTGATCGAGACCTCCGACGCCCGCACCTCGTCGCCCACCACCAGGTCGCCCTGGCGGATCTGGAAACTGCGCGCGCCGGTCATCTGCGCGGCATTCAGTCGCGTATTCAGACCCGTGAAGTCGGCCAGCGTATTGGCGCGCACCGTGATCTGGCCATTGGCGTACGGCACCACGCTGCCGCCCGTGGCGTACTGCCCCGAAGCCGCGCCCAGGAAGTCGCCATCCAGCGACACCTGCCCGCCGTCGCCCAGTGCGGTCACCGCCAACGTGCCGGCACGGTTATTGATGGCGTGCAGATCGATGAGCGAACCCGCCGCCTGCGTCACCGCGCCGTTGGTGCTGGTCAGCGTCACGTCGCCGCCCCAGCTGTATTGCGACACATCGATCAGGACGGTTTCGCGGCCTGCCATGTCGATGAGCGACTGGCTGCCCAGCGACACGCCGCCCTCGGCGGACACGGTCAGCCGGCCCGACGGCAACGCCACCGTGGTGTCCATGGAAACGGACTGCCCGGTCAGCGACAGGCGCGCGCCCAGGTCGCTCACCGCTTGCGCAGCCGCCATGCCGCCGCTGCGCGACAGCGCAATGCTGCCGCCTGCGGTAATCGCACCCACCGCCCCCGACTGGCCCGTGAGCAGCGGCGTGACGATGTTCAGCGCACCGCCCGTGCGGGTATAGCCTTGCCCGGCCACGTACTCGCCCTGCTGCCGGAACACCTGCAGCACGCCGTTTCCACCCACCGAGAACCGCTCGCTGGCGTTCAGGTTCAGTGCAGAAAATCCCAGCGAGATGCGCTCGGCCTGCAGGGTGTCGTCGGGCCGGCTGGTGGGAAGATCGCCCAGCACGATACGTTGCGCGAAGATATCCAGCGTACCCGTGCCCAGGCGGTCGGCCATGGCCGCGCCGGTGTACGCGGGCAAGTCCACCGCGTTGACGCGCGAGGCCACGGCCCCCGCCCAGATGAACTCCCCGGTACGGATGGACGCGACGTCGCCCGCCTGCCCGTAGCCATAGATGGCCGGCGTGCCCAGCATCAGGCTGCCCAGCGAACCCGAGGCGGACGTCGTGTCCAGCGACAGGGCGCCGTACACATTGACCGATTCGCGCGCGTTCAGCGTCAGCGACTGCAAGGCCGCGATGTTCTCGCCCGCATTGCCCGCCAGAAGGCGGTCCAGCACGGACTGGTTCATCGTCAGGCCAGAGGGCAAGGCGCCCGCGGCGGCCGCATCCGCCAGGGCCTGCGTGCCGCCCAGGTTGATCGACGATGCCGACAGCACCAGGTGCTTGGCGCCATAGCGCACGCTGTCGGCCAGCGCCAGGCTGCCGCCGGTGGCCAGGGCCAGCGTGCCATCGGTGTAGAAGGCCGTGGCGCCGGTGCAGGAGGTGTCCAGGCAATTGCCGATGGTCACCGTGTTGCCGCTGCTGGCGGGCGCAAGCACATTGATCCGGCCATTGGAGACCACCAGGACCGAGGTCGGGTTGCTGCCGTCGGTGGCGTAGGTGACGCCGCTGTCGCTGTCGTAGTCGGGCAGGCCGCGGCCCCGCGTGTCGATGACCGCCCCCTGCTCGACGGTGATCGCATTGCCCACGACGAAGACTTCCGTGCCGGCAAGCGTCGCGCCGCTGCGCAGGCGCACCGCACCGGTTCCGGAAATCTCTGCATAGGTGTCGCCGCTGTTCATGGCCAGCGTACCGCCGACCATCAGGCGCGGAGCATGGAAAGCATTGAGGGCATCGGCGGCGATCACGGCCGTCTTCGGGACGGAGGTTTCGGTTCCCTCATCGACATAGGCCGGCTCGATGCTGCCGCCATAGATGTCGATCTTGGAGCCCGCCACGGCCAGCGTGCCGCTGCGGCCATCGGTATTGGCCACGGCGGCGAATCTCGCGATGCCGTCGAACGCCAGCATGGGCAGGCCCTCCTGGCGGATGACCTGGGTGTAGTTCAACGTGAGCGTGGTGGCGTCGTCGCTGACCCAGCCCCGCAGGCCGCCCAGGCGCGTACTGGCCTCGCGCAGGTAGCTGTTCAGGCCGGTTTCGTTGTAGGTGGCCAGCTTGCGCACCGTATCGGCGGGCGTCAGCAGCACTTGCGTGGGAATGCCGGCCTTGATATCCGTGGCGGCATAGCCCAGCGTGCCCGATGCCGCGTAAGAGCCGTCGCGCAGCGCGACCTGGCGAGATGAGCCAAGCGCCGCGCCACCCAGTTCGACGCGGAACGCGCCGGGCAGCAATGCGTAGGTGGACGGCAGCAAGGTGTAGGTGCCGGCGGGCAGGCCAGGAACGCCCTGCGCCAGCGTGATCTGCTGCCCGATCGCGGGATCTCCGGCGCCCGCCTCGGCGGCCAGGGGTGCATAGCGCGCCGTGGCGGTGGGGACGATGGCATACACCGCATTGCCCGCATCGCTATAGGCATAGGCCGGACTCACGCTGGCCAGCGGCGTGCTCAGCACGTCCACCGACCCGCCACGGCCGGTCACGAAACCGGCGCCGGTCAGCGTGCCGCCGCCCGACACGTCCAATGTGGAGCCGGCATCACCCACGATGCTGCCCGCCATCAGCGAGATGCCCAGCGCGCCTTCGCCCTTTCTGGTGTCCAGCGCCTCCCGGACCTCGTTGCCCGCGTACAGATAGCTCTGCCCGTCCACCGTGCCGCCATAAGGCATCAGCAGGCCCGCGCCGCTGACCGAGGCGATGCTGCCCGGCAGCAGCTCGATACGCTTCGTGCTTTGCACGCCGATCGTCAGCGAGCCCATCGGGGCGCGCACGATGCCGCCTTGCAGGATCTCGTCGGCCGACAGGGTCAGCCTGCCCAGGACGGACCAGGGCACGTCCGGCGTGGCGCCTTCGGCCCGGGCGATCGACAACGCGCCTCCCGCGCGGATCCGCGCGACGACGCCGGTGGCCGGATAGATCTGCGCGGCGGTGAGGAAGAGGTCGCCCGCCGAGGCCAGCTCGGTCGTGAAGTCGCCGCCCAGGCCGTTAAGGGACGATCCGCCCAACAGGCGCAGGTCGCCCCGGCTCGAGATGTCCACGCGCTCGAAGCCGCGCCGGTCCACCAGCAGGTCGGGACCGGCTTGCCTCAGCGTCCCGCTGACGCCGAAGGCAACGCGATCGCGCACATCGATCATGTCGGCCGAGATGGACATGACGGCGGCGCTCAGTCGCGTCGGGTCGCCCGCCTTGGCCGTGACCGTGGGCAGTATCTCGTTGTTGCTGCCCGTGGCGCCGGCTGCACGCGTAGGCGCGGCCAGGCGCACGTACGGCGCGGACAGCGCGATGCGCGACGCATCGGACGCCGAGTCGGACAGCGCATAGGCGCCCGCATAGAGTTCAAGGCTGCGGCGCATATCCAGCGCCACATCGCCGTCGAAGGACAGGATGCCATCGGCCAGCAACGACAGACTGTCGAAGCCGCCCGCCCGCACCTGGTCCACACTGAGGCTGGCCACCCCATACCGCAATGGCTCATCGCCCGGCGAGCTGTCGCGGTAGGCTTGCGACAGGATGAACTCGCGCGGCGTGCGGATGCGGTTCTCGGCCGCCGGCAGGTTTGCCAGCAGGGGCGTTTCCAACGCCACCGCCAGCACGCCCCCTTCGGCCTGCGCGCCGCCCGACGCCGCGCGCATCGTGCCATCCAGGTACAGGCTGTATGCGGACTTCAGCACAATGGATCCGCCCGCACTGGCCGCCACTGCGGTATTGCCCGACATCGTCAGCGCGCCGGATGCTCCCGACGCATCCAGCAACGCGCCGCGGTCCACCACGATGGCCACTTGCGGGGCCTGCGCCTCGCCGGTGTCCGCCCAGTCCTGCTCACCACCGATCTGGATGCTGCCGCCATCGGGCACGACGCCGTACCAGTTGCCCTGCACGTCCTGCCGCACCTGTGCACGCGCGGCCACGTCGATCACGGCATTGCCGCCCACATGGATGGCGCGCTGGTGCCACGCCGACAGGGTGTCGGGCCCCAGCGGCAATTCATCGATGCCGATGCGGATCGTGCCGCCCCACGCCTGCAGCGTGCCCTCGATGTTCACGCTGGTGCCCGTGCCGCCCAGCAAGGACAGCGTTGCGCCCGGATCCACGCCGAGCACGGCCCCCTGGCCGACAGACAGGCCGCCGCCTACCCTCAAGCGCTCGGCACGCAGCGTCAGGTCGGCGCCCTGGCGCTGCGTCAACACGCCCGCGGCAGGATCCTCGAGATAGACCGGCGGCGTCCAGACCTCCAGCGCCTGGGCCGCGCTGCCAGCCAGTTGCGCGCCCGCCGTGGGCCGATAGACAGGCATCACCGCGGCGACCCGGGCCCCACGGGCCACGCCCACGCCCAGATGGCCATTGATGTCATAGGCGGCGAAGCCGGTCTGCAAGACAGTCGAATCCAACGCCATCGGCGACTGCACCTGAACCGCCTGGCCAAGCTGCACGCCCGCCGGCAGGCGCGTACCGGATGCGTAGGTGACGGCCTGCGGCGCCACCGCGCCCGCTCGATACACCACCGGCGAGGCCTGGATGGGAATGCCGTTGGGGAAGACGTCGGCGGACGGCACGTAGGACTGCATGCCCTGGCCGATGCTGCCGAAAAAGCCTGTGATGGCCGTTCCCGCGGGAATGACCGGAATATCGCCCGTGACCTGCACGCTGACGGAGCCGCCATTGGCCAGGAAAAAGCCGTAATTGCCTCCCGAGCTGCCGGGACGCGGCGGCTGCCAGTCCGCCGCCAGCACCAGGGGTTCCGCGACCGAAGCTCGCAGACTGGCTGCGGGCATGGCGACACCCGGCAGCACCACGTCCACGGTGAACGCCGTATCGATGGGCAGCACCGTTCCCGCTTGCAGGGTGATGTCCTGCAACGTGACCAGATCCACCGGCGCGGCTTCCCCCGCCCCCAACACGCCCGCGGTTTGCAGCAATTCGCCGCCGATGGCGATGGACGAGCCGGACTCCAGTTGCAGCGTGCCGCCGCCCGACACGCCGTAACCGCGGATCCAGCCATCGAGGGTAAGCAGGCCGCCGGCATCGCCCAGTCCGCCCGTGTCCGCCATCAGGCTGACGTTGCCGCCCTTGCCCCCTCGCAGCTTGCCGTTGGCCAGGATGGCCCCGCCCGAGGACACATCCACCACGCTGCCCGCGGACAGGGTCACATCGCCCATGCCTCGCACCGCCACCGTGCCGCCGTTCAGATACGGCAAGGCGGCCCGACCCTCCTGCCGAGCCAGGCGCAGGTTGCCCCACAGGCCGCTGGCGTCCAGCATGACGTCCTGGCCGATGGTGACCGTGCCCGGCGCGACGCCGGCGGTCACGGCACGATCTTCGACGATGCTGTTCTCGCCGATCTGCTTCAGCACATTGCCCACGCGGATCGTGCCGGCGCGGGCCGTCAGGTCGGCATTGACCGTGACCGTATTGCCATACAGCACGATCTCGCCGCCAAGCGCCGCTTCCAGCGCGCCATCGACCTGGATGCCATCGGCCGCGCCGATGCGGATCGCTCCCAGCTTGAAGCGGTTCAACAACCCCGTGTCCAGATAGACCTGGTTCTGGCGCTCCTGGGGCAAGGCGGCAGTCAGGTCCAGCGCGTCGGCGATGGCCGATGCGTTGCCGCCCAACACCACGTTCTGAATATCGCCCGCGCCCAGCGCATATTGCAGGCGACCGCTGTTCTTCAGGTAGTACGCTTCGTACGACCCCACCACCAGTTGCGCACCGCGCGCCACCGCGCGCTGCACCTGCAGGAAGCCGTCCACGTCGATCTGCGCGGCCTGGTCCTGGCGCGGGCCCTGATACGTATCGCCGACCAGTTCGCCTTCCAGCACCGCATGGGCCACGTCGACCACCAGCGTGCCCGCGTCGCGGCCCACGGTGTAGCCCTGCTCGTAGCGGCGCTCCGGCGCGATCAGCGGGCTGCGGTAATACGTGGTGTGCCCCCAGCGCTCGTGCGTGTCCTCGTAGCCCAGGTACATGCCCTGGTACAGCAGATCGCCCGGCGCGCGCGACACTTCGTACAGGCGGTTGTCGGTGCCGCGCAGCCAGGACAGGTTCACGTAGCCGCTCTGCACGTCCAGCGTGCCGCCCGACAGGTTGATCTGCGAACCCGATTGCGTGACCAGGTCGCCATCGCCGCCGAAGCGTACCGTGCCGCCCGGCGCCAGCCACTCTCCAACCGTGCGGTTGCGCGTGCCCAGGTAGCCGCCCACCTCCAGCAGGCCGCCCGCCGTGTACCAACGATCCGACGCATAACCGCCCGTGCCGGCCGGCACGAACACCAGGTCACGCACGTCGACCCACACGTCGCTGTTGTTCAGCTTGGCGCCATCCCGGTTGACCGAGGCGTCGCGCTGTTCATTGCCCTGGATGTTGACCGAAATGGTGTTCGAGGCCATCGCCACCTGCACGCCCAAGGCGCCCGCCACGTCGAGCCTGGCGCCGTCGCGCACCAGCGTGCGCTGCGCGGCCGACACCACGATCTGGCCGCCCGTGGCCAGCGTCATGGAATCGTTCTGGAACTCGACCGTGCCGGCGCTGGTCACTTCCACGCGCGGCTGGTAGCGGATGTCGTCGCCAGCGGCATAGGCATCGCTATTGAAAGTCGCCACCGCGGGCGCGAGCAGGCCCGCGCGCTGGCTGTCCAGCGCGGCGCCGCCATTCGCGTCGATCAGGATGGCCGAGGTCGCGCCTTCGGCCAGCGTGACCGAGGCACCCGCGCCCGCGGCCTTCAGGTGTATCGTGCCGCGCGCATCCACCGAGGTGCTGGACAGCAGCGCGCCGCGCTGCGTCACGTTGCGGCCCGCCAGCGTGACGTCGCCCGTGGCCGCCGTGATCAGGCCACTGTTCTCGACGGCGCCCGCCAGGCTGTCCGCCACGAAGACCGGCGTCACCTCATTGCCGCGCGTGGTGGACGCGGCATTGCCGTCCGTGCTCTGCCCCCGGCGAATCGTGAAGTGGTCGCCCGCGGCCAGCACCGTCTGCCCCTTGGGCGTCGTGATGGCGCCTGCGTTGGCCACTTCAGCCCCCAGCAGCAGCACATAACCGCCCCCGTCCGTGGCCGAGGATGGCGTGGCCGTACCGATCGCCGCGCCGCGCTCCACGCGGATCGCGCCCAGCGCATCGGTGAACGTGGGGCCGCTGTCGCGGTACAGGCCGCCACTGAGGAATTGATCGTCGGTGATGCTGGCCGCCGCCGCCACCAGATTGCGCGTATCCACCTGGCTGTTCGGCCCGAACACCACGCCGTTCCGGTTCACCACCATCACGGTGCCATCGGCCTTGATGGCGCCCTGGATCTGGCTGGGCTTGGCGTCGGCGCCCACCACGCGGTTCAGCACCGCATCGGTCGATTGCTGCTGGAACTGCACCGTGGTGTTGCGGCCCACGTTGAAGGTGTCCCAGTTCAGGATGGCGCGGCTGGCCGTCTGCTTGATGTTGACCGTGTTGCCGGTCTGCTGGGCGCGCTCCGCGCCGCTCCAGGCCAGCGCATTGCCCGCGGCATCCTTGTCCCACAGGCCGCCCTTGACCAGGCCGTCCGGCACATCCGACGCCGCGTCACGCGCCGCCGCCTGGGCGGCCTGCTGCGCCGCGATGGCCGACACCGTGCGGTTCACGTTGTCCAGCGAACGCTGCAACTGCTGGCGCGATTGCGCCTGCTGCTCGGCCGTGCTGCGCGACGACGGCAGCCCTTGCTGAGCACGGCTGACGCCCGACGCCGCATGGGTCTTGCCGGCCCCCGACTGCGCGAACCAGGCGCCGCCGGCCGCCTGCGCGGTGCCGGCCAGGCCGCCTGCCATCAGCAGGACGGCCAGGGCCGATGCCAGGGGCGTCAGGCGTGGGCGGGACTCGCCGCTTCCGGGCAAGGACACGCGGGACAAAGCAATCGAAGTCGGGGCAGGCATGGACATGAGACGGGAATCCTGAGCTTGGACAGAGGCGGGCCCCTCTTGCCGCCGATGCGGCCGGGCGCCCTACTGTTGTCCTAGTCGTCTGGGGCCTCGCGGATCGGCCATCCCGAAAGATGAATTTTTTTTGACAACGCGCATAAGACGGCCCACCCATCCGTCCGAGCCGGCCACGCCCGATCAGCTCAGGATGACCAGATCGCCCACGCGCCGCACGCTGGCCCCGTACAGGCGCTCGATGTGCTCGACCACCTCGTCCAGCGCCTGCACGCTGACCCGCGCGCTCAGGCGGCGGCGCGCCAGGGCGTCATTCATCAGCACCACCCGGCCCGGCCGATAGCGGTTGATCTCGTCCACCACGTCGGACAGCGGCTGGTCGTCGAAGGCCACCATGCCCTGCCGCCAGGCCGACACCGGTGGCGCGGGCCGCACACGGTCGTCCATGCTGTTCGGGTCGTAGGTCACCTGCTGCCCCGCCACCAGCGTGATGCGGCGCGTCGGATGCCAGACTTCCGTACTGCCTTCGGTGCAGCGCACCCGCACCTGGTCGCCCGGCAGGCGGCGCACCTCGACCTCGCCGCGCGTCAGCAGCACGCGGCCCTGGCCGGCCAGCACCTCGCAGGCCGCGCCCGCCGCCGAGACGGCCGCCTCGCCCGAGACCAGCTCGAACACCGGCTGGTCGCCCTGCCCGCGCAGGGCCACGCTGGTCTGCGTATTCAGGTTCAGGCGGATGTCGTGGGCCAGCGTGAACTGGCGCTGCTCGCCGGTGGCCGTGCGGTAGTCCGACTGCCATTCCCGCCACGAGGGCCACAGGCCCAGCGGCGGACGCACCACGCCGACCACGGCCAGCGTGCCGAAGGCCGACGCCGCGGCGCCCAGGAAGACGCGCCGGTCGATGCGCCGGGGCCGTGGCCGGGCCAGTTCGGGGCGCTGCTCGGCGAAGGCTTCGGCATGGGCGCCCAGCGCCTTCCAGTCGCGGCAGGCCTGCGTCCAGGCGCGCTCGTGCTCGGCGCTTAGTCCGCGCCATTGCTTCACCCGCGCCATGTCCGCCACCGTGGGCTTGCCCGTGGCGAACTCGCGCACCCAGGCATGGGCCTGCCGCTGCAGGGCGGCCCAGTCCGGCGTACTCGGATCGGGATGGACGGGTTCGGTGTTCATGCGGGCTTACGGCTCGGCTTATACGGATAGACGATTGGCACCTTGCGGATCGGCCATGAAAATGGCTTGCCGACACCAATGCTTGCAAATTTTTCCATCAATCGTCCCGCCCCTGGAGCGCCTGCAGGCAGAACTCGTGGGCGGCCTGGAGCTCGCGGCCGACCTGGCGCACCGAGATGCCCCAACGCTTGGCCAGTTCCTCGCGCGACACCTCGTGCACGCGCGCGGACAGGAAGATATCGCGCTGGCGCGGCGGCAAGGCCTCCAGGGCGGTGAAGACGTTCTGCATCTCGCCGCGCGCCTCGGCGGTCTCGGCCGGCCCGGGCGTGTCGTCGGGCACGTCCAGGAAATCCTCGATCTCGCTTTCGCTGAGCACGCGCGATTCGCCCCGCAACCGGTCGATGGCGACGTGCACGGCGGTGTTCAGCAGATAGCTCTGCGGATGGCGCACCTCGTCCAGATCACCCTTCTCGGCCAGCCGGACGTAGGCCTCATGCAGGGCATCGCCCGCCATGTCGCCGGCATTGCCCAGCCGGCGCGCCACGCGGGTGCGCAGGGTGTCGTAGCGTTGCGCGAACAGGTCGCGCAGTTGCGCCAGGCCCTTGCCGCTCATGGCGTGCCTGCGCAGGCGCGCTGCGTGCCCCCGGCGCCCGACGCCAGCAGCATGGTGATGGGCTGGGCCAGGCCTGGCGGCGGCGCCAGCACCGGCAGGCCTGCCAGGGCGGCGGCAATGCGCGGCTCCATCTCGGGCCGCGTGGTGGCGGCGACCAGCAGGCGGTCGATGGCCGGCCGGCCATCGATACGGAAACGCAGCGCCACACGATAGCTGCCGGTGTGCAGCAGCGGATCGGCGCACAGCGCGCGCAGCACATGGCCTTGCAGGCGGGCGTAATAGCGTTGCCGGTCGGCGTCCGTCAGCACCGGATCTGGTTTCGGCTTGCTGGCGGCAGGCTCGGGCAACAGGGTGTACACCTGGCCCGTGGCATAGCCCACACGCACGCCCGACCCCGCCAGGAGGCGGCGCAACGCCGTGTCGGCGCTCATGCTGCCCCGCACCGGCGCGGATCGGCGCTGCGCGACCAGGCCGGCCTCGTACAGGACGGACAGGCCGGTCAGCAGGCCGAAACGCTGCAAGGTCTCATGCAGCGGCGCGGCGGGCAGGTCGAAAGCCTGCGTGTCCGACGAAACCGGATCAGGCCGCGCGGGGACTTCCGCCAGCGCCTGGGATGCGCATGCGGAGGGCGGAGCCAGGCACGCAGCGCCCATCCCGGCCACGGCGATCAGCGCAGCCATGCGCACGCGCAGCACACGCATGACGGCAGGAGCAAGGCGGACATTCGGTTCATGGAAAGACGCGAAGCGGAATGCGGACCACGGACGGCGACCGGGGAGGAGACCGCATGGTACGGACGCGTCATGACCGAAAAGTTACACAGACATGACGCGTGTGTGCATGGCGCTACCATACAGGCGGGGATCGCCAAACCGCGCGCCCGGGCCAAGGCCGAAGAACAAGGCCACATCCGGGCGCCGACGATCAAAGGAGTGTTGCGATGCCATTCGCATACAAGACCGCGGCCACCATCCTGCTGACCGCCGCCACCTGCACGTCCGCCCCGGCCCAGGCGGCCGACTGGCCCAGCCAGCCCATCACCTTCGTGGCGCCGTTCACGGCGGGCGGCGCCAACGACCTGGTGGCGCGCATCATCGCCAAGGCCGTGGGCGCGCAACTGAAGCAATCCGTCATCGTGGAAAACCGCCCCGGCGCGGGCGGCGTGGTCGGCTCGGCCCACGTCGCGCGTTCCGCGCCCGACGGCTACACCTATCTGGTGGGCAGCAACGGCACCGTCACCAACAGCCTGATCCGTTCCGACCAGCCCTATAAAGACGAGGAACTGACCCCGGTGGTGCTGCTGTCCGTCACGCCGTCGGTCATCGTGGCCAACCCGCACAACGCGGCCCACGATCTGAAAAGCCTGGTGGAGAACGCCAAGAGCAAGAAGGTGGACCGCCTGACCTTCTCCACCGCCGGCCCCGGCAGCACGCCGCATTTCGTCAGCGAGATGCTGAAGCAGAACACCGGCCTGCCCATCGAAGCCATCTCGTACAAAAGCGGTTCCGAAGGCGTGACCGCCGTCATCGGCAACCAGACCGACCTGACGTCCGAAGCCAGCATCGTCACGCTGCCATTGGTGAAAAGCGGCAAGCTGAAGGCCCTGGCCACCACCTGGAACAAGCGCCTGGTGTCCGCCCCCGACATCCCGACCACCGCGGAACAAGGTTTTCCACAGGTGCGCATCGGCCACTGGGCCGGCCTGTATGCGCCGACGGGCACGCCGGACGCGGTGCTGGACAAGATGGCCCGCGCGGTGGACGATGCCCTGAAAACCAAGGAAGTGCAGGACGCGCTGGCCCAGAGCAGCATCGAACCGGGCGGCGGCTCGCGCGCCGACTTCACCGCCTTCGCCCAGGACGAGCGCAAGCGCCTGGGCGAGGTCGTCAGCAAGGGGCACATGCGTGCCGACTGAACCCTTCGCATAGGAACCCCGCACCCATGGATCCCGCGTCCACTGCCTATGATCCGGTCCGCTGGCGGGCCGAGTTTCCCGTCACGCAGGAACTGATCTACCTGGACCACGCCAGCATGGGCCCCCTGCCCGCGCGCAGCCTGGAGACCATCACGGCGCGGCTGGCGGCGCAGTCGCGCCGCGGCTCGCTGGAGCATCCCCTGCTGCACGAGCTGGCCGAGACCACCCGCGCCGAGTTCGCGGCCTACATCGGGGCACGGGCCGATCAGGTCGCGTACACGCCCAATACCTCGGGCGGTCTGAGCCTGCTGGCCTCGGGGTTGGACTGGCGCGAAGGCGACGAGATCGTCGTGCCGGCCATCGACTTCCCCTCGGCCGTGCTGCCCTGGATGACCTTGCAGCGGCATGGGGTGCGCGTGCACCGCGTACCCTGCGACGACGGCCGGGTCGATGCGCAACAACTGCTTGCCGCCTGCACGCCACGCACGCGGCTGGTGTGCGCATCATGGGTGCAGTTCAGCAGCGGCTGCGTGCTGGATGTCGTGCAGTTGGGCGAAGCGTGCCGGCAGCGCGGCATCCTGTTCGTGGTGGACGGCATCCAGGCCGTGGGCGCGCTGGACGTGAACGTGGCCGGCCTGCCCATCGATGCGCTGGCCACGCACAGCTACAAGTGGCTGCTGGGCCCGCAAGGCGTGGGCTGGCTGTACCTGGCCGACAACCTGCGGGACCAACTGGCCCTGCCGGGCGCGGGGCCGCGCAGCGTGGTGCCGCGCGAAGCCTATGCCGATTTCGAGCTGGATCCGCTGCCGGGCGCGGCGCGGCTCGAAACGGGCATCCTGCCCTTTCACCTGATCGCGGGCGCGGCCGCGAGCCTGAAGTTGCTGCGCGCAGCGCGTGCGCAGGGCGCGGCGGCCAGACTGCTTGATCTGACGGCGTATCTTGCCGAGGGCTTGCTACGCCAAGGCCATCGTCTGCGCGGCGGCAAGGACCGCGGCGCATTTCGCGCAGGCATCGTCTCGTTCATCCCGCCCGATGGCGACGCCGCGCGATGCCGGCAATACCTGTTGGACGCCGGCATCGTCACCTCGGCGCGCGAAGGCTGCGTGCGCGTGGCGCCGCATTTCTACAACACAGAAGACGAGCTGGACGCGTTGCTGGCGCGGCTGCGCGACACACACTAGAACGCCTGTTCCGCATCAACGCGCGCCCATCTGCGCCGGCATTCCATCCTTCTTGGGCGGCGCCTTGCGGCCTTCGGTATCCGGCAGCAGAATCGCCACCACGCCCAGGAACGGCAGGTACGCGCACACCTCGTACACATAGCGGATGCTGGTCACGTCGGCCAGATGGCCCAGCGCCGCGGCGCCCAGCCCGCCCATGCCGAACGCGAAGCCGAAGAACAGCCCGGCGATCATGCCGACCTTGCCCGGCACCAGCTCCTGCGCATAGACCACGATGGCCGAGAAGGCCGAGGCCAGGATCAGGCCGATGATGACCACCAGCACGCCCGTCCAGAACAGATTGGCGTGCGGCAGCATCAGCGTGAACGGCGTCACGCCCAGGATCGACACCCAGATCACGATCTTGCGGCCGATGCGGTCGCCGATCGGGCCGCCCGCCACCGTGCCCACCGCCACGGCGGCCAGGAACAGGAACAGATATAGCTGCGCAGAGCGCACCGACAGGTCGAACTTGTCGATCAGGTAGAACGTGAAATAGCTGTTCAGGCTGGCCAGGTAGAAGTACTTCGAGAAGATCAGCACGCCCAGCACCGCCAGCGCGCCCAGCACGCGGTTGCGGCTCAGTTCGCCGCCCGGCCGCGCCACGCGTGCCTTCGGCTTGAGCAGCGCGCGGTTCGCGCCGTACCAGCGGCCGATGCCGATCAGCACCACGATGCCGAACAGCGCCGCCAGCGAGAACCACGCCACGCTGCCCTGCCCGTGCGGAATGATGAACAGCGCCGCCAGCAGCGGGCCCATCGCCGAGCCCACGTTGCCGCCCACCTGGAACAAGGACTGCGCCAGCCCATGCCGGCCGCCCGAGGCCATGCGCGCCACGCGCGACGACTCGGGGTGGAACACCGACGAGCCCGTGCCCACCAGCACCGCGGCCACCAGCAGATACGGCAGCGACGGCGCATAGGCCAGCATCAGCAGCCCCACCAGCGTGAAGCCCATGCCCACCGGCAGCGAATACGTGGTGGGCCGCTTGTCCGTGTATAGCCCGATGCACGGCTGCAGCAACGACGCAGCGATCTGATAGGCCAGCGTAATCAGCCCGATCTCGGCGAAGCTGAGCTGGAACGAGTCCTTCAGCATCGGATAGATCGCCAGCAGAATGGACTGGATCATGTCGTTCATCATGTGCGCCACGCTGATCGCGCCCAGCACCTTGAACGAGGTGGTGGACGGCGCCGACGCGGCGACGGAGGCTTGCGGGGTGGTCATAGCGTTACGGGGTCGAGGTGGGTGAAAAATCCACTGTCGCGGAGGAAAACCGACAGTGTAGGAAGGCTGAATCACACGGGAATGCCAAGTTTCGTCGCTAAAATGACATCCCTTGCCGCGCTGCCACATGGCGCGTGCCATTCCTACTGCTCCAGGACGCCTGGCCCAATATGGCCAGGCCCACCCATGCGCCGACCTTCTTCCGCTCCCATCGACCAGGCACGCAGCCGCAGCGCCGACGACTACCAGGACCTGCCGCAGATCGTCACGGCCATGGCCAAGGAGTATGTCTCCAGCGACCAGACCGGCCCGCACACGCACCGCCGCGCGCAACTGATCTATGCCGTGTCGGGCGCCATGCGCGTCACCGCGCCCGGCGGCCTGTGGACCCTGCCGCCGCTGCGCGCGCTGTGGGTGCCCGCTGGCGTGCGCCATGCGGTGGAAATGCTCACCTCGGTGTCGATGCGCACGCTGTACGTGCAGGCCGATGTCTCGCTGTGGGACCGCTGCCAGGTGATCGAGGTGCCGCCCCTGTTGCGCGAACTGATCCTGGCCTTGACGGGCGAACCCATCGCCTACGCCCCCGAAGGCCGCGCCGGCCAGATCGCCACGCTGTTGCTGACCGAATTGCGCAGCGCGCCCGTCGTTCCCATCCAGATCCCCTGGCCGCAGGACCGCCGCCTGCAGGCCATCTGCCGCGCCCTCCTCGACCAGCCCGGCCTGGACCGCCGCCTGGAGGACTGGGGCGGCGAGGTCGGCGCCAGCGGGCGCACGCTGATCCGCCTGTTCCAGGCCGAGCTGGGCCTGAACTACCGCCAGTGGGTGCAACAGGTGCGGCTGTCCGATGCGCTGCACCGGCTGGCCCTGGGGCAGCCGGTGGCCCGGGTGGCGGCCGAGCTGGGCTACAGCAGCCCCAGCGCCTTCAGCGCCATGTTCCGGCGGGCGCTGGGCACGACGCCGCAGCAGGTGCGCTCCGAACACATCCTGTAAGGAGGCCTGGCCGGCCCTGCGGGCCCGCAAAAACGCTTTGATATAGTCCCCTCTGTCGTTGAAGGGAGGCTTCTCCATGACAAGTCCGGCAAGCGAAATCCTGTCGCCGCGAGACGCGATCCTCGTGTCCCGCAACGCGTTCGACAGCGAAGACACCTACGACATCATCGAATCGAACATCGCGTTCCTCAACGCCTTGTTCGAGGCGCACCTGATGACGCATGAAGTCAGCCGCGCGGCGCTGACCAGCTACTACGTCGATTACTACTATGCGCAGCTCGAGAACGGCGGTTTCTCGCAGTTCGTCTTCAACTCGCGCTGGAGCGACGAGGTGGTCGACATGGTGCGCGAGGGCCTGCAGGGCATGGGCGCGGCCGGCCACCTGGCGTTGTTCGACGCGGGCGCGGCGGTTATCGCAGAGCTTGGCGGCGAGGCCTTTGCGGCCTACCTGAGCGGCCAGTATTTCGGCGAGGACGAGGTGCGTGACCGCCTGGACGAAGTGGGTACGCCGTCGTACGAGCTGTCGCAGCAGGAAGACCTGATCGCCCTGAACGCCGTCTGGCTGCGGCAACATCCCGACCTGCGCGCCCTGCCGCTGGACGAATTGCAGCAGGAACTGGACCGCCGCGCCGCCGCGGTGCCGGACCGTCAGGCGCGCGAGCAGGCCGCCAAGGAGAGCGAACCGCTGTACATCAAGCAGATCCGCGCGCTGTGCGAACAGGCCGGGCAGACGCTGGAACGCGTCACGGCGGGCGACATCAACACCGTCTACGACGGCAAGCAGTTGCGCGATCGCGAAGACGACGAGCCCGTCGGCCCGATCGTCTGGTTCTTCATCACCGATGCCGGCCTGCACTGCATGGCGCAGGGCGAGAGCAACGTCGTGATGTTCAACGCTCAGACACGCAAGCAGGTGGCCGAGTTGGACGTTTCTGGCTGAACATGACAGCCCGGACCGCCACCGCGCGGCCCAGGATCTCGGAGAATCAGGCAAATCTGTTTCTTGCACTGCAGCATGACGAATGCATGAATCATCCGCCGGTTTTCTGTCATTTGTAAGCATTTGCTGCCAGATCGCAGCGAAAACCCGCATTTCCGCGAAAATCACAAAGCTTGACTCAGGCACCGTTTTCCCGTGTTGACGCCCCAGGATAGGGGTGTTTTCCTTGATCTGTTCGCAGTTTTACGAACTGCATCAAAGGAGGCGGGAACATGAACGAGACCAACAACAAGGACGCGTCCGAGTACACCGTCACGGACGTCCAGCCGGATAACGAGAACGGCCAGACCTTCCTGTGGCTGCTGGGCATCGCCGCCGCGCTGATCGTCACGGGCACCGGCCTGAACTGGCTCTTCGGCTGACGCGGCCGAACTGCCATCCTGTTGTGCCTTGCCCTGCGGTACGCTTGGATTCTTATCTGAATAAAAGCTGAACACCCTGGAGGCAAGACATGGAAATCAATGAACTGCACCGCGGTCGCCTGATCGATCATCTGCAACTGGTGGTCCGCGACCTGCCCGCCAGCCAACGGTTCTACCAGGCGGTGCTGGATACGCTGCACGTGCCGCTGGGCGGCAGCGGCGAAGGATTCTTCTGGGCCGACGAGCTGGTGGTGTCCAGCGTGGACAGCCCGGCCTCTCAAGGCAAACTTACCGGGCGCTGCCATCTGGCCTTTCAGGCCAAGGATGAAGCGATGGTGCGGGCGGCGTATGACGCGGCGCTGGCCAATGGCGGAACGGATAACGGCACGCCTGGCCTGCGGGAATACCACCCGGCCTACTACGGCGCATTCGTGCTGGATCCGGATGGGAACAACATCGAGATCGTGTTCCACGGGCCGGCGACGCGCAGCGCGGCGTCGGTGAGAGTGACGTTCTGATTGCTTCGCAGATTGTTTCTGCAGGGACACAATACAAAAACGGCCTGAAGGAAAACCTTCAGACCGTTTCTATTACTGCGTACTGCTAATCTGGCGCGCCCGAAGAGATTCGAACTCCTGACCCCTTGGTTCGTAGCCAAGTACTCTATCCAGCTGAGCTACGGGCGCTGAGAGGTGAAACTATAGCACACTTTTAAAAACGTGCGCAAGCCTGGCCCCTCAGGGCAGGGTTGGATAGTCGGTATAACCGTGCTCGCCGCCGCCGTAGTACGTGCTGCGGTCTCCCTCGTTCCAGGGGGCATTCTCTTTCAGGCGACGCACCAGGTCCGGATTCGAGATGAACGGGCGGCCAAAGGCCACCAGGTCGGCTTCGCCGCTTTCGACTTTCTGGTCAGCCAGTTCGCGGTCGTAGCCGTTGTTGGTCATCCACGCGCCCTTGCCGCCGGCGGCGCGGTAGGCCGTCTTCAGCGCGACGTAGTCGAACGGGGCGCTGCCCTGCTGGTGATTTCGCGGACCACCGGTGGCGCCTTCGATCACGTGCACATACGACAGGTCGTACTTGGCCAGCTTCTGCACCACGTAGGTGAACAGCGGTTGCGGCTGGTCGTCGCTGGCATCGTTGGCCGGCGTGACCGGCGAGATGCGGATGCCGACGCGGCGCGCGCCGATCTCGGCGGTGATGGCGTCCATCACTTCGACCATCAGGCGGGCGCGGTTCTCGATCGAGCCGCCGTAGGCATCGGTGCGCGTGTTGCTGCCCGAGCGCAGGAACTGGTCCAGCAGATAGCCGTTGGCCGAGTGCAGCTCGACGCCGTCGAAACCGGCGTCGATGGCGGCGCGGGCGGCACGGCGGTAGTCCTCGACGATGCCGGGCAGTTCATCGATGTCCAGCGCGCGCGGCTCGGACACGTCGACCATGGCGCCGGTGCCATCGGCATTGATGATGTAGGTCTTGGCGTTGGCGCGGATGGCCGACGGGGCCACGGGCGCGCCGCCGTTGGGCTGCAGCGTGGTGTGCGAGATGCGGCCCACGTGCCACATCTGCACGACGATCTTGCCGCCAGCCTTGTGCACGGCGTCGGTCACACGCTTCCAGCCCGCGAGTTGCTCGTCCGAGTACAGGCCGGGCACGTCGGCGTAGCCCTGGCCCTGGTGCGAGATGGCGGTGGCTTCGGTGATCAGCAGGCCGGCGGTGGCGCGCTGCTCGTAGTAGGTGGCGGTGATGGGCTTGGGCACGGCGCGCGGCGAACGGTTGCGCGTCAAGGGAGCCATGACGATGCGGTTGGCCAGTTTCAGGTCGCCAGCGGTCGTCGGTTCGAATAGCGTGGGCATTGCATACCTCTTCGGGAGATGAGGATGACGCGGGCGGGGGTCCGCGTCGGGAGGAGAGAGATCAGATATCCCGGCCCAACTGGGCGAGAAACGCCGCGATGACGTCCTCGTCGCGCCGGAAGAACACCCACTGCCCTACCCGCCGGGTCTTGACCAGGCCGGCGCGTTGGAGGACGGCCAGGTGGGTGGAGACGGTGGATTGGGAAAGACCGCAGCGTTCGAACATGCCGGCGCAGACGCCGAAATCCAGCGGATGCTGTTGATCGGCGAAGTGGTGGGCGGGGTCCTTCAGCCAGTTCAACATCTCCCGGCGCACGGGATGAGCGAGGGCCTTGAGGATGCTGTCGGGGTCGATGGTGGGAGGGGTGGAGGGTGACATATCGGTGTATTGGGATTTTGCGAATCTTATATCGTTAGGATTCGATATGCAAGGGCGAGGGATGTCCCATGTGAGCAGTGACCTGCTCCCCTTGATTAGTACGAAATTGTCGTCGATGACTACACAAGAGAATTCCTTGCCATCGAGGTCGATACATCGCTGCCAGGATTGCAGGGGGCACAGGTTCTGCAACGGCTCTCGGAATTGCGTCGATTAGCTCTGCCGATCACCGTGGACAACGGCCCTGAGTTTGCCGGCAGGCCTTGGACGCTTGGACCTACCAGGTCGGTGTGAAGGTATCATTCATCAGGCCGGGGAACCCCATGGAAAACGCCCACATCGAGAGATTCAATGGGAAATTCCACGATGAATGCTTGAACGAGCATTGGTTCCTGTCGTTGCGCCAAGCAAAATCAGCAGGTCAGAGCATGCCCGGACCCACTTCAGAGATTTGGGAGATGCCAAAAATCCAGCGCGGCATTTGGAATACACACTTTCAAAGGGCAAGAATGGACGAAAACCTACCTGCCAGCGGAAGCATTCCTTTTTCATTGGGCATGCCGAGCGTGCTGCGTATCCCTATCCCTGGTACAAACGGACTCTGCATTGAATTTCAGCCTAGAGGATGGAAACCCAAGAGCGGCTCCACATCCACGCTGTTTTTTCAAGGCATGTCGGGCAAGAAGCATCTTCGACTCGACTACGGCATCAACGAAATAACAAAGACAGTCGATTACCACTGGAACCAGAAAGGCACCTACGAAAAATTCGAAATTTCTGGACATACTCCCGTAGGAACGGTTGGCGCGGTTGCCTACAACACAGCAAAATACTTTGCTTATGCAGGGCGAAAGTTGGCAATTCTCGGGATGTCGATGGATGCGGTATCCATCGTATTGGCCAGCAAGCCGATAAAGCGCACTACTGAGGTTGTAAGCGCATGGAGCCTCGCCTGGGGCTTTTGCAGACTGGCTGGCTCAGGCGGAGCAGCAATTGGAACTCTAGCATCTCCCATCGGAACCGCTGTCGGTGGAGTAAGCGGGTGCATTATTGGTGGCTATGCAGGCTATCGCGTAGGTTCGGCCGCTGGCGGCGCAGTGTACGACTGGGCCGATGCTTACTTCACGCCGTTGCCTGAGGTCTCTGCCGAATGATGCATAGAGCGCTCTTCGCTTGCGCCGAGCCACGCGAGACCAAATGGCAACTCAGTGAGTTGCTCCCCTCCGGCGCGGGAGATATCGTACTTTTCGGCTGGAACATCGGTGCACAGATTGACGACGGCATACCAGCGGAGGTCAGCGCGCTCATAGCTAAGGCGTTGACATCAGTCGCTCGCGTAACTTTTCAGAGGGACGAAGTCGCCCGCCTTAATTCGACAGAATGGTCAACCGAGGATGGCGACTTGGTGCGGACGCTTCCCGACCCAAATCAATCGAAGTTTGCCCAACTGGTCCTCAAGCGCGCGCCGTCTGGCATCAATATGGTGTCGACTCAACGATCTGAAACGGCCGCCGCTCTATTTGACGTTGGTCAGTGGCCATGGTGGCAACAAGGGCAGTTCGTATTACTCTCGGCACCAGACGCTGCACCGCCCAGCATCTCGCGAGACACGTTGATTTCCATTTTTCACGGTGAATGGAACGAGCACCTGACCGAACTGAGAGAGATGGGTGTCGTCGGGGTGCTCCGCCCAGGGGTAGACGGAGATGTGTTCGCCGTGCTGTTCCTGACCCGTCAATTCCGTGATGCCTTGCTGCAATCCCTCGCTCAGTATGCGAAGCAAGCCGGATATGCGTGGTCGCTGCTGTCAGAAGAAGAGTTCACTGAAGCGTCTTCCCGCCCATTAGCTTAGTCGGGGGCCTGACAGTAAATTCGTGCCGCTTTATGCGGTAAGGCGAAGGCTGGATCGGCGGTACCAGACGTACCGGAAGCAAGCATTCGGGGCTCCGCACGTTCCTCCCCGCCGTGGTCAGAGCCGCAAGACCGCAGGTGATTAGGACAGCGGCCTTGCCTATCGGCCGTCATGCATCAACCACCCGCGCCAAACCCGCTACACCGTCAAAACCGCCCACGCACCGACACGATGGCCGCCCTCGGATCCCCATAGAAATTCAGGAACCCGCCGTACCCAACGTTGCGCAGATACGTGCGATCGAACAGATTCGTCACCAACAGCGACGCATCCCAATTGGCATTGATCCGATACCCGACCCTGGCCGAGAAAACCGCATACCCACCACCACGCATCACCCCGCCCTGTCGCGCACTGCTGGTGTAGATATCGCTCTGTGCATTCATCCCGCCCCCCACGCTCCACCCATACAGGGCGCCGCCGAAGTCCTCGGGGCTGAAGCTGTAGTTCGTCCACAGTTTGAACATCTGCCGGGGAATCAGGTCGGCATTGAACCGCTTGCCGACATTGTCGGCATTGGAATCGCTGAGATACTTGGCACGCGTATACGTATAGCCCGCAGAGATGTCCCAGTTCGGCGTGATCTTGCCGACCAGTTCCAGGTCGATGCCGTCGCTCTGCACCTGGCCGGCCGAGCGATAGCACGCGCCCGTGCTGGAGCCTCCGCAACCCACGTGGTCCCCATCTACCATCGAGCGGTTCTTGTCTCGAATGCGATATAAGGCCACGTTGAAGAACAACCGATCCTCAACCAACTGCACCTTCGCTCCCACCTCGGTCTGCCATCCAACGCGAGGATCCAGGACATTGCCCTGGTAATCCTCCTGCGTCTGCGGCACGAAGGTGTCCGCGTAGCTGGCGTACAGCGTGACGCGATCGTTCACGTCCCACAGCAGGCCGCCGTAGGGGGTGAACTCCTTGCTCGCCTTGCCCGCGCTGCGCACCCAGTCGGTGTTGGTGGCCGCCACGGTCCGGCTCTTGCTGCGATAGCTGGTCCAGCGGCCGCCCAGCACGAGCTTCAGCGGATCCGCCAGTGCGATCTGCGCGGAGGTGTACAGGCCTGACTGCTCCGTCACGGTCTGGCGGCGCGAGGTCACGTTGCGATTGATGAGGGCGCTGTAGTCGTGGTCGTTGAAGACGTCCCAGTTCTTCGCGCTAAACGACGTGGAACCCAGCAGATTGTCCGACTTGGACAGGTTGTACCCGACCGTCAGCTTGTGCCGCTGGCCAAAGGCGCTGAATGGACCGGTGACGTTGAAGTCGGCGCTGTCCCACTTCGTCTGCTTCTGGTAGTACCCATACGCGCTGGACGTGTCCGCACGTCCCGTCGTGACATCCACCGGCGCCGTCGTGACGATGCCCAGGTAATCGCCATCCAGCTCACGATGCCCGTAGGCCGCCCGCGCGGTCCAGTCATTGGCGAAGCGGTGGGTCAGATCGGCCGAGGTCTCCTTGATGCGGTAGATCGAATCCTGGTCGGACCCCATGAACGTGCGGCGCGAAGGCAGGCTGCCGTCGCTCATCAGAGGCAGGCCCCAGAAGGTGTTCGTGGTCCACTTGGAATACGTGCCCGACACGCCCAGGGTGGTGTTCGGCGTCAGGTCGTACTCCACGATGCCATAGGCGACTTCGTCGCGGCTCTTGGCATCGTCGTAGAACTTGTCCTCATCGTGCCGGACCAGCACGGTGCGGGCGCGCAGGGAGCCGTCCTGGTTCAACGGCGTGTTGAGGTCGATCTCGCCACGGCGCCGGTTGTTCGAGCCCGTGGACAGCGACCCCGAGCCGCCCAGTTCGGTATACGGCCGCTTGCGCACGAAATTGACGGTGCCGCCCGGCTCGCCGCTGCCCGTCAGCAGGCCCGAGGGACCGCGCAGCACTTCGACGCGGTCGTACAGCGCCATGTCGGTAAAGGGATTGTTGGTCATGCCGACCACGGGCACGCCATCGGTCTGGGCATTGGCGGCGTAGCCGCGCACCATGATGGATTCGGTCCGGTCATAGCCGGTGGTGCTGACGCCCGTCACCTGGTTCAGCGCCGCCGCCGCGGTGGTCAGGTTCTGGTCGTCCATCTGCTGGCGGGTCAGTACCGAGACCGACTGCGGGATGTCACGCAACGAGGTGGCGCCCTTGAACATGGAGACCGCCGGGGAGGCATAAGAGGGAACGCCGTCCGTCGTGACGAGATTTCCGCTGCCGACCACACTGACCGGCGCCAGCTCCACCGCCGCCCCGGAATTGCCGGGCAGAGGCACCACGGAATAGCCGCCATTGGACTGCGCGATCGCCCCGAGGCCGGTACCGGCCAGCACGGCGGCCAGCGCATCCTTGGCGGCATATCGGCCATTGACGCCCGCGCTGTGTTTGCCGGCGATGTCCTGGGCCGAATACGAGATCATCAGTCCGCTGGCCTGGCCAAACGCGCTCAGCACGGCTTGCAGGTTACCCGCCGCGACGGCGTAGACCCGCGTCTGCGGCACCGGCACGTCCTGGGCCTGCGCGCCACGCGGGGCCAGGGACAGCAGCGTGACCGGCAGGATTGAAAAAGCCGCCACGGAGATGGCGGCGGTGCGCGCTCGCGCGCGATGCATGAATTGACCCATCAGGCTTGTCTTCCAACGAAACAGAGTGATTTCTGCCTGGTATGTCACCCAGCTCGTGAAAAACCCCTCAATTTCCGGGGCGGCAAAGCCAAGAAATTTGTAACGAAGCAATCGGCCTAGGTCGCAGCCTGTACGGTCACCCAGTAACGGGTCCGGGTTCTGACCGTGACCGGCAGCGTCCTGCGCAGCATGTCCAGCACGCGCTCCGTGTCGTCCACGGGGAAGATGCCGGAGACGGCAAGCGCGGCAACCGAGGCGTCGCAATCAAGGTGCCCGCTGCGATACCGCGCCAGTTCGGCGACGAACTCGCCCAGCGGCATCTGATGGACGACGAGCATGCCGTTGGACCAGGCGCCCGCCGCAGGATCGGCCTGCGCGCTGTCCAGCAGTTGCCATCGGTCGAAGCGCACCTGCCTGCCCGCCTCGACCACGAAGGACTGGGCGGGCGCATCGGCGGGCTTGACCTCGACCGCGCCGTCCAGGACGCTGAGCAGGCACTCGTCCTCGAGCTGGCGAACGGTGAAGCGCGTACCCAGGGCACGCAGCCGGCCTTGGGCCGTCTCGACCAGGAAGGGCCGCATGGCCGGGGAGGCTTGCCGGTCCTGGCCGGTGGTCACCAGCATCTCGCCGCGCAGCATATGCAGCAGGCGGCGTTGCTCGTCGAAGCGGATATCGATGGCGCTGTCGGTATTGAGCACGACCTCGCCGCCATCGGCCAGGACGATGCGGCGGCGCTCTCCGACGGCGGTGCGATAGTCGGCCCGCCATGCCCGCCAGCCAGGGCTGCCCTGCAGCGCCCACACGCCTGCCACGGATACGGCGCCGCCCGCCAGCATGCGCAGCGCCCGACGGCGGCCGGGGCTCATCGAGGTATCGGGCGGCAAGAGCGTCGAGTGGGCGATGGCCGGGTCGACCTGCCGCAGGCACAAGCCCATCTCCTGCAAGTGCGCCCAGGCGCGGGCGTGCGCACTGTCGGCCTGCAGCCAGGCGCGCCATTGCTCGCGGGTCTGCTGCGTCGCCTGCGGCGCATCCAATGCGACAAGCCAGCGCACGGCGGCCTTGCTGACCGCAACCGGAATGGGGGCCCCCTGCAGGCGGGGCATCGTCGGAAGGTTGGCGGGTGTCTCCATCGCGATCAGCCGAAGCAGACTTGATGCACCGCGCGTTCGAGGTAGCGCTGCACGGTGGCCACCGACACGCTCAGCGCCTGAGCGATCTCCACCTGGGTCATGCCTTCGACCTGATGCATCAGGAACGCCTTGCGCGCCGACACCTTCAGCTGCGACAGGCGCCTGTCGATCTCGAGCAGGGTTTCGAGCAGCAATGCGCGCGTCTCGGGACTCGGCACCTCGGGTTCGGGCAACAGGGCCAGCGCGGCGAGATAGGCTTCCTCGACCTTGCGCCGCCGGTAGAAGTTGGCGACCACGCGCTTGGCGATGGTGGCGAGCAGCGCCCGAGGCTCTCGAATGCTCAGCGGCTCTTCGTGGGCCAGCAGTTTCACGAAGGTGTCCTGGGCCAGATCCGCGGCATCGAAACTGTTGCCCATGCGGCCGCGCAGCCAGCCATGCAACCAGCCATGATGCGCGTGGTAGAGCGCCTCGATTTCAAGCGAAGAACGATGATCGCGCACAGCCGACAGCCTTGCCCAGGCACCAAACGGTAATGAGAAACAGTGCTAATTATGCCTTAAGGCGCTGATTCGTGTCCGAGGCGTGCGGGATCCTCGCTGCCCTGCGCCGGGCATCGGCCTTGATGGCTGCATCGCCAGCAACGGCACGGAGACGTCGGCCTGCCGGAATCGGCGGTGTGTACCGGGGATCTAGCCCTTCATATCGCCGCGCGGTCTTCCTTTACCGCGCAGAGGATCCAGCAGCGGCTTCAAGCCGTTGTGATCCAGCTCATGCATCAACGCCAGCAACTGACCCAGCTTCCCTTCCGGGAAGCCATTACGGGCAAACCAGGTCAAATAATGCCCAGGCAGATCCGCCAGCAAGCGATCCTTGTATTTGCCATAGGGCATAGCCCAGGTGACCAGCAGTTCGAGATCTTCGGCGTTCACGGCGGTGTACTGTTGCCAGGAGGCGTAACCTTCAGGCTATCGATCATACAAGGCCAAGGGGAAGCCGCCGTGCTCTCCCCCGGTACATCGACCATCAACGCGACCAGACAACCCCGATGACCACCGACTCCAACCCCTACCCCCTCGAAGTCCTGCCCCGCGACCTCTCCGCCTACCGCGAGGGCAACACCGGCATCCCCTACGTCTACCGCTTCGAATCAGGCCTCCCCGGCCCGCACGTCCTGATCAACGCCATCACGCACGGCAACGAGATCTGCGGCATGGTGGCAGCCACCCACCTGCTGGACACGGGCATACGCCCCAGGATCGGCACCCTGACCATCAGCTTTGCCCACGTCGAAGCCTACGAGGCCTTCGACATCGAGCAGCCCTACGAAAACCGCCAACTGGTGCACAACCTGAACCGCATCTGGTCGGCGGACATGCTGGACGGCGCGGAGCAGAGCCCCGAACTGCGCCGCGCCCGCGAGTTGCGGCATGTCGTGGACGCGGCGGACATCGTGCTGGACATCCACTCCACGCGCACCCCGGTGCAGCCCTTCTGGGTCTACAACGAAATGGACCGCAACGCCGCATTGGCCACCGCCGTCGGCGCGCCGGTGGTGCACATGGTCATGCCGCAGGATCGGTTTCCAGGCACGGCGGTCATCGGATACGGCCGCCACGGCGATCCCGAATCCAACAGCGGCGGCTCGCTGGTGGTGGAATGCGGGCATCATTTCGCCCATTCCGCTTCCGAGCTGGCCACCGACGTCTGTCTCCGGTTGCTGGCGCACACGGGTCTCATCGACAAGCCTGCCGACGCCCCTGCCCCACCCGCACCCCGGCGCTATCGCCTGCTGGAAGTGCACATGGTCAAGAGCGAGGCATTCCGTTTCACGCGCCCCGTGATCGGCTTCGAAACGTTCGACAAGGACGAGCTGATCGCGATGAACGGCACCGAGGAAATCCGGTCGCCCTGCGACGACTGCACCATTTTCATGCCCACGCAGGCGCCGGTGATCGGCCGCGAAGCCGTCTACCTGACGCTGGCGATCTGAAGCCAGGGGCCGCGCGCGCGGCCCCTCGCCCTACGCCGGCAACTGCCGCAACGCATCCAGGGCGCCAGTCACCATGGCCTGCACCGTCGGCGCCACCTTGGCCGCCAGGTCTTCGCGATAGCCGAACGGCGCGGACTCATCCATGTAAAGACACTGCGCCATCTCCAGCTGGATGGCGTGCACGCCGGATTCCGGCTTGCCGTAGTGCCGCGTGATGTGCCCGCCCTTGAAGCGGTCGTCGACCACCCAACTGAACGGCCCTGCGCCAGCGGCCCCGATGACCGCCTCGCGCAGCGACGGCGCGCAGGCCGCGCCGCTGAAGGTGCCGATGTTCAGGTCGGGCAATCGTCCTTCGAACAGATAGGGCAACACGCTGGCGATGGAATGCGCCTCCCACAACAGCACCCGGCCATGCAACGCTCGCACACGCGCCAACTCCGCTTGCAGCGCGTCGTGATAGGGCTGCCAGTACAGGCGCACCCGCCGCGCGACCTCTGCGTCGTCGGGCTGGTCGCCGGCATCCGCGTACACCGCCTCGCCGTGAAAGGTGGCGACCGGACAGAGTGTGGTGGTGGTCTGTCCCGGGTACAGCGCCGCGCCATCGCTAGGGCGGTTCACGTCGATGACGTAGCGCGAGTAGTTGGCGCGCACGAACGATGCGCCCATCTGGGCGGCGAAGGCGTACAGGCGCGCCAGGTGCCAGTCCGTGTCGGCGAGGGTGCGCGCGGCGGGCGTCATCAGCCGGGAGAACTCCTCCGGCAGGAACTCTCCGCCATGAGGAATCGAGATGACCAGGGGAATGTCGCCCTTTTCTACGGCGACGACAGGAGGTGTCATGAGGCTAGACCTGCAATAGAGGACTGGCGGGCAGGCGGCGGCCTGCCCACACGGAAGGGTCGGCGAGATGCGCGGGACGCTGTCCCGACAGGACCTCGATGATCTGGGCCACGCAGCCGCTGGCCGTGGCCATCAGCGCCTCCTGCGTCGAGCCCGCGACATGGGGCGTCAACACGGTGTTGGCAAGGCCGGCCAGAACGGACTGGGCAGGCAGCGGTTCATCGGCGAAAACGTCGAGGCCCGCGCCGAACAGGCGGCCATCGCGCAGCGCATCGGCCAGTGCGGGTTCGTCGATCAGGCCGCCGCGCGACGTGTTGACCACGATGGCGCCGGGTTTCATCAGCGCGATCGCATCGGCGTTCAAGGTATGCCGCGTGTCGGCGCGCAGCGGCCGGTGCAGGGACACGACGTCGGCCTGCCGCAGCAGGTCGGCCAGGGTGTCGGCGCGTTCGATGCCCGGCGGCAGCGGCGCGTCGGCCGGCAGGCTGGGCGACCACGCCAGCGTACGCATCCGCAGGCCCTGGCCGGCCATCTCGCACAACAGGCGGCCGGTCTTGCCCAGGCCGATGATGCCCAGCGTCTTGCCATGCAAGGACTGCATGGGTTGCTCGTACTTGAATCGCCAGTTGCCCGCCCGGCTGGCGGCATCGGCCTGGGCGGCCTGCCGCGCCGTCGCCAGCATCAGCATCAGGGCGTGCTCGGCCACCGATCGCACATTCGCGTCGGGCGTGAAGACGACGGGGATGCCCTGTGCGGTGGCATGGCGCACGTCGATCTTGTCCGTGCCGGTGCCGTGATTGGCGATGACGCAGAGCCGCGGCGCCAGGTCCATCACGGGCGCGGGCAAGGCATCGCGCACGATCACGGCATCGGCGCACACAATGGCCTGACGCAACGCCGCCAGGTCCGTGCCGGCCGCCTGCACCGGCTCGATGCCGGCCTCGCTCAGCAGGCGTGCGGCGATGGCATGAATGGGCTGGGCGATGACGCAGGTCGGCAAGGCGGGCTTCCTGAAACACGGCGAACGAAGGCCGCCAAGGACGAAACAGGCCAGGACACGGCGGCCCGCTGGAAACGGGCCCCCATGATCGCCGGCGATTACTGGAACTTGATGCCGCTTGCGGCGGCGCGCAGCTTGGCGTCTTCTTCGGCCAGGAAGGCAGGCAGCGACGTCTGCTCCGCTGGCGTGGCGACGGCCAGGCCGGCGGCCTGCAACTGCTTGCGCACCGTGGGATCGTCCAGCACGTCGGTCACCGCGGCCTGCAGGCGCGCGCGGCGGTCCTCGTCCAGGCCCTTGGGCGCGAAGACGCCGAACCAGAACACGAAGTCCACGCCCTTGATGTCGCGGCTTTCGTTGACGGACGGCAGTTCGGGCGCGGCGGGATCGCGCTTCTGGCCCGTCACGCCAATGGCCTTGACCGTCTGCCGGTTGATCTGCGGCAGCATCGTGGTGGGCAGGCTGACGGCCAGGTCGATCTGGCCGCCCAGCAGGTCCGTCAGCATCGGGCCGCCCCCGCGATAGGGAACGTGCACCATGGAAACCCCGGCGATCCGCTGGATGCTTTCCATGACCACCTGCTGATACGACCCCACGCCCGTGCTGCCGAAGGTCAGCGAATCGGGCTTCTTGCGCGCCAGTGCGAGCACCTCGTCGATGTTGCCCGCGGGCAGGTCCTTGCGGCCGACGATCACGAAGGCCGTGCTGCCCACCTTGGCGATGGGCGTGAAATCCTTGTAGCTGTAGCGCACGGCCGGGTTCGTGATGGGCGCCAGCACCGTCTCGTTGACCGAGCCCAGCAGCAGGGTGTAGCCATCGGCCGCGGCGCGCGTGACCTGCGCCGCGCCGATCGCGCCGGCAGCGCCCCCCACGTTTTCCACGACCACGGGCTGGCCCAGCTTCTTGGCCAGCGGCTCGGCCAGATAGCGGGCCACCGCATCATTGGTGCCGCCCGCCGGAAACGCCACCGTCAAGGTGACGCGCGAGGACGGAAATGACTCGGCTTGCGCCGGTGCGGCCATGCCCATGGCCCATGCCGCCGCGCTGGCGGTGGCACAGAGCAGCAGGCGGCGCTGGCGAGTTTTCACTGAAATAGGCATCGAAGACTTCCTTATCGTTTTGAATCAACCCCTTGGGCACGCTCCTGCCAGGAACGCGCCGCCAGCATTGTTCCCCTGCCTTATTCAAAGAGCAAAACCAAATCGCGGTCAGTGATGCCAAAATGGCATCGCTCGCCCCTTGGAGGACGAACATCGATTCCTGGAGAAATACGCGATGGCAAGGGATGCACGCACCCTGCTCAACCGGCTGATCGGCAAGGTCCGGCTTCGGCACGTCCAACTGGTGGTGCTGATCGCCGACCTGGGCAGCACGCACAAGGTGGCCGAGGAGGCGGGCATCAGCCAGCCCACGGTCGTGAAGATGCTGCTCGACATGGAACAACTGGCGCAGACCCGGCTTTTCGAGCGGCATGCGCGGGGCATGCGCCCCACGCCGGCCTGCCGCGCGCTGCTGCCGTTTCTGCGCAGCATGTTGCGCGTGGCCCAGGCGGCCTCGCAAACGCTTTCCGACCTTCAATCCGGCGCGGCCGGCGTCGTGCATGTCGGCGCCATGCCCGCGGCGTGCCATGGCCCCATCATGTCCGCGTTGTCGCATTTCGCGCAGACGCACCGGGAGATCCACTTTCACCTGCATGAAAACAAGAGCGCCGTGCTGCTCGAGGAACTGGCGTTGGGCACGCTGGACGTATTGCTCATCCGCCAACCCTCGCAGATACCGCAGGGTTACCGCTTCGCGCCGATCCTGGACGACAGGCCCGTGGTGCTGGCACGGGCGGGCCACCGCCTGGCGGGCCGTCCCGTCACCCTGCCGATACTGGCCAGGGAGCAATGGCTGACCTTCCCGCAAAGCATGACCAGCCGCATCGTGTTCGACAGTTGGTTCGAAGACAGTCCGGTACGTCCGGGGGTGGTCAACATCACGACCAGTTCGCTGTCCGCCATCACGACGATGGTCGCGGAAAGCGATGCGCTGGTGCTGCTGCCCCTGAGCCTGGCGGGACCGGCGCTGGCGGCGGGCCGGGTGTGCATTCTCGATGTGCCGACCCGGGACACCATCCGGTCGATGGGGTTGCTGTGGCGCGACGAGCCGGAATCGCTGGCCGTCGCCGTGTTCTGCGACTGGATGCTGGCGCACCTGGAGGACGCCGCGCTCTGAGACGCGAATCCTCTGCGGTCGCTGGCCAGAATGACCCGCGGTCGATCCCGGCGGGCATCGCAAGGATGGCCCACGCGCTTGCGAGTAAGCTAAGAGCGTCCAGACGAGGCCGCCAGGCGCTTCCCGTGCGGCAATGAAGAGCAGACATCATGAAGACACTTCGATCAGCCCTGTTGCGGCCCGTTCTGGCCGCGGTCGCTTTCGCGTCGATCACGGCCTGCACGAACACGTCCCCCCGGCAACCCACCGGCATCGACTACCGGAGTCGTTCGTCTTCCACGACGCAAGATACGGACAACGCGCCAGGGGCATCGGGCCCGCGCCTGACCATACAGTCGGGTGAAGGGGAAAGACTGAACCTTCCCTGGTTCGTGCGAGAAGCACAGGATCAGGTCAATCGCAACTGATACCGGCCCGCGTCCGCCCTGACCTCCACTGCGGCAAGGAGACCCTTGGGCTGCCCCCGGTGATCCGGCCCCGGCGGCCTGCGATCCCGAAAAGTGGGAAGGCGCTTGACAGCCAATCAACCAACTAGTAGATTGACTTCACATTTCCATCGCCCGGACTCGCTTCCCGTGACCATCCGGCCGCTGGACAAGCCCCGGCACGCCAACAGAAACAGACCATGGAAGCCCCCGAACTCTCCCCCCGCGCAGCAGAAATCGCCGAGCACGCCAAGGCATTGCTGGCCGCCGGCGGCTACAACGGCTTCAGCTACGCGGACATTTCCGATCGCGTGCGCATCGGCAAGGCCAGCATCCACCATCACTTTCCCAGCAAGGCCGAGTTGGTGCTGACCGTGGTCAGGATGCACCGCGCCCAGGCCAGGGCCGGCCTTGCCGCGCTGAATCAGCAGGTGAACGACCCGCAGGCCCGGCTGAACGCCTATACGGGGTACTGGGCCCAGTGCATCCGCGACAATTCGATGCCCATCTGCATCTGCGCCATGCTGGCCGCCGAGCTGCCCGCCATTCCCAGCGAGATCGCGCACGAGGTCCGCACGTATTTCGAGGAACTGTCCGGCTGGCTGACCGCCGTGATGGCATTGGGCGCGGAACGAGGCACGTTCCGCCTGAAGGATGCGCCGGCCGTCGAAGCCCACGCCTTCATGGCCACGGTGCATGGCGCGATGCTGTCGGCGCGGGCATTCGGCCATCCCGAGACCTTTGAAACGATCACGCAGGCGGCCATCGGGCGGCTTGCCGCGCCCGCCTGAAAACACTGCTTTATCCGTGCCGGGACATTGCCCGGTTTTTTTGAATCACACAATCAACCAACTAGTTGATTGCCAAAGGAGCCACCGTCATGCCCAATCCCATCTCTGCCCTAGGCCTGGGCCATACCCTGGTCAGCCTGATTCCCATGGCCGCCGGCCTCTACAGCTTCGTCCGCTATCGCAGGATCGAAAGCGCCACGACGGCCGGGCGAATCTATCTCGCAGGGTTGGCGCTATCGGTCTTGACCGCATTCGGCCTGTCCAGCACCGGCGGTTTCAATGCGGGCCATGCGCTGGGCATCCTGGCGCTATTGGTCGTCTGTGGCGGCCTGCTGGTGTCGCGCATCCCGTTCCTGCGCCGCTTCCAGGCCTATCTGTCGGCGTTCGCGCTGTCGTTCAGTTTCTTCCTGCTGCTGGTGCCGGGCATCAGCGAAACGCTGAGACGGCTGCCGGCCGCGCATCCGTTCGCGGACAGTCCGGAATCGCCAGTCGTGAAAGGCGCGCTGCTGGCATGGCTGGCCATTTTCGTGCTGGGCGCGGCGGTGCAGGCGTGGTGGATCCGGTCGCAACGCAAGGCGCGTTCCTTTGGCTGAAGCCGCCAGGCAGACGATGCCGCCCGCCTGGCCAGTTGTGCGCCGGAGCGGACATGACACGCCAACGAGACGCGCCGTATTCCGCGCTTCCAAAATGAAACGTTTTCCCCGCGCCATTTCAGGTTTACTGTCCATGGATGAAACAGGGTCCTGACGCCGTCCTCCCGCGTCAGACCCCAAGCAGGAGGTCGCCATGCTGTCACCGATCGCTCCACTGGAAAGCCCCTACGTGCACGCGACACGCGCCGTGCGCCGCACGGCCGCGGCCGATGCCGCCACCGCCGTCGCGGCACAGCAGGCGGCCGAGGAAGCCGCACGGACGAACGCCGTGGCCGCGCCCATCGACATCTCGGACACCGCGCCGATCAACCAGGACCTGCTGCGCGACCAATACGCGGATGAGCGCATGCATCGCGCGATTGCCGAGTACCAACCCACCGCGGCGCAGTACAGCGCCGCGCAATCGGGTTCGGCCGACGCCTTGCTGCCGCTGCAACCCTATCGCGTGGCCGTGGGCAATCCGCCCGTGGAAAGCTTCGGCGCCATGCTGGCGCCCATGACGCGGCGCCTGGACGTGCCCCGTGTCGAAGGCGCCGGCCTGGACGACGGTTTCGAACGCGCGCGCCAACGCCGCCGCACGGCCGCCGGGTTCTGAGCAAATAACAGAAAGAGCGTGACGCGAAGCCGCGCCGCATGCGGTGTGCAAGGCATGGACGGCGCGGCTGCCGCGTTCAGGTTGCCATTGCGACGACGGGAGTACCATCCGGCTACCGGCGTGGCCACTGCGCACGCCTTACCTCATTCCCTCCGGAGCTTCCCTTGAAATACCGCAAACTCGGCCGTACCGATCTCGACGTCAGCCTGATCGGCCTGGGCACCATGACCTGGGGCGAACAGAACAGCGAGGCCGACGCGCACGCCCAGTTGGACTACGCGCTGGAGCGCGGCGTGAACCTGGTGGATGTGGCCGAGATGTACCCCGTGCCGCCCAAGCCCGAAACCCAGGGCCTGACCGAGACCTACATCGGCACCTGGCTGGCCAAAACGGGCCGCCGCCAGGACATCGTGCTGGCCAGCAAGGTGGCCGGTCCGGTGCGCGATCCCAAGCGCCCCGGCCACATCCGCGACGGCAAGACCTTCCTGGACCGCAAGAACCTGACCGCCGCGCTGGACGCCAGCCTGAAACGCCTGCAGACGGACTACCTGGATCTGTACCAACTGCACTGGCCCGACCGCACCACCAATACGTTCGGTCAGTTGGCTTATCCGTGGGTAGAGGATGAACACACCGTGCCGGTGGCCGAGACGCTGGAAGTGCTGCAGGACTTCGTGCGCGCCGGCAAGGTGCGCCACGTGGGCGTGTCCAACGAAACGCCGTGGGGCCTGGGCCAGTTCATCAAGCATGCCGAAGCCGGCCTGCCGCGCGTGGCGTCGATCCAGAACCCGTACAGCCTGTTGAACCGGATCTTCGAGATCGGCCTGTCCGAGTTCTCGCATCGGGAAGGCGTGGGCCTCTTGGCCTATTCGCCGCTGGCGATGGGCGTGCTGGCCGGCAAGTACCTGGGCGGCGCGCGCCCCGAAGGCGCCCGCCTGACGCTGTTCACGCGCTTCACGCGCTACAGCAATCCGCAGGTGGAGGCGGCGGCGCAAGAATACGCGGCGCTGGCGACGCAGCACGGCCTGTCTTTCGCGCAGATGGCGCTGGCCTGGGTGAATCAGCGCCCGTTCGTCACCAGCAACCTGATCGGCGCTACCACGCTGGAACAGTTGAAGGAAAACATCGAGAGCGTGGACGTGACGCTGGACGAGGACGTCCTGAAGGGCATCGAAGCGATTCACACGAAGTACCCGAACCCGGCGCCGTAAGCGCGGGGGCAAGGCAGCGAGCGCCGCGTCACGCGGCGCTCGCGCTTCATGACCCCACCCTCGCTACAGCCCCACCGCCTTCAACTCGGTGGCGGCCCTATCCCCGGGCAGAATGCGCGGCTGCCTGGCGTCGCGCAAATCGGCCAGGAAGCTGTCCCGCCACTTCGCCAGGTCATAGCCGCTCAGCCGCTTCATCAGCGACTCGTAGCGCGACGCCCGCTCGGCCAGGGACATGCGCAAGGCCCGGTCCAGCGCCAGCGCCATCCCTTCGATGTCGTAGGGATTGACCAGCAGCGCGCCATCTTCCATCTCGCGCGCCGCGCCCGCGAACTCCGACAGCACCAGCACGCCGGGATCATCGGGCGGCTGCGCGGCCACGTATTCCTTGGCCACCAGGTTCATGCCATCGCGCAGCGGCGTGACGAAACCGACCTGCGAGGCGCGCAGCAGCGGCATCAGCACGGAGCGCTCGTACGAGCGGTTCATGTAGCGCAGCGGGGTCCAGGCCAGTTCGCCCCACTTGCCGTTGATGCGGCCGGCGGTACGCTCCAGTTCGCGGCGGATTTCCTTGTAGCCCAGCACGTCGGAGCGCGACGACGGCGCGATCTGCACGAAGGACACCGCCCCGCGATGGCCCGGGCCGTGCTCCAGCAATTGCTCGAACGCGTTGAAGCGCTCGACCAGGCCCTTGCTGTAGTCCAGCCGGTCGACGCTGATGATGAGCTTGCGATCGGCCAGGCCCGACTTCAAGGCTACGACCTGGCGCGACCGGTTGGCGCGCGACATCTCGGTGACCGACTCGGGATCGATCCCGATGGGATACGCGCCCGTGCGCACCAGGCGGCCCTGCAACGACAGCACATTGCCGGCACGCTGCGCCTGCAGGTAGCGCTCGCAGTAATCGCCGAAGGCCTGCTGGTCCGCCTCGGTCTGGAAACCCAGCAGGTCGTAGGCGCACATCGCCTGCGCCAGTTCGCGGCTGGGCGGCACGGTGCGGAACACTTCCGGACCGGGGAACGGAATGTGCAGGAAGAAGCCGATGCGGTTCTGGATGCCCAGGTCGCGGCAGAAGCGGCCGAACGCCAGCAGGTGATAGTCGTGCACCCAGATGATGTCGTCGGGTTTCAGCAGCGGCGCCAGGCGCCGCGCGAAATCGCGGTTGACCTGCAGATAGCCTTCGTAATCCTTGCGCTGGTAGCTGCTGATGTCGGCGCGGTAGTGGAAAGAGGGCCACAGCGTGGCGTTGGAGAAACCGCGGTAGAAGCGGTCGTAATCGCGCTTGGCCAACGGGAAGGTGCAGTAGTCGATGCCGTCGTGCGAGGTCTGGGATACCTCGATCTGCGCGCCGTCTTCGGCGACCTCGCCGTTCCAGCCCAGCCACATGCCGCCGGAACCGCGCAAGGCATCGTAGACGCCGACGGCAAGGCCGCCGGTGGCCTTGCCCGAGGCGGCCTGAGTGACGCGATTCGATACGACGATCAATCTGCTCATGGTGCACTCCCGTTCGTTGTTCTTGGATGAAAGCGCTGGCGGGTAGGACGGCCCGGCGGATCACAGACCGCTTTTTGCGCACAGCGCGCCCAGCCAGCGCGCCAGATCGGCGGGACCGCTCAATCGCCAAGGCGCGATGGAATCCCCCGTCCCGACCTTGATGCCGAATCCGCCGGCCTCTTGCGCCGCGGCGAAGGCCGACTCGTCCGTCAGGTCGTCGCCGGCCATCACGGGAATCCGATCAGCAAGTACCGTGCCGCGCATGAATTCACGCAATGCGCCGCCCTTGTCCACCCCACGGGGCTTGAGCTCGAAGACCATCTTGCCGGGCTGTACGTCGAACTGGCCGGCATGCCTCGCGGCGACCGCCTGCACCAGCTTGTGCACGGCTTCGCCCCGGTCTGGTGCCATGCGGTAGTGCACGGCCACGCCCAGTGGCTTGGGTTCGACCAGCACGCCATCCCAGCCAGCCGCGCCCTGGCGCAGGGCCTCGAGCGCCGCTGGCAGGCCTGGCGGAGGATCGATACGATGGATGCGGCCCGTCAGATCGCGGCGCTCGGCGCCATGGTTGGCGCCGTAGGGCAAGGCCAGGGGACGCAGCAGTTCGTCGATACCGCTGCCGGATCGGCCCGAGAGGATGACGACGGCGCCGTGCAAGGCCGTATGCAGGCGCCCCAGCACGGCCACGGTGGACGCCGGCACGATCACTTGCGAGGGCTGGTCACGCAGCTCGGCGAGGGTGCCGTCCACGTCCAGGAACAAAGCGGTGCGCGCCGGATCGGGCAACGGAGGGGGAGCGGAAACGGCCGATTGGCGGGATTCGGGGGATGCCAGCATGAGGTTCCTGCGCGTCGATGAACGGCGCGCGAGGAACGACAGCAGCAAGATGGCGGACGTCGCGCGCCCTGTTGATGTAACAGGGTAACGCCCTGGCCACCACCAAGGCGTATCGAGGCGTATCCGACTTCCTGAGGGATCCGGGATGCGATGGCGAAGCCTGGGCGCCGATCCCGCGTGCCGTCAGTACTTCGACGGCACGAACATGTCGCCCGGCAGCGGCTGGCGGATGTAGTCGGGGTGATGCTCGCGCTCGGGCAGCACGATGCTGGGATGCTCGACTTCGCCGTACGGCACCTGTTCCAGCAGATGCTGGATGCAGTTCAGGCGGGCGCGCTTCTTGTCCACGCCCTCGACCACCCACCAGCGCGCTTCGGGGATGTGCGAACGCTCGATCATCTCTTCCTTGGCCTTGGTGTAGGCCTCCCAGCGGCGGCGCGACTCCAGGTCCATCGGCGACAGCTTCCACTGCTTCAGCGGATCGTGCACGCGGGCCAGGAAGCGGCGGTTCTGCTCTTCGTCGCTGATCGAGAACCAGTACTTGATGAGGATGATGCCCGAGCGCACCAGCATCTTTTCGAACTCGGTGACGCTGCGGAAGAACTCTTCGTATTCGTCGGGGGTGCAGAAGCCCATGACGCGCTCGACGCCGGCACGGTTGTACCAGCTGCGGTCGAACAGCACCATTTCGCCGCCCGCCGGCAGGTGCGACACGTAGCGCTGGAAGTACCACTGGGTGCGTTCGCGGTCGTTGGGCGCGGGCAGCGCGGCCACGCGGCACACGCGCGGATTCAGGCGCTGCGTGATGCGCTTGATGGCGCCGCCCTTGCCCGCCGCGTCGCGGCCTTCGAACAGCACGACGATCTTCAGCTTCTTGTGCACGACCCAGTCCTGCAGCTTGACCAGCTCGCCCTGCAGGCGCAGCAGCTCGCGGAAATAGATGCGGCGGTCGATGTCGGTGTCGCCCTCGCCTGCGGCGCCGGTGAGCGCGTCCAGGCGCGCATCGTCCAGCTCCATCTCCAGCTCTTCGTCGAGGCTGTCGATCATTTCTGCATAAAGGCGGCGGGTCTGTTCGGAGAGATTGTCGCGGTCGCTCATGGTGTCGGAAAGGCGTGTAGGCCGGGCTTGGCGCATGCGCCCGGCGGAGTGAAAAACCGGCGGGAGACACAGGGCCCGTCCGCCGGCGGCATGATGCGCCCGCCCAATTTATGGCGGGGGGATGACATTCCTGTGAATCGGCCGGCCGCCGCAACGGGATCGGGGGGCTGGCGGCCTCCGGCAGACCTATCCGCGCTACATCCCGAAGTGCTCCCGCTCTTCGGCGGACAGCGCGCTACGGTCCACCACTTGTACCATACCGTCCGGCCGGTAGCTGACCGGATCGCGGCGCGGCGCGGGCGCGGCGGGCGCGGGCGCAGCCGGCTCGCCGCCGAAGCCCAGGATCTGCACGCTGATTACCGACGGCAACGCCTTCTGCGAGGCCGCCCGCGAGCGCGCCACCGCGTCCTGCGCCGCCGTGGCGGCCGAGGTGGCCGCCGCGCTGGCCGAGGTCAACGCCCCGGTGTTCACCACCGCCGCCACCGGGATGCCCTTGGATTCCCCCTGCACCTGGATGTTGGCCGCATTGACCACCTGCAAGGCCGCGATGTTGATGTTGCCCGACACGCGGATGCCCGCCTCGCCCGCGTCGATCGTGCCCAGCGGCGCGATCAGGTCCACGTCGCCCGGCGGCACCTCGGGAATCGGATTCAGCGTGGCGATGCCCGCACCCGTCGACGGCACGTTCGGCGACAGCGTCACGTTGCCCAGGTCGTCGTACACCAGCCGCGGCGGCGTATAGACCTGGGAGGTCTTGCTGCCCCGGCCCGCATTGATGTCGCCTTCGGCCGACCATACCTGGATGCCCCCTCCGAAGGTCGTCATGATGCGCGACAGCCCCAACTGCACGCTGCCCTGCGAGTACATCCGGATGTCGCCCTCGCCCTGTGTAAGCAGGCCCACCGGCGGATATGGCTGGCCGGTGACCGAGTTGGTTCCGACAGCCGGCGTCACTCCTTCGACGCCGATCACGGTCTGGCCGCCCGGCGTCAGCGTCTGGATGTCGCCGCCGGCGATGGTGCGGATGCCGGCGTTGGTGATCGTGCCCTGGAACATCGTCAGGTCGCCGGAACGGACGATGGTCCGGCCCTGCGCATCGCTCTCGGGGAACAGCGCCGCGATGGCCTCGCGGCCGCGCAGATAGCTGCCCAGGCGCGGACTGGCCGCGTCGTTGTACTCGCGGCCGCCGGCCAGCAGTTCGGCGTAGAACACCTGGCGCACGAAGATGCGCTGCTGCTCGGCCGGCAGGGCCAGGAAAACCGCCAGCGCATCGGCCGCCGTGCCGCCGGTATAGCCGAACCGCTCGCCCAGCCATTGGGCCAGTTCGGCGTCGTAGGTCTTGGCCACCTTGCCGGGCTGGTCGGCCAGCGGATGGCCGGGGCTCAGGTCGGCCTGGTTGGCAGGGTCGAGGTAGCGCCGGGCGAATCCGTCGAAATCGGTCCGCCCCACCCCGGGCGCGCCCGCGCCCAGGCCGGCCTGCACCACGATGTCGGCGCCCGGGCGCTTGTCGCCCGTGGCCACGGGCCCCACGCTGGTGAAGTTGGCGCCATTGCCCAGGTAGATATCGCCGCCGGCCGAGACTTCCAGCGTGCCCGGCCCCACGATGGAAAGACCGGTGGCCGAGGTGAAGAAGATATTGCCGCCCGCCGCCATCATGGACACGTCGTCGGCGCTGCCATGCGCGAACAGGCCGCCGCTGTTGATGATGTCGCCGCCGGCGATCATGCGCACCGGCTTGGAAGCCGCGTACTGCGTAAGGACGATGCCGTCGGTGAGACTGCCCGCGGTGCGCAGGTTGCCGAACTGCACGTTCTGGATGTCGCCGCCCAGGGCATAGATGTGCGAGGGCGTGCCGTCGCCTTCCATGCTGTCGTCGACCCTGTTGAACGAACCATACATGAACGGCGTGCCGCCTCCGCCGCCGTAGCGATCGCCGTATACGGAGTAGCCCACGCCGTAGATGCCTCCATACAGCAGGCCGTCGATCGATGAGTTCGACGCCCAGTAGTTCGATGCGGCCAGCGGCGACGGATCGTACGGACTGGCCGGCGCGGTGCGCCAGGCCGGCGTCAGCGGCGTGGTCAGCGTCCAGGCCGGCGCGCCCACCAGCCCGAAGACACCGCCGTTGTTGGACGAGTTGTTGTAGGTCCCGCCCGAGATGCGGTCGGCGGCCAGCAGCTCGAGTTGGCCGGTAGGCGATGGCAGCAGGAAATCGGCGCCGATGCCGCCGCTGCGCGGCGCATAGTAGATGCTGCCGCCGGTAGCCACCACGCGCAGCGTGGAAGGCAGGTAACTCGTGGCCGATTGGCTGGCGCCGCTGCCCAGCGGCGAGGCATTGCCGCCGGCCGAGTACAGGTCGATCGCCGTGTCGCCGGTCCACAACAGGAACCAGGTGGCGGCGTTGATGGCCTGGCCGCCGGCCAGGCTCGCCAATGTCTCCACCCGCTCCGCGGCGCGGCCGGGATCCATCACACTGCCCATCACCAGGTCGCCCAGCGTGCGCACGCTGACCGCGCCGTCGCCCGGCGCGAAGTTGGCGCCGCCGCGGCTCTGCGCCGAGTAGGCGATGTGGTTGTCCAGGCGGCGCGGGTCGTCCTGCATGCTGACGCCGTAGTCGTCCAGCTTGACGATGCCCACGCTGCCGGCGCGCAGCCCGGTATCGCCGCGCAGCCCGTCGTACTCGCCGCCGTAGATGCGGCCGCCCGCCTGCACCGACAGGCTGCCGCCGCCGGTCTGCTGCACGGCGCCGTCGATCACGCGGCCGCTGGCGCCCACCGCCACCACGATGCTGTGCTGGGCGCTGCCGTCGGCGCCGATGTCGCCGCCGGCGCGCACCGTCGCGTTGCCGCCGCCCAGCGCTCCCATGCCGGAATAGGCCGCCAGGCCGAGCTTTTCCGCACCCAGGCCGGCGCCGTCCAGCGAATAGGTGCCGAAGTTGATGCCCCAGCCGGTGGCCTGGCCGATCTCGGCGCCGCCCTGGCGCCACAGCCAGTTGCCCACCATCTCGGACATCGAATCCTCATGGCCGGTGATGTTGCCGCCCACGGCCAGCGTGAAATCGCCGCCGTCGGTCGTGTACCACATGCGCTGGTCATTGATGGCGTCGAGATAGCTGCGGTCGAGCACGTCGGCGCCCAGCGCGGTGCCGTCCAGCTGCAGCTCGCGCGGTGCATTCCACACCGAGTCGCGCCCGGTGGTACCGGCCACGGCCGTGCCGGCGGTGTAGACGCCATAGGGAGTCTGCTGCGTGTAGTCGCCGGCAGCGTACAGCTCCAGATCGCCGGTGCCGGTGCGCACCACGCTGATGCCCGCGGTCGGCGTGCCCACGCCATGGCCATCGAGGTTGACGAGATAGGGATCGTTCAGCACCAGGTTGCCGGCGCCCCGCTCGGCACGCACGGCGCGCGAGTCGGCGCTGGTCAGGTTGGACCCGGCCACCAGCCGCATCGACCACGACTGGCTGCCCGGCGCCAGCATGGGCGCCAGCGCCCAGACAGGCTTGTCGCCCACCTGCGCCTGCGCGCTGGCCACCCAGGTGCCGGCCGGCACAGTGGCCCCGGCCGGCACGTTGACCGGCACGCCCAGCCCGAAGCCGGACTCGAAGAATGACAGGCTGGCGCCCGCCGGCCAGATCGTATTCACGACGGGCATCATGCCGTAGATGCTGAAACTGCCGGCGATATTGTTCATGCCGGCCTTCAGGGTCGTGCCCGGCGGCAGGTTCAGGCCGATCTGGGCAATGATGGCGTCGGTGCTGGTGCCGGCGGCATAGACCGTGCCGTCGGGCAGGATGATCGGGGCGGCGATCGCCACGCCCGGCAGCAGTTCGTTGGACAGGAACTCGAAGCCGCCGAGCACCACGTCGGCCGGCAGCGGGTCGGTGTCCGACAGCACCAGGGTCATGAAGTCGGGCAGCGGTATGTCGAAGTCCAGCGTGCCGAAATTGTTGAACTGGGTGTTCGTGCCCAGGATCAGGCCGCTGGCCGGCACCAGGAAGTCGCTCTGCAGCCCCGTGCCGGGCGGCAGCAGGTCCGCGAACAGGGCGCTGTCGGGCGAGCCGGGCGGCAGCCCGAAACCGTCATTGATGTTGCCGTGGATGTTCAGGTCGCCGCCGGCGCGCAGCCACAGCACGCCGGGCTCGCCCGAGCCGCGCTGCGCCGGATCGGCATGGGGGCCATACCGGAAGCCCGACAGGTCCAGGTCGCCCTCCACCGTCAGGTCGCCGGTGGCGCGCAGCTCCACGCCGGGGCGCAGATGGAAGGCCGTGCCGTACGCCATCAGGCCGGCCAGCCTGCCGTTCGCGCCGGTCAGGCCGCCGTTGTTCCAGGCCGCGGCTATGAACTGCGTGTTGCGCGCGTCGATCTGGTCCAGGCCGATCACGCCGTCGGCGCCCACCGGGCTGCCGCCGGCATCGCCGTTGTCCTGCTTCACCGTGCCGTCCGCGCCGGGCGGCTGGTAGGTCTGGAACGCGTTGACCGCGATGCTGGCCGCGCCGCGTATCGTCAGCGGGCCACCCGCCTCGATGCGCACGTCGCCGCTGGTCTCGCCGGTGCGCGGCGCGTTGATTTCCACGTGGCCGCGCGCCACGCCGTCGGGCGTCGCCAGGTCCATCGTCGAGCCGGCGCCCAGCCGCACCGTGCCGTTGGCGGCGGTCAGCGAAATGCGCGCGCGGTTCGAGGCGTCGATCGGCGCGCCGTAGCTGTCGACGGCCAGCACGTTGCCGTGCGCATCGAGCACGGCGCGCCCGCTCAGGTTCAGGTCGTCGCGCGCCGACAGATAGATGGTGCCCACCCGGTCACCCGAGGCATCGATGGTGCCGTCCACCGTCAGGCTGCCGCCATCGACGCTGATGTTGACCTGGTGCGCGCGCACGCCGTCGCGCACCGTCAGGCTGCCGTTCTCCACGGCGAAGCTGCGCGCGCCGTAGAAGCCGGCATCGTTCAGCTGCGCGTTCAGCGCGGCGAAGGCGTCGTCGCCCAGCGTGCCGGCCGTCAGGCCGAAGCGGCCGTCCTCGTAGCGCGTGCCGTCCTTGTCCACGCCGCCGCCGCTGCCGGCGAGCGTGCCGCCCAGCGCCACCGCGCCCTGCCCGGCGTTGGCCGCCAGCGTGCCGGCGTCGCTGTGCGCGGCCGACACGTCGATGCGCGAGCCGGCGGCCTGGGTGATGCCGCCCGCCCTGCTGGTCAGCGAGACATCGCCGCCCCAGCTGTACTTGGTCACGTCGAAGAACTGCACCGTGCGGCCGGACAGGTCGATCTGCGCGCCCTCGCCCAGCGCCACATTGCCGTCGGCTTCGACCACGAGCCTGCCGCTGGGCAGCGCCACCGCGGTGTCGATGGCCACGTCGCGGCCCTGCAGCGTCAGCGATGCGCCCAGGCTGGCCACGGCCGGGACGTCCGCCGCGGCCGCGCCGTCGGGCCGCGCCACGCTCAGGCTGCCGCCGGCCGTGTAGGTCATCGTCGAGCCGTTCGCGCCGGTCAGCAGCGGCGTGCGCAGCGCCAGGCCGCCGCCCGAGCGCGTGCCGTCGCCGGCCTGCGTGCCGCCCACCGTCAGCGTGTTGGCATTGTTGGCGGTAATGCGGTCGGACGCGTCGATCGTCACCCCGGCAAAGCCCAGCGCCAGGCGGTCCAGCGCTATCTGGCGCTGCGGCTGGCTGAGCGTGTCGTAGCCGAAGGTCACCGTGCGCGCGTCGATCACCAGCTGGCCGGCGCCCGTGCCGGGGCCGCCGGGCCGCACGCCCGCCGGCGCGTGGCTGAGAAACGGATTGCCGGTCGAGCCATCCCCGGTGGACACGCCGCTCCACAGGAAATTGGCGGTGGCGATGCGCACCACGTCGTCGCTGCCGCCCCAGCCATAGAAAGCCGGGGTGGCGAACACCATCTGCACCGGCGAATCGCCCGTGTCCAGCGTGACCGAACCGTAGTAGTTGAACGCGCCGCCGGCCGTCAGGGTAAGGCGCTCCAGCGCCGGCACGCCATCGGCGGCCGAGGGCCGCAGCAGCTTGTCCAGCACGGCCTGCGTCAGCTGCCAGCCCGGCTGCAGCGCGCCGGCCATCCCGGCCGCGGCCAGGCTGTCCGAGGTGCCGATGTTGATCTGGTCCTGCGCTATCTGCAGATAGCGGGCCCCCAGGTCCACCTCGCCCAGCTGCAGCCCGCCCGGCGCCGCAAAGGCGATGGTGCCCTCGGTCAGCAGCGAGGCGCCGTCGGCGATCTCGATGCGCGACTGCCCGACCGAAGGCAGGAAGTCCAGGCGGCCATTGGCCACGGCCAGCACGGCGATCTCATAGCCATTGGGAACGGATTTCAGGCCATTGGCGTAGACATAGCTCAGGGTGGAGTCGATGACGGTGTTGTCGAAGCCGCGCGTGTCGACGGCGGCGCCGCCGTCGACCGCGATGTCGTTGCCCACCAGGAACACCTGGCCGGCCCGCAGCGTGGCGCCGCCGCGCACCGCCACGCCGGGGTGCTCCACGCCATCGCTGCCGAAGTAGATGCGGGCGCTGTCGCCCCCCGTGGACGCGCCGTCGAAGTAATGCCACATGCCGCCCAGCATCAGCGTGGACGCCGCGAAGGCGTTCAGCGACGTATCGGATATCGACACCGTGCCCGGCGTGGCCGCCGCGTCCGGGCTGCGGATCTCCAGCAGCGCGTTGCCGCTGGTCACCGTCATGGTGCCGGCCATGCCGGTGGCCTGCGCGGTGGTCGCGCCGCCGAAGCGCACCATGCCGGCGAACTGCAGCGGGTCGGAGACGTCGCTGTTGGCGCGCAACTGCAGCAGCAGGAGCTTGCCATCCTCGGGCAGGCGCGAACGCAGCGCGTTGAAAGTATCGGCCTGCTGCACCAGGAACTGGCTGAAGCTGGTCTCGTTGAATTGCGTGTAATTGCGCACCGCCGTGCCCGGCGTCAACAGGATCTGCGTGGCCAGCGCATCGCGCGTGCCGGTGCCGGCGGTGCTCTGCATCGCGGTGGTCACCCATGAACCATTGGGCGCGGCCGTGGCGCCGGCCGGCTGGCGCAGCGGAGCATGGCCGCCCAGTTCCACGCGGTACGCGCCCGGCAGCAGCGCGAAGCTGGCCGGCAGCAGCGTGTAGGTGCCCGCGGGCAGGCCCGGCACGCCGGCGGCAATGGTGATCTGGCGGCCCACATCCGGATCGCCCGCGCCCTTGTCGTTGGCCCGCAGCACGGGCGCGTAGTCCGAGGCATAGCCCGGCAGGATGGCGTACACGCCGTCGTCCGGCTGGCTGAAGCCGCGCACCGCCGGGTTGGCGTTGGCCAGCGGCGTCTTCAGCACGTTGACCGAACCGCCGCGGCCCGACACGAAGCCTTCGCCGCGCAATTCGCCGCCGCCGGACAGGTCGATGACCGCGCCCGCCTCGCCGACCAGTTGCCCCGCATCGATGGTGATGCCGGCCACCAGCACGCCGTTATCCGCATCCTTGCTGCCGGTAGTGTCGCCGCGCGCGACCGTGGTTTCGGCCAGGCCATATTGCGTGTATTCACGGCCCGACTTGCCGATGCCGTCGTAGGTCACGCCGTCGACCGTGCCGCCGTACGGAATGGCCAATCCGGCGCCGCTGACCGATGTCAGGCTGCCATTGCGCAGGATCACCACCGAGGCGGGCCCCACCGCCTGACCGCCTATGTTCAGCATCAGCACGCCGGTCTGCCAGTCGGTGCCGCGGTTGCCGCCGGTGCTGTTGAGCGAGACCGAGCCCAGCGGCGCGCGCACCACGCCGCCCTGGTCCACCGTGCCGCCCATCAGGGCCAACTCGCCGAACACCGAGTACGGCACGTCCGGCACCTGGCCGGTGCTGGAGCGTATCGTCAGCACGCTGTCGGGCGCGATGCCGCCGGCGCGGGTACCGGCGATGATCGCACCGTACTGGCCCGACATCGGATAGATCTGCGCGGCGTCGACCTCGATATTGCCCACGCTGTTCAGGCCGCCGGCCAGGCGCACGTCGCCTCGGCTGGCCAGCCGGATGGCGGCGAAGCCGTCCAGGTTGACGGATGCGCTCGAACCGAGAGTGCCCTCGCCTTGCTGGCTGGCCGCGCCGGACACCACCTTGCCATAGATGTCGATCAGGTCGGCCGACAACGCCAGGAAGCTGGCGCCGCCGGGCGCCCGGCCGGGCGTGGGATTGATCAGGCCGGGCGTGAAGTGCGGGGTTTCGCTGGCCCTCGGCGACCAGGAGCCGCCGTCCAGGCGGATGTACGGCGCGGCCAGATGGACCTGCGCATCGGGCGTGGCGCCGGCCACGGTCAGCATGCCGCGCCGCAGGTTCAGGCTGCGGCCCAGCGCCAGGTCCAGGTCGCCGTCGAACAGGATGCGGTCGCGCGCCGACAGCGTCAGCGCGTCGAAGCCGCCGGCGGCCACCTGGTCGGCGCTGATCGCCGCCTGGCCGAACACCAGGGCCGCGTCGCGCTCGCCGGGCGCCAGGTCGCCGGCCAGGCCGCTGGGCGCGCCGTGCTGTGTAACGGTGATGGTATAGAGCTGATTCAGGCTGGCATCCACCGCGTCCTGTCCCTGGAAATACATGCGGTCGTCCAGGTACAGGGCCAGCGAGCCGCCGCCCGCGCCGGCGCCGCCCGCGGCCGCGCGCAGCGTGCCGTCCAGCACGATGCCGCTGTCCGAGTGCAATTCGATGCTGCCGCCGCTGCCGGCCAGCAGCAGCGGCTGCGATGCCGCCGTGGCCGGGCCGCCCGCCTGCGCGTCGACCGTCGCCTGCGCGCCCGAGGCGTCCAGCAGCGCCCCCGGGCGGATGATGAGGTAGGCATCGCTCTGGCCCGCGGTGATGCTGCCGCCGTCGGGCGCCACGCCGTAGGCGCGGCCCCAGGCGTCGTGGGCCACGTAGGCGCGGCCGGCCACGTCCAGCACCGCGTCGCCGCCAATCCAGACCGAACGGCCGGGCGCGTAGCTCGGTGAAAAGGGCATGCTGGCCAGCGTGATGCTGCCGCCCCAGGCGTTCAGGCGGCCCTCGATGGTGAGCTGGCCCTCGCTGTGCAGGCTGATGGCCTGGCCCGGATCGACGCTGACGACCGCACCGCGGCCGATGGTCAGCGGCGCCTGGCCCGCCCCGGTCTGCCGGCCCGCCGACAGCGACAGGCTGGCGCCGGCGCGCTGCGTCAGCACGGCATGCTGCGGATCTTCCAAATACAGCGGCGGCAACCATTGCGACAGCGCGGCCAACGGATCGGCGCCGGTGGCGATGGCGCGCAGGCCATCGCGATTGGCGCGCAATACGGGCATGGCCACGTCGAGCACGGTGCCCTCGGCCACCTCGGCGCCGTCATAGCCGGACACCCGATAATGCGCGAAGCCGCTCTGGAACAGGCCGGTATCCAGCGTGATTACCGCGGTTTCCGGGGGTTGCCGCATCGCTGCATCGGCCCCGGCGTTGGCGTTGGCGTTGGCGTTGGCGTCCGTGCCGATCACGATGATGCCGTTCGATTCCATGTTCAGCGTGCCGCCGCCTGCCACCCCGTAGCCGCGGATCTCGGCGCCCAGCGTCAGTTGGCCATCCTGCTGGGCTGCGCCCACGGACTGCTGCGTCAAGTATCCGGCCGACAGCGTCACGTCGCCGCCGGCGCCACCGTCGAGCGGGCCGTCGGCCTTCAGCACCGCGCCCGAGGACACGTCGATGGCGCTGCCCTGCGCAAGCGTGACGTCGCCGGAGTGCAGAATCGCCACGGAGCCGCCGTTCTTGAACGGCAAGAAACGGAAATCATCGGGATCGCCGGCCAGGTTGCTCCAGAAGCCGTGCGTGTCCAGCGTGACGTCCGCGCCCACGCCGACCAGTGGCCGGTCCGTGCCGCTGGCCGACAGCACCTGCAGGTTGGCCACACCGGTGTCGCTCACCGTGGTCAGCATATTGCCCAGTTCGATGCGGCCCGCGCGCGCGGTCAGGTCGGCGTCGACGTCGATGCGCCGGGCGTGCAGCTCGATGCTGCCGCCGGGCGAGACTTGCAGCGCGTCGTCCACGGTGATGCCGTCGCCGGCCACGGCGATGATGGCGCCGAGTTTCCAGCGGTTGACGTCGGCGCTGTCCAGGTACGCCGTGTTGCGGCGGTCTTCGGGCAGCGGCGCGCGGGACGGCTCGCCGCTGCCGCTGCTGGCGCCATCGCTGCCGCCTGCGGCGGGCGACGGCGGCATCAGCGTGTCGGCGATAGCCTCGGGCATGCCGAACAGGATCTGCTGTTGCGCCGCGCTCAGGTTGTGGAACACGCCCACCGGACCGTTCTTCGCATCGGTGTTGTAGGCCGTCCGGTACTTGCCCAGGATCAACTGCGCGCCGCGCGCCAGCGCGGTCTGCGACTGGATATAGCCGTCCCAGTCGCCGCTGGCCGCGCCGTCCTGGCGCGCGCCTTGATAGGTGTCGGTGATCAGGTCGCCTTCGAGCACCGCCGAAGTGGTCGATACGATCAGCTTGCCGGCATCGCGGCCCACCGTGTAGCCCGGTTCGTTGCGGCGGGTTGGCGCCAGCACCGGGTTGTAGAAATAGCGCGTGGCGTCGTCGCCCCAGCGGGCATGAGTGTCTTCGTAGCCCTTGTACAGGCCTTGGTAGACGATGTCCCCGGGCGCGGTCGAGACTTCGTACAGCCGGCCTTCGGCGCCGCGCATCCAGCTCATGTGGATCTTGCCGCTCTGCACGTCCAGCGTGCCGCCCGACAGGTTGATGACCGAGCCTTGCTGCGTCACGACCTCGCCGCCGTCGAAGGTCACGCTGCCGCCCTGCGCCGCCCACTCGCCGATGCGGTGCGGTTGCAGATCGACGTAGCCGCCGACTTCCAGCAGGCCGCCGCCCGTGTACCAGCGCTCCTTGTCGTAGCCGCCCACGCCGGCCAATACATGGACCAGCGTGCGGCGATCGACCCAGACGTCGCTGTTGTTCAGGTTCTTCGCATCGCGGGCGCCGGGCGCGTCGCGCTGCTCGTTGCCCTGCACGTTGATCTGGATGTTGTTGGCTTCCATCGCCACTTGCACGCCCACGGCGCCCGATACATCGACGATCGAGCCATTCGCCAGCGTGCTGCGGCCGGCCGCGCCGGCGCTGGCGGACACCTGTCCGCCCGTGGCCAGCGTCATCGAGCCGTCGGCGAACTGCACCGTCGAGCCCGACACGATCTCGATGCGCGACAGGTCGCGCCGGTCGTCCTGCCTCGACAGGTTCGTGAAGATGTCCGCCACGGCCTTGCGCCGCGCCTGGTCCTGCTGCGCCGAAGCCAGGATCAGCGCGTCGCGCTGGCTGTCCAGCGCCGTGCCGCCGCTGTCGTCCAGCAGGATGGCGGTGGTCGACCCGCTGCCCAGCGTCACTGAACCCCGGGCATCGCCGGCCGGTGTGGACAAGTGGATCGTGCCACGGTTGTTCACCGTGGTGGTCGACACCGCCACGCCGTCCTGCAGCACCGTGCGGCCGGTCAGCGTGATATCCCCTTCGGCCGATTGGATCAGGCCGGTATTGGCGGCCGTGCCGCTGGTCGCGCCGGGCTGCGCCACCACTTCGTTGCCGCGCGTGGTCGAGTACAGATTGGTGTCCGTGCCCACGCCGCGGCGGATCGTGAACGTCTCCCCCGCCGCCAGAAGCGCCTGCCCCCTCGGCGTGGCGATATTGCCCGCGTTGCTGGCATCGCTGCCCAACAGCAACACATAGCCACCGCCCTGCGTGACTGTGCCCGGAATCTGCGTGGCGATCCGCGCGCCGGCCTCGACCCGCACCGCGCCCAGCGCATCGGTGAAGCTGGGCGTATAGGTGCCGAAGGACTGTGGACTGTAGATGCCCTGCGCCGTGAACTGCTCGTCCGTGATGCTGGCCGCGGCCGCCACCAGGTTGCGCACGTTCACCTGGCTGGTGCCGCTGAACACCACGCCGTTCTGGTTGACCACCATGACCGTGCCCCGGCCCTGGAGGGCGCCCTGGATCTGGCTGGGCCTGGCGTCGGCGCCCACCACCCGGTTGAGCACCGCATCGCTGGCCTGCTGCTCGAACTGCACCGTGGTGTTGCGCCCGACGTTGAAGGTATCCCAGTTCAGGATGGCGCGGGGCTGGGTCTGCTGGATCGATAGCGTGTGGCTGGCGCCGTTGCGCGACACCACGGGGCGATTCGCCCCCGTCCATGCCAGCACATTGCCCGCAGCGTCCCTGTCCCACACCCCGCCCTGGACGTAACCATCGGGCACGTCGGATGTCGTGGCCTGTGCCGCCGTGCGCGCGGCAGCCTGCGCCGACTGCGCCGCGGCGATTGCGGCGGCCGAGCGGTTGACGTTGTCCAGCGACCGTTGCAACTGCTGGCGGGCCTGCGCCTGCTGGCGAGCCGCCGCGCTCTGTCCCGGCACCACGCCTTGCAGGCGCGCCCCGGCGGGCTGCATCGCAGGGGAATTCGGTCCTTGCGGCGTGGCGAACCAGGCCCCATTGCCCGCCCGCGCCGCACCAGGCAGTGCCATCCCACCCGCCACCAGCAGCGCGGCCAGCGCCGACGCCACGGGCGTCAGGCGCAACGCGCGATGAACGGCGGGACGACGCCGGGCAGGACTGACGGGGAAACGGGCGTAAGAAGACTGGGACATGGCTTTCGGCGATCCTGGCTGGTCGATGACGTCTAGGTGTGGTGCTGGCACGAGGTGCCATGTCCGTATAGACGGGAGTTCTTGCGCGACCTGGAACAGCCGATTGATGAAATTTTTCTTACAACGCGTATTCGGGCGGTGTTCATCACGCATCGCCCGTCGACCGATCAGGTCAGCAGCACCAGATCGCCGACCTGCCGCACCTGGGCGCGGTACAGCCGTTCGATCAGCACCAGCGCCTGGTCCATCGACCCGATGGCGAAGCGTCCGCTGATGCGCTGCCGCGCCAGCGCGTCGCTCATCAGCATCACCCGGCCCGGCCGATAACGGTTGATCTCGGCGATGGCCTCGTCCAGCGGCGTGTCGCGGAACACCACCACGCCCTGCCGCCAGTCGGATTGCGCCTGGTCCCGCTGCACCGGCGTATGCAGGCGCTGTGCGTCGTACCGCACCTGCTGGCCTGCGACCAGCGTGGCCGTGCCCGAGGCATGCCGCACCTCGGCCCGCCCCTCGGTGCACACCACCCGCACCGCGCCGCCCTCGGGCAGGCAGCGCACCTCGACCGCCCCGTCGGCCAGATGCACGCGTCCGTTGCGCGCCAGCACGTCCAGCGCCGCGCCATCGGTGCGCACCGCTGCTTCGCCCGCGATCAGTTCGACGCTGGGCGCCTGCCGCGCACCGCCGCGCAACGCCACGCTGGTCTGCGTGTTCAGCGCCAGGCGGATATGGGGGCCGACCTCGACCTCGCGCTGCTCACCCGTGGCGGTGCGATAGTCGGCGCCCAGTTCGGACCACGACGGCCACAGCCCCAATGGGGGATGCAGCAACGCCACCGCGCCCACCGCCGTGGCGAATGCGCCGCCGCCCGCCAGGAAAAGGCGACGGCCATTGCGCCTGGACGCACGCGCCGAAGGCCGAGCCGGTTCCGGATGCGCCGCGCGATGCGCCGCCAGCACCGTCCCCATCTCGCGCCACTCGGCACTGGCGCGGCGCCAGGCGGCCGCGTGGGCCGGGCTCTGGCCGCACCAGCCGCGCAAGGCCTGCGCGTCCGCCGTGGTCGGACGGCCGACGGCCAGCTTGCGCGCCCACGCGCGGGCCTCGGCCAGCAAGGCCTCGTCAGCGGCAGACTCGGTCATGGACGATGGACCATTCATGGATGACAGCGCCGGGCCACCCGGCGGAAGGAAAGAGAAACGATCACTCGCGATCCTGTTGTTTTTCTAGACGTTTTTCACGCGCTGTTTGCGAACCCGTTTCAGCTTTTGTTTCAATTTTCCCATCGGCGGCCATGAAACGGGCACAGGCCTCGTGCGCGACCTGCAACTCGCGGCTGACCAGCCGGGTCGAGATTCCCCAGCGGTCGGCCAGCTCCTTCAGCGTGGTGTCTTCCATCCGGGCCGAATACAGGATGTCCCGCTGGCGCGGCGGCAAGGCGTCCAGCGCCTGCACGGCGCGTTGCAGGTCGTAGCGGCCCGCGACGGTCTGCTCGGGCCCGGCGGCCGGGTCGGCATAGTCGTAGAGGTCCTCGATTTCGCTTTCGACCAGATGCCGTGGCGCGCCCCGCAACCGGTCGATGGCGGCATTCATCGCCGTGTGCAGCAGATAGGCCTGCGGATGGCGGACCGACTCGGTATCCTCGCGCTCGGCCAGCCGCACGTAGGCGTCCTGCAAGGCCTCGCCCGCCAGTTCCGTCGACCCGAAGCGACGCACCAGTTGCGCTTTCAGGGCGTCGTAACGCTCGACGAACAGGCGGCGCAACTCGCCGCTCAAGCCCTTGGCGGTCATGGTGCGCACCCCTGGCCGCTGTCGGGACGCACCAGCAGCAGCACGGGCTGGGGAAGCTCGGGCGGCGGCGCGACGCCCAGCCGCATGCCGGTCAGTGTCTGCACGATGCGCGGCTCCAGTTGTCGATGGCCGGTGGCATGCGCGGCCACCTCTGCCAGCTCGCCAGACGGCCCGATGCGCAGCCGCAATGCCAGCCGGTAGGCGCCGGGAGAGAGGCCGGCATTCGCGCACAACGTGCGGCCGATGACATATTGCAGTTGGCCATAGAACTGCGGCAACGTCGCCTCGGCCGACGTCTTGCCCGCCGTTCGCCTGCCGCCGGCCTGCGCGGAAGCGGCTTCGGGCACCAGCATGAAAGCGTCGGGTCCGGCGAAGTGGGCTTCCATTCCCGAGCCGTCGATCAGGCGGCGCAGGGCTTCGTCAGGCGTCAGGCGTCCCGCCACCGCGGCGGACATGCGTCCCTGCACGTGCCGGGTGTCATACAGCACCGATCGGCCAGTGACCTGGCTGTACTGCAGCAAGGCGTCATGCAGCGGCTGGCTGGGCAGCGCAAACAGGAAGGAGGCCTGCGCGGACGGCTGCGCCTGCGCCACCAGCGACAAGGCCAGCGACAGCATGGCGATCAGCCCAGCCAGCCCGCGTCGTTGGACGTCGGGGCCGGAGGCATGCAGCGCGGGGGTAGAGAAGCCATGCGAGAACACGGATCGGCAGCGCGAGGCCGCTTGGCGGCCGTGCCCGGGCGGACGGAAGGTGTCGCATGGTAGGGCGGCGAGGTGACACTTGCGTGACGGTCGGAGCTCGTCCGCGCCCCGCCGTCGTCATTGCGGCACGATCAGCCCAGCGCCGCGCGGATTTTCGCCGCGTGCTCGGCCAGCAGTTCGGGCGTGGCCATCTCGCCGGTGTGCGGGCGCAGCGCCACGCCTTCGAAGCGCGGCAGGATGTGGAAATGGATGTGGAACACCACCTGCCCGCCCGCCGGCTCGGAGAACTGCTGCAGCGTCAGGCCATCGGCCTGGAACGCCGCGCGCGCCGCGATGGCGATGCGCTGCGTCTTCAAGATCAGGTCGGACAGCGATTCGGGCGCGATGTCGAAGAGGTTGCGCGCCGGCGCCTTCGGAATCACCAGCGTATGCCCGTCGGTGCGCGGCATGATGTCCATGAAGGCCAGCGTACTGTCGTCCTCGTAGACCTTGTGGCACGGGATTTCGCCGCGCAGGATCTTGGCGAAGATGTTGCTGTCGTCGTAGCCGGACATGGTTGCTCCTGTGGGGATGTTCTGGAATGGCAGGCTGCCCGCGGCGGGCCACCCGCGCGAAGGCCTGATAGTAGCAAGCCGGCACCGCCGCTGGCTCGCCACGGCCGTCACCGCGTCCCCCATTCGGACGCCGGCGGCGGGTAATGCCTGATGTCCCTCGCCAAGGGCTTCGGTACCATGGGGACGCATTATCACAACGACATCAGGAGACAACATGAGCCGTATCCCCCTGCGCCGCCTGGCCGCGCTGTTCACCCTGTTCGCCTGCGCCGCCCTGCCCGCCGCGCATGCCGCGCAAGGCAAATGGCCCGACCGGCCGATCACCATCGTGTCGCCCTACGCCCCCGGCGGCACCACCGACATCCTGGCGCGCCTCTTGGCCAACCGCCTGCACGACAAGCTGGGCCAGACCATCATCGTCGAGAACAAGGCGGGGGCCGGCGGCAACATCGGCACCGATCTGGTGGCCAAGGCCAAGCCCGACGGCTACACCTTCCTGCTGGCGGCCAGCGGCCCCATCGTGATCGCGGGCACGTTGTATTCCAGGCTGAACTACAAGCCGGAAAGCGACTTCACCGCCGTCTCGCCGCTGGCGCGCACCAGCTTCGTGGTGGCCGTCAACGCCAAATCCGGCCTGACCTCGCTGAACGACATCATCGCCAAGGGAAAGACGGGCGATCTCTCGTTCGGCTCGGCCGGTTCGGGCACGCCGCAGCACATCATCGGCGAGATGTTCAACGTGGCCGCCAAGACGAAGATCCAGCACATCCCCTACAAGGGCTCGGGTCCGCTGCTCAACGACCTGGTGGGCGGCCAGGTGCCGATGGCCTTCGAGAACCCGCTGCCCATCATGCAACAGGTCAAAGCGGGCAACCTGAAGGTGCTGGCCGTGACCGGCGCCCAACGCTCGGCCGCGCTGCCCGACGTGCCCACGCTGGCCGAGAGCGGCATCCAGGGCTTCGATGCGCAACCCTGGTATGGCCTGCTGGGCCCGGCCGGCATCCCCGCCGACATCACCCAGCGCATGAACAAGGAAGTGCAGGCGGTGCTGGCCTCGCCGGACGTGAAGAAGCAACTGGCCGACCTGGGCGTGGAACCCATGATGATGACGCCCAAGGAGTACCAGGACTTCATCGCCCGGGACATCGTGAAATGGGGCGCGGCGGTGAAGGCCTCGGGCGCCACGGTGGACTGACGCGCGCCGGTTGACGAAAGACGGCGGGACGGCGCATAGTCGGCTCGCCGTTTTTCATTGCGGCGCCGGTGTACGGCGCCGCGCCTTCTGGATTTCCATGCAGCCGTTTCTCGATCATGCCGCGGTCGCCGCGCTGGCCGCCCGCTCCGATGCCGTCACGCAGCCGTGTGCCTGCCTGAAATCGCTATCCGCCGCATGGACCAGCGAGCCGGTGTCGTTCCCCGAGGCCCAGTTGCGGCAGATCGGCACGCTGCGCGAGTCTGCCTACGATGAACCCACGTTCGAGGAATTCCATCCGGCCGGCACGCATTTCTGGTCGCCCGAGGCGCCCATCGCCCCGCGCTACTTTCCGGCCAACCGCAGCGACGTGTGGGAATGCACGACGTGCGGGCGCGTGTTCCTGCGATATGTGGAAGGCGGCGGATACTTCGTGGACCGGCGGGTCCGGCCGCTGGCCGGCGAATTGCTGGTGGACGCGGCGATCTGATACCGCCCGCCGCGGTCGCGGCGGATCGGTACCGGATCCGGCGTCAGGCAACGGCCCGCGCGCCTTCGGCCATTTACCGGCTGCTGATTCGCAGCCAGCCCCCCAGCGCGCGGTTGCAGGGATGCACGCCGCCCCCCGCGACACCCTGGCCGCACTGGCTGTCCGCATCCTGCTGGGCAGGCTCCTGCGCTTCGATCACGGGTTGGCTGCCGTCCTCGAAAGGCGTGCGCAATAGCTGGGCCGGCATCTGCGACAGCCCTCCCGGCAGGATCGAGAAGGTACCCGGAACGAAGGCCAGCGCGTAGTTGCCCGACGCCGCCAACGTGCCCTGCCCGATGGCGTAGCTGCCCAGCGCATCGCCCGCCGCGCGCGCCAGCAGGCCCGAGAACACGCTGTCCAGGCTGTCCCACGACGCCAGGCTGCCACCGCTGAGCATCCACGTCAGCGCGGGGTCCGCCTGCCCGGTCATGCGGCTCTGGTCGCCGGCTGTCACCGTCACCGGTCGGGGCGTGACCACCAGATTCGCACCCGTGTAGCGCACGTCGTAGTTGGCCGAAGCCGACAGCGTGCCTTGCGTGATCGCGTAACTGCCCACGCCGCTGCGCTCGCCAGCCGTGGTCGCCAACGCACCGGCCAGCGTATCGCCACCGGCCAGGCCCTGCCCGCCCAGCAGATACGTCAACAACGGATTGGCCTGGCCATACTGCCGGCTCAGCCCGTTGGCCGTGACCACCAGCACGCGCGGCGCGATGTCCGCCGAGGTCGCCGCCGTATTGGACGCCAGCACGTAGTTGCCCGCCTTGCCGCCCGCCAGCACGATATCCGACACGTCCACCCGCTTGCCCGTGCCCGCGTTGATGTCGGCGAACAGGAAGCGCCCATCCGCTGATACCGCGTCGCCGAACAGCACGCCGGCCAGGCCGACGTTGCCGGTTGCTGCCGTGGTGGCGTCATACACCTTGCCATCGGCGGAGACTACCGCCGAGATCGTGCGCGGCGTGACGGCCAGGCTCGCGCCGTTGTAGGTCAGCACGTAGTTCGGCGAAGCGGCCAGCGTGCCCTGCGTGATGCCGTAGCTGCCGACGTCGCTCGTCTGCTGCGCCGCCGTGGCCAGTTGGCCGCTGAGCGTATCACCGTTGACCAGGCCCTTGCCGCCCACCGTGTAGGTCAACGCGGGATTGGCGTCGCCGTACACCCGCGTCTGGCCGCCGGCATCGACGACGATGGCGCGCGGCACGATGCTCAGCGTGCCGGCCGTAAAGCCCGTGACATCGTAGTTTCCCGACGCCGCCAGCGTGCCTTGCAGGATGCCGTAGCTGCCCACCCCGCTGGCCTGCGTTGCGTTGCTGGCCAGTGCGCCGGTCAGCGCATCGCCGTTGACCAGGCCCCTGCCGCCCACGGTATAGGCGAAGCCGGGATCGGCATCGCCATAGTCACGCGAGGCATTGTCCGCCGTGATCGTGATCGCGCGCCTGCCGACGGTCAGCGTCCCGCCCGTGAAGCCGGTGACATCGTAGTTGCCCGATGCCGCCAGCGTGCCCTGCGTGATGCCGTAGCTGCCCACATTGCTGGTCAGGCCTGCCAGCGTCGCCAGTGCGCCGGTCAGCGTATCGCCATTGACCAATCCCTTGCCGCCCACCGTGTATGTCAACCCCGGATTCGCATCGCCGTAGTCGCGCGACAGATTGTCCGCCGCGATGCTGATCGCACGCTTGCCGATAGTCAGCGTGCCGCCCGTGAAGCCGGTGATGTCGTAGTTGCCCGACGCCCCCAGCGTACCCTGCGTGATGCCATAACTGCCCACATTGCTGGTCAGGCCCGCCAGCGTCGCCAGTGCGCCGGTCAGCGTATCGCCATTGACCAACCCCCTGCCGCCCACCGTGTACGTCAACCCCGGATTCGCATCGCCGTAGTCGCGCGACAGGTCGTCGGCCGCGATGCTGATCGCGCGCCTGCCGATGGTCAGCGTGCCGCTCGTGAAGCCGGTGACATCGTAGTTGCCCGACGCCGCCAGCGTGCCCTGCGTGATGCCGTAACCGCCCACATTGCTGGTCAGGCCTGCCAGCGTTGCCAGCGAACCGGTCAGCGTATCGCCATTGACCAGACCCCTGCCGCCCACCGTGTACGTCAACGCCGGATTCGCATCGCCGTAGTCGCGCGACAGGTCGTCGGCCGCGATGCTGATCGCACGCCTGCCGATGGTCAGCGTGCCGCCCGTGAAGCCGGTGATGTCGTAGTTGCCCGAGGCCGCCAGCGTACCCTGCGTGATGCCGTACGCCCCTACATTGCTGGTCAGACCCGCCAGCGTCGCCAGTGCGCCGGTCAGCGTATCGCCATTGACCAATCCCTTGCCGCCCACCGTGTATGTCAACCCCGGATTCGCATCGCCGTAGTCGCGCGACAGATCGTCGGCCGCGATGCTGATCGCACGCCTGCCGATGGTCAGCGTGCCGCCCGTGAAGCCGGTGATGTCGTAGTTGCCCGAGGCCGCCAGTGTGCCCTGCAGGATGCCGTAGCTGCCCACCCCGCTGGCCTGCGTTGCGTTGCTGGCCAGTGCGCCGGTCAGCGCATCGCCGTTGACCAGGCCCTTGCCGCCCACCGTATAGGCGAAGCCGGGATCGGCGTCGCCATAGTCACGCGAGGTATTGTCCGCCGTGATCGTGATCGCACGCCTGCCGACGGTCAGCGTGCCGGCCGTGAAACCGGTCACGTCGTAGTTGCCCGACGCCGCCAACGTGCCCTGCGTGATGCCGTAGGCCCCCACATTGCTGGTCAGGCCCGCCAGCGTTGCCAGAGAACCGGTCAGCGTATCGCCATTGACCAGCCCCCTGCCGCCCACCGTGTACGTCAACCCCGGATTCGCATCGCCGTAGTCGCGCGACAGATCGTCGGCCGCGATGCTGATCGCACGCTTGCCGATAGTCAGCGTGCCGCCCGTGAAGCCGGTGATGTCGTAGTTGCCCGACGCCCCCAGCGTGCCCAACAGGATGCCGTAACTGCCCACGTCGCTGGCCTGCGTGGCCGAGGTGGACAACGCGCCTGTCAACGTGTCGCCACCGACCAGGCCACTGCCGCCCACCGTGTAGGTGAACGTGGGATCGGCATCGCCGTAGACGCGCGACTGGTCATCCGCCGCAACGGTGATGGAGCGCTTGCCTATCGTCAGCGTACCGCCTTGCACCGTGATGTCATAGCCCGTCTGGCCCGAGTACAGGCCATTGGCGATGGTGTAGGTGCCGGCGTCGGCATCCGTCAGGTCGCTGCCCAGCGTACCTTGCAGCACGGCGGAGACGTCCGAACGGCTGTAAGTGAAGGGGAGTTGATAGGACTGCCCGTCGTAGGTCTTGGACGCATCGTCCGCCGTGACGGTCACGCTCGTCAGGAAGCTGCGCAGCAGCGGGCCGGTATGTCCTTCATAGATGCGCCAGGCCTTGCCCGTGCCGCCGGCATCGTCGATGTCCCAACCGGCATCGGCAAACGTGGAAAGGTCCTGGAACTGGGCCAGCGTCAGGCGCGTGCCCAGGCCGTTGTCCGTACCGCTGCCGTCGTCCAGCCAGAACGAGGCGGTGATGCTGGGGGGAAGCGCCGGATCCAGCGCGTCGACGCCGCCCACCAGGCCGCCCTTGGCCGCGGCCCCGGACACGCCGCCCGTCGCATAGGCGTTGCCGATGGAACCGTCCAGCACGAGGCCGGCCAGGCCGCCCGCATAGGCGCCTGCCGAACTCGCCGCATTGGACACGGCCCCGGTGGCATAGGCGTTCAGGACGGTCCCACCCGTCATCACGCCCAGCAGCCCGCCCGCCACCGCATCGGTCGCCGTAACGGAAAGGCCGGACACGGCCCCGGTGGCATAGGACCCGCGGATGGCAGACCCGCTCTCCATCACCGCGACCAGGCCGCCCGCGGCCACGCCGCTGCTGCTGCCCGGAGGCAGGCTGCTGGAGACCGTGGCGGAAACATCGCCGTTGGCGAACGACCGGTCGATCATGCTGTCGATCAGGGACCCGACCAGTCCCCCGGCATAGCCGAACACGTTGCCCGAGACCGCCACGTTGCCGGTCGCGTAGGTATCCGTGATGCTGCTCTGCAGGGCGTATCCCACCAGGCCGCCCAGGATGACGTCGACCCCCGGCGTGGTGCTGACCGCGCCCGTCGCATGGGAGTCGGCGACCGACCCGTTCTCCAGGTAGCCGACGAGGCCGCCGGCGCCCAGGGCACCCGGCGAGGACACCGTGACGGTGCCGGTTGCATACGTATCGCTGATGATGCCGCCGTCGACGTGCCCCACCAGCCCGCCGGTCATGAGTCCGCCGGACACGTTCGCGGTGGCATGAGAATCGGTGATGGACGCATGGGCCGGATTGGTGACGCCGTCCTCTTTCAGCAACGTGCCCACCAGGCCGCCCACGAACTCGGTGCCCTCGACCGTGCCGGCGGCACTGGAGCCGGTCACCGTGGCGCTGGCGACGACGCCGGCCAGTCCCCCCGCGAAAGCCCCGTTGGATACCGTCGCCTGGACATGCGCGTTCGAGATGCTTGCGTTCCCGGTTGCGATACCGACCAGCCCGCCGACGATGGCGCCTGCGCTGCCGGCCACCTGGCCCGTCACGTTGACGTTCTGGATCGTGCCGCCCGCCATCGACCCGGCCAGCGCACCGGCGGCATCGCCGCCGTCGATCCGGACACGGGTCAGGTCCAGGTTGCTGATCTGTGCGGACGTCAGGCTGGCGAACAGGCCGGCCTCGGCGAGCGTGCCGTCCGCGACGGTCAAGCTATCGATGGCATGGCCGTTGCCATCGAGCGAGCCGTCGAAGGCCTGGATGGGCACGAAACCCCGGCCGGCATTCCAGTTGACGGTGCCGCTGGCGTCGATGTCGTTGGCCAGTGTGTAGGCCCCGCCCCCGGCGACGATGCCTTGCAGGCCATAGACGTCGAACAGCCGGTACGGCGTATCGCTGGCGCCGTTGCCGTCCAACGCGCGCAGGAAGCTGGCGCCCGAGTCCGTGTCCAGCTGGAAGTCGCGCGCGTAGAAGCTGGGCAGACTGCTGCCCACCTGGCGCCATGCGCCCGGGCCGCTCTGCCGATAGGTATCGACATTGATTGCCGTGTTGCCGACCAGTGCGATGTCCTGTCGTGCATCGATACTGAAGGTGCCGTCCGCGGCGTCGATGGCGCCCGCCAGCGTCAGGCCTTGCGGGGCGACGAGCGAGAGCGACGAAGCGTCGGCCCACTGCGTGTTGCCGCTGAGCGTCAGCCCCTGCGTGCCGGTCAGCACGATGTCGCCGCTGACGCCGAAGGCGCCGGTGGTAGCCACCGACAAGGCGCCGGCCGCCGTGATGTCGCTGTCCAGCAGATACGATGACGTATCGGCCGTCAGCCTCAGATTGACGTTCTGGCCGGCCGCCAGCACGCTGCCGTCCAGCGGTCCCAGGAAGTCCAGGTCGGCGCTCGCGGCCAGATCGCCCGCCGCGCTGGAGATCGCCGCAATGGTATTCGATACGCTGCTGGCAGTCGTGTCGATGGCCAGTTCGCCGAGGCTCAACGTCAGGTTGGTGGTCACGCCCTGGTCGTTGAACGTCGCCCCCTTCTGCGTCGTGCCGTGCAGATAGGCCAGGACGTTGCTGTCCACGGCATCCGAGGTCGTCAAGGCATAGAAATAGCCGTTGGCGCCGATCGAGCCCTGGCCCGCCTGCGCGCCCTGCGACGCCACGATCACACTGCCGCCCGCACCGGCCACCGCGCCGCCAGCCCCAGTCACGGTGCCGCTGACGGCCTTGGGGGTTTCGCCCGCGGCGAACTGCCATTGCAGGTAGGGGTAGAGCCCGGCGCCCGTACTCCAGATCGACGGATCGAAGCCCGGCAGCAATATGCCCTGCATCTGCGCCGTGGTCAGTGCCGTGCCGCCGCCCGACGAAGTGGCCTGGCCGGAGGTCGCTGTGTTCCAGTACGAGGAGATGACGACGCCTGTACCCGACGTGGCATTCCCTATCAGTCCGCCCTTGACGCCGCTGCCGTACACGTAGCCCGTGGCGTAACTGTTCTGGACCGTCCCATCGGACTGCCCGACCAGCCCGCCCGCACTCCCGCCGCCCGAGACCGCGCCCATCGCGTAGGCGTCGCTGATGAAGCCGCTGCTCAAAACACCGACCAACCCGCCGCCTGACTGAACCGCCGTGACCGAGCCCGTGGCGTAGCTCTGCACGACCGAGCCGAGGCTGATCGCTCCCACCAGCCCGCCGGCGATCTGCCCTTCGACCGTCCCTGTCGCGGCGCTGTCCACGATGTTGCCGAGCATCAGTCCGGCCAGTCCGCCCGCATAGTTCCTCGCGGTCACGTTGCCGGATGCCAATGAACCCTGCACCAGGCCGGAGGACATATAGCCGACCACCCCGCCCGCTGAATACGCGGCTACCCCCATGTTCATGACGGTCGCGGCAGAGCGCGCGTTGCTCACAGTACCGTTGGAGGAGACATACCCGACGACACCGCCCGTGTTGTTGCCGCCCACCACCGAGCCCGTCACGTCGACGTCCTCGATCGCCCCCCCTGATTGCTGCCCCATGACCGCGCCGACCTGGGAGCCGTCCCCCCCGTCGATGGACACGTTCGTCAGGCTGAGCCGTCGCACCGTCGCGTTGTTGCCGGAGCCGATCAAGCCGACTCTCGCATTGCCCGCGCTCTTGATATAGAGGCCATCGATGACATGGCCCGCGCCATCCAGCGAGCCGGTGAAGACCAATGCCCCCGAGCCGGCGATCGGCACGAAGCCCCGGTCGGCGCGCCACACATCGGACAGCGAGCGCGTGGCCGACATGTCGATGTCGTTGCCAAGAATGTAGGCGGCCCCGAGGTTCATCGCCATCAACTGCACCTGGTGCGCGGTGCGCAGCGTGGTCGAGTATTCACTGCGCAGCATGGGCCGCGTCGAGCCGTCGATCATGAACCAGGTATTGGTGAAGTCGAAGCCGGCATAGCTGGCCTGGCTATAGGCATTGGCGGTACTCAGCGCCGTGGCGGTGATGGCCCCTCCTGCGCCCAGGGCGGCACCACGCCCCGTGGAGGTAGCGTCCCAAAAAGCATTGGCAGCCAATGTACCCGTGCCCGCGTAACCGATGAGTCCCCCGACATCGGCGATGCCCGAGACCGCGCCCGAGGCATACACGCTGCTCAGTATCCCGCCCTGGATGGGATTGCCGTACCCCAGCCCAGTGAAGCCGATCAGTCCGCCCACCCCCTGGCGGCCACTCACTGCGCCGGTGAAGTAGGCATTGGTCATGCTGCCCGCGCGCAGGCGGCCCACCAGTCCGCCGACTTCATCCAGGCCCGATACGCTCGCGCTGGATGTGACGTTCGTGAAGTTGACCTGGTCGGCCAGACCCACCAGGGCGCCATTCAAACCTTCACCGGAAACGGATCCGGTGACGTATACATTGGACAACGAACCCGCATTCATTCTTGCGGCAACGCCTGCGGTGGTCTGGCCCCCGACGATGGACACGTTGGTCAAGCCGAAGTTCTGAAGGCTGGCGTTGGTTGTGTCGTAGAAAAGACCTTGATAGCCGGCGCCCGGACGATTGATCGTCAGGCCGTCGATGACATGGCCCACGCCATCGAAGGCGCCTACCAAGCCTCTGATCGCAACAAAGCCCTCGCCATCGTTCCACAGGCGGGTGCCCGTGGCGTCGATGTCGCGGCCCAACGCAAAGCTCTGCGCGCCATTGGGGCCACCCGTCACGGCAAGCCCATTCAGGCCTTGCAGGCCGTAGACGTCGCCGATCAGCCAGGGCGCGCCCGCCGAGCCGTCACCGCCGAACAGGCGGGGGGAGGTTGCCCCCGCCGCC
>NZ_FKBS01000029.1:981424-1185525 GCF_900078315.1 Bordetella ansorpii
CGCGGAAATCGCGTGCGGCGAACGAGGGCAAGGCCGGCCCGATCTGGTTCCAGGTGCCCTGCGTCAGGGTGAACGTGCCGACGTCGATGGCGCCCGCCGCGCCGGTGGTGACCTGGCCCGCCGCCGCCGGCGTCAGGGTCAGTCCGCCATTGCGGCCCGTGATGGCGGCGTTGATCGCGATGTTGCGCGCCGCCAGCAAGGACAACGTGTTGCCACTGTCCCAGGTGATCGCCTGCCTGACGACGATGTCGCCGTTGCCCGACGAGCCGTCTCCGGTAACCAGTTCGAAGTTGGTCTGGGCCAGGCTGGTCACGATCGTGTCAGCCGACACGTTGCCGCCGTTGGCGATGTCGTCGACGATCAGGTCGTCGGGGTCGAGCAGCCATCGGCCAGTCTGCCCACCCTTGGCCTGCGTGGATACGCGAGTGGAATCCGCGATCTCGATGTGCTTCTTGCCGGAAGTCTCGACAAATCCCCCCTTGCCGCCCTGCCCGCCCTCGGCCTTGATCTTGCCCGAGAACTTCGCCGTATTCCCGGCGATGGCCACCACCTGGCCACCCTGCCCGCCCGCCGCCGTGGCCGACGCGTCGATCACGCCCGCCACCTCGACGTTGCCGCCCGTGACGGTAACCGTGCCGCCCTGGCTGGCGTGGCGCGCCTCCAGCGTGCCGGTGGACTGCACCGTGCCCGTATCGCCTGCCGTCAGGAAGATGCGCCCGCCCTTGGACGCCGTGCCCGTGGCCTTGATGACCCCCTGCGTGTTGCCCGCCAGCGCATACACGTTGCCGCCGTTGGCCCGCAGCTCGGCCTGCGCCGCTCGGATCGCCCCGCTGTTCAACGCCTCGGTATCACCGCCGCCGATCTTGACCGACAGCTTGCCGTCCGCGTCGGCCGCGTCGCGCATCAGCACTTCGTAACCCGCCGCCAGCGCCACCGTGCCGTTGGGCGCTTCGATGGTGCCGCTGTTCTCGACCCGGCGCGCAATCAGCGCCACGTCGCCCTGCGCCGAGCGGATCGTGCCCGCGTTGATCACCTGCGCCTGGCTGTCGCCCTTGAACGTCAGGTCGCCGCCGTTCATGAACTGCTGGTTGTCCACGTCGTGCGTGGACGCCGCGAACGTGCCGCCCGTATTGATCGTGCCCTTCGGCCCCACCACCACGCCCGACGGGTTGATCAGGTAGACGCTGCCCGACGACGACAGGTTGCCGTCGATGCGGCTGGCCGTGTTGCCCGTGACCCGGTTCAGCGTCGCGCCGCTACCGTTGTTGAAGCGCGCCGACGCCGCTTCGCCCACCGAGAAGCCGTTCCAGTTGATGATCGCCCGGTTCGACGCCTGGTTCACCGTCAGCGTGTTGCCCGATTGGCTGATCGTGCCGCTGCCGGCGGCGAACTTGCCGCCCGTGGGCAGGTTGCCGCCGCCGGCCGTGGCCGTCTGCGGCAGGAAGGCGCTGGCCACCAGCACGGCGCCCAGCGTCAACGTGAATGGCCGATGTCCAGGGCGAGCCGAAGCAAGACGGTTGATGGACGTGCGACGGATTGCGGTCTTGCGTGCCTGGATAGCCATTGCCATTCCTCTGGAGATGCTGCTTCAGCCTGCTTGTTGTGTCGATGAGCCCGAAGCGCGCCGCGGTGCGGCGCCTGCCGGGCAATACGTCAATAGCGCAACGTGACCCGCGCCTGTACGTTCCAGTCGCCGGATTGCGTCAGCCCGGCATCGCGCAGCGCATAGCCGAACGTGACGCCCGTGGACAGGTAGCGCGCCAGGTCGTAGTCCAGCCCCGCGCCCACGCCGCTGACGGTGGTGCGCTCCTTCGTATAGCGGTCCTTGCCCGAACCCAGGTCCACGAACAGGAACGGCGACAGCCCGTCGGCCACGCCCGTGCTGCGCGACAACACGGGAATGCCTGTCAGGCGCAGTTCGTTGCGCCACACGAAGCCGCTGTCCACGCTGACGTCGTCGAAGTTGTAGCCGCGCACCGCGTACAAGCCGCCCAGCGACATCCGCTCGGTGTCCGGCAGCGATTGGCTGGCCAGCATGCCCGAGAAGCTGCTGACCCAGCTCAGGTTGTCAGCCAACGTCGTCACTCGCTGCAGGTCCAGCGCCGGATAGGCGTAGGTGACGTCGTCGATGCGGCCGTTGGTGAAGCGGCTCCAGGTGCGCGCGTTGTTGTCCGACGCGATGCCACCGGGGTTGTACTTCAGGCGCGCATCGATCGAGGTGCGGCCATAATCGTCGGTGAGGTCGCGGTTCCAGCCCAGCACGAACTGGAACAGCTTGGCGCTGCCGCTGCCGATGTTCAGGTCGTAGAAATACGCCGTGCGCGACAACGACTTGAACTCGAAGCCGCCGTAGATATCGCCCCAGTAATGCCCCGGCAGGATGTTCGAGATGGCCGAGCGGTAGATCACCGGCAGCTCGAAGGCGCGGCTTTCGAAGGCGAAGAACGCGTTGGCGCGCTCGCGCGTGGCCACGAAGCCCGGCGCGATCTCCAGTTGCTGGCGCGGCGCGGTCGGGATGATGATGCGCGCGGCGTGGCTCAGGTACTTGGGATACTCGCCGCCTTCCAGCGACATGCGGCCCTGGCTCCAGGCGTTGTCGCTGGTGGTCAACTGGTACGACACGATGGTGCCGTTCAGGCTGGGGAACCACGCATTCGCGCCCAGCGAGTAGCGGTCCTTGCCCGTGCCTTCAGAGCCGTTGTTGGCCCAGCCGGCGAACACCTGCCACGACTTGGCCGTGGTCAGGTTCACGCCCAGGTCGCTCAGCGCGGTCTGCTCGCCCGGCTGGAATACGCCTTCGGCGCGGCGGTACGGCGTGCGGTTCAGCCAGTCCAGGTCTTCCTGCAAGGCGCCCGCGTCGATGCGGCCGCCCGGCTTGACGCGCAGGCCGCGCTGCACCAGCGCGGCCTCGGCCTGGTCGCCGCCCGCCACCGACACGCGGCCCATGTTGAATTCGATGATGCGCACCTGCAGCACGCCGCCCGTCAGTTCCTGCGGAGGCAGGGTCACCGAGACAAAGGGATAGCCGCTGTCGCGGTATACCTTGGCAATGGCGGCCTGGATGCTGCCGGCCAGGGACAGCGACAACGGCTTGCCCAGGAAAGGCGACAGCGCGGCCTGCATCTGCACCGCATCGGCATTGGCGGGCACGCCCGTGATGCCGGCCGCAGGCTGCTGCGCCACGGGCGCATCCTGGCCGATCAGGTGCACGCCGGCCAGGTCCACGCCCAATGGCGTGTCGTCCGCCTTGCCGTAATCCTGCTCATCGATGCGCAGCGGCGCGGGCGCTTGGCGCGGCACTTCGGGTTCGTGGCGTTCGATGGCGGCCTGGGCCCAGACCGATTGCAAGGGAACCGCCGCGATCACCGCGACCGCCAGAAGACGCGAACGGCGCCAGACTGCTATTTGCATGGGTTTCTTTATCTCGGTGATGCGTGTACGTGGATGTCTCAGGCTCGCGGGCTGCTGACCTTCAACCAAGGCCCCTGGCCGCAACCGGCGTCGTTTTCGTCGCAGTATTTCGAGAGAGACACGGCTCGGGACAAAGAAGCCCCTACGCGATGCCCGGGATCAGTAACCCTTATAAGCAACAAGTTCCAAAAAACATGTAAGACCCAGAAAAAAATGCCACGCATTATCGGAATAATGCGTGGCACTAGGGGATGTTGCCATCCCGACAGGTAAAAACTAGTAGAAACCCTTAATTGATCGGCTCCGTATTACAAAGTCTCGCCCGTCCCCAGAATGGCTGTGGACTGGCTGGACAGCGTGCCACCGTTGCCATGCACCAGCGCCGTCCTGGCGCCCTTGACCTGGCGCTCGCCGGCTTCGCCGCGCAGTTGCCGCACGGCCTCGATGGTGATGAACATGCCGTACATGCCCGGATGCGTGCACGACAGCCCGCCGCCATTGGTATTGACCGCCAGCCGCCCGCCCGGGGCCAGCGCGCCATCGGAGACGAACGGGCCGCCCTCGCCCTTCTTGCAGAAGCCCAGGTCTTCCAGGAACAGGATGGGGTTGATGGTGAAGGCGTCGTACAGCTCCAGCACGTCGATGTCGGCGGGCTTGAGGCCCGCCATGCCGAAGGCGATGGGGCCGGACTGGGCGGCGGCCGTGACGGTCAGGTCGTCCATGGACGAGATCTGGCGGTTCCAGCAGGCGGTGGAACTGCCCAGCACGTAGACCGGCTTGTTGGGCAGATCGCGCGCGCGGTCGGCGCGTACCAGCACATAGGCGCCCGCGCCATCGGTAACCAGGCAACTGTCGCGCACGGTGAGGGGATCGGACACCATGCGGGCGGACAGCACGTCGTCGATGGACAGCGGATCGCGCATCATGGCTTCGGGATTGAGCTGCGCCCACTTGCGCGCGGCGACGGCCACCTCGGCCAGGTGTTCGCGCTTGGTGCCGTACTGATGCATGTGCCGCGCCGCCGCCATCGCATACGAACTGAGCGGACTGAGGGGGTTGTACGGCGTTTCGTAGGGTTGCGGGTCGAGCTTGCGGCGCGCGCTGCCGATCTCGGCGCGGTTCAGCGTGGAGGTGCGCTGCGTGCTGCCGTAGCACACCAGCACCGCGTTGCACTGCCCGCTGGCCAGCGCCTGCAGCGCGGGCATGAGATGCGCCACGAAGCTGGAGCCGCCGATCATGGTGCTGTCCATGAAGGTGGGGCGGATGCCCAGATGCTCGATGACGGGCATGACCCACATGGTGGAGGCCACGCTGGCGGTGGCGATGCCGTCGATGTCCTGCATGGTGAGGCCGGCGTCGGCCACGGCGCGCTGCGCCGCCTGCACCAGGATTTCCATTTCGGTATAGCCGTGGGCCTCGCCCAGGCCGGCATGGCCCACGCCCACGATGGCGGTGGCGCCGCGCAGTTTCGGATCGATCATGCCCGGTCCTCCTGTTTGAACACCACGAGCTTGCCGTCGGGCGTGTCGACGAGTTGCACTTGTACCGCCATGCCGATCTTCACGGCGTCGGGCGCGATGCCGTCCACGCGGGACATCATGCGCGGGCCCTCGGCCAGGTCGACCAGCGCGACGTTGTAGTCGCCGCCCTGTTCGGCGCGGCGGCGCACCACGGTGGTGGAATAGACCGTGCCCTTGCCCGAGGGCGTGAACCAGTCCAGCCTGGGATCGCCGCAGTGCGGGCAGATGGCGCGCGGATAGAACACGGCCTGCTTGCAGCCCTGGCAGCGCTGGATCTGGAACTGCCCCTGCGACAGCAGGTCGTGATAGTGTTTTTCGGGGCCGACGGACGTAGCGCCCGCTGGAATGGCCGACTTCTGCGACATGGCTCGCGTCTCCTCTTGTAACCGTGCATCGATTGTGCGGCGCACGGCAAGCACGCAGCAATCTCGTTTTGCTTAGGCCGGGTTTTGCGGGGCTTAACACCGGGCTGCCGCAGCCTCCTCTCCGTGGGACGAGCGGCCGGCAAGTCATCTCATGCCGCCCGACACCATGACTTCGCCATCGCTTAACCACGCATTCTCCAAAACGGAATTGCGCCCCCATTGCGCGCCGGTCTACGTTGAGCGACACACCGGCCAGGCCGCACTCTTGCGCGCCCGCAAGCCGGGCCGGGCCCGCGTGCCGCCACGACGGTCCTGAAAAAACGGAGACAAGCATCGTGAACGACACCGCAGCAAGCGGGCCGGCACGGGCCGCCGGCGTGCCCGCACGCCATCCGCGCGCCCGGCCAAAGGGCGCCCCATGGATCTCGTAGATTGCCGGCTGGTCGTCAACATCGCCCGCTCTCAAAGCCTCACGCACGGCGGACGCGACACGTTCCTCTCACTGCCGGCAGCCAGCCTGCGCCTGAAATCCCTGGAAGGTGAACTGGGCCTGCGCCTGTTCCACCGCCGCCACAACGGCATGGAACCGACCGAGGCCGGACACGCCTTCATCCAGCATGCGCAGACCATCCTGGCCAACGTGGAGGGCCTGCACACGCATCTGCGCGGCTTCAAGGACAAGGGGCGCCGCTTCCTGCGCGTGGCGGCCAATACCTCGTACGTCACGGATTACCTGCCGCCGCTGGTGCGCGACTACCTGGCCGCGCACCCCGGCGTGGGCATCGACGTGCAATCGGCGCGCAACTGCGACATCGACGCCAGCCTGATGGAAGACCGCATCGACATCGGCTTCGTCTCGTCGTACACGGCCAACTTCTGCACCGAACCCATCGACTTCGGTCCCGACCCGCTGGTGGCCATCGTGTCGGCCGACTCGCCGCTGGCCGGCCTGGACCGCATGGACATGCGCCGCTTCGCCGCCTGCGACCACGTGGTGCTGGGCGAACAGAGCACGCTGACGTACTACCTGCGCGCAAGGCTGGCCGAGGACGGCCTGAAGCTGAACGTGCGCACCACCGTGGCCGACTACCGCGCCATCCTGGAAATGGTGGCGTCGGGCATCGGCGTGGGCGTGGTGCATGCCTCGCTGCTGCACCGCTACGAAAGCCGCAAGGTGCGCGCGGTGGCGCTGGATGCCGCGTGGTCGCAGCACCGGCGCTATGCGCTGGTGGCGGAAGGCGCGCGCTCGCAGCACTACGTCAACGACTTCCTGTCGTACGTGGTGGACCACTGGGTGAGCGCACGCCCCGGCGACGTTACGCAGGCCGCAGCGTGAACAGCGCCTGATTCTCTTGGACGGCGGCGGCCTCGCTGGCGGCGATGCCGGCGATGACGCCGCCCTGCTCGGCCTCGACCGGGATCTCCATTTTCATGGACTCGATCACGGCCAGCACGTCGCCGGGCTGCACGGTGTCGCCCGGCGCGACCTCGATGCGCAACAGCGTGCCCGAGACGGGCGACAGGATGGTGAGGGGAGAAGTTGCCATATCGTTGTCAATGCCTGTCGGTGGAGTAGGCGCTGCCCAGGAAGGCCGGATCGTCCAGCACCCGCAGCACGAAGGGAATGTTGGTCTTGACGCCCTGGATGCGCGTGGCGGCCAGCGCCTGCTTCAGACGGGCGATGCACGCGGCGCGATCCTCGGCGCGCGCGATCACCTTGGCCAGCAGCGGGTCGTAGTAAGGCGTGATGCGGTTGCCCGGACCATAGGCCCGTTCGACGCGGATGCCGTCGCCGTCCGGAAACTCATAGGCCTCCAGCACACCGCACGACGGAAAGAACCGCACCGGGTCTTCCGCGTACAGCCGCGCCTCGATGGCGTGGCCGTGGCGCTGCGGCGAGGCGCCGAGCACGTCGTCCAGCCGCGCGCCGTAGGCCAGGCGGATCTGCGCGGCCACGATGTCCACGCCGGTGATTTCCTCGGTGACCGCGTGTTCGACCTGCAGGCGCGTGTTCACCTCCAGGAAGCTGAAGCCATGCCGCGGGTCGTACAGCATCTCGACCGTGCCGATCACGTCGTAGCCGATGTCGGCCATGATGCCTTCCAGCCGCGCGGTGATGGCGGACAGCGCCTGGACCGGGATGCCGCTGGCGGGCGCCTCCTCGATCACTTTCTGGTGGCGGCGCTGCACGCTGCAGTCGCGCTCGAACAGGCAGCACACCGCGCCATGCCGGTCGGCCAGGAACTGGAACTCGATGTGGCGCGGCTGCACGGCCAACTGCTCGGCATACAGGCTGCTGGCGCCGAAAGCCTTGGCCGACACGCTGCTGGATCGCTCCCACGCGGCGGCCATCTGGTCGGCCTGGTGGATCGGCGTCATGCCGATGCCGCCCCCACCGCCCGACGGCTTGAGCAGCACCGGCAGGCCGATGCGGGCGACGGCGTCTTCGAGATCCTGCAAGCTGTGCAGTTCGTCGCTGCTGGCCAGCATGGGCATGCCCAATGGACGAAAGTATTCGCGTGCCCGGATCTTGTCGCCCAGCAAGGCGATCCAGCGTGACGATGGGCCGATGAAGGTCAGCCCTGCCTCTTCCACGCCGCGCGCGAAGCCTGCGTTCTCGGACAGAAAGCCATATCCGGGATGAATGCCGTCGCAGTCCTGGTCGATGGCGGCGCGCAGGATCGCCTGCTGGTCCAGATAGCTCTCGCACGCGCTGGGGCCGCCGATGCGCACGGCGCGCGTGGCCTGCCGCACGTAGGGCAGTTCGGCGTCGGCATCCGAATGCACCGCCACCGACTCCACGCCCAGCGCATCCAGCGCGCGGACGATGCGCGAGGCCACCGCACCGCGATTGGCGATCAGCACGCGCTTCATGGACGGGCCTCCCCGCGCACCACCAGGGCATCGACGATCACCGGCGCATGCGGGCCGCGCCGCACGCGCACGGGATTGATGTCCAGGGATTCGATGCCGTGCCTGCCATCGGCGATCAAGGCGCCCAGCCGCACCAGCACCCGCGCCAGGCCATCGGCGTCCACCGCCGGCAGGCCGCGCGTGGCCTGGAAGGCCCGCGCCACCTGCAAGCGCCCGATGGCGGCCAGCGCCTGCTCGTGCGTGACCGGCGCAGCCAGGAACTGGATGTCGTCCAATGCCTCGACCAGCACACCGCCGTGGCCCACGGCCACCACGGGGCCGAACGCGGCATCGACGTGCGCGCCCACCATGATCTCGACATCGGCCGGAACCATCTCGGCCAGCATCAGGCGCGGCGCCGGTTCGCCGTGGCGCGCCAATACCTCCAGCAACTCGCCGGCAGCCGCGCGCAAGGCTTCCCCGGTCTTCAGGCCCACCTTCACCAGGCCGTATTCCGACTTGTGGCTGATGGCGGCGCTCACGCCCTTGAGCACCACGGGCACGCTGTCCCACTGCCGCCACGCGGCCAGCACCTCGTCCACGCCGCCGCACACGGCATGCCGCACCACGGGCAGGTCCGCCTGGGCCAGCAGCGCCATGCTGGCGGCCTCGTCCAGCGCCCCGGACTCGGGCCCGGCGGCGAACGCGGCGTCCGCCTCGGCGGATGCGCCGTCCGGCGCCCAAGCCAGCCGGTCGTGGTATGCCGCCACCATGGCCAATGCCTGGACGGCGCGCCGCTCGCTGGTGAACGCAGCGATACCGTGGCGCAGGAAGCACTCGGCCGCCCAATCCTGGTTGATGCTGACCGCCGCGGGAATACCGGAGGCGTCCGAGAACGCCCGCAGCTCGCGCGCGAACTTGTCGAAGTCGTAGCCGCGCCCGCCGATCGGAAAGCCCACGAACACCAGATCGGCGTTGTCCGCCCGGGCGATGCGCTGCAGGATCTGGTTGAACAGGTCCGGGCTGCGCAACGTGGCGGTGGTCATGTCGATGGGATTGCCCGGCACGATGTACGAAGGCAGCACCTCGGCCAGCGTGGCCTTGAATCCATCATCGAACGGCAGCAGTTGCAAGCCGCACGCCTCGGCGGCATCCGCCGACAGCACGCAACTGGCCCCCGAGTTGCTGATGGAGATCAGCCGCTTGCCCGGCCGCCCGCGCGGGCCCAGGAACAACGGGGCCAGCACGGCCAGTTCCTCGAAATCCGCCACGCGCAGGATGCCGTGCTTTTCCAGGAAGGCATCCACCACGCGGTCTTCCGACGCCAGCGCCCCCGTATGCGAAGCCGCCGTGCGCTGGCCGCTCTGCGTGCGGCCGGCCTTGGCCATCAGGATAGGCACGCCTTTTTCCCGTGCCCGGCGCGCGGCCCGCGCCAGCTTGGCCGGTTGCTTGATGGATTCGGCATACGCCAGCACCAGTTGGATGCCATCGTCGGCCACGTAGGCCTCGATCAGGTCCGCCACGTCCAGGTCGGCCTCGTTGCCCGTGGCCACCATGTACTTGGCGCCCAGCCCCAACGCGTGCAATCGGGTATAGATGATCTGCGAACCCGCGCCGCTCTGGCTGACGATGCCGATGGGCGAAGGGCGCGGCTCCAGCTGGTCGATGATGGTGCCGAAATGCCCGATGGCCCCGGTGGCGAAGTTGGCCGCCCCCTGGGTATTGGGCCCGATCAGGCGCAGGTTGCCGGCGCGCGCGATGGCGGCGATCTCTTCCTGCATCGCACGGCCCTGCTCTCCCATCTCGGCGTAGCCCGAGGCGAAGATGATGGCGGCCCCCGCACCCATGGCGATGGCGCTGCGCAGCGCATCGGCGATCTGCGCCTCGGGCAGCGCGATCACCACCAGGTCGGGGCTTTGCGGCAGGTCTTCCAGGCGGGCATACGCGGGCAGGCCCTGCACCGTGTCGCGCCGCGACACCGGAAACAGCTTGCCCCGGTAGCCGTACCGTTGCGCGTATTCGATGACGCGGCCACCGGGCTTGATGGGATCATCGGACGCCCCCAGCACGGCGATGACGGCGGGATCCAGCAGGCGAGTCAGCGTGTGCGTCACTATTCGCTCCCGGTTTGCAGGTTCGCGGCCTTGGCCACTTCGGTCCATTTGGCGATGTCGCGGCGCAGGTAGTCGGACACCTCCTGCGGCGTCAGCGCCGAGCGCGTGGCGGAGATCTGCTTGAGAAAGGCCGCCGAATCCGGCGTCTGCATGCTGTCCAGCGCCGCCTTGTTCAGGAATTTCAGGATGTCCGGCGGCGTATTCGCCGGCGCGGCCAGGGCGATCCACGTGGTGGCCTCGTAGCCCGGCACGCCCTGTTCGGCGATGGTGGGCACGTCGGGCAGGATGTCGAAGCGCGCGCTGCCGGTCACGCCGATGGGCCGCAGTTGCTTCGCCTCGATGAACTGCAGCACCGAGCTGGCATCGACGAAGCCCGACTCCAGTTGCCCGCCCACCAGGTCGTTGACCTGCAACACCATGCCCTTGTAGGGAATGTGCTGCAGGTTGGCGTGCGTCTTGAGCTTGAGCAGTTCGCCCGACAGATGGGTCGAGCCGCCCGCGCCCGACGAGCCGAACGACAGGCCGCCCGGCCGGCTGTTGGCGTACTTCAGGTACTCCTGCAGGTTGTGCACGGGCACCTTGCTGTTGACCACCAGGATGTTCGGCGTGGTGACGAACAGCGCGATGGGGCTGAAGTCCTTGACCGGGTCGTACGGCAGGTCGCGGCGCACCGCCGCGCTGATGGCGAAGTGCGTGGCCGTCACCAGCACCGTGTAGCCGTCGGGATGGGCCCGCGCCACCTGCTGCGCGCCCAACTGGCCGCTGGCGCCGGGCTTGTTCTGCACGATCACCGTCTGGCCGGTCTGCTTTTCCAGGTAGGCGGCGAACCGCCTGCCGATCAGGTCCGTCAGCCCGCCCGGCGGAAACGGCACGATCACGTTGATGGGCTTGTCGGGATACCCCGCTGCCAGCACCCGCGGTGGCGCGCCGAACGCGGCGCCCAGCGCCAGGATGCCTGCCAGCGCCGTCCTGACGAAAGTTCTCTTCTGCATGCCCGTCTCCTGATCGGTATATGTGTGGTTGCAGCAAAAGCCCGGCATGGAGGCCCGCCGGGTGGCTCGATGGGCCTACGGCCGATAGCGCAGCGTCGTCATGCCCGGTTGGCGCAGCGGCGCGGCCAGGTTGGCGAAGTCGCACAGGATGGCGCGCGTGTCGCGCGGATCGATGATTTCCTCGATGACGAAGGCCTCGGCGGCGCGCACCGGCGACGACAGGCCGCGCAGGCGCTGTTCGATTTCGCGCAGCTTGGCCTCGGGGTCTTCGCTGGCGGCGATCTCGCCCTTGTAGGCCGCTTCCAGCCCGCCTTCTATGGGCAGCGAGCCCCAGTTCGCCGAAGGCCAGGCGTAGCGCAACGCATAGCGGCCCTGATGCTGGTGCCCCGCCGCCGCCACGCCATAGGCCTTGCGCACGATCATCGTGCACCACGGCACCGTGGTCTGGTAGATGGCCGACAGCGCGCGCACGCCCGAGCGCATCACGCCCGACACCTCGGCATCCAGGCCGATCTGGAAACCGGGCACGTCCACGAAGTTCACCACCGGCAGGTGGAACAGTTCGGCCAGGTCGACGAAACGGGTGAACTTGTCGGTGGTGGGCCGGTCCCACACGCCGCCGTAGTGATAGGGATCGCTGGCCAGCACCGCCACCGGCCAGCCGTCCAGCCGCGCCAGCCCGGTGACGATGCCTTTGCCCCAGTGCCGCCCGATCTCGAAAAAAGAATCCTGGTCGAACACGCTGTCCAGGATCCTGCGCACCTTGTAGACCTTGCGCGGATCGCGCGGGATGATCTCCAGCAGGGCGTCGTCGCGCCGCGTGGGCGTGTCGGTGGGTTCGACGCGCGCGGGCAGCTCGTGCACCGAGCGCGGCAGATAGGACAGGAAGCGCCGCACGCGTTCGAAGGCTTCCTGCTCGGTGGAGACCTCGTCGTCCACCACGCCATTGCGCGTGTGGATGTGGCTGCCGCCCAGTTCGTTCTTGGTGATGGGACCGCTGACGCGCGCCACCACCGGCGGCCCGGCATTGAACAGTTGCGCCGTCTCTTTCACCATCACCGAGTAGTGGCTGGCGGCCACGCGGGCCGCGCCCTTGCCCGCCACCGACCCCAGCGCCAGGCCCACGACGGGCACGCGCGTCAGGTTCTCGGCCACCAGTTGCCAGTCGCGCATCACCGGCAACAGCGTATGGCCCTTGGTCTCGATGTTCTTCACCGAACCGCCGCCGCCCGTGCCGTCCACCAGCCGGATCATGGGCAGCAGCAGGTCGTGCGACATGCGTTCGGCGTGCGCCAGCTTCTCGGACACCGCGCCATCGTTGGCGCCGCCGCGGATGGTGAAGTCGTCGCCCACCAGCACCACCGGCCGGCCATCGATGCGCGCGCGGCCCATGACCATGTTCGACGCCATGTAGGCCTTCAGCGCCCCGGCCCGGTCGTAGTCGGCGAAGCCCGTCAGGCTGCCGACCTCATGGAACGAGCCGTCGTCGGCGATGGCCTCGATGCGCTCGCGCACCGTCAGCTTGCCCGCGTCCTTATGCTTTTTGACCTTGTCTTCGCCGCCCATCCGGCGGGCCAGTTGCCTGCGATGGTGCAGCTCGTCGATCTCGGGTTGCCAGCTCATGGTCGTCACATTCCTCCTGCCGCAAGCGTGGCACCGGGGATGGGCGCGGGGCAACTTTGAATTTCAAAAGCGGAGCTAAGGCTGGAAAAACCGTGATTGCAATCAATGGCTTGCCGATGTTCTCGCGAAGGCGGCCGACGCCGTGCCCTACACGAAGCGGCATGGCGAATCGCCGCGCCGCTGCTACCATCGCGTATCGACCTCGTCTTGCCGCCCAACGTGCCGAATCCCGACCTGCGCCGCTACGCGCCCGCCACCGAACGCAACCGCCAGCCCATTCTGGACGTGCTGCGGCGCATCCTGCCTGACTCGGGCCGGGTGCTGGAGATCGGCAGCGGCACGGGCGAACACGCCGTGTTCTTCGCACAGGCCCTGCCGGGCTGGACGTGGCTGCCCAGCGAAGGGGATGCGCAAATGCTGCCGTCGATCCAGGCCTGGATCGACCACGCCGGCGCAGACAACGTCGAACCGCCCAGGGTGATCGACGTGCAGGCAATGGACTGGGGCGTCCCGCCCGTGGACGCCATCGTCTGCTGCAACGTCATCCACTATTCGGCGTGGGAAACGACGCCTGCCCTCTTGGACGGCGCGGCCCGCCTGCTGCGGCCGGGCGGCGTGCTTTACCTGTACGGCCCGTATCGCCGTGGCGGCGTGCACACCGCTCCCAGCAACGAAGCCTTCGATCACTGGCTGAAGCAACGCGACCCGGCCTTCGGCGTCCGGAACCTCGAGGACGTTCAAGCCGAGGCGGCCGGACGCGGCCTGGCCGCCGGCCCCGTGATCGAGATGCCGGCGAACAACCTGAGCGTGATCTTCACGGCTGGCTAAGACTCGTCCCGAGCCGACGCAAGCGCGGCGATGCCGCGTTGCCAGAATACGTCCCCAAAAACCGTTCCCCCTCCTAATACGGGCGATGGAGAGCCTCGGCCTGGCCTGACGGGCCGCCCACCGATGATTCGCGGTATCGGTCCGGGCATGGCGCCAACAACCCGTCCCGAAAATTATCCGAGCCCGGTCTCTCCGTCACACAAGACGGCTGAATGTAACTACACGTTGCCACCCAACAACAGACGATTCGTCTTGTTACCGCAATCCAGGTGATTTTTTGTGCAAAAAAGCGAAATAAACTGATAAAACTCGCCTTTTAGTAGAAATTTTTTTTATTAAAAAAAAGATTTGAAGTATATTGTTGTGTGAACCGTCATAGATGTGCGAACATAGTTAAGACACGTTTTGTTGTATTTGGTGTCCTTTCCTTGCAACGAAACCGGCAGCAAGCCCCGCTTTGGCTTCCCCTGCTGGAGGCAGATATGTTCGCAATCGTGAGCTTTCTTGTTCCATCGCTGATCCCCTACGGCCCGGCCCCGTCTTCCAGCAGGAAAAGGAGCCGACTCCTCCCGTAGACAAAGTCCGCACGCCGGGCTCTGCCCCCCTTTTCAATTTCCACTGCGCTTTCCCTCTCCAGCGGCCTTCGCGTGCCGCGGGCCGGGTCTTTGCGCGCCATCGATTCAGTGTCGAAGTCACAACAGGGTTTTATGTCCACCAAGCAATTCTCCGTCCGGCTGGCCAGCTGCGCCCTCGGCGTTTCCCTCGCCTTGGCCACCCTCGCCGCCGCAGCCCAGACCCAAGCCAACGCCGCTCAAGCCAGTGTCATGGTCAGCAGTGTCACCTTCTCCGGCAACAAGGCCTACACCAGCGGCCAGCTCAGCGCGATCATCGCCAATGACATCGGCCGTCCGCTGACACTCGAAGGCATGCGCGGCCTGGCCGCCAAGATCGAAGCGCATTACCACGCCCAGGGCTACCCCCTGGTCAAGGTGGTGGTGCCGCAGCAGGAGTTCGGCAACAACCGCGCCCTGCAACTGACGGTGCTGGAAGGCTGGCTCGGCAACATCACGGTCCAGAACAACCCGCGCTTCCCGTCCTACCGCGTCGAACGCGCGCTGGCCGCCGAAGGCGTGGTGCAGGGCCAGCCGTTCGCGCTGGAACAGATCGAACGCGCGCTGACGCGCCTGAACCGCCTGTCGGGTATCACGGTGACTTCGCGCCTGCAACCCGGCACGCAAGCCGGCTCGACCGACCTGTTCGTGGACGTGACCGAAGCCAATCGCATCACCGGCATGGTCGAAGTGAACAACTACGGCAGCGAGAATACGGGCCGCTGGCGCCTGATTCCGCGCGTGAACTTCGAGGACCTGACGGGCCGAGGCGACGAGCTGGGCTTCGTGGGCATGAAGTCCCTGGGCGCCGGCGACCTGAAGTACGGCTCGGTGATGTACTCCCTGCCCGTGAACGCGCTCGGCACCAAGGTGATGGGCTACTACTCGAAGGGCAACGTCAACGTCGGCAAGGAATACCAGGTCCTGGACATCAAGGGCGACAACTCGGGCTGGGGCCTGGGCGTCAGCCATGACTTCGTGCGCTCGGCCCGCCGCATCTATACGGCTGAAGCCTGGTTCGAAAGCTCGGACCTCGAACAGAAGATGCTGTCGACCACGACCTCGAAGGACGAGATCCGCAAGCTGCGCTTCGGCCTGACCTTCGACGACACCGGCCTGTCCGGCCGCACGCTGGCGCAGCTCCAGGTGCATTACGGCCTGGGCGACGCGTTGGGCGGCATGGACGACAACAGCCCGATGTCCAGCCGCGCCTATTCGCGCGCCGACAACAAGTTCACCAAGTTCACGTTCGACCTGGCGCGTATCGAGCGCCTGTCGTCGCGCTGGACGCTGACCCCGCGCCTGTCGGGCCAGTACTCGACCGCGCCGCTGGTGTCGGCCGAGCAGTGGGCCATCGGCGGCGTGTCGTCGGTGGCCGGCTACGTGCCCTCGTACTACGCCGGCGACAGCGGCTACCTGGCCAGCCTGGAAGCCCGCTTCCAGGTGTTGCCCGAGAGCAGCCGCTACCAGGCCTTCGCGCGCGTGGACCACGGCCGGATTTTCATCCGCACCCCGTTCATCAACCAGGATTCGAACGCCCACCTGACGGGCGCCACCCTCGGCGTGCAGGCGCTGCCCATCGATTCGGTGGAACTGCGCCTGGAAGTGACGACGCCGCTGGGCGACCGCGATGGCAAGGGCGAAGCCGTGTACGCGCAAGCGCGCTACCGCTTCTGATCAAGGGCAGCGGCACCGCGCCTCATCTACGCAAAAATTTCAGGTAAAGAACAATGTCCAGCAAGAAGCAAGCACGCCCGGACGTGCGCAAGACTTTCATTCTGTCCGCCGTCTCCGCCGCCCTGATGGGCGCGGGCTTCGGCGCCGCGGCCCAGACGCCCACCGTCGGCGACGCCACGGTGCGCGGCGGCAACGCGGCCATCACCGCCATCTTGAACGGCCTGCAGATCAACCAGACGACGGACCGCGCGTTCATCGACTGGCAGAAGTTCGGCGTCAGCGCCGGCGACCTGGTCCAGTTCATCCAGAACAACGCCAACTCCATCGCCGTCAACCGCGTGACCGGTCCGGCCGCCTCGGAGATCATGGGCCAGCTCAAGGCCAACGGCAAGCTGTTCCTGCTGAACCCCAACGGCATCCTGATCGGCGCCGGCGCCGAGATCAACGTGGGCAGCCTGCTGGCCACCACGCTCAAGCTCAGCGACGATTCGCAGGGCGCCATCGACGCCTTCATCGCCAACGGCAGCCAACTGGCCTTCTCCGACACCGCCGCCGGCCAGAAGATCACCAACAACGGCAAGATCACCGCCGCCGACAACGGCTTCGTCTACCTCGTCGCCACCTCGGTCGACAACAACGGCGAGATCGTCGCCCAGCTGGGCAAGGTCACCCTGGCCGCCGGCAACAAGGCCACGATCGACCTGACGGGCAACAACCTGATCAACCTGTCGGCCGACGCGCTGACGGCCACCGGCACCACGGGCACCGGCGGCACCAAGGCCGGCGTGACCAACACCGCGACCGGCAAGATCACCGCCGGCACGGTGGCCCTGACGGCCAACCAGGTCAGCGGCCTGATGTCCTCGCTGGTCTCCAACGAAGGCGTGGTCGAAGCCACGTCGCTGGTGGACGTCAAGGGCGCCGAGATCGCCCAGAACGGCAAGATCCAGGGCCTGACCGTCGGCCAGGACGTGGGCCGCGTGAACACCAATCTGGTGGCCACCGACAGCATCACCACGGGCGCCGACAGCGTCACCAAGGCCAACGACCTGCGCCTGGAAGTGACCGGCGCGGGCAAATCGGTAGGCGCCGAGGGCCAGGCCCTGCGCGTGGATGCCGTGACGCTGACCGCCAAGGCCGCCAGCGGCCATGTCATCGTCACCGACACCGACGGCGGCGTGGCACTGAAGGAAGTCACCACGGGCGTCGTCGACGGCGATACGCAATACCGCGCCATCATCACCGCGCGCAACGGCGCGATGACGGGCCTGAGCGGCGCCACCAACGTGACCGCGTGGGGCGCCAACCTGGTGTCCGACCAGAGCATCGGCACCGACGGCCAGGCCGTCAGCACCAGCGTGCGCAGCCTGGCCGCGTCGACGCAGGACGGCAGCATCAACATCGCCAACACGGGCGGCGACCTGGTGCTGGGCGCCATGTCGGCCGGCCAGATGGTCAGCATCAACGGCAGCAACAGCTCGCTGCTGCCGATCGCCCAGGCCGACGGCACCGTGACCCTGAGCAACGGGGATCCGGGCACGACCAAGATCCGCCTGAAGTCCGACGGCAACGTCACCCTGGGCGGCGCCCTGGCGGCCGGCGCCGAGATTGCGCTGGAGACCACCGGCGGCAGCATCGTCACCACGGTGGCCAGCAACGATAGCGAGACCAACGCCTCCGCCAACGCGGCGGCCACCCTGACCGCCAAGCGCGTGGACCTGAAGGCCTCGGGCGCCATCGGCAGCGCGGGCTCGGCGGCGCAACTGCGCACCGAAAGCGTGGCCGCCACCGCCGGCAACGGCGGCGTGCACCTCAGCGACAACAACGGCCTGACGGTCGAGTCGATCACCGCGCAAGGCACGGGCAACGACGTCAGCGTCGACGTGACGCAGGGCAACCTGCGCCTGGGCAGCATCGACGCGGCCGGCGGCAACGTCACCCTGGGCGCAGCACAAGGCAGCATCTCCGACAACAACGGCGACGCCAACAACGTGACCGCCGACACGCTGGAAATGCGTGCGCGCAACGACATCGGCGCAGCCTCCAACCGTCTGGAAACCAGCGTCCGCGGCCTGACCACCGCGACCACCGCGACCACCGCCGGCACTTACATCGCCAACGACCGCGCCCTGGAAGACCTGGACGCGACGACCGTGCGCGGCACCGTCGCCGTGTCCTACACCGGCGGCGAGACCAAGTACGACAGCGCCACCCGGCAACTGAGCGCCGGCGGCACGCTGCAGAACCTCAGCCTGACGGCCAAGGACGCCATCGACCTGCGCGGCGACATCACCGCCGCCAAGAGCCTGACGCTGAGCGCGCTGGGCTCGATCACGCAGGAGACCGGCACGCTGGTCACCGCCGAGAAGATCGGCGCCACGGCCACCGGCGCCATCACCTTCGACCGCACCGCGGCCTCTTACATCAAGGGCGCGGCCGGCAACGGCGCCTTCACGGTGGCCCAGAACACGGCCGCCACGCTGACGCTGGACGCGACCACCGCCGGCGCCACGGGCGACGTCACGCTGGGCAACACCAGCGGCGACCTGGTGATCGACAACGTCAACGCCACGCGCAACGTGTCCCTGACCGCCGCGGGTTCGGTGCAGACCGCCGAAGACCGCCGCATCAGCGGCGCCGCGATCACCGTCTCGGGCAGCAGCCTGGGCTCGGCCGATCGCGCCTTGGGCACCACGACCACCGGCGCGCTGAACCTGACGGCCACCGACGGCAACATCAATGCCGCCAACATCGGCTCGCTGGCCCGCCTGGACGCCATCGCCAACGGCGCCAACACCACGATCGACCTGAACCTGTCCGGCGACGCCGCCATCGGCGTGCTGCAGGCCGGAGGCGCGATCAACCTGACGATGGTCGGCGGCGCCACCCGCGCCTCCGGCAGCCCCGCCCAGAACATCATCACCGGCACCCTGACCGCGAACACCCGTTCCTTTGGCCAGAACGGTGACGCCAACGCCATCCAGATGCAGGTCGACAAGCTGGTCATCGACACCATCAATGGCGGTATCTATGTCGTCAACAACGGCAACCGCCCCCTGCTGATCGAGCGCGCCACCAGCGCGGGATCGGACGGCAACATCAGCATCGCCAACGGTGGCGGCGCCAACGCCGGCATTCAGGTGAAGAAGATCACGGCGGGCTCCTCCACCGTGACGCTGGCCAGCACCGGCAGCATCGAGGACGCACGCACCGACAAGACGGCCGCCAACATCTCGGCCGGCCGCCTGAACGTGTCCGCCGACCGCGGCGTGGGCAACAATGGCGAACTGGCCCTGAACGTGAACTACCTGGCCGCGTCGGGCGGCTCGGGCGCCGTGCACGCCGCCAATACCGGCGCCATCATCGTCGACGCCGACTCGCTGCAGGGCAAGGGCGCCTCTAAGGTCTCCATCACGGCCACCGACATCACGATCCTGAACCAGAACGGCGGCACGATCCAGATGGACACGGGCGGCTCGCTGGAACTGATCGCCACGGTGGGCCACATCGTGTTCCTGAACACGGCCGACACCATCGAACTGTGGGCCGACGCCCAGGGCAACGGCGGCGACGTCACCATGAGCGCGCTGGGCGAGTCGCGCCTGGGCTATCTCGGCGCCATCGTGGCAGGCAACGTGCGCACGCACGGCGGCGACATCCGCCTGGAGGCCGCTTCCAACATCAGCATCGGCCTGCTGGATGCCGGCACGACGGGCGACGTCACGGTCATCGCACGCAAGGGCATCATCATCGACGGCAACGGGACCACCGAGAACATCCGCGGCAACGTGGTCACGCTCGAAGCCCATACGCCCGACCTGGAGGATGCGAAATACGTCCGGGAGACCATGGGCAACAACCACGACCAGAAGGTTGCCGAGGTCAACAGCACGCAGACCGTCTATGACGTCTACGAGGCCGAGTTGCGCACGTATCAACGCGCCCTGGTCGAAGCCCAGCAGAAACTCGCGCAGGCACAGGCCAACGCCAATGCCACGCAGAAGGAAGTGAATGATCTTCAGGCGGAAGTGGATGCGTTGAGCGCCACGTTCCAGGCATTGAACGACGTGCTGACCGCCGCCGGCATCGCCAAGGACGCCGCCTCGTTCGCGGCAGCCGGCGCGCAGGCCATCCCGTTCTCGGGTGACGGCGGCGCCGACCTGGTGTTCGCCGGCATCGACCTGGCGCTGTCCGTCGCCCAGACCGCCGTCGACGTGTTCCAGCGCCTGACGCTGGACCCGAAGGAAGGCGAACTGGCCGACATGAACAACCAGCTGGACCAGGCGTTGGCCGGTGTGACCTCGTCGCTGGGCGACATGCTCAAGGCCCAACTGGACCGCGACGTGACGGCGACCTCGTACAACACGCTCGGCGTTGCCCTGTACCGCGCCCAGATCGCCCGCGACGCGGCCCTGAAGGTGCTGGAGCAGAGCCAGACCGCCGTCGTCCTGAACAAGGACATCGACAGCTCGGCCGCCAAGCCCCTGGGCATCAGCGCCAATCAGCTGAACATCAACGGCACGCTGAACACCGACCTGTACCTGAAGTCGGACAGCAACCTGGGCCTGGGCAACATCGCCGTGGCCTCGGGCAAAGTCATCGATGCCTATGCCGCCAACAACATCGGCGTCGTCGGCAACGTGTCCAGCGACAAGTCGATCACGCTGAACGCGCGTGGCGATATCGTCGGCCAGGGCGGCAAGCTGATCTCGCCGCTGGTGTCGCTGATCGCTGGCCGCAGCATCGGCGGCGACGTCGACGCCAACCCGCTGACCGACAACACCGTCTTCACCCAGACGTCCACGCTGGCCGCGCAGGCCGCGGATGGCGGCGCCTACATCTCCAACGCCAACGGCGGCGCGCTGCTGACCATCGGCACGGCCGGCGCCGTCAGCGGCGTCACCGCCGCCGACAGCATCACGCTGGCCACGGACGGCGACCTGGCCGTGGACGAGGCCATCGCCGGCGGCAACAAGACCACGGATACGGTCCGCCTGGTCAGCGGCGGCGCCATCACCAACGGCCAGGACGACGTGGCCGACGTGTCGGGCCATCGCCTGGAGATCGTCGCCAAGGGCAACGCCACGCTGGACACCAACGTGCGCCAACTGGCCGCCGGCATCGACGTGCCGGGCAACCTGACCGTGGTCAACACGGGCGGCGACCTGCTGGCCGACGAGGTCGCGCTGCTGGACGGCAATGCCTCGATCAAGACCGAAGGCAACATGACGGTCGGCCAGGTCTCGCTGCAAGGCGCCAACCGCACCGCCACGCTGGAAGCCAGCGAAGGCATCTCGCGCGACCTGGGCCGCACGGTGGCCAGCAGCTACATCAGCGCCGACAACCTGGTGCTGAAGGCCGGCAGCTACATCGGCGACACCGGCGTCACCAGCGACCAGGACCGCATCCGCGTCAGCGCCAACAACCTGACGGCCACCGGCAGCGGCAACATCGACATCATCGAGGCCGGCAACGCCGAGCTGACCGACCGCGAACTGACCGTCAAGCGTGTCGCCACGACCGAAGGCAACGTCAGCCTGGTGTCCACCGGCAACATGAACGTCGACACCATCGAAGCCAGCGGCGCCGGCAAGGGCGTCGTGCTGGCGGCCGTGGACGGCCAGATCCTGAACGCGCGCACCGACGCCCAGGCCAACATCACCGCCAGCACGCTGGCGATGCGCGGCCATCAAGGCATCGGCGGCACGAAGGCCCTGAACGTGAACGTCGCCACCCTGGCCGCCGACGGCGGCACGGGCGGCATCGCCGTCAACGACCTGACGGGCGACCTGACGATCGGCCAGCTGGCCCGCGCGAACGAAGCGTTCTCCGACGTGCCGCCGCCGCCCCCGCTCGCTCCCGTGACCGACGACGTCATCGGCCTGCAAGCCACCGGCGACATCGACGTGACCGCCCTGGGCGGCAAGATGACCGTGTCCAACGCGGTCGCCACCACGGGTTCGGACGACCTGGCCGGCAACATCTCGCTGCAGGCCGCCACCGGCCTGACGCAGGATGCCGCCGTCACCGCCGATCGCGGCGACATCGCCCTGGGCACGACCCGCGGCGCGCTGGCGCAGAACGCCGACATCACGGCCACCGCAGGCAAGGTCGACCTGTCGGCCACCACCGGCAACGCCTCCTCGGCCAACCGCACCGGCAACATCACGATGGCCGCCGGCACCCGCACGACCGCCGGCGCCGCCGTGAACTACGTGGCCGACGCCAACATCACCACCCGCGCCATCCAGGCGGGCACCGGCATCGGCGTCAAGTCCAACACCGGCAACGTGCTGCAGCAAGGCACGCTGACGTCGGACGCCGGCGACATCCTGCTGAGTTCCGGCTCGGCCGGCGGCGTCACCCAGAACGCCGACACCACGGCGACCGCGGGCAACGTCAGCGTCACCGGCGGCAGCCAGGGCATCACGATGGCCGCCGGCACCACCACCTCGGCGGGCGCCGGCAAGACCATCGCCTACACCGCCGATGGCAACATCGCCGCGCGCACCCTGACGGCCGGCAGCGACGTCAACGTCACCAGCAACAACGGCAGCGTGACGCAGTTCAACACCATCACCTCGACGGCCGGCAACATCGCGCTGGCCTCCGGCTCGGCCGGCGGCGTCACCCAGAACGCCAACACCACGGCGACCGCGGGCAACGTCAGCGTCACCGGCGGCAGCCAGGGCATCACGATGGCCGCCGGCACCACCACCTCGGCGGGCGCCGGCAAGACCATCGCCTACACCGCCGATGGCAACGTCAGCACCCAGGTGCTGACGGCGGGCGGCAACATCAACGTCACCAGCAACGACGGCGGCATCACGCAGAACGCGGCCATCACCTCGGCCACGGGCAACGTGGCGCTGGCCGCGCTGAACGGCGGCATCAGCCAGCAGGCCAACACCCAGGCCACCGCGGGCAGCGTGCAGGTGCGCGCCGGCCTGGACGGCATCACCATGGCCCAGGGCACCCGCTCGGTCGCGGGCACCAACGGCACCCTCGCCTACGACGCCTCCGGCAACGTCCTGACCTACGGCCTGCAGGCCGGCCGCAACGTGGACGTCAAGTCCACCGGCGGCGACGTCACGCTGCAGGACCAGGTGCAATCGGCGACCGGCGACGTCACCGTCTCGGCCAGCAAGCACGTGGCCCAGAACGCCCACGTCACCGCCACCACCGGCAACGTGTCCGTCACCGGCGGCGCCGAAGGCATCACGATGGCCGAGGGCACCCGCACCACGGCGGGCGCCGCTCGCTCGGTGACCTACAAGGCCCAGGGCAACATCGCCGTCAACGACATCCGCACCACCGGCGGCAACGTCGCGCTGACGTCCGACGCGGGCGCCATCCTCGCCAATGCGGGCGTCGGCCAGCACGTGCAGGCCGCCACGCTGAACGCCAAGGCCGCGACCGGCATCGGCGCGGGCGGCTCCATGCTGAACACCTCGGTGAACCAGCTGACCGCCGAGAACACCGGCGCCGGCGACATCAACGTCAGCGAAGCCGATGCCATCTCGCTGGAGAAGCTGATCGCCGCCAACGGTTCGGTCTACCTCTCGGCGGGCGGCAACATCAGCGCCAAGGACGTGCGGGCCACCCAGGGCACCGCTGATCTGTACAGCGACGGCCGCATCGAGATGGGCAGCGCCGACGGCCGCATCCAGGCCGACACGCTGACCCTGACGGCCCAGAACGGCATCGACGCCGCGACGCGCGCCAACACGATCAACGCCAACGCCTACGGCGGCGGCGCCACGATCGCGCTGCGCGACTCGGGCTCGGCCACCCTGCGCTCGGTGCGCACCGACAGCGGCGACATCGCTGTCAGCGCGGCCGGCAGCATCGACGTGCAGAGCGTCAACGCGGGCTACGGCGCGAACAACGTGTCGCTGCAGGCCGGCGAAGCCATCACGCAAGGCCAGGCCCGCAACAACGTGCTGAACCGCGTTGCCGTGCTGTCCCTGCCGGTCTCGCAGGCCAACGTCGTGGCCAACAACCTGCAATTGTCCGCGGGCACCGGCATCGGCAACGGCGAGCGCGGCGCGCTGGTCACCGACGTCAAGACGATCGACGCCAGCACCGCCACCGGCAACGCCAGCATCGATCAGGCCAACGCCGTGACGGTGTCCAACCTGAGCACCGGCGGCGGCGACGCCACCCTGGTGGTTCGCCAGGGCGACGCCACGGTCGGCAACGTCAGCGCCACGGGCACGGCCATGCTGACCACCGAAGCCGGTTCGCAGCAGGACGACGGCAACGCCGACACCCGCATCGTGGCCGACTCGGCCAACCTGACCGCCTCGGGCAACGTCAACGCTGGCACCCGCGTCAACACGTTGACCGCCAACGGCCAGGCGATCACCATCGACGAGCAGGACGGCCTGGCCAGGCTGACGGCCACCGCCAGCAACGGCGACGTCAACGTGACCAGCCGCACCGGCGACGTGATTGTCGACCAGGTCAATGCCGGCACGCAGACGGCGTCCATCAACGCCGTCCAGGGCTCGATCCGCAACGCGGTGCAGGGCTCCTCGGCGATCACGGCGCAGAACGTGCTGCTGAACGCCGGCGTGGGCCTGGGCGATGCCAACGGCGCGCTGAACCTGCGCACCAACGCGGTCTCGGCACAAGCCGGCAACGGCGGCGCCCAGCTCAACAACCTGAACCAGGGCACCCTGTCGCTGGGCAACACCTCGGCCACGGGCGGCAATGTGGTGGTGAACACGGCGGGCCAGCTGGCCGTCGACGGCAACGTCAGCAACACCGGCGGCGGCGACATCACGCTGCAGGCCGCTGGCGACGTCAGGCAGTCGGGTAATGTCGTGGCCACGCGATCGGGCAACGTCACCGTCAACAGCGGCGGCAACATCGACATGGCCAACTCGGCCAAGACCTCGTCCGGCACGGGCGACATCACCTACGCAGCGGCCAACACGGTCACCGTCAACAGCATCTCGACGGGCCAGGGCGGCAACGTGGGCACCGTGACCCTGCGCGGCCAGAACGTGGTCAACGGCAACACCAGCGGCAACGCGGTGGAAGGCCGTGTCGTGAACATCGACTCGCCGAACGCCAACGCCGATCTGGCCAGCTCGCTGCTGGGTGACACGCGTCAGCTGACGGTGGTGCGCTTCTCCGACCTGCCGGTCGGCGGCACGCTGGTCGAAGGCGGCCGTTTCTCCAACGAGCTGATCCAGGCCCAGGAAGTGTTCAAGCCCGGCATCGTGAACCAGCTGAACGACAGCATCAAGCAAGACCCGCTGAACCCGCGCCCGATGGGCAAGACGCTGATCGAAGTGTCGGGTTTCTGATCCCCGGCCGCTGAGTCACCCTCAGGGGTGAGTCGGTGAAACAAAAGCGGCACTGGCTTCGGGCAGTGCCGCTTTTTGTATGTGTGTCTCATGACGCCTGAGCCGGAGATGGCCCAGTTCGAAGCGGCGACGACGCAGGACGAACAGATCACCGTATGCTCGCCAACGGCATGCACCGGCTCGAACGCCTACAAGAAATCCTTAAAATGAGCGACCTGATGTGCGGGAACGAGAAGCGGCACCGAAACCGCGTTGTTTATCGCCAACCAATATGCGCGATGCCGACCGTCAATAAAGGAATACGTGTTGGCGGATTTTTCACTGACCAGCGTGATTCCAAGCCATCCTCGTACGCCTTGGCGCAGAGAATCCAACTTGGCCAACTTGGAAGAATCAGGCCGGAAACCCGGCCCGAAAGAACCGTCCGGATTGACGTTGGCAAACGCAGCTCTTCTCACCCAAGCCAGATATCTGGCGGGATTCGCGAAAATAACTTGCCAGCCGACATCCGGTGCCACAAAACCGTTGTGAGTCTCTTCTTCATAACCCTGGTCTTCCCGCATTTCTATATCAGCAGGATTGTTGTTGAGAAAACGCACTGTGTGAAACTGGCCGTTTGCCATCGTTTTTGAATCCTGTGTTTGCCAGCGATGACGCGGGTGCATTGCTCATCGCACGGCCCCCGGCGCAAGCACGTTCAAGCTGTCTGTGCCCTTAGAATAACGCCCCCGGAAGACTCGTCCACGCGCCACCATTCCGGCAACAACGCCCGCACCTTGCGCTGGCGGAAACGGTCGTCGATCAGATGCACCGTTCCGGTATCCGTCTCGGTGCGGATCACGCGCCCGGCGGCCTGCACCACCTTCTGCAATCCGGGATACAGATAGGTGTAGTCATAGGCCATCTGCTGGCCATAGCGCGCGCCCATCGCGGCCAGGATCTGCTCGTTGACCGGGTTGACCTGCGGCAGGCCCAGCGTGGCGACGAAGGCGCCGATCAGCCGCCGCCCGGGCAGATCCACGCCCTCGGCGAAGGCGCCGCCCAATACCGCGAACCCCACGCCGCGCCCCGCTTCCGTGAAGCGGGCCAGGAAGTCCGCGCGCTGGTCTTCGCTCATGCGAGGGGCCTGCGACCATTGGGGCACGTCGGGATGCGCGGCGGCCATGCGCCGCGCCACCTGTTCGAGGTAGGCAAAGCTGCTGAGAAACACCAGGTAGTTGCCGGGCCGGGCCGCATACTGCGCGGCGACCAGGTCGGCGATCGGGGCCAATGAACGCGCCCGGTCGCGCCAGCGGGTGGAGACGCCCGCCACGACACTGACGCGCAACTGCTCGGCCGAGAACGGCGCGGCGACGTCGACCCAGCCCGTGCTGGCGGGCAGGCCCAGCGTGTCCAGGTGGAAATCCGGCGGACTGAGCGTGCCAGAGAACAGCACGGTGCAGCGCGCCGCCGCATGCCGCGCGGCCAGGTACGGCGCGGGCACGACGTTGCGGATGCAGATCTGCGACGCGGGCCCGCCAGGCGGGCTCGCCTCGCCCGTGACCGTCAGGTCGAACAGCGCGTGATTGCCGAAGCCGTCGGCCAGGCGCCCGAATTGCAGCAACGCGAAATGCAGCGCCAGCGCGGGATCGTCCGGCGATCCGGCGACGCCGGCAAAGTGCTCGGCCAGTGCCGCGCTGGCGCGCTGCGCGGTGTCGCGCAGGCCGCCCGGCACCATGTCGTAGGCGGCGTAGTCTGTCTGCTGTTTTTTCTGCAAGGCCCGCCACGAACGCAGCAACCCATCCAGCGGCTTGCGCAGGGCCTTGGGCGCGGCGGCGCGCGCGGCGCGGACATCATCGGTGGACAGCGTGATGCTGTACATGCTTCTGGCGCGGTCCAGCAGGTTGTGCGCCTCGTCCACGGCCACCGCCACGCGCCATTGGTGCACCAGCGTCAGCGCGTACAGCATCGCGTTCGCATCGAACCAGTAGTTGTAGTCGCCCACCACCACGTCGCTCCAGCGCGCCAGTTCCTGGCCCAGGTAATACGGGCAGACGTCGTGGGTATCGGCCACCGCGCGAACCGCCACGCGCGTCAGCGTGGCGCCGGCGTCCGCCAGCGCAGCGGCCCGCGCGGCCGGCAGGCGGTCGTAGAACCCGCGCGCACGCGGGCAGGACTCGCCATGACAGGCGCGGTCGGAATGCGCGCACGATTTCTCGCGCGCCACCAGCTCGACCACGCGCAGCGGCAGCCCCTCGGCATGCGAAGCGCGCAACCGCGACACGGCGTCCAGCGCCAGTGCATGGCCCGGTCCCTTTGCCGACAGGAAGAACACCTTGTCCAGCCCTTGAGTGGCGCAGGCCTTGAGCAAGGGAAACAGCGTGCCCAGCGTCTTGCCCACGCCCGTCGGCGCCTGCGCCATGACGGGATGGCCATCGCGCGCGGCGCGATACACGGCCACCGCAAGCTCGCGCTGCCCGGTCCGCATCTTGCCGTGCGGAAAAGCCATGGCCTCCAGCGCCCCGTCGCGCCCTTCGCGGTGCGCGCGCTCGCGCCCGGCCCAGTCGGCATACCGTTCGCACATGTCCTGGAACGAGGCCTGCAATGCGCTGGCCTGCAGGGTCTCGGCAACCACGGTTTCGGCCTCGGTGTCGAGATTGAAATACACCACGGCCACGGTGATTTCGGTCAGTTCGCGCGCCACGCACAGCATGTGGCCATACACGCGCGCCTGGGCGCCGTGCAGCGCGCGCTGGTTGTCGCGCAGCGCATCGAGATCGCCGCGATAGGTCTTCACCTCTTCGACACGGGATTCCCGCGGATCGTAGCCATCCGCCCTGCCGCGCACCGTCAGGCCGGCGTGGGTTGCCGTCAGCACGATCTCGTGCTCGAAATGGTCGGGCCGCCGTTGCGCGATGACCGCATGGCCCGCCATGCCTTCCAGCGCCGTGGGCGCGGGCGTGAAACGCGAATCCAGGTCGCCCGCGCGCGCGGTGAAGTCGCACAACGTGCGTACGGCCACTTCGAGTTTCATGCGGCCTGTTCCTGGCGCACGGCCCAACGCACGTGGCAGACCCGTACCGGCAAGCCGTGCGCCACGGCGTATTCCAGCCACCGGATCTGGTTGTCCTGCAGACGGTCGCCGGGGCCCTTCACTTCGATCAGTTCGTAGCGCCGCTCGGCGGGCCAGAAGCGCGCCAGGTCGGGCAGGCCGGACCGGTTGGCGCCCAGGTCGTCGAGCAGCCGCGCGAACCACAGCGCCAGGTGTTCGGCGGGGATGCAGTCCAGCGCCAGGCCGAGCAACTCGGGCGTCAGCATGCCCCAGGACACGAAAGGCGACTGGATGCCCGCTTTCTGCTGGAAGCGCGCCAGGATGCGTTCGCGATAGCCGCCCGTGCGCAAGGTATCCAGGCAGGCATCGAACGCCTGCGCCCGGCGCGCGCGAAAGCCGGGCTCGTGCAGGTCGGCTGGCCCGCGTTGGAAGGGATGGAAGAAGGCGCCGGCCACCGGCTGGAAAACGGCATCCCAGCACAGCAGCCCGAACAGCGAATTGATCAGGCCGTTCTCGACCCAATGCACGCGGGCGCCCTCGCCGGCAAAGTGATCGCGCGCGGCGAGTTCGACGCGGCAATCATCGACGGGCCGCGACAGCGTCAGCATCGAAGGGGTCAACGGCGGGCCGGCGCGTCCTGGCGCAACGGCCAAGCCCGTCTGGCGCGCCAGGCGCGGCATCATGCGGCGAACCAATTGCCGTTCGGTCTCGCTTTCGGCATGATCGAGCGCCTGTCCGGCCAGCGCGTGGGCCTCGGCAAACCGTTGCTGGCGCTCCAGCACGCGGATCAGCCGCTGGCGCGCCCCGGAATGGACGCTGGCGCGATAGGCCCGTTCGGCCTGCTCCCAATCTGCGGCACGCTCGCACCATTGCCCCAGGCGGAACCACACCTTGGCCTGCCGGCGCGCCAGCCAGGGCACGGCGGTTGCGCAGGCGGCCACCTGCGCATGCAAGGCGGCGGCCTGATCCGGTTGGGCGGCGTCGAGCTGATCGCGGACATCCTGCAAGGCAAGATAGACGTCGACGTCGGCCGCGCACAGGAAGGCCCGGTTGCCGGCATCGATGGCGACCTGCTCGTACTGGAAGATGCCCAGGTCGGCCAGCACGAACTCGGACCAGGCCTGGTCGAGATTGCCGAAGAACATCAGGCGCAGCCGCCGCACCAGCGGCGCGACCTCGACCGACCAGATGGCTTCGTCGGGCCCGGCCCCCCAGCCGCTGCAGGGCCGGCTGTTCGGCTCGCCCAGTGCGGCTTCGAGCGCGGCCAGCAGTTCGGCCTTGCGCAACGACACGCGCAGCGCTGCCTGGGGATAGCGCCTGGCCAGCTCGTCCTTGGTGTGCAAGGCCGCCCAGTCGGACCACGGCAGAACGGGATCGGCGCGCAGCCACCCCAGCGCGAGCAAGGGTTCGGCCGCCGGCACGACCGGCCCGATTTCCTCGTACTGCAAGCGCTGCGCGCGGAACACCGTGTGCCGGCGCATGACGAGGCGGACCAGCAACGCCCGCGCGGGCCTGGGCAGGCCCGGGAACACGCGCAGGAACTCCTGCTCGCCGGGGCTGAACACATCGGCATAGCGCGCGGCCAGCCAATCCAAGGCTTGCTGGAAGTTGTGCAGGTAGTAGTAGCGGTGCTCGGGGAACATGCCGAACGCGGAAGAGAGTGTGCCGGATGACTGGATATTTATCCAGTCCAATCATACTCCGAATGCGATCGCCGCCACACGCCGAAAGTGGACGTGCCTGCCCGCCCCGGTGCGCTCAGCGGTAGGCCGCACCTTGCAGCTCGCGCAGCCGCATCAGCGCTTGCCGAAACGCCTCGACCTGCGGCGCCGCATTGGTCTGGCTCGCGAAGTCGACCATACTGTCGTCCGACTGATCGGACCAGATCACGCCCAGCAGCAGACGTTCACGCTGGGCGCCCGTGCCGAACAGGCCTTCGGCATCGAGCTCCCGCAATACGGATACGCACAGTCCGAAGAAGGCTTCGATGTGCGTCTCGGCCTGCTCATCGTCCAGCGCATAAGGATCGGGGTGATCGGCGCTGAACGCGTCGTTGAATGCCGACAGTTCCTCGTCGCCGAAAAAGGCGTACGTCCAATCCGGCATGGACCAGCGCAACTCGAGCCGTTCGAGTTCCGAATCGCAATCGGACAACGTGGACTCGGTATTGGCGGCGATGGACACAGACGTGCCCAGGTCGTCGCCCGGATCGATGGCGAACACGTAGATGTCCCGTGGATCGGCTTCCTGGCACAGTTGCCGCCAGGCGGCTTTGACGCCTTCTTTCAAGGGCTCATGCAAGGCGTTATAGATCGACATTTCCCTCACCTTTCAGAAGAACTGCATGAACGCGCCATCATGGTACAAATCATTGTACTAATTTAGTACAAAACATAGTACAATGCTGGCAGGACAGGCAAACCCTGTCATGACTGGGCGAAACGAAACGGGAAGCCTGGTCCACATGGGTGCGAAACGCACTCTTCGGAACTTCTGCATGAGAGCGGCGTTAGATACGCCGAACAACATGAACGTCTTAACTTTTAGCGAGGCACGCGCCAGTTTCAAGCAAGCGATGGACGATGTTTGCGTGCACCATGAACCTACCGTGATCACCCGCCAGCGGGGAGCACACGTAGTGATGATGTCCCTGGAAGACTACAACAGCATGGTCGAGACCATGCATTTGTTGGGTAATGCCAAGAACGCAACTCGATTGATGGAGTCGATCGCTCAGCTCAAGGCTGGTCACGCCCAGTTTCGGGAATTGCTAGGTAATGAGCACAAAGAAAGGCAAGAACAAGAATGAAGCCAAAGGCAGCGCCTTCTGCTGGACCCAGCATGCTTGGGAAGACTATCTATATTGGCAGCAACACGACCCTGCGAAGGTAACCGTCATCAATCGGTTGCTTGAGGAGTGTCGAAGGGATCCGTTCAAAGGAACGGGAAAGCCCGAGCCGCTCAAAGGCGAACTCAGTGGTTTCTGGTCTCGCCGAATCGATCAGGAAAACCGCCTGGTTTACTTGCCTGAAGGCGGAACCATTTACGTGGTGCAGGCGCGACGCCACTACTGACGGGCGGCCCGGAGACATAGCGCACCAAAGAAAAACCCCGTGACTTTCGTCACGGGGTTTTCAATTCTGGCGGAGGCGGAGGGATTCGAACCCTCGATGCAGGTTTTTGCCCACATGCTCCCTTAGCAGGGGAGTACCTTCAACCACTCGGCCACGCCTCCAGAGAGACCAAGATTCTATCAGACTTTCTTGGCCCTTTTGTTCCACAAGTGCCGATATTTACGCACCCGGGAGCAAAATCTTTCGGTCTCAGGCCTTCTCGGCCGGCGCCTGGTCCAGGCCGAACGCCTTGTGCAGCGCGCGCACGGCCAGTTCCATGTACTTGTCGTCGATGATCACCGAGGTCTTGATTTCGCTGGTGCTGATCATCTGGATGTTGATGCCCTCTTGCGACAGCGTCTGGAACATCAGGCTGGCCACGCCGACGTGCGAGCGCATGCCGATGCCGACGATGGAGACCTTGGCGACCTTCTCGTCGGTGGCCAGTTCGCGCGCGCCCACGGCGGGGATCACGTCGCGCTTGAGCACGTCGACCACGCGCTGGTATTCGTTGCGGTTGACCGTGAACGAGAAGTCGGTGGTGCCGGCGACGGACTGGTTCTGCACGATCATGTCGACGTCGATGTTGGCGGCGGCGACCGGGCCCAGGATCGAGTAGGCGACGCCGGGTTTGTCCGGCACGGCCAGCAGGGTGATTTTGGCTTCGTCGCGGCTGAAGGCGATGCCGGAGACAACGGCGGCTTCCATTTTTTCGTCTTCCTCAAAAGTAATCAGCGTGCCCGAGACCATTTCTTCTTCGAGCGGGATGAGCGGGTCGGTCAGCGAGGACAGGACCCGGGTGGGCACACGGTATTTGCCCGCGAACTCGACGGAGCGGATCTGCAGCACCTTGGAACCCAGCGACGCCATTTCGAGCATTTCCTCGAACGAGACGACGGACATGCGGCGCGCCTCGGGCACGACGCGGGGGTCGGTGGTGTAGACGCCATCGACGTCGGTGTAGATCAGGCACTCGTCGGCGCCGATGGCGGCCGCCACGGCCACGGCCGAGGTGTCGGAACCGCCGCGGCCCAGCGTGGTGATGTGGCCGTCTTCATCGATGCCCTGGAAACCCGTGACCACGACCACGCGGCCGGCGTCCAGGTCGGCGCGGATGCGCGCGTCGTCGATGGAGGTGATGCGGGCCTTGGTGTAGGCCGAATCGGTGCGCACGGGCACTTGCCAGCCGGTGTAGCTGCGCGCCTGCACGCCTTCGGCCTGCAGCGCGATGGCCAGCAGGCCGCTGCTGGCCTGCTCGCCGGTGGCGGCAATCATGTCGAGTTCGCGGCCGTCGGGCTGCGAGGCGATTTCGCGGGCAAGGCCCAGCAGGCGATTGGTTTCGCCGGCCATGGCGGAGGGAACGACCACGACCTGGTGGCCGGCGGCGTGCCACTTCGCGACGCGGCGCGCCACATTCCTGATGCGCTCGACCGAGCCCATCGAGGTACCGCCGTACTTATGAACGATGAGGGACATCTATCTCGTACTCTGGCTGGAAGCCCGCCACACGACTGCTGGCAAAGACGGGCAAAACCCAGGATTTTAACGCGCTGGTAAAGATTTGGGCGCGGGATATCCGGGGAATGCCCTATTTTCCGCAGAAAACTTCGCGGAATCCGGCCGGATTGCGACGATTTCGAGCGTTTTGGCAGGGACCAGACCATACCGCCGCTGCGGCACCGAAATTCCGGGCGCGCCCATGAACCGGGGAGCGATCAGGCCGGCTCGACCCACACCCGGCCACGATGGCAGCGCACCGCCAGCCCCGCGTGCACGACCCGCAATTGCCGGTCGTGTCCCAGCGCATGCAGTTGCCGCAACTGGCGCAGCAGGTCGGCCAGGCGGGCATCGCTGGGCATGGCCGCGCCCTGCCCGGCCAGCCAATGGCGCAGCACGTGCGTCTGGCGCGCTGGCGACAGCTTGCGCCACGCGGCCAGCGAGAAACTGCCACGGTCCGGACCGGGCTCCAGCCCTTGCAGATCGGCCTCGGCCACTTCGTCCAGCACCTGGGCAGCCTCGGCCATATGGCGCGCATGCCGCGCCACGATGGCCTGCCAGCCGGGCCAGCGCTCGTCCAGCACAGGCGCCAGGCGAGTGCGCACGGCCGCGCGGGTATAGCGGGGATCGGCGTTGGTGGGATCGTCGACGGCATGCCAGCCGCGCTCGTCGGCCAGCCGGACGGCGGCCAGGCGGATGGCCTCGCGGCCCGTGCCCAGCCAGGGCCGCAGATAGCGCACGCCGTCGCGGATGCTGGCGGCGGCCATCGCCGCCATGCCTTGCAGGCCGGCGCCGCGCAGCAGGCGCAGCAGCACGGTCTCGGCCTGGTCGTCCCGATGATGGGCCAGCAGCACGTCGGCCACGCCCTGTTCGCGCGCCAGGCGGGCCAGCGCGGCGTAGCGCGCTTCGCGCGCGGCGGCCTCGATGCCCTTGCCGCTGTCGCCCGCCACCTGCACGCGCGCCTGCATGACGGCCACGCCCAGCATCGCGCCCAAGGCCTGGACGTGCTCGGCCCAGCCATCGGCCTGCGCCTGCAGTCCGTGATGGATGTGGAACAGTTGGAGTTCGATGCCCTGCCCGCGCGCGACGTGGGCGGCGGCCACGGCCAGCATCGCGGAATCGGCGCCGCCGCTGACGGCGGCCGCGATGCGCGCGGGACGGCTGGGCAGGGCCAGCAGCGTCTCGCGCAGCGGCTGGATCAGCGCAGCCGGGCAATCGGGCAATTCGGAGGAAAGCATGGCGGGGCTCGGAGGGGGTTTCACCAGCCGGGCCTGCGCCATGCGCCCGTCAGGCGCGCGCTTCCTGGAAGCGGCCGTACGACATCACGCGCTGCACGCGCTGCTCGATGAGCTGGTCGGCGGTCATGCCCTGCAGTTGGCGCAGGGAGTCGCCCAGGGCGCGGCGCAGCAGGCGGGCCATGACGCGGGGATCGCGATGCGCGCCGCCGATGGGCTCGTTGACCACGCGGTCGATCAGTTCGAGGTCTTTCAGGCGCGGGGCCGTGATGGCCAGCGCCTCGGCGGCGTCGGGCGCCTTTTCGGCGCTGCGCCACAGGATGGACGCGCAGCCCTCGGGCGAAATGACCGAGTAGGTGGCGTACTGCAGCATCAGCACGGCGTTGCCCACCGCGATGGCCAGCGCGCCGCCCGAACCGCCTTCACCGATGATGGTGCAGATGACGGGCACCTTCAGTTCGGCCATGGCGTACAGGTTGTGGCCGATGGCCTCGGACTGGCCGCGTTCCTCGGCGCCGATGCCGGGATAGGCACCCGGCGTGTCGACGAAGGTGAACACGGGCATCTGGAATTTCTCGGCCAGGCGCATCAGGCGCAGGGCCTTGCGATAGCCCTCGGGGCGCGGCATGCCGAAATTGCGCGCGGCGCGCTCTTTCGTGTCGCGGCCCTTCTGGTGGCCGATGACCATGCAGGGCGTGCCGTTGAAGCGCGCCATGCCGCCGATGATGGACTGGTCGTCGGCATACATGCGATCGCCGTGCAGCTCGTGGAAGTCGGTGAACATCTCGCGCACGTAGTCCAGCGTGTAGGGACGCTGGGGGTGGCGGGCGACCAGGGCGGTCTGCCACGGCGTCAGCTTGCCGTAGATTTCCTTGGCCAGCGTCTGGCTTTTCTGCTGCAGGCGGCCGATCTCGTCGGAGATGTCGACGGCGGAGTCGGCCTGCACGTAGCGCAGCTGCTCGATCTTGTTCTCAAGCTCGGCCAGCGGTTGTTCGAATTCAAGGAAAGTATTGCGCATCGATGTGTGTGGTTCCGTTGAAGGGCGCCTGGCGGGGCGGCTCAGTCCTGGAGGGAATCCAGGCTGCGCCACAGATACCAGGTTGCCACGGTACGCCAGGGCTGCCACGCCAGCGAGACCTCACGGGCCTCGAAGCGCGAGACGGGTTCGCCGCTGAAGTAGTGTAACGAGATTGCCTTGAGCAACCCAGGGTCGTCCAAGGGCAGGACGTCCGGTCGCTGCAGATTGAAGATCAAAAACATCTCCGCTGTCCAGCGTCCGATGCCGCGAATGGCCACCAGCTCGGCGATGACGTCCTCATCGCCCATGGCCGCCCACTTCTCGGGATGCACCTTGCGCTGGGCGAAATGCTCGGCCAGATCCTGGACGTACTCGGCCTTGCGCTTGGCCAGGCCGGCCTCGCGCAGGCCTTCCAGGCCCAGGCGCTGCACGGCGGCAGGCGTGGGCCGTTTGCCCGCGGCCTCGATGAAGCGCGTCCAGGTGGCCTGGGCGGCGCTGGTCGAGACCTGCTGGCCCACGATGGCGCGCGCCAGCGTGACGAACGGCGTGGCCGCCGGCTTGAGCCAGGTTTCGGGGTGCTGCGGAATGACCTTCTTGAGAATGCGGTCGCGCACCAGGTGGGCGACGGCCTCTTCCCAATAGTCGGGCTTGACGATGGCGGGTTCAGCGCTGGACATGAAGAAAAAAGCTTCCGGGTTCGGTCAGGCGCGGCGCCACTGCGTCACGCCGCCCGGCTTGTCGTCGAGTTCGATGCCGGCCGCGCGCAATTGACCACGAATGCTGTCGGCCTTCGTGAAATCACGCGCCTGCTTAGCTGCGGTACGCTCGGCAATCAATGCCTCGATATCATCGGCGCCAAGCGGAATGGAGGCAGGATCCGGCATTTCCTTGGAAATAGACACGGACACCGACAGGCTGGACAAACGGAGAGCCGAGGCGCTGTAACGAGTCGGCCTCTGGAAATACTCGACAGGATCCTGCTGCAGCAGGCCCAGCAGTTCGGCCAGCGCCTTCAACTGCCCGGCGCTGCGCGCACCGCGCGTGCGGTTGGCCTCGGAGGCCAGTTCGAACAGCGCGGCCACGGCGCCCGACGAATTGAAATCGTCGTCCATCGCGGCCTTGAAGGCCTGCGCCTGGGGCTCGTTCCAGTCGATGCCCAACTGGTCGGGCGCGACGTTCTGCAGCGCCTGGTACAGGCGGTCCAGCGCGTTCTGCGCGTCCAGCAGGTTGTCGGGCGTGTAGTTCTGCGGACTGCGGTAATGGTTGCGCACGATGAAGAAGCGCAGCATTTCCGCTTCGCGCGGATTGGCCTGGTAGGACGCCTCGGTGTCGGACAGGTCGGCGGCATCGGCCACGGTCTGGCGGATGGTGCGGAAGTTGCCCAGCGACTTCGACATCTTGTCGGCGTCGACCATCAGCGGGCCGCAGTGCATCCAGACGTTGGCCAGGTGGCCGCCGAAGGCGCCTTCGGTCTGCGCGATCTCGTTCTCGTGGTGCGGGAACTTCAGGTCGGGACCGCCGCCGTGGATGTCCAGGGGCAGGCCCAGCAGCGAGCGGCTCATGGCCGAGCACTCAATGTGCCAGCCCGGACGGCCCATGCCGTATGGCGACTGCCACTTGGTGTCTTCGGGTTCCTCGGCCTTGGCCGACTTCCACAGCACGAAATCGAGCGGATCGCGCTTGGCCGAGCCCACCGCCACGCGTTCGCCGGCACGCAGGTCGTCCAGCGTCTTGCCGGACAGCTTGCCGTAGCCCTCGAAGCCACGCACGGCGTAGTTCACGTCGCCGTCGTCGGCCTGGTAGGCCAGGCCCTTTTCCTGCAGGCGGCCGATGATGTCGAGCATCTCACCCACATACTCGGTCGCCCGGGGTTCGTTGTCGGGCGTCTGCACGCCCAGCGCGCGCTCATCGGCATGCATGGCGTCGATGTAGAACTCGGTGACCTCGCCGATGCGGCGGTGGGTCTCGACGGCGCGGCGGATGATCTTGTCGTCGATGTCCGTGATGTTGCGCACGTAGTTGACCCGGTAGCCGCTGGCGCGCAGCCAGCGCTGCACCACGTCGAACGCCACCAGCATGCGCGCGTGGCCCAGGTGGCAGTAGTCGTAGACCGTCATGCCGCACACATACATGCCCACCTGACCGGCAGTAGCCGGCTTGAACGGTTCCTTGGCACGCGACAGTGTGTTGTAGATGTGAAGCATGGCGCCCTGTGTGTGTGGCAAATGTATTCTTCGGATGGCGTCGGGATGAACCGCCCCGCGCAACGGCCGAGCCCTGCCCGGCGAGCGGCGGCCTGGACGGCAGCCGCCCCGAAAACGCGAGGCGGCAAAGCCCCCGGCGGCGGCATCCTTCCGGCTGCCCATCGGCCCCAGGCCGAGGACATGCCAAAGGCAATGCCGGAGGCGTTGTCGGGGCATGCACTGCCAGAAACGCAACCGGGGCTAAAATGGCGGTCGTCAAGTATAGCAAGCGGCCCGGCTGCGCGCCCAGCGTGTGCGCCGATGCCGCCATAACGGAACCCAACATGCCGCGTCTTCCCATCGCGTTGCTGCTGGCGGTGCTCGGCGCCGCCCCGCTTTTCGCCCATGCGAGATCCGCCGGGGGCGGCAGCGGCGCTGGCGGCGGGCACCTTTCGCCCAACGCCAATCTCACCACGCTCGACACGCCCGCTCCCGAAGGCGGCTGGCAGGGCCTGGCCAACCTGCTCGAAACGCTGAAGCCCGGCGTCGACACGCGGCTGGACCCCGCCCCCTCGCAAGTCACCGACCGCATCGAGCAATTGCTGACCAAGGGGCAAACCGCCGACGCCCTGGCGCTGATCGAGAAGCGCCAGGCCGAACGCGACCGGCAGGGCACGCGCGGCACCGACGTCCAGCTGATGTTCCAGCACGCGCGCGCCCTGTCCGCACTGGGCCGCGCGCAGGAATCGATTGACGTCTACACTGACATGACCACGCGCTTTCCGGAATTGCCCGAGCCGTGGAACAACCTGGCTGCCCTGTATGCCGCCCGCGGCGAACTGGACCGCGCGCAAGATGCCCTGAACATGGCGTTGCGCGCCGATCCGACCTACGCCGACGCGCGGGCCAACATGGGCGAGCTCCAACTTCTGATGGCCCTGCGCACGTACCGGCAGGCCGGTGGCCAAGGCGCCCCCGGCGCGAAGGACAAAGCGCAGGAAATCGAAAATCTGCTGAAGGAAAAACGGCAATAATGAGTTTTCGCCTCCCGCTCTCCCTGCGACGCCTGACGGCGTGCGCGGTCACCGTGGCGGCCCTGCTGCCCGTCGGCGCCGGCGCCCAGCCGGCCGCCCCCTCACCCTCTACTTCCAAAGGCACACCACAAATGAGCACGAATCCCCGCGTCAAACTGGAAACCAACCAAGGCAACATGGTCATCACGCTGGACGCCGAAAAGGCGCCCAAGTCGGTCGAGAACTTCCTGGCCTACGTCAAGGAAGGCTTCTACAACGGCACGATCTTCCATCGCGTGATCGACGGCTTCATGGTCCAGGGCGGCGGTTTCGAAGCAGGCATGAAGCAGAAGCCCACGCACGCTCCCATCGAGAACGAGGCCAACAACGGCCTGAAGAACGACAAGTACACCCTGGCCATGGCCCGCACCAGCGATCCGCACTCGGCCACCGCCCAGTTCTTCATCAACGTCGCCAACAACGACTTCCTGAACTTCACCGCCCCCACCCCCAACGGCTGGGGCTACGCGGTGTTCGGCAAGGTCACCGAAGGCACCGAAGTGGTCGACAAGATCAAGGGCGTGAAGACGGGCAACAGCGGCTTCCACCAGAACGTGCCGACCGAGGACGTGGTCATCACCAAGGCTGAGATCCTTGAATAATCTGGTGCTGCCGAAGGGGCCGGTCTGGCTGGCCTCCGATGTGCACCTGGGTCCTGCCACACCCGCCACGCAAGAAGCCTTCCTGGCCTTTCTCGATGTGGCGGCGAACGAAGCGGCCGCCTTGCTGCTGCCGGGCGATCTCTTCGACGCCTGGATCGGCGACGACGTGATCCGCGCCGCGCCGCCCTGGCTGGCGCAGGCCCTGCGTGGCCTGCAGGCCACGGCGGCGCGCGTGCCGGTGTACCTGGGCCGCGGCAACCGCGATTTCCTGATGGGCGCCGAACTGGCGCAGGCCGTGGGCGCGCAGTTGCTGCCCGACGTGGCGGTGCTGGACACCGAATTCGGCCGCGTGCTGCTCAGCCACGGCGACGAGTACTGTACGGACGATGCGGCCTACCAGCAGTTCCGCGCCATGGTGCGCGATCCCCGCTGGCAAGAGCAGTTCCTGGCCAAGAGCATCCCCGAGCGCCTGCAGATGGCCCAGCAGGCCCGCGGCGAAAGCATGGCGGCCAACCAGGCGAAGACCACGGAAATCATGGACGTGAACGCGGGCGCGGTGGAAGCCGCCTTCCGTGACGCGGACGTGGCCTTCATGGTGCATGGCCACACGCACCGCCCCGATCGCCACGTGCTGATGATCGACGGCAAGAAGCGCGAACGCTGGGTGCTGCCCGACTGGGACTGCGACCACGGCTCGGCGCGCGGTGGCTGGCTGGTCATCGACCAGGACGGCCCGCAACGCTACGACCTCGGCGACGAGACGGAAGACTGAGTCCGGAAGACGGCGGCCTGCCGGAAGACGGCTGCCGCTCTCCTCCTGCGTCTCGAATGCTTTCCGACCCGCCGCGCCCGGATGGCGGCCAGGTCTCGCCGCGCGCCCTTGCGCCGGGCGTCAGCCTGCCCTGGGTGGCGCCATCGGCAGGAACGACCCCGCCACCTCGAAATCGCAGGCCTGCCGCGCAATGTCGATGACCGTATTGATCACCGGATTGATGGCGCTTTTCTTGTAGACCGCGTAGTAGTTGATGGTGGGCAGATCGGGCTGCACGCGCAGCCTGCACAACGCGCCGCTGGCCACCAGCGGCGCGAAATACGCCCCCGGCAGATAACTGATCCCCAGCCCCAGCATGGCCAACTGCGCCATCATGCCCAGGCTGTTGGCGGTCAGCACCCGTTTCACCGACAGATTCTGCTCGGTGAACCAGGCATCGTACAGATGCGACAGCGCCGAACTCGACGGCTGGCTGATCACCGGAAACGGCGCCAGGTCCTCGGGCGACAGGTCGGCCGCGGGATCCAGCGGCAGCGACGGACTGGCCATCCACACGTTCACCACCGAGCCCAGGTGCACGCACTCGTATTCGTAGCTCCAGAACGGCCCCGGCATGATGGCCAGGTCCAGTTCGTCGCGCTGCAGGCGCTCGTACAGCGTGATGCCGCCATCGATCTCGGGCAGCAACTGCACCTTGGGATACAGCCGGTTCAGCTCGCCGATGACGCCGGCCAGGGAGGTCAGCGCCACCAGTTCGGTCACGCCCAGGCGCACGCTGCCCTCGAAGCGCGACGGATCGGCCATCTCGAGCACCATGCGGCTGTTCAGCTCCAGCATCTCGCGCGCGCGCTCGAAGAGCTTGCGGCCATGCTGCGTCAGCACCAGGGATTTCGCGCGCCGCTCGAACAGCGGCATGCCGGCGAAGCCTTCGAGCTCGCCCACGCGCTTGGCCACCGCGGACTGCGTGGCGTGCAGCTTGCGGGACGAGGCGCTGAAGCTGCCCAGCACGGCGCTCCAATAGAACGCCTCCAGTTGCTTCAGGGTGTACATGGCCGGATGGGAGGTCGGGCGGTGGGAGAGTCCAACCATACCACCGGCGGCAATCGCCTGCTCCTCGGTGAAAGCCCGCCGCGCCGCGTCAGGCCGCGCCGCGCTCGGCGAAGCCGCATCGCGCCCGGCCGGCCCCGGCTGCCCGGCGCCAGAAAACCCGTCCGGGGCGTCACGTACACCGGTCATGCCGGATGATGCGCGATGATGTCCGCCAGGAAGCGCTGGGCGCGCGGATGCTGCGGCGCCGTGAAGAATTCCTCGGGCGTGGCGGCCTCGAGAATCTGGCCGGCATCCATGAAGATCACGCGGTCGCTGACCTCGCGCGCGAAGCCCATTTCATGGGTCACGCACACCATCGTCATGCCGTCGCGCGCCAGGGACTTCATCACCTGCAGCACTTCGCCGACCATTTCCGGATCCAGCGCGCTGGTCGGCTCGTCGAACAGCATCACCGGCGGCTTGAGCGCCAGCGCGCGGGCGATCGCCACGCGCTGCTGCTGGCCGCCCGACAGGGCGCCCGGATAGGCCTCGGCCTTGTGGCCCATGCCCACGCGCTCCAGCAACTGGGCGGCCTGCGCCTCGGCCTCGCGGCGCGGGGTCTTCAGGATGTTGACCGTGGCGTACGTCACGTTGTCCAGCACGCTCATGTGCGGGAACAGGTTGAACTGCTGGAAGACGAAGCCGATGCCCTGGCGCAGGCGGTTGATGTTCACGCCCTTGGCGTGGATATCCTGCCCGTCGACCAGGATGCGGCCGCCGCCGATGGGCTCCAGCCGGTTGATCGTGCGGATCAGGGTGGACTTGCCCGACCCCGAGGGGCCGCACACCACCAGCACTTCGCCGCGCGCGACGTCCAGGTCGACGTCCTTCAGGACATGATGCGCGTCATACCACTTGTTGACGCCTTCGAGCTTTATCATGATTCGATTCCTTTGACCGTCAGGCCGGCATGCTGCGGCTGCGGCGGACCCAGCCTTCCAGCCAGGCCACGCTGCGGCTCAGGCTGAAACACACCAGGAAGTAAATGATGGCCAGAATGCCGAACACCTGCAGCGGCTGCGTCAGCACCAGGTTGTTGATCTGGTTGGCGGCGAACGTCAGTTCGTTCACGCTGATCACGTAGCCCAGCGAGGTTTCCTTGATGGTCGACACGAACTGGCTGGTCATGCTGGGCAGCACGTTGAACAGCGCCTGCGGCAGGATCACCTTCCGCATCGTCGTCCAGTAGCCCACGCCCAGCGAGCGCGAGGCCTCGATCTGGCCCTTGGGGATCGCCTCGATCCCCGAGCGGACCACTTCCGACAGATAGGCGCTTTCGTAGATGACCAGCGCGCAGACCAGCGTCCAGAAGCCGCTGATCGACTCGCCGGTCAGTTTCGGCACGGCGAAGTAGGCCCAGAAGATCAGCATCAGCAGCGGCATGCCGCGCACCGTGTTGACGAACAGGCGGCTGCTGACGGCGATCCAGCGGTACGGGCTGACCCGCGCGATGGCGATCAGCAGGGCCAGCGGGAACGACAGCACCAGGCCCAGGAACGCCAGCAACAGCGTCAGCGCCAGGCCGCCCAGCGGGCCGTTGGGGTATTGCCCCACCAGCAGCATGGGCCAGTATTGATTCAGGATATCAAGCACGGCGGCCCCCCTTGCCCAGGCTGTAGCGCGCATAAATGCGCGAGCCGATGTACATCAACAGGAAGGAGCCCAGCAGATACATGATCGTGGCGGCGCCGAAGGTGGCGAAGGTGCGATAGGTTTCGTTCTCGATCTCGCGCGCCTGGTAGGTCAGTTCCACCACGCCGATGGCCATGGCCACGCTGGTGTTCTTGAACAGCAGCAGCGCGCGGCCCACCAGCGGCGGAATCGAAATGCGCAGCGCCTGCGGCACGATCACGTGGCGCATGCATTGCAGATAGGACGAGCCCAGCGCGCGGGCGGCCTCGAACTGGGTGAACGGAATGGCGCGCAGGCCGCTGCGGATGTCCTCGGCGATATAGGCGGCCGAGCCCAGGCCCAGCGCGATCGCCGCCAGCGACAGCTCGGCGTTGTGCGCGTACAGCCACTCGCGTACGACCTCGGGCAGCAGTTCGGGCATGCCGAAGTACCAGAACAGCACCTGCACCAGCAGGGGCACGTTGCGGTGGTATTCGACGTAGGCGCTGACGAACAGGCGGCACGGCCACAGCTCGGTGCTGCGGATGACGACCAGCAGCACCGCCAGGGTGAAGGCCAGCACCCACGACACCAGGAACAGCTGCACCGTCGTCAGCATGCCGTCGGCGAGCTGAGAAAGAAATTGTGCTTCTAGCAACACGCAAAACTCCGGAAACGGCGCCGCGCGAGGCGGCGCCGATGGCGGATCAGCCCGCGATGGGCGCGATCTTGAACGAACGCTTCAGCTTGTACGGGGTGTCGTCGCCGAACCACTTGTCGAACAGCTTGGCGGCTTCGCCCGAGGCTTCGGCCTCGTCCAGGATCTTGTCGACGGCGGCGATGAACGCCGGCTCGGACTTGCGCATGCCCAGGCCCCACGACTCGTCGAACACCGACTTGTCGATCACGGTGACGGGCGCGGTGGGCGGGCTTTGCAGCACCAGGCGGACCAGCACCAGCTCAGAGGCGAACTGTGCGTCGACTTTTTTCTGCTGCAGCGCCAGATAGGCGGCCGAGCTGTCGGTGTAGCCCAGCACCCGGGACTTGTCCATGATGCGCTTGATTTCACGCTCGGAGCTGGAGCCCTTGGTGGCGGCGATACGGCGGCCGTTGACCGACTCGATCGTGTCCAGGCCAGAATCCTTGCGCACCAGCAGCTTCTGCGGGCTGACGTAGTAGGCGCGGCTGAAGGCGATCTGTTCGGCGCGGTCCGGCGAGTAGCCCAGGTTGGCGGCCAGGATGTCGACGCGGCCTTCGTTCAGTTCGGGCACGCGGGCCGCGACGGACAGCAGCTTGTACTCGACCTTCACGCCCAGCTTGTCGGCGACCAGCTTGCACATGTCGACGTCATAGCCCACGACGGTACGCGTGGCGTTGTCCTGGAAGCTGAACGGTTGCGAGGTGCCCAGCGTGCCGCAGACCAGCGAACCGCGCGACTTGATGTCGGCCAGCTGGTCGGCGTGCGCGGCGGCGCTGAACAGGCCCATTCCCAGGCTCAGACCCAGGGTGACAGTAGCCAGCAACTTCATTGTGAATCCCCTTGTGTGATGGTGATGCAGAACGAGAGGCCGGCGGCGCGCGCCGCCGGCCCGACTTGCGCTCAGGCCAGGCGTTCGCACGCCGCGCGGATGGCCGAGCAGCCTTGCTGGATATCTTCCAGCGCGGCCGCGAAAGAAAGGCGGAACGTGCCCGGCACGCCATAGGGCGTGCCGTCGATGACGGCCACCCCGGCCTCGCGCAGCAGGTAGTGCACGAAGTCGGTGTCGGTGGCCAGCACCGTGCCGTCGGGCGTGCGCTTGCCGATCACGCCGTTGCAGTCCGGGAACACGTAGAACGCGCCCTCGGGCACCACCACGGACAGGCCGGGCGCGCCGCTCAGCGCGGCGACGGCGGCGTCGCGGCGCGCCTTGTAGGTGCGGGCGAACTCGGCCACGCAGTCCTGCGGGCCGGACAGGGCCTCGGTGGCGGCCGCCTGGCTGATCGAGCAGGCGCCCGACGTGCTCTGCGACTGCAGGATGGCCATGGCCTTGATCAGTGCTTCCGGGCCGGCGCCGTAGCCGATGCGCCAGCCGGTCATCGCATAGGCCTTGGACACGCCGTTGACCACCAGGGTACGGTCGGCCAGTTCCGGCGCCAGCTGCAGCGGATGCACGGTGGGCGTGTCGGTGAAGTTCAGGCGCGCGTAGATGTCGTCGGTCATCAGCCACACGTGCGGATGGCGCTTCAACACTTCGACCAGGCCGCGCCACTCGTCGGCCGTATAGATGGCGCCGGTGGGGTTGCTGGGCGCGTTCATCATCAGCCACTTGGTGCGCGGCGTGATGGCGGCCTCCAGGGCGGCTGGCGTCAGTTTGTACTGTTCGGCCGGCGTGGCCGCGACGGCGACGGGCACGCCGCCGTTGACGACCACCATGTCGGGATAGGACACCCAGTACGGCGCGGGGATGATGACCTCGTCGCCGTCGTTCAGCGTGGCGGCCAGGCCGTTGTAGATGACCTGCTTGGCGCCCGTGCCGACGATGATGCGGGCTTCGGGATAGTCGACGCCCGTTTCTTCCAGCAGGCGCGCGCGCGCCGCGCGGCGCAGCGGCATCGTGCCCTGCGAATTCGGGTACTTGGTCTCGCCGCGCTGCATGGCCGCGATGGCCGCGTCGCAGATGTGCTTGGGCGTGGCGAAGTCGGGCTCGCCCACCGTCAGGTCGATGATGCGGCGGCCTTCCTCGCGCAGCTTGGCCACGATGGCGCGGGTCGCCACGCTGGGCGACAGCTTGATGCGCTTGATCTTGTCGGCGACGATGCTCATTGCGCGCCTCCGGTCTTCTCGGCGATGGTGCGGTCGACCCACGGCTTGCTGTAGGTGCCCGAACGCAGCTTTTCCTTGGTGACCTGCTCGTCCGCTTCCTTCTTGCGGGCGGCGGCCAGCACGCCGGTGGCCTGGGCCGCCGGAATGGCCAGCACGCCGTCGGCATCGCCCAGGATGACGTCGCCGGCGCACACGACTTGCCCGCCGATGCTCACGGGAACGTTGATTTCGCCCGGGCCGTCCTTGTAGGGGCCCATGTGCGCCGCGCCCAGCGCGAAGCAGCCGAACCTGCCTTGCTGGAACACGTCCAGGTCACGGATCATGCCGTCGATGACGAAGGCGACGATGCCGCGCGATTCGGCGTCCATGGCCATCAGTTCGCCGACCAGGGCGTTGGCCGTCTGGCCGCCGCCGTCGACCACGATGACGTCGCCCGGCCCCGCCAGCGAGATCGCCTTGTGGATCATCAGGTTGTCACCCGGGCGGGTCTTGACCGTGACCGCGCGGCCAACGATGCGGGCCGCGCCGGCATGCAGCGCGCGCAGGCCGCGCACGCCGTACAGGCGGCCCATGCAATCGCTGACCTGGGCCGAACCGATCTCGGCGAAACCCGCCACGATCTCGTCCGCCACCGGGGGCTGCGGCAAGGGAAGAATGCGAAAACCGATGGAACTCATGGGGATGAACTCATGCCGTACTGGAGAAGGCATGCATTACAAGCCCTGGGAGCCGCTTCCTCAAAACGATATAAATTCTGAGGAATTCACGAAAAAAATTCGTGCATCGATGCGTTTAGGGTAAACCCTTATTCGTAGCAGACGTCATTTTGCGTTGCAAAAAAGGCGGCGAAGCCCCGACACTTCGCCGCCGCTGCGTCGCCGGGCGCTGCCGGTTCGCTCGATCATCCTGCGCGCCGTGGCGCGACGACAGCCTAGACCATCAGCACGACCGCCACCACGATGCCCAGCGCGATGCGGTACCAGGCAAAGATGCGGTAGGTGTGGTTGGCCACGAAACGCAGCACGGCGCGCACGATCAGCAAGGCGCTGAGGAATGCCGCCACGAAGCCCACGGCGATGCCCGACAGGTCGTGCGAGGTCAGCAGGCTCATGTTGCGGTACATGTCGTAGACCGCGGCGGCCAGCATGGTGGGCATGGCCAGGAAGAACGAGAACTCGGTGGCCGTCTTGCGCTGGATGCCGGCGATCATGCCGCCGATGATGGTGGCGCCCGAACGCGAGGTACCGGGAATCATGGCCAGGCACTGCGCCACGCCCACGGCCAGGGCCTGTTTCCAGGTGATCTGTTCCAGCGTGTGCGCGGTCGCGCGCTCGTCCGAGGCGGTATCGTCGGCCGCGCCGGGCTGGTCGCCCGGCGTGTGATGGGTGCGGCGCTCGACCCACAGCATGATCAGGCCGCCCAGCACCAGCGTCACGGCCACCACTTCGGGCGCGTAGAACAGGCGCTTGATGGCGGAAATGAAGATGGCGCCGACGACCGCCGCCGGCAGGAAGGCGATGATCAGATTGCGCGTGAAGGCCACTTCCTGGCGCTCGCCGCGCAGCGTGCCCGAAACGAGCTGCCACAGGCGGGCGCGGAAGATCCACATGACGGCCAGGATGGAACCGAGCTGGATGACGACCTCGAACACCTTGCCCGAACTGGACTCGAAATGGATGAGGTCGCCGAACAGGATGAGATGCCCGGTGCTGGAAACCGGGATGAACTCCGTCAGGCCCTCCAGGACACCGAGGATGAAGGCCTTGATCAGGTAAAGCGTGCCGTCTGACATGTAGATGGATGGGGACCGAAAAGGTTAAACGTCGCTGCCCTCGGGGGCCGCATCGGGATCGGAGGGCTCGTAGGGGCGTTTCTCGACCCGGACGGACGCGATGCGGCGTCCGTCGAGCTGCAGCACCTCGAAGCGCAGCCGCGAGTACGGGGTGTCGAATTCGCAGGCGTCGCCGGGCTGCGGCAGGTGGCCGAAGCGCGCCAGCAGGTAGCCGGCCAGCGTCGTGTAGTCCTGGGACTCGTCGATCAGACCATCGACCTCCAGCACTTGTTCCACATGATGCAGATCGGCCGCGCCGTCGATTTTCCAGACGCCGTCCTGCTCGGCGGCGATGTCGGGCATCTCGTCCTCGTCGGGGAATTCGCCCGCGATGGCCTCGAACACGTCGATGGCCGTGGCCAGGCCCACGATGGCGCCGAACTCGTCGGTGACCAGCACCAGTTGGCCCCGCGAACGCTTCAACGTGTCCATCAGCACCAGGATGCCGGTGTTCTCGTGCACGATGATCGGATCGCGCAGGCCGTCACGCCGGATGCGGCCCTCGGTGATCAGTTGCGCCACCATGCTCTTGGCGCGGCCGATGCCGATGACCTCGTCCAGCGAGCCGCGGCACACCGGGAAGAAGCTGTGCGGGGAAGCGTCGAGCCGTGCGCGGATCTCGTCGACGCCGTCGTCGATGTTGATCCAGGTGATGTCGTTGCGCGGCGTCATGATCGAGTGGATGCTGCGCTCGGCCAGGGTCAGCACGCCGCTGACCATGTTGCGCTCTTCCACGCCGAAGGCCTGCATGTCGGGCATCTCGGCGGCCGGTTCGGCGGGTTCGTCGCCCGCGGCCGGCGGACGCTTGCCCAGCATGCGCAGCACGGCCGTGGCGGTGCGCTCGCGCATCGGACGGCGGGCATCGAGCTTGAGCAGGTTGCGGCGCGCCACCTGGTTCAGGGCCTCGATGGCCACGGAGAAGCCGATAGCGGCGTACAGGTAGCCCTTGGGCACCTTGAAGCCGAAGCTTTCCGCCAGCAGCGAAAAGCCGATCATCAGCAGGAAACCCAGGCACAGCACCACCACGGTGGGATGCTTGTTGACGAAGCGCGTCAGCGGCTTGGAGGCGATCAGCATGATGCCGATGGCGATGACCACGGCGATCATCATGATGGCCAGGTGATCGACCATGCCCACGGCGGTGATGACGGAGTCCAGCGAGAACACGGCGTCCAGCACCACGATCTGCGTGACGATGACCCAGAAGCTGGCATAGACGCGCGAACCGCCGGTGTGCTCGCCATGGCCGCCCTCGATGCGTTCGTGCAGCTCCATGGTGCCCTTGAACAGCAGGAACAGGCCGCCGATCATCAGGATGAGATCGCGCCCGGAGAACGAGGCAGGTCCGACGGAGAACAGCGGCTCGGTCAGGGTGACCAGCCAGGACATGACGGACAGCAGCCCCAGGCGCATGACCAGCGCCAGGCTCAGGCCCAGGATGCGCGCGCGGTCCCGCTGGGACGGCGGCAGCTTGTCCGCCAGGATGGCGATGAAGATTAGGTTGTCGATACCCAGGACGATCTCGAGGACCACCAGGGTAAGGAGGCCGACCCACGCAGCGGGGTCCAGCAGCCACTCCATCAGGAGCTCCGGGAAGTAGGAAACCGGTAATCGTACAAGAAATCGTGTGACAGCCTTGGCGCGAGCGCACCGCCGGCGAGGGGGGAAATGCCGCGGGCGCCGCTGTCTGGCCACCGGCGTCGCGCGCATGCCGATATTCCCGTCCGGGAAATGTACGGCGGGCAGCCGTACCGGCCCCCGCGCCATGCGCGCGGCAAGGGGTTAAATCTGCTCGCGCGGTTTCATCGCGCAGCCCGATGGCTGGAAAAAACCGTATCGGACGCGCCGTCCTCCGTGGCATCGATCCGTGCAGGCTCGAAGGTGTGCCGTTGCCCGACCCGCTGGACGAGCGCCTTCAGCTCGGCGCCGGCCTTGTCCGGAGCCTGCCTGAACGGGATGCGGATGCCCGCCTCGTCAGCCAGTTCCTTGAACACCTCGGGTCTGCGCATGGCCACTTTCAACAAGCGCGTCAGCGTCAGATCCGGATAGCTTTTCTCTGTCTCGAAGCGGGAAAAAGCAATGATGCCCCGGCCGAATATGGCGGAGAAGTCCCGTTGCGTCAGTCCCCAGCGGCGCCGAAATGCCGCGATATCCTCACCAAGCAGATACTCGCCGTAGTGCGCCTTGCGTGCGGCGCGCAAAACCAGGTTCTGTTCGATCTGCGAGGCGAGCACGCGCTCGTTGCCGCAAGCATCGCAGCGCGAGCAAACCTGCCGAACCTCGACCACCGCGCCGGTCGGAGGCGTGAAAGTCTCGATGCGCTCGACGGTCTGCATGCGACCGTTCCGGCAGCGGCGGCACATCACGGGGTTATCCATTTGATCCGTCTCCGGGTTTGGTCACGACGACGCGTGGCAGGACAGCAGGAAAAGACAAACACAGCCACTCTGGTCAATCGAAAACTTGATGTAGGTCTGCGGCGCCCCCTTGGCACGGACGAACACGTCTTCATTGCTTTCGTCGAGGCAAATGGCATAGGCATCACACGGGTGCCAGTTGCCGTCGCTGTCTTCTGCCCATTGTGAATTGAGATAGTCGCCTTGGTCTTTTCTCGGCTTTGGAACCAGAAGCATGAGCGCCTGCCGGAGATGCCGTGCCGGCACCCATTTAAGGGCTTTCATGTCAGCCCAGCAATCGTCCGTCGCGACGTAGAAATGACTGTCGTTGGCAAGGTCGAGCGCGCCTGCCGCCAGCAGCTTCTGCAAGGAGGCCAAATCGAAAAGCGGCCCCGCCAAGGATTTCTTCTTGCCGTCGTGAGGGGGAAGCTCCCCAGGAGCACAAAGCCAAAGAGACATCGTCATTTTATCACGAGCATAAATTTTGATCGACACCGTCGAGCAGACCGCCCGAGCCGATGCGCGCAGAAGCAGGCCGCGATTCTATCGATGCCGGATGCCCGAAACCGGCCCGGCAGTGCTCGGAAACAGCACGCTTTTTTCGCACGACACGGCGACACGGCTCTACCGCTCCGGCCAGGCCCAGCGCCGCAGGCGCTCGCCGCCTGCCCTCACGGGCGGACCCCATGAAAAAAGCCGGCACGCGGCCGGCTTTGCTCGATGCGGAACCTTGTCAGGCAGCCGGCTTGGGCTGCAGGCTGCTCATCATCTGGGTGAAAATCTTGGGGCTGCCGGCCAGCACGTCGCCGGATTTCAGCCAACCCTGCTCGCCGTCGAAGTCGGAGATCAGGCCGCCGGCCTCCAGCACCAGCAGGCTGCCTGCCGCCACGTCCCAGGGTTTCAGGCCCACGCCGCAGAAGCCGTCCAGGCGGCCGGCCGCCACGTTGGCCAGGTCCAGCACGGTCGAGCCCAGGCGGCGCACGCCCGAGCAGCCCTGCGCCATGTCGCGAAAACGCGCGGCGCCGCCATCGGGGCCGGCCGAGCCGGGCCAGTGCGCGCCCAGCAGCGCATCGTGGAAGCGGGTGCGGCCCGTCACGCGCACGCGGCGGTCGTTCAGGAAGGTGCCGCTGCCGCGGCTGGCCGTGAACAGTTCGTTGCGGGTCGGGTCGTAGACCACCGCCTGCGAGACCTGGCCGCGGTGCAGCAGCGCGATCGACACGGCGTAGATGGGCAGGCCGTGGATGAAGTTGGTGGTGCCGTCCAGAGGATCGATGATCCACTGGAATTCGGCGTTCTCGTCGCCTTGCTGGCCGAACTCTTCACCCAGGAAGGCGTGGTCGGGATAGGCCGTCTGCAGGACTTCGATGATGGCCTCTTCCGAGGCGCGATCGACTTCCGTGACATAATCTCGCGGCCCCTTGCGCGCGATGGTGAGGTGTTCCAGATCGAGGCTGGCGCGATTGATGATGGTGCCGGCACGCCGGGCCGCCTTGATGGCGGTATTGAGCATCGGATGCATAGAATTCCGTACGGAGAAGCGATAAGGGCCGCCTGCCGGATTCTCCGCCGCAGGCAAGAAATCAGGTAGGCCAACAGGGCCAAACACAGCATTTTAAATGACTCGAGCTTTTTCCCGCGTCCGCTTCATCATGGTACAGCCCAGCCACCCTGGCAATGTGGGCTCGGCGGCACGCGCCATCAAGACCATGGGCTTCTCTGAACTGGTGCTGGTCGAGCCCCGGTTTCCCGACATGCTGGAGCAGCCGGAAGCCCTGGCGCTGGCCAGCGGCGCGGGCGACGTGCTCGAGCGGGCACAGGTGTACGCCACCCTGGAAGAGGCCCTGGCGCCCGTCACGCTGGCCTTCGCCCTGACGGCGCGGGTGCGCGACCTGGGGCCCCCGCCCTGCGACATCCGCCAGGCCGCCGACCTGGCCCGCCGCCACCTGGACGACACGTCCGAGGGCTGCGTGGCCATCGTGCTGGGCACCGAGCGCGCCGGGCTGACCAACGCCCAGATCGCCCTGTGCCACCGCATCTGCCACATCCCGGCCAACCCCGAATACAGCTCGCTGAACGTCGCGCAGGCGCTGCAACTGGCCGCCTGGGAAATGCGTTATGCCCTGCTGGCGGCCAGCGGCGCGCCCATGCTGCCGCCGGCCCCGCCCAGCCAGGCCGAAACCGGCGCCGAACCGGCCCCGGGCGCGGCCGTGCAGGGGCTGCTGGCCCACTGGGAAGAGGCGCTGATCGCCGTGAAATTCCTGGATCCGGCGCATCCCAAGAAACTGATGCCGCGCATGCGCCACCTGTTCAGCCGCCAGGCGCTGACCCGCGACGAAGTCGACATGCTGCGCGGCGTCTGCACGGCCATGCTGGCCACGGCGAAGCCGCGGAAAGACTGACACCCGCCCGCCAGACGTTAAAAAGCTCCCGCGCAAGGCCTGCCGGGAGCTCTTGTTCTTGCCGACGCGCACCAGGACGCGTCGGCGTGACACGGGCGATCAGTCGACCGTCGCGCCCGAGTTCTTCACCACCGGCGCCCAGGTCTCGACTTCCGACTTGATGAAGGCGCCGAATTCGGCCGGCGTGGTCTTCTGGGCCACGGCGCCCAGGTCGGCGTAGGCCTTCAGCACTTCGGGCTTGTCCAGCGCCTTGACCATGGCGGCATTGAGCTTGTTGACGACCTCGGGCGGCGTGCCGGCCGGGGCGATCAGGCCGAACCACGACGACACGTCGAAGTTGGCGAAACCCGATTCCTGCATCGTGGGCAGGTCCGGCGCGCTGGGCGAGCGCTGGGCGGTCGTGACCGCCAGGGCGCGCAGCTTGCCCGACTGGGCGTGCGGCCAGGCCGACGGCATGTTGTCGAACATGAACTGCACCTGGCCGCCGATCAGGTCGGTCAAGGCCGGCGCGCTGCCCTTGTACGGCACGTGCAGCACGTCGATGCCGGCGCGCTGCTTGAACAGTTCGCCCGCCATGTGGATCGAGGTGCCGCTGCCCGAGGAGGCGAAGTTCAGCTTGCCCGGATTCTTCTTGGCGTAGTCGACCAGTTCCTTGACCGACTTCACCGGCACCGAGGGATTGACGACCAGGATGTTCGGCACCTTGGCGCCCAGCGCCACGGGCGTGAAGTCCTTCATCAGGTTGAAGTTGACGTTCTTGTACAGCGTCTGGTTGATGGCGCTGGTGACGGCCACGAACAGCAGCGTGTAGCCATCGGGATTGGCGCGCGCCACCATGTCGGTGGCGATGTTGCTGCCGCCGCCCGGACGGTTCTCGACCACGAACGACTGGCCCAGGGCCTGGGTCAGTTCCTTGGACATGATGCGGGCGATGACGTCGGTGGTGCCGCCGGCGCTGAAGCCGACGATGACGCGGACAGGCTTATCGGGATATTCGGCTTGAGCGGGAGCTTGGAAAGCGAAGGCAGCAGCCAGGCCCGCGAACAGTGTGGCCACCGCGCGGCCGCGACGGGGCTTGGAATCCATGTTCATGGATCAGTCTCCAGTAATATTGTCCATCTCGTGGACGTTTGAGATGCTTTGACACGATTGTCCGCTACCATCGCAGCGCCCAGCAAGGCAAAGTCCATACGATGGACATACAACTTGTTAGCGTTTTCCCCTCCCGATAAACACTAGGAAGGCGACTCAACGATGCAAGAACTCGATTCGGCGGGTACCGCCGATGCGCCCGGCGATGCGGCGGGCGCAGGTCCACGCACCCTGCGACGCGGCTTGATGGTGCTGGCGGCCCTGCGAGACCAAGGTGGCGCCGGCCTGAGCGTGACCGACATCGCCCGGTTGACGTCCATCCAGCGGCCTACGATCTACCGCCTGCTGGCGGCACTGCTGGAAGCCGGGCTGGTGACCGCCATAGAAGGCAGCAAGCGCTACCGCGCCCAGTTGGACAGCGAACCCGAACTGACCCCTCCCGATCCTCGCGTGCGGCAGATGCTGCCCACGCTGCGCCGCCTGGCCGAACGCACGGGCGACGCGGTGTTCCTGGTGGTGCGCGATGGCGACGAATCCGTCAGCCTGCATCGCGAGATCGGCAGCTATCCCGTCCAGATCCTGGCCACGTACGCGGGCAAGCGGCAGCCGCTGGGCGTGGGATCGGGCGGCATGGCGCTGCTGGCCGCCCTGCCCGACCGCACCGCGCACGGCATCGTGATGCGCAACTCCGCCAAGCTGGACGAATACGGCGGCATGACCGCCAACGAAATGCTGCGCCTGATCGAGAACACCCGCGCGCGCGGCTATTCGGTGGTGGGCAACCACGCGGTGCGCGGGGCGCTGGGGGTGGGCTGCGCCCTGCTGGATGCCCAAGGCGCGCCGGTGCTGGCGGTGAGCGTGACGGCCATCATCGACCGCATGCCGGCGCAGCGCCAGCGCGAGATCGCGGGCTGGATCAAGGCGGAACTGGGCCGGCTGGCGCCGCGCGCCTGAGGCCGTCCCGCCAGGGACGGCGGGATCCGAGAATCCCGCCCCTGGCAAATGTCGAGAGACCTCAGGCGGACGTGCCGGGCGTACCCTGTGGATTACCAGGATTGCCCGCCGGATCGGCAGGACCGCCCCTCGCGCCCGGCATCCTGGCGGCGTCCGCCAGGCGCTGGCCGTTGTCGGCCCCGGGCAGGTACACGGCGCGCTGCATCGGTACCGGCGACTGGAAGCCCGCGTCGTCCAGCGTCTTGCGCACCTCGTGCAGCATCGCCCAGCGCAGGTCGCCGTATTTCGAGGCCTGGGTCCAGACGCGCACGTTGACCACCACGCCGTGGTCGCGGTAGTCCTCGATCTTCACCACCGGCGCGGGCGTATCCAGGACATCTTCGTGGCTGGCCACCAACTGCTGCAACCGCGCAATGGCGTCATCGACGTCATCGCCGTACTGGACGATCACGGGCACGTCCAGGCGACGGGTGGCGTTGCGCGCGTAGTTGGTGATGGTGGCATTCCACACGGTGCTGTTGGGCAGCGTGACGGTGATGCCATCGACCTTGACCAGGCGCGTCAGGAACAGGCCGACCTCGTCCACCGTGCCGTCGATACCGGTGCTCAGCGCCACGTATTCACCCGCGCGGATGGGGCGCAGGATCAGCAGCATGATGCCGGCCGAGATGTTCTGCAACGTGCCCTGCAGCGCCAGGCCGATGGCCAGGCCGGCCGCGCCCAGCACGGCGATCAGGCTGGCCGTCTGCACGCCGAAGCGCGCCAGCACGGCGATGATCGTGAACACGCGCACGGCCCAGACGACGGCGCCGTAGAACATCGGGATGATGGTGCGGTCGATGTGCGAAGAGCGGCTGGCGATGCGGCGCACCCAACTGCCCAGCAGGCTGGACACCCACCAGCCCACGCACAGTATCAGCAGCGCAACGGCCAGGTTGACGCCCAGGTCGAACACGCGCGGCCAGATCCCGACCAGCCCGTTCCAGGTTGTTTCCATGATTGCTCCCGTGGAAAAAGAAATAAAGGCGCCGCGCACCGAGGCATGCGGTTGGCGTGCGCGGACGCATCGGCGACTCTAGCAGATGGAAGCGGCAAGCTGCGGCAAAGCGCGCACGGCGATGCAAAGCCTTACAGGCGGCGGAAGTGGTTGTCCCAAGCCAGGCCGGCATCGGTGGGCCGCACGGGACGCGGCTCGATGCCCGGACCGGTGTGGATCATGGCGCCCAGCCCGCTGCTGGCCAGGAAATGGCCCCGGGCGCGCGGCGCCACGCCGCAGCCGTCGGGCAGCTTCGTGACGCCCAGGTAGCGCCCGCTGTCTGCGTCCCAGTACATCACCTGGCCGCCCACCGGGCTGGAGGTGGCCATGATCCGGCCGCTGGCATCGGCGGCCACGGTGCCGATGTAGTGGCGCATGTCGCGCAGCACCTCGGCCGGACCGGGATACAGTTCTGGCGTATGGCCGCGCCGGTGGCGGCCGACCAGCGCCGGCTGTTCGCTCTCGGGGCCCACGTGCTGGCAGCCGAACCACACGGCCCCGTCTCCCGCCAGGCCCAGGTGGCGGATGGACAACTGGTGCAGCGAGGCGTCCAGCTCGACCTTCTCGATGATCCGTCCGTCGGCCGCGTCCAGGTAGACCAGCGAGGGCCGCATGGAATCGAGGTTCAATTCCAGCTTGCCGTAGTCGGGATGCGTGAGGATGCCGCCGTTGGCCACGCACAGCGTCTTGCCGTCGGGCAGCAGCACGACCTCGTGCGAGCCCATGCCGTCCACGTCGAATTCGCCCAGGCGGCGGTATTGGCCGCCCGGCGAGGCGTCGTACACGCCCAGCACCGCACGGCCGCGCTCGTAGTCGTTCTCGGTGGCCAGCACGCGCTTGCCATCCGGCAGGAAGACGCCGTGGCCGTAGAAATGGCGGCCCTCGGCGGCCTGCAAGGGCTGCGGCGGCCGGCGGCCCGTGACGTCGAACGCCACGGCGAAGAAACCCGGCTGGCGGCCGAACACCACCGCCCGGCCGCGCGCCGGGTCCAGCGCGAAGCTGTGGCCGCGGTCCGGCATGGGCACCCGCAGCAGATCGGCGCCGCGCGCGTCCAGCACCACGGCCTCGTAGCGGCCCGCGCGCCGCCGCGCGGTGACATAGCAAGGTTCGCCATCGGCGCGCTCCGTCCGCGGTGCGGCGGCGGCCCAGGCCGCCGGCGTGCCGGGCAGGCCCAGCGCGGCGCACAGGGCCAGGAAGCGGCGGCGGTCGATCCGCACGCTCAATCCCCGTCCAGCGCGTTGAAGCCGATGGACACGCCGAAGGCGGCGGCGAAATCCTGGTCCGCGATGTCCTTGGCGTTCTTCAGCACCAGCGCGGCCAGCGTGAAGGGCTGGCGCGACGCCTCGTCGCCGGCGGCCTGTTCGATGGGCTTGGACACGTCCGTCAGGGCCTGGCGCGCGCGGTTCAGTTCGTCGCGCACGGCCTGGCCCGTCCAGCGGCCATCGGGCGGCAACGCCTCGGTCAGGTGCCCGGCCCAGGCTCCCATGCCATCCAGCCCCGCCATCAGGGAAGGCACGGTCAGGTCGCTGCGCCAGAAGGCCGCGCGGCGCGGGCGGGCGTCGGCGGGCGTCTTGCCCAGCACGGGCAGCAGCTTGATGTCCCGCGCGAACTGCAGGCCGGTGGACAGGGCCTTGATCGCCTCGGCGGCCACTTCCTGGCTGTTGCGGTACAGGTCGTTGCCCGGGGCGGGCGCGGCGAACTGGCGGCCGAAATCGCCCTGCGGGCTCCAGGCCTGGACCAGTTCGGCGGCCACGGCGCCGGCATTGGCGGCGATGGCCTGCGCGTAGCGGCATTCGTAGGCGAAGCCCGGCGCATCGCGCGACTGCAGCACGCCGCCGTCGCGATACAGCACGAACTCCAGCGCCGGCAGGCCCTGCACGGCCACGCTGCGGGTGGCCAGCGCCCCCGGCGCCAGCAAGGCCTCGTCCTTCCTGGCCAGCGCCTCCTGCACCTGGCGCAGCACCACGCCGCGCGGATCCGGCCAGAAGGCCAGGCGCTCGTAGCGGTTGCCCTGCACCAGGGGACCGAATCGCAGGAATTCGATGCCGGTCCAGGCCTGCACGGTTTCGCCGAAAGCGGCCGAGACACGCTCGGCCCCCTTGGCCTCGCCGCCCGCGCACCAGTCTTTCAGGCTTGCCTGCAAGCGGTCGACCGCCTTCCCGAAGTCGGCGAATGCCGGACGGGCATAGCCTTCGGACAGGCGCTGGCCCAGGCTCTCGGCCGTGGCGGCGGCCTGCACGGCGGGCGCCACGCAGGCGCATCCCAATGCGGCGAACGCCAGCCTCTTGCGTAACGGAAGGGGAAGAGACATGGTGTGGATTCCTTTTGCATGACTGGGCGGGCTGGCGAGGCGCGACTCGGGCGCATGCCCGCTACCGCGCCCGGCGTCCCGCCGCGCCCATCGAGGACCCGTCACGCTCGACGGGCCCTTCACTTACAGCGACTCCAGGAAGCGCACCAGATCGGCGCGCTCTTCAGGCGTCATGTTCACCACGCGATCGCGCGCGGGCTGCGCCTCGCCGCCGTGCCACAGCACGGCCTCCAGCAGCGTACGCGCCCGGCCATCGTGCAGCCAGGTGGCGTTGGGGTTGACGGTCTTGGTCAGGCCGATGCCCCACAGCGGCGGCGTGCGCCAGTCGCGGCCCGAGGCCAGCCCCTCGGACACGTCGTCGGCCAGGCCGTCGCCCATATCGTGCAGCAGCATGTCGGTATACGGCCAGATCAGCTGGAAACGATGTTCCGGCCGCGCCGCATCGCGCCGCGTCACGTACTTGGGCACGTGACAGGCCACGCAGTTGGCCTCGTAGAACAGCTTCTTGCCCGCCAGCACGCGCGCATCGTCGACGTCGCGGCGCTGCGGCACGGCCAGGTTGGTGGCGTAGTCGGCGACCAGGTCCATCAACGGCGCCGGCACTTCTTGCTCGCCCAGGTGCGGCTGCGCGCCGTGCGGCAGCTTGAAGCACTCCGCCTGCGCCTGGGTGCATTCGCCGTAATGGCTGGGGAACATCGGCGTGGACAGGCCCATGTCGTTCGAGAACGCCACGGCGGACTGCTGCTCGACGGTGGGCTGGCTGGCCTTCCAGTTGAAGCGGCCCAGCGCCGGCTTGCCGGTGCGCGCATCGATCACCCAGTTGGGCTTGCCGCGCACGCCGTCGCCGTGGTCGGCCGCGGCATTGGCCAGGATGTCGGCCTCGTGCACGGCTTCCAGCAGGCCCAGGCCGATCATCGGCGGCGCCAGCCGCGGCGACATCCGCACGTCGGCGCGCATGGGGCCGTAGCCCAGGTTCTCGATACGGTAGGCGGGCCGCATCAACGTGGCGGTTTCGCCGCCATTGAGCTTGACTTCCACCGGCGAGTAATCGATCTCCAGGCTGCCCTCGGCGGGCAGGCCCGCCACCGCGAAATTCTGCAGTTGCACCCCGTAGACGGGATCGGGCAGGAAATGGATTTCGCCGGTATGGATGCGGCGCAGGTCGGCCTCGGTCAATGCCGGCACGGCCAGCCGCATCAGCAAGGCCACGGCATCGCTGCGCTCGACGGGATCGAAGCCGGGCACCGTGCCCCGCCCGTCCTTCACGTGACAGGCCTGACAGGAGCGCGCGTTGAACAGCGGCCCCAGGCCATCCGAGGCCTGGGTGGAAGACGGCGACGAGACCCAGTCCTTGCGGAACAGGCTGTTGCCCATCTGGAAGCGTTGCCGGCCTTCGAAATCCAGCGTGGCCGAGGGCAGCGAGAAGACATCGGCGTTGATCAGCGGGCGCACGGTGGCCGCGCCGGCCTGCATCAGCTCGAAAGGCTCGGCGCGGCTGAAATCGTCCGTGGCCTGGGTGACCTGGCGCACGCGCGCCTGATCCGTGGAATTGAGATCGGTGCGCTTGCGCTTGGCGGCAGCCTCGCCCGCCTCGGCGATGCCTTGCGGCGCTGGCGAGGGACCGGCCGGAACGTTGGGATCCCTGGCAGCCTCGTGCTGCTGCGCGCGCGCCTGGGCCGGCTGGGCGGCCGACGCCGCCCCGTGCGTTACCGCGGCAAGCGCTGCCAGCGCCGCCGCAACCATCACAGGCTTCATTTGAATACGGCGGCCGGGTCGTCCAGGCTGTCCGATCCCTCGACCTTGACCTCGCCCACGTCCAGCAGCGTGATCACGCGCTCGAAGCTGCGGGTCTGGGCGACCAGCGCATCGATGGCCTTCTGCACCACCGCATTGCCTTCGGCGTTGCCGCTGCCGATCATCTGGTCGTAGGTCTCGACGGTTTCGGCACGCGTCTTCAGCGCCTGCATGGCCTTGACGGTGTCATCCAGGCGCGCGCGCACTTCGGCATCGAGCTTGGCGTCGCGCGCCTTGACCAGGTCGGACAGGCTGGCGCCCTGCACCGTCTTGCCGTCCACGCGGGTATACGCGCCGGTATAGACGTTGCGGATGCCGATCTGGTTGTAGAAGTGCGAATTGTGCGTGTTGTCCGAGAAGCAGTCGTGCTCTTCTTCAGGATCGCCCAGGATCAGGCCCAGCTTCATGCGCTCGCCGGCCAGTTCGCCATAGGACAGGCTGCCCATGCCGGTCAGCATGGCGTTCAGGCCCGCCTTGGGATCGGCCTCGACGGCCTTGCGGGCGGCGCCGCCGGCCTTCCAGTTGCCGACCATGGTTTCCAGGTCGGTGACCAGCAGGGCGCTGACGGCCTTCAGGAACGCGACGCGGCGGTCGCAGTGGCCGCCGGTGCAGTGCTTGGTGTCGAAGTCGGTGTGCGGACGATTGCCCGAATGACGCTCCTGCGGCGTGCCCTTGCGGTCGGCCGGCGCGGGGCCGGTGCCGTTCAGGTCCTGGCCCCACAGCATGAATTCGATGGCGTGGTAGCCGGTGGCCACGTTGGCCTCGTTGCCATCGGCTTCGTGCAGCACTTCGGACAGCAGCTTGGGCGTGATGCGCGAGGCGTCGATGGTTTTGCCGCCCACCGATATCCTGGAATTGGCGATCAGGTTGACCACGTAATAGGCGTTGGCGTCGCTCTCGGTGCCGTACGAGGCGTCGACGTAGTCGAGCATGCCTTCGTCCAGCGGCCACGCGTTGACGCGGCCTTCCCAGTCGTCGACCACGGGATTGCCGAAACGGAAAGCCTCTGTCTGCTGATAGGGCACGCGCGCCGCGATCCAGGCTTCGCGCGCGGCCTTCAGCGTCTGCTCGCTGGGCTGGGCGACCAGGGCATCGACCGCCTTGCGCAGCGTGCGCGCGGTGGCCAGCGAATCTTCATAACCCGCCAGGGCGATGTCCGAATAGATGCGCGTGACGGCCTTGGGCTCGACCGCGGCGTGGGCGCCAGCCGCTGCCAGCGTACCCACCAGGGCAACACCGTACAGCAGGCCTCGCAGCGACTGATACATCGACAAACTCCGTTGTTTGCACGACCGCCCCGCGACGGACGGCGTGTAGGTGAACTCACGAGGGATGCAGTGTAAACGAGATTCGTTCTTTGTTCAGAATGATGTCAGTTGGTTTTTAGCGTGATGTCAGCGAAAACAATGGCTTGCCGCGCGCAGGCGGCAGGCGGACGGCCATGCCCCAGGGCGAGGCAAGACGGGTTGCCTGGCGCGCTGGAGCATCCCCGAAATGGCACCTGATCGGTGCATTCCTGCCCGAAAGATCGGACCCCACCGCCGTCCTGCCCACGCAGGATCGTGAACGCAGACATGGCACGGGTATTGCTTGACAGGCTGTACAGGCCCGAAAACCTTGCGCCTGATCTTTACGGAGCGTTGCCATGACCCAGGACACCATCGACCGCTATGTAAGCCGCTTCCTGAAGCTGCTGGGCAACCCGCCGCAGCACGCCGCGCCCGCCCAGCGCTTGCCGCAACTGGCGCGCGTGCCGGCCGCGCCGGCCGGGGAGCGTGGCTAAGGCATCGGGACAGTTCCTCGCAATGAAAAGAATCGCCCGCGCCGAGGTTTCGGCGCGGGCGATTTTCATCGGGCCCGCCCAACGAGCCGCCAGGCGTCAGGAACGCAGCGCTTTCAGGGCGCGCGGGCTGTTGCCCGCATACAGCCAGCCGCGCAGCAAGCGCGTGATGACGGGCATACAGACGAACGACAGCACCGGCGTCATGCAGGCCGTGGTGACCAGCACGCGCCAGAACAGCGGCAAGGCGCTCAGGATGGGATTGAAAAGGGTGGAGAACAGCAGCAGCATCGGGAAATAGGCCACCCAGATGCTGACGGCCTGCTTCCAGCGCGGCGGCGCCGAGACGCGTGGGCCGAACCAGCTATCCATGCCGCTGACGCGGGTTTCGTGCGTGGCGCGCACCAGCGAGGCGCCGCGCTCCAGCCACATGCGGCGCGGCAACGAGCCTTCCCACCGCGTGAGGCTGGCTTCGTCGGTGAAGCGCAGCACGATCTGGTACTGGTCGCCGCCTTCGGGCGGCTGCAGCACGCCCGAGCCCAGGAATCCTGGAAATCCCGCCGCCAGGATCTCTCCCTGGCGCATCCAGGCCAGGAAGTCGCTGTAGCGATCCGGCGAGATGTGGCGGGTCACCAACATCGTCACGGGAATAGGCGCGGGTACGGGGGGTCGGGCGGCGGACATGATGAACTCCTATGCAGCGGGCCAGCCTGGAAACGCCTGCTGGCGCGTCCGTGTTAACCCCAGCAAGAGACGTGCCAACCTTGCGGTGCAGCATGCCCCCCTTGAACAAGGAAGAAGCCTTGCGGCTTGCTTGCGATGCCTTTGTTATTTTGCACCGCACAAATCCCCAGACCAGGGATTACCCGCATATTACGCACCATAATGGTGCATTCCCGCGCGCCTGTCCCGACAATACTCACAAGGGATTGCGCAATGACGGCACAAGCCCGTTGAACGGTCGGAAAGCGTTCTCTACACTGGGGCGACCCCTCACCTAGGAGCAATCCGCCCATGAGCACCACCAAAATCGCCGTCCTGGTCGGCAGTCTGCGTTCCGGTTCCATCAACCTGCGCCTGGCCCGGGCCATGGAAAAGCTGGCGCCCGAAGATGTCAGCGTCGAATTCGCGGACCTGAACCTACCCCTGTTCAATCAAGACCTGGAAAACGATCTGCCGGCCGCGGTCGCCAAGCTGAAGACGCTCATCAGCCAGTCGCAGGGCGTGCTGTTCGTCACCCCCGAACACAACCGCTCGATCCCGGCCGCACTGAAGAACGCCGTGGACTGGGGAACGCGTCCCTGGGGCCAGAACGTCTGGATGGGCAAGGCAGGCGGCATTGTCGGCACCTCGCCCAGCGCCGCGGGCTCGGCCATGGCGCAACAACACCTGCGCAACGTGCTGGCCGCCGAAGGCGTGAACGTGTTGACCACTCCCGAGGTGTTCCTGCAGATGAAGGAAGGCCTGATCGACGACCAGTTCCAGATCACCAACGAAGACACGCGCAAGTTCCTGCAGGGCTGGATGGACCGCTATGTCGCCTGGGTGAAGAAGACAGCCTGATGACACCCCGCGGCGGGGAGGCAAGGGTCGCCCCCTATTTATCCCCGTCGCGTGTGGAAAACCCTGTGTCCAGTGGGGGGAACCCGGAGATTTTCCGTTACAGATCAATGGTCTGAGTTCCCTGGGCAAAAAAAGGTCAAGAACAGTAAAGGGTTTTCCACCGCAGATGTGGATAAGGCTGAGGACAGCCTGCGGGCAGATCGGGAAAGTCCTTGCGCTTCAAGCAGTTATAAATGGCGCGCAGAAACCGCGCAGTGGGGCTGCTATCCACAGGAGGGTGTCATAAAAGGCGTGCCCGTTCTCTTGAAAGCAGCTTATCCACCGGCGATGTGGACAAGCCTCTGCACAGCTATCTGACAAGCCCGAAAAAACTTTAAGGAACAGGGGCTTAGAGGAACTGGTTAAATTCTTTCCGAAGCTTCCGGGCAGCCTCGGAAAAGCCCCGTCCAGACCTTCTTCCAGCACCGAGGCCGGGGTGGCGCTTTCTACTGCCCATCCCCAGGTCATTTATCCACCGGTGTTGTGGACAAGCCTCTGCAAAGGTGTCTGACAAGGCCGAAAAGCCTTTTCCGGACAAGCACTTGGACGTGCTGGTCAAATTCTTTCCGTCATGTTTCCGAAGGCCTGACCCGGTGGTTCAGGAGGGCTGGGACCCGTTCGCGGCCCATACCGGCCCCTACCGGGTCTTCATCGCCGCCGGCGCTTATCCACCGGCATTGTGGACAAGCCTCTGCACAGGTATCTGACAATTCAGAAAATCTTCGCAATAACAGGCACTTGGAAAGCGTGGTCAAAATATTGCCGCAATATTTCCAATGTGCCCGAATTGCGCGGCGCTGCGGCCTACTCTTCCAGCCGCATGCCGAGCTTGAGACCGACCTGCCAGTGCGCCACCTTGCCGTTCTCGATGTGGCCACGCACCTGGGTCACCTCGAACCAATCCAGGTTGCGCAGGGTTTTCGAGGCGCGCTCGATGGCCTGGGCAATGGCGTCGTCCGAGGACTTCGTGGACGAACCGACCAGTTCGATCTGCTTGTAGACGTGATTGGACATGGCTATGGCCTCCTGGCTGTACCAGCGCATTCCCGGCAGCGGAACGGTCCGCGCCGTCGGCCGGCTTGCGGTCACCAGCATGTCGCGTGCCTCCAGGAAATCCGGCCACCGCATCGAGCAGACGCGACCCCGATGAAGGGTCCGTGCTTCTTCACGGCGCTCGGCAAGCGCAAGCGAATGACATTGGCGGCCCCTTCACGCCCTCGTTTCCAGGCTGCCGGCGGACTTTGCATTCCTTTGCAGTTGACATTTTGCAACGTTTTTCCCGGCTTTTGATTTTAAAAACCGACTCTTACCAGAGGGAAATAGGAGGCATAAATATCTAACACGCAGGCGATATGTAAAAATTTTGTTTACTCAAGATTGAAACATATGTCAAATAGCATCCAGCCTTTGTAAAGATGCGACCATTTGTAATTGGCTCATTCCGCCGTTTGCGAATGTCGCTGCCGCCCTGTCTGGGTCTGACCCTCGCCGCCCGAGTCCTCATGTCGCGCCACTACGCTTCCGCCCGCCCGTCCGCCTGCTCTCTGACCCCGTTGGCCACCCGACTCGGCAGTTCACTGGCCCTGACCCTGGCGCTGGCCGGCCCGGTGGCCGCGCAAACCGTGCCGCAACTGCCCTCGGGCGCCGAGCCCGGCCGCTCGCTGCCCCAGCCCGTCATGCCGCAGAGCACGACCGGCGCGCCCTCGGTCTCCGTCCAGCAAGGCAGCGCTTCCGAAGCCCCCGCCGGCGCCGACAAGCTCACCTTCGCCCTGACCGACATGCGGGTCGAAGGCGTCACGCAGTACCCCGCCACTGACATCCGCGCGTTGTACGCAGGCCTGCTGGGCAAGACCATCTCTGTCGCCGACGCCTTCAAGGTCGCCAACGACATCGAGCTGCGCTACCGCAACGACGGCTTCGTCACCACCCGCGTCATCGTCCCCGAACAGACCATCGACGGCGGCGTCTTCCGCATCCGTGTCGTCGAGGGCTATATCTCCGACGTGAAGTACGACGACGACATCGGTCCCGCCCAGGCCGCCATCGAGAAGCTCGTCCAACGACTGCGCGGCGTGCGCCCCATCAACGTCGCCGAGGTCGAACGCCAACTGCTGCTGGCCAACGACCTGGCCGGCATGACCGTGCGCGCATCCCTAGAGGCCTCCCCCAAGGAAGTCGGCGGCTCCACGCTCGTCGTCCACAGCGAGCGCAAGCCCTTCGACGCCTCCATCGGCTTCGACAACCGCGGCTCGCCCTACCTGGGTTGGGGCGAGGCCCTCGCCCAGCTCAGCCTGAACTCGTTCGGCCCCAACGCCGACCGGTTGACCGTCACCGGCCGCCTCGGCACCCCCGCCTACCGCAGCAAGGCCGCTTCCGTCGGCTACGACATGCTCGCCACCAGCAGCGGCCTGACGCTCGGCGCCACCGCCAGCTACGCCAAAAGCCGCCCCGGCCGCGAACTCGCCGACCTCAACGTCGCCAGCGACGTCGAGTCCTACGCCGCCACCGCCAGCTACCCCCTCATCCGCTCGCGCCTGCAGAACCTGCGCGCCGTCGGCCAGTTCGAAGTCCGCAACGTCACCACCGACATCACCGATACGCCGTTCACCCGCGACAAGCTGCGCGTGCTGCGCATGGGCCTGAGCTACGACCGCACCGACAGCTGGAACGGCATCACCGCCCTGCGCGGCACCTTCCACAAGGGCATCGACGGCCTGGGCGCTTCCAAGGAAGGCAACGAGCTGGCCTCGCGTGTGAAGGGCCGCCCCGACTTCTTCAAGTTCACCGCCGAACTGACCCGCCTGCAGCAGCTCACCGACCGCGCAAGCCTGGTCGCCACCTTTGCCGGCCAGTACAGCGCCAGCCCGCTCTTGGCCAGCGAAGAGTTCGCGCTCGGCGGCCCCAGCTTCGCTCGCGGCTACGACGACGGCGAGATCTCCGCCGACAGCGGCGTCTCCGGCTCGCTCGAACTGCGCTACGCCGTGTCCTCGGAGTCGTTCCTGCCGCACGGCGCGCATGTGTATTCCTTCATCGACGGCGGACGACTCTGGTCGCGCAGCGAGAGCCCCGAACTGGCCCGCGCCAAGCTCTCGTCCTATGGCGCCGGCATGCGCGCCAACCTGACCAAGAACCTGTACGCCACCCTCGAAGTCGCCAAGCCCATGAGCTCCGACGTGCTCACCCAGGGCGACAAGAACCCCCGCGTTTTCTTCAGCATTTCGGCCCAGTACTAAGCACCGCAGCGAACCCGAGACGAGACCGACCATGACCCAAGCCCGCACCCTCAAGCGTTCCGCTGCCAAGCCTGCCCGCCGTCTGCACCTGAAGAAAGACACCGCCGTCTCCGCCCTGCCCGCGTTGAGCACGCTGGCCATGGTCCTCGGCTCCCTGGCCTCGCCCGCCGCCCACGCCAACCCCACCGGCGGCAACGTCGTCGCCGGCTCGGCCAACATCGTGGATCGCGGCAACGGCACCGTCGACATCAACCAGTCCACGGGCAAAGCCATCATCAACTGGAAGGACTTCAGCATCGGCGCCAACGAGACGGTCAACTTCCGTCAGCCGGGCAGCAAGAGCGTCACCCTCAACCGCGTGGTCGGCAACGATCCCTCGGCCATCTTCGGCAAGTTGAACGCCAACGGCACCGTCATGCTGGTCAACCCCAACGGGGTCGTCTTCGGCAAGGGCGCGCGCATCGACGTCGGTGGCCTGGTCGCCACCACCGCCAACATCAACGACCGCGACTTCCTGGCCGGCAACTACAAGTTCGACCAGGCCTCGAAGAACCTCAACGCCGCCATCGTCAACGAAGGCACCATCAGCATCAAGGACAGCGGCCTGGCCGCCCTGGTCGCGCCCTCGGTCAAGAACTCGGGCGTCATCCAGGCCAAGCTGGGCAAGGTGGCGCTGGCCGGCGCCAAGACCGTCACCGTCGACTTCCAGGGCGACGGCCTGCTCAGCTTCGACGCCAGCTCGGTCGTCGACCAGCAGCCCGTCGGCGCCGATGGCAAGGCGGTCACCGCGCTGGTGCACAACACCGGCGTCATCCGCGCCGATGGCGGCACCGTGCTGATGACGGCGCGTGCCGTCAAGAATGTGGTCGACAACGTCATCAACACCGAGGGCATCGTCAGCGCCAAGTCCGTGGGTACGCAGAACGGCAAGATCGTGTTGTCGGGCGGCGATGCGGGCATCGTCAACGTCGCGGGCACCGTGGAGGCCACGGGCACCAAGACCGGCGAGACCGGCGGCAAGGTCGTCGTCACGGGTGAACACGTCAAGGTCGCCAGCAATGCGGTCGTGGACGTCTCCGGCGCGGCCGGCGGCGGCGAGATCGCCCTGGGCAGCCTGGGTGTGAAGCCCGATGATGGCTCGGCCGCCTTCAGCGGCAAGTCGCAGACCGTCAGCGTGGCCAAGGGCGCCAAGCTCAAGGCCGACGCAACGGACAAGGGCAACGGCGGCAACGTCACGATGTGGTCGAACGAAGCCACCGCCTTCGCCGGCGACCTGTCGGCTCGCGGCGGCGCCAATGGCGGCGACGGTGGCTTCGCCGAAGTCTCCAGCAAGAAGAACATCGGCCTGACCGGCAACGCCGACCTGCGCGCGCCCAAGGGCAAGACCGGCACCCTGCTGATCGACCCCACCGACCTGCGCATCGTCGCCGGCAGCGGCGGCGACCAGGATGGCGCAGCCGGCGACGGCACCATCAATAACGGCGATGACAACACCGCCGACAACACCGTGTCGGTCGATTTGCTGGAAAGCCTGGCTGGCAACGCCAATATCAAGCTGGAAGCCACGGGCCTGGTATCCATCGCCAGCGACGTGGACGCGATCGCACTGCAGACCGTCACCGGCAACACCTTCACGCTGCGCTCGAGCCAATCGGGCGGCATCAAGTTCGAGAACAGCAACACCGAAATCAGCACCCAGGGCGGCAACATCACCCTGGAAGCGCTGGGCGTGGGCAGCAAGCTGGACAACATCGGCAAGCTGACCAGCAACGGCGGCGCCATCACGCTGAGCGCCTCGGGCGACATCAACCTGGCCAACGTCATCGATGCCGGCAGCGGCGCCGCACTGGTCCAGAGCACCTCCGGTTCGATCTACAACACCGGCGGCAACCCGCAACGCGTCAAGGGCAGCTCGATTACGCTGAGCGCCGAGAACGGCAACGTCGGCTCGACCCCGGCCTTCGTCAAGACCCAGGCCCCGACCCTGGCGGTCAGCTCGGGCGGCGACATCGCGGTCGAGAACTACGTCGACCTGTCCAACCTGACGCTGACCCACCGCCACGCCGACGCCAACCGCATCAACTGGCTGCAGGTCAAGACGCCGTCGCAGATCATCCGCCTGCTGGATGGTTCGCGGTACACGGTGGATCTCGTGCGCAGCGCCACGGACCTGAACTTCTCCTTCACGGGCGACCGTTCCATCGCCGTGACCGAAATCAACCTGACGGGCGGCAGCCAGGCCGCGCTGACCTCGACCAACGGCAGCATCGCGTCCACGGACGACCTGTCGGTGCTGAAGGCCGGCAGCGTGACGCTTCGCGCCGCCAATGGCGCGATCGGCTCCGCGGGCCAGGCGCTGAACATCTCCACCGCGACGCTGGCCGCCAGCGCCGGCAACGCCGGCATCTACGTCGAGAACACGAGCGCGGCCCCCGTGCTGCTGCGCGCCATCGACACCGCCGGCACCCTGTCCGCGACGACGCGCGGCACGCTGGTGCTGGGCAGCATCGAGGCCGGCAGCGCAACGCTGCGGTCGACGACGGGCGACATTCAGGACGACGGCAACGCCAACACGCTCGTCTCGGCGGCGAGCCTGACGCTGCGCGCCGAGACGGGCATCGGTCCGTACGCCGCCATCCGCACCGACGCGGCCGACATCGATGCCGTCACGACGGCTGGCCGCATCGCCATCGAGGCGACCAACGCCAACATCGTCCAGGCCAGCACGCAGAACAACACCATCACCATCACCGGCTCGGGCGGCCTGACGGTCGGCAGCGTGGCCTCGGGCGGCGGCGCCATTTCGCTGGGCGGCAAGAGCATCGCCATGGGCGATGGCGGCACCATCAACGCGGGCACCGGCACGGTGGCGCTGAGCGCCACGCAAGGCGACATCACCGGCACCAGCACCTCTCTGATCACCGGCAGCGTGGTCACGCTGCTGGCGCCGGACGCCACCGGCACCTATACCATCGGCAAGAGCAACACCCTGCTGCGCCTGGCTGCGGGCACGGTCGTCGCCAAGGCCGGCAGCATCTACCTGAGCACAGGCGCCAACGCCACGAGCCTGAGCTCGCTGAAAGCCTACAGCGGCATCATCGTCCGTTCGCAGGCCAACATCACGGCCGACCAGGTCGACGCCGGCACGGGCGCGCTGTCGATCCAGACCAGCAACGGCTCCATCCTGGGCCAGACCGGCAACCTGCTGTCCGGCCAGAGCGTCGCGCTGTCAGCCACGCAAGACCTGGGCAACGCCGCCACGCGCCTGCGCACCCGCACCGCCATCCTGTCGCTGACCGGCGGCGCCGACATCTACGTCGACAATACCGAAAAGTCGCTGGACCAACTGTCGATCGTCCACACGCACGCCGACGACACGGTGCTCAACACGCTGAGCGTCACGTCGCCCTATCTCGACTTCGACGTCACCGACCTGGCCGACGGCTATCACCTGAACAAGGTGTACAGCACGCCGCTGACCACGTTCAGCTTCAGCGGCGACCGCAACCTGATCCTGGGCAACATCAAGGGCGGCGGCTCGGTCCGGCTCACCGCCCGCGCCGGCGACATCCTGGACGACGGCAACGACGAGACGCGCGTCACGGCGGGCAACATCACGCTGTCCGCCCTGCAAGGCAGCATCGGCACCAGCGTGCGCGAAGTCGAGACCAATGCCTCGTCCCTGACCCTGGTCACCCGCGGCAATCTGTACGCCACCAGCGTGGCCGACCTCGGCTCGCTGACCATCGAGGCGCGCCATGCATCGGACACCGACGTCAACGAATTGCGCCTGCGCGCGCCCAGCCTGCTGTTCGACGTGCTGGACAGCACCGACGGCTACACGCTGCGCGACGTGCGCGACAGCAGCTCGCTGTACTTCAACTTCACCAGCGACCGCAACATCACGGTCGGCAATGTCGACACCAGCTCCAGCGGTTCCCTCACGCTGAACGCGGAGAACGGCTCGATCAAGGACGACGGCTCCCGACTGACCTGGCTGCTGGCGAACTCGGTCACGCTGTACGCGAACCAGGCGGTCGGCGCCTCGGGCAATGCGATCGACGTCATGACCGCCAACCTGAGCGGCAACGCCAGCAACGGCGGCTACTACGTCCGCCTGCCCCGCCCGGCCGGCATCAGCAACTACACCGACACCATCAACCTCAGCGGGATCTACGCCCGGGGTGACGTTTCCATCAGCGCGCTCCAGGGCGACCTGGCGTTGACGAGCACGGTGCAGAGCTACGGCGGCGGCGTCACGCTGGCCGCGGACACCGGCGCCATCACCAACGGCAATGGCTACGGCACCATCCGCTCCAACGGCAACGTCAGCCTGACCGCGTGGAAGGACATCGGCGCCGCCGACCTGACCAACCCCGGCGGCGGCAACAGCAACCGCCGCGCCATCCTGCTGGACGGCACCACGCCGCTGACCCTCACGGTGAATGCGCGCCAATCGGGCCGCAACATCTTCCTGTCGAACCTGGGCAGCGGCACCACCACGCTCGGCACCATCGATGCGACGGGCCGCTTCGACTACAAGCAGAACAGCGGCGACACCGTGGTCGGCAACGTGCGCGGCACCGCTGCGGCCAGCCTGGTCAACACCATCGGCTCGATCCTGGACGACGGCAACACCAGCACCCGCATCACGTCCAACAGCGTCCAATTGTCGGCCGGCGGCAACCTCGGCACCGCCGACCAGCACCTGCAAGTCGATACGCCGGCCCTGACGGTGACGGCGCCGGGCCATATCGCGGTGGACAACAACCAGGCCTACACCAGCCTGGACATCACCCGCACCGGCGTCGGCACGGGCACGCTGGCCATCACCGGCACCGGCCAGACGTTCACGCTGAGCGACGACGGCAACTACTATCACCTGACGAAGGTGCTGAGCGCCAGCCCGCTGGCGTTCAGCTTCACGGCCGGCTACAAGAGCGTGCTGGTGGGCGACATCGACGTCGGCACCGCCGGCTCGGTCAAGCTGACCGCCACCAACGGCAACGTCGCCAACGAAGACCTGGAGAACCCCGGCGCGATCCGCGCGGGCAAGGTCACGCTGTCGGCCGGCAGGGGCTACTCGCTGGGCTCGTCCGACGAAGGCGGCGCCCTGCAGGTGTCGGGCACCAACGACCTGGACCTGACCGCGGGCCGCAACATGTTCGTGGCCAGCGACACCGCCCTGTCCCGGCTGGCCATCACCAGCACCGATATGGCGCAGGCCGTCAGCACCTTCGCCATCACGGCGCCGGACCAGACCTATACGATCACCGACCTGGGCTACATCCACCGGCTGTCGAACGTCAGCGGCACGGGCCTGGCCGACTTCAGCTTCACCAACAGCAAGAGCATCGAGACCGACACCGTCGCGGCGGCGAATTCGGTCAGCCTGTCCACCGAAGGCGGCGGCTACTACTCCTACATCCGCAGCGTCAGCGGCGGCACGGGGCGCATCACCAGCGCCTCGGTGTCGCTGTCGGCCATCGCGCCGGACGGCGCGATGGCCGGCGCGGGCAGCATCGGCGGCACCATGATGCGCCTGAACACCCAGGCGCTGAAGATCACGGCCACCGACAGAGTCCAGATCGACAACGGCGGCACCGCCCTGCAGAGCATCGACCTGGACCTGACGCAGCGCAGCTACGCCTCGGCGCCGCTGTCCAACTCGTATTCGTTCCAGGGCCTGGGGGCCGGGCAGGTCCTGCAGATCAGCCAGGGTTCGTATCTCACGACGATCAACGCCACCCTGCCCGGCGTGGACTTCTCGCTGGACATCAACACCCGCCTGCAGGTCAACAACCTGAACACCGGCGCGGCGGGTTCCGTGGCGCTGACGACGCGCGAAGCCGCCACGGGCGTGAATACCTCGATCGGCGGCAACGGCGCCATCACCGCCGGCAGCATCGCACTGGGCACGACGGGCGACTATGCCTCGATCTCCGCGCGCACCGTGACCGCCAACCTGGCGCTGTCCTCCAAAGGCAGCATCGCGGTGGACAACGGGGGCAGCACGCTGGATTCGCTGTCGATCGAAGCGCTGCACCGCGAATATTCGCAACAGAACAGTTATTCCGTCACCTCCGACGGCCTGACGTTCTCGGTATCGGACTCGCCCAGTTCGGGCTCCGTGGCCGGCGTGACGCTGACCGACGTCAGCACCAGCGCAGACCTCGATTTCTCTTTCGCCTCCGACCGCGCGCTGACGGTGGACAACGTCCAGACCGGCGCAGGCGGTTCGGTCACCCTCCAGACCGATGGGACCCTCTACGGCACCAGCACCGGTACGGGCGGCAGCAATCCCGGCGGGGCCGACATCAGCACCGGCGACCTGACCCTGATCGCCGGTTCGGTGCAGGGCCGCTACAACGAGATCCCCTCCCGGCCGCTCTACATCAGCGTCAATACGCTGTCGTCGGACGTGGCCAACAACCTGTGGGTATCGAACGACAAAGACCTGGCGCTGTTGAACAACAAGGCCGGCAGCTCGGCCACGGTAGCCGTCACCAGCGGCTCGATCACCCAATCGGGCACCGGCCGCTTCGTCGCGCCGGTGCTGTCGCTGAGCGCGCAGCAATCCATCGGCACCGCCGGCGCGGCCATCCTGACCGACACGCGCCGCCTGACCACGCGCACCGGCGAGAGCCTGGCCGTGCAGAACGCCAGCAACCTGTTCAGCCTGGACGTCGGCGTCTCGCACGCCACGGTGGGCGACAAGTATCTGAGCGTCACGGCGGAGGGGCTGTCGCTCGATCTCGGCGACAACTCGAACGGCGTGGCGATGCTCGTCGGCCTGTCGGACACCACCGGTATCGATTTCACGCTCAGCAGCGACAACATCCTGCGCATGAACCCCATCGACGTGGGCGCGGGCCATTCGCTGTCCCTGAGCGGCACGGAGATCAACAACTACAATTCTCCGGCCTCCGTCATCCGCGGCGACAAGATCACGCTGTCCGCCACCGGCGCGATCGGTACGTCCGGCTCGGCCATCAGCACGGCCACGCGCGACCTGACCATCAACGCCGGCAACAGCGCGTACGTCACCAACGACCGCGACCTGCTGTCGCTGTCGGTGCGGGCCAACGCTGCGCCCGGCACGGCCGTGTCGTACGGCATCACCGCCCCCGAGTTGGCGTTCACCGCCACGGACGACGGCACCGCCACGACGCTGAGCAACGTCACCGACGATACGGGCCTGAACTTCACGTTCCGCTCCACGCACGCCCTGCGGGTCGGCAACATCGACGTGCTGACCAGCGGCACGGTCAACCTGGAATCCAGCCAAGGCATTTCCATGCTGGATCCGCTGGGCACGGACCGCATCACCGCCGCCCAGGTCAACCTGACCGCGACCGGCGGCTCGGCCATCGGCGCCGATGGCGCCGGCCTGCGCATCACCGCGCCGGTGCTGACCATCAACAACACCGGCGACGTCTACGTCGATTCGAACACGCACCTGGACTCGCTGACGCTCTACGCGTATGGCAGCGACGCGCGTGGCTACGGCATCAACGCCCCCACCCGCGACGGCCTGGGCAGCCTGGCCTTCGAGGCCGAGGACGACGGTTCCACGCTGTACCTGAAGAACGCCGGCGACGCCGACGGCATGGCCCTGAACGTCACCAGCTCGCGCGGCATCAAGGTGGGCGCCATCGACGTCGGCAACGACGACGTGTCGCTGTACGCGCAGAACAGCTCGCTGGTCGACGACGGCGACGCCGACACCCGCATCCTGGCGGGCAACCTGCGCCTGTCCGGCGACACCAGCATCGGCTCCGCCGGCCATGGCATCGACAGCAAGGTCGACAGCCTGACCGCCAACTCGCGCGATGGCGGCGTGAACATCACGCTGAACGGCACGACCTCGCTGCAAGGCCTGACCGGCCGGGGCGACAGCTCGCTGGTGAACTACGTGGGCGACATCGCCCTGGGTTCGATCAACCTGAACGGCTACTCGCTGGACATCGACAACCAGGGTGGCTCGATCCTCAGCGGCATCATCCGCGACACCATCAACGTCACGCTGAAGGCCGCGGGCTCGATCGGCAACGACAGCGCCATCCAGACCTACGCCTACGGCGGCGGCACCACCACGGTGACGCTGACGGCCGTGGCCGCCAACGGCGCGGACGGCAGCATCGCGCTGCAGGAACAGTACGGCCTGAATGCGACCAACGTCACCGCCGACGGCAACGTCACTCTGAAGGCGGACATTGGCAACGTCCAGGCCAACCTGACGGTGGGTAACGTGACGGCAGGCGGCGCGGTCGCCCTGTCGTCCGAACGCGGCGACATCAATGCCGCCGGCACGTCCAATCTGGTCAAGGGCCAGAGCGTCAGCCTGCAGGCGGGCTACGACTCGTTCCGCAGCATCGGCAACAGCGGCAACCGCCTGAACGTCGACACGGCCTCGCTGACCGTGCGCACGCCGGGCAGCTTCTACCTCGACAGCGTGGCCGACTTGACCGACCTGGTCATCGACCGCACCAGCACGCCGACAGGCAACGGCAGCAACGGCACGCTGAGCATCACCGGCGATCACATCGTCCTGGACGGCACGGACAATCTCGGCACCGTCACGTTGACCACGCTCACCGACACCACCGGCCTGAACTTCGCGCTGGTGGCCAATGGCGGCATCCGCGTGGACCAGGTCAATGTCGGCAACACGGGGACCGTCTCGCTGACCGCGGGCGCGGCCCCGGACACGGCCGACGGCGCGGGCGGCATCGGCGCCGCCGGCACCGGCTCGCTGATCACGGCGGGCAAGCTGGTCCTGGATGCGGGGGAATCGGCGTTGTATGGCATCGGCGACGGCTTGCGCCCGCTCTACACCCAGGTGGGCAGCATCACCGCGACCGCGGGCGGCAGCATCTGGCTGAAGCAGAACGGCACCCTCGACCTGGAAAACGTCAAGGCGGGCGGCGGCCTGTCGGTCTGGACCACCAGCGGCGACATCCTGGTGGGCCAGTTGCAGTACGGCGCCAACAATGCCCTGACGCTGCTGGCCGACGCCGGCAGCATCCAGGGCAATGCCAATCCCGCCGCGATCGGCGGCAGCGGCGGCGGCAGCATCACGCTGACCGCGTCCGACGGCATCGGCACGCGCGACGCCGCGCTGCTGATCCAGGGCGGCAACAAGCAGGTGACGGCCACGGTGACCGGCGACGGCTCGCTGTACCTGGCCAACCAGGGCGACCTGCTCGGCAGGCTGACGACCTCGGTGAACAACGGCGCCACGGTCATCACCTCGACCGGCAATCTGGTGCTGGCCAGCGCGCAGTCGCTCACCGACGCGGCGGGCAACGACATCACCGTCAGCGTGGGCGGCTACATCGTCACCGGCAACGTCACCGCCGGCGCCGAACATGGCCGCATCTCGATGACCGCGGGCAACGGCAACATCTACGTCGACGGCAGCGACGCCACGATCCGCGCCAACACCGTTACCGTGGCCGCCACGGGCGACATCGGCCACAGCGCGGCCCGCCTGACGCTGGGCGGGCAGCACGTGGACGCCCGCAGCCAATCCGGCACGCTGTACCTGAAGTCGGACACCAGCGACACGGTGTTCGCGTACGTGTCGGGCCGCGCGATCGACGTCATCGCACAGGGCAACCTGCAGATCGCCAACGCCATCGCGAGCAACGGCGACATCTCCGTCGTGGGCAACGCCAGCACGGCGAACAAGCGCCTGACCGTCGGCAACATCGACGCCGGCAGCGGCATGGTCACGCTCCAGTACAGCCAGGCCGGCGGCACCATCGTCGACGACGGCAACGCCGACACGCGCATCGTCGGCAATGCGGTCGTGCTGGGATCCGGCGCCGGCATCGGCGGCACGGTCGCCGGCGGCCGCGACACGGTGCAGACCACCACGGGCAACCTGTCGGCCTCCGTGACCGGCGACGGCGCCATCTACATCGACGACGACAATGCCAGCGGCATCACGCTGACCTCGATACAGGCCTACCGCGGTCCCATCGGCATCACCACCGCGGGCGACACGATCGCCTACGACGTGGGCGTGACGACCAATACGGCGGGCAACGACATCTCCATCGCCACCGACGGCGACCTGATCGTCAATTACATCGACGGCGTTTTGCAAGGCGACGTCACGCTGCAGGCCGGCGGTGACATCTCCGCGCTGCGGCCCTACGACAGCACCATCCGCGCGCGCACCCTGAACGCCTCGGCTGGCGGCAGCATCGGCTCGACCGCCAGCGAACTGAACATCAATGTCTCGGTGCTGGGCAACATCAGTTCGGCCGGCGAGAACGGCGTGATCGCGCTGTACAACATCAACACCAACGCCCTGTCGCTGGATCACCTGACCCAGACCGGCGCCGACAGCTCGGCCTACGTCCGTAGCCGCGGCGACCTGGATGCCACCAACCTGCAGACCGGCCAGAACAACCTGTCGCTGGTTTCCGGCGGCACGCTGACGCTGGCGGCCACGGGCATCGAGGCTGCCGGCGCGGTGACGCTGACCGGCACGGCCGATGTGGTCGCCGCGGGCGCCGAGCCGCGCGCGCTGTCGGTCAAGGCCGGTTCGCTGTCGTTCAACAGCGGCACCGCGGGTGGCGACACCACGCTGGACACCCAGGTGGCCAGCCTGGACGCCACCCAGACCGGCACTGGCACGGGCAAGCTGTCGGTGTCCAACACCGGCGATCTCGACGCGACGGCCGACTGGCAAGGCGCCCTCGACGTTCACGCCGACGGCAACCTGACCGCCACGGACGTCCAGAGCGCGGCGGACGTCACGCTGACCGCCACGGGCGGCGTCGACGCCCGGTCGGTGTCCAGCACCGGCGCGGGCAGGACGATCACGGTCACGGCGCAGAACGGCGACATCGCCGTCGGCAGCATCGACAGCGGCGCGACCGGCACGGTCGTCCTGAACGCCGCGCAGGGCAGCCTGCTCGACACGGCCCACGGCGCCGGCATCACCGCCGCCACGCTGCAACTGACCAGTTGGGGCGCCATCGGCGCCGCCGACGCCTACTTCACCACCGGTGCGACCCAGGTCAGCGCCAACGTGCTCGGCACGGGTGGCATCTACCTGGAGGGCCTGGGCGCACTGACGCTGAACCGTGCGACCACCGCCAACGGCGACGTGTACGTGGTGGCCGCCGACGAGCTGACAGTCAGTGGCGCGCTGAAGGCCGGCAAGACGCGGGACGTCACCGACCCGCTGTTCGGCCAGGGCGGCCACATCTCGCTGACCGCCACGGATGGCGACCTCACGGCCGCCGCCGACATCGCCGAGACCGACGCCACCAGCGTCACCTTCACCGGCCAGAACATCACGCTCGGCTCTGTGGATACCTCGGGCAATCAGGTCTATGTGGGCGACGTGACGCTCAACGGCAGCCTGACCGCGGGCGGCGTCGACATCCAGGGCGACCTGGCATTGACCGGTTACTACCACGTGCTGAGCGTGGCAGCCCAGAACGGCGACATCGAGATCGACGGCACGGTCACCGGCGGCAATGCATATACGCAACTGCTGGCCGGTACGGGCAGCGTGACGCTGAACGGCGATGTCGTCGGCCTGAGCGGACTGGACGTCGTCGGCGGCGATATCTCGCTGGCCAACGTGACGACCCGCAATGGCCAGGGCTATAACGGCAACGTCACGCTGGACGGCACTTACACCACCCAGGACGGCTCTTTCACGCTGTGGGGCAGCGCGACCCTGGGCGGCGACGTGATGATCTCCACCGGCGCCGGCACGATCGATTTCGAAACCGGTGTCACCGGCGCCCACGCGCTGACGCTCGACACCACGAACGACTCGCTCTTCAAGGGCGCAATCGACGTCGGTTCGTTCAGCAGCATCGGCACCGGCACGATCACGCTGATCGGCGGCGGCGGCGTCACCACCACGGACACGCAGTACTACAACGGCAAGGTCATCCTGTACTCGGGCACCGTGTTGAGCGGCAGCTACGTGACGCTGGACGGCGGCGTCGACAGCCACGACTTCAACCAGGACCTGACCATCGTGGGCGACACCACGATCGGCGGCGCCATCGGCGCCGGCACCAAGCTGAGCAGCCTGACCATCGACGGCGCGGCGCTGCTGCGAGGCGCCACCATCGCCACCACCGGTGCGCAGCACTACAAGGGCAGCGTCACGCTGAATGGCGACCAGGCGCTGACCACGCAGAACGGCAACGTCACGTTCGACGGCAAGGTGGGCGGCCCCTACGACCTGACGGTCACCTCCACCGGCAACGGCAACGTCACCTTCGGCCAGATCGGCAGCGCCGAAGTGCTGCCGACGTTCGTGGCGTCCGTTGCCCCCAGTACCGGCCGCATCGGCGACCTGACGGTCAACACCGGTGGCAAGACCACCTTCAAGGGCGCGGCCTACGCGCAATCGGTCACCACCGATGCCGTCGGCACGCTGGCCATCGACGGCGGCCTGGTCGACACGACCCTCGGCCAGTCGTACGGCGAACGCGCCGTGCTGGGCGCCGACACCACGCTGACCGGCAACTCGGTCAGGCTGAGCCAGGGCGCCGACGCGGCCACGGCGGGCGCCCAGTCGCTGACCGTCAACGGCTACGCCTTCATTGGCGGCGCCATCGGCGCGAACGCGGCGCTCGCCTCGCTGGCCCTGAACGATGACGCGCGCCTGAGCGGCGGCACCATCAAGACCACCGGCGACCAAGTCTACGGCGGCGACGTCACCCTGGAAGACGAGCACACGCTGAGCACCACGACGGGCAACGTCACCTTCGCCGCCAAGCTGGGCGGCGAGTACGACCTGACCGTCACCTCCACCGAAGCCGGCGACGTGACCTTCAACGAGGTCGGCAACAGCGCCATCATCTATACCCGCTCGATCGATCCCCTGCCCACCCGCCTGGGTCACCTGACGGTCAACACCGCCGGCCTGACCACCTTCGATGGCGAAGTCCGCGCGGCATCGGTCACCACCGACGCGCCGGGCACCCTGGCCATCAACGGCGGCCTGGTCGACACCACCGGAACCCAGTCCTACGGTGAACGGGCCGTGCTGGGCGCGAACACCGAACTCACGGGCACGGCCGTGACCCTGAGCGCGGGCGTGGACTCGTCTTCGAATGCCTACCGAACCCTGCTGATTTCCGGCGACGCCGCGATCGGCGGCGCGGTGGGATCCCGCTTCGCGTTGGAGTCGCTGACCATCACCGGTGACGCGACCCTGGACGCGGGCACCATCCGGACCGTTGGCGCCCAGGATTACCAGGGCGACATCACGCTGGCCAGCTCGCTGGAAATGTCGTCCTATCGCGACGGCATCACCCTGTCGGGCAAGGTCATCGGTGACGCCGACACCGCGTACGGCCTGCGCATCCTGGCCGACGCCGGCGACATCCTGCTGGCCAAGGATCTGGGCAGCAGCGATGCGCGCCTGGGCGCGATCCTGCTCTCCAGCAGCGCTGCCACCACGATCAACGGCAGCGTGTACGGCACGTCGCTGTCCACCAGCGCGTCCGGCAACACGACCATCAATGGCGGCCTGATCGACACCACCGACCGGCAGAGCTACTACGGGCACGTGACGCTGGGCGCGGACACCACGTTCACGTCCGACGTCGTCGACCTGATCGGCGGCGTGGATGGCACGGCCACTGGCCAGCAATCGCTGACCGTAGACGGCGTCGCGCTGATCCAGGGCGCGCTGGGCGGCAACGTGGCCCTGAAAGCCTTGACCGTCACGGGCGGCTCCAACCTGGGCGCCGACATCACCACCACGGGCGCTCAGACGTACGAGGGCACCGCCAGCCTGTCGAACACGGTGGCGCTCACCAGCACCACGGGCGACATCCGTTTCGACCAGGCCATCATGGGCGACATCGATCAGGGTCATGGCCTGACGATCGGCAGCACCTCGGGCAATGTCACGTTCGTCAACGGACTGGGGACGTCCGGCCCCAACCGCGTGGGCGACCTGGACATCAGCACCGGTGGCGCCATCGCCTTCAACGGGCAGGTGTACGCCGCCAGCGTGGATACCGGCAGCACCGGCACGCTGGCCCTGAACGGCCCCGTGGTCGACACGACGGGCACGCAGCGCTACGGACAACTGGCCGTGCTGGGCGCCGGCACCGTGCTGAGGGGATCCGAAGTGACCCTGGCGGCCGGCGCCGATGCCACCACGCAGGGCGGGCAGTCGCTGACCATCGATGGCAACGCGGTGATCGAAGGCGCCATCGGCGCGGGCCGCGCCCTGGCCTCGCTGACCATCACCGGCGACGCCACGCTGGACACCGCCTCGATCGACACCACCGGCACGCAGTCCTACCAGGGCGAAGTCACGCTGGGCCATTCGTTGACGCTGACCAGCGGCGGCAACGTGTCGTTCTCCGACGCGGTCAAGGGCGGCACCTTCGGCCTGACAGTGAACGCCGGTACCCGCAACGTCAGCTTCGCCAGCGGCATCGGCGGCAACGGCGTGGACCGCCTGGGCGACGTGACCATCAACGCCGCCGGACTCACCCGCTTCGGCGGCGCGGTCTACGCGCAATCGGTCACCACCGATGCCGTCGGCACGCTGGCCATCGACGGCGGCCTGGTCGACACGACCCTCGGCCAGTCGTACGGCGAACGCGCCGTGCTGGGCGCCGACACCACGCTGACCGGCAACTCGGTCAGGCTGAGCCAGGGCGCCGACGCGGCCACGGCGGGCGCCCAGTCGCTGACCGTCAACGGCTACGCCTTCATTGGCGGCGCCATCGGCGCGAACGCGGCGCTCGCCTCGCTGGCCCTGAACGATGACGCGCGCCTGAGCGGCGGCACCATCAAGACCACCGGCGACCAGGTCTACGGCGGCGACGTCACCCTGGAAGACGACCACACGCTGAGCACCACGACCGGCAACGTCACCTTCGCCGCCAAGCTGGGCGGCGAGTACGACCTGACCGTCACCTCCACCGAAGCCGGCGACGTGACCTTCAACGAGGTCGGCAACAGCGCCATCATCTATACCCGCTCGATCGATCCCCTGCCCACCCGCCTGGGTCACCTGACGGTCAACACCGCCGGCCTGACCACCTTCGATGGCGAAGTCCGCGCGGCATCGGTCACCACCGACGCGCCGGGCACCCTGGCCATCAACGGCGGCCTGGTCGACACCACCGGAACCCAGTCCTACGGTGAACGGGCCGTGCTGGGCGCGGATACGCAGCTCACGGGCACGACGGTCACGCTGGCCGGCGCGGACGGCGCGCATGCGCTGACCATCACCGGCGACGGCGTGGTCAACGGCGCCGTGGGCGCCAATACCGCCCTGGCCTCGCTGACCATCACCGGCACCGCCACGTTGGGCGCGGGCACCATCGCCACCACCGGCGCGCAGCATTACGAAGGCAATGTCACGCTGACCGACGACCTGTCGGCCAGCACCGTGGACAGCGCAGTGACCTTCTCGGGCACCGTCATCAGCGCCGCCAACGGCGGCCATGGCCTGACGGTTTCGTCCGGCAGCGCCGATGCACAGTTCTCGCAAGCATTGGGCGACGCCGGCAGCGGCCGCCTGGGCGCGGTCGTGGTCAACAGCAGCGGCGCCACCACTTTCGACCAAGCCGTCTATGCTGCCTCGGTGACCACCGATGCGCCGGGCACGCTGTTCCTCAACGGCGCACGCATCGATACCACGGGTACGCAGTCGTATGGCGAACGCGCGGTGCTGGGCGCCGACACCGCCCTGAAGGGTTCCACCGTCACGCTGGCGCAAGGTGTCGATGGCGTGGCAGCCGGCCAGCAATCGCTGACCATCGACGGCAACGCCCACATCGGCGGCACCGTGGGCAGCAACGCCGCCCTGGCCGCGCTGACCATCACCGGCACGGCTGCCCTGAACACGGGCGCCATCCAGACGACCGGTGCCCAGTCCTACCAGGGCAACGTCACGCTGGGCCAGGCGCTGCTGATCGGCACCACCGACAGCGATGTCGGGTTCGGCGGCACCGTGACCAGCGCCGCAAACACCGGCAGTGGCCTGACGGTCAATGCCGGCGCCGCCGACGTCACCTTCGCCCAGGCCGTGGGCAACGCCACCACCGGCCGCCTGGGCGCGCTGGCCATCAACAGCACCGGCGCCACCACCCTGGGCGGCGCGGTCTACGCCGCGTCGGTCGATACCAACGTCGGCGGCACGCTGGCCATCAACGGCAGCCGCGTCGACACCACCGGCACGCAGACCTACGGCGAACTGGCCGTCCTGGGCGCGAACACCACGCTCAAGGGGTCGTCCGTGAACCTGTCCCAGGGCGCGGACGCCGCAACGGCCGGTGCGCAATCGCTGACCATCGACGGCGACGCGACCCTCGGCGGCAATCTGGGCGCCAACCGCGCGCTGGCCTCCCTGGATGTCACCGGCGCCACCGCCATCGATACCGGCCGCATCGCCACCACCGGCGACCAGTCCTATGACGGCGCGGTCACGCTGGGCCAGGATGTCTCGCTGGCCACCCAAGGCGGCGATGTCCACCTGGGCGGCACGCTGGAAGGCGGTCACGCGCTGGCCATCGCGGCCAACGGCGGCGACGTCTCGTTCGACGGCGCCATCGGCGCGGCCGAAGCCATCGGCAACCTGACCATCGACACCACCGGCGCCACCACCTTCTCGGCGGCGGTGCAGGCAGCCATGTTGTCCAAGACCGGCTCGGGCAGCGTTGCCATCGACGGCGGCAGCATCCTGACCACCGCCGGCCAGTGGTACGCAGGCCATGTCACGCTGGGCCAGGACACCGTCCTGACCGGCAGCGGCGTCAGCCTGACGGCCGGCGCCGACGGCGGCCACGCGCTGACGATCAACGGCAACACCATGCTGGGCGGCGCCTTCGGCGCCACCACCGCACTGGCCAGCCTGACGATCAACGGCGACGCCACGCTGAACCAGGGCAGCATCGCCACCACCGGCGACCAGTCGTACAACGGCACCGTCACCCTGGCCGGCGCGCAGCAGCTCGCCACGCAAGGCGGCCACATCGTCTTCGCGGACACGCTGGGTGGCAGCCATGACCTCGGCATCGCCACGCAGGACGGCGACGTCGAATTCACGGCAGCCGTCGGCGCGCAAGGCGCGGCCCTGGGCAACCTGACGGTCGACACGTCGGGCACGACGCGCGTCGGCGGCGCGGTCTACGCGGCATCGGTGGCCACGCTCGGCAATGGCGCCACGCTGATCGACGGCGGCATGGTCCACACCACCGGCACGCAACAGTACGACGGCCAAGTGCTGCTGGGCGCGGACACCACCCTGACCGGCACGCAGGTCGCCCTGCTGAACGGTGGCGACGGCACACACGCCCTGGTCATCGACGGCGACGCCGTCCTGGCCGGCGCCTTCGGCACCACAGCCCCGCTGTCCAGCCTGACCGTCAGCGGAGCCACCACGTTCAACGGCGGCAGCCTGGCCACCACGGGCGACCAGTCCTACCTGGGCGCGGTCACCCTGACGGCGGCGCAAGCCCTGGCCAGCGCGAACGGCGACATCGGCTTCGAGGGCCCGGTAGACGGCACGGCGGACTTCTCCGTCCAGGCCGGCGGCGACATCGCCTTCGCCGACACCATCGGCACCGCCAACCGCCTGGGCGCGCTGGTCATCGACGCCAGCGGCGACACGCGCTTCGACGGCGCCGTCCGCGCCGCGTCGGTCGCGACCAGCGAAGCGGGCACGCTGCAGATCAACGGCGGCTCGGTCGACACCACCGGCAACCAGACCTACGGCGAACGTGCCGTGTTGGGTGCCGACACGGTGCTGACCGGCGCCACCGTCACGCTGCTGTCCGGCGCCGACGCCACGCAGGCCGGCCAGCAAGGCCTGCGCATCGCCGGCAACGCCGACGTGCGCGGCAACCTGGGCGCGGTCGCCGCGCTGCGCGACCTGACCGTCGATGGCGCCACCGCCATGGACGCCGGTTCGGTCGCCACCACCGGCAACCAGGCCTACTCCGGCGCCGTGGCCCTGACGGGTGCGCGCGACCTGGCCAGCAGCAACGGTTCTATCGTGTTCGGCAGCACCCTCGACGGCGCGGGCAACAACCTGTCGCTGAGCGCCAACGGCGACATCCGCGTCGCCGGCAACGCCACCGGCCTGGGCGTGCTGACCCTGCAGGCCGTGAACACCATCGTGTTCAACGGCGACGTCAGCGCCTACCGCGTCCAGCAGTTGCAGGCCCAGTCGGCCACCTACCAGGGCAAGCTGACCGCCACCGACAGCCTCGATCTGGCCGGCGGCAGCCTGGCCTTCGGCGGCGATGTCAGTGCCGAGAACGGCGCCATCCGCATCGTCAACACCGACGACGCCGGCACCGTGACCTTCACCCAGAACGCCACCGTGCATGCCGCCACCGGTTTCTCGCAGACCGGCGGCGCCACCCTGCTGCTGCCGGCCCAATTGCTGGTGGACCAGGGCGCGATCAACCTGGGCGCCGTCGCGCGCATCCAGGGCGACAGCGCCGTCATCCGCACCAACGGCGACCTCACGGCCACCGGCATCATCGGACCGCAAGCCACGCTGAACGTCGCCCTGGGCGCCACCGGCAACCTGGCCATCGGCTTGAACGACGCCGACCCGAGCCACAAGCTCGACGTCGCCGTCCTGGCCGTGCCCTCCGCCGGCTCGGCCCAGGTCTACGGCACGCTGGCCACCAAGACCGGCGCCTTCGCCGCGTCGTTGGTCACCAGCTCGCTGGCCGGATCGCCGTTCTTCATGAACGGCGCCGTCTGGGGCCCGACCGACATCGTCAACCGCGTGGCCGCCGTGACGGCGCCGCGCTGGATCGCGCCGTCCAAGCCCACGGCCGATTCGCTGTTCCGTGGTACGGTGACACCTGATGCCTATGGTCCTGATGCGCTCGGCGCCTATCTCGATCCGCAGGTTCTGACGGTGGCTTTCGCCGACACCACCCAGTGGCAACTGCCCGCCGGCGACGTCAACATGCTGAATGTGCCCGCGGGCAACGATTCGGTATTGCAGGCGCCGACGGGATCGTCGCAACAACCGGCCGGCAATGGCTCGCAATCGTCCGACGACGAAAGCAGCCAGACCGATGCCCAACGCTCTCTCTGATACCCAGAAATGACTTCGACTTCGCTTCCGCTGTTCTACGAGCAACCCCGTCCTCTGGCTGCCGGCGTGCACGCCAACCTGTCGCTGGCCGGCAATACGGGCTTCGCCTACGCCGCCAAGACCAACGCGGTGCCGCTGGTGGCCACCGAACTGCCGACGGCGTGCCGCCACTTCCCCATCGTCTTCACCGACGGCGACCAGCCCACGCCCGTGGCCGTGCTGGGCGTGCGCGGCCAGGAAAACCTGTTCGTCGATGCCGAAGGCCAATGGCGCGCCGGCACCTACATCCCGGCCTACGTCCGCCGCTATCCCTTCATCTTCATGGAGAACGAAGACCGCAGCCAGTTCACGCTGTGCGTGGACGAGAAGGCCGCCTCGGTGGTCGAAGGCCGTGACAACCCGTTCTTCGACGACGCCGGCGAGCCCACCGCCATGGCGCGCAGCGCCCTGGAGTTCTGCCGCGACTACCAGAACCAGCACGCCTATACGCTGGAATTCGCCCGCGCGCTGGCCGAAGCCGACCTGCTGATCGAGAACCGCGCCGACATCACCCTGCCCGGCGGCGAGCGCCTGGCCATGTCGGGCTTCAAGGTCATCGACGAAGCCAAGTTCAACAAGCTGCCGGACGAGACCTTCCTGCGCTGGCGCGCCAACGGCTGGCTGCCGCTGGTCTACTGCCACCTGCTGTCGATCAATACCTGGCCCGCCCTGATCAACCAGATCCAGCCGGCCGCCGCCCAGGAAGCCGCCCCCGAGGCGTAATCCCCCCGCTGCGAAGCCAGACCGGCCATCGCGCCGGCCCGCTTTGCCTACCGACCGGGCCACCACGCGTGGCCCGATCCGTTACTGCGGCATCGCCGCAACAGCCGCACTCATGCCGCTCCTTCCCGAGCGCCTCTTGAGAGTAAAATTCGCGGCGCAATTTTCCAGCACCGGCACCAAGAATCCGATGCGGGCGTTGCCAGGGGGAACCATCCGGCGCGCGGAGCCTTTTCCGCGGCCATTCCTCGCTTCTGGAACGCTATGTCACGGCAGTTGCTTGCCCTGGTGCTCGGGCCCTTGCTCGGGCTGTTCATCGTCTGTATCGGCAACGGGTTCATCTCCTCGTTGACCACCCTGCGGCTGGACGCCGCGGGCGTCTCGGCCACCGTCATCGGCATGGTGTCCGCCTCGTACTTCATCGGGCTGTCGCTGGGCGCCGTCTTCAACGACCGCCTGATCGTGCGCATCGGCCATATCCGCGCCTACAGCAGCTTCGCCTCGCTGATCGCCGTCACCGTGCTGTTGCAGGGCCTGTACCTGGACCCCACGGCCTGGTTCATCCTGCGCCTGATCTGCGGCTGGGCCATCGTGGGCGTGTTCCTGGTGGTGGAAAGCTGGCTGCTGCTGGCGGGTGACCAGAAACTGCGCGGCCGCCTGCTGGCGGTCTACATGATCGTGCTGTACGGCTCGGGCATGCTGGGCCAGTTGAAGCTGGGCACCATCGACGGCTGGGGCGACGCCGCCCCCTTCATGGTCGCCGGCATGCTGGCCTCGCTGTCGGTCATGCCCATGGTCATCATCCCGCGCGTGTCGCCGCTGGTCGAGCGCATCGAGCCGCTGTCGCCGCGCATGCTGCTGCGCACCTCGCCCACCGGCGTGGCCGGCTGCTTCGGCTCGGGCATCGCCATCGCGGCCGTCTACACCCTGCTGCCCCTGTACCTGCAACGCATCGGCATGAGCGTCGAGCAGATCGGCCAGATGATGGCCGCCACCATCCTGGGCGCCATGGTGCTGCAGTATCCGGTGGGCCGCTGGTCCGACCGCCGCGACCGCCGCACCGTGCTGATCGCCCTGGCGGCCTTCTGCCTGGCGCTGTCGCTGGCCATCGTCGCGCTGCCGCCCTCGCCCACCCTGCTGCTGGTGCTGCTGTTCCTGCTGGGCGGCGGCATCTTCGCGGTCTATCCGGTGGCGGTCAGTCACGCCGCCGACCGCGCCCCGGCGGACGAACTGGTGCGCATGATCCAGGGCCTGCTGCTGATCAACTCCATCGGCTCGGCGGCCAGCCCGCTGGCCATCTCGTGGCTGATGGACCAGGTGGGCGCCAGCGGCCTGTTCCTGTCGTTCGCGATGCTCAACGTGGCCCTGCTGGCGTCCTTCATCCGCCAGCGCAGCAAGTATGCACCGCCTACCCCCGTGGCGCCGTTCGCCTCGGCCGCGCAGATGACGCCGGTGGGGGTGGAGCTGCGGGTGACCGAAGAAATGGTGCAGGGCGCGGTGGACAACGAGCGGGCGGAAGCGCAACCCGCTTCGGCGGCCTAGGGCCTGTTCACACTAAAAGGAGCCTCGCACAGCCGGGTGCGAACCGAAACGTACGCCTGCCTGCGGTGTCATGCCGCCGCTGCGCAGAAGCGCAATCCGATGACGCCGATGAATGTCAGGCCGAGGAAGAAGGCCTGCAGCCAGCTCATCTCGTCTCGAAATACGAACACCCCCACCAGAACCAGCCCGACCGTGCCGATGCCGGTCCAGATGGCGTAAGCCGTCCCGACAGGCAATGACCGCAACGCCAAAGCCAGCAGATAGATACTGCCCAACCCGGCGATCACGGCGCCGAGGCTCGGCCCCGGCCGAGTCCACCCCGCATTCAACTTGAGGCAAAGGCCCATCACGATCTCCAGGGCCGCGGCAATGAGCAGATACAGCCACGCCACGGTCTCAATCCTCCCCGGAAGCTGAACGGCCAGCGGCGGCCCTGCAGGCCGGCTGGTTTGCCAGCAGCCCGGCATGCACCGCCGGCCGTGCGGCGATCACATCGAGCCAGCGCCGCACATGCGAGTAGGGCGTGATGTCCAGGTTCAACTCGCCCCAGGTCCTCAGCCAGGTGAACGCGGCAATATCGGCGATGCTGTAGTGATCCGAGGCGATGAAGGCGGAATCGCCCAGGCGGGTATCCACCACCTGGTAGAGACGAAGCGACTGGTTCCGATATCGCTGTATCGCCTCGGCATTCCCCGTTTTCGAGGCGTGCAGAAACCACCATAGCTGCCCGAGCATCGGGCCGATGCCGCCAATCTGGAAATGCAGCCATTGCTGTACGGCAGTGTTCTCGGCTTGCGTCGCGGGCAGCAGACACCCGGTCTTCGACGAAAGATAGGAAAGAATGGCGCCGGACTCGAAGACGGTCACGCCGGCCTCCCGATCCACAATGGCTGGAATCTTGCCGTTCGGGTTGATCTTCAGGAAATCCGGCCGATGCTGGTCGCCCCTGTCGAGATCGAGGTCGAACTGCTCATAGGCCAGTCCGGCCTCCTTGAGAAAGATGCTGACTTTCTGCCCATTGGGCGTGTCCGCCGTATAAAAGGCGAGATCGCGGCCTTGCGTCATAGTCATCCCCGTTGACGAATTGAATTGCAATTGCAATCATTGCATATGCAATCGTAAGGCACGAAGCCAGGTCGTGCAATCAGTCCAACCGCAGAGGTCGATCATGAATTGGGAACGCCTGCGTCCGCCCGCGCCCACACCGCAGACGCGGCGGGCGGCCGCTGCCTGCCTTGAAAAACTCGCAGTGGAAGATCTCGAACGGGCGTGCCGCGGCGCCACCCCTTACACCGCCGTCCAAGCCATCGCCCGGCGCCTGGCTCAAGACGAAGCCCCCACCGGCAACGTCTGGTTGGTGAAGGCCTCTCCAGGAGCACCGACGGCAGAAGCCTCTTCGGCTGGCGACCTCGCCATCGCACCGCGCAACATCAGCGCCTGGCCTCTCTGGTTTCGAGAGGGGCCAGGCCGTTTCGAGGTTCCTTTGCTGTACCTGCTGCGATGCGAGTCCGTCGCCGGACTGCGTGCGGCGATGTACGAAACGGCCGATCGCGGCATCCTGTGCAACGATGCCGAGACCACTGCGTCACAGTGGCCGAAGAGCGTCCAGCCGGCCGTTCCCCTCTGGCTGGCCAGCGGCCTGAACGGCATTCCCTACGACCCCGCATCGGGCCAGGAAGCGCTCGCCATTCTGCGCGCGGCCCTGCAAGCGCTGTACGTGGACAACAAGCCGGGGTTCTTTTATTTGACCCTGCACGATGACGGCGGCAACCTCCCCCGGCCATCGCAAGCCGATGTGCATGATGCCTACAAGGGAATGTATCGGATCACGGCAGCATCCGGACCCGATGCCCCCGCCATCCGATTGCTGGGCGCCGGCAAGGCCCTGGGACAAGTGATCCAGGCCGCGGATCTGCTGCAAGAAGACTGGGGCGTAGCCTGTGAGGTCTGGAGCTGCCCGAGCTATACCCGCCTGGCCCGGGAAGCTTACGAAGTCCAGCGTTGGAACATGCTTCATCCCCTCTCGGCGAAAAAGACGTCTCATCTCCAGCATTGCCTTGGACCGGAGCCACTGCCTGCACTGGCCGTCACGGGATATGGACAACACATAGCCCAGCAGATCGGCGGCTTCGTCCCGGCCCGTTTCATTGCCCTGGGGGCGGACTCCCACCAGGCAGCGAGCGGCCTTCGTGGCGTTCAGTGGATGGTGGCTGCCGCCATCAAGGCGCTCTGCGATGAGGGCCGCCTGCCCACGCGGCGGGCAGGGGAAGCCTTGAAGCGATATGCACTGGCCTGAAATCCGGTCACGCCCCTATGGGGCGCGTCACTTACTGGGCACGCGCCGCCGCGGCGGCCCGGTCCAGCGCCTCGGAAGCCCTCTCTTGCTCATCGGCGCTGAACTGGCTCAGAAAGACCTCTGCAACCGTGCCTTCGTAGACTTTCCACATTTTCCTGCGTAGCGCGCGCCCTTCTTTCGTGATCGTCGCATACGCGGCACGGCCGTCCTCGGCCGAGCGCGCACGCGTGACCAGCCCCTCGTGTTCCAGGCGATCGACCAGACGCGTGAGGTTGTAGCGTTCTATCGCCAGGGCGTCGGCGAGCTCGTGCATGCGCCGCGTTCCGTCCGGCCCGCTTTCCAGGCCCCAAAGCACGTCGTACCAGGCGTAGGCGGGCAACCCGGCTGCCGCCAGACGACGCTCCACCTCGCGGATCATCAAACGATGGGCACGCACAAACGAGAACCAGAGATCCGTTCCGCCCTTCGTCATGGCAAGTTCCTTCCCTATTTTCTATTGCATTTGCAATTGTATCGGACTTAGAATTGCATCCCTGACGGTTGCAACTGCAATCAATCAGCGGGCTGCCCATGAGCCGCCATGCCTGGTTGATCCGGATCGGTCTGATTCCACTTTTCCTGGAGCCGCGAGATGCATACGAATGTCGGATTCATCGGTTTGGGCGTGATGGGGACTCCCATGGCGCTCAATCTGGCGCATGGCGGAATACCCTTGATGGTGTGGAGCCGATCGAGCACGCAGTACGACACGCTGCGCGAAGCGGGGGCCAGCGTTGCCGACAGCCCTGAAGCGTTGGCCTCCCAGTGCGAGACCATTCTGCTCATGCTGGCCAACGAAGGAGCAATAGACGATGTTCTGGGCAGAGGCACGCCCAAGTTTGCGGATCTGGTCAGAGGACACCTGATCGTCAACATGAGCACGACCTCCGCCGAGTACTCGCGGTCGCTGGCCGCGGAGATCGAGGCCCACAATGGCAACTATGTCGAGGCGCCGGTATCGGGCTCCCGCAAGCCGGCGGAAACCGGGCAGCTGGTCGTGATGCTGGCAGGCCGGCCGGAACCTGTGCGGACGGTGCAAGACCTCGTCCGGCCCTTGTATCGGGAGAGCGTGCTCTGCGGCGACGTGCCGAACGCCTTGACGATGAAGCTCGCGGTCAACCTGTTTCTCATCACCATGGTGACGGGACTGGCCGAAGCGACGCACTTTGCTCAACGCCACGGCATCCCCCTGGCGCAGTATGCGCACGCGCTGAATGCCGGCCCGATGGCAAGCGACGTATCGCGCGTGAAGATAGGCAAGCTCGCCACGCAGGATTTTTCCGTGCAGGCGGCCATTACCGATGTGTTGAAAAACAGCCGCCTGGTTGCGGAATCCGCGCGGCACCTGGGCATCGCATCGCCGCTATTGGACGTCTGTCATGCGCTCTACGGCGAAACGGAAGCGCTGGGCCTGGGAACCCAAGACATGATCGCAGTCATCCGCGCCCTCGAACGGCGCACGGCTGACGGTTCGTCTTCATCCGATACCCGCCATTCCCCATAGTTCATCGCGCAACCCCTGTTCCCTGCAGAGAATATCCAATGGCCCGATTGCCGAGGGCGCTCAACCCGGGGCGTCGTCCAGTTCCCGCGGCGATTGCCGTCGTCATCCGCGCCCACCAGGTTCTGCTGGTCAGGCGCGCCAACCCGCCAGACGCAGGCCGCTGGGGATTCCCGGGAGGGAAGATCGACTTCGGCGAAAGCATCGAGCAGGCAGCGCAGCGCGAACTGCTGGAGGAAACGGGTGTCCGCGGCGAAGCGCAACGGGTTTTCACGGCGGTCGATGTCTTCGACCACGCCCTGTCTGGCGAGCTTCGCCAACATTTTCTGCTGGTGGCCGTACTGTGCCGTTACCTGGGCGGCGAGCCGGTTGGCGGCGACGATGCGCTGGACGCGCAGTGGTTTGCACTCGATGCGCTGGAGGCGTCGGAGCTGGCGCTCAGCCACGACGTGGCCAGGGTCGCCCGCGAAGGAGCGCGGCTTGCCCGCATGGCAGGGGCGATCACACCATGACCGCCCATGCACAGGCTATCGCGAATGCGGCTCCTGGCTTCGCCGTTCCTAGTGGACTTTCCGCCACACAGAGATCGGCACATCCCCATTGGGCCGCGGGACGACGCGATAACTCAGCTCGTCGTTCTTGAGCTCGTAGTTCCGCTTCTGCTGCTGCCCTTCCCAGTTGGGAAAGGAGGCGTTTTCGATATGGAAGGCCAGCGTGGCGCTGGCCGGATCGATGCTGACGGTGCCGAAGTGCGTGCTGGAGCCCATGACGGCCGCCTTGTACTCGGCGGGTGTCGCCGCGCTTTTGTCGTCGGAGGCAAATCGCGGGCGTTCGGCCTTGAAGATCTGCAGCGAGTAGTGTCCCTGCGCATCGATGACCAGCATGCCCTTGGGCGCGGCGCCGTAGTCGCGTGCCCGCGAGCCATCGGGGTGCAGCACGTCGGCAGCGACCAACGTCCAGGTGCCGACCATCGAGGGATCGACTGTCGCTGCCCCGGCAGGCAAGACCGCGCCCAACGACAGGCTGGTTGAAAGGACGGCGCTGAACAGCGCGTGCTTGAGAATTTTCTGGCCATTCATGGACTGCTTTCCTTCTCGTTACTTGGGTGGGAGGCAAGGCCTCGTCGAGGCCATTGCAGTCCGCATCGCGCGACCAGACGCCGCTGACCGTTCACGTTGCGGTTGAAGTACGCCGAGCCAGCCACGCTCCCCAGAACAGGCTGGCAAAGAAGCGCAGAGGCGTCACGAAACCGGATTGCCCGAGCAGGGAAATCACCGCCTCTTCCGACTCGGGCGGCTGCGCCCCGTGCAGGATCTTGTTCATCTTGGATTGGACTTCGTCCGGCGCCGCACCGTTCATTCGCCACCGCGCGGCCCAGGCCGCCATCAGCAAGGGTTGCGAAGCGTAAGGCCGATAATTTCCGGCGATGACCAACGGGGCGCCGGGCCGCAAGCGCGCGGCAATCTGCGCCAGGATCTCCTGCTTCGCCTCATTGCCGGGCAGGTGATGCAGCACGCCGATCATGATCGCGGCATCGAACGAGGGGGTTGAATCGATCTCTTGCGCCGTCCCCGGAACGGTTTGCACCCGATCCGAGACACCCGCGTCGTCCAGATAGGCGCGCGCCAGTTCCAGCATCGGCGGCGAGGGATCGACAGCGACAAACGACCAGGCTGGCTCCAGCCGCGCGGCGGTGATGATTTCACCCGCGGTGCCGCCGGCGCCGATCACCAGCACCCGCGCGGGCTTTCCTGCGCCCAGGACGGCCGACAGCATGCAGGCGGAGAGTTCGTGGCAAGCGTCATAACCAGCGAGCGCGATCCGGCTCTGGGACGCATATTCTCCTGCGCGGGCAGCATCGAATTTGCTGGCGGAACTCTGCGTCATACAGCCTCTTGCATGGTGTGTTTGCCTCGTGGGCGGCTAGCGCGCCACTGCTCATCATGATAAAAGATTTACGATCAACATATCGAGAATATGCATGATCGAAAGTTCAAAAATCGAGCGAAAGCATGACCGGCTCGTGGCATTCCTGAATGCCTTTTCCCTGAGCGCCACGCATTGCGACAGCGTGGACGAGGCAAATCTCCTCATCGTCGATGCCGAGCATTCGGGGGAACCCACCCACTTGCTCTATCGGGCGCGTTCCGCTGCCACGCTGCCGGACGTCGCGGCCCTGTGCGCGGCCACGAAAGTGGATTTCGGGGGCAATGCCAATCCGCTTGTCGGCGCCTTGCCTGATGAATTGTGTTTCTCGCTGGCTGACGACTTGCCATTGCGCGAGTTGTCGAAGCTGATCGTGGCGGAAGTGAAAGTGGCCCGTTGCGGGGCAGGTTCGATCCGGGCGCGGCTGTGCGAGGTCGTCGTGGTGCTGGCCATCCGCAAGGCCATCGCGATTGGCACGGTCGATGCCGGGTTGCTGGCGGGGCTTGCCCATCCCAAGCTGCATGTCAGCCTCATTGCGATGCATGACGATCCTGCGCGCAACTGGCAGATCGCGGATTTGATGGCCCTGGCGGACATGTCGCGCGGACAGTTCATCGCAGCCTTCAAGCAGACCGTCGGCCGATCGCCCGGCGCCTACCTGAACGGATGGCGGTTGGCGTTGGGACGCGCCAGGCTACTGTCCGGGCGCAGCGTCAAGGCGGTGGCGGCAATGGTCGGCTTCGGTAGCCCAGCCGCCTTTTCGCGCGCGTTTTCACGCAAGTATGGTTATCCGCCGATCCAGAGCAAGTCTCGACCTTGAGCCGCACGCCACCGGGTTGCCGTACTGCACCGTTTGCCAGCCGGTCGCAACGGCTCCGAAGGCCTTGACGGTGCCCTCGGACTTGGCCTGGATGCCGGCCCGCCGCTCATTGTCCGGCTCGATGCTGATGAGCGCCTTGCAGACGAGGCCCAGCGGTTCCTTGTTGCGCTTGAGCCAGACGCCACGGTGCTTGCGATCTTCGTGGGTCTCGTCGGTGTCGAGCTGGTCGTACACCACGACGAACGGCTGGGCGTGCCGCATGAGGGCCACCATTTCCGCTTCCCACTGAAGCGCATGGCCCGGCTTTGCCGCGGCCTGGTCGAAAACCACGAAGGGAAACTCGCGGATGTCGTGAACGGCGAAGATACTCGGATCGAGGCTCATGTCGAGGGACTCTCCTTGGCGCAAAGGGAAGGTGCTCACAGGCCGGCAGCCGTGTGCGCCACGGCAGGCTGGCCGGATGAATCGGAAGCGCCGGTGGAGCGGACCATCGGCGTGTCCTGCCAGCCCGCGCCCAGCGCCTTGTAGAGTGCGATGGCGCCGCGCACTTCGCCGGCCCGGCTCAGCGCCAGCGCGTCACGGGCCTGATTGGCCGCTCGCTGGGCGATGAGCACCGGCAGATAGGCGCTCAGGCCACCGCGATAGAGCCGGGTCGCGCGATCGAGCGCCTTTTGGCTGTCGTCGACCGCGGCCATCAGCGATGCTTGCCGCTGACGTTCGCTGTTCAGTGTGGTCAAGGCGTCTTCCACATCGCGCAGCGCCAGCCGCACGTCACGTTCGTAGGCCAGCCGCGCCGCGGCCGCGCCGGCCTGCGCCACGGCGACGCCAGCGCGTGCCCGGCCCCCGTCGTAGAGCGTCTGGCCCGCCTGCACACCCGCCGACCATGCCAGGCTCGCGCCGGAGAACAGGTCGTGCAACAGGCTGGCGGTGGTGCCGAGACTCAACGGGATGGTGAAGTGAGGCAGCCGTGCGGCCTCGGCCACCCCGATCCGCGCCGTGGCCGCGGCCAGGCGCCGTTCGCCGGCCTGCAGGTCGGGACGCTGGCGGATCACCTCTGACGGCAATGCCAGCGGCAAGGCCGGCGCCACGGGCAGCACAGGCGCGGACTCGGCCAGCGCGGCGCGCCAATCGCCGGGAAATCCGCCGGCCAGCACGCCGATGGCGTGGCTCAGGCGCGCAATCGCGGCCTCCAGCACGGGAGGCTGCGCCTGCGCGGCTTCGCGCTCGGCACGGGCTTGGGCCACTTCGGCCGACGTGCCCAGCCCGCCCCGCAATGCCCGCTCGGCAAGGCGTTCGCCTTCGCGCAGGTTGCCGATGTTGTCGCGGGCGATGGCCAGGCGCGCCTGCGCCGTGCGCAGCTCGGCGTAGTCGGCCGCGAGCTCGGCCAGCAGACTCACCTGCAAGGCATGCAAGTCATCGGACAGGGCGTCGATACCCGCGTCGGCCGCTTCCACGGCCCGCCGGCCGCCACCGAACACGTCCAACTCCCAGCTCGCATCGAAGCCCGCGCGCCAGGTGCGGGATCGACCGATCCCCGGCGGCCAGTCCAGGGCCTTGCTGGACCGCAGAGCATCCGCAGTGCCTCCGGCCGAAAGGCTCGGTTCGAGATTGGAGGCTATCTGGACGCGCTCGGCGCGCGCCTGTTGCAGCCGCGCCTGGGCGATGCCGAGGTCCTGGTTGTTGGCCAACGCCTGATCGACCAGGCGATCGAGCATCGGATCGCCGAATGCCCGCCACCATGTCCGCAGGCGCGCACGATCCGCCACCGCGAAATTCCCGTGGGTTTCGGTCCACCGCGCCGGCACGTCGACCTGGGGCGGTCGATAGTCCGGGCCGACCGTCGTGCAGCCTGGCAGGGCCGTCAGCAGCGCGCTGGCAAGCGCGGCCAACCGGGCGCGGCGCGAGGCTGCGCCGCGCAAGGATGACGAGAATGGGGATTTCATGACGACGGCCTACAACCAACGGTGCAGCAGCATGGCCAGGCGCCCTTCGGGCACGACGTCCTGTCCCGGCTGGCCGACCCCGATGCTGCACGTCATTCCGGCGGCCAGGACAATGCTTGCGGGCACGTGATCGATTTCGACCCGGACCGGAATCCGCTGGGCCAGGCGTATCCAGCTGAAACTCGGCTCGACGCTGGGCAGGCCCTGGGCATCGGCCAGTTCGTTGGCGTTCGTGATACCGCGTCCGATGCTGGCGACATGCCCATGTATCAGGTCGTCGAATCCCATCAGGCGGATCTGTGCGGGCGCGCCGGGACGGATGCCGTGCAGCTTGGTTTCCTCGAAGTAACCCGTGATCCAGAAGCTGTGCGCGTCGAGCAAGGCGATATTGGGATGCCCGGCGACCGCGTAGTCCCCCTGGCGCAACCGCAGGTGCGTCACGTAGCCATCCACGGGAGCCCGCAAGGTCGTGCGCGCCAGGTCCAGGCGGGCCACGTCCAGCGCGACCCGCGCGCGGCGCTGCTCGGCTTCGGCAATGGCAACGGCCTGAGTGGCGTGATGGATGTCCTCGCGGGGCACCAGGCCATCCATGCCCTTGCGGCGCTGCGCATCGTCCCGCTTCTGGCTCAGCGCGGCCGTGGCCGCCGCCAGTTGCGCCTCGGCCTGGGCGACGGCGAGCTCGAAACGCTCGGGATCGATGCGATAGAGCACGTCGCCGCGCTCGACGTATTGGTCATCCATCAGCGGCACCTCGATCACGGTGCCGTTTATCTCGGGGGCGATGCCCACGATCTGCGCGCTCACACGGCCGTCGCGGGTCCAGGGGGCGAGCACGTAGGCCCGCCAGAGCGCGGTGACGAGTATCACGGCGGCGGCGACGGCCAGCAGTGTCAGGGCCGCCTTCGCGGCGGGCTTCAAGAGGGAGGAGGCACTAGACATACAGAATCAGCAGCGAAACCAGGCAAAGTGAAAGGGCAAACTCGAACAGCGCGGGATGCCAGACCCAGCGCAGCACGCCGGTGCGCGCGAGCAGGAAACGCAGCCCGAGGAAAAGCGGTACGGCAATGCAGGCGTAGACAAGGAATGGCGGCAGATAAATGCCGGCCACGGCGACTTCACTGAGCATGGGCAGGCCCCCGGGATAGCGTGGAGAAATAGCCGGCGTGGGCTTCCAGCAGCGCGGCAATGTCGGTCAGCGCGGCGGCCAGGCGGTGCCGGTCGCCGCCCGGGGCGCCGTCGATGACGATTCGGCGCAGGCCGAGCGCGGCGCGGCGTGCGTGGCCGGCGGCCTTGAGGGGAGCGTCCGCCCGGCGAGCCATCCGGTCCAGCGCAGCCGCCACCAACGGGCGCATGGCCGATGCGGGCGGCGCCTGCCGGAGCCATTGGCGCAACCGCAGCAGTTCGCGGCCCAGGTGCAAACTTGCCAGCGCGTCGCCAATCGCATGGTCCATCGTGGCGGGCCGGGCCTTGAGCATGGCGCCGAGCTGTGCCATGCGATGCTGCTGGCGCAGTTGCCACAGGCGGCGGTCGGCCGCTGCTCCACGCAAGAGAGCCAAGGCCTCGTCACGGATGCGGCGGCGCAGCCGCTCGATGTCGCGAACCGGATCGCGCGGCAGGAAAATCCTGAATCCCAGCAGCGTCAGCGCGGTGCCGACGAACCAGGCCAACGACCAGTTCATGAACCGCGCAAGGTCGTAATGCATGGGATTGTCCGCGGCCACCAGCGTATTGAACCCAACGAGATAGGCAAGCCCCGCCAGGGTGTGGGCGGGAACGCTCGTGGCATAGATGCCGGGCAGCCAGAACAGGGCCAGCACGACCGACAGCAGCGGCATCCCCTCTGTATGCGGCAGCACGCCGAACGCGCACAGGAACGCCGCGGGGATGGCGTACAGGGTTCCCTTCAAGAACTGAACGGCACCCGCGGCGGGATTGGGCGATGGCGACAGCAGCGCGCAATAAGGGGCAATGATCAACACCATGACGTCCCCGGCGGGCCAGCCGGTTGCGATCCAGAGCGCGCCTGCCGACACCATCACCAGCATCGCGCGCAAGCCGTTCTCCAGCGCCGCCGTCGTGTCCCGGTGAAAGCGTACGGAACGTGCCGCGCCGCGCGGGCTCGGGCGATGCAGCGCGGCGATGCCAGCCAATGCGGCCAGATAGTCGTCGATCTGCTCGACCAGCCGGTCGCCAACGATGAGCCATGCGGCCTCTTGCGCGGGGTCATTCAGGGTCGACTCGTCAAGGGCCGCGGTCAGGCGCGCGCGGGCCTGGCGCAATTGCGCTATCGCCGGATCGATTCCTTGCGCGCCGCCCGCCAGGGCCTGTTCCGCCGTCCGCCATGCGTTTTCCAGTGCCGGCTGCAAGGTGCGCCATGCCCGCGTACTGGCGCCGTGTGCCGGCAACGGCGGTGCCCCGCCGACCAGCGCGGCGAACAGCGATGCCATCGCATGGCGTACGGCCACGGCGCGTTGCGCCAGGTCGGCCGACTCGGCTTTGCCCAGCGCCAGCAGATCGTCGACGCCATAGATTTCGGTCATGAGCCTGCGCTGTTCCGGCGCAGTCCGTGCAGACGTGCCGGCGCCGCTGCCTTCGTTCGAGGTGTCGTGCCGTGACGCGATGGCGTTTGCCGTCCCGGCGGCCAGCCGTCCAACGAGTGCTTCGAGCTTGCCCCGCACGCTGCGCCGGCTGAACAGCGCGGACACCAACCCCAGGCAGATGACGCCGATTGCCACGGTGGCCGCCCTGCCCACGGCCTGCTCGAACGCGTGCTCGGGATGCTGCATGGCTCCCAGCGTGGCCAAGCCAATCGTGTAACCCGCCACCGCCGCGCCGTAGGCTCGGAAGTGACGCAGCAGGCTCATGGCCGCCACGCACATTCCGAGCCACAAGCCATCGGCCAGCACGAACAGCCACGGCATCTGCGCGAATGCGGCCATCAGCGCGAGGGCCGCGACCATGCCGACCAGCGTACCGAGCAATCGCCAACTGCCCTTGCCGATGACGGCCCCCTGCAGCGGGTTGAGCACGAGCAGAACCGTCGTCGCCGCGGAGTACGGCATCTCCAGTTCAAGTGAATAGGCGACCGTCAGCGCCAGCAACGCGGCCAGCGTCGAGCGCAGGACATAGGCCGCGCGCGGCGTGGTGAAATCCAGCCGCGCCAGCCCAGCCGCAAGCGCGGCGATCAGCCGGCCACGGGCCGAAATGGGAGTGCCCGAAGGCACCGGCGATACTGTCGCTGGCCGCACGATGATGCATTCCTGCAGTGATTCTTTGCATCACTGTAGGGCGGACCTACCATTCAGAAAAGTGACTTTATCTGAGTCCACAATTGCACACGACGCACTGATCGAACGCGCGATCCGATCCTACGCCCTGGCCTTGCCGCGCCTGGAATCCAGGGCTTCAGCGTCATTGCAGAGATCACGGATCGTGCGGCGCAGCCACTGGTGCGCGGGGTCGTTCTGAAAACGCGGATGCCACGCCTGGGTGAACACCACCGTCTCCAGCGGGATGGGCAGATCGAAGGCGCGGATGCGCAGGCCTGCCGCCAGCGCACTGCCCACCAGATGCTCCGGCAGCGGCAGCAGCAGGTCGGAATCCTGCAACGCGAAGAAGGCGGTGAACGGCGTGGAGACGACCAGGGCGACGTGCCGGCGCAGGCCCAGGGCCTCCAGGGCGGCATCGATCGGGCCGGAAGACTTGCCGCGCCGCGACACACCGATGTGGCCCCAGCGCGTCAGCCGCTCGGCCGTGATGTCGTCCTCGAAGATCGGATGGTCCTGGCGAGCGATGCCGACGAAGGTGGTGGTGAACAAAGGCTGCACGCGGATTTCCGGGCCCAGCTTGCGTGACGCGCTGATGAACAGGTCGATCCGTCCGCTGCGCAGCGCCTCATCGTCCACGTCGTCTTCCTCGGGCGAAAAGCGCAGCACGGCGCGCGGCATCTCGGCCGCCAGCGCCTCCAGCAGGCGGCCCGCGTGCAAGCCTACGAATACGTCGTTGGCCCGCACGTTGAAGCGCCGTTCCAGTGCCTTGAGATCAATGTCAGGGGTGGGCGCCAGCACCTGGGTTGCCTGCTCCAGCGCTGCGCGCACCTGCTCGCGCAGCGCCAACGCCCGCGGCGTCGGCACCAGCTTGCGCCCCGCCTGCACGAACACCGGATCCCCCAGTGTCTCGCGGATGCGGCCCAGCGTGCGGCTCATGGCCGGCGGGCTCAGGTTCATGCGCCTGGCCGCGCCGACCACGCTGCCCTCTTCCAGCAGGGTGTCGAGCGCGAGCAGCAGGTTCAGATCGGGATGCTCCATCGCGTGCCTCAGTCCGGTTGCGTCCAGCGGAATCCTAAACCCCTACCCGTTCGCTGAGAAGCACGAAAATAGGCGCGGAAGCCGGCATGGACGATTACGCGCAATGAGCGTAACATTGCCCCGCAGAACCTCCCTGATCGCTTCCGCGCAGCGCGCCTTGCTATCGGCACCATGAACGCCGCGAAACCTCATACCCCGAAACCCGATGCCATCCGTCATGCCCGCCTCGTCGTGGGGCTCACGCAAGCAGAAGCCGCCAATGTCGTCCGGTCTTCGCTGCGCGGCTGGCAGCAATGGGAGGCTGGGGATCGAGCCATGCCGCCAGGGTTGTTCGAGCTGTTCATGCTCAAGACCAATCAATGGGCGCTCGACCGCAACCATGACGATTCAACATGAGGCAAGGCAAATGGCGCGGGCAACGACCCATGCAGGCTGCACAGGTGTCCAGAAGCGCGGCCATTGAATCCGCGCCTTCTTCATCATGTCCAGGCGCGCCCGCCATGCGCATACCGCATGCAGACGCAGACGGAGCCACCGTCAGCGCGTGATGCATGGACATGAACCCCGTGGCCCGAATCCACGCCCAAACAGCACCACGAAGCCGTAGAAATCCTTAAGCCATTGATGTTAATGAAAAAACTAGACGTGTCTGGACATACTCCCATGATGCAGCAATACCTTGCCTTGAAAGCCGAGGCAGGTCCCTTGCTGTTGTTCTACCGCATGGGCGATTTCTACGAGATGTTCTATGAAGACGCCGAACGCGCCGCGCGCCTGCTCAACGTCACGCTGACCAAGCGCGGCGCATCGAACGGCACGCCCATCCCCATGGCCGGCGTGCCCGTGCATGCCATGGAGTCGTATCTGGCGAAATTGGTGGCCCTGGGCGAATCCGTTGCCATCTGCGAACAGATAGGCGACCCGGCCGCATCCAAGGGCCCTGTCGAACGCCGCATCGTGCGCATCGTCACGCCCGGCACGCTGACCGACGACGCCCTCCTGCCCGCCAAGGCCGACCGCGCGCTGGCCGCCGTGTGGGCCAGCGGCAAGGCGCGCGATCCGCGCGTGGGCCTGGCCTGGCTGAACCTGGCCAGCGGCGAATTCCGCGTCACCGAATGCGCGCCCGCGCAGCTCGAATCCGAACTGGCCCGCATCGCGCCGGCCGAACTGATCTGCGCAGACGGCGCCGACGCTGTCGCGGGTTTCGACGGCGCCCTGTCGCGCGTGCCCGACTGGCATTTCGAACGCGACGGCGCCCGCGCGCACCTGCTGGCGCATTTCAAGACCGATACGCTGGGCGGCTTCGACATCGAGGACATGCCCGCGGCCATCTGCGCGGCGGGCGCGCTGCTGCGCTACGCGGCGCGCACGCAGTCGCAGGCCCTGTCGCACGTGCAACTGATCACGGCCGAACGTCCCGGCCAATACGTGGTGCTGGACCCGGTCACGCGCCGCAACCTGGAGCTGACGCAGACGCTGGCCGGCGAAGACTCGCCAACGCTGTTCTCGCTGCTGGACGGCTGCCGCACCCCCATGGGCAGCCGCCTGCTGCGCCGCTGGCTGCATCATCCGCTGCGCGAGAACGCGCCGGCACAGGCCCGCCAGCAGGCCATCACCGCGCTGCTGGAGGCCCGCCTGCATCCCGAACAGGCCTTCGGCGCCGACGAACTGCTCGACTCCCTGCGCCAGGCGCTTCATCCGTTCCCCGACATGGAACGCATCTCCTCGCGCGTGGCGCTGCGCTCGGTGCGCCCGCGCGAACTGGCCAGCCTGCGCGACGCGCTGGCTGCGCTGCCCGCGTTGCATACCCTGCTGGGGCAACTGCAACCCGCCACGCCGCGCCTGCAGGAACTGGCCGGCCACCTCAGTCCGGATCCTGAACTGGCCGCCCTGCTGCAACGCGCCATCGCCGCCGAACCGTCGGTGCAGATCCGCGACGGCGGCGTCATCGCCCAGGGTTATGACGCCGAACTCGACGAACTGCGCGGCCTGGCCACCGACGGCGGCGACGTGCTGATGAAGATCGAGGCCCGGGAGCGCGAGCGCACGGGCATCCACAACCTGCGCGTCGAGTTCAACCGCGTGCACGGCTTCTACATCGAAGTCACGCGCGGCCAGGCCGACAAGGTGCCCGACGACTACCGCCGCCGCCAGACGCTGAAGAACGCCGAGCGCTACATCACGCCCGAGCTGAAGACCTGGGAAGACCGCGTGCTGTCGGCGCAGGACCGCTCGCTGGCGCGCGAGAAATGGCTGTACGAGCAATTGCTGGACGCGCTGGCCCGCCACGTGATGCCGCTGTCCTGGTGCGCGGTGGCGCTGGCCGAGCTGGACACCCTGGCCGCGCTGGCCGAGCACGCGCGCCGCCACGCCTGGATCGCGCCCGAGCTGACCGACGACGCCGAGATCGAGATCGAAGCCGGCCGCCATCCCGTGGTCGAGCACGCCATCGAGCGTTTCACGCCCAACGGCTGCCGCCTGGACGCCACGCGCCGCATGCTGCTGATCACCGGCCCGAACATGGGCGGTAAATCGACCTACATGCGGCAGACCGCGCTGATCGTGCTGCTGGCGCGCACCGGCAGCTTCGTGCCCGCCGCCCGCGCCCGCATCGGCGCCATCGACCGCATCTTCACCCGCATCGGCGCGGCCGACGACCTGGCGGGCGGGCGCTCCACCTTCATGATGGAGATGACCGAAGCCGCCGCCATCCTGTCGGCCAGCACGCCGCACAGCCTGGTGCTGATGGACGAGATCGGCCGCGGCACCTCGACCTACGATGGCCTGGCGCTGGCCTGGGCCATCGCCTGCCGCCTGCTGTCGCACAACCGCGCGCTCACCTTGTTCGCCACGCACTATTTCGAACTGACGCGACTGCCTTCCGAGCAGCCCACCGCCGCCAACGTGCACCTGGCCGCCGCAGAATCGGCCGGCGGCATCGTCTTCCTGCACGAAGTGCGCGAAGGCCCCGCCAGCCGCAGCTACGGGATCCAGGTCGCGCAACGCGCCGGCGTGCCGCCCGCGGTCATCCGCCAGGCCTCGCGCGAACTCGAGCGCCTGGAAGCCCAGGGCGCGCCCACGCCGCAGTTGGGCCTGTTCGCCGCCGCCATCGATGCCGACGCGCAGGCGCAGGCCCAGACCGACCGCCAGGACGCCGCCTTCGCGCTGGACGCCCTGCGCGACGAACTGGCCGGCATCGACCCCGACACCCTGACCCCGCGCGAAGCGCTGGACGCCCTGTACCGCTTGAAGGCCCACCTGGCATGAAACGACCCTCCCGCACCGCTGCCCCGCAGTCCGACGCTCCCCGCATGCCACCGGCGCCCGACCAGCCCAACGCGCTGCTGGGCGGCCTGACGCCCGAGGCCTTCATGCGCCGCTACTGGCAGCGCAAGCCGCTGCTGATCCGCCAGGCCATCCCCGGCTTCAGGCCGCCGGTGCCCGCCGCCGCGTTGAAGCGCATGGCGCGCCGCGACGATGTCGAGTCCCGCCTGATCTGGCGCGAGGACGGCCAGTGGCAGATGGAAAACGGCCCCTTCGCGCGCCTGCCCAAGCCCGCCGAGCCCGACTGGACCCTGCTGGTGCAAAGCGTGGACCTGCACGACGATGCCGCCAGCCACCTGCTGCAGCGCTTCCGTTTCGTGCCCGACGCCCGGCTGGACGACATCATGATCAGCCTGGCCTCCACCGGCGGCGGCGTGGGCCCGCATTTCGACAGCTATGACGTGTTCCTGCTGCAGGCATCCGGCCGGCGCCGCTGGCGCTATGGCCGCCAGCGCGACCTGTCGCTGGAGCCCGGCCTGCCGCTGAAGATCCTCGGCAACTTCGAGCCCGAGGAAGAACACATCCTCGAACCCGGCGACATGCTCTACCTGCCGCCCCAGGCCGCGCACGACGGCGTGGCGCTGGACGACGACTGCATGACCATCTCGATCGGTTTCCGCGCCCCCACGATGGCCACGCTGGTGCGCGGCCTGCTCGAAGCCGCGGGTGACCAGGCCATGGCGCGGCTGGGCCAGCCCAGCGGTCCGTACGGCGAGCCGCCGCTGCCCGGCCCGGCGCCCGCCGGCCTGTACCGCGATCCCGGCCAGCCGGCCACGGCGACCCCGGCCGCCTTGCCCGACGCCCTGCTCCAGGCCACGCTGGACACCCTGGACAAGCTGCGCTTCGACGAAGCCCTGGCGGCCCGCTTCCTGGGCTGCTGGCTGACCGAGCCCAACAGCATCAGCGTGTTCGACGGTCCCGGCGAAGACGCGCCCGACCTGGCGCAGGACTGGCCCGACGCCGGCCGCCTGGTGCTCGACCGCCGCACCCGCATGCTGTATCGCGGCAAGCAGCTCTTCATCAACGGCGAGACCGCGCCCATTGCCCCCTCGGCGGCCTTGCGCGCCCTGGCCGATGCGCGCGAACTGCACTGCGCCGACCCGGCATGCCGCAAGCTGGACGACGACGCCCGCGACCTGCTGACGCAATGGCTGGACGACGGCTGGCTGCACTACCGGCCCGCCTGAGGCGCCTGAAACAGCCCTTGCGGCGCGAAAACAACACGGAACGGCCGTCACAAGCCGTTTTCGTAGCATCCTGACACCTGCGCGTGTCCGCATCCCACAGAACGCTAGCGACTCTGAAGCGGCGGTGACATTTCCACATCCAAGACACGGACACGCAAGATTTGTTGCGATTGGGATGCCACCGCTTTAATTTCCAAACGGTCGCGTCTGACGGATTCCTGTAGTCTGGATCATGGTTTCCCCTAGGGGCCCATATATATCTCAATCAAAGAGGAGTTCGACATGATGATGCGCAAATCGCTGATTCTCGCCGCCGCCATGGTTGCCGCCGTTTCGCTGAGCGCTTGCAAGAAGAGTGAAGAGGCAGCTCCCCCGGCCAGCAGCACCCCGGCCCCGTCCACCAGCAGCCCTGCTCCGTCGACCCCGGCGCCTTCCACGCCCGCTCCCGCCGGCGGCACCGGCGGTACCGGTGGCTCGGGCGGTTCGACGACGCCTTCGTCGTAATCGTCCTCCCAGCCTGCAGGCCACGTATCGGCAGGCTGGATGCCAGGACGCACGGACCGGTGACGCGTATCAGAGTCACCGCGACCCCCACGCCGGTTCCGCCTGAGCATCCTCTCCGCGCCCATCTCGCGATCAGCCCGCGTGTCCACACGACACGCGGGCTGATCATTTGTGGGCCTGCATTGATATCTGCCGACACCCTTTCATCTGCAAGGCAACGGACCTTGGCGGCCACCATCGCCAGGGGGTATCCCGTCTGAAAGATCGCAAGCTCGAATCTTCGGCAGAAGAGTAGGCGCTACCTTTGTCGGAAGCCACTACATCGGTGATCGACTGCGTGATCTTTACGGACCGAGCCCTTAGTCGTCGCGTTATCAGCTTGCGAAAAGCCAACAGACGTGAGGAACGACTGTATGCCGAAGCTTAAACCCGGCCACATATCCCCGACCGAACAAGAAGATGCAGCCATCAATCGAGGAATTGCTGCGGATCCGGAAAATCCAGAATGGGCAAAAGAAGACTTCAGCCATGCCCGGGTGATGAAGGCGGGAAAAGTCAGCGTCACGATCCGCTTGGACGCCGAGGTTATCGATGCCGCCAAGGCCCAGGCAGCACAACAAGGCATGGGCTACCAAACGCTGATAAACGACCTCCTGCGGCGAGCTCTGGCGGCAGGTTCCGCGCCACTGACAGAAAGTGCACTTCGGCGCATCTTGCGAGAAGAGCTGCATCACATCTGAACGGTGGGCGAACACGGCCTCACGATGCCGGGCCGTATCCATCCTCACCAGACAAAAAAAACCGGCGAGCATTTCGCAATGCTCGCCGGTTTTTTTCAGGCAACGCGGCGACGACCGCGCTGCCCGCCGTCAGCCCGCCTAAGCGGGCCAGCGGCTGGAGGTTTACAACATCTTGTCGCGCAGCACGCTCAGCATGCGCTGGGCAGTGGTGCCGGTGTCGCGCGCGCCATTGGCGTCCAGCACCGTGACCTGGGTCTGCGAACCGCTGGACGACAGGTGGATGCGGTACTGCGGCGCGGTGGCCGGCTTGCCGCCGAACATGCGGCTGAAGATGTTGGGATCTTCGCGCTTGGCGCCCGTGTCCGTGTCCAGATAGCGCACGTAATAGTCGCCCGCGGTGCGATCGCGGTCGTCCACGGTGAAGCCACCGGAATCCAGCGCGATGCCGACGCGGCGCCACGCGCGCTCGAAGGACTCGTCGACCACCAGTTGAGCCCCCTGTGCGCGCACTTCCTGCTGCACCACGGCCTGCTGCGGATGCGCTTCAGCCTGTTGCAGCAACTGGCGGGCGCGATCGGTGTCGGTGCCCAGGTAGACCATCAGGCGCGCCAGCATGGCGGCGTTCAGGCCCGGATCTTCCTTGCCGTGCTGCCACTCGACCTGGCCCTGATCGGCGCCATAGCGCTTCTCCAGCATCTGCTGGTGGCTGATGTAGATCTCGGTGTGGCCGTTGACGCGTTCGACGCGGGTGCGGAATTTCTCGCGCTCGCCGCTATCGAAGGCCATGTCGATGACCGAACCCAGGGCCTGGCGCAGCCAGCTTTCCGGGATCTTGGCGCGGTTCTCGGCCCAGTTGGTCTCGATCAGGCCAGCCTGCGGGTTGTTCTGGTTGACCGCGAAACCGGTGTCCGTCCAGAAGTCGACCACCTTGGGAAACACTTCCTCGGGCGGACGATCGACCACCAGCCAACGCACGTTGCCGTCGCGCTCGACACGCATGTCGGCGCGGGACGGCAGCACGTTCGAGCCTTGCGGCGTGGCGGCGGCCTGCTGCTGGGCCTGGCCTTGCTGCTGGTATTGCGAATACGTGGTCGGCGCACCGGCCGGCGCGCGATAGCGCGGATCGGACGCGGCCTGGGTCAGGTCGGGCGGAATGCTCAGGGGCTGCCCGCGCTGCGTGCTCTTGTAGTCGATCGCTTCATCGGTGCCCAGCACCTGATTGACCTCGCTGCAGCCCGACAGCAGGGTCAAGACCATCAATGCCGACAAGCCGGCATGACGTTTGTTCATACAAGTCCTCACGTATTAAAGCAGGCCGACTTCCTGAAGGGCGGTGCGCACCGTAGCGTGGTGTGCGTCCCCAAGTTCGACCAGCGGCAGGCGATAGCCCAGTTCGGTGCGGCCCATCTGGGCGAGCGCCCATTTGACCGGGATCGGGTTGGCTTCGACGAACAAAGCCTTGTTGAGACGGGCCAGGCGCGCATTAAGTTCACGCGTGCGCGGCACGTCGCCAGCCAAAGCGGCGGCACAGAGCTCGGACATGAGCCTGGGCGCCACGTTGGCGGTGACCGAGATATTGCCGCGTCCGCCCAGCAGGATCAGGGCGGCGGCGGTGGGATCGTCGCCGCTGAAGACCTGGAAGGTGTCCGGCAGTTCGCGCAGCAGCAGCGCGCCGCGGGCGATGTCGCCGGTGGCGTCCTTGATGCCGACGATGCCGGGCACCTGCGCCAGGCGCAGCACGGTGTCGTTGCTCATGTCGGCCACGGTGCGGCCGGGCACGTTGTACAGCACCGTGGGCAGCTCGACCGCTTCCGCGACGGCGCGGAAGTGACGGTAGATGCCTTCCTGGGTGGGCTTGTTGTAGTACGGAACCACGGACAGGCCGGCGTGCGCGCCCACGGCCAGCGCATGGCGCGCCAGGTGGATGGCTTCGTCGGTGGAGTTGGCGCCCACGCCGGCGATGACCGGGATGCGGCCCGCCGCGTGCTCGACCGCGATGCGGATGAGCTCGGCGTGTTCGTCCATCGACACGGTGGGGGATTCGCCTGTGGTGCCGACCACGACGAGCGCATCGGTGCCTTCGGCGACATGCCAGTCGATCAGCGCGCGATAGGCGTCGACATCGAGACTGCCATCCGGACGCATCGGCGTGACCAATGCGACCATGCTGCCTTGGAAGACGGGATCCGCAGCGCGAGCAGTAGAGACCATTCGGGGTAACTCCGCATCCGGGAACCTACCGCTCCCGGCGTAACACCAGGGATACGTCGTCCCCGGCTTGACCATGACCAACCTGGCTGGCGCCCATGCGATACGGCGATGCCGCACCCCATTTCCCGCCACCTGGCCGAACCACCCGGGCACACGCGGCCCCAGGCTGAACCAATTAAACGGAAGATTTTACCGGATATTGTCCGGGGCGGATATCCGCCCCCTCCCTATGAAAACCGGCGCTAGAGGAACCAGGTGACGACCTGCCGGCCCAGGGCCAGGATCGGCCCCAGCACCACCCAAAGCGTGCCGGTGGCCAGCAGCACCAGCACGATCACCAGGCCATAGGGCTCGATGCGGCCGTACTGATACGCGGCGCGATTGGGCAGCAGGCTGTAGACGATCCGTCCCCCGTCCAGCGGCGGCACGGGCAGCAGATTGAGCGCCATCAGCGCCAGGTTGACGTTGACCCCGGCCATGGCCATCTCGAACCAGAAGCCCTCCTGGGTGCCGCTTTCGAGATAGGCGCGCAGCGCGAAGGTCCACAGCAGCGCCATCACCATGTTGGCGGCGGGCCCGGCCAGCGCCACCCACAGCATGTCCTTCTTTGGACGGCGCAGCCGCCCGAAATCCACGGGCACGGGCTTGGCCCAGCCGAACAGCAGGCCCGCGCCCCCCAGCACCTTGGAGGTCAGCAGGATGAGCGCCGGCACCAGCAGCGTGCCGATGGGATCGATGTGGCGGGCCGGATTCAGGCTGACGCGCCCGGCCTGATAGGCCGTGGGATCGCCGAACATGCGCGCCACATAGCCGTGGGCGGCCTCATGCAGGGTGATGGCGAAGATCACCGGAATGGCATAGACCGCGATGGTCTGGATGATGTCGTTCATAGCGAGCGCGATTGTAGTGCGCGGCCAAGGCACGCCCATGACGGCGTGGCCCTGGCAACGATTCGGGAAACGGACAGGAAAGCCGAGACGGCGCGGCGCCTCAAGCGGCCAGCCCCAGCGCCGCGGGGTCGCCCCGGCCCACGCGCACGACTTGCGGCGTAGCGCCCGTCAGGTCGATCACCGTGGTGGGCGACTGGGCGCAGGCGCCCGCATCGACCACCGCGGCCAGCTCGTGGGCGTAGCGCGAGGCGATGTCTTCGGGGTCGTTCAGGGCATCTTCCTCGCCGCGCGGGATGAGCGTGGTCGACAGCAGCGGCTCGCCGGCCTCGGCCAGCAGTGCGTGCACCACCTTGTGGTCGGGCACGCGGATGCCGATGGTCTTGCGCGAGGGATGCGACACCCGGCGCGGCACCTCGCGCGTGGCTTCGAGGATGAAGGTCCAGGGGCCCGGCGTGGCGGCCTTCAGCAGCCGGTACTGCTGGTTGTCGACGCGCGCGACCTGTCCGATCTCGGCCAGGTCGCCGCACAGCAGCGTCAGATGATGACGTTCGTCCAGCCCGCGCAGCCGGCGCAGCGCGTCGGCGGCGGCCTTGTCGTCCAGCCGCGCGACCACCGCATAACTGGAATCGGTGGGCACGGCCAGGAGGCCGCCATCGCGCAGCCACTGGACCGCCTGCTTGATCAGCCGCGGCTGCGGGTTTTCTGGATGGATGGAAAGAAGCAGAGCCATGCGATTATGCTAACACCGCCCAGGGGGCGACATTCCGCCCGGAGACATATCATGCGCATGGACGATTCACGGGAAAGCCGCAACATCGAAGACCGCCGAGGCGGCGGAGGCCCCCGCCTGGGCCGCGGCAGCATCGGCATCGGGACCATCGTCCTGGCGCTGGTCGCGGCCTATTTCGGCGTCGATCCGTCCATCGTGCTGCAGATGGCCGATGGCCCCGCCGTGCAGCAGCCGCGCCAGCCGACGGCCACCGATCCGCAGACGAAGTTCGTCGCGCGCGTGCTGGGCGAGACGGAAGACACCTGGAGCACGATCTTCCAGCAGCAGCTCGGCCGGCAATACCGTCCGCCCACGCTCGTGTTGTTCAGTGGCGCCACGCCGACCGCCTGCGGCACCGGCCAGTCGGCCATGGGGCCGTTCTATTGCCCGGGCGACAGCAAGGTCTACCTCGACACGGGCTTCTTCAGCGAGATGTCCCGCAAGCTGGGCGCGCCAGGCGACTTCGCGCAGGCCTACGTCATCGCCCATGAGGTCGGCCACCACGTGCAGCACCTGCTGGGCACCGCCGACCGCGTGGCGCAGCTACGCCAGCGCAATCCCGAACAGGCCAACGCGTTGTCGGTGCGCATGGAACTGCAGGCGGATTGCTATGCGGGATTGTGGGCGCGGCGCGCAGACCAGGCGCGGCACATCCTGGACGACGGCGACATCCAGGAAGGCCTGAATGCCGCCAGCGCCATCGGCGACGACACGCTGCAGCGGCGCAGCCAGGGGGTTGTGGTACCGGATGCGTTCACCCACGGCAGTTCCGCGCAGCGGGTGCGCTGGTTCAAGCGGGGCTACGACAGCGGCGACCTGAGCCAGTGCGACACCTTCGGCGCGCAGCGCCTGTAGGCGACGCGGCTGGACTAGGACTGCACGCCCATCATCCCGTCGACGATGTGCTGGCCGTGGCATACGGCCGCATGCACCGCCTCGCGCGGGCTGTAGACGAAACCGCCGTTGTCGAAACAAGGCACCGGATATTCGTCGCCCGGATCCTGCACCGCGCTGGCCGGAACGACCACTACCGTGGCGCTGAACACCGGACCGCTGGGCGCTTCGGCCAGCGGTTCAAGGGGACCTCTGACGACCTTGGCCGTCAATCGATAACCCTTGTAAATCAAATTGTTCTGGTTCACTCGGACGTCCTCTCTGACGTCGAGCATACCGCGCAATGGCCGTCATAAACGCACGAATGTCGCAGTACCGCTACAGGGACAGAGCAGTATTTTCCCTGTAGGGACTCCGCAATAAATCAGTGCTCGCCGTGGCCGGATTTGCCCAGATCCTGGGCCTGTCGGCGCGTGTCCTCGCCCTTGAATCCGCCATAGCTGCTTTGCCCGGGATCCGCGCTGCGGCTGCGTATGCGCTCGTTCCGGTCCTTCTGATGAGCCCCGCTGGCGGGCTTCGGACGGTGTTGGGAATCCGCTTGGTTGGAATGGTCGTTCTTCATGGAAAAGTGCTCCGGGTTGGGAGGTTTTTCTTCCGCAAGGCCCATGCCTGCGCCGCGCGAAAACCCTATCCGGCGATCATATTGTTGCGACGCAACAACAAAATAACGCAAACGATAACCATTACCAATAAAATGCCTGGTTTTCCCGCCGCCGGCTCGCCCGCAGCTCGGCGGGCCCGTCGTCCTTGAATAAGCTGCCGTTTCCTCCCATGCCCTCCCCTCTGCTGCGCGGCGCCCTCGCCGGCCTGTCGTTGTTTCCTCCCGCCCTGGCCCTGGCGCAATCCGCGGCCCCCATCGCCGAACTGCCTTCCGTTCAGGTGACGGCCGGCGGCGATCCCGACACCTTCAATCCCGTGCAGCCGCCTCGGGTGGGCAAATCCTCGGCGCCGCTGTCGGAAACCCCGCAGTCCATCACCGTGGTGCCGCGCGCCGTGCTGGACAGCCAGCAGGCCCAGACGCTGGCCGATGCCTTGCACAACGTGCCCGGCGTGGTCAGCAACCAGTTCGGCCGGCGTGGCTGGGACGATCTCATCATCCGTGGCCAGGTGGCATCGGATTCGCTGTACCTGGACGGCCTGCGCACCGCGGCCTCCAATCGCGTCGCCGAGCAGCTGTTCGGCCTGGAGCAGGTCGAAGTGCTGAAGGGCCCGGCATCCATGCTGTATGGCCTGGTGCTGCCGGGGGGGCTGGTCAACATGGTCAGCAAGCGCCCGCGGGCCGACGCCTTCGCCAATGCGGACGTCACCGTGGGCAGCCACGGCCTCTACCAGGGCACGGTGGACATGGGCACGCCGCTGTCGGACAACGGCCGCGCGGCATTCCGGCTCAACGCCTTGACCATGAACTCGGATGACGCCACCGACTACGTGTGGTTCAAGAACCGCTGGATCGCCCCGTCGCTGTCGCTGGACCTGGGTGCGCGCACCGATTTCACCATCCTGACCAGCTATCAGGAACGCCGCTACATCCGCCAGCAGGGGTTGCCGCTGGCCGGTTCGGTCCTGCCCAACCCGCTGGGAGACATTCCGCGCCGGCGCTTCACCGGCGAACCGGGACAGGATCCGTACCGCGCCTTCCAGACCCGCGTGGGCTACGCCCTGACCCACCGGTTCGACAACGGCTGGACCGTGAACCAGAACCTGCGCTGGCAGGAGTTCTCGATGACCGGCCAGCTTGCGACCAACGGGGCGCTGGGCGCGGACCACCGCACGCTGCGCCGCAGCGCCCAGGACCAGTATTGGAACGGCGACACGTTCACCGTGGACACCCATGCACAACGCCGCTTCGATACGGCGCTGGGCGAGCACACGATCACCGTGGGCACGGACTACCTGCGCACCCGCGAGAACGCCCTGCAGTACAACTGCACGCTGGCCTCGCTGGACGTGTATGAGCCGGTCTATGGTTCGCCCATCCGTTGCCCGGCCACGCCGCGCACCCAGAGTGCGACGACAGTGCGCTCGGTCGGCGTGTACCTGCGCGACGAGATGCGCCTGGGCGAACGCTGGCGCGTGGTGGCGGGCCTGCGCCGCGACGACGCGGCCACTTACACGGACAACCATCTGGACGGCAGCCGAGGCGACAACCCGTCGCAGGCCACCACGGGTTCGGCGGCAGTGATGTACGAATGGCTGCCCGGCGTGCGACCCTACCTCAGCTACGCCTCGTCGTTCTATCCCAACAGCGGCACCGATGCCAACGGCAACCTCTTCGACCCCGAAAAGGGCTCGCAATGGGAAGCCGGCATGAAGATCGACCTGGGCGACGGCAGCACCTCGCTGACCGTGGCGGCCTTCGACCTGCGGCGGCGCAACGTGCTGCAGTCCGATCCCGTCAATGACGGTTTCAGCATCGCCGTCGGCGAGCAGCGCACGCGCGGCGGCGAGATCGGCATCGTGACCGACCTGGGCGACGGCCTGAGCCTGATGGGCGGCTATGCCTACACGGCGGCGGTGATCACCGACGACGGCGGCCAGACGGTCTCGACCGAAGGCGACTGGCTGAACAACGTGCCGCGCCACAGCTACACCCTGACGGCCCGTTTCCGTCCGCGCGGCCAGGCGCTGGGCTGGGAGTTCACGGGCGGACTGCGCGGCGAAAGCACGCGGCATGCCTACGGCTACCAGATCCCGGGATACACGGTGTTCGATGCCGGCGTGGCGTACAACGCCGCGCACTGGCGCGCCGCGCTGACCGTGCGCAACCTGTTCGACAAGGACTATTACTCGGGCGGCCTGGCGCAGGCGATCGCGCTGGGCGATGGCCGCACGGCGATGATGACGCTGGGATATCGCTACTGACTATCGCCTGCGGGGCCGGCCGGCATCCCGGCCGCGCCCTGCCCGCCGCCCCCACCGTCATTCCGTATAGCGCAGCCAGAGATGCCTGCGCCCCGCCACGCCTTCGATCACCGCGGCCGCCAGCGCCTGCCGGTCGTGGCCGCGGGCGTTGTACAGCGCGCAGGCGTCGGCGGCGATGGCCTCGGCCCGCGCCGCATCGGGCGGCGCGTCGCGCAACAGCCCCAGGTACGACGCGCCGATGCCGATCAGGTCATAGCCATGCTCGCGGCAGAAGTGCCGCGCCACCGCGAAGGTCTGGTCCGGCCCCAGGTCGCACGTGAAATAGCCGTTGGGAAAAGCGGCCATCGCATCGTAGGTATAGGCCACCGGCACCAGCAGCGCCGATACCGGCTGGTCCAGCAGCGACACCGGATCGTCCTGGAAGGCGGTCCATTCCTGGAGCGCCTGCGTATCCAGCGTCAGTCCATGCGCGCAGGCCTGCTCGAAAGTGGCGTGCGACGCGAAGCGCGCGAACCCATGCGCGCACACCGGAAATTCCGCCTTGGAGTCCAGATCGCCGACGTAGACGCCGTCCTGGAAGCAGTTCTCCGGGATGCCGGCGGGATCCAGGCCGGTGATGTCGGTCAGCGCGAAACGGCCCCGCGCGTGGCCCGAGGTGTAGCAGGCCTGCGGGAAGTCATCCAGCGAGAACAGCGGCTTGCAGGCAGGATGGCGGGCGGCGATCTGGCGGTAGGCCGCCACCAGTTCGTCCAGGCTGCCGATGCCGCCGATCCGGTATTCGTCGCACAGGCCGCCGGACGGGTTGTCCGGAGTCTTGTTGCCGCGGAATCGCATATCCATTTGAGTGAGTCCTGGCGCGGGGTGGATCGTTCGAGCATAACGTACCGCCCTGGGCGCGGCCGCCCCATTTTCCCTGTCCACGCCGCGCGGCCAGGCACGCCGATTGCTGACTGAATGTCCCCCTATACGCCCCGTCAGGATTGGAGGACACGATGGCCACCCGCACCCTCTGGAAAGGCGCGATCTCGTTCGGCCTGGTTCATATCCCGGTCGGCCTGCACACGGCCGCCACGGAATCGGGCGTGGACTTCGACTGGCTGGACAAGCGGTCGATGGACCCGGTGGGCTACAAGCGGATCAACAAGCGCACCGGCAAGGAAATCGACCGGGACAACATCGTCAAGGGCGTCCAGTACGAAAAGGGCGAGTACGTCATCATCTCGCCCGAAGAGATCGAGCAGGCCTATCCCCGCACCACGCAGACCATCGAGATCCAGATGTTCGTCGAGGCGGCGCAGGTGTCTTTCGTGTATCTGGAACGCCCCTACTACATCGAACCGATCAACAAAGGCCACAAGGTGTACGCCCTGTTGCGGGACACGCTGGCCAAGAGCGGCAAGATCGGCATCGCCAAGGTCGTCATCCAGACCAAGCAGCACCTGGCGGCGCTGGTGCCGTCGGGCGATGCCCTGATCCTGAACCTGATGCGCTGGGGCGACGAGGTCAAGCCGGTATCCGACCTGGATCTGCCCCGCGCCGGGGCCCGGGCCATGGCGCCGAGCGCCAGTGAACTGAAGATGGCGCGCATGCTGATCGACGACATGTCCGGCGACTGGAATCCGGAGGACTTCAAGGACGAATTCCGCGAAGCCATCATGAGTCTGGTGGACAAGAAGGTGAAGGCCGGCAAGACCAAGACCGTGATCGAGCCGCAGGAAGAGACGCCGCGCTATGAGGGCGACAACGTCATCGACCTGACCGAACTGCTGCAGCGCAGCCTGAAGGGCAAGCGGGGGGCATCGGCGAAGGCGGCGCGCAAACCGGCCGCCAAGCAGACCGCGAAGAAGACGCCCGCCAAGCGGACGGCGAAGAAACCGGCCGCCAAGGCAGGGGCCCGCGCTCGCAAGGCGGCCTGACCATGCCCGCCACGCTGAAGACCTATCGCCAGAAGCGGGATTTCAAGGCCACCACCGAACCCAGGGGTGGCGGCCGCGCCAACCCGCGCCAGCCTGCCTTCGTCATCCAGAAGCATTGGGCCACGCGGCTGCACTATGACCTGCGGCTGGAACTGGACGGCGCGATGAAGAGCTGGGCCGTACCCAAGGGCCCCTGCTACGACCCGTCCATCAAACGCATGGCCGTGCAGGTCGAGGACCATCCCATCGCCTACAACCAGTTCGAAGGCAATATTCCCAAGGGCCAATACGGCGCGGGCAAGGTCATCATCTGGGACGAAGGCACCTGGGAACCGCTGGGCGATCCGCGCCAGGGCTATCGCCAGGGGCACCTGAAATTCGCGCTGCACGGATCGAAGATGCAGGGCGAATGGGCGCTGGTGCGGCTGCGGCGGGATGAGAAGAAACCGACCTGGCTGCTGATCAAGGACCGCGACGAGTTCGCGCGCGACGAGGGGGATTTCAGCGTGGTGGACGAGATGCCGGACAGCGTGGTGCCTTTGCGCGGCAAGGCCACCGGGAAGCCGGGCGAACGCGGGGCCGAGGCCCGCGGCGACGACCTGCCCGGCGTATCCTGCGCGCTGCCCCGGACCCTGTCCCCGCAGCTCGCCACCCTGGTGGAACATGCCCCCGCGTCGCCGCAAGACTGGCTGTACGAACTGAAGTTCGACGGCTACCGCATCCTGGCCCGTATCGAGGCAGGCGAAGCCCGGCTGTACACCCGCAACGGCCACGACTGGACCGCCAGGCTGCCGCAGATCGCGCAGGCGCTGGGCCGCGCGAAGGCCGACGGCTGGATCGATGGCGAGATCGTCGTCATGGACGAACACGGCGTGCCCAGCTTCCAGGCCCTGCAGAACGCCTTCGACGCCGAGCGCCCCGCCCGCATCCAGTTCTTCGCCTTCGACATGCCCTACGTGGCGGGCCGCGACCTGCGCGGCGAGCCGCTGCACCTGCGGCGCGCGCTGCTCGAACAGATGATCGCGCCCATCCGCCGCAAGGCCGTGCAGTTCAGCGCGGCGCTGGACGCCCGCCCCGAGGATCTCGTGGCCAGCGCCTGCCGCATGGGTCTGGAAGGCATCATCGGCAAGCGGCGCGATTCGACCTACGTGTCGCGCCGCTCGGACAGCTGGATCAAGCTGAAATGCGGCCAGCGGCAGGAGTTCGTGGTGGTGGGCTACACCGCCCCCAAGGGCAGCCGCGTGGGCTTTGGCGCGCTGGCGCTGGCCGTGCACGACGAAGGGGGCACGCTGCGCTATGCCGGCAACGTCGGCTCGGGTGTCGACGATGCGCGGCTCGCGCGGATGAAAAAACAGCTCGACGCCTTGCGCACCGACGATTGCCCCCTGGCCAGCGCCAAGGGCGTGCAAGGCCGTCCGCAATGGGTGAGGCCGGAGCTGGTGGCCGAGGTGTCGTTCAGCGAATGGACGCAGTCCGGCCATGCGCGCCACCCCGTTTTCCGCGGGCTGCGCACCGACAAGCCCGCGCAGGCCATCATGCGGGAGCAGCCGCTCGATCCGCAGCGCATCGAGCATGAGGAACCAGCGAAGACCGGCGGCAAGCGGGCGGCCAGAACGAAGCCGGCGCCGTCCGCCCCGGCGAGCAAGACCGCCCGGGCGAAGACGGCATCGCCGCACGAAAACATCGGCAGACTCTCGCACCCCGAACGCGTCATTGACCCCTCCACCGGGCTGACCAAACTGGACCTGGCCCGATACTACGGACTGGTCGCCCCGCTGATGATGCCGCATCTGAAGGCCCGCCCCGTCGCCTTCATGCGGGCTCCTCAGGGCGTCGACCACCAGCAGTTCTTCCAGAAGCACCTGGACCACGACATCGCCGGCGTGAAGCCGCTGCCCCGGAAGCTGAGCCCCGACCATCCCCCCATGATGGAAGTGATGTCCGACCTGGGCATCCTGTCCGCCGCGCAGATGAACGTCGTCGAGTTCCACACCTGGAATGCCGTCAAGACCGCCATCGCCCGTCCCGACCGCATGCTGTTCGACCTGGATCCCGGCGAGGGCGTGCCGTGGAAGGCGATGCAGGAAGCCGCGCGGTTGCTGCACGCTCTGCTGCACGAACTGCACTTGAAATGCTGGCTGAAGACCAGCGGCGGCAAGGGCCTGCACGTCGTCGTCCCGTTGCGCAGACAATACGATTGGGACACCGTCCGCCACTTCTCGGAAGCCATCGTCCGCCACCTCGCCGGCACCGTGCCAGACCGCTTCGTCGCCAAGAGCGGGCCGAAGAACCGCGTCGGCAAGATCTTCGTCGACTACCTGCGCAACGGCTTCGGCGCCACCACCGTCGCCGCCTGGTCCGCCCGCGCCCGCCCCGGCCTGGGCATCTCGGTGCCGGTTGCCTGGGACGAACTGCCCAAGCTGTCCGGCTCGGCGCATTGGACCATCTCCGACATCCATGACCGGCTGGATGTCGGCAACGCGCCCTGGAACGATTACGCGGCGCAATCGCTGGGCAAGGCGATGAAGGCGCTGGATTTTCCATAGCGCACGCGTTTTCGCAAGAGAGTCCGTGGCGGTCGGGCCAGAAGCGCCCGATCCGCCGGCAGCAGGCCGGATCCGCCCCTAAGACCATGGTGTTACCCCCGCCGCGCAGGCGTCCCCGCCCGGCCAAGGCGATCTCCCTGCCCACGGCATACCATCGTGCAATGGTGCATCGCGGCATGGAAAGGCTACCGTCACGCCTTCCCTCCCTCCCGACCCGCGCCCATGACCCGACTCGCCTGCACGCGCCGCGCCACGTCCGCCGCCTTCTTCTTCCTCGCCGCCGCCGGCGCCGCACACGCCCAATCGTCCGTCACCCTGTACGGCCGCCTGAACACCGCCCTGGAACACAGCTGGGTCAGCGGCTCCGGCAACGACCAGAGCGGCACCCGCATGACCAACAACCGCTCCGTCTTCGGCCTGCGGGGCACCGAAGCCCTGGGAGGCGGATGGTCGGCCGTGTTCCAGATCGAAAGCGGCATCTCGCTGGCCACGGGCCAAGGCCAGATCGCCAGCCGCAACACCCGCGTCGGCCTGGACTCCCCCTACGGCACGTTCTTCCTGGGTCAATGGCACACCGCCTACACCGAATCGACCACGGCCTTCGATCCGTACTATCCGACCACCGCGGGCTACATGTCCCTGATCGGCAACGGGTCGGCCGCGCAGACCGACAACGTCGAGAACACCAGTTCGTTCGACCGCCGCCAGAAGAACTCGCTGCACTACCGCTCGCCCATCGTGAACGGTTTCAGCGGCGGGTTCTCGTGGGGCCTGCCGCAGGAACGCGGCGTCGACCCGCGCAATCCGCAGCTTTTCTCCTGGTCGGGCAAGTACACCGATGGCGCGCTGAGCCTGGTGCTGGCCTACGAACTGCACCGCAACTACCAGGCGGCGGGCACGCAGGACCATGCCATCAAGACCGGCGTGTCCTATCAGTTCCCGACCACGCTGGTCAGCCTGGTGTTCGAGCAGTTGCGCTACGAGACACCCACGGGCACGCTGTCGCGCAAGGGCTATTACGCCTCGGTGAAGCAGCGACTGTGGGGCGGCAACCTGATCGGCGCGGTGGGCGTGGCGGCTAACGGCACGGGCAGCGCCCGGCAGGCGGTGGGCTTCGTCAGCAGCGGCCCGGATACCGGCGCGATCCAGTACACGCTGGGCTACGACTATGCGCTATCCAAGCGCACCTCGCTGTACACGTATTACTCGAAGATCAAGAACCGCGGCAACGCGGCCTACGACTTCGCCATCAACGACATTCCGGTGTCGGCGGGCGCCAGCCCGCAGACCCTCGCGATCGGGCTGCGGCACTATTTCTGATGGGATGGGCCAGGCCGCGCCGGGCATGGGCGTCATGCCTGACGCCTCACCGGATGCTCAGGTCTTCCTTGCGCACGCGCTTCAGGATGCGGAAGCTGGTGGGCGGCGCGAAATGATGCCGCCCGCGTGGTTCGAACGGCGTGCCGTCGAAATGCGCCGTGATGCGTTGCAGCATCGCCTCGGCCATCTGCTGCGCCGCGTGGTCGACGGACTCGTCCTCGACCGTCCAGCCTTCCAGGCCAGGCATCCAGAACATGACGTACTGCTGCCCCACCTTGGCGCTGCAATCGAACACGGCGTATTCGTACTCGGACGACACCCGCACGCCCATCCTGAACGGCACGGCGCCCGACGCATCGGGCGGGGCAAAGTCGATCACGCTGCAGACGGTGCCGCTGTCTGGACGAGGCTCGATCAAGGAAAAGAACTCCACGCCCCGGTCGGACAGCGACGTCTCCGGCTCGGCGTTCACGGCCGTCAGCAACCGCGTCTCGAGCGCCTGCTCCACCGCGTTGATGGCGATGTGGACCTGCCGCAGATACCGGTCCATCTCGGCGCGCTGCTGGTCGAGATAGCGAAAGATTCCCTCGTACATGACGATCCTCATTTCGAGACTTGCCGAAGTGACGTCGGAGGTCGATCAGCGATGTTGCGATCCGCCGCATGTACAGCGACGGCAGTGCCGCGGCGCCAGTTATCCAGTAAACACCCGCTAGAGCGTCAAGACAACAAGCCATTGAAACAGTGTAGCCAAGAGGGAATGGCGGCGGTGGAAAAGGCATTCATGGCATATCCCCAAAGCAATCTGGCCGATTATGCCATCGCGTCGGGGCAAACCCGAATGGCAGGCGCTCGCGCATCCTGAAGCAACTGCGCGCGGCGCAGGCCGACGCATCCCGGCCCGGCAGCGACGCCATTGCCCGCCGCGCCCCGCGCCGCGCGGACCCGCGCGGTTTTGTTGCGGCGCACCCAGCCGCCCAACGAGCCCTCCGCGGGCCGTGAACATGCACCATCCTTTGTTCGCACCAAAGTCCAGCTTAAGAAATGGCTAATAGCCAGTCGGAGGGGCGTCGGGCAGAGTGCTCCTCGCAACGGCGCACGCTCGCATCGAAGACACGGGGTCCCACCCGGCACACACGAAGCGCCCGAGCCCTGCTTCAGGCAGAACAATAAGGAGACAACGCGACGATGGACCATTGTTGGAAACGGCTGCCCGGCGCAGGCGCCGTCCCGCACGCCGATAGCGCGACGGCCGCCCTGCATGGCCAGGCCGGCCCGGCCCCGCTCCCCCTCAAGAACACGTCCGATCCGCGGCGCGGCGCCGACTGCTGACGCGCGGGCCGCCGCCGCGGCCGGTGCGCGCGCGATCCGCGCGGCGCATGGCCTGGCCGCTCCCCCACACGCAACGGTCCCCGGCCTGGGACCGGCGCGCATCCCTCACGAAGGAGACACGTTTGAGCTGGGATATCTTGCAATTGGCCCTCGTGGACGGCGTGGCGTATGCCAGCCTGCTGTTCCTGGTCTCGATGGGCCTGACGCTGGTGTTCGGCGTCATGGGCATCCTGAACGTCGCGCACGGGGCCTTCTATGCCTACGGCGGCTATGCCGCGGCCTCGTTCGTCATGTTCCTGGCGCCGCGCACCGAATCGTCCATCCTGCTGTTCCTGGCCCTGTTCGCCGCCGCCATCGTGGCCGGCCTGATACTGGGCGGGCTGCTCGAATTCGTGCTGATCCGCCGCGCGCAGAACTACGACCCCATCCTGAAGCTGCTGCTGACCTTCGGCGCGTTCCTCATGCTGGAAGACATCCAGCGCATGATCTGGGGCGCGCAGCCCTACACGGCCAGCGAGGTCGTCAGCCGGCTGGGCAACATCGAGATCGGCGAGATGACCTACACCACGTACCAGTTGCTGGTGGTGCCTGCCGTGGCGCTGCTGGCCTACGCGGTGCTCGAATGGTTCCTGCATCGCACCCGGCTGGGCAAGCAGACCGTCGCCACCACGCACCACCGCGAGGTCGCCACCTCGCTGGGCATCAACACCAAGAAGATCGGCCTGGCCACCTTCGTGATCGCCACGGTGCTGGGCGCCCTGGGCGGTGCGCTGGCCGCGCCCACCACGTCGCTGGTGCCGGGCGCGGGCACCGACATGACGGTGCTGTCCTTCGCCGTGGTGGCCACGGCCGGCCTGGGCCAGATCACCGGCGCACTGATCGCCTCGCTGATGATCGGCATCGTGCGCGCCCTCTCCGTCTACGTCGCACCCGAACTCGAGGTCGCCATTCCCTACATCATCATGGTGCTGGTCCTGATCGTCCGGCCCAATGGCCTGTTCACCGTGGCCCAGGCGAGGAAGATCTGATGAAAGTCGTTGCATCGAGCCTGATCGCCGCCGTGGCCGCGATGGCCATCGGCCTGGGCTGGGCCTGGACCATCACGCCCATCGTCTTCGGCCTGACCTACGCCATCGCCGCGCTGGGCGTGTCGGTGATGGCACGCGCCGGACAAGTCTCGTTCGGCCACGCCATGTACGCCTGCATCTCGGCCTACACCGTCGCCTTCGTGTCGCGCGCCATGCCGGGTGCCGATGCGCTGGTCCTCATCCTGGCCGGCGCCGCCGCCAGCTTCGTGGCCGCGCTGCTGATCGGATCGTTCGTGGTGCGCTACCGCGGCATCTTCTTCGGCATGCTGAACCTGGCGCTGAGCATGGTGCTGTTCGCCCTGCTGGGCAAGCTCTACGAATACACCGGCGGCTCGGACGGCATCCGCATCCCGCGTCCCAGCCTGGCCGGCATGGCGCTCGAACGCGTGCCGTTCGAGCGCGGCCTGCTGGCCCTGTCGCTGGTGCTGTCGCTGGCGCTGGCCTGGTGGGTGCAGCGTTACTTCCGCTCGGGCAGCGGCCAGGCGCTGGCCGCCATCAAAACCAACGAGACCCGCATCGAATACCTGGGCTACTCGGCGTACGGCATCCTGTGGAAGGGCTACCTGCTGTCCGCCGTGGTGGTGGGCATCTCGGGTGCGCTGCTGGCCCTGATGCAGGGCCTGGTCACGCCCGACCTGGGCTCGTGGCTGCGTTCCGGTGAATTCGTCTTCATCACCATCCTGGGCGGCGCGGGCCATGCGGCCGGGGCCTTCCTGGGCGCAGCCGCCTTCGAAACCGTCAAGCTGGTGTCGGCGGCCTATTTCCCCGGGCTGTGGCAGTTCGTGCTGGGGCTGACGCTGATCCTGGTGATCTTCCTGTTCCCCACCGGTTTCGTGGGCCAGATCAGCAAGCGCATGGGCCGCCGCCCGCAACGCGGCCTGGCGACCCGCACGGCGACGGGAGCACAAGCATGAGCGCACTGATCAAGACCACCGGCCTGTACCTGGCCTTCGGCGGGGTGGTGGCCGCCGACAACATCGACTTCGAACTGCACGAGGGCGAGCGCCTGGCCGTGATCGGCCAGAACGGCGCGGGCAAGACCACCTTCATCAACATCTGCACGGGCTACCTGCGGCCCGAACGCGGCAAAGTGTTTTTCGATGGCCGCGACGTCACGGCGATGGCGCCGCGCCGCATCGTGCGGCTGGGCCTGGGGCGTTCGTTCCAGTTGCCGCAGCTGTTCACCGAGCACACCGTGCGCGAATGCGTCGAGATCGCCACGGCGCGCCGCAACCGCGACCTCAGTTGGTTCCGCACGCTGCAAAGCACGATTCCCGCGCATGAGGTCGACGCCACGCTCGAACTGGTGGGCCTGCGCGACGACGCTGGCGAACTCAGCGTCTCACTGCCCGAAGGCAAGCGCAAGCTGCTGGACGTGGCCATGGCGCTGGCCCTGCAACCCAAGCTGCTGATCATGGACGAGCCCACCAGCGGCGTGGCTTCCGAGGACAAGCACGGCCTGATGGAGACGGTAATGGCCGCGCTGGCCGAACGCCGCGTCACCAGCTGGTTTGTCGAACACGACGTCGACATCGTGGCGCGCTATGCCACGCGCGTGGCGGCCTGGATCGCCGGCAAGGTGGCCGCCGACGGCAGCCCCCAGGACGTATTGAACAACCCGCAGATCAAGAGCGAAGTGCTGGGAGCCTGACGCATGCTGAACCTCTCCGCCATCAACGTGGACCTGGCCGGCAACCGCATCCTGCGCGATGTCACCGCCCGCTTCGAATCCTCGCGCACCATCGGCATCGTGGGCCGCAATGGCGCGGGCAAGACCACGCTGCTGCGCACCATCATGGGCCTGACGCGCATCCGCTCGGGCCGCATCGAACTCGATGGGGCCGAACTGAGCGCCATGCCCGGCCACCGCCGCGCCGCGCTGCACGTGGGCTACGCCCCCGAAGACCGGGTCATCTTCCCCACCATGAGCGTGGAAGAGAACCTGCGCCTGCCCTGCGAAGTGCAGGCACAACGCCGCGAGGCGATCGACGCCCGCCTGCGGACGGTGCTGAAGGTCGTGCCGCAGCTCGAACCCATGCTGGCCCGCTCCGGCTCGGCGCTGTCGGGCGGCCAGGGAAAGATGGTCGCGCTGGGCCGCGCCGTGATGATCGGCACGCGCCTGCTGATGCTGGACGAGCCCTTCCAGGGCCTGGCGCCCAAGCTGGCGCACGACTACACCGAGGCGCTGGCCCGGCTGAAGGAATTGCAGCCCGACCTGTGCGTCGTCATCACCGAATCGAACGTGAAACTGCTGGGCGGCATACCCGACCAGATCTGGACGATCGAGCGCGGCTCGATCACCTTGAACTGACAACGATGGAGAGGGACATGACCAAGATGATCATCGATGGCAAACCGGTGGCGGCCCAGGACGGCCGCACCCTCGACGTGCTGTCGCCGGTGGACGGCGCGGTATTCACCACCCTGCCGCGCGCGCAGGCCGCCGACGTGGACCGAGCGGTCGCCGCCGCGCGCGGCGCCCTGAACGGCGCCTGGGGCCGCATGACTGCGCTGGAGCGCGGCCGCCTGCTCATCAAGCTGGGCGAGAGCGTGCTGGCGCACCACGAGGAACTGTCGCAGATCGAGTCGCGCGACACCGGCAAGCCGCTGTCCACCGCGCGCGCCGACATCACCGTGCTGGCGCGCTACTTCGAGTTCTACGGCAGCGGCGCCGACAAGGTGCATGGCCAGACCATCCCGTTCCAGCAGGACTACTCGGTGCAGGTGATCCGCGAGCCGCTGGGCGTGACCGCGCACATCATCCCCTGGAACTATCCCGCCCAGATGTTCGGCCGCAGCGTCGCGCCGGCGCTGGCCATGGGCAACGCCGCCGTGGCCAAGCCCGCGGAAGACGCCTGCCTGTCCATCGTGCGCGTGGCGGAGCTGGCGCTGGAGGTCGGCTTCCCGGCCGGCGCCCTGAACGTCGTCACCGGCCTGGGCGAGGAAGCCGGCGCGGCGCTGTCGCGCCATCCCGGCATCAACTTCATCAGCTTCACCGGCTCGAACGAAGTCGGCGTGCTGATCCAGCAGGCCGCCGCGCTGAACGCCGTGAAATGCGTGCTGGAACTGGGCGGCAAGTCGGCGCACATCGTGTTCGACGACGCGCGCACCGAGCTGGCCATTCCCGCCATCGTCAAGGGCATCGTGCACAACGCGGGCCAGACCTGCACGGCCGGCAGCCGCCTGCTGGTGCAGAAGGGTATCTATCCGCAGTTCATGGAAGCGCTGGCCCGCGAATTCTCGAAGGTGCGCGCCGGCACGCCCGAGATGGACCTGACCTGCGGCCCGGTGGTCAACCGCTCGCAGTTCGAGCGCGTCAACCGCTACATCGCCAAGGGTTTGGCCGAGGGCATGAAGGTCGTGGCCGAGGGCAGCATCGCCGACGGCGTGCCCGAGAACGGCTTCTTCGTGAAGCCCACGCTGTTCTCGGCTGCGCGCCACGACAGCGACCTGTTCCAGCAGGAGATCTTCGGGCCCGTGCTGGTGTCCATGCCCTTCGAGGACGAGGCGCAGGCCATCCAGTTGGCCAACGACACCGCCTACGGCCTGCTGGGCGCGGTGTGGACCGAGAACGGCGGCCGCCAGCAGCGCGTGGCGCGCGCCATCCAGGTCGGCCAGGTCTACATCAACGGCTTCGGCGCGGGCGGCGGCATCGAGCTGCCGTTCGGCGGCGTCAAGCGCAGCGGCCACGGCCGCGAGAAAGGCTTCATCGCGCTCGAGGAAATGAGCACGACCAAGACCATCATTCAGTACTACGGCGCCTGAGCGCGTCATCACGGAGAGACAGCATGGGTCAGTTGCAAGGCAAGGTCGCCATCGTCACGGGCGCGGGCGGCGGATTCGGCGAGGGCATCGCCTGCCTGTACGCGCAGGAAGGCGCGAAGGTCGTGGTGGCCGACATCAACAAGGAAGCCGCCGACCGCGTGGCCGGCGCGCTGGGCGCGGCCGCCTTCGCCATCAAGGGCGACGTGTCGGTGCGCGCAGACATCGATGCCATCGTGCAGGCTGCGCAGGACCAGTTCGGCGCGGTCGACATCGTGGTCAACAACGCCGCCATCACCCACAAGAACCAGCCGATGCTGGACGTGGACGAAGCCACCTTCGACCGCATGTTCGACGTCAACGTGAAGTCGATCTATCACATGGCCCAGGCCGTGGTGCCGGTGATGCGCAAGCAGGGGCGCGGGGTCATCCTCAACATCGGCTCCACCGCGGGCATCCGTCCGCGTCCCGGCCTGAGCTGGTACAACGCCTCGAAGGGCGCGGTCAACGTGCTGTCGAAGTCGATGGCCGTGGAACTGGGCCCCGAGAAGATCCGCGTCAACGCCATCTGCCCGGTGATGGGCGTGACCGGCATGTTCGAACTGTTCATGGGCCTGCCCGACACGCCCGAGAACCGCGCCAAGTTCCAGTCGACCATCCCGCTGGGCCGCTTCTGCCAGCCGTCCGACGTGGCCGCCGCCGCGCTGTTCCTGGCCAGCGATGCCGCCGAGTTCATCACGGGCGTCGAGTTCCCCGTGGACGGCGGCCGCACCATCTGACGGCGCAGCGAGGCAGACCATGAAGATCAACGCCGCAGTGCTGCGCCACACTGGCGTGCAAGGCCCCTACGCGCAGACGCGCCCCCTGGCCATCACCGAGGTCGAGCTCGATCCGCCTGGCCCCGGCGAGGTGCTGGTGCGCATCCGCGCCGCCGGGCTGTGCCATTCCGACCTGTCCGTGATCAACGGCGACCGGCCGCGCGCCCTGCCCATCGTGCTGGGCCACGAGTCCTCGGGCGAAGTGGTCGAGACCGGCCCGGGCGTGACGGACCTGCGCGCGGGCGACCACGTGGCGATGGTCTTCGTGCCCAGCTGCGGCGGCTGCACACCGTGCGCCGAGGGCCGGCCGGCCCTGTGCGAACCCGGCGCCGCCGCCAACACGCAGGGCACGCTGCTGGGCGGCGGGCGCCGCCTGCACGTGGGCGGCGACTGGCTCAACCACCACACGGGCGTGTCCTGCTTCGCCGAGTACGCCGTGGTGTCGCGTCGTTCCTGCGTGAAGGTGCATGCCGAACTGAGCCACCGCGAGGCCGCGCTGTTCGGCTGCGCGGTGCTGACGGGCGCGGGCGCCGTCATCAACCGCGCCCGCATCAAGGCGGGCGACACCGCCGCCATCATCGGCCTGGGCGGCGTGGGCATGAGCGCCCTGCTGGCCGCCGTGGCGGCGGGCGCGCGGCGCGTGGTGGCCGTGGATTTCAGCGACGAGAAGCTGGCGCTGGCCCGCTCGCTGGGCGCCACGCACGCCGTCAACCCCAAGCAGATCGCCAGCGACGACGACCTGTACGACCTGGCCGGCGGGCGCGTGGACTACGGCTTCGACATGGCGGGCGCCGTGCCGGCCTTCGAGACCGCGTACAAGCTCACCCGCCGCGGCGGCGCCACCATCACCTCGGGCCTGCCCAATCCGCGCAGCACGTTCCCGCTGTCCCTGTCGCAGATGGTGGGCGAAGAGCGCGAGATCCGCGGCAGCTACCTCGGATCGGGCGTGCCGGCCATCGACATCGGCCGCTACATCGACCTGTACAAGGCGGGCCGCCTGCCGGTGGACCGCCTGATGGGCAAGACCTTCACACTGGACCAGATCAACGAGGGATTCGACCACCTCGCCACCGGTGGCAGCCTGCGCGACGCCATCGTTTTCCAAGGGCAATAGACCCGCCCCCCTATCGGAGAAGACATCATGAAAACCCGTTTGGCCTGCCTGCTGGGCGCCGCGCTGCTGTCCAGCGCGTTCGCGGCCCATGCCGCCGACAAGCCCAAGGAATTGAGCATCGGTATCTCCACCTTCCTGTCCGGCTCGGCCTCGGTGTTCGGCGTGCCCGCGCGCGACGCCGCCGACATCCTGATCGCCGACATCAACGCGGCCGGCGGCATCGATGGCGTGCAGTTGAAGCCCAGCTACATCGACGAAGGCGGCGGCGGCGAGAAACTGCTGGCCGAATACCGCCGCCTGGCCGAAGGCGGCACGCGCGTCATGCTGTCGGCCATCTCCAGCGGCCACTGCAACATCGTCGCCCCCGTGGCCGAAGACCTGAAAGTGCTGAACGTGCTGTGGGATTGCGGCACCGAGAAGGCGCTGGAAGGCAAGAAATACAAGTACGTGGTGCGCACGCAGGCCAACGCCACCACCGAGATGGTGGCGCAGGTGCTGTACCTGATGAAGGTCAAGCCCGACTTCAAGACCCTGGCCATCGTCAACCAGGACTACGCCTGGGGCCGCGACTCGCGCGACATCTTCCTGGCGGCGCTCAAGAAGTTCAAGCCCGACGTGAAGATCGTGGCCGAGATGTTCCCCAAGTTCGGCGCGGCCGACTTCTCGACCGAGATCAGCCGCCTGCAGGCGCTCAAGCCCGACGTGATCCTGTCGACATCCTGGGGCGGCGACCTGGACAACTTCGTGCGCCAGGCCTCGCAGCGCAACCTGTTCAAGAACTCGACCTTCGTGCTGTCGCTGGCCGAAAGCTCGCTGGAACGCCTGGGCGGCTCGCTGCCCGAAGGCGTGTACGTGGGCGCGCGCGGCGACCACTACTTCCTGCATCCTGAAACCAAGGACGATGCGCAGCACCAGGCCTTCATCAAGAAGTTCCACGACAAGACCGGCGCCTATCCGATCTATTCGGTCTATCACATGGTGCAGGCGATCCACGGCCTGAAGGCCGGCTACGAGAAGGCCATCAAGGACAACAACGGCGCATGGCCCACGCCCGAACAGGTGGCCGCCGCCATGCACCACGTCGACTTCAAGGGCTTCGGCCGCGAATTGAAGCTGCAGCGCGCCGACGGCCAGGCCCTGGAAGCGCAACTGTTCGGCGTCACGAAAAAGAGCGACAAGTATCCGTTCAAGGTACTCTCCGACATCACCATCATCCCGGCCGAGCTGGTCACCCCGGGCGTGGAAGACACGTCGATGGACTGGATCGCCAACAAGCTCAAGCCGGAGGTGCTGAACAGCGACCAGATCAAGGTCTACAAGAACTGATCCTCGCGGATCCGACGGTGCGTGGACGTGAGGGTTCGCGGACCTGCGGCCGGCGTTGCCTCGACCAGGCATGCCGGCCGCTTTCTTTCATGCTCCGGATCACGCGACCTCGCTGCGCTGGCCGGTTTTCGGCCCACCGTCCGGCCGCGTGCATCCGTGGCGGCTCTCAGAAGTCCTTATATGCCGCCACCGCGTCCACGAGCGCGCGGATATACGTCGGCAGCGCCTGAAGATCCCGCACCAGCATGTCCCGCTGCCGCACCGCCCACGGCTCCTGCAGCGGCACCAGCTTCAGCGCCATCGACCGCTGATAGCGGCGCGCCGTCGATTCCGGCACGACGCTCACGCCCGCCCCACCCTCGATCAGGCGGCACACCGACTCGAAACCCGGCACCTGGATGCGCAGGGCGAATGCGCGGCCGCTAGCCTCGATCTGGTCGCGCAGGAAGGTCAGCAGCGTGCTGTTGTCATGCAGGCTGATGTGTGGGTACTCCAAAGAATCCAGGATGGAGATGTCCTGCCGCTGGGCCAGCTCATGCCCCACGGGCACGCCCAGCACCAGCCGGTCGGTGTAGAACGGAATGCGCTCGATGCCCTGCGTGGCCACCGGCCCCGCGGTGATGCCCAGGTCGATGGAGCCCTCCGCCACCGCGCGTACCGTATCGCGCGTGTTGCGCTCCTGCATGTCGACCACGATGGCGGGCCGCTCGGCCAGGAACGGCGCCAGGATCTCGGGCATGAAGCCGTTGACGGCGGTGGTGTTGGCGAAGATGCGGATGCGGCCCGTGGCGTCGATGCCGCCCGCGCTGAAGTCGCCCTTCAACGCATCCACGTTGCGCATGATGGCGCGCGCGTGGTCGTACAGGCGATGGCCGGACGGCGTCAGCTCCACCCCGCTGCGGGTGCGATACAGCAGCACGCTTTCCAGTTGGCCCTCCAGCGCCTTGATGCGCGAACTGACCGACGGCAACGACAGGTGCGCCCGGCGCGACGCCTTGGTCAGGCTGGAGGATTCGGCGACGTGGATGAAAAGCTGGAGGTCTGCGAGGTCGAAGTGCATCTTAGGCGGAAGAAGGGTCCGCCCGAGGTGCGCGTCATCGGCACGCCGGGCCATGACGAAGCATAACCCCTGTCCCCGATTTTGGGGGACGGAACATAACCGGCGCGATCGTGCCGCCATGCCGCCGCTGTCCAACCTGTCGCTGACCGACAAGCTGTCGTTCGCGGATCACCGCATCCTGCTGACCCGCGGCGGCACGGCGCAGGAGCCGTATGGCCCCGCGCACGCTCACGCATGTGTCCACGGATTGATCACAGTAACGCCCGCAACATCGAACGGGCTGGCCAGCACTTCGAGCTTTTGCCATCAACGCGGCATAGGCCTGGGTGCAGGCCAGGTCAACAGGCAGCACACAGCCGGCGAACAAGGGCAGTCGCGCTTTTCCAAATTTTGCTGCAAGCCTGCACGCCGCTTTCCGGGCGGCAATAGCGCAACTCCTGCCTGCAATTCCGCCACCGTGATGGCGGAAAGAAACAGGGTCTCCATCGCCTGGGCGTCGATCCAATCGATCACCCGATGCTCCGGGACATGTCGAAGCGACTCCGACATCACATTGGTGCCGAGCAGGATCATTCGAAGCTCACCGGACTGGCTGTCGCCTTATCCCGCACCTGCTCGAACACCGCAAACGCTTCATAGGCGGCGGAAAACGCGATCTGAGCCGAATCGGTGCTCCTGACCTCCCTATTCCTACTCGCTCTGGCCCTGCTCGGCCACCCCCGCAAGGTGAAGGCCACGCCGATGTTCCAAGAAATAAGAAGCGGCGATATTTATTTATTAGACTTTTGACCCGGCAGAAAAGAAAAAGCCGCCCAAAGGCGGCTGATCTCTAAAGAATTCTTGGGGTGGCTGATGGGGCTCGAACCCACGACAACTGGAATCACAATCCAGGACTCTACCAACTGAGCTACAGCCACCGCTGCAAAGAAGCGAAACTATAGCATGGCTTTTGGCGTTTGCAAAATATGCTGTCAAGAAATCTTCACGCGCCCCTTTGCTATCCTTGTGGCACCTATCTATCCGTCCCCGCCGCTCCGCCCACGACACGCCCCCGATGCCCATGGACGTCTTCGAGGATTTCGTCACCCATTACTGGCCGCACGTCGCGCTGGCCCTGAGCATCGTCGCCGGCACCGCCGCGGCGGTCCACGCGGCCATGACCAAGCGCGACGTGCGCGCGGCCATCGGCTGGGTGGGCCTCGCCTTGTTCTCGCCCTTGTTCGGCGCCCTGTTCTACGTGGCCGCCGGCATCAACCGCATCCGCCAGACCCGCATGTCGCAGCAACGCGACCAGGCCATGCTGGACTACGCCGTGCACCTGGAATCGCGCGACGTGATCGACGTGGTGCCCTACAGCGCCGCCCAGTTCGCCTCGCTGCGCCTGTTGGGCGACCAGGTCAGCCGCTTTCCGCTGGTGGGCGGCAACGCCATCCAACCGCTGGCGGGCGGCGACGAAACCTATCCCGCCATGCTGGACGCCATCCACGCTGCCCGGCACAGCATCGCCCTGCAAAGCTACATCTTCGACAGCGACGCGGTCGGCCGCGAACTGGCCCTGGCCCTGATCGACGCCCACAAGCGGGGCGTGCAGGTGCGCGTGCTGATCGACGCCATCGGCAGCCATTATTCGCGTCCGCCCATCGTGCGCATGCTGGCGCGCGCGGGCGTGCCCACCGCGCGCTTCATGACCAACCCGCTGGGCCTGCTGCGCATGCCCTATGCCAACCTGCGCAGCCACCGCAAGATCCTGGTGGTGGACGGCGTGCATGGCTTCACGGGCGGTATGAACGTACGCGCCGCCTTCGTGCGCGCGCTGTCCGGCGACCGCACCAACGGCGACACGCACTTCGGCCTGCAAGGCCCCGTCGTGGCCCAGTTGAGCGCCGTATTCGCGCATGACTGGAACTTCACCACGCGCGAGACCCTGCAGGGCGAGGACTGGTTTCCCAAGTCGCTGGCGCGCGGCGCGGGCACGGTGCCCATGCGCTGCGTGCCCTCGGGCCCCGACCGCGCGCTGGGTTCCACGCATGCCATGCTGCTGGGCGCGCTGGCGGTGGCGCAACGCCACGTGCGCATCCAATCGCCCTATTTCCTGCCCGACCAGACGCTGATCGGCGCGCTGGCCACCGCGGCCCGGCGCGGCATCGAAGTGGACATCGTGATTCCGGGGTCCAACAACCTGCGGCTGGTCAACTACGCGATGACGGCGCAACTGGACCAGGTGGTGAGCACCGGCTGCCGCGTATGGCGCACGCACGGGCCGTTCGACCATTCCAAGCTGATGACGGTGGACGACGCCTGGTCGTACATCGGCTCGTCCAACCTGGATCCGCGCAGCCTGCGGCTGAATTTCGAGCTGGATACCGAGGTGTACGACCATGACCTGGCATTCTGGATCGGCGAACGCATCGACACGCTGATCGCGCACGCCCAACGCGTCACGCTGGACGAACTGCGCGCCCTGCCCTTCGCGCGGCGCCTGCGCAACCGCGTGATCTGGCTGGCCAGCCCCTATCTTTGATAAACCGCCGCGACGTTTGATACGCTAGGGGCCTGCCCGGCGCGCCCGCCCGCATGCGCCTCGCATTGCCCGCCCGTGCCTGGCCGTGGGCGTCGTGGGCCCCTGCCGCCCGGCGTCCCGCCCGAGTGCCTGGACGATGCCTGCCTCGAAACGATGCGGCCCCGACGGTGGATCGTACGACCGCCGACGGGCATGCCCCGAAGGGGCTGCGCCCGTGCCCGTTGGCGATCCGGAACTTTTTTGTACCGGAACCGCCTGACAGCAACGCCCTTTTCGCGTGAAGCCCGCCTGCCAACCGCCCGTTGCTTCCGCCCCCATTCCAAGATCCGGCCGCCCGTGGCGACCGGCGTCTTCCCCGCATTCAGGAACCGCACGATGACTTACAGAGTCCGGCAGCACCTCGATCCCTTGTACGCCCTGTTCGGCGTGTTCTGGCAGCGCGTCAGCCAATGCCGCCCCGAGCGCGAGCCTGGCGCCACGTCGCGCTGGCTGGCCGAGCAATGGAATTTCTACCGCGCCTGGCGCGCCAATCCCAAGGGCATCGGCGCCGTGCTGCCGTCCAGCCCCGCGCTGGCCGCCGCCATCACCAGCGAGATCCGGCCCGAGGACGGCCCCGTGCTGGAGCTGGGCAGCGGCACCGGCGTCTTCACGCGTGCCCTGCTGGCGCGCGGCGTGCCGCAGGAAGACCTGGCGCTGATCGAGATGGACGAGACTTTCGCCCGGCAACTGGCCGAACGCTTCCCGCGCGCGGAGGTCTGCCAGGCCGATGCCGGCAAGTTGATGGACGTGCCGCTGTTCGGCGGCCGGCAGGCCGCATCGGCCGTCTGCGGCCTGCCATTGCTCAACTTCCCGGTGCGCCAGCAGGCGCACATCATGCGCGGCACGTTCTCGCACCTGCAACCGGGTGGGGCCTGCTATCTGTTCACGTATGGCTGGCGCTGTCCGATTTCGCCGCGCGTCCTCTCGCGCCTGGGACTGCGCGCGCGCCGCACGCGCGTGGTGTACCTCAACGTGCCGCCGGCGCAGGTCTGGAAGATCACGCGGCGCAGGCGCTGGATCGATTGAGGCCGACGGTCTGCTGCTGCCGCCAGGATGGTACTGTTCATCATCCCGCAAAAAATGCGGGCAGGAGGAGACCCAATGAACGCACAAAGCACGAAGAAAGTCGCAATTGTCTCGACCGGGGTGATTGGCGCCAACTGGGCCACGCTGTTCCTGGCCCGCGGCTATGACGTCGTCGCCACCGACCCGGCGCCGCAGGCGGAATCGGCCCTGCACGCGCGCGTCGCCGCGCAATGGCCGACCATGCAGGCGCTGGGCCTGTCGCCCGGCGCCGATCCTGCCCGCCTGCGCTTCACGGCGTCGCTGGAAGAGGCCGTCTCGAGCGCATCCTTCGTGCAGGAAAGCGCCCCCGAACGCATCGACCTGAAGGTCGACCTGTTCCGCCGCATGGATGCCGCCGCGCCCGCCGGCACGCTGCTGGCGTCCAGTTCCTCCGGCCTGTCGGTCACGGCCATGCAGCAGGCCTGCATCCACCCCGAGCGCGTGGTGCTGGGCCATCCCTTCAACCCCCCGCACCTCATTCCGCTGGTCGAGGTATGCGGCGGCGAGAAGACCTCGCCCGAAGCCATCCAGCGCGCCATGGATTTCTACACAGGCCTGGGCAAGCGTCCCGTCCACGTGAAGCGCGAGGTCAGCGGCCACATCGCCAACCGCCTGCAAGCCGCGCTGTGGCGCGAGGCCTTCCATCTGGTGGACCAGGGCGTGGCCAGCGTGGCCGACATCGACACCGTGATCGCGCATGGCCCCGGCCTGCGCTGGGCACTGCTGGGCCCCTTTTTGAACATGCACCTGTCCGGGGGCAACGGCGGCATCGACCACATGCTGGCGCACCTGGGCGGCCCCATCGAAGACTGGTGGAAGGACCTGGGCCAGCCGGTGCTGACGGAATCGCTGAAGGACAAGGTGGTCGAAGGCGTGGACGAGGCCACCGGCAACCTCACGCCCTTCTGGCTGGAAGCGCGGCGCGACAAGGTGCTGATCGAGCTGCTGCGCCTGAAGGCGGCGACCAACCTGCCTCCGGACGCCGCGACAGGAGCGGCAGGAACGTCCTGATCACCGCGGGCGCGGGCTGGAAAAATTCCCGGCCTCGACGCGGGTGTACAAGCCGGACGGATGCGGCGGCGCGGCCTGACCCGGCGCACGCATTCCGGCATTGCGCCAGGGCCTGTCAACACCCAAAGGAGCCTCGCATAGGCGGGTATCGACCCGACTTTGAGTATGCATCGCCATGGATCACGAACTCGCTTTCCGCCAGGCCCGGCCGCAGGACACCGACCGCTGCCACGCCATCGAAATCTCGGCTTATGAAGGCGACGAGGCCGCCACCCGGGAAAAGATCGCCACCCGCATCGCGCAGTATCCGCAAGGCTTCCTGATCCTGGAACGCGCGGGCCGCGTCATTGGCTTCATCAATTCGGGTTGCGCGCATCAGGTAATAATGTCCGACGAGGCCTTCAAGGAACTGGTCGGACACGATCCGCAAGCGCCGAACGTCGTCATCATGTCGGTGGTGCTTGCCCCCGCCGAACAGGGCAAGGGCCACGCCTCGCGGTTGATGCAGGCCTTCGTGGCCCGGATGCGCCAGATGGGCAAGGAGACCATCCACCTGATGTGCAAGGACCGCCACGTCGCGCTGTACCAGAAGTTCGGCTTCCGCTACGTGAAGCCCTCTGCCTCGAACCACGGCGGCATGGCCTGGCACGAAATGGTGATGACGCTCAACGGCTGAGCGCGCCGCACCGCGGGCGACGAGGCCCGCCGTGCGTCTTGCGCGGCAGGCTTAGACGCCCACCACCGACACCGCCTTGGTGACGAGGTACGGTTCCAGCGCCTCGAAACCGCCTTCGGTGCCGTAGCCGGAATCCTTCACGCCGCCGAACGGCAGTTCGGCCGACGGGGTGGCCGGCTGGTTGATCCAGACCATGCCCACTTCCAGGCGGCGCGACAGTTCGGTGACGTTCTTGAACGAACGCGTGAAGGCGTAGGCGGCCAGGCCGAACGGCAGGCGGTTGGCCTCGAGGATGGCGTCTTCCAGGTTCTCGAAGCTGCGGATGGCCGCGATGGGGCCGAAGGGTTCTTCGTTGAACACGTCTGCGTCCAGCGGCACGTCGGTCAGGATGGTGGGCGCGAAGAAGTTGCCGGCGTTGCCGACGCGCTCGCCGCCGGTGGCGACGCGGGCGCCCTTCTGGGCGGCGTTCTTCACGACCTTGTCCATGGCCGACAGGCGGCGGTCGTTGGCCAGGGGGCCCAGCGTGGTGCCTTCGGCCAGGCCGTCACCCAGCTTCAGTTTCTCGGCGTGGGCGACCATGGCCTGCTCGAACTGGCTCTTCAGGTCTTTGTGCACCAGGAAGCGGGTGGGCGAGATGCACACCTGGCCGGCGTTGCGGAACTTGGCCGCGCCAGCCGCCTTGACCGCCAGTTCGACGTCGGCGTCCTGCGCCACGATCACCGGCGCGTGGCCGCCCAGTTCCATGGTGACGCGCTTCATGTGCTGGCCGGCCAGCGCGGCCAGCTGCTTGCCCACCGGGGTGGAGCCCGTGAACGTGATCTTGCGGATGATCGGGTGCGGGATCAGGTAGCTGGAGATTTCGGCCGGCGACCCGAACACCAGGCCGACCACGCCCTTGGGAATGCCGGCGTCGACGAAGCAGTTCAGCAGCGCGGCGGGCGAAGCGGGGGTTTCTTCCGGCGCCTTGACCAGGAACGAGCAACCGGAGGCCAGCGCGGCGCCGATCTTGCGCACGATCTGGTTGACGGGGAAGTTCCAGGGCGTGAAGGCGGCCACGGGGCCGACGGGCTCTTTCAGCACCATCTGCTGGGCATTGACGTTGCGGGCCGGGATGATGCGGCCGTAGACGCGCAGGGCTTCGTTGGCGAACCAGTCGATGATGTCGGCGCCGGCCATGACTTCGCCCTTGGCCTCGACCAGCGGCTTGCCCTGTTCCTGCGTCAGCAGGCGGGCGATGGCTTCGGCGCGCTCGCGCACCAGCACGGCGGTCTTGCGCATGATGGCGCAGCGCTCGTGGGCCGACATGTTGCGCCAGGTCTCGAAACCGCGCTGGGCGGCGTCCAGGGCTTGATCCAGGTCTTCACGCGATGCGCTGGCCACCTGCCCGATCTTGCTTCCGGTGGCGGGGTTGACGACGTCGATGCGCTGGTTGCCACGGGCTTCGCGCCATTCGTTGTCGATCAACAGCAGGGTGTCGGGGTAGTTGCTCATGCCATCTCCATAAAGTTGTGTCTGGGTGCCACGGCGTCACGTCGCCGGTCTCGGGCAAGAGACTATCACTGCCAGCCCGGATCGCGTAACCCTGCGCGGCCGTTTCCCCGGCGCCTGAAACAGGCCAGTCATCAGGGAATACCGAAGAACATTATCCGCCACCCCAGTGCCGAAACCAAACCGTTCGTTCACCCAGGCGATTGGGTACCCAGCACGGCCACGCACAGCACCGCCAATGCGCCCGCGCACAGGGCATACGCGGTCTGCCGGCGCAAGCGGCGCAGCGCGCCGGCATCGCCCGCCAGGCGCGGCACCAGCACGTACCGGTTGATCAGCGCCAGTACGACCATCGCCGCCACGGCCACGATCTTCGCGGCCAGCCACTGCTGGTAGACGGAGCCGGCATCCACGCCCACGTGCCGCAGGATCAGCCAGGTGTTCACTGCCCCGGTCAGCAAGGCGCCCGCCACGGCGATGTGGCCCAGCGTGGAAAAGCGCATCAGCAGCGGCGTAGCCAGGCCGCGATGCGTGCGCCACAGGCCGAGCAGCGGCGGCACCACCGTCAACGCGCCGATCCAGAACGCCGCGCACAGAATATGCACGATGTTGTTCAGCACGTGCGCCAGACCCGGCAGGCCGTCGTCCATGCGGGCGTGGCCGCTGGCGGCCGTGGCGGCCAGCGCGCAGCCGGACAGCACCGCGAGCCATGCCGGGGAGCGCACGCCCGGCAGGCATAGCGCCACGCACAGGGCCGCCGCGGCGCAGGCCTTGGCGATCCACGCCTGGCCGTAGGTGGTGAGGCTGGCCACCTGCCACAGCGTGCCGGGCGAAGTCATTTCAGCGAGGTCGCCGGTGATCGAGGCCGTCTGGATACCCAGCAGCAGCAGGGTCGCCAGCAGGCCCACCATCGCCAGCGTCCGCCACATCGGCCGCAGGCGCAGGCCCAGTTGGGCGGCGGCCGGCGATTGCCCGCACGCGGCCAGCATGCCCTGCGCGCCGAAGATCAGCATCGGCGCCAGGGCGGCCAGATAACGGCAGACGACGTTGGCCGTCTCCAGGGTGTTCACCGGATCAGGGCTTCACGGTGAAGGCCCATTGGCCGTTCGTCTTGTGGCCGTCCTTGGACAGCACTTTCCACGTCACCTTGTAGTCGGCGGGCGGCAGAGGCTTGCCCACCTTCAGCACCAGCGTCTTGCCGTCGTCCGGGTCCAACGCCGCCTTGCCCAGATCCACCGCCTTGCCGTCCGCGCCCGCCACCGACAGGCTGGAGAACGCCGGTTCGAGGCGCTCGGTGAACGTGGCGCGGATGGATGCCGGCGAAGCCACGGCGCTGTGGGCGGCGGGCGTGGACGTGTCCAGGTGCGCGTGCGCCCAGGCCAGTTGAGGGGCCAGCGCCGCGGCCGCGATGGCCAGCAGGGCTTTCTTCATCTTTCGATACTCCGGTGACTTCCGCGGCCCGAGCCGCGCCAGGCGCCAGCTTAGACCGTCAGGCTGACGGCTGCCCAAAACAATCTGGCGATGGGGCCCTACCGGGCCGAGGGGGATTCATCCCGGCGGAACACCGTCACCGAGACGTAGTCCTTGCGCGGCCCCTTCACGTCGTGGCGGATCATGAACGAGCCATCGGGCCGGAACTCGTACACCGTGTCGTACTGGTCCTGCCCGCACGGATGCGTGGCCGAACCGCGCAGCACGTCGCCGGCGGCGGCCAGCCGGACCTCGTGGAACAGGCGGGGTTCCGGCTCGTCGAACCAGACGCTGAAGCCGTTCTCCAGCGCGAAATACAGATAGGACCGGTGCGCCTGGATCGCCTGCCCTGTGGGCAGGACCAGCGTGCCCGATTCTTCGTAGCGCAGGTGATCGCCCTGGCCGGGCAGGAAACGGGCCTGTCCGGTCATGTTGGCCTGGTTGGAAATGGTCCGCTCGAAGGTCCAGGCGCCGCCCAGGCAGCCGAACACGGCCGGGGCCGACCAACGCCCCTCGTCCTGACGGGAATGCGCCTGAGGGTCTGCGGAGGAATTCGTCATGGGGCGGCACGCCGGCGGGCGGCGCAAGAAACGGGGACACGGTACGGACGCGCCGCAAACCGGCGCGCGAAGCCGATAGCGTACCGCTTTCGCGCTTTCCGGCCGGTCCACCATGACACCTTGTCATTCAGATGCCGGACAGTCTGCGTCGCCTGCTTGTCATGATTTATCATGGCCGACCACCCGCTCTCTTCCCCCCGTAGGATTATTCGTCGTGAAAGTCATAGACAAGTCGACCAAACTCAACGCCGTTGCATACGATATTCGTGGGCCCGTGCTGGACCGAGCGCGGGAGATGGAAGAGGCGGGACAGCGGGTCATCAAGCTGAACATCGGCAACGTGGCGGCCTTCGGCATCCAGCCGCCCGACGAAATCGTGCAGGACATCATCCGCAACGTGGCCGATGCCGCCGGCTACACCGACAGCAAGGGCCTGTTCGCGCCGCGCAAGGCCGTCGTGCACTACATGCAAAGCAAGGGCGTCCAGGGCGTCGACGTCAACGACGTCTACCTGGGCAACGGCGCCTCCGAGCTGATCTCGATGAGCATCAACGCGCTGCTCAACGACGGCGACGAACTGCTCATCCCCTCGCCCGACTTCCCGCTGTACACCGCCGTCACCGGCCTGTCCGGCGGCCGTCCGGTGCATTACCTGTGCGACGAGGAATCGGGCTGGCTGCCCGACATCGCCGACATCCGCGCCAAGATCACCCCGCGCACCCGCGGCATCGTCGTCATCAACCCGAACAACCCCACGGGCGCCCTGTACCCGCGCGAAACGCTGCTGGAGATCATCCAGGTGGCGCGCGAGCATGGCCTGGTCATCCTGGCCGACGAAATCTACGACAAGACACTGTTCGACGGTCACGAGCACATCAGCATGGCCTCGCTGTGCGACGACGTGCTGATCCTGACCTTCAACGGCCTGTCCAAGAACTACCGTTCGTGCGGCTACCGCGCGGGCTGGATGGTGGTGTCGGGCGAGAAGCGCCATGCCCAGGGCTACATCGAGGGCCTGAACATGCTGGCCTCACTGCGCCTGTGCTCCAACACCCCGGGCCAGTTGGCCATCCAGACGGCGCTGGGCGGCTACCAGAGCATCAACGACCTGGTCGGCCCCAACGGCCGCCTGCGCCGCCAGCGCGACCTGGCCTACGACCTGCTGACGCAGATCCCGGGCGTGCACGTGATGAAGCCCAAGGGCGCGCTGTACCTGTTCCCCAGGCTCGATCCCAAGGTCTATCCGATCCAGAACGACCAGCAGTTCGCCTACGACCTGCTGGACCAGGAGCGTGTGCTGATCGTGCAGGGCACGGGCTTCAACTGGGTCAACCACGACCACTTCCGCATGGTGTTCCTGCCCAATATGGAAGACCTGACGGAAGCCATCGGCCGCATCGAGCGCTTCCTGTCGCGCATGCGCAAGGAAGGCTGAGTTCCGTCAGGACCGCGCGGCAGCCCGTGCGCCGCGCGGTCGTCCCTTTGCGTCAGTCACGCACGGCAAAGATCGCATTGGCCTTGAGCACATTGCGGTCGCCCACCCGCAGATGGCAGGTGGCATAGATCAGCCGGCGGCCGCGCTTGTCGATCGTGACGTGCGCCTCGACCCAGTCATCCATCTTCACGCTGCTCAGGTAGTCCAGCGCCATCTGCGCCGTGACCACCGCCGTGCCCGTCTCTTCGACCAGCACGGTGCCCAGCGCGCAATCGACCAGCGTGGCGAGAAAGCCCCCGTGCGCGATGCCGTGCACGTTGGCGTGCGGCGGCGCGATGCGCACCGCCAGTACCTTTTTCGAGGCGTCCCAGTACAGCTCGCCCAGCTCCGCCATGCGGGTCATGAAAGCGCTGGTCGAGTCCCAGGGGACGTAGTGGTCAGGAATGTTCAAAACGGATTCCGCGAGAAAGCCTCGGCAAACGGGCGAGGCATCGCACGCAAGATAGCAGACGATGGAAACGGGCGTGCGCGGAGCGAGAGGCCCGCGGGGCCGCAAATCGGCACGCCAGCGGATCCGCCTGCATGAACGGCAGCGGCGCGGATGTCCGCGCCGCCTTTCGCCTGCAGACCGACGCCGGGCGGTCAAGCCCTCAATTGGCCGTGATGTTCCGTTCCTTGATCAGCGCGCTCCAGCGCTTGCGTTCGCCCGCCTCGAAGTCGCCGAGCGCCCTGCCGCTGATCGTGCCCGGCGTGGCGCCCAGCGCGGCCAGCTGATCCTTCACGCCTTGCGAGGCCAGTGCCTTGTTCGCGGCGTCGATCAGTTTTTTCTGCACGCCGTCCGGCGTGCCGGCGGGCGCATACAGCGCGAACCAGGCGGTCACGTCGAAGCCCTTCAGGCCCGACTCGGCCACGGTGGGCACGTCGGGCAAGGCCGCCGACCGCTGCGCCGAGGTCACCGCCAGCGCGCGCACGCGGCTGCCGTCCTTCAGTTGCGCCAGCGTGCTGGGCAGGTTGTCCATCAGGATGTCGATCTGGCCGCCGATCAGCGCGGGCATCGAGGCCGACACGCCCTTGAACGGCACGTGCAGCATCTGGATGCCGGCCGCCTGCTCCAGGTAGGCGCCGGTCACGTGCACGGAAGAGCCCACGCCCGGCGAGCCGTAGGTCATGGGACGGTCCTTGCTGGCTTTCGCGCGGGCCAGCAGGTCCTGCATGGTCTTCATCGGCGAGTCCTTCTGCACCGCGATGACGTTGGGCGTGGTGAACACCATCGACAGGGGGGCGAAGTCGCGGGCCGCGTCGAACGGCATGTCCGGATAGATGTACTGGTTGATCGTCTGCGTGCCGATGGTGCCCATGGCGATGGTGTAGCCATCGGCGGGCGAGCGCTTCAGGATGCCCATGCCGATGTTGCCGCCGGCGCCCGCGCGGTTGTCCACCACGATGGACTGGTTCAGGTACGGGCCCATGGCCTGCGCGATGATGCGCGCGGCCAGGTCGGTGGTGCCGCCCGCGGGATACGGCACGATCAGGGTGATGGGCCGGGCGGGATACGCCTGCGCGTGGGCGGCGACGCTTGCGGCCGCCAGCGCCAGGGCCGCCAGCCCCTTCAAGATCGACGTTGTTTTCATGGGTGTTGTCTCCTAGTGCTGCCGAGGCTGTCATGGCCCGCGCCTCTTTCCGGGCTGCCGCCAATACGCTGCCGCATTCGACATGCGCAGTGAATCCGGTCCTCCTTTTCGGGCGCCTCGCCGTGCACGGCGCCCGCCCGGACCGGACGTGCAGTCGTCAAATCATCAATTCGATCAGGAAAGGCCCCTGCCTGCCGAAGCTGCTCTTCATCAGGTCGGCGCATTGCTCGAGCGTGGTGGCGCGGGCGCCCTCCACGCCCATCGCGTTGGCCAGGCCGACCCAGCTGATGCCGGGGTTGCCCAGGTCGAGCATGCTCATGGCCGTGGCGCCGGGCGTGGCGCCCACGTTCTTGTACTCGCCGATCAGGATGTTGTACTTGCTGTTGTTCAGGATGATCGTGGTGCAAGGCAGTTGCTCGCGCGCCTGCGTCCACAGCGATTGCAGCGAGTACATGGCCGAGCCGTCCGCCTGCAGGCTGATCACGCGGCGCTGCTTGCCCGCGCCGATGGCCGCACCCGTGGCGACGGGCAGGCCGTCGCCGATGGCGCCGCCCGCCAGATGCAGCCAGTCGTTGGCTGGCGCGGCGTGCGTGAACTTGTAGAAGCCTCGGCCGAACGACACGCTCTCGTCGGACACGATGGAATTGTCGGGCATCACCGCCGCCAGCGTCTGCGCCAGGCCTTCCGGCGTGGGCGCGCCCGTGACGATCTCGGGGCGCGGACCCGGATCGGGAATCGCGGCCTCGGGCGCGTTCAACGCGCGCGCCAGCCCTGCCAAGGCCTGCACCGGGTCCTGATCGGGGCGCGACAGCACGTGCAGTTGCGCATCGGGCGCGTACTGCTCGGACGGCATGCCCGGATAGCCGAAGAAGCCGACCGGGCCCTTGGCGTTGACCAGGATGATGTGCTTGAAGCGCTCCAGCGCCTTGATCGCCACCTCCATCACGTAGGGCACGCGTTCGAGCTGCATGCGGCCGCGGCCGCGCGAGACGTGCGAAGTGACGTAGTCGGCCATCACGGCCGCGCCGGTGGCCTGCGCCACGCGCCACACCAGTGCCTGCGCCTCGCTGAGCACGGCGTGGCCGGCCAGCAGGATCAGCGTATCTTTGCCATGCTGGCGCAGCGTGCGCGCCGCGTTCTCGATGGCGTTGCCGTCGATGGCCGGCGGCGTCGGCACGCTGGCCGCCGCGCCCACCGCGCCGCCCTCGTTCCACGAGGTGTCGGCCGGCAGGATCAGCGTGGCGATCTGGCCCGGGAACACCTGCGCCGCCGCGATGGCTTCGGCCGCGTCGCGGCCCAGGTCTTCGCTGCGCATGCTGGTGCGCACCCATTGCGACACGGTCTGCGCCATGCCGATGGTGTCGGCGGTCAGCGGCGCGTCGAACGGACGGTGATAGGTGGCCTGGTCGCCCACGATGTTGACGATGCCGCTGCGCGCGCGGCGCGCGTTGTGCAGGTTGCCCATGCCGTTGGCCAGGCCCGGGCCGCAGTGCAGCAGCGTGCAGGCGGGCTTGCGGGCAATGCGGAAGTAGCCGTCGGCCATGCCCGTGACGACGTTCTCCTGCAGGCCCAGCACGCATTTCATGCCGGGAACCTGGTCCAGCGCGGCCACGAAGTGCATCTCGCTGGTGCCGGGATTGGCAAAACACGTATCGACGCCGGCGGCAAGCAGCGTCTTGACCAGGCTCTTCGCGCCATTCATCAGGGGATCTCCGGAAATTTTGCCCAAAACCTGTCGATTTTTGGCGCGAAGGGAGCCGGCGTAAAGCAATTAATAATTGCCACGTGATGAGAATTACTCATTAACTTCGGATATTTCCCTGGGACAACTAGGGATAACGATGACTGCGATGCGTCACCAGGTGGGCAATTTCTGCTCCTGCGCGAACTGCCTGGCCTCGTCGCGGATCCACTGCCGGAAGCACTGCAAGGGGTACTTGTCGTGTATCTCCAGCGGGTAGGAAAGCTGATAGGCATCCTCGCCCGGCAGCACCAGTTCGTGCGCCCGCACCAGGCCGTTGTCCCAGGCCGACTGGGGCACGAAGAACTCGGGCACCAGCGCCACGCCCAGGCCCGACTCGGCTGCGCGCACCACCAGCGATTGCAATTCGAACCCCGCGCTGTGCACGGCATCGGGCTTGAACGGCACGCCCGCGGCATCGAACCACTGCCGCCAGGATTCCGGCCGGGTCGTCGAGTACAGCAAGGGAAACTCGCACAGGTCCTCGGCGCGCGCGATGCGGTCGCCGATCAGGTCGCGGCGCGCGACCACGATCATGCGTTCGCCGAACAGCAGTTCCAGCTTCGCGTGCGGCCACACCGGCTTGCCGTGGTGGATGGCGACGTCGAAGTGTTCTTCCTCGAACGAGAAAGGCTCGGTCCGCACGCCCATGTTGATGCGGATGTCGGGATACGCCGCGTAGAAGCGCGGCAGGCGCGGAATCAGCCATTCCTGCCCGAACGTGGGCAGCACGGCCAGTTCCAGGTTGCCGCGTCCGCTGCCGTGCGCGGCGATGGACATGGTGTCGCGCTGCAGCGCGCGCAATGCTTCGCGCACCTGCTCGCTGTACAGGCGGCCGGAACGGGTCAGCGTCACGCGCTGCTTGACGCGGATGAACAGCGACACGCCCAGCCCCTCTTCCAGCAGGCTGATCTGGCGCGAGACGGCGCTTTCCGTCAGAGACAGCTCACGGGCGGCCAGGGTGAAGCTTTCGTGGCGGGCAGCGGCTTCGAACGCGCTCAGCGCGGCCATGCTCGGCGTGCGGATGCGGCGCATGATTCAGGTCACTCGGCGAGATAAGGGCAACCAGCCCCGCACAATGCGGGCTGGCGGGGTCGGGCCTCGTCCCCCGGCAAGCCTTCGAAAAGGCGATACCATGGCGGACAGGCCTTGACCGACCGAGTGTAAGCGGTCGGCGCAAGGGTCGCCGCGCGGGCGCCCGGCGTACCAGGCGTCATGGCGTCGATGCTGGTGGCCAGGCCCGTCAGCGCGGTGCCGAGAATGCCGCGGCTGTTCGGCGACTCTTCCTCTTCCTCGTCATCCACCTTGAACGACTCGCGGATCATGTGCGCGCCCAGCAGGAACAGCAAACTGAACGCCACCCAGTGGTCGTACGCTTCGATGTACTTGGACGCGACCGAGCCGAGCAGCCAGCCCACCGCGGGTGGTCATAGCTTCGACCACGCCGAAGATCAGGCCGATCTTCAGCGCTTCGGCCAGACGAGGTTTGAACATGCCGGCCCCACGGGCGAGGGACGCGGCGAATGCATCGGTGGACATGGGCAGACCGGGCATGAGCATGGAGATAGGATTCACGGAAGCAAGGCCGGGGCAACGGACACAGACGAACAACACCCGCGCCCGGCCATGCCTCGCGACTATTGCCCGTTGGTCCCGCCTACCTGATTGGTTGCGTTCGCCACGGCAAGACTGCCGAGTATGTTGACAAACGCGTCTTCCGAATTAAACGGAAGCGGGCTACTCCCAAAGAAGGAGCCGCAGTGCAGCCTGTTGTTGTGACAGCGGGAAAAAACGGGCCGGGCTGTGGGGTTTCAGAGAGGGCGACGTCGTTTCTCGCCCTGAACGATGGCCAGATGCGCCGGCCCTCATGCCTGCAAGGCGCCGATCCGCTTCAGGGCCCGTCGACCGGCTTCGGCCGCCTGAGGATGCGCATGCTGGGCGCACAGGTCCGCGATGTCCTGCAACGAACGATCCGGGCGCGCGGTGATTTCCCGCGCGACCGCCTCGGCCACGTAGAAATCTTCGTACGCAGCCAGCTCGCGCAGCAAGCCGTGGTCCGCCAGGTCGAGCGAGGGTATCAAGGCGGGCAGGATGGCGTCGGCCTCTTCGTCGTGCGCCAGGCTTCGGATCCACGCGGCCAGGGCGAGTGGATCCTGGCCGATGGGAGCGCGTTCGGGATGGCGCGCTTCGAGCGATGATCCGGCATCGCGCGCAAGTTGGACCTGCGTCAGATAATCCAGCAAGGACGCATACACCACGCGGCTGCCGTCATCGTGCGATAGAAAGAATACCGAGCCGTGCAGCGGACCTGCCATCACGTAGAGATGATGATTGCTGGTCTGCGCATCGTCCAAGGCGACGCCATCCAGGATGCGGACCAGCGGATGAAAGCTCAACTGCGCGGAAAGCGCGCGCGCATCGGGCTCGGCCAGCAAGAGGCTCTCTTCCAGGTCCGGATCGCACAGGCCTGCCGCCTCGGCCTGCCGGAAGTATTCGAGCAGTTCGGCGGGCAGCGGGTTGCCGGAGGAAAAATCGAAGCGCATGCGAGAAACCTGTTTGAAGATGACAGGCCTCTAGCGTACCCGCCCGCGCGCCCTGCCGGCCCCCCTCTATTCCATCTTGATCCCGCGGGTGGAAATCAGCCTCCCCCAGCGGTCCCATTCCTTGGCCTGGTAGGCAGCGAACGTAGCCGGATCATTGGCCACGATTTCCAGGCCCTGCTTTTCCAACTGCGACGCCACGGCAGGGTCCTTGATGGCCTTGACCGCGGCCTGCGCCAGCTTGTCCTTCACGTCAGCGGGCAGGCCGGCTGGCGCGGCCAGGCCTTGCCATGAATAGACCTCCGCTCCCGTCACTCCCGACTCGGCCAGCGTGGGCACGTCGGGCAGCACGGGCGAACGATGCGTGCCGGTGACCGCCAGCGCGCGCATCTGGCCTGCCTGGATGTACGGCAGCACGGCGTTGACGTTCTGGAACGAGTACTCGACCTGACCGCCGATCAGATCATTGATCGCGGGCGCGCCCCCTTTGTACGGAACGTGCAGCCCGGCGGTCTTGGTCTGCTGAAAGAACAGTTCGGCCGACAGATGATCCGAGGCCCCGAAACCCGAGTTGGCGAAGGTGACGGTGCCCGGCTTGGCCTTGAGTTCGGCAATCGCCTCCGCGACGCTCTTCACGGCATGGCTGGTGCGGGTCACGAGCACGTTGGGCGCCTGCACGGGGATGGTGATGTAGTCGAAGTCCTTGCGGGCATCGTAAGGCGTCGCCTTGTTCAGGTGCGGCACGATGACGAAAGGCCCCAGCGACGCGAATACCAGCGTGTAGCCGTCCGGCGCGGCGCGCTTGGCCTGGCTCATGCCGATGATGCCGGTGGCGCCGGGCTTGTTGTCGATCACGATGGATTGGCCCAGATTGTTCTGCATGGTCTTGCTCATCATTCGGGCGATCGTGTCGGTGGAGCCCCCGGCGGGAAACGGCACCACGATCGTGATGGGCTTCTCCTTGGGCCAGGACGTCTCGGCCCGCGCGCCGGCGCTCAGTGTCATGCCCAATGCAACCCCAGCCAAGGCGGTAGTCCATTTCATTGCGTGTCTCCTGCGTCCAAGAATGGTTGTTCGTGGGCACTTTTGTCGTGCCGTGTGAGATTCTTGGAAGGGACTGGTGCGCGGGCAACTTTTCGAGAAAGTTGTATTACATGCTTTGTGCCTAATGCCGCGCGCCTGATTGCTTACGTACCTGCGAGAAGCGTGTGGCGGCCGCTACGCCACTCTGGGGAAATCCCTGATCCTCAGCCCGGGCCGAACAGCCGGGCGATGCCGCTGCGGATATGCGCCACCATCGCCTGGCGCGCCGCCTCCGGATCGCCGCGCGAGATGGCGGCATCGATGGCCGCATGCTCTTCGCGGATGTCGCGCAAGCGGCGGATGTTGGGCTGCGCCGAGAACTCGCGGATCAGCCGCGTGGCCATGCGCCGGTGGTCGCGGATGGCGGCCATGGTCATCGAATAAAAGTTGTTGGCGCTGGCCTTGGCGATCGCTTCGTGGAACGCGATGTCTTCCTCGATGCTTTCCGTGCCGCGATGCACCGCCAGCTCCAGCAGGCGCCGCCGCGTACTGATCTCCTCGACCAGCCTGCGGTCTGGATTGTTGGCCGCCCAGGCCGCGCACTCGCCTTCGATCACGCAGCGAAACTCAAGAAAAGCGCGTACCTCGTCGACATTGCCGATGGGGTCGAACGGGACGCTGCGCAACCGCGGCTGCCCCACGTAGTTGCCGGACCCGCGACGGGAGACCACCCACCCTTCGGCCCGCAGGCGGGCCAACGCCTGCCGCACCACTGGACGGGATACGCCCAGCATCTGAGCCATAGCGTTTTCCCCAGGCAGTTGCTGGTCCGCCTGCAATTGCATACGGTCGATCAAGCCCAGGATGCCCTGGTAGGCCAGGTCGGTCAGCGGGGAAATGTGCATGGCGTGGATCCTCGCATGCATTCTAGAAGTTGTATTACAGCTTAAGCAAATTTTTGACGTGCGCGCCACAGCGTTGCGAGGATGCCCGGCATTGCCAACCAGCCCGGACAGAATCATGTCGAGAATCACCAAGCTGCGCACCGTGCGTATTGCCGAGCGTCCCAACCTCATCTGGATCGAGATCGAGACCGAAGACGGATTGACGGGATTGGGCGAAACCTTCCGCGGCGCGCACGCCGTCGAAGCGGTCATCCACGACCAGATCGCCGCGCAGATCCTGGGCCAGGATGCGCGCCACATCGAAGCCATCTCGCGTCAGCTGCACACGCCGTACGTCGGCTTCCAGGGTGCGAGCGCCGAGATCCGCGCCGCCAGCGCCGTCGACATCGCGCTATGGGACCTGAAGGGCCAGCGTCACGGCATTCCCATCCACGAAGCGCTGGGCGGCGCCAACCGGCTGGAGATCCCTGCCTACAACACCTGCGCCGGCTATTCGTACAACAGCAACAACGTCGCGCGCCGCGTCATCAGCGGACAGGACACCGCGCAAGGCCCTTACGACGACCAGGTGGCCTTCAACCAAGATGCCGGCCGGCTGGCGAACAGCCTGCTGGAAGAGGGTTATCGGGCCATGAAGATCTGGCCGTTCGACGTGTTTGCCGCCGCTACCGGCGGCCAGAATATTTCGCTGCGCGACTTGAAACAGGGACTCGAGCCGTTCCGGCAGATCCGTCATGCCGTGGGCGACGAGATCGAGGTGATGTGCGAGCTGCATAGCCTGTGGGGCGCCCTGCCCGCCGAACGCATCTGCCGGGCGCTGGAGGACTACGGCGTATTCTGGGCGGAGGACCCCATCAACAAGATGCACGACATCGACGCGCTGGCGGATCTGCGCTCGCGCGTGAAGGTGCCGATCTGCGGCAGCGAGACGCTGTCCGGCTCGACGCAGTTCCGCGAGCTGATGGCCGCGCAGGCCGTGGACGTGGTGATGCTGGATCTGGCCTGGTGCGGTGGACTGACCGAGGGCCGCAAGATTGCGGCCATTGCCGAGTCGCACCGCCGCGCACTGGCGCCGCACGACTGCACCGGCCCCGTCACCTTGATGGCAGGCCTGCATCTGGCGCTGCATGCGTCCACCGCCATCTTCCAGGAAGTGGTACGCGCCACGCTGTCGACCTGGTATCGCGAGCTGGTCACCGAACTGCCTGCGCTGAACCACGGCGTGGTGGCCGCCCCGACCCTGCCCGGCCTGGGCACGGCCCTGCATCCCGAAGTGAAACAACGCGCCGACGCCGTCGCGCGCGAATCGCACTGAACCCTTTTTCCGCATTGGACATACGAGCATGAGCATTCTTACCCCCGAACTGCGCCAGGCACTGGAGAAAGTCAGCACCGCCACCCTGGCCACCGCGCTGTACAAGCGCGGTTTGCGCCAGCAAGCCATCCAGGGCGTGACGCCGTTGCGGCGGCTGAGCAAGAGCATGGTGGGCGAGGCCTTTACGCTGCGCTACATCCCCGCGCGCGAAGACCGCAACGGCCTGGAAGTGTTCCGCAATCCCGAGCATCCGCAGCGCAAGGCCGTGGAAACCTGCCCGCCCGGCGCGGTCATGGTGATGGACAGCCGGGGGGACCCGCGCGCGGCTTCCGCGGGCGGCATCCTGGTTACCCGTCTGATGAAACGCCGCGTGGCCGGTGTCGTCACCGACGGCGGCTTCCGCGACGCCGACGACATCGCGCAGATCGAGATGCCGGCCTTTCACAGCCGTCCCTCGGCGCCCACCAATCTGACCCTGCACGAGGCGCTGGACATCAACGTGCCCATCTCCTGCGGGCAGGCCCCGGTGTTTCCGGGCGACGTGCTGGTCGGCGACAACGACGGCGTGATCGTCATCCCCGCGCACCTGGTCGTGGAGATCACCGCGGAAGCGACCGAGATGACCGCCTTCGAGGACTTCGTCATCGACGAGGTGCGGGAAGGGCAATCCATCATCGGCCTGTACCCGGCGACCCATCCCGAGACCGCGGCTCGCTTCGCGGCATGGCGCGCCCAGCAAGGCCGTTGATCGCGCGCCAGGCGCATCCAGACCAGCACAACAGGAGACACGGATGAAGGCAGGCAGTGCGTTGAAAGTGCGGGTACTCAGGCAGCATCGCCCCCATGCCGCCAGATTGGCGTCGCTACTGGGCGAAGCGTTCGACGTGCAGGGCGCGGCCGCGCCAACGGCCGACGCCGACGTGCTAGTCACCACGCATCTGTCGCCGGACGAAGCCGCCACGACTCAGGCGCGCCTGATCCAGGTGCCGGGCGCGGGCACCGAAGGCATCGCCTGGCAGCGCCTGCCCGCCGGGTGCCTGGGTGCGAACGTGTATTGCCACGAAATCCCGATCGCGGAATACGTGCTGCACGCCGCGCTCAGCCATGTGTTGCGTGCGCATGCGCCGCTAGCGCTGACGGCATGGTCCTGGCCGTCCGCCTACCTGCATCGTCCATTGCGCGGCGAAATCCACGGGCAGCGTATGACGGTGGTCGGCACGGGTCACATCGGCCAGGAAATCGCGCACCGTGCCCGCGCATTTGGCATGACGCTGGTGGGCGTCAACCGCAGCGGTCGTGCGGCCGCCGGCTTCGACAGGACGCTGCCGGTGACCCGGCTGGACGAGGCCCTGCCAAACACGGACGTGCTGGTGCTGTGCTGCCCGTTGGATGACTCCACGCGACAGTTAATCGACGGCCGCCGGCTGGGCCTGCTGCCCCACACCAGCCTGCTAGTCAACGTGGCGCGCGGCGAGGTCGTGCACGAGCAAGCGCTGTATCTCGCCTTGCGGGACCGGACGATCGCCGCGGCCGCGCTGGACGTCTGGTATCGCTATCCGGCGGCGGACGATCAAGCCCTGGCGCCATCGGCCTATCCATTCGACGAGTTGGACAACGCGTCCATGACCGCGCACATCTCTGGCTGGAGCCGCGGCCTGATCGAACGGCGCTATCAGGCCATTGCCCGGAACATCCTGCGGCTGGCGGCCGGAGAACGTCCGGCCAATCAGATGTGGCCGCCATCACCGGCCTGATCGCCAGCCGCGCAAGACCATAACGATTCCATAAACGGCCCGGCGCGGCTGCGCCAGGGCTGCCCCTTACGAGGAGACATCATGAAGAACACCCGCTTTGAATGGCATGCGCCGCGCCTGGCTGCGCGGCTGGCGCTATCCGCCGCAACAATGCTGGGCCTGGCAAGCGCGGCACAGATGGCGCATGCGCAAAGTACCTACCCGGACCGGGCCGTCACTTTCGTCGTGCCGTTCTCGGCGGGCGGCGGCACCGACGTCACCGCGCGGCTGATCGCCACCAAGCTCAGCCAGAAGTGGAAGAAGGCCGTGGTGGTGGAGAACCGCGCGGGCGCGGGAGGCCTGATCGGCGCGGATTGGGCGTCCAAGGCCAAGCCCGATGGCTACACCTTGCTGATCGGCAACGTCGGCACGCAGTCGATCAACCCGGCGCTCTATACGCATCTGCCCTACAACGCCAAGACCGCCTTCACACCAATCTCGCTGATCGCGGAACTGCCCATCGTCATGCTGGCCTCGCCGTCCTTGCCCGTGAAATCGGTGCAGGACTTCGTCACGCTGGCGCGCGCCAATCCCGAGAAATACACCTTCGCCAGTTCGGGATCCGGCAATTCCACGCATCTGGCCGGCGAGATCTTCCAGGATGCCGCCAAGCTGAAGATGCTGCATGTGCCGTACAAGGGCGGCGGACCGGCGACGGCGGATCTGATCGCCGGACATGTCGATATCCAGTTCACGTCGGTGCTGGAATCCACGGGGCATATCAAGGGCGGACTGGTGCGTGCCTTGGCGGTGACCAGCGCACAACGCACGCCAGCCTTGCCCCACGTTCCGACGCTGGCCGAGGCCGGGGTGTCCCATGCCGAGGCCGGTTCATGGATCGCGCTGCTGGGCCCCGCGAACCTGCCCGCCCACATGGCGCAACAGATCTCAAGGGACATTCACGAGATCATCACAACGCCCGAGATCAAACGCACCCTGCTCGAACAGGGTGCCACCGCGGTCGGCAGCACGCCGGAGGAACTGGCGAAAGTGATCGCGGCGGACAGCGAGCGGTATGCGCAGGTAGTGCGGAAGCTGGGGTTGAAGGCCAGCAATTGATGAGCATGGCCGGCGAACGTGGCGCCCCCCGCCCGCCACGACGCCGGCACTCCCTGTGCCGGCCTGGCGTCCCTGTAGACTGAGGCATCCGGACGCGCGCCCGCCCATGGCAACCGCCGCGCCCTCTCCACACAAGGAACCGCCTTGGCGCATGACCTTCCCGCCGACACGCTGGCCGCACAGCTCGAATTCCTGATCGAGCTGGACAAGCTCAAGTCCGTCCTGCGGCAATCGCCCCTGATCGACCGCAGCCGCAAGGAGAACTCGGCCGAACACTCCTGGCATCTGGCCATGTTCGCGCTGGTGCTGTCCGAACACGCCAAAGACGTCGACGCGCTGCACGTGGTCAAGCTGCTGCTGGTCCACGACATCGTGGAGATCGACGCTGGCGACCATCCTTTCCATGCGCCGGGCGCCCAGGCCGACGCCATCGCTCAAACGGAGCAGGACGCCGCCCGGCGCATCTTCGGCATGCTGCCTGCCCGGCAGGCCGATGAACTGATCGCGCTCTGGCAGGAATTCGAGGCCGCCGAGACACCGGAGGCCATCTTCGCCAAATCGCTGGACCGGCTGCAACCCCTGCTGGTCAACACACAGGCCGATGGTGGCACCTGGACCGAGAACGGCGTCACGGAACAGCAGGTCGTCGACCGCTACGGCCCCGTCATCGCGCGCGGCTCATCCTCCCTCTGGGATGCCGCGCACGAATTGGTGCGCAAGCATTTTTCCGGCGATGGCCAGGCGCTGAAGTAGCGTTCCCGCCGCTCCCTGCGCGCGTTTCACCCGGAACGATGCCGCACGCGTCAGGGCTTGAAGAAGGACGTGGGGGTCATCAGGCGGTTCTCCTGGCTGACCAGCCATCCCGCCTCAGCGCTCCTGGCCAGGTAGGAAGCCCATTCCGGATCTTTCTGCAAGGCCTCGCGGCGCGACTGGCGGTCGGCAGCGTCGCGGTAGACCCAGATGTGCATGTAGCTGTTGACGTTGCCAGTCTCGGTCTGCAGGTAAGCCAATGGCTGGCCGAGATGGCGCGACTGCACCGCGTAGCCATGCTCCGCATACAGTGCCAGGTGCTTCCTGATGGTGCCCGCGCGGCAGGTGTAGGTACGAACGTCGTAAAGCATGGAAATGTCCTCGTGTCGAAGAAGGGGGAAACACGCGCGGCAAAGCCGCCCCTCGCGCCTCGCTGGCCACGTGCGATGGGCCTTGCCGGGAAACCGGATGAAGGCGCTCAGTCCGCCGTGGCGCCTGACTGCTTGACCAATGCGCTCCAGCGCGACACGTCCTGGTTCACGTACTGCTGGAACGCAGCATGGCCATCGCCGATGGGATCCGCGCCCAGGCCGACCAGTTTGTCGCGCACCGCCGCATCGGCCACACTCTGCGTGATGGCCGTGGACAGTTTCTCGATCACCGGCGCGGGCGTCGCCGCGGGCGCGAACAGCCCGAACCACGACCGCGCGCTCATCTGCTTGAAATCCGTCTCGGAGAACGCCGGCACCTCGGGCAGCGCGGGATGGCGCTTGTCTCCGGTCACGGCCAGCGGTTTCAGGCGGCCGGCCTGCGCCTGGGACAGCACTTCGGGCAGGTTGGCGAACATGATCTGCACCTGGCCGCCCAGCAGGTCGTTCAGGGCCTGTGCGCCCCCTTTGTACGGGACATGGGTCATCTTCGTGCCGGCCAGCTGATTGAACTGCGCGCCCGCCAGATGAGCGGCCGTGCCCGTGCCGCCCGACGCATAATTGACCCGGGTGCCGTTGCCGCGCGCATAGTCGGCCAGCCCGGCCACCGACGTGACGGGCACTTGCGGATTGACCACCAGCAGCAGCGGCACGGAAGCCAGGTTGGACAGTGCCTTGAAATCACCCGTGAGGCTGTAGTCCAGCTTGGGATACAACGTGGCGTTGATGGCGTGCGCCGACGTCGCCATCAGCAGCGTATAGCCATCCGGCTCGGCGCGCGCCGCGGTCACCGCGCCGATGTTGCCGTTTGCCCCCGCCTTGTTCTCCACCACCACGGGCTGTCCCAACCGGACCGACATCGCCTGCGCCACCGTGCGCGCGATCACATCGGTGGCCCCGCCCGGCGCGAAGGGAACGACGATGCGCAGCGGGCGCTCTGGATAATCGGCGTGCGCGCCGGATGCGGCGCCTGCGAACATCAGGCCGGCGCACAGGCGCAGGCACATGAAGCGGAACGAGTTCATGGTTGTCTCCTTTTCTGGATTTGTCTTTTTCGTGGTGGCGGCGCTGGAACCCGATGAACTGTACGCATCCTCGCCGCCGCAGCGTTAGGACAGATCGGAGCTTGTCTTGGACTTTTCCGCGCGGGAGCCGCGCATTCAGTCGATGAGATGCTGGTAACGGCGGCGGAATTCGCCCGGTGCGCAGCCGCTATGCTTCCTGAAGAAACGCGCGAAGTAGGCGGGATCCTCGAAATTGAGCTGGTAGGCGATCTCCGACACGCCCTTGCCCGTGTTGGTCAGCAGGCGCTTGGCCTCCAGCGCGATACGCTCCTGCACCAGCCGGCTGGCGGTACGGCCCACAGTGCGCTTGACCGCTTCGTTCAACTGCCGCTCGCTGACACACAGCGCCTCGGCGTATTGCCGGATGGCGCCATACTGAAGGTAATGCGCTTCGATCAACAACCCCAGCCTGCGCGTCAGGGCGTGGCTGTCTCCCGCGCCTGCGGAAATCTCTTCCACTGGACACAGCCGCCGCAATTGCGTCAGCAGGATGAGCAGGTAGGACCGGACCACGTCGAAGCGGCCGGTGTTGCGCGCCTGCATCTCGTGTTCGATTTCCTTCAGCAGGGACAGCATGCCGTCGTGTTGCGGCGCCGTCAGATACAGCGCCTGCGCGCCCCGCGTCAGGTGGAAGAAGGGAAACTTGGCGATGTCGTCCTCGCGGGGAAACATCCTGGCGAAGAATTCGGTGCTGATGTTCAACACATAGCCTTGCGGCGGCACCGATGATGTCCAGGTGTGGATCTGCCCCGGCGACAGGAAGAACACCGAATGGTCACGCACGTCGAACTGTTCGAAATCCAGCATGTGCGTGCCATCGGCGCGCGTCATCCACAACAGATGATAGTAGTTGTGCCGATGCAGGAAACCGCGCGGAATGTCCGTGCAATTCTCCAGGCGGGCCAGATCGAAATAGAACGTCCCTGCGCCGGAGAAGTCCGTGGTCTCGATGGTGGGGATGGGTTGCGCAACGGAACCGCTGGCGGAAGCCGGCAAGGCCTGTGTCTCCATGATGTGCGCCCATGAGGGCTTGTTTTGCGCAATCATAGGACACGGATCACGATGGGGATACGTCGCGTTTCCCCTGCATGACCAAGAGTGCGGAGTCAGACCGTACTGGGCGTCCGGGCACCGCCGCACGCCCCGGCGTCCAGTACCAGGGTGGCTTCGAACCTATCCTGCTCGCCTTTGCGGGCGTACCCCAGCGGATTGGCCACCACGCGGCAGCCTTGTTGCACATAGTCGAAGGCGCAGTGCAGGTGGCCGTGCAACCAGAGATCGGCCTTGGGCATCAAGCCGTCCAGGCTGTTGCAGAAACCCGCCGTGCCGGGTGTCAGTCCATAGCGCGGATCCGCGCTGGACAACGTCGGCGCAAAATGCGTCACCGCCACGGTCGGGCCGTCGAAAGGCGTATCCAGTGCCGCCGTCAGCCATTGCTGGCAAACCAGCGCCTGCTCTCTGACCGCATCGGCCATGAAGGGCTGCCCGCCGCGCGTGGTGCCGGCCTTCTCCAGATAGAAATTGGCGGCACGAAAGGCCTTCTCGCGCTTGACCCGGGCCTGCTCCGGCGAGTCGCGCGCCTGCACCAGCGCGTCGAAGTCGGCCCATAGCGTGGTGCCCAGCAGGCGCACGCCATCGATGACCAGGGTTTCGCGCTCCAGCCACTGTATGCCCAGCGACGCGCACAGATTTCGCAGTCGGTCGTGGGCCGCGTCAAAGTCCTGATGGTCATACTCGTGATTGCCCGGCAGATAGACCACGGGCACCGGCCAGCGGTCCTTGGGCGAGAACTGGCGCAAGCCGAATCCCTCGGGAAACGGCTTGCCATCCGGGCGACAGGCGCCGATGTCTCCCGCCAGGATCAGCAGGTCGGCGTCGGCCGCGGCCATCGGCATGAAATCGGTGTTGGTCTCTAGGTGCAGGTCGGACAGTAGCTGGATTTTCATCCGGCTAGATTACCGCCGCCAGAAGACAAGCGGGTTGGCGCGGCGGCAATTCGCGGGCTGGCGTGGCCGGCGGCCCGCAGCGCCCGCGGACCGGGAAAGGGCTAACCGCCCTTCGCCACCCGGGCTGACACCTCGCGCCGCTGACGGATCATCGCATCCGCCTTCTGGCGCACCTGCTCGACCAGCGCGGGATCGGCCACGCGCGGATGGCCGCTCTGGAACGGCGGCGCGGGATCGTATTCCAGCATCAGCTGCAGCGCTTGCGCGGCCGGTTCGCCCCGCAGCGCCGCCAGCACGGTGAAGGCGAAATCCAGGCCCGACGTCACGCCGGCCCCGGTGATCCGGTCGCCATCCACCACCACCCGGTCCGGCACGATCTCGACGCCGAACAGCGCCAGTTGATCGATGGACAGCCAGTGGGACGTGGCCTTGCGTCCTTGCAGCAACCCCGCCGCAGCCAGCAGCAGCGAGCCGGTGCACACCGACGTGACCAGTTCCGCGCCCAGCGCCTGGCCGCGCAGGAACCGCAGTACCTCGGCGTCTTCCATCAAGGGCGTCTGCCCCGGTCCGCCCGGCACCACGATCACGTCGTATTGCGGCGCGTCGGCGAAGGTCCGGTCCGGCAGGATGCGCAATCCCGTGTCCCCCCGGACGGGATCGAGGTCTTTCCAGACCAGTTCCGCCTGACAATCCGGCGCGCGCGCCAGTACTTCGAAGGGCCCCAGGATGTCCAGCGAGGTCATCATGGGGAAGACAAGCATGCCGATGCGGGTTCTGGGTGCGGTATCCATGCCTGTACTTTGCGCCGGAAGCCCTTCCGCCGCCGGACAAAGTGCGGGTATTTCCGGACATGCCAACCGCGTGTTTTCCCTGCGATGTCCGAAAACAGGCCGCTTACGTCCGGTGCCGCGAATGCTGCCGCGCAACACTGGGCGCCAAGGGGAACCGCATTCAGCGGTCGAAAACAAGGATCGATCATGAACCACAGAAGGAAACTCCTGCAGACGCTGGCCGGCCTGGCGTTGCTGCCGCCGGGACTGACGATGGCCCAGGGCAATCAACCTGGCGTGGTGAGGCTGCTGGTAGGCTTTCCGCCCGGCGCCACCGGTGACCGCATCGCCCGCGTGGTGGCGCCCGCATTGGCCGCGAGCCTGCAATCCAACGTCGTCGTGGAGAACAAGTCCGGCGCGGGCGGACAACTGGCGGTCAGCTACGCGCAGGCGGGGCCGGCCGACGGCAGCGTACTGCTGCAGACCATCGGATCATCCATGGTCATCTACCCGCACACCTACCGCAACCTGCCCTACGATCCCTTCCGGGACTTCGTCCCGATCGGCACCGTCGCCACCGCGCCGATCGCCTTCGTCTGCGCGCCGACCGTGCCGGCCAAGACCCTGAAGGAAGCGGTCGAGCTGATCCGGAAGAATCCCAAGCTGGGCTTCTATGGCACCCCGGCATCGGGCAGCGCCTTCCATTTCTCGGGCGTACTGCTGCAACGCGCGCTGGGCAGCGACTTCAGCCAGGTGGCGTATCGTGGATCGGCGCCGGCGCTGGCGGACGTGCTGTCCGGACAGGTGCCATTCGCGTTCCTGGCGCCCAGTGATATTCTGGATCACCATCGTGCGGGCAAGCTGCGCATCCTGGCAGTGACGGGCACCCGGCGCGCCTCGCAACTGCCCGACGTGCCGGTCTTTCCCGAGGAAGGATTCAAGGATCTGGTCAGCCAGGAATGGTTCTCCTATTTTCTGACGCACAACGCCAGCGCCGAGACCATCGCGCGCTACCGTGCCGCCGTGCAGCAGGCCGTGAACGACGAGCGTGTCCGGGCGCCCCTGCTGGCCGCCGGGCTGGAGATCGGCGACGGCAATCCGGACACTCTGGCCGACACCATGAAGAGGGAATATGCGCAGTGGAAGCAAGTCGTCGATGACATCGGCTTCGTCGCGAACTGACGCGATCCCGCCCGCTGCCGTGCGCAGGGGGACGCACGAGATCGGCATCGTGGTGTTCGATGACGTGCTGCTGCTGGACGCCACCGGCCCGGCCGACGTCTTCAGCCGCGCGAACCACCATCTGCGCCACGAGAACGAGCCCGACCGCTACCGCATCACGGCGCTGTCCACGTTCGGCGGCGAGATCACCACGTCGTCCAGCCTGCGCCTGCAGACCGCCGCCCTGCCCTCGCCCGACATCTGCGCCTTCGACACCCTGATCGTGGCCGGAGGACCTGGCGTGATGAACGCCAAGCACGACCTGCAACTGCGGAACTGGTTGCTGGCGGTCGAGCCCCGCGTGCGGCGCGTGGGGTCCGTGTGCACCGGTGCGTACGTGCTGGCCGAGTCCGGCCTGCTGGCGGGCAGGGCCGCGACCACTCACTGGGGGCATATCGAGCGATTTGCGCAACTGTATCCGGCCGTTCGGGTCGATACCGATGCCTTGATCACGCGCGAAGAGAAGATCTTCACCGCCGCCGGCGCCTCGGCCGGCATCGACCTGGCGCTGAATCTGGTCGACGAGGATTTTGGCCGCGGGCTGGCGCTTGTGATCGCCCGTGAACTGGTGGTATTCCGCGTACGCTCGCCGGGCCAGGGCCAGCAAAGCATGGCGCTGGCCGCTTATGGCGGATCGTCGGACAGGCTCAAGCGCGCCACGGACTTCATCCTCTCGCGCCTGGAGCACGGCGTCACCGTGGAGGACGTGGCGGAACACGTCTGCGTCGGCTCGCGGCAGTTGTCGCGCATCTTCAAGGAGACGCTGGGCCTGTCGCCGAACCAGTACATCCGCGCCGCGCAGGTGGACCTGGCCAGGGAACTGGTGTCAGGCACCGACCAGTCGCTGGACAAGATCGCGTTGCGTTGCGGGTTCTCGGGCAGGCAGCAGATGGCGCGGGCGTTCGAGCGCAGGCTGGGAGTGGGGCCGATGGCGATACGGGGGACTGGCTGAGACCGGCCGGCGCCATGCCGCTCGCATCGTTCGAGCGGCAGCCGCCAAGGCGACGGCGATCGACTCAGTCCGCCCTGCCCCGCCGCGTCGCGGCCACCGCGGCCAGCGTCATTCCCAGCAGGATCAGGCCCAGCCCGATCATGAAGACGAACGACAGGGAATTCTTCAGCAGGATCACCGACGAGACGATGCCGATCAAAGGCACGCCCAAGGTCAGGTTCGACATGGCGAACGTACTGATGCGCCGGCCATACTCGGCCGAGATGACGAAGCAGGCGGACGTGGCGACGGGCCCGGTGAAGAACAGCAGCTCCAGCAAGGGCAGGTCGAAGGCAATGGCCGTGGGCGGGCCGTCCAGCGCGAAGGCGAATGCGGCCAGCGGAATCGTGGCCAGCGACATCTGCCAGGGCGCCAACGACAGCGGCGAGGCCTGCCAGCGGTGCCGTTTCACGTGCAGGATCACCACCGACCAACTGATGGCGCCCACCAGCAGGAACGCCGACCCCATCACCATGCCCGGCGCGGACCAGTCCATTTCCCAAGGCGAGCAGATCAGCCCGATGCCCGCCAATCCCACGAACAGGGCCAGCAATTGCAGGCGCGTGGGCGTATTGCGCAGAAGCATCCAGCCGGCCAGCACCGACCAGAGCGGCGTGGTGTAGGCCAGCAGCACCGCGCGGCTGGTGTCGACGTGGGTCATGGCGATCATGCCCAGGCCCGTGAATACCATCATCTGCAGCAGCCCCATGCTGGCCACGATCGGCCAATCGGCACGCGGCGGAAAGCGCAGCAGGCCGCGCGCCGCCGTGAACACGAACAGGCATGCCGCGGCGCTGCCGAAACGAATGGTGGCCAGCCACAGCGGCGGCACCGACTCGAGCGCGATCTTGGTGGCCGGCCAGCTCAGCCCCCACAGCAGCACCATGACCGCGAGCCAGGCAGCAGTGTCGAGCTGCCCCGGCGACATACGGCGTTGGGGAATGGCAACCAGGGATTTTGAACCGGACATACACAACCAGGGCAACGGCTTCGAGGCAGAGAATCTTATCGAAGCGGCGCGGGTATATCTCTTCTATTTATCCTGTAATTTCTCAATATAAGGATAAACTTACCCATAAATATCAAAATATAGGTAAAACATCTTGAACGGCATCGAACTCGACGAAGCCAGCCTGCGCATCCTGCATGAATTGCAGAACAACGCCGAGCTGAGCAATGCGGATTTGGCCGAGCGGATCGGCCTGTCGCCGTCCCCCTGCTGGCGGCGCGTGTCCGAGCTGAAGCAGAGCGGCGTGCTGCGCGGCTCGGTGTATCTGGTGGATCCGCTGAAGCTGGGCCTGGCCGTGAACGTCTTCGTGCACGTCTCGCTCAAGCAGCAGGACAAGGACTCGCTGAACGTGTTCACGGAAGCCATCAGCCAGCGCCCCGAAGTGATGGAGTGCTACCTGATGAGCGGCGACGCCGACTTCATGCTGCGCGTGGTGATCCAGGACCTGATCAAGTACCAGACGCTGCTGATCGACTGCCTGACCCAGATTCCCGGCGTGGCCAGCATCCGTTCCAGCTTCGCGCTGAGCCAGGTGAAATACACGACGGCGTTGCCGACGGCGCATTGTCGGGCAGTACCTACCCGCTGAACTATGGCCTGCCGCAGTTCTTCTTTCGCGTCACCACGTCATACGCCATCCTGCGCCACAACGGCGTCGAGATTGGCAAGCGCGATTACATGGGCCAGTACTGATTCCGGGCTGAGTGGACACGGGTCAACGCTGGCTGCCACAAGGCAGTCAACCTGTACCGGGCTCCTTTTCGGGCTGACAGGCCCTAATGCAGAATGCGTGCAAGAAATGCCTGGGTCCGCTCATGCCGGGGATTGCCGAAGAACGCATCCGGCCTGGCCGACTCCAGTATCCGGCCGCCATCCATGAACACCACCCGGTCTGCCACGTTGCGGGCAAAGCCCATCTCGTGCGTGACGCAGAGCATGGTCATGCCGTCTTCGGCCAATGACGTCATCGTATCGAGCACCTCCTTGACCATCTCCGGATCCAGCGCGGAGGTGGGCTCGTCGAACAGCATGATGCGCGGCTGCATGCACAGCGAACGCGCGATGGCCACGCGCTGCTGCTGCCCGCCGGACAACTGCCCCGGGTACTTGCCCGCCTGATCCGGAATCCGTACCCGCGCCAGATACTGCATCGCCAGCTCGACCGCCTGCGCGTGCGCCATGCGCTTGACGTGCATCGGCGCCAGGATGCAGTTCTCCAGCACCGTCAGGTGCGGAAAGAGGTTGAAGTGCTGGAACACCATGCCCGCCTGCGCGCGCACGCCGTCAATGGCGCGCAAGTCATCGGCAAGCTCCACCCCGTTGACCACGATGCGGCCTTGCTGATGGCGCTCCAACCGGTTGATGCACCGGATCATGGTGGACTTTCCCGAGCCCGACGGCCCGCAGATCACCAGGCGTTCGCCGGCCGCGACCTGCAGGTCGATATCGCAAAGCACCTGGAAATCGCCATACCACTTGTTCATGCCGGAAATGCTCACGGCCATCGGTGCGGCCGGGCCGCCATGCTGTTGCGTCAACGGAGTTCCCCTTTTTTGAAGCGCCGCTCCAACCACATCGAGTATCGCGACAGGCCGAAGCAGAGGCAGAAATAGATGGCCGCGATGAAAAGATAGGTTTCCACGTACGGCGTGGGCCAGGCCGGATCGGTCAGCGCGGCGCGGCCCGAACTGAGCAGGTCGAACAGCCCCACGATCAGCACCAGGCTGGTGTTCTTGATCATCACGATGGCAGTATTGGTCAGCGGTGCGATCACCTTGCGCATGGCCTGCGGCAACACCACCAGCCGCGTCATCTGCCACCACGACAGTCCCAGCGCACGCGAGGCCTCGATCTGCCCCGCAGGCAGGGATTGCAGGCCGCCCCGGATCACCTCGGCCAGATAGGCCGCCGAGAAAACGGTGAGCGCGATACCGGCGCGCAGCAGGCTGTCGATGGTCATGCCGGCCGGCAACATGATGGGCAGCACGATGGATGCCATGAACAGCAGGCTGATCAACGGCAGGCCGCGTATCAGTTCGATCACGCAGATGGCGATGAAACGCGCGGCCGGCAACGATCCGCGCCGCGCCAGCGCCAGCAGGGTGCCCAGGGGCATGCCGACGCCCAGCGCGCACACGGCCAGCAGCAACGTCACCGGCAGGCCGCCCCACGATGCGGTCGGCACCCGAGTCAGGCCGGCCCATCCGCCCAGCATCAGCGCCAGCGCGGCGGCCATGCCGGCCAGCCACAGCCCCACGGTGCGCAGGCGCCATTGGCGGGGATCCAGCGACACCACCACCATGGCGAGGATGAAGACGCACACCACGGCGGGCCGCCATTGTTCCCCGCGCGGGTAGATGCCGAACAGGATCTGGTTCATCTTCTCGGCCAGGAAGGCCCAGCAGGCGCCGCCAGCCTGGCGGCACATGGCGCCGGGTTCGCCGGGCCATACCGCGTTCAGCAACGACCAATCGACGAATCGGCCCAGCGCATACAGCGCCAGCCCCAATGCGACCAGGGTAGCCACACTGCTGGGCACATTGCCGAACAGGCGGTGCGCCATGCCGCTGCGGCGATCCACGGGCGCGGGCCGGGATGGCGTGGCCGAAGCCATCATGGTCGTGTTCATTTGCGCTCCGTCCGCAGGATGCGCCGGTTGTAGAGATTCATGAATAGCGAAACACTCAGGCTGATGCACAGGTACACCGCCATCAGGATGGCCAGGCCTTCGATGGCCTGCCCCGTCTGATTGATGGTGGTGGTGATCACGAACGACAGATCCGGGTAGCCGACCGCCAGCGCCAGCGTGGTGTTCTTCACGATGGACAGATACTGGCTGGTCATGGGCGGCACGATCACGCGCAGCGACTGCGGCACGATCACCTGGCGCAGCGTGGTCCAGGGCCGCAGGCCCAGCGATTGCGCGGCCTCCCATTGGCCTGGCGCCACCGCATCGATCCCGCCACGGATGATCTCGCCGGAGAACGCCGCCGAGTACAGCGTCAGGCCCACCAGCAACGCCGTGAACTCCGGCGTCAGCGCCGTGCCGCCCACGAAATTCAACCCTTTCAATTGCGGCGCGCTGGTGCTCAATGCCATGCCCCCCCATTGCCAGGCCAGCGCGCAGGCGATTACAGCGATGCCGGCGATGATGCGGCCCAGCGGCAGCGCAGGGCGGCGCTTGCGCAACGGCCGCAGAAGCAGCCAGGCCACCGCCGCCGCCAGCAGCAACCACGGCAGCGGCCACCACTGCCCATGCACCTGGAGGCTGGGAAAGAACAGCCCGCGAATCGACAGGAACACGCCCGGCAAGGGATTGAACGCGTGCCGCGGCGACGGCAGATTGATGGTGACCAGGCTATACCAGAAGAGCAGTTGCACCACCAACGGCGTGTTGCGCGTGATCTCGAGGTACAGCGTGGCGATGCCGTTGACCAGAGGATGCCGGCTGCGCCGCGCCAGGGCCAGCAGGAACCCGAGCACCGTCGATGCCGCGATCACCAGCACCGAGATGTACAGCGTATTGGCCAGCCCCACGGCGAAGGCGCGCGCGTAGCTGTCGGTGGGCCGGTAATCGAGCAGGCTTTCCGATATCGGGAAGCGCGCGGCGTCCGCCAGGTAGCCGAAGCCGGTCGTGATGCCGCGCTGCGTCAGGTTGTAGTGGGCATTCCACGCCAGCCAGGCCAGCGTGCCGAAGAACACGCAGGCGATGAACACCTGCGCCAGCACGGACCGCGCCCGCGCGTCATACCAAAGTCGCTTGAACATGGGTCCGGCCCGCCCGCGTATCGGTCAGTTGAAGACGTAGGGGTACATCAGGCCGCCGTCGCGGTACAGCCGGTTCAGGCCGCGCTCCAGCTTCAGGGGGCTGTTCTTGCCGACATTGCGTTCGAACATCTCGCCGTAGTTGCCCAGCGCCTTGACGATGTTATAGGCCCAGCGCTCGTCCAGCCCCAGCGCCTTGCCGTTGCCCGGTTCGACCCCCAGGAAGCGCGCGATGCGCGGATCCTCGGACTTGAGCATCGCGTCCACGTTGGCTTGCGTGATGCCCATGTCCTCGGCCGCGATGGGCACCTGGATCACGAACTTGACGATGTCGAACCAGCGGTCGTCGCCATGCCGCACCGCCGGCGTCAGCGCCTCGCTGTTGCCGCTGGCGGGGAAGATGACGTAGTCGTCGGGATTCTGCGCCTGCGTGGCGCGCACCGCGGCCAGCGCCGAGGCATCGGTGATCAGCCCGTCGCATCGCCCCGTGAAGAAGGCCTGGCGCGACGCCGCCACGTTGTCGAACAGCACCGTCTTCAAGCCGAGGTTGAACTTGCGCGACAGGTCGGCCACCGTCACCTCGTTGGTCGACCCGGTCTGCACGCAGATGGTCGCCCCCTGCATGTCCTTGGTCTGGGTGATGCCCAGCTCCTTGCGGACCATGAAGGCGTCGTACTCGTAATAGTTGGGGTACGTGAAGTTGATGCCATTGGCATCGCGCCGCAGCGTCCAGGACGTGGTGCGCGGCAGCACGTCGATCTGCCCGGTCTGCAACGCGGTCAGGCGCTGCTGGCCGGTCAGCGGCACGAAGCGCACTTTGTTGCCGTCGCCCAGCACCGCGATGGCGATGGCCCGGCAGGTCTCCACGTCCAGTCCCTTCCAGTTGCCGTCCTTGTCGGGCGCCGAGAAACCGGTGGTGCCGTGGCCCGAGCCGCAGATCACATAGCCCCGCGCGCGGATCTGGTCCACGGTCGGGCTGTTGCTGGACGTCTGCGCCACCGGCGATTCCACGGCGGCGGGCGCGGCGGTCTGCGCGCCCGCCAAGGCGGGCAGCACGATGGCGCCGCCCAGGACGAGCGCGCGCGAAAACGTACGGATACGAAGCATGGCAATTCCCCTTGCGATGTGTGATCGGGCCATCGAGGCTCTTGTCGGCCGGCCCGAGGATGAATGTTCAGCGAGCCTGGTCGTAGGCGGCCAGGGCGCGGCTCAGGTCCGCCTTCAGTACGTCCACGCCCTCCAGGCCCACCGACAGCCGCACCACCGGCTGGTCCGTGGCGGGATGGACGCGATCGGCCTGCAACGGCGCCGGATAGTACGCGGCCAGGCTGTGCACGCCGCCCCAGCTGGCGCCAATGACGAAGTGCTCCAGCGTGTCGAAGAAACCGTTGAACGCGTGTTCGGGCGCCGGCTTCAGGATCATCGAGAACAGGCAGCCGTTGGTGCGGAAATCCCGCCGCCACAGCGCGTGGCCCGCGTCGCCTTCCAGCGGCGGATACAGCAACCGCTCGACCTGCGGTTGCGCCTGCAGCCACTGCGCGATGTCCAGCGTGGCGGCGCTCTGCGCGCGCACCCGCAGCTCCAGCGTTTCCAGGCCGCGCAGCACCAGGAAGCAATCGTCCGGGCTGACCTGCTGGCCCAGGATGCTCTGGGTTTCACGCAGCACGGCGTACTGCTCGGCATCGTTCAGGCTGATGCTGCCCATCAGCACGTCGGAATGGCCGCTGAAGAACTTGGTGGCCGCCTCGATGCTGAAGTCCACGCCATGCGCCAGGGGCTGGAAGCCCAGCGGGCTGGCCCAGGTGTTGTCCATCATGGTCAGCACGCCGTGGCGCCGCGCCACCTCGGCGATCGCCGGAATATCGGCCATTTCCATGGTGACGGTGCCGGGGGCTTCCATGCAGATCATGCGCGTGGTCGGGCGGATCAACGCCTCGATCTCCGCGCCGATGGCGGGGCGGTATATCTCGACGTCCACGCCCATCTGCGCCAGCCACTTCTGCGCGAAGGTCTTCAACGCGCCGTAGCAGGCCGCCGACACCAGCAGATGGTCTCCGCCGCGCACGAATCCCATCACCACCGTCATCAGCGCCGAGGCGCCCGACGGCGTGATCACGCAATGGCGGGCGCCCTCCAGCGCCGCGATGCGCTGCTCCAGCAGACGTGCGGTGGGCGTGCCGGTGATGCCGTAGCTGTAGCCGTCGGGCTGGCGCTGCTTGCGGTTGACGAAGTCGGCCAGCGAGCCGAACACCACGGTGGACGCGCGCTGCACCGCGGGCGACAGGCTGGCGAAATCCGTATTACTTGGGCTGATAGAGTTCATTTAATCTATTTGCGAGGCTTAAGAGGTGGGACTCGATGAAACGCAGTGTGGTCGGTCCGCCCCATTCCCTCAACAATTGAACTGACTTAGTCGATAAGCTGGGCTTATACATGGACATGCGTGAAATCCAGGTCTTCCGTGCCGTCATGCAGGCCGGCACGACCAGCAAGGCCGCCAATCTGCTGGGCGTGTCGCAACCGGCCATCAGCCAGTCGATCCGTAAGCTGGAAGACGCCTCGGGGCTGCGCCTGTTCGAGCGGGTGCGCGGGCGGCTGGTGGCCACGCCCGAAGCGGGTGCGCTGATGGAAGAGGTGGACCGCTGCTTCGCCGGCTTCGAACTGATCGAGCACCGTATCCGCAGTCTCAAGTCCTTCGGCGTGGGCCGCCTGGCGATCGGCTCGCTGCCCGCGCTGGGCACGGGCTTCATGCCGCGCGCGATCTCCGCGTTCGGCCTGGCCGACCGTCGGCTGCAGATGTCGTTCCAGATCATGAGTTCGCGCGAGGTGCTGCGTCAGGTGGCCGCGGGCCAACTCGACTTTGGCCTGATGGCCGATGAACTGTCGGTGGTGGGGCTGGAACACTCGGTGTTTCTGCGCACGCCTGGCGTGATCGCCATGCACAGCCGCCATCCCCTGGCCAACAAGTCGGTGGTCGATGCGCGGGACCTGGTGGAGCATCCCTTCATTGCGCTCAACCCCGAAGACGCCAGCCGTCGCCGCCTGGAGGCGGCGCTGCAGACCGTCGACCTGAACCTGCGGCCCATGCTGGAGACGCCCTATTCGAACTCGGTCTGCGAATTCGCGCTCAATGGCGTGGGCATCGGCATGGTGCATCCGATCATGGCGCTGGACTATCTGTCGCGAGGGCTCACGATCAAGCGGCTGTCGCTGGAGGTCAGCTTTGCCACGCTGCTGGTTTTCCGCTCTGGCACGCCGCTGTCAGGCAATGCGAAGGCGTTGCTGAAAATCATGCGGATCCAGCTTGAGAGCGACTTGAAAAAGATGCATGCGGCGCTGGGCTAGGAACCGTTATCAAGACCGGAGGGCTTGCCGGGCACAGCACATCAGCGGGAAACGCTTCAGCTACGTTTCAATTGCGTTATGTTATAACATTACATACAATTGCCGACTTCGAACGATGAAGGATTTGTTGTGCTCGAAGCCATCGGTCTCACCAAACGCTACGGCAACCAGATCGCGCTCCACCCGCTCGACCTGCGTATCGAGCCCGGCGAAATCTACTGCCTGCTGGGCGCCAATGGCGCGGGCAAAACCACCACCGTCAACCTGTTCCTGAACTTCATCGCCCCCGATGGCGGCCAGGCCTTGATCAACGGTCTGGATGTGACGCGCGAACCCTTGGCCAGCAAACGCCATGTGGCGTATATCCCGGAGCAAGTCAATCTCTACGGCACCCTGACCGGGCTGGAGAATCTGCGCTACTTCTCGGCGCTGGCCCTGGGTGAACCGCCTTCGCGTGAGCGCCTGTTGGCCTTGCTGGCAGAGGTCGGACTGGATCCCTCCGCGGCAGACAAACGCGTCGCGGCTTACTCCAAAGGGATGCGACAGAAGGTGTGGATCGCGGTGGCCATGGCGAAGAATGCCGGTGCGCTGCTACTGGACGAACCCACGTCCGGCCTGGACCCCTCCGCCGCCGATGAGTTCACCCGGTTGCTGCAACGTGCCGCCAACCAGGGCGTGGCCATCCTTGCCACCACGCATGATCTTTTCCATGCCCGCCAGACGGCTACCCGCATCGGCATCATGAAGCGGGGCCGGCTGGTCGAAAGCCTGGAGGCCCGGCAAATCGGCGATGTCGACCTGCAAGCCCTGTATCTGTCGCACATGAGGGCCGAAGCATGATCATGCTGGTCGCGCTCAAGGATCTGCGTGAGCGACTGCGCGACGGCCGCCTTTACTGGGCCGGCGGCATCGTGGTGATCCTGCTGATGACGGCGCTAGCGGTGGGTTACCTGCATCAGCGCGAGGCGCACACCGAGCAAGCAGCGGCCCAGAACAACGACTACCAGGACTGGCTGCGCCAGGACGCCCGCCATCCGCACGACGCCGCCCACCAAGGCATGCACGTATTCAAGCCCGATACGGCGCTGGCGCTGCTGGACCCAGGCATCAATCCCTACATCGGCAGCACCATCTGGCTGCAGGCGCATCGCCAGAGCGAAGTGAAATTCCGGCCTGCGCAGGACGCCTCCGGCCTGCAACGCTTCGGTGATCTATCGGCTGCCTGGATCCTGCAGGCGCTGGGGCCGCTTCTGGTGATCGTGCTGGGTTTCAACGCCTTTTCCGGCGAGCGCGAACAAGGGATTCTGCGCCAGACACTGAGCCTGGGCGTGGCGCCGTGGCGCCTGCTCTGGGGCAAGGCCACCGCCTTGGCGATCAGCTTGAGCCTGCTGCTCGTGCCGGCCGCGGCCGCCGCCTCCGTGGCGATATGGCTCGCCGGTGGGCGGGGCGACGCACTATCGCGCTTCGCCATGCTCTCGTGCGGTTATGCCATGTACCTGGCCGCATTCATTTTTCTTACGCTCGGGATCTCGGCCGCCGCGCGCTCCTCGCGCGTGGCCATCACGGTGCTGCTGGCGGTATGGATCGCCAATACCGTGATTGCACCGCGCGTCATGGCTGAACTGTCACGCGGCCTCTATCCAAGCCCGACCCGGCTGGAGTTCAACCAGGCCCTGCAGAACGATCTCAAGGCCACCTCCGACCGCGTCTGGATGCAGGCTTTCGGCACGACCGAGCGCTGGAGCCGGGACGTGCCGTTGAATCAATGGGGCCTGGCGCTGAAGCTGGACGACCAATCCAGCTATGCCGTCTATGACCGCCATTTCGGCCAGCTCTGGGATACCTGGGAGCATCAGCAGGCCGTGCAGGAGTCGATGGGCTGGGCCATGCCGCTACTGGCGATGCGTGCGCTGTCGGCCTCCATGGCCGGCACCGATTTCGCCCACCACCGCGCCTTCACGACGGCTGCCGAGCACCATCGCCGCGTGATCCAGGACATTGTCAGCACCGATCTGGTGGCGCATGCCGACACGCTGGAACACCAGCACTTCTCGTACCACGCCAGTCCCTCGCTGTGGGCGCGCGTTCCCCCTTTCCAATATCAACCGCCGACGGCGAACTGGGCATTGCACCAGGCACGCCTGAGCCTGTTGATGCTGGGCATCGCGTTGCTGCTGAGCCTGGCTTTCGCCTGGCGTGCAGTGGCCCGCCAGAAAGCGCTGTAGGAGACCCCCGGTGCAAGATACGCAATTCCGCCGCTTCGGGATGATCCTGCGGCATGAGCTCCGCCTGCTGACGCGCGAACGGGCGCTGTGGGTCTGCGGCCTGCTGTTCCTGCTCCTGGTGGGATACGCGGTCTTCAACGGCATGCTGCAGACCTCGTTGCGCGATCAGGCTCAGGCGGCGCTCATGCGCGCCGATGCGCAGAATCGCGCCAACCAGCTGATGCAGCTGGACAGGATCACCGACGGCAGCGAGACACCGACCCCGTTCGGCAATCCCGCAAGCCCCGCCAACATGGGCGGCGGCCTGGGCGCGCATTACGCCGTGATGCCCAGCCTGCCCCTGGCGCCCGTCGCATTGGGCCAGACGGATCTCTTCCCCTCTCAATTCAAGGTCAGCTACGACAGCAAGGTCAACTTCATCCACAACAATGACATCGAGAATCCCTGGCATCTGCTCAGCGGGCATTTCGACCTGGCATTCGTCGTGGTCTATCTGTTGCCGCTTCTGATTTTCGCTCTCGGGCATAACCTGCTGTCCGCAGAGAAGGAAGACGGCACGTTGCGCCTTCTCCTATCGCAGCCGTTGTCGCTGATGACACTGATCAGCGGCAAGGTCGCCTTGCGCGCCGCGGTGCTTTTGACTGCGGCAGTGGTGCTGCCGGTAGTGGCTTTGCTGATTGCGCGCCCTCAGGCGCTTCAGGCGGCAGGCGCCACGATGTGGTGGGCGCTGTTGGTCGGCGCGTACGCATTGTTCTGGTTTGCCGCCGTGGTGGCCGTCAATGCATTCGGCAGGTCCTCCGCGGCCAACGCCATGATCCTGATGGTCAGTTGGGTGCTGCTGGTGCTGGTGGTGCCGTTGCTGCTGAACCTGGCTGCCGCATATGTCCATCCCGCGCCCTCGCGTGCCGAACTGGCCACGCGCACCCGCGTCGCCACCGCGCTGGCCATGCGTGACCACGCTGCCTTGCTGTCGACCGATTATGAGCACATGGACAAGCCCGATGCCCTGATCCCACGCGACGGCCACCTGAAAATCAGCGGCCGCCCCCTGGGCCATGCCCGTGTCGAACGCCAGGTCGATGCGGCGATGCAGCCCGAACTGGACCGTTTCGACCAGCAGATGGGCCGGCAGCAGGCGCTCATTGCCCAGTACAGCGTGCTGTCCCCAGCCGCGGCGGCCTTCGAAGGCATCACCGCGCTGGCCGGTACGGGCCAGCAGAGACATGGGCACTTCATGCGGCAGATCGATGCCTATCACCGGCAGTGGAAGGACTTCTTCCTGCCGCGGATCGAAGCCAGCCGCGCGCTCACGCGTGAGGATTTCACGCACATACCGGTATTCCACTGGCAGGAAGAGGAAACCGATGCGGTTCAGCGCCAGGCACTGCGCGCACTGGTGCAATTGCTGGCACCCACGGCGCTGCTGCTGGGCCTGGCTTGCTGGCGTCTGCGCCGCTACCGCGTCGTCTAGCCATTCTTTCCGCCGCCCTCATTGCCCCTACGGACCATCAGAATGAGAAAAGTCGTCACCCGCGCCGCGTTCGCGGCCTGCACCGTCGTACCTGCAGCACAAGCGCAGGAAGCGGAACTGCCAACCATACGGGTGGAGGCCGCCGGCGACGACGACAGTCTGCATCTGAACAGCCGCAGCAGCAGCGCCTCACGCCTGGGACTGACGCTGCGCGAAACGCCGGCATCCGTCGAAATACTGACACAGCAGACGCTCCAGCAGCGCGGCGCCACGACGCTCAGCGAGGCGCTGCGCGGCGCGACGGGCCTGGCGGGCGGCGGCCCGCCCTCCTCGCCCACCACCTTGTCTTCGCGCGGGTTCACGGACATTCTCTATCTGTATGACGGCTTGCGCATGTCGGGGGCAGGCTCCACCAATCGGGTGCAGGACACGTGGAACTATGAACGCATCGAAGTCCTGAAAGGACCTGCATCCGTACTGCAGGGCGACAGCGCCATCGGCGGCATCGTCAACTTCCAGACCAAGCGTCCCGACCGCGACAACCCTTCACGAGAAGCCATGTTTTCCTATGGAAGCCATGGCAGCGTACGCACCGGCATCGGTCTGGGCGACAACTTCGGCGAGACCGGCGCCTACCGCCTCGATTACAGCCACAACGACAGCCGCGTCGGCACCATCGACCGCAACAGCAACAAACTCGATCACCTGACAACCGGGGTTGCCTTCGACGTCGCGCCGCGCACGCGCCTGGATCTCTCGTTCGACTATTCGCGCGACACCGGCCACGCGTATTGGGGCACACCGCTGGTGCCGCGCAGCCTGGCCAAGGATCCCACCGGCATCGTCAGCACCTCCGATGGCCGCGTCCTGGATCGCTCACTGGCCAGCCAGAACTACAACGTGCGCGATGATCGCAACGAGGCCGAAGCGTATTGGTGGCGTGCGCGCCTCACCCACCAGCTCTCGTCCTCGTGGACGCTGCGCAACGAGCTGGCGATGAACAAGGTGGATCGCCTCTGGAAGAATTCCGAGTCGGCCACCTTCAGCGCACCCGATTCGGTCGACCGCGACCAGACGATCATCACGCACGGCCAGCATTACCTGATCAATCGGTTCGACGCGACGCACACAGGCACCCTGGGTGGGCTGTCGAACAAATTCGTGGTCGGCGCCGAATTCAGCAAGACGTCTCTGGATAGCAAACGACGCTTCTCCAACCGTTCCGCCAGCACTGCCGATGCGCTGCGCGCATCGTTGCGCAATCCGAATGTGGGCTACTACAACGACGATCCCGAACTGATGAGCGGCGCAGGAAACCGCACCGACTACACCACCGACGTCCGCGGCGCCGCACTGTTTCTGGAGGACTCGCTCAAACTGACCGACCGCTGGACCGTCGTGGGCGGCTATCGGTATGACCACCTCGACGTCGATCGCGGCGTCACCGACCTGAACGCCAACTCCCGCTCGTCGTTCAGCACCCGCTACAACGCGAATTCCTTGCGGCTTGGCACGGTGTATGACGTCACCCCTTCATCGTCGGTCTACGCGCAGTACACCAACGCCACCATTCCCGTCGGCTCGCTGTTCCTGCTGTCCGAAGCCAACGCCTCGTTCCCGCTGGCCAAAGGGCAGCAATGGGAAGCGGGCTTCAAGCAGACACTGGGCGACGTGGACTGGACCGCTGCCGTCTATCACATCGAACTGGAAAACGTCCTGACGCGCGATGCCAACGATCCGCGCGTGACGATCAACAATGGCCGTCAATCATCCCGTGGCGTCGAACTGTCGGCCGACTGGCGAATCACCCCGCAGCTGACGCTGTCGGGCAACATCGCGATGCTGAACGCCCGGTACGACTCGCTGACCGAAGCCGACGGCACATCGAGAGTCGGCAACACCCCGCCGAACGTCCCCGAACGCGTGGCCAATCTTTATGCGACCTACCGCTTCAAAGACGTGCCGATGGACTTGTTCGTAGGGCTGAACCACACGGGCAAGATCTACACGGACAGCGCCAACCAGATCCGCATCAACAGCCATACCACGGCGGATGCCGCCATCAGCTACCGCTTCGATCCGGCTGTCGTCACGTTCCGGGTGCGCAATCTGACCGACAGGCTTTATGCCTACTATGGCGGACGCGCCACCAGCCAGGTGCTGCTGGCCCCAGGCCGTACTTACGAACTGGGTGCGACGTTCTATTTTTGATCCGGACCGTTGATTGGCCCGCTACAAGATGCGAACCAGCAGCGTAAAGCTGGCCAAGGAGGAGTCTTTCTCAAATTCGCACTCCCCCCCTTGCCAGCGCAGCGATCAATCGGGCTTCAACGGGTCTTTGCGAAAGCAAGTGCCTGCGCCTTCCGGGAGAAATCCGAGGCCAGGTCGACCATCGCCTTCTTCACCGCTGGCGGCGCGGTCTTCATCGAGCCCGCGTTGAAAGGCGGATCCGGATCATATTCGCTCATCAGCTGGCTGCACTCGGCATAGGTCCGGTCACGTAACTCGGCGACCATCGCCAGACCGAAATCCAGCCCTGCCGTCACGCCAGCGCCCGTGATCCGGTTGCGGTCGCGCACCACCCTGGCCTCGGTCGGAATGGCGCCGAAGCCCGCCAGCGCATCCCGGCAGGACCAGTGCGAAGTCGCCTTGTAACCCTTGAGCAGTCCCGCCGCGCCCAGAATCAACGAACCGGAGCACACACTGGTGATGTACTTCGCACGCCCGCCGCGATCCGCCATGAACGCGAGCGTCTCGGCATCCGACGCGGCGGCCAGCGTACCCTCCGTACCGCCCGGCGTGAACAGCACGGTCAGGTCGCGGGGGGCAGGTTTCGAAGGTTGCATCGGGCACGACGGTCAACCCGGCATCGCTGATCACGGGGTCCAGCGACTTGGCGACGATATGGATTTTCGCTCCCATCAGCGACCCGAACATGCAGTGCGGTCCGACCAGGTCCATCACGGTCATGCCCGGATAGACCAGCATGGCGATCTGTTCCGTGCCCATCCAAGGCACCTTGTCCATGTCGCGGTCCATTCTGGGCATGGGATGCGCCGGCATGGGTTCGGCGGCGCTGGCCGCCAAGGGGGCCAGCAACGCGCCCAACAGCACGTTGCGGCGGGTATTGTCTGTCATCATCCAACTCCTTAAAAATAGGCGCTCAAGGTCAGATAAGCCGAACGCGGCTGCACGGGCATCACGACCGGCGACGAAAGATACTGATAGGTGTCGTAGACCTTGCGATTGGTCAGGTTGACCACGGACAGCGTGGCGGTATATCTGTCGAAGCTGTAGCTGGCCTGCGCATCCACCAAGGCGTGGCCGGGCACGGATACCGTATTGGGCAGCGTCAGCTCACGGCCGCTGACCGCCGTGATGCCCGCGCCGAATGACAGCCCTTTGGCGGCGCCGTCAAGAATCCGGTAGCGCGCCGCCAGGCGCGCACTATGACGGGGTACCCGCGGCAGTCCATCGCCCACGGGAATGGACGTGTCCTGGGTCACTTCGGCCTGCGTGTAGGCATAGTTGAACAACAACGAGAAAGCGGCGGTCGGTTCCCAGACCAGATCGGTCTCGATCCCGCGCGCGCGCTGCTCGCCGGTCTGGATCGAATAACCGAGATGGGCAGGATCAGGGTCCGCCGTGGTGACGTTGCGACGCGTCTGCTCGAAAACCGCAACGGTTCCAGACAGGCCGATGTCTTTCATCGCCAGCTTCAAGCCGGCCTCATAGTTGCGCGACGTCTCGGGTTTCGGCGGCTGAAGGCCGACGAAATTGACGGCGCCGCGAAAACCCGTGGCATAGGCCGCATAGACGGACACGGAATCCGTCAGGTCGTAGGTAATGCCCAGCCTGGGCGTGGCGCGGTGGTAGGTCTGGTCGACGCCCTGCTCGTTCTGGCGCAACTGCAACTGCGTCAGCCGCACCGCACCCAACAGGTGGAAACGCCCGTACGTAGCCTGGTCCTGCAGGTACAACGCCGTCGTCTCGTAGCGGTTGGTCTGGGCATAGGTTGCCGCAGGGATCGCGCCGAAATCGAGGCCATAGGCAGGGTTGGCCAAATCCAGGTCGCCAAACGAGCCTGGCCGAACCGTCTGGGCGCGCATCAGCGTGAAATACTGAGTTCCTGATCGGCCCAGGCTGGCTGGCCCACGCGTGCGCCGTGGCGCCAGCCGGATCAACGTTTTGGATGGTGATCTTGAGATTCATCGGGCCACCTTGGGCCTTCAATTGGCCCGCCCTGCACGACTTGCCCCGGCAGTACGGCCCCCTCGAGGCACGTCATCTCCGGAGTCCACGCCACTCGTCGCGTCAGCGGTAAGGCGACCTCAAGCTAGATCGAGCGCTGGTTGACGCGCATAGAAAGCGCGTGTGCCGACTCCTTGCGTTCGCTGTACCTGTCCACGAGATAGGGAGAAACGCCTCTGGTCAGCAGCGTGAACTTGACCAGTTCCTCCATCACATCGACGATTCGGTCGTAGTAAGCCGATGGCTTCATCCGGCCAGCATCATCGAACTCTTGCCAGGCCTTGGCCACGGACGACTGGTTCGGAATGGTCAGCATCCGCATCCAACGGCCCAGAATCCGCATTTGATTCACGGCGTTGAACGATTGGGAACCACCGCAGACCTGCATGATTGCCAGCGTCTTGCCCTGCGTGGGCCGCACCGCCCCCATCGACAAGGGTATCCAGTCGATCTGGGACTTAAGCACGCTCGACATTGCACCGTGCCGCTCGGGAGAACTCCACACCATTCCTTCCGCCCACTGAACCAGGTCGCGCAGCTCGACCACCTTGGGATGGTCATCCGTCGCGCCGTCGGGAAGCGGAAGGTCCCGCGGGCTGAACATTCGAGTCTGCGCGCCCAACGCTCGCAGAATACGAGCCGCCTCTTCAGCCGCCAGACGGCTGAAGGAGCGTTCCCGCAGAGACCCGTACAGCAACAGGATTCGCGGAGGATGGGTCGAACGTTCGCCCGGAAAGAGACGCGCGGCATCCAGGGGCTCGAAATGGCTGCGGTCCAGATTGCCCAGGTCCTCAGTTGCCGACACGGCGGCCATCCCTGTCGATGACGACTTCGCCATCCTCCTTGCTGAACGGGCCCTGCTGCGGATTGGGCAAGATATCAAGCACCAATTCCGAGGGGCGGCACAGCCTGGTCGCCAACGGCGTCACGACAATGGGACGATTGATCAGGATGGGATGCTCGAGCATGAAACCGATCAGTTGCTCGTCCGTCCATTCAGGATCGTCCAGCTTCAGGTCGTCGTACGGCGTGCCTTTGCGTCGGAGCACCTCGCGGACCGAGAGGCCGGATGCAGCGATAAGGCGCTCGAGCGTTGGACGGTCCGGAGGTGTCTTCAGGTATTCGATGACCTCGGGCTCTTCGCCCGAATTCCGAATCATCGCCAGGACGTTGCGAGAGGTCCCGCAGGCGGGATTGTGATAGATGGTGATGTGGCTCATTTCCAGTCTCCGCGATGGGTGCAGAAAGGCTTAGACGAAGGTCAGGCGCAGCGCCAATGCCGCGAGCGTGGCCAAGAGGACGGGAACAGTCAGGACAATGCCGACCCTGAAGTAATAGCCCCAGGAAATCGTGGTTCCTTTGCGAGACAACACATGCAGCCACAGCAGCGTGGCCAGGCTGCCTATGGGGGTGATCTTCGGGCCGAGGTCGCAGCCGATGACGTTCGCATAGACCATCGCATCCCTGAGCACCCCAGTGGCGGAGGACTGGTCTATGGACAGTGCCCCGATGAGCACGGTAGGCATGTTGTTCATGACGGATGACAGGCCGGCAGCCAGGATGCCCGTGCCCAACGCAGCGCCCCAGACCCCGCCCTGCGCGACCCAATTGAGCAATTCCGCGATGTAGCCGGTCAGCCCGGCATTGCGCAGCCCGTAAACGACCAGGTACATGCCCAGGGAGAAGACGACAATCTGCCAAGGCGCGCCTTTCAGAACTTTTCGGGTCTGGATGGCCGTGCCACGAGAGGCCACCATTAAAAGAATCAAGGCCCCCACCGTCGCGACGGCGCTGACGGGCACACCGATAGGCTCCAAGGCAAAGAAGCCCACCAGCAGCAGAATCAGCACCGCCCAACCCGCCTTGAAGGTCCGGGCGTCGCGGATGGCCGCCGCCGGCGTACTCAGCCGCGCGAGGTCGTAGGTAGCGGGGATATCCCGGCGAAAAAACAGGTAGAGAATAGCCAGGCTGGCCGCCACCGACACGACGTTCACCGGCATCATCACCGATGCGTATCGCGTGAAGCCTATATCGAAGAAGTCAGCGGAGACAATGTTGACCAGATTGGACACGACCAGAGGCAGGCTCGCGGTGTCTGCGATGAACCCCGCCGCCATCACGAAGGCCAGCGTTGCCGCGGGCGAGAGGCCCAGGGCCAGCAGGACGGCCATCACGATGGGCGTCAAGATGAGTGCGGCGCCGTCGTTTGCGAAAAGCGCGGCGACTGCGGCCCCCAGAAGAACCAGGAGCGAGAAGAGTCTTGGCCCGCTGCCCCCACCCCACCGCGCAAAATGCAGCGCAGCCCATTCGAAGAAGCCCGCCTCGTCCAGAAGAAGGCTGATGATGATGACCGCAACGAAGGTCGTGGTGGCGTTCCAGACAATGTCCCAGACGACAGGGATGTCCGCCATCTGGACGACGCCCAGGCACAGCGCGATGACGGCCCCCAACGTTGCCGTCCAGCCAATGCCAAGTCCCCGCGGTTGCCAGATCACAAAGACCAGGGTCAGGACGAATATCGATACGGCCGTAAGCATTTTTCCAACTTGAGGAGGGTGAGGCGCCCCGTGTTGGGGCCAGGGCCAGGGCTTGAATCCAGGTCAGCACTTACATGACGCTGTGCTTACCGCGCACTCCGCTCCCTGGCAGCAGTTTTCAGTCAGGTATCTCAGCAGACCATCCATGCGCTCGAAGGCTGCCCGATAGACAAGGTGGCGGCTCGCGCGCTCCTGGGTAACGAGCCCCGCGCGAGTCAGTTCTTTGAGATGAAACGACAAGGTCGGCGCAGGCGTTTGCAGGCCCTCGCTCATCACGCCCGGCGTAAGGCCTTCCTGCCCAGCGACAACGAGCGCACGGAACACGCGCAGCCGCAGAGGGTGCGCCAGCGCGCTCAGGGAATCGACGATCTCTATTTCGTTCATGGCGTACATTCTATGATATTTCTAGAATTATGAAAATAATGGACTCCAAGATTGCCGGGACCCCAAACGGTTACGACGGGCCATGAACAAAATCCCCAGTCCGTAGACCCGCAACGGTTTCATCGAACTTCGCGCGGAGCCAGCGTTGGGCCGGCGCCACGTCATTGCGCCTGTGCCAGTACAGAGACCAACTGAAAATATCGCTGGAGAACGGCAGGTCGCGACGCGCCAAGCCTGTACCCGCGCGCTCGAACAGTCGCTCGGACAACACCGATACCATGGTTGAACTTCTCAGCAGATGCGGGACAAGCAGCCAGTGCGGGACACTCACGGCGACTCTCCGGGCCTTGCCCATTCTCGCCAGTGCGCTGTCGACATACCGGCCGTCGAGAGGGCTGATCGATACCTTGATGTGATCCTGCTTCAGAAACTTCGGCAGTGTGAGGCGTTGTCGAGCCAGCGGATGATGCGCCGACATGACGCACACCATCCTGTCATCGAGCAAAGGGCTGCTGCGCACGGAGGAAGGCAGTTCAAGGTTCATGCTCACGGCCAGGTCGATGTCGTTGGACTCCAGCGCGCTGACCGTATCGACAGGGGGAAGATGCACCACGTCGAGCGTGACGCCCGGCGCCTCGCGCTGCATCAAGCCGAGCAGCCCTGGCATGAGCAGGTAGCCGAGCACATCCGACATGCGAACCCGGAATCGCAGGGTGGACGTCCCCGGATCGAATGAGTTGGGAGACGCGAGCATGCGCTCGGCCTGCCGCAGGAGCTGGCGGACCGGCTCGATGAGTTCCTGTGCCCGCGGCGTAGGCTCCATGCCGTAAGGCGTGCGAATCAACAACTCGTCATTCATCGCATGACGCAGCCTGCGCAGCGCATTGCTCATCGCGGGCTGGCTGAGCCCGACCTGCAACGCCGCGCGCGTGACATGGCGTTCCGCCAACAAGGCGTCGAGCGCGACCAGGAGATTGAGATCCACTCGGCGAAGACTCATCGGAGCCATTAATCCATTTCGTGAATGTGAATATCATTACTATTCATTGTACAGATGATGATGGCCCTGGGATCATCGAACATTCATGAACTGTGTGATGCGGAATGCTTGGCCATGATGACTTCTGCCCCTCCCCATTCGACAGCGGCCGCGGACCTGCCGGTGCCTGCGCGCAAGCGTCTGCTCTGCATGCTTGCGTTGATGAGCGCCGCGATCCTGGCAGCTCTCGATACCACCATCGCCAACACGGCCCTGCCCCAGATTTCGACGGACCTTCGATCCAGCGATGCCGCCATCGTCTGGGTCGCCAATGCCTACCAGATCGCGATGATCGCGGCGTTATTGCCGTTTGCCGCACTGGGCGAATCCATCGGCTATCGAAAGGTGTTCATCGGCGGACTGATCGCCTTTGCCTTGGCATCGGCGATGTGCGGCGCAGCCTCGGCGCTGCCGATGCTTGTCGTCGGCCGGGCCATCAAGGGGATGGGCGCAGCGGCCGTCATGAGCGTCATTACCGCTTTCATTCGCCATATCTATCCCCCCCACAGGCTGGGCCGCGGGGTCGGCATGAACGCGCTGTTCGTCGCGGTCGGCTTCACGCTGGGCCCCGTCATCGCCTCGATGGTGCTGACGGTTGCCAGCTGGCACTGGCTATTCTTCATCAATGTGCCGGTGGCGGCCTTGTCGATTGCGCTGTCCTTGCGCTTCCTGCCGGATGCCGCAGGCGACCGGCATCGGTTCGAGGTCGTGCCCGCCACGCTATGCGCGGCATTCCTCGGCTTGCTCACGCTGGGGGTGTGCTCGGTCGAAAATGGTGGCGGAGCGGGCTTCGCGCTAATCTCGGTGGGGTTGGCCTGCCTCTGTCTTGTGCTGTTGCTGCGCAGGCAGCGCGGCCATCCAGCGCCGATGCTCGCCGTGGACCTGTTGAGCATTCGCGTCGTACGGCTCTCGTCGCTGACTTCGATCTGCGCGTTTGCCACGCAGTCGCTCGCACTGGTTTCCTTGCCGTTCTTCCTTCAACGGTCGTTGGGCGTGTCCGTGGTCGGTACGGGATTTCTCCTGGCCGCGTGGCCGCTTGTAGTCGGGCTGATGGCACTCGTGGCAGCCCCCTTGAGCGACCGAGGGCGGCTCTCGCCGGGCGTACTGTGCAGTGCCGGCCTTCTTGCCCTGACGGTGGGCATGCTGGCGCTGGCGACGATGCCCCATGAAACCTCCGAGGCCGGCGTCGCCTTGCGGCTGGCGCTGTGCGGGGCCGGCTTCGGCTTGTTTCAGGCACCCAACATGCGCGAAATCATGAGCAAGTCGCCCACCAACCGCAGCGGTGGCGCAAGCGGGCTGGTAGCGATTTCGCGTCTGTTGGGACAAACCTGTGGCGCTGCCGTGGTCGCTCAGTGTTTTCACTGGTGGCAAGCCACGGGGCCGGTCATGGCGTTATGGCTGGGGGGAGGTTGCGCCCTGCTCGGCAGTTTTTTCAGTGCGATGCGCCTGCACCCGCGCTGAAGGACCTGTTGGACTGAAAGGGGTGAGCCCGTATGCCAGGGGTGAAGCGGCCCGATGTCGATGCCGAGCGCCATCGACCACATTAGGCTTACTGTGCTCGGAACCGTCGACGGGTTCGGCCGCCTGTAGATTGGCCCGCCCTACACGATTCGAACCAGCAGGTAGATTTTCTTAAAGCAGCCCAATCTGACTCAAAAACAGACTCAAAAGACATGCCATCGCGGTCCTCTGATAACGCCATTGAGTACAAGCGGTTGGCCACTGTTCCCAAGCATCGCCTGTAGCCCGCCGCGGCGCTGCTCACGACAGGTGATGCAGCCCTAATCTGCCAATAACGAAAAGAGCTGCGCAGCTGAAATTGTCCAGTGAAGATCGATAGAATCCGGGACATGCTCCTCGGTGTCTCTGACCATCCAGGACGCCGGCTAAAGGGACGACACATATGCCGAACACCGAACCGCTGGACCAACAGAAGGCTGAGCCCACTCACCATCACAATGAAGGTGGCGCCCATGACCATAACAGTCACAGCCACGATCATGCCGATGGGCATGACCACAAACAGGCCGTCACGGCCTCAAACGAACGCCGGCTGAGGCTCGTCTTTCTATTCACCGCTGGCTACGCGATCGTGCAAGCCATAGGCGGCTGGATGTCCGGCTCGCTGGCCCTGATAGCGGATTCGGGCCACATGGTGTCCGATGCCGCCGCGCTCTTGCTGGCGCTGATCGCCTACCGCATCGCGCGCCGCCCGGCGGACGCCACGCGTACCTATGGCTTTCATCGCGTACGCGTCCTTGCCGCCTTGGCCAATGGCGCCGCGCTGCTTGCCCTGGTCGCCTGGATCGCTTGGGAAGCCATCGCTCGCATCAACTCGCCAGCCGAAGTTCTGGCGGGCCCCATGCTGATCGTGGCCGTAGTTGGCCTGTTGGTAAACCTTGGGGGAGCCTGGGCGCTATGGTCCGGTGACAAGAGCGACGGCAATCTGCGCGGTGCATTGCTCCATGTCATGGGCGACCTGCTGGGCTCGGTCGGCGCCATCGCGGCGGCCATCGGCATCATGTTGACGGGATGGACCATACTGGACCCTTTGCTGTCCGTCCTGGTCGCGCTGTTGGTCGTGCGTTCCGCCTGGGGCCTCGTCAAGGACTCGATACGGGTGCTGCTGCAAGCGGTACCGCAGGGCGTGGACGCCGAGACGGCCGAGCGCGGCCTGGCCGAATTGCCCGAGATCGCCGAAGCGGGTCACTTCCACGCCTGGACATTGACCGATGACAGTGCAATCGCCACGGTACACGTCAGCCCTGCGATGGGCGTGGATCCACTGTCATTGCCGCCACTGGTCTCCGCATGGCTGAAGAAGCGCTACGCTATCGATCACGTCACTGTGCAGGTCGATCCTCCAGGACGACTGGATCGCGAACACGGGTAGGATCACCCGCGCTGCATTCAAACTGCGCTTTGCGTCTTCTACGTTCGCATCATGCTTGTGTCGAATCTGCCGCTGGCCGATAAGCCAGCAATCTCAGGGCATTGATCACCACCAGCAGCGTGGAGCCCTCGTGCACCGCCACGGCGGCGCCTATGCTCATTCCCATGATGGTGGCCGGCACGAGGATGGCGACAACACCCAGGCTGACGAACACGTTCTGCCGGATGACCGCCCGGGTATGCCGGCTCAGGCCGACCGCGAAAGGCAGCTTGCGCAGGTCATCCGACATGAGGGCCACGTCAGCGGTCTCCAGCGCCACATCCGAACCCGCCGCGCCCATGGCGATCCCGACGGTGGCGCTGGCCATGGCGGGTGCGTCGTTCACCCCATCACCGACCATGGCGACCTTCGTCTCGGCCCCCATCTTCTTGATGGCATCGACCTTGTCCTGCGGCATGAGATCTCCCCATGCTTCGTCCAGGCCCACCTCGTCCGCGACGGCCTGCGCGACCTTCTGGTGATCGCCCGAGATCATGATCATGCGCGAGATACCGACGTCACGCAGCGCCTGCAAGGCATCGCGTGCCCCTTCTCGGGGCGTGTCGAGCAGGCCGATCACGCCGAGATCACGACTGCCCATGCGCACCGCCATGGTCGTGCGGCCCGCGTTGCGCAGCGTAGTGATCGCGCGCTCGGCCTCGTTGCCCAGCGGCGCCATGCCATCCTGACCGAACCACTCCGCCTTGCCGACCCACACCGGCTCGCCATCTACCCGGCCCATCAACCCTCGCCCCGTCAGGCTTTCGACGGCATCCGCGCGTAGGTCAAGCTCGGTCGCGTCCAACAACTCGCGGCCATCACGGGTGATCGCTGCCGCCAGGGGATGATCGCTCTGCGATTCGACCGCCACCGCCACCCGCAACAGCTCCTGCTTGGTCGTACCGCCGACGGGCATCACATCCGTGATGCGCGGACGGCCTTGCGTCAATGTCCCTGTCTTGTCGAAGGCCATCGCATCCAGGCCGCCGAGCATCTCCAGTGGAGCCCCGCCCTTGATCAGCACGCCGCCGCGCGCGGCCCGGGCAATGCCGGACAACACCGCGCTGGGCGTGGCGATGGCCAGCGCACACGGGCTGGCGGCCACGAGCACCGCCATGGCGCGATAGAAGCTATCGCGGAACGGCTCATCGACCACGAGCCACGAGAACAACATCGCCACCGCCAGCAACAGAACCGATGGGACGAAGATGCGTTCGAACCTGTCGGTCATGCGTTGAGTGGGCGACTTCCGGACCTCGGTCTGGGCGACCATCTTCACGACACGCGCCAGCGTCGACTCCGAAGACAGCCGGGTGACTTCGATCTCGATGGCGCTTGCACCGTTGATCGTGCCCGCGAAGGTCCGGGACTGCGCATCGATGGCATCTGGACGCTGCCTTGCGGCCGCAGGATCCGTCACCGGCCGCTTGTCCACGGGCATGCTTTCACCGGTGACGGGAGCCTGGTCGATGCTGGTCGTCCCCCGCGTGATGAATCCATCCGCCGGTACCCGCTCGTTGGGCCGCACGAGGATGACATCGCCCACAACCAGCTCATCCACGGGCATTTCGCGGGTCATGCCGTCGCGGCGCACGGTGGCGGTCTTCGGCGCCAGCGCGGCCAACGCCTCGATGGCCCGCTTCGCACGCCCCATCGCGTAGTGCTCCAGCGCATGCCCCAGGCTGAACAGGAACAGCAGCAACGCCCCCTCGGCCCATGCTCCCAGCGCGGCCGCGCCCGCCGCGGCCACCAGCATCAAGGTATCGATCTCGAAACGGCGCAACCGCAGATTGTCCAAGGCCTCACGCAGCGTGAAGAAGCCGCCGGCCACGTAGGCCGCCATGAAGCACGCCAACGGCAGCCAGGCCGCCACGGCAGGCCAGAGCTTCTCCACGGCGACGCCCACGCCCAGCAAGGCGCCGCATGCCAGGGAGAAGACCAACTCGCTGCGAGGGCCAAGCCAGGCGCCATGATCGTGCTTGTCCTCATCGCCACCGCGGGACGCATCCCGCGGGGCTTCAGCGGGCGTCACATCCAAGGATGCCAATTCGGACAGAATGACGCCCTCATCCACCCGCTGCCGGTCGAACTCCACGCGTACCTCGCCGGTGGCATCGACGTCTGCATCGACCACGCCTGTCACCCCGCGCAGATGGGCACTCACGGTGGCGGCCCGCCGCATATGCGTAATGCCGCGCATGCGCCAGGCAGCATGGCCGAACCGTCCCGATACCTCAGCGCCGGCGGCGATGACGATCGCCCGAATGCGGGACATCGACAGACGCTGCGGATCGTAGTGAATGCAAAGCTGCGCAGGCTGCCCCGCCGGACTCTCTACATGCACACGCTCGACATCGCGACGCGCCTCGAGCGCACCGATCAGTCGTGCGACGCAGGCATCCGAAGCGCCGCTGGCAGCGGGTAGCACAATGGGAACATCCAGGCGAAGGGTATCGGTCATATCATCAGGTTCACTGGAAAGTCACTGGGCGCAGCCCTGGATCTCGTACAGGGTGTATCGCTTGCTGGAGTACACCGCCCGCGCGGTGACGCCAGGCGCCGCCAGCATGGGCCAGGGCCGATCACGGCGAACCGCCGTCAGCATCCCGCTACCGCGACAGAATGGCCGCAGGTCAGCCGTGTCCCAAGGCAGCAGGACAGCGGCGCCCTCCGAGTAGTAACGGGCCGAGAATGGCCGCTCCCCCACGTAATACAGTGTCTGGTCTGCATTCCTGAGAGCAGCCGCGGCCTGAACGAGCCCCTTCTCGGTCTTGAAATGCAAGGGGTCCCCCAGCGCCTGGATACTGAGAACCGCCGCCGCCGAGGGAACCAACAGCATGCCGGCCAGCAATGCTCGGTTGGCCAGGCCCACGAAGCGGCCCGGCTGCCATGCCGCCAAGCCACATCCCAGCAATAGCGCCACCGCGGGAAGACTCGGCAACACGTAGGTCCACAGGATGTTCCCGGAAAGCGTGAACAGGGCTGGCGCCGCGACCGCCCACAGCAGCAGGAACCGTCGCCCGCCATCCGCGAGCGACACGCGCACGGCCTGGCGTGCGGCGGGCCGGAACAACGCCAGAACCCCCGCCCCGATGACCAGGACGCTCCAGGGCGCGGCCGCGCCGATCCAATCCAGCCATATCGCGCCCAACGCACGCGCATGGGCCGTGCCATACAGGTCGCCCTCCCAGCCCGAATCGACGAACCGCAGGAAGTGCTCTCCGACGATGAAGTACTGCAGGAAGCCGGGCGTCTTGAACTCCGCGGCCACATACCACGGCACTGCCACCATCAGCGCCAGGGGGATGCCCAGCGCCCAGGGCAATGCCCGCAACGGTCCGCGCCAATTACGTTGCCAGAGCATCCAGCCCGCGCAGACGCCGCCGATCAGCACGACGGCCAAAGGGCCCTTGGCCAACATGCCCAGTCCCAGGCCCAGGAAGAATCCCAGCCCTTGATACCAAGGCCCATCCCGTCTTGCCGATATGAACGACAGCATCGACAACGTGATAGCAAAGGCCAGGAACGGATCGGTCAGCACGGCGCCCGCGCTAAGCAGGGGCAGGAGCATCGTCGCAAGCACCAAGGCCGACCACCGCGCGGCGGGTTGGCCGAATACTCGACGCGCGAAGCAATACACCATGGCAAGCAACGCCGCCATCGCCAGGAAAGCGGGCAGGCGCACGGCTAACTCGCTCACGCCGAACAGCTTGATGCTCAACGCCTGGGCCCAGAACGCCAGCGGCGGTTTGCCCCAGAATGGCACACCGGGTTCGAACCACGGCGTAATCCAGTCATTGCTCTGCGCCATCAGCCGGGCCACTTCGGCATACCTCGGTTCGGAGGTATCCGCCAAAGGCAGCACCGCCATCGAGAACAACCTGGCCACGGCGGCGACGCCCATGACCGACCAGAACACCTTACTGCTGACGCGCATCGACCAACTCCAAATGCGCACCGCGCGTCTCAGCCCGCTCGGCCGTTTCCAGAATCTCGCTCACCAGATAGATCGGACGCTGCTTGGTCTCGATGTAGACCTTGCCCAGGTACTCGCCCAGCAGGCCGATGGTCACCAGCTGGATGCCGCTGAACAAGGTGATCACGGCCATCAACGAGGGATAGCCGGGTGCCTGATGACCCAGTATCAGCGTCTTCAACACGATGGTCAGCCCGAAGATGCCGCCCGACAGCGCGACGAGCACCCCGATCCCCGTGGCCCAACGCAAGGGACGTGCAGAAAACGAAGTGATCCCCTCCAGCGCCAATCCGAACAGCGCGAAGTAGCTCCACTTGGTGCTGCCCGCCGCCCGTGGCGCCCGGTCGTAATCAATGACCCGGGTCGGCATGCCGACCCAAGCGTAAAGGCCTTTCATGTAGCGGCATCGTTCGGGCAGGCTCAGCAGCGCATCCACCGCGCGCCGGCTCATCAGGCGGAAGTCACCGGTATCCGCGGGGATATCGGCGCGGCTCAGCCGGCGCAGCACGCGGTAGAAGATGTGCGCAGACAGGCGCTTGAGCCAGCCATCGCCCTGCCGCGACCGGCGCCGCATGCAGACGACATCGGCCCCGTCCCGCCAGGCCCGCAGCATGTCGGGGATCAGCTCGGGGGGATCCTGCAGATCCGCGTCCAGCACGATGACGGCGTCGCCGCGTGCATGGGCAAGGCCGGCCGTCATGGCAGCCTCTTTTCCGAAATTCCGGCTCAGGCGCACGACGCGAATCGCGGGGTTGGCGCGCATCGCGCCACGCAACCACGCGACGCTGTCATCCGTGCTGCCGTCGTCGACGAAGACAAGCTCGTAGGACTCTCGCTGTTGCTCCAGCAACGAAACGAGCCGAAGCACGCACAGTGGCAGGACATCGAGCTCGTTCAGGAAGGGAATGACGATGGACAGGCATTCCGGCGGCGTATGCCCGGCCCCCGGATGCCGCGAAAAACGTGCGTGGTCTTGCATGGAAGTCGCAGTAAGAATGACGAAGCGCCACTCTATAAGTGGCGCTGCGACAATCCCTGGACTCGTACATTACAAATTTGAAAGCCTGCGGAAGGGTGCTTCCGCAGGCTCACCGGATGGGTCAAGACGGCAGCGTGGCCTGCTCCAACTCCAGTTCCTCGGGATCCTTGCGATGCAGCCACCGATACAAAGCGGGCAGCACCAGCAGCGTCAGGATGGTCGAGGAAATGATGCCGCCGATGACGACCGTGGCCAGCGGCCGCTGCACCTCGGCGCCCGTGCCCGTCGCCAGCGCCATCGGCACGAAGCCCAATGACGCCACCAGCGCAGTCATGAGCACCGGCCGCAGACGCGTCAACGAGCCTTCACGCACCGCAGCCTCCAGCGGTAGCCCTTCCTCGCGCAGCGTGCGGATGAAGGACAGCAGCACCAGGCCGTTGAGCACCGCCACCCCGCATAGCGCGATAAAGCCGACCGCCGCGGTGATGGATAGCGGCAATCCCCTGATCCACAGCGACAGGATGCCGCCCGTCAACGCGAACGGAATTCCGGTGAAGACGATCAGGCCGTCCTTGACATTGCCGAACATGGCGAACAACAGCGCGAACACCAGCACCAACGCCGCCGGCACGACGACCTTCAGGCGGTTGGTGGCCGACTCGAGCTGCTCGAACGTGCCGCCCCAGGCTGTCCAGTACCCCGCCGGAATGCGGACCGGCGCAATCGCCTGCTCGGCCTCCTGAACGAACGAACCCAGGTCGCGGCCACGCACGTTGGCGCTGACCACGATACGACGCTTGCCATCCTCGCGCGACACCTGGTTCGGTCCGGGCGCCAAGGTCAACGAGGCCAGCTCGGATAGCGGGACGTAGGCCGTGGGTTGCCCCTCGACGGCGGGCAGGGCAATGGGCAGCCTGCGCAGTGCATCCACGTCCTCGCGCACGCTCTCCGGCAGACGCACCACCACCTTGAAACGTCGGTCGCCCTGGAAGAACGTACCGGCCTCTTTGCCGCCCACGGCAATCGCGATCGTGTCCTGCACGTCGGACATGCTCAGGCCATAGCGCGCGGCCTTGGCCCGGTCGATGTCGACGGTCAGCATGGGCAGGCCGGTGGTCTGCTCCACCTTAACTTCCGATGCGCCGGATACCTTCTGCAGCGCCTCGGAGATCTCCAACGCGGTCTTGTTCAGCACATCGTTGTCGTCGCCGAAGATCTTGACCGCCACGTCGCTACGCACCCCCGATATCAGTTCATTGAAGCGCAACTGGATTGGTTGCGAGAACTCGTAGACGTTGCCCGGCATCTTGGCCGCCTCTTCCTGGATCGCGGCCAGCAGTTCCGCATGGGTCTTGCGCGGTTCGGGCCATTGGTCCAGCGGCTTGAGCATGATATAGCCGTCCGAAATGTTCGGCGGCATGGCGTCGGAGGCAATCTCCGCCGTACCCGTACGCGCAAACACACGCTCGATTTCCGGGAATTTCTCCTTCAGCCGAACCTCCAGGCGGCTTTGCATCTCCAGCGATTGCGTCAGGCTCGTCCCCGGAATACGCAGCGCCTGGATGGCGATGTCTCCTTCATTCAGGTTCGGAATGAACTCGCTGCCCAGGCGCGTGGCCAGGAATCCGCACAGCACCAGCAAGGCCAGCGCGCCGCCCAGCATGGCCGGCGTGCGGCGCAACGCCAGATCCAGCAGCGGCTCGTAGCGGCGCCGCGCCCACGACATCACGCGGATCTCCTTCTCGGAGACGCGCTTGCCGATGAACAGGGCCACTGCGGCGGGCACGAACGTCACCGACAGGATCATGGCGCCCAGCAGGGCCATCACCACCGTCAGCGCCATCGGATGGAACATACGTCCCTCGACACCGCTCAAGGCGAAGATCGGCAAATACACCACCATGATGATCAACTGGCCGAACAGCAGCGGACGCCGGGCCTCTCGCGCCGCCGCGAAGACTTCGTGGAAGCGCTCGCTGCGCGTCAACGGACGCCGATGGTGCTCCTGCGCATGGCTCAGGCGCCTGACGCAGTTCTCCACGATCACCACGGCGCCATCGACGATGATGCCGAAGTCCAGCGCTCCCAGGCTCATCAGGTTGGCGCTGACCTTATACGTGACCATCCCCGTGAACGTGAACAGCATGGACAGTGGAATCACCATCGCGGTGATCAGAGCGGCACGGATGTTGCCCAGGAACAGGAAGAGGATCACGATGACCAGCGTCGCCCCCTCGACCAGATTCTTCTTCACCGTGGCGATGGCCTTGTCCACCAGCGTGGAGCGGTCATAGACCGGAATCGCCTTCACGCCTTCCGGCATGGTCTTGTTGATGGCCGCCAGGCGATCGGACACGGCTTGCGACACGGCGCGGCTGTTCTCGCCGATCAGCATGAACACCGTGCCCAGCACGACCTCCTTGCCGTTGTCGGTCGCAGCGCCGCTGCGCAGTTCACGGCCAATCGTCACGTCCGCGACGTCACCGACGCGGATGGCCTGCCCCTGGACGGCGGTCAGCACGATCTGCCGGATATCCTCGATCGATTGCACCTGGCCCGGTGCACGGATCAAGTATTGCTCACCCTTGCGCTCGATATAGCCGGCGCCGACGTTCGCGTTGTTGCGGTCCAGCGCCGTCATGATGTCGGCCAGCGACAGGCCGTACGAGGCCAGTTTCTCGGTGTTGGGCGCAACCTGGTATTCCTTGGCGAACCCACCGATGGTGTTTACCTCGGTTACCCCAGGCACGTTGCGCATCTGCGGCTTAATCACCCAGTCCTGAATCTCACGCAGATCCGTCGGCGTGTAGGCAGACCCATCCGGCTTGCGGGCGTCCGGTTCGGCCTCGACCGTCCAGAGGAAGATTTCCCCCAGGCCCGTCGAGATCGGCCCCATGACCGGCGTGATGCCATCCGGCAGATTTTCCTTGGCTTCCTGCAGCCGCTGGCTGACCAGTTGCCGCGCGAAGTAGATGTCGGTGCTGTCGTCGAAGATCACCGTCGTCTGCGACAGCCCGTAGCGCGACAGCGAACGGGTCTGCTGCAGCCCGGGCAGGCCCGCCATGACGATTTCGATCGGATAGGTGATGCGCTGCTCGGTTTCCAGCGGTGAATAACCGGGCGCGCTGACGTTGATCTGCACCTGCACGTTCGTGATGTCAGGCACCGCGTCGATGGCCAGGCGGTTGTAATTGAACACGCCGATCGCCGCCATGGCCAGGCTGACGAACAACACCAACCATCGCTGCTCGATGGCGAAACGGATAAGACGTTCAAACATGTCGCGTCGCTCCGTTCAATGGCCGTGTTCGGCGCTGGCCTTGCCGAGCTCGGACTTCAGCACGAAGGTGTTCTGCGTGGCGTAGGTTGTTCCCGGCGCCAGGCCCGAGATAACCTCGACCTCTTTGCCCGACGTCTTGCCCAAGGTGACCGGCTGCGGCAGAAATCCGCCCGGCACGGCGATGAAAACCGTCGGTTTGTCCTCGACCGTCTGCACGGCATCGGCCGGAACAGCCACCGCCACGTCGGCGCTGTCGACCACCACATTGACCGACACGAACAGGCCCGGACGCCAGGCCGACTCGGGATTGTCCAGCGTGACGCGGGCCGTGGCGGTGCGGGTCTGTTGGCCCAGCAACGAACCGATGTACGACACCTTGCCATGCGCCGTCTGCTCGAACGCGGTGGAGCTGACCTGCGCCGACTCGCCCACGCGCACCTGCTGCAGGTCCTTGGGCGCGATCAGGAATTCGGCCCAGACCGTGGTCAGGTCGGAAATCGTGAAGATGTTGGCGGTATCGGGCAGGGCCTCGCCCAGGGCGATGTGCTTCTCCACGACGATGCCGTCGAACGGCGCTCGCACTTCCAGCAGGCTGCGGTCCTTCGCGCGCGATGCGCCGCCGATGGCGCGCAACTTCTGCTCGGCGTTCTGCACGGCGATCTGCGCCTCCTGCAAGGCGGTTCGCGCCTGCTGGAAGTCCTGTTCCGCCGAGACCTGTTCCTTCCAGAGCTTCTGCTCACGATCGTACGTGGTGCGCGCCAGTTCGCGGCGACGCGTCGCCGCCTCCAGCTCGCTGCGCATTTCAGACAGGGTCGGGCTGGAGATGGTCGCCAGCAGGTCGCCCTTCTTCACCGCCTGCCCCAGCTCGGCCGACACCTGCTGGACCACACCCGCCACGCGCGGCACCACGTGCGCCGTGCGGTCCGCGTTGAACTTCACCTCGCCGGGAAAGCGCGCGCTGGTGGCCACATTCCCCTGACCGGCTTCCGATGTCTTGATACCCGCATTGGCGATCTGTTCCGCAGTCAGGGCAATCAGCCCCTCATCCTTGTGGAACTCAGCACGCAACGGCGCGGTCCGGCCTGGCCACTTCACCTCGACGTCGATATCGAAGAAATGCGGCTCATCGATGCTGCCCGCGCTGGACACTACGCCAGGCTCCACCATCATCTTCAACGGCTCCGGCTTCGAACCAGGACGGTTCAGCACCGCGCTGACGGTCAGATCCGCCGGCTTCACCGGCTTGCCGCCGGCCGTCACCCACACTTGCAGGCGGCTCTGGCCATTGGCTTCCGCCACGTTGAGTTCGACGGCATCGCTGCCATCCTGGGTGACCACGCCGCCATTCGGGCCGGAGGCTTTCGCCTCGCTGCCCTCGGCGGCATGCCCGGCCTCTTCGGCCCAGGCCATCGGCTGACCGAACAAAGCGGCGGCCAGCACCAGGATACGCACTGAAGAAAGTAAAGGGGGACGACGGGTCATGGATTGCTCTTTCATTTATCGGCCAATGATGCGATCGATCTGCGCCCGGGCCTGATAAGCCTCGGCCAGAACGTTCAGGTAGGAGACGTTGCCCTGCGACAGCGCGCGCTGTGCGTCCAGGACTTCCAGGTAGCCCATCTTTCCGGCCTCGAAGCCTTTTCGCGCGGCGTCGAATGCCTGGGCCGCGCCAGGGAGCACGGCGTCCCGATACTCCTGCGCGGACGCCACGGCCAGGTCGTAGCGCGATGCGGCCTGAAGCAGTTCGGAGGTATTGCGGGCCGTCATGTCCCGATAGACGTCCTGCGCCTTGTAGGCGCGCATGGAGGCGGCATAGACGTTGCCTTGATTCCGATCGAACAAAGGCAACGGAATCGAAACGCCCACTTGTCCGCGATTGCGGCCCATCTCGTTGTCCCGCGCCACGCCAGCGCTCAGCGTGATGTCGGGAAAGCGCTTGCTGCGTTCGACCTCCAGTTCGGCCTGGCTCAGTTCCACAGTGGTGCGGCTGGACGCCATGCGCGGCGAAGCGTTCAGGCTGTTGCGCAGCTCGTCGAGCGAGGGCCGGGCCGGAAGACTGTCCAGATCGGCGTCGACTTTCTCGAATCCCGGCGTGCTCTCGCCCCAGGACAGCACCAGCGTACGGCGGGAGTCTTCCAAGGCGATCCGCGCCGCCCGCTCGGCCAGGCGCGCATTGCTGACCTCGACGTCCGCGCGAGTGCGCTCGATGGGCGCCGCCTTGCCAGACTCCACGCGTTGGGTCGCGATCCGCTGCGCCTGTCGCGCGACATCCAGCGAAATGCCCGCCACCCGGACGTTTTCCTGTGCCACGGCGACGTCGAAGAATGCCGCCATGACCGATGCGCGCACCTCCGCGCGGCTGGCGTCGGCATCCAAACGCGCGACGTCGCGTGCCAGCCGTGCCGCTTCGGTCCGCGCGCCACGCTTGCCGCCCAACTCGATGGGCACGCTGAGCATGGTCGTGGTCGTGCGCGTCGCCTTCTTCTGGTCCTCGACACTGACGTCCAGACTGGGGTTAGGGATCAGGCCCGCCTGCTCGAGCAGGCCATCCGCGGCCTTGGCCTCGTTACGCGCCGCGGACAACAGGGGGCTGTCTTCCAACGCACGATCCAGGGCTTGTTGCAGCGTCAGTACACCCGTGACCGACGCCGAGGGCTGAAGCACGGCGGACGCGCCGCTATCTCCAGATTGGGCCCACGCCGGCGGCGCGAGAAGACATAGCGCCGCGACCACGAGCGGCAAGGGCTTGAAACGCATGATTCGACCTGACTGGGGGAAAGCGGCGCGACGCACGCAACGCTTGTAGAGAGAGGCGCCGGCAGAGGGTCGGCGGGAACGGCTGGTACTCTAGCTAACGGCAACAGTCAGATCTTCGACAGAAAAATGACAATTTTGTAATCTGGCGGCATCCCGCCGGCGCATTACAACTTCGTAATCTGCCGGTAGGCGAATTGGCGAGGCCCCGTCCGTAGAATGACCGTCACGGGCCTACCAGACCCGATCCCAAGTGGCCTTGCGCGAACAAAAGACAGACCACGCATCGAGTGGCGACACATGAAAGTCCTGATCATCGAAGACGAGCGCAAGCTCGCGGAATACCTCAAGCGGGCGCTGTCCGAGCACAACTACGTCGTGGACGTGGCGTCGGACGGCATCAGCGGGCTGCACCTGGCCAAGGAGACGCAGTACGACCTGATCCTGCTGGACGTGATGCTGCCCGGCATGGACGGCTTCTCCGTCCTGGCCGAGATTCGCAAGCACGACCGCGTCCCCGTCCTGATGCTGACCGCCCGCGACAAGCTGGAGGACCGCGTGCGCGGACTGCAGGATGGCGCGGACGACTACCTCGTCAAGCCCTTTGCCCTGTCGGAACTTCTGGCCCGCGTCCTGGCGCTGGGACGCCGCCGGGGCAACGCCATCATCGAGCCCAGCCGCCAGAACGTCTTGAAGGTAGGTGACCTTGAACTGGACCTGTTGCGCCGCCGTGCCAACCGCGCCGGCGCGCGCCTGGACCTGACCGCCAAGGAATTCACGCTGCTGGCGCTGCTGATGCGACGCCAGGGCGAAGTGCTGTCCCGGCTGGATCTGGCCGAACAGGTCTGGGACATCAATTTCAACAGCAACACCAACGTCGTCGAGGTGGCCGTGCGCCGCTTGCGCGGCAAGGTCGACGATCCCTTCCCGGTCAAGCTGCTGCATACGGTGCGCGGCATGGGCTATGTGCTGGAACTGCGAGACAACGAGTAATGCTGCGTTCGCCCAAGTCCCTGCGCCGCTGGCTGTCGCGCTGGCTGGCCTTGCTGACATTCGCGGCATTGGGGCTCGTCTGCCTGGTGGTGTACGTCTCCCTGAACATGAACCTGCAATCCCGGCAACGGGCCCTGCTGGAACAGAAAAAGGAAGTCATCGAACATCTGGTCGAGGAATACGCCCGTCAAGGCGACCTATCCCAGATGGACCACAAGCTGCGGGATTTCTTCTACGGACGTTCCGAGTTCAGCCTGAGCCTGACGATCGACAAGGCCACCTCGCTTTACGGCGAGAACAACCTGTATGAAAACGAGGGGCACTTCCGTCAGGTCATCTTCAGCATGTCCATCCCCGAACAGCCCAATCTCAGCATGCATGGAGAGCTGCTGCTGGACACCTCGGCCGATCATCACCTGAGGGCGGTGCTGGCCTGGACGCTGTTCGCTTGCGCCGTGGTCGGCGCCATGGTCGTCAGCCTGATCGGCGACATCATGGTTCGCCGCGCCTTATCCCCGCTGCACGATGTGGGGAAGCAGGCCGAAATGCTGTCTCCGGACCGCATCGGCGACAGGCTGGATGAAAGCGGCCTGTCCGTTGAACTGAAGCCGCTGGTACGGCAGTTCAATGCCGTCCTGCAACGCCTGGAACGCGCCTACGTCCAGATGGAAGGCTTCAACGCGGACGTCGCGCACGAGCTGCGCACGCCCCTTGCCACCCTGATCGGCGAGACCGAACTGGCGCTGTCTTCACGCCGGCACCCCCTGGACCTGCGCGAAGTGCTGGGCTCGAATCTGGAGGAGCTGCAACGCATGTCGGCCATCATCAACGACATGTTGTTCCTGTCACAGGCCGACCGCGGCGCCCAGGCCCGGGTCAGCCAGCCCACCCAACTGCGTGCGCTGGTCGAAGAAGTCCTGGAGTATCACGAGGCCGAAGCCCTGGATGCCGGCGTGCGGCTCAGCGTCATGGGAGACCACCTTGCGCAGGTGGATGCGCCGCTGTTCCAGCGCGCCATCTCCAATCTCCTCTCCAACGCCGTGCGCTACGCGCGGCCGGACTCCGAGGTCAAGGTGCTCATCGACAGCCCGCAGCCAGGACAAGTTCTGGTGCGCGTGCAGAACCTGGGCGACCCCATCGGCGCCGAGCATCTGCCGCGCCTGTTTCATCGTTTCTATCGCCAGGACTCCTCGCGCACCAGCGAGGCCAATCATCACGGGTTGGGATTGGCGATCGTTGCGGCCATCGCGCGCATGCATGGCGGCAAGCCCCATGCGATGTCGGAAGGCGGGGTCACCAGCATAGGCTTCTGCATGGCGGTCGCGCAGGCATAACGCGAAGCCCGTGCCGCGGCGCCGATTCCGTCAGCGAGATTACAAACGCCCTATCCAGCGATTGCATATTCGTAATTCGCACGTTCGGGTTCTGACGCGGCCTGATCGCTAAAGTGAGTGTCTACGATCGCAGGCGCTGGCGTGCAGTTGCACCGCGCTGCGAAGGCGTTCGTCTTCACCGCACGAATCGCCGAGACAGCGGCAGCAGCTCCACGTTGGCACATGCGACATCACCCTCATGCCGCAGCCGTGGCAGGCAGCACCAACGATCAGATGAAAATACTTGTTATCGATGACGAGAAAAAACTTGCAGAGACACTCAGGCGCAGCCTGACCGAGAATGGCTACTTCGTCGACATTGCCCTGGATGGAGCCAGCGGACTGCACCTTGCCTACGAATCCCAGTACGACCTGATCATCCTGGACGTGAACCTTCCGGATATGGAAGGCTTTGAAGTACTGCACCGGATCCGGCAGAACGACGCGGTTCCGATCATGATGCTGACCGCGCGGGCCAGCCTGGAAGACAGGGTCCGCGGACTGGAGCAAGGCGCCGATGACTACCTCATCAAGCCGTTCGCATTGTCCGAACTGCATGCACGCGTGCTGGCGATCAAACGGCGCGGTGCCGGCGCCGACACCGCCCAGGGCCAAAATGTACTGCGGGTCGCCGACCTGGAGCTCGACCTACTGCGCCGCCGCGTCATGCGCGGACGCGCCCGCATCGACCTGACGGCCAAGGAGTTCGGCTTGTTGACGTTCCTGATGCGCAGACAAGGCGAGGTTCTTTCTCGCCTGGTGCTCGCCGAGCAGGTCTGGGACATGAACTTCAACAGCAACACCAATGTGGTCGAGGTCGCCATCAGACGCTTGCGCGCCAAGGTGGATGATCCCTTCGACATCAAGCTGCTGCACACCGTGCGCGGCATGGGGTATATGTTGGAGCATCAGGCCGATTGAACTGCTGTCTTCGACGGCATGAGCCAGACCACGAAAAAGGCCGGAAGAGACTGTCATTTCTTCCGGCCCTCCCACGAACTACGCCCGCGTCTTAAAACGCGTGGCGGACGCCGATCGTGGCCTCGGTGGCCTTGGCGTCATCCAGGAACGCATAGTTCTTGGTGTACTGACCCACCGCATACACATTGGTGCGCTTCGACAGCGCATAGCTGTAGCCCAGCGAGAACGTGTTGGTGGTCGAGTCACCGCCGGTCAGCGAATCGTTGTTGGGGTCAACACGCTGCCAGGAACCGAACATCGTGCCGGCCTTGCCCATCGGTGCGGACAGCGCAAGCAGGTACGAATTGGTGCTGAACCCATCGACGAACGACGTGGACGGCGTGCCGCGGAACGAACCGATGGCGGCCCCGTTGGGCAGGCTCTTGCCGGCGAACCAGCCATCATTCATGCGCTCGTATGCCAGCGCCAGCTTCACCACCTCGAAATCGTACGAACCGCCGACGGTGAACGAGCGCGGCGTCGTCGCACGCTGCGCGTTCGACAGCTTGCCCGACGGATTGAGCTGGTCGTAGGAGACGAACGCCATCACGGGACCGTTGGCATAGCTGACGCCGCCGGTGATCGCGCGGGTGTTGTCCGCCGTGGCGAAGCCCGTCTGCGCGGTGTTGCGGTCATCGGCGTTGAACGAGTAGCCCGCCGAGAACTGGAACCCCGAGAAGCGCGCGCTTTCGAACAGCGCCAGGTTGTCGTAGCGCACGAAGTTCGCGGCGCTGAAACCCAGGCCGGCGCCGGTGTTCAGCTGGCTGAAGCCGCCGTACTGGGCGCCGAACATGGCGGAGTACAGGCGGCTGGCCACGTTGTACTGGCGGCCGATGGTGAAGTCGCCCCAAGCCTTGTTGCCCAGGCCCACGGTAGCTTCACGGCCGAACAGGCGGCCATTCTGCAGCGAGTTGCCGTTGTTGCTGTCGAAGCCCGACTCCATGCGGAAGCTGGCGTACAGGCCATCGCCCAGATCTTCCTTGCCACGCAGGCCCCAACGCGAACCGGCGGTGGTGCCGGTCGTGGAGCCGATGCGGCTGGCGTCGAACGAAGTACGTGCGCCCGTCGCGGGGTTCCTGACCGAGCCATCGACATTCGCATAGCCAATGCCGGTGTCGATCAGACCATACAAGGTGACCGACGTTTCCGCTTGCGCGGTGGTGGAGAAGGCGGCCACGGATGCGGCCAGCAGGATCGTCTTTTTCAAGAAGTGCTCCTTTGCACAGAGTCAGACTGAGGTGCCAGGCCGGTGTCCGAATCGGGTGCAGGGGTCGCTGCGTCGTCAGAAAAATGACAACCCTCTCGTCCATCGGCATTAGCCAAGGCAAGTGTGTGCAGGGGCAATCGACAGGAATCGAACGCGAGAATTACAAATATGTTTGCCTGCTGTCATCGAGCCATTTCGCACTGACCGGAAACTCTCTCCAAGTCCATGTTTTTCCATTGATTGAGGACAGGAAGCCGCATTGCAAAGGCCATTCAAATGCAGCGCCTTCAATGTTCATGAAGATGCTCTTCTGTAGCAATCCCGCCACATTCATAGCGTGTTTTTCTGTAGCGATATCGCACGCCACGCACGATGTCGAATTGCTGACGAAAACGTAATCTCGCAGTGCGCATTTGGTCGAAGGTGCATCGCTAGAATTTCTCTACGTTCTGATGAATCAACGATCAACGTAGCCAACGATCCGCAACGCTTGTGATGTGTGGATCAGTACAGAAGGAGCGACTTATGAAGGCACCCGTGAAATTCCTCTGCGCCGCGCTGGCGCTGGCCGCAACCTCGGCCGCATACGCCACATCCGCGTCGCAACAGCCCGCCAACAACCAGGCCTACCAGCCGCGCGAATTGACTCGCGCGGAAGTGCGCGCCGATCTGGCCGTATGGAAGCGCGCCGGCATGGATGAATTCTGGCGCACCGACACCACGCCCGACATCTACAGCCGCGAGTACCGCACCGCCGAGGCTGAATATCGCCGCATGCGCAACGGCCCCGAGTACCAACAGGAACTGCAACGCCTGACGAAGTAACTCGACGATCCTGAGTGACCTCCTCCACCGCGAAGGGAAGAGGTCCTTTTTTACGCATACCACTTCGGTGGTATGCGTTTTTTTTGCCTGTGCTCATGACTGTCGGAAAGCGGATCTGCATCCCCTGCCGATTGCCGATTGCCGCGCCCAAAAAAAAGCCCGCATGAAAGCGGGCGGGTGATACGCGTGGACGACGCCGGCACACTCAATCGCTCTGCCGACCACGCAAACGCTCCAGCTCCTGTTGATAAGCAGGACCGTTGCGCAGGCTTTCGTACTGCGCATAGCGACGGCGATACTCGGGCGAAAAAAACGCCTGGGTGTTGTGCCCACGGTAGTACTTGTCCATCCCCGCGCGCTTCCACATGGCCAGATCGGCTTGCACTTCAGCGCGCGACCGTCCTCCTTCGGACACTGGATCCTGAGAGGCGCCTGCGCATCCTGCGAGCGCCAAGAGAACGACGGGGGCGAGAATCAGGGATTTCATGGTCGACTCCATTCCTGTGGAAAACGCTCCGCCATGCGTGCGGCCGGCATAGACCGGCCGAGCACGTCAGACGGCATGGTCTGTCAAGCGCCGGCGCCGTAGATCTCGGCAAGGCGGGCCCGCTGTTGCGGCGTGACGGCGTCACGCTCGGCCCGCACCTGCTCGCGGGTCTTCTCGGATTCCGTCAACCAGAAAGGCTTGGGCTGGGCGCGATACGAGTAGTACCAGGCCTGCTTGTCGGCCTTGGCGGCCAACAGTTCCTGGCGCACCGTCTCGGCGCTCTTTCCTGCGTTGTTCTCGATGTGGATTTCGTAGCCAGCCTCGGTATTCGTCTGGTGCCAGGTATCCGCCTGTGCGGCGGAAGCGGCGCCGAGGGAAACGGCCAGTGCAATGGCGGTGGGAAGGTATTTCATCTTGCAGTCCTTGATCGTTAAGAGTTCCGCGCACGAAGGCGCATGAACGTACTTTAAGGACAGGCCGTCGACAGTTCCCGGTCTGTCGGATTACGTTTCGGTAATGGGTGTTGGCGGCGCCAGGCCAGGCATCTGAAAATGGAAATTCAGCAAGCGTGCAGTCGCATGCCGGGAACCGGACCACGGTCTTCCAGCACATATCCCATGCCGCGCACCGTGTGCAGCAACCGCCGCGAGAACGGGTCATCCATCTTGCTGCGCAGACGCCGGATCGCCACCTCGACCACGTTGGTGTTGCTCTTGAATTTCATATCCCAGACCTGCTCCGCCAGGACCAGACGGGACAGCACTTCACCGCGCTTGCGCATCATCAGCGCCAGCAGGCTGTACTCCTTCGCGGTCAGATCGAGTCGCTTTCGATTCCTGAACACACGCCTGCGAAAAAGATCGAGTTCGAGGTCCGCCACCTTGATCAATCCGCTTCCCGCGCTATCCGCACGATGCCGCAGACTGCGGCGCCCCAATGCAAACACCCGGGCAAGAAGCTCCGACAGCGAGACCGGCTTGGTCAGGTAGTCATCCGCGCCCTCACGCAGGCTGCGCACCCGCACGTCGATACGCGAGTCTCTGCCCAGCATCATGATGAACAGATGATCGTTGCGACGCAGATGGGACAACAGCTCGAACGCATTCATGCCGGGCAAGGCTACATCGATGATGGCCAGGTCATAAGGGGCCTCCCGTATCCGCTGCAGGCCACTGACGCCATCACAGACGGCATCGATCACATGGCCGTCGTCCTGCAAAGCTTGGCCGATGTAGGCCGAGAAATCATCTTCGTCATCAATGATCAGAATCTTCACTGCGGATCATGCCTAGTCAAGCCAGAAGTTTTGCGCGCCACTGTACTGGCACCACTACGACAATCCGCGAACACGCCGATTACACAACCGTAAGGTTGCCCAGACCCTGCATGCAAACGCCAGGTACGTCTCTCCGTGTGGTCCGGTTGCGACAGAGGGCACGTGAAAGTGCGGTGTCGAGGAGACCTTTCTAACGCGGCTATTTCCCATTCATTACATCTGCGTCATGAAACACGGATCGCGGCTTTCTTTCACAAGCGACGCAACAACAGCTTGATGAAATGCCGCCACTTCCTCAAACGAAGTCCCCCCGATGGCTCTTACCCGGCCAACGGATTGGGAAGATCAAAAATTCTGGAGTTTTCATGAAGAAGAGTATTCTGGCCGCCGCTGTCATCAGCGCTGTCTCGGGCACGGCCTACGCCCAGTCGTCCGTTACGATGTATGGACTGACCGATGGCGGCGTGGGTTACACCCAGTTCAAGAGCGACGATGCCAAGAGTTCGCGCTTCGGCGCATGGGACGGCGGCCAGTCCAGCAATCGCTGGGGCCTGCGCGGCAGCGAAGACCTGGGCGATGGTCTGAAAGCGATCTTCACCCTGGAGGGCGGCTTCAGCCTGATGAACGGCACGCAAAGCCAAAGCGGCCGCCTGTTCGGACGTGAAGCCGTCGTTGGCCTGAAGTCGGCCTCCTGGGGCGAGTTCACGATGGGCCGTCAAGGCAACATTGCCTACCGCTGGCTGGCGGGCGTGGCCACCCCCTTCGGCAACAACTACGACCAGTCGCGCACAGCCGGCACGTTCAGCCCCGCCGAAGTCCGCTATGACAACCAGATCCAATACCTGAGCCCCACCTTCTCGGGCTTCCAGGTCGGCGTGGGTTACTCCTTCAACGCCGACGGAGAGCAGAGGTTCAAGCGGAACGACGGACAGGATCCCAACACGCGCGCCCTGACCACCGGGCTGCGCTACGTGAACGGCCCGCTGAAAACCGTCTTGACCTACGACCAGAACAAGGACGCTGAGACTGCCACGGGCGTGACGGCGAAGTCGTGGAACCTGGCTGGCAGCTATGACTTCGAAGTGCTTGAAGTGAACCTGGGCCTCGGCATCACCGACGACGGCTGGTTCGGCACCCCGTCGCAACTGCGCAACTCCGACATGGGCTTCGGCAGCATTCGCCCCTTCAACGATGGCTTCCGCGCCTATTCGTACGGCGTAGGCATGAGTGTCGACGCGGGTTCGCGCGGCAAGGTGCTGGCGGGCTGGGGAATGGTCGATCCGCGTGACGGCGGCACCGCCTATGCCGGCCGCGACCTGAAGCCGCAGCACATTTTCAGCCTGGCCTACACCTACAAGCTGTCCGCGCGCACCAATCTGTACGCGCAAGGCGCTTATGGCCGCAACGTCGCTTTCGTGTCGGGCAACACGACGCAATCCATCGGCATCGGCATGCGCCACAGCTTCTAAAGTCGATAGCAGGCCGACGCCACGCTCCGTGCGCGTCGGCTCTGTATGCTCGAGAAGCCGCTTGCCTGACGAACAAAGGCCGCTACAGAGCAGTATTTCGTCTCATTGATTTCATGGGCTCTTCGCCAATCTGGCGAGTCAGTTTTCTTTATCGGCGAATACCGGGATGCTGACTAAAACGTAATGTCGGCGTGGGGTTCAGGTCGAGAACGCATAGATAGAATTTCTCTACGTTCTGATGCACCAACGATCAACGTACCCAACGATCCGCCACGACTGTGTCGCGCGGACCTGTCAAGGAGCGATAGATGAAAGCCCCCCTGAAATTCCTTTTTTCCGCGCTGGCACTCTGCGCAGCATCAGCCTCCTATGCGAGCGCCTCGACGCCGCGAACCGCAGACGCACAGGCGTATCAACCCCATGAACTAACGCGCGCAGAAGTCAAAGCCGATCTGGCCGTCTGGCGGCGCGCAGGGATGGACAAGTTCTGGCGCATGGAAAGCACTCCCGACATATACAGCCGCGAGTACCGCACGGCCGAAGCCGAGTACCGACGCATGCGCAACGGCCCCGAATATCAGCAGGAACTGCAACGCCTGACGCAATAGCCAACGATCCTGAATTCCCCCACCGCGGGGGGAAGAGATCTTATTCCACGCATACCACTTCGGTGCTATGCGTTTTTTTCTGGGCACTCACCTGGATGCACAGAAATTCTGCTGTGCGATCAGTCGGTGCACTGCACACTTAGCCTGTGCAAGCCGGTGGTACTCAGTAATGCAGCAAGCAGAAGCTGACTTCCGCCTGCTGCAGGTTGCGGTGCAGAAATCAAGTCTCAACACCGCAGGCAGACCACATAACGCGCTTGGGCCCCTGGTAGTCGCCCTCGGTCTCCAGCGTGATCGTCACGTCACTCTTGGTCCGATTGCGCCAAAACACGGGTCTCCCGTTGGTCGTCCAGACGAACGTGACCTTGGCGCCCTGCTTCGTCACCATCTTGACTTCCGCGCCCTGTCCCGGCTTGAGCGTCAACGTCATCTGGTCGCGCTTAGCGGCAGCCATTTGCGTCGGTGAAGCAGAGGCAGCAGGCGGCGCCTGTACCGGCGTCTGCGCCTGCACGGGTGTAGCAGCCTGCGTCGGAGTCGGGGGCAGGCGCCACGACGGCGGCCTGCATGCCAGGCGTACTCGTCGGTGCCACGCCAGCTTGCGCACCGGCCTCGGCCTCCTGAGCCAGCTGAACCTTGATCTCGCCCATCGACGTCAACCCCAGGACTCGGGCTGCGCCCGTCGGATCAATGCCGTACTCACCAGGCAAGATGGTCGTCACGAGCAGCACGACGGCAACACCGGCAGCAATCGCGGTGGAACGCAGCAACTGCGCGCTGGACGACAGTTCGGCACGAGGAGCAGGTCAGTGCCACTAACGTCACGCGGTCGCTTTCTGCATATCTGCAACCAAATCCTGGCGCGAGACGTCATCGAAGGAGTCACGCTTCAGTTTCAGTGCGTCGATCATCGTCTGATTCGTCAGTAGAAAGTTGTCCAACAACGTATACCAGTTGAGCACGAAACGCTTCATGCGCTCATCATCACTGACCAGACCAGGCAACCCCTTCGCGACCTGGCCTTGCATACGACTGCGAATCTCTGTGTCCGCCTCGGAGATCTTTCGCCCAATCAGAATGAGCTCGAAGTGCATCGCGCTACTGCCAAACTCCGCATGCTTTTTTATGAGCTGCGCGTAACCATCAAGCTGCTGAAGGTGCTTGTAGTTGAGTGAAATACTTGGCCGTTTGATTTCGATCACGATGCAGCGATAAATTCTGCGCCCCATGGAGTCGTGATGCGGCACCTTACGCGCGAGGAACAAATCGGTCTGCTTGCTTGCGCCTTCAATGGCTTCAGCGTCAGTCGAGTCCAAGTCCTCCAAGACAAGATCGTCGATTCCCTTGACCGCATCGCGAAGCGATTTTGCGATTTTTGTGAATGTATCCTCCTCGGCCCCGAGCGTTTCATAGGAGCTGCCGAACAACCACGTATTGGCTTCGATGATGCCCTGCAAGTCCGGCGTCTCGAGCGTCTCCGTATAGTGATCGTTCATCAACGTTCGCAGCTTGTCAGCCACCTCGTGCCTGTGACGCAGCACCTCAATCGCCGACACGATACTTTGCAGCGACACACTCTTGAGCTGCTTGGCGAGCAACTTAGTTGAGGCATCGTCTAGTTCCAGAACACTATTGAGTATCTCGAAGATTGCATCGTTCTCATTGGACACCGCGAGCTTGTCCAAGAGTCGCACGACAATTTTCTTCTGACTCTTCTTAAGCGATTTCAACGAAGTCGGATCGGCAGTGTAAATGGCACGCAGGATGCTCTTCGTATTCTCGAACCGCCAGCTCTTGTAGTCCTCAGACAGACCTGAATCGCCCCGGGTATCGCGGAGGCCATTTGGTTAAAGTAAAACGGCCTCGTCGGCGGT
>NZ_FKBS01000030.1 GCF_900078315.1 Bordetella ansorpii
ACCGCCGACGAGGCCGTTTTACTTTAACCAAATGGCCTCCGCGATACCCGGGGCGATTCACCGGCCGTGGGCGCCCTGTTCCGCATCACCCCGGAAGTGTCGGTGTACGCGAACTACATCGAAGCCCTGACGGCGGGCGATACCGCGCCGCAGACCGCCAATGGCGCGCCGGTGGAGAACCGTGGCCAGGCGCTGGCGCCTTACGTGTCCAAGCAGAAGGAAGTCGGCGTCAAGTTCGACCGCAACGGCCTGGGCGCCGGTCTGGCGTTCTTCTCCATCGCGAAGCCGCGCGGCTTCACGGGCACCGACCAGGTGTTCCGCGAAGCGGGCGAGGATCGCCACCAGGGCCTGGAATTCACGACCTACGGCGAAGTCACGCGCAGCCTGCGCGTGCTGGGCGGCCTGACCTGGATCGATGCGGAACAGCGTTCCACCGGCAGCGCCACCACCGATGGCAAGCGCGTCATCGGCGTGCCGCGCTTCATGGCCAACCTGGGCGTGGAATGGGATATCCCCGGCGTGCAGGGCCTGGCCGTGGACGGTCGCGTGGTCTACACCGGCGCATCGTATGCCGATGCCGCCAATACGCTCAGGGTGCCGGGCTGGACCCGCTTCGACGCAGGCGTGCGCTACATGACCGACATCGGCGGCCGCCTGGTGACTTGGCGCGCGCGTGTCGAAAACATCGCCAACCGCGACTACTGGTCGTCCGTCGGCGGTTACGCGGGCAGCGGCTACCTGAACCTCGGCGCACCACGTACCTTCACGCTGTCGGCCAGCATGGAGTTCTGAAGCGGCTGGCGGATCAGAGCCCGCCAGCCGGTCTCCTCAAGGGGACGCCCTCAAGTGGGAAAACCATAAAAGCAGGCCCCGGAGCGATCCGGGGCCTTCGTTCATGCCGCTATGGCGGGCGCCTGCGCGCCCGGATCGATTACTCGGCCACCGTCACGAACACCGGGTTCGAGTAGAACCACAGGTCGTTGTAGTTGCGGGCATTGATCGCATCGAAACGCGCCGCGTTGTTCGAAATGGTCGAGCCGCTGATGGTCGCGTCGGCCAGCGGTTCGCCGTTGGCCATTTCGTTGGCGACGTTCACGCCCAGGTTGGTGCCGCGCAGGCGCAGGTACTGGTTGCCCGAGGCGGTCATGCGGTAGGTGATGACGTTGTAGCCGTCTTCGTCCACCGTCCAGTCGTCGCGGTCGAAGCGGGCCAGCACGCGGGTCGATGCGTTCGCCGCCGAGGCGTACTCGGGCGTGCCGGTCGCAGCGCGCTCGCCCACGTCGCCCACGATCAGGTCGACATGGTCCACGGTAGGCTTCACGAACGTGGGATTGCCGCTTTCGATCGGGTACTCGTAGTTGTTGCGCTCGGGGCTGCGGAAGCGGATGGTGACCTCGACTTCCTCGCCCGCCGTGGCCTGCACTTCGCCGCCCATCTGCGCCGTGCCGGCCACGCTCTGCGCCGAGAATTCCAGTGCGTCGATCAGGTCGCCGAACACGCTGAACACGCGGCCGCTCTTGAGGCCCGCCACCACCGAGGCCATGTCGTCGCCGTCCTTGTGGACATAGGTCTTGGCGTACTCGCCCGGCGCATAGCCGCTGCTGTTGCCGTTGTTGGTGCGGAAGTGGAAATCCGAGTCGGCCACCGTCCAGATGCGGCGGCCTTCGCCCAGCAGCGAATCCCAGATGCCGCCCAGCTGCGCCACCATGACGTCGGTGCCGCCGTAGGTGCGCGCCGGCGCGACGTAGCCGCCGCGGTCCGGTTCCATCTGGTTGCCGACCATGCCTTCGATGGCGAAGAACTGGTCGGGGGCGATGTCGTGCATCTCGCGCACGTTCGCGGCGCTGTAGCGGTCCACGTAGCGCAGCGGATGGTTCAGCAGCATGTAGCTGTCGGGATGGTTGTCGCGCAGCCAGGTCAGCGCCGTCATGGCATCGGCATGCGTGGTGTAGGCGCGCGGCGTGCTGCTCAGGCGGGTGACCAGCGCGGGGTCGAACATGCTGGCCGGGCGGTTGGTGAACAGGTATTCGAATTCCGCCACGGCCGTAAGCGATGCATCCGACATGGGGTCGTTCACGCCGATGCCGATGTTGACGTGGTCGTGCGTGGGCATGTCCCACTCGAAGGACGAGAAGATGATCTTGTCCTTATAGCGGCCCAAGGCCTGCTGTTCCTTGATGAACGGCACTTCGTACGTGGCCATGCCCTGCGAGAACGGGATGGGAGCGGGCACGATGTCGGCGCCGGTATGGTCGCGGCGGTCGGAGCGCAGATGGTTCGAGATCGCGGCCCAGTCCAGCTGGTAGCGGTCGAAGGCCTGGTCCAGCACGGATTGCAGGCTGACCTGCGCATCGTCGGACTGGAAGGTATGGATATGCAGGTCGCCCTTGCTCCAGGCGCCGGTTTCGACAGGCGCGGGCGTCGGCTCCGGGGCCGGCTGTTCCGTGGCGGGCGGCGTGGGTGGCTGTTCGTCGTCCTTGTCGCTGCCGCCGCAAGCGGTCAGCATCGTCGCGAAGAAAACGGGCAGGAGTGCCCGGCGAAGTTGGCTTTGGCCGTACTGCATGTTCATAACCGGAAATCCATAGACGAGGCGCCAGGAGGCGGCGCCTTTCAACGAGGCGCAAGTATTGGCATCAGGGATTACCAGAGGGTGACAGCTTGGCGTAAGCGATTCATTCCTTCGTCTGGTTGTCATGAACGCCTTGCCCGTGGTACCGCATGAGGGCATGCCACAACGAAAAAGGCCCTGGATCTCCAGGGCCTTGCGCAAATACGCGGCGCGCCAGGCGCCGCAGGGCAGTCGTCTTACACCTCGATCACGTCGGCCACGTCCTTGTAGTCGGCGATCTTGTCGAAGTTCAGGTACTGGTAGATCTGGTCGCCGCTCTTGTTGATGACGCCCATGTCGGCCATGTACTCGTCCTTGGTCGGGATGCGGCCCAGGCGCGAGCAGATGGCGGCCAGTTCGGCCGAACCCAGGTACACGTTCGTGTTCTTGCCCAGGCGGTTCGGGAAGTTGCGGGTGCTGGTCGACATCACCGTCGCGCCTTCACGCACCTGCGCCTGGTTGCCCATGCACAGCGAGCAGCCCGGCATTTCGGTGCGCGCGCCCGCCGTGCCGAATACGCCGTAGTGGCCTTCCTCGGTCAGCTGCTGGGCGTCCATCTTGGTCGGCGGGGCGACCCACAGCTTGACGGGGATGTCGCGCTTGCCTTCCAGCAGCTTCGACGCCGCGCGGAAGTGGCCGATGTTGGTCATGCAGCTGCCGATGAACACTTCGTCGATCTTGGCGCCGGCCACGTCGGCCAGCGTCTTCACGTCGTCGGGGTCGTTCGGGCAGGCCACGATGGGCTCATGGATGTCGGCCAGGTCGATCTCGATGACGGCCGCGTAGTCGGCGTCGGCATCGGGCTGCAGCAGTTGCGGATCGGCCAGCCAGGCTTCCATGGCCTTGATGCGGCGGCCCAGCGAGCGCTCGTCTTCATAGCCGTTGGCGATCATCCACTTCAGCATCACGATGTTGCTGTTGATGTACTCGATGATCGGTTCCTTGTTCAGGTGCACCGTGCAGCCGGCGGCCGAGCGTTCGGCCGAGGCGTCGGACAGTTCGAACGCCTGTTCCACCTTCAGGTCGGGCAGGCCTTCGATTTCCAGGATGCGGCCCGAAAACACGTTCTTCTTGCCTTGCTTGGCGACCGTCAGCAGGCCCTGCTTGATGGCGTACAGCGGAATGGCGTTGACCAGATCGCGCAGCGTGACGCCGGGCTGCATCTCGCCCTTGAAGCGCACCAGCACGGATTCCGGCATGTCCAGGGGCATCACGCCCGTGGCGGCGGCGAAGGCCACCAGGCCCGACCCGGCGGGGAACGAGATGCCGATGGGGAAGCGGGTGTGCGAGTCGCCGCCGGTGCCCACGGTGTCGGGCAGCAGCATGCGGTTCAGCCACGAGTGGATGACGCCGTCGCCGGGACGCAGCGAGATGCCGCCACGGGTGCTGATGAACTGCGGCAGCGTGTGGTGCGTCTTGACATCGACGGGCTTGGGATAGGCGGCGGTGTGGCAGAACGACTGCATCACCAGGTCGGCCGAGAAGCCCAGGCAGGCCAGGTCCTTCAGCTCGTCGCGGGTCATGGGGCCGGTGGTGTCCTGGCTGCCGACCGAGGTCATGCGCGGCTCGCAGTAGGTGCCCGGACGCACGCCCTTGCCTTCCGGCAGGCCGCAGGCACGGCCGACCATCTTCTGGGCCAGGGTGTAACCCTTGCCGCTGTCGGCCGGATCCTTCGGCAGGCGGAACAGCGTCGAGGCGGGCAGGCCCAGCGCTTCGCGCGCCTTGGCGGTCAGGCCGCGGCCGATGATCAGCGGAATGCGGCCGCCGGCGCGCACTTCGTCGAACAGCACGTCGGACTTCACTTCGAACGTGGAGATGACCTCGCCGTTCTTCAAAGCCTTGCCTTCGTACGGACGCAGTTCGACCACGTCGCCCATTTCCATGCTGGAGACGTCCAGCTCGATGGGCAGGGCGCCCGCGTCTTCCATGGTGTTGTAGAAGATCGGGGCGATCTTGCTGCCCAGGCACACGCCGCCGAAGCGCTTGTTCGGCACGAAGGGGATGTCTTCACCCGTGAACCACAGCACCGAGTTGGTGGCCGACTTGCGCGACGACCCCGTGCCGACCACGTCGCCCACGTAGGCGACCAGGTGGCCCTTTTCCTTCAGGTCCTGGATGAACTTGATCGGACCGCGCTTGCCGTCTTCTTCCGGCTGGAAGGCGGCGCCGTCGCGCTTGTTCTTCAGCATGGCCAGCGCGTGCATCGGAATGTCGGGGCGCGTGGTGGCGTCGGGGGCGGGCGACAGGTCGTCGGTGTTGGTTTCGCCGGGCACCTTGAAGACCGTGACGGTCAGGCTCTCGGGCAGTTCGGGACGGCTGGTGAACCATTCGGCGTCGGCCCAGCTCTGGACCACGGCGCGGGCGTTTTCGTTACCCTTGTCCGCCTTTTCCTTCACGTCGTGGAAGGCGTCGAACATCAGCAGCGTCTTCTTCAGGCCTTCGGCCGCGACGGCGCCGACTTCGGCGTCGTCCAGCAACTGAACCATCGGGCCGATGTTGTAGCCGCCCAACATCGTGCCCAGCAGTTCGGTGGCCTTGGCGCGGCTGATCAGTGCACACGATTCGGAGCCCAGCGCCACGGCGGCCAGGTACGAGGCCTTGACCTTGGCGGCATCGTCCACGCCGGCCGGCACGCGGTGCGTCAGCAGCTCCAGCAGGTTCTGCTCTTCGCCGGCGGGCGGGTTCTTCAGCAGCTCGATCAGATCGGCGGTCTGCTGCGCGGAGAGGGGAAGGGGAGGAATGCCCAGCGCGGCGCGCTCGGCCACGTGTTTGCGATAGGTTTCCAGCATGGATGCCTGCCTAGAGAAGTCGGGTTGGCGGAAGGGTTTCGGCAGCGATTGTAGAGGCAACCGAGCCGTGGGGGCAAATGTCTTATATCTTATATAAGAGTTGAGGGCCAATCGCATCCATACCCGTGGCGTGGGCACGACGATTGCTGCGCCGCAGTAGGTCGGACGGCCCCGCACGGGGCCGGTATCGTATCCAGAAAAGGAGCCTTCATGACCTACAACCTCTGGTATTGGGACGGCATTCCCGGCCGCGGCGAGTTCGTGCGGCTGGCGCTGGAAGCCGCCGGCATTCCGTACCGGGAATGCGCCCGCGAACCCGGCGCCACGGCCCGGACCGTGGCCGACGACATGCAATCCGACCGCAAGCACCCGCCGTTCGCGCCGCCCTACATGGAGGCCGGGCAGTTGACGCTGGGGCAGACCGCCAACATCCTGCTCTACCTGGGCGAGAAACACGGGCTGGCGCCGGAGTCGGTGTCGGGCCGCTATTGGGTCAATCAATTGCAGCTGACCATCGCCGACATGGTGGCCGAGGCGCATGACACGCACCATCCCATCGCGGCCAGTGATTACTACGAGGATCAGCGGGAAGAGGCCGCGCGCCGCGCCGAGAATTTCCGCACCGAACGCATTCCGAAATTCCTGGCGTATTTCGAACGGGTATTGGACAGTGCGCAGGGCGACTGGCTGGCGGGAGGCGGCCGCTGGAGTTATGCCGACCTGTCCTTGTTCCATCTGGTCGATGGCCTGCTGTACGCCTTTCCCAAGCGCATGGTGTCCGTGTCGGCACGGTATCCGAAGGTGATGGCGTTGCATGAACGCGTGGCCAACCTGTCCGCGCTGCAGGACTATTTCGCCAGTGGACGAAGGCTGCCGTTCGGCGACGGCATTTTCCGTTATTACCCTGAGCTGGATGGGAAATAGCGGGCCGCCCGGGCAGGGCGGTTCCATGCGCCCGCGCAGATGGGGCGGCGCGACAGCGCCTACAATCCCACGGTCAACCGCCTTCCATCCGTTCGCATGGCCTATTTCCGCCGCCGCTACTCCACGCCGAATCCCCATGCCGGCGCCTACGCCGACCCGTATTCGTCCGTGGCGTCCGATCCGGCGCTGGCGCCCGCCAGGCTGCCCGCCCGCGTCGCGCCGGCCGCGCGCCAGGCCGCCGCCGCACTTTCCGCGCTGGGCGGACCGTTCGCCGTGGCCGACCTGGAAACCACCGGCCTGTCCACGGCCTCTTGCGAAATTCTCGAATTCGCGGCGGTGCGGGTCGGTGTGGATGGCCTGGTCGAACGCGAATACACCCAGGTCGTGCGCGTGAAATCGCGCGTGCCGCCGTTCATTTCGCAGCTTACCGGGATCACGCAGACCGAAGTCGACCGGCATGGCGTGCCGATGCACGATGCGTTCGGCGCCTTCCTGGATTTCGTGGGCGAGGTGCCGGTGTTCTTCCACAACGCCTCGTTCGACCGGCGTTTCCTGCTGGCGGCCGCCGAGACCACGGGCATGCCCTTCGCCAATCCCACGCACTGCACGCTGGCCCTGGCGCGCCGTGCCTGGCCGGAACTGGCTTCGCACAAGCTGGGGCTGCTGGCGCAACATCTGGGCGTCAGCGCGCCCACCCACCGCGCGCTGGCCGACGTGCACACCACCGTGGCGGTGGCCCTGGCGGCCCGTACACGTCTCGGTACGGTTTGATTCCCAGATGTTTCGCTGACTGCAAGCTGATTTCAGCCGATTTCGAACCCCTTCCCCTGGCTGACACGATCCTTATACTGAAATCTCCCAAAACGGAGTAAGGACGTGCCATGTACAAGCGCTTGATTGCAGTCATGTTGAGCTGCTCGCTGCTGGGCGTCAGCGGCCTGGCCCAGGCCGACGATGATCGCGGCCACGATCGCGGTCGCCATGAACATCGAGACAAGCATCACGGCAAAGACCGCCGTGACCACGACCGGGGTCGCCATGAATGGCGCGGCGCCCGCGACGATCACCGCGACTGGCGTCACGATCGCCGCGGTCCTCCCCCGCGCATCGTGGTCGAACGGCATTATCACCAGGCCCCGCGCTACGCGCCGCCCCGCCATTACCAGCGCTGGTCGCGCGGCGAGTACGTGCCCGTGCCGTATCGCGGCGGCCACTACGTCGTGACCGATTACCGCGCACGCCACCTGGCGCCGCCGCCGCACGGTTCCCACTGGATCAGCGTGGGTTCCGACTATTTCCTGATCGGCATGGCAACGGGCATGGTGCTGCAGTCCGTGCTGAGTCAATAAGCACAGTGGATCCGAAGGGGCCTGGGCTGCGGACACGCCCGGCCCCGACTCGCGTGCCTCATCCCGCATACCCGTCTGTCGGCGGCACCTCGAAGGCTGCATCGCGCTAGCATAGGCGGATCGGGACTTCACCCACCGCGCACCGCCGCGGCTGCCCATGCCGACGATCATCGACGCGCCTGCCAGCCTGGATGCCCTCATTTCGCGTTGCCGCCATTTCGAGGCGGACCTGCACGCGGGCACGGCCGGTGGATTGCAGGACATTCCCAGGCCCGTGCGCGATTTCTTTCCGGCCAGCAATCCTCATCCGCGCCTGCCCGGCATGTGGGCGCCGCTGGTCTGGCTGCTGGCATGTTCATTGGCGATGACCGGCATCGATGCCGTCATCCTGCAGGTCTTGCCGCGTTCGCCGGGCGAGGCGGCGCCGCAGGTCTTGCTGATCATGCTGGTGAATGTGATGGCGGCGATCGTGGCGGTCATCGGCATCGTCGGCGCGGCGCGCGCGTCCAGCCGGGCCCTGGACGCCCTGCGCCGCATGACGCAGGGCATGCTGCTGGCGGCGGCGGGCGTGGCCGTGCTGGCGATCCACGCGGGCCTGTTCTGGATATTTCCCACGCTCACCCTGCTGGGCGCGCTGCTGATGTGGCTGGCGCTGACCTCGCGCGCCTTCTGCCTGTGGGGCGGCTACCAACTGGCCGGCCGGCAGGTCCGCACTTTGCGCGGGCATGCCCGCGCGGCCTGATTACCAGCCCACCGCCGCGCCGTCGCTGCGCGGATCGCTGCCGCCTTCCAGCAGGCCATCGGCATGGCGCACGATCGCCCCGGCGTGGCCCATGGTCTCGTCGTAGGCCTGCAGCACGTCCACCGGGTGGCCCAGTGTGCGCAGCGTATCGATGGTGTCCGGCGGGAACCGCGACTCCAGCTTCAGCGTCTCGCTGCTGTTGCCCCATGTTCGGCCCAGCAGCCAGCGCGGTGCGTCGATGGCGGCCTGCGGGTTCATGCCGAAATGCGCGATGCGATTGAACACGGCCGCCTGCGATTGCGGCTGGCCATCGCCGCCCATGTTCCCATAGACCATCGTGCGTCCGTCCGAGAAGCGCGCCAGCGCGGGATTCAGGGTATGGAAGGGCTTGCGGCGCGGCATCAGCGGATTGCGCGATTGCGGATCCAGCGAGAAACTGCAGCCGCGGTTCTGCCACTGCAGGCCCGAATGCTCCAGCACCACGCCGCTGCCGAACTCGTGATAGATGCTCTGGATGAAGCTGACCGCCACGCCGTTGGCGTCGATCACGCCCATCCACACCGTGTCACCCGGTCCCTTGCCGCCCGCCCAGGCGCCAGCCATGCCGGGCCGCACGTGCGCGGCCATCTCGTCCAGGCGGTCGGCGGCCAGCAACTGTTGCGGGTCGATGCTCATGTAGGCGGGATCGGTGATGTCGCGGTCGCGGATCGCGAAAGCCTGCTTGGTGGCTTCCACGCAGGCATGCACGAACGGCGCGCCCAGCGGATCCATGCCGTCTTCCAGCAGGCGGTCGAGCTGGCCCAGGATCAGCAGCGACACCAGGCCCTGCGTGGGCGGCGGCATGTTGTAGACGGTGCCCAGCGTATGCGTCAGCGCCAGCGGCGTCTTCCAGGCGGCCTGGTGCGACTGCAGGTCGGACAGCCGCAGCGGACTGCCCACGCGCTCCAGGTCGCCGGCGATGCTGTGCGCCAGGTCGCCCTGGTAGAAATCGTCCAGGCCCTGCATCGCCAATTGCAGCAGCGTGGCGGCCAGGCGCGGCTGGCGGAAGCGGCTGCCGATGGCAGGCACTTCGCCATCAGGCAGGAAGGTCTGCGCGAAACCCGGCACGTCGGCCAGCTCGTCGCGCTTGGCGGCAATGCAGGCGGACAGGCTGCGCGACACCGGGATGCCGTCGCGCGCATAGCCGATCGCGTCTTCCAGCAGGCGCGCCACCGGCATGCGGCCGCGCAACTCCTGGCGCGACCAGGTGTAGGCCGCGTCCCAGCCGGACACGGTGCCGGCCACCGTATTGGCCGCCAATCCGCCGCGGAACGGAATGCTGTCCAGGCCGCGCGCCCGGTAGGAATCGATGCTGGCGGCGCCCGCCGCCGCGCCACAGGCCTCCAGGCCCAGCGGCGCATGGCCCGGCCGGCTGATCAGCCAGAAGCCGTCGCCGCCCAGGCTGTTCATGTGCGGATAGACCGCGGCAATGGTGGCCGCGGCCGCGATCATCGCCTCGACGGCGTTGCCGCCTTCACGCAATACGGCCAACGCGCTTTGCGAGGCCAGGGCATTGGGGGCGGTCGCCATGCCGCGTGTGCCGCGGGCGGGATGAGAGGGATGCTGCACGGAGTAGCCTCTGGATAAGGCGCCCGGCCAGGGCGCGGGGATCGGTGATGGGGCCGCGCCATTGTAGGTCGCGGCCCGCCGGTATCCGAGCGGGCGCGGATCGCGTGCCGTCGCGCCGCCTTACAGCACCTGCTGTTCGTGATGCACGTCCGGGGGCGACTCGAAATACGGGCCCACCAGCTTGCGCCACGCCTGGAAGTCGTCCGACTGGCGGAAGTCCACCATGTGGTCGTCCACGGTTTCCCAGTCGACTACCAGGGTGTAGCGCTGCGGATTCTCGATGCTGCGATACAGCTGCATACCATGGCAGCCTTTCGCGCGCAGGAACAGCGGCTTGGCCTGCGCCACGCCGGCCTCGAACTCGGCTTCTTTACCGGCCTGCACGCGGATGCTGGCGATTTCCTGGATCATTTCCTGTCTCCGATGGATGCCGCGTCCACGACGGCGCGGCCAGGACGCCAGTATGGCGCAAGCGGCCCGGCCATGCGACCGTCTTGCGTATATGATGATGCGCCTGGGAGGGCCATCGCGGCCTGGGAGTAGCCATCATGCATTTCCTGCTTTTCTACGACGTGGTGCCCGATTACGTGGCCCGCCGCGCGGCCTGGCGTGAAGAACACCTTGCCCTGGCCCGCCAGGCCGCGCAGCGCGGCGATCTGGTGCTGGCCGGCGCGCTGGCCGATCCCGCCGATGGCGCCGTGCTGCTGTTCCAGGGCGACAGCCCCGCCGCGGCCGAAGCGTTCGCGGCAGCCGATCCCTATGTCCGCGAGGGATTGGTCACGCACTGGCGTGTACGAACCTGGATGACTGTGGTCGGGGAGGGTGCGGCGCATCCCGTGCCGTGACGTTCCATGCCGTTCTCCCACCTGCTGCTGGCCCTGTCCGTCGTTTTCGTCTGGGGCACGAATTTCGTCGTCATCAAGTGGGGGCTGGACGAATTTCCGTCGTTCCTGTTCTCGGCCCTGCGCTTCCTGTTCTCGGCGTTGCCCTGGATCTTCCTGCTCAAGCGTCCGGCGGTGCCCTGGACCCGCATGGCGGCCATCGGCACCCTGCTCAGCGTTGGCCAGTTCGGACTGCTCTACTGGGCGATGCGGCAGGACATCTCGCCCGGCCTGGCCTCGCTGGTCGTGCAGGCGCAGGTCTTCTTCACCATCCTGCTTGCCATGCTGATCAGCGGCGAGCGCCTGCGCCTGCTGCAGGTGGCCGCGCTGGTGCTGGCGGTGGCGGGCTTCGCGCTGGTGGGCTGGCACAGTGTCGTGGATGCGCGCGCGTCCGTCACCCTGGTGGGGTTGTGCATGGTCCTGTGCGCGGCCTTCTGCTGGGGCTGCGCCAATACCCTGGTGCGTGGCGCGGGCAAGGTCAACATGCTGGCGCTCACCACCTGGAGCAGCCTGTACGGCACGGTGCCGGTACTGGCCGTCAGCCTGTTGGTCGAGGGGCCGGCCGTCATCGCCGACGCGGTGTCGCACGCTTCCTTCAATGGCTGGATGGCCGTGCTGTGGCAAGGCCTGGGCAACACCACGTTCGCCTTCGGCGCCTGGAACTGGCTGCTGTCGCGCCATCCTGCTTCCACCGTCACGCCGACCGCGCTGCTGGTGCCCGTGCTGGGCATGCTGTCCTCGGCCTGGCTGATGGCCGAGCCGTTGCCGGGCTGGAAGCTCTACGCCGCCGCCCTGGTGCTGGGCGGACTGGCGCTGAATCTGTATGCGGGCCGCGTTGCGGCGCGGCGCGCAGTGCCGCAGGCCTAGGGCTTTCCGGATTTCGTTCCCGCCGCAACATTCTTGCGTTGCCGTACTTCGCGGATTTGAGGCTATCCTGCCGATAAAATCCGGCATTTCCGCGGCGGGCGTCTTGGCGCTCGATTGTCGATTCGGTATAGTTTCCGAGGAATGGATACGCGGAGCCGCGCGGCGATGGAGACGTTCGTGGACTATGAGAATCTGCTGTCGCGCGCGGCGTGCGGTCTGTTCGAATGCGAGCCCGATGGCACGCTCAGCTACGCCAATCAGGCCTACGCCGATCTCACCGGCCAGGCCATTCCCGACCTGATCGGCAAGCGCTCCTTTCTGTCCCTGCTCGATCCCAACACGCCCGAAGTCGGCATGGGCGGGCCGCAAAGCTGGCTCAAGGCGCTGGCGGCCGACCGCCATTTCGAGCAGGAATGCGTCTATCAATGCGGCGACCGCTCGCGCCGCACCGTGCTGCAGGCCATCTCGCCGCTGCGCCAGAACGGCCGGCGGCGCTATGTCGGCGTCACCATGGACGTGTCCAGCCGCGCCGCCGAAAGCCGCAACGCCTGGTACGCCTCGCATCACGATGCGTCCACGCGCCTGCCCAACCTGTTCCTGTTCGAAGAGCGTCTGGCCCTGCTGCTGCGCCGGCGTCCCGTCGCGGTGATGTCGCTGGGCCTGGACGACATCGGCACGCTGCCGCGCGCCAGCGGCCTGCCCGAATGGGAGAACGCCGTGCTGGCCGTGGCCGACCGGCTGCGCACCTTCAGCGGCTACGATGGCGTGGTCTCCCACCTGGGGGCGGGCGAATTCCTGATGGTGCTGGACGGCGGCGAGCCCGCCGTGCCGACGGCGCAGGCCATGCTCAAGCGCGTCAGCGAACCCTTGCAGGTCAGCGGCCGCATGGCCTATCCGCGCGCCAGCGCCGGCCTCTACGAACACCAGGGCGGCGGCGACACTGCCTGCGCGCACGATCTCATCCGGCGCGCGCATCTGGCGCTGTCGCATGCCCGCCAGGGCGGCGGCAACAGCCTGCGGGTGTTCGAGCCGAAGATGGAAAGCGCGCTCAGCGACCGCTGGGCCCTGGCCAGCGACCTGGCCGCTGCCGTGAATGCGCACAGTCTCTATCTCGACTACCAGCCCGAGTTCGACCTGATGGACGGACGCATGCGCGTGGCCGAGGCCCTGGTGCGCTGGCGCCATCCCGTGCGCGGGCAGGTCAGCCCCGCCGAATTCATCCCGGTGGCCGAAACGGCGGGCCTGATGGAAGTGCTGGGATCCTGGGTGCTCGAAACGGCATGCCGCTTCGCCCGCATGCTGCAGACGCGCTACGAAGATCCGCCGAGCGTGGCGGTCAACGTGTCGCCCGTCCAGTTCCGCCGCCCCGATTTCGCCGATGAAGTCGTCGACGTGCTGGTGCGTACCGAGTTGCCCCCCCAACTGCTCGAACTCGAGGTCACCGAGGGCGTGCTGATGGAAGGGGGCAAGGAGATCGAAGCCACGCTGCAACGCCTGCACGCCATGGGCGTGAGCCTGGTGCTGGACGATTTCGGCACGGGTTTCTCGTCGCTGGGCTATCTGGCGCGCTATCCGGTCGATCGCCTGAAGATCGACCAGTCCTTCGTGCGCAAGCTGCCCGATGACGCGCGCAGCCTGGCGATCGTCACCGCCGTCATCGGCATGGCCCGCGCCCTGAAGATCGAGGTCACTGCCGAGGGCATCGAGCACGAGGCGCAGGCCGAGGTGCTGCGCGGCCTGGGTTGCACGCTGGGGCAGGGCTTCGGCCTGTCTCGGCCCATGGCCGAGCGCGCGCTGGTCAACATGCTCAAGCCGCGCTTCGGCTGATTCAGCCCTTGGCGGGCGGCGGAGGGCCCTCGGGCGTCGGCGCATCCGGCGGCGGCGCCACCGCCGAGTTCTCCGGCGGAACCAGGGGCTCCTGCGAAACGGGCGCCGTTTCCCGCAACAGCATCGTAGCCTGTGGCGACATCTCCAGCCTGGCCTCGGCCAGGCGCCGCAGAATCTCGAACAGCAGCTTGCTGCGCGTCACGTAGGCCGCGCGCGGCGAGCTGACGTAGCCCACGGCGTTGAACATCAGGCGGTCGCCCTCGATGCCGTCCAGGTATACGTCGGCCGCGGGCGTCTCCAGGATCTCTTCGCGTTCGGCGAAGGCGGACAGGATCAGTTCGCGCACTTCGTCCGGATGCGTGGCCAGCGGCATCGGCAGGCGGATCTGCACGCGGCCCAGCGGATTCGAGTGCGTGACGTTGCGCACGGTCTTGGTGATGAATTCCGAGTTCGGCACGATCACCGTGGACCGGTCCGCCATCTGGATTTCGGTGGCGCGCACGTTGATGCGCTGGATGTCGCCCTCGATGCCGCCCAGCGACACCCAGTCGCCCACGCGCACCGGCCGCTCGGCCAGCAGGATCAGGCCCGAGACGAAGTTCTGCACCACCGCCTGCAGGCCGAAACCGATCCCCACCGACAGCGCCGACGCGATCCACGCCACGCGCTCCAGCCCCAGGCCCAGCACCGACAGCGACAGCGACACGGCGAACACGATGCCCGCGTAGCCGAACAGCGTGGCCGCCGAAGTCTGCATGCCCGGGTCGAAATTGGTGGTGGGCAGATAGCGGTCGGTCAGCCAGCGCTTGAGCACGCGCACGGCCAGGATGCCCAACGCCAGCGACAGCAGCGCCTGCAGCAGCGAACCCGGCTTGAGCTGGATTTCGCCGATCTGCAGGCCGCGGTGCAGCAGGTCCAGGCGATGGACCAGTTCGTCGGGACCTTCGCCGAAGGGGCTGGCCAGCAGCACCGCCGCCACCATCAGCACCGCGATGCGGCTCGCGCCCGACAGCAGCACGGCCGCCTGCTGGCGCAACTGCGACTGCGGCGTCTTTTCATCGACGTAGCGGCCTGCCAGCAGCGTGGTGAAACCGTCTTCCAGCAACACCGAGATCAGATACGCCGACGACACCACGATCAACGCCCACAGGCCCTGGCCGACCATGAAGGTGCCGAAGGCCGCGTAGCCGACCAGGATGCCGCCCAGGCTGACGATCAGCGCCAGCCAGGCCAGGTTGACGATGATGCCCACCCAGAACGGACGCGGCGGCGCCGGCTGGCCGGCGTCGGCGCCCGCGTCGGCAGAGGCCTCGGCGAGCGCGGCGGCGCGCCGGCGGCGTTCGCCGCGCATCAGCGCCACGGCCAGCACGCCCCCCAGCGCCAGGGCCGTCAGGCCGTTCAAGGCGATGGTGGCGGTCAGGCTGATGTTGAGCAGGGCAGGCAGCCGTTGCGACAGCCACATCAGCACCGTCAGGATGGCCAGGCTGCTGGGCAGCCAGCGTAATCCTTCGGCCACGGCATCGGGTAGCGGCAGCAGGCGCCACGACGGGCGGCTGGCCGACAGCAGGGCATAGCCCAGGCCGGCAATGTAGCCCGCCAGGCAGACGATGCCGACCATGTCGCCCAGCAGGGACTGGATGTCGTCGTCCAGCGACCCGCTCCAGGTCAGGGCGATGCTGAGCAGGCCCGCCACCGCACCCGGCACCGCCGCGCCCAGCAGCGCCAGCGTGGCGGCCAGGAACGAGCGGCGCAGGCGGCCCGGCGGCACGCGCGTGCTGGTCAATCGCAGCAGCAGTTCGCGCAGCCAGCGCCGTATCGCCAGCAGCCCCGCCAGCATGATCACCAGCGCGATCCAGGCCCAGGCGGGCGTTTCGCTCATGCTGGCCAGCAGCTCCCGTCCCAGGTCGCCCACGCGGCGCAGGTCGCGCGGCGCCTCGTTGCGCAATTCGCGCCAGAAGGTGCCGGACAGGAATGTGCCGCGCCGCTCGCCCAGCCTTTCCTGGAACTGGTTGCGGCGCATGGCGGAGATGCGCTCGCCGGTCTGGCTCGCCTCGACCGACAGCAGGCGCGCCAGCTTGACCTGGGCGTCGACACTGCTGCTGGACTTTTCCAACTGGCGGCGCTGCTCGGCCACGTCGGGCGCTTCCTTGACGTCCTCGGGCACCGGGCCCAGCTGGTTCAGCCGGGCGGTGACGTCCGCCAACTGGGGGGCCAGCGACTCGGCCAGGGCATCCGCCTGGGATTGCACCTGCTGCACGTCGCCGCGCCACTTTTCCAGGTCGCTGTCGGCGGGCTTGCCGTCCAGGCCCTTGCGGATGGCGTCGATACGCTCACGCGCCTGGGACAGCTTGGTGTCGGCATCCTGCGCGTCGTCGGGTTGCGCATGGACGGCGCCCGCGGCCATCAGGGCCGCCAGCGCCAGCAGGCAGCACAGCATCCAGCCGCGCAGGCGGCCTGCAGAGGGGAAATTCTTGGACTTCATGCGCACACGGCGTTCGTCTTTTGGGAGCGGGCAGCATAGCAAGTCTGCCCAGGGCGGGTGCGACAAAATCTGTCGAGGGGGAAGGGGACCGTCTGCCCGATGCGGGGAGTACGCGCCCCCCCATGCGTCCCCAGAACGGTCATACCGCGGCCGATGCCGGTATCGTGTATCGATCCGCCCCAAGGCGCGTGACGTGTGCGGCGCGCCGAGCCAGCAGCAAACAAAAGGCCGTCCACGTCAGCCGTCCCATCCCGAAACGCGTGCAGAAGCGCGTTTCGGCGGAGGCAGAGCGCGGACGGCCTTTTGGCCGCCGGGGCAGCCGGTATTTAGACCGGCAAGACCACGGACACGTTCGGGTCGCCGGCGGCCACGGTCAGCACCTGCTGGCTGGCCACCGCGGGCGAGGCGGGCGCCTGGTCGCCGTCCAGCGGCTTGAGCTTCTTGAAGGTGCAGGACAGTTGGCTTTCGGTCAGCGAGACCACCGCATAGCCTTGCGCGTTGGTGTCGGCGTACTTCATCCAGTTGCTGTTGAACAGGTTCAGCGTGTCGTTGAACGTGTTGGTGATCACACCGGCCGATTCCGAATAGATCAGTGCGCGGGCGGCGGCGAATGCCGGGTTGGTGTCGACCACGTTCTTGAAATAGCTGAAGAACGAGTTGCTGGACACCCCTGCCGTCACCAGGTCGACCATCACGGGCTCCAGGTCGGCGGTCGCCACGTCGTAGTCGGCCATGACCGAGCCGGCGAAAAAGGCGTGGATGTCGCCGGTCAAGGCCACCACGTTCTGGATGCCGTGGTCGCGCAGATGCGCCATCATGTTCTTGCGCTCGGCGTTGAAACCGTCCCACTGGTCGACGTTCAGCAGGTACTCGTTCAGCAGCATCGAGGGCGGCAGTTGTGCAGTCAGGGCGCCGACTATGGTCGTAATCGTGGCCGACGGCACGCTTGCGCCCTGAAGCAATGCGGTGAGGTTGTCGAAGGACGTCTGGGCGACGGTCTCGCTCTTGTCCGCATCGGTCAGATCCTGGACCAGCGCATCATTGATCTGGCTGGCCAGGCCGGCAAGAGAGGGCGCCAGGGCCAGCAGCCCCTGAGTCATCAGGCCCGCCACGGCCCGCGTGCCGTCGACCTGCATGCGCAGCAGCGACACTTCATTGCCCCACAGCTTCCAGGTGGCGGTGCTGTTCTGCATCTGGCGCTTCCACCAGGCGCGTTGCGTATCGCCCAGGATGGAGACCGGGGTCAGGTTGTCGGGATCGCCGCCCATCTTGGTGGTTTCTTCAAAGGCCAGCAGGGCCTTGGGCACGAAGTACCGGCTGCCGATCTCGCTGCCGATTTCCGTTTCCGCAATGACGTGATCCGTGCGGTACAGACGCTGGTCGGTCATCACCAGCGAGGCCAGCTTACCGAAGCGGAACGCACGGTAGATCTGGATGTTGTTGAACGACGGATTGCTCAGGTCCAGGCTGACGTCGGCCGGCATGAATTCGAACCACGCCTGGTTGGCGCTGCGGCGGCGCGCGGTGCGCGGCGTTTCATCGTCGCCCACTTCGTACGTCTGGTGATCCTGCCAGCAGTCGTCCGAGAACTCGTGGTCGTCCCAGATCGCGATCATCGGGAAACGCGCGTGCAGCGCCTGCAGACGTGGGTCGGAACGGTAGCTGCGGTACAGCGTGCGGTAGTCGGCCAGCGTGGTCGCGTAAGTCGCGCCGTCGGCGCCTACCGTGCCATCGGGCAGCGTCAGCTTGCCGTGGGCGCTTTCCACCACGCCCGACTGGAAGTCCGCGCCCACGGTCTCGTACACGTAGTCGCCCAGGTGCACGATGAAATCCAGGTCTTCCTTCACCAGTTCGTCGAAGGCGGCCCAGTGGTTCACGCTCCAGTCCTGACAGGAGATGAACGCGAAGCGCAGTTCGTCGACCGATGCGGCCTCGGCGGGCGCGGTGCGCGTGCGACCGACGGTGCTGACGGTCCCGCCCACGGTGAAGCGGTAGTAATACGTCGTGCCGGCCAGCAGGTTGGTGATCTTGTGGCGGACGGTGTGATCCCAGTCGGGTTCGGCGTTGATCGTGGCGTCGGTCAGGTTCACCTTCTGGGTGAAGGCTTCGTCGTAGGCCAGTTCCACCTTCACCGGCACGGCGTTCTCGGCATCGCCTTCGATACGAGTCCACAGCACGATGCTGTCCGGACGCGGATCGCCCGAGGCCACGCCTTGCGGGAAGCTGTAGGTGATGGAGCCGTTGGCGGGCGGCGTCTGGCCGCCCGACTCGCCGCCGCTTTCATTGCCGTCGTCGTCATTGCTGCCGCCGCAACCCGCCAGGCTGGTCGTGGCGACGGAAACGGTGAGGAAGCTGCCCCATTTAAGGAATTTTCTGCGGTCCATGAATATGCGTCCGGTATGTGTCTATGCAGACAGGCGGTGCTGTCTGTCTGGCGTAATAAGTCGTAAGCGCGCTTATTACCGCATCGGGCCATTGCATCGGCGTGACAGATCAGGGGACGGACTGGCCGGCGGAGCGGGCGACGGATATAAGGCATGGACCCGATTGCCGCCCATACCTGCGTCGGCATGCCCCCGCGATTTCCGTTATTTGCATATACCGGGGCGATCGCGAATAATCCCGCGGCGCCATGACATCTCCACCCGATACCTCTTCAACGCCGACTTCCAGGCCGCGCCTGCCCCGTCCCATGCTTGCCGGCGCCACCTGGCGCGAGCGCATCGTCTCCTGCTTAGGCGCCCTGGTCGCCATCGGCCTGACCGGCCTGATATGCGGACTGATGTTGGGCAATGATCCGCAATTGCCGCTGCTGGTGGCGCCCATGGGGGCATCGGCCGTGTTGCTGTTCGCGGTGCCGTCCAGCCCCTTGGCGCAACCCTGGTCCATCATCGGTGGCAACACGCTGTCGGCCTTCATCGGCTATGGCATGAGCCACATCATCCCGCATCCCCTGCTGGCGGCGGGGGCGGCCGTCGGTTTCGCCATCGCCGCCATGTCGATCGCGCGCTGCCTGCATCCGCCGGGCGGCGCCGCCGCGCTGACGGTTGCGCTGGGCGGCCCGGTCGTCGCCAAGTGGGGCGCGCTGTTCCCCCTGGTTCCCGTGGCGCTGAACTCCTGCATCCTGGTCTGCCTGGGCATCCTGTTTCATCGGCTGGCCCGCCGGGCCTATCCGCACAATGCGCCCGCGCCGGCCAACCCGCATGGCACCGCCGATCCTCCGCCTTCGACCCGCGCCGGGCCGCGCCACGAAGACGTGGAGGCGGCCTTGGACAGCCTGGGTGAAACCTTCGACATCGATGCGCAGGACCTGCAGCGCCTGTTGCACGAGATCGAGCAGCAGGCGCTGCTGCGCACGCACGGCAGGCTGCTGTGCGAGGACATCATGTCCCGCGACGTCATCTCGGTTGCGCCCACGGCCACGCCTGGCGAGGCCCAGGCGCTGCTGCTGCGCCACGACGTGCGCCTGCTGCCGGTGCTCGATGGCGATGGCCATCTGCAGGGCGCCGTCGGCTTGCGGGAGTTGCTGCAGCCCGCCGACACCGTGGCCAGCCTTCTGGCGCCGGCGCGCACCGCCGACCCCGGCCAGCCCGCCGTCGCGCTGTTGCCGACCCTGACCGATGGGCGTGCGCACGCCGTCATCATCGTCGATGCGCAACGGCGCGTGGTGGGATTGGTGTCGCAAACCGATCTGCTGGGATCCTTGGGCAAGGCGCATCTGGCGGCCTCGCCGGCCTGATCGGCGCGGCCGAGTGCCGATCCGGGGCCGGCGATCCTCGTCCGTGCAGCGCTGCGCGCAAGGTTCAGCGCTTCCTACGGGAGGGATTCCTCGCCTCGTGTCACCCGCGCTTGCGCCGCTCGCAACTCGTCGCGCAGCCAGGCGCGCAGTGCGAGCAACGGCGGCCAGTCGCGCACTTCCGGCCGATACACCAGGTGATAGGTCTGCGTGTCCTCATAAGGAATGGACAGCGGCGAGATGCGCTCGAGCCGGCGTTCCACCAGCGCGTCGGCGGCCAGCAGCTCGCGTGTCAACGCCAACCCCAGTTCCTGTTCGGCGGCTTGCAGCAACAGGCCCGCATCATTGAACACTGCCACGGGCATTACGCGCGTGCGCACGCCGGCCGCCTGGAACCAGGCCTGCCAGAGATCCTTGTCACCCAACAACGGCTCGCGGGTCAGGGCGTCGGGCGGTGCATCGCGCAACCGTTGTGCGGCGTTGGGCGATCCGACCACCACCCAGGACAACGGCGCTTCCAATAGCGGCTCGGACTCCAGGCCCGGCCAGGGGCCCCGACCGTAGCGCAAGGCGGCATGCAGCCCGGCGCGAGGCAGGTCCACCACGTTTTGCGATGCCTCGATCTCCAGCGCAAGGTGAGGATGGCGGGCGCGCCAACTGCCCATGCGCGGCAGCAGCCAACGTTGCGCGAAAGACGGCAGCACCGTCACGCGCAAGCGTTGTTCCGCCCCGCTGGCCACGGCGGCGGCGGCCTGCACTCCCTCTTCCAGCATGCCGAGCGCGGTGCCCACGCTGCGCAACAGGGTCTGCCCGGCGGCATTCAACACGACGCCGCGACCGCGCCGCTCGAACAGTTCGAACCCCAACTGGGTTTCCAGGTTGCGGATCTGCTGGCTGACCGCGCTATGCGTCAGATGCAGTTGGGATGCCGCCGCCCGCAGATTCTGCAACTCTGCGGCGCAGCGAAAGACGGGCAACGCATTAAGGGGAAGGCGGCTCATATTGGTAAGAAAAATCGACCGAATTGGGAGAAATATATCGATTTTACTGGATGTTTTGGGCGGATATTGTGTCCACATATCTTCCTGGAGCGCGCCATGCCTCTCGATTTCCGGACCCAACCGTTGTCGCCACCCTTGTCAGCCCGGCCGGACTGCTCGTTTCGCAAGGGCTTCTGGCGCCGCCTGGCCTCCTGGTTCCACAGGCAAGGTCCGCAGAAAGCTGCGGTGCCGACCTCGGGCGAGATCCTGCATATGGACGATTGGATGTTGAAAGACATCGGGGTACCGCATCAGGTCCGCGACCTGGCGGCTCAGGCCCGGGCGCGTCAAGCGCGCGCGGGATGGGACGAGCACATCTGGTAGCGCATGGGGCAGGCGGTTGGCGGACGGTTTGTTTGAGGGGGCCCTCTATACCTATAGCGCTATAGCGGAGCCTCTGTAGAGGGGCCGGTCATCTTTGAAGGGGCCTATTTGTGCTCTTCAAAAGAACCGTGCTATAGTTAACGGCTCGGCAGTTGAAACGTTCTACGCAATAGCGACGACGCGGTAGGTGCCGAGCAAGCAGGGTAGTGAAGAAAGGTCTGGTCAGTGCGTTGTTTTGCCTGCGGTTTTGGGCGAGGCGGCTGCCGAGGTGGTTCCGGAGCTTGGCGCGTAAGGCGCGGCGGAGGAATCCCGGTCAACGAGTGGTTGGTTGGCTGCAAACGGTAGCGAAGCGGATTGATTTGACACGCTGAAAAAACTTCTTCATAATCTCGTCCCTCTGTTGCTGAAACGGCAGCGAGACGAAGTGAAGAAAGTTAGGTCAAGTGGTTGTTTTCTGAGGGGTTTTTTCAGAAAACGCGCTTATCCGGAGCGGTTCTGAGGTTTGGCGCGACGCGCGGCTTCGGGATCCCGGTCAACGAAACAGGTTGATCGAAAACGGGAAAGCGAAGCGAGCTGACTTGACAGCGTTAAAAAACTTCTTCATAATCTCGTTTCTCTGC
>NZ_FKBS01000031.1 GCF_900078315.1 Bordetella ansorpii
CGAGGCGGCGGTCTGCTCCAGCGAAGCGGCCTGCTGCTCGGTGCGGCTGGACAGGTCGGTGTTGCCCGCGGAAATCTCGCGTGCGCCCACGTTGATCTCGTCCACGCCGCGACGCACGGTGCCTACCGTGCGCGTCAGGCTTTCCTGCATGCGTTTGAGCGCCGCGAACAACTGGCCGATTTCGTTGTCGTTGCGTACGTCCACCCGTTGGGTCAGGTCGCCGCCGGCGATCTTGTCGAAGTGCGCACCAGCTTCCTTCAACGGACGCAGCACGTTGCGGCTGATGAAGACGCCGCACCCCACGCAGACCAGGACAGACAGGACGAACAGCACGATGGTGACCAGACGCGAGCGGTCGAACTCGGCAAAACCCACGGTGACCATGTCGTTGGTGATGCCGTCGACATAGGCCAGGAAGGTGTCGAGCGTCTTCTCGACATCCTGGCTGTTCTTCAGCACCGTGGGGGCCAACGCGGCGTAATCCGCCTCGGACTTGGCGCGCAGCGCCGCGATCTGGCGCTCGCTCGATTCGGCATAAGCCCGCAGCGCGACCAGCATGGGCTGCGCGCGCTCGGCCACGTCGGGGGTCATGTCCGATTTCGCCAGCGCGTCGATCTGCTGGCGCCCCTTGGCCAGGTAATCGGCGCCGCGCTGCAAGGCGGCATCCGCATCGCCCGGGCGGTTGTCGCCGAGCGCCACGCGGGACTCGTTCAGATTGATGCGGGTACGCAGCAAGCCGACGTAACCTGCATAAGCGGGCACGACCTGGTAGGAATAGGCGCGGTTGACGCCATCGAGCTTGTCATTGCTGGAAGTGAAGCTCAGCAGCGACAACCCGTTCGAAACCGCCATGAACAGGCAGAACAAGCCCAGCACGATGCCGATGCAGGTGCGGACCTTCAAATTGGAAAACATGACTTGCCCATCTATCAAAAAACGCGCTCCTCTGGGGGAGCGCGTAAAGGGAATATCCTGGTGGGGAACGGTCAGCCAATCCGGGCGCTATCAGCCCATCTTGAACAGACTCGACCCCTGAATCAGCGTGAAAGCTTTAGCGGCCGCGTCCAGCGCGGTTTGACGCATCACCAGCTCGCTGGTGACCTTATAGGCATCCACATCCTCCAGATCGGAGAGTTGCTTGGTATAGGACAGACCCTTCTGATCGCCGGTGGCATCCAGAGCGTCCAGTTCGTTCATGCGGGCGCCGACCGACGCGCGTACGGTCAGCACGTTGTCGTAGGCCAGCGACATCTGCTTGTTGGCAGAGGCCAGTTGATTGACCAGGTTCGCATTGGCCTGGGGATCGTTGGTCGACGGCGCCTTCAGGGCGCCGATCAATTCGTTCAGGGTCTCGAACATGTCCATGTTCGAGTCCTTGGGGGTTTCCACGGTGAACGTGTCGCCCGCCGCGGGTTCGCCCGAGATCTTCATGGACACGCCGCCCATGTCGATGGTGTCGCCCGCGACATACGGTGCGGTGAAGGAAGCCGGGTTGCCGTTGGTGGGCGCAGGCGTGACCGTGACGGTGTACTCCAGCTCGCCCGTGGTGGCATTGTTCGAGAACGCGATGGAGAAATCGCTCTTGACGTTGTTGGACGCGTCCGGCGCGTTGAACGACACCGTACTGAACGTGCCGGTGCCCGTGTTGCCACTGTCCGCCTGGGCGATGTAGGCCAGCGTGCCGGCGGCCGCCTTGCCGAAAATGTCGGAGCCGACGTCGCTGGAGGCGATCTGTCGGGTCTGGTCGACCTGGATCATGCGCTGGCCCTGGTCGCCCGAGTAGGTGACGTTGCCGTCGCTATCCTGGACGAACGGCGCGCTGTTGCCCTGGTAACCCGAGAACAGAAACTGGCCGTTGCCGTCGGTGGTATTGCCCAGGCCCACCAGCTGGTCGCGGGCGCTGGCCAGCGCGGTGGCCAGGGACAGGCGGTCCGCGTCGCTCATCGTGCCGTTGCCGGCCTCGACGATGCGCTTCATCACGTCCTGCATGGTCGTGATGATGGAGCTCAGCGCGTTGTCTTCCAGGCCCAGCGTGGTGTTGGCCTTGGCGCGGTTGGCGCCATAGGTCTCGTTCATGCTGGCCGTCTGGGTGATGTTGACGGTCAGGGCGGCGGCCAGGGGATCGTCGGCCGGCGACAGGAACGCGCGGCCGGAACTGAGCTGCTGCTGCAGTTTCGACAAGGTGGACTGCTGGTTCAGCAGGCCGTTCAGACCGTTCTGGTACAGCAGCGAAGTGCTCAGGCGCATGATCTATCTTCCGAAATATTTTGCGAGGTCGGGGCCGGGGACTAGCGCAATCCCAACAGGGCGTCGAACACCGTGCCGGCGATCTCGAGAATCTTGGCGCTGGCCTGGTACTGCGTCTGGTAGATCTGCAGGTTGACGTATTCCTCGTCGAGGTTCACGCCCGCCACGGCCTGCTGCGCCGCGTACTGCTGCGTGATCAGGTCATCCTGCGCCTTGCTGGACGATTGCAGGCGCTGCGTCTGCACGCCGACGTTGTTCACCAGCGTGGAGAAGGCTTCGTTCAGGCTCATCGTGCCGCCGCCGAGCACCTTGTCGGTCTGCAGCCCGGCCAGCGCCAGTCCATTGTTGCCGTTGCTGGTGCCGCCTGCCGTGTCGGCCAGGGCCAGCTTGGCCGGGTCGCTGATGAGGGCGGTGATGTCACGCGCCGCATCGCGGGTGCCTTCCAACTGCCAGCTGTCGCCGGCGGCCGGCACGCCCGAGGGGGTCAGCGTCAGGCCGTCGAAAACCAGGGCGCCGGAGGCGTCAGGGGTGGGCGTGAACGTCTGGCCGTCGGACAACCGGGTGACCTGGTAGTCGGCGCCGTCGTACACGATCTGGTAGCCGCTGGCCTGGACGGCATTGGCATCCGTGTACTGAGCCGTGAAACCGCCATTGCCGGCATTGTTGCGGTTGGACATCGCCACCGGATCGGACAGGCTGAACAGGGCCTCGCCCGGATCGCCATTGAGGTCGATGCCCTGCTCGTGTTGCGCGTTCAGGGCCATCGCCAGTCCGACGGCCAGTTGGCCGAGCTGGTTCTGGGCCTGGTCGAGCGAATCGCGGCGGAACGCCAGGAAACCGCCCAGCTTGCCGCCGGTGATTTCACTATCCGCCAGTTCGACCGTGACGGTGGTGCCGCCGCCAGCCGGCGTGTCGTACGCCAGCACGGTGCTGCGCGGGTCGGAGGCGGAGGTCACCGCCTTCAGCGGATGCACGGTGACGCCGGACAGCAGCGTCTGGCCGCCTTGCAGCGTGATGCTGACGCTGCCGTTCTGCTCGTAGAAGCGGATGCCGACCAGTTCATTCAGTTCGGACACGGCCTGGTCACGCTGATCGAGCAGGTCGTTGGCGGGCTGGCCGCTCTTGCCTTGGGCAATGACGATCTGTTGGTTCAGGTCGTTGATGCGATCCAGGTAGCTGTTGACCTGTTCGACGGTGGTGCTGATCTGTGTATTCAGGCCATCGCGCTGGTTCTGCAGTTCGCGGTAGGCGGAATTCAGTTGGGTCGCCAGGCTGTTGGCCTTGCCCAGCAGGTCTTGCCGCACCGCCGGATCGGCTGGCGAGCTGGCGGCGCTGTTGATGCTGGTGAAGAAGTCGTTGAGCGCTGGCGTGATGCCGACCGTGCGGTCGGACAGGAAATCGTTGATCTGGGACAGTTGGTCCAGATGCGTCGAGTACTCGGCGCCGGTGCCGCGCGAACCGACCAGTTGGCGGTACAGGAAGCTGTCGTACTGGCGCTCGATGGTGTCGACCTTGACGCCGCGGCCGACGAACCCCTGGCCGGTGGCCGTGGCGCCCGCAGTCGAGGTCAGCACACGCTGGCGCGTGTAACCGACCGTGGTCTGGTTATTGATGTTGTGGCTGGTGGTTTCCAGGCCTGCCTGAGAGGCATTCAGTCCCGACAGCGCCAAGTTGTACAGATTCATGCAGTGCCCCGTGGTCGACGGCAATCAGTTACAGACAACCGGTTAACGGCAAGTTTGCGGTCATATTTAGCGGTGGCCCGAAAAAGAGGCCGGGGAAATCGATGCACTGAGCTGCCCCATGATCTGGATCAGCTTGTCGGCATAGGCCGGATCCGTGGCATAGCCCGCCTTCTGGATGTTGCGCGCCGCCTCGATTTCGTTGCGGGCCTGGGTGACGCTCTCGTAGCGGGGGCTGTCGCCGATCAGCCTGGCGTAGTCGGCGAAGGCCTCGTCGTACGAGCTGTAGGCACGGAACGGCTGCACCATCTTCTGCGGCACGCCGTCCACGTATTCGGTCGTGGTGACGTTGACCACCTTGCCCGTCCAGCTGGAACCCGCCTTGATCCCGAACACGTTATGGCTGGTGCGGCCATCGGCGTGCATGATCTCGCGCTTGCCCCATCCCGACTCCAGCGCGGCCTGCCCCAGGATCAGGCGGGCCGGCACGCCGCTTTGCTGCGCCGCGGCATTGGCGGCGTGCGACATGCGCGACACGAAGTCGACCACATGATCCGGCGCACCTTCGGCCGCGGCCATCACCCGGTCGCGCGGCCGGTTGGTACGCAGCACGTCCAGCAAGGCGGAAACCTCGCCGGTCGGCTTGCCGCTGCCCTGCCCGGCCCGCTGCGGGTCTGCCGCGTCGTCCTGCGGGGATGCCGAGCCCTTGGGCATCTGGTCCAGCAGCGACTTCGCCAGGCCGATCCCGGGATCGGCCAGTTGCAGCGCCAACTGCTCGTCCGTCATGGACTGGATCATCTCGGTCGCCTGGCTGTCGAACAGGCCGTCCTTGGGCGTGGCCGCGCGCATGCGCTTGATCATCATCTGCAGGAAGAGCGCCTCGAACTGCTTGGCGACCTTCTTCTGCTCGGCCTCGTCCATGGGCTGGCCGACCACCCCACGCTTCAGATCGGACAGCCGCCCCATGTCGAAGACCGATTCCTGGGAATCGGGACGCGGGGTGTAGCTGACGAGCGCCATGAAAAGAGGTCCTAGATGATTTCGAGATCGGCGCGCAACGCACCGGCGGCCTTCATGGCCTGCAGAATCGCCAGCAGATCCTGCGGCGTCGCGCCCAGCGCGTTCAGCGCCTTGACCACGTCGGCCAGGTTCGCGCTGGTATTCAGGCGGCGGATCGCCCCGCTGTCCTGGCGCACTTCGATCTGCGTGTTGGGGGCCACCACGGTCTGGCCCTGCGTGAACGGCGTATCGGGCTGGAAGACCTGGTTCTGCTGGTTGATGATGACCGACAGGTTGCCGTGCGAGATGGCGGCCTCGTCGATCGTCACGTTGCGGTTCATGACCACCGAACCGGTACGGGCATTGATGATGACCTTGGCGCTGGCCGGCGCGCGGGTGACCTGCAGGTTTTCCAGGCGCGACAGGAACGCCGGCATGGCGGATGGATCATCGGGCGCGCGCACCTGCACCACCCGGCCGTCCAACGCCACGGCCGAACCGGGGCCGATCTGGCGGCTGATGGCGGCGGCGACGTTCTGCGCGGTGCCGAAGTCGCTGTCGTTCATTTCGAAGTACACCATGCCGTCCTGGGCGACGGTGGTGGGCACGGCGCGCTCGACGATGGCGCCGCCGTTGATGCGGCCGCCGTTGAGCGTATTGATCTGGACGCTGGAACCACCGGCCGCCGCGCCCGCGCCGCCCACCAGCATGTTGCCCTGGGCGATGGCGTAGATCTGGTTGTCGGCACCCTTGAGCGGCGTCATCAGCAGCGTGCCGCCACGCAGGCTCTTGGCATTGCCCATCGAGGAGACCACGACGTCCAGCGTCTGGCCGGGGCGCGCGAAGGCCGGCAGCGTCGCCGTGACCATGACGGCCGCGACGTTCTTCAACTGCATGTTGCTGCCGGGCGGCACGGTAACGCCCAGTTGCGACAGCATGTTGGTCAGGCTTTGCTGGGTGAACGGGGTCTGGCGGACCTGGTCGCCGGTGCCGTCCAGGCCCACGACCAGGCCGTAGCCGATGAGCTGGTTGCCGCGCACGCCCTGCACCGACGCCAGGTCTTTCAGGCGGTCGGCGTGCGCGGCGCCGCCCGCCAGCAGGCACAGCGCGGCCAGCAGGCGGGTCGCCAGGAAAAGCAGGAAACGAGGCGTGGTCGGCAATGGCATGGTCAGAACGGCGAAGCCAGCAGGAAGAAGCGTTGCAGCCAACCCATGGTCTGGACTTCGTCCATGGTGCCCTTGCTGCGGTATTCGATACGGGCGTCGGCCACACGGGTGGACGACACCGAATTGGTGCCCGTGATGGAGCGGGGATCGACCACCCCCGAGAAGCGGACGTACTCGCTGCCCCGGTTGATGGCGATCTGCTTCTCGCCGGCGACCTGCAGGTTGCCGTTGGGCAGCACGCCCACCACCGTGGTGGTGATGTTGCCGGTGAAGGTGTTGTTGGCCGAGCTGTTGCCCGTGCCTTGCGACTGGTTCTGGCCGGTGGCGTCGGTATTGAGCCGGGCGTTGATGCTGCCGTCCATGAACGACGGCGTCGCGCCGATACCGAGGGTGGTGGTGCTTTGCCGGTTGGTGTTCGTGGCGACGTTCTTGGCGGCGTTGGTCCGCTCTTCCAGGACGATGGTGACGACGTCGCCGACGTTGCGCGGCCGGCGGTCTTCGAACAACGGATAGTTGCCGTAGACGGTGGGCTGGAAGATCGAGCCGGTGGGACGGGACACCTGCATCGGCGGCGCGGGCGGCGCGGCCGTGGTCGGTCCGACCACCACGGGCTCCGGCGGGATCAGGGCACAACCGGAGGCTGCCAGCAGCAGCCCCGAAACGGCGATCAGGCGCAACATCGACGCGGTCATTACAACTGCGACAGGCGGGCCAGCATCTCGTCGGAGGTCTGCACGGCCTTGCTGTTCATTTCGTACGCGCGCTGGGTGGTGATCATGTTGACCAGCTCCTCGGCGACGTTGACGTTCGAGGTTTCGGAATACTGCTGCTCGATCGAGCCGGCGCCGTCCACGCCGGGCGCCAGCACGTTGGCCGGGCCGGACGAGTCGGTTTCGAGGTACAGGTTCTCGCCGATGCTCTGCAGGCCCACCGGATTGATGAAGGTGGCGACCTGCAACTGGCCGACCTGCACGCTGAGGCCGGCGTTGCCCGGCTGGGTGACGGAGACCGTGCCGTCCTTGCCGATGGTCATCGACAGGGCATTGTCGGGAATGTTGATCGGGGGCTGGATGACGTAGCCGCCGGCCGTCACGAGCTGGCCGTTCTGGTCGGTCTGCAAGCCGCCGTCACGCGTGTAGGCCTGGGTGCCGTCGGGCAGTTCGACCTGCAGGAAACCCCGACCGTTGATCGCGATGTCCATGTCGTTGCCGGTGTTGTTCATGTTGCCTTGCGAGAACACGCGCTCGGTGGCGGCGACGCGCACGCCGGTGCCCAGTTGCAGGCCCGAGGGCAACTGGCTGGCATCGCCGACCTGGGCGCCCGGCTGGCGCAGGGTCTGGTACATCAGGTCCTGGAAGACGGCGCGGCCCCGCTTGAAACCGTTGGTCTGGACGTTGGCCAGGTTGTTCGAGATCACGTCCATCGACGTCTGTTGACCTTCGAGGCCGGTCTTGGCAATCCACAGTGAACGCATCATGGTTCTGTCACTCCTGGCGCGGCCCCTCGGCGCGCGCATTGATCTTCGACGATCCGCTGCTTATCAGACGGAAAGTATTTCGTTGGCGCGGCCCGCGTTCTCGTTGGCATCGCGCACCACCTGCATCTGCATCTCGAAACGCCGCGAGTTCTCGATCATGGCCACCATGGCCGCCGTGGGGCTGGCATTGCTGCCTTCGAGCACGCCGGACATGACGCGCAGGGTCGGATCGGCGGGCTGCGGCGGCGTGCCGGCGGCCAGGCGGAACATGCCGTCGTCGCCGCGCACCAAGGCGGATTCCTGCGGGCTGACCAGCTTCAGGCGCCCCAGGTTGAGGATGTTGTTGGGCGGATCGCCCGCGCCGATGGCGGTGATCGTGCCGTCCGAAGCGATCGTCAGCGACGCCTGGTCCGGGATCTCGATGGGCGCGTTCTGGTCGGACAGCATCGGCTGGCCCAGCGAGTTCTGCAGCAGGCCGTTCACGCCCACCTGCAGGCTGCCGGCACGGGTATAGGCCTCGCCCTGCGGCGTCTGGATGGCGAACCAGCCGCTGCCGGCCACCGCCACGTCCAGGTCGCGCCCGGTGGACTGCATCGGGCCCAGCGCGAAATTGCTGCCGGGCGTGGTCGCCACGGTGGACACGCGCGTCGGCAGCGAAGTGCCGTCGAGCATCGGCACCGAACGGTACAGCGAGATCTGCTCGCGAAACCCCGGCGTGTTGACGTTGGCCAGGTTGTTGGTCAGAACGGCCTGCTGCTCGGAGACCCGGGCAGCGCCGTTCATGGCGGTGTAGATGACGCGATCCATCGGCTATATCCGTATCGGTGCGGTGCGCGGCCTTAGATGTTCAGCAGCACCTGCAGGACTTCGTCCTGCGTCTTGATGGTCTGCGTGTTGGCCTGGTAGGTACGCTGGGCGATGATCATGTTGACCAGCTCGTTGCTCAGGTTGACGTTGGATTGCTCCAGCGACTGGCCGACCAGCGACGACAGGCTGTTGGTGCCCGGCTGACCCAGCAGCGGCTGGCCCGACGCGGTGCTTTCCTGCCAGGCGTTATTGCCGACCGGCGTCAGGCCCTGCACGTTGTTGAAGTTCGCCAACGCGATGGTGCCGACCGTCTGGTTCTGGCCGTTGCTGTACTGGGCCGTGACGCTGCCGTCCGCCGCGATCTCGATGCCCAGGAACTCGCCGCTGGCATAACCGTTGGGGGTCAGCTTGGGGCTGAAGTCGCTGCCGAACTGCGTGACGCCGGTGTAGCCCACCGAAATCGCCAGCGCGTCGGCCGGCGAGGTCGCGCCGCCCGGGTCGGCGAAGTTGACGGTGTAGTTGGGCGGATTGGTCTGCAGCGCGCCGCTGGCGTTGAACGTCAGCGTGGCATGGTCGGCCGCCGCGGCGCCCACGGTCATGGGGTCGCCGTCCAGCGTGTAGTAGACGTCGTAGACGCTTTGGCCTGCGGCGGCCTCGCGCTTGACGAAGTACTGGACCATTTCGTGCGCATTGCCCAGCGAGTCGTACACCGTGCTCGGCACCTGGTCGGTGTAGGTCGAGCGGATCGTGGCGTCGAACGGGGTGGCGGCCTGGTCGATCGGCGTGGCGTTGGCGTTCAGGTTGGTCGTCACGCCCAGCGTGGTCGTGGCCACCGGGGCGATGTTGCCCTGCGGGACCGTCAGTTCGACCGGGGCGGCGCCGATGCTGCCGGCGGCGTAGCCCGTCAGGCGCATGCCCATCTGGTTGACGATGTAGAAGTCCTTGTCGAGCATGAACTCGCCATTGCGCGAGTAGAACACGCCGCCGGCCTGATCGGTCAGGCGGAAGAAACCCTTCGCGCCGTCGATGGCGATGTCGTACTCGCCGCCGGTCGTGGACACGTTACCCACGGTGAAGCGCTGGTTGATGGCGCTGACCTTCACACCCAGGCCCACGCGCGAGTTGGCGTAGACGTCCGCGAACGACGTCGAAGCCGACTTGAAGCCGACCGTGCCGGAGTTGGCGATGTTGTTGCCGATGACGTCCAGGTTCTGCGAGGCGGCATTCAAGCCGCTCAGTCCTTGTCCGAATCCCATGTGCTATCTCGCTGTCCAAGTATTTGTGAATGCGCGGGTGCCGCCATTGCGCAGGCACCCCGCCGAGTCGGTGGATATCAGGTGTTGCTGCCGTAGATCTTGCGGATGTCGAGCATGCTGGCCTCGTTGCCCATGCCCAGTTGCAGGCGCAGGCCGTTGGTGCCGTAGGCCACACCGCTGACCAGGCCGTACTGCAAGGCCTCGGCGGTGACCTTGTTGCCGTCCGCATCCGTGGCGGCAACATTGAAGGTGTACTTGCCGTCGGCCACATCCTGGCCGCCGTCGTTCTTGCCGTCCCACGACACGTCGATGACGCCGGTCTTCTGGTCGCGCAGCGTCATCGTGCGCACCACGTTGCCATCGCTGTCCAGCACCTTGACGGTGACGGTGTCGGCATCGCCCTGCAGATCGATACCCAGCGGGGTGGCCTCGCGCACGGTAGGATCCGTGATGTCGGTGCCCAGCGACACCTCGTCGCCCGGCACCAGCACGCCGCGGCCGATCATGGAGGCGGCGTTCATGGATTGCGAGACGTCGACCTGGCCACTGATGGACAGCAACGTATTGTTGAGGTTGGTGATGCCCTCGACCGTGGAAATCTGCGCGAGCTGCGAGGTGAGCTCGGCGTTCTCCATCGGATTCAGCGGATCCTGGTTGCGCAGTTGGGTCACCAGCAAGGTGAGGAACTGATCCTGGATGTCCTGAGCCGCGGTCGAGGTGCTGGAACCCAGTCCGGTGGTGGTGCTGTTGGAAACGCCGTTGACGGAGGTGGCCATGGCTAGTCGCGTAGTGAGAGGTCGGGAATCGAAACGGGCCGGCGCGTCACGCCTGGCCGATGGTGAGCGTCTTGGCCATCAGTTGCTTGGCCGTGTTGAGCACTTCGACGTTCGCCTGGTACGAACGCGAAGCGGCGATCATGTTGACCGTCTCGGCCACGGGATCGACGTTGGGCATGGACACGTAGCCGTCGGCATTGGCCATCGGGTGCTTGGGGTCGTAGACCAGCTTGAACGGCGAGTTGTCCTGCACCACGCCCGCCACGCGCACGCCGCCGATCTCCTGGCCCATGGCCTGGCCTGCCGCCGGGTTCACCTGGAACACCACCTGGCGCGCGCGGTAGGGCTGGCCATCGGGGCCCACGACGCTTTCGGCGTTGGCCATGTTGCTGGCCGAGACGTTCATGCGCTGCGACTGGGCCGTCAGCGCGGAACCGGCGATATCGAAAATGCTCAGCAAGGACATTCGGGAACTCCTGATTATTCCTGGACGGCCAGCATCATCGAGCGGATGCGGCCAGACAGCACTTGCAGGCTGCTCTGATAGTGCAGCGTGTTGTCGGCGAAGCGCACGCGCTCGTTGTCCATGTCGACGGTATTGCCGTCGAGACTGGCCTGGTAGGGCAGGCGGTACTGCAGGTCGACATTGGGCGGCGACACGGCCTGGCCCGGGATGTGGCGGGCCGACGTCAGCGTCAGTTGCGTGTCGGGCAGGCTCATGCGATTGCCCATGGCGTTTTCCATGGCCGTCTTGAAATCGAAATCGCGCGCCTTGTAGTTCGGCGTATCGGCGTTGGCGATGTTCGAGGACAGGACCTCCTGGCGCTGCGCGCGCAGGCTGATCGACTGTTGGAAAAAACGAAAATCGTCGCTGAGCCGGTCTAGCATTCGGTCGCCTTACAAGGACGGTGCGGAGTGTGGAAACCGGGCAAGCAGGCCCGGCCCTTTTGGGCATGAACGGCATCATAGGTGCCGGCAGCCCGACACAATCACTTAAATAACCCGCCATTTCCCGATCAATTCCACTATTGCGACATTCGGCCGGCTTCTACAATTCTTTCCATGCCGCAATTCCCCCGCCCGCCCTTCCCGCTGCGCCCCGTCCTCGCGGCGGCTGCCCTGGCCATCGCCCTGGGCGGGCCGTCCGCGGCGCGCGCGCAGACGGTTTCCACGCAGGATCCCGCGGTGCTGTCGGCAACCGCGCAGGCCTATCTGCGCGGCCAGCTGGCGGACGTGCCGGGCAAGATCAGCATCACGCTCGACCCGGTCCGGGCCGAACGCCTGGCGGCCTGCGACGCCCTCACCCCCTTCATTTCATCGCCGGTGCGGCTGCGCCCGCGCATGTCCGTCGGCGTGCGCTGCACCGCCCCGCAAACGTGGACCACCTACGTGCAGGCCAGCGTCAGCGTGGCGGGGCGTTACTATGTCGCATCGCGCCAGATCAATGCCGGCCGCGTCATCGGCCCGGCCGACGTGCAAACCCGCGACGCGGACCTCGCCACCCTGTCGCCCGGCATCATCACCGATGCCGGCCATGTGATCGGCATGCGGGCGGCCAACCGCATCGCGACCGGCCAACCCATCAAGGCGGCCGTGCTGCGCAGCGCCCAGGCGATCGAACGGGGACAGAACGTGAATATCGTGATCAGCGGCAAGGGGTTCACGGTGTCCGGCGAGGGCGAGGCCCTGGACAACGCGGCCCCCGGCGACCGGGTGCAGGTGCGCACGGCGTCCGGCCAGATCGTCAACGGTGTCGTGAAGAATGCGGGGTTGGTGGAAATACCCCTGTAAAGAAGTTACATATTCTTGGCTTCCGTCACGCGAAAAAACTAAAGTTACCGCGGCGCTGGCCGTAACAAGGACAAGACCAAGGCAGATCCGGCACTGATCCGAGGCCTGCCCAGCGGAGATCACCTTGAAAATCACTACCACTTCCCCTTCGGTTGCTGCCAATCCCGTCAACCTGCGTACCGAAAATCCGGTGGCGCAGGCCTACGGCGCATCCAATGGCGGCCAAGCCAGCACGGGCAGCTCGCAGGTCGCGCTGAGTCCGGCTTCGCGGCAACTGCTGGTGCTGCAGGAAGGCGGTAGCGACATCAATGTCGAGCGCGTACATGCCATCCGCGCCGCCATCGCTTCCGGCGAACTGAAGATCGACGCCAGCCGCATCGCCGACAGCCTGATTGCCAGCGCCCAGGAACTGCTCAAGTAATCCTGCCCGGCCAGCATCGGCTGCCTTCGCCTGGTCTCAAGTCGAACCGTTTTTTTCTGCCGACGACGCTTTAACTTCTCATGTCCGCTGCCCTGCAGATCTGTATCGAACGCGAAAGCGCGCTGGTCCAAGCCTTCATCGAAGCCATCGACGCGGAAGCCCGCGCGCTGGCTGACCGCACCGCCCACGAAGCGCTGCAACAGGCCGCCCACGAAAAAGAGGCATTGGCCGAGCAATTGTCGGCCCTCAGCGTGCAACGCGATGAATTGCTGGCCGGCCTGGGCCTGCCCGCCGGCCACGAAGGCACGGAGCAAGCCGCCGCACAGTTTCCCGAACTGACCGAAAGCTGGAGCCGCCTGCTGGAGCATGCCGCGGTCGCGCGCGAACGCAACGAACGCAACGGCGCCATGATCAGCGCCAGCCTGCGGCACACCCAACAGGCCCTGGAGGCCCTGCGCCAGCTCAACGAAGGCGCTGGCGCCTCCACGACGTACGACGCCCAGGGCCGCGGTCGCCGCGGCTACGGCCAGCGCAGCATCATCGCGACCTGACGTCGTTTGCGCCAGAAGAAACGGCGGGTATGCCACCCGCCGTCTTTCGGCCCCTTCCGGGACCATAGCCCAACCTGGAAGTCCCCGTGGCGAGCCCGCTCAGGCCGCCATGTCGAGCATTGCAAACCCCTTCATCAGCGCGGCCGGCATCAGCGGGCCGGTCAGCTTGCGCCCACCCGCCGCCATCGCCTGAAGCATGGCCCGCGCGCTTTCCGCCTGAGACGCCTGCGACAACTGCCAGCAGGCAACCCCCAACTGGGCCGCCAGCAAGGCCTGGCGCGGCATGGCCTGGATGCCGGTCGCCGGCGGCAGCGCCGCCCAGGCCTGCGCCATATGACGAAAGGCCGTCTTGGCTTGCTCCTGTTGCAGCAGCCAACGCGCCACCGTGCGGGCGTCGGCCTGCGACGCCTTTAGATTGGTCAGCCCATACAGCTGATTGACAACCTTGCCGCTGGCAGGATCGGTCAATCGCGCGCACACCATGCGTAGCGGCAGGTCTTCGTGGCCACGCGCCGACATGCGCACCTCGGTCCCACTGGCCCAGAGATCCAGCGGCGCCTCGTCCGGCTGTTGGCCCGGCATCGGCGTCGTGCCGACGGGCAGATAACCCAGATCGCGCGACACGGCCGCCAGCGTGGTCGGCGTATCTTCCTGGACGACCCGCAGCGCGCCCGCGCCGCGCGCCACCCACTGCGCGCTTTCGGCGGACAGCGATTGCCACATCGCGGCGGTGCCCATTTCGAACAGGTGCACCTGCGGCACGCCCTGCAAGGCTGCCTGCAGGGCGCGCACCCTGGCCACCAGCGCCTGCACCGCGTTCTCGGGCATGGGCGCGGACAGATCATGCGCATCGAGGATACCGTGCGGCAGCATCAGGTGCGCCATGGGCGCGGAAAGCGCCGCGCCGCGGTCGGTCATCAGCAATCCGGCCAGCAGCGTCCCGGCAGGCGAACCGCCCTGCCCCTTCATGGCCGCCTTGCCATGCATGGCCAGCAGATAACGCTCGCTGCCGCCGGCATAAGCATCCTGCGCCCGCTTCAGGCCCGCTTCGCTCAGGGTTTGCGGCGTGGCGCTGTCGTCGCGGGCCGCACGCCAGTTGGCACGCGCCTGCACGCAAGCCGGATCGCTGTCCAGCCAGGCGATCGCCTGGTCCAGCGGCGCGTCGGCGCCAGCGTGCGGCAGCACGGCGGCGGCCAGCAGTTGGCGGCGGCGCGCGGATTCGCTCGCCCCATCGACCTGTTTCTGTTCCGTCTCCGCCTTGGCCGACGACCGCCACAACGCAGCCAGGTCGGCCTCGCTCGGGGCATACAGCGGAGCGGTCTGGCGCGGCAACGGCGCCAGGGCGCGATCGACCAGCGCTTGCCGATCCGCGGTCGCCATATCCTCGGGCACCTTCTGCCCGATGGATACGTAATGGATGGGCAGCCGGTGGCGGATCGCCGTGTCCAGTGCGGGCGCGATCCGGGTCGCCTCGTCGAGCTTGGTGACGATGCAGCCCACCACGTCCTCGCCGGCGCCGTTTCGGTAGGCGTGCGCCACCTCATCCAAGGTATCGCCCTGGGAAGCGGCATTGAGCACCAGCAGCCGGCGCACGGGCCGATCGGCCGCATGCAGCAGCGCGGCCAGCGCGGCGACGTTGCGGTCGCGCTGGCTGATACCTGTGGTGTCGATCAGGATGATCTTGCGGTGTCCCAGATGCGCCAGCGCCTGCTTCAGCTCTTCGCCATCCCGCACGGAATGCGCGGGCACGCCCATCAGGCGGCCGTAGATCTGCAACTGCTCCAGCGCGCCGATCCGGAACAGGTCGGTGGTCAGCATCGCGACCTGATCCCGGCCTTCGCGCGCCACGCAGCGCGCGGCCAGCTTGGCCAGCGTGGTGGTCTTGCCCACGCCGGTCGGGCCGACCAGCGCATAGACGCCGCCGTCCGCCAGGAAATCGTTCTCGTTGCGCATGACGGGCAGATGCGTCACCAGTTCATTGCGCGCCCAGGCCATCGCGCCCTGGCGATCCAGGCTGGCGGGCAGGCGTTCGACCAGCGCGCGCACCAGCGGCATGCTGAAACCGGCCTCCAGCAGGTTACGGAACAGCGTCGCCTTGACCGGCTGCAGGCCGGCGGCCTGCGCGCCGCCCCAAAGCAGGCCGTCCATGCGCGACTCCAATGCCCCGCGCAAAGCATCGAGCGCCGCCTGCATCTGCTGGTTGCCCATCTCCATCGACGCCGGTGCGATGGGCATTGCCGATGGCAGCGGCGCATCGGGACGCTGGGCCATCGACGGCAGGGGCGGAACCGGGCTGGCAGGCGCCGACGGGCCGGACAGGGAATCGGCCGGCACGGGGGGATTGGAATCGAGCGCAGCCGGTGCAGCCGATGCCGGGATGCCGGGCGCCGCCGGCATCGCGATCCGCGCGGCTGGCGTCGGCGGGTACGCCGCGGGCGTGGACATCGGCGCGGCATAGCCGCTGGCAGGCACTGATGGCGCGCGTGCGGCGGCCAGGGAATTGGCGGCGGCGCCGATGGCGTTGGCGAGATCGGTGGGGATGCGCGGGCTGCCCGGCGCAGCGGTACCGAGCAGCGAGGTACTGCCCGGCGCAGGCATCCTGATGGACGACGCGCCCGGCGAAACAGGCCCCTGCCCCGCCGCAGCCGGCGTCGGACGTCCGGCCGCCGGCCCGGCTTGCAGCGCCTGGGGCGCTTCGGCGTCGGCCTCGGGAAGCGGCGACGCCGCCGCCGCGTCAGCGTAGCGGGCCAGCGCGCGGGCCGGCGCATAGCCGGATTCGGAAGACGGCGGCATCGAGGGGGCGCGCGTGGCGTCGGCGGGCGATTGCCAGGCGGAGGAAGGCCTGGCGGGCACGGCGGACGGCTGCGCGGCGGACGATGCGGACGCGGCAGGCGGCGCCCCGGCGGACGGCGTCTCGTCCTGGACATCCGGCGCGGCATCGACGGTGGCCACCACCTCGACCGTACCATTGACCGTACGATTGGACACGATCAACGCATCCGGACCCAGCGCCTCGCGCACCTGGCGCATGGCCTCGCGCACGGTGGCGCCTACGAAACGGGACAACTTCATTCGCCGGAACCTCCGACCAGCGCCGTGACGCGCACGACGCGCTCATCGGGGATTTCCGCGTTGGACAGCACGCCCAGCTGCGGCAGATGGTGACGCAGGAAACGCGACAGGGGCGCGCGCAGCGGCGGCGACACCAGCAGCACCGGCGCGTTGCCCTGCGACTCCTGGCGCATCACGGCGGCCTCGGTTTCGCGCAACAGCGTCTCGGCCAGGCCGGGCTCCAGTCCACCGCTGGTGGCCATGGCCTGCGATAGCACGCGCTCGAGCTTCACATCCAGGCCGATCACGCGCAGCTCGCCCTCGCCCGAGAACCATTGCTGGGTGATCGCACGGCCCAGCGAACGGCGCGTCAATGCAATCAGCTCGGGCACGTCCGGCTGACCGCCCGCGTTGGCCGCCTGCACCACCAGGCGCGGCGCATGCTCGGCCACGGTATCGATGATGGTGCGCATGTCGCGGATCGGCACCTCTTCGGACAGCAGGCCTTGCAGCACCTTCTGCAACGTCGTCAGAGAGAGGGTCTTGGGCACCAGGTCCTCGGTCAGCTTGGGCGCATCGCGGCCCAGGCGGTCCAGTAGCTGCTGCACTTCCTGGCGGCCCAGCAGATTGGAGCCATGGCGGTGCATCAAGTGGTTCAAGTGCGTGGCCACCACCGTACTGGCATCGACCACGGTGTAGCCCGCCACTTGCGCCTGGTCACGCTGGCTGGCGTCGATCCAGAGCGCCGGCAGGCCGAACGCCGGATCGGTGGTCGGCACGCCCTTGATGGTGGCACTGACGCCGCCCGGGTCGATGGCCAGCCACTGGCCGGGCATCGCCACGCCGCGGCCGACCTCCACGCCCGACAGCAGGATGCGGTAATCGTTGGGCTTGAGCTCCAGGTTGTCGCGTATGTGCACGACCGGCGGCAGGAAGCCCACGTCCTGCGCGAACTTCTTGCGCAGGCTGCGGATGCGGTGCAGCAGCTCGCCGTTCTGCGAGTGATCGACCAGCGGGATCAGCCGATAGCCCACTTCCAGGCCCAGTTGGTCGACCATGGAAACGTCGTCCCAACTGGCCTCGGCCGCCGCGGCCTGCGCCTGCGCGGCCGCCTGCGAGGGCTGGTCCACGGTCTTTGCCTCGGCTTCCCGGCGGCGCTTGAGCACCATCCAGCCCGTGCCGCCCAGCATCGCCGCCAGCGTCAGGAAGGCCACATGCGGCATGTTGGGAATCAGGCCCATGATGCCGATGATGACGGCGGTCAGGAACAGCACGTTCGGGTTGGCGAACAACTGGCCCAGCATCTGCTGGCCGACGTCCTGGTCGTTCGACACGCGCGACACCACCGCGCCGGCCGCGGTGGAGATGATCAGCGCGGGGATCTGCGCCACCAGGCCGTCGCCGATGGTCAGCAGCGTATAGACGCGGCCGGCCTCGGAGAACGACAGGTCGTGCTGCGCCACGCCGACGACCAGACCGCCGATGACGTTGATGACCATGATGAGCAGGCCAGCCACGGCGTCGCCGCGCACGAACTTGCTGGCGCCGTCCATCGAACCGAAGAAGTCCGCCTCCTGGGCGATCTCGCTGCGGCGCTTGCGGGCCTCTTCCTCGCCGATCAGGCCGGCGTTCAGGTCGGCGTCGATGGCCATCTGCTTGCCAGGCATGGCGTCCAGGGTGAAGCGCGCGCCGACTTCGGCGATCCGCCCCGCACCCTTGGTGATCACGATGAAGTTGATGATGGTCAGGATGATGAAGACGATGATCCCGACCGCGAAATTGCCGCCCACCAGGAAGTGGCCGAACGCCTCGATCACCTTGCCGGCGGCGTCGGGACCTTCGTGGCCGTTGAGCAGCACCACGCGCGTGGAGGCCACGTTCAGCGACAGGCGCAGCAAGGTCGCGAACAGCAGCACCGCGGGAAAGGCGGCGAAATCCAGCGGCTTGCGGGTGAACATCGCGACCAGCAGGATCATCACCGACAACGCGATGTTGAAGGTGAACAGCAGGTCGAGCAGGAAGGTGGGCAGCGGCAGCACCATCATGCCCAGCACCATCACGATCAGCACCGGACCGGCGAGCAAACGCGCGTTGGCGGCGCCCTGCGTTTTCAGCGTGGTGAGCAGCGTGCTCATTCCTTAAACTCCTTGGGCCGTGGGACGGCCGGCCTGGGGATCCAGTTCGGCGGGCACATTCAAGGCCGAAGGCGCCGTCGGTTCGACGCCCCAGCCCGAGCGCCAACTGCGCAACTGGAAAACCCACGCCAGCACTTCCGCCACGGCGGTATAAAGCGCGGCCGGGATTTCCTGTCCCAGCTCGACGTGTTGATGCAGGGCGCGCGCCAGGGGCGGCGCCTCCAGAGTCGGCACACGGTTCTGCGCCGCGATCTCACGAATGTTCAAGGCGATCAGGCCCGTGCCCTTGGCCACGACGCGCGGCGCGGCAGTCTCGCCTTCGGCGTAGCGCAGCGCCACCGCGTAGTGCGTGGGGTTGGTGACCACCACGTCCGCCTTGGGCACCTCGGCCATCATGCGGCGGCGGGCCATCGCCCGCTGCTGCTGGCGGATGCGGCCCTTGACGTGCGGGTCGCCTTCGCTTTCCTTGTGTTCGTCACGCACGTCCTGCTTGGACATCCGCAACTTCTTCATGTGGCTGTATATCTGCCACGGCACGTCCAGCAGCACGATCAGCATCAGCGAGGCCACGATCAGCGCGCTGCAGATCGCGACGAGCCGAAGCGTATGGCCGATGGCCGCGGTGGGCGACGCCAACGACAGGCCCACCATGTCTTCGTGGTAATGCCACAACACCCAGGCCCCGATGCCGCCCACCAGCAAGGCCTTGGCGATGGACTTGACGAGCTCCACCACCGTCTGCATGGAGAACATCCGCTTGATGCCCGCCAGCGGATCGAGCTTGCTGAAATTGGGCGCCAGGCTTTTCGTGGAGAACACGATGCCGCCCAACGCCAGGCTGCCCAGGATGGCGACCACCGCCAGGACGCCGAACAGCGGCAACACCATCACCAGGGCATCGAACGCACTGTTGGTGGCCTGCGACACCATGACCGTCTCATCGCGCGCCACGCGCGGCTCGAATCCCAACCCGGCACGCATCACGCCCGTCAGCCCGCGGTACAGCCCCGCTGCGCCCAGCCACAGGCCTGCCACGCCGGTCGCCAGCATCAGAAACGTGCCCAGTTCGCGCGAACGCGCGATCTGCCCCTCCTCGCGCGCCTTTTGCAGGCGCCGGGGAGAGGCGGCTTCGGTTTTCTCAAGATCGCTTTCTTCGGCCATGCTCGACGAGTGCTTCGCTGCCTGCAGACGGGTTGCAGACTGCCCGGCGAGATTCTAGGCGACACCTCGCCCTTGCGATCATTTAAGAAGCGGGGGGAAAGCCACGTTATTCCATGCAGGCGTACCCGGCCGCGATCGCGTCGACCGCGCCGCTGCGACGATCACGAAAGTTACAAATCGGGCCGTGGGGCGCCGAGGAGCACGACGGCATGCATGGTTTGAACGAGTACGCGATGCGCGACGCCCTGCGCGAGCAGGCGCGCCTGGACGCATTGACCGACCTCCAGGTGCTCGATGGCGGCCCCGATCCGGTCTTCGAGCGCATCACCCGCCTGGCGCGCGCCACGCTGCGCTTTCCCATCGCCTATGTCTCGATGGTCGGCCTGCATCACGAAATCCTGAAAACCCGCACCCCCCTGCCCGTTTCCACCGGCAGCCGCGACACCGCGTTCGCGTCGTATGCACTGCAAAGCGCCGAGCCGATGGTGGTGCCGGACACCCTTGAGGACCCGCGCTTCGCCCGTTTTCCCCAGGTGGCGGGATCGCCCTATGTACGGGCCTGCTGGAGCATGCCGCTGGCCACCCGCGCCGGCCTGCTGGTCGGCGCGCTGACCCTGCTGGACTACGCGCCGCGCGAGGCGAACGCCGAAGACAGCGCCATCCTGAAGGATTTCGGCCGGCTGGCCGCGGAAAGCATGGAATTGCGCGCGCAGGCCTCCACCGACGTCCTGACCGGCGTGCAGTCGCGGCGCGCTTTCCTGGGCGAAGGCGAACGCATCTTCAACAGCCGCCATCCCGACCGGCACGCGCTGAGCTGCGTCATTCTGGATCTGGACGATTTCCGGCGCCTGAACGACACGCTGGGATACGAGGCCGGCGACGACGCCCTGCGCCGCATCGGCGAACTGCTACGCGGCGGCGTACGGCCGGACACGCCGATCGGACGGGTCGGCGGAGAGGAATTCGCAATCCTGTTGCCGGGCGAAACCCTATACGGCGCCCATACGGTCAGCGAACGGCTGCGGCATGCGCTGTCGCAGCTATCCGACCAGGGCTTCCCCGGCCTGTCCGCCAGTTGCGGGCTGGCCGAGCGCGGCAGCGCGGATCGCGGCTTCACCGACCTGCTGGACCGGGCGAGCCAGCAGGCCTACGTGGCGCGCCACGCCGGCCGCAACTGCACGCGGCCCGACCTGGCGCACATCAGCGGGCAGGCGCCGGGATTCCGGCATCGCACGCCCATCTGAGAGAACGATCCCGCCGGCGTCCGGCCCGCTCTGGGCCCGCCGGGCGATGGGCCGATTCTCGGTCAGAAGCCCAGGCTGGCCAGCAGATCGTCGACCTGGTCCTGGCTGGTCACCACATCGGCCTTGCCTTCCGGATTGACCTGCGGACCATTCAACAGGCTGGTGGCTTCGTCGCGGCGCTCTTGCGGGACGTTGTCCAGCAACACCTGCAGCAGCTCGCGCTCGATCGCGCCGACCACGTCCATCATGCGCATGATGACCTGGCCCGTCAGATCCTGGAAATCCTGGGCCATGACGATGGACATCAGTTGCGCCTGGGTTTCCTGCGTCTGCTTGGGTACGTCGGCCAGGAAGGCGCGCGTGTCCTTGACCAGTTCGCGGGCCTCGGGCACCTCGAGCGGCTGATCGAACCACGACTGCCAGCGCGTATCGAGTTCGCGCGCGTTGCGGGCCATATCGTCCTGAATCGGACCCGCGGCTTCGGTGGCGTTGAGCACGCGATTGGCGGCTTGCTCCGTCATCTGTGCGACATAGCGCAGGCGGTCGCGGGCGTCGGGGATGGCCTCGGCGGCGTCCTTGATCGCCTGATCCAGCCCCAATTCGCGCATGCTGTCGCGCAGCATGCGCGTCAGTGACGCGATGCGATGGATCAGGTCCCCGGCTTCGGGTTTCTTCTCGTCGCTATTCGTGGCGTTCATGCGGGAACCTCGTTCAGCCAGCCAGTTTTTCGAAAATCTTGTTCAGCTTTTCTTCCAGGGTGGCGGCCGTGAACGGCTTGACCACATAGCCGTTGGCGCCGGCCTGGGCGGCCGCAACAATGTTTTCCTTCTTGGCCTCGGCCGTCACCATCAGAACCGGCAGGCTCTTCAGGTTGGGGTCCTGGCGGATCTGCTTGAGCATCTCCAGACCATCCAGGTTGGGCATGTTCCAGTCGGACACGACGAACTGGAAGCCACCGGTACGCAGCTTTTCCAGCGCGATCGCGCCGTCCTCGGCCTCGTCCACGTTCTCGAAGCCCAGTTCCTTGAGCAGGTTGCGGATGATCCGCCGCATGGTGGGGAAGTCGTCCACCACCAGAATCTTCAGGGCCTTGTCTACCATCTTCACTCCAAAAATTGATTATGGACGCGCGGTGGCGCCCAGTGTGATTTCAAACCCGATGGCCGCGGTCGCCCAGGCGGTCGAGGATACGTTCGCTAATATGTGACAGCGATACCACGTCCTCCGCGGCGCCCAGCGCGATCGCCTCGCGCGGCATGCCGAAAACGACGCAGCTCGCCTCGTCCTGGGCGATGGTATGCGCGCCGGCCCGGCGCATCGCCAGCAGGCCGGCGGCACCGTCCTTGCCCATGCCGGTCAGGATCACGCCAATCGCGTTACGGCCGGCCGACTCGGCCGCGGAATGGAACAGCACATCCACGGACGGCCGATGCCGGTTGACCGGATCGCCCGCGAACAATTCGATGACATAGTTGGCGCCGCTGCGGCCCAGGCGCATGTGCGTCTCGCCGCCGGGAGCCAGGTACACGTGGCCTGGCAGCACCCGCTCGCCATGCACGGCTTCCTGCACCGTCACCGCGCACATGGCGTTGAGCCGCTGCGCGAACGACTTGGTGAAACCGGCCGGCATATGTTGCGTGATAAGCATCGCGGGGCTGTCGGGCGGCAAGGGCCGCAGCACTTCGCGGATGGCTTCCGTGCCGCCCGTGGACGATCCGATGATAACCAGCTTCTCCGAGCTGGAGAACGGGCTGCGTAGGCGCTGCGGCGCGGGCGCGGCATGGCCTTCGGCGGGCGGCGTGATCTTGCGCAGGCGAGCGCGCGAGGCGGCGCGGATCTTCTCGGCAATGATCTCGCTGTATTCCAGCAGGCCGTCGCGGATGCCCAGCTTGGGCTTGGTGACGAAATCGACCGCGCCCAGTTCCAGCGCGCGCATGGTGATTTCGCCACCACGCTCGGTCAGCGACGAGACCATCAGCACCGGCATCGGGCGCAGGCGCATCAGCTTCTCGAGGAAATCGAGGCCGTCCATGCGAGGCATTTCGACGTCCAGCGTCAGGACGTCGGGGTTGTGCTGCTTGATCAGGTCGCGCGCCACCAGTGGATCGGGCGCCACCGCGACCACTTCCATGTCGGGATGGGCGTTGATGATCTCGGTCATCAGGCCGCGAACCAGCGCGGAGTCGTCTACGCAAAGGACCTTGATTTTCTTCATTCTGTGCTTGCGCTTCCGTTCAGACCTGGCCGGTACAGTCGTAGACTGTCTGCCCACGCAGGCGGAAGCTGCGACTGATGTAGGTGAAATTCTCGGAATGGCCCGCGAACAGCAGGCCGCCCGGCTTGAGCAACGGCACGAAGCGCTGCAAGATCTTCGACTGCGTGGGCTTGTCGAAGTAGATCATCACGTTGCGACAGAAAATCACGTCGAACTTCTCGTTCAGCGGCCAATCGGGAGCCAGCAGATTGAGGGTCTCGAACGTGACCATCTCCTGGATTTCGGGCCGTACCTTCACGTGTCCGCTGTTGTCGCCCTTGCCGCGCAGGAAGAAGCGCTTGAGCCGGGCCTCGTCGAGCTTGGACACCCGCTCGAACGGGTAGACGCCGGCCCGGGCCCGGGCCAGCACCTGGGTATCGATGTCGGTGGCGACCACCTTGCTGCTGGCCGCGCGCGAGCCCAGCGCCTCGGCCAGGGTGATGGCGATCGAATAGGGTTCCTCGCCCGTCGAGGCCGCGGAACACCACACCGACACCGGCCCGCCGCGCGTGCGCACGAACTCTGCCAGGATCGGAAAGTGATGGGACTCGCGGAAGAACGCCGTCAGGTTGGTCGTCAGGGCGTTGACGAAGTTTTCCCATTCCGTCGCGGCGGGCTGCTCCTCGAGATGATCGAGATAGCCGCTGAAGTCGTGCCGTCCCAGCGCCCGCAGGCGTCGCGCCAGCCGGCTGTAGACCATTTCCCGCTTGTGATCGCCCAGCGAGATGCCCGCGCGCGCATAGATCATGCGGCGCACGCGCGAAAAATCATTGTCGCGGAACTCGAACTGCCGTTCGGCGGAGAAGGCCGGCGAGGTCTGGGCGGTGGCCACGCTGAATCCCTCGACTTACGAACCGGCCAGCGCGAAGCCGCCGGGACCTTCCTTGCCCTGCATCAGTTCCGGACGGCCCCGGCCCTGCAGTTGCGCGGAAGGCGCATCGATGACTTCGCCGCTGTTGATGCGGAACACCGCCACCGCTTCCGCCAGGCGCTGCGCCTGCTCCTGCAGCGAACC
>NZ_FKBS01000032.1 GCF_900078315.1 Bordetella ansorpii
GGTATTACTTCAGGATCTTGGCGACGACGCCGGCGCCGACGGTACGACCGCCTTCACGGATGGCGAAGCGCAGACCTTCTTCCATGGCGATGGGGGCCAGCAGCTTGACGGTCATCGTCACGTTGTCGCCCGGCAGCACCATTTCCTTGTCGGCCGGCAGGTCGATCGTGCCCGTCACGTCCGTCGTGCGGAAGTAGAACTGGGGACGATAGCCGTTGAAGAACGGGGTGTGGCGGCCGCCTTCTTCCTTCGACAGGATGTACACCTCGGACGTGAAGTCCGTGTGCGGCGTGATCGAGCCCGGCTTGGACAGCACCTGGCCGCGTTCGACGTCTTCACGCTTCGTGCCGCGCAGCAGGATGCCCACGTTGTCGCCCGCTTGACCTTGGTCCAGCAGCTTGCGGAACATTTCCACGCCCGTGCAGGTCGTCTTGACCGTCGGCTTGATACCGACGATTTCGATTTCTTCGCCGACCTTGACGATGCCGCGCTCGATACGGCCGGTCACCACCGTGCCGCGACCCGAGATCGAGAACACGTCTTCCACCGGCATCAGGAACGCGCCGTCAACCGCGCGCTCGGGCGTCGGGATGTACGTGTCCAGCGCTTGGGCCAGCGACAGGATCGCCTGCTCGCCCAGCTCGCCCTTGTCGCCTTCGAGCGCCAGCTTGGCCGAACCCTTGACGATCGGGGTGTCGTCGCCCGGAAAGTCGTACTTCGACAGCAGTTCGCGCACTTCCATTTCCACCAGCTCGAGCAGCTCGGCGTCGTCCACCATGTCGGCCTTGTTCAGGAACACGATGATGTACGGCACGCCCACCTGGCGGCTCAGCAGGATGTGCTCACGCGTCTGCGGCATCGGGCCGTCAGCGGCCGACACCACCAGGATCGCGCCGTCCATCTGCGCGGCGCCCGTGATCATGTTCTTCACGTAGTCGGCGTGGCCCGGGCAGTCAACGTGCGCATAGTGGCGCGTTTCCGTTTCGTACTCGACGTGGGCCGTGTTGATCGTGATGCCGCGCGCCTTTTCTTCCGGCGCAGCGTCGATCTGGTCGTAGCCCTTGGCTTCGCCGCCGAACTTCGTCGACAGAACCGTCGTGATCGCTGCCGTCAG
>NZ_FKBS01000033.1 GCF_900078315.1 Bordetella ansorpii
GGGGCCGAGACGCAACACCTGATCTGGACCAGCCACCATCTGCTGCTGGACGGCTGGAGCGCCAGCCAACTGATGGGCGATGTGCTGTCCACCTATGCCGGCGGCCAGTCCGAGCCGGCCGGCCGCTACCGCGACTACATCGCCTGGCTGGCCGAGCGCGACACCCAGGCCGATGCGCCGTTCTGGCGCGACGCGCTGGCGGGGCTGGAGGCGCCGACGCTGCTGTCCCAGGCCGTGGCGGCACCCCGCCCGCGCGCCGAAGAAGCCGCCTACCGGCATCACCGCGTACGGCTGGACGCGCAGGCCACGGCGGCGCTGGTGGCGTACGCCCGCTCGCAACGCATCACGCTGAACACGCTGGTGCAAGGCGCGTGGGCATTGCTGCTGGGCCGCCATACCGGGCAGCGGCGCGTGGTGCTGGGCGCCACCGTGGCCGGTCGGCCCACCGAACTGCCGCAGGCGCAGCGCATGCTGGGCCTGTTCATCAACACCTTGCCCGTGGCGGTCGCCATGGCCCCGTCGCTGCCGGTGGGCGACTGGCTGCGCGGCATCCAGGCTCACAACCTGGCCGCGCGCGAGCACGAACATGCCGCGCTGAACGACATCCAGCGCTGGGCCGGGCAGGGCGGCCAGACCTTGTTCGACAGCATTCTGGTGTTCGAGAATTACCCGGTCGACCAGGCGCTGCGCCAGGAGCATGCGCCGGGCCCGGTGTTCGGCGAAGTGTACGTCCGCGAGGAAACCCATTACGGGCTGACCATCGCGGTGCACCACACCACCGTGCTGTCGTTCAAGTTCGGCCACGCCACCACGCAGTTCGATGCCGCCCAGGTCGATGCGCTGGCCGAGCAACTGCTGCGGCTGCTCGATGAACTGGCGCAAGACCCCGCGCGCCGCCTGGGCGACGTGGGCTTGCTGGACGCCCGCCAGACGCGTGCTGTCCTGGCGCTGGGCCAACCCGACCCTGCGGCACAGGCCCAAGCATGCCTGCTGCCGCAACGGCTTGCCGAGCTGGCCGCGCGTCAGCCGCGGGCGCTGGCCGTGCGTTGCGGCGAGGTGTCGTACACCCGCGCCCAGTTGGAGCAGCGCGCCAATCGCATCGCGAACCTGCTGATCGCCCAAGGCGTCGCGCCGGCAGACCGCGTGGGGCTGGGCCTGCCGCGTTCGGCCGACCTGCTGGCCGCCATGCTGGGCATCTGGAAGGCCGGCGCCGCCTACGTGCCGTTCGATCCCGCCTACCCGGCGGATCGCCTGGCGCATATTGCCCAGGACAGCGGCATGACCCGGCTGCTGGTCCTGGCAGGGCAGGACGCCACGCGCTGGCCCGCGTCGCTGCGCACGCTGGCGCTCGACGAGGCCGCCCTGGCGGACGCCTCGCCCGTGCCCCCTGCGGTGCTAGGCCATGCGCAGCGCCTGGCCTATGTGATCTACACGTCCGGCACCACCGGCCTGCCCAAGGGGGTTGCGGTGCCGCACGGCGCGCTGGCCATGCACATCGACGCGGTGATTCCGCGCCTGGGCCTGCGCGAGGACGACCATTGCCTGATGGCCGCCTCGATCAACTTCGATGCCGCGGGATCGCAATGGATGGCGCCGCTGGCCACGGGCGCGTCCGTGACCGTGATGCGCGAGCACGAATGGGACCTGGACGCCATGGCCGGACTGATCGCCGGCCATCAGATCGGCGTGGTGCATTTCCCGCCGGCCTATCTGCGCGAACTGGCGCAGGCGCATGGCGGCCGCCTGGCGCTGCGCATCTGCATCGCGGGTGGCGAAGCCTTGCCGGCCAGCGACGCGGCCCTGGTGTTCGAGGCGTTCCAACCGCGGCGGCTGGTCAATTCCTATGGTCCCACCGAAGCCGTCATCAGCCCTTGCGTCTGGGCTGGCGAACAGGTTGACACGGGATCGGAGGGCTATGTGCCCATCGGCCGGCCCGTCGGGGCGCGCGCGGCGCGCGTGCTCGATGCCGATCTGCGTCCGGTGCCGCCCGGCGTGACCGGTGAGCTCTACCTGTCCGGCGCGGGACTGGCGCAGGGCTATCTGGCGCGCGCCGGCCTCAGTGCCGAACGTTTCGTGGCCGATCCTTACGGCGCGGACGGCGCGCGCATGTACCGCACGGGCGACCTGGTGCGCTGGCGCCAGGATGGGCAGCTCGATTATGTGGGCCGCGCCGACTTCCAGATCAAGGTGCGCGGCTTGCGCATCGAACCGGGCGAGATCGAGACGGCCCTGCTGGCGCAGCCGGGCGTGCGCGAGGCCGTGGCGCTGGCCCAGGGCGAGGCGGGCCGCAACCGGCTGGTGGCCTATGTCGGCCTGGACGCCGAGGTGGCGCAGCCGCCGCAGGCCGACGCATTGCGCGAGGCCGTGGCGCAACGCCTGCCGCAATACATGGTGCCGGCCGCGATTCAGGTGCTGGCGCGCTTGCCGCGCAATGCCAATGGCAAGGTCGACCGGCGCGCGCTGCCGCCGCTCACGGCACAGCCGGCGCTGGCCGCCGAAGCGCCGCAAGGCGCCTTGGAAACCCTGCTGGCCGAGGCATGGATCGAGGTGCTGCGTCTGCCCGCCGTGGGGCGGCACGACAACTTCTTCGAGATCGGTGGCGACTCCATTCTCAGCCTGCAGATCGTGGCGCGCCTGCGCCGCGCCGGCTGGGCGCTGTCGCCGCGCCAGGTGTTCGAGGCGCAGACCATCGCCAGCCTGGCCCCGCTGTGCACGGCGCTGGAAACCGCCGCGCGCGGCAACGCGGCGGCGCGCGCCGTGCCGCAGGGCGAGGTGCCGTTGCTGCCCATCCAGGCCGACTTCCTGGCGCGCGACGTGCCCGAACAGCAATGGAATCAGTCCGTGCTGCTGCACAGCGCCCAGCCGCTGGATCTCGCGGCGGTGCGCGGCGCCGTCGTGGCCTTGCTGGCCCATCACGATGCCTTGCGGCTGCGTTACAGCCGGGATGAAAACGGCCAATGGCGCCAGACCTATGCGGCGCCGCAGACCGAGGCCGAGGTGGCCGATGGCGTGATCTGGCGGCGCGAGGCCGCCAGCGCGGCCGCGGTCACCGAGATCTGCCAGCAGGCCCAGCGCAGCCTGGACGTGCAGGCCGGGCCGCTGTTGCGCGCGGTGGCCATCGCGATGGCCGACGGGTCGGCGCGCCTGCTGCTGGTGATCCACCATCTGGCCGTCGACGGCGTGTCGTGGCGCATTCTGCTGCAGGATCTGGCGCAGGCCTACGAGCAGGCCCTGGCCGGCGAAGCCCCGGCGTTGGCCGCGCGCAGCAGCAGTTACCAGGACTGGGCACGTGCCCTGGTGCGCCATGCGCCGGACTACGCCGCGCAGGTCGACTACTGGCGGGCCCAGCGGGCTCCGGCGGCGCTGGCTTGCGCCCATCCGGACGGCTCGGCCACGCAGCGCGACCGCGACAGCCTGAGCGTCGCGCTGACGCGTGAAGAAACCGAGGCCCTGCTCAAGCGCGCACCCGCGGCCTATCGCAGCCAGGTCAACGATCTGCTGCTGGCCGCCCTGGGCCGCGCCCTGTGCGCGGCGGGCGGGGTATCGACGGTGGCCATCGACCTGGAGGGCCACGGCCGCGAGGACATCGATGCGGACATCGACCTGTCGCGCACCGTTGGCTGGTTCACCAGCATCTATCCGGTGGTGCTGGCCCCCACGGGCGAGCCGGGCCAGGCCATCGGCCGCGTCAAGGAGACGCTGCGTGCCGTGCCGGGGCGTGGCCTGGGCTACGGCATCCTGAAGCAGCTGGGTTCGGCTGCGCAGCGCGACGCCTTGCGCGACCGCGCACCCGCGCAGGTGCTGTTCAATTATCTGGGCCAGTTCGACGGCTCGTTCGACGAACGCTCGCGCTGGCGGCCCGCGGACGAGGCCGCGGGCGACGAGGTGCATCCGGATGCCGCCCTGACGCATGAGTTCGCCGTCAACGGCCAGGTCTTCGAAGGCGTGCTCAGGCTCAATGTCAGCTTCAGCCGCGCGCGCCATGAGCGCGCCGCCGTGCAGGCCTGGGTGGAGGGTTTCAAGCAGGAACTACGCACCCTGATCGCGCATTGCGTGTCCGGCGCGCAAGGTGTCACCCCGTCGGATTTCCCGCTCGCGCAGTTGGACCAGGCGGGGCTGGACGGACTGGGCCTGGCGCCGTCGCGGGTGCAGGACCTGTAT